>CAVPNP010000001.1:0-10484 GCA_963706665.1 uncultured Alphaproteobacteria bacterium
TCCCGCGTGATGACCGGTAGTGGTGGCGGCAACGGGAACTCCTTGGTGTGGAAGGTCGCGGGGTTTTTAGAAATCCTCGACTTGCACCGCTCCGGCACCTCGTCAGCAGTGATGTGGGCAGAAGTGCTCATGCTGATGCCATCAGGAGGCGGCTCTCCTCGCGCCATGCGCGCTGCGCAGATTGCGCAACTGCAGAGCATCAGAAATTCACCCCCGTCAGCACCGCGACTGCGCCAGGACGACGCAATTTCCAATTGATGGTGCGCACAACCCGCCAGCCCTGCAAATCAAGCTGCCAGAGCGATGAAAAAAACGTGGGTGCCGTCGCACCTTCGGTCTTCCGATGGCAATGCCAAGAATTATTTGGTTTGAACCGGCTAGAGAAATCGCGTCCGTACTTCGATGAAAAGCTCAGCAACCAGGGCCGCCGTCAGCACGCCGGCTGCGCTGTACACGGCAGCTATATAATAGGACGAGCGATCCGGCATGAACGCTTGCAAGCCCTCCAGCACTACCGCGAACGCCATGAGGATTCCCCCGACCAAGAGCGGCCGGGGCCAAGCGAGGCAGCACATCAAGGTTATAAAAAAATAGCCGGCGAAGTGGTCGAGTTCCCAGCCATATCCCGAGCGTGGTTGCCATTTCGCAGGGCCTAGACCGACAAATGCGAGGATAACCAAGATGGCGATGCAGGCAAATTTTAAGACCGCTTTGGCGTTATCGCTGTGTTCAATTCCATTCTTAGAGCCAAGGGCCTTCGGTTAGCGAAAGAAGAAGCGAAAGCGATGACCGAAGCCTCGAGTTCCCTGGACGGCCGTCCGCTGAGACACCGCTGAGACCGGCGTTGCAAAGTGCCAGCGTTTATTTTTTGTCTGCGAGCGTGGCACGGCGATGGCCAGCCTATCCATAGCGCCTGACAGGCGCGCGGGCGTCAACAGGAGCTCAACGCGCCTTGCTCGAAGGCGAACCGCTCGATTTTGAGCCCGACACGTCGAGGGTCTTTGCGGCCTGGGACTGCCTAATCGGGACAATCGATCGCCATTCGTGCGAAATTTTTTACTTGATCTGTAGGATGAACTTGCGTGCTTGCCGCACCACATCGCGGATGCGCTTGCGTTGCGCAAAAACCTCGCGCGTGTACCGGCCGTGCTTCAGCGCGTTCCTATTGCCGCGCGGAGCACCTGATCCCGGCGCGCCGCCATGCATGCGGCAGCGCTTTTTGCCATGGACCGACGGTGATCTGCAGGAGCCACCCGGGCGGGTCTTGGCGCCGCAGCGGGGACTAGCGAGCATCGGCTCCGTGTTGCGCTTGTGAGCGCCGGTCATTGGTTGCCGTGCGCCTCGCTCTAAAGGGAGCGCGTTTCTTGCTTTTGTCTATGTTTGGCATCGGAACCACGTTCGTGGCCGTTAAATCGGGCGGCGGTGGTGCGGAGCCTGTTTCGGTTACATTCTGATGGGGCGCTTGCGTGACGTTGCCGACAATGGCCTGGCCGCCATCAGTGACAGAAATCTGCTGCAAGGTGATCTTTTGCTCGGCGCCGGCCTGATATCGTGTAAACGCCTCCAGCTGGAGAGCAAATGTACGACTGAGCCTGTTGAGGGCACGCTCCGCGACTTCGTCGATTTTTCCCCAGGTACGGAGCCGACGCGCCATTTCGACGATTGTCACATGGACGAACGCCATCTGGGCTGCAAGCATAGCCGCGAACTGATCCCTAGGTTTAGCACCACTGATGACCGAGAGTAGGAAGTTCAGCTTGCGGCTCGTTGAGGTCCGGACCATCAGAACTGTATTCGATCAGCTGACGTAGAATGCCATCGAGAAATTCCGGGTCAGCCGAGCCAACGGCGTCCATAAGAAGCGCGTATTTGAGATTGTTATTCGATTTCCGGGTCATCCGAGCCAACGGCTTTCATAAGAAGCTCGCGGCCGAGGCCGCCTGTGTTAGAACGCTCAGTTACAATTATCGGCTCGCCTTCCTTATCCGACACCTTTAATCTGAGGAACGGTTTGGCTTCAAATCTGAGCAGATATTTGTCTACTGCCGCCTGCTCCGCTGAGCTTAATTTGGGGAGTACTTTTTCTTTCGCGTTCTGTCTTCGTGTTTCTTTCTTTCATACGTGCCTCCTAGCCTGCATTCCCCGCTAATAAGTCGCAAGGTATGTACGAGGGGCATGAATGCAAACCCCAGTTATCGGGTTGGCCGAGACTCAGTTGCCAATTCGGCTACTTGGCCTACTGTGCAGGGGTTGTTTGAAAAATTTAGTACTGCATCTTCCGCATTGCGGATTTTAAACCCAGTTTTGGCCCACGTGCCCTCCGCCCATCCTGTTCGTGGTGGCCGCGCGTCCCCAACAAGCCCCGCGGTCGAACGGTGCCCGTGTGCGCAGAGGATAAGATCCTGAACGGCAATGCCCGGCGTCCTCGCCCAGTTTGGCGACAATTCGGGTGTCAGCCTGACTGCAATTGCTCGCTGACCAGTCCGGCCAGTGCCGGTGATTGCGGTAAACGCTGCGGTAACAAAAGTGTTCGCCCATTCAGCCGCCTCAGTGTTCGGGTGAAAAGATCGGCAAGTAGAGCCGCCGCCAGTGCCCCGGCCACGCCGTAGAATGCACCCTCAAGGTCGCAATATCGATCGGGCGTAAGAGCTTGCAAGGCCTCCAGCAGTGCAGCGGACCACAAGAATTCCGCCAACGATGAACGGTCGCGGCCACGCGAGCCAGAACATCATCGTAAAGCCGAAATAGCCAACGACGTGGTCCATTCGCCAACCGAGTCCCGTGCGGTATTGCCATTTCGCGGGACCAAGGGCCGCGAATAAGATCAGCGCTACCAAAACGCTGACGCCGCAAACTTTCGCTACGGCTATAATTTTCTGGCGTGTTGCGTACAATTCCACGCATGGATATTACCAAAATTCAGGACAATGCTGTGTACTCAAAAGCAACAGATCGGAGGCAGAGAGATTGGCGGTGCCGCAATTTCGGCGCAAATAAAACGGCGAAAACTCTTATATTTCCGCTCGCTGCGCCGGAAAGCGCCTGCGCGCTCGGATAAAGAAATCAGCAACCACGGCCGCCGCCAGTACCCCAGCTGCGCTGTACACGGCAGCCATGTAATAGGACGAGCGATCCGGCATAAACGCTTGCAAGCCCTCCAGCACTACCGCGAACGCCATGAGGATTCCCCCGACCATGAGGGGTCGGGACCAAGCAAGGCAACATATCAGGGTGATTACAAAGTAGCCGGCAAAGTGGTCGAGTTCCCAGCCATATCCCGAGCGTGGTTGCCATGTCGCAGGGCCTAGACCGACAAATGCGAGGATAACCAAGATGGCGATGCAGCCAAACTTTAAGACGACTTTGGTGTTCACGATCTCTAATTCCATTCTTAGAGCCAGCTTAGGTCGACGTATCTGTCGCGGTCTGGGTGCTGTTACCTGCCGCGGTCTTCCGTGGATCGTTCCGTTATTTTGCGCTTCTCATTTTTCCCCCGCGCACGTTTAAGAGGTCCAACTGCGCATGACGCTGCGCGTCCAGATCACCGCCGCGTCTCGCAGCAGCCGCCCGGTCGGTTTAATACATCGCCGCCTGAGTTCGCAAACGTTTGTTGCGAATGGGGCCGTTTTCCCCTCGATGGCCTTATGTCGCGAGACCTGCGCGGAAGCAACCATGATGATCCCGGACCAAGTCTGCTAAGCGCCATCGGAACTTTCGGCCCGCTGGTAGGATGCTCAAGTGGGCGCATTCTCATCCTTGCGTATTTCGCGAGCAAATCCCCATCGGCGCGCCGCCTCACTTGGTGGACGGAGCGTCGGTCGGGAAGCACACATGAGCGCAACGCGCGCGCCGTCGGACGGTTGCCTTGCTCCACTCCTGGCTCAGGAAATTTGGCATTGTGCGGGCTAGCGGCGGCTTTGCTTGCTCATGTTTTCATCCTCGCCGCTGCGTTTCAGCCCTGCAATTCTTGCTTTTTTGCAGACCAAATGCTACCACTCAAGGTGAGGCCCTGTACAAGTGGGAGTGGGGGACGATGCGGAACGGTTCTCCGGCATCGAAGGGGCATTTTGCGAATCCGATTTTCTGCCTTCGATGCGGTTTGGGCGCTTGCCTCGCCCGTCATCGCGCTATCAGTTCGGTCGGTTCCGATATTCACCAACGACGCAGCCATCTACTGCTTAATTTCCCTGGCATTCACGCTCATCGGCTACTCGGCATTTCGTCTGCACGACGGCGTTTCACGTTTTTTCAGCGTCCACGACGCGTGGAATGTGGTCAGAGCCGTAGCAAGTGCGGAACTAATGACGTGTCTGGTACTCTTTACCCTGACCCGTCTGGGCAATATTCCGCGTTCCACTCCTCTCATCCATGCTCTCATTTTGTGCGCTGGCCTTATCACTATCCGAGCAATTGCGCGCCTGCGCGAAGTCGACAGCGGCGTCGACGCTCCCGTACCACACCATGGGGCGGAGCACGTGATTATGATCGGCGCAACGAAACTTAGCTTTTTGTTTATGAAATTTCTGGCCGCCTATTGTCCGGGACAAAGGCGCGTCATCGCCTTACTAGATGGCGGTCCCACGATGTTGAATTAGCGAAGCAGGCGTTGCCCGCCTTGAGCCATTAGGCTCGGGGTGTCGAATCCGTAAAGGAGAGCAACGCCATGACGAATCTTACCACGACTTCACCGACGCTGGTGCCGAGCCTTGAGACGGCTTGGCAGGATGTGGACAGCTCCTTCGAGCGCTTCTGTCTGACGGCCGGGATCGGAGCCATCGAGCACATGCTGTGCCAGGACGCGCAGGAGTTCGCTGGCGCGCCGCATAGCCGCGGCGGCGGCCGCGTCGGCCACCGCTGGGGGCGGACCAAGGGCAAGATCGGCTTCCACGGCGGCAAGATTGCGGTCCATCGCCCGCGGGTGCGTAGCTACGACGGCCACGAGGTTGCGCTGCCGACCTGGACGGCGGCGCAGGCCGAGGACTGGCTTGGTCGCTGGGCCATGAACCTGATGCTGATCAACGTGTCGACGCGCAAGCTCAGGCGCGCTGTGCGGCTGCCCGAGGGCGATCTGCCGGTAACCGCCGGAGACGGCACCTCGAAGTCGGCGGCCTCGCGCCGGTTCGTGGCGCTGTCGGCAGAACGGCTGGCCGAATGGATGGCTTCTGACCTGTCCAAGCTGGACCTCTTGGTCATCCAGATTGACGGCCTGCATATCGGCAACGACCTGGTGCTGGTCGCCGCTCTTGGTATCGATGGTGAAGGCCACAAGCATCCGCTCGGCCTGGTCGAGGGAGCAACCGAGAACGCCGCCGTCGTGCAGGCGCTGATCGACAATCTAATTGAACGCGGGCTCGACGCGAAAGTCTGCCGGCTATTCATCATCGACGGCGCCAAGGCGCTGAGCAAAGTCATCCGTCGAACCTTCGGCGCCCACACGCCGATCCAGCGCTGCCAGATTCACAAAGCCCGCAACGTAATCGAGCGGCTGCCCAAGCCGCTGCATGTATCGGTGCGCCGGGCACTCCGGCAGGCTTGGGAACTCGACGATGCCGACAAAGCTGAGCGACTGCTGCGCAATCTCGCCCGCCGGCTCGACAAGGAGGCGCCCGGTATCGCCGCCAGCATCCTTGAGGGGCTCGATGAGATGCTGACCGTCAATCGCCTTGGTCTCCCGGCAAAGCTCCGACGTTCGCTGGCCTGCACCAACTCAATCGAGAACATGATGGGGACCGTGCGTCGCGTCTGTCGCAACGTGAAGCGATGGCGAAATGCTGCGATGGCACTGCGCTGGACGGCCGCTGGAATGATGGAAGCGACCAAGGGCTTCCGTCGCTTGAAAGCCTACAAGCAGCTCCCGATCCTCAGGGCTGCGCTTGTCGCCCACGCTGCCAAGCACCTCGTCACTAAGAACGTTGAACCGCAAGCTGAGGCTGCATAGCATGATCGACGGCAATGCCTGCTTCGCCTACTTCAACAAAAGCTGGGGCATATGGTTGGTCGTAGCGTGTTCGGCACCCCGATAGTGGGCCCTCCTGATCATCTTCAACTGATCATAGATGAGTTTGCCGAACACGGGTTGAGCACCGCTCGAGTTGTGGTTGGGGGCGATGAGGATTTGTTGTCAGGAGGAAACCCTTAAGGAAGTTCAACGCGTATGCGAGCTACGAGAAATTCCACTCGACTTTGTTCCGCAGCTCGTTGGCTTGAGCGCCCTTGAGCCTCAACCTAAGCCGATGACGGCTACGAACATACATGCCCCGTTTGCTATTGAGTTACCTACCTACTTTAGGTGGAAATATGCACTCGATTTTGTTGTTGCCACGATCGTATTCGTTGCTTCTGCACCATTTCTAGCGGTCGCCGCCGAGTTTCGCATTTCTAGACGTCAGATTCCGCTGGTCTTCTGGCAGCAGCGCCTCGGAGCTGGGGGCCGTAGTTTCACAATCTATAAACTACGGACGTTGCGGCCACCGTTCGACCAATTCGGCGAGCCGATTCCGGAAGACAAGCGATCTTCGTGGGCCGGCGCTTTCCTTCGCAGGTTACGGCTCGACGAACTCCCACAATTGTTCAATGTCCTTGTCGGGGAAATGTCTCTGATTGGCCCTCGGCCGCTATTGCCGCGTGATCAACCTACCAATCCCACCGTGCGCCTCATGGTTCGCCCTGGCATTACGGGTTTGGCTCAGGTTAATGGCGGAACCCTCCTGACTCCCAGCGAGAAGGATGCATTCGACGAGTGGTATGTCCGCCATGCCTCCTTCTGGGTCGACCTATACATTGTTTTGAAAACGTTGAAAGTCCTGATCTCGGGCCAGCATCGTCCTGAGTCTGACAAGGCCGCTACACGTGCGATCGGCAAGGCAACAGGGGAAGCCGCCAACGAACCAAGCACTGTACCTGCGGTCGAATGGATCCGTCGCGGCGTGGGTCCGGCGGAATAAAACCCGCCCTGCGCTGCTGATCGCCTTGTCCCGAGCCGAGCAGGCAACCGCCTGTTTGCCGGGGAGGACCGTCAGCATTGTCAGGAGCGTCAGCGACCGCAAAGGCCACCGCATTCGGCATCAGTAGGGCGGTTCTGCGAGCGTGGCACGCCGAATGGCAGCCTATCCATAGCGCTGACAGGCGCGCGGGCGTCGACAGGAGCTCAACGCGCCTTCTGCTCGAAGGCGAACCGCTCGAGTTTGAGCCCGACACGTCCAGGGTCTTTGCGGCCTGGGACTGCCTAATCGGGACAATCATGATCGCCATTCGTGCGAAAATTTTTACTTGATCTGTAAAATGAGCTTGCGTGCTTGCCGCACCACATCGCGGATGCGCTTGCGTTGCGCAAAAACCTCGCGCGTGTGCCGGCCGTGCTTCAGCGCGTTCCTATTGCCGCGCGGAGCACCTGATCCCGGCGCGCCGCCATGCATGCGGCAGCGCTTTTTGCCATGGACCGACGGAGATCTGCAGGAGCCGCCCGGGCGGGTCTTGGCGCCGCAGCGGGGACTGGCAAGCATCGGCACCGTGTTGCGCTTGTGAGCGCCGGTCATTTAGTTGCCGTGCGCTTCGCTTTAAAGGGAGCGCGTTTCTTGTTTTCTGCCATGGTTGGCATGGGAACCACGTTCGTAGCGGTTAAATCGGGCGGCGGTGGTGCGGAGCCTGTTTCGGTTACATTCTGATGGGGTGCTTGCGTGACGTTGCCGACAATGGCCTGGCCGCCATCAGTGACAGAAACCTGCTGCAAGGAGATCTTTTGCTCGGCGAGGGCCTGATATCGTTTAAGCGCCTCCAGCTGGAGAGCAAATGTACGAGTGAGCCTGTTGAGGGCACGCTCCGCGACTTCGTCGATTTCTCCCCAGTTACGGAGCCGACGCGCCATTTCGACGCTTGTCACATGGACGAACGCCATCTAGGCTGCAAGCATAGCCGCGAACTGATCCTTAGGATTAGCACTACTGATAACCGAGAGCAGGAAGTTCAGCTTGCCCTCGTTGAGGTCCGGACCATCAGAACTGTATTCGATCAGCTGAGGTAGAATACCATTGAGAAATTCCGGGTCAGCGGAGCCAACAGGCGTCCATAAGAAGCGCGTATTTGAGTTTGTTATTGGATTCCGGGTCATCCGAGCCAACGGCTTTCATAAGAAGCTCGCGGCCAGAGCACCTTGTTGGAACGCTCAGTTACAATTATCGGCTCGCCTTCCTTATCCGACGCCTTAAACCTGAGATCGGCCGGCTGCCCGACGAACCGTTGTCCGTGGAATAATCCATCGGCCCTTTTTGGCGAGCGTCCGCGCGAAGAGGATCAAAATCGAGGGCTGATCGGGAAATCCGCCTAAGCCGCGAGTGTTACCGGATGAGAATCTTCGAGGCCGCATTGAATTGCCGCGAAGCCGCTCTGCGCTGATTACTTTGCACGGGGTTGTTTTGCAGATTTTTCTTTTGCACCTACCCACAGAAGAACCGACACCAATCGCCCCATACAAGTGCTCGGCCAATGCGATTTGACATGCGATCGTGTCTACTGTATGTCAATGTCATACAGGGAACGCGAGCGGATTTTGTCATGTCTTCCTCGGTACTAAGCGTACGGTTGAGCGAGCAGGAACGCGCACTGTTGGAGGCGGCGTCCTCGCAATCGCGGACGAACCTCAGTGACTTCGTGCGGCGCAAAGCCCTTGAAGCTGCAGAGGTAGATGTGCTGGAGCGCAGGATTATCACTATTCCTGCGAAGGATTGGGAGCGTTTCGAGGCCTGGGCGAGAAAGCCGGCGCGCAAGATCGCCGGCCTGAAGGATCTTGCACTCCGGCCATCGACATGGCGGACGTAGCGCCGCCACGCCCGCTCCCGGAAGATGACGAGCGCAACCATTTCGATTGTGGGCGGGACTCTCTCAATGCTTGGTTCCGGCGCCACGCTTGGCACAATCATGCGTCAGGCGTATCGCGCACAAGCGTAATCTGTGCCACCGGCACGGGATTGATTGTGGGCTATGTAACGCTGAGCGCCGCTCAGATCGAACGCGAATTTCTCGCCAAGGCGGACCGCCGCAATAAACCTGACCCGCTGCCGGCAACATTGCTCGGCCAGCTCGCGGTCGACAGGTCCTATCAGGGTAGGGGTCATGCACGCTCGCTTCTGCTCTTCGCATTGACCGCGGCTTTGCGCGCCTCTCATGACGTTGGGAGCTTCGGTGTCATCACCCATCCGATCGATGATCAAATTCGCCAGTTCTATCGGCGATGGGGATTTGAGGACATGCCCTTTGATCCGAGACGCTCGATGATTGTCCGTATGGTCGACTTGGAGAAAAGCGGGGTGGTTGCGTAGTACACAGCAGGGGCCGTACCTCCTACACGGCTCGTGGTGGCTCGGTCTTGAGCTGACACGTCCAGCAAAAGAGCGGATATCAGAGTCATAACTGCCTACTTTGGGCCGACGTCCCCGTATATCTCGTCGCTCTTCTCATAAAGCGGGATCGGGGCAATTTCAGTGTGGCGGAAATTGCAGGCTTTCGAAAACTGACAAGCGAAATCGCACGATATTGGCGACGGAGAAGTGGATGACAAAAGGCAGCTCACCGGATCATCAAGGACTGCGCGAAGCCGAAGCGTACTTTCTTGCGGAGAAAGAAACGCCCTGACTAGCGCTACAACAGTTACTGCCGAGCTTGGTATAGACTTGAGCAGAAGCTATTCATCGCGGCACAAGCATCCGCGCCTTATTTTTTTCAGCAGATGAGTGCTTGAGGGGGAGGACGAACCGCATTTATGATAAAAACGCTCTCAAGAAGGGCTTAAGTTGCAAGAGGGGTTGAGGCCGCACGCCGGCGATGATGCAATGGACATCCACAGCACCAAATTACCAGGAGTTCTGGTACTAAAGCCGCGCGAGTCCTGATGCACGCGGCTACTTTGTCGAGACATACAGTCAACGAGTTTTTTGGGAGGCCGGCATCGCCATCGACTTCGTCCAGGATAACCAGTCCGTCTCAATTCACCGAGGAACCATCCGCGGCTTGCATTTTCAGCTTCCGCCGGCAACCCAAGCCAAGTTGGTTCGTGTCGTGCGCGGAAGCATCTATGACGTTGTCGTCGATCTGCGCCGCAACTCGCCGGCCTATGGGCAATGGATGGCTCACGAACTGAGAGCGGAAACAGGCGAGCAAGTCTTCATACCACGTGGGCTCGCCCACGGCTTGTGCACGCTCGAGGCCAATACCGAGGTGGTTTATAAAGTTGACAACTATTACTCGCCCGGCTGCGAGAGCGGTATAGTGTGGAACGATCCGACCTTGAACATTCCGTGGCCGGTTGCGGCTAGTGAGGCGATCTTGTCTGAGAAAGACAGTAAGCTTGGGACGTTCAAAGAGTTTGTCTCTCCATTCCGGTACGTTGAACACGCCAGTGCCTAATCGTATTCTCGTCACCGGAGGAGCTGGATTTATCGGCTCAGCCGTGGTTCGCCATGCAGTCGGAGACTGCAGCCACACCGTTCTTG
>CAVPNP010000002.1:0-39693 GCA_963706665.1 uncultured Alphaproteobacteria bacterium
TTACGGTGTTCTGATGGCGGGCATCTCTTCAGTGTACCTCGACTACAACGCCAGCACACCGATTGCCCCGGCGGTAACCGCCGCCATGCGACCGCTGTTGGAAAGTGCGTTCGGGAACCCTTCCAGCGGGCATTGGGCTGGCATCGCGGCGAAGACGAGCCTGAATAAGTCGCGGGCGCAAGTCGCATCGCTGCTCGGATGTGCGCCCGACGAGATCGTCTTCACCAGCGGAGGCAGTGAGGCCAACAACCTCGCGATCAAGGGCACGTTCTTCGCGCTAAAACCCAGGGGCGAACACATCATCACAGCGGTCTCTGAGCATCCCGCCGTTCTCAACCCCTGTAGGTTTTTGGAGCGCTTGGGCGCCAATGTGACCTATCTCCCCGTAGATTCGACGGGTCGTATTGATCCTGAGGCGGTCCATCGTGCGATCACCTCCCGAACAATTCTCATCAGCATCATGCACGCCAACAATGAAGTCGGAACCATCCAGCCACTGGAGGAGATCGGCACCATCGCGCGCGAGCATAGCATCCGATTTCATTCTGATGCAGCGCAATCCGTGGGAAAGATCCCGACCAAGGTCGACGCGATGAGTGTCGATCTGCTCTCAATCGCCGGACACAAACTCTACGCTCCGAAAGGCGTTGGCGCGCTCTATGTTCGTCGAGGCGTCGAGCTTGAACCACTCATCCACGGAGCCGGTCATGAACAGGGAAGACGCGCCGGCACCGAAAGTGTGCTGCTCGCCGCAGCCCTTGGAGCGGCCTGCGAGCTAGCCGAAGACCTCCAACCGATGACTCGGATACGCGCGTTGCGCGATCGCTTTTGGAGCGCCTTGCAGGCGACATTTGGTGATCGAGTGGTGCTAAACGGGCATCCAGAATACCGGCTCCCAAACACACTCAATGTCTCGTTTGTAGGTCAGGTTGGCTCGGAGATTTTGGCGCGGCTGGAGGGGGTAGCGGCCTCCACAGGTTCAGCGTGCCATTCTGGACGCGTTGAACTCTCACCGGTACTGGCCGCCATGAGTGTCCCAGAAAATGTCGGGATGGGCGCCATTCGCTTCAGCCTCGGCCGCGAGACAACCGACAAAGAAATCGACATAGTCTTAACGAAGCTGGCGGCAGCCCTACACGTCCGACTGCCGCTATGACTAGCGAAGTACGCGGGAGTAGAGCCTGGCACGGCCTCGAACTCGATCGCCCGTTAGGGCCAACCGGCAGGCTCTGGCCGGTGACGGGAGGAGCCCGTGGACGAGGCAAAGCCGTTTCTGATCCCCAAACGGGAGGTCTGGGAAGCTTTCAAACGTGTGAAGGCGAACCAGGGAGCGGCTGGAGTGGACGGGCAGTCGATTGCGGAGTTCGAGGCCAACCGGAACTGGCGCTCGCCACATGAGCGGGGGATCGGCATGGTGTTCCAAGATTTGGCGCTCTGGCCCCACTTGACCATGGCAGAGAATATCGAATTCGGCCTCAAGGCCAGGCGGATCGCCTCGAAAGAGCGAAGACAACGCATCAGAGAAGTCGCCGACGTCGTAGGGCTTGGCGACTACCTCGATGTTCGACCAGGAGAACTATCGGGCGGGGAACAGCAGCGCGTCGCTCTCGCGCGTGCCCGTGCGTTAAGGCCGCGAATTCTGTTGATGGACGAACCTCTCTCCAGTCTCGACGAGGCCCTAAGCCGTAAGCTGCGCGCCGAGATCTTGCGGCTCCATGCCGAAATCGGCTTCACACTGGTTTACGTCACACATAGCCTCGGGGAAGCGCAGGATATTGGCACACGAATAGCGGTTACCGGGCGCAGAGCCGGTTGAGCATGGTCCTGTCAATGGCGATGTTCCACGCCTTTCGCATTCGCAGATAACTGGCATAGACGGCAAAGCCTTCGCCTTCGACAGGGCTGGCCGCCATGCAGGCGCGGACGACAGGCTCAAAAACATGCCGCAGGAGATCGCTGTCGCGAACCCAATCTCGGTGCCGCCTGCGACGGAGGTCGGCCCCGGCTCATTGAAAGTGGGATCCCCTTCACAGACCCGGTGATTGCTGGCAAATTTGTCTATCTTTGTCTATCATTGTCACGCCGTCGATCATGAAGACAAGGGTACGATAGGCATCATCGAGGTTGTGAGATGAGACGCTTAGTATGGCGCCGGCCAATCTTTTTTTAGCGCACCCCTAGATTTGCGACGACCATGACCTTGCCGATTAAGCCGCATTTGGCTGGACTTTCAAGGAACACCTACCTTCTCGCCTTTGCGAGCCTCTTCGCCGACATCTCGACGGAGATGCTCTATCCGATCCTGCCGGTTTTTCTGACGCAGACGCTGAAAGCAAGCGGCAGCATCGTCGGCCTCGTGGATGGGGTCGCACAGGCCACGCAGAACATTGTGCAGGGTCTTTCTGGCGCCTTGTCGGACAAGCTGCAAAGACGAAAACCTATCGCCTTGGCGGGTTATCTCCTGGCGGCGGTGGCCAAGCCGCTGATGGGAGCTTCCACCAGTTGGCCAGGCGTGTTTGGCGCACGGTTGCTTGACCGGCTAGGCGCCGGCACGCGCTCCGCGCCGCGCGATGCGCTCATTGCGGCCTCGGTGGCTGAGAAAGACAGGGGCAGAGCCTTTGGGCTTGAGGGGGTTGGCGATAATGCGGGCGCGTTTCTCGGGCCACTCCTCGCGGTCTTCCTCCTCTACGTGCTGCATGTCGGCATACGCCCGATCTTCTATCTGGCGTTCATTCCTGGCCTGCTGGCCTTTTGCATGGTGCTGCTCGTGGAAGAGCATCCGGTGGCAGTGGCAGCGAAGTCAAAAATCGATATCAGCCTGGGGCAGTTTCCGGCGGCCTATTGGCGATATTTGCTGGCGACCGCTTTGTTCGGGATTGGCAACTCCAGCAACGCGTTTCTGATCCTCCGAACCCAGGATATCGGCGCCTCCCTAGAAACGACCATCCTGATCTATGCGGCGTTCAACCTGGTGGCTGCCCTGATCTCCTATCCGGCGGGGTCGCTTTCGGATCGATGGGGCAGAAAAAACATCCTGCTCGCGTCGTTTATGATTTTCCTGATTGCCTATCTCGGCTTTGCCCTTACGCAAAATGTCCTTTTGATCGGTGCGCTGTTTGTCTTCTACGGATTGTATCAGGGAATATTTCGCGCCGTCGGCAAAGCGTATGCCGCGGATTTTGTGCCGGAACATCTGCGTGCGAGCGGCATTGGCTGGTACAATACGACCATTGGTCTGTTGCAACTGGTCGCCAGCGTCGTCGCTGGACTGCTGTGGGATCGGATCGGGCACACAGCCGTGTTCTACTATGGCGCCGTCTTCACCGTCGTTGGCAGTATCGCACTGCTCCTGTTGGTTCCGGGAAAACTTGATCGGCGCAACACAGCAGCGGTTAGATGAACGGATCGGTTGCCCTCCAACACCGTTCGAAGAAACCAAAAATGATGCGTCGGTTGTTGCGGCATTTTTGTTAGGATCTCAGACACTTCCATTCGGCGGATGGTGGGGAGATGTTTAAGCCCTTGAACGTGGCGTGAACGAGATTCTGAATTGGCGCTTGTAACGCCCAAACCAAGCTTTGTCGCGCTGGAGCGTACCCAGCTTGGACTTCCGCTTGCGCCGAACCGTCCGCGCACCAGGACGCACGATTATACGCGTCATGGAACGGTGACGCTGTTTGCGGCGCTTAATGCACTCGAAGGCAAGCTGATCGCACGCACCGAAACGCGCCACACGCATGTGGAATGGCTGCGGTTCTTAAAGCAGATCGATCGCGAAACGCCCAAGGGCCTCGCCATCCATCTGATCCAGGACAACGACGCTACCCATAAACATCCAAAGGTTAAGGCGTGGCTTAAGCGCCACAAGCGCTTCAAGTCCCACTTCACCCCCACCTCTTCGTCCTGGATGAATCTCGTTGAGCGCTTCTTCGCCGATTTGACAGAAGACGTCATCCGGACCGGCAGCTTTGCCTCGGTGAACGAACTCGTGCGCGATATCGAAGCCTATCTCGCCAAGCGCAATGCCAATCCGCGCCCCTATAAATGGAAGGCGGAAGGCGCCGCCATCCTCGATAAAATCAAGCGCGCCCGCGCCGCTCTCGAAATGGCGCAGGCCGCATGAGTTCTTGGGGGCTAATTGCGAGTCAGGACACTAGTTCAGGACACTAGTGTCGAACGCCTAGCGCGCCGTAGCCGCATTCAGCGTGCCAATTGTCACGTCTTCCGCGCCGTAAAATGCCATGACGCTGGCTGGCGCTAGGAACACGATAGCCGCGAACGCCAGTGCGGCGGCGGTGTTATGGTTTTGAGCCCGCATATGATGAACAGCCATGATCATGACGGTTATCGCTTGAAGGGCCATTACGCCTCCAATTACCATAAGCAGCATTAGAGCTTCTACCTCCAGTACGGTATGGAACGTAGCACAGCTTTAGCCACCATCTGCGGTTTTTCCATGATCTGATTGTGCGCTTGCGTATTGGTGCCGTAGCGCGGCAAGCACGAACTGATCTTGACGCAGTCCAATTACTCGTCGAGGTTACATGGCCGCTTCCCGGCCGCTGGGCTGAGAAGCCCCATTCCCATCACTTCAACATCCCCATGATGCGGTTAGATCAAGGTTATCCGATGCAATTCAATCGATTGAAACGGCGCGAGTTCATCACGCTACTCGGTATCGCGGCTTCTGCGGGGCCGCTTTCGGCGCGCGCTCAATCGGCTGGACAGCCAGAGGCCGACCGCCAGCTTCCGCTCGGGAATGAGATTTTCCTGGACCATGTGGGGCACTTCGTGCCCGACCCAGAGGCTGCTAGCCGTGCGCTCGCCCGCGCCGGCTTTGCGCCAACGCCAGTATCTATCCAGGTTAATCCGGATCCCAAGGGCGGCACGCCTCAACGCACCGGCACCGGCAACGTCACAGCCATGTTGCCGCGAGGTTATATCGAGGTTCTGTTCAAAACGGCGGACACCACGCTCGGCCGTGAGCTTGATTCCGCACTAGGCCGCTATACTGGCTTGCATCTTGCAGCGTTTGCGGTGGCGGATGCCGCCAAGGAACATCAACGCCTTGCCGGCAATAGCTTTCGCGTTAGGCCGTCGGTCCAGATGGAGCGCCCGGTTGACATCGAAGGCGGCCAGGGAACGGCGGCCTTCACGGTTGCGCGCGTCGAGGCTAGCGAAATGCCGGAAGGCCGAATTCAAATGCTCACGCATCGCACCGAGAACACCGTTTGGCAGCCACGCTGGCTCACCCATCCAAACGGCGCGCTTGGGCTGGCGGGCTTGACGATTGTGGTCGCGGATGTGGGCGAAGCGGCTGCACGCTTTGCGCGGTTTTGCGGCCGTGCTGCACAGCCATCACCGTTGGGTCAGACCATCGTGCTCGATCGTGGCCGTCTTGATTTTGCCGGCGCGGACACATTTGCGCGGATGATACCCGAAATTCCCATTCCCTCGCTTCCATTCATTGGCGCATATACCATCAGGGTACGATCGATACCGGCAATCCAGACGATGCTGGCCGGTGCCGGGGTAGCAACGCGTCCGCATGGCGCGGATCTCGTTGCGCGCTTCCCCGATGAGTTGGGGCAGGGGGCCTGGATATTCACGGAGCGGGGATCGGCTGGTTGATCGACCGGGCGAATTCCTCCGGATAGAAGAGACCGCTTGGCGCCCTGCAGCGCCGTTATTCGGCACTGCGTCGCTTGCGCTTCTGCCGCGCCGACCTGCGGTGGGTTTGAATAATCAGAAATTCGCGGAGTGACGCGTAAGGAAATTTTTTCCATGCGCCTATGCGGTCAATGTCGTGGTTAAGTGAGCTTTCGCTCACTTCGGCGCTCTCCTCGGCGAGCCGATCGATGGAGGACAGCGTCTGATTGGCTTTGCGCCGTACCCTCCGGCTTTCACCGTTCTTCCTTGCGGGAATTGCTTTGCGGGATGCTTTGTCGTTTTGCCCATACGCATTCCGCCGGTCCTTGGCGTAGCTGAGAGCCTTTTTTTCCTGCGGAGATCTGTGCCTGGGGGTGTGATCTTCAGTCATAAGCTGACAGTGGCGTGCTGATCGGTTTTTGATAGACATGTCGTGGAGGTCGATAACTACTGCGAAGTGGACGAAAGCGTATTGCCGAGTTGCTGACTCGACGACTTGACTGGGGGCGCGCAACCTCTTGTAAACTCTAGCGTTATTTATCATTGGCGTCGAGCTAGACCACAGGTTGCAGATGTGAATACTCCCTCAGGAGGGAGCCCTCAAGATGAGCTACACGGGCGAAGACCAGAAACTTCACGACCTTGTAGGCGATATCTACGACACGACGCTTAATCACGAATCGTGGACGGGCGTTGTCGGTAAAATCGCCGGCTTTGCAGGTGCTCAGTGTGGTGGCCTCGTTTCAAAGGACCCAAAGAGCAAACTGGCAGTTTCTCCCTATAATTATGGCGTCGATCCCCACTACGTTCAGCTTTATGAGGAGACCTATTCAAAATTCGATCCCCTCGTGATTTTCCCGCCCTTCGGTCAAGTCGCGAGCGTTCCGGACCTCGTCACCTACGACGACTATCGGCAAGGACCTTTCACTCAGGAGTGGCTGTGGCCTCAAGGGTTGGTCGACGTCGGCTGGGCTGTGCTCGATAGACCCGGGCCTAATTGTTCGGTGATCCTAGCTCTTCTTCGGAGTAGGTCACGTGGCATGATGGACGAAGAAACGCGCCTGCGTATTGCGCTTATCGTGCCGCATGCTCGCCGTGCTTTGCTCATTGGCAAGTCAATGGATCTCAAGCAGTCGGAAGCGGCTACTTTTGCCGACACGCTGAATGGTCTCAGCACCAGCATATTTTTCATCGACGCCATCGGCCGGATCGTCCATGCGAATGCTGCGGGCCACGACATGCTCTATGCGGGCGATCCTCTGCACTCAGTGGAGGGCCGATTGGCAACTCGGGATTCACGGGCAAACCAGAATTTGCGTGATGTCCTTGCCGGCTGCGCCAATGGTGAGATCGAGATCGGTGGCAAGGCCATTGCCTTGCCACTGACCGCCCATGACGGTGAGCGCTTCGTCGCACATGTGCTGCCGCTTACATCTGGCGAGCGGCGCGCCACAGGCATAGCCTACACGGCTGTCGCCGCCGTATTTATGCGTAGGGCTGAGCTTGGGAGCCCTCTCGATCTTATTGCTAAGACCTATAATTTGACACCGGCTGAGGTGCGCGTGTTGCTCGCCATCGTCGATGTGGGCGGAGTACCGGAGACGGCTGCAGCCCTGGGCGTCGCCGAAACAACGGTTAAAACGCATCTCTACCGTCTATTCGATAAGGCCAGCGTTAGCCGCCAAGCCGACCTCGTCAAAATCGTCGCCGGATTTTCGAACCCTCTCGTGTCTTGACCCAATCAAGTAGCCCTTCGTCACCGGCCAATCAATGACGCGCGTTCGCTTAATGGGAACGAATCGCCTTGCCTGTCGCACGGTCGAAGAGATGCACCGCATCGAGACGAGGGCTAAGCGTTATAAGCTCGCCTTGCTTGAAACCATGCCGCTCGGCGAAGGCACCGCAAATCGGCGTTCCATCGACTTCGCCAAAGACGAGGGTTTCCGACCCAGTTGGCTCGACGACGGAAACAGTCAGCGGAATTCCATGCGTTGTGATCGTCAAGTGCTCCGGGCGCATCCCGTACAATACAGCCTGACCATCCTGACCGGCTGCCATTGGCGGTACCGGCAGCGGGGTCCCTCGCTCGCTCTCAACGTGAAAGACGTTCCCTGAGCGCCGAATTATCCCTGGAATAAAATTCATGGCGGGCGAGCCAATGAATCCCGCGACGAATTCGTTGGCGGGATTGTCGTAGAGATCAAGAGGCGCGCCAACTTGTTCAATACGTCCATCACGCATCAGCACAATCCTGTCCGCCATCGTCATGGCCTCGACCTGATCATGCGTTACATAGATGGACGTTGTGCGGAGCCGCTGGTGCAGCGCCTTGATTTCGGTGCGCATGGACACGCGCAGCTTCGCGTCAAGATTTGAGAGTGGTTCGTCGAACAGGAACACTTGCGGATCGCGCACAATGGCGCGCCCCATGGCCACGCGCTGGCGCTGACCGCCGGAAAGCTGCCTCGGATATCGTTCGAGATAGGTCTTCAGGCCGAGAATATCCGCCGCCTTCTGCACGCGAGTTTCCACTTCGGCCTGCGGCGCCTTCCGAAGGCGCATACTAAACGCCATGTTCTCGTATACGGTCATATGTGGATAGAGCGCGTAATTCTGGAACACCATGGCGATATCCCGCGCCTTAGGCGGCAGATTATTCACCACACGGCCGCCAATGGAAATCGCGCCGGATGTAATTTCTTCAAGCCCTGCAATCATCCGCAAAAGCGTTGATTTGCCGCAGCCGGAAGGCCCTACCAACACAACAAATTCCGAATCCGGTATGTCTACGGAAACGCCTTGCAACACCTCGGTAGACCCAAAGCGCTTGCGAACATCCTGAATATCAACCGAGGCCATGTCAGTCCCTATCAACCGGATTAATAAGCCAGACCGGCAGTTCGCATTTTTCTTCTTGTGAAACCATGCCCGATCCTCCCTCTTTGTTTGATCAAGTCTGAGGGGCTGCCGCAATTCGCAAATGGTCTCACCTCGTGGACGTCATATCGCACCGGCAAACTCACTTGGCCAGTCCTACGCCGTGTGATCGCGCGGGCTTGAATTGAAATTTCCTCATTTTGTCGTGCATAGTGCGCGGCGGGGGCAACGTCTCCCCGCATATTGGGCATAGGAAACGCAATGGCAAAAATATCGACGACACTTACGCTTGCGAGCATGTTGGTGATCGGATCCAGCATCGCAAATGCGCAAGAGCTTCCAGAGGGACCCGGCAAAGCAATTGTGGCAACCAACTGTGTGCTGTGTCATGAGATTAATCGCATCAAGCCCGGCTATACGCCTCAGGGATGGCATACGGTTATGCGCATGATGCAGAACACCGGCGCACCGCTCACCCCGGACGAGTGGCCGATCGTTACGGATTATCTGATTAAGAACTTCCCAGAACGGGCGCGTCCAACCGCCGTTCTAGTACCAGGGGCCGTCCAAGCCTCGATCAAGTCATGGCCTGTACGCACTCCAGGTTCCCGACCGCATGATCCTTTGGCGACAAAAGACGGCGCCATTTGGTGGACCGGCCAGCTCGCCAACAAGCTTGGGCGTCTCGATCCGAAGACCGGCCAAATGAAGGAATATGACCTTGAAACCGCACGGACAGGGCCGCATGGATTGGTTGAAGATAAGGAAGGAAATATCTGGTTTACCGGCAACACGGGCGCGCTGATTGGTAAGCTCGACCCCAAGACCGGCGCGGAAAAGGAATATCCCTTGCAGGACCCGCAGGCCAAGGATCCCCACACCCTCATTTTCGACCGTGACGGAATTTTGTGGTTCACCGTCCAACATGCCAACAAGCTCGGCCGTCTCGATCCAAAGACAGGTGAGATAAAATTTGTCACATCGCCGACTCCAAAGTCGCGCCCCTATGGCATGGCGCTTAACTCTAAGAATGTCGTGTTCTTCGTCGAGTTCGGCGCAAATAAAGTTGGCAGCATCGACCGCAACACAATGGAAATTCGTGAATATCCATTGCCAGATGCAGGGGCTAGACCGCGCCGCATTGCCATCACGCCCGATGATATGGTCTGGTATACGGACTATGCACGTGGATTTATCGGCAGGCTCGACCCTTCGACGGGAAAAGTGACGGAGTGGCAATCGCCGAGCGGACCAAAGTCTGAGCCTTACGGCATAGTCTCAACCAAAGGGGCCCTCTGGTATAGCGAGTCGGGCGCGAAGCCGAACACAGTCGTGCGCTTTGATCCAAAGACCGAGAAGTTCCAAAGCTGGGCAATTCCAGGCGGCGGCGACATCGTGCGCAACATGGACGTTGCGCCTGACGGCAACCCGGTCTTAGCCAACAGCCTCACCAACGAGGTTGCGCTCGTCGAGATTAAGTAGGCTATCGCCAGATTCCTTCGCACAGAATGAAGCCGCGAATAGCTGTAAGCAGCTATTCGCGGCCTGCTTCCACCAAAGATGTCCCAGCTTACGTTATAGTTGTTCCGCGTCGCGGCGGCGCTGCTTTGCGACACTACCGAACAGGGGCAGTGGCATCGATGCGTGCTGGCCACGTTAATGACTCTGCGAAGATGTTGTACGATAGCGGCTATGCGCATCCCTACGTGCGCGTCGTGTGTCTATTCCTGACACTACTGGCTCTAGCCAAATTCATCGAAATTGTTCGAGAGCCTCTCCCGCCTCCTCCTTTGCTGGACTGGTTTTCCGGCTTCCTCTGGGCACTCCGTATTTTCATTCCCGGCGGGTTCGCCGCCTTCTTCCTCCATCTCTGTGTTGCTCGTACTCGAATCGAGTGGGATGCAAAGCACCGATATCTTCGCGTGAAGGGCCATTACTTATTTGGGCTTGGCCGGAGGACCATCAGCCAGGACGACGTAGCTGCAATTGGGATTCGCCCGAAGTCTCGGAAAGACCAGATTCGGGAAGACCAGTTCATGGGACATCTATGTGGAGGAAAGCTCAGGCCGGAGGACGTGGCTGACACCTTCTTTTGGCGAGGAAGCCGCCAAGAGGGTCGCGCGGCACATTGCGACTGCCATTGACCGGCCCCTGAGATAATCCCAAGCAGTTCGAGTCCCTGCTGAATCCTCGGCTAACGTTCTTCCTTAGTAACGACGCGAGCGCCATTTTCGAGCGTGTTATGCACCGGGCAGCGGTTCGCGATGGCGACGAGTTTCGCCCGAGTCTCATCGTCGAGTTCGCCCTCGAAGCGCAAGATCCGATCGAAATTGTCGATTTTATCTTCTTTGCCTTCGACGCAGTCTTTGCAATCGTCGATATGGCGTTTGCCGTGGCGCACAAGCACCTGGACCCCCTCTAGCGGCAGCTTCTTAAAATCGGCATAGAGGCGCACAGTCATAGCGGTGCAGGCCGCAAGTGCGATGCCTAAGAAATCATAGGGACTCGGCCCGGTATCATTGCCCCCTTGGTCCGTGGGTTCGTCGGCGACAAGGCGATGGGGACCGACGCGCACCTCTTGCTGGAATTTTCCCTTGCGCGTTTCCGTGACCGAAACTGTACCGGGTTCGAACGCAGCCTCCACGGACTTTTCCGCCGAGCCCATGACATAGCGCGAAGCCCATGCGCTCAAAACTTCGGCCACATAAGCGGCGTCTTCCCGGTTTGAGAGAAGATGATCTGCACCCGGCAGCGAAACAAAACTCTTCGGGTGTTTGGCCGCTAAAAATATGGCCGACGCGTTTTCGAGACCGACAACTTCGTCCGTGGGCGCGTGAAAAATCAAAAGCGCCTTTCGCATCGCCGCAATGCGGTCATGGACGCGCGTCGCATCCAAATCCTCAAGGAATTGTTGCTTAATCGTAAACTCCCGGCCCGCGAGCGTAACGGTGGCCGCGCCCTTTTCCCGGATCTCATCGACATGGGCGCCGAAGGTGTGGATCACATGCGAAGCATCAGCTGGGGCGTTAATGGTGGCGACCGCCTTTGCTTCAGGAATGTCATTCGCCGCCGCCAGCACGGCCGCGCCGCCAAGGCTGTGGCCCACGAGGATATCGGCGGGCGTCCCCTTTTCCCGCAAATAGGTGGCGGCGGCGATCAAATCTTGCACATTTGAGGAAAAGTTCGTGTTGGCGAACTCACCTTCGCTCATGCCGAGCCCCGTAAAGTCGAAACGAAAGACAGCTACGCCCCGCTTCACCAACTCGCCCGCAATGCGCGATGCTGCGAACAGATCTTTCGAACAGGTAAAGCAATGAGCAAAAAGTGCGACTGCGCGAGCTTTGCCTTCGGGATAGTCGAGCCGTGCGGCAAGAGGAAAATTTTGTGAACCCGTAAACGTTATTTTTTCCGAATAAGCGGACACTGGGCACCTCCGTGCAAGCCTATTGCGCAAACATAAGAACGCTACAGCGCTAACGCTACGCACGGGTTTAATTAATTTAGAGGATAGTCATGTTGAGATTGGCTCTTGGAATTATGTTTTTTGGCCTGGCGCTAGAATGCCGCGGCGCATCAAGCGCAAATGCGGCGGGCGGCATCCCCACGCTATCGGTGACTGGTGAAGCGGCGACTCATGTTCAATACAGACGCGCCGTGCGGCGCGGCCGCTATGTTGTAGCGCCTCGGCGCTATGTGCGCCGTCACCGGGGTCACGGCATCCCCACCATCACGTATAATGGCAATTTTCTATACACTCCCACCAATCGCGTTAATACGCATATGTATTAGCTTTTTCGGCGGCGGCGTGTTCTGGATTTGTTTCCGGCCACGCTCTGCTTGCGTCGCGATGACGGTCCCAAGAATCGTCATCGCGAGCGGCAACGCCGCGTGGCGATCCAGGAAATCCAGCGTCAAGCGACGAACTTAATCTGCTTTGAGAGCGGCAGCTCGCGGATGCGCTTGCCTGTCGCCGCGAAGATCGCGTTGGCGACCGCGGGTAGCGATGGCGGCAGGCCCGGCTCGCCCGCGCCGCCCATCCATGGTGAATTTTGTAAGACCGCCACCTCTATCGCGGGAGCCTGATTCATGCGCATAGCGTCGTAGTCGTTGAAATTTGCCTGTTCCACCACCCCATCCTTGAAGGTGATCTCCTGGCCGATCGCAGCCGAGAGGCCGTATATGATGGCGGACTGCATCTGCGCTTCAATGATGCGCGGGTCGAGCGCGATGCCCACGTCCGCAGCGCACCAGACCTTTTCGATGCGGATGGCGTCGCCCTCAAGCGCGACCTGCGCTACCTCGGCAACCCAAGTGCCGAAAGACAGCGTAAAGGCGATGCCACGGCCTTTGCCCTGCGGCAATGGCGAGCCCCAACCTGACATTTCGGCCGCTTTCTCCACCACCTTCACGGCCGTTGGCCATTTTGCCATCAGCTTCCGCCGCATCTCGACCGGATCCATTCCGCTCTTATGCGCGAGCTCGTCCATGAAGCTTTCATGGAAAAAGCCGTTGTAGGAGTTGCCGACGGAACGCCAGAAACCGACGGGGACGTTCAAATCCACGACCGCTCCGGATACGCGATAGTTCGAAATGCTGTAGGGCTGATCGAAGGAGCCTTCGGCCACGATCTTGTCTGGGCCTGCGATGGGCAGTGACGGAAAAATGCGCCCCACGAAGCTTTTTAAGATCGAAGGCGAGGCAATGTTGGCGTCCACCGCGACGGGCAGCGCTCCTTTGGAGACAACGCCCCGGAAGCGTCCTATCGCGGCAGGCCTGTAGGCATCATGCTGCGTGTCTTCCTCGCGGCTCCATGTAACCTTTACGGGGCGGCCATCGGTATGCTTCGCCACGCGCATGGCATACAGCGCATAATCAGTCTCAAGCCGTCGGCCAAACCCGCCGCCAAGCAATGTCACATGCACATTGGCGTCGGCGGCGCTGATACCGAACTCGCGGGCAGCTACCGTTTGCACGAAAGTGGGAACCTGGGTCGGCGTCCAAATATCGAGCTTTCCATCCTTCCAGCGCGCGGTTGAGTTCATCGGCTCCATACAGGCGTGAGCAAGGAACGGCGCGCGATACTCGGCCTCGATCACATCCTCGGGCCGCGCCACCTTAAAGCTCTCGGAAACACTGCCGTCATTGCGGAAGCTGAAGCCTTCGCCATATCCGGCGCGCTTCTCGATGACCGCGAACTGCGCCTCGGAGGATTGAGGATAATCCGCCGGTCCCCACTCAATTTTCACAGCTTTTGCCGCTTGGAACGCGTGCCAAGTGTTGTTTGCGATGATGGCGATCCCGTTGCCGATCTCGACAATTTTGACGACGCCCGGCATTTTCTCAGCAGCGCTCGCATCAAACGAGCGCATGGCGCCGCCCAAATTGGGGTTCATGCGCACTGTCGCATAGAGCATATCCGGCAAGTCGATGTCGATGCCGAACACGGCTTTGCCAGTGACCTTAGCGGGAATGTCCTCGCGGGGCTGCGAGTTGCCGAGAATGCGCCATTCCTCAGGCTTTTTCAGCTCGATCTTGGCGGGAGGATCGAGTTGAGCCGCGCGAGCGGCAACTGCGCCGTAGGGCAGCGACTTCCCCGTTGCGGGATCGACAACCGCGCCGTCTCTCGTCCGAAGCGCTTCCGCAGACTTGCCAAGCTGTTGCCCCGCCGCTTGAACGAGCATCATACGCGCAGCCGCACCCGCCTCGCGCATCTTAACGAAGCCGTCGGTTACAGAGCTGGAGCCGCCGGTGCCTTGAATGCCTGCAAGCTTGGCGGTTGCGCCAAACATCCCGCGCGTGGCTTCGGCTAGAAAACTGGTATCGAATTTAGCGAACGGACCGCCGTCAGCCATCGCGCCTTTATTGTAATAGGCCCAAGATGCAGGTCCGTGCTCAACCTTAACGTCCTCAAGCCGCACGTCGAGTTCTTCCGCTACGAGTGCCGCTAGCGTCGTGCGCACGCCTTGTCCCATCTCAGCGCGTGGCACGATGATTGTTACGCTGTTATCGGCCCCGATCTTCACATAGGGATTAAAAACGGCTTCATCGCCGCGAGCGTTGCGTTTGAGCGGGTTAGGGTAGGGGCGGCGATAATAGTAATAGCCAACCGCAAGGCCGCCTGCGACAGCTGCCGAGCCAATGAGGAAGGTTCTGCGCGCAATTTTCGCTACGCCCATGGCCTAGCTCCCCATCTTCTGCGACGCGCGTTTTATCGCGGAGCGAATACGCGGATAGGTTCCGCAGCGGCACAAATTCCCGGCCATGCTCGCATTGATGTCGTCGTCGGTGGGGTGAGGCTTTTCATTGAGCAAGGCGACAGCGCTCATGATCTGCCCGGATTGGCAGTACCCGCATTGCGGCACCTGCTCCTCGATCCATGCCTCTTGCACGGCGTGGAGGTCGCTATCCTTTGCGAGCCCTTCGATTGTCGTGATTTGACCCGTGGCCGCGCTGACAGGCGTCGCGCATGAGCGGATGGGACTGCCGTCGAGAAGCACAGTGCAGGCTCCGCAAGCCGCGATACCGCACCCAAATTTAGTGCCCTTGAGGCCAACGACATCGCGCAGCACCCAAAGAAGCGGCATGTCCGGATCGACAGCCACTGTAACGGTCTTGCCGTTGATACTGAGATCCAAGACTTCGCCCCTCCCGGGATAATCGCGCGCCGAAGCGCGCTAGCGAAAGACAATCGAGCAGCCCGATATTGCGCCGTCCATACGAAAAGGCAATCACGCCAAATGGGGTATTTATTTTAGCATAATTAGAAATAAACTTTATGGCAGCAGCAAGATAACAGTGGCTCTCTCCGGCTAAAACCGCAGCCGCTTTGGGCCGGGGGGACTGTTTAAGCGCGCCCTTCGTAAAGGCTATCGGCCTGGCGGCGGCAGGAGCTGCTGCGTAGCCGAATCCCACCGCCAAGGTGCTGCGGAATGAAGGTGAAAGCCGCCAATGGCCCGGCTTATCTTGCGGTGCTGCAAAGCATCATTTGCGCCCGACAAAACCGAATAGCCGAGATGCGTAAATGAAAGCTCGCAGGCGAAATAGGCGTCGCGCGTTGGTTCGGGCAGCGTGGGCGAGAAATACAAGCCTTTAAAGCCTGCGATAAGCGGAGCGCCGCCTCCACCAAGTTGGTCGAGCGTGTGGTAAAAACTCCAATCGCCCATGAAGGACGCTTCTTCCGAGCCGCTGAATGCCTCAAAAAGCTCATGCGGGGTTCGGAGGCCTTGGCCGATTAGGTTCAAGATTGACCATTCGGTGCGCGAAAGGCCTGACCGGGGCTGAGGCAGCTCATCGAGCAGCCGTAGCATGGCGAGCCTCAAGAAAGGCAGAATATGTGTGCTGAGCCGCAAAAGAGCAGCCCATGGCTCTGGTGTTGGCGAGCGGAAGCCGTTCCAGGCGTAACGCGCGAGCGTGAGCTGGGCGTCGGAGACCGGCTCCATAAGAAGAAGATGTGTTTTGAGAGCACGCGGCGTCTCCTGCGCTACATATTTGCCGGTCTGAATCAACGAAAGGCCTTCGCGGCGCTCCTGGCTCGCAAAAAAATCCAAAACCTGAAGAAGCTGAAGCTGATCATAAAGATCGTGCTCGAACCACAGCACGACCGTTTTGAATCGCTGATGCTGGCGGATCAGCTCGTCCCGCGCCCTGAACGCATCACGCAACTCGCCTTCCGTCATCCAGCCGCGCTGTGCAAGAAATTGCGCGCGCACCGCAGATAGGTCTTCAAGGCCTAAGGACGGGGGAACTGGCCCCTCATGAAGAATATCCCGCCAGGGTAAAATTTCGCCTGCGATTTTAGCTTCGCGTAAGCGCGCGGCGGCGCTATCGCCATTTGTTATGATCAGCCGGTCATCCATAGTCTCTTGTTAGCCCCGGCCACGATAAGGTGCAATGCCTTGCTCGGGTATCCATACGCCGGATGGCAATTCCCCTTGCGCAAAAAACACATCAATTGGCATACCGCCCCTGGGATACCAATAGCCGCCAATTCGCAGCCAATGGGGGTTCAGCGTCTCAATGAGGCGTTTACCGATGGCGACGGTGCAGTCTTCATGAAAGGCTCCGTGATTGCGAAAAGAGCCGAGATATAGTTTCAGCGATTTCAACTCCACAAGGAGGTCTCTCGGCACATAATCAATAACGATATGCGCAAAATCCGGCTGGCCCGTGATCGGACAGAGCGAAGTGAATTCCGGAGCCGTGAAGCGGACGGCGTAGGCCGTGCCCGGATGCGGGTTCGGCACGGTTTCGAGAAGTGCATCCTCAGGCGAGGCAGGCAGGGCCGAGAGACGCCCGAGTTGCGTGAGATGCGCGGTCTGTTGCTCCTTGTCCATCGTGAACACTAAGCCTCGAATGCCTGCATGGGTGCAGTTTTTTTGCCTCTGTAAATACATCCCTCTCCGCAGGACGGACGCGACAGATGGATCTCATCCAAGCCGGGTACCCGCGCTTCAAGTTCAGCCCAGATCCATTGAGTGATGCGCTCGAGCGTCGGCATTTCCAGGCCAGGAACTTCGTTAAGAAATTGATGATCGAGTTTGCTTTTCACTTGGCCGAGCAATGCCTCCAACTCCTCTAGATGAAAAATAAGCCCCGTCTGCTGGTCGGGTTCACCCTCGATTGTCACGCGCACATGAAATGAATGCCCATAAATCCTGGAGTTGGGATGCCCGGCAGGCGCTGAAGGCAGAAAATGCGCAGCCTCGAAGCCAAATTCTTTATAAATCCGCATCATAGAGAAGAGCTTTCAGGGCAGTCCTATCAGTTTATGTGTTTGCAGTGACAGCCTCCATAAGGGGTGCGTCAAGCAATAGCGCGCCGCAGCTTCTATATTGGCTTTTTGTGATGGTCCGTCCATCGGTTGCAGGAAAAAGTGCAGAAAGTCCAGCTCTTCGAAGAGCTGAGGGTCTGCCCCCTCTTGCGGAAAAATGAGTTTTAGCTCGTCGCCTGCCGTGAGGACGAGCGGTGCCCCGGCCTTAGGGCTAACACAGATCCAATCGATGCCGCTCGGCGCGTGCTGCGTGCCATTGGACTCGATGGCGATTTCGAAGCCTCTTTCATGCAAGGCATTGATGAGCGCGTTGTCGAGTTGCAGAAGAGGTTCCCCGCCCGTGCAAACGACATAAGGCTTTGCCTTTCTTCTGCTGTGGGGCGATGCTTCCGATAATGGTTCATTCCAAGCGAGTGCTACGGCCTCTGCAAGCCGGTCGGCGCTCGGGAATTTACCGCCGCCTGGGCCGTCATAGCCAACAAAATCGGTATCGCAAAAACGGCATACTGCCGCCTCCCGGTCCCGCTCCAAGCCCGTCCAGAGGTTGCATCCCGCAAAGCGCAGGAAGACTGCGGCACGGCCTGTTTGCGCGCCTTCGCCTTGAAGCGTCGTATAAATTTCCTTGACCGTATACATCAATCCTTGGGAGCAGCCCTTGCTACTCCCTCCCGCCAATCTTCATAGCCCTTCGCGCGAAGGTGGCAAGCTGGGCACTCGCCGCAACCATAGCCCCAATCATATCGGTGCGAGCGATCACCCTTGTAGCAAGTATGGGTGTGTTCCGCGACGATCTCAACCAAGCGGCTGCCGCCAATCGCTTCCGTTAGAGCCCAGGTCTCGGCCTTTGTCCGCCACATGAGCGGTGTCTCTATCACAAAGCGCTGCGCCATACCGAGATTAAGGGCCTCGTTGAGGGTGGTCAGAGTGTCCCTCCGGCAATCGGGGTAGCCGGAATAATCGGTCTGGCACATGCCTCCAATTAAATGGCGTATGCCACGGCGATAAGCGAGAGCCGCCGCCATGGTAAAAAAGAGCAGGTTACGTCCCGGCACGAAGGTGTTCGGCAGCCCATTCGCGCTAAAGGCAATCTCTGCTTCGCTCGTAAGAGCCGTATCGCTCACATTGCCAAGGACCGATAGATCGAGCAGATGGTCCGAGCCGAGCCGCTCAGCCCATTGAGGGAAAGCGGCAATCATCGCATCCCTAAGCTTCGGGCGGCATTCCAGTTCCACGCTGTGGCGCTGACCGTAGGTAAAGCCAACGGTCTCGACGATCTCATAGCGTGACAGCGCCGAGGCGAGGCACACCGCCGAATCCTGACCGCCCGATAACAGCACCAAGGCTGCATCGCTGGAGCGGCTCCCTCCGGTTTGGGTTTCTGTCATAAAGGCTCCTGGCGACGTTGCATTTCATATCCCAGATAGGGTTTGAGTTACCGCGAGTCCCAAACAAACTTGCTTACACAAGTTTCGATAGCTAAGAAGCGCGGAATGTAGCGATGGCCCAATTCTGCGTTCCATCTGCTCTTCGCATAGATAATAGGATGTCGCCATGACCGCCATTACTGACATTATTGGCCGCGAAATTCTCGATAGCCGGGGCAATCCGACGGTTGAGGTTGACGTCGTGCTGGAAGATGGCTCCATCGGCCGCGCTGCGGTGCCTTCAGGGGCTTCTACAGGCGCGCACGAAGCGATAGAGAAGCGTGATGGCGGCGAGCGCTATCTTGGCAAGGGTGTCCTGCAGGCCGTCGACACGGTCAACGGCGAAATCTTCGACGCGCTCCAGGGCATGGACGCCGAGGATCAACGCCGCATCGACAACACGCTCCTCATGCTCGATGGCACGGAGAATAAAGGGCGTCTTGGCGCGAACGCGATTTTAGGTGTTTCTCTCGCAACTGCGAAGGCTGCAAGCCTAGCGATGGACGCGCCGCTTTACCGTTATCTCGGCGGGGTGAATGCGCGCGTCATGCCGGTGCCGATGATGAACATCATCAATGGCGGAGCGCACGCGGACAATGCTCTCGACTTCCAAGAATTCATGATTATGCCGGTCGGCGCGCCGTCGCTCGCGGATGCCGTGCGCTGGGGTGCCGAGATTTTCCATACGCTGCGCAAGCTTTTGAAAGAAGGCGGACACAGCACGAATGTCGGCGATGAGGGTGGGTTTGCGCCGAATTTGAAATCCGCTGATGAAGCGCTCGGCTTTGTCATGCGCGCCGTCGAAAAGGCAGGCTACAGACCGGGCGATGATGTGTGCATTGCGCTCGATCCGGCCTCGACCGAATTTTTCGCGAATGGCCGCTACGAGCTGAAAGGCGAGGGCAAGAGCCTGAGTTCGGACGAGATGGCCGCTTTTTATCGCGATCTCGTGACCCGCTACCCAATCGTTTCAATCGAGGACGGCATGGCCGAGGACGATTGGCACGGCTGGAAAGTGCTGACGGACGCGATAGGCAAGCGCTGCAATCTTGTCGGCGACGATCTGTTCGTAACAAATCCCAAGCGCCTCGCCGAGGGGATCGCGAAAGGCTGCGGGAATGCAATACTTGTTAAGGTCAACCAGATCGGGACGCTAAGCGAGGCGCTCGACGCCGTGGATATGGCGCAGCGCGCTTCATATAAAGCTGTGATCTCGCACCGCTCGGGAGAGACCGAGGATACAACAATCGCCGATATCGCAGTTGCAACAAATGCGGGACAGATCAAAACGGGGTCGCTCTCACGCTCCGACCGCATCGCGAAATACAACCAACTGATCCGCATCGAAGAGGAACTCGGCGACGTTTCGCTTTACGCTGGGCGCTCCGTGGTGCCTGCAGGCGCTGGCGTCTCTTAGGGTTCGCTTAACCATATATAAACTGATTTGCTTCATTCTTTTTTCAAAGGAAGAAGGAACAAAACATGCATGGGCGGCAGCGGTTCCTGCGGCAATTTACGTTTTTCGCGATTCTTCTATTGCTGATCGCCTATTTTGCGGGCGATGCAATTCGCGGCGCTCATGGCCTGGTTGCTAAACAACGGCTCGACGCTAAAATCGCTACACTTCAGAAAGAGCTTGCGGCGTTGAAGGCGCAACGCGTTCGTCTTGAACGCGACGCCGAGCTGCTTGGCCCCAAGGCGGCTGAGCAACCCGCTCTCTTAGACGAACAGGCGCGCGCGCTCCTCGACCTTGCTCATCCCACCGACATCGTGATCATAAACGATAGCCAACCTGCGAGATGACTTCGCGGTTGCGAGATGAGTGGGTGGCAGCCATGCGTAAAAAGCATTATTAAAACTGTGATTTGTAAGGCGTATAGGTTTTCACGAGCAACATGCCATCTTACCGAAAGCAATTGCCAAGATGCTCCACGAGATCACTGAGGCGAAGACCGGCCAAAAACTAGCACCCGCGGCATTGACGCCGGAGCAGGAACGCCACGCTTATCGCGAAATGCTTCTTATTCGCCGCTTTGAAGAAAAGGCTGGTCAGCTTTATGGCATGGGCCAGATTGGCGGCTTTTGCCATCTCTATATCGGCCAGGAGGCGGTCGTCGTCGGTATGCAGATGGCGATCAAGGACGGCGATCAAGTCATCACCGCCTATCGCGATCACGGGCATATGTTGGCCTGCGGTATGGACCCCAAAGGCGTGATGGCCGAGCTAACCGGCAGGCGCGGCGGTTATTCGCGCGGCAAGGGCGGCTCGATGCATATGTTTTCCGTCGAAAAAGCGTTTTACGGCGGCCATGGCATTGTCGGTGCGCAGGTGCCACTCGGCACGGGACTAGCCTTTGCCAATAAATATAAGGGCAATGGGCACGTTTGCCTCACTTATTACGGCGATGGCGCAGCCAATCAGGGCCAGGTCTACGAAGCCTTCAACATGGCTCAACTTTGGCACTTGCCCGTGATTTACGTGGTCGAAAACAATAAATACGGCATGGGAACGCGCATCGACCGCGTCTCGGCTGTGACCGACCTTTCACAACGCGGCAAGAGCTTTAATATCCCCGGCGAGCAGGTGGATGGCATGGATGTTCGCGCGGTAAAGGCCGCAGGCGACAAAGCCGTAGCCTGGGCGCGCGAAGGCAAAGGGCCGTATATCCTCGAAATGCTCACCTACCGTTATCGCGGCCACTCCATGTCCGATCCGGCGAAATACCGGACGAAGGAGGAGGTGGACAAGATGCGCCACGAGCACGACCCCATTGAGCAGGTGCGCTTGCGGCTTCTTGAAACGGCGGCGCGCGACCGAGGATGAGCTGAAGGCCATCGACAAGGAAATTCGCGCCATCGTGAACGAGTCGGCGGATTTCGCTCAGCGCGATCCCGAGCCGGATGCGTCCGAGCTTTACACCGACGTGCTCCACTAAATTATCGGGCTTGCTCTCGAGCCGTAAACTCATCTCTCTGGAACATGCAAAGGCTAGCCATGCCGACACAAGTCTTAATGCCAGCCCTTTCGCCGACGATGGAAGAGGGCAAGCTCGCCAAATGGATGAAAGCCGAAGGCGATGAGGTTCATTCGGGCGACGTAATCGCTGAAATCGAGACCGATAAGGCGACGATGGAGGTCGAGGCAGTCGACGAAGGAAAGCTTGGCAAGATCCTCGTGCCGGAAGGCACCGAAGGCGTGAAGGTAAATACGCCCATCGCCGTCATTTTGTCGGATGATGAGGACGCGTCAGCGCTGACAAATGGCGGAGCCGCAAGCGCCCCCTCACCCCAACCCTCTCCCCAGAGGGGAGGGAGCAACAGCGTGCCGTCTCCTCTCAGCAGGCACAGGAGGAACAACAGCCTGCGCCTCTCGAAGATGAAGAGGACCGCGCCGCGGTCGATGTGCGCATTTCGGGCAAGGTTCCCGCAGCTTATGATAGCGCGGTTGAGGTTCCCGAAGGCACGGAGATGGTTCAGATGACCATGCGCGAAGCACTGCGCGACGCCATGGCAGAGGAAATGCGGCGCGACGAGAACGTCTTTATCATGGGCGAGGAGGTCGCCGAATATCAGGGCGCGTACAAGATCACGCAAGGCTTGCTCGACGAATTCGGCGCGCGCCGCGTGGTGGATACGCCAATCACCGAACATGGCTTTGCAGGGCTAGGGGTCGGCGCGGCATTCGCTGGGTTGCGGCCCATCGTCGAGTTCATGACCTTCAATTTCGCGATGCAGGCCATCGACCAGATCGTCAATTCGGCGGCAAAGACGCTTTACATGTCCGGCGGCCAGATGGGATGTCCCATCGTATTTCGTGGCCCGAACGGTGCAGCCGCGCGCGTTGCAGCCCAACACAGCCAGGAATATTCCTCCTGGTATGCTCATGTTCCGGGCCTGAAGGTGATTGCCCCCTCCAACGCTGCGGATGCAAAGGGCCTGCTCAAGGCGGCGATCCGCGATCCGAATCCGGTCGTTTTTCTGGAAAATGAAATTCTGTACGGTATGGCCGGGGAGGTCCCAAAATTAGACGATTGGGTCGTCCCCATCGGCAAGGCGAAGATTGTGCGGCCCGGCAAGGACGTGACCATCGTGTCCTGGTCGCGCGGCATGATCTATGCGCTTGACGCGGCGAAGGAATTGGAAGCGGAGGGGATCGAGGCCGAAGTGATCGATCTTCGCACGCTGCGGCCGCTTGATATGGAAACCGTGCTGGCCTCTGTGCGCAAAACGAACCGTATTGTGACAGTGGAAGAAGCGTGGCCTGTGTGCTCGCTTGGCTCTGAGATTTGCGCGCGCGTAGCGCTGGAGGCGTTTGACTATCTCGACGCGCCGCCCACTAAGGTCTCGGGCGAAGACGTGCCCATGCCTTATGCAGCCAATCTCGAAAAACTCGCACTCCCCAACGCGGCGAAGGTCGTGAAGGCTGTGAAGGCTGTCTGCTATCGATGAGTTTGCTTGGCAGTGTTCTTCCGTAAGATGGGCTAGGGGATGGGGATGACTGAATCTGAGATACTAGGGAGCGCGATCCAGGCGGCACAGGCTAGCGCCGCGATATTCTCGCTCTTCTTCGCTATCGTCTCGGCCTATATCGCGGGACTTTATTTGTTCCTGCACCGCGCGCCTTTTGGATTGCGGTTCATCGCCTTCGCTCTTGTGACCATGAGCTTCGCGGTTATCGGCGCACTTGCATTGAACATGCAGTATCTCGGAGAGGGGATGCATTCCGCGTGGCTGAAGTTGCCGGTGAAATCCTCCGGAATGGATGTGCTTGGGCCGCCAATCATTGTGCGTTCGCTTTTCTTGGACGGCCGGGTAGCGGCCTCTTGGGGCGCTTGGATTCTGGGGGGCGTCGTATACACCGCGCTAACCTATTTGACCTTTATCTATCGCTGGCAGCCGCCGCGACCTAAGACCTATTAGGGGTACAACCCATGCCGACACCAATCCTGATGCCCGCGCTATCGCCCACCATGGAGCAAGGCAAGCTTGCGAAATGGCTCGTCAAGGAAGGTGACACCGTGCAATCCGGCGACGCCATTGCGGAAATTGAGACCGATAAGGCGACCATGGAAGTGGAAGCGGTCGATGAGGGCACTATTGGCAAAATTATGATACCGGAAGGGACCGAGGGCGTGGCAGTCAACACTCCAATCGCGATGCTGCTGGAAGAAGGCGAGGATGCTTCCGCGCTTGCGGCGCAGAAGGCTCCTTCTCCAAAACCCGCTCCGAAAAAGCAGGCCGAGCCCGTTCGCTCAGCAGAGGCCAGTGCGCCGCCGCAAAAGGGAGACGGTCAGGCCCAGGCTGGTGTGTCGCGTGAGAAGGCCAATGGACATGGGCGCATTTTCGCATCTCCACTTGCACGGCGCGTGGCTGCACAATCGGGAATTGACCTTAAGCTTATAAAAGGCTCTGGACCGCATGGCCGCATCGTTAAGCACGATGTGGACGACGCGGCGAAATCCGGTGTAGTCCGCGCTGCGGCTTCGGAAGCCGTCGCGCCAGTGGCGCCCACTTCAAATGGCGGCGCGCTGGTGCCTTCGCGGCAAATACCAGCGCCAATGACTGACGAACAGATCCTGGCGCTCTACGAAAAGGGCAGCTACGAGATCCAGCCGCTCGACAATATGCGGAAAACCATCGCGCTGCGGCTCACGGCTGCCAAAGCAACGATCCCGCATTTTCGCCTGACAGTAGATTGCCGCCTCGACGAACTGCTGGAGGCGAGGCAGCGCCTTAATGCCGGCTCTCCCAAAGAGGGGCCGAATGCCTATAAGCTGTCGGTGAACGATTTCCTCATCAAGGCGATGGGCCTTGCGCTGCAACGCGTGCCAATGGCGAACGCGACGTTTACCGAGCGTGGCATTCTCATTCATAAGCACTCCGATATCGGCGTCGCGGTTGCCATCGAGGGCGGTCTTTTCACGCCTGTCATTCGCAATGTGGAGCAGAAAACGCTCGCGCAGATCTCCAATGAGATGAAGTCGCTGGCGGAACGTGCGCGTCGCCGCCGTCTTGCTCCGCACGAATATCAAGGTGGCACGACCGCGATTTCGAACCTCGGTATGTTCGGAATCGATAATTTTGACGCAGTTATCAATCCGCCTCACGCGACGATCCTTGCAGTTGGCGCAGGCGAGCAGCGCCCCGTGGTGAAGGATGGGCAGCTTGCGATTGCGACGATGATGAGTTGCACGCTTTCCTGTGACCATCGCGTGGTTGACGGGGCGCTTGGTGCTCAGCTTCTGACCGCTTTCAAGGGCTTTGTGGAAGAACCAGTCACCATGCTGGCTTGATGATCTTCGGGTGGCGCGACAGCAATGGGAACTGACATGGCGAAAGAATTCGATATCGCGGTAATCGGCTCAGGGCCCGGCGGCTATGTGGCGGCGATCAGAGCCGCGCAGCTTGGCATGAAAACCGTCATTATCGAGCGTGAGCATCTCGGCGGCATCTGCTTGAATTGGGGCTGTATCCCCACGAAAGCACTGCTTAGAACGGCGGAGGTTCTCACCCTATTCAACCACGCAGATGAATTTGGCCTAAAGGCCAAGGAAATCGGCTTCGATCTTTCTAAGATTGTGAAGCGCTCGCGCAAGGTGGCTGACAAGCTTTCGAACGGCGTCGCCTATCTGATGAAGAAGAACAAGATCACGGTGATCGACGGGACGGCCCGCTTGAAAGGCCAAGGTGTGATCGCGGTCACAGGCAAAGACGGAAAGCCGCTGGATGATGTGCAAGCAAGGCACATCATTATTGCCACGGGTGCACGCGCCCGGACTTTGCCGGGCCTCGAACCGGACGGGAAGTTCATCTGGACCTATAAGGAAGCAATGGTTCCGGACATGCTGCCGAAATCATTGCTCGTTGTCGGCTCCGGCGCCATCGGCATAGAGTTTGCGAGCTTTTACAACGCGCTAGGCGTCAAAGTGACCGTTGTTGAGATTATGGACCGCATTTTGCCGGTCGAGGACGAGGAGATCTCAAACTTCGCCCGCAAGTCCTTCGAGAAGCGGGGCATTAAAATCCACACCGGCGCAAAGGTCGATAAGCTGGCTAAAAATACGAACAGCGTAAAGGCCACGCTCACGCTGAAAAACGGAAAGCAAGAAACCCAAGAGTTTGAACGCGTCATCCTCGCCATCGGAATCGATGGAAATGTGGAGAATTTGGGCCTGGAAGAGCAGGGCGTAAAAATAGAGAAGTCGCACATTGTCATCGACGAATGGTGCCGCACGGGCGCACCTGGCGTTTATGCGATCGGCGATGTGGCGGGGCCACCTTGGCTCGCGCATAAGGCAAGCCACGAGGGCGTTATTTGCGTGGAGCGCATCGCGGGGCGCAATGACGTGCATCCGCTCAAGGTTCAGAATGTGCCTGGATGCACCTATTCTCAGCCGCAGGTCGCTTCAATTGGGTTGACCGAGTCCGCAGCCAAAGCGAATGGCCGTGAAATCAAGGTTGGCCGCTTCCCCTATCAAGGAAATGGCAAAGCGATTGCGCTCGGTGAGCCGGAAGGGCTGGTCAAGACGATCTTCGATGCCAAAACCGGCGAGCTGCTAGGCGCGCATATGATCGGCGCGGAAGTGACTGAGTTGATCCAGGGCTTCGGCGTCGCCAAAACGCTTGAGACGACCGAGGCCGAGCTGATGGAGGCAATCTTCCCGCATCCCACGCTCTCGGAAATGATGCACGAAAGCGTACTCGACGCTTACGGCCGCGTTATCCATATTTGATGGGAGCAAGCTGGACGGTTGTAATTGGCTAATCCATATATGAGAGGACAGCGCTTTCTATCCTTAAGGATTTCGCACGATGATAGCAGAAGACGATAATGTTGTGCTTCGGCTTTTGCGCGAAATCCGGGAGGCGCAGACTGCGACCGATGCGAAAGTTGAGGCCATTGCCGCAACGGTTGATCTGACCTCCGCAAAGCTTGACAAGCTTACCGTCGAGCTCATTGGCGTGAAGGGGAGAATGCGCAAGGTTGAGGAGGGAATGGAGGCCATTGCCGGCGTTCTCAGCCGAGAGCTTGAGCTCCTCAAATAACCCTAGCTATTCGAACGGCGAAATTTATGGTGACGGTTCTCGATAAACGCGAAATGGCGGCGCTACGGCACCCCGAGAAGGCGCACCGGCCGGACACGCCCGTTTTGCGCAAGCCGGAGTGGATTCGCGTCAAGGCGCCGGGGTCCGCAGGCTATATGCGCACGGCGAGCATCGTGCGCGAAAATAAGCTTCACACCGTCTGCGAAGAGGCTGGCTGCCCAAATATCGGCGAGTGCTGGGAGAAAAAGCACGCCACCATGATGATCATGGGCGACACATGCACCCGCGCCTGCGCCTTCTGCAACGTAAAGACCGGCCTGCCCGGAATGCTCGACGCGAATGAGCCTGAGAATGTTGGGCGGGCCGTGGCTGCCTTGGGGCTAGAGCATGTTGTCATCACTTCGGTTGACCGCGACGATCTCGACGATGGCGGGGCAGGGCATTTCGCCGCCACCATCGGTTCGATCCGCTCGGCTGCATCGGAGACGACTATCGAGGTCCTTACGCCAGATTTTCTCAAAAAGGGAGACGGCCCACTTGAGGCGGTGATCGAGGCGAAGCCGGACGTGTTCAATCATAATCTCGAAACCGTGCCGTCGCTCTATCTCACCATTCGGCCAGGGGCGCGCTATTTCCATTCTCTGCGGCTCCTTCAGCGGGCCAAAGAGCTCGACAAGACCATGTTCACGAAGTCCGGCATCATGGTTGGGCTTGGCGAAAAGCGAAACGAAGTCCTGCAAGTGATGGACGATTTGCGCTCAGCCGACGTGGACTTCCTCACTATCGGCCAATACCTCCAGCCGACCCGGAAGCACGCGGCGGTGGACCGCTTTGTTGAGCCCAGCGAATTCGAGAGTTACAAGTCAATCGCCTACGCAAAGGGCTTTCTCGTCGTGGCCGCAAGCCCGCTCACTCGCTCTTCCTACCATGCTGGCGATGATTATCGCAGGCTGAAAGCGGCTAGGCTTGAGCTTGCGGCACAGAGCTGAACAGCCCCGTAAACATGCGGCGAAATATCGTTAGGCATTGGATTTTTTGCGCGCGCGTGCCAAGTTGCGGAGCATGACCTCGTTCGCGAGATCAGGAGATCCACTCGCATGAGCCGCTAATGCCATCTTTTAAGACCACGCGCGATGTTGCGCACTCCGCCGACGATATGTTCGCCCTCGTGGCGGATGTGGAGCACTATCCGGAATTCGTGCCGTTGTGTCAAAGCTTGCGCATATTGCGCCGCGAGGAAGACGGCGGCGATGAGGTCATCATTGCACAGATGGGCGTGGCGTATAAGCTCTTCAGCGAAAGCTTTACGAGCCGTGTGGTGCTCAATCGCAAGGCAAACGAAATCGTCGTTACTTACCTCGATGGGCCGTTCCGCCGTTGCAGAATGTGCTGGACATTTACGCCATTGGGAATGCTGCAGTGCAAGGTCGGCTTTTTTCTCGACTATGAATTCCAGTCGAAGGCTCTGCAAATGCTGATGGGCGCGGCGTTCGACCGTGCATTCCGCAAATTCTGCCGATGCTTTCGAGGAGCGCGCGGACCAGATTTACGGTAAGAAATTTAGCCGCCGGACAGTTTCACCTCAGATCGGCGGCGCGCAGGAGCAGACGTAGCGCGATCTCGACGGATTTTTCGCGAACTGCCGCCCGCCCTATGTCGCCAAAGCGTTCTTCGTGATGGATGGCGGCGAAATCCAAGGCATCCTTCTGTCTGGAAATTACTTTCGCAGCAGCGAAGTGAACAAGGCCAACGGGCTTTTCAGCGGTGCCGCCGCCAGGTCCGGCAATGCCCGTAACGGACACGGCCAAATGCGCCCGCGATTGACGCAATGCGCATGCAGCCATGGCCAGCGCCACGTCTCTGGAGACCGCGCCATTCGCTTGGATGAGCGCTGGATCGATGCCAAGCATTTCAATTTTGGCTTCATTAGAATAGGTGACGAAGCCGCGCTCAAAGACATCGGAAGAGCCAGCAATTGACGTAAGCGCGCCCGCCACGAGACCGCCAGTGCATGATTCAGCGGTCGCGATCATAAGCTTACGGCTGCGCGCCTCTTTCAAGACTTCTTCGGCCAGCCTCTCAAGCCGCGCATCCATTGGATTTAGCGCCGCGTATTATTGAAGATCACGGTCGCAGTGGCGAGCCCGGTAATTCCTTCGCGACGCCCGGTAAAGCCCAACCCTTCGCTTGTCGTTGCTTTGACGCTCACTCGTTCGCGGTCGATGCGCAGAAGGTCCGCCATTTTCATGCACATTGCCTCGCGATGCGGTCCAATTTTCGGCCGCTCGCAGACAATCGTAATATCCACATTTGTGATGCGGCCGCCCCGCTCTGCCACGAGCTTCGCCGCGTGAAGCAAAAAGATCGTTGAGTCGGCGCCGCGCCATTGCGGATCGGACGGCGGAAAGTGATCGCCGATATCGCCTGCGCCTATGGTTCCGAGGAGCGCATCCGTCAGCGCATGCAGTCCCACATCGGCGTCGGAATGACCTTTCAGCCCGTGCGTGTGCGAAATCTCGATTCCGCAAAGCGTTACGTGATCGCCGTCTTCGAATGCGTGTACGTCAAAGCCTGTGCCCGAACGTACATCGATGAGGCCCTGTGCAGCCGGGGCTCCGGTTGCGATGAGATTGGCCAAATGGAGATCCTCGGCGGTGGTGATTTTCATATTGCCGGATGTGTTTTCAACGAGGGCGACATTCAAGCCGCGCCACTCCGCGATGGACGCATCGTCGGTAAAATCCGCGCGACCTGCTTCCGCCGCCGCCTGGTGCGCAGCCAAAATTTTTGCAAAGTCGAAAGCCTGGGGAGTTTCCGCGCGCCAAAGTGAAGAGCGTGAAACTGTCTCGGTAATTCTGCCGGCCTCGCCGCGTTTCAGCGTATCTGTAACCGGCGCGGCGGCAATAGCGCCATCGTGGTGCTGGAGAGCCGCCAAAGTTTCACTGATGCAAGCGGCGCTTATAAAGGGACGCGCGGCGTCGTGTATGAGCACGGCGTCAGGTGAGAGCGGCGTCAAAGCCTCTAGTCCGGCCTTCACGGATAACTGCCGCGTCGCGCCACCCACAACGGGCGGAAGCAGGCTAGCCCCATAATCGGAGCCTTCCACGCTCTCATTATAAAGGTCGAGATCTCCGTCGCGGATAACGACGATGATTTTTTCGACCTGCGGGTGAGCCGCGAAGACATCAATGCTCCGGCGCAAAACGGTCTCTGCACCCACAAAGCAATATTGCTTGGGGCGTCCCCGGCCGAGCCCAGCACGCACCCCGCTGCCCGCCGCTACGATGAGCGCCGCGACCCGAAACTGATTTTGGTCCTGTTCTTGCATGAAGGAGCAGCATGATAGGGTGTTTGAGAATTAACAGGGAACTTATCGCGGCCCCAGCCAAGCGCCAAGCTCTTTTGCAACTGCACAAAAGCGTTACTGACACGAGGAACGAATTTGTTACAATGCCTAGAAGATAGTCGTTCGGTTCGGTTGCCTAAAAAATGTGCAACGTTTGGGCGCGGTGGCCTTGCAGTGCGCGCCTCGTACACTTTCAACCACCACGCAAATTCGAAAATGTCCGGCGAAAGCAGTATCGAGAACGCAAATTTGACCTCTTCAATTAATCCCGATGCGGTGCTTCAGGGACTCCCCCATGCACTGCTCATTGTGGATAGAGACGACCGCATCGTGTTCGCGAACATCGCTGCGCAGGTGTTTTTTGGCACAAGCGAAGCAGTGCTCAAAAAGAAGGCATTGCCTCTCGTATTAGCATTTGCGTCGCCTCTCATATCACTTGTCGAGGAAGTCCGGCAGACGGGTTGCGCCGTTAACGAATACGACATCAAGATTCATGCTCCTGACCATCCGCCTCGCGTCACCGATGTGTTCGCGTCGCCGCTGCCGGACGATGCGGACCTTGTGCTTCTCATGATTCAGCAGCGTGGGATGGCTAACATGATCGAAAGGCAGCTCAATCATCGCGACGCGGCACGATCCGTCTCAGCGATGGCCGCGGTGCTCGCGCATGAGATCAAAAATCCGCTATCGGGAATTCGGGGCGCGGCTCAACTGCTCGAAGCGGGGGCTGCCCCGGACGACCGCTCTCTTGCCCAACTGATTACGCAGGAGACTGACCGGATTCGTGATCTGGTCGACCGCATGGAAGTTTTCGGCGACGAGCGCCCCATGCACAAGGCGCCGGTCAACATCCATTCGGTGCTCGATCATGTGAAGCAGATCGCGCACGCCGGATTTGCGCGCCATATCGCGATTGTGCAGCAATACGATCCAAGCCTGCCGGACGTGCCCGGCAATCGCGACAAGCTCATTCAGGCATTTCTCAATCTCGTCAAGAACAGCGCGGAGGCCATTGGCGATAAAGCCGACGGCCAAATCATTTTATCGACTGCGTTTCGCCCGGGGCTGCGAATGCGGCTCCCTACGTCTGCGGGAAGTGTTGGCCTGCCGCTGGAGATCTCAGTTTCCGACAATGGCTCAGGCATATCCGAGGACATGAAGAAGCATCTCTTCGAACCATTCATTACGACAAAAGCAAAAGGCGCCGGACTTGGGCTCGCGCTCGTCGCCAAGATCATCAGCGATCATGGCGGCGTAATCGAATGCGAAAGCCGGTCACGCCTAACGACTTTCTGTACGCTTCTGCCGATGTATCAAGCTTCGGCCCGCAAGAATGGAGGGCTATAATATGGGCCTTGGAAATGTCCTGATAGCAGATGATGACGCAGCTATACGCACCGTCGTGAACCAGGCGCTCGCCCGCGCCGGCTACAGTGCGAGGGCAACGAGTAACGCGGCAACGCTCTGGAACTGGATCAGTCAGGGCGACGGCGACGTCGTCATCACCGATGTCATCATGCCGGACGAAAACGCGTTCGAGCTTATTCCGCGCATCAAAAAAATCAGGCCCGAACTGCCGATTATCGTGATGAGCGCGCAAAACACGTTCATGACGGCCATTACGGCGGCCGAGCGCGGCGCTTACGAATATCTGCCGAAGCCCTTCGACCTGAAAGAATTGGTGGCGGTGGTGGGCCGGGCGTTGCGGGAGCCGAAAACCGCAAGGGCGTCCATAAAGCCTGAAGGGGAGGGCGAGAACCTTCCTCTGATCGGCCGCTGCCCGTCGATGCAGGACGTGTATCGGATCATGGCGCGGCTGATGCACACCGACCTTACCGTCCTGGTTACGGGCGAGTCAGGCACCGGGCAAGGAGCTGGTCGCCCGCGCGCTTCACGATTACGGCCAGCGCCGCAAAGGCCCGTTCGTCGCCATCAACATGGCCGCTATCCCGCGCGAGCTTATCGAATCCGAGCTCTTCGGGCATGAGAAAGGCGCGTTTACCGGCGCTGCTGCCCGGTCGGTCGGCCGCTTCGAGCAGGCGGATGGCGGTACGCTCTTTCTGGATGAAATCGGCGACATGCCGATGGAAGCCCAAACTCGGCTTTTGCGCGTCCTTCAAGAAGGCGAGTACATGACTGTCGGCGGCCGCGTGCCCATCAAGACCGACGTGCGCATCGTCGCCGCCACCAACAAAAGCCTTGAGAACCAAATTGCGCTCGGGCTGTTCCGTGAGGATCTGTACTACCGGCTTAACGTCGTCCCGCTGAGCATGCCTCCTTTGCGCGAACGCCTTGAGGACGTGCCGGACCTCGTGCGGCATTTCCTTAAGCTTGCCGAGAAAAGTGGTCTGCCACATAAGACACTGACGCAGGACGCATTCGACAGGCTCAAGCGCCATATTTGGCCCGGCAATGTGCGGGAACTCGAAAATCTCGTCCGCCGTCTCAGCGCGCTTTATTCGCAGGAGATGATCTCGGCGGATATCGTCGACAACGAGCTTACGGTAGGTGGCTCTATTATATCGTCATCTGAACCGAGCACGTCCGGAAAAGCCAAGCTCAACGAGTGGATGGAGGCGTATCTCTCTGATTATTTCGGCGCCTTTGGCGATCAACTCCCCCCGCCAGGTCTCTATGACCGCATTTTGCGCGATGTAGAAATGCCTCTGATCACGGCAGCGCTCGCGGCGACACGCGGCAACCAAATCAAAGCCGCTGAACTGCTTGGGCTCAATCGCAATACGCTTCGCAAGAAGGTTCGCGAGCAAAATATCCGGGTCATCCGCAGCCCAGGCTAGTCCGCTTCCCTGTGTGTAAAAATTAGATACAATTTCCACACAGACGGCTAACGCGGAAACGTGGTGCCACCGCCACAATTTCCCCAAACTCAAAGGACACTGATGCAGCTGAGCAACAGGGGTGTGGTGGGTCGCTTGGGGCATTTTTTAAAGCAAGTGACAGAACCTTTGAGGGCAAAACTCCTTGCGCTCCTCGACAAGGGGGCGCCATATTTTAAAACGGCGCGTCATCGTGGCAATGCCGCTCTGAAAACGGCGCGTTATCATAGCGTGGCCGGTCTCAATGCGGCGCATCATTGGACGCGCGAAGCCTCACGCAGACTTGGTGAAGCCGCAGCTCAGACGGCGCTTGGCCGCTCCTTTGTGCGTGCGCCTGCGTTTTGGGTAAGCCTCGCCGTGGTTATTGCCGCGCTCCTATCGAGTGTGGCGACATTCTTCATCTTGAACGGGCTGACCCCTATCGTCCCAACGGGCGATGTGGTCATAACTACGCTGGCGATCAACGCGCTGCTGCTTCTTGCCATCACCGGCATTATTGGCTTTCAGATCGTCAAGCTCCTGAAAGCGCGGAAGCGGCAAACAGCAGGCGCTGGGCTGCATTTCCGTATCGCAGGCATTTTCAGCCTCGTCGCGCTTTTTCCTGCTGTCCTTCTTGCAATCTTCGCAACTGTTTCTATAGACCGCACCTTCGACACGATCTTCTCAAATCATGTGAAGAATATCGTCAGCAACTCGGTCGAAGTTGCGCAGTCCTATATTCAAGAGAGCGGACAGGTTATTCGCTCCGATATGGTCGGACTTGCTCGCGAGCTTGAAGAAAATGCGGCGCTCTTTCGCGAAGATAAAGCTGCTTTCGATCGGCTTTTATCCGCTGTTACTGCCCTTCGCGCCATCCCGGCTGCTTTCGTGATTGATTTAAGAGGAAATCTCATTTCGGCTGCAACGACGGAAGGCATTGGTTACAGACCGCCTCCGCCGGGCGATATTTTCCGGGCGAGGGATGGCCAAATCGTGCCGCTGAGCTGGGATCTTGCCAACGGCGTTGCGGCGATCAAAAAGCTGAACGGGTTCGATAACGCCTTTGTCTATGCGCTTCGGCCCAGTTAATCCCAATGCGTTCCGGTTGCTCCAAAGAACGCGGATTAACATTGACCGCTATAACGCGCTTGAGCAGGCGAAGGGACAGTACACCTTAATTTTCACAGTGATGTACGTGCTGCTTGCTCTGACGCTGCTAACATCGGCCATCTGGACGGGGCTTGTTTTTGCGAACCGTTTGGTGACGCCGATCCGAAAGCTTATCGGCGCCGCGCAGGAGGTAAGCCAAGGAAACCTCAATGTGCAGCTTGAGACCGGATCCGCCAGAGATGACATTGGCAGACTCGGAGCGACCTTCAAGCAGATGACGGTCGACCTTAAGACCCAGCACGACGACATTATGAGCGCGAACGAGAAACTCGATGAGCGCCGCCGTTTCATCGAAACGGTGCTGTCGGGCGTGACGGCTGGCGTCATAGGTCTCGATCCCACGGGATGTGTAACTCTGATCAATCGCTCCGCTCGCGAATTGCTGGGGCTGCCCGATGACAAACTGATCGGGAAGCCTTTGAAATCGGCGGTGCCCGAATTCGGCGAAATCATCGACAAATCGCGCAGGCAAGGCCGAAAGCCGGTACAGAGCCAGGTGACGCTCGTTCGCGAAAGCGGTGAGCGGAACTTCGCCGTGCAGGTTACGCGCGAACAGGAAGACCATGCCGATTATGGCGTCGTTCTGACCTTCGACGACATCACTGAGCTCACTGTTGCGCAAAGGACATCGGCTTGGGCGGACGTGGCGCGCCGCATCGCGCATGAAATCAAAAATCCGCTTACCCCAATCCAGCTTTCCGCTGAACGGATCCGCCGAAAATACGCAGACCACATAACGACAGACCGTGAAATTTTCGACCGCTGCACCGAAACCATTATCCGTCACGTCGGCGATATTGGGCGGATGGTCGACGAATTTTCGTCCTTCGCGCGGATGCCGCAAGCCGTCTTCGAAGAGCAGGACATCCGTCATATCGTGCGGGAGGCCGTGATCCTGTTCGAGATGAGCCGCCCCGAAATCGAATTCAAAATCGATTTCTTGAATGAGCCATTGGAAGCGCTCTGTGACCGCCGTCTGTTAACCCAGGCGATAACTAATCTTGTGAAAAACGCGAGTGAAGCCGTCGATGCCTATCAGCTAAGCAATGGTGAGGCTGTAGAAAAGGGTAAGGTTCTGGTGCGCCTGCGTCCCTTGGATCAGCGGTTCGTGATTGATGTCATCGACAATGGCGTGGGTCTTCCCAAGGAGAATCGTCATAGGCTTGTCGAGCCTTACGTCACAACCCGCCAAAAAGGAACAGGGCTCGGCCTGGCCATCGTCCAGCGCATAACCGAGCAGCATGGCGGGACTCTGGAGTTGGCCGATGCTCCGCGTGACGAGGGATATACACATGGCGCATGGGTGCGCATGGCGCTGCCGATATCGCTGAGCACAGATGCTGCGATTGGTGGCGTGGACGAAATTGAGCCGAAGAACAATGCCCGCAAAAACGACGCGGAGAAGCGCGGGAAGGAGGGAGTGAGCTATGGCGTCTGACATTCTCATTGTCGACGACGAAGCAGATATTCGAGAACTCGTCTCGGGCATCCTGGAAGACGAAGGCCATAAGACTAGGCTCGCAAAGGACAGCGATGAAGCGCTGCGAAGCATCGAGGAGCGCCGTCCATCACTTGTAATCCTTGATATTTGGCTACAGGGATCGAAGCTGGATGGCCTGGAAGTGCTGGCTCGCGTCAAGAAACAGCATCCGGACTTGCCGATCGTTATTATCAGCGGTCACGGCAATATCGAGACTGCTGTGATGGCGATCAAGCGTGGCGCTTATGACTATATTGAAAAGCCCTTCAAGGCCGATCGCCTCGTCCTAGTAACGGCGCGGGCGCTCGAAAACTCAAAGCTTAAGCGGGAAAACAAAGAGCTTAAGGAAAGGAGCAACTACAGCTCCGATCTGATTGGCAAATCCCCGGCGATGAATCACTTGCGGCAAGCCATTCAAAAAGTCGCGCCAACGAATAGCCGCGTTATGATCACGGGTCCGCAAGGGTCCGGTAAGGAGTTGGCCGCGCGCTATCTTCACAATTGCTCACTTCGCGCGAGTGGTCCGTTCGTCGCCGTCAATGCAGCCTCCATGGCTGCCGACCGCGTGGAAATCGAATTCTTCGGTGTAGAGGAAACGGGGCAGACCACGCGCAAGGTCGGCGCACTTGAAGAGGCCCATAACGGCACGCTCTATATCGACGAGATCGCCGACATGCCCGTCGATACGCAGGGCAAGCTGTTGCGTGTGCTTGTGGAGCAGAAGTTTCAGCGCGTGGGCGGCGGTCCCAAAGTGAGCGTGGACGTGCGCATCGTCTCATCCACGAGCCGCGATCTTGAGCGGGAAATGACCACTGGCCGTTTCCGCCAGGACTTGTATCATCGGCTTAATGTGGTGCCGCTCAAGGTGCCTTCCTTGATCGAGCGCAGGGACGACATTCCAGAGCTCATCGAACATTTCCTTAAGCAGATCGCCGTTTCGTCCGGGCTGCCGCCTCGCATTATCGGTGACGACGCCATGGCGGTACTGCAATCGCATGAGTGGCAGGGCAACGTCCGCCAATTGCGCAACATCATTGAGCGCGTGATGATCATGTCAAACGGCGATCCCGAGTCAGTGATCACAGCCGACATGCTTCCAGACGATATCGGCGCCAACGTCCCTTTATCCTCAAACGGCGCGGGGGGTGAGCATCTGATGTCGCTCCCTCTTCGCGATGCGCGTGAAATATTCGAGCGGGAGTATTTGATGGCGCAGATCAACCGTTTTGGCGGAAATATCTCCCGCACAGCGGAGTTCGTCGGTATGGAGCGCTCGGCTCTTCATCGCAAACTTCGCGCTCTTGGCGTTAACTCCAACGAACGGGCCAGCGATATTCGTCATTGAGTACAGCGACAGCAGCCGCTAACTAATAACCATTAGCGGCTCCTCGCCGCCCTAAGGCCCGTTCAAAGAAAGGCTGAAGCTGTGACGCGCGTTGTCTATGTTAATGGTGAATATGCGCCCTATTCCAGCGCCGCCGTTCACGTCGAAGATCGCGGCTATCAGTTTGCCGATGGCGTCTACGAAGTATGTGAGGTGCGCGACGGCTGCCTCGTCGACGAACGCCGGCATATGCTTCGTCTCTTGCGCTCGCTTCACGAACTCGAAATGCCGGAGCCCATGGAGTTGCGATCTCTTGGGGTCATTTTGCGGGAAATAGTACGGCGCAACCGGGTCAGGAACGGCGTCGTCTATTTGCAGGTGACGCGCGGTGTCGCACGGCGCGATTTTGCCTTTCCTACAAAACCAATCGCTCCCAGCATCGTGTGTTTCGCGCGCTCCCATTCTCGCGCAAAGGGCGAGCAGAAGGCTGCGGCTGGCGTGTCGATCATCACACTTCCGGACATTCGGTGGAAGCGCGTCGATATCAAAACAACTGGGCTTCTTGCGCAGTCCATAGCCCGGCAGAAAGCCAGGGAGGCGGGCGCTGATGAAGCCTGGATGGTCGATGAAGAAGGATACGTGACCGAAGGGGCCTCCTGCAATGCCTGGATTGTGACCCCGGAGGGCGTTCTCGTGACAAGATCGGCGCAGTCGGGCATCCTCAAGGGGATCACACGCGAGGTCGCGATGGAAACTGCCCGCCGCCAGGGACTTCATTTTGAGGAGCGGCCGTTTACCGTCGAGGAAGCGAAGGCTGCGCGCGAAGCTTTTCAAACTTCAGCTTCCGGCATCGTGATGCCTGTTGTAAAGATCGACGGGCAAGCGATTGGGAATGGCAAGCCAGGGGAGCTGGCGAAGGGCTTGCGTTCCGCCTATCATGGAGTGGCGGAAATCTCTTCGCCACGTGAACTTTTAACTTAGATCACAGCTTTATCGCGTAAAGAAGTAACTGGCATCTTCATTCGCCAGTCTGCAAGCTGCGCCTGGAGAGGACTAAAGCACCGGGGCGTTAATTTTTGGGCAACTGGGTACGCGGCCGAGAGTGCCGCGGGTAAAAAATGGACGGAATATGGCTGCTGAGCGACAACAGAATTTGCAGGACGCATTTCTCAATCACGTCCGCAAAAACAAGACGCCACTTACGATTTTTCTCGTCAATGGCGTGAAACTGCAGGGAATTGTGACTTGGTTCGACAATTTTTGCGTGCTGTTGCGGCGCGATGGGCATTCGCAACTTGTCTATAAGCACGCTATCTCGACAATCATGCCGGGCGGGCCTATTTCGTTCCTTGATGCTGATCAAAACGAAGACAATTAGCCTCATTGAGAAAGCTTAATAAAGAGCAGATTTCAGCACATCGCACCGGAGGGCGACGATAGCGCCCAAAGCGGGGGTAGCACCACGAGGGCGCTGTCATCGTGCCAGTCCAGAAGTGCGGACCATCGGCGGTCTCATGGAAAGCCAATTCCGCTAGATCTGACCAATTCGGAGCGTCTCGTCGAAGCCGGGTCTTTCGAAAGCGATCGGTCTTGACGTTTGTTTCCGGGACCGTGCCGTATCCAATCCCCGGCCCGCAACGCTTCTCGGTTCCGGGAAGGTCGAGGAACTCGCCGCGATCATCAAGGCTGAGGATGTTACGGTTGCGATCGTCGACCACCTGCTGAGCCCGATCCAGCAGCGTAATCTCGAGAAGGCCTGGAACGCGAAGGTTCTCGATCGGACGGGGCTGATTCTGGAAATCTTCGCCGACCGGGCGCGCAGCAAGGAGGGCAGGCTGCAAGTCGAACTGGCGCGGCTTACCTATCAGAAAAGCCGCCTCGTCAGATCCTGGACGCACCTTGAGCGCCAGCGGGGCGGTTTCGGCTTTCTTGGCGGCCCAGGCGAGACCCAGATCGAAGCCGACCGGCGCGCCATCGGCGAGCGCATCGATACGATCCGGAGCGAGCTTGCCGTCGTCGAGCGGACGAGGCGGCTTCATCGCAAACGCCGGAAGGCCACCGAGCAGCAGGTGGTTTCGCTTGTTGGCTACACCAACGCCGGGAAATCGACGCTCTTCAATGCGTTATCCGGGGCAGGCGTATTCGCCAAGGACATGCTTTTCGCCACACTCGATCCAACGCTGCGGCGGGTAAAATTCGCCGATGGCGGAGCCTTTATCCTCTCGGACACGGTAGGATTTATATCAGATCTTCCCACGCAGCTAATCTCGGCCTTCCACGCAACTCTCGAAGAAATCGTTGACGCCGACCTCATCTTGCATGTGCGAGACATTGCGGCTGCATCGTCAGAGGCGCAACGCACCGAGGTGTTACAGGTTTTAAGCGAAATCGGTGTTAATTCGCACGATCAGTCGAAACGCGTCATCGAAGTTTGGAATAAGGCCGACCTATTGCCGGAGGAGGAGCGAACTCGACACACGAATCGCGCGGTAGCCGGTCAGCAATCCGCAGCGCTTGTATCGGCCGCAACGGGGCAGGGGCTAACGGAGCTTGTGACACTCATTCGCGACCGCTTATTTTCTGGAAGGGCAGCCCGAAGTGTCATTGTGGAGCACAGCAACGGCTCGCTGATTCACTGGCTTTACGAAAATACCGAGGTGCTGGACAGGCGCGACCAAGAGGACGGCAATTTACACTTCGAAGTGCGCGTTGCCTCCGAGCGTGAGCGCGATCTCGACAGGCGCTTGCAGCAAACCTCTCCTTAACCGCCGTGCGGGTCCAGGAACAGCTC
>CAVPNP010000003.1:0-24889 GCA_963706665.1 uncultured Alphaproteobacteria bacterium
CGACTCTACCGCAAACCATTGGCTTTGTGTCTCTTATCGATACGGCAAAACTGCGCTGGCGGATTGAGCGCGATTACCTCGATCTGAAACAGGAAATAGGCATCGGCCACTATGAAGGGCGGGGATGGCGCGGCTTTCACCACCATGCCACACTGTGCATCGCCGCTTACGCCTTTCTGATCTCCGAGCGGGAGACAATTCCCCCCTCAGGATCCCGTTCCGCCCGGCGACGCAAAAAACCTTCTCTTCCCAAAGGTTACAGGCCACGGGGACATGCCGCTCAGGCCCGAGAGGCACATTCCAAACTCCATCGCAACGCTCAGACGCAGGATCGCCACCGCCTTGGCGAGAACCCTGCCGCGATGCCCCTGTTGCGGCGCAAACTACCGAATGAGATTGTGACGCAGTAGGATTAGGTCTCCGACGATGATCTCGGCACCGATAGATCGCAGCGCGTCTGTACGTTCATTCTCGTGCCTGACCATCGCGCGAACTGGCAAGCCGCATTGACGAAGCAACTCGACGACAGCGCCACCTATTCCGCCCAGGCTTCCTGGGACACCCGTGACAAGGATGGGGTTGGCACCCGGCATGATTGCAACTCCAATCTACACGAGAGCAGGCGTCACCCGCATTGATTGCCGCGTCAGGTTTGACGTCGCTATTGGATTTCACGCTTTGCTATCGGATCACAGATATGTGCGGCGAATATTTCATCACTCTAGGTCGATCGGATACCTTGACCGATATCAATCTCAAGGCACAGAAGGCGATCGCATCCCCGCTTGTGCCGGAAGGAAGAATCAAGGAGTTACGCTGTTTTTAGGAATGAACATTATTGTCGAGGGACAGTCACCCGTCCGAATGTTTTATCGCGGCAGTCTTCAGCGTTGATTGACCCCGATATCAAAGCTCGGCGCGCTTTCGATTTGCCGCGACCAACACAATATGCGAGTGCTGCAACCTAACCAAGGAGGCGAACTATGGCTAAAGGGCAGATGAGAAGCAGCCGCGAAGCGAAGAAACCGAAAGCGGAAAAGCCGAAACCCACTGCAACCTCTTCTTTATCTTCACCTTCAAAAGGGAAGCCTGGAGGCGGCTCGAAGGAGAAGAAATAAATATCATTCTCCGCTCGGCTCGCTCAGTAATCGTTGACGAGCGGAGTGCCCACCAAGTGAGCACACGCTCGTCCCGTTGCCATTGATACGGCCCCGACCTTGCGGGCCGGTCGTTGGGAGCTACATTTATCACTTGCTATTCCAGCCACGCCGCGCAATGGCTAATAGTCTGGGCGCGAGCAATGAGCAACCTCGCTGGCGGTGGAGATTCGGCTTCGCCATCTTGAAAAAGTCGGCTGAGCTGATCGAGCGAGGAATAAAGATGGCCGGAACGTCCGCTGGCGATGCACGCTTCTTTGAGCGAAGTGGCCCGCATAAGCTTGCTGCAGTTGCCAAAGCGGCACGCGGGGTTGCGGCTGAATGCGATCTCCTGCTGGAAGGTGTGGCCCCTTTGCAAACGGCGGGCCCCAATGACGTGAGCTTCCTTGACAACCGCCGTTATGTGTCGGCGCTCGAGCGGACGCTAGCGGGTGCTGTTATCCTGCATCCTGAAATGCAGGCGCGGCTTCCGGCGACATCGGTGGCCATCGTCACATCCGAGCCCTATGAAGCCTGGGCCCGGGTCGCCGCCATGTTTCATCCCATTCGGCCGGTTTCCTCCGGCATCCATCCATCGGCGATTATTGCCGAGGACGCGGTTATCGATCCGTCAAGTGAGATCGGGCCGCTCTGTGTGATAGAAAGCGGAGCCAAAATCGGCCCTCGCTGCCGGATCGGACCGTGCGCAATTATCGGCAGTGGCGTCGTTATCGGTTCGGACTGCCGGATCGGCTCACATGCCAGCATCAGCCACGCCCTGGTCGGAGAACGAGTCTATATCTATTCCGGCGCACGGATCGGCCAGGAAGGATTTGGCTTCGCCTCTACCAAAACCGGCTTTTTGACGGTTCCGCAACTCGGCCGGGTGATCCTGGAAGACGATGTCGAGGTAGGAGCCAACACGACGATCGACCGCGGATCAACGCGAGACACTGTGATTGGCGCCGGTTCGCGTCTCGATAATTTGGTGCAGATCGGTCATAATGTTGTGCTGGGCCGTTGTTGTGTCATAGTGGCGCAGGTCGGCATTTCAGGGTCCACTGAGCTTGAAGATTTCGTCCGCGTTGGCGGCCAAGCGGCCATGGCGGGGCATCTTAAGATCGGCAGAGGCGCGCAGATCGGGGCACAGGCAGGGGTGATCTCGGACATCGCTCCAGGAGCGACGATGCTGGGCAGTCCTGCTCAGCTGAAGCAGGTGTTTCTACGCCAGGTGGCTTTTCTCAAGCGGATGGCGCGTCAAACATCAAGCAAAGCACAACCGGACTAACCACATGGCGGCGGTTAATTTCTCTCCGCCGTTCCAGAAAAAAATGGCGGACGCGTCTCATCGCGCTGCTAACACTAGATCAGCTCTAATAACTTAACCGGCATTCGTGGAGGAATCGATGGAAACCCAGCAGTATGATGCCAGCGGCATCGCCAACGCGCTTACCGCCTATGTCACCTTTGATCTCAGTTTTCACGGTTACGATAAGGTCCTACACGTTGTGACCGATCTTCCTATCAATCCCAAGTCGGAAGGTTTTGACGGCAGCAAGCTCCGTGCGCTTAATCTGGCAATCGGGAAGGTCATGGTGAAGGAAGGTTTCGGCGCAGTGAAGTTGCGCTCGAAGGTCTAGCTCATTCTAGTGACAGCTCCTTCTTGCCCTTGAAGCGCCCATCATATTGGGCGGTTGGTAAAACCAATTGAATACCAACAGGGGAAGGGCTATCTGCATCTCGCAAATTTTTAGGCTGCGTTTGGCGCGCCGCTAAGCGTAATTGAAAGCCACTCGCAACAGGGCCCTCATGGGCAGCAAAAAGAAGCACCTGGCTAAAGGGTGGGGCGTCCCTCCTTTAAAAAAAAACCGCTAGGGTACTTTCTATGCAATGATCTATTGCGCCGTCGCGATGGCGTTCGAATCATGGAGGCTATTGTGGTCAAAGTCGAACCCCGGATTAACGCGGAGGACTACCTAGCCTTTCAAGCGATGATGCCGAAGGAACCCGCATTCAAGGACGCGCCTACGGGGACTTATATTGACTTCGCTACGTTTTTTACCCGCGAAAACATACGCATTCGAAGCGGCACAAAGCCTAACAAGACCATTATTTTGGTAAACGTCCAACCGGACAAATTTGCGCAATATTGTGAGAACTATGACAAAGACCGCAATTGGCAGTCCCTGACGAATTTCGCTGATGCGATATTCGATATGGGGCGTGAAATGGTTGACGACGAATGAGCGGCGAAAGCCGTATTTCTAATTTCCGCGCCTCGATAAGACCGCGCATGTGCAATATCGAAGGGAATGCTGTCGGCTTTTGAGGCATCGACCCCGAACGATGCCCCTTGATCGTTGCAATTAGTCCTTTCGGAATCAGCCTATCTGCCTTCGACGAAGAAGACAGTCCCGCAGATCAAGGAGTTCGCGTCGGCGCTCGCCCGTCCTTGTTTCCTACAACAAACGCCAAGGAAAAAATCATGACCCTTGATATCGAAACAGTTGAAGCAATCTTGCGCCAGCATTGGAAACTGCCTAGCCCTCAAGCGGCGACCGGCTTGCAATACCAAGCTTTCAGAATCCAAGTTATGGTAGGTCAAAAATACTCTCACGATAATTTAAAATACCAGCTGAGCTTGATGCAGACGAAGGAATTGCACCAGAAATTCGACGATGAGGCCTGCGATCATATCGCCTCTGAACTTTCTAGACTTGCCAAAGCCTAAAGTTATGGCGTTCCGCAGGCCAAGTTTTACATGGCTGAAAGCGCGGAGCAAGAATTGTGGCGACGAATGACCACGTCGTCTTTTGGGACGTTCAAATTAAGGGATGTGTCTGACTGGCACGTCCTTGGTCTCTGAAGAAGAAGCGCGCCACCTTACTCATCGTTCAGTTCGTCGAATTTATCCTTGGTGATGTTTTTCCAAGAGACATCATCAATAGATCGGCCAGTCTCCGCCTCGAAATCATCGACGAGGTCCACAACGGACATCGCGGCACCAGTCCAAGCCAATTCGCGCGTACTGTGATAGTAAAGAGCGACGTATTTCATTGAATGCCTTCCTACCGCTGTGTGTGGACCGACGCTCACTAGAATCAGAGCGCGCCCATTTATGCATCGGCGCAAGACAACCTAGCTAGTACCCACTATCGCTAATCGATGAGTCGTGATTCAAGGATGTATGAAAAGCATCCCTGAGGCGACAGCGATTATATTGACTGGAGAGGAGCGGGCCGAGCTTGAAGCGCTCGCCCGCTCGACGAAAACGGAACATCGGCTGCGCCAGCGGGCGCGGATTGTGCTTTTGGCGGCCGATGGTCTTCCAACGCGCGCAATCGGCCGCGAGGTGGGCTGTACAACGGGTACGGCCTCGAAATGGCGGGTGCGCTACGCCGAAAAGCGGCTGGCGGGGAGGTGATCGGATTTGCATCCGCTTGCGGCCATCGAGAGCAAATGCCGGAATCAAAGGCTAGTAACTTTTTGATTCTAGTGGAGCTTTTGAATTTGACATTTGAGCACGAGCGCGCGGCGCAGGACTAATGCGACTCGATGAGACCGGCAACCGGGGCAACGATCCCAAATACACGGCACAGACCGGCAAACGCATTCTGCTGCTCTCGACAGCCCCGTGCCGAAGGGCTATGCGCGCTGGACGGGACCGCTGATCGCCTCCGCTCTTGGCGATGTCGATGTGCAATATATTTGGCGCTTTCTTCGCGCCCAGAAGATCGATCTTGCCGCGCGCAAAAGCTGGTGCGCGAGCAATGACCCCGATTTTGCGGCGAAGGCGGCCGAAATCGTGGGGCTTTATCTTAATCCGCCGCGCAACGCGCTCGTGCTTGCGGTCGACGAAAAGCCCTCCATCCAAGCTCTGGAACGCAAACAAGGCTATCTCAAACTCGCCAACGGGCGCGCCTTGACGGGGCAAAGCCACGATTACAAGCGGCACGGAACCACAACTTTGTTTGCGGCGTTCGATGACGGGACGGCAATACAAAAGGCGCCGCAGGGTCGAATTTCTGGACTTTATGAACCGGATCGCCGCCGCGCATCCTGGCCGCGACATCCATGTCATCCTCGACAACCTCAACACCCACAAGCCCAAGGAAGACCGCTGGCTTAAACGCCATCCTAACGTTCACTTCCACTTCACGCCCACAAAGGCGTCCTGGCTTAATCAGGTGGAAATCTGGTTCTCGATCCTCGCCGGAAAGGCGCTTTCCGGCACGTCCTTCACCTCCATCGGCGAACTGAAGGCGCACATCCAGGCGTTCATCGACAGCTATAATGAGACTGCAAGGCCATTCGTCTGGCAAAAATCCGAGGTCCACCAAAAACGCCTAAAGCCCCGTTTCGCGCATCAATCATTCCGGGTACTAACTCGCCTCGCGGAAGCGTTCCGCCGCCTGCAAATCCACGGACACGAGCTGGCTCACACCCTTTTCATGCATGGTCACGCCGAAGAGGCGGTTCATGCGGCTCATGGTCATCGGATGGTGGGTGATAACAAGGAAGCGCGTTTCGGTCGTTCTCGCCATCTCCTCCATCATGGTGCAGAAACGGTCGACATTGGCGTCGTCAAGTGGGGCGTCCACCTCGTCAAGCACGCAAATCGGCGAGGGATTGGTTAGAAAAACCGCGAAAATCAACGCGAGCGCAGTCAGCGCCTTTTCGCCGCCAGAGAGCAGCGTAAGAACCTGCGGCTTCTTTCCCGGCGGACGTGCCAAGATCTCAAGGCCGCTTTCAAGCGGATCATCGCTTTCAATAAGCTGTAGCTCGGCCTCGCCACCGGCAAAAAGAATTTTGAACAGCCGTTCGAAATGCGCTTTCACTATGTCGAAAGCCTCAAGCAGCCGTTTGCGACCTTCTTTATTGAGGTTCCCGATTCCGACGCGCAGCTTCGCCACAGCCTCGGTGAGATCGGCGCGCTCGGTCTCAAGCCCGTCAAACTCGCCGCCGAGCTGCGCGGCCTCCTCCTCGGCGCGAAGATTTACACCGCCGAGCCGCTCGCGTTCCGCCTTCAGCTTTACGATCTGTTGCTCGACCTCGTGCAACGGGGGCATGCTGTCAATGTCATCCACGCCTGCGGACTTCAGCACCTCTTCGGGTTGACATTCGAAGTTCTCGCGGATGAGACGCGCCTGATCAGAGCGCCGTTCGCGGGCCGCTTCGAGCCGCGCCTCCACCCGTGCCTTCGTTTCCCGCGCGGAAGAAAGCCCGGACTGCGCCTCGCGCACAGCCCGGTCCGCTTCGCGCAAATTATTCGTCGCTTGAGCGAGCTTATCCGCTGCTGCTTTGCGTGCAGTTTCGGCCTGGCTAACTTCCGTTAGAATCTTATTGCGCCGATCAGTGATCTGCGCCGGCAGCTCGGCCAGCGACGCAAGCTCGGCTTTTATGTCACTAACACGCTCTTCCAAACTGGCAATTTGCGCATTGGCACCCTGCATGCGCTGATGCCAGCGCGCGCGTTCTTCGCCGATAGCCTTAATGCGGAACTGACGGCCGCGAATTTCGCGCTCAATGCCGTCAAGCGCGGCCTTAGCCTCGGTATAGATGTTGCGCTTGCCGTTTGCCTGCTCTTTTAGCCTCGCAAGCTCAGCCTCTGCCTGTTCGACGGGACGTGCTCCAGCGAGTGCCTCCTGCGCAGTCTCACGAGCAGCCTCAGCCTCTTCCCGCGCATAAGCAGCACGCTCGCGAGCCTCTTCCAAGCTTTCGAGCTTGTTAGCTTGCTCTAACGCGGCCCGCTCCGCTTGCGAAAATGCGGCGCGCTTCTGGGCAAGCGTGGCTTGTGCTGCGCGGGTGGCGTCGCGAAGCCGCTTTTCGGCGGCCAGAGCTTCGGTGGCGGCTGTCTGTGCCGCTTGACGATCAAGCTCGGCCTGCTCCGCAGCAGCATTTATTTCTTCAAGCTGGGCTTCAAGGCCGGTGAGCCGATTGCGCTCGGCAAGGCGGCGTGCGGCCGCGCTCGGAGCGTTTGCAGCGGCAACTAAGCCGTCCCACCGCCAAAGATCACCCTCTTTGCTAACAAGCCTTTGCCCTGGTCTGAGACCGTCCTTGAGCTTGTCGCCATCCGCCCTCGTGGCCACGACGCCAATTTGCGCGAGCCGCCGCGAGAGTTCCAGTGGACCCTTTACATAGGATGAAAGCAGCTCCACGCCTTGCGGCAGTGAAGGATCACCCGCGCTATCGCTCACAAGCGACCACCGGGTCGGTGCAGCCTCATCGGCTGTTACGTCGAGATCGTCGCCAAGGGCCGCACCAAGGGCAATTTCGAAGCCACGCGAAACGGATATCTGGTCAACGACGGGCTTATAGCGGCCAGCCTCTGCCGGTTTTAGGAGCTTGATAAGCGTCGCGACTTCCGTCTCAAGGCCCTTGGCCCGGAGCCGGGCCGCTCCAGCCGCATCGCGCGTATCCTTTTCCCGGACGCGGGATTGCGCGACCGCCGCCTCGGCAGCGAAAATATCTTCTTCCAGCGACTCAAGCTGCGCTTCGAGCCTCGCCACATCCTCGCGCAAGGCCTCAGCAGGCGAACCGGCGCCTGTCTTCGCCCTTAACTCTGCGATTTGGCGGCCAATATCGGCTTCCTGTACAGCAAAGCGGCTCGCGCGCGCATTGTGGTCCGCGATTTGGGCTTCGAATTGCCGCCGTTCTGCGCGAAGCTCCGCGACGCGGGAGGTCAATGCCGAAAGCACGGCTTCCGCCTCGTTTAAGGCCTCAAGCGCAGTCTCCACTCGGGATGCGGCTTGCACGCGAGCCTCAGCACCGTCACCCTGAGACTTGATCGCCTCTTCTTCCCGGTCGAATTTGGCGAGCAGTTCACGCGCCTCGGAGAGAGCCTGGTCTTCACGCTCAGCGTCCTTATGGATTTGATCGAGGCGAGCCTGAAGCTCCACTTGACGCTCTTTTGCGCGCGCTTCCTCGCGGTCGAGCCGGTCGCGTTCAACTTCGATGCGATGCAGAACTGCGGCGCGCGTTGCCTCTTCATCACGCAGGGGCTGCAATGCATCCGCGGATTCCGCCTGCGCGCGAAGCGCCGCGGACTCACTCTGCGTGAACTGGCCCACCGCACGAAGAGTTTCGAAAAGCCCTGTCTCTTCGGTCTTTACCGCTGCATTGGCAGAGGTATAGTGCTGATGATGCTGGACCGCCTCAAGCCTGCGCAGTTCGTTCGTCAGTTCCTTGTATTTTTGGGCCTGCCGCGCCTGCCGCTTCAGGCTTTGCAGCTGATTGCCAATCTGCCCAATGACATCTTGCAGGCGCTCAAGATTCACTTCGGCTGCCTTCAATCGCAGTTCAGCTTCATGCCTGCGGCTGTACAGTCCGGCAATCCCAGCCGCGTCTTCCAAAATGCGCCGCCGCTCTTGTGGCTTCGCATTGATGAGCTGACCGATCTGTCCTTGCTGCACAAGAGCCTGACTGCGCGCACCCGTCGCGGCATCGGCAAAAAGAATTTGAATGTCGCGGGCGCGGGCTTCCTTACCGTTGACTTTGTAGATCGATCCCGCTTCGCGCTGAATTCGCCGCGAAATTTCGAGCACGTCGGCATCGTTGAATGCCGCTGGTGCTGTGCGTTTCGAATTGTCGATGGCGATCATGACTTCGGCCATGTTCCGGGCAGGCCGCAAATCGGTACCCGCAAAAATCACGTCGTCCATCGCGGAGCCGCGCATGCTCTTATAGGAGGTCTCGCCCATAACCCAGCGAAGCGCCTCCAACAGATTGGATTTACCGCATCCATTTGGGCCGACGACGCCGGTTAGTCCCGGGCCGATGAAAAGCTCTGTCGGCTCAACGAAGGATTTGAAACCGAGAAGCCTAAGCCGTGAAATGTGCAAAGCGCACCTCTACAAGCGTAAACGCATTTGCGTAGAGGCTATGTGAGTCGCGCGTGGTTCAGCAAACGCAAGCTCACCGCCATGCACATCATTGTTGCGCAGGAACACTGAGGCCCTTTCCTGGATCGCTGCGCCTCGCGACGACCTCTCCAGCGGCGTCTTTGCGAGCGGAGCGAAGCAATCCAGCGCTACAAAACCGTGGATTTAGCTAAAAGCCGATTGAAAGCCGTGCCTATTGGGCCGCCGCCACTCTCTGCGCCGCGTATTGTTGCGAAGCCAATGCGGCTTCGATCTCCGTCCGCATTTCTGCGAAGGACACAGCCCCGTCGACCTTCTTTCCATTGACGAAGAATGTTGGTGTACCGGCCACGCCAGCCGACCGGCCACGTTGCTTAATCGCGGCCACTGCATCGCCAAGGTTGCGATCGTTGAGGCATTCTTCAAACTTATTGCGCTTCAGCCCGGAAAATTTGACGGCGTCGTAAAGTTTGTCTCTTTCGACCTCCTGCGTTTCCCAGTCTTTTTGGTTCAGCAGGAGCTTATCCGCCGCCTTCAAACTATCCTTATCGGGGAGGCAGCGAACAGCGAGCGCCGCAGCAAGTGCTACCTGCCCGATCGGGTACTCCCGAACAACCAGTCGCACCTTACCCTCGTCGATGTAGGCTTTTTTAATCTGCGGTAGCGCGGCGGACTGAAACTTGGCGCAGTTCGGACAGGTCAACGATACATATTCAATGATCGTCACGGGCGCGTTTGCGTTGCCCACCGATCTATCGCCAAGCGGCCCCGGCTGTGCCAGCTTCGCCAAATTTGCAGCTCTCTGCGCGGCTTCGCTGGAATTATCTGCGTCAGCTTCAGCAGCCTCGACGCCGAACGCTGAAAGCGACGGCATCGAAGAAAGTCCGGGCATTGCACTACATGCGGCAAGGAGTAGAGCGCAGGCCGATGCTATGGCGCCCTTTGCGAAAGTCGTACCCGAAGTATTCCTTCGGGCCTTGATTATCATCATCCCTTTTTTTCAAGGTATGGCTTCATCGCCTCTGAGAGCGTTTCAATCGTAGCGACGCCTTTAAGTAGCTGACCATTTACGAAAAAGCTCGGCGTTGCATTCACGCCCTGTTTTGAACCTTGATCCCTAGTGGCAAGAATTTTTGTTTGAAGGTCTTCATTATCAATGCACTTATTAAACTGCTCTTCGGTCATTCCCGCCTGACGCGCTAGTTGCTGCAACGGAGCCAAGGCGTCGTTCTTGAAAGCCCAATCTTCCTGCTTGGAAAACAGAAGTTCAATAAACGGAATATAGCGCATTGGATCGAGGCAACGAGCCACAACAGCGCCAGCGAGCGCCGGAGTATTCAGCGGGAACTCTTTCACGACATAACGTACTTTGCCGGTGTCGATGTACTCAGATTTCAGTTTTGGCAACACGTTCTTGTGGAAATCAGCACAATGGGGACAACTTAAAGAGGAATATTCAACGATCGTGATCGGCGCGTCTGCCTTGCCCATGGATATTTCGGGCAATGGCGTTGGGTCTTGCGCCGGTTTCTGATCTTGCGTCGGCTTTTGATCTTCCGCGAAGGCCGGTGCGGCAATCATTGCGGTGAGAATAATGACGGTCCCGACTAACAGGGAACGTATCGGCTGCATGGGGAACCCCTTTGGAAAGAAACGGATTTCACGCATTTGAAACGGTCTCACGCAAAATGCAAGATCGGCATCGATCACGAAGAGCTCAACGACGCATCGCCTCGGGCCTTCATGCCCTGCTTCATGCGGGCGAGTGCCTTTTCGAGCGGCGAAGCTGCTTCTGGTATGGCCTTTGAAATGGTCTCTGAAATGACTGCCGCGCGTGGCTTCGATGGCGCTGCCCGCAAAGGAGCTTGCACCAAACGGATGGAGGCGATGGCCCTGAACCCAAGCGCTTGATTTATGCGCTCGACAAGCTGCGGTATCATATATTGAACTTCGAGAGCTCGCGCAGGCTCAACCTTCAAAAGGAGGTTTGCTGCTGGCCGTTCGTTCGGCTGTCCAGGCGCAGCTTTGCTCAACTTCGACGGAGCCGTAAATGACGCGAGCGCCGGGCCTACGATGGCTGGCCACTCGGTGAGAAGCGCCGCCATAATGGTGCCGCCCTTGCTCAGCGCTTCGCCCGCTATCGGCGCGACGAAACGGCCCACGGCAACAGGGCCACGCGAATTGGATGTTGCCGACGATTGTGAGGTCTTGCCGTGATGATACTGAAGCGTCATACCCCACGGCATGGCTGATTCGGTAAATTCGCAAAAGAATAAGAGGAAGGCCCGGGCAACGAATGAACGGCTCCTGATGCCGTCTTCACACAGTTTGCCGCTGAATTTCATCCCGGCCGCGTTCCAGGATGCAATCCTTTGCTGGTATGACCGCGCTCGCCGGGATCTGCCATGGAGATCGCCGCCCGGCGAGAAATCCGATCCCTACCACGTATGGCTTTCGGAGGTCATGCTACAGCAGACGACCGTGAAAGCGGTTGTTCCGTATTTCGCCAATTTTCTGAGAAAATGGCCTAGGGTTGACGCCCTGGCGGCAGCACCACGCGATGAAGTTCTCACAGCTTGGGCAGGTCTTGGATATTATTCGCGGGCCAGAAATCTACACGCTTGCGCCGAAGAGATTGCACTTTCTGGATTTCCCGAGACGGAAGAGGCGCTGCGAAAGCTTCCGGGCATCGGCGAGTACACGGCTGCCGCTATAGCCGCCATCGCTTTCGGGAGGAAGGCGACCGTTGTCGATGGCAATGTGGAGCGGGTCCTGGCACGCATTGCGGCGATTGAAACGCCGCTTCCAGGCGCGAAGCCAGCGATAAGGCGTCTTGCGGCGAGCCTCACTCCTGAGGACCGGCCTGGAGATTACGCGCAAGCTATGATGGATTTGGGCGCGACGATCTGCACTCCACGCTCGCCATCATGTCTTGTTTGTCCAGTCAGGGGCTTTTGTGTCGCCGCCGAGCAGGGCGAGCCTGAGCGCTTTCCTCGCAAAGGCTTAAAGCCCGAGCGTCCAATAAGGCGCGGCGACGCTTTTGTCATGTTGCGGCGGCAGCTTAGCGGAGATTCCATTCTTCTGCGCCGCAGGGCGGACAAGGGACTGCTCGGCGGCATGATGGAGGTTCCGTGCACGGAGTGGCACCACCATCACAACGCTTCCGCCTCACCTGAGAATCGAAAGCGCCGGGATGAAAAAGGTTGGAAGCAAGGGCAGACGGTGCGCCACACTTTCACGCATTTTCATCTGGAATTGCAGGTCTTTGCAACAGACGCCGATTTGCACGCGGACGCAGCGGAGAAATTCGGCGGTGACTGGGCTCCGCTTCCTGATCTCGACAAATTCGCCCTGCCGACGGTGATGCGAAAAGCTGTGTTTGCCGGGCTAAATGCGTTGGAAATTTCGCAAACCGAAACTCAAGCTTGGGGCAAAGCGGCGAGCAAGGCGTCTAAGGTTTCCAAGGTTGATATGTCAGCAATGCCATCAACCAAAGTGGGGCGAAAATGACGCTGAAACGCCTTCACCACCAATTTCGTGTCTTCGTCGAAAAGGCCGGTGGCCTCTACGCCGTAACCATAGTCTCGCAATTGCTCCTGCAAGCGTATCACGCCTAGTCCTGCCATACCCATGGAAAGGACTGGGCCGCTGCAAAAAGGAGATTCCGGCGCCCAATGGCCCACGCCCGCAGCCGCCAATCTTCCCCAATCGAATTTCTCACCTGGATCAATCTTTCGCCTTGGCGCGACGTCTGAATGGGCAAGAACGCACTCCGGCCTGATGCCGCGGCGGCGCACAATATCAAGAGATAGTGCTTCCACGGCGCGCATCTGCGCTTCCGGAAAATCGGGATAGCCGCCATCGTGACCGGGATTTTGGATTTCGATGCCGATGGAGCAGGAATTAATGTCTTCCACTCCGCGCCAATGCGAAACTCCCGCATGCCAGGCACGAAGCGCTTCGGGCACCAACTGAATAATTCCGCCCGCCTCGTCGATTACGTAATGGCACGAAACCCCGGAATCAGCCGCCGTAAGCAATTGAATTGCGAACTCGACCGTTGGCGTGCCGGTATAATGTAAAAGGAGAATGTCTGGCGTGAAGCCACCCTTGCGCGCCTCATGGTTCGCTGCCGGGCGGACCTGCGACACAAGAGAGCTATCGGGTGTAAAGTCGCGCATATCCGTCCATTCGGGTATCAATACCTCAATGAAGCGCTTGCCGCGCGGATCTAATCTCTTCATAGGCCGCATTTATAGCGGCGACTTTCTTCGTCGCTATATCCACGAACTCTGCGGGAACGCCGCGCGCAATGAGCTTGTCCGGATGGTTTTCGGCGACGAGCTTATGATAATGGATTTTTAGCTCGCTGTCGGTTGCCTGTGGCGAAACATGCAGAACATTGTAAGGGTCATACATATCGCACTTAAAGTGCCTGCCCTTGACGGCGAGATATTCCTTTTCGGTAAAGCCGAACTCCTTCGAGACGTTTATAAGGAAGGCCTCTTCGTTGGGGTGCAACCGGTTATCCGCCATCGCGATATGGAATAGACCATCCATCACGTCCGTCAATAGCGCCCGATCATTATGGAACAGCCGGTCGAGTTGACGTGCATAAAGTTCGTAGCCAGCCACATCTTGCTTCGCCAGATTGAAAAGCCGCGCGACGTTGCGCGCTTCTCCCGGCGGAACCTGAAAGACCTCTTTAAACGCTTCAATTTCATCTCTGGTGACGGCACCGTCGGCTTTCGCCATCTTGGCACCGAGAGCTATGACGCCAACTGTAAACGCCACTTGCTTGGCGTGTTCTGAAGACGCATGGTCATTGTGGTGATCGATGACGAGGTGGCCTGCAAGTCCACCGACAAGCGCGCCAATCGGCCCTCCCACAGCGAGGCCCGCAGCCGCGCCGGTCAACTTCCCCCAAATCGACATCCCATCACCTCAAGCTTCGCCAGAAGAATTCAATGGTAGGTTACAAGAACTCTGACGGCCAAGCATAGGCGTCAAATGCGCGCCCGCGCATTAGGGTAAACTTAGAGTCAATTTTCTGTACCCCCACCCTGAACAGCCCAGTTAGTACTGCTATTTTTTCTCAGGCTCAGGCGATTTGACGAGACCAGTAACAATGTCAGCCAAGTTGCTTGGCAACACAACAACGCTCGGCATCGCGGGAATTTGCCCATTCCATTTTTCAATCGCGTCCAGGAGCGCTTTGGTTTTCAGGACATCAAGGACTGGCGATATTTTTTGAGCGGTGTAATTATCATTAATCGCCTTTTGAACATCTTTGTCGAAAGTGAGAGTGCCAGACCAGCCAATATAATCAAGGGTTATGCCGCGGGTCTTTAAGAACTCATCTGCCTTCAGCTTCACTTCCTCGATGATGTGAACGTACATCTCATTCACTTTATCAAGCGGATATTTTCCGATCTCGTTACAAACCAAAGTTTGTATTTGGCCACGGCCAACGCCATCCATAACTTCCGCAAGGTTGCGGCCATAGTAAACCGAGGTGAAGATGACCTGGGGGTCTTTGCGGTCGCCGGCGGGAGGCTTCACCCCAAACCAGTAGAGGAACTTGGCAGCTTCCTCTTCACGTACCGACACAGCGATTCCAACTTCGGCAGTAACGTTTAGCCCTTCCTTGCTTTGGCAAGGCATCGACTCATCTTTATGCGATGTTCCGCGATGAGTAGCAGCAGTCCATTCACGATTATAGGGCGTGCGATCGACGATAATTAAACGGCCTGTAGGCACGTAATAGTTGGTCCAATAGGACGTACCTGTCAGTTTTTGATGAGGTATCTCGAAACGTTTCGCCGGGATCTTGTTCTCTTGCAGATAAGCTTCCGAGCCAAAGCCAGCTTGGGTGTCTTTGTTCGCACCAACATCGGGGATGAAGAAGGCGGATTCGTTGGGGAGGATAAAATAGGCCTCCGTGTAATTCGTTTGGTCGTAATACGCGTAGGCTCTTTGGTCCATGCTCATGAGGAGCAGAATGGCCGTCGCCGCACTCACGAGGCGAGCGAGCAAACGTTTTGAAGGTTTCCACCAGATCGCCGCCAAGAGGGCCAGGACCACGACTGGAATGATGATGGCCGCCGACGCGAGAATGCGAGACCAAAGCTGAGTATCAACAAACCCAGGGGTGCTGTTGCCAAATTGCTGACCCGCTAACTGTCCAGTTATGAGCGGAGTTTGCAAGTTGAGATAGGCTCCAGCGAGATATGCAGCAGAAAGCACGATCACGGACAAAGCGAGACGCGACTTCATGAACTTTTCCTTCGGAAAACTGCGACAGATGACGGATTACCAGGAGGGGAACTTTGGCCGGAAATTGTTGACCTGGTGAAGGTATGAAGGCGCGGAATCTATTGGCCGCCTCAATCCCTGAAGTGCAAGAGACGCTACTTCCCCCGAATGGACATCCTACATATACCCAATATATCCCACGTGGAAGGCTTAGGCTGTGCTGGCCAGCACAGCTTCGCGAGGCTGAAATATGATAAGAACAAGTCTCCTCGCTTAGTCACGTACCCTTTTTGTAGGCCACGCACCGCCATACAAGCTGATTCTTAGCAGAAAATAGGACGCATCCCGATGAGCGAACACCCTCCGCAGATCGTCAATATCGAGGACATCAAAGAGGTAGAACAAAACGGGGGCCCCTATTGGCGCAGCATGGACAAGCGGCTAACACCGGCTATGCGTAAAATGGGCGGGAAACTCGGCGTTGTCCTAACTCGGATTCCACCTGGCGCATCTGGCTGTCCATTCCACGCCCATCAGCTTGAGGACGAGGTTTTCTACGTTCTTTCCGGACGGGGCGTGCTTCGCTATGGCGACACGGTCACGGAGATCCGCTCAGGTGACTGCATTTCCTGTCCAGCGGGTACGGGCATCGCCCATCAGCTTGCCAACCCATTCGAGAGTGATCTGACCTATCTGGCGATCGGACCACACGAGCCGGACGAGGTCTGTGTTTATCCTGACAGCGGCAAAGTGCTTGTTCGAAGCCTTGGACGTCTCGGCTATCTTAACAATGCTGATTATCTTGAGGGAGAGCCAGACGAGCCTCTGATTTTCGGGATGGCGCGTAAGTCCGGCGGGAATGCCGCCAAATAATCACTGCTTCGCCGCGATTGTCGTCGCATCGATATATGACATTCCTATTCCGGCGCGGCTGGAGCGCCGTCGCTTTTATATGTCGCTCGACGTATATGCGTTGTCCTCAACAGGAGACAGCGTATATGACTGCGTTTCCAGTCAACGGCATCAGATTTCATCGTCCCGCGATATACTTGTTGGTTGGCCAAAGCCGCCATGGCTACTGGGTCGCCCAAGCCAACGACGGTTCGGTCGGCGGCCTATTCGCCAGCAGGTCAAAGGCGATGCGTTTTGCGGCCGACGAGAAGGCCGTGGCGGTTGATGTTCCGGCCCTCGAGTTAGAATTTCAGCCAAGCCGGTCATCGAAGAAGGAGCCGGTGCTCTGAACCAGGACGGCGCGAACGGTTTACAACGGCAGGGACTGCGGTCCCAACCTAATGTCAAAACCAGATGCTCGAATAGACCTCCTCAGGAAGACTCCCACCCAGTCCTTCAGCCAGATTCCGTGGAACAAGCCTATTATATCATCGAGGATCTGGGCCTTGGACCAGGGTTTCACATTGCTTTCAGTGTGCTTGGCATTTTGGCTCAGGACGAAAGCCGCAAGCTAGAGAACATTCGCAGAGCGAGGCTGGGACTGCGAAGATTGCGCCAAAACGCTCAGCTACTGGATGACATCTCGGTTCTTACGGCTGCCCGATCTGACGGTTTGGACGGTGTGTCGGTAGCTAACGCTTTTTCAATTATCGACGCTGATCTGAAGACCGCTCTTGCGATGCTTTGCGCGCTTCCACGCTACCGCTTTGACAGGGTGCAAAAAGAAAGGATACTTGATTACGCTTTGGCGGCATTGGGACGATATCTGGAACGGCAGTCTCGTGATTGCCGTTCAGCACACGCTCGTAGAGATGCGCGGAGCAATCCTTAGCCTTTAGATTGCCGCCGGTGTCTATAAGGCGGCAAACTCTGAACACTGGGCTAATATGTTGCAGATCTACTCTATCGAAAATGAAGGTTTGAGACGCCGGCCAGAAACAGACTTGAAGGGTCGGGCTGCCGAGGGCGCCATCTGGATTGACCTAATCAATCCTTCAAAGGAGGAAGAAGCGGCCGTCGAAAAAGCGCTTGGCTTTGATATTCCAACAAAAGGCGAAATGCGCGATATTGAGGACTCGGCTCGCTTCTACGAGTCCCGCGGCGCAATATATATGACCGCGATAATCGTCGCCGGTGTGTCCGTGCAGAGACCCATTCGCTCTCCCGTCACATTCATACTGACGCCAAAGCATTTGTTGACTGTCCGCGAAACCGACACGCTGCCCTTTAAAACTTTCGAAGAGAAATGTGCGCGGCTTCCCAACGCACATGCGACAAGTGACCTTCTGTTTACATCGATTTTGGAGCAGATTACTCAGCGAATTGCTTCTGTCCTCGAATCTGTGACCAACGACTTAGATAAGGTTGTCGTGGAGTTATTTGATGGGGAGGCCACGCCCCAAAATCAAAAACGCCCAAAGCTCAATCTCCAATTCACTATTGAAAGACTTGGCCGGCACACAGCGCTTCTTGCTAAGCTTCGCGAAAGTCTCCTGAGTATCAATCGTCTTTTGACTTTCTTCCGTCAGAGCGCAGCGGCTTGGCTCAATGACGGTGCGCGAACAAATCTCAAAAGTCTCGACCGCGACGTCCACTCGCTCACTGAGTACGCGGCGCATTTGATTTCGGAGGTGGGACATCTCCAAAGCGCGACGTTCAACCTCATCAGTTACGAGCAAAATCAAATCATCAAAGTTTTTTCCGTCGCGGCGGTACTCTTTTTACCCCCAACTCTGGTGGGCACGATTTACGGAATGAATTTTGAAAAAATACCGGAGCTGAAATGGGCCTTCGGGTATCCCATGGCCTTGGTGCTTATGGTTATCTCGGCGATCATTCCATTTTATTGGTTTAAACTCAAAGGCTGGCTGTAGGCGATTACAGCAGTAGAAAACCACAAGAGCTCGCTTTGGAGTTCGGCCACCATGGAAAGCGCTTCATTGGCGATATTGAAGTTTAGAATGCGCCAAGCCATTGGACCGCGTGACCGGCCGAGACCCGTCGAGCCTCACCTTGCATGGCATTGTAGGCACGGGTCCACAACAAGATGCCGTGTACTGGTCGAAGTGCCGTTGCTAGCGCGACAGCTTGCAGAAGTGTCGCTTCGCTTCCCATTGAGCGCCATATGTCGAGATACGCGGCCACTACGTCGCCCTCCTCAGGGAATGCCCCGCCGAAGGCTTGACGAGACATGTCGAGACAAATGGCCATTGAACAAAACGGGTGTGACCACGAGGCATCCCCCCAGTCTATGATGCGTGGGGATCCGGCGCCCACCATAATGTTATTCGGATGTAGATCGCCGTGTTCGATCGAATGCGGGACACCGAACAGCGCCAGGCGTAGGCAGAGATCGCGGCACCGTTCAACAGCTCCGGCGCGACGAGCGATAATTTGCTCCGTCGCGCCTCCGAGACTGAGCATCTCGGCATCGTCGAGAGCGAAGTGCAAGCGGTCCGGCAGTCGTTCGAGACTATGATCCGCGAGATTTCCCGGTCCCACTCGCGATCTTCCCTTCGAGATCTCGAACTGCATTTTGGCATAAGCTCGCAATGCTGCGCGCAAGTGTTCCAGGGCCTGATCCCTGTCATCGGTGATGATTTCATGCAAGGATTGACCAGCATCTTCGCTAAGAAGCCAGTTTGACTTATCATCAGCGGCAATCACCTGGGGCACAACGTCTGCGAATTCACTGGCTATTAGTGGCAGCAGGCGTGCCTCACGTTCGAAGCCAGGACCGCAAGCCTTCAAAAAGTAGCGCGTGCTGCGCGTGGATACCTTCCAGACCGTTGACCAAGCGCGCGCTTTTATCAGCGAAAACTCGGTGGGCGCACAACCGTGGCGCCGTTTGATCTGTTCGGCTGCCCAAGCCTGGCATTCGAAATTTGTTTGTTCGGAATCGACTCGCATGTGCCTTCATGACGCTACTGTTACGGCCTAGTTCTTGAGGTCCTCCTGCTCATTCCCAAGCTTAAGGCCGCTCAGGTCGATGCCGGGGGCGCCTTGCGTTAGCTTCTTGCCGAGTTCAAGCGCCGTTCCGCGGAATTCTCTAATAAAAACATCAAGCTCGGAATGCGGGATTTGCACGCCGCGTTCTCTAAACGCCTTCATAATGGCAATGCGCAGTTCAGTTCGGACGTTTATGGAACGGTTTATATTCAGAAGATAGACGAACAATTTGAAGTCGAGCGAAGTGGAAGTCACGTTCTCGAAATAAACCAGAGGAGCAGGCAACTCCAACACTTCAACGTGGTCTGATGCGACCTTTTGCAGGATTTCTTGCACCTGTTCCGGATCGCTCGCGACCGCGACGCTGATAGGAAGGACCACGCGGCCCATCTCATTATGAAGCGTCCAATTTTTTACCCTGTCCGAGATCAGCATCGAGTTTGGGATGACGATATGCGCCCGGTCGAACGTCTCCAATTCGGTCGCCCGCACGCTGATGCGTCTTACAATTCCTTCTTCGCCGCGAACCTCGATCCAATCGCCCACCCTTATGGGCCGTTCAGCGAGCAATATCAGGCCCGAGACGAAATTATTCACAACGCCCTGCAAGCCAAGACCGACGCCGACTGAAAGCGCGCCAGCTACGATGGCGAAGTTCGAAAAGCTCACTCCCGCTGACGAAAAAGCAGCCACGCCTGCGATGACGATCCCGCCATAGCCGGTGCCTGTGCGGATCAAGTCTCTCGCGCTGCCGCTCATGCCCGCCTTTGCCAGCACTTGCCTGTCGAGCCACTCCTGAAAAATCCGAGCTAATGTGTAGGCAACGACAAAGACAATGAGAGCGCCGAAGAGCGAGGCGAAGGAAACTCTGATATTCCCAATGTCGAAACCGAAGAAAGCTTGACGCACGATATGGCGCACATCGCCCCAGTCGAAGCCGAGCTGAAGCATAATCAACGGCACAGCTGCGGAGAAAGCGGCGATCTTCAGAATAAGCGCAATGGGGAGGCCAGCCTGCGCGCGGCCCCGTTCGTCAAGCCCGAACTCCTCCTTGAGCCAGCGGCCCGCGATTGCCTTTTCATCCTTCATGCTTTCCGCGAAGGCGTCCACGGCGACGTAGGTCAAATAGAGCATCACGGTGATGGTGCCAGTCACTACGATCTGCGCCGCAAGGAACCGGGCGAGAGCAGCGTAGCCAATCAATGCGCAGACGAAGATAGCTAAAGCGGCAGCGGCGAATGGCAAACGCAGGAAGCGCAGCCAGCGCATGTCCGCTGATCCTTCCACCTCGATGCTATTCGACGGCAGAAGAAACAGCGCCATTCCAAGGGTAGCGAATGCGATACTTGCGATAATGTTCTGAGCGATGGCGAGAGAAAGCGGCGCCGCCAGCTCCTCGTTAAACGCGCTCATGATGAGATCGGCGCCAAAGACGGCGGCCATGCCCACGCACAGCCATCGGATGCGCGACGCGATCTTGTCGGAGGCCACAAAGATACGCCAGTGAGGCTTTCCGGGCGCAAGAAGGGTCACTGCGATTGCATTCACCGCCGCGACGGTACAGACGGCAGCCAACGCTGCGCCGAGAATGTGATCGATTGTTGCGTCAGCGAGCCCGGCAATCCTGAAAACCAAATAAAAGCTTGCCGCCGTCGCAGCAGGCGGTGCGGCTGTGAATAACACAACCCAAGCAGCGGACGAGGCTCGCCGCCAAAAGGGAGGAGCCTCCGGCTCGTTCCAGCGCCGGAACCGATTGATGCCCCAAAACGCAGCCATGGTTGTCAACAACCAAACCAGAGCGCTTACCAATATCGCGGCGTAAAATTCCGCTTGATCGAAAAAACTATTTCCCCAGAGCTGAGCCATAGAGGTCAGCTTGCGATAGCCGATTATCGCGTTTGTACGAACATCGGTCCAAAACGCCTGCGAAATAGGACTTGGCACGCGTTGCAGCAGCCTTTCCGCGAACAGGACGCGGCGGCGGCGATTGATGCGGTCGAGGAGATTGCCGGCGTCCCACTTAGCGCTCTCTGCTCCAGTCATGGGAGCCGAGATCTGGGACAGACGTATATTCAACGTGTTGCGTTCGATTGTAACCGCTTCGGGTTCTGGCGGCTGCCCAGCCTGCGGCGGCGGACTAAGCCGGGTGAGCCGCTCTTGCACTTCAGCCTGTCTTGGCTGGGCGGCCTCCAGAATAGTATCCGCCTGCTTAATGACGCGTTCGGCCGCCTCGCGCATCTCGTTAAGGTCGCGGTCTTGCTGGCCTTTCGCTTCTACACTGCGCCGCAGTTCTTCTATCTGCGTCTTGATCTTTTCGACCTCACGCATCGCTTCCTGCGACTGAGCGTCCGGCTCCATCACAGTTGGCATCGAAGGCACGGAGGCTGCACCGGCAGAAGAAGAGCTCGAAGGTGCAAGCTGTTGGGGCGTACGGTTTTGCGAAGCTTGAGCAGCTTTGGCGGAATGCTCGCCAGATGTCTCCGGGGCAGCCCAGACTTCGCCTGAAATGCCTATCGCCACACAGATAAGCAGAAGCAGATGTTTACCGCGCACGATACCCTCACAAACAGAACAAACGCTGACTGAATTTCACCTAATGCGCAGGCTTACTCTCTTGCGCAGGTGTCAGCACAAGCGTTGGCTCGTCCGCCGGGATCTTGCTTGGCGTAAGGGAAAGCTGCGGTTCCACGGGCACGACAGGCTTGGCTGTCGCTTGTACAGGTTCAGGCCGCACCCATGTCCCATCCCATCTCTCGTCGCTATGGCCGTTCGCCATCGTGGCTCCAGCGCTGATCCTCTCGCTTCGGATGCCGGTTTCGACCACGACGTCCACGGGTCCGCCAATTATAACCAGATGCTCGACATCGTCGCGGCGCACCAGCACCAGCTTCCGCCCACCTTCGAGTGATACGCGTTCAATGAAGGCCAAGCGGCGTTCGCGCGGTGTAAAAAACCCCGTGGAGGCCACGCTGCGCAACGGCAAAAATAGATAAACGCCTGCACCGCCCACCGCAATTACGGCGATCATGATTATCAGGGCTACACTCATCGATCCCATCGCACGTGCTCCTCCGCCAGTTACAGATCGAAACTCAAGTTTTGAGGCTACGTGCCGCTCAGTTGCGGAGCGGCGATCAGAGCTATAGCGCCTTCGTAACCCTTTTTTAACTTTTTCTGTGCGGTCATTCTTAATTGATGCGGATGCCTAAGTCTTTCGCGAATCATTTCATAGTTGACCGCTATTAAGAGGATTTCATATGGCCGCGCCACAAATGCCTTACGCCCAGCGTAGTTCGCGACGACGTGGAGTGGTTTTTTTACTTGGTGCAATTGCCGCCGCACTACTAACGGTGTACGGGCAAGGCGTGATCGCGCTCGTTCTTCTCGCAACCTTAGGCGCGGCACTTGGCATTCTTCTTACTGCGGGCCAATTGACGTGGAATTCACCTGGAAGTCCTATCCAGGATAAAGCGAGGCGCGTTTTTACCGCTTTTCCTGTGCCGCTTGCCGCGACCACAAAAAAGGGAAAAGTGATTTGGGCGAGCGAGGCTTTTTCGAGCGCAGTCGAAAGTTCGGGATGGGATCAAGATCTCTCTAAGCTCGGCGGCACCAATCCTGACACCGCTGCCGCGATCTTCCGTCTTTTCGCTGCGGCGCGACAAGGCCGGACGCACGCCGAAACGATTGCACTTTCGGGATGGAAGGGGGGCGATAAGGCTTCCTTGAAGGTTGTCCCCGTCATGGACCCCGCCGAGGCTGCACCTATTTTAATATGGCAGATTGAAGGATCAGGTGGCGCGCAAAGCCCGCGAACTGAGCAGGGTAACGAAGGGCGCGTCGCGACACTTGATTCTATTCCCGCCCCCGCTCTGCTCGTCTCGAATGATTTTGCAATAGAGGGAGCCAATAAAAGCTTCCTGAAACTTTTCGGTTACTCACCAGACAAGCCGGTGGATGGCTTAATCACCGATCTGGTGCGAGGTCATCGCGGCTCTCCGATCAGCAGGGCGCGCCTAAGAGGAATGCTTACAAAATCGGAGGGGCCCATTCCGATTCAAGTGGCGTCCGCCGATAAGAACTTCTGGCCCGCAATGCTTTATGTTCGACCGGTGTCAGCGGAGGCCGAAAACGGTTCTTCTCTTTGGATTGTTGCTCCGGCGCCCACTGCGAATGGCGGCGTTGAAGAAGGATTCCAGACGCTCCTTGCTCAGTCGCCGGTTGCAATGGCGCTCATCACATCGAAAGGGATTCTGCAGACGGCCAATAGAGCCTTTCAGACTCTCGTGACGGAGAAGAGAGAGGGGATCCTGGGCCAGGCACAGGAATTGATTGGAAAGCCCCTTTCATCCCTTGTTTCCGAAAATGCGTCATCTGCTCTTCGTGATCGCTTGGCGACCATCTCTGAAAGTTTTCTCTCAGCATCCTCTCCGGTGGAGCTGACCGCAGCTCTCCGGGCATCATCGGACAGGCTCATCCGATTTATGTTCGCCCCCGCAGCCGACGGCGTCCACACGGTTGTAATCGCTCTTGAAGCTGCGCCAGCGGCGAATGACGAGCAATTCACGCAAAGCCAAAAGCTCGCTGCGGTTGGAGAACTTGCTGGCGGCATCGCACACGATTTCAATAACCTGCTTACGGCGATTATCGGGTTTTCAGACCTTCTCCTGCGACGATTCCGTGCGTCGGATCCGGCCTTCAAGGATTTGATGAATATAAAGAATAACGCGACACGGGCGGCAGAACTCGTGAAGCAAATTCTTGCTTATTCCCGCCGCCAGACCCTTCGCCCCGCGGTCTTGAGATTGACCGACATCATAGAAGAATTTCAATCCGCCATGGGGCGAACCCTTGGTGAGAAGGTGAAGGCTAAAATCCAGCATGGGCGCGATCTTTGGTGCGTCAAGGCGGACGAGGGTCAACTCTTTCAAGTCGTAATGAACTTAGGCCTGAATGCTCGCGATGCGATGCCGGAAGGCGGTGAAATCACGATCCGCACGGCAAATGTCACCGAACGTGAATCGCTTGCCCTGAAAGATCGCGGGCTCGAACGTGGTGAATATGTTTTGTGCGAGGTGCGCGACAGCGGCACCGGCATCAACCGGAGCATTTGGAAAAGATTTTCGACCCCTTCTTTTCCACGAAGGAAGTCGGCAAGGGGACCGGCCTCGGTTTGTCCACTGTTTATGGTATCGTAAAACAGACGGGCGGCACGATCTTGGTCGACAGCGAGATTGGCGTCGGCACTACGTTCCGCATCTATCTTCCGCGCTATGTCGAAACCGAGGAAGACCTAAGGTCAAGCAAAGCAAAAACAATTCGAACCATGAATTGGCAGACCTCACTGGCACCGGGAAGGTCCTGCTTGTCGAAGACGAAGAGGCCGTTCGCTCCTTTGCCTCGCGCGCGCGCTATCAACCCGTGGCTACACGGTTCTCGAAGCCTCTACCGGCATAGAAGCGTTGGAAGTGATGGATCGCGAAAACGGCCAGATCGACCTCGTTGTGAGTGACGTTGTGATGCCGGAAATGGACGGCCCGACCCTTCTTCGCCATTTGCGCCAACGCAATCCCGATGTGAAGATCGTGTTCATGTCCGGTTATGCCGAGGAAGCCTTCCGCAAGAACCTTGGCGACGATGAGAAATTCATTTTCTTGCCGAAGCCCTTTACGCTCAAAAAATTGGCCGAGACCGTGAAGGCAGCCGCCGCTTAAATCTCAATTATCGAGGGGAACGGGTTGC
>CAVPNP010000004.1:0-27441 GCA_963706665.1 uncultured Alphaproteobacteria bacterium
AGGAGCTCAGTCACTTCAAAGTTTGCGTTCAACCAAGCAAAACCACCCTTGGCATAGAGGAGCGCGCTGCCCCATGTGTAACCGAGACGGCCGGTGACGTCGCCGTAAAAGCCGCCGCTGGATTTGATCCTAACAATGGCGGTTTGTAGAGGTAGGCCACCTGTTGTAAGGTCGTCGCCAAAGACAACAAGGTCACGATTTCTGCCGCCATTGTCCAAGCCGCCGATATCGACCTCGAGACCATAAACGAAGCAACAATTGGCGCCGCCCTGCCAATTGTATCCAAATTGAGCTCCACCGAAGAAGCCGGTACCGTTCAAATTCCGGCCATCGAATGGTACGCCCAACTCAGCACCACGGTCGACGGGGCTTCGTCAAAAAAGAAGTTACGATCATGGTTATCGAAATTGCTCCAGGCGCCGCCGGCATGCGCGCCGAAATAGAAGCCCTGCCAGGTCGGAGCGGCGACATAGACAGCGTCCTTGGAGCCGCCTCCATTGGAATAAATGTCGGCTGCCTTCGCAGGCGCCATCGACGCAATAGCGAGCGCACCGAGAGCGGCTAGGCTCGTCCGAAGGTAGTTTCTGAAGATCATGATTCCCTCAATCTCTCGTTAAAATTGTATGTCGTGATACGCTCAACCTGGTTCTGTGTTTGCATGATCCCGGACTAAACTCAAGCGTGTATTTTTTCCCGCCAAAGCCAGGGCGTGCGAGCACAATCTGAAGGCAGGCACGATAGAAACGCAGTGATATCAACGCGTTATATTCTCATTGGCTTGGCTGCGTCCACAGGTTGTGCCTGTGGGTTATATGCAACAGAGGTGCCGGAATCAGCTTTCGGGCGACTATCAACACCCCAGCGCGAGGTGTGAATCACTCGCCGACAAGGCGCTGAAGACCTGATCGGGGCAGCACCGAGAATCGATGCACGCGCCTCGATTCGTCCGCTCCTGTACGCGCGCTCTTGCTCTCAAGCGGGAGCGCAACCGCAGAGCTGAACGGTTGCTGAACAAGATCGTGTATTGCTGGAATAAAACGGAAGTGAAGTTCGAATGGATTTCATCAATTACGTAAAGTGCAATATACATTATTTATATTGGTGCAATTACTTCAAGAGAAGCGGATATTGCGATTGATAAACGGATTTGACGGAGCTTTTTTAACTTGGCTGCAAGAAGTGTCTGCTCAACTTGTTATATGCGCAGTCCTTATATGGGGAGCCATTCGACTAAGAGAGCACGCGCCTATATACAACTAATGCTATCTTACGGTTGTTATGGCAACTTTATGACTGGGCAGGAGTAACACCAATATTAGGGTAACGGAAATGAGAACGTTAGTTGTTGCAGTATTCAGCCTCGTTGCAGCTTCATGTCTCTCCAGCAATGCCTTTGCTTTGAATGGAGCGGCTGTCAGCGGGGTTCCGGCGGCAAGTGCAAGCGAAGCCGTTAAGGTTGGCTGTGGCTGTGGTTGCGGTTGCTATAGAGTTGTGCGGGTTTATCGGCCTTGCTGTGGCTGCTGCGGCGGTTGCGGCGGCGGCTTCTTTGGATGGTTCTAGTCGTAGCGTCCAAAGCTAATTGCGAGGGACATGAACCTCGCGTTGAAATGCACCTGCTAACTTCACTTTCTGCTTAGGTGCCAGACCGCAAACCCACCGGTTTGCGGTCTGGGTTCCGGGATTTAATCTCAATCTGTTCCCGAGGAAACGTCAAAGTAATCGACATGGTTCGAGATAAGAGAGCGCCGGCGAGCGCTCTCAAGTCTATCGAGGTTCGAACAGGTGCAGATCGCCGCTTGTGGTTACTTCTGGTGTAAGAAGCGAAAGCGCGAGCGGAACGATTGCGTCGGGGGCCGGAACTGTTTTCTCGTCTTCACCAGGGTAGGCTTGCGCGCGCATCCGCGTGCGGATACGCCCCGGATCTAGAAGGTTCACCTTGACATTCGTCGATGCCACTTCATGGGCGTAGGTCTTTGCAAGCGCGTCAAGCGCCGCCTTCGAGACCGAATAGGGACCCCAATACGCTCGGCAGCGCTCGGCACCGCCGGAGGTCATGAACAATACCCTCGCCGCGGGAGCAAGGCGCAGTATAGGGTCGAGCGTGCGCAGTAAGCGCCAGTTTGCTGTAAGATTTATTGCCAGTTCGGCAGACCAGTCAGCCTCGCTGATGTGGCCAAGTGGCGAGAGCGGACCCAGGATGCCCGCATTGCCGACGAAAATGTCGAGCCGCTTCCAGCGCTCGTAAAGCGTGGGTCCTAGTGCATCGATCTTAGCGCCATCCTTGAGATCGAGGCGGACCAATGAGATCTCGCCGCCTGCCGCCCGTATTTCGTCATCGAGCTCCTCAAGGCCGCCTTTCGTGCGGGCGAGGGCGACCACATGTGCCCCCTGCAAAGCTAGCGCTTTCGCGATAGCCCGGCCAATCCCTCGGGACGCACCTGTCACGAGCGCAACTTTGCCATCGAATCGGGACACAGCACTCTCTGTCATTAAACGGCTGCAGCCATCAGGGATAGCCGACGCTGTTGACCGGCCTCAGGCCCTTCCAAATCCTCCAAAGAGGTTGGATAATCGCCTGTAAAGCAATGGTCAGTGAACTGCGGCTGCGCGGGATCGCGATGCGGAAGGCCAAGCGCGCGATAGGTTCCATCGACCGACAGAAAGGCAAGGCTGTCGCAATTCAGGAAGCGGCGCATGCCCTCAAGGTCGTACTTTGCAGCGAGAAGCGAGCCTATATCCGGTGTGTCAATTCCATAAAAGTCAGGATATTTAATGGGCGGACAGGCGATGCGCATATGCACTTCGCGCGCGCCTCGCTCACGCATCATGCTCACAATTTTCGTGGAGGTTGTACCGCGCACCACGCTGTCATCGATCAATACGATCCGCTTGCCTTCCACCAGAGCGCTCGGCGTCGGGTTGTGCTTCAATTTCACACCCAGCTTTCGGATGCGCTGCTCCGGCTCGATAAAGGTCCGGCCAACATAGTGATTTCTTATGATGCCGAGCTCGAAGGGGAGGCCAGATGTTTGCGCATATCCAAGAGCCGCTGGCACGCCAGAGTCTCGGGACCGGAATGACAACGTCTGCATCGGCGGGAGCCTCAGCGGCAAGCTCATGTCCAAGCGCTTTGCGGACGTCATAAACGCAACGCCCGTCCATAATGGAATCCGGGCGCGCGAAATAGATATATTCGAAGATGCAGGGGCGGGCAGGGCGAGGTGGAAAAGGCTTATGGCTCTCGATGCCGTCTTTCGAAATGACGACGATCTCGCCGTTCTCGACCTCTCGCACGAAACGCGCGCCGATAATATCTAGCGCGCAGGTTTCCGAAGCGAGGATGAAAGCGTCGCCGAGCTGACCAATGACCAACGGACGGATGCCAAGTGGGTCACGGATGCCAACAAGCTTTTTGTTTGTTGCGCAAACGAGGGCATAGGCGCCGTCGATTTTACGGAGCGCGTCGATAAGGCGCCCAATGAAGCCGCGCGAACGGTCGCGACTCCGCGCGATGAGATGTACGATGACTTCTGTATCAGAGGTGGATTGAAAGATAGCGCCGGACGAGACAAGTTCGCCCCGCAGTTTCAGCGCGTTGGTAAGGTTGCCATTATGGGCCAGCGCGAGGCCGCCTGAGTTGAGATCAGCGAAGAGGGGCTGCACATTTCTGAGCGCCGTCTCGCCGATGGTCGCGTAGCGCACATGTCCAATCGCCGTGGAACCACGAAGGTGATCGATAACCGGCTGGCTGCTGAAATGGTCGCCCACAAGGCCGAGCCGCCTTTCTGCGTGGAATTGCGTCCCATCAAAGCTTACAATGCCTGCGGCTTCCTGGCCGCGATGCTGCAATGCATGAAGGCCGAGTGCGGTTAAGGCGGCGGCGTCAGGATGATTAAAGACGCCGAACACGCCACACTCTTCGTGCAGCTTGTCATCCTCAAGGGCCACGCCGAGAGAAGTCCTACCTTCAATTTCCATAATCGAGTCCACCCCACGTCCCGCAGAGAAAGTTTGCAACTCATCCCTCCGAAAACGCAACTTTACGTAGATACTATTAGGCGCATCCAGCGCATTGCGCCAGTCCCTACTGCTAACCTACGTTAACAGTGGTGCCAAGCAATCCTTAGCCTTTGTCCACTTCCGGCGGCGGAGACCCCGGCCGGTCGCGCTTGAATAAGGACTCAGGGTTGTCGGGTAAGAAGGACTTGATGGTCTCTCCGGTGCTTTCAATGAGTGCCAAGGAACGTGCGCCTGTAACCCAGCGCGGCAGATTTTGGCGCTCAACGATTTGACCAACAATCAAATAGGCGATGACTACGAGGATCAAGCCTCGGACCAGCCCGTACACAAACCCAAGGGTGCGATCCACCGCGCCCACACGGCTGTCAAGCACGCGCTCGGATATGTTGATCGTCAGGAGACTGAATAGGATCAGGCTTACGATAAAAACGACCGCAATGAGCATCGCGTCCGCCAACATAGGCGTGTCGATGATTCCTCTTACGTCGTTCTTGAAGTAGGAATACGCAAACAAGGTAACGAGGGCAGATAGCGCCCACGACATGATAGACAGCATTTCCCGGGTAAGGCCGCGTAACATCGCGAGAAATCCGGAAAATATCATGATGATGATAAGTATTATGTCGAGCCCTTGAACCGGCATGAGTTTAGCCCTTTCATGCGCATATCACGACATGGTTATCCAATAGTCACATTTAGGCGAAAAGAGTAGCCAAATCTTTCAGCTGGGCAAGACGGTTGAGCTTAACATTCAAGTTGTTGCTCAAAATCTCGCCCGCCGCGGGCATATATGCCGAGCGGAAGCCAAGCTTTTGAGCTTCCTTTAAACGAACGCTCATTTGTTGAACGGGCCGCAGCGCGCCGGAAAGACCAACCTCTCCGAAATAAACGCAATCGCGCGGAAGCGCAATGCCTGAAAGCGCAGACAAGAGCGCCGCCGCAACCGCCATGTCGGCGGCAGGCTCCGATATCCGCAAGCCGCCTGCAACGTTGAGGTACACATCCTGCACGCCAAGCTTTGCGCCGCAACGTGCTTCCAGCACAGCGAGAATCATGGCGAGCCTATTCTGGTCCCAGCCAACAACCGCGCGGCGCGGGGCCGCGTAAGGGGAGGGCGCCAAAAGGGCCTGAATCTCAACGAGCAAGGGGCGCGTCCCCTCGATGCCGGCGAAGATCGCGCTTCCCGCCACCTCGCCATCGCCTTCGCCGAGAAAAAGCTCAGAGGGATTGCTAACCTCGCGCAGCCCATCACCGCGCATGTCGAATACGCCAATTTCATTAGCCGGACCAAAGCGATTCTTCGTGGCCCTAAGAAGGCGCATATTATGGCTGCTCTCGCCTTCGAAGGTCAGCACGGTATCCACCATATGCTCAATGACCTTTGGCCCGGCGATTTGACCATCCTTGGTAACGTGGCCCACGACCACGAGAACAGGCCCTCGCGACTTCGCCACGGCGATCAGTGCCTGCATACTCGCCCGCACTTGGCTTACCGTTCCAGGCGCTGAATCGAGGGCCTCGGTCCAAAGTGTCTGGATCGAATCGATCACAATGAAATCCGGCGGCGCGGCCTGCTCGATGGTCGCCAAAATTCGCTCCACGCATGTTTCGGCCACGAGGCCAAGCGGGGCTTGAGAGACACCAAGGCGCGCTGCTCTGAGACGAATCTGGTTGGTCGCCTCTTCACCGGAAAAATAAAGCGCGGAGAGTCCCTGGCTCGATATGGTGGCGGCGGCTTGTAGGAGCAGGGTGGACTTGCCTATACCAGGCTCGCCGCTCAATAAGACCGCTGACCCTTGAGCGAAGCCGTCGCCGACCGCGCGGTCCAATTCACCGATGCCGCTTGAAATTCGGCCGATATCCTTGCCCTCGGCGTCGAGGCTTTCAATCGCCGTCGATTTTGCGCGCCGCTTAACTTTTTGAGATACAGATCCCGGCGCTGAAAGAACTGCCGCCTCCTGGGATAGGCTATTCCACTCGCCGCAGGAAGGGCATTTTCCCTGCCACTTGCTCGATATGGCGCCGCAAGATTGGCAGACATAGTCCTGAGTAATTTTTACCATGCGTTGGTCCTACTCACCGATGTAGCTTCGGTGATAGCGGCGTCCTAAAGAGGTCAGCACTTCATAGCCGATTGTGCCTGCGTGTCCGGCCAGATCGTCTACCTTACCCGCTCGCCGAAGAGCTCGAATCCAGCCGCCTCTTTGCAGCAGATCCTCCGGCAAATCGGTCGCGTCGAAAGTGGTAAGATCCATCGAGACGCGGCCAAGCATTGGCAGGCGGTAATCACCAATATAGCCGCACGGACCCTTCGCGAGAATCACTCGCCGAACAAGCCCTGAAAAGCCCATCGGCATAGCCGACCGAAACCGTTGCAATGCGGGTCCGCCGCTTAAGGGTGTGCGCCGCGCCGTAGCCGACTGTTTCGCCTTGCTGTGCCCAGCGGGTCTGAACAATTCTTCCGTAGAGATAGACCACAGGTTCCAAGGGGGTTGGCCCTGTCTGCGCCGCACAGCCTCCATAAAGAGCAATGCCGGGGCGCGTAAGATCAAAATGATAGCCCGGCCCTAGAAAGACACCCGCTGAATTGGCAAGGCTCTTTGGCGTGTCGCGGAAAATCGCAGACGAGCTCAAAAACTGTGCAAGTTGGCTTTGATTCTTCGGATGCTGTGGTTGATCTGCGCAAGCAAGATGGCTCATCACGAGGCATAGGTCGAAACTGGCCAGCAGTTTTGGTTCAGCCATAAGCTGTACCAGCTCTTCAGCCGTAAGCCCAAGTCGCGTCATACCGCTATCGAGATGGATCGCGGCGGGGAGCCTCACATTTTCAGCCCCGCAAAAAGCAGCCCACTCTCTGATTTCTGCGATACTGCCGAGCACCGGACGCGCTTCAATCGCCTTGAAGGCCGGGCACGTCCCGGGGAATAACCCATCGAGAACGTAGATTTGTGCGTGGCCGGAAGCTTTGCGGGCTGCTTCAGCTTCTGCCAGCGTGGCGACGAAAAAGGTCCGGCACCCCTCCTTTTCGAGGGCGGGAATAACATGCAGCGCGCCAGTGCCATAGGCATTCGCTTTGATGACGGCTGCCGTCTCGGCCGGCTGGCTGGCAGAGCGGAGCTCGCGATAGTTTCGCCGAAGCGCATCTAGGTCGATGATTAAACCGCCAGTCACCTGGCTTGGCCATTTACCGCGTAACGCTTCGGCTGATGGATGCATCTTTATTCAAACCGTTCCGGCAGACGCCTGTCATCGGCAAGATCGCCAAAGCGCGTGATATCGGCCTGGAATTGCAGCCGCACCGTACCGGTCGGGCCGTGACGCTGTTTGCCTATGACGACCTCGGCTAAACCCGCCGTCTGATCCATTTCATCCTGCCACTTCTGATGCTCCTCCACCTTGGTTATGGAGGGTTCGCGCCTCGAAACATAATATTCTTCGCGGTACACGAACATCACGACGTCAGCATCCTGCTCGATAGAGCCCGACTCACGCAAGTCAGAGAGCTGTGGCCGTTTGTCGTCGCGGTTTTCGACCTGACGCGAGAGCTGCGACAAAGCAATAATAGGAACGCATAGTTCCTTCGCCAATGCCTTTAGGCCGACAGTGATTTCGGAAACCTCCTGCACGCGGCCTTCAGATGAGCGTTTGGCTGAGCCAGTGAGGAGCTGAAGATAGTCGACCACGAGAAGCCCAAGGCCCTTTTGCCGCTTAAGCCGCCTGGCTCGCGCCGCAAGCTGTGCGATGGATATGCCGCCCGTATGGTCGATGAAGAGCGGCAGCGTTTGCAACTCCGTCGCGGCCGTGTGGAGACGCTGAAATTCCTCCGGCGTAATTTTCCCGCGCCGAATTTTCTCCGACGGGAGCTGCGCTTGCTCAGCCAAGATACGCGTTGCGAGCTGCTCGGACGACATTTCGAGGCTGAAAAAGCCAACGATTGCGCCATCGACCGTCTCTTCAACGCCGTCCCTCAGCCCCATTCTATGCGCTTTAGCGATATTGAAGGCGATGTTTGTGGCAAGCGCCGTTTTGCCCATCGAAGGGCGGCCAGCAAGGATAATAAGGTCGGAATTCTGAAGGCCGCCCATCATCTGATCGAGGTCACGCAAACCGCTTGAAAGACCAGATAGACCGCCATCGCGCTCATAGGCGCGCGCCGCCATTTCAACGGCTTCCACGGTCGCTTGGCCAAAGGCCATAAAGCCAGAGCCATATTTGCCTTTGTCGGCGAGATCGAACAGCCGCTGTTCGGATTCCTCGATCTGCTTCTCGGGCGGAGCATCGACTGGCGAATCATAAGCCAAATTGACCATATCTTCGCCGACGATGATCAACTCGCGGCGGATCGCTAGGTCATAGATCGTGCGTCCGTAGGCCTCCGCATTGATGATGGTGGTTGCGTTCGCCGCCAAGCGCCCGAGATATTGCGCGACCGTGAGCTGGCCAATCGGCGGTTCGGAATCGAAAAATGTTTTCAGCGTGATGGGGGAGGCGTGCTTACCGGCCTGAATAAGCTTGGCCATGACCTCGAACAAGCGGCCATGGAGCGGTTCAAAGAAATGGTTCGCGTGCAGGAAGCCCGACACGCGGTCGAACGACTCATTGTTTATCAAAACCGCGCCGAGCAGCGCCTGCTCGGCCTCGATATTGTGTGGCGCCTGGCGGAATGGCAGCGCGTTGAAACTATCCTCGATCGAAGACGAGGGGGTGAAGGCGGAGGAAATTGCAGGGGCTTGTCTCATGAAGGAGACTAAATCTGATTCCCTCTCGACGCAGGAAGCAGCCCAAGGGTGCATAAAGCCGTGTTGCACAGCCTCGATGTTCCGAGTGGAGAACCCACGATAAGGGGAAGCCGCTGCTTGACTGATGCCTCGCAATCACGGGTGATCGAAGGTTGCAGCAAGGTTATGAAGACAGCAAATATTCACGCGTCACCGGCACTGTATCGATACGCTTTGCGAGCTGGATCTGGAAGACCGCGAGATGATGATAGCGGAACGCAACCTCGCAGCCTGCAAGATAAAATTCCCACATTCTGCAAAACTCTTGCCCAAGCATTGCGGCAGCCTCGTCCCAGCGCTCACAAAAGTTTTGCCGCCATGCCTGCAATGTCTTCGCATAATGGAGGCGCAATATTTCAACATCCGTTACGAGCAAGCCAGACGACTCAATCGCCGGGAAGACCTCGCTCAACGCGGGCACATAGCCGCCAGGAAAAACGTATTTAGCAATGAATGGTTGGGTGATACCGGGTCCCGTAAGCCGCCCAATCGTGTGGACAAGAGCGACCCCGTCGTCCTTCAGGCAGTCGTATAGGCGTTTGAAATATGTCCGGTAGTTCGGCACGCCGACATGTTCGAACATGCCAACGGAAACGATTCGATCAAATTTAGCAGATAGCGACCTGTAGTCTGTTAGCTGAAACGAGACGTTGAGCGACGGTTTTTGTGCAGCGCGAGCCTTAGCAAAGGCTTCCTGCTCTTCGCTCAAGGTAATGCCCTTAACCGAAGCACCTGCATTTTCCGCTAAATATAAAGCAAGCCCGCCCCAACCCGAGCCGATATCGCAGACCGAAAGCCCCGGCGATAGGAGCAGTTTCGCAGCGATGTGGCGCTTTTTCGCCAACTGCGCTTCCTCAAGGGTTTCATTGCCAGTTGGGAAATAGGCGCAGGAATATTGCCGATCGTTGTCGAGGAACAGCTCGTAAAGCGAGCTTGGTAGATCGTAATGGTGGGCGACGTTATCCTTCGACCTTCGCCGCCGATTCAACTGCCGAATCCGGCGCGTTAACATCCGCCAGCTATCTACGAGCCGCATTCCGGAGGGCAGCGGATGCTTCTGGAAATTGGATGCAAACAATTCGAGCAGATCGTAGAGGGACCCGCACTCAACGACGACTCGGCCCTGCATATATCCTTCGCCGAGCGCAAGTTGCGGGTCGAACAGAAGTGCTCTCTCGATCTTGGAATCAGTGAAGCGAATGGCGACCGGTTTTCCAGACCCATCGCCAAAAAAATGAACCTTACCAATGCTGTCCCGGACCTGGAGCGAGCCCGAACGGATTGTGCCCCGCAGTACTGACCAAAGTGGCGAGGATATGTGGGGCCGCTGGTATTGCAGCCTATCGGTTAGTTCGTGCGACATCTTAGCCGAATAACCATCGGCGATTTAGCCTGTTCCAGGCTTGCCGCCAAAAAAAAGAGCTGCTGCGCGGGTGCGCAGCAACTCTATTTTAGGTGATTTATGCCCTTTATCGCGAGCTAACCGGAGAAAGCTCCTAATTTGGGTGCGTAAACCCTATTCGTCTTCTTCCTCAGCGCCTTCGAAGAGTGCCTCGGCAGCCAGAGCGGCCCGAGCGGCCTCGGCTTCTGCCTCTTCATCGCGGTATTTCGTTACATCCTGACCGGCAGCCTGCCTCTCGGCTTCTTCCTCGGTGCGCGCCACGTTGACAACCACCTTGATCTCGACCTCGGGATGCAAGCTGACGCGAACATCGTGCAAACCCAAATTCTTAATGGGCCTGTCGAGAAGCACCTGCATCCGGTCGATGGTGAAGCCGCCATTCGTGATAGAATCGGCGATATCGCGCGTCGAAACCGAACCATAAAGCTGGCCGCTGTCGCCTGCTTGGCGGAGCACTACGAACCTTAGGCCCTTAAGCTTCACTGATACAGCTTCAGCTTCCTGCTTACGGTGCAGGTTCGTGGCCTCAAGTTGAGCGCGCTCCTTATCGAAGCGCTTCATATTATCTTTTGTGGCCCTAAGAGCCTTCCCCTGCGGGAGGAGAAAATTGCGGGCATAACCGTCACGTACTTTGACGGTATCGCCCATCTGGCCTAGGCGGCCAATTCGTTCAAGGAGAATAACCTGCACGGGGGCGCTCCTATTTCAACACATATGGCAGGAGCCCGAGAAAACGGGCCCGCTTGATGGCTTTGGCAAGCTCGCGCTGCTTTTTCGCGGAGACTGCCGTGATCCGGCTCGGTACAATCTTGCCGCGCTCGGATATGAAACGCTGCAAAAGCCGAACATCCTTATAATCGATCTGTGGCGCACCTTCTCCCGAGAATGGGCATGTCTTGCGCCGGCGATAAAATGGGCGGCGTGCTCCGCCGCCTGCGGCTGATTGCATACTCATGCTTCATCCCTCACGCTATCTTCGCGCCGTCCGCCGCCAAACCGTTGACCGCCGCCATCGCGATCGCCACGAAAGCCGCCGCCGCCACGATCATCGCGATCGCGTCTTGGGGGTCTGCCGGGCCGGTCGCCACGGTCCCTGTCGCCGCGCTCACGGTCGTCCTGCTTGCGCATCATTATGGACGGCTTGTCGTCCAACTCTTCAACGCGTACGGTGAGATAGCGAATGATGTCGGTAGAAATCCGCATCTGCCGCTCCATCTCGATCACCGCCTCGTGGGGAGCCTCGACGTTAAAGAAGGCGTAATGGGCGCGCCTGTTCTTCTTTATCTTGTAGGAGATGGACTTCAAACCCCAATATTCGGTCTTGTCGACCTTGCCGCCATGTTCTTCAATCACGGCTTTATAGGTGTTCATCAGCCCCGTAACTTGCTGCGCCGTCACGTCTTGGCGCGCAAGAAAGGTATGCTCATAACGTGGCATAGAGAGCCTTTCCCTGGATTTAGTATGCAGCCCGGCGCGAAGCCTCCGTCAAGCCCATTGGAAAGGCGTTGAAGGATCTTAAGCAGAGCCGAGACACGGGAACAAAGATGTCCTTAGGACACCGGACACGAGACCATAGCAGAGACAATAGCCTCGCGGTTCCGTTCAGCCTCAAACCGGACGGTGGCTGCAATATAAAGAAAAGCGCCTGCATAGCAACTCTCTTTTTTCGCAATTAACATATGTGCCGGTGCCGTTTTGTTACATCCTGAGTAGCCTTGACAGCCTGCGTTGAAACGTGTTCCTGACGCCAGGAGGCAGGTCGCGAAATCGCGGCCGCAACCGTTACCGAACCGGACCGCATGACATTCGCATTTACATTTCCAGGGCAGGGCAGCCAAACGCCAGGAATGGGTCACGGCCTCGCGCAGGCGTTCCCGGTAGCGCGCGCCGTATTCGATGAAGTTGACGATGCGCTAAACGAGCGCCTGTCGGAGATCATATGGAACGGCCCTGAGGAAACGCTTACGTTAACGAAAAACGCGCAACCCGCGCTGATGGCCGTGTCGCTTGCCGTTATGGCCGTGCTCAAGCAAGAATATGGTGACGCGGCTCTCGTTCCTACCTTCGTTGCTGGGCATTCGCTCGGTGAGTACTCGGCCTTAGCTTCGGCTGGTGTGTTTTCGCTCTCGGACACGGCGCGGCTTTTGAGACTGCGCGGTCTTTCCATGCAGGACGCCGTTCCTGCGGGACAAGGAGCCATGCTCGCCCTTCTTGGTGCAGACCTTGAGCCTGCGGAAAAGCTTGCGGCAGCGGCCGCAGCGGATGGCGGCGTTTGCCAAGTGGCTAATGACAATGCGCCTGGACAGGTCGTCATCAGCGGCTCGAAGGCTGCAATTGATCGCGCGCTTAAGTTTGCGCCAGAGTTCGGCATCAGGCGCGCCGTGCCGCTTCCGGTGAGCGCGCCCTTTCATTGCGCTCTGATGCAACCCGCTGCTGACAGTATGGCGCAGGCGTTGCAAAATGTAATCATGAAAGCGCCGAGACCGCCTGTCATCAGCAATGTGACCGCCGGGCCGGTATCGGACACGGAATCGATAAAGTCGTTGTTAGTTCAGCAGGTGACGGGTGTTGTGCGCTGGCGCGAATCCGTTGCTTACATGGTTGACAATGGAGCTAATACTCTTTTCGAGATTGGGTCCGGGCGCGTACTCACAGGGCTAGCGAAACGTATTCGAAGCCAAGTTGACGCGCGTTCTATTGGCATCGCCGAAGATATAAAGTCATTCGGAGAATGGCTTAAGACGGCAACGGCTAGCTAACCGGGCTTGAGGCAGGAGCAGGCATGTTTGATTTGACCGGGAAATGTGCGCTCGTCACGGGCGCGTCGGGCGGGCTCGGAGAAGCCATTGCGGTCGCGTTACACGCGCAAGGGGCGAGCGTCGCTCTTTCGGGTACCCGGCGGGAAAAGCTCGATGAAGTTGCTGCCAAGCTGGGAGAACGGACCCATGTTTTGCCTTGCAATCTTCGTGATCGCGAGCAAGTCGCTAATCTTGTAGCGCAGGCCGAAGCCGCGCTTGGACACCTCGATATTCTCGTCAATAATGCTGGCGTGACAAGGGACAACCTTTTCATGCGCATGAAAGACGACGAGTGGGACGATGTGATTGCGATCAATCTGACTTCCGCGTTTATACTTTGCCGGGCGGCGCTGAGGAATATGATGCGGCGCCGGTCGGGTCGCATAATCAACATCGCCTCCATCAGTGGCGTCGTTGGAAATCCAGGCCAGGGTAATTACGCTGCGTCCAAAGCTGGGCTCGTAGGAATGACCAAATCTTTGGCGCGCGAGGTTGCATCCCGAGGAATAACGGCCAATTGCATTGCACCAGGCTTCATTGAGACGCCTATGACCCATGGTTTGAACGAAAAGCAGACGGAAGCGATTGCAGGTGCGATCCCCGCTGGTACATTCGGCAAGCCGGAGGATATTGCCGCCGCGGCTGTCTATCTGGCCAGCGATGAGGCGCGCTATATAACAGGAGAAACGCTCCACATTAATGGTGGAATGGCTATGCTATAGTTACTTTGGCTTGGGGATAGCATTGGTTCTTCAACGTTTTTACGCTTGAAGACCGATGCGACGAAGAATTGGGGAAGAATCAGCAAAAAAAAGCTTCCCCCTCCATAGCTTCAGTGCTACCAGCCACGTCGCGCCCGGGTGATATCATTTCCGATGTGTTGCGGCGTTGTATGAAGGTGTGCTTATCAAGTGTAACTTTGGCACTTGATCACTTGGGGAGACCGTGAGGAAAATATGAGCGATATCTCGGACCGCGTTAAAAAAATCGTCGTTGAACATCTTGGTGTTGAAGCTGAGAAGGTAACGGACAATGCAAGCTTCATAGATGATCTTGGAGCTGACAGCTTGGATACCGTCGAACTCGTGATGGCTTTCGAAGAAGAGTTTCAGGTTGAAATTCCCGATGACGCCGCAGAGACGATCCAAACCGTTGGCGATGCCATCCGCTTCCTGGAAAGCCATTCAACGCCAGCTTAAGCGCTGAGCGTCGATACGGTTCATAGAGTGAGCTGCCTCCACTGGGGGCACTCATTATCTAACGCCGGCGAGTTGTGCTAGGCAGCTTAGAAGATGTTGGCCTTGCTTTAGACGGCGGAGGGCGTGATGCGGCGAGTAGTCATTACAGGTATGGGTTTGGTCTCGCCCGTTGGCTGTGGCGTCGATCATGCTTGGTCAAATTTGCTAACAGGCAAGAGTGGAGCGCGGCGTGTCACCGAGTTCGACGTTTCAGACATTGCCTGCCAGATCGGCTGCTTCATCCCTAGAGGCTCTGCACCGGGAAGCTATAAACCCGATGATTGGATGGAGCCAAAGGAACAGCGCAAGGTCGACGAATTTATTGTGTTTGCGATGGCGGCCGCCGAGCAAGCGCTGGCCCATGCAGGCTGGAAGCCGCAAACTGAGGAAGAACAAACGCGCAGTGGCGTTTTGATTGGTTCGGGCATCGGCGGTCTGCAAGGCATCGAGCAAGGCGCTCTGACTTTGCACGAGAAAGGGCCGCGCCGCGTTAGCCCCTTTTTCATCCCCGGACGCCTTATCAATCTAGCGTCGGGCTATGTGTCAATTCGTCATGGCCTCAAGGGACCGAACCACTCAGTCGTTACGGCTTGTTCCACCGGCGCGCATGCCATAGGTGATGCCGCGCGCCTTATCGCGCTCGATGATGCTGATGTGATGGTTGCTGGGGGAACGGAAAGCCCTCTTTGCCGTCTCTCCATGGCCGGTTTTGCCGCGTGCCGCGCATTATCCACGCATTTCAACGATGAGCCGGAGCGCGCGTCGCGCCCCTACGACAGAGATCGCGATGGTTTCGTCATGGGCGAAGGTGCGGGCATCGTCGTTCTTGAGAGTTATGAACACGCAAAGGCGCGTGGCGCGAAGATGTACGCCGAAATTATCGGCTATGGTCTCTCCGGCGACGCCCATCATATCACCGCCCCGGCTGAAGACGGTAACGGAGCCTATCGTTGTATGCAGGCGGCGATGAAGCGCGCCAATGTAGGCCCGGCAGATATTGATTACGTCAACGCCCATGGAACCTCGACCCCGATGGGCGACGAGATAGAGCTTAAGGCGGTTGAACGCCTATTCGGTAACGCTGCTGACGGTCTCATCATGTCGTCGACGAAATCGGCCACGGGGCACCTGCTCGGGGCCGCAGGAGCGATAGAGGCCATATTCTCGGCAATGGCAATTCAGACAAACACCGCGCCGCCAACGCTCAACCTGGACAATCCGTCCGTTGAGACCATGATTGATCTCGCGCCCCATACCCTGCGGCAAAAGCCAATCGATACGGTACTTAGTAACTCGTTTGGTTTTGGCGGAACAAATGCAAGCTTGATCTTGAGGCGGGTTGAATAAAAAATGCGTGGACAGACCGAGTGGTTGTGCATCTTGTAAACGTTTGCGCTGTCCTTTGTAGAAAATTACTTACATTTTGGGACTATAACTAAGAAGCTACACAAGCTTTCGCCACATTGCCTTGCTCAAGATTCCTCGTGGTAAAATGAGAGTGCGCTGTTCACATGCCGGGCGATGTTTACAACTCGAGAAGTGGCAGCCGTAGTTCCAAGCACAGCACGTCCTATCGTGGGCAGCGGGATTATTCCGTCCTGCCTCGCAGCCCTTCTGAGGCCTTGGAGCCGGATCGGGCTCCTGAGCCGCCACGTGGGAGCCGCCAGCGGCCCCAACATCCGCTTGTCGTCTTTTCCAACAGGCTCATCACATTTCTGCTGATAACGATGATCGCTGTTGGCGGTCTGTTCTATTTGCTGCGGCTGCAGTTTGATCGCGCCGGGCCTCTCGGCTATCCCACGGTATTTGTCGTACCTCGTGGTGAGGGTGTCGGCGCTATCGCCCGCCGTCTGGAACAGGATGGGATTATAAACGACCGCTGGACCTTTTTCGTCGCCGCCCGTTACTTCAAGGTCCAGGACAAGATCAAGGCCGGCGAATATAACATTAAGGTCAATGCGAGCCTTCGCGACATACTGGATACGCTCGTTGAAGGAAAGTCGATCCTCTACAGCGCGTCGATTCCGGAAGGCTTGACGAGCTACCAGATTGTCGAACGGCTGAAAGCTAATCCGGACCTAGTCGGCGATATTGTCGAAGTGCCAGCGGAAGGAAGCCTTCTTCCAGACACTTATCGTTTTGCGCGCGGCACTTCGCGCGATGAGTTGTTGCGCCGTATGCAGGGCGAGCAGAAGAAGTTCGTCGAGGGACTATGGGCAACCCGCGCGCGTGACCTTCAGCTTACAAAGCTCGAAGACGTTATCAACTTAGCAGCCATTGTGGAGAAGGAAGCGGCCAAGGCGGACGAACGGCCTCGTGTTGCCGCGGTTTATCTCAACAGGCTGAAGAAGCGGATGCGGCTTGAGGCTGATCCGACAGTCATCTATGGAGCCAACGGCGGTAAGGGTCCGTTGGGGCGCCCGCTTTTAAGAAGCGAACTGGACGACGACAATCCTTATAACACTTACCGGCACCATGGCCTTCCGCCCACTCCTATCGCCAACCCAGGCCGGGCCGCGATCGAAGCTGTGTTGAAGCCCGCAAAAACGAGCGACGTTTTCTTTGTCGCTGATGGAACCGGCGGTCACGCTTTCGCCGAGACTTATGCTGAGCATCAGCAGAACGTAGTGCGGTGGCGCCGCATTGAACGGGAACGTGAGCAAGAGGAGCCCGCGCCCGCCAATAATGGCGCCAGGGCTGCGGGCGATAATGACAGCAGTGGTTTTCAGACGCAGCAGACGGTTGAAGTGCCGCTGCCGCAGCGTAATCCACGCCGATAATCTTTTTCGCCGGTCTTGGGCGCCCGGCGTAACAAGTTCGTAGCTTTTCTCTAAAATTGCTGTGGACGCTGGTTGAGAATGCTGCAACAAGGCCCCATGAACTTAAAATCGGCAAGGTGGATAGAGCACCGTTGCCGTATCCTAGCGAAACTATATCTCGGATTGCTAACGTGAGCCTTGCACGGCCTATCGGAATTACCAGACGTGGATTTTGTTTTATTCTCTCGTCTCCATCCGGGGCGGGAAAGACCACGCTTGTCAGGCGTCTCATCGAAGCTGATCCAAGCCTTCTGCTGTCAATTTCCGTAACGACACGGCAGCCACGCCCACAGGAACGCAATGGGGTCGATTACATATTCCTGGAGATGAGCGAATTTATTGCGCTTCGCGACGGAGGCGGACTCTTGGAATGGGCTGAGGTGTTCGGCAATTGCTACGGAACCCCAGCAGACCATGTCGAAGAGGCGTTAGCCGCCGGGCGTGACGTTATATTCGACATCGATTGGCAGGGCGGTGCCGCGTTGGCCCGTTTGCTTCCGCAAGACACCGTACGCGTCTTCGTGCTACCTCCCTCGCATGAAGAGTTGGGACGCCGCCTTCATAGCCGCGCTTCTGACACTAAGGAGGTCATTGCGGCGCGCCTGAAAGCGGCTGGCGCCGAAATTTCTCATTGGGAAGAATACGACTACGTTATCGTCAACCGCGACCTAGAAGAAAGCCTCTCCAAGCTGCGCGTCATCCTTGACGCCGAACGGCTTAGGAGACATCGCCAGCTTGGCGTTAGAGACTTCGTCGAGGAGCTGACGCGAGAGACTTAGCTTAAGTCTTCCGCGCGGCCTGATACACACCGAAATGCCACGCTAGCCTGGCGAATTCCTCGACGCTCAATTGTTCAGCCCTTGCTGCCGGGTCGATATCCGCATCACGAAGCAGCGCTTGAGTGTCCACGCTGAGCGCCGCGAGACTTGAGCGCAGCATCTTACGCCGCTGACCGAACGCCGCCGCAGTGACCCGCTCAATGAGCGCGATTGGAACGTCGGGCCTGATCGGCTGGCATGGGGAAATCTCAACAAGCGCGGACGATACCTTCGGGCTTGGGGTGAACACCCTCGGAGAAAGGCTAAAAAGTAACCGAGGCCGCGCGCGAAACTGGGCCAAGACTGCAAGGCGCCCATAATTCGCGGTGCCAGGGCTTGCTGCAAGCCGTTCGCCCACTTCTTGTTGAAGCATAATCACGAGCTTATCGTACCAAGGCGGCCAAACGTCTCCAGTCAGCCACCCTACGACCAGCGGTGTCGCTATGTTATAGGGAAGATTGGCCACAATGCGCCGCACGCCCGTTTCAGCAGCCACCTTGGTGTAGTCGATCTGAAGGGCGTCAGCAAAAAGTGGCTGTAGGCGTCCGTCGCTCGCGGCTGCGATTTCCGCGAGGGCAGGGCGGAATCGTTCGTCCCGTTCCACCGTGACAACGCCGGAAGCGCCTTCGAGAAGCAAAGCTCTTGTTAGCCCTCCCGGTCCCGGACCAATTTCAAGTATGCTAACGCCTTCCAACGGACCAGCCGCGCGGGCGATCCGTCTTGTGACATTAAGATCGAGCAGGAAGTTTTGCCCGAGCGATTTTTTTGCGGAAAGTTGCGCCTCCCTTATCACTTCACGAAGTGGCGGTAAGGCTTCGATCAAATTTTGTGCGGTCACGAGTTAACAGCAAATGCGTTATGACGTTGAAATTCATACATCCGAGCGGCGAGCTTAATCGCTTCGATCAGGCTTTTCGGGCTTGCGCGACCGGTCCCCGCTAACGGATAGGCCGTACCGTGATCGGGCGACGTGCGGATGAAGGGCAGCCCTAAGGTTACGTTGACTCCATCGTAAAAGGAAAGCACCTTGAAGGGTATCAAAGCCTGGTCGTGATACATGGCCAAGACCGCATCGTAACCTTGGCGCGCTTCCTCATGGAACAGCGAATCTGCTGAGTGCGGGCCGGATAAGTGCACACCCTTGGACTTAAGCTCCGCAATCACCGGGGCGATGATTTCGATTTCCTCGCGGCCAAGTTCACCGGCTTCACCAGCATGGGGATTCAGCCCACAGACGGCGATTCTTGGCTTTGCTATTCCGAAATAACGGATCAAGTCGCGGTTCAAAATCTCCGCCGTTTTGCGAATGCGCTCAGCCGTGAGGGCAGCTGGTACGTCTTTTAGCGGGATATGAACAGTCGCAGGCGCAACCATGAGTCGTTCGGACGTCATCAACATCACGGGGTAAGGGTCTTTGTGGCCGTGCCTTTCGGCCAGTTCGCCGAGGAACTCCGTGTGTCCGGCGTGTGCAAAGCCTTGCCTCAACAAGACGAATTTGGCGATTGGGTTCGTTACAACTGCGGCAGCTCGTCCCTGTATCGTCAGCGCGACCGCATCTTCAATCGATTTTAGGATCTCAGGCGCGAGCTGCGCATCAGGGCAGCCGGCCTCGACTTTGGGGATCGATATGCCGGTTGAAAGCACTGGCAGCCCGGTTCCAAAGACGCTAACGGCATCTTCAGGCGCAGAGATTTCGGAAATAATGCTGGACGGCAGACCAAGCGCGCAGGCGCGGTCACGAAGAACAGACGCGGATCCTATTACGAAGAATGGAGGTAAGCCTTCCGGCAACCGCGATTGCCAAGCTTCGAGCGCGATGTCGGGGCCAATGCCAGCCGGATCTCCCAGGGTCAGCGCAAGCGGAAGAGATTCGCGGGAACTACGTGCTACGGGTCCGTCCCCCCTCGTTTTCGCGCTCAGACTAACTTCCCCTGTAATCGATGGACGCGGACTGCCTCAATTCCTGAAGATATCGTCTCGAAAAGCGCTCATATTCTACCTGGCCGACGTCAGGCTTTTGCTGCTCAGCCTGCGGCTTTGCCTTCGCGACAACGCCTTTCCTGCAGATAGCGTAGCTCTCAACCGCGCCACCGACAAGTACCGGAGGTGTCATTTGTCCTTCGTTTGCCTTGGCAATCAAGGGTTGGACATCCTTGGGGAAAGCAGAAAGCTTGGCCTTATCAAGTGCCTTTACCGTGGCTTGAGAAATTAGCGTTGCCTCTTTCGGAAGATCTTTGCAGGATGTAAATTTTCCTCTCAGATTATCAGCCTCAAGTATACGCTGGCTAACGGCTTTTTGATCTGCGGCGCTGCTGACAGCGAGTCGCAAGATACGCACGTCGAATTGAAGATCGGCTGCTTCTTCAGGTTTTGGGTTGTTGGCTGAGCTGGTAGCCATTAGGGACGCAATACGCGGGCCATATTGCCGGCGGATCACATCGCGCCAAGCCAGTTGTGCGCGAATGATGTCCTGAATTGTCTTGCGGCTGATGCCATCAGCTTCGAACTGGGCGTAGAATTGCGCCAGCGCCTCCTTGGGGTTGGCTCCGTTGGCGCCTCCACCCGCACGCTGGGCGAGAGATTCTTCTACTTCAGCATCCGAAATCGCGATGCTTTGCTTTTTTGCCGCCTGAAGCTTCAGCTTGTCTTCAACGAGTGAATCGATGGCAGCTTTGCGACCTGTGGTGTTGCCATCAGAAAGAACGCGGTGCTTCGTATCTTCCACGAGCTGCTTTTTTACGCGCTCAGCGACTTGCTCGGCTTCTGCCTGCGAACGTGGATTTGCAGCGATCATCATTTCGCGAAATTTCTGCTTGATCGCGTCGCCGCCCAGCGCCGCTTTCATGCGTTCGCCATAGCTCCCATTGGTGCGAGCCAGCCAGCGTTGCCGTTGGGCGATATCAAAGTTTGTGATCGGCTCATCATTGACGAGCACAACAATATTTTGGGCGTGCGCGCTTTCGGTGCCGGGGAGCAATAGCGCCGGTGCAGCTAGCAGCACGAGGAATATGTGGGTCAGGTAATTGGCGATTCGCATATTAGAAATCTGCAATTGGTTTGCGGCAACAGTTGGCCGCTTTTTCGCCCATTAACATCCAACTGCACGCCAATCGAAATGTCACCCGCCAATTGTAACTACGAAGGTCACAGCGGCAGACCTTTATATCAGTCTGCCGCTCGCCACTCATAGCTTATTTATACACAGCGGCTTCGGGCGAAAGGTCGCCGATAGAGTCGATGACAGACTGCTGACCGAAGTATTTTAGACCTACACGAACCAAAACTGAGGTGTCAGGCTTGATGTCCTGCACTTGGACAAAGGTCTGCTGGTACGTCACAGAGAGAATAAAGCATTCGTCCGAATACTGTACCCCGAGAGCGTTGCGCACAAACTGACTGTTTTCAATGTCAAACCGTGCGTCGCCGAAAGCCGTCCATTCGTCGTTGAGCTTGAATGCCGCATAGCCTGCAACTTCCTGGCGGCGATCATTAAAGCCTAGCTGCGGCTGTGCCTCGACGGCTACGTAACTTATCGCACCTTGGAAGAAGCCAAGCTTTGTCTGCAAGCTGTAGTCTTGGCGAGCCATGCTAAAGTCTCTTTGGTCAAGCCTTAGCTGCGAGACGAGACGAAACATATTTCGCCAATCTACATATCCGCCAAAGACATAGTCGGAGCGGGCGGTCGCCAAGCCGGTCGTGGGATCAAAGGAGTTCCTGCCAGTCAGCTGATAGCTTTCACCCGCAATCGCCCGTATGCTCACGCCATTATAGGTCTGCATCGTATATTGGAGACCGACGTTCGAGCGCGTTCCCGTCTCTATGCGGTCGTAGCCGGAAAATTTGTTCACGTCGAAGAGGAGGGTATCGTCAAAGACTAGACTTTGAGAATCCTCGTTCGGCACTTTGTCATTATTGGCCACATTTGACCGCGCAATAACCTGTGCGACCGGCTCAATAATGTGAGACGCATTCTCTGAATGGGCGACAAAGGGGTAGCGGTAGTCAATCCCGCCTGCAACCATTTGGCGTGTAAAAGTATCCTCGGGCCCTCTGTCGCCGCTAACGTCCTGGAACGCCGAGACGTGATAGACGTCGCCACGCGCTTGGACAAATGGCGTGAACACCTGACCAATATCATCGGTGAGCGAACGCCGCCATTGCGCCTGAGAGACGATATGATCGGTGTCGCGGCGGAAGACCGGCAAACCGTTAACGGATAAGCCATTGATGTTGGCAGGATCGTTGACGGTTAGCGCCACCGCATTGACGTCGAAGCTGAACTCGCCGCCGAATACTGGCTTGTTATGGATGTAGTTATAGTCGAGAACAGGATACGCCGTAGCGGTTACCGGTTTCTGGAAGGTATTTGTATCGAAGTTGAAGGTTTGTCCGGACAGATTCCCGAACTGATAGAAGGTCATATTGAAGTAATTGCGATCGCCTTGGCCAGTCAGATAAAGCTGCGATATGCGTTCGGTCGAGTAGATGCTATCCAGCCTGTAAAAGCGACGGAAAGTGTCGTCGCTTTCGATGATCGCATTCCAGCCGAAGTGCCAGGAGTTGTTGAGCGCGAAATCACCCTTTGTCTCAGCGCTACCTCTCCAGTTGCGATCTCCAAAGAAGTCTTTCGAATTGTCGTTGAACGCACCCGCCAGTTTGATCGAGTATGCGCCATTCCACAATTTCTGACGCCACTCCGCCTGCATGAGATAGCCGGCGTTGGTTGTGAATTCTGGCGTTAGGGTCAGGTCGTAATTGGGAGAGAGGGCATAGTAATAGGGAATCGCAGCGGAATAGCCGAGCGTGCTTGAGCTCGAGTAATATGGAGCCAGGAAGCCCGAGCGTTGCTTTACCTGCGGGTCAGGCGTGTAGAAGTAGGGCACCCACAATATCGGAACGCCGTACAATTCGAATTGGGCGTTTTCATAGTAGATATTTTGTTCGACCTTATCCTGAACGATTCTCGTGGCCTTCACGCGCCAGATAGGCGGCCGCTCGGGGTGCTCCTCGCACGGCTTGCAAGCTGTGAATACGCCATTCTCGTAAACGGTCTTCTGTCCATCCTTGCGGTAAGCGTTCGAAGCCGCAATCCGCGCGTCTTCCTGCGTTACAGCGCGGAGCGAACGAATGAACCCATCCCGGAAGTCGCTCTTAAGGGTCAGACGATCCGCATTTACGACGGAGCCATCTGGCTCCTTGAGCCGGACATTGCCGAGCGCCGTCAGCGAATTCGCCGTGCGATCGTAAATGATCTCATCCGCTAAGAGGACGTGGTCGTTGTAATAAATCTCGACATTCCCACGGGCGACGACGCGATTGTTACGATTGTCGTAAACAAGATCGTCCGCCTGAAGCAGAAGCGGGGCTGACTTGTCCCCAGAAATCTGCTTCGCAACAGTGGTTTCTCCCCCGCGCGGCATTGAAGCCTGCTGCTGGGCAAAAACCGCCGAACCCAAAAGGCATTGAGAGCCGATCAGGATAGCTGTCAGCAACCTGTTAAGCATCTGATGCCGCTTTCACCACTCTAACCGCCATACTCGTGCCCCCCCGGCCTCGTCACTCTTCCCGGCTCCGTCACCCATCCTCTTGATGAAGCAGTATTGTGGCAGAGAGAAGAAGCGCAACGAGCGCTGGCCCCCAGGCCGCCACTGTAACTGACACCAAGCCGGATATCCCAACTTTGCGTGACAACTCCGAGAATATGAAGAAGCCAAAGCCCCCAGATAGTCCTGTCAAAACCATAGTTTGGATTTTACCAAAACGAAAGGCTTTCAATGAACAGGTTGCAGCAATCAAAACCATCGCGGCAAGAAGTATCGGTCTTGCGATAAAGAGCTGATACTGAAGTTCATAGCGGTCCGTAGGAAGACCAGCCCTTTTTGCAAAGGTAATAAAAGACGGAAGCTGCCAAAAAGAAAGGGTTTCAATCGAGCCTAAACTGTCCATGACCTGCGCTGGCGTTAAATATGTACTTACAAAATACTCTTTGTAGAGCTTTTGCGCCTCGCCCGCACTATGGATATACGCGTTCTCGAACCGCCAATATCCTTGCCGCAATTCCGCCTTGTTAGCTTGAACCTCTTCATAAAATCTGTTGTTGGGATCAAATTGCAACAGGGTCACGCCGCCAAGCGTAAGTCCGCGGTCCGACGCCGTTTTTGCATGGATCACAGAGGGGCCGTCCAGGCTGTCTTGCTTAAGCCACGCCCCGGATCCGCGATGCGTAGCGAAGCTCTTCTGGTTATTGTAAAGGCTCGTCTGAATCCGCTCCGATTCGGCCTTCATGGCCGCTGCGACGGGATTGTAGACTGTAACCGCGAAGACCCCGAAGAGCAGTGCTATCATCAGCGCCGGTTGCAGAAACTGCCAAACTGAAACCCCTCCAGCCCTAATGATTGTGAGTTCCGAGCTGCGGCTAAGGCTGAGAAAGGCGCCAATGGTGCCGATGAGGATGGCGAAGGGCAGGGCGAGTTCGGCGAAGATCGGAATACGCAGCAGCGTAATGAGGGCGAGCGTGCCTGCGCCCACGTCATCGCGCTTTCCGCCTTCGCGCAATACCTCGATGAAGTCCACGAAGAAAATCAGAAGCAGTGTTAGCATGAATACGGCCAGAATACTCATGACGAACCGCTTTGCCATGTAACGGCCAAGTGTCGAGAAGATCATTGAGACGCCTCCCCGCGTCGATGGCGCTTAAGAAGGTCTCGCGACCTGGGCTCTTCGCCCCGATAAAAAGGACGGCAATGGAATCCGGATGCTGGGCAGTGCGAACGCAGGCGCTGAGATGTTCAAGCTCAGTAGCATTAGGCATATGATTATGCCGCCCGCTGGAAGCCCATAAATAAGCGATAGTCCCCACATCTGTTTGCCGACAATATTCACTCCAGCGATGCCAGCAATACGTATCGCTGCGCCAATGACAAAGGCGGTGAACAAGAGGCTCCCGCGACCTTCGCGTGTCGTTCGCGGCCGCCCCAGATACACCACCGCCAGAAGCGCAAATAGGAGAGAATATAAAGGCGTGGAAAGCCGCTCATGAATTTCGGAACGTATCTTCGCCGCGTTCTCTTTATAAAAATTACTCTCAACGTCGGGATGGAGAAGCTCGTCCAAGTCGCGTTCGCGGGGCTTGGCTTCCCTGGGGCCACCCTTCGGAGCAAAATCTCCAATGTCGAAGAGATAGGTTTTAAATACAACAATTTGGGCGTCGCTTTTGCCCTCGGAATGGCGCAAGATCTGGCCATCCTGAAGTTGCATCACTGCGCGTCCGCCTTCGCTCGAAACCTCTCCGCGGTCGGCAACGACAGTGGTCGACATTTTTTGGTCCCGCTCATCGTGCACAACCACGCCGAGCAGGTCGCCGTTCTTGGATTTGTCTCTAATGTGAATAGTAAGACCACGCTCCAGGTCGGAAAATTCCCCTGGCTGCAAGATCTGCGAAATGATATCCGTGCGCACTTGCGAGATGTAGTCGTTAAGAAGCCGGCTCGCCCTTGGTAACACGTATAAATTGGACAGAAGAACGCAAATAGAAACGACCACTCCTAAAGTAAGATAAGGAGTAAGCAGACGCCACGCCGAGGCTCCCGCCGCCGAAAAAACGATAAGCTCGCTGTCGCCGTTCAAGCGGTTCAGGGTATGAAGCGAGGCAATTAGAAAAGCAACCGGCGCTACCGTAACGAGCAAGTTTGGAATCGCGAGCGACGTAATCTTCAAAAACAGAAGAAAAGTCTGTCCTTGCGATGTAAGCAGCTTAATCTCGCGCAGAATCGACGTCAGCCATACGATCAGCGTAAGGGAAATCAGGATCATTATGAGGGCAGACGCCGTCTGGCGAAAGATATAGCGGCTTATCAACATTCGTGAACTGCGTTCCCTGCGCTATATCGCCCGGCCTCTTGCTCTCCCGTCTCACGCCATGATGGCGCATTTTCGGCGGCAATGGGCTTTGCAAGTCCATGCGATTGCTGTAGGTTGTTCAAATCAAAATGCGCCTTGCGCACTTAACCTGCGCTGTCAAATTCCGCCGGTCAATCTTTCTCATGTCACAGCTTCCAAGCATTAGTTTCGCGCCTCTTTCCCATGAAGCGCGCTCCAAGACCCTCGTCATGTTTATGGCTGACGGCAAGGATCGCTCGGCTAGGCTAGCGGATATAGAAAGTAAGACCAGCGGCGCTTTATCTAAAGCGATTGAAATTGCGGCTTTCAAGGGAAAGCGAAAATCCGTCCTTGAAATTCTTGCGCCCGCTGGCCTTGAGGCTAGCCGACTCTTGATCGTGGGATTGGGAGACGCCAAGAGCTTGACCGCTCGCGATTGGATGGACATCGGCGGCACGGTGCGGGCAAAGCTATCGAGCAAGACCACGGATGCCGACGTACTTTTTGAAGAGCTTGACGGCATTTCGGAAGACGCGCCGCTTTCTTTCGCTCTAGGTTTCTCACTCAGAAGCTATAGCTTTAAGAAATATAAGTCAAAAAAGGCGGCTAAGCCTGAAAGCGACGAAAGCAACTCCGGCGATGAGACAGAAACGCCGCCTCAGCTAACCATTATGTCCAAGGCTGGCGCCGAACTAAACCATCAATACGAGAAAAACGCTTCGGTCGCCCATGGTGTAAATTTTGCGCGCGATCTGGTGAACGAGCCCGCGAATATCCTGACACCGCCGGAGTTTGCAGCCCGTTTGCGCGCCCTCGAAGCCGAGGGATTAAAAGTTGAGGTACTGGACGAGCAGGCTATGAAAGCGCTCGGAATGAATGCACTGCTTGCGGTGGGGCAGGGGAGCGTTCAGCCATCTTTCACCGTCGTACTGCGCTGGGAAGGCGCGCCGGTTCCAACTGGCGACCACGAGAAAAATGTAGTCTTCATAGGGAAGGGCGTTTGCTTCGACACCGGGGGAATATCGATCAAGCCAGCCGCCGGTATGGAAGACATGAAGGGCGACATGGCCGGAGCGGCAGCCGTTGCGGGCGTGATGTCGGCGCTTGCGCGACAGCGCGCGCCGGTTCGTGCTATCGGCATCGTTGGGCTTGTCGAGAATATGCCAAGCGCCACCGCGCAAAGGCCTGGAGATATTGTCACGGCTGCGTCGGGTCAAACCATCGAAGTGCTGAATACTGATGCGGAAGGCCGGATGGTCTTAGCCGATTTGCTCTGGTATGCGCAGAAGCATCTGTCGCCAAGGTTCATGATTACGCTTGCAACGCTTACTGGCGCTATAATCGTGGCACTCGGTAAGCAAAATGCGGGTCTTTTCTCCAACAATGACGAATTGTCCGGTCAGATTACAGAGGCGGGGCTCGATACCGGGGAAACGGCGTGGCGGCTGCCACTTTCCAAGCAATATGACAAGCTTATAGACTTTAAACTTGCCGATATGAAGAATATCGGTGGCCGTGATGCCGGTTCTATTACCGCCGCGCAGTTTTTGCAGCGCTTTGTTGAGAATGAAACGCCTTGGGCGCACCTGGACATCGCTGGAACCGCGATGGGCTCGCCGTCCACCGATACCAATCAGAGCTGGGGCTCCGGCTATGGCGTGCGGCTGCTGGATCGTTTGGCCGCGAAGTT
>CAVPNP010000005.1:0-326250 GCA_963706665.1 uncultured Alphaproteobacteria bacterium
ACGAAACCGGAAGCCACCGTTTTTGTGCTGAATTCCGCTCGACCTGCAAAAGCAGACAAAAAACGTAGCCCGCTCAGCGGTCCTTCCGCTTCGGCTGCATAAACGATAGCACTTGCCGTTTGCAGGACGAGTCACCGAGGTCGTCGAGAGCACTGTCGCTAATTTCTTCCTCGGCGTTCCCCAGCGCCCACTCCACGCCGACATGGTTGGCGGGCAGCATATTTGCTATGCGCTCGGCCATGGACGGTTCCCGGTCGCGTAAGATTCAAATGACGAGCAGCAGCAGAACCCGCCGCTTTTCATTCGTGGCAAGCAACTCCGCGCACACCAGCACATCCTCCATCTCGCCCCGAAATGACGTCAGGAGCAGGAACCGGGACGCCACACTCTCGATCCGTGTCCCCACCAATTGCGGCGTAATCCGCTTTAGCAGTTCTCCGGGAACCTGCTCATGTGCCATGAGCAAAGCATGTGCTGCGGCGCGCCGCACGATTTCGCGCCCCGGGTTGACGGCAAGGTCGAACAAATCGCCCTGAAACCTCGAAGCGGCTGAACGCGCGAGCAGCGCAAATATCTCGTAACGAAGCTTAGAATCGCGCGAGCCAATTGCCACACGGTAGAGTTCATCGGCCGCCCTGTCATCGATCGCCCCAAGTTTGCTGATCGCCGCGACGGCGGCCTGGGCAATGGGATAGTCGTCCTCTTCTCCATAATAGGCCGCTGTGCGGGACCACTCGTCCTTCGCAAGATAAAGAAGCGTCGGCAGATGGTCCGGATGAGGCTTCGTATCCAGCAACTCGAGAACCGCCCGCCGCACGGGACTCCCTTTGGTTCGAGCCAAGGCAAGGATCGCCGGCGGAAGCGGCGGCATCAGCGGCGTTGCAAAGGCTTTGACTGCCCGCGCGACCACATTCGCAAAACGGTGGGACAGACCGGCCTCGATTTCGACTTTCATGTCGTGACGGATTGCTGCATCCATCGCCTCAGCAGCGTTTCCTGCCTCATCAGAATTTGCAAGCAGCCAGCGAACATCGTCTGCCAGGGGCATCTGCAAATGCCCGTCCAAATTCACGCGGAACATGCGCACGTCCTCGCTGGCTTCGTCGATGTCCGCTAGAAACTGGCGGGCCTGTTCAGATAGGACCGGTGTGGATTTTGCCTCCAGGGCGAAAGACGCCTCGCTGATCTCGCGCAGAAGCGGCGGCAGCGCAGAAACTGCGCGCGCTGCGCTTTCGCGATCTTCCTCCTTATCAGGACCTGACCGCTGGTGCCGCAAAACGCCAATCTCAATCATGAGCTGGACCAGGCGGAACTGCCGACCCTGTTCAGACAGCATTTGCGTGATCCCCGCCAACTGCCCGGGTAACCGTTTGATCAGGCACGTAAGGGCCGCAGTCCGAACCGCTGAATGTAGAGCACCTTCCACTACCCGCCTCACGAGGGCGTCTTCAAATGCAGGATCCCAGGCCTTGGCAAGCACCTGCCAAACGCTGTCCTCCTCCTCGGTGCCGCGCACGGCGGCAAAAGCTCCGGCCACCTCCTCAGGATCAGGAGCCTCGTCCTTGTAGAGCGCCCTCGTCCAATAGGACAAAAGCCGGCCCCGGTGCCGGTGTCCGGCAATACGACGCCAGCCAACGGTCGCGCGCACCCGATCGACATAGGCTTCGAGAAACTCACCAGCGGTATAGCCATCTTCATCATTGCTTAGATGTTCGGCGTAATCCTCACTGTACTCGCCATTCACGATCGTCAAGCGGGTTTCTGCCGCGGCCTGACTTTCATCTTCGCTAGGCATGAGCTCCTGAACCGCAGCGTCGACGATTGCCTCAAAACCTTCGAGATCTTTCAGCGCACCTTCAGCTATCGCATCGCTGCTGCTGGTGACGCCGTAGTGAACGGCTTTGGCCGCTGCCGCCAAAAATGCGGGGGTCAGGTCAGACGCTAGGCGCCCGACCTCGGCTGCAAAGCGTGAGCAATAACTGTCGCGAACATGAGGTAACACGTCGCAGATAAACGTTTCAACGACCGCCTTGACACCCGCGTCGGCCTGCATCCGTGCGTACCACAGTACGTCATGTTGCACCGGTCTCCAGACCATAAGCCCCGGAAAATCGAGGTCGAGCCTATGAAGCAGGAAGCGCGCGGCCTCCGCAGCGTTACAGTCTGCCGATCCGGCCGCCGCAGCGAGGCTCAAAGTCTCCTCGAACCGTTCGCTGCCTTTGGCTAACTCTTGTGCAAGCCAGGCATCTATATGCGCCCGAGCTGTTGGAGAGGGATCAGGCCTGAGTTTCTCCACTCGTTTCAAGGCCGCCAACAGCCGCGCCGACGCTCCCGAACCCCATGCCTGACCCGGCTCATCCAACGACACCAGAATATCGATGAGAAGACGCAACACGCGCCGCGCCACAAGGCTATCCCGCAGCAACGCTTGCTCGATCCCGGCTTCGACGCGCGGGTGATAATAGGTAACCGTAGTTTCGAGCTGTCGCAGGTTGCGGGCCGCAACGAAGAAGTTGACCAGCGGCGATACTCCCCGCCCGAACTTAACGTCATGGTCTGCCAGGATTTCTTCGAGCTGCCGCAACAGCCGCAGCGATAGTTTGCCATTCGCTTTTAGTAGACCCCACACCACAGCGGCAGCCCGCACGTCCCCACGCGCCTCAACCTGATCGATAACCGTCCGCTCAATAGAGTTCTGATGGGCGCGCCGGATCGCTTCCGCAACAAACCCGGGGGAGTTAAGCCGCCCCTTGTAATCCAACACAGGCAAGGCATCGAAGAACTTCTGAATCTCGAGCGGCGTGGCAAGTTCCGCGAGCACGGTGCCTTCGCTCTCCCTTGCAAGCGTCTGCAGCTTCCGCGGCAAGACGTCGATCCGCGTCCGATAAAGACGGCGACGCTCTGGCCCGCCATAGTGCTCGGCCTCCAGACTGACGAGCCAGGGCTTCACGGTATCAAGCGCGCCGGCGACTTGCGCGACGTCGAGCCGTGATGTCGCAACGATCATGCGGTCATGTCGCGCTTCGCCAAAAAAATGGCCAAGCTGATCGTTCCATGGACGATTTCTGGGATCGAAGTCATACCGGCCCCAAGGATCTTCAATGTCGTATAGAACCGGCCGTTCCGTCCGGTCATCCCGAAGCTGTTCCGGACCATGCGTAATGGCTACCCGTGAGAGACCAGGCACAAGCTCACGAAGCTCCTCGTAGAGCTTTTGCGTGGCCATCGTTTTCCCGGTTCCGGACTGGCCGATAATCAATGCGGCATGACGGCCGCGCATGGCCGCCAAGAGTTCAGGCCAATTAGTCGGATGAACATAGTGCTCAAGCTCCGGCGAAGTGGAAAGATAACCGTCAAATCGCCGAATTATCCGTTCCAGCTCCGGCCGTCCCCAGCGACCGCGCCCTGCGCCACCCATCCGCACGCGCGCTTCTTCACGCAATGCCCGCCGACACGCCTCAAGCCGGGCATTGGGGACGCGGAAGCTTTCCAGAAGCAATTCCTTGATGTCCGAAGCCAACCGCTCCTCGTCTTCGCTGCCAATGATGGCGACACGGCCAGCCGCATCCGCGGGCAACACATTTTTTATAGTGGCAGGCAGCGACGCCTTCGGCCAGCTTCCAGCCCGGCGAACCCGCAGCTCAGCCGCTCCTCCGTTCAGTGCGGCATTTGTGACAAGAAGGTATCGCACGCAGGGATCCTTCAGCCGCGAGGCCGCAGGGATGCGCGCCTCGCCGTGCTCAAGAAGCGCCTTTACGCCCTTCACAGTCCACGCATCCCCCGTACGCAGCTTGGCTTGAACGACTAATCGATAGCCATCCAAAGCTGCCGTGCTTGTGACCGGGCCAGGCTCGAACTCACCGAGATCAGCTTCAATGTCCTCTTCCGTTGCAGGTTCAAGGATCAACTCGTGGGCCAGCTTATTCGCCAGCACCAAGTCAAGCGCAAGCCAAACCGAAACGTCAATTTGGTATTCGTAGCCTGCGAGCGAACGGCCACCGGCCCCTCCCGCCTCGATGTTCTGCTCTTCCTCAATCCTGTCACGCAATGTTGTGAATCCCAGATGAATCATAACCGCATCGTAGAGCACATGACGCTCCCGCGAACCCAACCATCGCAGTTCTTAGGCGCGGACGTTGTCGAAAGAATAAAGCCCAGGTCAGGTTCGTTCGCAGAACTTCTCCGGAATTAGAGTTGCGACTGCATTCCTTCCAAATACAAGTACAGCGCAGAGCCGCAGGTCATTATTTGTTATCCGGCTCTTGCACAGCATCGTAGTGCAGCGTGCGCCCGCCTGGGCCTTGTGATCAGCCGAGGTGCAGACGTCCGTCATTCCGCCTGAATAATCGTCCTTGCCGCTGACATCGAACACTTGGCGCTCGTTGCGGACGGCAAGAATGGCGCGGTGCTATGACCTCTTTGGAGAATAATACCTATGGCGTACCCGTTCGAAGCACCGAGCACATGGCCGAAGACTTAATAGTCGGCAGGCAAAGCGTATTGATCCAGTCCGTAGCCCGACTTCAATCCTAATCGCTCTCCAGCGCTTGGTCACCCATGCCTATCCCCGACAGCCAAGGCCGCAAAGTACTTCATTGGCGATTGACGAATGGAGCAAAATCCGCTCCACCCCTAACAAGAAAAGTGCAGATTGAGAAGCAAAAGGTCTGCACTCGGCCTTACTCGGAAATATTCGCCGCATCGCGGCCGAACGTGAGTGAAGCCGCGCAGATACAAAAGCCGACATTAAGGTCGGTTTGCAACATCTTTCGAAGCTGCTTTGTGCGCGTCTGCAGTTGGAGGGCGAGCTGTCGTAAGGCCGGGCTAACTGGCGCCGGTTCGACCCCAGCAGTTTGGGTTGCCTGCAGATAAGCAAATAAGGCGTCAGCCCGAGACGCCATTTTGACTCGTTGCGCAGGCCCAGCTAGATTGCCCTGTCATTAGAGCAAAGGTGCTTTTTGATGGTGGAAACTGAAGCAGATTTTGAACGTCCGCGATGGCTTCGTGACCTTGAGCGTTTTTTGCTGCTTAAAAGCCAGTTCGTTCTCTCGGGCAATGTCCGCGACCTTCATCTCGTTGTTCAGAACGGCAAGCTCGCGCCGATGCTTCTTTGCGACGCGCTGACGGCGGAGCTTCGCCGCCTTGGCTATCGTCAGATTCTTCTGTTCGATCTACTGGACGGCTTCCATTTGCCCGCGGACGGCCGGGCCGATGGCGAGGCCCTGATGCAATCCCTGGACCTAGGTGTTGGCCGAACGGCGGCCAGCGCCGATCGTCTTGCGGCCACAATCGACCGCTTCGTGGGCGCTGAAGGTGAGCCAGCTGCGTTGATTATCGATTTCGCCTCGCGACTGCTTGGCCGGCCAGACGGGATGACGCCAGCAGAACACGCCCTCTTTACCCGGGCGCTTATCCTCAGTCACAAAGCCCGGCCGCGTTATCATCAAGGGCAGCAAAAGCTTTTCTACAACACCATATTTTGGGTTGTGGATCGCGAAAATGATCTTCCCGATTGGTTGACGGTCGGCAATCCAATGCTGCGATCGATTACGATCGCAAAGCCCGATCATCACTTGCGCCGCGCCGTCGCTCCGCTTCTCCTGCAGGCAATGAGGGGCTCTTCGAATGCCGAGCCTCAAGCCCAGACAGCGGCAATTGAGACGTTTGTCCAGGAGACTGAAGGCCAGCTTCTCAACGACATGAAGGCAATCGCGCAGTTGGGCCGCGCGGAAGGCCTGCCGTTTGGCGGCATCGGGAATGCGGTTCGGCGCTACAAAGTTGGCGTCACAGATGATCCTTGGGCCAAGTTCGACCGCGCGCGCATCGTCAATGCGGAAAAATTTATCCGGACACGTGTAAAGGGGCAGGATCATGCGGTCACGCATGCACTCGATATAATAAAGCGGGCCATCACGGGTGTTGGCGCGGGCAAACGCGGCGGACGGCCACGCGGCGTCGCGTTCTTTGCCGGGCCGACAGGCGTCGGAAAAACCGAGCTTGCAAAGGCCATCACGAGCCTTTTGTTCAACGATGAAAACGCGTACATTCGGTTCGACATGTCGGAGTTTAGCGCGGAACATGCCGATCAGCGGTTGATCGGTGCTCCGCCCGGCTATCTTGGCTTCGACGCGGGCGGCGAACTTACCAATGCAGTGCGCGAAAAGCCTTTTAGCGTGATCCTGTTCGATGAGATCGAGAAGGCGCATCCACGTATTCTCGATAAGTTCTTGCAGATTTTGGATGACGGGGTTCTGACGTCTGGGCGAGGTGACCGCGTCTACTTCTCCGAAACCCTTATCATCTTCACCTCCAACCTCGGCATCTACAGGCGAGACGCATCAGGCGTGCGAACGCCCCGCGTTACGGCAGAACATAGCTTTGAGACCGTGCGCGATGGGGTGTTGGATGAGATCAAGTCGTATTTCAACTTCGAGATCGGCCGTCCCGAAATCCTGAACCGCATCGGCGAGAACATCATCGTTTTCGACTTTGTACGAGAGCCCGTCGCGCGAGACATCTTCCATCAACTTATCCGGCAGTCGCTTGACGGACTTGCGGAGCAAGGCACGGAGATTGAGATAGCCGACGCGGCGTTGCGCGATTTGGAAATGCTTTGCCTCGCTGACCTCTCGAATGGAGGGCGCGGAATTCGCAACCAGCTTGAAGTCCACCTTATCAATCCGCTCGCGCGCGCGTTATTCGAGATCGGCGGAAGGCCCAATGGGCGCTTCACCGTAGAGGGCATCGAGCGTGAGGGGACAACAAGCGTGACTTTGCGATCGGCGCATTAGATGCGGTTATTCCTCTCGCGTGTCCATTATCCGATCACCGCTTTGGGACCGGGACGCCGCATTGGCGTGTGGTTTCAGGGCTGTTCGATTCGATGCGCGGGGTGCATTTCAGCGGACACCTGGAGTTTTGGCCTGGGAGAAACGACCGTTGAAGACGCGGTGCAAGCTTTCACACCATGGCTTAACGAGGCGGACGGCGTGACTGTTTCAGGCGGCGAACCATTCGATCAGTCTGACGCGCTGATCGAATTGCTCCGCGATATCCGGCGGCGATTTTGCGGCGATGTCCTGGTGTATACGGGCCACCCCCATGAAATGGTTGCCCAGCTGCTGCCCGCCGCCGAAGATCTGATCGATGCGCTTATCACCGAACCATACGATGCTACGGCCCCACAAACTCTCCCTTTGCGCGGCAGCGATAATCAAAGGTTGTACCTTCTGACGAATCTCGGCAGAGACCGCTTCGAAAACTACGACAGCGGACGGGCATCTGCCGCCCCCAAGCTCGATGTCATGTTCGATGACGACGGCGCTATTTGGTTTGCTGGGATCCCGAGGCGCGGGGATTTTTCCCAAATGCAACGGAGGCTTCGGGAGCGAGGTCATCTTGTCTGGACGAGCGAGGACCGTCGCCGTCAACACAAAATAATTAAGGAATAAGGACGGAAAAAATGCTCGTCCGTATTTGCCCGGTGTGCAGAACCGAACGTGAGCAACAGGAACTGTTCTGCGAGCGCCGCGATGATTCCGGCGACCTCTGCAACACCGATCTATCCCGGGAACCCTTAGTCCCGCCGATCTCAGCAGGAGAACCCTCTCCGGCGACTACGCCGCTAGAGCCCCGCTGGGTTTGCGCGAACGGCCATGATGCGGCCCCCGGTGATTACCTTTGCTCCGAATGCGCCGCCGATGTTCGCTGCCTTCACCCCAATGAAACAGTGCCTGCACAGCCCGTTCCAGCAAGCAGCTTCAGCGAATTGCCGCAATTGCCGCTTGAACCGTTGGAACCCCTCCAAGCCTGCATTGGCGATTGGGTAATTGCTGGCGTGGTTCTCGAAGCAAATTTCAGCGAAGGACCGCATCCGTGCCGCCATCAGGACGGCCGTCTGGGAGAGGTTCACTTTGCCGATTTGGACCTTATCGAGACGCTTGTAGCTGCGTGCCCCGAACGCATGTGCAGAATTCTCGATCGCGGCGACTGGCGTGGCAGGCGCTTCGCCATCCTGGAGGTCCTCCCGAGCTTCAACGAGGTTGCAACTGACTTTGACGCAATCCGCGTTCTTGTTGAGCAAATTGGCGTAGTGCTCGATCGCTTGCACCGGATGGGGTTTTGGCTGCGAAGCCTTTCACCGCGTGCAATTCGTTGCAGGCCCGGTGAGGCGCCGGACTTTGTCCTCAGCGCGGTGCGCGATGTCGTACGCGCAGATGCCGTCGCGGATCTTGTGCCTCCGCGCGATCTCGACCCATTTCATGCGGCGCCCGAAGTGCTGGCCGGAAGTGTCGCGCCGCAGAGCGACTGGTGGAGCCTCGGCACTATTATCCTTGATCTCGCGACCGAAGGTGCGTGCTTCGCCGGCATTCATCGCTCCGTGTGGCGCATGCACACGGTGACGTCGGATGTGCCTCTTCCAGAGACTCTCCTGCCCTCCCTGGACCATCTGTTGCGCGGGCTGCTGACACGCGATCTTGAGCGCCGCTGGAAGTGGCCCGAGGTGAAAGCGTGGCTCGAAGGTAAGCCAGTGGAAGCTCCAAGCCTCAAGCCTCAGCCGGCTGATCGTGGCTCGGCGATCCTCCTAGGAGGGGCCCCATATCGCAGCTTCGCCCGTTACGCGATCGCGGCGGCAAGCGACGAGCATTGGGACGAGGGACGCGGTCTGTTCGAGCGCGGCGAGCTCCTAGCATGGTGCGTCGAAAACGACGCCGAGGAGCGTTGCCTTGCGGGCCTGCGCCGCGTCGCCACGGCCTTAATCGATTCCGACCTGAAGTCCGCGATCGCACTGAAGTGCGTCTATCCCGATCTGCCTCTCGTCCGACGCGGCGAGATTATCAACGCGGCTTGGCTCATTCACAATCCCGTCGAGGGCTATGATCTCATCACGGGCGCGGCTGCCGACCTGCTCGATCGGCTGGGTTTTGAACCCGAACTTGTGCGCTTGCGTGATCGCGCATCCGTTATTCGCCGCCGCTTGAACTCAAGCCAAATCGCCGTCGACGAGCCTGAATTGCGCGCCCGTCTTCTTGTAACCAACATACGCAAACTCGAGCTTGAGTGGGAACGGCGTCGCGCTGCCTTTCCGGAAAGCGAGCATCGTGGTCTAGCCCGCCTGATGCGGCGTTTCAAACTCACTGAAGACGATCTGATTATTCTCAACAGCGCCGCGCTGACGCAATTCAAGCCAGCGTCCGAGATTATTGACGAGGCGGCCCATGCGGCGCGTAAGGTTCGGGTGGCCTTGGATGCCTGGACGGGCGCCGAGTTGCTGCGAGCCAAGACTGGGTACGAGATCCTGAAGCAAGCAGAGGCTCAGATAGCCAATTTCGCCCGGTGCGGAATCGAGCCCGTGGACGCCTGGGCGGATAGCCTCCGGTCGAGCCGCATACTTCCCTTATCTCAAGCGCTCATCATCCTCGCTGTCCCGTCAGTGCAATGGAAAAAGCCGGAAGGACTCGAGTACAGCGCTAGGCTCCTGAAATTCTTTGAGGACAAGATTGCGCTTGCGATTAAACGTGGCCCGCTCACGCGGATGACAGTCACAGCGACATCCGAGCGCATCGATCTCATGGAGTTCAATAGCGTGGTGTCGCCGTCGGAACGGCTGCTTGAAGCCCTTCTTGAGCGCGGAACTGCTCCCCCGATCAACTCAGCTGCGTTTACTGGTGTGCCGGGTCTTGAGTATCGTTACACTAGACTCGCGCGCCATGTGGCCCAATATAAACGCGATACCGGCGTCGATTGCCTCGTACTCGGCTTTCCTTTCATTCTCTACAAGTCTTCGTCCGTCGAGACAAAGCCACGCATCGCACCGCTTTTTCTTTGGCCGATTAAGATGTCGGACCGATGCGAACTTGCCTATGACGCGGACCGAGCCGTCGCTCTAAATCCCGCCCTCGATGGCTTTATGACTCCCGCCGAGATCATACAGGCTCGCGCCGTCGCCGATGAAATCAAGGACGGCGGAAGCCTGATGTCGGTTCTTGATGATTGCGAGCGAATACTGAAGGTCGAAGGGCGCGAACTGGGCCGCTTGCCACCGGCCGATATCAAGGTCAAGTCGAATAAATTGGTGCCGGCTGCCGTGTTGTTTGCCGCAATATATCCGGGCCAGTCGCTGATTAACGATTTGCGCAATCTTCAGGCCCGGCCGGTAACAGGCACGGCGCTTGCCACGCTCTTTCGAACTCGAAGCCCAGACGGCGTCAGCTTCGGCGCCGGGTGCGGATGGGAAAGTCAGGGAATCGGCAAAGTTCTTCGTCACCGAAATCGACCCATCCCAGGAAGCCGCGATTATGCAATCCTGGACGGGCAAGGGACTGCTGATCGAAGGGCCGCCGGGCACGGGCAAAAGCCAGACCATTGTGAATTTGATCGCCGATGCCATCGGGCGCGGCAAAAGCCTTCTGTTCGTATGTCAAAAGCAGGCCGCTCTCGACGTGGTTTTCAACCGCCTGAGAGCCGCTCAGCTTGAGGATCGCGTCTTCCTGATCAAGGATGAGAGCCGGGATCGGCGGCCGACTGTCCAGGCGCTTCGCGCTCAGGCCGCCCATTTACAGGCAAGCGAGCCGCCAAGACAGCTGGCGCGTCAGCGGGCGGAGCTTGCCGCGTCGATTGACCGGATCGAAGCTGAGATAGACGCAGGACACCACGCGCTTTTTCGCGTGGATGATAGCATCAACCGATGTTACGCCGATGTGCTGACCGAGCTGATCGGGATCGAGGATCGAGTGGAACAGTTGCCAAGGGTGCGTGGGCTTGGCGCTCTCGTTTCCGCGTGGTCTCCCCAAACAGTCGGCGCCGTTTCAGAGCAATGCGCCGCTCTCGCCCACGACTGGCTTCCATCGAATTACGAGGGCAGTCCCCTGGCGGTCTTGAAGCGCTTCGACGCTGAGGGTCTGCAATACGACGAGTTTAAAGAGGATTTCGAGAATTTTTGCGGCGCGGAAGCACGGCATGCCGAAATCCAGGCAGCCCGCAATGTCCCTTTCCAAGTCATCCATGCCGCCGCAGCGCGACAATGGCTCTCTCGCCATCGGGACGCGCTGGAATTCGCCAGCAGTGACACTCTGCGCGACTTTTCGCGCTGGATCGGCGCCCGGGATTACGCCGCGGGAACGCTCGCTCGTTTGGAGGCTCTGCGCCGTCAACTCGATATGGCGAGGCATCAGGCTGATAAGCTGCAAAGCGAGCGTCTTCGTCTGGACAAGAATCTTTATTCCACGCTCAAATCCGAAAATGAAGCCGTCCTCAATCGGCTGCGCTGTCAGGTCGAGCAGGTGCATCGCCCGGCGCGCACGTGGTTCAGCTTAGGCCGTTATCTGGCGCGGCGCAGGGTGATCCGCTATTTGCGTCAAGCCCGTGATGCAAGCACGGAAATAGATTTCTCGGCTCTTCAACAAGTGCTCGGAAGCGCGCTGTCAGAAATTGGCCTGCGACGGGAAGTGGCGGCAATCGCCGCCGAACTGCACGAGCCTCCGCTTTCTAAGAATGACGATGCGCTGGGGAATGTGATGACCGCTTTGTCGCAGCGTCTTGCGGCCGCCGCCGCGATGCATGAGCGGCTCGCCGATTGCCCGAACGCGAGGGTAGCGTGTGAAGCCGCGAGCGCGGGCGAGCCCCTGGCATTGCAAAGCTTTGTAGACCAGCTCGCACATGCGGCAACTTTGGCGGAAGCCCGGGATGCCAGCCTCGACGCGCTGGAAGCCCTTTGCGCTTGGTTCGAGCAGCCCTGGATCGACAGCATGAGGGCCAAAGTCGCTGCACACAGCTCAACTATCGACGACATCAATCGTCTGAAAGCGGCGCTGCCGGCCCTCGGCGCCTTCCAGCGGTTTCGCGCCCGGGCTGTAACCGCATTGCCGGAAAGCTTCGGGACTTTTAAAAAGCTTCGCAGCGCGGAGAGAGCGCTTCGTGCGATGGCCCCGGCGGCGTTGGGCCCAATGATCGCGGGAATCATCAACCGCGAAGCGAGATTGGCCTGGAAATCGACGCTCGAACAACGGCACCCGGAGCTGCTGAGCGATCGCGACACCCAAGCCAATCAGATCGGCCAGCTCGAGCTTCAATTGAACAGAATTCGATCCAAAAATCGCGATCATCTGCGGGAAGGCATCGACAGGCGGCGGACGCGTTTTGATGAGCAATGGCAGCGCCTTGTCCTGCTGCAAGGCCCGAATGCGCTCGGCCTGCGCCAAATCGTCGAGCGCGGGATAGAGTTTGGGCTTCTGTCGATGCGTCCGGTCTGGCTTATGAACCCCGATGTCGCGAGCCGGGCGTTGCCACTAACTGCCGGTCTCTTCGATATCGTGGTCTTCGATGAGGCATCGCAAATTCCCGTCGAAAACGCGCTCCCCGCGCTGTTTCGAGGCAAACAGGTGATTGTGAGCGGAGACGAGAAGCAATTACCGCCCACATCGTTCTTTGCGAATGGCATTGATGGCGGCGACACGGAAGCTGATGCGACGTTGGAGGATGACGCGAGCGAGGAAGAGCGCCTTGCAGCCGAACAAATATGGACCAGCAACGAGATTAAAGATGCGCCTGATCTGTTGCATCTGGCCCGTGTGAGTTTACCGGAGCAAGCGCGCGTCATGCTGAAGGTTCACTACCGGTCGGAATGGAAGGAGTTGATCGCATTTTCGAATGCGGCATTTTATGGGGGCGTCCTCAGTGTGCCGGTCGTGCGTCCGGATGCACTCGTGAGGCGAGAACAGCCGATCAGAGTTCACCGCGTCGATGGCCTTTACGGCAGCCAGACAAATCCCGAAGAGGCGAGGGCGGTGGTCGAAACTGTCGCCGAGATTTGGCGTGCATCGCGCGGCGGAGCCAATCCCCGGCCCACGACGGGTGTGGTAACGTTCAACCTCAAGCAAGCCGATTTGATTGCCGATATGATGGCTGATCTCCGCCGTCGCGATGCAGATTTCGCGGCCGATTTCGACACCGAAGCAAACCGGATGGAAGCCGGTGCGGATCAAGGCTTTTTTGTCAAAAACCTTGAAAACGTCCAAGGCGACGAGCGAGACATCATCATCTTTTCGACAACCTTCGGCGTTGATGCAAATGGAACCTTCCGCCGAAATTTCGGGGTCCTTGGTCATAGCGGCGGCGAACGCCGACTAAATGTCGCCACGACGCGGGCGCGCGGCAAGATGATCATTGCAACGTCCATGCCCGTCGATAGGATCGCGGACTGTCTTGCCAAGAGGAAGCGGCCTGAAACCCCGCGCGATTTTTTACAACTTTATTTGCACTATGCAGAACTCGTTTCTTCGGGGCAGCTCCAAGCGGCGCGGGCTTTGCTCAACTTCATGCCGCAAGCCCGCAGCGGCTCACACGGAGACGAGCATTCCGGCTTCGCAGATATCGTCGGCGCGTTCTTGGAAGCACGAGGCGTTAGAGCTGTTTCTCTTCGCGATGGGAGCGCATTTGCCATGGATTTCGCAATCGAGGATCCCGAAAGCGGTAATTTCTGCCTGGGCATCGAATGCGATGCACCATGGCATCCACTGCTGGCCGCGGCCCGCGCTCGTGAGCTTTGGCGGCCGCAAATCTTGGATAAAGCGATACCCGCGATCCATCGGGTTTCGCTTCGAGGCTGGTTGGCCAAGCGCGAGCAGGAACAAGAGCGGTTATTGCACGCTATCGATGTCGCTTTGCGGCATCAAACATTCGAGGAGAGCGCTGTGTCATGAGCGGTCCGAAAGTCGTCCGTATTATCACCCGGGAAGAGGTCGTTGCGACCTGCAACTCGCATCTTGCGCGCCTAGATGCCGCTATGTTGGAATTCGAGCGATTTTGCCGCGCACGACAGCTCGCGAGCGATGACGATTTCAAAGCGCTTCATGCGAGAAAGCTTGAAATTCACAACCTACTGGCAGGCGAGAAATTTCTCGAGCTGCAAAAGCGAGTGCCCGAGGAAATCGAGCGGATGTCCAAGGAGCGTGACTTTCGTGTGATGAAGGCGTCGGAGAGGGCAGCGTTGAAGGCATCGGCGTTGAAGCGCGCCCGCTCGCTTGCACGCATCCTCCTCGCCCCGGGAAACGGACTTCCGGAAGACCTTGTAGCCGATCTAAAAGCCATAGAAAGGGGAACCGCTGAGGACATCGATGCGGTCAATTCGATCCTCTCTAGGGCTTATGTGCAAAAATCTAAATTGGAGCACCGCGTTGAGCGTGGCGACGACCTCAGGCAAGTGGCGGCGCGCTTGTCGGACGCCACCGTTATTTCTCAACTGGACGATTGGGCCAAGCACTCGGCAGAGCAGGAAAACGCCGAGGATCTGGAGCTTCTCGATTTAATATCCGTACTCGCGCTTGAGGCGGGAGAGTCCTGCGCACCCCCCCTCCGCGATCGTTGGCGCGCGCTTGAGGGCGAAAGAGATAGCCGCGCGGCCAAACTGAGGCGAGACAGCCTAATGATGGACGTGAAAGAGAGCTTGCACGTCGCAAAGAGAGAGCGGGCGAACCGCATCGCGCTCGACGCCTTGAGGGCCGAGTGGGCCACGTTCTCAAAGGACGAAGCCCCATGGCCCCTCACCGCAGACGTAGAGCGCGCGGCCTTGGCCGAGACAGTTGCTGCCGCGCAGCAGGCGGTAGACGCGGTGCGGAGGTCTCTCCAAGTGCAGTGGCGGCGCGATGCTGTTCTCAAGGAACTGGCCGCCCTAGGTTATGAGGTGGGCGAAGGGCTACAAACCGCCCTCGCGAAAGATGGGAAAGTGGTCTTGCGAAGAGCCGCAATGCCCGATTATGGCGTAGAGGTCGTTGCGCCAGACAAAGGCGAGCGCCTCGCCTTTCGAGCCGTGGGCTTTGGCGACGCCTGGACCGTCCGCGACAAAGTGCGGGATACGGATGCTGAAATACTTTGGTGCTCTGATTTTAAGCGCTTGGAAGAGACGATCGCAATGCATGCAGGACATGTCACGATTGAGAAAGCGACCCCCGCCGGCGCGGAGTCTTTGAAGATCGTCGAGCGCACCATGACTGACGCTCCGGCCGTAGAAAGCGCGAGGCCTATGGTGTCGACTAGGCGCACGTAGAAGTACACACGCTTCCTCCTTCGGTTACTATTGAGATACCGTCAAAGGTGAAATTGCCTCATCTTAAGTGACTGCTCTCAACCAGCGTGCTGGCTTCCTTTTTCATACCCGGCTGTCTCGGTCTTGATCTTTTTCAGGATGGGGTGTCCAGATGACTGCAGCCCCTTATATCCTTGTCTCGATCCGGCTTCCGCTTGCAGTTTTTGTAATCCAAAATCCGTTTGGAATCATTTGCTGCACAATTGGCACATGAGAAATGACGCCCACAGCGCGCTTCTGGCCGACAACGTTCTGCAGTGTTTCCAGGACTTGTTCGAGGGTGCCTGCGTCACCGTCTGAATCAAGACTGCCAAAGCCTTCATCTATGAAGATCGCATCAAGCCGGATGCTGCCTGTGGTGCTTTCGACGATGTCAGACAGGCCTAGAGCAAGCGCAAGCGCCGCCATGAATGTTTCTCCGCCGGAGAGAGTCGACGTAGAGCGCTGACGTCCCGTATAGGCATCTTCGACACACAGGCCGAGGCCACGGCGGGCATTCCCGCGGCCTTCACTTTCTCGAACCAAAGCATACCTGTCACGAGACATGCGGCGAAATCTGAGATTGGCCGCCTCAAGAACCTGGTCGAACATCGTTGCGATGGCAAAAGTCTCGAGATCCATTTTTGCTTCGTTGCGCCCGGAAAACGCGTCGGCAAGTTCGCGTAGAGGCGTCGTCTCTTTTTCCAGACGGTCGAGGCGCGCGAGTTCGGCCGAAAGCTCAGTCGCAAGCTTCGTGAGGTGTTGCAGCTTAGCGTTAGCTTCAGCGACCCCATCGTTGGCGGTTTGGTAGGCTTGGTCAGCCTCGTTCATCGCCTCCAGAAGCGCCTTGATATCTGGCCGATCGACATTCTGGATGGCAGCGCTCGCCTTTTTCAGATGCTCCTCGGCGAGGATATAGCGGCGGCGGTAGTCGGAGATCTTGTCATCCATCTCAGAGAACAGGGGGATGTCGGCCTTGGCCTGTGTATAGTCGCTCTCGGAAAGCCCGGCGGCAGCAAGGCGTGTCGAGAAGGTCGTCTTTGCGGCTATGTATTGCTCATGCGCAAGCGTATGATTCTGAACGGCGTTATCTCTCGCGGTCTTGGCTGAAGCCAGGGTCTCACGCATTCTACTTTCCGTCTCTTGCGCCTTTTGAAGGGTGCTCTCGTATCCAGAGATCTTACGAGAGAGATCATCTAAGCGCGACGACAGGACAGTTCGATCGCGGAGGCCTTCAGGAATGGCCTGCAGCGCACCGTCAAGGGCTTGCAGCGCGAGAGCTGCATCTTTGTCAGAGTCCGTGGCCACGGTCTGGTCGGTCAAATGAGTGGTTTCGGCATTCGCGACGCCCGTCGCGAGTTTCGACAGGTTCCTTTCGAGTTCGTCGATATCAATCTCGGGGCCGAGGACCTCCTGTTCCATCCTCAATTCTGCGAGTTGATTCTCAATGGCCTTGGCTGTGCGCTCGGGGACGGGCAAGGCATTAAGTTCTTCGCGGCGGGAGGTGAATTTATTTTTGGCAACCGCGAGTTTGGTGCGGGCGTCGTGAGCCAACTTGCTTGCCGAGTCGAATGTTGCCTTTGCGCGCTGATATGCTTCCGACAGAGACTGGGCTGATATGTCTCCGCGCGCAGGTGATGGGTGAACGCATGAGCCGCAAGCAGGGCACGGCTCGCCTTCAACCAGATGAGCGGCGATATGCAGGACATGATCCTGAATGAGGGCTGCCTCGGCTTCGTTGAATGCAGTCTGGTGCTGAATAAGCGCCTTCTCAGCTCTCTCCGCTTCTACATCGAGACGTTCGACATCAGCGGTATCCGCAGTGAGCTGGTTTCGAGTGCGCTCGTAAAGACGTGCGGCTTGCAGCTGCTGGCTTGCTTCAGCGGCCTGCCTGCCAATTTCAGTGCGACGCAGTTGACTGTTTCGCGCAAGATCGAGCCGCTTCAAGGTCTCCGAATATTGGCTGGCGAGGACATTATGAAAGGATTTTGATTGTTCGGCGCGCTTGGCATCAGCGGCCGCTTTAGCACGGGCTTCGTTGTGTTTTGTGCGCAACGGACCGCAAACCTCAAGGCGTTCAAAGTAGGTGAGGCATTGCTGATGTTGAACTTTATTGGCCTCGTGTTCAGGACCTTTGTCGATAAGTATCCTTAGAGCCTGAGCGGCATCATTCGCCTTGACTTCCGCGGCGGCGAGGTCTTCCGCCGCCTTTTTTTCCAAGCGCTTCATCGCCTCAGCATGGGTGTGAGCTGAGGTGATCGCCTGATCGGCGTCTGCGAGGAGTTGTGCGGATTTGGCGCGCGTGATGCGCTTGCCAAGTGCCTCAATGGTGTCGCGTTCCTCTTTGATGGTGTTGAACGTTCTATCCGCGGCAGCGTGGTCGGCAAAAGCCTGATCCGTCAGCGCCGCGGCCTGATACTTTTGGCTTGCAGCATCGAGCGCTTCCTTCAATGTGGCCGCGGTCTCTCTACGCAGCGTGAGTTGTCCGTTGGCAGCAGCGATACCGGTCTCAAGCTCGATGGCCGTCGCAAAGCCTTCTGCGGCGAGTTCTACGGCCGCACACATCGCGAGCGTTTCTGACATCGTGCTCGGCGGTGTCAGCCTTAGATTTTATTTGCTCTGCCAGGCGGCGGTAGAGTGAAACGTCGAAAAGCTCTCGCAGGATCTTGACACGATCCGGCGTGCTTGCTGCGAGGAAGGCTTCGAACCGGCCCTGCGGCAGAAGCACGATTTGACGGAACTGGGTTGGCCCGTACCCAAGCAGATCAATAATAGCTTTGTTGACAGAGTCGACCTTCCTTTCGGCCATGACTTTACCTGGAAGGGCATCCCCGACCTGATCGAGATCGAGACCCGTCACCTCGAACAGTGTTGCCTTATGTGACTCTTTGGTTTCGCCACCTCCACGTTTGGCGGGGCGCATCTGCTCTGGACTTCTTACGATACGATAAACTCGATTACCTGTCTCAAATACGAACTCGACCTCCGTCATGCGCGAGGGATCGGCGTGATCTGAACGCAACGTAGAGGGATGCTGCTCGTTGCGCGTGGCTTCACCAAACAGGGCGAAGGTCATGGCGCTAAAGATGGTCGATTTGCCGGCGCCGGTGGGGCCGTAGATACCAAAGAGCCGGCTTTCCAGCACGTTGCGGAAATCAATGATCTCGCATTCAGGATATGGGCCAACCGCGTCGAGAGTTAATCGCAAGGGCTTCATGCGGCAAGGTCCTCAACTGTGCTGATGTCGTAGAGGTGCGCGGCGACAATTCCGCGCTCGGGCTCCGTTAACGGCTGGCCGCGGATCATGTTCATGAAGTCGCTGACAACCGCAGCTGGGGTGGCGGCAGCCGAAACAGCATAATCCGCGCGGACGTCGCTGATCGTGGCGTCGCGCGCGTAGGAAAGCGCACATGCATTCGGAAACCTCTCCCGAATTCGTTTCATGGGATCGATCAAGCGATCTGGGTCGGTGAGGATCGGGCGTATGAAATCGTCTGATGAGGGATGGGCAAGAATTTCCGCGAATGTCCCGCGGAGTGTTCTAACGCGGCGGGCGGGCGTGATCGGTATAAGCTCTATTGTTGCGTCACCATTGGCCGCGAGGTTGACCAGCGAGAGCGATTTCGCGCAGTCTTCCTCTTCAAAAGTAAATGCGAGTGGCGCGCCGGAATAACGAATGTGATCTGCACCGACAGCTTGAGGGCGGTGCAGGTGGCCGAGAGCCACGTAATGCGCTCCTTCAAAAATATTGGAAGATACGGTTTCGATACCTCCGACCAGGCGGCTTAAAGGGCGTTCACAGCCGCTCACATTGCCCCCTGTAACGAATGCGTGAGCAACAACAACCCATCGCGCACCATCAGGCACATGCTGGCGTGCAGCAGCGAACTGAATGCGAAGGAGGTCTTCGGGGCACTTAATCTCAGGATCGGAAAAACACTCCCGCGCTGCATGTTCGTACCCGAATGGGAGCGCAGAGATGGCAACTGGTCCGTGCTGGTGATTTATGATGAGTGGATATTCATTCACGGCGAGGGGGCCGCGAACAAGAGAGCGGCGGGCATCAGAAAGAGTGGCCATGGCGCCGATGCGGTCACCGGAATCGTGGTTCCCTGCAATAAGAACGATTGCAGTCTCGGTTTCGGAAGCAACACGTGTGAGGAAGGCGTTGAATTGACGGACGGCAGTCTCGGGAGGCGAAGCCCGGTCGAAGACGTCGCCGGCAATGATAAGGACATCCGGCACATGTGTGGTGATTGCCTGAAGCACTTGATCGAGCACGATGCTGTGGTCTTGCTCGAGTGAGTAACCCTCGAATTGCCGTCCAAGGTGCCAATCGGCAGTGTGTAGAATTTTCATTTAGCCCCCGCCAAAAGGTATATCTAGTTTTTAGATGGACAGAAAATATCCGTCAAGATACATTCCGCGGGCATGAACAACATTCAGCCCGCGCAAGGGCTTCGGCACAGTGCTCTGGAGAGACTTCGCTTCATTGATTCGCGCCTGTTCTGGGAAGCGCGCATCAACAGAGCAGATTTGATTGCGGAGTTTTCGGTTTCGCCGGCACAAGCGGCTATTGATTTCCGAGAGTATCTGAAGCTTGCTGGGCGGGGTGTCGTCTATGACACAAAAGTGAAGAGCTACGTTACAACGTCCCAATTCAAACCGGCGTTCGATGAGCCAGACGCGGGTGAGTTCCTCGTGAATTTGTCCGCAAAAGACCCGGGCATTTTTACGCTCCCGAAGTTGGAGCGTCCCCTTGATCCCGTGATTGTTGCGCGCATGCGAAGGGCAGCGCGCAATCAAGAGAAACTATATCTCGCCTATCAGTCGTTTACAAAGCCGGAGCCCACTCGACGATGGATTGCGCCCACCAGGCTGATCAACGACGGTGAGAGGTGGCATGCGCGATGTTGGTGCTACAAACATGGCGAATGGCGGGATTTTGTGCTCGCTCGCGTTTCCGCTATCCATGCATCCGAGCCAGCAGGGGAATTACCTGCCGATGTCGAATGGAATGACGTGATCGAACTCGTGCTTAAACCGGCACCAGAACTTTCACAAACACAGAAATCGACTGTAATTCAGGAATACGCCATGAATTACGGGCGCTTAATCGTGAGAATACCGAAAGCAATGCAGCTCTATGCTATAAGGCGTTGGGGGTTGGACCGGCCAGAATCGCGACTTCAGATCATCGACGGCAATGCCGAATAGATAATAGTGGTCAAGGACACCGGCATTTGTATTGACAGCGCTTACAACAGCGTAACGTCGTTTTTTCAGCCCATTTGCGGACGGGTACTCCTTTGGAGGATTACCGTCTACGCAGGCTTGCCGCTGAAGCAGGCGAAGTTAAAGGCGTTTGGCTACAACCCGCTCTACTGATGACGTGCGAAAGTGGAGCGCACGGACTAGAACAACACGGGGACGTTCACCACCTATTATGTGGCGGGGGCTCCCACGAGATCGCGCTCCAAGGCGCGACCGAAAAAAGCACAAGACTTGTCGGGAATGTCACGGAGGTGATCGAGACCACCTCGACACCCACGACCAGCGAGACGAGCTACCTGCTCCGCGAGCACCCGCCGTCCCTCGAACTTGCAATGCCAGTTCTCTGCCGCGGCCCAGTGCCTTGAATTTCGATGCGCTCATTCCCGGCGATGTCCGCTCTCAAATATGACCTGACTCGACACATAGGCTAGCGAGCCCCAAAGAACGACTATAGGACCATGTCCGCAATCTCTGCACAGCCGACATCGAGGGTTTCCATTGGCGCCAGCGGATCTGTGCTGAGTTTTAGAGATTCTCCGAGCAACTTCCATCGTTGAAGCTGTTGTGGCCCACAGTCCGCGCTTGTAAAAATTTGGCCTACTCTCGCCCCAAAGCTAGCTGCAGTTCTAAAACTCAATGGGCGTATTTGTCAGTTTCGGCATTGTGGCAAAAGTAATAGCGGCAGTAACAAACTTTAGCGGCGGCCGACAAACTCTAGTCGCAAACTTCAGCGTCCAGTCACAAACTTTGTGGTCCGGTCACAAACTTTAGCGTCCCCCACATTTTCTTCTTTTATTTAAGTCTTAAAGAACAGAAACAGCGTCCCTAGCGTCCCTTTTTGCCATTTTCTTTTTGTAACACAGATAGTTAGGAAGTGGCGCTGGAGGTTTAATTCAGCGCCACTCTTGCGACCCTAGCGACCCGGTGTCTTCGATGGCCGTTTTTCTCAAGGGACGCTGGAGAGGGGCGCAGAAAACGCCTGCAGTGTCCCTCTCGTCGCCATCTAACTTATTGATGTTATTTCGAAAGGGTCGCTAGGGTCGCTAGGGACGCTGTTTTTTGCTTCCCTTTTTACCGGCGAGGCTGCGCGATCGATTTGGTCGAGAGCGAACACGATAGTTCGCGATCCTCATGAGCCTGTAAACCCAAACACCCACCATAAGCGGTAGGCGGCCATATTATCTCCTTTGCGTTGAGCTAGCATAGGCACTGCCTATTGCTGGCAGTCTTGCGGCAAAGGCCGGGACAAGCGGGAGAACTAGCGTCATGTCAAAGAAGTCCAAGAGCGGCGATGGTACTTATGCCAAAGGGGTGAAGGGTCTATCGGAGGGGAGTTCAGAAAAGGAGACGGTGGCCCGGACGCTTCTGAACCTCTGTCATGGCCTCACACAAATCCGCGCCTGGAAGTGGTCGTAAGGGTCATCCAGCCCGAATATGTCGGGACTGCATCGGGCAAGCGGGCATATGATCCGCTTGCCGTCGCGCCGCACCGCCCAACCGTGGTCTTGGATCGATTGGCTCATCTTTTTTCAAGCCCTTCACTCCTCGGAGAAGTTTCGCCTGGCTCGTATTGGCGCGGCGTGGCGATGTCCTGGCCGCGCCCAAGCCCGGCTACCATCGCTGCTCCCCTCGATGGTGCCTTTCGAAATGCCATAATCGAATGCTGCGGCGATGCTGAGTGTATCGCGGTGATGGCTTCTGGAGGAATAGACAGCCTGGCCGTCCTCGTGACCGTCTGCCGTTTGTTTCCCGACCGGCGTGTTATCGCCTTGTGCGCCGATGTCGTTGATGATCGCGGCGTCTCCACCGTTGAGGTGCTGCGCTCGCTTATTTGCAGTTTCCGTATTCGCTGCACATTGGCCCCGGTCAATTGTTCCGAATGGCGGGAATGGCCGAAATGGAGCCCGCACGGTCCCGCTCGAACAGCTGTCCCGCAAGCGCATGCGGCCATAGCGCGGCTTGCTCGCGAGGAGGGTGCTGAGGTCCTTCTATCTGGCGACGGCGCCGATGAGCTCGTGGCCGTGCATCGCTATGCAGCAAGAGCGATTGCACGCCTCAGTGGCCTCAAAACTGCGCTTCGTTATTGTCTGGATACAGGCAAGACAGGACCTGGGCTCGCCGGTGAAGTTCTCGCCCTTATCGCCGACAATCTGCCTGCCAGATCGCGCCTTCAGGCCTATTGGGCTGTTAATTGGCCGGAATGGTGCACCCCAAAGGCTTGCGCCGCTTTGACGCCGCCGTTCTACACAAGCGCCCGAGCCTGGGCGTCAACCTGGATCACAGAGACTTTGGAGAGCCATACCGTCAATAACCTCACTTGGGCGGAGGCAGAAGCGCTCGATGCGTGGTGGCCGCAACCTTATTTGGCGCCTGCGAGCGACCTTCCGGAGGCCTCGCCCTATCTGCATGAGGATTTTGTTGCCAGTGCCCTCGCCTATCCCTTGGCAAAACGATACGCTCGGGCGGCTCACCCCTATCACCGCATCAAGGCTGGCATTGTCGGTCTCTTTCCGCTCGATGAGCGGAAGTACCTGCCGTCCACCAAGCAATATTTCACGAAATTTGCTGCGGAAGTGCAGCCGGATATCGATATCTCGCTCGGTATCGATGTCGGCCTCTTCGATGCACGCCGGATCGAAAGCCAGGACCCCCAAACGAAGATGCTCATCGCTAGCACGGAACACTGGCTGCGAGGGGCTATAGCATCGGGCGCTGCTATTGACGCGCACGTTCCATTTCGTAGGAATGAAGCCTGTCGATCTCTTTAAACCCGGTTAAATCGTAAAGCCGGTTGGCTGCGGTTCTGTCGCGATCGCGAGGGTCATCGTCATCGACGTAAAGAATGATTTCCTTGGCGTGGGTCTCGGTCAATTGGTTGATGGCTGTGCCTAGAAGTAACCGCCCGAGCCCCTTGCCGCGCTGCTCATCGTCGACTGTAATATGCCAGAGGACGCCGATCTCCGGGAAAATGCTGCCGGTTAGGGCCGCGCCGATCTTTTTGCCGTCTTGCACCAAGGGAATGAGCCATTCCCGCTCATGATCGCTCTCTGTTTCTTGCTCTTGGACAGGCGCATTAGGTACCACCGAAATATCCGGCACCGGGGTATGGATGTGCATGTAGCGCCAGGCGTTGAGATCCTTAAACCCCTGTCCTAGCATTTCGGCGTGAGTGACGGGCCGATGCTTCACAGGAAGCCCCTCGAGCCCGGATGTCAGCGCGGTCGCAATGTAATAGCCGTATAATTTGCTGGCCTTTGTGGACTGCACGAAATGATCAGTCAGAAGCGCCACGGCTCGCGGGTCTTCTCTGGCATGCAGCCACAGAAGAAACGAGCTGTCCTCCTCTTGATCATCGGCGAAAGAGACGATACCGGCGAGCCGGTTTTTGATCACCAGAACGTCGATGCGGGGCTTGTTCAGCTTGTGCCACCATCCGCCGTCGACAGCTGATCGGCCTGCAGTCGCCTCGGCGAGCATTTCCGCCGTGCAAATCGGCTGCCCAAGAACGCGATCGTAATTGATCAATTGCAGCGCGCCTATCGTGTCCCGGCTTGGATCGAAGGGGCGGATTTCGTCGTCGACCGGCATCTCGCGTCTTCCGCTTCCCGGCCTCTATTGAAGCATCTATCTGCATCGAAGGCCGTTATACAGCAATCACTACGCTCGGATTATCGCCCGACTGAGGCGATTGCGTAAGCCCCAAAGCAAAAAACAAGGCTGCCTCCTTATGGAGAACCCTGTTTTCCTTCGAAATAGCACCGTGTAGGCCCAATCGAGTCTTGGCGAGAGAAAATCTCTCTTGATTCTGTAGTCGCGGTCAAATCCCCGCTTGACCGAGGCGTCACCGCCCTCGCCTTTTTGAGATGGCATGTCCAAACGTAGCCTTTCTCTCTTCGTCTCCGGCCGGCGAAGGCTCCTGTGGCGATGGGTTGTTGGCATTGGGGGGAGCCGCCGTCCGCAGCTGCTCCTCGGAGGCCTTCGCGTGCTCTCCGGCCGTCTCGGGCGCGGCATTGGGCGTGTTTGCGGGGTTAAGGTCTTTTTCGAGCTGCGCGACCCGCTGTTTGATATCCGACAGCCGTTCACCTTTGGCAAAGCCCGTGCTTACAAGTTGCCGCTCAAGACGCGGAAGTTCGGCCTCTGCGCGCACGAGCTCGTCCTCGTGCGCGACAAGGACCTTGGGAATGCTTTTGACCAGCCCTTCACAGCGCCGCACCAAACCCACCGGGTCGATATCAGCATTCAAGGCGTAGACATCATCGCCGCGGCTATAACGGCGTCTGCCTTCGATCGAGAGTGAGAAGGCAAGCCCGTTGATCAATGTCATTCGGACGTCGCCGCGCACGGTAAATCCCTGTAATTCTCCGAGCGGCACAGTGACCGGCTTGGTATCGAAGAGCTTCGCGCCCGCTTGCAAAAGCGCCGTCTTCATGGCCTCTCCGGCCGTCTTTCTTTCCTCACAGCGAAGCGGGCTGTGACGTGCCGTGAAGAGGAAGGAAAAGGCCTCGCCCGCGTCCTTTGCAGCCAGCGCGGCATCGCCGCGCCCGAACTCGACTTCGCTGCGAAGGTGGGCGATTTTCTTCTGTGTGCGCTCGAAGGCGCTCTTGGCGGCGCCAACCGATCTTTCGTGGCCCCGCCTTGCTGCTTCGAGATCGCGTATCTCTTTCGTGAGCTCGGCGTGTTCCATGATGCGAGGATCGCCGGTTGCGGCGGCTTTGATCATGGCCGCTTCGGGTAGCGGTGAATTGATGTCTTCGGCGGTTCTGACGCCCCTCGCACCCGCCCGAAGCTGCGCGATGAAGCTGGCCTTGGTCGTGAGCGTCTGCCAGCGATAGGCGTCTAGGCTGCGTAAGGTAATGTAGCGGAAGATTTCAATTTCCTCGTTGAGATTACCTTGCCGGAGAATGCGGCCATCGCGCTGCTCGACGTCCGCAGGTCGCCATGGTGCATCAAGGTGATGCATGGCACAGCAATAGCGCTGCACATTAACGCCGACGCCCATTTTCCCTGTCGATCCGATCAAGATGCGAACTTCCGCTGCCCGCACGCGCTCGAAAAGCTGCGCTTTTTTGATATCGTTGTCCGCCTCGTGGATGAAGGCGATTTCGCTTCTCGGGATGCCTCGATCCACGAGACGCTGGCGAATATCTTCATAAAGGTTGAAGCGTCCCCGGACGGGCGCGAGATCCGGTGTTTCCTCGTCGTCCTCGATGTCCAAATCGGTATTGTCGTCCTCTTTCGGTCTTGATCGTTGCTGGCGGGACGACGGCACGCCCATATCGAGGAACACGAGCTGGCAAAGCGCTGGCTCTTTGCCGTCGCGCCAGATTTGCGAAATGCGCTCAACTGCCGCCGCGATCTTACCGTTCGGGTTAAATGCCGCGGCGGGATTTAGAAGCCTGATATCCGTCGCAAGCTTCAGGCCTTCGCCCAAGATTTTGAGCATATTGTCAGAACCAGGTGGTTTGCCTTTGATGGCCTCCGCCCGTTCGACAAGGCTTTCCATGTAGAGCGCTTCGAGTGGCGAGAGCTCTGTTTGCACCACTGTGACCTTGCCGTTTTTGAGCTTCGGCCGGGGCAGTTGCAGCATTTCTGCCGTCTGGGTATCGGCAACGCGGCTATAGAGCGCAATGAACTCGGGAATGTTCACAAACTTCGAGAAGCTGCGCGTGGTGCGAAAGCCTTTGCCGCTCGGCGCAAGCTCCACTTGGGTAATGATGTCGCCGAATGTCGCGGCCCAGGCATCGAACCCGTCGATGCCATAGCTCCGAAGCGCAGCGAGCTGCAGATAACGCTGCATGGTGTATATTTCGGCGATGGAATTAGACACGGGCGTACCTGTGGCAAGAGCACGGCTGCGGCCCGGCCGTTTTTCCTCGAGATATTGGATCTTGATGAAAAGGTCGGTGGCCCTTTGAGCATCGCTGGCCGCCGAGATGCCCTTGACACGCGTGTGCCGCGTCTGGAACGCTAGGTTCTTGAAGAGGTGCGCCTCATCAATGAAGAGAAAGTCCACGCCCAGCTCTTCGAAGGTGATGCCATCATCTTTGCGCTCCTCATTGAGGAGCTTATCGAGCTTGGCTTCAACCCGCTTTTTGGCGCGTTCCAAGTCTTTGACGGTGGGCGAATCCTTCCCCTCATCCCACGCTGTCTTCTCAATAAAATCCTCGAGGCCGCCGAGCTCGTCCTCAATGAACTGCTGGTAGATCTTCTCGGACATGCGCAGTCGCCCAAAACTGTCGTGGGTCGTGATGATCGCGTCCCACTGGTCGGCGGCTGCGCGTGCGGCAAAGTGGCGGCGTTTGTCGCGCGTCATGGACTCCTTGTCGGCCACTAGGATCTTTGCGCCCGGATAGGCTTGCAAAAACTCTCTCGAAAATTGCTCGAGCATAGAGTTGGGTACTATGAATCCGGGCCGCTTAATGAGCCGCAGGCGCTTCTGCTCCATGCCCGCGCCGATCATGGTGAAGGTTTTTCCCGCACCAACGCAGTGGTCGATCAAGGCGTTGCCGCTTGAGACAATCCGCCAAATGGCGTTCTTCTGATGAGGGCGTAGCTCAAATGGGATAACTTCCCCTGTAGGGCCGACGATATAGCGGGCGAGCCCGGGCAGGGTTTGGTGCGACCCATCATAGACGGTCGGCACCAGACGATTGAATTTCTTGTTATAGAGGTCCTCGAGCGCGCTTGCCCTTTCTTCATCCTGCCACACCCAGCCTTCAATGCCGCTCTCGGGCGATCCTGAAAACAGCTCGCGGACCGCAAGCACTTTCGCGTTGCCTTCTTCCGACGCTGCCGCGTTAAAGATCGGGCTTAGTTTGGGGTCGGAGTTTGCGTCGTAGACTTGGATTTCGCCATTGTTGATCGCAGCCTCGAATATGTCCTTGGCGTGCGTGCGAGCGGTCGCATACTGGGTTTCGGTTGAGAGTGGGATATCGGGCTTATCGGCGAACCCCCATTTTTTGGAGACGCCGTTGAGTACCAGCTTGGTTTTAACGTTTAGGGCTTCGGAAAAAAACGCATGGTAGATGTCGACGGGCACCCAGGGCGCGCCAAACAAAACGCGAATATCGACGCGCGTCAAAGGTGCGGGCTGTACGGCTTCAAGAGCGCGGACATTGGGCAAGTAGCGCTCGTCATCGGTTGCGGCAAGCCTGGCGTTTTCCAGTTTGCCGAGAACGTCGCCCGAAAGATAATCCTCCGCCGTACGCCAAACATCACCCACAGGATCAAGCCAGATGTGCGCGCCAAGCGCCGCGATCGCTGCATCCTCACTCATGTCGAGTGCATCAGCGATGAAGGTGATATCGACCGCGCCTTTGGCGTTGAGGGAGAGGGCAAGCGCATCAGATGGGCCGGTTATTTGCGGCGGTTCATCGGCCCGAAGCACGTCGTGAGTGAAGATCGCCGCTTTGCCAGCCGAATCGTTTCGCTCGGAATAGATCTCTATCGCCGCGACCTTGAAGGCGTCCGGGTCTTCTCGGAAGGCTGCAAAATTCGGCATGCGCCGAATAATGACGGGTGTACCGTCACGTCTGAGCCTCGATGTAACGGTCTGGGACGTTTTGTTGATCGGACCGTAGCGGCGATGGAAATCGTCATAGGTGCGGTTAAGGCGCGACCTCAGATCATCGCTTTTCTCGCTATCTCCCCCCTTCGCTTGGACCTCAAGCAGTTCGTTGACGATATCGCGGATTTCGATCAGCGAGGTAAGCCTGCCACGCTCTAGGGGTGAAAGCTGCTGCCTCTCGCCGACGCCAAAAAGCGATCGGTGAACCACGCCACCCCTAAGAAAAAACGCCCCTTCCTTGTGTCGAAGCGCCTCGGGGTCGGCCTCAGGTGGTGCGATTTGGGTGTCTTTTGCGTCGCGCGCCCGAAACGCATCCTTCTGCATAGCTTTCGCGGCTTCTGCGATCTGCGCCTCAATGTCATCAGACGAGCCCATCAGGACGGCGGTCGGCGTTGAATGCATGGTGCCGGTGAGGCGCATTTCGCCCAGCATCATGCTCGGGTTCGCGGCGAAGTAGCGATTGATCTCGACTGGCCCGTCAACGGAATCGATTGTCGTCGTCTCAAGCCAACTCTGATCGTCGGTGTCGTCGCCCTCCCGTCTTTTGCGTAAGAAAATGATGTCGGCTGTGACGTCGGTTCCGGCATTGGCTTTGAATGCGCCGTTGCCGCCGCCGGGTAGCCGGATCGCACCCAGAAAATCGGCGCGTTGAGCCATTTCGCGGCGCGCAATGTTCGATTTTTTGTCGAGTGTGAAATGCGAGGTCACTAAGGCTACGATGCCGCCGGGACGTACCTTATCGAGTGCCTTCACAAAGAAGTAGTCGTGGATGCTAAGAGGGCGGTAACGGGGGTCGCGCAGTGAATAATTGCCAAACGGAACATTGGATATTGATAAGTCGAAATAACCATCGGGATACCGCGCCGTTTCAAAACCTTGCACGCGCATATCCGTGCCTGGATAGAGCGTTCGCGCCATCCTCCCGGTCAGTGAATCGAGTTCAACCGCGCTCCAGGCGACGTTCTCTCGTAGCGCGTCTGGTGTGAGCCCAATGAAATGCCCGACGCCTGCGGCTGGCTCGAGTGCTCTGCCGCCATTGAAGCCGAGATGTTCAACGGCGCGCCAAATGCCGCGCACGACCGACTCGCTTGTGTAGTGGGCGTTCAAGGTCGAGGCGCGGGCCGAGTCCAGCTCCTCTGTCGTCAGAAGGTCGGCGAGCTCCTTGCGCTCGGCCGCCCAGGTGCGTGCATTGGCTGAATTTGGATTTTTGTCGAAGAGGGCTTGAGCAAAGGCGCCCCAGCCGACATAGCGAACGATGGCTTGCTTTTCAGCGTCGGTTGGATGGCGCTCATCCTCTTCGATGGCCTTGAGGATGCGAATAGCTTCAATATTCGCGCGGACCTTGGCCTTGTCGCCACCTTGGCCGATGGCATCGGCGGGGGTAATTCGATAGTTGAGACGTGCTTGCTTCTGGTGTTTTTCGCTTATGACAGGGGCGCGTACACGATCTCGTGCAGCGCGATCTCTTCGGCGGACATCGCGATCTGGCCCCGAGCTATCTCGCGCTTCTTCGGGTCCATATTCGGATCGAGCTGCTCTTTCTCCATCTGGGTGATCAGGGCTTCCATCATCTTCTGCGCTTGCGCTCCGATCTTGTCGAGATGGCTGTTCAGCTCGCCCTTCTTCTCCAGCTCCGCGTACATTTTCGGGTTGTTGAGGGCCAGAAATCCTTTGTGCAGCCCCGCGAATTTGATCTTGCTCTCCATGACCTTGCTCCTCTACCGATGGCACCGCCGCTATTTCGGCTGGCGCTGAATCAATGACAGAGTTCGTGCCTTGCTCCAACTCTGTGCTCTGCGGCTCTGGCTCCTCCTGCTTTCGATCGAACAAACCAAAAAAGGAAAGCTGAAAGAAGCCGCCCTTTGCGCCCCCTCGCGCCCGCGCCATTCTCACCTCGCTAGCTCCGTACGTCGCGGTCAGTTCCGCGACGTTTACGAGCTTAGCTTATAGGCGATCTATGAGTTGTCGAATCTTTATCTGTGCCGTTTCGATCTCATGAAGGAGCTTGCGGACCTCGTGCACAGACATGCCGGTGCCTGGCCGCGTCGAAAGCCAGAGCTTGAGGAGCCCTCCAAGCCGCCCTTGGTCGGCATTGACCTTGCTGAGCGCCAGAATGGCCTGGTTGTCGAAGGTCGATTTGAGGCGAACGCTAAGCCCGGCATTGCGAAGGTAGGTGGAGATCGGCAGCCTGGTCTCAGCCGCCTTTTGTTCGAGCTTGTCTCGCTCGGACTCTGTGACGAGAACCTTGATAGGCCGCTGCTTGTCGCGAAATTCTTTGGGCAATATGTCGGTCATTTCGGTATCTTAGCGGCGGTAGCCGCTGGGCCTCAAGGCCCTTCTTAGCGTCGAGCCGAAGGCCGAGTAAGCACCGTGGCGGCACCCCCTGCGGCGAAGCGCAGGTGGCCACCGCCACCCATCTTGCCTGCTGAAGTTTTGTCCCCGTTTGGAGCCACTTGGATTGATTTGGGGCCGCTTGGAGCCACTTGTCCCCGTTTGGCGCCACTTGGAGCGGGTCGGAGCTGTTTGGAGCCGCTTGGATTAACTTGGAGCCAGTCGGAGCAGGTCTACGTGCTCTACAGCATATTTCCTTGGGCGGGTTTTTTCGGACTAGGCAAGTTAGTCCATTAGCTATAACAATTACAGAAGGGTGGGTGGTCTATGTCGGACAAACCGCAAAAACGGCAACCATGGGGAGATGGGCGCGCAAAGTTCTCGGCGCTGGCTCCACAAATCCTTGCGGAGCTTAAGCGTGGCTATTCACGGAGAAGGGTCTACGAGCAGTTCAAGGATCGCTTGGGCATCTGCTATTCGCGGTTCAACAAGCTAGTAAGAGCCCATGAGGAGACGGTTGGTCAGGCTGAATTCATTCCGAAGGTGCCATGCGCACCCCGCAGCGCTCCACCTGCTTCTGAAGCTTCAGCGCGTTCTTCAGAAGCTCCACCGATGGAAAAGAAGCCGCTCACCGAACAACCGCGCGGCTTCCATTTCGACCCCACTGATATCAGCAAAAAAAAGCTCATCTGATGGAGATATGTCTATGCTGAACGGAGCATCTCATCCCCGTAAAGTACATTTCATTCTTAATAGTAAGGGCGGCGTCGGGAAGTCCTATATCGCCTTTCTTCTTTCGCAACACTATCAGCACATTGGCGAGCCAACGCTTCTGTTCGACGCTGATGCTACGACGGCCACTTTTTCCCAATTTGCAGCCTTGAACGTTATCAGAATTAAGCTGATGGAGGGGACCATTCTGAACCCTCGTCAGTTTGACGAAATGCTGGAGCCAATCCTTAGCGAGGATGCGCATTGCATCGTCGATACGGGCACTTCAAGCTTCGTGGCGGTGTCCCACTATCTGATCGAAAATAACGTGCATGATGAGATACGGAACGCCGGGAAGAAGGTTGTCGTGCATGCGATTGTGGTTGGCGGTTCAACCTTGCGGGAGACGCTCAACGATATGGATGAGCTCGCAAAGCAGCTTCCCCCTGAAGTCGATCTCATGGTTTGGCTTAACGAACACTTCGGTCTCATTAAGCAGGAGGGAAAGCTTTTTGACGATATGGAGGCATATCAGACGCATCAGCATCGCATTCGCGGTGTTATTCACTTGCCCCTCAGGACCGTCGCCACATTCGGAGAGGACGTGAAGGAAATGATGGCTCAACATCTCACTTTTAATGAAGCAATCGCTTCGCCCAATTTCACCTTGATGGCGAAGCAGCGCCTAAAAATGATCGAAAGCGACGTTCGCTCAAAACTCAATAAGGCGCTGTAAGAGATGCTTCAGGATGAAGGGCTCGACGTCGATACCTTGATCGGCGAAGTTGCTAGACGGCACAATGTGCTCCTGGCACCCGACGATCCCATCTTCGCCCTTCTCACCCTGAATGAACTTGTGGTCTCGCGCTATGTCGAGGTCATCGTAGCCAAGATAGACGACGCGAGGCAGCTCGCCGCCGCCGAACGGGCCGAAACAATCGCGACCACGAAAAAGGTGGCCGAAAGTCTCATCACCGGCGGCGCTGACTATCTTGTGAAAGAGGCCAGAAACGCGGGCACCGATCTCGCCAGCGCGTTAACTCGCGCCGCCGCCGCCGAACGCGCCCGTATCGATGAAGCCGCCCGCGACACCCGCCGTGTGATTTGGTGGTCGGCCTTCGCCGTCGCGATTACGGCTTCTTTACTCGTCGGTGCTTTTCTCGCTTCGTTGGCTCTATCAGTGCCGAAGGAACAGTCACTTCGCCGGTCTTTCGTTACAGGCACTGAAACGTCACGATGAAATCCATGCTCTCAATAAATGACTGACATCCCCAAAGATGATGCTTGGAAAGAGGTCACGCTTGGATTTGTGGCAAGTCAGGGCAAAGGCGTTTGGCTGCATTGTGATGCCTGCCAGCGCTCAATAACCTTGAGCTGCGAAGAGGTGGCTCGCCGCTTCGGTCTGTCAATGGACGCGCCACTTCTCGCGATCGGTTTACTCCTGCGCTGTTCCAAGTGTGGCGAGCGGAAAGGCCAGTGCTGGCCGGAGCCTTACAAGATCGGAAACGTGCGAGGATGATGGCGCACTCAGCCTGGCCTGCGCTGCAACCTTTAGCGGGCATCAACGCCCGATAAATCGGGATCGTGACGCGTTGGTGGTTGCCGCCAAGTGCTATAAGCGGAGGGGTTATATATTTATTTTGGTGTAACAGGTGTAACTGGTGTTACAGCATTGAATTAGCAGAGGTTTTTTGTTACCTTTTCGTTACACCGGACAGTCCTCGGTGTAACAAATTCAGGCAAAACCGTTACACCAGCCCCTTGCGGTGTAACGCAGGTGTAACGGATAACCCCATGAAAAATAAGGAAGTTACACCAGTTACACCTGTTACACCAAAAAATGATATAGGGGAGGGTCAATTAGAAAATGAGGGACGCCGGCCGTCTCAAGTGGTTTTCGTGTCACAGTCAATCGCTTCCGCGTTGAACAACTTTGACGCGTGTATTTCATAGCAGCGCCGGAGCCCGATTCCCGGCAAACGCGCTGGTATCTGGAACTTGCCCTCGCTGTCCGGCCTGATCGCACCCCGCGCGACCAGCGCTTTAGCGATGATCTTCGGATCAAAGCCCTGACAGATTTCCTTCCAACTTTCCGGCGTCACATAGAAGATCTGTGTTTCGTTGACCGTTCCAGCATCGAGGGTTTTAGCAAAGCCGAGCCGATTGATGGTCGGTTGACTCCAGGCATCCCAAGGCGTAAAGCGCGACGCCCCATCACGATCGAGAACGCGCATGACCTGCTGGATGCCGTTTTGAATTTCGATGGGGCCATCGGTGCCGCGCTCCGCAAGCCACCCCTCAAATAGTTTTTGGCAGGCAGCTCTCGCATCCCCTTTGTTCCAGGGAACAATACCGGCAGTATTGGCGATCTCGCCTGCGGCGGCGATCAAGCCAAAACGCTGCGCGACACGCGAGACTTGGCCATCGGCTTTGTTTGAGCAGACGTCTGTGACGAACCGCGCAATGTAAACTCTCGCCATTGCGGTCAGTTTTTCCCGGCTCGCGGTCAGGTGCCGGATGAAGGCTGGCGCGGCATGGCCATAATGCTCGCGACCGGCGGCATCAAGCGCCTGGGCAAACGCCTTCGGTTCGGCGAGCCCGTGCAAATTCTGAAACATACCCATACCGCAGCCGGCGTCGGCGTTGATTTCAACGAGGCGTACGCTTTGCCCGCCGGTTGCCCGGATGCGGTCTTCCGCCAGCTTCTCGGCCATGCCGATCTCGCCGGTGGACATAAAAAGCAGGCGCCACGTCGCGGTGGACCTTAAGTCCGAGGTCTTTTGCATGCGCTCTTTCTGCCGGCCATTGGCGAGCGCGTAGGCCGCTTTAAACAGCGCTTTTGGCTCGATCTCCGCGATCTCATCGAGTGGCAGCAGCGCATTGTTGTGGTTGGTGGCAACGGCCTCAAGCGCGTTATCGGTCGCGCGCCAGGTGCGCAGGAAGCCATATTGACCGCCCCCGCCCCAGACGGTGCCTGCGGTCCTAAGAATCGTGGTTTTTCCTGCTGTCGAACCGCCCCGAAAATGAATACCGCCCCCTTCCATGCCAACAAGCTCTAAGAGAGGCGGGGCAAAAGCGGTTGCGATAGCAAACAGCAGACGATCATTGCCGATGGCGCGCACTGCAACGCCATCTTGCCAGCCTTTCAGAGATCCGGCCCGCCTGTAGGCGTGATCGATCGGCTTGTGGGGTTGGAAGACGACGGCTCTCCCCCGCTCCTCGCCGATCGTCTCGTCGGGAAGCACAAAAACGCCGTCATGGAATCCGACTTTCGGCACGCAAAGCGCATAGGATTGCGGCTTGATGCGCACTAAAAGCTCGCGAAGCTTGGTCTTGGCGCGCGGCGATATGTTGAAATCGAGCCCCAAAAAGGCAAGGTGCTTAAAAATATCCTCGGCGTTTGTCACGAGCTCGGTTTTTGGGATGGCTGCGGTGTGCCAGACGGCGTTCCTGGTCAAAATGCGAAGATAGAGCCCCCAATCCTTGGAATCGGGGTTCAGTGTCGTCGCCAGGAATTTGACAGGTGAGCAGAGCCAGTCCCATTCCTCTTCTTCCTCACCGTCCTCGCCCTTGATGACCCGGGCAAGATATTCCAGACCCTTGCCGTTCTCTTGCCAGCGAAAGCCGGAAGGCAGGTCTTCGACGGACTTGCTTTGGGCGAGTGCTGCCCGTACGGCCTCGATGCCGTCGTTTAGGAGGAGATCGTTCCAATCCTGCCATTTTCCGTCCGGCTTGGGCCTCGCCGGTGGAAAGCTGATAAGCACGCTGCGTTTACGCTTGCGGTCGGCGAAGCCTGCATCCTCGGCATAGTCTTCGCCGGCCTTCCTGCCATCGCTGCCCCGGCCAAGATCGCCTGCGATCAGCACATGGCGCACGGCGTCGGGCGGCGACACGTTTTTCATATTGGCGCCCGCGACGCAGGTGGCCACGAAGGGGCGGCCTGCCATGACGCAGACGAGCGCATTTTCCGGTCCTTCCGCTTTCACGAGCTCGCCGCCTTCGCGCGCAGGCAAGCCAAACCAGATCGCACCGCCCGCGAAATCACCATAGGCCTTTTTGGGGCTCGATATTTTGGCCTTACCGCCCTCTTCGTCGAGATAGAGGCGGTGAATGGTTTGAAGGGCGCCTTCAGGTGCCTCGGAAACGCGAAAGAGGATGGCCGGATAGTGCCCCTCGCGCTCGGAGCACCAAAGGGCTGGATGAAAGCGCAGAGCATTGTGGAAGCTCGGCCAATCCACCTTGATGCCGCGATGCGTCTCAAAGTAGGTCTGCGCGAGGGTGCCTTGAATGGCGGTCGCCTTGTTCCAAAGCTTTTCGGCCTTGAGCCTTCGTCGCTCCGTTTCGCTCTCTTCTTCCTCTTCGTCCTCGTTCTCTGGCTGAATTGTAGGGCTATGACCAGCTTGCCGTGTCTCGCGGGCTTGCGCTTGCACGCCGTTACCGCGCCCAGGCGATGTCACGGTTCCACCCTGTCCCAAAAAGTCCTCTTCCAGACACTGGCAGGCCTCGGAAAAGAGAGACTTCTCACGAGCTCGACGGCCCGGATAATATCGCCGCCGCTGCACTGGCTGCAAAACCACGCTTGTTTTTGTCTGTCCCAGCGCCAGGACGGGTTTTTGTCGTCATGGCCGGGGAATGGGCAATGGATATGTTTCAGGCGACCCTTAGGCGGCCAGGCGATGCCGAGCCATCGCAGCACCTCTACCTCACGGTTCCTAAGCTCGCGTTTTAGCTCCTGGGCGTCGATACCGCGAGAGGCGCCTTGCTCGCTGTTGGACTTGACAGCTCGCCCGAATTTCGTATCCATAAAATTACTACTCCATAGACGACGATTCACCCCAGGCCTGGCCACAGGCTGGGGTATTTCTTTTTCTCATTTTGGACGTAAGAGGCTTTTATAGGCACGCGCGGCATGCCCGGCGCAGAAGGCGCCGTGGGCCTTAGGTTGGCCGCAAACGTGCCATTCGCCCTCTTTTTTTCCGAGCAGCCATCGGCAATGGCGCTCGCCGGTTTCGAGGAACGGAATTGTATTTTCAAAGAGCTGATGCTGATCGTCGTTGGATAGGCAAAGCCGGGGCGCGACGGCGACCTTTGCTGGCTTGGGCGGCCGGAAATTGAACGCCCCACCCTTTTCGACTTCATGGTTTGAGCGCTGCCAGGAAGTCCTGCCTCTTTTAATTTGCAAGCGGTAGAGCTTGCCGCAAACCGCCTCGCGGCTCACATCGCCAAAGTATATCGCGATCTCGGAACAACTCTTCCCCTCAGCGAGGTACATCGTGCGAAGGAGATTGATCCGGGCTTCGTCCCAAGGCACAGATCAATGCTCCTCTGCCGTCGTGAAGTTCTCGCCCTCGTCGCGATCCCGTTTGCGATCAAGAAGCTCGATGCGGGCTTCCGGCCCACCGAGCACAATGTCCGTTGCGCTTCTGGCCACCCCATCCTCGCCTGTCCATTTTTGGGTCTGGATTTTTCCCTCGATCATCAGCCGGCTTCCGCGCCTCACATAGCGCTCGGCAAGAGTGATCAAATCGCTGCGCCAAACCTTGATCCGGTGCCATTCGGTCCTGCTTCTTAGCTGACCTTCTTCTTTCCAGCGCTCGGTGGTCGCGAGACTGAAAGCCGCAACACTTTTGCCGCCATCGATGAGTTTGATTTCAGGGTCTTGGCCAACATGGCCGACAAGGGTCGCGCGGTTCATTGCTAATTTCCTTAGTCGAACTGGTGGAAAACGCTGCGGCGCCCGCTGAGAAATTTTGCTATTCCGGCCTGAAACCCAGTGCTCCCGATTTGACAGTTCGAAGACGCTGGATTTTCTGATTAAAGCAAGAGGCCCTTTCCACTACCCAGGCTTGGCGCTATATTAATCTTTGCCAAATTTGTAATATTTTGGCAATAGACAGAATAATATTTTAACTGAAACGTGCCATCAGCGAATAGGAAGATGACAACAAGACTAAAACAACTCCGTTCTGAAAAAGGGCTAACTCTCGAAGAGCTATCTCGCATGACAGGGATATCAGCCCCCCATCTATCGCGAGTAGAAGGGGGTGAAAGGTTTCTTCGTCACGTCAAACTGCAGCGGGTGGCGACAGCTCTCGGGGTCAAACCTTCCGAGTTAGGTCCGCCAGAGGAGGTCTCCAACGATTTGGCACCTTACGCCCCGCCAAAGGGTTCGGCATTGGCCACGGCCATCGAAGGCACGTCGCAGCGCATCTATCGGGTGTTGACCAATGTGGTGAGCGAAATCAACATCACGGCTGGTATCCCTGTGATCGTCGATTGCTCTGAATCTGCTTTGAAAAATTTGGTCACTGGGCAATGTATCGTTGCGTCCTATCGCCCTTCAAAAGACAGCTCTGAATTTTTAATTCTACGGCAGTATATCGCTCCAAAACTCTTAATTACCAATAGTTTAATAGAAGAAGCTCGACCCTTGCACCTGTCTAAGGGCGGCGTCCGTATTATTGGAGTGGTGCTCACTTAGGCGGCCAGCCTTCCATCCTGCCGGTACCCAAAGGAGTTCTCCAGGAACTCCTTTTTTTACGTCTGCGCTCTACACATTGCTCGGCGCTAGTCCACCCTGGATGCTCATGCTGTGGACCTAATTCCCCTAAGAACTTGCCTTCATCCACCGCAAATCGTGCATTTGCAGTTGCATTTAATCAAAAGTCTTCTTTGTAATTGATTTATCTGAGCATTCGCTGTTTTTAGAGAAAATATCTAGTTTTTCATTGCGAAATTAGCAACAGAGAATTACGCTGTCAGGAATGCATTTTTATCTAACGTATCCGCATACGGGTTTGTAATATGGTCGCGATGCGAAGCAGGGCGGTTCCTCATAAAGCGGGTAGCCGCTCCACAGATTTTGCCTACGATTTATGGGCGCCGCCGAAACCACGGCTTCGGACCGAACGCAAGTCCGGTCTTTGTGCCTGTTTAGCCGACGCGCAATGCGTTTCCTGCGGAAGCGGCAAGAGCGTCAGCGCCTATCAATTGCAAGTGGCCGCAGCCCGGCGCGGGCGCTCTTGGCTTCTGCCGCTCTGTGAGGTCTGCAAAACGCACGTCAGCGGTCTATCCCCAATCGATGAGATTTCTTGGCTGCGTGCCAAAGGCATCGATGCATTGCGGCTCACCGCTAGGATTTCAGCGGCTTGGCAGGAAAACGAGGATCAGGATGCGGTGTTTCGCATCGTAGAAAGCGAACTTAGCAGGCAATCCGGCGGCAAATCTATTTTTTCTAGCGTTGAAGGCGCGTGAACGTATTGCTCTTTTTTATGGAGGCCGCTGCGTGAGCGATTGGCCCTTTGGCGACCTAAAGATGTTTGGCTCGATCGTTGCAGACCCGCCGTGGTCCTTCCGGCTTTATTCCGCTCGCGGGGAGAAAAAAAGCGCTCAGGCACAGTACGACTGCATGAGCCTTGATGAAATCATCGAGCTTCCCGTCTCCCAGCTCGCCGCGCCTGATTGCTGCCTATTCCTCTGGGCCACTTGGCCCATGCTACCGCAGACCCTGCAGGTAATGGATCGCTTGGGTTTTACCTATAAGACCGGTGGCCACTGGGCCAAACTGACCAAACACGGAAAACTTGCCTTCGGCACCGGCTATCGCGTGCGCTGCGCATCCGAGCCGTGGCCGCTCGGCACGATAGGAAATCCAAAAACATCCCGCAGCGAGCGCAACGCGATCACCGGAATGGTGCGTGAGCATAGCCGTAAGCCTGAAGAGCCTTACGGCTGGTGCGAACGCTATATGCATGAAGCGCGTCGCGTCGAACTGTTTTCGAGGCAAGCACGAAAGGGATGGGATCGCTGGGGCTTAGAAACCAATAAGTTCAGTGCGGTGGCCTAGTGGATCAATCTAGCTGCTTTTTTGAAGTTATGAGTAAATCTCGTCCTTGTTTGGTGGATAGCCCAGACGTCGTTCACGCGGCGGCAAGCGAGAGCGAGGAGGGTTCCCAGTGAGGCTTTGGAAAGCAGACACCCAAAATTGGACCGTGCGGGAAGTCGAAGGGTCTCCTTATCCGGGTACCGATGAGGATGGCGATACCTGTTACGAGAACACGCATTTCCACTCTGAAATCGAAGCGTTGGCCTCTTTGAAAAGAGAAGCCGAAGCTTGGGTCAAAATGAGCGCTCGGGATTTGTTGAGTGCTCAAAAGCTGCTGCGCGACGCCGAGAAAGAGTGCGGCGATGCCGCCATCGCACTCACCAAAGTCCTGGAGCTGGAACAGAGTTGACGTCCAATGAGAGAGACAAAGCCGATGGAAAGCTCAGCGCCCGGAAAACTAGCCCCGGCTTATGAGGGTTGGGCGGTCCTTGAACTGCAGCAACATCGCCCGCGCTACGGCTATGTCCGCGAGGTGGAGATGTATGGCGGCAAATTGCTCCGCATCGACATCCCCATAAAAGGCGGAGAGGTCACGGAATTTTACGCCTGCACGGCAATCTGTGCGCTGTATCCAAGGACCTCGGCCCCACCGCCGATAGTCAGCGCTTGGCACGGTCTCTCGCGCCAGAGTTGGCCAAAGTGATTGAGAAAATCGAATTCGATAAGGAGCCCAACGCATGAACGAGCGTCCAAGAAACGAACCGCTTCCAGCTGCTCGCGCCATAGTTCCTTCCGCTGCTCCAAGGGCTGCGAAATTGAGATTTGGTCGACTGCAAGAGATCGATCACAAGCTCTTCTTAATGGAGAGCTTCGGACAGGGCGACAAATCGCCCTTGAATGTGAAGAGATTGGAGGAGGTAGCCGCGCAGTTTTCACAGGCCTATCAGGACCTGATTTTGAACCATCCGCACACAATGTCTGCCTTTCGGAAAGAAGGCGGCGAATTCAACTCAGCAGCCGCTCAGCGGATCACCACCGAGCGAAAGCCGGCCTCGCGGCGTCGGCTCCCGGCGCCAAATGCTGATCTCTGATCGGCCATGTTTCAAAACCGATGGCCTGCAGGTCAAGTTTTGAAACATGGCGGCCGCCTTTTGGTCTCCCGTTTGGTTTGAACTTTGATGTGCGTATGAACCAAAAATTCGACCTCTTCTCTGACCTAATCTCGCGGCTTTAGCGATCACGACGCACTTTTGAATTTAGCAGACAGAGAGGAGGAACGTCCACACTTAAGGTTGTGCTTTTGTTTTTGGACAGCCGTTCGATCAAGTCGGAATTTATATTTCCACAAAATGGTATTAAAACATGCGTGGTTATTAACCTAGGCGTCAACACCTCTGCTAAGTGGTATCGACGCTGAAATTGCTGCGCACGTTAATACCAGTGGGTATCCACCATACGTCACGGCGCAAAATACTTTTAATCAGCGCCCCCTTCGTGACTTCTCAGATCTTCTGCCTCATTTTGCCGTCAGGCAAAATGAGGCAGAAACCCTTAATTCAGTTGAACCTCTTTAAGGGTGTCTATCTTGCCCTTGCGGGAAAAGCGATGTCAAAAAAGAGGAAGCCGTTAAGCTTCCTCTGCGCGACCGATCTTGCTAGTAGTGGCCCTGCTTTAGCCCCCAAAGAGCATTCAAGACTTTTGACTGTTCATTTATAGCTTCGTGAAATCTCTTGTCAGCTGCATCGTAGCCGTTCTTATTCAACAGCGCGCTTTTTGCCTTCTGCGTAGCGCTGACATAGGCGTCAGCAGCCCTTTTGAGGTCCTCTCCGCTTTTGCCGGCAGCATCTACCAAAGCCTTATCTTTACTCGTCTTCATCTTTGCTGTTGCATCGTTGAAGTTCTTCCATGCGACATCTAGGTCTTTCTTCGCAGCATCGGGAGACTTGTCATCCTGAGGCTTGTTATTAGGCGCAGTCTGCGGCGGGTTGTTTGCCGCTGCCTGTTGGTTTGTTGAGATCCCCAGCCGGTCAAAAATAGCTTGTGCCTGCCTGTCAAGTTCGGCTCGTGACGGAGTCTTGGGATCCGAGGCTTGAGGCGGATTGTTTACCGCTGCCTGTTTGTTTCCCGAGGGCGCAGCCTCGGTCCCTGCGTCACCGCTGTATTGTGGGTCGGTACGAGGCTCGTCGGAGAGTTCCGCGATGGTGTCGAAGCCTGCCAAATAGCTCACTTTTGAGTCATACTTAGCTGCTTCGATCAGTGCAATTTTTGCATTGACCGCAGCGTCATGAAGCTCCTCACCAAGCCTCTTGCATTCGCGTTCAGCGGTTGCGTGTTCTTTGGTGCCCGGTTTGGTCTTGGCAAGACGCTCTTTCGCTTGCTGTAGCAGTTGCTGTTTCGCGCTCACGTCGCGTATTATGGCTTCTGCCGCTTCGCGCACCGTGCGTGGGGGGGCAGCTGAAGTAGTTGGCGTGCCTTGTGGTTTGTGAGCCGACCCTTTGGCGGGCGCTGGTCCGGCGTCCGCCATCAATTGGCGAAAGGCGTGTGCGGAATGTTCCGTCGGACGAGATTCTGTGTCTGCGGCAGTGGTATTACCATCTCTCCGCGCCGCGGTAACGCCGTCACCCATTTGCGTGTCTCCTTCGATAATAAGAAAAACGGAACCTCAGCATTAGCATTACTAGCTGACCAAAACCTGTCTTTGAAACTTTTTAAGGTTCTGGGAATGGCGCCCTCAGCCATCTGGAAGGCGACAGCGCCCATGGCTGACGACCTTTGTGCTGACCTTGATCAGCTTCTCTTTGAGGCTTGTAAGTGACCAATGCTTGATCGGTTCGGGCGCGCCAGCGTGCGAAGAAAATTGCCAAGATTGTAGGCGAGGGCGTGAAGCTGAAGACGGACGGCGTTAGCGGCGAACCTGCGAGAGCCGTGTCCATTTGATTGCGCAGTTGCCCTCGTTGATCCATTGTTCGCACGTGCCGCGCGTGTTGTAGAAGGCGACGACAATATGAATCCATCAAGCGCTAATAATGTTCGAGTGCAGCACCTGTCTAAAATCATCGGGGGTAAACTCCCACGCGTTAGCGAACCGGCGACGGGTGGGCACGTTCCAGTCGATACTGGGACGGGCACCTGATAAATGTGAAAGCCCTACCTTGGGCTGACGGGGCGCTCAAAAGAGGTTGCTTTGAAGAACACACTCATAAGACCGTATGTCCGCTGCAGGGTTCGGCGTTAGGGAGTTCGCCCTAACTGCATTATCCGAGGGTTGCTCGGAATGGCCGAGCCTATCCTCACCGCAGAAGGACGAACCATGAGGGAATATAGGGAAGGTTTTGTCGGGATCGACGTTGCCAAAGCAAAAAATGCGATCGCCATCGCTGACGGAGAACGCGGCGGCGAGGTTCGCTATCTGGGCGAGGTCAACTCGTCTGAAGACAGCATGCGTCGCATTGTGAAGCGTATCGCGGCCAAATACGACCGCGTCTATTTTTGCTATGAAGCCGGGCCAACCGGCTACGGATTGCACCGGCTCATTACGGCCCTCGGCCATAGCTGCATGGTGATTGCGCCATCCCTGATCCCGAGAAAACCAGGCGATCAAGTCAAGACCAACCGGCGGGATTCCATTAGCCTTGCCAAACTGCACAGGGCCGGAGAATTGACGGCTGTCTGGGTTCCTGATGAAAGCCACGAGGCGATGCGCGACCTGGTTCGCGCAAGAGCGGCAGCGGTTGAGACGTTGCGCGTGCATCGCCAGCAGGTCCGTGCCTTCATGCTGAAGCACGGCCGGACGTATCCTCGCAAAACGGCATGGACCATGCGCTATTTGCTCTGGCTGCAACAACAGACCTTCAGCCATCCGGCCCACCAAATCGTTCTGCAGGAGATGGTCGAGGCGGTAAGGTTAGCAAAGGAGCGCCTCGAGCGCCTGGAACAGGCGATCGAAGAGTTTCTTCCTCACTGGCCACTTGCGCCGATGGTCAAGGCTTTGCAGGCGCTGCGCGGCGTCGACCTTATCGTTGCGGTAACCTTTGCCACCGAGGTCGGCGATCTGCGGCGTTTTGAACATCCTCGCCAGCTGATGGCGTATTTAGGTCTTGTTCCAAGCGAACGTTCCACCGGCGCTACCATAAGGCGCGGCGGCATCACAAAAGCCGGGAATGGCCGCGTCCGCCATATGCTTGTCGAAAGCGCCTGGTGCTATCGGCATCCTCCCAGGATCGGTGCGCAGAAGCTCTACCGGCTTCAAGAGGTTCCCCCGCGCATCCGAGAGATCGCGTGGAAAGCCCAGACACGGCTCACCGCTCGCTATCGCGCTTTGAGCGCTCGCGGCAAAAAGACAACGGTCGTCTGCACGGCGATTGCCCGAGAACTCGCCGGCTTCCTCTGGTGCATTGGCAGGGAGACGCAACCGGCATAGGGCGATCTCGCAGTTTCATCGCCTTCCTTCATAAATCGCGCACAGGCGGGGGCGGGGCCAACGGCAGGGGAAATCCCGTCAAGCGCTTTGTGGCCGGCTTGCCGACGCCCGCAGTAAGATAGGGACAGCCCCGGACGCATTATCGGAAATGCGGTATCCAATCCGCGCATCAGAGCTTGATCACCGACGTCCTTGGGGTCCCGTCCCAGCCTATGCGCGATCTCTCTTTTTGCCGCCTCATCGAGGTGAAGGAGAAAGCGTGGCCAAAATCGTTGACAGCGGTCACCACGAGGTCAACGCCTGTCGTCAAGGAAGATAACCTTGCTGCTATCACCCCAAACTTGGCCGAGTTGGCGCTTGAGGCCTGCGTTCTCTCTCTCAAGGGTTTCAACCTGATGCAAAAGTTCATTGTACTCCATTTTGAAGCGGTCGTAGTGCCGGGCCAAGAGTGACAGGCGCTCCTCCAATTCGGCGATCCGTTGCGCCTTGGCGTCCTTCGCTTGGCTGGGGATCGTTGGCGCGTTCTTCTTGATCCGTTTGATCCAGCGGTCGAGTGCCGCAGACGTCTCTTTGTGGGCTGGGTTTTTGCAGGTTTGGCCCGAGACGCCGGCGCGACGCAACACCTCTTGCTTCGATAGGCGGCCGCCGTTCTGGGGGTAGTAGCCGTGTTTATCGAGTTCCGCTTCGATGGCGCGCTTCGCACTTTCGATGGCGTCGATCGTTTTCTGCCGCTGCCGCGCCTGGTAGGCGCGCAGCCCTTCGATATTGGCCGTCATGCACGCCTCGCCGACAAGGCGTCCGAGCATCGCGGGGTCCAGCCCCGCGAGCGCGGCACGGACCCGTTCATTCGCCATGTACCGTTTGCGGATCGTCGGGAAGCGCTGCAGCTGAGCGACGAGTTGGCCCTGCCACCAGACGCGCATCATTGCGGCGTCGGATCCGGGCATCTCCGACGATGATCCGTTCGATGGACCTTCTCGCAGTCATGGGCGCCGGCGGCAAGATCAAGCCGGTGCTCGCATCCGGTCGAGCAGTTGCCGACGTCAGGGATACCGAGGCGGCGGGTGCAGGGGCCCCGCTGATGCATGGTTTTCGTACAAAGAACGCCGGGCCGGACAATGCTGACCTCGCCATTCATCGATAGGATCTCCGCCGCCTCCGCGAGATCAACAACGTCAAGCTCGGCTGTGGCAGAGCGGGCCGCCATTCGCTCCTTAAACGCAAGAACATGCGGCGCGGCGCCGCCGCCATTCCCCTCGGCGTGCAAGATCGCCTCGCGCGCCAGCATGACATTGGCCTCCGACGCGATCTTGCGGATTTCATCCTGAAGGTCAGGATCGCTGAGGATGTAGTTCAGCGTCATCTCCGGGTCCCGATGGCCAAGAATGTCGAATAGGATCGAGGTGGCACCAACCATCGACAGAGCGGCCAAGCGGGCGACGGTCTTTCGAAAGCGATGCGGATGAACGTTGCCGTTGGCGCACCACTCCGACAAGGGCTTTCCATCGACGATCACCCTTTTACAAAAGGCGTGCGTCGATTGAGTGAAGGTGCAGCGTCCTGAAAAGCTGTCCTTATGGAATGACACCCATAGATGACTGGCGCTCAGGCGCCAAAATGTCGGCCAGGCGCCGCTGTTGTTCGATGGCGGCGACTGCGACCTTCGGCAGCGGCCAATGCCGGCGCTCGCCAGCTTCGGCCGAAAGCTTGAAGGTGTGGCCGACCAACAGCTCCTGGGTTCCAATCGTTGTTAGGCATTCGCGCTGCAGTGCGGCAATCTCGCTGTCGCGCGCGGCCGTTGCCAGGGCAACGATGATCCAATGAGCGGTTTGCAGAAGGGCGCATAGGGTTCGGAAGGAGCGGAAGCTCGGCAATGGCCAGCCGCTCAGCGGTATGTTGCCCAGGTCTTTTGCTGAGATAAGAAAGCTATACGGAAATAGCGTCCCCGGCTTTAGCCTTTCGCCGCGCCATTCCGCGAGTGCGGTAGCTCGGCGATCCAGCCACGCTTGCGAGTCTTTCAGTCCGTGGGCGCCGCCAAAGGGTAAAATCAGCATATCCGTAAGACACGAAAGCAAATCCGGACCCAGCTCTTCCGCCATAAAGAGCGCGGCCTTGCCCATTCGCGCAGTGAAATCGTCTTGGAACGGACGCCATGGCGAGCGTGTTATCGCCGGATTGCTGGGAATGGAGGCGCCCCGTCGTCGCCTTTCGATCTTTAAGCAATCAGGCTGGCTCGGCCAATCATCGATCACGCCCCCTTGGAATAACCCAACGAGCTTCGGCCCTGTCGAAATCCAAAAGTTCCCGATGCCGCGCTGCTGGCGCCAGTGGTCGAACTGTTCGCGGCTGAGAGCAGCGAATAATTGAGGACCGTCGGGACAGCGCCCCGGCAGGCGGGGCGGCGCGATGTTGGCCACGATCCAGGCTATGCTGGCGACCATGTATTTGCAGTCCGCCACCCATGTGGTCGGTTTGGATGGCAGCCTCGTCTGGCCGGAAGCGTGGGTAATCGGTGTGGTGAAAAGGATAGCGGCAAGCCGCTTCGCCCGACGCACGACCGATTCGGTGGCCGGACTATAAGGATCCGTTGCGGCTGCACGAATGCGCGAGAAATCGATGTTGCGATGAGAGGCTCGGCGATGTCTCGGGATGCGGCCCCAGGCGCTTGGAAGCGTCCAGAGGTCCAGCATCATCGTGACACCTGGGAGGATCTCAAGGCCCGCTAATTCCTCCCAAGGGACCTCCCAAAGACGATGCGGATCGCAGAAAGCCGCAAGTTGCGCGATATGGGTGTCGGCGGCGGGAGGAGACGGCAAGGGTAGGTTCAAGTGTCATCTCCGATACGAAGTGAGGCTGCAGGAAGCTGATCGAAGAGGTAGGCTTTGCCCGCGCGCAAGCGTTCCATGTGTGCCGTGACGAGGCATTCAAACTCTGCCGCCCGTGTTTTGAAGACGCGGTCGATTGTCGCCTCGATCGCCAACCATTCGGCCTGGAAGCTCGAGCCGCCCCAGCGGTCGAGCGGCGTGTGACCTCGGATGACCCGCAACTCGGCCATACGGTGCGCAATCGGTATGAACGATTCTTCGAAGACCACGCCATGGGAGCAAAGTGTGCATCTTTGCGACATGCATATGCCACCAGCGTGGGCAGGAGCCACTTCTATGGGTGGATGCTCTGGATCAAGGCAGCCCATCTGCATTCGGGTACGCTGACGATGGTCGCTGAGCCGGCGTCGCTGTTCCTCGGTCACGCTCTGAAAACGGCATCGGACATAAAGAATTGTTGGATCGACGGCTTGAAACAACCTGATCTCGTCGAACAGTACGTTGGACCAGTCAGTGTAATCCGCAAAGCGTTGGGCCAGCTGACGTCTCTGCCGCAGATAATGTTTTGTCGCGCTCAAATGCTTGTGTCCAAGCGCCTGCTTAACCAGAAGTATGTTGTAGAGGCTGTTGTCATAAAGAAAGGCAGCAAAACCATCGCGGAAGTCAGACAATGTAAGCGGAAGCTCAATGGCGGCGGCGTCCAGGAACGCGCGAAAAGGGAGGGAAAGGTGACACGCCCGCATGGTCGAAAAACATCCGACGCGCCCGGTGATCTTGTCGACGGCCGTTTGAAAATATAGCCACGGGGAAGCCACGCAACGTTTCAAGTTGATGATTTGGTCGTTGCTCTTTGCGGTTACGGGTACGCTTTGCAGCTTGACAAGGCGATCTCGCAGGGAAGCGCGAAGCGGCTCGGTCCAAGAAATCAATTGCTCGATAATGCGATACGGATGAAACTGCGGACGCATCAGGCTGAAGGCGATCTGCTCGCGTCCGGTCTTTTCTTTCCTGCCGAAAATGGCAACGGTCTCGCCAGTGGCCGTGCCGAGGCGATTTTCGTACCAGCGTTCAGGGGAGGAAACATCGATATTGAGAGCGGTGTCCAAATTCCAGCCGGTATGAAGCAGCACGAGCGTTAGACAGGCCATGACGTCATCGCGTCTCGGAACGAACCAACGGAAGCGCTCGATTGGTGTGCCGGTCCTGTACCCAACCGGGTAGGTGGGGGCGGCGATGGGGCCTATGACGGAACGCTGAAGGCGTTTGGGCAGATAGGCATTGATCGGGGTGTCTGGCGCTGCAAGACACGTTGCAAGATGCTGGCGCGTGAGCCAGGCAAGATTGGCTGGGTTGTTCCAAGCGTCCTTGTCATTTCCGGAGCCGAGCGCGCGCGGATCGGTGCCCTGCAGAAGCAACACGTTTCCTTCGGTGCGCGCAGCAACGAATCTGCGCGCGACTTTCTTGGCAGCGTTGTAGATTAGGCGGATATCAGAGGGAGCGACGCTTTTGTGGAGGGTACCTCGTTGCGCCGGAACAGTAGGCCAGATGAGGCGATGGGGGTTGGCGCCGAGCCGACGCCTTGCCATTTCCACGAAGCGCCGAATGCTCCGCAGGCAAGAGCCCGCGAATGCGGCGGAAAGGCGCCGCTCCTGAATCATCCACAATTTGAACATCACGCCAATTTCTGGCGTGATCGCAAGCACGTCGTCGGGCATGGGCCTGGCGATCAGGCTGAGCGATGAGAGAAAGCGCCAGAAGGTGCGTAGGGCGGTGATCACGACCCCATTGGAGCCAGCTGTTCGCAAAAACGACCAAGGTCGAATCTCCACCGCGATTTGACCAATCAAAAGGGGATAGGCGGGAAGATCGGCGCCGGCATCGCCCTTGGCAAAGACCGTGAGGTCGACGCCAAAGGACTGGGCGTTGCCCTTGGCCGACACCCGCCACGCCAGCGGCTCTGTCTCCGGCGCCGCAGATGGGGGTCGGGATACCGACGTGGGGCCAGAGGGGAGGCGTTTGACGCCCACCCTAGCCATGGCCACCGTCCAGGTAGCGCGCCCATGCCCCACGATGGTCAGCCACCATGAAGTGGTCGGCAATCCATTCCAGATAGCGCTCTGTGGTTTTCTCGCTCGCATGGCCAAGGACGGGACGGACATACATCTTAATCAAGTCGGTGACCTGCCCGATCAAGGCGGACCTCGGGAGATTCTGCGCGGCTTGACCGATTCGCTCGCTCTCTTCGTGGATGAGCCGCAGGAGGAGCAAGCAGGCGAAGGCATGTCGGCCGCCGTGCGGGCTCCAGCCCGTAAATGGCAGGCTGTTACAACGCGTCCACGCGTCGTAGATCATCTTCCGTGTCATCGGCTCCCCGGTCCGTTCGGATAGGAAAAGGATGTCAGACAGCCGCCGTCCGGGATTCACGCGGCGAAAGAGAGCAACGGCCTTAGCGCGGCGCAAACGGCGATAGTCGTCTAGCCTGTGGAGGAAATCGACGCCGAAGCGCAGCGTCCTCGGTTTGCCCTTCTTATTCGGATCCCCGACACGGCGGGAGCCCTTGGTGCCGTAGCAGATGTCCATCCGCGCCGGGTAGCCGGGCACAATAGCGGCCGGATCGGCCACCTGGGCAGTGCGCAGGAGGATCACCTCTTCAAGCCGCATCCCGGTCTCCAAAATGGTGCGGCAGACGAGCGCCTTGGTCATGCCGCGCCTCTTCTCGATCTCGACCAGCCACGCTTCGATCTCGGCAATAGTAGGTATCCGCAGCCGCTCGGGGCGCTCACGTACGCGGCCCGAGCGGGCGATTGTTTGATGCATGCGGTGCGAGGTCGCCGTGCCGGAACGGTCGCGATGCGTGGCGAGGCTCCCCATGACCGTGAATAGAGGGCGCAGGCCTCGGTCTCCAGCCCAGCTCAAAAACTCGCAAACCGAGCCCATTCGGCGATTGATGGTAGCGGGAGCCAGCGGCTCCCGTCGCTCGCTCCATGAGCCATTCTCCTGATCTGCTTGATAGGTTCTGAGAAGATTTTGATAATCCATCTGGCGCCAGTCGACGCAGTTGACTTCGAGAAAGGAGAAAAAGTTCTCCAGATCTCGCGCAATTGCGAGGATTGTGTTCTCCGATGGGACCCTTACAGCTGCCGTCGGAGAACCGTTCCGATTGTTTGGGTGCCAGTCGAGGAGCGCGCGTTCTCGGAGGAAGCGGTTGACCTCGTCAGCATAGCTCATGTCGGCGCGCAGCAAGAACGGGACGTGAGCGACAGCTCCAAACCCAATCGGATCGAGCGTCGAACGATCGCGCCGGAAGAAGTACGCCACGTTAAAAGATCCACCGGTACGGTGGGTGGCTATCAGCGTCTCCAGCTGGAGACGCTGATAGCCACCCACCGCTCAAATGGTCCATGTCAAGTCCTGGTTGGGAAATCCATTTCACGCATCGATACCATAAATGCCAATGTGCCTATACAACCGTAGATGAGTCCAGTAATGGTGTCGATACTAAAAATTGCAGATGCGCTATAACGGAATTCTATGAGTGCCTGCCACCCAGAGCCTGCGGCTATAGCGACGGATGATCGCCCTGCCCTTTTTGGACCCGCCAGCGCCTCTCATGCAATGGTCGCAGCGCGATGATCGTGAGCCTTGCGACCATTGCGACCATTTGCGATGATCGCAAATGGATGGTTTTGCGATCATCGCACCATACGGTCTCGTATGGAATGAAAAGGAAGGAAGTGGACGGATGGATGGATGGGTGGATGGATGGGGGGACGTACCGTCTTCAATCCAATCCTCCAAGGGGCCGATGATGGACCCGGCCCTTGGGCTTAAGAATTGCTGAACGCCAACCGAAGGGCTGCCGTTTCCCGGCGTCGCACATTGAGGTAACGGGCGCGTCCGTTCTTTTTTTCAGGCTTTATCAGCTTCTTAAGGCGCATGCCGAAGCTTTTTTGTGTGCCCGTCTCAAATCCTTTGGCTTGGCACCACTCGCACCAAAGCGCGAATATTTCGCCTGCCGGAATGCTTTCACCGTCACGGCGTTCAAGCTTCGCCTGCACAAAGGCCTCCACCTTGTCCGGGGATGCCGTTTCTGAGGTCGATTGAGATACCATTTCGAGCGATTTTACCGATACCATCGGGTTTTGCTCCAGGGGCGCAGCGGAATTTCGAACAATGGTATCACCAGCCAAAACGGTCTCACGAGCTTTTCTGCGGCTCTCCGTCGCCGCCGGCGTCGATCCGACCGCCTCGACTTGACGGCTGCGTTCGGGCCGAAGAAGGGCGAGTATGGCGCTTGGACCGAACGCTGCCATGAGCTCGAGCACGAGGGCCTTTATAAGGTCCTTAAGAGAGCTCGCCACCTCTTTTGCGTGTGCACTCATCTCAACACCAATCACAGAAGCAGCAAGCGCGACATTGTCCGCAAAAGGATCGACTGACGCCGGCGGTGCTCCAGCTTCTTCGATTTTGGCGCTGAGTGTCGCAATCTTGGTATCCAGAGCGTCGCGCTCCGTCGCGGCAGCGAGCTTTGCCTTGAGGCTCGCGACCCCAGCACAAAATTCTTTCGACGGGCCGGCCGTGATCTTCACTGGATCGCATTCACCGGTCGACTGCCAGCGGCGACTGTCAGCGGCCTTTATTCGTTCGAGCTCGGCCGTTATTGAGGCCGGGGCCTCTTCTCCCGCGACCTTGGCTTGCTCTGCTCGGCGCCCCGAGAGCTGCTTAAGCTGGCCTTGTCTGAGTTGCGCGGTTGCCTGCTCCCCCTTTCGGTGATCGCTCTGACCGCCGGAGAAATGCGCCGCATTTCCGAGCGCATTTTGTAGGTTTTGGATCACGCAACAGAGCCCGATCAGGAGCATAAAGAGCGCCATGAGGAAGCGATCGCGGCGCAAGTGGTTGCTCGCCTCGATGAAGACTGCGGCCATGATCACGGATCCGATAGCCGCCACGGTCCAAGCAGCCGATTGCCCCGCTGCCGTGTCAAGGTTGACCATAAGCGCGGGGAAAAGCGGAAGCGGGGCAAGGACTGCCGCCACCGCCTTCCACCACGCTCGGCGTTGCTTCGGTGCTTCCGCCAGTCTTGCCTTTTTGCCGGTAGCCATGACAGGCCTCAATATAGATAAATTATATATACCTCACTAGATATATATAATTTATGTAAAAAGAAAAATTTTGTCAACCTAAATGGTAGACAAAATATATCTAATATGTTAGAGAGAATCTAACCATGAACGAGGGGGGGGGCAAAAGTGCGCCGCACATTCATCGTGGCCCTTTGCCAAACAAAAGGAGGAACCGGAAAAAGCACGCTCGCTGAATGCTTAAGCGTTGAAGCTGCGAAGACTGAAACCGTTCAGATCCTGGACCTCGACCCGCAAGCATCTACCACCAAATGGTGGCGGAGACGAAAAGGTCCCGCAAATCCCTTGCTCGTTTCGGACATCAAAAGCATGGCCGTCTTTAGGGACACTCTGAAAAAGAAGGGAGGTCCTGACGTTTTAATCATCGATTCGCCAGGCTCTATGCTGGGTCTAATCCGAGATGCGATAGATGCTGCGGATGTGATCGTAATTCCAATCGGGCCGAGCGTGAAGGATTGGGAGGCAATGGACGTTGTGGAAAGCATCGTTCATCGCAGCGGCAAGCGTGATCAGACAGTTCATCTCATCAATCGATTCCGGACAGGCACGGATACATCCGCCGAAGCTCTCCGAGCGCTCACAGAACGCACGGCAAATCAACCGCTCATGATCGCGTTGAGAACGGACTACGAGCGGGCTGACGCCGCGGGACTTACGGCACCGGAGATTAATGAGGAAGCCGCAAAGGAGGTTGCGCTTCTCTGGTCTAAAATCAAAAGGATTGGAAACTATGGCTAAGATTAATTCGACCCTTCAGCAGCCGAATGCCGAACATTCGCTTGAGGATGAGGAAAAGCGCAGAGAAAAAGCCGAGCGTTCTGCTCGCGGCCTTATCGATGGGCGGACCTTAAAGCGGAAGAACCGTCAATTCCAAATTGGCATCAAGACAACGGAAGCCGTTAAGAAAGAGTTCGACCGGATCCGCATGCTCACAGGCTTGAGTTACACAGAAATTTTCGAGAATTCGCTTGCCGCCTATGAACGGGAACTTGCCAGCAAAAAGGAATAAGACTCGATCTTCGTTATGATGGTTCAGGAATTCTCCGGAAATGCAAGCTGTGCGTCAGTCAGGGGTGCTAATCGAGGCGGATTGTCCCCCTCGCCCGCGATCGATCCCTACAACTGGAAACGTCTGGACCCGAATTAGTTAATCGTCATACCGAAGGCAGAGGTTGATAGCCGGTGCGGCCCATCATCGTTTCAAAGTAGTCTCGCACCTTTGCCAAAATGGGAATGACCGCTTGCCGACGAGCCCTACAAAAGTCTCAGTGTCGTCATCGAGTACGACAATCTCTTGCAAGTGCATCCTTTTTAACGCCGCAACCATCCGCACTCGAAAACACAAAGAGCAGTGCTCGAACATGTAGATCCTCACGACGCTCTCACCATCTCTGCTAGCCTGAAGCTGACGCGAAAAAAATGACCCGCTTGTCCCGCGCCAATGTTTCTTTTTTTCTGTTATTCGACGACGCCTTTATCAACCAAACACAGCTACGGCACATTGAATATGGATGCCGCCCTGCGTGCTGCGGCGTAGTTGGCGTCCGACGGCAGATTTGAAAACAGCGGAAAGCTGGAGGGCAGGAGCAATCCGAGACCACAGCGCCTTCACCGCGTCTCGTCCTTTTCGATTGCGGCGCAGCGCGTGCCCGGTCAGCACCCGCTGCGACCAGCGAAAGCAGACCTCGTTGAAATACAGATCGGCGTGATGCGGGCTGATGTGATGGAAAACACCGGCAATGGTATGGCGCACGCGACTGTTGAAGCCTTCGGCCGCATTGGCATGAACACGGCCGCGCGCATATTCGCGGTTGGAGTGGCGGACGGTGCTATGGCTGGCAAAGGCTTTGCCGATCGATACGAATGATTTCCATTCATCGCTCATCAGATGCGCCCACGGCTCAACGGTTTCGCTGAGCACCCGGTGTGCCTCGCACTCGGAGAGATCGGCGACCACGCGGGCCCTTGCTTCTCCTGCGGGCGCGCCTTCTTCAGCAGGCTCCGGCCTTTGCACGATCGCGAGAACCGGCGTCTTTGTTGTCTTGGGTTGGCCTTTACGTCCACGCCCGAGCGATGGACGCTCGGTATCCTTGCGGGGACTGCCACCGACGTAGAACTCGTCGATCTCGACTGTGCCGCTAAGCTGATGCTCGCCGTCCACGATCGCGCCCGGCAAGGGCGGTCGAATATTTGTAACCACAGGCCGGGCAGAGGCGACCTTTCGGCCAAATCATCGCTTCGAGAAGCTAGCGACAACGCTCCTCGTCCTTAAAAGTCGCGACCATGGTGCCGACCGTCGTAATACCCGCCAGAATCTCGTAAGCTGTGCCGTCCATCTGCCCGCCCCCATATCCCAAGCGGGCTTATGATATTGATAAAAAACACAAAATTATGGACCGGCTGTGTTTGGTTGATAAAGGCGTTCGACGATTATCGAATTAAGTGTCAAGTACCGGCACGACAGCGCTCGATAGTACGCCTGCGGTTGTGGCTTTGTTCTATCGTCCGTTCGCCGCAGTTGCGCGCGCCGCAAGGTCGTCAATTGACGCGAGTCCCGCTTCGTGAGCACTTGGTCATGCGGGGGCAGGAGGACCGTGATGCGAACCAGTTCCTCCATGACGTCCACAATCCTGTCGCAATAGGACGGGCGCATCCGTCCCGCCGCATCGAACTGCTCGAAGGCCTAGGCAATACTGGCGTTAAAGCGGTTGCAGGCCAGGCATGCGTCGCCGGGGATTGGTGACGCCGGACGGGCACTCCACCATGTCCGTAGTTGAGTGAGCTCCGGTGAGCAATCCTATTGCCACTGAGGTCTGGAGCAGGAGGCGGGCCGAGCATCGCGGTCCACAAGAGCACCGTCAATACGATTATTGGGAGCCAGCGAACCAGCTGCCATGCCAAGAGGCGGGCAGCGCATTGAAATCCCTGTCGCTCGCCGCATGCCGATAACTTGTCGACGCGCAGACATTAGCGCTCGTTCAATCCCTGTTCACACGGTATCATCTATCCGAATCAGCTGCGATCGTAGAACCGGGTTTGAGATGGCAACGGCACAACAGATCATCGCCCTGCTAAACAGCCACGTTCGGGGAGACCAGGAACAAGTCCTGTCGATCGCCCTCCAAGTTGCCGCCGGTGAAGCTCGTTCTGGGCGTAAGGAAATCGCGGACCAGCTGCGAAAGCTTGTCCAGGTCGCCCGCAACGCCCAATCACGACAGCTATCCGCGGACAATACTACAGCGATTCCCATCGCACGGCCCAAGGGGGAGCTGCAGTCACTTCTGTCGGTTCATTACCCGAAATCGCATCTCGACGAGATGGCTCTGGACGCTGGGACCATTGCTCGTCTCAAGGACGTTCTGGAGCAGCAGGGTCAGCGCGAACGCCTCCGGTCCTTTGGCAAGCTTCCTAATGCGCGTTTGCTTTTGGCGGGCCCCGCGGGGTCTGGCAAAACGATGACCGCTGCCACACTTGCGGGTGAGCTACACATCCCGCTCTTCACGGTCCGGCTTGACGCATTGATTACGCGGTATCTAGGTGAGACTGCAACAAAGTTAAGACTGGTCTTCGACCACATCGCTATCAATCGCGGCGTATTTCTCTTTGACGAGTTCGATGCCATCGGCGGCTATCGCGGTGCAGATAATGATGTCGGGGAGATGCGACGCGTCTTGAACTCTTTTCTCCAGTTCATGGAGGAGGAGACTAATTCGGATAGCTTGATCATCGCCGCTACGAACCATCCTGAACTACTTGACCCCGCACTAGCGCGCCGCTTCGACGATGTTATCGTCTACGCGATGCCAGACGCCAAAGCGGCTCGGAAAGTTGTAGAGCGTCACCTTGGTCTGTTCCGACCGAGACAGGTGCAATGGACAAAAATACTTACCGCCTGCGAAGGCCTCAGCCACGCTGAGATCGCCCGTGCTGTCGATGACGTTATCAAACGTGCGATTCTCGATGAGGAAGTGAAAGCATCTTCGGCAAAGCTCCTCACTGCACTTGCCGCGCGTGCATCAGCGAAGCATATCCTTTCGGGAAAGCGTGAGGCCTAGCGCCCCCCATTTAGTCGTGTCTGTGTTCTTAAATTTTATCTCATTCTCGAAAGTAATGTTGTCATGGCTGACAAGCCGGATTTGCCCGCATTTGCCTACATTAAACCACACCTTCGAATTGATCATTGCTGGCAACGCGCCGATTATCGCCCCCCGCAGCGAGGCTTCTCGTCAAAAGACTCTGGCCGGGAACGCTTTTCTCATGGCAGGAAACTGACGACAGAGCTTGCCCAGGCATTGGCAGTGGCACACCGAAAGCTCGAACAGCGAAATCCGCAGTTGGCCGAGGGTGATCTAGGCGTTTACGTTGAGGTCTTATCTGAAGTCGATAGTGTGCTGCCCGATTCGGCCTGGCAAAAGCAGGGCATTCGCATCGCCGCGGTCCGGACTGATGACACTGGAGCACAGATCGGCGGTCTTTTCGTTCCCCAGAAGGCAGAAACGTTCCTTCAAAGGACTTTGAGCGACTATGTGACAGGCGGCGGCAGCCAGGCCGCCAAGAAACGGCTGGAGCAGATCGAAAAAATCTCACCAGCATCGGTTTCAACCTTGTGGTTCGATCGCAGACCGCTGCCACAACCGGGTCAGAGCATCTGGTGGGAATGCTGGTGCTGGAAAGACAGGGAAGGCCATCTGCAGAGGCCTGCAGAACGGCTAGGCCTTCGCGTCAGCGAGCAGCGCTTGATTTTCCCCGAATGCGTTGTTGTGCCGGTCTATGGGACTCAAGCCGACATCGAGAGGTTACTGGTCAATACCGATGCCGTCGAAAAGCTCAGAAATGCTTCTGACACGCCACACGTCTTTTTGACAGAAATGGTGGAAGAGCAAGTGCATTTGATTCATGACCTCGCGAGCCGCATTGCGCCCGCACCGGATTCTGCGCTAGTCGCATGCGTTCTCGATACGGGAGTAAACCGTAGCCATCCCCTGATCCAGGGATCGCTCGGGATCGACGACCAGCACGCCATCGATGAGATTTGGGGTGTGGACGATCACTACCCGGGAGGGCACGGTACGCAGATGGCAGGTATGGCCTTGATTGGTGATCTGACACATCCCGTCGCCGACGCCCGCCGGATCAATCTGGGTCATCGGTTGGAGACGGTGACGCTGCTACCGCCTAGTAAGTTTCCCCCAACCAAGCCGGCGAACTATGGGTATGTGACGCAACAGGCCATCAACCTGCCGGAAATCAAAGCACCAGGGAGAGAGCGCGTATTTTGCATGGCGGTCACGAACGAAGGCGTCCCCGGGGATCGACCAACCAGCTGGAGCGCGGCCATGGACCAAGCGGCCGCCGGCAAGATGGACGGTGAGAAAGACAGTCCAACGGCTCCCAAATGCCTGATCATGATCTCTGGCGGCAACATCCAGGATAACGCCGCGTCAGACGCTATTTCTGATCCAAACGTGTATCCAATGGAAGATCCCGTACAAGCCTGGAATCCGATGGGCATTGGGGGCTTCACCGATCGAGACCAGGTAATCGGAAACTACCTCAAAGGCTATCAACCGATTGCGGCCGCTGGTGATCGGAGCCCTTACAGTCGGACATCGACCTCCTGGCCCGAATCCATGCCGCTCAAGCCAGAAGTTGTCTTTGAAGCCGGCAACAAAGCCATCAGCCCCGGTGGAGCCGATGTCGTTCCCGGCTTACCATCATTGTCAGTCCTGACGACAAACAGCGATTTTGTCGTCGATCCGCTAACCGCCTTCTGGGCCACGAGCGCGGCGACCGCCGAAGCCACGCGGTTTGCAACCACCATAGCTGCCGCGCATCCGGAGCTATGGCCAGAAACCACGCGCGCCTTGATGGTTCACAGTGCCCGATGGACGCCGAAGATGCGGGAGCACATCGCACGTGCCAAGAAGCGCAAGTCTGCTCACATCACGCTCGCGCGCCAATTCGGATACGGTGTTCCGAACCTCGATCGCGCGTTGTCGTCCGCCAGTAGCGATCTTGCATTGATCGCCCAGGCTGAGATACAGCCCTTCATCCGCGGCACTAAAATGGGCAAGAAAGGCAGCCTCATCGAGGACGGCTCAGCGAAATTTAACGACATTCAGATCTATAATCTGCCGTGGCCGGTCGAAAAGCTGCAAACGCTCGGTGAAAAGCGTGTCGAGCTAAAGATCACGCTGTCGTACTTCATTGAGCCAAGTCCGGGACAATTGCAGCCGGTCACACCAGCCCGCTATCGCTCGTACGGGCTGCGCTTTGATCTGCAAAAACGCCTCGAAAGCGAACCGGAGTTTTTGGCGCGCATCAACGGCCTTGCTGCGGCCTCGGATGATGATAATGGCAACACGCCTGACGACGCGCTGGGCGTTGACAGCGCGGACGTCGAGATTGAGACCGAAGCGGACAAGGGCTGGATGTTCGGTTCGAACAGCCGCGCTCAGAGAGTTGCAGGGTCGCTCCATTGCGACATTTGGCAGGGCCCCGGTGTCGATTTGGCCTCGCGTCGAACTCTGGCAATCTATCCGGTGTCGGGCTGGTGGAAGTACCGTCTGCCCCAGAAGCGATACAACGACAAAGCCCGCTACGCGCTGATCATGACATTGCGTTGTGTCGATCAGGATGTCGATCTCTACGCCGATATCGATGTTGCAATCGATGCCGCATCCTTTGCGAAGCTCAAAATTCTATCCATTGTGGTCTGATCAGCCGCCGATATCGCAGGCCGCATAGTGATGACAGCTGAAACGATTCACAATGCCACCGACAGTTCAGATCAGGACTTCTGTTTTCTCTGCAAAGCCCAGAGTGCCGTTCACAGATTCAATGGGGCCGCATATAGCCGCTCCTGATGCGCGAACAGCGTCTCGGCCTTCTTGGCGATCGCCCCGTGTCCGGCAAAAGCTTCGGCCGCGCGGGCTACATCGCAAGCGGCTTCATGAATGCTGGGCTGGCCCTTCCGTTGAGGCGTCCTGGAGCAGCCCTTGAGGTTTAGCCGACAGGTGCGACAGTCGTAGAGATAAGCCAGAAGGCCGCTATCGCGGACGCGGCCGGTCCTCGTCAGATCGCGGCCCCAGTTAGACACCTTTTAGGCTAAGTTATTGCTTCCTAACACCACGTATTTTGTTTGTTAGACATCTAAGTAATTGAAATTAAATAAAAAAATCTGGTTTTACAGTCCGTCCCCTTTAGCCGCTCGGGCACCCCTCCAAAGGCAAAAAAGCCAGCAATATCAAAGGCAGCCGCGTTCAACATTGGTATTTTTATCGAGTTCGGACGCCTTTGTTAGACAGTTCTCTATCATCACCTGCTCACTTGTGCAATCCATGACTGCTCCAATTTTATCGTGCCAGGGAAGGACTGCGCCGCAAGATCACGGGTGCGATAGAGGTCTCACTGCGAAGAGGTATCGATTTGCGCCAAAGAACCTTGACAGATCGACCTGCTTCTGCCCGGAAGCACAAAGACAAGGGATGATTATCGTCGGCCCGCGTTAGCATGAAGCGCCAATCCTTGGGGTTCCGATCACAGGCTGGGGCGTAGGCGAGCGCCGCCAATCCCGGCTTGCTCAGATCAAATGCAAAGCTGTCGAGCGCAAGAGAAAGGCCAAGGCCGCGCGCTTTCATGTAGCTTTCCTTCAAGGTCCAAAGTTCGAAAAAGCGGCAATGCTGCTCCTTGCCCGCAAGACGGCTGAGAGCCAAGGCTTCGCACTTGGCAAAGTAATGGTTCGCGAGGTCGAGCGGGGCTTTAGCGTCGCAGGCTTCGATATCCACGCCGATTTCGATGTTATGGCCCACGGCCATGACCAACCAGTCGCCTGAATGCGCAACATTGAAACGCAACGAACCGGCGCAAGCATGACGGGGATCGAGGCTTGGGCGGCCGTAACCGTTGTCGACGAAACGCCAGTCCTGTGGGTTTGTTGTGCTAAAGCGCGAAAGCGTGGTTCGCACGAGCGCCCGCGTCACGAGGTCACGATGCCGATCTTTTGCGAACGCAAAGCGCTGCCTTCTGACCTGCTCCTCAGGAGAAATTATGGCTGCATAGCGCTGCAGGAGGAATGCATCGGTGATCTCAGACAGCTTTACCTGCCAGACATGGATGAGATCCTGCGTTGCATTTAGCAATTGCTCGCCCGTCACTTCGGGCCTAACGAGACTTCATGACGGCGTGCCAGAAATTTTGTCGACAGAAAAGGCCGGAAGCTCAACGCGCAATTCTGAGGGCATCGATGTGGCTTTTCTAGGGTGGGTGCCCCCATTCGAATCGGGCGGCCTGTTGAGGAAGAGCATATGTCCGGTTTAAGCGCAGGTGCAGTTGGCGCACCGCCCTAAGCTCCCTCGCTAGTGCGTTGCGGTCACAGCAATGCCGCGCATCACGAGCCGGTTCAATCTTGCCGCAAAGGCCGCAGGGTCCTCCGGTAGTCCGCCATCGAGAATTTGCGCCTCCTCGAACAGCAGGGCAGCGAGGTCCTGCACGTCGGCGTCGCGGGCCTCTTGCTGTGCGCTTGCGACTGCCTTTACAAGCGGATGGCGGAGGTTGAGTTCTAAGATTGGCCTAGCGCCGACGCCGCGGCTCTGGCGTGCGAGGAGGCGCTCGATTTCGAGATCGGGTCCATGTTTGGCGGCCACAAGACAGGCAGGGCTTTCCGCCAGACGCTGGGAGGCACGCACGTCCAAGACGCGTTCTCCCAGCACCTGCTTCACCGCGGCGAAAAGGGCCTCTGCGTCTGGCTCGCTAGGATTGAGCTCATCTTTCGAGTTGTCATCGAGGAGCGGCACCAGCCCAAAATCGACCTCGCCCTTGCTGAGCGATTTGAGCGGTTTGCCGTCGAATTCGAAGGGCGTTGTTGTCCAAAACGCATCGATCGGGTCATTCAACAGCAACACCTCGACGCCACGTGCCCGGGCCGCCTCGAGCTTCGGATTTGACTTAAGCCTCGTGGTACTCTCGCCGACGAGATAATAGATTTCGGTCTGGTTCGGCTTGAGGTCGGCGATATACTCCTTGAGGGTGCGGGCATCGCCAACCGTCGTCGTGAAGCGCGTTAGCTTTAGGAGTGCGTCCCGCCGCTCGTAATCCTCGTAAAGCCCCTCCTTGAGGATAGCGCCGAACGCATCCCAGATCCTGCCGTAGGTTTCCCCATCGGTTTCCACGAGGGTTGCGAGCTCCGAAATCACCCGGCCCGTGAGAGCCTTACGCATCTGCGCAACTTGCGGGTTGTTCTGCAGCATCTCGCGCGAGAGGTTGAGCGGCAGATCCTCGCTATCGACGACACCGCGCATGAAGCGCAGATAGGCGGGCAAGAGCTCCGCCTCGTCGGTGATAAAAACGCGACGCACATAAAGCTTCACCTGCGCTTTGCGCTCTCGATCGGACAAATCGAACGGTCGCGTCGACGGAGCAAACAGGAGCACCGCATAGGATTGCCGGCCCTCCGCCCGAAAGTGCAGCGTCATCGCCGGTGTATCGAAGGCGTGTGTAATGTTGCGGTAAGCCTGCGCATAGCCCTCGGAGCTAAGTTCGGACTTCGGCCGTTGCCATAGGGCGCTGGCCGCGTTGATCTGCTCGGTCTTGCCCTCGATTGCCACAAGTTCAATAGGAAACAGGATATGGTCCGAATAGAGCGATACGATGCGTCGGATCTCATGTGCTTCAAGATACTTGCTGGCATCGTCCTTTAAGTGCAGCACGATTTTGGTGCCGCGCGGAACCGCCTCTGTTTCTGCCTCGCTTGCCGGAGCGATCTCGAATCCTTCATCCCCAGAAGACGTCCAAATCCAGGCCTCAGGCGCGCCCGCGCGTCGGCTTACCACCTCGATGCGCTCTGCCACCATGAACGCCGAATAGAAGCCAACGCCAAATTGGCCGATCAGGCTTGTGCTGTCCTTCTCGGTGAGCTTGCTCATAAAGGCGCGGGTCCCGGAGCGAGCCAGCGTGCCGAGATTGTCAATCAACTCTTCCCGGCCCATACCAATCCCGTTATCCGTAATGGTGAGTGTTTTAGCGGTCCTGTCGGGCGTCATACGGATCGCAAACGCGGCATCGTCCACGATGAGTTCTGGCTTGGCGATCGCTTCGTAACGCAAACGGTCGCAAGCATCCGAGGCGTTGGAAATCAACTCGCGCAGGAAAATATCGGTTTCGGAGTAGACCGAGTGCACCATCAACCGCAGAAGTTCACTGACCTCGGCCTGAAACGAACGCGTCTCGGTGGCTCTTTGCATAAGGCTATCCTTGTCGGTCATTATTTTGTGCTCGAAATTTGTGCTGGCGCAGGTGACTGGGGATGCGCATCGCATATAGCATGAGAACCATAGCCGACAAGCGCCTGGCACGGCGCTCTGACGCCGCTTCTCACGCTTTTGTGATCAGCGTTTTCACCAATACCCCAAGGGCGATGATTTCCTTTGATACGGCCAAGAGTTAGAGGGCTTAACCTCACTCTTTCCTTTTTTGGTTGTGGCGCCAGTTTGGGATCTGCTGGTTCTGGCCTCGTCCTCCTTTTTGAAGGAGCTGCGCGCAACCAGAATTAAGTGAAGGCGGCGGATCGAGACGCGCGCCATCATAATGAAAACAACGCGACAGACGGCTTTTCCGATTTCTGCTTTACGCTTTCAAGTTGTGATCGGCATAAAGAACCAGGCAACGCGCCCAAGACGTGGCCACATCGCAAGATTGAATTTAAGCCGCAGCGCCGGGCTCGATAGCCCGAAGCCCGCCTCCACTCTAGAGTAGAGCACTTGACCAGATAGGCTTTCTCATACACCATTGGCGCTGGAACTTGAGCAGGAGAAGCAATGAGCAAGATACACGCATGCGCGTAAAGACGCGCGCATAACAACGTGTAGTCTGACGCGCCGAATTGAGCATGCAAGTCAGCATTTATTGACTCGGTTGGGCAGATTAGCGGTCGCGAATTGCTTTTTCTTTGACGCGCTTTTTCTTGGCTTATTCGATTTATTCTTAGGCTTTGTCTTTCTACATCAGTCGCCGCTCCGGCGGCCTAGACGCCCCCCTGACGATAGCCCTGCCGCGTCCCGCCAAAATCGTGCGCGCACGTCCATCCTTTAGGAGACCGAACATGCCTGGATTTTCGCACAAATGCTCCTGCACCCGCTCGCTTGCAGCGCTCGTCGGTTTCGCGTTGGCCGCGCCCTTCCATGCTCTGGAGACTAGTGCGCAAAACATAATCGTGCCTGTTAGCGGCGATCATCGACTTGTCCCGCTCGATCCTTCTAACACGATCTGCGCGCGCCGCGGCGAACAGGTTGAAGTGCATGATGCCGACAATGGCGTCCGGCAAATCTCAAATGTCTAGCCACAGGTCGAGCGGTGTGACGGCAGGGGAATACGGATGCCTATCTCAAATCATTTGAATATCGAAAGTTCCCTCTTCGCCTGGATACGGAACACAATTGGCGAGCTTCTTGGCATCTCTCCCGGAACCATCGCGCTTGACGCGCGCTTTCGAGACCTGGGTCTCCGCAGCTTGCACATCACCACACTCATGACGAGGCTTTCCGAGCGCGTGGGGCGAAACATTCCGCCGACGGCCGCATGGCAGCATCCAACACCTGCAGCGCTCGTCCGCCACGCCGCCGTCCTGACGGCAGGCGCATCCCAAGGCACTCACGTTAGCGATCTTAAGCGCAGCCCAACGTCATTGTCGGAACCCATCGCCGTCATCGGGCTCGGCTGCCGGTTTCCTGGTGGCGCCAGTTCTCCCGAAACGCTCTGGCGGCTGCTTTGCGAGGGACAGAACGGGATCTGCGAGATCCCCGCCGAGCGCTGGGACGCCGAGGCCTATCTCGATGACAATGTCGCCCAGCCCGGCAAGATGACAACGCGTTGGGGCGGCTTCCTTCAAGACGTGGATCGCTTCGACGCCGCGTTCTTTGGAATTTCGCCGCGCGAGGCGCAGCAGATGGACCCGCAGCAGCGGCATACTCTCGAGGTTGCCTGGGAAGCGTTAGAAGATTCGGGCATCGATCCCGGCAGACTGCGCGGGTCGGCGGCCGGCGTGTTCATAGGCTCGATGTGGAGCGACTACGCCCGATTAACTCATGGTGACCCAGAAGCGATTGACGCGCACACAGCCACCGGCCAGGACACCTCGATCATCTCGGCGCGGATAAGCTACTTCCTGGGTCTCCGGGGGGGCAGTCTCACCGTCAACACCGCCTGCTCGTCCTCGGCAGTGGCAATCCATCTGGCCTGCCAGAGCTTACGCAATGGCGAGAGCTGCATGGCGCTGGCTGGTGGCGTTCACCTGATGACGTCGCCGCACAGCACGGTGGTGATGACCAAATTTGGTGCCATGAACCCCGACGGACAATGCCGCGCCTTCGACGCCTCGGCCAATGGCTATGTGCGTGGCGAAGGTGTCGGCATCGTCGTACTGAAGCCTCTCAGCCGCGCCATAGCTGACGGTGATCGTATCTATTGCGTGATCCGGGGCAGTGCGATCAACAATGATGGGTTCTCGAACGGGCTTACCGCCCCGAACCCGGAGGCTCAGGAAGCGGTGCTGCGCGCTGCCTACGCCGCCGCCTGCGTCGAACCCTCGGCGATTCATTACATTGAGACCCACGGTCCTGGCACCATTTTGGGCGATCCCATCGAGGCGGGGGCCATTGGCGCCGTGCTTGGCCCTTTTCACTCAGCCGAGCGGCCACTTCGCATCGGCTCGATTAAGACCAATCTCGGCCATACTGAGGGCGCCGCTGGGGTAGCTGGCCTGATCAAAGTGGCGCTGTGTCTTCACCATCGTATGCTTCCTCCCAACCTACATTTCGAGCAGCCGAACCCCTACATCAATTTCGATGCTCTTAATATTCGGGTCCAGACCAAGCTTGAGAGTTGGCCATGGCCGGAAGAGCTTCCGCGCGCTGGCGTCAGCTCGTTCGGCTTTGGGGGCACCAACTGTCACATCGTGCTTGAGGCCGCGCCGTCAAGCACGGCCACCGTTTTGCCGGTGTCGGCGCCAAGCGCCAAGGCGCTTCGGCGGCGTCTCGTTGATGCACTGGGTCTATTTTCCGAAGTTGGACACCGGTCCCAAGCTGCGGCTTTATGTCGAGAGCTCGCTATGCGTGATGGCAACGCGTCTTGGCGTGCAGCGCTTAGTGTTGCGGACGTCGCAAATTTGCAAGAGGCGTTATCGGCCCGCCTACGTGAGCAGCCAAGCGCTAAACATAGGGTAGAACGACCCCGTCTCGTGTTTGTTTGCCCCGGCCATGGCTCGCAATGGCTGGGCATGGGCCGGTCGTTGCTTGCGTCTGAGCCGGTGTTCCTCGCCGAGATTCAGGCATGCGATCGCCTGATCCAGAAACAGTGCGGATGGTCGCTGATCGACGAACTGCTGGCGGAGTCTGCAGTCTCCCGTCTAGGACAGCATGACGTTGCGCAACTTGCGATTTTTAGCATCTCGATCGCGCTTGGTGCTCTCTGGCGATCGTGGGCGATCAAGCCGGACACCATTGTCGGTCACAGCGTGGGCGAGGTAGCGGCATGTGTTCTCGGCGGTATTCTTTCCCTTGAGGACGGCGTCCGCATCGTTGCCACGCGCGCTCAATTGATGTGCAACGCTGCATCGGGGAGCGGAGGACTCCTTCTTGTGTCGTTACCCGACGGCAACATTGAACGAATCAGCGAATTAACTGGCAGCCTTTCGGTCGCAGGCTATAATAGTCCTTATGCCGTCTTGCTCGCCGGCCCGTTAAACGCCATCGACAGTGCTGAGGCCCGGCTTCGCGATAGCGCAATCGAGGTCCACCGCGTCAAGGTGGATGTTGCCCCTCACAGCCCGGCGATGGATCCCATTCTCGAAAAGCTGAGGCAGGAGCTACAGGGGCTTTCACCAAAGCAGGCGCGTGTTCCCGTCCGCTCGACCGTTCGAGACAACTGGCTGGCCGGTGCCGAATGCGGGCCCGGCCATTGGGTCGACAATTTACGCCAACCGGTGCGGTTCCGCCAAGCGATCGAGGCGCTGACCAACGAAGGGCCGACAGTCTTCCTGGAGCTCGGTGCACATCCGGTATTGCTTGGAGCGATCCAACAAACATTGGAGACGGCTCCGATCGAATCCTGGGCTCTGGCGTCGTGCTGGCGCGGCGCCGACGAGCGCGGCGCCCTGCTGAGTACGCTCGCTACTCTCTATGAGCTCGGCTTCGAGGCGGATTGGGAGGCTGTGCTGGGGCCCCGTGCCATGGGTCTGCTAGCGCCAGCTCGGCAAATCGAAGATATAGACGAGGCATTCGACCTGTCGGCGGAGCGCGACTCGACGTGGCGCGTGCCCCTGCCCATCGTTCTGTCGGCCAAGAGCGAGGCGGCGCTGCGGGGGCAGGCCGAGCGGCTGCGGGCGCATTTGTGCTGCCATGAGGACCTTGCGCTTGCCGATGTAGCCTGCTCGCTGGCGACCACGCGGGCGCAGTTCGAGCATCGCACCGCCGTGGTGGCCAGCGACCGAGCCACACTGCTGGCTGCGCTGGAGGCTGTGGCCCAGGGGCGCCCCCATCCCAGCGCCGTGCTTGGACGCGCGGGAAGCGAGGGGAAAGTGGTCTTTGTCTTTCCCGGACAGGGCTCGCAATGGGAAGGGATGGCGCTGTCGCTGCTGGAAACCTCGCCCGTGTTCCAGGCGCAGATCGAATCCTGCGAGCGGGCGCTTGCCCCGCATGTTGACTGGTCTCTGCTCGCGGTGCTGCGCGGCGAAGGCGATACGAGGCTCGACCGCGTCGATGTCGTGCAGCCCGCCCTCTTTGCAGTGATGGTGTCGCTGGCGGCGCTGTGGCGCTCGCTGGGGGTCGAGCCCGATGCCGTGGTCGGCCACAGCCAGGGGGAGGTTGCCGCCGCCTTCGTCTCCGGCGCGCTCTCGCTTGAGGATGCGGCCAAGGTCGTCGCACTGCGCAGCCGCGCGCTCACGCGGCTGGTCGGCAAGGGAGCAATGGCGGCCGTGGAACTCGGGGTCGAGGCGCTCAGGCTCCATCTTACCCCCTGGGGCGATAGGCTCTCCATCGCCGCCATGAACGGCCCGCACGCGACGCTGGTCTCGGGCGATCCCGAGGCTGTGGAAGCCTTGCTCAGCGAGCTGGCGGCGGCGCAGGTGTTCGTCCGCAAAATCCGGGTCGACTACGCTTCGCACTGCGCGCAGGTGGAGGCGGTCCACGACAAGCTTCTCGGCGACTTGGCAAGGCTTGCTCCGAGTTCTGGCGCGCTGCCACTCTACTCGACCGTCACCGGCTGCCTCATCGAAGGTAACGCGCTCGATGCCGACTATTGGTACCAGAACCTGCGGCAGCCCGTCCGCTTTGCCGAAGTGACCGAGACGCTGCTGGGCGAGGGGTACCGCTTCTTCATTGAAGTCAGCCCCCATCCGGTGCTGACGCTCGCTGTGCAGGAGACCGTCGAGGGTTCGCCGCTCGATCCCGCTGTCGTCGGTTCGCTGCGGCGCGAGGAGGGGAGCCTCGCCCGGCTCCTGCTTTCTCTCGCCGAGCTTCACAGCCGCGGGCTGGCCTTCGACTGGAACGCCTTTTTTGCCCCCCATGCGGCGCGGCGGGTCACTCTGCCCACCTACGCCTTCCAGCGCGAACGCTTCTGGCTCGAGGCTCCCAAGCGCAAGGAGGCGGAGGTGGCTGCGGTTGCGCCGCGAGACTCCGGCTTCTGGCAGGCAGTCGAGAGCGGCGACCTCGATTCGCTTGGCGGTGCATTGCGTGTGAACGACGAGGCGCGGCGCGCGGCTCTTGCTATGCTGCTTCCGACCCTGGCGGACTGGCGCCGGCAAAGCCGGGAACAGGGCACTGTCGATGGTTGGCGCTATCGGGTGGTCTGGAAGCCTGTTGCTGGCAGTATTCCCCCAATGGACCTGTCCGGTAACTGGCTTGTCGTCCTGCCCGCTTCTTACAGCGAAGACGCGGTTGTATCTGGGCTTATCCATGCGCTCGTCGAGCGCAGAGCGCGCGTCGTCGCGCTACGGGCCCGTCCTGAGGAGGCCGATCGCGCCCGTCTGGCTGCGGCCTTGCGCGAAGCGGTGGCCGAGGGTGACGCCCTGCGCGGCGTCCTTTCGCTGCTCGCCTTAGACGAGAGCCCCTTGCCGGCGGAGCCGGTGGTGCCGACTGGTCTCGCGCTCACCCTCTCCCTCGTGCAAGCCCTCGGTGATCTGGGCATCCAGGCGCCTCTCTGGTTGCTCACCCGAGGCGCCGTTTCGATCGGTCCTTCCGATCCCCTGAACGCCCCTCTGCAGGCCTTCGCCTGGGGTCTCGGCCGCGTTGTCGGGCTCGAACACCCCGAGCGCTGGGGAGGGCTTCTCGACCTGCCCGATAGGCTCGACCCCCAGGGCGATCGAGCGCCTCTTGGCCGCACTGGGCAATCGAAACGACGAAGACCAGCTCGCACTTCGCTCAACCGGACTATATGCCCGCCGGCTCGTTCACGATCCGCTTGGCGACACCGCTGCTCCACGCATCTTCAAGCCCCGGAGCACCGTCCTCATCACCGGTGGCACCGGCGCGCTCGGAGTTCATGTTGCCCGTTGGCTCGCCGGCCAAGGCGCCGAGCATCTGGTCTTAACCAGCCGCCGCGGACCCGATGCTCCGGGTGCCGTCGCTCTGCAAGAGGAGTTCGCCGCGCTCGGTGCCCGCGTCACGCTTGCCCCCTGCGACGTCGCCGACCGCCACGAGCTTGCCGCCCTAATCGAGCGGCTTGATGCGCAAGACCTCCCCCTCCGCGCTGTTATTCATATGGCGGGCGTCGGCGGACAGTTGTGCTCCCTCGATGCGATCACGCTCGCCGAGCTGGCCGAGGTCGTTTCCGGCAAAGCAAGGGGCGCGCAGCATCTGCATGATCTGCTTGGCGACCGCCATCTCGACGCTTACGTTCTGTTCTCCTCGGGTGCTGGGGTCTGGGGTGGCGCGCACCAGGCTACCTACGCGGCGGCCAACGCCTTTCTCGACGCCCTGGCCAAGCAGCGGCGTGACTTGGGATTGCCCGCAACCTCCGTGGCCTGGGGCGCCTGGGCCGGAGGCGGCATGGCCAACGACGCAGCCGTCGATCGACTGAAGCGACGCGGTGTAATGCCGATGGCGCCGGCGCTCGCCATCGTGGCGCTCCGGCAGAGTCTCGACCATGACGAGACGACGGTCACCGTTGCCGATTTCGACTGGTCCCGCTTCGCTCCGTCCTTTGCGGCGGCAAGGCGGCGTCCACTGCTCGACGATATCCCCGAAGCCCGGCGCGCCCTGGAAGAAAACACATCCCCGGCGGGCGCGGCGTCGCTTGCGCAACGGCTCTCCATGTTGCCTGCCGCCGAGCGCGAGCGGGCCCTGCTCGATCTCGTGCGCACGGAAACCGCCACCGTGCTCGGCCTTGCCACGCCCGCCGCGCTCGAGGTCAACCGCCCGCTCCAGGAATACGGCCTCGATTCCCTCATGGCGGTAGAACTGCGCAACCGTTTCCGAGATCTGCTTGGAGTTCACCGTGTCGGTGTCCAGCGTTTTCGAGAAGAACAGCCGCGCGCTGGCTCAAGAACTAGCGGAACAATGGACGGCTCATCGACCAACGGCGATTGCTGCTCCGGCGCTCTCAGACCTGCCGCCTGATCCTGATGCGCCCTTTCCGCTCACACCCATCCAGCAGGCGTACTGGGTTGGACGGCAAATGGGTTCCGCAGGAAACGTTGCGATTTACTTCTACCGCGAGAGCGAAGGCTCGGCGGTAGACCTGCAGCGGTTGGAGGCGTCGTGGCGGGCGGTGATTGCACGCCACGAGGCGCTGCGGATGGTCTTTACCTCGAATGGATATCAGCGGGTACTCCCCAAAGTGCCCGACTATGTCCTGCCCGTCGAGGATCTGCGTATCCTGGATGAGGAGGCGCGAGAGCGGCGGCTCACGCAGGTGCGGGCAGAACTGTCCAGTGCGTGTCGGTCGCTTGAAGAGTGGCCGCTTTTCGAGTTTCGCGTATTCTTGCTTCCAGGAGGTCGAGTTCGCTACTGCCTGGACTTCGACCTTTTGTGCCTGGATGGCGCAAGTCTGCAGATCGTCCTTCACGACTGGAAGCGTCTGTACGAGGACCCAGGCTCAGAATTGCCCGCACTCATGCCTCGGGGCTTCGAGGCAGTCGTTCGAGCGGGCATCGCCGCGCGCGGTACCGAGTCGCATCAGCGCGCCCTGGCATATTGGGAGGGGCGTTGCCCGAGCTTCGATCCTGCCCCGCCGCTTCCCCTTGCCATCTCACCGGATCGGGTGCAGCATCACCGCAACATCCGGCACCACGGTCGGCTCAACGCGGCGGACTGGAGGCGATTTGGCGAAAAAGCGCAAGGGCGGGGCATCACCCCAACCATGGCGCTCGCTGGTGCGTTTGCAGAAGTGCTGAGCCGCTGGTCTGGTGAGGCGCCCTTCCTTCTGAACCTGACCCACTTCACCCGTCCGCCGATCCACCCAAACATCTACGACATCGCGGGCGACTTCACCAACCTGCTGTTCATCGAGTGCCAACCTGCATCAGGCACGCCATTGCGGATGCGAGCCTCGGCCCTGCAGCGGCAGCTGCACCAGCACCTGGAGCATAGCGCAGCGGATGGCGTTGAGGTGCTGCGGGCGTGGCGGCAGGCGGGCCGAGAGGTGACGGCGCCCGTGGTGTTCACGAGCCTGTTGGGGCTGCCGGTCTCGTCCGTTGACACGACGGATGCATGGTTAGGGGAGACTTCTCTTCGAGATCTCCCAAACTCCGCAAGTCTGGCTGGATCACATTATTCGGGAGGTAGGAGGAGAGCTGCAGTACAGCTGGGATGTCATCGAGGGACTGTTCCCCGAGGGCATGATCGAGGAGATGATGGCCGCGTACACGGCGCGGGTCACCTTGCTGGCACGGGATTTGGCGGCATGGGATGAGCCCTGGCCGATGCTTCTGGCCGAAGACCAGCAATCGCGCGTCGCGACAATCAACGACACAGCGCGCCCGGTGTCATCGCAGACCTTGCATGGGCTGTTCGCGGCTCAGGCGGTTATCCAGCCCGATCAGCCTGCGGTGATCACCAAGGCGCGCACGCTGACCTATGGCGAGCTGGACGCGATGGCGCGGCGGCTCGGGCGTCGCCTGCGTGAGTTGGGCGCGAAGCCCAACACGCCCGTCGCCATTGTAATGGACAAGGGCTGGGAGCAAGTGGCCGCGGTGCTGGGTGTTCTGTACTCTGGGGCGGCGTATGTGCCGGTTGACGCCGGCCTTCCTGCGGCCCGCCGCCAGCTGCTTCTGGAGCGAAGCGGGGCGAGTTTGGCTCTGATTCAGCCCTGGGTGAAGTTTGAAGGGCTGGCCGAAGTCCAGTGCTTGGTGGTCGAGGGCGATTTGCCCACTGGTTACGAAGCTCCGGCGCTGGAGTTCGTGCAGACGCCGACCGATCTGGCCTACCTCATTTATACGTCTGGGTCCACGGGCGAGCCAAAGGGGGTCATGCTCAATCACCGGGGCCCGGTTAATACCGTGTTGGATATCAATGCTCGGTTTGCGGTCACGCCCACCGACCGGGTCTTTGGGCTGTCGTCTCTGTCCTTCGACTTGTCGGTCTACGACATCTTCGGTCCGCTGGCCGTGGGCGGGGCCATTGTCTTGCCATCGAGCAAGGACCGCAGCGATGCTCAGAATTGGCCAGCGCATTTAGAGGGAGTCACGATCTGGAACACTGTCCCTGCACTGATGCAGATGCTGGTCGAACACGCCGAGGGCAGGCCCGATGTGATCGCCAGTTTGCAGAGACTTCAGTTGGTGTTGCTCAGTGGAGATTGGATCCCAGTCTCGTTGCCCGGCGCCATCCGGGCGCTCGCCCCTCAAGCTCAAGTGATTGGCCTGGGCGGGGCGACGGAGGGCTCTATCTGGTCAATTCTTCATCCGGTAGTGGAGGCGCCGTCGACTTGGTCGAGCATTCCTTACGGTCGCCCTATGGCCAACCAGCGCTTCTATGTCCTCACCGCCTCCTTGGAGCTCTGTCCGACTTGGCTACCCGGGGAGCTTTACATCGGCGGCCTCGGTCTGGCCCAGGGGTATTGGCGGGATGAGAAGCAGACCCAGGAGCGCTTCATCGTGCACCCGCGCACCGGGGAGCGGCTCTACCGTACAGGCGATTGGGGACGTTGGTTGCCCGGCGGCGACATTGAGTTTCTGGGCCGTCGCGATCAACAGGTGAAGGTGCATGGCTACCGGGTTGAGCTGGGCGAGATCGAAGCAGTGCTTGAGCGTCATGCCGAGGTCCAGCAGGCGGTGGTGGTGGCGGTAGGGGAGCGCGAGAAACGCCTGGTGGCGCATGTGGTACTGGGTGCCTCTGAGGAAGATTTTTTTGCGGAGAGGCTGCTAGTTCCGTCGCACCAGAAGGTCACGGATGCCGCCGTATTGCGCGCCTTCTGTGAGAAGGCGCTGCCTGCGTATATGGTGCCGGTGCAAATCCAGATTCGAGAATCGTTGCCGCTGAATGTCAATGGCAAGGTGGATCGGGCGGCGCTGAGCAAGCATGTCTGGTCCGAGCCTGCGAGGGTGGGCGCACCCCCGCCGGGCGGAAGATCGATCGCCAAGCTGACGGAGATTGTGTCGCGGGTAGCGGCCGAGACTCTTGAGGTCCAAGAAGTACCTGTCGAGACGCTGTTCGCTGACCTAGGGCTCGACTCGCTGCTGGCGTTGCGGTTTCGGGATCGGCTCCAGCGTGTCCTGGACCACTCGCTGCCGGCGACGTTCGTGTATGACTACCCATCGGTGGCAGCCATCGTGCGCGCGCTGGCTCCGGCGGAGGTACCCCACCCCACTGTTCGGATCGACGCTACTGAGCCGATTGCCATCGTAGGCATGTCATGCCGAGCTCCCGGAGGGATCGTTGATGCAGAGGGGTACTGGGCGCTGGAGGAGGGACGGGATGCGATTGGACCGTTTCCCGAGCGCTGGGATACCGACGCACTCTTTGATCCTGACCCCGAGGCGATTGGTAAAAGCTACGCGCCTGAGGGGAGATTTCTGCCGAGGGTGGGCGCACCCCCGCTGGGCGGAAGATCGATCGCTAAGCTGACGGAGATTGTGTCGCGGGTAGCGGCCGAGAACTCTTGAGGTCCAAGAAGTACCTGTCGAGACGCTGTTCACTGACCTAGGGCTCGAACTCGCTGCTGGCGTTGCGGTTTCGGGATCGGCTCCAGCGTGTCCTTAACCGCTCGCTGCCGGCGACGTTCGTGTATGACTACCCATCGGTGGCGGCCATCGTGCGCGCGCTGGCTCCGGCGGAGGTGCCCCACCCCACTGTTCGGATCGACGCTACTGAGCCGATTGCTATCGTAGGCATGTCATGCCGTGCTCCCGGAGGGATCGTTGACGCAGAGGGATACTGGGCGCTTTTGGAAGAGGGACGGGATGCGATTGGACCGTTTCCCGAACGCTGGGATACCGATGCACTCTTTGATCCTGACCCCGAGGCGATTGGTAAAAGCTACGCGCATGAGGGGGGATTTCTGCGTGATGTGGACCAGTTCGATGCGGGCTTTTTTGGAATTTCACCGCGAGAAGCGGTGGCGATGGATCCACAGCAGCGGCTGGTGCTCGAAGTGGCGTGGGAGGCGCTGGAGCGAGCAGGGCTGCGGCCAGAGGCGCTCAATGAGTCCCTGACCGGAGTATATCTCGGTTCGATGGGCTCTGACTACGATAAAGGTGCCGTTGTCCCTCTCGAGCGGTTGGACGGTTACGTTGGTACCGGGCAAGCCAGCAGCGTGCTCTCTGGACGCGTTTCCTACGTGCTTGGGCTGCAGGGCCCGGCGATGACGGTCGACACGGCGTGCTCGTCGTCGTTGGTGGCCTTGCATCTCGCGTGTTCAAGCTTGCGGCAAGGGGAGTGCGATCTGGCGCTGGCGGGGGGCGTGCAGGTGATGAGCACGCCAAGCTACTTCGTTGAGTTCAGTCGGTTGCGAGGCTTGGCTCCCGATGGTCGGTGCAAATCGTTTTCGGTAGCCGCTGACGGGGTCGGTTGGTCTGAGGGCTGCGGGGTGCTGGTGCTTAAGCGGTTGTCGGATGCTGAGCGGGACGGCGATCGGGTGCTTGCGGTGGTGCGCGGCAGCGCGGTCAACCAAGACGGTCAGAGCCAGGGCTTAACGGCACCCAATGGCCCGAGCCAGCAGCAGGTCATCCGGCGCGCTCTTTCGGTGAGCGGCCTTGCGCCGAGTGACATCGATGCGGTCGAGGCTCACGGCACAGGAACGATGTTGGGCGATCCGATCGAGGCCGGGGCGCTGGCGGCGGTGTTCGGCCCGACAAGGCAGAAAGAAAAGCCGCTGTATATCGAGCTCGAGCAAATCCAACCTGGGGCACGCGAGTGCTGCCGCAGGGGTGTTGGGAGTTATGAAGATGGTGTTGGCGCTACAGCACGAGCGCCTGCCCAAGACGCTTCATGCGGAGACGCCGAGCGCGCACATCGCCTGGGAGGGCAGCGGCCTGTCGCTGCTGCAAGAGGCGCGGTTGTGGCCTCGTCGTGCCGAGCGGCCGCGGATCGCTGGAGTGAGTGCGTTCGGGGTTAGCGGGACAAACGCGCATGTGGTCGTGGAAGAGGCGCCGGTTGAAGCGCCGATCGCTTCGGCGCCGCCCAAGGAGGCTGCGGAAGCCGCGGAGGTACCTTCATCGCCGCCGCTCTCAGCTTGGCCGGTGCTGCTGTCGGCCAAAAGCGAGGCGGCGCTGCGAGGGCAGGCCGAGCGGCTGCGGGTGCATCTATACGGCCATGAGGAGCTGGGGCTTGCCGATGTGGCCTATTCGCTGGCGACCACGCGGGCGCAGTTCGAGCATCGCGCGGCTGTGGTGGTTGGCGACCGAGCCGGGCTTTTGGCTGCGCTGGAGTGTGTGGTCCAGGGGCGCCCCCATCTCACCACCGTGCTTGGACGCGCGGGCGGCGAGGGGAAGCTCGCACTTCTCTTCACCGGACAAGGAAGCCAACGGTCGATGATGGGCCGTTCTCTTTACGACGGGTTCCTTGTGTTCCGCGAGGCCTTCGCCGCGGTCTGCGCCCATCTCGACAGCGAGCTCGACCGGCCCTTGCGCGAGGTTATGTTCGCCGCGGAAGGCTCTCGGGAGGCGATGCTGCTTGATCAGACCGGCTTCACCCAGCCGGCCCTGTTCGCCCTCGAGGTTGCTCTCTTCCGGCTCATCGAAAGTCTCGGCGTTGCCCCCGATCTGCTGCTCGGCCACTCCATCGGCGAGGTTGTCGCAGCCCATGTTGCAGGCGTGCTCTCCCTTGCCGACGCCTGCACCCTGGTGGCGGCTCGCGCCCGGCTGATGCAAGCTCTCCGGCAAGATGGCGCCATGGTCACCCTCCAGGCGTCGGAAAGCGAAGTTCTCCCGCACCTCGCCGGTTGCGGCGACCGCGCCAGCCTCGCGGCCCTCAATGCTCCCGCCTCGACCGTGGTGGCGGGCGACGAGGACGCGGTTCTCAGGATTGCCGCCCACTTCGAGGCCATGGGTCGCAAGACCACGCGGCTGCGGGTAAGCCATGCGTTTCACTCTCCGCATATGGACGGCATGTTGGAGGCCTTCCGGCGGGTCGCCGAAGGGCTGACGTTCCAGCCTGCGCGTATCCCCATTATCTCCAATGTCACCGGCGCGCGGGCGAGCGATTACGAGCTGTCCTCGGCAGACTATTGGGTGCGCCACGTGCGCGAAGCCGTCCGCTTCGCCGACGGCGTGCGCACCGCCTATGCCGAAGGCATCCGCACCTTCCTCGAACTCGGCCCGCATGGCGTGCTCTGCGCCTTGGGACAGGACGCTCTGGCCGAAGAGGGCGAGCAAAGCCTCGCTTTCCTTCCTACGCTGCGGAGAGGCCGCGACGACGCCGAAGCTGTCACCACCGCGCTTAGCGCCTTCCATGTGAACGGCACGGCCCTCGACTGGAAGGCTTTTTTCGCCCTTCATGCGGCGCGCCGAGTTGGGTTACCGACCTACGCGTTCCAGCGCGAACGCTTCTGGCTCAAGGCGCCCAAGCGCAAGGAGGCGGATGTCGTTTCCGCCGGTCAGGCTTCGGCGGAGCATCCTTTGTTGGCAGCTGTGGTGCCGCTGGCCGGGGGCGAGGGGCATCTCTTCACCGGGCGCCTATCGCTCTCAGATTATCCGTGGCTTGCGGATCATAGGGTGTTCGGCACACCGATCCTGCCCGGGACGGCGTTTCTCGAGCTTGCGCTTCTGGCGACGCACCACGTCGGGCTTGATCTCGTCGAAGAGCTGATCCTGGAAGCGCCGCTCGCTCTTCCTCTCGACGGGGCGGTGTGCGTGCAGATGGCGGTCGGTCCTGTGGACGGGTCCGGCCGCAGGCCGCTGACGATATATGGCCGAACCCAGGACGCTCCTGAGGATGCTGCCTGGACCCGGCACGCAAGCGGCACGCTTGCTCCTGCTGTCGCCCCCCCCGCCTTCGACCTGCGCGTATGGCCGCCGGTAGGGGCTGAGCCTGTGCCGATTGAGGGGATATACGAAACCCTCGCCAGCTTGGGATTGGCCTATGGCCCCAGCTTCCAGGGCCTGCGCGCCATGTGGCGGCAGGGTGGTGTTCTCTTTGCTGAAGCCCAATTGCCCGAGGCGCCCCTCGAGGAGGGCTTTGCTCTGCATCCCGCGCTGCTCGACGCGGTGCTGCACGCGCTCGCTTTCGAAGCCAGTGGTACCGCTCTGCCGTTTTCCTGGACGGGGGTCTCGCTGCGGGCTGTCGGGGCCACCACCCTGCGGGTGCGCTTCGACCGGCGCGAGGATGGGGCTATTGGGCTCGCCATCGCCGACGCTGTCGGCGAGCCAGTCGCCTGGGTGCAGGGGCTGGTCAGCCGGCCCGTTACCGCCAAGCAGTTGCAGGGGGCTTTGGCCGCCTCCCACAATTCGCTTTTTTGCCTGGACTGGGCCTCACTGCCGGACGCTTCGGGGGCACTCACGCTAGAGAACGGCGCGCTCCTGGCCTCTGGGGATGTAGACCTCTCGCTACCCTTTGCACGCTACGCCGACCTTCCGGCCTTGCGAGAAGCCCTCGAGCAAGGCGCTGCACCGCCGGACGTCGTCGTCGTGCCCTTCCTCGCGCCCACGGCGACGCAACCGGCTGACGCCCATCGCGCCACGGCGCACGCGCTCGCGCTGCTGCAGGCCTGGACGGCGGACGCGCGTCTTGCGTCCACGCGGCTGGTTCTGCTCACCCGGCGCGCCATCGCCGCCCGGGAAGGGGAGGATGTCCTCGACCTCGCGCATGCCCCCCTATGGGGTCTTGCCCGCAGCGCCCAGAGCGAACATCCCGACCTTGCTCTCGTCCTCCTCGACACCGACGGCTGCGAGGCCTCACAGCAGGCGCTGCTCGCTGCGCTCGATAGCCGGGAGCGGCAGATCGCCCTTCGGGACGGGCAGCACCTGGTCCCGCGGCTCGCCGTTGTGCGCTCGAATGAGGTGCTAGCCGCGCCGAACGCGCTTGCCCCCGCAGGCACCGTTCTTGTCACCGGCGGCACCGGCACGCTCGGCGCTCGGGTGGCGCGCCATCTGGTCGAAAAGCATGGCGTGAAGCACCTTTTGCTGACCTCCCGCCAGGGACCCGCCGCTGCCGGCGCCGAGGCCTTGCGCGGCGAACTCGAGGGCGCCGGTGCCCGGGTCGCCATCGCCGCCTGCGACGCCGCCGACCGCGAGGCTCTGCGGATGCTGCTGGACGGCATCCCCGCCGCGCATCCCCTCACTGCCGTTATCCACGCGGCGGGCGTCCTCGACGATGGAGTGCTGGGCGCCCTGACGCCCGAGCGCCTCGATCGCGTGTTGGCGCCCAAGCTCGATGCCGCCTGGCACCTACATGAACTGACCCAAGGCCAAGACCTCGCCGCCTTTGTGCTGTTCTCCTCGCTCTCCGGCATCCTCGGCGCCCCCGGCCAGGCTAATTATGCTGCCGCCAACACCTTCCTCGACGCGCTCGCCCATCACCGTCGCGCTAAGGGCCTCGCCGCCTGTTCGCTCGCCTGGAGCTACTGGGCCGAAAAATCGGGCCTGACCGCGGCATTGAGCGCCGCCGATCTCACCCGCATGCGCCGCGCAGGACTATTGCCGCTCGCTTCCGGTCAGGGCCTGGCGCTGCTCGACGCCGCTCTTGGGCGCCCCGAAGCCCTCCTGGTTCCGGCCTGCTTCGACTTGGCTGCACTCGCCCGGCGGCATCCCGGCTTACTGCCTGCTTTGTTCCGCGGTCTGCTTCGCCGCCGGACGGCGCGTCCCGCCGCCGCCTCGGCGGGCGCGGCGGCGCCTCTCATCGAACGGCTCTCCATGTTGCCTGCCGCCGAGCGCGAGCGGGCCCTCATCGATCTCGTGCGCACGGAAGCCGCCGCCGTGCTCGGCGTTGCCACGCCCGCCCTCCTCGCGGCCGAGGTTGCGCATGTGCAGTCGCTGGGCGAGGCGGGAGCGGTGGAGGCGGAGCGCCCGCTGAAGGAGCTGGGGCTGGACTCCCTCATGGCGGTAGAACTGCGCAACCGTTTCCGAGATCTGCTTGGAGTCACCGTGTCGGTGTCCAGCGTTTTCGAGAAGAACAGCCGCGCGCTGGCTCAAGAACTGGCGGATCAATGGACGGCTCATCGACCAACGGCGATTGTTGCTCCGGCGCTCTCAGACCTGCCGTCTGATCCTGATGCGCCCTTTCCGCTCACACCCATCCAGCAGGCGTACTGGGTCGGACGGCAAATGGGTTCCGCAGGAAACGTAGCGTTTCACTTCTACCGCGAGAGCGAAGGCTCGGCGGTAGACCTGCAGCGGTTGGAGGCGTCGTGGCGGGCGGTGATTGCACGCCACGAGGCGCTGCGGATGGTCTTTACCTCGAATGGATATCAGCGGGTACTCCCCAAAGTGCCCGACTATGTCCTGCCCGTCGAGGATCTGCGTATCCTGGATGAGGAGGCGCGAGAGCGGCGGCTCACGCAGGTGCGGGCAGAACTGTCCAGTGCGTGTCGGTCGCTTGAAGAGTGGCCGCTTTTCGAGTTTCGCGTATTCTTGCTTCCAGGAGGTCGAGTTCGCTACTGCCTGGACTTCGACCTTTTGTGCCTGGATGGCGCAAGTCTGCAGATCGTCCTTCACGACTGGAAGCGTCTGTACGAGGACCCAGGCTCAGAATTGCCCGCACTCATGCCTCGGGGCTTCGAGGCAGTCGTTCGAGCGGGCATCGCCGCGCGCGGTACCGAGTCGCATCAGCGCGCCCTGGCATATTGGGAGGGGCGTTGCCCGAGCTTCGATCCTGCCCCGCCGCTTCCCCTTGCCATCTCACCGGATCGGGTGCAGCATCACCGCAACATCCGGCACCACGGTCGGCTCAACGCGGCGGACTGGAGGCGATTTGGCGAAAAAGCGCAAGGGCGGGGCATCACCCCAACCATGGCGCTCGCTGGTGCGTTTGCAGAAGTGCTGAGCCGCTGGTCTGGTGAGGCGCCCTTCCTTCTGAACCTGACCCACTTCACCCGTCCGCCGATCCACCCAAACATCTACGACATCGCGGGCGACTTCACCAACCTGCTGTTCATCGAGTGCCAACCTGCATCAGGCACGCCATTGCGGATGCGAGCCTCGGCCCTGCAGCGGCAGCTGCACCAGCACCTGGAGCATAGCGCAGCGGATGGCGTTGAGGTGCTGCGGGCGTGGCGGCAGGCGGGCCGAGAGGTGACGGCGCCCGTGGTGTTCACGAGCCTGTTGGGGCTGCCGGTCTCGTCCGTTGACACGACGGATGCATGGTTAGGGGAGACTCTCTTCGAGATCTCCCAAACTCCGCAAGTCTGGCTGGATCACATTATCCGGGAGGTAGGAGGAGAGCTGCAGTACAGCTGGGATGTCATCGAGGGACTGTTCCCCGAGGGCATGATCGAGGAGATGATGGCCGCGTACACGGCGCGGGTCACCTTGCTGGCACGGGATTTGGCGGCATGGGATGAGCCCTGGCCGATGCTTCTGGCCGAAGACCAGCAATCGCGCGTCGCGACAATCAACGACACAGCGCGCCCGGTGTCATCGCAGACCTTGCATGGGCTGTTCGCGGCTCAGGCGGTTATCCAGCCCGATCAGCCTGCGGTGATCACCAAGGCGCGCACGCTGACCTATGGCGAGCTGGACGCGATGGCGCGGCGGCTCGGGCGTCGCCTGCGTGAGTTGGGCGCGAAGCCCAACACGCCCGTCGCCATTGTAATGGACAAGGGCTGGGAGCAAGTGGCCGCGGTGCTGGGTGTTCTGTACTCTGGGGCGGCGTATGTGCCGGTTGACGCCGGCCTTCCTGCGGCCCGCCGCCAGCTGCTTCTGGAGCGAAGCGGGGCGAGTTTGGCTCTGATTCAGCCCTGGGTGAAGTTTGAAGGGCTGGCCGAAGTCCAGTGCTTGGTGGTCGAGGGCGATTTGCCCACTGGTTACGAAGCTCCGGCGCTGGAGTTCGTGCAGACGCCGACCGATCTGGCCTACCTCATTTATACGTCTGGGTCCACGGGCGAGCCAAAGGGGGTCATGCTCAATCACCGGGGCCCGGTTAATACCGTGTTGGATATCAATGCTCGGTTTGCGGTCACGCCCACCGACCGGGTCTTTGGGCTGTCGTCTCTGTCCTTCGACTTGTCGGTCTACGACATCTTCGGTCCGCTGGCCGTGGGCGGGGCCATTGTCTTGCCATCGAGCAAGGACCGCAGCGATGCTCAGAATTGGCCAGCGCATTTAGAGGGAGTCACGATCTGGAACACTGTCCCTGCACTGATGCAGATGCTGGTCGAACACGCCGAGGGCAGGCCCGATGTGATCGCCAGTTTGCAGAGACTTCAGTTGGTGTTGCTCAGTGGAGATTGGATCCCAGTCTCGTTGCCCGGCGCCATCCGGGCGCTCGCCCCTCAAGCTCAAGTGATTGGCCTGGGCGGGGCGACGGAGGGCTCTATCTGGTCAATTCTTCATCCGGTAGTGGAGGCGCCGTCGACTTGGTCGAGCATTCCTTACGGTCGCCCTATGGCCAACCAGCGCTTCTATGTCCTCACCGCCTCCTTGGAGCTCTGTCCGACTTGGCTACCCGGGGAGCTTTACATCGGCGGCCTCGGTCTGGCCCAGGGGTATTGGCGGGATGAGAAGCAGACCCAGGAGCGCTTCATCGTGCACCCGCGCACCGGGGAGCGGCTCTACCGTACAGGCGATTGGGGACGTTGGTTGCCCGGCGGCGACATTGAGTTTCTGGGCCGTCGCGATCAACAGGTGAAGGTGCATGGCTACCGGGTTGAGCTGGGCGAGATCGAAGCAGTGCTTGAGCGTCATGCCGAGGTCCAGCAGGCGGTGGTGGTGGCGGTAGGGGAGCGCGAGAAACGCCTGGTGGCGCATGTGGTACTGGGTGCCTCTGAGGAAGATTTTTTTGCGGAGAGGCTGTCAGGCAGCGCATCGTGGCGAGAGCGGCTTGATCTGACGCTGGTGCGGGATCCAGCGGCACGGCGCGCTTTCGTCGAGACGATGCTTTCGACACCGCCGGCGCGGCGACAAGCAGGGGCGCCCGCCGTGGTATTGCCGGACGAACAGCCTCCGCTGATTGCGCCGACCCTCAGGTGGCCGAAGCATCGGGCCGCTGGCGTAGCGGTCGATGCGGCGCTGCTGGCCAGGATCCTGGAGACCCTACGACGGGTGCCCAACGATTACGCGCCCCTCCCCAAAGCCCGCTATGCATCGGCGGGAAGCCTATACCCCGTGCAGGTTTTGGTGTGTGTGACGCCAGATCGGATCGATGGACTGGCTGGAGGTGTCTACTACTACCATCCGCTGGAGCACGCATTGGTGCTGGTCTCCGACAGGATGGGCCTCACGCCCGGGCGAGTCTCTGGGCAGGAGGACCTGGTGAAGTCGGCCGCGTTCACGCTGGTGTTGATCGGGCACTTGGCGGCCATCGCCCCATTATACGGCCAGTTAAGCGAGCCGTTCTGCGCGTTGGAAGCGGGCGAGATGTGCCACCTGCTGGAGCGCGCTGCACGGGAGGAGGGGGTGCAGTTGCGCTCTCTTGTGGGCCTTCAGCTCGATGGTCTGGCCCCGGTGTTTGGGCTCGCGCCGGGGGATGTTTGTTTGCACGCGCTGGTGGGCGGGACCGAGTTGGCAGTCCCCCGTGGAAAAGAAGGCTGGTCCGTCATGCTTGCCGCCGCGGAGCGCGCCCAGCCAAGCGCGGACCTTTCGGGGTTTGCGCCGCTGCAGAGTGCAATGGAGCGCATGCAGTTCAAGGTGGACCAGCGAAGCATTCGCCGCACCACAGCGCCGTCGATCACACTCCCGCGCGGGCGTTCAGCCGAGGAGATGGAGCAGCAGTGGGTGAGCCGTCGCAGCTTTCGGACCTACCTGCAGAGTGCGGTGTCACTCAAGAGCTTGGCTGGGCTGCTAGGCACTTTGCGCCGGATGCAAGAAGGGTCGCGCAATGGTGTCGCGGCTCTTTCGGGCCAGCTGTACCCGGTACGTCTGTACGTGTCAGTGAAGCCCGGCCGGGTCGAGGAGCTCGAGGGCGGAGCATACCGATACGATTCCGTCGCGCACACCTTGATTCAACTAAGTGGGCCGGGATCCATCGACTCCAAGCTGATCCCGCCCGCCAACCGGACAATGTTCGAAGAGGCGGCGTTCGTACTGCTGGTCGTAGGCCAGATGGACCGTATAGCGCCGTTCTGCGGCAGCCAGAGTGAGCTTGTGTGCCGGTTGGAAGTCGGCCGGCTCTGCCAGAGCCTTGAGGATGAAGCCTCGGTCCACGGACTCGGTCTGTGCCAGGCGGGATTCGATTTCAGTGGACTGGAGGCAGAGTTCGATCTGGGCCCCAGCGAGATGTACATGCACGCTCTGGTGGGCGGAGTAGCGGATTGGTCCGGGAAGCAGCGGGGATGGCCCTTCCTTACGGAGGCCTTGCTAGTCCCGACGCATGAGAAGGTCACGGATGCCGCCGTATTACGCGCCTTCTGTGAGAAGGCGCTGCCTGCATATATGGTGCCGGTGCAAATCCATATTCGGGAATCATTGCCGCTGAATGTCAATGGCAAGGTGGATCGGGCGGCCTTGAGCAAGCATGTCTGGTACGAGCCAGCGAGGGTGGGCGCACCCCCGCTCAGCGGAAGATCGATCGCCAAGCTGACGGAGATTGTGTCGCGGATAGCGGCCGAGACTCTTGAGGTCCCAGAAGTACCTGTCGAGACGCTGTTCACTGACCTAGGGCTCGACTCGCTGCTGGCGTTGCGGTTTCGGGATCGGCTCCAGCGTGTCCTGGACCGCTCGCTGCCGGCGACGTTCGTGTATGACTACCCATCGGTGGGAGCCATCGTGCGCACGCTCGCTCCGGCAGAGGTGGATAGCAAGACACCGTTGGGGCAGCAGGATCTTCTCATCGCGCAACCAGCAACAGAGGAGGAAGAGTCAAAGGTTATATTTGAACTGATCCGAGAAATCGGGGAAGATTCTTTGCCTGATCTTGCGGAAAGGATGTTGGCAAACAAGAGTGTAAGCCAGCTTTTGCGCGAGAGCCTGCTTGAAATTCAGCGGCTCCGCACAGCTCTGGACAAGGCTAAGACCTCGTCGGAACCGCAAATCCTTGCACGCGCCCCCGAGCGTCCCTGGGATGCGCCGCTGCTCCCGTCGGTTGGCAGGGAGGAACCGCTGCCACTGTCATTCGCACAACAGCGTCTTTGGTTCATGTCTCAGCTGGAGGGCGGAAGCGAGGCCTATCATATTCCGCTGGGTCTAAGGCTGAGGGGTGTGCTGCACGAGGGCGCGCTCAGGCGTGCGTTGAATTCTCTGGTGGCGCGTCACGAGGCTCTTCGGACGACCTTCGTGGCGACGGACGGGGAGCCGTTCCAGGAGGTCCGACCTGAGGATGTCGGATTTGAGCTGTCCTGCCATGATCTGAGCGGCGGAGCAGACACCGACACCTCACTTGAGGCGCTGATGGCCGAGGAGGCCTCTACACCCTTTGATCTGGAGCGAGGCTCGATGATCCGGGGGCGGCTGATCCGCCTGCGGTTGGATGAGTATGTGCTCCTGATCACCATGCACCACATTGTCTCGGACGGCTGGTCGATTGGCGTGCTGAGTTGTGAGTTGAGCGCGCTTTATGGTGCTTACGCGCGCGGGGTGGATGCTCCTTTGGAGCCGCTTGCGATCCAGTACGCAGACTATGCTGTATGGCAGCGGCATTGGCTATCCGGGGAGGTTCTGACGGAGCAATCGGACTATTGGAGGAAGGCGCTGGCGGGTGCGCCTTTGCTGCTGGAACTGCCGAGCGACCGCAAGCGTCCGGCGCGCCAGGACTTTGCCGGTGGGTTGGTGCGCGTGGAGCTGGACGAGGCGCTGACTGCGGACTTGAAGGCGCTGAGCCGCCGCTATGGACTGACGCTGTTCATGACGGTTCTGGCGGGTTGGGCCTTGGTGCTATCGCGGTTGTCAGGCCAGGAGGAGGTGGTAATCGGCACGCCAACCGCCAACCGGACACGTTCGGAGGTGGAAGGGCTGATCGGCTTCTTTGCTAACACCCTAGCGCTGCGGGTGGACCTGTCGGGGTCGCCGACGGTGGCGGAATTTCTCGGTCGGGTGAAGGCAGTGGCGCTGGGGGCTTTGGCGCATCAGGACCTGCCCTTCGAGCGGGTGGTCGAACTCGCCAAACCCATCCGCAGCCAGGCGCAAACGCCGATCTTCCAGGTGGCATTGGCCTGGCAGAATCTTGAGGAGGTCCGCTTCGATCTACCGGGGCTGAGCGTCGAACAGATGGACGCTAGACCCGCCACTGCGAAGTTCGATCTGACTCTGGACCTCTTTGAGTCAGAGGCCCGTGTTGCCGGGGGACTTGAGTATGCTACGGCGCTGTTCGACCAGGAGACGGTGGAGCGCTGGGGCGCCTATCTGCGCCATGCTTTGGCGGAGATGGCGCGGTCTCCAGAGCAGCTTGCGGTCGCCGTGCCGCTGTTGTCGGGCGAGGAGCGGCACAGTCTGCTGGCGGAATGGAACGACACGGCGGCGAACTACCCAAAGGACCGCTGCATCCACGAGCTGTTCGAGGCTCAGGCGGCACGAACGCCCGAGGCGATCGCGGTCGAATGCGGGGAGCGCTCGCTCACCTATGGCGAACTCAACCTTCGCGCCAACCGGCTTGCCCATCATTTGAGAAGCCTGGGCGTTGGCCCCGATGTCCGTGTGGCGCTCTGCCTCGAACGCAGCCTCGAGATGGTGGTGGGGCTTCTGGCCGTGCTGAAGGCGGGCGGCGCCTATGTGCCGCTCGATCCGAGCTATCCTGCTGAGCGGCTCGCCTTCATGCTCGAGGACAGTCAGCCTGCGGCGCTTCTCACCGATACCGCCGGCAACGCGGTTGTTGCGGGGTGTCCTTTGGACCTGCCGGTAATCGATCTTGGCGATGCAAGTCTATGGGCCAAAGAGTCCGCCACGAACCTGCCCGCCGCTGGCATTGGCCTAACGCCGGAGCACCTCGCCTATGTGATCTACACCTCCGGCTCCACCGGCACGCCCAAGGGGGTGATGGTCGAGCATCGTAGTCTGAGCAACCTGGCGCAGGCTCAGATTCGAGCCTTTAAGGTCCAGCCTGACAGTCGGGTGCTGCAGTTTGCCTCCTTCAGCTTCGATGCGTGTATTTTTGAGGTGTCAATGGCGTTATGCCGCGGGGCTGCGTTGCATGTGCCCGCAGCCGGGGCGGTTCTTGCTGGCCAAGAGCTGCTTCAATCGATGTCTCAGGCTCGTATTACGCATGCGACATTGCCGCCTGCGGTGTTGGCTGCTCTGCCTGATGACGCCAAATTCGAGACGCTCTCCACTTTGATCATGGCCGGTGACGCCCCTTCACAGGCACTGATTCAGAGATGGGGTCAGCGCCACGAGGTTATCAACGCCTATGGTCCTACCGAAACCACGGTTTGGACCTCCAGCTGGACGTATGACTCAGAGAACATCGGTCCCGTTTCAATTGGCCGTCCGATCGCGAACACGAGGGTCTACATTCTGGACGCGCATGGCGAGCCTGTGCCGGTCGGGGTGACGGGAGAGCTTTATATTGGCGGGGCGGGGGTTGCACGCGGCTATTTGAACCGGCCCGAGCTGACGGCAGAGCGATTTGTTGCCGATCCGTTTGCGGGAAAACCGGACGCGCGGATGTACCGGACGGGGGATCTGGGGCGCTGGCTTTCTGACGGCGCCATCGAGTTTTTAGGCCGCAACGACTTCCAGGTGAAGCTGCGCGGCTTCCAGATTGAGCTGGGCGAAATCGAGGCCCGGCTACTTGCTTATCCCGGCGTGCGCGAAGCGGTGGTCGTGGCGAGGGAGGATATTCCCGGCGACAAGCGGCTTGTGGCCTATTATGTGGGCCGAGGCGATAGCGGGGATGACCTCAGCGCCGAGGGTTTGCGCGCGCATCTGGCGGCGGCGTTGCCAGACTACATGCTGCCTTCTGCCTATGTGCGGCTCGAGGCTTTGCCCTTGACGCCGAACGGCAAGCTGGACCGCAAGGCGCTGCCGGCGCCTGAGGGTGACGCCTATGCCAGGGCCTCCTATGAGGCGCCACAAGGAGAGGTCGAGGAGGCACTCGCTCAGATCTGGGCGGAGCTGCTCGGGGTGGAGCGCATCGGCCGGCACGACAATTTCTTCGCGCTCGGCGGCCATTCGCTGCTTGCGGTGCGGCTGATCGCGCATATTCACCGGCGCCTGGGTGCGGAACTCAATTTGGCCACGCTGTTCACCGCGCCGATACTTGTCGGGCTGGCCGCGGCGGTGAACGAGACCGTGGCCAGCACCGGTGTTCAGGCGCTGCCGCCGATCGCACTCCTCCCGCGTGAGGGCGCTCTGCCTTCGTCCTTTGCCCAGGAGCGCTTGTGGTTCCTGGCCCAGCTCGATCCGGCCGCAAGTGCGGCCTACCATATGCCGCTGACGCTGCGCATCAGCGGACCGCTCAATGTGGCGGCCTGGCGGAGGGCGCTCGACCGGTTATGGGCGCGGCACGAGGCCTTGCGCAGTATCTTCGTCGCGCGCGACGGCACGCCGCAGGTGGCGCTTCTGCCTGCAGAGCAGGGCCTGCCGCTTATCGAGCACGACCTGACCAAGGCCCCCGATGCCGAGGCCGAACTCGCCCGGCTGTGCGCCGAGGAGGCAGCCGCTCCCTTCGATCTGGCCCGAGGCCCCTTGGTGCGCGGCCGGCTGATCCGCATGCGCCCCGAGGAGTACGTCTTCCTTTTGACCCAGCACCACATCGTCTCCGACGGCTGGTCGATTGGCGTGCTCTCTAAGGAGTTGAGCGCGCTCTACCGCGCCTTTCTCTCAGGCCAAGACGACCCGTTGCCCAGCTTGCCGGTGCAGTATCCAGATTACGCGGCCTGGCAGCGGCAGTGGCTGTCGGGTGAGCGGCAGGCGCAGCAGGCCGAATACTGGCGGCAAAAGTTGACGGGCGTGCCCACGCTGGAGCTGCCCACCGACCGGCCGCGGCCGGCGCAGCAGTCCTTCGCCGGCGCCTTCCTGCCGGTGACGATCAATGCCGAGCTGACCGCCAGCTTGCGGGCGCTGAGCCAGAAGCAGGGGACGACCCTGTATATGACCCTGCTGGCGGCCTTTGCCATTGTGTTGGCGCGGCTGTCGGGTCAGGAGGAGGTGGTGGTGGGCACGCCGATGGCGAACCGGCGGCGCCCAGAACTTGAGGGCTTGCTCGGCTTTTTCGTCAACACCTTGGCGCTGCGCCTGGATCTGTCGGGAGCGCCGGACGGGGCCGAGCTCTTGGCGCGGGTGCGGCAGGCTACGCTTGAAGCGCAAGACCATCAGGACCTGCCCTTCGAGCAGGTGGTGGAAATTGTTAAGCCGCAACGGCGGCTTGATCGCACGCCGCTGGTCCAGGTGATGTTCGCCTTGCAAAACAACGAGGCGGGAAGCTTGGCCGCGCCGGGGCTACAATTCAAGCCCGTCCAGGCACTTTACGATCGTATCCGCTTCGACATCGAGGTGCATCTTTTTGAGAACGGCGACACGATCATGGGCGTGCTGGGCTACGCCATGGCGCTGTTCGACGAGGCGACCATGGTGCGCTGGCGGGACTATTTTCTGACGGTGCTTCGCGGTTTTGTCAGCAGCTTGGCGCAGCCGGTGACGCATCTGCCGTTTTTGAGCGAGGCTGAGCGGCACAGTCTGCTGGTGGAATGGAACGACACGGCGGCGAACTACCCAAAGGACCGCTGCATCCACGAGCTGTTCGAGGCTCAGGCGGCACGAACGCCCGAGGCGATCGCGGTCGAATGCGGGGAGCGCTCGCTCACCTATGGCGAACTCAACCTTCGCGCCAACCGGCTTGCCCATCATTTGAGAAGCCTGGGCGTTGGCCCCGATGTCCGTGTGGCGCTCTGCCTCGAACGCAGCCTCGAGATGGTGGTGGGGCTTCTGGCCGTGCTGAAGGCGGGCGGCGCCTATGTGCCGCTCGATCCGAGCTATCCTGCTGAGCGGCTCGCCTTCATGCTCGAGGACAGTCAGCCTGCGGCGCTTCTCACCGATACCGCCGGCAACGCGGTTGTTGCGGGGTGTCCTTTGGACCTGCCGGTAATCGATCTTGGCGATGCAAGTCTATGGGCCAAAGAGTCCGCCACGAACCTGCCCGCCGCTGGCATTGGCCTAACGCCGGAGCACCTCGCCTATGTGATCTACACCTCCGGCTCCGCCGGCACGCCCAAGGGGGTAATGGTCGAGCATCATAATCTGAGCAACCTGATCCATTGGCACAGCACCGCCTTTAATCTCAAAGAAGGTGACCGCTCGTCCTGTGTGGCGGGGATCGGTTTCGACGCGGCGACCTGGGAGGTCTGGCCATCCCTGTGCGTAGGGGCAGGCCTCGTGCTGCCACCGGTCGCCAACCGCGACCCAGAGACGCTGATTGACTGGTGGCAGCGCCAGCCCTTGGACGTGAGCTTCCTGCCCACGCCGATGGCAGAGTTCGCTTTCACACGCGGCGCGGTCAATCCGCATTTGCGGACGCTGCTGGTGGGGGGCGATCGCCTAAGTCATTTTCCAGGTTCGTTGGGCTTCTCGCTCGTCAACAATTACGGCCCCACTGAGACGACGGTTGTGGCCACGTCCGGGTGCATCGATGCCAAGGACGCTGCCCTGCATATTGGCCGCCCGATCTCGAATACGAGGGTCTACATTCTGGACACTCATGGCGAGCCTGTTCCGGTCGGGGTGACGGGCGAACTTTATATTGGCGGTGCGGGGGTTGCGCGGGGCTATCTGAACCGGCCTGAACTAACGGCGGAGCGGTTTCTCGCCGATCCGTTTGCGGGAGTGCCGGATGCCCGGATGTACCGGACGGGGGATCTGGGCCGCTGGCTTTCTGACGGCACCATTGAGTTTTTAGGCCGCAACGACTTCCAGGTGAAGATCCGCGGCTTCCGGATTGAGCTGGGCGAGGTCGAGGCTCGGCTACTTGCTTATCCCGGCGTGCGCGAGGCGGTGGTCGTGGCGCGTGAGCATCATGAGGGTGACAAGCAGCTCGTCGCCTATGTGGTTGGCGATTCCGATCGCTTGATACAGGAGCAAAATGATCCTGCCCTTATTCGGGCGGATATCGTTACGGAATGGCAAAGCCTTTACGACCACAACTATGAAGAAAGCGGAAGCGCAGAGGGCCCCAGCTTTGCGGGGTGGAACAGCAGCTACACGGGTAAGTACATTCCCGAGGCCGAGATGCGGGAATGGCGGGACAACACGGTGGCCCGTCTCCTTGAGGGAAGGCCTGAGAGGGTGCTCGAAATCGGTTGCGGTGTTGGATTGGTTCTGGAACGGCTGGCGCCCCATTGCCGGGACTATGTAGGCACCGACTTTTCCAAACGCGCCCTTGAGCGGCTTGGCCGCTGGATCGAGCAGCAGCCGGAACTTCAGCATGTGCAGCTGTTCCAGCGCGAAGCGATCGACTTCGCGGGGCTGCCGGCCGGGCCCTTCGACACGGTCGTACTGAACTCGGTGATTCAGTATTTCCCTGACCTCGATTATCTGCTGGCGACGCTTGCGGGAGCCGTGGAACGGGTGGCTCCAGGAGGTCGGGTCTTTATCGGCGATGTGCGCCATTTCGGGCTGATCGAGCTGTTCCACAGTTCGGTGCAACTTGCCAAGGCGCCGGGCGATCTGCCGCTGCATCACGCTCGCGAGCGCATGTCCTGGGCCGTTAGCCGCGACAAGGAACTTTTGATCGATCCGGGCTTTTTTCATCGCTTGCGCGAGCGGCTGCCTTCCATTGGTTTGGTCGAGGTGCTGCTCAAACGCGGCTGGGCGGACAATGAGCTGACCCGCTTTCGCTATGACGTGGTCCTGCATGCTGGCGAGAGAGGGTGCCCCCTCGTACAGGAGGAGCGAGAATGGGGCCGGACCGATTCCGTTGCGAGCCTCGATGCCTGGCTGAAGGAACACCGCCCCGCCGCCCTTCATTTGCGTGCCGTGCCCAACGGCCGTCTTGCGCGCGAGGTCCTAGCCCTCCATGAACTGAAACGCGCTGACGGTCGCTGCGTGGCGGAGTTGATCGAGAAGCTCGATCGGCAACCGATCGCCGGCGAGAACCCCGAGGCGTTTCGGGATCTTGCCGAGAAACACGGCTATGAGGCGTCAGTCCAGTGGACCGAGGATTGGCAGGACGGTCGCTTCGATGTGCTTTTCTACGATCCTGCCTGGGAGGTGGGGGCACCAGTTATCCCGATGACGTTCGGCGCGGGCAGACCCTTAAGCGGCTTCGTGAGCCAGCCCCAGCGGGAGCGGCTCATGGGACAGCTGCGCCTGAATGTCAGAGCTCATTTGATGCAAGTCCTGCCGGATTACATGGTGCCGGCGCACTACGTCACCTTGGACACGCTACCCTTAACGCCGAACGGCAAGCTTAACCGCGAGGCGCTGCCGGCGCCTGAGGGTGACGCCTATGCCAGGGCCTCCTATGAGGCGCCACAAGGAGAGGTCGAGGAGGCACTCGCTCAGATCTGGGCGGAGCTGCTCGGGGTGGAGCGCATCGGCCGGCACGACAATTTCTTCGCGCTCGGCGGCCATTCGCTGCTTGCGGTGCGGCTGATCGCGCATATTCACCGGCGCCTGGGTGCGGAACTCAATTTGGCCACGCTGTTCACCGCGCCGACGCTTGTCGGGCTGGCCGCGGCGGTGAACGAGACCGTGGCCCGCACCGGTATTCAGGCGCTGCCGCCGATCGCACTCCTCCCGCGTGAGGGCGCTCTGCCTTCGTCCTTTGCGCAGGAGCGCTTGTGGTTCCTGGCCCAGCTCGATCCGGCCGCAAGTGTGGCCTACCATGTGCCGCTGACGCTGCGCATCAGCGGACCGCTCTACGTGGCGGCCTGGCGGCGGGCGCTCGACCGGTTATGGGCCCGTCACGAGGCCTTGCGCAGTATCTTCGTCGCGCGCGACGGCACGCCGCAGGTGGCGCTTCTGTCTGCAGAGCAGGGCCTGCCGCTTATCGAGCACGACCTGACCAAGGCCCCCGATGCCGAGGCCGAACTCGCCCGGCTGTGCGCCGAGGAGGCAGCCGCTCCCTTCGATCTGGCCCGAGGCCCCTTGGTGCGCGGCCGGCTGATCCGCATGCGCCCCGAGGAGTACGTCTTCCTTTTGACCCAGCACCACATTGTCTCCGACGGCTGGTCGATGGGCGTGCTCTCTAAGGAGTTGAGCGCGCTCTACCGCGCCTTTCTCTCAGGCCAAGACGACCCGTTGCCCAGCTTGCCGGTGCAGTATCCAGATTACGCGGCCTGGCAGCGGCAGTGGCTGTCGGGTGAGCGGCAGGCGCAGCAGGCCGAATACTGGCGGCAAAGGTTGACGGGCGTGCCCACGCTGGAGCTGCCCACCGACCGGCCGCGGCCGGCGCAGCAGTCCTTCGCCGGCGCCTTCCTGCCGGTGACGATCAATGCCGAGCTGACCGCCAGCTTGCGGGCGCTGAGCCAGAAGCAGGGGACGACCCTGTATATGACCCTGCTGGCGGCCTTTGCCATTGTGTTGGCGCGGCTGTCGGGTCAGGAGGAGGTGGTGGTGGGCACGCCGGTGGCGAACCGGCGGCGCCCAGAACTTGAGGGCTTGCTCGGCTTTTTCGTCAACACCTTGGCGCTGCGCCTGGATCTGTCGGGAGCGCCGGATGGGGCCGAGCTTTTGGCGCGGGTGCGACGTGCTGCGCTCGAAGCGCAAGACCATCAGGACCTGCCCTTCGAGCAGGTGGTAGAGATCGTTAAGCCGCAACGGCGGCTTGATCGCACGCCGCTGGTCCAGGTGATGTTCGCCTTGCAAAACAACGAGGCGGGAAGCTTGGCCGCGCCGGGGCTGCACTTCAAGCCCATCCAGGCACCTTACGATCGCATCCGCTTCGACATCGAGGCGCATCTTTTTGAAGCCGGCGACACGATCGTGGGCGTGCTGGGCTACGCCACGGCGCTGTTCGACGAGGCGACCATGGTGCGCTGGCGAGACTATTTTCTGGCGGCGCTTCGTGGACTTGTCAGCAGCCTGGCGCGGCCGGTGACGCATCTGCCTTTGTTGCCCGAGGCCGAGCGGCACAAGCTGTTGGTGGAATGGAACGCGACGGAGAGGGAGTATCCACGCAACGCATGCGTCCATGAGCTGTTCGAAGAACAGGCTGGCACGAACGCCTGAGGCGATCGCGGTCGAATGCGGAGGAGCACTCGCTCACCTATGGCGAACTCAACCTTCGCGCCAACCGGCTTGCGCATCATTTGAGAAGCCTGGGCGTTGGCCCCGATGTCCGTGTGGCGCTCTGCCTCGAACGCAGCCTCGAGATGGTGGTGGGGCTTCTGGCCGTGCTGAAGGCGGGCGGCGCCTATGTGCCGCTCGATCCGAGCTATCCTGCTGAGCGGCTCGCCTTCATGCTCGAGGACAGTCAGCCTGCGGCGCTTCTCACCGATACCGCCGGCAACGCGGTTGTTGCGGGGTGTCCTTTGGACCTGCCGGTAATCGATCTTGGCGATGCAAGTCTATGGGCCAAAGAGTCCGCCACGAACCTGCCCGCCGCTGGCATTGGCCTAACGCCGGAGCACCTCGCCTATGTGATCTACACCTCCGGCTCCGCCGGCACGCCCAAGGGGGTAATGGTCGAGCATCATAATCTGAGCAACCTGATCCATTGGCACAGCACCGCCTTTAATCTCAAAGAAGGTGACCGCTCGTCCTGTGTGGCGGGGATCGGTTTCGACGCGGCGACCTGGGAGGTCTGGCCATCCCTGTGCGTAGGGGCAGGCCTCGTGCTGCCACCGGTCGCCAACCGCGACCCAGAGACGCTGATTGACTGGTGGCAGCGCCAGCCCTTGGACGTGAGCTTCCTGCCCACGCCGATGGCAGAGTTCGCTTTCACACGCGGCGCGGTCAATCCGCATTTGCGGACGCTGCTGGTGGGGGGCGATCGCCTAAGTCATTTTCCAGGTTCGTTGGGCTTCTCGCTCGTCAACAATTACGGCCCCACTGAGACGACGGTTGTGGCCACGTCCGGGTGCATCGATGCCAAGGACGCTGCCCTGCATATTGGCCGCCCGATCTCGAATACGAGGGTCTACATTCTGGACACTCATGGCGAGCCTGTTCCGGTCGGGGTGACGGGCGAACTTTATATTGGCGGGGCGGGGGTTGCGCGGGGCTATCTGAACCGGCCCGAGCTGACGGCAGAGCGATTTCTGCCCGATCCGTTTGCCGGGGGGGGCGGACGCGCGCATGTACCGGACGGGGGATCTGGGGCGCTGGCTTTCTGACGGCACCATCGAGTTTTTAGGCCGCAACGACTTCCAGGTGAAGATCCGCGGCTTCCGGATTGAGCTGGGCGAAATCGAGGCCCGGCTCCTCGCTTATCCCAGCGTGCGCGAGGTGGTGGTCGTGGCGAGGGAGGATATTCCCGACGAGAAGCGGCTTGTGGCCTATTATGTGGGCCGGAGCGATGGCGGGGATGACCTCAGCGCGGAGGGGTTGCGCGCGCATCTGGCGGCGGCGCTCCCCGAGTACATGCTGCCATCTGCCTATGTGCGGCTTGAGGCGCTGCCTCTGACGCCGAACGGCAAGCTCGACCGCAAGGCGCTGCCAGCGCCGGAGGGGGAGGTTTATGCGCAGGGCGCTTACGAGGCGCCGCAAGGAGAGGTCGAGGAGGCACTCGCTCAGCTCTGGGCGGAGCTACTTGGGGTGGAGAGCGTCGGCCGGCACGATAATTTCTTCGCGCTTGGGGGCCATTCGCTGTTGGCGGTGCAACTTGTCAGTATGCTCAAACGCAAAAGTCTGGATATCTCTTTGGTAAAACTTTTCACGCATCCTACCATTGAAGCTCTCGCTGCTGAGTGCACCGCCCACGAGAGCGCCTTGTTGAGATTGGGCGCCATCCCGCTGCGAACAGCGGGGGATGAGCTCCCGCTGTTTTTGCTTCCAGACGTTTTTGGCGAAGTGCTCTATGGCCCTGGCCTGACCCGTCATCTCGGCAAAAATTTCCCCGTGTACGGGCTACAACTCTATTCGGCGGGCGAAGACCACTTGCGGACGGTCGAAGCTATGGCGGCACGACTTCGGCAGGTTATCCGCGCCATACAACCCATCGGGCCCTACCGTCTCGCGGGCTGGTCTTTTGGCGGAAAACTCGCTTACGAAGTCGCCGCTCAATTAATTGGCGAAGATGAAGCCGTGCAGTTCGTCGGCCTTATGGACTCGTATTACTCGCGGCCTGAGCCTCAAACAAATGAGACCCTGCTGCAAGCGCCTATCCTGGAAATGACCCCATCCCCGGCCTTAGTGGCGCAGTTAAAGGCTCCAGATGCGACGGCAAACTCCGCCCCCCTGGTGCGGCAATACCAAGATGAACTATCGCTGCCCAAAAACCGTGCTGTGAGCGACATCGGCCAATATCTTTCCCGTTACCGCATGCACTTCAGGGCAGACCGCGACTATCAGGCCCAAGCCGTTCCCGCTCCCATTTATTTGTTTGCGGCACAGGACAAGGCTCCAGACGACGCTTACCGCGGCTGGGCTGAAGTCATGCCACTACCGAAAATCCACGTTGTTCCAGTGCCCGGAGATCACGATTCGATGATGCGAGATCCCCATATCGCATCGCTTGGTGCGGCACTGTCTCGCGCAATCGAAGAGGCGTGCGAAGCCGACCCGGACCAGCGAAAGACGGTCGATTATAGCCCGCTGGTGACAATACAGGGAGCGCCCTCAGACGCGCATTTACTTTTCTGCATACCGGGAGCCGGAGCCAATGCAGCAGGCTTTATTGATCTCGCCGGCGCGCTGGGGCGGACATGGCACGTTCAGGGACTGCAACCTCGCGGCCTTGATGGCCTCAACGTTCCCCACTCGACCGTTCTCGCTGCCGCAAGGACTTATCTCAACGCTCTTGAGAAAACCTATCCCGAAGGCCAGGTGCATTTGCTCGGACACTCCTTTGGCGGGTGGGTAGCATTTGAGATGGCCTTGCAGCTGCAGGCGGCCGGACGCCCGGTGACGTCCCTCACACTTGTCGACAGCGAGGTTCCAGATGCCGAAGGAGCCGAGCCTCGCGAGTATAACCGAGCAGAAGCGCTGATCGAGATGGTCCGAATCTTTGAGCACACCGCAGAATGTTCTCTGAAAATCACTTTGAGCGATCTTGACGCCCTCGATGCTAAGGGACAGCTGGAACTGCTGCACGAGCGGCTCGTCAGGGCGCGCCTGATGCCGCCGCGTTCCCAGGCCGACCTCCTCCTTGGGCCGGTCCGCGCCTTCGAAACGGCGCTGCGGACGCCTTATCATCCCCAGACAATTTATTCCGGCCCAATGCGTCTCGTAATTGTCTCTGACGCGGGCCTCGATAATCACGCCAATCAACAAAAGTTCCTAGAGAGCGTCAATGGATGGCGGCATTTCGCGCCAAACCTTGTCCCATGGCAGGGTCCGGGAAACCACATGACGGTGCTTAAACCGCCCTATGTGACTACTCTGGCCGATTGGCTGCGCGCCAGTACCTTATCACCGTGATTATGGTGGCTGGTGTTTTGGGGGCACCTTGTTTTTAAGGGGTGGAGTATGGGATTTTTGCGGCCATGATTTGAGGTGCATCCGCGAAGCGTTTGCGCTGAATGAGCGCGCGGACTAACTGCCTAAGTTTTTGCAGGTGTCCAGCTAAGAGCCTTTTCCTTGAGTAGCAGGTTACTGCCCCAAGCCGATCGTATGGCCCTGCGTGGATGGCCCGTTCCAAGTCAGCCTGAAGACACTTGATATCGAGGTCGAGCGTTAGCGGTGTTTTGCTGGCACCTTGTTTTTAAGGAAGGAGGTATGGGATTTTCGCGGCCATGATTTTGGGGTGGCGCGATGGCTCAGAACGAAACAGCTTCAAGGGATTTGGCAAGCGTCGGCAGCAACCAGCCGATGTTAACGGCGGAAGAGAAGGCCTTGATTGTTGCCGAAAGCTTTGAGCCTGGTGCGAAGGTGGCAGACATTGCCGCTCGGCACGGGATTAATCCTAAACGTCTTGTCACCTGGCGTAAGAAGGCGCGCGATGCTGAGGCGCTTTCCAGCATTGGAGGCTTTGCGCCTGTTATTGTTGCTAAGGCCAAGGCCCGCTTTGGGGCTACGATGACGCCCATCGAACTCATCATTGGGCCTGCAAAGCTGCATATTCGCTCAGGCGCCGACGCCATGCTTGTTGCCGCTCTTGCGCGCGCCTTGATGGAAGCGGCAGGGCGCGTGTGATTTTTGGAGCGGTTCCTCCCAGGATTTATATCGCCACCGGGCCAATCGATTTCAGAAAGGGTCTCGATGGGTTGGCTGCGCTGGTGCAGGAGGTCTTGCAACTCGATCCGTTTTGCGGCGCGGCCTTTATCTTCCGCGCCAAGCGCTGTGAGCGCGTGAAGATTTTGATCTGGGATGGGTCCGGCCTGATCCTGATTTACAAGCGGCTCGAGGATGGCAAATTCCGCTGGCCAAAGATCGAGGACGGCGTGATGCGTCTGTCACCGGTGCAGGCCTCTGCTCTATTCGACGGGCTTGATTGGACGTAAGCGCTGTTTTGAGCGCACCTTGTTTTTAAGGTGAGAGGTATGGGATTTTCGCGGCCATCATTGGGGTGGTGCGATGGATCAGAACGAAACGACGTCAACAGATTTGGGCAGCGCCGGCAGCGACAAGCCGAGGATGTTAACGGCGGAAGAGAAGGCCTTGATTGTTGCCGAAAGCTTTGGGCCTGGGGCGAAGGTGGCAGAAATTGCCGCCCGGCACGGGATTAATCCCAAGCGTCTTGTCACCTGGCGTAAGAAGGCGCGCGAAGCTGAGGCGCTTTCCGGCGTTGGCGTAAATGGCTTTACGCCTGTTATTGTTGCGCAGAGCAAGGCCCGCTTTGGGCCTGCGATAACCCCCATCGAACTCATCATCGGGCCTGTAAAGGTGCATATTCGTGCGTATGCGCATGAAAGTGGACACCGTTTTCACGAATCCGGACACCGCTGAGCGTCATGACGGGCGCGGCGTTTGAGGCTGCTGCGCACACCGCCCCGCGGGGCGGTGTACGCAGCCGACGTCTGATCTGTGTTTCATTCTAAGGTTGTCCTTGGCGTTAAGGAAGCGGGTTATTTCTTGGCGTCATTTTCGCGTCTCCATCTGCGCTGATTTCGCCATCGCCGCCCGGTTCGCGCCGGGACTTGCCCTTGAGGGGCAAGCGGATCGCGTTGTGGACGAGGCGGTCGAGGATCGCGTCGGCGTAGGTGGGATCACCGATGGTGGCGTGCCAATGCTCCACCGGGAGTTGGCTGGCCAGGATGATGGAGCCGCGATCATGCCGGTCGTCGATGATCTCCATGAGGTCCCGGCGCTGGGCGGCAGTCAGCTCGATCATCGCCCAATCATCCAGGATCAGGAGGCTGACCTTGGTCACCTGGCGCATCAGGCGGCCCACCCCATTGCCAAGCCGGGCGACGGCAAGATCGTCAAGCAGACGCGACAGGCGCGTGTAGAGCACGCTATGGCCCTCGCGGGCGGCCTGATTGCCCAGAGCGCAGCTGAGCCAACTCTTGCCCGTACCGGTTTTGCCCGTAACGATCAGATGACGGCGTTCGCCGATCCAGCGGCAGGTGAACAGATCGCGGATCATCCCTTTGTCCAGACCGCGCGCCGCCTTCATGTCGAGGTTCTCAAAGCAGGCGGCCTGGCGCAGGCGGGCCTGCTTCAGACGGGCGAGCAAGGCGGCGTTGGCGCGGTCGGTCGCCTCGCGGTCGATCAAAAGGGCGAGTTGGTCGCTGAAGTCCAGCTGGCCGCGATCGGTAAGGTTCTCAAGGTCTTCGAGCGCGCGCGCCATGCCGAACAGACGCAGGCGCTTGAGCTTTTCCAAATTCTGGTGGTCCATTGGGGGTCTCCTTCGGAGTTGCTGTTCAAACGGTTGAGGGGTCAGTGGTAGTAGGCGGACCGCGCACGTTCTCGTGATCGCCGGCGCTGGCGTTGACAGGTTCGCCGGTGAAGGCCCTGCGGCCACTGGCAAGCCACTCGCGAACGTAGGCGTAGGAATGCACATTGGCGGAAAGGGCGGCGGCCGCCGCCGTCTGCAGCGCATCGGCGCCGAATTTCTCGCCGAGCGCGATCAGCCCCGCCACCTGGCGCGCGGCCTGTTCCGGGTGATCGGCGGCAAGGAAGATCTTGTCCGATAACACCATCAGCGCTCCGCCGATGGCCGCGGCCTTCGCGCTGATAGCCTCGGGCGTCAGCCCCGCCGCCGCCCGATGCCGGGGCGGCCGATGCTCATCAAGGGTGACGGCCGGACGCAGCACGCCGGCCTCCGGCCGCAGCCTTGCGTGGGAGGCGACGCGCTCGCCTTGATGGAAGATGCTGACGAGGCTTACGGTGTAATGCACATCGATCCGCTTTCCGATCAGCCCCGAGGGAACGGAATAGGCGACACCCTCGATCGAGACGTGATAGTCGGAACCAAGCTTGAAGCGCTGCCAGCGTCCGACGACGAAGGGCGCGCGGGGAAGCGGCTTCAGCTTCGGTTTCTCGTGCTCCTCGAACAGGCTGGCGCGGGTCTGAGAATTATCGGCGCTGAGCGGCCGGTTGTTCAGTTCGGCGAGTTTTTCCGCCATGGCCGCATTCAATTCGTCCAGGCTGAAGAATGTGCGATTGCGCAACGGCGCCAGCACCCAGCGCTCGACCTGTTGGACTCCATTTTCCGCCAGCGGCTTATCCCGAGGGCGGCGCACGCGCGCTGGGACCACGCCGATTTCGTAATGCCGCGCCAGCTCCAGATAGGACTGGTTCAGCACCGGATCGTAGTAGCTGGCGTGGGTGACGCCCGCTTTCAGATTGTCCGGCACGAGCTTTGGAACCGAACCGCCCCAGGCCGCGAACATGCGCACATGGCTGGCGAGCCAGTCTTCGCTCGTCTGCGTCCACGTCGCTTCCGCGTAGATATAGGCGGAGAACGGCAGCACGCCGACAAAGATGCTCGCCTGGCGCTCGCCATTGGCTGCCGCCACCGCCATGGTCATGCCGGCGTAATCGACCTCGCAGCTCTGCGCAGGCGTCAGCGTCCGCCGCATCCTGGGCTCGGGCGCCAGCTTCAGATGCTCCCGGTAGAGTCGGCGGAACTGGCTATAGCTGTAGCCGTTGGGGTGCTGGTCCCGGTATTCCTGCCACACCAAAAGCAGCGTGACCGCAGGCTTGCGCATCTCGGCGGCGACCTCCGCCCAGTCCGGCATAGGCCGCGATTGCGCTGGCTCGGGCCCTGCGAACAGCAGCGCCTCGATCTCCGCCTCGCTTTTGCCGGCGATGTCCTCGTAGCGTACGCCGGCCGCTTCGGCCCGCGTCAGATAATCGCTCACCGAGGTGCGGCCCAGCCGCACCGACTCTGCGATCTGCCGCAGCGAGTAGCCCAGTTCGTGGGCCAGTCTCAGAATTTCTTTTACGCGTCTCATGTCCGACCGTTTCCGCGGCATTCCCCCTCCCCGGCAAAACGCCGAGGAAAAGGTTAACCGCTTAAGAAATGATCAGACGTCGAAATCAACCTCCGCGTGCGCCGTCCTGCAATGCTCCTTGACTGTCCGCTTTCATGACAACGACTGTCCGCTTTCGATGAAAATGGCTGTCCGCTTTCCGTGAAAACGGGTGTCCGCTTTCAATGATTTTGCGCACATATTCGCTCAGGCGCCGACGCCATGCTTGTTGCCGCCCTTGCGCGCGCGTTGATGGAAACGGCGGGGCGCGTGTGATTTTTGGAGCGGTTCCTCCCAGGATTTATATCGTCACCGGGCCAATCGATTTCAGAAAGGGTCTCGATGGGTTGGCTGCGCTGGTGCAGGAGGTCTTGCAACTCGATCCGTTTTGCGGCGCGGCCTTTATCTTCCGCGCCAAGCGCTGTGAGCGCGTGAAGATTTTGATCTGGGATGGGTCCGGCCTGATCCTGATTTACAAGCGGCTCGAGGATGGCAAATTCCGCTGGCCAAAGATCGAGGACGGCGTGATGCGTCTGTCACCCGCCCAAATGTCCGCTCTCTTCGACGGGCTTGATTGGACCCGCATACGCTCGTTGAGAAAACCGCGCCCCAAGGCTTTGCAATAGCCTAAAAACGGTGTTTTTTGCGTGCGCGCCATAGCAAATCATGCTGCAGTTTTCGCATGATCGCCGCCTCTGAGCCTTTGCCGGATGACCTCTCTGCGCTACAGGCGCTGATCGTCTCCGAGCGGCTGGGATGGGCGAAAACGGCCGCTGAAAAAGACGCCGAACTCACCCGTGTCCAAGATGCCAATGCCAGACTGTGGGATATTTTGCGCCAATTGCGTCGCGCGCAGTTCGGCCGCAAATCCGAAAAACTTCATCCTGATCAGCTGAGCCTGGCGATCGAAGAGATCGAGCAGGCCATCGGGGAAACCGAACCGGCTGAGACGATCCCAGACGCGACGCTGCAAGCGTCGCCCACAAAGCCCCGTTCTGTCAATCGCGGTGCCTTGCCCTCTCACCTTCCGCGCGAAGAGATCATTTTGGAACCTGAGGATAAGTCCTGCCCGTGTTGCGGCGGGACGCTGCATGTGATGGGCGAGGATCGCTCCGAACGCCTCGATGTGGTGCCGGCCCAGTTTAAAGTCATCGTCACGCGCCGCCCCAAATACGCCTGCCGGGCTTGCGAAGAGGCGGTGGTGCAAGCGCCTGCGCCCGCGCGTCTCATCGAAGGCGGCATCCCCACAGAGAACCTCATTGCCCATGTGCTGGTGACCAAATACGCCGATCACTGTCCGTTATACCGCCAGGCGCAGATTTACGCCCGCCAAGGCATCGATCTTGATCGCTCCACGCTGGCCGATTGGGTGGGGCGGGCCGCTTTGCTGCTTGCGCCCCTTCAGGCGCGGCTGTTCGAGGTGCTTAAAGCCTCGCCGAAGCTGTTTGCCGATGAAACGCGCGCGCCCGTGCTTGATCCCGGCCGTGGAAAGGTCAAGCTCGGTCAACTCTGGGCCTACGCCAGGGATGATAGGCCGTGGGGTAGTAATGATCCCCCCGGCGTTGTCTATTGTTATGCCCCTGGCCGCGGCAGCGAGCACGTGAAAAACCACCTCGCGGGCTTTGCCGGCATCCTGCAGGTGGATGGCTATGCGGCTTACAAAGAGCTTGCCAAAACGCGAGACCAAAGCGCCCCGATCGCCTTGGCGTTCTGCCGAGTAGACGGGGGTGTTACCAGCCCCGTCCCTCACAGACCCGGACGAGCGGATTTCCCGCATCCGGTTCTTCGCGCAGAAGCTTCGCTCACGGAGCGGCGCGCCGGTGAACGATCTTGGCGGCGGGCAACGGGTGCCTGGCGAGCATGGCCCGGAAGCGCGGCCACGGCAGTTTGCTGTGGCGGCCACGCCGCATAAGCCATTTCTTCCAGATCCGCACCAGCTGGTGGTGGAACCAGCTGAGCCGCTTGCTGTTGCCCGTGATGCCGTAATAGGCGATATGGCCCCGGATCATCCGCGACAGATGCGCATGCTGCTCGCGGAACGGCAGGTGAAGATTGAGCCTGCACCATTCGGTCACGCGTGCAAGTGTGCGGGCAAACCGGTCTTTCGCCGTGATCTGCCGGACGACGTTCTTGCCGTTCTGCGATCTTCCCCACACATGGGTGAAGCCGAGAAAGTTGAACGTTGTCCCTGCCGCTGCCGGGTGACGCCCTTGCGGGCGTCTGAACCGGAAGTCCACGAAGCGGGTCTTGGTTGGGTGGAGCGTGAGCCCGTACCGCGCAAGCCGCTTCTCCAGCACACCCGGCAAGAGCTTGCCGTGCAGATGGTTCTCGAAGGCCACCACAAAGTCATCAGCATAGCGGATCAGAAGGCACCGCCCCTCGACGCGTGGCCTCACCTTCTCCTCGAACCACCGGTCCAGCACATAATGCAGGTAGATGTTTGCGAGCAAAGGCGAGATCACACCGCCCTGAGGAGTTCCTCCTGCCATACGGTGCAGGATGCCCTGTTCGAGCACCCCCGCTTTCAGCCATTTATCGATCATTCTCCGGACGACGCCGTCCGTAACTCGCTGGTCGAGGAAGCTGCGCAGATGCGCGTGGTCGATGGTGTCGAAATATTTGGAGATATCGGCATCCACCACCCAGCGCAGTCCATTCTCCATGAAGCCATCGCGCAAAGCGCGAAGCGCATCATGGGGCGATCTTCCCGGCCGGAAGCCATACGAGCACGGCAGAAACTCCGCCTCGTAAATTGGTTCCAGCAGCATGACGATCGCCCGCTGCGCCACCTTGTCTTCCAATGTCGGGATACCCAGCGGCCGCTTCGTTCCATCAGCCTTTGGGATGTAGTGCCGCCGCACCGGCGGAGCTTGATAGCGGCTGGACTTGATGCGCGCCAGGAGGTCAAGAAGATTGGCCTCCAGATTGGCCTCATAGTTCTCCGCCGTTACCCCGTCGATGCCCGGCGCACCATCCTTGCGCGTCAGGCGATAGGCCTCGGTTATCCATTCGAGGTCGATCAGGTGATGCAGCGAGGTCAGCACCCGCTTCGGGTTGCTCCCCGCCAGTCTGGCTATCCATTGGCGTTTCGTGGACAGGTTTGCAGGACTTAGAGTTCCCTCCCGTGTTTCCCGTCAATGGGTCTTCATGCGCGGCGTCTCCCTTCCCTCCGCCGGGTCCCGGCGAGCCCGGTTCCCCGTCATCCTCGGTACTATGAAGCCGCTACGACTTCCCGCCATGTGTGTCCGTTGGCTTATGTCTTCGCCTCCGGAATCCGTACGCCCCCTGAGATTTCGTGCTCGCTTGCGCGCTCCCAGCGCCGTCAGGGCGGCGCCGGGCCTGGAGCGTTGTTCAGCCGGCACTCCCACTTTCCGGCGTTCCGCGTACGGACATGGTCGGGATCTCTCAGGTTCCCTGGCGGCCCGTCCCGCAGCTCTGCCCTGCTCCAAGACCCCGCCCGAACCGGTATTCCTCGCCGTAACGGCTTTCCCGGTGCTGCCCCCGCACCCAACACGGCGAAGGCTTCGGCACGCATGATTTCGAGGCTCATGACACGGCTTTGCTGCCCGCTGTCTACGCTTCACGAGCGCCGTTGCCGCCGCCCATGCAAGACTCGCTTCCGGCTGGCGGGCTACGCCTTTGCCGGGAGGGGGTCGAACCCTCTGGGTCGCGATGAAAGGTTTCAGGTTACATTCCATTCTCCTTTCCAGGACTTAGCCTGACGCAAGTTGGGCGCACTGCCGCCGGCGCTTCTACGACATCGCACAAAGCGGCAACGCGCCGCTTTGCGAAGAGGCGCTGCGCCAAATCGCGGCCCTTTACAAAATAGAGGAACAGGTCCGAGGCCAAAGCGCCGAAGTCCGCCATCGCGTTCGCCAGGCCCAAAGCCGGCCGCGCGTTGAAACGCTCAAGGCCTTTTTCGAGGAAAATCTCAAGCGTGTTTCTGGCAAATCCAAGATGGCAGAGGCCCTGCGCTACGCCATAAGCCACTGGCAAGGCCTGACGCTCTTTCTCGAGGACGGCCGCATCGAGATCGACTCGAACAGTGTCGAACGTGCCATCAGGCCTCTGGCTTTAAACAGAAAAAATGCACTATTCGCCGGTCACGATCGCGGAGCCGCGCATTGGGGGATCGTCGCCTCGCTGATCGAGACCTGCAAGTTAAATGCTGTCGATCCGCAGTTCTACCTCACCAGCGTTCTTTCCCGCCTCGTCAACGGCTGGCCCGTGCGCCAGATCGATGAGCTGCTCCCCTGGGCCTACGCCGCTAACACAAATAGCCGCGCCGTGCTCTGAAAACATCGCTTACGGTCGAGCGAATTGGCGGAACAAAGGCTCATTCAGCTGCGCGATGAACTCTTTGCAGCAGTCTATGGAACGCTTGCGCAGATTGCTTGTAAGTGGCGGTGAGAAAGTAGGCCAGTGAAGCGGTGGCTTGGTGCTGCTGCGTGGCGGAGTAATAACCGGCCACTGGTTATGTTGGTCCTTTCCAAAGCGGGAGGGGCCGACAGGGGATGTATGCGGTGGATGTTTATGCCGCTGTTCGACAGTTCGTTTTTGTTGAGGGTAGGAGCCGTCGCGAGGCAGCCAGTGTTTTCGGCCTGAGCCGGGACACGATTTTAAAGATGTGCCGGTTTTCGGCGCCGCCCGGTTATGTGCGGACGAAGCCTGCGGAGAAGCCGAAGTTAGGCGCTTTCCTCCCTGTTATCGACGCGATTTTGGCGGCGGATGTTACGGCGCCGCCGAAGCAACGGCATACCGCCAAGCGCGTGTTCGAGCGGCTGAAGGCGGAGCACGGGTTTTCTGGCGGCTATTCGGCCGTGCGAGATTATATGCGCACCGCCAGGGCCCGGGCGCGCGAGACCTTTGTGCCGCTGGCACATCCGCCCGGCCATGCGCAGGTAGATTTCGGCGAAGCGATCGGGGTGATCGGCGGGGTGCGCCAGAAGCTGCATGTGTTTTTCATGGACCTGCCGCATTCCGATGCACCGTTCATGAAGGCTTATCCGGCGGAGACCACCGAGGCGTTTCTCGACGGCCATGTGAGCGCATTTCGCTTCTTTGGCGGCGTTCCGCAGTCGATTTTGTACGACAACACCAAGCTTGCGGTGGCAAAGATTTGTGGTGACGGCAAGCGGGAGCGGACGCGCGCCTTTAGCGGACTTGTCAGCCATTATTTGTTTCGGGACCGGTTCGGCCGGCCTGGCAAGGGCAACGACAAGGGCAAGGTTGAGGGGCTGGTCAAGAATGGGCGCCGCCGCTTCCTAACGCCGGTGCCGATTGCCGCGAGCTTCGAAGCGCTGAATGCGAAGCTTGAAGCGGATTGCCTCTTAGAGCTCGATCGCAGCGCCGGCCGCCACGCCGAGACGATCGGGGTACGCCTGGACGCCGATTTGGCCGCCTTCCGCCCGCTGCCGTCGGGCCTCTTCGAACCTTGCGAGCACCGTACTTCCCGTGTCTCATCGACGGCGTTGGTGCGCTATCGCATGAACGACTATTCGGTGCCCACGGCTTACGGCTTTCGCGAGGTGATTGTGAAGGGCTTTGTGGATCAGGTTGTCGTTGTGTGCGCCGGCCAGGAGATTGCCCGGCACCGGCGTTCCTATGAACGCGGCGGCTTTATCTGCGATCCTTTGCATTATCTGGCGCTCATCGAGCAAAAGCCGGGCGCTCTCGATCAAGCGGCCCCCTTGCAGGGCTGGGTGCTGCCCGAACAATTCGCTCATTTGCGGCGTCTTCTCGAAGCTCGCATAGGCAATCGCGGCAAGCGCGAGTTCATCCAGGTGCTGCGGCTTATGGAAGTCTTTCCCGAGGCCGCCGTGGCGGCGGCTGTGACGGACGCCATCAAACTGGGGGCGCCGGGCTTCGATGCCGTCAAGCAGCTGATCCTTTGCCGTATCGAACAGCGCCCGCCCCGGCTCGATGTCACGGCCTATCCTTATCTGCCGAAGGCCAGTGTGGGTCTGACGCGCGCCGCGGACTACGCGGCCCTGATGTCAGGGAGAGCAGCATGAGCGCGGATAAACCTGATAAAACGCCGACCAAGCCGCAGGTCCTGCTGACCCACCACCTGACGCAGCTCAAGCTGCCGACATTCCTTGCCGAGTACGACAAACTTGCCCGCGAATGCGCCCGTAACGGGACCGATCATCCCGGCTATCTCTTACGGCTTGCCGAGTTGGAACTCATCGAACTTGCTTTTTGCCAATACCGGTTAGACACCAAAAGTGTTAAGTTATTGCTTCCAAATGCCACGTTTTTTCTTTGTTAGACACCTAAGCAATTGAAATTAAATAAAAAACCCTGGATTTACAGTCCGTCCCCTTTAGCCGCTCGGGCACCCCTCCGGGAAAAATCAGCGCTGCCAACAGCTTCTGGCGTTTTCCACTTCAACACCGAGCTGCCTAACAAACTGCTGGGCATTTGTCTACCATCGCATGGTGACGGGCGCAATCCAAGAGTGCTCTAATTTTATCGCCGTTTGAAAGAATGTGGGCACTCATCCTCCGTGCTATCGAGGGTAGCGCAAATATGATGCTTTGGTTGGAAACAGGAGCGCGCGGATTGACTCAAAGCCCGTCGCCCTGTTAAGGGCGCTGCTAGGGTGCCGCTTGCAAATGCGCAGATCGAAAGCGCGACGGCGCACCATTCGCCCGTACCAGGGTGAAGCTTGCTGAGGTTGTGGTCACAGGTCGCGGAAACACAGCAGAGATGCAAACGCTCCTAAGTCTGACGATCGATGCAGTGGCATTTGGCATGGTGCTGTTCATCATCTCCATCGGACTTTCCGTGATTATGGGGCTGATGCGGGTGATCAATCTCGCCCATGGCGCCTTCGCGATGATCGGCGGTTACATCGCTTCCTATGTGGTCATGGGGCTTGGCCTACCCTATGCAGTCGCCGTCCTTGCTGGTGTTGCCGGGACAGTGCTCGTTGCGATGCCGCTCGAATATTTGCTTTACCGCCGCCTGTATCGCGCGTCCGACCCGCTTGAACAGGTCTTGATGACGATTGGGATTACCTTCGTGATTATTGGCGTGGCCAACTGGATATTCGGCCCGACGCTCAAAACGATTGCGCTTCCGACGACTATCAGCGGAGCAACGGATATCGGTTTCCGTTCAGTCCCTACATACCGGCTCTTCGTGATCGCCTGCGGCGTCTCCGTATTGTTGCTCCTTCGCGCCCTTATCGAGGGAACGGCTTTCGGGGTCCGTTTGCGTGCGACGGTTGATAACGCCCGAATGGCGGCAGCGCTTGGCTTGCGAACCGAGCGAATTTACGCAATGGCCTTCGCTTTGGCGGTGGGGCTCGCCGCTTTCGGCGGCATCGTCGGGGCGGAGATCCTACCCATCGAGCCTTATTATGCGCTGCGCTACATGGTGACTTTTCTGGTCGTCGTCTCGGTCGCCGGTTCCGGCTCAGTGAACCGCGCGCTCATTGCCGCGCTATTCCTCGGCTTTGTGGACACATCCGGCCGCTATTTGGCCCCGGCGTATGGCGAGTTCTTTTTCTACTTAGCCGTGATCATTGCCGTACTCGCGGTCAATCGGCGATCCATGGGGCATCCGGCCTAGATGAAGCGCGCGATGTGGCACGATCTAGCTGGCGCGGCGGCGATTATGGTAGCCGGAGCCGTTGGCTATTGGGTCTTTCCGGATAATCTTGCGCTTCTCGTGCGTCTCGTAACCTGGGCGCTTCTCGTGCTTTCGCTCGATCTCGTGACAGGCTATTCCGGCGTTGCGACACTGGGCCATGCCGTGCTCTTCGGTGTGGGCGCCTATGCAGCCGGACTTGCAAATGTAAATGGAGCGACGGAACCATTCGCCATGCTGGCCGTGGGGGCATTGGCTGGCGGCATCGCGGGTGCGCTCTCGGGGGCTGTCATCGTGCGCGTTTCCGGTCTCGCTCAGCTCGTGCTGTCGATTGCGATTGTGCAGCTCGTCCAAGCTTTTGCGAATAAGGCGGTTTCGCTCACGGGCGGCAGCGATGGCTTATCCGGCATCGAGCCAGCGCCCATTGCTGGCATATTCCAATTCGATCTTTACGAGAGGACAGCCTATGTCCTCGCGCTCTTCTTGCTCATTGTTACCTTCCTGGTTCTCAGACGCATTGTCCGTTCACCCTTTGGGCTTCTCTGCCGTGCAATCAAACAAGATCGCTTGCGCACGGCGGCAATTGGTGGAGCGGCCTATCCTGCCCTCGTAAAAATGTACGTGATTTCGGGGCTCGTTGCAGGCCTAAGCGGCGCGCTTGCGGCCATGACGGCGGGAGTGGTTGGCCTCGACAGCGTGAGCTTTGAGCGCTCGGCTTCCGCGCTCGTCATGCTCGCGCTTGGCGGCACCGGAACCCTCTTCGGAGCGCTGCTTGGCACAACGGTCTTTCAGATTTTCGAGCATTTTATTTCGGCAGCCAATCCTTTTCACTGGCTTATCCTCGTTGGCCTACTCCTCATCTCGGTGGTGCTGTTTCTGCCCGGCGGACTTCAGTCGGCATTTGTGCGGCTTTCGGCCATTCGGAACCGTCCAGGATCGCAACGATGATGGATTTGCTGAAGGTCGAGTATCTATCCAAATCCTTCGGCGGCCTTCAGGTCAGCCGCGAAATCTCATTTAGCCTTTATCCCGGCGATCGTATTGCGCTTATCGGCCCCAACGGAGCCGGAAAGACGACGCTCGTCAATCTCCTCAGCGGAGTTTTTAAGCCTACGCGCGGCCGCATCCATCTTGCAGGCAAAGATGTGACGGACCTCGACATGGTGAGCCGCGCGCGCCTTGGGCTCGTGCGTTCTTTCCAAATCAGCAGGCTGTTCCGCGACCTGACGGTTTTCGAAAATGTTGCGCTTCCGATCCTACAACGATCAGGCCGCACGTCGCGCATCTTTGGCAATGAGGCCCCGCCGCACATCGCTCGCGAAGTGAGCGAAATACTCGAAAAACTGGCGCTCGGCGCGATGGCGCGGCGGCGCGTTGCGGATATTGCCTATGGCGAACAGCGTCTTGTGGAGCTTGCCATGGCTCTTGCGATGCAGCCCAAGGTTCTACTTCTCGATGAACCTGCCGCCGGTGCGGGTAGTGCCGAAGCAGGCCGCATTCTTAAGGCTATAGAGCAGCTTCCAGCAGACATCGCGATCCTGTTGATTGACCATGATATGGACCTCGTCTTCCGGTTCGCGTCGCGTGTCATGGTGATGGCGGAAGGCGCTCTCATTTTTGAAGGTCCATCCTCGGCGGTGACGGAAAGTGAAGCCGTGCGGAGGGCATATCTTGGGAGCTTTGCGCATGACCGCAGCATCGCTTGAAGTTCAAGCGCTCTCCGCAGGCTACGGCAACACGCGGGTGCTCGACAACATCTCATTTCGTGTCGGAGCTGGGCAAACCGTAGCTGTGCTCGGGCGCAATGGCGTTGGCAAGACCACGCTTCTCGCGTCGCTCATGGGGCTGACGAAACATCACTCGGGCGCCATCCTGCTCGGCGAGGACACCATTTCCGCTCTTCCGCCAGCTACACGGGCGCTGCGCGGCCTGGGTTATGTGCCGCAAACACGCGATATCTTTGCTTCTCTGAGCGTGGCGGAGAACCTGCAAGTTGGTCTCAAGCAGCGTTCCCCCGTCGGCAATTTCGGAGGCATACGAGCTTTTTCCGCGCCTCTATGAGCGGCGAGGCAATCTTGGCGGGCAGTTGTCGGGCGGCGAGCAGCAAATGCTGTCGGTGGCGCGGACGCTCCTTGGCAAGCCGAGCGTCTTGCTCTTGGACGAGCCACTTGAAGGGCTCGCGCCAATCATATGCGACGAGCTGATGACCTCGCTCCACGCGCTGGCGGCGGATGGCAGCATGACAATCATACTGGTGGAGCAGCAGATCGCGCGTGCGCTCGACTTTGCGCAGCACGCCCTCATACTCGACCGTGGACGCGTCGTTTGGGCGGGCTCGTCAGGGAAGCTGAGGAACGACCGCGCTGCCGTCGATCAACATCTCGGCGTCGGCGTTCACTGATGGGTCAATGCGGGCTTGCAACTTCAGCCCAGCCGGAAGGGCACTGTATTGCCACCGAGCGATGCACCGCACGATACAGAGCTGTCCCCTTGCTGCCACGGCACTTTGCCAATCGAACGGTGATGCAGCTTCTCCCCTGGCCTTCCTGGCTGAAACCCTATAACCGTGATCGTGATTCCCCGCACGGGCCATTTTTATACGGGCACCGTTGGGGGCAAATTATATGGGCAGGACACTTTATTTCGGCGCATCGATGATGGCGGCGCTTTTGGCAGTCGCAAGCGATGGCGCTTTCGCGCAAACCACTTGCGCAACCCTTGATGCCGCAGGACAGCCGGCGGGGGCCTCGGGCGCGACGGCGAGCGGAGCTGACTCATTCGCGTGCGGGCCTGGCGCTACCGCCATTGGTGATAGCTCAACGGCGGTGGGTACCCAAGCAGGGACTAGCGCTGCTCCTGGCAATGTTGGGAATACTGCTATTGGCGCTGCCGCGGGCTTTGACGTCACCGGCAGCTTCAATAACGCGAGCGGCGTTTCCGCGGGCTTTATCGTCACCGGCGACAGGAATAATGCGAGCGGCGATGGCGCGGGCAATATCGTTACCGGCGACAGCAATAACGCGAGCGGCGCTTTCGCGGGCGTAAACGTCAACGGCGACAGCAATAACGCGAGCGGCGCTAACGCGGGCCGAAACGTCACCGGCAGCTTCAATAACGCGAGCGGCGATAACGCGGGCCGAAACGTCACCGGCAGCAGCAATAACGCGAGCGGCGCTAACGCGGGCCGAAACGTCACCGGCAGCAGCAACAACGCGAGCGGCGCTTTCGCGGGCCAAAACGTCACCGGCAGCTTCAATAACGCGAGCGGCGCTGGCGCGGGCATTAGCGTCACCGGCGACAGCAATAACGCGAGCGGCGATAGCGCGGGCTTTAACGTCACTGGCGACAGCAACATTGCTCTCGGGACGAATGCTGGTTCGAACATTGGCTCCGCCCAAAATCCTGTCAATGACACTGTTGCCATCGGCACTGGCGCAAGGGCAGGCGCAACCGGCGGCATAGCCATTGGTAGCGGCGCCCAGGCGACAGGCAAGAATTCCGCGGCCTTCGGCGCTGGCGCAGTCGCCACGCGTGACAATCAAATGTCGTTCGGCACGAATACAAACACCTACACCATGAGCGGCATTACTTCGAACGCCAGCAAAGCGGCCCAAACCGGTCCGCTCGAACTCGTGACCACGGACATCAATGGCAATCTCGCCTCGGACGGTGGTGCTTTCCAACGGCAGGTCAACCAACTGGTACAAGAAGACAAAAGACTGCAGGCCGGCATCGCCATGGCGGGTGCGCTCCCGCACACTGTCGTTCTGCCTGGCGAAAGAGTCGCGTTCGATGTCAACTGGGCTAACTACGCAGGATCGAACGCCATGGGTTTCGATGCTGCCGTGCGGCTAGGCCAGCTTAACTTTGGCGGTGCTCCGGTCAACGTTCAAGCGAATGCCGGTGGTAGCATTGCGGGCGATGGAAGCTCCAGGGGGCAAGGTATTGCAAAGGCAGGCTTGCGTTTCGGCTGGTAACGAATGACGGTTCGTAGTTTTAAGGGCTGGCGGCGATCATATCGCCCCAGCTTCCGCGTATATGGGAAGATGTCGCGCTTTGAGCGGCATCTTTTTTCATGTTTTATCTGGGCGCTGGCCGCTTTTGCTTGCCTCGCCACATCTGATTACAGCGTCGCGCAACCTAAGCCCCAAGCTTCAACAGCCATCGGCCCCCGACGTGGTGCTGCCCAGCGCCGAGACTACGGTCATCTTGATCCGCGCCACGCTGCTTAGCCTCAACGACGCGATGCGAACGGGCAATTACACCGTGCTTCGCGATCTCGCCGCGCCCTCATTCCGGGAGGCAAACACCGCCGGACGGCTCTATGAGATATTTTCGAACCTCGCCGCCAAGCGCATCGATCTGTCCGCAGTTACGATCCTTGCGCCGCAGGTGCCGCAAGCACCAAGCATTGATGAGAATAAACGCCTGCATATTAGCGGCTATTTTCCCGGCAACCCGGTCCAACTCAATTTCGAGCTGGTTTTCGAGGCAGTAAACAACCAATGGCGGCTTTTCGGCATCGCGGTGAACCCAACACAATCCGCAACGGCCAATGTCAGTCCCGCAGCTAGCCCGCCCGCCAACACCGCACCCGCAGCACCGAAAGGCAAAACGGGAAAGTAACGTAGCAAAGGGAGCGTCGCGACGCTCCTTCGGCTGACTGAAACATTCAGGCAAATCGCGACTTCGCCGTCCCCTGGTGTCTATCAAGAAACCTACCAAGGTCCCGTGGAAACAACGGCAAGCCTTCTGTATATTGGGAAGCTAAAGGCGAGCGGTGACGCCAGCGATGCGTGCAGAGGGGGCCATGCGAACACAAATTGGCATCGTGGGAGCGGGGCCAGCAGGTCTTTTGCTGTCGCACCTATTGTCGCTCGCGGGAATCCGCTCCGTTGTTCTCGAAAGCCGCAGCCGCCGCTACGTGGAAGAGCGCATTCGCGCCGGTGTGCTCGAACAGAATACGGCCGATCTTCTTAGTGAGACGGGCGTTGGCGAACGAATGCTGCGTGAGGGCCTCACGCATAGCGGCATCGAGATCAAATTCAATAGAAGAGGTCATCGGCTTGATTTCGCCGATCTCGTTGGCAAGAGCGTCACGGTTTACTCCCAGCATGAGGTCGTGAAAGACCTGATCGCCGCGCGCCTCTCGGCAGGCGGAGAAATCTTGTTCGATGTGGAGGATGTGGCGCCGCTCGGTTTCGAGACAGACGCGCCGCAAATCCGCTTCCGCAAGGACGGCGTTGAGCAAACCTTAGACTGCGATTTCATTGCGGGTTGCGATGGCTTTCACGGCATCTGCCGCCCTTCGATCCCCGAAGGCGAGCTTTCGGTATACGAGCGCACATACCCGTTCGGGTGGCTTGGAATTCTGGCCGAAGCCCCGCCAGCATCGCATGAGTTAATCTACTCTAACCACGAGCGCGGCTTTGCGCTTCTCTCCATGCGCACGCCGGAAATCAGCCGCCTTTACCTTCAGTGCGCCCCAGATGACGACATTGCCAATTGGTCTGATGCCCGCATTTGGGAAGAGCTGCATGTCCGGCTGGGCGACGAAAACGGATTTCACCTTACTGAAGGGCCGGTGTTTCAGAAGAGCATCACGGCAATGCGAAGCGTTGTCGTCGAGCCAATGCAATATCGCCGGCTGTTTCTGGCTGGTGATGCCGCGCATATTGTGCCGCCGACCGGCGCGAAAGGTATGAATCTAGCGGTCTCGGACGTGCGTGTTCTGGCGCGCGCCTTTGAAGCGCATTATAAGAATGGGCGCGACGATCTGCTTGCCGCCTATTCTGCCACTTGCCTGCGCCGCATATGGAAAGTGCAACGGTTTTCCTGGTGGATGACTTCTATTTTGCATCGTTTCGAGGAGCACACCGCTTTCGATCGACGCCGCCAAAGGGCCGAGCTAGATTATGTGACGAGTTCCCGCGTTGCCGCCCAAGCGCTCGCGGAGAATTATGTCGGTCTGCCAATGGAGTGGTCTTAATACACCGTCATCGCGAGGCGGCTTCAGCTGCCGTGGCGATCCAGAGCAATATCAATGGCTTAAGCTCTGGATTGCTTCCGGCCACGCTGCGCTCGCCGTCGCAATGACGATCTCAACGCAACTCGCTCTAGGATAAACGAAAGCCCTCATCGTGACCTTTTCAGCGCTCGATTCCCAACTTCTTGGCCCGCTCTTTTCTACAGAAGCGATGGGCGCTGCGTTTTCGGACGAGGCGCGCGTTGAGGGCTTTCTTCGCGCTGAAGAGGCCTTGGCCCGAGCCGAAGCTGAATATGGCGTTGTCCCGTCTGAGCTTGGTGATGCAATAGCGGCGCTCGAACCACAGGACTTCGACATTGCGGAGCTGGGGCAAAAGACAGCCTTAGCGGGCGTGCCTATCATTCCCTTTGTTGCGGCTTTGCAGGCGGCGTTGCCGGTCGAATTGCGCGGGCACGTCCATCGAGGAGCGACGACGCAAGACATCGCCGATACTGGCCTCGTCTTGCAGATGCGAGACGCTTTCGCCCTGATAGAAACGGACCTTGATGCCGTCTTGGCAGCGCTCATCGCCCTTGCAAAGCGCCATGCATCGGCACCCTGCGCGGGGCGTACTTACGGCCAGCACGCAGCGCCGGTCACTTTCGGCTTCAAGGCTGCTGTCTGGCTGACGGGTGTCGCCAATGCCGCTGCGGGCTTGCCGCAACTGAAGGAGCGCGTGTTGATCGCCTCGCTTGGTGGCCCAGTCGGCACGCTTGCGAGCCTTGGCGAAAAAGGGCCTGGAATCGCCCAGGCCTATGCGCGACACTTGAACCTTTGCGAAGCCCCCATCGCGTGGCATACGATCAGGACTTCAATCGCTGAAACCGGCGCTTGGCTCGCGCTTCTGATTGGCTCATTGGGAAAAATGGCGCGCGATATCGCCGAACTTTCTTCCACCGATGTAGGCGAGGTTGCCGAGCCCCACATGCCGGGACGCGGTGGCTCTTCGGCGATGCCCCACAAGCGAAATCCAGTATCTGCCACCGTTATCATCGCCGCGCAATCGGCGGCAAAGGGCCATCTGGTAACGCTGCATGACGCAATGATGGCAGGACAGGAGCGGCCTGCTGGCCTCTGGCACGCCGAATGGCACGCGCTGCCGTCCTTGTTCGGCCTCGCTTCGGGCGCGCTCGCGCAAGCCGTAACATTGGCGCAAAAACTTGAGGTGTTCCCAGGGCGTATGCTCTCCAATCTTCAGGCAACCAAAGGCCTGCTTTTCGCCGAAGCTGTTAGCGCGAAGCTGGCCCCTGTTCTTGGCCGAGCCGAAGCTCACGCCCTTGTCGAGGAAGCAGCCGGAGTTGTCAGGGACAGCGGCGAGCCTCTTCAGTCCGTCTTGCAAAACCAGTCATTTTCCAGCCGCACGAAAGGCGTCTCTCTCGAAGATGCTTTTAGCCTCGAACCGCATGTGAAAGCTGCGGAATATTGGGTGTGGTCCGCAACCGCCTATTCAGAAACTGTCCGATCAACATTCAGAACGGCTCCCACCTCCTGAGGAGAAACGATGCCCTTTATCACCGCGAATGGCGTCCGCCTTTTCTATGACATCACCGGCCCGGACGATGCGCCGCCGATCCTGTTCTCGAACTCGCTCGGCACCAGGCTTGAGATGTGGGACGACGTGGTGCGCGGCTTGGCCCCATATTATCGCTGCGTGCGCTACGACACACGGGGGCATGGCCGGTCCGATGTTGCCAGGACCACAACCTCTATGAATTATCTGGCGGCAGACGCAGCCGGATTGCTCGACGCGCTCGGCATATCGCGCGCGCATGTGGCCGGTCTATCGATTGGCGGAATGACGGCGCAGGCTCTGGCCGTTGCGCACCCCGAGAAGGTGGCGAGCGTGACGCTCATGGCCACCACCGCTTATTTGCCGCCGTCATCCGCCTGGAATGAGCGCGCCGAACTCGTGATACGCGATGGTACAGCGGTGCTCGCACCGGCAACAATGGAACGCTGGTTCACCCAAGGCTTCAGGGCAAGCGCTCCGCATAAGGTCGAGACGGTGCACACAGCCTTCGTAAATACATCGAAGGAAGGGTATGCCGCCTGCTGCCTAGCAATCCGTGACATGGACCTGAGAGAAAACGCGAGTTCAATCCGTGTGCCTACCTTGATAATTGCGGGGGCGGATGATCCAGCGACGACGCCAGCAATGTCGGAGGACCTTAAAGCCCGCATTCCGCACGCCAAACTCGTCATTCTGTCACCAGCCGCGCATCTTTTGGCCGTTGAGAGACAGGATGCGGTTATCGCGGAGATGCTCGATTTTCTCAGCCAGCAGGACGGCAAGAGACAGCCTCAGGGCACTCGTTCCTTCGCGGCGGGACTTGCGAACCGCAAGGCCGTGCTTGGCGTCGAGCATGTTGAGCGCTCGCTGGAAGGCGCGGGCTCCTTCGCTGCGCCATGGCAAGAGTTCATAACCACGACAGCGTGGGGTGGCGTCTGGGGCGATCCTGCTCTCCCTTGGAAGACGCGATCCCTCGTAACGCTCGCCATGATGGTTGCGCTCGGCCGCGAAGACGAGTTCAAGCTTCACTTGCGGCCAGCGCTACGCAACGGCGTTTCAGTCGAAGAATTGCGCTCGCTTTTGATGCAAACCGCGATCTATGCTGGCGTGCCTGCCGCAAATAATGCGTTCAAATGGGCCAAGGAAACTCTGGGCGCGGAGCTCATCGAAGGGGAAGGACACGCGAATAACGCATGACAAAGGTCTACGATCTTGCGGCCCTTGCGGCCCATCCCCCCTATCTTGCGCCGGATTATCAATCCACGCGTTTGCGCTCACCCTCGCGGCCGCTCATCGTAATTCCGCAGAGTTTGTCCGAGTTGAGCGGGCCGGTTTTCGGCCATGAGGTGTGCCGGAAGAATGATGCGGACCTCACGCAGCAGCACGCAGGCGAACCGCTTGGCGAGCGCATTATCGTATCAGGCCGCGTGCTGGATGAGGCCGGCAGGCCGGTTCCAAATACGCTGATCGAGGTCTGGCAAGCAAACGCGGCGGGACGCTATATTCACGTTCGCGATCAGCATCCAGCGCCGCTCGACCCAAATTTCTCCGGCGCTGGCCGGGCCATGACAGACAGCGAGGGCAATTATCGTTTCGTGACCATCCGGCCGGGTGCTTATCCCTGGCGTAATCATCACAACGCTTGGCGCCCAGCTCATATCCATTTTTCGTTATTCGGGCCGTCCTTCCTCTCGCGCCTTATCACCCAGATGTATTTTCCTGGCGATCCGCTGTTCCCCTTCGACCCGATCTTCCATGCGATTTCTGACCCGCGTGCACGCGAGCGGCTCGTTTCCCGCTTCGATCTGGAATCGACGGAGCCAGAATGGGCGCTAGGATTTAAATTCGACATTATCTTGCGCGGGCGCGATGCCACGCCAATCGAGGCGCCCCATGACTGACGACGGCATTACCCCATCCCAAACGGTTGGCCCCTTCTTTGCCTATGCGCTGACGCCAGAGGACTATGAATTTGAAGCCTTGGTTGGCAACAACCTCCGCACTTCCGACGCTCGCGGCCAATTTATCCGCATCGAGGGCCGTGTTCTCGATGGCGAAGGCGCTCCCGTGCCCGACGCGATGATCGAGATTTGGCAAGCGGATGGAGAGGGACGCTACGCTGGCAGTGAACGCGGAAATCGCGAGTTCACCGGCTTTGGCCGCTGCGAGAGCATAGATGGCGTCTACAGCTTCGAAACGATGATGCCGGGCGCAGTAGAAGGGCCAGACGGGCGGCAGCAAGCGCCGCATATCAACGTCGGAGTCTTTGCAAGAGGTATCCTTCGCCGCTTGTTTACGCGCTTATATTTCGACGGCGAAAGGCTCAACGACGAAGACGCTGTGCTGAATCTCGTTCCCGAGAACTTGCGTTACACACTATTGGCCCGTAGCAAAGAGACGGGTGAGCCAATACCGACATACATCTTTGATATTCGGCTCCAAGGACACAACGAGACCGTTTTCTTCGAAGCTTAGTTGCCGCGAGAAAGCGGGCCGAATTGCCAATAACCGACAACAAAAAACGAGGGAGGGGCATTATGAAAATTAGAGCAAGACACATCGCGGCTGCGCTCACATTGGTATTGGGAGTAAGCAGCGCTTTTGCCGATACGATTAAGGTTGGCGTGATCGGCCCTTTTTCTGGGCCATTTGCCTTGCAGGGAAAGAACTTCAAAGCTGGGATTGACGCGTACTTTGCCCTCAACGGCAATAAGGTCGCGGGCCACGATATCGAGGTACTCTACCGCGACGTCGAGCAGGCTGACCCTGCAAAATCAAAGGCGCTGGCACAAGAGCTCATCGTCAAAGACAAGGTTCAATATCTCGCGGGCTTTTATTTCACCCCGGACGCCATGGCGGTCGCGCCGCTCCTGCAACAGGGCAACGTGCCTGCCGTAATCTTCAATGCGGCGGCGTCGGCGATTGTAACGAAGAGCCCCTATTTCGTGCGCACCTCCTTCACTCTTTGGCAGACGACATCGCCAATGGCGAAGGTCGCAGCCGAGCGCGGTATCAAAAAGGTCGTGATAGCAGTAAGCGATTACGGCCCCGGCATCGATGCCGAGGCGGCCTTTAAGAAAACCTTTGAGGCTGCGGGAGGTCAGGTTGTTGAGGCAATCCGCTTGCCGCTCAAGACCACCGATTTTAGCCCCATCATGCAGCGGGTGCGCGATTCCGGAGCGCAAGCTGTATTCGCATTCTTGCCGTCCGGCCCGACCACGCTTGGATTCGTGAAATCTTTCAAAGATAACGGCTTGAAGGAAAAGGGCATCCAGTTGATCTCTCCCGGAGATCTTACGCAGGAGTCAGACCTCCCCGTCCTCGGCGCCTCCGTCCAAGGGATGCTCACCACGTTCCACTACGCCCTGTCTCATGACAGTGAGACCAACAAGCAATTTGTGGCAGCCGCCACGAAGGTCATCGATAAAGCGGACGACCTGACCTTTCCCGCGGTTGGCGCTTTCGATGGAATGCGCGTAATCGCGAAGATGATCGAGGCAACAGGCGGAAAACAAGATGCTGCGAAAGCTGTCGAGGCGGTCAAAGGCATGGCTTGGGAAAGCCCGCGCGGACCGGTCAAAATTGACCCGGAAACCAGGCACATTACCCAGACTATCTATTTGCGCCAAGTCGATGAGGTGGGGGGCAAGCTAATCAACCGCGAGATTCAGTCCTTCCCGAACCAGCCTGACCCGGGCCTCGCCGCGAACTAGATTTCGATGTCGTGGCCGGGCCTTGACCCGGCCACCCAGGATTAAGAAGTGAATGCCGCGACAATGTGGAACGCCTTCGGTGGATCGCCGGGTCAAAGGCCCGGCGATGACAGCGGAGAGGTGGCGCCTTCCGCCACAGCCAAAGGAATCGACCGCAACGCCGGGAGCGAAACGGCACAGCAACTAGAGCATTTTGCGGTCATATATAACCGGCATCGTGAAAGTCTTGGATCGCCGCAGCAGCGTTGCCGCTTCGCGATGACAATTTCCAGGTCCGTCATCCAAACCTTAAAGACGCAGATTCGAAAGTCCCGTGCTTCAATCTGGTCGCAAAACGCTTTAACGAGCCGGTTCCGTCAGATAGTCAGCATCCGACACGTGCTCCAGCCAATCGACTTGCTTGCCGTCTAGCGCCTCCTGGAAGGCAAGGTGGACCATCCCAGTGGTTGGCGCGGCTCCATGCCAATGTTTCTCGCCCGGCGGAATCCATATGGTGTCGCCTGGGTGAATTTCTTTCACGGGGCCGCCCCAGCTCTGAACTCGGCCAACGCCCGAGAGCACATGCAGGGTCTGACCAAGCGGGTGAGAGTGCCACGCGGTGCGCGCTCCCGGCTCGAAGCTCACGCGCAGAGCCCTTATCCTCGCCGGGTCCGGTGCAATAATGATGGGATCCTGCCAAACGGTTCCAGTGAACCAATCGGAATTGCCACGGCGCGTTGGAGCGCTGCCGGCCCGATAGATATCCATGTTTGCTCTCCGTTAATTGAGGTAAGTGACAATAATCCTGTCGAGTGAAGACATAACGGGCGAGCGGTGTCGACGGCAGAATAGCATCCGTCGGGCCCGAGAACGTAACGCGTAGCTTGGACGCCCCATTATGAACAAGACTTCGAATATGTGTCCTCTAATGACGGGATTATTGCAACGGGCTTTGTTGGCATCACGCCAAATAAAACCCGGAATAGGCAAGCTATCGTTCATTGAATTATCACAGTATAAACCCGCCTCAACCACTAAAACAGAGATAGTTGGATTTTCAAAATGGCTGTCAATCGTGAGGATACCCTCATGAGAATCCGATCTCATGGTGTTATGTACGCAATATTACTGACGCCGCTTTTGTTTTATTTTGCGTCTGGCGTCAAAGCGCCGATGGAACTGAGCCCAGCCGCACCTGAGCGCGCCAATATTGCGGCTAAGCCCCTCATTACGGCGAAGCCCCAAACCATTGCGCTCCCCCAGGAGGTCATACCGTCCCCCGCAGAGGCTGCTAAGATGACTAAATTTAAATCAGCAATTACAACGGTATTCTGGGTCGGTGAAGGCGCCAGCGATGATAATGGGCACATTCACAATTACTCCAGCTATTGGGATCCCAACTGGGTCAAGCATTACGGGGGCGTCGATGATCCAGAAAAGAGAAAGGGCTTTTTCCCGGCTGGGTTCACGCCCAAGGAAAATCCGTTCTATATCGCGCTGCCATTCGCTGAAATCGATGACAAGGGGCGGTTGAAGGAAAGCGCAAAAAAAATCCCAGAATTTGGTGAGGGACAGCCACTAACGAAGAACCGCTGGGTGGAGATACGATACAAAGGCAAGACCTGCTATGGGCAGTGGGAAGATGTAGGCCCTTTTGGCGAAAATGATTTCGACTGGGTTTTTGGCTCTGCAACAAAGCCTAAGAACAGGGAAGGCGAGAAGGCTGGTCTCGATGTTTCCCCTGCAATTGCGATGTATGTTGGGCTGACGGATACGGCCCGCACAGAGTGGCGCTTTGTCGATGAGAAAGATGTGCCGGACGGCCCTTGGCGCAAGATTGTGACTCGATAATTAGCGCTTCTGTCCCGGCGCGAAATCGCAAAGGGGATGCCGCCTTTCCTTCATGTCTAAGTGAAAATGGTTCTTGTGCGCTTCGTTAGCGTCTGGCCCTAGGGTGGTACCAAAAATCTTGCAAGCGCCGTCATGAACCTCGCGCAGGAAGGCCGCCCGCTCGTCGCTTCCGCCCCAATGATCGAGTACGGCAATGTGCTCGCCCTTGGCCGTGACGAATTCGCTTACATCAAGCGCATTCGCATAGGCGTGCTCACTTATTCTTTGCGAAGGATCATCGTAGCGCGACCGGCACATATATGCCGACAGGCTGCCAATCCGAATGATAGCAGCATCAAGGTGCGCTTTGGCTGATCGCTGGACAATATCATCAAACCAGTGGCGCAGTCCTTCGGTCATTTTGCACGAAACAATTGGCTCAGGAAGAAGCTGAAGCGTGGGCGCGCCGCCGGTCTCAAAGGCTTTCAGTCTGATCGGCGATGGCAGGCCACATGCGCCCTCTTTGAGAGGTGTAAGCTTGTCGTAAATGACGTGCAGCCCGGATAACCGCCGGGAGCAGTCTTGCAGACCGCCCTCAATATCGGCAGCCGTCCATGCATTCGGCAAGGTTGGTCCTACCGCCGCGCCCGCCTTGGCATTTGCCTCGGTTGTGCTTTTCCCAGATGCCGCGGCCTCTCGCTTTTTTTCGGCGTACGCAAATGGCGTAGCGAGCAAAAAAACGAAAGCCGCGCCGCCGAGAAGCAGCGTCTGCCTAAACGGCTTCACGGACGCCAGTGCTGCTTTCGTCGTCCTTTGGGAGGTGTCTCACGCGAACTTCAAGATGCTTGAGCTGTTGAGGGCATGGCCCCCCATAAGCCCAGTCTAACAGTTCCGCCGTGTGCACAATCGGAACATTTCCGGTCGATAGCTGGGTTATGCAGCCTATATTTCCGCTTGCAACGCAATCGGGTTTGAGGCGCTCAATTGAGGACAGCTTACGCTCCTTCAATTGCTGCGCCAGGTCCGATTGAAGAATATTATAGGTGCCAGCGGAGCCACAGCAGATGTGGCCTTCGGGAATTTCGAGCACTGTGAAGCCCGCGTTTCGCAGCAGCTTTCGCGGAGCATCATTGAGCTGCTGCCCATGCTGCATTGAGCAAGCTGAGTGGTAGGCCACTCGTATATCGCTCCACCCCTGCGGTGCTGGCACCCGCTGAGCGGCAGCAAATTCGGTTATGTCCTTGGCGAGCGAAGACACAAATTTGGCTTTGCTGGCATAAGCTGGGTCGTGAGCGAAGAGGTGTCCGTAGTCTTTCACAATAGTGCCGCAGCCAGACGCGTTGATTATGATCGCATCGAGGGGCCCCTTCTCGCGTTCTGCATGCCAGATGTCGATGTTCCACTTGGCGAAGGCTTTAGCCTCTCTCTCCCTGCCCATATGCTCAACGAGTGCGCCGCAGCATCCCTCTTTTTCAGGAAGGACGACATCGTAGCCAAGGACATTCAGGAAGCGAATTGTTGAATCGTTGATCTCAGGCTGCAGGACGCGCTGGGCGCAGCCGCTCAAAAGTACCACTCGCCCGCGCCTTTCTTTTTCCGTCCTTATCGTTTGCGGCCCTCTAAAGAGGCCTCGGCGCGGACGGCTTTTCAATGCCAGATCCAGCATCGCATTGAGCGGGCTGAGGTGTAAGCGCTGAAGAATTTTCTTGAATGGTCGCGCCGCTTTTGCGGCCACCAAAGCCGCGCGGAAGCGCTTGGGATAAGGAAGAATCATGCGGAGAAGCTTGCGCGTGATCCTGTCGACCGGCGCGCGCATTGCGCTTTTTTCAATTGATTGGCGGGCGTAGTCCGATAGGTGCATGTAATCCACGCCGCTCGGGCATGTTGTCATGCAAGAATAGCAGGAAAGACACCGGTCCAAATGCGGGCGCACTTGCCTCGCTGTTGCCTCGCCTTCAAGCATCGACTTGATGAGATAGATGCGTCCGCGCGGACTGTCTCTTTCATCGCCTAGCAAAAGATAGGTGGGGCAGGTAGCGGTGCAAAAGCCGCAATGAACGCAGCGGCGCAAAATATCGTCGGCCTCCTTGAGGCGAGGATCGCGCAATTGCTCGAGTGTGAAATGCGTTTCCATGTTTGCTCTCTAGACTCCAGCGTACATCCGGCCAGGATTCAACACGCCCGCTGGATCGAACGCCTTTTTCAAAGACTGAACGATCCTCATTTTTGCGAGCGGCAGCGGCTGGAAAACCTCGATATTGGATCGAACCGAGCTTGGTCCCCGCATCAGCATCGAATCGGCGGAGAATTCTGCAAGGACACGTCGAACCTCGGTGACGCTCGCGTCGGATGAAGGAGGCACTTCGAGCCAAAGCAGTCCCCCAGACCATTCATAAGCGGCGTTGACCGGGAAAAAAGCAGACAGCGCGCGTACAACCAGCGGCGCTTTCGACGGTGCTATTGAAATGCGCCAGAGCGGCCGCTCAAAATCTGCCGAGAGAAACGCAAGCGAGCGAATATCGGACCAAAAATCCCGCGATCTTTGATGATCGAGTTCGTAGCTGTCGCCGAAGGGGGCGAGTTCCCTGCGCAGCTTCTCAACGCGATGCGCGAGCGATTGTGGCACACCTTCGAGACGCAGCGCTGTCACCGATGTATTCGAAGGCGCAGTTTCTTGATCTGTCAGCCTGCCCACGAGGGACGGGTGGAGATGGATCGTCCCTGATACCTCATAAGGCGTCCCCATGGCGGCGCTCATCGCGCCGACGGCGCCCTCGTCCGTAAGCCCGAAAAAGAGAATGCTACGCGCTTCAGGAGCGCGCGGCAGCACCTTGAACGTCACCTCGGTCAGTGCCGCGAGTGTGCCCCAGGAACCGCAAACGCCTCGAACGAGATCGACGCCAGTCACGTTTTTCATGACGCGGCCACCTGACTTGATGACCTCTCCGTCGCCATTGACGGCGCGAATGCCAAGAAGATGGTCGCGCGCCGCGCCACGCAAGATACGGCGTGGCCCTGAGATGTTCATCGCTACGATCGCGCCAAGGCTCGCGCCAAGAGAATCGGCTCCGTAAATCCGGCTCATATCCGACGGCTCGAAGGCGAATTCCTGATTGCGCTTAGCGAGCGTAGCCTCGACCTCATGGAGGGGCGTGCCAGCCCACGCAGAGATCACGAGTTCCGTCGGCTGATAAAACGTCACGCCTGAAAGCTGCGCCGTGGAAATGACGGCAGCCGGGTTCATTGGCCGCCCCGCTGCACGCTTCGAGCGGAAGCCGGATACCTCCAGAGCCTTGTTGCTGGCTTTAGCGTCGCGCACGAGCCCTGAAAGTTCCGCCTCGTCCTGAGCCATATAAATGTCAGTCATGGTGCTACGATACCTGAGAGATGAAGCGCTTTTGAAGGTCGAGCGGGAAGACCTTTCCGAGGTTAAGAAGCCATTGTGGATCGAAAGCGCCCTTGACGCGCATTTGCTGCAAGAGGTCTGGTTCTGAATATTGATAGCTCATGAGATCGCGCTTTTCGACGCCGACACCATGCTCTCCAGTTAGGCAACCGCCTACGTCCACGCAAAGCTTAAGTACCTCGGCGCCACATTCTTCGGCGGCGACCTTCTCATATGGATCATTGGCGTTATAAAGAATAAGCGGGTGGAGGTTGCCATCGCCTGCATGGAAAATATTGGCAACTTTCAGCTTATACTCAGTCGCGATCTCTTCAATTCGTTTGAGCACTTCGGCGAGCCTGCCAAGCGGGATGACACCATCCATGCAATAGTAATCGGAAATGCGCCCAATCGCCCCGAACGCGGCTTTGCGGCCTTTCCAAATTGCGGCTGCTTCCTCCTCGCTTTGGCTGATCCGCAATGTTTTCGGATCGAACCGGCTCGCGATTTCCTCGATGCGTCCAATTTGATCGGCGATTTCGGCGGGCGAGCCCTCGACCTCAACGATCAGCATGGCTTCAACATCCAGCGGATAGCCTGCTTTCGCGAAATTCTCGCAGACGTGGATGGCGGGCTTGTCCATAAATTCAAGCGCAACAGGTATGAGCCCATCAGCGATGATAGCTGCCACACAGGCGCCCGCCGCTTCCGCAGACCCAAAGCCAATAAGCAAGGGCCGCGCACCTTCAGCTTGACGCAAAATGCGCACCGTAACCTCAGTTACGACCCCGAACTGCCCCTCGGAACCGATGGCAAGGCCAAGCAAATCGTATCCCTGCGGATCGAGATATTCGCCGCCGAGCTCGACCACCTCGCCATTCATGAGCACCATCTTGATGCCGAGGACATTGTTCGTGGTCACGCCATATTTGAGACAGTGAGCGCCGCCCGAATTCATCGCGATGTTGCCGCCAATGGTGCAGGCGAGCTGGCTTGATGGGTCGGGCGCGTAGAAAAATCTCGCAGGCGTAACAGCATTCGATATGCCGAGATTGGTTATGCCAGCTTCGACCGTAGCGGTGCGGTCGAGATAATCTATGTTGAGCACTCTATTCATACGGGAAAGACCGATGATAATCTCATCTTCGGTTGGCAGAGCGCCCCCAGACAGCGACGTCCCAGCGCCGCGCGCCATGGCCTTAATTTTATTATCGCTGCAATATTTCAGTATGCGAGCGACTTCCTCGGTCGATTTCGGAAGAACCACGGCAAGAGGAACAGCCCGGTATGCGGTCAATGCGTCCGTTTCGAAGGTGCGCAAACCCGCTCCGTCGCTTACAACGGCGCCAGGCGACGCCACCCGGCTAAGGCCGCTTATGATTGCGCTGCGGCGGCCGATAGCCCCTTGATCTGTGTCGGGCATTCTTATAAGCGACATTTTTAGGCCTCAAGGCTGGATTTCTTCAGCGTTTGCTACTTTACTGCGCTGTTTTAGGTATTACAGCTTACCCAAGCCCTCTCAAATAACGGCTTATGCACAAGCAGAAGCTTTTGTTATCGCGACATATCGGAGCTTGACAGGCAGCTAAAGTATACACTTATACCTTGGTCGCGCGTATGCACAGGTCCTGATTGCATACAACTTTAGACGCTCTTCAGTAGGAGGGGTTGTGACTTCCATTGCAGACCTCGAAATCTTCGCGCGTGTCGTGACCGCTGGCAGCATGTCGGCGGCCGGCCGCGAGCTTGACCTTTCTCCCGCGGTGGTGAGTAAGCGCATCAGTCACCTGGAAGGGCGGCTTGGAACAAGGCTCTTTCATCGTACCACCCGTCAACTTCAATTGACCGAAACTGGACGCGGCTTTTATGAAAGGGTCGTGAACATCCTGGCAACAGTGCAGGAGGCGGAGGCGTTTGTCTCCTCCGGCAATGAATTGCCCGGCGGTTCTCTCAAGATTACCGCGCCTACGGCGTTCAGCCGCATGCATGTTGCGCCCTTTCTTGGTCAGTTTCTGAAGAAATATCCCGATCTTAACATTGAGATTATAGCAACCGATCACGTCCTAGACATTGTCCGCGAGGGCATCGACGTTGCAATCCGGATCGCGGAGCTCGACGACTCCAGCATGGTAGCTAAAAAGCTTGCGCCTTGCCGCCGCTTTTTTTGCGCCTCTCCCGCTTATCTCAGCGAATTCGGCGAGCCGAAGACGCTCGCGGAGCTTTCATCGCACAAACTGCTCGCGGAGAATAACACGACTTGGCGCGTTCAGGGACCAGATGGTGCATCGTCCTTTAGGCCGACTGCCGACATCAAAACCAACAGTAGCGAAATTGTGCAGCAAGCACTCATAGCTGGCTGCGGCATTGGCTTGCGCTCGAGCTGGCAAGTCCGCGATGAGCTTTTGTCGAAAAAGCTGGTGCCAATTCTTCCTGAATACCGCGAAGCACCAGGAATTGCGATTTACGCGGTCTATCCGTGTAAACAATTTATTCCTGCCAAGCTCCGCGTCTTTGTCGATTTCCTAGTCTCGACTTACGGGGGGCCGGAACCATACTGGGACCAAGGGCTCGATCTTTTTTCGGGAAGGTCTGGAAAGAAAAAGCAAGCAAGGCAGGCTTCGGCAATTCCGGCGACCGCTTGAGGTTGAGATAGCGCAGGCGAATATAATTCCCAAAAAAGGGATTGCCTCGAAGCGCGTGCCGCTCAAAACTGCGGCAAATACGCTAACGCTGCGAAAGACCTATCATCATGGCTTTGGAACGTGCGGGAAGGGACAATATTCCCTTCAGGGTCGCGTTGTTTGTGACCTGCCTGATCGATCTATTTAGGCCGGCGGCCGGGTTGGCAGCGGTTAAACTGTTGGAGGAAGCAGGATGCGCGCCCGAAGTTCCCGCCTCACAAACCTGTTGCGGCCAGCCTGCGTATAATTCCGGCGATCGCAAAACATCCCGGGACATCGCTAAGCAGGTTATCGCCGCTTTTGAAGGCTTTTCCCATGTCGTTGTGCCATCCGGCTCCTGCGCGGGAATGCTCTCGAAACATTATCCTGGACTATTCGATCCAGAGGCCGAACCGGAGTGGCACGCAAGAGCATCGGCTTTTGCCGCGCGAGTTTTTGAGCTCACGGCGTTCTTATCGGATGTGCTCGCCGTCGACTTCGCGGGCCGCGCCTATGTCCGGAAGGTTGCCTATCACGACTCCTGCTCGTCCATTAGGGAAATCGGCGTCGCAGCGCAGCCGAGAAAGCTTTTGAAAAGCCTGGATGGTCTCACCCTCGTCGAGATGAACGACCGCGAGGTATGCTGCGGCTTCGGCGGAATGTTTTCGGTCAAATATCCCGATATTTCCAACGCGATGGCCGCGCAAAAGGCATCTCGGGTTACTGAGGCGAAGGCGGAAGTCTTAACAGGCGCGGATTTCGGATGCCTCATGAATATCGCTGGGAAGCTTGCCCGCGAAGGCAAGGCTATTGAGGTTCGGCATATCGCGGAAATTCTGGCCGGGGAAAATCAAGAGCCGGGGCTTTGCGAGCTCAATGCGCCGTTAGCACCTAAGGCTAGAACATCCCGAGAATAAATGCCGCCAGAAACCCAAAAACCATCAGCGTTATTAATTTAGTGAGCCCTACTGTAAGAGACATAGACATTGAATCCTCAGCTCAAGCTTCCAGGACACATCACCAACATGAAGGATGATTTGTTCCAATCGAGAAATCAAATATTTTATATTGTGCGGTGCGATAGACGCACGCCGGTTTTGGAAATGAGTTCTACAAATACAAGATAACACGATAAAATTTCTTATAGACAACGCTATCACGAGACCGTTGCCATTAGACAAGCGAAAACCGCGCTAGTTCGAATTTTAATTGCTTTATAGTCTCAACGTCAGTTTCTGCCTCACTCAAAAAAACACATCGGATCAATCATGACAAAACAGTTTGAAGCACTTCTCCTGACCAAGACAGAGAACGGACAAGCGGCATCCTGGACAAGCTTGACCGAGGCCGACTTGATGGAAGGCGACGTCACCGTCCGGGTGACACACTCAACCGTAAATTACAAGGACGGGCTGACAATCACCGGCAAAGCGCCGATGGTGCGACGCTGGCCCATGATCCCCGGCATCGACTTCGCGGGCGTCGTCGAGACTTCCACCCATCCTGACTACAAAGCTGGTGATCAGGTGATACTGAATGGCTGGGGCGCGGGCGAAACTCATTTCGGAGGCTACGCTCAGTATGCGCGCGTAAAAGGGGACTGGCTCGTGCCGCTGCCCGAAGGCCTCACAGCAGCGGAGGCCATGGCCATCGGCACAGCAGGCTATACCGCCATGCTTTCGGTGTTGGCTCTCGAAGCGCACGATGTCCGGCCAGAAAGCGGCCCAGTGCTTGTCACGGGCGCTGCCGGCGGCGTTGGAAGTGTCGCCGTCGCGTTGCTGTCTAAGCTTGGTTACTCGGTGATCGCGTCTACCGGGCGGCCGGAGGAAGAGGGCTATCTGCGCTCGCTTGGGGCGCAAGAAATCATTGCTCGTCAGGAATTGTCTGGTCCGGCGAAACCGCTCGGAAGAGAGCGTTTTGCGGGAGCTGTTGATAGTGTCGGCAGCCACACACTGGCAAATGTCTTGAGCCAGACGAAGTATGGCGGCGCTGTTACCGCCTGCGGGCTTGCGCAAGGCATGGATCTTCCCGCAACAGTCATGCCCTTCATTTTGCGAGCAGTGACGTTGGCAGGCATCGATTCCGTAATGGCCCCGAGAGCCAAACGGCTCGTGGCCTGGTCGCGTCTGGCGCAGGATCTGGATCGCCAAAAACTAAGCGCTATAACCGCGACGCGCTCCTGGAAAGACGTACTCGATCTCGCGCCAAAAATCATCGAGGGCAAGATTCGTGGCAGAATCGTCTTGGAAGTATCATAGCTGGCCCGCTCTTAATGTTCCCGATCGGGAACATTAAGCCAAAATCCGAGGAAAAAAGTCCCTAATGTTCCCGATCGGGAACATTAGGCGGAAATCTGGGGTAAAAAGCCAGTAATGTTCCCGAGCGGGAACATTACGTGCCAAATCGAGGCAAAAACGCTATAATGTTCCCGCTCGGGAACATTATGTTGCAAAAAGCCCAAAAATGATGCTAATGTTCCCGAGCGGGAACATTAAGATGCCAGAAAAGTTGAAAATCAGCGATCATGCGCAGGAGCGGGAATATGCTGCCCGTTTTGGCGCCTTAGTCCGTGAACAACGCGAGATCCTTAGAATGCGGCAAGATGACCTTGCGCTTGCCGCCAATGTTGGACGCCGTTTCATCGTTGATCTGGAGGCTGGCAAACCCAACTGCCAACTCGGAAAAGCCTTAGTTGTCGCTGCCGCGGTTGGTTTACGGTTTTTTGATCTGCTTAGCGAATCGGGAGCCAGCGACAATGCGCTGCTCCCGGACCTTCGCGGAATAAAGGATGGCGAAGATGGCTAGTCTCGGTGTTTTTTACGAGGCTCGGCCGGTGGGGGCTATCGAGGTTCACGCCGATGGCCCGGCCTTTGTTTACAATTCGGAATGGCTCGGCACCAAGGGCGCCTTTCCGGTCTCGCTCCTGATGCCCCTCTCGCCTCGTCCGGTGCCGGCCCAGGTTTTCCTTCCGTGGGCATCTAATCTCCTGCCGGAAGGGGCTCAACTCCGTGCCGTTGGGCTGACATTGGGCGCATCGCCCGATGACGTGATCGGAGTTCTTGGCGAAATCGGCCGTGACACGGCAGGAGCCTTGTCTATTGGCGAACCGGGCTCCACCAATCCAGGGTTTTGGCGCCCCGTCGGCACTCCTGAAAATCTTGAGCGCATTATCAATGAACTTCCGCACAAGCCTTTTCTTGCCGGCGAGGATGGTGTGTCCATGTCGCTTGCGGGTGTTCAGAGCAAAATCGGCGTTGCGATTGATAGCGAAGGCCGCATTTGCATTCCCGTTGATGGAGCGCCTTCAACTTATATCTTAAAGCCGGACTCGCAGCAGCTCTATGGCGGAGTGCAAAACGAAGCGCTCTGCATGGTGCTCGCGAGACTCTGTGGGTTGAATGTCCCTGCGGTTACGACCGGAAAGGCGGGTGACCGGAGTTATTTTCTGGTGGAGCGATATGACCGGCTGGAACAGGATGGACGCTGGCGGCGGCGGCACCAGGAGGATTTCTGCCAGGCGCTGGGGAAGCCACCATCGGCCAAGTACGAAGCGAACCAGACCGGAATCCGAGGCCCGACTCTCGCGGATATGTTCACCTTGACGCGAAATGCCATGATGGCCCCTGACTTGATCGGGCTGCTAGATTACGCGGCCTTCAATGTTATGGTGTGCGACACGGATGCCCATGCGAAGAACTATTCGATGATGATCTCGGGCAAGGGATTTACGCTGGCTCCCATTTACGACGTCATGTGCGCCGATGCCTGGGACGGTGTTACTCGCAATCTGGCTCAGAAGATCGCAGGAAAAAATCGCGGAGAGCACCTTAAGCGGCGCCATTGGGAAGCATTCGCGCGGGAATGCGGGCTGAACGCGACGAGGGTGATCGCTCGCTTGCGCTCCCTGGGTAATCTCGTATTGCGGAACGCGGCCGTCGCTGCCGAAGCGGTCGAAGCCATGCCTGCGGGCGGCCATCCAATGATCGGGCAATTCTGCTCTGCTATCGAACGCCGCGCCCGGACAATATTGGCGGGGTTGGAAGAAGACGCGCCGGAAAAAGCGGCTCCGCCTGCAACCTTCCTAAGAGAACCTGCGCCGCCTAAGTTCAAACTCGAGGCTCCGGCTGTAAAATCCGCGCCGAAGAAGCGTGTGCGTATTCCTAAGCGCGGCGTCTGAATGCTCAGATCGTGATGGCGATCCTAAGTTGGAATAGCGGGCGGATTAAGCGCTCAACTTCGCCATCACCTTCTCGCTCATCTCGAAATTCGCGTACACGTTTTGCACGTCGTCCGAATCTTCAAGCGAGTTGATCAGTTTCAAAAGCTTCTCACCTTTTTCCTCATCGACTTCGACGGTGTTTTGCGGACGCCAGACAATTGATGACGATTTTGCCGGGCCAAACTTCTTTTCAAGTGCGGCGAGAGTTTCGTGATAGGTATCGACACTCGTGGTGAGCCAATGAGCTTCCGCGTCCGTTTCGCAATCGTCCGCCCCCGCTTCGATGGCCGCCTCAAGCATCGCATCGGCGCTTCCGGCGCCAAGCGGATACTCAATCTCACCGACGCGATCGAAACTGAAGGACACTGCGCCTGTTTCACCCAGGTTCCCGCCATGCTTCGAAAAGGTGGAGCGCACGTCGCTCGCGGTGCGATTTCTGTTGTCGGTGAGCGCTTCGACGATTACGCCGACGCCGCCAGGTCCGAAGCCTTCATAGCGGACCTCAACATAATCCTCGCCGCCCGCGTCCTGGCTCTTTTTGATGGCGCGGTCGATATTGTCCTTCGGCATGTTTTGCGCACGCGCCGCCAGCACCGCCGAGCGCAGTCTTGGGTTCATGGCGGGGTCGGGCAGTCCAAGCTTCGCCGCAGCCGTGATTTCGCGCGCAAGCTTGGAGAACATCTTTGAGCGCTTTTTATCCTGCGCGCCCTTGCGATACATAATGTTTTTAAATTGCGAATGCCCTGCCATGGGATGCCTTCTGCGTTCTTAATCTTTGATTTGCTTCACGGGTCAAGTTCGAGACGGTTTCGCTCCAAGCGCGCCCCGATTTTGTGCATGACCGGCGCGAGTTTTGCAAGTGCCGCTGGTTTCGCAATGGCGGGCAAGCTCGTCGCCCGCCATTGCGGCCAGTCCGGCATCATCCTTGATCGCTATCCTTCAAAAGGATCTCATAAGGACTAGACGTCAACAAGCCACCCCCGGGATGGAAAATGCGAAAGATCGTTGTATTTATTCTTATTTTGCTGCTGCCATTCTCCATGTTCGTATTCTTTGCGCCTATTGGAGTTGAACCTGTGGCCTGGGAGGCTCCCCCTGTTCCATCGTCTGAAACAGGGCCTTACGGGCGAAATACGTTTCTTTCCGGTATCGAGCGGATTGCACGGAACATCGGAAAGGGGCCGGAAGCCGTCGCACTCGATGGGCAGGGGCGCATTTACACGGGCTTCGATGATGGCCGCGTGGCGCGCTTTGAGTCCGATGGGACCGGCTATAAGCTTCTCGCGAATACCGGCGGCAGGCCGCTCGGCGTGTCCGTGCATCCCGATGGCAGCGTGATCGTTTGTGACGCAGTTAAGGGGCTATTGCGTGTCGGGCAGGATGGGAAAATAACTGTGCTCTCGACGAGCGCCGATGGAGTGCCGTTTGGCTTTACGGATGATCTTTCGGTCACGAAAGATGGCTCGAAGGTATATTTCACGGACGCTTCCTCTAAATTCGGTTACGGCCACTCGACGGATGACATCGTGGAACATGCCGGTCATGGCCGCTTTTTGGTCTACGACTTCGCGACCGGTAAAACGGATGTGCTCTTGAACGGCATGCAGTTCGCGAATGGGGTCGCGCTTGGACCGGACGAAGCCTTTGTTCTTGTGAATGAGACAGGCAACTATCGCGTGATCCGATATTGGCTCAAGGGCGAGAAAGCGGGAACCACTGACATCTTCGCCGATAATTTGCCGGGCTTCCCGGACAACATCACGTTTAACGGGCAAGACCGCTTTTGGGTCGCGCTTTATGCGCCAAGAACCCCAATCGTCGATGGTCTTGGCAAATATCCATATGCCCGGAAAATGGTGATGCGCGTTTTGAGGTTTTTGCCACCGCCGGTGAAGTCTCAAGCGTTCGCGCTAGCCTTTGCTCCAGACGGAAAGCTTGTCGCGAACTTGCAGTATGATGGGAAAGACGCATATTCTCCGATTACATCGGTGCGCGAGGGCGCGAACGGTTATCTCTATTTCGGATCGCTCACCGCTGACAGCCTTGGGCGCATGAAGCTGCCGCCGCTTGCGGCTCATCCTGAGAAATAAACGCTGTTTGGTGGCGGCGGCGCTAACATCGTGCTACCAAGTCTCGCAGTTTTCACAGCCTTTGCGAGCATTGAGACGACATGGAAAACGCTTCCTCCACCACCCGCGTTGAGACCGACACATTCGGCCCAATCGAAGTTCCAGCCGATCACTATTGGGGAGCGCAAACGCAGCGCAGCCTTGGCAATTTCAAGATCGGCGGCGAACGCATGCCGCTACCGCTCGTCCATGCCCTTGGCATCATCAAGAAATGTGCTGCCAAAACGAATTTAGCGCTCGGTCAGCTAGAGCCTCGCATTGCTGATGCCATCGTCGCGGCTGCGCAAGAAGTAGCCGAGGGCAAGCTTGACGCCGAGTTCCCGCTGGTCGTTTGGCAAACAGGCTCTGGCACGCAGACGAATATGAATGCGAATGAGGTGATTTCGAACCGGGCAATCGAAATGCTTGGCGGCGTAATGGGTTCGAAGCAGCCGGTTCACCCAAATGACCATGTGAACCGCTCGCAATCCTCTAACGATACTTTTCCCACGGCCATGCATATCGCGGCTGCGATGCAGGTGAATGCGTTGCTGCTTCCGGCTCTCGATCATCTTGCTCGCGCTTTGGAAGAAAAAGCGGCGTCGTTCGAGCGGATTATAAAGATCGGACGCACGCACCTTCAGGATGCGACGCCCGTCACGCTTGGCCAGGAATTCTCCGGCTATGCCACCCAGATCCGCTATGGCATTGAACGCGTAAAAGCTGCGATGCCGCGCATTTACATGCTTGCCCAAGGCGGCACCGCAGTTGGCACCGGCATCAACTGTCCGATTGGCTTCGCGGAACGGTTCGCCGAGGAAGTTGCGGGCGAAACCAAACTGCCATTCGTCACCGCACCGAATAAATTTGAAGCTCTGGCGTCCAATGACGCGGAAATCGAGCTTTCCGGAGCGCTGAATGTGTTGGCAGCGAGCCTCTTCAAGATCGCCAACGATATCAGGCTCATGGGTTCGGGTCCACGCTCTGGCATCGCGGAAATATCGCTGCCGGAGAATGAGCCCGGATCGTCCATCATGCCCGGAAAGGTCAATCCCACCCAATGCGAAGCGCTGACGATGGTCTGTACGCAGGTTATGGGCAATCACACGGCGATAACTGTCGCGGGCAGTCAGGGCCATTTCGAGCTAAACGTCTATAAGCCGGTCATGATCTATAATCTGCTGCAATCGATCCGGCTGCTGGCCGATGCGAGCGTCAGCTTCACAGATCATTGCGTGACGGGCATCGTGCCTAACGAAAAGCGGATTATGGAGCTTCTGGAACGGTCCCTTATGCTCGTGACCGCGCTCGCTCCAAAGATCGGCTATGATAAGGCCGCTCAGATCGCCAAGCTCGCACATAAGCACGGCACCACGCTTCGCGAGGAAGCGCTCGCCCTTGGCCATGTCTCCGAGGAGGAGTTCAATATGCTGATGCGGCCGGAGCTGATGATTAAGCCTGGCGCTTGAACCGAATGGCAGGGCAGAAAAGCGGGGGACAGCTTCCAGAGCTGACCCTCGACCCAAATCTCGCAACGCCGAAGAAGCGGTCGCTGACAATTGCAGGCCATCGCACATCCATTACGCTTGAGGACGCCTTTTGGGCCGCACTTCAGAATGTTGCCGGGCAATTGAACATGAGCGTCACAGCACTTGTCGCACTCATTGATGCGTCTCGCGAGCCAGCATCTCTTTCAGCGGCAATCCGCGTTTTTCTTCTGCGTTACTACCAACAACAGCTAAAGGATTAAGGGCAAATGACCTGGGCTGTCATTTGAGATAAATGTTCGAAACAAGAAATTTTGCGTCGCCATGTTGTAATCTCGATGTTTTGACATCGACAGTTACATAATTAATGCTGCATTGCGATGTCATCGCCCTAAAAATTCTTTTAAGGAGAGGCCGATGGAGACAACAAGCCACATTCTCGTCGTCGACGACCACAAAGACATTCGTGATCTTCTTGCGAAGTTTTTGGTGAAGCACGGCATGCGCGTGACCGCCGCGGCAGACGCAAGCGAGGCGCGCAGGCAACTGAAGGCAGGCGCGTTTGACCTGATCGTACTGGATATAATGATGCCGGGCGAAGACGGCCTATCCCTGTGCCGCAGTCTAAGTGAGACCACGTCGCCGCCTGTTATCCTTCTGACCGCTGTCGCCGAAGATACCGACAGGATCATCGGTCTTGAGCTTGGCGCCGATGACTATCTGACGAAGCCGTTCAATCCGCGCGAATTGCTTGCTCGCATTCGCGCTGTCTTGCGCCGTGCGCAAAGCATGCCACCAAGCCGTGATGCGCCTGCCGGAGAACGGTTGAAGTTTCATCGTTTTGTATTCGACTCAGACCGCCGTGAACTCACAAGTGACGATCAAATTGTAACGCCTTTATCCTATGGGGAATATCTGCTGCTCACCGCCTTTCTCCACCGGCCCAATCTCGTTCTTACGCGAGATCAGCTTCTCGATATTACTCGCGGGCGTGCCGCCAATCTCTTCGACCGCAGCATCGACAATCAAGTGAGCCGCCTGCGCCGCAAAATTGAGGACGATCCGAAGGAGCCGAAGATTATTCAAACGATCTGGGGCGGCGGTTATAAGTTCGTCGGCGGCGTGGAGAAGGTCTGATGCGATTGCTTCCGCGCAGCCTGAAAGGCCAGCTCATTGCTCTGACGCTCGTCGCGCTGCTGGGATCGCAATTTGCGGCTCTATTGGTGAGCCTCAATGACAGAAGGTCGGCGCTAACCACAGAGTGGTTCCGCAACCTCATGACGCGCACGGAAGTTGTCGTCTATCTTTTGGATGCGACGCCTGCCGACATTCATCAGAAGATTTTGAAAACATCGAGTCTCGGAGCGATTCGCTTCTCTATCGCCGACGCCCCTCATCAGACGGAACAACATGAGGAGGATGGTACTGAGTTGCGTGCCGAAATGTACAAAGTATTCGGTGATAAAACCAGTCAGTATAAGCTAACAACATTTCCTGCATTGGACGAAGCAACACGCATCGAACTCCTGTTTGGCGATCTTTACAGGGACATAAGAAGAACCCTCTTCCCGCGGTCGTCCTTTGCGCCACAGCCTCCGGTTAGGCTAGTTTTTGCCTTGATCTCAATCCCACTAAAAAGCCGCGAATGGCTAAATATTACAGTCTCGTCAAGGCCATTTGCGCCACCTGCAACTCCGTTGCTGGTTCAGCTTCTGACGATGGCTATTTTTTCGGCAATCAGCATTGTCGTGGTTATAAACCGCGTTACGAGGCCTATGAAAAAGCTGGCTGTCGCGGCGTCGGCGCTGGGGCGTGGTGAAAGCGGCGTGAAACTCCAAGAGGAGGGGCCGCGCGAGATTGTGGAAACGGTTCGCGCCTTCAACGAGATGCAAGACCGGCTCAGGCGTTTCGTCCAAGACCGGACCAAGATGCTGGCAGCGCTCGGGCATGATCTGCGCACACCTATTACGAGTTTGCGCCTTCGTGCTGAATTCATCGAAGACGAAGAAATCAAGGCGAAAATAATCGAAACGCTCGATGAAATGCTGCAAATGGCTGAGGCCACGCTTTCCTTCGCGCGTGAGGAATCGACGCACGAGGAAACGCGTGTCGTAGACTTTGGCGCATTGGTTTCGACGGTTTGCGCGGATCTCGCGGATACTGGCCGGGACGTCGTTTGCGAAGATACCGATGGCTTGGCTGTCCGCTGTAGACCGATAGGCGTGAAACGGGCGTTACGCAATATTGTCGAGAACGCAGTCATCTATGGCAAGCGGGCTACGGTTTCGGTGTCGCACAACACTGCTGAAGTCACCGTTCAGGTGGATGACGACGGCCCTGGCATCCCGGCTGAGGATATAGAAAAGGTCTTCAAGCCATTCGTGCGCCTTGAAAATTCTCGCAGCCGCGACACTGGTGGAGTGGGCCTTGGTTTAGCGATTGCACGCTCTATTATCCGCGCCCATGGCGGCGATATAACCCTGCATAACCGGCCCGAAGGCGGTATTCGCGCGACGCTTTCGATACCGGGAGTGGATGTGCAAGCGTTGGCGCGGCCCGCACCCCCGAAAGACAAAGAGGCGGCATAAACGATCCATTCGAGGGTAGATCGTGATTACGCCATTCCTGGCCGTTGCGGTCCATAGCCGCCTCGGTGAGAAGTGAGCGTGCCTCTACTGGGGCTAGAGCATTTTGCGATCATCTATAACCGGCATCGTGAAACTCCTGGATCGCCGCAGCGGCGTTGCCGCTTCGCGATGAGGATTTCCGGAACCGTCATTGCGATGGCCAGCAAAGCTGGCCAGAAGCAACCCAAACCTTAAGGACGCAGAGTCGAGAATCCCATGCTTCAATCTGGTCGCAAAACGCTTTAGGCACCAGCTTTCACATCCAAAAGCTCGACCTCGAAAATCAGCGTAGCATTAGGTGGAATCGCCGCTCCCCCTCCGGCCGCCCCATAGGCAAGCGCTGGCGGGATGATGAGTGTACGCTTGCCGCCGACCTGCAAGGTGCTGACGCCTCGCTCCCAGCCCTCGATCACCTTGTGCTCGCCAAGCACAAAGGAGAAAGGCCTTTTGCGGTCGACCGAACTGTCAAATTTTTTGCCCTTGACGCCATTCTCATAGATCCAGCCGGTGTAATGGACCACACAGGTTTGACCGGGCTTCGGGCTAATGCCGGTGCCAATTTTCGTATCGGTGATTTGCAGGCCCGACGCTGGGGTCGCGGTATTCGCAGCCACTGGCGCACTACCTGAGCCGAACAAACTCATGGAGCAGCCGGCGGACATAGTAGCGATGGCGAGGGCGAAGAGGGCGCCGGCGCGAGGGAAAGCGAAAGCTCGCAAGGTCCTTACTCCTTAAAAGTTGGCACGGAAGCGAGATGCCCTGGACTAGTTTAACTGCCGGTGGCGAGCCAAGGTCTTTTTTGGCGCTCGGCGTGGAACTGCTCAATGCTAACGAGGCTGGGATTCCGTCGTCCCGGACGCGGCGCATCGTGGAGCGGCGCGCAGCATCCGGGTCCTATTGCAAGGGGGCTTTGGCCCTAAAGATCGGCGAGTAGACGTTCGGCGCTGCTCGCTTGGGCCGAGCTTGGCTTCTCCTCAATATGCAGCGCTTTGACAACGCCGTCTTCCAGGAGCATGGCGTAGCGCTTCGAGCGAATGCCAAAGCCGACCGGTGTTCCATCCATTTCAAGCCCGATAGCCTTAGCGAAATCGCCATTGCCATCCGCAAGGAACTGGATCTCACCCTCTGCGCCGCTCGCTTTCGACCAAGCGCCCATAACGAACACGTCGTTAACGGAGGTACATGCGATCAGATCGACGCCCTTGGCTTTGAAATCAGCAGCGTGACGCAGAAAGCCGGGAAGATGCATTCCGTGGCAGGTCGGGGTGAAAGCGCCGGGCACAGCAAAAAGAACGGCCTTCTTTCCCTTGAACAGTTCCTCAGTCGTGACCTGGGCCGGACCTGTTTCAGCCATAACCTTGAAAGTGGCGTGTGGGAGCGCGCTGCCAACAGCTATTGTCATTGAATTCTCCTGACGAAGGACGGGGAAAAGAAGGTTTACAGCACCTTTATAATCAGCGTTCGCGAGAAAATCTATCTTTGCGGAGCATGAATGGCTTTCGTTGCTTTCACCGTTTGGAAGAACAAAAGGGCAAAATTTTGCGGAACTTCTAATAAGTTTTTTCGTTTATCAGAACGCATAAACGCAGCAGTTAGGGAGAAATCGCCGCCTCTAATCACAAAAAATGATGCACACCCTTCACAAAAACGGGGCAAAAGCGGTACCATCATCTTATGTCAAGGAAGAGAACCGTCACAGACCCTATGAACTCAGATGGATATCTCGATGGGCAGCTGCTCATTGCCATGCCATCAATGACTGACCAGCGGTTCCATCGCGCCGTAATATACATATGCGCCCATTCGGCCGAAGGGGCCATGGGGCTCATTATAAATCAACGCGCCCCGCATATCACGCTGCCCCGGCTTTTGGAGCAGCTTGAGATAACCGCCACAGGGTCGCGGCCTGTCACAATTCGCGTGGGGTCGATGGCGGTGCATCTTGGCGGACCAGTGGAGACAAGCCGCGGCTTCGTTCTGCACAGTTCAGATTATTTCGCGGCGGATAGCACTCTGCCGATTGATGAAAGCGTTTGTCTCACGGCGACAATCGACATCCTGAAAGCGATTGCGACAGGCGGCGGTCCTGATAGGGCAATATTGGCGCTCGGGTATGCCGGGTGGGCACCGGGTCAGCTTGAACAGGAAATTCAAGCCAATGGCTGGCTCAATTGTCCCGCCGATTCTGAGATCATTTTCGATAATGATTTGGAAAGCAAATATGCCCGCGCTCTTCGCAGACTAGGGGTCGATCCTAGTCGTCTGGTCGGCGCATCCGGGCGCGCTTAGAGATTTTCGTCGCTATTTATACTCTTTTCGAATGTGCCACATTATTGGAATAGAGTTGGATAGCCACGTTTGCACCCTCGGGTAGGTTGCGGACATTAAGGACTTGGTAGCACTCTTGCCGGATGTCGCGCCCGTATGAACCAAAATCGGAATTCTTGAAACTCGTCGCTAGCGGCTCGGCGCCGTTGGGAGGCGAAGAGGGCGATGCCAATCTTCAACAGCTCATCACCCTGACCAGCGACAGCGATGTTTCGAACCGTGATTGGGCCACTTTCCTTTTGTCCATGCATAAACTGGATACACCGCTCGTCAGGAAAACGCTTTACCTCCGTTTGGTTGATGACGAACCGACCGTTCAGGAAGAGGCGCTCGTCGGTTTGGCACTTCGTAAAGACCTGACAGCGCTGCCGCAGTTGAAGGACTGGTTAGAGACGCGGTCTCTTTCGTCTTTGCTATTGGAAGCGGCCTGGGAGTTCGAAGATCAATCCCTATGCGATCTCCTCTTATTGGTGCGGTCCGAAGCAGAGGAGGAAGGCTTGCGCACATGCTGGGAAAGCGCTTGGACGAGCTGTCGATGCTCCGCGCCTACAGCGGAGGGGCACGAATAGCCCCTGCGCTACCCTTCCTACTGGCTCAATTTTCGTGACGGCCGGTTGGCAGTGGAAACCGCCGCGGCCGGTTTTCCGGCCTTGGTCTTCTAACAGGCGAGGCAGCGTCTGGCATTGACGCGTTCTGGCGCGAACCATTTGGCCCCCGTGGAACGCCTTCGTCGCGTACGCCATTGCGTGGGAGCCCAGCGCGAGGGTGGCCTCTTTCATTTTCAGGCATTGGAGGAGGCAGTGGAATGGGCGCAGCAAGGGCAAGCACTTGCTCCTCTTCCTTGCCTTTGTCCTCGCGCTCTCTTTCCTTCTCGGCCTTGCGCGCCGCGCGCTTTTCTTCCCGATCCTGCTCCCGGTCGTCGCGTCTCGTTGATCGAGCGATTGCGTTCAGCAACGTAACAACTTCGCGCTCAGTCATCATTTCGCTATAGAAGTGTCCTTGGCCAAAATCGCATCCGACGGCCCGAGCATAGGCTAAATCCTCTTCACTATCGACGCCTACGGCCACAACGTCCTTGCCGAGTTCATGGGCAATCGTCAGCACGGCCTTCAGCACCATGGCGCTGGATCGTTCCTTGTCGTTCATTGTGACAAGGGTGCGGTCGATCTTGATCGCGTCGATCGCAAGGCGATGCCAATAGGAGAGTGAGGAAAAGCTCACTCCGAATTCATCGAGAGCGATGCTGACATTGAGACTTTTTAGCCAGTCGATAATCTCAATTGCTTGTTCAGGGTTCGAGTTTACGAGGCTTTCGGCAATCTCAAGCCGCAACGCGCCTTTCGGCAGTGTTTCGCGACCGATAATTAGTCGCAGATTTTGCACGAGGTCATGATGGAAGAGTTGCTGGCTCGACATGTTGATACTGACGAAGATCGGATCTTCGCGTTGCAAAATGCGGTGCCAGCGCGCGCCCTGCCGAATGCAGCGTTCGAATACATAGGCCCAAAGCTCGCCGGACATGCCTGCCGCTTCGGCTGACGCTTCAAACTCTGGTAGACTGAGCCGCCCAAGCTGAGGGTGATCCCATAGAATAAACGCCTCCATCCCGGCAAGACGCTCGTCGGCAATACGCATGACGGGCTGATACATCACCCGAATCTGCCTGCGTTCGATGGCGTGTTTCAAATCGGCTTGGAGAATTGACCGCTCATCGGTGGCGCCGCGCATCTCCGGCTTGAAGAGTTCAATCCTATCAGCGCCTGCCCGTTTGGCACGGTACATCGCGCTTTCTGCCTCGCGTAGCAGCTCATCGGCGTTTTCCTGGTTCCCGTCGAACATGGCGATGCCAATACTGCCGGTCAGAACCAAATCGCGCCCGCCTATCTTCATAGGGGTGCGCAGCGAGCGGCGAACACGCTCCGCAAGCATGGCAATATGCCGAGGCTCCGTATCAGCGGAAATCAAAATCGCGAACTGAAGCGGATTTACGCGACCAAGTGTGTCTTGAGGCGATATATGGCGCGCGAGGCGGCGCGCTATAGTTAGGAGAACGCCATCGTTGGTTGTAAAATCGGGCGCGCGGTTCTGAGCTTTTACCTCATCGACGTCGATGAAAAAGACGGTCGGCTTGATGTTCTCATCGCGGGCGCGCGCGATTGCCAATTGGAGCCGGTCCAGAAACAGCTCTCTATTGGGAAGGCCGGTGAGGCCGTCTCTTATTGCATTGTGCAGCAGCCGTTCCTGCGCCCGCTTGTGCGTTGTAACGTTCCGCATCAGGCCAACGCCGCGCAATGCGCGCGTGGTCCGCTGCGGCGTGACGACGGCGCGCAGTTCGTACCAGAGATAGCCTCCGTCGGTCCGTTTCATGCGGAATTCAAGATTGATTTCACCGCCTTGACGTTCGCGCACCGTCCAGAGCGTCAGACGCATGCGCTCGCGGTCGGAGGCGTGAAGGAACTGAAGCCAATCGTCCGCCGAACATCGAAGCGAGCCCATCGGCAGACTGAGCGATGACTCAACTTCAGACCCGGTATTAATCTCGTTGCGCCGTCCGTCCCATTCCCAAACGCTCGCGCCGGATGCTTCCAAGGCCATAACGCGCAATTTGAATTGTCCGGCGTCCTCTCCAATTACGCCCACGTCGTTGTTTTGGAAGGCATATTGCGTGACCGTGAAACCGATCAATGCGAGGAAGAGCACCAATCCTGCCGAGAGCGACGATACAACGACATCGCCGGATACCTTACCCAGAACCGTTACCGCCGATGCGAAGAGCCAGACCATAAACAGCATCCAGCATGGCAGAAGCGACAGCGCGCGTTCCTGCCCCCGAACAGCGAGGAAGCTGATGAGACCGCTGCCTATGATGGCAATAGGGATGAAAGACAAACGCGCAAACCCGGCTGTCAATTGAGCATCGACAAGAGCGAACGCGATCAAGCCGAGCTGCGCGGCAATCCACCCAAAGAAGGCAAGGGTAATCCAGCCGGGCCAAAGCCGTAAATTTAGAAAGGTATAAAGGAAGATAACAAGGCTCGCGCAAAAAGCCGCCTCGGCCGCTGCTCGATAGGTGCCGTTATCCTCGGAGGTGAGCTGAAACAGCTTATGCCAGAAGCCGAAATCGACACAGAGATAGGCAAGAGCGCCCCACGCGACGAGAGCAGCCGCAGGGAAGATAGCCTTGTGATTTGCAGCAAAAATCGCCGTGAGAAAGACCGCGAGAATTCCGGTAATGCCGAGGAGAATGCCTTGAAAGAGGCTTTGATCGCGCTGCCTTTTGCCGAAGCTGGCGGGTGACGTAAGATAGAGGCGCGGGACGGAGGCAGAAGCCAGCTCGACGATGAAAGTGACCGTCGTGCCTGGCTCGATTGAGATGCGGTAAATATCCAGAAAATCAAAGTCTTCGTTGCGCTCGGGGCGGAAGCCCAGCGACGGCGTGACATTGGTAATTCGTGGCGCGTCGAGATCAGGCCACAAGACCCTGGACCCAATAATGTCGTAACGCTGCGCCGTAAGCCATCGCGAGATGGGCTTGTCCGTGGGATTGCTAAGCGCGAACACAACCCAGCTCGGATTTGTGCCAGACGTTTTGGCGGAAACCGTCATCCGGCCGACAATCGCGTCTGCGCCTGGGGCAGTCTCAACGCTTAGTTTATCGCCGCGCCGTTCGTAAAACTCGCCGAGAAGCGTGATATCGATTTTCTCGTCGTCCGGTCCGATGACGATTGGCTCGACTGCCCATGTTTGGGTCGCGCAACAGACAAATAGTGCAACGAGCAAAGCCAAGACAAGGCTACCCGTCCTGGCGATCCTGCCGCCCCCGCTTTTTGCAAGCTTCACTTTGACGCCTCGCTGTCCTGGCCGCCGTCAAGGCAACGGATCGTCACTAAGGAGTGCAAAAACCCAATGATCCTGCCATATGCCATTTATCTTAAGATACCGCCGGGCGAGCCCTTCATATTGAAACCCTGTCCTGGTCAGGAGAGCTGCCGACGCTTTATTCTCGGGCAGGCAGGCCGCTTCCAACCGATGAATCCTCAACACGTCGAACACATACCAGATAACTGCCCGCACGCCCTTCGTCATATGGCCCTGCCGGGCATAGGGCTCACCGATCCAGTATCCGAGTGAACAACTTTGGCTAACGCCGCGGCGGATATTACTCAAAGTTACGCCGCCCATCAGGCAGCTATCAGAGCTTCTGAACAGAAAAAAGGCGTAACCGAGATCCTGCCGCGCATCATGTTGATAATAGCGAACGCGGCGACGAAAAGTATGACGGCTTAGCTCGTCCTTCGCCCATCGCGGTTCCCAAGGCTCCAGAAAATTGCGGCTCTTTTCCCGCAAATTTGCCCAAGCCTTGTAGTCTCCCATCTGCGGCTCACGAAGGAACACTCCATCGCCGTCGATGCGTCTCGCTTCTGAGAAGAATATTCCTGTCCCGCCGAACATGCCCGAACGTCACGCGGCCATCGGCGCGCCGGACAGGAAGGCCTCAGCCGCATCGGACACCACCGACGATGCTCCTCTCGCACCTATCACCGCCGACACCATCCCAGCAGCTCCCCGGAAGCGGCGTCCCACAGCTTGAACGTCGGCTTGCGAGATAGATTCGATTTTTTCGATGAGTTCCTCATTCGTTATCGGCTTACCGAAAACGATAAGGTCCCAAGCGAGTTGACCGGCGCGGGCTTCGCAGCTTTCGAGGCTCATAAAGAGGCCAGCTTTCATCTGCGCCTTTGCGCGAGCAAGCTCTTCGGCCGTCGGCCCTGTGTCAGCGAGTTCCGCAAATATCCGCAACGTTACAATCGATAGTTCGCGCAGTTGCTGCGAACTCGTTGCGGCGTGAAGGCCAACAATGCCGCTGTCCGAATATCCCCAGTCGAACGCATGAATATCGTAGCACAAGCCGCGCTTTTCCCGGACCTCCTGGAACAGCCGCGACGCCATTCCTCCACCGGCTATCGATGCGAAAATGCGGCCAGCGAAGGCGTCCTCGTGATGATTGGGAAAGCCCTCGAAGGCGTAAAGCAAATGGCATTGCTCGAAGCGCTTGTCGGAGGAGGCGTTGCCGCCTTCAAATTTCGCCTTCTTGATTGTTCTCGGAGCCTCAGTGGGAAGCCCGACAAAGAGCTGCTCGGCGACGCGATGAATAGAGTCGTGATCCACCGCGCCGGCCGCGCTCAGGATCATCCGGGACGCGGAATAGTTCTCATTACGAAATCGCTTGAGATCGGAGCCGGATTGCCGGGATATGGTGCGATCCGTGCCTAATATCGAACGCCCAAGCGCTTGGCCGGGATAGGCTTCCGCGATAGCGAGGTCGAACACGAGATCGTCCGGGCTATCCTGCGTCGCCGCGATTTCCTGCAGAATAACCTCGCGCTCACGGTCCAACTCCTCTTCGTTGAAAGACGGATTGAGAAGGATATCGGCGATAAGATTGAGGCCTAAGGGGACATCGTTTTTGAGGACGCGAGCGTAATAGTTCGTCGCCTCGGGCGTCGTTACCGCGTTGAGAGCGCCTCCCGCTCCTTCTATTTCCTCCGCAATTTGCGTTGGGGTGCGCGTTGGGGTGCCTTTAAAGGCCATATGCTCCAGGAAATGCGCGACGCCGTGCTCGTTGTCGGTTTCAGCGCGCGCGCCTGCGGTTACAAATATACCGATGGATGCGGTTTCGAGGCCCGGCATATTGTGGGTCACGATACGCATACCGTTCCCAAGTTGGCTCACTTGCACTGTCATCGGTGGACCTCACGTCAAAATTCTTAAGTTGTGCTATTGCGAATATAGTTCGCAACCTCGGCTGCGGAATTGGGGAGCACGGTAAACCGCTCTTCGCCGGTTAAGCAGCGTCTAAGTTTTTCAGGACATTCTGGTGTTTGACCTGTTGCGCGGCGAACGGCGTCCGGAAATTTTGCAGGATGGGCCGTCGACAGAACCACCATCGGTCCCTTACCTTCGGCGCTCGCAAGCTCTTTCTTCGCGGCAGCAAGCCCGACCGCAGTATGCGGATCGGCAAGATAGCCCATTTCATCGTAGAGGGCGCGCATGGCGGCACCGGCTTCATCTCTCGTAACGCGATGCGCTGAAAAGCGGTTGCGGATTGTCGCGAGCGTTTCCTTCGGAATGTCAAACGCGCCTTGATCACGCAAACGGCTCATGGCGTGCTGGATGAAGCCTGCATCGCGTCCGCTCGCTTCAAAAAGCAGCCGCTCGAAATTGCTCGAAATCTGAATGTCCATGCTCGGACTGTCGCTGGCGAAAACGGCGCGCGGCTCATAGCGGCCCGTAGCTAAGGTGCGAGCCAAAATATCGTTCTCGTTGGTCGCAATCACGAGTTTGTCCAGCGGTAGCCCCATTTTGTGAGCCGCATAGCCTGCGAAAATATCGCCGAAATTTCCAGTCGGCACCGTAAAGCTTGGCGGAATTGCAGACCTAAGCTTAGCAGCACTCGTGAAATAATACACGGCTTGCGCGATTATTCGCGCCCAATTGATGGAATTGATCGCCGAAAGTGCGTGCCGCGCTCGAAATTCCGCGTCGCCGAAGAGAGACTTCACAATTGTTTGGGCATCGTCGAAGGTGCCTTCGATAGCGATGGCGTGAATGTTGCCCTCGGCGGCGGTGGTCATCTGGCGGCGCTGAACGTCGCTGATGCGGCCATGGGGAAAGAGGATGAATAGCTCGATGTCCTTCCTGCCTCGGAAGGCTTCCACAGCAGCCGCGCCCGTATCGCCGGAGGTCGCGCCGAGGATCGTGGTTCGCATCCCCTTGCGGTTCAACGCGCGCTCCATCATGAGCGACAGGACCTGCATAGCGAAGTCTTTGAACGCGAAGGTCGGCCCATGAAAGAGCTCGAGGAGAAATAGATCGGGGCCGATTTCCTTAAGTGGAGCTATATCAGGATGGGCAAATTGCGAATAAGCCCGCGCCACGAGGGATGATAATTCCACGAAATCAGGGTTTCCGCCTGTATACGGCGCCATTACGGCGGCGGCGGCAGTCTCATACTTTGCGCGCGCAGGCTCGTCGAGCTGCTCCAATTTGGGCCAGGACGAAGGCATGTAAAGGCCGCCATCAGGCGCGAGCCCGGCGAGGAGCGCCTCCTCAAAACTCACCTCGGGGCTGCTTTGCCTCGTCGAAACATATGCCATCATTGAGCCATTCGACGCATCATGAACCATGGAGTTCACCTTAAGACCGTCTTTTCAAAGAGTCATCTTCAGCCAGCGAAGCGCAAACCGTTTTTCGCTTTGATGTCAATCATCCCCATTAGCAGAGCAATGCCTTCAGCGCAGCGGCAACTGCCACCCGATCTCTTTCTCGCACCGAGGCCCGATATTCGCTGGGTCTTTTTTGTGTAATGTTACGCAAATTATTTCAAGAAATGACGTGCCCATAATCAGGCAATCTATGCCGTTACATTTCGGAATATCAAGTAGATCTTCATGCAACGCTTGCACTAATTTCGGAGAATTATAAGGAAGGTCACCAATGATCATCAACGCGAAAGTTTTATTGTAACCTTTGCCATTCAGGAGCATGTAAATCAGTATATCCGTTAGCTTTTCTCTTTCTAAAGAATTATCATTCAGTTCTAGGTCTCTCACTTTTTTCTTTATATCCATAAAAGATGATTGCTCTTCCGGTTCCCGTCCCTGCTTGTCAGATAAGAACTTTAATTTTTCAATTATTTGACTTAGATCACCGTTTTGTTCGCTCGCGATGCCTGGATTTGCAAACACTAAGAGCAAACAGCAAGCACTGATGGCCAGCAAGGTTCGGGACATGTTTGCTATTACCATGAAAAGCTCCAAGTGAGCCTACCGGCTCAGTTCATTTTCGGAGGATATAGAAGCCGGACGCGACGATGAGCACCCCGGCGAGTCCGAACCAAGTGAGCGCATATTCAAGATGGCGGTTGGAGATACCCGCCAGTAAAATATGCGGATCGCGGCCACGCGGCCAGCCGCCCTCATTTGGCGTTTGGTCCGCCTCGATATATTCACTATCGATTATCGGACTTCCGCCTTTGCCAACGCTTGCGGCCATAGCGGGAATGTCCGCCGCGTAGAAGAGCCGCTTTTCGGGCTGAGGCGCGGGCGTGAACGAACCGGGCTTTTCCGCATTGCGAATGATACCCGTTACGGTGTGCTCCTGATCTTCTTTCTTTGCAAGAAGCGCATCGGCAAGGCTTGCGGGTACGAAACCGCGATTAACGAACACGGCATTGCCGTCGAACGCGAGCGGTGTGAAAATCAGATAGCCAAAGCCGTCCTTTACTCGGCCGCGAAGGGCCTCAGGCGTCGGGACCAACATCTTTTCGCTTTGCAAGTTGTGCAATGTGCCGTGAAGGCGCACATGCCCGAACTCTCGAGGATTTAGGTCCTCGGCGGACGGCGGCTTGTAGCTCACGGGCGGTTGCGAAATCCCGAGAGTCAATTGCGAGACAAGATTGTTTTTCCAGGCGCGCCGCTCTAGTTGCCATAGCCCCAGCGATACGAGGCCCGCTATGGCGACAATCGCGAAAATCACGAATATGGCGCGGCTCTTTGCTTCGCTCACGGTTGGTTCCAGTCCAAAGCTGACGGCCATCCCGCCGGTTTAATCGCCAACGCGGCCTTCGGAAGCCTTGTGATAATATTGGAGCGCGATGAGGATTGCCTTAAATGGCCGAAGAATAAGAAGAGGCAGCGCTATCGCAAGCGGCAGCCACAGAGCGGCATGAACCCAGAACGGAGGCGTGTAGAGGATTTCCACCGCCAACGCGCCGCCTGTGACGATAAAGCCGACGATCAGCATGATGAAGACTGCCGGACCGTCCCCTGCATCCGCAAAACCGTAGTCCAGCCCGCACGCGGCGCAGCGATCCCTCAGCGTCAGAAAGCCCGTAAAAAGCGGTCCCTTCCCGCATCTCGGACACCGGCAACGAAGCCCAGAAATCCAGGGTGAGATTTGGGCTTCGACCATGACGGCCTCCAAAGCTGAGCTGCGTTATCAGTGGCGGAGTTAGCCGGCGGCGTGGTGTCCGGCGCCCCAAACGTAGATGCTCGCAAAAAGAAACAGCCACACCACGTCAACGAAGTGCCAATACCATGCCGCTGCTTCAAAGCCAAATTCACGCTTCGGCGTAAACTGACCAGCAAGGGATTGAAAGAACACGACGATCAGGAAGATCGTTCCGATGAGGACGTGCATGCCATGAAAGCCGGTGGCCATGAAGAAGACCGAACCGTAGATGTTACCGGCAAACTGAAATCCAGCGTGGCTATATTCATAGGCTTGGCAGGCAGTGAAGAGCATTCCGAGCAGGATTGTCAGCCCGAGCCCCCATAACAGCCCCTTCCGATCACCGACTTGAAGCGAGTGATGCGCCCAAGTGATGGTCGTGCCCGAGGTCAGCAGCACCAGCGTGTTGAAGAGCGGCAATTCCCAAGGATCGAAGGTGTGCTTGAAATACTCGCTTGGCATCGGGGGCCAATGCCCGCCAGTTACTGCGTCGCGGCCCACGACGCCGATTTGCAAGCCATCCTTCAGCGTTTGAACGTCGCCAGGAAAGAGCGACACGTCGAAATAGGCCCAGAACCATGCGACGAAGAACATCACCTCGGAGGCGATGAAAAGGATCATGCCGTAGCGCAACGAGATCTGCACAACGGGTGTATGATCGCCCTTATAGACGCCCTCGAACATCACATCGCGCCACCAGCCGAACATCGTGGCCAGCACGGCCGCGAGGCCAGCGAAGAACAGCCACGGCCCTTGAAGACCGAAGACGCCGCCTTGGCTCGTTTTCATCCACACCACTGCCCCAACCATGAGGATAAGGGCGGCCACGGAGCCTACGATCGGCCAGGGGCTCGGCGGCAGGAGGTGGTAATCGTGATGTTTCGCGTGATCGTGAGCCATTAAATTCCCCGAGATTTGCAGGCAGGTGTTAGCCCGGATTTCTGATGTTGACTAGAAGTGCGCTTAACCATGGCCCTACCCTCCCAACTGGGTCGGCTGGCTCGGCATGGCCGACTGCTTCCCTGCGGCAGCGTCCGAGGCCGTATTTTGGATCTTATAGAACGTGTATGAGAGCGTCATATCGCGGATCAATTTGGCGTCCCGGTCCTTCAGAATTTCTGGATCGACGAAAAATGAGACAGGCATTTCAATCGTCTCGCCGGGCCTCAAGGTCTGCTCCTGGAAGCAGAAGCATTGCACCTTGGTGAAATACTGCCCAATGAGTTCGGGCACGACGTTGAAAGTGGCGGAACCGGTAATCGTCTCGTTCGAATTGTTAGTCGCGCGGTAAAATGCGAGACGGTTCTCTCCGATGTGGAGCGTCACGTCCCGTTCCACGGGTTCAAAAGTCCATTTCAAGCCCGGCGATACATTGGCGTCAAAGCGCACTGTGATTATCTCGGGAGAGGTCGTGGCAGAAGCCGCCGCCGCACGTTGCGGCGTGCCCGCGTAACCCGTAGCGGCGCAGAACATCCTGTAGAGCGGAACAGCAGCAAACGATAGCCCCACCATGCAGGCTACGAAGAAGGTAAGCGCAAGCGCCACCCGCTGATTTCCTCGCGAGGAAGCCTTCGAGCGGTCCGAAGTATGGAGCGTGGGTTCAAAGGGGCCGGTTGGCGACATTTCCACCGAGCCTCACTATTGTTACCAGGAAGAACATCACAGCCATGGCAAAAAGCGCCCATGCGATGGCGAGCGAGCGGAGGCGTCTCCGCCTCTTGTCAGCCTCGGTCTGCGCCTGCGATGACAGCTCCGGGCGCGACGGCTTATCAGCGGATTGAAATCCGCGCTCGTTATTTGACGAGTCCGAAGCCATGTTCCGCCCATAATGCGCCAAAAAGTACAAAGAGATAAAGGATCGAGAAGGTGAAAAGCTTCCGGCTGGCTTTATCGCCTTCGAAGCCCTCCTGTCCGCGAAAGACGCGCCACGCACATAGCAAGAAACCAGCGCCCAAGAGAGACGCGACGGCTGCATATCCGTAGCTTGCGAAACCCATTGCGACCGGGAGAAAGCCCGACAGAACCGTAGCGATGGTGTATCCGAGAATCTGCGTCCTGGTATGAGCCGCGCCGCGCACATTCGGCATCATCGGGATGCCTGCCCGTTCATAATCCTTCGCGCGATAGAGCGCCAATGCCCAGAAATGCGCAGGCGTCCACAGAAAGATAATGAGGAATAGGCAAAACGACTCCCACGACACCGATGAGGTGGCAGCCGCCCAACCGATCATCGGAGGCAGCGCGCCCGCTGCTCCGCCGATGACGATGTTTTGCGGCGTGCGGCGCTTCAGCCATGCCGTGTAGATGACGAGGTAGAAAAAAATGCTCCCGGCGAGCAGGGAGGCGGCCACCCAGTTTATAAGCAGTCCGAGGCTCAATACGCCGAAGCCCGCGAGAAAAAGTCCGAAGCCAGCGGCTTCCTCGCGAGGAATACGCCCGCGCGGGATTGGCCGTTTGGCGGTCCGCTGCATGAGCGCATCGATATCGGCGTCGTACCACATATTCAGCGCACCCGCCGCGCCTGCGCCCATCGCGATCAAGATGAGGGAGGTAATGGCCATGATGGGGTGGAGATGTGTTGGAGCAATCGCCATTCCAACACCGGCGGTAAACACCGCAAGCGACATCACGCTTGGCTTCAAGAGCGCAATATAATCCCCAACACTGGCCGTTGTGGCTTGCCCGGATGATGTAGCGGGATTTGAGAGTTGGGTGTCGCTCATAGCTATCTTCTTACGGTTTGGCCTCGCTGGAGCGGCTTTGCATCCAGCGAGGCGCTTTTATTCCGTCTAGTTCCTGCCCATCGCCTTACTTGATCCGTGGAAGCTCCTCGAATGCATGGAATGGCGGCGGTGATGAAAGCGTCCATTCTAGCGTGGTAGCTCCCGGACCCCAAGGATTTGCTGCCGCCTGCTGCCTACGCAGGAAGGCATGAGCCACGGTCACGAGGAAAACCAGTACACTAAACGCTCCGATATATGAGCCGATAGAGGCGATGTAGTTAAAGCCTGCATAAGCGTCCGGGTAATCGGCGTAGCGGCGTGGCATCCCTGCGGCACCCAAGAAGTGCATCGGGAAGAAGGTCAGATTAACACCGACAAACGTCGTCCAGAAGTGCAGTTTCCCGAGGAACTCCGAATAGGTGTATCCCGACATTTTTGGGAACCAGTAATAGAAGCCCGCGAAGATCGCGAACACAGCTCCGAGCGAAAGCACGTAATGGAAGTGCGCCACCACATAATAGGTTTGGTGGAGTTGCCGGTCGATGGCTGCGTTTGCGAGCACCACGCCCGTCACGCCGCCGACAGTGAAGAGAAAGATAAAGCCGATCGCCCATACCATTGGCGTTTTGAACTGGATGGATCCGCCCCACATGGTCGCGATCCAGGAGAAGATCTTGATGCCAGTGGGAACTGCGATCACCATCGTCGCAAATACGAAGTAGGCTTGCGTGTTCACGCCGATGCCGGTTGTGAACATATGATGCGCCCAAACGATGAAGCCGATGGCTCCGATGGCGACCATTGCATAGGCCATGCCGAGATAGCCGAAAACGGGCTTCCTGGAGAAGGCGGCGACGATTTGGCTGATCATTCCGAAGCCTGGCAGGATCAGAATGTAAACTTCAGGATGACCGAAGAACCAGAAAAGATGCTCGAACAATAGCGGATCGCCGCCGCCCTGCGGATCAAAGAAGGTCGTGCCGAAATTCCGGTCTGTCAGCAGCATGGTGATCGCGCCGGCAAGGACGGGAAGCGACAGCAGCAGCAAGAATGCCGTCACGAGGATGGACCAGACGAAGAGCGGCATCTTATGCAGCGTCATGCCCGGGGCGCGCATGTTGAATATCGTCGTGATGAAGTTTATGGCGCCGAGGATTGAGGAAGCACCCGCCAAATGTAGCGAAAGGATCACGAAATCCATTGATGGTCCAGGATGGCCACTTTCACTGAGTGGGGGATAAAGCGTCCACCCGCCACCAAAGCCGTTTACGCCTGGCGCGCCTTCGACGAAGAGCGAAAGGATCAGCAGCGTGAACGACGCAGGCAAGAGCCAGAAGGATACGTTGTTCATGCGCGGAAAAGCCATGTCGGGCGCGCCGATCATCAGCGGCACGATCCAGTTGCCGAAGCCCCCGATCATCGCCGGCATGACCATGAAAAAGACCATGATAACGCCGTGGCCGGTCATGACCACGTTATAGGCCTGCGAGCTTGAGAAAATCTGCAGTCCTGGCTGCGCCAGCTCCATGCGCATGAGGATGGACATTCCACCGCCGATAATCCCCGCGATGATCGCGAATATCAGATAGAGCGTACCGATATCCTTATGGTTCGTCGAGAATAACCACCGGCTGATAAAACCTGGGTGATCGTCATGACCAGCGGCTGCCAGATCCTTCGCCATTACTGTGTCCCTTATTCCTCTAAATCTCGAAACGTAATTCGTAATTGAGCGCGGCCTTATTGCGCGGATGCCACTTGGTTTGCTTGTAAGGCTGCGGTCTTCTGCTTATTAGCTACCCAGTTCTTATATTCGTCGTCTTTAACGACGCGGACCACAATCGGCATGTAAGGGTGACCGTTGCCGCAAAGCTGAGAGCATTGACCGTAGAATGTGCCGGTTTCGGTCGCTTTGAACCACGTCCTATTTACGCGGCCAGGAATAGCGTCTGCACGGACGCCGAATCCAAGCACCGTCCACTGATGAGTCACGTCTGCTGCTGCGATGAGGACCTGAACCACCTTATTGACCGGCACCACCATTTCATTGTCGACCGAGAGAAGGCGGATTTGCCCTGGCTTCAGGTCTTTCTCGTCGAGCATGAAAGAGTCGAACGAGATTTTATCCTGTGGATATTCGTAAGCCCAGTTCCACTGCTTCCCGGTCACCTTCACGACCACATCCGGGTTTGGAAACTCATATTGCCAGTAAAGCAAACGGAAAGACGGGATAGCGATAACGACAAGAATGAGAACCGGAACAATCGTCCATAGTACCTCAATCATCGTGTTATGCGAGGTCCTGGAGGGAACCGGATTGGCGGCTTCCCTGTAGCGGTACATCACCCACGCCAGGAGGATCATAACGAAAAGCACGATCGCGACTATTAGGACGAGCAACAGGTTATGAAAATTCCGCATGCCCTCCATAACGGGCGTGGCAGCTGCCGGAAGGTCTATCTGCCATTCCTTGGGAGCGTTATCTGCCGCAATAGCGCCGTGAGACCAAGCGATGGCCGCTAAACCGGACAAACACGCAAGCGCGCCAATTCGTGCCTTCATTTTCTGACCTTCGAATTTTATTCCCATGACGTATGTCTAGTGGGGCATAAGCGATTTGAACAGGCGTACAAATGCCGCGCTTTTGGCATGCCCCGTGTGCGCAACAGGCTTTATCAGGTTGAAAAGACTCCTTCAATCCGCCTGCGCTGCGATTAACGGGTACTAACGCCGCAGATGCGGAGCAACAGTCTCAATTTAGCCCTATTCCCCCCCGACTTGCGAGGGGGAATCAGAAAACCCACGCCATCAAGATTTGGTTTGCACTCATGTTTTTTTCGGCCAGGCTTCTCCTTGCATGCGTTGTTCTCGCCTTCGCCCCAACCGTTAGCCATGCACAGTCGGAAGTCGGTTCCGGCCAGGTTAAGGCCGTCTATGGCGCTTGGAAGCTGAAATGCGCGCAGATCGCGGGCGCGAAAGGGGACAAATGCGCGTTGGTGCAAGATCTTAAGCTCGAAGATCGTCCGAATATGTTTTTGACGGTCCTCCTGATGCGCGCATTCGATAGCGACAAGAAAATTCTGCGCGTGGTTGCTCCACTCGGGGTGATGCTGCCAACGGGGCTAGGGCTGAAGGTCGACGAGGCCGACATGGGCCACGTAAAGTTCATAAAATGCTGGAAATTTGGCTGCGTTGCCGACCTTCCTGTGGATGACACGCTGGTCAATAAAATGGCGGCGGGCAAAACGGCAAGCTTCATCGTGTACCCGACCCCGGATTTCGGCATCGGCTTCCCTGCGCCGCTTGCTGGATTATCGGACGGCCTGAAGGGACTGAACTGAGTTAGCAGCGCCGACATTGGCGTGTTCGATCATGCAGCCATAGTTTACTATGAGTCCTTCGGTTAGGCTACAGCTTGGCGGAACTGCGCTATTCTAAGGCTAGTCGTAAGCTTTTCCCGCAAAGGTCCGCATAGTGAGCGATAAAAGATATAACGGCGCGGCTGTCATCATTTCAGGAGCCGCCCGGGGATTTGGCCGTCTCGCCGCCGAGCAATTCGCCGCCGAGGGCGCGCGTCTCGTCCTCACCGATATTCTTGAAAAGGAACTTGAGGAAACGGCAGCCGCGATCCGCGACAGTGGCGCGGATGTCGTCGCGTTTCCTGGTGATATTGCCCTCGAAGAAACCGCGCAGAAGCTGGTGGAAGCGAGCGTGAGCCATTTCGGACGCCTCGACGTTGCGGTCAACAATGCGGGCATCGGTCATCCACATCGCAAACTCGCCGATCTCGAAACCGAGGCAATGGAGCGCGTCATCCGCGTGGATCTTATCGCGGTTTTTCTCGCGATGAAGCATCAGCTCAAGCAGATGGAGCAGCAAAAAAGCGGGGTGATCCTGAACGTCTCTTCCGCTGCAGGTCTTAGCGGTGCGCCACTTCTCACGGCCTATTCGGCTGCAAAACACGGCGTGATCGGGCTGACGAAAAGCGCCGCTGTCGAATATGCGAAAATTGGCATCAGGATAAACGCTATCTGCCCTTCATTCGCGGAAACGCCGATGGTGCTTAATAGCCTCGCCAATATGAGAGGCACGCGGGAAGAGGCGCTCGCGCGCATCACAAGCGCCATACCGATGCGACGTTTGGGCCGCGCTGAAGAGGTCGTTCAGGCTATGCTGTGGGTTTGCAGCCCGGCGAACAGCTTCATGACCGGCCATGCACTCGCCATCGACGGCGGCCTGACTGCGCTTTAGGGGCAACGCCCCTCGCGATCCGGCCTCAACTTCATCGCGGCAGCGGCTTCCGCCGTCGCGATCCGCTTTAATCGAAAATCACCACGCTTCGTATCACCTCGCCCGCTTTTAGAGCATCAAAGGCGCTGTTGATTTCGTGCAGGCCAATGCGGCGGGAAATGAGGGGATCGAGCATAAGCTTGCCATCAAGATAGGCCGAAGCGAGCAGTGGAAAGTCGCGCGCCGGACGAGCACCACCATAGCTTGATCGGCGAATGCGCTTCTCCTGCATCAGCGATCCCCAGCGAAACTTCACATCGCTCATTATGTCGGTCTTCCCAAGCCAGATGACCCGGCCTCCAGGGCGGGACGCTTCCACGCTTAAGCGAAATGCGGCCTCGTTTCCGGCTGACTCTAAGACGACGTCGGCTCCGCGTCCGCCGGTCAATGATTTGACCTTGCTAGCAGCGTCGGTCCGTCCATCGATGAGAACGGTTGCGCCGACTTCTTCAGCCAATGCGAGCTTATTCTCATTGAGATCGACGGCGATGATCTGCCCGGCCCCAGCCAATCGCGCACCTTGCACCGCGCTTAGTCCAACCGCACCACAGCCGATGACCAAAACGGTATCGCCAAAGTGAATATCCGCAAGATTGAGGGCTGCACCTGCTCCGGTCATCACTCCGCAGCCGATAAGACAGGCGGCATCGAAAGGCATTTCCTTCGAAACCGGGATCGCCGACTGGGCGGGCACAATGCAATATTCGCCGAACGCGCCGAGAAACATGAGGTGGTGTAGGTCGCGTCCGTCGGGGAGCACCGCGCGGCTTTTGCCGTCAAATTGCTTCGCGACCGGCCCTTGCGCCAGATAGGTCTCGCAAAGTATGGGTAGGTCCCTGTCGCAATAGAAACAGTGCCCGCAATGGGGATTCCAAGAGAGGATGACGTGGTCTCCGGGTCTGACGCCCGTCACCTCTTCTCCCGTTTCGACGACAATACCTGCCCCCTCATGGCCAAGCACAATCGGCATGGGGTTGCGTAATTCGCCCTCGATGACTTCGAGATCCGTGTGACAAAGACCTGCGGCCTTCATCTGGACAAGCACATCGCCCGGCTGAAGCGGTGTCGCATGAACCGTCTCGATTTTCAGGGGAGTCTTGGGTGCATGCAGCACGGCTGCGCTATACGAGCGGTCTTTCAAATTGTGTGCCCAATCCTGGCTAAGCAATTGGTTTCAGGAACCTATTTCTCTTTCTTGTGAGAAACTTCCGGGAAAACCCACATGCCGCCAACCGCAATTACGCCTATCGCCAGCGCTGCGTAGCTCTGCGGCTCTTTACCCAGATATTGCTGAAAAAAGAAGCCAGCAACAGCAGCCGCTGCCACCACAAACGAGAGAAGGATCTTTATCTTGACTGGCATGGTTTAACTCCGAAGCAAATGCCAAGCATACGATTATAGCTTAATGGGAAGCGCGAACTGAGCGAGGGGCGCAATCGCGCACAGAAGAAGCGCGAGCAGTAGCAGCAGACCTTTGCGGCCATTTTTGATGGCATCCGGCAGATCCTGCACAAGAAATGGCGCAAGCAGAAAGATGGACCCTGCCGAAATCACGACCGATGTCCAGCGAAGATCGCGATAGCCAAGAAGGATCACAAAGCCGGTCAAGATAAGGATGAGCGCCGCGTTTAGCACGAGCAAAAGCACGCCGGTTGGCTGTCTGATCTCCTTCGCCGCCGCCCCCAATGGCAGCATTCCGGCCATGAGAAAGGAGCCGAAGCAGACGAGCGTCCAGCAGAGCGCAAATAAGAGGAGCGCTTTGAAGTTTGGCTCAATCGAGGACATGAAACATTCGCTTTTGTGTGCCCCTTGTCATATGTATTGTTAATACATCACCTGCCGTCAGACTATGGTATTTCGCGGGGGTCCGCATGGGCAAAGTTTATAAAGGAGACCGTACAATCGACGGTCTCGTGGTTACAGTCGATGGTAGCGCGCTTCCGCAGCGCACCGATATCCAACAAATTTCCAAGTACGGCTTTGAATGGAGCTATGAAGGGCCTGAACCCGCTCAGCTCGCGCTCGCCATTCTCGCTGATCACTTCGGCGATGACCGCGAAGCGCTCAAATTTTACCAACCATTCATGCGAGAGGTCGTTGCGAATTTTAGCAACGAATGGGAGCTTACGAGTGAGGACGTTGAGATGAACCTTCGCGCCTTAGGCTGCGAAGGTGTTGCTCGGGCCGCGAAAGTTAGTGATTGAGGGAGGATCTCATGGAACTTGTAACAACACCCATGACGGAGCGGCAGCGGAACTACCGGACCACCTACCGAAACCGGGTGGCGGGCTGGTATAATGGCTGGCTGCATATCGCAATCATTTACTCAATTGGCTTTACCGCTCTCTATATCTACCTTTCGAACCTGAATGCTGTGAAAGGGTGGGAGTGGGGGATCGTCCCCATCACCTTCCTGCTCAGCAATTTCTTTGAGTGGTATGTGCATCGCTACCTCATGCACAGACCGTCGAGCTTTAAGCTGTTCCGCGCCGTCTACAGCAGGCACACGCTTATGCATCATCAGTTTTTTACCGAGCATGAGATGCGCTTCGCCGATCACCACGATTGGCGTGTTACTTTCTTCCCGCCTTATGCGCTTGTCGTGTTCACGCTCATGTCAATCCCGGCTGCGCTTGTTCTGGGCTGGCTTCTGTCGCCGAATGTCGGATGGCTTTTCATCACGACGACGACGTCCATGTATCTCGTCTATGAGTTCATGCACTTCTGCTGTCATGTGGAGGACAACGCCTTCGTGCGTAACATGCCCTTCGTCAACACCATCCGGCGGCATCACACGGCCCATCACAATCAGTCGATCATGATGGAGCGGAACATGAACCTCACATTCCCGGTGATGGATTGGCTCTTCGGAACGTCTGACCTTAACCGTGGCCTTCTCGGCCATCTCTTCAATGGCTATAATGAGCGCCACCTAAAGAAGGACATGCGGAAGACCGCCCGCACTCCAAAGGTCCCGGCCGCTGAACTTCGCGCGGCTGAATAACACTTTGCGGACAAGGAAGACGGAGCGACGTATCTGTCTTCCTGCCTTATTCAAGCCCCACCGAAGCGGTCCTATTTATCCTTAGGCCGCATTGCCCTCCCCATCGCCAACCGGCCATGATGCTCGTCTGCTACGAGGGTTAAATTACAATTAAAATTGTAAGATTTTACCTTTCTCGCTGTAGCTCGATAGCGTAAAGAACCTTGGCTGTATGTTTTGAGGAGAAAGACTTTTATGAAAGTAAGTCGGAGAAACTTCAACAAAGGCCTAACAGCAACGGGTGCGGCCGCATTGGCCGGCGGTCTCTCGGCACCGGCGCTGGCGCAAAATGAAAAACTCAAAATCGGAATTCTTGCGCCGAAAGCCGGTGCCGCTGCGACTGTTGGAATATGCGGGTTACGGGGCGCGCAATGGGGCGCCGAACGCATCAACAAACAAGGCGGGATTGCAGGCAGGCAGATCGAGCTGATTGTTGAGGAAGAATCCAATCCGAAGGATACGATCGAACGGTTCCGCCGCCTCGTACTGCAAGAGAAAGTCGACTGCGTGCAAGGGGTCGTATCTACGGGCGTTTCGCTCGGACTTGCCGCTGCCGCCGAAGATGAGCGTGCGCTTACAATTTTGTGGGACGGGACGACGCAGGACGGCGTGAAAGAAACCATGCCGAACCCGAACTATGTCTTCCGCAGCACCGACAATGAGTGCGAGGCGGTGATGGCTTCGCTGATGGCTCTCAAATATTACAAGGGCCAGTTCAAAAAGATCGCCGGCATCAACCCGGACTATTCCTACGGGCGCAACAATTGGGAAGCGTTCAAGCAAATTCTCAATCGCTACAACATCTCTTACGAAATTGTAGCCGAGCAATGGCCCAAAGTTGGAACGCTCGACCTCACGTCCAACGTCGCCGCATTGAATGCCGCCAAGCCGGATCTGATTTTCTCTTCAATGCTCTTCGCCGACCTCCCAGTGTTCCTCAAGCAAGGACACGGCGCTGGCCTCTTCAACGGCGTCAAGCTCGTGCTTCCCGCAGCAACCTGGCAAATCAACGAACTCAGCAAAGAGTACATCCCAGAAGGGACAATCCTCGGCTACAACACCCTTTATTTTGCTCTGCCAAACGCCTCGGCCATCCAGAAAGAGTTTGTTTCCTATTACCTTGATCGCTTCAAAGAGACGCCGCATTGGGAAGCAGACCGGGCCTATTTCGCTCTTGCAGCCTACAAGGCCGGTGTCGAAGCGGCTTACAAGGCTACAGGCAAATGGCCGACGACCGATGAGATAATCGCTGCGATTCCCGGTCGCGAAATCGATGGTCTTGGGGGCAAAGGGCGTTTCCGCAAGGACAAAATCGCCGAGCAAATGTTCTATCAAGGGCCCTCGACGAATAAGAACGACTATAAATTCCCGACCTTGGCCAGCGTGGAGACGCTATCGGCTGCCCAACTTCAAAAGCCGCAGGGCGTTGACTTTTGGGAGTGGATTAAGACCGGGCAAATGCCAAGCATTTAGCAATGAAGGGCCCGCAGGCGAAGCGGAAATAAGGGCGATCGGAGGGCTATTTGTCAGCCTGGCTTGATATCGTGCTTGGCGGTGTTTTCCACGCCGCCATCCTTTTTCTGGTTGCTGCGGGCCTGCAGCTCGTATTCGGCGTTCAAAAAATTCTGAACCTCGCCTGCGGTTCCTTCTACGCGCTCGGCGCGTATTTCGGCATTTCGGCGGTGTCCGCGATGAGCGCTTTGGGCATTCCTATTGTCTACTTTTTTCCCGTTCTCATCGGCTCTGGAATACTCATCGGACTGATTGGCCTGCCAATCGAAAGGCTTTTGCGGGTCATCTACCGCCGCGATGATAGTCATCAGCTCCTGCTGACATTTGGCCTGTTGCTGATGTTTCAGGACGCTACCCGCTTCGTTTGGGGCGCGACGCCTCTGACCATGGACAAAGCTTATCTTGCCTATGGAACGGTCGCGATGGGTGAGGCGCAGGTCCCTGTTTACAATCTCCTCGTTATCGCGGTGAGCGCCGTGCTCGCGGCAGGGCTTGGGCTTTTCCTCCAACGCACCTCGATAGGGCGCACAATTCGGGCTACGGCGGAAAACCGCGATATGGCGGAGGGGCTCGGGGTAAACGCTAGCAAGGTCTTTGCCCTGGTTTTCACATTCGGATGTATGCTCGGCACTCTCGGCGGCGCGTTGGTGGTTCCCGCATCGGCGGCCTCGCTTGATATGGCGGTGGAACTCATCGTTGAAGCCTTTGCCGTTGTCGTCATCGGAGGCCTCGGCAGCATGAGAGGCGCTTTTGTGGGGGCCCTCGCCGTCGGCCTCATCAGGGCTCTTGCGATATCAAAGCTCCCTGAGGCCGAAGTGCTTTCCATCTATCTGATTGTTATCGCCGTGTTGGTCATACGGCCAAGCGGGCTTCTGGGAAGGGTGTCATGACAGCGGTGGCCTTGGCGGATAGCGCGCGCGGCATTGGCAGGCCAAAGTCAAGCCAGTGGTTTTTGCTTGTCTGCGGGGCGCTTGCATTTGCCGGTCTTGCGGCCGCGCCGTCCTTTGCAAGCCCCTACACCGTTACCCTGCTTGGAACTTTCATCGCCTATGCCATAGCGCTTTTGGGCTTCAATCTTCTTTTCGGCTATACGGGGCTGCTTTCGTTCGGTCACGCAATGTTCGTCGCAATCGGGGCTTACGTTGCGGCGGTTTTTACATCCAAGCTCGGACAAACCTCGTTCGAGCTTATTCTTGCGGCAGCTATAGCAATCTCTGCCGCTATCGCCCTGCTGATCGGGCTCTTTTGCGTTCGCTACACCAAAATCTTCTTCAGTATGCTGACACTCGCCTTCGGGATGACGTTTCACTCCTTCCTGTTCAAATTTTACAATGTGACAGGCGGGGACCAGGGAATGCGGGTCGGGCGCCCGCTGCTTCTGAACCTCGATTTCGCAGGCGGAAAAACGGCGTTTTTAACCGGCCCGTTCTATTACTATTCGCTGGCGCTCCTCGCCCTGGCGGCTCTCTTGGCATGGCGCATCGTCAAGTCTCCTTTCGGGCTGCATTTGCAAGCCATTAGAGAAAACGCACAAAAAGCTGCTTACCTGGGCGTCGAGGTTTATCGCCTTCGCCTCCAAGCTTTTATCATTTCGGCTGTTTATTGCGCGGTCGCGGGCGTTCTCCTGGGCGTGGGCATTGGGCTCGCGGATCCAGAGCTTGGATATTGGACGCAGTCCGGCAATCTCGTATTTATGACTGTGCTTGGCGGAAGCAGTAGCTTTGCTGGCCCACTACTGGGGGCGTTCGTTTTCGTCTTTCTACAGGATGCTCTCATGGCCTCGATCGAGTATTGGCGATTTATTCTCGGGGCTACCTTGATCGCGGTCATCGTCTTTTTCCCGAGCGGCCTTGCGGGCCTCGTAACAAATCGCATGCGTCAGCCGGAATAAATCCATGGTCCCCTTTCTAAAAGCCGTAAATGTCTCGAAGACCTATGGTGGCTTTCGCGCTTTGGACGGTGTCTCCTTTGAAGTTGGAGAGGATGAGTTTGTCGCCATCATTGGGCCGAATGGTGCGGGCAAGACCACGCTTGTGAACCTCGTCACAGGTCTATTGAAGCCCACTGAAGGCCACGTCACTTTTAAAAATCGTGACATTGCGGGTGCCGGACCCGTAGAGCTTTCGCGGCGCGGAATGGCTCGGGCTTTTCAGCTCGTTCAAATCTTCCCCGCGTTGACCGTGCGAGAGACGCTTAGCGTCGCTGTTGCTTCGCGCCTTCAGAGATACCGCAATCCCTTCCGTAGCCTCGCCCGCGACCGGCAAATCGCCGCGGAATGTGAACGCGTCGCAAATATTTTCAACCTCTCCGGCCGTTTGGAAACGCGCGCCTCGTCACTTTCCCAGGGGGAAAAAAAACTCTTGGACGTGGCCAGCGCCTTCGCACTTAAGCCTGACCTTATCCTGCTCGACGAACCGACGAGCGGCGTTAGCACCTCTGACAAATACGCCGTCATGCACGTTCTCATCGATGCGGCCAAGGCCGCTGGCATTCGTTCCATCATTCTCGTGGAGCACGACATGGAGCTTGTGAGCCGCTATTCGAAGCGGATCATTGCCATGCAGGAAGGCCGCATTTTAGCGGACCTGCCGACGAGCGCTTTTTTTGCCGATGCGAGCTTAGTGGCTGCCGTAGCTGGCAAGTCTGCCGCCATCGCCACCGCGGAACACTAACGATGCTGTCGGTCCAAGGTCTTACGGTTGATATTCAAGAGAGCCGCATCCTGAGCCGCTTGAGCTTCGAAGTGCAGCAAGGCGAGTTCGTCTGCCTGTTCGGGCGCAACGGAGCCGGCAAAACAACGGCTTTCCGCACAATCATGGGTTATCGGAAGCCGCGTGAGGGCGGTGTCCGTTTTGATGGCCGAACAATTACGGGTCTCGCTCCCTGGCAAACGGCAAGACTTGGGATCGGCTTCTCGCCCGAGGAATCTGAAATTTTCGGGGATCTCACTGTTGCGGAAAATATCGAACTGCCGCTATCGACACGTCCCACCGCAGACAAAAGCCATCAGGAGCGTGTAAACTTCGCTTACGAGGTGTTCCCGAAACTCACGCAATACAAAGCGCGCGGGGGAACGCAACTTTCCGGCGGCGAGCGCAAAATGGTTTCGATTGCGCGCGCGCTTGTGTTGGATCCCAAATTACTGCTTCTCGATGAGCCTTTCGAAGGTCTTTCTCCAGTCATCATCCCAACGATAACAGAAGCGATCAGCTCGATCAGGTCAAAGGGATGCTCGATCCTTTTTGCGGAATTGAACATTCACCACATACCTGAAAGCATCGACCGAATTTACGTGCTGGAGCGGGGCGAGCTGATTTTTTCCGGCCCATTAAGCGACGCCCGCAAAGACCCTCTCGTGAACAAAGTCATCAGTGGGTGAACGCTGATAAACGGGCTTTAGAAGCCGGACCTAAAGCATTTTGCGATGAGATATAACCGCCACTGCAAATAGGAAGCCCTGGATTGTATGTTGCTGGCGGCTTGGTATCCGGCGGTTTGCGAATCACGGGAAACTGGGCCCAGAACGAAGGATGGCCATCCTTCGTTCTGGGCGGCGCGCGGCCGTTCTCTGGATCAATCTTTAACGATCGTTGGCGATCTTAGGTCCGCGCCGTCTTCCCTTGGCCATCCGAACGGTAGAGAGGCCTTTGCGGCCGCATACAATCATGGACGCCCGGATGAACACAGCCATCATGCCCCCGCTTGCTGCCCGTTTCAATCATGTGATCGCGTTTGACGTGGCCAAGGACAGCCTTTCTGTTCATATCCTCCCCTCAGGCGAGAGCCTTTCCGTGCCCAACACGCAAGGCGCCGTCCGCCGCCTTTTGGCGCGCGAGAAAAAACGCAACGAAAAACTTGATCTTGGCCCCTTGCTTGTCATGTGCGAGGCGACGGGAGGGTATGAAGCAGCCGTGCTGCAAGCCGCATGCGAGCTTCAGCTTGCCTGCCATCGCGCGCATGGGACGAGCGTGCGCGCCTATGCAAAATTCCGCGGCCGCCATGCGAAATCCGATCCCATCGATGCCTGCCTTATCGCCGAATATGGCCGCGACAAGCCGGGTCTCCGGCTCTATCAGCCGCCGCGTCCTGAACAGGCCGCGCTTCGCGAGTTGGTGGAACGGCGCGCTGAACTCCAGGATATGATCGAGGCTGAGCAATGCCGCCTTGAACATGTCAGCGTGAGAGCGGTGCGCCAGGGCGTGGAAAGGCATATCAAACTGCTCAACAAGGAACTCTGCGCCATCGAGGCGGAAATCGAGGCGCTCACCCGGAACGATGCGGCGCTTCACCACCGCGACAGGCTCATGCAAACGGTGGCGGGCGTAGGCGCGATAACCGCCTACACCCTCAATGCCTTCATGCCCGAGCTTGGCTCCATTCCGGCGTCGAGCGCCGCCGCCCTGGCAGGCCTTGCTCCTTACGACCGCGACAGCGGCAAGAGCTACGGACGACGGCGCATCTTCGCAGGCCGAAGCCAGGTGCGCTCCTGCCTGTTCATGGCGGCAAGAGCCGCGATCCGCCATCACGCGGTGTTTCGCAGCTTCGCTGACCGCCTCATGAAAAAGGGCAAGCCCTACATGGTCGCCGTCACCGCCGTCATGCGCAAACTCATCGTCATCCTGAGCGCCATGCTCAAGAACGATCAAGTCTGGAAACACGCAAAAACAGCTTGAAAACAGACACGGTAGATCGCCACGGCGCGGTGCGCCTCGCGACGACGTTGTCAGCAATCCAGCGCCACAATGTTTCAACATGATAATCGTAAAAGAGAGGTCTGGAGCGACCGAAAACACAGGCTTTGCGGTGGCAATCGTTGATTACCACTGAAAGGAGACGCCCATGACGACCACGCCGGCGCCTATTCCTCCCGGTGAGATATTGCTTCACGAGTTCATGGAGCCCTTGAAACTAAGCCAAAACCAACTCGCGCGCGACATTGACGTGCCGGTGAGCCGCGTCTCGGCAATTGTGAAGGGGGGGGAGAACAATAACCGCCGACACCGCCCTGAGATTGGTGCGTATTTCGGAACCACTCCAGAGCTGTGGCTAAACCTGCAAACTTCCTATGATCTTCGCCAGGCTCGGCGCACCATCTGGCCGAAGGTCAAAGCACGTATTCGCTCGCGTGTGTGACCTGGGTCCAGAAAGATCGCGTTAACGCTTCTTGCTGCCCCAGGTGAAGAACGAAGTCGCGGAAAAGTTGATTATCACCCCGACTGCAATGCCGCTGAGCGATGCGAGAGTCAATACAAGCTTTCGCTGCTGCATCTGTTCCGGGAAAAGTGATAGCACCTCGCCGGAAAAGAGGACGCTCACCATCGCGCCGAGGCTGCAAATGGCCAAGAACGAAATAAGCCCTCGCAAGATCGCCCAACCGCGCAATCGGCGGTCGCGATAGGTCAACAGATTATTCAAGAAAAAGTTTGAAGTTGCCGCCACCGCAGTGGCAATGGCTTGCGCTGCCTTGAATTGCAGCGCATTGCCGGTGGCGATGCTCTGTGCGAAGTGCGAAAGCAGAACTGACCAAAAGGTCAGAAGATGCACCACGACGCCCGTGGCGCCGACGAGACTGAAAAGAATAAGACGCACGGGGATAAAGCGTCCGAAAAGCTTATCAGCTAACAGAACCAGATATTCCCAGACGGTGAGCGTGTCGAGCTTGCTTTCGCCGTGGAGCCGCGCGCGGAACTCATAGGGTAGTTCACGAAACCGCAGCGGAGCCGGTGATGAAGCGAAGATATCCACGAGGATCTTATTGCCGATACCCGAAAGGTTGCGGATCGCTCCCTCAAACACCTCGCGCCGCGCCATGAAGAAACCGCTCACCGGATCGCTGAGCTTTGCGCGTAGGATCGTTTGCGCGAGCCGTGTGGCGACAAAGCTCATAGCCTGCCGCGCCTTGGTGAACCCGCTCGACAATTTGCGCTCGGTGTAGCGGCTGCCAACAACGACGTGGGCATCCGTGTTGCGCAGAACGTCCAGCATCCCAGGCAACAGGCGCTCATCATGCTGAAGGTCGGCGTCGATGATCGCGATATAGGGCGAAGACGAAGCCATAGCGGCCTCGGCGCAGGCCGAGGTCAGGCCGCGACGGCCGAGGCGCTGCAAACAGCGAACCCGCGCATCTTTGCGCGCCACTTCACGAACATGAGCCGCTGTTCCGTCGGGCGAGTCGTCGTCAACGAAGATCACTTCCCAGTGGACGCCCTCCAGCGCCGCATCTAGCTTTTCAATCAAAGGCTCGACATTGTCACGCTCATTGAAGGTGGGGGCAATGATCGTCAATTCGGGGCCGCTTCGAAGCGAGCGAGACCGTGCTTCTGGCCGTAAGTCGAGTTCGTCGAGTTGCATTCCCCAAACCTAAATTTAATGGAGGGAGCGATTGAGCGAGTCTTGGCGGAATAAGCCGCCGCGATAACCGGATAGGACGTGCACATCATAAGCATCGCGAGATGCAAAGCCAGCGCTGCGTGTCAGTGTGGTTACGAAGCGCGAGCCGGAAAAAGATGCCTGTGCAGACGCTGGGTCTGCGCCTTTGCGAAGGACAAGAATCGCGGACGCGCCTTGAAGCCCAGCGTCGTCTATGGGGGGCAAATTTGTATAGCGAATGCGTTCATTTATTTGCAGCACGGCTTGAGGCTCTGCTGTGTAATATGCCAATTCGCCCGTGATAGCGTAGCGATCTGTCAAGACGAGGGCAGCGCCATTTTCTTTTTGCAGTTGCGCAACCTCGCGGCTAAGCGCCGCCCAGCCTTTTAGACGCGCGGTCGGGTCTTTCTTTGATGGAATTGGCAGGAGGCCAAAACCGAGCTGCACAAAGGCGGCAATTGTAAAGGCGAGGCCGATTGCTGGTGCAGCACGGAAACAAATCCGAACCCACGGCGCTGTCTCACGCTCACTGGAATAAGTGAGGAAGCCATGCACGGCGGCTAAGATCGCAGCGGGATAGAGGAAGCCTGGCCAGTTTGGCTGAATTTTTTGGCTCGCGGCATGGATGAAGAAGAAAAGCAAAACCGGCGCTGACATTGCTCCCAGCAGAAGCCAGCGCGAGTCGCCCCGCTTCAAGCCGCGAATGAGCGCGAAGCCGCTCCCGAAAACACAGAAGAAGAAGATAAGTGGGCTCGCGAGACCAGCCTGCCCGCCCACAAATTCGGCGATGCTAAGCAGCGCATTCGCGGGCTTGTCCTTAATCCCGTGCTGCGCCTGCTTGACTAGAGAAACCCAATCATGAGCGTAATTCCAGTAGATCATCGGGCCGATAATCGCGAAAGCGACGAGGGCTCCAATGTAGGGCTCCGGGCGCATGAACCAGCGCCGACCATCGCGCGACGCGATCATCCAAAGGAAGAGGCCCGGCAAAAGCAACGCGGCAGTGTATTTGCTGAGGAAAGCTACCCCGAGCGCCGCTCCGATGGCGTACCACCAAGCCCCGCGCCCTGTTTCGATCAGCTTCGCCAAGGTGAAGAGCGTGAGCGCCGCGAAGAATGCGAGCGGCGTATCGGGCGTGGCAAGGATCGATGCAGCATTTAAAAGCAGCGTCGCATTGAGCCAAATCACGCTCAGCAACGCCGCGCTGACATCGCGAAAAAGAATGAGACTTGTGCGGTAAAGTAGATAGGTCCCCGCACCCACGCTTAGTAGACCGAAGAAGCGGATGCCGAATGCTGTTTGGCCGAATAGCGTTGTGCCGCCGCGTATCCAATATGCGATCATCGGCGGGTGATCGTAATATCCTGAGGCGAGATGTGTCGACCACAGCCAATAATAGGCCTCGTCTTCGGCGAGTTCCGTAAATGCCGCAAGCAAAACGCGGCAAACAAGAAGAACGAGCAGGATCGCGAGAACTATTTTGAGGCCGGACCCATTCGCCGCTGACCTTTGACCGGAAAAATCGCGGACATGCTCGATCGCGGTCATTGATTTTCCCTGGCACTCGCGCTTCACACTTTGTTGACCTTACCTATCGTGGCAGGGTAAGTCCGCTCAAGAGCTTTTTCTTGGCTTTTGGTTAGCGGGGGCTGCGCTAAGGAGGATTTCGGCTTGGACGTGATTGTCAGAGACTGCGAGGAGCGAGACCTTCCGGCTGTGTTGGAAATCTATAATGACGCAGTCGTATCCACGACCGCGATCTGGAATGACACAAAGGTGGACCTCGATAATCGCAGGCAGTGGCTCAATGATCGGCTCTCTAAAGGCTTCCCCGTTTTGATCGCCGCGAGCGCGCATGGCGCCGTGCTCGGTTACGCCTCCTATGGCGACTGGCGAGCGTTCGATGGCTATAAGCACACGGTCGAACATTCCGTCTATGTTCATCAAAATGCACGCCGCACTGGCGTGGCTTCGGCGCTTATGGCAACGCTGATCGAACGCGCCCGCGCTCAAGGCAAACATGTGATGGTCGGCGGCATCGAGGCGAAGAACGAAGCCTCGCTCGCATTGCATTCACGGTTCGGCTTCGAAAAAGTTGGCTATTTGCCCGAAGTCGGCACCAAATTCGGCCGCTGGCTCGACCTCATTTTTATGCAGCTCATATTAGACAGTTAGACTGCGACGGTTAGCAAGAAACGCGACCGAAGCATGGCCGAGCCGGAACAATGGCAGTAAGGGGGCAGAGTATGTCCATGATGCCTGGAGGCGGGGCGCCGATCGTCCATTTGCTCTGCGGCCTGAATGGCGCGGGCAAGACGACCTATGCGCGGCGACTGGCCGAGGCGCGGGGTGCAGTCCGCTTCAGCCTGGACGAGTGGCTATTGACGCTCCATCCCGGGATACGCTACGACGCGCCGGAGTACGGCCCGCTGGCTGAGCGGGGCAAGCTGCTCATCTGGGACGTTGCGGGCCAGGTCCTTGCCCTCGGGCACGACGTCGTCCTCGACTGGAACAGCTGGAGCCGCGCCCCCGCCGCGCCACCTGGGGCGACCGGGCGCGGGCGGCGGGCTACGAGGTTATGCTGCACTACGTTCTGGTCCCGCTAGAAGTCGCCATCGCGCGAGCCGAACGCCGAGCCGTTGCCAATGTCGCGGGCGCGCACCGGCTTGATGCAACCGGCCAGCGCCACTTCGCCACGATCTTCGAGGCGCCGACCGCCGACGAGGGCCTGCAGATCATCCTTGTGCAAGATACGGGCGATTGACGAAGCCTCGCTCGCATTGCATTCGCGACTCGGCTTCGAAAAAGTTGGCTATTTGCCCGAAGTCGGCACCAAATTTGGCCGCTGGCTCGATCTCATTTTTATGCAACTGATCTTTAACAATTAGGCCTGCCTCGACGGACCTGCGACAAAAATCAAGTTGGCAAGGACGCGTGCCCGTCTTATCTTATAGTCGAGTTGAGCATAAGTGGGGCCAAGCTAACGGCGGATGAGATAAGCTCACGCCATGGGAGGCATGCTCTCGGTTTTTTCTTTTCAAAGAAATGCTCATAATGAGCATAACTGGGTGGAGGATAAAATGGCGTTCATGGACAGCGGGATTCAGCCGGTCCGCCAGCGAAGCGCGAAGCAGACCGTAACTTTGGACTTCGACATCGATCTTCCGTCAGCCAGGCACAGCTTTGACGCAGCATTTGTCCGCGAGGCCATCCGCGAGTTGAAGCCGATTTATGCGCGCGTCGAACGCGTCATACCACCGCTCGAATGGGCCGCGCACGCGCCTTACATCAAGGCAATTCGCGATCTAAAGCGCGAGAAGAACGCGGTAATCCTCGCGCATAATTACATGACTCCGGAAATCTTCCACGGCGTCGGCGATTTTCTGGGCGATAGCCTTCAGCTTGCCAAGGAGGCCTCAAAAACGAGCGCCGATATTATTGTCCAGTGCGGCGTGCATTTCATGGCAGAGACTTCCAAGCTGCTTAACCCAGAAAAGACGGTGCTTATTCCCGACCTGAGGGCCGGATGCTCGCTTGCCTCGTCCATTACGGCGGAGGATGTGCGCGCTCTTCGTGCGGCATATCCCGGCGTTCCGATCGTGACTTATGTGAATACAAGCGCGGCTGTTAAAGCCGAGTGCGATATTTGCTGCACATCGGCCAATGCGGTGCAGGTTGTGGAAAGCCTTGGCAGCCCCCGAGTCCTTCTCATTCCCGATGAATATCTCTCGCGCTATGTCGCGACACAGACAAAGGTAGAGATCATCGCCTGGAAGGGACATTGTGAGGTGCATGAGCGTTTCACAGGCGATGAACTGCGCCGTTACCGTGAAAGCGACCCGAACCTCAAAATCATCGCCCATCCGGAATGTCCGCCGGATGTCATCGACGCAGCCGATTACACCGGCTCGACAAGCGGGATGATCAAGTGGGTGACGGATCATCAGCCCGCGCGCGTGGTGCTGGTAACGGAGTGCTCCATGGCAGACAATATCGCGTCGGAAGCGCCAAAGACCGAATTCACCCGGCCCTGCAACCTTTGCCCCCATATGAAGCGGATTTCCCTGCCGAAGATCCTCGATAGCCTCCTTTATATGAAGGAAGAGGTGACGGTGGCCCCAGATGTCGCCGCCCGCGCACGAGTTGCCGTGGAGCGGATGGTGAATCTCACAATCTAGGCAAGAGGATGTTACTCACAGAAAGTTGAGTGACTACACGCAATAGCGCGTCGCGATTGCAGGGACTCGTTGTAGTTCCTGCGCTACCACAGGCTTTTCCGAACGGGGGGACGCCATGAACAACATTCCCGCAGAGCTTCTGAAATTTCGCCGCCGTTCTGGCCCTGACCGCGTGATCGTCATTGGCGGTGGGCTGGCCGGACTTTTCACCGCGCTTAAGCTCGCTCCTCTGCCGGTTACGGTGATTACTCCGCGCGCGCTCGGAGAGGGCAGTTCCTCCGCATGGGCGCAAGGAGGCATAGCGGCGGCAATTGGGGAAGGCGATACGCCGGAGGCGCATGCGGCGGATACCATCGCGGCAGGCGCTGGCCTCGTCGATCCGGCGATAGCTCAGCTTATCGCCTCGGAGGCCCCGGAACGCATCGAAGATCTGTTGCGATATGGAGTGCCATTCGACCGTGATCTCGAAGGCAAGCTCCGGCTTTCCCGCGAGGCTGCGCACAGTGCCCGGCGTATTGTGCGGGTCAATGGCGACCGGGCAGGCCGCGCCGTCATGGCCGCGCTTATCTCGGCCGTCTGGCAGACGCCTTCTATCTCCGTGCTCGAAAATGTTGAGGCTATTGATCTTGTTCGGGACAATGGCCGGGTCGCCGGTGTTTACGCCATGCGCGCGGAACAGCCGGATCGCGCATCCTTCTTACCCGCCCGCGCTGTCGTGCTGGCGACCGGAGGAATTGGCCATCTTTTCCGCGTAACGACCAACCCCAATGAAGCTTTTGGCAGCGGTCTTGCGATGGCGGCGAGAGCCGGAGCGATTATTTCCGACGCCGAATTCGTGCAGTTTCATCCAACAGCCTTCGATGTCGGCGAAGACCCTGCGCCTCTCGCCTCCGAGGCGATCAGAGGCGACGGCGCGACGTTAGTGAATGGAGCGGGCGAGCGCTTCATGCTGGCCGCGCATGAAAAAGCGGAACTTGCGCCGCGTGATATCGTAGCGCGCGCGGTGCACCAGGAAATTTCCGCTGGGCGCGGAGCGTTTCTGGATTGCCGCAGTTTGGACCTTGAGAAGAGTTTTCCGACAGCCTACGCAATATGCGAAAAAGCCGGGATCAATCCTAAGAAACAGCCAATCCCGATTGCGCCCGCAGCTCACTATCACATGGGCGGCGTATTCACCGACGCGAGCGGCCGCACCACGGTCGCGGGGCTCTGGGCTTGCGGCGAGGTCGCCTGCACAGGTGCGCATGGGGCAAACCGGCTGGCCTCCAACTCCTTGCTTGAAGCTGTCGTCTTCGGTGCGCGCGTTGCGCAGGACATCATGGCGGAGGCTCCTCAATGGTATGCCTTTGGAAGCCCAAGGACGATCCCGGAAAACGTTGAGCTTCCCTCAGCCGAACCGGCTTCTGTTGCTTCTTTCCGGCAGCAATTGCGTGAAACCATGTCCGCAGAGGCGGGTGTTGAGCGCTCTGAAGCGTCACTGAAATCTGCGCTCACCACTTTGAACGCGCTACAGGCCAAGGCGCAGGCTCCAAGTCTTCGCGCCATGTCGACGGCAGCTTTATTTGTAACAGCCGCGGCATATGCTCGCCATGAAAGCCGCGGAGCACATTTTCGTCTCGATACTGCCGCAGCGCAGGAGAAGCCGAGCCATAGCTTCCTTAATCTCGCCAAGGCTCAAGCCATCCTAGCGGAGGCCGTCGGCGCAGGCGATCATCATGTGAAGGCCAATGCAGCCTCGCGCAGGCGTCGCGCTAGTTAAGTTAGGTCAAAGCGGTTTTTTGGGACGCATCATGAATTTCCCTCATCATCTGGTATCCGATCTCGTTAACGCGGCGCTCAAAGAGGATCTGGGCCAAGCGGGCGATATCACAACGAATGCCATTATCCCAACCGACGCTATGTCGAAGGCTGTGCTTGGGATGCGTGAGGAAGGCTGCATTGCAGGGCTACCGCTCGCAGTTGCTGCGTTTCGGGCGCTCGATCCCGGCATTTCGGTTGATCTGCGCGTTGCGGAAGGCGCTATGGTAGCGCCCGGCACAATAGTTGGCGAAATATCCGGGCGCACGCGCGCCATCCTTTCCGCCGAACGCGTCGCACTCAATCTGCTACAGCATTTGAGCGGCATTGCCACGGCAACGCACCATTTCGTAGACGCTGTCTCGGGAACCGGAGCGCGGATCGTTTGCACACGCAAAACAACGCCAGGACTGCGCGCCTTCGAGAAATACGCGGTCCGCGCGGGCGGAGGATTTAATCACCGCTTCGGCCTTTTTGATGCAGTCCTCATCAAGGACAATCACATCGCTGCGGCGGGGAGCATCGCGGAGGCTATTGAACGAGCGCGAGCATCTACGGGTCATCTTGTAAAGCTGCAGGTCGAGGTGGATACGATCGATCAGCTTGAAGTGGCGCTAAAGCATAATATCGACGCGGTGCTCCTCGACAATATGGCCGTGCCGGAGCTTGCCAGTGCCGTCGCTCGTGCAAAAACAGTACGGCCGGGGATTATTTGCGAAGCCTCGGGAGGCGTTAGACTTGCAACTGTGCGAGCCATCGCGGAAACAGGCGTCGATCTGATTTCGGCTGGAGCGCTGACCCATTCGGTTAGAAGCCTCGACATCGGCCTGGATTTTTAGGCTGGAACGTCATCGCGAGCGGCAATGCCGCGCGGCGATCCAGAAGAAAAACAAGAGCTTAGGCTGGATTGCTTCCGGCCACGCTTTGCTCGCCGTCGCAACGACATCGCATATGAGCACTTCCCACGCCCCTGCAATAAAAGCGCGGTCTTGGAAAGATGATTCAATTGCACTTACATTAATAAGTTTTTCGTAACCCTTATTAAATTTTTGGGAGGGCGACCCCACCTCTTAAGCAACATTGTTCCGGGCTGAATTGCAGCTGCACGGTAAATAGGCTAGGGACAGTTTGTGGATCATTCCGATGTCATTGGGATCGGAGAACGAATCGCGTCATGACTAGCGAAACGGGGGTGGTTGCCTATGCGCAGTAACCATTACATTAGAGCGAGCTACGCGGCAGCGTTCGCGTTTATGTTCGCGAGCTTTTTGCCCGCTAGCGCCGCACAACAATGCGATAAGCGGGCCTTTGAAGTCCTTATCGACTCTACCGCGCAGTCTCTCCGAACATTGAACAGGGAGAGCGAAAGCCGCTTTCAAAGCAGGCTGCACGCTATTGGTCAAGCAAAGGGCTGGACCGAAGCCGATATGTCTTCGAAGGCGACCGACGCTATGGACGATAGCAAGCTCGCCAACTTCAACTCACAGATTGAGGAGTTGGTATCGCAGCTCGACACGCTCAGCGCAACATCTGCGAAGGATGTGTCTTGCGACAAGTTGAACGAACTCAAATCCGTCCGCGACCGCCTTATCACTGTGATGAGCCAGAAGTCCGGCTTTATTTTAGCAGAGCTGGAGGTTAGCTACGGAAAGGGGACGCAACCGACGCCCAGCGCACCGGTAAATGCCGTCAAGCCCGAACCATTGCCGCAAATAGCTTCACCTGCGCCTGAACCAAAAGCACCTAAAGAGACGAAGCCAAAATCAACATGGTCGGTCGATGTCACGCAGGCCCCGCAGCCCGCTCCTGCTTCTCTGCCCGTGCGTCCAAGCCTGCCGCGCCAAGATGAGAAAGTCGCGGCGATAACGCCGGACGTACCGGCCCTAGCGCCTGCAAGCATAGGCTACACAGTCCAAGAAATTCGTGACGCCGGCAAAGGGGTGTTCGGAACCTTGACCTCCGAATTCGCGGTCCTCGTTAATTATACATTTAAAAAATACGGCCAACCGAACGCTTACATCATCGGTGACGAAGGTGGCGGAGCCTTTTTGGCTGGTCTGCGATATGGCGACGGGACACTTTACACACGGCTCAACGGCGTCGATGGCGGGCCCGAGCGCATATATTGGCAAGGCCCATCGGTAGGCGTCGATTTCGGCGCGACAGGCTCGCGGGCAATTTTTTTGGTCTACAATCTCGACGACACTCGAACACTCTATAAGAGATTTCCCGGCATCGACGGCTCGGCCTATGTCGCCGGAGGTTTCGGGCTAACGGTATTCAGGAGCGGTAACACGCTCATTGTACCGATCCGGACAGGCCTTGGCCTACGCTTAGGCGCAAGCATCGCCTATTTGAAATTTACCGAACGCGCGAGTCTCAATCCTTTTTGATCCACCAGATAGACCTGCCCGGTTGACAAATAAGCGGCAAGGCTCCTTAACGCAGCAATGCTTTTGAAGTCCCCGAGCGATGCCGCTCCTCAATCATCACAGTTTGCCCTATCATTCGCTGAGTTCGTCTCGCTCATTGCGTTCTTGATAGCGCTGACGGCACTCTCAATCGACATCATGCTGCCTGCCCTGCCGCAGATTGGCGCGGCGATGAAGGTTCAGAGCGAGAATAGCCGCCAACTTGTCATAACCCTCTACTTCCTCGGGTTCGCCTCGGGCCAGGTGCTATTCGGCCCGCTTTCCGACCGCTTTGGCCGCCGGACGCCGATGCTCGCGGGATTGGCGCTTTATATCATCGCTTCGTTGCTTGCGGCTGCGGCTGGATCATTTTCCGAGCTTCTTGCCGCGCGATTTGGACAAGGCTTTGGCGCAGCGGCGCCACGTGTGATCGCGCTGGCCATCGTTCGCGACCGTTTCGGCGGACGCAACATGGCGCGCGTTATGTCATTCGTCATGATGGTTTTTATTGTCGTGCCAATTCTCGCGCCAGCTATGGGACAGGGAATCTTGCTGGCGGCGGATTGGCGCTCGATCTTTTTCCTCCTTCTGCTCGCAGCCTCCGCTGTTGCCATGTGGGCTTGGCTTCGTCTGCCAGAGACGCGTCCTGCGGAAGATCGATTGCCCCTGTCCGCGAGATCTATTTTCGCAGCAGTGAAGCTCGTTTGCTCGACCCGGCAGACCGCAGGTTATGTCATTGCAATAGGCTTCATCTTTGGGGTTATGACGAGCTACATAATCAGCGCGGAGCAAATATTCGTCGAGGTCTACGGCCTTGGTAAGTGGTTCCCGCTGGCGTTTGCGGCGATCGCTTTGTTCATGGTGGCGGCATCTTTCGTTAACGCTTCAGTCGTGCGCAAGGTTGGGATGCGCGCAGTGTCTCATCGCGCGCTTTTAGGGGCGCTTGCGGTATGCGTTGTCGTCGCTCTTACTGGTTATCCCGACAAGCCGCCTCTATGGTTTTTCTGCGCATTCATGGCGGCTATTTTCTTCTGCTTCGGTCTCATGATGCCGAATTTCAATGCGCTCGCCATGGAGCCGATGGCGCACATTGCCGGAACAGCTTCCTCTTTGGCTGGCTTTTACTCAACAGCGACTGCAGCTTTGTTCGGGACATTGGTCGGCCGTTTCTTTGACGGTGGCGTCAGGCCGCTTTTCATCGGCATTACGCTCCTTGTTTTGGCTGCGCTTGCCGTTGTTCTTGTTGTCGAGCGATTTAAGCTCGCGCGGCAGGGCCCTGCTTCAGCGTAAGTCGCGCAGGCTGAGGAACTCCCAGGCGTAAGCTTCATTATTCATAAATGAGCACGACTTTGCGCGCCATGCGTGCACCCGCCGCCCGTGCCGCAAGCGTCGAGGTGGCTAGCCGCACCGATCTTAGCCGCCACCCCCACTGGCAATCCGCCTTCGCAAATCAGCGGAAGGACCGTCGATATTTTGAAATTCTGGAAGACACGCTCAAAGACGGTTTCGAATATGGCTATTTCGTAGTCAAGAACGAGAGTGGCGTGGCGTGTGCGATCCAGCCCTTTTTTCTGCTCGATCAAGACCTGCTCGCAGGTGTTCCCCGCATCGCTCGCGCCGCAGGTGCAATTCGACGGTTTTGGCCCCGCTTTTTGTATGTCCCCACCCTTATGGCCGGTTGCGTAGCGGGCGAAGGTCACTTGGACATAGCCAATGACGGGTTTGATGGGACGCGGCTCCTTGCCTCCAACATTCGCGCACTCGCTCGTGGGCTCGGCGCTCGGCTGATCGTGCTGAAGGAATTCCCAGTAGAATATCGCGCCAGGCTTCGCAGTTTCGAAGAGGCGGGGTTCTCGCGCATTCCCAGCATGCCAATGACGCACCTCAACATCAGCTTTGCAAGTTTCGATGACTACGTGGACAAGACCCTCAGCGGGAAAACGCGGCGCAATTTGAAGCGTAAATTCAGGGCGGCGGATGCTGCCTCCATCGAAATGACGGTCACGGCGAGTGTCGAGCCATTTATCGATGAAGTTTATCCGCTTTATCTGCAGGTGTTCAATCGATCAAAGATGAATTTCGAAAAACTAACGCCGGACTTTTTTTGTGATCTTGGGCGAAGAATGCCTGATAAAGCTCACTTTTTTCTGTGGCGTCAGCAGGGGCGTACCGTCGCCTTTGCGTTGTGCATGGTGCATGGAGAAAAGATTTGGGCAGAATATCTTGGTCTTGATTATGCAGTCGCGCTCGATTTACATCTCTACTATTACGTAACGCGTGATGTCATAAATTGGGCCATTGCTCATGGCTGTAAAAGCTTTCATAGCGGCCCTCTAAACTACGATCCGAAACGGCGAATGGGCCATATCCTTGACCCTCTCGACCTCTATATCCGGCACACATCTCCAACGCTGAATTGGCTGCTTAAGCTCGCGCTGCCGCTGATTGGCCCGACGCGCTCGGACGGCACCTTGCGAAAATTTCCAAACTACAAAGACCTTTAATTTCAAGCAGATCTTCAACACTGTTGATAAATTGTATCATCATTATGAAAAAAATGCGCACGACGCCTGGCGCCATTACGAAAGCTTGACTTACGCAACTTACGGTAGCATTTTTAACGTGGTGGCAACCAACGAAAGTCCAGATACAACTGGACCGAGGCTCGTAGCTATGAATAAAGGTAGAGCCAAGATTTACTTGGCACATGATTGCAATATTTCTCAAGAAAATGATTCATTAGAAAATTCTGATACCAACTATGTCGTATCCTTATCCCCAGAAGAAGCCGCCGCTTATATTGCCGAGTTGCTGTCTTCTCTCGGCGACATTGCGATGGAAGCGCATCTTTCTCTTCTGTCCGACCTGATCAAGGTCGCCGAGGAGGAGGCAAGAATGCACAGCACGCCATAATTTTGCTCGACTCAATATCCGGTCGATTTAAGCACCTTTGCTAAGGTGGCGTTTATCTTGGCAGCAGTTGTAGATGGTTTCGCGCTGCTAATTTCCACATCTTTGGTCTTTCGAGAGTAAGCCGTCAGACAGGGCTCGGCTCAGAGAAAGGCCACCTCGATGCCGGAAAAAACAGCGCGACAATCTAAATCGGTAAATTCGACCTACAGCCAAACTGCGCTCGTTCTTCAGGGTGGCGGCGCTCTTGGGGCGTACCAAGCAGGCGCGTTCGAAGCACTTGCCACGCTGGGTTACGAGCCTGATTGGTATGCCGGTATCTCCATCGGCGCCATCAACGCCGCAATTATAGCTGGAAACGAACCGAAGCGAAGGATCGAGCAGCTCAGCGCCTTCTGGCACAGATTGACAGCCGAGCTACTGTTTCCCGCGCCGGATTGGTGGCCCGTAATGCGGCCGCTATACAGCGCTTGGGCCGAAGAGATGGTGAGCCTAAGCGGCGTGCCCGGCTTTTTCCGGCCGAGGATGCTGCCTCCTTTATCTTATCCACGCGGATTTGCCGAGGCATTGAGCATCTACGACACAGCCCCATTGCGCGAAACCTTGGAAGAGTTCGTCGATTTCGACCGCATTAATTCAAAAACCTGCAGGCTATCTCTCGGCGCGGTTAACGTCCGCACTGGCAACCTTCGCTTCTTCGACAATACCCAGCAGAAAATAGGGCCAGAGCACGTCATGGCCAGCGGCGCGCTACCGCCCGCGCTTCCGCCCATCGAGATTGATGGAGAACTGTATTGGGATGGCGGTCTTGTCTCGAACACCCCGCTCGTCCAAATTCTCGGCAGCGGGCCGGATCGCGACACCCTCATATTTCAAGTCGATTTGTTTGGCGCGAAGGGGCCGGTGCCGCAAGATATATTCGAGGTCGAAGGGCGCAGGAAAGATATCGTCTATTCGAGCCGCACCCGGCTCAACACCGATATGTTTCACGAGATTTACTCGCTAAGACGCGCCATCGCAAAGCTGCGGGAACTTCTGCCCGAGGAACAGCAGCAAGCTCCGGAAATACGCAAATTACATCAATTTCAACAGCATCACCGGGTAGCGATCGTTCACCTGATCTACCGCAAGAGGAAGTGGGAAAACCACGCCAAGGACTACGAATTCTCGCGTTCCTCCATGCTCGAACATTGGCGCGCAGGATTTGAGGATGCCAGCACCACCCTCCAACAGCCTCTCTGGAATGAACCCGCAGCAGAGGGTGAGGGCGTACGCGTATTCGACCTTACCCGTGACCAAGAACTATCCCTTGAGTGATAAGGAGCAGCCATGAAAGCCGAAGAGGTCGTCCGAAACGCCTATTCCATGCCGCTGACGAGCCCCGCCTATCCTCCGGGACCCTACCGCTTTGTGGATCGCGAATTCTTTGTGATCACTTACCGAACCGATTTCGAGGCATTAAAAAAGGCGGTTCCAGAGCCGCTGACCTTCGACGAGCCGATCGTCAAATACGAGTTTATCAAGATGCCCAATTCTACGGGCTTCGGAGATTATTGCGAAAGCGGTCAGGTCATACCCGTGAGCTTCCGGGGCGAGAAAGGAAGCTACTCGCACGCGATGTTCTTAAATGATGGCCCTCCAATTTCTGGCGGAAGGGAGCTTTGGGGATTTCCGAAGAAGCTGGCCAATCCCTCGCTCCGGCCAGAGATGGATACTCTTGTTGGTACGCTCGATTACGGTCCAATTCGCGTTGCGACCGGCACTATGGGGTTCAAATATAAAAAGCTCGATCATGACGCCGTGCTCGCGTCACTTAAGGAACCGAATTATCTTTTGAAAATTATTCCAGATGTAGATGGGAAGCCGAGAATCTGTGAAATCGTTCGCTATTATTTGGAAGACATCGACTTAAAGGAAGCCTGGACTGGACCGGCCGCTCTTGAGCTACATCCTCATGCGTTAGCGCCCGTCGCAGAACTCCCTATTCGCGAAATCATCTCCGCCGTGCACCTCAGAGCCGACCTGACGCTTGGTCTTGGCACGGTTGTACATGACTACCTTACGGATCAAGGAAAGGATACGACATGGATTTGAATGGGAAAGTAGCTATCGTAACGGGGGCCGCGAGCGGCATCGGGCATGGTATTGCCAAGCGTTTCGTTCACGGAGGCGCTCGCGTCGTCATTGCGGACATTAAGCAAGAGGCCGCAGAGAAGGCGGCGCGTGAGCTCGGGGGAACGGATCGCGCCATAGCCATCGAGATGGATGTAACGAGCGAGGATGCGGTCAATCGCGGGGTCGAGAAGGCCGTCGCGACCTTCGGCACTGTCGATGTCCTCGTGTCGAATGCGGGCGTGCAAATCGTGCACCCCATTGAAGAATTTCCCTTCGCAGACTGGAAGAAGCTGCTTGCCATCCATCTCGATGGTGGCTTCCTCACGGCCAAGGCTTGCATCAAGCACATGTACAAGCAAAATTCAGGCTCGATCATCTTCATGGGATCGGTGCATTCGAAGGAGGCCTCGCCGCTCAAAGCCGCTTATGTTGCCGCCAAGCACGGGCTTTTGGGCCTTGCCCGCGTGATTGCCAAGGAAGGCGCGGCTCACGGTGTGCGCGCGAATGTCATATGCCCGGGCTTTGTAAGAACGCCGCTTGTGGAGAAGCAAATCCCCGAACAGGCGAAAAGCCTCGGCATTTCTGAAAAGGAAGTCATCGAGAAGATCATGCTTGGCGATACGGTGGACAAGGAATTCACCACCATCGAGGACGTCGCCGAGGTGGCCTTCATGTTCGCGGCCTTCCCGACGAATGCGCTAACCGGCCAGTCGCTCGTCGTCAGCCATGGCTGGTATATGAATTAAAAGCGGGGAGATGGGGCAAGTCGCTTCTCACCGTGTCCCTTTCCCGGGGCGAGGGAACGCTGTTGCTGCTCCCTCTCCTCCTCTGGGGGAGGGTTAGAGCGGTGCATGGGGTTCCTTGAGTGTCGCCCAATTCCCCGCCAAAAGCGCGATTAAAATTTTAAAAATTTTTGAAAATTTGGGTCCGCTTGCCATTCCCTTGCAGGGTCATCTCTGACCGGCTATATTACCGGACATAGAGTTGCAGAGGTTTCCATGGGTAATAACGCACAAAAACGAGCGACTGAAAGCTACCGGGAAAGGCTCGCGGAACGAGATATGGGGCGCGTTGAAATCGTTTGCCTAAATACAGACCGTGATCTTATTCGCGCGCTAGCGCGCTTTCTCATCGAAAGCGAGACGAAAGCGGACGCAGAACGCATTCGCACGTACATCAATCAAGCTGTTACGGGAAAGAAAGAAAAAGGCCGCGTCTTGAAGTCTTTTCTGAATTCACCCCTAAGAGGCTCAGGGATTGAGCTGAAACGTCCGCGCGAGTCAGGGCGGAAGATGGACCTGTGACGCGCTATCTTCTCGACACCAATATCGTCAGTAACCTTGTCAAGCCGGAGCCATCCGAGGCCTTAATCGAATGGATGGCCGAACAAGAAGACGAAGACCTGTTCATCTCAGTCTTCACCATTGCCGAGATAGAACGCGGCATTCGCGAAATGACGGAAGGAAGAAGGCGCAGACAGATGGAAGATTGGCTTAACGGCCAAGACGGGCCGCAGCAAACATTTGCAGGCCGCATTCTTCCCTTCGATCAAGATGCTGCTTTAATCTGGGCGCGCCTCATGGCTGACGGGACGGCGGACGGACGATCACGCAGTGCCATCGACACGATGATAGCCGCTGTAGCGATTGCAAATGACTGCATCGTGGTGACTGACAATGGCAGAGACTTCGACGGAGTCGAGTATATTAACCCCATTCGAGGGCAGGCCCACTATGGGGGGTAAAGTCTAGTTTAGCTTTACATGCTGGTTGCGGCATGGATGAAGCTGAGGTGATCGTCAATCCCCAGCTCATCTGGCCGCAACTCCGCTATCTTTTTTATAGCGATCGCCTTCGCGTCATCCCCCGCCGCAATCGGAAGCTTGGTTAGGTCCTCCACTTGGTAGTGATAAGGGACCGTGCTTACGGCAAAAAAATCGTCCTTCTTTATCGGCGTCCCCGGAATATCATGCGTGGCTACGCGTATGTCGAAAGGGCGATAGAGTTTGCGGCCTGAGATCTGCACACCGCGCACGCCTTTGAGAAGAACGAGGCCGGTCTCTTCCGCAAGTTCGCGCAGTGCTGCCTTTGATGAGCTTTCCGGCGTTCCCTTTTTGCCCGGATCGATAAACCCGCCAGGCAATGCAAGCTTACCCGCGCCGGGATTGTTGCGGCGGCGTATCAATAGCACCGAGCCTTTTCGATCCGTGACGACTGCGTCTACCGCGTGGCGCAGAAACGCATTCACAGGGCCAGAAGGGGTTTGAATCTCGCCCAGACTGTTCGCCACATCGGAAGGCTGCACGCCCACTCCCGTTTCCTGGGCGCGCCTTGCGATTTCTTGCCGAAGCGCCGGATCGGCAACCATTCCATCTTTGACGATCGAAGGTGCTTTTTCCGGCCGTTTCATTGCGACAGCTCGTAGCGCCTCGGTTATTCGGCGCGAATGCGAGTGCGGGACAGAATCTGGAAGTCCATGGCGAAGCGGCCCTCTCCGCTCATGCTAACATCCGAGATGATGAGCGTCGCGCCCGTCCATAGAAGCTCGGAGATGCGCGGCGCAACGTCGGCCGGGATCTCGATGCGGTCAAGAGCCGCCGATGCCGTCTCCGGGAAGGGTGCAATCGCAGGCTCGTCCTCGACTGGCTCGATTTTTCTGCCCCTCCTGCCCGAATGCGGGCGCGCTTTTACCTCGACCGCAGCCGGCGTAGTGAGCGCGACCCAGCGAAGCGAGGCGTTGTCCTCTCCCGACTCGCTTGCGACAAACAAATGCGTGCCAAGTGGACGCTCCGGCTCGCGAATTGTTACGGGAACATCGAAAAGCGACTGAAAGCCTTGCCGGACGTAAATGCGCCCCGTCTTACGGCTGATAAAGATCGAAACCGGTTCGAGCCGCCTTGTCGCCTGCTTCAGATTGGTTGCGGCTGTCTGCGAGGCGATCTCCGCATCACGGATCGCGGTCTGCGCGGCCTGGATCTCCGCATCTTTGCTTGCTTTTGCGTCGCGTGCTTGGCGCAGACTGTCCTGGGCTTGCGCGAACTTTAGTTCGGCCGCAGCCTTTTTATCTGCTGCCTTTCTTACCGCCTCGTCGCCCTGAGCCGTGCTTGCATTCCGGTTTGCGGCATCAAGATCCCGCTGCGCCTCACGCGAGGCAGCTTCGGCGCCGTTCAAAGCCCTGTCTGCGCTGCGCTGTTCCTGTTCCTTGCTTTCGAGCAGTTCTTCGGCGGCATCTTTCGTTTTTGTGGCGGCGGAAGCCTTCACCGCGGCGTCGCTTTTCATGGCCTGAGCATAGGCGATGGGATTAAGAAGATTGCTACCGGCAGGCGCGTTTTTGAGTGCAACCGGCTCGCTTTCGCCAGCGGTTGGCTTAGCGGCAATGCCCTTTGTGTCTGGCTGCTCGCCGGGAGCGGCCTGCAGCATCGGCACGGGCAGGTGCGCGTGCGCAATGTCAACAGGCGCGATCTCTTGGGGCGAGATAATTACCCGCTGGCCCACTTTGGTCGCGCTGAAAAGCCGTTTCGCGAAATCAGCGGGCAGACGCACACAACCATGCGAGGCCGGACGGCCTGTCACGACGCCCTGATGAAGCGCGATGCCCGTCCAGGTCACACGCTGCATGAACGGCATTGGCGCGCCGCTATAGATATTCGAGTGGTGATAGCGTTCTTTTTCAAGAATATTGAAGATGCCGGTTGGCGTCGGGTGCCCGTTCACCCCTGTCGATATCGTGCTTCGCGCCCATAAATGGCTGCCTTCGTAGAACGAGACATGCTGATCGGCGAGCGATACGACCGCATACATGGGACCAGTGGGCGCCTTCTCGGCCTTCGCCTTGCCTTGAACGGCTTCGGCGTCATCGTCCCGCCGCCGATGGCGCGCTAGGCTCGGCTGTGAACCATCGACCGCACTCAAAAGCGCCAGCAACGCGATGAGCGACACACCCCGGCGATACAGATACTGCCGGCTTCCAACCCCGTTTAGCGACACTACTCTTACCCCCGGCTGATACTCGCCCAATTTTTTACATGCGGAAAATGACTAGAGTTTTTACGCGTGTTAGTCTTTTTGCTCAAGATCTTGCTTTTTCTAAAGCTGTGCCGCGCGCCTTAAAAATGTTCATTTAGACTTTAGATGGATGCCGTTAGCCGCCCCAACGGGATTACAATCGCCTACCTTTAATTGCAAGGGAAGACGTCATGTGGAACCAAGTTTATAACCCGCTAGACAATGCTGTTTTGTCAACAATAGCGGCAGCGCTGCCAGTAGTAACGCTGCTTGCTCTTATCGCGTCCGGTAAAGTAAAGGCGCCGGTCGCGGCGATTATCGCGCTGCTCGTTGCTATTGCCATTGCTGTGTTCATCTTCACGATGCCAGCGAATCTTGCTATCCGCTCTAGCCTTCTCGGCGCAGTTTTTGGGTTCTTCCCTATCGGCTGGATCATCTTAAACGTAATTTTTCTTTACAGACTTACAGTTGAACGAGGTGTATTTCAGACCCTACAAACGACTATTGGCAGCGTAACGGCAGACCGCCGCTTGCAGCTTCTGCTAATCGCATTTTCCTTTGGTGCATTTTTCGAAGGGGCATCCGGTTTCGGAACCCCGGTTGCAGTCACAGGCGCAATTCTCATCGGCCTTGGCTTTTCGCCTCTCGCCGCCTCTGGGCTCTCGCTGATTGCAAATACGGCGCCCGTCGCCTATGGCGCGCTTGGCACGCCAATAGCCGGTCTCGCGCAAGTTACTGGCATCGATCCTTATCTGCTCGGCGCCATGGTTGGCAGACAATTGCCATTCTTTTCTCTAATCGTGCCGTTTTGGCTGATTTGGGTCTTCGCAGGCTTCCGTGGAATGATGCAGATATGGCCCGCAATTCTTATATGCGGTGTCTCCTTCGCCATCCCGCAATATTTGATTTCCAACTTTATTAACCCTTGGATCGTCGACATTGGCGCTTCGCTGATATCGATGGCTTGCTTGCTTCTCTTCCTTCAAGTTTGGCATCCGAAGGAAGTTTGGACTTCGCCCGCCCTTCGCAGCCATGACGATTCAGCTGCGACGATGCCGAGGCGCCCTGCGGCAACTACCGAGAAGCCCACAACGGCGCAGGTTTGGTACTCCCTCATGCCTTGGATCATCGTGTGCGCGGTGCTCCTCATTTGGGGCAGCGGCTGGTTCAAGGCCCTTGTCAATCCCTACACAACCCTGAGTTATCCGGTTCCGGAATTGCACAATGTTGTTCAGAAGGTGCCGCCGGTTGTGTCGAAGCCGACACCGGAGGGTGCGGTGTTTTCGTTCACTTGGCTTTCCTATACGGGCTCGGGCATGCTGATTGCCGCGATCATCTCCGGCTTCCTCATGGGCTTCTCGCCGTGGAGGCTTATTGTAGCCTACGCAAAGACGATCCGGGTCGTCTTCGCATCGCTCGTGACGATATCGGCCATGCTCGCAATCGGCACACTAACCCGCTATTCGGGTATTGATGCCACCCTTGGCCTCGCCTTTGCCGCGACGGGAGTCCTCTATCCCTTCTTCGGCACATTGCTTGGCTGGTTAGGGGTTGCGCTCACGGGCTCAGACACGGCATCGAACGTGCTTTTCGGAAACTTGCAGAAAATCACCTCCGAGCAGATTGGCCTCTCCCCCATCCTCATGTCTGCTGCCAATTCATCCGGCGGCGTGATGGGCAAGATGATAGATGCGCAGTCGATTGTGGTCGCATCGACAGCCACGAACTGGTTTGGTCACGAGGGCTCGATCTTGCGCTTCGTGTTTAAGCATTCCATCATCTTGGCTTGCTTGGTCGGCGTGCTCGTTATGCTGCAAGCCTATGTATTCCCCTGGATGATCGTGCGCCCATAGGGGAGCCCTTCATGCCGAATTAGGGTTCGCGCCCCTGCTCGAAATTGCGAGACAGGGGCGTGGACAGATTTTAAGCAAAAGCGATTACGCGCCCGACAGGACTTGCTTCACGAGTGCACTCGCTTTGGTCATATCCACCTGCCCGGCATATTCCGATTTCAGCGCAGCCATCACCTTTCCCATGTCCTTGATGCCCGTTGCGCCGGTCGAGGCCACGAGCTTGCGCACCGCTTCTTTGGTTTCGTCTTCGCCAAGCTGCGTCGGAAGGAATTGTTCGATGATGGCGATTTCGGCCGCTTCCTTATCAACCAAATCTTGCCGTTGGCCCTGCTTGTAAAGCTCGATTGACTCGCGGCGTGACTTGATAAGGCTCTGTAGCAGGTTCAGGATCTCCTCATCGCCGATCTGCTGATTGCCTCTGGCGCGCGCCACGTCGATATCTTTTTGCTTAATCGCCGCGTTGACCATGCGAATGGTTGTGGTCGTCGCCTCGTTTCTAGCGCGCATAGCGTCTTTCAGGGATTCCGTGATCTTCTCGCGTATCATGAGTTTTTTTTCCTTTCTCACGCCTTTTCTACCTTGTTCGGGCCTTCCGTAAAAAAGGAAACTTACTAGCTAAATGAATTCTGAAAACGCCAGACCAATTCTGGCGCTCGGCGGGGCATATCAAAAGTCGGCTATCTTCTTGCTGGACCCATCCAAATTAATGCTGCGCGCTGTAAGGAGGTGTGAAACCTGCCAACCCTGAGGTGACACTCTGTCGTCTAACTAATTGTTCTGAAGAGGATTTTTGAGTGACGGATCTCATCGGTGCCCGAATTTTGCCGCTCGAACAGCTTTTCAACTTGGGTCGTTTCCGGCCCGCCGCCGTGCAACGCGAATATCAGTGGGGCGGCGAGCGCGCAGAGCGGCTGCTTCGCGAAATAACCGAAACAATGCTTGCAGCCAATGGGTCCGCGTTCCCCGCTACAGATGTCGATGCGGACGGCACGGCCGCTGAAGCAAATGGCACTCCCAACTATGGCGAAGACGCAGAGGCGGACACTCCCGAATTGAACGAGGATATTGCCGAGTTTGAAGCTCAACCGCCTGAGGCGCTTCCGGCCTTTTATGTAGGGGCGCTGGTGCTGAGACCAAATGGCGGGGCAGAGTATGAGATTTTCGACGGGCTCCAACGTCTTACCACACTGACGATCCTCATTGCGGTGCTCAGAGACCTTGTCGAAGATGAAGCCATCGCTCGCCGGTTGAATAGGGCTGTGGCGATTGGAGAAGATGATTTTCGTCTGCGCCATGCGGGACAAGATACGGTGCTGCGGCGGATGGTTCAGACTGCCGGGCAGGCCGCGATTTTACGGCAAATGAGAAGCAGGCCCTCTGCAGCCGTAGGTAAGCAGATTTTCGACGTAACGCGGCGCTTCGTGCGGTTGCTCCAAAGGCGCAGCCAGGATGAGGTGAAGGCGCTTGCGTGCTTCATTCTCGACCGCGTGCTCGCTGGGATCGTGGAAACGAAGGACCAAAGGCTTGCGCGCCATATCTTCGTGGCAACGAACCTTTATGGGCTGCCGCTGCGGCGGGACGAGGTCTTCAAAGGGCAACTTCTATCGCTAGCAAAGGATGAAGAACAGTCGGGCAAGATCGAGCACACATGGAATTTCCTTTGTGAAAAGGTTAGCCCTGAATCCTTTGAAGCGTTCCTGACTACATTCGATGCGATAGAGCGCCGCCTCCCGCAGGGCGCCGATTGCCTTGGCGATTTGGTAGACCATTTGGCAAAGCGCGCCGCCCAGAATGAATTGGGGGTATGCCTAACCGCCTTAAACCGCCACGCACTCGCGTGGCATGATTTGGAAAAGTACCTCCGAAACCCGTCCGACGGGCCAATTGGAAATCACATTTGGCGGCTCAGCTTCTTTAAATGGAATGAATGGCGCCCCTTGGCACTCCACTGGGTAGAGCGGTATCGCGCTTCGCCTAAGGATGAGAAGAACCGCAATAAGACGATCTGGCGATTTGCTGAGCTAAATCGCCGCTGCATGGCGATAACGCTCTACGATTTCGGCGAAGAGAAACGCTCGGAGATGTTTTTAAAGGCGCTTCAGGGCGCAATGAAAAAGCAACCGACGGAGCCCTTTGGCAAACCACCTCACGCCGGCCCGCTCGATTTCTCCAAAAAAGTTAGAACTACGATCAAAAAAGCGCTCTCTTTGCCGATCGAGGATTATGAGGTGCGGCGTAGCTTGATGCTATGGTACGAGGCTTCGCTTTGGGAGGACGATATGGCGCCCGGCTATCTGATGGGCGCGAGCATAGAGCACGTCCTGCCGGAGAAGCCGAGCCTGAATTCCCAATGGATACAAGATTTCCCCGATGAGGAAGAGCGCTTTCTAAGGCACGGCTCGATTGGCAATTTTGTGCTGGTCGATAGCCCAGTTAACGATGAATTAGGCAACAAGCCATTCGCTGACAAGAAAGCGATCATGCAAGAGAAAAGCCAGTTTGGGAAATTCAAGTGCACTGGCGACGTCGAACAAATCACGGCGTGGACGCCGGAGACAATACAGCAGCGAGCACTCGAGATCGCTCCGAAAATTTGGAGCGGATTAAAGCTGCCGGAGCCAGATTAGAGTGCTTTGGCTCTCCTGGGTCGCCACGGCGCGTTGCGCCTCGCGACGACGCTGTCAAGAATCGTCATTGCGACGGCCAGCAAAAGCTGGTCGGAAGCAATCCAGCGGTGACTGTCATGCCGGAACTGGCCTTTGCCAATATCCGGCATCTCTCGCGGATCGCGGATAAGCGCGAGCGCTTTCCGCGATGACAACGTGTTTCCGTTTCAGCTGATCAGGATTTAGCCTCTAGCGCTTCAGCGTGATTGCAGCCTGGCGAGCAGTTCGGGGCTGGGATAGGAATCCGCTGGCAGACCGAGCTTTTTCTGCACGTCTTTGACGCTCGTCCGCGTCATCAGCCCAAGCTTGCCATCGACCTCGCCAACATCATAGCCACGCCCTTTGAGAAGCCTTTGCAGCTCCTTCGTCTGCTCATAGCCGAAAGACACCACGCCACGGCCACGTGAAACCGGAGGCGCGTCCGCGATGCGGGTTGCCAGATAGGCAGCCGTGGTCGAATAGACGAGCGACTGGTTCCACTCCAGATAGACCTTGAAGTTGTGGAAGGCGAGGAACGCTGGTCCATTGCGGCCCATGGGCAGAAGCAGCGAAGCTGGGAGATCACCAGGAACGCTTCCTTGGCTTACCCGCACGCCCTTGCGCGTCCAATCGGATACCGGATGCTGCACATTAAGATCCGCTTCGCTCCAATCCATGCTTTCAGGAACGCTTACTTCCTTAAGCCATGGTTCTCCTCGCCGCCAGCCAAGGCCATGAAGATAGTTCGCGGATGAGGCCAAAACGTCTGGCACGCTATGGATGAGATCGCGCTTGCCGTCGCCATCGAAGTCAACGCCATATTTGTAATAGATGGACGGCACAAACTGCGTCTGGCCAATTTCTCCCGCCCAGGGGCCGCGCATTTCGTCGGGGTGAAGGTCGCCGCGGTCGATTATGCGAAGCGCATCGAGAAGTTCACCGCGGAATTTTTCGGGGCGGCGGCAATCATAAGCCAGGGTCGCGAGCGAGCGCAGGGTGGAAAGGTTGCCATTGTTCGCTCCAAAATCCGTCTCAAGGCCCCAGAAGGCCACGATAACCGGGGCTGGCACCCCGTATTGCTGCTCGATCTTGTCGAAGACCGGGCGATATTTCGCAATGAGCGAGCCGCCCTTTTGAATGCGGTATTTCGCGGCCATGCGATCCGAAAATTCGAGAAAACTTTGCGAGAAAATGCTTTGGCGGCGATCACTATTGATGACGTTTTGATCGAAACTCACCTGATCGAGAGCTGAAAGCGCCCGGCCTGAGATGCCTTTCGTGCGCGCCTCGGTACGAAATTCCGAAAGCCAGTGCTCGAAGCTTCCAGTATTTGTACAGGCAAAGCTCGTTGAGGCCGAAGCCGCAAAAGCCAATCCGAAGAATATAACTCGCGCCAACTTCCTTTTCATGCCGCCTCCAATTTTCATGCCGCCTCCAACAAGAGCATATCCAGAATCTCTTACTCAAAGACATGCCAGACCAAATGAAGGCGAAATAATGGCGAGGTTGCATCGCTTAGCCAACGCATGGGCCCGAGTGTTAAGACAGTAACGCACTGGAAGCGGACGCATGGCCCCTGACGTGATGGGCCACTAGCTGGCATTGATCGCTTGAGACGCAGATCGACTTTTACTACTAACATGCGGGAGGCTGTCCCGATCGGGAAACCAAGAGGTCCTGCCGTGGGAAACATCAAGCGGCCAGGATCGGCAATCTTGCTAGAGCCTTTCGAAGATTGTCGGCATCCCACGGCAGGTGTTCCGCGATAGTCAACCCGACAATTTCGACGACGTCGGCGCTTTTATTGAGAAGATTGACGACTGTTTCAAAATCCATTGTACCGGTCGGAGAGCTTTTGAATTGATCGGCAAGACCTGCAGGATTGTTAAACAGTTGTTCTCGGAACTTGACGGGGTTTAATACGTCGAGGTCAAAGTGAACCAGCAACTTAGACGCTCCGGTTGCCTTCAGCCAAGCCATAACCTCAGAGAAGTTTTCAGACAATTCGGTAGGATCAAACACTTTCGGCTTTAGTTCTTCGACGGCGCGTCTGCTACGCTCGGAGATCGTGTTCTTATCGATGCCGACGTAAGCAAGTCGTTGAGTGGGAATTGGATTCTTTGCAAAAGCTGCGAACTCCGCATCACCACGACCGAGCAGATTAAGCATCGGATAGCCGTGGGCGTGTGTCGAAACATCAGAAGTGGTGAGATCAAAATGGGCGTCAACCCATAGGACCGCGACGTCTCCAACGTACCGCGAAGCCAAATACGAAAACGGCGCAAGCGATACCGAGCAGTCGCCGCCGAATGTCACGATTCTATCCGGAGCTGACTGACGAATAATGTCTAAGGCCGCTTCATTTTGTTTAAGGATGGCACTTTTGCCAAGCACGCCGCCTTCCAATGGCAGTTGCGAACCGTCCGGCGCTGCCACCGGCACCTCTGCAAAATCGGCATCTCCTTTTGGAGCTAACCAATAAAGGAGCTGCGCTCCCAAGTAATAAATTGGATTATTGCCACCCTGCCATTGCGGCATGAGCAGGCGGAGAGTTTTTTTCTCGGACGTCATTGTTATGCTCCGTTGGAATCTTTAGCGGTTGAGGTCACCATGTTGAATATGGGGACGACGTAGTCAAACACCACGCCGTCTGCCAGCCGAATCATCTGACGCGTCCGCTTCGGGTCAATTTCGTTCCTCGCAGCAACGTGTACGACCGTAGGGCTCCAGAACCAGACGTCGCAGAGGCCGCTCGAACCGTTGGCCAGGTAAAAACAACCTGCTTAGGCGTTTAGGCAGCATCGCGGCGGTGAATAGAGAGATCCCGAATGGTGGGATTGAGGCCGGTCAGTGGGTTTGCCGGGTCCCATTTCAGGGCGATGGTTTGGAACCGGGTCCCGAGCGCGTCGTAGATCAGAAGCTTTCCGGCGAGCGACTGGCCAATACCAAGCAGTTCCTTGACAACTTCTACCGCCTGTAACGTGCCCATAACGCCTGCCACTGGCCCCAGCACCCCAGCTTCCTCGCAATTCGCGACGGCGCCAGCGGGCGGCGGCTCGGGAAAGAGACAGCGGTAATTCGGTAGAGGCTGCCCCTTTTCGTCCAACTCATGCGAACGGAATGTCGATAAATAGCCGTCGAGCTGGCCAAGCGCCGCGAAGACAAGCGTTTTTTTTGCGAGGAAGCAAGCATCGTTGACAAGATAGCGTGTTGCGAAATTATCCGAGCCGTCGGCAACGATGTCGTATCGCGAAATTATCGAGAGCGCGTTTTCGGCGGTCAGGCGTAACGGCATCGTCTCCACTGAGATATGGGGATTGAGATTGCGGCAGAGATCCGCTGCCTTCTCCGCCTTCAGCGCACCAATATCGCCGGTCTGGAATGCAACTTGCCGCTGCAAATTGTCAACGGAGATGCGGTCGTCGTCGATGATGCCGAGAGTCCCGACGCCAGCTGCCGCCAGATACATGATGAGCGGAGAGCCAAGCCCACCTGCCCCGACCACGAGCACGCGCGCCCTTTTTAGGCGTTGCTGGCCTTGGCCGCCGATCTCCTTCACAAGGAGATGCCTTTTGTATCGGGCAATTTCGTCAGGTGATAGCACTGCACTCTCCGCCTTGCTCAAACCGCGCACAGCTTCGGTCGAAGTCGAGTCTGGATGGTGGATATATATGATCGCGGGGCGCCTTACACTCAACATATGCCCTGCGGGCAGCCGGAACTCCCTCCCAGATTTCTGGCTCCCTAAAGATAGTATCTTTACAACGAAGTTGTCATGAACTGGGATTAGTCGAAAGCACAAATGATGATATCGCGATTGCGCCGCGAGCTCTCGCTGTTTGACGCCAATTTGCGGCGAATAGCGGAAGACTCGATCTCACGAGACAAGCCATATCCAACATTCAGTCGGATCAACTGGGGGATTGCTTGGACAATCATTTACTTTTTCCTCTTTTGCTGTGTGATCGTGATCAAAAAATTGCCTGCCGAGGAATTTTGGAAAGCGGCAGTGATCGCAATGGTCGGTGGAGTTGGAGGCGCTTATTTTTGGCATTGGATAATGCGATACACTCACTTCTTAGCTGTTAAGCGTGAATGTCTGAGACTGATTAAGGAAGGAAATGCCCAAAGGCCCTAAAGGCGAAGAGCAACCCGATGATATGAAGCCACTGCCGGAAACGTCTCAACTTGGCCCGAACCTAACCATCGCAGTGCTGAAACTCGCTATAAAACCAGCAAATACCTAGCTTTGTATCCAAAGATAATACCGCTTTCTTAGCTTTCGCTTTTATCGTCTACGCGCGAAAATCTTTTCAGCAGCGGGTGCAAAGCCATCGCCATTTCTGAGCCAGAGTGTGCATCTGATAGCGCTGTCGTCCGCGTTGATTATCCAAAAGCCGTTAGCCTCGCCTCGCATCCGTTTGGAAAGCGCTGTCGGCGCACCGACGGCAATGATCGTACGCCCTTCGACTTCAATTTCAATGGCGAAGCTTTGATGCGTGTGGCCGGACATCAAGAAGATCTACGCCACATTCGCTAAAGGCTCTGAGGGCTTTGCTTGCCCGGCGCACGGGTCTGGTCCTTGGCCTTCCGGTGACGCGCATAAAGGGGTGATGCGCCGCGACAGCCTTGAACCGCGAATTCGGCACAGCCGAGACAATGTCCTTTGCCGCAGCGATGTCACGCCGCCGCGCGACGCCTTCCTGCCAGCGTATGTGAGGTTGCCATGAGCGCGTTGTGTTGAAGCCAAGGACAAATCCTCCTGCCGCCTCGACAATCGGCATAAGGGTTTCCTCATTCAGAGCTTGACGATAACGGCCAAGAGGGTTGGCGAAGCGCTGCACCAGGTTCCAATAATGTAGATCGTGGTTGCCAGGAAGAACAAGCGCGGGCGGCGTAAGCGACGCGAGCCATTGTTTGGCGGCTGCGAATTCCGAGCGGCGCGCCCTTAGCGTCAAATCGCCGGCGATCACGACTAGATCGGGCGCTTCCAGTTCGATCGCCTCTCGAAGCTGGTCAGCTAGGCCCTCGGGAACGCTGCCAAAATGCAGGTCGGCTGCAAGCGCAAGTTTCATTGTGAATGCGTCTCGGGCGCTATAATTTTTAAGGCCCTCGGATTGATTTGATAGTGAAGCGGCGGGCTTAGGTGGTCCACTTCGCCGTCGTCAGCCAGCCTCAGGCGGTGGCGTCGCGAATGGATCGTTACATTTTTCGCCGTTTGATGGATGAAATTGGGATCACCGCCCCAAAGCCCAAGCGCCGCCTTGATGAAAATCCATACCAGCCCCAACCCGCTGCGATGTTTGGATATGTAGAGGCCAAGCTCGCCTTGATCGAGCGACATGCGCGTGAAATACAAGGCTGGCCCCTCTCTGACACATTATTGGAAACGGCAAGTGTCAGAACTCGAATTCGCTGGGATCCGTGTTCGTTGTCTATCGTCAGATGTACGCGGTGCCGCGCATGGATGATGGTTCCCAAGATTGCTAGATAGCCCTTAAGACGGACATGGAATGGTTTGCCTCTAAGGCGCTGACGTTCCTCGCAGATCTGGGGTGGCAAGCCGAGAAACGAGTTGCATAGAAAGATCTTGTCATTCACTTGGGCAACGTCAATTTCCCGAATTTTGCCATTGATCAGGACATTTAACGCCCCCTGTGCGTCTATTGGAATTTTCAGATCGCGTGCAACGCGATTAACAGTGCCGAGCGGAAGAATGCCAAGCGCAATGCCGGAGTGAATCAGCCGCTGCGCTGCACTGCGCACCGTGCCGTCGCCCCCTCCAACGATGATGAGGTTGGGCTTGGAGGCAAGCGCGGCATCTAGCTTTGCTTCTATATCCTTCGGCTCGACAAGATCCACGCTGATGCTGTGTCCTGACTTGCGAAAGGCATCTGCTACGGCCGTCGCAAGCTGCCCCGTGTCAATGTCAAGTGCGGTGCCTGCTCGCCGATTGATGACCACGTGAACGCGCAAGTAATCGGTGCTTCTTGATGTTGCATCCATGAGCCGCCTATCGAAGGTCACGGGGCCGTTGCCGCGAATTAACCTGGGGTTAACCAAAATTTCTTTGCGAACCCATTCGGCTCATTGTAGCCTTTCTGAATTTTAGTGCTCCTCGCAGCCCCGCGCTTGGAGCGAAGTTGCGTGAAAGCTTCCCGCCAAAGAGAGAAGCACAAAAAAGCAAGCGAGGCCTAATATATGCGGCGCATTCTTGTGGGATATGGGACGTGTCTTGGAAACCATTTAGCATCAAGCGGCAGCTTTTCGGAGGCTTTAAACTACAAAAAAGCGCTGCGTAGTCTGCCGAAATGCGATGAAATCGTACTTGTAGCGCCTTCTGCCAAGCGGCTGTCCCGAGGAGACCTTGGAGAAGATGGAAGCGGCCTTGTACGAGCGGTTGGCAACGCCACTCATAAGCTTATCACGCTTTCAACCCTGGCGGCATACCCGGCAAGGAGCCTGCCTTTCGACGAGGCGAGCGCCGTTCAATGCGCTCCTGGACGGGAAAGCTCCCAAATTTATATGTTCGAGCGGCTGATACTAACCGCCTGCTCAAAGTCGCAAATACTCCGGCTGCCCGATGTCCTTGGCCCTGGCTTCACGAAAGGCGTGAGCGGCTGCCTCTTCAACGGTGACGTTTCGCATATCAACCGCGTCGCCATCCACCAATGGTATCCTGCGCACCGGCTGGTAAAAGACATCGTGATTGCTCGCTATCTGGGCGCTCCCGTCGTCAACCTGGTTTCGGAGCCTTTGTCTATGGCGACTATTCTTGCGGAAATCTTCCCAGGCCAAACCGGCGAAATCATTACGCCAGCGCCCTATAGCAGGATCCGGACTCGCTACGCAGAGGCCTTTGGCGGAGCTCGCGGCTATATCATGAGTGCGGCAAGCATGATGCAAGAAATCGCGCAGTTCGCAACCATCCATCGCCTGCTGACCCATCAAAAACGGGAGACACATGCCGCGAACAGCGCGCCAAAAAGCCTCGATGCGCTGGCTTAGCCTATGCGCGTACCGCTCGCGGCCGCGTTGATTTAAATCTCGATATGCGTCCCAAGTTCGACCACCGCTTCCGCCGGCATCCGGAAGAAGTCTGACGCGCTCGTCGAATTTTTCGTAAGAAACAGGTAGAGCGGTTCCCGCCACGCTGGCAGATCGGGGTTATCGGAGGGAACCGGAATCGTACGGCCTACGAAATAGGATACCCCCTTCCCATTCATCTCGAAGCCAAGGTCGATTTTCCGTTCGAGGGCGCGCCGCAGGCTTCGAGGAACATCAGGCGTTTCCGCGAAACCATATCGCAGCGTAACACGCCGGAAACCGTGTTTCAGCCCTTCCGCAGTAATGCGCTGTGACCTGTGGACGCGCGGTATCCGCTCCGCTACGACAGTCAGAAGAACCACCGTCTCGTGCAAGCATTTGTTATGCTTGACATTGAGCCTCATCGCTGCCGGAACGCGGTCGCCCCGGCTCGTCAGATAGATTGCGACGCCTGGAACGCGAGGCATTTTCTCGCAATGCATTTCATTCCAGAAAGTATCGAGGTCCGGGCTGTCACGTGCGATATGCGCCAAAAGCGTAGTACGGCCCCGGTGCCACGTCGTCATGACGACAAAGACGCCAATGCCCGCTAGGATGGGTACATATCCCCCTTCCATAATCTTCGCGAGATTGGCGCTAAAAAACGCGACATCCACCACAAAGAAAAGAGAAATTACGACGAGGGTCATCGGCAAGCTCCACCGCCAGACATGGCGCGCGACAACCGCGACCAACAGTGTCGTGGCGATCATCGTTGTCGAGACAGCAACGCCATAGGCCCCAGCGAGCGCATCAGAGGATTTAAAGCTCAGCACAAGGCCGATAACGGCCACGGCCAAAAGCCAATTGACCTGCGGGACATAGATTTGACCGGCTTCGGTTTGCGAGGTGAAGCGCGTTTCCATGCGAGGAAGAAAGCCGAGCTGCATCGCCTGCTGCGTCATCGTAAACGCCCCGGTAATCACCGCCTGACTTGCAATGACAGTTGCTGCGGTCGCCAGTAAGACAGCCGGGTAAAGCGCCCAATCGGGAAACATCAGATAAAATGGGTTGGTCGCCGCGGCAGGATTGGAGAGCACAAGCGCGCCTTGACCGAAATAATTCAAAAGAAGCGCGGGCAGTACAATGAAAAACCAATCTAAGCGTATGACCTCACCGCTGAAATGGCCTTCGTCGGCATAAAGCGCCTCAGCACCCGTCAGTACCAGAAAGACCGATCCCAACACATGGAAGCCGACCCAACCATGATTCAAAATCAAGTCAAGGCCGTAGATCGGGTTGATGGCCGATAGGATGTCCGGGTTCTTTAATAGGTGAACAGCACCAACCCCGCCTATAACTAGGAACCAAACCACCATAACGGGACCGAAGAGCTTACCGAGGTGCGCGGTGCCTCTACTTTGCAAGAGAAGAAGCCCCGCCAAAACACCGGCCGCGATAAAGACAATGTAAGGACGAAAGATCGTTGTCGCGGTATCGAGACCTTCGACGGCGCTGAGCACCGAAATAGCGGGCGTGATGACGCAATCGCCGTAAAACAAGGCAGCTCCGGCCAAGCCGCATAAAATCGCAGCCTCGCGCCATCGTTCGCTGACAAGAGCGGTGGTCGACAAAGCCGTTAAGGCCATGATCCCGCCTTCGCCGTCATTCGTCGCTCGCATAACAACAAGCACATATTTGATGGAGACGACGATAATCAGCGCCCAAAAAACCAGGGAGACGCAACCATATATAATAGGAGGCAGCGCATCGACGTTTCCCGCCGAACGCAGCGCCTCCTTGAAGGCGTAAAGCGGACTCGTACCGATGTCGCCATAAACCACGCCAAGCGCGCCAATTAATGCCACGCGCTTAAGATTCGGATGCCCAGTGTTTATTGCTGTCGCCGTTGCCATAGAATCGCCGTTGTGCCGCCCAAAATGCTCCACGCTGGTCTCTATAGCTGGCTGCGCTGCAAACAGCCAGCTTGTATAGCGAGCGAGCGCATGGTTCTGCTGAATTTCCTATTCGGCGGCATGGTGGAGTGTGCGGTTTTCAGGGGGATGCATCACCTGCTAGGCGCCGTTAGGACGCCTTATCTCTCGTGGTACTCACTATTACACTATGAAACTTCTTCTCGTTGAAGACGATCCCATGGTTGGCAGCTTGCTTGAGACCGCGCTTACTCAAGTGGGTTACGCTGTCGAGCTTTGCGCGGATGCTGAATGCGGCGAATATGCCATCAAGACGCAAGCATTCGATGCTGTGATCCTCGACATAGGCCTTCCTCGCAAATCAGGGCTCGACTTACTGAAGTCGTTGCGGCGCGCTCAATGCGAGGTGCCTGTTTTGATACTTTCAGCCCGATTTACCCCTCCGGATCGAGTTTTGGGCCTTGATTTAGGGGCCGACGACTATCTCGTAAAACCCTTTGATCTTGACGAGCTCCTTGCAAGACTACGCTCGATAATCCGGCGCAAGCAAGGCAGGACCGAAAATGCTTTGCGTGCTGGCGGTTTGGAGCTTGATCCAGTGAAAATGGTCGTGAGGCTGGATGGTGAGAATGTATCGCTGCAACCGAAAGAATTGAAGCTTCTTACCCTTCTCCTGAGCCAAAAGGGCAAACCGGCGAGCAAATCTCTTATCGAGGAACATATTTACGAAGAAGCAGAAGATTTCGAGAGCAATACCGTGGAGGTCCTTGTCTACAATTTACGGCGCAAGCTCGGCCGCGATTTGATTACAACGCGCCGGGGCCTCGGCTACGTTATCGCCGATTGAACCGACGAATGCTCAAACGTAGCCGATCGCTAACTTTCAAGCTCCTCGTGGGTACTCTTTCGGTGCTTTCGGCCTATGTGGCCGTCATCGGCGTCCTCGCATATCTGAGCGCAAAGGACAGCATCGCGGATTCTTATGATCAGTCCCTTATCGTCAACGCGAACGCGCTCCTCTTTATCATGCAAGAGGAAGCGCGCCAGGGCGGGCTAGAGAGGCCGCTAAACTTCGACATCTCCGCCGAGAACCTAAAAGGCGATGAGAAGAATATGTTTGCCGCGCTGTCCGAATACCGGATGTTGCGCGTCTGGTATAATGCCAAGGTCGCGCTGACCTCCCATGAGAACCTTTCCGCAGCCGTCCCTCCATATCCGGAAGGTTTCTCCGATAACGAGATCGAGGGCGCTAACTGGCGGGTGTATTCGCTCCATGTGCCGTCGAAGGAATTGATTATCGAACTAGGCGAGCAGCAGATCGCTCGCCAATATTTAGTTTTGAACATAGCGAAGGATCTCATTCTTCCTTTTCTGATTTCGCTTCCGCTCGTGGCGTTCATGTTTTGGCGCGCGATCCAAAGCGGCATGTCGGATCTTCATAAGGTGACGAGGCAGGTAAACACGCGCTCCCCCGAGCAGATGACCCCTCTCGAAACATTCAATCTGCCGCCGGAACTCTTGCCGCTTGTCGATGCCATTAACGCTTTGCTCGACAGGCTTGAGCAGTCCCTTTCCAGAGAACGTCAAATTACGGAACTCGCCGCCCATGAGCTGCGCACGCCTTTGACTGCCATCAAGCTGCAAGCGCAAATGGGCCTCAGAGCTGAGGGCGAGGAGGCGCGGACAAAAGCCTTACGCGGCCTTCTCGACGGGGTCGAACGTGCGAGCCACTTGGTTGAACAGCTTCTTACCCTCACCCGGGTCGAGCAGACAGCATTCGAGCTATATGATCTTGATGCGCGCGAAACATCGTCGCGGGTGGCAAAGGAACTCGCTCCATTGAGCGATCGCCGTGGTCAGAAAATTGCTCTGGACGTGGAGCACCCGCTGATCGTCCACGCCAATGAAGACCTGCTATATTTGACGCTTAGAAATATTCTTGGGAATGCTATAAAATATTCCCCGGAAAATTCGAGCATCACCGTAAAGGGACAAAAAATCGGCGACAGGATTGAGATCAATGTTATTGACCACGGTCCAGGAATTCCGGAAGAAGTTCGAGACAAAATCTTCGAGCGTTTTTTCCGATATCATTTTGGGAAAGTATTGGGGAGCGGCCTCGGGCTTACAATTGCCCAACAATGCGCCGGACAGATGAAAGCAGCTTTATCGCTGCACACGCCGCGAACAGGCGTAGGCTTATGCATGCGGCTTACTTTTCAATCGAATGACATAAAAAGCACGTCTGCCAAAATTTGATACAAACTCACATCGCCGCTCAGGTTGCGCTCAGCTTGACATGATATCCCCTCGCGCCAGGCGCTCGGGGGGGCAACAAAGTGTTAAAGATATTGTGCGATTTCGACGGGACTATCACGCGAGCCGATACCGCTGACGCGATCTTCACGCATTTTGCGGCACATGAATGGCATAACGTGGAAGCCTTGTGGGAAGCTGGTGAGATCGGGTCTGCCGAGTGCATGCGACGTCAAATGGAATATGTAGATGCGAGCCTCGCGGAGTTGGATGCGGCTCTCGATGAGTTGGAGATCGACCCAACTTTCCCAGCATTCAATGAGTTCTGTGTTCTCAATGGCATTGAGCTCGTCATTGTGAGCGACGGCGTGGATTACTTTATCCGCCGCATTCTCAAGCGCGTTGGACTTGAGCACTTGCCGCTACGAGCGAACAGCCTTGTGCAGCAGGGCGAGCGCCGCTTTAGTCTCGCAAATCCCCATAAGGTGCAGGATTGTGCCGCAGGCGCAGGAACATGCAAATGCGCTTGCGCCGCCGCCGAGCGCGCCTCCTCGCGCACAATATTGATCGGCGATGGACGCTCGGACTTCTGCGTGTCGCAGGAAGCCGACATCGTTTTCGCCAAGAAAAGCCTTCTTCGCTACACGCGAGAACAAGGCATTCCCTCCTACGAATATTCCGATTTCACGGAAATTCAGGCCGTCATTGAACAGCTATTGCCAACTCGCCGCGAGGAAGCCCCGGCGACGCGCGCAGGCTTCAACGCATAAAAACAACTCCAGGAACACAATGAACTATCAGCCTAATCCAAAGACGTCCTTTGCTCCCGCAGGTGTGGAGCGCCCCGAAGCAGAGCTACGCGAGCTAGAGCGCGAGTATTGCTCATTTGGCGATACGGTTCATTATCTGGATGTGCCGCCGATTTTCGCGCGCTGCGAAGGATCCTATGTTTACGACGAGGCGGGCACAGCGTTTCTTGACCTGCAAATGTGGTACTCCGCCGTCAATTTCGGCTATGCGAATAAGCGCCTGAACGATGCAACGAAACGGCAGCTCGACACATTGCCTCAGGTCGCGTCGCAATATCTTCACCGCACGAAAATCGAACTCGCCGCGCATATCGCGAAAGATGCCGAGGCGAAGTTTGGACGCAAGGGGCGCGTTCATTTCAATGTCGGCGGCAGTCAGGCCGTTGAGGACAGTCTAAAGCTCGTTCGCAATGCGACAGGCGGCAAAAGCCTGATGTTTGCTTTCGAAGGCGGCTATCACGGGCGCACGCTCGGCGCATCCTCCATCACATCGAGCTATCGTTACCGCCGCCGTTATGGACATTTTGGCGACCGGGCGCAGTTCATTCCCTTCCCCTATCATTTCCGGGGGCCAAAAGGGATGTCGAAAGAAGAATACGGCATTCAATGCGTCCAAAACTTCGAACGCCTCTTCGAGACTGAATATCACGGCGTTTGGGATCCAAAGGCGGGTCAGGCCGAGTTCGCTGCCTTCTACGTCGAACCTCTCCAGGGGACGGGCGGTTACGTTGTGCCCCCGATGAACTTCTTCTCCGAGCTGAAAAAGGTCCTCGACAAATACGGCATTTTGCTCGTCGTGGACGAAATTCAGATGGGCGTCTACCGCACCGGCAAGATGTGGTCCATCGAGCATTTTGGTGTCAGCCCTGACGTGCTGGTCTTCGGCAAAGCGATAACCAACGGTCTCAACCCACTTTCCGGTATTTGGGCGCGCGAGGAGCTTATCAATCCCGGCATATTCCCGCCCGGCTCGACGCATTCGACCTTCGCAAGCAATCCGTTGGGTACAGCGGTCGCGCTTGAGGCCGTGCGGATGCTGGCCGAGGACGATTGGGAGACCGAGATCATGGGCAAGGGCGCTCACTTCCTCGGGCAGCTCAAAGACTTGCAGAAGCGCCATAAGATCATGGGCGACGTAGACGGGCTTGGGCTCGCTCTGCGCGTTGAGATCACCGGCGAAGACGGCTTCACCCCCGACAAGGCCATGACAGACCGCATCGTCGACGAAGCCATGAAAGGCGATCTCGACGCCGGAAACGGCAAGACATGCGGCCTCGTGCTCGATATTGGCGGCTACTACAAAAACGTCATCACGCTTGCTCCGGCGCTCACCATCACCCGCGAGGAAATCGACTTGGCGGTGCGGCTGCTGGATCAGGTCTTTACCCGCGCCACCGGCAAATAGGGCAAGCATTAATGCACCTTGAAGTCATCCACCTCGACGACGGTCTGACGCAGCAGACGGCATTTCTAGCCGCCTGCGCCGCGCGGGACCCTGTCGTGGTGGAGGCTAAGGATGAGGCGCGTCATATTCGGCTCTGGGGCTGGGACAATGATCTCTCTCGCGTCGAGAGCAAGCTTCCAGCGCGCGATGAGCCAACGCTCGCCTTCCTCGGCTCCGGCGATTTTCACCATGTCACCGCGATGTTATTGCAGCGCGCTGCCGGCCATGCGACCAAACCCTTCACGGTAATCCATTTTGATAACCACCCCGATTGGGTACGATTTCGCGGTGGGATGCATTGCGGGTCGTGGGTCAATCGCGCGCTCTCAATTCCTAAAGTGACGAAGGTCATCACCGTAGGCGTTTGCAGCCGCGATTTGCAGCACCCGGAATGGAAAGGCGCCAATCTCGATCTGCTGCGCTCGGGTAAGCTGGAGCTGTTTGCCTATGAGCAGCCGCCCTCCGCAGTGAGCGGCAATTACGGCGGCGGAGCGAGTTTTAGGCAAGAGGGGAAGCGGCTTCATTGGCGCTGTATCTCTGAAATCGGTGTTGCCGGTTTCGCCGAGATACTCCTTTCGCGCGTAGCGCCCGGGCCGATCTACATCACACTCGACAAAGATGTGCTTACCACGGACGAGGCCGTTACGAATTGGGATCAGGGCAAAATGCTCCTTGATGACATCGTTGGCCTTATTCGTGAGCTTGGCCGTCATCATGAAATCATAGGCGCCGATGTTATCGGCGATCACAGCCCCATCGAATATGCGGGCGGCATTTGGCCAAGAATCAAGAAGCGCGGCGAGAGCTTTATCGACCAGCCGCGCGTCCGTCTCGATCCGGCGGCAATCGCCGCCAAAAACGAGGCCGCCAATCTCCGCCTCCTCGAAACTTTTTCAGCGGTGATGGCATGACACCCGCGTCATCGGCCACATCGCTTTTCGCCCCGCAACCGCGCGCGAACGCCGCCTTATTGGCAGTGTTGTGCTCCCCGATTTTATAGGAATGAACTGATGCAGCGTAGTATAAGAGAAAAAAATTGGATTCAGGCTGACGACGACTCTGTCGATCCTGGCTTTTATTTTGAGGGTTCCCGTGAAAAGGGCGTTCTTCTGGTTCATGGCCTTACAGGTGCGCCCGCAGAGATGCGCTTCGTCGGCAAAACGCTGAACCGGCTTGGGTTTACGGTCTATGCTCCCCGGCTTGCAGGTCATGGCCAGGATGTGCAGGCGCTCGAACGCACCAAATACGAAGACTGGGTTCATAGTTTGCGGGATCCGCTTTACCGTCTGAAAAGCGAAGTCCGCACCGTCTATACGGCCGGCATCTGCGTTGGCGGCGCGATTGCCCTCATGCTGGCTCATCAGGAGCGCGGCCTCGTCGAAAAGTCGGTGATCTATTCACCCACGCTCAGATATGATGGCTGGAACCAGCCTCTATGGCAGCGTTTTGCGTCGCGCTTCATCAATCCGCTCAAGCGTTTCAAGTCGTTGCATCATTTGACGTTCGAAGAACGCCACCCTTACGGGATTAAAGACGAGCGGATGCGCCGGTTCCTCTTGGAAGGGGCGAGCATGAAGGGCATTCTCCAAGTATTTCCGGTGATCGCTCTTTATGAAAACTTCCGCCTCAACCGCGCGATGAAGGCGGCGCTACCCGAAATAAAAATGCCGACGCTTCTTATTCATGCCCGCGAAGATGATGTGAGCAGCCCTCGTAACGCTGAACGCATTAAGGCGCTCCATGGCGGCCCTTGCGACCTCGTTTATATGGAAGACAGTTATCATATGGTCCACGTGGATCGTGAACGGGACCGGGTTGCGCAACTTACGGCGGAGTTTTTCGGCATTCCTTCGGACGCCGCCTATCGGAACGAAGCAACCAGCCTGAACGCGGCCTGACTATTCTCGACCTCAACTTTCCGGGCGAACCGCATCATGGGTAAGGACCTTTTCGGTAAGGGCGAAAGCGCATGAGCGGTTCGGGCCTAGAATTTAAGACCCGTATTGGGATTCTGAGGGTCGAAACCGTCGACAGCGGCAAGGTCTTGGATGAGTGGAAGCGCCGGGCGGCTCAGTTCTCGCAAACCGGACGTTGGCCCCTGATCCTAGGACTGGAGGACGACCTCGGCGAGTTCGGCGTCGGGGTCGCGGAGGACGGCGACACGCCAGCCGGCCACCTGCGCACCGCACTTGAGACCGATGTGGTGGAGTTCTTTGCTAACCGACGCGAGGAATTCGAAGAGGACGGAGCGAACGAGGGCGAGACGGATGAGGTCGACGTCAATTCCCTCGACCTGCGCAAACCCGGTTCCAAAAACCTGACGACCATTGAGGGCGTCCTTCAGATGGCGCCTTACAAGGCGGTCGGGATGATAGAAGTGCCATGTCAGGAGCCCTGGCAGGTGTTCACGGTATGTCCGTTTGGCGGTTGGAACGAGGTCCCGACCGACGCGGAACTAACCGCCGTTTTCCGGCACTGGTATGAGAAGGCGGGCGCGCTGCCGATCGGGATGACTCGGGACGTGATCGAACTTTGGCTTGATAAGCCGATAACCGATCCAGGCCTGGCAGCTGAGATCGCGATGGAGATGTATACCGTCGCCCCAGACGTCGTCTGGCAGGGAACGCAGTCGGTGCATGACCTCGCACAATGTCTCCTCAACGCCTCCGTCTGGTTCCTCTGGTGGGACTAGCCATCCTTCAGGAGATTGGAGGTCGGTGCTTCGTCATTAACTCAGAGATCACCAACAAGATGGCGTGTGCAGGGTCTCCTTCCTCATCGAGGATTGCACGAAGCGAGTTCCCGAGCCTTATACGTCTTCACCTCAGCCGCCAACGCAGCGAAACAGCCAGCCTGAACGCGGCCTGATCACGAACAATTCGTATTAGGAGCAAGGGTATAAGCTTGCCCCTGTATCTTGCTAATATTGCGACACTTTTTTACTGGAAAGAACAGAGCTTCCGCCGTACGGCATCGATAGCATTAGAAAGAATTTTCCGATGAGCCTGATGTCGCGTCACCCATTCGTCGCCGCATTGGCATTTCTTGCCATCCATATGGCTGTTTGGACGAGTTACGGTGTTGTTTCGAACGGTGGCCCGCTGCACCCGGATATGATCGAAGCATATCTCTGGGGCCAGGAGTTTCAACTCGGATATTATAAGCATCCGCCATTTTGGGCCTGGGTGGCCGGTGCCTGGTTCGAAGTTTTCCCGCGCACAAATTGGGCCTTTTATTTGCTATCGACGCTTAACAGCGGCTTGGCCGTAATCGGTGTGTGGCGGCTCTGTGGACTCTATGTAAAGGGCAACGATAGACTCGCGGCTACTCTGCTGCTTTTCCTGACGCCGTTCTACACCTTCATGGCGTTGAAGTTTAACGCGAACTCGATATTGCTGCTTCTTTGGCCTTGGGCCGCTTATTTCTTTGCGCGTTCCATTGAGCAATTGAGCCTCCGCGCGGCAGTTTTCTTCGGTATTTTCGCAGCAGCGGCGCTTCTTTCGAAATATTATTCCGCTCTGTTTTTAGCTTCTTGCGTTGCAGCGAGCTTTTTTCATCCGAATTGGCGGCGATATTATTTGTCCCCGGCACCCTATCTTTCGGTAATAATTTGCCTCATTGCCATTCTGCCGCACATTAGCTGGCTAATAACTCACGATTTCCCTTCCATCGAGTATGTGAAGACGCGAGCTGCGTTCCCTGCCTCTACAGTATATCGCAGCGCGGTGACATTCCTTCTCGGGTGCATTGGCTTCAACGTGCTTCTCGCGGCCAGCATATTGGTGAGCCGGAGAGGGCAACCGGGAACAGGAGCGGGTCCGACCTTCGTTGATCCTGCCCGCCTGTGGTTTTTCGGCATAGTCGCGCTGGGCCCCTTCGTTCTTACACTTTTGGCGGGTCTTATCGGTCAGATGCGGCTTTCGACCAATTTCGCAATCCCGATTTTCTTTCTTCTCCCGCTGTTTCTTATCCAGCTTCTTAAACCGCAGGGTGAACGGTTGGAGCATCTGGCGGTTAGGGCTGTTGGCCTGCTCTATATATCGGCGCAGCATCCCTTCCAAAGGCGGCGATACCGTTGACCGTATTATACGAGGCTAATTCCGGGCGAATGTAGATGCTAGGCGATAACCAGTGCTGCCAGCCGATGGCGAAGTTGTCGTAGTCAGCCTTCACACCGGTGCGCTGTCCCTTCATGTCGCTGAAATATTCCGCGCGGAAGGTGAAATTGTCGAAGTCCGTATATTTGTAGTTCACGTAAATCAGGGCCGACCACTCATCCGCCGTGCAGTAAAGCTGGCCGGGCGGACACCAGGCTTTGTTGGGAGGATTCCTTGGAATAAAGCTGGGCTGCCCCGGGTCAAAGGGGCTGACACCGGCGACGCCGCCATTGAGAATACCATTACTCGGGGCGTGATCCTCATTTATATGCCAAAATTCTGCCGAGATGTGCCACTTCTCATCAAGCTTGTGATAGGTGGTAAATCCCTTCCACTGAAGATTGTTGTAGCCGTAGTGCCCGTCGTTTATGCCATTGGCGCAGGCATAGACGGCGTGCCAGGAATCGTCAGAGTTCCATCGAGCGCAGGCCGTTAGCGACGGCTGCCTCCCCGGATCTCTCCCATTCCACGGCACCGTGTCGGTTCCAGCCGAAATACCTGTCTGAAAGAGCCAGTTCTTCGTTGCCTGCAATGTGCTGATGATGCCGGTATTGGTGTAATTGTCATAACCGTAAGTGAACGAGTGAGAGTACATGTAGTTGTTCGGGGCGAGTTGCGCCTCGATATCGGGCACTGAGATAAAGCGGCCGGCGCGGAGCAGCAGGCCTTCCGCAACACCCGGGATGTAAACCTCGCCATAGACCATCGGGAAATCATAGCCAGATTCGAAATTGTGCTGTAGCAGCTGATAGCTGGCGACGCCATAGGCGGTGGTGTAGCGGTAGTTCTCGCCATAGAGCGTTGAAAAGCGAAATCCCCAGTCCAAGTGATCCTGTTGCACGGTGTCTGGCACCCGCTCGACATAAACGACGGCCTGATCAAGTTCGCCGGTATTGGGCTTGTACATATAAGCCGCCGGGAAGTTGCCCTGCTTCAAGCCCTGGGCCGTGCTTAGATTGAAGCCGGCATTCACCCAGCCGTAGATCTGAATGTTCCTTTCCTTCAGCCATTGGCCGAGGTCTGTCGGAGCCAGCGCCGTCATCAGCGGGCTATCGACCGAATTCGGGGTGCTGGCGCCAATGGTGCTTGCGCCGCCATAAGGCCAATCCGTGAAAGGATAGGGCGGCTGGGTTACGGGCGCTGGCGGAAATGGCTCCGGTCTTCTTGTGACGGGCGCGGGCGTTTTCGGGTCTGAAGGCGGCGCGGTCTTGCCCCACTCATCCGCATATGCCTTAAAGAAGCGTCCGAAGAAGCCGAGATATTCCGCTGCCTCGGCCTCGTCTTTCGCTTTTTTATCGGCCTTATCGTCCGCCAGGGCAGCGTTTGCCGCCAGGAGCACCCCCAAAGCGAGCATCATTACGCCGAGACGCGACTTTGAGGTTCTCAAGGCCGGCATATTTGCGTGTCCCCATTTGTTGCGGCAAGGTTGTTACCCGACACACGCAGACATGAGAACGCTGAATAATCTCGAATCGAAATCAACCTTAAGATGTAATGATATTGAATGCAATTGCCCTTGGTTGTTCCAGGGCAACGCTCTGGTGCGGCTGCGAGACTTAGTGCCTCGGCCTCATTTAATGGCAAGCGTGCTCCCGCCCCCTAAAGCCCAGCGAGAATTTAACGCATTTCAACGGTTGTATTATTCCGCGGCTTGGCGGGGTGGCGGATTATCGGACTGACGGCCTTGGCCGAAGCGCTTCTCGATATAATCCTGCACCATTTTCATGAAATCGGCAGCGAGCGTCGGGCCACGCAGTGTGGCAGCTTTTTGCCCGTCGATAAATACGGGAGCCGCAGGCGATTCACCCGTTCCGGGCAGCGAGATGCCGATATCAGCATGCTTGGATTTGCCGGGCCCATTCACGATGCAGCCCATGACCGCGACATTTAGGGTCTCGACGCCGGGGTAAGTCCGTTTCCACTCCGGCATTTTGGCGATGAGGTGACTCTGAATGTCCTGCGCCATCTCCTGGAATAGCGTGGACGTTGTGCGGCCGCATCCAGGGCAAGCAGCGACAATGGGCACAAATGTGCGGAAGCCCATCGTCTGCAGGATCTGCTGAGCGACCTCCACCTCTTTGGTGCGCGCGCCATTTGGCTCCGGCGTAAGCGACACTCGGATCGTATCGCCAATGCCCTTCTGCAACAAAATGCCGATGGCGGCGGCGGAAGCGACGATGCCTTTTGAACCCATCCCGGCTTCGGTGAGGCCCAAATGCAGCGCATAGCGGGAACGCGCCGCGAGCATCGTATAAACGCTGATAAGGTCCTGCACTGCCGACACTTTGACGGACAGGATGATTTTATCAGCTCCCATGCCGATTTTTTCGGCGAGTTCGGCGCTGAGGACCGCTGACTGCACAATCGCTTCATGCAGGACCGCACGCGCGTCCATCGGCGTTGCGCTCACCGCATTTTCGTCCATGAGCCGCGTCAGCAACTCTTGATCGAGGCTGCCCCAATTCACACCGATGCGTACCGGCTTATCGTGCTTAAGGGCGATTTCGATAATGTCGGAAAATTGCCGGTCGCGCTTGTCCCTGAAGCCAACATTGCCAGGATTGATGCGGTATTTGGCGAGCGCCTCAGCGCATCCCGGATGCTCCGAGAGGAGCTTATGCCCGATATAGTGGAAATCACCCACAAGCGGAACATTGACGCCCATTTTGACGAGCCGGTCGCGGATATGCGGCACGGCGGCGGCTGCCTCGTCGCGATCCACCGTTATGCGCACGAGTTCCGACCCAGCTTGCGCAAGCTGCGCGACCTGCCGCACCGTCGCATCCACATCGGCGGTATCGGTATTCGTCATGGATTGGACGACGATCGGCGCGCCCCCTCCGACGGTTACGCCTCCGACTACCACCGGGGTGGTTATGTGCCTTGCCTCGCGCATATTCGTCATCGTCGTCTCCAGAGTCGCCGGACTGTAACATGTTACATAAGAGAAAATGGTGAAACGCGCTAGCGCCCGGATCGGCACGAACTGCGTAACCTTATCGCGATTTTTCGTTTTTAGCCGCGCGGAAACCTGCGGCTGAGGATTCCCGCTCACAGATATAAGCGCCGTGCTTCGTTGTTCCGTAGGCCGCGTTTCCAGCGTAGTGATAGATTTTGCTGGTCGTGTTCGCCCAGACGACCGTGTCTCTGGGACAATGCGACTTGGCTTCGGCCTCGCTCGCAAATTGGCCCGCCTTCGTTGACGCCTCGATAGGTGCGGCTCTCGGCTTCTCGATGCTAGCTTGATTCCCTTGGTCTTTTGGCGGCGCAATAGGCTGGGAGGCTTCCCCAAAGGGGTTTGGCGTTGTCGCTGTGCGAGGAGCTTGCGCCTTGACAATAGGGGCCGCGACCGCCCACCCGAGCGCGACTAGTGCGAAGGTTGAAACGCGCAAATGGTTTCTATTCATTACAAGTGTCCTCGCTGCCATTCCGGGCGTGGAGAGGCAATACACCCTCTGTTCGGCATCCATAACCCTAATTTGCGAACCTTCCCCGGAACGGTTATGCCGAATAGCGAAGCGAAGAAATTCGCAGGACATTGCATTTCGATCTCATCATCGCAGAACCAGCAGAAGGAACTTAGCTCAATGACAGACGCATCCGGCGAACTAATCGATATTCTCTTAACTGCGCCGATGTCGCGCGTCGAGGCGGCGATGCCAGCGGGCAAGTTCAGGCTGCATCGGCTGTGGGACGCGGCCAACAAGGACGAGTTCCTGGCCAAGATCGGCCCGCAAATTCGCGGAATTGCAGCAGGTGGCACCCTTCCGATCAACGCCGCGCTGACGGACAAATTGCCCGCGCTGGAAATCATAGCCAATTTCGGGGTCGGCTATGACCGTGTCGATATAAAACATGCAGTGAGCAAGGGGTATATGGTCACAAATTCCCCTGATGTGCTGAATGAGGAGGTGGCAGACCTGACTATAGGGCTGCTTCTATCGACCATCCGCTATTTGCCGCAGGCTGATCGCTTCGTGCGTGAGGGCCGGTGGACATCTGAAAACTTCCCGCTCTCTCCCTCGCTGCGCGGGCGGACTGTTGGAATTGTCGGGCTCGGCCGGATCGGAAAAGCCATTGCGTCACGGCTTGATGCGTTTGGCGTCAACGTTGTGTATTTCGGCCGCAAGCCGCAAAGCGATGTCAACCGCCGCTATTACGCGTCGCTGATCGAGATGGCGCGCGACGTTGACACTCTTATCGTCATCGCTCCCGCCACCAAAGAGACTGAAAATCTTATCAATACGCCTGTGCTGGAGGCGCTTGGTCCAAACGGCGTTCTCATCAACGTAGCGCGCGGGTCGTTGGTGGACGAGCCGGCACTGATCGCCGCCTTAAAGAATGGAACGATACTTGCCGCAGGGCTAGACGTTTTTGTGGATGAGCCGCGCGTTCCAAGCGAACTTATGTCGTTGCCGAACACCGTGCTTCTGCCGCATGTCGGGTCCGGTACCCATGTAACACGCGATGCGATGGGCCAGCTTGTCGCGGATAACTTGATTTCGTGGTTCGAAGGAAGCGGCCCTCTAACACCGGTTCCTGAAACGCCAGTGTCCTAAGCCAAATTCCGCGCGGCCGCGTCGCATTACTTTGTGCTGTGACGCGGTGCTTCCCGATGTCGTGGCCGGGCTTTTGACCCGGCCATTGTATGTTTATTGCGGCTTAGCTTCAGGCGAATCACGGAAGGCTAAGCCTGGGACAAAGGATGGCCATCCTTTGTCCCAGGAGGCGCGCGGCCGTACCCGGCCTGGATCATGCGATCGTCTTGGATCTTGGACCCGCGCCTCTTCCGCTTGGCCATCCGAACGGTAGAGAGGCCTTCGCGGCCGCATACAATCAAGGACGCCCGGATGAACACTGACATCGTGCAAAAAACCGAGATTCGTTTCAATCATGTTATTGCCTTCGACGTTGGCAAAGAAAGCCTTTCTGTTCATATTTTGCCGTCAGGCGAAAGCCTGACCCTTAACAACAGCGCGCTGGCCGTCCGGCGGCTTCTCAAAACCGAGCAACAGCGCAACGCCAAGCTTGGTCTTGGAGCCATGCTCGTCATCTGCGAGGCCACAGGCGGCTATGAAAAGACGGTTCTCGACGCCGCGATCGCGCTTGGGCTTGACTGCCATCGCGCCCACGGATCGAGCGTGAAAGCTTATGCGAGGTTTCGTGGCCGGCAGGCCAAGAATGACGTCATCGACGCCGCCTTGATTGCGCAGTATGGCCGGCAAAAGCCCGATCTCAGGCTTTATCAGCCGCCGCGTCCCGAAGAAGCGGCGCTGCGCGCGCTTGTGGGGCGGCGCTCGGAGCTGAAAGAGATGATGGGGGCCGAGCAAGCCAGGCTCGAACATGTCACGCAGACGGCTGTGCGCAAAAGCCTTAAAACGCATCTGACAGCGCTTAAAGCCGAACTAAGCGCCATCGAACAGGAGATTGAGGGTCTGATGCGCCAGGACGAAAGCTTGCACACGCGCGCCAGGCTCATGCAGAGTCTCGCCGGGATTGGGCCTGTAACCGCCTCCACCATCCTTGCCTTCATGCCGGAGATCGGTCAATTGCCGGGCGGCGCCGCGGCCGCGCTTGCCGGGCTTGCGCCCTATGATCGCGACAGCGGCAAAGACCGCGGACGGCGACATATCTTCGCCGGACGCGGTCAAATTCGAACCTGCCTGTATATGGCCGCCACTGCGGCGATCCGGTCTCACGCGATCTTCCGCAGTTTCGCCACGAGGCTTACCCAACGTGGCAAACCCTTCAAAGTCGCCATTACCGCCGTCATGCGCAAACTCATCGTGATCTTGAGCGCCATGCTCAAAGCCAACGAGCCGTGGAAACACGCAAAAAAAGCTTGAAGCCAAACACGGTAGATCCAGTATTAAACAGTGAATGCCCGCGACCAATGTGGGACGTTTTTAGTGGATGGCCCGGTCAAGCCGGGCCATGACAGCGGAGAGGATGCACTTGCTCTAAGCAGGGATTCTTAGTTTGGCCCACGAACGGCGGTTTCGTTCAAAATTGAGAACGGTGACGGCCTTATGGATTGCGGCATCGAGGATTTCGGCATTGGCGAATGTCTGATGGGCGAGGTGATGGATTTTGAGGTCGCGCCAGACGCCCTCGATGTCATTGAGTTCGGGCGCATATTTTGGGAGCCATTCGACCGTGAGCCAATGGGCGCGAGCGGCGAGTTCAGCCTTTGTGGCTTTGCTGACGTGGATCGGACCGTTGTCGAGCACAATAACGGCAGGCTTGGTGCTCGCACCTGGCTTGGGGCCGTACAGCCGGTCGAGGGTCTCCAAAAGCGCGATAAAGTCTGTGCTGCGTTTTGTCCGCGACGTTGTCACGATAAGCTCGCGTCCCGCCCAATCGAATGCGCCCATGATGGCGACTTTGTGCGATTGCCCCGGCGCTGGGATGCGCAGGTCCGCCCCGCGCTTGGCCCAAGCGCGCGCCAGATAGGGGTGCGTCAGCGCCTCGCTTTCATCGGCGAACAGAAGCACGATGTCGCCTGCTTCCGCTTGGGCCTTGCGAAGCTTCAGCCGCAGCCCGGCGCGGTTGACCGCGTCCGCGATCTGACGGCCCTTCAAAGTATGACGGGGTCTACGCCAGCCGAAAGCCCCTTTTTGCGAAGCACCTTGGAGAGTTGCGAGCGAGAGATCGTGACCCCTTCGCGCGATGCAATCTCTCGCGAAAGACGGGCAAGCGTAAAGTTTTGCCGGTTCGCGACGGGCTCGCAGAGAAGCACATTCGCGACCCGAAGCGCGGCTTCCGCCTTTACCGGCGCGGGACCAGGAGCAATGCTGGCCTTCAATGCCTCAACGCCGCCTCTCATGAAATCGCTCCGCCACAAGCGCACAGTATCTTCCCGCACGCCGAAGGCTTGCGCAATCCGCGCGCTGATCCAACCGTCCAGCGTCAACAGCACCGCGCGCGACCGGTCTGCTTCGGCCCGGTCCGGACCGCTCGCCATCACCTTCAGCGCCGCCCTTTCTTCGTCCGATGCTGTCACAGGAGATTTTCCAGCCATGCTCCGCTCCTCGAATCACACAGGAAAACGGAATCACGGCCAACATTCGTTGGCTAGGCTAAATCAACCTGCTTAGGAGGCCGCCGCCGTTTGTCCTTCGGGCACTGGAGGCCGGAAATATGCTCCTCCAGGTGCATGAAGGATGATGGTTCTTACAAGCAAGAAGAGAACCGTAGCGTTGAACATGTGCCAGAAATAATGCGTTCCAATAGGAAGCGTGGAGCAAAGAGGCTGATCGATAGTTCGCGCGGTGAAGGACAGGCAGAATAGGCCTGCCGCTGCAAAAAATGCTTTCCCCGCCGCAACGTCTTGCCTCAAAATTCCGATACCCGCCACCAGCAGGAAGGCGATGGTCGGAAGGTACATCGTACCGCCCCACAAGACCGTCTCGAATTGATCCGACTCGAGATAAAAAGTGGCGGCAAAAAACAGGAGCGTTGTCGCGATTTTAAGCCAGACTGGCCAACGGAAGAAAACCGTCAGAATGATCCAGCAATAGACGATCATGAAAACGAGGATTGGAATGACATCGGCCCATTCCGCCCATTTGGTTGCGATCGTGTGAAAGGTTAGGCTACCCGCACCGACCACCGCCAAAATCACGCAGAGCGCGCGGATGCCTCCGCTAAGCTCCAGATTGGGTTGGCGGTTTTGCAGCCGCCATGCAACCCAGGCAGCAATAAAGAATGCGACGTTTGAGATAGCGTTCAGGGGTTCTGCATCAAATGCGGCAGTCGTCCGCTCGCAATATATATCGATAGGCCGGCTTAGATCCGAGCCAAAAGTTTCCGTAAACCACGACATTAATGGGAACATTGGCGCCGGTTCCTCCCCCAGTGAGGATATAAGTTCATTTTATGATGCGAGCTAAGCTGAGAAAACATCTCTTCCCGCCACTAACGCTCTTCTAGCGTAGCTTTGGCTGGCCTTCAATTGAATAGGGAAAAGCTGTTTTTTTAGCTTAATTACGCGAAAGTTCGGTCATTGTGGCCGAACTTCACGGCTTGCCGGGCGACACTTTCGACCGCTTTTCTCTTTCTCAACCAGCGATTGCCTCAATGAATATTGCATCGAGGGTCTGCGCATCCGGTTGTGTCAAGGTCATTGACCGCGTGTTAAGAAGCGCCCCGCTAATTTCGCGTCCCGGGTGTATCCGTTGAAGCGCAGTCCGATAAGCCGCAAGCTGGGCGAGATATGCGCGGGGCGGATTTTCTCCTTGCAAGAAACGGCCTGACTTGTAGTCGACGACTGCGATGCCCGCAGCGTCCAGCAAAATTCGGTCGGCCTGACCGGCGATAATGGCCGGGCCGTTCGCGCCATCCCCTTCCAGCATCATGGCAAACCCCACCTCGGCCTGTCCATTTTTGAACAGCCATTGCAGCTCAGGGTTTTCGAGGATAGCCAAGGCGGCGCGGATGGCTTCAAGCCTTACATTTGGCGATATGTCTCCCGCGAATGCCGACGCGACGATTTCCGCCGCCGCGGCGCGATGATCGGGCGCGAGGCTTGGCAAAATTTCCAAGAGTTTGTGAATGAGATTGCCTTGACCGCGCGCATCCTCCGGCGGAGGAGAGCCCGGCATATGGCCAGCTTCGACAGGCTCCTCCGGCAATGGCAGCAAACGAGACGGCGCAAGGGCAGTAACGCGACTCTCCTTGCGGGTGAGCGGACCAAACGGTGGCATGAGCTGAAGCGGTTCAGCGTCGGCATTGCGCACGGCCGCGCGCGGCGCATGACTTGCTTCAGCCCCAAAGCGCAGAACCTTCCGCCCTGCGAAATCTTCCGCTTCGTATGCACGCGGCGCGAGTGCCTGTTGAATCATCGAGTACCAGCAATCAACCGGCAGAGCGCCATTGTGGAAACCAGCGACATAAAGCCGATCTCGCGCTCGCGTCATCGCGACATAAAGCAAACGCCCAAGCTCGCGCTCGTCGGCGGCTTTGCGCAACTCTTTCGCGTTTGCGATTGGCGGTAACGCAGAGGCCCCCTTGACCGCCCAAACAGGCAACCACGGCGCGCCGGTCTCATCATCAAGCAAGAATATGGGAGGCTGCTTTCCGCCTCCATTTCTGCATGTGTCAGCTAGAATGACAACGTTCGCTTCGAGGCCTTTCGCACCGTGAACGGTCATGATGCGGACTTCGCGGGCGGCTTGATCCGTCTCCCGTTTTACTTCGGACGCGCTTTCCCGCACGCGCGCAAGAAATTCTGAGAGGCTGCCGTCGCCCCGCGAGCCAAAATTTTCCGCAAGCGCCAAAAGCTCGCTGAGCGCGTCATAGCATTGTGCGCCAAGCCGCGCGCCAAAGGCCTCCCGGCCCCCCTCCGCATCGAGAATATGGGCAAGAAAATCGGCAGGCGACGCAGAAAAGGCGAGCGCTCGCCATCGGTTGAGTTTCGCCGTAATCGCAGCGAGATCGGCGTCCTGTCCGGCGGCGGCGTGCAATGACTGCCAAAGCGAGCCGGGGCGGCTATGGGCAAGGCGGAAAAGATCGTCCTCGCTCAATCCGAATAAGGGGCTTTTCAATGCGGCGGCGAGTTGAAGATCGTCGCTTGGAAGCAGTAGCGCGTCGGCAAGCGCAAGGAGATCCATGACCGCGAGCGTGTCGAGAAGCGCCACGCGATCCGCGCCCGCGACAGGAACGCCCGCCTGTTTCAAAGCGGATTGCAGCAACGCGGCCATAGGCTCGCGCTTGCGCAGTAATATAAGAATGTCGCCCGGCTCGATCGCCCTTTCACGGGACGCAAGCCACTCGCCGCTGTCGAGCCAATGCCGGATCTGCTCCGCGATCCGCTTGGCCATGGCCTGCGCGGGCTTTGGCTTCGGTTCGGCCTCGGCTTCCGGCTCCCAAACGCTTCCCTTGTCCTGCTTCTCGCCGCGCTCCGGCTCCCAGATTTCGACGAGTCCACCCTCGCTTCTACGATAAGCGATGTGAGACACAAGCGGCCCAGCGCGCATTCCAGGCAGATCGCGACAGACGCCATCGACGGTGTTGAGGATCGGATCAAGCGTGCGGAAGGAAAGGTCGAGATCGACGGAGCACCAATTAAATCCGGCCTCCTGCACCACCTGCTCGTAGTACTCGCCATTTGCGGTCAGCAGTTCCGGCGCGGCTCCTTGGAAGCCATAAATGGACTGTTTTTCGTCGCCGACCGCAAAAATCGTCGGCACGGTTTCGCGCGCGCTTGCACCAGCGAAAAAGTCTGAGGTGAGCCGTTGCAGGATTGCCCATTGCGTCGGGCTTGTGTCCTGTGCCTCATCGACGAGGATGTGATCAATCCTCGAGTCAAGTTCGTACAGAACCCACTCCGCTGCGTCCTGGCGCATGAGCAAATTCAAGGTTTTGCCGATGAGATCATCAAAATCGAGCGAAGCGCGGGTCCGCTTCTCCCCCTCGTAGCGCTCAAAAATCGCGGCGGTGAGACGCAATAGCGCCTCGGTCGCTTCGACGACCCGGAGCCCGCAGAGTTTTTGATCAAGAATGGCAAAGGCTTCCTGCGCTTCGATCAACGCATCGCAAAGGGAACCGGCCTTTTTCGTTGTGGCCGCAGTCATCAAAGACTTTCGCGGCTCTCCCTTGCCCGTCAGGAAAGCGTCTCGAAGCGCCGCGAAGCAATCTTCATCGGTGGTCGCGGTGGCGGCAGCGCCAAAGCGTTTTGCGCCAGCCTGGTCATTGGCTGAGCCCGCAGACAGGAGTTGGACCAAATGCGCCAAGGTATCTGCGTCCAGCAACTGGGTGGCATGGGCCAGCAGGCCTTCGCGCGTACTTCCTGCCACCAGTCCGAAGAGCTTGCGAAGCCGTCCCTCAATCTCGCTTCGCTCTGACACTTTCAACAGATGAACAATCGCATTCAGCTCGGCGAGCATAGCTTGCAAGACGCGCCCGAATTCATACTCTCCGGCATAGGCCACAATTGTAGCGAATGCGTCGCGCAAACCGCCATCCGCCGAAGCAAAGGCGCTTGCCGTCGCCTCGCGGAGTGCTTCGCGCGCTTCCTCCTCGGTGAGGACCGCAAATCCCGCCGGTACATTCGCCTCGAAACTGTAGCGCCGCAGCACTCGCTCGCAGAAGCTGTGAAGCGTCATCGTGGCGAGGCCGCCCGGCGCATCGATTACGGTCGCGAAAAGGCAGCGTGCTGTTTCGAATTCGGTGGGCGTCGGCACGCGGCCAAGCAAAACCGCAAGCGACGTCTTCAGCTTTGCGTCTTCCGCAGTGGCCCAGTCGCCGAGCTTATCCAAAACGCGCGCTTCCATCTCGGCAGCGGCGTTCTTGGTGAAGGTGAGGCACAGGATGGAACGTGGGGCTGCCCCCGCCAGCAATAAGCGCAAAATGCGCTGAACGAGCACATGCGTCTTGCCGGTACCCGCATTGGCGCGGACCCAAGCTGACACGTCAGGCCGTGCAGCTTGCCCCTGCTTTTGCTCAGCGGCGCCGAGAAGCAGAGCCTGAGACGGTAAGGTTTCAGTCATCGTCCTCTTCCGCAGCCTCTTCAACCGACCATTCCTGCACCCGCGCGAGATGGGCGTAAGGGTCGTTCTCGGACTTGTCCTTGTAAACGGCGCGTGTTTCGTAAGCGTAAGGCGTCTCCGGCAGGTCGAACTTCGCAATCTGCTTTGTGACCCCGGTTAGGGCGCTCTGAATCGCTTCTGCCGAAGGAACCTTAACCGCAACGATCTCGCCGGGCGGCTCGCCTCCGGTGGCGACGATATAAGCAAGCTCAACTTTTGCACCCGCAGATATGCCCCCAAACGCTCCTTCGCGCGCAAGAAGGCCTTCCAGCGCAAGCTGCGGCGCGTTGCGGGCTACAGAAACCTTGGCGGTATTAGCGCTTGTCTTGAAATCGTAGATGCGAACCGCACCGTCCGCCATCAGGTCGATGCGGTCGGCGCGCGCGGTGATCTCGAATGCGCCCGCGTCAGAAGCAAGAGCGAGCTTGCCTCCCACCTCGCTTTTCAGCCGCTGCATGTCCACGCGCCTTGCACCTTCGGTTTCCGCGAACCAATCGGCGAAGCGGGCAAAGCGCGGACGCCAGAAAGGAGCATTTTCAAGCTGGAAGCCAAGTTCTTCCGCCGCACGATCTAATTCGCGGCAAAGCCTGCTCGCTATGTCCTGCGGCAGCTCGGCGGGGAAAGATTCGAAAAAGCGATGCAAGGCGGCATGATAGAGAATGCCCTTGTCGCGTGCGTCTGCGCGTTCGTCGAGGCGGCGCAGTGGCTCGAGCCCGAGGATGTGGCGCGCATAGATCGCATAGGGATTTGCAAACCATGTCTCAATTGCCGTCACGCTCAGACGGCGAGGCCGAACCGCGACGGGTGGCTTTGGCTCCGGCCGGTCCATGGGACGAACTCGCTCAGGCTCGCGATGTGCGCACGCGGATGCGAGCCACGGCTTTTCGGATTGCAGGAGATGCGATTGGCCTGCCCCTGCCGCGAGCGTCTTGATCCGCGATAGCCAGCGGCTCGGCCTCGCAAGGCTGCCATTGGATTTCCGCGAGCGCGTCAAATAAACCTGCGGAGCGTTGGCCGCGAGTGCTGCAAAGTCTTGCGCGGCTTGCCCGGTACGCCGCTCCGGTGCGGATAGCCCCACGAATGTGCGGTCGCGGCGGTTCAGCCAAGGGTCGGGCTCAGCGGCTTGCGGCCAACTCCCTTCATTCAACCCAGCCAGGATCAGTACATCCGCCGACAGAAGCCGTGCATCTAAAGGCGTCCAGAAGAACAGGCGCGGATGCGGATGTTTTCCATGCGCATCAGGCTTATTGGCGGCTTCAGCAAAGAGCGCGGAATAATCCGCAAGCTGAAGGGGAAAGCCAGAGGGCGCAAAACGCGCGAGATCTTCCAAAAGCGGGAGCGGTGCAGCGCCGCCAAGGCCCAGCTCGGCCAAATTCGACAAGACCTGCCGATGCGCGGAAAGCCAGTTTGCGAATGTCTGCGGCTCGTCGCCCATCGCGAGCATCGGCTGCAAAGCATCAAGCGACTGGACCGTGAAGGCGCGCGCCGCCTCCCATTCATCCTGCCCTATGCCCTTCATTGCCGGATGCCGGGATTCGCCAGCCGCAATAGCATGTTGGGCGCGCGCTAATGCCACCGACAATCCAGCGAGAGTTGCAGGCCGCCACATCTGGCGAAGCGCACCGAGATCCATGAGTTCGGCAAGCCTGCGCAAATTATGCGTTTTGTCGCTTGGCGCGTGCCGTAGGAGCGCAATAAAATCCTCAGGCTTGCCGCTGGCCGCACAGGCCGCAACGCGAACGACGAAACGCTCAGCATTCTCCGGCGGCGGCTCCGATGCGATGTTCCAGCGGGCGAGGCTGTGGCGAACGCGATTTGAAAGCGTGCTATCTCGCGTGATGAGTGCCGCCGTCCGGCCGGGCATTTCCAAGCTTTCCCGTAAGATGAGCGCGATAGTATCGGCTTCATCCTGAATTGTGTCTGCTTCGATGATGGAAAGGCCGGTCACGGCAGGGTCGCCGCCGGAGCGGGCTTCCTGCAAGAAATATTGCCAGCGAGCAGTGGTTGCCGCTGGGCGCAGCGCCTCGCTCAGGAACTTCGCCCTCGTTGAATTTGCGGATGACGCCGGGGCAAGCTCCGCCACCTGTTCGCGCGCGATGCCCAACCGAGTAAGAAGCTGCTGCAAACCATATTGCGCATGTTCCGGGTGGCCGTTCAGCGCAGTCCAGCTTTCCGCGTCGAGGTGACGGTCTAGCCCAGCCAGCACAATCGCGTTGTTTGGCCGGGTTAAAGCCGCTTCCATCAGGTGCAACGTCGGGGCGAGACTGCCGGTAGAACCCGCAATAATTACCGGGGCATCGCTCAGCCGGATGAATTCGGCTTCAATCGCCATGAGCTGATTGCTGCGCTCTTGGCCGTCGATCTTGGCCTTCCCTGCCTTATGCGCGCGCCAGCCTTTCAGCACTGCCCGCAGCAATTGAAGAGAAAGCTGCTCGCTGCCCGATGAGGTGCTGAGATCGAGCCTTTCAATGAGTTCGAGGTCCGCTCCTTCGCTCTGCGCCTCGTCGATCAGCGATGCGATCTGATGCGCGATGGTGAACGCGCCTGCAGGGGCAATCGTGGTAAATACGCGCTCGCCAGGCTCCAATCTCGTGCTTTGGAGTGTCTGCGACGCTTTCAAAATGAGGGCTGCAAGCTGTAGCTGCCTTTCGATTTTCGAAAATGCAGGCGCGACTTCTATAGCGTCCTTGAGAAGATCAAGCGCCCTTTGCGCAAAAGCGGTCCTCGTCGGGAAGGTGGCGAAAAGCTCAAGGGGATCAACATCGCCCAAGACGCGGATGCGCGGCAAAAAGGTTGCGCCATTTGGCGCGCGTTCAAGAAAGGCAAGCTTGAGCGGATCAACCGCCGCCCGGGTGGGCACATAGATCGTGATGCCAGGAAGGTCGCCATTCGCGGGCGCGCCGTTTTCCCAAATCGAGCCGCTAAGCACCGCCCCCGCGAGAGATTTCAAAAAGGGCTGATTGGCTGGGCAATTCAGAAGCCGCGCTCTCGCGGTCTTAGGCTGTGCGGCGCTCTCCTTCATGCAAATGACCTTCCGCCTCCATCAGTGCCGCAGGAGTTCCGACATGCATCCAAGTCCCATCGAGCACAAGGCCGAAAAGCTCATTTTGCACCATCGCCTTGTCAAAGATGGCCGTGAGAGAAAATGCGTCCTCGGTCGTCCCTTCGAAGAGTTGCGGCTTCAGCACGGAAACGCCCGCGAAAACGTAAGGGGCAGTATCCGCACCGCCTCGCCACGATAAGCGATTCGAGGCGTCCATGTGGAAGTCGCCGCGCCCTTCATAACCAATGCTCGAGTTGCGGGGAGCCAGCAAGAGCAGGGCGGACATCTCTTCCGGCTGCCACGCATTCATAAGCATCCGCAGATTAGAGCGCGCGCCCTCCATCCACACGGAGTCCGAATTATGCACGAGAAATGGCGCGTCCCCCAAAAGCGGCAGGGCTTTTCGCACGCCGCCGCCGGTCTCAAGAATGGCGCTACGCTCGTCAGAAATGGTGATTTCAGGGAGCTTGCGCCCAGCAAGATGCGCCTCAATCTGGTCGGCGCAATAGTGCACATTGACGATCGCGCGTTTGATCTGCGCTTCGGCCAGCCTATCAAGCACATGATCGAGCAAGGCGCGGCCCGCAAGCTTCACAAGCGGCTTTGGGAGATTGTTCGCGATTGGCCGCATCCGCGTGCCGAAGCCTGCCGCCAGCACCATGGCCGAGCTTATAGCGGCGCTCGCCTCTCTCGTGTCCAACGAAGTTGCATCCCTCTAAGGGTGAAGATCTAGGTTGGTCTCATACCACGAAAGGAGAGGCTTAAGCTCGGGATGTTTTAAATTGCGATGCAAATATCGCTTGATGCGTGGCAAATGTGCCAAATAGCCGTGCTTGCCGTCACGCATCGAGAGGCGAGCGAAGATGCCGAGTATTTTCGTATTCCGTTGCGCGCCGAGGATTGCGTAGGCCTTGCTGAAAGCGTCCAGGTCGAAGGCTGGATCGAGTTTTGCCGCGCGCTCTATATATCGCTCATAAAGCCGATGCTCGCTTTCCTCCGGTACGTCGAGCCGTGCATCTTGCAAGAGCGAAACGAGATCGTAGGCCGGGTGCCCCCAAAGCGCGTCTTGAAAATCCACCACCCCAAGCTTCGCCGTGTCTGAGCGGTCTTCGCAAAAAAGCAGATTTGGTGAATGGAAATCGCGAAGAACGAGGCTTTTCTCTTGCGAGCCGAGCCAATCGAGGAAAGGAGACCACGCCTCGAAGAAAGACGCGGCCAGCTCCACCGAACCGGCGCTGCCTCGTGCCCGTTTGAAATACCATTCCAAGAGCAGGCTTAGCTCGATCTCAAGGGCCTCGCGATCGAATTCGGGGACGCGATAATGCCTTCCACCCGCAAGCGAAAAGTCTTGCGGCGGCTTTGCCTCGCGGATCGCTAGAAGCCCGTCGACGGCGACAGTGTAAACCTCGTCGAGCGAATGCCCCGCAGCAAGATAGCGCCCGAAAACTTCATCGCCCAAATCTTCGACGAGATAGAAGCCAAGCTCCTCGTCGAGCGCTTCGATCTTCGGTGCGCTGAGATGCGCTTCCTCTCGCAGCCACGGGGCAAGAGCCATAAATGAGGTGCCATGGCGAGCAAGATGCGCGATGTCGGAATAGGGGCGTCCGTCTTTGATCGGAGGGCCGTCAGGCCTTGGAGGCCAGTCCATGAGCATCATGGTCTCTTGCCCCATTTGTAGCCGCGAAAACGTGCGCGCGGACGCATCGCCGATAACACTCGTGCAATTGGCCGCGCCCCAGCCGTGGCGTTCCAAAAAGGCGCTCACGTCGCGAAATCGCTCCAGCTTCGACTGCCAAGCGCCAAAGCCGGTAAGCGTCATGCGGCGGGTTGATCCATTGCCGTCAATGCGAACCTCGAGCCGATCATCGGGGAGGCGGCTGTCAATGGTATCCGGCCACTCGGCGACGACGATTCCGCTTGAGCACATCTCCTGGAAGCCGATCTCTTCCTCGTCCGAAGGCTGAAGCCGGTAAAAATCGCAATGAAAAATCGAGCGCTGGCCTGCGGAATATGGGTGAACGATTTGGTAGGTCGGGACTTGTTACGGCGTCTGTGACGCCGAGCGCAGCGAGCATACCCTGCGCGAATGTGGTTTTGCCCGCGCCGAGATCACCGTAGAGCGCCACAAAATCAACTTGCGAGGCAAAAGCCGCCAAGCAGCTTGCCAGCGCCTTTAACGCCTCTGGGGTGTTTGCAACATACACGGGCCGGTCCCCAAAAAGCCATTCGCCCCGACGGCTTCAGTCCATCACGGTCTAATTCAGTATTTGGGCGATATTGGCTAAATTACGCTAAATTGTGACAGAAGCCTAAGATTGCGCTGCAATTGCCCGGCCACTCACATTATCCCTTCCCTGACCGTTCTTTTGCTGCAAGGCGGGATGTCGATCCGGCAAGAAAATCGTCACCGTGGTGCCCGCTCCTGGCGTCGAGCGCAAATCGATCCGCCCCTTATGCAGCTCGACCAGACTCTTGACGAGCGACAGGCCGAGGCCCGCTCCGCGATGACGTGAGCCGTGGCTGCGCGTTTCAAATCGCTCGAATACCGCCGCCTGCTCTTCTTCGGGGATGCCGAGACCAGTATCCTGAATGGTAAAGGCGACGCCGTTTTTCTCACGGCGGCAGGCAAGCGTTATGGTGCCTCCCTCTGGTGAAAAGCCGATGGCGTTCGACAGAAGATTGTATAGCACTTGCGTCAGGCGGCCTTCGTCCGCCACCACCGTATCAATCCCGCTGGCAATGTGAACGTCGAGATTGACTTTCGTTCGAGACAAGCGTTCGCGCACCCCAAGTTCAGCCACCTCGATAATGTGCTTAACGTCGACGGGAGCCAACTTGAGATCGAGCGCGCCCGCGTCAATGACCGCGAGATCAAGAATGTCATTGATGATTGTGAGCAGGATCTGGCTGGATGTCCTGATGTCATTCAGATATTCGACCTGCTTAGAAGCGAGATTGCCCGCGTGCGGCGAGGCGAGCAGATCGGTAAAGCCTATGATCGAAGTGAGCGGAGTGCGAAGCTCGTAGGAGACGTGGGAAAGAAACGTCGATTTTAGCCGGTCGGCGGCTTCCAGCGCTTCATTGCGCTCAAGGAGCACCACCTCCATGCGCTTGCTATCTGTAATATCCGTGAAGGTCAGCAGCGTTCCGCCATCGGGAAGCGGTGTGATGGCGTAGGCCAAGTGGCTGTGATCGGTCCGTTCGACCACGCCGCTTAAAATGTCGCGGGCATCCTGAATGCCTGTGATGGAGTCGCGCGCGCCGTTCCACAAAGTTTCGTCCGGGGCTTTTTTTTCGCAGAAGAATATGATCTCCTCCAGATGCGGCCCCAGTTCCAATAGGGCGTCCGGCAACGCCCAGATCGCCTGGAAGGCTGGATTGAAAAGCTGCAGCTTGCCGTCCGGAGCAAACACGGCGATGCCTTCGGACAAATGGTCGAGCGTTTCCCGCTGCCCCTCTATAAGGCCGTGATATTGACGCTCAAGCGCGAGCTTTTCCGTAACATCGTCGAAGAGAAACGTGACGCCGCCATCATCGCGGTAATCGCTCAAGATGTGTACGGTGCGCCCATCTGGAAGATGCCAAAACTCATCTAAGGTGCGATTCCGATCCCAGGCGAGAATTCGTTCATCACGCCATTTGCGATAGTTCGATTGCTCAGGAACAAGCCTGCGCTGCCGCAACAGATCTAGGAATTCCGTCGCCGAAGGCTTGCCGGCGAGCCAATCCTCTTCCAGCTTCCAAATGAATGCGAGCGCCTCATTGCTATAAACCAGCTTTCGGTCAGCCCCGAAGATCGCGACAGCCGTTGCGACCTTGTTCAGCGTCCGGCTATGCGCCATCATTTGTCTTTCGAGTTCGTCCTTGGCGGTGGCAAGCGGCGCAACGTCAAGCGCTATGCCGCCATTGCCGCGAGCGAGCGAGGCAGTGATGGCCTCGTAAATCTGCACTGCGCCATTGACGATCGTCTGCAATCTGACCCGGCCGGATTTCTTCGTCTGGCTCAGCCGGGACAATTCCGCGCGCTGCCTCGTCTCGAAGAGTTCCATCTGAGTTCGGAGCACTTCTTCGCGCCCACCCGCATTGACGGCTGAGACATAGGCCCCGTTAACCCAGCTAAGTGCGCCCTTGTGATCCCTTATCCACGCGGGACTGGGCAGGTTGTCGAGAAGGCAATCGCGATCCTGGACGGCTTGCCTTAGGCGCTTATTTTCCCCGATCAAGCGAACAAGTTCTTTGTTGACTGGCGAGTAGGGGCGAACGCGGACCACCATATCAGGCCCCGCAGTTCCACCCGAAATCTCGACAAGATGCCCTTCAAGCGTGCTGGCGTTGGACGAGAATGGCTCGCCGGTTTTTTGCAGACGTTCAAGGCTTGCAGCGGTGCGGATCGCATCGTCGGCATGAAGCCAAGAACCAAACCTTAAGAGCTGGGTAAGCTTATGCGGCACCCCCAATGCGCCGTCGATTGTATGCAGCACAAGGCGCGGCGCTGCATCGTTCCAGACAACGCAACATTGCGGCTCGATGGCAATCAGCGCACGGAATGCCGCGTCGGCCTGAGCCATTTCCTCGACCTTGGCCCTTTGCCGCGTTAATTGCTGAGAAAAAAAGCGAGCTTTTTGCCGGAATGCGACAGCGCCAAGTGCCCCCGCTATAGCGCTTCCGCCCAGAAGCGACAGAACCAGCAGTGAGTTTGAGCCGCCCAAGGAGCACACCTCAATGGTGGCGGCTTCCGCTGTGGAAACCTGCGAAAACTGCGTGATCGCACAAAGCGCTAATGTTGCACGTGCCTCTCGCGCTGAAACTCGAAAGATCGTCATAGGCTCATCTCTCGCTTGACTGGCGGCAGTCGAATTGCAGGTATGCCGATCCTACGTTAGGTAATCGTTAACGGTCGGACTAAATCGCTAAGTAGCATCTCGAATCATACCTTCCGAAATATTACAGCCTAAAGCTGCGAGCGTACAAAATACCTGTTGTGCCCTGTGCCGGGCGTGCTAGGAGGGAAAAAATTCTTGCAAAGGTTAATGTGATGGCGTGGGACGAGAAACAGCCAATTGTTTCTTTGAATGATGTTTGGAAAAGCTTCGGAACCACGCCCGTGCTGCGCGGCATTAGCTTCGAGGTCATGAAGGGGGGCGTGATTTGCATCATCGGCCCGTCTGGATCAGGAAAATCTACGGTCCTACGTTGTATCAATGCACTTGTTCCTATCGAAAAGGGCTCGATCCTAGTTAAAGGGCAAGAGGTACACGATCCCCGGACAGACAAGCTTGCGCTTCGCAAAAAAGTTGGCATGGTCTTCCAGCAATATAATCTATTCCCTCACAAGACAGCGCTTGAAAATATCATGCTTGCTCCAGTACATGTTCTGAAGCAGCAAAAACAGCTAGCAGAAGAAAACGCGCGCAGACTGTTAGCCAAAGTTCGTTTGTCGGAAAAAGAAGATGCTTATCCTGGCGAACTATCCGGTGGCCAGCAGCAAAGAGTAGCCATAGCGCGTTCACTTGCCATGACGCCCGATGTGATGCTGTTCGATGAAGTAACGGCCGCGCTTGATCCGGAAACGGTTAAGGAAGTGCTTGTTACAATCCGGGAATTAGCCGAGGAAGGAATGACTTGCCTTCTCGTGACGCACGAAATGGGCTTTGCGCGAGAGGTCGCCGATCATATATACTTTACTGATCGGGGCGTAATAATTGAACACGGCCCACCGGCGGAGTTCTTCGCACAGGCGCAAGACCCTCGCACAAGGGCCTTTCTAAGTCAAATCTTGTAGCCCTTTGAGTTGCAAATTGTGAAAGATGTTCAGCGGCACCGTCCGGCTTTCGAGCGGTCTTACAGTGATCCGTTGGACCTCAACCTTCGTTCTCTCGACATTTTTGTTCAAATCGCCGAAAGCGGTGGAATGAGCTCCACCGCTCGCCGCATGGGGCTGACGCAATCGGCGATCAGCCAAATGGTGGCGAATCTGGAGCAGTCACTGGGCGTCCAGCTCTTCAACCGGCAAGTGCGTCCCATTGCGCTTACTCCATCCGGCGCGGTGCTTCTTGAAAAAGCGCGAGGTTTACTGCTGTCCGCGCGAGACGCCATCAACTCTACTCGCCTGCCTGCCGCGACGGCTTTTTCCAAGCTCAATCTTTGCCTCGTGGACACCATTGCGGGCACCATTGGACCGGACCTTGTCGGCGATATACAGGATTTCGCTGGGCTGCTGTCTGTCCATGCGGGTCTGCACGGCCAGCACAAGCACTCGCTCCTATCGCGGGAGGCAGACATTGTGATCTCACCCGACCCGCTGGAAGACGAGCCAAACCTTGAGCGCTACGAGATTTTGAAAGAGCCGTTTTTTGTCGCGCTACCCAAGAACTACAAGGATGAGGTGCGCGACTTGGCGGTGCTGGCCGGCAGTCTTGAGCTCGTCCGTTTTAGCGCGCGGACACTGCTTGGGCGCCAAATTGAAAGGCATTTGCGCCGATTGCGGATTGAAGCAAAGGGCCGCGTGGAATTCGATACTTCCGACGCGGTTCTCGCCATGGTCGCCAGTGGAAACGGTTGGGCGGCGCTCACACCTTTATGTGCACTTGTTGCCGCGTCGTTCTGGCCGCAACTCAAATTCGCGCCCATGCCGGAACCCGTCCTCTACCGCCGCTTATACGTTATCGCGAGGCAAGGCGAAGCCGGCGATATTCCGAAAAAGGTCGCGGATCTCGCAGTCGCCGCTCTCAAGCGAGCGTATAACAGCAAGCTAAATGCGAAATATCCCTGGATGGTCGCGGGGGCATCATTTCCGCCGAAAGCCTATATGTCCTCGGGAACGCCGCGCAGCTTGAGCCGCGCCGCCGCCATGAAGTAGCGAAAGCCTGGCCTAGAGCATTTTGCGATCATCTATAGCCGGCATCGTGAAACTCCTGGATCGCCACAGCGGCGTTGCCGCTTCGCGATGACGATATTTCCGGGGCCGTCATTGCGATGGCCAGCAAAGCTGGCCAGAAGCAATCCAAACCATAAGGACGCAGAGTCGAGAATCCTGCGCTTCAGTCTGGTCACAAAACGCTTTAGACTTGACGCTCGACCATATCCTTTTTCAGTTCAGCGATCGCCTTTGCGGGATTTAAGCCCTTGGGGCAAACCCGCGCGCAGTTCATGATTGTGTGGCAGCGATACAGCCTGAACGGATCCTCAAGGTTATCGAGACGTTCGCCGGTAGCTTCGTCGCGGCTGTCCGCCACCCACCTGCGGGCCTGCAACAGGGCGGCGGGTCCGAGGTAGCGCTCTCCATTCCACCAATATGACGGGCATGACGTGGTGCAACAGGCGCAGAGGATGCATTCATAAAGCCCGTCGAGTTTTTCGCGGTCCTCGCGGCTCTGGCGCCATTCTTTTTCTGGAGCAGGCGTTTCGGTCTTCAGCCATGGCTCAATCGAGCGGAGTTGCGCGAAGAAATGCGTCAGGTCAGGCACGAGGTCTTTAATTACCTCCATGTGGGGAAGCGGGTAGATGCGCACCGGGCCTTTGACGTCCTTTGTCGCCATAGTGCAGGCGAGCGTATTCGTCCCATCGATATTCATAGCGCAGGAGCCGCAAATGCCTTCCCGGCACGAGCGGCGGAACGCCAGCGAAGAGTTGACTTCGCTCTTAATCTTGATGAGCGCGTCGAGCACCATTGGACCGCAATCGTTGAGGTTCACATAATAGGTGTCAACATGCGGGTTTTCACCGGCTTCGGGGTTCCAGCGGTAAATTTCAAATCGCCGCCAATCCGCCTTGCCGTTACCTTCCGGCTTGTTCCAAGTCTTTCCTGTGCGGACTTCCGAGTTTTTCGGCAATGTCAGCTGGACCATGTTGAACTCCACGGCGGGGCAATTACGGCGTTTGCGGCTAGGATTCATCCCCAGACCAATTCGCGCGCAATGTGACAAACATCGTCGCGCGAGGCAAGACAAAGGCTGCGAGAACTCGCGTTAAAAGCGCGCACTTTATTCGCCTTACTCGAAGAAGCCATCTGGCCGCGAATGGGTCTAGCAATTCTAGCAATATTGACACAAAAAGTTCACACTGATTAAGCCGGGTGCTCCGAAGACAGGTTTTGGTCAGCAAGTGGTGTTACCGTCGCGCTTTGACGAAGCTCCTGCTTAGCGTTTTTGAGGGGACAACTGCGCGGAGCGGGATAATATCTGAGGGAATTCGGGCATGGTCTTTGTCTCCAGCACTGGTTCATCCGCAAATTCGCAACCGGCCATGCCGTCCAACTCCAGCGGCTCGACGGTCGAGTTTGACGCCATGCTCGGACAGGCGGGGGCGCATCTTCCCCCCAATTCCTCGCAAGAAGGCTCTGGGAATGGCGGCGCTCCCTCGGGCCCCGCGTCCCAGCACATCGGGTCCGGCGAAGCGCCGTCCAGCGCGCCTGCGGCCGCCCTCCCGCCGCATAAGCAGCAGATCGATGCGTGGCTTGCTGACAACGATGATCCGACGCCCGAGGAGGCAATGGAGGCGTTGCAGGGCGGCCTCAAGGATCTGTCGCCAGCCGATCAGCGCTATCTCGTGGACCGGGTCCTACCAAAGCTTAGCTTCACCGATATTGGCAAATTCGCCAGCGCCGTCAGCGGCAACGCGAGCCTGCGTGGCCCTGTCGGCGAGGGGTATTTAAAGCGCGCGCTGCAATTGCAAAAAGAGAGCGTCGCCGAAGGCGACTCCTCGGACCGCGGCAGAACTGGCGAGAACCATCTAATGGCGCGCGCCTTCGCGGATAATCTTTTGGTGATCTATGACGGCGCCTATCACGAATTGGGCGCCCCTCTCTCTTCCCTGACCAAGGCTGACAGCGCGCTCTTCGCCCAGACATTCACCGGTAGCCCTCCCCAGGATCCCACCCAGTTGCGCGCGCGCCTCGATGAATTTCAGGCCGCGCTGAAGAGCGCGCGGGCCCCGGATCCTGCAGCCGAAGCGCGGCGCCTCGATGGTCTGTTCAAGAGGCAGGACATCATTAAAAAGCTCTATGGCGACCACGTGCCGGAGGACGCTAAGTCGATCATGCGCAGGGTGATCGATGACCCGCGCGTCAGCGCGCAATTGCCCAATGGGCCGGGCAACGATTGGGCGCGAAATCCGATTGTCGCCCGCGTCACAGCGGAGGCGATTGTAAGGGGCGACCGCGTGACCGTATTTAGCCCCGCCGAGATGAAGAGAGTAGACCAACTCGCCGGCATTCTTACCACCGAAGGAGGCCAACAGCTCTTCTTGACGGGTAAAGCTCCAGGGCAAGCAAAAGCCGATGCGCTTGAGGTCTTGGCCGCCCATCCGGAGATTACGAAGGAAACGTTCGAACGGGCGAAGAGCGCGTGGCCCCCGGAACTTGCGAGTGCTATCGCAAAGACGTACCAGGTCCGTGACGGCGGTGGCGAACTCCAGAAATTGACCGGCGCTTTTGGCGTTGAGAACATGGTCGGCCCGTGGATGGGCATGAAGCCCACCTGGGCCGACGGCGCCATGGCTTTATGGGGCGATCAAGCGCAAGAGTGGCTCAATCAGTTAGCCAACGGCCAGATCACGCCCAAACAGTTCGCCGAAAAGCTGTCTGGCGGCAACGATCTTCTCTTGTACGGGCAGAAGAGCGTCAAGGTCGTCGCAGACAAAATCCGGGAGCGCGCCGACACCGATCCCCCAAGGGTGATCCCGATACACGTCACGCTTGTCAACGAGTTCGGGCCCATCCAATGCCCCCTATTTGGCGTGGAAACCGGCAGGGACAAAGCGGGCAAGCCCATCCTCGCCTATGTCGACAATACCGGACGAGCCTATGACAACTTCCAGGATTGGGTTGATACCAATCACTTGCCCGAGGGCACCGTGTACTACCCCGAGGGCGGCATACCCAAAACCGATGCCAACGGGGAACCGGTCCTCGTCAGCAGCCTGACGCCGGAATCCAGAAAGAGCAGGGTCGCGAAAGCCATCGATAGCGCGGCGCTCGTCGGCTGTCTTGCGGCGGGTGCCGTGGCCTTTGTGGCTACCGGTCCGGTGGCGCTCGTGGCCGGTGGCGTCGCGGTCGCTGGCGGGCTTTGGCAGGGCGCTCGTAGCGCCCAGAACCTGGTTGACCATGCGAGGCACGGCGGCAGTCTTGCTAGTCTTGAGATGCTTCCGGAGTGGTGCGGCGTGATCGGCGGCATCACAGGCGCGGGCGGTTACGTGGGCGCGCTCAAAGGCGCCAGTCTCGCGGCCAGCGGTGTCCGGCTCGGTGAAGGCGCGGCTCTGGCCTTCCGCGCGGCTGGCACGGCCGCAAGTGCTGCCAATTATGCGGGTCTTGCGTCCCAAGCCGGTATTCTCGCCGTCAATTGGAAAGAGATGTCTCCTGACGAGCGGAAGGATGCTCTTGGGCAATTGCTGCTCTTCGCAGGTCTCGCGGCCGCGCATCACGCCATGCCGAAACCTGCTGTCGGAAGGTCGCCGCATACCGTCGAGGCTGAGGCCGTACCGCCGCGCACGCCGCCCGCCGAGCTGCCGCGCGCACGGGTGGTGAAAATGCCGCCCGAATGGTCGCAGCCCAGGGCCAGCAAACCTGCGCAAGAACACGCTCCGGCCTCGGCCAAACCGGCCGCCGCCACCCTTCCCGCTAACGCTAATATGCCGAAGGGTGTTGATCCGGCCAAACGCGCCGCCAACACCAATGCGCCGCGAGACTCCGAGCCGGTAGACAAGCCGTGCCCCGACCGCTTCAGCAGGTCGTAGGTGGTCCGATAATCGTTGGCGACAGCCACGCTGCGCCAGCAAACCCGAACCAACCGCGGATGGCGGGAGGAGGTGGGCACGGCGGCGATGGATCACCGCCAGGAGGCGTTACGCCAGCCACGCCGCCCGCGAATCCTTCTCGCAAACCGGGCGCACCTGCTCCTCGCCCAGGCCCAAAGGCCCTTCCCGAGGGAGGGGCCGGTCGGCCAAACGAGCCTGAAAACCTGCCTGCCGACCACACGAGAATGCTTCCACCGGTCACTAAAATTGCGGGGGACCAAATCGAGCAGGCCAAGCGGCTTTTAACGAACTCCACGCTCGGTGCTGTAGATGAGAATTTTCAGCTCAAAAATCTTACGCGCCTAATCAACGAGCTTACTGACGAGCTCCCAACCAGAAACAGCGCGCAGAAGAACAATCCGCCAACCATAGCGAATCTTGAGAGGCAGCGTGCCAGGATAAGCCAACAGCTGGTAGGCGGGGTCGACAATTACATTTCACAGCTCACCGACCACATTAAAGCGCTCACCGATACGCTCGAAAATGACCTTCCAGAGGAGAGAGCTAGTGAAGTAGCGCATACCGTACACGAGCTTGTTGAAGAGCGTGACAAGGCAAACAGGACTTCGGCGCAGCTGCACAGCTACATTGAGCAAGGTAGCCAAACTCCGCCCGCCGGATCGGCACCGACTGGCGCTGCGCCAGGCACGCCGCCAACTCCACCGGCCAGCCCGGCTCCGCAGTCTGGGGCCGCACCTGCGCCGGGCGCGGTTGCACCAGTCGCGGGCAAGCCAGTGAACAGGTTGAATGGCCCTATTGTACCGCCGAAAGTCGACACACCATGGCCGGCAGCTAAGTTGACGTCACCCAAGGGACCCAAGGTTTCGCCAGAAGTATCGGCGAACGGAGGCCGCGGGCAAGTTGGCCGGACCGATACGGCGGCGCATGCGGGAGCAGGCGACGTGCCGGCGGGGACATCTCAGAGCGGTAAAGCCGGTCAGCCGCCGAAGGTGGAGGCCGCAGGTGCGGACAAGCCGGGTGGCAGCAGACCCACAGGGCCACAGGAGCCGTCCGGCGCGCATGCTCCAACCGCAGTGGTGAGTGGAGATCCGGCCGACCGGTTTCTGACCCCGCGCCAGAAACTCGCGGACGAGGCAGCGGACGCCGTAAACCACCTCGCCAGTTTGCCGAAAGGCGATCCCAGGTACAACGACGCAGCAGACGCGGCATTAAGAAAGATCAATGAATTTGCCCAAAAGGCGAAGGGAAATGGGCAGGCGGAAGATCTATCCTTTTTCCTACGCACGCGTTTGCACGAAATTGACGAAAACCGGTGGCCATGGGACGACATTCTGCGTGAGGAGGGGCATCGCCCGCATCTTGTCTCGGAGCCGGTCCTACCGAGCCTGGAGAGGATCGCCAATGGGGCAGTCTCAGACCTTGCCCGAAGAGGCGAAGGTAAGGCGTCGGATGATCAGGTCGCCGCAACCCGCGATGCGCTTCAGTGCTTCTCGGTGGCAGTGAAGGCGCTCCCGGAGGGGGACCCCCGAAAGGTCAAATTCGGGGAGACTCTCGGGAAGCTAATTGAGCAGTATAACCTTATAGATCGCGCTCATCCTTTCAGCGAGGAACCAGCCGCGACGCCGGTGAAAGCGCCTGCCGCAAGCGATAGCGGAACCAGCCAGCTTCCGACCGAAAAGCTTAAGGCTCTTGTTGACCGGGCCCGCAATGCCGGCCTTGAGGGTAGATGGAAGCCTTGGGCTGAGGGACTACACCGTCAAAACAAGACTGCGACGGTCGGCGATTTCTTAGATCGGTTCCCCTGGTTGGCCAAATTTGCCGAGGAGCAGAAGCTGAAACGCACAGATCCATTGCCTCTGGATTTGCTGCTTCCGGACGCGCCGGGCGGGACAAGGGGCGGCGGCAAGCCGGACGTCAGGCTAGCCGGGCCCGGGGATGGAGACGGGCCGAAGCCTGCTTCGAGGGGGCCAGTAGCGGAACCTGCTGCAGTGCCGAGCCCATGGAACGATCATCCAATGCCGAAGTGGCCGTCACCAGGCTCCGAATTGGTTCAGACATTTGGACTCGTAACAGCCCCACAAGCTGAGAATGCAGCCATTGGCGCAGTGGAACAACTTCAAGATGCATTTAACAGGAATGCAGGTGTTGCGGAGTTGGATGGTTATGGCATAGCCGCATCGACGTACCTTGAAAATTTTCTGGCAGTGCTGCGTCAGCCTGGGGTTGAAATAAACGGTTTTTCGGAAAGCGTTCCGTCCGCAACTCATGGGCAAGTGTTCGAAGACCTGTTCGACACATATTCGAAAATCTTGAACAAAAGGCTGGCCGCGCCGAAACCGGACGGCAATGGAGGCGGGACAAGGGGCGGCGGAGGAGGTGGAGGATCGGCGCCGGTGAGCGGCGGTGGCCAAACTCCGCCGGGCGCTCCGCCAGCCGGTCCGGCTCCCCAGGCCGGGGCGGCGCCTGGATGAGGATCCCATCATGGAAATAGCCAGCCGGATTGGCAAAAAGCCAAGCCCCTCGCTGTCGTAGGCGCGGAGTTATAACGAGCAGATTGTTTGCGCAAGTCCAAGCAATTTCAACGGCAGGTTAGAGCTAGCAAGTTCGGCATCGGTAGCGTCTCGTGGCCGCGCCGCAATCTGCCTTTGCGCCTGGAAGCCAAAGCGCCATCCGCACTAATCCCACGGACCTCGCCGCCAAGGCGATGACCTTTCCTTGCCTTCCCGTTCAAACTCGATGGCGCTTCGTTTTGAAGGGTCGCGCGCCAAGGTCGCGGGATCGTACAGCCTGACAGAACTTTCATCATAGGTGCGGTCAGGCCCAAAACGCCAAAGCGGAATGAGGATGACCCCCGCGAGGAAGCCGCCTATATGCGCCCACCACGCGATGCCGCCACCAAGCGAAGATGAAAAGAGTTCCATAAACCCCTGCATGAATTGCAGAGCGAACCAGATCACCGCGTAACCGAGTGCCGGGACTTTAAAAAAGAACGGGATGATGATGATCGGGATTAGGATCGTAACTCGGGCGCGCGGAAAGGTCGTTGCGTAAGCTCCGATAATTCCGGCTATAGCACCGGAAGCGCCTACGGTAGGAATGTCAGAATCCTGATTGAAATAGACGTGAGTAAAGCTCGCGATTAAACCGCACACAATATAAAAGCTCAAATATTGCAGCCGGCCGAGACGGCCTTCAAGCGACGAACCAAAAATAAATAGCGTCCACATATTGATAATGAGGTGCCACCACCCGCCATGCATAAAAACGCCCATTATAAACGGCCAGTAATTGTGCTGGTCCAAGCCAATTCCGGCAGCCCATGACGAGTCAAAATACCGGCGCGGAACCAAGGCGTGCAGCATTGAGAAGTAATATGATTGCTTATCCGTTAAAGAGTATTGATATAAAAAAACAACCGTATTTATCAAAATGATTGCATAAGTAATGATTGGTGTAGTCGATATTCTAATTGAATCTTTGATGGGAAACATAAATCATCATCAGTTAGCGTGCGACAAATTCGAGCTATAGCCTAGCATTGCCTTTTTCAGCGCGTGCAGAACGTCTTCAATGTGGTCGAAGACCCAATAATGTCCAGCGCCGTCCATTTTGCATAATCTGCAATTAGGAATCAGTTCCGCAAGATGAAGAGCGGCGGCTACGGGAACGTTACGGTCAGCAGTGCCCTGCCAGATAAAGGTCGGCGCCCGGATTGCCGCGAAAGGTATATTCCACGGCCTGCCGAAGATTTTCATCTCCTGAATTGCCCCGCGCACCCCGGGCCGGAGACCCTCGGCAACGCCGTCGATGAGATTGCGGCGCACATCATGTCTCGAAAGAATATGCCAATCCGCCTGCACGGCGCGGCTCAAGATAAAGTCATATATTAAAGTTGGAGCATTCAAAAAGAGGAGCCGCCCAACTGAACATGCGCCGCGCATGGCAAGCGTAATGCGGTGAAACAAACGAAACATCAGATGTTGCGCAGCGCCGATAACCTTTGCGCCCTCTGGCGGCTGGACAGGACCAACAGGGCTTACAAGGGCTGCGGCCGTCACTCGATCTGGAAGAAGCGCGGCGCAAGCGGCAGCGTATGGTCCACCTCCTGAAACGCCTGCGACGCCGAAACGATCAAGGCCAAGTTCATTCGCCAGCGCAATCACATCGCGCGCCCAATCCGAAAGAGTACGATTGCGCTGAAACGTGGATACGCCAAAACCAGGACGTTCGGGCGCGATAATCCGCACCCCCATGCGCCTTGCTGGTTCATCAGCGAGGCGAAACATAAATCGCGAACCCGGCGTTCCGTGAAATCCAAATACGGGCAGCCCCTCAGGCGCGCCGAATTGCATGTAGCTGAGCACGCGACCGTCGGGCAAATTCAGCCGCTGCTCACCTCCGAACCGCCCAGCGGCAGCGCCGATTTTCAGCTCTTTCAAGGCGACGGCCATTTTTTTCGCTTCTGCAGGGTCCCGGTCTCACAACGTAGGACATTAATTGCAAATCGTCCTTGAAGATAGGAACGCATGGAAGGAATAGTAGCGGTATGGCCGCGGCACGCGCACATTTAAGCGTAGCTGGGCGCGTGCTTCGCCAGTTGGTCTTATATCGAAACCTCTGGCGCAACGGAATCACAAACTATTGGAGGCTGATCTATGTCTCGTCGCGCAATCAACGAGGGGCCAGGAGTTACGAAAGCGCTTGGACCCTACTCCCGTGCCGTTTGGGTAGGGGATGTTCTTTATCTTTCTGGTCAGACTGGCGTTGATCCGGCGACAGGAAGCCTCGTGGGTGGCGGCGCTGCAGCAGAAACGGAGCAAGTACTCAAGGGGTTATCCGCTGTGCTAGCAGCGGCTGGCTTAAGCGCTGCGAATGTCGTCAAGGCAAATGTATATTTGACGAACATGCAGGATTTCGCTGCGATGAACAAAGTTTACGAGGGATTTTTCGATGCGCCGCGCCCAGCGCGAACAACCGTCGCCGTAGCCGCTTTGCCCGGAGGCGCGCACGTTGAAATCGAATTCATCGCCAGCGCCAAGTTGTAAACTGGTAAGCTGCGGCGCTATTCCTGCTTGAGCTTGGTTTAGACCAAGCTTGGCCCTACTTCCGCGTCTCAGTCCCGATGTCGCTACTACTTCGCCAATCCGGGCAGAGGCTACGTTAAAATGACAAAAAACCGCGCCGATTATCGGCGCTCAGAAGGTACCCCCTGATCCTTGCCGCAGGCCAAGGCGGCGGCTCTCCGAATCCATCCCGACAACACTTGTATCAGCCGGCCGTTAGTGCGTATTCAAGATGAGCATACATGAGGCGCTCGCAGCGATGTGCTGGTCGGCAGATCCATGCTGTGGGCTAATAATATTAGTCACAGCGTCCTGCGATGGCAGGGACAAACGGTAGGGGTTGGGGTATGTCGACGACATCATTGAAATTATCTTTGAATTTACGAGCCGCCAAAATGGTGCACCCGCAGTACGCACGGGCGCTGGCGAATGTCGCACTCGTGGCGATGTTGGCCAGTACCGGGATTGCAGGAGCCCAGGCACAAACAAATGGCGATGACCTGCCCGCGTTGAATAAACAGGTCGGCCAGCTTTTCGGCCAGGCTAAGTATACGGAGGCAACGCCGATTGCCGAACGCGCGCTGGCGCTTGCGGAACGGCAGTATGGTCCGGACCACCGTATTGTAGCTCTATCGGCCAACAATCTCGGGGCACTGTACCAGGCGCAAGGCCGCTATGCGGATGCCGAGCCGTACCTCAAGCGCTCCCTTGCCATCCGGGAGAAAACGCTCGGGCCGGACCATATCGAGGTTGCTCAATCGCTCAATAACCTCGCCACTCTCTATGACGCCGGGGGGCGTTATGGCGATGCCGAGCCTCTCATGAAGCGCGCCCTCGTGATCAAGGAGAAGGCACTTGGGGCGGATCACCCCGAAGTGAGCTTAACCCTTAACAACCTCGCCGGATTGTACCAGGCGCAAGGCCGCTACGCCGAGGCCGAGACGCTCAATAAGCGTGCCCTTGCCATACGTGAGAGAACGCTGGGGACCGAGCATCCAGTAACTGCTCAGTCGCTCAGCAATCTCGGAGAACTGTACCGGCTCCGAGGCCGCTATGCTGAGGCCGAGCCGCTCCTGAAGCGTTCACTTGCCATCCGAGAAAAGATATTGGGGGCGAATCACCGTGACGTCGCCAATTCGCTCAATAACCTCGCCCTCGTGTACCAGGCCCAGGGCCGCTATGGCGAGGCTGAGCCGCTCCTAAAGCGCGCCCTCGACATCACTGAGAAGACACAGGGAACGGAGCACCCCGAGGTGGGGATATCCGTTAACAACCTCGCAGAATTGTACAGGGTTCAGGGTCGCAATACCGAGGCTGAACCTCTCCTTAGGCGCGCGCTTGCTTTGCACGAAAAGGCGCTGGGTGCGAGCCACCCCACTGTTGCCTTGTCGCTCAACAACCTCGCCCTGACGTATCAGGCTGAGCATCGCTATGCCGAGGCCGAACCGCTCCTGAAGCGCGCCCTCGACATCAACGAGAAGGTGCACGGAGCGGACCACCCAGATGTGGTCCTTTCTCTCAACAACCTCGCAGAACTGTATCGGGTTCAGGACCGCTATGCCGAAGCCGAGACGCTCATGAAGCGCGCCATGGCCATGAGCGAGAAGGTTCTTGGGCCGGATCATCCCGTTGTCGCCAATTTGCTCAACAACATCGCCCTAGCATATCAGGCTGAGCGCCGCTATGCCGAGGCAGAGACGCTCAATAAGCGTGCCCTCGCCATCATTGAGAAGGCGCGTGGAGCGGATCACCCCGACGTGGCCTTATCGCTCAACAACCTCGCCCTGACGTACCAGGCTGAGCGTCGCTATGAGGAGGCAGAACCTCTCTTTAAGCGCGCCCTGGGCATTGCCGAGAAGGCGTTGGGACCGGATCATCCCAACGTAGTCGTTCATCTCCGCAATCTGGCTGAACTTTATCAGCTCGAGGGACGCGCCACCGAGGCGGAGCCTCTGATGAAGCGCGCCCTCGCTATCCAGGAAAGGATGAGAATAAGGTGAGCGTCCTGAGGTTGGCGCATTGCAGGGATTGCGGGAGCGCGGGCGCAAGATGACTTGCCCGCTCTAAACAAACAGATCGAGCAGCTTTACGCTCAGAACAAGTACGCGGAGGCAACCCCGATTGCAGAGCGAGCGGTAGCCCTCGCGGAACAGAAGCAAGGCGCGGATCATGTCGATTGAACATCGCCATATTGTTCCGGGCGCAGGGGCGCCTCGCCGAGGCTGAGCCACTTTTCAAGCGCGCCCTAGACTATTCGCGAGAAGGCGCGTGGACCCGATCACCGCGATATGGCCAACCCGCTCAACGCCCTTGCTTTGTTTTACAGAGCACAGGGACGCTACACCGAGGCTGAGCCGCTTTTGAAGCGTGCTATCCCAATTTTCGAGAAGGAATGGGGGGGACCCAATCATCCCAACGTGGCCACTGCGCTCAACAATCTTGCGGAAGTGTACAAAAGCCAGGCCCGTTATGCCGAGGCGGAGCCGCTCTATAAGCGCGCGCTTGATATTGTCGAAAAATCGCCCAGCCCCAAAGGAGAGCACCCCTATGTTGCTGTTTTTCTCGATAATTTGGCCGGACTTTACACGGCTCAGGGCCGCACCGCCGAGGCTGAGCCTTTGATGAAGCGCGCCCTCGCTATCCGGGAAAGGATGAGTATAAAATGAGCGTCCTGAGGCTGGCGCATTGCAGGAATAAGCGGCAGCGATGAGGCTTGCTTATGTCATTAAGATTTCTATCGAGAGCGCCAGCAGCGTTTCGCTCACAACGCGTGCGGTGCTTATCAACGTCGTGCTTGCGACGATGTTGATAAGCACCGCGACTGAAGCGCGAGCGCAAGCGAGTGACGAGGCTATCGCGCTACAGAGACAAGTGCTTCAGCAAATAGAGAAGGTATATGGGCACGACCATATTGAGCTTACTCAATCGCTGAATACCCTCGCCAATCTTTACATCGCCGAGAAGCGTTATGCCGATGCCGAGCCTTTATTGAAGCGCACCCTCGCCATTCGCGAGAAGGCAAAAGGACCAGATCATATTGACGTGGGATTCGCGCTCAACAATCTCGCTGGACTGTATAAGGCCCAGGGCCGCGACGGCTGAGGCCGAGTCCATTAATAAGCGCGCCCTCACCGTCTGGGAGAAAGCCCTGGGGGCAGACCATCCAGTTACTGCTCAGTCACTCAATAATCTCGGGGAACTGTATCGGGTCCAAGGCCGCTATGTCGAGGCGGCACCTCTTCTGGAACGCTCCCTTGCCATCCGCGAGAAGACCCTAGGTCCAGACCATGCCGACGTCGTTCAGTCGCTCACTAATCTTGGGGAACTCTACCGGGCTCAAGGCCGTTATAATGAGGCTGTGTCTCTTCTGGAACGCTCCCTTGCCATTAGCGAGAAGACGCTTGGGCCGGATCATCCGGAGATCGCGACTTTGCTATACAACCTCGCCCGAGCATATGAGGGTGTACATCGCGATCCCGAGGCCGAAACTGCTTACAAGCGCGCCCGGAGCATCACCGAAAAGGCATTGGGACCAGAGATCGCCCCTTTGCTATTCAAGGGCGCCCCGACATATCTGGGTGTGGATCATCGCTATCCCGAGGTCGAAAATGCATACAAGCACGCCCTGAGCATCGCCGAAAAGGCATTGGGACCAGATCATTCCGAGGTGAGGGATTGTATGATGAATCTCATCGATCTGTACCTGATCCAGGAGCGTATCACCGAAGCCAAGGCACTTCTGAAGCGCCTCCACGACATCCGCGCGTCATTAGCAACAAAAAAGTAACTGATCGGCAACGCCGCCCTGTGCATCTGCGTTTTCGTGGCAATCACTAGCGTGTTACGCTTGCGGCTATTGTGGAAGCGATGCCGCAAGCGCGAGGTTCGTGGTGCACGCCATAGAAATGATCGGACATGCCCTGCTTATGGCTTTCGGCATGTTCTGGAAGACTGGTTGGAGCCTGGTATTGGGCTTCGGCATTTCGGCGATATTGCAGGCTGTCGTTTCAAAGGAGCGAATGCGCGCCGCGCTTGGGCGGGACGGGACGAAGGAGATCGCGCTGGCGACGGCTTTGGGCGCGGCGAGTTCCAGCTGTTCTTACGCGTCCGCCTCGATCAGCCGAACGCTGTTCAAAAAGGGTGCTGCGCTAATCCCTAGCCTCGCGTTTCTCTTCTCGTCCACCAACCTCGTCGTCGAACTTGGCCTTGTCTTGCTGATACTGATGGGCTGGCAGTTCATGGCGGCCGAATGGATCGGCGGCGTGGTACTTATCATTATAATGACAGTGCTGATAAGGCTGACTTATCCAAAGCGTCTCGTGGAAGAGGCGCGGCATCATCCTGAGCCGCATACCGAGCACGACCACGGCGAGGCCGCGCCGCAGGAAGGCTCCATCTGGCAAAAGCTCCGCAAGCCGGAGACGCGCGTTGCGATTGCCCAGAACTTTGTCATGGATTTCAGGATGCTATGGAAGGACCTGGCGGCGGGCTTTCTTATCGCAGGCGCGCTCAGCACCTTTGTCCCCGACAGCGTATGGAAGACGCTTTTCATTCAAGATGCGCCGCAGTGGATTCAAGTTCCGGTCAATGCGCTTATCGGCCCGCTTGTCGCAATAATTTCCTTTGTCTGCTCTATCGGTAATGTACCGATGGCCGCTGTGCTCTGGGGGGCGGGCGTGAGTTTCGCTGGCGTTCTTGCGTTTCTCTATGCCGACTTGATCGTGCTGCCCTTGCTCGATGTCTATCGCCGCTATTTCGGATGGCGTATGGCGGCTTATATTGGTGCCGTATTTTATGTGACGATGGTGCTTGCCGCGATCGTCATGGATGTCTCATTTTCAAGCCTCGGCCTGATACCGCCGCGCGACCCCAACATCCGCGCCGAGATGAGCACATTCGCCATCGACTACACCTTCTGGCTGAATATCGTATTCGGTGCGCTGGCGGTGTGGCTTTTTAAGATCGCCGCGAGCCAACCGATGGAGCATAGCCATTGCGAGCACCATGGCGCCCACACTCCTGAGAGCAAAAAAAGCGACCATCGCTGCGGCTAGAGCACTTCGGGACCAGGTTGAATCAGATGATCCCAATCAAAGCTTTGCAATGCTGGATTGCTTACGGCCAGCTTTGCCGGTCGTAAGCAATGACGTCATCGCGAGCGGCAACGCCGCGTGGCGATCCAGAAGACCGCAGCATTCGCCCTGGTCACAGCTAATCGCAAAATGCTTTAGCTCGATGTAGGCTCCGGCGGCATCAGCCCCATGATTTTTGCATAGGGAACGCTGTCGCGCACGAAGTTCACCGTGCCGTGCTCTTTGATTTCCTCAGCGGCCCGCAGAAAGGCTCCAAGCGCTGCCCGGTTGAAAGCGGAGCCGACGCTCACGCGCTTCGCGCCTGCTTCCGCAAGCTCCGCCACATTGTAGGATTGCCTTGAGCCAGCCAGCACATTCACGGGCTTTGTCACCGCTTGGCAGACGGTGCGGATCGCATCGAGGCTCGGAAGCGCCGGTGCATAGAGTACATCCGCACCCGCCTGCTCAAAAGCTTGCAGACGCCGGATCGTGTCATCAAGATCATCCCTGCCATAAAGGAAATTCTCCGCGCGAGCCGTCAGCGTGAACGAAAATGGAAGGCTACGCACGGCCTCGGCGGCGGCTGCGACACGTTCAACGGCATGGGAGAAATCATAAATGATGTTGCTTGCATCGCCCGTAGCGTCCTCGATCGATCCGCCGACAGCGCCAGCTTCGGCGGCGAGCAGGAGCGTTTCGGCCGCAGCTTTCGGTTCATGCGAATAGCAATTTTCGAGGTCGGCCGAGACAGGCAAGGTGGTGGCCGAAGCGATAGCGCGCACATTGGCCAGCGCTTCGTCACGAGTGATACCTCCAGTGTCACGCCTGCCGAGCGAGAAGGCAAGTCCGGCGCTTGTGGTCGCCAGAGCTTCGAAGCCCATCCCTGAAAGAAGAACAGCAGTGCCTGCATCCCAGGGATTGGGGATGACAAAGGCGCCCGGCCTCTGATGCAAGTCACGAAAGCGATTTGCCTTGTCCCTCTGCTCAGTCATCGCGCAACCCTCGAATCAAAGGCCAATTCCATTCTGTTTAAATTGGCATGGGCGCGGTTTTGATCCAATCCCAGAAATCGTCTCCGCTCGGCTTCTGAAGCTCGCTCGCAGGAAACGAGTCGAAAGTGGACATGGTCGGGAAACTATAATTGTTTTTGTTCGTCGAAAGACCCTGGTAAAATACTTGTTCGGCTATCTTGTCCTCGCGGAACCTGCCTTTTCCGCCGAGCCCTTCGATCTCCTTGCCAGGGATCGCGGCTATGATGTCCTTCACCGAGGGCCATCCACCCTTTGCCTTGTGAGCGCGCTCGACCCCGGCTTTGTAAGCTGAGAAGGCGAAATACGCGCGATCAGCTTCCCAATGCGGCGCCTCCTTGTAGCGGTCGAAGTAATAGGAAACGAATTCCTTTTGAAGCTTAGACGCTTTTGGATTGGCGAAATAAAGAGTGTTCCATCCGAGGATCGTTCCTTCGGGGACGAATGACTTATTCAGTTGGCTGATCTGCCAGGTTCCAGCCGGCAACACGAATTTGACGTGATCGAGCAGACCTGTAGCGTGCGCCTGGCTCATGAAGATCGGCAAATCCGCGAAAAGCATTGACGAAAAGATAAGGTCTGGTTTCGCCGCCTTCAGCATATCGACATGCGCAGTTAGGTCGCTCGCGGTGGAGCCGACTTTAGGCCATTGCTCAGCAACAACTTGAAATTCGATGCCGTAGCGGGTGAGAATTTGTTTAAAGGCCTCCCAATTATTCCGCCCGTAGGAATAGTCTGGGTTAATGCCCGCGATTTTCTTAAACTGACCTTTGTAATATTTCACCGTCAGGAGCGAGCTCATAACGGCCTCGCACTCATTGTCGGTGCTTTTGAAAACATATTCCGCGTCGGGCATCGTGTCTTTCACGCCGTTCTGCGTAGTGCCGTCCCAAAGGATGAGTAGCGATTTCATCTCTTCCGCTACTGGAGCAACCGCGAGCGAAGTGCCGGTCGAGACGATACCTTGCACGCAGTCTACTTTCTCTTGCAGCACAAGCCGCTTGAACCTCTCGGCGGTGTCCTTGCCGGTCGTTTCTTCGTCGATCACAAGTTCGACGTGGCGGCCTGCAATGCCTCCGGACTTGTTGACGCGTTCGGCTGCCCATTGCACGGCGCGTAAACCACACTCTCCAATGGTTGCGGCGACGCCGGACTTCGGCGTGAGGATGCCAATCCGCAGCGGAGTCTTCTTTATTATGGCAGGAGCAGCAAAGCTCGACGTCAATGAAGAGGAACTGCTGGCCGCGATACCTGCAACGAATGCACGACGAGAAATCTTCATAAAGCAAACTCCGGACTTACCCTTGACAACTATCCGACGACCGAATGCGGTATGAGTGACTCGAATACCGCCATTCTACTCATCAGCTTGAAGAAAAACTAAATACACAAATTCATCCGCTAAAGAAAGTAACGATTTTTACCACCCAAGATAGCGTGAATTACACGTTGCACTCGATCAATGCTTGCACGGTTGCACACTTTGCCGCGCCTGTCCAATGGATTGCTTAATGTAGACTGTCTTTAAAACCTCTTGCCTTTTCAGAAAAGAACATTACTAGCTTTGATAAAAAAAAGCAAAAATTGTAGGCTTCCTGGATTTCAGAAGGGGCAACGGCATGCGCTTTTCAAGGCATTTTCAGCTTGCGATGATATTCATCACGAGCGTTTTCAGCGCCGGAGCACTCGCCGAGCCCGTCGAGCTCAAACTTGGCCACATCGATCCCAAGGGATCAATCTATTGGGTTGCGACTGAGGAATTCGCAAAGCGGGTCAACGCGAAGCTTGCGGAACGCGCAGTCGTGAAAGTCTACCGCGCAGGTGAACTTGGCACCGAGCAGGATATGCTCGGCCAGCTTGATCGCGGAGAGACGTCCATGGCGCTCGTCGGACAAGTTATGCCGTCCATGGCTCCCGAGTTTGGGGTTTTCGAGCTGCCCTATATCGTTCTGAGCCGCTCGCATATTCGGGACGTGCGGGAAACTCTTCTGCGAACTTATCTTCAGCCGGCAGCGAAAGCGAAGGGCTTGAGGATCTTAGCTCTTTGGGAAACTGGCTTTCGTCACGTCACGAACAACGTTCGCCCAATTCAGACGCCAGCCGATCTCAAGGGTCTCCGAATTCGCGCCGATGTGGGCTCCAACGACAATAGGGTCTTCCAGATGTTTGGGGCCGATCCGCGCCCGGTCAATCTCGACGCCGCCTATATGCTCTTGAAACATGATGAGTTGGATGCGCAGCAAAGTCCGTTGATCATCATCAAGAACAGACGGCTCAATGAGGTCCAAAAATATCTCTCTTTGACGAGGCACAGTTACACGCCAGCCTACCTCATCGTTCAAGACGCGCAATTCTCGAAGCTTGACCCTACGGTCCAGGAGATACTTACTTCTACCGCTGCAGAGCTTCAGGACTGGGTGTTAACTGAAGGAGAAAAGCTCGACAAGGAGCTGATCGGGACGCTTTCGAAGAGCATAGCCGTAAACGACGTCGATCTGTTGGCGTTCGTGGTAGCGAGCCTTCCAATCTACCAAGATTTCACCGCGAAGACGCCCAAGGGGAAAGAGCTCGTCAAGCTGCTGTTTGATAGCTCAAGCCTGCTCGACGCTCGATAAGCCTCGCAGCTAAAGCGTTTTACGAGCAGATTGAAGCGGGGGGTTTTCGACTCTGCATCGTTAAGCTTTGGATTGCTTCTGGCCAGCTTTGCAGGCCATCGCAATGACAGCCCCCGGATATCGTCATCGCGAAGCGGCAACGCCGCTGCGGCGATCCAGGAGTTTCACAATGCCGGTTACAGATGATCGCAAATGCTCTAGCGCCTGCGATCTCGCACGCCCCGTGCTTTGCCATGGCCAGCCGACAGGCGGGCGAGCGAACGCCCTTTTGGCATCCGCAGCGTTGGCTTTGCAGGAAGCGAAGACAAACGCACAGGGACGGCAACTTCGATTGGTTCAGGGGCAATTGGCGCGGGAGCCAAAGCTGGCTGCGTTTGGCCCGAAAGGCGGCTTACGAGCCATTTCAGACTTCCACCCCGGACATCGTTGTTCATCATGAACGCCACCGCACGCGGCACAATCTCATGCCGGAAGCGAGAACCGTTGAAAATGCCGTAATGGCCAACCCCAGGCTGCATGTAATGCCGCTTTTTAGAGCGCGGAAGGTTTGTGCATAGGTGAAGAGCGGCTTCGCACTGCCCGAGGCCGGTGATGTCGTCTTTTTCGCCTTCGACGGTCATAAGCGCGACATTTCTGATCGCGGTTAGATCGACCAATTGGCCGCGATGGAACATCTCACCCTTAGGGAGCTGATGCTGGATGAATATCTGGTCCACCGTCTGGAGATAATACTCAGCCGTCAGGTCCATCACGGCGAGATACTCGTCGTAAAATTCTTTGTGCTTGTCGACGGAGTCGCCGTCTCCCTTAATCAGATTGTGAAACAGCTCCTTATGCGCGTTCACGTGGCGGTCGAGGTTCATCGCCATGAAGCCGGTAAGCTGTAGAAATCCGGGGTATACGAGCCGCCCGTAGCCGCGATTGGGCCAAGGCACCGCCGTTATTACCGTTTGGCGGAACCAATTTATGCCCCGCTCCTCGGCGAGCTTGTTAACCCCAGTAGGGCTAATCCGCGTATCGATAGGACCGCCCTTTAGGATCACGCTTCGCGGAAGATGAGCGCTTTCCCGAGTTTCCATGAGGGCAACAGCCGACAGGACAGGCACCGCTGGCTGGCACACGCCCATCACGTGGACATCGCCTTGGAATAGCTCGATCATCTCGATGACGTAGTCGATATAATCGTCGAGGTCGAAATTGCCGTCCCGCAGCGCTACGGCCCGCGCGTCTTGCCAATCGGTGATGTAGACATCGGCGAAGGGCAGCATCGCCTCTACCGTGCCGCGCAATAGCGTTGCGTAGTGGCCCGAGAGCGGCGCAACCATTAGAAGGCGCGGCTCGTTTGATTTCACGCCAGCCGGAAAATTCTTCTTGAAATGGATGAGGTTACAAAAGGGCTTGCGCCAAACGATTTCCTCGGAAACCGCGACGCGCTGACCTTTCACCATCGTTTCGTTGAGAGAGAAGCCGGGCTTTTTATACCGTCGCGTCGTGCGCTCTAGCAACTCCGCTGCCGCCGCTGTGCTGCGGCCGAGATTGGTGTAAGAAAACGGATTAAAAGGATTCCGAAGCAGGTAGCGGGTGGAGTTCGCGGCGGCTCGTGCAGGCGTTATCGCGGCTTGGCTGAGCTCGTAAAGATGATAGAGCACGCACGTGGTCTCCTCGAATTAAGTGGACGGCCAAGCGCTAGGCGTTCCTCCGCAAAAATCTATCGCCGGACCACCCTAAAGCCGCATCGACAGCTTGGGGATACCACCACAAGCTGCCACACTCCTTTTACACAACATATTAATCTTTCGTTGAGCATATGCAACAAGAGGGAATTTTTTGCCTAAGATATGTGCTTTTTGAGCACAGCAGCCATCGAATCGGGCGTGGTACCGAACGTAAAATGCGTGAGGTACTTACCTTGGGCGTCCATCAGATAGGTGAAGGTAGAGTGATCGACGGAATAATCTGACTTATTTTGCCCCGTCTCAGCCTTCCGGAAGAAAACACGATAGGCCTTCGCAGCGCCTGCAACACCGTCAGGAGTTCCGGTTAATCCAATTATGCGTGGGCCGAAGTTTTTCACATAGGCCGATAGGGTTTCAGGCGTGTCACGCTGGGGGTCCACGGTAATAAATATCGGAGCGATCTTGTCCGCATCTGGCCCAAGCTTCTCCAATGCTTCGGAGATTATCTGAAGCTCCGCCGGGCAGAAATCCGGGCAGTTGGTATAGCCGAAAAAGACAAGCATCAACTTGCCGCGAAAATCTTGATCGCTGACGCTGCGTCCTTGAGTGTCCCTCAGCGTGAACGGCCCACCGATCAGCGGCGTGCCGATGCTGGCGATCCGTGGTTTCACGCCTCCGAGGTAAACCGCAGCGAACCCCGCAACAAATATGACGGTCGCAAAAAGGACAAGTCTCAGATGGCGCATGGGTTGCTCCGGCTATTCTCGCGAGGAAGGCGGTGCATTCAACCCGCCAACTTTGGTTTTGAGGTGGCCTTAAATGAGCGCGCAGTCAATGGGGCTAATAAGCGCTTCTGTCGAGTGCCGCTTGGTGTTCGCTCCATCGCCTATTTCCGCGGACATTGAACCGTGGTGGCCCAAAAGCTGTCGCATTCACAACTTTGCAGCCAAATCTGCGACTTTCGCGATCGTGTTCATATTGCGCGCCGTGCCAATTTTGGCGGCCGGAATTCTCAATTTAGAATCGCGCATCCCGGCACCGTAGTGGATATAGATTTCACGGTTCGCCAAGCAGGATCTCCTCGTCTTGTATCCCGATCGCATGAGCCAAGGCGTCTGGCGGCGGCGATTTATCGAGGAAGATTGCAACGGTGCGGTTTGGGGCGGCCTTTGGAAAAGGGTTTGCCTTCAGAACGGCCTCCATTTCAGATGCGGTGCGCAACACGACACCAACCGGCTTCCCGGCATAGGCTAGAAGGCGCGCCTCCAACTCGGACTTGACGCTTGAAGGGCTTGCAGTGCTTTTAAAAACCACGTTGCCGCTGGCGATGTAGGTTCGAACCTGGGCAAATCCAGCGTCATGGCACATTGCCTGAAGCTCAGCATGGGAAGCTGCAGTGACCCGATATTACAGGCGCGCCTCCAACTCGACGACGCTTGAAGGGCTTGCAGTGCTTTTAAAAACCACGTTGCCGCTGGCGATGTAGGTTCGAACCTGGGCAAATCCAGCGTCATGGCACATTGCCTGAAGCTCAGTCATGGGAAGCTTGCCGGTGCCCCCGATATTTACGGCGCGTAAAAGTGCAATGTAATTCGCCATGTCAGATTCATATCAAGGGATATCGCGAAACTGAAGCCTGTTGCGCGGTGTCTGAGGCGGTATTTCGGTCTGAGGCGGGTCATTTTCGTTATTGGCAGTAACTTTCTTAGATATCAATCTACCCCCGTGACTTCCGCAGCGCTTTCTGCTCATTAGGGGTCTCACTTTATACTGGAGGGTGGGAGGCTTTCCCTCAATGCAGCCCATTATTGCCGTCTCCAACCTGTCAAAGGTTTACGCCTCGGGCTTCAAAGCTCTGAAGGGCGTGAACTTGGCTATTCAGCGCGGGGAGATATTCGCGCTTCTGGGGCCGAATGGCGCTGGCAAGACCACTCTCATCAGCATCATTTGCGGGATCGTGAACCCCTCGGAGGGCTCCGTTACGGTGGATGGTCATGACATCATCAGCGATTATCGCGCCGCGCGGTCGATGATCGGCCTTGTGCCTCAAGAACTGACCACCAACTCCTTTGAGACCGTTTGGGCGACGGTTTTATTCAGCCGAGGGCTATTCGGCAAACCCGACAATCCGGCCCTTATCGAGAAAGTGCTGAGGGACCTGTCTCTTTGGGATCGGCGAAACAGCAAGATCATGACGCTATCCGGCGGCATGAAACGGCGCGTGATGATCGCCAAAGCGCTGTCGCACGAGCCGCAAATTCTGTTCCTCGACGAGCCGACGGCTGGCGTCGATGTCGAGTTGCGCAAAAACATGTGGCAAGCAATCCGAGAGCTACGCGACTCAGGCGTGACCATAATCTTGACCACGCACTATATCGAGGAGGCGGAGGAGATGGCCGACCGCATCGGCGTCATGAGCAATGGCGATATTATCTTGGTCGAAGAAAAAGCCGAACTCATGCGCAAGCTCGGCAGGAAGCAATTGACGCTGGAGCTTCAAACCCGGCTCGATGCCATCCCTGCCGCGCTGACAGCGGCTCATGACCTCGCGCTTGGAGCCGATGGGAGCGAACTGATTTACACCTATGACACGCAAAATCAGCGCACAGGCATCGCAACGCTACTGCAAGAACTCAATCACGCGGGCATTCGGTTCAAGGACCTCCATACGAAGCAGAGTTCCTTGGAAGATATCTTCGTCGATCTCGTGAGACAAAGATAATGAATTGGAGGGCGGTCCGCGCGATTTATATGTTCGAGATGTCGCGCACGCGGCGCACGCTTATGCAAAGCATTGCGTCGCCGGTCATCTCAACAGCCTTGTACTTCGTAGTTTTCGGCTCGGCCATCGGCTCGCGCATCGCCGAAATCGATGGGGTGAGTTACGGCGCATTCATTGTGCCTGGGCTTATGATGCTTATGCTCCTGACACAAAGCATCGCCAATGCTTCGTTTGGCATTTATTTCCCGCGATTTGTTGGCACGATCTATGAGATCTTGTCCGCGCCGGTTTCCTATTTCGAGATTTTGCTCGGCTACGTCGGCGCGGCGGCAAGCAAATCTATCGTGCTTGGCTTAATTATACTGGCGACGGCAGGATTATTCGTGCCGTTACATATCGCCCATCCTCTTTTTATGATTGCATTTCTTATTCTCACTGCGGTGACGTTCAGCTTGTTCGGCTTTGTGATCGGCATCTGGGCGGATTCCTTCGAAAAACTGCAGATCATCCCCATGCTCATCATCACCCCGCTCACTTTTCTCGGCGGAAGCTTTTACTCGATCAAGGTGCTGCCCCCGCTTTGGCAGAAGATTACGCTGTTCAACCCGGTCGTGTATCTCGTGAGCGGCTTCCGCTGGAGCTTTTTCGGAACAGCCGACGTGAATGTAGGGGTGAGCCTGGCAATGACCCTGGTGTTCCTTTCTTTATGCGTGGTCGCCGTCTGGTGGATTTTCAAGACGGGCTACCGGCTGAAGAATTAGAGTTGAACAAAGCATCCACACGCCCATAATCGATCATGTGTATTGTATATGTAGATTATTCTATTTGAAGGAATTCGTACGGATGAAGGTCTCCCTTGAAGACCAACGCCGGGCAGCTATTGAGCGCCTCAAAGGATTGAGGCCCAAATTGCCTCTAGCGTCGCACGCCGAGATCATTGCCGCGAAGCACGAGGGGCATCGGCGTTGAGTTCTGACCAGATTTCGTATATTATGGTCAGAATCCAATTTGAGGCGCGGTCCAATGGCGACGTGGCAGGTTCAAGACGCGAAAACGCGGCTCAGCGAGTTGATCGAACGCGCGCAGAGCGAAGGCCCGCAAACGATTACGCGCCATGGCGCCGAGCGAGCCGTCGTACTCTCGATTGAGGATTACCGGACCCTCATGGCGAAAAAGCCTGACTTTAAATCCTATCTGCTCGGTGGCCCAAAAGTAGACGATTTTGAGATTGAGCGCGACCAAGACCTTGGCCGCGAGATCGACCTTTGACGGCGGCGGGCTATCTGCTCGACACGAATGTGATTTCGGAAACGCGAAAGGCGCACGCCAACGCGAAGGTCATGGCGTTTATCGCGTCGGCAGGGGCGAACCAGCTTTTCGTTAGCGCGCTCACGCTCGGCGAACTACGCAAGGGCGTCGCCCTCAAACGGCGCTCCGATGCCAAGGCGGCGGAGGTGCTCGGCGCGTGGGTTGACGGGATCGAGACCACCTTCGCCGACCGCGTACTGCCGATCGACGCCAGCGCCGCGCGGATTTGGGGAGAGTTGAGCGCGGGCCGGGGATTGCCCGTCATAGATACATTGATTGCTGCGACCGCCCTCACCCATGGCCTGATGCTCGTCACCCGCAACGCCAAAGATGTGACCGCAACCGGCGTCGCGGTAGTGGACCCTTGGCGGGGTTAACGTTCATGTTAACTGTCAATTGACGCATAACATTTTTGTCATTATTATTATAGGACAATATGCCGATCCGTTCGATACGCCACAAGGCTTTGTCCAGGCTGTTCTATGAAGATGAGAAACGGAATTTACCACCTGACCATGCGCCGAAGCTACGCAGGGTATTGGCGGCCCTAGACGCCGCATCTGACATTGACGAATTGAGGGTCTATCCGGGTTGGAGGCTACATACGCTGAAAGGCGATCTCGATGGATTTTGGAGCATCACGATAACCGCAAATTGGCGTCTGGTTTTTCGCTTCGAAGCTGGGGACGCCTTCGATGTCGATCTCATCGACTACCACTAAAGGAAATGTGCATTGCCGATGAAAGCTCCCTGCCATCCCGGCGAAATCATCCGCGAAGATGTGCTGGCACCGCTTGGTTTGAATATCAGCCAGGCTGCTGAAGTGCTTGGCGTAACTCGGCAAGCACTCTCAAATATGCTGAATGGGCGCACGTCGCTCACGGCTGAAATGGCGCTGCGCGTCGAGAAAGCATTCGGCCCAAAAATGGAGCATCTGATGCGGATGCAGCTCAATTACGATCTTGCGAAGGCCCGCGCGCGGGCCGACAGCGTGCATGTCGAACCTTTTCACAAGGCATAGGAGATTGTGTGGCCGGTTCGGGATCAAATCCTCATACGCCGATCGCGTGCTGGCAGTAGACGCCAACGCCACACGACTCTGAGGCAAGTTAAGCACGGGCCGCAGCTTACCCGTCATTGATACATTGATTGCCGCGACCGCGCAGGCCTACGGCCTGACGCTCGTTACGTGCAACGCCGTGCTGGACCCTTGGCGGGGATAAAGGCACCCTACAACCCATTTTCCGAGAGCGGCCTTCTTGAGGTGTGCCGAATATGCAGTACGATCAACTCGTCCTCTGCCGCTGTATAGAACAGTAGATAAGGATACCTTCCAAGCGGAATGACCCGCACCGAAGGTCGTTGCCCCAGCGATTTGCCCATGTCGGGAAACTCCGCCAGTCGCCCCAGAACTTCGCGGATACGAACTTCGACTGCCAGAGCCACTTTCGGGTTTCGCTTTGTGAGAAAGTCTGCAATTTCGCCAAGGTCTGCAACGGCGCGAGGACTATATGTGATCCTCATTTCCGGAAGCGAGCAAAGGCAGCGTCGACCTTTGCATTGCTCGCGCGCTCGCCCCGGGCGACTTGGCCAAGGGCCTCATCTATTGCTGCAAGCTCTTCGGCGGTTGCGTGGTAAGTCTCCTGCTCGATAGCATGAAGAATAACCGCAGCCTTCGATGCTTTCAGGACGGCAATTGCGTGATCGCGAGACACATTTGGAAAATCCCCCAAAAACACGTCCAAAGGGTCGCCAGCTTCGAGGTGATCGAAGAGGGTCTGAACGGGCACGCGCGTTCCCGCGAATACGGGCGTTCCGCCGAGGCGGTTCGGGTCGGAGATAATGAGCGGGTCTGGGAGCATTCCTTTATCCTTCGCTTAGATAATACCGCAATCACTGTATTTTCAAAAGGCGTATAGCCGAATCTCCGTGCGTAACCGTCGCGCCACCCTTTAAAATCGCTGATATCGCCCTAAGGTAATCTTTCATATACACTCCCGGCGGCACAACGGCCGAGGCATCAGCTTCTCATGCAGACACACATCTCGGTTCGCGGCGCGCGCGAGCACAATCTCAAGAATGTTTCGCTCGACATACCGCGCGAAAAGCTCGTGGTGATCACGGGCCTATCGGGCTCGGGCAAGTCGAGCCTTGCCTTCGACACGATCTATGCCGAGGGCCAGCGCCGCTATGTCGAGAGCCTGTCGGCCTATGCGCGCCAATTTCTGGAGATGATGCAGAAGCCCGATGTGGACATGATCGACGGGCTTTCGCCCGCCATCTCCATCGAGCAGAAGACGACAAGCCGCAATCCGCGTTCGACCGTCGGCACCGTCACCGAAATTTACGACTATATGCGCCTTCTCTATGCGCGCGTCGGCGTGCCTTATTCGCCCGCCACCGGCCTGCCTATCGAAAGCCAGACGGTCAGCCAAATGGTCGACCGCGTGCTGGAGCTGCCCGAGGGCACGCGGCTTTATCTGCTTGCGCCGATGATCCGGGGCCGCAAGGGCGAATACCGCAAGGAGTTCGCGGACCTTCAGAAGCGCGGCTTTCAGCGCGTGAAGGTGGACGGAACGTTTTACGAGATCGCGGAGGTGCCTGCCCTCGATAAGAAGTTCAAGCACGACATCGACGTGGTGGTGGATCGCATCGTCGTTCGGGCGGACATCGCCACGCGCCTCGCGGACAGTTTCGAGACGGCGCTTGAACTCGCCGAGGGCATCGCTTGTTGAGTTCGCGGATGCGCCGAAAGTGCCCCCTCACCCCAACCCTCTCCCCGGAGGGGAGAGGGGGGAGAACGAGACAGTCGAAGCAGGCATCCCCTCTCCCCTGGGGGAGAGGGACAGGGTGAGGGGGGCTAAAGCAAAGGCTGAGCTAGAGCCGGAACGCATCACCTTCTCGCAGCGCTTCGCCTGCCCGGTCTCCGGCTTCACCATCGACGAGATCGAACCGCGCCTCTTCTCGTTCAACAACCCATTCGGCGCGTGCCCGAAATGCGACGGCCTCGGCACTGAGCTAAAATTCGAGGCCGCGCTGATCGTTCCCGACCAGTCGCTGTCATTGCGCAAGGGCGCAGTCGTGCCCTGGGCGAGGACCGGTAACGCTTCGCCCTACTACAATCAGACACTCGAAGCGATTGCGGCCCATTACAACGTTTCGATGGATACGCCATGGAGCAAGCTCCCCGAGCAGGTGCGGAACACGATCCTGTTCGGCTCCGGTGGCGAGCCAATCGAGTTCACCTATGCCGATGGTGTGCGCGCTTACACGACGACGAAGCCTTTTGAGGGCGTGCTCACAAATATCGAGCGGCGCTGGAAGGAGACCGACAGTCAATGGGTGCGCGAGGAGCTGTCGCGCTATCAGTCGAGCCAGCCATGCGAGGAATGCCGAGGCTTTCGGCTCAAACCGCAATCGCTCGCTGTGAAGCTCGACGGCAAACATATCGGTGAAGCGTCGCGGCTGTCGATCCGCGAGGCGAATGAGTGGTTCGGCGCACTTCCGGCGAAATTGACCCCGAAGCAGAATGAGATCGCTAATCGCATCCTTAAGGAAATCTTGGAGCGGCTGCGCTTCCTAAACGATGTGGGCCTCGACTATCTGGCCCTCTCGCGCAATTCGGGCACGCTCTCGGGCGGCGAAAGCCAGCGCATCCGGCTTGCGTCGCAGATCGGCTCGGGCCTGACCGGCGTGCTTTATGTGCTGGACGAGCCGTCCATCGGCCTGCATCAGCGCGACAATGCACGGCTGCTCGACACGCTGAGGCATCTGCGCGATTTGGGCAATTCGGTGCTTGTTGTCGAGCATGACGAAGACGCAATCCTCACCGCCGACCACGTCATCGACATCGGCCCAGGCGCTGGCGTTCATGGCGGCGAAATCATCGCCCAGGGCACGCCGAAAGACATCATGGAGCACCCGGAAAGCCTTACGGGGCAATATCTTACCGGCAAAAAGGCGATCCCGCTGCCCAACGTGCGCCGCAAGATCGACAAGAAAAAGCAGCTCGTCATCAAGGGCGCGCGCGGCAACAATTTGAAGGATGTGACGGCGGCGATCCCGCTCGGCACATTTACCTGCGTGACCGGCGTTTCGGGCGGCGGCAAGTCTACGCTGCTGATCGAGACGATTCAGAAAGCGGCCTCGCGGCAGCTCAATGGCGGCGGCGACGCGCCCGAGCCTTACGATGCGATTGAAGGCCTCGAATATCTCGACAAGGTCATCGACATCGACCAGTCGCCCATCGGCCGCACGCCACGCTCGAACCCCGCCACCTATACCGGCGCGTTCGGCCCTATTCGCGACTGGTTCGCCGGGCTGCCGGAATCGAAAGCGCGCGGCTATCTGCCGGGCCGCTTCTCGTTCAACGTGAAGGGCGGCCGCTGCGAAGCCTGCCAAGGCGACGGCGTCATCAAGATCGAGATGCACTTCCTGCCCGATGTTTACGTCACCTGCGATGTCTGCAAGGGCCATCGCTACAATCGCGAGACGCTGGAGATCAAATTCAAGGGCAAGTCCATCGCCGACGTGCTGGAGATGACGGTGGAAGAGGCGGCCGAGTTCTTCAAGGCCGTGCCCGCCGTGCGCGATAAGATGGAGACGCTGGTGCGCGTGGGGCTCAGCTACATCAAGGTTGGCCAGCAGGCGACGACGCTATCGGGCGGCGAGGCGCAGCGCGTGAAGCTGTCGAAGGAGCTGTCGCGGCGCGCGACCGGCAAGACGCTTTATATTCTCGACGAGCCGACCACGGGGCTGCATTTCCACGATGTGGCGAAGCTGTTGGAGGTGCTGCACCAGCTTGTGGAGGCGGGGAACACCGTGGCCGTGATCGAGCACAATCTTGAGGTGGTGAAGACGGCGGATTGGGTGATCGACCTCGGGCCAGAGGGCGGCGATGGCGGCGGCCGCATCGTGGCGGCGGGCCGCCCGGAGGATGTGGCGAAGGCGCCGGAGAGCTATACCGGGCGGTATCTGGCGGAGCTTCTGAAGCGGCGCCCCGCTACGCGCGGTGCTGCGGCGCGCGCGGCGGAGTGATCTCACTCAGGTACGAATGTTGTCATGGTAACAACGCCGGCATCGTTGGCAAGATTTCTTAGAGCCATTACTGGACATTGAACGCTTTCAATTGATGAAATCAAATTATACTGAGATTTCAGGTCCTGGATAAATTTTTCTACCCATCCCACACAATAATCAACGTCATCAAAGTTGACATCAATATCAGCAGATTTTACTGCGACGTTATGTGCTACACGCCAATGTCTGACTAGCATCACTCGTTTCAACTGTTCACAATCCTTCACATTCAGGACAGCAATTTTAAGTTCTTTCTCCAGGGTGCTAATCGAGTAGCGCCCGCTTTCAAAAACACGTCCGAGTGCTGCAAAGATGTCGATATATGCCATCCTTTGGATCATTCCGAATGCCAATCGATGCGGGCTTGCGTTGATGATCTCGGCGTGTTTTTCGATCCAGAGCCAAACCCGCTTCGATTCCTTAATGGTGCGGATATCGGAGACAATTTCTCCAATAGTTAACTGAAGATCGATAGTCATAAAACCGCCGAAACAGCGTTATTAAGTCGCTCGTATCAGATTCGCTCTATAGGCGAGGAATAATGGGCGCGGCTTGACTATCTGCGCCTCGTTTTCGATTTGCATCTTATGAACACTAGCCGGATCATCAACTCGATTACACACAGGCAGAACGCCCTACAGGCCAAAGGGGTGCGGCACTTGGCTCTGTTCGGTTCCTATGCGCGAGGCGACGTCTGCGCGGGAAGCGATCTCGATGTGCTCATCGATATCGATCCGGCCCTGCCAAAGTTTTCTTTGGTCGACCTTGCCGCAATAGCCAACCTTTTGACGGACATCACAGGTATCGAGGCCCATCCCATTGAGCGCAAGATGCTCGCCAAAGACCCGCAGTTTGCCGGGCGCATGGCGGACGACATAATCGAAATATTCTGATGAAAGCCGAATCGCTTATGCGCGCCGCTTACGGAAAGACCTGCGCGACGCTCTCCCGGCGTTTGTGCAATTGAACTTGGTTCGCGAGATGGCTGCGCAGAGCTTCTTTGGCGGCTTTACCAGATTTCACCCCGTGACTTGTTGCAAGCTTTGCTAACTTTTTCCAATCGTCGAGGACTAGACGACAAAGACTCCAACTTTTGGAATGCCACCTCGGTGCTGCGACTGTCGGCTGCCTGCTCAAGGTCTTTAAGAATGGCCTCCAATTCATGCGGTTCACGAGGCAACGGCGGCGGGCAGCTCTTTACCAACCGCACCCGGCGACCGAAGCGATACCCACTCCGCTACGGTCATCGTCTCAGAACCTGCAAGCTGCGCCTTCAGTTTTGAAATGGCGTCGGCTGGCTTTTTGCCATTACTGCTACGATAGATTTGGCCGATTAGATCGAGCGCCTCTATGAATTCCTGCACCTGCATTATCTGGACCTCGCATAATGCCCATGGATCGAATGACCTTCTCGGCGAGCGGCGGAAACAGCTCCTGGATGTCCGCATGATTAAACGGCGCGTTGTTTGCTATCGATTGACCTGCGCGGTATGTGCAAATCTGCCCAAAACTCAACGTCTTGAAAGCCACGTCCAATTCCAGCGGGCAGTTTATGATGAAGTCCAAGTGTCGGCAGCACCGCCATCGTGCGCGACCTCGGGCAAATTTGCTCCCGCAGCCTCTCCAATAGGGCGATGAAAGTGTGCGCGCCGTTCATGGAGACGGTAGTGGGCGCCGTCGGAATCAAGATGTGGGTGCAGGCCACAAGTGCATTTATCGATGCGATTGTGAGGCGCGGAGGCGTGTCTAAGATAACGACATCATAATCATGCTTGAGCGTCGGCTCCGCGAGCTTGTGAGCCAGCAGGGTGCGCGGATCAAAAGATCCTGTTCCCATTACAAGCTGCGCGAATAAGGAGTCCTCAGCATCCGCTAAACTGAAGTCTGCCCCGACAACCGTGATATTCTTCCAGGCAGGCAAACTGGGTGAAATGACTTGATAGTCATAAAGAACATCGGAGCTTTCGCTCAAGAGAAAGTCTATTATACCGGTGTGTTCGGGACGTAGGCGTATGTAGTTCAATACGGTTGTGAGAGATCCTTGAAAATCAAGATCAATTGCCAATACACGATAACCTCGGGCTGCCAACGCCAAGGCTAAGTAAGAGACAATCGCAGTCTTGCCGACTCCACCTTTTAGGTTTCCAACCGCCAACACTGGCAAAACAGGTTGCTGAACGAATGGCAGAGGAAATTGCGTCCAAACGCTGCTCATCTTCTGCCCCGGGCCACCCGAATTTCAGCTTGCCTGGCGAGCTCTTCCATCCCTCGCATTGCACCACTGCGACGATCGAGGTCCGCCTGCACTTTTTGTAATTGAGCCTGTTGCCGCTCAAAGAGACCCTTTGCCTCTTCAAGACTCTGCCGCGTCCGGCTTTCGCGGGAATAGACCCATATTGAAAAGAAGAAGCCGACAATTCCGGTTACTGCCGCGAACCAATTCAACCAATCAGACATACGCATTACCCCACCAAATGCCGAGAGTATGTTTTCAATTTTTATAAAATGCAAGCATGTAGAGCGTGCGCGGACGTAACGATTCGAATGCGAATTCTGGGGGCGCGTGTTGAGCCGGATCATCGCCTCATTCAAGTTTTCGCGGATCGGATCGAAGCCATTAGCTAAGACTCGCTGAGGCCGCGCAATTCCATGCGGGACCCAATCATCGCTACCTAATACATTAAGTAACCAGGCTTATTATATCCTGCTTGAAGGCATTAATTTTCTGTAGCCAAGCTTTGGTCTGCCGATGGTCAAAGAGCCAAGCTTTACTTACGGCATAGAGGAAGAATATTTCCTCATCGATCCGCAAACGCTCAATCTCGTTCGCGAGCCGCCGCACGAGCTGTTCAAGACTGCGGAGGAAAAGGCCGCCCATTTGCCGGGTACTGTTTCGCGGGAACTCATCCGGGCGCAGATGGAGGTCGGCACAGGCGTATGCTATTCGCCAGCGGAAGCCGAAACCCAGTTGAAGGGCCTTCGCAATGCCGCCATCGCTGCGGCTGAAGACCATGGATTGGGCGTGGCGGCCAGTTCCTCCCACCCCTTCGCGCGGACAAAGGAACAGCGCCACACCAACCGAAGGCGCTATCGCGAGATAGCGGCGAATCTTCAGTTTATCGCGCGGCGGATCACGGTCTCGGGTATGCATGTGCATGTCGGCATCGAAGATCGCGATATGCGGATCAAAATCCTGAACGGCCTGCGCGAATATCTGCCGTTGATGCTCGCGCTCTCAACGTCGTCCCCCTTCTGGGAGGGGGAGGATACCGGACTGAAATCGGTTCGGCCGATCATCCTGGATGAGCTTCCGCGAGCCGGTCTTCCCGATCGATTTGCAGACTATGCAGAGTTTGAACGCGCACTGAGTGTCTTAACCGCGACAGGCGCGATAGAGGATGCAAGCAAGATTTGGTGGGACGCTCGGCCCTCAGCGAAGTGGCCCACAGTCGAAATTCGCATGATGGACGTCATGCCGTTTGTCGATGATGCGCTTGCCATGGCCGCACTGTGCCGCTGTCTTTGCCGTATGCTTTGGCGCAAGGAGCAAGAAGGGGCATCTACGGAATTTGCGCCTCGCCTTGCCGTCAATGAGAACAGATGGCGCGCCATACGCTATGGCGCCAGCGCAACCCTCATCGATCACCGCGAAAAGCGGCTTGTTCCCCTGCGGGACTGGGTGATCGCGTTGCGCGATGAGCTTCGGGAAGACGCCAAAAACTTCGCCTGCGAGACTGAGCTGGCGCGGCTCCGCCACATCGCAGAGACCGGAACGAGCGCGGATCGTCAGCTTGCGATTTTCAAATCGGCAATGGAGCAGAAAGAATCGACGGAAGAGGCATTCCGCAAGGTCGTTTCGGCTGTGATGAAGGAAACGAAGCGGGGCTGCTCGATCAGCCCCGGCTTCCAAACTTCGCGGACTAGAAGCAGAAGCGCGTCGCAACCGCTGCGGCGCCGCCCTCACTCCAAGGGAGAGAAGGGGCGCTTGCGGTTAGGCTAGCTCTTCTGGCCCATCTCAGTCTGAATTTCCAGCGAGATTTCGTCTGAGACGAAAGGCGCGGCTTGGGACACGCCAAATTCAGTGCGCTTAAGAGTGCTGGAAGCACCGAAGCCAAGCATTGCCTTTTTGTTGATAGGGTGCGAGCCCGAAAAGTTCAGCGTAACATCCAGTGTTACAGGCTTCGTGACGCCTTTGATCGTCAATTCGCCTGTAACCTTACCGGTCTTCTCGCCGGTTTTTTCCACCTTTGTGCTCTTGAAAGTAGCCTCAGGAAATTTTGCAGCGTCGAAAAGCTTCTCGCCCTTCATGTGCTCATTGAAAACGGGAACCAACGTTTCGATGCTGTCCGTTTTGAAGGTGACTTTGAACGTGCTGTTCTCGGGCTTTGCGTCGTCGAAAACCAGTTCGCCATCGAACTTAGTGAAATGCGCGCATTGGCGGCTTACGCCCAAATGGTTCCAGCAAAAGCGAACTTCCGTGTGATTGGGGTCCAGCGAGAATGTGGCAGGCGCAGCGAAAGAGGAGCCTGCCATAGCGCTGAGCGCCAATCCTGCTATTGCTGCGCGTCGAATGAAGGTCATGCGGTTTACTCCGTTAAACAGCCGGTTAAGGTCAAGGGCTAGCGTGACGCTACTCAAAAGGCAACTCACGCCGAAGCTCACTATTGATCACAAACCAGTGTTTAAAGAAAATTATGCAAGGTTCAAGCTCATCCCGCCGTCAATCGTGATGCCTTCGCCAGTCATATAGGAAGAATCATCGCAACTGAGGAAAAGAGCGGTTTTCGCGACCTCCTCAGGCGTTCCAAAGCGCCGCATGGGAATTTGCCGTAGCAGCACTTCCGAGAAGCCGGGACGGATATAGCGGCTCGTGAGCGCTGTAGGAATGAAGCCCGGGCAAAGGTAATTGACGCGAATGCCATAGGACGCAAACTCCACCGCGAGACTACGCGACAGTCCCGCAATAGCGGCCTTGGTCGTGGAATAGCCGGAGAGTTGCCGCATATGCTGAGTCGCCGTGACTGAGGCGAGATTGACAATAGCCGCACCGCTCTTCGCGCCCGCAGTTTGCAAAAGCGGCAGGAACGCACGCGTCATGCGAATGGTGCCCCAAAGGTGCGTGTCCAGTATCGACTTCCAGTCGCCATCCTCCATGTGCCGAAAATCCATGCGCACCAGTTGGCCTGCATTATTGACGAGGACATCGAGCGACGGAGAAATTTCTGAGACGGTGCGAGCGAGGTTTGCGATATCCGCCTCGTTCGTTACGTCGCAGCAAATGGCGTAAGCGGTTGCGCCTATCTCGCGGATCGCCGTGGCGCCCGCCTCTACAGACGCTTGATCCTTGTCAGCAAGTACGACCGTTGCGCCTTCCGTTGCGAAAAGTTTCGCCATGGCAAGGCCGAGCCCGGCCCCAGCGCCAGTAATGACCGCAAGCTTATTCTCAAGTTTTTTCAAAGGACGCGCCCGCCTGAAAGAGTAACGCGTCTAAAAGAGGTAACGCGGCGGCGGAGTCAATCGCATTCCGTGCGCGGCGAAGAAAGATGCATCTACATGCCGCGAGGGGCACCTCTGATTTAGTACCCGCGCTTTGTGTCGATGGCTGTCGGAATTTCGCCGGTCCTTCGGTACGTGTCTACGTTCGTCGCAACAATCTGCCCAGCCGTTACCGGGTTGGTTCGCGCCGAAATATGCGGCAGGACAGTCACCTTCGGATGCCCCCAAAATGGACTCTCGGCCGGCAACGGTTCGGTATCGAACACGTCGAGAACCGCGTGCTTCAAATGCCCGGTGTCAAGCGCTGCCAGAAGGTCATCGGCGACGACAATCGGTCCCCTCGCAAAATTGATGAAACTGGCGCCCGGACGCATTTTGGCGAAGAAGTTGCGGTCCGCCAGTCCGCGTGTCTCCGGCGTTAGCGGCAGCAAGCAGACCACAATGTCCGACCGGTTGAGCATCTGTCCCAGGCCGTCGTCGCTCTGGAAAGTCTCCAGACCTGACGCATTCTTTGGCGTTCTACTCCACGCCATCACCGGAAAGCCCAGAGATTGAAGTAGTGCCGCCGACGCTCGACCAAGCTCACCAAACCCCACAAGGCCGACTGAGCATTCGACGGATCGCCGATAGGGCAGAGGCTGCCATACGCGCTGCTTTTGTAGCGCTACGTAGGCTGGCATGTCCCGGTGGAGATAAAGGGTCCAGGCCGCGACCGCTTCTGCCATTGTACGCGAAAGCTCAGGATCGACGAGCCGCACGATAGTAAAAGATTGCCCAGCGCGCGCCTCTATGAGCTTTTCGACGCCTGCCCAAACGCTGTGAACCCAAACCAGGCTCGACATTCGCGCAATATCCGATGCTTTCGGATTCGCGACGATCGCGAAGGGAACGGTTGTAAGAACAGAGGCGTCGAGCTCATTGAAGCTTACGATCTGCTCTAGGGGCATAGCCTGTGATAGCGCGTCTAGCCACTCGCGCTCATCCTCCGCGTTGAGCTGAGAAACGAATGGAATAATTTGCTTCATTCCCAGTCCTCGTCATGGCTGCCCCACATCATATGACCACGGAGATTAGTCGGCGGCATGGCATTACGCCAAAAAATTCGCTCAGCGAAGATAACCTCAATGTTTTCTGCACTAACCGCGCAGCTTATTTGGCAAGCAGATTTGTCATTGGATTGGTACGAAAATAAGCTTTTCCACCCCACTTATTACACTCAGCAGTCCATGATCTAAAAGCCTCGACCGCTTCAGAACGGCTAACATTGGACTGCTTGAGAGTCGTCTCCAAAAAATCTGTGTTCCTGCTTAACAACGCACAAGCCTTCTCTCCAAGGCTTCTATCCGCATCGATAAAACACAGTGGTACATGTCGCGGCACAAGCTGAACTCTATTCGCGACGGCTTGGACAAATTCGTGAAAATTCAAAAGCATAAAATATGCAATTAACCCAATACGATAGTCGTCTTCTGAGCCAAAAATCTTAACTAGCCAGTCCCATCTTGTGTAAGCGTTGAAAATCCAAGTCCAAGAGGGATTGGCCTGCCCACCCAGGCTCGCCGCCCAGCCCATGTAGGGATCGACAAGGTATAGAGGCTTATGTGGCGCTGCACCGTGGTTAGGGACCGGAACGGGCATCACCGCAAGCTCCAAAGCCAACTGAGCCTGCTTCGTCTGAACACACAGCGCGCCATGCAAGCAATGATAAGCAAATCCCAGCGCTTCTGGTATTTCCACTACGCTACTGTCGCCTGCACGCCGCCAGTTCAAGGGATTGGCGAGTTCGTCGAACAACGACCGCTGATCCGTAAATTGTTTGTCGCCGGATTAACGCCAACTAGGGCTAGTGTTATGAGCGGTGCGGCAGTCTCAATGGCTTCATCGGCGCAACTCGACATTTCCTCCACAGAGTTAGCAGGATGCTTCTCGCGCCAATCTCTCCATTCAAAAATCTTAGTCTTGAACCGCGTCTTGTATTCCTTTGCGAGCTTACGCCATTGCAGAAGATTTCCCTGCTGGAGAGCCTGGCTTGCCAATTCATAGGGTGCAGCGTCGCTTAAGGCTTCAAGCGGAATGTTCAGCGGCCTACGCGCCAGCTCTATCCGGGCGGGCTTTGGCACGCGACCGTTTTCTTCAGAGAGTCCGCAAGCTCAGTAATTTTCGCATTGAATACTGCATCATCGCGAAAATCGATGTAGACGGCGCGTAGCAAGAAAGCTAGGCGTGAGGTGCTCGCCCGTTCCCTGCCGTATTACCGGGAACGAATTTATTCGTGCCTATATTGCGAACGAGCTCACCCGTAACGATCAACCGCTCATAGCCAACGCCACCTAAGCCGGCCTCTGCTTTCCTCACATATTCTTCGGTGCAAATAATCAGCACCCTGGATGCCTGTCTCACGGAATTTTCCATGAACAAGGTGAGATCATCACCAAGGTCAACGTCGCCATCGGTCAAGAATGACATCGATGCCAAAATCATGAAGTGCGTGATTGCAAACCGCCAGCACCCACTCCTTGTGTGCTTCGGTATCCCAGGAATAGGAAATGAAAACCGAAATCGGCTCAGTCATGCCGTATCCCTCCGGATCAACCCTGGTCGTGCCGACTCGCTCAGCAGAGAATTCAATCTTGGGCAATCTCACTTATTGGGAGCATTCGTTCAACACGGTGGGCAGGTTTATTCGCCCGCATGTTTAGATGGTGTCATTGACGATATCGCTTGGGAGATCCAAAACTACGGCACCCCATAGTCTGACGGGCCGGATCAGACCATCTTTTTGGCCCAAAGGAGCCGGTCCTGCGAGGTTCGCTTGCGCAGAGATAGCCGATCGCCATTACAGCCCCCAACTAGACATTTGGGGTGCTCGGCTCGGCGCAGTATAGAAAGGTTATCGTTGGGGCGATCGCTGGCCAATGGCCAGCGATGTGATGGCGATCAACCGCCGGCCGCTGTTGCGAGGTCGAGTTGCCCTGCGGTCGCGATGCGCCCGCGCCACAAGCTGCACCATTCGACGCCGCCGCGCAGCTCCATCTCTTTCCAGAGAGTGGTCAAGGCCACTACGAGCTTGTCCATCTCCGCATCGGAATGCATGGGGCCAGGCGTCAAGCGGATGCGCTCGGTGCCGCGCGGCACGGTCGGGTAGTTGATCGGCTGCACATAGATGCCAAAGCGGTCGAGCAGCGAGTCCGTGAGCGCCTTGCACTGCACCGGATCACCAACGAGCACCGGCACGATATGGCTCGGCGTGTGCATCACGGGCAAATCTTCGGCGACGAGGCGCTCTTTAAGCACGGCGGCGCGCTCCTGATGACACTGACGCTCCTCGCTGCTTGTTTTCAAATGACGCACGCTCGCAAGCGCACCGGCGACAACGACAGGCGCGAGCGAAGTCGTAAAAATAAAGCCTGGAGCATAGGACCTGATCGCGTCGACGCAGGCCGCTGTGGAAGCAATATAGCCCCCCATGAGCCCGTAGCCCTTAGCAAGCGTACCCTCGATAATATCAACACGGTGCATCGCGCCATCGCGTGCGGCAACGCCTGCGCCGCGCGGCCCATACAGGCCGACTGCGTGAACTTCGTCGAGATAGGTGAGCGCATGATACCGCTCGGCGAGATCGCATATCTCGTTGATCGGAGCGATATCTCCGTCCATGGAGTAGACCGATTCAAACGCGATAATTTTCGGCGTCTCGGGGCCATACTCCTGGAGCAGGCTTTCGAGATGTTCGAGATCGTTGTGCCGCCAAATGCGCTTCGGGCCGCCCCCTTGCCGAATGCCCTCGATCATCGAGGCGTGGTTCTTTTCGTCCGAAAAGATAACGGCTCCCTTGAGGAGCTTCACCAAAGTGGAAAGCGTCGCTTCGTTCGAAATATAGCCGGAGGTGAAGAGCAACGCTGCTTCCTTGCCATGCAGGTCGGCAAGTTCCGTTTCAAGCTGCACGTGGAAATGGGTTGTGCCCGCAATGTTGCGCGTGCCGCCGGATCCAGCTCCCGCCCGATCGATAGCCTCATGCATTGCGCTAAGAACCGCCGGGTGCTGACCCATGCCGAGATAATCGTTCGAACACCAGACCGTTATGGGATGTTCGCCATGCGGTGTATGATGCACAGCGCGGGGAAATTCGCCGCGGTTTCTCAGGATATCAGCGAAAACACGATATCGCCCCTCGCTAGCCAAAGCATCGAGAGCCTGGCCGAACTTTCCCTGGTAATCCATACTCTTTCCTTTTTGCAGGGGGCCTGCGCTGGGCACAATACCGCCGTATTTTTAATGTGACCGCCCCTGCCCCTCGCCAATCCAATAATCGCCTGAAGGAACTGTGAAGTCTAGAGTTTAGAAGTATTACAAACTGCCGCAGTCACAGACGCCAGCTTCAAGCCGCAGTCACAGCAAAGCAGATCAATATGAAATCGTTATGAAATGGAGCGCTCGTTGGCGGGAGCAACGCCTTTTCTTTCCCGCATCAGGTCGGCGAAGCGAGTGAAAAGATAATGGCTATCCTGCGGGCCGGGCGAGGCCTCGGGGTGATATTGCACTGAAAAGACGGGTTTACCGCGAAGGCGGATACCGCAATTGCTACCATCGAACAAGGAAACATGCGTCTCCTCAACACCCTCCGGCAAGCTGTCGCGCTCGACAGCGAAGCCATGATTCATGGAAGTTATTTCCACTTTACCGGTGGTATGATCCTTCACCGGATGGTTCGCGCCATGGTGGCCATGAGGCATCTTCACCGTGCGCGCGCCCGCCGCCAATCCGAGGAGTTGATGGCCGAGACAAATCCCAAAGAGCGGCACCCCGCTTTTGATTATGTCGCGGATGACGGGAATAGCATATTGGCCTGTCGCGGCCGGATCGCCGGGCCCGTTGGACAGGAAAACGCCATCGGGCCACGGGCAAGAATTTCTTCAGCAGTCGCATAAGCAGGCAACACCGTGACCTTGCATCCGGCCGAGCCCAAACACCTTAGAATATTGCGCTTGATCCCGTAATCGATGGCGACAACGTGAAATTCGGCAGCATCTTGCTTCGGGAAGCCTTGATCCCAGACCCAGCTACGCTCGCTCCACTGGTAGCTCTGCGCAGTCGTTACTTCCTTCGCCAGTTCTGCGCCTTCCATGTTGGGGCAAGCGCGGGCACGAGCAAGCAACGCCTCGAAATCAAATGCTCCGGAAGGATCGTGAGCGATAGCCGCATTGGGCATCCCTTGCTCACGAATGAGTATCGTCAGGGCGCGGGTGTCGATGCCGCTAATTCCCACGATGCCACGCGCTTTGAGCCATTTGTCGAGCGACTCGCGGGCGCGGTAATTTGACGGTTCGGTGATGGGCGCGCGCAGCACGCAGCCGCGAACGCCGGATGACGAAGCCAAATTCGAGGTCTCAATGTCCTCGGGATTAACGCCCACATTGCCGATATGCGGAAAGGTGAAAGTTATGATCTGCCCAGCATAGGAAGGGTCTGTCAGAATTTCCTGATAGCCTGAGATGGCAGTGTTAAAGCAGACTTCGCCGGTCGCTTCGCCGGTTGCTCCAAGGCCATAGCCTCGAATTATAATGCCGTTGGAGAGAACAAGCGCCGCAGTGAACGGCTTCTCATCCCATTCAGACCCGGGAGATGCCAACCCGTCCGTTAGTTTTTGAAGACCGGGCGGGTTCATCGTATTCATCTTCAACCTCTGGCAGCTTTCTTGCGCTCATACGAATGTGGCCGCGTTTGACACGGCCAATTTCATACAAGCATGACTGGAGCGCTAGAACTAGCGCGTGGGGATCGGCACTTCGCCCCGGTAATCGTAAAACCCGCGTTGCGTCTTGCGGCCTAGCCACCCCGCTTCGACATACTTAACCAAAAGCGGGCACGGGCGGTACTTGGTATCCGCAAGACCTTCATACAACACTTGCATGATGGAAAGGCAAGTATCGAGACCGATAAAATCTGCGAGCTGAAGCGGTCCCATCGGATGACGGGCGCCGAGCCGCATGGCAAGGTCGATCGCTTCAACGGAGCCGACGCCTTCATAAAGCGTATACACCGCCTCATTGATCATGGGCAGCAAGATGCGGTTCACGATAAAGGCAGGGAAATCTTCGGCGACAGTAACCTGTTTACCCAAGGTTTCAACGAACCGCTTGGTTGTGGCAAATGTCGTTTCGTCCGTGGCAATGCCACGTATCATCTCCACGAGATCCATGACCGGCACCGGGTTCATGAAGTGGATGCCGATGAAATGCTCCGGCCTGTCCGTGACGGCAGCAAGCCTCGTGATGGATATTGAGGAGGTATTCGTCCCAATATACGCAGTCGGCTTTAAAGTCGGACAAAGCGCGATAAGTATCTTCCGCTTGATATCCTCGTCTTCTGTCGCCGCCTCGATAACGAAATCCGCATCGCCCAAGGCTTCAAGCGAGGGCGCGTAGGAGATACGCGAAAGCGCCTTATCGCGATCTTCCTCCGAGATTTTGCCGCGATGGATCTGCCGCGTCATATTCCCGTTGATTGTCGCGAGCGCCGCTTCCACGCGCTCCTTACTAATGTCGTGAAGCTGCACATTGTAGCCACCAAGCGCGACAACATGGGCAATGCCATTGCCCATTTGCCCAGCCCCGATAATACCCACGGTTTTGATCACGAGGGGTTCCCGGCCTGCGCTTTTATTCGCGAAGGTATTTTCGCGAAATGATTGAGATGCAGCTTGCACCATTGTTGGGCTCCGAATTTCGCTTGCGCGCCCTATTTTCTGTTATCGAGCGCCGCTTCAAGTTCAGGAAGTATCTGGAACAGGTCGCCTACAAGGCCATAGTCCGCAACTTGGAAAATCGGAGCTTCCTCATCTTTATTGATGGCCACGATAACCTTCGCGTCCTTCATGCCTGCAAGATGTTGGATGGCTCCAGAAATGCCAACCGCGATATAAAGCTCGGGCGCTACAACCTTACCCGTCTGGCCAACCTGGTAGTCATTGGGAACGAACCCTGCGTCAACAGCGGCGCGGCTTGCGCCTACGGCTGCGCCGAGCTTGTCCGCGATCCGCTCAAGAAGTTTGAAGTTTTCACCCGATTGCATCCCACGGCCGCCGGATATAACGATCTTTGCAGCGGTAAGCTCCGGCCGCTCCGACTTCGCTACCTCTTCGCTAACGAATTGCGTCGAGCCATTTGCCGCAGGCACGTCGATTTGCTCCAAAGCGGCTGAGCCGCCTTCCGGCGCTGCCGCAAAAGCCGTCGTCCGGACGGTGAGCACCTTCTTCGGCTCGAGGCATTCGACCGTCTGCAGCGCATTACCGGCGTAGATTGGACGCTCAAACTCGGTTGGGCTGTGCACAGCCGTCACTTCGGAAATCTGCGCGACATCGAGAAGCGCTGCTACCCGCGGAGCGAAATTTTTCCCTGACGTTGATGCCACCACGACGAGAGCGTCGTAGCTCTTCATGAGAGGCATAATCAGGTTCGCCATATCCTCGGCGAGTTGCGCCTTCAGATGAGGCGCATTAGCGACAAGCACCTTCTCAACGCCTGAAAGCGAGGCAGCCTTTTGCGCAACTGCTTCAGTGCTCGAACCCGCCACGAGAATGTGCACAGGGCTTCCGAGCGCTTTAGCTGCCGTCAGGGCTTTAGCTGTGGCGCCGTTTAAGCTCTCATTATTATGCTCTGCTACGAGAAGAACCGCCATTATTGTAAGACTCCCGATACAGTGCGTAGCTTCTCGACAAGTTCAACCGCTGATTTAACTTTAATTCCAGCTTTGCGGGCAGAAGGTTCAACTGTCCGGATAATTTTGAGCCTGGGCTCGATGCTTATACCAAGCGTTTCTGCCTCAATTTCATCCAACTGCTTTTTCTTTGCTTTCATTATGTTCGGCAAAGAAGCATAGCGCGGCTGATTCAGTCTCAAATCCGTGGTCACGATTGCCGGCAGTTTGAGGGACAGCGTCTGAAGACCACCATCGATCTCACGAGTAACCTCTGCGCTTCCCGCATTTAGCACCACCTTCGACGCGAAGGTTGCTTGAGGCCAGTTTAGCATAGCGGCGAGCATTTGTCCGGTCTGGTTGCAATCGCCATCGATTGCCTGCTTTCCGAGAATAACGAGCTGCGGTTGTTCCTTATCGACGGCGTGCTTGAGGAGCTTCGCAATCGCGAGGGGTTCCAGCGCGAGCTCGGTCTTGTAGAGAATTGCCCGGTCCGCACCCATGGCCAGCGCCGTTCGCAGCGTTTCCTGAGCCTTCTGCGGCCCGGCCGATACAACGATGATTTCCTCTGCGTGTCCGGCCTCTTTCAGCCGAATGGCTTCTTCAACGGCAATTTCATCGAATGGATTCATCGACATCTTGACGTTCGCGGTCTCGACGCCGCTGCCGTCGGGCCTAACGCGAATTTTGACATTGAAGTCAACGACCCTTTTAATGGGCACTATAATTTTCATGGGCAAAACCGGTCCCTGCTTCTTCGGTGCCACAGGTTATGCTGCACTGCACACGCGGGTCAACTGGCAGAATGTCGTATGATTTTCCGCCGATCACTACAAGGCTCAAACGGAAAGCGTATTTTGCAACTGCGATAGTGTCAATTAAAGTGGTTATTTTCTAAGCAGATGCTGAGAATTTTCTAGCCTTCTGCAGGCTCGTCGAAAAGGCTGTATCCACGATCTTTCACAAGTAAGATGCACGCGGCGCCTGCGGCGAAACCGCCCACTCGGACTAACGTGTCAAACCAGGGCGCCACAGCAGATCATCTTTTCCCTTCCCGTTGACGTAACGGCTCGCAACGAAGAGATGGTCCGACAGGCGGTTAATATACTGGCAGACAGCATCGCTGACTGTCTCGCCCTCTATGAGCTTGAGGTCGATGATACAGCGCTCTGCACGGCGGCAGATCGTCCTTGCCACATGAAGAGAAGCGCCTGCATGAGACCCCCCAGGCAATATGAACGAGGTAAGGGGAGCCATTTCAGCATTCATGGCATCGATTTCGCGCTCCAGGCGGTCGACCTGCGAGGGCTGCACTCGAAGTGGCGTATAGGGAAGAGGCTCTCCCGTTTCGGGAACGCAAAGGTCAGCGCCGATGTCGAAGAGGTCATTTTGTATTCTAGCGAGCATTTCCGGCGACTAAAGCCTGGTCATGACCAAGCAAAAGACGCGCGACACCAACGGCGGCGTTGGTTTCATCGACCGTACCGTAAGCGGCAATCCTTGCGCTATTTTTAGGAACTCGCTGCCCGCTACCGAGCGCTGTTGTGCCGCCGTCGCCCGTTTTTGTATAGATTTTCGTCAGAACGACCATGGTCAAATCCTATCACAGATCCAAAAGGATCTGTAGCATAGGAGATCTACCACTTGTAGCCCAGGCGCACACCGGCGTTGGTCAGGCCACGATTGGGCTGGCAGAGCCCCGCCTGCGACATGTGATCCACTGTAAACAGCAGTCTCGTGTCTTCCGAAAGCGCAAAACCGAGCGAAGCTGACTCACGGAAATTCATCGTGCAGCCATAGGATGCTTCATTTGGCGTGTTGAGGGGGCCATCATGTGCGGCGCCGCCAAAACTTGCCTCGAAGAACGCGCGGTCATAAAGTTTCGCGTCCCAGGTTGTGCCAAAGTAAAACTCGTCAGTTTTACCAAACGCAATAGTGGTCCCGACGTGAGGACGTGGCGTCAGGAAGAACTCGAGGATCTTGTTTTCATAGCCGCCTGGAAGCCTCCCGAAAAGAACTTCAAGATTAGCCGCAGGGCCGCCTTCATGCGGAGCGTCGTCAACGGCCTGCTTGAAAAAGCCGCCTCTAAATTCGTCTATCTTCCAAAAGGGAGTGGTGGTCTTTTCGAATTGCTCGATGGCTTTAACCTGGCCTGCAAAGAAGCACTGCAGCGCAATGGCCACGGAGAAAAGCGTCGCGCAGATAGTTCTGGCTTGGAACTTAAACCGCCGATTTGACACGCACGCCCCCTTTGCTATCACTATTCGTTTTCAAGGGAGCACTGGCTTTTGTCAAACTTATCGTCGAAGGGCGTATAAGTTTCAAATCCGGTTGTGAGAAAATTGACACGAGAAAGTTGCTACGACGAAAAGTAAACTGCCGCCATGATAATACAGATTGCAATAAACTGAAGCGCAACCCGCCAGCGCATAAGTTTTTGACTGCGGCTCTGGTCTCCGCCCCTCGCCATGTTGAGCAACCCCAACACAAGCACCATAGCAACGGACGCCACCGCGATACCAACAACCATGTGAGACGTTCCCGTCATTCCTCACTCCTCCCGGCCTGCGATCCGCCAGTTAAGCATCCTCAATGTCTAGCTTCGGAGTGTAACCTAAAAGGCCACGGACGCTCATGGTATTTGGCTACTGGTCAGACGAAAAGATGCAATGAGAAGAGACCGTTTTCATCGACCCAAGTTTGCATTGGCGTCCATCCGCCTTCCCGTGCGAGGGCGTGAAACTCTGAGATTTCGTATTTGTGAGAATTTTCAGTATGTATTGCCTCACCGGCGGCGAAGCTGAAGCTGCGCCCTGCGACTGAAACGCGATGTTCCCGCCGCGAGCGCAAGTGCATTTCAACCCGCCCTTTGTCTCCACTATAAACAGCTTCGTGGTCAAAGCCGCTCAAATCGAAAGTCCCGCCTAGTTCTCTGTTGATGCGTGCGAGCAGATTAAGATTGAACGCCGCCGTTACTCCTTCGGCGTCGTTGTAGGCGGGCAGAAGAATATCGAGGGGTTTTTTAAGATCGACGCCGATCAGAAAGGCCGCGCTTTCGCCGAGAAGGGCGCGCGCCGACAGGAGGAATGAAACAGCCCCCTCCGCCGTTAAATTGCCGATTGTCGAGCCAGGAAAAAAGCCGAGACAGGAACAGTCGCCAAGCGGCAGCTTCACCCGATGCAGATCGTGAAATCCACCAAGCACGGGATGCACCGCGATCTCCGGGAACAACATTTTGATGCGGCGAGCGGCCGGAAAAAGTGCGGCGGCTGAAATCTCGATTGGCATATAGGCGCGAGGCCGCTCCAAGGCGCGGAGCAGAAGCTCGGTCTTACGGCTTGAGCCGGAGCCAAACTCGACCACAACGGTAGCGGGCGGAACACTCTCTCCTATTTCCGATGCGAAAGAACTTAAGATCGAGATCTCCGTCCGCGTCGGATAGTATTCTCGTAGACAAGTTATTTGTTCGAAAAGATCAGAACCTCGCGCATCGTAAAAAAACCGGCTCGGCAAGCTCTTTGGCTGACGGGAAAGTCCGCTCCATACTTCAAATAAAAAGTCATGGTCAGCAGCTCTCGTCTGGCTCACTTCGATGAAGGGCTGTTCCATGGTCAAGCACCGCTCGCGAGCCGGACGCCCATGAATTGCCAGCGCTGATGCGGATAGAAGAAATTCCGGTAGGTTGCGCGAATATGCCCGTCCGGCGTGGCAACCGAGCCCCCGCGTAACACGAACTGATTGCACATGAACTTGCCATTATATTCGCCGAGCGGCCCTTCTACGGGCTTATAACCTGGGTAGGGAGCATAGGCGCTTTGCGTCCACTCCCAGACACCGCTCGACTGCAATTGCGAACCGCCGCCGGCTGCTGGAGCTGCTAACATGCAAGAGAGATCGAGTTTACCCTGGTAGACTTGCCCGCCCGAAGCAACTTCCCATTCGAATTCCGTAGGCAGCCGGTGGCCTGCCCATCTCGCATAGGCGTCCGCCTCGTAGTAGCTCACATGCGTGACCGGACGGTCTTTCTCTACAGCGCGCAGGCCATGCAGTGTCATCTGATGCCACACATCATCGCGCTTTTCCCAATATCCCGGCGCATCCCAATTTTCGCGGCAGACGCAGGCCAAGCCATCTGACAGCCAAAGCGATGGGGTCGAGTAGCCGCCGTCCTCCATGAATTCGATCCATTCGCCATTCGTGACTGCGCGTGTGAATAGGCGAAAATCATGCAAAAGCACGCGATGGCGCGGCCCTTCATTGTCGTATGAGAAGCCCGCACCGTTATGTCCGGCCTCACATATACCGCCAGAAAACGCTGCCCATTCGCCCGCCTGCGCAGCGCATTCGGTTCGAGGCGCGGGGCCGTCGCGATAGACTGGCCTCAGTGGATTGGACGCGAACAACGCCAAGATGTCGGTCAGCATCAATTCTTGATGCTGCTGCTCGTGGTTGATTCCGATCTCGATCAGGTCGAGGGCCTCAGACGAAAGCTCGCAGCCGAGCAGCTTCTTGAGATTTTCGTCTGCATAAGCGCGATAGACCATCACCTCCACCGAGGATGGCCGCGTCAAAAGCCCCCGTTTTGGCCTTGGATGTCTCGGGCCTAAGCTTTCATAATAGGAGTTAAAACAATAGGAAAAGCGTTCATCGAAGGGGCGGTAGCCGTCCAAATATGTCTTTAGCACCAGCTCTTCGAAGAACCAGGTCGTATGCGCCAAATGCCATTTCGAGGGACTTGCGTCATCATGAGCTTGAACGACTTGGTCTTCGTCCGATAGCGGCGCTACAATTTCTCGCGAAAGCTCGCGCGTCTTAAAAAGGCGGCTCTCCAGCATTGAATGAGACGATCCGATTTTTGGCGCGCTTGCGGGACTGTCATCAAGAGGCATATTATCGTGCCTTTCTGGCTCGGGGGCGGCGACAGTTACTGACGACTCGGGCTCACGGAGATACCGCACAGGGTGAGCTGGCGTTGGTCACTTTTGAGAACACACAAGCCAATATTTCGTTACATTCGGCGCTTCCGAAACATCCAAGATGCGAGCCGAAACCACTGCGCGGGGCGCTGCGCCTTCTCGAGTTTATGGGCCATGCGACGCTGACGGAGTTTCCGCTGAAAAGCGGCCGCCGCGCGGACATTCTCTCGCTTGATGATAAGGGCGGGATTTGGATCGTTGAGGTAAAATCGGGAGTTCCGGATTTTCGCTCGGATCGAAAATGGCACGACTATCTCGAGTGGTGCGAAAGATTCTTTTTTGCGGTAACGCCCGAATTTCCTTTGGAAATTTTGCCAGAGGGTGCCGGAGTTATCATCGCCGACGGCTATGAAGCGATGCTTTTGCGAGAGCCAGCGGCAGCCCCGCTCACGGCTGCGCGCAGGAAAGCCTTGACCTTACGCTTCGCTCATACCGCCGCAAGACGGCTCTCAGGCCGCGAAGATCCCGTCTTCGGCTGAAGTCCGGCTATCAAAACGCACAAGCGCGCCTGCTCGCGCGAGGTAGGCGGTAAGGCGCGGCCCTTTGCTATCGTGGATAACGCGGACATTACTAGCCGCCGCATCCAAGCCGATCGATTTTAATCCATCGTTCACCGAGCCAGGGTCCGGCGAACCAAGCTCAAGCAATTCCAAACTCACACCGCGCTCCGGCAGCATCGCGGCAGGATGAACGCCCTCCGGCCACTCAATCAGAGTTGGCATGAGGCCGCCATGCACGAGCGCGCCATTATCGGGAATGGTGATCTGCCAGTTCAGCGAACCGCGGTTCATTGCATGAACCGGGCCTGGAGCATAGGAGGCACGATTGGCCATAGCCGAAAGCTGCTCGGTTGCCGCGACCCAACTTATGAGGCGCGGCTGCGCAAGGCGTGCTTGCATGGCCGGATCGTCAAGCCCAAACCAGCGCGGCCTCGCTAGCATTTCTGCTGCGGGGTTTATGGCGATCAATTCGAGATAGACGCGATCCCCAAGCCGGAGCAGCCGGTTATGGGTGCCCATCTTCGGATGCTCGCCTCCGGGTTCAAGTGGAACACCAAGACGCTCCTCAAACCAACGCGCTCCCTCCTCAAGCGAGCGCACAGCGAAGACAAGGTGATCAAGACTCGTCACCATGATACTGCCCCGGTGGTTTCGATATTGATCTATTAGCGCGGGGCTCGTTTCGCGAGAATGCGCTGCAGCGTTCTGCGGTGCATGTGCAAACGGCGTGCCGTTTCCGAGACGTTGCGGTTACACAACTCGTATACCCGCTGGATATGCTCCCACCGCACGCGATCCGCCGACATTGGATTTTCAGGCGGCCTTGGCTTTGTTTCCCCGGAAGAGGTGAGAGCCGCAAGAATGTCTTCGGCATCTGCCGGTTTCGACAGATAGTCGATTGCGCCGAGCTTCACTGCCGTTACGGCTGTAGCAATATTTCCATAGCCGGTCAGCACAATGGCGCGGCAATCAGGCCGAACTTCACGAAGTAACCGAATGACGTCGAGGCCATTGCCGTCATCAAGCCGCATGTCTACGACAGCGAATGCCGGAGCGAACTCCCTTATCGCGCGTCTTCCGGCGTCGAGCGAGTCTGCGGTTCGCACGTCATATCCACGGGCCTCCATCGCCTTGGCAAGCCGTGAAAGAAAGGGTTTGTCGTCATCCACGATCAAGAGAGAGTTGTCAGTCTGATTTTGAGGCCGCGCTAGCGTGCTCATCTTCCTATCCGGTTAATCACTGGTTGACATTACATAATGTCGCACCCTGCCGGTAGAAACGCCAGGTTGCAAGAAAATTAAGCTACGGTTTCCAAGCGCTTTCTTGGCCATGACACTTCTATGAGTGCTCCGCTGTCCGGCTGGTTTGCCACGCGAAGGGTTGCGCCGGAGCGTTCTAGCAGCGTCTTGGCTATAAAGAAACCAAGCCCCATGCCGCTTTCTTCGTCATCAACGCCCCGCTCCCTGCTCGTCACATAGGGCTCACCCAGATGGTTGATAACATTTGCGTGAAAGCCTGGCCCATCGTCCGCTATACTTAAGCTTACGTTATCATGATCAAAACGAGCGTCTATCGTAACGCGTGCGCTTGCAAAATCGACTGCGTTCTCGACTAAATTCCCAAGACTGTGCATCAGGCCAGGATTTCTCGGTATGATAGGCTCCACTGCCGGTTTCGATGGCGATGCGCCATTTGCGAGACGAACATCGATTTCAATACTTGGAGTCCGCAAGGGGCCAACAACTTCTTCCAAGAGATGGCTTAGACGCATTTGCGAAAAGATGTGATCCTCTTCATCCGGGCGCCCGTTTCGTGACAATTCGCTGAGAATTTCACGGCACCGGGCGGTCTGTGATTGCAGAAGCAATATGTCTTCGCGCAGTGGGCTTGCTTTCGGAGTCTCGCGCTCAAGCTCCTTCGCGACAAGGGCAATTGTCGATAAGGGCGTGCCAAGTTGATGCGCAGCCGCCGCTGCGAGACCGTCGAGAGCGGTGAGCCGCTGTTCGCGGGCGAGAACCAGCTCGGCAGCAGTCAAGGCCTGAGACATCTGGCGAGTTTCCTGGCCGATGCGCCACACATATATCGCGATAAATACAATACAAATGACATGGGCCGCCCAAAGACCGAGCAGGTAGTCAAGCGGTAGGTGCGGCGGTTCTCCGTGAGCCCAAGGGAGAGGGAGATGAAATCGAGTTAGAAAGCTGGCCAATATGACAGCGAGGCTTGCCAAAAATGACGTGATGGCAAGAGGTTGCGTCGACGCCGACACCGCAACCGGCACAACCATCAAGAACGAAAACGGATTTTCCAAACCGCCTGTCAAATAGAGCAGCGCCGACAATTGCAGAATGTCGTAGCTCAACAGCAGCATTGCGTTGCGGCTTAAGAGCAGTTGCGAGCGCGGATACCGAAGGCCGAGGGCGATGTTAAGGGACGCCGAAAGCGATATAATGAGTAGGCACGCGCCAAGTGGCAGCGGAAACCCAAACCAGTAATAAATCGTAAGAAGCGCGGCCACCTGGCCCACGACAGCGAACCATCGTAGACGAATCGTGGTGTTTAGCCGGAGGCGGCTACCATCGAGCGCAATTTGCGGCATTCCCATGGAGGCAAAATTCCATTTTCTCTTCCTATCCACCTGTAGATAGGATTACGCTGGCGGCTTAGCCATTGTGCTAGCCCGACAATCAAAGCAAGCATACCAGCAGGGCTGACGCTAGAGCATTTTGCGATCAGCTATAACAGGCATGGTGAATGTGGGACTTCCTGGATCGCCACGGCGGCGTTGCCCACCCGGCGATGACGCGGCTTGGATTGTCATTGCGACGGCGAGCGCAGCGTGGCCGGAAGCAATCCATAGTAGCGCTTCGGATGTAGTCTGTGCCTAAAATGCTCTAAGTTGTGCTACCCGCATTTTTCTTGGCCGCAAGTTCCTGCTCTTCAATGCCTCGCTGCGCGAGATTATGCGCCCGTTCATTCTCAGCTTGACCGACATGGCCGCGCACCCAATGCCAGCTTACATCGTGTCTGCGCCGGGCTTCATCGAGCCTTTGCCATAGATCGGCGTTCTTTACGGGCTTCTTTTGCGCTGTTCGCCAACCATTAGCCTTCCATCCCCTGATCCACTCGGTGATGCCGTTCCGCAGATATTGTGAATCCGTGTGAACGGCCACTAGGCATGGGCGCTTCAGCGCCTCAAGTGCAGCAATCGCCGCCATCAGCTCCATCCGGTTGTTTGTGGTCAGCTCCTCGCCGCCCCAGATTTCGCGCTCGTTTCCGTTATAAATCAGCAGAGCGCCCCAGCCACCGGGGCCAGGGTTTCCCTTGCAGCCGCCGTCGGTGTAGATCGTCACCTCAACCGCAGGCAGTCCATGATGATGAGTTTCAGAGGCCATAGGCTGAAATTGTGCGCACATCCTGGTGGAACCTGAGCTTACGCCAATATTCCAAAGGATCTTTCCGTTTCACGAAGGCCGTTTCCGGCGTGTTAAACCAATCATGCAGCCGGGTCAGCAAAAAGCGTAGCGCTGAACCGCGCGCTAATATAGGAAGCGCCGCGATTTCATCCTCGCCAAGTTGCCGGACCGAATTATAGCCGCGAAACAATGCTCGCGCCTTAGTGACGTTGAAAGCGTGATCGCTTTCGAAGCACCAAGCATTGAGGCATATGGCGAGGTCGTAGGCGAGAATATCATTGCACGCGAAGTAAAAGTCGATGACGCCAGAAACCTTGTCGCCAAGAAAGAAAACATTATCCGGGAAAAGATCTGCGTGAATAACCCCGACTGGTAAGTTCCTCGGCCAGCTTTGCGACAGGTCCTGCAGTTCTTTCGCGATCATCGCTGTCATGCCGCTGGCAAGCTGATCCCCGTCTTCGCCTATCGTTTTGAACAGCCTCGACCAGCCCGATAGCGAGAGCACATTCGCTCGCTTCAAAGGAAAATCGAGACCGGCCAGATGCAAAGAAGCAAGGGCTGCGCCGAGCGCAAAGCAATGATTGGGCAATGGCTTTCTTAGTTCATAGCCGGTCAGAAAGGTGACAATAGCCGCTGGCCTGCCTGCCAAAGTTTGCAGCGCGCGGCCCTCGCGATCATGCACTGGCGTTGGACAAATGACGCCCCGCGCCGCGAGATGATCCATGAGCCCAATAAAGAAAGGCAGATCGTCCGGCGAAACGCGCTTTTCATATAAAGTTAGAATGAACTGGCCGCGATCTGTTTCGAGAAAGAAGTTACTATTCTCGACGCCTTCCGCGATGCCTTTGAGCGCTACTAACGCGCCAATTTCGTAGCGTTCGAGAAGCGCATCCAGCTCTTCTGCCGAAACCTCAGTATAAACTGCCATGCTCTTAACGCGCTATTGAGCGGCTGCGGCTTGCAGCGCGCGAGGAATTTTGAAAATTACATCTTCGGTGGCGGTGGTCACAATCTCGACCGACACGTCATAACGGGCTTTGAACTGGTCGATAATCTCGCTGACGAGGACCTCCGGGGCAGATGCGCCCGCTGTTAGTCCAACAGACTTGATGTCATTCAAACTATCCCAAGGAATTTCCGCCGCCTTTTGCACAAGCATCGCCTTGGGGCAGCCAGCGCGCAGCGCGACCTCCACCAAGCGCTTCGAATTTGAGCTGTTGGGAGCGCCGACGACCAAGATCGCATCGCAGCGGCCGGCTATCGCCTTAACAGCGCTCTGGCGGTTCGTCGTAGCGTAGCAAATGTCATCTTTGTGGGGGCCCTGGATTAAGGGAAAGCGCCTTTTCAACGCTTCCACCATCTCGATTGTGTCATCGACCGACAATGTGGTCTGAGTGATGTAGGCAACCTTGGCGGGATCGCGCGGCGTGAAAGATTGCACGTCCTCGACCGTTTCCAGGAGCGTGACCGCGCCTTCTGGGAGCTGCCCAAGCGTGCCGATAACTTCCGGGTGCCCGGCATGTCCGATCAGAATAATCTCAAGGCCGCTCGCATGATGCCGTTCCGCTTCGACATGCACCTTGGAGACGAGAGGACAGGTCGCATCGAGATAGAAAAAATTCCGTTGAGCCGCCTCCGCCGGGACTGACTTTGGCACACCATGGGCGGAAAAAATCACCGGCGCGTTGGTTGCTGCTGGAATTTCGCTCAGCTCTTCAACGAAAATAGCGCCCTTAGCCTCAAGGCTTTCGACCACGGTGCGGTTATGAACAATCTCGTGCCTTACGTAAACGGGCGCCCCGTACTTCTCGATGGCCAACTCGACGATCTGGATCGCGCGATCAACACCTGCACAAAATCCTCTCGGCGCGGCCAGGAACATGTCCAGGTGGGGTTTTGTCGTCATGGACTCGTCTCCGAAGCTGAGCGATCGCAAAAAGCCAGTGGAATATCCGCAAAAAGGTCCAATTTGGCAACGAAGGGAGCGTCCAAGCTTGCGGCTCTTTGTTTGGCCCGCTAGTTTGCCAAAACACATTCGAATTCCGGCGCCTTTCTTGTAACAATAATCAGCGGCACAAACCATAAAAAACAAGAGTGCTGAAAGTCGCGGGACAGCATAATCTGTGTCAAATTATCGAAAAGAAAATGGGTGGGCAGATGAAAGACGATCTATTGAGCCGTCACGGTTTTTGGGGGGTTGCCCTTTCTGCCTTGCTACTCAGCGGTTGCGGCGTGTCTCAGATGACCTCATCCCTGGGTGACGGGGGCATATTCTCGTCCTCCAAGAAGGAGGCTGCCTGGACTCCTATTATCACCGAAGACAGTATGCTGACGGCGGCTCGACAAAATTCGGATGGACCGATTGAGCTCGCAGCCGCGAATGGCTGCCCTCCTTTGCAGGTTGAAGGTGGCCAGCGTTCCGTCACGATCTATGAAAATAAGCGGGTGGGCGTTGGCTCGGCTGTGATTTATCGCGGCGAGATCACGAAGACTGCGCGTGAATGCAAGCTCACGGATGGGCAAGTGCTGGTGAAATATGGTCTCGCGGGGCGTATCCTGCTCGGACCCAAGGGCAAAACCGGTACGATTACGCTGCCTGTGACCATGGAAATCATGGACAAGAGCAAGAACAAGGTGAAATCCGAGCCATTCACCGTAAGCGTGACCATCACGAAAGAGAACCCGCTGTCCTATTTCTCGCTCGTACGCGACGTGACGATTCCAGTGAAGGAAGGCACCAACCCGCAGGACTATAGCATTGTGGTTGCCTTTGAGAAAACGAAGGGCGCGGTGTAGCGCCAGCGCGGGATCAATTTTAGCGCAAGCTGGGGCGTCGCGCCGGAAGCGGTTGCCCCATCGCACCTCAACAGGACGTCAATTGGCGGAATCCTCGAGACTCTGGAATGGGCCAACATGCTGCAGCTCAAATTCGCTGCGCAGCAGGTCCATGGTAATTTCATCGTAACGCCGATTGTTCAGCAGATTGGCGCCGCGTAACCGGCCCACCGTCTTAAATCCGAGACGCTCATAAACGCGCATTGCCGCCTGGTTGTATTCGTGAACTTCCACCTTGATGCTGTGAAGATTGCGAAAGAAAAAACCATATTCGCAGATCAACCGGCTGGCCTCCGTGCCGAAGCCCTTCCGCCGAAGATTGCTCTCTCCGATTCCGACGAACATGGTGGCGACCATCGCGCGCGTTATGTCAAAAAGGCCGCCGAAACCTACCAATCCGCCCGTGCTTAGATCGATCACAGAAAATTCGGCGCTGTCAGCCCTTATGCGGGAATTCTGCTTATAAAACTCCTGGCGCATCTCAAGCGAGTGCGCCTCTCCGGGTGTGCCCATTTTCGCTGTGAATTCAAGGTCTTGGTTCCATCGCGCTATTGCTGGCAGATCCTCTGCCTGCATGAGCGCCAATCCGACGGTGTTGCCTTTCATGACCATGACGCGAGCGTCACATTGCTCGCTGCTAGTTTCTGACATACACGTCTCCTAATCCCTGGGCGCACCCGCGATCCTACCTCTCCTCGCACCCAGCGCCAGAGAAAAAAATGACACTACTTTCTCGCTTCGAATGCCATTTTTGCGGCCAAGCCCGCCATCCCAAGCGCGATGAGACCGAAAGCGAAGAATGAGTTTGCGCTTGGCATCGAGCGTGACCCCGTCTGATCTGTCTATTTTCGCCAGAAGGGCTTTGCAGCTTCGGCGCGAATGCGGTCAGGATCGAAACCGGCGTCTTTGATCTGCTCTGCATCCAGATTGGCAAGCTCATGCCGGAAATGCAACCGCCGCAGCCAAAGCAGCGGCAACCGAGCCAGACCATCTAGAAATCCTTGAACGTAGGTGCCGCGATAAGGCTGCCCAGAGGTGCGCATCCGCATCTGTTAAGCTCCATCTTGTTTTGACCAGTTGGAGTGTTAATAAAGGTGCGCGGTCACAAATGACTGACTAATTGTATGCATGCAATATAAACATTGCTCTCGGTGCAAAATGTCGAAGATGGATTATTTCGAATTGGCAGATGCGCTCGCACGCGAGATCGCGGAGGGGCGGCTGAAACCGGGGGACAGGCTTCCACCCCAGCGCACATTCGCCTACGAGAATAGCATCGCTGCATCGACTGCCAGCCGCGTTTACGCCGAGCTGTTGCGGCGCGGCCTGGTTACTGGCGAGGTTGGAAGAGGCACATTTGTTTCAGGGCGGCAAGCGAGCGCGAAGCTCCCGAACCTTGATATTCACACAGGCCGCGTTGATCTGGAGTTCAATTTCCCGATCCTTGCAAGCCAATCAGCCATGATTGCTCGCAGTTTGGCAGGATTGCACCGAGCGGATGCACTGGAGGCCGCGCTGCGCCCAATTAGCGCTCACAGACTGGCGGCGGCTAGCGAGGCTGCAGCCGCTTTTCTCGCGAGGGGCTCCTGGGCACCGGCGCCAGATTCGTTCATCTTTGCTGGGAGCGGACGCCAATGCCTTGCCACCGCGATTTCCGCGCTCGCACCTGTTGGCAGCCGAATTGCGGTCGAGGCCATAACTTACCCGCAGGTCAAAAACCTTGCTTCACGCTTCGGTGTGCAACTTGTGCCGATTCCAGTGGATGCTTTGGGAATGGATCCTGACGCTCTTGACGCGGCGCATCGCAAAGGGTCGCTTTCGGCGATCTATGTTCAACCTATCTTGCAGAATCCGCTCGGCATATCGCAACCTCACGCACGGCAGAACGAGATCATTAAAGTTGCAGAAAAGCACGGGCTAATGATCATCGAAGATAACGTCTACAGTTTTCTCGCCGACGACGCCCCGCTTGCCGCGCTTGCGCCCGAACGCTGCATCGTCATTGACAGCCTGTCGAAGCGGATCGCTCCTGGATTGGCGCTTGGCTTTCTTTCTGTGCCTCGCCCCTATCGTGATCAGATCGCGGCAACTGCGCGCGCCGGTGCATGGTCAGTTTCTGGATACGGTCTCGATGCCGGCACAAGGGTGATATCTGACGGAACGGCGATGGCAATCACGATGGAGAAGCGCCAGGATGCGAAGCTGCGTCAGGGAATAGCGGCGGAGTGTCTTGCAGGTTTCGAAATTCGTGCCGATCCTCGCGCCTATCATCTTTGGCTCATATTGCCGGATGGCTGGCGGTCAGAGGCCTTCGCGACCGCTGCCGCTCGACAGGGAATCGCCGTTACGCCATCGAATGCTTTCACCATAGTCCCAGGACACGCGCCCAATGCGGTGCGCCTCGCTCTGGCGCTGCCGACGCTGGATCAACTACGAAATGCCCTCGCACGGCTTGCTAGTCTGTTGCGTTTGGGGCCGAACGAGGCGGAATTTATCGAGTAGGTCTCATGAACTAACGCGAACGCCGCATTACTGGTGCCTTCGGGAAGAACAAGCCCTGCATGGTGTAGCGTGGGCGTTGCTCTCGCCCGAGCGAGTTTGCGATTATCCGGGCGGTTGCTGCCTACATCCTAGCCCTGGCATGCCGGTTTGACGAGGCACGCTTATCTTGCCTCAATTCGCAAGGCGCCTCCGCACTACAGTGTTGATGACTTGCTTACCGCGATGCGGCTTGCGCCAGAAGGTGAAGCACGCTTCGGAAGGGCGCGATGCGCATCAAAAGAAAATAAGCATAAGCCCCGCAAGAGCCCCAGTTCGCGGAGATAACAGCTATGCAGAAAATCGAGTTGTCAAAGAGCTTGCACACTCAATAATCTGTAGCGGCTTAACAAAAGGAGTGGATCGTGGCGGAATTCAGCGCGCGTCCCGCGATCGGGCTTGTAGGTGGCCTCGGCGTCGGCGCGACAGTTTATTACTATAAGGCGCTGGTTGAGGCCTTTGCCGCACGGAACCTCGCACCGAACCTCGTTATCTCGCACGCGGATCTGAAATTGGTGCTGGACCTTGTCGAGGCGCGAGCGCTCGATGATCTGGCGGAATATCTGGCCGGTCAAGTCGAGCGATTGGCTGGTGCAGGCGCGAGCTTTGCGGCGATACCCGCTGTTACTCCGCATATTTGCGCAGCCGAACTTAAGCGCAGGATCAATATCCCGCTCGTCGATATGATCGATTGTGTCCAAAAAGAACTCGTCACGCGCAGCGCAAGAAGAGTGGCGATTTTGGGTACAAAATTCGTCATGCAGTCGGACATGTATGGGCGCCTGGGAGCATTCGAAATCGTCCGCCTCGATCCTGCCTCGCTCGAATTCGTTCACGCCAACTATATGCAGATCGCATCAACCGGCTCGATTCAAGGTGCCGATATCGAAGGAATAAGACGGATTGCCCAGGGTCTTGCAAGCGAGCAGGCCGTCGATGTTGTAGCCCTGGCTGGAACCGAGCTTTCCCTTGCCTTTAACGAAGCCGACTGCGGATTTCCGGCAATCGACTGCGCGCGGGTTCAAATCGACGCGATCGTCGCGGCATCAATGGAATGATGGGAGGATTTTTCGACATGCGTTCTATCGTTTCAACGGCCCACGGACCCGCTGCGATCGGTCCTTATTCGCAGGCGATCAAGACTTCGGATCTAATCTTCGTCTCGGGCCAGATCGCTCTCGATCCCGAGAACGGCCAGATTGTCCAAGGTGGCATCGAAGCCCATACCGACCGCGCTCTTCGCAATGTCGAAGCAATCCTCAAAGCTGCCGGATCTGATCTCAGTCTTGTGGTTCGCTGCGTCGTCTACCTGACGACGATGGAGCATTTTGGCGCCATGAACGGCGTCTATGAGCGGTACTTTGGCAACTACGCTCCCGCCCGCTCGACTGTCGCCGTATCCGGATTGCCGCGCAATTCGCTCATCGAGATCGAGGTGACGGCGCTATGCGGTCAAAACATCGCTGTTTGAGGCGATATTGAACGAGTGCTGCTTTACCTAGTCAGCCCTTCCAGATCGGGCGCCAGCGCAGGCGCTCGGCATGTTCGCCAACAAGGCGCACCACGCTACGCTCTAATGCAAGTGTCGCTGAGTTCGGCGGCCGGCTGGACTGCCTAGCTAGAAACAGTCGGCGAGTGGCGTGTTTGGAGGCAAGCTTGGCAACACTTACTTCGTTGCGCTCAGTCATGGATGCCACCGCGGAGTAAGGGAGAACCGTGTACATCCCACCGGAACGCACGATTTCCAACAGAGCTGACAGAGCATCAATTTCCAGGACAGGCTCGACCTTCCGCATAGCAGCGGAGATCTCGTCGATCAGCATGCGCAGGCGATGTGGGCGAGATGGTAAAACCAGCGGAAGGGCCGCCAACCGAGACGGAGCCAAGTTTTCGTCGACAGCAAAGACGCCGGGTGGACCAACGACAACGACTGCTTCCTCTAACAGCGGCATCACACTGAGATGCCCTACATTCGGCGTCTGATACAGAACGGCCAAATCTAGGCGCCCGGCGAGAATCCATTCGTGGATCGACCCGCTGAACCCTTCAGCGAGATGCAATTGAATCTTCGGATAATTGGCTCGAAACTCAATTCCCAGAGCTGGCAGCATGACCCGTCCGAACGACGAAGGCACGCCGAAGGACAGTTTTCCCGAAGGCTCCGCTTCGAAAGTTCGAACCGTGTCGCGCAACGATCTGGCCGCGTGCAAGAGACCGCGCGCTTGTTCGGCTAAAAACTTGCCAGCGGGCGACGGCAGGACACCACGGCCATGACGGATTAGAAGTGCGACACCGAGTTCCTCCTCAAGTTGCCTGATCTGACGCGAGATAGCTGGCTGGGCGACATTCAGGATGGCCGCCGCCTTCGACACGCTCTCAAGGTCGACGACGTGAAGAAAACTGTTCAGCTTGTGCAGATCCAATTCATGCCGCATCGTTATACCTTTTATGCCAACCATATCTTAGACGCATAGAATTTGTGCCGCTACTGTGTAAGCCGCAATTGAGAGAGCTATGACCATGCCGAACGACGATTCCTTCACCGACATCCGAGAATCGGTCCGCCGCCTCTGCGCCGGATTTCCTGGCGAGTATTGGCGGCGTCTTGATGCTGCGCGCGAATATCCTACCGATTTTGTCAAGGCGCTGACTGAGGCGGGCTTCCTGTCGGTTCTGATTCCCGAGGAGTATGGCGGGTCTGGCCTTGGCCTCGCAGCCGCCGCCGCTATCCTTGAAGAAATTCATCGCAGCGGCTGCAATGGTGGCGCCTGCCATGCGCAGATGTACACGATGGGCACCGTGCTTCGGCACGGCAGCGAAGCGCAAAAGAAGATGCTTTTGCCCGGAATCGCCACAGGCGAGATCCGTTTACAGGCCTTCGGCGTGACCGAGCCCACAAGCGGCACCGATACCACCCGGATCACAACCTTCGCCCGAAAGGAAGGTGATCGCTACATCGTCAACGGGCAGAAGGTATTCATTTCGCGCGTCGAACATTCCGATTGGATGATTCTTCTTGCGCGAACGACACCGCGTGAAGAGGTAAAAAAGCCGACGCAGGGAATGAGCGTATTGCTGGTTGATTTGAACAAGTCGCGCGGGCGCGGTCTGACCGTCCAGCCGATCCGCACGATGATCAATCACGCCACCACCGGATTATTTTTCGATAATCTGGAGGTGCCCGCAGAGAACCTGGTGGGAGAAGAGGGGAAGGGCTTCGAGTACATCCTCGACGGCATGAACGCCGAGCGCTTGCTGATCGCCAGCGAATGCATAGGTGACGCGCGCTTCTTCATCGATCGAGCGACCCGTTACGGCCGCGAGCGCCAAGTGTTCGGGCGCCCGATTGGCGCAAATCAGGGCGTTCAATTTCCTATCGCGCGGGCTTACGTCGAAACCGAAGCGGCGGCGCTTATGGTGCAGAAGGGCATCTCCCTTTTCGATGCAGGCCAACCCTGTGGTGCTGAGGCCAATATGGCAAAGTTGACCGCATCGGAGGCAGCATGGCACGCGGCTGACACCTGCCTGCAAACCCATGGCGGCTTCGGCTTCGCTGAGGAATACGACATCGAGCGGAAATTTCGCGAAACGCGCCTCTATCAGGTCGCGCCCATCTCCACGAACCTAATTTTGTCGCACGTGGCCACCCATGTGCTGGGCATGCCGAAAAGCTTCTGATGTGCACCGACTTGGGCGTAAGCAGCGGAATACCTCCGAGGCGATCTACCGATGGTTGAGCTTGATTGAAAGTTTCCGGTATGAGGTAGCAAGAGCACCAAATCAAGAATAGGCCGCTTCGCTCGTTTTTGTGATGCTGAAGCATGGCTGATATCCAGATTATTCAGAAGTTAACGGTGGAGCGTCACCGTATAGAGGCTTACATAGAAAGCCTCGAAGGTAAGATCGCCGACGCCAAGCGCGATCTAATTCACGTCAACGCCACCACCCGATTATTTCAGGCGAGTGAAGACCCGAAGGAATGGCGCGAGCTACTTGGCTAAGCGGCCTCAGCAAATGAAAAGCCTTTATTTTCGAATGCGCTCCTAATGACTTCACAATCGCGAACCGTTACCTTGGCTGAGCGTGCCACTGCGTACCATTCGGCACGAATGACCGTTTCCATTTCTGATACGATCTTCCAAGCTTCGTCGTACTTGAGCAGGAATCTACCGCATTGGCTCAAAAGGTTCTGAGCAGTTGCACGTCGGCCATTATCACCCACAATCATTGCTAGATCACGTTCCATTGAGTGGGAAGGCGCTGGGGTTAAATCGTATGCAGGGGACAAATGCCAATTATCATCCCAAGCTATAACCGCGTGATTTCTTGGATGATCGTCAGTGTTGCTGATGAGCGCATTGAAACACATGCGCAAGAACAGTTCTTTTGCAGCTTCCCGAGGGCTAGCGCACACACGACGTAGTTCTTCCGCAAGAGCCGGATAGGACCAGTTCCTTTTCGCCTCTGGACTATCATTAGTCTGCAGAATTGTGAGCGCGCTGACCATACGCGACCTCAGATAACCCTGTTTGGTCTTTTTGCGATCAAACCGCTTTACGAGGAGCGCGTCGCGGTCACCTATTCGTATCGTCCGGCTTTCTGCGGACGCAATACCGCACTGCTTCGCCAACCGCAGCATCGCGTGTTCAACCCGAGCATTATTCCATCTATCCTTTGGTGCATTGAACTTTGCGATCCATAGACCTTTACCATCTTCCACTATTGCTTTTGGTCGTGCCCCACCCATAGAAGTACCGGGAGATAGCAGTTGCTTTGCCTGTCGGTCCTCTACGCCGACAATCGGCTTCTTATTCTCATTGAGGATGGCTAAGACCAAATCTTGAAGTTTTTTTAGATCAAGAGTTTGGTTAAAGTCTCGCTTAGGCTCTGGCGGACGTTCGTTATGACCAAACGCAAGAGCGCCAGCCCGATCGTGCGATGATTGCAGAAGGAAATCAACTTCATCAAGATCCACTCTTCCCAATGCGCGTTCGATGACTGACCGACCCCAATAATCCGGCGAGGCATCGCGCAATGCACCGAAAATGCCCCCGAGCATTGCGGTTTGATATACATGCTCACCAAGTTTCAGTTCGACTGGATCAATGTCTACGGCATTGTCTCTGGCTAAATATGAGCGACCGTAAACGAGACGGCCTACCCCATCTTTGAGCTCGTATCTCGCGGCTGTAACCGCATCAACTTCGCCGGGAAGTGTAATATATACGAAGCAGCGCCTTGGTTTGCGATCAGAAGTCATTGTCTAAAATCTCCGCGGTGCGGGCACGTGAGCGCTCACGTGCTATCGCTAGCGCGAGTCTCTTCTTTATCTTGTGATGGGTCTGCCAAATTGTTGAACTGGTCGAGAAGGCCAAGCGCCCAAAGTATGGATAGATAAACACCGATTCCGGTGGATGCCTTTCCTCGTTCGGCATCCATAACGCTTTTTCTGTTGGTTCCAATTCTCTCCGCAATGTCGTTGATCGTTAGGTTGCGTCGAAGTCTTGCAATACGAATATTCGTTCCCAATGCTTTGAGGGATCTCTCCACGGGGAAGGGAGGAGATAAGAAAGCCCTGCTTTGCACCATTGTTTTCATCCTAGTCCAGTGTTCTGGACCAAAGCATTGTTTTAGTCCGATGTATCGGACTTTTGTTAATATAAATCTCCTGAGACTAAAAATCAATTGCGGTCCAGTATACCGGACCAAATGTGTCCTTTAGTCCAGGACACCGGACTTATCGTAGGTTCCATTGCACGCTCAGCTAACCGAATGGGCCATCGCTAGAGCAAGCTTTCTGTAGCTAAGCTCGCCATTCGAAAGCCGCACTCCGCCGTTGCCCTCTTCCCAAAAGTATATTGGCGGGTCATCGCCCTCCGTAAGATCGAAGTAAGCGAAGTCCGAGCCGACGTGCTCGTTGAGTAAACGCGGGCGAGTTGCTTGCCACCGTATCGGAGGAACTCGAGGTTCGCAGCGGGCAGATGATAGGCGCCACCAGGGACTCAAGCGCCGCGATCTCGCCGGTGCTGCACGGGATCAGCGTCGACGGTGCGGCCTTGATCGCTGGGGTCAGTTCGTCGGCGACGGCCTGCAAGTACTGGAGGCCGCTGCCCAATGGCTTAGGGGACGTCATTGATCCCGGATTTCCAAGTTAGCAACGTAACCGTCCGTGCCAAGGAACTCATCTGGATGAGCTACTCGGCGCGATTCAGGTGTTTTCTAACGGCGGGGTGCGCTGACGAAGGCATCCCCCCTAACTCATCAGCGTAGCAGCGGCACGGCGGTTCGCGTCTGCACGGCCTCGAAATCCAAGCCCTCGGCAATATCTCGCACACGCATGCCAGCGGGCGTGATGTCCAGCACGGCGAGATCGGTATAAACCCGGCTTACGCAGGCCAAACCCGTGAGCGGGTAAGTGCAGGAAGGCACGATCTTCGGCTCGCCGCTCTTGGTTGTGTGTTCCATCATGACCCAGGTCTTCTTCGCGCCGATGGCCAGATCCATAGCCCCGCCCACGGCCGGGATCGCGTCGGGCGCGCCAGTGTGCCAATTTGCAAGATCGCCATTAGCCGCGACTTGGAACGCGCCGAGCACGCAGATGTCGACATGGCCACCGCGCATCATCGCGAAGCTATCGGCGTGGTGAAAAAACACGCCACCGGGCAACAGCGTTACCGGCTGCTTGCCTGCGTTGATGAGATCGGAGTCCTCCTGGCCGGGCGCCGGTGCTGGCCCAAAGCCGATCACACCGTTTTCGCTGTGCAGCATCACTTCGCGGTCAGCACCCAAATGGTTTGCCACCAGCGTGGGAATGCCGATGCCGAGATTCACAATAGCGCCGTCGGTGATGTCGCCCGCCAGCCGTGCTGCCATTTGATCCTTTGTCCACCTATTCATTTGCAGTTCTCCCGGGTGCCATTTCACGCGGCCTGATGGCGCATATTTGCAGTGCGGTCGATTTGCACTAAACGCTGCACAAAGAGCCCCGGCGTGATCACTGCCTCGGGATCGAGGGCGCCGAGTTCGACCAACTCGTGCACCGTCGCCACGGTGGTTTTAGCCGCCGTGGCCATGATTGGCCCGAAATTGCGCGCCGTCATCCGATAAATAAGATTGCCCCAGCGGTCGCCGCGTTCAGCCTTGATAAGCGCATAGTCAGCGTGAATCGGGCTCTCCAGCACGTAGCCGCGGCCATCAATCATCCGGGTTTCCTTGCCCTCTGCGAGCCTGGTCCCGTAGCCCGTCGGCGTGAAGAAGCCGCCGATACCTGCACCAGCGGCGCGGATGCGTTCAGCGAGGTTGCCTTGCGGCACCAGTTCCAGCTCGATAAGACCGGCGCGGTACAGCCTATCGAAATGCCATGAATCAGCCTGACGCGGGAAGCTACAGACGATCTTGCGCACACGCTCAGCCGCCAGAAGCGCGGCCAGACCGTGATCGCCTGCCCCAGCATTGTTGCAGACAATTGTGAGATCCTTCGCGCCTTGCGCGATGAGCGCATAGATCAATTCGTTAGGCTGGCCGGCGTCACCGAAGCCACCGATCATCACGGTGGCGCCGTCTGGCACGTCGGCCAGTGCGGCAGCAGTGGAATCTACGATCTTATTGATCATGAAATGAATTCACGTTTGTTGGCTTCGTGGTGGGGAACGAACTACGTTAGGAAGAGCTATCGATCCGGCGAAAGACCTTCGTGTGCTGGCGGCGCGGCGTCAAGCAAAACGGATAGAAAACTTCCTGGCAAGGGCGGCATAAGCGGAACACGCTACACTGCAGCGTCAGGAGACACTAACCGGGCTTGAGTTATGGCTTTACCCCCTGATGCGGCGCTTTCTCCGACTGAGGAAGAAATCAAAAAATATTACCAAGACGACCAACGGTTTTCAGAAGAGTTCAATCGTCTTTTGGCGAGATTGCGCTGGGAGGAAACAGCAAAAGAAAACGATAAAAGCGATTTTATGATTCCATACGCCCTGCCGGATTTCGAGAGGGCTTACAAAAAATACTTAGAATCCCGCACATCACGGTGCGCTCAATCTTCTGAAAAAGTTGATCGCCACAATTGCGTGCCCCGAGTTCTTGAAGAGAAAAACCTGAACGCGCTGGTAGCCGCCTTGTACGTTATGCCACGGCAGAGTTGAAACGGCTCACAACAAGCAAGTTCGACGTAACAAAGGGCAACTGCGTCCTATAAGCGCAGCTTCCGCTTTCTCCGCCGAAGCTCTATACGGCTGAAGGCGCGTCTGCAAGAACGCGACTAGCATTATCCGATTTCCTGATAGCTCTATCGGTACGGAACACGATCAAACAGCTGCGCCGGAAGACGGGGTTGCTAAGTCGGCTGATCCGTTCCAAATTCGGGCCGGGCGTAATGCTACGGTGGCGGCTGGTCCTATTTTGGCGATTCTGGCGAAAGGCTGGATCGCACAAGTGCATCATCATGTCGGGGAGCGTACTGCTGAGGCCACATTGGAATGGCGGACAGGTTTGCTATAGCGTGAGCGTATGACGTACTCGACAATGACCTTAGACCACGCTGGCGACGCAGCCTCAAGCGCGCAAGCCGGCCCGGTGCTTTCCGTGAAGGACTTGGCGATAGGCTTTCGCGGATCGCCGTCGAATGTCGTGGACGGCATTTCCTTCGAAGTCTCTCGCGGGCGCACCCTCGCAGTTGTCGGAGAGTCCGGCTGCGGCAAGAGTCTCACCGCCCTTGCTCTCATGGGGTTGCTTCCTCCATCGGCGAAAATCGCGCGAGGCAACATCCAATTCCAGGGAAAGAGCCTTTTAACGCTGAATGAAAAGGCCTTGGCGGGCATTCGCGGCGACAGCATGGCGATGATTTTTCAAGAGCCGATGACATCGCTGAACCCGATGTTTACAGCCGGTGATCAAATCGCCGAGGCTGTGAAAAGACATCGCGGCGTGTCGCAGGCCGAGGCTACAGCGCGAGCGGTGCAGCTTCTGCGGCTTGTAGGAATCCCAGCGCCTGAACAGCGTATTCGGGCCTATCCGCATGAGCTTTCGGGCGGTATGCGCCAGCGTGTCATGATCGCCATGGCGCTCGCCAACAACCCCTCGCTTCTTATCGCCGATGAACCGACAACGGCGCTCGATGTAACGATCCAGGCGCAGATTCTTTCGCTGATCCGCGATTTGCAGACGGAAAGCGGTGCGGCGATGATTTTGATCACGCACGATCTTGGAGTGGTAGCGGAGGTCGCGGACGACGTTGTCATTATGTATGCGGGTCACATTGTCGAAACTGGCCCCGTTGGAGCCATTTTCGACGATCCTCAGCACCCCTATACAATCGGACTGATGGGGTCGACGCCGATGTTCGGCAAGGAGAAGGGGCGCCTTGCCGCGATTGCCGGAAGCGTGCCGAGGGTGGGTAACATGCCGCAAGGGTGCCGCTTCGTGACGAGGTGTCCTTTGGCGACCGGGCGTTGCGCCGAAGAGAAGCCGCTTTTGACCTCCTGTGGACCGTCGCATTCCGTTGCCTGCTTCTTGGCTCCTATTGAAGCGCTGGGTGCCGCTGCGTGATGCAAAACGATTTTCCTCCAGTCATCCTCGAGGGCCACGCGCTCAGCAAATATTTCGGCGGCGAAGGCAAGCTTCTCATGAAGGGCAGCCGGGTGCGCGCTGTCGACAATGTGTCAATTAAAGTACACACCGGCGAGACACTCGCGATTGTAGGCGAATCCGGCTGCGGAAAATCTACGCTTGCGCGGCTGCTGCTGAAGCTGATTGAGCCCACAGCAGGCGATGTCATTTTCGAAGGCAAAAATCTCGGCACACTGTCCACCTCCGGGCTGCGTGCCTTGCGCCGCGACATGCAAATGATCTTCCAAGACCCCTTCGCATCGCTCAATCCGTCAATGACGATTGGGGCGGCCATCGAGGAACCGCTCTGGCTGCATGGGTTGGAGAAAAACAAGTCGGCACGGCGCGAGCGCATTGGCGCGCTTCTGCAACAGGTTGGGCTTTCACCCAGCGATGCTCAACGCTATCCCCACGAATTTTCCGGAGGGCAGCGTCAGCGGATCAGCATTGCGCGTGCGCTGGCATCATCGCCGAAGCTGATTTTAGGAGACGAGCCCTTATCCGCGCTCGACGTTTCGGTACAGGCGCAAATTTTGAACCTCCTCGCAGACTTGAAGGAGAAATTTGCGCTCACCTTCGTGATTGTTGCTCATGATCTGTCCATGGTGCGGCATATGAGCGACAGGGTCGCGGTTATGTATCTTGGCCAGGTCGTGGAAATTGGACCCGCTCGCGATCTCTTTGACACCCCTTTGCATCCTTATACTCAAGCGCTCTTAGCTTCGATCCCGGCGGCAAATCCCAAATCGCGAGGGCGTCTCACGCGTCTTCAGGGCGAGGCTCCAAGCCCGGCAGCGCCCCCCAAAGGGTGCCGCTTTCACACGCGATGCGTTCACGCGAAATCTCTGTGCGCCGATGTTCCGCCTACGCTAGACCCTGCACAGCCGGAGAGGCAGGTCGCCTGCCATTTCTGGAAGGAAATTGCGGCGGCTGGTGTGAGTGCGATGCCGGCCCCCACGCCAAACGAGGCGTTCAACCGCCGCCTTGCAATTTTTCGTAAGAGAAGCGAAGAAAAGGCCGTTGTGGCATCTTCGTTGCTTTCCGGCACTATGACGCCGTGAGGCCCTTGTAAACTAAAGTAAAGCTGAGAGGTTCAATGCTTCGGTCCACCGCCTATCTATCGAAAGTCGCGTTATTGGGAATGGCGTTTGCGTTCGCAGGTGGAACGGCCTTCGCAGAGCCTCTAACCTTACGGGTTGGGTTGCAAGATGACGCCGATATGCTCGACCCGCATCGTGCACGCACCTATGTCGGGCGCATCGTGTTCACAGCGCTTTGCGATAAGCTCGTCGATACGACTCCCGACCTTCAATTCGTGCCCCGCCTCGCCACCTCATGGTCCTTCAGCGACGATAGGAAGGCCCTCACCTTCAAGCTTCGATCAGGGGTCAAATTTCATGACGGTGAGCCGTTTGATGCCGCCGCCGTTAAGTTCAATCTTGATCGCGCCCAGACGCTACCCGATTCCAGTCGGCGAAGTGAAATCGCCTCGATAGACAGCGTGGAAGTGGTGGATCCTTCAACGGTCACAATAAAGCTGAAGCGTCCAGATGCACCGCTTCTTGCTCAGCTTTCGGACCGGGCCGGTATGATGATATCGCCGAAGGCTGCGTCTGCGGGGACCGATTACGCCCTCAATCCGGTGTGCTCTGGTCCTTACAAATTCGTGCAGCGCATCCAGCAGGACCGCATTGTATTGGAGCGGTTTGCCGACTATTGGGACAAGGGCGCTTATTCATTCGACCGCATCGTTTATTTCCCGATCCCCGACACGACCGTCAGGCTAGCAAATTTGCGAGCTGGCAGTCTGGATATAGTGGAGCGCGTAGCGCCCAGCGACCTTTCGTCCATCGCTTCCGATAAGAACTTCAGCATCGTGCGCTCACCAGGCCTCGGGTTTCAGCCGATTTTCGTCAATATCGCGCATGGCGACCGGGCAAAAAATCCGCTCGGCCAAAACGCCTTGGTGAGGCAAGCCCTTGATCTCGCAATCGATAGGGATGTGATAAATCAGGTCATCTTTGAGGGGCTTTTCAATCCAACGGTCCAACCTTTCCCGCCGACGAGCGCCTACTACTCCAAAGATTTCCCGTCGCCAAAGAGAGACGTTGCCAAAGCACAGGCGCTGTTAAAGCAGGCGGGCGTACCGCTGCCGGTCAAAGCGGAAATGGCGGTTAGCAACAGCACAACCATCCAACAGCTGGGGCAGCTGATTCAGGCAATGGCCGCTGAAGCCGGTTTCGATCTCAAGCTTCGCGCGACCGAGTTTGCGACGCAAACCAAAGATATGGGGGACGGCAATTTCGAACTCAGCATATACAATTGGTCAGGGCGCGTCGATCCAGACGGCAATATCCATCAATTTATAACGTGCCAAGGAAGTCTGAATTACAGTAGATATTGTAATCAGGACGTGGATAAGTTGCTGAACGATGCGCGAGAAGCCGGTGACCAAGCGCAGCGTATCGCGCTTTACAATGCCGCTTTGAAAATCCTTAGAACAGACCTGCCGATGATCTTCCTCTATGCTGAGCCGCGCATCTTCGCGATGACGAAAAAGCTTGAGGGGTTCGTGGTGCATCCAGACGGCATGATCCGGCTCGAAAATTTGAAAGTCAGCTCCAAGTGATTTTCTTACAGGACGCACGCCGATGCTAAAGGTAATCGCAAGGCGTCTCGTTATTGCGATTCCGACGCTCATACTCGTCTCGCTCTTCGTCTTCACCTTGCAGAAACTTCTGCCGGGCGATCCAGCCCTTGCTATGGCTGGTGAAGAGCAAGACCCGCAAGTTATCGCGGCAATCCGCGCTAAACTGCACCTCGACGATCCCCTACTCCTGCAATACGGAAACTGGATATTTGGCGTGCTGAGCGGCGATCTTGGGATTTCCCTGCGTACAGCTCAGCCCGTTCTCACGCTGATAGGCTCCAAACTGCCGGTGACGCTCGAACTTGCGACCCTTGCTATGGTGTTAGGGCTGCTCATCGGCGTACCCGCGGGCATTATCTCTGCGGTGAAGCGCGGTGGAGCGATGGACCTCGGCGCAAGCGCTGTCGGACTCTTTGGTGTATCGGTGCCAAATTTCTGGCTCGGGGTCGTGCTTATCCTCGTATTCGCCGTCAAGTTGCGCTGGCTCCCGGCTTCGGGATTTGTTCCCTTCAGCGAAGATCCGGTCGAGAATCTGCGTACTATCATTATGCCCGTGATCGTCTTAAGCGCCGCTCCCGCCGCGACATTGATGCGTCAGACGCGAGCCGCGATGATCGGCGTCATGCGCTCCGACTATGTGCGGACGGCGCGAGCAAAGGGCCTTTTGCCGCCTGCAGTTATCCTGAAACATGCATTCCGGAATGCGCTGGTGCCCATCATAACGCTGTCGGCGCTTCTTTTTGGAGAAATGCTTGGCGGCGCCGTGCTCACCGAGCAGGTCTTCACAATTCCTGGTTTCGGAAAGCTTTTGGTCGATGCTGTCTTCAACCGCGACTACGCGGTGGTGCAGGGCATCGTGCTGTGCGTAGCCACCGGTTTTATCCTTCTTAACCTGCTGGCGGATGTGCTTTACGTCGCGGTGGATCCCCGCGTTAGGGGGGGTGTATGAGTGCTGTGGCGGCAGCCAGCCTGTCAGTTGGGGCGCGGCATAACGGGTTTTTGGCGAAGCTTTTCCGTAACAAATCGGCCGTAATCGGCGGTTTGATTATTCTTCTCTTTATGGCGGCGGCGCTTCTCGCGCCGGAAATTGCGCCTTACGACCCGCTCAAAACGAATTTTCTCTACGTTCGAAAACCGCCGTCCGAGCTATTCCCCTTAGGGACTGACGAGCTTGGCCGCGATATTCTCTCCCGGATGCTTTGGGGCGCACGCGTATCGCTGCTGGCCGGTTCCCTATCTGTGTTTATCGCCCTGTCGATTGGCGTTCCGATTGGTCTCATCGCGGGCTATTTCGGCGGCTGGATCGATGTGATCTTATCGCGCGTCATTGAAGCGATCTTGTCCTGCCCATTTCTTATCTTAGCGATCTCGCTTGCTTCCTTTCTGGGACCAAGCCTTATGAATGCAATGATCGCCATTGGCTTGTCGGCGATGCCCATCTTTGCTCGATTGACGCGCGGCCAAGTGCTTGCTGTTCGCGGCGAGCCTTACATCGAAGGCGCGCGGGCCATTGGGCTTCCCGATTATCTAATCATTCTGCGATATGTTTTGCCCAACATCAGGGCGGCGATCATCGTGCAATCCGCGCTAACGGTTGCAACTGCAATTATCGCAGAAGCAAGTTTGTCGTTTCTCGGTCTTGGTCAGCAGCCGCCCGCGCCTTCCTGGGGGACGATGCTGAACACGGCGAAAAACTTCCTCGAACAAGCACCGTGGATGTCCATTTCACCGGGACTGGCGATCTTCGTCGCCGTGCTGGGCTTTAACCTGCTCGGCAATGGCCTGCGAGATGCCCTTGATCCTCGCCAAACTTAAGAAGCACGGCGCTTAATTTTCGAGGGCCACCATGGTGGCCCTCGACGACTAATAGGGCTTAGTAGTTGTTGTAATAGCAGTACCGATCGTAGTCATACGGCCAGTCGCAATAATTATCATACCAGTAGAAGCCAAAAAAGCTGCGTCTGACGAACCGCCGATGTCTCAACCTGTCGTGGCGTGTGAGATTGCGAGGCCCTAGCGCGGACGAGGTTCTTGCAACGCGGGGGCCAGCTAAGTTTTTGTAGCGGGGAGCACTGCGAATGCCGCTAACAAAGCGACTATTATAGCTTCTGTAGCTTCGACTAGCTCCGCCGCTATAGCGTGCGCCAAAGCCGCCATATCCACGGCCACCGCCGTGACCACCACCATGACCGCCACGGATCAGAGTAAGGGCGCTGTTTGACTCAACAGCCGCCTGTTCTTGCAAAGGCGCGCTAGACGGCGTAACCGAACCCGCCAATGCTTCATAGCCCGTTAAGGAAAGAACGAACGCAGCGAGAGCCGCGATCGCAGACCGTTTCATAAACATTACCATCCGCTCCTTGATGTTGAAGGCCCCACCTGTGATGAAAGGCTAGCAGCGGCTTAAGGCCGTTCCGCCAATTAACCCTAACATCATATTAATTTCCCTCGTTGGCGCCTGACAACCAGGAATGAGAAAGATTGTGTATCACAGCCGCAAAGCACGCGCTGTGCTGACAAGCACATCTCAGCAAAAATGATAAGGTTGAGTTTTTTGTTAGCGGCACAAACAGAAGGATACAGCCTTATTGGGTGGCTATTTTTGTCCGCAACATCAATCTAAATCGCAGTGAATGCGGTTTTGAGAAAATCGATCATCGGCGCAAATGATTGGTGCGAGATGGGTGGTAAGACCAACTCACTGCGCCAAATGGCCCAAGTTGGCATCGCAAAATTAGTTCGAGTTTAGCTCCGAGAAATCTGTCGGGACTTTGGATAGGAGCGGCACGAGGCGATAGGTCCCGGCCGCGCCGAACATTGTGAAGAGACTTTCTCACAAGCAAGGAGTATTACGCGCTCATCCGCCATCGCGTTGACGCCTTTGTGGACACCGAAAGCTTTCTCCCCTCTTCATTTTAGAAAAGGAAGCGTTACATGGCGAAGGTAACGATGCTTGGGCTTGGCGCGATGGGCTCGCGTATGGCCCAGCGACTATTACAAGCTGGTCATGAAATCACGGTTTGGAACCGCTCAGGTGACCGTGCGGAGCCCTTGATTTCGCGCGGAGCGAAATGGGCGTCCACTCCACGTCAAGCCGCTACCGAGGCAGATTTTGTCATCGCTATGCTACGTGATGACGATGCGTCTCGCCATGTCTGGCTGGATAAGGACACGGGAGCACTCGCCAGCATACCCAAGCATGCGATTGCCATTGATAGTTCCACGATCACACCTGCTCACGCCAGGCTATTGGCCCAGGAATGCCAAGACATTGGCGTCGCTTTTCTCGATGCGCCGGTTGCCGGCTCGCGGCCACAAGCCGAAGCGGGTCAGCTCCTCTTTTTCGTGGGCGGAAATGCCGAAACGGTGGCCAAGGCCGAGCCTATTCTCAGGACTATGGGCGCAGCCTTATGTCATGCCGGTCCCACTGGCGCGGGAGCTATTATCAAGCTTGCCGTAAATGCTTTGCTCGGCATTCAAATAGCAGCAATGGCCGAGGTGATAGGCTTTCTCGATAAATCCGGACTTGATGCAGCTAAGGCGTTTGACATTATAGGCGCCACGGCGGTTAGCAGCCCCGCAGCTAAAGGGTATGGCGGTCTGATGATCAGCGGTAATCACCCGCAGCTCTTTCCAGTCGAACTGATAGAGAAAGACTTAGCCTATATGAGCAATAGCGCTGCAGGTGCTGCTTTACCGTTGACGCATGAGACATTGCGCGTTTTTTCGAAAGCATCCGAGACAGGCTTGCGGGACGAAAATGCGTCAAGCATTGTAAAGCTTTACCGGTGATAGCTCAGCCAGAGCTTAAGCATTACTGATCTCCTCACCCCTTGCTGGCGCTCTTGAGTTTCCTCCCCGGATTCTCTAGGCTGCCGCATGAATCATTTCAACTTGGAGGGGCTGTTCATGACGCACCATGGAAAATGCTTTTGCGGCGCGGTTGAGCTAGAGGTCACGGGTTCGCCTGCGGCCATGGGATATTGTCATTGCAACTCTTGCCGTTCCTGGTCTGGAGGCCCCGTAAATGCCTTTAGTCTTTGGAAGCCGGAAGATGTGCGAATTACTTCGGGGGCAGAGCACGTTGCGACGTTCGCGAAGACACCTATGAGTGAGCGCAAGTATTGCAATAAATGTGGCGGCCACCTCATGGCAAATCATCCACCCTTGGGCTTGGTGGACGTGTTCTCCGCGACTATTCCATCCCTTGCCTTCGCGCCGGGAGTCCATGTCAACTATGCTGAGACGGTCCTACCGATGAAGGACGGCCTGCCAAAGCTGAAAGACTTCCCAGCTGAGTTCGGCGGTTCGGGAGAGATTATCGCGGAATAAGGTTTAGAGCTGGCGCTCTGCCCTCGCCTATCCCGCGATAGTGCTCGCGGGACTACAAGCTGAGGCTTTGCGCCAGTTCCTGTGCGCTTTTTTGCTTGGCGGCAGTGAGCTTTTCGAGAGCTTCGTCCTCGGTGGCAATCGCCGCGATACGATCCTCCTGCGCTCGAAGCTTATCGAGATAGCGGCGGCCGAGGTCTGATCCCTGTCCCACGCTTTTCAAGTTCTCGCGCAGGCGGTTTTGATCTTCGGTAATTTTTGCGGTCTCCGCCTCCAGCTTCTCGCGACGCGCCTTGGCGTCGTTCATGGCCGCGACGAGCGCACCAAGCTTCGCCACGGCCTCCTTCAGCGCGGGCGTGCCGTTCTCCAGGCCGCTGACGGTCGTGAGCAGGCCGTCTGCGTCGAGGTCACCCAACGTGATGCTTTGCTGATCGATATGTTCGCGTGCGAGTGTGACCTTTGTGGTTTTGCCTTTGGGGGCGGCGACCTTGAAGCGAAGCCGCGATGGCGTTTCCTCGATGTCCTTGGTGTTGCCCGTTGGCTTCCAGCCGTCGGAGCGCGCTTCGTCGATGACGATGTCGCGGTCCTCGTCGGCGGGGGGTGTGATCTCGTAGTCGATATCCCAGCGCGACTTCACGGTCACGGTAAGCTCGCCGCGCACGGCCTTGCCGAGCCGCGTCTGTTTCGAACCATTGTCGGTGCGGCGGATGTCGGTCTTGGAATCGAGCGCGAAGGTGACGAATTTCTCAGCACCTTTGGGCGTCAAGGGCAGTTGCGCGTCACCCGCGAAATTGGCGGCGCCATCGCTTCCGGTCTCAAAGGCGGTGATGAGGCCCGCGGGCAGCGCCGCCTCGCCGTCATTATTAAGCTTAAGTGCTGCCAGCGGACGCCTGGCGTTGGTGTCGGGCTGATAGAGGAAGCTGCGCTGGGCGGTGATTTCGCGGTCCACGTAAGGCACCATCATGGTGGAACCCGACGCCAGCGAAACCTTGGCCGGAAAGCGGTAGAGCACCTGGGTCGCGGCCTCTTCGGTCGCCGCCGTTAGCGCTGGCCGCGCGATCTTCTCTTCTGTTACGGGCGCAGCGTCGAGCGTGCCGGCGAGGTCACCTGCAAAGAAACCCGGCGCTCCATCCTGCGGAGGCGGTGCTGGCATCTCTCGTGCCTTTTTTTTGCCGCCGTCGATGCCTCTTACATTGTGCAAATTCTTTTCCGCATCATCCAATCTCGGCAGTACGCGGAGCGAAGCCGACACCGGGATTTCAGGCCGGTCCACGTAAAAGGCCGAATAGAGCGCCTGCTTCAGCGCCACGGGATTGCCGGAGATGAGCGACAGCTCGACGTCTTTCCAGTCGCTGCCGGTCAAATTCTCGACCACGCCCCAGCCTTGGAGGCGCGCCTTGCCGCCGTCTTTCGGCAAAACAAGCCGGTAGGAGGTCTTCCAGACTGGTGCGGCCACCACATAGCTGAAGCCGACGGCGCGCTTGCCCTGGCCCAACAGCCCGATCGAGAGCGTGCGCCGCTCCTTGGCCCTGTTTTCGGCGAGGCCGAGAAGGGCGCGATCGATCTGCGCTCTGGTCTTGGGATCGGTGAAGCGCAAGGCCGACAGTTCTTCGAGGACGGCCTGCACGAAGCCCTTGTCGGTCAAGACCGTCAAGCGATGCCGGAGGGTCTGGCCGCCATTATTGGCGAGCTGGGCGCGCTCCTCTTCGACCCGGAACACGCGGCCCGATGCCGTGACATTGCCCTCGATCTCGACCTCGGCGCCAACGAGCGCGTTCAAAAGCGCGGCCTGCGAGGCGAGCGCGTCGGGGCCGAAGGGAAGATCGCGAAACAGCTCCGGAAGCGGCGATTTGCCGGGAAGCGTGACCGCGCCGAGCGCGCCCTCGCGGTCGAAAATGGTGAGGCTTTTTAAAAGATCGTCGACCTGGTCAAGCCGCACGGGCAGTTCAAGCGCCGCGCCCGCCGCCGCCTCGCCCGAATGCGTGAATTGGGCAAGCCCCGAGGTCGAGAGCACCACGCGCTTCAAAGGCAGCTCATCCGCCTGCGCGCCAAAGGCAAGCCCCGCCGCCACCACCGCCAATGCCATCCGCTTCATCAAAACCGCTCCACGCACAATACAAGCTGCAAACATCGCTGTGCGTTGAAGCGAGATACTGCGGCGCGAGCGAGGCGCGATTGCGGTGCGGTTGGGGCAAAGGGGTCAGTCGCTCGACACTTTTCTTTACAGGCTAGGAGCGGGGCATAAGCATACCCACAGTCGCCGTGATATCGATGATGTCCATCACACGCCTGAGTTTGCTGACAGAAATTTGCTACTCTGGATGCTTCTGTTAATATCTTTCAACTTTTGGTTGATACGCTTAAATCATTAAGAATAGTTTCTAAGCCTGGCTACGAGGGACGGACTTATGAAACGAGTATTTTTACCAATATATTTTATCGTATATTTAAGTATGATTTCAATAGACGTGCACGCGGCGGATAACAATCCTCCTGATATTTCAGATAGTATAAAAACAATATTCGCCAAAAAATTCTACAAAGACTCAGAAAAACATTTCAAAAAAGATTTCGAAAGCATATGGAACATAGATTTTGAACAAAAAATACAAAATGAAGCAGCAACACCTCTAGCAACTCGTGATATTTCAAATATAAAGCACGAAATATTGGAATTCATATATTGGTCTGCTATCGATAGTATGTCCTGCCAAGAAGAGACTCTGAGCGCATTGTCAAATACAGACTTGCTTTCCAGCGCACTGGAATCGCTTGAAAATTGCAGAGATAACAGACGAAAGCTAACTCAAGAGATGCATGCTTTAATTGGTCACTATGTAACTCTTGATAGAGAACGATCGAATATTTCAATGTGTTTGGTAAAATCGGAAATGTTGCAGATCGAGCAAAGATACCCTCCTTACGATTGGATGAAACTCGAGGGCTATGCACCACCCCGGGCCTATGATGCAAAAACCTTCCTCGATTGCGCAAAAAAGAATATGGCGCCTAATCGTGATTCAGAAACAGCGATATTAGGGAGGTGAGTGCTTAGTTGCTCAGCGCCCGAAGCATCACTGGCTTAGACTTCTAGTTCACGGCATCTGGGGCAGTTTCTGGGTATATGCAGGGCCGTCAGTCCACTTCTGGCCTGGAGTGCGGCCAGGATCCTGGACAGGAGCAACGCGTGGATCCTCGGCGCTTTCAATGGAGGCACCCCAACCATACCAGGTCTCCTTCACCTCGCCGTAATAGCGGGTGGGGTCATATTGCTCAGCCTCAAGAGCAATATCATAGGCCGTAAGGCGCCCCATGGCAGCAAGCACTCCATAGGATGCAACGACGAGGTCACGGCGGAACGAAACCAAGTTCACCTGTGCATTCAGATATTGCTGCGCTGCATTCAGGACATCGAGAATCGTGCGTTGGCCGACTTTCTCCTCCTCGCGCAGACCCTGGAGCGCGATCCTGGTCGCTTCGACAGCAGCTTGCCCTGCAGCTACGTTTCCTTTTGCGGCAAGGATCAAGCCCCATTGCGAGCTGGCATTTTGGCGGGCGCTTTCGCGCTGTTCATCGATCTGCTGGCGCCGCTGCGATAGGGTTTCGATCGCTTGGCGGATCTGCGCGGACACGCTTCCGGCTTCGTAAATTGGGATGTTAAGCTGGCCGAATACGCGGATATCATCCTGCTGTGTTACCTCCGGGCTTCCCAAAGGCTGAGCGGCCTTGGTGTAGCTCGCATTCAACGAGAGGTTCGGCAGAAGCTGTCCCTTCAACTGCTTGACTTGGTGCACTTGGGCGCGCTCAGAGAAAAGTGCGCTCAAAATTCCCGGATTTTCAGCAAAAGTAATATCGATCGCCCCTTCCAAACTCCTCGGCAGCAACCTCGATGGGGGGCCAGGATCTTTGAGTTTGCCGGGGGGATGGCCGATAAACTGCTCGAAGAGAGCTCGATCTGTATAAAGAGTGCCTAGCGCGATGCTAAGGTCTGCTTGCGCCTGAGCGAGGCTCGCTCGAGCCTGAGCGACGTCAGTCCGCGTTACCTCCCCAACCTGGAAGCGTGCCTCGGTTTGGTGGAGTTGCTCGGCAAGCACTTTGATGTTGCTCTCCCTAAGCCTCACAATCGCCTGATCGCGCACGACATTCATGTAAGCGGTTGCCGCGTTCAGGAGCACGTTCTCCTCGGAAGACCGAAGACTTTCCCGGCCCGCCTCAACCTGCGCTTCGGCGCCCTTAATGTTATTGTAGGTCTGGAAGCCATCAAAAACGTTCTGCTGCAGATTCAGTTGCGCGATTCGCGGGTTTGAGGTCCCGCTCGGAAGGATACTACTGCCGATAGAGTCTCAGCGGAGTGGGCTTAGATTGGCCGTCCGGACAGGTGCCATCAAAGGCTGTCGGTACTGCGCAGACCGCGATAAATCCAGGCGGAGGTTTTTTGAACCGGGTGCGGATGTCCTCAAAGCCGTACTGCAACGATGCCGATACGGTCGGACGGTACCCGGATTTTGCGATGGAGACTTGATTATCTGTGGCCCGAAGCTGAGAGCGCGCGGCTTTCAAGGTAGGGTTGAAGAGATAGGCTGCCGTCAAAGCCTCCCGTAACGTTTCGGCCTGCACCGATCCGTACCCGAGAAACAAAACAATGAACGCAGTCCCGACCCGCATCCCGAGCGGATAGCAGACTGAGGTTTTGGACAGCATGAAGTTTCCCTTTTTCGGGGACGCGCTTTAACTCACACATGCCAATAACCGACAGTGACTCAGCTCGACAACTTAAACGAGTATTTCATTATCAAAAAGGCAATTCACCTAAATGGAAATATTCTTTCAACCTCTATTTGGGGTATCCCTTTGAGGCAACCGCGAACTCCGCCTATAACTGTCTGCAGATAGGAACAAATTTCAGCCTTGCCGTATTTTGGTTCGCAAGACTGGAGGTGGGATTGGGTATCGTCCGCTTCGCGCTGCGCTTTCCGCACACATTTTATGTAATGGCGATAGCCATGCTGTTCCTTGGCGTGAGCGCAGCTATTACCTCGCCCAAAGATATTTTTCCAAGCATCAACATCCCGGTCGTCACGGTCATATGGCAATATACCGGCCTCACGCCGCAGGAGGTGGATCAGCGAATAACGACCTACAGCCAGTATGCCATTAGCTCTAACGTTAATGACATTCGGAACATGGAGGCTCAAAGCCTCGAAGGCATTTCCGTCGTCAAGATATATTTCCAATCGAACGTCAATATTGATCTCGCAATTACCCAGGTCGTGTCTGCCAGCAATGCGATACGGGCCTTGCTGCCGACTGGGATTCAGCCACCCATTGTTGTCCAATACAACGCGTCGAGTGTTCCGGTGCTCCAACTAAGTCTGAGCTCCGACACCATGAACGAGCAACAGCTCTATGACTATGGAATTTACCAGCTTCGACAGGCCCTCGCGCCGATTCAGGGCATTACGCTTCCCACGCCTTATGGCGGCAAATATCGGCAGATCATGGTTGACCTCGATCCGGAGGCATTGCGCGCGGCCGGTGTCTCTCCCAACGACGTGGTCAACGCGGTCAATGCACAAAGCCTAACCTTGCCCTCAGGCGACGCGAAGATCGGAGAGAGGCAATACATCGTTCGCACGAACACTCAATCGCCAAGCATTGATGCACTCAATCGCATTCCGGTCAGGCAGATCGGCCCAACTACGGTCCACCTTAGCGATGTGGCGCATGTGCGGGACGGCTGGGCTGTTCAGCAGAACATCGTCAGGGCAAACGGGCGCCGCGCGGTTCTGCTCACCATCATCAAGAACGGCGATGCCTCGACACTCGACGTCGTGAGCCGCGTGAAAGCGGCATTACCGGATATCCGCGCTGCGGCGCCGCCCGGCATGAACATTGACATGCTGTTCGATCAATCGATCTTCGTGCAAAGCGCAATAACATCCGTGCTGCGCGAGGGGGCGATCGCGGCTGGTCTAACAGCACTCATGATTCTTATTTTTCTCGGATCATTGCGATCGACCTTGATCGTCATGATTTCAATCCCCCTATCAATCCTAACGTCGGTCGCGGTGATGTGGGCGCTTGGGCAGACGATCAACACCATGACGCTTGGCGGTCTTGCGCTGGCGGTTGGCATTTTGGTCGACGACTCAACCGTCGCGATTGAAAACACACATCGGTTGTTCGAGGAAAGGGTGCCCTTCGACCGAGCAGTTCTTGAAGGGTCTGCCGGCATCGCGTTGCCAACGTTGGTTTCCACGCTCTCCATCTGCAGCGTGTTCGTTGCCGTGTTCTTCCTCCAGGGGGCGGCACGATATCTGTTCACGCCTCTTGGGCTGGCCGTGGTCTTTGCGATGCTCGCCTCCTACACGATCTCTCGCACATTAACGCCCATTATGATCCGGCTGCTCCTGCGCCGCGAGCAAGAAGATGACGCGGCAGGCCGCCAGAATTTATTGTCCCGTTTCCATGCCCGCTTCAATCGCGGCTTTGATCGCTTTCGTACAATTTATACGTGGGTTCTAACCGGCATCCTACGCCGAAGAGTAACCGTTCCAGTGATTGCGTTCTGCATCGTCGCTGGTGGGGCAGGTATTGCTTATTTCGTTGGTAGCGACTTCTTCCCGAAGGTCGATGCCGGACTCATTCAAGTCCATGTCCGTGCGCCGGCGAGAACGCGCATCGAGCGCACCGAGCAATATTTCCAGGACATCGAAGACGAGGTGAGGATGCAGATCCCTAAGCGTGATTTGGGGCTCATTCTCGACAATATCGGCCTGCCCGCCAGGACGTATAACCTTGCCTTTACAGACGGAACAGCGATTGGCGTGAATGACGGTCAAATCCTGATATCTCTCAATGAAGGGCACGCCCCCACCGTCGATTACGTGAGAAAATTGAGACTGGCGCTGGCTAAGAAATTTCCTGACACACTCTTCTATTTTCAGCCTGCCGACATGGTCACACAGATCCTGAATTTCGGGATTCCGTCGCAAGTCGACGTGCAAATACAGGGGCAAGATCGCCAGGGCAATCGCGCTCTTATTCATGCGCTCAACCAGCGTCTGTCACAGGTGCCGGGCCTTGTCGACGTACATGTCCAGCAAGAGCTCGATGCACCAACACTGTTCTACGACATCGATCGTACGCGCGCCCAGCAGCTTGGCTACAACGTCTCCAGCATTGTAAACAATCTCAATATAAGCCTGAGTTCGTCGGAGCAGGTGTCGCCAAACTTCTGGACCGATCCGCGCAATGGCATCCCATATTATTTTGCCGTGCAAACGCCGGAATATCGCATCGACAGCCTGAACGCTCTCAACAATACCCCGATCAGCAGCGTCGCTACGCCGCAAACTCCGATCCCCAATACGCTCGGCAACGTAGCGGACATGAAGCGAGTGGCGATGCAATCGGTGTACAATCAGTCGAACATCCAGCCTGTGTACGATGTCTACGCAAACACAGACCATGTCGATCTTGGCAGCATCTCGGGCGCAATCGACGCCGCTGTCGCGGACGTTGGAAGACAGCTCAAGCCAGGCAATCGTTTCGTTGTGCGCGGCCAGATCGAAAGTATGAATTCCGCATTCGCCAATCTGAGGCTCGGTCTGATATTTGCAGCCGTGTTTGTCTATCTGCTGATGGTCGTCAACTTCCAGAGCTTCATCGATCCCCTTGTCATCCTTCTCGCGCTGCCCGGCGCTGGCGTTGGCATCCTGCTCATGCTGCTGGTTACGGGAACGACGTTAAGCGTGCCTTCACTCATGGGCGCGATCATGTCTATCGGTGTTGCCTCGGCCAATTCGATATTGCTCGTTTCCTTCGCCCGCGAGCGGCGCCAGGCTGGCCTGAGTGCAACCGATGCCGCCATAGAGGCGGGGCAAACTCGTATCCGACCCGTGCTGATGACGGCCGCAGCAATGATTGTAGGCATGGTTCCGATGGCAATTGGCGGACCGGGGGAAGAACAGAATGCAGTGTTAGCGCGCGCCGTTATCGGCGGCGTGCTTGTCGGCACCGCCACCACATTGCTGTTTGTTCCTTATCTTTACTCGATCTTCGGACGCTTCGAGAGGGTTAGGGCCGACGGCCCGGCATTGGAGGATGGGGAGGCCCGGCATGCATGAGCGAATGGATGATGGGCAGCCGCATGAGGACAATGGGCAGCCACACGAGTTCGAAGAACTTGAGTATCTCTCTCCGCGCAAAAATATTAACCTACATGGTTGGCCTGGTCGCGGTCCTTTCGCTTCTGGCCCTTGTTGCCTATGGCATCCACAGTCAGATACTTAGGGGTGAAGCTGCGGTAGCAGCACAACGCGAATTTGCAACGCTAAAGCCGGTCGTCCGCGTCAGCAGCGTAGAAGCTGTTTCGGCCCCGCGTACGCTCGATCTGCCCGGAAGCAGCGTCGCCTTTGACAGCGCCACCATATATGCCCGCGCCACAGGCTTTATCTCGAAGCGCCTGGTGGATATCGGCTGGCGAGTTAAAAGGGGCGAGCTTCTCGCTTTCATTGACGCTCCCGATCTTGATCAACAGCTCAATCAGGCGCGGGCCCAAGTTGTTCAGCTCGAGGCCGCTGTCGAGCAAGCCCGCGCCCAATCCGAGCTGGCTATTGCAACCAATAAACGGACGACTACCCTTGTCCAGCAGGGGTGGCAAACCAAGCAGCAAGGCGACGTGGATCGCCTAACCTCTCGCGCCCAGGCCGCCGCAGCAAACGTCGCAGAGGCGAACCTCAAAGCACAAAAGGCGGTTGTATCGCGGTTGGAGGAACTGACCGGCTTCAAGCGTGTCATTGCACCCTTCGACGGCGTGATCACCGCGCGTAATGTCGATGTCGGCGACCTCGTCACCGCCGACATTTCCACCGGAACGGCTCTTTTCTCAATTGATCGAACCTCGGTGCTGCGCATCCGAGTTTATGTCCCGCAAGACTCCGTCTTCGCCTTGAAGGACGGCTTCGAAGCGGATGTCACCGTGCCGGAGCTTCCTGGCCGCGTCTTCAAGGGAAGAATTGCCCGCAATGCCGGTTCACTTCAGCCCGGCACCCGAACGCTTTTAACCGAGGTTGATGTCGACAATCCTAACGGCGAGTTGCGCGCGGGTATCTATTGCCGCGTGCATTTCAAGGTTCCTCGCAAAGAGCCCACGATTATTATACCCTCTCAGGCGCTTATATTTAATGCCAATGGCTTGAGCGCTGCCGTTTATGAGAACGGAACCGCTCGTCTACGCAGCCTCGAACTCCTGCGTGATAATGGCGCTCAGGTAGAGGTTCGTAGAGGTCTTAATCCCAGCGACCGCATCATTCTTAACCCGCCGGTCAACATTCGTGACGGGATGCAGGTGGAAGTCGCTCAAGAACCGGCGACGAAAACCGCCATGAATGATCCTGAACCTCCGCCGCGAGGATTGGTCCAACGGCTTTGGCATTCGAAGCGCATTGAAAATAGGCGAGCGGGCGACAGGCTAAACGAACAAAGCCGACCATAGTTGATCGCTCGGTGGGACCAGATTGAATCAAGTGATCCCAGTCAAAGCTTTGCAATGCTGGATTGCTTCCAACCAGCATCGCTGGCCGTCGCCATGACGTCATCGCGAGCGGCAACGCCACGTGGCGATCTACCGTGTCTGTTTTCAAGCTGTTTTTGCGTGTTTCCAGACTTGATCGTTCTTGAGCATGGCGCTCAGGATGACGATGAGTTTGCGCATGACGGCGGTGACGGCGACCATGTAGGGCTTGCCCTTTTTCATGAGGCGGTCAGCGAAGCTGCGAAACACCGCGTGATGGCGGATCGCGGCTCTTGCCGCCATGAACAGGCAGGAGCGCACCTGGCTTCGGCCTGCGAAGATGCGCCGTCGTCCGTAGCTCTTGCCGCTGTCGCGGTCGTAAGGAGCAAGGCCTGCCAGGGCGGCGGCGCTCGACGCCGGAATGGAGCCAAGCTCGGGCATGAAGGCATTGAGGGTGTAGGCGGTTATCGCGCCTACGCCCGCCACCGTTTGCATGAGCCTGTCGCGGTGGTGAAGCGCCGCATCGTTCCGGGTGAGCGCCTCGATTTCCGCCTCGATGGCGCAGAGTTCCTTGTTGAGCAGTTTGATATGCCTTTCCACGCCCTGGCGCACCGCTCTCACGCTGACATGTTCAAGGCGGCATTGCTCAGCCTCGATCATATCCTGGAGTTCAGCGCGCCGTTCCACCAACTCGCGAAGCGCGGCCTGTTCAGGACGCGGCGGCTGATAGAGCCGGAGACCCGGCTTGTCGCGGCCATATTCGGCGATAAGGCAGGCATCGATGGGATCGGATTTCGCATGGCGGCCGCGGAATTTTGCATAGGCGCGCACGCTCGTCCCATGCGCGCGATGGCAGGCAAGCTGAAGCTCGCATGCGGCTTGCAGCACGGCTGCTTCATACCCTCCCGTCGCCTCGCACATGACAAGCAAGGGGCCAAGATCAAGTTTTTCGTTGCGTTTTTTCTCGCGCGCCAAAAGGCGGCGGACGGCGCCTTGCGTGTTGGGCACGGAAAGGCTCTCGCCTGAGGGGAGGATATGAACAGAAAGGCTGTCCTTGGCCACGTCAAACGCGATCACATGATTGAAACGGGCAGCAAGCGGGGGCATGATGGCTGTGTTCATCCGGGCGTCCATGATTGTATGCGGCCGCAAAGGCCTCTCTACCGTTCGGATGGCCAAGGGAAGACGGCGCGGACCTAAGATCGCCAACGATCGTTAAAGATTGATCCAGAGAACGGCCGCGCGCCGCCCAGAACGAAGGATGGCCATCCTTCGTTCTGGGCCCAGTTTCCCGTGATTTGCAAACCGCCGGATACCAAGCCGCCAGCAACATACAATCCAGAAGACCGCAGCATTCGCCCTGGTCACAGCTGATCGCAAAATGCCCTAGTTTTTTGGTTTCCGGCAGGTGCTCTTCGATAGCTGTCTTCGATGGTCGAAATCTCGTGCTTTCAGCCACGCTCGAACTTGCGGCCAGATTTTCAAGGAGGCACAGCAATGGCCTCAAACATGTAGGCGGCCCCGCTCCGCCTTTGCGCCAAAGGTTCGCGCAAAGAAATCATGGTGAGGATGCTTGTTGAGGCGACAGCTGTTTTAGTCGCCTTTCCGGTAGCACCGACCAGGAAAAACTTATGAGAAAGCTTATCGTGGCCATCGCGAGCCTGTTTGCGGCGTATTGGTGGTGTGGCGTTTCGGTCGCTGCTGCTCAGACTGGTGAAACAACGCGCCAAGAACCCCAAGCGCCGCCGCCAGAGGCCCCGCAACCATCCCAATTACCGCAAGCGCCTCAATCTGCACAGACATGGCAAACGTGGCAAGCAACGCAAGAGTTGAGCGAGAACGAAGCGCCCCGCGTTAGGCATGGCCATCGGCGGCACGAGCGCTATGATGCCTGCCCAACATGCGACCGCGCCGTCAATTCCAGTGGCTGCTATAATTGCGCTCCACTGCGCGAAACAGCGTGCGGCTCCCCGTGCTTTCCGCGAGACCACGATGCGAGCCTGCTCGACAATGTCTTGATTAACGTTTTCGGCAGCCCATGCGCTGACTGCGAGGAAATTCGTTATTGAAGGGACGTCCCTTATGCAATCAGGCTCGTTGCTTCGGTGCTACAAAGTACCCATTCCCCTTCGAGCGGCAGAAATCACTAAGTCAAGCCTTCGTACCTCCACATTTTATGTGGAAGTGTAGCTGTTAACAACTTATTGATTTCATATTTAGGCATAGAATCAGAGCGTAGGAACGTGAAACGAATCGCGAGGGCATTCCATGCATATTGAAACTTATCGCGCGTCTGACGTATTATCCTATGCGTGCCAAGGTGCTCTGAGTAATCGCTCTTACATGACAAAAAAATATGTTGCCTTCCAAATTCGAACAAGGGACCGTGCTGGGAATATTGTGCGCGGTTTTATATTGGGTTTGGCAGAATTTGGTTCTTTCGGGACTCGACTTTACGATTTGGCGGGATATCCCTATGAGTTCGAAGTCGAAGCATTGCGATCGGACTGGCAAATTATCGGCGATGATATGTGGAAAGTAATAGAAGAAAAAAAATTAGAAAGCAGCGATGACACAACGGGGCAAGTATCAGGCGACCAGACAAAGGGCAAAACAAAGAAATGACGTCGAGGTCCCCCAACATCATGGCCCATTAGCACTGGCAGAAGAAAATACCGTTCATGAAATAGTAGGGTGGGAGGGACCGCTTCCTCCGCCTCAAGCGCTCGGCGCATTCAGCGATGTAGTCGAGAATGGTGCAGAGCGAGTATTTCGCCAATTTGAAGCCGAAGCTGAACATCGACGCCAGATGACGAAAGAGACATTGCGCGTGCAAGCGCGCGATCTGATGGTCGGCAAGATATTAGCATTTCTGTTTGTTATGTCGATGATAGGCACAGCAATATTTGCCATCAGCAAAGGATACCCCACCGCAGCGGTTATTTTAGGAACAACGGTAATTGGTACGGTCGTTTTGGCTTTCGTAAGGGTAAGCGGTGCCCCCAATCCGACGGAGGCCAAACAAAAGAAGCGTCAACCTTCTTCAGGGAAATCCCCGGTCCGCAGGTGATAATTGCGGCTTCAAGTATGAAGCCCGTGCGACTTACTTGTGTTCCTCCCTTATTCTTTCGCCAAGGAGATGCGCCATGTAATCAAGAGTGGCCTCTTCAGCATGTTTTTTTTCGCTTGCTTCGCCAGGATTAACAGCAATTTTATGTTCCTTATTACGAAACTAAAGACTTCTCGATCATGGCGTTTATATCTTGCTTTGTCTCCGCTTATTGTAACAATGTCAGGATCACTTGGACTCAGCGCGGCCCGCATGTCTTTCACGATGCGAACCAGAGTCTTTTGAAATCGCAATTGCCTTCCCTCTGCTCGACGCGGCACGGTGCATCGACTTGGAATTGCCGAACCGCCATTTTATTAGGGCTCGTGCCATCAGATTAAGTGACGGCTGGGATGGGAACCAATCTCTGTTTATTAACAATTTCGCAGCAAAATCAATATCTTGCTTTGAAAAATGGTGGAGCCAATGAGATTCGAACTCACGACCTCTGCAGTGCGATTGCAGTGACTGCCTATTTCTTAGGTTTGAGCACGTTGGCCCAAGGTTACTAAGACACTGTTTTTAAGGCTTTCTTCAAGCATGATCTATTGACCGCAATTGCTTGTAATGTCATTCCCACTCTTACCGCACTCTTTCCCGGGTAAGAGGTAAGAGCGATGAAGCTCCATCTCACGAAGCGCAACATCGATGGCCTTGATTTGCCGTCAAAAAAGGAAATCGTAGCGTGGGATACGAAGACGCCAGGCTTCGGCATGCGCCTCAAGCCAAGCGGTCGCCGCGCATTCATCTTTCAGTATTTCTGGAACGGAACTTCCAAGCGAATGACGATCGGCGACTATGGCGTGAGCGGGGGGCTTACACCGGATATGGCTCGCAAGCGCGTGGAGGAGCTCAGGCAAAAGGTAAGAGACGGGGAAGATCCCGCGGATAGCAAGAGCAAGGCGAAAAAGGCAATCACCGTCTCTGAACTCTGCGACCTGTACATCGAGGCTGCTCGGGCCGGAACTCTCCCCAAGAAAAAGCAGCTGAAGCCGTCCACCATCGAAATCGACACCGGGCGCATCAAACGCCACATCGTGCCGCTTCTCGGGAAGGATAAGGCGGATACCGTGACTGCGACCAAGGTCTATGACTTCATCGAAGGCGTGAAGACTGGCAAAACCGCTGGCCAGTTCAAAGCCAATCACACCATAGCTCGCGTGACAGGCGGCGATGGGGCAGCCAGGCGCACAACGGCGTTGCTTTCGGCAATCTACACTTTCGGAAAGCGAAAGGGGTACGTGTCCGTCAACCCTTGCGTCGATGTTGTCCGGTCATCGGATAGAAAAATAAAGTTCGCGCTCGGAAAGAAGGGATACGCCGCGCTAGGCGCGCAGCTGGGCAAATCGGCGGCCGCCGGCGAGGTATGGCAATTCGTGGCCGCTGCGCGCCTGATAGCGCTCACCGGATGCCGCAAGAACGAGATCATTCAGCTCGGTTGGCATGAGGTCGACTTCGAGGGCAGCATGTTGCGTTTTGCCGAGGACTTCGACGTGAAGCCGCGCCGCACCATCAAGGGCGGCCTCATTCGTCCGCTTTCTGATCTTGCGATCGAGCTTCTGCTTGAGATTCACGAAAGCTTGCCCGAAGGACTGCCGCGCCCCCGCTATGTCTTCACCGGGATCGTGAATAGCGAAAAACCCTACGGCAACTTCGAAAAGAGTTGGAAGCAGTGGATCTCTGTACCTGGTGCAGAGGGTAGCATTCTCACGCCGCATCGATTGCGCGATGCCCTGGGCGCCGTTGCCGGCGAGCTTGGCTATTCCGACAATGTTATAGCTGACATATTAGGCCATGCGCGCCGAAGCCAGACTTCTAAGTATGTGAAACTGGATGAGATCGTAATGAAAGCAGCTAACGCTGCTGCATCACAGATAGATTCCTGGATGCGCGGAATTACTTCAGGGTAGGACGGCGCAAACGGCATTCTAGCAGTTTGCACAACCAAGAAAGGCGTTGGTGCGGTTGGTGTCGCGTAAATAGAGCATCAACGTCGGCCGGGCAGAGATACCTGAAGTCGCCGCATCTGCGTCCGAATGCGAAGGTCTGTGAACGTGTCGACATATGCTTGCGCTCTCAGCGACTGGAATTCCTGGCAGGAAGTGGTGGCCAGGATCGCCCGTGGCTCTAGCTCCTATCCGGCGTTTGATCACGCCTGCCACACCGGGCGTTTGGCTTTGCCGGCTAGCATGCGAGTGCAACCGCCGAGGCGTTCGGCGTGCGCGAGGATACGGTGCGGCTTTGGCGCAGCGATTTCATGCGCGGCGGCATCGAGGCGCTGAAAGCGAGCGTGGCTGCGGGGCCTGAGCCGGTCAAAACCCAGGCCGCGCTTCGCGTTATCGCACCGTTGCTCGAAGCCCCGGTTGCCAACCGGCCCAATTGGACGATCCCGCGCCTTATGGCCGAAATCGAGAAGCGCGAAGGCGTCAAGATCGGACGGTCGCAGCTTTCCAAAGTGCTTCGCAAAAAAGGGGCTTCCGCTGGCGCCGGCCGCGTCACACCTTGAAGGGGCGGCAAGACGCCAATGAGATCGGCCGTGTTGGCTTGAGATTGAGGCTGCGCCGGCAGCAAGCCGAGGCTGGCGATATTGTTCTGCTTTACGCCGATGAGAGCGAGGCGCTGACGCATCCCTATCTGGCGCGCGCTTGGGCAAAGCGCGGAGCCGATTTGCGCGTCCCCGCACCGGGGCAAGCCAAAAAAGTTGCCATGATGGGCGCGCTCGCCTGGCCCGCGCGCAAGCTGATCGTCACCACCTCCCGGACCAAACGCAGTACCGATTTCATCGCTCTTCTGGAAGAACTCGGTCGGCTCTATGGCCCCAAACCGGGCCTTAAGACCAAGCCGGTTGTCATGGTGCTTGATAACGGCCCCATCCATGTGAGCAAGGCCGCGAAGGCAGCGCTCGCTGCCCGCGCCCATTGGCTCACCGTCGAATGGTTGCCGAAATATGCGCCGGAACTCAATGACATCGAGCCTGTCTGGCGCGATCTTAAAGGCCACAACCTCGCCCACAAGACCTTCTCCGATGCAGCCACTCTCGACGCAGCCATTCATGAAGCCGTTGCCGCCCTTAACGCGGAGCGAAATCGCGATCCGTTGGCCACGCTAAGAATCTCTGCTTAGATTCGACTTTACCTCTAGATTCGACTTTACCTCTAGATTTGTGTTTACCTCTAATTCCGCTAAGCGATAGGGAAAAACTCGAATCCGAAAAATTCGCCGCATTAAAAAATGCAAGCCTCGAATTTCTCGACGCCGAGTTTGCGCTCGCCGTATCTGCCATTCTTCTTCGGTTGTTGCGTCGCATGGAGAATCCTATCGTTTCAGTGAGCTATCAAAAACGATAGATAATCCATCATATTCGTTAGCCATCAGAAATGATGGGTAGCAGACGTGGCACTGGGCACGTAAAGACGAAAAGGTAAAAATAGCGGTAAAGACGAAAAGCGATATGGATCAAAAGTAAAACCCCATGATGCATGCGCACGCGCGCGATGTGTCTCGCGGGGCCGGGCTAGCTCAAAAGCGTGCGCGAGAGCCTCAAAAGCGTGGGGCAAGGCTCGGATCTTGGCCGCCGCTATCTCGATAAGCTGAAAGGCCAGGAAGATCGTCTCGCGACAATCGCTTCGGAGGACGAGAGCCTCGAAAAGCTCATTGCCGCCAAGCAAATGGTCGCGCAGGAGCTGGCGCAAAGCCTCAGCCTGTAGCTCAATTTGAGTATATGGGCCGCTATACCCCAAACAACGGAAGGGCCCCTTCAGCGGCGGAAACGTCGAAGAGGGCCAAGAGCCGCCATCAGGCTATCCGAGCTGCATACGTGCTCAAGGCCGTAAGCGGTCCAAGCGGTAGTGGAAACCTTTTTATATCGGTATACCCGCTTTCTGATCGCTTGCGGACTACCGCGGATTATGCCTTACATGGTGAAGGGGGCCAACGGCGGACCTTTCCTCTCGCGTCGACGGCGTCTATTAAGAGCAAGACTATCCGCGTAACGCGCGCCATCAGCGATGAGAAGGCGTACCTCCGGTTCGAGAGCCAATTGAGCGCATGTATAGGCAGATCCCGGAACGATACCGGCACCTTCGCAGCTTCGCGTTCGGGGACAGTCCCGCGCTGGCGGACGAACTGCTTGAGCTCGTGATCAAACGCATCAAGACGGCAACCTGCAGCACCGAAGACGAGCCCAACACCTCCATGCCGGGCGAGCGCTGGGTCGTGCTCGACGGTCGCGGTGAACCCCGATGCGTCATCGAAAGTACCGAGGTGACGTACCGGAAATTCATGGAAGTCGATGCGGCGTTCGCGCATGACGAGGGGGAAGGAGACCGCAGCCTGGACTATTGGCGCAATGCGCATTCCAGTTATTTCGGCCGGCTTGGAAAGTTCAATGAGGACATGATTTTAATGTGCGAGCGATTTCAGCTTGTTGATGTCTTCGCCGACCCCAAAGACGAACAATCGTAACCGATTGTAGTCGATAAAATAGAAGAGACCGCGGCTTCCGCTATGGGTCGAAGGTGGGATTTGTTTGCTCTTTTTGGCGAAGTGCTCTCAGACCCCTATCCCAATCATGCATGCAACGCTACGAAGGATGTCCTCGGGCCCGCCGCCACCGATACGATCTCAAGCAATTTGCACCGTCGTCGCTCGATTTGACCCGGGGATTAAGCCGTTTCAAAAAGTTGGGTTGGTCGAGCGAGACACGTTGCGCGCGTGCGCGACGTGTCTCGCTCGACGGACGGTAAACACGAATTTAGAGGAAAAGCCGAATTTAGAGGAAAAGTCGAATTGATATTATTTCGCCAAAAAAACTGACTTTCGAATTTGCGTTCGCAAGCAATGCGGAACAAATAATTTTCGGAAAATTCGAAGGATTTATTCACTCCCAGGCGACACGTCGCGCGCGCGCGCGTACACTCGGCACCTTTCTGCGCCCAAAGAAAGAGCGGACGCAGTGGCGCAAGGATGAAAAGGAGGCGGTGGTCAACGCAGAAAGAGCCAAGCAAGCCGGAAGAGAAATCGAGGCGGCGCGAGAAAGCGGGCGCGCGGAAGGCATCCACAGAGCCCGCGAAATCATTGCGCGCAGCATCCGCAAAGCATGGAAGGGGAGATCCATATGAGCTACCTCAGATCCAACGAAGATCGGCGCACGGCCGATACTGGCCGCGTGCCTTAAGTCGCTCCGGAAAGGTGACACGCTCGTTATCTGGCAGCTCGACAGGCTGGGCCGCAATCTGAAGCATCTCATTGAAACGACTGAAATGCTCGAAAAGCGCGGCGTTGGCTTCAAGGTGCTCACGGGCGCGCCTATCGACACAACCACGAAAGAAGGAAGGCTCACATTCGCAATCTTCGCCGGGCTCGCGCAGTTTTTAGCAACTCTCCCAGCCGACACGTCGCGCGCGCGGGGCGAGACTTTCCTGTCTGTCTTGGCTTTTCCCAAACAGTGGGATGTGGGAGGCCGGCCAGTTGCTCCCAGTCAACGCGCAGTTCGGCTGAGGACCTCCATCAGTTCGGCAATCTTCTGTCTTTGTTCCGCCGCATCTCCGCTGACGATCGCATGCTCGACACAATGAGAGATATGGTCGCGCAAAACTTCGTCCTCGACGCGTCTCAGCGCAGCACGCACCGCTGCGATTTGCGTAACAATGTCGATGCAATAACGATCATCCTCGACCATCCGGGCAAGTCCGCGCACCTGACCCTCGATGCGGCTCAGGCGTTTAAGGCACGACGCTTTCGAATTTTTGGTCATACCTTGCTCAATACCCTCCCAGGGTATACATGTCAAGTTATACCCCCTGAGGGTACGCCCGGCAAACCGCCGGGTGCCCACGAGAATGAGGCCAGTCACCATGGCAGCGCATGAGTTCTCACGACCACACCCATCACCGCTTAACTGCTGAGCACGGTGCGAAGGACCCCGTTTGCGGCATGACTGTCGACCCGCACACCGCCAAATATCGCACCAGCCACAACGGCCGCCCGTACTACTTCTGCTCGTCCCGGTGCCAGACCAAGTTCACAGCCCATCCCGCGCGGTATCTCAAGCCGGGGCCTCAGGCTGCCGAGGCTGTTTCGGAAGGTACGATCTACACGTGCCCGATGCACCCCCAGATCCGGCAGCCGGGGCCGGGCTTCTGCCCTATATGCGGGATGGCGCTTGAGCCGGAGCTTGTTTCTGCCGACACGCAAGCTAATCCTGAACTGGCCGACATGACACAACGGTTCAAGGTCGGCCTAGCCCTGACGATCCCGGTCTTCGTGCTGGAAATGGGTGGACACTTGGCCGGGCTGCATCAATGGCTCGGGCAGCAGACATCGAACTGGATCCAGCTCGTGTTGGCGACACCGGTTGTCCTCTGGGCTGGCTGGCCGTTTTTCGAGCGGGGCTGGGCGTCACTCAAGACGCGTAACCTCAATATGTTTACGCTCATTGCCATGGGCATTGGCGTGGCATGGGTCTACAGCTTGATCGGAACCTTGCTCCCCGGTCTGTTCCCCGCGACGATGCGCAGCCACGATGGCTCGATTGCTGTCTATTTTGAGGCTGCCGCCGTCATCACCGTGCTTGTTCTTCTCGGGCAAGTGCTCGAACTGCGTGCCCGCGAGCAGACGAGCGGCGCCATTCGCGCTCTCCTCGATCTTTCTCCGAAAATCGCCAGGCGTACCAAGACCGACGACACCGATGAGGACGTCAGTCTTGACCGGGTGATCGTAGGTGATCATTTGCGCGTGCGGCCGGGCGAGCGTGTGCCTGTCGATGGAGTTATCCTCGAAGGCCGCAGCGCGATCGACGAGTCGATGGTGACGGGAGAGTCCATGCCCGTAACCAAGAACACCGGCGAAAAGGTCATCGGCGGCACGATGAACAAATCGGGCAGCTTCGTCATGCGTGCCGACAAGGTCGGCCGCGATACCGTCCTCGCTCAGATCGTGCAGATGGTGGCACAAGCGCAGCGGAGCCGGGCGCCCATTCAGAGGCTGGCGGATCAGGTCTCGGGTTGGTTCGTGCCGGCCGTCATCCTGGTTGCTCTCCTGGCCTTTGGTGCGTGGTCGATCTGGGGGCCCGAGCCACGCTTCACCTATGGTGTGGTCGCGGCTGTCTCTGTGCTCATCATTGCGTGTCCGTGCGCGCTCGGGCTCGCGACGCCTATGTCAATCATGGTTGGTGTCGGACGTGGCGCGCAATCCGGCGTGCTCATCAAGAGCGCAGAAGCGCTCGAACGTCTTGAGAAAGTCGACACGTTGGTAGTGGACAAGACCGGCACGTTGACTGAGGGCAAGCCGAGTGTCGTCGCCATCAGGACCGTAGCTGGCATCACCGAAGACGATTTACTGCGTCTGACCGGGAGCCTGGAGCGAAGCAGCGAACATCCCCTGGCGGCTGCGATCGTGCGCAAAGCCGTCGAGCGTGGGCTAACCTTCTCGCAGCCGGAAAGCTTCGATTCTCCTGCCGGGAAGGGGGTCACAGGCTCAATCGCAGGCCGGAAGCTGGTTATTGGCAACCGCCGGATCATGATCGAGGCCGGCGTCGATACCAGTGCTCTTGATACGGCCGCCGAAGAGCTTCGGCAGGAAGGAGCAACAGCCATCTATGTTGCCCTGGACGGCATGGCCGCCGGAATCCTCGCCATTGCCGATCCGATCAAGGCGACAACCCCGTCAGCCGTTGCTGCGCTCAAGGAGGCAGGTATCCGAGTTGTCATGCTGACCGGCGATAACAAGACAACGGCGAACGCCGTGGCGCAAAAGCTCGGTATCACGGACGTCGAGTCCGAGGTTCTGCCTGAAGACGAGGGCAGCGTCGTCAAACGGTTCCAGAGTTCAGGGACGCGTCGTCGCCATGGCTGGAGACGGCGTCAACGATGCGCCTGCGCTTGCCGCTGCCGATGTGGGCATTGCCATGGGCACCGGAACTGACGTCGCCATGGAAAGCGCCGGCGTGACGCTGCTCCAGGGCGATCTGAACGGCATCGTGCGGGCCCGACAACTTTCGGCCGCGACCATGGCCAACATCCGACAGAACCTTTTTTTCGCGTTCATCTATAACGCGGCGGGTGTGCCGGTCGCTGCGGGCGTGCTGTATCCATTCCTTGGCATTCTGCTTTCGCCGATCATCGCGGCGGCGGCGATGTCGCTATCGTCGGTTAGTGTTGTTGGGAATGCCCTTCGGCTTAATCGCGTGAAGCTTTAGAAGAGTGGATACCTGACGACAGATCACCGCCGTCGCGGCATTGCGGCGGGTCGGACATCAGATTTTGTCGGCGCACAGCTGGCGAGTTCAGACCGGCAATTCAAAAACCTAAAGGGAACACTATGGGCATCCTGAGAACCTCATTACTTATCATCGGATTTCTCGCGGCGTTGCTTGGCTTGATTTGGGTTGGACAAGGGACCGGCTATTTCCCGTATCCTGCCTCCAGCTTCATGATCAATCAGTCGCCGTGGATCTGGCGCGGAGCGATCCTGGCGTTCACAGGCCTCGTTGTGATCGCGCGCGCGCGACGTGTCGCACGGGAGTGAATAAATCCTTCGAATTTTCCGAAAATTATTTGTTCCGCATTGCTTGCGAACGGCAAATTCGAAAGTCAGTTTTTTTGGCGAAATAATATCGATTCGGCTTTACCTCTAGATTCGGCCTTTACCTCTAGATTCGGCTTTTCCTCTAGACTAGATTCGTGTTTACCTCTAATTCCGCTAAGTGCGCTCAGAAAAATAAAAGGGAGCTGTTAAGCCCCCTTGGCATCACTATTCTCAATCAGCAACGCGGTAGTGGGTAATCATCGTATCGTGGAAGATGCTGGCATTCTTGTGCATTGGGATCGTCAACGCCGTTGAGCGGACCCCCCCTCGATGGATCGAGCCTCTTTAACTGAGCGCGTTGTCGCAGCCGCGCGCGGCTGGATCGGCGCGCCGTATCATCAACCGTGGGGCGGCTTTGGCCAGGATTTCCTCCATATCGCTTTTCGTCTTGTTCTGCGAAACGAACCCAATTTGGCCAACGGCACCCCGCTGTTATATTTTCGATATGGGCCTGCGTGGCGATCGTTACCTTCGAAATTCTTCTTCCCATCGTAAAAATAGCGGTAAAGTCGAAGCGCAAAGCGAGGAATTCGCAATTAATTGCTCGGCAGCGCTCGCTGGACAACCTTTGTTTTTGCGGTTGGCCATTTGCGATCCAAAAGTAAAACCCCATGATGCATGCGCACGCGCGCGAAGTGTCTCGCTCGACCACCGCTTTTTTTTGGGGTCTTTGCCGCCATCGGTGTGCGAGATCTTTTTCAACTGCGTCATTCAATATTGCGCAATTACCCAATCGCTGCCCATCTGCGGTTTTTGTTCGAGAATATCCGTCCCGAAATGCGGCAGTACTTTTTTGAAAGCGAAAAGGACGGAGCACCCTTTCCGCGGGACAAGCGCGCCATCGTATATCAGCGTGCAAAGCGCGTCCTCGATAAGCGGCCTTTCGGCACCGAGTACAATGTTTATGAAACGCGTTACTCTATTGTACCCAAAGCGCCCTCTCCCAAGAATTTTCGGATCATGATAGGCGGCTCAGATTGCGCGCAGCCATATCACAGTTCCATTTTTAATATCTCCGCGATGAGCTACGGCGCGCTGTCCGCGAATGCGATACGCTCACTGAACCGAGGCGCGAAAATAGGCGGCTTTGCCCACGACACCGGCGAAGGCGGCTTTAGCCCCTATCATGAAGAAAGCGCCGGCGACATCATCTGGGAAATCGGTTCAGGCTATTTTGGCTGCCGCAACAAGAACGGGACATTCTCTCCGGAATGTTTCCCGGCAATTGCCAGCAAGCCGCAAATCAAAATGATTGAGATTGCGATTACAGCGGAGATCGCCCGCATAAGAGGCGTTGACGCTGGCCAGGATTGCGTCTCCCCGGCACGGCATTCCGCTTTTTCTACGCCGATCGAAATGATGGATTTCATTGCGGCTCTGCGTGACCTTTCGGGCGGGAAGCCCATCGGTTTTAAGCTTTGCATAGGCCATGCCTGGGAGTTCATGGCGATCGTAAAGGCTATGCTGCGCACCGGGATTACGCCCGATTTTATCTTGGTCGATGGAGCGGAAGGCGGTACAGGCGCAGCGCCTCTTGAATTCATGGATCACGTTGGCATGCCGCTCCGCGATGGATTGACATTCGTTCATTCCTCACTCATCGGCGTCAACCTTCGCGATAAGATTAAGCTAGGCGCTTCCGGCAAGATTGCGTCGGCATTCGACATCGCCCGCGTGATGGCGCTTGGCGCCGATTGGTGCAACGCAGCGCGAGGTTTTATGTTTGCTCTCGGCTGCATCCAATCGCAAAGCTGTCACACGGACCGCTGTCCAACCGGCGTCGCGACGCAGGACCCAATAAGGCAGCGGGCCCTTGTTGTGTCGGACAAATCCGAGCGCGTTGCAAATTTCCACCGTGAAACAGTGAATGCCCTAGCGGAACTCATCGGAGCGGCCGGACTTGAACATCCAAACCAGCTGCGGCCTTTCCATCTCATGCATCGCGCCGCGCCGGACCGGGTCGTAACTTTTGCCGAGATCTACCCCTCCCTCAAACCAGGCGAGCTTTTTGCCGGAACAGGTTTACGGCAATACAGCGAACCGTGGCAAATGGCGCGCGCCGAGAGTTTTGCGCCCTGCCCGGAGGGCGTGCATAGCCCCGCCCCGCTACCGCCCCAAGAGCTTAGCAGGAAAATGAGCACGAACATGGCATCGGTATAAGTATCGCCTTTCGGCGAGTATAAAAAGGGAGGCACCGCTGATGGCAGGAGTTCTCTGCCAAGACCCCACAATTGACATTCCGCTAAACGAAATCCCGCTCTTTGCGCATTTGCGAAAAAACCAAGTTGAGCGGCTTCGGCCGCATTTAATATTTTCGCACTATGAAGCAGGGGAGCTAATCATAGCGGAAGGTCAGCTCTCGCATCATCATATCTTTATCATCATTGAAGGAGAGGTGTCGCTTTGTAAAAAGCCACATCATCCGATCAATGCAGTCAATTCACTCATCGAACTCGAGACACGGCGCAGATTTGATATTTTCGGAGGGATGTCAGCGCTCGATGGCCGGCCGCTTTCAGTATCTGCCATCGCGAAAACGCCGCTGACTTTGGCTGCAATCGATCTCTCGCGGAAGTCTGCGAACGCGCCCGACCCCTCAACTCGCAACGTCCTCATCGCTGAACTTAGGCGCTATCTCGCAAATTACGTGCGCCTGTCGCTTGATTACCGCATTGACAGCCTTGCCAAAGAAGCAGAATTCTCCCGCTACCGTTCGGCTGTCGGCTCCATCGTAATCGCAGCTCTCTCGCTCCTTTCATTCTATACGCTCGCGCTTACGAGCCTCCCCCGATTCGAGCATTATCTGGGCGTGAACTTCGCGTTGAGTCCATTCATTATCGTATTTTTTGCTCTGATATTTTTTCCAGTCATCCGCCGGAGCGGCTTTCCCCCGGCTTTCTTCGGCATGCGTTTTGACAATTGGAAAAGCGCCGTTACTTTTTCCTTTGGCGCTTCCCTTGCGTTCATTGCCGCAGGAGCTTTGATTAAGTGGTTCACAATAGTAACATTGCCCGCGCTTCACGGCCTGACGGTTGTTAGCTGGGCGGATGTCAGCATCGATGGCAAGGAAGTTACAGCTTCACCGTGGTACTGGTTGGCTGTGGGGTTGTACGTCCTTTTGACGCCAGTGCAAGAATTTGTCGCACGCTGCGGCATCCAAGCGCCGCTGTATGCGTTCTTGCAAGGCAATGAGCTGAGGCGGCGTAGTTTGGCGATCATCGTCTCCAATCTCGTATTCTCGGCTGCTCACGCGCATATAGGCCTTGTATTTGCTTTAGTAACATTCGTCCCGGGGCTATTCTGGGGCTGGATTTTTGCACGGACCAATTCACTTTTAGCGGTATCCATCTCCCATTTCTTAGTTGGCGGCGCGGGCATTTTTTTATTCGGGATTGAAGAATTCATGACCAAGCTATTCAAGTGAGTCTCAGTACCGGGGGCTTCGCCTTCGGATCATTTACCCCCCTCCAGTCAAGCTGAACGCTCGCGATGCCGTGCGACACGAACGCGCGCGCGCGCGACGTGTCGCCTGGGAGTGAATAAATCCTTCGAATTTTCCGAAAATTATTTGTTCCGCATTGCTTGCGAACGGCAAATTCGAAAGTCAGTTTTTTTGGCGAAATAATATCGATTTCGGCTTTACCTCTAGATTCGGCCTTTACCTCTAGATTCGGCTTTTCCTCTAGACTAGATTCGTGTTTACCTCTAATTCCGCTAAGTGCGCTCAGAAAAATAAAAGGGAGCTGTTAAGCCCCCTTGGCATCACTATTCTCAATCAGCAACGCGGTAGTGGGTAATCATCGTATCGTGGAAGATGCTGGCATTCTTGTGCATTGGGATCGTCAACGCCGTTGAGCGGACCCCCCCCTCGATGGATCGAGCCTCTTTTAACTGAGCGCGTTGTCGCAGCCGCGCGCGGCTGGATCGGCGCGCCGTATCATCAACCGTGGGGCGGCTTTGGCCAGGATTTCCTCCATATCGCTTTTCGTCTTGTTCTGCGAAACGAACCCAATTTGGCCAACGGCACCCCGCTGTTATATTTTCGATATGGGCCTGCGTGGCGATCGTTACCTTCGAAATTCTTCTTCCCATCGTAAAAATAGCGGTAAAGTCGAAGCGCAAAGCGAGGAATTCGCAATTAATTGCTCGGCAGCGCTCGCTGGACAACCTTTGTTTTTGCGGTCGGCCATTTGCGATCCAAAAGTAAAACCCCATGATGCATGCGCACGCGCGCGAGGTGTCTCGCTCGGAGCGCTGGGCAGCCAGTGATCTGTCCCCTGCCGCCCGGAATTTCGGACCTGATTACGGGAGCGGAAACCACCTTATTATCGAGAATAATCGCAAAGGGCTTTCCGATATTCTCCCGCGTGACCTTAGCGAATGCGGCCGCGCCACGGCTGTTGAATTCAAAATCAACTGCTCTTTCGCCAATTCCGCCTGCCCTGTTGTCATAACCGGCATACGCGTTCACAAGGTCGTCGCCGCTAACGATGACTTCTTTGTGCACGAGGACGTTACGCCCCGGATGCTCGGAATCCGGCAGCAGTAACGAGTTTGGAGGAACGCCGGTCGCCTGAGCTTCTTCCGGCGTCATCGATTGGTTGACCAGTTTGGAAGGTGAGCTTCGCCGTCGTGCCAACGCGAATTCTCCACCTCTGCGGGGTCTAGGCCCGGAACCTGGATCAACACACGGTCTTTGCCACCTGCGCCGCCCTGGGCCTGGATTGTCGCCTCAGTCGTACCTGTTGGTTGACGCGCCGCCTGATTACGTCGATAGCTCTGGTGACTCTGTTTGATGCGCCGCTGCAATCCAGCCGGTGTCGGCTCAAGCGTAATAACACCACCAGGCGTTTGCGTGACTGAAATATCATTACCCACATCGCCGTTAGAGGCTGTTAGCAAGGAAGCGGACAGGGGTGTCGCCAGCTTTTTCAGCCTCGCGAAAGCTGCGCCTGCCTTCTCCGAGTCACGGATCGTCACGCGAACTTGGTTTCCGGCAATAACAACGCCTGAATGGGCGATCCTTTCTTCGCTTAGTGCCCGCCTCGCCTCGGTTTGTAGCGATTGCAGCCAATCTTTCTTAAGCTGCGCGGTGTCGATCTGGTAAAGAAGATGCGTTCCGCCTCTCAGGTCGAGGCCGAGCGGCATGCGCGGCAGTTGGCAGCCACGCGGAAGCTTTCATAGGTAGAAAGAGGGATCAAGTTCGGCACAGCAAACACAATCGAGGCAAGCGAGAGAAGCAGCGTTACAGCTGCTCCCCAGCGCGAAAAATGTAATGAAAAACCGAACATCTCGTTCTCACCCTACCTTCGCCACCATAGCGGCGACATAACCGCTTATCTTCTTGGCAATATCCTCGCGACCTTACGCGCTCGGTTTTGCGCCGTGTTCGTTGGCGGCAGGCGCAGCCTTAGCCTTTTCGCGGACAGGCTCACCTTGAATTGTGCCCTTAACGACGCGAACCTGCACGCCGTCGGCAACTTCTACGCGAAGTTCGCCATCGGCACCAACTTTTGTGACTTGCTTATAATGCCGCCAGCAGTGACGACCCTCTCGCCGCGTCGAACGGCGTTAATAAGTTTCCTAGTGCTCTTTCATGCGCTTCTGCTGCGGACGAATAAGGACGGACAACAAGCAGATAGAAGATCCCAAAGATTACAGATAGAAGATCCCAAAGATTAGGACCATCGGGAGGAGAAGCCCGATCAAGTCACCGCCGCCGCAAGCGCCCTATGATCCCAAGCACAGCCGCCAGGATTAGGCTGCGCTTCGATAGATGCGGCGTACGAAAGCTGCGTGATCCCCGCCGCGCTCTGACAAAAGGTCAATCCCAGCGGGATCGCCGCCACAAGCACAAAGAGCAAATAACTGATCGCGAAACATCGGGCGCACAAACGCAAATAACACAAAGTTTATTTTGGAAAAGCCTTTAATCAATTGATATAACTCAAACACCGATAGCTTTGCCACGAAAGGGTTTTGCGATTTCTGTCCCAGAACATGGTTTAAGCCGCCCCCAGCTCTAACCCGCATCGAAGGGCAGCAGGCCCTTGATATTTTCCCGCGAAGACAAGTTGCGCAGGTTATACTTTCCAGTATCGCC
>CAVPNP010000006.1:0-6505 GCA_963706665.1 uncultured Alphaproteobacteria bacterium
CCAAAAACACTTTAAACACAATATGTTGCGGTGACCTCGGCCGGAAAACCTTATTCGGGTTTTGGTTCAAATAAGGGAAAATGAGGGTGGTGATGGGCGGCATGCTCGAGCAGATCTCGTCGAGGGATCGGTGGCGCCCACCACAAATGCGGCCGCGGTGCCGCGGCATCGGCTCGGCGCCGAGATCCGCGCGCGCGGATGCCAGGCGCACCGGGCGCCGATCAGCGCCGCTGCGCTTAGCGCCGATGGCCGGCGGCGTCGCCCACGGCAGATCATCCCGGGCAGAGCCTCGCCGCCGCCCTCGAGAGCCCCCTCAAGGAGCCAGGCTCTAGGCGCCGCCGGGCGAAGACTAGTACCCGGCGCGCTATGTTGAAGGGCGGCGAGCAAAGCCTTACCCGCCGCCCCGAGCCCGCGCGGAGTGCATGCTGCGGGCTCAGCGCACGCCGGGTGGAGGTGGCACGGCCACGGATCGCTTTTTCTTGATCTCTGCGGCTCGGCTGCCCTACCTTGTCGGCGCGAGCACGGGTGGCTCCTTGGCGGATCGCGCCATGCCCTTCTTTGTCGTAAAGGTGACCCTTGCCAACGGCGATCTCGCGTCGCCGATAACGGTTTCATGCCGGGATGAGAAAATAGCGGTCGCTCTTGTGAAGCAACTGGCCTTCATTGGGCCTGACGACAAAGTAGAAGGCAAGGGCATACGTCAGGATGTGATGCAGGCGGCTTTCGGCGATCAGCCCGAGGGATCAATTGTCACTCGCCCTGATTGGGTTTGGCGAGGAGACGAACCAAGCCCCAAGTGAGACTTCTCGCTTGCGAGACTCAATGCGGGGCTTATCGCTCGCGAGCAGCATCGTTTCGGCATAGTGTTTATCGATTAAATGATCGCTATTTCGTCTCGCGTAGCGACCCGCGCGGATGCGATTGGGAAGGAACCATGAGCAAAACGCGCGCGCCGAAACCGTGGCGCAGCTCCCGACCTTCCGCGCGGCTTACGCCAAGCGCCGCTGCATCGTGCCCGTTGATTGTTTCTTCGAGTGGCGGGCGATCAAGGGCGCGCGGGCAAAGCAGCCCTACGCCGTGGCGATGAAAGACCGCGCGCCCGTTCGCTATCGCCGGCCTGTGGGAGAACTGGCATCATCCGCAAAGCGGCGATTGGATTCGCACCTTCGTTATCCTGACCGTTCCGGCGAACGAACTGGTCGCGGAAATTCACGACCGCATGCCGCTGATATTGCCGAAAGTCGCTTACGAGCGCTGGCTAGGACAAGAGCCCGATCCGCACGATCTGCTTGTGCCGTTCCCGGCCGATCTGATGACGATGTGGCCGGTGTCGACGCGTGTGAACAAGCCAGAGAATGACGACGCCTCGCTGCTCGACCCAGCAGCTTGATCCGAAGCGTGGCGAGATCGAGCTGGGAGGGCGGCCTAACGTAGAGCCCGCCGCCAGCCAGCTTCACGTGCTTCCTGCTCGGTGCAAAACCAGCGCTCGCCCTTGCTCTCATCGATCCTGGTTCGGGGATAGAACTGCTGGAACGGCAGATGATAGATGCGCTCGCCATCCCGGTTGATGTTGCCCTTGATGGCGCAAGTCTCGTGTCTTCTGAGCGGCCTGAGCCTCGCCTAAGCGCCACTCCCACGGCTTCACGAATGATCCTGCCCATAGGCCGGCTTTGGCTGCTTCGGCTGCAGCTTGATCGGCAGCATAGCGATCCGAGTATTTGACGAAGGCGAGGGCCCAACCGTCGCGCACCATGGTCCTGTTAAGTTCGGTACCGGCCACGGTGCAGACGCCGAGAGCGCGGGCATAATCATCTCTGCCGACGATCTCACATTGAACTGAGCTGGCCTGCGATGAGGTTTGCGAGCGCCCTGGTAGCTTGTTTGCCGCAAGCATACGTCTTCCGATCTCGCTCGCAGGTTTGCCGACCCTCGGGGGCATCGATACCGTAAAGCCGAACTGGGATGCCGCAGACCTTGATCGTGTCCCCGTCCACGATCTCGGCTTTTCCAGCCAGTGTGGCCGCTGTGGCGGGACTAACCAGAAAAAGGCACAACAGCGCGTGAACCCAACTCATGGTGTTATTTGTAAAGTGTTGACTAAGATCAATGACGGCCACTAGTGGGCGCTTGTTTAACTGAGCAAGTGTTTTAGAACTGCAAGTTCTGATGATCCCAACTAGATTCTCATCGTCAAGCCCTCGGAGGGCGTTAAGTCGTGCTCTTAGACAGCCTGCTTTCGCGATTGGTGTTGCCATTATCGCATTAGCAGGCATCGGACTCCTGACCGGCCCCACATTCGGCCAGGGTGCTATTTTTGAGATTATCACCAAGATCATACAGGAGCAGCAGGAGCTGGCCGAGCAACGGCGCGCGCAAATTGCCGCTGTTAAGCGGATGCAATTTGGGCTGAAGGAGCTCGGCTACTACGATGGCGAAATTGACGGTGATTTCGGTCCCGAGACTGCGGCAGCGCTGGCCGCATATCGTAGATCAATCGGCCGGTCGAATTCTGGGTTGCTTTCAATTGACGAGATCACGGAGATCGAGAGCAGGGCGGGGGAGCAGCTTGCCGGCCCGCCGCAGCCTCAGCAGCCATCCACACCAGCTGAACAGATTTCGCGGGACAAATTCATTCGTGCCGACACCGCGCCGAGGCTCAACGCTAAGCTTCCTGACGCCGCTGCTTGGATCATAATAGCCAGTAGAACAACCCCCGAAGAAGCTAAGGAGGTGGCCGAGCCATATCTGCACTGGTTCCCAAGCACGACGGTGACACACTCATCGAACGGCGTTTATGCCATTTCCATTGGCTGGTTAGATAAGGACCGCGGCAGGCCGCTTAAGGACGCGCTCATCTCAAAGAACTTAATACCGCCTGACTCCTTTCTCAGCAGCGGAGAGAAGCTGGAGCCTCCAATCTGGTCTGTAGACGGCCACAGGATCCACTCCCGGAACGATCTCCTTCTTTACGCCCTGATCCGGGCTACTTCAGAGCTAATGGGCGCGTTGCCTAAAGCTGGCTCCAGTGGATTTGTTAGCTTCAACAGTCAGGTCAGTGGACTTACCGATCCCACGACCGACTTTCTTAGCCTGCGGACGGGCAGCTCAACCTCATCAAAAGAGCTTCGGCGACTGCCCGAGGCGACGCGCCTGAAAATCCTTCGAACGGAGGGTGAATGGCAGCGGATCGAGCTCTTGAACGGCATGACCGGGTGGGTCTCGGCAAGGTACGTCAGTCGAGATATTAGGGGTCCGGAGCGGGAACCCGAACCGCCAGTCCCCTCCCCAGACAAGCGGAAGCGCGACAAACAAATGGTCGAGAACGCGACCGCCTTCCTTGATGATTTGGTCGTTTATCTAAAGCTCCATCCGGAGACGCCGGACATTGCATCGATCGCCCAAGAGGTTTCGGAGCTTCAGCAGGCGGTCAGAGATGAGGACATTCCCTCGATCGAAGCGACCATAACGAAACTAAAAAGTGGGATGGAAGCTATCGCTCAATTTCCCGAATTTGTTCGGGATCGGGAGAAGGAGCGCACAAACAGAAAGATCGAAGAACTCGGCAAGGCGACTGCTCTCGCGTCAAGACATAAGCAGTTCCTTCGGAAACAGATCGCCAAAAACATAATGTCGCCGAACACCCGGGACCTGGCTTTGTTCCTGAAAGAATACGAGAGCGCCCTGCGGAGTCCTGATCTGTCGACTGTGACGGACCTCAATGACCGGCTCAAGAAGTTCGTTTCCGAGAACGGACTTCAAGACGATTACGACGAGGCGATGGCGGAAGCGGAACGAGGAATGGAACAGAAATCAGATGTAGACCATGAGGGTGAGAATTCCGCCGAACGCCCGATCATCGAAACGGAACGGAATTGCTTTCTGATGAAAGGCGAATTGACCGACTGGGTCTTGACCTTCAACTCTAGTGGAAAGGCACCACACGTAGCACGAAACATTCGCGGTGACATCGTGTTCGAGCGGCAGCAGGCCGATGTCTGCGTCCTGCACCCGCCAGCCGAGAAAATCGATGTGGTAACAGTTGAGGACATTTTGAGCGAATACAAAGTAGATACAGTTCGCTTGGATCCATCCGAGTGCTCTGAGAGCAGCTTGCAGAGCCATGACGTGCTGATCGCAAATCGGGGTGAATTCTTGAGACAGCCGCGCAGCTACGTGGCGCCGCTGCTTGGTCTCATCGAGGATGGCACTTTTGAGGAGCTCAAAACCCTATCGGGCCATGAGTTTGAGAAATTCGAAAAGTTTTGCGAGCTAGAGGCAGCCGAGATCGAGAGCAAAATTGAGACGGGGGTTGACGGCTTCGGCTTGATCAGGATTGACAACGGTTCAGCGAATATCTGTGTAACCACCGCGGAGCAGGAAGACGCTCATCGAGCGCTGCTAAATGACCAGCGTAGGAAACTGCTTCGATGCTTTAATGCGGCACCCGAGATCCGCCGCACGAATGTCGAAGCTGGCTTCATTGCGGCTAAACATGGTGAGTGCGGGGCGATCTATGCTCGTCGATCGGACCTCTCCGATGTCATTACGAGTTTCCGGCGTGACAAGATTTCCATTTCCGTACTCCCAGTCTGGTTCGAGCCCAACGTCGTCGCGGATCGAGATGATAGGATCCGACGCGAGAATGAAATTCTGGCCAGGAAAGAGGAGGACCGGAGGAAAGAGCTAGAGCTAAAGAGGCGGCAGATCCAAGAGGACACAAAGAGAAAAGGGGCGCGGGAAGCCGACCTTCGAGCTCAGCATGGTGCGCAAGCACGGGCGCTGGCTGAAGAGATCACAAGAGGGATTAAGCTGCTAGTTGATCACGAAAAGGCTTTGGTGGACTGGGAGTTTCCTGATCTCGCAAACTGGTACCGCGGTCAGACTGCAGAAGGCTGGGAATTTGTCGGCTTAGATTATGAGATCGCCGACTACGGGAACGCAGTTTGGCAGGGCCGCACGCTTGAGGCCATCCTTACAGACGTCACGATCCAGATGAAAAACCGCCTACTTGGTGAGAGGAAAAACTACTGCTTTAGGCTAGGCCTGATTTCCGATGCGGAGTTCCAGATGTACCGAGAGCCGTTCGAGGCAGAATGCGAAAATGCTCCAGAGCCAACACGCGCATGGAAAGACTTTCGGAGTTTGTGGCTTGCCGAATAATGGAGCGTGCGGCTCGCTCCGATTCTTACTCTCCTCGCATCAAACAAGGAGCGAATCAATGCGACGGCTGGCGATACTGACCTTGCTCTTGTTGTTTCCCGGTAGCCTCAGTATCGCAGCGCAAGAGGCTGGCGACCCTCAGGCAGGAGCCGCATACGCCGAGCAATATTGTGCGAAGTGTCACGCGATAGCGGACGAGGGCGCGTCACCCGAGCATACAGCCCCCCGCTTCAAGGACGTCGCCAATACCTCGGGCATGACGGCCACCGCGTTAAGGGTTTGGCTGCAGAGCTCGCACCCGACCATGCCCAATATCATCCTCGAACAGAACGACCTGAGCAACGTCGTTGCCTATATCCTCAGCCTGAAGGATTAGCGCGGCGTCTGGTCGAAGCCATTCCACCGCCCGATACTCACTGTCCATTGAACACAGCGGCCCATTCAGCCATGCTGCGCCGCCATCCTTTAGATCCGATAGCTGGGCAAGCCGCAGCCCAGAAGCCTTGAGGGCCTCAAGCGCCGCCATGGCCAAGATCCTACAGTCCAATGGCTCGTTGCGTTCGCCTGGTGCGCAGATAGCCAGGATCGGCTGTCGCCATGACGGCGTGCTTGGACGTGAAGCACCTTCGCTTTTGGCACTTAGCGGACGTCCCACTTGCGCTGACGAATGTCTGCTTTGAGGGGAAGAACGGACATGACGCGAACGGGTCGTTCATGTCGGCTAATGACCCAAAGCGGACATCGACGTGATTTCATCTCTGATCATTCGCGATCAGGCAATCTCGATCGGCGTTCCTGGGTCGTGCGGCCGTCGATCTTCGCGCATTTTTGGCCCGCTCAGGCGGTTCTCTTTGGTTGGTTTGAACTAAGCAACGGGAGAGGCTTAATCAACCACGCGGAGCGACTGCGGATTGCCGAAGCAACTAATTACGCACAGTGGAAAAACTATTTTTCCTCGACGCAAAGGACGTGATTGGACGAGAATTTCTTCCGGTAGGCCGGCAATGAAGCGGTGGGTGTAGGCCGGCGGTGGGAGGAACAAATGATCCACTCGAACCCTGAGGGTAGAAGTTCAAGGGCTCTATATCGTTGTCGCCATGCGAGGGATCTGTTTGAGGGCGAAATATTGGAAACAGGGACGCTCCTTGGCTGCAATGGACGAGTGCGCCGGAGATTTTAGAAGCTCCGATAATGTTCAAGGGTCTTCGAACCCTCGCCTGGCAAGCTGCGACTGAGATGGCTCGCCACGATCCTGACGGGTCGAAAGTTCGACGAATTGCACGAGGCCGTAATGCGCCTGGTTGTGCGCCGTGAAGGTAAGTACAGCAAGAGACACGTGCAGAGG
>CAVPNP010000007.1:0-5960 GCA_963706665.1 uncultured Alphaproteobacteria bacterium
ACCATTACTTTCAGTAACTTATGTGAGTTTAACCACGGCAGCTAGTGGCTCTAGCTACCAAATAGCTACCAACGCCCCGGCTTCTGGATTGCTTGTTGTCTTACAATTAGTCCTACATTTGAACGCGGCTTGGCGCGAATTAGCGCTGACAATCGCGAACAAAAAGTCGCCTTCGTGCGTGTGAGACACCGTACAAGCCGGCTCCGGGTAGGTGCTATCACCCGCGCGAGGCTTAAGCTGTGACCTGCCCTAAGCTCCTACCGCGCACTGCTCGCCGGACCTGGCAAAAAATCCGCTTCAATTTTCGCGCGCCACGAATTAATTGTCGCCGAACCAGCTGGTTGCTTCGATCCCCGTCGGGCTCGCCTTGCGCGTCGGGGTCGTGATAAATTGGTGAGCCACACTTAGGGCAGTAATAGCTTAAGCCTCGCGCTCGGGAAGGGCCGCAGCGGCAGCACCGTTAGCTCAGCTGGATAGAGCACCAGACTACGAATCTGGGGGTCGGGAGTTCAAATCTTCCCCGGTGCGCCATTAAAATCAAGGACTTAAGCCAATCCAACCGCAAAGCCAAAACTCCAGGGGTAATGCTACGGGTAACAGCTGGCCCTGATTTTTAGGCAGTCAGACAACGCCCAGCCGAAGAAGGATGGTCTCGTGGGAGGACTTCTTCGAGAAGTTCGAGAACGAGGGCCTTGCTCAGCGTTGGTTGGGCGACCTGCTTGACGAATGTCGTTGCCCGTATATGCGGAGCAATCGCGCGCAAAAGGATTTCACCTCTGAATTGGGCCGCCGCTGACGTGGCGACGAGCGCGCGGTCGGGTCCCCTAATCCTGAATGTCGTGTCGCATTTCTCCGACATATCACGATAAGCGCCAACTTGCCGCATCAACTCCTCCCTGCGTCCTGCGATCGCTAAGGCCCGAATTAGAAGTAGAATTTCATCCGCTGCCTCCGACTCACATTTCATGCCTTCCTCCACCATCGCGATCACGAACGCGCATTTGGCGCTTGCCGTGCAAAGTTGCTCGGACCAAGTTTAGGTAGTTTTTGGAAAATGCGCTGTGCCGCACAGCACAGTCAGCGCTTTAAACCGGCTGCGCTTCGTCGTCCGTCTCCTCTTGCGGTGACGGACTCTCCTTATTCGTGGATGGTCTAGGGACTTAGACCACCATGCTTCCCGTTCGACCTCATCGGTCGGCGATTTAAATACCTTAGACAGCAGTAATGCCGGCCACATGGCTTCAGTATCGATTACTACCGAATGAACGCGTGATCGTGCCAGAGAACGGCGCTGGGCGGTTCCGGCGGTCAGGGGAACGTCTCAACAGCGCAGCGCGGCAGTTGAGAAGCCATATTTTCGTTTCAGCGACAGGCGCAAAATGGAGGCGATAGGGTCGAAGGGTTGGTTCGCGTCAGCGTACCCCCAAGCTTTGGAAGCCTATGGCTTGTTCCACGACTGACCCCGCTCCGGCATCAATTCCCAGAGCTTATCCTCGACATTTCCGGTCAGACAGAGAGGGCAAACCTCAGTCACCGCGAGGCTGACCTGGCTGTGCGGCTGACACCTCCCACTGAAAACGCGCTGGTTACACGCAAGCTGGGTGATTTGCACTTTGGCCTTTATGGATCGCGCGATTATCTGAAGGCAACGCAGGAAGATGCTTACGTCTTCCTCGGTTATGATGAAGAGCTGGAAGATGTTCCGCAGCAACGCTGGACAAAGCAGGTTGCACAAGGCCGGTCTTTTTCCATGCTCACCAATGATCTTACATCTCTGATAACCGGCGTTCGAGCGAGCATGGGGTTAGCAGCAATTCCCCATATCCTGGTTGAAGGAGACGATGATATGATCTGTATAGCGGAGGGGAAGGAAGCTGCACGCGAAATATGGTTGGTTGTTCATTCTGACCTACGCAAATCAGCTCGGGTGCGCGTTGTTATGGATTATCTTGTCTCCGTTACGGCCCGCCTGCGGCAGTGACGCCATCTACGGCTCCGACGTCTCCACACGAAACCGGTACTTGCGGAATATGTTCTTCTCACGCCTACCTTGGAAATGCGTCTTGGCATTCACGAGCAATCGCTTTTGGCGGGATCAGAGAAGATACTGTGGAGCGAGAAGCTCCTACGGCGGCGGCTGCTTGCAGGCTTCCTCTTCGGCCTGTCGAAAATTCTCGACACGTGTCCGTGGCCGACGCTCGCCCGAACAGCGGAGCCCGCAAAGCTGTGACGAGTTTTATGTGACCGGCGCAGGCCTCGTTCCTTAACGCGGAAGGCAAATCGATGGCAGTCTTCAAATTGCAAGCATCTTCATTGCCCGATGGGAACTTTGCGTCGACACGGTTTGACGACGATCAGCTGCGTTGGGATGATGAGCGGCTTCACAAGCCGCAACCTGCTCTCGCAACATGGCAAGCCCCGACCCTGCAACTTCTTAAACCGCTGCGCGCGCGCGACGTGTCGCCTAGCGGGCGGGCATCATAGTGAGGGTTGGTCATACGGTTAGGGCTTTCCCCGAAATGTCTCTCAGTCGGCGGTATTAATGAGTTTCGTGAATTTCCCGAAATTAGCGAATTTCCCTAAATTAGCGAATTTCCCGAACTTAGTGAATTTCCCTAAATTAGCGAATTTCCCGTGCGTCGTGAATTGGGGCTAATTCCGGGCAGCACAAAAAACGCCCGTGCGACACGTCGCGCGCGCGTTCGTGTCGCACGGGAAGAAACTGAGGATTGGAAGGGTTTTGGCCCGACCCTGAGTAAACCTCTGACACGAGCTGCAATTCCGCTCCTCACTCGATTGCGGACGAGGCCATTTTAACCGGGAATGTCTCTTCCCGGCCTATCGGAGACTTGGTTGCCGAGATCTGAGACCGTCGGAAAGGAAGATTAAGAGACGGCGCGATGGCCAGCCCGAAGGCATGGGTAGCGTGGTCTACGTCACTTCATGCCCATTTCAATCCGGCGGCGACTTCACTGGCGAGATAGGCGGTTGCAAGCGAGCTCTCGGCGTCTTTGCGTACGCCCATGCGATCCACAGCATTGGCAAGCAAAAGGAGACCTGCCGCTTCGCAAGCGCGCGCAAGTTGCGCAAGCTCAGTCGTTTGTGCACCTGTAAAGATTGAAACAGCAGCATCTAATGCGTGGCTAGATAAGTGCAAAAGCGGGCTCACCTGGCGCGGAGAAGACGACACCACCTGTGCTGCAAATGCTTGCGCCGCGTTCAACGCAGCACCAATACCGCGCGTTTTCGGCAAAGTGTCTAAACTGAGATTAATCACCTCAAGGCCGCCTGGCCCATCGAATAGAACCGCTATGGGCCGCAAAGAAGGCGCTTCAGCCGCTTCCAATGCGGATTCCACTCCAAGCTGCGCACCGTTCCGATTTGAAGCTGCGCAGGATTCCGAGATGATCATGCGCACCATTCCGAGATGATGGTGCGCAGGTAGAGCCTTTCTTGCTGGTCCCACTACGGTTGCCTCTTTCGCTTTCAGAAGGAGGGACCGCATGCCAGCGGAGAGGATTGCGATGCGCCGCGTGCGCGAGATTGTTCGTTTAAGATTTTCGGCGGCGCTTTCGGCCCGGGACGTCGCCCGTCAAACCGGCCTTGCCGAATCCACGGTGCGGGCCGCGATCAAGCGGTTTCAGGCGGCGGGCTTGAGCTGGCCGCTGCCCGAGAGCATGACCGACAGCGAGCTTGAGGCGGCGCTCTATGGAGCTCGGGGCCGGCGTGGCGGCCGTCGCAGCCGCGCCGAACCCGATTGGGCGGCGGTTAACCGCGAGCTCAGGCGCAAACACGTCACCTTGTCCATCCTTTGGGACGAGTATATCGCTCAGCATCCAGGCGGTTACCGCTATTCGAGGTTTTGCCAGCTCTACCAGGCCTTTGCGGCACGGCTTCCCGTCACGATGCGGCAGACCCACGCCGCAGGCGAGAAGCTGTTCGTCGACTTTGCCGGCGACGGCGTCCCTGTCCTTGTCGACCGGCTCACCGGCGAGACGCGGCACGCCCAGATTTTCGTGGCCGTGCTGGGCGCCTCGAACTTTACTTACGCGGAAGCCGTCTGGACGCAGACGCTTGCCGACTTTATCGGCGCCCATACGGGGGCGTTTCAAGCGATCGGCGGCGCGCCGCATCTTGTGGTTCCGGACAACACCAAAACGGCGATCATCAAAAGCTGCCTCTACGAGCCGCAGGTCAATCGCAGCTATGCGGACATGGCGGCCCATTACGACACTGCGATTTTGCCAGCCAGGCCACGCCGGCCAAGGGATAAAGCCAAGGCAGAACAGGCGGTTCTCCTGGTGGAGCGCTGGCTTCTCGGGCGGCTCCGCAACCGCAGTTTCTGTTCCTTGTTGGAGGTCAACGCGGCGCTTTCGGCTTTTCTCAAGCAGCTGAACGAGGAAAGACCGATCCGAAGGCTTGGCAAGACGCGGCGCCAGCTTCTCGAAGAGATCGACCGTCCGGCCTTGAAGCCGCTTCCCTCGGAGCCTTACGTTTTTGCGCAATGGTGTTTGCGCCGGGTCGGCATCGATTATCACGTCGAAGTCGGCGACCACTACTATAGCGTGCCGTACCGTTTTGCGCGTCTTGAAGTAGAGGTGCGGCTCACCAGCCGAACGGTGGAGGTCTTCCTCAAGGGCGAGCGGATTGCCGCCCATCTCAGGATGAGCGGCAATCACAAGCATACGACCGTGCCCGAGCACATGCCGTCGCGGCACCGCCGCTATGCGGGCTGGACACTCGATCACATCCGGGAGGAGGCGGCAAAGATCGGCCCCGCGACAGCGGCGCTTTGCGAGGCGATCATCACGCACAGGTCCCATCCCGAGCAGGGCTTTCGCTCCTGCCTTGGCGTCATCCGGCTGGCCAAAAGCCATGGCGCCGATCGCCTTGAGGCCGCAGCCTCGCGGGCCCTCGATATCGGGGCCAGGACTTACGGCTCGGTCAAATCCATCCTCGACAACAATCTTGATCGGCGGACGTCAAAAAACAGCGATCCGCAAACCCCGCCGATCCAGCACGCCAATATCCGCGGACCGCGCTATTACCATTAAGGAGATGCAAGAATGCTCACCCACCCGACCCTTGATCAACTGCGCGCGCTGGGGCTTTACGGCATGGCCAAGGCTTTCGAGAGCCTTGGCGCCTCTCCGGAGGCAGACGCGCTCAGTCACGCCGAATGGCTTGGCCTGCTTCTTGATCGCGAACTGACCTTCAGGAACGAGAAGCGGCTTTCGGCGCGGCTCAAAGACGCGAAGTTCAAGCACCAGGCTTGTCTTGAGGATGTCGATTACCGCAGCTCCCGCGGCCTCGATCGAGCGCTGTTCCAAAAGCTTGGCGAGGGCGATTGGATCAAGGCCCACGACAATCTGGCCATCTGCGGCAAAACCGGCACCGGCAAAAGCTGGCTGGCGTGCGCCCTTGGCCACAAGGCCTGCCGGGACAACCGCTCCGTTCTCTACCGCAGAGTGCCGAAACTGTTTGCCGAGCTGGCCCTTGCCCGAGGCGACGGCAGGCATGCGCGTCTGTTACGCACACTCGGCCGCGCCGATCTTCTCATCCTCGACGACTTCGGCCTGACGATCCTCAATGCCGAGGCCAGGCAGGATCTTCTGGAACTCCTTGAGGAGCGCTATGGCTGCCGCTCCACGATGGTGACAAGCCAGCTCCCCGTGGATCGCTGGCATGACGTCATCGGCGATCCAACCTATGCCGACGCCATCCTCGACCGCCTTGTGCATAACGCCCATCGCATCCAACTGACCGGCGAAAGCATGCGCAAGAAGCGCGCCCATAAGACCAAGGAGGCTTGACCCCTATCGATTGCCGATGTCAAAAAACCATGACCAGTAAGAGACGGCTCTACCCTGCGCAGCATCAAATTGGAATGGTGCGCACGATCATGTCGGAACGGTGCGCAGCATCATCTTGGAAAAGGTGCGCATCATCGTCGGAATCCT
>CAVPNP010000008.1:0-606095 GCA_963706665.1 uncultured Alphaproteobacteria bacterium
GCCAGCGCTTTGAGGCCGTCGAGATTGATAATCTGAATGAGCGATCCCCTGATAATGTCGATCAACCTTTGCTCCTTGAGCTTGCTCAGCATACGGCTCACCGTCTCCGTACTCATGCCGAGCAAATCCGCGATATCGGAGCGGGACATCGGCAGGGTGAGAAGGCGCGGATTTTTGCCCGCCCGTGCGTTGCGCTGCGATAAGGTCAACAGAAAAATGGCGACACGCTCAAGCGCGTTTTGCTGACCGAGCGTGAGGAGAAGATTGCGCGTTGCCTCGAGTTCGGAAGAGACTGCCTGATAAAGGCCAAGCGCAAATTTCGGATCCTGCGAGGCAAGCTGATGAAGCCTTGAGAAGGGCACCGACTTCAGCAAGGTCGCGCCGACGCTCTGGGCGCTGCAGAAATAGACGTCCGACGCGCCAAGCCCGATGACGTCGCCCGCAAAGGCAAAGTCGAATATCTGCCGTCTTCCATCGGCCGTCATTTTGTAGAGGCAAACGGCCCCGGCCTCGATCTGGTAGACGCTGCGCTTCTCGTCGCCTTCGTAGAAAATGTCCTGCTTTGGCGCGTAGGCTTTGCTCACGCCACCAGGCAGAACGCTTTCGCAAATCAAGGGGGTCACTCGACCAAGCGTGGCCTTGTCGCTATACTGGGAAATGCTTGCTACCGATGCGCTCATTGCGTTAACTCCGGCTTGAAATCGATAGCTTGACTTAACCAGCTCGATTTACCTTCCGTATGCGCGCCATGTGCAATCGAGTGCAAAACCGCCCCGTTCTCGTGGCAATTGTGCAAATATGTGAAAGTTTATGTAGAGCATATGTCTCAGGTCTCACACACGGCGCATATCCTGATAGTCGACGACGAGCCGGAGGTGCGCGCCTTGCTGTGCGCGGCTCTCGAGCCAGAAGGCTTTCGAGTCTCGGCTGCGGGAAGCGGCGCGGAGATGCTGGCCATCCTCACCGAATCGCTGCCCGATCTGATCACGCTCGATCTCAATCTTGGCGGTGAAGACGGGCTGAAACTGGCCCGCGATGTCCGCGCCCGCTCAAACGTGCCGATCGTGATGATCACCGGCAAGGGCGATACCATCGACCGCGTGGTCGGGCTTGAACTTGGCGCCGATGACTATATCGCCAAGCCCTTCCACGTGCGTGAGGTGCTGGCGCGGATCCGCGCGGTGCTGCGCCGCTATGCCCATGAGCCGCAGCCGGCAGAGGCAATAGCGGGTGCTTCTTCCGAGCGCTACGAGTTCGAAGGCTGGGTCCTGGACATTGCGCGGCGGGAGCTGAAGGCCCCTCGGGAGAACCCTGCGATCTCACCACCGCCGAGTTCGAACTTTTGAGCATCCTTGTCAGGCGTCCAGGACGCGTCCTTTCCCGCGACAACATCATGGACCTCCTGAAAGGCCAGGATTGGTCGCCCCTCGATAGGACCATCGACGGTCTTGTGGCCCGGCTCAGGCGCAAGATCGAGCCCGACAATGAGCGGCCGAGGCTCATAAAAACCGTGCGCAGCGTCGGCTACGCCTTCGGTATCGAGGTCAAAAAGCTTTAATGGTCTTCCGCTCCGTAAAGCACGCGGCTCAATGCGTTGGAAAGCTCGACGCGGTTAAAGGGCTTGCGCAGCAGCTCGAACTCGCCTTCGCGTCCCTTATCGGCTAACTCCGGAGCAAAACCGGACGTCAGCAGCACCTTGACATGAGGCTTATGCTCTCGCACCCAAAGACCAAGATCATATCCCGACATGCCGCCCGCCATCACAACGTCGCTAAAGACAAGCGCGATCTGGGGGTCGCTATTCAAAACCTCCACGGCCTGCGGACCGGTTGCCGCTTCGGCGACCACATAGCCAAGCCCTTCCACCCTTTGCAGCGTCGTCTCGCGAACCTCCGGATTGTCCTCGACGACCAGCACCGTCTCATTGTGCCGGGAGTATAAGACGGCCCCCGTACGGCTCGCCGCCCGCTTGGCGCTCCCTGCTTCCTCTTCGGCGCGCGGCAGGTAAAGACTGACGGAAGTTCCCTTGCCAGGCTCGCTGTAAATTGTCACGCTGCCGCCGGATTGGCTCGCAAAGCCATAAAGCGTGCTAAGCCCGAGCCCCGATCCGCGTCCGGTTCCCTTGGTTGTGAAAAAGGGCTCGAACACCTTCGGCAAGACATCCGGAGCGATGCCAACCCCGCTATCGCTGATGGACAGCCGCACATAGTCGCCGGCTTGCGTTCCCTTCACCTCAGCCGCCTGGCCCGCGTCAATCGCAACATTGTCCGTTTCGATAATGAGGCGGCCCCCAATCGGCATTGCGTCGCGAGCGTTAAGAGCAAGGTTCAGGATCGCGTTCTCGACCTCGCTTGGATCGGCGCGCGTGAGCCAGGGATCGCTGATGAGAGACGTTCGGAGGACGATCTGCTCGCCGAGCGTGCGCCTAAGCAATTCCAAAAGCCCCGTCACCTGCTCATTCAGATTAAGGACGGTAGGCTCAAGACGCCGCCGGCGCGCAAAGGTTAACAGGCGCGACGTCAGCCGCGCTCCCATCTCGGAGGCGTTGCTTGCGCGGTCAAGATGCTCGCGGGCCGTGGCGCTCCGCACATCCGGTTCCAGGAGTTCGAGACTGCCGCTGACGATCGCAAGCAGATTGTTGAAGTCGTGGGCGATGCCGCCGGTGAGCTGACCAAAGGCTTCCATCCGCTGCGATTGGACGAGCTGTTTTTGCGCCTCCTCCCGCCGCTTCATGGCGATTTCCAGCTCTTGAGTGCGATCGGCCACGCGTTGCTCAAGAATTTTGTTCATATTGGCGAGTTGTTCGGCGGCGAACTTACGCTCGGTAATGTCCGTCAGCGCCACGATAAATATCCTTTCGCCGCCGACCTCGATCTTTGAGATTGAGGCTTCGGCGGGAAATTCGCTGCCATCCTTGCGCAGACCCGCCACGCCTTGCCGCTCGCCCATGCGCCGTGTGTTTTCACCGCTCCCCCAGAACCGCTCCACATTGTTCTTGATGGGCAAAGCGAAACCGGTGCGGGAGCAAAAGCTCAAGCGGCTGGCCAATGATCTCATCGCTCCGATAACCGAAGAGCTGCTCGGCCGCTTCGTTGAAGAGCGTGATGCGCTGACTGGCATCGATGGAGATGATCGCGCTGGGCGCAATGGAAAGGATGGCACTGAGCCGAGCTTCGCTGTGCTTGGCTTCTTCCTCCTTCGCCTTCCAGTCGGTGATGTCCATCACACTGAAAATGGTGTGGGCTTGACCGTATTTTTCTTGCGCCGCGCCGAAGGCCTGGAGACGCAGGCTCAGCCAACGCATTTCTCCATCGGGGCGCATAATGCGGTGCCCAATCGTAAAGGCCCGGTCTTCTGTAGACTGTTTGGCTGTCGCCGCCAGCCCGAGGACCGCGCCACGGTCCTCGGGATGAACTTGGCCGAAATAGGCAGCGATGGAGGGCGGCATGCCGGCTTCCACTCCAAGGATCCCGTAAAGTGTCGGTGACCAGTAGACCGTCCCACTTTGGGGATCGTCGTCCATGATGCCAATTTCGGCCGCTTTCAGCGCCAGGGCGCGTGCGTCAGTCATTGCTACTCCAGCCCGCTCGTTGATTTCCAAAGCCGCCCGAAATGAATTTTTTGTAGCAGGCCTTGGTGGGCGCTTTTTTGATCCGCGTCAAAACATAAGCTTAGTTGGTAGCTGTGGGCCTCTATACTGCATGCCGGCGGTGTTGACCAAATGGTGCGAAGCTTGTCACGCGCTGCCCGATTTGGCTGCGACCACCTCACCCGCATGGCTCCGCCGATGACACCACAACAGATCGCTAAGCCAGAACCTCCCCCCACGCAACCGCCTCTCTCCGGCCAACGGACAAAAGACATGGCTTTGAGCGCGTTGCCGGGATGGGGTAAGGCTGGTTTCGGCGCCTCACCGAAATGCTGTTCAGCTTTTCCCGCTCAAGCTCTTGAGGTAGGCGATCAAGGCCCCGACATTTTGCGGCTTGAACTTGAATTGCGGCATATCGGGGTGCCCGACGACAATCCCCTCGCCAAGCGCCTCTTCCAGGTTTTCGACATTGCCTTTTGCGGCGATATCCCGGAAGGGAGGAGCGCTTGGATGAGCGCTTCGTCCGGTCATGCCGATAGCGTGGCAATTAGCGCAGAACTTTTGAGCAAGTTTGCGCCCCGCCTCTATGTCGTCGGGCGTTTGCGCCTGGCCCGAGATGAACGGGAAAGCGGCCAGTACAATTGTGAAACCGAGTATCAATCGTCTCATATGTCATCCCCCGTCGCTCGTCCGTGCGCAAGCAGTCAGTTGGGTTGCCAAAAAGTGCGCTGTCCAAATCCTGCTAAGATTGATCGGCGCAGCTTGTTGAAGAAAACAAAGTTCGTTTGTCCCGCCCAGTAATCTCATGTGGCGGATCCCCCTTCCTTGACGCAAATCAAAGTCAAGCCTGCGCTGTCTCCGCATCCTCGATACGAGAAGGCCTCGGCTTTCTGTCGAGAAACCTTAATTTCTTTGATTTGCCGCGGAGGCAGGGCGATGGCGTGGGGCGACATGCTGGTTCACGTAAGGGCCTATGAGGGGTGGCCCGAACATATCGAAGTTGCCTTGCGTCTTGCGAAAGACTTCGAGGCGCGCCTTACGGCGCTTTATACACGCCACGACGTCGCGATTCTTAAAAGAACTTTGGGCAAAAATTGCAAAGCTGTAGCAGCAACTCTATCGCGGAGTGCTCCAGTCGCGGCTAAGGCCGAGCAGCGCTTCCGCGAGGCTCTAAGGGAAGCCGGTGTCTCCGGCGACTGGGAGATGGGCGAGGGAAATGCAAGCGAGCTTCTTACGCTCGCCGGGCGATTTCACGATCTAATAATTGTGGAGCAGAACCATCCCGGCTTTGATGAATATGGCTGGGACGTTGCCGAGAATTGTGTGATGGCGAGCGGCAAACCCACGCTCGTGATCCCCTTCGAGGGGGATTTTCCTACAATTGGCCACCGTATCCTCGTCGCCTGGAACAATAGCCGTCAAGCTGCGGCAGCCCTCCACGGCGCCCTGCCTCTTATCGAGCGCGCGGAGCATGTGACACTGGTGATCGGCGAAGCTAAGGAAAGTTTTGCCAGTATTACTCGCTATCCGAAACTCAATATCGTCGACTATCTCGGCAGGCACGCGCGCGACGTCTCGACTTACGCGTTCGAAGCGAGAGATGTCGAGGCAGGCGCGAGACTTCTGCAACTGGCGGAAACGACCAACTCCGACCTCATGGTCATGGGAGCTTATGGACGAGCAGCTTGGCGGGAACTTATCCTCGGCGGAGCGACGCGCCATATCCTCGAGCATATGATGATCCCGGTGCTCATGGCCCATTGAGCCTTACCCTTCCCGTTTAACCGATCTTGACGCGGGCGAAAGGCCAATCATCTCGCAACATGCATCCAGCCGCAAGCGATGTTCCCCCTCCCGACACGTCCCGCGCGCGCGGGGCGTGTCGGGAGGGGCGTGTGTTTTTTTTATAGCTATTTTTAATGCTGGCGTTGCGAAACTAGCATTCGCCGAAGGTTCGGCCGCGATCCTACGCCGAGCGACCTTTACATGATGCACCAGCGAGGCGCAGGCGGTGCTTTCGCCCACATAAGCAACCCAAATAAACCGGCGTGGAAGAATATGCATTCACCCCCCCAGCCAGCAACGAGGGCCTGGGGGGACGCGCGCTGCTATCTGGGGAAACATCCCGTCCAACTTGCGGCCTATGTTTCCAGGTGGCGTTGACAGCATAAAGCCAACGCTAACGGCGGGACGGCGGATGGCGGATTCGTCCCTTCGCCAGCCGCAACAGGCTAAACCGGCGCGCAGTGAGTGCATCTCCGACGCAACCGAGGTCGCCGTATCGAACGGCGACCTCGGATAAAAGAAAACCCCGCTCAGGTCGTGCCGGGCGCTTTCTTCTTTTAGAGACTTAACAGCCTCCGGGAAGGGCTCGAAATTGTCGGATTCGTTTTTACGCCACAACTAGAGGCCGACAGCTATCCACACGCACGCATATGCCTATGCAGCCAAGGATAAGCTTGGCGATTCTATTTGCAGCCCCAAGCCAGAGAAGACACGCGAGGAATTTTATTGTGCTCTTCCCAGCTTTGTCACAGAAATAGTAAGTCGGCGACAAGAAATAAGGATTAGTGTAACGCCTTCTCCTGAGCTCCTTTAATAATATAAGAATAACCGAAGGCGGCATAAATTAATGATGTCCGAAGATTTGCAACCCAATCAGCAGATTGGTAGCGCGCAAGAGCGGCTTTCCATACTTCATAGAGCCGTGAGCGATGCCATAGATAAGCTTGCTCGATTTTGTAACACTGTGGATACGACTGAGCGCCTTTATTTCAGGGACACCGTCGATGTCAAAGTCGGGCACATACGCGAGGTTCGTCAAGTCGCGAAGGATTTAGCATTGGCCGCCAACCGGACAAAAGCGCCGTTTGAGAACGCCGAACTTAGCTAGCACAGTTTGATTGACCTTCGAGCTTAAACGCTGGCGTTGAACCCCAGAAGGAGCCCAATTGATCAGCTGTAGCTTTTTACCAAGATAGGAAGAGGATCATGCGGTTTTGGGAGTGTTACCAAATCTTCACCGCGGTCATGATTGTGGTGTTACTATTTCTGGCGGTATCGGAAGAGAAGAGAAAGACTTTTGATACGCCTTATGCATACCTACCAGCGCGCCGGTGATCGTGTCTAGCAGCATGTCGGACTTAGCTTGATTCCGAAACGCGGGCTAGAATTTGCACATTGATTCGTCAGCTTCGGAAGACAGCCCATGAGCAATTTCCGCCCCATCGACCGTCAAACGCCATATTTGCTGCCGCCCTCGGTTGAGGATTGGCTGCCGGAACGGCATCTGGCGCGCTTTGTGGTGGAGGTGATCGAGGGGCTGGACGTCTTGGCGATGAGCGGGGCTTATCGCGGCTCGGGCTCGGCCAGCTACCATCCGCGGCTGTTGCTTGCTCTTCTGGTCTACGGTTACGCCACAGGCGTGTTTTCCAGCCGCAAGCTGGAGCGGGCGACTTATCGACTCTGTGGCCTTCCGTTTCGTTGCCGCAAACCAGCATCCCGATCACGGCACCATCGCGGCGTTCCGCAAGCGCTTTTTGAAGGAGATCGAGGCGCTGTTGCTGAAGCTGGGTACGGTGGCGCTGGACGGCACGAAGGTCCACGCCAATGCCAGCAAGCACAGCGCGCTGTCTTATGAGCATGTCGGCAAGCTTGAGGCACAACTGAAGGCCGAGGTGGCGGAGCTGATGGCGAAGGCCGAAGCCGCCGATAAAGCAGACCTTCCAGACGGGATGTCCATTCCGGACGAGCTGGCGCGGCGCGAGGAGCGGCTGCGGAAGCTGGCCGAAGCCCGGGCGAAGATCGAGGCGCGCGCCAAAGAGCGTTACGAGCGGGAGCTGGCTGAACATCAGGCAAAAGTTGCCGCGCGCGAGGCCAAACAGAAGACCACGGGCAAAAAGCCCGGCGGCAGGCCGCCCGCGCCGCCGGTGGAAGGGCCGCTGCCAACGGATCAAATCAATCTGACAGATGAAGAATCGCGCATCATGCCGGTTGCAGGCGGCGGCTTCGAGCAATGCTACAACGCCCAAGCCGTTGTCGCGGAAGGCAGCTTGCTGGTGGTTGCGGGCGATGTGGTTCAGGCCACGAACGATAAGCAGCAGCTCGAACCGATGCTGGCCAAGACAAGCGCCCTGCCTGAAGAGTTGGGCAAGGCGGAAACCGTGCTCGCCGATAACGGCTACTTCAGCGAGGCCAATGTGAAGGCCTGCGTAGCGGCCAGTATCGAGCCGCTTATTGCCCTGGGCCGGGACGCCCATCATCCGTCCTTGGGCGAGCGGTTTGCCGCTGCACCACCTGCGCCAGAAAATCCAACGCCTGTCGAGGCGATGGCTTACCGCCTGCAAACGCCCGGGGGCAAAAAGCTCTATGCCAAGCAATGCGAGACCAGCTTAAACATTGCTCCGAGGCAGCTTTGATCGGAGATAGCTGACAGCGCCTTCAAGCGTGAAGAGTTTGGGGTAATCCAGTTCGGGGATGTCGATCCCGAGACGATGATGGATTGCCGTAATAAAATTAAGAAAATCGATTGAATCGATGTCGAGGGCCTCACGGACATCCGCCGACGGTTGCAGGTTCTGTAAGTCTGCTTCGGGCGCAATGTTCCCGAGTTCCTCCTGCAAGACCTTGCGAATTTCGTTCTTGTTCATAGCTTGTCCGGCTCCTGTAACAGTCTGCCGATCTCGGCAAGGAACAGCGCGCCCGCGTGTCCATCGCTCACTCGATGGTCCGCCGAGAGCGTGATCGCGACAACGGAGCGTGGCGCAACGGCGCCATCCACCACCCAGGGTCGTAGCGCGGGCTTGCCGAACCCAACGAGCGCGACCTGGGGCGGATAGATAATGCCATAAAGCGTTTCGACGCCGCGGTCCCCAAGACTCGAAACGGTGATCGTGGCGTCGGCGATTTCGGAGCTGCGGACCCGGCCCGCGCGCATGCGTTGTACGAGGTCGCGCAAGCGTGCCATCAGCTCGTCAAGCGGAAGTTGATCGGCGTCCCGCAGCGCTGGCGCGGCCAATCCACCTCCGCGAATTGCAATGGCGACGCCAGTATGCACAGCAGGCGATGGCTCGAATTTGCCATCACGATAGAAGCCGTTAAACGCAGGAAAGCGGCGCGCGGCAAGCGCGACTGCTTTAACGGCAAGTGTGCCGAACAGCAGGCGAGAGTCGGGTGGCCGCGTTGCGTTGGTGCGGGCGAGCCATTGCTCGGATGCCGTGAGGTCAACTTGATGTTCGAGATAATAATGCGGAATTTCGCGCTTGGATCGCGCCATGGCCGCAGCGATTGCGCTGCGCATGCCTTCGAGGTCAAGCCCAACCCGCCGCTTCTCTTCGATTTGCACGGGTTCACGGAGCCTTTGCTCGACATCGGCGACGACAATTGCGCCCCCGGGGCCGCTGCCCTTGATATCTGCGAGGTCGATCCCCCGCAATTCCGCGAGGCGGCGGGCAGCGGGCGAGATGTGCTTCTGAGCTGGAACGCCTGCTACAGCAAGAGGAGCCGATGGTTGCGCTGGCGGCGCCGCAAGCGGCCGAATTTCCGGCATTGCGGCCGCTGGCGCAAAGCGCGGGGCCGGAGCCCCCGGCGCAGCGGCTTCCCCTTCCCCTATTATCCGCGCAAGCGGTGTCCCTACCGGCACCTTGCTATTGAGGCTCGCCAAGATTTCTTCAACCTCACCGGCCTCAAATACTTCTATTTCGATTGCTCCCTTCTGCGTATCCACGACAGCGACAATGTCACCACGTTTGACCTTATCGCCAGGCTTCACCAGCCATTCGACAAGCGTGCCCGCCTCCATATCGGCGCCAAGCGAGGGCATGCGGAACTCGGCCACGGCGCACCCCTATGTCAGCCCCAGAGCGGCTTTTGCCGCAGCAACGATCTTGGGCGCTTGCGGGATCGCGGCAATCTCAAGGTGCCGGGGGTAAGGAATGGGTACTTCTTCGCTGCAAACCCGGCCAACCGGCCCGTCGAGGTCCCAGAACGCTTGCTCAACAATGCGCGTGCAGATTTCCGCCGCCAGGCTACCGCTGCGCCACCCCTCATCGACGATCACAGCCCGGCGCGTTTTTTTGACGGACGCCATGATCGTCGCATCATCGAGTGGGCGTAAGGTCCGCAAATCGATTACCTCCGCATCGATGTTCTCGCTGGCAAGCTCAGCGGCGGCTTCAAGCGTCTTCCATAGCGAGCCGCCATAGGTGATAAGCGAAATGTCGTGCCCCGTGCGCCGGATGGCCCCCTTCTCAATGTCAACGGCGCCAGCATCCGGGGCCAGCGTGCCCGTCATGTTGTAGAGCATGACATTTTCGAAGATCAGCACCGGGTCAGGATCCTGTAGGGCGGTCCACAACATGCCGCGCGCGTCTTCGAGTGTTGCTGGGGCCAACACTTTGATGCCCGGAATGTGCGCATACCAGCCTTCAAGACTATGCGAATGCTGCGCGGCGAGTTGACGGCCTGCGCCGGTCGCCATGCGGATCACCACGGGTACGCCGAACTGGTTTCCAGACATGTGGCGCACTGTGGCGGCGTTGTTGAGAATTTGATCGAGGGCCAGCAGGCTGAAATTCACCGTCATCAGTTCGACAATCGGGCGCATGCCAGCCATCGCTGCGCCAATGCCTGCCCCGGTAAAGCCGGACTCTGATAGGGGCGTGTCGCGAATTCGCTCTGGGCCAAACTCGGCCAACAGTCCTTTGCTTACGGCATAGCAGCCGCCATAGCGGCCAACGTCCTCGCCCATCAGAAAGACGCGCTCATCCCGGCGCAGCGCATCGCGGATAGCCTCGCGCACGGCTTCGCGGTAGCTAAGTTCGATCGAAGTGGATGGAGCTGCCTCGGCCATCATGCGCCTACTGCCCTCCCAACTCTGCCGCATAGGTGAAATGGGTGAGCTGCTCGACAGGCTCCCATGTTCCGGCTTCCGCAAACGCGACCGCATCAGCGATCTCGGCAGCGATTTCCTTATGGATCCTGTCGATCTCTTCGGGATGGATCATGTGATTGGCCTCCAGCCAGCCCTGAAAACGCAGAATTGGCTCCTTCCGCCGCCAAGCTTCGACCTCCGACTTGTCGCGGTAAAGCTGGGCGTCGAACATGGAATGCGCGCGCAGCCGGTAGGTTCGGCATTCGAGAAAATAAGGCTTGCCGCTCTCGCGGATTGCATGCACCGCTCGCCGCGCCGCAGCTTCGACGGCGACGACGTCCATTCCGTCAACGGCCTCGGAGGCGATCCGGTAACAGGCGGCCTTGCGCTGAATATCCGTCTCCGATTCGCGAAATCGCGAGCGCCGTGCCCATGGCGTAGAGATTGTTCTCGCACACGAACAATACCGGCAGCCCCCAAAGCGCCGCGAGATTGAGGCTCTCGTGAAACTCGCCTTCCGCCACCGCGCCGTCGCCGAAGAAGCAGGCTGTGACGGTGTTCTCGCCTTGCATGTGATCGGCAAGCGCAAGCCCGATTGCGAGCGGCAAGCCGCCACCCACTATGGCGTTGCCGCCATAAAAATTGGTGGCGCTGATCGAACAAATGCATGGAGCCGCCGCGCCCCCGGCTGCAGCCTTCTTGCTTCCCGTACATTTCGGCGAGCACAGTCGTCATCGGTACGCCGCGCACAAGCGCATGCCCGTGTTCGCGATAAGTGGCCACGATCCGGTCGCGCTTCTCCAGCACGGGAATGATACCAACTGCGACGGCCTCCTCTCCGTCGTAAAGGTGAAGAAAGCCGCGGATCTTCTCCTTAGTGTAGAGTTCGGCGCATTTGTCCTCGAACTCGCGGATGCGGATCATCTGCTTTAGAAGGTCCAGCGCGTGCTCCCGCGTAAGGTGCGGTTTGTCCATCACTGCGATCATCGCTCCTCGCTTTCCAGGGTCGAGATATCCCCTTGGGGCAGGCCAAGCTCGCGCGCTTTCAGCAGGCGGCGCATGATCTTGCCACTGCGGGTTTTCGGCAAATTCTGGCGCAATGCGATCTCCTTCGGCGCGACGGCTGAGCCGAGGCGCGCCCGCGCATGGCCAAGCAGTTCCTTGCGCAGCGCCTCGGTTGGCTCGAAACCGCTTTTCAGCACGACGAACGCCTTCACGACTTCGCCCACAGTCGGATCGGGAATGCCGATTACGCCCGCCTCGGCGACCGCCGGGTGCTCCATGAGCGTGCTTTCCACCTCGAATGGCCCAATGAGATGGCCTGCGCTCTTGATGAGATCGTCGGATCGGCCGACAAACCAGTAATAGCCCTCCTCGTCACGCATCGCGAGGTCGCCGGTGAGATACCAGCCCCCGCTGAAGCATTTGCGGTACCGCTCCTCTTCGTTGAGATAGGCGCGCATCATGGATGGCCAGCCTGGGCGCAGCGCAAGCTCGCCCATTTTCATGGGCTCGGCGATCTCGCGCACTGACTTCGCCCTCGGTCCGCTCGACAATTCCGGCCGTGATGCCCGGCAACGGACGGCCCATCGAACCTGGCTTCACGTCCATTGATCGGAAATTCGAGATCATGATCCCGCCGGTCTCGGTCTGCCACCAATTGTCGTGGAACGGCTTGCCGAAGGCCTCGACACCCCAGATCACGGCCTCGGGATTGAGCGGCTCGCCGACGCTCGCCATCAGGCGCAAACTGGACAAATCGAACCGCTTGGCGATCTCGGCTCCCGCCTTCATGAGCATACGAATTGCGGTCGGCGCCGTGTACCAGACCGTAACCTTTTGCTGCTCCAGGATGCGATACCAGCGTTCGGCGTCGAATTCCGCCTGGTCTACGATCAAGGTCGCGCCATTGGTCAGTGGAGAGATGATGCCATAGGAAGTGCCCGTCACCCACCCTGGGTCCGCTGTGCACCAGAAGACGTCCTCTTCGCTGGAGGTCGAGCGCGAGACGGCCAGTGACGTTATGCGCGACAACAGCCTCATGAACGTGCACTGCTCCCTTTGGGCGTCCGGTCGTACCGCTGGTGAAATGCAGAAGGGCCATGTCTTCGGGACCGGTCCAGACCGTTTCGAATGTGTCCGGGGAAGTTGCCATCGCCGCCGACAGACTGCTCGTTCCGTTCGGAGGATTGCTCGAACATTCTGTCAGCAAAACGTGTTCGAGGCTCGCAAGCTCCTTGCGCCACGGCTCGACTTTGCGACGGTAAAGCGCTTCGGAGGTGATCAGAACTTTGGCCTCGCCAATCGTCATGCGCGCCTTGATCGGTTCGGGGCCGAACGCTGAGAACAAGGGTGAAAAGACACTGCCGGTCTTGAGCGCGCCGAGAGCGGCTATGTAGAGTTCAGGGACGCGGCCGAGCAGCGAGAAGACGCGCCCGCCCTTGCTTACCTCGCGCTGCGCCAGAACATTGGCAAACCGGTTTACAGCAGCGCTCAGCTCGGCATAGGTGAAGTCCTGAGGCTGCTCGTCGCGCCCGATCCAGCGCAAGGCTAGCTTCTCGCCGCGGCCTGCCAGCACGTGCCGGTCGACCGCCTCGTGCGTGATGTTGAGACCGCCGCCCGGCAAGCCGTCAAGCAGCCTTCGCGCCTGAGCCCAGGAGAAGGTCTTTGCGCACTCCTCGTAATCAAAAAGGTTGGCGCCGAAGCGGTCCTCTGGATGCTTTCGGATTCGGTCCCACGCCATAGCGAGCCCTGCGTGTTTCGGTTTAAGAATGAATGAGCGAGCTACAGGCCGCTTTGACAGGCATCAAATGGACGTTGACATTCTGCCGCAGGCGTTTAAGGCGGGCGGTTCTTGCGAAAGCAAGTCCACGAATTAGGGCGCTCTTCGCGAATCTGGTGGCGCGAGCTTCATTTTCGCATGACCGATATCAATGCGGTCAAATACGTAGGAAGACGTATTTGATTGAAGTCTGCGGGCAGAATGGCCGGGCGAGCTGGCTCAACCGGATGAGCAAAGGAGCAGCGATGTAAATTAGAATTAATTCCGGCTTGGTCAACGCGCAAAGGGCACAAAAAGCGCCATGGTTAAGCTTACTGAACTTACTGAAGAAGAACTGAAAGTCGCGCATTAGGCCGCCGCCAAAAAAAAAGACCTCGGATTTTTAAAGCCGAATTCTATTGCGCGCTGCCTGCGGGATAAATTCGCCACTAAATTTCCCCGCCATTCGCGGCGCGCCTACATGGCAAATTCGCCGTGCAGAAATTAAAGCGAGGATTTTTTTAATGCGTCGAATTTCCCGAAAATTATTTATTCCGCATCGCTCGCCGTCGGGGGCTCTCCGGACATGGTCAACGCGCGCGTGGTGATGCCGCACGCGGAAGGACCGTTCGATCCTCAGAATGAGCTCCGTCCACCCTAGACTGTCGATGCCGAGATCCCGCTCCAGACGGCTCGATGCGGACACATGCATGATCTTTGCCCGTTGCGGATGAAGCTCATGCACGAGCTCGCGAATGACGGCAATAACGAATGACGGCAATAACTCACGCTCGCACGCCCCACGGTCGCGCGAGGGGAAGGCAGTGCCGTCTCGTTTCGTGCCTGGCTCCACATGCACACGGTGATGCATTTGCGCGACACGGCTATGATGAATATCAAGCCTTGCCAAATCGGATGAACACGTGCCGCCTTCGCGGCCCCAAATTTCAGTTCCTTCCGCAGCCAGGGGATAAGCGGTGTCATTCTTTGGCTGGTTGTAATCCGGCGCGGGGACTCTTTCATCGCACACCGCAATCCCAGAGGCACTTCTACCCTCAAAGCCACTTCGACGTCTTTAGGGAAAGGCTATATGCTTCACCTGGATCGGCGGTGTCACCTTGATTTCTGTCAAGACACTTAAGTCACCTTGAGCACATACGCCGGCGATCAAGATGAGAGCGGCCAATAAAATGAAGGTGACCTTTCTCGGGACGCGCGGAGGTATCAAGCTTCGCTCCCGGCGGCATTGGCGTCATAGCGCCTTGCTCGTTGAGGAGGATGGCACCCGGATCATGATTGATTGCGGCGCAGATTGGCTTGGCAAGCTCCGAGGCATCGCACCAGCGGCGATCCTCCTCACCCATGCCCACCCCGATCATGCGGCCGGGCTTGCCAAAGGCGCCCCATGCAGCGTTTATGCGGCGCCTGAGACATCGGAACTTCTCCATCGGTATAATATTGCGGACTGGCGCAAGATGCCCCCGCAAAGCGTGGTGAAGATCGGCGCCCTGAAGTTCGAGGCTATTCCGGTGTTACATTCCATCCGAGCGCCGGCGGTCGGTTATCGCGTGTCAGCCAAAAGCGGCTGTTTGTTTTACGTACCTGACATTGCCGCCTTTCCCAGCACGTCGAACGCTTTGCGCGGAGTGCATCTTTACATCGGCGACGGTGCAACTATCACGCGGTCAATGGTTCGCAAAAGGGATGGAATACCGATTGGCCATGCGCCGATCATCGAGCAACTTCGCTGGTGCGAGAAAGCGGGCGTTCGCCACGCCATCTTCACCCATTGCGGATCGGGGATAGTCGGCGGACAAACGCGGCTGCTCAACGCGATGGTTGAACAGCTTGGCCGCGAGCACGGCATCGAAGCACGGCTCGCTGAGGACAAAGACCAACTAACCTTTCTTGCCGGCAAACTTGTCCAAACCCGCCCACGGTAAACAAATTTAAAACGCAAAAGCCTTGTCCGCCGCGCGCGTCCATGCTCTGCATTCACGCGATCTGGATATCTGGCGTGGGCAAGCGCGCTGCTTATTGGGGATGTACCAAGATCAAGCCCGCCTGCCTTCTGGCACATTTTGACAGAAGTCAATGCGCGCGTTGGATATTTGCAGGAGTCTGCAAACATGGCCACATTCATTATGTTGACCCGTCTCAGTCACGAGAGTTTGAAATCGCCGGGTACACTTGCCGAGCTTAGCCACGAGGTTATGGAGCAAATTCGGAAGAGTTGCCCGAATGTCGAGTGGGGTGCGAGCTATGTTGTGCTCGGACCTGCGGACTACCTCGACATTTTTACAGCACCGGACATAGAGACCGCCACAAAGGTCGCAACCATCATTCGCACCTTCGGCCATGCCACAACGGAAGTCTGGGGCGCCACCGAGTGGGAGAAGTTTACGGGCTTCCTGCGCAGCTTGCCGCAGGGTGAGAAGCGCAAACTAAAAAACTAGCAGAATTGAACGCCGATTTGACCGAATGGACCCTCAGCCGGAAAGCAATGGAAGCTTGAAAGCGATCCGTTTCTCTCATGATGCCGATATCGGTGTGTGCGGCGTTGGCCCGACCCTTGAAGCTGCTTTCGAGCAGGCGGCTTTGGCAATGACGGCCGTGATGACCGATCCGGCCAAGATCCAACTCAAGGAAGCCGTACAGATCGAATGCGACGCGCCCAATGTGGAGTTTTTGCTCGTGGATTGGCTTAATGCCATCGTCTTTGAGATTGCCACGCGAGGCATGATTTTTAGAGACTTCAAGGTCAGCATCGATGGCCACCGGCTTCATGGCGTAGCAACCGGCGAGGCCCTCTCTCAAGAACGGCACGCCCCCGCCGTCGAGGTCAAGGGCGCGACCCTTACCGAGCTCGCCGTCGTCGAGGACCACCCCGGCGAGTGGCGCGCGCAATGCGTCGTGGATGTTTAGAACACGAAGGTTGGAGCCATGGACATCTCGCAGATGCAGAAATTGTCCGAGACCGCTTGGCAGATCCCTGCCAGCGGCGCGATGCGGGTCCCGGCCATTATTTATGCCAGCGAGAGCCTCGTCCGTGACATGGACGAAAAGGTTTCTGAACAGCTCAGAAATGTCGCTGCGCTTCCTGGGATCGTCCGCGCAGCCTATGCCATGCCCGATGCCCATTGGGGGTACGGTTTCCCGGTTGGAGGGGTGGCAGCCTTCGACGCCGATGAGGGCGGCGTAATTTCGGCTGGAGGTGTTGGGTTTGACGTGTCCTGTGGTGTTCGCGCGCATTTGACCCAATTGACTCGCGACAAGATTATCTCTGTTCAGGCAGAGCTCGCCGATGCGCTTTATCGCGAAATCCCGGTAGGGCTTGGGTCGCACAGCACGATCACGCTCGACGAAGCCGAAATGACGGCCATGCTGCTTGGCGGCGCGCGCTGGGGGATCGAGCGGGGCTATGGCCGGGCTGAGGATCTGAACCGGATCGAGGAGCGCGGTTGCATGGCGGGCGCCGATCCGGCAGCGGTCTCGGATCAGGCCAGAAAACGTCAGAGGCGCGAGATGGGCACACTCGGCTCCGGCAATCACTATTTGGAGGTGCAAGAGGTCGCGGAGATTTTCGATGATGCGGCGGCTACTGCATTCGGGTTGAAGAAAGGCGAATGCATCCTGTCCATTCACTGCGGATCGCGAGGACTGGGTCATCAGATCGGCACCGAGTTCATGCGTGAGATGGCGATCGCGGCGGAAGCCGGAGGCTGGCTTCTCCCGGATCGGGAGCTTGCTTATGCGCCGATAAAGTCCGATTTGGGTCAGCGTTATCTCGGCGCCATGCGCTGCGCCATCAACTGCGCGCTCGCTAACCGTGAGATTATCGGACATCTTACCCGGCGTGTTTTCGCACAGTTGTTCACGCATGCGGAGCTACCGCTTTTATTCGACGTATCGCACAATACCTGCAAGATAGAGCCGCATCTTGCCGGAGGACGGGCTTGCCAGTTCTATGTGCATCGCAAGGGCGCGACGCGCGCCTTCGGTCCATATCATCCGAGCTTGCCCACGGACCTGAAGCCCTTTGGACAGCCGGTGCTTATCGGCGGAAGCATGGGTACGGCATCCTATGTGCTTGTGGGAACCGCCGAGTCCGAAGCGCTGGCGTTCTCCTCCGCTTGTCACGGGGCCGGCCGGCAAATGAGCCGCCATCAGGCGCTGAAGCGCTGGAGCGGCCGGCAGGTCATCGACGAATTGAAGGCGCGCGGCATCATTATAAGAAGCCCGTCGCGGCGCGGCGTCGCCGAAGAAGCGCCCGGCGCTTACAAGGACGTTGGCGCCGTAGTCGATGCGACGGAGGCCGCAGGGCTTGCGAGGAAGGTGGCGAGACTTGCTCCGCTCATCTGCGTCAAGGGCTAAAATCCGTCCCGAATTAATGGGCCATCAGGACAGGTAAGGTCATGTTCTTAAGGATATGACGGGTTGCTCCGCCGAGGATAAGTTCTCGCCAGCGGGTATGGCCGTAAGCGCCCATAACGATGACGTCCGCGCCGGTCTCGCCGGCGACCTGCAAGATCCTTGGCCCCGCTTCCCAGTCTGCAGCCTCGAACGCGTGCGTCGCAATGGAGGCTGCGTGCTTGCTAAGGTAGCCAATAATATCGAGATGCGGATAACGGGTAATCCTGTGGAAGCTGTTTCTGCCTCGGCCAATAAGAATAGTCACCTTTTGCGCGCGAGCGATGAGCGGCAATGCTGCATGAAGCGCCACTGCCGCTTCCCGGCTTTGGTTCCACGCGACAAGAACGTGGCGGCCAGTCTCGGGAAACGCACCCTGGAAAGGGACAACCAAGGCTGGTACGCCGCTTGATATCGCACACTCTTCCGGGATATTCGGACCGGACTGGGTGGCGCCGGGATCTGTTTGCTCGACGACAATCAGATCGTGAAATCTGCCCGCGATGATCAAAAGCTCACTTGCGTCACCCTCGCCAATTTTCCAATCGCCGGATACTTCGTTTGCGGCCAAAGCTTTACGGAAGCGATGCTGCGCCTTACCGGCCAGGACCTTATATCGCGGCTGAAGTGCAGTATTATGCAGCGTGTAAAGTCCCGTAAGCTGCGCTCCAAAGGTTCTTGCGAGCCTTATCGCGACGTCGACGTGTTCAGACGAGTCTTCATAGGGCTTCACATGAACCAATATATCGCGCCAGGTCATTCTTCCGTCTCCGGCAGAAGCGACTCTCCACCTGAAGTTGAGCTGCAAAATGACCGGTACTGGCGCTCCATTTTTGCTGCACCTTGTTTAGCGTTGTGACAAGCGCGCGCCCGGTCTATGGCTATTCCTCATGATCGCGTTGAGGAGCCGGCTAACACGGGCTTTGGCAGCCGGGCTGTCCACTTCGGCGATGACATCTGCGATTCCGCGTCCGGGGCGAATGAACTCTTTCTGAAAAGTGCCAAGATCGATCCCCTGTTCACGCCCGTTCGTGGCTCCGGCGTCTGGGATGCGGGGTCCGGCTTCGTCTGCGACAATAACCCTAAGAAGCCAGCCCTCGTTTGCGTTGCGCGGCGCAATTTCCAGCGTCGCAATGGTCGCGATTTCGCTGAGGTCTTGGCGTTCTTCATCACCGAAGTGGATTTCCTTGGTAATTGGAAGTTCCCGCAATTCCACACTGCGCGTTGCGGTGATCCTGAAGCGGCGCGGCGCCGCCGCCAACTCGGCTTCAATCCAGCGAACGATCTGTTCGGGTTCGACATCGACGGGGTAGGTTTCCGTTCTTGGCGTCATTGGAACCGATTCATGCCGCATGCCCGGCTTGCGAAATATGAGCGGCCGCAGTCTCCAATATACATGCGCTATCTCAGCTCATCGAACCGAAAGCGCAGGACCCGCGCCATCTGTCCGTCGGACCGGAGTCTCCTCCGGGGTTCTCGAACAAGAGGGCTACGGGTCCCTCCGCCATGCTTCACCGGCAGACTGGTTCATCGATTGGGCAGTTCCACGCCCGTAGACGGTTCACTGCCTTTCTTCGCCAATCTTACCTCAGCACGACGGTAATTCATTTAAGCGTACGAACGAGCTGTAACGCATTGATTTCCATCAAACCCACCGCGGATTGACTTGTCTAAAAGACTTTCAGAACCTCTCGGACTGGAAATAGCGATTGCCTACCGGCTGAGCAGTTGGCCGCGCCCCGTAAGAAGGGGTGATAACCTCAGGTGATAATCATGCAAGAACAATCGAACCAAACAGGAAAGCCGGCAGAGGAAGAGGAAGTAACGCTTGCGATTTCGCCTGAGAAGGTTTGCTTCATTATCGTCAAAGCTCGGGAATTCGACGCCAAAGACGAAGTGACGGAGCCGGACCCAGGATCGAATCCTTCGGATGACATGGACGTCGCAGTGCTCGAAGACCACAAAGACGACCCCGTCGTCGAGGAGCTCACGTCATTCATCGAGTCCTTGTCGGAAGATGAGCAGATTGATCTCGTCGCGCTCGCATGGCTCGGGCGGGATGACTATTCCGCCGATGATTGGCAAACCGTGCGCGAGGAGGCGGCCTACGCTCACAATCAACGGACTGCCAGCTATCTTCTTGGCATGCCGCTCCTCGGCGACTTCCTGGAGGAAGGCATCTCGATGCTCGGTTATTCCTGCGAGGAATTTGAAATCGGCCGGCTTTGACCACGCAAGCAAGAGCGAGCTGAAAGCCCTTGGACGATACCGAGTGCAGAGCCTTCTTACGATGGGCGCTGCCGCAACTCAACCTGCACTGGCCCGGCTTCCGCAAGGTGCATCGCCAAGTCTGCAAGCGCCTCAAGCGGCGCATGAGCGATCTCCACATTGCAGACTTTGCCGCTTACCGGGCGCGAGTTGAGGCCGATCCAGCGGAGTGGCGTGTCCTCGACGGATGCTGCCATATCACGATTTCACGATTCTTCCGGGAGAAGCGTGTGTTCGAGGTCTTGCGAGCAAGCGTGCTGCCGGAGATCGCCGCACGCGCCAAACGAGAGGGACGGGCCGCGCGCGTTTGGTCCGCCGGCTGCGCTTCTGGCGAGGAACCCTACACGCTGAAGGTTGTCTGGGATCTTGAGGTCGCGATTTCCTATCCAGGAGTCCCGCTCGAAATTATTGCCACTGATGCCGATGAGACAATGCTCAGGCGTGCGTACGATGCATCTTTTTCAAGAACAAGCCTACGTGAACTCCCATGCTCGATTGCTGAAAAAGCGTTCGATCGGACGGGCCTGCGTTATTACTTAAAGCCGGAATATCGTAAAGATATCAACTTCCTGCACCGGGACTTACGATTTGGGGCTCCAATTGGCCCATTTGATCTCATTCTGTGCCGCTATGTCGCTTTCACCTATTTTGCATTGCCGCTCCAGGAGGAGATTCTGTGCCAATTCCTTGAGCGGCTATTGCCCAATGGCTATCTGGTGATTGGCGGCGACGAGCAATTGTCCTGCGCTGTGCCCGCGCTGTCGCCACTAGCTACTGCGCCGCAGATACTTAAGCACACACCCCCACGATCAGTTTGATTCTATTGATCGCAGCTTTCACCGGGCGCTGGTCTTCGGGAACTCAACTGACCCGATCCTTTCTGGATGCTCCAGGTGCTCGTGCTCTCGATAAAATCTCAATAACTTCCCGGTCGGTAATTTGATGAAAATCCAAATAGTAGAGGCCGATCGCGTAAAAGGGTTCATGGCTTTGAAGGCAGACAATCTCGTCGGCCTCGCCGCTGAGTTTTTCAAGTGTGCTTGTGGGCGCGACCGGCACAGCCAGCACAAGCTTTCTTGGCATTTGTTTGCGAATAGCTTGCAGGGCGGCGCGGGTCGTAGCCCCTGTGGCAATGCCATCATCCACCACAATGACAACGCGGTCCTTAACGTCCGCGCGCGGGCGATCCTTCAAATAAAGCTTCCGCCGGCGTTCGATCTCCGCGAGTTCGCGTTCGGAGATTTTCTGAAACTCCTCCTCTGAAATTCCGATAAGCGAAACAATGTCCTCATTGCGGACAACATAGGGCTCGGGACCATCGACGACGGCGCCCATGGCCAGTTCTGGCTGCATCGGCACTCCGATCTTGCGCACGAGGACGAGATCGAGGGGCGCATTCAGAGCCTGTGCAATTGGAGCCGCAACGGCCACGCCCCCTCTTGGAAGAGCTAGGACCAGCGGGTTCTGGCCACCATATCCGGCAAGGTCCAGAGCAAGTCTTTTTCCGGCGTCAGAACGATTATTGTAGATCACATACAGCCACTTTAGCTATCGATGCTGCTGTGACGTGAGCGCGAACAGCCGATAGCATCGTTTACTTCCAGAAAGACAAGATTTGAAATGCTAATTTAGGAACCGTCAGAACAGGTTGATGTAAATCAATTCGGGGAAAGTTGCTGTCAAACTGTGCGCGCCGGTTCCGGCGATTATGCTGCTCCTTGAGAGTCTAGCCCGGCAAAAGCTGCCATGACCTCATTCAACATCCGCACCTCTTCGCCGCTATAGCGGGGAGAAAAGTGAAACGGCTCAACCCGGCGCACTCTGGCTTCGCGTGCTATGCTTCCGGCTGCGCCCGTGGTCAAATGCGCGCGCTCAGTCGCTAACGCCGCATCGGCTTGAGCAAAAGGCGCTTCTATAAACAGCAAATCAGCATTCTGAGCGAGCTGAATGATGGCGGCCCGATTGGCTGCGGTGTCGGCGGCGTCCGTTACGTAAGCAATTTTTTGACCGGGCGTGATCGTCACCATCCGGCGCAAACTGCCGAGAGCCATCTCGCGCTTGTCCGACGATATTGGCTTGGGGCTGAGCCGGATCATATAGTCATCCGGTTTATTCTCGACCACGGCGCGCTTAAGGTCACGCAGCCAGGGACCAACCTGCAGCCCCAATTCTGAAAGCTTGTTCTTCCAAACGTTGACATGGGCGGCTTCCTCGATTGCGAATGCGAGGCACGGTGTACGATGCTCGAGAACTGCGGTTGAGACCTGGAAGGCCGGCTCGCTATAGACCACGCCCTCGACTATCTGGCCGCTACCGATGGCCTCAACGGCAAACGCATTCTTGAGACGGAACCGCGCCGTGCGGGCCTCAAGAGATATACCGATTTCGGTCACGATAAAAATAAGGTCGCAGAGATAACGATCGACAAGGTTCCAGCGATAAGCGCGAAGTTTATGCTGCACCTGGTCAATGAAGTCCGCCGGGCCGTAGAGATTAAGCGTCTTGTCAAGCCCGACCAGCAACCTCAGCAGCCGATCGAATCCGACGAAATGATCGATATGGGTGTGGGAGACAAAGACGTGCCCCAAGCGATGTATCTTGCTCGGCGGTAATTTTGAAATGTCGCCCAGGTCAAAGAGGATGGCATGCTTTTCGAACAGTGTTTCGATATAAAGCGCCGGATCACCTGTTCGACCGTTGACTAAGGCCGGATGCAAGAACGGCCGCATGGCGGACCTATCGAATGTGCAAATGACTTCAGAGATCAAATGACTTCAGAGATGTTGTGATTCCCGAGCGGAGCGGCGCTTCGAATTAAGGGGAAACAAGCTTTGCTTCGTACAGACTCTTCATGAGGTGATCGTGGAGGTCGGGGTCTTCCATGAGTATAGCTGTAACGGTCTCGTCTCCCAGCGTTGCCGCCTCGCTCGTCCCGCGATGAAACTTTTGCACGGCGAGATCGCCCTGGCCGATGCGCATCAAGGCAAACAGCTCAGAGCGGGCCGTTGGTGTCAGGCCGGCTATTGCCTCACGCAGCGCGTTGATTTGCAATGAATCCGCGGGAACGGGTTCGAAACCAAGCTCAGCGGCCGGATTGTGCTCGCCGCGCGCCACTTTCGTTCCGGCCAATTCCTCTTCGGCGACATTGCCCAGGAAAGAGTCGCGTTGCTGGCGCGCTGTCTTCGCAAGGAGAGCGATGAAGCGTACTTGTTCCGGGTTTAACATTTTAAGCATGGGCTTCTCCACATGGTCAGCCAAGCGGCAAGGGAGGAACCTTGACGATCGCAAATACTGTAATTTCGAGCTGGTCAGCTCGTAGAACCCAGCACGAAAATGTTTACACCCTGCAAAATCGAGGAACTCAGGTCATTGATGCTTATCAATTGAAGTGGCTTCCAGGAAACTGCGGCTGCGGCAGTCGCGCTGGCAGGGAGGCGAGGTCTCGATAGCTTTTGCGATTGAAACCATTCGAGGGGGTATCCGAAAACAATCCCGCTCCAAATCCAGACAGCGCTGGCCTCATGACTACATTGCGAGGTCCGTTGAGCTGGCGTCCTGCTTCGTTTCGGGAATTTCAGTCATGGTCGCCTCGGTGAGGAGAAGCACACCCGCCACCGAGACAGCATTTTCGAGTGCGACGCGAACGACCTTGGTCGGATCAATTATTCCGGCCTCGATGAGGTCCACATATTCATTGCGCGCAGCGTCAAATCCGTAATCGCCCTTACCTTCCAACATGTGGGCGACCACTACACCTCCATCCACGGCTGAGTTCTCGGCGATTTGGTGTGCGGGCGTCATAAGCGCGCGGCTCAGAACCCGAACACCCGTTAGCTCGTCTCCTTCGCAGCGGCGTTCCTCATTCGCAACGGCCGAAATGCACCGCAGCAACGCCAGTCCGCCGCCAGGCACAATACCCTCCGCAACCGCTGCCTTGGTTGCGCTAATCGCGTCATCAACTGCTTCTTTTTTTGACTTCATCTCGGCTTCAGAAGGTGCACCCACACGGATTACCGCGATGCCACCGGCAAGTTTCGCAAGCCGTTCCTGAAGCTTCTCCTTATCGTAGTCACTTGTGCTCTTACCGATTTCGCGTCGAATTTGCTGGATTCGTCCCTCAATAGCGTCACGTTTTCCACGGCCGCCGATGATGGTTGTATTGTCTTTGTCGACGACGATACGAGTAGCGTGACCCAACTGATCGAGACCTGCATTTTCAAGCTTAAGTCCCAGCTCCTCTGAAATGACTTGTCCACCGGCTACGATAGCTATGTCCTCAAGCATCGCCTTTCTGCGATCTCCAAAGCCAGGTGCTTTAACGGCGCAGCTTTTCAGGACGCCTCGGAGCTGATTGACGATCATGGTTGCAAGCCCTTCGCCTTCGATGTCTTCAGCGATCACAAGTAGGGGCGTTGCCGCCTTGGCAATCTGTTCAAGAAGAGGAACCAGGTCCTTGAGGTTGCCGATTTTTCTATCGCAAATAAGTACGGCGGCATCTTCAAGAACAGCTTCCATTTTCTCGGCATTGGTTATGAAATACGGCGAGATGAAGCCGCGGTCGAACTGCATTCCCTCGACCACTTCGAGCATAGTTTCGGTGGTTTTTGACTCTTCGACCGTGATGACCCCGTCGCTGCCCACTTTTTCCATTGCATCGGCCACCAAGTCACCGATCGCAGCGTCGTTATGGGCAGAGATGGTGGCAACCTGTGCCTTTTCCTTTCGCTCTTTTACTGGGCGCGACATGGCCTTGAGAGCTTGAACCGCAGCCCTTGTGCCGCGATCGAGCCCGCGCCTGAGATCGATGGCGCTCGCACCGGCCACTACATTCCTTATTCCATCCGCCAATATTGCGTGCGCCAGCACCGTCGAGGTGCTTGTGCCATCGCCGACGGCTTCGCCCGTTTTCTCTGCCGCTTGACGTAGCATCTGAGCTCCAAGGTTTTCCTCGGGATCCCTGAGGCTGAACTCTTTGGCAATCATGACCCCGTCGTTGCAAACTATCGGGGTGCCCCATGCTTTCTGGATGAGAACTGATTTCGATTTGGGCCCTAATGTAATGCGTATGGCATCCGCCAAAAGCATGGCGCCACGTAAGACTTTATCCCGCGCCTCTGCGCGAAAGAGCACCTGCTTGTGCGGCATCGCGAGGATCCTGTCGCCTTCTTATTAAATTTCTGCGCGATTATCCGAGGCGCGGCCTTGATGTTTCTCAAAGACGGCGATCTCACGAAGAAGGAGTGTGAGGTGGCGTCATCCTCGCCCGACTGTGCCCGTGGCCTGCTACTGCCGCTGGCGTTCGAGGCAGGCGGGAGCGCGATCATTTCGCATGACCAATATCAATGCGACCAAATACGTTGTGGGTCAAAATGCTCGCGCGCATGAGCAAAGGAGCGAAGATGATGACGCGACGCGAAGCTACGACAGGTTTTTTTGCCAGCGCGGCGCTTGCTGCTGCACCAAACATCGCAGCCGCACAGGGGATTAAGCCCGTAGATTTGCCCGCACCACGGACCGAAGGGGGGATGCCCCTCATGTCCGCACTCAAGCTGAGGCATTCGACACGCGAATACTCAGACAGGCCGCTCACATCGCAGACCCTTTCGGATTTGCTGTGGTCTGCCTTCGGCATCAATCGTCCAAACGGCGACCGAACAGCTCCCTATTGGCGCCATATCATGGTGATCGACGTCTATGCCGCCATGGCCGATGGCGTATGGCTTTACGAGCCTAGAAACGCATCGCTTACTGCCCCACCTGCCCGCCGATATCCGCGCGCAAACCGGTCTCCAGGACTTCGTGGGCACAGCGCCGCTCAACCTCGTCTATGTCGCCCATGGCGAGCGTATGACCGATGTTTCGCCAGAGGATCGCCGCCTTTACGCGTCGGTCGATGCCGGCTTTATCGGCCAAAATGTCTATCTGTTTTGCGCCTCGGAGGGCTTGGCTACGGTGTTTCGAGGGGCGGTCGACTATCCGAAGCTCGACCGGACGATGAAGCTGCCGGATCAGCAATTCGTGACCTTTGCGCAGACGGTGGGTTATCCTCGCGCTTAGACATTATTTCATGAAAGGCGGAGAGGTGGCGCAACGACAAAGTTGAAGCCAGATGGAATTCGCTAATTTTGACAAGTATCAACCGGATACCGCGTAGTATTTCTTAATCTATAGAGCGAGCCGTATGTAACGGCAGTATCCCGTCTGCGCGGCGTTTCTACCCCGATGCGGACCAGCACTGGCTGAAACCGGAGACAAGGATCAGGCCACGATGATCGAGCGCACCACATTCGGCAGCATCACGGTCGACGGAAAGACCTATGAGCACGACGTGATCATTCGCATTTCCGGCGAAGTGGTAAAGCGGAAGAAACAGCTATCGAAGAAGTATTATGGCACCTCGCATGTGCTTTCGAAAGATGAAGCAAAGTTCGTCTTCGAGAAGGGATGCGAGCAGCTCATTCTCGGCTCTGGGCAGATGGGCAATGTGCATTTATCGCCAGAAGCTCAGGCTTATTTCGCTAAAAAGGGCTGCAAGGTACTATTGCAGCCGACCCCCAAGGCGATCCAAATGTTCAACAGATCGCAGGCGAGGAAAGTCGGGCTTTTTCACGTGACTTGCTGAGGAACTGCCCGTGAAAGCCGCGGCAGCCTTAGAGGTCCATGCTGAATGCGAATCCGGCCCTCGTGGAGAGATGCCAACGCGGTTTCGTGTGAACGCATAGAGCGATGATCACCCGCCAGCCAATAGGATCGCCATCAGCCTTCTCGCAGCGTTTGCAGCACAGCGCGACGCGGCGCGCATTGGAACGCAGCCTTCTTTATTCCGAAGAGCTTGGTATCGATCTGGCGCAGGGAACGGACGACGCATATTTCCGCTGGTTTCTTGCCAGTCTCTTGTTTGGCGCCCGAATTCCGGAGACGACGGCGAAGAATACTTATCGGGCATTCATCCGCCACGGCTTGACCTCGCCAGCCAAGATCGTCGCCGCAGGATGGGACTTTCTGGTGTCTACGGTCATGCGCGAGGGCGGCTATGTCCGCTATGACGGACGAAAGTCAACGCAGGTTCTGCGCAACTGCGAGAAGCTCATGGCCGATTACAGAGGTAGCCTGCAGCGGTTGCATGATTTGGCGCGCGATGCGCGAGATCTTGAGGAAAAGCTGCTCACATTTTACGGCGTGGGACCGGTCACTATGAATATCTTCCTGCGGGAGCTGCGCCCCTTCTGGGCAAAGGCGTCTCCCGATCCCCTCCCAGCCGTCGAGAGAATGGCGAAACGCCTTGCCACTAACCTCGCGCGCTACAGTGAAAAAAGCCTCATTTTCGCCCGTGTGGAGGCTGGGCTTATTCGACAGCGGCGTAAATATCGGAACTAGCTTGAGGGGATCCGGATTTTCTGTTCAGTGTTTGCAGATCAGGGGTGACCATGTTCATCGGCGTTCCCAAGGAAATGAAAACGGACGAATACCGCGTCAGCCTCATTCCTGCGACTGTCTCTGAATTGGCTTCTAGAGGCCACAGCGTCGCGGTCCAAAGCGGCGCTGGGAATGGCGCAGGCATTAGCGACGATGACTATGCTGCGGCTGGCGCCCGAATCCTCGCGACCGCCGATCCGATATTCGAAGAAGCCGAACTCATCGTGAAGGTGAAGGAGCCGCTCGCCTTCGAGCGAAAGAAACTCAGGCGCGGCCAGATAATCTTCACTTACCTGCATCTCGCGGCCGACCCTGGTCAGGCGAGCGATCTTCTGGCGTCCGGAGCGACGGCCATCGCCTATGAGACTGTGACCGACGCCGAAGGAAAATTGCCGTTGCTCGCGCCGATGTCCCAGGTTGCTGGACGCATGGCGCCCCAGGTCGCCGCCCATTTCCTTGAGCGCCCTTACGGCGGACGCGGCATTTTGCTCGGCGGCGTCCAAGGCGTTCCCTCCGCCAAAGTTGTTGTGCTCGGCGGTGGTGTGGCTGGATCCAGCGCGGCAGAGGTGGCAACCGGCATGGGCGCCGATGTCACCGTTGTCGCGCGAAGCGCAGAGACGATAGAACGCCTGTTGCAGCGTTTCGGCGCGCGTGTTCGCGCCATGGCCGCCGGCCGGGAGATGATCGAAGCTCTCTGCACATCAGCCGACGTGGTGATTGGCGCTGCCCTGGTAGCGGGCGGTGTTGCCCCGAAGCTCGTTACAGCGCGCACGGTCAGCCGCGATGAAAAAAGGAGCCGTCATCGTCGACATATCGATTGACCAGGGCGGCTGCGCCGAGACATCCCGCCCTACCACGCATTCAAACCCAATCTATATGGTTGGAGAGGTTATCCATTATTGCGTAACCAACATGCCGGGAGCCGTGCCGCGCACATCCACTTTTGCGCTTACCAACGCCACACGGCCCTTCATTTTGGCGCTTGCTGACAAAGGTTTTCCTCAAGCGCTCATCGACGACGCGCAGTTGCGAAACGGTCTGAACATTTACGATGGCAAGGTCACTTGCCGGGCGGTAGCAGAAGCACTCCGGCTTCCCTATACGCCAGCCACCGAAGCGCTCGATGTTCGATGAGCGCCCACGCTTGCGGGAAAGGCATCATGTTTCCATCGTTGCAGGAGCCAGGGGAAGGCGATACGGGGTCAACAGACCCAAAGCCTCACTATCGGATCGAGGCTTCGCCCCCTAAGCGGTTTGAAGCTCTGAGCCGACTCGATACGGCGGAGGTTCTCGCGGCGCTTAGGAGCGATGAGCGGGGTCTTACGGCTGAAGCGGCTGCAGCGGCGCTTAAGGAACACGGACCGAATATCATGCGGTTCGAGGACCGGAAGACAGTCTTGAGTGAAATCGCAGGCCGCGCCAAAAATCCTCTGAACGCGATGCTTCTCACGCTTGCGGTCGTTTCGGCGCTCATCGGCGATCAGCGCGCGGCGATCGTCATCGTTGTGATGATTGTTCTGAGTGTCGCTCTCGGCTTCGTTCAAGAGCACAGGTCTAATCAGGCGGCAGCGAAGCTTCGGGCGATGGTGAGGACCACGGCGACCGTCCGCCGGCAAGGTAGGGGAGGCGATGCAGAAGTGGCCATCGAGCAACTCGTGCCTGGCGACATCGTGCTCTTATCAGCGGGGGACGCGGTCCCTGCCGATCTTCGGCTCTTGAGCGCAAAAGACCTTCTGGTCAACCAGTCGTCGCTGACCGGGGAGGCCATGCCGGTCGAGAAGACGGATGGCGTCTACCGTGAAGGGCCATGCAGTCTTTTCGATCTGCCGAACATTTGTGCAGCCGGCTCGAATGTCGTGAGTGGCATGGCAACAGGCGTAGTGATCGAAACCGGCCCGCGGACCTATTTCGGGCAGCTTGCGGAAAAAATTGCCGAACAGCGCGAGCTCACAGCCTTCGACAAAGGCGTTCACCGCTTCACCTGGCTCATGGTCCGTTTCATGATGGTGATGGTGCCTTTGGTCTTCCTGATCAATGGCTTTACTAAGGGGAACTGGCTGGAGGCATTGTTGTTTGCGGTTGCCGTTGCTGTAGGGCTAACCCCTGAAATGTTGCCGATGATCGTAACGGTTAATCTCGCAAAGGGCGCCATCGATATGTCGCGCAAGCGCGTCATCGTAAAGCGTCTCAATGCGATCCAGAATTTCGGCGCGATGGACGTCTTGTGCACTGACAAAACAGGCACCCTGACCCAAGACCGCATCATTTTGAAACGCTGCCTCGATCTTCATGGCGAGGAGTCCTCGCACGTGCTGGAATATGCTTATCTGAACAGCCATTACCAGTTGGGGATAAAGAACCTGCTCGACATAGCGGTCCTTGAGCATGCCGAGTTGAAGGAGCACCTCAAGCCTGAGCATCGCTATAAAAAAATCGATGAGCTTCCCTTCGACTTCCAGCGGCGCAGGCTTTCCGTCGTACTGGAGCAAGAGGACGGCAAACATATTCTTATCTGCAAAGGCGCCGTTGAGGAAATATTCCAGGTTTGCACGCATTATAGGATCGGCGACGACTTCGGAGTGCTCGATAAGAGCCACTTCTTGCGTGCTCAACAGGAGATGGTGGACCTGAACGCGGATGGCTTCCGGGTTGTGGCAGTCGCCTACAAGGAGATTGCTCGGCCGAAGCCAGCTTACGAATTAACTGATGAAATAGGGCTAACGCTCCTGGGCTTTATCGCCTTTCTCGATCCGCCCAAAGGGAGCGCTGGGGCCGCGATTGCGGCGTTGAACAAGGCCGGAGTGCGCGTCAAGGTTTTAACCGGAGACAACGAAATCGTTTCGGCGAAGGTCTGCCGTCAAGTTGGTTTGAGCGCCGACCGGATTCTGCTCGGGACCGCGATCGACGGGCTAACCGATAGCGCTTTAGCCGAAGCGGCCGAAGGCGCCACGATATTTGCGAAGGTATCGCCTCAACAGAAGGCGCGGGTCATCAAGGCTCTGCAAAGAAGGGGGCACGTCGTTGGATTTCTTGGCGACGGAATCAATGACAGCCTTGCGCTCAAGGCCGCCGATGTCGGCATTTCTGTCGATTCCGCCGTCGACGTCGCCAAAGAGTTGGCCGACATCATCCTTCTGGAAAAGAACCTGCTCGTTCTTCGCGAGGGCGTGATCGAGGGCCGTAAAATATTTGGCAACATCGTGAAATATATCCGTATGGGTGCTAGCTCTAATTTCGGCAATATGTTCAGCGTACTTGGCGCGAGCATTTTTCTGCCCTTCCTGCCCATGCAGCCGATACAGGTGCTGACGAATAATCTCCTCTATGATTTCTCTCAGACCACGATCCCGACAGACAATGTCGATGAAGACTATCTTGAAGTCCCCAGGCGCTGGGACATCCAAAACATTTTTAAGTTTATGATTTTCATCGGCCCCGTCAGTTCGATCTTCGATTATGTAACCTATTTCACGATGATCTTTATTTTTGGGGCGTGGGATAAGCCCGCACTTTTTCAAACAGGCTGGTTTGTCGAATCTCTTCTCACGCAAACCCTTATCATTCACATCATCAGGACCGCGAAAATTCCTTTTCTGCAAAGCCGTGCGAGCGACGCTCTCATCGCAACGACCATCATTATCTGTATGATCGGAATCATCCTGCCTTATACCAGCCTTGGAGGTACATTGGGCTTTGTTCCTCTTCCTCCGCTGTATTGGCCCCTCGTTTTCCTCATTGTCGCGAGTTATGCGACGATGACCCATTTTGTGAAGGTCTGGTTTGTGCGCCGTTGGGGGTTATGAAGCGCGCACGCGCGCAGAGGTAGCAGTCGCATATCGAAGAAGCTTAGCCCTGCTGTTCCGATTAACTTCTTTGTCTGGAAGGTTAGCTCCTCGTAAAAGTTTGCGCGCTTAAGGCAAAGTCGCGAACTGTCGCCTCGGCCAGTGCAGCTCGTGGAGACTCGCGTCGCTTGATCTTAAGGCTTTACTTCGATTTCATTCAGCACATTATCGACGCCGAAAATGCACCAGGCATCGGTGCCGGCCGCATCTCGCTCCGCCTCCGTTGCCACCGCCCCTGTTAATCGCACCGTCGTCTTTCGCACTCCAACTCTGATCTGGCTTGCATTTACAAGCGGGTCCTTTTCGAGCACAACCCGCACTGCTTCTTCAATTAAATCGGGATTGTCTGCTTCAGGAGGGTCGATCTCAATGCCATTGATGACATCGCACGCGCCTGGCACCCACCAAGCGAGGACGCCCGCCAAACGCTTCGAGGTCAGACCCGGCACACGGCCATTCAGCGTCACAATGGCGTTTTGCACCTCAACATCGATAGCGCCATTGCCTCCTTGCGGCACGCCGCGGACGAGCCGGCAATTGCCGCCGTCCAGTTCCCGGATTTCAAATCCTTTAAAGGCGAGTTCACCGACGAGGGAATCGCGCAAGTGGACACGGATTTCGCTGTCACCCATCGGCGTAGCCGGAACCACATGCAGCCGGTCCACGATACCAGCGACACCGGAAATTGCCGCGACTGTCTCTAGTGCCAGTTTCTTGGCCGCGACGCTGGGTGCCTCCCCCTCAAGGACTACGCTCCCGTCCTTCTCTAACGTGATCTCCTTCAGCTCCAAGGATGAACCCAGCCTTGGCTCACCTCTAAGCGCAGAACGAACCTGTTCCTCGATACGCATGCGATTTTTTTCGGCCCGAGTTTTGGTCATTTTTGCTGGCTCCATTCCGCAACCGCCTGAACCTGCAACAATCGACTAAGTCGAGTTAAGGCTTGCACCCTCTTTTTTATAATAAACGTACTACAACTTCTTTTAATTCAGCGATTTGATGGCGGTCAAAGCATTGCGGAAGCACCTGGGTTCTTGTAGGTAAATGGCTATCCATAATGCTGACATTTCCAAACTGTTCCGGCGGCTTGCCGATCTACTTGAAATTGAGGGCGCAAACCCCTTCCGAGTCCGCGCCTATCGCACTGCGGCTCAGACAATTGACGATTTACCGCGAAGCGCAGCGGGGATGATCGCCGCAGGCGAGGAACTCAAGGGCCTGCCCGGCATCGGAAAAGACCTCTCGGGCAAAATCAAGGAAATCTGCGAGACTGGCCGCCTCAAGATGTTGGAGGAAGTAGAAGTGCGGACGCCGTCCACGCTTGCGGTTCTCACCTCGATATCAGGTCTTGGGCCCAAGCGCGTCCACACTCTACATGAGGTCTTGGGGATCTCGACCTTGGAAGAACTCGCGCAGGCTGCGAGGGATCACCGGATCTGCTCTCTTCCCAGATTTAGCGCCAAACTGGAAGCTAAGCTCGCCGAAGAAATCGCCAAATATACTCAAACCGAGCGGCGCTATAAAATTTCCACCGCCGAAGACTTCGCCGAAAGCTTGTGCGCCTTCCTAAAGCAAGCGTCTGGCGTTCGCCATGTCGTCGTTGCAGGAAGCTACCGCCGCCGAAAGGATACTGTTGGCGACCTCGATATCCTCGTCACCTGTGACCGGGGGCCTTCCGCCATCGAACATTTCGTCGGCTACGAGGAAGTGGCCAAGATCCTCGCCAAGGGAGAAACGCGATCAACTGTGATTTTGAAGGCCGACATCCAGGTCGACCTTCGTGTCGTACCCGAAGAGAGCTATGGCGCTGCTCTTCATTATTTCACCGGATCTAAAGCTCACAATATCGCCGTCCGAAGACTCGGGCAGGCCAAGGGGCTAAAAATCAACGAATATGGCGTATTTCGAGAAGATGAGCGCATTGGCGGCCGGACCGAAGAAGAGGTGTTCCACGCGGCAGGCCTGCCCTTTATAGAGCCCGAACTCCGAGAGGATCGCGGTGAGATAGAGGCTGGGCTTGCAGGCCGGCTCCCGAAGCTCGTCACCCTTCGGGACATCAAGGGGGATCTTCACGTCCATACGAAAGCGTCAGACGGCAAGAATAGCCTGCGGGAAATGGCGGAAGCGGCAAAGGCCCTCCGCTATGCCTATGTCGCGATTACGGACCACAGCCGGCACGCCACCGTAGCGCGCGGCCTTGATGAGGACCGGCTAACAAAGCAGATTGATGAGATCGACCGCCTTAACGACGCATTGGAAGGTATCCTTGTCCTCAAATCCTCCGAGGTGGACATTCTGGCCAACGGTCAGCTAGATCTTCCCGATCACATCCTCAAGAGACTCGATTTCACCGTCTGCGCTGTCCACTACAAATTCGACCTCGACGCAAACGCTCAGACAGAGCGCCTATTGCGCGCCATGGACGACCGCTACTGCACCATCGTCGCGCATCCGACAGGACGTCTCCTTGGAGAGAGACCAGGCTATCCCATAGACCTCGACCGAGTGATGGATGGAGCTAAAACGCGCGGCTGCTTCCTTGAGCTCAACGCGCATCCCGCGCGCCTCGATCTCGACGACATTCACTGCAAGCAGGCGAAGGAGATGGGCCTGAAGGTCGCGATCTCAACTGATGCTCACTCGACTGCCGGATTGAATGCCATGCGCTTTGGCATCGGCCAAGCGCGGCGCGGCTGGCTTGAAGCGGAGGACGTTCTCAATACGCGGTCCTGGCCGACGCTAAAAAAGCTATTTGCGCGATGATGCAAGATAAAATTAGTGCTGTTCGTGAGCGCACCCGGCTGTTGCCGCGACCTCCACCATAGGCGAAAAATTCATAGCCTTTCGGATCGTGTATTTCTTTCGTCAATAGCAAGATACGGCATGGTATTCGCCGCAGTCGATGGCAAAGGCTGTCCTTTAGTATTGGTGTTAGGCACTCCCTCTTTTCGGACCACCAAGACAACTTCAGCAGCGGCGAGTTGGCTATAAAGGCGGCGTTTTCGTCTTATTTCCCATAACTCATAAAGAAATATTTCAGCGGGGCGCCAATTTGCGACCCAGCCGAAAATCACAAGCCCATCCGCCGCGAGCTGCGCGATTGGCGATGATTTCGTGATAGCAAGGAGGGCGTGTGCAGTCATACTGCATAACGTCAGAACCAAAATCCCGACGAGGAGAAAACGGCGCCCCCTGCGAAGACACTCACGTTCGGAACGCTCAAGCATTTCGGAGCGATAACCAAAGTAATGCGAGAGCGACCTCGGGAGGCCTTGCCGCTCAGCCTTGACTATTTCGTTCCCTGGCAGGTGGATCCGGATGCGAAAGCGCTCGCATGGCCAAAGCTCTTTTGCCCAGCTTACTATGTAGGCTTCCGCTTCATCGTCGAGATCCCGTTCATGAAAGGGCGACGGGTCAAGAGAATTGAAAAGCTGTGTAAGCTCGCGTGCGGCCACTTCTATCGTCGCGGTTTTTTCTGTCATGAAGGGACCGCTCAAATGGTTCGCCTTCGCCGTTTCCCCTGCGCGAAGACAAAGTCCTGGCTCTGCCACGGATTGCCAATCAAACTGGCGTTTGCATGCGCCAATCACTGCAAAAGGGAATACAACGAAACATATATGAACGCTTTGATTTTCATTAAAGCGCGCACGGCATCAATTCAATGGCGGTTCAGACATCGCCAGACGCATCTATTTTGACGAAGATCAATGCCCGCGCTGAATATATACATAAGTCTAACAAATTCGCGGTCTTAAATTACAAGGCTCGCTCTTGGGAGATTGGCTTTGAATAGCTCGCAAGCAGAAGGCGCGCATTTCGCGACGAGCGAAGACATCAGGCGTCTTTTTCGGCACATTGACGATCACACCGTAGCGGCGGTCCTCGCGCTGCATCCTACCATTGCCCAGCTGGAGGAAGCCGAAACGCGGACAAGCGGGGCCGAAGACATATTTACGGACCTCAGGCCAGCAGAGGGGATCGTGGCAGAAATCATCGAACTTGTCGGCATGGAGGAAGACGAGTTCAACGAGCCGCGGGACTCGCCTTCAACGGAATCCTAAAGGTATCAGTGATGACACGTTTTGCGGTTCGCGAAGGAGCGTAAGACCGCTGCATTCTCTTCTGGCAGATGAGGGTTAATAGGTAAACCGGACGAGAGTTCGAACCCTCCCGGAACGGTCAACTGCGGAACGATGCGCAAACGCCAATGAAAGTGCGGCGCGCCTAAACCATCTTTAGTGGCCGTGTCGATGACGTAGTTGTAGGGCGGCCCGTTGATCGCCTCGCTGAGGAGCGTGAGAGCGTTGCGGAGGGCGGCGGGCGAGCAGCGCGGCCCCGGCCGCCATCTATCTCGCCAAAACTCGCATTATGCGCCTTAGGCAGAAGCCACATTTCGCAAGGTGCAGTTGCAGCAAACGGCACTACGGTCACAAAGGCTGCGTTCTCGCTGACGGCACGCGAGCCATCGCTAAGTTCTTGGGCGATGAGGTCACAGAGGACGCAGCGCTTCTTTCTCTGATAGTAACCGGCCATGGCTGCCTGCCGCTGCCGCATGAGCAGGGAATCTTTTTCTCCCGTGCGACACGAACGCGCGCGCGACGGGATGCTCTTGGCAAATTTCAAGATTGATTCGTCAGTTTTCTCGACACTTTTTAATCCTTCGAATTTTCCGAAAATTATTTGTTCCGCATTGCTTGCGATTTTGTTGAAGGCCGTTCTTGGTTGAGGCGAACAGGTTCGTAGGGTTTCTTTATATATCAGGCCCTCTTTTATGGTGACTATGGCCTTCGATCCCCAATGCGGCAGCGGAAGCTATTAAACTTCAGCTACCTGGATTCTGACCTGGCATGAAACCATCAAGGATATCATTTCCGCGTTTGACTGGCTGTGCTGCACAGCACAGCGCAGGCTCACTGATGATGGTAATGTTTAGCTGTGGGGTTTAAGAGCATTAGAAAACCAAGACAACTAAAGGATATCATCATGCGCAAACTTAATCTCGGCGCAGCGGCTGCCGTTGTGGCCTCTCTCGCTCTCCTCGCAGCACCTGCGGCCAATGCGAAAAGCCATGGAAGCTCCGGTGGCAGCAATCACAGCAATAGCGGCAATCACAACAATAATAGTGGCGGGAAACACTACGACCATCACCATCACCACCATCACCATCACGGCCATCGCGATGGTCGTTACGATGGTCGTAAATCACCTGGTGGCGCCACCGGGGTGAAGGGAACCCCAGGCGAAAATATTGGTAGAAGATAGTAGCATAGGATCTCTACGGTCCTAATGACGTAGGCCGTGACGCCCAGCTTTTGCGTCAATAAGTTTGTCATTGGCATGAGCAAGGCTTGCAAGACGATCTTGCAAGCCTCTTTTTATGTGCTCCGCGTCGGGGCTGTCCGATCACGAGAATTTCCTCTACGTCCGCATTTGTCATTTTTGGCAACGTTCATTAGTCCAAGATCCCGCGAGACAAGGCCTGGTGGACTGCGCATTCATGCCCACTGTGGTCGATGATTAGCGCTCGGCGTCAATTGTGTGCGAGGGCGCCTGAACGCCCCAAAGAAGGCAACCCGAGAAATTCCTCGCTGCATGTGCTGTACAGCACAGCGCGAGCTTCGTGGCGCTGCTAGATGTCTAGTTGTCGGGTTGCACAAGAACTTCAAGATAGCTAGGGGACATTATCATGCGTAAATTCAATTTCGCGGCGGCGGCTGTTGCAGTTGCTTCTTTCGCTCTTCTTGCTGCGCCCGCAGCAGAAGCAAGAGGTGGCGGCGGTCATGGCGGTGGCTTTCATGGCGGCGGCGGTCATGGCGGTGGCTTTCATGGCGGCGGCGGTCATGGTGGCGGTCACTGGATGACCCACTCCAGCATGAGACACCATGGGGGAAATGGCGGCGGCCACGGTGGCTGGGGTCATGGCGGCGGCCACGGTGGCTGGGGCGGTCATGGCGGCGGCCACGGTCATGGCGATGGCAAGGGTCATGGCGATGGCAAGGGTCATGGTGATGGCAAAGGTCATGGCGATAGCAAAGGTCATGGCGATAGCAAAGGTCATGGCGATAGCAAAGGTCATGGCGATAGCAAAGGTCATGGCGATAGCAAAGGTCATGGCGATAGCAAAGGTCATGGCGATGGCAAAGGTCATGGCGATGGCAAGGGTCATGGCGATGGCAAGGGTCATGGCGATGGCAAGGGTCATGGCGATGGCAAGGGTCATGGCGATGGCAAGGGTGACGGCAAGGGCACAAGCCACGGTGACCAAGGTCAAGGTAGCACCCCCGGAGGTTCGAGCGGTAACTCTGGAAAATGGGGTGGTAGCAACGGCAACCACGGCGGCCAGGCCAGTAATCACGGCGGACACAATTGGTGGCACCATCACCATCATCACCATCACGACCGGGATCACGACGGTAGGGGCGGTGACAGGGGCACCAGTGGTGGTCAGGGCATCGGCTTTGCAGCTGCGCCTGGCGGCAATAGCGGCAGCGTGGGGCCACGCTCCCAATAGCGCACCAAAATTCTGCGTTGAGGCCTGCAAGACCATCTTGCGGGCCTTATTTTTTTACGCGCTCGACGCTGAAATGTCAGATGACTGCCCCTTACGCTCAAGAAACAACTCGCCTCCATGACGGGTTCCGAAAGAAAATCGTCGGCTTTTTCAGCTTTCGCGACAGACGTTAAAACCTCAAACTCACGCAAGTCGGATTTCCATCGCCACGTTTCACCAGATGTGCTGTACAGCACAGCGCAAGCCGCATAATGATGGTACATATCTAGCCAAGGGGATTGCACCGAAAATCTAAGCCAAGATAACTGGGTGGCATTATCATGCGCAAATTCAAACTCGGCGTAGCCGTCGCTTCTCTGACCGCTATCGCTTTGGTCACCGCGACTACAGCAGATGCAAGGGGCGGTGGGGGTCACAGCGGTTTCAGTGGTCACAGCGGTTTCAGCGGTTCGAGCCATGCCGCACACGGTAGCACCGGCGCGAAGAAGAGCAGCAGCCTACATTATAGCAAGAGCAGCAAGGTTCGAAGCGCAAGCAGAAGAAAGAGCGCCAGCAAAGCTCAGTCCGCCGGCACCAATAACACGCTTGCCTCTAACAACAAAAACAACAACGGCGACAAGGGTGCACCCCCCGGAAAAGAAAACAATTCCGGCGGCACCAAGGACAGTAATTCCAGCGGCAAGGGCAACAATAACAATCGGGACCACAATGATAAGGTCGGGCTTGCCATTCCGGCCATCGGCGGCCCTGCACTCAGCGAGGACGTAAGCCAGGATGACGGCTCCAACGGCAAGCGCCGCTATAGTTGGCACCACCGGCGCCAGCATCAAGATCGAGGCCATGACGGTAAGGACGATAGCCACAACGCCACTCCGGTCGGCGTTCCCGGAAACAATCAGGATGGCGGCGGCAGGTCCTTAGCCGATGCTACTCAGGCGGGAGGCTCCGAGCCTTCGTCCAAGGGTAATTTGGCCAACGGCTCCGGATCCTGGTCCAACGGTAATCCGCCCAACGGCTCCGATGGCATTAGCAATGCCTCGGGCTCCTGGCCCAACGGTAATCCCAGTGGTTCCCGAGGAGTGAATGGCAACCCCCTCTTAGCGGACGCTGGTCATATAGACAGCTCCGGAGGCTTAAGTGGCAACTCTGGGCCCTCAGCCGGCGGCAATCCAGCCGGCAACAGCGCGCCCTCCGAATGACGCACCAACTCAGCGAGGCCAAGCGCCTCGCTGTTTGCGCATCACGCCCGCGCGGTCATCAGGAATCGCTCACAGCATCGCCAACGCGCAGCCCTTCTTGGGCGGCGTCCTAACATAAGGTCATGTGTCCCCCCAAATTGTAGGCAAGAACGGCCACTGCGCCCCGAATTCGTCATTTTTCGGCAACTTCATAAGGCAAGACTGCCGAAGAAGGCTAAAAAGGGACCGAGAGATGAAACGTAAGCGCAGCTTTTTCGAGCGCGGTAAGGGATTCACAGAGAGAATTTCAATCGCTTATCGTTAAAAAATCACGCTGATTTGGGTAGTTAGTCTGCGGCATATTCGCCACTGTCAAGATACTATTCACTTCTTTTTATTTGGCATCCACCGAGCAGCATGCTATCTTAGATGGCATAGAGCAGTTGATGCCAGTCACCATCGGTAGTGCCCCCCCGTCTAGCCGAAGGCATCAAGTGCTCCGCACCGGTTTCCCTCCCGGTGCATGCGTGTAAACGCAAAGCGCCCAACCTTCGCCGGAGTTGGGCGCTTTTTTTTACGCGCGCTGGCTACTCATGAAATTACGAATTGTAACTTGGAATATCAATTCCGTGCGGCTGCGCCTGCCGCTCGTGGAACGCCTCGTGCGCGCTTGTGAGCCCGATATCCTTTGCTTGCAGGAGATCAAGTGCCGCGACGAGCTCTTCCCTCGCGATGAAATTCTCGCGCTTGGGTTTGCTGACGTCGCCATTTGCGGACAAGCCGGTTATCACGGCGTCGCCACTCTGTCGAAGCTGCCGCTCGCGCCACTGCCGAGACAAAGTTTCTGCGGTACAGCGGACGCGCGCCATCTTGGATGCTCAGTTTCCATTCCCGGCGTGAGCGCTGACATAGCGATCCATAATATTTATGTACCCGCAGGCGGCGATATCCCCGATCCTGAAGCCAATCCCAAGTTCAAGCAAAAGCTGGCCTATTTGCGAGCGCTTGGCGAGTGGCGCGCGTCGGAGGACAGCGAAAACGTGGTTCTCGTTGGTGATTTTAATGTCGCGCCACTCGAGACGGACGTTTGGTCTCACAAGCAGTTGCTGAAGGTTGTCAGCCACACGCCGATAGAAGTCGATCACCTTGAGCGGGTCATGAAAGCTGGCCCTTGGGTCGACGTTATCAGGCGCTTTGTCCCCGCAAATGAAAAGCTTTATTCGTGGTGGAGTTATCGCGCGCACGACTGGGCGCTATCGGACCGCGGGCGGCGGCTGGATCACATTTGGGGGACCGGACCAATGGCCGACCGCGCCCAGAGCGTGTCCATTCTGAAAGAGGCGCGAGGTTGGCCCGGCCCTTCGGATCACGTTCCGGTCATTGCGGACTTCGAATTTTAGCGCGCACGAAGATTGCATGGCCGGGCTTGAACCGGCCATCCAAAATTAGCAGCCGAAGAGGCGCCGTTTTGTGTACCGGGTGGGCAGATTGAGCGTGACTATCGTGCGCAGTGGGTGGCTGGGACAAGCCCGGCCGTGACAGTTAAGGGCAATGCGGCGCGACGGGGGCAGCCCGGCAACTGCTTCGTTACGCAGCCTTGTCATATTCTTCGCATTCTGCGAGATAGCCATCAACTCTGCGAAGATCGGCAGCAAGGCCGTGGAGACGTACCAGCAGCTTTTCGGATATATGCTGCGCGAGTTCGGGATGCTCCTCCATGACGGAGCGCAAAGCATCGCGCTGGATCGCAAGCGCTCGCAGGCGCTCCTTCGCTGTGACCGAGATATTATGAACCGTCTCGACCAGCATAGCGATCTCGCCAACAAGCGTACCGGGCCAAAGGTCCTCTTCGAGAGATTCACCTTTCTCGAGCTTTGGACAACCCGCTTTTCCTGTTAGGATGAGATAGGCCGTATCGCCACTTTCGCCTTCGGCAATCAGCTTATCGCCTGCCTCGAAGAAGGCTTTCTGAGATGCGGCAGCGATTGCGTTTAGCTGTTCCTCTGATAGCCCAACAAAAAGAGGAACGTTCTGCAGTAGCTCGATTTTGCTGTCGAGCATGAGTTTCCACCCGTTTTTAGTTCAGCCAGACTCCTTCACACTACCCATACTTGGCCTAAATATTACCGATTCGTATTCTATTGCAAAGGCTATATGGGAGGGACGCTACCCGGATATCAGAGCTTGTGGCACCGTGGCCATGGTTTGATTCGGTGAGGTCGGATGTGGACGAGAAGGCCCTTAGAGAATATCTGCGGTCGAAATATCCCAAGGAGAACGACGCATGCGAATGGAAGGAATATAAAAACTTAGCTAATTCGTGGAATAAGAAAAAATCGGACGATGTAGAGAGCTATATTTCTTCCATTGCCAATATGCGAGGTGGCCATCTTGTCCTGGGCGTCAAGGACAAGACGCTGGAGATAGTAGGCATCCAAGAGTTCGGCGATTACTCCGTTGATAATGTCCGGCATCGACTCTCGGGCCGAATGGCCAATCTCAACACCGAGCTTCTCAGCGTTGAAGAATTTGTTACCGATGATACGCGAAAGACCGTTTGGGTTATTCACGTCCCAATGCATTGGCCCAGGCGCCCCGTGTATGCTCACGGAACGGCATGGCAGCGCTTGGATGAAAGCCTCATTCCAATGCGCCAGGAACGCCTTGATGCAATATTGTCTGAGCCCTTAGAAGGTACCGATTGGTCAGCAGTGATTGTTGGAAACGCAACCATTTCGGATCTCGACGAAGGAGCGCTCGCTACAGCCAGAATTAAATTCAAAGAGAAAAACGCAACCCAAGCTTGGGCAGATCAGATTGACCATTGGGAGGACGCGACCTTCCTCGATAAAGCAAGGCTAACCGCGGACGGAGGAATTACTCGCGCGGCAATTTTGCTGCTAGGGAAACCACAGGCGGTGCATCTACTTTCACCGTTTGTCGCCGAAATAACCTGGAAGCTGGACACGGAAGAAAAAGCTTACGAGCATTTTGGGCCACCGTTTGCACTTTCAACGACTGCCGTTCTGTCGAGGGTGCGGAATCCATTGCAAAAATTGTTTCCAGACGATCAACTATTGGCTGCTGAGATACCAAAATATGAAACGCGAACCATACTTGAGGGGTTACATAATTGCATAGCCCATCAGGACTATGAACGTTGCGAGCGAATTGTTGTCCTCGAAACGCTAGACCGCATCGCATTCGAGAATGCAGGTTGCTTTTTCGAAGGAAGCCCGGAGAGCTACCTCACCGGGAAGCGAACACCAAGACGCTATAGAAACACTTGGCTTGCTCATGCCATGTTCAATATCGCCATGATCGACAAGCTTGGTTACGGCATACATGACATGACAATGTCGCAGAAGCGAAGATCTCTCCCGCTACCCGGCTACGCCGGATCGACGCACACACATACAAGGTTGGAGATCCTTGGGCGTCCCATTGACGTCAACTACACTCAGCTTCTGCTTCGGAGGCAAGACCTTGACTTGGATACGGTAATCTTGCTTGACCGCGTTCAGAAGGGCTTAGAGATAACCGATGAGGCCGCGTCCCGCCTGCGGCGTCAAGGGCTCATAGAGGGACGCAAGCCCCGGCTTCATGTGTCGGCTCATATTGCAATAGCAACCAAAACAGAGTCCACGTATTTGCAACATAAGGGAGCCGATAAAGAGCAGCTAAAGGAGGTTGTGCTGAGCCATCTGCAACATTTTAAGGCTGCTACGCGGCCCAAAATAGACGAGTTGATTCTGCCGATGCTTCCGTCCACTCTTTCAGATGAGCAAAAAATCAAAAAAGTCAAAAACCTTTTATTAGAGATGCGAACTAAGGATGGTAGCATTATTTCTGAAGGACGTGGGCCCGGTGCTACATGGAGGTTATCTGAAGGGGCCAATATGCAACCTGCAGATTAGCCCTCTTGAACGGCGTTTTAGCCCTCTCCTGTTGTTGAAAACTCTGCAAAGGTTATCAAAGTCAAGGACTTAGTACGGTTGAAAGCAATCGATTTTAGCCTACTCTTAGCCTACTCTGAATAGCTCAGATGAGGTACATGCTAATGTAGACCCCTGGTAATGGTCAATCCTGTGCTTGCCGCAAATGTAGTCGCACCTGTCCTATGCTCAGTAGATAACTCCAGGCCGTATCTCCAGGGGAAGCTTTGGCGAGGCTCTTGCCAAACTCGCTCAAGCTTGCGACCTGTAAGCTGCACAGTCGGTTAGAGATTCGCGGCGGCCGTTCGTGCTGCCGGTCGGGGATTGATGATGAACAGGCAAAACACGGCGGCGACACACGATCTTTTCGGCAGCGAAGAGGCGGAAGCGCCGAAGGCGAGCGCACCGCGTCCGCAAGCACAAAGACCAGCGGACAGCTATACCGCCGCTGACATCGAAGTGCTGGAAGGGCTTGAGCCTGTCCGCCGCCGTCCTGGCATGTATATCGGCGGAACAGACGAAAAAGCCATGCATCACCTCTTCGCCGAGGTGATCGACAATGCCATGGACGAGGCGGTCGCCGGTCATGCGAGCTTCATCGAGGTCTTGCTGGACGCGGATGGCACGCTTTGCGTAACCGACAATGGCCGTGGCATTCCGGTGGACCCTCACCCGAAATATCCGGGCAAGTCCGCGCTGGAAGTTATAATGACCACGCTCCATTCCGGCGGAAAGTTCAATTCGAACGTCTATTCCACGAGCGGCGGTCTGCACGGCGTTGGCGTATCGGTCGTGAACGCGTTGGCGGAGCATTTGGAAGTCGAGGTGGCGCGCGGCGGCAGGCTTTACCGTCAAATTTTCGCGCGTGGTGAGCCGAAGACAGGTCTCGAAGATCTCGGTGTTGTCCGCAACCGGCGCGGCACGACCGTTCGCTTCCGGCCCGATCCGGAGATCTTTAAAGAGCGTACTCAGTTCAAGCCGCTTCGCATCTTCAAAATGGCTCGCGCAAAGGCATACCTTTTTGGCGGCGTCGAAATCCGGTGGAATTGCTCGCCGGAATTGCTGCACGGCGTGAGCGATGTCCCGGAAAAAGCGGTCTTTCACTTCCCCGGCGGTCTGCGCGACTTTCTCGGCATCCGCATCGAAGGGGTAACGCCCGTCACGAAGGACGTATTCTCAGGGCGCATTCAGAGAGAAGGCGGCCATGGCAGCGTCGAATGGGCCATCGCTTGGCTCGTGGATGAGGACGGCTTCACCCAATCCTATTGTAACACCGTGCCGACGCCAGAAGGCGGCACACATGAGCAAGGGCTGCGCGCGGCCCTTTCGAAATCGCTTCGCGCTTATGGCGAACTCACAAACAATAAGCGTGCGGCTCAGATTACGGCGGACGATATTTTTGTCTCCGCTGGCGTAATGCTCTCGGTCTTCATTCGCGAACCCGAATTTCAAGGCCAAACGAAGGACAGGTTGTCCTCCGCCGAAGCTGCCCGTGTGGTCGAAGGCACCGTCAAGGACGAGTTCGACCATTGGCTGACCGCCTCGCCCCAACAGGCCAACCTGCTGCTCGAATTTGTGATCGAACGCGCCGAGGAGCGGCTGCGGAGAAAACGCGAGAAAGAGACACAGAGAAAAAGCGCCACGCGAAAATTGCGGTTGCCAGGTAAACTTGCCGATTGCTCCAAGAACGCCAAGGATGACACCGAAATCTTCATCGTGGAGGGCGACTCGGCAGGCGGTTCCGCGAAGCAGGCACGCGATCGCGCCACGCAGGCCATCCTGCCTCTACGTGGTAAAATCCTGAACGTCGCCAGCGCCTCCCGCGATAAACTCGCTCAAAATCAACTCTTGGCCGACCTGACGCTGGCTCTCGGCAGCGGCGTCGGCAAAAATTATAAGCACGATGAGCTGCGCTATGACCGCGTGATCATCATGACCGACGCCGACGTGGACGGCGCGCACATCGCGTCGCTACTCATCACGTTCTTTTACCGGCAAATGCCGGAGCTGATCCGCAAGGGACACCTTTATTTGGCGGTACCCCCGCTCTACCGGCTGAGCCAGGGCGGCAAAACAGCCTATGCTCGCAATGACGCGCATCTCGCGGAGCTGAAGGCGTCCACATTCAATGGCCGCGGAAAGCTGGAAGTCAGCCGCTTTAAAGGCTTGGGCGAGATGATGCCCGCGCAGCTTAAAGAGACCACGATGGACCCAAAAAAGCGCCAGCTGCTCAGAGTCGAGATCACTGGCCGAAGCGGGGATTTGAACGGCCTCGATATAGAAGCTGACGAGGCGGCGGCGGCTGACGTCGTGGAGCAACTCATGGGCAACAAGCCCGAGGCGCGCTTCCGTTTCATCCAGGATCGAGCCGCCTTCGCGGAGCCTGAGGCGCTAGATATTTAAGCAGCTTTGCGCTGCTTCCCCAAGACTAGGCATTCATGCATCATGCGCTCATTCGCATATGCAAAGAGGCTTTATGCTAGTCGCAAACTCATGGTCTTATGCCCGCCGCGATGGCGGAAGCCGCATCGAGCAGGCCATTTGGCGGGGTGACACGAGCCCCTCGCTTAGAGCCCATTTCCATAATGAGACCCAGATTACAATTGTGTTATCGGGAGTGCGGCGGTTCCTTACTCTGCTGGGGCCGATCACGGTTTGCGCTGGTGAGACCGTGATTATCGGGCCCACCGTGCCGCATAAACCCTTGGGGTTGGACGCGCCTTGCACCGTCAGCGTGAACTTGTACGTGCGACCGATAGCCGACGCTGTGGTCGCGCGAGGCGCGCATGTGCTTAGCACGCCGACCTGGCTGCAACGGCACGAATGGATGGATCAAGACATGCTGTCCGCTTGGGCGGCGGACCAGATCTCGCCGACAACAGCAACGGCTCACACTCGCGACGGAGAGGCGCTCGCGGCTGACACTGTAAACACGAACCTAGAAATAGGTGCTCTAGCGATGCAGGCTGGCATGACGCAGGAGGGGTTTAGCCGCCGTTTTCGCCGACTTGTCGGCTTGACGCCACACGCCTATCGCATCGCGGCGCGGCTGAACACGGCGCGAGCGCTACTCGCGTCCGGCGTCTCTCCGTCTGCGGCGGCCATTGATGCAGGGTTTGCCGATCAGAGCCATCTCGGCCGCGTTTTCCGGTCGTCCTTCGGCACGACGCCGAGCCTGTATCGGCGTGCGATGCGCTGACACTCACTGCCCATTGTCACTTTCGTTCCAGACATAATCAGTCTGACCCCCTACGCCTTCTCGGCTGGGAGGATTGCAATGGATATCTGCATCGGGGCTCTTATTTTCGGCGCGGGTGTCGTTGGCGGCGTCGCCAATGCCATAGCCGGTGGAGCGACCCTTATCACTTTTCCGGCCATGCTTGCGGCCGGATTGCCGCCCGTCATCGCGAACGCATCGAACGCTGTCGCGGTGACGCCAGGCCATTTTGTGGCGGCACTCGCCGACCGGTCGCGCCTGCCGCCAATTGACCGGCGGCTTGTTGGGGCATTGGCCGCAGCGGTATTCGGCAGCGCTCTCGGTGCCTTTCTCCTCTTGATCACGCCAGAGCGCCTGTTCACGCTCCTCGTGCCCGGCCTCATCGGCATAGCGACATTGGTCTTTGCCTTCGGTCGCCAGGTCCAGGCGGTAGTGTCAGGTGGCGTGGGATCAGAATTCGGCGCTCGTCGAGGAGTGCTCTTGCTGCCAACGTCGGTCTACGGCGGATATTTCGGGGCGGGGCTGGGCGTCATGCTCCTAGCGGTGCTAACCGTCACCGGCAGGGAAGAGGTCCGCGAAGCCAATGCGCTGAAGAACCTGCTCGCCACAGCGGTCAGCGGCGTGACGGTCACGATCTTCATCATAGAAGGCGTAGTTAGATGGCCTGAGACGATCGTGATGCTCGCGGGGTCTGCTGTCGGCGGTTTCCTCGGCGCCCGACTCATTGCCTTCCTTGCCGCTAAGACCGTTCGCACCATTATCATCGCCGTTGGGACCGGCATGGCCGTGATCTACGCGTGGCGATACTGGTTGTGATTGGTGCATTTTCTCGCGTGCGAAAAAGCTATTCACCGGTCAGCCCCCAGAAAACGACCCATGGTTCGTTGGGAATTTACCTTAACTTAGCTTAATTTGAAATTTGTTCGCGTCCTCCCCACGTCCAAAGGAGCAATATGGTTACACCATGATTGCGCCCGGAGTAGAAATTGTCTTTAAGTTTTACGCGCGGCGTTCACCATCTTGCTTCGCGTGAATATTGTTGAGCGCATGAGTTTTGTTGGAGAGATTACCGATGGCCCTACCAATGAGGCATGGCAGTTCGTATTCATTCCTCATGGTTCTGCTGCTGGTGGGGCTAAGCGGACTTGCCTGGATCTCCACATATTCGGGGATGCTGCAACTGATAGCGGCCAGCTCCGGCGACATCGGCATCGGCGCAAAAACTGCTATCGCATTCGCCGTCTTCATGCTTCAGGGCATGATCATCTACATTTTGGACGCGCTATTTTCGGGGCAGCTGCGCTTCGCGCTCTATCCCGTCTATATCGTGGGCTATGTCGTTCTCGTGTTGATCTCGGTTGCGTTTGCATTCGGGTTCTACTGGCGTTTTTTGGAAGCCGGGGCACAGACTGCGCAAGCCGCAGGCGCATCTGTCTTTCAGGTGGAGAAGGAGCTTCAGACCGGGCAAAGCCGGCTGGAATTGCTTCAGAGCACCTTTGCGTCATTGAGCACGATCTCGTCTCAAAAAGCTGCGACGGAGCGGGCCTCCGGTGGAACTTGCTCAAACAGCAGGGCCGGAGAAGGACCTCGGCGGCGGTTGCGCGAAACAGACGCACAGCGTTTCCAATTTGCGAACGGCCTGATTGATACGCGCATCGGCGCCGTCAAATCCGATATTGCCGACTTGAACAAGGATTTGCAGCGGGTCTTGAAGAAGGATCCCTCTACGCTTGATGCCGAGTCAGGAACGCATACGCCCTTTATCGAGGAGCTGGATCGTAAGCTTGGCCTTGTCGTTACAAAATTCAACGCGCTTCGTACCGATCCTCAGCTCCGCCAAATCCGCGACGAGTTCGCCGCGCGGGCCTCGCAATCAAGTTTTCCCGATGATAGGGGCGGCGCTTTCGTTTGCCCCGACGGACAGCTCCAGACCGCGCTAAACGGCGTGGTTCGTTCAATCGACACGCTGCCGGAATTGCAAAAGCCCGAGCTTCGTTCCGTTGAAGGTTCTGAAGCCGTTATCGAGGCATTCCGCCGCCTGTCCAATACAGCGATTGGGCTTATCGTCTACGGCAAGACACCACCTTCGCCTGAGCAAATTCGGACGGACCAGGGACCGAATCGGGGACCGGCAGCCGCGTACTCTCAAGACAGTGCTGGCCTCAGCGACCGGGACTATATCCCCTTGATAATCGCGGTTTTCGTCGACGTCTGCATTTTGCTTGTGTCGGTGAATTGACCATTCGGGCCGTTCTTCAATCTGGGGCGGGATTTGTCTAACGCGAGACAACAAGGGCCAATGCAGGGGGTGTTGGAGACCTTTTATCGCGTGTTTCAAGATCAATTCATGGGAAGCGCGAGAGTCGCTTCGGCTGGCGATTTGATCGCGCCGCTTCAGGACGTTGTCTTCGACTATAAGGGAGAATATTACGCCGCAGTCCCGCTCGATTTCCGCGAGGAAAATTACGAAAGGTGGCGGGAAGCGCGAGCAAATGCGCCAAGCTTCGAATCGTCGCTTGCGTTAGAGAAATCGCGTTATCTGGCTGCTATATTTGCGATCATTGAGGGCGAGAAGCTCGTCCGGCTCATAGGCGAGGAGCGTGGCGGTCTGTTCAGCCGCTCAGGCGCGGGTGGCCTTGATGAGGCCACCGTGCGTGCGAAGCTCGACAAACAAGGCAGCATGTATGCCCAGGCGGATGCTTTCCGAATATACCGGTTTCGTTCAGGTGCTTGGGCGGACCTTCTTATTCAGGCAGTCGGCAGCGCTGCCGCCCGTGAAGATTTAGCTCACAGCCGGAATAAGAATAAGGCGGAGCTACGCACCGGATGGTTGAATGGCAGTAAGAGTACCTCATTACCTGCCTCTGAAGCGCGGCGGGAGGAGCAGCGTGGAGCCATCACGGCGCTCGATGACGAGTTGGAGAGTGTGGGCGAACACAGGCAGCCGCGCCCGCAGAACCCCGTCAAGGGCCGCAGCGACGAATGATGCTGATCGGATTGCTAAAATCCGTGTCAAAGTTGCTCCACTGCGCCCAATTCTTGTTCTGTTGGCTTTCCATTTCCGTACAAAGCAACTATATTGAGGATGCTGGTTCGCCAGCTATGGCGATAAATGGATATCGTAATAAGCCTATCGGACCCGGGGGCGGTACCCGGCGCCTCCACCACAAGCCCGTAGCCTATTTGGCGGGCTTCTGATGGGGGCGAAATAGGATCGACGAGGGTGTAAAGGGTACTCTTTTGCTCGGCATGGTTCCGCCGTTTCGGGCCATTCTAATAGTTGCAAATGACAACTATGCTGGAACAGGTAACGTCGCGCTAGCGGCGTAAATGTTCCGATCCAAGTCCTAATGGCGTTGCTGCTATTAGGCGCGGCTGGCGGCGCCGGGCAACAGAAGCCCGCCATTTATCGGCGCGACTTAAGGCTTGGCGTAAACGGGAATGCCAGAAGATTTAATCCGGTACGAGGCTCTCGTTCTTGACGCGCTGCGCGGTGTCGTGCACGCCGTTCTTCAGCGCGTGCAGAAGCGTGGTGTTCCAGGCGATCATCATTTCTTCATAACATTTGATACCCATGCTCCAGGCGTTGGCATCTCCAAACGTCTGAAGGATCAGTATCCGCACGAGATGACCATCGTGCTGCAGCATCAGTTTTGGGATCTGGTCGTGACGGAGGACCGCTTCGAAGTCCGGCTGTCTTTTAACAATATCCCAGAACGGCTCGTTATACCTTTCGGGGCTATCCGTCTTTTTCAAGACCCGAGCGTCCATTTCGTGCTGGCTTTGCGTTCGGCCGAGCCCGAGCCTACCGAAAAAACCGGCGAAATTACCGAGATTTCAACTTCTTCCCGCGCCCAGACCAGATGAGGTGCCCGTCACTCCAGTGCCGAAGGCTGGCAAACGGGAAGCAAGCGCCGAAGCGCCCATGCCTGCGGCTTCTCAGGACGATCGTGATCCGGAAGAAAAACGCACTGCCGAGGTCGTCAGTCTCGATAAGTTTCGAAAGAAATAGCGGCCTGCCTCGAACGCTCACGCCCCATAGTGAGCGCCAATTTTTCCCGCACTCCCTTCTCATAGGCCAATCACATGGCCTTGGAAGCTTGCCTCGTAAAGCTCCTCAAAAACGATTCGTGTCATCTTCGCCACATGGTTGCAGAAAGCGGCAGGAACCGGGCTCTTTGGGGGCTGACGAAAAAGCAGCTAACCGTTATCTTCAAGCTCAAACGGGGATGTTAGCTATCTGAGGTTGTCCCAACCAAAGGCGCCATTGCTGAACACCTAGTTACTGACGCAGCAGTTCGCACAGTTTTGAGGCTTCAACTGCTTGTTTTGGTAACCATAGGCTAAAGCTTTGCGTTTATGATTGTAACAACGCTTAAAGCGTATGCTCTGCTTGAAGTTCGAAAAGACATTGGAGGGATTGATGTCACGACTTTCTGGGGTTCGTTTGGCCTTGGTAGGCTTATTGCTTGCCATCGGCGTCACAAATGCAAGTGCAGGTTTCTTTGAAGATATATTTGGCCCAATGAGCAACGCAGGTCGCGAGCGCGTCCAGATCCGCGGAAACTACGCTCCAGGCCAGATCGTCGTGAGCTTCGCCGACCGCCGCCTTTATTTCATCGAGGGCCGGAATGTCGCCACGAGCTACCCAATTGCCATTCCAAAGGCTGAAGCAAAGTGGTCTGGCGTAAGCTATGTAAGCCAGAAGCGCGAAAATCCAACCTGGACGCCGACGGCTGACATGCGCCGCGAAAATCCAAAGCTTCCAGCCCAAGTCCAAGGTGGCGATCCTCGCAATCCGCTTGGCGTCCGCGCGCTGTACCTCGGAGAGTTGCTTTACCGTATCCACGGCACCGATGCGCCATGGATGATCGGCCAGCAAGTTTCCCATGGCTGCATTCGCATGTACAATGAAGACGTCGTCCATCTCTATCAGCGCGCGAAAGTTGGCGCGAAGGTTGTCGTGACTTGGCAGCACGTCGCCTCGTAACATTTAGAAACGATTTCAATCCTTTCTCCTGGAGGCCGGACATTCCGGCCTCTTTTTGTTGTCCGTTTAACCCCATCTTCATCGCCCGTTTCCTAGAATAATAATGACGGGTTGCACGAAGGGCGCAGCCGCGGCCAAAAATTAGTAACTGCGCTCCCCACCAGTGACGAACTAACCTCGCTCAGCCTATTGCGAGAACGCTCATTCCAGGGGCCTAACCGGCCAGACATCTGCGCTATTGTCACGAGCCGGGGTCCCGATTTTCCGCAACCGAGCGGTCTCAGACTTAGCTTGACAGCAAAACCTGACGGTTCTCCGCAATCGCGGACTGCCTATTCCTTGCGACCGGAGGAATATTACCGCCGCCGAGGAAATCAAAGAGCCGCCTACGGCGCTGCTCTTTATTCTCGCGTTCCTGCCTTTTGAGATATTGCGCGAGCGCGAGAAAGGGATTCGCGCCAGCTTGACTGTCTGCGGCGCCCTTCGTCAGGCGATGAAGGATTGCCCCGAAAGGCCGCCTCGTTCTCACCTCGATGCTTCCAAGCGCCATGACTGCAATATAGGGGAACATCTGCTCAAGCGTGGCCGCCTCAATCGGCAATACCTTCGCGCGGTTCTCAATCAGCTTTTTGATGCGCGCCTCGCGTACAAAAAGAAACTGCAAGATGCGCTCGCCCTCCTGGCGTACTTGAACATGCCCAAAAATACGCGGATCGTCGAGGAAACGGTCATACCGGCGCGCGCCAAGGAATTCCAAAACCGAAAGTAACCCCTCCGGCGTTTGAGCGCGCTTCTCGATAGACTTCGCTATAGGTGGTATGAAATACCGCACCGCTTGTGCGATCAGTTCATCGCTCAGGCCGAATGCCTGACCCATATTCCCAAAAGCGCGGCCACCCTGCGCGCTCGCGATAATTTGAAAGAGCCTCATTAGCTCGCCTCGTTCGCACCGCGGCCACGAGGCGCACACTTACACCTCCGAGGCCAACCCTTCCCAGAAACTCGCTCTGCTACGCAACGACGCCACCTTTCATCCGCCCACAACAGCGGCACGCGAATCACAAGTTATTAACGGTAGTGTAAGAAGAAAATCTCATCCCGCGAACAACCTTCGCTTAAAGGAGGTTGATCGCTGTCCAATTCGTCTGGTCTGTGATATTTTTGCAGCTAGCCCGCAAATGCCAACTCCGCTTACACTATTTTTGATTTTATAACGCAGTTTATGGGCAGGACATGAGCATTGCTGTTACGGACCGCATTTCCAGCGGCGCTCCTCTCTACCCCCGCTCAGTGAAGCCCGCGACCAGACCGCTTCCCGTCCATCAGTTTCTATTTCAATTCGTGCGCAATCCTCTGAGGATCGTACCGGAAGCAGCCTATCATGAACCGATGGTCGTCCGTCGCCGGCGTGGAGTTTCGGCAAAGGCAGCCTGGATCACCGATCCTCGCCTGATCGAGGAAGTCCTGGTGCAAAAGGCGCCCGAACTTTCCAAATCGCCGATTGAAAAGCGCGTTCTCGCGGGATCCGTAGGAGACGGCGTTCTGACCTCCGACGGTCCACTTTGGCGCTGGCAGCGTCGCACCATGGCCCCGCTTTTCAGACCGGCGGACATTCAAACCTATGTCCCCGTGATGGCGCAAGCCGCCGAAGAGCAGCTTGTCCGATGGCGCAATAGCGGTAGCGGGTGGAAAGCTGTCGATGAGGATATGACCGAGACGACTTTTGCTGTCATCGCCCGAACCATGCTTGCTGGCGGCGAGGCGGCAGAGACCGAGTCCATCAAAAGGAATACCGAACTCTACTTGTCCCGGGTCTCCTGGGAAATCGCATACACATTGATGAATTTCCCGCGCTGGCTCCCCCATCCCGGAAGTCTGCGCATGTATCGCGCCTCCCACCGGCAGCGCGCTTCGGTCAAGAGCTTAATAGATCGCCGGAGAGCCGAGCTTGCGGAAGGGGGTGCGGGGCATGACGATTTGCTCGCGCGCCTTCTTTCCGCCCGTGACCCAGAAACCGGCGAGCCGATGGCCGAACCGCAGCTCATCAATAATTTGCTGACCCTGCTGGCAGCAGGCCATGAAACGACAGCAAAGGCATTGACGTGGACGTTATACCTTCTGGCCCGTACACCGGAGTGGCAGTCTATTGTCCGTGAAGAGGTCCGCGAGGTTGCGGGAGATGAGCCCATAAGCGCCAATCATCTGCCGCGGCTGGTCCTGACGCAGCAGGTTCTAAAAGAGTCGATGCGCCTTTATCCGCCCGCGCCCTCCATCTCGCGCGTCTTTACGACGCCGGCGAATGTAAACGGCGAAGAATTCGAACCGGGCGATATGGCGATCTTTCCGATATTTTGTATCCATCGCCATCGCAAATTATGGGACGATCCTGATCGCTTCGATCCCATGCGCTTCACTCCCGGAGCGCGAGAAAACTTACCCGCGAACTCAATATATGCCCTTTGGCGCCGGACCGCGCATTTGCATCGGCAATACATTCGCCATGATGGAAGGCACTGCGATTCTCGCCACACTCGTGCGGGGCGCTCAATTCGATTGGGACGGCATATGGGAGCCCGAGCCGATATCTCGCGTCACGCTCCGGCCCAAAGGAGGCATGCGCCTTCTGGTCAGTATGTTGTGAGGAGGCATAACCGGCTGGCGGAGGCTTCGGTCTTCTGGATCGGCACGGCGATGACAACGGAGATGAAACGGCCAAAGCATTTTGCAATCGGCTGTGACCAGGGCGAATGTTGCGGTCTTCTGGATCGCCACGCGGCGTCGCCGCTCGCGATGACGTCATTGCGACGGCCAGCAAAGCTGGCCGGAAGCAATCCAGCATTGCAAAGCTTTGGTTGGGATCATCTGATTCAATCTGGTCCCAAAATGCTCTAAGTCATTGGCGCCGGTCCCGCGCCAATAAGGAGCGATCAGAAAGACCACTCGCGTGCTTTGGAGATAAGGAAATCACGGAACGCATTGACGCGCTTCGTTTCCTTTAGATCCTCGGGATAAACAAAATAGGTATCGAATTCCGGCATACCGACACCCTCCAGCACAGACACCAGGTCTGGATGGTCCTTCGCGAGATAATCGGGCAATACAGCGACCCCGATGCCTTGCAGAACGGCTTCCCTGAGGGCCAATAAGCTGTTTATGCGCATCGCAGGGTCCCGCATCCCCTTACCATCGAGACCTGCGGTCTCCAGCCAATTCATCTCCTTGAAGGGGCTTGGCATCGGCCCTCCATAAGAAAGGATGCGGTGCCGCCTAAGATCGTCAAGGCTGTTTGGCTTCCCAAAGCGCTTTAAATATTCGGGGGAAGCATAGACATGGAAATGCACCGTGAACAGACGGCGGCGCACAAGGTCCTGTTGTGTCGGGGGGCCGAACCAGATCGCAACGTCCGCTTCGCGCATGGTCAAATTCAAAACATCGTCATCCAGCAGTAGTTGGAGGCGTATGTCGGGATAGAGTTTCATGAACTCATTGAGGCGCGGCGTTAACCACCCTGTGCCAAGCGCGAGCGTGGTCGTGACTTTAAGTTCGCCGCTTGGTTTCCCCCGCGAATCGGCGAGCAAGATCTGAGTAGTGGCAAGCTTGCTGAATACGTCCTGGGCCGTGCGGTACAGAAGCTCGCCTTGTTCGGTAAGCACTAGGCCACGGGCATGGCGGTAAAACAGGGGTACGTTCAGGTCCCGCTCCAGCGCGCCAATGTGACGGCTGACGGCGGACTGGCTTATGCTAAGCGCTTCACCCGCATGGGTAAAACTTCCCGCTTCAGCAGCTGCGTGGAAGATACGAAGCTTATCCCAATCCATGTTCAGGCACGTCCTTACTTGGTATAACGCGGGTTTTCCTATTCCGCCGCGTGAGCCAAAGCTTCTATGCTCGCGAGATACCGCTCAGCGTCGAGAGCTGCCATGCAGCCCATCCCTGCGGCCGTAACGGCCTGGCGATAGACGTCGTCGGCAACATCGCCAGCGGCGAATACGCCCGGCAGACTTGTAGCGGTCGATCTTGCGGCCGTCACAATATAGCCGCCCGGGTTCGTCTCTAGCTGACCTTTGAAAAGCGCTGTTGCGGGCTCGTGACCAATGGCAATAAATATGCCATCCACGGGAAGCTCGGTGATTTCGCCAGTGATAACATTGCGAAGCCTTGCACCCGTTACACCCTTTGGGGGCTCCGTTCCGAGCGCTTCTTCAAGGGCTGTATTCCACACGACCTTGATCTTGGGATTGTTGAATAACCGTTCCTGGAGGATCTTTTCCGCCCTAAAGGAAGAGCGGCGATGCACGACCGTCACGGAGCGCGCGAAATTCGTGAGAAAAAGCGCCTCTTCCACGGCTGTGTTGCCGCCACCAACCACGAGCACATCCTTGCCGCGATAGAAAAATCCATCGCAGGTCGCGCAAGCCGAAACGCCAAACCCCTGATAATGCGCTTCGCTTGGAAGCCCGAGCCAACGCGCTTGCGCTCCGGTCGCGATAATCAGCGCGTCCGCACTGTAAGATGCGCCCGAATCCCCGGTCAGCAGTATGGGGCGGCTGGTCAGCTCAACGGCGATTATGTGATCTTGAATGATGTCTGTGCCGACGTGCAAAGCTTGCGCCCGCATTTGCTCCATCAACCATGGGCCTTGGATAACGTCAGCGAAGCCGGGATAATTCTCGACATCCGTGGTGATCGTTAGCTGGCCGCCCGGCTGGATTCCTTCTATGAGCACAGGCCGCAACATGGCGCGTGCAGCATAGATGGCGGCTGCGTATCCGGCTGGTCCTGAGCCTATGATAACAACTTTGTCGTGGCGCACTGCCATGGCGTCCTTCATCCCCGTATTAGAAACGTGCAACGCAAAAAGTGGGTCTGCCAGCCATATGGCACAAGGCGGACAGGGCGGAAAGCTCCATTTGTGCGAGGTGCCCGCACACATTAAAGGCTGAAGTTTGAGATTTGTTGTTGAACTTGGTCCGCGTTCAATTTTTGTTGCCTTGCGGCAAATTTTATCCTGCTTATTTGAGAGTAGAAAATCACCCAAGCCAAGACAGGATTTATAATGTTAGTTCGGATGCCAGATGAGTCGCCGAAGGCGGTGAAGCTTGACGGCACCGATTGGCGCATTTTAGCCGAGCTTCAAAAGGATGGCCGCATCACCAATGTTGAGCTCGCGGCACGGGTAGGGCTGTCCGCCCCGCCCTGTTTGCGGCGTGTTCGCGAATTGGAGCGGTCAGGCGTAATTGCGGGCTATCACGCGGCATTCAATCTGCCACGCCTCGGTTTTCATCTGACGGCTTTTGCGTTCGTCCGGCTTGAAAGTCAGTCGGAAAGCGATCTCTCCGCTTTTGAAGCACAGACTCGGCAGTGGCACATCGTGCGCGAAGCCTACATGTTGTCTGGTGACACGGACTTTATCCTGAAATGCGTAGCGCCCGATGTTGTAACCTTCCAAAACTTTATAATTCGTGAGCTTACAGCGGCGCCGAATGTGAGTTCCGTAAAGACGGCGTTCACCATTAAGACCGCTAAAAACGAGCCAAGCGCGCCGCTCGAATAAATCGAGCGTTGCGCGCTTTCATCTCTCCCTAGATCAAATTGCGCCTGAAGCGAACGCGGTTGAAAGGAATTTTTTAAGACCGCGAGCGCCTTTGCAATTCCGTGTTTATTTGTTCCGCTACAGCTTACATCAAACTTTTTTATGTATTCTTGGGCAATCCTACCTGAGCAGGAAGTTGCACGAGATCTTTTATGCCCGGCCCAAATCGCAACGCAATTCTTAGCCCTTCAGCTTCTTCGGCACCCCCAACCTTGGCAAGCCTCCTTGAAGGCAGAGTTACCCCTGAACGTAATATCGAAGAGGCCGTCGCCAGGCTTCAGGCCGCGTTGGCCGGAACGCCCGCGCTCACCGAGCGCCTGCATGTGATCGAAAAGGCGATTTCGGGCCGCATCGTCTTCACAACAAGCCTTGGGATGGAAGACCAGGTCTTGCTGCACGCGATAGCACGGGCTGCCTCAACCATTGAAGCTGCGACGCTCGATACCGGACGCCATTTCCCAGAAACTTATGAAATACTCGCGCTGACCGAACGCAGTCTCGGGAAACGCATACAAATCGTCATGCCCGAAGCGCGCGAGGTCGAAGCGCTTGTGGCCCGCGACGGCATATTCGGATTTCGTAACTCGGTCGAAAATCGCAAAGCTTGCTGCGAAATTCGTAAGGTTCGTCCTCTGCAGCGTGTCCTTGCCGATGCGGCAGCCTGGGTTACAGGCGTCAGGCGGGATCAGTCAACCACGCGCGAAACGACGCCCTTTGCTGGTTTCGATCAAGCCCTGAATTTAATCAAAATTAACCCTCTGGCGGATTGGTCTCTCGATCAGGTAGAAGCCTATGTGGCGGAGCACAGCGTTCCAGTGAGTGTACTCCATGCCCAGGGCTTTCCCTCGATAGGCTGTCAACCATGCACACGCGCCATTGCGCCGGGCGAGTCCATCCGCGCTGGCCGGTGGTGGTGGGAAAATGAAAATCATAAAGAGTGTGGCCTCCACAATCGGCCAGGCTTTGCCAGTGGAGCATCGAAATGAGCCGTCCTCTTTCACATTTGGACCTGCTTGAAGCAGAGAGCATATTTATCTTAAGGGAAGCGGCTGCGCAGTTTCGTAAGCTCGTTCTTCTCTATTCAGCAGGCAAAGACTCGACCGTGGTCCTGCATTTAGCGCGGAAGGCCTTTTTTCCGCAAAAACCGCCATTTCCGCTTCTTCACGTCGACACGACTTGGGAATTCACTGAGGTCACGGACTTCCGCGACCGCATGGCCGGGCGTTTGGGTTTGGAGCTCCTCGTTCATATCAACGAGGACGGGATCGCCCGCAACGTGAACCCGATCGACTATTCGCCCTCCGTTTATACCGACGTAATGAAGACCCAAGCCTTGAGGCAGGCTCTGGATCGCTATCGCTTCGACGCGGCCATTGGCGGTGCGCGTCGCGACGAGGAAGCTTCGCGTGCGAAGGAGCGCGTCTTCTCGGTGCGTTCGGCGGATCACCGCTGGGATCCAAGACGGCAGCGGCCGGAGATGTGGAATTTGCTCAACGGCCGTCTCGGCAATGGCGAAACCATGCGCGTCTTCCCGCTGTCGAATTGGACAGAAAAGGACGTGTGGCGCTACGTGGCTCGGGAGGGGCTGGAGGTTGTTCCTCTCTATTTTGCCGAAGATCGCCCGACCATCATCCGGGACGGCCAGATCTTCGTCATTAACGATGACCGCCTCCCGCTCAATCAGGGAGAAGTGCCGGAACTGCGAAAAGTGCGCTTCCGCACGCTCGGATGCTGGCCCGTAACAGCGGCGAGTTTGTCCACGGCGCAGGACATCGAGACAGTCCTCGCGGAAACGCTCGAGGCGCGCAATTCCGAGCGTCAGGGGCGCCTCATCGATCACGACAGTTTTGGCGCGATGGAGCGCAAGAAAGAGGAAGGCTATTTCTGATGCGTCACGATTCAGCCAAGTCTTTTGTGGCCACCGAAGACATAGCAGCCGCTGCTGTTTATACCTCCCCAGTGGCTACGCTCCGCCCGTCATCGCCAGAATTGAATGGCATTGTTCGCCTTTTGACATGCGGCTCCGTGGACGATGGCAAGTCGACGCTCATCGGGCGTCTCCTGTGGGACGCATCGCCTCTTTACGAGGATCAGCGCGAGCGCCTTCTCAAGGAAACGGTGAGCGTCAATGGCGTGCGAAGGCCCGATTTTAGCCGCCTCCTGGATGGCCTTATAGCCGAACAGGAACAGGGCATCACGATCGATATTGCCTGGCATTTTTTCGACACGGCAAGCCGCCGCTTTGTCATCATCGACTCGCCTGGACATGAGCAATATACCCGCAACATGGCAACTGGCGCATCGCACGCCGATGTTGGGGTGCTGCTCGTCGACGCCCAAAGCGGGATCAAGCGGCAGACACGCCGTCACCTTGCCATCCTGGAATTGGCGGGTGTGCGCAAGGTTGTTCTCGCCGTCAACAAGATGGACCTCGTTGATTGGAGCGAAGCGCGGTTCAAGGCGATCAAGGCGGATTTCGAAAAGCTCGCGGCGCGCTTTCCGGCTCTCGCATGGATCGCAATTCCTTTCTCTGCCTTGATCGGCGACAACGTCGCGATGCGCTCGCAAAATATGCCCTGGTACTCCGGCCCGACGCTCGTCGAGTACCTTGAGCGCGTTCCCACACGCGAGGACAATATTGATGCGCCCTTCCGCATGCCGGTGCAAATGGTGCTGCGCGACGGTATTGGCTTTCGGGGTCTCGCCGGAACCGTAACCGCTGGCCAAGTCCGCGTGGGCGATATCGTGTGCGATGCGCTTAGCGGGCGCACTAGCCGGGTCAGCCAGATTCGTACTATGGACGGCGATCTCGAAGTCGCGCGCTCGGGACAGGCGGTCGTGATAAGCTTGGCCGACGATATTGACATCAGCCGTGGCAGCTTATTGAGCGCGGGCGCGAAAACCATGAAACCGGCGCGTGCTCTGAGCGCCCGGCTCGTCTGGCTCTCGAATGAGGGATATGAACCAACCCACGGATATCTCCTTCGCACAGCGACGGACTTGGCGCCATTGGTATCGCTCGCGATCAGAGGGCGTCTTGATCTTGATACGCTTGAGCTTAACGATGCAACGAGCTGCGGCCCGAATGACATTGCTGTTGCGGACATCGAACTCGCGCGCCCACTCGCTGCCGATCTGTTTGCCGAGCAGCCCGATACAGGCGCTTTTCTGCTTGTGGATGCCCTGACAGGCGCGGCAGTGGCGGGCGGCGTGATTACCGCGCTGCGTGAGGCCAAAACGGCCAAGCAGACCATTTCCTTTGCCTTGACCCGCGAGATGCTTGAACGCGGCCTCTGTGCCGATCTTCGGTCCGCTGAAGAGGCGGATGCGGAGTTTCGCCGCCGCGCAAACGAGGTCGCCATCATTCTGCGTGCGGCGGGTGTGCCTGTGGAAATTGCTGCCTAATACGGAAAGCGGTCTTCTCGCGAGGATTAAGCGCTCTGGCGCTCTCCTCGCTCGACAGCCGCAATTCCGAGAGTTTCTTCCAGGGAGCTGCGTAAGGCAGAGTTGACCAGATCGGAGCGGCTTACACCGGCTGCTTTAGCCGCCATGTCCGCGGCTATCACCAAATCTGGGTCAATCATTACATTCACGCGACGGCGCCTTCCAAGAGAGACTAGGGGCACAGCAAAGGCTATCCCGCCCTGTTCGATATCCGCATTGAACTCCGGAGTCTTTCTAAGCTCGTCGAGCGTCGATACCTTCGGCAATTCATCGACTGCGCTCGCCCAGGAGCTTAACGCCTCTCTGGAATTGGCGAAGGCTTCCTCAGCGGTATCGCCTGCCGAAAAGCATCCAGGGCAATCGGGAAAGTAGACGCCATAGGAGCTGTCTTCGTCCTTCATCATCACGGCGATGTACTGGCGCATATTAGTCACCCTTTGCGTTCCAACCCGCGAGCTTCGCAAGTTTCAGAGCAAGGCCACGCTGCAAGTCTTTCTTCGGATGCGGCACGGTAATGACGTTCGAGAAATCGGGATGCTTGAAAGTGTGATGGCTCCCGACGACGTTGTGCAGCGTCCAGCCCTCGGCTTCTAAGCGCTTGATAATTTTCCGGCTATCTCTTTCCAATGGCCACCATCAGCGCTTAAGCATGTGTAATGTAGCACACACTAAGGTGATAGGCAATGAGGGCCATGGCCAGAGCAATGACCAGAAAAAAGCGAGCACGCCAAGGCGTGCTCTGCGATCTGATCCACTTTGCTGCTCGGCGTCAGCCGAGAAAAGCGAGCTTCAAAATCTCGTAGGATTTGGACCCGCGCGGTGTATTCACCTCGACGGAATCGCCAGCCCGCTTGCCGATAAGGGCGCGCGCGATTGGTGAGCCAATCGCGATCTTACCCTTCTTCACATCGGCTTCGAAATCGCCGACGATCTGATAGCGAACCTCTTCCTCGGTGTCTTCGTCAACCAACGTAACCGTTGCCCCGAATTTCACCGTGTCGCCGGAAAGCTTCGATATATCAATGATATCGGCGCGGGAGAGCTTGTCTTCCAAGTCCGCCACCTTCGCCTCATTCATGCCCTGAGCTTCCTTCGCCGCGTGGTATTCGGCGTTCTCAGAGAGATCCCCGTGACTGCGAGCTTCCGCTATGGCTTTGATGATGCGTTGACGCTCTACCGTTCTCAGCTGCTTGAGCTCGGACTCCAGCGCTGCATGCCCTGCTGCGGTCATCGGAACTTTCTCGATCATACCACAATCTCCCTTAGCCCAGTTCGAATTGCTGGAGCTTTATTAGGTTTATGGGTCGGACAAAACAATTAGACACGGTGCCTGGCACCTTTCGGTGCCGGCACGCACATTCTAGGCGATATATTTCTGCAAGGGCGTAACTTCAAGGCTGCCGGCGCGCATTGCTGCGATTGCTTCTGTCACAGCGAGCGCGCCCGAGATTGTTGTATAATATGGAATCTTGTACATTAAGGCCGTCCGGCGGATTGTTGAGCTATCGGCAAGCGCCTTCGCGCCCTCCGTTGTATTGAAAACGAGGTCGACCTCACGGTTTTTCATAGCGTCGACGATGTTCGGCCTACCTTCCAAGACCTTATTGACCTTGGTGCAGACTATACCATGCGCCTCCAGGTGCCGTAGCGTACCACGTGTTGCGAGCACTTTAAAACCAAGGCTGACCAATTCCCTCACGGGATCAATTATTCTATCCTTATCTGAGTCCTTAACGGAAACGAATAGTGTTCCCGATGCGGGCAAACGGCTGCCGCTCGCGATTTGGCTCTTGGCGAAGGCCACAGCGTAGCTTTTGTCGATGCCCATGACCTCCCCCGTAGAGCGCATCTCGGGGCCGAGGATTGGATCGATCTCGGGAAAGCGCTCGAAGGGGAACACTGCTTCTTTCACTCCGACATGCTCTATGAGACGCTTCTCCAGGTCGAAATCGCTAAGCTTAGCGCCTGCCATCACCTGAGCGGCAATCGAAGCCACCGGCTTTCCGATGACCTTTGCGACGAAAGGCACCGTGCGGCTTGCCCTTGGATTCACTTCGAGCACATAAACATCTTTGCCTTTGACGGCGAATTGGATGTTCATCAGCCCGATAACGTGGAGGGCGCGCGCTAATTCGGCAGTCTGACGTTCGAGCTCCTTCATCGTTTCCGCGGAAAGGGAATGTGGCGGCAGGGAGCAGGCTGAGTCGCCTGAGTGAACGCCAGCTTCCTCGATATGTTCCATTATTCCGCAGATGAACACGCCTTGGCCATCTGAAATAGCATCCACGTCGACTTCGATGGCATCACGCACATAAGAATCCAGCAACAGTGCATTTTTGCCGAGGAACGCGTTGACTTGCGCGTTTCTGTTTCCGGCAAAACGGTTCTGGATGTCCGGAGAAACGAAGGCTGCGAGCGTCGTCTCGAAATATTCCTTGAGCGCCCTTTGATCCGATAAGATTGCCATCGCCCGGCCGCCGAGCACGTAGGACGGTCTCACCACGATCGGAAAGCCGATGCCCTCGCTCGCAATGAGCGCCTGCTCTATGGAATAGGCGATGCCATTCTTGGGCTGACGTAGTCCGAGTTTTTCTATCAGGAGCTTGAAGCGGTCCCGGTCTTCGGCGAGATCGATGGCGTCGGGCGAGGTGCCTAAGATCGGCACATTCTCTGCATCGAGGGCCTGCGCCAGCTTAAGCGGGGTCTGGCCGCCAAACTGCACGATAACGCCTTTAAGCTTGCCGCGAGAGGCCTCTACATCGATGATCGAAAGCACATCTTCCGGCGTTAGCGGCTCGAAATAAAGCCGGTCCGAGGTGTCGTAATCGGTGGAGACAGTTTCGGGGTTGCAATTGACCATGATGGTCTCATAGCCCGCTTTCGAAAGCGCGAATGCTGCATGACAGCAGCAATAGTCGAACTCGATCCCTTGGCCGATGCGGTTAGGCCCGCTGCCCAGAATAATGATCTTCTCACGGTCGCTCGGCTGGGCTTCGCATGACACTTGGCCGCCCAGCGCGCTTTCATAAGTCGAATACATATAGGCTGTTGGCGACGGGAACTCGGCCGCACAGGTATCGATGCGCTTATACACCGGCCTAACGCCAAGCGCGCGGCGCCTGCTGCTTACCTCCGCCTCTGTCAGTCCGGCGAGATTGGCAAGCCGCGCGTCGGAGAAACCCATGGATTTCAATTGCCGGAATGAGCCTTCGGTCTTCGGTAGCCCATGCGCGCGGACTTTGTTTTCGAGATCGACGATTTCCTGGAGGCGTGAGACGAACCAAGGGTCAATCCGGCAGAATGAATGGATCTGCTCATGGTCGAATCCGAGCCGCAGAGCCTGCGCAACTTTCAGGATACGGTCGGGGGCGGGCGTGCCGAGAGCGGCTCTGATGATATTTTTATCATCGCCCTTTCCGAGCCCCTCGAACTGATAATCGTCAAGGCCGGTCAGCCCTGTTTCCATCGAACGCAGCGCTTTTTGTAAGCTCTCCTGGAAGGTGCGGCCAATGGCCATCACCTCACCCACCGATTTCATTGAGGTGGTGAGCGTCGCCGGAGCGCCCGGGAACTTCTCGAAAGCGAAGCGCGGGATTTTCGTTACGACATAATCGATTGTCGGCTCGAACGACGCGGGCGTGGCCCCCTTCGTGATGTCATTATCAAGCTCATCAAGCGTATAGCCGACCGCGAGTTTCGCCGCGACCTTCGCGATAGGAAAGCCTGTGGCTTTTGAAGCGAGTGCGGACGAACGCGACACGCGCGGGTTCATTTCAATCACGACGAGCTTGCCGTCGGCCGGATTGACCGCGAATTGCACGTTCGAGCCGCCCGTTTCCACGCCGATTTCGCGCAGGACGGCAATCGAAGCATTGCGCATGATTTGATATTCGCGGTCCGTGAGCGTGAGGGCCGGCGCAACAGTGATGCTGTCGCCTGTATGCACGCCCATCGGGTCCACGTTCTCAATCGAGCAGATGATGATGCAATTGTCTTTCGCGTCGCGCACCACCTCCATCTCATATTCTTTCCACCCGAGGACGGATTCCTCGATCAGGATCTGAGTAGTTGGTGAGGCGTCGAGGCCGCGCTCGACGATGCGCACATACTCTTCGCGATTATAGGCGACGCCGCCGCCCGTTCCGCCAAGAGTGAACGAAGGCCGGATGATCGCCGGAAGCTGCACATAGTCGATCGCTTCCATGGCCTCTGAGATATTATGCGCCAGTTTGGAGCGGGGCGTGGCGATGCCGATTTTATGCATGGCTTCGCGGAAAAGGAGCCGGTCCTCCGCCTTGTCGATGGCGTGCGCCTTTGCGCCTATCATCTCGACGTTGAAGCGTTCCAAGGTGCCATCGCGGAAAAGGCGCAGCGACGTGTTAAGCGCGGTCTGTCCGCCCATGGTCGGCAACAGCGCCATGCGCTCGTTCGGATGGGCCTCGCGCTCCCGCTCGATGATTTTCGCCACGATTTCGGGCGTGATCGGTTCGATATACGTCGCGTCGGCCAAGTCCGGGTCCGTCATAATCGTAGCCGGATTGGAATTGACAAGAACGATGCGATAGCCTTCCGCACGCAGCGCCTTGCAGGCCTGAGTACCAGAATAGTCGAATTCACAGGCCTGGCCGATCACAATCGGGCCAGCCCCAATGATGAGGATGGAGTCAATATCAGTTCGTTTGGGCATTTTTTGAGCGCTCGGGTTTCGACGCGTTATAAAGGAAGTTGCGAACGTTTCAACAACACCTTGCACTGGTGAGCGTCCCGCGATGCACTAGCATAGAGGATGAAAACTGTGGCGCAGCTTTGGCGGAGCCGGTAATAAGTGCATGAGAACCACCGACTTGAGGGAGGGCACAATGTCACTTGATCGCCGCGAATTTCTGCAAACCGCAGCAGGCGTAGCCGCCGCTGGCGCGCTTGGGCTTCGCCTTGATGGCAGCGCATCTGCGAAAGCGCCGCTCGCGACCGCGCAAGCTCCTGCATATTACCGATTCAAAGTGGATGGCATCGAGGTCACCACAATAGCGGATGGTGTGCTTGAGCTGCCGCTTTCCCTGTTCCCAGCCGCAGACAAGGCGCAGGCTGCAGAAATCTTAGCGAAGGCTCACCGCTCGGAAAAGGCTCCTACCGCCGTAAACACCTATGTGATTAACATCGGCGACAAGCTTATTCTCGTGGACACCGGCTACGGCAACATGGCGGGGCCGGATGCCGGAATGCTGCTGGACAACCTCAAAGCCGCTGGGCTTGAGCCAAGCCAATTTGACGCGGTTGTCATCACTCATTTGCATCCCGATCACGCCGGGGGCTTGCTCGACCAGAAAGGGCAGCCCGTTTTTCAGAACGCCATGCTGCTCGTAGGCGAAAAAGAGCACGCGTTTTGGACGGACGAAGGCATTGCCTCGCGGGCGCCGGCGGACGCGCAAAAATTCTTCAAAATGGCGCAAGCCGCGATCAAACCTTACGAAAAGCGCACGCAGCTTTATAAGGATGGCGAGCAAATTGCGCCGGGCGTCACCACAGCCGCGGCTCCTGGTCACACACCGGGCCACAGCATGGTCCGCGTTGGCACAGGTAAGACCTCATTCCTCATCTGGGGCGACATCGTGCATGTCGGCGCGCTGCAATTTCCAAGGCCCGAATGGGCGATTGCCTTTGACACCGATCAGGCCCAAGCCATTGACACCCGGAAAAAGCTCTTCAACCAGGTTGCATCAGACGGGACCCTCGTTGGGGGAATGCATCTCGATTTCCCAGGCGTCGGCTATGTCACGCGTGAGGCTCAGGGCTTTTCCTACCAGCGCGCAGTTTGGTCGCCCAAGGTCTAGTGGAGCGAATTTGACATTTGAGTCCTGGCTGCCGCGCGCTCGCGCTCAAATGTTAAATTTAAAAGCTCCACTAGAATCAAAAAGTTGCTAGTGGTCCTTTGATTCCGGCATTTGCTCTCGAGAGAGCCGCAAGCCGATGCAAATGTCAAAATCGGACCACTAGTCTATTCCCAGGAATGATTTTGAAGCGGCAGTGGACGCGTTGCCGCCGCTTCAACTATTATGGGCGCCATGGACAATAATTCATTAGCCAGTGATTTTCCGGCAGCCACTGAAGCGGAGTGGCGAGTTCTCGTCGATAAAGCGCTGGCTGGAGCGCCGTTCGAGAGTCTGCGGACCCAGCTTTACGAAGGGTTCGAGACGGAACCGCTTTATGCCGCCAGAGATGGCAGCCCGTCGCTTGGTGCAGGGCGCGGCTGGCGCATTGTTCAGCCGCTGAGAGGCGGCGCGCTACAAGATGCGGCTGAGGCCAAGCTTGCCAACGACTTAAGCGGCGGCGATTGCGCATATTGGCTCGACTTCGACGGCGCGTTAAAAGTTCAGAACGCTGAGCAGCTTAAATCTCTGCTCAGCGCCGATGCGCCGTATTATGTGGCGGCAGGCTCTTCTATTGCCAGCGTGGCCCTCGTTATTGCAGCCCTGGAAAAAAACAGTGAGCTGGCTCGCGCCACGGGCTCCACGGGATTCGATCCTCTCAGCACAGTGGCGATCTCGGGCGAAATTCCGGCGGATCGCTCCTCGCTTTTCGCCGATTATGTTGATGCGGCTTTCTGGCTGCGGGAACACGCGCCCTCCTTTGTCCCATTCCTTGCGAGCGGGCACGCCTGGAACATGGCTGGCGGCTCTGCCGTTCAAGAACTTGCTTTTACGCTTGCGGCAGGCGTCTCTTACTGGCGCGCGCTATCCGAAGCGGGCATGCCAGTTAATGAAAGCAGCCGCAGCGTAGGCTTTTCGCTTACGGCCTCAGCCGATATCTTTCTGACAATCGCGACGTTCCGGGCGATGCGTCTCCTTTGGAGCAAAGCCCTCGCGGCAGCAAATGCTAAGCCCGCACCGGATATGCTCCTTCTCGCACAAATGTCGCCGCGCATTTTGACTGCATACGATCCGCATGTGAACCTGCTGCGCGGGACCGCCGCTGCATTCGGTGCGGCGATCGGGGGCGCGAACGGTATTCAACTTCTGCCTTTCGATGAGATGTCCGGTGGCGCTACGCCGTTCTCCCGGAGGCTCGCCCACAATACGAATCTTATTCTCCAGCACGAGTCGCATATCGCATCGGTCGCGGACGCCGCAGCCGGGTCGTATTACGTGGAAAATCTCACGAATGAATTGGCCAAGCGCGCTTGGGAAATCTTTCGCCAAGTCGAGGCCAAGGGCGGACTTGCCGCCGCAATTGAGAGCGGCTTCGTTCAGGCTGAGCTTCGGCGAACGGCTGAAGAGCGGGAAGGCGCGGTCGCTCGCCGGAAAGAGAAGATCATAGGTGTTTCGGTTTTTCCAAATCTCGCCGGGACATTCCCAAGCGCAGCCACGAAAAGTCCCCCCGCGCGTCCTCATTCAGAACCGGCATCAAGCGCTCTATCTCTTCCTCAGCCAGGGAAAGGTGAGCGGTTCTCGGCGCTCGTTGCTGCCGCACGGCATGGCGCAAGGCTAAGCGAACTGCGCATTGCCGCCAAAACAGTTACGGATTTCGCTGGTCCGCGCCTTGCCAGCTCCAAGCGCGACGCCGAACCGTTCGAGGTGTTGCGGCGTCAATCCGACCTCGCCTTGGCAAATGTCGGCTCAAGGCCGCCAATCTTTCTCGCCCTGCTAGGTAAACCGGAAGACTACAGGCCAAGAGAGAGTTGGGTGCGAGGTTTTTTCGCTACTGGCGGCATTGAAACCGTTGCTGCGGAGCACGGCTTTGACAATGTCGAGGCGCTGGTAGCGGCGTTCCGGCGAAGCCCTGCTCCAGCGGCGTGCCTTTGTTCCTCCAATGCCGGTTACGGAGCAATGGCTGGAGCGGCTGCGGCTTTAAAAAAGGCCGGAGCGGTCTTTGTCTATTTAGCGGGACCAGCCGCGATCCTAAATAGGCTTGATCCACGGGATGCAAATGCGATCGACCGGCTGGTGTATGAAGGATGCGACGTTATTGCCCTTCTGCGGGAAGCACATAAGGTTTTGCGTGTTGAAGACCTGTCCGCCGTTGCCGATGAAGACGGTGACGATACATAAACATTGAGCGAGGGCCTTCTGCTATGACCAATTCGCCGTTGCCGGATTTCTCTAAGATCGAGTGGCAGCCGCCCAAGTCCTCGGGTTCCAATATTTTGGCGGATGCTCCAGCCACGGAGACACCGGAAGGCATTGCCCTAAAGGCAATCTACGGGCCGGATGACGTTACCGGCCTCGATTTTCTCCAGACCTACCCAGGTTTGCCGCCCTATTTGCGCGGCCCATATCCGACAATGTATGTTCAGCAGCCTTGGACCATTCGCCAATATGCTGGTTTTTCAACGGCTGAAGACTCCAACGCCTTTTATCGGCGCAATCTGGCGGGCGGCCAGAAGGGTCTGTCGGTAGCCTTCGATCTTGCAACGCATCGCGGCTATGACAGCGACCATCCTCGTGTGCGCGGCGACGTTGGCATGGCGGGGGTCGCCATCGATTCGATTTACGACATGCGCACTTTATTCGATGGCATTCCGCTCTCCGAGATGAGCGTATCCATGACGATGAATGGCGCAGTTCTGCCGGTGCTCGCGCTCTTTATTGTCGCGGGTGAAGAACAGGGCGTATCCCCTGCGCAGCTCTCGGGCACGATTCAGAATGACATTCTGAAAGAATTCATGGTGCGGAACACGTATATCTATCCGCCCACTCCTTCGATGCGCATCATTTCGGATATTTTCGCCTACACCAGTGCGAAGATGCCGAAGTTCAATTCGATTTCGATCTCCGGCTATCACATGCAGGAGGCCGGTGCGACGGCGGATTTGGAACTCGCCTATACGCTCGCCGATGGCGTGGAATATGTTCGTGCGGGAAAGACCGCCGGTCTCGACATCGACAAATTCGCACCACGCCTTTCGTTCTTCTGGGCGATTGGCATGAACTATTTCATGGAAGTCGCGAAGATGCGTGCCGCGCGCGCACTTTGGGCGAAGCTCATGAAAGCGGAAGGCGCGAAGGATCCGCGCTCAATGAGCCTCCGCGCGCATTGCCAGACAAGCGGCTGGTCGCTCACCGCGCAAGATGTCTTCAACAACGTCATGCGCACCTGTGTGGAGGCCTTTGCCGCGACCCATGGCGGCACGCAATCCCTGCACACGAATGCGCTCGATGAAGCGCTCGCCTTGCCGACCGACTTTTCGGCACGCATCGCGCGCAACACGCAGCTTTTCACCGAATATGAAACAGGCACAACGCGCGTGATCGACCCCTGGGGCGGCAGCTATTATGTCGAGCGATTGACCTACGAACTCGCCAAGCGCGCCTCCGCACATATTGAGGAGGTCGAGGGGCTGGGCGGCATGGCGAAGGCGATCGCCGCAGGGTTGCCCAAGCAGCGTATCGAGGAGGCGGCCGCGCGCACGCAAGCCCGCATCGACAGCGGAAAGCAAATTATCGTGGGCGTGAATAAATATCAGGTTGCGGACGAAGCGCCTGTCGAGGTGCTGAAGGTCGATAATTCAGCCGTTCGCGCTCGCCAGATCGAAAAACTGGAGCGGCTTCGGAATGAGCGCAATCAAGCCGAGGTGAGCGCCGCGCTGGAGGCGTTGGTCAATGCGGCCGCGAGCGGGCAGGGCAATCTGCTCGAACTGTCCGTGAACGCTGCTCGCGCAAAAGCGACCGTAGGTGAAATCTCGGACGCCATGGAAAAAGTATTTGGTCGCCATCGCGCCGAAACACGAGCGATTTCAGGCGTATACCGCCAGGAGATTGGGCAGATGGATGAAAAAGTGCGCAAGGTGATAAGCCTTTGCGAAGCCTTTGAGGGCAACGACGGACGCCGCCCTCGTATCCTCGTCGCAAAGGTCGGCCAGGACGGGCATGATCGCGGTCAAAAGGTTATCGCGTCAGCATTCGCCGATTTGGGCTTTGACGTGGACATTGGCGCATTATTCGCGACACCGGCTGAAGTTGCGCGCCAGGCGGTCGAGAACGACGTGCATATCATCGGTGTATCTTCGCTAGCAGCCGGGCATCTTACGCTTGTTCCCGAGCTGAAGGCTGAGCTCGCGCAGCAAGGGCGGCCCGATATCCTCGTTGTGGTTGGCGGCGTGATACCGCCTGACGATTATGATGCGCTCCATAAAGCGGGAGCCATCGCTATTTTTGGCCCCGGCACGAATATTGCCGAGGCCGCCGCCGGTCTTCTGGCAAAGCTCAACGTTCACCTCGGCTACGCAAAGCGCGAGGCGGCCGAGTAGAGATCGACTTATTCCGCTGTGGAAAAAATCCGCGCTGTCATCGAGATGTCACCTGTCTATTGTTCGACTGAGCCGCGTCACAGACAAGCTTAAGCAGCAAAGCGATAAGATGTAGGTTTGCTTTCTCAGCGAGAGAGTGAAGCTCTTTCAGCATATCAATTATGTATTCCTCTACGCCATGCGCGTCCAAGGGCATTATATTCTTTTCTTTTTCTACATCCATGGTTTCTTCGCACACGTCAAAATTGTGATTATATTGAACAACACTTGCCTTTTTGTTCATTTCTTTAACTTCCTTACGCTTTACTTTCTAAATAAAAAAACTTTATATTTATTAGACTAACTGCTTTTCTTTTTGAAAACTATCGGCCTAATCAATCATCGATCTTCAAAAAAAAAGAAAAATGATTGCATTCGCCAACATGCGGTGACGCTTCGAATTGGCAAAGATAGGGAAAATACTACAGCCGTGACCAAGCTGGACCCGTTAGACAAAATCATTCATCGGATGCGCGACGAATTGCAGCGGCAGCGCCTATCGCAAAAACAGCTTGCCGATCGTGCCAAGCTGTCGGCTTCGACCGTATACCGTGCGCTACGTGGCGACTTCTCGGATAAAACCCTCAAGAGCATAGAAAAAGCGCTCAACGCGCAATTCTCGCAGGAGAAAATCGCAAACGAGAAATTCTCGGACAGGACTTACGGCGCCTATTCACGAGAAGTTTATTCGCACTATGAAGGCTACTATAAATGTATACGGCCTCTCTTTACAAAGGATGATCAAGTCATTGTTTATTATATGCATACATATTGGTCAGAAGAAGAGAACTGCTTCTTATTCTCAGAGATAAACGATAGCTATTCTCACTCAGGAAAAATTTTTATACCTCCAAATGTGCCCTTTTTGCACTTTCTTACATGCGAAACGGGTTCGCTGCGGCTCATTACGGCGTGTCACCTTCCTGGCAATCTCAACATCCTTCGCGGTATCGTTCTGACGCTTGCGCATCCGAGCCGGATGGATTTCTTGCCCGCGGCGGCGGAAATTCTGATGTTTAAGGAGCCCAAGGCAAAGCCGCGGCAGCCGCAGACGCTTCACGTCAATAGCCCGGCGCTTGAGGGCGTGCTTCCCTACTTCACGTCCAGTCCTCAGAAAATTCTTGTTTCGCCATGAACTTCATCACGGCCCCTGAAAAAGCAGGCATTCAGGCAACAGCGATATAAAAATGGTTAGCCTCCCCTCCACGTAGTGGGGGCGGCAGTGATCCATTTCAGAAACCTTGAATGGTTTACGTATCAATGCCGGAGTTGGAAATGTTGCGTTTATTTTGCCTTATAACTTTTCTATTTACGTCCGCCGCTCTTTCGCAAAGCCGCTTCAATAATTCGGTTTTCTCGAATGGCCCCGACGGCTCTCTAGGCAAGTCGTTTGCGGACGCCAAAGCTGCGAAGGACAAACGCGATGCAATGAAAGAAGCCGGGGAACTCATCGCAAAAGGGGACTACACTGGTGCGCGAAACGTTCTTTTACGGCGTGGGTATCTGACTGAGGCCGGGCACATCGGAGCGCTGCGGAAGACGGATACCGAGGATCAAAAGGCGAACGCAACCGCAAGCGCAACCGCGACCGCAACCGCAACCGCAACCGCGACAAAGCACGCGAGCGCAACAAAGCCTCCCGCCAGCGAAAGTCCGAAAAAGCCCGAAACGCCAGAGGTTAAACAACCGCGTACCGATGATGACATCTTTGTGCTAAAACTGCCGGGTCTAGACTATTGACGTATGGAGTGACCTTGAGCGATCAAGCTGCATTTTGGGATGAGCGGTTTTCGGGCGACGGTTTCGCCTTCGGCACCGAGCCAAACGCGTTTCTTGTGTCTCAGGCGCATTACCTGAAGCCTGGGCTTCGCGCGCTTGTTCCTGGCGATGGCGAGGGCCGCAATGGTGTTTGGCTTGCGCAGCAGGGCCTTATTGTCGATAGCGTGGATGTCTCACCCGCCGGCGTGGCCAAAGCGCAAAAGCTTGCTGCGGAACGCGGCGTCGAGGTTCATGCCCAAATCGGGGATCTCACAATTTGGTGCTGGCCTGAGAACGTCTACGATATTGTCGCTTCTCTCTACTTGCATTTCTTCGATGGTGAGCGCCCGTTAATGCATCAAGCAATGCTCAACGCATTGAAACCAGGCGGCATTCTCATTCTGGAAGCCTTTAGTCTTCAACAGCTTGAAATGAAAAAGCACCACCATTCAGGAGGGCCGAAGACGCCAGACATGCTTTATTCGAAGGAGAAGCTCGTCAGCGACTTCGCGGGCTCTTCCATCATAATGCTGGAGGAAGCAGATACCGAACTCAACGAAGGACACCGGCACAAAGGCCGTGCTTCAGTCGTTCGCGCAATCGTGCGGCGGGAGGCTCGGGGGTGAAATTCGGGAAGCTGAAGCTTTTGGTTTCGCCCGCCGCGCTTTGTCTTTGGGCGATGTGTTTAATCATCGGGTTTTCTGTTGCCGGACCGAGCGCTAGCCACACTATAAGTTTCAAGCAGGAGACGAAATTCGGCTTTGCGAAGTCGTCATTTCCCATTCAGATGCGCCGCTGGGATGAACAGCTATTCGATCTGCTCACGGCTCGATCGAAAGCGGAGATGGCGGAATTTTTGAAGGGTGCGGAGCAAGATGCGGCGTCCAAGCGGGTGGACGGAGAGCAGGAGGACTGGAAGCCCTATTCGCAATCGGTTCACTATATCGAGCAGTTCCGCAGCCTAGCGCTCGTTAGCTATCTTGAAGCCACAGTCGTCACATTGGGCGGCGCACAACCCTCGATGACTTTCCGGGCGATAAATTTTTATAAGCAATCGAAACGCGAGCTTAGCCTCGGTGATTTATTCGAAGCCGTTACAGATCGATCTAAGCCACTCGAGGCGCTGGCAGATTATGCACGCGCAGACATAAAAGATCAGACTGGTGAGGACGAAGAAAGCGAAGCGCTTCTGGACCTGACAAAGGCCGACCTCGGAGTATATGAGCGGTTCACGTTCTGCCCCTCCACTAAGATCGGAAAGTCGGCTGGCTTGACCATTCATTTTCCGCCAGCGAATGCTGGACCTTATGCGGGAAGCGAGTTTCACATCACGATCCCATACACCGTTTTCGCAAAATTTCTGAAGCCAGGGATGAAAGCGATGTTTTCGGGCGAACCTCGCCAAGCGCCCGTCACCCTGCAAGATGCAAAGTCATAGCCGCGTCGCGAAGGCCGGAAGCTACGCGCGGACCCCTTCACGCGCAAGCGCTTGCTGCGCCGGTCCCTGCGGTAGGAGCCGGTAAGGTTCGACATGTAGGGGTCGGACTTGGCCATCACCGCTCAGGCGATGCGGGCGAGCTTGTTGGTGATGGCGACGGTCACAAGCCGCTTGGGGCAGCGGGAGCCATCCACCCCCCCATCATGGCCGGGCTTAACCGGGCAATCCAACACCGACACCAGTTATAGAACTGGTCGCAAAAGGCTCAAGTTCATTTAGGAACTGAGTGAGGTCGCCGGTCTCGAAGTGTATGTAATCTGGAAGCGCTGCCGCGTCCTTCAACGCATGTTGCGAAGGATGATCGTAGTAATTTGATCGCACGAGCACGGTTGAAATACCGAGTGCATGGGCTGCTTCGAGATTGTGAGGCAGGTCTTCAAACATCGCCGCCTTGCAGTTTGCGCCGCCGCAATAGTGAAGAAAGCGCTCGAACGATTGCGGCTTCGGTTTAGGGACATATCCCCCAGCCGCGATATCGAAAATCCCGTCGAACTGCTGCAAAATACCGAGCTTCTCCGCGACCCGTTCCGCGTGCCGCGTTGAGCCATTCGTGAATATGAACTTGCGACCTTCGAGCCGCGAAATCGCTTCTCCGAGCTCCGGCGCGTGAGACAGGGGCGCGAGGTCGATATCGTGGACGAAGTCCATAAAGACCTCGGGCTGCACCTCATGCTCGGCCATGAGGCCCGAAAGTGTGGTCCCGTGCGTATAATAAAGCTGCTTTTGCACATGGCGAGCTTCAGCAGGGGCGAGCCCAAGCAAGTCTTGGATAAAGGCCGACATACGCTGATCAATCTGCGCGAAGAGGTTGCACTCGGCAGGATAGAGCGTGTTGTCGAGGTCGAAAATCCAAAGTCGCGTGTCCGCGAAAGCTTCCAAACTGCGGGGGCGGTCCTCGCCGATTTCGTTAGCCATCCGCGTCCCGTTCGATCAGCGTGCCGACGCCGTGCTCGGTGAAAAGTTCAAGCAGCACTGCATGTGGAACGCGCCCGTCGAGTATAACGACACCTTCCACGCCCGCTTCGATCACGCTTAGGCAGCCTTCCACTTTTGGGATCATGCCGCCTGAAATCGTGCCGTCGGCAATCATCGCCCTCGCCTCAGTAACGGTCAAACGGTGAATGAGTTTCTTGTTCTTATCGAGGACGCCCGCCACGTCGGTCAGCAGCAAGAGCCGCTTTGCTTTCAGTGCTCCCGCTAGCGCGCTGGCAAAGGTGTCCGCGTTAATGTTGTAAGTTACGCCTTCGCGCGAGACGCCAATCGGCGCGATTACGGGAATGATTTCGTTGGACGCCAGCACCTCGACGATTTGCGGGTTCACCTTCTCGGGCTCACCCACAAAGCCAAGATCAATGACACGCTCGATATTGGAGTCGGGATCGCGCTCAGTGCGGGTAAGCTTGCTGGCAATCATCAAATTGCCATCCTTGCCCGAAATGCCGCAGGCATTTCCGCCCAGCCGGTTGATTTCGGAAACGATCTGCTTGTTGATGCTGCCCGCCAGCACCATCTCGACAACTTCGACCGTCGCCGCGTCGGTCACGCGAAGGCCGCCGGAAAACTCGCTCTGAATATCAAGCCGGTTTAGCAGCCTAGCGATTTGCGGGCCGCCGCCATGCACCACCACCGGCTTAACGCCGGACTGCTCAAGCATAACGATATCGCGCGCGAAGCTCTCCGCGAGCTTGGCGTCTCCCATGGCGTGTCCGCCATATTTGATGACGACGGTCGCCTGGTCGTAGCGCTGCATGTAGGGCAGCGCCTCGGATAGGATCTCGGCGGCGATACGCGGCTTTCTGAGACCTTTGTAGAATTCTTCGTTGGGATCAGCGGTCACAGCTCTCCTCCAAGTTCCTGCCAGTTCTAGCGCTCTGCGCTTGGGCGAGAATTACCGCGAAGCGGCAGAGTTGCAAGGGCAACGCAGTATTTTGGTTGCCCCATCAACGTTTACGGGTGCTCACACGGATGTGCTACGCTGCCTTTTCGCTTCGCAAGCGGCGAGCCTCATAGGCCTTGACGTGAACGTATGCCGCGCGAAGCAGCGAAGGTGCATCAGACGAGGAATTAGAACGGCGCAGAAGATCACCCAAAACATGATCGCCTTCGGTCCTTGCGCCGCGCTCGATGTCCCGCAGCATGGACGCCGTCATAGGCGAGCCATGAGTTGTGAGGATTGCGCGATTGCGATCCATGACCGGCTGCGGCATGGGAAACCCATTAGTGGCTGCAACTCCGGCGCATTCGTCAAGGAGCGCCGCCGCTAGGCATGTGCCGCCCGCGTCTGCGATGTCGCCGATGCTCGCGCGCATCATGCAAGTGATCCCGGCAAGCGTGGCAATGAAGATCCATTTTCCCCACATTTCTTGCATGATCTCAGCACTGAGGCGGGCATCGAAATTAGCGCCTGTAAGGGTGGCTTCGATTGCTTTGATCCGAGGCGTTGTGGCGCCATCACGGTCGCCGAAAGTCAGGCCTTGCAACTCGTTGAGATGAAGGATGCGGCCTTCTTCGTCCAAGGTGGTCGAAATCACACATAGACCGCCGATCACGCGCGCGGCCCCGAAGCGGCTGTCGAGAACCTCCATGTGACCCATGCCATTGAGAAGCGGCAATATCGTCGTGTTGGGGCCGACGGCGGGGGCAAAAGATGAAATTGCTCCATCAAGGTCGTAAGCCTTGCAACTCAGGATAATCAGATCGAAAGGCTCGCGCAGGTTCCCGGCGAGAACCGTTGGCGGAGTTGGGATGTCGATATCGCCATGGGGGCTTCGAACGATGAGGCCATGTTTGGCCAATTGCTGCGCCCGCCTCTCACGAACGAGGAACGTAACGTCGCGCCCAGCTTGAAGAAGCCTCGCGCCGAAATAACCGCCGATTGCGCCAGCGCCGACAACAAGAATACGCATGCTTTCTCCAGGTTGAATGGCTCCTAATTTGCGGCCATACGAGTTGCGAAACAAGAGGGCTCAGCTTGTCCCCTTTATTGTTCTATAGGCTGAGAGCGCCCGCCGTTCCCCGCACGTGCGGGGCTTGACGAAAGCCTAGCCCATGGATATCGGGACTTGGCCTGTTATAACCACGCATAATGTAAGCGATTGAATCCGGGGGCTATCCATGAAGACGCGAATAAGTACGTGGTCTGTGTTCGATCGGTTTGGTGCGGCATTGGTAGCGGGGCTTTGGCTGCTGATGGCTTTCAATGCGCCGGCGTTGGCCCAGAATGGGCCAAAGGCTGCTGCGGCCGCGAAGGAAGCGGCAGAAAATATGCAAGCCTATCTCCGAGATCTCGAAAAATCCGGAGGCCAACCGGATTATTCGAAGCCGCCGACTTCGGAGTACTTCAAGCGCATTTTTGATGCCGATGCCATTGCGGCGCTGCCAGCTCCACAGGCGAATGATTTCGATTGGCTGTTCGAATGGTTTGATAGCGCGGGCCAAACCTACCAGGCGATGAGCGCGTTTGGTGCAAAAGATCAAACCATTGCCGAACTGAAACAGGCAGTGACTCGGAATATTCAGCAATCTGCGGACTCGATTTGGACTGCCCACGCTTTCGAGTTGCGCCTGTATCCCCGGGCCGTGATCACGGCGACCCTATACTTCAATTCATTGCCGCCTGATCAGAACTCCGACGCTCGCAAAGCAGCACTGAAAACAATGAAAGCTGCCTTAATACAGCTCGTGGCCAAGACTGCCAGAGTTTGCACCACCGATTTGAAACCCAAAAACCTGCGTCTTTTGGCAGCCGCGCTGCGCGATACCGTGCCGGTTTGGGCACCGATTGCCACCTCAGGGGAACGAGCTGATATATTGGCTCAGCTTGAAAAGGCGTTGGCTCAGCTTAAAAAGGCGAGCGTTGATTATAAGTACGCCGGCATCGATGATCCACTCACCGCCGCCGCAACAGCCATCAAAAACGTGAAGGACTAGTCCTGCGGGTTACTTCGCAAGTCGGTCAAAAGCCGCAAGCGCACGCTGTCTCGCTGCAGCGTGATCGACGATGGGGCGCGGATAAGTTTCGCCGAGTGTAACGCCAGCTTGCGCCAGCAGCTGTTCGTCCGCCTCCCATGGCTTGTGAATGACGCTTGCGGGCAGCTTCGCAAGCTCAGAGCAGAATGCGCGCACATAATCGCCCTCTGGATCGAACTTCTCGCCCTGCAAGATGGGATTGAAAATGCGAAAATAGGGTGCCGCGTCCGCGCCGGATCCGGCAACCCATTGCCAGTTTGCTGCGTTGTTCGCGAGATCGGCATCCACAAGCGTATCCCAAAACCATGCTTCCCCGGCCTGCCACGGCAGAAGCAGGTGCCTTATGAGAAATGACGCGGTGATCATGCGAACGCGATTGTGCATCCAACGCGTGCGCCAAAGCTGGCGCATGCCTGCATCAACGATGGGATAACCTGTCTCGCCCTTCTGCCAGGCGCGAAGCGCGTCATCATCTTGCCGCCATGCGAAAGCGCTGAATTCCGGCCTGAATGGCTGCTCCGGTAGATCCGGGAAGTGGAACAGGAGATGATAGCAATATTCCCGCCAGACGATTTCCCTGAGATAGGGCTCGGCCATCTCTGGGCGACCCGCTTGATCAGCGGCAAACTGAACTGCATGCCAAATCTGGCGCGGGGTGATTTCACCAAACGCTAGATGCGGCGAAAGCCGCGAGGTACCATCTGCTCCAGGCAGATTCCGTCGATCACGATAGTCCTGTAGTCCCTCTTCAGTGAAAAGCCGCAAACGCTTCTGCGCTGCTTCTTCTCCGCAAGCCCAGGCCGCACGCATCTCAGCCGCCCAATCAGGCTTCGCTGGTTCAAGCTCCCACCTTTCCAAATCATCTGAAACAGGCCAGATCAATGGCGCGTCTAACGATGATGGCACAGGCAATGGCATCGGCGATGTGAAGCCTGCTACAACTGCCTTATAAAAGGGCGTAAAAACCCGAAACGGCTCGCCGGATTTATTCAAAATGCTTTCGGGTTCGAAGAGGATGTGACCGCCAAAGCGGCGTCCCTCAACGCCTAACTCCGCGAACATGCGATTGAGTTTGTCTTCAAGCGCGCGCTGGTACGGCTCATAGCCGCGCGTGAAGTAGACTGCCTTTGCGCCAGTTTCGGCGATGAGCTGAGCGAGCACCGCATCAGCGCGGCCTCGCCTGAGGATCAGCCGAGAGCGCTTGCCGTGTAGGCTTTCGGCCAGCGACCGCAGAGATTGAGCGAGCCACCAGCGGCTCGCGCCGCCAAGTCGCCACTCGCCCGGCGTCTCATCATCCAAAATGTAGACAGGGATAATTGGCCTGCCTGCTTTCACGGTAGCTGCAAGCGCTGGATGATCGGACAGTCGCAAATCGCGCCTCATCCATAAGAGAGCCGCAGCTTCGGAAGACGAATCGCGAGTTCTTGCCATATTAGCGGGCCGAGTGACAGGGTGTGACGGGAAGTGCGCCCACGCTGTGGCGATTTCTTATTGCCGGGCAAAGCATCCTTAGATGGTAATTGCGCGCAGGCTAAGATTTTGAGACATTAATGAAAAGAAATTTGATCCAGGCAAAAATTCCTCCAAATGCCTCAAGAAGAAGCGAACAGCATCGCGGTGGAGCTCAGTCCGCCCTTTTCAATTTTGGGCGCGGAAAGCCAGAAGGCTCCCGTGATCTTTAACTCGCCGCATAGCGGCAGGATTTACCCCAGCGTTCTTCTGCGTGCTTCGCGGCTTTCGGCGCTCGCGCTTAGAAAGTCGGAAGATGCTTATGTCGATGAATTGTTCGCAACTGCACCCGCGAATGGCGCGATCCTCATGCACGCGCATTTCCCTCGTGCCTATATCGACATTAACCGCGAGCCCTATGAGCTTGATCCGGTCCTATTCAATGGGAGCTTGCCCGCTTTTGCGAACAGCCAATCTCTCCGTGCCATCGGCGGCCTAGGTACAATCGCGCGCATCGTGAACGACAAGGAAGAAATCTATCATGGGCCGCTGAACCTCGACGCGGCCCTGGTGCGGATCGAGCAGCTCTATAAGCCTTATCACACTGCGCTCACCCAAATCTTGCAATCGACCCGCGAGCGGTTTGGGAGCGTGTTTCTTCTTGATTGCCACTCCATGCCTTCTCAACAGGGTGAGCGCGGCGGATGGCCCGATTTCGTGCTTGGCGACAGGTTTGGCTCGGCTTGCGCACCAGAGCTGACGAGGCTTGCTCAAGGCTTTTTGAAATCACTGGGCTATCGAGTTGCTTTGAATAAACCCTATGCTGGCGGGTTTATCACTGAACATTACGGGCGCCCCGATCACGGCGTGCATGTTTTGCAGGTCGAGGTCGACCGTAGCCTTTACATGAACGAAGAGACGTTCGAGAAACTGCCTTCGTTCGTAGGGCTGCAAGGGGATATATCACGCCTTGTAACGATGCTCGTAAACGAGCTTCAGGTGCGGTCTGACGGTTACAGGATTGCTGCGGAATAGCGGAGAGGAAAAAAAGAGGGCCATTCAAAATGATTGAACGGCCCCAAGTCTAGGGAGGAAACGCCCAAGGAGGGCAGCGATAGTGTCAAAGACACATATCGCACCGCAGTAATATCGCACCGCACCGCACAAAATGCAACCATCGTTTCCGAGGACAGTTACCAAGCTCAATCTGCTGCAATCACGCCACAGAATGAGCGGTCATGAGGGTGCATTGAAATTATAAGGAACTTTTGTGGCAATTGGCGGAAGTTTGTTGCTGCATTGGGAGGGTTTTAGATTGGACATTTCTCTCGAAAGACTGCTGGACACGGCCCACAAGCTCGCTAATGCGGCAGGCAAAGTGACGCAGATCTATTTCCGGACCGGATCGGATGCTGATGATAAGGGCGGCGGCGCCTTCGACCCCGTCACCGCCGCGGACCGTGGAGCAGAGGCCATCATCCGGGAAATGCTCGCGCATGAGTTTCCCGATCACGGCATCGTTGGCGAAGAATTCCCCAATGTTAATGAAGAGGCGGACTACGTTTGGACCATCGATCCTATTGATGGCACGCGCGCTTTTATCTTGGGCTTTCCGCTTTGGGGAACGTTGATCGGCCTTCAATATCAAGGTCAGCCGATCCTTGGCGTCATGGATCAGCCCTTTATTGGAGAGCGTTTTTGGAACGATGACCGAGCTGCTTGGTATCGGGGGCCGCGAGGCGGGGTGGTTCGCTGTCAAACGCGCGCGTGCCCAGACCTGTCGCAAGCTTTTTTGACAGCAAGCTCGCCGGATATGTTTAAGGCGGAAGAGGAGGCGCGTTTCAATCGGCTAGCGAAGGCGGTGCGTATGCGGCGTTTCGGGGGCGATTGCTACGCTTACTGCATGTTGGCGCTTGGGCAGATCGATATCGTCGCCGAAGCGTCTCTCAAGCCGTTCGATATCGCGCCATTGATCCCCATCCTCGAAAAGGCGGGCGCAGTGGTTAGAAGCTGGGATGGCGGGGATGCCTCGGCTGGCGGAACATGCGTAGCGTGCGGCGATCCCGCGCTTCTGCCTGAGGTTCTTGCCACGCTTTCTACTTCGAAGGATGATTAGTGCGGGCTATCTTGCTCGGGATCCTTGGGGCCTTAGTAGGCACAGCGTTATTGCGACAGCGAGCGAAGCTGCTGGAAGCAATCCGGGGCAACAACTCCGCGGCGTTTCCACTGGATCGCTACCGCGGCTCAGCCGCCTCGATGACGGCTCGCGGTAGCCGCGCAAGCGGCTTCCGCAATGACAATTAAGTGTTGAACAAAAAGCGGCTACTTTCAGCCCTTCACCGTGACATGCACAGTCTGCGCCTTCCCGGAGGTCGCGCCGCTATCATCGGCGACCGTAATGTCAAAGCTCGCAACCGCGCTTGAACCACCGTCATGCGTGAACAGAATACGTCCAGCCTCAATATCGGCTTGCGTGAAGTTGACAATTGCGCTGCGTGCGTTTGCCGCAAAGGCCACCAAACCATTGGTTGGGTTCGCAATCGTATAGGTGAGGTGGTCGGGGGTATCGTCCGGATCGATAGCCGTAATGTCTTCGGTCGTTATGACAACCGACTTGCCGCGCGAAACGGTAATATCCAGATCGCCTGAAAGCCTCGGCGGAACGTTGCGTAGCTCAGCACTGAGATCGGCGCCCATCTCCATCGCCAACTGGCCATAGCGGACATTGCCATTGACGGAGCCAGAGCTGCGTATGCTGATGAGGTTCTTGACGAACACCTCGCCTTGCAATGAGCCGCCGATATCGGCCTTGTCGGTCTTCAGGGTGCCATAGAAAGAGCCGCCCTCATGAATGAGGATGGCATCAGCCGCGATCTCGCCCTCGACATACCCCCGAATCTCGATCTGACGGCAATTCTTGATCTTGCCCTTAATGATGGTGTCTTCTTGGATAATCGCTTCGCGTGCCACTGGTCGCGCCCTACTTTTCGCTAGCTAAATTCCGGCCTGATATTCCGCTTCGGCCGCACCATAGGCGGGACGCTATGGTTGCCGCAAATAAAATCGGGAATGCGAGGGGCGGCGGCAAAGAATGCCGCGCGCTGTGGCTGCCGTGCCCCGCAAATGCGAAAACACAACACTTTGGCGCTTTCCCAGGCTCAAAGACGAGGAAAATCGAGAGCGGCGGCAAGGACTTTTCCCGCCGCTAAGGGAGAGTAATTTTCCTCGAAATGCGTGAAGCCAGTTCTTCCAAAACTCGCTGTCCTCTCCGGATGTCCGATTGCGTCTTCGAGAGCATCAGCTAGGGCTGTGGCGTCATCAGATGGAACAATCCATCCAGTTTTACCTGGGACAACGATGTCGCGAGGACCGGACGTGTTTGTGGCTACAACGGCGAGCCCCGCCTGCATCGCTTCCGTGGCTACAATGCCGAAAGGCTCGTTTCGAGAAGGGAGACAAAACAAGTCGATGCGCTCAAAAAAGGCGCGGGTGTCGGACTGCCACCCCATCCAGTCGATTCGTTCCCAAATTTGAAGGTCCTGCGCGAGTTCCTCGCATCGATTTCGTTCCAGCCCGTCGCCAGCAAGGACAAGCCGCCCATCGAAGCCTCGCTCCACAATTTCAGCGAAGGCTTTTAGGAGGACGTCGATGCCCTTTTTTCTGCCGAAATTGCTTATGCAGCCGATGGTGCGAATGGGCTTCGGAGGCCTCTGCGCGGGTAATGATGCATCGGGCAGCGGCCCGTTACGAACGGACCGTATTTGCCGTCTGAGCTTGCTTTGCTGCCGATAGTCTTCAAGCGTAGCGCGATGGCGCTCTGAGAGCGCGAGCCAGCGCCGGAAGAGACGCCTTTGGCCAATTTTTTCATTATGGAATACGACACTCTCCTCGACCCCAAATAGCCAGAGGCGGTTAAAAAGCCAAAGCTTTTCGCCTTGGTGGATCGTCGTAATTGCGGAACGCCGGGCACGTAGCGCTTTAGCGACGAGTCCGGGATGAATAAGCGCGAGGCCCGCATTCTTTAGCCACCAAATTGTAGTAGACCGGAATACCGAGGCGCTTGGCGCGGCTCTCAAGCCCCTTAGAAGCGGTCCAAATCTCCGCCTCGTAACCGGCCGCGATCAGAGAGCTAGCATAAAAGAGCGAGGCATCGTGATGCCTCCATCCTGCGTGCCGCTGGCGTGGATGATAAGAACCTCCGGCCGCACGTCCCTGACCGCAGGTTTAGCCCAACCGCCCGCACGATACCGAGCTTCCGCCCGTTCTGCGCCAACGGTAACTCGTCCCCAATTTCTCAACGACTCCGGAATGAACGCCATCGTGCCCCGCCGTCTCGATACAAACTGCCCCAGCATTTGCATTGCAGGAGAGAAGCTTTTTCGTCAACTCATCCAAGATTGCAGCATAGGCCGGGGGCAACTGCGCAGGAGGAGCGCGTCAGCGCCGCGTCCGTAGGGAGCTTAGGTGGAAATACAAAGAGGTGGCGAGATCCTCCCGTTCAGCCCCGCGTGTGCTACAGGGTCATTTTTTGCGATTTGGCGCGCGCCATAGGCGGGACGCCATAGTTGCCGCAAATAAATCGGGATTGGGATGGCGGCGTGAAAAAATGCCGCGCGCTATGGCTGCCGTGCCCGAAGCCTTCACCGCATGCACGTGGAAGGGAAGGCCGCCACCCGCCGGTCTCAGTGTCACGGTGTCGGACATGGGCGCGGGCGTTGACCCGAGATATTCCAACCGGAAGCGCCGCAAAGCCTGCGCTTAGCGCGCTGAACCACCGCAGAAAGTGATGAACTCGCGCCGCTGCATATGTTGCCCCCAAACCGCACCCTTGCGAATTGGGCAAAGCCTAGCACTTTGTGACGGGCGGCGAAGTGAGCCGCCGCCCGCTTTGTGCCAGGGATCGGCGGCTCACGTCGCGCGGCGCACGAAGCTCGGATTGAGCTCCTTCATCAACCGAACGCCGCATTGCTGCATGGCGGCGTGGGTTTCCGTCCTCAAGAGATCGAGCACGCGCTCGACGCCTTCTTGGCCGAACGCGCCGAGACCCCACAGGTAAGGCCGGCCGACGCCGACCGCCTGCGCACCCATGGCGAGCGCCTTGATCACGTCGGTGCCACGGCGGAATCCACCGTCGACGATCACCGGCATCCGGCCATTCACAGCCGCAATGATTTCCGGCAGCGCGTCGATGGTGGAGCGGCCATTGTCCTCGCCGCGCCCGCCGTGATTGGAGACGAGAATTCCGTCGATCCCCTTCTGCACGGCTAGTTCCGCGTCTTCAGGCGTGATGATGCCCTTCAGCACGATTTTCATGCGGGTGATGTCCCGCATCCGTTTGATGGTGTCCCAGCTTAAATTGGAAGACTCGCCGCTTCCGGTAATGCTTGAAAGATCGATGCCGTCGTAATTGTGCCGGCGGAGCGCTCGCTTCGCGAAGCTGCTGCGATCATGGCAGGCGCTGCATTCACGGGTGTCGCTACGCCTCAGGCGGAACAGGGTTTCCTGATTTCGCCCGCCGACACGATCGACCGTCACCATGAGCACCGGACATCCGGCGGATTCTGCTCGCGCCGCCGCCGACAAATGCCCGCTAATTTTTCTGAATGAGTGGCGGTTCTGTTCTGCTTTGTTGAGATTTCCAGCAAGGTCACGCTGGAACAACTCAGGCCCCATCGGCTTGCCGAAGATGTAAAGCTTGCCGTCGCTGACCAGCCAGTACTCGGGATTGGCCTCGTCGAGTTCGCCTCTCGTCAGCGCCATAGCGCAGAAGTTTGCGAACTGCGGTGCGTAACGCACGGGGTCGGCCTTGAACAGCTCACGATGCTCCGCGCGCGAGAAGCGATAGCGCTGCTCGTCTTACACATACTCGATCTCCGTCAGCCCGCGTGCAGGTTTTCCGGTGGTGAAATAGGCGACCGGATCATAGCCCTGGATGGCTAGTGGCGCCTTGCTTTCAGGAGTGGACCGTGACGCCATCGCAACCGTGAGGCCTGCGGCCAGCAAGACTAATCCAGCAATGACATTGCGCCGCGACAGGCTCAGCATGGCGAACTCCCTCTATGGCTTGTTCCTGCGCCGCGCTTGCGGCCCGCGTTTGGGCAGCACGGCTGACCCTTTACGCGATTTCAGGAAGCAAATTCAATCATAGCTCATTCGGCACTTCAAATTTCGGACATTTTTCGTCGTTTCCATCGCCTTCTTTCGTTACGGCAATTTACTGACGGGATTAGCTCCCCCTGGAAACTGCAACCTGAGGAGCTCTCCCATGAAGCTGAAATCGAAATCCAACCGTGTGATCGTGCTTGCGAGCATTATGGCCGCCGCATTGCTAACCGCGCCTGCGCGTGGCGACGTGATCATGGACTGGAATGCTAAGGCGGACGCTATCGGTGCCGAAAAGCAGCTGGTGAATGTCCCGCATGCGCGCGGCCTGGCGATGATGCATACCGCCATGTTCGAGGCGGTGAACGCGATTGAGCGCCGCTACAACCCATACAAGCTCAATCTGACTGCAGACCGCGCTACGTCCAAGGAAGCGGCGGCGGCCACCGCGGCCTATGAGATTCTCGTCGCGCTTTATCCCGACCAGAAAACCGGTCTCGACGCTCTGCTGGCGACGTCGCTTGGCGGCGTTGCAAACAATGATGAGAAGGCGAATGGAATCCAACTTGGGAAGAAAGCTGCGGCCGAAATTATCGCGCTCCGCGCCGATGATGGCATCAATGCGACGGAAAGCTACCGGCCTTACACCAAGCCGGGAACATACGTGCCGACGACCCTGCCAATCGAATCCACCAGCGGATCGTTGAAGCCCTGGGTGATGAAGACTCCTTCGCAATTTCGTGCCGGTCCTCCTCCCGCGCTCGATTCGAACACATGGACCAATGATTTGATCGAGATTCGCGAATTTGGAGGGCGCAACAGCTCCAAGCGCACGGCCGAGCAGACGGATATTGGCCGCTTCTGGTTTCTCTCCGGGCCCCGAACCTACAATCCCATCGTCCGGCAAGTCGCACTGGCCAAGAACATGGATGTCGTCGATTGCGCCCGCTTGTACGCCCTCAGCTCCATGGCGGGTCTTGATGCCTTTATTGCCGTGTTCGAGGCAAAATACACTTATAATTTTTGGCGGCCCGTGACGGCAATCCGGAACGCCGATCTCACATCCAACAAGGCGACGCCGCGTGACGCCTCATGGGCGCCGCTGGGCGTCACCCCAATGCACCCCGAATATCCGTGTGCGCACTGCATCGTCGCAGCCTCGGTGTCCACAGTCCTTGAGGGCATCGTCGGCAATCAGGTCGAGATTTCCCTCACGAGCCCCACCGCACCCGGAATCACGCGCAAATGGACGCGTCTGCAGGATTACAGCGACGAAGTCTCGAACGCACGCATCTACGCCGGCTTCCATTACCGCTTCTCGACCGAAGCCGGAAAAACGATGGGACGGAAAATCGGGGAACTTACGCTGGCGACGCAATTGCGCACCATTCTTGCATCCGCGCAGTAGCAACGCTGACCGCACCCGGAACACCAGCGGCCGCTTTACCAGTCCATGGATCACCAGCCGGTGTTGATCGGGATCGATGTCCGGGATGCCGGAATGGCTGCGTTCGAAGTGCAGCCCGGATGGCGTGATCATACCTTCGAGCAGGTGCAGCGGCGTGCGCGCCGGGCCGACACCCTGCGTGGAGAGGGCACTCGGGTGCGCAATGTGGGCAAAGCCTACCACTTTGTGACGGGGGGCGAAGTGAGCCGCCCCCGCTTTGCGCCAGGGATCGGCGGCTCACGTCGCGCGGCGCACGAAGCTCGGATTGAGTTCCTTCACCAACCGAACGCCGCATTGCTGCATGGCGGCGTGGGTTTCCGTCCTCAAGAGATCGAGCACGCGCTCGACGCCTTCTTGGCCGAACGCGCCTAGACCCCACAGGTAAGGCCGCCCGACGCCGACCGCTTGCGCACCCATGGCGAGCGCCTTGATCACGTCGGTGCCACGGCGGAAACCACCGTCGACGATCACCGGCATCCGGCCATTCACAGCCGCGATGATTTCCGGCAGCGCGTCGATGGTGGAGCGGCCATTGTCCTCGCCGCGCCCGCCGTGATTGGAGACGAGAATTCCGTCGATCCCGTTCTGCACGGCTAGTTCCGCGTCTTCAGGCGTGATGATGCCCTTGAGCACGATTTTCATGCGGGTGATGTCCCGCATCCGTTTGATAGTGTCCCAGCTTAAATTGGAAGACTCGCCGCTTCCGGTAATGCTTGAAAGATCGATGCCGTCGTAATTGTGCCGGCGGAGCGCTCGCTTCGCGAAGCTGCTGCGATCATGGCAGGCGCTGCATTCACGGGTGTCGCTACGCCTCAGGCGGAACAGGGTTTCCTGATTTCGCCCGCCGACACGATCGACCGTCACCATGAGCACCGGACATCCGGCGGATTCTGCTCGCTTGATCAGCGCCTGCGCGACTTCCCATTGCGGCGAGGCATAGAGCTGGAACCAGACCGGCGCTCCGCGCGCCTTGGTGACGTCTTCCACGGAATCGTTCGACGATGTCGACAGGATTTGCAGATGGTTGCCAACGCGCGCTGCCCTCGCGACGGCGAACTCGCCGTCCGGGTGGAAGAATTGGTTGCCGCCGGTCGGACTGATGAAAATCGGCGAATCGTATTTGGCGCCGAACAGCTCCACGCTCATGTCAACTTTCGAGACGTCGTTTAACCGGCGCGGCCGTATCTGGAACTTCAGGAATCCCTCGCGGTTCGCGCGCAGTGTGACCTCGTCGTCGATGCCCGACGCCATATAGCCGAAATGCGCAGGCGGAACGTTCTCGCGCGCCACCGGCTCGAAATCGAACACGTTGATGGCGTCCTTCGGGGACTTGATCAACTCGTTGGTTCCCGGCGTCCATATCATGGGATCGGGCAGCTTGGAGGGAGCTTCCGCCGCGTAAGCCGAGATCGCGCCCGAGGCGAGCAGCGGGCTTCCCGCCAGGAACTGCAGAAAGCGCCGGCGGCTGGTGGCGTGAACGATGGATGACGTCATGGCTGAATTCCTCTTGGGGCATCCGCTCTTCTGCGCGGCGGTCTCTCCGAAATCCGATCAGACACATCGGCAGTTGATGCAGGAACGGCGGCAGCGGCCGTGGCACTCAGCATCTACGCACCAAGATAAAGCGATTTCTTCACGGATATATTGCCAAGGTTAACTATAAGGAACTCAGCTAGGAATGTCAGGGAGAGAAAGCCGGACTCGCAGCGCGAATGCGAAAGCCTGTGGCGTTCACGCAACCGCATTCGGCCAACATAGCGCGGCTCGTCCCTGACGTGCGGCCAAAGGGGCTGACCTATAAGGCCAGCCGCCACTTAAGATTTCGCCGCATGCACGCGGAAGGGAAGCCCTCCGCCTGCCGGTGTCAGCGTCACGGTGGCGGACATTGGCGCGGGCGTCGGCCCGAGATATTCCAGCCGGAAGCGCCGCAAAAGCTGCGTCAGCGCTAGTGTATTCTCTACGATGCTCAATGCGCCGCCGATGCAAGCGCGCTTGCCCGCCGAAAATGGCAAATAGGAATAAGGCGCGCGCTTCTTCATATTTTCCGGGCTGAACCGCGAGGGATCGAACTTCTCGGGGTCGTCCCAGTAGCGCGCGGAATGATGCACGACATAGGAGGACAGCACGATCTTATCGCCAGGCATGATCTTGTGCCCGGAAATCTCATCCTCCGCATTCGCAACGCGAATGAAGCTCCACACGGGCGGATAAAGCCGCATCGTCTCTTGGATCACGGCGCGCGTGTAGGACAGGGCGTGGATGTCGTCCCAGGTCGGTACACGGTCGCCATAGGCGTCCTCGCCCTCTTTGCGGATGCGCTCCGCAACTTCGGGATAGAGATGCAAAAGATAGAAGCACCAAGTGAGCGTGAGCGCGGTCGTCTCCGTGCCCGCCCACAGATATTGCTTCATCTCGTCAATGACCTGCTGCGCGTCGAATTCGGGCCGGTTTGGATCGGCGCGGACTTCGTTCAGCATGGTAAGGAGCGTCCGCTCGCGATAATCGCGCGGCACGGCGCCAAGGAGTTGCGGCGGCACCGCAAGCCAAGACGCAATCGCGTCGGCGGCCTCCTCTCCTGGCAGCACTTCGGTGAGCTCGCCTTTTACCTTCTTCAGCCGGATATCGCGGTGGTTCACCACATTCGTATAGGCCTTCACCGCGCGGAACACGAGATGCGGATCAAACGGCACATTGCGGTCGAACAGCGCCTTGCAAATCATGCTTGCGGCAAGACCCCATGTCTCTTCGAGCAAGTTTATGGTTTCGCCGGTCTCGGCAAACTTCTCAAATTCATTCGCCTTGTCCTGCACCGACGAGAGCAAATAGGGCAAATATTCGCCAAACATTTTCGGCTGGAAGGCGGCCTGCTGCGGCATACGTATCTTCTGCCAGAGCGCGCCATCGACCGTGATCATGCTCTTGCCGAAAATCGGCGTGAGGCCGTCGAAATATTTCCCGTAATTGTCGACCTTGGTGACGAGCACATGTTTGAAATGCTCGACATCGGACAGGAAGAAAATACGCTCATCTTTCAGCGTTATGCGGATGCATCCGCCATGCTTCTCACTGAGCCGCTGCAAGGTTTGTATCGGCTGATCCTGCTTGGTCAGCATGGAAAGCTTGAACCAGATGCTTTCCTTCTCGCCGAGAGTCTGGGCATGGTGATGTGCATCGTCGCGGCTCTGCCGGTCATTCGCCCGTTCAGACTCCTGCGTGCCCCACTCTTGCGCCTCTGCCCCTGACAGCGCTACTGCGTCTTCCATCATTCCCCCGAACGGGTACACAACACCCCGCTCTCGCGAACGTGCGGCTTACCGTCTCCGCAATTCCCACCAGCTGCAGTTTCCCACAACCGCAGCGACATTTTTGTGTTGATAACATCCGGGATTCTGGCGTGTCCAGCGGGTGACAGCAGATCTATGCTACTTAGGTACGATGCTGGCGCTAACTGAGCCTTATCTGCAACGCAAACTTCACAGATGCGTGAGATATTCGCCGTCGCAAGCGCGCTCTTGTAGATGCAATCGCGCTGAGCAATCAATGGTTGCGAAACTTAACTATATTGGAACGCGCAGGCTGCGCCTGCGTTTAATGATCTAGGCGGCCATCAAACTTGGCTCGCCGTTTTCGCTTTTTTCCCGGGAGGACATCATCGTGGTAAAGGACCCCATTGGCGATATTAACCGCGGCGCCGATTACGCTGCATCTGAAGGCCACAGCGAAGTTGAAGAGCTGCGCCGCCAGGTCAAAGAACTGACCGAAAAATACGGCTCCATGGCGCAACACAAGGTCCAAGATGTGAGAGAGGCCGTTAAACAGAACATGGGCGACATCGAGCAGCAAATTCGCGAGAAGCCTGTGCAAGCGGCACTCGTTGCTGCAGGGGTGGGTTTTCTGATTGGCGCCCTTCTCACCCGTTGAAGAGGTAACGCCCATGTTTGGAGCGATTCTGAGGCTTATGGCCGTCGGCGAAGCAGGCCGGCGCGTGGGCGGTTACTTTCAAAATTTGATGACGAGATATCTCGTGCTGAGCGTGGCTGGGACAGCCTTTCTCGGAGCGACTATCTTCGCGATCTTGGCCGGGTTCTGGGCTCTCACCTCCCGGACAAACAATCCGATGTCTTCAGCGGTGATTATGGCCGGGATTCTCGTCTTGGTTGGCTTGCTGATCGCGCTAGCCGCTTATGGAATTACAAGGGAGAAACGAGAAAGCCCTAGTCAGGCATTAAGCGAGCCTGTTACTGCGATGCAATCCTATATGCCGACCGTGAACGACGTCGGCAGGCAGATTGAACTTGCCACTCGCCAGTATGGGCCAGTGCGCGTCATTGCTGCTGCTGCGGTCGGCGGCCTCGTCGCAGGGCTGTTGGCCAAGCGATTTCGGGCAATATAACGACTTCTTTGTCTAAACCCACGGGCGGGGAGCAGGTCCCCGCCCGTGGGTTTAGATTTTGCAGTTTATTCAGCGAGAGCCGGTTGCATGACCTCGGTATTCCGGCGCTGAGAGGCTCGAAGCGGCTTCAACACCAAAATTGCCATCAATGCGGCAACGATGTTAAGCGCGGCGGCTGAGAGGAACACAGCGTGCCAGCTCCCGGTCGTTGCAGTGATGATGCTTGTATAGGGAACAATCAAGGCAGCGGTTCCCTTGGCGGTGTATAACAAACCAGCATTCGTGGTCGCGTATTTAGATCCAAACGTATCGCCGCATGTGGCTGGAAACAGGCTGTAGATTTCACCCCAGGCGAAGAATACGAGCCCGGTCAGGATGACGAACAGCACGGGATCTTGACCCCAGATGCTCAGCGCGTAGATGCCCACACCTTCGATTCCGAAGGCGATGAACATCGTATTTTCACGCCCGATTTGGTCGGAAACCCAGCCAAAGAATGGCCGCGTGATCCCATTCAGTATCCGGTCAATCGTCAACGCAAAAGATAGCGCGGGCAAAGTGAGCCCAACCAAGCTGACGGGGATATCGGCTATCTTGAAGTCTTTGGCGATGGGACCAAGTTGCGCCGTTGCCATGAGGCCGCCAGCGGCCATCATCACGAACATGGCGTACATGACCCAAAACACCGGGGTTCGGACCATTTCCTTTGGGCTGTATTCCCGCTTGCTCTGGCTGACTCTCGCTACCTCTGGAACTTCGCCTTTCTTGGGTGCGCTCAGCAATAGGGCGAAAAGCATGACGATGATGCCCTGACCGATCCCAAAGTTGAAGAACGCGGCCTCATAGCCCTGACCCTTTATCATGGCCTGTATTGGCACAACGGTAAAAGCGGACCCGAAACCAAAGCCCATCGCCGTCAGGCCCGCGGCAAGTCCTCGCCTGTCCGGAAACCATTTTAAGGCGTTCCCTACGCAGGTTCCATATACGGCGCCGGCTCCAATGCCACCAACTGCGGCTGCGACGTAAAGCATCGTGAGCGAGGTGGCATAGGAATTCATCACCCAAGCCACACCGCAAAGAAGGCCGCCGAATAGCGTGACTATTCGCGGACCGTATTTATCAACGAACCAGCCTTCAACGGGTACAAGCCAAGTCTCCATTACAACAAACAGGGTAAAGGCGACCTGAATAGATGCTTTATCCCAGCCATGCCGTTCTTGAATTGGATTGACGAATAAGGTCCATCCATATTGCAGGTTCGCGATCATGCACATGCAGATCACGCCCGCTATGAGCTGAAACCAGCGGCCAGAGCCAGGTTTCTGAGTAGTTTGCGCCACAAAAAATTCCTCCCACTGCGACTTTAAGTTATAGACGTAGGGACTGCCTCCACAGTCCTCGCCGGTCCTTCTGAAGCCGAAGCTTCATGTTCGACATCGTACGGCTATATTTTATTCGGCTCCAGTCTCCATTAGTTTCGTCTATCATCTCTGGTCGACCATATGCCAAAGATCTGCTGGCTTACGTCTTGGCATATTGTCAATTATCCGGTTGTATTGTCTCTTCGTCTACTATTTGGACCGCAATTCCTGCCATCGATCTTCGATGTCTGCAAGGCAGGCTTCTGTGGTAGCGGTTTGACGCTGCGGTGGCTTTGATTTTATAGCGAGGAACGGAGAATGGAAGGCGCACCCGAATTCGGTTCCGACTTTCGCCAGCAGTTAGAGACATTACTGGAATGGCGACGGGATGTTCGGCGTTTCCGTCCCGATCCGCTTTCCAAAGAGAGCGTCGAGCGCCTTCTTCGAATTGCCTGTTTAGCTCCCTCCGTCGGCTTGAGCCAGCCCTGGCGGTTCGTTCTTGTGGGCGACCCCGTCAGGCGGTCGCGCGTGCGCGAGAATTTCGCCGCCGCGAACGCGGAAGCGCTTGCCTCATATGAGGGCGAGCGTGCGTCGCGCTACGCATCGCTTAAGCTTGCGGGTCTCGATGAAGCACCGGTCCATCTCGCTGTCTTTGCGGAGCCTGATCCAGAGCAGGGTGCCCGGCTTGGACGCGGCACCATGCCTGAGACCGTGGCATACTCGGTCGTCGCCGCCATCCACACGCTCTGGCTCGCGGCGCGCGCCGAGGGGATCGGCATGGGATGGGTCTCGATTTTGGACCCGGATCGCCTCACCGCAGATCTCGATCTACCCACCTATTGGCGCTTTATCGGCTATTTCTGTCTTGGCTACCCGACCGAGCTAACGGATAACCCCGAACTCCAACGCCTACGCTGGGAGAAGCGTTGCGATCCGCCGTCGGTTATTCTTCGCCGCTAAGCCAAAGCGCAAAGATTTTGCATGTTTAGAGCACTTGACATCCACGTAAATACATACTCTCATGTAGGTCTTCATGATATTGTCCTATGAAACCCCCGCCTGCCCTGGCGGGGGTTTTGCTTTGCTGGCTCGCCGCTCCTAAGCGTGAGGCGATATTGCTGACGCTTTGTCTTGTCGAAATGAAAACGGCACCCGATTGGACGCCGCTAAAACTCACCTGATGAAATTGTAAGTCTATTTCAGAGGCTCGTAGCCACGGCCGATGTGATAGTTCAGGCCAACACGGACGGTGTGAAAAGCGTCCTCGTTGATTTTGATGTCAGCACTTGACAGCTTTTGTCCCTTAAACTCAGAAGTATCGACCGGATCATTTTTTCCAAGACTGATGTATTGATACTCAGCTTTAAGCGACCAAGCTGGGCTTAATTTATACTCGTAGCCTCCACCGAGGACGTATCCGGTGGCAACCCCATCTGTTTTGAAATGAAAAGGGCTAAATTTGCCATCGTCCCGATTGTCAACGCCGCCATAGGCGAAGCCGCCCGTGAAATAGATGAGCGATGTATCAAAGGCATAGCCAATGCGGCCGCGAACCGTGCCGAACCAATCAAGGCTTGATTTGAACGTTTCAACCCCGTCAAAACCTGAAGCGCTGATGCCGGAGCCTTGAATGTCCGCCTCAACGCCCAAGACCAAGCGGCTGCCAGGCACCTGCCAGTTATACCCAATCTGGCCCCCGCCGAAGCCTCCATCAGCGCCAAGTCCATTGAAAACAAATAGAGTGCCACCCAAGCGCCGCGTATCGTTCACGAACGCAAATTGATCGTCATGGGTTCTCCAGCCGTAGCCGCCATTGATACCAGCATAAAAGCCGGTCCAGGTCGCGGCAGGAACATAAATCGGCGCATCCTTGTAGCCCACTGGCTCGGCGCGATACATATCCGCAGCCGAAGCCGGAACGATGGCAGCCGCCGCGACGGCCAGCATGGACGCGCCAAGATAAAGTGATTTCTTCATGGATTTGCCCCTTCAAAGTGCCTTCCGCGCGGAAACCAGAAATGCCCCACCGATTCCGCAAATTTCAATCGTGAGGTTAAAGGCATTTCAGGTCGGAGAGCCAAACGATAAGCTGAAGCGGCAACGCAATTGCGAAAGCCTGTGGTCGTGTCGCAACAGGTGATGATCTCGCGGCCATGCGATAATAGCGTGCTCTGCCAATCGCAGATCTGGTGGTAATGCCTCAAAGTAAATTGCGAGCTGATAGGAGCAGGCGCATTATTTCTCAACGCTCGCGCGAATGAACCTTGACGCGAGCGCTGTGCTTACCCTTATAGACGCGCGTGTGGTGATTTGGCCGGCCGGCTTGCAGCCACGTAAAAGAAGTTGCTAAAAGGCCGTGGCGCGGCAAGCCCCGGCACCCCAATATCCGGCTGGTTAAGACTTAAGCAGGGAGGCTGGCCGCCGCTTTAATGAACAGAATGATTGTCAATAGCCGGGGGTCGCCCGAGGCATCGCATTCGCTCGTTTTTCAGAGCAGCGAACCCCTGCCGCTCGACAATGGCCGCGCGCTTGCCTCCTTCGAAATAGCTTATCAGACTTACGGCACGCTTAATGCCAGCCGCTCCAACGCCGTTCTCGTTTGCCATGCGCTAACGGGCGACCAGCACGTCGCAAACCAGCATCCGATGACTGGCAAGCCCGGATGGTGGGAGACGATTATAGGCCCTGGCAAGCCCGTCGATACGGACCGCTATTTCATCATCTGCTCGAATGTGATCGGTGGCTGCATGGGCTCGACAGGGCCGTCTTCCATCGATCAGGAAACGGGCAAACCATACGGGTTGAACTTTCCCGTTATCACGATCGATGACATGGTGCGCGCGCAGGCGCGGCTCGTCGATCATCTCGGCATTGCCGACCTTTTTTGCGTTATCGGCGGCTCCATGGGCGGCATGCAAGTGCTGGAATGGTGCGCGAGCTTTGGCAGCCGCGTCTTCTCGGCGGTGCCGGTTGCGGCTGCCCCACGGCACTCGTCGCAAAATATCGCTTTCCATGAGGTGGGGCGCCAAGCGGTGATGGCCGATCCTGAATGGCGGGGTGGCCGCTATTTGGAAGAAGGCACTAATCCAGCGAAGGGCCTCGCGGTCGCGCGCATGGCGGCGCATATCACCTATCTTTCGGATCATGCGCTGCATCGCAAATTCGGCCGCAATCTCCAGGACCGGACAAAGGTCACGTTTGGCTTCGACGCGGATTTCCAGGTGGAGAGCTATCTGCGCTATCAAGGCTTGACCTTCGTCGACCGCTTTGACGCCAATAGCTACCTCTACATCACGCGCGCCATGGACTATTTCGATCTCGCTGCCGATTGCGACGGCGTGCTGGCCCATGCGTTCAAAGGCACGAAGACGCGATTTTGTGTCATCTCCTTCACGAGTGACTGGCTTTATCCGACGCGAGAGAGCCGCGCCATTGTGCAGGCGCTGAATGCAGTCGCTGCGAATGTGAGCTTCGTCGAGATCGAGAGCGACAAAGGGCATGATGCCTTTCTTCTCCATGAACCGGAACTGTTCGACACCGTTCGTGGGTTTCTCAACTCGGCGGCTGTAAAGCGGGGCTTACCGGCCGCGCAAAAGAGAGAGCAGCGATGACGACTTTCGAGGAACGCGCAGCACTTAAGGCCGCGCGATATGCTCATCAGCGCGTCGATCTGCTCCTAATTGCGCAAATGGTGACACAAGGCGCGCGCGTCCTCGATGTTGGTTGCGGTACCGGCGAGCTTTTGAAATTGCTCGAAAATGAGAAACAGGTCGACGGGCGTGGCATCGAGCTTAGCCAATCGGGCGTGAACTTCTGCGTCGCAAAGGGCCTGTCGGTTATTCAGGGCGACGCGGACCACGATCTCGTCAACTATCCCGACCAAGCTTTCGACTACGCGATCTTAAGCCAGACGCTGCAAGCGACCATGAGGCCGAAAGATGTGCTGGAGGAGCTCCTGCGCATTGGGCGCCGGGTCATCGTGTCATTTCCCAATTTCGGGCATTGGAAAATACGGCTGCAAATGCTCATACACGGCCAAATGCCGGTGACGCACAACCTGCCTGAGGGTTGGTACGAGACACCAAACATTCACTTCTGCACCATCAAAGATTTTCTGACGCTTTGCGGCATGATTGGCGCGCGAGTGGAGCGCGCGGTGGCGCTTAATGGTCAGGGGCAGCCGCTGGGGCCAGGGGTGCCGGACTATTTCAATAATCTTCTCGGTCAGCAGGCGATATTCTTGTTGACGCGATCCTCCGCATCTTGAGATTCGCTTTCAACGCGGCGCCCCTCGAAGACGGCCGAAAGGCGCGCGGGAGTTAATCCCGGAAATGCCGGTATCGGGACAAAGGCTGACTTTTTTGCAGGCGCGCGAATACCAGCATAAACCTGCTTGATTGCTTCGACGAGGATGACTCCGGAAAAAGCGGGCCAGATGCGCGCGCCAATTCGCTCCCAGGCAAGTGAGGCAGCGCCGAAAAGGCGGAAGCCGAAGGGGGGCAGAAATAAGCATTGGGACATGCCCACCGGCTCCAGTGATGCCTGCCTAAGAAACTTCTCCAATTGGCTCAGGCTATAAGGGCGTCCGTGGCCGAAGGGCGTTGTCTCAAGCCTTGCCCACGCGCCGCGCCGATTGGGTACAACCATGATGAGCCGCCCCTGCGGCATGAGCACACGGTAAATCTCGCGCAAATAAAGCCCGCGCGCTTCGTTATGTTCAAGACCATGCACCACGAGAACGCGCTCGACCGAATTGTCACGGAGAGGGAGCTCCGTTTCGGGCACAAGGGCCGAGCGGTAGGGGCCCTCGCGCGGCCATTTAACCACGCCCTGCGCTTGCGGCATGAGCGCTACCGTCGCTCGCGCCTCGCCGTGGAACATTCTCAGATATGGCACTGCATACCCAAGGCCAGCGATGTCCATGCCGGTTACGTCGTCCCAGCGCGAACGGATTCGGCGCGCAATGATGCGGCGCGCCACTTGCCCTAGCGGCGAGGCATAAAAGTCGCGCAAATGCGTTACATCGTCATGCATCGCTATAAGCATAGCATTTTCCTGAACCCGGTTTAACGGAAGAGGCTTTTCCGTTAAGACAGTCTCAACAACGGAAATAGGACATAGCCATGCCCAAGCTAGAGATTAGACAATTTCCCTGCCGCAGCGACAATTTCGGCGTCTTAATCCATGATGAGGCCGCTGGCGTAACAGCCGCGATCGACGCTCCTGACGAAGCCGCAGTTCGCGACGAGTTGCAGAAGGCCGGGTGGAAGCTTACCCATATCTTTACAACCCACCATCACTTCGATCATGTGGCAGGCCATCAGGGACTTAAGGCTGAAACGGGCTGCACCGTATATGGCCCCGAAAAAGAGGCAGGCAAAATTCCCGGCATCGACGTCAAGGTGAAAGAAGGCGACCGGCTAAAATTCGGTTCTTTCGAGCTTGATGTCCTCGAAACGCCGGGTCATACGCTCGGCCACGTCACCTATTACATCCCGAATGCCGGGCAGGGAGACGGCAGCAGCGGCGTTGCTTTTGTTGGCGATACGCTCTTCTCGGTTGGATGCGGCCGCGTGCTCGAAGGCACCTTCCCGCAGATGTGGCACTCCCTCGAAAAGCTAATGACCCTGCCGCCGGAGACGCTCATCTATTGCGGCCACGAATATACGCAGTCGAACATTAAATTCGCGCAGAGCGTCGAGCCGGGCAATAAAGCCCTCGCAAGCCGCAAGCAGGAAGCGGACGCAGAAAGAAGCGCGGGCAAGGCAACGCTGCCTGTTTCGCTCGGACAAGAATTGCAAGTAAATCCATTTCTCCGCGTGAAGAGCGAGGAAATCAGGAAGAACATCGGGCTTGGTCCTGATGCTTCCGATGCAATGGTTTTCGAAGAGCTAAGACGCCGGAAAGACAACTTTTAGCTGCGATTCACGCTAGCCACGAATCGCACGCATGACAATGTGTGCGATTCCTTTTACAATTCGAACATGACGGCAGTCGCGCAATACCATTCAATGACGGTCGAAGAGTTCGTAACCTGGGCTGACGCGCGCCCGGAAAAGCACTGGGAATTGTTTGAGGGGCTTCCGGCGTTGCAGCAGTCGCAGAATTGGGGCCACGCCCATTTCAAATACCGGATCGCGCGGCTATTCGAGGAAGCGATTGAGGCTGCAGGCCTCCCCTTGTCCTTCGGTGTCGATGGGATCGTCGTCAAGGCTGGGCCGAAAACGGCGTTTGAGCCGGATGTCGTAGTGTTCGCCGGTGAGATGTCCTACCAGGACATTGTCGCGCCCGACCCGATAATTGTGGTGGAGGTGCTGTCGCCATCGACCGCGCGCCGGGACTTGACGGTAAAACTCAACGGCTATTTCGACGCGCCAACGATCCAGCACTATCTCGTGGTGGATTGGGAAGAGCGAAAGATTGTGCATCACAGCCGCCAAGGCGAAGGCCTCGCTTCGCCGGTCATCCTTAGCGGAGGCGCGCTGCGGCTGAACCCGCCAGGCCTTGAGCTGAACCTTGGCGGCTTCTTCAAATAGCGCGCCTATTTCCGGTCGTGGTAATAATCGTAAATCTGCTGCGCCATCGCCTCGCTGATGCCGCCCACAGCTTGCAAATCCGATAGACCTGCGCGGCTCACCGACTTCGCCGAGCCGAAATGCTTGAGGAGCGCGCGTTTGCGCGAGGGGCCAATACCCGGGATTTCATCGAGCGAATTTTCGCCCATCGATTTTTTACGTTTTGCCCTGTGCGATCCGATCGCGAAGCGATGCGCCTCATCGCGCAGCCGCTGCACGAAATAAAGGCCGGGGTCTCTGGGCTCCAGGCTAAACGGCGGCAAATTGGGCATGAAGAAACGCTCGCGGCCTGCATTGCGGTCCGGCCCCTTGGCGATGGCCACCAGCCGCAAGCCATGGAGGCCAAGCTCGGCGAGAACCTCCTGCGCGGCTGAAAGCTGGCCTGCACCGCCATCGATGATCACAAGATCGGGCCAGGCGCCAACGTCCCCGCCTTGGGCTTCGGCCTCGTCGCCAGTTTCGTCCAGCGAGGCGCCATCCCCATCATCGCTTTCAACTGGCGGCGGCAATTCTTGCTCAGCGCTTGCCTGCTCCTCAGTGGCGCGCATTGGAGATATAGAATTCAGCGGTTGATCGTCGGCGGCAGCTTCGCCCGCAGGCAGCCCGTGCTCCTTGAGCAAGCGCTTGAACCGCCGGGTTAGCACCTCGCGCATCATGCCGTAATCATCGCCGGGCACGAGGTCTTCGGTCTTGATGTTGAACTTGCGATATTGGTTTTTCACGAAGCCTTCCGGCCCCGCCACGATCATCGCACCGACCGCGTTCGTCCCCATGATATGAGAATTGTCGTAGACCTCAATCCGGCGCGGCGTTCGATCCAAGCCAAATGTCTTCGCAACGACCGCCAACAGCCGCGCCTGTGTCGTGCTTTCAGCGAGCTTGCGGCCCAGCGCTTCCCGCGCATTCTGAATCGCGTGCTCGACGAGTTCTCGCCTCTCGCCTCGCTTCGGCGTCACCACCTCGACTTTGCGCCCCAGCTTTGTGGAAAGCGCCTCAGCAATTAGCCCCTGTTCGGGAACCTCATGAGAGAGAAATACGCAACGCGGCACAAGCTTATCGTCATAGAACTGTGAGATGAACGAACCCAGTACTTCCTCCGGTGAGAGGCTGCGGTCTGCGCGCGGGAAATAAGCCCGGTTGCCCCAATTCTGTGCGTTGCGGAAGAAGAAGACCTGGATGCAGGTTTGGCCGCCTTCCTGAGCGATAGCGAAAACATCCGCTTCCTGCACAATGCGAGGATTAATGCCCTGATGCGCTTGTATATGCGCTAACGCCCAGAGACGATTGCGATATTTTGCGGCGCGCTCGAACTCCAGACACTCCGACGCCTCCTCCATCATTGCATTGAGCTTCTTTTGTACGGCGTCGGTTTTACCGGAAAGGAACGCCGTGGCTTCGCTTACAAGCTTATCGTAGTCCTCCAGGCTGATTTCGCGTGTACATGGCGCGGCACAGCGCTTGATTTGGAAGAGGAGACAGGGCCGCGTGCGTGATTCATACACGCTGTCCGAGCACGAGCGCAGCAGAAATGCACGCTGCAAAGTATTGATCGTCCGATTGACAGCGCCTGCGCTGGCGAACGGCCCGAAATAATCGCCCTTGAGGGTGCGCGCACCCCGATGCTTTGCAATTTGCGGGGCTTCCTGATCCCGGCGGACGACGATGTAAGGGAAGGATTTGTCATCGCGGAAGGAGACGTTGTAGCGCGGCTTAAAGCGCTTGATGAGGTTAGCTTCGAGAAGCAGGGCCTCTGCCTCGGTTCCGGTGTTGACGAACTCCATCGTGGCGGTGGAGCGGATCATCGCAGCGATGCGATTTGAATGCCCGCCGAGCCGAGCATAATTTTGCACCCGATTTTTCAGGCTGCGCGCTTTACCCACATAGATGACCTCTCCGGCCTTATCGATCATGCGGTAAACGCCAGGTCCCGAGCCCAAATGCTTGACATAGCGGGCGATCACCTGCGGCCCGATTTCCGGCGCTATTTCAGCGTCGTGCGGAATCGCATCGTCGGTGCGGGCCTCGGTTGTAGTGTCGATTTCGGGCATGAAACTTATGTAGCGCCGATGTCGGGCGTTTGCCACAGGAGATGCTGTCCTCCATCGAGCGCAATCATTTGGCCCGTCATTGCCTGTGCCCGCAGGATGAAAATCACCGCTTCGGCAATCTCTTCCGGCGTGGTTCCGCATCCAAGCAAGGTCGAGCTTCGCTCGTGCTCAAACTCCTGCTCGCTCTGGTAGATGCTCGCCAGCGCGGGGCCCGGCCCGATGGCGTTCACGCGGATGCGCGGCGCGAGCGCCTGCGCCATCGTTTTCGTTGCAGCGAAAAGCGCCGATTTGCTGAGTGTATAGGAGAAAAACAGCGGATTGGGACGAAGCACGCGTTGGTCGAGAATGTTTATAATGTTTCCTTCCTCGCCCACCGGAAGTTGCGCCGAGAGCGCCTGACATAGAAACACGGGCGCTTGCAAATTCACAGCCATATGCGTGCGCCAACTTTCCTCGTTAAGCGTCTGCAACCTGTCATCTTCGAAATGCGAGGCGTTGTTGATGAGGCAGGACAATGGCCCCATGGCGCGAGAGATCGCCGGGATCAGGGATTCAACCTGCGCTATGTCCTCAAGCGCTGCTTGGAACGTCGCGGCTGCTCCGCCCCGCTGCAAGATCGTGGCTGCTAGCTCTTCCGCTTCTTCCTTCGATCTACTGTATTGAATTGCAACGGAAAAACCGCACGCCGCCAGCTTCAGAGCGATTGCTTTGCCGATGCGGACGGCGCCGCCAGTTACAAGGGCGATTTTCGGCATGACCCTGCCTTGTGATTTTTATGCAACCCTAAGGAGAAAGCATCAAAAAATCGCGTAAAAAGTGTTGCGTTCTGCCGGTACTCGTAATAATTGTAATTACAGAGAGACAACAAGCGTAACGCGAACTTAGTAGCTCAGCCGGTTATGAGGTTCGCTCGCTCCACACGCAAGTAGAAAGCAGCGCTGGTGGTCTTTCTAAATGATCTTAGTCGATCCATGCCCAAGGATTGCTTCGATCATTTCCCTCTCAAGTGCCCAGAAGGCCGGACCCCTGCCCCACCCGGGTCCGGCCAATTTCTCTAGGCTACTTCACAGATGCGAGCTCGCGCAATCTGTAGTTTTCACGAAATTGACAGTGCAATTTAGCCGAGCGGAACCAGATGCCGGTTTAATCGCGCGTCCAGTTTGTTCAGAACGCGCCGAATGATTTCCACCGTCAGAATGTAGATGATAGCGGCAGCAATATACGCCTGAAAGTCGTATGTCCGCTGAAACGCGAGCTTGGCCGTGGCAAGCAGGTCATAAACCGTTACCACGCTTGCGAGTGCGCTCGCCTTCACCATCAGGATAAGCTCGTTTCCAAAGGGCCGCAGCGCAAGCCGCGCCGCCTGAGGGAGAATGATACGTTTGGCGATAAGCACGGGAGGCATGGCCGCAGCCTTTGCCGCCTCAATCTGCCCATGGGGGATGCTCCGAATCGCGCCCGCGAAAATCTCTGTTTGATAGGCGGCTGTGTTCAAGGCGAAGATCAGGAGCGAGCAAGAAAACGGGTCGCGAAAGAGCCACCAGAGGCCAGCGGCAGAGAGACTGGCCTGAAACTGAGCGGAGCCGTAGTAAATGAGAAAGAGTTGCGCGAGAAGCGGGGTGCCGCGAAAGAGGTAGGTGTAAGCGAATATCGCTCCGCTGACTGGGCGCGGCGCAAACACGCGGGCGAAGGCTGCTGGCACGGCGATCAAAAGCCCGAGCAGCACCGAGCCGAACGCCAGCTCCAGCGTAACCGCAAAGCCGTCCGCCATGCGCGGCCCAAAGCGCTCAAAGAGTTCCCAGTGAATCACGCTGCTGCCCTCCACCCTTTGCTGGAGGCGCGTTCCGCGCGTGCGATTAGCATCGTGGAAACAGCCGTCATGGCTAGATAAATCATGCAAGCCGCGGCGTAGAACTGAAATGGCTCGCGCGTGCTCTCTACTGCGATGGAGGTCATGCGCAGAAGGTCCCGAAGCGCGATCACGGAAACGAGCGAGGTGTCTTTCAGCAGCACGAGCCAGTTGTTACCGAGGCCCGGCAGCGCAATCCGCAGCATTTGCGGCGCGGTTATCCTGCGAAACACAAGCGCCGGGCTCATGCCGAAGCTCCGAGCAGCTTCGATCTGCGACCGCTCCACCCCCTTAAGCGCCGCCAGAAGGACCTCGCTGGAATAGGCGCCAAAGACGAGGGAGAGCGCGATTACGCCTGCGGCGAAGGGCGACAGATTAATGTCGATTGGCAGTCCATATTCAGTGCGGAGATGCTGAGAGAGGATTTGAGTTCCATAATAGATCAGCAGCAGCGTTAGGAGTTCGGGCACGCCGCGAAAGACGGTGGTGTAGGCGTTGCCAAGCCTTCGCAGCCAAGCAGACTTGGCGTCTTTTGCAAGCGCGACCGCCAATCCGATCGCAAAGCCGAATGGCAGCGTGACAAGCGCTAGGCCAAGGGTCATCGCCGCGCCAAGAGCAAGCTCGCCTCTCCAGTCCCACAACAGTCCCGTCATAGGACGCCTCCGTCCGAGAGTTGTATGGAGCCCCCTCTTTCATGGCCGGGCATGACCCGGCCATCCAGGGCAACATTGAAAAATCTTGCTTTTTTGCGTCTGGATGGCCGCATCAAGTGCGGCCATGACTATCGAGAATGCTATGCCGTTTCGATCAAAGAATTGGAAACGGAAAATATTTCGCGCTGATTTTCGCGTATGTTCCATCGGCGACGATGCCGTCGATGGCGGCATTGAAGCGCTGGACAAGAGCATCGTCTCCCTTGCGGAGCGCGATGGCGACGCCAGACCCGAAATAGGCGGGATCTGCCAATTCGGCTCCCGCAATCTCGCAGCAACTTCCTTCCGGCGTCTTAAGCCAGTCGTAGATCGGGAGCTTGTCGTAAAGCACATATTCCACACGGCCCGCGGCTAGATCGCGATACGCATCCGCTACCGTATTGTACAGGCGAACAATAGAGCGGGCTATATTTGTCTTCCAAAAAGGCCGCGTGCGCGGTTGCGCTCTGTACGCCAATAGATTTCCCGGTCAGCGCCCGCGCTGAGAGATCTTTGGTATCGGTTCCCTTTCGTACAACGAAGACACTTGGCGAGCGGTAGTAAGGTTTTGTAAAGGCTACAACCTTTTTGCGATCTTCCGTGACATTGAGGGACGCGACCACGGCATCGTATTTTTTCGATAATAATGCCGGAATTATCCCATCCCAATCCTGAGCGGCGAGGTCGCATTCTGCATTCATCTTCGCGCAAAGGGCCCGGGCGATTTCCACATCGAAGCCCTGCAATTCGCCATTCGAGTTGCTGGTGCTGAAAGGCGGGTTGGCCCCTTCAGTAGCAATTTTGAGCTTTGGCTGCTGCGCATATGCTTGCGAGGCGAATAGCGAGGAAACCACGATTAGCGCGAGGGTGTGCCATAAGCTGTTTTTTGATCTCATGCTCAACCTTACTTGCTGATAACCAAAACCTATGGATGTACCCTAGTCGCTGGTTTTTCCCGGGTAAAGCTTCCCGACCGGAACGATTCGAGGAATTGAGCCAGCCTCAAGCTGCGCGGTTGAGCGAACAGCGCGGCTGACGGCCCTTCCTCTTCGATCTGGCCGCCGCTTAAAAAGAGGGCGCGGGTAGAGACATCGCGCGCAAACGCCATCTCATGGGTGACGATAATCATCGTGCGCCCTTCAGCCGCCAAATCTTGAATAACCGAAAGGACCTCTCCAACGAGTTCGGGGTCCAGCGCTGATGTTGGCTCATCGAACAAAATGACACGAGGATGTGTCGCGAGCGCTCGCGCTATCGCCGCTCTTTGCTGCTCGCCGCCCGAAAGCTGGCTCGGATAAGCATCCACGCGATGGCTGAGGCCGACCTTTGCGAGGAGCGAACGCGCCTCGTCCACGGCTTCCGCACGGGAAATGCCGTGCACATGGATCGGGGCTTCGATCACATTGCCGAGCACTGTCATGTGGTGCCAGAGATTGAAGCTCTGAAAGACCATGGCAACGCTGCGTCGCAGCCGTTCCACCTGTTGGCGTTCTGGCGACGCGCAGTCCGGCCCGATCTTAAGGTGCTCATCCCCAATAAGAATTTCCCCGCTGTCTGGGGCTTCCAAGAGATTCAGGCAGCGCAAAAATGTGCTCTTGCCCGAACCGGAAGCGCCCATGATCGCGACGACTTCGCCTTGATCGGCCAGGAGCGAGACGCCCGCCAATACCTGACGGCCGCCAAATGTTTTGAAGATGTTACGAGCCTCTATTGCCCTCACCCGTTCCACTCCTCTTAGGGGACTTACCCCGCAATTTCCTCCCGCAGCATCTCAAGCTCAAGCCAGCGATTTTCGGCGTCCGCAAGCTCGTTTTGAGCACTTACCAGCGCCGCGCTCGCTTTTTCGAAAGCCTGACGGTCTTTCGCATAAAGTGCGGGGTCGGCAAGGCGCTTCTGCAAGGCGGCTATATCTTTCTCAAGTGTTGCCATTTTTTTTGGCAACGTTTCGAGCGCGTGCTTTTCATTGAAGCTAAGCCGCCGCTTAGGCTTGGCGGCCTCAGCTTTGGCATCTCTCTCAGGACTTTCTCCGCCTCGCACCTTGCCCTGAACTTGCGACGGCTTCCCTTGCGACAAAGCCTTGCCATCCAGCGCACGCCCGCGACGCTGCATAAGCATATCGCTGTAGCCGCCTGCATACTCCACCCAGAGCCCAGGTTTTTCCGGGGCAACGACGGATGTCACGATGCGGTCGAGAAAGTCGCGGTCATGGCTGATTAGGATAATGGTGCCAGCATAATCCGCGAGCAAATCTTCCAGAACGTCGAGCGTCTCAATATCGAGATCGTTTGTCGGCTCGTCGAGCACAAGTAGGTTCGAGGGCTTTGCGAGCGCGCGAGCGAGCATGAGCCGGGCGCGTTCTCCGCCGGAAAGGACCTTAAGCGGCGTTCGCATCTGCTCAGGCGCGAAGAGAAAGTCCTGCATATAGGCCGCGACGTGTTTTGCAACGCCATTAATAACGACGCTGTCGCCGCTGCCGTCTGTCAGCGCATCGGCAACCGTCCAATCCGGTTTCAGGCTATGGCGGCTTTGTTCAAGGCTCGCGGCCTCAATGTTTGTTCCAAGGCGGATGGTGCCTTCGCCCGGCTCAAGCTTGCCGATCATCATATTCAGCAGCGTTGTCTTGCCCGCGCCATTCGGCCCGACAATGCCGAGCCGATCACCGCGATTGACGCGAATGCTGAATTTCTCGACGACGGGATCGCCGCCGAACGACTTCGAAATCTCATTTGCTTCGATAACAAGTTTGCCAGAAACGCCGCCTTCGGCCGCCTCGATCTTGACCGAGCCGGGTCCTTTCCGGGCGGTGCGGCGCTCGTCGCGCATTGCATGAAGGGCCGCAAGCCTGCGAACATTTCGCTTGCGCCGCGCGGTCACGCCGTAGCGTAGCCAATCGGCCTCGCGCTCAATCTTGCGGGAAAGCTTATGCCGGTCCAGCTCTTCCTGCGCGAGCGCTTCATCGCGCCAAGCCTCGAACGCGCCAAACCCTATATCAATGCTGCGCGTCTTGCCCCGGTCCACCCAAACGGTGCTGCGCGACAGGTTCGTCAAAAAGCGCCGGTCATGGCTGATAAGCACCAGCGCGGACCGCATCGAGCCAAGCGTTTTTTCAAGCCATTCGATGACCTGAATGTCCAAATGGTTTGTCGGCTCGTCTAAAAGCAGCACATCTGGGTTTGGCGCCAATGCGCGGGCGAGAGCAGCGCGGCGCGCTTCGCCTCCCGACAGCGTGCCGGGCTTTTCCTCGCCCGTCAGCCCGAGGTCGCCGAGAAGCAGTCGCGCCCGATACGGATCGTCGCTCGGGCCAAGGCCGCTTTCGACATACTCGAGGACGGTGCGTATGGGCGCCAAAGTCTGGCTCTTGCGGCAGATAACGCAGCGTCGTGCCAGGCTGAAGGAAGCGCTCGCCACGGTCTGGTTCGGCGAGACCTGCCGCAACCTTCATGAGCGTGGATTTCCCCGAGCCGTTACGGCCCACTATGCAGATGCGCTCGCCCTCGCCAACGGACAGGCTGGCGTCCTCCAACAGGGGCGTGCCGCCAAATGTCAGTGCAATATTTTGAACGGTAAGAAGGGGAGGGGCCATGCGCTCGCTGCAATCGTCTTCGACCGTCAAGGATTTGGCGGTAAAACGCGACGATTGCAATCATTTCGGTGCGACGGTCGCAATGCCGTCAGTTAACAACGGCTCATTAGTCGCGTATTTCGTGGCCTGGGTCGAGCTTGAGCGCTTCTGAAAAGCCGGGTACTTTCAGGGGGCAAGGCTGTACCCCAAGGTGCAGGCGTCTTACGGCAAAGTCAAAAGCCGCGGTCAAATCGCCGCCTGATCGTCGGCACAAAAAGAGAGGGCAATTTAATGAACAGAGGCAGTAACTGGTGGCTTAAGATCCTCAGCGCCATTGTCGTGCTTGTGCTGTGTATTCTGCTTTTATCGCACTCACGTGACTCGGGATTCGTTCTTTCCTGGTTCAATTTATTGGTCGCGTTAATGAGCGCTGTTGCGTGGCCAGTCGCGGCTGTTCTTATTGTTGTCGTCTTGCGCGAGCCGATAGGTGATATTCTGGGAGCGTTACGTGATGTCATACGAAGGGGTAGTGTTGGGCAAACTGAAGACTCGGCAACGCGGAGCCCAGCCCAACCAGCAAAGATAGTAGAAAATTAGAAAGCTTGAGAGCGCGGCGGTGGAGTTCTGCGGCAAGGTGAAAGCTCGTCGGCGCTGAAACGACCCGCAACAAATGGCAACAAAAAGGACGGTAATGCAATGAACGAAAACACACTTAAGACCCTTGGTATGATTGCCCTGCTTTTCCTGGTTATTATGCTTGTAGCACACGTGGGCAACCCGAAATTTATGTCCGATTTCATTAGCGCTATTGTGTGGCCGCTAGCCGCTGTTGCTATTGTTTACATCTTGCGCGGGCCGATTGGTAATGTTCTGGAGCGTTTCGCTGGCGGCGCGAAAGCTGCCCCTTCGGCCACGCCGCCTGCCCCTCAACAAGCAGCAAACGCAAACTCAGAAAGCTCAGCTTCGACGCCAGCCAACTAGTGATCTCTGCGGCTGCTCGCTATCTATTGTATCTCGTAAGGGCCGGTGCACCGCTAGTCCTCAAATCCCGAGCCATCTGGAGATGGCGCTGAATAATAGGCAGAGCATCCAAGGCAAATTGTTTCAGCGCGCTGTTGCCGCCGCGTCTGGCATAGCGCTCTAGCAATCTCACCGCACCCTTATGCGCCCTGATTTGATCGTTTATGAATAAACGGTCGAACTTAGCGCCATCAACGCCTTTGAGTTGCTTCAGCTTCCATTGTAGCACTCTGTTCAACTTATCGTCCGGCACAGCCATATTCGCGTTTTGGAGCGTGGTGCGAAGTTTTTCGCCCAATTTTGTGTGATCGTCGATCATGCGCTGTGCAAACTGCTTAACGGCATCGTTTTGTGACTTTTGCAACGCAAGCTGACTCGATTGAATTTCGAACTGGCCAGCAGCGGCTACTTTGTGAGCGAAAGTTTGGGCATCAGGCGTGCGGAAAAATTGCGCGTCCGCCGTGGATACAAATCCGGCGAATGCGAAAATTGCCGCGAGGGTGGGGATCAGGCGCATCATGAGGGTCTCCAACGACACTAACGTTCGCTTAGAAACGCGCACGCCCCAGGCCAAGTTCCAGGATGGGTGCTACAATTGATCGTCACACGTCTGAATTAGTGATAGGCATTAGTTTCCTCCATCGATCGCATTTAAATCGCAGTTGCGATAATTACCGTGCATCCTTCAGCGAAAGGGAAGCCACTATGGAATGGGAACATAATGCGCAGCCCGCAATCGAGCGGCATTCGCCCTGCGTCGGCATTTGCAGGCTTGATACCCTGACAGGTCTTTGCATCGGCTGTGCGCGAAGCGGCGAGGAAATTGCCCAGTGGTCTGCACTCGATGGGCATGGGCGCAATGAGATTTGGCGTCTGCTGCCTGAACGCGCAGCCTCGCTTGCCATCGCGGCGCGGCTTCTGCCTCTAACTGCGGATGAAATCGTGCCCTGGGTGGCGAACACGATTGAGAAGCGCCTAGGGGCATGGGTGACTGGCATGCCAGGCGCTGTGGCTGAGTTCGTCGGCGCGAAGGATCAAGCTGTTACCGCGCGCATTGACGGCGAGGATGTCATTGGTGGGACGGGAACCGCTCGTTTCCGTCTGCGCCGACACGAAAAACTGCGCGCCTTCGCCTTCAATCAATCGGGCCCGATGGTGCTTGCGCTGCCGAAGGCGCGCCTCTCCCGAAGCACCGCCGATGTTTTTACGATGCTAGGCAAGGATGACGCGGCGATTGAGGCGAAAGACCGCGACGGCATTCTCTTCGATTTCGGTCTCGGAAAAAAAAGCAGCCGCTTTTGTATTCGCACGGCGGATGCGGAGTTGATCTCGCTTCTGGAACCGCTGAGCGGGAGGCCGGTGGCCGGAGGTCATGGCTGCGGCAGGCGCGAAGATCATCGCACATAGTCCTACCCGTGTCGTCGAGTCCGAACTTGTTCGCGTCGAAGTATCAGCGCCGATACCAGCACCCGGCGGTATGTCCCCCGAAGGCGCGCATACGCATTTCCTCCCGGCCCTGCTGGCAGCCGGAGAAGATATCCCCGCAACCCTGACGCTGCCGGAATACGCAGCGCCCATGGCCATCTTCTATCCGGCATAGACTCCTGGATCGCCGCAACGGCGTTGCCGCTTCGCGATGACGATTTCCGGGGCCGTCATTGCGATGGCCAGCAAAGCTGGCCGGAAGCAATCCAAAGCTTAAAGACGCAGGTTCGAGGATCCCGTGCTTCAATCTGGTCGCAAAACGCTTTAGCCGCCCAGGACATCAAAAGCAGGCGGCGATTGCGCCTGCAAGATCGAGCAGAATGGCGGGACCGCGCACAATCATGATGTAGGCGGCGCCCGCGCATAAAACGCTAACGCCTCCGATCACTCCCCATTTCAGGCTACGCGGCATATCGGGCGGTTGTCTCCTATTCAGCAGCCGCGAGCACAGGGCGCGGCGCTGGGCGTTCACGGATGGGAAGATGAAGGACGGCAGCTAGCAGCGCGACCATGATCGAAGCCCACCAGAGCATGTTGTAGGAGTGATATTTATCGTAAAGCCAGCCGCCAAGCCATGCCCCCATGAAACTGCCGACTTGGTGCGAGAAAAAGACGATACCATAAAGCGTTGAGAGCCAGCGCGGGCCGAAGAACGTCACGATGAGGCCGTTTGTGAGCGGGATCGTGCCCAGCCACAGCAGCCCAAGAACAAACGAATAGATGAGGATGCTTGTCACGGTGAGCGGCAGGTAAAGCAGCCCCACAAACACCAAGCCGCGCCCAAGATAGAGCAAAGTCAGCGCGATACGTTTTGGCATCACTTCGCCGATCCGGCCGCAAATATAGGTGCCAAGAATGTTGGCTGCCCCCACGATCGTGAGCGCGATGGCCCCCCATTTCGGATCAAAACCTTTGTCGACCAAGAAAGCAGGCAAATGAACTGCGATTGCCGCGAGGTGAAAGCCGCAGACAAAGAAGCCAGCGGTGAGCAAAAGAAAACTCGGATATTGCAGCGCTTCGGCGATCGCATCGCCAAGCCCCTGTTCAGGCACAGCAGCAACGTCTTGCGTCTCGTTGCTTTTTCCGCTCGCGAGAGTCAAGGCGAGTGGCACCATCATAGCGGCGGTGCCCGCCGTGATGAGTAGGGCTGTACTCCAACCTACGCTCTCAAGAATGACATGGATAAAGGGGAGCGACACGAACTGCCCAATGGCGCTGCCCATGGTCGTCATTGTCAGGGCGGATGCACGTTTTTCGGGAGGAGCAGCCCGGGCGATCACCCCAAATACCGCCGTAAAACCAGTGCCGGCTATCCCAAGCCCAATGAGAGCGCCTGAGAGGACAAGCTGATTGCCGCTTGTTGCTGTCGCCATGAACACGAGACCGGCGACGTAAAGGGCGGCTCCTCCAAGAGCTACCCGCAACACGCCCAGCTTGTCGCTCAACGCTCCGGCAAAGGGAGCGCCAAATCCCCAGACGAGATTAAGAAGCGCCATAGCGAACGAAAACACTTGGCGGTCAAGGTTTAGGTCTTGGCTGATTGGCTTGAGATAAAGGCCGAATGATTGGCGGATTCCCATGTTGATCGCCAGCATGGTGCCTGCGCAAATGACGAGAAGCCAAACAGGATGTAAGCGGCGCATTTTCTTCCCGGGAATAGTTCAATGTTATCGTACAATGTCATCGACAGCACGCCGCCTGTCCAATTAAAAATTCCAGTACCAGATATGCAAAATTGAAATAGCTATGGTTCGCAAAGAACCTGCGATGAAAACGGGTCTAATTTCGGAAGGAATGCAACGTGCGGCGACTTCCCCTAAGTCTCATGGCGGCCTATTGGAGATTGACGCGCGGCGCGACGCTTGGCGCGCAAGGCGTCGTCGTCGATAAGGAAAACCGCGTTCTTCTGGTGCGCCACGGCTACCGCCCCGGCTGGCATTTTCCGGGTGGCGGCGTCGAGTGGGGTGAGACCGCAGAGACGGCGCTTGCCCGCGAATTGCTTGAAGAAGCTGGCGTGGTAATAGGCGGCCGTCCGCGATTACACGGCTTCTTCGCGAATTTTACGAAGCTGCCAAGCGATCATATCGCGCTTTACATAGTGCAGGACTGGGAACGGCCGACGATTCCGGCATCGAGCTATGAAATCCTAGAGAGCCGTTTTTTTGATCGCCACGCCCTGCCGGAGAATATTGTTGGCGGCGCGGCACGGCGTATCAACGAAATTTTCGACGGAGCGCCGATCACACCGAACTGGTGATGATGCTAAGTGGGGCGCAATCTGAGAGGTCAGGCATCAATTTCTATATTACAACTTGACAAAACATAAATCCTTGATCTCAATCGTTGAGTTGAAGATTCCGGTATGATACGATTTGGTAGCTCCAAACGCTAAAGGTCGGCGCTATGACATCCGCTATTGAGACGTTTACGAGATGGTGGAATTGGCTTGCCCAAAGAAACGGCAAGGCAAAATTCCGTACAGAGCGCGAGGCGTTTGACTTCATTCAGCGTACATACGAGAAAAGCGGTGGACCCAACGCCGAGATTCGCGCTATGCGCAAGGAATACGAAGAAATAAGGCGCGCCCGTGCCAACCGAGAAGCTCGAATTAACAAGGGTGGAGATAAAGCCGCTGTCGCCTGATACGGTGACAAATCGTTTTTCTTGCGGCGCAACTCCAATTGACCGATTTCTCAAGAACAGAGCGCAGAAGGCAGAAGAACGCCACGAATATCGGACTTTTTGCGCTCATATAGGCAATTCTCCCGTCTGCATTGGATACTATACTTTGCAGGTCGGCACAGGGATTGTCGCAGAACTACCGAAAACTCACGACTCATATTTAACCAGAAGAAAAAGCACGTCTCAGGTCTTTCCTGCTATTAATTTGGCCTATATTGGCATTGATGAAAATTATCAAATGCAGGGGCTAGGACGTTTTCTTATTATGGACGTATTTTCTAAGGCTGATCTGATTTCAAAAAATGCCGGTATGTATGCCTTGACTTTGATTTCATACGATGCGTCTTCGACTAAATTCTACAAGCGTATCGGGTTCGAAATCTATGTTGATGGAGAGCAGCCCAAAATGCTTTATCCGATCAAATCCGTCATCGACTTGGTCAAATCTTTCGCCAGAGAAAGAGAAGAAAGTCCGGCAGCATAATTCAGCTCAGAACTAAAACGTAGCCCCTGGCGCTTTCCGGCTCGTCAGCTAAGCGACTATCTGAAAATTAGCTTTAAGCTAACCTTCAAATTAGATTTGGATTGGCCGTCACACTCTCTTAAATTGTTAAGCCGATGATCGGCGTGTCGAGTTGATCTCAAGTTTCTGGTTGTTATGCGTTCAAATCTTTCTCACTCCACTATTCTCGACGCGGTCGAGACTTCCTCGCAATCGCAGCCGAGGCAAGGCGCGGATCATGTCGCGCTTATTCTCGAATTCTAGCGCTGGGATGAGAGAAGCTTTTTGCTTCATGCTTGGAGAGCTTGGAATTCGCGCAGTGGGCGCAGACGCCAGCGCGATGCTTTCGCAACATATATGGCGTGAACAGCCACGTCTAATCTTCGCAGATGCAGAGCTTTTCGCGCGGGATAACGATGCCGTGGGCCTACGTTCTTACCTTGCGAGAAAAGAGGGCGTTACAGCCATCGCCTGCGCCCAGCCCGACGGCCTCGGCTTGGTATTCCAAGCTCTGAGGCGCGGTGCTGACGATTATCTCATCAAACCCTTTGACAGGGCCATCTTGAAGGCCAAGCTGACCTGCCTGGGCTTTTGCTAACGGGAGCACCACGGGAATGATGGAGCATCAATCCCGCTATGCCGCGACCTGCTCTTCTTTTGGATCGCGCAACACATATCCACGTCCCCAGACCGTCTCGATGTAATGCTGGCCTGTGTTCGCGGTCGCAAGCTTCTTGCGAAGTTTGCAGATAAACACGTCGATAATTTTGAGTTCCGGCTCGTCGATGCCGCCATAGAGATGATTGAGGAACATCTCCTTCGTCAGCGTCGTACCTTTGCGCAAGGAAAGAAGCTCCAGCATTTGATATTCTTTGCTGGTGAGATGAACACGGCTTCCATCGATCTCCACGGTCTTGGCATCGAGATTGACGCGCAAGCTGCCCGTTTGGATAACCGACTGCGCGTGTCCCTTGGACCGGCGCACGATGGCGTGAATTCTCGCGACGAGTTCGTCCTTGTGAAATGGCTTGGTCAAATAATCATCTGCACCAAAACCAAGTCCACGGACCTTTTCATCGACCCCGCCCATTCCGGACAAGATGAGAATAGGAGTCTTGATTTTGCTTACACGAAGCGATCTCAAGACTTCATAGCCGCTAATATCTGGCAAATTTAGATCAAGAAGAATTATGTCGTAATCATAAATCTTCCCAAGGTCTACGCCTTCCTCACCGAGATCGGTTTGAAAAACGTTGAACCCTTCTGATAGAAGCATGAGCTCAATACTTTGAGCTGTTGCGTTGTCGTCTTCGATAAGGAGCACACGCATGGAATCCCTCGCTGGAAACAAGTCCGATCCGCCCAAGACGCGGGGGGCAAAAGCCAAGCCACGCCTTGAAGAATTAACTTCAAGACTGACATTAACGCAGAAAAGGTTAAGAAAACTTAAGCTTACTACGCGTGCGGATAAAACGCCCACGCTCTACGAAGCGCTTGCCATGACGGAAAGGCAGCTCCAAAGGTTAGATAGCGACTAAGGAGGATGTCTCCAAACGCGACAACAACCTAACCATTCGCAATCCGCGAATCGATGATTTGGTTACTCTGGCGTAATTTGCCGGTCTGGCCAACACTCAATTTCTTTACAAAGCATTAAGAGCATTTCTGTTGCAAACCTGCGACGCTTTACCGGCGGTTAATTGTTTCGCGTGAAAATGATTTGAGCTGAATGCCCAGTCCAGGAGTGCTGTGCAAACTTGAGTAGGGGGCTTCAAAGTGTAATGATTGAAACGCTTAATACGCAGCAGACTCAACGGTTTGAGTACGAAGAGAAGAAGCAGCAGGTCACTGACCTCGAAACAATGATCGCCGATTTCAGGCGAACAGCGAACGAACTCGACCAGCAGATAAAGATCGAGCAGCAGGCGTCGGGCATCACGGACGTGTCGCATTTTGCCTATCCGACCTTTGCGCGCGCGGCAATGGCCCGGAAGGAAAATTTGCAGGCCTCGATCAGGGATCTTGAAAAAAGGCTTGAACGGGCGCGAGAGGAAGCAGCCGAATCCTATGAGCAGCTCAAGCTGTCAGAATCGGCGGGCGGCCTTGAGGCACAGCGGCAAATAAAATCCGGAACACGCCGCAAGACGCATCGTCTGTTCAGTATAGCAGCCAACAACGACCGTTGATTGGCCCGTAGAGGCGCGCGCAAATTGCAACTGGCTTTCAAGCCAAATGCGCGCCGCGCCCCTCAAATCCCCTCGATTTCCAAAATCTTTGTTCACCCGGCGTGGTGAGGCGCTCACAGCCTCAGTTTCGCCACGATATAGACCAATGGCACTAGGACAACGCTAGTGAAGGAGCGCAGGTTTGTGTCTTCGATTTATGATTTTGATCTGCCTAGCGCTAACTCCCTTCGGCTGCGCGAAAAGAGACTCCTCAGTGGAGAGCCTCGTCGGCTCTGAGCCCCAGCGCCTTTCCTTTGGCCCGCCATCACAGGTCCAGGCGAGCTTCATCGAAAAGATGAAGCATTGCTGGTTTGCGGGCTCCAATGCCCCGCTTCGAGGCTATCGCTACGAGACTGGGCAACGGCTTGGCGAAGGCGATAGCTCCGAAGGCGGAGGCGGCTATCAAAGCGTGATGATTATGAGCGATGGCGGTGGAGGGGCGCTCTTCGAGGTCCAGTTCCACAAATACAACGACAACACGCTCGTATTGACCAAAAACGTGTCGCTGCCGTCTGATCTTCTTTCAAGGTTGAAGCGTGATATTCAGCTCTGGGCTCTCGCTGGGCCGGATTGCAGCAGCTAAAGCGAATTGCGTTGAGATCGCATCGGGTCATTGCGAGCAACGCGAAGCAATCCAGAGCTTAAGTCCTTGATGTTGCTCTGGATCGCCGCAGCGGCTGAAGCCGCTTCGCGATGACGTTGCGTCCAACTGAACTCAATATGCTTTAGCTTTTTCGCAACCCTCGCAGTTCCGAATTCTTAGACTAAAGAAGGGCGCGCCTTCGGTTGCCTTCATATGGCACGCGGCTTGCATACCCTGACTTTAAATGCAGTTGGGGAAGCCGCGTATGTCGATTATTGATGAGCCGTTCAATGCCGAAAAGGCGCTGGGTAGAGGCGGGTGCTCCTGCGGTACGCACAAAAATCAGGCCGAGCATGATCTAAAAATAGGCAGCAAGGCCTTCGACGAAGCTACTATTTTGCGCAATCGCGTAGAAAGCTCAGTGGTTCGGGCGCTTTTTCCATCCGATTTGGCGCGGCGCAATTTCCTGAAAGCGGTCGGCGCATCAACAGCGCTCGCAGCCATTTCCCAATTTTTTCCGCTGGGCACAGCCACAGAAGCCTTCGCCGAGGGTGCCCCGTCGAAAAAACAAATCTCAAAGTTGGTTTTATTCCGATCACTTGCGCCACGCCCATTATTATGGCTGAGCCAATGGGCTTTTACTCTAAGCAGGGCCTAAATGTCGAAGTCGTGAAAACGGCTGGCTGGGCTGTTATCCGGGATAAGGCGCTCAATAAAGAATATGACGCAGCGCACATGCTCTCTCCTATGCCGCTCGCCATTACGCTCGGCATTGGTTCAAACCCGATCCCGTATACAATGCCGGCTGTCGAAAACATCAACGGGCAGGCAATTACGCTTTCGTTAAGGCATAAGGACAAGCGAGATCCTAAGAGCTGGAAAGGCTTCAAATTCGCAGTTCCCTTCGACTACTCGATGCACAATTATCTCCTGCGTTACTACCTCGCGGAGCATGGCCTAGACCCAGACCAGGATGTGCAGATTCGGGTTATCCCGCCCCCTGAGATGGTGGCCAACCTTCGCGCTGATAATATCGATGGCTTCCTTGCGCCCGACCCCGTCAATCAGCGAGCGGTTTTTGACGGTGCTGGTTTTATCCATCTCCTTTCGAAGGAGCTCTGGGAGGGGCATCCCTGCTGCGCTTTCGCCGCTAGCAAGGAATTCATCAGCAGCGCACCGAATACCTATAAGGCGCTCCTGAAGGCCATAATCGAGGCGACCGCTTTTGCTGCGAAACCTGAGAACCGCAAACAGATCGCCGAGGCCATTGCGCCAACAAACTACCTAAACCAACCCGTAACCGTTGTTGAGCAAGTGCTGACCGGCACGTTCGCGGATGGCCTCGGCAATGTGAAGAAAGTGCCGAACAGGGTGGACTTTGATCCATTCCCTTATGAGTCATTTGCCGTCTGGATCATGACTCAAATGAAACGCTGGGGGCAAATCAAAGGCGACGTGGACTACGCCAACGTTGCGAAACAGGTCTATCTCGCGACTGACGCCGAGAAGCTCATGAAAGAGGCAGGTCTTACGCCACCAGGCGTTACGACTAAGAAATTCTCCGTCATGGGCAAGGAGTTCGATCCGTCAAAGCCGAACGAATATATATCGAGCTTTGCCATCAAGCGATCTGCCTGATGCTCCGTTTTTTTGCATCGAGTTAAACGGATGCTGACCGTTATGCAGCAACCGTGTTGTACGTAACAAAATAGGGGTTTCATGGGCTCGCTCTCCAACTCAGTCGGATTACGGGCGTCGTTGCTGTCCATCGTGATCTTCTCGACACTCGTTGCTCTATGGTGGCTCGCTACACAGGGCGGCACTCCTGCAACGGGAATAGACCCAGAATACGCGAAGCTCATGGGCGCAACCGTCACCGAAGGCAAATCCGCATTTCCTTCGCCGGGTCAGGTCGGTTCGAAACTTTGGGAGCATCTAACAAACCCATTCTATGATCGCGGGCCGAACGATAAGGGCATAGGCATTCAACTCGCCTTCTCGATCGCCCGCGTCATGCTGGGTTATTCGATCGCGGTATGCGTTGCCATTCCTCTTGGCTTCGTCATTGGCATGTCTCCGCTTTTGAGCCGTGCGCTAAATCCCTTCATTCAAGTGCTGAAGCCTGTGTCGCCGCTGGCCTGGATGCCGCTTGCTCTTTACACCATCAAGGATTCTGGACTTTCCGCGATCTTCGTCATCTTCATTTGCTCGCTCTGGCCAATGCTGATCAATACTGCATTTGGCGTGGCCGCTGTGCGCAAGGAATGGTTGAACGTCGCGCGCACCCTTGAGGTGCCTCCACTGCGGCGCGCCTTCACAGTGATCTTGCCTGCCGCTGCTCCCACGATCGTCACCGGCATGCGTATCTCGATCGGGATCGCTTGGCTTGTTATCGTTGCGGCTGAGATGCTGCTTGGAGGCACTGGCATCGGCTACTTTGTCTGGAACGAGTGGAATAACCTTTCGATCTCGAACGTGATGATCTCGATTCTCATGATCGGCCTCGTTGGGATGACTTTGGACCAAGCACTCGCCCGGTTTGGCAGGGGTGTAAGCTACCCCGAATAGGAATTTGTTATGTCTAAATTTATCTCGATCGAAAGCATCGCAAAGCGATATCCCGCGCCAGGCGGAGCAACGGCGGTTTTCGAAAACCTCTGGGTTGGCATCGACCGAGGCGAGTTTGTTTGCATCATCGGGCATTCCGGTTGTGGCAAGACAACGGTGCTTAATATACTCGCGGGGCTCGACCAGCCCTCAGAAGGAGCCGTGATCGTCGACCGCAGGGCGATTTCAGGGCCAAGCCTTGATCGCGCCGTGATATTTCAAAGCCACGCTCTCCTGCCCTGGCGTAGTGTTATGGGCAATGTGAGCTACGCCGTAACCTCGAAATGGCGTGATTGGGGCAAGGCGCGGGTTGAGGCGCAATCTCAAAAATTCATTGACCTTGTTCACCTTACGGGTTCCGAGCACAAGCGCCCTGCGGAGCTATCTGGGGGCATGAAACAGCGTGTCGGCATCGCGCGCGCCCTGGCCATTGAGCCGAAGATCCTGCTCATGGACGAGCCATTCTCGGCTCTTGACGCACTCACTCGTGGCTCGCTCCAAGACGAGGTTCGCGGCATTTGCCTCAACACAGGCCAGACCGCGTTCATGATTACTCACGATGTCGATGAAGCGATCTATCTTGCGGACCGTATTCTCCTGATGAGCAACGGGCCTGGCGCGAAGATTGCCGAGTGTGTCGTCAACAGCCTGCCGAAAGAGCGCTCGCGCACCGATATGCACCGGCATCCCGCTTATTATCCGCTTCGAAATCACATCATCGATTTCCTCGTATCGCGAAGCCGCACCTTCGCGGACGAAATCAAGGATCGGGCTTATGATCCCCGAAATCCTACTGTCGTGAGGCCCGGCATACCTGAGCCCCACCTAACCCTCACAACCGTGGAAGAGGGGGAACCCAGCCGCAGGGTAAGCGCAGTTCCCCTTTGAACCCGTGAACTTACCAGCCATCCAACCAGGGAGACGAAAAATGAAACGAAGCGAACTGACCGAGAAAATTCTCGATGCAAAGCGCGAAAGCGGTCTAAGCTGGAAAGAGATCGCCGCAAAGATTGGGGGTGGTTCGCCGATCTTGATCACAGCCGCGTTGCTTGGGCAGATGAAGTTTACGCCGGAGCAAGCCAGCAAGGCACGAGAGCTGTTTCATCTGTCGGAGATGGAAGCCAAGATGCTGGCCGAGATCCCCTATCGCGGGTCGTTGCCATCTGTGCCGCCGACTGATCCTGTTATCTACCGCTTTTACGAACTCATCCAAGTTTACGGCACCACCTGGAAAGAGCTGATCAACGAGGAATTTGGCGACGGCATCATGTCGGCAATCGACTTCGACATGACAATGGAGCGGCTGCCTGATCCGAAAGGCGACCGCGTTAAGATCACCATGTCCGGAAAGTTCCTGCCGTATAAATATTATGACTAGGCCCTGATCCCCCCGGCGAGGATCAACTCCCTCTCGCCGGTGTGGCGAGGCAGGCGGCGAGGGGAGCCTTTACAATCTCGTGAGCCCCCGAACAGCGCCTTGAAAAGACGCGAGAGCGCCGGGCGCAAGCTCGGCATACAAAAGCCGGGCCGGGTCTACCGGCCCCGGCATCACGATCCGGCCGGTGGGCGCAGTCGCGAAGCCTGCTCGCGCATAATAAGGAAGATCGCCGACCAAGATCACGATCTTGTAACCGAGCTCGCGCGCGCGGCCCATGCCTTCGAGCATAAGCTTTAGGCCCCAGCCCTGATTTTTATAGGCATCCTCTATCACGAGAGGCCCGAGCAGAAGCGCCTTATCCGAACCACCGATTTCAATCGGCGTGAACTGCACCGCGCCAACCATGTCGCGGCCCTGACCAATGCACAAATTCAACCGTGGATCGGTAATGGCGCCCTCGCGAACTCGATAGGCGGTTCTAGCGAAGCGCCCAGGACCGAAAGCGCGTTCGTTGAGAGAGGTCAGGACGGGTTCGTCATCGGGCGTTTGCAGCCGGATCAGGAAAGACGGCTTAGTCATTGGGCGCGAGCCTTTGCGTCGATTTATGGGAGAAAATAAACCGGCTCGCGGGGCAAATACCTCAATACCAGACCGCAGCCGTCACCGATGCGTGGTGCATCGTCGGCTCGGATAGCCCCTCAAGGTCAATTTGAGTGCGTCTGGTTCCATCGTTCTTTCTGCCTTAGCACGGCTTTTGGGTCACGTAAACGTTCATCGCGAAATGTGTTTACTGCTCCTCAAGCCTTGCAAGCGCACTCAATGAGATAAGATCTTCGAAAGGAAATGCTGGGCGCGCTCCGAGCGCGGCTTACCAAAAAAATCATCCTTGGGCGCGTCTTCTACGATTTCTCCCTCGTCCATGAAGATCACGCGGTTTGCGACCTTCCGCGCGAAGCCCATTTCGTGGGTTACCACCATCATCGTCATTCCTTCATGCGCAAGCTCGACCATGACGTCGAGCACCTCACTCACCATTTCCGGGTCTAATGCGGAAGTGGGTTCATCGAAGAGCATGGCGATTGGGTCCATGCAAAGAGCGCGCGCAATGGCGACGCGCTGCTGCTGCCCACCGGATAGCTGCCCTGGATATTTCGGGGCTTGGTCTGCCAGGCCAACGCGCTCAAGAAGCTTCGTCGCCCGTTTTACCGATTCAGCTTCACTGCGGCCGAGAACTTTGCGTTGAGCAAGGCAAAGATTGTCCATGATCGTCAGATGCGGAAACAGCTCAAAATTTTGGAACACCATGCCTATGCGCGAACGAAGCTTTGGCAGGTTTGTCGTCGGATCGTTCACCTTCACGCCAGTGACGAATATGTCGCCCTTTTGGAAGGGCTCAAGCGCATTTACGCATTTGATCAGCGTCGATTTGCCGGAGCCCGACGGTCCGCAGACGACGACGACCTCGCCCTTCTCGACCTTCGTCGTACAGTTTTTGAGAACCTGAAACTCGGGGCTATACCATTTGTCTACCCCGCGCATTTCGATGACGGACTGGTTCACGGATTGCCCCGCTGCGGGCGATTGCATGGTCATAGTCATGGTTTCCCCTCAGCTCATCGAATGATTGCAGTGCGCGCCTGCAAGTATCTTACGGCGGTGGATGCGGCAAAAGAAATCAGAAAATAGACAAGCGCCGCAAAGAGATACATTTCGACAAGACGGCCATCACGTTGCGCGATCTTGCTTGCGGCGCCAAGAAAATCCGTAAGCGACAGGACGTATACGAGAGAGGTGTCTTGAAACAGTACGATTGTTTGAGTGAGGAGCACCGGCAGCATGTTGCGGAACGCTTGCGGCAGGACGATATCGCCCATCACTTGGCGATAGTTCAGACCGAGTGCGTATCCCGCTGACGCTTGCCCCTTGGAAATGGACTGTATTCCTGCCCGCATAATCTCGGAGAAATATGCCGCCTCGAACATCGTGAAGGTGATGAGCGCCGACCAAAAAGCGCCGACCGAGATAGGACGCTCCGATCCAGTCAACCATTGGCCGACGAAGGGTATCAAGAAAAAGAACCAGAAAATGACAAGTATGAGCGGCAGAGACCGCACGAAATTTACATAGCCAGCCGCGATGATGGACAACCAGGGGCGCCCCGACAGCCGCATGAGCGCCAGGATGGTTCCGAGAATAACGCCGCCTAGCGTCGCGAACGCCGTTAGCCGCAGCGTAAACCACATCCCATCGAAAAATAGGTAAGGCAGGGACCGGACGATAATATCGAAGTCGAAATTGCCGAACATTGCCGCCCCCTACTTGCCCGCAATATAGCCGGGAACGGCGACGCGCCGCTCAACAATGCGCATAACAGCCGTCACGCTGAGATTGACGATAAGATAGATTAAGGTCGCGGCTGTAAACGCCTCGAACGTCTGAAACGAATATTCCTGCATCGAGCGAGCGCGAGCCGTCAGCTCAAGAACGCCAATGGTAAGAGATACTGACGTGTTTTTGATGCAGTTGAGAAATTCAGAAGTCAGCGGCGGCAAAATTATGCGATATGCCATCGGTAGCAGGACATAAAAATAGGTTTGAGGCGTCCTCAGACCGAGCGCTGTTGCGGCCATGCCCTGCCCGCGCGGTAAAGAATTGATACCGGCTCGAACCTGCTCTGCAACGCGAGCGGCTGTGAAAAGGCCGAGGCCAATCGATGCCGTGTAGAAATTGGCATTAGGTAATTGCTTGAGCCAAAGCCCCATGCTGTGCGGCACAAGTTCCGGGACAACGAAGTACCAAATGAAGAGCTGAACAAGCAGCGGAATATTTCGAAATAATTCCACATAAGCGGCGCCGAGGCGCCGGGCCATCGGCGAGGGAAGCGTACGCGCGACCCCAACAACAGACCCAACGAGAAGCGCAATCAGCCAGGCGATAATCGCCATTTCTATTGTAAGCCAAAGGCCGGACAGCAGGTTATCGAGATAAGTGCCTGTGCCCTCGGGGGATTGCTCCCAAAATATCTTCCAGTTCCAATTATAATTCATCGAAACCTGCTTTTATCGCAACGGGCGGACGCCGGGCGCTTTGGCCCGGCGCGGCAAGCAATGCTTAATACGCGGCAGGATCAGGCGAGTCGCTCGGCTGAGCGAACGACTTTTTGAGCGCCGGGCTGATCGGCAGGTTCAAATTAACGTTCTTTGGCGGGATCGGCTTCGTGAACCACTTGTCGTACAACGCTTGACCCTCTGGGCTTTTGTAAAGAGCGGCGGTTGCGTCGTCAGCGACCTTTTTAAACGCGGTGTCGCCCTTCGGAAGCATGATGCCATAGGGCTCAGCTTTAGAGAATGCGTCCGTGGAGATGACATAAAGGCTCGGGTCCTTGGCGTTGGCCACGAAGCTCGCAAGCAGGATGTCGTCCATCACGAAGGCGACCGCGCGGTCGGTCTCGACATTGAGAAATGCTTCTGCATGGTCTTTCGCAGGCAATATTGTCATGCCGAGGCCCTGAGCAGTATTCGCCTCATTAGCCTGCTTGATGTTGGTCGTGCCTGCGGTGGACACGATGGTCTTACCCTTCAGATCAGCAATAGATTTGATGTTGCTGGACTTCTTGGTGACGTATTTGCTCTCGGAAAGATAATGCGTGTTGGTGTATGACACCTGCTTCGCGCGTTCCGCATTATTGGTTGTGGAACCGCATTCGAGATCGACGGTGCCATTTGCGATGAGCGGGATGCGCGTCGCTGAAGTGACCGGCACCAGCTTTACCTCGATCTTATCGGTCTTAAGCTCTTTTTTGACCGCATCGACTATCTTGTAGCAGATGTCCATGGCAAAACCCACGGGCTTCTGGTTATCATCAAGATAGGAAAAAGGGACAGATGACTCACGGTGGCCGATTGTTATCGCGCCGGTGTCTTTGATCTTCTTGAGTGTTCCTGTGAGCTCTTGAGCATGTAGCACGCCGGGCAACGCAACTAATGCAAGCCCGAGTATAAGACGTCTAAACGTCATAAAGGAGTCTCCCCAAACTTTAGAGATTCGTCATCGATGTACGATAGGGACAAAAAAAGGTCATTGCAGCAAGTTTCAGGCAAGCCCCCCAAATGCAGTGAATATTTCTGGGGGTGGCCGTAACTCAATGAATTCAGGAGGTTTCTGCATGCAAATTAATCAGCCTTACCTGATGTTCCTTGGCGATGTACCCGATCAGTTAGCAGCCAAGACCGCGCAGGGGATTGTTGATTGGCGGCGGGAATGGTGCCTCGGGCAATTGCGGCTCGATGGCTGCAAGGCTGACCTTGGAATTCCCGATATGACAATGGAGGCCGCCACAGCAGCGGGCGCGAAGACATTGATCGTGGGCGTTGCCAATGCTGGCGGTATTCTCCCGGACCACTGGACGGCAGTGATAGTCAGGGCCATTGAAGCAGGTCTCGATGTCGCGAGCGGCCTTCACACGCAGCTCGGTTCTAAGCCAGCGATAGCAGAGGCCGCGCGGCGCTGCGGCCGGCTGCTTTTCGATGTGCGCCACTCCGATCAGCGTTTCGACACGGGAAAGGGGATAAAGCGGTCTGGGATGCGGCTTTTGACCGTGGGCACGGACTGCTCCGTGGGCAAAAAATACACTGTCCTGGCGCTCGAACGCGAGATGCGGGCGCGTGGCTTCGATGCGGATTTCCGCGCCACCGGGCAAACCGGCATCTTCATATCAGGGCGAGGCGTGGCAATTGACGGGGTTGTTGCCGACTTCATATCAGGCGCGGCTGAGTGGATTTCTCCGGCGGCGGAGGCCCATCACTGGGACTTGGTTGAAGGGCAAGGCTCGATGTTTCATCCCTCATTCGCTGGCGTGTCGCTGGGGCTGCTCCACGGCTCGCAGCCGGACGCTTTTGTTGTTTGTCACGAACCCACGCGGCGCACGATGCGAGGCGTTTCTCATCCACTGCCGTCAATCCAGGATGTGATTGATCTGACGGTCCGATGCGGTTCGCTGACCAATCCAGCGATCCGACCCGTCGGCATCGCCGTGAACACCGCCGCCTTGGACGATAGCGCCGCGAGGGACTATCTGAATAAAATGGCGGACGACCATTTTCTACCCGCGACAGACCCAATCCGTTACGGAGTTGGCGCAATCGCGGATCGCCTCGGGGCGGACTTTCCGCGCGCCCGGCCCGCTCAACATCCCGTGAAAGGCTGACCTATGCGCCGGCTGAAGATCGACATCGAAACTTGGCCCATCGCTGGCGCGTTCACCATATCGCGCGGAAGTAGGACGGAAGCGCGCGTTATCGTTGCGACCGTCGAGGAGGATGGCGCCGCAGGACGTGGAGAGTGCGTCCCCTATGCTCGTTATGGCGAGAGCGTGGAAAGCGTAGCGAGCGCGATTGAGGCCCAGGCCCGCGAAATCGAGCGCGGCGCAACGCGATCTGACTTGCTGGCGCTTTTGCAGCCCGGCGCTGCGCGTAACGCTTTGGACTGCGCCTTATGGGATTTAGAGGCCAAGAAATCGGGCCGTCGCGCCTGGGCTCTAGCAGGTGTCGCCGAACCACGCCCTATGACCACAGCCTATACACTCAGCCTTGGCGCACCGGAAGCAATGGAGGCTGCGGCAAGGACGGCAAGCGCAAGGCCGCTCCTGAAGGTGAAGCTCGGCGGAGCCGGAGACGCGGAGCGTCTCGGGGCGGTAAGGCGCGGCGCGCCCGACGCGACGTTGATCGTGGACGCTAATGAGGCTTGGGACGAAAGCACTCTCGAAGCGAACCTTGCCGCGTGCCGCGCGGTTGGCGTGAAGCTGATCGAGCAGCCGCTGCCCTCCGGCAATGACGCTCTGCTTCGAGAGCTCACCCGCGATATGCTTGGGGACATGCTGCTCTGCGCAGACGAAAGCCTCCATACTGCGGCGGAACTGGAAGCGGTGGCCGAGCGCTATCAGGCCATCAACATCAAGCTCGACAAAACGGGAGGCCTAACCGAAGCGCTTTTGCTCCGCGAAAGAGCGCGCGAACTCGGCCTGAAGATCATGGTGGGCTGCATGGTCGGCACCTCGCTCGCCATGGCTCCCGCGCTGCTGCTGGCGGGCGATGCGGAATTCGTAGACCTCGATGGCCCGCTACTACTGGCGAAGGACCGCGCGCCGGGCCTGGAGTTCAGAGGCAGCACCATCCAGGGATTGCGGCCTGACCTTTGGGGGTGAGCAGCAAGAGCGATGGCTAGGCAGAAGTGGTGTCTGTGTTCCTTTCCATAAGAGTGAGCGTCACGCCATTGTGCTCCGACTTTTCGAAAGTTTGCCATCCCATGCGCGCGTAGAGCGTTTCGTTGCGGGGTGTGAACAAATAGAGTTTGCCGTATCCGAGCCTTGCAGCCTCAGCAACCGCCCGCAGAGACAGAGCAGAGGCAATACCGCCACCACGATGTTCGGCTGGAACGTATACCGCCGATAGCCAGGGCGTCAGATGCTTGTGGGTAATTGTCGTAGCGAAAATGCTTGCTGAGCCGAGAGGCGTCCCGTCATCTGATAAGGCGATGAAAGTCATCGGCAAGCCTTCTTTTTGAAGGGATAGGCGTAACCTTTCCGTTCTTTCGTCCAGAGTCATAGACGGGTTAAGGTATCCAAACGCTTCTTGCTGCCAAGCGGCCAACGTCAGCACCTGTGCGGGATGGTCCACAAGAAATTCTATCTTCATTTCACTCCCCGAGATGCTGATCAGCTCAACTCGCTCGATCACCGTGCTCCATGAGTTTTGTTGTTTGTATTCCGGTATCAAGGCGAAGCTACAGCTAACGCTTGTAGACAGGTTTCTTCGCTGTCCACTACAATTCGCCGGGGGTTGCGGAATTCACTTAAAAGGGCACCTACACATGCTTGAGAGATTTGGTCGTGGCTGGAAAATGGCGAAGGCCAGTTGGGCAATTGTTAAGCTCCATCCCAAACTGTTGTTATTTCCTACTCTCTCAGGGATCGCCCTCTTGATCCTTGCAGTGCTGGTCGGCGTTTCGATATTCGCAGGCTTCGGCGTTGAGCAAATAAAGAATCTGCCGACAAAAGAAGACCCCGGGGCTCTTGTGAAGTATCTTATTCTGATCCCGATTTACTTTGTCTGCTCGTTTGTCATCGTCTTTTTCAATTCCGCGCTGATATTTTCCTCGCTGCAGTGCTTCGAGGGGAAAGAGCCTTCACTTGCCGGAGGTTTGGCGAAAGCGGCAAGCCGGCTGCCTCAGATCCTTGGCTGGGCGCTTGTCGCCTCCACCGTTGGTGTCGCACTTCAGGCTTTGAAGAATGTTCTTGAAGACAAACTAGGTTCGATTGCTGGAGGCTTAATTGGCGGCCTGGGCGATATGGTGTGGGGGATTGCGACTTACTTTGTGGCCCCGGTGGTGGTTGTTGAGGGCGTTGGACCAATCGAGGCAATAAAGCGTTCTTCAGCACTTATGCGTCGCACATGGGGCGAGGCTGTCGCTGGCGAAGGCGGCCTCAGCCTGATTGCAATTCTTTTGATCCTCCCGCTGGCGGCGGTGTTCGGCGCTGCCCTTCCGGCCGTAGGGCAGGATGTGGCGCGCTTGCTGGTCGTGGCAATCGGCATCTATTTAGTGGTTCTGACGGTCATCTTTTCCACGCTCAGCACCATTTTCAGCACTAGCGTTTATGTTTATGCGAGCACTGGAAATGCCCCGTCCTCGATGGATCCCGCTCTGCTCCAGGGTGCGTTCCGCAAGAAATAGCGCGACGGGGCGGAAGAACCGATCCGCCCCATTCCATGCCGCTTTGCAACAGGCGCTCGCTCCGTCTATATAAGGAGCGGGCGGAACGCCAAACCCTAATGCCAAGCACCGGAAGCATGGACAAGCTGCACATCCCATTCAAGAAAATGAACGGCCTCGGCAACGATTTCGTCATGATCGACGCTCGTAAGCGGCCCGTTCACGTGCATGCCCGGCTTGCGAGCGAAATCGCAAATCGCGCGACCGGCGCTGGCTGCGATCAGCTCATATTGCTGGAGCCGTCGCAGCGTTCCGATGTTTTCATGCGGATCATCAATGCGGATGGGTCCGAAGTGAGCGCGTGCGGGAATGCAACACGCTGCGTGGCGACGCTGCTCGGCCCTGATCTCCGACGCGACCGGATTTCAATCGAAACAAACGCAGGCATTCTTTCGGCTGAGGTCGCCAGCGACGGCCTTGTCAGTGTCGATATGGGCAAGCCGCGCTTCGCATGGAACGATATCCCGCTGGCCCGGCCCACTGAAGACACGCGCGCTATCGAGCTAACCTTTCCGCTGCCGGATGGCCGCGTGCTCGAAGGGCCGAGTGCAGTCAGTGTCGGCAATCCTCACTGCATTTTCTGGGTCTCGGATGCCGACAGCTATGATTTAGGGGCATTTGGCAGCAAGCTTGAGCACCACAGCATGTTCCCAGAGCGCGCCAATATCTCGCTCGCGGAAGTCATCTCCGAAAGTGCGATCAAGCTGCGGGTATGGGAGCGCGGAGCCGGTATAACGAGGGCCTGCGGCACGGGAGCCTGCGCTACGGCGGTAGCTGCCGCCCGCACTGGAAGGACGGGCCGAAATGTCGAGGTCACGTTGCCCGGCGGTGTTCTGGGTATCAATTGGCGCGCCGATGACGATCATATTTTGATGACGGGGCCAACCGAGTTCGAGTTTGAGGGCGTACTGCACATTAACGGCGATGCTCTTACCTACGAGGTATCCGGCAAGCCATGAGCGTTGATGTCATCACTTTCGGCTGCCGTCTCAACACCTATGAAAGTGAGGTGGCGAAAGAGCACGCCGCTGCGGCAGGCATCGCCGATGCCGTCATAGTGAACACCTGCGCGGTGACGGCGGAAGCCGTGCGCCAGGCTCGCCAGGCGATCCGCAAAGCACGCCGCGAACGGCCGGACGCCACGATTATCGTCACGGGCTGCGCCGTTCAAATCGAGCCGGACAAATTCGCGGCGATGCCGGAAGCCGACTTCGTTATCGGCAATGGTGAGAAGACGAGCGGCGCCACCTTCACGCAAATCGCGCTCGGCGATCTTCCGCGCGTTAAGGTCAACGACATCGCTTCGGTTCGCGAAACCGCATCGCATATGGTATCCGGCTTCGGAGGCCGCGCGCGCGCCTATGTCGAGGTGCAGAATGGCTGCGATCACCGCTGCACATTTTGCGTGATCCCTTATGGGCGCGGACCGTCGCGTTCGGTGCCCGCGGGTGAGGTCGTCCGGCAAATTCGGACGCTCGTCGAAGACGGCTATAAGGAAATCGTGCTGACCGGCGTCGACATGACGTCCTATGGCGGCGATCTGCCGGGGGGCATGACGCTCGGCAGGCTGGCACGCAGCATTTTGAAGCTCGTGCCCGAATTGCCACGGCTGAGGCTTTCTTCCATTGACACAATCGAGGCGGACGAAGCGCTTGTTGCGGCTTTTGCGGAAGAAGAGCGGCTTATGCCCCATCTGCATTTGTCGCTACAGTCCGGCGACACTTTGATCCTCAAGCGGATGAAGCGTCGGCACAATCGCGACGACGCCATCGGCTTCTGCGAGCGTATGCGCAGCTTACGGCCCGACATCGTTTTCGGCGCGGACCTGATCGCAGGCTTCCCCACGGAAGATGAGGCCATGTTCGAGAACACACTCCGGCTTGCTGATGAGTGTGGCTTAAGCTTCCTGCACGTCTTTCCATTTTCGCCGAGGCCGCAAACACCAGCTGCGCGTATGCCACAGCTCGACCGTTCACTCGTGAAGGAGAGAGCGGCGCGTTTACGCCAGAAAGCGGAAGACCGCTTGAACCTTCATTTGCGCGCCGAACAGCATAAACTCTTTGAGGTTCTGATGGAGCGTCGAGGCGTTGGACGCACCCCCGGCTTTACGGAGATTGAATTGGCGAGCGAAGAAGCCGCTATGCCCGGCGACATCATACGGGCGCGGACGATTGGCCAGAATGATCGCCGTCTTCTCGGCGAGCGCGTGACATCATGAGCGATACAGGCAAACGCAGCATGTTTGGCCGCTTCTTCGGCGGCGCAAAGCCGTCTGAGACGGCCCCTCAAGCTGAGGAGCAGCAGCTTCTTGAGGAGCAGCCGGTCATCGAGGAGCAGCAGGCAGCGCCTGCGGAACCGGAGCCTCAACCAAAACGCAGTTGGTTTCAGCGTCTTCGCGCTGGGTTAACAAAAACATCGTCGCGGCTCAGCGAAGGCATTACGAGCGTCTTCACCAAGCGGAAACTTGACGATGATACGCTTGAGGAATTGGAAGACATTCTCATCCAGGCTGATCTCGGCCTCGATGTATCGGCGAGAGTAACGGGCGCTCTGAGAAAGACGCGCTATAATAGCGACATCTCGCCGGAAGAAGTGCGCGAAGTGCTGGCCGAGGAAGTAGAGAAGATCCTCGGGCCTGTTGCTCAGCCGCTTGAGATCGACATGTCGTACCGTCCGCATGTCGTGCTGGTTGTGGGCGTTAATGGCACAGGAAAAACCACCACCATTGGCAAATACGCCAATCAATTCGCCCGGCAAGGCAAGCGCGTCATGCTGGCGGCTGGCGATACGTTTCGTGCAGCGGCCATTGAGCAGCTCAAGATCTGGGGCGAACGGACCGGCGCGGAGGTCATTGCGCGTGAGCCGGGGGCGGATGCCGCTGGCCTCGCTTTCGATGCTCTGCAGCGCGCGAAAGAGCAACAGGTCGATGTGTTGCTAATCGATACGGCAGGGCGCTTGCAAAATAAAGCCGCGCTCATGGCCGAGCTTGAGAAAGTTATCCGTGTTCTGAGAAAAATGGACCCAGCCGTGCCGCACTCCGTTATTCTGACACTCGATGCTACAACCGGGCAGAACGCGCTTTCGCAGGTTGAGATATTTGGTAAGATCGCCGGAGTGACCGGCCTTGTCATGACGAAACTCGATGGTACGGCGCGGGGAGGCATTCTCGTCGCCATTGCGAGCAAATATGCGCTTCCCGTCCATGCGATCGGCGTGGGCGAGGGAGCCGAAGATCTTGAGGCGTTCGATGCGCGAGACTTCGCGCGCGCAATTGCTGCTGTAGGCTAGGGAATTGGAGGACCGCGTGGAGAAGCTTGACGGGCAAAAAGGAAAGCACGATTTCAGCCAGCTTTTGAAGCTCGCGCTGGAAGTTGGTCCGCTTGCGATATTTTTTGTGGCGAACGGCAGGCTTGGGATTTTTTACGCGACGGCGGCGTTCATGGTGGCGACCGTCATTTCACTTGTCACGAGCCGCATCCTCTTCAAGCGCATCCCAATCCTCGCGCTTGTCACCGGCGTGTTCGTAATGTTTTTCGGCTTTTTAACAATCTATTTGCAAGACGATACTTTTATCAAAATCAAGCCGACAATAGTGAACGTGCTCTTCGCCGTGATCCTCTCAGCCGGGCTTTATTTCCGCCGCCCAGTTTTGAAGTTTGCCCTTGGCGAGGTGATGAAACTGCGCGAGGAAGGCTGGCGTATTTTAACGCTTCGCTGGATCGGCTTTTTCGTGACTTCTGGCAATTTTGAACGAAATCGTTTGGCGAAACTTCGAAACCTCTACTTGGGTTGCGTTCAAATCTTTCGGAATCATGCCGTTGTCCTTTGTGTTCATGATGGCTCAATTGCCGGTGCTGATGAAGTATCAGATTGAGGAAGTGCCAGCGAAGGCAGGCGAGACGCAATCCTCTTAAACAAGGGGCTTGTCCATTCCGCGCATCTGTCACGAACAAGGCTTTCGTACCCTCACACGGGGCAAGGCGATACAGGAGCTGATACGCGCAGCGTTGGGAGTGGCGAATGGTGACAGCCAAGGCCGCCTGCGTTAGAGTGGCAACATAATGAGAGAAGCATTTCACGATCTTTCGCCGGAGAGGGCAAAGACAACGCGGGCCGCCGAAGGTCTGTCGCGGCGGCGTTTTACGACTGCGGATGTTGAGGCCATGGTCGCGGCTGGCATACTCACGGAAGAAGAACGTGTTGAACTGATCGGCGGGGAACTTGTGCCGATGACGCCCAAGGGCAATCATCACGAAGTGCTTAAAACGGCGCTTAACGTTTATTGGGTACAACGCCTTCCCAAACATCTCCTGGTCACAACGGAGACCACGTTCCGACTCGCGCCGGACACCTATTTAGAGCCGGATTTTGTGTTCTATGACAAGGTAACGGGTCTCAGAGGCCTTACCGGCAAAACCGCGCATCTCGTGGTTGAAATCGCCGATTTAAGCTTCACCTATGATATTGGACGGAAAGCTAAGCTCTATGCTGGTTTTGGCATCCAGGAGCTTTGGGTAATCAATGCCGTTCGGCTGGAGACGCACATTCACCGCAAGCCGTCGCTGGATGGCTATGCCGATATAACCATCTTCCAGAAAGACAATGTGTTGGCGCCTGCCTTCGCGCCAGAGCTTGCGGTAACGCTTGGGGACCTCGAACTTTAGGTTGTCCCGCATTGGATAACGCCGCGAATTGACAGAATGTCCTCGGCTTTTCTTTAGCATTACCTAGGGTCGCAGACCTGACAGCCCTCGCCAAAAGAGCGAGTTCGATGTAGTGTTTTAGCTATGAGCGTGGACCTGATCGGCTTTCGCAGAGCTGTCCCCGAGGATGCGAGCGCTATCGCTTCGATCCATGATGAGGCTTGGCGTTCCACCTATCAGGGCATCATCCCGCATTTGCATTTGGAGCGCATGATCGCAAGGCGCGGGCCGCTTTGGTGGCAGAAGCAGGTCGAGCGCGGTTCCAACGTAACATTGCTTGTCTTCGATGGGCAGGCGCAAGGTTACGCATCATGGGGACGGGCGCGCGGGGCTTGGCCCTGGCCTGCGGGCGAAATTTTTGAGCTTTACGTTTCACCGCCCTTCCAAGGCGTCGGCTTGGGAAGAAAGTTATTTTCGACAGCTCGCAAGGCGCTTGGTAATCGCGGCCTGAGCAAGCTCGTGGTTTGGGCTCTAAAGGACAATGACATTGCTTGCGCGTTTTACCGCAGCCTTGGTGGCGTGGTCGCCGCTCTGGCATCGGAGCGCTATGGCGATGTCTGTTTGCCCCGGGTGGCTTATGTGTGGGGCGTAGAGTTGAACCGCCGGAAGCGCAATGGCGAGATCCAAAGCGAATAGACCGCCGATAAATTTTTGACGCCAAGCTTGCTTTTAGGAATATGAGTTAAGACGTATTCGACCACCGCGCGCAGTGCGGAGCACACTTGGAATTGCGGTGATGGAAAGCAATGAAATAGCAGCCGCCGCGCTTCTCAAGTGGTATCGGGCCATGGGCGTGGACGAAACTATCGCCGATACGCCCCTGAACTGGTTTGGAGCCGAGCCTGCTTTTGAGCCCGCGCCCGAACATAGGGTAAGCATTCCTCCCAAAGCCGAGCGCCGCGCCGAGGTGGCAATCTCGCGGCCTTCACAAAACCCGACTTTTTCTCCACCCACAGCGCCGATTGAAGAGACGGGCGACGTGATGGCTGCGCGGGAGCTCGCGCGCAAAGCCCAAAGCCTGGAGGAGCTTCGCCAACTCCTGGAAAACTTCGATGGCTGTCCGCTGAAAAAAAGCGCCATCAAGATGTGCTTTGCCCGGGGCTCGGAAAACGCGCGCGTGATGTTTATTGGCGAAGCGCCCGGCAAGGACGAGGACGCACAGGGCGTGCCCTTTGTGGGCAGGGCCGGAAAGCTCCTCGATCGTATGCTCGCGGCCGCCGGACTCACGGAGGACGAGGTCTACATCACAAATCTCGTTTATTGGAGGCCGCCCGGCAATCGCACGCCGTCGCCCGAGGAGGTGCAAGTCTGTCAGCCATTTCTCGAGCGTCAGATCGAACTATTGCAGCCTGAAATCCTTGTATTTTTGGGGAATGCAGCGGCGAAGCAGCTTACAGGCGCGACCGAAGGGATTATTAAGCTCAGAGGGAAGTGGCTGACATATCCTTCGAACCCGGATGCGCAAGGAGCAACAATCCCCGCCATTGCTACGCTGCATCCTGCCTATCTTCTCCGGACTCCGCTTGCAAAGCGACTGGCTTGGCGCGATCTTTTGCTCATCAGGGAAGCACTCGATAAGCCCGCGAGACAGCTCGATAGAAATAAAAGCGAAGGATGAAACCGTGTCGAGAATAGATGAAAGCCTTCCCTTCAAGCCAGTCCGCATCGCGGTCCTGACCGTTTCCGACACGCGCACGGCCGAAGAGGACAAGTCGGGTGCGCTTCTCGCTGAGATGCTGCAAGCGGACGGGCATGAACTAGCCGATCGCGCTATAGTGAAAGACGAGGTCGAGCACATTCAGGCCAAGCTTAAGGCCTGGATCGCGGACCCAAGCGTCGATGCGGTTATTACAACCGGGGGCACAGGCCTGACTGGGCGCGATGTGACGCCGGAAGCGGCGCGGCCGCTCTTCGAAAAGGAGATCGACGGCTTCTCCGTGCTGATGCACATGCTGAGCTTCGAGAAAATCGGCACGTCAACCATTCAATCGCGCTCTGTCGCGGGGCTCGCCGGGGGCACTTACATATTCTGCGTGCCAGGCTCTCCCGGCGCCTGCAAAGATGCGTGGATGGGAATCCTCCGATATCAGCTCGATTTCCGCCACAGGCCCTGCAACATGGTCGAGATTATGCCGAGGCTCATGGAACACGTCGCGCCTCAATCGTAAGGCCAGGCTCCGCTCGATTATTCGGCCCAGTCGAGAGAGCGCGTCACCGCTTTTTGCCAATAGCCATAAAGCTTCTCGCGCTGCGCCCGATCCATGGCTGGAAGCCAGCGCTTGTTTACGCCCCAATTGCTCGCGATGTCCTCCGCCGAACGCCAATAGCCGGTGGCGAGCCCAGCCGCGTAGGCCGCGCCGAGCGCCGTAGTTTCGATCACATTGGGGCGCACGACCGGAATATCCAAGATATCGGCTTGGAATTGCATAAGCGTGTCATTCACGACCATGCCGCCGTCACTGCGAAGCTCTGTGAGGGAAACGCCCGAATCCTTCACCATGGCGTCGAGGACTTCACGGGTTTGAAAAGCGGTCGCTTCCAGTGTTGCCCGAGCGATGTGGCCCTTCGTGACGAAGCGGGTCAGGCCGCAGATCACGCCGCGCGCGTTCTCTTTCCAATGCGGCGCGTACAAGCCGGAAAAGGCAGGCACAAAATAGACGCCGCCATTGTCATCGACGCTTTTCGCCAAGGCCTCTATTTCGGATGACGACTGGATGAAACCGAGATTGTCGCGCAGCCATTGCACCAGCGCGCCAGTGATCGCAATAGAGCCTTCAAGCGCATAGACTGGCTTCTCACCGTCGAGTTGATAGCCAAGCGTCGTGAGCAGCCCATGATGCGAGGAAACCAGGCTCTCGCCTGTGTTCATGAGCATAAAACAGCCGGTGCCGTAGGTGTTCTTGGCCTCGCCGGGTTTCAGGCAGGCTTGCCCGAAAAGAGCTGCTTGCTGGTCGCCAAGAATGCCCGCGACGGGCACTCCCGCGAGAAATCCCTTCGCTTCGCCATAGACTTGCGACGAACAGCGGATTTCAGGCAGGCAGGCTCGCGGAACGCTAAACAAGGCCAGAATGTCGCGATCCCAGTCCAAGCTTTGCAGATCCATCAACTGCGTGCGACTGGCGTTCGTTACATCGGTGATGTGCAGGCCGCCTTCGGGGCCGCCCGTCAGGTTCCATAAAAGCCAGCTATCGATGGTGCCGAAAAGCGCGTCACCCGCTTCGGCTTTCTCGCGAGCGCCCGGCACATTTTCGAGAAGCCAGCGAAGCTTCAGGCCGGAAAAATATGTGGCAAGCGGAAGCCCTGTCTTTGCGCGCAAGCGATCCTGGCCGCCATCTTTGCAAAGTTCCGCCACATAGTCGGCGGTGCGCGTGTCCTGCCAGACGATTGCATTGTAGAGGGGGATACCCGTCCGCTTGTCCCAGAGAAGCGTCGTTTCGCGCTGATTGGTTATGCCGAGACTGAGGAGATCGCGCGGCGTCAGTTTCGCCGAAGCTAGCGCCTCTTCTATTGTGGAAACCGTGTTGCGCCAAATCTCAGCAGGGCTGTGCTCTACCCACCCTGGCTGCGGGAAAATCTGCGCGTGCTCCTTTTGCGCTGAACCGACAATGCCACCCTCGCGATCAAAAATAATGCAACGCGTGGAGGTCGTGCCTTGATCGATGGATGCAACATAGCGGCTCAATTGTTTTCTCCCCGAAATTTGTACGTCAGGCCGCGTGCCTCTGTCCGCAATATGTAGCGACCGCCTCAGCTTCCGATTTCGACAGATGCAGCCCCAACTTCGACCGCCGCCATAGAACATCATCCGCCGTTTGGGCCCACTCGTCACGCGCAAGGTGATCCAGCTCCGCCTCGGTGAGCCCGCAGCCGAAATCGCGCCCGAGATCGGCCATGGATTGCGCGACTCCCATGATACGCTCGATGCGGGTTCCATAGGCGCGCGATAGGCGCAGCGCGAGATCCGGCGCGAGAAAGGGCCAGCGCCGCTGAACATCGGGGACAAATGCATCGAAGCCGCCTTCTGGAATGTCGCCGCCCGGCAGCTTTGCGTGCTCAGTCCAGGGCCTCCCCATTTCTGGAAACCATGGCTTGCAACTGCGCAAGCGCCTGCTCAGCCAGGCGGCGGAATGTGGTGATCTTGCCGCCGAAAACCGAAAGCACCGGCGCTTCACCTTGCGGCGCGTCTAAATCCAGAACGTAATCGCGCGTTACGCTCGAAGGGTCTGTCGATCCATCGTCATAAAGCGGGCGCACACCGGAGTAAGTCCAAACGGCGTCGGCGGGCGTGACGGGCTTTTTGAAATAGCGGCTCACGCCTGCGCAAAGATATGCGATTTCATCCTCGGTCGCGCCAACACCCCCCGGATCGCCGGTGAACGGAACGTCGGTTGTGCCGATTAGTGTGAAGCGCCCCTCGTAGGGGATCGCGAAGATGATGCGCTGGTCGTCATTTTGAAAGATGAACGCATGGCTGCCCTCGTATAGGGCGGGCACAACCACATGGCTCCCTTTCACGAGGCGAACGTCCTTCTGGGACTGGCAGCCAAGAACACCGCATAGCACGTCACCGACCCATGGACCTGCCGCGTTGATGATGGCCTTGGCCTTGATCAGGCGCATCGCTCCGGTTCCGTCGCTCTGAAGACCGACCTCCCAACCGCATTCTGTGCGGCGCGCCGATACGGCTTTAGTCCGCGTCAAAATCTCGGCCCCATGCTCGGCGGCATCGAGCGCCGTCAGCGCGACAAGGCGGCTATCGTCGACCCCGCAATCCGAATAAGCAAACGCCTTTGTCAGCTTGCCGTTAAGGTCCCGTCCGATTGCATCGCTTTCGAGACTGAGTGCTGCCGAGCCGGGCAGGTGACGCCTTGACCCTAAGTTGTCATAAAACGCAAGGCCAAGGCGGACGAGCCACTGCGGCCGGATATGCGGGTCATGAGGCAGAACAAAGCGAAGCGGCCTGATGATATGGGGAGCGCTTTCCATAAGCCGCTCGCGCTCCAAAAGCGCCTCGCGGACGAGCCGGAAGTGATAATTTTCAAGATAACGCAAGCCGCCATGAATGAGTTTCGTGCTTGCCGAAGACGTGTGCGACGCAAGATCATGCTGCTCGGCGAGCAGAACGGACAAACCGCGCCCTGCCGCGTCCCGAGCAATTCCCGCGCCATTGATACCGCCGCCGATTATGGCGATGTCATAGGAGATTGGCTCCCCGTGTTCGGCGTTTGATTTCTTCGCTGTATGCATTCCAAAATCTGTTCTGGTTGCGTTCAATTACTTGTGAAGAAAACTCAACCAAGGGCCAAGAGAAGTTACTCCTTTCGATGGAGACAATGCCTCTATTTGACGCTAGTATTCCGCGCGTTAAACATTTGTATGTCTTTTTGGGCGGCTGAAGAAAACAAACAAAATAAAATCCGCCGGAAGCAGCGAGGGAACTTCACGCTATGGCTCAAATCAACATCAATGGGAAATCGATCGACGTCTCCGTCGACGATTCAACGCCTCTTCTCTGGGTGCTACGTGAGCAGCTTGGGCTGACCGGCACGAAATATGGTTGCGGGATCGCCCAATGCGGAGCTTGCACCGTCCATATTAACGGCGAGGCGCAGCGCTCTTGCTCGATCCCTGTCAGCGCAGTTCAAGCCACGGACAAAATTGTCACCATCGAAGGGCTGTCGCCCGATAGCTCGCATCCCATACAAAAGGCTTGGGCTGAGCTCGATGTTCCGCAATGCGGCTATTGCCAGAGCGGAATGATTATGGCGACGGCGGCGCTGTTGGCGAAGACGCCAAACCCAACCGACGCACAGATCGACAGCGAGATCACGAATATCTGTCGCTGCGGCACGTATCGGCGCGTGCGCAAGGGCATTCATCTCGCCGCCAATGGCAAAGCTTAAGGGGCGACCAATGACAACTTCTCTTGATATTTCGCGCCGTGGGTTTGTCTCAGGCGTAGCAGCTGCCGCCGCTGGTTTTACCCTCGGGTGGCGTATTCCGCTTTCCGGCGAAACAGCGCTCGCACAATCCTTCCCCGACGAGATCAACGCCTGGGTTGTGGTGAAGCCCGACGATACGGTCATCATCCGCATCGCAAGATCGGAAATGGGCCAGGGTACGCTGACGGGCCTCGCCCAGCTCGTTGCTGAAGAGCTGGATTGCGACTGGTCGAAAGTTACGACCGAATACCCAACGCCCGGCACGAATGTGAAGCGCAATCGCGTGTGGAAGAGCTATTCCACTGGCGGTAGCCGCGGCATTCGCGAATCAAATGATTACGTCCGCCAGGGCGGCGCGGCTGCACGTGAGATGTTGATCGCGGCGGCAGCAAAGCAATGGGGCGTGCAGCCGTCCGAGTGTAAGGCGGAAAAGAGCGTCATCACGCATACGCCGTCGGGACGGTCGATCACCTATGGCAAGGTCGCAGGCGAAGCGGCAAAAATCGAGCCCCCCAAGGACGTAAAGCTAAAAGATCCGAAAGACTGGAAGATCGCGGGCAAACCGCTGAAGCGCCTCGATACAGTCGATAAGCTGAATGGCAAACAGATCTACGGCATCGACCTGAAAATGCCGGGCATGTTGAATGCCGCCATCAAGGACTGCCCAGTTACCGGCGGCAAGGTCGCGAGCTTCGACGACAGCAAAGTGAAATCGATGCCGGGCGTGAAGCGGGTCGTCCGCGTGGGTGAAACAGGGGTTGCCGTCGTAGCCGACACTTGGTACCAGGCAAAAACCGCACTCGACGCGTTGCCGATCACCTGGGACAATGGCCCGAATGCAAAAGTATCGAGCGCATCCCTCGCGGAGTTTCTCAAAGAGGGTCTGACTGCGGAAAAAGCTAACATCGGCAATCAAAATGGCGATGCCAAAGGGGCAATAGAGAAGGCCGCGAAGAAAATAGAGGCCGTCTACAGCTACCCCTTCCAGAGCCATGCTCCTATGGAGCCGATGAACGCGACCGCCCTTTGGACTGCCGACAAATGCGAAGTGTGGTGCCCCACGCAGAATGGCGAAGCTTCTCTCGCCGCCTGTAGCGAGGCAGCGGGTCTCCCGCAAACGCAATGCGATGTCTACAAGGTCCATCTCGGTGGCGGGTTTGGCCGCAGAGGCGCCTTCCAGGACTATGTTACGCAGGCGGTGAAAATCGCTCAGCAATTCCCTGGCACTCCGATCAAGCTGATCTGGAGCCGGGAAGAAGATCAGCTTCACGGCCATTATCACCCGCTCACCCAATGCAAGCTTACGGCGGGACTGGACGAGAAGGGCGACATCACGGGCCTTCATATTCGTATTTCGGGGCAGTCGATCCTTTCGGCTGTGGCTCCGGAGCGGATGACGAATGGCGTCGATATGGCGGTGTTTCAGGGGATGCTGCCTAGTGGCGAGCACGCGATCAGCTGTAGCTTCCCGAACCTTCTCATCGATCATGCCGTCCGGCAGCCTCACATCCTTCCGGGCTTCTGGCGCGGCGTGAACGTGAACCAAAACGCAATCTACATGGAATGCTTTATCGACGAGCTTGCGCATGCCGCCGGACAAGATCCGCTGGAATTCCGCCGCAAGCTGCTGACGAAGCATCCGAAAAACTTGGCCATCCTGAATGCGGTGGCCGAGCGAGGCGGTTGGGGCAAGCCTACTCCCAAGGGTACAGGTAGAGGCCTTGCGCACTTTACCGGCTATGGCAGCCATATCGCGGCCTGCGCGGAAGTATCGGTGAGCAAGGACGGCAAGATTAAGGTCCATCGCATCGTCGCTGCGACCGATAGCGGTTATGCTGTGAACCCGCAGCAGATCGAGGCGCAGGTCGAAGGCTCCTTCGCTTATGGCTTGTCTGCGGCGCTCTATCAGGAAATGACCGTCAAAGACGGCAAGATGGAGCAGGAGAACTTCGACACCTACCCGCCGATCCGCATCGACGAAATGCCAGATGTCGAAACGCTGGTCATGCCGTCGGGCGGCTTCTGGGGCGGCGTTGGCGAGCCAACAATCGCAGTTGGAGCGCCTGCCGTGCTGAATGCGATCTTCGCCGCGACCGGCAAGCGCATCCGCACCTTGCCCGCCAAGAATCACGATCTTCGCTGGTCGTAGGCCTTGGTGAAGCTCACCCGCGCTGCGGCTCTCGCATTATGGGCAGCCGCAGCGCATTTCAATCCTCTGAACGCGGCGGAGCCGCAGCTTGAGCCTTTTGAAGCCGTTGAAGATGCGATCCAAAAGCCGCTAGGCGGCCTTAAGGGCTCCGCGATGCGTGGGGAGGAGATAATCCGCGACCGCAGGGTCGGGAATTGCCTCATTTGCCATAAGTTCCCCTTCAAAGATGAACTCTTTCAAGGGGAATTGGGCCCCGCAATGATTGGCATCGGGACCCGGTTAAATGAAGGTCAAATCCGGCTGCGGCTCGTGGATGAGAGCATTCTTAATCCCACTACGCTGATGCCTCCCTACTATCGGTTCTCGAACCTTACGAATGTAGCGCCCGAATATGCTGGGCAACCGGGGCTTACAGCGCAGCAACTTGAAGATGTCGTGGCGTATCTAGTGACTTTGCGCGACTGAGGGGCACGGAGCATGTTAACGCGACGGCAAATTTTGGAAGGTGGGGCTGGCCTTGCGGGATTGGCATTGTGTGGCTCCGCGAGTGCGACTCCGGCTGCCGATGCCGCAATCGAGGCCATAACGAAAGGCGCAGCCGTCACGCACGGCCGGGTCACTCTTGATATACCGGCCATTGCCGAAAACGGCCTTTCTGTCTTTACGACTGTCGTCGCCGAGAGTCCGATGACGGAAGCAGACCACGTCAAAGCAATCCATCTTGTTTCGGAAAAAAATCCCGTCGCCCGGATAGCCAGTTTCTATTTCACCCCAGCCATGGGTAAGGCGAAAGTTTCGACCAACATCCGGCTTTCGAATTCGCAAAAGGTCACGGCAGTCGCGGTCATGAGCGATGGCTCGCTATGGTGGGATGAAAAAAGCATCGTCGTCACGATAGCGGCGTGCATTGACGGCGGATAAGAGGAAAAAATGGCGCTCGCAGCTACCCGTGTTTCTCTGCCTGCCGAGGCGAAGAAGGGCGACATCATCGAGGTCAAGGCCCTGATCCGGCATCCGATGGAGACCGGCTATCGGGTCGATAATGTGGGACAACCAATCCCTCGCAATATCATCACTCTGTTCACCGTGCACTATGGCGGCACTGAACTATTCCGTATGGATATGTACCCGGCCATTTCCGCCAACCCGTTCCTTTCTTTTAGCTTTCGAGCAAACGCCACTGGAGAGCTTGTCTTTACTTGGACTGACGACACGGGCCAAGTCTGGGTGGAGCGGAAATCGCTGACGGTCACTTGATGATAGCTGGGCAGAGATTTCGCGCGCGCCTCGGCGCCATGTTTGCAATCAGTCTGGCCGCTTCGGTCTTCATCGAAAGCGCGTCGGCGGAAGAGAGAACCATACGTTCTGCGACATCATTTCTGTCACCCGCACTGCGCGCCGAGCAATCCGATGAAACGGCAAACACCGGCATGCTTTGGATAAGCGAGGGAGAGGCGCTCTGGCAGAAGCCTGAGGGCAAAAGCGGAAAATCTTGCGCCTCCTGCCACGGCGATGCGCAAGCCTCAATGAATGGCGTGGCCGCCCGCTATCCCGTCGCCGACCCAAAGTCAGGCAAGCTTCTGAATTTGGAGTTGCGCATCAATCAATGCAGGACGGAAAAGCAGGATGCTCCAGCACTACAGTACGAATCCGAAGAGCTGCTTGCGCTAACTGCCTTCGTGGCGCGCCAATCGCTTGGCACACCGATGAATGTGCGCATAGACGGGGCCGCTGCTGCTTACTACGCCAAGGGTGAAGCGTTTTTCCATCTCCGGCAAGGGCAGATAAATCTCTCCTGCGCCCAATGCCATGCAGACAATATGGGCAAAAGCCTGCGCGGCGACACCATCAGCAGCGGCGTCGGCACAGGTTATCCGGCCTATCGGCTGGAATGGCAGACGATGGGGTCATTGCATCGGCGTCTTCGCGCTTGTGCGCTTGGCGTGCGCGCCATTCAATTTCCCTATGGATCGGAAGAATATCTCGCCCTTGAGCTATATCTCGCGAAGCGTGCGGAAGGCCTGCCTATCGAGACGCCCGCAATCAGGAAATGACGTTCAAGTTCACCCGCAGGGAGCTAATATATGCTAAACCGCAGACACTTTATCGGTGGCGCCACGACGCTTGGGGTCGCGTCGGCTCTTGCAAAGCCCGCGTTTGCGAATTCCAAGCCGAAAGTCGTTATCATAGGCGGGGGGCCTGGTGGTGGCTCGGTGCTGCGAGCGCTCGCGAACTCCGCAGGGGAAAAGCTCGACATTACGCTCATCGAGCCGCAGAGCACTTACACAACGTGCTTCTATTCGAACCTTTATCTGGGTGGGTTTCAGCCGCTCGAAAACCTCAGGCACACCTATGACGAAGTCAAAAAGCTTCCAGGTGTGACGGTCGCGCATGACCTTGCGCAGTCGATAGACCGCAACGCCCGCACAGTCGTCCTCGCTGGCGGAAAAACATTGGCCTATGATCGCCTCGTCGTGGCCCCTGGCATCGACCTTGACTATGGCTCCGTACCCGGCTGGTCCAAAGACGCCGAAGAGCGGATGCCGCACGCTTGGAAGGCCGGTCCGCAGCTAGAATTGCTGAAGCGCCAGCTTGATGCGGTGCCAGATGGTGGCCTGGTCGTCATGATTGCGCCGCCAAACCCCTATCGGTGTCCGCCAGGACCATACGAACGCGTATCCATGATGGCGCACGTCTTGACGAAGAGCGGCAAATCCAAAGCGCACATCGTTATCCTCGACACCAAAGAAGTCTTCTCGAAGCAACCGCTCTTCCAGCAGGGTTGGGAGAAGCACTATCCGGGCATGGTGGAGTGGCTGCCACCCTCGATTCACAGCGGCGTAAAATCTGTCGATCCCGCCAAGATGACGGTGGAAACCGGCTTCGAGACATACAAGGATGCGGCGCTCGTGAATGTCATCCCTCGGCAAATGGCAGGCACAATTGCTCGCTCTACCGGCCTCACGGACGAGCGTGGTTATTGTCCCATTGATCCGTTCACGATGAAATCGCGTATGGATACGAATATCTTCGTAGTGGGCGATGCCTGCATCGCGGGAGATATGCCCAAATCGGCCTTCTCATCAAACAGTCAGGCGCAGGTGGCGGCGAAGGTCATTGCGGCCGAGCTTCTAAATGCGGCGCCCGCTGTTGCTGAATACCGGAACACTTGCTGGAGCCTCATTGATACGGACGACAGCGTCAAAATCGGCGGAACTTACAAGCCTACAGAAGCAAAAATTCAGGAAGTCAGCATATTCAAGTCCGCGCTTGAAGATACCCCGCAAGTTCGTCGTGCAAATTTCGAAGAGTCGGCGACCTGGTACTCGCAATTGACTTCGGGGATGTTCTCGTAGAGCATTTTTATGCCGGATGATCTCCGGGTATACTGTTTTGCCGTGCTGGATTGCTTCGCTCTGCTCGCAATGACGGCCTCGACGTTGTCATTGCGAGGCGCGGCGCGCCGCGGCAATCCAGGAGACGCAATCTAAGGAGCTGAGGGCGCCATACAATGGCCAAAACAGCCGCTAATGCGGCTGTTCTACCGCTGTTGCGCGAGGGCGCAGCATTGCCGAGAGCCGCTCCAATATTGCGTCGGGCCAGTTCTCTCTAAGAGCCATGGCAACAACGAGTATTATGGCTACACCCGCGCCGGTAACGATCGCGTCAGCCTGAATGCCGCCTCCGAGCGGCGGAGCGAGGAATTTCCCTGCGAAGGATAACACCACGGTCAAGGAGAAGATGGGCAGCGAGTGTGCTCCGGCAGCGCAGACCCAGCGGCTGACAGCAACCTTAAGCCAGCTCGCGTCTTTCCGCACATACCCAGATATCAGATAGGTGGATGCGAGCAGACCGGCCAAGCGCCAAATGTCGAGGCATTGCTTGTTAAGGCTGAAATACATGCTCCGCAGGCGGTTCGCTGCGGCGTCGTCGAGGGATTGGAAGGCAATCGTCATGAGAACGACGGCGCCAAACACCACGAGCACTCCACAGCAAATATCTATCACACGCTTCGCCTCTGCCGTGGCAACTGGAGCCGCGCCAATTCGTGTGCGCCAGCCGAAAGCGATGCCAATCGCAAAGAGAAACTGCCAGCAGAACGGGTTAAAGTTCCAGTTAACGTCATAAATGATCGTCGGGATGGAGGGAAAAAAGTGAGAAGCGAACATCCAGACGAGACCGGACGCCACCAAAAGCGTCATCTCACTTCGAGCTCTCAGCCAGACAAGGTACGGCACGAACAACATTACTGCGATGTACATCGGCAGAATGTCGAGCAATGGTGCCTGAAACGCTAGCAGTGGCGACGCAATGATAACCTGCCAGGGGTCGTTTTCGATTTTTTCGAGGAACGCCTCATAACCCGTTTTGATGCCCGCGTTCTCCGCAATAAGGTATGCGGCAGCCAACACAAAAATGAGCAATAGGAGATGATAGGTTAGGATCGCACGCGCTCTACGCAGCGCTTTGCCCGCGAAAGCCTGAATACCTTGCGGAACGAGATTATAATAGCTCAATCCGGCGGAATACCCAGCCAGGAACATAAAGACTTCCGCAGAATCGAAGAGTGAATATGTGCGCGATGTAAGGTAACTGAACGCGTTATCGGGGATGTGGTTAATAAAGATAAAGATCAGCGCAAGACCCCGAAAAAAATCAATTCGGTAGTCGTAATGCGGCTTGAGCTCATTCCGCGATGTTTTCGTCACGGTTGCTTGTTCCCTTGCCAATCGCCGGTCCTCTTGAGCAGACAATGCTTGTACTGAAGCAGCTCAGGCCCCACGCCTCCCATCGAAACCTCATTGATATGGTCTGACGGTTCACGCAGCGAAGCTCCTCAAAATGTTGCTATGAAATGGGCACGTAAAATCAGGATCAGTCCTGTCGAAGGCAGCCGGTCCTTCTCCGAAGCAGGGAGGCGCGGCTAACGGTAACGACTATCTTAAAGGTGATCCTGTAATTATTCCCTATGCAATGCACGTGCCATATTTCATTGGCTACCATAAAGCAGCAATTCGCGGAATTTATGACGTGGATAACTCCTGACAAGCTTTGTTGCAATTTGTGATTGACGGGATGCAGCGAACTGCCGGGGCGCGGCTGCTATAACCCCGCCAAGTCGCGGAGCTGCGCAACTCCCACGGTAAGTTTGGCGAGCGTTAGGCTGTGTCCGTCGAGCGTATCGCCAAGGACCTTTGCAACACGATCAACAGCAGCCGCGTGCTGCTGACGCCATTCGCCAAAATCCGCCTTATCCGCGATGACGCTTTTAGCCAGGGCCCGCTGAGCTGCGGCGACCGAGGCGAGGCTGCTATTCACGGCGAGCCTGTCGAAATATTCCCCCGCCGCGAGTGCTTCGCTTTCGCGGGCAAGCTCGTCCAGCCGGAATGCGTCCCGAATGGCGAAGATGATTTTCGCGGCTACCCCAATGTTCGCTTGGCTGGCATTCGCGACGCTCACGATGTCGAGCGCCTGCGATAGGGGTTCTAGCGCGGCAATGCGCTTCGCCAGTTCCGCAGGCAGCCCCTCTTCGCGCAGCCGGGCCTCATGTTCGCTTAACCGCGCCTGAGCTTCTTCCGAAAGGGGCGCTCCCATATTCATGACAAGATATTCGACGCCGTCGCGATAGCGCTCGATTTCTGGTTCAAGCCCCTCTTTCGGTCTGCCATGGCGCAAGAACCACGCCGTCTGATGCCGCAGGAGCCTTTGAATATTGGCATAAAGCGCGAGCTGCTTCTGTCCGTCGATAACACCATCAAGCGCGTCTATTCCGGTGTAGAGCTGTTGCAGCCGGTAAACCGCCATGACGGTTGCAAAAGCGTAAGCGATGTCTTCCGGCGGATGCCCCGTCTCCTCCACAAGCCGCACAACGAAGGTGGAACCTCCCCGGTTGATGATGTCGTTCGTGAGGCTTGTGGCTATAATCTCGCGGCGAAGCTGATGCGTCTCTATCTCTGAGGCGAACCGCTCCCTCATCAGCGGAGGAAAATATCCGAACAGGGCGCGGCCAAGATAGGGATCGTCCGGCACGGTCGAGTGAATGAGATCGTTTTCGAGGTCGAGTTTGGCATAGGCCAAGAGCACGGCTAACTCTGGACGTGTCAAAGGCTTGCCGGCCGCGCGGCGTTCACGAAAATCGGTCTCGCTTGGCAGGGCCTCCAGGCGGCGATCAAGCGTACCCTGCTTTTCGAGCTTTTGGATTAAGCGCTGCTGGAAGCCGAGGTCGCCCAAGCCATTTTGCTCGCCGAGGCTGATCGCGAGCGTTTGAAGATAATTGTTTCTCAGGACCGCGTGCGCAACTTCGTCGGTCATGGCCGCCAGAAACTGGTTGCGAGCAGGCAAATCGAGTTTCCCTGCAGTGACGGCGGCTCCTAGCGCGATCTTAATGTTCACTTCGACGTCAGAGGTGTTCACGCCTGCGGAGTTATCGATGGCGTCAGTATTGATCCGGCCGCCAGACGCTGCGAACTCAATGCGGCCACGCTGCGTGACGCCGAGATTTGCGCCTTCGCCGATGACCTTCGCGCCAAGCTCCTTTCCGGAAACGCGGATTGCATCGTTGGCTTTGTCGCCCACTTGCAGATCAGTTTCGCCGCTCGCCCGAACATAGGTACCGATACCGCCAAACCACAGCAGATCGACACGCGCTTTGAGGATCGAGTTCATAACATCGTTTGGCGTGGCCGTTGCTCCAACACCCAAGAGCCGCTGCGCCTCGTTTGAAAGGTGGATGTATTTCGTGGAACGGCTGTAAATGCCTCCGCCAGTCGAAAGCTTAGACTTGTCATAGTCCTGCCAGCTTGAACGCGGCAGATCGAACAATCGCTTTCGTTCCTCCCAGCTTGCCGCCTGTTCGGGATCAGGATCGATGAAGATGTCGCGATGGTCGAAGGCAGCAACCAGCTTGATCGACTTCGAAAGCAGCATACCATTGCCGAACACGTCGCCCGACATATCGCCGACACCGGCCACGGTGAATGGTGTGGTTTGAATGTCGATGTTCATTTCGCGGAAATGGCGTTTGACGGCTTCCCATGCGCCGCGCGCCGTAATCGCCATTTTTTTGTGATCGTAGCCAGCCGAGCCGCCGCTTGCGAAGGCATCGCCAAGCCAGAAATTGCGGTGAACCGCGATATCATTCGCAATGTCCGAGAAAGTCGCCGTGCCCTTGTCGGCTGCGACAACGAGATAGGCATCGTCGCCGTCTCGCCTGATTGTGTCTGCCGGCGCGATCACTTCGCCATTCACCACATTATCGGTGAGAGAAAGCAGGGTGGACACGAAAGTTTTATAGCAGGCGATACCCTCGGCCTGCGCGCGCTCCCGATCGCCCGCCTGAAGCTTGCGCGGAACAAAGCCGCCTTTTGCGCCGCGCGGCACGATCACGACGTTTTTCACCTGCTGCGCTTTGGCGAGGCTCAATATCTCCGTGCGGAAATCCTGCGAGCGGTCCGACCAGCGCAAGCCGCCGCGAGCAATAGGTCCGCCACGCAAATGGATGCCCTCGAAGCGCGGCGAGTAAACAAATATTTCGGCGAATGGTTTGGGAGCGGGTAGCCATTCGATCTCGCTACTACGCAGCTTAAGGGCAATGGTCTCCAGCGCGCCGCCATCATCAGCGCGATGATAAAAATTCGTGCGAAGCGTTGCGTTTATCATCAAGAGGAAGCCGCGAAGCACGCGGTCCTCATCAAGCGCCGGAATGGTGTCGAGTTTACTGGCTATGCGTGCGGAAATTTTGTTGCGCTCGGTCTCGCGTTGCTGCGCGTCCAGGTGGTTTTCTGGATTGAACATGGCGTCGAAAAGCGCAAAGAGGCCGGCTGCCACCCCGGCATGCTTGTTCAGCACTTGGGCAACGTAAAGCTGCCCAAACGGGGCGCCGGTCTGGCGAAGATAGGCCGCATAGGTACGAAGAAGGGCAGCCTCTCGCCAAGTTAAGCCCGCTGTCAGAAGCAATCCATTGAAGCGGTCGTTGGCCGCAAGATTCCGCCAGACGGCGATGAAGCCATTTTCAAGATTTGCGTGGCGGGTAATGACATCTGCTTGTCCGCCATTGGCCAAGTGCAATTCGCTATCGTGGAGATAGACAATACGCGGCTCGCCTTGCATTTTCGGCGTCAGGCGAAATGTCCGCTCGGAAACGACATGAAAGCCTAGATTTTCGAGGATGGGCACACGCTTCGAAAGCGTGATCGGCTCATCCAGTTGCAGAAGCGTGGCGCGCAAAACGCCGGGCGCAGACAAGTCGTTACGATAGATATCGATATCGGCAGGACGGGCGCGGCTGAGGCGTTCGATGCGCTGTATGTCTTCGACCGCCCTCGATGGCTGATTTGTTTCCCGATAGCCTTCCGGAAACGCATCACCGTATTTTCGGATAATCGGTAGTGCGTGGTCGCCGTAATATTGCGAAATGCGCTCGCGGAATTGGTCGCCCCAATTGCGGATGATTTTTTCGACTTCTTTTTCAAGTTCGCTTTCCCGCGCTTCGCGCAGTTCCACGTCCTTTCGCCAGATTACGTAGTGAATCCGTACCACCGGCCCATCCGGGAAGAACGGGGTAAAAGATTCGAGGCGGCCTTCGAACGCTTGTTCGAGCATCTTTGCGATGGCAATGCGGACGTCTGTGCTGAAACGTTCGCGCGGGAGATAGACGAAAACCGAAAGGAACCGTCCGAATTCATCGCGACGCACGAACACGCGAGGGCGCGGGGTGAGATCGATTTTTAAGATTTCTGCGGAGATGCGCGAGAGCTGTTCGGGGGAAATTTGAAAAAGTTCATCACGCGGTAGCGTCTCAAGCACATTCATCAGGGCGCGGCCCGAGTAACCGTCGAGGTTATGCCCGGACCGCCGCAAAACCTTATCGACCTTAAGCCGGAGAAGAGGAATATTGCGCGTGGAGAGGTTATAGGCCGTGGCAGTGAACAGACCGGCGACGCGCATCTCCCCTATAATTTGACCGCCGAAACCGTAAAGTTTAATGCCTACAGTATCCATGTGAACGCGGCGGTGCACGGTGGACTTGCTATTGGCTTTTGCGACAAGCACGGGCGGCGAGTTCAAAAAGAAGGCCCGGCTTTGGGGCGTCAGGCGGTGTTCTTCTCCCCCACGGCGAAGCACCGATCTGTTCCCGTCGCGCAACAGACCCAAGCTCGCTTCTGGCTTCGGTAAGAGCTGGCCAGTTTCTTCATCGCCAGCGTACTCATATTCGCGAATGCCCAAGAACGTGAAGTTGCTCGCGCCAAGCCAACGCAGAAATTGCAGTGCCTCGGCGACCGTCTCAATCGTTGCTGGTGGTGGATTTCTTTCAAGTTGCGCGATTGCGCCTTGTAACCTGGAAGTCATCGCATCGAAATCGGTAACAACCGTTTTGACATCGGCTAGAACACGCTTCAGCGCCTGCTCAACGTCAGCTTTTCCGTGCTCCTGCCCAAGTTTGCGTATTTGCAGATGGATAAAGCTTTCGCGCGGCGCTCCATTGGACGCAGTTGATACCGGCTTCAGCGAGGACAGGACGCCCGCTCTATCACGTATGACTTCGAAAACGGGATGAGCCACAAGCTCCGGAATGAGGTCCAAATCGCGAAGTTCGCCCAGGACCGAATCGAGCAAAAACGGCATATCGTCATTGACGATATCGACAACCAAAAATTGGGCATTGTCGGCAAAGCGGTCCCGGAAAACGATCTTTGGTTGGCCCGGCTCGCGGGTCCTCAGGCTTTCGAACGCATCTGCGGCGAGTACGACGAGATCATCCGTTCCGTAAGGTTCAAGCTCTGCCGTATCGACTTCTTCGAAGAGTTTTTTAGCGAAGACCGCAGCAGATCCGTTACCTGTCCGCTTAAACAGCCGGTCCTCGATGTCGGCGAGCTTGCCGAAGCTGCGCGGTTCAGCAGATAATGTCATCTCGCACCAGCCTTTGTTTGGGTCATGCGAAGCTTTGCTGATCGCTCCTTAAGGAGCAAACCTGAGTTTGCTACAGTAGACGCTCCCTTAATACCCGCAACAACCGAATGAAGGTAGAGACTTGCACAAGGCTGATAACACCACCGCTCTGGACCTCCCCGAGGTTGAGCTTGAACTCGAAAATCGCGATTATTTTCGCGTTTGCGAGGAGAAATTGGGCTTCATCCCAAACGTGCTGCGCGCTTACGCCTTCGATAATAAGAAGCTCACGGCGTTCATCGATATGAGCGACGATCTCATGTTAGGCGACAGCGGGATTTCGCGCCTTGATCGCGAGATGATCGCCGTCGCGGTCAGCTCGATCAATCACTGCCACTACTGCCTCACCGCGCATGGAGCCGCAGTGCGCTACCGCTCCAACGATCCCGCGCTGGGCGATATGGTTGAGCACAATTACCGCTCCGCGCCGTTGTCTCCGAAGCAGAAGGCAATGCTGGATTTTGCGGCCAAGCTCACGGAAGCTCCAGACCGGATCGAAAACGCTGATCGCGATCTTTTGCGCCAATTGGGTTTTTCCGACCGGGACATTTGGGACATCGCCGCCGTGGCGTCCTTCTTCAATATGTCGAACCGGCTGGCCAGCGCCGTGGATATGCGTCCCAATGACGAATATTACGGGATGGCGCGAACAAAGCGCGACAAATAGCATCCCGCCGTTGCGGCGCATTTGCAACAGCTCACAAATTTTCGAACCTCGATGCATAGTCGTGGCGGTGAACTGCGGCTATAGCTTTTGATTGCGATAGCGCAATCTGGCGGAAGGGCTTGGAGCAGGGCATGGGGGCGAAAAGATCAAATCGGGCATTAAGCGTGGCATTCGTTGCAGCCTGTATGCTGAATGCCCCCTTAGCGCCCGCTCAGGCCGAATGTTACGAAAAAGCGCCTGTGCGGCCCATATATCGCACCTACATTCGCCGCGATGTCGTTGAGCCTGGCGTTTACGGCATATATCGGACACCTTCAGTCTATGGCTGGACCCATCAGAAAGTTTACGAGCCGGGCGAAGTCATAGTGCATGAGCAGGAGCCAGTTTACCGCACCGTTACGCGCGAAGTGCGCAAGCCGGGCGGCTGGGCGTGGCAAAAATGCGAGACGCCAGGCAAGGAGATCATCTGCCGCGTGCGCCTTCCCGCCACATATGTCACGGTTGAAAAGCAAGTCCTCGTTCGTCGCGGCCGCCGCTGGGCGGAACATACGCCTCCGGCAGTCGGCGAGGTGCATCGGCGCATTCTACTGCGGCCCTACAAGAACATCATCGACTATAAAAGACCGGATGTTGTGTACTCGCGGGAGCATCTCGCGATTTATCCGGAAGATCCCTGCTGAGCCGTTTCGCCTCATAAGCGACCTATGCACCGGAAGGATGAACGGGCAGTGAAGTTACGCCAGTGACGGATGCGACTGTAGTTGCGGAACAGGAGATTCTTCGTCACCGCCCCTTCGTGTTTTTTTGGTTCTCGCGAACATTGTCCACTGCGGCCTTTCATATGCAAGGCGTCGCTGTGGGCTGGAAGCTCTATGAACTAACCGGCAGCGCCTTCGATCTTGGCATGATCGGGCTCGCTCAATTTCTTCCCGTGGTTCTTTTCACCTTCGTTGCAGGGCACGTCGCGGATCGCTACGACCGCCGCCTTATCCTCACCATATGCCAGTTCGTGGAAACCTGCGCGGCCCTATTGCTGCTCCTTGGCACGCTACAGGGCTGGCTTGGCGGAAATGGTGTTTTCGCAATCGTGGCGCTAGCTAGCGCGGCGCGCGCTTTCGAGCATCCGGCCATGGCGGCGTTGATGCCGGGGCTTGTTCCTGCTTCGCTGGTGCCGCGCGCGAGCGCCTGGTCGGCATCGGCGAACCAAACCGCTCAGATCATGGGGCCAGCGCTTGGCGGTGTGCTGGTTGGAATGAGTTCCGGGGCCGCATTTGCGACGGCGAGCGCTTTTTTTCTAATTGCCGCCACGCTGTCCACTCTGATCAAAACAGAGCGAGTCGTGCGGGCGCGGGAGCCGCTTACCGTGAAGTCGCTGTTCAGCGGCATCAGCTTTGTGCTGAGCAAGCCGGTGATCCTCGGAACGCTTTCTCTCGATCTATTTGCGGTGCTTCTCGGCGGAACAGTAGCGCTTCTTCCAATCTACGCCAGTGACATCCTTAGCTGCGGCCCATTGGGTTTTGGAATATTACGTTCAGCGCCAGCAATTGGGGCGCTCGCAATGTCGATCTTTCTCGCGCATTACCCCCTTAAGCGGCGCGTGGGGCGCCTCATGTTCACGGCGGTAATTGTTTTTGGACTGGCAACGCTCGTTTTCGGCCTTTCGACGAACATTTTTCTTTCCGTAGCTGCGCTCGCGGTTCTGGGGGCTGCCGATGTAATCAGCGTGGTAATCCGTTTTTCACTTGTCCAGCTTCAGACGCCCGACGAAATGCGAGGCAGGGTCAGCGCGTTGAATTCATTATTTATCGGAGCATCGAACCAACTGGGCGATTTCGAGTCCGGGATGCTGGCGAGCTTTGCGGGCGCCGTTCCCGCCGTGATAATTGGCGGCGCTGGAACTATTGCGGTCGCCCTGCTCTGGATGCATTTCTTTCCCGAATTGCGGCGGTTGCGCACTCTGGAGGGGTAGCCGCCAATGGGAAACCATTCTTGAAGTCATATCCAGCCCCCGCACCGATGAAAATCGGTGCCCACAGTGCCTTAGACTTCGCTGCTCTTTACCGGCCTTGATCGCTTCTTTGCCCAGAAAAGTGCGATTTAAAGAGCAGGGGGGGCGGGCGCTGTGAAAATGCTCAAATCGTGCAAACCGAATACTTGCTCGATCCGGGAAATGCGCGCCACCGCATCCTCGAAGCCGTCCTTGCCGAATTTTTCATGTTCGATGTCCTCGAATTTATCCGCGAGTTCGGCAAGCTTTGCCTTCGATTGCATTGCCTTCCAGGCCGGAAAGATGACGGTGTCTTCCCAGGCGGAATGGGCATTATACATCCGCGAAAAAGTGGACAGCGCCTTGGCGAGGGCTTCTTGGCGGCCTGCAAGCTTCGCCTGGGAGGCGACCCGGTAAAGATAATCCGTCACTTCGCGCCCGCGCTGATGCTGAGCGAGAAGGACTTCGACCAGTTTTTCATTGGGGCCGCCCGCCTTGCGAACCTCGGGAAAGATGTAGGTCTCCTCAAGCATGTGCTCGTGGTAATCCTCGCCGAACTCGTGGAAGAGCTTTGCGGCATCTGCAAGCGCCGGAAGATCGATGTCGGTTTTGCCGGCGCTTAGCCGGGAGGCAAGCTCGGAATAGACATTGAGCGTGCGTCGAAGCACGCCATGCTCGCGCATCAAATCTTCGGTTGCGCCGACATCCTCGCCCGCCTCACCATCCTTCTTTTCGGCGGCGACCGCCGTGATAGTTCCCGAGCGAATCGCGAGCACACCCGTGCCCATGGCCGCCGCGAGCGCAATGGCCCCGCGCCTGTTCAATTCTCTGGAATCGAAGTCCATGGTAACGCTCCTATCCTTTTCTAGCAAAAAACGCACAAAGCCTTTTGATCCATCAAATCGCCGAGCGCGCTCACGTCATACTCCGGCCAGCGTCAATGCGATCCCTCCTGCCGCTCCAAACAGCACGGCAAGGAGCGGCGGAGCACGCCAGACCGTCAGCAGAACAAAGCCGGTGACCGCAACGGCAAAATCGCCCGAAGTCTTTACTGAGCTGGTCCACACCGGATTGTAGAGCGCAGCGGCGAGCAGCCCGACCACGGCAGCGTTGATACCGCGCATGGCGGCCTGGGCGAAGACGCGCTTACGGAACCTGTCCCAGAAGGGAAGCACGCCGACGAGCGCGAGTATGCCTGGAATGAAAATACCGGCAAGCCCAAGCGCCGCCCCTGCCACGCCATGCGGCTTAATGTTGACGACAGCGCCAAGATAAGCCGCGAAGGTGAAAAGCGGACCTGGCGCCGCCTGCGCCGCGCCGTAGCCTGCCAAAAAGGCATCGTCACTGACCCAGCCCGGTGTCACGAAGGCCTCCCGCAGCAATGGCAACACGACATGGCCGCCGCCAAAGACCAGCGCGCCCGAGCGGTAGAACGCATCGAATAAGGCTAGGCCTTGCGAATGGCTCGCATCGCGAAGGATAGGCAGCGCGATGAGAAGAAGGAAGAAAATGGCCAGCGCAAAAAGTCCCATTGCTCGTGACACGGGGTGCGGCAAATGCCCCGGAACAGAAGTGGAGCCTTGCTGGCAAAGCCATAAGCCAGCCAGCCCCCCAAACAGGATTGCTGCGATCTGGGCGAGAGAAGACGCGCTGAACAGGATGACGAGCATCGCGATCAAGGCAATGGAAGCCCGTTCCCGATCGGGACACAAAGTCCGCGCCATGCCCCAAACAGCCTGGGCGATGATGGCCACGGCGACGAGTTTTAGGCCATGAAGCAGTCCGCTTCCAATAGGGCCAGTAAGCTCACCCGCGCCGAAGGCGAACAAGGTGAGGGCTATGGCTGAGGGCAGTGTGAAGGCAGCCCAAGCGGCAAGCGCCCCTTTGAAGCCAGCCCGCATCAAGCCAATAGAAAAGCCCACCTGACTGCTCGCTGGGCCGGGCAAGAATTGACACAAGCCGACGAGATCGGCAAAGGTCAATTCGTCAAGCCACCGGCGGCGGACCACAAACTCTTCGCGAAAATAGCCGATATGCGCGATCGGCCCCCCAAAGCAGGTCAGACCCAGCTTCAGAAAAGCCAAAAACACCTCGCGGACGGAGCCGCTTCGTAATACCTCTGCCTTTGCCGTCTGACTCAGGATCGGCATTCTCGCTGCTCCTCACGCTGAGTGGTGGATAGCTTGGCTCGTCATTTTCTCCGGCGCAGGAGATCTTCTCCGGCTCAGGAGAGCATCGAGCGACCAAGCGCCAGCGCCTACGATCAGCAAGTAAAGCGAACCGAGCAGCATGCAGAAATCCGTGCGCGTTTCGTGCATCATGCTCCAGAAGCCATAGCGTGCAAATTTGGGCAGATGGAAAATCCAAAAATCTTGGCCGAGCAGGATCGGCACTTTTGTCGAGATGATCGCTACGACCATAATAACGATCAGCGGAATCGCCGCCAGCCTCGTCAGAAGTCCGGCCGCGATAAGCGCGCCGCAGACGATTTCGACAATACCGACAAATGGCCCCATCACGTCGGAAAAGGGGATTCCGATCTTCTCAAAGCGGCCTGCGCCCAAAATGTCTGGAAATATCAGCTTTTGAATGCCCTCTGGGAAAAATACGGCAACTCCTACCAGAAGACGAATAAGTATTGTCCATCCGCTTTCATGTGTTTGCAGTAGCTTATTCCATAGCGTCATCGGGGGCTCCTGGGCATAGTGTAATTCGCGTTCTGGCGCAGATGGTTCAGGGGGCAACCTCGCGCACCAGCTCCCGCAGCTTTTCCCGCGCCATCTGCAGGGCTTCGATGCCGTAAGGCGTTGTCCGATAGATGCGGCGCTGCGAGCGGCCAACCCGTTCGGTCCGCGAGCTTAAATAGCCTTTGCGTTCGAGGGCATGGAGCATAGGATACAGCGTGCCGGGACTGATCTTGTAGCCGTGCCGGGCAAGCTCCTCGATCATCCAGTTGCCGTAAAGATCGCCTTCGGCAGCATGATGCAGGACGTGGAGCCGGACCAAGCCCGAGAGAAGTTCCTGATGCTCGATCACTTCCGTACCTCAGCATCGCCCCCATAATCGAAATTCGATATCGGGAACCGATTATATGGGAACATCGTTATCTTGCAAGTGAGGCAACATCCTTAAACAAAAAAAATACTCTTATGGCCAGTGAATCCGCCCGCGATTGGGGCGCTCGCAATGTCGATCTTTCTCGCGCATTACCCCCTTAAGCGGCGCGTCGGGCGCCTCATGTTTACGGCAGTAATTGTTTTTGGACTGGCAACGCTCGTTTTCGGCCTTTCGACGAACATTTTTCTTTCTGTAGCTGCGCTCGCGGTTCTGGGGGCCGCCGACGTAATCAGCGTGGTAATCCGTTTTTCACTTGTCCAGCTTCAAACGCCCGACGAAATGCGCGGCAGGGTTAGCGCGCTAAATTCCTTATTCATCGGAGCATCGAACCAACTGGGCGATTTCGAATCCGGGATGGTGGCGAGCTTCGCGGGCGCTGTTCCCGCCGTCATAATTGGCGGCGCTGGAACTATTGCGGTCGCCCTGCTCTGGATGCATTTCTTTCCCGAATTGCGACGGTTACGCACTCTGGAGGGGTAGCAGTGTCCGCATGAGATGGACGGCCGCTACAACAAGGAATTTCCCGTGGCTGATTAAGCCGCCAGTTTCAAAGCACCGGAAATCTCTGAAAGCGTCGCCTTTTCCTTCTCGGTAACTTTTGTGCCGCCAAACCCAAGAAAACCTCCTTCGGAATCGGCATCGGCGACCATCTCGCTGATATGGTAGAGCCATTGTTTTACAGGCGCGGCGTCTTGCGGGGCTTTGGCCTCAAGCAGCGTAGCCGTCTCTTTCAGCGTGTCGATGGATTTGTCTTTGATGTCAGCGGCTTTTGCGCCGGAGAGCTTTTCTCGCAGACCATCGCGAGCAAATTTGCGCCCTTCGGACGTTTCGAACTCCGCGACGAGAGAGCGAATAAGCTCGTTCGGGCCGTTTCTGGCCTCCACAAGCGCGTGGCCGGCGGCGAAGCTTTCTTTCAAGGTACCAATGAGACCGCTCGGCTCAGCCGCCGTGACTGCAATTCCTGACATCATTACGCCCTCGAGCAGCGTCTTCCACTCTTCGGGTGTGAAGTTTGATTTGTCCGTCATCGTGAATCTCCCAGAACAGAGCAGCTCAAGCATCGCCATTAAAAAATTCCAGCGATCAGCGTTATAATCTTACAATTAAAATGCGAAAGAAAACGCCACAACGGTAAGTATTGTTAATAATGCATGGCGTATATTCTCAAATTTATGTGTGAGATATACTATGTATTTACAATGTAATTTCTCAAACGATTTTAATGCATAAAGTTTTATAATTCATGAGAGCAAAATTAAAACACCGCCGAAATAGGCTGAGATATCTCACTTGGAGGCGCCCGCAAACGGCGCACAGACCTGTCATGCGCTGGGACGATTTTCGCCGGAGTGGCAACATTGAGGATCGACGCGGGCTGCCAATGGGCCCCATTGTCCGAGGCGGCGGCCTTGGCCTCGGCACAATCGTTATCCTTGGACTGATAGCTTGGGGATTGGGAATCGACCCGCGGCTGCTAATCGGCGGTGCCGAACGCCTTTCATCAAGACCAACTTCTTACCAAACGCCAAGCTCAAGCGGTGCCGAGCGTCAGGGGCAGGCGCGCGGGAACTGCCAGCGATCAAACCGGTCAATTTGTTGCGGCGGTGCTGGGCGATACCGAGGACCGCTGGTCGGAGATTTTCCGTTCCATGGGCAGAACGTACCAAGCGCCCAAGCTTGTGATGTTCTCCGGCCTGACACAGTCGGCATGCGGAACCGCGCAGGCAGCGATGGGGCCATTCTATTGTCCCAACGATCAACGTGTTTATCTCGACACAAACTTTTTCAGAGAGATCCAGACACGCTTTCAAGGCTGCCAAATCGGCAGTAGAGCCTGCGAGTTTTCATACGCCTATGTGATTGCTCATGAGATTGGGCATCACGTTCAGAACTTGTTGGGCATCCTGCCGCAAGTCCAAGCTTACCAAGCACGCGCAGACGAAGCTGACGCCAATCAGGCGCAGGTCCGGGCGGAGCTACAGGCCGATTGCCTAGCAGGAGTATGGGCGCACCATTCGCAGGGCAAATGGCAATTTCTTGAGCCAGGAGACATCGAGGCCGCGCTTCAGACTGCAACGGCGATCGGCGATGACGCGCTGCAAAGGCGTTCGCAAGGTTATGTGGTGCCTGATTCATTTACGCATGGCACGTCTGAGCAGCGCAAACGGTGGTTTGCGATTGGCTTGAAGACAGGTCAAGTTTCCGCCTGCGATACATTCACGAACTCTTCGCTTTAGCTCGCATTCAATCTTGTCAGCCGCCGGCGCGATCCACAGCCTCGATAACGGATTGAACAGGTGGGCGCGTCTTAAACCCTTCTTCCTCCAGCTTGGCCAGGATCACGCCGCCCGATTAGGATGGCGCGAAATTGAAGGCTCGGTGCCGGGAGGCGAGACATTTAGGCCTTGGAAGCGGTGCCCTGCACAGCCGGTGAGACGGGATCGCTTGCCGGAAAACTGTCGGCCAATGCTTCGTCAAGTTTATCGTCATGTGTCTTGGGATTTTCGGCCTTCTCTTTCTTTTTCTTCAGTTCTTCGTCTCTTTCCTCATCTTTATGCGCGTCCGAATTTGTCATCTGTGCCCATCTCCTGGGAAGATCTTGAGATGTTATGGAAACAGGCGTAAGTGCGGGGTAGTTCCTGGCAACCCATGTATGAGGGCCAAACGGAAGGCGCAAAATGACCACCGCGTTCGACCTTATCATCTCCGGCGGCACCGCCGTTTTGCCGGGCCAAACGGTTCAAGCCGATATCGGCATCGCTGGCGGGAAGATCGTCGAGATCGGTTCGCTCGACACCCGTCAGGCAGCTGACGTCTTCGTCGCGAGGGGCCTTCATGTGCTCCCCGGCGTGATCGACAGCCAAGTTCATTTCCGCGAACCCGGTCTCGAACATAAGGAAGATTTGGAAACGGGCAGCCGCGCGGCGATCCTTGGCGGTGTCACGGCCGTGTTCGAGATGCCCAACACCAGCCCGTCCACGATATCCGCCGAGAGTTTCGCCGATAAAATTCAGCGGGCCGCCGGGCGCATGTTCTGCGACCACGCATTTTTTATCGGGGGCACCGCCGACAATATTGAGATGCTTGCCGAGTTTGAACGCTTGCCGGGCTGTGCAGGTATCAAGGTTTTCTTAGGCTCGTCCACGGGAAGTCTTTTGGTCGAGGCCCCCGACGTGCTGCGCGCCATTCTCTCGCGCATCAGCCGCCGTTCTTCCTATCATTGCGAAGATGAAGCGCGGCTGCGTGAGCGCAAACCCTTAGCCGAGCCCGGGAATCCCGCCACGCACCCAGTATGGCGCGACGAAATCGCGGCGCTTATGTCCACTGAGCGGTTGGTCAATACGGCGCATGAACTTGGAAAGCCCGTACATGTGCTGCATGTATCGACCGCCGAGGAGATGGAATTTCTGCGCAATAGAAAAGCAAACGGCCTCGTCAGCGTGGAAGTTACGCCTCATCACCTGACGCTTGCCGCGCCCGAAGCATATGAGCGCCTTGGAACGCTTGCGCAGATGAACCCGCCAGTCCGCGATGCGCGCCATAGGGATGCTCTGTGGGCTGCACTTGCTGATGGCGTCGTTGACGTCCTCGGGTCTGACCACGCGCCTCATACGTTGGAGGAAAAGGCGCGGCCTTATCCTCAATCGCCTTCCGGGATGCCCGGCGTGCAAACGCTGGTGCCGCTCATGCTTAACCATGTAAACGCAGGACGCTTGAGCCTTGAGCGCTTCGCCGATTTATCAAGTGCAGCACCCGCCCGCTTATTCGGCGCGGAAAAAAGAGGACGGATCGAGATTGGGTTTGAAGCGCACTTTACCGTTGTCGATCTTGAGGCGGAACGTGAAATCACCAATAGCTGGATCGCCAGTAAATGCGGTTGGACGCCCTATGACGGAATGCTCGTGAAGGGCTGGCCGATTGCGACCATCGTCAGTGGGCGCGTCGTCATGCTCGATGGCGCGGTTATGGCGGATGCCTGCGGACGCCCCGTTACCTTTGCCGGACAAAGCTCCGCCGTATCAGCCACCGAAGGAACGTCCGATGGCGCTCCTACTCCGCGGTAAAATAATGCCAAACGCCGTCGCGGCTGATTCCAACGCTGTAGTAGGAATACTTTCCCTGCGCGAGCATCTCCTTGAAACGCGCAGGCGGCAAAAAGCGGTAGATCTCCACTTCTTGGCTCGGCGTCAGCGAATTGAGCGGAATGGCCGCATGATAGGGCCATACGATCATTTCCTCTTTCGTGCCCGCATTCGTCACGGCATAACCCGAGGTCATAAGATTGAACAAGATCGCAAGCTTTTCCCTGCCATTGCCGTCGGCGGAGGAGGACTTGAGATAGGCGATCGGATCGGCAATCCGGCTTTTGGTGAAGACAGGATGAATCTCGTTCATTTCGATCGGAAGCCGCAACTGCTCGATATCGCCGCTCGTCACAGCTTGCAGTATCGCCTGCCGCATCCGCTGCACTTCCGGGGGAAGTTTCGAAACGTCACGGCTCACCTGGACCTCACGCGCGGGCGCTTCGGCAGCGTCAAGCGGGTTTGCAGCAATGAATATAGCCGCAATCATTGCAACAACGATCACAGCGAAACACTGAAACCCTCGTATAGGATTGCCCTCTCTGCGTCTCAACAAAATCAGGATACGCGGCCCAGTCATGCGGGTCTCCTATTGCAACAAGAGTGCATTTCGCGGCATGGATGTTGTGGCTTTGGAGCTTATCCAAGCCGCCTTACCAACTCTTTGGTTTTTGGGCGTGACAATGGCGGGCAGGATATCCCTCGCCAGCAAATGGAACTTTGAGGACTAAAGCTGCCGATGTGGGCACAGTCAATCATAGATCCGACGCGATACGCCATTATCGGCGCGTTGATTGGCGTGCTCATCGCAGCCCCTGTGGGGCCAGTGAATATAGTGTGCATACAGCGCACGCTTGAGCGCGGTTTTTGGGGCGGGTTTGCGGCTGGTCTGGGCGCGGTACTGGCGGATGGCATCATCGCGACAGTTGCCGCTTTTGGAGCGACCGCAATTTCGGGCTTCATGCGCGATCATCAAATCAAAATCGAGCTTATCGGCGGCTTTATTCTGTTTGCGTTCGGCGTCCGAGTTTATCTCTCGCAGCCGAAGATCGTCGCGACCGCCACGACCAATCTCGCCAGATTACGCAGGCTTGCCGATAGCGTGCCCTATTTCTTGCGGCCGACTTTGCGTTTCAAAATTTGGCGGCTGATGCCCCACCTGAACATCGTTCCCCAGACCTTCTTTCTGACCATTACCAATCCAGGCGCAATCCTTGGCCTTTTTGCTCTATTCGGAGGCGCAACGTCAGTGCTTGGCGGCGTTAGCACCGCGACCGAAGCCCTGACGGTTGTCACCGCCATCATGACTGGAAGCCTCGCCTGGTGGGCAGGCCTTTCGCGGCTCATCGCGCGGGTCAGGCATAAACTTACCGAAAGCCGCCTCAAGCGGATCAATCAGGTATCCGGCGTCGTGCTGATGGCGTTTGGCATGGTGCTGTTCGTCCAGGTTGCGCTCGGCTTGGCGGGTCATCGCATCGGGGAAGCCGAGACTGCAGCAATTCAATCCGCTTGCCGGACCTGCAAGTTCACAGTCCAGGAATAAACTACTACTTATCGTTTGCGACCAGCGTTTCGGCGATTGTGGACCCTTGATCCATGAAACGTTGTATGGCGACAAGCGCAGGCTGAGTGCAAGCGCGATAGGTGCGGGAGTAGTCCCGATAGCCTCGGTTGAAGCTTTCCACGAGCTTTGCGCGCCGCAGCGCGTTGGTACCTTCGGCGTTCACGATTTCGCGCATGTGCTCGCGCCAAACTTGGCCTTCATTCGCGCCGCATAGCTCACGAAGATAATGAACAGTGCCAAGGATTTCCGCCAAACGGAATAGTTGCGCGTCATAGGGGCGGTCATCTGGGCCAGCAGCATGGGGCGCGGGGGCGGCGGGGGGCTGCTGCTTGCCGGCCTGAGCCGATTGTGCGGCCACCGGGTGCGTGAGAAGCGACGGCAGCGCAAGCATTCCCAAAAGGAGGATGGATCGTTTTATGCGCTGCTTCGAATTCATATCATATCCCCTCACTGCGTAGGGCAAGCTCTGCCTTTGCGATTGTAGCCGCAAGGGCTGGCGTCAAACCAACGTTTACAAGCTCCTCAGGGAAAAACCATCGCGCCTCTGCGGCGTCTGAACCAGCCAATAAATTCCCCGAGATCTTGCCGGTACAGAAAACTGTGATCACGTAGTGAGCCACAACGTCCTTGTACTCGTTTCTAAGGATGACGTCAGCAACATCGGCGAGGGTCAGGGCCGAGGCACATAAGCAAGTTTCCTCCGCGAGTTCACGGCGGGCAGCGTCTTCGGCTGCTTCGCCCCAACGGATAGAGCCGCCCGGAAGTGACCACACTCCGGCGTAAGGCGGTTGTCCCCGTTTTACCAACAGGATTTCGCGGCCCCTGAAGGCTGCAACGGAAACGGCGGCCATGGGCTTTGGCAGGACATTTGCCATGCGCTCGCTTTCATTCACAACAAATTGTCACCTTTGGTTGCATGGGACGTTTTAATATTATATTTACCAAGGTGTCCTTGGTGATCGTGGCGTTCTTAGCACCTGAATTGAATAGCGACTTTATTCTTAAGTTCCCGCAGTTTGGCATTTGAACCGACCTGTCCTTTCGAAACGCTCTCAATTATGACACCCACCGGCGACACGCAACACAGCACGAGCGCGAACGCTGCCTCTTCGCAGCAGCCAGTACTTCTTATTATGCACCGCCTGGAATCACAGCCTGGCGCCATAGGTCAATGGCTCACCGCGAACGGAGTGCCGCTCGACATAAGGCGCCCACGTCTTGGCGACCCCCTTCCGAACACTTTGGGGGGGCACTCTGGCGCCATTATCTTCGGCGGTCCCATGAGCGCAAACGACACCGACGATTATATCAAACAAGAGATTGATTGGATCGGTGTTCCCCTCTCCGAGGATAAGCCTTTCCTTGGCGTTTGCCTTGGCGCGCAGATGCTTGCGAAACATCTTGGGGCCGAGGTTTACCTCCATCCAGCCGGAGAGGTCGAGGTAGGATATCAGCCTCTCCTTGTGCATGGCGAAGGCGCGGGCCTTGGGCAGTGGCCAAGCCACGTGTATCATTGGCATAAAGAGGGGTTCACGCTCCCCGATGGTGCGGTGCTACTTGCCAACGGACATGTGTTCGAAAATCAGGCCATGCGTTACGGCAGAGCGGCGTTTGGCCTGCAATTTCATCCCGAAATAACGCTCGCGACAATCCATCGCTGGACCACGCTTGCCGCGGCGCGCTTGTCTCACCCTGGCGCGCAAAGTGCGGTAGAGCAGCTTCAAAAGCACACGCTCTATGGACCAAACCTACGCGCCTGGACCTCCAGTTTCTTGCAGGAATGGCTGTACGGCAGGCGCGCGGACCGCGCCATTATGCAGGCCGCTTAGAGCAAGAGAATCAACGGGCTATTCTGGATTGCTTCGCTCCGCTCGCAATGACGAGGTGCAGTGCGCACTTCGCTCGGAATCGCAATGGGAGCCCAGGAATCGTCGTCGCGAGGCGCGACGCGCCGTGGCGATCCAGCAGACCCTAGCATTCACGATGCCGGTTATACTGTTTCAGAATGTCTAGTCGTATGTTTTTCCTAAACCAAGGCGCCCATCGCTCGAAAAGAAGTGAGATAGCTCGCCATAGAGCTTCTCGGTCTGTTCCGAGCCTCGCATAGGCCTGAGCCTATCAAATTCGGAAAAGTTTCTTTCGCCAGGAGTGAGAGCTTCATCGCGCTCTTCGACAGCCTCGCTCAGCGCCAGCAGGGCGGCTTCGATCTCTTCTAGGCCCTGGTGCAGCAGAAGGGTCCGCGAAGCCTCGTTTGCGCAGAGGGGCAATTTCGCCCGAAGCCGGGTGAGCCCGTCAAGCACCGCATTCAGTTCGCGCCGCATCTCGGCGGCGAGGCCAGGCTCGCCGATCGTTGCGCGATGAAGCCGGGAGATTGACCTCAAGAGCTTATTTATTTCCGTACTGCGGTTTCGTTCCAGATGAGCGCGCAGAAAACGGCGTCCCTTCTCTGTCGCCCTAAGAGCACTTTCAATGCTGTAATAGTCGGCCTCGGACAACAAGGCCGGAGAAGGAGGTGTCATCTTGATGCCGCCTTGCCGCATGGAATGGTTGCATCAAAGTATCTCTTAAATCTTTACAAAAACTTTCGAGAGGCACCCGGCAAGCACCACTAGCGGATGAATATTTCAGCCCTCGGATGGCGGCGCGGCGCAATGGGTCATGGAGGGAGGGCCGAGGCCCGGCGCAGCGCCAAGACAAGGACTGTGGGGTTGCGTTGTCCGTATCCTGGGCCGCTTCGTCGCCGAAGACATAGCAATAGCACTAACAAACTTTCTTGGATGTGCTGGCCAGCACAGCGCGAGGCCATCGATTGTGTAATAAATCTTGTTAACCAGAGGCGCCTGGGATCAACAAGGGATCTGAAGGCTGTGACAATGACGAAAAAATTCTTCCTTGCTTGCGCGGCTGCTGCCGTTGCCAGCATCACACTTGGCGGCATCGCAAGCGAGGCATCGGCAGGCGGACGCGTCTTGCCGGGCGGTACCGTGACGAACAAGCCGATCGTCCACAACACCGTCACCCTTCGGGATTCTCAGGGGCGACGCATTCCAGGACGTTCCTTAGGAAACTCGAAAGGTCAGAGGGTGTGCAACCGCACGCCCGGTGGATCGCTTAGCTGCCGCGTCATCAACTAAGCTGAGGGTTACGGCCGTCATCTTGCCTCGGTATGAGGTTTAGACAGAGCTCTCGCCCGAAGCGGGAGCTTTTGTTTTTCCTGATTACGCGGTTGCGTCTGCCTGAAATGGTTAATAGAACAAACAGGGAACATGCTGTTTTGCAAAGGGATCTCCAATGGCGCGCAACCAAGTGCAATTCCAGAAAGGCATGAGCGAGGCCCAGTTCGATGAAATGTACGGGAGCGAAGCTCTTTGCCATGCCGCGCTGGTGCAGTGGCGCTGGCCTGACGGTTTCGAGTGTCCTGGCTGCGGTGGCCGGAAGCACTGCATTGTCAAGCGAGGCGCCCGGTCTTTGTACCAATGCAATGCCTGCCGCAAGCAGACATCGATCACGGCCGGAACCATCTTCGCGTCCAGCAAACTGCCGCTGCGCCTCTGGTTCAAAACCATGTATCTGGTTACGCAATCGAAGAAGGGCATTTCCAGCATCGAGCTCGGGCGGCGGCTTGGCATCACCCAGACGGCCGCCTGGACCCTCAAGCACAAACTCGCGCAAGTCATGATGGAGCGGAATGCGGCCAAGCGCCTGCAAGGCCAGGTACAAATGGACGACGCCTATCTCGGCGGGGCCCGCCCCGGCCGGCGCGGGCGCGGCGCCGCGGGAAAGACCCCTTTCGTGGCCGCTGTGGCGGTAACCGGTGATGGGAAACCCGATCGGATTATGCTTCGCCGCGTTGCTGGCTTCCGCAAGATTGCGATTGCCAAACTCGCAGGCGCGGCGCTCGCCGCCGGCGCCTGTGTCGTCTCCGATGCGCTCTCATGCTTCACTGCTGTCGCCAGCGCCGGATGCACCCATGTGCCGATCAAAACAGGCGGCGGATCGAAAGCGGCCCAAAAGCCGCAGTTCAAATGGGTCAACACAGTCCTAGGCAACATCAAGGCCGCAATGGTGGGAACCTACAGAGCTGTGCAAGCTAAACATGTGCCGCGATACCTCGCCGAATTCGAGTATCGCTTCAACCGCAGATATCAGCTTGAAACAATGATCAATCGGCTCGCATATGTCTCGCTCAGGACACCGCCCATGCCATATCAGCTGCTAAAACTGGCTGATGTTTATGCGTAATCAGGTTGTTTTTTGTGGCGGCTTGCCGCTTCTCTCTTTTGCTGAACTTAACCGCAAGCCTCTTCGTGAAGGTTTTCGAAGACTCCTGCCTCTATTCCGGCTATGGCTTAAGGAGGAGCCGGCGAAATCACTACATGCAGCAAAACGCACAAGTCAGCTTGGCCTATGGTGGCCCGGTTTGTTCCGTGGAGACAGACCAGGGCGTATTTCGCGTGTCGGCGAGTGGCGGCTGGACGCTCGCTTTTCTTGACGAAGCTTACAACGCGATAGGCGGCATCGGTTCACGCGCGACCGAGGCCCGTGTTTGGGAAATCGACTTAGCGCGGCTCGAAGCCCTCGACACAGCAGGCGCGCTCGCCCTTGTAAATTTGCGCAATAAGCTCCCGACCGGGGCGGCAACGCCGTTTGTGAACGCGCGCAATGACCATCGTATTCTGCTTCAAGAGGTGGCGCGTGCGGCAAGCGGTGCGCAAGCATTGCCACCAAGGCGACGGCCCATTGCCGAGCTCATCGAAAGAATTGTCAGCGGCGCAACGGCAATCGGCCGGGACGCGCTGCGGCTAACGATGTTTCTTGGCGAGGTCAGCGCCGCGCTCGGCCGTGTCGTTGCGCGCCCGGCAAGGTTTCGCGGCACGTCCTTTGTGCATCAGCTCCAGCAAACAGGGCTTAGTGCGGTTCCGATCGTCGCGCTTGTCTGCTTCCTGATCGGCGGCGTCGTCATGCAGCAAGCTGCGCAACAGCTCCGCAATTTCGGCGCGGAAACCTTCGCCATCGACATGCTTGGCATATTGTCCTTGAGAGAGGTCGGTGTATTGCTCGCCGCAGTCATGGTTGCTGGCCGGTCAGCGTCAGCATTCACCGCGCAAATCGGGACCATGAAAATGCGCGAGGAGATAGACGCCATGCGCACGCTGGGCATCGATCCAATAGAAACATTGGTCTTGCCGAGGATTCTCGCCCTTATCGTTGCGCTTCCGCTTCTTGTTTTTGTGGCTGACATGATGGCGCTGGCAGGCGGCGCACTTATGGCCAAGTTTTATCTCGGGCTCGATACGCCGATCTACTTGCAAAGGTTGAACAGCGCGATTGATACACGGCATTTTTATGTGGGGCTTATCAAATCTCCCTTTGTGGCGCTGATTATAGGGTTGGTTGGATGCATGGAGGGGCTGAGCGTGCAAGGCAGCGCCGAGTCGCTTGGCACGCAGGTGACAACCGCCGTTGTGAAGGCGATTTTCCTCGTTCTCGTGCTTGATGGTGTTTTCGCTATCTTTCTTTCGGCAAGCGGGTTCTAGCCATGCAACTGCGAACCGGGCATCAATCTTTGCGGGAAAATGATAGCAAAATCGCGCCAGCGATTCGGCTTCGGGGCGTAACAAAGCGGTTTGGCGGGCAGTTGATTTTTCACAATCTCGATCTCGATGTCGCGCGCGGCGAAATTCTCGCGATTGCAGGCGGATCGGGTACCGGAAAATCCGTGCTTCTGCGCACCATTCTTGGCTTACTGCCTTTCGACTCCGGCACTATCGAGGTTTTTGGCAAAAACTTCCAAGGGCTATCAAACGCCGAACGCATCGCTGTAGAACGCCGCTGGGGCGTTCTGTTTCAAGATGGCGCTCTATTTTCCTCGCTTACGGTTCTGCAAAATGTGCAAGTCCCGATGCGGGAGCATCTGGACCTGCCAAAGCCGATCATGGATGAGCTTGCTCTTCTCAAAATCGCTATGGTTGGCTTGCCGCCCGACGCCGCTTACAAATTTCCGTCTGAACTTTCGGGCGGTATGCGCAAACGGGCGGGTCTTGCGCGCGCGCTCGCGCTTGATCCAGACATCGTATTCCTTGATGAGCCAACCTCCGGTCTTGATCCCATCGCTGCGGCGGCCTTTGACCACCTCATTCAAAATTTGCAGCAGACCCTGGGCCTGACCGTGTATATGATCACCCATGATCTCGACAGCATCTTTGCGGTCTGTGACCGCGTTGCGGTGCTGGCGGATAAGCATGTCGTCCGTGAGGGAGCACCTAGCGATCTCGTTCGTAATCCTGGCCACCCTTGGGTGCAGGAGTATTTTTGCGGCGAGCGCGGGCGAGCTATCGTGAAGGCGTCTTAGACTATGGAAACACGAGCCAATCACCTCGTCATAGGTGGATTTGTCCTTGGCATAATCTGTCTGATCTTCGGCTTCATCTATTGGATGAAGAACGACGCGAGCGGGCCAGCGGGTAAAAGCTATCACGTCGTTTTTGACGGTTCGGTGCAAGGCCTTACAGAAGCGTCGCCAGTGCTGTTCAATGGCATTCGCTTCGGTGCGGTGCGCTCCGTCGAACTTTTGCGAGAGGATTCTCGCAAGGTGCGGGCGCTGATCACGGTGCGAAGCGACACGCCGGTCCGGACCAACTCCACCGCGCGAATTTCACAGCAGGGCCTTGCGGGCTTCATCGCCCTTGAGATCACGCCAGGCACGCCTGACGCCGCGCCACTACAGGCAAAACAGGGAGAGCAGCTCCCAGTGATATATGCTGATCCCGGTGGCTCCTCGGGAATGTTCGCAGGCGTGGCTGATGCGGCAGGCAATGCGAATTCGCTGCTCCTGCGTCTCAACAATCTTGTCGCCAACAATGAAGATTCGGTCCGCCGCACGATCACGAATTTGGAAGGGTTCACTTCCATGATGAATGAACGCAAGGACGACATTGGGGCAACGATTCAGGATGCGCGCACCCTTGTGGGGCGGCTTTCCGAAATGTCGAACAAGATCGACGCGGCGGTGGATCGGATTGCGGGAGCCGCCTCCGACAAGCCGGATTCTGCCGTGGCGCAGTTGCAACAGGCGGCAACATCTTTTCGGAGTCTTGCGGACAAGCTGGACCATTCGCTTGGAGACCGGGCAGATGGTTTGACGCAGCAAGCGCAGCGCGGACTTCGCGAATTTGAGCTTTTCATGAAGGATAGCAGGCGCTTAGCGGACAGTCTTGATCGCGTGGTGCAAAAGGTGGAGCGCAACCCAACGGGCTTTTTGCTTGGTGGACAAACCTCACCAAAGTATTAGCGCCGTGCGAATCGTGCCTTAAAGTAGTTTACGTGGGTGGGCTCAATTTGCTAGCCATAGGTGTGGGCACTCTGGGGTAGGCGATGCGGCTGAAGGGAATCATCGGCGCAGTTGCGGCAGCAATGCTGCTTGGAGCCTGTTCCTTTGGACTGGGCGGCGGCTCCGCGCCTGCAACATTTGATCTCCAAGCACCGGTCATAGAAAAATCTCAAGGCTCTCGGGGCATTCAGCTTACGATCAATCCGCCGGTTGCCGTTAAGACCATCGATACCGAAGAAATACTGGTCAAAGGCGCCAATGGCCGCGTCGCATATCTTTCGGGGATGGCTTGGGGTGATCGTTTGCCTCGACTATTTCAGGCACGGCTTGCGGAAGTCTTCGCGAACTCGGGCGCATTTCGCGCTGTTCTCACAAACCAAGATCGTGTAACTGGCGACTATTCTATATCCATTGAGATCCGCGATTTCCAAGTTGAGACTGTGGAAGGCGGATCTGATGCTGTCATCGATGTCTATGTGAAAGTCGTAAATGAGCGAAGCAATACCGTCGTTACGACCCGGCGCTTCCAGGAAAGAACGCACGCCGTTGCCGAGGACCCTGGTGCAGGTGTCCACGCGCTAAACATCACCTTCCAGAAAGTCGCCCTCGATATTGTAGCCTGGGTGCGCCGCGGCCGGGCTTAGCTTAGCCTTGCGGATGAGTGCTATTGGGGCGAATTTACGCTCATGCCTGAATTGCCAGAGGTTGAAGTCGTCCGGCGCGGTCTTGCTCCCATCATGGAAGGGAAGTCGTTTGCCTCTGTCACGCTCAATCGTGGCGATCTGCGTTTTCCATTCGATAAGGGGTTTGCGGAGCGCCTCAAGGGCGAGCGCATAAAAGCGCTTTCGCGCCGGGCGAAATATCTCATTGCGGAAACGGAGAGCGGCCTCGCGCTCGCCATACATCTCGGCATGACCGGGCGCTTTACCATCCTCCATAATGGCCACGCCGAGATCCCCGGCGCTCAATATTACAGTCATGGCGCAGACCCTCGCCATGACCATGTTATATTCGTCATGAGCAGCGGCGACACGATCCGCTATAACGATGTTCGGCGGTTCGGCTATATGACCCTTTTCCAGGCAGGTTCTATACGCGATCATCCGATGTTCAGAGGCCTTGGCGTTGAGCCACTTTTTGAGGCTTTGTCGCCGGAGTATCTCGCAGGTAAGGCTCAAGGCAAGTCGCAGCAGCTTAAGAGCTTCCTTCTCGATCAGCGGATTATCGCCGGGCTTGGTAATATCTATGCGTGCGAGGCTCTCTTTCGCGCAAGCCTGCCTCCTGAGGCTGAGGCGGGCGTGCTCGCGGCTGGGAGCAAGGGGAAGGCCGCCGCTAAACGCCTCTGTGCCGCCGTCAAGAGCGTGCTGGAAGATGCATTGCGGGCGGGGGGATCCTCATTCCGCGATTATCGCCATGTAGACGGCGCTTCGGGGAGCTTTCAGGAAAAGTTTGACGTTTATGGCCGGGCGGGCGAGCCTTGCAATCGAGGCTGTGGCGCAGTCATCGAGCGGAAGGCTCAGCAAGGCCGCTCGACATTCTTTTGTCCGCAGTGCCAAAGCAGCATTTGATGCAGGAAAATAATATGACATTCGAGACGGTTCTTTTCGAAAAGAGAGGGCGGGTTGGGCTGATTACGCTTAGCCGTCCCAAGGCTCTCAATGCGCTGAACGCGCAGCTCATCTCCGAGCTGAACCAGGTGTTGGACGCCTGCGAAGCAGATGACGGCATCGGCGCCATGGTGCTTACCGGCTCGGAAAAAGCCTTTGCGGCGGGAGCGGACATCCGGGAGATGAAGGATAAAACCTTCATCGATGTGACGATGAACGATTTTCTTCTCCCGTGGGAGCGCCTAAGCCGCTGCCGTAAGCCAGTGATCGCGGCGGTTGCGGGCTTTGCGCTCGGCGGTGGCTGCGAGATGGCCATGATGTGCGACTTCATAATCGCGGCAGAGAATGCGCGCTTCGGCCAGCCAGAGATACAGCTCGGCGTGATCCCAGGCTCAGGCGGCACGCAGCGTCTCGCGCATTTCGTTGGCAAGGCGAAAGCGATGGACCTTTGCCTCACGGGCCGCCAGATGGATGCGGCCGAGGCCGAGCGCTGTGGGCTCGTTTCGCGCGTTGTGCCTGCCGCAGAACTTTTGAATGAAGCACTGAAAGCGGCGGAGAAGATTGCAAGCTTTTCGCTGCCATCCGTGATGACGGCCAAGGAAGCCGTGAACCGCGCATTCGAGACGACGCTCTCCGAGGGCATTCGCTTCGAGCGGCGCGTATTTCAAGCGCTGTTCGCGACGGACGATCAGAAGGAAGGTATGGCAGCCTTCGCCGAGAAGCGCCCGGCAAATTTCAAAAACTGCTAGCTCGGATCCGTTGAGATAGCATCGCGTCTTTGCGACGGCGAGCGCAGCGTGGCCGGAAGCAATCCAGAGCTTAAGTCATTGATGTTGCTTTGGATCGCCGCGACGGCTGAAGCCCTCTCGCGATGACGTTGTGCTCAGACGAACTCAAAACGCCCCAGCGCGCTATTTGCGCAGCAGATCGGCTACCGCTTCGCCGATGATCGCGGGAAGATCACGGCGGAGCTTTCCAAATTCCGATTGCAAATCAGTCATCTTTGTTCGCAATTCCGCTAGGTCGCCCCTCATTTCAGAGACATCGCCTCGAAGCGCGTTCACCTCTCTGACGAGGTATCTGCTTACCTTTTTCTCGCCTTCAAATTCTTCTTCAAGGAAAAAGATTCGTCTTCTCACTTCCTTGAGATCGGCATCATCCATTCGTTATTCCTTCAGCAATTAAGTCACACACGATAGTAGTCGCGATACCAACTGACAAGTTGCGGAATCCCTACTTCGATCGGTGTTGTGGGCTTGAAGCCCGTATCTGCGGCGAGGCCGTCTATATCAGCATAGGTTTCGATCACGTCGCCAGGCTGGCGTGGCAGAAAGTTTTTAACCGCTGTTTTTCCCGTCGCCTTTTCAATGCAGGCGATAAAATCCATGAGCTGAACGGAATTGTTGTTTCCGATATTATAGAGGCGGAAGGGCGCTCCTCCCTCCTCAACTGGCACGGGAATACGTTCCGTCACCCGCAAGATGCCGTCGACGATGTCGGCGATATAGGTAAAGTCGCGGGCGTGCTTACCGTTGTTGTAAACATCGATGGGCCGCCCTTCCAGGATGTTCTTGGTAAACAAAAAGGGCGCCATGTCGGGGCGTCCCCAGGGGCCATAGACGGTGAAGAATCGTAAGCCGGTCGTTGGGATGCCGAATAGATGCGCGTAGGAGTGCGCCATCACCTCGTTGGCTTTTTTCGTCGCGCCATAAAGGCTCGCTGGCCTGTCGGTGAAATCGTGCTCGCTAAAGGGCAGCTTTGTGTTGACGCCATAAACCGAACTCGAAGACGCAAAGACCAGATGTTCGGGAGCCGCGCGCCGGCATTCTTCGAGAATATTTAGGAAACCCACAATGTTGGACTGAATGCAAACGTCTGGCTGGGCTATCGAGTATCTCACCCCGGCCTGAGCTGCCAGATGGATCACACGCTGTGGCTTGGATGCCGAGAATGCACTCCTGACTGCGTCAATATCCTCAAGGTTGCCCTGGGCGAACGAAAAACCTGGATGTTGCCGCAGAAGCGAAATACGATCTTTCTTCAGCGAGGGGTCGTAGTAATTGTTGAGATTATCGAATCCCGCGACCTCATAGCCACGGCGCAAAAGCGCTTCAGCTGTGTGAAACCCAATAAATCCCGCTGCGCCTGTAAGCAAAATACGCATAATAGTCCTCGTACACCTGCTCCGGTCAAATCGGGTGGCTATCAGAATTGCGCGACGGCCTATGATTGACGCTTGACCGCATCAGCGGTATATGCATGCAGGGTTTCCTCTTCTGGAGTGGCCCCTAGCACAATTTCATCGAAATCTGAACTATTCAAACGCGGATGACCGCCCGCGAAAGGAACGCGTGACATGGCAAATACGAAGTCGGCCAAAAAGGCTGCCCGCCAAGCCGAAAGACGGACCCTCGTCAACAAGTCTCGGCGCAGCCGGATGCGGACTTTTGTCCGTAAGGTCGAAGAGGCGATTGCCGCGGGTAATAGGGACGCCGCAAATGTGGCTCTTCGCGAAGCTCAGCCCGAAATCATGCGGTCCGCAAATAGCGGCGTGATTCATAGGAATACCGCGTCCCGGAAAATCTCGCGCCTCTCCGCCCGTATCAAAGCTCTCGGCTCCGCAGCTTAAATTCGTTAACGCTGGTGCGCAATTGCACCAGTGGCTCGCCGCCGGGCATCAGAGATTCTGAAAGAACTCACCAAAAAATCAAGCATAATCAAGCTCTTGTTTCCCTAAACAGAGCCTTGAAAAAAAGGCTTGATCTTTTGGGGGACTTAGGTCAAACAAAATGTACAACTTCTGCGTGTATGTTTTGATTGGCCACAATTTTCCATTAAAGCGGCCAACACGCGGGGAAAATCGTTAAGAGTCAAAAGTTTAATATGATGTACTTGTTCATCCCCATTTGCCGCCTCTCTGCCACACATCAGCCATTAAACACTCCGTCACCGCGCCTACTCTTGCGCGCGGCTTCTTCCCTTTGTATGCTGCCTTCATCCGAGCGGGAGGTGTCTCCTCCTGATACTGTTTCTGTGTAATGCGTACCGAACTCTGAAAGTGGAGTGGCCTCCACTTCGGAATATCGTTGTCCATGGATAGGCGATGGGCAGATGGTGCGCGTCCGGACACTCGTGTCCAGTCGGCCTTCTGTCTGTAACGCATTGGGCAGGAGGAAAACGAATGCGCACCGGAGATGTTGCGGCGATACCGCAATCACTCAGTTATCATATGTGGAAGCTTTCAATCCACACCGAGACAGCTGCACTTGTACGCAGACCACTGTCCTCAAAGCTATACCGCGCCGTGTCTACGCGCCTGAAGCCTAGCGACCAGAGCATTCCTTGGAAGGCTTATCTGGCGTCAAGGCAGATCCAGGACGTCGCTGCCGATCTCGCTGAAGCGATATTTTCTCCAGCTGGTTCGCCCGTCGCGCAACCTCTCGATCTTCCTGTCTGTTTCAAAACGCCAGACCTGTCAGTGCCAGACTCGGCATGCGTGCAGATGCTTTTGCGGGTGACATTGCCCGCAAGGGACAGTGCCGATGTTCGACCTCCCGATGAGGCCGAACCGGCGGTGCGGCTTGCTGCATAGCAGAAACTACGTCCCATAGACGGGGCGCTACCAAATTTCTTACACGGATCAAGCGCCGGTGCCCGGCGGCCCGCGAGGTATTTTGCAATGGAAGCTATAGAGATCTCACACTCCACAATTGAGAATAAGTGGCGCCGTATCCAAAGCCGTCTGCGCGCCGAGGTCGGCGACGATGTTTTCACGAGCTGGTTCGGACGTGTCGAACTTGACGCCTATGATGGGCGTGTTGTCCAAGTTTCGGTTCCAACGAAATTTTTGCGAAACTGGCTACAGTCACATTACTCAGAAAAACTCCTTGCCTGCTGCGGCACCGAATTGGGGGGCGCGAACCGGGTTGAATTCCGTGTTCGCCAGCCGCACCTTGCGCCAGCAGAGAAGGCAAAGCCCATCATCACCAAAGAGGTGGCGCAGCCGCGTCCGCAGCCAGCACCTGCGATGCCAATGGCAATCCGCTCCGTGGATCTTGTGACGCGTGACGGCCGGACAGGTCTCGACGGTTTTGAAGGATCCCCGCTCGACCCCCGCTATACGTTCCAATCCTTTGTCGTCGGCGCTCCAAACCGGCTGGCGCACGCCGCAGCGCTTCAGGTCGCTGAATCTGCTGGCGACCAACCGCTAAAATACAACCCTCTCTATATTCATGCCCGCGTTGGCATGGGTAAAACTCACCTTCTGCATGCGGTCGCATGGGAAGTGAAGCAACGGCGCGCCGACGCGAAAGTGCTCTATCTGACGGCGGAGCGGTTCATGTACAGCTTCGCAGAAGCGCTCCAAACCCGTGACGCGCCCGCATTCAAGGAAAAGCTGCGCACGATTGATCTTCTTCTGATCGACGATATGGAATTCTTGCAGGGTCGTACCTTCCAGCAGGAGTTCTGCCATACGCTTAATTCTCTTATTGACGGAGGAAAGCAGGTCGTCGTTGCCGCAGACTGTGCTCCGCTTCTTTTGGAAAGCTTTGATGCTCGTATGCGCTCCCGCCTCTCTGGGGGGCTAGTCGCGGAAATATCCCCTCTGGACTACGAACTCCGGGTGAAGATCCTCGAACGGCGGGCGGCGGAAAAGGCGGCATCTTCTCCTGGTTTCGAAGTGCCAGGCGACGTGCTGGATTATATCGCCACGCAGCTTACCGAAAATGGCCGGGAGCTTGAAGGCGCGATTACCCGCCTGCACGCCTCTTATCAGCTCACCGGAGAGCGCGTCACCTGCGACGCTGCTGAAGTAACAATCGGCGATCTGGTTCGCTCGAAGGAACCAAAGCGCGTTAAGATTGACGATATTTTGCGTGTTATCGCAAAGCACTATGGCGTTCAACGCGGTGATCTTCTGTCGAGCCGGCGCAATCAGTCCATCGTCCGCCCAAGGCAGATCGGGATGTATCTCGCAAAGTCTATGACCTCGCGCTCACTTCCCGAAATCGGTCGCCGCTTTGGCGGGCGCGATCATACAACGGTCTTGCACGCTATTCGAAAGATCGAGCAATTGAAGCAGCAGGATAACACGCTCAAGGAAGAGTTGGACGTGCTGGCGCGTCTGCTGAAGGATGGCGCGATCTAGTAGGCGCAAAAGCAATTTGCAGCGCCTTGCCCAGTGAGCCGGACTTGACATTTGCGCTAGTCCGGCGATCAATCTTCTACTAAAAATTGAGTTTCGCTTTCGAGCGGAGTAACCGCCATCATGCGCTTTGTTGTAGAACGTAACATCTTGCTGCGCGCTCTGGGCCACGTCACGGGCATCGTTGAGCGGCGGAATACGATTCCCATTTTGAGCAACATCCTCATCAGCAGCCAGGGTTCCGAAGGGATCCTCCTCAAAGCAACAGATTTGGATATGGAGGCTATTGAGGCTATCCCCGCCCAGGTCGAGCAGCCCGGCGCGGTGACGATTCCCGCGCATACGCTCCATGATATTGTGCGCAAGCTGCCGGAAGGGTCGGAGATTAAGGTCGAGCTGAAGCCGGAGCAAGGGCGCATCAGGGTGGTTGCGGGGCGGTCGAGCTTCGAGCTCGCGGTTCTTCCGGCGGAAGACTTTCCTGACATGGGGCAAGCGGAATTGCCGTACAGCTTCACGCTTGAGAGCCAGCAATTGAAGCGCCTCTTGGAAAAAGCGCGTTTCGCCATTTCGACAGAGGAAACGCGCTATTACCTCAACGGCGTCTACCTGCACCGCGTGCCAGCCGCAGGCGGAGCGAAGCTACGCGCCGTCGCCACGGATGGACACCGTCTGGCCCAAGTGGAGGCAGATTTGCCGGATGGCGCGCCCGAGATGCCCGGCGTTATCGTGCCGCGCAAAGCCGTGGCCGAAGCGATAAAGCTTTTGGATGGTCAAGCGCCGGTTGAGGTTGCATTATCGTCGGCAAAAATTCGCTTTTCGGTTGGCGATGTCGTGCTGACCTCGAAATTGATCGACGGGTCATTCCCGGATTACGCGCGCGTTATTCCAACAACCAATAAAAAGTTGCTCAAGGTTGAGAATGCGGACCTCGTAAAGGCAGTCGACCGTGTTTCCACCCTGTCGTCCGAAAAAGGCCGGGCCGTAAAACTGAATGCGAGCGACGGCAAGCTCGTTGTTTCAGCGAGCAATCCAGAATCCGGATCCGCGACCGAAGAAATCTCGGCGGACTTTCAAAGCGAGCCGATAGAAATCGGGTTTAATGCGCGCTATCTTCTGGACATTACCGCGCAGATCGATGGTCCCCGCGCGTTATTGAAACTTGCGGACACCTCCTCTCCAACACTCATATCGGATGAAAGCGATGACACTGCCCTTTACGTGCTCATGCCGATGCGCGTGTAAGCTGGCCATAGAGTGAGCGGCTTCGGGGAACAGCCAGGAGCGGCAGGTGCGCCGGAAAGCCCGGCGGGAGAAGGACGGACCTGGGTCAGCAGGTTGGGCTTAAGCGATTTCCGGAACTACAGATCTGCCACGCTGCATTGCGGACCTGAATGCGTCGTTCTTCTCGGCAGTAACGGCGCGGGCAAAACGAACTGCCTGGAGGCGATCTCTCTGCTAACGGCGGGCCGAGGACTGCGCACATTGCCTTTTTCCGAACTTTCGCATCGTGAGGGGGCAGGCGGCTGGGCCGTTTCTGCGCGGCTGTTTACAGGCGAAACCGAAACGAAAATTGGCACGGGTATCCAGCCGCAGGAGGGGGGAGCCAAGAGCCGCACGGCGCGGATCGTGAAGATCGACGACGCGGTTTGTAAAAGCTCCGGTGCGCTTGCCGGTGTCCGTATGCTTTGGCTTACCCCTGCGATGGATGGTCTCTTTACGGGAGCGGCCAGCGAACGGCGACGTTTTGTCGATCGCTTCGTATTAAGCCTCGATCCATCTTACGCAACGGTGGCTGCCGCGTTCGATCGTGCAATGCGCCAGCGGAACAAAGCCCTGGAAACTCAGAGCCCACCTCAGCTTCTGGATGCACTCGAAACTCAGATGGCGATGGCGGCGGTGCGGATCGCGGAGGCGCGCACGCACGCCATCGAGACGCTCGCGGCTGAAATTCGGGCCGAACGCGGCCGCGACGATAATTCCGCATTTCCTTGGTCCGAGGTAGCCTTGACCGGCCATATCGAGGCGCGATGCGTGGACGCTGACGCTTCCGAGCTGGAGGCGGACTATCGCAGGCTACTGGCCCAAATGCGAGAGCGGGACCGGGCGGCAGGCCGAAGTCTCATCGGACCGCATCGCAGCGATCTTGAGGTGACGCATGGTCCGAAAGGCATGGCTGCAAAGATGTGCTCGACAGGAGAACAAAAAGCTCTGCTCGTGGGGCTTGTGCTAGCCCAGGCCCGGCTGATAAAAGGATTGGGCGAACGTGTGGCGCCATTGATTTTGCTTGATGAGATCGCAGCTCATCTCGATTTCGAGCGGCGTCTGGCGCTATTTGCCTCTATGGCGAGCCTTCAGGCTCAGGTTTGGATGACGGGTACCGACCAGCAGATTTTCGAACCGCTCCGCGAAACGCAAGCAGTGCAATTTTTTCTTGTGTCAAACGGCACGTTTACGCCTGCAACTGATGAAGAATCTGCGTCGAAACACTAAATAGAGGGTATCACAAATCCACGGGCGGCGACCGTGGCCAATCAGGTGTCATTTATGGACGTAGCAAGACGCATCGACGAAGCAGCCGAAGCCTATGGCGCGGATAGCATTAAGGTTTTGAAAGGCCTTGACGCAGTTCGAAAACGGCCGGGCATGTATATCGGCGACACGGACGACGGGTCCGGCCTCCATCACATGGTGTATGAGGTCGTCGACAATGCGATTGACGAAGCGCTCGGGGGCTATGCTGACCTCGTATCGGTGATCCTGAATGCCGATGGCTCGGTGACTGTGGAAGACAATGGCCGCGGGATCCCCACGGAGATCCATACGGAGGAAGGCGTCTCCGCCGCCGAAGTCATCATGACCCAGCTTCATGCGGGCGGCAAATTCGACCAAAATTCCTACAAAGTCTCGGGCGGCCTCCACGGGGTCGGCGTGTCCGTCGTTAACGCGCTGTCAACGCGGCTCGAATTAACTATTTGGCGCAGCGGCCAGGAACATTTCATGGCCTTTGCCGACGGCGTTCCTGTGGAACCGCTGAAGATCGTTAGCGCGGCCCCTGGCAAAAAAGGCACACGCGTGACCTTCACGCCGAGCCCCGCCACTTTTACCATGATCGAGTTTGATTATTCCACGCTGGAACACCGCCTGCGCGAACTCGCATTTTTGAACTCCGGCGTTGATATCGTGTTGAGCGATCTTCGCGGCATCGAGCCCGTGCGCAGCGAGTTCAAATATGACGGCGGCCTGAAAGAATTTGTTCAGTATCTTGATCGCGCGCGGACGCCACTATTCTCCGAGCCGATTTCGCTCAAGGCCGAGCGCGATGGCGTTACCGTCGAAGCCGCGCTTTGGTGGAACGATGGCTATCATGAAAGCGTGTTCTGCTTCACAAATAACATTCCGCAACGGGATGGCGGCACCCACCTTGCTGGCTTCCGTGCGGCCCTAACGCGGACAACCAACACTTTCGCGACGTCATCAGGCATAGCGAAGAGGGAGAAGGTGCAGCTTACGGGCGATGACGCGCGTGAAGGCTTGACCTGCGTGCTTTCTGTGAAAGTGCCCGACCCCAAATTTTCCAGCCAAACCAAAGACAAGCTCGTTTCTTCGGAAGTTCGGCCCGTTGTCGAAAATATAATGACGGATACGCTTGGGGCCTGGTTTGAGGAGCATCCCGTTGAATCCAAGCTTGTCCTCCTGAAAATTGCGGAAGCTGCCGCCGCGCGAGAAGCTGCGCGCAAAGCCCGCGAATTGACGCGCCGCAAAGGTGTGCTCGATGTTGCAAATCTGCCTGGCAAGCTCGCGGATTGTCAGGAGCGCGATCCTGCGAAGTCCGAAGTGTTCCTGGTTGAGGGTGACAGCGCTGGCGGATCCGCAAAACAGGGGCGCGACCGTTCAAATCAAGCCGTCCTGCCTCTCCGGGGTAAAATCCTCAATGTCGAACGCGCACGCTTCGATAAAATGCTGGGCAGCCAGGAGATTGGCACGCTGATAACGGCGCTCGGCACTGGGATTGGGCGCGACGATTTCGACCTGTCAAAGCTTCGGTATCATCGGGTCATCATCATGACGGACGCCGACGTTGACGGCGCTCACATTCGCACGTTGCTGCTGACATTTTTCTACCGCCAAATGCCACAGCTCGTGGAAGCGGGCCATCTCTATATCGCGCAGCCGCCGCTTTATAAGGTAAAGCGCGGCAGTTCGGAAAACTATCTCAAAGACCAACGCGCATTCGAAGATTTTCTAATCGATGGCGGCATTGAGGGCGCGGTACTGATACTTGGAAATGGCGAGCGCCGCTCGGGCCGTGATTTGCGCTCCGCACTTGACCGGTCGCGCACGTTCAATAGCGTGTTAGACGGTCTTCATGTGCGCTATTCGCGTAATGTTGTCGAGCAAGCGGCCATCGCCGGTGCGCTCAACGCGAAGCTGATCGACGAGGACCCAGAAGCGCATGAACGACTGGCTCCCGTGGTGGTCGATCGCCTGAACGCGCTGTCCGAGGAAACGGAACGGGGCTGGACTTCAAGCTTTGCCGATAGCGGCTTCATTTTCAGTCGCGAAGTGCGCGGCGTGAGAGAAGTGCATAGCGTGGACCGGGCGCTTCTTCATTCGGCGGATGCGCGTAAGCTCCACCAATATCACGCGGAGTTCGCTGAAATTTTCAGCGGCGACGTGGCGTTCGAGCGAAAAGGATCGCAAACGCCTGTGTTCGGACCTCGCAGTCTTCTCGAGGTCGTCTTTGCGGCAGGGCGTGCCGGTCTCACTATGCAGCGATATAAAGGCCTCGGCGAAATGAACCCCGAGCAACTGCGCGAAACAACGCTCGATCCTAGCGTGCGCACGCTCATGCAGGTGAAGCTCGGCGAGTTGAACGAGGCTGATGAAATCTTTTCGAAACTGATGGGCGACGTCGTGGAACCGCGCCGGGAGTTCATTCAGCAGAATGCGCTATCCGTGGCGAACCTCGATATTTGATCCAAAATTGGGCCGGATGCTAACCCTCTCTTAGGCAACACTTCAACACGAGCTGCGTTTATGTTGCAGTGCAACATAAACCATATTACTCTGAACTCGTGCAGGAGTGTTCCAGAGGGAAAGTCATGTTTTTCGCGTATCCATTTGGTTTTGAGGCTCCGACGCGAGAAGCGTCGGAAGTTACAAGCGCGCCGAGGCCTGCGCTTCCTATGCTTCCCGCGCCAAGATCAGCTAAGGCAAGATCAGCTAAGGCTTGTGTTCCCGCAACGTCCTTCGGACAGCCGTTCGCCGATGGTTCCGGACAAATTGCAAGCTATGGTGTGGAAATTCTGCGCCGGACTGTCGGTGCTTTTTGTCAGACTTTGACCGCGCTCAGCAGCGGAGCAAATGCCTTTTTTACTCAAATTGCCGCTACGTTGTTGGCTGACCGCGCGGCTCGCGAAACCGCGGCGCTGTTTGGCACGGTTTGGCCGGGCTCCAATTTTTCATTGCAGCCCACTGCTTATAATCTGCCAGGGCTCCCCGCATGGGGCAATCTGTTCTCGCCTTCGCTCGGTAACGCTTGGATGACGAATCCTTTGGGTGCGTTTGCTCAAGCGGCCGAAATGTGGTCTTCGATGTGGGCGCTCCCTTTGAAGGCCCCGCTCGGCATGAACTACACCAATACCGCCCGCTCGCGCCCTGAGATGGCGACGTTCACCGGCCCAGGCTTTGTGCTGGGCTTTGCTTGGCATCCCCAAAGCTAAGCCACAGGCTTCAAAGCGCTGCGAAATGTCATGGCCGCCCGCCGAGGCGGCCATCATGTTTTGGAGTCCTAAGTTCTCTGTCGCCCCTCGCGGCTGGCTATCGGGTTCAGGATTCCTACTGGGGAGCCGCGGCGCTCTTTTTTGCTTTTGCCTTCGCAGCTTTACGGCAATAGCCCTTTCTCTCTTTCCCCGCCTTGGTCTTTGACGGAGCTACCCAGCTGCAAGTTGGTGCTTGGCAAGCGGCTTCGGCCACACCCTTACACGCAGAGGCTTTCTTTGCGGGCGTCGCCATAGGCGCCGCGCCTGCCGGAGCAGTGGGGTTTGTTTGTGCGTAGGCAGATAAAGATCCAGCGGAAACGAACGCCGCAACAATAGCGAACTTTAAAATGCTCATGAATCAACCTCCTGTAACATTGGCTGACCCAGACAACTGGGCCAGCAATACCCTAGAGGCTTTTTCATAGACTTCAAGCAGAGCTATTAACTTTTTTTTAATTTTAAAATTGGTTTGCCTTTAAAATCAAGCATGCCTGCCGCCTCTTTGGCGTCGAAGGCAAGGCTTTCCGCTTGATTAGAAAGCTACTCCGAATTGCCACCAAAGGAGCCCACGAGCTTCACCTTCACCAGATCCAGTGCCAAGGCCGGTGTCTCGCCACCTATGCGGGTGAAGCCATGATGCCGATAGAATGCCTCTGCTGCTGGTGAGATGGCATGAACGAGCATCAGCCGAGCAGCAACCTCATGTGCAGCGCGTAGGCTACGGCTGACAGCATCTTGAAGCAGAGAGACGCCTAACCCGTGTCCCTGTGCGGAGAGATCGACAGCTAAGCGCCCAAGAAGAACCGCAGGAATTTGCGCTGGCATATTGCGGCGCATACCGCCCGGAACCCCCTGATTTAGAATCTGACCCATTGCCAAAGCATAGTAGCCAAGTACCGCCGTTTGAGCGGCCAAACAGATGACGTAGCTACGACTTGCCCCGTTCTCAATATTGGCCAGCGCACGCCGGCGCAGCCAGTCGTCAAGCACGGGTCCTCCGCAAGAAAATTCGGTAACGTCATGATCGTTGGTCAGAAGAACCGGCGCCTGCCAGCGGCCAGCAGACTTAGCCACGCGACCAGACTGGCTTATGGTCCATCAAACGCTTTATTCCCGCCGCCTCTTCTTCGGTGGGATCAGCATCCATCCATGCCAACACTTGTTGGAAGCGCTCATTGTCCAGATAAATCGTGGTCTGATCGAGCAGGACGTTGCGGGCTTCTTTGAGCGCCGATGCCAGCATGAATTGGGAGCGGTTCGACCCAACCATTTCTGCAACTTGGTCGATCAGATCCCGATCTGCGGCACTGGCGCGCAAATGGATGTTCACTTCGGCTGTTGATTTGGCATTCTTCATAGCTGGAGTCTGTGCTTTTGTGTACCATTTGTCAACACGCCGTTGCGCGCCAAAGAAGCAACCGCTCAGTTTAGTTTTACGCTCCCAAACAGCCGTACACTCCGGCCTGGCTCCAGGACCTCGTCCTTTTTGAAGGAGACAGCGTTCCGAATGTCGTCGTTCAGCAAGTTCTCAGCGCGCAGACCCACCGTGAACTCGGGCGAAAGCCTGGCCAGAGGATCGGTCTTGAACGTGTAGCTGATCTCGGCATTCAAGAGATTGTAGCCCGGCGTCGGCGTGTCAAAGGCGGCAAATTCATCCTGGGCGAAGGCGTGCAGAAAGGTGACGCGGGCGAGGATGCTCTTATCATAGTAGAAGAGACCGCCGCCGAGCCGATGAGGAGGTATTTTCGGAACGAAGCTGCCATCGTCGAAGGTTGCATGAACAAAATCATATTGCCCCTGGATACCCCATGTGCCGCGCCAGATGGGGGCAATGTCGTAGGCCGCTTGAGCTTCAGCTCCGGTAAACTCGGCGTTGCGCTGGGAATAAACAATCTGGTTGAGTTCGTCTTCCACACCGCAACTCCCAAAGTCGCTGCCGCATTTGATGCCTGTAAAGCGCTTGAAGATGAAACCACCGAAATTTGTGTGGTAGGCGGACAAGTCGAAGCGTAACTGACCCGCGGCGCGCTTGAGCCCGATTTCGACCGTGTTCGCGCGCTCGACGCTTAGATTTGGATTGCCGATCTCGAACGTCGCTGTCGAGTCATGGGGACCTCGGTAGAAAAGCTCGGTCGCGTCCGGGGCACGCTCCACATGCTGCGCCGTCACGCGCCCCACGATGTTGCGGGGAAACTCATAGAGAAAGCCCGCGCTGGCGCTTTTAGGAGCGAATGTCTTGGCTGTGGGGCTTGTATCCGGGTCATCCGGCGGCGGCAGAAAGCTTGAGGGAAATGTGGATGCCGTTCCCTTCACATCCGAGCTTTCGATACGGCCAGCGATCTGGAAGCGAAGCGGTTTGCTGAGCTGGACCTCTTCAAACACATAGGCTGCATTGTTGCGGGTCTTGGCCTCTGGCAGCAATATGCCATCAGCGCCGGCCGCCGATAGCGTCCGGTCGCTCCACTGCACGCCAACCGCGCCTCGTACTTCGCCGAAGCTTAAAGTGACGGGCATGTGCTGCACTTCGGTTCTCGCCTCATATTGGCGGCTATGGAAGCTCGAACCAATCGCCTCCACGGGCAAGCTGTCGACTTCGTCGTGGTGATAATAGGTCGCGCCGAACCAGGTTCGGACCGCCTCGATACCGTAATCGCCAATCCGCAATTCGCCGCGGCTTGTCACTTTCGACTGGTCTACGACGATGTGGTTTTTGCTCTCCGCCGCCTCGACGCCGGGAATGAAATAGGTTGAGTTGAAGGTCGTGTAGGCAACCCCGAAGAACCCATCCCGAAAGACGTAGGAGCTGCCGATAGAATTGCCGCGGGCATCGAGGCTCGTATTTGCCTGCCTGCCCTCTGGGGTGCTGTAATCATCCGCATGGCGGTAGAAGGTGTCCGCGTGCAGGACAAAGCCGCCCACGCCTTGTTCCACGAGGAGCGATCCCGCCCGGCCATTGTCAACCGAACTGATGGCTCCCTGGCTTTCGATCCGTGTGCCGTTCTGGGGGATGGCATCCGGAATACGGCTGTTTGTGGCGTTGACCACGCCGCCAATAGCCTGCGAGCCATATCGCAATGTGGCCGGACCACGAACTACCTCGACTTGACCTGCGGCAAGCGGATCGATGGGGACAGCATGGTCGTCGCTCAGCGAGGCGACATCGCCGGTGCCGATGCCATTTTCCTGCGTGCTCACGCGAAATCCGCTCAAGCCCCGAATAACCGGCCGGCTGGCCTCGGGCGAGAAACTTGTTTGCGCGATGCCTGGCTGTTCTCCCAGCGCTTGACCCAAGGTCTGCCCTGGCTGCCGCAGCAATTGCTCTTTGGTCAACACCGTTACAGGCACGAAAGTCGGGTCAGCAGGGACGGAGAGCGTGATGGCGCTTGCGGGGGGTGTATTCTCCGCAGGCGGTGTGGTTGGGGTTTGTTGTGCCGATGCTCCCGCCCGCTCTGATCGCGGTGATTGTTCCGCGGCTTTTGGCTTCGCGACGGGGCTCGGCGTTGTCACCACGACAGGTGGAAGCTGTGTTTGAGAAAAGGCAGGCGTGGAAGCAAATGCAATGCTTCCCGCGGACAGCATAAGAATTCTATGACGCAACATAGCGTGAACTTTCCCACCAATTTGCCCAATAAGAGGCAGGAAAGCGCTCGGCGCTACATGCGCCGATCCCCCCCACCATTTGCCCAAGACTGCGTTAGGGGAGTTTCAGCAGCATAACGTGCTTGCCCTCCCCAAATACAGGCTGGCTATTGTGTTATCAGTCTGGAAGAAGCTGGAAAAGACCTCGCTTGCGGCACGACGCCGGTTTATCGCTATCTGTTGTCAAAATGTTACGTTATAACATGGCATCGGCTGTGCTGTTTCCGGATGAACCCATGTTGATTGAGAAACCGGTGTCCTGCGCTAAGCGCCTGACACCTAACAAAGGGCTTTTTCTCGCCTGCCTTATCCTGTCGGTGGGTTTGCACGGTGCGGTGACTGTCGCGCTACTCCAACAACCCAGCGTGGAGGTAGCCGGTGAAGCAGGCGAGGCGCAGGCTATCTCGGTCGAGATCCTGCAAATCCCTACGGTAGGTAGCGCAATGATTGCCGGGGCCCTGGATAAGAGCGAGGGGGATGAGAAAGCCGCTGATGAAAAGCCCGAAATCAAGACTGGTGAGCAAAAGCCAGTTGAAGCGCCGAAGGATAAGCTTCTAGCGCAGGAAGGAAATGCTCCCACGGCTTTACCACAAGAGGAGCCTTCCAAAGATAAGCCTGAGCCTCAAGACACGACTTCGAAGACCGCAGATGTGGAAGGCAAGCAGAATCGGCAGGCCGCCAATGCCGTAGAAGCGGTGCAAGGCTCATCGGGAGCAAGCGCCGGCGATATAGAGAAGTACGCACGGGAGATCGGACTAACGCTGGCAAAAACCCACCCCAAGGCCAGGGGCCGGAAGGGAAGCGTGTCATTGACCTTTGTTCTCGATGAAAGGGGAGAAATTTTAATCCTTAAGGTCACAGCATCGAGCGGAGACGCCGTGCTGGATAACGCCGTCAGAGATGCAGTCCTCGGCTCAAAATTTCCGCCGCCGCCCGCAGGGATGACAGAGACGCAGCGCACCTATGTCATCCCCTTTCGTTTTCGCTAACCCTCTGCGTTGCCTCAGAAAAGTGCAAAGTAGTCTTGCTAGGCAAGCGCTACCGGTCCGTGGTCGTCGCAGTGGCCGTTATGGACATGGTGCAACCGCCCATCGACGAGGTAATCCACATGATCGCCATGCGGAACGGGCTCGTGACCGCAGCCCGGACCATGAATGTGGCCGGCCTCCTTGCAGCGATGTTCGGGAGCACAGTGATTAGGATTGACGGCCGAAACTTCAATCACATGTTCATCCACGTGATCTCCATGGGGATGGTGCAGATGGCCATCATGGAGATAATCCACATGACCGTTATGACGTACAGCTGTATGGCCACACTGCGGGCCATGCTTGTGGGAATGCTCGGGATGATTTGGATGAGGGCACGCCATTTATTGGGGTCCTTTCTGTGTCGGTGCTTGGGCTCTGCCGTGCTACCCAGTATGTCTTATCATCTTCTCCTCAATTATAAGTAGAGCGATTTAATAAAAGAATGCGCCTTAAGATAGCATTTTGCAGAGCATTATAGCCCGCTCCGAGCCTTTCCTTTTTAAACGTCCTTCGTCGCTAAGCCCGAAAAACATACGCTTGTATGATTCGCGGGGGGGCGAGCCTATCTGTTTATAAAATCCTAAAGACACGCTGCAGTTTTTAATGTAATATTATATCATTCATTATTTGGGAGTGCTGCTATGTCCGACAACATATTCAAGGTACTTGCCACTCGCTGCTGCCATACTGCTACTTGCCCAACTATCATGGAAAGCGGCGACGACATTGTCGTGGTTGGCTCAGCTGCCAGCGCTCTTTTGAAGGCCGCAGCCGTCCGCGAGAAAGTGGGCGTGGACGAGGCTGCAGTCGTTATCCCGAAATCTCTTCTTCTTGAAGCGATGAAGGCAGCCACCTAAGAACGTTACTGAGGCGCCGTGACTTCGGCCTTCGGGTTCGCCGCAGTTCCCTCAACGGTAACAGCCGTATTTGAAGCACCCGCAGGGACTGCTTTGGCCAATGCCGCGCCTGCGCTTTTGGGAAGCCGCATGAATGACAGGGTCGAGACGGCGCTGATTAAGCCTACGATCCAAAATGCGATTGAAAAATCGTGAAGCGTGATTTGCCCCTCACCGCTCATACCGCGTGAAGCCTGTAGGATGAGCGCTCCGAGAGCCACACCAACGGACAGCGAAACCTGCTGGGAAACGCTGGCAAAACTCGTCGCGCTGCTCAGGTCCGCCGGTTTTATATCCGCATAGGCTAGCGCATTGGCGGCTGTAAATTCAAGCGAGCGAAAAAAGCCGCCTACCAACAGAACAGCAACGATGACGCCATGAGGCGTCTCGGGCGTGAAGAAACCGTTCGCAATCAAGAAAGCCGAACAGAGAACAGCATTGACGATAAGGACTTTTCTGAAGCCGAAAAAACGGAGAATGGGGGCCGCCGTCGTCTTCATGATAAGAGCCCCCGCTGCCGCCGCCAGCGTTATCATCCCAGACTGAAAAGGTGACAGCCCGAAGCTGAGTTGCAGCATAAGCGGCAAGAGAAAGGGTATGGCGCCCACGCCAATTCTGAAGAAAGAAGCTCCAATCACCGCAGCGCGAAAGGTCGGAATAAGCAATAGGCGCAGCTTTATGACTGGATATTTGGTGTGGTTGGCATGCCACACGTAGATCCCGCAAATGATCAGCCCCGCCGCTACAAGCGAAAAACCTGCGGTCATTGAGCCAGAGTTTTCGCCGAGCAATGCGAGGCCGAACACAATGGCGGAAAGACCAAGCCCGGAAAGTACAAAGCCGGTGCGGTCGAGCGGGCGAGTGTCCGCTTCCATCACGTTTGTGATGTACCGCCAGGTCAGCAGAACACCGAGCACGCCTATCGGCAGATTGATGTAAAATATCCAGCGCCAATGGAAATAGGTGGTGATGAAGCCGCCGAGCGGCGGTCCGATCACGGGGCCAAGAAGGGCGGGAACCGTCAGCCACGCCAATGCTGAAATCATCTCCGATTTCGTCACGGTTCTCAGTATCACAAGGCGTCCTACCGGCACCATCATCGCGCCGCCGAGGCCCTGGATCATGCGGTAGACCACGAACTCGGGAAGGTTATGCGCCAAGCCGCAGAGCATCGACCCGGCGCTGAAGACGAGAATAGCCCCCATAAAGACAGTGCGCGCGCCATATTTGTCCGCGACCCAGCCGCTGATCGGAATAAATACAGCAAGGCTCAAAAGATAACTCGTAAGCGCTAGCTTGAGCGCAATCGGATCTTCATGCAGATCCGCCGCAATTGCAGGCAGCGACGTGGAGAGGACCGTTGCGTCCAAGTTTTCCATGAAAAGACCACAAGCGACGATCAACGGGATAAGCATGCGGAGTGGCATCAAAGTTACGTCTTTCTCGAAACATGCTATGAGCGCAAATGCGAGGCTCCGCGCTTCGCGCAAAAAATAACTCCACCCTTCTGCTAAGGATACGTCAAATGGCGAAGCGTTTCACCTTACATGGTATCTGGCTTTCTGGACCAACCTATAAAGTTGCACTGATGATGTCACTTTGTGGTGAGCCCTTTGACTATGTCCATATCGACATGCGGGCGCGCGAGCATAAGGAGCCAGCGTTTATCGAGAAAAACCGCTACGGCCAGGTGCCATGCTTGGTTGGCCCAGATGTAACGCTCTGCCAATCCGCATCCATTCTCGAATATCTGGCGGAAACTCTCGGCAAGTTCGGGGGCGCGACGCCTGCGGAACGCGCGCTCATACGCGAGTGGATGTACTGGGACTTCGATCAGCTTGCGCCCGCAATTTATCGCTCCCGCGCTTACCGGCTGGGCTTCCGTCAGGCCGACGCTTCAGTCCAAACAATGTTCAGCGAAGAAGGCAATAGAGCGCTCGGCTTCCTCGATGCGGAGCTTGCCAAGCGGGACTGGCTCGCCGGAAGCCATCCGACCATCGCCGATATCGACGTGTACGGGGTGGTCCACTACGTTGCCGACGGTGGTTTTGACCTAAGCGACCTGCCGCACCTTTCCGCTTGGAAAGCCCGCTTCGAGGCGCTGCCGGGATTTGGTGCGCCGGACCAAATCATGCCCAAGGAAAAAATCGCGGCATAAGCCAGCTTGCCAGGCCATTGACCGCAAGTCTGGCCTTGAGCCATTTTCCATGATGCGAGCCTTGGGGGCTTGCATCATGGACAGGCCAAAAATTCGATCTGGCCTGCGCGGATTTGCGGGTACTGCGCTGCCCACCGCGAAACTTGATGGCGTGAAAATGGGTTGTCCTTCGCAATAGATTGTCAGAGCGAGGCCTATTATGATCAGGGCTGGAATTGGCGGCTGGACTTTCAAACCTTGGCGGCAGACTTTTTATCCGTCTGGCCTCCCCCACGCGCGCGAACTGGAATATGCAAGCCGTCAACTTACGACCATCGAGGTCAATGGCACTTTCTATCGCACGCAGAAGCCCGGCACGTTTCGCAAATGGGCGGATGAAACGCCCGATGATTTTGTGTTCACGCTCAAAGCGCCGCGATACGCCACGAACAAGCGCGTCCTGGCAGAGGCGGGGTCCTCTATCGAGCGATTCATCGAAAGCGGGTTAGACGAACTGGGCGACAAGCTCGGGCCGATCCTCTGGCAATTCGCGCCCACGAAAAAATTCGATGCAGATGACTTTGCGGCCTTTCTTGCTCTTCTGCCTGCGGATGCGAAGGGGCGGCGACTCCGCCACGCGCTCGAAGTGAGGCACGAAAGTTTCAAGACGCCTGTGTTTATCGACATGGCCTCGAAGGCGGGCACCGCGATTGTGCTGGCGGACTCCGAAGACTATCCCCTCATCGAGGGCGGGACTGCGCCTTTTACCTATGCAAGACTGATGCGAAGCCGCGAAGACGTTCCAACCGGCTATCCCCCTGAGGAATTGGGGCATTGGTCACACCGCGCTAAGGCATGGTCGGCAGCCGGTCAGGACGTGTTCGTCTTCTTCATTGGTGGCTTCAAACCCCACGCCCCCGCTGCCGCTCGCGCCTTTCTGGAGCTTAACGCTAACGCCCGCAATGTTCATAATCGCTTAAGCTCGGCTTAAGGTTGTTGCCGACATATTGTCCAAGTTGCCTAACAATTAGGCAACAAGAGCGATCTAATCCCGCATCATTTCCTGCTTGACCCCGATTCACCCGAGTTCGTGGGCATTTCCGCTTTGCGCGAAGATCTGCCGGCGCGCGCGCGTTTGGCACGCATTTTGAATACCGATGAGTGTGCGGCACTTATGCTTAGCCGCTGGCCTCGCAGCAGAAGAGTGTAAAGGCTCTTTGGGGGAATAAATCACATGAAAATGGTCATTGCGATTATCAAGCCGTTTAAATTGGAAGATGTCCGTCAAGCTCTCGATGATCTCGGCATTGAAGGGCTGACGGTCACCGAGGTGAAGGGTTACGGTCGACAGAAGGGGCATACGGAGATTTACCGTGGCGCGGAGTACGAAGTGAATTTCGTTCCCAAGCTCAAAATCGAAATAGCCGTTCCGTCTACTTCAGTCGATAAGGTAGTCGAGGCTATTTCTGTGACAGCAAAAACGGGGCAGATCGGCGACGGCAAAATTTTTGTGACGCCCATCGATCAAACGGTGCGCATCCGTACCGGCGAAATTAACGAAGCTGCACTCTGATCCAAAAGGGAAATCGAATGAAAAATGTTCGGCGTAATTTAGTCCTTTTCGGCGCAGCGGCGCTGGGCGTGCTTTTCTTAGCCGACCCATCGCTTGCGCAAAATGCACAAGGCGCAAAGGCACCCGACCTTGTTGTAAACAAGGCTGACGACGGCTGGATGATGGTATCGTCCTTGCTCGTTCTGCTGATGACGGTGCCAGGCCTCGCTCTGTTTTACGGCGGCATGGTCCGGACCAAGAACATGCTGTCCACGCTGACGCAAGTGTTTGCGATCCAGTGCATCGTTTGCGTGCTGTGGTTTGTGTATGGATACAGCCTCGCATTCACAGAAGGCAGCGGCTTCCTGTCGCCTTTCCTTGGTGGCGGATCACGTTTGTTCATGCATGGTATCGATGCCAAAACTCCCCCGGCTTCAACCTTCTCGGTCGGTGTCGGCATTGATGAACTCGTCTATATTTGCTTCCAAATGACATTTGCGGCGATAACGACCGCGCTTGCAATTGGTGGCTTCGCCGAGCGCATGAAGTTTTCGGCGATCGTGCTTTTCGCCATCCTCTGGTGCACAATCGTTTATATCCCGATTGCGCATTCGGTTTGGTTCAACCCAGGCCCGAACGATCTCGCTACGAATAACGCAGTGGCCCTCGCTAAGTCTGGTTATGCCTTCCAGCTCGGCGCCCTGGACTTCGCGGGCGGAACGGTTGTGCATATCAACGCCGGTATCGCGGGCTTTGTTGGAGCGCTGCTTCTCGGCCGCCGCATTGGCTTTGGCCGTGAGCCAATGCCGCCGCATTCGCTGACGCTCACCATGGTTGGCGCCTCGTTGCTCTGGGTCGGCTGGTTCGGCTTCAATGCTGGTTCAAACCTTGAATCAAATCTAGGCGCAGTGACTGCAATGGCGAACACCTTCGTCGCTACTGCTGCGGCAGGACTCTCCTGGTTGCTGGTGGAATGGCTGTTCAAGGGTAAGCCCAGTCTTCTTGGCCTCGCTTCGGGTGTTGTCGCAGGCCTCGTAGCTGTAACGCCTGCTTCTGGCTATGCTGGCCCAATGGGCGCTCTCATACTCGGCCTTGTTGCGGGCGCGGTGTGCTTCTTCTTCTGCACGGCGGTGAAAAGCGCGCTCAAATATGACGACACGCTCGATGTGTTCGGCGTTCATGCGATTGGCGGCATTCTCGGCGCGATCGGCACTGCCATCGTCGCGGCGCCAGCTTATGGTGGCATAGGCATCATCGACTATACAAAGTGCGTCGTGAAAGACGGCGTCGTGACGAGCGACTGCCCCTATAGCGCCATCGGCGAATACGATATGGCGTCTCAGCTCATCATTCAGGCAAAAACCGTCGCCATGACCATCGCCTGGTCGGCAATTGGTAGCTTGGCCGTCTATCTCATCATCTCCTTGATCGTCGGCTTGCGTGTTTCCGAAGAAACGGAGCGCGAGGGTCTCGACATCGCCGAGCACGGCGAGCGCGCCTACAATATGTAAGCCAGGAGGGGCGGCTAAAATTCCGCCCCTGGTTTACGGAACGCGGCTCCTTTCCTCCTCCCAGGAGCCGCGCTTTCTTCCTTCTTACGCGCTAAGACGACGGGCCCAACGCAAAGGACAGCTTTCTTTCTGGCTTTCTGGGGTGTGCAGCTCGGCAGCGGCGGAGCAAAATAAAAACGGCGCCACCCTGAGACCAGGGGGCGCCGTTTTAGTTTAGGCGAGACTATATTCGAGATCGGCTATTTCAGAGGTTCGTAGCCATGGCCGACGTGATAGTTGACGCCAGCCTTCACGGTATCAACCGTCAGGTCATGATCGAATTTGAAATCACGGCCACCGATATTCAGGTTTGACTGCTCGCTGCCAAAATCGAAATGCTGATACTCGGCCTTCACGCTCCAAGCCGATGAAAGCGAATATTCAAGACCACCGCCGAGCGTCCAGCCGGTAAAGCTATTGGTAGGGGTAACGATGCCGTTAGCTGCGGTTACTTTGCCTTCCGCGTCCAATGCAGCAAAACCGCCCTTGGCGTAGAGCAGCGCAGTGCCAAACGAGTAGCCGAGACGGCCAGTTATGTCGCCATAGAAACCGCTATCAAGGCTAGAGCGAAGAGCGGTGCCTGGCACAGCCGCGCTGTGGCTCACATCCATGGAGCCGAGATCGAGCTCCAGGCCAAGCACGAGATTACCGCGTTCCCAATTGTAGCCAAGCTGGCCGCCAGCGATAACGCCGTTGGCATCGCTGGAGAATGATGGAGTACCTTTTACATCGCTGGTGCCCCAGGCGCCGCCGAGATGCGCGCCAGCATAGAAGCCAGACCAGATGTTTGCGCTGTAGATTGGAGCGTCTTTGTAGCCGCCTACGTCAGCGCGATACATATCAGCAGCGGACGCAGGAACAATAGCGGCTGCGGCAACGGCCAGCATGGACGCGCCGAAAATGAGTGCGTTTTTCATCGTTGTCCTATTTTCTCAAGTAACCCAGGTGGCAGGTAGTAAAAGCCCCACAATCCCTGCCTTGCCCAATGATTAAAAGATCCCCGCTCAACGCGCCAGCACAGCAGACAGTATCCGCGCATAATTGCAATGCTCTGTAGCCGATGAGCGACAGCGGAGCGGCGCGTTTGCACGCCAGAGTTGCGGGTTAGTCTAGGTCACCGGCTCATAAGCTCGCAGCCAGATGCGAAGGGAAGCCAGTTTAACGGAGGCGAGGAAGTTGTCGTCTCTTTTGTTGTATCGGGTGGCGACGGCGCGGAAGTGCTTGAGTTTATTGAAGAATTTTTCGACAGCGTTGCGCTGGCGGTAGAGCCAGGCTGAGAAGGCGGGACAATTCTTGCGGTTGGTCAGCAACCGGATGTTGCCCCATGCGCCGCGCTTTAGGAGGCTGTCGCGCAGGGCGTCCGAATCATAGGCGCGGTCAGCGAGCAGGATGTGCCCAGCCTGCACGGTGTCGAACATATCGGCGGCGGCGCGTCCATCGTGGGCTTGTCCCTCGCTCAGTTTCAGAGCGATGGGTAAGCCAGCGGCGTCGACCAAGGCATGGACCTTCGTCGTCAGGCCGCCGCGCGAGCGACCCATGCAACGGGATCGCTCGGTTTTTTTGACCATTGGCGGCGTGTTGATGAACGCGGATGGACGACGAGTCGATCATCTGGATATCGTCATCGTAAGCCTTTGAAACGGCCTGAAAAAGCCTGTCCCAGACCCCCGCTTTGCGCCAGCGGTTGAAGCGGTTCACGCAGGTGGTGTAGGGGCCGTAGCGCGCCGGGATGTCGGCCGTCTTGGCGAAGCCAAGCTCCGCTTGGACGCGCCCCGGTCCGCAGCCGCCAGAAGATGCCGTTTAGAACGCGCCGATCATGCAAGCTCGTCACCATTCTCAGCGCCATGCTGCGTGACGCGCAAGCCGTAAAAACATGGTAGATGACGAGGTGCAGTGCGCGCTTCGCTCGGCATCGCAATGGCAGCCCAGGAATCGTCATCGCGAGGCGCACCGCGCCGCGGCGATCCAGGGGGCGCTATCAACGAACGTGTGACGGCTCCTCGCGTCGCGCGCGGGAGGACAACATATAACCGCTCACGGTTTAACTTTGCTTAGATAGCCAGCCACCGGCGGATGGAATCCCTTCCGGCACAGCTCGTCATATGACTCAAGCGCAAGCCGCTCGGAGGCGGTTTCGATTGAGTTCTCAAGCCGTTCCATGAACTCCTGGCGTGACAAGCCCGGGGGGATAGGATCTTGGAATTCAACAGTGATTGTGCCGGGATAGCGGAGAATGGAATGCCGGGGCCAGCATAGGCCAGAATTGAGCGCCAACGGGCAAACCGGCAAATTTAAGTCCTGATAAAGAAGAAGAATGCCGGGCTTATAGGACGGTTCAGCCCCAGGCATCCGCCTTGTTCCCTCAGGAAAAATTACGATCTCCCGCCCTTCGGCAGCACGGCTGCGCGCTTCACGAACCATTTGCCGCAATGCCGACGGCCCAAGCTCGCGCTTGATCGGGATGTGTTCGAATTTGCGGCAGAACCAGCCATAGAGAGGAATAGAAAGTAATTCGGCTTTCATAACCAGCGCCGGGTCGCGCATAAGCGAAATAAGCGCGAAAGTGTCCCACGCGGACTGGTGCTTTGCGGCAACTATTACTGGACCTTTGAGAAGCTTTTCGCTTCCGCGCACTTCCATTTTGGTGCCGCAGAACACACGCAATAGCCAGACAGTTGCCCGACCGTGAGCCGCAAGGCCAGCCATCGCCCATCTGCGTGGGCCAAATAAGAGCCAGCTTCCAAGGACAAGAAAAAGAGCCCAGTTCGTGTAGACGACTGGATAGAAAAGAAGCGATCTGGCGTAAAGAACGGCTTTAGCCAGCGCGCGCATCGGCTACTACCCGGCTGTGTGTTTCCGCCTTTTCCCCGCTATTGGCAAAGGAGTTGGCGGCGTAGCGCGCCAATGCTGTAACGAATTTCATATATTCTTTAGCGAGAACCCACACGGTTCTCGGATGACTCCACCAATTTGTGTCCGGCTTACGTGACCTGACCGGGTAAGCAATCAGCTCCACATCGGGCATGGACTGGCGCAATTCCACGAGGCTCCTCGGCATGTGGTAGTCCGAAGTCACAACGATCAAAGAGTGAAAGCCCTGCTGCCGGGCCCAAAGCGTCGTCTCAAAAGCATTCGATTCTGTGTTGAGGGCGCGCTTGTCGAGATCGACGCAGCAGCGGAACAAGGAGGCGTCTCCCCGAGCAATTGTATTAAGGCTAATGATTTCCGGCTTGTTGGTGGTCGGGTAAACGCCTGAAATTAGGAGGCGCTTTGCCTTGCCATTCGCTAGCAAGCGAACGGCTTCGTGTATTCGAACCTCATCGCCGGTCAATGCCACGATGCCATCGGCCTCACGTAAGGATGAGGGAGAGATCACACTGACGGCGTAGGCAAATACAAAGAAACCGCAAACAAGGAGGAGAGCAAAGAATGCTACAACGCTAACGGCGTGGGAAAGTATGGCCCTCGCGCTGAATCTAGAAGTTCTTTTTATCTTCTCTTGGTTTGAGCTCATCCTATCGGCAGTATATCGCAAGCCTTTTGCTGGTGCATACAGGTTTTTTGCCTAAAATTCGTACTCAACCAACCGTGGCAATTTAGTTGTTATGCTGGTTTAGAATGCGCCGGACGCCGTAGCGGGACGTCATTTTGCAAATGCCCGCAACAGCAATTACCACCATCAAAAGAATGATGTAGCCCCCAATATCGAGGGTGCCAGCTCCCACGAATCGCCTGATCTCAGCGGCCGAAGTCGCAGTGTTTCCCAGCCATTCAGCGAAATAGGGTATGGAAAGAAAGCCGAGCGCAGCCAAGCCAGCGCCGAAAATGCCGGCACGGACGCCCACCTTCAGGAAGTGCGTCTCGAACTGCTTAGCGATAAACTTTTCTTCGGCTCCGACAAAATTCAAAACCTCGACAATCTCCCGGTTGGAGGCGAGCGCGCTTGTTGCTGCGGCGACGATGACTGCGGCTGTTGCTGCCGTAATTAGGGCAAGCATCCCGGCACCGGCGAGTTCGAGCACGCGCGTCAGGTGACGTATTTCCCTGCGCCAAAGCCCATGGTCGTCAAGAATTGACCCGGGATATTTTGCTTCGAGGACTTTCTTCAGAGTTGAAAGATCGGGCGGGGAATCGCGGTCGATTTCCACAGCCATCAATCGCGGGATCGCAAAGCTTTTTAAGACATCGGATTTGCCGATCCAAGGTTCAACCAATTTCAACGACTGTTCGCGGGAGTAGGAAGTAACGCGTCTTACCCCATTTTGGTCTGAGAGAAACTTAACTATTTCCGCGACTTTGGCGTCCGTGGCGTCTCCGCCGCGTTGCTGAAACTGAACCGTGATTTCCGAGGAAATATTATTCGTCCAGGTATTTGCCGCCTGAAAAATTATATAGACACCTCCTGCGGTGAGCGCGGCGAGAAATGCCATAATCGCGATCACAAAAGTGAGCGACCGCCCGGCCACTGACCCTGGCGGGACGATGGGCGCATTGGTGCGCGCATATTTTGTTACATGTTTTCCCCGGGTTTGTACGGGGACCGGAAGCGCTGGAGATGTCTCCATTGTAGTCATGCTCATGCAATCCTATTCATGGAGTTCGAGACGGCCGTTCTCAAGCTGCATCCGCATCCCGGGGAATTGAGACATGAGTTGATAATCGTGGGTTGCGATAATTACTGAGGTGCCAAGGCGGTTTAATTCAATAAAAAGCCGCAGCAAACGGCGCGCCATTTGCGGGTCAACGTTACCCGTCGGCTCGTCGGCCAAAAGCAATTCCGGCTTGCCTATCACAGCACGTGCGATAGCGGCGCGCTGCTTTTCTCCGCCCGAAAGCACTGCGGGAAACGCGTGCATTCGATCCCCGAGACCCACCCATTTCAGAAGCTCGGTTACGTCCTCGCGATAATCGCTTTGCTTCTTGCCCATAACGCGGAGCGGCAACGCGACATTTTCCCAGGTTGTCAGATGATCGAGCAGACGGAAATCTTGAAACACAACGCCGATGCGGCGTCGTAAATCCGCCCGCTGGCCTGTCGTATTCTTGGCAATATTCCGACCGAAAAGATAGACAAGCCCCCGGGTAGGTCGAAGGGACATAAACAACATTCTAAGCAGCGTGGTTTTCCCCGCACCAGACGCGCCAGTTAAAAAGTGGAAGGAACCGGGCTGAAGATGAAAATTGATGTCGCGCAAAATTTCTTGCCCGACTCCATAGCGGAGACCGACATTTTCGAATCGGATAAGAGCATGACCTGCTACCACAACCTTAACCCTGCTGTTCGCTCTTCGCTTTGTTTTATGATAAAGCCCACACGAAGTAGCAATCGATTTCGACAAAGCCGAGACAGCGCTGAGATAAAACTAAGAGATAGGGTTGATGGATGATCATCGAATGCCCAGCCTGCGCGACCCGTTACGACATTAAGACTGCGTTTCCTGCGGACGGCCGTACAGTTCGCTGCGCAAAATGCTCGACCGTCTGGCGGGCTATGCCGAATGCAGTCGCCGAGCAAGCCGCAAGCGCAGTTCCTAGCGCTGCGCCCGAAGAGGAAAAGCAAGCGCCTGTCGCGAGTGTTACTACGTCTCAGCCAGAGGAAGACGCTGAATTTTCGGGAAGCCCTGAGCCAAGCGCTCCACCCATGCAATTTGCCCGGGAGGATCAGCCAAGCCAAGACACTGCATTTTTCGGGCGCTTTGCGCCCGGGGCTGCTGCGGAGGAAGCTCGGCGCTCAAACGAAAGGGAAGAGGCCGCCCCCGAGGATTTCGGTTTGCAGGTCGTCCCTCCGGCTGCCGACGACCGCGAAACCGGGAAGGTGAGCTGGTTTGGAAGCTTCCGCCGCAAGAATCGGCCTGACGATGCTGAACCGGCGGATCGAGCAGGACCTCGGTCAGTTTCGGCGGAAACGATCCCCTTCCCGCGCCCCTCTATGGCTGAGGAGCGGGTTTCGTCTGCCCCCCCGGGTGAACCACTAGAGACACTTGAAGATGCGCGCGCCGCTGTGCGAAGCGTCTTTTCATCACTGGCCGATGCCCGTCCGGCTTCTCAAGGGCGCAGTTTCGCAGCGGCGGCGGTTGAAGGTTTCGCGGACACACAAAATGAGCAGAGTTTAGCGGACGCGGGCCAAAGATATTTCAACAACTCTCCCGATGCGGAGGCCCCCGCAGGGGACGGCTGGGAAAGCGACCGGGAATATTCCCAGCAACAATACCGTGACGATTCCGAGGCCCAGGCTGAAGATGTAGAAGCGGTGCAGAAAGACGAATACGGGCAAGCGGAGCTAACCTCTGCAGCGGACGGAAGCGACGATTGGAACGGCCATGATGGCGATCACGAGGACCCGCAGCCAAGCCCAAGCTGGCGAGGCGGTGGCGCTATTTCGAGCGAGGCTTACGCACAAGAAATTGACGAACAAGTTGACACGGATGCCGCAGCGCATGCTCGTGACATATTAGAGCGGATCGGCCACCAAGGTTTTTCAGCGGAGAATACTCGCCCAATCCGGTACGGGGAGGACAAGCTTGCACAGGAGCTTGAATCCCGGCTTCGTTCAAACGCGCCTCATCGCGCGCCTTATGCTGAAGAAACGCCGCAGGACGATGATTACGTGCCGGCGGAAGATGTTGCTTTCGATGACCGGCTTTACCGCGACATAGAAAGAACACAGGAACACTCGGGCGATGCCCTGCCTTCACGGCATAGGGGAGGCCTAGCGCTGGCCGCTGGTTGGGGATTGTTCCTCTGCGCCGCCTCCGGTTTGGTGATCGGCTTTTTGGCGTTCCGGGATATTGTGGCCGATTCGCTACCGGGTCTCGTTCCAGTCTATCGGATGATCGGAATGCCGGTTACTGTTCAACCGCTGATATTCGAAAGCGTTCAGTACAAATGGGCCATGTCTGAAAACAAACCGGTCGTTGTCATAAGCGGAAGCGTCTATAATCGATCGCAGCGAAAAGTGAAAGCGCCAGAATTTTTCATCACGATTAAGGACCAAAACCCCGAGCTTGATCGCGAATACTCGGCCAATCTTCCCGGCGGGGGATCGAAAATCAAGGGTGGGCGCCGGACAGACTTTGAAATAGAGCTATTATCCCCAAATCCGACAATAACGGCGATTGAGCTCGAGCTTCGCAACGTTCATTAAACCTCACTCATGACCGAAATATTACTGCAAAGATATCGCCGCTTGCTGGCGCAAGGCGACATTGCGCCGGACAATGCGCAGGAATTGGCTGTGGAAAAGTTGCAGCTCCTCGCCAATCGCCTCGCCCATTACACGCCGCCCCAAAAAACCGATTTCTTTTCCTTTTTCACGAGGCGGCGTGGCGAGGTGCCGAGAGGACTCTACATTTTCGGCGCCGTCGGCAGGGGAAAGACCATGCTTATGGACCTCTTTTTCCAAACCGTGCCGGTCGCAAAGAAGCGCAGAGTGCATTTTCATGAATTCATGGCGGATGTTCATGCGCGATTGGCGGTAGCGCGCCGCGAGATCAAGGACGATCCGGTGCTTCTGGTTGCGAATTCAATCGCATCGGAGGCGCAGCTTCTGTGCCTGGACGAGCTCTTCATCGTAGACATTGCCGACGCAACCATTGTGCATCGCCTTTTCGGCGCGATGCTGCAAAAAGGCACTGTCATTGTCGTCACTTCAAACGCGCATCCAGACGATCTTTATAAGAACGGGCGCAACCGCGATCTCTTCCTGCCCTTTATCGATCTCGTTGAAGAAAATATGGAGGTTCTTCAACTTGAAGCCTCGCGGGACTACCGGCTTGAGCATCTCTCCCACGGAGAGTTGTATTTCACGCCAGCAGACGCCGCAGCAAAGGCGGGCATGGACGAGATGTGGCGAAAGCTCACCTTTGGCGAGGCCAGCGTTGAGGAAAGCTTAACCGTCCTTGGGCGAGAGGTGATCGCCCCGGCCGTAAGCGTTGGCGCCGCCCGCTTCGGATTCGCCGATTTGTTCGAAAAGCCCCTCGGCGCTCAAGATTATCTCGCGCTTGCGCGGCGATACCATACGATCTTTGTGGACGGCATCCCGATATTCAACCGCGAACGCCGCAATCAGGCCCAGCGCTTCATAACCTTCATCGACACGCTTTACGATCATCACACGGGGCTAGTGATTTCCGCCGAAGTAGAGCCTGACGCGCTCTATCAAGCCGAGGGAGAGGCCGAATTTTTTCAGCGGACCGCCTCGCGCCTCGTCGAAATGCGCTCGCCCGAATATCTCTCGCAGAGTTTTGTTGTGAATGGCGCATCTCAGAAGCCGCCTGAGTTGCTGACAATCATCTGAACTCAGTAAGCACAAAACCTCAGAGCACTTGACACCCGCCCCCAACCCAAGCGACACCGTCAGGTGAACCTCCCTCAAGCGAGCAATTTATGAAGATTAACGGCAACGAAATTCGTCCAGGCAATGTTATCGAGCATAATAATAGCCTTTGGGTGGCGGTAAAAACACAAGCGGTAAAGCCAGGCAAAGGCCCTGCTTACAATCAAGTTGAGCTTAAAAACTTGATTAATGGCTCGAAACTAAACGAGCGCTTCCGTTCATCGGAAACGGTTGAGAAAGTCCGGCTTGAGCAGAGGGACTACCAGTTTCTTTACAAGCAGGACGACATGCTCGTGTTCATGGACACGGGCACCTATGAGCAAATGGAACTCGCCCAGGAATTTGTAGGCGAGCGCGCTGCGTTCCTGCAAGACGGTATGATGGTTGTCGTGGAGCAGCATGATGGGCGCGCAATCGGCATTTCATTGCCCGATCAGGTTACGCTCATGGTTGCGGAGGCCGATCCCGTTGTGAAGGGCCAGACGGCGGCATCATCCTATAAGCCTGCGATACTTGAGAATGGGGTGAGGGTAATGGTGCCGCCATTCGTGACCGCGGGCGAAAAGGTGATCGTCGATACCAACGAAATCGCCTATGTCCGCCGCGCGGACTAAACTCGCAGCCAGTTTCGGTTTTACATTGTAGGAGCCTCACCGTGCCAGCATCGGCGCTGATGACTGTGATGATCAACGCTGCCAGGAAAGCTGGGCGCAGCCTTTCGCGTGACTTCGGCGAGGTGGAGCACCTTCAGGTGAGCGTAAAGGGGCCGGGCAATTTTGTGTCCGCCGCCGATCACCGCGCCGAAACCATTCTTTACGAAGAGCTGAGCCGCGCCCGGCACGGGTACTGCTTTCTCATGGAAGAGCGCGGCTTTGTGGAAGGGCCCGATAAGACGCATGTCTGGATCGTCGATCCGCTCGACGGCACGACGAACTTTCTCCACGGCATACCGCTGTTCTCGATTTCCATCGCGCTGGAGCGGGATGGTGAACTCGTTGCCGGACTCATCTACAATCCGGCCACGGGTGACTTCTACGCCGCCGAAAAGGGCAAGGGCGCTTTCTTGAATGACCGGCAACGGCTGCGGGTCGCCGCGCGGTCAAACCTCGATAACGCAGTGATTACGACGGGAATTCCCCATCGCGGCAAGACCGGGCATCAAGGCTATCTGCGCGAACTTGGAGCCGTCATGCGTGATGCAGCCGGCATCCGCCGCACAGGTGCCGCGTCCATAGACCTCGCCTGGGTTGCGCAGGGCCGTTTCGATGGATATTGGGAGAGCGATATTCAGGCTTGGGATATGGCAGCCGGAATTGTGCTCGTTCGTGAAGCCGGAGGCTTTGCATCGGATCTTAACGGAGGATCCGCAATGCTAAAAACCGGGGGTATTGTCGCCGGAAACGAGGCCATCACCCGCGAACTTCTGAAGCGCCTCGCCGCCGCATAGGCCAATCATTAACTTCATTGCTTTGGAACTTATGATTCGATTCCCTGTAAGGCCCAAATGATGTAAGGGAAAGCGAGAGAATATCCATTTCTTGCCGTTATGAGCTGGTAGAAGTGTATAATGAGTAAAGCGCCCTACTATAAAACCCTCTCCGGTCCCCAGACATTTGTCTGGCGCATGTTCCTTTTTTTGGTTCTGACCGGGCTAATGACGGCTATTATCCACAAGCAAATTCTGTCGAATTTCGATAATAACCGCCCCCTCAACTCACTCATAATTGGCGTGCTGGTTTTCGGCATCCTCTATGCTTTTCAACAAGTCCTGAGGCTCTACCCCGAGGTCCGCTGGGTCAACAATTTCCGTGTGGCCGATCCCGGCCTCGCCATGGAACGGGCGCCGGTTATGTTGGCGCCGATGGCCACAATGCTACGCCGCCGTCAGGGACAGGCCGCGATTTCGACGACCGCAATGCGCTCTATCCTCGACTCCATAGCATCGCGGCTCGACGAAAGCAGGGAAACAACCCGCTACTTGGTGGGTCTTCTTATCTTCCTCGGTCTTTTGGGTACGTTTTGGGGTCTTCTGCTCACGACGGGCTCGGTGGGCGACACCATTGCGGCGCTGAACACCGATGGCAAAGAATCGGCGCAGGTCTTTCAGGAACTCAAGACCGGTCTTGAAGCGCCTCTCAAGGGAATGGGAACCGCTTTTTCCGCATCGCTTTTCGGCCTTGCGGGTTCTCTCATCCTTGGTTTTCTCGATTTGCAAGCCGGGCAGGCTCAATCACGCTTTTACAATGAACTAGAGGAATGGCTCTCCACCATTACCGAGATGCGCTCGGATGGTGCAGGCAATTCGTCGGCAGCGCAGTCTCAATTGCGCTTCGCGCTTTTGGACATGGGGCGCAGCATTTCTGATCTGGCCGAGAAGATCGAGCAGAATGTTATTCGCGGCGGCGGTTCCGCGAATGGCGAAAGCCTGGTGCGGTTGTCGGACGGAATTGACAAGCTCGTCTTGCAGATGCGCGCCGAGCAAAAAATCCTTCGCGAATGGGTCGATGAACAATCGCAAGGTCAGAGTGAATTAGCAGCCGTTCTGAAGGAACAGAACCGATTGGCATCCGCATTGCGAGAAATCGCAGCGCGTGCCCCTCGCCGCGATTCAGTGGATAGGTAACGATGCCCCTCTCGAGATCGCGCCGCCGCAACCACGGAGGGATTGACTACTGGCCGGGCTTCGTGGACGCGCTTTCCACACTCCTGCTTGTCGTTACCTTCCTCATGGTGCTCTTCATGGTCGCGCAATATTTTGTTGCGCAGGAAGCTTCCGGCAAAGACACCGTGCTCGCAAGGTTGCAAAAGCAAATTGCGCAAATGGCCGATCTGCTTTCGCTTGAGAGATCTCAAAAGAAAAACGCTGAAGATGAGGCCTCTTCGCTCCGGGTGACTCTCTCCGCCTCGGATGCGGAAAAGAAAAGGCTCGCGGGGCTCGTGAACGCCGAAGGGCAAAAAGGGACTTCGGCTGAGGTGCGCGTGGGCGCCGTCACCAAGCAACTGGACGAGCAGCGGGGCCTGACCGCGCAAGCCTTGGCGCAGATCGAACTTCTTAATCAGCAAATCGCAGCGCTTAGGAAGCAGATTGCCGCGCTCGAAAATTCGCTCGGGGACTCAGAGAAGCGCGATAAGCAATCGCAGGCGCAGGTTGCCGATCTTGGGCAGCGGTTGAATGTGGCGCTGGCAAAGCGCGTACAGGAACTTTCGCAATACCGGTCTACATTTTTCGGCGAACTTAAAAAGTCGCTCGGAGACCGCGACGATATTCAGGTGGTCGGCGACCGCTTCGTGTTCCAATCGGAAATCTTTTTCGAGAGCGGTTCTGCTGATCTAACAGCAGCAGGGCTTGCCGAATTGGATAAGCTTGCACTTGCACTCCAGCAACTCGAAGGACGTATACCCAAGGAACTCAACTGGGTTCTCCGGATCGATGGACACACCGACATTAGGCCTATCGCAACGTCCACCTTCAGGTCGAACTGGGAACTTTCCTCGTCCCGCGCCATCTCGGTGGTGAAGTACCTTATGGGCCGAGGCGTTCCGCCTTACAGACTCGTCGCCGCAGGCTTCGGAGAGTTTCAGCCGCTTGCAAGCGGTGGCTCCGAAACCGATTTACGCCGGAACCGGCGTATTGAGTTGAAGTTAACGGAACGGTAAGAAGCCCGCGTAAGGCCGCTCTTTAATGGCGGCGCAAGCGCAGATATTCGTCCAAGCGGACAACCTTCGGCGTATTCGACGAAACTGTCTCGGCTGGCACTTCGGCGCCCATAGTTGGCCGGAATGCTTGGCCTAATGGTCTCGTGAGAAGATTTCTCGGCAACGGTTTCGAAGCCTTCCACAACGCGGCGAAGCTTGCATTGGCCTCCGACAACATGGCTGGTGTGGCGTCGTCTACGCGGTCGATGGCGCTGCGCGTGTCTTCGGTCCGCCGCATGGAGTCACCGGTCCAGCAAAGCGTGCGGCCGAGGGTAAGCCGCTCATGGGCATCGAGAAGGGCGCGGTTCTTGGCCCAGCGAATAATCGTCTCCGGCGCATGACTGCACGCTCCTTGAAGCGCCTGCACCATAAATTCGAGGCAATGGGCCGGGGCGATCTGAGCAAATATTATGCCGACTTCGACCGACAAGGGCTCAAAACGGCCGAGGTTCATCGCGAGCGCTTGAGCCGCCGGTGATGCTGGCGACCGGGCGATAAGCGTCACGGTACGTTGCTCTTGATCAGCCTCTTGCTTGAGGCTGAGACCGTAGACATCAAAAAGGGAATCGAAGCGACTCGCCGCCTGTAGCGGCGATATGTGTTGGAAGGTATCCTGGTCGGTATGGAAGCTCATGGCGCTAATCCGGGCTGGAGAGGTGAAGCAGCGGGAGGGTCGCTATTAAGAGCTTTGGTAAATTAGTTAGGTTAAATAAGACTTGCGGAAGCGAGAAATATACTAAATAAGCCAATTTTTGTTGCAATTTTTACTTGTGCTTAGCAAAAGGCACAGCCGGGCCCGAACTGGTACGCGAGCCGTCATCGCGGTTGAGGACACCGTGGCGATGCAGTGAAAAAAATCCACCGCGCCGCCATCCTGCACTGCTTACTGTTGCGCTTCGTTCGCGCTTCACAGGTGCAGCCTAATTGTGAGCTTGATGGATTGAGCCGCCGCTCGCCACTGCTCCGCTTGCGGCCGACGCATGCTTTTCGATCAATGCGGCGATGTCGTTGACCACGTCGGCAACGAGGCTTTCATCGTCTCCCTCGGCCATAACGCGGATCACCGGCTCCGTTCCTGAAGCGCGAATGACCAGGCGGCCGATATTGCCGAGGCGGCGGCGTCCCGCTTCGATGGCTGCTTTGACCGCTTCATTTTCAAGAGGTTTGCTGCCAGCGTAGCGAACATTTTTCATGAGTTGAGGAACAGGCTCGAAGCGGCGGCAAATTTCACTGACGGGTTTGCCGCTCTGCACCAGAACGCTCAGAACCTGCAGCGCCGTGACAAGCCCATCCCCAGTCGTCGTATAATCCGACAAAACAACGTGGCCCGATTGTTCGCCGCCGACATTATAGTCGCCGCGCCGCATCCTTTCGACGACGTAACGGTCACCAACTTTCGTGCGCTCAAGCGTGAGACCAAGCCCGTTAAGATGCCGCTCAAGCCCAAGATTTGACATCACCGTTGCCACAATGCCGTCACCCCGGAGGCGGGAGGTATCAAGCCAACTGCCAGCGATGACTGCAAGGATTTGATCGCCATCGACGACTCGGCCGTTTTCGTCCGAAATAACCACTCGGTCCGCGTCGCCATCAAGCGCAATTCCTATATTTGCGCCAGAACTCCCGAACTTTCCGGCATACAGTTTCCGGCACCGTCGATCCGCATTCGCGGTTGATGTTGCGTCCATCCGGGTTAACACCAAGCGCGATGACTTCGGCCCCAAGCTCCCATAAGGCTGCCGGGGCAACCCGATAGGCAGCGCCATTCGCGCAGTCGACGACAACCTTCAAACCGCTAAGACTAATCGTGCGGTGAAGCGTGCGTTTGGCGAATTCAACATAGCGGTCGAGGACGCCATCCATGCGGCGAGCTTGGCCAATAAAATCCGGCTGTGCCAGCAGACTGCCGATCTCGCCGTTGACATAGCCTTCGATCCGCTCCTCGACCTCATCGGAAAGCTTATACCCATCAGGTCCGAACAGCTTGATGCCGTTATCGCGATAGGGATTGTGGGACGCCGAAATCATCACGCCTAAATCGGCGCGAAGAGAGCGGACAAGCATCGCTACTGCGGGGGTAGGAACCGGTCCAAGCTGGACAACGTCCATGCCGACGGAGGTGAATCCTGAAACCAAGGCGGATTCGATCACATAGCCCGAAAGCCGTGTATCCTTGCCGATGACCACGCGATGACGGTGGCCGCCGTTCGTGAACATATGGCCAGCGGCCATGCCCACTTTTAAAGCGATCTCAGCGGTCATTGGGTGAGTATTTGCCTGACCGCGGATTCCGTCTGTTCCAAAAAGCTTTCGCGCCATTACCTTGACCTTGCGTGCATAGTCACTCTTACTCGATACAAAAAAGAATGCCGGATGACTTGCAAGGATGATGAAAGGTTGAGCCCCTTTCTCCTTCCCACACCAGCTGAATGTCTATTGTAATTCGAAATATATTATATTCAAACTATTGATGAGCCTTCTTTGTATCTTGAGTTTCTGCAACCTGCTTATTGCATACAACTCGCCACTAAGCGGGCAGCATAAAGCATCACCATAAATTTATGCTTGTTTTTTCTATATAAATGCAGCCGCCGTCTTGAACGGCCATTTGTGGTGGTTATCAATTTCACCCAGTTTGCCACGCCCTAATTGTGGGAGTGTGGAATTTCTGCGGCGATTTCTTGTCCCATGCGCGCTGACCGCCAAACCGAGAAAGCTTGAGCTGTTGCGAAAACATCGTGGACGCGACTGATTTGCACGCCCTGCTCGATCGCGGCAAGTGCTGCTGCCAAGCTGCCCGGCATACGGTCCTTTGCTGACGCGGCCCCGGCAACGCCATGGATGAAGTGTTTGCGTGACGCACCAACGAGCAGTGGCACCCCTAGACAGTGAAAAAGGCTTAGACTTTCGAAGAGCGATAAATTGTGACGAAGCGTCTTGCCAAACCCGATGCCGGGATCGGCAACAATCAATTCCCTGCGAATGCCTGCGGCGACGGCAGCTTCAATGCGCTTTTCAAGGAAGTCATAGACCTCGATCACAACGTCCTTGTAGCTCGGGTTTTCCTGCATTACCTGGGGATCGCCCTGGGCATGCATGATTATAACCGGCACGCCCAGGCTCGCGACAGTGCTGAGGCTGCTACCGGCGAAACTTAGCCCAGACACGTCGTTGATGATTGCAGCACCTGCTGCCGCTGCCTCTCGCATTACTTCGGGCTTACGAGTGTCGATGGAGATAGGCGCACCCAGACCGGCCGCGCCACGCAACACAGGCAAAACGCGCCGCAATTCTTCCTCGACATTTACCGGCTGGGCTCCAGGGCGGGTTGACTCCCCGCCTATGTCCAGAATATCCGCACCTTCCGCAATGAGCGTCTTAGCGTGAGCTATTGCCGCGCCGCTGTCCTGATAATCGCCGCCATCCGAAAAGCTGTCAGGCGTGACGTTGATAACGCCCATGATACGCGGCCTATCGAGAGAAAGGCCCGCGAGTGGTGGGCGCGGTGCGACTATGCGGGCGAGCAGGTCCTTTATGACGGGCTCATCGATTGCTTCCATCGTGCTGGTGCGGGCGATGGCATGTTTCACATTGCCCGGTTCGCCTTCCCATAGGCGGACTGCGCCAAAGGCAATGGGACCGCCAGCGAGTGGCAGCGCGCCACCTGCTGAGATGGCCTCTCGCGCTGCAGCGCCGTAAAGCAACCCGACAGGCTCCAAATAAATGCCTGGCATCGCGGTCTCCGGAAACGGTGGACGATTAAAGGTCAAAATTAAATCTCTTAGAGTGCTCGATCAATACAGCGGCGACATGGACTTGCAAGGGAAATGCGCGGAGCTTTTGCCTTCTGGGGACCCCGGCGCAGGAAGATTGCGCAAAATGAATTACTTAAGCGGCGGCGTGCTCTTCCGGCGCGTCTTTGGCAAAGACTTGTCGACACTCTTCAGCTCGGCAAGCTCCGCCTGTGCTCTTTCTTTTCGTTCCGCACGGCGCATCTCATCGAAGCGGGCATAAGCTTCCTTTGCTCGGTCCTCAGCAACCGGAGACGAAACCTTGCCGCCGTGGTTGAGCACCGCGCGATTTAGCTGCTTCAATTGGCTGTCAAGAAGCTCGGCGGCCTCGCTCATGAGGGTGAGTTTGCCGATTGCCAGCTGATCATCAAAGACATCGAGCAGGATCGCCGTTAGCCGGTTCAGCTCTCGAATTTCGGTTTCGGTCAGATAGTTCTTAGCGACGAGCGCGTCCTTTTGCGTGATTTCGACCTTGGACCACGTCTGAAGCCCCATGTTCGGCTCACTCGAAACCGCGCGCTCGGCAAGGATCATCGACGGCGTATTCGATGTTACTGCATAGAAGAGCTTAGCTTGCGTCCGCTTGTAAAACTCAATCGCAGCCGGCGATTTCGGATCGTAGTCCTGGCACAGCGAGCAAATGCGCCGCAGCTCCGCATAGACATTCGCCTCGGTACCGCGAATGTCTTGGATGATCTCCTTCAGCTCGCGGATGCGGTCGAAGTTGTCTGGCTCCTTCAGCCGCTGTGCATCGACCACAAAGCCTTTCGTCGCGTATTGAATGAGGATCTGAGTGGCCCAGCGCCGGAAAAGCACGCCGCGCGCGGAGTTGACGCGATAGCCAACATAAAACGCGACGTCGAGGCCGTAGTGGTCGAAATTTCGCGCTCGACCTCCCTGGCCGCCCTCCTGTCGAACTATTCGGAATTTCCGGATAGTTGCGACGTCTAGCTCTCCGCCTGATAAGAAGTTGAGATGTGCTCGTTCACAGTTCGCACGATCGACGCCGAAAATCTCGGCCATCTGCGCCTGCGTCACCCATGGCTGTTCGTCATCGAAGCGCAGTTCCGCCCGAACGCCTCTTTTCGGTGTCATAGATTAAGAACCGCGTTCCCGTAGCGCCATCTTCGATAAGGCGAACCGGCTCCAATTCCTTAGCATTTGGCATAGATCGAACCTTCATCGAAGAGACTAAGAATTCTGCCTATGATTGTACCGGCTTCCGCTGGTTACGTTAGCTGCAATTCTCTTTTCCACCGGCGAGAGTGCTACGCCGAAGCGTGAGCGAGCACGGCGCGCAGCAGCACATTGCAGCCAGCCGCCACATCCTGTGAGGTCGCGCTTTCGCTCTCGTTGTGGCTTATGCCACCCGCACAGGGAATAAAGATCATCGCCGACGGCGCAACTTTGCTGATATTGCCCGCGTCGTGTCCCGCCCCCGAGACGATATCGCGATGCGCGTAACCCGCCTCCTCGGCGGCTTGACGCACTGATGCGATGCAGGCCGGATCGAAAGGCGTCGGCGGATTGTACCAAATCTCGTGCAAGTCGTGGGTCAGGCCAAGTTCGGCGGTGACATGCTCTACGGTCGCCTCCAATTCGGCCTTCATGGCGGAAAGCACCGCATCGTCGGGGTGGCGCATATCGACCGAAAAGAACACGGAGCCGGGAATGACGTTGCGCGAATTGGGGCTGACCTGGACCAGTCCCACCGTTGCTACCGCGTGAGGCCGGTGAGTGTGCGCTATAAGGTTAATGTCCTGAATAATTTGAGAAACACCGAGAAGTGCATCGCGCCGCATACTCATGGGCGTGGTGCCCGCGTGGCTATCTTGCCCATTAACGGTGCATTCAAACCAGCGTATGCCCTGGATGCCCGTTACAACACCGATTGTCTTATTCTCGGCTTCGAGGATACGGGACCTTGTTCGATGTGAGCCTCGAAGAACGCTTTGAAAGGGCGACCCCCGCACGGCGTCTCCCCAAGATAGCCGATGCGAGCCAGCTCCTCGCCGATGGTTTTGCCGTCAAGATCAGCGCGGCTCATGCCGTATTCTTCGGTGAAGAGGCCCGCAAATACGCCCGAAGCGACCATTGCGGGCGCAAACCGGGCACCTTCCTCGTTGGTCCACATGGCAATTTCGATGGGCGCATCGCTTTCATAGCCGTGATCGTTCAGCGTGCGGACGATTTCGAGGCCCGCAAGCACGCCAAATACGCCATCGAATTTTCCGCCGGTCGGCTGCGTGTCGAGGTGGCTGCCGCAGACGACAGGGTGTAGCGCATCGTTCTTGCCTGCGCGCCTCGCGAATATGTTGCCCATCGTGTCGACCGACACTGTGCAGCCTGCGTCCTTGCACCAGGAAATGAAGAGATCACGCCCTTCACGGTCGAGATCGGTGAGAGCCAGGCGATTGCAGCCGCCCTTGGGCGTGCCGCCGATCTTCGCCATCTCCATGAGGCTGTCCCAGAGCCGCTGTTCATTGATCTTGATATTGCTCAGCATTCTAATTCTCGCGAAAGGTTGTGTTCGTTGACCCGGGAATGACTGGAAAGAGTGACTCGCCTTTGCGCTGCAGAGGCCAACATGCGATGATTTCCTGGGGACCTTCATAGCGCGCGGATAGTTTTCCAAGATAGCGTCACTGATAGAGCGGAGTAAACCCATGGGATTATTGGTCGATGGCCGCTGGCAGGATCGTTGGTACGATACGAAAGCCTCGGAAGGCCGTTTTATTCGGTCGGAGAGCCAGTTCCGAAATTGGATCACGCCAGACGGCAGCCCCGGCCCCATGGGCACAGGCGGCTTCAAAGCCGAGGCGGATCGCTATCACCTTTATGTGTCGCTCGCCTGCCCTTGGGCGCATCGCACGCTCATTTTCCGCGCTATTAAGGGCCTAGAGGGGTTCCTTCCAGTCTCAATCGTCAACTGGTTCATGGGGACTGAAGGCTGGACCTTCGATGAAGGCCCGGGCGTCGTTCCCGATACTGTAAACGGGGCCAAGCGCCTTTACGAAGTCTACGCAAAGGCAGACCCATCCTATTCCGGCCGCGTCACCGTTCCGGTCCTCTGGGACAAGAAGTCCGCCACGATTGTGAACAATGAGTCCTCCGAAATCATCCGCATGTTCAACAGCGCCTTCGACGGTATCGGCGCCAAGGCTGGCGACTATTACCCGGAAGCGCTCCGCAGCGAAATCGACGGCCTGAATGCCGAAATCTACGCCCGGGTTAACAACGGGGTCTACAAAGCAGGCTTCGCCACGACGCAAGCCGCTTATGAGGAGGCGGTGCGGCCGCTTTTCGAGATGCTCGACCGCTTGGAGCAGCGGCTCGCGACGCGCCGATATTTGTGCGGCGACCAGATCACCGAGGCGGATTGGCGCTTATTCACGACGCTTGTGCGCTTCGATTCCGTTTATGTCGGCCATTTCAAATGCAACATCCGCCGCATCGCGGATTATCCGAATCTCTGGGGCTTCACGCGCGAGCTGTATCAGTGGCCCGGCGTGCGCGAGGTCACGGATTTCGGGCATATCAAGCGGCACTATTATGAGAGCCATCAGATCATAAACCCGACGCGCATCGTGCCGGTTGGACCTGAGATCAATTTCGATGAGCCGCACGGGCGGCACGTTTTAAAGAGTGAGCATGAGGATCGTCATAGACGCATTGATCGAGGTCTTCCAAACGCTCATCAGCCAAAGCTGCCCTACCAGCTAACGTTTGTAACAGAGTTGGTCACTTGCGATACGCGACGTAGCGTCTAATAAAGGTGGGCTTTGTCGCCTTTCGCTACAGAGTAAGGTCAGTGTCCTTCAAAAACTGCGCTATATTTTGTTCTCAGCTTTTTCCAGATGAAGGCAGCACTCGATGGACTTCAGCGAGCTAATCCGGGAAAAGCGTGACAGAGCTTCGCCAGCTTAGAGACATCGATGGACTTGACGGGGTGCTTCGTCACCTCGAGGCAGGCAGAGAATCACTTTAAAAATGGACGCGCACAAGGTAACTCGGAGTTTTTCACAGATGTCATCTATCGTTCTAACCAAGTGTTTGAAGGTATCTTGAAAGAAGCTGTATCAAGTAATTTCCAAAACCGATGGATCGAAAAACTGCTGGCGTAGATTGAGGATTACCTCACCAAAAACGCTGTGTTTCGGCCCCGAGTGCTCGAATACTTTACCCGGTATCGCAAAGAATGGCGTAACGCGGCCACTCATGACCACCGCCTGGACTTTGATGAGCAAGAGGCATTTCTTGCGTACAGTACGGTGTGTGGGTTCTGTTTGTCGCCGTAAATCAGATGATTCAAGTCATTGCCTCCGATAAGGCCTTCGGGGCGTGCGAGATCACCAACGTACAGTTTAGCGCTGAGCGGATTGCTGAGATATTGTCCACTGGGCTACCCACGTTGCTCAGGAGTCTTCAGTATGGGGCGTCTACTCTGGAAGGGACGTGCGCCTTAGCGAAGCTGCGCTGGTTGGCGGCAATAGAGGGGCCAGTCAAGACGGCATCCAAAAATGTCAATACCGTCGTGGACGCTGTGCTGACGGTTGGCAATCGGCGGCACCGGGCAGACTTGATAGTTTCGCAACAGGAAAAACACGTAGTCGTCGAGGTGAAAAGATTTCCTGGTTTGATCATCAAGCAATAGAGGAGCAACTCGTCAAATACACGGAAGCCACAATGCAATCGGCGGCATAGGAGTTCCACAGTCCCAGGAGAGTATTCTACAGCAGGAGGAAATTGCCTTGCGAAATAATGTCCATTGATCGAGCGGCTGTTCCAGCATTATTTTAGTGTTCTCCCACGCGCCGCCAAGGCTGATGTGCTCTTGAACGCGAAGACCAATTTCCACGAGGGGCGCCGCTAGACTTCCAAAGATTATAGGGTGGCCTCTTCTGGTGGCAAAGCAATTGATCGGGGGCCTCGCAACGCGACTTGCAGCGGGTACATTGCTCGTAGCTGATCGCTCGCGTTCGGGGCCTGGCGTGCATCGCCCGCGCCTAATAAACCACCACAGACCGGATGCTCTCTCCTGCGTGCATCAGGTCGAACGCCTCATTGATGCGCTCAAGCGGCAGCTTATGCGTGATCATCGGGTCGATCTCGATCTTGCGCTCCATATACCAGTCCACCATCCGGGGCACATCGGTGCGCCCGCGCGCGCCACCAAACGCCGAGCCCTTCCAGATGCGGCCCGTCACAAGCTGGAACGGCCGCGTCGAAATCTCCTTGCCTGCTTCGGCCACGCCGATGATGACGCTTGTTCCCCAACCGCGATGGCAGCATTCGAGCGCTTGCCGCATAACCTGGACATTGCCGGTGCAATCGAAGCTGTAATCCGCGCCTCCGCCCGTCAGCGCGACGAGATGCGAGACAATATCGCCTTCAATCGTTTGCGGATTGACGAAATGGGTCATGCCGAAGCGGCGGCCCCACTCCTCCTTCGCCGGGTTGATGTCCACACCGATGATCTTGTCAGCGCCAGCCATCTTCAGCCCTTGGATCACATTGAGGCCGATCCCGCCGAGACCGAACACAACGCAATTCGCGCCCGGCTCGACTTTGGCGGTGTAAACAACCGCGCCGACGCCGGTCGTCACGCCGCAGCCAATGTAGCAGGCGGAATCGAAGGGCGCGTCCTCGCGGATTTTGGCGACCGCGATCTCGGGCAATACCGTGAAATTCGAGAAGGTCGAGCAGCCCATATAGTGGTAGATCGGCTGTCCCTTATACGAGAAGCGCGTCGTGCCATCGGGCATTAGGCCTTTGCCTTGCGTGGCGCGGATCGCCGTGCAGAGATTGGTCTTGCGGCTCAGGCAGGATTTGCACTGGCGGCATTCCGGCGTGTAGAGCGGGATGACGTGATCGCCCGGCTTAACGCTGGTCACGCCCGGGCCGACTTCCCGCACGATGCCTGCGCCTTCATGGCCAAGGATCGAAGGGAAAATCCCCTCGCTGTCGAAGCCATCAAGCGTGTAGGCGTCCGTATGGCAAATACCTGTGGCCTTGATCTCGACCAGCACCTCTCCGGCTTTCGGGCCGTCAAGATCGAGTTCGACAATTTCGAGAGGGCGTTTGGCTTCAAACGCGACGGCGGCACGGGTTTTCAAGAGCGCCTCCTGTTAGCCTGATGGGCTGCTGTTTCGGCAAGGTTACATTCGACGGCTGCGCTTTTCAACGGCAGGGCAGACGCTCGCATTTAGATTTATACTTAGTTTTTCGCCGCTCGCTACGGATTGTGGTTAAGTATGTGTTCAAAGCATCGCTTTAGCCGGCGCCAATGATCCCAAATCATAAAAAACACCCCCGCAGACCTGTTCATTTATTGGTTGCCCTGCTCGCGTGGGTCAGCGCGACTTCGCATGGCGTTGCAGCTGGTAAGAGCGCCGAGCCCAAGGAATTTTGCCAAACTTGGCCTCAAAATCGGTTGCTGATCGACGGCGACCTCAGCTCAAGGTCTTTTTTGCTACAAGGCAGCGGGGCATTCGAACCGATGCCCTCCTTTAACGCCAGCGGCCGCGAAATTGTGCACCGCACGCACACGATGTCGCTCGATAGTATCGACGGGCTTTCCCTTTTTCATGGAAAGCCTCCCATGTGCTGCCTCATCGGTCGCGATCCCGAACGAACAAAGGCATTCAAGATTCCGGTCTTTTTCGTTGGGCGTGTTGGCGAACAGCGCGACGATCTTATTAAGGATGCTGAAAAGGTATTATTTGGTCACTCGGAAGAACTTGATGCCGGTACTGATTTCGCTGACATAGCGTTTCACCTTCGCAAGGGCGGTTCTAAATTCACGCAAATCAGGCCTTTCTTTCGTTGCGGCCTGCCCGCGTTGCTCGTGTGTGAAGGCTCCTGCCCGGAAGATGGCGGCGTAGCGCTTGCGCTGGTAAGTTGGGTCGCCCAGGGGAAAAAGCTTGAGATAAAGCGAGAGTCGGCCCCAGTCAAAATTGAACCGCCCTCGCCTTCTCCCGCCGCTGATACAAGGTATTCGTATTCCAGCCCTACTCCCGCTCAGCCTGCGCCGCAGCCGCAGGCCGAACCGGAGGTGAAAAAGCCCGAAAGAGAGGTTCTCACCTCGCCTGCAATGCCAGCTTCGCCACCCGTGCCACTCCAACCTGCGCCGCCGCAGCCTGCAGCGCCACCTGCAAAACCGCAAAGGCGTCTCCTGCTCACGTTCGAGAAGGGCAATGGCGCAGCTCTCTCCGCCGCAGAAGCGCTACAAGCAGAAGGTGGCCTCACGATAGAAGGCGTGCAGCTGCAAGCGACTTCCGATGGGCTTGCCGTCGATATGCCGGAAGACGCGTTCCAACGTGCGAGCGATCCGGCAAATCTCACGAAAATGTTCAGGCAGCACCGCATTCTTTCGGCCAAGCCGCAAGGCGAGCGTATTCTCCTCACCGTCGAGCCGCTTTACATTCGTGCGGATGACCTCTCCATTAAAATTCAGGACGCGAATCAAGACGCGTTCAAAAATTGCGCTGTCGCCCTGGATGTGGATCAGCAGCGGCGGCTAGGAAGCGGTTGGGCGAAGATGGCGCCGGAAGCGAACGCGCTCATTTTTTCGTACTTTACCGGCGAGGCCATCTACAAACTCGAACTTCCATCGAATATCGCCGAAAACGAATTGCTCATCAGCACGGATGCACCCGGGTCCGCCGCCCGAATTTCCAATTCGGCTCCGAGATGCGGGCTTGAGGCGAAGCCGCTTGTGACAGCCGAAGAGCTGCGCACGCTCGTGATCACGCGCTCGCTTCGGGAGAGCGGGCCTATTCTTATCGCGCTTGTTACGACGGATAGCGCATTTGCGTCTACGGTTGGCAACGGAGCCGAAAGCTACTGGCTGAGCGCACTCGATCTTGTGAACTCCGTATCGAAGGGCACTTGGGAGAAGAAAATCCTCGCGCGGGCACAGGGGCCAGGAGTTACAGCCGCGACGGCCATTATAGGAGAAGCAAGCGGGGCTGCCGATCTTAACGATCCGGCAGGGGAGCGTGGGCGTCGCGCCGAGCTTTTGGCGGAAGGGTCCCGCACCAAATTGGGCGCGCGGGCGATCATACAATTCGAGCCCATCGAACGCTTTCACCTTGATGTCGTTCTGCAAACGATACGAACAAAAGCCGGGATTCTCGCCCCTCAAAGCGCGCAGCAAGAAGCGCTGCTTCTTATTTCCGGCAGTGTCAGGAAGACAGGCAGTGACTTTTGCCGGCGCGCGATAAGAGGAGAGGTTAGCGGGGCGCTTAGGCCGCAATGGCTGAAGCAAGCGCGGCGAGCTCTGATCTTGGAAGTGTGGAGTGAAACCGCTGTGGAGGCGCTGCAAAAAGATCAGCGCGCCGAGCCCGTTGAGGGTGCGCCGTCTGGCGTGTACCGCTGCAAAATCGGCGGTGCGGACGGCGACAAAGTCAAGCTTTACGGCATTGGCCTATCCACGCTGCTCGACAATGCCGCGCGCGAGGCGGCGTTTTCTTACCTCACGGCGGAGGCGCAGGGGTTCTTAAAACCTTAAAGCATTTTGAGATTAGTTGTCACCGGCACTGCAAATAGGAAGCGCTGGATCGCCACGGCGCTATGCGCCTCGCGAAGACGTTTGTCCAGAAGCGCAGAGCCCCCGATCAGGGAATCCTATGCGTCAGGCGATAAGGCCTATCATGGGCTTCACGCCAGCGCTGCCCGGAAAGATGCTTCCACTCAGGGTCGTCGACGAAACCCCATAAAGGTCTTGCAGCACGCCTTTCGCAACCGCGCGAAGGTCGGTGGTGGGCATAAGATCGCGCGCTTGATAGAGCTGAGCTGGCTTTAAGCTGGGCCAATCGGCAATGACACGGGCACCGGAAACAGCGCCGCCAATGAGGAACGCCACCGTCCCCGTGCCGTGATCGGTGCCCTCGGTTCCATTGATGCGGACGGTACGCCCAAACTCGGTCACGATCATGATCGTCGTATTTTTCCAAAAGGGTTTCAGCCCTTGCTCGAAAGCCGCCAGCGCTCCATCCAGGCCGCCAAGCAAAGCCGCGAGCCGCCCTGTAGCGCCGCCCTCCCTGACGTGAGTGTCCCATCCATCCAACGCAAGCGCGGCTATGCGCGGCCCGTCTTCGGCTGCCACTATGCGCGCCGCGCCTTCGGCGATCCGGATCATCCCCTGGGGATTGTCTGCACCGCCGCCGCCCTTGGGCCTTCCCGCCGCAGAGCCGGATTCTATAGCTATCTTATCCGTATCGAGACCCTGATGCAGCGCCAAGCCAAGCGCAGGATCGCGGGCGGCGTAAAGATCGAGGACGCGCATCGCTGTATCGTCCGCCGCGCGCGGGATAACCGGCGGCGCCCAGCCCATGATTGGGGCTGGACCGCGCGCAATGAGCGGCGCTACGGCTCCAACGCCAAGACAGCCGTGGCTTGAAATACGATCGCCCGGCGGTAATGCGGAAATGAGCCTGTTAAGCCAGCCTGTAGCATTTAACCCTGGACCTCCCTGCCCACTTTCAAGCACGTCCTGCCCATCAAAATGCGAGCGTTCCCGATAAGGTGTGGCGACGGCGTGCACCACAAGCGCTTGCCTGTCTTTGTAGAGGCGCGCGAAATTAGGCATGGCGGGATTGAGAAGAAAGAAACCGTCAAGCGGTATAGCGGGCGTGGGTCCATCGGCCCGCAAAGCCAGGCTCCCATGCAGATCGGCATAGTCGGGATCTCCGAACGGGGCGACCGCAGAAAGAGCGTCAAGTGCTCCCCGCAAGACAATGCAAATGAAGCGCGCGTCGCGATTGCCAGCGGCGAAGGCGAATTTCGGCATATACGTCCAGGAAAACAGCGCGCCTGCTCCGCCAAGGAGTGCACGCCGCGATAGGGATGGGGTTTCGCAAAGCATGAGCGTTATCTCCGCTGAAATTCTGGGGACATAAGAAGGAGCGCGAAGCCTTGCGTACGGCTCTCGCAACGAGAAATCGCATGGCGCGTTTCGTCCGAGGCGAGCGGCCCAAGAACGTCGTCGAGTAGCTCGCCGGGCTTCGCATCGCCGGGGACGAATTGCGCAAGGCGTGCCGCGAAGTCGAGACGGGCCTTCATTCCCTCAGGCGATACCCACACTGTCGAAATGTCTGAGAAGCCATTCGGTCCGGGCGGCGACCACAGCGGCTGCCCCATTGCCAGAAGCGCGCCGTTAATTTGCGGCGCTTTCATGGTGATTCCAGTCGCGCGGATCGAAGCGATTAAAAACTCGTAGGGCGTGCGCAGCTTTGAAGTGTCTTCTGTCCACGCCTCCGGCGCTTCGATCAAGGCACGCGAGACGGCGCTAAGATCACCGCCCGTATCCCGGAATGTGGTCTCTAGGCGCTTTACCAGCATCGGATCGGGCGTATCTGAAACGAAATGAACCGCGAGCTTTTTTGCGATATGACGCGCCGTCGAGGGATGATTTGCGAGCGCGAGTAACGCCTCTTCGCCTTGCGCAGCGCCGCTTTGCCGGTAAACTTTATTGAGCAGTGTGTGGTCGCCCGGCTCATGAAGGTTGGGATTGAAAAAGAAACGGCCTTCAGCGGTAAACTCGTTATCCTTCCGCGCAAATCGCCAGCCGGTAAGAATGCGCGCGAGGGAAGTCACGTCCTCTTGCGTGTAACCACCGTCTACGCCGAGCGTGTGCAGCTCGACGATCTCACGTGCGAGGTTTTCGTTGAGACCCTTTTGGCTGCGTTGACCGCCTTTGGAATTGGGTCCGATGGACTGCTCATTATCGAGATAAACAAGCATCGCGGGATGCTTTGCCGCAGCGAGAAGCATATCGGCGAAGCGGCCGAAGATATGAGGACGAATGACTTCGCGCTCGTAAGGCCCTGCCAAAACGCGGAGCAGCCCTGCCTTGCGCGCGGAAACACAAAAATGATTGGACCAAAAGAGAACAAGCCGCTCGGCGAAACCGATGCGCGCCTTCGCTCCCGCTTCAACGCGAGCGAGAGTCTCGGCCTGGAACAGCTCGCGAACCAATTCACGCCGCGCAGTGAGAGCATCAGCCCTCGAAGAGCTTTGGGAGCCATCGGCCATAGGCTCTGCGGGTCCAGCTGCCGACTGGTTTGGGGCTGAGGGCGCGGGCGAACCTTCATCGGCTTGAGCCGTCCTGACTCTGAGCGCCTTTAGCTCTTCTCGCGCGGCACGCAGCCGGCGATAGGCCTCCGGGGCTGGCACGATGTTTTCGGCCTGAGGTGTCGTCACAACCTTAAGCGCTACCTCTTCGAGAAGAGCGCCGCGCAGGTCGCCTTTAAACGCGGCCCAATCTCCGGGACGTGCTCCAAAGCCGAAGCGGCTCAAGCCAATCACCGCCGCTTTGGGAATATCTGAGCGCGCCATCTGAGCAGCCCTTCTCCATCCTCAAATAAAAGTGATGTAAGGATGAACAGGTGACGGCACCATGGCTACAGGCACTCGGAAGTTGTCCAAATTTGTAATGACGCATTACACCCGGCGCTTTCTAATACCTGGGGTTACGAACAATATTAGCTCGTCTGCGCGCGCGTTTGGTCGCTAGTGGAGCGAATTTGACATTTGAATCCTGGCTGCCGCGCGTTCGTGCTCAAATGTCAAATTCAAAAGCTCCACTAGAATCAAAAAGTTGCTAGTGGTCCTTTGATTCCGACATTTGCTCTCGATGGGGCCGCAAGCGGATGCAAATGTCGGAATTGGACCACTAGCCCCTTTTGGGTTATTGAGTTCCATGCGATTTTCTGTTTGAAAAAATTGCCGTCAATCGGTCACTCCGGCGGCTCGGGAGAAGCGAATGAAAATCTTCATAAAAGTGAGTGTGCTGGCGGTAGCATCACTCTGGTCTGCAACGGCATTTGCAGAGGGCGACGCGGCCAAGGGCGAAGCTGTCTTCAAGCAATGTAAAGTATGTCACGCGGTCGGAGCTGGCGCGAAGCCCGGCGTAGGACCTGTGCAGAATTCGGTGATTGATTCAAAGGCAGGCACACGCGCAGGCTATAATTATTCCCCCGCGATGAAGGAAGCGGGCGAGAAGGGGCTCGTATGGACCGAAGAAAGCCTTGACAAATATCTCGAAAATCCCCGAGCCCTGGTTCCAGGCACCAAGATGATTTTTCCCGGTCTGAAAAAGCCAGAGGACCGCGCTAACGTTATTGCTTATTTAAAGACGCAGACGGCGCAGTAAATTAGTTTTCAGCGAGAGGCTTAAAAGTGCTCCCTTCATCGGGAGCACTTTTTATTTTGAGCTTACCTAGTTTCTACGCTGGAGGCAGCCCGTAAGAAACGGGTGCTTCTCAACCGTAAAGGCAACTTAGCTGCCCGAGCCGTTGCCCGTGTTGTTCTGCGAGCGTGGCGAGAAGCTGGGCTCGTCGAAAGCATGCTCATCTTCAGTCCAGCGCAGCGTGCCGTCGTAGCGCGTGCCCATCTCGATGCCGATGCCTTGATGGAAGATGTCGCCCTCGACCTTTGCGGAAGATTGCAGCATGACGCGGCGGCCACGGATGGTGCCAGCAACGCGCCCTTGCACGGTGACGGCCTGATTGGCGACGATACCACCGTTAACGCGCCCGTTCGCCGTAACGATGAGCGAAGTGCAATAGATGTTGCCCTCGATCGTGCCATCGAGTGTGACGCTGCCCGTGGAGGACACGTCGCCAATAATCGTGAGATCGGAGCTGATGTTGGAATCGCCTGAAGGTTGGCCACGGCCAGGTGCGACAGGCGCTAGATTGGAAGGCGGAGAGGCTGAGAACGGTGTCGCCATGGGCTGACCTTTAAAGCATGACAATCAAAATTGATCGGACCGGGATGACGGCCGCGCTATGCACGCAGCCCCGCTTCTCTCTAGCCGGTCATTGCGGGCATTTGCAAGGCAAAGCTTGGCGCCTTTTCCATTAGCGGCAAGAAAGATCTTTCATGGTGCGAAAAGTCCCTTACTCGAAGGACTTATCCGCGCGGATCAGCAGATCCGCCGCTTGCTGTCATGGCGCAGAGGAAAAATGCCGGACAAGGCGCACGCGCCTTTCCAGCATAACAAGACAAGCTTTATCCCAAGCGGAACCGGGGATGAAGGCGGCCCCTAAGCCGCCACCCTCTGCTTGATAAGGCCGCGATTAATCATTGTCTCGGCGATCTGAACCGTGTTGAGCGCCGCGCCCTTCCGCAAATTGTCCGACACGACCCAGAGATGAAGCCCGTTCTCAACAGTGGCATCCTCGCGGATGCGGCTGACATAGGTCGCGAAATCGCCTGCAGCCTCAACCGGCGTGATGTAGCCTCCGTCCTCGCGCTTATCGACCACAAGCACGCCTGGAGCCTCGCGCAATATCTCGCGGGCTTCCTCAGCGGTGATTGGCCGCTCGAACTCGATGGTCACTGCCTCGGAGTGGCCGACAAATACCGGCACGCGCACGCAGGTAGCTGTGAGCTTGATCTTGGGGTCGAGGATTTTCTTCGTCTCGGCCATCATCTTCCATTCCTCGCGCGTATAGCCGTCTTCCATGAAGCGGTCGATATGCGGGATGACGTTGAAGGCGATTTGCTTCGTGAAATGTTGAGGCGTCGGCGTGTCCGTGACGAAGATGCCCTTCGTCTGGTTCCACAGCTCGTCCATCGCCTCCTTACCGGCGCCAGACACGGACTGATAGGTGGAGACCACCACGCGCTTGATCGTCGCAGCATCGTGGAGAGGCTTCAGCGCCACCACAAGCTGCGCCGTCGAGCAGTTCGGGTTCGCGATGATGTTCTTCTTCGTATAGCCTACGACAGCGTCGGCGTTAACTTCCGGCACGATAAGCGGCACGTCTATGTCGTAGCGCCACGCGCTCGAATTATCGATAACGACGCAGCCGGTCCTGCCGATCTTGGGCGACCATTCCTTCGAGACATCACCGCCCGCCGACATCAACGCGAAATCGCATTGCGAGAAATCAAATGTCGCCAGGTCCTGGCATTTGAGCGTTTTGTCACCGAACGAAACCTCCACGCCAGTCGAGCGGCGGGACGCGATCGCGAAAGCTTTGTTCACGGGGAATTCGCGCTCGTCGAGGATGTTCAGCATTTCGCGGCCCACATTGCCTGTGGCGCCGACGATGGCGACGTTATAGCTCATGGTTCTGTCCTTTTGATGAGGTGCGCGCAATGTAGTGGCGGTTGTGGCCCATGTCCAGCGCCGCCCCTCGACAGATCGCCGCCATGAAGCCACCCGATGCTGCGTCTGGCTCAGTGGATCGGTTGGGGACTTCTGTGAGCCGATTTCGCCCTTGTATCCAATTATTTTTTTTACGACCTACGGCAAGATGATGGAACAAATCCAGGATCAAGATTTTCGCTGTAGCCAGTAAAGTTCTTACTAATGGTATTCATTAGCAATCGTGGACGAGATTTCTAAAGGTTGCAGAATGAATACAGCGAAACCAACCTAAAGGAGTAAAGTCCGTGTATCGGCTTGTTGGTTTATCATTAGTCTCTGTATTTTTTTCAGTCTCTGGTGCTAGTGCGCAAGGCTGCGGCTGTTGTGGCATTTCTGTACCAGTTGTAACAGCATCGCCTTGTTACTCAGGATGCTATCGACCGTATCGGAGGTATTACCGGAGATCCGCCTTTTTGGGCCCCCGGTTCTACGCAGGATACTGGGGAACATATCCGAGGTATTACCGGAGAGCTGCCTATTTCGGTCGCGGGTACTACGCAGGGTACTGGCGCTATCCGCGTTATTACCGCACAGCGGCTTACTGGCGTACCGGCAGGTACTTCGGTCGCCGTACGTTCGCAGGACGCACCTATGGAAGGACTTTCCGTAGAGCGGCCTTCCTTCGTGGCCGGAATGTCGGATTCCGGCGCGCGGGCACATTTCCGCAGAGCAGGGTTCGCTCGTGGAGGATTCCACGGTGTACGCGCTCGGGCAGTGACAGGCAGAGGCGGATTTGGCCGCGGCGGATTCGGCCGCGGCAGGCGCGCCTAGCAGACTTTTGAGACATTGCGACGTAGCTGGGGCCGAAGGGTTGCTTTAACGCTCCTTTCGGCCCCAGCGATTCTTCCTGTTCACCAAGAAAACTTCAGAAGATGCTCAGCGCGATACGATTATTCGCGTGCCACCGTGTCCTGTGCCGCGCACCAGGCCATAGAGCTGGCGCGCGTGGGAAGGATGAAGCCGGATGCAGCCATGCGAAGCCGGCCGGCCAAGATGGCCCACGTCGTAAGAGCCGTGGATGGCGTATCCGCCGCGAAAGAAGATCGAATGCGGCATGGGAGAATTGTGATAGCGGCTTGACCTGTGGGAGGGGTCAAGGACTGTAGGATGATACGCGCCGGTGGGCGTTTGATAGCCGCCGCGCGCCGTGGAAACCGGCCACACATGCTCCAGATGGCCGTCCACATAGACATACATTCTTTGTGTGCCCTTATTGACCCGCACGACAACGCTCGCTTGTGCCGCAGTCGAAATTGCGCCGAGGGCGATCAGGCCCGCAGCGGCGAGAAATAATTTACGCATGAATAAGCCCCAATACTCGAAACGCGATCTGCCCTTGAAGCAGCTAAGCTGCCGTTCATGGTCTAGTTTGCGCTTGGGGTCTTAAAGGAGAATTGAGATTTTTGTCTAAACATTTCAGGCGCTGCTTCGCCAAGGCTCGCGCGTCAGTTCCCGATACTTAACGGTCCTGTTGTGCACGGCTTCCTATTGCAGCGGATGATTTTTAGCCTGCGCTTTCCAGGTGATAGCCCTTCGAGGTAATGCGCCATGAGCCGCCGATGAAGTGATAGGTGAGATAGTCGACAAAGGTCGATGTGTTGATCCTTACGCGAAGTTTCACCAACGCTTGAGTCGGGGAAGCAAAATCCATGAGCAAAATTGCCTCTTCTCTGGGCGCAGCTAGGGACTTGGGCGATTGGCGACTGGCCAATATATCCTTATATTCCTGCGCGCTCCACTTGGTCATTTTACCGTCGCGGAAGCCATGTAACTGAGATGTTTCATAAAATACACTATCGAATTTGGAAATATCGCAATCGTACATGAGATCGAGATACTTTTGAACGGCTGCTGTTAATCCTGGGATGTCGTGGTTTTGCATTGCGAGGGTCCCTTAGGTGAATTAGGTCATCATTCGATGACATTGGCGGCGTAAGGCCCGTCTTTCGGATTGGAAAAATCGTACAGTGCGCTTATAGCACAGCGCTTTTTTTAAAAGGTCTGAATCTATGCAACTCTGGAAGGCGATGACGCTGAACACGCAGTTTGGCGCAGAAGATCGCTTTGAGCGCATGCTTGATCTCATCGCCCGCGAGCAACCGGACCTGCTAGTGCTACAGGAATGCGTTGATTGGGACGATGGCCAACGCCTCGCCGCCGTGGCCGCAGCACTGGGCCTCCCAGCAGAGCCGGCGCACATTCATCTCGGCCGGGCTCGCGCTCGTCCGAGCGGCCGCCGTTATCATGTTGCTATTGCAAGTCGCTTGCCGATCCTTTCCGCGCGAGATCATGCTGATCCAAAGCTCATCGGGCACTGTCTCGCTGAAGTCGAGATCGATCTTGGCACTCTCGGGCCCGCTACCGTTTTTGGCGCCCATTTCGATGCCCACGACGAGGATCTCCGCCTCACTGAGGTGCGTTATCTTCACTCGCTGCTCGATTTCGCCGCGTTTCAAAATAGACCTTATATGTTGCTCGGCGATCTGAACTCGATATCGCGCCGTGATCCTTATCCATTTGATCTCGCCGAGCGCGTGCGAGCTGCCGGGATGGATAAATATGGTCATCCGCCTCGCTTCGAGGTCATTGGTGAGTTGGAGGCAGCGGGATGGATTGATGCTCTGTCCAATCGCGCTTCCGAAGGGCAATGGGTGACTGCCGAGCGAAACTACGGTGACGTGCGCCTCGACTTCCGCACCGACTATATTTTTGTGTCGCCATGGCTGGCCAAGCGGCTCCTCGGCACGCGCATCATAGACACGACCGGCATCTCTGATCATCACGCGGTGGTTTCTACGTTTGAGCTTTAAGGATGAGTTGCTCTATTCAAACTGTCGGCTCGCGTCGCCGATTGATAGTCCCCTCAATGCCGGACAGTGTCACAATCGCGATCTCGGGCGGAACGAGGAAGCGCACGGGCAGGTTCGACAGGCCTAGTCCGCTCGACACCACCATTTGCCTGCCCTGCTCCTGTATATGGCCATAGGCCCAACGGGCGAATTTCGCTCCGTAGGCATCATAGGCGGGGCGGCCAACAAACGGGATATACACTTGGCCACCATGTGTATGGCCCGCCAATGTCAGGCTGACGCTGCGCGGTACGCGCTCAAAGATGTCCGGCTCATGAGCGAGGAGTATAGTGGGCTCTTTGCCGGTGATTTGCGATAGCGTGCCTTCGAGATCGTCCGTCCCGTGCGAATGGAAAGCGAGTTGATCCCCAAGCCCCGCGAGCCAAAACGGCTCATTGCCCCGCTTCAGCTTTAGCACGCTGTTTTCCAGCATATGAATGCCAGCTTTGTCAAAAGCCCTGCGAATGAGAGGAACCTCATGCGACCACCAATCATGGTTTCCCAAGATTGCATGGACACCAAGCGGAGCCTCCAGCGGCTTGAGCGCGGCGATCCACTCAGCAATGGGCACTTTCTCGGTGTAGTAGTGGCGGCGGAGCGCATTCACATAGTCGCCAAGCAAGACGATGATATCTGGATTTAGCTCATTCATGCGCTCGACGATGTTGCTAATGCGGCTTGGAGGCATCCATGGCCGCACGGCGTGGATATCTGTGATGACGCCAATGCGGAGCGGCGGCGCGCCCGCTGGCCAGCGGGCATCGGCAATATTCCAAGTTTTTACGGTGAGGCGGAAGCCCGGCTCTATCGCGAACGCATCGCTTGCACCGATAAGCGACGCGCCCGCGCCAGCCTGCGCCACCCTGAGAAATTGCCTACGTGAAATCATGCATAGACAATATCCGGCGGATTTTAACGCTTTGTGGGCCGCATAACGTCAATTGGCCGGTTTAGATATAATATCCGCAAAGAGAGCCGGGTCTATGTTGCCACCAGACAACACAATCGCGACGGTGCGGCCTTTGGCATTGAAAGCGCCCGACAGGAGTGCAGCAAGCGCTACAGCGCCACCCGGTTCAACGACGAGCTTCAGCTCCCGGTAAGCATAGGCTATGGCTTCTCTTACCTGTTCATCGGTTACGGTGACGCCGCCTGCGAGACGGCTCTGGTTGACTGCGAATGTCAATTCTCCAGGTTCGAGCGAGAGAAGCGCATCGCAAATCGAACCGCTGGCGCGCGGGTTCTTCTGGCGGCTTTTGGAGGCAACGGAACGTCCATATTCATCGAAGCCTTGAGGTTCCGCGCAATATATCTCGGCGGCAGCGAAGCGGTCTTTCACCGCGAGTGCAACGCCTGCAACGAGTCCACCGCCGCCCGTTGGGACGAGAACCGCGTCTAGCTCGGCTCCTGCCGCTTTTGCCTGTTTTGTTAATTCGATACCAACAGTGCCCTGACCTGCGATCACATACGGGTCGTCGAAGGGCGGCACAAACACCGCCCGCCGCTTATCGCAAATGTCGAGCGCTATTGCGTTGCGGTCATCCTTCTCGCGATCATACAAGACGATCTCGGCACCGTTTTTGCGGGTCCGCGCAATTTTGATTTTCGGCGCGTCCGATGGCATGACGATCACCGATTCAAGGCCGCAAAGGCGCGCCGCTTCAGCCACACCCTGAGCGTGATTGCCAGACGAGCAGCCGACGACTCCTCCCGGATATTCGTCCTTGGAAACGCGCGAGATGCGGTTGTAAGCTCCCCTGAATTTGAAAGTGCCGGTCCTTTGCAGCAGTTCGGCTTTCACCAAGATGCGGCCACCGGTCTCTTTATTCAGCTCGGCCCATTCCAGAAGCGGCGTTTCGACCGCGAGCGGCCTGATGCGGATGTCCGCGTCGGCAATGTCGTTAATTGTGGGGATCGGCATGGTTCATTCCAGCTAGAGGCGGCAAATCATAGTGCAAGAGTAGGCACTCGTCACCGTGCCATTGATTGCGCGGGGGCGCCAGCATTTGCGGTTTCTATGATGGCGCGAAAACGAAGGGCGCAGGCTCTCCAGCTAAATGCTTCAGCGTAGGTGCGGCAGTCATCGCGGCTTAAGGATAGCGCGGCAACCGCGGCTTCTTTCAAGTCTGAGCTGAGTACTCCAACCTTGCCGCTGGCGATAACATCTTTTGGGCCCGTCACCGGAAAGCCTGCAACCGGCACACCGCATGCGAGCGCTTCGAGCATGACATTGCCGAACGTGTCCGTCAGGCTCGGAAAAACAAAGACATCCGCCGAGGCGTAATATCCTGCGAGGTCCTCACCGAATTTCGGCCCGGTGAAGATGACGTCTGGATATCGAGACTTGAGCTCCTCAAGTTGAGGCCCGCCCCCAACGACCGCTTTCGTGCCTGGAAGATCGAGATTCAGAAAAGCCTCGATATTCTTCTCGACTGCGACCCGTCCGACATAGAGAAAAATCGGACGTGGACCGGGGATGTGGGAGACGTGTTGCGGCCGGAAGAGTTCAAGATCGACCCCGCGCGACCAGAGATAGATGTTTTTGAGGCCGCGAGAGCTCAAGTCATCGCAAAGTGACCGGGACGCGGCCATGACCCCGGCCCCTGCATTATGAAACCATCGCTCAAAGCCATAGCCCCACGATAGCGGTATGGGCAGCCGTGCCGTCACATATTCCGGAAAGCGCGTATGATAGCTTGTGGTGAAGCGGCGCCCGGCGCGCAGGCAAAATCGCCGAGTGGCGAGACCAATCGGCCCCTCGGTGGCGATGTGGATGAAGTCGGGCTGCTCGCGCTCGACGCGCTTGGCCACGTCCGATGGGCCGATGAGCGCCAAACGGATTTCGCTGTAGGTTGGGAGCGGAACAGTACGGAATTCGTTCGGGGTAAGAAACGCAAGTGAAAGACCGGCCGAGGCCGCTTCTTTCGAGAGGTGGGCGTAAGCGTTGACCACGCCATTAATTTGCGGATGCCATGCATCCGTTGCGATCAGAATGCGCATTAGGATGTTACAGAGGCGACGGGCACTTTTTGACCGCTTGTCTGAAGCGCGCGCTGCATATCCAGCCAACGGATGATCTCCATATGGCCGTCGAAATGCTCCACAACAGCAGTGCCGCTTTCGACCCAATCGCCTGTATTAATATAGTCCAAGCCGCTGATCTGCATCATCGAAGCGTGATGGATGTGTCCGCAAATCACTCCTTCTGCTCCGACACGGCGCGCCTCTTCGACGAGGAGAGTTCTCAAAGTTTCCAATGTAGCTAACGGCTCGTTTGACCCGATATTTCAGGAAAGCCGACAACGACCAATAGGGGAGGCCAAAAGCGCGCCGAATTGTATTTAGAACTGAATTTGCGGCGAGCGCTATGTCGTAGCCGATGTCGCCAACCACCGCGAGCCACCGCGCTTTCCGCATCACGACATCGAATTCGTCTCCATGGATCACAAGGAAGCGGCGTCCTGTCGCCGTTTCATGAATGTCGCGCAAACGGATTTCCACGGGGCCCAGCGTTGTACCGGCGAAGGTGCGCATTTCATCATCGTGATTGCCGGGGATGTAGACAAGCCGCGAACCTTTTTGGGCCTTTGCGAGCAGCTCCTTCACAACTTCGGTTTGGGATGGTCTCCAACTTGGCCCGCGCCGCAGCCGCCAGAAATCGAGCACATCGCCAACCAAATAGATTAAATCTGCATCGTGGCTCCGCAAGAAGCTCACTAATTCTTCCGCCCGGCAGGCTCGCGCCGCGAGATGAATGTCTGACAGGAATAGAGCGCGATATTTCACAGGCGGTATATATCCCGAGGAGGCCAACTGGTCCACCCCTCGCCCAGGTTTGCCGATCCTACCCAAGACTGTCCATAGGCTACGTTGCAGGAATATGACAAGCAGTAGCTCACAAGTCTTAAAAAATAGAAAGGCCAGCGATAGAGCTGGCCTTCAGCATTTAGGCGAGAGCAAAGGCTACTTATATGTTTCAATCACCTCTGCCACGCCAAATTTATAGTGAAGACCGACCGACAAGAGGTCGACTGCGGTATCTGCGGAGCCTTTGAGAACAACCTGCTCGTTTGGTCTGCCGGTGCAGTGCGTCGTGCCTCCGTTAGAAAGAGGGTTAGCTATACAGTACGGCGCGCTGTCGTAGAAGAGATGTGCGTAGGCGACGTCGAATGAAATTCGTTCCGACCACTTATAACTTGCGCCAATGTTGACGTGAAGCCGGTCCGAATCGGGAAGCAAAATGTCGCGCGTGCTATCCTGGATCGGGGACTTTTCGAATGCAACGCCGGCGCGGAATGTTAGCAACGGATTGTATTTATATTCAGCGCCGACCGAGGTGTACCAGCCATCACGCCAGTTGAAGTTGAGCGTCTCAAGCCCAACGCCGCCTGAAGTAATGGGAGCGTTTTGGAGGCGACTCCAATTTTGCCATTCGAGCGTGGCAAGGAACGTCCAGCGGTCTGTAACTGCTTGCCTCACGCTGAATGTGACTTCATCCGGAAGTGTTACGTTTGCGGCCGCGCCGACACGTATCGCTGGAAAAGGGGTGCCTGGAGGGGGGAAGATCGCCCCCGGGCCTACGATGAATGCCGACCGTGCGTAAGTTCCGCTTAGGTCAACCCCGACAGCCGAACGATATCCTACACCTATCGAGGTTCCCGGCCGCGGCTGCCAGAGCACGCCTGCCGTAGCGCCTGCGCTCCAATCATCGGCCTCGACGGAACGGAAGGGTGACAGAGTGACGGGGCCAGGCGCGACGAAGCTGGTGCGATTAAGCCGAACTTTGAAATATTCAACCTGCGCGCCGATGCCAACTGTTATCTCGGGCGTCAGTTTATAGGCGAGGGTCGGGTTGGCATTGACTGAGAAGACTTTGGACGTAATCGCCACGGGGGAGCCAGCCCAGGCTAGCATTATCTGGCGTGGTGATGAAGCCGTAAGGCGAATTCAGGCCCAAACCCGCGTAAAGACGGTCATTAATCTGATATGTCGCGTAGGAGGCTGGAACAACATTATTTGTTCCGATGTCCGTAGAGTTCGCGGCGAAGGGCGCTCCAGCGACGAAGACGCCACTCGTCGCCGTCACGTCAGATCGGGCTATAACAGGGGAATAGCTTGAAGAGGTGTTGAAACCAGGCAGAGTTGCGGTTGCTGCCGAGTTCCAGAACATCGAACTAATATCGCCACCAGCCGCGGAGCCGGCAAACGCTGAGCCAAGGAAATAGGCGGACTGCTCGCGCACGGCGAATCCCCCGGCTTGCGTCTCGCTCGCCGCGCCCAGCCCAGAGAGTAGGGCCGCACTTGCACAACACACATGACGAAGAAGTGTCTTGTTTTTCATAACTCCCCCTTTGGGGGTCTAGGCGTCTGCTTTGCTGAGCGCGCTTCCCCTCATCGCACAACAATTAGTTGCACAAACCTTGCGCCACGCCGACTTCGCGAGAGCGGAGGCCAAACGAAATAGGCTCCGCTTCAAACGAGCCAAGCGAGTTGAGGGCTGAAATTGCATAGAAAGTGCCGCGCCTCGGCGTGCGCGCGCGCTGTCGCCCAAACTTGCAGGCGACGGAAGTTGTATATTTTTGTCCAGGCCTGTTGCGAAAAAGGCACGATTTTCAAAGGCGAAAATCAGATCTCTTTTGCGGATTCCGCTCTTTCATAGACCCAGATGGCGGCGGGGGGCAGATTGAGCCACACCCGGGTATAACGCCAAGCTTTTAGATTGAGCGCCTTTACAACCCGGGAAGGTACGGGGCTGTTCTGCCTGTAAGTGAACTGCACGAACATGCCGCCCTCACCGAGAACTTGCAGGCTGTTTTTCATCACAAGGTAAATAAGTTTCTTAGAAAATAGCCGCATGGGAAGCGTTGACACGATGGCTCCGACGGCGCTGCCATTTCTCTCCTGCCACAATTGCGCTAAGTCCTGCGCGGGAGCGATGACAACGTCGACTTCAGGAAATCGGCGGCGAAGATGACCGCCAAGCTGGGAATCGATTTCCAAAAGGGTAAGCTTTTCCGGTTCTACGCCGTTGCGAATAAGTTGCCGCGTAACAGCGCCGGTACCAGCTCCCAGTTCGATGACGTGGGAGTTTATCCTGTCCTTCAGCACCTCCGTCATTGCGCGTCCGACAAACGGACTGGACGGAAACAAACTGCAAACCTGCCTTGGATGTTTCAGGGTGCGTTGCCAAAAAAGTACCGGACCTTGCGCCGCCAGCGGCAGATCGGACAACTCGAGAAATTTACTCATGAATGTCGATAATCTCTGTTTGCAGATGGCGTGATGACTAGATAACGCTGTGTGTAAGAACGCCGGTAATGGCGCGAGGGTCCATGTCGCGGCAACCGGGAGCCTACAAGGCGTGGCCGTGCTTGCATACTCCCAAATCCATTGAGCTGTGTCCTGATTGTGACCCAATTAAGGCCTGGGCTTGGCAGTTGACAAGCACAAAAACTTCGCCGCGCCCGGACAGCCATTGAAGGCTGCGCGATTTAAGAGCGTTTTGCCCATGTTGCAGACCGCCTGAGCTACGGCACACTCGACATTCTTGCAATTTACGGGTAACCCGTAGTACTATGCAAAGCGATGAATTTGAATGGGATGATGTAAAAGCGGCCGTGAACCTCGCCAGGCATGGCGTGAGCTTTGAGACAGCCATAGAGGCGTGTAACGACGTCTTCGCGATTGCCCGCGAAGACTTCCGCCATAAGCATGGCGAGATCCGGTTTGTCCTTCTCGGTATGGCAGCTGATCGAATCCTTTCTGTTGCCTATACGCTCCGGGCCGGCCGCATTCGCATCATCTCGGCGCGGCTTGCGGAGCCTCAGGAAAAACGGCGGTATCATGAAGAAAACGCACAACACTAAGAAAACCATCGATTGGAGCATCGCCGACAGGATGACGGACGAAGAGCGTCATGCAGCCGCGATGTCCGACCCAGATTCCGAGCCCATGAGCGATGAGGACTGGGCGGTAGCGCCACGCGTCCCACGCGTCGCGGTCATTCGCCGCGCGCTGAAACTTTCACAAGAACAATTCGCCGCTCACTATCACATTCCCCTCGGCACTCTTAGAGATTGGGAACAAGGGCGTGGTGAGCCGGACGCCGCTGCCCGCGCCTATCTGCGCGTGATCGCGCGAGCCCCCGAAGTGGTGCGCGAGGCTCTCACCTTCTCGCCCACGCCGCAACTATAAGAAACCACCGCAGCGAGTGGTTCACTGCCTGGGTTTCTCAGCCTTCCTTTCCAGAATCGGACGATCCTGATTGTATCGCTTGCTCGGTAAGGCTAATGTCTTAATAGTGACGCAGGGCTGGCGGATCTTGTTCGAACCGGGATGAAGCTTGCCGCGAGCGGGCGCCTTCCCAATCGAGACCACAGGAATGAGCATTGCCACGGACGGGTAAGCTGTGGCCCTGCAGTAAAGCCGTTTAGCATAGCGAAGGATGAAGAGACCCGATGCGGTTACCGTCTAAGGGGCCAGGAGAGAGGTTGCGAGCTCTTCGGGCACGTCCAATGTTGCTCTTGCGATTTGCAGCAAAGCGCAGGAGGCATTTTCCGTTTTTCCCACTTAGAAAACCGCCGAAAGTCTACGGCCGCATTGGCGGCCTTGAAGTGCGGCTTGCACGCTCAGGTGCCGACGTCAAGAAGGCGCAGAGACTGCGCTTCGAAGTTTTCTATGGCGAAATGGCTGCGGTTCCAGATGCAAGAACGCTGCTGAAAAGGCGCGACGAGGATGCATATGATCCAATTTGCGATCACCTCCTCGTTATAGACAGGGACCCAGAACGCACGAAGCGACGCCCGTGGCCCAAGCGCTCCAAGGTCGTCGGTACATATCGCGTCCTCTTGCAAGATGTCGCCGAAAAATCCGGAAAGAAGCTTTACACGCAAGCCGAGTACGATATCGCACCGCTTTTGGCTGCCAATCGCGACAAATACTTCATGGAGGTGGGCCGCTCTTGTGTTCTTAAGCCCTATCGCAACCGGCGAAGCGTCGAGCTTCTATGGCAAGGCCTTTGGACCTATATACGCGAGCGCGGCGTCGACGTGATGCTTGGCTGTGCAAGCTTTCCCGGAACCGACCCCAAACAGCACGCCCTTGCGCTTAGTTTTCTTCATCACAATGCGCGCGCTCCCGAGGAGTGGAGAGTTTCAGCTCATCCTCATCTGCGTGTGCCAATGGATATGCTTCCCAAGGAGCAGATAAACCCCAAAGAAGCGCTCAAGAATCTGCCGCCTCTGATAAAGGGTTATCTCCGGCTCGGCGCGTTCATCGGGGACGGAGCGGTCGTCGATCACCAGTTCGGTACGACGGACGTTTTCGTGATTTTGCCCGTTGCATCTATTGGTGAACGGTATTTCACTCATTTCGGCGCACCCGATGAAGTGTTACCGCAGCCTGCAGCTAGGCGGTCGCGTTCCGGCCGCTGAGCTGAAGAAGCTCTGAAACGCGAAAAACTTATCGATGAAACTATTTTCGTCCCTGACGTCAGTTATCGCGCTTTGGCTCGCGGTAAGCTTTGTATTGTGGCTCTGCTACGTCGTCATCAGGCGGCGGGATGGAAGCCGCCAAAGAAAGCTTGCAGACAACGCCCTCGCCTTGATCGATGAGAGCCGCTCGCTTTTTGAGGGTTGGCGCAACCGTTCCACGGCCAATGCGTCGCCTCGTGCGGCCTCGGGAAAGCCAGCGCTTCGGCAGGAAGAAGATGTAAGGGAGGACGTGCGCGCGCTTCTCAATCGCATTGAGGCCAGCAGCGCCTTCTTCGATCAAGTTAATGGGGCAAAAAAGAAGATCCAAAGCACGTTCAGCCTGCCCGATTTTCTGCCATTGTCGGAGCTCCTTCAGATCCGGCGCGACTTCTGGGCTGCGTCTGAAATCTTTCTGATGGACGACATTCAAAGCCTTGGCCCGGAACTTGCCGATGACGCGGCCTACGAGGCCTTCCGCCAGGAAGCTTATGCGCTTCTCTTCAATGACGGTTATGTTTCGGGCGATGGCAGGATTCATTTGGAACACAATGATCCGGTGGAGCTTAAACTCACAATCGCCAGCGAGCAGGCAAACGCCTTTCTTGCCGAAGTCGATAGCCGCATCGCTGCGGAACGCGAGAAAAACAGATTGCCAAGGCCAGCAGAGATCGTCGCCGTACCATGGCGTTTAGTCCAAGCGGCGGCGCGCGTGACGCGAGAAGCCCGCTATATCGCAAGGGAAATTGCAACGAACGCGCAAAGCATCGCCAGGGGGATGACCTCACGGGGCTTGAAAGGGGCGGTCGATCAATTGCGCCGCACGCGGCACGATCTTCCCGAGCAATTCGCGGGGGCTTTCGAGCGGGCAGGCGGCCTTGCACGAAAAGGCGGGGAAGGTCTCAGACGGCACTATGAATTCCTTCTCGAAGCTCGCGAATTGCGCGCGCGCTACGCCGAATTGCTGACACGTGCTCCCGGCCTTACCGACAAAGGGCGTCAATTTCTAGCCCGCCTGGAACTCGAAAAAAGCGCTGAGCAATTCCGAGAAAGCTCGGAAGACGCTTTCGATTGGACGCGCCAGAAGATCGTTGTGGGAATTGCTTATCTCATTGCGGGCTTGCAATATGTGCAGGCGAAGATAACGCCGCGTGAAAATAAGCAATTGGTTCTGCACGCAGCGGAAAAATCGGTGGCCGATGCAGCTCCTTCGGCGGAGCGAAGCACCGATGAAACACCGCTTCGGGTTTTGCTTCTGCCTGTTTCCTCCTACGAAGGCGGCAACCGTGGGAGGGGCGGCGGGTCACTTCTCGACAGGCTTGCGGCTGCTCGCCCTCACGATGCACCGGCTCCGCAGCAGCAGGCCACCGCGACCAAGGGGACTGGCGCTTCCAAAAGCTTAAAGTCCAGGATGTTCAAATCCAAACGAGCGTAAGTCCAACTCATGTTCCTGAACTTCTTTTATGAACTTAAGCAGGCCGGGGTGCCTGTCAGCGTCAAGGAATATCTCACCTTTCTGGACGCGATGGACGCCGATCTCGCAGGCAAACAGCTTGAGGACTTTTACTTCTTATCCCGCACGGCATTGGTAAAGGACGAGCGGCATCTCGACAAATTCGACCGCGTTTTCGGCCAAGTCTTCAAGGGATTCGAAAATGCAGGCGAGGGCATCACCGCAGACATTCCGGCGGAATGGCTAAAAGCGCTGGCCGAACGGGTTTTCACCGAGGAGGAGAAGGCTCAGATCGAGGCGCTCGGCGGCTGGGATAAGATCATGGAGGAGCTGAAAAAGCGCCTCGCCGAGCAGAAGGAACGCCATCAGGGCGGCTCCAAATGGATCGGCACGGGCGGCACGTCGCCTTTTGGCGCTAATGGCTATAATCCAGAAGGCGTGCGGATCGGACAGGACGGCAATCGTAATTTCCGAGCCGTGAAGGTGTGGGACCGGCGCGATTTTAAGGACCTCGATGGCGAAGTAGAACTTGGCACGCGCAACATCAAGGTAGCACTGCGGCGTTTGCGCCGTTTCGCACGCCAGGGCGCGGCAGACGAACTCGATCTCGACACCACGATCCATGGCACGGCCCATAAGGGTTGTCTCGATATATCTTTCCGGCCGGAAAGAAGAAATTCGATCAAAGTGCTTATCTTCTTCGATGTCGGCGGATCGATGGATTACCACATCCGTGCCTGCGAGGAATTGTTTTCGGCCGCCCGCACCGAATTCAAGCACATGGATTATTTTTACTTCCACAATTGCATTTACGAAAGCGTCTGGCGAAAAAACGAAAGGCGTTGGGCCGAACGAATTCCGACTTATGAAATCCTCAATACTTACACAAACGACTACAAAATTATTTTCGTCGGCGATGCTTCGATGAGCCCCTATGAGATTCTGGTGCCTGGCGGCTCTGTCGAGCATTGGAATGAGGAGCCGGGGCGAGCTTGGCTAGAACGCGTGCTCAACGTGTATCGCCACGCTGTATGGCTCAATCCTCTGGCTGAGCGCTATTGGGAGAGTATGCCATCGCTCAAGCTCGTTCAGGGGATCATGGAGAACCGGATGTATCCCTTGACGCTAAATGGCATTGACGAGGCGGTGGGCGAACTCCTGCGCTAGCCCTTCTTTTTTATAACTAGTAACGAGGCTCACCTTCAATTAACCTTACCCAGATTCGAGCGAAGGATGCGGGGGCAAGGAGTTCGCTATGCAAAGAGATTTTTTGAACAAAACGAAGGCTTTTACGGCCGGGGTTGTTGGATTGGTTGCTCTTGCAACCGCCGTTACTGCCAACGCACAAGATGTGGTGCGGCTCGGCAATCTGAAATTCGCTCATTACGGCGCGGTTTCTTATATGAAGGAAGTCTGCCCGAAATATAATATCAAGCTCGAAGAAAAGGTCTTTGCGAAAGGCATCGACATTTTGCCCGCTATTGCCGCGGGGGAGATCGATATTGCTGCAAGTGGGCTTGATGGCTCTATCGCTGGCCGGGCCCAAGGGTTGCCGGTCTACATCGTTGCGAGTTTTGCAAAAGGCGGTGTCCGCATCGTTGCCGCGAAGGATAGCGGCATCACGAAGGTATCGGACCTAAAGGGGAAAAAGGTCGGTGTGCCGCGTGGGGGCACGCAGGAACTTGCCCTATTTTCTGAGCTTGACAAATACGGCCTCACTTGGTCGGACAAGCCGGGCAAGGACGTACAGATCGTCTATCTTGCTTATCCCGACGCTAACCAGGCTCTTCAGAGCAAAAACGTCGATGCTATCTGCCAGTCCGAGCCTTATTCCAGCCAAGCCATCAATAAAGGCTTTGGTACGGAACTCGTAAAACCCTACGACACGCCAATGGGTGCTCCGGCGCGCGGTTTTGTCATGACCGAGAAACTTTACAATGAACGTCGCGATGTGGCTTTGCGCACTATGAAATGCTTCGTCGATGCGACACAGCAGTTTATCAAAAATCCGGAACTGGCTGAAAAATATGTGCGCGAAACTATCTTCAAAAACCAAATCACCACGCAGGATTTCAAAGACGCGATTGATAACTCGCCCTATTCCTACGATCTCACCGTCGAGCATGTGCAGATAACAACGGATTACATGCAAAAGCTCAATGTGGGCCGCATGGCAAACCCGCCCAAGGCTAGCGACTATGTGAAGCTTGACCTTCTCAATGAGGCCGTTGCCAGCCTCGCCGGAAAATAGCGATGAACAAGCTCTTACGTGCCGTTCGCGGCTTGATCGTTCCTGCATCTGTGCTGCTGCTCTGGCAGGTGCTTTCGCAAAGCGGCGTGTTCCGGCCAGAAATTCTGCCGTCGCCCTTAGCAGTTGCTGAGCGCTGGGTAACGTATTCTATTCCCCAGGAACCATTCAACGCCGACGATTGGTTATCCTGGCTTAGTTCCAGCGAGATGCTATCGGACGCGTATAACAGCCTTTATCGTGTTCTCGGTGGTTTCGCGATTGGCGCTGGGCTTGCTCTCCCGCTCGGTCTTCTTATGGGCGCCGATAAGCGCATATATGCGCTTTTCGATCCCATTGTGCAGTTTCTCCGGCCTATCCCGCCGATAGCCTACATCCCGTTGTCGATCCTTTGGTTCGGCCTTGGCAATCCTCCCGCCTTTTTTCTCATCTCCATCGGCACTTTTTTCCCCGTTCTTTTGAATACAATCGCCGGTGTCCGGCAGGTGGATAGCATCTATCTACGTGCCGCTCGCAATCTCGGCGCAGGGTCATTTACGATGTTCCGGCGCGTCATTATTCCAGCAGCCACCCCCTACATACTGACAGGTGCACGTATTGGAATGGGTACGGCATTCATCGTTGTGATTGTCGCGGAGATGATCGCGGTGAACAGCGGACTGGGCTATCGCATCCTTGAGGCCCGCGAATATCTTTGGTCCGATAAGGTTATCGCGGGCATGATCACCATCGGATTTCTGGGTCTCTGCCTGGATTTGATGATGACGCGGTTGAACAATTATCTTCTGCGCTGGCATCGGGGGCTTGAGAGCTGATGGATACTATCGACTTCATGCGTGAGGATGCTAAATCGGTCTCAAGCACGGGTGCAGCGCAAATTCATGTTGCCGGCGTCAACATGGTTTTCGGCGGTAAAGAGACGAGCGTCATTGCGCTAAAGGACGTGAGCCTTGATATCGCGTCCGGCGAATTTGTTTGTCTTCTCGGGCCTTCTGGATGCGGCAAGTCTACTCTGCTCAATGCAATAGCTGGCTTTGTTACTCCAACAAGCGGCGGCATCTCGGTTGAGGGGCGGCCTGTCACGCAGCCAGGACCAGACCGCGGCATGGTTTTCCAGGAATATGCGCTTTTTCCCTGGATGACGGTGGAGAAGAACATCGCATTCGGCCTTGAACTCAAGGGGGTCGGTCGCTCTCAAATCAGTGCCAAAGTGGAAGAATTGCTTGATATTCTGAGGCTGAGGGAATTCCGCAAGCGTTATCCGAAGGATTTGTCGGGCGGTATGCGGCAGCGGGTGGCTATCGCACGCGTGCTCGCGCTTGATCCGCCGATCATGCTCATGGACGAACCCTTCGGCGCGCTTGATGCCCTCACCCGCCGCTCGCTGCAGGACGAATTGCTGCGCATCTGGCAGACCCTGCAAAAGACAATCGTCTTCGTCACGCATTCAATCGATGAAGCGATTTATCTCGGCAGCCGCATCGTGGTGATGTCCTACCGGCCCGGTACGGTGAAGCGCGATGTGACCGTGTCGCTTCCGCGCCCGCGCGATACGAGCGATCCGGAGTTCAACCGGCTCAAGCGGGAATTGTCTGCACTCGTCATGGAGGAGCAGCAACGCTTCAGCGACGCCGAAGCCGACGGCGCTTGATGGGGGCTGCATCAGCTATTTAGACTGGGAGAAGTTGGTGAGCGCTTCGCGTTGATTGCGACAGCGCCTCCTTGTTCTGGAATTCCAAGATATTCGCAATCGCGTCATCTCTGGTCTTTGAAGTTCGCCCGCTCAGAACCTTCGCAATTTTTTTCACTCGAGCATCGGAGATTTTACTATCGCCTTGCAAGCGGCGCAGCGCCACTGTGAACTCATTCGTTTTCAGAGCGTTAGTTCTAAAACTCTCCACGTAGCTCGTAACGGTTAAATCGATCCGGGTGGTGCCGCCTGAATTCGATTTTTTTGGTTTCGATGGCCGCACGTAATCTCTTGCCGACACGATTCGTTCAATAAAGGCATTAGAGTTAGCGTCTTCTACCCCCTCAAAAAGGGTAAGGATATGCGACACAGCTTCCTTCGCCTTCGGAGCGGCTGACGCCTGAAGAGCGCCAGCCATTTGCTCAAGCTGAGCTTTCAGCAAAGGAGGAAATGCCGCTTCGCCCTTTTCTTCAGCCCAACGCTTTTTGATACGCTCGACAAACTTCCCTATCGTTTCCTTATTTCCGGAAGAAAATAAGGAAGCCAGTAGTATCAAGTCGTTATTCTCCGGCTTACAGACTGAGCCCGCAAAAGCGTGGAAAGCCTCAAGCAGCTCTTTTACTTGAGCGATTTGCATTCAATGGCCTCTTCCGAGCGCGCTGGCTAATGGCATCAGCAAATTGTCTATACATTGGACGCACACTTTCCTCGATTAGGTAAGGAATACCCGATTCGACGGCCTTCGTTATTTTCCCGTCCCTGTTAATCACAGCTTCTCGAATAAACGGGTCCTTTATATCGCCGAGAATTGGTCTCAGGTTAGTCTCCAGGCTGTCCACAAATCGGGTCAGAGGTCCCGTAAGTGTGTATTTATTATTTCCATCATTCAACGTGCCCGTAACACCATTGATGCGCAATGCGGGATTCAGCACCGGAGCCAACTTCTTAAATTGCCCAGAGAAATATTCTACTGCGTCGCCAGAGACTTGATCGACGATCATCGGTACGAACACATTCGTTGCCGCGCTGATACCGTTAACGAAACCGAGAGTAAAGCGAGGCGGCGCATCGATAAGCACGCGATCATACTTCCTCTGCACGGCTTCTGAAAGCAAGGCATAGCTGAGGCGATATCTAATGTCGTCCTCGACCTGAAGCAGGGACCAACGATACTCGAGACTCCTCTCGAGAATTTCAAAGGGATAATCGGCTTCAATGTAGTGCAGATTTTGCGTGACAGGTCGAATAGCTACTTCTGCCCAGTCAGGACGTAACGGATGCTCAAAAAGGTAATTAATTCGCGATTTTCTCCGCTCAACGCTGACAGCGCCCTGGTTTTCTCTCGCAGCTTGCAGGCGCATCATGTTCGATAGAGAGCCCTGATAGTCGAGATCTATTACAAGTACGCGCTCGCCTTGTTCGGCGAAGCAGGCGGCCAGATTTGCGACGGTCATTGTTTTACCGACGCCGCCTTTTTGATTGCCGAAGAATAAGATAGGGATGCTGCTCGCCATATCCACAGCATAGCTAGCCCATCGACCAGTAGGCCGTGACCAGAAACTTCCGACATCTTCGGTGGCCATATCCTCTTCATAGGCTGTCGCGTTCAGCGCATTTTCGATGCGGCCCTGTTCACGCGCCAGATCAAGCGTCAATTGGCCGGCTCTAACGCCGAGCTCGTCGTCCTTCTGCTTTACAAGTATGCTGAGGGCCTCGATTTGCACTTGAAGCCTCGCCGGCTCTTTTGCTCTTTCTAAAGCAAGACTCTCCGCAGTTATGACGTGAGATTCTGCGAGACGCTTTTCCTCCCGAGCCTGATCCAGGTCCTTCCTCGCCGCGGTTATTTGCCCGGCCATATGCCCGCGCAGCTTCTTTAGTCCCCAATGCAAATTTGCGATGAATGCAAATGTGCCAAGGCCAAAAATGCCCGCTGCAAGCTCAATGAATGGAGTAACTGAATGAAGGCAATCCTTCGCACTCTCTACGCTATCAATACTACAAAACATTTTTGCGCCCCCAGCAAAACACCTATATATTTTTGCCAGGTTTAGCGCCTTCGCGCAACTAGCGCGAGCTTGGCTGTTTCGCTTAGGTTAATTCGCGCAAAGGCCTATTTTTCCTCGAAAACATCGGCGAACGCGATCTCAAGGCCGGGCGGGTCAAGCTTAAGCCGCCCGTCTTGGATGACCGCGGTGATGATCGTATTTCCGTCACCGCGGCGATGATGCAATATAAAGCGCCGATCCAGATGCACGACAAGATAGTGCATGATGCTTGGAACGCGGAAGTAGTCCAGAAACTTTGCGCCCAGATCACGCCGTTGCGAAGATGGCGATATTACCTCCGCCACAATGATCGGGTTCGGCGCGACTATGCTGTCGCGTGGCACACGCTCTCCGCAGTTCACCAACGCGTCAGGCTCGAAGACGGTTTCATCATCGACCGTTACCTGTAAGCCATCAACGAAGGCTTCACACGATAAGCCGCCCCTTTGAATGCCGGCCTCGAATGCCTTGACAAGGCGATACTTGGTTCGCGCATGATCCGCGCGCTCCGGCGCCATGGCGAGCACTTCCCCCGCGAGAAGCTGGAAGTGGCCACGCTCCTGTGCCTTAGCCCATTCGAGAAATTCATTCGCGCGCATTCGCTTCGCTTTTGCGACAGGGTTCATAGCCCAATCTTACCACTTAAATCTGGTGCGTAACAGTTGCGCTGATCTCCTCAGCGGTTGCCTTCCGCGTCTCCGCGGCGCTCGATATGTCTGCGCAATGATGTTGCAGCGTTCAGATAGGCTTCTTGGTAAGCCACGCTCCAATAGCGGAGATCCTCAAGACGAATAGGCTCTCCGGTAACGGCGCAGCGCACATAGGCACCGTTCTTCAACACCTGAAACTCTCCGTCGAGATACCGGATCTTGGCTTCCTGACCGAATGCGAAGGATCTCTCGATACGGTTCATGCTTCACTCTTGTCCTTAAAGAAGACTGCCCTGGCTGCCATCGTCCGTCTTGACGGCGGTAGCGCGCCTCAGCGCGGGAACAAAGCTCTTTTGCCTCGCTGCCGTTTGAGCTTCCTCATGTCCCGCTCCCGAATATTGCGCTTGAACGCGTCCATCCGCAAATTCAATTTCTAACAAAGCGCTCTGATCTGCAAGCGTCGCCACCCGGCGCACCATCTTTCCATCGCTATGTCGAACGAGTGTGAAACCTCTATCGAGAACGCTTTTATGGCTGAGGGAACGCAATAGCGGCGCGAGTGCATCCACTCGGCTTCGCATGCGCGCAAGTCCACCCACTTGGCCTTGAACCGCCCGGTAGGCCAGCCCTTCCACGCGCTCACGATGCCGCGCGACAGGAACCGACAACAGGATCGGGTTCAGTCTGCCTCCGCGATCTTCGAAGCGCGTGCGCTTCTTGGCGAGTATCTGCTCAAACGCTCTCGCAATCACCTTGGCCGACCGTTCCAGCCGGTCAGACGCCTTATCAATCGAAGCCCGGGCGAGCCGTGGGGATAGACGGACCGCGTAATTATCGAAGCCTCGCTGCTTCCGGTGAACCGCCCCTCGGAATGCATGGGCAGCATGACGGTTCAGCGCTGCTAGGAGTTCCGCATATCGGCGCGTGCGGTCGAAGATCAGCCTATTTGTTAGGCGAACGGCGCAACGGTCAAAGCGCCCTCGCGCCTCTTGGCTGAAATGCCGAAGCGACTGGGTCAGCCGCAGGCTAGCCGTATCCAAACGCTGGCGGGGAATGGCGAGCAGAGAGGAAGGCCTCGGCAGCCCGCGTTCGGCGCTGCGCAGTTCGGTACGAAGCTTTTCCAGGTGACGCCGCACGCAACGCTGCAAACGCTCCGTGCATTCAGCCATGCGAATGACGAGATCGCCATGCTTTGGAACGGCCCATTCGGCCGCCTTTGTGGGCGTCGGCGCGCGCGCATCCGCAACAAGATCGATAAGCGTCCAATCTGTTTCGTGACCGACAGCGGCAATAAGCGGAATGCTGGCTTTCGGCGGCAGCGCGCACGGCTATTTCTTCGTTGAACCCCCAAAGGTCTTCAAGACTGCCACCACCTCGGGCCACTATGATAAGTTCAGGACGGGGGATTGGCCCTGAGACGTCGAGCGCGTTGAAACCGCGAATAGCCCTGGCGACCTCAGCGGCGCATGTTTCGCCTTGCACGCGCACAGGCCAAACAATGACACGCGTCGGGCAACGCTCTTCAAAGCCATGCAGCATATCGCGGATTACAGCGCCGGTGGGCGAAGTGACAATGCCGACTGTCTGGGGCCAAAAGGGCAGTGGGCGCTTTCGGTTTTGATCGAATAGCCCCTCGGCGGCGAATTTCTTTTTTCGCTCTTCGAGCAGCGCCATAAGCGCGCCTGCTCCCGCCGGTTCCAACTGCTCGATGATGATCTGATAGCTCGATTTGCCAGGGAAGGTTGTCACGCGGCCCGTGACGATAACCTCAAGGCCTTCCTCTGGCTTGAATTTCAGACCGGCGAAAGTGCCTTTCCAGATAACGGCATCAATTCTGGCGCGTTCGTCCTTGAGAGAAAGATAGGCGTGGCCTGAGCTATGCGGCCCGCGATATCCGGAAATTTCCCCGCGCAGCCGCACAAGTCCATACGCATCCTCCATGGTGCGCTTTATCGCGGAGGAAAGCTCGGAGACCGTATATTCAGCGATGTTTGACAGGGCGACCGGCTGCATTCTGGTCAACATGAGGCTGTCTCAAGCATATGTCTAGACCTAATACCGTCTGTGTTGGAATGACGCAAAGCGACGGCCAGACCGCCCAGCGGGCGACATACGCGGCAACAGAAACATAGGGCAAAAATGAGAAGCCAGGGCGCCGCAAACTCCTGTTGCGGCTTGCCCTTTTGCTTCTTTACAAGAAACGCACTGGAAACTAAGCGCGAATGAGGTCCGGTGCGGACGTGTGACGAGGTGGCCGATGTTTCAGAAATAACGGCACCACGTCGTTCACGTCGTCCACGACGGTATAGTTGGTTTCAAGGCCAGGCCGGATGAACAATTGCGAGCGCATTTGCTCAAATAGCGCCAGGAGCCGATCCCAATATCCCGCAGTGTTAACGATGTAGACCGGCTTATCATGATGGCCGAGTTGGGTCCAAGTTAACTGCTCGACAAGCTCTTCAAGCGTGCCGAGGCCGCCCGGCAATGCCACGAACCCGTCCGACATGTTGAACATGAGCATTTTGCGCTCGTGGAAGCCATTTGTCACATGGCGTTCGTCGATATCTTCAAGCGCATTTTCAATTTCCAACAGCGATGCCGGAATTATGCCCGTCACATGGCCATCATAATCATGGACCGCTTGTGCAACGGTGCCCATGAGGCCATTTCCGCCGCCGCCGTAAACCAGCCCTATATCAGCATTGGCCATTGCGCGGCCAAGGGTGAAGGCTGCCTGCTTAAAACGCGGATCCAGGCCAGAGCCGGAACCACAATACACACATAGTCGCTTTGTCTTTTTTGTTTTCATAGAGGTATTTTCACACCGAAATAAAGCACGATCATGGAGCTTAACCCGCGTTGCCTTGCGCGCCGCTTAAGTCCAAGCATTCAAAATTCGCCTCGCGAAAGTTCGAAGTGCGCTTATATGGGAAACGTGTATTGATTACCCAAGCGTTAGAGCGCTAAACGCGCCGACTCCAAGCCCCCCGGAGGCCCTTTCTTGCGTCACCTGGCAGTTTCTGAGCATAGAGCCATGCCTGTAAATCAGGACGAGCCGCGGCATGTAGCAATTTTTCGATATTTGCTGCCGTTTGTGTGGCCAAAGGACCGCTTCGATTTGCGTGTCCGTCTGGTGCTGGCCGTCATCGCCCTTGTTGCGTCGAAGGTCATCACGATTGCGATGCCATTGGCGTATAAGGCCGCCGTGGACACCTTGACGGGCATTCCGCAGCAGGGAGGCCCTTCTGGCGGAAGCGCCGCAATGTCTATCTTAGCAACGCCTTTATTTCTAATTCTGGCATACGGTATGGCACGCATAGCCATGATCGGGTTTGTCCAACTCCGGGATGTGCTTTTTACCCATATTGGCCAGCATGCGGCGCGCGTCCTCACCAATCAGACCTTCCGGCACATTCACGATCTTTCGCTGCGCTTCCATCTTGAGCGCAAGACAGGCGGCCTTTCGAGGGTAGTTGAGCGCGGCAAGATCGCCATCGACCTTATTGTCCGGATGGGAGTGTTCAACCTGGTTCCTACCATTCTGGAAGTTATCTTTGTCTGCCTCCTCTTTGGTTACTATTTCGGCTGGCAGTTGGTTGCAATCGTACTGACGATGATCGTTCTTTACGCTTGGTTTAGTTTCTTCGTCAGCGAGAGGCGAATGGCCATCCGCCGGGAATATATCGACGCGGACACGGAGGCGAGCACAAAGGCCGTCGATAGCCTTCTGAATTACGAGACCGTAAAATATTTCGGCAACGAGACGTGGGAGGCAAATCGCTTTGACCACTCGTTGGAGAAATATGAACGCGCAGCCATTAAGGCCTATGATTCACTCGCCGTATTGAATTTCGGCCAAGCAATCATTTTCACCACGGGCATGGTGCTTGCCATGCTATTCGCGGCCCGCGGGATTGCTCATGGCACGATGACAATCGGCGACTTTGTGCTCGTGAACGCGGTTTTCATTCAACTTTATCAGCCCCTTAACTTTATGGGGATGATCTACCGGGAGCTGAAGCAGGCATTCGTCGATATCGAGGCCATGTTCACGCTGCTGGGTCAAAATCCCGAAATCAAAGACAAACCCACAGCCAAGCCGCTCGCAGTGAAAAAAGGCGCGATCCGGTTCGAGAATGTCTTTTTTTCCTATGAGGAAGCTCGTCCCATCCTGCGCGGCGTAGATTTCGAAGTGCCAGCAGGGCATATGGTTGCGCTTGTCGGGCCATCCGGCGCTGGCAAATCGACCATCTCCCGGCTTCTCTACCGCTTCTACGAACTAAAATCCGGGCGCATTCTTATAGATGGACAGGACATCCGGGATGTGACGCAGGCGTCGCTGCGAGCCGCTATCGGCATCGTTCCGCAGGATACTGTCCTTTTCAACGATACGATTCACTACAACATCAAATATGGCCGCGTTGACGCGACTGAGGAGGAAGTGAAAGAAGCGGCACGGCTTGCTCAGATCGACGCCTTTATAAAGCAGCTCCCGCTTGGCTATAAAACATCGGTGGGCGAGCGCGGCTTGAAACTATCCGGGGGCGAAAAACAACGCGTCGCGATAGCGCGAACGATCTTGAAAGCGCCGCCAATCCTAATGCTCGATGAAGCAACATCAGCTCTCGACAGCTTTACAGAAAAGGAAATTCAGGGAGCCCTTGACCAGATCGCGAAGAACCGCACGACGCTTGTGATCGCGCATCGGCTTTCTACCGTGATTAACGCAGATACGATCCTCGTAATGGACAAGGGCCAGATCGTTGAGCGAGGCACTCATTCCGCGTTGCTCAATGCTGGCGGCCTCTATGCTGGTCTTTGGGAACGCCAAAGGCAGGCGGAAGAGGCGAGGCGGAAGTTGGCCGAAGCCGTGGAGGACGGTGTTCTTACAGCAGACGACGCCAAACTCGATCCAATCCCCGGGCCGAAGCTTGTTCCCGCGCAGTAGTAAAGCAAATCCTAAAAAACCTCAGTCACCGGCAACTGGCGCTTCGACGATGAATTCAGTGCCAGGTGCCTGCCGGACGACCCTTAATTTCGCGCCGAGCTGTTCAGCGAGGGCTACGCTGATGCGCATCCCAAGGCCTTTGCTTTTGTCTATCTCATAGTCTTCGGGCACGCCAACGCCCTCATCCCGAATGGCGATCTTAATCCTGTCCGGTTGAACGAGGGAAAGGCGCACTGCGACCGAGCCTTTCTGGCCGTGCGGGTACGCGTATTTAATTGCGTTCGTAATCAGCTCAGTCACAAGGAGCGCGATTCGGATGGCGCGGTCGGTAGAAATAAGCACCTCCGACTTGGCTTCGAACCGCACATCGCAGTTTGGTGCAAGCTCATTGAGATCTTTGCAGATGCCTGAGAGATAGACGGCAAATTCAATCTGGGCGATATTGGCGCTTTTGTAGAGACGTTCATGCGCCCGCGCGATTGTAGCAATTCGGCTTGCCGCCGTGTTTAGCTTTTGCGTCAGCTCGCTGTTCCCCTCTGCATTTGACTGCAAGGTCAGCAGACCGGCGACGATTTGCAGGCTGTTTTTGACGCGGTGATTGATCTCCTGGAGCAGAACCTCCTGATGTTGGAGAGCCGCCTCCAGATTGCGATCATAGCGTTCGCGCTCGATTGCCATGCCTAAGATGTTCGCCGCGCCTTGAAGAAAGGCAATGTCGTGCTCTGTGAACTCCCCTTCTTCGCGGCTGTCGGCCTCCAAGACGCCATATGGCGCTCCGTCGCCCTGTAAAATCACGTTCATAGCGCGGCGCACGCCATGCTCGGCTAGAAGATCCGGGGTGCGGAACCGTTCTTCGTTCTCCAAGTGGTTAGAAATCACCGGTTTTCCGGTTCGAAGCGCAAAGCCCGAGGGCGACCCGAGCCCGGCGTCAACGGTAGCGGTTCCGATTAATTCCGTTCTCCAGCCGATCCCTGCGCGCAAGAGAAGACGATTTTCGGAGGGGATGAACTCTAAAACTTTGCAAAACTCGGCGTTGAGACCGTCGGCTACGAGGCGCGTTGCATGGTTGAGCAGGTCAGCGAAGGGCGTGCGCTGCAAGGAGAGAACACCCAATTCAGACAGAAGCTCCTGCTGTCGAATCCTTCGTCGAAGCTCCCGTTCCGTTACCTTGAGGCGCTCGTCGCCATTTGGCGCTTCCTCGACAATCGCGGGCTTTCCTGACGAAGAACTTTCTTCATTTGACATGGTGTGAGGCTACCGCACGCCAGCAAAGAGAAAATGTTAGACCTATCGTGCGCCTGGCGCAATGTCGTGCGAGGCTCATGCAATGAGTGCATCTTTTCAGGTAGGATATATATATTGTTATCGTCTTCGGTATAATTATATATCGTCGAAACGACGATAAAAAACAGGATAATTAACATGATCTTTCAGGTTCCGGAGCTATCCCCTGAGGACATGGCCGTGCTCAACCTGATATCCGGGCAACGAGTGCAACTTAAGTATTTAGTGGCTTCGACCCCTCGGAGATGGAACGGCTTTCTGCGCAAGAACGCGCTCGCGCGAGCCATGCAAGGCTCAAATAGCATTGAAGGGATAAATGCTGATTTGAGCGACATTGCTGAGATCATAGACGATGAAAAGCCAGAGACGCTTGAAGAGGAAACCTTAAAAGCCTTAACCGGGTATCGGACGGCTTTGACCTATGTTCTGCAAATCCATTCTGATCCTTATTTTGAACTCAATGCGCAGACGATCAAAAGCATGCATTTCATGATGCTCAGCTACGATCTAAGCAAGATGCCTGGTCAATGGAGACCGTCGTCAATTTATGTCCAAGATGAGCGAACCAAAGAAATAGTTTACGAGGCGCCAGAAGCGGAGGTAGTTCCTGCCTTAATGGACGAATTAGCAACTCAGTACAACGGAACCAGTGACTTAGACCCCGTAATCAGGGGAGCCATGATCCATCTCAACCTAGCAATGATCCATCCTTTTAAAGATGGTAATGGACGGATGGCGCGGGCACTGCAAACTCTTGCCATATCCAGACATGGCATAATCAGTCCCGTGTTCTCAAGCATTGAAGAGTGGCTTGGACGAAATACCCTAGAATATTACCAAGTTTTGGCTGCGGTCGGACAAGGAAAATGGTGTCCCGAAAACAATGCGCAGCCTTGGATTAGATTTTGCTTGACTGCGCATTACCAACAGGCCGCAACGCTTATTAAGCGAACCAGGGAGATGGAAGCCGTTTGGCACGCGCTTGATGCCATTGTTAAGGCGGAAGGCTTGCCCGCTCGTTCGGAACTAGCGCTTGTGAATGCTGCCTTTGGCTTTCGCGTCCGCAATAGTCTTTATCGTGCGGATAATGATATTTCTGAAGTGGTCGCGAGCCGTGACCTAAGGCGGCTTTGTGAACTAGAGCTCCTTAAGCCTATCGGTGAAAAGAGAGGCCGCTATTACCTAGCAACATCGAAGCTCAGGGAAATTAGGGAACGCTTTCGCGACAAAAGACGTGCTTTGAATCCATATCAAGTTATTCAGAGCACTGCGTAGCTCTTTGTTACTGGAACTATCCGGCTGGTTAAAAACCGAAAATATTCGGGAAGAAGCCAGGGCTGGCATATCGGTATCTGGGGGGAGCATAATGCTGCCACCTGCGGCGCTGGCGCTGATGATAATACGGTCGCTGAGCTACTCTCACCCTAGCTTTCCGTGGACGTGCCGCCACCGCCGCAGTGGCCCTTACATATTTGGCGGACCGTTTTGGGGATTGAGGCAAGGTGGCGGACCTGCCCGATCTTCGGAATGTACGCACAGAAGCCGAAGCCCGTGATTTAGCCGTGTTTTTTGCTTTTACTGGAGATTGCGCATCGGCGGCGGGCTGTGAAGCAGTATGCCCGGGGGGCAAATAGGATCGCTCGTCGTCTTGTGTTGCGGCAAACGCTCCGGCGATAGTGGCGGCCGTAATCGCGGCCGAAAGAAATGCGGCTTTTCCGCTTTTGTTGGACATGTACGCCTCCGGCTACAGCGCGACGTTGGCATGGCGTCGCCGTTAGCACTAATGCTCAAGTCGCAAAGAGGCTCCATCACAACGCCATGAAATCGTTAGAACTTGCAGGAAGCGGAAGCGTAACTTCCCGTTGGCGCCAGGGCGTTGACTGCACGCCGGCTTTCCAAATTCGCTCGAAGCGCCTAGAAGAGGTGAAACTGGCTTCAACACGTCCCTGGGGTATCGGCTATGCCTGTTGTGCGCGGCAAGAACATCGAAGTTCTGTTTTCGGCGCCAGAGATTGCTCGCCGCAACCTTGAACTCGCCAGCGAGATCGCGTCGCGTGACTTTCACGACCTGCTGGTTATCTCGATCCTCAAGGGGTCATTCATTTTCGCCGCCGATGTGATCCGGGCGTTGCATGACACTGGCCTTTCTCCCGAAGTGGAGTTCCTCTTCATATCGAGCTACGGCGCAGGGACCACCAGTGGTGAGGTGAAAGTTCTCCGCGACATAGATAACGAAGTGGCGGGGCGCGACGTGCTCCTCATCGACGACATTCTCGAATCCGGAAAAACCTTGAAATATGCGCGCGATCTGATGCTCGGCCGAGGCGCAAGAAACGTGTCCATCGCGGTGCTGCTGGACAAGCGCGCACGCCGCCAGGCCGACATCGAAGCCGATTTCGTTGGGTTCAATTGCCCGGACTATTTCGTGGTCGGCTATGGAATGGACGCAGGCCACGCCTTCCGCGAGCTTCCCTTCGTTGGCGTGGTCAAGGAATAGGCCCTGCCCCCTGGAGTGTAGGGGCTGCTATTTTGGACGGCGAGCAACAAGGAAGCCCGCCGCGCCGACCAATAATTAGCGTGAGTATTTATTGTGGTCCACGGCCCCACCAGCACACCCGCGGCGCTATATGACGGCTCATACCAGTTTTACATGTGAGAAGGCCGAATTCTGTGTCAGCGGAAACACGAGCGCCTGTCGCAGCCATAATTCCACCACGTGGCCAAATTTTGAATGAATATTTCGTCGGATCAGGACGGCCGCGCCGCTGTGCTGCTGCAACATGAACCGAACCGTCTTTGTAGCCAGCCGCGCCATATGTACTCGCAGCCGAGGCCGGAAGGACGGTTGCTGCGACCGCCATCATGGACGCGCCAATATAAAGAGCTCTTTTCATGAGTGATTTCAGCCTCTCAAGTTATGCCTGACCGCGCTGCTATTATGTGCCCCCGCGATACAGGATGCCCGGATAACAATCGTTCATGTAAGAAAGCGTTGTAGTTTGCGTAGGAATTAAGTGCAAGTTGCGCTTTGCGAAACACCGTGGCCCGAGAGCAACAGCCTTTCAGACAGATCCCTATTTTTGCGGCAGAGGCCAAGGGATAGTCGAGCCAAGCCGCTTTGCTTCCGCATAGTCCGTGCTCACCTGTTGCCGAAGCTGCGGCATGGCGGGATAGTCAGGCGGTAAATGATTTAAAATACAGGCTCCGAGACAAACTTTTGCCTCTGCCTTGGCTCTGTCCGCAGACTGGGCATTTGGGAATGAGCCCTTGCCGTAAGCATCCACACAGAGATATTCGCAAAAGCTGCCGATGCGTTTATGCGCCGTGATCCGTTCCTGGTCAGACCATTGATTGTAGGCGCCTGCCGGAAGCCCCGTTATTGGCGCGCGCGCGATGTAGGAATTGACGTCGCGCTCCTGCGCATTGGCTGCTGGCCAAGGCCCGAAGATCGCAGCGCAAATGCTCAGAGAGACCGCGATACGAAGCGCCGCAATATTACGTTTCATATGCCCCTCCCGGATTGGCCGCGCCAAGCTCAAGGCCTAGCGCGCGTGGTCTGGGGATGTCAATCCGAAGCGATGGCGGGCCGCTGTTACCGTTTGGATTTCGACGATGGTGACGTTGCGCGAGAAGCGCAGCTTTCGTACTCTCACTGATGACGGACGCTCGCAAGCGGTCCAAAAGAGGGGGAACTCATGACGTGGTCAATCATCGCCCGCGACAATGAAACAGGGCGCGTCGGCATCGCAGTCGCCACGCGGTTCTTCGCTGTTGGCGCCCGCGTCCCGTTCATCCGCACAGGCGTGGGAGCCATTGCGACCCAAGCGCTTGTGAACCAGGGATTTGGTCCCAGGGGGCTCGATCTGATGGCGGCGGGCGCTTCGGCTGATGAGACATTGCGAATGTTGATCGACAGCGACAATGGCCGCGACCACCGCCAAGTGCATCTCATGGACAATGCCGGACGCTTCGCAGCGTACACGGGCGCGGCGTGTGTCGACTGGTGCGGACATATGATCGGCGAGGGCTTCTCGGTCGCGGGCAACATGTTAGCGGGGCCGCAGGTCATCGAAGCGACCGCCAGCGCTTACCGGGACGCGCGGCATCTACCAATCGCGCGGCGGCTCCTTGCGGCCATGCACGCGGGCGAGGCGGCGGGCGGCGACAAGCGCGGCAAGCAGTCGGCGGCGCTTCTCGTCCATGACGCGGAGGAGTTCCCGATCTACGACCTTCGCGTCGATGATCATGCCGATCCGCTTGCGGAGCTCAGCCGGTTGCACAGCGTGGCGCTGGAGCGATTTGTGCATTTCCGCCGCTGTATGCCGAGCCGCAGCAATCCCGCTGGCGTCATGGATCGCAGCGAGGTCGAGCGGATTGTCACGGAGTCCATCGCGGAAGGGTATGAGTGAGGGACCTTGGTCACACGGACCTTTGCCAGACGCTGATTTTTATCTCTCACACTGCGCAGTCTGAGGGGCTGCATAATGATCAATTGCAGCTGCAATCCTGCCTAGTAGTGGAGCGAAATTCGCAAAATTGATCGTAGCGGCGTTTGGCCTTACGACTTTTTCGGCAAAATAAAATTTGCCATATTCGGTGTCTGTATTGGACTCGATTTGAGGGGTTAAAGGTTTTTCGGGAAGTATACGGTTGACGTACCACGATGGCAGATGTATCAAAGCCCGGTGACAGGCCGGCGACCAAACCGGAAGATGAAATAGAGGTCACGCCTCGAATGATCGAGGCGGGATACGATAAGCTTATGGATTTGCCAGAACTGCTTTATGGGTGCAGCCGAGAGGGCTTCAAAGTAGCTTTGAAAGCTACTTTTCTTGCGATGTGGAAAGCGCGTTAAGAACGATAGCGCGCAATCTGCTTGCTTCGTTTTGAAGCTCTTTTATTCGTCCTAGATTTAGAGTCAGTTCTTCTTCCGTTACATCGCATAGGCCATATCTCCGATCAGTATACGGCATTGCGCGAAATTGTGCTGGTGTTTGAGATTCGACGCCCAGATACCATGCGTCATGAATGAAACGGGCGCGCCAATCGGATGGCGAATAGGAATTGTTCATTAAAACTCTAAACGGCTTTGCCAAGCCATTGTCGAGTTTGTGGACATCTAGCAAGGTAATAATGGCTTTGCACCGTGGACCAACGCCCATAATTTGGGATGTGATGCAGGCTGCAAACTCATGGCGCAACCCACTCAACTCCCAAATGATCAGATCTAAGACGTGCTCTAAATGAGACCATTCAGAAGCCACTCGCCCGACCATGTTGTAAAATATATGGTCCGTTGGAAGCGGTGTATGGGTGTTAAAGTCAGTGCTGCCCGCAGTTATTTTGAAGCTAGCCGTCTCTGCTTTTATTCCGTAATTAGTCATATGGTTTCCTTTCGTGAAACTGGACGAAAGGAAGCGCCCGGCTTGCACTCGAGTACAAACAGACGCAATATACAGGGGTCATAGGCTCAAGCGGGCGCTTCCCGTTTGGCCACAAGGGGTAGATGCATCGGAAGTGCATCTACCCCATATCTGCCACAGCCCACGCTTCGAGTTGAATCCGATTCCATGCCAAATCAGCAGATTGTCGAAGTTGAAGAAGGGGATGAGCAGCGCCGCGATGCGATGCTCCTGAAGCTGCTCAAGACGCCGCCGAAGCAGCGTCCAAAGCGTGCCCGCGAGACCGAGAAAGTCATTGCGCCGCGCGTGAGCGCCGAAAACCCGAAACAATCCAAGCCGTAGCTATCCAGACAAGCGGGATAGGCAATATGGCAACCGCCGCGATTGTCGGTGCGCGCTTATTTAACCCGGCTACTATTTTTCCTACGTTTTTGCCTTCTGCTGAGGATTTACGAGTGCCGCTAGGCGAGACAATTCAGCGTGCAAAAACTGAACTTCTGACTGAAGGCTATTCACCTGAGCGATTAGAACGTTTTCCCTTGCCTCGACATTACTGAGGTCGCGACGTAGCGTTTCCAAGCGTTCATCAGGTGTCATTTCGCCCCAATGCCTTTTGGCCATTATCTATCTGAGCTCCTTTTCGTCGCCATCGGACGAACGCCTTTGCTTTCTGCTTAGGCGTTCGCGGTTCTGTCAGGCTGGGAGTAAAGAAGCCGTTTGCCCTTTGCGCCCTTGAGAAGGGTTTCAGCGCGTTCGGCATCAGTTGCTTTCCGGCTGTTATAGCGGAAATCGAACTCGGCAAGGTATCGGCCAAGGTGAGCTTCGCTCACGCTATGGAAGCTGCCATACACGCCGCGCTTCAAGATCGCAAAGTAGGATTCGACCGTGTTTGTATGCCAGAAGACTTTGCGCACATATTCATCGGCGGAATGGTTCACGCTGCCATGCCCGTCAAACTCTTTTCCGATGGCCTTGTAGGCGGGAGCCTCGTCGGTCATGAGATAGGACTTGCGGTCAGCCTGAGTGACAAGAGCCTTACGTAACGTCTTCGCGGTCACATCTGGCACATGCTTTGAGCGAACCTCGCCGTCGCGTTCAACAAGCGAGAAGACAGCCATCTTCTTCGGAACTGGCTTGCCCACATGGGCATTCTTGGCTTTGCCGCCGATGTAGGTTTCGTCAGCTTCGACGACCTTGTTGGAACCGCCGATCGGGCCGGACTTCACGTCAATTGCGCATTCACGAAGGCGATGGAACAGGAACCAAGCCGTTTCGTAATTCGTGCCAAGCATACGTTCCAGCTGTTTCGCGCTCATGCCCTTCTTAGAGGAAGCCATCAGTTGAGCGGCGAGAACCCATTTGGAAAGCGGCACATGGCTGCGTTCCATGACGGTGCCAACGGTCACAGAAAAGGGTTTGCGGCAGTCCTTGCACTTATAGACGCCGGGGCGGGTGCTCTTGCCCTGTAGCTTGGTGATCCTGTCGCCGGTAACGCTGCAACGCGGGCACACTGGGCCATTCGGCCAAAGCAAGCTTTCAAGGTGCTCGCGGGCCGAGTCGTCGTCGTTGAAAATTGAGTTCGTAAGATCGAGTTTCTTAGCCATGACGGTATCGCTTTCAACTTATTGAAAATACGATACATCATAAACCGTGGTACGTCAACCGTATACTTCCCGGTTTTTCCCTCAAGTTTTATCTCTCGCACCGATCTCTCGAAGATATCTTCCATGCATGATTTCGTGCCATTTCCTTTCTCCGGAACTTTCACGAGATAGAGATTATGTGTAATATGATAAAAATCGGCGGTCGTGTTTAGATCTATCGTTTTAGAGAAATTTTTCTTGATTGCTGCGAAGGTATCCTTTGCTCCATCATCATTATCAACTACAACAATCACGGGATGTTTCATAGGTTTATGAGGTATAATCTGAAGGTTTTTCTTATAACGAATGAACAGGTATTTTAGATCTCCGGTCCCTCCCTTGATCTTGAGCAACTCGCGCGCTTGATTTCCATGATTGAAGAAGGCAAGAGTGCTCTCGAAAATTTGGTCTGAAAATTTTCCAAGCTTTGGATGGAATGCAGGCATTTGCCGAATGGCATATTTTAAATAAACATTATCAGTTTTTCCCTCGCAAATGATCAGAGGGCGATCCAGACGCACGAAATATCGGTAGAACAAAAAACGCGCATATAGTTTGCGGGCAGCAGTCTCGTTTTCCTGTTTCGTAATATAGTCCCTCTGATCGATAGAATTTTTCACGTGATAGATATAACTAAGTATGCCTTCAAGCGGGTTCAGCGTTTCGATAAGTTCGGGTTCTTTGCTGGAGCCGGTGGCGGCATTGGGATCGATTGAAGCCGGGGTAGGGCGAAAATAGCTGCCAGTTCGGAACAACCTGTGGCACATAGCACGGGCCTGCTTGTAATACGCGGCGCGAACATTGACCTTGGTATTTACAGTTAGGCCGGTCACAAGTTGCTGGCTTGTTCTTAGTTGCATTCTTGTTTTTGCTGAATTTATGATAAATCCAGCACGGCTAATGGTTTTGAGTAGATCTGCTCCCAAATCCCAATTCGCTTCATCATCGTTGTTTTGCGCAGCAATGGCCGGAGGAAATTCCTTTAGATTAGTAGAAAAAGTCAGGTCGTCAGCATAGCGAGTGTATGTTAATCCATGCCGCTTTGCGAGTTGCGCGAGGCGAACATCTAGCGGATGCGTAATGAGCTCAGCAATTATTGGCGAGCAGGGGCTTCCTTGGGGCAGGGCATTTTCGTAGCAAGCTATCTGTGCAATGATTGTCGCTACCTTTTCATGAAGGGCAAAGTTTCGATTTTCTGATGAAAAAGCCACGTACTCGACCAAAATTAAAAGACGGGAAGAAATCCTGCAGATCAATATTTAATACATACCTCCGCCTTTTATGATTTTTTGCATTGGTAATTATTGAATATTTTTTGCGAAAACCGTGAGATAATGGTTTTTTATGTGAGACTGTTTCTATTTCATTACGGCAGCTGGAGAGCAGCTTTGCGACGCTCTTCTGCAGCTTGAGAAGCTGCGGTGAGGGGGCATCTATTTGTCGGAAGCCACCGTTACGCTTAGGAACTTCAAATGTTGAATATTTTTTATTCAATTTATAGACGACAAACGCGAGACCACTTGCTTTGTGGTACCCTAGCAAAACAGCTAGTTCCTTCAGCGTTGATGCAGCTTTGAGTCGTTCCAGCGTTGTCAAGTAAACCCCATTTTGGGCAAGAAGCTTACAGGCACTCCTATGCGATCAAGGTGACGCCTACATCGTAAGACGACGTAACGCATCATAAAGTGTATCGGGAGCAACGCCCCCTGACATCGCCGCATATATCGCGAAGCACGATAACAAATCTGCCTGTAAGCCGAATCGATATTACCAATTTTAAGCATCGTGCAAACAGCAAAGTTCAAGGCTGTTTCTGCCCCCGCCCCAAATCCCCAAATTCCGTGCTATAAAAGACCACAGTTTGCGGCGTTTTCCGCCATGGGCTGGCCTAAATCCCGCAGCCTTTTGGGATTAAAAGCGCAAGTATTTGGTCCCGCCGGGGAGTTTCCGCTATGTCATTGATCCGCATTTTCTTTGCCGCGTTTGTAACCTGCATCCTTGCGGCGGCGGCTCCCGCCCAGCAAAACAAATCGCTTATTGACGATTACATTGTCCGCGAGGCGGAAACTTTCGAAAAGACGCTGCAAAGCACCTGGTCCACCAAAGGCAAGGACGCCAAGGCATGGCGCGCTGAAGGCCTCAAGGCGAACCAGGCGAAGGACCCTCGCGCCGCAACGGGCTACTTCGCCTCGTCGGCCCTGCTCGACAAGAACAATGGCGACAACTGGCTCGATCTCGCCCGCGCCTATCTCGCCATCGAGACCGAGCAATATAACGAGAAAACCACCTTCGCGAGAAATGCCGGTTCCGCAGCCTACATAGCCTCCACCCGATTATCGCGGGGCGCCGGCATAAGGCGCGAGCGCTCGCGGTTGTGGCCGAAAGCCGGGGCAGAATTGGACAATGGCGGCAGGCGCTGCGCATGTATAAAGCGAGCCTCGCGCTTGTCCCCGATGCCGATGTGCAAAAGGCTTATGACGAGGCGTTCAACGAGCACGGCTTTCGTATGCTCGATTACACGAGCGACAATGAGTTCGAACTCGCCGCGCATTTGCGTTCAATTCTCCGAAGAGATCGCCAAAGGCCGCGTCGATTTCACGAATTTCGTGACGGTCAACAATGAAAAACCTGCCGGAGTTCGCGTGCAGGGCTCGCAGCTTTGCGTCGAAGATCTCCTGCACGGCAAGCGTTACGACGTGAAAATAAGAAGCGGCATTCCTTCCACCGAAGATGATCTGCTTCCGAAGCCCGTCGAGCTGACCGTTTACATCCGCGACCGCAAGCCTGCTGTGCGATTTTCAAGCCGCAATTACGTTTTGCCTCGCACGGGCCAGCAGGGGATTCCGGTCGTCAGCATCAATACGAAATTGGTGAAGGCCACGATTTATCGCATCGGCGACCGCCGCCTTGCCGCGGAGGTTCTTGACGGCGACTTCCAAAAGCCGCTGGAGAGCTATCAGCTCAACCAAATCGCCGATCAAAAAGGCGAGAAGCTGTGGTCGGGCGAAATGCCGGTCGCGCCAAAGCTGAACGAAGAGGTCACGACGGCCTTCCCGATTGACGAGCTTCTCCCCAACCTCAAGCCCGGCCTTTACATCATCGCGGCAAACACTGCCGAGGAAGGCGCGAACTCGGCAGAGGACGAGTACTCCACCAAGGCCACGCAGTGGTTTGTGGTATCCGATCTCGGGCTGACAGGCTTTTCCGGGCGCGATGGCGTGCATGTTTTCGCGCGCTCGCTGGCCACAGCCGAGCCGATTGCCGGGGCGGAAATCCGTCTTGTGGCGCGAAACAATGAAGTGCTTGGCACTGCGAAAACCGACAATGAAGGTGTCGCGAATTTCGAGGCGGGCCTTGCACGCGGCACCGGCGGCCTTTCGCCAGCGCTCATTGTCGCGCGCGGCGCCGATGCCGATTACGGCTTCCTCGATGTCACAAAGCAGGCGTTCGATCTTTCGGATCGTGGCGTAGGCGGCCGCGCGTCGCCTGGATCGCTCGACGCCATGATTTTCACCGAGCGGGGCGTCTATCGGCCCGGCGAAACGGTGTTTGTAACGGCGCTGTTGCGTGATGCGGCTGCGAATGCCGTTCCGGGGACGCCGTTGATCCTCAAGCTTACCCGGCCCGATGGCATGGAGAATCGCCGGGAAACGCTTGCCGACCAGGGCAATGGCGGCCGTAGCTGGCAGATTACGTTACCGCAGACGGCGGCGACGGGCAGTTGGCGGCTTTCTGCCTATGTCGATCCAAAGGGACCTTCTCTTTTCGATAAGAGCTTCCTCGTCGAGGATTACGTCCCGGAACGCCTTGAGATGAAGCTCACGGCGTCAAACCCTGTTATCATCTACGGCGACCCCTGGCGTGGTCAATTTGTCGGGGCGCTATCTATACGGCGCTCCGGCCTCCAATCTCGGCCTTGAAGGCGAGATGGTCATTACGGCGTCGAGCGAGGTAAGCGGTTTTCCGGGCTATTCCGTCGGGCAGGAAAGCGAGAAATTCACCACTGTCCGCAACCAGTTGGAGGCGCTGCCGAACACCGACGCGTCGGGGGCTGCTTCGCTTTCCATCGCGCTGCCGGAACTTCCGCAGACTTCAAAGGCGCTGAACGCCGATGTCACGATCCGCTTGCGCGAACCGGGCGGCAGAGCGCTTGCGGACCGAATTGCGCTCAAGGTCAACACCGGAAAAAGCTTCATTGGCGTGAAGCAGCTGTTTGACGGCTCGGTCGCGGAAGGCGCGCCCGCCGCATTCGAAGTTATCGGCATTGGTCCCTGACGGCAAGCAGGCGGCAATTTCCGGCCTTAAATGGGAATTGCAGCGCGTTGAAAGCCAATTTCAATGGTATCGCCGCGAAGGCCGCTGGACCTATGAATCCGTGACCTACGAAAACCGCGTTGCTGGCGGCACAATCGACACGCGTTACGTCGGGGCCCGTTAAGATTGAGGCTCCCGTTGAGGCTGGTACCTACCGGCTCGATATTGCATCCTGCAACTGCGCAGGGGCCTTCGACCAGCGTCTCCTTCTCGGCTGGCTGGTACGTGTCCGAGACATCCGATACGCCGGAAATTCTGAACCTCGCGCTCGACCGCGCCTCCTATCGGCCCGGCGACGATCTCAAGGTGACAATCCTGCCGCGCATGGCGGGACGCGCGCTTGTCTCCATCGTGAGCGACAAGGTGCTTGCGACGAAGATGATTTCCGTGGATGCGTCGGGCGGTTCGGCGAGCTTCAAGGTCGATCCTGCTTGGGGGCCGGGCGCTTACGCCACCGTCATTCTCTATCGCCCATTGGATAGCGCCGCGAAGCGAATGCCAAGCCGCGCCGTGGGCGTCAAATGGATACCGCTCGATACTAAGCCGCGTTCGCTTGCCGTGTCGCTCGATACAGAGGGCGTGGTGCGGCCCGCCGGTCCCGTCAAGATTTCAGCTTCCATTTCGGGGCTGGAGAAAGGTGAAAAGCGCCACGCTCGTCATTTCGGGCGTCGATGTCGGCATCCTGAACCTCACGCGCTACAAAACGCCAGCGCCAGACACCTACTTTTTCGGCCAGCGCCGTCTCGGCCTCGAAATGCGCGACCTCTATGGCAAGCTCATCGATGGGATGCAGGGCGTTCGCGGCCTAATCCGCTCGGGTGGCGACGAAGGCGGCCTGCAAATGGGCGGAAGGCCGCTCGCGGAGAAGCCGCTTGCCGTCTATTCGGGACTAGTGGAAACGGACGCCGATGGCAAAGCGCAGGTGACTTTCAATCTGCCGTCTTTCAACGGAACCATGCGGCTTGCCGCCCAAGTCTGGACAGGCGCGAAGCTAGGCCATGGCGAGAAGGATGTTATCGTCCGCGATCCCGTGGTTGCTCAGGCGACGATGCCTAAGTTCCTGATGCTGGGCGACAATTCTAATCTGCATCTGAGCATCGAGAATGTCGAGGCTCCCGCAGGCGCCTACAAGCTGACGGTCAAGGCTGATGGCGGGCTGGAAATTGTGGGCGCTCCCGAGAGAAACCTTAACCTCGACCGCGATAAGCGCATCAGCGAAACAATTCCGATCAAAGGAGCCGCTGTCGGCGACGCTCATATCAGCTTCGCGCTGACCGGCCCTGGCAATATTTCGATAGAGCGAAGCTACGCGATTTCGGTTGAGCCGCCCGCGCCAAATGTGCGCCGTTACACGAACGAGGTGCTAGCAGCGTCCACGGGATCGCTGCGCGTGGGAAGCGAGTTGATCCGCGACCTTGTTCCAGCTTCCGCGAAGCTGTCGGTCACGGCCAGCCGAACCGCTTCCTTCGATGTTCCGGGCCTGCTTCTTACCCTCGACCGCTACCCCTTCGGCTGCGTCGAGCAGACGACGAGCCGCGCGCTTCCGCTGCTTTATTTTAATGAGGTTGCCGCGACTGCTCGGATCAGCAAAGAGCCAAAGGCGAAAGAGGCAATCGAAAAGGCGATTGCGCGTCTTTATGACATGCAATCTTCTTCCGGTTCGTTCAGCCTCTGGGGATCCGGCAGCGAAGACACGTGGCTGACAGCCTATGTCGCCGACTTCTTGACGCGCGCGAAAGAGAAAGGCTTTGCCGTTCGCGATACGTCTTACGAGATTGCCCTCGACCGTCTGAAGAACTCAGTTAACAACGCCCAAGACTTCAAGAAGGGCGGCGAGGATCTGGCTTACGCGCTTTATGTTTTGGCCAGGGCAGGGCGTGGCGTTTTGGGCGACCTCCGCTATTACACCGACACCAAGCTTGACGCCTTCGCAACGCCGCTGTCGCAAGCGCAGCTTGGCGCTGGGCTTGCGATGCTCGGCGACAAGGATCGCGCTGAGCGCGCCTTCAACGCGGCGCTTCTCGCTCTCACGCCAGCCGCGTCTTCGCAAGTGCCGCTCGCGGGCCGGACCGATTACGGCACGCAATTGCGCGATGCTGCGGCGGTGCTGGCGCTGATGGGCGAAAGCGGAGCCAATGTGGCTCAGCAGCAGAAAGTGTTTAACGATGTGCTGACGCTTCGAGCGCGGCAACGCGAGACCACGACACAAGAAAGCTTGTGGCTCCTGCTCGCCGCGCGAACCATGGAGGCCCAGAATAAAGACCTCGCACTCGAAGTGAACGGCGCTCCGGTGAAAGGCTCGTTCCAGGCTGTTTTGAGCGGAAGCGATTTTTCGCAGACCTCTATTCCAATCATAAATGTGAGCGCGGTCCTTCCCAATGCCGCTTCACCAAAATTCGAAACGGCAATGTCCAAGGAGCAGTTTGCGAAGGATGGTTTAGTGCTGCGGAATGCAGGCCCCGAAGCAGTTCCTGCGTCCGTGCTTGTGACCGGCGACGGCGTGGTGCCAGAACCATCGGCGGAAAACGGCTTCAAGATCGAGCGTAAGACCTATTCGCCGGACGGAAAGGAAATCCCCTTCGACAAGGTCAAGCAGAACGACCGCATTGTCGTGGTGCTCAAGGTAACGGAAGGCCAACCGAAGCTTGGCCAGATCATCGTGGAAGACAGGCTTCCGGCTGGCTTTGATATCGAGAATCCGGCGCTTTTGAAAGGCTCTGATCTTAAGGCCTTCTCATGGCTCCCATCGACCTTCACGCCGGTCTTCACGGCTTTCCGCGATGACAGGTTCCAGGCCGCTTACACACTTCAAGATGGCGGACGCAAAACGCCTGCGCAGTTGACGATGGCTTACGTGATGCGAGCCGTGACCCCCGGCGTCTACACCCATGCTGGGGCCCGCGTCGAGGATATGTACCGGCCAGACCGCTTCGCGCGAACATCCGGGGTCAAGGTGGAGATCGCGGCTGCACAATAATGCTATCAGGAAACAAAAAGCGCCGCCGCCGATTGGTCTTAGCTCTGACCGGGCTTGGAGCGGTCGCGCTCGCTTCGCTGCTTGCGGTCAACCTCAAACTCTTCGAACCGCTGCCGCTTGAGCGCGCGGCGGCATCCTCCCGCCTCGTGCTCGACCGCGAAGGGCGTCTCCTGCGGGCCTTCACCACGCCCGACGGACGCTGGCGGCTCGATGTCAAGCCAAGTGAGGTCAGCTCGACCTATCTTTCGCTCCTCTTGGCGTTCGAAGACCGGCGCTTCTGGAGGCATCCTGGCGTCGATCCGTTGGCGCTGGCCAGAGGCGCATATCAATCGGCCCGGCATGGGAGGCTCGTCTCTGGCGGCTCGACTATAACGATGCAAGCCGCGCGGCTTCTGCGAGGCTCGCCGACGCATTCATTCCGTTCGAAGCTCCAGCAGATTGCCGACGCGTTCCGCCTTGAGACAACGCTAACCAAAACGGAAATCCTGGCGCTCTACCTTAAGCTTGCGCCTTATGGCGGTAATTTGGAGGGGGTGCGCGCGGCATCGCTTGCCTATTTCGGGAAAGAGCCGCACCGCCTGAGCATAGCCGAGGCTGCGCTTTTGGTCGCAATTCCGCAGTCGCCGGAGATGCGCAGACCCGACCGGGGCTATGACTCTCTCGTAGAAGCGCGCAACCGCGTTATCCGCAGAGCGGTAGCCGCGCGCGTTGTACAGAGCGCTGACGCCTTGGTGGCCATGGCGCAGGCTGCACCGCGAGGCAGGCGCGAATTTCAGTCGCTTGCGCCGCATCTGTCCGAGCGGCTTGTTGCATCAATGCCCGGCCAAGCCTCCATCACGACCACGATAGATCGGAACCTGCAAGAGGCCGCCGAAGCGATCGCGCGCCGGAACGCGCAAGCTTTCGGCGACAAGATCTCTATCGCAGCACTGATTGTGAACAATCGGACTGGCGAAGTACTGGCCCACGTCGGATCTGCGGGCTATTTCGATGATACGCGGCTCGGCGCAATCGACATGACCACCGCCACCCGCTCGCCGGGATCGGCCTTAAAGCCCTTTATCTATGGCCTCGCTTTCGAGGAAGGTCTTGCGCATCCGGAAACATTGATTGAGGACCGCCCCGCCCGCTTCGAGGGCTATGCGCCAACGAATTTCGATAGCGCGTTTCACGGGACAGTCACCGTCAGGACGGCGCTGCAACTCTCGCTCAACGTGCCAGCGGTGAAGATGCTGAACGAGGTTAGCCCCGCGAGGCTTTCGGCGCGGTTTCGTGAGGCCGGGATGCCCTTCCCAGTGCCGCGCAATCTGACGGTGGCGCTTGGTGGCGTGGGGCTCACACTTGAGAATCTTACGACGCTTTATACCGCCGTAGCGCGTGGGGGGAGCGTCATTCCAATTCGCTATCAGAAAGATGACGGCGTCCCGCAATGGAACGCGAGCGAGCCGCCGCTTGTGCTTCAGCCTGCGGCGGCTTGGTATGTGGCGGATATTCTACGCGGTGCGCCGGTGCCACCGAGCGCCACGCCGGGTGCAGTCGCCTTCAAGACGGGCACGTCCTATGGCTTCCGCGACGCGTGGGCGGCGGGCTTCGATGGCGAATATACCATCGCGGTTTGGGCAGGACGGGCCGACGCAAGCGCCGTTCCCGGCCTTGTCGGCTTGCGCGTGGCCGCCCCGATCTTATTCGAGCTATTCGGCGCAATTGGCCCGCACCGCGCTCCCTTCGCTGCCGCGCCGCCAAATGTTATCGGGCTTCGAAAGACCGCTGATCTGCCTCCACCTTTGCGCGTTTTCCACGAGCAAAAGCGCGAGCCGTCGTCCGGCCCGAGCGCCGATCAGCCGCTGCGGATCGCCTATCCGCCAACGAATTCGGAGGTTGAGCTGGCATCCATGGATGGCCAGAGCGAAAAGCTTCCTGTGGCGCTGAAGGCGGAAGGAGGCGCGCTGCCGCTGACCTGGCTCGTGGACGGGATGCCGCTGGCCTCTTCACCGCATCGCCGGGATGCTTTTTTGAAGCCTCCTGGGCCGGGCTTCGTCCAAATCACCGTTGTCGATGCCAATGGCCGCTCGGACCGCGCGCAAATCCGCTTGCGGTAGCGGCGTATCCCCTAAGCGGGTTGCTTCGCTTCCCCAACGCATAAGCCGAGCGCCAAGACCGAGAGAGCTACACGAATACGATTGCTGCCTTCGTCCTGAGTGATGCATCGCAGGCTGCAAGTAATTGGAGGCAGGTGAACGTCTCGACCCCGTATCGCTGCCATCTTTCTTGACCGCGCTCCTGGGTACCAATTGCCTTCAATATCTCATCAGCTTCAGCGTCTGGCATATCGAGGATGCCAGCGAGTTCTCTGCATTCGGCTTGCAATTGCTGTGTTGAACCCAACATCCTCCGATCAACGGGAAGGCGGTGGTAACGAGAACCCGCTCGAAATTGAGGGGAACGTAGAACCCCTCAGCGTCGCTGTGAATGATCAAATGTTGGTATTTGAGGCGTTCTCCAGTGGAGAAGCGATGCCAGTAATCGCGATAGAGGACTGGATCATTGGCGGCTTCCTTGTCGCCGGGCGGTGGAGCAGGCCTGCCGAGCGCGAGATAGGCCCCAAAACGCCGAAGATAGTGAAGTCCCCCGTAACCGTACATGCTGCAGGAGAACACTTCGTCAAGTTCTTCAGGTTCGACATGCGGCCCAAGCCCCGCGTTAGAGAGAACTTGGTTAAGAATTCCGAACTGCTCCTTGTAATGCGCAAAGCCCTCTTCATCCGCCTCCTTGAGGTCAGCCAGGATTCCAACTTCGAGTCCCAGTCCCATTCTCCTCCCTCACCGCACCGGCGCGATGCTTTTTTGAAGCCGCCTGGGCCCGGCTTTGTCCAAATCACCGTTGTCGACGCCAATGGCCGCTCGGACCGCGCGCAAATCCGCTTGCGTTAGAAAAACGAGGCGGGATCACCGCCTCGCGTATAAATTAGCTAATGCATCCGTGCCAAACACGGCAGGCCCGGTATTTCAGCTTGGAATCAGAATACAAGGCCTTACAATCTGTGCGAACCGCCGTGCATTTTTCCGCGTGAGTCTTTTCTAGGCGCTCTTTCGTTTCGGTATACTTCTTCTTGGCTTCTGCAATCGCTGCCTGCCGCTTTTCTTTAGTATCGTACTTGCTCTTTACTTCCTTGAGCGCAGCTTTCAGCTGTTCTTTAGCTTCGGAAGCTTGCTTTGCTTTACTCGCAAGGTATTCCTTACCCTCGCGTTTCAAACGCTCTATCTTTTGCTCTCCAGTTTCTTGCGCTTGCACAGGAATTGCGCTCACGGCGAAAGCAATGGAAAGCCCGACTACTAATGCCCCAAAAACGATCTTCATAAATCCCCCATTACATTAATCCCTACCCGGGCGGGGCACCCTGAGGAGGAAATAGGAAGAAACTGTGGCGATGAGCTCAGCCAGACTTGCAGCGGAAGGCGGGCGGGATGCTTTCTTGAAGCCTCCTGGGCCAGGCTTCGTCCAGATCACCGTTGTCGACGCCAATGGCCGCTCAGACCGGAGCTGGCGCTCTTCAACGAAGCCCGAAGAAAGATAGAAAATTCTCGAAACGGCCAGGCTTTTCGAATTGCCCGGGCGTTTCGAACTGCTGGCGAACTTGCCCACGTCCCTTCATCCGATTAAGGCCAATGAACTTGCTCGGCGCTCTGGCGGCATGATCCTCGATCCTTCTGTCAATAAAGGCCCCGTAGCTTTCTTTCCACGGCAGGCCGCATTTATCGGTGGTGCAATTTTCGTTGCAAGCCTTGGGAGCGGTTCCGTGCAATTTGCAACTCTCGTAACAGGCTCCAAGCTTGGCTTGGCATCTGTCCAGGTGAGCACCATCGACGGCTGATGCCGGCGTCGCCACCATGAGAATGACCGCAATCCACTTGCTGCGGCCAGACCTCGCGCTAGCCATGTTTCGGTCCTTTTTCCACGGGTTCTGATTCCGTCAACGTTCCGGAAGCCGCGAACGCAATAAAAGGTAATAAAATAAATAATAGAATCAGGGTTTTTCCGTGTTTGCGCCCTCTACAGAACTTTCGACCAGGGGCAACCGTATCCCTCACAGGCTTCTACCCGGGGGATACCGCTCTTTTTTTGAATATGAGAAATAGTGGGATAAGATTGCTACCATGAGTAGTGGTCAAATCTATTTCGAAATCCACGCTGACGACCCGCAGCGTGCGAGCGATTTCTATGCCGCAGTCTTCGGCTGGAAGTTCCTCAAGGTTCCTGGACTTCCTGTTGCTTATTGGCGCATCGAAACGGGAGGATCGCGCGGCGGATTGCTGAAAAGGCCAACGATGATGCCGCCTCCCCACTGCGGGCCAAACGCCTATGTTTGCTCTTTCGAGGTGGCAAGCTTTGACGCGTCGGCCGATAAAATTTCAAAGCTCGGGGGAAGCGTCGTACTGCCAAAATTTCCTGTAAAGGGCGTCTGCTGGCAAGGCTATTTCATTGACCCCGAAGGAAACACCTTCGGCATTTTTCAAGCCGATAAAAATGCGGGGTTATAGCCGCTGATGTCGGATCGGACGCACTAAACTAATGTTCACAAGAGCCAATTGGTTAAAAAGAACACGCCCTCGCTTAAGGCCAATGCAAGCAATAAACTTTTGCCCGATGCAAAAAATGCTATGACGCCTGTGACAAAAGCGAGCGCGCGTACTGCAAACGGAATTCCAGCAAGCGCGCCTGCAGGCTCAAAGAGAAGCCGCGCGATAAGGGCCGCGATGAGGGCCGTGGAGACGTCACGCACCCAAAGCATCATTGGACTTTGAGGATGCAGACCGTGCGCGAGATAGGCGCCAGCAAATCGCCAGACATAGTTGGCCACCACACCTGCAACAATGACGCCGGTCCAAAATAACCACAGATTATCTTTCATTTCGCGTTCCCGCCCTCGGCTGATAGCGGGTCTGGATCGCGAGCTGGCTTTTGTCTGCGGAAGACCAGGAAATTGAGGGTTCCGACCGTAAGTCCCGTAAGCGCTAAATCAAAACTCGGAACGAGATACCCCATCAGAGGGGCGATGCAAAACCCAAGGACTAACGGTGTGATATCTGGCAGCGTATGCGCGTTATTCAAAAGGCCGAGGAAAAAATAGATCGGCGTCATAAAGATCAAAGCGGCCGCAATGGTGGGCGGCAGATATTGTGCGAGCACATAGCCGATCACGGTGCCGAGGAACGCAACAGAAATCAGCCCTAAGGCCAGAAAAAAGAAATAGGGCACTCGCAGGCCCTGGGGTACCGCCGGAATCCGGCGCATGCTTTCGATCCAAACCGTGACTGCAACAAAATGCGCGGCTAGATAGCCCAACCATTTCTCGTTCGCCCGAAGCCGTAAATGCGGCAGCAAAGCCAGAGCCATGGGCAAAAGCCGCACGGCTGTGAATGTTACGGCAATTCCTGCTGCAATAATTGGCGCGTTATGGGCAAATTGATCCACCAAGATAACTTGAGCTGGCAGGGCGAAAACAAACAGCGTGGTAAAGGCAGCGCCGGCGATGCCAAAATGGCCTCCCTCGCATAGAGCTCCAAAGCCGAGATATGACACGAACAGCACAAGCGCTGGCGCTAAAGGCGGATCTTTCAAAAGTCTGCGCGCAGCAGCACGTATACGGGGAGACATGCAAAGTGGGGTTGTGTGAGGACTCGATGCTTTTTTAATAAGCACACAAGGAAAAAAGTCCATCAAGAAAGCAAGTAATTACAACCACGATGCCGCGATCGTGAAGTAAACACCTTCGGCATTTTTCAAGCCGATAAAAATGCGGGGCTATAGCCGCCTATATCGGCAAGGCGCCGGCTTTTAATCGAACGCACGAGCTGTCTTCGAATTTGCATCCCTGTCACTGACATGCCATAGCCCGTTCGTTGCTAGATCGGTACTATCTCTGGCTCGGCTATAGGAGGTAATCCTGGCCGGACCGAAATCCAACGCTATCAGTGGGCATGCGAGTGTTGAAAGTTTTACGCGTCGTTTTGTTATTCCTTTTCGCAATCAGCACCGCCGCGATCGCGCAAACCGCCAAGCAGCGAGTGGGTTTCAACCTCGAAATCTCACCAGACCGCAGCGTCGTTTACACCAAACACATTGAAACCACTCCGTTGAACGATGCCGCCGTCCAAAATTTTTCGCAGCACCAGCTCGTGGTTACAGATAGTCAGACGTTTGAAATTACTTGAGGCCTACACGCGCAAAGCCGATGGGAGAGTGATCCCTATCGATCAAACTCAAATCGCCACGCAGGCCGGATCCGTTGGCCCCTATATGTCCTTGCTGGACATCAAGGTGAAGCAAATCCCTTTTCGCGATCTAAGCCCCAAAGACACCTGGGTGCTGACTTATAAGATCACGGAAAAGGAGCACTACGTTCCGGGACATTTCTCCTGGTCGCAGTTCATGCCGCCATCGCCGGTGGAACTCGAATTCGACTACAAAATGCGCGCTCCAGCAGGGATCAATATTGTACACGCCGAAAAAGATCTCGCATACGAGGAAAGCCGCGATGGGGAGTGGATAACGCGCCATTGGTCGGGCAAGCTGTTCCAGCCCGTTCCGTCAGAAAAGAGCATTGCGAACTACACTTCTTTTGTGCCGTCTCTGCATTTCTCTACATTTGAAAGCTATGAGAGCATCGGTAGGGCGTATTTTGAGTCGGCCTCATCAAAGGCGGTGATTACGCCAGCCATCCAAAAGCTTGCCGACGAGATCACGGCCGGACGGGAAGGCGTCCGAGCTCAAGCAGAAGCTATATTCGATTGGGTCTCCAAGAATGTCAGCTATGTCGCTGTCTACTTCGGAAGCGGACGTTTCGTTCCGAATGACGCCGCAACTGTCGTCGAACGCCGTTTTGGCGATTGTAAAGACCACGTCACTCTGATGATCGCTCTGTTAGCGGCGAAAAATATCGAAGCGGAACACGCTCTCATTGAACTCGGCGGCAGCCACGAGCTTTATAAGGTTCCAGTCGTCGAGGCATTCAATCACGTCATTGTCTATATACCTGCGCTCGATGCCTATGCGGATCCGACGTCTCCAACGAGCACGCTAGGCCGCTTATCCGATCCGCTTATGGATAAGGCTGTTGTTCGGATGTCTGCAAAGGGCGTTAAGCTCGACCGCACGCCTGCGGGCAAGTTCGATGAGAACACTGCGACGGTCGATATTAATATTACGCTGGATAAGGACGGTAAGCCTCACGCGGAATCCGTCATGGAGGCGACCGGAAACGAGGCTCAAATTCTCCGGGATTTTGTGCATCGTGCGGAGACACGCGGGCAGGAGACCGAGATGCAAGCCATTTTGAAGATTCTCGGTTTAGCCGGCGAGTTGACGATGTCCGCGCCCCCGTCGCTCGACCATACTGAGCCTTATCGCATAAAGCTCACATGGAGCGGCGACAAACCACTCAAGTTCAATGATGGAGAGTGGAATCGAGCCTGGGGTCTCACATTTTTGTCCGCCGATCCTGTCCGTCTTTTTGGAGCGTTGGAAACAACGCCAAGGAAGTTTCCCGCTGAATGCCGTCCGGCGCATGTGGTGAGTAAACTTGCAATGCAGGTGCCAAAGGGCGTTTTCATCCGCCCCGTTCCAGGCCCTCATTCAGAAAAGACCCCCGTCTATTCGCTCAAAAGAGAGTGGTCATTCTCGGGCTCAACTTTGAGAACAAAAACAGAGCTTATCTCAAATGCGGCAAGCCGGGTATGTAGCCCTGAGATCATACAGGCGATTGCTACGGTCCGTGACAAAGGTAAGAAAGCCAGAAACCCGCCATTGCGTTTGATGAAATTGGTGCAAGCACCCGCGTCGGCGCAAATTGACCGGCTCACTCGTGGTGGTTCCACGGGCAGGTCTTTTTTCGGGCGATGAATCCGAAGAGCGCGTCATCGTGTGCCGCGCTCTATTGCCCAACTTAGGAGCGTCTTCTGGTGCGACTGTTTTCGCTGCCGTCATATATGTGGACACAACGTCCGCTCTTGCTGCTTCTGATTTTGGGGATGCTGACAAACAATTGGGCGCCCATTTCCGCGGGCCTCGTGCTTGTGCTTGGAACGGCGCGCATCCTTGATTTTCTAAAGCGCAGGTTGTTAAGGCAGCGCGACAATAGGCGGCCAAGCCTCATTGCCATGGCTGTTGGATTCGCAGCAGGCGGCCTGTCGCGAGCTGCGCTTTATGTATCAGTAGGCATTGGGCTTGTTGCGTGCGTCCAGTTCGCTCTTTGGGCCCACTCACAGTCTATTACCCCTGAGGAGGCCCTGCGAGGCGAACAATATCTCGCGACTATATTTCCAACCGTCTCCAATATTCTGAGTTTAAGAGATTATCTTGCTTTCCTGTCCGTCTGCGTGCTTGTGAACTTAGTTCTACCGTTCTCCGGTCTTGTTCACAAATTTCTTTACATAAGGAGCGCTTTCTCCGTCCTCATTTTTATCCTGATTGGCGCTATGTCGTTTTCCTTCTTCGCTTCTGACTCGGCAAAATTCCAAATCACCGAATGGCGGAAAGCAGAGTATGCCCAAGCGCGCCTCGTCTTAGACGACATTAAGAAAATGAATCGGGAGACGATGGCCGCGCTCTGGTTAGAGAAGCAGGTCAAACAAGCTGATCCAGCCACCACAGAAGACTACAAGCACTTCTTTCAGATTGTGGCTGCTCTGCCGCCTCAAGGCCTCGAGACAGTTACTCATCAAAGCGAAGTCATTCACGACGCTGCCGCAGGCGTTGCAGACAATGCTCCGAAAGCAAAGGACGCAATAGACGGGGCATCCTCTGTCACGAAGGACGCGGAGCTTACGCTGCTTGAAGCAAAGATGCAGCCTTGGACGAGAAAACAAACCTACTCCGAACTACGGCAAAACAATTCGAAGCTCACTGCAGCCAAAGCTCGCTATGAGGCTTTGAGGCAAGCTGCATTGGAAGCCGCTGTCGAAGTAATCGCAGAATTCATTCCAGCTAGCGACCGGCCGTTGGTGCAGGCATTTGTGAGCGAGGTTTCTTCCACCGTTGCGCGCAATGCTCTCGAAGGGCTTTCCGCTTATTTCTCCCCTAACACCTCGGCCGCAAGAGCTTGGGTCGACAATGTTCGTCCCGTGGAGGCTGCCAGCTCCGCCGCAGAGTGGAAAATCGCAGTCCGCCCGGCGGTTGCCGCCAAGGCCGGCGTCTCATCTGAGGTGGCCATGACGCTGTTGGTGGCCAAACTACAGACAGATGCGCGGTTAAGGCTGCGGAGGCTGCCAGCCTGGGGAAATCCGCCAAGGGGGCGTTTTCAATTATCAGGCGAATACCGCGCATTCCTCTCTGAGCAAAGAGATGATCGCCGAGCTTTTGCATTTTTGTTGGCGCCGAAGAATAATTCACGCACTGCTGAGATAGCGTGTGTGGCGGGGGCTAGTGATGAATGAGTTGTTAAGCATAGCGGTCATAATAGTCATTGGGATTGCGGGATTTTTCGCCGTCCGGCTCACCGCCTTTTTCATTTCCGTTCTGCGCTTGCCCTACTGGCCGACGAAAATAACGCTGGTAGCGGAGGCCATCCGCGCTCCCGATCAGCAGGCTGCGGTTGATGAGCTAGAGCAGCTAGGCTTCACACAAGTGGCACTGTTTCGGTCGGAGACCGGACCGCATCATCTCGACGGCATTCTCTTTGAATATGCTGGGCGCGAAGCCTTCGCCCGATTGACGTTCACGGGGGGTGTCAACAGCGCTTATATCGTGGAGTTTTATAGTTTCATTGCCGATAGTGGAATCCTGCTGACCGTCAATCGTACCGGCTGGATCGAAGCCGTTTCCAATCCTAATGCAGCAGTAGCCGATGCGCTCGCTAACTCACTCGCAGAGCATTGGGAGCGCCATCAGGCGCGCATGAGAGGCGCAACACTGGTTTGCCTTGAAGCGAGCGAAGCGAACCAGTTGACAGCGGCCTTTGCCGAGAATGCGCTCCCATTTCTGATAGAGAAAAGAGCCGTAGTAAAGGGCAGGGATGGGGCGTGGCATCCCACGATCCGCTCGGCATGGCGGATAAGCCGGGCTTGGTTCAAAGTGCGGTCTAGGCTCGCCCAACCTTACCACTCACCTTGCACAACGGGGCCTCACCGAAGCACTTTCTTTGCCCGATACTACGAGCAAATTGAGGCAATTAGCGCAGCAAGGCCGCCGCGCCTCGATGTGAAAGCCACAGTGCTGATCGTAACGCTGGCTGCATTCCTGGCGCTATGGGGGAATTTATTCGACTGGGAATTTGCGGCGATCCTTGCGTTTGTCCTCCTCGTTCACGAAGCGGGCCATGCAATCGCGATGCGCGCCTTCGGCTATCGCGACATCATGATGTTTTTCATTCCCTTTTTTGGTGCCGCCGTAGCTGGAACGGCAAAGGATATGCCAGCGTGGAAGCAGATCATCGTTCTGCTTGCCGGGCCAATGCCTGGCCTTTTAGCCGCCGCCGGATTTCTGCTCTATAGTGAACACTATCCCTTCGAGACCGGCTCTCTTGATTTCAATAAGATCGCTGTGATCGCACTGGCCGTAAATCTTTCGAATTTGCTCCCGGTTACCCCGCTTGACGGAGGCAAACTTCTTGAAGTTTCCGTTTTCAGCCGCTGGCCGCAATGCCGCCTCGCCTTGGCGGTCTTGAGCGTCGTTGCTTTCTCCGCGCTGGGAATTTGGATGCAGGACCCGCTTTTTTTGCCAATCGTAGCGTCTTTGCTTTTTCCCTTCGCGCCCAGTTGGCGCTTAACGGTTTTGCAGCGAGCTTGGAAGGAAGGGCTTAGTTCTCATGACCAGCTTCGACATCTCTTCGAAGTGGCGCGACAGTCATTCGGGACGCAGACTTTTGCAAGAGCTTATGCGACTTGTCAAAGCCGTCTTCACCCAACGAAAAATCCGTCCGGCGCGGGGATGGGAAAGCGTATTCGTCCTATTATTTATGCTCATCATCTGGGGGGGAGCCGGGGCAGCAATTATCGAGCTGTGGCCAGCAAAGCAGTAGGCGGAGGGTCCTATAGATGGAGCACAAAGCAGACGGCGTTCGATAAGGCCTTTTACACGAACCCTTTCCACCACACGGCGGGACTAAACAGTTTTATTTGGTAAACCGGCAAACTTACGCTGTAGTGCCCGGCAAAGGGCTTCTCCAGTAAGGCTAAAATACAGCCAAATCGCAAAGAAGCCCAAGGCCAAAGCGCACTTTTGATTTCAGAGGAGTTCCGCAAGCATACGTGCGGCCCTCGCGGCCCCGTCCGCCTCAACCATTTTGAAACTTGCTGGCGCTCGCAACAAATCAACCATTGCGTCAGCGATCATGTCTGGGGTTGAGATCGCGAACTCCATCTGTCTCCCAGCGCCATAACGGTCCAAGCGATGCGCGACGTGGAAGTTTTGCTCGAAATGGTTCTTGAGCGGGAAGTAGATGAAGGGCGTGCCGGCGGCGGTGAGCTCCATGCACGTTGTAAGGCCGCCCTGCACAAGAGCAAGATCGCATGCCGCGAGATGACGGTCGAGCTCCGGCACGAAAGCGCGCACTTCAACCTCTGGCGGAGCGTTAAGCGACGCCGGATCAATGCGCGGACCAGCTACAAGGATCATACGTAGCTCAGGCACCTTAGCACGCGCCATCGGGTAGCTCTGCAGTATGCGTCTTATGAGATGTGTCCCAACGCCCGAGCCGCCCACGGTGACAATGCACACCCGTTCGCCAGACCGATAACCAAGCGCTGCTCTTAAGTCCTCGCGGGAACCAAAGCTTTGGGGATGCTGACCGATGATGTAGCCAGCGAAATCGAAGTGCTGAGGCACCCAATCGCGCATATGGGGCAAGTCCTTGCCGAAAGAGAGCGGTACGATATCTTCTGGGCCGCCAACGAAGATTGCGCGGTCGCGCACGCTGGGGTGTTTTTCAACGTGCTTGATCATCTCGGCATTGTAGTCCGTCGTCAGGAACGCCTCGCGGTCCCCTCCGGAAGCCATTGGCACGTACCCAACGAAGTCTGTGAACCATGCCAGTTTTGCGTTCTTCAGCTCCGGGTGTTCGTGCCAATAGTGATCGATGTCCCATGCTTCGTCGGCAATCACGAGGTCATAGTCCTCTTGTTCGACTGCATCCTGAAAGATCATGAAGTTCTTGATTAGAACCTCGTCCATGCGGCGAATGGCCTGAAAGCAGTGCAGTTCGTGCTCACCAGATTCCAGCTCGATATGTCGCGTCTCACTTGCCAACCGTCCGCTGAGAGGATGGATACGCTCCCCGCTCGCCTCAAGAAGGCGTGTCACAGGGTCTTGCGCAAGCCAATCCACCTGCAAGTCTGGGTGTAGTTTGCGCAGCTCGCGCGTGACAGCGATGTCTCTGCGCCCGTGACCGAGGCCGATGGGAGAAGAGAGATAAAGAGCTTTCTTGCTCCTGCTGATTTTTTTCGCCCGTCCTGGAGCGGGTATGCCGAGTCTGCGATCAAGAAAATCGTTAATCAGCGCATTGCACTTTGCTGGAAAGCGCCCCAAGGGATTGTGGCCACCATCCGGGATGGTCACAAGCTCGCCACCGGTGACCTCGGCTACGCATTTCGCCACTTCGTGAGGGCTAATCTGATCATTATCGCCATGAATCAACAGCATCGGGCAGGTGATCTTGCGATACATCGCCTCGCTGATGTCGAACTCGGACGGGATCACATTTGCTTCTATAGTTTTGGCCAGGACTGGACCTGTCGTTTCGGCGGCCCAGTCGATCCCATCCTCGATCTGTTTGGTGGAGTGCGGTTCGGTATGGATGTTTCGCATCCAATGCTCAGCGAAATCTGGATAATTTGCATGCCAGTATTCGCGGTTAAATTTATCCCATCCCTGCACATCCTCGTGCTTGGCATAAAAATGCTTGGTCTCCCTGTAAGGGTAGCGCGGACCGATGGTCCCAAGAGTGCCAGCTAGTATGACAGCTTTCACGCGCTCCGGATGATGGGCAGCGATCGCACTGGCCACCAATCCACCGAACGATAGGCCGACGAAAATCGCTTTTCCCGTTTCCGTGGCGTCCATCACGGAAAGCGCGTCGGCAACATAGTGGTTCAGAGAATAGGCGGCTGGATCTTCAGGCCGGTCCGATTTGCCATTCCCGCGGCCGTCATATGCTATGCAACGGAAGCGATCACTGAAATAGGGGAGCTGGGCCTTGTAGATGCGTGAGTGAGCGATACTCCATGGCGGAATAAAAAATATCGTTTGCGCCCCCTCCCCGTAAACTTCGTAATAGAGCTTCACTCCTTCACGCTCAACGAATCCGCCTGTATTTGGCAGCTTTGCGCGCATAATTTTATCCTTACAACAGCGGTTCCTAGAGAGTTTTGGTTTGTTCTGCGATTCCTTGCTTGGGACTTGGCGTTAGTGCCGCAGGAAATTGTGCATCGATCCGGCTCTCCGTAGCTTTCCGGCCGGGCAGCGGGATAAGCATCGACACCTGCTCGCGATATCGGCGGTATTGATCGCCAAACAATCCGACCAGGTCGCGCTCCTCAAGAAATATGCCAATGAAGATATAGGCGGTGGTCGCGACGGCGAACAGCAGATGACCAACTGTCATGGAAGGGGTTGCCCAAAAGGCGAGTAGAAAACCGAGATAGAGCGGATGGCGGACGCGCTTGTAGAGGAAAGGCGACTTGAACACGGGCGGCGGCAAAGTCTGGCCTCTTAGCCGGGCATAAACCTGAGTCAAGCCGAACAGCTCGAAATGGCTGATGAGGAAGGTGCTAAGAAAAACTATGGCCCAGCCCGTCCAAAAAATCGCCTGGAGAGCGACGACGCCAGAAGCCTCCGTGACAGACCAAACAGATTGTGGAATTGGCTGCCATTGCCAGTAGAGAAGCGCGAGCGTTAAGCTTGCAAAGATCACATAGGTGGTTCGCTCTACGGGCTTCGGCACAAAGCGCGTCCACCAGCGCTTGAACTTTGGCCGCGCCATAACGCTATGCTGGACCGCAAACAGGCAGAGCAAGAGGACGTTGACGATGATTGACGGAACGAGGGCTCCTGGAACTCCACTGTCGATAGTCTTGGGGACCGGCAGATTTCCGACGAAAGCAATGGCATAAAGGATTGTGCCCAAGAACAGCGCATAACCGGCCAGCCCATAGAGAAGCGACGCGAGACCACCCATGACGATGTACCCTTTCTGTGAGTGTATGTTGCCGCGTGGCCTTGACGAGGCGCGCGAGGCAGCAATAGTATTTTGTTCGGTCGAATGACCGAATTAATAGTTAAGATCACGCAAGAGGCGAGAAGTCAAGCCATGAGCTACTTGCGATTTTTTTCTCAGACATGGAGTCTCGCCGGATGGCGGTAGTGGAGACCAAAGTGAAGCAAAAGCGGGATACACGGCTTGAGTTGCTGGCCGCAGCCGAGCTATGCCTGCAGCGCGATGGCTATAGCGAGTTGTCCACGCGCCGGGTTGCCGACCATGCGGGCATCCCTCTTAGCCAGATCCACTACCATTTCGGTTCGAAGCAGGGGCTCGTTCTTGCCCTGCTTGATCATTTGAATCAGCGCCTGTTAAAACGCCAGGCCTTGGCCTTTGCTGCACCCGTGACGCTGTCGCAACGTTGGGAGCGGGCTTGCGACTTTCTCGACGAGGATTTGTCGTCAGGCTACGTGCGCATCCTGCAAGAGATGATAGCGGCCAGTTGGTCGGACCCCAAGCTCGCCGAGGCAGTGCGACGCGATCTGCAGGGCTGGTTTGTCTTGCTATCGCGTCTTGCGGAAGAAGCGGCTAAGCGGTTCGGCGGGTTGGGGCCATTCACGCCTGCGGAGGTCTCGGTTCTGGTCGGTGCTGCCTTCCTCGGCGGTGAAGCAGCTCTCCTGCTCGGCTTTGAAAGCGAGAACGCTCCAGTGCGGCAAGCCCTGCGCCGTTTCGGCGAGTTTATTCGACTGGCGGAGGAAAACTGCGAGGTAGCGCCCTAAAATAATCCCGAGCCATCCGGGCCCTTCGCCATCTGATACGGCCCGGAAAACCAGTTGGTTAAGTTCAACGTGGCCGCCCCGATCCGCTCAGGTCGAACTCGACCAATTCCTTCTCGAAGAACAGCGCCATGCGCTCGGGCGGCCAGTCGGTGGCACGGTTGGTGGTCTTGTCGACGTGGGCGACGGTCATAAGGCAGAGCGATGCGATCCTGCCGGCGGCGTCGGTGATCGTGCACTCGATGAGGGCGTCGGGGCCACGGAACTCACGGACGAAAGACGTGATTGTGATCTCATTATCGCCCTGCAGGGGTCGCACGTAATCGATTTCCATCCTGCGGACCCAGACCATGAACGGCAGCGTGCCCAGAGTCTTTAAATCCCACCCGGCATAGTTCCGTAGACCCTCGATACGGTGATTGGTGTAATAGGTCGCGTAGTTGCCGGTGCTCACGTGATTGTAGGGGTCAAGTTCGGAAAAGGCGACCCGGTGCGTGGTCGTGTAAAGGATCGGTTTGGGCATTCATCTCTCCCTGCTCATTTGCGCCGGCGCTGGCCAATGCATTCAATTGTTCGGTCGACTGACCGAATTGATAGTTAAGATCACGCAAGAGGCGAGAAGTCAAGCCATGAGCTACTTGCAATTTTTTTTCTCAGACATGGAGTCTCGCCGGATGGCGGTAGTGGAGACCAAAGTGAAGCAAAAGCGGGATACACGGCTTGAGTTGCTGGCCGCAGCCGAGCTATGCCTGCAGCGCGATGGCTATAGCGAGTTGTCCACGCGCCGGGTTGCCGACCATGCGGGCATCCCTCTTAGCCAGATCCACTACCATTTCGGTTCGAAGCAGGGGCTCGTTCTTGCCCCGCTTGATCATTTGAATCAGCGCCTGTTAAAACGCCAGGCCTTGGCCTTTGCTGCACCCGTGACGCTGTCGCAACGTTGGGAGCGGGCTTGCGACTTTCTCGACGAGGATTTGTCGTCAGGCTACGGCGCATCCTGCAAGAGATGATCGCGGCTAGTTGGTCCGATCCTAAGCTTGCTGCAGCGGTTCGGCGTGAATTGCAAGGCTGGTTGCTCTTGCTATCGGGTCTCGCTCAAGAAGCGGCCGAGCGGTTCGGGGGCTTGGCGCCGTTTACACCTGCGGAGGTTTCCGTTCTCATCGGCGCCGCTTTTCTTGGTGGTGAAGCCGCGATCCTGCTCGGCTTTGAAAGCGAACAGGTTCCGATACGCCAAGCTCTGCGCCGTTTCGGCGAGCTCATTCGACTGGCGGAGGGAAGGAGCGCAGAAGCGCACACTTGAGCCGAAATAGATGATGCATACGGGATTGGCGGCAAACGCTCTCACTGTGAACGCTCATCCGACTGATGTCATCCTCAAGTGCTGAAAGCTCACCGTTATTCGATTCGAAATGATGGGACGATACATCCGATCCAAATGCTAGTTCATGCGATGAAAATGTCTCACTCGTTTGCTTCTGCACGATCCAAATGTTCGGCAATGAGCGCGGCGACCTGCTCAGCGTGAGTAGCGATCATAAAATGCGCGGCCCCGGCGATAGCGCCACTTGAAGCGCTCTTTATCCACATGCCGAGCAACTCATTGGCGCGTTGTGCCGCCGGGTGGCTTGCTCCACCCCACAACACAAGGCTCGGAACATCGATGGTCGCCAGGGACGACTGTGATAGGGGAAAGCCATATGCGCTTGCCCAATCCAAGATGTTGACCGGCGTCGTTTCCATCGCATAGGCGCGAACGCGCGGTGGCCAGGAGGCGAAGGTGCCGGGCCCTCCGTAGAAGTCGATCATGCTAGCGATCGCTTCCGCGTTTCCGCCCTCAAACGAAGCGAAATAGGCATCGGTCATGTCGCGGAACGCGCGATAATGCCGATGCTCTTCCGCCGCTCGCAACACCTCTGGCGCGGGTGCTTCCAAGATGGTCAGGCTGGCAAGCGGCACTCGTTCACGGAGCGCGACGGCAACTGCCGAGAGGGCGCCGAACGAATGACCGACGATATGCACGCTGCCTCGGGCCCGTCGAATGACCGCTTCCAGAACATCTGCCTCGTGAGAGATAGAAGGGTCGGCTGGCGTGCGCCGCTCAGCGGTTCCACCATACCCGAGTAGGCTCGTGGTGACGCAACGGAAGCGACCGCCCAATGCCGCGATAACGGGGCGCCAAGCAGCGCCGGTGCTACAGGAACCAGGCACCAAGACAATCGTCGGACCGGAACCGCTCTCGTCATAGTCAATGCGCCCACGCGCCTCGTCAATCATTGTGCCCCCTCATATGCCCCTGCGCCGGTTCCGCTCAAGCAAGTGGGCCGGACGACCGACCAATCGCCCAGCCCCCGTCTAACGTCAAGCGATTAGCGCTTGGTGATCACGATCTCCAGATATTCGCTTGGAACCACCATGGTGCCGTCTTCAGCACGGTTCATCCTCTGGATCAACCCAAGCAGATCACTTCGCAGCTCCTGCTGGGCCGCTTCGCCGAGTGCTGCAAAGGCCTTGAGCATCGGGCCATAATAGGTCTTGAAGACCTCTATGAAGTGCTCTGGCGATCGGTAACGGAATGCGAAATCGCGTTGCTCGACCTTGATGGAGACGGCCGCCGCCCCGAACATTTCCTCTACACGCGCCTTTGTACCCCAAAGTGCTGGCGACTTGGCGCCGGGTGGGGGCGGAAGGTGCTTTCCGATGACCTTAAAGAGCTGGCCGATGAAGCCCTCGGGCGTCCAGTTGGCGAGACCAATCTTGCCGCCGTGCTTGCAAACCCTCAAAAGCTCGGCTGCCGCCTTGTCCTGATCAGGCGTGAACATAACACCGAAGGTCGAGACGACCGCATCGAAGGCATTATTGGAAAAGGATAGCGCCTCTGCATCCTCCACCTTGAACTCCACCGGCAGACCATCAGCGGTGGCACGGCGTCGCCCCCCCTCCAGCAGGCTGGGCACATAGTCCGTTGAAACGACGTCGCACCAACGGCGTGCGGCAGCAAGCGAGACGTTTCCATTTCCGGCGGCTACGTCGAGCACGCTTTGTCCCGAGCGGAGGTCGAGCGCTTCGCAGAGCTGTTCGCCGACAATCTGAAGGGTGCTCCCGACGACGGCATAATCGCCGGAAGACCATGCTCCCTGTTGGCGGGCCTTGAGTGCTTTTAAGTCAATCGAGGCGGGCGTCAGGTTTTGAGTCGCGTCTGTAGTCATGATTGCCTTCTCTTTTAGTGGCTGTGCTGTCCTCGCTTTGCGCTAGCAAAGCCGGGTACGCGGCGCAGGCCGCAATTCGTTAAGTCCTAGCGGCTGCCCGTGGAGGTTCGCGTGGGAATAAGCGTGGGAAATGTCATTGGAATTGCAAGTGCAAGGATCTCACGCAGCCCCAGCCATTCGTCACAATGGATGCACCACAAGCGCGGGACTTGCTCGCCCCCGCAGCAGCAACAGCGACAGCGTCGCGACTAGACAGAGCGCTCCGGCTGCGAAGAAAGCTGGCAGATAGCTTGTCAGTACAGCGCGCGATTCACCGGCTGCCTAAGGCCATCACGCCCGCGCCTAGCTGGTGGCTAGCGTAGATCCAACCGAACACCAGAGGAGCCTGCTCTGCCCCAAAGGTACGCGCGGTCAGCCGAACGGTGGGCGGGACGGTGGCGATGAAATCTAGCCCGTAGAACACGGCAAAGGCTGACAGCCCCACCAATGAGAAGCCGCTATATGGCAACCAAATGAGAGAGAGGCCACGGAGCCCATAGTACCAAGCAAGGAGCCAGCGGTTATTGTAGCGATCAGAAAGCCAACCAGACCCAATTGTTCCTATAAGGTCGCAAATTCCAATGAGCGCAAGCAGGCTCGTCGAGGTGATCGCGGATATTCCGTAATCTCCGCATAACGTAACGAAATGCGGTGTCAGACCAGAACTTGATAGACCGCAGATGAAGAATGTGAAGGCAAGGACCCAGAACACTACGGAACGCGAGGCATTACCCAATGCCGCGATGCTCATCGCAAAGGCGTTGCCGGCAGGCCGAGGTGGCGTTGTCTGTTGCATTTCGCCGCCCAGGGGCGCCAAGCCAAGGTCCGATGGCCGATCGCGGGCAAACAAGATGAAGACCAGCGCCAGCAGTCCAATCATCAAGATGGAAGGCAATAGAGCCGATCGCCAACCATAGTGCTCGGTCAACCAAGCCGCCATAGGCAGAAAAACGAGCTGGCCCGTCGCATTCCCGGCGCCGAGAATGCCAAGAACCAAGCCTCGCCGCTTAACGAACCACGTTGTGGCAATTGTGGTTGCGAGAACCAGTGAAGTCATTCCAGTCGCGACACCAACGATAATGCCTAGACCAAGCCAAAGCTGCCAAATTTCTGTCATGGTCATCGCGAACAAAAGGGCTGAGATCAAAAGTATCGCCGCAACCACGAGCACGGCACGAGAGCCGTAGAGTCAGCATCAGAGCGCCTGCAAAGGGCGCCACCAAGCCAAATAACGCCATACGAAGTCCAAGCGGACCTGATAGATCGGCGATTGACCAGCCGAACTCGGCCGACATCGGCACCAATAATACTCCCGGAATACTTAACGCAGACGTGGAGCAGATGGTGTAACCCATGGCAACGGTTACCATAACCCAGCCGTAGTGGATGCCCCGGGCGGCCAGGACGCGCGCTAGTGAGGTTGAAAGCATTTATTCGCTCTCGGGATGGTGCAATATTTCAGCGGTTGATGTTTGGCGGCCAAAACCGCGCGCCGGTTCGTCCAGATCGAATAGCTGCCCTTTTTCCCCTCGGATGTGCTGACCAGCACAGCGCGAAGCTTTCGCTTGCGGTAAGATTCGGTGGCTGCCAGATTTTGACTCTTCGGGTTGGCAGTGCAATCATGGTTCCTTTCCATCTGAGTGGTTGAACTTGCAGTGCTGTTGCCTCTCGCAAACAAGGGGGGCCACGCGGCGGAGGGCGGCGATTTCGATTTCACCCTAGTGGCCACTCGTGGAGGCAAGCGTAGAAGTTGGCGTGGAAATGTCAGTGGAAATGGACAGCCCTAGCCTGTTAGGCAGCGCCACGTCGCTGCAGATACGGCTCTTGGGACCGCTGACGATTAGCCGCGATGGCATCACCGTGCCTCTGCCGGCGTCACGCAAGGCTCGCGCGCTCCTGGCCTATTTAACGCTTGCGCCACATCCGGTGCCGCGCGGCCAGCTCTGCGAATTACTGTGGGACGTTCCTAACGATCCACGCGGGGAGCTTCGCTGGTGCCTCAGCAAGATCAGGCGCATTGTCGATCATGCCGGGCCGCAAAGGGTAGACGCCTGCGCCGACACCATACGGCTCGACTTAGCGGATTGTCTTGTCGATGCGATCGAAATCACGCGCGCGGCTCAGAAGGGCATCGAGGACGCTTGCCACGGAACGACTCGAAAGCGCTGTCCGCGCTGTTTGCGGGAGACTTTATCGAGGGGCTGGAGATCGACCGCAGCCCAGGCTTCGACAGCTGGCTCATCGCGCAGCGGCACCGCTTCCGTGCCTGCCACGCGGCGATACTTGAGCAACTTACCGAAAGCGCCTCCGGCGACGAGATCTTTGAGCTATTTACGCAAGTGGCTTCAAATTGCTCCGTTTGACCTGCGCGCTCACGAGACGCTCCTGAACGCGCTCGCCCAGCGCGGCCGCATTCGTGAGGGCGAGGAGCATCTGGCCGTCGCTGCACGGCAATTCGAAGATGAAGGGCTCGACCCGGCTCCCATTCGAGATGCATGGCGTGCAGCTCGCGTAAGAACGGAAGCATTGCCGCAAATCCGCGTTTTGGCTCCCGCGCAGCCACCGGCTCTCTTTAGCGGCCCTCAGGAGAATGGGCTGAGTGCGCCACGGCGCGCATCCGTCGCGATTATGCCCTTCGCGGGCCAGTGCGCCGCAACCAGCGTCCCCGGCGGCCCGGGCGACGGTCTCGCCTACGACGTAATCACGCGGCTCGCCAAGCTGCGATGTCTCTTCGTCATTGCGCAAGGGACCGTCTTTGCCCTGCGCGAGCGGCGCCTCGCACCGGAAGAGGCTGGCCGGATACTTAACGTTGACTATGTCGTTAGTGGATCGCTGAAGCGCCAGGATAATTGCTTCACCGTTGCCGTTGAGCTTGTGGAGACGCGCACAGCCCATCTCGTTTGGGCGGAGGTCTACCACAAGAAAACAGGCGACGCGTTTCTCATGCTTGACGAGATCGGTAACAAGATCGTGGCATCCATTGCGCACGAAATCGAAATCATCGAGCGGAACCGCGCCATCCTTCGGCCGCCGAACTCTCTGGATGCTTGGGGGGCGCATCACCGCGGCCTGTGGCACATGTATCGGTTCAGCAAAACCGACAACGAACAAGCGCGACATTTTTTTCAGATGGCGGTGCGGCTTGATCCGACCTTCGCGCGGGCCTATGCTGGGCTCTCTTTCACACATTTTCAGAACGTTCTTCAGGGCTGGGCGAGGGGCGAGCCGGAGATGGACCTGGCTTTCGAGACCGCCGGTCAGAGCCTCATGGCAGACGATCGCGATCCAGCCGCCCACTGGGCCATGGGCCGGGCGCTCTGGCTGCGCCGCCGCCATGAACAGTCCATCGCCGAGTTGGAGCGGAGCATCGAGCTAAGCCCAAATTTCGCACAAGGTCATTATGCGCTCTCCTTCGTCGGTGCTCAGGCTGGAGATCCCAGTGCCGCCGTCGCATCCTGCGATTACTCACGGGATCTCAGTCCATTCGATCCGATGCTTTGCGCCATGCTCGCCACCCGCTCGATAGCACTGATGCGTCTTGGCCGCTTCGATGAAGCTGCCGAGTGGGCTGTCAAGGGCGCCGCTCGCCCGAACGCGTTCGCGATTATCCGAGCAATTGCCGCTTACTCCCTGGCCCTTGCCGGCCGGCAGGACGAGGCACGCGGCCACCTCGCCTCAATTCGCAAAGCGCTTCCGCACTATGGCATCGACGATTTTCTTACCGCGATGCGGTTTTCCCCAGAAGGTGAAGCGCTGATTCGGAAGGGCGCGATGCGCATGGGGATGGAGTAAGCGTAACAGGCAGCGACGCAAGCCTCGCGATTAGCCTCATCGACCCCGCGATAACGCAGAATCTTTACGATAAGCAGATTTTTGATTACTACCACATCCGATCAGATACTTGCGCCTATTTGCCCTACCGGCTATGCAATCCGGCGCTTGGCTCGCTTACGCTTATGCGCGTAGACCATGAGCCCATCATTTGCCTGTGCAGCGAGCACGCGCGCAACGAGAGAAATGCAATGACGCCGCCCTAGAACCCTGCCGCCGCGCTATCTCCATCGCGATTATCAGCCGCGCCAAAAAAGAGCGAACCCTTCTTCATCACCGAGTTCGCGCGGCCCTAAAATCCGGTGCTGGAAGCTGCCCTCGGCGTCTTTGGGCAATATAAAGCCGCGCGCCTCTAAGATCCGCAGCGTATCGTCCGATACGCCGGGTTCCGATATTACGATATCAGGCTGCCATTGATGGTGAATACGCGGAGCGGCGGTTGCCTCGGCGACATTCATGTCGAATGCCAGCACGTTCAAAAGCTCTTGAAGCACCACGGTGATGATCGTGCCGCCGCCTGGGCTTCCTGTCACCAAATACGGTACGCCATCCTTGAAGACAATTGTCGGCGCCATGGACGACAGCGGGCGTTTGCCGGGCGCTATCGCGTTCGCCCCGTCTCCAACGAGCCCGTACCCATTCGCAACGCCCGGTTTGGCTGAGAAATCGTCCATTTCATTGTTCAGAAGAAACCCGGCTCCATCGACTGAGAAGCCGCTCCCGAAGGCGTTATTCAACGTATATGTATTGGATACGGCATTGCCGAACTTATCCATGACCGAGAAATGGGTTGTCTGGTCGCCTTCCGCCGATGGCGGCTTGCCCGCCGATACGTCCGCCGATTTTGTGGCGTGCGTCAGGTCTATTCCTTCCCGCAGTTTCGCGGCATAGGCCTTGCTGACGATGCCATCCAACGGAACCTTAACGAAATCGGGGTCGCCCATATATTTGGCGCGGTCGGCATAGGCCCGGCGCATCGCTTCCACGAGCCGGTGAATCGTGTCAGCTGTGTTGTGCCCGAGAGCCTTGAGATCGTAGCCTTCGAGCATATTCAGCATCTGAATCACATGAGCGCCGCCGGAAGACGGAGGCGGCATCGATACGATCTCATAGCCGCGATATGTGCCGCGTACTGGTTCGCGTTCGATAACGCGATAATTCTTAAGATCGTCCAGCGTGATGAGCCCGTCGCCTTGCTTCATCTTCGCTACGATGCGGTCAGCCACGGGCCCTTCATAAAACCCACGAGCGCCTTGGTCGCGAATTGCGCGCAGCGTATTCGCCAAATCGGCTTGCCGCAGAGTTTCGCCCATCTTGTAAGGCTGGCCGCTGGGATGCTCGAAATAGGCAAGCGAGGAAGGGTCTTTGGCGAATTTCGCATGGTTTCTCGCCAGAGCGAAAGCTAGGCCGCTGTGGACTTCAAAGCCTTCATCCGCGAGGCGGATCGCGGGAGCTATCACGCGTTCGAGCGGAAGCGTGCCATAATGTTCGAGCGCATAGAGAAGCCCTGCCACCGTGCCCGGAACACCGGCTGCGGCGCGGCTGGCGCGTGCTTTCTCTTTATCGACATCGCCTTGCGCATTCAGAAACATGTCGCGCGTTGCGGCGGCGGGGGCAGTCTCGCGGTAGTCGAGGGCGATGGTCTTGTGCTTGTCCGCAAGCGCGATCATCATAAATCCGCCGCCGCCAAGATTGCCGGCTTGCGGATGAGTGACCGCAAGCGCGAACCCGGTTGCCACCGCAGCGTCTACCGCATTCCCACCCTGACGCAAGATCTCGGCGCCGACCTGCGCAGCGATCTTCTCCTGCGCGGCGACCATGCCATTTTCTGAAATAACCGGCTGAAACCGGGAGTCAGTCGAAACGAGCGCCTCTGCCGCCGGGTCGTTCGCCTTCTGCGCGATAGCTTCCGGATTGATCGCGATCAACGAGGCGAGGAGGGCGAAGGTGATGGACGTGAAGCGCTTTTTTTGCATGAAGCAGTTGTGAATTTTAATTGCGAGGTGCTTGGGATGTAATCGTTCCGCCTGCGCTGCGCCAGAAATAAGGCCGATCACGAATAGGTTATCTGTCAGTGCCGTGAGACTATGCGCGGATTGCAGAAAAGACGGTTATGACTGGGCCAGCTTGGTGGAGGTGCAAAATGCAATATCGGAAATTGGGAAGCAGCGATCTATCGGTTTCGGAAATCGCGCTTGGCTCGTGGCTTACCTATTCGGGCGGAATTGATAAGTCCACCTCGATGGCTTGCGTTCACCGCGCGCTTGATCTCGGCATCAATTTCATCGACACCGCCAATATTTACGGGCGAGGAGTGGCTGAAAGCGTCCTCGGAGAAGCGCTCGCAGGCGTGCCGCGCGACAGTTACGTGCTTGCGACGAAGCTGTTTTTTCCGATGACGGATAGCGACCGTGGACTATCGCGGGCGCAAATTCACAAGCAAATCGATGCGTCTTTGGCGCGACTGAAGACCGATTACGTCGACCTTTATCAGTGTCACCGCTTCGATCCCGAAACGCCGCTCGAAGAAACCATGCAGGCGCTGACGCGAAGTGGTTGCCGCTGGCAAGGCGCGATATGTTGGCTTTTCGGAATGGCCAGCGGATGGAATCCGCGCGGCAGCGGCCATGCCTGGCGTTGTTCGCTTCGTGTCGAGCCAACCGCAATATTCGCTGCTGTGGCGCGAGCCGGAACGGGAAATCATCCCTTTGTGCCAAGCCAACGGCATTTCGCAAATCGTATGGTCGCCGCTTGCGCAAGGCGTCTTGACCGGGAAGTACAGGGCTGGAGAAAAGCCCGAATCCGGAACCCGTGCGGCAAGCTCGGCGATGGGAGGATTTCTCAGGCCAGCATGGTTCGAGAAACGGGTGCTGGATGCGATCCAGAGCCTGAAGCCGCTCGCCAATTCAGTGGGACTGACCCAAAGCCAATTCGCGCTCGCCTGGGTATTGCGCGAGAAGAACGTCGCTTCCGCGATCATCGGAGCCACACGGCCTGAGCAGATCGAAGAAAATGCAGTCGCCGTAGGCCGTCAGATCGATCCTGCCATCTTTCTGGAAGCCGAGACTATTCTGGCAAAGGCAAGCGCAGGCTAATGCGTTAGCGGGAACCTCTCTCGGGCGGCCGGACTTTCTTCAAGGATAGAACTTGTTCTAGCTTGGGAGGCCGGTATGCCCCATCACCACATTCAGGAAGGCAAAACGACTGCCCGTGCGTCAGTCAAGGCCGACAAGGATAGACCGATCTTTCGCACGGAAGACCCTGCCACCGGTAAAGCTGGGCGGACCTATCAGGGTCACACCAAGAGCGAAGCGCTCGCAATTGCTCACGATGCACATGAGGCCTTCAAGAGCTGGCGGCGCACACCCTTTTCGGAGCGCGCCGCCCTTATGAAGGCCGCTGCCGCGACCCTTCGCCGCCATAGCCAAGAATTCGCGGACCTCATGACTTCCGAAATGGGCAAGCCCCATACCGATGGCTTAGGTGAAATCGAAAAATGCGCTTTCGGCTGCGAATTCTATGCAGAAAATGCCGAACGCTTCTTGGCCAGAGAGAATGTGCCGATAGACGGCCAGCGGGCATTCGTTACCTACAATCCGCTTGGCGCCGTTCTCGCTGTCATGCCGTGGAATTTCCCATTTTGGCAGGTGTTCCGCTTTGCCGCGCCCGCGCTGATGGCTGGCAATACCGGCGTCCTGAAACATGCGAGCAACGTGCCGGGCTGCGCTATCGCGATAGAAGAGGTTTTTCGCGAAGCGGGCTTCCCGCCGAATGTATTCCGCACGGTCCTGATACCGAGCCAATATGTGGAGGCTCTCATCGAGAGCCCGGAAATTGCGGCGGTCACACTGACGGGGAGCGTGCAAGCTGGTCAAAAGATTGCCGAGGCTGCGGGCCGTAACCTCAAGAAAACGGTGCTGGAGCTTGGCGGAAGCGATCCTTATTTGATCCTGGAAGACGCGGACATAAACCGCGCCGCCGAAATCTCCACCACTGCACGTTTGATGAATGCCGGCCAGAGTTGCATTGCAGGCAAACGCTTCATCGTGATCTCGGCAGTAAAGAAAGAGTTCGAAAAGGCTTTCACGGCAAAAATGCAGTCGGTTCAGATGGGCGATCCGCGCGACAGGAAGACGAAATTCGGCCCGTTACAGAGCGTGAAGGCGCGCGACGCCATCCACAGCCAAGTTCAGAAGAGCATCGCAAAAGGCGCGCGGCTTCTCTGCGGAGGAGAGATCCCGGATAAGCCTGGCGCGTGGTATCCGGCGACCGTGCTCGACCAATGTCGGTCCCGGTCAACCAGCGTTTGACGAGGAAATATTCGGCCCCGTCGCTGCGATTATCGAAGCGCGGGACGAAGCGGAGGCGATCCGCATCGCCAATGATAGCTCCTTCGGTCTCGGTTCCGGCGTCATTACCCGCGATATTGAGCGCGGCGAACGCATCGCAGCCGAAATGCTGGAGTCCGGCTCAAGCTTCGTAAATGACAATGTGCGCTCCGATCCGCGTCTTCCCTTCGGCGGAATCAAGCATTCCGGCTATGGGCGTGAACTCTCCTATTTCGGGATACGCGAATTTGTGAACATCAAGAGCGTTGTCGTTCGGGAGTGATGTGGCAGAAGGCGTAGGCACCCGCGAGCAAAGAGTATAGACGCAGGCGATAAAGTCCTATGGAACGCCATGGCAAAGCTTCTTTTGAAGCTGCTTTCGCTGGGCGAGAAGCGCGGGCCAATCATCGGGACAGGTAAGCTGAAAGGCGTGGGGCTATGGCTTAACCCAGCCTTCTCTAGTCGAACATTGACTTGGCTTTGCGCCTTTTTCTTTTGCCATTTAATGACTTTGGTTCCACCGCCTGCCTCCGCATGAAGTCATCAAATAGCGGAATCGTGAAATCTATTAGCCCCCTCTGCGGACTGTATGCCATTCCCTTTTTGATAAGCTCATCTCGCAGACCCGCTGCTTGTTCAACTGTGAGCTTTAGAGCAGAGGCCACGTCTGCAGACCGCGCCGGTAACGTAAGGTCCGCCATGGCCCGCGCGTACTCCTGTTGGCGATCCGTTAATCTCTGCAGTCGTGTGGCAAAAAGGCTATCGGCTAGAATTGCCTTTGCGGAATCCGTTGCCGCTTGCACATCTTCCAAGTCTATAGGTGAGACTACAGCCGCTTTCCATGACTCGGACCCCCATAGCTGGAGATAATAGGGATACCCTCTGGTTTCATTAATTATCAAATTTAGACCATCATCAGTATAGTCTACATCTTCCTCTGCTGCCGGTTCCACAATAGCCCTGATCGCGTCCTCACGCTCAAGCTTATCTATTTTTATATATTTAAATAAGCGTTCGGCGTAAGATTTCACATCTCCAGCCAGTTTCGGTAGCTGTGGTAGTCCAGCTCCTATGAATGTTAAAGGGAGCTTTTTCTGAGATGCTTTATGCAACGCAATTATAAGGGCGCCAAAGTCCGAGGAAGATAGACCTTGTATTTCGTCTAAAAGAATTACAACGCTTGTTTTTCTGGAAGCAGCTATGTTTCCGAGTTCAATAAAAACATCGCTTAAATCAGATGCGAGATCACCTGTTGCCTCGGCGTTTGTTATGGAAATCTCTACACTACCCATTTTAACACTAAATGCGCTTGCTACTGCGCGCAATAGGTTCATGCCTTTGCTTATGCTATGTTCAACTTGTTTGAATTCGATCAAGCCTTATCATGAGACGCATAAGTTGCGGCAATAGTAGTTCCGGCAAGGTCTTATGGTTATCAACTTCAATAACTGTAGTTGGATGGCATCCAAGTTCTTCGGATAAGTTCTCGAACTCCACCAAGAGAACCGTTTTTCCAACGCCTCTAAGGCCGAGAAGGATATGTTTTGCAGCTACCTTTCCAGCTTTTTCCCTTTCAATGGAAAGTTTAACCGCACGAATTATGGCGTCTCTGCCTGCCAATTCAGGCGGGGGAACACCGGCACCGGGGCTGTAAGGATCGTCTAGCTCATCCATAGGAAACTTTTCCAACTTCGCTTTCTTTTGTCTTCTTCGTAATCTTTTGGGTATTATACCAAAGATTCCAAAGAATACGAAATTTCCTATGAATGCATGTTGATTGAGGGCTGACATGCTTTGTAATGTCGGCTCGCATCGTCTTCGCGAGGCGCATCGCGCCGTGGTGATCCAGGTCTCAAGTTAAGCCTTTCCGCCGGCATACGAAGGCTCGGCGGGGAGCGGCTTGATCCAAATTTTCGTATCGTGGAATACCGCGCCGCCAAATGGAGCGCCTGGGTCGGCTGAGGTGAGGGTGTTTATTCCCGCTCCGCCATTATGCTTGCGGTTCGGCCAGATGCCTTCCGCCACCGCAACGCCACGGCGCAAGCCGTCGAACAAACGGACATGCAATCTGACGGAACCGCGCGCATTCCCGATTTCCACGAGTTGCGTATCGGTAAGGCCATGGGCTGACGCATCTTCGGGGTGAATGAGAATTTTGGGCCTTTGCTCGCGGGCCTGGCTTCCAGGGGTCTCGGTGAAAGTCGAATTGAGAAAGGTTCGCGCGGGCGCTGCAATGAGCTGGAACGGATGCGCCTCGTCGGCCTCGTCTGTGACATCCCAGTGATCAGGCATTTTGGGCATCGCTAAAGCCAAAGCGTGGTAGCGCGGTGGAACCGTATCACCTTTGCCGCCCGGCCAGTCGGGCTTGAATCTAAATTTGCCACCCGGATGCCCGAAACCGGAGAGGTAATGCGCCGTCTCATAGGGAGGGGCGCAATCGATCCAGCGGCCCGCCTCAAGATCGGCAAGGGTGCCCTTTCCGCTGACCTGGAGCGTTGCATCGAGTATTTCACGCTCCGTCATTTCGAAGCCCTTGTGAGAAGCGCCGAGGCGCTTTGCAAGTTCACATAGGAGCCAATGGTTGGAGTGGCATTCGCCCGGCGCATCAACCACCTTCGGACCGAGCATGAGGTGTGTATGACCTCCGGACTTGTATATGTCGTCATGTTCCAGGAACATGGTGGCGGGCAGCACGATATCGGCAAGCTGCGCTGTCTCCGTCATGAACTGCTCGTGGACGCAGGTGAAAAGGTCTTCCCGAAGAAAGCCCTGGCGCACCTTGGCTTGCTCAGGAGCGACCGACACAGGGTTCGTGTTCTGAATAAAGAGAGCGGTGACCGGCGCCCCATCGCCTAAATCCTCGGGATCGCCTGTGAGAACAGGTCCGATCCGCGATTGATCGAGTGTCCGGGTCGAAGGATCGACTTTGTCCTTTCCTGCGATCAGGGACATGTTCACGCCGTAAATTCCACTCTGGGAGTAGAGCGCTCCGCCGCCCTCATGCGTCCATGCGCCCGTGACTGCCGGGATGCACTGCACCGCATGCATGTTCACAGCGCCATTCCGCGTGCGTGTGAAGCCATAACCGACGCGGAAGAAGCTGCGTTTTGTTGTTCCAATGAGGCGCGCGAAAGATTCGATGTCCGTAGCGGCTAGCCCCGTGATACCAGCCGCCCACTCCGGCGTCTTGTCACGAAGATGCTCTTCGAATTCGCGGGGCGCGTCCGTATAGCGATTGAGATAGTACCAATCCGCAAGGCCATCGCGGAACAGCACATGCATGATGGCGCAGGCGAGCGCCCCATCTGTACCAGGCCGTATCAGGATAGGAATATCGGCCTGCTGCATCGTGCCGGTATTATAGACATCGACAACGGCAAGGCGCGCGCCACGCTCCTTCCTGGCCATGGTCACGTGGGTCATCACATTGACTTGCGTGTTGACAGGATTGGTGCCCCAGCAAACGATCAAATCTGACTTCCGCATCTCCCGCGAGTCGACGCCCCACATCGCGCCCGTTCCTGCAAGCCAGCCTGCCGAAGAAAGGCCCGTGCAAATGGTGGAATGCTGGCGTGAATAGCGTTTGACATGGCGAAGGCGGTTTATTCCGTCGCGCTGGAGAAGCCCCATCGTACCGGCATAGTAATAAGGCCAGACTGCTTCGGAGCCATGGTTCTCCTCGGCGCGCAACATGCCTGCGGCCACTTCATCCAAAGCGTCATCCCAGGACAGGCGCTGCCATTCGCCGCTACCCTTCGTACCTTTGCGCCTTAGCGGGTAAAGGACGCGTTCAGGATGATGAACGCGCTCGGCATAGCGGCTGACCTTCTCGCAAATCACGCCTAAAGTGTAGGGATGGCTTTTTGCTCCCCGGACGCGGCCGATATTGCCGTTCTGTAAGACCTCAACCTCAAGTGCGCAAACGCTCGGGCAATCATGTGGGCAAGTGCTCCACTTGACGTCGATTTTGCTCATCGCCGCTCCATTTAATCGCAAGAATACTATGGCAGGGTCCAGGGCGGTTCGCATTAAGTCAATAAGACACAGGCACGCCTGGCGGCTCATCTGCCCGTATGCTTTTGCACCAGCGATCGAAGCGTTGCATACAAAACATGCGGTAGCGTATAGTTGCTCTTGACGGCGGCCCTCCAACCCTGGTCACATCAGGGTCGACCCTTGGTCTAGATTTCCGGCACCGTAGGAAAAGGAAGACGCCATGCTCAAGAATGACTATTCCGGATTGAATTTCGGCCTTGGCGATGATGCCGAAATGCTGCGCGAGACTGTGCGAAGCTTTTCCGCGACCGAGATCGCGCCGCGCGCCGAAGAAATTGATCGCACAAACACATTTCCGCGCGATCTCTGGCAGCCAATGGGCGCCCTTGGTCTGCACGGCATTACGGTTGAAGAAGAATTTGGCGGCTCAGGTCTTGGCTATCTCGAACATTGCGTGGCGATGGAAGAGGTAAGCCGCGCGAGTGGAGCGGTAGGCCTCTCATATGGCGCGCATTCCAATCTCTGCGTGAACCAAGTCCGCCGCAATGGTTCTGATGAGCAAAAGCGCCGCTATCTGCCGAAACTCATTTCGGGCGAGCATGTGGGCGCGCTTGCCATGTCCGAGGCTGGCGCAGGCTCCGACGTGGTCTCAATGCGGACCCGGGCCGAGAAGCAGGGCGACCGCTATGTTCTGAACGGCACGAAGATGTGGATCACCAATGCGCCCCATGCCGAGGTGCTCGTGGTTTACGCCAAAACAGATCCCGAGGCAGGATCACGCGGCATTACCGCTTTCATTATTGAAAAGGGGATGAAAGGCTTCTCTGTCTCACCGAAGCTCGACAAGCTTGGAATGCGAGGGTCGGACACCGCCGAACTTGTCTTCGAGGATTGCGAGGTCCCCGAGGAGAATGTGATAGGCGGGGTCGGGCGCGGTGTGAGCGTGCTCATGTCAGGACTTGACTATGAACGCGTTGTGCTCGCAGCCGGGCCAATTGGGATCATGCAAGCCTGCTTCGACCTTGTTATGCCCTATATCCGTGAGCGAAAGCAGTTCGGCCAGCCTATAGGTTCTTTTCAGCTCGTTCAGGGCAAGATCGCCGACATGTATGTCGCCCTCAATGCCGTGAGGGCCTATGTCTATACGGTCGCTCGGGCTTGTGATCGCAACGAGACCACAAGGCGGGACGCCGCCGGAGCGATTCTGTACGCGGCCGAAGCAGCGACCCGCATGGCGCTCGACGCGATCCAACTTCTTGGCGGCAATGGGTATATCAACGACTATCCAGCGGGACGCCTCCTGCGCGACGCCAAATTATACGAGATCGGCGCAGGCACGAGCGAGGTCCGCCGCATGCTCATCGGGCGCGAATTATTTGAAGCCACTGCGCGGTGATTTGCCAAAAATGTTATTTGCTCCATTATTTGTGCAATTGACAAAAGTAACCTATTATGTAAAATAATGAAAAATTGGAGAGCGTCATGGGTAGGAAAAAAACTGTGCCGGAGCTTGAACATTCTCGTAGTGCAGGCTTTGCCGAAGCTCCCCAGGCAGCTTTCGTGGCATCCGACGACCGCAAGCTTGGCTTTGGTCTCACAAATCGCATGAGGCTAACTCTCGGCCCCGGCGGGCGCGTGGTGATACCCGCGGCCCTTCGGGAGGCGATGGAAGTCGAAGAAGGAGATGCGATCCTTGCCTGGGTCGAGGGGGGCGAACTCCATCTTCTAAGCCCTCGCGTGGGAGCGCGTCAGGCGCAGGCCATGCTAAAAGGGTTGGTCCCGAAGGGCGTGAGCCTCTCCGACGAACTGATCGCAGATCGCCGCCGTGAGGCTGAGGCGGAAAAAAATGGCTAGCATCATTTTCGATAGCTCAGCCGTTCTTGCTCATCTGAATGAGGAGCCAGGATCAGAGCGCGTCTCCGATCTTCTGGGCGACGCGCTTATCTCAGCCGTGAATTTCGCGGAAGTGGTTTCGAAACTCAGCGAATGGAAAGTCGATATCGACACGATCCGGGCGGCGCTTTCGCGCTATGGTCTACAAATCGTCGCCTTCGACGCAGTGTTGGCCGAAATGACCGGCGCCCTTAGGTTAAAGACCAAACCCTTTGGGCTGTCGCTCGGCGACCGCGCCTGTCTTGCCTTAGCGGAACGGTTCCAATTGCCGGTTCTAACCACGGATCGGATGTGGAAGGAGATTTCTCTGCCAATCGAAATCCAATTGTTGCGTTGAGGTTTGCAGCACTTACGTTAACCTAAGGCAAAGTTTTAGCTCATGACGGCGTATCGTTAATGGCCACACTTACGAGCACAGTAGACAGGCGTTCAGCGGAGTTCGACGCCAATGCAAAGTCTATGCGGGAGCAATTGAGGGGGTTGCAGTCGAAGCTTGCTGCGGCAGCGCAGGGCGGCAGCGTCGAATCGAGGCAAAGGCATCAGGCGCGCGGCAAGCTCCTGGCCCGTGAGCGCATCAATCTTCTTCTTGATCCTGGCTCGCCCTTTCTCGAAATTGCGCCACTTGCCGCTAATGGTCTCTATGGCGGAGACGCGCATTCGGCGGGGCTCGTCGCCGGCATAGGACGGGTTTCGGGGCGCGAATGCATGATCGCGGCGAACGACGCGACGATCAAGGGCGGCACATATTATCCGCTCACTGTCAAAAAGCACCTGCGGGCGCAGGACATTGCCCGCGAAAACAGATTGCCTTGCCTCTACCTCGTCGATTCAGGCGGCGCATTTCTCCCGCAACAGGACGAGATTTTTCCTGATGAGCGCCATTTCGGCCGGATCTTTTACAATCAAGCTCAGATGTCGGCGGCAGGCATCCCCCAAATCGCGCTGGTGATGGGACCTTGCACGGCGGGAGGAGCCTATGTTCCCGCCATGTGCGATGAGAGCATCATCGTGAAAGGCAATGGTACGATTTTCCTTGGCGGCCCTCCGCTCGTTCGCGCCGCGACCGGCGAAGTGGTGACTGCAGAGGAATTAGGCGGAGCCGAAGTTCACAGCCGCCAGTCGGGCGTGACGGATCACCTTGCTCAAAACGATGCCCACGCCATCGGCATCGCGCGCCGCATCGTCGCCGATCTTAACCGCATCAAGCCTCAATCCCTCGATGTGATCGCACCGCGCGAGCCGCTCTATCCAGCCGAAGAACTTTACGGCATTGTGCAGGCGGACGTGCGGAAGCCCTACGATGTGCGCGAAGTCATCGCGCGACTTGTTGACGGTTCCGAATTCGATGAATTCAAAAAGCTCTATGGGCCAACGCTCATCTGCGGCACGGCCCGGATCTGGGGCTATCCGGTGGGGATACTCGCGAATAACGGCATCCTCTTCTCAGAAAGCGCGCTTAAGGGTGCCCACTTCATTGAATTGATGTGCCAGCGGGGCATACCCCTTCTTTTCTTGCAAAATATAACCGGCTTCATGGTCGGCAAGAAATATGAGGCGGGCGGCATAGCCAAAGATGGCGCTAAGCTTGTAACCGCTGTCGCGACCGCGAATGTCCCGAAATACACCGTCGTTATTGGCGGCTCCTATGGCGCTGGAAATTATGGCATGTGCGGGCGCGCTTATTCTCCGCGTTTCCTCTGGATGTGGCCGAACGCCAAGATTTCGGTGATGGGCGGTGAACAGGCCGCCACCGTGCTCGCCATCGTAAAGCGCGAAGGCATCGAAGCCAAAGGCGGCAAATGGAGCGCACAGGAAGAGGACGGCTTCAAAGCGCCGATCCGTGCGCAATTTGATGAACAGGCAAATCCCTATTATTCGACCGCGCGGCTGTGGGATGACGGTGTCATTGACCCCGCAGATACACGCTCTGTCTTGGGTCTGGCAATTTCTGCCGGACTGAATGCTCCAGCCCAAGCCACACGGTTTGGGATCTTTAGGATGTGAGCCCGCGATCATGCAGTTTAAGCCCTTCAAAACACTTCTGATCGCAAACCGAGGCGAGATCGCGTGCCGCATCATAAGGACGGCGCGATCGCTGGGCCTGCGCACAATAGCTGTCTATTCCGAGGCGGACGCTCGGGCGCTGCATACAAGACTTGCTGACGAGGCGCACTTAATCGGTCCGGCGGCTGCGCCCGAAAGCTATCTTAACATCCCTCGTATTTTGGAAGCTGCGCGCGCAAGCGGAGCCGAAGCTATTCATCCCGGCTATGGCTTTCTCTCGGAAAAGGCAGCGTTTGCGGAAGCCTGCGACGCGGCAGGTCTAATTTTCGTAGGTCCGCCTGCATCGGCCATCCATGCGATGGGGTCGAAATCTGCGGCCAAGGCGCTCATGGAAAAAGCGGGCGTCCCGGTGGTCCCCGGCTATCATGGCAAAGCGCAGAACGCCGAGACCTTTGCGGGGGAAGCGAAGCGGCTGGGCTTCCCTGTGCTTTTAAAAGCAGTGGCGGGCGGCGGCGGCAAGGGCATGCGCATCGTGGGCGGGATCGAAGAACTCGATGCTGCGATATCCGGCGCAAAGCGCGAGGCGGCGGCAGCCTTCGGCGATGACAGCCTGCTGATGGAAAAATTTGTCGAGCGGCCGCGTCACATCGAGGTGCAGATATTCGGCGACAGCCAGGGGAATATCGTTTCGCTGTTCGAGCGGGAATGCACCTTGCAGCGCCGCCATCAGAAGGTCGTCGAGGAAGCGCCATCCGCTGCGCTGACGCAGGAGCGGCGCGATCCGCTCCATGAAGCTGCGCGCAAAGCGGGCGCGGCTATAGGCTATGTCGGCGCGGGCACCGTGGAATTCGTCGCGGACGACACCAACGTCTATTTCATCGAAATGAACACGAGGCTTCAGGTCGAGCACCCCGTTACTGAGATGATAACGGGCCTTGACCTCGTCGAGTGGCAGTTGCGTGTCGCGATGGGTGAGAAGCTGCCCTTATCGCAAGACGAGATCACAATGCACGGCCACGCAATCGAGGCGCGGGTCTACGCGGAAGATGCCGCCGCTGGTTTTCTGCCGTCGATTGGCGAGATCACCCATTGGCGCGCGCCCCAGGAAACAGCTGGTCTGCGCATTGACACGGGCTTTGGCGAAGGCGATGCCGTTTCGCAATATTATGATCCGATGCTCGCCAAGGTGATCGCTCATGCCGAAACGCGAGATCGCGCATTGGCCAAGCTGCGCACGGCTCTGCATAGCTTCGAAATTGCGGGCGTTACCACTAACGTTCCATTTCTCACGCGGCTACTCGCCGAAGACGCGGTTGCGAGAAATGCGGTCGACACCGGCTATATCGAGCGAGAAAGCAATGTGCTGGGTCAAGCTGCCAGCCAGCCTTCTCTAGCGCCAGTCGCGGCGGCCTGCGCCGCAATTCTGCATGGCGAAAATGAAGCAGTGCGGCGCGACGTGTCCGACCCTTATTCGCCCTGGTCGAGGACGGACGGCTGGATGCTCTTCGGTGCACGCAAACGCGTCTTGGAATTTCGCGATAAGAGCGGTGCAGTTTACACCGCAAGCCTGATCCAGAATCGGAACGGAAATACGCTTGAATTCAACGAGGCAAGCGCTTCCTTCGCTTTCGAGGCGGTGCCCAATCAAGCCGCGCGTTACGTCGTCACTCTGAATGGGACGCGGCGAGAGATTAGCGCGGTCATCCACGCCGACACCATTACCATATTCGATGGAGCCGATGCGCTTAGGCTCGTTGTCGCCGATCCCTTCGCCGCCGAGAAGGCAGACGCCGAACTCGGAAGCGGGCCCGTCGCGCCAATGCCAGGAACGGTTATCGCGCTTCTCGCGAAGCCCGGGGAAGCCGGCGAAGCGGGCGCGCCGATGCTCATCCTGGAAGCGATGAAGATGGAGCACACATTGCGGTTCCCCACGCAGGGCCATGTGGCGCGTTATCTTTGCGCCGCTGGCGACTTTGTGGCTGAGGGAACGCTGCTGGCCGAGTTTGAAACAGCGGAAAAATTGGGATAGTCAAATGGCCGAGCGGGTGCGCATTGTCGAGGTGGGGCCGCGCGACGGGTTGCAAAATGAGGCCGCCCCGGTTTCCGTCGCAAGCCGCGTGGCGTTCATAGAAAAGCTCATCGCCGCCGGCTGCAGCTCAATCGAGGCTGGAAGCTTCGTCTCGCCCAAATGGGTGCCGCAAATGGCGGATACGGCGGATGTTCTAAAAGCATTCGCTGGCCGAACTGGCGTTAACTTCCCCGTTCTCGTGCCGAACGAAAAAGGTTTGGACGCCGCGCTTGCCGCTGGCGCGCGCGAGATCGCGATTTTCGGCGCGGCGTCCGAGACTTTTTCTCAGAAGAATATCAACTGCTCCATCGCCGAGTCGATTGAGCGCTTCGCGCCGGTCGCCGAGCGGGCGCTCAAGGCTGGGGTTCGCGTGCGCGGCTATGTCTCCTGCGTGCTAGGCTGCCCCTATGAAGGGTTTGTGCCGCGCGAAAAGGTGGCCGAAGTGTCGGCTGCGCTCTTCGATCTCGGCTGCTACGAGATCTCGCTTGGCGACACGATTGGCGTTGGCACGCCGCGCGCGGCACGCGAAATGCTGCGAGCGGTGGCAGAGCGCGTGCCCTTGCCGCAACTCGCCGTCCATTTTCACGACACTTACGGGCAGGCGGTCGCGAATATTTATGCCTGCCTCGAGGAGGGCGTCCGCGTTGTCGATAGCTCGGCGGGCGGGCTCGGCGGCTGCCCTTACGCCAAAGGCGCATCGGGCAATGTCGCGACCGAGGATGTCGTTTATTTATTGGACGGACTTGGCTTCGAAACAGGCATCAATCGCAATGCGGTGATCGAAGCAAGCCGCTTCATTTTTGCAGAGCTGGGTAAGCGCGCGCCGTATTGATCCAACCGGCGGCTATAGAAAGCCGGTTGAGATCCACGGGAATGCCGCAACGAGGATCAGTCCCGCCAAGAGCGCGAGCATATATCCCCATATCGGATTGATACCCTCATCGGGGTTCACGCGCCCGATTGCGCATGCTGCGTAATAGCCGACGCCAAAGGGCGGCGCGAACAATCCCATGCCCATGGCAAGGATCACGACCATGGCGTAATGCACCTCATTCACGCCAGCCTGCTTGGCGATGGGAAAGAGGAGCGGCCCGAACAGCACGATGGCCGGGATGCCTTCGAGAACACTGCCGAGGATAATAAAGGCCACGATAGAAACGGCCAAAAATGCGTAATAGCCGCCGGGTACTCCGGCCATGTAAGCGGCAAGCTGGCGCGAAAAGCCAGACTGCGTTAGCGCCCAAGCCATGGCTGTTGCAGTGCCGATGATAAGTAGGATCGCGCCCGAAAGCGCAGCCGTATCGACGAGCATCGGGATCATGCGCTGGAGCGGGAATTTTCTATAAATGAGAATGCCTGCAAGGGCGGCATAGACGATGCCGAGCGTCGAGACCTCGGTGGCGGTTGCAACGCCTTCGACAACAGCCGCGCGAATGAGAAAGGGCAACGCCAGCGCCGGAAGAGCGATAACGAAACTCAAGCCGATTTCGCGCCTGCTCGCGCGAATGACGTGGCTCAGATCTTCATGCCGATTGCGATACCAAACGACAATACAAAGCGTCGCGGCAAGCACGAGGCCCGGAAGAAGGCCGCCCGTAAAGAGCGCCGCAATGGATACTCCCGTCACCGAGCCGATGGTGATGAGCACAAGGCTTGGCGGTATGGTTTCGGTTTGCGCTCCGGTAGCGGCCAAAAGTGCAACCAAATCGCCGGGCTTTGCCCCGCGCTTATGCATTTCGGGAAAGAGAACGGGCGCAACCGCTGCCATGTCGGCGGCTTTCGAGCCCGATATGCCGGAAACGAGGTACATGGCGCCGATGAGTACATAGGACAGGCCGCCGCGCACATGTCCGAGCAAACTTGCGAGAAAGCGCACCATTGCGCGCGCCATGCCAGTCGCTTCAATCAAAAGCCCAAGTAAAACAAACAGCGGCACCGCAAGCAGAATGAGGTGGGACATCCCCTCATCGATGCGGCCAATCACAACGGTCGAGGGAACGCGGGTGGCGAAGCTGATATAGCCGAAAACGGCAAGCCCGAAGGCGAAGGCGATCGGAACGCCGAGAAACACGCAGGTCGCAACCACGCCAACAAAGAAAATCACGAGATTGAGATTTCCAAGCGGCCTGAACTCGGGCCCGATGGCGATAAAAACAGCGACGGCTGCGGCCACCGCGAAGATAGCAAGCAGCGTCGGCCACAATGGCGAGGTACGCAAAAGGCGCACAATCCCCGCAGCCATCATGAGCGCAAGCCCGACCGGCAGCGCGGCCGCCCGCCAAATATTCGAGATTTCAAGCGCGGGCGTCGTGATGAGCGCTTCGTCCACGGCGTGCTCATAGGCCGGTTGCAACAGAAGGCCGACAAATGCGAGCGCAGCCGCAAGCGCCAGCCCCTCCAGAAACATTCGCGTTTTTGGCCCCGCGCGCGAGACGATTGCCGTCATGCGCATATGCTCGACGCGGCGAAAGGCGACCACCGCGCCAAACATGGCGAGCCAGAGAAAGAGAATAGAAGCGAGTTCGTCCGTCCAGACGAGTGGCGAGCGAAACCCGTATCGCGCGACGACACCCGTAAATAGGATGACGACTTCCGCGAGAACGAGTAACGCCGCTAGCCACTCGATGAGCAGCCCCAAAAGGGCATCCAGCTTAAACGCAATGTTTCGAGCCGGGGTTCTGGATACTCCGGCGCTTGCATTTTCTGCTGCTGAGCCCGCGTGTGACATGCCAGCCGGATCCTGATCCTAAAGCGGATTGCGTTGAGATAGAATTGAGTCATTGCGAGCGGAGCGAAGCAATCCAGAGCTTATGTCATTGACGCTGCTCTGGATCGCCACGGCGGCTGAAGCCGCCTCGCGATGACGATGTGCCCCAATTGAACTCAACATGCTTTATTGACTATGGAAGTTTGCCAACTGCCTTTTCAAGGATCGAGAAGGCTTCCTCGCCATATTTCCCTCTCCACTCGGCATAGAAACCTGCTTTTTGGAGCGCTTCGCGGAAGGGCGCCGGGTCCGGCTTGTTGAAGATGAGGCCCTTCGCCGTAAGATCGGTTTGCAGATTTGCGTTGAGCTTGAAAACGTCCGCGCGCTCTGCAAGCCCAGCTCCATTGATATGTTTTGTAACGATAGCCCGCATATCGTCCGGGATCGCCTCATAGGCGCGCTTATTGGCCAGGAACCAATAGCCATCCCACATGTGGTTTGTCAGGGAGCAATATTTCTGCACTTCCTGAAAATTCTTAGTGGCGATGACAGCGAGAGGGTTTTCTTGGCCTTCGACGATCTTAGTCTGTAAGGCAGAATAGGCCTCGGATATATTGATGCTCGCAGGCGCTGCGCCGAAAGCCTTGAACATCGATGTCCAAAGCGGACTGACAGGCACGCGGATCTTGAAGCCTTTCAGGTCCTCCGGCGTCTGGATTGGCTTAACAGACGACGTTATCTGCCTGAAGCCATTGTCCCAGATCTTGTCCATGGCCACGAGGCCAGCTTTGCTGATCTGTCCGCGAATAAAGGCGCCTAGATCGCCATCCATCGCTTTCCAGACAGCGTCGTAATCAGGAAAAATAAAGCCGAGGCCATTGATTGAGGCTGCGGGAACCAACGTTGCCAGGATCAAGCCCGACATTGTGAAGAACTCGACGGCACCTGAACGAAGCTGGGAGAGCACGTCGGTGTCAGAGCCGAGCTGATTGTCGGGGTAAACCTGGAGTTCGAAACGGCCGCCGGTCTCAGCTTTGATTTTCTCCGCGGCTTCATTCGCGCGGATGTTCATCGGGTGAGTGGCTGGCAGATTGTTTGCGTATTTGTATGTAAACTCAGCGGCGCGTGCGCGGCCAATTGCGAATACACCTGTGCCAGCGAACGCACTTGCGCCAGCCAGTAGGGCGCGTCTCGAAATAGTCAAACGTTCCTCCCTTTAATGCTGCCCATTCATCTTAGAGCTTTGGCCCGCATCATAGGAAGAGATCGGCGATGGTGTCCATACGGTTGTGGGAATCAAGATGCGTCTAGAACCAAAGGCTAAGTGCCTCCGTTGCTTTGCTCTGGCTGGCCGCAGCTCGTTTTCACGGGCCTATGTATTCCTTAACATGCTAAACATTACCGGGTGCATTCAAAGGGCGTTATTTTGCAACAAGGCACTTTCGGGGGACTGAGCTGATGTCTGATGAGTTGGACAGCTATAAGAAGTATCATGACGCAATCATACGCGAGCCCGAGGACGACAATCTCCGGCTTGGGCTGGCCAAATTTCTTTTGCCCTTTGAGCCCGAACTTGCCTCGTTCATCGAGCTCCAGGTTAGACATGCGCAACGCGAGCGCGAGGGCGTGCTAAAGGGCGCGTTTCCAAACGAGACGTCGGCTACGGAGCGCAGACTGCTCGCCCGCAATAAATTTGCGTGGGCACGCGGAGTGGGGCTTTATTTACACCGAGCGCCGGATGATATGGCCTTATGCACCTTCCACCGTGGGCTCGTCGCGCATGTGGTCGTCGAGCCGGAAATATTCATCGAACGCAGCGACGAACTGCTCGCGCAAGCTCCGATCCGCCACGTCGATTTTGCACCCCTGCCTCCCGGTGTATTGCCACAGCTGCTTGCATGCGAGGCGCTCGCAAAACTAGACTCCGTCGGGTTCCACGCAGTCGGGCTTGATGACGACGCCGTGGCCGCGATCGCGGCCTGCCCGTGGTTAAGTAACTGCTTGTACCTCGACCTTAGCGGGAACCGGCTAGGGGTGCCTGCGTTCAGAGCGCTCGCCGAGTTGCCGCACCTGCGCCAACTTCTGGTCGTCGAGCGCGGCTCGGAGCACCAGTTGGACGCTCGCTTGACTTGGCACCCTGGAGAGGTCATCATCTCCGATATCTCGAGGTCGTGGCTAAGCCAGATCGGGTATGAAGGGCGTTCGCTCGAGGCCAGTCATGGCTACCTGCCGTGGCTCCATTTCAAGAATAAAGTGTCCCGCTTCGATGCGCGCTGGTTCGTCGATCAGGGCCTCCGGCCGGTGCAGCCCCGAGGGACGCCGGTCGGACAGTGACTGCGCACCGGAGACCCTAAATTATAGGCTCTGCGGCAGGCCAAAAAGCAGGCTAAGTTATTGATATAGACCGGATTGCTACGTTTTGGCTGCTCAGAGACAAAAAAGGTAGCAACCTATTTAAAAACAGTGGCTTATAGAAACAACGTTGTGGTGCGGGGCATTCGACTAACCATCCTCGAAAAGCCGGGCGGCTTCTTCTGCGACGCGCGGGCTTAGGGGCTTGGGTGCGAGATCGACGCCCGCTCCCATCCTGTCGAGCATGATCGTGAAGGCCGCAAGCCGCCCATAAAGCTTGTCGTTCGCCGGAATGAGATACCAGGGCGCGGTTTCGGTCGAGGTTTTCTCCATCATATCTTCGATGGCGGTTTCGTACTGCTTCCAGTGGTTGCGATTGCGGAAATCCTCATAGGATAGTTTCCATCGCTTCAGGGGGTTGGTGAGCCGCTCCTTGAAGCGCTTCCGCTGTTCCTGCGGCGTGATGTGCAGGAAAATTTTGATAATGCGAATGCCGTCCGTGGCGAGGATATTTTCAAATTCATTGATCTCGCCATAGGCTCTATGCCACTCTTGCGATGTCGCCAATTCCTCAACGCGTTCGACGAGGACGCGGCCATACCAAGAGCGGTCGAAGACTACGATTTGGCCATGCCCAGGAAGCTTCTTCCAAAACCTCTGAAGGTAGTGCTGCACCCTTTCCTGCGCCGTTGGCACGCCGATGGGGTGAACCTTGAAGCTTCGCGGGTCCAGCGTCCAACCAAGCCGCCGCACCAAGCCTCCCTTTCCGGCGGTGTCCCATCCCTCTAAAACAATCACAGCGCATTCGCGCGTCCCCAAGTAAGCCTGCTGTATGGCTTGTAGCGCTTTTTGCATGTCTTTCAGGCGGCGCTCGTAGGTAGCGAACGCCGTCTTGGGGAAATCAACAATGGCTGCCAGATCAGGCCGCGAGGAAACGCGAAATTTGTCTGAGTTCACAATGACCTGCCATCAAGCAAAAGAGTTAGCGTCAGCGCAGACAAATATAGCTGACCTCTTGCTAATAAGTTACCTGATTACGCGGTTGCGTCCGCCTGAAATGGTTAATAGAACAAACAGGGAACATGCTGTTTTGCAAAGGGATCTCCAATGGCGCGCAACCAAGTGCAATTCCAGAAAGGCATGAGCGAGGCCCAGTTCGATGAAATGTACGGGAGCGAAGCTCTTTGCCATGCCGCGCTGGTGCAGTGGCGCTGGCCTGACGGTTTCGAGTGTCCTTGCTGCGGTGGCCGGAAGCACTGCATTGTCAAGCGAGGCGCCCGGTCTTTGTACCAATGCAATGCCTGCCGCAAGCAGACATCGATCACGGCCGGAACCATCTTCGCGTCCAGCAAACTGCCGCTGCGCCTCTGGTTCAAAACCATGTATCTGGTTACGCAATCGAAGAAGGGCATTTCCAGCATCGAGCTCGGGCGGCGGCTTGGCATCACCCAGACGGCCGCCTGGACCCTCAAGCACAAACTCGCGCAAGTCATGATGGAGCGGAATGCGGCCAAGCGCCTGCAAGGCCAGGTACAAATGGACGACGCCTATCTCGGCGGGGCCCGCCCCGGCCGGCGCGGGCGCGGCGCTGCGGGAAAGACCCCTTTCGTGGCCGCTGTGGCGGTAACCGGTGATGGGAAACCCGATCGGATTATGCTTCGCCGCGTTGCTGGCTTCCGCAAGATTGCGATTGCCAAACTCGCAGGCGCGGCGCTCGCCGCCGGCGCCTGTGTCGTCTCCGATGCGCTCTCATGCTTCACTGCTGTCGCCAGCGCCGGATGCACCCATGTGCCGATCAAAACAGGCGGCGGATCGAAAGCGGCCCAAAAGCCGCAGTTCAAATGGGTCAACACAGTCCTAGGCAACATCAAGGCCGCAATGGTGGGAACCTACAGAGCTGTGCAAGCTAAACATGTGCCGCGATACCTCGCCGAATTCGAGTATCGCTTCAACCGCAGATATCAGCTTGAAACAATGATCAATCGGCTCGCATATGTCTCGCTCAGGACACCGCCCATGCCATATCAGCTGCTAAAACTGGCTGATGTTTATGCGTAATCAGGATAAGTTATGCGGCGCGCGGCACAGCCGAAGACCAGCGTTTTCGCGCTGCGAGAATAACGCGGATAAGCAGAAGCGCGGCAATAAGGGCAGGGTATGCTAGTTGTTCGGCGGCCAAAGTTCCGGTCTTGCTCGCCATAAGAGCCGCCATAAGAAAATGGACCGTTGCGGCAATTGCTGCGACGTAGACCCAACGGTGAAGGTTCTGCCAAGCAGAAACACCTAATCGTTTTATCATTGGAGCGTTAGACGTGACCGCAAGGGGAACCAGGATCAAAAATGCCAACATGCCAATGGCAATGAATGGCTTGCTCAAAATATCGCTAACCATCCCTCGCAGATCTTCCCTTTGATCAAGGGCGACGGGTAGATAAACCATCATATGAGCGCAGGCGTAAAAGAAGGCGAGAAGGCCAAGCGCACGGCGAAAACGTATCAGACTCGGTCCGCCAAGACGGCGCAACGGTGTAATGGCGAGGCTGGCGATGATGAACCGGAGCGCCCACAGCCCGAGCAAAATTTCGAGAAGTCTTAGTTTTATTTGGCCGTTGGCCGTCTGCCAAAAGAACAAAATCCCTGGAATTAGTCCCAAAGAGTATACGGCCCATCTCGGTATTTAGTTGAGAAACTGCTGGAGACTTAAGCCAGAGGTGGGCACCTTCTTCCCCATTCAGGACCTCGATCCAATCATAATTCGTCCCTTGCTAAGAAGCTATGCGGTGCGTGGAACAGCCGAAGACCAGCGTTTTCGCGCTGATAGAATTATGCGGATAAGCAGAAGCGTGGCGATAAGCACGGGATATACGAGCCGGTCGATGGGCCAGGTCTTGACCGACATCAGAAAATGGACCGTCCCAGCGATTGCGGCGACATAAACCCAGCGGTGAAGCTTCTGCCAAGCGGCAGCGCCAAGCCGCTTAATCATCGGCGCATTCGACGTAATTGCCAGCGGTGTAAGGACCAAGAAGGCAAACATGCCGATGGTAATATACGGCCGTCGCAAAATATCGCTCACGATTCCCCGTACATCGAGGCTCTGATCGAATACGAGATAAACAAGCAAATGAGCGCACGCATAAAAGAAGGCGAGAATCCCAAGCGCGCGGCGATAGCGAATAAGGCTTGGCCCACCCAAACGCCGCAGCGGCGTGACAGCCAGACCCGCAATTATGAATCGGAGCGCCCATAACCCGAGCGAATGTTCGAGGGGTTTCAATGGATCGGGCCCCAACTGATCGTTGAGCGCCTGCCAGAAAATAAAGACGCCCGGAGCGATGCCTACTAGGTAGACGGCCCACCTCGGAATGGAGTTGAGCGACCGCTGGAGACACCAGCCTGAAGAAGACGCGTTCCGAGCCATAAAGCCCTCACCAACCTAGTAGTTAGCCCTCAAATCCATGCCGGCGTAGAGGCTCGCGACTTGATTGGCGTAGCCATTGAACGGCAAGGTGGGACGGCGCTTGGCAAAAAGGCCGCTTCCTTCGCCGATGCGCCGCTCTGTTCTTTGGCTCCAGCGCGGATGGTCCACCTCGGGATTAACGTTCGAGTAAAAGCCATATTCGCGAGCGTTCTGCTGGTTCCAGGAGGTAGGAGGTTCTTTTGCAACGAGCTTGATACGCGTGATGGATTTGATGCTCTTGAAGCCGTATTTCCACGGAACGACAAGCCGGAGCGGCGCGCCGTTCTGGTTTGGTAACGTCTCGCCATAGAGACCCACAGCGAGGATCGTAAGGGGATGCATGGCTTCGTCGAGGCGCAGCCCCTCGACATAGGGCCAATCTAACGCCTGAAAGAACCCGCGCTGACCGCTCATCTCAGAGGGCCGCACAACGGTTTCGAAGGCCACGTATTTTGCCGAGCCGAGCGGCTCAAATCGCTGAAGCAGGGCCGACAATGGGAAGCCGACCCACGGGATCACCATTGACCAGCCCTCTACGCATCGCATGCGGTAGATACGCTCCTCAAGGGTGACGGTCTTCAGGATGTCTTCTAACGAAATTGTGCCGGGCTTCGATACCAAGCCGGTGACTTCCACAGACCAAGGGTCGACAGTAAGGCTGCCAGCATTTTTGGCCGGTTCATCTTTAGAGACGCCAAACTCATAAAAGTTATTGTAGGTCGAAATATCTTCCTTAGACGTCAAAGGCTCGTCGACTGAGAATGAACTTTTGGAGTAGGTGAGGGCAGTCGCATGTGCCGCTGTCGCTGAGCTACCGAGCGTCGCCATAGCCAGCGCGCCACCGATGAATTCGCGGCGCCGCAAATACATGTCGCGCGGTGTGATTTCGGAGGATGGGATTGTATCGCCCTGACGCATCATTCCAAGCTCCAAAGTTCAGCTAACCTACAACAATATTTAATGAAATCACAAGCTGAGGGAAGCGGGCCAGTATCACTTTACTGCGTTTCCTCATCACATCCGCTTGTGCGATGCGTTAACAGTACATCGAATTTTATCGATGTCTTCAGCAACCACGTTCAAACCCGAGCCCCGCGCGCGCGGAAGCAGAGCTTACGATTAGCCGCCCGTGCAATCACCGCGAAGTTTAAGCTCGAGAAGATGCCTGTTTCTTCTTCGGAGCGGGTTTTGAAAGCTCCGCGTTAATGCGGTCTTTCATTATGTTGCTGGCTTTGAAAACGATGACACGACGCGGTGTTATGGGCACGACGTCGCCGGTTTTTGGATTGCGCCCTACGCGCTCGGATTTTTGCCTGAGACCGAAAGATCCGAACGACGAAAGCTTTGTCGCCTCGCCTCGCTCCAGCGCATAAACTATTTGTTTTAAAACAACTTCTACGACTTCGGCCGCCTCGTTGCGAGGTAAGCCTACTTTTTCAAAGACCGCTTCGGCCAAATCGGCCCGCGTCAGTGTTTTGCCATTGAGCGCCATAACGCGCCGTGTCCCTCCCCATAGACCGTACGCAAAGATTAACGCTGAATTTGCATTATCGCAAATACTAACCTTATGAAATTTCTTCCTAAGTCACTTTTTTTGCGCGTTGCACAACCCAGACGTAACAAGATTGCGCAGCCGGAGCTTGGACAAACCCAGATTCACCACCGTAAGAGGGTGGCTCCCCAGGTGAAGCCGCCGCCCATCGCTTCCAGCAGAACGAGATCGCCACGCTTGACGCGGCCATCCGTCACCGCCTCAACCAGAGCAAGGGGAATGGACGCCGCCGAGGTGTTCCCGTGCTTGTCCAGCGTAATGACGATCTTTTCCGGCGCAATTCCGAGTTTCTTCGCAGTCCCGTCGAGAATGCGCTTGTTGGCTTGGTGCGGAATGAACCAATCAACATCGCGAGGCGTCATACCGTGCGCTTCCAATGTTTGCTCGATGATCTCGGCAATCGCGTTCACGGCGAAACGGAAGACTTCCTTCCCCTGCATGCGAAGATGGCCAACCGTTTGCGTTGCGGACGGACCACCATCGACATAAAGCTTGTCGCGGTGCCGCCCGTCGGACCGCAGGAGGGAGCCGATAATGCAGCGCTCCCGTGCAGGATCGGAGATTTCCTGCGCTTCGATAACGACTGCGCCCGCGCCGTCGCCAAAGAGTACGCAAGTGCCGCGGTCCTCCCAATCGAGAATGCGGGAGAACGTTTCGGCGCCAATCACTAAAGCGCGCCGCGCCTGGCCTGAGCGGATGAAATTATCGGCGGTACTTAAGGCGTAGACGAACCCCGAACAGACAGCCTGAACGTCGAAGGCGAAGCCGTTCGTCATTCCAAGATTCGCCTGGATAGTAGCCGCCGTCGCAGGGAAGGTATAATCCGGCGTCGATGTGGCAAGCACTATGCAATCGATGGCGGACGCATCGATCCCCGCATTCTCTAGCGCACGCTGCGCTGCGGCTAGACCAAGATCGGAGGTTTTCTCGCCAGGGGCCGCAATGTGCCGCGATTTGATTCCGGTTCGCTCCGTGATCCATTCGTCGCTCGTATCCACCATAACGGCGAGGTCAGAATTTGTGAGGACCTTACTGGGAAGATAGGCCCCGCATCCTAGAATCACGGATCGAATTTGTGTCACTGCGCTGCTGCCCTCAGGGCTGAAACGGGTTGAAGCTGAAGCGCGCTGTGAAATTGCTCAACATCTTTTGCGATGCCAGCGACGAGCCCGCTCTCCGCCATGTCGTACCCCAGGTCTATTGCGCTTGCAAAGCCTACAGAGTCAGCTCCACCATGACTTTTTATTACAATACCATTCAACCCAAGAAAAATGCCCCCGTTCATCTTTCTTGTATCCATCTTTGCCCGAAGCGCCTGGAACGCACCTTGGGCGAGAACGGCGCCTACGCGCGCCATGAATGAGCGGCTCATGGCCGCCCTCAGATACATCCCGATCTGCTTTGCCGTACCTTCAGCTGTCTTCAGTGCTATGTTGCCGCTGAATCCTTCAGTGACGACCACATCGACGATGCCTTTCCCGAGATCGTCGCCTTCTACATATCCCCGGTAATCAATTGGCAGGCCCGGGGTTCGCAGAGCTGCGCCTGCAGCTTTAACCTCGTCCAGGCCTTTGATTTCTTCCACGCCGATGTTCAGGAGGCCCACGGTTGGCTTGTCCACCGAAAACAAAGCGCGAGCAAGAGCCGCGCCCATGGCTGCGCAATCAAGGAGTTGGCGTGAGCTCGCGCCCACATTGGCGCCAACATCAAGCACGACGCTTTCGCTTGCGAGCGTGGGCCAGAGTGCGGCAATAGCGGGCCGTTCGATGCCGGGCACCGTGCGCAGGCAAAATTTCGCCATTGCCATCAACGCGCCGGTGTTACCTGCTGAGACGGCTGCCTGAGCCTCACCCTTTTTGACTGCGTCCAAAGCAAGCCACATGCTGCTCTTCCGGCGGCCCTGGCGAAGGGCTTGGCTGGGCTTGTCGTCCATCGATACGGTGACATCGGTGTGCACGATGGTGCTAACGCTAGCGAGCGGGGAGTTCTCGCCCATATGAGCAAGGATCTCGGCCTCACGCCCGAAGATGATGTACCGGGTGTCCGGATGTCTTATGAGAGATAGAGCTGCAGCGGGAATAACCACAGACGGGCCGAAGTCTCCGCCCATCGCGTCCAGCGCAATCGTGATTGGCGACCCCATGCTTCAGAACCTGAAAGCCCGCAACTTGTCCAGAATGGTGTTTGAAAACTGCCCGATAGCCGTGAACATACTGTATTAGGTTTGGGTTACAATCAAAAAATTGAAGGCCCCGCGACTAAGCGCAACAGCCAGACCATCTCACTCCGTCTCCATTGTTTTTAGGCTGCCGCAAACGTTCGAGTGCGGCGAAGGGGTTTATCTTTTCCGGCTCGGGCTCTGCCCAATCGAAGCTTTCGCCTTCATTGCGAGGGTAAGGGTCAATAGCGACTGCCAAAAGTTCGGAGAGTAAAGCGCCAATCGGTATAATGCCCTGAATAAGGGCTTCGGGAGCGTCCTCCTCAGGAGAAAGTGTCTTCTCCTCTCCTTCCTCTGCATCGCTAGGCCGGTATTCCACCGAAAATTCTTCCTTAAGGTGGCTTGGGACCGGGCTGAGGCTTACGACGCTTGCTTGAATAAGCTGAGCCTCCCAGCGACCGGCAGCCTTATATCGCCCGCCGCTCATATGCGTCACTCTGACCCGCGCGGAGAAGCTCGCGACGTTATCCACAGCGGTATAGCTCTTCAAAACTGCGCGTTCGGCTTCATTTGCGTCGTAGGAAAACGAAGCAGGGCCGTTCGGAAGGGCGTTCGTGTCTATAGTCCAAGAAAGAGGTGGAGCGTCCATGGCAAACCTAAGGGGCGTCAAACTGCCTGCTTTAGCCCGTAAATCTCTGGAAAATTCAGATGACCCTGCAGGAGCATATTGAGGGGCATCTCTCCAATATTCTTTATGGATTGGAAAATATAGTCCGCTAATTCATCGGCAGCCACATTGGCCGCCTCGTCACCGGATTGAAAGCTCTTCCAAATGGCTTCGCCAAGCGCCGCCTTATTATTCTGCTCAACGGCCGTCGTGTACACGACGAGCTGCTTGTAGAACAGATCGGCGATTTTGCGAACCTCTGGTGCGACATAGGCGTCAGCGATACCGAGATCGCGGACCATGCTGTCCATTTCCCGCACGAAAGCTTCGATGATTTCCTTGCCGAGCAGCTTTCCTTCGTTAGCGCCCAGCTTCAGATTCTGCATCACAATAAACATGTGGATGACGAGCATGTCGAAGCGGCCGGACAGCGTGTCGGGCACGCCACAGCGCACGTAAAAGACGGGATTGCGCGACTGCGCCACAATCGAATCGTATATTTTCTCCGCAGCTTCACGTCGTGCTGCGCGTTCAGCAAACCAGCGGAACATTCCTCTGCCTGTACTCCAGTTATGTGATTGCCAGGCACTTTATACCTTATAAAGCCTTAATCACATCCGAAAAGGTTGCAATAGGCTTACGGCAAAGTTACGTCATGACCCGAAGAACTAGCCGACATCAGCAAGGTTGGGGGCAAAATGTCAAATCAATCCTCTAAACGCGGGCAATTTCATCGCTCGCTGAGTACGGCCGCCCTCGTTGCCGGCTGTTTTTGGCTCGCCGGTTGCAGCGGCCAAATCATCAAACAAGGTCACCAATTTCAGGACGCAGACGTTGCCCAGGTCCGCGAGGGTATGGGCAAAGATCAGGTGGTTCTGGCTCTTGGCACGCCTGATACCCAATCCACCTCCGGTGGCGGCTCATATTATTACATTTCCACGATAGCACAGCAGCGCATGGCCTTCATGGCGCCGGAGATCACGGATAGGCGCGTCGTTGCCGTCTATTTCAATAATAAAGATAAGGTGGAGCGCATCGCGAATTACGGAATGAAAGATGGCAAGGTCTTCGATTTCGTGAAACGTGAGACGCCGACATATAGCCACGATCAAGGGATCCTGAAGGAACTCTTCCGCAACATCGGCAGCGTCGGTCCAGCGATACCGGGCGCCCGCTAAGGGCTCCCCGCGTTCGCGGGGCGTGGCATCACTAAATCGCCATACCGGCTAGCCGGTATGGCGATGGTGCCGACCGATTAAAGCCCCTCGCTTAAAAGCGCGACCCTAATCGTCCCCGGTCTCATCTTATAGAAGATATGAGCGCCAATCTGTGTGACGCGATCCAGCTCGAACCGCCACTGAGGATGCACATAGGTTGCGTGGTAATGGGTAGCGTAGCCGACTTCGTTCAGCCAGATTTCGCCCGCGATCACCTGTTTTGCGAGTTTCACAGCGGTCGCCCACTCTGCCTTCTCCTTGACGGCATTTCTCTTACCCGTGCAGGTGAATGAAAACTGGCAGCCATGGCGATTGCGCTCGCCCTGGTAAACCACACCGCAGACAGTCTTCGGATAGAACGGGCTGCGAATGCGGTTCATGACAACCTGTGCAACCGCGATTTGCCCTTTCGTTGGCTCGTCGCGCGCCTCGAAATAAATTGCGGTCGCCATGCAGCGCAGCTCACGCGCGCGAAATTCGTCTTCGGTGAGGCCGCCAAATAAGGATTTAGGCTGCTCCGGAGAAAGGCTCGCATTGCGCAGCAATCCGGCCCATTCGCCTGAACTTGACGAAACCGCAGCGGTGCTCATTTCGGGAGGAAGCGCCGTTACCGCTTCTTCCGCGGGGGTCAACGCTGTCAGAAATAACGAGGCGCCCGCCAAACTGGCCGCCTGGGTTGGGTTTGTCTCGGTCCCTGGATGTAAATTAAGGGAGGCGCTCTTTAAACGCCGCGCGATGCTGTCCGTGCCGGCCGCGTTCAATGCGTCAGCGAAACGATCGGCGCGCGGCCCCTTCTGCCCATCCACGAAGAGATGCAGCGCGTGGCTCGGCAACTGCTGAAGAGCGGCTGAGCTGTCGACCGAGGTTGGCCCGAAGCTGGAAACACCGGGCGTAACGAGCATTGTTAGCCGGTAGTCGACCGCTTTTCTTATATCGGGATCGTGAGCGCCATAGCCCGCAAGAACGAAAATGGCGCCAAGAAAAAAGTAACGGACAAGCGTCGCGGCGGAGCGCTGTGCCTTCAACGTTAGCGGTACGGCAACAGGACGAGGTGGGGCCACTACAAGGTTGGCGCCTCGAACGGCTACGGACGCTTGCTTTACCAACGCCCTACTTTGCCCTACGTCCCCGATCATCGAACGGCTACTTCTCATCAACACCACGCACACTTAAGACATAGCCCGGAATGGTTAAGACCTAATTATTTGAAGCCGGGCTTTTTACTGCTTATTAGCTATACGGCGTTTGGTGTCAAAATTGGGGAGGTGAAGGATTCGGCCAGCGGCTGACCCGGTATCGCCTGCGGTCAAGAATGAACCTGGAATCGACAAAAGCCTTATGCCAAGGGGCTTCGATTGATGACTTGTAACTGCGAAAGGACCTGTTGGGCGAGCGAGAAAGGCATGACGCCGGAGAAGCTCAAAAGCGCTTTTTCAGCCGCCTTCAAGCCGTTGCGCCCGAAATTGGTCACGATTTCGGATTGAAGCCAGTGCGCCGCTTGCGCTTTTCGCTTGGCCTCAAGACGGCCAGAGCTGTTAAGCCAAATTTCATGCTCCCCAATCGCATCGAGAAGGGGGCCTAAGCCCGAACTTGACGCAGCGGAAACAGCGAGGCATCGCGGCTCCCATGCGTTGCTCTCGCGATGCGCCAAGCCAAGCGCACCTTTAAGGTCCGCGAGCGCACGCGTTGCTATTGCACCCATATCGGCCTTGGTCACGATGGCAATATCGGGGATTTCGACGATCCCCGCCTTCATGAATTGGAGCGAATCGCCGGAGCCGGGCTGAACGCAAAGAATTACGGTGTCGGAGACGCTGTCGATATCGGTTTCCGACTGTCCCACGCCGACGCTTTCAACGATCACCCTGTCATAGAGCGCCCGCAGGAGAACAGTCGCGGGGTAGGCGATGTCGGCCAGGCCGCCTAATCGGTCGCGCGCGGCAAGCGAACGAACGAACACGCCTCTATCTTCCGGATCGGTACGCATTCGGACGCGATCACCAAGAAGCGCGCCTTTTGTCGCCTTTGACGAAGGATCAACGGCAAGCACCGCGACGGATAAGCCAGTCCCTCGCCACTCGGAAATGAGCGTATTGATGAGTGTCGATTTTCCCGCTCCTGGAGGGCCCGTTATGCCAATCGCGATCCCCTTTGGGTTCGCGAAAGCATCGTCGAGTAACGAAGTCACAGGCGCTGACGACGGATTTTGCTCAACCGCCGACAGAGCCGCAGCGACCTGCCCTTTGCCCTGGAGGTGTGAAAGTTTTAGTTCAAGCATCAAATGAACCACCCTTCACGCCACCCCTTCACGGGCAGGACAACGATGCGCAGTCTGGCTAGGCATTATGCCCCCTCTTGGAGAAGAGGGGGAGACGATTTCGCTATTTAGAGCAAGATCATCTTGGGTTGCTTTCGGCCTCGATGTCATCCCGTGCGCGACGCGGCGCGAAGTGCTGCAGCGCAGACACGGTAGCTCCCCTCACCGGCCCTCTCCCAAAAGGAGAGCGAGTTACCAGCGGAAGGTGCCGCAGCGTTCCCTTTCCCCGCCGGTGCTACGGTTAGGGTGAGGGGGCCCGGATGATGGGTCAACCAAAGTCAATCCTGATCTAATCCGTTCGTTCGACGGCGTTCTTTCCGCGCACAGCCGCTTGGGCCGCTGCCAGACGCGCGACCGGCACCCTGAACGGCGAACATGACACATAGTCAAGCCCAACACTTTCGCAGAATGCGATGGAAGCGGGATCGCCGCCATGCTCGCCACAGATGCCGAGCTTGATGTTGGGTCTCGTTTTGCGTCCGCGCTCGACCGCGATTTGAATGAGTTCGCCGACACCTTCAGCATCCAGCGTGACGAAGGGGTCCGCTTCCAGGATTCCATGAGCGATGTAATCTCCAAGGAACGAACCGGCGTCGTCGCGGCTTAGGCCGAAAGCTGTCTGTGTGAGGTCATTCGTGCCGAAAGAGAAAAACTCGGCCGTCTTTGCAATGTCGGCGGCGCGAAGTGCGGCGCGCGGCAATTCGATCATGGTCCCGATCTGATAAGTCAGAGTGGCGCCGGTCGCGGCTTCAACCTCTTTCGCGACCTTGACGACGATCCCGTTCAAAATATCGAGCTCGGCCTTGGTTGCGATCAGCGGGATCATGACTTCCGGCACGACCGGCGCGTTGGTGCGCCGCCCCGCTTCGACCGCCGCCTCGAAGATTGCCCTGGCCTGCATCTCGGCGATTTCGGGATAGGAAATCGCAAGCCGGCAACCGCGATGGCCCAGCATCGGATTCTGCTCTTCAAGCTGGGTTAGCCGCGCCCGCAAAGCCGAAGCCTCTATATTGAGAGCGCCTGCAAGTTCGTTAATTTCCTCATCGTAATGCGGCAGGAACTCATGCAACGGCGGATCGAGCAATCGTATCGTCACCGGCAATCCGGCCATGATTTCGAACAGCTCAATAAAATCCTGGCGCTGCATGGGCAGGATCTTTGCGAGCGCCGCCCGCCGTCCGGCTTCATCCGCCGCCACGATCATCTCGCGCATCGCCATGATGCGATCCGCGTCGAAGAACATATGTTCGGTGCGGCAAAGCCCAATGCCATCCGCCCCGAACTGGCGTGCTTGCGTGGCGTCTTTCGGAGTATCGGCGTTCGCGCGGATTTTCATGCGGCTAAGCTTTGCCGCCCAGTCCATGAGCGTGGCAAAATCGCCGGTAAGTTCCGGCTGCCGCATCGGCACTTTGCCCTGGATAACCTGGCCGGTCGAGCCATCAATCGTAATGATGTCGCCTTCGTTCAGGGTCACGCCGCCAGCGGTCATGGTGCGCAATTCTTGGTTTATGCGCAGACCGCTTGCCCCGGAAACGCATGGACGGCCCATGCCGCGCGCAACCACAGCCGCGTGGCTTGTCATGCCGCCGCGCGCAGTAAGAATGCCCGCCGCTGCGTGCATCCCGTGGATGTCTTCCGGGCTCGTCTCAGCTCGAACGAGAATAACGCTTTTGCCTTCACCTTTAAGCTTTTCAGCATTGTCTGGCGAAAACACGATTTCGCCGCAGGCAGCACCCGGCGAGGCGGGAAGGCCGGTGGTGAGGATTTTCCGCTCGGCTGAGGGATCAAGTGTCGGATGCAAAAGCTGGTCAAGCTGCATCGCATCTATGCGCATAATGGCTTCTTCGCGAGATATCTGGCCTTCTTCCGCGAAGTCCACGGCGGTCTTCAAAGCCGCTGGCGTTGTGCGTTTGCCATTGCGGCATTGCAGCATCCAGAGCTTGCCTTCTTGAATGGTAAACTCGATGTCCTGCATATCGCGATAATGGCGCTCAAGCGTCTCGCAGATATTTTTGAACTCCGCGAACGCTTCCGGCATGATCGCTTCAAGCGATGGCTTGTTGCTGCCGCTTTCCAGCCGCGCTTCTTCCGTCAAAGACTGCGGCGTGCGTATCCCAGCTACGACGTCTTCGCCTTGGGCGTTTACGAGAAATTCGCCGTAAAGACGCTTCTCGCCCGTCGACGGATTTCGCGTAAAGGCGACGCCGGTTGCGCTCGTCTCTCCCCGGTTGCCGAAGACCATGGCCTGCACGTTGACTGCGGTGCCCCAGCTTTCCGGGATATTGTGGAGTTGGCGATATTTGATAGCGCGCGCATTATGCCAGCTATCGAATACTGCCGCGATTGCGCCCCATAGCTGCTCGCTGATGTCCTGGGGGAAGGGGCGCCCAAGCTTGCGCTCCACAGCCTGCTTATATTGGCCGACGACAATCTGCCAGTTTTCAGCGGTCAAGTCCGTGTCGAGATCGTAGCCATTTTGGCTTTTATAATGATCGAGGATCTCTTCAAACGTGTGATGTTTCACGTCGAGCACGACGTTGGAATACATCTGGATAAAGCGGCGATAGCTATCATAGGCGAAGCGGCGGTCGCCTGACCGGGCCGCAAGCCCCTCGACAGTCTCATCGTTAAGGCCAAGATTGAGGATGGTATCCATCATGCCTGGCATCGAGGCGCGGCTGCCCGAACGCACTGAAACAAGCAGCGGATTTTGCGCATCGCCAAAACCTGCGCCGACGGTCCGGCCAATATGGGCGACGGCGTCTTCCGCGTCAGCCTGCAGGCCCGCAGGCATGTTCCGGCCATTGGCATAATAGGCAGTGCAGACTTCGGTCGTGATGGTGAAACCGGGAGGAACAGGCAAGCCGAGATTCGACATTTCAGCGAGATTCGCCCCCTTGCCCCCCAAGAGGTCGCGCATCCCTGCTGCGCCTTCGGCAGATCCCGCGCCAAATCTGTATACATGCTTACGCACGGCCTTTGAATCGATGCCGCTCGCATTCGCCACCGATTCGCCCATCTCTTTCAAATTCGCTTTCGCGTCCATAGTGCCCGTTTCTGTCGTTCGATTTGCGTCTTTCGTAGAGGCCGCGGAGCCTTCGGCAAGACGCAAATTCATCTGGAAGGTGTTGGAGAAAATGTCATGGATGATGCGCTTTAATGAAAAGCTTGGCATGGATCAGCTGACGTTTTCTAAGTGATAAACATTTCCTGGCATTTTGTTCCGCCGCTCAGCTTGTAGCCTCTGAATAGATTGCGTGGCCACGGTGCCAAGCCATGATACGAAAGGTTACGTTATGTACCCGAGATGCGTGCATCTCTCAAGGGTGCTTACACACTATGCGCTGATTGGAACATTCGCGCTTGCCACGGTGATGAAGACGGCTTTTTGATCGGCATCAAAAGCCGTAGCGCAAACATCTAGGGCGAATGGGGCGATGGCAGGAGCTGGGCGCGCAAACGTCGATCCGTCCGCGCCCGCAAGTACAATTGTTGCAGCCATCGAACCACTCAACGCAGCCCACAGGGCACCGGCCCCAGCGAGCAAGCCTTATAGGAGTGCTTAGACGAACGGACGCAGTGCTGACCAGTGGCACAGCATTTTGCGCAGGTGCGATTGGGGCGGGCATTGTCAATAAAAGCGTCGCTATGAGGACGACGGTACGAGGAGCGTTCATGAAATCCTGACCTGCAAAATTGAGCGATTTATCAAAATGCTTTGGCGTTAATCCCCCGGCGCAATCAGAAGTAGCACAAAAGCGTTGGCGAATTGAAAAACGAAAAGCAGGCCGCAAATGCCGCCCTTGCAAATTATAGCTCTTTTAGAATAAGATTATTCGTAATTTACTAACGTAATTATTTGAGCGTAATTCATGAGCTCCCCCGGATCCTCGGAATCAGGCGAAGGCGACGGCGAGCGCGTCATTGATCGGTCGGGCGACATTGATCAGAGGCCTCCCGAAGAGCGATCAAGCGCTCCCTCTAATATCGTGGTTTTCTCCGGCGGCGTGAGCGTCGACCAAGGCACGCGGTACGCTGGCCGAGGCCTCAATAATCCCGTGGGGACGCCTCCGATCCCCTTCCCAACAGCCGATGCCAGTGTCCGGGATGGTCAGCACGATCTTTCGAACGTTGCACGCCAGCTTCAAAAAGAGCTCGATGCACAATGTGCGAAGGCAAATTGGCAGTTGGAATCCATCGAACGTAAGATCGAGGCGCAGGAAAAAAGATGCGTCGCGCCGAAGCTTGATGGCGAATTGCAGCAGGTGCATTTTCAGCGCCAAAAGATACTAATCGCGAACGGGCCGCAACTCGCAGACCATCTGCGTGACGAGCGGAACCGCCTCGCCGATCTCGAACGCTTCAAGGCTGACCATCACCTCAATCGCGAAGCGCACTATCCGAGTTCGCCAGTGCTCGCGATCGGCATTTTGCTGATGCTCATTCTTGTCGAGGCCTGCATCAATGGAGTGTTTTTCGCTGCTAGCAGCGATCAGGGTCTCTTCGGCGGGTGGATCGAGGCGTTTGTTCTCTCCCTGACAAATGTAGGCGCGGCCTTCCTCATCGGCCAGCTTGTGCTGCCACAGCTTAATCGGCGCGGAGTTTTTTCGCGGCTTGGCGCTATCGCCGCTTCCCTGGCCAGCATTGGCATTCTAGTCGCCGTGAACTTATTCGGCGCCCATTATCGCGATTATCGCGCCGAGGCTGCGAAATCGGAGCTTGTGGCCGCGCAGCATCCGTCAGGGGGGCAGAAAAAGAGCATCGTTCTTAACGATACGAAGCCCGCAGATGCCGGAAAAATCGCGCAAAAATTCGCTAGGCCGAGCGGCGAAAAAGCGAGTAACGCTGCGATTGCACCAGTACGCGAGCAAAGCGTAGCTCCGGATGGTAACGCTCCGCAAAAGACCCAAGAAAGCGAACGCGAAGCAATCCGGCGTGTTCTGGCATCCCCGTTTAACTTTCAAAGCTTCTCAAGCCTGTTTCTGCTGGTGATTGGCCTTAGCGGCGCGACAATAGCCGCCTGGGATGGCTACAAGTTTGACGATCCTTATCCGGGATATGGGCGCCGTCACCGCCGCCACATGGAAGCCCGGGCAGATGGGGCGCACGCTCTTCGCCGAATCCTCAGCCAGACAAACACGATCATGAGCGGTAATTTCCAGGCGATAAACAATCAAATCGATAGTTACTCGCAGGAATTGGCGGCACTCGCATCGCTTCATCACACTTATGCGGGCGAATGGAAGACGCTCAGTGAAGGCCTAGCCGAAGCAACTCGCAAAGCCGAAGCCGAGCTGGCTTTCAATGATCGCCTCGCCAATAAGGTTCCGGGGCGAGGGAGCGCTGAATTTTACGCTGTCGCGACCAAGCAGTTGCCCATCTTGAACGAAAAACATGTCCGATTTCACGAGATGAACGATAAGAAACTGAAGTCGCTGCAAAAGACCGCTTTGAAAGAGCAGGGCGACGTCATTGGTATGCTCGAGAGCGCGTCTGCGGACTTCCAGAAGCTTCTCGCAAGGGCCAGCCAGGCGAGTTTGCAGATTGTTTCGTCGCAATGAGCAGGAAGAACGTCCTTGGGGCGTTGCTCATATGTTTGGCCCTGAGCTTGGCCGGAGGCGGCATTTACGCCGCAAATTCTCTCAAGCGGCCTAAATTCGATCCCATAACATTATGTCCGCTCGCTGGACCAACAAGCACAACAATCATCATTATCGACAAGACCGATCCGCTTACAGAGCCCGAGCAAGCGCTAGCACGGAAGATAATCTCGAAGGAGCGGGAAGCGTTGCCGCCGGGCGCTAAGCTCGCCGTTTCGGTGCTTGAACAGGAGAGAGCGGGCGCGAACACATCGTTGAAGCCGATCATCGCTCTGTGCAATCCCGGCTCGGAGGCTGACCCTCTATTTGAAAATACACGTCGCGTTTCGGCCCGTTACCATCAAGCCTTTGTAGAGCCGATAAACGAGGCGATTCAAACATTCACAGGGCAAGGCTCCGCGCCGAGCTCGCCAATAGCGCTCGCCATCGCGTCGGCCATTCAAAACGAGGGCGCGGCGGTACAAGGGAAAACGAAGCTGATTTTGATTTCGGACCTGATGGAGCACACGCCGCAGGCATCGGCGTATAATGGAAGCTTCACGGTTTCGGCTCTGAAACAAGCAATCAAAGCCGAGGAAAGGCGTTGGCTACAAACGGCGGAAATGGAGATTGCGCTTCTGCCCAGGGCGACGCATAGCGCGCGGCAGAACGCGGCGGCGAGAGTTTGGCTTCAGTTTTTTAAGGAAGCGGCAGGAGGGCGTGATCCGGTCCTGCTGCGGCCATGAGAAGCTCTCTTTCTCCCCGAAGGCCGTGCAGGACAATAAAAGCGGGACTCCTACGCTATGCGGCGGCGGCGGTATTCGCTGGCGAGAAACAGGACAGCGGCGGCGAAGACAAGACCTTCTGCCATCGCCATCGGGTCGATGCCGGCAAGCAGCTTACCAAAGGCGGTTGCGGCGTCGAAGGACAATTCGCTGCCTAAGAAGGACTGGCTAAAGTCATTGCTGGCTGGCCCGAATTTCATACGCTCGCCAAGATAGCGCCAGAGCTGACTTCCCTGTCCCCACCTCCCGAGTATGATTACCTCGATCAGGCTCAAGACACCGGGGATAAAAAAGGCAAGCACCAAGCTCCAACGGCCGAACATTGTCGAGAGAGCGCCGACCCATGCGAAGAATGGAGCATACCAAAGCAGCGCCAGCGTCAAATAGCCCAAGATAAAGATCGAGATTTGAAGGTAGCTCTGCACGAGCACGAGCAGCGACGGGATTGCGAGGGGGTATTTGGCTAAACCCGCAAGCCCCATAAGCAGAAAATGCATCATTCCGGTAGCTAAGGCCGCAAGGAAGATGATTGCCGGAAACAGAAGGATGCCGGCAAGGAATTTCGACCCCAATATTTTAAGATCGGAAACCGGCAACGACTTCCAAAAGAGCATGGAATTGTTGCGCTGGTCTGCGTGGAAGGCATCGCCGAAATAAAAGAAAAGCGCGGCGAGTAGATAAGCCGACCACAGCACTGCACTGGCGAAATATCCCCCCTCAAACAATTTGAGCACCGCAACAGGATTAGCGAGCGTCCCGTTAACGACGAGGTTTGTCCCATTTACTGTGATGTTTGTCGAATTCGACACCAAAGCCGAGAGGCCAGCCAAAGTGAATAAGGCTAGGAGGCCGAGCGGCAGCCACAGAAAGGCGCCGCGATGCTCGAGATATTCGCGTTTCAGAAGTGCGATCCAGGATTTCATTTCGCCACTCCATTCGCGGGTTTGCGCTGCATCAAGGCAACGAAAAGGTCTGAAAGGGTCGGAGTTGAAACGGTGCCGAGGCCAGCCAAAGCCTCGTGGCTGACACCATCGAAAATCATGACGGTCTGCCCGAGCCGCGTTTCAGTGAAAACGGGCTTCAGCCGCTCAGCCTCCGCGACCTTGCCGGGCGCCGCCGCGAGCTGCGCGTAGCGTGAGCTGACCGTCTCCATCGGCGTATTGAGGATCAAATCGCCATCACGGATGAACATGATGTCGGTGAGCAGGGACTCGATTTCATCGACCTGATGGGTCGTGATGAGCAACGTCCGCTCCTTGTTCATGTAATCATCGAGCAGACGGCGATAAAACCGCTTTCTGTAAGTAATATCGAGGCCAAGAGTAGGCTCATCGAGCACCAACAGCTTGGCGTCGATTGCCATCACCACTGCGAGGTGAAGCTGAGCCATCATACCCTTGCTCAGATTGCGGATTTTCGCGCCCTGTTTGACATCCGTGCCTTCCAGGAATGACCGCGCTATCTCCAGCGAGAAATTGGGATGAACGCTCGTCATCAGCGACAACAATTCGTTCACGCGCAGAAAACGTGGCAGGCTCGCGACGTCGGCGATGAAGGCGACATCCTTCATCAGATCCGCCCGATTGGCATAGGGGTCGCGCCCGAGGACGTTGACGGTGCCCTCATAGGAGGTGAGACCGAGCAAGGCATTAAGCGTGGTCGTTTTACCAGCGCCGTTATGGCCGATCAGGCCATAGATGCGGCCAGGCGGAATGTCGAAATCGAGGCCGTGCAAGATTTCGGTGTTGCCGAAGCGCTTCCTAAGTCCACGGGCTGAAACGATTGGAGTGGCGGTGCCGCTCATTGGTGACGCTTTCTAAGAGGAGGGCTTTGGTGTCGAGTCCGAGCTTCGATTTTTTTCTGCCGATTGCGTAGGCCATACCACAGCCGAAAGGCCTACGTTGTGCTGAGCAGCACAGGCAAGACCATGAGTGATACTCTCAAGCGGTGAAATGCGATGAGAATAGGGCTTTAGCGGAAAGCCGTCATCGCGAGCGAAGCGCGGCGATCCAGCGAGAGGCATCTAAAGCGTTGCTCTGGATTGCTTCCGGCCACGCTGCGCTCGCCGTCGCAATGACAAAAAAAGCGCGATGCGCCGTGCCGGTTATAGATGATCGCAACATGCTTTAAGGCACGAAGGCAGCTCGCGCTATCGCACCGGCAATGGCGAGCGAATCTTCGGTGCCATGGTCGTCGCCCTTGTCGAAGTCGCCTTTTTCCTGGCCCATGCTGTTCGTGATGTGTGCGATGGCGATGATGCGCTTTTTTCTTGCCTGACCGAAGGCGAGCAGCGCCGCCGACTCCATCTCGACGGTGTGAATGCCTTGCTCGCGCCTATTCGCTACAGTCAATGCCGTCTCTCTGAAAGGCGCATCAGTCGTCCAGCTCATTCCGCGCCTTACCGGCAAGGAGAGCTTCTCCGCAGCTGCGAGCGATGTTGCAAACAATTCGCTATCCGCAAGGGCATAGGCCGAAGGCGGGAGATAATGGTAGCTCGTGCCCTCGTCGCGAAGTGCGCGCTCGATCATGATGTAGCACGGCTTCGGCAGTCCATCGGCAATAGCCCCAGCCGAGGCGATGCTGATCAAAAACTCGCAACCCGATACGAAGAGCTGCTCTGCGACGAGAACCGCAAATGAAGCGCCGACGGCGCGTCCCACAACTCCAAAATGCAAGCCGTTTTCTTGCCATTCCCAGAGTTCGGTATGAAAGCAGGCCCATGACCGGCTTTTTCGTGCTCCGCGCAGATATTGGACGTAGTTTACGATGTCGCCATCCGGATCGAGAAGGCAAATGGGAGGGACGGGTGAATTGTCCAGCCGCTTTTGCTTGCGCGACTCCTGCAGCATGACCTCGGGCAGGAATATGGAAGGATGCTCGTGATCCTGCCGGGCAAGAAGTGGCACGTTACGGAGGAATTCCTCTCCGTTGGAGGCTCCCACGAAGAAGGAACTATTTTTGCCGTCCATGGCTGTCATGATGCTGTCCACGCCGCCGGTTTATTGATAGCCGCTCGCGGCTGAAGCGCAACGCGAGCCAATACGAAAAGAATTCGGCTTCCGGCCCGCAGCGTACCGCGTAAGGATCCGGCGACCTTGGAATGGCCACCCGCCCGGCGCGCATAAGGAACAGGTATTTCGAGAATACGAAGCCCCGCCTGCGCCGCTTTCATCTGCATTTCGAGGTTCCAGCCATAGGTCATCTCCTCCATGCCGAGCACTAGAAGGGCGTCACGCCTGATCGCACGGAAAGCGCACATGTCGGTGTAGCGAAAGCCATAGAGAAGCCCGACAATCGCGCCGATGATCCGGCCCGAAGCAAGCTGGTGCCACGCCATCGAGCCAGGTTCGCGCTCGCCCCGCGCCCGTGAGGCGATGACGAAGTCATGAGTGCCTGCCTCAATCGGCGCAACGAGTTTCGGCAATTCTTCCGGGAAATCGCTGCCATCGCCGTCCATATAGACGACAATATTGCAGCCATTGCCAGCAGCAATTGCGCCTTCGATGCAGGCTCGGCCATAGCCTTTGCCTGCATGGAGGACGCGCGCGCCGTTGGCCTCCGCTATCGCCACTGTGCGATCCTTGGAGCCGCCATCGGCGACGATAATCTGATCGACGGCGGCTTGGGGAATGCGCGTTACGACGCCCCCAATTGCCTCCTCTTCATTCAGCGCCGGAATGACGGCGCAAACGCCCGTCAGTCCCGGCCGCGTTGATAAGGAGGTAACACCGGCGGAGTTTTCGGCAATCATTAAAGGCTCCAACGTAAGCCGCATCCCGCGCAGGCCGTTGGCGGATTGTCGCCAAGAAGCCCCTCGCGAAAGCTACGGTAGGCGTCGCCATTCCACATGTCTCGCAGGCTTTGCGTCTTGGCGTTGCCGAGCGTGAAATTCTCATAGCCATGCATCGAAAATGGCGCGATGCAGCACGGCAATGCGCGGCCATGCGCTGTGAAGTACATGAGCGACCACGGGCGGCGGCAAAGCGACCACGGCGTGTCGCCGTCGAGACGGCGGAGGCTTGCTTCAGGTTCGGCTGCGCCTGAGGCGTCAAAAAAGACGCCGAGTTCCGCGGCGATCCGCTCGGCTTCCAGCAAAAATTTGCCTTCTTCTACGTCGCGCTTCTCGAAAAGCGAGGATTCGGGGCGCGCCAGTCCTTGCTGATTATTCTCGAAATAAACGAGACGCTGTAGATGCACTTCACGAACGCCAATGTCATCGGCGAGGCGAATAAAGGCCGGGAGCTGTTCGAGCGTTTCGCGCAATCCGGTTAGCCAGAGAGACAAGCGCGGCTTGTCGGCTCCCATCTGTTTCTTGAGCGCGACGAAATTCTTCACATTGCGCACGATGCGGTCGAAGAGATCGCGGCCGCGAACTTCTTCAAATGCCTTCGGTTCGGCGGCATCAAGCGAGATGCGCATTTCATCGAGGCCAGCCTCGATAAGTTCGCGGCTTTTCTTCTCGCGCATTAACGTGCCATTAGTGTTGAAAAGCACGTAGGTGCCGCGTTTTTTCAGATATTCCACCATCTTCGGCAATTCGGCGACCATCATTGGCTCGCCAACGCCGTGCAAGACAACGCGCTCAATTTTCGGAAACTGATCGACAATGCTGGTGAAAAGTTCCCAGCTCATGTCGGAGGGCGGCTCAAGCTCTTCGAACGTGCGGGGGCATGTCGTGCAAAGCAGATTACAGCGGTTCGTCGTCTCCAAATAAAGGCAGACCGGGTCCTCGGTCGCTATTGGCGTCCGCTTGTCGCTGATGCGCTCAAAATAGCGGCGCGGATCCGCCTTCTTCGCTTCAAGGCTAGCCGTAGGCGGCAGATCAAGCAATTGCGCGTCCATTGGATGATTCCTTAGCAGAGAAAGGTTTCAAGTTTTCAAAGATGAGTAGAGCGGCGAAGGGCACGTAAAGCACGCTCGCGCCAAGGAGGCCGATGGGCCAGCCCACGCAGTACAGTGCCGTCGCAGATAAGGTTAACCAAAACGCTGCTAGCGATGGGAAAAAGCATAGAAAGGGGATGAGCCAGATGAAGTACCAGGGATAATGCGGGGAAAAGAATACAGCGAATGCGAGTGCAATAGAGAAAGCGCCACGCAAATCTGGCTTCTCGGGATTTTCTCTAAAACCGCTCCGCCAAGCGAGTGCGGCCAAGGTCAGTGCAACGAGGACAAGGAAGATTGGCAACGCAGCACTCCCGAAACCTGCTCCCTTCAAAAGCTGAACGATATAAAAGCCTTCTCCGGCCTCAAGCTCTTCTCCAGCATACCCGCTGAGGAAGCCGAACACCTTCTTTCCAGCCGAGATATAAGGCAGGTAAAGCGCCACGACAGTCGCCGCGGCAGCAAGTGGCATTTTCCAGTCCCAGCGCCGGTAAATGGCGGGGGTAAGTACGAGCGGAAAATATTTCGACAGAACCGCCGCCGCGAGCCCGATCCCTGATGCGAACCGCTGGCCTTTTTCGGCGGCAAGAAGCGCGAGCAATAGGAACGCGACCGGAATAATGTCCACGTGGCCGCTGCCCGCTATCTCCCAAATTGGAAGCGGATGCAGCGCATAGACACCCGCAAGCATGGTAGGCAGACCGCGAGCAGCGAGAAGTTGAATCAGCGCCCAAATGGCCAACGCCTCAAAGGCGAGCATGGCCAGCTTCATCATAGTTGCAGTCTCGCTCACCCTGCTTGCGAGGTAGTAAACGGCCTGCGCCATCGGGGGGTAAATCGTCGGCGCATATTCCTTGCGATTAACGTTTGGATAAATATTGCCATTGTCGCGAAGATGGGCGAGCGCCGGATCGGCAGGCACATAAAGATAGGGATTGATGCCATTGGCTTGCACGCGGCCATCCCAAACATAACGGTAGACGTCCGTTGAGTGTGGTGGCGCGAAAACCAATGCCAAGCGCATAAGCGCGGCGACGCCTAATACGTAAATAAGAAGATGCCGGTTCTGCCCTTCGAGCACATCGTTTTTCTTGCGCCAAAGATACCAAGCGGCAACCGCGTAAATCGCGCATTGAACGAGCGTTACGTAGACCACGACCTTGTGCTTCATACCGAAAAGTGCGGCCGCCCCCACAATCATAGAGGCAAGCAGCAGTCCGGTTAAAAGCAGCAGACTCTTCGAAGGGAGGCCTGAATGCGTCACGCCACAGCCTCGCTTGATCGCGCCGCCTGCGAAATAGCAGGGGAGGAAATTACCCGCAATCTCTCTCCAAAACCTGGCCGTTCGTACAGCCCTGCCATTAGCGCCGCAGAGTGACGCGCCGGACTGGAAGGAAGCGTGGGGTGGAAGGGCACGCCATCGAGGACTTCGCCCGCGAGCAGCTTTAGCGCTGCACAATCGTCTACATCATACCATTCGGGAAGGAGATGAACCGGAAGCCCAATCTCCGCCGCACGCTCAAGAGTTTGCCCGCAGACAGCCTCTGTGCTCCAAGCGATCTCCTCGAAAAGACGGCGGTGCACAGCCTTGCAGGCCAAGAGATAATAACCGCCGTCCGTTGATGGACCGAGCACTATCCGGTCTCCGGGTTCGGCCAGAATGTTCGCCATTTCGGCGAGGAGTTCGCTTGGCAAAGTTGGACTGTCGGAATTCAACACACAAGCGGCGCGATGACCTGCCGCAAACTGCGCTTCCAAGGCAGCGATCAAGCAGTCGCCGAAATGCGGATACCAAACCTCTTTCAATCCGATCTCTGCGGGAAGATGGGTGCGAAAAAAGCCCTCGGCTCCAGGCGGACCATAGGCCATATAGCCGGCAATGCTCGCCTGCTCACCGGCGCGAAGCAAATTCTCTGAAATATCCTTCAAAAATGCGGTGTTAAAATAGGCCGCTTCTTCCAGCGTAAGCGGCGGAGAAAGCCGGGTCTTCGTGCGGCCAGGAAGAGATGCCTTCGCCATAACGGCAACGCCGCAAAATGCAATATGCTTGCCAACCATTAAAGTGTCCGGGCGTTATTCGTGTCTAACGAAACGCTAACCCAGGTTCTCGAACGTTTTTACTAACATTTTCGTGCTATCACGCATATGTGCAATTATTTCTGTTGTATATAACAAAAACTTGAATCAAGCGCTTAAGAAATACGCAAAAAGTTGTTCTGTAGTTGTCTGGCGTAACCTGCGCATGAATGGTAAATTCTATATCTAATTCCTACAAATTTCCGTGATAAAATTATGAACGCGCAAGAAAAAGTAATTGAGAGGCGCCTTGTTAAAGTTCACCCGATCTTTGTGCGCGTAACACACTGGATCAACGCCATCGCGATCATCATAATGATTGGAAGCGGCTGGCGAATTTACAATAATGTGCCGATCTTTAGCTGGCTCATTTTCCCGGAGTGGCTGACGCTCGGCGGCGATCCTGAGATAACCTACAAGCTCAACAAAGACGTCGGGTTCAGCAATGCGCTTCTCTGGCATTTCGCGGCCATGTGGGTGTTTTTCATCAATGGCCTGACCGCGCTTATCTATGGCATCGCGACGGGCCGCTTGCAGAGGAAATGGTTTCCGGTAAGCGCGAGCGAATTCGTGCAGGATATACGCAACGCGCTAAAGCTGAAACTCTCCCACGATGACATCAGAATCTACAACGCCGTTCAAAAGACAAGCTATATCGGCGTGATCCTCGCTACGATCCTCGTGGTCATCTCCGGGCTAGCGATTTGGAAGCCCGTCCAATTTCAGACGTTTACTTGGCTGTTCTATGATTTCCAGGGCGCGCGGCTTGTGCATTTTCTTTGCATGTCGGCGATTGTACTTTTCCTGATCGTGCATGTGACTTTGGCTCTCATCGTGCCCAAAACTATTTTCGCCATGACGAAAGGGACAGTGCGCATCAACTCCGCCCATGAAATGCACTCACTCGAGGCGGGAGAATAGCAATGACTGTTCTGCGGCCACGCGGCTCAATCAATCGCCCTGAGGGTGGTGTGGATCAATCGCCTCTCGCCGAACATAGAAACATTATTCAAGGCATCGAGCGCCGGGCTCTTCTGCGCGGCACCGTCAGCCTCGGCGCGCTTACGCTGCTGACGGGTTGCGACATTAGCAACAATAGCAGCCTTCAGGGCGTATTGCGGGCTATGTCGGGCTGGAATGACCGCGTGCAGGCTTTCCTGTTCAATCCCAGAAAACTTGCACCCACTTACAGCGATGCTGACGTTATGAATCCGCCCCGATTCAACGCGTTTTACGGCGCCGATCAGGTTAAGCCCGTCGATGGGAGTTCATGGCGGCTCGAACTCGCGGGCCAAGTTGCGGACAAGCGGCCTTGGACAAAGGACACGCTATACGGGCTTCCGCAGGAGACGCAAATCACGCGCCATGTCTGTGTGGAAGGCTGGGACTATATAGGCAAATGGTCCGGCATCCCCTTGCGCTTCTTTCTTGAACGTATCGGTGCAGATAAGACCGCCAAATATGTCGGTTTCAAATGCAGTGATAACTATTGGGGCAGCATCGATATGGCGACTGCCCTCCACCCGCAGACGATCCTCGCAACGCATTATGCGGATCAGCCCCTTCCAGATGCATATGGCTTCCCCGTGCGGCTGAAGACTCCGCTGAAGCTTGGCTTCAAACAGCCGAAGTGGATCAATGCCATCGAGGTGACGAACGTCTATCCGGGCGGCTATTGGGAAGAGGGCGGATATAATTGGTTTAGCGGCCTATAGTCCTCAAGGCCTGCCGCGTCAAAGCCTCGCCTAAAGTTGCAGCGGCCAAGCTCTATCGCGCGTGAGACATGTCGCGTACCCTCCTCATTAACGGGGCTGCATTGGCGGCCGGGGTTAATTTGAGCAATCGAGGGAAGGTAAGCGCCATGTCGACAAGCGTTTCGTCTGCGCCCGCTGAAATAGTAGCCATCGAAGACACAAGCCTCGCGGGTTTTTACGAACATATGACGCCGCCGGAGCGTAAGACATTCTGGGCTTGCGCCATGGGATGGGCGCTCGACGGCATGGATTTCATGGATCTATCCGCTCGTGATTGGCACGCTCATCAAGCTTTGGGGTGTGGACAATGCCACGGCAGGCTTGGCAGTCACGCTTACTTTGCTTGCGTCCGCTTTTGGCGGCTGGATAGCGGGATTTCTTTCGGATCGGATCGGCCGCGTAAGAACGCTGCAACTCACCATCCTTTGGTTTTCTGTCTTCAGTTTGCTCTGCGCTTTTGCGCAGGACTTCAATCAGCTTTTGCTTTCCAGAGCATTGCTAGGCTTCGGGTTCGGCGGCGAATGGGCAGCTGGCGCTGTACTCATGGGAGAAACCATACGAGCCCAATATCGTGGGCGGGCGGTCGGCGCTGTGCAGTCCGGATGGGCTATCGGCTGGGGCCTTGCTGTTATCATGCAGGCGCTGCTGTTCAGCTATTTCCCCGCCGATGAGGCGTGGCGTTATATGTTCGCCCTCGGTGCGCTTCCGGCTCTGCTGATCTTTTTCATACGGCAGAACGTAGAAGAGCCCGCGGTTTCGGCTCAAGCTCGCGCGATGGAGAAGGCACAGGGAAATCAGCCCGCGATATGGGAAATTTTCAAGCCCGAAATTATTAAGACGACGATTATAGCAGCGTTGTTATCCACTGGGGCGCAAGGTGGCTATTACGCCGTCACGTCTTGGCTTCCTAGGTTTCTTACCACTGAAAGGAAGTTATCAGTTGTTGGCTCGACAGGATATCTTGCTGCGCTGATAGTCGGATCTTTCGTAGGATATCTGGTCGGAGCCTGGCTTTCGGATAAGATCGGGCGGCGAAAGCTGTTCTTGATCTTTTCTCTCGGCGCAATCGCTGTCGTCATTACATACACGCAGGTCCCGTTCTCCAATGAAGTGCTTTGGTTCCTTGGCTTCCCGCTCGGTTTCTTTGCCTCGGGTTATTTCTCAGGCATGGGACCGTTTCTTACGGAGCTTTTCCCAACACGCCTTCGCGGTTCCGCCCAGGGCTTTTGTTATAATTTCGGCCGTGGGATCGGCGCGCTATTCCCGTGGTTGATCGGCTTTATCTCAGCAAATATGACGCTTGGAAACGCAATCGCTATTTTTGCGGTCTTGGCCTATGGGTTGTTCTTTATCTGTGCATTGATCTTACCAGAAACGAAAGGAAAGGTGCTGCGGCCCGATGCTTGATCATCAGCAAACGAACGAACCCCCGGCTTGTCCGGGGCCTGACCCCGAGCCGCGCCGCCCAACGCGCTACGAAATCCCGAAAGGTGCCGTGGACACGCATGCCCATGTCATCGGGGTGCCACCTGCCCATCCGTTCGTAGCGGCCCGCAGTTACACGCCGCCCGAAGCTCCTCTTGCGCGCTATCTTGCGATGCTCGATGGGACGGGCATGACCTATGGCTGCTTGGTGCAGGTCAGTGTGCACGGAACCGATAACGGCGCCATGGTCGAGGCGCTGCGTGCCGAACCAAAGCGGCTTCGCGGCGTGGCTGTAACGCCGCCGGATACGCGAGAAAAGGAACTTGTTGCGCTGAAGGACGCGGGCGTCGTCGCGCTGCGCCTGAACGTGCTCTATGGCGGCGGCATCGGTTTCGAGGCTCTCGAGCGCTATGGCGCGCTCTGCCGGGACATGGGGTGGCATCTTCAGTTTTTGGTCGGTGCGGGCCAGCTTCCTGAGCTTGCATCGCCGCTCTCGAAACTCCCGGTCGAATTCGTGGTAGATCATATGGGACACCTGCCGGCGTCGGAAGGCGTCGATAATTCGGGGTTTCAAACGCTTGTGAGCCTGGCTCGCGACGGCGCTTGGGTGAAGCTCTCGGGCGCATTTCGCATGTCGAAGAAAGGTCCGCCTTACGAAGACACCATCCCCTTCGCTCGCGCGCTGAACGAGGCCGCACCGGATCGTTGCTTGTGGGGGTCTGACTGGCCTCACGTGGCAAATTGGGGGCCGATGCCAAATGTTGGCGATCTTCTCGACCTCATGGCCGACTGGGTGCCCGACGAAAAGGCGCGCCACAAGCTATTTGTCGAGAATCCTCACCGGCTGCTCGGCTTTTAGATGTCATAGCCACACATGACAGTTGAAAGGTTTTTGGAGCGCCCGCATAGGGCGCTCATTTTTTTTGCGTTGCAGTCTCGATTTGCATATCAAGCTCGGCGCCCATTAAGGCTGCAAAGGCTGTAAGCCATAGCCAGTAAAGGAGAATGACCACAGCGCCGAAAGAGCCATACAGCTTGTCGTATGAACCGAAGGAGCTGACGTACCAGGAAAAAGCTGTCGAACCGATAAGCCAAAGTGCCGTTGCGGCAAGCGAGCCAAGGATAATCCAACGCCAATCGCTGCTCCGCCGATCAGGCCCGAAGCGGTATAGCATCCCAAGAACTCGAAGCCATAAGGACGGCAAGCATCGGCCATTTGAGCGTGTGAATGATGCCGCTGGAGAAACCCGCAAGCCCAAATTCGCTCAGCAGTTGGGGCAATGCAATAACAACAGCTACGCTGAAGATGAAGATGGCGAAGGCGGCGACTGTGAATAACAGCGCAATCGCATTGGTCGTGACGAAACTGCGCGTCTCACGCACTCTATAGACGTTATTCAGCGCGCTCATCATGGCAGCGGCTGCCAACCGGGCATTTATGAAGGCCAGCAAGAGGCTAAAAATTGAGGCGAGCGAAAGCGTTACGGTTGATTGCCTCGTAAGAACAAGGAGCTGTGAGTTTAATGCATCCCACGCTTGCGCCGGTAGAACGCCGCGAACATTTACGAGCTGGCGCTGTACGTCTGCCGGGTCAGCGAGGAGGCCGAAAAAGGCGACGATGAAGGCAAAGCCGGGGAAGATCGCAAGAAGCGCGTAAAACGCAACGCCAGCCGCCAAAAGGCTGATGTTATCGTCGGATATGGATTTCCACGTGCCGATTAAAATGCGGGTGAGCGCCGAGCGGCGCGTTGATCGCTGTGCTGAAGCTGGCGCCGTGGGGGTTTGCTGCGCGCTTTGATATCGTACATCGTTACCCAAATCCGCGTCCCGTTCTCTGGATTGTACTCACCAGTGACAACACGCGGAAGATTAGAATGGCTCACCGACGCACAACACGAATCTAGCCCGCGGCGGCAGCTCCCCCTTTAAAAATAAAAGAGAGCCGTCAAGCTCTCCTCATAAGCCGGGCTGCATGCCGGCGTTCACGCTGGGCACGCTTCTGTCGATTTGTCGCCTGTAACTCGAAGTCCTTCACTCGACCACCACATTCTGGATGGTCCACACGAAGGAATCCTCAGACAGCTTCGGGAAGTCATTCGGGAAAAGGGATGAATCCGTCGTCATGCGACCCTGGCTCATCGATCGCATCTTGCGGTGCGTCAGGCGCGCCTAGCGTATCGTCCGGCGTATGTTGGCGCACGGATTCCACGAAATCGGCCTCAGGCGAGCCTGGCGCATAGTTCATGATCGGTGACGTGTAATCCCCATAGTGCCGTGAGAATTCTTCCTGGGGCGAGCCTGGCCTATAGTCCGCCGGCAAGGAATCGGCCTCTGACGAGTCCTGCGTGTGTTGGCCCACAGACTTGATAAAATCGGCCTCAGGCGAGTTCTGGCTGATAGAAGGGCGTCGTGTAATCGCCATAGTGCGCCGTGAATTCGTCGTGAGGCGAGCCTAGCCTAGAGTCCGCCGGGAAGGAATCGGCCCCAGGCGAGTCCTGCGTGTGTTCGCGCACGGACTTTATGAAATCGGCCTCAGGCGAGCCTGGCTCAAAGAAGGGCGTTGCGTATTCGCCATAGGACCGCGTGAATTCTTCATGAGGCGAGCCTGGAGTATAGTCCAGACCCTGCGGCGCTGTAGGAGTAATGCTCGCACCCATATATCGAAGCCCTTCTCTTCTAAAAAAGCGATCCCTGTGACGAGATTGCAGGATGCCAATGTTTCCTGACTAATACCTGTCCATCTCGCATTTTTTATAATTTTATTACGGAGCTATGAGCTCGTTACGAATGCGCAGCGGATTTCAGCGCGCGTAAATCGGCGCTTTGGACAACACGCGGAAGGTTAGAACGGTTCACCAGTTATAATCGTAATGACACGGCATGATATTTTCTAGCGTAGGCGGGGCCGTTTGATCTATCAAATAGGATCGTTGATCGTATCGCGGTCGGAAAGCAGTTCTTCGTTAGCGTTCCCAGCAAGCGTCATAGGAAGAAATGATAGTGCGATTTCCCGTTAAGCTTATGCTCGCGACAACGGTCGCTTTTGCGCTGGCATCATCAGGTGTGCGGACGTCCGCCGAAACGACATCCTCCCGGAAGAGCCCATGTGCGCCTTTTTCGTTCGAGGGATATTCCTATTCCGTCTGCGAAGCGCCGCTCGACCGCTTCTCGATCCGGCTTTACTGGCAGCGCCCCGACGGTAAGCCCTACAGCTATCTCAAGGATCTTCCGAAAACGGGCGAAAAGGGCGAGCGCCTGGCATTCGCGCTTAACGCCGGTATGTTTCATCCCGACTACAAACCCGTTGGGCTCTACGTTGAGCACGGGCGCGAACTGGTCAGAGCCAACACTAGAAACGGGCCGGGCAATTTTCATTTAAAGCCCAATGGCGTGTTTTATGTGGGCGAAAACGAAGCTGGGGTCCGGGAAACGGGCGCGTTCCTAAAGAATAGGCCGAATGCTGCGTTCGCCACGCAATCTGGGCCGATGCTCGTCATCGACGGGCGGTTGCATCCGAGGCTCGCCAAGGCCAATGCCTCCGCAAAACGCCGCGATGGGGTATGCGTGCGTGGTGGCAATGTCATCTTGTTTGCAATTTCTGAAGACGGAGTACCGTTCAGCTCCTTCGAACGGCTGTTCCGCGATGGGCTTAAATGCCGCGATGCGCTCTTTCTCGATGGTGGATCGGCCCCTGCGCTTTACGTCCCTTCAGCTTCAAGCTGGGGCAGCAATTTCTTGGCTCTCGGCCCTTTGATCGGGGTGTATGAGAAGCAGCCATAAAGTCGGGTGGGGCGTAACCCTCTCCCCGCTGGGGAGAGGGTAGGGTGAGGGGCAGTGCTTATGCTTGCAAATATTTGCGCCGCATGGGCTTCAACACAAACAGAGCAAGAAGCCCCGTCAGTATATCCATGCCGATTATGAGACTGAACACGGGCATCCAGCTTCCCGTGGACTCGAAGATCATTGCCGCGACTGGCGCTCCGAGGATCGAACCGACGCCCTGCGCCATGTAGAGGAAGCCGTAATTGGTCGTCGCGTGCTTCGTGCCGAAGGTGTCGGTCAGTGTCGACGGGAACAGCGAGAAGATTTCGCCCCAGCCAAAGAAAACGAGACCCGAGAGCACGATCAGCATAAAGGGATCGGTGCGGAACTGCAGCATCAACCAGATGGCGAGACCTTCCAGAATGAAGGCGATTGCCATCGTATTCTCTCGCCCAATTCTGTCGGACACCCATCCGAAGAAGGGGCGGGTGAGGCCATTGGTGATGCGGTCGAAGGTGAGGGCGGCGGGGATCGCGGCAAGTGCAAAGCCGAGAATTGTTACCATCGTCGCATCTGTTATCCCGAATGACTTCGAGAAGCTTTTGAACTGAGTGATAACCATCAGGCCGCCGGTCGACATCATGCTCATCATCAGGAACATGAGCCAAAATACTGGCGTGCGGAGCATCGAGCCAGGAGCCACGTCACGCACGCTGGCCACGCCGAGGACAGGCTCGTGGTCGACTTCGCCTTCACGGGGCGACCTCAAGAATAGCGCCGCCAGGAAACCGACAACGGCAAAGATTATGCCGTAGGTAAGCAGCGTGGCCTGGTAGCCAGATTCCTTCATCATCGAATCGATGGGAAATGTCGTCAGGATTGCGCCGAAGCCATAGCCTGCCGCCACGACGCCTGTCGCAAAGCCGCGGCTATGCGGAAACCACCGCACCATCAGGCCGATAATCCCGATGTAAACGACGCCCGTGCCAATGCCGCACAGTAAGCCATAGGTGAGGTAAAGCCCGCTCAGGGTCGTGACGTAGGAGGAGGCGATCCAGCCAAGGCCGCTTAGAACCGTGCCTGCCGCGATCAGCAGTTTCGGCCCAAAGCGGTCAACGAGATATCCTTGGAATGGAGAAAGCCAAGTCTGGAGCACAATTAGAAACGTGATCGTCCATTGCACGTCGGAGAGCAGCGCGCCGGTGGTCTTCTGAAAAGGACCGGTGAAGAGGGTCCAAACATATTGAGGGCTTGAGATCGTCATCATGACGACAAAGCCCATGAAAAGTTGAAGCCAGCGAATTGAGCTGGTGGTGGCGGGCGCGCTAGACGCCGCAGTAATGCTAGACATGACACCTCCAAAAAGTTGGTCAGTCATGGTGCAAGCAATTGGTATGCCAGTCTATACGTTCTTAGTTTCAAGCACTTGCAGGTGGTGCCGCTGGCTCGACGGCTTTGGGACTGCTTTCGGTTGTTTTGTGCTTCCGAAAGCGGTCAAGCCAAAGATAAATCACAGGCGTCGTGTAAATTGTAAGGAGCTGCGAAACAGCGAGGCCGCCTATAATCGTTAGCCCCAATGGCATCCGCAATTCAGAGCCTGGCCCTGAGGCAAGGATGAGTGGCAACGCGCCAAACATGGCGGCCAGCGTGGTCATCAAGATGGGCCGGAAGCGCTCCAGGCAGGCGGAGCGGATGGCGTCTTCGCTGCTGAGCCCATGGGAACGTTCCGCCTCCAATGCGAAATCCACGAGCATAATGCCGTTCTTCTTCACAATACCTATGAGCAGAATAATCCCAATGAGCGCGATTATGGACAAAGGTTCGCCAGTTGCCTGCAAAGTGAGCAGTGCGCCGAACCCGGCAGACGGCAGCGTCGAGAGGATGGTCAGCGGATGTATGAGGTCCTCATAGAGAATGCCGAGGACGAGATAGACGCTGATAAGCGCGGTCAGGATGAGTAATGGCTGTGAAGACTGCTGCTCCTGAAGGGCGGCGGTTTCGCCCGCAAGCTCAAGGTGAACCGTATCGGGCATGTGCAGTTGCCGCGCAATGTCGCGAATCTCGGGTAAGATCTGCCCTATCGTGTAATTGGGGGCTGCGTTGAAGCTGACCGTCGCTGCGGGAAATTGGCCGGTATGGCTGACGACGAGGGGTACTCCGGTCAGGCTTAGGGTTGCGACCTCAGAGAGGGGAACCTGTTGGCCATTGTTACCCTTGACGAATATTTTGTCGAACCCTGCAAGGCTTCTTTGAATATCGATGTTCGCCTCCAAGATGACATTGTATTGGTTGCGAAAATCGTAAATCGTCGAGACTGCGCGCTGAGAAAAAGCGTCATTGAGTGCGTTGTCGATGTCTCGGACGGCAACGCCAAATTTCGCAGCCTTGACGCGGTCGATCGTGAGGTATGCCTGCGGACCGCCAGCTTCGCGATCCGTATTCGCATCCACAACGCCAGGAATTTGTTTGACACGCTCCAAAACGCGCGGAAGCCAGTCCACAACATCCTTTAGCTCGGGGCTCCAAAGAGTAACCTGATATTGGGAGCGGGATTGCCGCGCGCCGAATTGGATTTCCTGTCCAGGAAACATGGTTACTTCGACGCCTTTTAGCGTCGCCAGCTTCCGGCGAAGACGTGCGATAATCGTCGTGATTGGCGTAGTACGCTGCTCGGAAGGTTTGAGCGACATGTAAAATCGCGCCTGATTGCTTGCCCCGAAGCCGGACGCGCCTCCAATAGCGGTGCCAACGCCATCCACTTCCGGGTCCGAAGTCAGGATATCTGTTACCTTCTCCTGCAAGTCCTGCAGCGCGTCGAAGGAGATTTCGGGAGCAGCCCGCGCGTACCCTATAACGAGCCCAGTGTCGCCCTGCGGAACCAATCCCTTGGGAATAACAATATAAAGCTGGATCGTTAATGCGAGCGCCGTCAGCGTCACCATGAGCATCAGCCAGCGGTGACGGAGCGCGTAAGTCAAAGACCTTTCGTAGCCGCGAATAAGGCCATTGAAGAATGGCTCAACCCGCCGGTCGAGCCATGTTTCGCCCGGTTGCGGCAGACGCCGGACGAACCGGCCGCAAAGCATGGGCGTCAGGGTCAGCGACACCACGACCGAAATCAGGATGGCGTAAGTAAGCGTCCATGCGAATTCGCTAAAGAGCCGCCCGATGACGCCGCCCATGAAGAGCAAGGGAATGAAGGCCGCAATGAGGGACAGGCTGATGGAAATAATCGTGAAGCCAATCTGCCGCGAGCCTTGAAGCGCGGCTTCCAGCGGCTTCATTCCCGCTTCCATATTGCGATAGCAGTTCTCAATAGTGACGATAGCGTCGTCCACCACGAAGCCGACGGATATCGTCAAGGCCAGCAAGGACATATTGTCGAGGCTATAGCCAGACAGCCACATCAAGCCCACTGTGCCTGCGAGTGAAAGCGGAACCGCAAGCCCAGCCGCGAGCGTTGGAACCGTGCGGCGCAAAAAGATAAGAACCACGACCATGACAAGCACGACGCTTGCCAACAGGGTCAATTGAATATCGGCGATGCTCGCCCGGATTGTCTTTGTGCGGTCGTTCAGAACCTGAATCTTCACATCAGCGGGAAGCAGGCGGTGAAGTTCCGGAAGCAGCGCATTGATATCGTCCACGGTCCGGACGACGTTTGCGTCCGGCGTTTTAAATATAATCAGAATGACGGCGGGATCGCGGTTGAAATAGCCTGCGCTTAGGCGGTTGCTTGTGCCGCTCGAAACCTTGGCGATATCGCCAATACGCACAACGCTGCCATTTCGAACCTTTACAATAATTTTTTCATAATCCGACGGTTTGCTTATCTGGCCATTTGTGAGCACGAGCGTGGAGTGGTCAGGCCCGTCGAGATTACCGATTGGAACGAGCGAGTTTGCCTGCCTGATAGCTGTGCGCACATCCTCCAGACCGAGATTGCGCACCTGTAATTCCGCCGGGTCCGCAACGATGCGCACCGCTGGCGTTTGAGCACCGCCGATAGTCACCTCTGCGACGCCGTTGATTTGGCTTATGCGGGTAGAAACGACCAGGTCGGCGAGATCGTAAAGATCGGTCGCGCGCCGGGTTGGAGAAGTCATAGCCAAGATCATGACGGGCGTTGCCGCCTGGTTCGACTTCCGAATAGTGGGCCGTCTCGTCAGCGTTGTGGGAAGATCGGCCTGGGCTGCATTTATTGCGGCCTGCACATCTCTTGCTGCGTCATCGGCGGTGCGAGACAGATCGAACTGCACCTGAATGCTTGTGCTGCCAAGTTGGTTTGTGGAGGTCAGCTCCGTGACCCCGGCAATCTCGCCGATACGCCGCTCCAGAGGGGCGGCAATCGTCGCAGCGACGGTCTCCGGATCGGCTCCAGGAAGGGCGGCGCTGACACGAATTGTCGGCAGCTCAACATTCGGCAGGCTTGCGACAGGCAGGTTGGAATACGCGACCACGCCAGATAGAAAAAGCCCAACCGAAAGGAGGATCGTTCCTATTGGCCTGCGTATGAACAGCGCCGAGGGGTTCATGTTTACCCCCGCGTTTCAGGAGCGCTTGCCGCAGGTGCTGGCGGGGGGCCAGCGCTAGGACCAGCGTCCAGCGGCGTCAGAGGCTCGTCTTGATCCGCAACGCCAAATAATCGTTCCACCCGGTGCTTCAGGTCGTCCATGGCGAGATAAATGACCGGCGTCGTATAAAGCGTAAGTAATTGGCTTAGCAGCAACCCGCCGATAATCGTCACACCGAGGGGCAAACGCAATTCGGAACCAGGACCTTGGCTAATCACCAAAGGCAGAGCGCCAAGCAGCGCTGCTACCGTCGTCATCATGATTGGCCGAAAGCGGAGCAGGCAGGCTTCGTGAATTGCATCAAGAGGTTTAAGCCCGCGCGACCGCTCAGCGTCGAGCGCGAAGTCGATCATGATGATGGCGTTCTTCTTCACGATGCCCATCAAAAGCACGACGCCAATGAGGGCGATAAAGGAAAATTCCATGCCGTAATATTCCAGCGCGAGAAGCGCGCCGATGCCTGCTGACGGCAGCGTGGTCAGGATGGTGAAGGGATGGATGAAACTTTCATACAGCACGCCGAGGATAATGTAGATGACGATCACAGCGGCCAATATGAGCAATGGCTGGCTCTTGAGCGAGGTATTGAACTCAGCCGCCGCGCCCGTAAAGCTTCCGACGATGGAACTTGGCATGCCGATACGGGCGGTCGCATCAGTCACGGCCTGCACGGCGGCATCCAGCGAAACACCTTGCGCTACGTCGAAGCTAATGGTCGCCGAAGGATATTGCTGCACGTGATTGACCGACAGCGGGGCAATGGTTCGGTCGATAGTAGCGAAAGATGAGAGGGGAACCTGAGCACCGCGCCCCTGTCCGATTGCTGGAACCGCAGTTATCGACGAACCCGTAGCGCCGCCGCCGCCGCTACCGGCGGAAGCACTGCCGCTCACTGAATTCCCTGCACTCGATTGATTGATGGAAGTGCCCGGCACATAAATGGAGCCAAGCGCCGCGATATCGGTTTGGAAGCGCGGTTCAACCTCCAGCACCACACGATATTGGTTCGATTGACCGTAAATGGTCGAAACCTGCCGCTGGCCGAAGGCGTCGTAGAGCGTATCGTTGAGCGACTGCATGGTAACGCCCAAGCGCCCGGCAATTATCCTGTCGGTATTGATGAGAACCGCGTTTCCGTTTTCCTGGAGGTCGGATGAAACGTTTGTAAGGCGAGGGTCTGTTTTTAGCTCTGCTTCGAGCTTCTTCGCCCATTCGGAAAAGCCAGCGCGATCCAGTCCGACGAGCACATACTGATACTGCGTCCGGCTGCGGCTCGTGCCGATCTGAATGTCCTGCACAATCTGGAATGTCGTCGAAATACCTGGGATGTTGCGCGTGGCGTCGGTTAGCCGGCGCAAGATTTCAGACGCGCTCGTGATGCGGTCTGTTTTTGGCTTCAAGCGTGATGGCGAAATGGGCAACGTTTGGTGTGGCGTTTGTCACGCCAACGCCTACAACCGAGACAACGCCAAGCACGTCCGGATCGCGCCGGATAATATCTTCGACCGATTTTTGCAGATTACCCATGCGCTCGAACGAAACGTCAGGCGCGCTTTCGGTCTCTGCTGTGAGAAAGCCGGTGTCCTGGTCCGGCAGGAAACCCTTCGGAATATCGAGATAGAGCACGATGGTGAAGACAAGCGTCAGCGCCGCGACGATGAGCGTAATAAAACGGAAGCGCAGAACGATCCCAAGCGTGGCCCGGTAGAATGTAAACATCGCATCGAAGGGCACCTCGGCGATCCGCGCGAATAAAGGCGCCCTTTCGCCGTGACGCGCGGGCCGCAAGAGCCGCGCGCTCATCATGGGAGTCAATGTGAGCGATATGACACAGGAAACGATGACGGCGATTGTCAGCGTCAGCGCGAATTCATGAAAGAGGCGCCCTACTATGCCGGCCATAAAGAGGAGCGGAATGAACACCGCAATGAGCGAAACAGTGAGCGATACGATCGTAAAGCCAATCTCGCCCGCGCCCTTATAGGCCGCGTCCATCGGCTTTTCGCCCTGCTCGATGTAGCGCATGATATTTTCAATCATGACAATCGCATCGTCGACCACAAAGCCGGTCGCGATTGTGAGCGCCATCAAAGAAAGATTGTCGAGGCTGAAGCCCGCAAAATACATGACGCCAAAGGAGGCGATCAGCGAGAGAGGCAGCGTCACAGCGGTGACAATTGTCGCGCTGAGCGTGCGCAAGAACAGAAGCACCACGAGAACAACCAGCACCACGCTCAACATCAGCGTGAACTGAACCTCCGACACGGAGGCGCGAATGGTTCCGGTCCGGTCGGCGACGACGTCCACTTTCACACCAGCGGGCAGGGCGGCGGCAAGCTTTGGCAGCACCGCTTTCAACTGATCGACGGTGCCTACGATATTCGCCCCAGGCTGGCGCTGCACGTCGATGACGACGGCGGGAACGCCATTGTAGCGGGCCAAAACCTTATTGTTTTCGAGCCCAGCAACAACCTTTGCGACATCCTTGAGAAGAACGGGCGCTCCGTTGGAGTAGGTCACAACCACATTTTCGTAAGACTTGGCGTCGGGAAGCTGATCATTCGCCCCGATAAGAAAAGCCTTTTCTGCGCCGTTTAGAACGCCCTTCGACCCGGTGACGTTAGCGTTTCCGATTGCAGCCCTCAGGGTCTCAAGTCCAAGTCCGTAGGACGAAAGCTGCAGTGGGTTTGCCTGAATGCGCACGGCTGGGCGGACATTACCTTGCACGGTGACGCGGCCAACGCCCGAGACTTGGCTTAATCTCGGGCTCAAGAAGGTGTCGGCAAGATCGCTCAGCCGCTCCATGGACTGGCTTGTGGAGGTAAGCGCCAGCGTCAGGATCGGCGGGTCGGAAGGATTGACCTTCGCATAGACAGGCGGATAGGGCAGATTCTGCGGGAGCTGCGCCCCTGCGGCGCTAATCGCTGACTGCACATCCTGACCGGCGGCGTTGATGTCGCGATCAAGGTTGAATAGGAGCGTGATTTGGCTAAGCCCCTGCGAACTCGTGGAGCTCATACCCTGCAAGGCAGGTATTTGGCCAAGCTGGCGTTCCAGGGGCGCGGTTACGAGCCGCGCCATGGTTTCCGCATCAGCACCAGGAAGCTGCGTCGTCACCTGGATGACGGGAAAGTCAACCTGCGGCAGCGAAGAAATAGGCAACCGGGAATATGCGAGTATGCTGCTCAGCAGCACCGCCACAGCTAGCAAGGAAGTAGCAATGGGGCGCGCTATAAACGGCCCTGATATGCTCATGGCCTTGCAACACCCGGTTGGCCGCGCTCAGCGTTCGCCGAGCCCGCCTTACCTTCCCCACGCTTATGCCTGCCCTTGCGATTTCCGTCCTCGCTTGCCCCTTCAGGCGCGGCCTTGTCATTGGATTGCGCAGTCGCTGGGTTTTCGGCACTTGCGGTTGCACCACCCGTGGGGGTATCAGGCTGAATTTTGGCGCCGTCCTGTAGGCTCGCAAATCCACCCGTAATAATCGTATCTCCTGGGGAGACGCCTTCTCCTATGACGGCCCGCCGCTCTCCTTCTTGTACAATCTTTACATAGGTGAGTTTGGCGGTGTTTTCCGGCGTCGCGATATAGACATAGCTACCCTTGGCCCCCTGCTGAATGGCGACAGATGGGACAACGATTGCATTCTCTAAGGTCTTGAGCCTGAGCTTAACGTTTACAAATTGACCGGGCCAAAGCCTGCTTTGCTGATTGGGAAAGCTGCCCTTGATGCGAATGGTGCCGGTGGTCTGATCGATCTGGTTGTCTACGACCACAAGCGCGCCTTCACCAATGACTGCATCGTTCACCACAGCTTGCAGTGGCACTGTACCCCGGCCTTGCGCCTCCAAGACATCGGAGACCGTGCTTTCGGGTAGCGTGAAAATCACAGCGATAGGTTTCAATTGGGTAAGGACAGCAATCCCGGTCGCGTCGGCGGCGCTAACGAGGTTGCCCGGGTCTACAAGACGGATACCTGTCCTGCCGGTGATCGGGGCGCGGACGGTGCAATAATCCAAATTCGCCTTGGCGTTATCGATCAGCGCCTGATCCAGTTTCAGGACCGCTTCATTCTGGCGGACGGCCGCGACGGCCGTATCTGCCTGCTGCATCGAGGCGCTGCTAGACTTGACAAGCTCGGTATACCGCTTCGCGTCCAAGCGGGCATTCGCCAAAATTGCCTCATCCCTTGCCTTTTGTGCAACGAACTGATCATACGCGGCCTGATATAGAACCGGATCAATCCTCGCAAGAATGTCTCCGGCCTTTACTTCTTGCCCCTCGGAGAAATTCACCTCGGTCAGCCGTCCGCTGACTTGGGCGCGAACGACCGTGGTGTAATAGGCCTGAACCGTGCCGACACCGTTGAGATAAACGGGCACATTGTCCGTTTTCACTTTTCCGATGGTCACAGGCACCGCTTGATTGCGGCGTCCGCCTCCACCGCCGTTGCCACGCGAACGGCGGCCGCCGGCGTCTGGACCGGTTGATCCAACGGCAGCAGCTTTATCATTTGGGTCGGCTGGAAAAATGCGATCCTTGTTTATGAAAACGAGGAGGCCGCCTGTAATCAGCACAAAAATCAGGAATGGCGTAAGCCGTTTCATGGCGTCCTTGCTTTCACCTCGATCAAGGATGGAACTTCCGCTATCCCTGTATCCGGCGGTTTATACCAGCCGCCGCCTAGCGCCCGGTAAAGTGAGACGGCAGCCTGGAGGCGTGATATCCGGACCAGAGCAAGCTGATTTTCTGCGGTAAACAAAGCCTGTTGTACCTGCAGAAGCGTTGTTACATCGATAATGCCGCCACGCAGCTGGGTTTCTGAAATTTCATAGGCGCGGCGCGCCGACTTAACGGCCATTTCCTGTAACCGCTCTTGCTCGGCATTCTTCTGATAGGCAATGAGCGAATCTTCCACATCCTGAAATGCGGAGATGATTGCCTTTCTATAATTTTCAAGCAGCTCACCATAACGGGCGCGATTTTGGTCCAACGTCGCCTGAAGCTGGTAAGCATTTGTTATAGGCTGCGTTATACTTGCGGCCACATTGTAAAAGAGGCTTTGGGGCTGGAAAAGCGTGGCCAAGGCAACACTTTGGAACCCACCTGCGGCTGTAAGCTGAATCGAGGGAAAAAGTGCCGCTCGTGCTGAAGAAACCGTAAATTTCTGTGACTCAAGCAGCGCTTCGGCGAAAGCAATATCGGGGCGGCGGCACAGAAGTTCCGAAGGCAGTCCCGGCGGTATCTTTGGTACGGCGACGGAATAGAGATCCTCGCCTTTATATTGGAAAAACTCAGGCGCTGTCCCAACCAGAACCGCGAGGGCGTGCTTGAATTGTTCCAGCTGCCGCTCAAGTGGTGGAATTGTTACCCTCACATTGGCGACAAGCGTTTCCTGCTGCGCCGTGTCGAGCCCGGAGGCCGTTCCTGCCTTGAACCGAGCCTCAATCGCATTCAATGTGCGTTGGGCTATAGCAAGGTTCTTTTTGGCGATGTCGATCTGCTTTTGGGTGCCGATGGCGTTGAAATAGGTGGTCGCAACATTGGCGTCCGTTGTGATTGCCACCGTCATCGAGTCGAAACTTGACGAATATTGATTAGCGATCGCGGCGTTTAGCGTGGCGTGGTTCTTGCCCCAAAAGTCGAGTTCGTAGCTGGCGGTTAGCTGTGCCGTTACCATCGAGATCCGATTGGCCTGACCGAATGGGTGATTTAGGCTTTGGCTGGCGCTTCCTTGGGCTTGTATCGTCGGAATGAGCGGTTGGGTGGCGACGCGGACCAAAGCCTCAGATTGCTGAATGCGCGCGATAGAAGCGCTGATATCGAAGTTGAAGCCGCGGCCGAGAGCGACCAGCTCCGTGAGGCGGTGCGATTTGAAGACCGCGAAATCATAGGGAGATGCAGCCGGGCGCGGATTTGAGCCCTTCTTGATGTAGGCATTCGGCAGTTCGAGTTCTGGTGCGGGGACGTTTGGGTCAAGCATCGTACAGCCGCCAAAGCAAGCGACAGGGACCAACATCGCCATGCCGATCATTTGGCGGCGGCGCCGGGCAGAGGTTCTTTTCCACTTTAGCGCGGTCGCGCTCAGCATTCTCTCTCTACGACGATCATGTGCATCGTGGCCCCACCCTAGCCCATACAAGAGGGATTCGCTGTAGTAAGAAGCCCCTCAACTCACATGTCTTAACGGAATCTTTGCCAATTTCGAGGCCTAAAATGTAACGGTGTTCTCCTGGAAACTTTCAAAGATTGCGGTGTCTTAGCAGCTGCCTGCAATCAGTGATTGAGCCGTGGCGCTAAGGATTCGAAAATCCTGTTGCGCTGCGGACGCAAGCCTTTGCATTGGCGAACTCACGCGCGGATTGATCCCTGGCAAAAAGCTCAGTTGCAATGGCCGCCCCGATAAGCTTGCCCGCTTCCACATCGCTCCGGTAGTGAACGCCTGCAACCATACGGCTCCGCGCATAGTCATTGATACGCCCGTAAATCTCGGACTTTTTTTCCGGGAGCATTTGGCTTAGCAGGGTTCCGAGGGTCGCTCCGTAGGCCGAATGGCCAGAGGGATAAGAATAGCTGTCGTCAGGCAAAGCCTGTTTGAGTGGTCGTAGTCCACTGTTGGAACGCGTGTAGGGGCGATCGCGGCAAAAGGCATTTTTCGCTGCATCCACGATTTCCTTTCCCTCCTTCCGCCATTTAAGAAACAAGGGCTCGCATTCGGCGAGCTTCGCGGCGTCAAATGATATGCCTGCGCCGCTCAAAAAGCGCCCAACGCTCCTCTCAAAATCGTCCCCCGCATGTTTAGATTGCTCGGGACTTCGGCTCTTCTGCAACTCCAAGAGCTCGCTCAACTCGGCTTTAGTCTCATCGCAACTTTCGCAGGGCGGCTGCGGGAGTAGTCTTACGAGTGGCGCATCGGTCGTGCCAACGCACTCCTTGGCTTCAGAAGCACCGGAGGACGCCCAACCGCTTATGAAAGCGAGTAAGCCAGCGGCTCCAAATTTCATCATCACGTTCATGCTGGCTAAACCCCTGATTGTAGCTGCCGGCATTTTGGCCCAATTGCTACGCTTCCGCCAGCGATGCATTCGGCTGAACAGCCAAACCGCGTCATTCCCGCAACAGCTCACAGCTTAACGTTGCGTACAACAGGGGTTGAGCGAGTGTTTTACGCAATCTTAGGTTGACGTAAGTGATGCCAGCCGATTAAGCCTTACGTGAAACTCGTAGCGTCGATTCGGAGGGGACCCATGATTGTGATTGTGGACGAACGTGAAACGGTTCTGACAGGATACACCGCCTGGTTTTCGCGTGAGGGCGTTTCCGCCACGGGGCTCGCTCCTCATGATTTTCGCCATTGGGTAAATACCGCGCCCGAACCCGATATTGACGCAGTGGAGGCGTTCCTGCTCGGAGACTTCAGCGAGCGGGAAATGGTTCCGGGTAAAATAAAATCCCGCTCCGCAGCCGCCGTCATTGCCATGAACGATACGAAATCGCTCAATGACACTCTTGACCTCTTTGCGGCCGGAGTGGATGACGTTGTTCGCAAGCCGGTGCATGTGCGCGAGATCCTCGCTCGTATCAAGGCCATCGGAAGGCGTACCGGAAACGAGGATGAGAAGCCTCTAACGGGCCGCATTCGCGTGTTTGCAGATGGCCGTGATCCGGAAATTGACGGCGTCGAGCTCCCTTTGCCGAGGCGGGAGCGACGCATACTTGAATATCTGATGGCGAATAGGGGACGCCGCGTCACGAAATCTCAAATTTTCAATTTTGTGTACGGGCTTTTCGACGAGGGCATCGATGAGAATGTCATCGAGAGCCACATCAGCAAACTTCGCAAGCGCCTACGCCACCATTTGGGAACAGACCCGATCGATTCTCAGCGATTTCTGGGCTATCGGTTGATGCAGGACTGAGCGCGGCTGGCGTCACGCCTCGCATAAGCATGGTATGTCATAAGCGGCTAATCACAGTTAGCCGCTTGGAAAGATGGCCATGTATCGGTTCGCCTACTCCGCGATTGTCGATAGTCCGCTATGTACCCCTGCTCGCACACGCCCACGAATTTCAGACGCAATCGAATTGCTCGAGGCCGCCAGCGCGGGCAGCGCCTCATCACATCAGACCGTTGAAGCGCTCTCTCGCCTGCGCGGACTATGGCCTCTTGTCATCGAAGAGTTGTGCGGCCCGAATTATCACCTGCCGCCCTCTTCACGTGCCGGATTAGAAGCAGTCGGGCGCTTCGTAATAGACGAAGTCGATCAAATTCGCTTCGGTAAATCCCAAAACATGCCGGAACTCATCGTTATCGCGAGATCGATTGCTGAAAAATTAGCATGACAGCTATAGGCGCATCTCCCTCGAAAACCTTGCATCATCTTTCGAAAGAAGATCTGCAACGAATAGAGCGGTCTCTTGCAGAGCACATTGCTGATGTTGCTAGCGACTTGCGGCTCATCGACGCCGCCGACTTCGTCGCCTTTATCCGCATTGGGCACATGGCAAATCTACGAAACCTCGTTCAGTCGTCGGTCGAGCTGCATTTCAAGCCGGGCACGCTCGAGCTCGCAGAATTGGGCGAGGCTGAACTTGACTGGCCTCGTCCTCCGCTCATCATTTTGCCAATGAGATTTAAGCACGGCGGCATGGGGCTTTATTTCAAACTCCGCCTTGCGGCCAGTTCCGCAGCCGTCGAGATTAAATCGTGCTCATCAGACGGGCAGGCTGACGCGAATGGCGATCTAGCTGGCCAATTGCTGCAAGCTTTAAGGGAAGCTCGGGCGAAATCGCTGCGCCCCAGAAGTGAGCATCATTGACCAGCCTTTTTTCAACTCGGTTGACCCCGCAAAAAAATATTGCCTAGATGAGCATCGTAGAGGCTAGCGCATCCGCTTGAGCGCGCCCTTCGTTCATTTCAAAGGCTTATCCCAATGCTCCACACCTTAAAGGCGCAACGCGGCATGGTTGTCGCACCCCATCATCTTGCCGCGCAAGCCGGATTGGCAATCCTGCGCGAAGGTGGCAATGCGGTTGAAGCGATGGTGGCGGCTGCTTCGACAATCGCGGTTGTGTATCCGCATATGAACAGTATTGGGGGCGACGGATTTTGGCTGATTGCGGAGCCTGGCAAACCGCCCTATGGGGTCGAGGGATGCGGCAGCGCAGCGGCGCTGGCTTCTATCTCTCTGTATAAGGACAGTGGATTTGAAGCGATCCCAGCGCGCGGACCTCTCGCAGCACTGACAGTCGCCGGCACAGTGTCGGGATGGGCCAAGGCTCTCGATAGCGCATCCAAATGGGGCAAAGCTCTGCCGCTTTCACGCCTCCTCGCCGATGCCACCGCCTATGCGGAAGACGGCGTTCCCGTCACTGACTCCCATTGCGATATGGTGCGCCAAAAGCTCGCGGAGCTGGAGAGTGTGCCGGGATTCCGCGAAGTTTTTCTCAGCGCGGGCGAACCAAAAAGCGGCTCGGTTCTTAAGAACAAGGCTCTCGGCGCTATGTTGCGGCAACTCGCATCCGCCGGGTTACAGGACTTCTATAGCGGCGATGTCGCGAGAAGTATGGCGGCAGACCTGGAAAAGGCCGGAAGCCCCTTGCGCCTGGGCGACCTCGAAGCGCATGAAGCACTCAAGGTGAAGCCGTTGTCCGTGAACGTAAGCGCTGGAACACTATTTAATCTGCCTCCTCCGACGCAGGGTCTGGCCTCACTCCTCATACTTGCCCTTTACGATCAAATGGCCGCCGCCAAGCCTGACGGCTTTGATTATGTCCATCGTATCGTCGAATGCACGAAAGCCGCATTCAAGGTTCGCGATGTAGCGGCGATAGATCCCCGCTATGCTTCAGAGCCCGCATCTTCCTATCTCGAAGCCAAATCCGTTAAAAATCAGAGCAAAGGGATCGACAAGGCGCGCGCGCTTGAGGCTCCACGCCCAGCCCCCGATCTCGGCGATACAATTTGGATGGGTGCGATTGATGGCGAAGGCAGGTCTGTCAGCTTCATTCAAAGCACCTATTGGGAGTTCGGTTCGGGGGTCGTTTTGCCTGAGACCGGCGTCAACTGGCAAAATCGCGGGGCCAGCTTCTCGCTCGATCCCGCCTCGCCAAATAAGCTCAAGCCGGGCAGCAAACCGTTCCATACGCTGAACCCAGCGCTCGCCCGGCTGAAGGATGGCCGGACAATGGTTTACGGCACCATGGGCGGGGACGGGCAACCGCAAACGCAGGCCACGGTTTTTTCGCGCTACGCGATGCACGGTTACGATCTCCAAGATGCAGTCACCGCGCCACGCTGGCTTTTCGGCCGGACATGGGGCAGCCACTCAACCACGCTCAAGCTCGAATCGCGCTTTCCAAGTGAGGTCGTGGATGCGCTGCGCGGTGCAGGCCATGACGTCGAAGTGCTCGACGCTTTCACCTCGGTGATGGGCCACGCTGGCGCTATCGTCGCCGGTCCCGAGGGCGTTTTATCCGGAGCAGCCGATCCGCGTGCCGATGGCGTTGTCGCATCCTTTTAGGTGTGTTTTGCAGTCAGCCATGGCGAATGGTGCGTTTTCTGGATCGCCACGGCGGCGTGGCCGCCTCGCGATGACATTGCAGCGTCGTCATTGCGACGGCCAGCAAAGCTGGCCGGAAGCAATCCAGAATTGCGCGGACGCTATCATTCAGCCTGATCTCAAACTGATTTAGGTGCGACGCTCGCCATTATGGTGAACAGGCGCTTAAAAGGTTTATTTAGAAGAAACTGCTAAATCATCTCTTGATCCTCGTGTTTTCCGGCTCCGACAACCAGGATATTGAGATATGAGAAAGCTGATATTCGGCCTTGCAAGCTTGCTTGCGGTGCTTTCGACTTGCAGCGTTTCCGTGGCTATCGCCCAGACACAGGACAACACTACGCAAACCTCAACCGAGGCGAAAGCTAAGCCCAGAAGAGTAAAGGCGACAACGGTTCGTCATAAGCGTGTTTACCGCCGCTATCGGCACGCCGGGTATCAGCGCTACGAATACTGCCCAACATGCGAGCGCGCGGTCAACCATAGCGGCTGCGGCTATTATAATTGCTACCCGCCGAGGGAGAGAGAGTGCGGAGATTCCCATTGCGGACGCGCCTTGCTTCTCGATGAAGACGCTAACCTCGTGGACGAGGTGTTGCTTAAGGGTTTTGCATATGCTTGCGATGATTGCGAGGCCATTAGATATTAGTCCAGCGCGAGGGCAACGCGCCCGCGCGCAGACAAATCCTTCGGCGCAGGAAGAATTGCGACATTTGGCAAGCTTTAAGCTGCGGGATTAAATCGCTAAATCCGATTTGCAGCAACGGCATCCTTTCGATCGGACGGCTATGATTTCGGTCTCGCACGCCACAATCCAAGAACAGGCAGCATCTCAAGGGCCTGCGCGAAATCTCTTCGCCGTTCGGGCGTGGCTTTATCTTATCGCCCTGTTTGTGTTCGCCATGGTTCTGGTTGGAGGGGCGACCCGGCTAACGGGTTCCGGCCTCTCGATTACGGAATGGCAGCCGATTTTGGGCGTCGTGCCACCGTCAAGCGACGCGGCTTGGCAGGAAGCCTTCGCGAAATACCAGAAAATTCCAGAATATAAGCTCGTCAACAAAGGGATGAACCTCGCTGAATTCAAGGCGATCTATTGGTGGGAGTGGACGCACCGGCTTTTAGGCCGCCTTATCGGCGTTGTGTTCTTTATCCCGTTCGTCTTCTTCCTCTGGCGGCGAAGCATCCCAAGGCCATTCATATCGCGCGTCGCGGCGCTTTTTGTACTCGGCGGCGCCCAAGGCGCGCTCGGTTGGTTTATGGTCAAAAGCGGTCTAACGGAACGGGTTGACGTTAGCCAATATAGGCTTGCCGCGCATCTTGCGCTCGCGGTCGCAATTGCTGCTTACGCTTTTTGGCTCGGCATGGAGATGAGCGGCGCGGAACGGAAAACGAGCACCACTCGCCGCAGTTTTGCGGCAGGAGTGCTCGTTGCGTTGGTGTATTTGCAGATTATTTTGGGAGCGTTCGTCGCCGGACTGAAAGCCGGTCACGCCTCGAACACTTGGCCTTTGATGAATGGCGAGATCATCCCGCCCGGCCTTGACGTTTTCTCGCCGTGGTATCTCAATCTCTTCGAGAACCCGCTTACGGCGCAGTTCAACCACAGGCTCGTTGCCTATGCGATTGCGATCTTTGCAGGGATCTACGCCATGTGCATATGGCGTGACAGCAAACGGCGGTTGCTTCGAAACTCAATAGCGGCTGTTTGCTTAGGCGTTATTGTTCAAATCGCGCTCGGGGTCGCAACAATCGTCTATAATGTGCCGCTTGATATGGCGTTGGCCCATCAAGCCAACGCCATTGTGCTACTCGCGCTCGCCCTTTGGCATTATCACAGAGCGGCCAGTGCCTGATCCAAGTCGGCGATAATGTCGGCTTCGTCCTCAATGCCTATCGAAAGACGAACAACGTCATCGCCAGCGCCGGCCAGTGTGCGCTGCTCGGGGGTGAGCTGAGCGTGAGTGGTCGAGGCCGGATGAATGATCAGGCTGCGCGTATCGCCGATATTGGCGAGATGCGAGAAAAGCTGCACATTCGAGACTAGGTTAACACCAGCGCTATAACCGCCCTTCAAACCGAAGGTGAACACAGCACCCGCACCCTTCGGGCAGAGACGGCGCGCCAGTTCATGATAGCGATTGCTCGGCAGACCCGCGTAATTCACCCATGACACTTTTTCGTGGCTCTCCAGCCATTTCGCGACGGCCAGGGCGTTTTCGCAATGCTTGGCCATGCGAAGCGGTAAGGTCTCTATGCCATTTATGATCAGAAAGGCGTTCATGGGCGCAATTGCCGGCCCCAGATCGCGAAGCGAAAGCACGCGCGCGGCAATCGCAAAGGCGAAATCGCCGAAAGTTTCACCCATGATCATGCCGTGATAGGACGGGTTCGGCTGTGACAGCATCGGATATTTGCCGCTCTTCAACCAGTCGAATGTGCCGCAATCGACAATAATTCCGCCCACGGAATTGCCCTGACCGCCCATGAATTTCGTGAGCGAATGCAGAACGATATCCGCGCCATGCTGCTTGGGCTGAAACAGATATGGCGTAGCAAGCGTGTTATCGACAATCAGCGGAACGCCCGCCTTTTTCGCGACCGCCGATATAGCAGGGACATCGAGAACGATGCCTCCGGGATTTGCAATGGACTCGATGAAAATGAGCTTTGTCTTCGGGGTGATTGCCGCTTCGAAGCTCGCGGGATCGTTGCCATCGGCCCAGACCACATTCCAGCCAAACTTCTTGAACGCGTGGTTGAATTGGTTGATGGACCCGCCGTAAAGCTGGCGGGAGGCGATAAATTCATCGCCCGGCTCTAGCAGAACGTGAAATGCAAGGAGCTGCGCTGCGTGGCCCGAGGCTGCGGCCAACGCGGCGGTGCCACCTTCAAGAGCCGCAACGCGGGCTTCAAGCACGGCCTGCGTCGGGTTCATGATGCGGGTGTAAATGTTCCCGAATGCTTCCAGATTGAAGAGAGACGCGGCGTGCTCGGCATTGTCGAAAACATAAGAGGTCGTCTGGTAAATCGGCGTAATCCGCGCCCCCGTGGCGGGGTCGGGCTGCGCTCCGGCGTGAATGGCGAGCGTATTGAAGCCCGGGCTGCGTTCGTCGGTCATGAGAATCTCCTAGCAAGCGCTGGCCATGGAAAGGTATTCGCTCGAAAAATGCAACGAAGATCGAAATTTGGGAATGTCTCAAATTGAGCTTCGGATCGCGGCGCATGCTCCGGCGCCCCGCTTACGGCTCTCTTTACTGATTGCGGTCGCATCGAGCCAAAAGCAAAAGTAGAGTAACAGATCTCTGATCCTTGGACGAGGCCTATTGCGGCTCTGTAAGTTTGCTGACCGTATCTTGATCAGCAACCGCGTCATCTAAGCCTTTCTTACATAGCTCGACTTCGTCACTACTTGCATCAGGGTCCATCACTGCTGATGTCCCTGCAGCCGCCCAACTACTTGCATTTTTATTCGCGGCCTCTATGAGCTTCTCGCGGCTCCTGTCGACTTCATCTTTTGTAATTGTCGGGTGGGCGGTGTAGGGATCCCACAAATATTCCGCATCCTTGTATTCCTGGTATGCTTTGTGAAGTTTGTTTCTTGCTATTTCGGCAAGTCCTAGCGATGTGCCCTCTACTTGACGCACCAAGCTCTCTGCGTCGGCGACCTTTTGTCGAAGCTCCTCAGTGGCTTTGGACGACGGATCTTTTGTGTGCGCGCTGTTGTAGGCTGTCTTTTGTACTTGCAGATTTTTGTTCGCGGCCTGCTCTGCCCCTCGTTTAAGCAGTTCTACATGTTTAGCTGCATCATACTGCTCCACGGTGTCAGCGCTTGAGGTCGTTAAGTCGGGGGGTAAGGCGTCCTTCGCATTCAGATACTCAGAAACCGCTTTTTGTGCATTTTTTGCCGACTGCTCTGATGAAAGGTGGCGCGAGCGGTTTGCCGCATGGGGAGCCGGGGACGTAGTGTCCGCATCTGCAACCATTTTGTGAAAGGAGGCAGCGTCAGCTTCATTTGGGACAAATTCAGGCGCCTGAGAGACGCTTTCTCCTTGCACACTGAAAACATCTTTTCCCATATGCCGCCCCTTTCACATCTCGAACATCTCATATTTAGCTTTTCATGCTGACCAAAACCTGTCCGTTGAAAAAATTCCTTGAACTCCTCACAGCCGGTGACCACCGAGTTGCTTCTGGCCGCAAAGGACCATTCGCGGCAGTTCGAGCGAACTATCGACCCCGTTGGCATTAGGCTCGATCAATGCAGCTCTAATGACAAGGCATGCCCGGCCACGTGAGCCGAAGCGTGGGAATGTTGCAGCGTTACCAAGCAGACTGAAATGGTCGAATACGAGCGAGCAATTAACCGTCGGGCTGATCGCAATCTTCGCGCGAGTAAGCCTATTTCGGCGGACGGATGGAAAACTGCTGAAATCCCTTCCCGAGAATGGTGGGCTTCTGGCTGGTAATTCGACGGTTATTCACGCCAACCCATGCGATCTCGCCGGAGAGCCTGCCATATTCGATCTTCGGGCAACGATTCATCACCACCATAAGCCCAGCCTCTTCGGCCAAGCGCGCCGCCTCATCGTTGCGCACGCCAAGCTGCATCCAGATCACCTTAATCCCGAGCTTGTCCTTAAGGCCGATGGCTTCTTTGGTGATGCCGAGGGCTGCTTCCGAATTGCGGAAGATCTCGACAACGTCCACCGGGCCTTCCAGATCTGATAACGAGGCATAAACCTTGCGTCCGAGAATTTCGCCCCCGGCTTGTCCGGGATTGACGGGGAACACGAAATATCCCTTTGCCAGCAGATATTTCAGAACAAAATAGCTGGGGCGCACAGTATTCGCGCTGGCGCCCACCAAGGCGAAGCTTTTCATGCTATGCAAAATATTGCTGATGTAGGCGTCGGGATAAGAGTCGTGGTTCATGATTGCCGCTGATCCGTGTGATTCTGAGCTGGAAGAAGAGCCTAGCAGCCTTTCCATTCGGGCTTGCGCTTTTCGATGAAAGCGCCGATCCCCTCTTCCGCATCGCGCACGAGCATGTTCTCCACCATCACACTCGCGGTATAGGCGTATGCCTCTTCTAGGGGCATTTCGATCTGGCGGTAAAACGCTTCCTTTCCGATGGAAAGAACGAGCGGCGACTTGGATGCGATAGTTTCAGCAATCTGAATTGCGGCGCTCAAGACATCCCCGTCCGGGACCACACGATTGATAAGGCCAATCTCCACGGCCTTCTTAGCCGGTACCATTTCGCCGAGCAGCAGCATTTCCATCGCTTGCTTGCGGGGCACATTTCTGGAAAGCGCTACCATCGGAGTAGAGCAGAATAGACCGATATTAATGCCGGGGGTCGCGAATGACGCGCTTTCCCCCGCGACAGCAAGATCGCAACTCGCAACGAGCTGGCATCCAGCCGCTGTTGCGATGCCGTTGACTGCGGCAATGACAGGTTTCGGGCAATGCACGATGGCCAGCATCGCATCGGCGCAAGCTTGCATCGTTTCCTGGAAAAATGCGCGGCCATGATCGGCGTCTTGGCGGCGAGCGGTCATTTCTTTTAGGTCATGACCGGAGCAAAAGGCTGGAGGAGCGCCGGTTATGATAATTGCGGCAGTCTCGTGCGATTGGCCATATCGCTCGACGGCCGAATGAAGGGCAGCGATTAGGCTTAAAGATAGGCTGTTTCGCGCGGATGGCCTGTTCAGCGTCAGGATCGCAATTGGCCCACGGCTCTCTTCCCGGAGGATATCCTCCTGACAAGCGGCTTCCCGCGGTGCGAAGCTGTCCATGACCATTCCTCACATGACGATTCTAGTTTGGAGCGATTTTTACCGCTGCGTCAATTTCGGCTTTCATCTGCTTAACGATAGCGACATTTTCCTGCGGAGGCTCGCGCGAGAGTTGGTCTCCGGTCTCCTCGATATTGTCCTTAAGCTTCTGCTTTTGCTTCTCCGTAAGGAGGCCGAGCTTGCCGAGCTCCTTCATGGCCGTGTCCTTGTGCTTGTCCAGTGCTGCCTTCGCGAGGCCCTGAGATGGGCCAAGCGTTATATAGGCATAGGCCTGCCCGATTGCGCGGCCCGTATTGGCCCAATCCCGGATATTCGCGAAGCCATGTTTTGCGGCGATGTTCTTCGCCTCGCTCGGCAATTTGCTCGATTTGATCGCCTTGATAACAGCAGCGACCGGATTTTTTTTGGCTTCGGAGTTGACGCCCGCCTTTAGCCCTTCGCTGAGCGCTATGATTCGCATCTCAGCAAACGAGGCGAGGAACCGTTCCACATTGTCCTGGTTGAGCGATACATCCTTGGCAAAGGCCGTGCCAATCGCCGCAAACATGGCAATGGCCACCCCTGCAATAATCTGCCGCATCAGGCTTTTCTGAGCGCACATGCTTGACAACTCCCTAAGGTCCGCGTGCATGCTTGAGAACTACAGGCACAAGCTTGTCAATGTAATTGCCCGCAATCGTGGTCAAATAACGGAGACTGTATGCTCAACGATGCTGCTTCGAAGCCGCCAAAGCTCAGCACTGAAGAAGTTCGGAGCTTCCTTACGCACGCGTTTCCGCAGGCAGCCATAGGAAGCGCCTTCGCCGTAGAGAAAACGGATCATGGATTTGCGCGCCTTCGGATGATTTACGGCGATCATCTGTTACGGCCAGGCGGCACGATTTCGGGGCCCGCGATGTTTGCGCTGGCCGATGTGGCGATGTACACGGCGGTCTTGGCATCCATCGGTCCGGTGGCGCTGGCCGTAACCACAAACCTCAACATCAATTTTCTCCGCAAGCCTGGCCCCCGCGATATGATCGCCGAGGCACGCCTGCTCAAGCTAGGGAAGAGGCTTGCCGTGGGCGAGATCGCGCTTTTCTCCGACGGGGAAACTGAAATGTCGGCGCATGTGACGGCGACTTATTCCATTCCCCAAAATGAGGTATCATAACACCATCAATATGAGGTATCATAATACCTATATTTTATCTCACTGATTTTGCTATGGTTTTTTCTGAAATCTCGCCCCCTATCCTGGTTGACATATGCGGCGATGTGATTTATTTCTTCAGACAGTTGGGCCAAAGAGGCCCTTTTTTCATTTGAGCGGGCAACCGCTTTCTCGGACAAAGTCATGAAAACCTTTTCGGCGAAACCTTCCGATATCGAGAAAAAGTGGATCGTGATCGACGCCGACGGACTTATCGTCGGACGCGTCGCTTCCATCATTGCCATGCGGCTTCGGGGCAAGCATAAGCCAACCTTTACCCCCCACATGGATGACGGCGATCATGTCATCGTCGTCAATGCCAAGAAGATCGTCTTCACTGGCAAAAAGCTACAGGACAAGGTCTATTACAGACACACGGGGCATCCCGGCGGCATCAAGGAACGGCGCCCATTCGAAATTCTCGGCGGCCGCTTCCCAGAGCGCGTGCTCATGAAGGCCGTCGAACGCATGGTGCCACGCGGTCCGCTTGGCCGTCGCCAGATGACCAATCTTCGTATCTATGGTGGCCCGGAACATCCCCATGCCGCGCAAAATCCCCAGCCGCTCGATATTGCGGCTATGAACGTCAAAAATAGTGTGAGGGCACGCTAATGACTGAGTCAGGAGCAAAGTCATTCGCCGGACTGGATCGCGGCGAGGAAGCAGCATCCACCGAAGATCGCGCGCGGCCCGTACACGTCCAAAAGCTCGATGCTTATGGCCGTGCCTACGCAACCGGCAAGCGGAAGAACGCTGTCGCTCGCGTTTGGGTGAAGCCTGGTCACGGCAAGATCACTGTCAACGACAAGGATCACGCGGCATTTTTCGCGCGTCCGGTTTTGCAGATGATCCTCAAGCAGCCCCTCGTCACTGCTGACCGGGCGAGCCAGTATGATGTCATCGCAACGGTTTCAGGTGGCGGCCTCTCCGGTCAAGCGGGCGCAGTTCGCCACGGCTTGTCCAAGGCGCTGACCTATTACGAACCTGAGCTGCGTGCCGTCTTGAAAAAGGCCGGCTTCCTTACTCGCGACCCGCGTGTTGTCGAACGTAAGAAATACGGTAAGGCCAAGGCTCGCCGCAGCTTCCAGTTCTCGAAGCGCTAGCGGACAGAGGCTCACGCCTATGTCTCAAGCTAGAAAGATCAAAATCGGTGTTATCGGCGCTAGTGGATATACTGGCGCCGATCTCGTCCGGCTTGCCGCTTGTCATCCAGCCATGGAGATCAAGCTGCTTGCGGCGAATACCCATGCTGGCAAGCCGCTGGCGGAGGTGTTCCCCCATCTAGGCTTTGCTGAAGCTCCCGCATTGATTAAGGCGGAGGAGGCCGACTGGTCCTCCTGCGATGCAGTTTTCTGCGGGCTGCCGCATGGCACGGCGCAAGACATCATCGCAACGCTGCCGGCGAGCGTAAAAATTATCGACATGTCCGCCGACTTCCGGCTCAAGGACACGGCGACTTACGCGAAATGGTACGGACGCGACCATGCCGCTGCTCATCTCCTCGATCAGGCGGTTTATGGCCTAACCGAATTCTATGAAAGCGAGATAGCTGCGGCGCGCCTTGTGGCTTGTCCAGGCTGCTACCCAACGGCTTCGCTGCTTGCACTTCTGCCCCTCGTCAAGTCGGGGCTGATCGATCCGGCGGACATTATCATTGATGCGAAGTCCGGGATCACCGGCGCTGGGCGCTCCCTCAAGCAGAACATTCTTTTTTCGGAAGCAGGCGAGGGGCTTTCGCCCTACGGCATCGCAAGCCACCGCCACGCCCCTGAGATCGAGCAGGAAATTTCGATTGCTGCCGGTAAGGCAGTGTTCGTAAATTTCACGCCGCATCTTGTCCCGATGAGCCGTGGCGAACTCATAACAGCTTATGTACGGCTTGAGGGCTCGGCCACGGCGGAAGACTTGAAGGCTACGCTAAGCGCTCGCTATGCGACAGCGCCTTTTGTGAAGCTTGCGCCTAAGGGCACATTACCTTCAACACAGTTCGTTCGCGGATCGAATTACTGTCTCTTGGGCGTCTATCAAGACCGCATACCAGGGCGCGCCATAGTCATCTCGGCTATCGATAACCTTGTCAAAGGCTCGGCTGGTCAGGCAGTTCAGAATTTCAACCTCATGTTCGGATTACCGCAGACAATGGGGCTGGAGCAACTTCCAATGTTCCCTTAAACTGGGGCACCCGCGAAGATTGGCAAAGCTTTCGCGGAGCTTATGCAGCGATACCACATCACGCTAAAAAATCTGACGTCGCCGCAAATGCGATAATGGCTGTTATCGCTTTGTGGTAAGACCCTGACGCTATATCAATTAGCGTCACCCTCACTCGGCTGCACTCCCGGAGGATCCTATGCTCAGGAACGCCACCATTGCTCTGCTAGCTGTCGCATCGGCCGCTTTAGCGTATGGATACTACACGCAGACAAAAGAGATTGATCGTCAGGTACAACTCGTCAACGACACGCGCGACCAAGCCGAAAAAAACATTCAGTCCTGGCGTGATAGGCTAGCGAGCGAGGAGCGTTCAAGGCAGGCCACGGAGAAGGATGCGAAAGGCGTTTCGGCTAAGCTTGCCCAGGAGCAGTCCGCGCGTGAAGCGGCTGAGAAGGACGCAAAAGCGGCAAATGAGCGGCTAACGCAGATTCAGAATGCACTTGCGAATTCAGAGCAGTCAGCCCGCGACGCCCGTGATGCTTTGAACAATGCGCTGAAGGATAAAGAACTGGCGGAAAAAGCCGCTCGCGAAGCGGGCGATGCGCTTGCGAAGGAAAAAGCCGATCACGCCGCCGCCACGCAGAAGCCTGCAGGCTAGGCGCGTTCGTCGTATCTAGCCTGTATAGTCTGCTGAAGCCCAAGCTTTAACTTAGCTATTAATATACAACCGGTCAGCTCTTCACTCAACGTTTACGAAAATTGTGATGCGAGTAAGCACCACAATGCGCTTTACCATGCGTAGCTTCTTGAAAACTTGGCCTGCGGGCCTTTACGAATGGGCGTTGTTCGCGCATAATTCTGAACAATCGGGCAAACTTTCGGACCCGGTGGAAATACGCGTTGCATATGAATACGCCTGACTTCCCCCGATACCTGTCTTGCCTGCCAAAAATCAAAACATGGCCTATGGGGCCATGTTTTTTTCGTTGGGGAAGAGGAGAGATCATCCCATGCGTCAGACCGGCACGGTCAAATTTTTCAACCAATCCAAAGGGTTTGGTTTTATTACACCTGACGAGGGCGGCAAAGATGTGTTCGTGCATATCTCCGCTGTCGAACGCTCCGGCGTCGGCATGTTGGATGAGGGTATGCGCGTGACATACGAAACCCAGCCCGATCCGAAGGGCAAAGGTCCTAAGGCAGTGAACTTGGAACTCGCCTAGTTCCTGGTTAGCTATCACTCGCGTTCTGCGTCCGTTTCATGAAATGCGCTGCGCGAGACGTAAGCGCCAGGAGATTGCTTGCTTTAATGCGCAAGACTCCTTAAGTGCGAGCCTATGCGATTTTTAGATCAAGCAAAAGTTTACATCCGTTCGGGAGATGGCGGTAATGGCTGCCTCTCTTTCCGGCGGGAGAAATTCATTGAATTCGGTGGACCCGACGGCGGGGACGGCGGCAAGGGCGGGGACGTATGGATCTCGTGCGTCGACAACCTCAACACGCTCATCGACTTCCGCTACCAGCAACATTACACCGCCAAAAATGGCAGGCCTGGTATGGGGGCCAATCGCGCTGGCCCGAATGGCGACGACGCGACATTAAAGGTTCCGCCCGGCACCCAGATACTTGCCGAAGATAACGAGACCATCCTCGCAGACCTCACCGCACCCGGTCAGCGGGTGCTGATCGCTCGGGGCGGAAATGGCGGCTTCGGCAACGCGCATTTCAAAACTTCCACCAATCGTGCGCCGCGCCGCGTGAATCCCGGTCAGGAAGGCATCGAAATGACGATCTGGCTTCGCATGAAGCTTATCGCGGATGCTGGCGTCATCGGGCTTCCAAACGCAGGCAAATCGACATTTCTTGCGGCCACCAGCGCGGCTAAGCCAAAAATCGCGGACTATCCCTTCACGACGCTCCATCCTAATCTCGGCGTGGTGAAGGCTGGTGATACCGACTTTGTCCTCGCCGATATCCCTGGGCTCATTGAGGGCGCGCATGAGGGAGCCGGTATCGGCGACCGGTTTTTGGGGCATATCGAGCGTTGCCGCGTGGTTCTCCACCTAGTGGACGTCAATGAACCGGACGTGGCCGCAGCCTATCGCACAGTGCGCGGCGAATTGAAGGCTTACGGCGCTGGCCTTGCGCGGAAGCGCGAAATTGTAGCACTATCGAAATGCGACGCTGTCACGCCAGAGGTGGCTGCGGAGAAGGCGCTTGAACTGAAGGCGGCGTGCCGGAAGAAGCCTCTTTTACTATCGGCGGTGTCGGGGGCTGGAGTGCGCGATGCGCTCTTGAAGCTGGCTCAAATTATCGCAAAGCCCAAGACCGAAGCGCCGAAGACAGACGCCCCCTGGCAGCCAGGCCTTTCTGGCTAAAGCCGTTGTTGTCCCCCTCACCCTGACCCTCTCCCCGGCGGGGCGAGGGGACGCGGCGGCCACTTCCTCTTCTCACCCCAATGTGGATCGCAGAGGCCGGATCGACTCCCTCTTCCTGCTGCACGGGGAGAGGGAAGCCGTGGTTGCGCCGTCACCCAAGAGGAGAGGGAAACTGTATTGCTCCCGTTCCTGCAGGGGCAAGGGCGTTCTCTTTTTTTCCCTCGCAGAAGCGACGGGCGCTGTTTTTTCTTCCCTGAAGGGGCCAAGGGGGCGCTTTATTCTCCCTCTCCCCCCGCGGGGAGAAGGGTGGGTGAAGGGGCGACCCCTATTCCGCAGGCAATGGGCGCCGTCGCTCCCGCCGTTCCTTGCCTTTGCGCTGCTGCATCCTCGCTCCGGCCAAAGTGAAAATGATTGTCAGAATAAGCACAATGGCGATGATGCCAATCCATTGGTGAATGGTGAGATCGCTAAAGTACTTGGCGAAGAAGTACCCCGGCAGAAGCATAAACGGCACCCACGCCATGGCCGAGACGACATTGGCAATTTGAAATGTGACATGCCGCATTCGCATCATTCCCGCGACCAGCGGGATGGTAGAGCGCACCGGCCCAAGAAATCTGCCGATGAAAATTGATAGAAAGCCATATTTCCTGAAGAAGAGGCGTGCTCGGGCAACAGCCGAGGGATCACGATTGAGGGGCCAATGATGCACAACGGTTGGTCCGATGGCGCGCCCAATCCAATAGGTTACGATGTCGCCAAGTACGGCACCAGCAATCGACCATACGATAACTGTTGCGGGGTCCAATATGCCCTTCTGGAGGAGGCCGCCGGTTAGCAGCATTATCGCGGTTGCTGGGAAAAAGAGACCGATAAGCACAAGCGACTCGCCAAAAGCGATAACTCCTAAGATCGGACCTGCCATGTCGCGGTGGGCGAGCAAGTACGCTTGAACGTCGGCAACCATATCCGGCACAGAAATTTCCTCTTTAGCGCGATGGTGGATTTAGCAATGTAATCGTCGAGCGTGCGATTTGTTCGCGGCGCTGCGCTTCCAGGCCCGTTATTCGATGAAGTGAATTCAGAGCGCCCAGCAAACCGAAATCCCACAATTTATCAGAGCCGTTACGAGGCCGAACGGCTTGCCCAAATTGATAAATGGAGAAAGCGCAGCCATTACGCAATCTAAAACTCAGCTATGCCTAATAGCAACGCTAGCGTTTGCGGTATTGTCCCAAAGACTTAGATCGCCCTTGCGGCGGCGAAGCTAATTCCGTTTTGTATTAGTTTCGCCGATGCAAAAGATGCGCGAAATCCTCTCGCGCCTGCGGCAGAGCAATCCCTCTGTCAGCAAACACATGCGTTTTTAGGAAAAACCCCGTTAAAGCGAGGCCGTCTTCGATGTCGCTCCGAGAAGGGGGGACATTGTCCCGGCGCATTATCAGAAACTCGGGAAGGCGTAACAATTTGGCTTGATAAGGCTCTCCCGCTTCCCTCGTTACGGCTTGCCCAGAGCGGGGTGATACATAGGCGAGATCGTCGCTGCGCCCCGTGGCGGCACAATGTGACAGCTCAAGCCCAAATCCCAGCTCTTCTAGTAATCGCAGCTCGAACTGGATCATCGAGGCAGGGAAGTCCGGTTCGCCAGCTACCGCGAGACAGTCCCGGGCCACATCAAAGAGCTTCGGATGCGGATCGCGCTCTGGCAGGACCTGTAGCAGGGAGGCTAAGGCTGTTATGCCGGAAAGGGCGATCTTGTCATCGAGCACGCGCGCCGCGACCGGCTCCGCAAGCTCCACTGTGTAAACGCCAAGCTGATCGTCGAGTCTTGCTCGCCACTCGACCTTAAGCCCATTGCCCGTTTGTAGCAGGGGTCGCAGGCGCCGCGACCGGCCGCCCTTTACCAGGCCAAGGCTGCGGCCATGGTCACGCGTGAAAATGCCGGCGATGACGCTTGTTTCGCCATGTGGCCGCCCCGCGAGAAAAATGCCGTCGTCAGCCCATCTCATGAGCTACGCCTCCGCTTGGGCTTTTCTCACCTCTTTGGGAACTCAAGGCCCATTTCGCGATAACGTTCGGGGTCATCCCCCCAATTCTCGCGCACCTTTACAAACAAAAACAGATGCACAACCGTGTCCAGTGCCTCCGCTATCTCCTTACGCGCTTCCATGGAGATATGTTTGATCGCCTGTCCCTTCGAGCCAAGGACAATCTTTTTCTGGCTATCGCGCTCCACGAAGATCGTCTGTTCTATGCGGATCGCTCCATTTTTCATCGTCTTCCAATCGGTCGTCTCAACCGTCGAGGCGTAGGGGAGCTCTTCATGGAGGCGAATAAATAGCTTTTCGCGTGTTACTTCCGCAGCCCATTGCCTCAGCGGCGCATCGGCGATCTGATCCTCGGGGAAGAGCCAGACGCTAGGAGGCATTCGCTCGGCGAGATAAGATTTCAGATCCTGAACACCGTCGCCGGAAAGGGCTGAGATCATGAACGTGCGATCTGGCTTTAACGTCTCCGTAGCGCTTTGAGTGAGCGCAAGAAGCTTTTCTTTGTGCAGCTTGTCGACTTTGTTCAGAGCGAGCGCCACGGGCATATGAAGGCCGCGCGCAGCCTCCACTATCGGCTCCGCCAGCTCGTCGAACCCGCGAATCGCATCGATAACGAGCACCACCAAATCTGCATCGCGGGCTTCGCTCCATGCCGTTTCGACCATCGCCCGGTCAAGCCGCCGTTTGGGCGCGAAAATGCCTGGCGTATCGACGAGAATAATCTGGGCCTCTCCCTCAAGGGCGATGCCTCTAACGCGCACGCGGGTGGTCTGTGCCTTGTGGGTGACGATGGACACCTTGGCTCCAACCAACGCATTGACCAGCGTTGATTTGCCAGCGTTCGGCGCTCCTATAACAGCGACGAAACCGCAGCGCTGCTCGACGTTTGTATCTTGATGTTCAGGCATCTTCGCATTCCTGCTGCCGCACGCCTTCGCGAATAAGCAGCGCTTCGGCTGCGGCTTGCTGCGCCTTTTTGAGTGATGGTCCTACGCCCTGCGCAGGGGGAAACCCTTCCACCCTCACCTCCACGGTGAAGATCGGAGCGTGGTCGACACCGCTTCTGTCCAATTCCACGTATTTCGGCAGGCCACGCTTTTGGCTTTGCGCGTATTCCTGGAGAGCGGTCTTTGCGTCCGGCGCGTCGGGGCTTATGCTTTCGATCAGGGGCTCCCACCACCTGCTAATGACCCCATGCGCTGCATCTAGTCCCCCGTCAAGGAACACGGCTCCCAGCAGCGCCTCGCAGGCGTCGGCTAAAATGACGGGCTTTTTGCGCCCGCCCGTCTTCGCCTCGCTTGCGGCGAGCACCAATTGAGCGCCAAGTCCCAACTGTTCAGCGACTTGCGCGCAGCTATCTTTGCAGACGAGTGCGTTGTAATAGCGAGCGAACTCGATCTCGCGCGCTTCGGGGAAGCGTTCAAATAGAATAGCCGCGACGGCAAGACCAAGCACGCGGTCGCCGAGAAACTCAAGCCGCTCATTGTCGAGGCCGCCGCGCTCGCCTCTCGCGCTCGAATGCGTCAACGCCTCTTTAAGAAGGCTTACGTTACGGAAGTCGTATCCAATGAGCTCCTCAAGCTCCGAAAGTCGAGGTTTTTTCGGACGCACTCAGTGAATCACAGTTCCGATGCGAGACCAGCGGATTTCGAAAGGCCAGCGCCAAGGCGCCAACCAGCTCGCGGAATTCGAATCTATGGAGAAGAAAAGGACGCGGGCGCGGCCCACGAGATTTTCTGCCGGTACAAAACCAACGCCGACCGGCACGGAGAAGCGGCTATCCGCCGAATCATCGCGATTGTCGCCCATCATGAAAAAATGAGCCGGTGGAACCACGAAGACCTCTGTGTCATTCCCGCCAGCAAGGCGATAGCCCGAGCATGTTTCGGACAATTTTTGTGTAACGAAAGATTTCCCGCTAGGAAGCGTTTCTTGATATTGATGAACGGGTATCATACCGCAATACCGCGTTTCCATCATCTTGTCTTCTACACGCTCGCGCTTCACCGGCTGGCCATTGATGTTGAGAACGCCGTTGACCATCTGGATGCGGTCGCCTGGCAAGCCGATAAGACGCTTGATGTAATCCGTGGAATTATCGGTAGGCGTCTTAAAGACGATCACGTCGCCCCTGGTTGGCTCGGAGGATAAAATCCGGCCGTTGAAAAGATTAACCCCAAGCGGAAACGAGTATTTGCTGAAGCCGTAGCTGTATTTCGATACAAAGAGATAATCGCCCACGAGCAGCGTCGGTATCATGGAGCCGGATGGGATATTAAACGGCTGAAATAGAAATATCCTGATTACGACGGCAATTGCGACGGCCTGGACAAGAACTATAATCAGTTCGAGAGCGCTACTTTTGTTCTCTTCCTGTCGGGCGTCCGTTTTCACACTCATGTTTCCAATCCGCTTTAGCTTAAGCCGCGCACTTCACGTGAAGAAGGCATCATTTCCTTGCGACGCGCTTACGTAGTTTTAAGGGCGCGTCCGGACGCAAATCCATTTAATACATTTGGCGAGCCCACTCTGCGCCTGATATAGCCCATGCGCCTTCGAAAGCAAGCCAACAGGCGCGTTACTAATCGGATATACTCTGAAGAGACGGGGGTCTAGCTGATATAATAACCATGGCATGGGCTATCGGGAAGTCGTCCGTGATGGTTAAATTAATTTGCGCTTCATGATTGGGCGGCAGAAGCTCAGCGAGGCGTTTTGCGGCGCCACCTGTTAAACTCAGCGTAGGTTGCCCGCTTGGCAGGTTAATAACGCCCATATCGCGCCAAAATACGCCATCCCTAAGGCCAGTTCCGAGCGCCTTGGCGCATGCTTCTTTCGCTGCAAACCGCTTGGCGTAGGAGGCGGCGCGCGCCGCCCGGCGATCCGATTTCGCTCGCTCTATATCGGTAAAAATCCGGTTGAGAAAGCGCTCGCCATAATTGTCGATGGTTTGCTCAATGCGGCGAATATCGACCATGTCGCTGCCAACGCCAAGGATCATTCTACTCGCCCGCCGTGGAAGGTTGAGCAAGCGCCCCAAGCTGGTGCGACGCAAGCGAGCGCCCTCTTTCGATTGCGGCGCGCATGGTGCGAATTGCTTCGGGAAGACCAATGAAGACGGCCTCGCCAATGAGAAAATGACCGATATTCAATTCCATAATCTCGGGAAGAGCCGAGAGGTGGGCGGCGGTGTCAAAGTCGAGGCCGTGGCCCGCGTGAACCTCGATACCATTCGCGGCGGCGGCCTTTGCTGCGCTGGCGAGACGTTGAAGCTCGCGTTCGGCCACTACCGCCTCGCCCGATACCCAAGCCTCGCAATATGTCCCCGTATGGAGCTCTACCACCGGCGCCCCTAACTGCGCCGCAGCTTCGATCTGCCGCAAATCTGGATCGATGAATAAAGACACACGGATGCCAGCATCGCCGAGCCTCTTCACGACGGGAGCAACGCTCGCTCTGAGCCCAGCCGCGTCCAATCCGCCCTCAGTCGTCACCTCGGTACGCCGTTCAGGGACCAAGCAGCAGGCGTGAGGCTGCGTTTGTATCGCGATCCGCGTCATTTCAACGGTGGCGGCCATTTCAAAATTAAGCGGAGCTGAAATTTCGGCCCTTAGCCGCCGGATGTCGTCATCGCGAATGTGCCGCCTGTCCTCGCGGAGGTGAGCGGTGATGCCATCTGCCCCAGCTTCGATGGCGATGTTCGCTGCTCTCAGCGGATCAGGCAAAAACCCGCCTCTGGCGTTTCGCAAAGTGGCGACATGATCGATATTGACGCCAAGACGAACGGAGCCGGTTTTCGCCATCAAACCCCCGCAAGCGGATCAGCCGCCCGAACCGGCTTAATGCCAGCCTTCTCAAGCCTGCGCCCTTTTTGAGCATTCAGAACATTCAGCATGAGGTAGTAAACACTAAGAGCGGTTAGGCCGCCGAGAGGCAGCGAGCCGAGCGCCATGGGTTTCAATACTGGCCATAAGCCATGGACAGCCGTCGCAACACCGTCAGGCGAAACTTCCCTTATGCTGTGCCCAATTGCGCGTGCGCCCAATGAAAGTTGATCGATCCCTGCGCTGGCTGAGGTGCCTAAGAAGAAATTACCCAGAGTGAATGTCGAAATCCAGATAAGCGGGTAGGTTAATGGATTGCCGGCGAACGTCCCCACCGCTGACGCCAGAACGTTGCCGCGCAAAGCCCAAGCGAGAAGCGCGGCGAGCATCATCTGGAAACCTAGAAATGGCGTGAAAATTGCAAACACGCCTGCAGCGCATCCGAGTGCGATACTATGCGACGAGCCCGGAATGCGCCAAAGCCGCAACATCATGTACCGGAAAGATCGTTCGAAACTCCGAGTGGGCCAAAGCGCGTTTCGCAAGCGTTCGAGCGGCGATAATCTGCGTTGTCGTTTAAAAAGCATTTCTTCCTGGCCTGCGGAAGCCTACGGAGCGCCGAAACTTAAGCGAGCGTTCGGCGTGCAACAGATGGAGAGTCGGGACGCCACGTTAAACCTTCAAGCCCCGGCTACCCGGTTTGACAACAGGGATGGATTTCAAATGCTCTGGCAGTTGATCGGGTGCGAAATGGGGAATGTCAAGCCCGATAAGCGGAACGAAAGGCACGGTCAGGTCCGCCCGCCCTCCTGAGCGGTCCACGAGAGCTGTGGCTGCGACAACAGTTCCGCCATTCGCTTTAGCCGCGGCGATGCATTCTCGCGACGAAAGGCCCGTGGTGACGACGTCCTCAACAAGAAGGCAACGCTGGCCAGCTTCGATTTCGAAGCCGCGGCGAAGTTCAAACGCGCCCGAAACACGTTCGAAAAAGATTGCAGGCACACCAAGCTGGCGGCCCATCTCATGGCCGACGACCACGCCTCCCATCGCCGGAGAAATGACAAGATCGACACCAGCCGCCGCGCCTGAAGCCTTGAGCTTTTCCGCAAGCGCCTCACAGAGCTTCGAAGCGCGCCGGGCGTCCATGAGAACGCGAGCGCATTGCAGATAGGCAGCCGAATGATTGCCCGAAGTGAGGATGAAATGGCCTTCGAGCAACGCGCGCGCGTCGCGGAATTCTTTGAGGATCTCGTCGTCTGTCAGCATGGCCGGATGAATGAATGGAGGAGGGAGCCTACTAGCTTATCACGCGGCTAATGGCACTAACCACGTTTAGGCTTTTTACGCCGTTAATGAGATCGGTCAAATGTTTAAGATCGAGCACTTCGAGGTCGATCACCATTTCCGTGTAGTCGCGCGCGCGGTTGACCATCTGGAGTTTATCGATGTTGCCGCCTTCCGCCCCGATAACGCTCGCAACCTTGCCAAGCGACCCTGGTTCGTTGAGGGCGGTGACTTTGATCCGCGCGGGAAATCGCTCCGTGGCCCCTTCCTCGATGTCCCAAGTGACGTCGATCCAACGGTCTAGCTGATCTTCAAATTCCCGAAGCTTTGGTGAATGAATTGGATAGATCGTAATTCCCTCGCCGGGGTCGAGAATGCCAACGATCCGCTCGCCAGGCACCGCGCCGCCGTCGGCGAAACGAATGATCGAGGTGCCATTGATACCGCGTATCGGAATGCCATGCGGACCTTCTCTGTCGGACGCATCGTCGCTACCGGGCCACCGGAACTTAAAGCTTGCGACGCGGCGCAGATTGAACCAGCCCTCATCGGTGCGGGTCATTGCGCGGCGTTTCGGGACAACGTTTGGGGTAATTCCTGGTTCGACTGCAACCAAAACTTCGTCGGCGCTTGTTTCACCTCGACCGACCGCCGTTAGCAAATCCTCGACTGTCTTTTGCCCAACGCGAGGAAGTACGGCGGCGAGGACTGAATCCGCATATGGCTTGCCAATCCGTTCGAAGCCGGCCTTCATGATGTCGCGGCCGAGCGAGAAATATTGTTTCCGGACAGCCTCGCGGGTGGCTCGCCTGATGGCGGAGCGAGCCTTGCCGGTGATCACCGCTCCCTCCCATGCGGCTGGGGGCGTCTGACCGTCCGAGAGAATGATTTCTACCTCGTCCCCATTTTTCAGCTCGCTGAGGATCGGCATGTGCCGCCCGTTTATTTTCGCGCCGACGCAGCGATTGCCGACGCTTGTATGCACAGCATAGGCGAAATCGATGGCGTTGGCGCCGCGAGGCAGTGCTATGAGGCGCCCCTTCGGCGTGAAGCAAAAGACCTGATCGAGGAACAGCTCAAGCTTTGTGTGCTCCAAGAACTCCTCTGGATTGTCCCCCTCAAGCAGGTTCTCCACGAGTTTTCGTAGCCACTGATAGGCGGAGCTTTCGCTTGGGCCGGAGCCATTCTTGTTCCCGGCGTCTCCATTGAGCTTAGCCAGCGCGGCGAGTTTATATCCGGAATGTGCGGCGACGCCGTATTCCGCGATCTGATGCATTTCGGCGGTGCGAATTTGCAGTTCGACGCGCTGATGGCGGGGGCCGACGATCGTTGTATGAATGGATTGGTAGTCGTTAGCCTTCGGCGTCGAGATGTAGTCCTTGAACCGGCCAGGCACGACGCGCCAACTCGTATGCACAGCGCCCAGCGCCGCATAGCATTCTCCTACCGTCGGGACTGTTACGCGGAAGCCGTAGATGTCAGAGAGCTGCTCCAGGCTAATCTGCTTGTTCTGCATTTTAAGCCAGATCGAGTAAGGCTTCTTTTCCCGGCTCGATACTTCCGCTTTGATAGACTTGGCCTCAAGCTTTGTTTTCAGATCGGAGGCGATCTCTTCTGTGAGCCCGCGATTTTGCTCACGCAGCGCATTGAGGCGCGACATCAGCGTTTCATATGCCGCAGGGTGAAGCCACTGGAAGGAGAGTTCTTCAAGCTCATCGCGGATTTCCTGAATGCCCATTCGCCCAGCAAGAGGCGCATAGATATCCATGGTTTCCTGAGCAATAAGGCGGCGCTTCTCCGGCTTCATATGTTCCAGCGTGCGCATATTGTGCAGCCGGTCAGCGAGCTTCACGAGCAGGACGCGCACGTCGCTTGAGATAGCGATGAGGAGCTTTCGGAAATTCTCAGCTTGCTCGGTCTTTTTGGAGACGAGATTAAGCTTTTCAATCTTGGTAAGGCCATCGACAAGCGCGGCGATGTTCCCGCCGAAGATGCGCTCTATCTCGGCTTTGGTCGTCTCCGTGTCTTCGATGGTGTCGTGGAGAAGGGCCGTGGCAATCGTGTCGTCGTCAAGCTTCAGCCCGGTAAGTATCGAGGCTACAGCCAGAGGGTGAGAGAAATAAGGGTCGCCCGACGCCCGCTTCTGCTGGCCATGAGCTTTCATGGCATAAACATAAGCGCGGTTCAGCAAGGCTTCGTCAGCCTTGGGATTATAGCTTAAAACTTTTTCGACGAGATCATACTGCCGCATAATCGGCTGCGGTCTCGCCTGAGTCTCTAGGCGCACGGCTTGCTCGGCCTTTAAGGTTGCAAAGTAACTTTAAAGAAAACTGGGACGCGGGCAAGCTCCGCGTCTCAGTTCTTCTATTACTTTTTTAGCCCTTGGAACGTCCGCCAGTTCCGTCTGCGGGAATGCTGCGGGCAAGACCCTGCAGAAGCTCTTCTTCGCTGATCCGGTCGATCACGGCATCGGAAGAGAGGTCGTCCGGGCCGAGGACGTTCACATGCCTTGAGCTTGGAAGGGCAGGGGCTGCCTCGGCTTCCGGCTCATCGACCTCAACATAGGCCTGCATGGAGTGAATGAGATCTTCCTTGAGATCCTCTGGCGACACGGTGCATTCGGCGATCTCCCGCAAAGAGACAACGGGATTTTTGTCATCATCGCGATCGATCGTGATCGGCGCTCCCGATGAAATGGCCCTCGCGCGGTGAGCAGCAAGCAATACCAGCTCAAACCGGTTCGGTACCTTATCAACGCAATCTTCGACTGTGACGCGAGCCATGCAAACCTCGAAACTGTTGGGATCATCCAAAAATAGGCGCGTTGCACTTTTGTTGCAAGCTTATGTTGCAGCAAACCGGACCTTTCCGAGCAGATATAATGGAACTTTTGCTTCTCTGCGGTCTTACCAAACCACAAAGCTTGCGATTAAAGGTCGCGACAGACCATGGAGTCCGGCTATCGCGACCAACCCTGTCCATAATAACTGGAGACCATCATGCCAGTAGCAATCACGCATGTATATGACGACTATGCCGCCGCAGAAAACGCCGTGAAAGAGCTAGAGGCGGCGGGATTTGCTGACGATCAAATCAGCGTGGTTGGACGCGCAAAAGAGGAGCGAGGCCCGGGCGAAGAAGAGACAGTCGCAGCAGCAACGGGAGCAACCCTTGGCGGCGTCGCCGGAGCAGGGACCGGCCTTCTCGCAGCTCTTGGCCTTCTAGCAATCCCTGGCATTGGGCCGCTCATCGCGGCAGGTGTACTCGCGACAACGCTCGCTGGCGCCGCCACTGGCGCTATTGCAGGAGGGCTTATCGGCGCGCTTGTGGACTACGGCATCTCCGAGGACCAAGCTCAGCTCTACGCCGAAACCGTGCAGCGCGGTGGCACTTTAGTCTCTGTCCGAGCAGATGAAAGCCGCGCCGTCGAAGCAAGTGACATCATGAAAAAGCATGGCCCTGTCGACATTGAGGAAAGAGGCGCGGAATATCGGCAACAGGGGTGGAAACCCGCTTCCGCGAACCGCGACAAACAAAGCGAGATCGAGGAAGCCGAATTTCGTTTTCCAGGCCCGTGAGGCGTTTACGATCTTTACACGGAGGAAGGCGTGGGGATTGATTTATACCCCGTTGCAAAGCAACCTCCGGCCAATCTTTTCATTCTGGCGAATAATGTTTAGCAAGTTCCGCATTTGGTGATATTGGACGGAACGCTTGCTTGTGAGGGAGTCCATGAGACAGAAAACCGCTTTCAACCAGTTTCTTAGGACCGTAAAAAACTATACCTATCCCAACCGGGTGATGAGGCAGAGGGGGCCGATGATTTAAGTTCATCCAGTCCTGAAAAAACATCTAAGGCAAACATCCGGTTTGATTTTGAATTCCGGTCAAGCAGACGACGCCGTTTTTGAAGGTGCGAGTTTTACACAAGACTGGTTCAGTGCACGGTCGGCTTGGAGTAGCTTCCTCGAGCCACAGAAAAACATCGTGATGGATTATCTCGAAGTGGGGTCGTTCGAAGGGCGCTCGCTCCTCTATGCATCGAACCTATTTCCAAATGCGAAACTAACCTGCATCGATACCTTCGAGGGCAGCGACGAGCACTCAGAAGAGCTTGTCGGTAACCTAGAGGCAAGGTTCTTGCAGAACATCGCACCAATAATGGATAGGGTGACTATTTTGAAGGGTACGTCGCTCGATAGGCTAGCTGATATTTCAACTCATACAGAGAAATATGATATTATTTATATCGATGGTTCGCATTTTTATCGCCACGTCCTTCTAGATAGCCTCATGGCGTGGCCCCTCCTTAAGGTGGGTGGCGTGTTAATTTGGGACGATTATGCGTGGAAACACGATCAATATCAGGGGTTGAATCCGAAACCTGCAATTGATCATTTCCTGACGATGTACGCGAGCGATTATGAAGTTATCTTCGTCACCAACCAAGTCGCGATACGAAAAGGTCAATCAGAGTCACGATATTTCCAGTAGAAATTGCAGAGCAACAAAACGTGCTTTGAGGACTTGTCTTACCGGACCACGTCTCTTAACCCTTAAGCATGAGCGATGACGATTCTATACCCTGGCCCATACCCGGCAGCGGTGTCGCGCCGTCGATGACTGTCGGCACTCTAGCGGATCGAATTCGCGCGGGAGATCGCGTTGCGCTTGCTCGCACGATAACGCTCATCGAAAGCAGCAAGGCCGATCACAAGGCGCAGTCGCGCGCACTCCTGACATTGCTTAACTCCAGCGCAGGGCGCGCTCACCGTGTTGGGATCACGGGCGCACCGGGCGTTGGCAAGTCCACGCTGATCGACGAACTTGGCAGCCTTCTCACGGCAAAGGGCCATCGGGTCGCGGTTCTTGCGGTCGATCCGTCTTCCAGCCGCTCCGGCGGCGCAATCCTCGGCGATAAAACGCGCATGGCTCGGCTGGCAGCCGATGCAAACGCGTTCATTCGCCCCTCGCCGTCCTCTGGTACTCTTGGCGGCGTGGCGCGCACCACGCGCGAAACGATCCTTCTCTGCGAGGCGGGCGGGTTCGACGTCGTGCTGGTTGAAACCGTCGGCGTCGGACAATCCGAAATCACTGTCGCGGGGATGGTCGATTTTTTCCTTGTGCTCATGCTTGCGGGCGGCGGAGACGAGCTTCAAGGTATAAAAAAGGGCGTGATGGAACTGGCGGACATGATCGCTATCACCAAAGCCGATGGATCAAATGAAGGCCCTGCTCGCGCCGCCGCTGCGGATTATCAAAGCCGCGCTCCATATCCTCACACCGCCAAGCGCCGCGTGGAAGCCTCCCGTTTTGACCATTTCATCCCACGAAGAACGGGGATTGAAAGAGCTTTGGGCCGAGGTGCGCCGTCACCGGGAAGTGCTTGAAGCAGCAGGCGAATTAGAGGCAAAGCGCCGCGAACAGGATGTGCGTTGGATGCACGCCATGGTGGAAGATCAGTTCCGCCAGAGATTTCTCCTAAATGAAGCTGTAACGGCCAAGGTCGCGGAGCTTGAACAGGCTATTCGCGCAGGAAGCGTGCCGCCTTCCGTTGCGGCGGACGAGATTGCAACGATGGTACTTGGAGGTCGATGATGCCAGCGTCCGCAGCACCTGTTCGGGTTCTTATAACCGGGTTCGGACCTTTCCCTGGGATTCCCGAAAATGCTTCAGGCTTGCTGGTTGACGCGCTCGCTACGAGCGCCCCGATGGCGGGTATAAAGCTTTCGGCTGAAATCATCCCGGTAATCTGGGAAGGAGCCATGGAGGCGGCGCAGGCTGGGATTGCCAAGCATAGGCCCGATGCCGTGCTTCATTTTGGAGTGGCGCAATCCATAACCACGTTCGAAATCGAAACGCGGGCTTTCAATCTGCACGGCACGAAAGAAGACCACGTAGGCGTCGCCCGCCCGGGGAAGCCGCTTCTTCCGGGAAGTCCGGCGATAATCAAAACAACGTTGCCCGCGCTTCCGCTGCTTCGTGCCCTGAGAGCCGCAGGATACCCGGTCGCTCTTTCGAATGATGCCGGGCGTTATCTTTGCAATGCGCTTCTTTATTATAGCTTGGCGCACGCGAACGGGGCTGCACAGCCTCTTGTGACTTTCGTTCACGTCCCGGCCTTGGGGGTGGCAACTGAGGTCAAGCCGCTCATATCGATGCAAGACCTTGTCGATGGCGCGCGTATTCTTGTTCGCGCGAGCGCCAATGCCGTGCTACGGGCGAGACAGCAAGAAACGCACCGAAAAGACAAGGGAAGTGGCGTCAATGGATCGCAGGTATTTTATCGGAATGGGCGGGGCAGCCGCCGCTTTGTTGGGCGCGACGCAGGCTGAGGCTGCACCCCTTCCGGCGGGCCGCAGCGTTGCTGATTTCGGCGTCGAACCAAACAGTTTCCGCGATCAGTCCGCCGCGATGCAGAAAGCAATCAACGAGCTTTCGCAAGCGGGGCAACCCGTCCTGATCCCTGCCGGCCAGTATCGCGTTTCAAGTCTCCAATTGCCGTCGAACTCCACCATCATTGGGGTGGCTGGCCTCACCGTGCTTCTGCCGCAAGCGCCTGCTCCGGTCTTCGAGGCGGTCAATAAGCAAGACATTGGCCTTCGCGGCGTTGCATTCGGCGGCGCGGCGCTGATCGCGAGGCAGTGCAAAAATGTGACGATCATGGATTGTCAGATTCTTGGCAGTGATGGCGACGGGTTTTTCGTCAGCGGCTCCCGCTTTTTTATCTCAGGCAATAGGGCCTCAGCATGTGCGGCGAGCGCAATCCGCGCCGAAGGCGATGGGATGGTCACTAACAATCTTATTGGCGCGACGGGCCAGTTTGGCGTGCGGATTGGCGGCGCGAAGAAGCTTGGGAATGTGACCGTTGTCAATAATATGATTGACGGGGCCAATGTCGGGATTGGCGTCTCAAGCGCCAGCGATGGCTATGCGCTTATAACGATGAATATGATCGTAGGCGCAAAGAATGGCGGCGTTCGTGCGCTGGACGGTGACGAAATCATCGGCAAAGAGTTGGCCAAAGGCGGCTCGGAAGCGTTCCGTAACCTCGCTATCGTCGCGAATGTGTCGATTTAGAGCATTTTGCGGTTCAATGGAAAACACTGTGGATTGCTTCGCTCCGCTCGCAATGACGGCGTGGAGGCTGTCATCGCGAGGCGCGCCGCGCCGTGGCGATCTAGGATATCCCGGCAATCGCCATGCCGGTTATCGCTGGTCCCAGAGCGCTCTAAACGCTACCCCTTCAAATAGGAAGCTTTTCCAAGTTGATGAGTTGAAGGGCGATGACCGCGTATATCACTGCGAAAATTAAAGTCGATACGAGCGTTGTAATCAAAAATTTGAGCAGAATGTTCGGGGCTGCCGGAGCGCCTGCGGCCTCCGCATAGGCATCGCGTTCGCTCTCGCTCGGCTGCGGCCCAATTCTGAATGGCAGGATCGCAAACAGCACGATCCACCAGCAGATAAAATAGATCGCAAGAGCGAGAGAAGTACTCACTATGACCGCCTAAACTTGCTCGATTTCCACGAGGGTTCCGCAAAAATCCTTTGGGTGAAGAAAAAGCACTGGCTTGCCATGCGCTCCGATTTTTGGCTCGCCGCTACCCAGCACGCGAGCGCCTTGGGCAAGGAGCTGATCACGGGCCGCTAGTATATTTTCCACCTCATAGCAGATGTGATGGATGCCACCGTCGGGATTGCGCTCCAGGAATTTGGCAATGGGAGACGCCTCACCCAGCGGTTCAAGCAGCTCGATTTTAGTATTGGGCAAAGTGATGAAGACGGTGGATACGCCATGGTCCGGCTGGGGCACCGTTTCGGAAACGCTCGCTCCGAGTGTGTCGCGATAGATCGCCGTTGCTGCTTTGATATCCTTTACAGCGATAGCCACGTGGTTAAGCCGTCCGATCATGCACCGCCTCCCTATGCCTTAACTAAATCATTGAAACCAAAACTGAACATACGGGCTTCTTGCCCCAGGCGAGTTTCATCTCTGCACGCACAGAACGTGCAACAGCCTCGCGGACCATTTCGCGGTCCTTGCGGCGCGCCCGTGGGATACTTTCCACGGCGTTATAGACCGCGCCGATGACGCGCTCGCCCATGTCGAGACCATTTGCATCTTCGGCGGGGATGCCTGTCAACGCCACCTCCGGTTCGGTGGCAACTTCTCCATTGCGCTGCATAACCAACGAAACTGCTATGGAGCCATTCCATGAGAGCCGCCGCCTTTCAGCGATTGCGGGGTCGCCTGACTTCAAAACGAGGTTGCCGTCGCGATAGAGGCGGCCCTTCGGCACATCGGCATCTAAAAGATGCGGTTCATTGGGGCCTAAATGGAAGAGCTTTCCATCACGTATCCCGCGAATCGCGGTGATCCCTCGGCTTTCAGCTAAGGTGGCGTGAGCCTCCAAATGGCGAGGTTCCCCATGCATTGGGATTATGAAGGTGGGCTTGGTAAGACGGTACATCTTCTCCAATTCGCCACGCCGCGGATGTCCCGATGCGTGGATCGGACCTTCAGGAATCTCCGTAACAAGCGTAATGCCTCGGTCGGCGAGCTGATTTTGTATGCGGTTAACCGGGTCTTCATTGCCGGGAATAGTGCGCGAGGAAAAAATTATCGTGTCGCCCCGGTCGAACTTCACAAAAGGATGTTCGCCGCGCGCGATGCGGGCAAGCGCGGCTTGCGCCTCTCCCTGGCTGCCTGTTACCAGCGCGAGTACTTTGTCGCGTGGAATTGACGTGAAATAGTCCTGGTCAGAATAAGAAAGATGCTCCGGCCATAGCCCGGTATCTCGCGCAGCCTCGACGATGCGATGCATAGCGCGGCCCACGAGGACAAGCTCACGGCCGGCCGCGCGGCCGGCCTCGGCAATCGCGATGAGACGGGCAACATTCGACGCGAAAGTTGTGATCGCGATCCGCCCCTTTGTGCGGCCGATCAACGTCTTCAAATTCTCCGCGACAAGCTTTTCGGTGACGCTGATCCCCTCAAGCAGCACATTCGTGCTGTCGCAGACAAGAACGCGCACGCCCTCTTCGCCGCAGCGCGCGAGCTTCGCTTCATCGGTCGGCATGCCCCAATGGGGCGCATCGTCGAATTTCCAATCGCCCGTGTGCAGTACATTGCCGCCAGGCGTCCGCAGATACACTGCGTTGCATTCGGGTATGGAGTGAGCGACCGTTACGAGTTCAACGTCGAAGGGGCCGATGGGAAACCGTGACCCCTGCACCACCTCGACAATCGGCACTTCGGAGCGGTAAACCCGTTCTTCGAGTTTGCCTCGCAAGAGCCGGGCGGCGAATTTCGTGGCGTAGACCGGCACGCGAAGACGCGGCCACATCTCGGCTACCGCGCCGATGTGATCCTCATGCGCATGCGTGATGAGAATGCCGGCGAGGCTTTTTCGCTCCTCTTCAATGAAGCGAAGGTCCGGAAGCACGACCTCCACCCCCGGCTCCGTGTCGTCGGGGAATGTGACGCCGAGATCGACCATCAGCCATTGGCGGTCCTCTGCGGAGCCAATGCCATAAAGATAAACGTTAAGACCAATTTCCCCTATGCCGCCCAGCGGCAGGAACACAAGTTCGGGAGAGGCGGGCAATGCGGTTTCTAGCATGCTTCTTATAGTGTCCTGCTTGCTGGGAGAAGGCGAGTGCTTCTCAGTGTTGATGCCCGAGGTCTGGATAAATGTCGCCTGCCGTGATTCTCATGACAACTCCTGGATGCGTTTCAAGTTGAAGTGCTCCCCCAATATCAACGCCGCAAAACCTGCCGTGAATCACTTTACCGTTCAAATTTACGCTGATTGGCTCGTTCAGCGCAAAGGCGCGTTCAAGCCATGCTTCGCGGATCGAGGCGAAGCCTTTGCCTTCGTTCCAAATTGCCAGCCAATGCACACAGGACGCGGCGAGCGCGTTGAACACTTCTGGTATAGCCGATGGCGGTAACTCAAGGCTTGTTACGCCGCGATCAGTTCCAGATGGAGCACTCGACACATTGATGCCAATGCCCAATATCACGGCGAGGCCGTCCCCATTGGGCGCTTTGAGGCTTTCGAGAAGGATGCCTGCCAATTTCGCCTTGTCGCATAGAACATCGTTCGGCCATTTCAGCTTCAGGGCGCCGCGCCGGGCTGGCGGAAGAACGCCCGCTATAGCCTCAAGCGCGGCAATGCCTGCGACGAAGGAGAGCTGCGTAGCCGTCGCAACGCTCACTTTTGATGTGAGAAGAAGGCTTGCATAAAGGTTCCCGGGCGGGGAATGCCAAACCCTGCCGCTCCGTCCGCGGCCTTTGGTCTGCTCCTCCGCAACGATCCAGAGCGGTGTTTGGCATCCGGCGCTTAGGCGGCGCAACGCCTCGTCGCTGGTTGAGTCAACGCTCCGCAGGCAGACAACGCTTTGGCTATCGGGAACTATAAATTTAAGGTCTGGCGTAAACTGTGAACTCACGGGGTCAAAACAAAGATCGCGCGGCTGTGTCGGCGGCCGCCTTGAGGATACTCGGGCTTAGGAAAAATAAGATTACAAAGGCCGCTGACAACCCCAGGGTGATTTTCACAGAGGAAGACATCGGCTCAAAGCCTGCGGCAGGCTCATCAAAATACATGATCTTGATGATCCGTAAGTAATAATAGGCACCGATAACCGAAAACACCACGCCCGCTACGGCGAGCCAATAAAGATGCGCCTGGATGGCGGCGTTAAACACATAAAATTTCGCGAAAAAGCCCGCGAGCGGCGGTATGCCAGCAAGCGAAAACAGAAGCATGGCGAAAAGGAACGCGAAGAGCGGCTTTTGGCGCGATATTCCGGCAAGGTCCGCAATATTCTCGCTGAACTTGTTCCCACGGCGCATCGCGAGCACGCAGGCGAAGCTCCCGAGCGTCATGGGGAGATAAATCGTCAAGTAGATAAGGACGCTCGATACGCCTTCGCCCGCTGCGCCATTAGGGGTCGCGGCAGCCAGCCCGATGAGCGCATATCCAATGTGGCCAATCGAAGAGTAGCCCAAGAGCCTCTTGATATTTTGCTGGCCGATGGCTGCGAAAGCGCCAAGCCCCATCGATGCGACCGAGATCGCGATGATGATCTGCTGCCATTGCTGCGCTGCGTCCGGAAACGCGCTGAGGACGACTCGCAGCACCATAGCCATGGCCGAGATTTTCGCTGCCGATGCAAAAAAGGCAGTTACCGGCGTGGGCGATCCCTCATACACATCAGGCGTCCACATGTGGAATGGTACAGCGGCGATCTTGAAGGCAAGGCCGGCCAGCACAAAAACAAGGCCGAAGACAAAGCCGATCGACACGCCATGCGTGGCCACCGCCTCGGCAATGCGCGGGAACACTGTTGCGCCTGTATAGCCATAGACGAGTGAGGACCCGTAAAGCAGAAGGCCGGAAGATAAGACGCCCAGGACGAAATATTTGAGGCCCGCTTCGGTCGAGCGCAAATTATCGCGGTCAATGGCAGCCACGACATAGAGCGCGAGGCTTTGCAGCTCCAGCGCAAGATAAAGGGAGATGAGGTCGTTCGCGGAGATGGTCAGCATCATTCCGACGGTCGCGATAAGAACCAGGACGGGATACTCAAACCGGAGAATGCGCTCGCGCCGCATATAGTCGAAGGACAGCAACATCGCGAAAGCTGAGCCAGCAAGCGTCAGTATCTTCATGAAACGCGCGAAACCGTCATCAACAAATGAGCCGCCGAAGAGGGCCTGCGAAACAGGCGGATTCCGCAAAATGAGAAGCGCCGCGCCGCCCAGCACGAAAATCGCGACAATGCCGATGCTGAATCCTGCGTCGTGGCGGTGATAAGCGCCCCAAAGCAGCAATACGATTGCGGCCAAAGCGATGAACAGTTCAGGAAAAATCGGCGCGTAATCGGCGAGCATTTGGCGCGGCCCTATTTATGAAGTTCAGCGACGGTCTTCGGCACAGCGGAAGCCTCTCGCGCGGCAAGCACGGTTTGATAAGGCGTGATGGCTGCTTTGACCGAGGCCCAGGTGGTATCGAGGACCGGGCGGGGATAAAAGCCCAGGAGAATGGTCAGAATGACGAGCGGCGCCATGATCCCGATCTCGCGCGGCGTCATGTCTTTAATGTTTGCAAGAGACGGTTTCTCAAGCTTGCCGAAGATCACGCGGCGGCAGAGGCTCAGCGCATAGACTGCGGACAATATGACGCCGAGCGTCGCAAAAAACGCGGCGACACTGTTCGCCTTATAGGTACCGAGCAGTGATAGGAATTCCCCTACAAAGCCGCTTGTACCCGGAAGACCGACATTGGCCATGGTGAAGACCATGAAGCAAAAGGCGTAAATCGGCATCCTGTCGGCGAGACCGCCATAGGCAGAAATTTCGCGGGTGTGCATGCGGTCATAGACCACGCCAACGGCCAAGAAGAGTGCCCCCGAGACAATGCCGTGGCTTACCATCTGGAAGACCGCGCCCTGCGCTCCTTGCATGGTGCCCGAGTAGATACCGATAGTGACAAAGCCCATATGCGCTACCGACGAGTAGGCGATGAGCTTTTTCATGTCCTTTTGGGCGAACGCTACGAGCGAGGTATAAATGATCGCGATGACGCCAAGCGTGAACATCAATGGCGCGTAGGTGGCGGACGCGTCTGGGAACATGGGCAACGAGAACCGCAAGAACCCGTAGCCACCCATCTTCAAGAGGATCGCGGCAAGTATAACCGATCCGGCAGTAGGTGCTTCCACATGCGCGTCCGGCAACCAAGTATGCACCGGCCACATCGGCAGCTTTACCGCGAAGGATGCGAGGAAAGCAAACCAGAGCCAGACTTGCAGGCTTGCGGCGAATTTGTAGTTGAGAAGCTCAGGGATCTCGGTCGTGCCAGCTTGGCCATACATCGCGAGTATCGCCAGCAACATCAAAAGCGAGCCGAGCAGCGTATAGAGAAAGAATTTGAAGCTCGCGTAAACACGCCGTGCACCGCCCCATACTCCGATGATGAGGAACATCGGAATGAGGCCGCCTTCGAAGAAGAGGTAGAACAGCACGAGATCAAGCGAGCAGAACACACCGATCATCAGCGTTTCCAGCACGAGGAACGCGATCATATACTCCTTCACGCGAAGCTTGATGGCGCGCCAACTCGCGAGGATGCTGATCGGCATCAGGAATGTGGTGAGGATCACGAATGGCAGCGATATACCGTCAAGGCCGACATAATAGGAAATCGTGCCGCTGAGCCATGGCCGCTTTTCCACGAATTGAAATGCGGTGTTCGTGGGGTCGAATTGCGCGACGAGCACGAGCGAGACCGCAAAGGTGATCAAGCGTGGTCCAGAGGGCGGCCCAGCGTATATTGCGTAAAGCCGCTTCGTCTTCGCCCTTTATGATGGAAACGAAGAACGCCCCGATCAGCGGTAGAAGCATAATAGTGGTGAGAACGGGCCAATCTTTCATATCTTAAACAGTGCCCCGTGCAATTGATACGCGAAGTAGCTCACAAGAATGGCCACACCGATGAGCATTACGAATGCGTAGTGATAGACATATCCGGTCTGAAGCCTGACGGCGCGCTTGGTGACGTCGATAACGCGCGCAGAAATTCCATCGATGAGACCGTCGATAATCATGCCGTCGCCGTAAACCCACAGGATGCGCGCGAGCCAGCGATACGGCCGAACGATGAGCCAGTCATAGATTTCGTCGAAGTACCACTTATTGTAGAGGAAGGCGTGGACTGGCTTGAAATTACGAACCGTCCAGGCGGGTATGCTAGGCACCGCCATGTACGAAACATAGGCGAGTAAAAAGCCTGAAAGCATCATAATGGTCGGCAGCCACTTCATGAATGGCGATTCGGCGGCGTGGCTTTCGGCTAGAATTGTGTTGTCGGGAAGCGTGAAGAGCGCTCCGCGCCAGAACCCGGCATAGCCTTCGCCAATGAAGAAGTGTTCGAAGACAAAACCCGCCGCGACTGCTCCGATGGCCAGCAAAAACAAGGGCACTGTCATGACGGGCGGCGATTCATGGGCATGTTCGAACGCGTGCTCGTCGCGCGGCCTGCCGAAAAAGGCCATGAAGATAAGCCGCCAGGAATAAAATGCCGTTAGAAACGCCACGAAATTCAGAATCCAGAAGGCGTAGGCAGCGGCGGGAGCGTGTGACGCATGCGCTACTTCGATGATGGCGTCCTTCGAGAAGTAACCCGCGAAATAGGGAAAGCCGGTCAGCGAAAGCGTGCCTATGAGCATCATGTAGTAGGTAAAGGGTATCGCCCCGCGAAGGCCGCCCATTTTACGAAGGTCTTGCTCACCATGGAGGGCATGAATCACAGAGCCCGCGCCTAAGAAGAGCAGGGCTTTGAAAAACGCATGGGTGAAGAGATGGAAGATGCCTGCACTATAGGCGCGAAGCCCAAGTGCGGCAAACATATAGCCGAGCTGCGAGCAGGTCGAATAAGCAATGACGCGCTTAATGTCGTTCTGCGCTAGGCCAACGGTACCTGCGAAGAATGCCGTGGTCGCGCCAACTATCGTGACAACCGTCAGCGCAGTTGATGACAGCTCAAACAGCGGGGAGAGACGCGCCACCATGAACACGCCCGCTGTCACCATCGTCGCCGCATGGATAAGCGCGGACACCGGCGTCGGCCCTTCCATTGCGTCGGGCAACCAAGTGTGCAGAAAAATTTGCGCCGATTTGCCCATCGCTCCCATGAAGAGGAAGAGGCATATGAGCGTCAAAGCGTCTACCTGGTAGCCGAAGAACGTGGCCGTAAGCGCTTGCTTTTCGCGGGCGGCAGCAAAAACCGTGTCGAAGTTGACATCGCGGAAGAAGTAGTAGACCGCGAAAATGCCGAGTGCGAAGCCGAAATCGCCGACGCGATTAACGACAAACGCCTTTATGGCCGCCGAATTCGCTGAAGGCTTGTGATACCAGAAGCCGATCAGGAGATAAGATGCGAGCCCGACGCCCTCCCAGCCGAAGAAGAGCTGAATGAAATTGTCGGCTGTGACCAATGAGAGCATCGCAAAGGTGAACAGCGAAAGCTCTGCGAAGAAAAGAGGCTGCCGGTCATCATCCGACATGTAGCCGATGGAGTAAATGTGGACGAGCGCCGAAACGGTATTCACGACCACCAGCATGACGGCGGTCAAGGTGTCGATGCGCAAGGCCCATGACGACTGCAAATCGCCCGCGCCGATCCAGGACATAAGAGTGACGCGCGCTTCTTCTCCGTGAAGAGCGACGCGATAGAACACTATCCAGGAAAACACCGCCGCAACGACAAGCAGCAGGCTTGTTATGGCGCCCGACGCTTTGTTTCCGAGCGTACGCCCAAAGAAGCCTGCAATAAGTGCGCCTGCCAGCGGCAAAAAGACAATGGCTGAGTACATGACTGCTTCAGCCCCTCATCGAGTTGATGTCATCAACGGCAATGGAGCCGCGATTGCGGAAATAAACCACCACGATAGCAAGACCGATTGCGGCCTCGGCAGCGGCAACCGTGAGCACAAGTAATGCGTAAACCTGGCCGGTAATATCATTGAGATAGGCTGAGAAGGAGACAAGGTTGATATTAACCGCAAGCAGCATCAGCTCAACCGACATCAGAATGACGATGACATTCTTGCGGTTCAGGAAGATACCGAAGACGCCGAGCGTAAACAGCACTGCGCCCAAGGTCAGATATTGTTGCAAGGCGATGCCGGTGGCGGCCTCAATGGGAGAAATCGCGTTTTGCATGGCGATTATAACAACCCTTTCCCGGTTTGGACCTGCACGACCTCGATAGCGTCCTCACGGGTCCGCGCGACCTGACGGGCTACATTCTGCCGCTTAGCGTGTTCGCGGCTGCGAAGCGTCAAAACGATGGCCCCGATCATAGCGACAAGAAGGACTCCGCCAGCAAGTTCGAAGAAGAAGACATATTTTGTGTAGAGTACGCGGCCGATCGCCTGCGCATTGGTAATGTTATCGGGCGGGATCGGCTGCATCGCGCCTGGCGCTATTCCGAAACCCGACACAACGAAGATCAGCTCCGTCAGCAACACGGCTCCGACGGCGAGCCCTATGGGCAAATAGCGGGTGAAGCCGGAACGCAGTTCCGCGAAATCCACATCGAGCATCATCACGACGAAGAGGAAGAGAACCGCGACCGCGCCCACATAAACGATGACGAGGATCATCGCGAGGAATTCGGCGCCCAAGAGGACGAAGAGGCCCGCAGCGTTGAAGAATGCGAGGATTAGAAACAACACCGCGTGCACAGGATTTCGCACGCTGATGACCATGACGCTGCAGGCCACCAGAATGATGGAGAATACGTAAAAGAAAAAGCCTGCGATGGTCATGCCGCTGAATTCTCAACTTCTCGTTCATCGCATTGCACGAGCCGGGGACCGGCGATGCAGTGCGATTTCTGATGGCTAGCCTCTAAATGTGTTGGCCAGATCGGTCCCAGCCGTCTCAAACTCACGCGATCCATGCGATGGGTTTTGCTTGCAAAGCGTTAGCGGTATGGCGCGTCGAGTTCAATGTTTTTTGCGAGTATACGCTCCCAGCGATCGCCATTCGCGAGCAACTTTTCCTTATCGTAGAGAAGCTCTTCGCGGGTTTCGGTGGCGAACTCGAAGTTCGGACCCTCAACGATAGCGTCAACAGGGCACGCTTCCTGGCAGTAGCCGCAATAAATGCACTTCACCATGTCGATGTCATAGCGCGTCGTGCGGCGCGTGCCGTCATTGCGGCGCGGACCGGCTTCGATGGTGATCGCTTGGGCTGGGCAGATTGCCTCACAGAGTTTGCATGCAATGCAACGCTCCATGCCGTTCGGATAACGCCGAAGCGCATGCTCGCCCCGGAAGCGCGGGCTTACCGGGTTTTTTTCGTTTGGATAGTTTACCGTCGCTTTCGGCTTGAAAAAATATTTCATGCCAAGCCAGAACGCGACAACGAATTCGGCAAGGACTGCCGAGCGAAGCGATTGAGCAAAGCCTCCCATGGAGAGCTCTCCTTTAGCGGGAAAGACTTGGCGCTAACGCGCAAAGCCCCCGAATTGCAGCACGGCCGCCACTACCACAACCATGGCGAGCGACGTTGGCAGGAAGACTTTCCAGCCAAGCCGCATGAGTTGGTCGTAGCGATAGCGAGGAACGACGGCCTTCACCATCGCGATCATGAAGAAGACAAAGCAGACCTTGATCAGGAACCAGATGATCCCAGGCACCCAATTCAAGGGCGCAATGTCAAGCGGAGGTAGCCAGCCGCCCAGAAACAAAATCGTAGTCAGCGCACACATGAGAACGATGGACACATACTCGCCGAGCATAAACAGAAGATAGGGCGTCGATGAGTATTCGACCATGTATCCGGCGACGAGTTCAAACTCGGCCTCCGGCAGATCGAAGGGTGGTCTATTGGTTTCCGCAAGCGCCGACACGAAGAATATGATGAACATCGGGAAGAGCGGCAGCCAATACCAATTCAGAAGCCCGTATGGCCCACGCTGCGCATTCACGATGTCGGTGAGATTGAGCGATCCGGCGCAGAGAAGTACGGTGATGATAACGAAGCCGATGGAAACCTCATAGGAAACCATCTGCGCCGCCGAGCGAAGCGCCCCGAGGAATGGATATTTCGAGTTCGACGCCCATCCGCCCATGATGACGCCATAAACGCCAAGCGATGAGATGGCGAAAAGGTAAAGAATGCCAACATTGAGGTCTGCGACGACCCATCCCTGGTTGACCGGAATAACGGCCCAGGCGGACAAAGCAAGCACCGACGTTACGATGGGCGCAAGAAGGAAGACCGTCTTATCGGCGCCTGATGGGATGATGGGCTCCTTCAGAACGAATTTAAGGAAATCCGCGAAGGATTGCAAAAGCCCGAAGGCGCCCACGACGTTAGGGCCGCGCCGAAGCTGCACAGCCGCCCAGATTTTGCGATCAGCGAGCAAAAGGTAAGCTACGATTAAGAGCAAAGCCACGAGCGTGAGCACGCTTTGCCCCAAAATCATCGCGGCGGGGAAACCGTATTTACTCCAGAATGCGCTCCAATCAACCATGGGTGCCGGTTGCTCCCAAATCTACATCTTGGCTAAGCGCGGCCAATTCCGCCATGATGGCCGACGCGCGCGCAATCGGGTTTGTTTCATAGTAGTCTTCTATTTGCCCGATAAACGGCAAATCCGGAAGGGAGCCTAGATCACCCTGGCGCTTAGGCTTCTTTGCGCTGGCGGGGGTGATCTCGTCGATAGCTGCAAGATGCGGGTATGAATTGTACAATGCGCCCCGCAAATCCTTCAAATTATCGAATGGCAGCTTCGCGCCTAGATGCTCGGAAAGCGCTCTGATGATCGCCCAATCCTCCCTTGCATCGCCAGGCGGGAATACCGCGCGCTCGCCGAGTTGAACGCGGCCCTCGGTATTAACGTAAGTACCGTTCTTTTCGCTAAAGGCCGCGCCCGGCAGGATGATGTCAGCCATGCGCGCACCGCGGTCGCCATGAGAGCCTTGATAGATGACAAAGGCATCGCCGGTCCGGCTTACTTCGAATTCGTCAGCGCCCAGGAGGTATAGGACCTCAATATCGCCGCCCATGGCCCCGTCAAGCATGCCCGCGACATCGAGGCCGCGCTTGGCGGGAACGAAACCGATATCGAGGCCGCCTACAAGCGCCGCGCTCGAATGGAGCACGTTAAAGCCATTCCAGCCGCTTTCGCTATTCTGCGCGGACTCAGCAATTTGTGCGGCTTTGGCGAGGATCGCTTCGCCTTCCGGGTGATTGAGCGCTGACTGCCCAACAATCACCATGGCGCGTTGGCCAGAACGGAACGCATCTCCAAAGGGATGGCCCGGCTTCGCGACATCGTCGAGCGCCTTGAGCGTATTGCCAAGCCATTCATAAGGATATGTCAAATCCGCCGATGGGCCGATCAGCGCGATTTTTGCACGCCGTTGCAGCCAGGCGCGTCTGATCCGCGAATTGAGAACGGCAGCTTCTTTGCGCGGGTTCGTGCCGACCAGCAAAATAATTTCGGCCTCGTCTATCCCCGAAATGGTAGAATTAAAAATATAGCTCGCTCTGCCCCGCTCGGGCGAAAGCTTTGCTCCTAGCTGTCTGCAATCGCGATGGGGTGAGCCAAGCTTTTCAAACAGAAGCTTCAGCGCGAACATTTCTTCGACCGCACTGAGATCGCCCGCGATTGCGCCGATCTTCGATGGGCCAGCCTTAGATATGCGCGCGGCAATCTCATTGAAGGCTTCGTACCAGGTTACTTCCTCAAGCGTGCCGCCGCGCCGCATATAGGGACGGTCGAGCCGCTTGCGCTTCAGCCCATCAACAACGGCGCGCGTCTTATCGGAAATCCACTCCTCGTTCACACCGTCATGATTGCGCGGTAAAATGCGCAGCACTTCGCGGCCACGGCTATCGATACGGATATTCGAGCCGGTGCCATCCATCACGTCGATGGACTCCGTTTTCCGAAGTTCCCAGGGACGCGCAGTGAATGAATAGGGCTTGGACGTCAGCGCACCAACAGGGCAGAGATCGACCACATTGCCCGAAAGCTCTGAATGGAGACCGTGCTCAAGATAGGTGGTGATTTCCATATCTTCGCCACGGCCAATGGCGCCGAGTTCATCAACGCCGGCCACCTCGCTCATAAAGCGCACGCAGCGGGTGCATTGGATGCAGCGCGTCATGAATGTCTTAATCAAAGGCCCGAGATATTTCTCGTCGACTGCGCGCTTGTTCTCGCGGTAGCGGCTGCCGTCCATGCCATAACCCATGGCTTGGTCCTGAAGGTCGCATTCGCCGCCTTGATCGCAAATGGGGCAGTCAAGCGGGTGATTGAGCAGCAGAAACTCCATCACGCCTTCGCGGGCCTTTTTCACGACCTGCGAGTCGGTGCGGATCTCAGGCGGCGTACCATCGCGGTTGGGGCGCAAATCGTTCACACCCAGAGCGCAGGACGCCATCGGCTTTGGCATGCCGACAACTTCCACAAGACACATGCGGCAATTGCCAGCGATGGAGAGACGCTCATGATAGCAAAAGCGGGGAATCTCCGCCCCTGCGAGCTCACAGGCTTGCAGAAGAGTGATCCCGTCTTCAACTTCGATTTCGGTGCCGTTTATATTGAGTTTCGGCATTCTTACCCTGCCCTGCCGCGAAATGCCCCTCTTATGTCACCAAGAAGTGCTGCGCTGCAATGTTTAACTGCACCCTATAGAATCCAACTGGCTGCTGTTGCGAATTTTATGAATGAACTTCCGCGCGGCCTTTACGCGCACCGCTCGGGTTGAAGCCGCGTATGGCCTTTCTACGGCGCTTTTTCGGTGGTTGACCCCTGATTTCCTGGGAGACCGCCGAGGGGATCACCTGTCCGCCCGCCGTCCGAGGAAAGTCCTGGGGCTGGTGCGCCAGCGCTTGGCGGCGCCGTGAGCGTCCGAGTTTTCTTAGCTGAGCCTTGCGGAGCGGCCGCAGCCGGTGCTGCTGGCGCTTGTTGCACGCGCTTTTGCTGAGCGGGTTTCTCCTCGGCCGGTTTGCCCTGTTGCGTCTGGGGTTCGGCCCCTTTTTTATCCGTCTTGTCTGTTTTATCCGTCTCGGCGCCTAAGGCGGCCGGCGCGAGCATTAGCAATGACGCTACAGCGATGAGAAGGGGTTTCGTTTCAAACCTGATCATTCTGGCACTCCAATTATCAGAGAACAGGCGCTAAATTGCCTTCGAATCACTCCAAAGGCGCACACGTTGCCCAATCGATAACGAGCCCACCCAAGTAAGAATCACAAGTGCCGTCGGCATCGGTACCCGGATCACGAAGAATGGCACGCTAAGAGCAACTATCAGAAAAGTGCCCGCTAAGCCAAGGGCGATATCCAATCGGGTGTCATGCAGCACAAACCCCACATAAGCGCCAAGAAGCCCAACCGCAAACAGCAGCAAAAATTGCTGGGCCGGGGTGAAGTATAAGAAGTAGCGCCCCTCTAGGATCTGCGCCAGGGTATGAGCATGAACATATATGCCCGAGAAACGAGCCTGGCTGCCAACCGCAAAGGGGACATCATGCTGATCCAACGCGGCGAAGTCCGGGCCGATAAGCACGATCTTGTCCTTTAGGAGCTGACGAGCCTCGCTATTGTCCGCAGCCGTGACCTTGTAGGCTGGAACGGTCACGAAAGTCGGTCGAATCGCGTGGCTTTAGAAGCCAGTCAATGCGCTGTGCTCCTTCGGGGATGTCCAGCTTACCAAATTTAGCGACAACGTTTGGCGTCCGCGCAAGCTGGCTCGTAAGCGATGGGCGTCCATGCTCTGAGGCATCATGTTGGACTAGGCGCGTCGCACGATCCCCCAACGTCAAGAACTCGGTCGAGCGCTTAAGATAAATGTGACCCGCGTCCCGTCCGATCTTGTTAATGAATTCCTTCTGGAAATTCCGCTGCTTTTCAGTTTCAAGATCGGCGTCATCTACCGCCGCAACGACAATCGGTGTCTTCGCATTTTTAAGGGCGGAGATGAGTTGCTCATCTTTCACCGGATCAATCGCGCTCAAATAATAAAAATCGACACCGATGGCCTTGGCGTCAACCTTGTCAACAGCCGTAATAAGCTTTGCCATCCATCCCCGGTCGACAGGGACAGTCCGTGGCATCCCATCATTTTCGAGGGACTGGGCATCAACCAAAACGATGGCGACATCTTTTTGAGGCTCGGCCCTCCGCTGAGAGAAGTAGCGAATAAGCCAGTCTTCGGTCCAATGCTCGGACCCTTCCGGAAGATAGTTATTTTGCCCAAGAAAATTCAGGCCGAAGGCAAAAGCTGCGGCAAGGACGATTATCGCGATGATCGCGTTTCTTTTCGACGACAGCGCCCCCATGCCGGATTCCACACCTCAATACACGCGACAGACTAAGCGCAAAGCTTCAGCGCTCCAATATTCTTACTCCGCCGCCGCACGGACTGTTTGTGCGCTACCGCCTTTTTGATAGTCGTCTATCCTCGCCTCTATCTCGTCCCGGAAATGCCGGATGAGTCCCTGCACAGGCCAAGCCGCTGCGTCGCCGAGCGCGCAGATTGTATGTCCCTCGATTTGCTTCGAGATATCGAACAGCATGTCGATTTCTGCGTGCTCCGCACGCCCTTCCGCCATCCGCTCGAGAACGCGCCACATCCAGCCCGTGCCTTCCCGGCAGGGCGTGCATTGTCCGCAGCTTTCATGTTTGTAGAAATAAGAGATGCGCGCGATCGCCCGCACGATGTCGGTCGACTTATCCATCACGATGACGGCAGCAGTACCAAGGCCCGAGCCGACATTTCGCAGGCTGTCGAAATCCATATGCAGATCATTGCACATGTGAGCCGGAACGCATGGCACCGAAGAACCGCCCGGAATGACGGCGAGGAGGTTATCCCAGCCGCCGCGTACGCCGCCGCAATGTTTATCGATCAACTCGCGGAGCGGAATCCCCATCTCCTCTTCCACATTGCAGGGCTCATTCACGTGGCCTGAAATGCAAAAGAGTTTGGTGCCGGTATTGTTTGGCCTGCCGAGCTCGGCGAACCATGAAGCGCCGCGCCGAAGAATATCCGGCACTACGGCAATCGATTCGACATTGTTAACGGTTGTCGGTGCGCCCCAAAGGCCAGCATTGGCGGGAAATGGCGGCTTAAGGCGAGGTTGGCCTTTTTTGCCTTCCAGGCTTTCGAGCAGGGCCGTTTCCTCACCGCAAATATAAGCGCCAGCGCCATGGTGGAGGTAGATATCGAGATCCCAGCCATGCACATTGTTTTTGCCGATCAGGCGGGCCTCGTAAGCTTCGTCAACCGCCGCCTGGAGCCGCTCGCGCTCGCGAATATACTCGCCGCGAATGTAGATGTAGCATACATGCGCCCGCATAGAGAAAGCCGCATAGAGGCAGCCCTCTAGGAGAAGCTGCGGATCGTGGCGCATAATCTCGCGATCTTTGCAGGTGCCGGGCTCGGACTCGTCGGCGTTTATGACGAGATAATGGGGCCGCCCGTCAACCTTCTTGGGCATGAAGGACCATTTGAGGCCGGTGGAGAAACCTGCGCCGCCTCGTCCGCGAAGGCCGCTCGCTTTGACTTCCTCGGTGAGCCAGTCTTGACCCTTTTCAAGGAAGGCTTTTGTGCCATTCCATGCGCCCCGCGCGCGTGCGGCCTTTAGGCGCCAGTCGAGGTTGCCGTAGAGATTCTTGAAGATCCGGTCTTTATCGGACAGCATCGGCTAGCTCTCATCCTTCGAAATTTCGCGGTCCAAAAGCGTTTTCTGACCGCCAATAGGCGCGGAAAACTGCCGCCCGTTTTGAGGACCCGTTTTCATCTGACGCCGCCGCCGGAGCCCTTCCAGAAGCGCTTCGAAATTCTCTGGCGTCAGGTCTTCGTAATAGTCCTTGTTGATCTGAACCATCGGAGCGTTAACGCAAGCGCCAAGGCATTCTACCTCGATCCAGGAGAACACACCCTCGGGTGAGATCTTTCCCTGCGGTCCAATAAGGCGCTCGCAGACTTGCTTCAGATCGTTTGCTCCACGCAGCATGCAAGGCGTCGTGCCGCAAAGCTGTACATGCCACAGACCCACGGGCGACAGGTTGAACATGGTGTAGAAGGTCGCGATCTCGTAAACCCTTATATAAGGCATATCGAGCATGTCCGCCACGTAGCGGATCGCAGGTTCCGGCAGCCATTGTTCGTGCTGTTCCTGGGCGCGCCACAGGATCGGGATAACCGCAGCTTGCTGACGGCCTTCGGGATATTTTTTGATCTGTTCTTTTGCCCAAGCCAAGTTCTCGGGCGTAAACCTGAATTCGCTTGGCTGATTTGGGTCGAGACGGCGGACGGACATGCGGAGTTCTCATTGGTTCGCGGCCACTCATACCCCAGGCGGCGGAGAGCCGCTAGAGGTAACAAGCGCGCATAGATTATGAGCCGGTTTGCAGGGAGCCGAAGGCCAGCAGGCCCACGAGGAGAATGGCGGTAAAGAAACAAAGGAAAAAGAAGTATGTCCCGAGCCTGAATGACCGCACGATGTGGAACAGCGTTTTCTCGATTTCCTGTTCGGAGAGCACAGAAAGAAAATGCGCGGAATATTTTTTGGTTTCCGGATGCATCCGGACCCGGCCGAGCGAGAGAGTCAGGCACCGCAGATAGAGAAAACTGCAAGTGAACATGCAAACGGCGTATAATCCGAGCAGGCCGCCGAATATGAGCCGGTGCGTTGAGGCTGGAAAGACCAGCGCGTTAAAGAAATAAATCGATATCGCGAACAAAATCGCCATGAACTGCAGCAGTGAGCCCGCATTATTTTGCAGGCGCCCAACCTCCGATAGATGAAGACCGATCTTATCGGCGGAGGAAATTTCATTATTGAACGCAGTCATTGGCCCCAATTTCCTACTTGATAGCACAGCGCACACGCCGATCATGAAATCGGCTAGCTTGTGCATAACAGAGGAAATTGGCTGCCCGCAAGAGATTGGACCGTGCGCCGTTAATGGGGCAGCGCCGCTTGAGGTTTGGCAATCCTGTCTAAGTAAGCACTGGCGCGGTCTTGGCGTTAGGCCCGGTTCAAGAAATGTGGCAGCGCGGACGCGAGCAGTGCCACACCGGAAGCGGTGAGGAGCGTAAGCACGATTTTGCGAAATGCCGTTTCGCTGATGCTGATGTAGAGACGCGCGCCGAGCAGGGTCGGGATCAGCAATGCGGGCGCAACGACCCCGAACATCGGCAGCATATCACGAGTGACCGTCCCGCTCGCGACATATGCAGCGGCCGTAAAGGCCAAGGTCGCCAGATTGAAATTCTGGATGATGCTGCGCTGTGCGTCCTTTTCCATTCCGCGCAGGGTACACCACAGCGTCGGGATGGCTCCCGTAAATCCACCAATCCCGCCGCAAACTCCACCGAGAAGGCCCACGGCGCCGTTGGTAAAACGGCCGCCGGCCTGAATACGGGGCAGGTGCCGTGCAAACAGCATCAAGGGACACCACACCATCAACACCGCGCCGAGGGTACCCTTGAACAAATGCACATCAAGCAGGGGTAGAAAGGAAATTCCAATTGGTACGCCAACTAGTCCGCCAATCAGAAACGGCAGCAGAAGCTCAAGATCAAATCCCCTCCTCATGGAAAATGCCGCAATAATCTGGCCGCTTAATGCCCCGAAGACCGCTAGCACCGCAGCAAGCTTGGGTTCCACCGACCATGCCCAGAAGGACATTGCGACAAGACTGAAGGCGAAGCCGGATAAGCCTTGAACGAAGCCTGCGACGACGGCTCCCAAGGCAACCGCAAATATCGGAGCGTCCATTGAAAATCCTACATCTGGAAGGGCAGCTCTCGTTTGCGCGGCCGCTCGAAGTTTAGGCAATACTCTCTAAGCGAGCATTTTCCCGTGCGCTAGCGCGGTCCATCTCCGCGGTTTCGACGAGCCACGACGCAAATGCCAGTACGCGGGCATCTCCGCATAGCCTTGCAGGCCAGCGGACGACATGGACCTTTCGCGAAAGCTGATCATACCGCTCTTGCATCAATCGGATTAACCGTCTCTCTGCAAGCGCATCAAGCACCAGCATGGACCGCGCCATGACGGCGCCCGCTCCTTCAAGGGCAGCAGAGATCGCTGGGCCGATAGAGGCAAAACGGAAGGCTTCTTTCGGCTTTTCTTGCAAGCCAAGGCGGCTGAACCAACTTTCCCATAACCATTCCTCCCCGGACTGATAGCCAGGAGTGCGCTTGTGAAGCAGCGGCAGTTTGAGAAGCAGCGATGCGTCACCCGGAACATAGCCCGGGGGGAGCAGCGAGGGATGGCACACAGGAAAAACATGCTCTTGGAAGAGTTGACGCTGTGTCGAACTCGCCTTGGCAGCGGACACGTCGACCCACAGGATGCGGACGTCACAATCCGCCATGCGTTCCGGCGATTCGTTCTCAACGATCGTGAGTTCGATCGCGATCTCCGGATGTTGACGCCGAAACTCAGGCAGCCTGCGGACGAGCCAGTTGTCCGCAAGCGCGGAGCCGACGCCGATCTGAAGCCGGTCAGGCGCGGTCACCGAAAGGCACTGGCCTTTTAGGTCGGCGATGCTTGCGAGAACGTCCGTTAAGCCGTTCAAGAGCGCCTGTCCGGCGGGGGTCAAGGAAAGGCCCGGGTTCTGCCGGAGGAAAAGCGGGACGCCCATAAAGGCCTCAAGCCGCCGGATGCGGTGGCTGATGGCGCTTTGCGTAACGCGGAGTTCATTCGCAGCCTGCGTCATGCCGCCCAGCCGCGCGGTGGCTTCGAAAGCGATGAGTGTATCGAAAGGCGGAATCCGGTTCATCGGGGGACCATGAACGAAATTCATGGCGATGTGAAGCGTTGGCGTTTGAGTTCCGGCCAATGAGGGGGGAAGGTTGGAGCTAACACAGACCACGGAGGATCACATGGGCGCAGCAGAAAACAAGCAGCTAATGCAAAAGATTTTCGAGGGGGTGGCCAAAGGCGACCGCACCATGTTTATCGAACATCTGGCGGACGATGTAACCATGACGGTGACGGGAGAAAATTCCTGGTCTCGCACACACAGAGGCAAGGAGAATATTCGCCGCGATCTTTGGGGTTATGTCAATTCGTTGGTTGCGGAGGGCAGGAAAACGATTGCCTTTCATTTTCTCGCGGATGGAGACTGGGTCATGGTCGAGGCCCGCGGCGATATGGTCACCAAGGCGGGTGTACCCTATCGAAACCACTACTGCCTTCTCTACCGGCTGGAGAATGGCAAGATTGTAGAGATGAAAGAGTATCTAGACTCGGCCATGTGCGAGCGAATCCTCGGCCCATACCCTGCAACGCTGAACCAAGCATAGCCGAGGTTATGCGAAAGGTCTGAAGAGGGTCCGAATTCGGAGGGGTGCACAGTGGGTATGGCTGAATATTCGAACTACGATGGCATTGGACTGGCTGAGCTCGTTGCTAAAAAAGAGGTTAGTCCGGTCGAGCTTATCGAGGCTGCCATCGAGCGCATCGAAAGGCACGATGGCGTGCTCAATGCGGTTGTGCATAAGGCCTATGATGAAGCTCGCCGGGTGGCAGCTGGCACCCTTTCCGATGGCCCTTTTACAGGGGTTCCCTTCCTAGTGAAGGATCTCGGACGGCCCGTGGCTGGCTGGCCGAGCACTTGGGGCAGTCATTTTGCTGAAACCGCTCCGGCGGCGGAAGATTGCGTTATCGTCGGCCGCTACCGCCAAGCCGGGCTTGTACTGATTGGGGCCACCAATACGCCGGAATTCGGCCTTCCAGGGATCACCCATTCAGCACGGCTTGGGCCTTGCCGGACCCCCTGGAATAGCGACCACATATCCGGCGGCTCATCGGGTGGGGCCGCAGCAGCCGTCGCTTCCGGAATGGTTCCGTTGGCGCATGCAACCGATGCCGGAGGCTCGATACGAATTCCTGCGTCCTGCTGCGAACTCGTCGGCCTCAAACCCACACGCGACCGTAATCCGGTCGACCCAGGCGCACGCTGGCCAACACGGGGCCATATCGTCGATCATATTTTGTGCCGGACTGTGCGCGATTCCGCCGCGATGCTTGATGCGACGGGATACCCGCAGCCAGCGAGCCCCTTCACTGCGCCACCAAAAGCAGGACCGTTTCTTGACGAAGTCTCGAAATCGCCGGGCCGGTTAAAGATTGTGTGGTCGAGTGAAACGCCGTTCGGCACGCCGGTTGATGCCGAAGTGGAGGCCTTTCTTCAAAGGACGGCGGAGATATTAGAATCACTCGGTCACGATGTTCGCCCAGAAGGCCTTGGTGTCGACTATGGGGCGATCTATCGAGCGCACGAAAACGTGCGGGCTGCCTGCTTTGCCGCTGAAATGATTCCTATCGTCGGGCGCGTTGGCCATGAACCGCGCGACGGCGAAGTTGGACCCCTTGCAAGCCGCCTATATAAGAGCGGAAAGGCGCTTTCCGCTCTCGAAGCGGCTGACGCCTTCCAGCAATCACGAATTTTGAGCTGGCAGATCCTCGATCGCTTCCAAAGCTTTGACGTTTACCTCACCCCGGTGCTCGGAACCCTGCCACCTCGCGTCGAAGACCTCAATCCTTTGGGCCTCGACCTGACGGATTTCGACCGCCATAGCAGAGAAACCTTCTGCTATACCAAGCCGTTCAACGTAACGGGCCAGCCGTCGATCTCGCTGCCGCTTTGGCAATCTGAAAGCGGGCTGCCCATCGGCATGATGTTCACCTCCCGCTACGGCGATGAAGCGACGCTTTTCCGCCTAGCCGCGCAGCTTGAGAAGGAACTGCCATGGAAAAGCCGTCGCCCGCCAATTTGGGGTTAGGTAAATAGCGGCACCGCGAGTTTAGCCGAGGCGCGTCGAAACGAGATGCTCGGCAAGAAACCAGGTCTGCTTTTCGTTTAGCCGGATGACATCGCTGACATAGAGGTCGTTGGTGCCATCGTCGCCAGAGTCTGCCGCTTGCTTTGCCGCCGAGCGTGAGTAAGCAAGAATGTGACGGTGAGCTTCGACCAAGCGTGTAATCTGCATGGCTGGCACTTCGCGTCCTTTCGGTGGGCGGCGGATCATAGTCAACTCCGCGACATCAGGCGCCATCGCGACAGACACGCCGCCAAGCGACATGATGCGCTCGGCAATCGTATCCACCAGCTCGTCCTGCTCTTCATGATGAGCATCGAAAAGCAGATGAAGCTGATAAAACGTTGGGCCGCTCACCTGCCAGTGGTGCTTCTTATACATATCCCGAAGCGTCATCGTGTCCGCGAGAAGCTGGTTCAGGGACTCGATGCTTTGCACACGCACATTCTCGCTGAGCGCAATGGGCAAATCGGTCAAGGTGCCCCAATATTGGGTCTCTTGCCCCTTATCGAGATCAAGATGCGGCTGGGCTTCAATTGCGCGAACGATTGTTTTTGACGCGGTTCGGTGCGTGGATTTTGTGGCCATGGCTCACCTGATTTGGAATTAAGATAATTCGAGAACGGTTTTATAAAAAAACGGATATCCGGCGGGACTGTTCCGAAGCCTGAGCAATTAATCGGGGCGCCGCAAACGCCCCAGCGAAGGCATCATTTCAAAGACGGATAGGCTTTAGCGCGCCTGCATTGTAAACGCCGCTCGCTTCCTGCGGCACTTCGATCACATAGCGCGTTGGTTGAGGCTCTGTCGCCAACTCGATAATCCATCGCCCTGCCGCCAGGCCCTGGATGCCGAACCTGCCAGTCTTGTTGGTAAAGAGTTGGACTTCAGGGCCGTCCTTGCGGTCCACTTCGCGCGCCAATCCCGATAGCAACGAGGCTGGCTTACCATCTTCCCCGACAAGAGTGCCCATTGCCGTTATCGTATAGGCCGAGCCCGCCCGAACCCGGTATCCGGCTTTATAGGGTCCATGGAAATCGAAAGCGCCCGCGCCAAGATCATATCCGGCGGGCAGATTATCAACGTCGAACTCAACGCGTCGCTGAGTGTAGGGGCTAATGTCGGCGATAAGCGCCGGAGCAAGCCAGTCGCTGTGGCCAATTTCCTTGTCTCTTGGGCCGAGAGAAAGATCGCGGGCGCCTAGCGTTTCGTGCGTCTCGACAATCGCAAAGCTATTGCGGATCGGCCTGCCGAAACTCATCGCGCCATCCGCCATGGCGATGCCCGTCTCAACCCTCAACGATGTTCGTTCGTCAGCGCTCCGAGCGCCGCCGCCGCCCGATGAAAGCCCATCGATGCGCGATGCATGGGTCAGCGATACATCGCCGCGATTGCCAGCATAGCTTGCGGCCGCCGCTATGACGGCGGTGCGAGCCGATCCTTCAAAGGAGGAATCCACAAGCGCACTCCAGCTGTTGCTTCCTGAGGTTGCGGATTGGGTATAGGTGGCTCTCGGTGTTTGCGTTTGCGCATCATAGGCGAGCGAAACCGATGAATTCGCGTCCGGCCGGTAACTCAACCTCGCGAATGCCCGGAAGCCTTGACCTCCGCCCGTGGTTTGGCAAACGCAGCCGGGCTCGCTCGCTATGCGTTGACCGCCTTCGCCATAACCAACGGAAAATGCCCCACTCAAGGCGTCGGAGAAGCGCTGAGACAATGTTAAATCGGTATCCCATTTGTCCGGCGAAAATGGCGCGTCGCGTGCGAGGTAGGCTGTGCCGCTCAGGCTTGCGCTCAAATCTTCGCTGATGTCTCGCGAATAGAGCGCGGTAAACGAGACGGCGTGATCTTGGGGAGCTGTATAATTAGCGACGGTCGTGAATGCAGAGCTCTGGTATTCAGCCGCCAAGCGAAATGAATGACTTCGGTTCTCGCTGTCGCGAATGCCAAAAAGCTCATAAGCGGCGCGTGCTGCGGCGCCAACGCCTTTTGTGGCCTCGAAACTCCCGCTGAAGTCGAGGGAAACGTAACCATAAGCCGTTTGTGTAGAAAGGCTTCCACCAGCCATGGTGGCGCGGCTATCTGCCTGAGCTTGTGCGCCCGCTGTCACCTGTGGCGTGAGACCGATCCGGTAAAAGCCTGTTATCGTAGGTTCGTTCCACAGATAACCGGGGTCACGATAGGCGAAAGGATTTCGCGCGACGCCGCCGCCTGTGGCTGGCAAGGAATTGGCCTGGACGCCCGCCGCGATTTGCCATTCGTCAACGCCTGGGGCCAGCAAATCCTGGCCGCCAAAATTCGTAAACTCCAGCGTCCGGCGCGCGCCCGTATCGTCCTCAATGACGAGCGTTATCTTGGTCGCGCCGGGCTTAAGCGGCAGGTCGTTAATATTGTAGTTTCCGGGTTGCAAGCGCAGACGCCGAAGAACTGCCCCGTCTATTAAAATATCGACATTCGAGGGCCGGTCGATGCGAAAGCTGTGCTGACCTGTCGGCTTGATATTCTGTCCAGGGCGAAGCTGAGAGTATGACCGCTCGGCGGATAGCCCCAAGAGATCTGGCGAAGTCTGAAAGCCGGAAAACCCAGGCGTCAAATCACCGCCCTTAAAGCGGATAACGTCAGCAGGGCTGTCATAGACGAAGCGGCTGCCCCGGCGAATGAAATCGTAGCCGGACCCGTCGCCGGGATTGGCGGCGTTCCGGGGAATAAGCGCCGCCTCGGTTTCTAACACCACCGGCCCGATGCGGATGGCGTTCTCAAGATCGAGATTGCGAGCCTTAAAGCCCGCTTCCTCCGAGCCGGATTGGCTCACAAAGTCCATAGCCAAACGCAAATTGAGGTAAGCGCTAATGAGGGCAGGCTGTTGAGCGTTCGAGCTAACCGCCGCTTCACTTCTATTCACTGCACTTAAGTCGCTGTCGACCTGCTGGTCGATCGTTGGCGTTACGTTCAGTTCGGATGCGAGCGGATCATATCGGAGATCGAGGCCGCGCTTTTTGATTTCGGTGAGCGGCAGGTAATCGCTGGAAGATCCAGCAGCGGGTGCATTTGGGGTGGTGCCGGGGGATACGGCTTCGGTTGCTTCCCCGGCATCATATTGCTTGCCGGTAGCGGGCAATAAATGAGTGAAGGTTAGCGAACTCGCGGCGCCGGCTGCTTTTTTTGCAACCATTATGAGGCCGCCTTGAGCTTCAGGCGCAGGCGCTTTTTGCGAAGGCTCGCCTAGCGACATGAACGCCGCCAGAACCTGCGGCTTAATTATTTTCTTTAACGGCACTGCGAGCGAGGCGGCTTTCACAGAAACCTGATCGCCTGGGCCAATCCTTACAGCCACATCGCCCAGATAGAAATTTCGATATTTAAGCGGGAGTTCGAGCGATAGCGTCCTTGCAGAAGCAGCAGAAGGAGTAGAAGGAGCTTGGACTGGTGCTATGCCGTGCGTTGTGCTTGCGGTCGTGGCAGCCTTCTTTGCAACCACCAGAACATTACCTTCAGGGCCGGTGTCTTCAGCCGCTCCCGCGCCGACGATCCCGCCCAAAAGCCAAGCGGCATGGAAGAGCAGCGCGGCGCCGCAGAGCCATCTCCTCACCTTGAACCGCAACATTCCGCTGCTCCGACCGAACTCACAATAAGGCGCAGGGCACACCGTTCCAGCTCCCGTGACCGGGAGCGGGTGGTCTTGAGGCTACTATTATTTTCGAGGATCAAGTCTAGCCAGGCAGGTTTTTGCGCCTAGTCCAGCAGCGGCATAGAACAAGCAACGGTACGTCAAGGATCGGTTATTTTGCTTGTTTCGGAACGTACTCAATTGCAGTCGTAATTTGCGCCAACGCTGGGGGCAAATCGACAGGTAAGATAAATCGTCGCTGTTTGCCCGGCTGCACTAACCCAAGGCCGATGAGTTGGCGCAAGTCCGCCGCAGAAATGGTGCGCCGAAAGTTTCCACCTTCGATCTTGAGGCTCGCTTCGGACAAATAGGCGTGCATATTGCCAGGGTTTTCAACGACCAGAACTGGTCTGCGTACCCCGTGTTCATCTTTGCCAATTTCGCTCTTAACTTGGTTTAAAGCAGCATGGCCACCGGGCGGCGCGACGTTGACGATCACCGCGAAGTTGAAGACGAGCTGAACGCCAAACTCTTCCTTCTTCAGCTTCACCGGTATCTGGTTCACAGAGAAAAGATAGCTCTGACTGGCCTTTAGATCGGTGTTTCCGACCCATTGCACACGAAAGACCTGCGTCGCGCCAGGTGGAACAATCGCCTGCGGGGGGAATATTAGGAATTCATCGCCAGCGGGCTTTTCGAACTTTTCACCTTTCGTGTCGAGGTCGATTTTAAATATCTCGAACTCAACAGGGACTGGCTTTGTCCCGTCATTCACCACCTGAATGGATGTTCGCGCATCGCGGCCACTGACCGCCATATCCAAGGCAACAGGCCGGACGGTCATCGCCGTGGCTTGTGTGATTGCACAGGCTAGGGAGAAGAAAGCGAAGACGAAAAATCGCAAACTGGGTGATATAGATTTTGAAAACATGACGCACGCACTCGAAACTCAAACGCAGCAGGGAACCGGGCTCACAAAGCTGAACCCGGTGCGAAACGGTGGCTAAAGCGCTGGCCCGATCTGTAGCACCAGCGTGTCCGTATAAGGACTTCCGTTGGCGATGAGCGGCGCGGTTGAGTTAGCGGTGACGATATTAAGAACGAGGTTTCCAACCGTTGGGGGGAAAGCCATGCTCGTCTTGGTTTGCGATGCTCCGGTCGTCAATGTCGCCGGTGTTCCGCCTGCGCCCCAGCTTGCAGTCGCGGTGTAGTTGACCACTCCCGAGAAATTCGCCGGGGCCGTTGCGCTTGGCTTCATTCCCGAATTGGTCGACTTGAGGCTAAGAAACGCGGAAAAGTTACACATAGCCTGCGGATAGGTAATCGTTTGAGTGATGGAATGATGAACGCCGGTGGCAGGGTCTGCGAAGTCTTGTGCTTGAAAGTTAATAATCGCGTCGCTTCCAGCAACAACAAGCATGGTGCCCGTACCGCTTGAGCCACTCGGCGCCGGCAACGAGCAGAATTGGTTGACCGTGCCATTCAAGGTTATGTTGCTAGAAGCTGCATTCTGCGCGTGCGCCCCATGAAAGCTAAGTAAAAACGCAGAAAGACCAGCGGTAATAAGTGCCCATTTATTCATTTAAAGTCCCCAGTTTGCCCAAATATAAAATGATAGTTTTACTCTTCGCGTTACTGTTAACCTCCCCCAACACGAGGCTCGTGCCAGCCTCTATGCGCTCAAATTGGATTTATCTTCGAAAATCGCCGCGAGCCGTGACCCGGCGCGAGCCTCTACAGCCCGCACAGTTCAATTTGCGATGCTTTGCTTTTGATCTTATGATCGCGCAGGGGCACTGGCCGGAAAACGCCATCCCGCCCAGCAATAGGGCGCCGATCCTATAAACTCGCCACATGAACGCAACTCATATACGCAAAACAGAACAACATCTTCACAATATCGTATCGAATTGATGCCGCACCCTTCGTTTGGATGGGATGGGTAATAGTGATCTCCAATCGAGCGACACTTTTTTCCGCTGAGGCACAATAGCCACAGGTCGAGCGGGCGTTTGACCTCGCGCCCGAAGCCTCAAGGCGGCAAGAATGCGCTTGCGAAGCTCATTCACCATCATGGCTGCTCGTGGCGGGAAATTGGATGGCCGGTCTCAGCTATCCGAATAAAGAGACAACCATGCTTATAAGCTCCTGCTGATTTCGCGCTCCAGTGCGCTCAAATATGTTTTGCAGGTGCCATCGGACGGTTGTGATTTTAAGGTCCTCGCGCTCAGCATATTCGTGAAGTGAAAGGCCTTCCACGAGGGCCGCGGCGAGACACGCTTCTGCGGGCGTTAGGTGGAACGTGGCGGCGATGCGTGGCGCAGACACCTTCAGCGACGTGAGACTTGATCTGACTGACACCAAAAACCAGGAGCCTTCATACCCCGAGGTTCTGCTATTGGCTCCTGAAGGCGAAACAGGCCGAACCACAATCGTGACCGGGGTTCCATCCGGGCCTTCGTAGCTGAGAAGCGCGGGGCCTCCCCCGTTATCATCCTCATTCTGAAAACGCTTGATCGCCGCAGAGAGGCGCCTGCCAGCATGAGCATCTTCGAACCGAAGCGCGCCGTTGGCCGAGACAGAAATGCCAAACTTTCCATGCTGCTCCAGGGCGGCTTCATTTATCAGGCTGACAGTCAGGTCATGGCTGATAAGGAAGCACGGGCAGGGCCGCTGGTCGAGCACAGCTTTCAGGAGCGAAATCCCCCCTTGTGCTCCGCCAAGTGCGCCCACGCGGTAGATCCCCTGGACTCGCGATGCCGTCGATATGGACTTCTCGCAATGGCGTTCAATATCGGTCTTTTTTGCAAACACTGATGACAATCCATAAGCAAATTTATGCTGTAAAATTGATAAAGATTTTCAATAAATAGTCAACGCTGCTATTCCCTAACGCCGGGGGCATGCTCTCATTCAAGGTCCGGCGCTGCGCCGTTTTCTCAGGGGCCTGAAATATAAGCCGATGAACATTATGGTCATGATCGCGCCGGCGAGAGACAGCTCAGAGCAAGCATAGATCCACCAAGCATTTTCCCATTCGCGCTCGGCGACCTCCGATATGATCACGGGCGCGATGCTGGTCTCCTTGGCATATTTGATGTCCACTCGAGGAGCCGACGATCCTCCCTTTTCGCGGAAATATTACTGTAGAGCGAGTACAATGTGAGGATCAGAAGCACCGGCGCTCCGCCGAATCCTCTTATGATGGGGCTACTGAACATAATTCCCATTCCGCATTCGCTAGCGAGCCACCGCCAAACCCAAGTTGGGAATATATTGGCATCTGTATCTGCCAGAAAAGTAGGTTAGAAAGGGTCGAATGGCATCAACATTGCTTGCCAATCGCTCAGATCAAATTTGCGAGTGCAATCATGAATTTCCAGCTGTCCAGTCTGCGCGAAGCCTATGCGAATGGGCTCAACCCGCTTGAGACCGTCGCGCAAGTTTTCCAGCGCATCGCGGCAGTGGGCGACCCTGGCATTTTCATCGCCCTGCGTGATCGCGCAGATATAGAGGCGGATGCCGGCAAGCTCGGTGCTTTCGACCCAGGTAAGCCACTTTGGGGAATTCCGTTCGCAATAAAAGACAATATCGACGTCGCGGGTTTGCCGACGACCGCAGCGTGCCCAGAATTTGCCTTCACGCCTAAAAAAACGGCATTCGCGGTGCAAAAACTGCTGGATGCTGGCGCGCTTCTTATCGGCAAGACAAATCTCGACCAATTCGCGACTGGCCTTGTGGGCGTTCGCACGCCCTATCCGGTGCCGCGCAACGCCGTAGCGCCCGAACTTGTGCCGGGTGGCTCGTCGTCAGGTTCAGCCGTCGCGGTGGCGCATGGGATCGTTACCTTCGCGCTTGGCACAGATACGGCGGGCTCAGGTCGCGTGCCGGCTGCACTCAACAATATCGTTGGGCTGAAGCCGAGTGTCGGTGCGATTTCCGCGCGCGGCGTGCTCCCGGCCTGCCGCACTCTCGATTGCATCTCGGTTTTTGCTTTGAACGTCGATGACGCCTGGGCAGCATTCACTGTGATGGCTGGAGATGACCCGGACGAGCCTTATTCGCGAGCCATTGACCCAACGCCGCTTGGAGTGCTGCCAGGTCTTCGGGTGGGCGTTCCAAGCCCGAAAACGCGAGAGTTTTTTGGCGACAGCGAAGCCGAGCAGGCATTCGAAACTGCTTTGGACGATCTCAAGGGCCTTGGGGCGGAAATCGTCGAGATTGATTTCACTGCGCTTCGGGAAACGGCGGAGCTTGTCTATGGCGGTCCTTGGGTGGCGGAACGCTATCAGGCGATACGCGCATTCATTGAGGAAAAGCCCGGCGCGCTTCACCCTCTAACTCGCACCATCATTGAGGGCGCATCGCGGCTTTCGGCGGCGGATGCATTTGGAGGGCTTTACAAGCTCGCTGAACTCCGGCGGCGCACGGAGCCCATGTGGCGCGAACTCGATATGCTCGCTGTTCCCTCGATCCCGGCGGTTTATACGAGGGATGAGGTGGAAAAAGACCCTATCGCGCTAAACTCACGGCTTGGCCTCTATACAAATTTCGTGAATTTGCTCGATCTTTGCGCACTCGCTGTGCCGTGTAAATTTCGTGGCGATGGCAGGCCCGCAGGCGTGACGCTGATCGCGCCGCGCGGTCAAGATGGTTTTCTCGCCTCGTTCGGGCGTCTTTTGCACAAAGCGGCAGGTGTTAGCGTGGGAGCGTCCAAGATCGCGCCGCGTTATGAAGAGCTGAAGCCAATTCTTCCCGCAGGTTGGCTCGAAATCGTGGCCGTGGGCGCGCACATGTCCGGATTACCGCTGAACCATGAGTTGAAGTCGGAAGGGGCGGTGTTTCTTCGTGAGGTAAAAACCGCGCCCGAATACCGGCTTTTCGCACTGCCTGGCGGAGCGACCCCTCGGCCTGGATTGCTGAGATGCGCCACGAATGCGGGAACGCAAATCGCCTGCGAAGTCTGGGCTTTGCCTGCCGATGGATTTGGGCGTTTCGTGTCGCGAATCCCGTCGCCGCTCGGCATCGGCACAATCATTCTTGAGGATGGCGCACGCGCCAAGGGGTTTCTCGTCGAAGCCGAAGCTGTCCGGCAGGCCGAGGACATTTCGAGTTTTGGGGGGTGGCGCGCATTCCTCTCGGCCAACGCGGATGCTGAGTGATCGCCGCTGATTGGGGAATCCCACGCTTCAACTTGTTCAGCTTGGGCGTGCAATCAGCCAATAAACAGCGCCCGCCGCAAACCCGGCGATTGGTAGAGCCGAGCCCGCTTGTCCGGCATGTGGGATAAACGCAGGTGACGATATCGCTGCCGCCGCTGCAAGGGCTATCGCTCCCGTTAGGCCCACATAGTAGAGAATGGATCGGGTGCGGAACACCTCACTCAGCACAGCGCAGGAGATGCTGGCGACCAAGAAAACCGTGCCGCCGCCTTCCATGCTGCGGAGAACATCTTGGAGAATATAATCAACCCGGTTGAATTCAGCGTCGGACCGCGCCGCAGCAAGGGCGTCGATTGCTTGCCACACACGCAATGTGTTTAAGCCAAAAAGCGTAATCCACCCAACAACGCTCGCAAGGACAACAGCAATCGAAACCTTAAGGATATGCGCAACGGTCATGGCGGACGCCTCGTTTCAACTTAAGTCGAGGCGGCGAGTTGGTCTCGCGGCCGTTCGCTTGCGCGCAGTTTTTCGCTTGCCGATTTGAGCTGACCGCAAGCGGCCATAATATCGCGGCCGCGGGGTGTGCGGATGGGGCTCGCATATCCTGCCCGGTTTACGACATCGGCAAACCGCTCGATCTGCGCCCAATCCGAGCATTCATATCGCGTGCCCGGCCATGGGTTGAACGGTATCAGGTTAATCTTTGCCGGAATGCCAGCCAAAAGCCGCACGAGTTCCCGCGCCTCAGCCATAGAATCGTTGACGCCCTTCAGCATGACATACTCGAAGGTGATGCGGCGCGCGTTTGAAAGCCCCGGATAGTTCCGGCAAGCATTCAGCAGTGCCGCAATCGGATACTTCCGATTGATCGGCACCAGTTCGTCGCGCAGATCGTCGCGAACCGCATGGAGCGAGATCGCGAGCATCACGCCCATCTCCTCGCCCGCGCGCTCGATCATCGGGACGACACCCGAAGTTGAAAGCGTGATCCGCCGCTTCGAGAAAGCGAGCGCATCCGGGTCAGCGGCAACCGCCATCGCTGCCTTGACGTTGTCGAGATTATAAAGCGGTTCGCCCATGCCCATGAGCACGATATTCGTGATCTTGCGTTCCGCGTCCGGGATGCCTCGCGTATCCGAAGGCGCGTCAGCACCGGGCCAATCCCCGATGCGATCACGCGCGACGAGGATTTGTCCGATAATTTCGGCTGAGGTCAGATTGCGGACGAGGCGCTGTGTGCCGGTATGGCAGAAAGTGCAGGTGAGGGTGCATCCCACCTGGCTCGAAATACAAAGCGTGCCGCGATCGGCTTCTGGAATGTAGACCGTTTCGATTTCCGGCGCGCGCTCACCGGGCCGTTGAGGCGCCAGACGCAGCAGCCATTTGCGCGTGCCATCCTCCGAAATCTGCTCAACCGCGATTTCGGGACGCGCAAGCGTAAACTGGGCTTCAAGTTCAGAGCGAAGCGTTTTCGAAATATTTGTAAGCTGCCCGAAATCTTGGGCGCCACGGGCGTAAATCCAGTTCCATAGCTGAGTAGCGCGCATCTTGACCTGCGCAGGCGCAATGCCGGCATCAAGGAGAGCGGCCTGCAGCTCGGAGCGCGTCATCCCGGCAAGCGTTGGGCGCGCGGGAACAATCGCATCGGCAGCCGGAATTTCAGGGCGGTTATCGATAAGTGTAGCCATGTAACGAAAATAGAAGAAGGTGCGCGCCTTCACAAGCGGCGCATTGCACTTTCTCTAATATGGGAAACGGCGCGGCGGGTAGCAATCTATTAACTTATCCGCATGCAACGAGTTTGTTCCGTCAAACGGCAACGCTTTTCCAACTATCCGCCGCACATTTGCTTGTGCGTCAGCCCTGGCAACACTCATCATCAACAGCAAGGGGCAAAATCCCTAACGGGGGGAAGGGGCAATTCACGAGCGGAGTACAGAGATGTTTAGAACGGCAACATTGACGTGCTTTTCGATATTGTTGCCAATGTTAACATCGGCGGCACTCGCGCAGGAGATTTTGCCTCGGCCCGAGCCTCCTTTTAAAGGCAAGATTGGGCGCACGGCGAAGGACTCGATACCCGATTTTCCAAAGGCCATCGAAGCGCCAAAGGGTGCTCCAAATGTGCTCCTGATCTTGACCGATGATGTCGGCTTTGGAGCAAGCAGCACCTTCGGCGGTCCAATTCAGACGCCCAACTTTCAGCGCCTCGCAGACGCGGGATTGCGCTACAACACATTTCACACCACGGCGCTTTGCTCACCAACTCGCGCCGCTCTAATTACTGGGCGCAACCATCACTCAAATGCAAGCGGCGTGATAACCGAGATGGCCACTGGCTTCCCGGGCTACAATTCACTCGTTCCCCGGAGTTCAGGCTCGGTAGGAGAGGTCCTCAAGGACAACGGCTATAACACGTCATGGTTTGGCAAAATGCATAACGTGCCAGACTTTATGTCGAGCCAGGCTGGTCCGTTTAACTTATGGCCGGGTGGACTGGGCTTCGAATATTTTTACGGATTCATCGGGGGCGACACCAATCAGTGGCATCCGGCTCTCTATGAGAACACAAGGCCGATTGAGCCAGATCACCGAAATCCCAACTATATCCTCGACCATGACTTGGCGGACAAAGCGATTTCCTGGATGCGGATGCAACATGCGCTCGCGCCCGCAAAACCATGGCTTCTCTATTATGCGACAGGCACTGCGCACTCGCCGCATCACGCGCCCAAAGAATGGATCGAAAAATACAAGGGACAATTTGATCAAGGATGGGACAAGGTACGGGAGGAGACGCTGGCCCGGCAGATCAAGCTTGGCGTCGTTCCGCCGGACACTCAGCTCACCAAGCGCCCAGACGACATCCCCGCATGGGAGAGCCTCTCGGCGGACCAGAAACGCCTCTATGCGCACATGATGGAGGTCTATGCGGGCGCGCTCTCCTACGCGGACAACCAGATAGGTCGCTTGCTCGATGCTATCCAGGACTCGGGTCAACTCGATAACACACTCATCATTTTTATGATGGGAGACAACGGAGCGAGCGCCGAAGGCAGTTTGCAAGGCACAACAAACGAGGTTGCGACAGCCGGAAATGGCGTTAAGGAAAGCCTCCCCTTCCTGCTCTCGATGATCGATCAATTGGGCGGTCCGCTGACCTTTAACCATTACCCGGTTGGCTGGGCGCACGCCATGGATGCGCCGATGCAGTGGACGAAGCAGATTGCGTCCCACTTCGGTGGCACCCGCAATGGCATGGTGATCTCATGGCCTGCGCGGATTAAGGACAAAGGAAGCATCCGCACCCAGTTTTGTCATGTCATCGATATCGTGCCGACCGTCTACGAAGCCATTGGGATCACGCCACCGGAAATTATGAACGGCGTGCAGCAAAAACCGCTGGAAGGCACAAGTCTCGTCTACACATTCGATAACGCCAACGCTCCGACGCGTCACACGACGCAGTATTTCGAGATGCTCGGCAATCGCGCAATCTACAAAGATGGCTGGATGGCGAGCACGACGCCGCTTCGGCTACCATGGGTCACGATTGATTTTGAGCCGAACCCTGATGAATTCAAATGGGAGCTATATAATATCGACAATGATTTCAGTCAGGCCAACAATCTGGCTGATAAAAATCCTACCAAGCTGAAAGAACTTCAGGATGCCTTCGTCGTAGAGGCAAAAAAGTACAACGTTTATCCTCTCGATTCGAGTTTTGCGCGGCGCGTCGATCCAGCAATCCGGCCAAGTCTCACGCGCGGGCGCAGCGAATTCACTTATTATCCTGGCATGATCCGCATCCCTGAAGGGTCCGCACCGAACTTCAAGAACGGGTCCTGGACGATAGCCGCTGAAATCGCGATCCCTGATAATGGCGCAAGCGGGGTCCTGGCAACCATGGGCGGTCGCTTTGCTGGGTGGGGATTACTCATGCAAGACGGTAAACCGCAATTCATATATGCCCTCTCAAACCAGCCAGAGCACAAGTTTCGCATCGCTTCTGACCAACCCATTCCGCCTGGCAATCATGTCGTGCGCTTTAACTTCAAGTACGATGGAGGCGGCGTCGGTAAAGGCGCAACAGGCACGTTATTCGTCGATGGAAAGCAGGTCGCGCAGGGGCGAATTCCCCAAACGGTGGCGGCTCGCTTCAGCCTTGATGAAACCTTCGATATTGGCGAAGACACCGGAACGCCGGTGGTCGAAGACTATGTGGACAAAATGCCTTATCCGTTCACGGGCACACTCAAGAAGTTTGTCGTACTTCTCGAACCAGAAAAGCTGACAGAAGAAGAGAAGAAACATCTGCGCGAGGAGGAAGCAAAGGCTTACATGGCCCGGCAATGAGAGCGGCCTGTAACTCGGGCCGCGTCATCCCTGCAAGCGTTGGACGCGCGGGAACTATTGCATCGGCAGCCGGAATTTCCGGTCGGTTATCGATAAGTGTAGCCATGTAACGAAAATAGAAGAAGGTCTGCTTAACAAGCGGTGCATTCTACTTTCTCTAATATGGGTAGTGGCTCACCTTGAATCTCAGCTCGATAAGTTGGAGGGAATAGTCCACGTGGACGTGTAATCGGGGTTGGAGACTATCTCTCCAGTGCTGCGGAGACGATATTCCCCCTTAGCAGCTTGGTGGAAGCCTCTCAGGTCAGGTGGCAAGCGGTAGATCTCGCCAGATCGAGACCCCGCCCAGCTCAATCTCGAACCCGCGTCTGGAGTTTGCCGAAATGACCACGCCGAACATTTGCTCCTGCTTCGGACCGTCCGGGCCCAGGCGCGTTATTCCGATTAGTACGGTAGAGCCCATCAGTTTTGCAGCTATTTCTTCTTTCCACTCAGGACGACCGTCCTCATTGTCGCTCGACATGCTTTCTCGCCCGCTGCAAATCCGAAGCCCCAAGTACGTTACAGCCTCAATAGTTATGCTACAAACCGCAAGCCCTTAATAGTTATTGCATTTTACTGCTCATCCTGAAAAAGATTTGGGAAATGAAAAACAGGACCTGGGCCAGAGCCTATTCTGATTTCGTCTGCGCGGGAAAGGGCCGCCTGTAGATAGACCTTGGCATGAGCGACCGCTTCCTCCAGGAGAAGGCCCTTCACCAAATACGCCGCGATTGCGGATGCGAGCGTGCAGCCTGTCCCATGGGTGTTTTTCGTTGGCAGCCTTGGTGATGAATACCGGCGAAGGCTCTTGCCGTCAAAAAGCACGTCAACGGCTTCGGCACCCACTCCATGACCGCCTTTCAGGAGAACGGCGCGCGGCCCCAATTTGAATAAGAGTTTGGCTTGCCGCTCCATCTCAGCTTCGGACTGCGCAATGCCGCAGTTCAGGAGAACCGCCGCCTCGTGCAGATTGGGAGTAACCAAAGCCGCCATGGGGATGAGGCGATGAGCAAGCAACGCCTCGGCTCCTGGTTTTAGGAGGCGGCTACCGCTTGTAGAAACCATAACCGGGTCAACGACAATCGGCACCTTCTGCGCGAATGGCTGCAAAGAGTCCGCCGTGGCGGTGATTGCATCCTCGTCGCCGAGCATGCCCGTTTTGACAGCCGCAACTGCGAGGTCAGAAAACACGGCCTCGATCTGCGCTGTGATGATCTCAGCCGGAACTTGATGAATTGCCGTAACGCCAAGCGTGTTCTGAGCGGTAATGGCCGTAACAACCGTGGCGCCGTAAACGCCAAGCGCGGAGAAGGTTTTGAGATCCGCCTGCAATCCTGCGCCAGCAGAAGAATCGGACCCCGCAATGCTTAAGGCGACAGGCGTCACCGCCGTGCTCAAGGCCGGACGCCGGGGGCTGTTACTGGCAGGTTTTTGCTGCGCCACGCGAGATATAGCTCTAGGGCCACGTAGTCTGGCGAATTATCGGGCTGCCCCTCCGCACGCACAAGCCCGTTGCACATGCGAAAGCGTTCATGAAGAGAAATAACCCTCGCCTCGCTCGTTTTGAAGACGGGATAAGCGAGCGGATGGCCTTGGCTTATCGCGTCCGTCCCGAATTTATTGCCAAACTTTTCATTGTGACATTGCGCACAGGACAACTGCAGCAATCCGAGCTTTGTTTGATAGAGCGCAGCGCCCCGGTTAAAGACACTGGCATTCGGGCCTTTACCATCAGCGGTAGCGGACACGCCTCGCGAGAGCCATCGCAAATAAGCGACCATGGCGCTCATCTCGGTCGCATCGTCGGCCCAAGTAGGCGCTTTCTGGTTTTTCTCGCGGCAAATGTTTATGCGGCTTGAAAGCGTAATGACCTGCTTGGCGGTGGGATCAAATTTGGGGAAACTCGCGCCCGCCTGCTTGAGCGTGTTCGGAATTAAGCCGCCACCATGGCAAGATTGGCAGGATCTGCCGGCGCCCCCTTCGACGCTTGACCACGATTGCTCACCTTGCTCAACAAGCGGAAAGGCAGGATTGTCGAAATCGTCAGCCTGCTGCGCGCGAAACGAGGCCGCTAAAAACTCCTCACCAGGGATGAGCCTTTTGAGAGGGTTCGCCGTCTCGGTAGGAGCAACCGAGCGCAGTGAGTCCGTTTGCGCCCATGCTGGCCCCCGAAATGCACATAGCAAAAGCAGGAGACATCCTGCACCGAGGATCTGCCGCACCAAAACGCCTCCCGCCAACGGCTCCCTCTTCCTCTATTTCAGGGTTTTCATATAAGCGATAAGGTCCTCGACCTCGCTCGCTGTCAACACCGAAGCCTTAGCCCCACCGGCAGCCGCATAATAGGACGGCATGATCGTGTTTGGGAAATATGCCTTCGGGTCCACAATGAATTGACGCAACTGGGCGTCGTTAAACCGGGAGCCGACGCCGTCGAGCGCGGGGCCGACGCCGCCATGATCTGCAACGCCAGACAGCGAGCTGACCTTATGGCAGCTTATGCAATCACCCTTTTGACGGTCAGTAAGCACGATACGGCCACGCTCAGCATCACCAAGCCCGCCAGTTAAAGAGTTAGGAATGCTTTTGAGTGTGAGCGACAGTTTCTGGGGCGCACCCTCATTTGCATATTGCAGGAAGTAACCAGCGGTCTTCGGCTTGCACTCCGCGCCAAAGGCTCCGGTTACGCCCGTAGCGACGATTCCCGCAGCCAAAAAAGATGCAAATATTCGCGCGGCGCGGCGGTGTGCTGCCATGACTAATCCCGGAATGGATAGGCGCTGGGCGAGCGATGAAGTAACAATTTGTCCCCGCCGCCAAGACCGAGACAATAAAGCGGATTTGGCGTCCGTCAACGGAAAACAGGCTTCAGCTTAGCAATCTCCCCCTTGCGATAAAATACCAAGATCCGCTCAAGCCGTAGGTTTTTCCAGGCGGCGGCGCCAGGCGAATGTCAGCGCAAGGCCCCGGAGCGCGGGAAGCTTGGATTAAGATTTAAATGCAAGTCTGATAATCTGATGCAAGCGCGCAACCGAAGGTTGGGAGCAGTTCGATGACGATTAGAAATCTCAATCACTTTTTTCAGGCAAAATCTGTCGCGTTAGTGGGCGCCAGCGAAAAGCCCGGTTCGATAGGATTAACGGTTGCATCCAATCTTCTACGGTCGGGCTACCAGGGCAAGATCGCCTTTGTGAACCCCCATCACTCTGAAATCCGGGGACTTCGCTGCTATCCTACCGTGAACGACCTGCCATTTGCGCCCGAGCTTGCCATTGTCGCAACGCCGCCGGACACCGTGCCGGGCATCATCGACGATCTTGGCCGCAGGGGCTGCCGTGCCGTGGTGGTGATTACGGCGGGGATCAAGGGCGAAATCGCTCAAAAAATGCTCGATGCGGCGAAGCCTTACCTGTTGCGTATCATTGGGCCGAATTGCTTAGGCATCCAGGCACCCGGGATCAAGCTCGACGCGAGCTTTGCACAGGTGCTCGTCGAGCCCGGAGACATTGCGCTTGTATCGCAGTCAGGCGCCATCATGGCCGCGATGCTGGATTGGGCGGCAGTCCGCCAGGTCGGCTTTAGCCATGCCGTTTCCATCGGCGATGCGCTGGACGTCGATCTGGGCGATATGCTCGACTATCTGGCGGGCGATATTACGAGCCGCGCGGTTTTTCTTTATATGGAATCCGTGACGCATGCCGCGAAGTTCATGTCGGCCGCGCGGCGGTGCTCGCGGGCGAAGCCAGTCATAGCGATCAAAGCCGGGCGACGTCCTGAAGGCGCAAAAGCCGCCGCTTCTCACACGGGCGCGCTTGCAGGTTCCGATACTGTTTATGATGCTGCTCTGAGGCGCGCCGGTATCTTGCGCGTGCTGGATCTCGACGAGCTTTTCGAGGCCGCCGAGACACTTGCCTGTATAAAAACCATACAAGGCGAGCGATTGGCGATTGTGACGAATGGCGGCGGCGCAGGCGTGCTCGCGGCGGATACTCTTGCCGATTTAGGCGGAACGCTCGCAGGCCTAACCGCCAAAACGATGGAGACGCTGAACAAGGCGCTCCCGCCGACCTGGTCCCGTGGCAATCCGATCGACATCATTGGCGATGCTGGCGCTGAGCGCTACCGCGCCTCTGTGGAAGCAGCGCTGGGCGATAGCGGCTCCGACGTGGTGCTCGTCATGAATTGCCCGACGGCGCTCGCCTCATCTCAGGATGCCGCGAAGGCAACAATAGAGGCAGCGACGGTTCATCGCCGCGCCGCTTCGGAAACAAAACCGATTGTCGCCGCATGGCTCGGAGATGGAGTTTCAGCATCAATTCAATCCTTATTCCAAAGAGCGCAAATTCCGTCCTTCGCGACGCCGAGCGCCGCCGTGCGAGGCGTGATGCAGCTTGTTCGCTATAAGAAAGCCCAAGCTGAGCTGATGCAAACCCCGCCTGCCCTTCCGCCAAATCTTAAGTTCGACGCCGCCGCCGTCGATAATGCCCTTGCGAAGACGCTTGCAGATGGCCGGTCGATGATGACAGAGCCGGAGGCGAAGGCGGTGCTTGCTGCCTATGACATTCCGACCGTGCCGACGCGGGTCGCGGCCACGCCGGAAGAGGCCCGAAGCGCAGCGGCGGAGCTTTTGCGCGTGTATTCTTCCGTCGCGGTGAAAATTCTCTCGCCCGATCTCACGCATAAATCCGATATTGGCGGAGTGCGGCTCGACCTCACGACAGCAGACGAGGTTGAGAAAGCGGCGCGTCAAATGCTTACCTCAATCAAGGCGGCAAAACCGGAAGCGCATCTGCAAGGCGTGACCGTCCAACCGATGATCCGGCGGCCAGATGCTTATGAACTCATCCTCGGAATAACGACCGACCCAACCTTCGGGCCAGTTGTGCTTTTTGGAGCGGGCGGCACCGGCGTCGAAGTCCTTGGCGATACGGCCATGGCGCTCACGCCGCTCGATTTGAAGCTTGCCAACGAACTCATCGCCTCGACGCGGATTTACCGGCTCTTGCGCGGCTTCCGCAATCGCCCCGCCGTCGATCTTGAAGCGCTGGCGTTATGCCTAGTGAAAATCAGCTCGCTCGCCGTTCAGCACCGCGCCATTCGCGAACTCGACATTAACCCGATGCTTATCGATGAAAAAGGAATGCTCGCTCTCGACGCACGCATTCGCATTGAAGATCTCGTGAAGCATCCCGCGCCGCCTCCTGCAATAAGGCCTTATCCGAGCCAATGGGAGCGGCGGCAACAGCTCCGCGATGGCCGCGAGATCTTTATCCGGCCGATCCGTCCCGATGATGAACGGCTCTATGCTACATTCAACGCCCACGTTACAGCCGAAGATTTGCGCCTTCGCCTGTTCATGCCGCGCCGGGAGTTATCGCATCAGTTCCTTGCCCGCCTTACGCAGATCGACTATGCGCGTGAGGTCGCTTTCATTGCGCTCGCGAACAAAGACGAACCTGAGATGCTCGGCGTTGTCCGCTTCTTCGCTGACCCGGATTATGAGCGTGCGGAATATGCCGTCATGGTGCGTTCGGATTTGAAAGGTCAGGGGCTTGGATGGGTGCTGATGCGGCACCTTATCGCCTATGCCGCCGCTGAAAGCCTATCGATCTTGCACGGAAGCGTGCTGCGCGAAAACACGACCATGATACAGATGTGCCGCGAACTCGGCTTCACCGTGGACCTGGACAAAGATGATCCGTGCGTCTACTCCGTCGTTTTAGACCTCAGGTCCGATGCAGTTAAAAAGCTCAACTCTTAAATAAGAAGCTTACGCCCGGACCGGCTTAAAGGAGTCCGGGATGTCAGTGTTGCGCGCGTTCGGTAAGTTTACGGTACTTCTACTACTCCTATTTGTGGCGTCCTTTCGAACAAATGCCGGCAGCATGAATCCTGACCCGCTCATTCCGCGAGCGGATCTATTCGGAAACCCGCAGAAAAACTCTGCCGGGATTAGTCCGGACAAGAAATGGATCGCGTGGCTCGCTCCAGTCGATGGTGTGCTCAATGTTTGGGTCGCACCGATCGGAGATATGAATGCGGCTACGCCTGTAACACAAGATAAGAAGCGTGGCATTCGGAGCTATTACTGGACCTATGACAGCGCTCATCTCCTCTACAGGCAAGATGCAGGCGGCGACGAAAATTTTCATGTATTTGCGGTGGACGTTACCAATCGCACAACCAAGATTTGACGCCCTTCCCAGGAGTTCGCGCCGAAATAGCCCGGCTCAGCCGTAAAAGACGCGGTGAAATCCTTGTTTCGCTCAATAAGCGCGATGCACGTTATCCCGACCTCTACCGCGTTGATCTGGCCAGCGGCGCGCTGACGCTTGTTGCTGAAAACCCCGGCTATTCCGATTTCATCACTGATGACAATTTTAACCCAAAGCTCGCGACCAAAAGCACCGAAGACGGCGGTGAAGAGGTTCTCCGCGCAGACGCTAAGGGAGGATGGGAGCAGTGGTTCAAGATATCTCCGGAGGATAACCTCAACACGGGAATAATAGGCCTCAATGGCGATGGAACAGCCATCTTCATTAATGATAGCCGGGGACGGAATACGACCGCCCTGGCTAGAATTGATCTAAAATCAGGCGCCGAAAGCATTTTGGCCGAAGATTCAAGAGCAGATGTGGCGAGCGCAATCGCCGACCTCGATACGTACGAACCGCTGGCTTACGGCGTCAACTATGAGCAGCAGAGAATACAAAGCGCTAAGCCCTAAGGTGCAACCGGACCTTGAGTACCTCACCAAGAATTTCGGGCCAGAGTGGTGGCTCGGTTCGCGGTCTGATGACGATAAGCTTTGGATTATTCAGGTCACGAGCGATCTTCGTCCCGGGGTTTATTATTTGTATGACCGGGAAGCCAAGAGCGTGACCAAGCTCTTTGACCAGCGGCCGCAATTGGCAAACGCGCCGCTTGCGCCGATGCGCCCCGTTATCATCAAAGCGCGAGACGGCCTCGATCTCGTTTCCTATCTTACCTTGCCGAATAATTGTGAGGAGGCCGAGCAAGGTCGCCCCGCCACGCCGCTGCCGCTGGTTTTGCTCGTTCATGGCGGCCCATGGTCACGCGATGCTTTCGGGTACGACGCTGAGCATCAATGGCTCGCAAATCGCGGTTATGCTGTTTTGAGCGTAAATTTTCGAAGCTCCACCGGATTTGGGAAAACATTTGTCAATGCGGGCGACAAGCAATGGGGCCGCAAGATGGACGACGATCTATTGGACGCCGTTGCTTGGGCTATACGCGAAAAGATAGCGGACCCCGCGCGCATCGCAATCATGGGTGCCAGCTATGGAGGCTACGCAACGCTAACTAGTATGACACGCAATCCTGATCGCTATGCGTGCGGAATTGACTTGGTTGGTCCCTCCGAACTTGAAGGACTATTGCAGACGATCCCGCCTTATTGGACCGCAGCGCGCCCAATGTTCGTAAAAGCGATAGGAGATCCGAATACGGCGGAGGGCAAGGCGCTCCTGCGAGAGCGGTCCCCGCTTTACTTCGCGGGAAATATCAAGAAGCCGCTGATGATTGCCCAAGGCGAGAACGACCCGCGCGTAAAGAAGGCGCAATCAGATCAGATTGTCGAGACGCTCAAGTCCAAAGGCATTCCCGTGACCTACCTTCTTTATATGCAGGAAGGGCATGGCTTCGTGGAGCCCGAAAACAAAATCTCCTATGCAGCGGTGGCTGAGTCTTTCCTGGGCAAATGCCTTGGCGGGCGGATCGAGCCCATCACTCCCGGCGATTTTAAAGGAACGTCCTTACAAATTCCGGTCGGTGCAGAACTGATCGACGGCTACAGCGCTGCAAAGGGAGCTGACCCAGACCGCTGACTAGGCTATTATCCTGCAAATCACCAAGCGACGTTCATTAAAAGTAAGAGAGAGGGAGCTGCGGCCATGGTTGATCGCCTCAAATTTTATATCAATGGTGAGTGGTGCAATCCCACCAATGGGAAGACGTTGCCTGTCGTCAATCCAGCGACCGAAGAGACGATGTATGAGGTCGCGCTTGGCGGCCCAGAGGATGTTAATAAAGCCGTCGCGGCAGCCCGGAGCGCCTTCGAAACCTTCTCGGAGACTACTCGCGAAGAACGCGTCGACCTTCTGACGAAGATTATTGAAGTCTATACGAGCCGCATGAAAGACATCGGCGCCGCCGTCTCGGACGAGATGGGTGCACCGCTTTCCTTCGCAGAGCGGTTTCAGGCCGGTGCGGGTCTTGGTCATCTTATGACCACGCTCGATGTACTGAAAAACTATCATTTCGAAGAGCGCCTTGGCACAGCGATGATCGTTCGCGAGCCTGTGGGCGTCGTCGGCATGATCACGCCATGGAACTGGCCGCTTAATCAAATGGCCTGCAAAGTAGGCCCCGCATTGGCCGCTGGCTGCACCATGGTTCTCAAGCCATCCGAATACACGCCGACTTCCGCGCTAATCCTTGCCGAAATCCTGCATGAGGCTGGGGTTCCGAAGGGAGTGTTCAATCTCGTCAATGGGCTCGGGCCCGACGTAGGGGCCGCAATGAGCGCGCATCCGGACATTGATATGATGTCTTTCACCGGGTCCACGCGCGCTGGCATCGACGTTGCGCAGCGGGCTGCTACGACCGTCAAGCGGGTGAGCCAGGAACTCGGTGGCAAATCAGCTAATATCATCCTGGAAGATGCCGATCTGCAGAAGGCAGTCGCTGGCGGCGCAGCTCACTGCTTTATGAACTCGGGGCAGTCCTGCAATGCGCCAACTCGTATGCTTGTGCCCTTCGCAAAAATGGAAGAAGCGGCCCAGATCGCAGCAACCGTCGCCAATAATACCAAAGCGGGCGATCCACGCGCCGCAGATACGAATATCGGGCCCGTCGTCAACCGCACGCAATGGAATAAAATCCAAGCCCTTATCGAGCAAGGTATCGCTGAAGGAGCCACGGTTGCCGCGGGTGGACCGGGCCGTCCGGCAGACCTCAATAAGGGCTTTTATGTACGGCCTACCGTTTTCGCCAATGTCACAAATGAGATGACAGTCGGACGGGAAGAGATATTCGGTCCCGTTCTTTCGATCATAGGCTACAAGGATGAAGAGGACGCCATTCGCATCGCGAATGACACGCCTTATGGACTTGCAGGCTATGTCTCTTCGGGGGACATCCAGCGTGCTCGCCGCGTTTCCCGTCGTATCCGGGCAGGGAACGTCAATCTCAACGGTTCTACTAATGAACGTTCTGCGCCGTTTGGCGGCTATAAGCAGTCCGGCAACGGCCGCGAATGGGGCCGCTTCGGCTTTGAGGAGTTCTTAGAGGCAAAAGCCGTGGCCGGTTGGGGCGAGTAGCCTCCGCCAAAGGCGCTTAAGGCTAACACCAACGCCTTGCAGCCATTCAACAAAAGGAGATGCGGACGCCATACCGGCGAGCCGCTCCTCCTCGGCGGATGGAAGCATAGCTAGCGTTTCCGAGGTAGTTTGTGCGTTTCTGGGGCGAGACAAGGCCCTAATGCACTTTGCGATCAGCTGTGACCAGGGCGAATGCTGCGGTCTTCTGGATCGCCACGCGGCGTTGCCGCTCGCGATGACGTGATTGCGACGGCCAGCGAAGCTGGCCGGAATCCAGCATTGCAAAGCTTTGATTGGGATCATCTGATTCAATCTGGTCCCAAAATGCTCTAGCGAGCGCCCGGAAGATCGGCTGCCGCAGCCTTGGCTAGTGGCTCTGCGGGAAGGGCCAATCTCGGACATATCGTTTGCTCGATGCTTCTCCAATCGCGTCTTCTTGAGCCCGTCTCTATCTCATTCTCCGGGGCGTTCGTCGCTCTGAATAGCTTTGCCGTCTCGATCCACGGCTGTCTGTTCTGCCTCTCGCAGATCTGCCCGTCGAGATATTTCTGCACGGGCGGCGACAACCACCAACTCATCGCGAGGCTTTTCCAAGAGGAGGGTTTATCCCTCAACTGTCTGTCGCCTCTCGCTGATCCCGATGCAGCCGAAGCCGCGGCTTGTGATTTGTTTCCGGCTGCCGCGAATAACACGGCCTCCAGGCTCTCGCGCGGCTGCGGGCACACACGAAAGAATGCATGCGATTGCTCGTCGCCAACCGCACCGTCGCCTTCCTTATTAAGGTCTTGCATCTGCGCTCGCAGCCGTAAGATCGTGTGGTATCCACGTGCAATTCGGGTTTTTGCGATGGTGAAGGGATCATCGAAGGTGCCAAGCACGTCGTAATCGGCTGCGTCAGGCTTGGACGGTTCGCGTGTCGCCTGGTTGGCGGCACATGCCTCCGGGAAAAGCTCTGGATCTGAAGAGATTTCGATAATGAAAGGTTTGAGTGGCGACACGTCCGCGCCCGGCTCGGTGCTGATAGTGCGGATCGCACTCGCGATTTCAAGCGCCGTGACAGCGCCCGAGCTATCGAAATAGCCGCCGTCAACAACCCGGTCGATCAATTGCCCGGTCATATTGCGGACGCTGCCATGCGGAGAAATCAGCGGGAAGCGCGCAGCAAGGCCAACGGCTGTGCTTAGCCGCAGATCGTAGGTCTTTGGCCATTCCCGGTCTCTCGGGGTTTCTCGCGTGTCGCCGGTTGTCAGATAACGCCGGTACTGGGTCTCATTGCGGCGTCCTCTGAAGTCTTTGGTGGCGCCGCAGACCGCCTGAGACGGAGGATAGAATTCTTTCGGGAGAGCGCTGACCAGCCTGTCGAAGCCTACCGGATTGGTTTCACGATCATCGCAGAGCAGCTCATACAAATTGTATGCGTCCGTAAAGACTGGATATTTCTTTGTATAACCGTCCGAAGTTTTCTCCAGCCTTTCGAAGTAACGCGCGAAAAGGCGGTTGTCGGTCTTGAAGTTTTCGACGGTAAACAGCGGAGAAATAAGAACGCGCCGTCCAGTCTCCATCGATGTTGCATTGAGCACCAGAATGGGCTGCCAAGTCAGGGCAACAGGATCAGGCCCGAAATTCGCGAAGCCTTCGTCGAAGTAGCTTCGATTAAAGGCGCGTTTGAAACTCTCTTCCCAGGACTCTTCAAGTGCGACAGCCCTGTCGGAAACGTGAGGAAGGCTGGATAAGCGCAGGAGATCGCGCGCATAGAGCGCAGTAAATGTCGGGGTAAGGAAATCCTCGGTCAGGGCACTTTGCAGGAGGGACTTTTCTTCTTCCCCGCGCAGATTTTTGAACGGCTCTTTTTCCTCTACAGAGCGATACCAGAGCCGTTGGAAGTTATCTCCCTTGGACGGGAAGTTTTCGCCTTCATAACGCCATGCCGCGCTGATCGCGGCTGCCCCAAGCGCACCGCCGGAAACCGCTGAAATCGCAAAAAGCTGGCGGCGGAAAGGCGAACCGTTCGGCCCGGGATTTGTCCCAGCAGGACGAGTGGGTCCGGCGGCGGCCGGCACGGCAATCGTGGCGGCATCAAAGACAGAGAGGACAGAGGGCTGAGAATTTTCCTCGCGATTAACGGCAGAAGAAAGCCTGTCTATCTGCGCAAGCACGCTGGCCGTGAAAAACGCCGAACGGCTCGCTCCGCCTTCTGCCGCAACGATGATCGGGCGCGGGCACGATTTTAATGTTTGCTTGCTTTGGAGATCGGCCCTGCACTTCGACGCCGTAGCGTGGCACCGATTTTCGCATTCCCATATGTCGATCGCTTTGCGCATCGTGAGTGCCGCGTCGACAGGCGCCCGCTCGCTGGGCCCCTGCTGAGTGGCACTTTGCGTTCCAGCGTGTGAATTTCCCAATATCACAAGCCTTACCGTGTGCCCGTCATTGAGGAAGATGCCGACTATAACGACCGCACTTGCGACATAGAGAATGACGGGCCTTTTGCTCCTGTTCGAAAGAAAGGCGAGTAAAGATACAAACGGCACCCATCCGCCGAGAGCGAGCGGAAGAAAAATTGCCCTGCGCATCGAAAAAATATCTGGAAATTCGCGGCCAACAACGTCAGGTAGCCGATCATAGAAGAAATGCAACGCCCAAATCGCGAACATGAATACAATGAAGAGTGCTATATAAAGCACCATAAAGACTTTGCTGCGTTGAAGCCAGCCATAGTCTTTTTCTGAGATGAAATCTGGACGCCGGCTTTCAAGATAAACGCTGTCGTCTTTTGGTGTGCCGTCCCATTTGTAGATGAATTTTTCAAATGAAAGCAGTATTGAGCGAAATGTTTTTGGGAAATACCTCAAAAACCTGCTCATGAACCCGTAGTTCGTGACCAAAAAGAAGTTATAAATAACGACTAAGATTGCTGCGATAGCGGATAATACAAAGAGAATGCGAACGTGATCTATAACGAGAGCGTGCAGCGGATCGTTTGAGGAGAGAGACGGTATATTCGTGAGGGCGCTTGTTACGCCCACCAAAATCGCTGCAAAGGACAAGAACTTGAGAGCTTTTGGTATATAGACGACGCAAAGCTTATACTTTTCCTTTTTATCCCTATCGATATGAAGAAAATCGAGGTTTTGGAGTATAAGAATACGAGCGCAGAATTGCACCGGATTCGCCCAAAATAGATAGCAGGACAAAAAGAAAGCAACCCAGAATGCCGTTCCTGCAAGGGAATCTTTTTTCACGTCGAAGAGCAGGTCTCCGACTTGCGGAACTTCAAGGAATACGTAAAGCCCAAGAATTACGCTAAGAAGCGGAAGAAAAATAACTCCCCCGAGCCTAATAAGGAATTGCCAAAGAGGGAGATCGCGATCTTGCACAATGGAACGCCACAAATTCACGCCAATCTCCTAACCAACAAAACCAAGGCACGGCAGCATTCGCTCACTTTGGTAAAAGCGATACGAAAGCTTTGTATTAAAATTTGATAATCCCGGAAAAGCCGTTCGGCAAGGACGCAATAAAAAGCGTGCTGCAATCACGTGTTGATTAAGGCTCACTACCGGTAGGAGCGCCGCCCCCGACAGGAGAGCTTGACCAAATGGCGCGGCTAAGCACACGGCCCGCGTTTATTGTCTGGCTGCGCAATTTCCGCCAGTCGAAAGTCCGGTCAATATCCCGTAGCGTGCGAACAAGCTGAGCACGCTGTGCCTCGGCCATCTCTTCCATGATCTTGGCCCAAATCGCGTCGGCATTATAAATGCCGATTTTTGGGTCGAGGCAGGCTGGCGCAATATCGCTCGCAGCGAATCCAAGATCGGCGGCCAGCGTTTCCACAGCCGCGCGGATTGATGCTGCCTTGGCGTTCGCGCTATCGGCAAGGTCATAGGGCGGTTTCCATTCCTGCATCGGACGCAGCCGGTCAATGTGGCTGAGTATGAGCAGCATTGGCGGCCGCCGCCGGTTTGGCCGCTCGTTGAAATAATCGCGGATAGCTTGGATCGCCGCCGCGTCAATCTCGCGATCCGCCCGCGCCGCATTCGCCACCCAGAGGATAAGATCGGCCTGCGCTGCTTCTTCGACGAGCTTCTCAAGAGGTTGATGCACACTGATGAGGCCAGGGCTATCCAAAATCAGCGCCTGTGGCACTCCATCCCGCTTAATCTCATAGGCGGTGAAAGCATTTGTGAGGGGGAGCACATCGGACGCCGCTCGAACTTCATTCAAGAGCGCATTGATGAGGCTCGACTTTCCTGCCTTGACCTGTCCAGCGACGAGGAGGCGTAGAGGTTCAGCCTGTACTTTTGCGGATTCGCGGCGGTCGCGCTCGGAGGCGGTGGAAACATGGTCCTTCAGCGTCTCATCCGATATGCGCAGACGGCCGCCATACAAATCGATGGCCGTTCGCCCAACTTCTTTCACATAGCCGCGCGCCAGCCGCTTTGCGAGTTCCTCACGGCCCCAGCGATACATCTGATTTGACATGCGCTCGCGCAATTCTTGCGTAGCGGCCGTCGCGGGGTTGAGCATCCTTATGATGCGCCAAACGTCGTAACCCTTCTGCACGGCATCGACCACGGAGCGCCATTGATAGATGCGGATCACCTGCCCGACGGTGAGGTGATCGCCGAAAGGTATGCTTTCCGTGACGACTGGCTGCAGGCGCAAGCTGACCTGCTCGATGAGGGTTAGGGCTTCCGGTACGGTGAACTGCCAGAGCGGGTCTTTTGCATCCGGGTGAAGTTTTTTAGCGACGGCTTCGATGGTGCTCTGGCCGAGTTCAAGAAAGGACGGCCAGCTTGTGAGATGGCTAAGGTCGGCTGTGTCCGCAACCGCGAGCACGGCATTCCAAGCTTCTACTTCGCGAGGCGTCCAGCTTGCAGCGGCCGCGTCTTGCGGGTTGTCTTCCGGGCTCGGGCCTTTCAATGGAATGTCGAGGCGGCGGAACAGATAGAGCTGCAATCAGAAATGATGCAAGAACGAAGACGAAGGCGCCGATGACCCAATAGATCGCATAACCATGCTGCCAGAGCCAAATGCCGCCTAAGGGAATCAAAGTCAGCGACGGCAACACGAAGCAAAGCGCGACGATCCAGAAGCGCAATCTGAGACGAGCGTTTGTTTTCTTGGTCATGCCGCAGTGCTCTTGGCTTCTTGCCGCTCGCGGAAGAGGCGGAATGCCTCGACCAAGCCTGCAGCGTAGGCTTCAGAGACGCCTTTCGGATCATCCTTGCCCAATCGATGCACGGTTAGAAAATAACACGCCGCCTTACCTATCGCGAATGTCGTTGCGAAGCTTGCCGCCGCAGCCGCCGCGGCTCCGGCGGTTTGACCATAAATAGGAATGAGCTTCGCGATCTGACGAACGCCAAACCCTGCCGCAAGCCGGGATAAGGTCCCAGCTCCAAGACAGGCAGCGAACTCGGTTAAAGCCTGCCTGTTCCAGCCGACGCCATAGATACGAGCGAGGCTGTGCAGCATCTTGGATTGTATCACAGGCACAGCCACGGCTCCTGCTGCTGGTACCGCATCGGCCATCGCGGCTGCCGCCGCATAACCTACGATGTGCGGATGAGCCTTGGCTGCGAAGCTGTCGCCCTTTGCCGTGTTTGCATCCTTGAGCGCGGCAACGAGACCTGCGGGAGCCGCCTTTTCGAGCGCGGACAAAAGCGCAGGCAGTCCGTAGTGTTGCGGTTCATATCCGTCGCCGGCCTGCGTAAAGTCGAGCGGAACGAATAGAAGCATGCCCTTTCCTGGAATGCTGGAGAAAAGCGAGCGCTGGTAGGCGAGGCTTCGCGCAAGGTCCAGAGGGATCGCGGGATCGCTCAATAGCCCGGCTTCGTAGGGGTAGAGAAGGGGATGGTTCTGCCCCGGCGCATAGGCCTCATGCAGCGTCGATTGCGCCACCACAAGCGGCCATTCGGGATGCCTCTCTCGCGCGGCTCTGACGGCCTCAAGCACCGCGTCCTGCTGCGGATCGAGCGCCCTCATGACAACGAGCAGGAGGTGCGCCTGACTTTCATGAAAGGCGATATCCTCAGAGGGATCGTAGCCTTTTTCACCCAAGCCGCGAGTATCAAGGAATCGGATTACGGGCGCATCGGCGGGAAAATCGAACAGCGCCGACGTCTTTGTGCAGGGCTTGTAGCCTTCGCCGATTTCCGCAGCCGATGCGTGCGTAAGGGCCTTTGCGATTGATGTCTTGCCCGATTGTACTTTGCCAATGAGCCAAATGATCGGCGCGCCCTGGCTCGCGAGGCCGGCAACCTTTGCATCGGATGGCAAGGCAGCTTCGGGCGCAAGCACAGCATCCCTTACGCTTTTCCAGTTGCGCGTTAGAGTTTCCTGAACCCGGCCTGCCCAGTCCATAACAAAGCACCCTCTGCCTACACCACTTATATAGCACCGCCGCGCGCCGCGTCCTCCCCCCTTTGCTGCTTTTACTTCTGTAATCGGCAGCAGATTTTTTTTGATGGGCAGGTGCTGACGTTTTTTCTTTCTTAACGCTCGCGCAGAGGTTGACGCCCATTAATACCCATGTTATCCCAACATAGCCCGTTCGGAAGGGGGCGATTTGGGGGGAGATCTACAGGCTTTTGCGGCGCACGGCCACTGCGCGGCGAGGTGTCTCCCTCCGATCCATCCGAAAGCGGCTTGTAGAGCGGGTATTTTGCAGATTTTATAATTTTGTTCCTTTTTTTGACGTGAATATTCACCCAAAATTGCTTTGGGTTTTCATGGGTAGGTTTGGGATGAAATATGCCTGGACTGCCTTGGCAGGATGCAACAGTGCGCAGCCGTCAGTGTGCGCGTTCGGGACGGCAGCGTGGACTTGAGGAATGGATGAATTTGCCTCGCGCTTTGACAGCAAAATCGACCCAAGGGGACGTGTCGCCATTCCAGCGCCGTTTCGCGCGATACTTGCCCAGGAAGGCGCTGATGAAATCCATTGCTATCCGCACCTCGATTACGCCACTATCGAGGCTGGCGGTACGCGTTTGGTCGATGAGATTAAGGGCATTGTGGGGCGGCAACCAACTGGCTCGGCCCTTCGCGAAGCCCTTGAGATCGTCTATTTCGGGGAATGTGAAAAGCTTAAAGTGGACCCAGACGGCCGAACAATTCTTCCTAAACGGCTCCGCGATCACGCCGGAATTGCGGACACGGCGGTTTTCGTCGGCCTTGGCAACAAATTTCAAATCTGGGAACCGAAAGCTTACGAAAAATTTCGCGAAAGCGCGCGCGAACAAGCGCTCGCTCTTCGCAAAGAGCTCGGTGCGGGGAACCGCTGATGAAGCGGCGCAGACGAGGGGGCAACAGGGTAGTGACGGATCGCGGTGCGAGGGTAGAGGGCCCGCGCACCGATGGCGGACTGGTCCGTCACATCCCAGTGCTGCTTCCGGAGGTGCTGCGAGTGCTGGCGCCGGAAGCGGATCAACGCTTCATTGATTGCACTTTTGGCGCGGGTGGATATACGCGCGCCATTCTCGACGCGGCTAATTGCGAAGTCCTTGGGCTTGATCGCGATCCTGCGGCAATCGCGGCGGGCCGCGGCCTTCAGGATGAATATCCCGGGCGGCTTCACCTTGTCGAGACGCCGTTTTCAAATCTAAAGGACGCCGTCAGCGAACTAGGATGGGATGCCGTCGACGGCGTCGTTCTCGATCTTGGCGTCTCATCGATGCAGCTTGATGAAGCGGAGCGCGGCTTCTCGTTCATGCGCGATGGCCCACTCGATATGCGCATGTCTAGCGCCGGGCTTAGCGCCGCCGATGTCGTCAATACCTTCGAGAGAGATGATCTCGCCAACCTGATCTTTGAGTTGGGTGAAGAGCGCCGCTCGCGCGCTATCGCTGCGGCTATTGTGAAAGACCGGGAAACCACACCGTTCGAGCGCACCAAGCAACTTGCCGATCTCGTCGCCCGTGTTTTGGGACGGCGTCACGACGATGCGAAACATCCCGCGACGCGGACATTTCAGGCGCTCCGGCTTTACGTGAATGACGAGTTGGGCGAGCTCAATCGTGCGCTGGCTGCGGCTGAACGCGTATTAAAGCCAGGAGGAAGGCTCGCCGTTGTGAGCTTTCATTCGCTGGAAGATCGCATAGTGAAGCGCTTCCTGGCGGAGGGGTCTGGAAAGCAGGCGTCCACATCCCGCTATTTGCCCGAGCAAGCCAAAGGTCCGGAACCGGCTTTTCAGTTAAAAGACCGCCACGGGATCGAACCTTCCGAGGCGGAGATCGAAGCCAATCCTCGCGCGCGCTCGGCGCGGCTCCGCTGGGCAATCCGCACCGAAGCTCCCCCGCGGGACTGAAAGAGGCTTGGGGGCAGTTTACCCGACTCGCATCCGGTATTGCTGCTCCTAGTAATAAAGGACATTATGAATGCGCTGACTGGTCTTCTATGAAGCGCGCATGTCATCAAGCTGCGCCGGGCGGCGTTCGCCGCCATTGCGCTTGCTCCAAAATACGAAACTTGAAATCGTCGCGATTGGCGCGTGCGCGGCGTTCGGTCGAATCCATGCCACTGGCAACCGGCAGGTAAACCCTCACGGATAGGTGACGATCAAGACTTAGCCACTCAATGGCTTCAAGGCCGTCGAATAGTCGTACCGGGATATCTGCTTTTCGGCTTCCCACAAGACTCCGCGCAAAATTGGCCAGCCTTGGGCGCGTTATCGAGTGTGCTGATTGTCCGTGCGGAGACTTCACAGAAGTTATCGCCTAAGAAACGTTTTGACATTGCCCTCCTGCACCTCGTTGCCTTCACTCGAGCGATCTGTCCGCACACGTTGCGCTGTAGCGGACGAAGACGTTGAATTGCTGCGCGCTTCCTCTTCCGTGGGAGCGCGCTTTCTAGATCATGGGAACGCTTAGCGTTGACCGCCTGCATGATGGTATTGAGAATCGCTGCGCAGCTTCTGGTCCCTGGCGACGACACTCGGCGCGAGTGACGTGTCGGCCAGCACCTTTAGATCATCTTCGGAATCGGCGGCGCCGCGAAGTAGCGTAGCGCGGCCCTGAATTTCCTCGGGAGCTAGAGGTTCGACAGGAGTGAGGCAAAGTTCATCGAACTTGCGCATCGTTGTCTTTGGGATAACCCGAGCCCTCATAGAGGCCCTCCATTGTTTCATGGACAGCCGCAAGAGCGTCACTTTTGTAATTTCTCTTTTTCACAACTAACCTCGCAGGGTGAGATGCCTCGCTAGTCGGGTTCCTCTTGAGCGGCGCGGAAGGTCTTGAGTAGCTCTGTCTCTCTGCTCTCCGGTGCAATGTATACGATGTAAGTTCTCTCAAGCTCAACTGATGGATGCGTCGCACATCGCTCGCAGAACCAGAGCGTTTCTTGAAGCAACTCGTTCCCATGGGAAGTCGTTATCACCAAGTCATCTTCGGGGATTTCTCCGTAGTCGAACCTTGCCGAATTGGCTCGATCGACGCTCAACTCCCAATAACCGCACTTCTGCCCCCAAGCCATCATGAACCGGCAACCGCTTCGGACGAGCCAGTCGCTAACCTGCGCTTGCCACTCGGGTGTCACTTCGCTGTCGATCACAAGCACTGCCTTGAAAGGCGCAACACCTTCCAGTCGCGGCGGCGCGTCGCCGGGCTTCAGATGCAGGTATCTAGGTGTTTCCATCTGCCGGGTTATAGCTCAATTGGCGGAGATTGGGAGGCCGCTTTGAGCCCGACGCGGTCAGGAGCGCGCTTCGCAGAAATCGCCCGCGCGTAGACCTGCGCTTGCCACTCGGGTGTCACTTCGCTGTCGATCACAAGCACTGCCTTGAAAGGCGCAACACCTTCCAGTCGCGGCGGCGCGTCGCCGGGCTTCAGATGCAGGTATCTAGGTGTTTCCATCTGCCGGGTTATAGCTCAATTGGCGGTAGATTGGGAGGCCGCTTTGAGCCCGACGCGGTCAGGAGCGCGCTTCGCAGAAATCGCCCGCTCGCTCTCAATTTAACCATCAGCCACACCGAATATTTACCCTTCCCGGGCAATGTCACCAAGACGCCTTTGCATAGGGGAAGCTGTGATGCGTTCACTCTGCCTTTTGGCCTTCGGGTGTCTCGTCGGCCTTCTCGTATACACCTATGATTTAAAGATAAAAACGCGGGCGCTTGAGTTTCAGGCTCACGACCTGGCTGTGGCGTTGCAGGACGAAGGCGATTTTCTCGCTCTCATGCGGGCTGAGATCAGCTATCTTTCGAGGCCGGAGCGTGTTGAAGACATGGCGCGCAAGACGCTCAAATTGGAACCGCTTGCGAGCGCGCAACTCGTGCCCTGGAGCGCGATAACCTCAAACGGTGCTCCTGAATGGCACACTGAGGTTACGCAGACAGGCCGCCGCGAAGGTATAGCAGCGCTCATAGAAAGAACAGCGGCCCAAGGCTCGACCCAAAGGGCCCGCTAGCCCCATGACCACGCTTGCATCTCTTTGCCAGAGGATAGGAAAGGAAGCCGCCGAAAGCGCGGCAGGAAATAGGCGCGCGGCTCAGACTATTCTGGGACTGGGTTTTGCTGCCGCCTTTGCGACCCTCTCGGGCCGGATGTTGCTTTACGCATCGAATGCTCCCCAGCAGTTGCCCATCTTGGCCGCAGCTTCAACCCCGTCTCAGCTTGTGCATAGCAGGCCCGACATTGTGGATCGTCATGGACGGTTGCTCGCAACCGACATCCGCGTTTACCGAGTTTATGCCAACCCGCAGCAGCTCGTGAATGCGGATGAAGCGGCAGAAAAAATTGGGGGTCTTTTCCGCGATCTCGACCAAGCCCAGCTTGTGCGCAAGTTCCGTGACAAAACCAGCAAATTCGAATGGGTCAAGCGAGGCCTTACCCCAAGGCAGGCTGAAGCCGCACACAAGCTCGGCATCCCCGGTGTTTACATCATTTCGTCGCTCCAGCGCGTTTATCCGGCAGGAAACGCGGCCGCGCATATTCTTGGAGTGACGAATGTCGACAATGAGGGCATTAGCGGCATCGAAAAATATATAGATGAGAAGCTTGCCTCTCAGGTCGCTCCGGTTGCGCACGCGGAACGGCCGATTGTGAAGCTTTCCTTGGATCTCGGGGTACAGCATGTGCTTGCGGAGGAGCTGGCGAAGGCGAAGGAAAGCTATCGAGCGGAAGCGGCGCTTGGGCTTGTGCTCGACGTAAAAACCGGCGAGGTGCTCGCATCCGCGTCGCTGCCGGATTTCGACCCGAACCGCAGGGAACAGGCAATCGAGCAAAACCATCAGAATCGTGTCGTTACCGATGCCTATGAGCTGGGGTCGGTATTCAAATCCTTCACCATCGCGATGGCGCTCGACCAGGGGGTAGCCGTGCGGTCCGATCGTTTCGATGCTAGTCCGTTAAGGATTGGCCATTTCATGCTTCACGATCCCCATGCCAAACGCGATCCCATGTCGGTTGACGATATCTTTATACACTCTTCCAACACCGGGACTGCGCGCATCGCAATGGCAGCCGGTATTCCTCGCCAAAAGCAATTCTTGGACTCGCTTGGCTTGTTCGAGAGAATAGAGACTGAGGCTGGCGCTTCCTCGAAGCCGGTTTTTCCGAAAGTTTGGCGGCCGTCCAATGCAGTGACGATATCCTACGGACATGGCATTGCGGTGCCCCCGCTGCTGTTTGCCTCGGCGATGGCCACGCTCGTCAATGGCGGCGAGCAAATTAAGCCAACCCTCGTAATTTCAGACAGAGGTGTCGACGAGAAAGGCAAGCAAGTAATAAAGAGTGAAACCAGCGCAATGATGCGCGACCTGATGCGCCTCACGGTGGAGCGGGGAACCGGCCGTCGCGCAGCAGTACCCGGCATCGCGGTCGGCGGCAAAACTGGCACGGCGGGGAAAGTGAAAGACGGCCGTTACACGCATGATGTCGTCAACACCTTCGTCGCGGCATTCCCAATCGACAATCCCAAATATCTCCTCATGGTCACGCTCGACGAACCGAAACCGGACGCGCCAGGAAAGCCGAATGAGGCGGCCTATAACGCCGCGCCCACGGCAGGCGCCATCATAAAGCGTATTGCGCCCATGCTCGAAATCTTGCCTACAGCGCGATTTGACGAAGCTGCTTCAACCTCCTATGAAAAGGCGAGCGCACGCCCCAGGACGCAGCCTTTCTCACGAAAGACACCCCATGAAATTGGTGGATTTGGTCAAGGATATTCAGCTTTCCAGCAGCCCGGCCGTTTCCCTGAATACGGATATCTCCGGCCTGACGGAAGATAGCCGGAAAGTTAAGCCTGGAATGCTCTTTGCCGCGCTTTCAGGCGCAGTGGCAGACGGAATGGCCTATGCGCGCGATGCGGTGGCGAACGGGGCGGCGGCGATCCTTGTTGGACCAAACGCCAAGACCGATGAGCTTCCCGTTCCAATCTTGCGCGGGGATGAGCCGAGGCGCGCGCTTGCGCTTCTTGCCGCCCGATTCTACGGCGCGCAGCCTAAATATATCGCTGCTGTGACGGGAACAAATGGCAAGACGTCAGTTGCTTCGTTCCTCCGTCAAATCTGGAACACGATCGGATTTGAAGCCGCGAGCCTCGGCACTATTGGTATTGTCACGAGCAAAGGGGAGCGGCCGATAAGCCATACGACGCCGGACCCCATTTCGTTGCACAAATATCTGGCCGAGCTTGCCGCTGACGGCGTTACGCATCTGGCGCTTGAAGCATCAAGCCATGGTCTCGCTCAGTATCGGCTTGACGGGGTGCGGCTCGCAGCAGGCGCGTTTACCAATATTACCCGCGACCATCTCGATTACCACGCCACCCTAGAGGATTATCAGAACGCCAAGCTCCGATTGTTCCGTGAGCTTTTGGCGCCTGGCCAGCCTGCGGTTATCGATGCTGACGGAGCCAAATCGGGCGCCGCCATCCTTACGGCGCGGGCTAAAAAGCTTGATGTTTTCACCGTTGGTGAGCGGGGACAGGCTATCGTGCTGGCCGGAGTAGAGCAGAACGGCTTCAAGCAGCGGCTTACGCTGAGACATGGCGAAAAGACGTTTAAGATCGAATTGCCGCTCGCGGGCGGGTTTCAAGTCTCGAATGCGCTTGTGGCCGCAGGCCTTGCGATTGCGCTTGGCGCTGATCCCGAAACGGCAATTTCAGCGCTCGGCACATTGAGCGGAGCGAAGGGGCGGCTCGAATATATAGGCGAGACCGGGAGCGGCGCTCCCGTCTTTGTTGACTACGCCCACACTCCAGATGCGCTTATTAAGGCCTTACAGGCGCTGCGGCCCTATGTGCAGGGGCGGCTACATGTTGTCTTTGGCTGCGGCGGAGACCGCGACAAGGGCAAACGGCCCGAAATGGGGCAAGCCGCCGTTACTTATGCCGACGCCGTTTATGTCACGGACGATAATCCACGCAGCGAAGAACCCGCACAGATCAGGCGCGATATTCTCGTTTCTGCGGCGGGCGCAACCGAGGTCGCGGGGCGCGCAGATGCGATAGCGATGGCTGTCGAGAACCTGAAGAAGGGCGATGTGCTTCTGGTCGCCGGAAAAGGCCACGAGACTGGCCAAATCATAGGAGCGAAAGTGATCCCCTATTCTGATCACGAAGCCATCCGGACCGCACTTGGCGGGCTCGATATTGGGACGAGGATAAGCAATGGCTGAACCTCTGTGGACATGGGCTGAGGTCGCGGAAGTCCTCGGACAACTCCCTGCCCTGGCTCCCGAACGCTCCGCTATAACCGGCGTTTCGATCGACAGCCGGACCGTGCAGCCGGGCGACTTGTTCGTCGCCATTAAAGGCGATCGGATGGATGGGCACGCTTTTGTGCAGTCAGCATTGGAAAAAGGTGCGACGGCAGCCATCGTGGGCCGCGATTTCCAGGCTTGACGCTTCCCCGGACATGCTCGCGCGCCTTTTTCGCGTCGAAGACACTCTTGAAGCGCTCAACGCGCTCGGATGCGCGGCGCGTGCGAGGTCGAAGGCGGCTATTGTGGCTGTGACAGGAAGCGTCGGCAAGACCGGCACGAAAGAGATGCTTCGCGTCATGCTCGGCGCTTCAGGGGCGACCCATGCCTCTGAAAAGTCTTACAATAATTTATGGGGCGTGCCGCTGTCATTGGCCCGGATGCCGAGAGAGGCGCGTTTCGGCGTCTTCGAAATCGGGATGAACCATGCGGGCGAGATCATTCCACTAACGCGCATGGTCCGGCCTCATGCGGCGATCATTACCTGGGTTGCGCCTGTTCATATTGAATTTTTCAATTCAGTCGCTGAAATCGCGGATGCCAAGGCCGAGATTTTGGAAGGTTTGGAGCAAGGTGGCTGTGCGATACTCCCGGCTGACAATGAGCACTACGAACGGCTTTCGGCTCACGCACGCCAAAAAGGCGTGAAAATTGTCTCGTTTGGCGAACGGCAAGATGCTGGCGCCAGACTTATTTCTTTTGAACCCACAGATTCTGGATCCCGGATGGCAGTCGATATTCTCGGGCAGCAGGTGGCCGTTGCCCTTCGCGTGCCCGGGCGTCATATCGCCGTGAATGCAGTGGCCGCGCTTTCGGCGGTTAAACTTTTGGGCGACCTTGAGGCTGCCGCTGCGGCTCTTTCTTCTTTTGAAGCGCCGGAAGGGCGCGGGCGCCGTACCCAATTTGAAATGAGCGGCGAACCCATTCTTATTATTGATGAAACCTACAACGCCAATCCGGCTTCCATGCAGCGCTGCTTTGCAAGTGCTTGGCACGGTGCGGACGGAAGGGTACAAGCGGCGCATCGCGGTCCTGGGCGATATGTTGGAGCTTGGCCACGCTTCCGCGCAATTTCATGCTGAACTTGCAAGCGCAATTGACTCAAATGGCATTGATCTCGTTTTCTGCGCCGGGCCGCTCATGGCGCAACTCTATGACCAGCTCCCGCCACAAAAGCGGGGTGCATTGGCAGGCACATCCGGCGAATTGTGCGCTGCTCTCTTAGAGACGGTTCAAGGCGGAGACGCTGTCATGGTCAAGGGATCTCTCGGCAGCAAAATGGGCTTAGTCGCGGACGCTTTGCGGTCGCATTTGACTGGGCCAGCACGAAATGATCAGGGCCGTAGTACGGCATAAGGGTTGGGCTCTTCGCATGTTGTATTTGTTGGGCGACTTCAGCGACCAGTCGCAAGTCTTCAACCTCTTCCGTTACATCACCTTCCGGACAGGCGGCGCTATTGTCACCGCGATGCTTGTTGTCTTTATTCTTGGGCCTTCGCTGATCCAATCGCTCAGGGTGCGCCAGGGAAAAGGCCAGCCCATTCGCGAGGACGGTCCAAAAACGCATCTTCTGACCAAAAAGGGCACGCCGACAATGGGCGGTCTCATGATCCTTCTTGGTCTATGTGTCGCAACCGTGCTCTGGGCCAATCCTTACAACCCGTATGTTTGGATTGTTCTGACGGTCACGCTCTGCTACGGGCTCATCGGTTTCTACGATGACTACCTCAAGGTAACGAAGCGAACCTCGTCGGGCTTTTCAGGACGATTGCGTTTGTTGCTTGAGCTTTTAATCGCCGGGGTCGCGACATACGCTGTGACCACCGTCGGGGTGAAGCCTTTCGCCACAACGCTCACGATTCCATTTTTTAAGAATACCGTGATTCCGCTCGGCATGATTCCCGTTCATCTGTTTGGGAATTCTCGTTATCGCCGGAGCAGGCAACGCCGTAAATTTGACTGACGGGCTCGACGGACTAGCCATCGTGCCGGTGATGATCGCGGCCTCGGCCTTCGGCATTATCGCCTATCTGGTCGGCAACAAACTCTTCTCGGAATATCTGCAAATCCACTTTGTGCCGGGGGCTGGCGAACTCGCTGTCGTTTGCGGCGCACTACTGGGGGCGGGGCTTGGCTTTCTCTGGTTCAATGCGCCGCCTGCCATGATTTTCATGGGCGATACCGGCTCGCTTGCGCTTGGCGGCGCTCTCGGCTCCATCGCCGTCGCTGTGAAGCATGAAATCGTGCTTGCGATCATCGGCGGCCTGTTTGTTCTGGAGACCGCGTCCGTGGTCGTGCAGGTCTTGTCATTCAAGTTAACTGGAAAACGGGTCTTTCGAATGGCGCCCTTGCATCATCACTTCGAACAGAAGGGGTGGGCTGAACCCACGGTCGTGGTGCGCTTCTGGATTATCGCGGTTGTGCTTGCCCTTATTGGCCTCTCAACGCTTAAGCTGAGGTAGGCATGATTTCCGCCCGCACATTTGCCGGAAAGGAAGTCGCGGTCTTCGGCATGGGCATGTCGGGAATTGCGGCCGGAAAGTCGTTGCTGTCCGGCGGCGCGACTGTTTATGCCTGGGACGATGGCGAGCGCGGACGTCAGGCTGCGCAGTCAGCCGGGCTGTCGCTCGCGGATTTGAGGGATCAGGACTGGAGCAAGCTCCACGCTCTGGTTTTGGCCCCCGGCGTGCCGCTCACTCACCCGGAGCCGCATTGGACGGTCAGGCTTGCGCAGCAGCATGGCGTCGAAATTATCGGCGACACGGAGATTTTCTGCCGGGAACGGCGGCATTCGGGCACAGATGCGAAACTTGTCGCCATAACGGGCACGAATGGCAAATCGACAACGACTGCGCTAACAACTCATTTGCTTAGAGCCTGTGGCTGCGACGCGGTTTCTGGTGGCAATATCGGAACGGCGGTGCTCGATTTGCCGCCAATTGCAGATGGCCGCTACTACGTTCTCGAATTTTCGAGCTTCCAACTCGATCTGACGCCGAGTCTCGATGCGGACGCCGCCGCCCTCCTCAACCTCACGCCGGATCATCTCGATCGCCACGGCACCATGGAAAATTACGCCGCCGTCAAAGCCAAGATTTTTGCGCACCTCCCGGCGAGCGGAACCGCTATTATCGGTGCGGATGACGCTTATTGCGACGCTATAGCGGATCAAGTCGCTGCGCGCGGCACGAAAGTCTCCCGTATTTCGGTGAAAGCCCCGGTTAGAAATGGCGTCTGCGTTGCGCAGACGGAGCTTTTCGAAACCGTAGGCGGCACTGTGCCCAATCGCGCCGATTTGAGCGGCATAGGCTCGTTGCGAGGCTCGCATAATGCGCAGAACGCTGCTACGGCGCTTGCCGTTGCCAGAAGCCTCGGCCTGCCTTGGGACGAGCTGACGGAAGCGCTGCGGACATTTCCTGGCTTAGCTCACCGTATGGAAGAGGTGCGGCGTATAGGGCGCGTCCTATTTATAAACGACTCCAAGGCCACCAATGCCGATGCGGCAGGACGGGCGCTTGCGAGCTTCTCAAATATCTATTGGATCGCCGGGGGCAAACCCAAGGAAGGCGGGATCGCAAGTCTCGCACCTTATTTCGACCGGATCGAGAAGGCGTATCTTGTCGGCGAAGCGGCTCCTGCCTTTTCGGAGACGCTGAAGAAGGGCCAGGTGGAATTCGCTCAATCAGGGACGCTTGATCGGGCGGTTGCGGAGGCGGCGGAGGATGCTCTTGCCGATGGCGGTGAGGCCGTCGTTCTCCTCTCTCCCGCTTGCGCATCCTATGACCAATTCCCGAATTTTGAAGTTCGCGGAGACAGTTTCCGGTCTTTGGTGCAGGCGCTCCCAGCCGCGAAGGAGCAGGCCGCATGAGTTTCTCGCGAGCAGACCGCTCCCAGGTAACGGACTGGTGGCTGACGGTTGACCGGTCCCTGCTCGTACTTGTTCTTATTCTTGCAATATGCGGCGCGGCAGCTTCACTACTGGCAACTCCGCAAGCTGCCATTCATTTCCATCTCGAACCCTTCTACTTCGCCAAGCGCCATGTCGCGGCATTATTTGCTGGCCTTGCCATCGTAATCGGCGTTTCCCTGCTCAGTCCTCACAATATCCGGCGGCTTGCTCTGTTTCTATTCTGCTTCGGCTTGCTGCTCATGCTCGCCACCTTACTACAAGGAGCGGAACGGAACGGCGCTACGAGGTGGCTTTACTTCGCTGGTATTGTGCTTCAACCTTCCGAACTGGCAAAACCCGGCTTTGCTGTACTCACGGCTTGGCTCTTCGCCGAAAGTCAGAAGCGCCCCGATATGCCGGCGATTGAAATCGCCCTTGTATCGCTTGTAGTTTTTGTATCGCTCCTCGTTTTGCAGCCAGATATGGGGCAAACGATCATCGCCGCTTCGGTTTGGTGCGCCCTATTCTTCCTGTCGGGCTATTCGCTGCGCATAGTTCCAGTCTTCGCAGTCGTTGCGCTGGTGGGACTAGTCGCAGCCTATCTCACTGTCCCGCATTTTTCGAGCCGCATTGACCGTTTCGTAGGTGGCGGAAGCGAGGTGCAGCAGACGACTGTCGCTGTGAACGCATTTCGTGATGCTGGCTGGCTGGGCAGGGGTCTTGGGGAAGGATTTACCAAAGCGCGTCTGCCGGATGCGCATAACGATTATGTTTTCGCGGCTATCGCCGAGGAGCTAGGCATTGCCGCTTGCCTTTTCCTGATTCTTATTTATGCCTTGATAGTCTGGAGATCGTTGAGAAGCGCATTTCGCGAGAGCGATGCGTTTGCGCGACTTGCTGTCTCCGGATTAATTATGATTTTTGGGTTTCAAGCCTTGATCAATATGGCGGTAAATCTGAACCTCTTGCCGACGAAGGGCGTCACGCTTCCCTTGATCTCATATGGACGCTCGTCCCTGCTTTCGTCGGCGATCACACTCGGAATGATAATTTCGTTCACGCGGCGATCGGCGGGAGCGGAGGCTTTTCTGAATTCGCCGCCTCTCGGAGGCTTAACGTTGGTCGCAGAAAGGGAGAGCCGCTTGTGACACGGGGTGCTGTCATGGTTGCGGCCGGCGGGACCGGCGGACATCTTTTCCCCGCGCAGGCGCTCGGCGAAGAGATGATACGGCGTGGCTTCGACGTGGATCTTATCACAGATACACGCGGCAACGCCTTCGGCGGGGACTTTCCGGCGCGAAAGATTTACAAGGTTCCGGCAGCCACATTCCGGGGAAGATCGCCTATCGAGGCCACCAAAACCCTTGGAGTGCTGGGCAACGGCTTCCAGGCTTCATATAAACTCATGGGCGAAGCCGCACCAAAGGCCATTATCGGTTTCGGTGGCTACCCCACCTTGGCGCCGATTCTTGCCGCGTTGGGCAGGGGTATTCCCTCCGCTATCCACGAGCAGAACTCCGTAATGGGGCAGGCCAATCGCTTTTTGGCGCCGCTCGTGAAGGCCATTGCGTGCAGCTTCGAGAAAACGAAATATCTCGAAGGAAAGATACTGTCCAAAGTGCGCGTTACCGGCACGCCTCTGCGCGGTAGCGTACTTGCGCTCCATAATGTGCAGTATCGCCCGCCATCAAGCCAAGCTCAGCTCAATCTTTTGGTTTTCGGCGGCAGTCAAGGCGCGCAATTTATCTCGGATATTGTGCCAAAGGCTCTGCAAATGCTTCCAGAGCAGATCCGTGATCGCCTTTTTGTCGTTCAGCAATGCCGCGAAGAAGATATAGACCGCGTTTTTGAGGTCTACGAAGCGTCTGGGATCGCAGCTGAACTGGCGACATTCTTCGAAGACTTGCCGCAGCGAATGTCGGACGCTCATCTCATCATTGCTCGAAGCGGGGCCACCACCGTGGCCGAACTTTGCGCGCTGGGGCGGCCAGCAATCCTCGTTCCGCTTCCGCACGCGAAGGATAACGACCAGTTAGAAAATGCCACCCGCCTTGAAAGTGCAGGCGGCGCATGGTGCTTCCAGCAAAGCTCGCTGACCTCAGACTTGCTCGCGAGCACAGTCCGTCGCCTCTTTGACGATCCGTCGACGCTCGTCAAAGCAGCGGCTAATGCTAACGCGCTGGCCAATTACAACGCGGTGGAAAAACTGGCTGATCTTCTTGAGGAGATTTCAGAAAAACAGTTTTCCGCCTCAAAGATGGCAGCAACTGCTTAACATTTCTCCCTAATCATAGGATAGGCTGCAGTAGCGGGGGATGCTGCGGCTGGGGCGATAGAGAGGAAGACGCAATGACAGACCCGCTTTCCGGCGGTCTTATTCACATCATCGGCATTGGTGGAATAGGCATGAGCGCCATTGCCGAGGTGATGGCCGCGCGCGGTATTGCTGTGCAGGGCAGCGACCAAAAAGACGGGGCAAATTTGAAGCGCCTCGCGGAGAAGGGCGTCAGGATTTTCATAGGGCATAGTGCCCCCAATCTTGACGGTGTATCGACTGTCGTCATTTCGACCGCCGTGAAAGAGTCAAATCCCGAGCTTCAGGCCGCGCGGAAGAATGGTATTCCCGTGTTCAACCGGGCCGATACTTTAGCTGCGCTGATGCGGGGATATCGCACAATCGCTATCACGGGCTCTCACGGGAAAACGACGACCACAGCCATGATTGCTTGGATGATGGAGCGTGCGGGCCTTGATCCCACGGCGATTGTGGGAGGTGTCTTACGCGCCTGGGGCTCCAATGCAAGAATTGGAGCCAGCCCGTGGATGGTCGTTGAGGCGGATGAATCCGATGGCACCTTCATTAAACTTCCTGCCGAAATTGGCGTTGTCACAAATATAGACCCTGAACATCTCGACTATTACGGAACAGAGGCGGCGCTGCACGCAGCTTTTGAGACATTCTTCCGGCAAATCCCGTCGAATGGGCTTGCAGTTGCTGGCATAGACAATGCGGTCGTTCGCGAACTGCTTGCGAAATTGCGCGCGGAAGGAAAATCGCCGCCTGTGGCTTCCTTCGGGCGCGCATCCGATGCCGATCTGAAGGTTGAGAACATTTACACAAACGGCGGCTCGGTCACTTTCGATCTAAAACTAACTGGCGCAGCCAGCACCGTCGTTCACAAGACTGGAGTGAGGCTTGCGGTTCCTGGCGCTCATAACGCGCTAAACGCTGCTGCGGCGGCTTCTGTTGGTCTTCGGCTTGGTCTTTCACTCGACACGATCTTCGATGCGCTCGCCTCTTTTGAGGGTGTCGATAGACGTTTCACGCCGACTGGCGAGTGGAACGGCGTCATGATTTATGACGATTATGCGCATCATCCAACCGAGATCGAGGCCGCACTGAGCGCGGCGCGCGGCGCGGCGAAAGGCGGCGTTATCGCCGTTATGCAGCCCCATCGTTTCTCAAGGCTGCAATCGCTGTTCGATGGGTTTTGCCAATGCTTCCGGGAAGCGGACGCGGTGATCGTTGCGCCCGTCTATGCCGCTGGTGAGACGCCAAACGGATTTGACCGTGACAAGCTTATCGAAGGCATTCGCTGCACAGGCCATGCTCGCGTCTTTTCGATAGATGGAGAAGACACTCTGGTGCGAACGGTCGCGGCAATCGCACGGCCAGGTGATCTGGTCATCGGCCTTGGCGCTGGCACGATCAGCGAATGGGCGCACGCGTTGCCGGGCAAGCTCAGCGTTTACTCATCTTTCGCTGGTGCGGCGGAATAATCGGCAGCCCATGACATTGAGGGCTTAGTTCTATGTTCCCGGATTTGATACCAAGTCTCATCGAGATCGCGCCCGGACTGCGCGGCAGGCTGTTGCCGAATGTCACGCTCGGCGATTTGAGCTGGCTTCGCGTTGGCGGCCCAGCCCAGGTGCTGTTCACGCCTGCGGACCAAGATGATCTTGCCTATTTCCTTTCGTCGCTGTCCGGACGAAATTCCCATCACGATTATCGGCGTCGGTTCAAACCTCCTCATCCGGGATGGCGGAGTGGCGGGCGTCGTTATCCGGTTGGCTAAAGGGTTCAACGAAGCCGTGCCGCTTGGCCCGGATCGTATTCGCGCGGGCGCGGCGGTGCCGGACGTCCGGCTTGCACAGGCTTGCGCTACGGCAGGCATTTCCGGCCTTGCCTTTTATCGTGGAATTCCGGGCACGGTTGGCGGCGCGCTTAGAATGAATGCGGGCGCTCATGGCGGCGAAACGAGGGAAGCCGTTGTCGAGGTGACGGCGGTCGACAGGCGCGGCAATCGCCATGTGTTTGACAATGCGGCGATGGGCTTTACCTATCGCAATTGCGCTGTCCCAGCGGATTATATTTTCACGCAGGCTGTCTTTCAGGGGACTCCCGGCGATCCTGCGGAAATTGAACGCGAGATGCAGTCGGTTGCGGCGTACCGCGAAGCAAATCAGCCCATCAAGAGCCGCACTGGCGGATCGACCTTCAAGAACCCGCCGGGCCATAGCGCTTGGAAGCTCATCGATGCAGCGGGATGCCGGGGGCTTCGCGTCGGTGGAGCTCATATGTCCGAGATGCACTGCAACTTCCTGATCAACGATAATGGTGCATCGGCTGCTGACGTGGAGCAACTTGGCGAGCTTGTGCGCGAACGCGTGGCCGCGCATAGCGGCGTTAAGCTTGAGTGGGAAATAAAGCGCATTGGCATCAAGGGAGAGCGCGCCGGCGCCCGGCTCGCAGCCGCCGAATGACCAGGAAATTCCACCATATTGCAGTGCTGATGGGCGGTTGGTCCGCCGAGCGCGAGGTCTCGCTGAACTCAGGCGCAGCCTGTGCGAGTGCGCTCGAGTCGCAAGGGTACAAGGTCACACGCATAGACGTGGATAGGAATATCGCGGACCACCTCCAGAAGCTGAAGCCGGACGCTTGCTTCAATGCGCTGCATGGGAAATGGGGCGAGGACGGCTGCGTCCAAGGCATCCTGGAAACGCTCGAAATTCCCTATACGCATTCTGGCGTGCTGGCATCGGCTCTGGCCATGGACAAGGCAAGAGCCAAGACGGCGTTCAAGGCGGCTGGCGTTCCGGTGGCGGACAGTGTTGTGGTGTCTCCCGAAGAGGCGGCCCGTGCGCATCTCATGCCGCCGCCCTATGTCATCAAACCTGTCGCGGAAGGTTCAAGCGTTGGCATTTTCATCGTGGCGGAGGGCGCTCCCCGCCCGCCAGAGGCGCTAGGGCAGCCCGGCTGGTCTTACGGCGACGTGATGATAGAGCGCTATATTGGCGGACGCGAACTAACCTGCGCCGTCATGGGCGCCGAGCCGCTCGGTGTGATCGAAATCCTGCCCGCCGAGGGGCTCAGTTTCTACGACTACGAAGCAAAATACGCTAAAGGAGGCTCACGCCACATTCTACCGGCTAAGATTTCACCGAATATTTACCAGTTTATTCAGAAACTGGCTCTCGATGCTCATAACGCATTGGGCTGCCGGGGGATTAGCCGCGCCGATTTTCGTTTCGACGATCGGCCGGAAGGAACAGGCGAACTTGTCTGCCTTGAGGTCAATACTCAACCAGGCATGACAGCGACCTCACTTGTTCCAGACCTCGCCACCTATGCAGGATTGACATTCGGTGATCTCGTCCGGTGGATTGTGGAGGATGCTTCTTGCAGCCGGTAGGCGAAAAAACTCGCGTTCATCCATCGAAGACCTTCCGGCAAGGACTCCCGTCCGAAGCTGGGGAGGGCTTTGATTCGTGGTACGCTTTTGCGAAGGTAAATGCTGATCGTGCTGCTCGCGCTGGCTTTGTGCTGAGCATGATCTTTTTTGCCATGACCGCAATTTATGCTCTCTCACTCTCCGAGCAGAGCGCGAGCAGGGTTTTCGTCTTTGCAGACAAAGCGGCTTTTCACGCTGGCTTACGCATACAAGGCGTCACGATCACGGGCATACACAATACGTCCGAGCGCGCCATAATAGAGGCTCTAGGGCTTCCCTATTCGGGCTCCATTCTCTCTTTCGACACCTCTCATGCACATGATGAGCTTTTGAAGGTGGGCTGGATCGAAGCAGCCGAAGTTCGCCGCGCACTTCCCGCGAGCCTTGAAATCGCAATTGCGGAGCGGACGCCCTTTGCTCGCTTTTTAAGCGGCGGCAAAACTCAATTGATCGACCGGGAAGGGCATATTCTCGGCGAGACCAATGACGCGAAATTTGCAGCACTTCCGCTCTTCGTAGGCGAAGGCGCGCCAGCCGAGGCTGCGGCATTTTCCAATGCGCTCATCGAGCGGGACAGCCTTGCGGCGCGGATTGAGCGCGCCGAGCTCGTCGCGGAACGGTTTTGGTCAGTCCGTTTGGATAACGGCCTTGTCGTAAAACTTCCGCGCAAGGTAAGTCGATTAGTGCTGGATAAGCTTGAAGCGCTTTTAGCTAGCAATAAAATTTCTGAAATGGCTCTGGAAACGATAGATCTTCGCCTTTCGCACCGGACCATCCTGCAGCTTCGTGATCCCACGATTGCAAGCCGGGACAAAGCGATAGCGATTTTGATGCCTCCGCAGGCTTCGCCTCCGCTGCGTAAAGGCAGACAATTATGAAGTTTGCGGACCGGCGCCACCCTTGGCGTGTCGCGTCACGGCTTTGGCCGCTTAAGGCCAACGATGAAATCATAACGATCGTGGATTTAGGCTCGCATAAAATTGCCTGCGCGATCATTTCGGTAACACCGTCGCGCTTCAGCGCCGAGCGGGAAATCAAGGTGTTGGGTAGCGCTATCGTCAGGTCATCAGGCTTGTCCGGTGGCCGAATCGCTAATCTCATGGCGGTGGAGACGAGCCTTCGCCGTGCCGTCGCGCAAGCCGAAGCGCAAGCGGCCGTCACGGCTGAAGATGTCGCCGTCACCGGACAATTTCCTGGCCTCGTCGGGGAGATTTTTGAGGCTACACTTGAGACCGAACAAAGCTTCTACCGGAAGGAAGATGTCGATGCGGTGACTGCTGCGGTAGAAGATCACTGCGCGTCGAAGCAGCGAAAGCTTCTGCATATTTTCACGCACTCTCCACCCTTGGACGCTGGCGCAGATCAAGACTACGAGAAGGAAGGAGAGGGGCAGCAGGCAACCGAAATTGCTGCGATCTCCATGCCGATTCGCGGCGTTCGGCACATCGCCGCTTGTCTCGGCAGAAGCCTTCTCAATCCGCGCGGCTTCATTGCGGGGCCTATCGCCACGGCGATGTCCGTTACCTTTTCCGAGGAGCGCATAACGGGCATTCTCGTTATCGACATGGGCGCGCAGTCGACGGGGTGCGTGCTATTCTTGCGCGGCGCCCCCGTGTTTCTTGAGGTAATCGCCATGGGCGGTCAGCAGATTACCGAGGACATTGCGAATTCTTTTTCGCTCAGGAAATTTGAAGCGGAGCGGCTTAAGGTTCGCTATAGTAGCGTCTTCGATAGTCTACAGGCCGATATTGATTTGCCTTTGGCGAACGGCGAAACTGGCGAACCTATCTCGAAGTTTGCGTTGAACCGGCTGGTCCGGTCGCGAGCAACCGCTCTGCTGGAAGCCGTTAATGAACGGTTAAAGAGTGCGGGGTACTCTGTACCGAATTTAGGGGTCGTGATTACCGGCGGCGGGAGTTTGTTGCCGGGTATTCGCGAGCTTTCTTCGCATGTTTTGTCCGCCAATGTCCGCATAGGCAAGTCCATAGTCCTCAACGGCTTGAGTGGTGGCGGCGCGCTCAGCGCGCTTGTAGGTAGTTGCGTTTATGTAAGCCGGCATCAGTCGCAGAGCGAAATGGCGTATCCGTACGAAACTGCGACGCAAGGCAGTAGCTACGCGTCCCGAATCAGCCAATGGCTGCGAGCTAGCTTTTAATAGCGGCCCGTCGGGGGCTTATCGCCTCAAGATCGAAGGGGCGGAAGGCCATGACCAAACAGGGAGCTTACGAGGCCTGACATGGGAATAAACCTGCAACTACCAGGGCTGACGGAGTTGCGTCCTCGCATCACGGTCATCGGCGTGGGTGGCGCAGGTGGTAACGCCGTGAACAACATGATTGAAGGCGCCCTCGAGGGCGTTGAGTTCATCGCCGCGAACACCGACGCGCAGGCGCTAGCAATGTCGAGCGCTGGCAGCCGCATTCAGATGGGCGTCGGGATCACAGAGGGTCTTGGCGCGGGCTCGAAGCCGGAGATCGGCGCGGCCGCCGCTGAAGAGGCTCTGGAGGAAATCCGTTCGCACATTGACGGGGTGCATCTGTTGTTTGTGACCGCCGGCATGGGCGGCGGCACAGGAACAGGCGCCGCGCCAATTATCGCCAGAACCGCCAAAGAACTTGGAGTGCTCACGGTTGCGGTCGTGACGAAGCCCTTTGAATTTGAGGGGCAGCGCCGGATGCGCGCCGCCGAAGAGGGAATCCGCAACCTCGCACAGCACGTCGATACAATCATTGTCATTCCGAACCAAAATCTCTTCCGTATCGCCAGCGAAAAGACAACATTCGCCGACGCCTTTTTGCGCGCCGACGAAGTTCTCAAAGCGGGCGTGTCATGCATTACCGATCTTATGATCAAGGAAGGGTTGATTAACCTCGACTTCGCCGACGTTCGAACCGTGATGCAGAATATGGGCACCGCTCTCATGGGAACCGGAGAGGCGGAAGGCGAAAAGCGCGCGTTGCAGGCGGCTGAGGCCGCGATTTCGAACCCGCTTCTGGGGGAAATCTCCATGCGCGGGGCTAAGGGACTGCTCGTGAGCATCACGGGTAGTTTCGATATGACGCTTTACGAGGTGGAGGAAGCCGCTTCACGCATCCGCCGCGAAGTAGACCCGGATGAGAATCCGGATGTGAACATAATTGTGGGCGCTACTTTCGATACGTCTCTTCAAAACCGGCTTCGAGTATCGGTCGTCGCGACTGGTATTAGCAACGGGATCGAAGTCCCTCCCCGGCATACGCCTCCTGCCGACACGCCATCGCCGCGTGGCAAGGATGCGCGGCTCACTGATCGTCTCTCGTCCGCTGCGGCGGCAAGCGACCAGGGCCGCAACGCAAACAGCTACGCAAATGAACAGGGCTGGTCCGCGAAGCAAGCCGGTTCCCGCGACGATGCAGGCGGACGCCGCGCCGCACCTGAACCGAGATCAAAAAAAGGAATGGATCAGGAGCCGCGAACGCAAGGTTTTGCTCCTGAGGCATCGGCAGGGTTCGAACCTATTCCACCCTCAAAAACACTCCGCCCGCCTCGCAGGCCACTGACCTTTCAAGACTTCCCAGAGCTGAGCCAAGCCGCGCCAGCAAAAAACGGAGCATCGGGCGGCCGCAGTCCGAAGCAAAGAGGATTTTTGGACTGGATGGCGGGGCGAGTTCGGAACAGCGACAAAAACGAATCACGTCCGGCTGCTGCAAAAAACGTTGTACTGAAGCAACGTTCTGGCGGTGAAAGAGAGAATTACGGGGAAGACTCCTCGCGCGAGCAGCGCGGCGGACGGAACAGCCACGACCAGGGCCGTGGACATGACGGCTCCGATGATGCAGATGACCATCACAACCTTTCTTCCGACGAAGCTATTGATATTCCAGAGTTTTTTAAAAAACCGCTGGCGTAGGGGACGCAATATGCCTGCACTCAAGGTGCAGGTTTAGATTGCATAAAATCTTGCGTCACCCTCCCCGGTTGCGGGTATTGCTCAAACCTTATCCTCCCTCGTAACACACTGTTAAAAAGCGTGATTTGTCGCTGCCTCTCCTGGGCGGCTAGGTTCCGGGTGTCGGATAGTTCGAGTCTAGGCGTACGTAACCAGCCTACGAAGGCGGTTCTCAAGTGTAGCGAAAAGCTACCAGCTTTGCCCAGGGTCTCAACGCTATCCGCAAAATGGCGGGCGGCGACTTTCTTGGGCAGAGGAGGGAGCCGATGGGACACAAACACGGCGCGCAAACATGGGCTTTAATAGCTATTCCACCAGGCAGTCGACAGTTGATCGCGAGATCATTCTGAAGGGCATCGGAGTTCACAGCGGCACAGAAGTTTCGCTGATCCTCCACCCAGCCGAAGCCAACACTGGATATAATTTCTATGTCCAGGGCGGGGCGCAGGTAGGGCATGTTCCGGGAGATTTCAGGGCCGTCAGCAATCTGACGCTTTGCACGCAGATCAGCGGCCAGGATGGCACGACGGTTGGAACGGTGGAGCATCTTCTCGCTGCTCTGCGCGGTCTCGGCATCGACAATGTAGACATCGAAATCGATGCCAACGAAATTCCGATTATGGATGGCAGTTCTGAGGCGTTTGTGGACGCGATTGAAGAAGCCGGTATTCGCGAACTGGATGAGCCGCGCCGCTACATTAAAGTTTTGCGCGCCGTTCAGGTTAAAGATGGCGACGCCATAGGTGAAATTTTTCCCTATAACGGCTTCCGTCTCGACGTTGAGATCAACTTCAACTCGCCTTTAATCGGCCGTCAGAGGCTCGACGTTGAAGTGACGCCTTCCTCCTTTAAGAAGAAGCTTTGCCGCGCCCGTACATTCGGCTTTATGAAAGACGTAAAGCAGCTTTGGTCCGTAGGCCGCGCTCTCGGAGCCTCTCTCGATAATACTATCGCTCTTGGCGATGACCGGGTCATGAATCCCGAAGGTCTTCGCTTCCCCGACGAATTCGTGCGGCACAAGACTCTTGATGCCGTCGGCGACCTAGCTTTGGCTGGCGCTCCAATTCTCGGCTTCTATCGCTCTTCTCGCGGTGGTCATCGTCTGAATTCGACTATGCTCCACGCTCTCTACGCAAATAAGGATGCGTGGACGATTGTTGAAATGGCCGATAAGCCCCAGGCTCGCGACGTGGCTCCCCGTGCAGATTTCGGATTTGCTTTCGCGACCCCAAATTTTGCTCCAGAGGCCGCTTGAAACAACGCTGTTTGTGGCATCAGTCACACAGAAAGTTGTTAAAATGCGAAGAAGCGCCGTCTGACCGAAAAAGTCCTCATTTGACCATTAACAAGCGGTTTTCTATCGTACGAAACATTCGTGCGATGTCTGCCGCTTGATTCTTTTTAGGGTCGGCGCTTATCGGAAAACGGGCCGTGGAGCAGGATGGAATGAAATTGCGATTGATCGTCCGTTATTCTGCCGCGATAACGCTGGCGGCTGGGCTCGCTGGCTGCGGCTCCATGGGTTCCATGTTCGGCAGCGATGACGACAAAAAAGTCGATACGCGCTCCGCCGATGTCCTTTACAGGGAAGGCAACGAATTTCTCGATAAGGGAAGCAGCAGCAGAGCTGCGGAGACCTTCGAAAGGATCGACCAGCTTTATCCTTATTCGGAGGAGGCAAAAAAGGCGATGCTGTTGGCCGCTGTCGCCTATCAGAAAGCGGGAAAAGCACCTGAAGCTGTGGCTGCTGCACGCCGCTATCTCGCGCTGCACCCCGGAACAAAAGACGCGGCGCAGGCTCAGGAGATTATCGCCACTTCCTTCTATGATCGTATCTCCTCGCCAACGCGCGACCAGGGCGAGACTAAGAAAGCGATCGCTGAGCTTGAAACGCTTGTGCGCCGTTATCCGGACTCCGCCTATGCGCCGGAATCGAAAAAGCGCATTAAGCTTGCGAGAGATACCCTCGCGGCTTCCGAGATGAATGTGGGCCGGTTTGCGCAGAAAAAGGCTAACTATCTGGCTGCAATCAATCGCTTCAAGACGGTCGTCACCGAATATCAGCAAACGGCCCATGTGGAAGAAGCGCTCCTGCGGCTAACCGAATGCTATATGGCGCTTGGTATCGTGAACGAGGCGCAAACGGCGGCCGCGATATTGGGACATAATTTCCCGGACAGCCAATGGTACAAGGACGCCTATGCTCTCCTTCAGGCTGGAGGCGCCGCTCCGAAAGAGGACTCGGGCTCTTGGATGAGCCGCACCTGGAAAAAAGTCAGTATCTAGCTTACGGGATGATCGGCGTTGTTAGCGGGGCTGATCGAGGCAAGCGAATCGGGTAAGTGGATGAGCTATGCTTCAGGCTCTGTCGATCCGCGATATAGTTCTGATCGATAAGCTCGACCTTAGCTTCGGCGGGGGGTTGAGCATATTCACCGGCGAAACGGGTGCCGGTAAGTCCATTATCCTCGATAGCTTGAGCCTTGCGCTCGGCGCACGTGGCGATGGTGGACTTGTTCGCGGCGGCTCCGCATCCGCGAGTGTTACGGCGTCGTTCGAGGTCGCCTCCCATCATCCAACAAATGATTGGCTCCGCGAGCATGATCTCAGCGATGGCGATTCACTGATTTTGCGGCGGGTTCAATTCGCAGACGGCCGCACAAAGGCTTTCATAAACGACCGCCCGGTATCGACCACGCTTCTTCGCCAGTTCGGGCGCGCTCTTGTGGAAATCCACGGTCAGCACGACGACAGGGCGCTCCTCGATCCATCGTCACATCGTCAATTGCTCGATCAGTTTGGCGGGCTCTTGCCCGATGTTAGGACTGTTTCGGCGCTGTGGGACGAGTGGCGGGATCTGCGCGGAAAGGCGGAGTCTCTCGCACGGCAATTGGAAACCGCACAGCGCGAAGCAGATTATTTGCAAGCCTCGTGCGATGAACTGGATAGCCTCGCACCGCAGGACGGCGAAGAAGAAGTGCTCGCGTCAAAACGACAGGCGATCCTTTCATCGGCCAAATTGCGCGCCGACCTCGAGACAGCCTCGGACGCGCTTTCGGGACAGCAGTTTCCGAGCGCAAAGCTGAGCAGCGTCTTGCGCAGACTTGAGCGTCAGCCCGGCCTACCAGAAAATCTAAAGTCCATCATTGCTGGCATCGAGCGCGTTCTTATCGAGGCGGACGAAGCGCGTTCCCTCGTGGAAGCGGAGCTGCGCGCCGGTGGCGAAGGCAATGTCGAAGCCATCGAAGAGCGGCTGTTCAAGCTTCGGGCCGTAGCGCGAAAGCATCGCGTGCCAGTGAGCGAACTTCCGAACCTTCATTCGCGCTTTAAGGCGCAACTCACCGATATTGCGACCGGAGCCGACCAACTGCACGCCGCAAAAAAAGCTGCGCGGGCAGCGGAGCAGGCTTATGCGGCGGCGGCTGATGCGCTCGGTGAAAAGCGGCTCGCGGCGGGCGCTAAACTCGACCGCGCTGTGCAGAAGGAGCTTAAGCCGCTCCGGCTTGAAAAGGCTCGTTTCATCACACATACTGAAAAAATAAATGAAAATGGCGAAGGTGTTCGTGGCGGGCCGTTCGGGCGCGAAACAATTATGTTCTTTGTTCAGACCAATCCTGGAGCAAAGCCCGGCCCGCTCATGAAGGTTGCCTCGGGCGGTGAATTGGCTCGTTTCCTTCTGGCGCTCAAAGTCATTCTTGCCGAGAAGGCGACAGCGCCTGTCCTCGTCTTCGACGAAATCGATACCGGTGTCGGCGGAGCAACCGCTTCAGCCATCGGCGAGCGGCTCGCTCGCATTGGCGGGCAAGCACAAGTTTTGGCCGTAACGCATTCGCCGCAAGTCGCCGCCTGCGCTGATTCCCATTACCGCCTTTACAAGACCGCGCGCGGCACGGGCGAAAATATTTCGGTGCAAACATGCGCCGAGATACTAGATGGCTCGGGCCGTCGCGAAGAGATTGCTCGCATGTTGGCCGGCAGAAAGGTCACAGAGGAAGCGCGCGCCGCCGCTGAAAGTCTTATCGGAGCCAAGCATGAACCCGCATGATAAACGCGCCGCTTCCACAACGGCCGGTTCAGCGGAAGAGGCGCAGGATAAGGATTTCTCCCGCCCAATCTCCGATCTAAGCCGCCAAGAGGCGGAGGCCGAATATGATCTCCTTGCGCGCGAAATAAAAACGCACGACGAAGCGTACTATCAAGAAGACGCTCCCACGATTTCGGATGCGGCCTATGACGCGCTGCGGGCGCGCAGCGAGGCGCTGGAGCATCGCTTTCCTGAACTCGTAAAACCAGAAAGCCCTTCTCTTAGGGTCGGTGCGCCACCTGCGCCTAAATTCGCGAAGGTGCAGCACGCGGTGCGGATGCTTTCACTTGGCAATGTGTTTAGCGCGGAAGAGGCCGAAGAGTTCGTCGCGCGCGTCCGCCGTTTTCTTAAGCTCGGACCGGACACGGCTCTTGCTATAACCGCCGAGCCCAAAATTGACGGGCTTTCGGTGTCCCTCCGATATGAGAATGGGCGTCTCGTGACTGCGGCGACGCGCGGCGATGGATCGGAGGGAGAAGACATCACCGCCAATGTGCGGACGATTTCCGATATCCCGCAGGAACTTAAAGGCAAGAACATTCCAGCGGTATTCGAGGTGCGCGGCGAGGTCTATCTCTCCCACGCAGATTTTGCGCGCTTGAATGAACGCCAGGAACAGTCCGGCGGCAAGGTCTTCGCAAATCCTCGTAACGCCGCCGCCGGTTCCTTACGCCAGCTCGATCCCAAGATAACGGCGTCGCGGCCTCTGAAATTCTACGCCTGGGGCTGGGGTGACGCGAGCGCGCTTCCAGCCGATACTCAACATGGCGTAATGGAAGCGATTGCCGGTTGGGGCTTTCCTGTTGCGCATCTGACTTTTAATCAGAGGGTCGAAGAGCTCCTCAAAACCTATCATGATTTCGAAGTGAACCGCGCAACGCTCGGCTTCGACATAGACGGCATGGTCTACAAGGTCGATAGCCTCGCGCTTCAAGAACGGCTTGGGTTCGTTTCCCGAAGCCCGCGCTGGGCCGTCGCGCATAAATTCTCGGCAGAGAAGGCGACGACGATTCTGCGCGACATCGAAATTCAGGTTGGACGCACCGGCGCAATGACGCCCGTGGCAAAGCTTGCGCCCGTGACTGTTGGCGGCGTCGTTGTGCAGAACGCGACACTGCACAATGAGGATGAAATCGCGCGCAAGGACATCCGTATTGGCGATACCGTGATCGTCGCAGCGCGCGGGCGATGTCATTCCGCAGATTATCGGCGTGGTGGAAGAAAAGCGCCCGGCGGCTGCGGTTCCGTTTGTATTTCCGGAAGTCTGCCCCGTTTGCGAGAGCCATGCAGTGCGTGAGGTGAATAGCAAAACGGGCAAGCTGGACGCGGTCCGGCGCTGCACGGGCGGATTGATTTGCGCCGCACAAGCTGTCGAGCGGCTCCGCCATTTCGTCTCACGCCACGCTTTCGATATAGAGGGGCTTGGCGAAAAACATATTGAAGCGTTCTTCGAGGAAGGCCGCATACGGACACCTGCCGACATCTTCACGCTGAAGGCGCGTGACGGCGTATCGCTGCCGAAGATCGAGGAAAAAGAGGGCTGGGGACCGCAATCGGCGGCTAACCTCTTTTCGGCGATAGAGGAACGGCGGCGCATTTCGCTCGAACGCTTTATGTTCGCGCTCGGTATTCGGCATGTCGGAGAGACAACGGCTAGGCTCCTGGCGAAGACCTATGGTTCGCTCGATCACCTTCGTGCGGCGATGCGTGAGGAAAACGCGCTCGCTCATCTTTGCGAGGTGGACGGTATCGGCGAGGTGGTCGCGAAGGCGGTGGTGGATTTCTTTGAAGAACCCCATAATCAAGAGGTCATCCAAGGTCTGGTAAGCCAGATAGATGTCGAGGATTATAAGCCCGGCATCGTTTCTTCCCAGCTTGCGGGCGCGACCGTGGTTTTCTCTGGCAAGCTTGAGCGCTTGACCCGCGATGAAGCGAAATCCCAGGCGGAAAGGCTTGGAGCCAAAGTTGCTGGATCGGTCTCGAAGAATACGCTTTATTTGGTGGCTGGTCCCGGCGCAGGCTCGAAGCTCAAAAAAGCGGAAGAGCTCGGGGTGAAGGTGCTTTCCGAAGACGATTGGTTTGATTTAGTGAGCGCGGCGTAGTGTCCTGCCTGAGCTCAAGCAGCAAAGGGCGAAGCATGGCGCGCGACGTTTCCGAACAACGCAGCAAGGCGAAGGATATTTTCTGGCATCTCAATTGGCTGCGGGACCTTATCCAGCACGAGCCAGACAACGAGCTTTGTGATTTCTTGAATTTTTGCCGTCTTCATTTGGCGGAATCAAACGCGCAGGCTTTCCAGGATCTGTTTGTGCTCTACACGCTTGACCGCAAGGCCAGCGGATATTTCGTCGAGTTCGGTGCTGCCGATGGCATTCACATGAGCAACAGCTTCATGCTTGAAAAGCACTATGGCTGGAATGGCATTCTCGCCGAGCCAGCAAGAATTTGGCGCGCTGGATTACAGGAAAATCGCAACTGCCGCCTTGATTATCGATGTGTTTTCCAGCGCACTGGCGAAACTGTCAGCTTCAACGAGGTTGGCACGGGTGAAATATCAACGATCGCCAATTTCGGAGATCTAGATAGTCTAGCCGCGCATCGCAAGAGCGGGACTCTTTACGATGTCGAAACCGTCAGCCTTTGCGATCTTCTGCACGAGCACGCTGCCCCGCGCGAAATAGATTATCTCTCCATCGACACTGAAGGTTCCGAATTTGTAATTTTGCAGGATTTCGACTTCGACCGCTACGACATCAGAGTCATCACGGTGGAGCACAATTTTGTTGAAAGCATCCGAAGCGACATCTTCGGGCTGCTGACCTCTAAGGGCTTCAAGAGAAAATTTGAGACTTTCTCAGCCTTCGACGATTGGTACGTTAGGGCACTATAATCGGCATTGTTAAACTCCTGGATCGCCGCAGCGGCGTTGCCGCTTCGCGATGACGATTGCCGGGTCCGTCATTGCGATGGCCAGCAAAGCTGCCAGAAGCAATCCAAACCTCAAAGACGCAGAATCGAGGATCCCGTGCTTCAATCTGGTCGCAAAACGCGTCAGAATTTATTGAGCGCAATAATTGCTCGGGATTTCCTTAAACGTCGCAATGCAGCGCGCACAACAAAAACAGCAAGGAACACCTTGCTGCTAAAGTTGCTGATAACCTTTTATGCTTGTTAACGAGCCTGCACAAATAGGGGTAAGTGCAAACTGTCCCTCCCTAGACTTGGGTACCTTGTTCTTTTGAACAGACCATTCGTAACCCATGTCAAAACGGTATGGCAGCCTAGCCAGGAAAGCAGAGCTTGTCACGAACTCTTATCAGTTGATACGGCGAAAGTCTTATAACTTGCCAGGAATTTCATTTTTTCTACTTATAGTTGTTTTTATCTCGAAAATTAAACCTTCAGTGGGCCTGCGGCGTGCGTCTGCCTGACTCGCGCGGAGACGCGCTTGGGCGCCGTATATCCTTTTCTTGGGCCATCTGCCGAACGGCTTCCTGCCCCTCTTGCATGGCCTTTCCGGTTTCTCGTGCAATATCTTCGCCTACATCGGCCAGACGGTTGAACCCTTCCTTATAATCCTGGGTGGTCTGACCGATCATGTCCGCGTGCGCGGTAACAATTTCATGCGGGGTACGGCATTCCGCGAGCCTTTGAGGCCACATCGCGGATTGGCGAATCTGTCTTTGCCAAAGATCAAGCCAGGTCCTTGTGAGCTCCGTGGAATAATTATGGGCTAGATTGGTAAGGCGGGTGGCAGCATCGATAAAACTTTGTTGAGTCTGGAGGATCGTTCTCGGATCGATGGGAACCATCTTACTTAGATCTGTCTCGTAGCCGGTGTTCAGGCGCTTGTTTGCCATAGCGTGTACTTTCCTGTGTAAGGTATGTGGGTTAAGTCATTTTGGGAGCTTAAGGTTCCCAGGAGTGCAGGTTCGCACCGGCCACAAGCATGGGTGGCACAGGCGTGTGCGAGGCAGCTTTCCACACAAACCGGCAAAAGCACTTAGGTTCCAACACCTGCCATTGCGCGGCCTTCTAGAAAACGGTATGTCCCTCAAAAAGCCGCGAAGAAGCGCGGGGAGCATCTATTATGAAATTGAGCCGCTATTTCTTACCTGTTTTACGCGACGATCCGAAAGAAGCAGAGATCGTCTCGCATCGCCTCATGTTGCGCGCGGGCATGATCCGTCAATCCAGCGCCGGCATTTATTCCTGGCTGCCGCTTGGCTTTCGCGTCCTCCAGAAGATCGAGCAAATCGTGCGCGAGGAGCAAAACAGAGCAGGCGCAATCGAAATGCTAATGCCTACGATTCAGCCTGCCGACCTTTGGCAGGAGAGCGGGCGCTATGGCGATTATGGCGCTGAAATGCTGCGCATCAAAGATCGGCATGAGCGCGATATGCTCTATGGTCCGACGAACGAGGAGCAGATTACGCAGATTTTCCGCGATGGGACGAAATCTTACCGCGATTTGCCGAAGATCCTTTATCACATCCAATGGAAGTTTCGCGACGAGGTGCGTCCGCGGTTTGGCGTGATGCGCGGGCGCGAATTCCTGATGAAGGATGCCTATTCCTTCGACCTCGATGCTGATCGCGCGCGACAATCTTATTATCAGATGTTCGTCGCTTATTTGCGAACTTTCGAGAGGCTTGGCCTGAAGTCCATACCCATGAAGGCCGACACCGGCCCTATCGGCGGCGATCTTTCGCATGAGTTCATTATTCTCGCAAGCACTGGCGAATCCGAGGTGTTTTGCGACCGGGACCTGATCGAAATGCCGGTGCCCAGCGAAGATATTGACTATAATCAGGATCTCGAGCCGGTCATTAGGCAGTGGACCGATAAATACGCAGCCACAAGCGAAATGCATGAAGCAGACCGCTTTGAGCGTGAAGTGCCAGCCGAAAGGCGGCTATCGGCGCGCGGCATTGAGGTCGGGCACATCTTCTTCTTCGGCACCAAATATTCGCAAAAGATGAAGTGTCAGGTTCAAGGCCCAGACGGCCAGCTAGTTACCGTCCAAGGCGGCTCCTATGGTGTCGGCGTATCGCGTCTCGCGGCAGCGATTATCGAGGCCAGTCACGACGATGCTGGGATCATCTGGCCTGAGGCGGTTGCGCCTTTCAGAATCGGACTGATAAATCTCAAGGTGGGCGATGCCGCTTGCGATGAGGCTTGCACGAAGCTTTACGCGGCGCTCGGCGGTCCGGCGGATGACGTGCTTTATGATGATACGGGCGAGAGCGCCGGTGCCAAGTTCAAGACTATGGATCTGATCGGGCTGCCTTGGCAGGTAGTCGTAGGGCCAAAAGGGCTCGCGAAAGGTGAAGTCGAGGTCAAGAACAGAGCAACAGGCGAACGTCAGACGCTTGCCCTTGATGCCGCCATAAAAGCGTTGCAACAGGATAAGAGTAACTTATCGAGGCAGTAAGCTGCCGTTGGCGTGTCCGCTAGGGGCCAAGGGCGAAGCGAGTACGAAGGTCGGCGCATGACGGTGGCAGTCGCAAGAGAAAAAGGCCCATTCGCTCCCTTCGAGTGGCTACTCGCATTCCGCTACCTGCGGGCGCGCCGCAAAAAGGGAGCGGTGTCCGTCATCGCGTTTTTTTGCGTGCTCGGCATTATGCTCGGCGTCGCTGCGCTGATTATCGTCTTGTCTGTGATGAATGGCTTCCGCAAGGAACTGTTCGACAAGATCTTGGGCCTCAACGGTCATGTGATCGTGCGGCCTTTGGCGCGGCCTTTTAATGATTATGCTGATACCGCCAGCCGCCTGGCCGCGGTGCCTGGCGTGAAGCTCGCAATGCCGGTGGTCGAAGGTCAGGTGATGGCCTCGACGCAGTCGAATGCGTCGTTCTCTATCGTGCGGGGCTTGCGCTCGCAAGATTTGGCCGGCCTGACGGCGATCTCTGGAAATATCCGCTACGGTTCGCTCGCCAATTTTGACGAGTCAGGTGGCGTTGTTATTGGAACGCGGCTCGCAAATTCGCTCAACGCCTTCGTAGGCGGGGAGATCACGCTGCTTGCGCCGCGTGGGGCCTCCACTCCTTTTGGAACCGCGCCGCGCGTGAAACGCTTCCCCGTCGTAGCGATTTTTGAGATGGGGCATGCCGACTACGATGGGACGATTGCCTTCATGCCGCTCAAGGAAGCGCAGTCCTACTTCAACGTGCCGGACGCTGTGCAGGTCTTAGAGGTAATCGTCGACAATCCGGACAATGTCGATCAATTCAGACCGGCTCTGCAAGAAGCGGCTGGCCCCGACATCATCTTGATTGATTGGCGCAAGCGGAACGAAACCATCTATAAAGCTCTGCAGGTCGAACGGAACGTTATGTTCATCATCGTGAGCTTGATCGTGATTGTCGCCACTTTCAACATCATATCCGGCCTCACCATGCTGGTGAAAAACAAGGGCCGGGATATCGCCGTCTTGCGAACGATGGGCGCCACTCGTGGCTCGATAATGCGTGTGTTCTTCATCAGCGGCGCGAGCATCGGCGTTATTGGTACGCTTTCGGGGCTAATCCTCGGAGTGCTCATCAGCACCAACCTTGAAGAGATAAGGCAGATCGTTTCAAAAATCACCGGAGCGGTTATTTTCTCTCCAGACGTCTATTTTCTCTCAAGACTGCCGTCGCTGCTGGACCCGGTTGAGGTCGGAGTGGTGGTGTTTGTTTCGCTCTTCTTGTCGATGGCAGCAACGATTTATCCTGCGCTTCAGGCGGCGCGTCTCGATCCTGTGGAGGCCTTGCGCTACGAATGACCACGATGGAACGCGAATTCGCTAGCACCCGGCCGGTTCTTCAGCTTGTCGGTTTAGAGCGCACCTTTATCGAGGGCAGCCGTACCCTGCGTGTTTTACGCGGCGCTTCCGCTGAAATCTATGAAGGTGAGATCGTGGCGCTGGTCGGCCCGTCAGGCTCGGGCAAGTCCTCGCTTTTGCACATGATCGGCCTTTTAGAGAAGCCAGGCGGCGGAAGCGTTCTGCTCAACGGCATCGATTCCACCACGCTCTCCGATAGGGAGCGCACTCGCATGCGCCGCACCGACATCGGTTTCGTATACCAATTCCACAATCTTCTGCCTGAGTTTTCGGCGTGCGAAAATGTGATGATGCCGCAATTGGTGGCGGGCGTCAGCAAAAGGGAAGCGCGGGCGCGAGCGATGACGCTTTTATCGAACTTTGGGCTGCAAGATAGAGCGGCCCACAGGCCGGCTGAACTTTCCGGCGGTGAGCAACAGCGCGTCGCCATAGCGCGCGCCGTCGCGAATAATCCGCGCGTATTACTCGCCGACGAACCAACCGGCAATCTTGACCCGGAAACAGCCGAGCGCGTGTTCGCGGAACTATTGCACTTTGTGCGTGCGACCGGCGTGGCCGCCTTGATGGCGACGCATAATTTCGATCTCGCCCGGCGTATGGACCGTGTGTTGTGTCTCCAGGACGGGCTGCTCGTGGAAGACGATGCAGGCCCAACCCAATACCGGAATGGTGGCGTCTACGCGAAAGCCGAGGCGCAGTATAGCTGACGGCCAGCGACCCAATGGCTTGCCCTCAAGGAAAAGTTGGACTAAACTAGTCTAGTTTTTAGCGGGAGGCCGTCAATGACCATTGAAGCCCAACGCGTATGGACGATTGCTGAGGCAAAGGCTCGCCTTTCTGAAATTTTACGGCTGGCAAGCGAAAAGGGACCGCAGCGCATCGGCACTCATACGCCTTACGTCGTCGTCCCCGAAGAGATGTGGAATAAGCTCGTGAACCCGCGCCTGCCACTCGGCCGTTGGGTTTTGGAGAACATGCAAGTCGGCGTTGATCTCGACCTTCCAAGCCGTAGCGAACCCGATCGTCCGCTGAAGTTCGACGATGAGCCGCTACCGTGAACGGCTGCCTTCTCGATACCAATGTGCTTTCGGAGGTCATGAGGGTTAGTCCGAACCCAAAGATTTTGAATTTTTTTGCCGATCTGGAAGATGCGTGGCTGTCGGTCATTACATTGCATGAGTTGGAATACGGTATTGAGCGTTTACCTGCGGGACGAAAGCGCTCAGCCATAAAAGCAGCCATGGCATCTCTTGCCTCCGAATACGAAGACCGGACTCTAGCAGTAGGTGCGAGTGAAGCGTGTTTGGCTGCGCTTATACGAGGTGAGGCTTACCGTAGAGGCCGAACCGTGCACATGGCCGACGCTCTAATAGCCGCCACCGCAAAAGAGCGTAACTTGGCCGTTGTCACTCGCAACATTTCGGACTTTGTTGGTTTGGGGGTGGATTTGATAGACCCTTGGAACCATGGCGGGGGATAGCCGGGATAACTCGCAGCGGTTGGTTCAGGTTCGGCACCGAATCGCGCAATTAATTGCACGCACCAAAATAACGATCCGCAAGCACCGCAAAAACCATGCCGACGCCCAGCTTCGTTCATCTCCACGTTCATTCCGCATATTCATTGCTGGAAGGCGCGCTTCCGGTCAAAGCGCTTGCCAAGCTTGCGGCAGGGGATAAACAACCGGCCCTGGCCATAACGGACAGAAATAATCTGTTTGGGGCATTGGAGTTCTCGGAAGCGCTGGCGGCGGAAGGCATTCAGCCAATCGTTGGCTGCGCGCTTAATGTGGCCTTCCCCTCCACCGGCGAGGAGACCGGCCGCGCGGGCGCTCGAGAGGCTGCGCATCACGGCACCATCGTTTTGCTTGCGAAGGATGAAAGTGGCTACGCAAATCTCATGCGCCTTTCGAGCAAGGTGTTTCTCGAAAATACCGCCGAGGCACCGCCGCACGTTAGCTTTGCGGATTTGAGCGAAAATGCTGGCGGTCTTATTGCGCTTTCCGGCGGCCCAGATGGCCCGGTAGACCGGGCATTCGCCGCAGGCAACACGGCCATAGCCGAAGCAAGGCTGACTGCACTTCGAGATGTGTTCGGGGATCGATTTTACATCGAGGTTCAGCGGCACGGCGTAGCCCGTGAGCAGCTTGTAGAGCCGCAGCTCTTACGCTTCGCCTATGACAACAGCGTCCCCATCGTCGCGACGAACGAGGCTTACTTCCCGAAACGCGATACTTACGAAGCCCATGACGCGCTGCTTTGCATAGCCGATGGGCGTTATGTCGCCGAGGACGACCGGCGGCGGCTCGCTCCCGATCACTATTTGAAAACACAAGCTGAAATGGCGGCGCTTTTCGCCAATTTGCCGGAAGCTCTGGAGAACACGGTTGAGATAGCGCGCCGCTGCGCATTCCGGCCCAAACCCAGAAAGCCGATCTTGCCGCAATTTGTGCCCGAGGCTGAGAATGCAACGGAAGCAGAAGCGGCGGCGCTGCGTGCGCAGGCCGAGGCGGGGCTCGCGCGCCGTCTCGCGGCGATCCCGCTGGAGGATCGCGCAGCGAGCGAAGAGGACTACAAGAACCGGCTCGCATTCGAGCTTGACGTTATCATCAGAATGAAGTTTCCGGGCTACTTCCTTATCGTGGCCGACTTCATTCAATGGGCGAAGGCGCAAGGCATTCCCGTGGGGCCCGGCCGTGGGTCTGGCGCGGGGTCCGTAGTCGCCTGGGCGCTCACGATCACCGATCTCGATCCAATCCGCTTCGGCCTTCTCTTCGAGCGCTTCCTCAATCCAGAACGCGTCTCGATGCCAGACTTCGATATCGACTTCTGCCAAGACCGGCGCGACGAAGTCATAAGCTATGTCCGCGACAAATATGGCGCGGACCGCGTGGCGCAGATCATCACTTTCGGAAAGCTGCAAGCGCGCGCCGTGCTGCGCGACGTTGGGCGGGTGCTGCAAATGCCCTATGGGCAGGTAGACCGGCTCTGCAAAATGGTGCCCAACAATCCAGCGAACCCCGTCACCTTGAAAGAGGCGATTGAGGGCGAGCCGCGTTTGCAAGAGGCGCGCGACGCGGAGCCGCTCGTGGCGCAACTGCTCGACACTGGGCAAAAGCTCGAAGGGTTATACCGCCACGCCTCGACCCACGCGGCGGGCGTTGTGATCGGAGACCGGCCGCTCGTCGATCTCATCCCGCTTTATCGCGATCCGCGCTCGGAAATGCTTGTTACCCAGTTCAATATGAAATGGGTGGAGCAGGCGGGGCTGGTGAAGTTCGACTTCCTCGGCTTGAAAACGCTGACGGTGCTGCAAAAGGCCTGCGCCTTGCTCGACAAGGCGGGAAAGTCCCTCGATCTACCGGCGCTTGGCCTTGATGATCAAGCAACGTATGAGCTTCTTGCGAAAGGCGATACCGCTGGCGTGTTCCAGCTCGAAAGTACGGGGATGCGCGAAGCGCTGCGCAAGCTCAAGCCAGACCGTTTCGGCGATATCATCGCTATGGTGGCGCTCTACCGTCCCGGTCCGATGGACAACATCGAGACCTATGTTAACCGCAAGCATGGCATCGAGGTCCCAGACTACCTTCATCCTCTCGCGAAGCCGATCCTTGAGGAGACATACGGGGTCATCATCTACCAAGAGCAGGTGATGCAGCTCGCGCAGGTTCTTTCCGGCTACAGCCTCGGTGAAGCCGATCTTCTCCGCCGCGCTATGGGTAAGAAGATCAAGGCCGAAATGGACGCGCAAGGCGCGCGCTTCGTAAAAGGTGCGCTTGAGAAAGGCATCGATGAGGCCCGCGCCCGCTATATTTTCGAACTGGTCGCGAAATTCGCCGGATATGGCTTCAACAAATCGCACGCGGCGGCCTACGCGCTGATCGCCTATCACACAGCCTATTTGAAGGCCAATCACGCCCAAGAATTCCTGGCGGCGTCGATGACGCTCGATATGGCCAACACCGACAAGCTTTATAGTTTCACCCGCGAAGCGAGACGGCGCGACATGGCCATTCTAGCGCCATCGGTGAACCATTCCGGCGTTGAGTTCGAGCCGGAGGAGGGCGGTATTCGCTATGCGCTGGCCGCGCTTAAGAATATGGGCGGTGCAGCGGCACAACACATCGTCGAGGAAAGAGCGAGTGGGCCGTATCGCGATCTCACTGATTTCGTCTCGCGGATCAATCCGAAGATCGTCAACAAGCGCGCGCTTGAGACCCTCAATTCAGCGGGGGCGTTCGAAGCATTAGAGAAGAATCGGGCCAAAGTTGCGAAAAACCTGGACCGTCTGGCTGAATTTGGGGGACGGCTTGCGCAGGACAAGGCCGCCGGGCAGGTGGACATGTTTGGCGGAAAGATGGGAGCGGTCGCGGCTCCGCAATTGCATCTCGCCGATGCCCCGCAATGGAACCTCGTTGAAACACTCGCTAACGAACTCGCCGCTGCGGGCTTCTATCTCTCGGGGCATCCGCTGGACGATTTCGCCGAGCAGCTTGCGCGCCTCAACGTGATGAAATGGTCGGATTTCGAAGCGCGCGCGCAAACGCATGGCCGCGTCGAAGCCAGGCTTGCCGCCACCGTAACCTACCGCCAGGACCGAAAGGCGAAGTCAGGCAATAGATTTGCATTTGCAGGCTTTTCCGATCCAACAGGCCAATTTGAAGCGGTCATTTTCTCCGATACGCTTACGCTCGCGGGCGACAAGCTGGAGACAGGCAAGAATTCTTGTTTTACATGTCGAAGGCGAGGCTGAAGGCGAGGCGATCAAGGTCCGCGTGCAGGCCGTGCAAACGCTCGATGAAGTGCTTGGGAAAAGCGAACGCTCACTTTCTATCGTAGCGACAGACGCGCTTCAAATCGCGGATTTGACGAAACATCTTGGCCGCGAGGGGACATTGGAAATCAGACTTGTTGTCGAGGTTCCCGAGGCGCGCAAGGCAGTCGAATTTGCTCTCGGGAACAACTTTTCCGTTTCGACCCGTCAGCTCTCGGCGCTGAAAACGCTACCGGGGGTACTTCGCGTCGGTGAGACGGTTACGAGCCGGGCTTAGGTCTCTCGCAGGTCTGGTTTGACCACCTTCTTACCACCACCGCCATCATTCTCTTTCTTGGCGCCGCCATCGGGCTTTTTTTCATACGCCTTGCCGCAGACGGAGCGGGCATCAGCCCATTCCTTGTCTGTTAAAAGAGGCTCGGTCGGATAGCTAGGCTCAGCCAGAAAGAGTTCGGCCCGGTCGCGCGACGCGGGATGCGTGCTCAGATATTGCCATGCGCCATCGTCCTTCGAATCTCGCTTGGAAAGCCGCGAGAAGAATTCGCCAACGGAGTTGGGCGATATCTGGGCCTTTCGCAACAATTCCCGTGCGTGGCTATCGGCCAAGCGCTCTGCGTCCCGCGAATAGCGAAGCTGGAGAAGAACGGCGCCGAAAGTGAGACCGCTTGAGTCACCAGATTGGCCAGAGAACAGTTGAAGCAGCACTTGCATGCCGAAGGTTCTGACAAGCTGAGCCTCGGGGTCTTTTTCTATGCCGTGTCCCATTTCATGGGCAAGAACGCCTGCAACCTCTTCTGGACTAGAGGCCTCGTCTATAAAGCCAGAGAGCAGCACGATGTGTTTTCCAGGCACGGCAAATGCGTTCGGAATCTTCCAGCGGACGACATCGAGGTGGAAGGATTGGTTTGCTCCACCGCGTGTCTCAAGCCGCGTCAGGATCTTCTTTAACGCTTTTATTCCGACTTCTTCGTTACACGCCGGGCGGGAGCCTTGGAAAAATTTAACGCTACGGCTGCCTATTTCTTCGGCTGTACGGTCAGGGATATGGTCGGCAATGGTCTTTGTTAGGCTAAATGGCCCGAAGGTAAGAAATGCGCCGAGCGCTGCAATGATGGCTGTCGGGATAAGGCCATATGCAACAATCCGCTTTCGATTGCGGTTCTCACTGGCCCCTGGGGCTCGTGCTAAAATCTCACGCCCCACGCCAGGCCCTTTTACGAAAAGCGTTGCTTGCGCAGTGTGAGCGTGCCGAAGCAACACATCGTTTGAACCGGGCTTTATGGGCGCTGCCGGTTCCAAATCGGCGAGACGCCAAAAAGCAAGCTGCTCGCCTCCATCACCTCTGATCGATAGCCCATCTGCTTCCAGGACGACGGTAACGTGCAAAGCGTTTGCACGTTCGCCGTCGCTGAAGCGTCCCTCAAATGGTCCGCTCGCCACTTTAGAATATCTCGATATCGAAAGCGGCTTCTAAGCCTGCGCCCTGTGTTCCGGCTTGCTCTTGCCCCCTTACTACCGCGTCAAGATCAGCCGAGCCCACGAAAGAGAAGCGCTGCACGAGATAGCGCAACCGCCGCGCCTGCGCCACGGGGCGAAGAATGCCGACGCTGAATAAATTAATTACAGCGTTTGAGAGCGTCAGCCAAAGCACACTGGCGCCGGTCGCTGTAAGGTCTGCGTTCAAGCCATCGATCTTGGTTGCTTTGGCAAACAGATTGAGTTTCCGGGACTCATACCAAGTCGTGGCCAGCATCAAGAAGAGGAGGGCCACGCCCAATGGAACAAGAATAGATGGACTGGCGTTTTGAATGGCATGTTTAAAAGCTTGCGTTATTTCCTCCGGGCTGATGGGAGGCTTTTTTTCGAATATTTTTTCAGCATTCAATAACTGAAAAATTATTGCCCCAACGGAACCATACGCCGCGGCGACGCCAATCCAAACCCACGTAAAAGGTCCATAAAGAGGGCCCGAGCGTCCTTCGAAACGAAACGGCACCGATCCGAATGTCATGGCGTTGACCAGATACCGCCGTAACGCCACTGTTCTCCAAGGGAATATCCACCCGACGGTGAGACCCATAAGAAGGGCCGTCCAAATAGACTTCCAAGCGTAACCCACAGCTCCTTTCTTAACGCCGAAGGCGATGCCCCGCCAGCGTGTGCGAGAAAGGATGTAACGGTGCGCACGGAAAATCCCTAGAGGCAACAAAAAGCCACCGGCAGCGTAAGCTGCCAAAACCGTCAGACGGAACAGCGGATGAGTTGGCCCCAACACCAATTGTGCGTAGACAACAGCCGCAATGAAAGGAGCAGCGAACAGGAAAAACAGAAGATAACCGATAAGGAGCTCTTTGCCGGTGCCTGTATATTCGAGCGGTTCACCTTCGACACGAACCATTTGCCACATATGTCGGCGATATTCAGACCGCGCCCAAAACCAGTAGATGCCTACCGTAATGACCGTGAGCAGAAAATTAAGCAGGCACAGGCCTGCCAAGCTCCAAGGATTTCCATCCCAGCTTACAGCGATGCTTTGGCCGCCGGTCCGCGGTTCCCGTTCTATGATGCCTGTATCGATAACATTCTGAGACATAGCGCCCGATCCATGAGTAATATCTGTGACGCCTATCTAAACCGGGAGCTCATTTCAAAGCTGTATCCTCCAGCGCAGTTTAACGCTTTTGCAAGCATCTGTATTAACCACGCAACAGTGCTGCGGCGCACTTGCCAAAATTCAATTTCACCCCTATAGCTGTTGCATCTCACACGCGGGATTCTGCTAAGAGGGCCGTCCAGGCCCTTTTTGGCATTCCGGTGATGGTATCCCCATTCACACCCGCGGAGGCTTAACCGGAAGAAGGACAATCATGGCGCTGCCACAATTTACGATGCGTCAGCTATTGGAAGCTGGCGTTCATTTCGGCCATCAAACTCACCGCTGGAACCCGAAGATGCAGGAGTATCTCTTCGGCGTTCGCAATAAGATTCATATCATCGATCTAGCGAAGTCCGTGCCGCTGCTTCATCAGGCGGTTGTGACCGCGAGCGATGTGGTCGCGCAAGGCGGCCGCATCCTATTCGTCGGCACAAAGCGGCAAGCGTCTGACATCGTCGCGGACTCAGCGAAGCGCTGCGCGCAATATTACGTTAATCACCGCTGGCTCGGCGGTATGTTGACGAACTGGAAAACAATCACAAATTCGATCAAGCGCTTGCGCTATCTCGAAGACCTCGTCGCGGGCGAGGGGCAAGGCTTCACCAAGAAAGAGCTTCTCCAGCTTACGCGTGAGCGCGACAGGCTCGAGCAGGAGCTTGGCGGCATCAAAGATATGGGCGGCGTGCCCGATCTTCTATTTGTGATCGACACGAACAAAGAATCGATCGCTATCGCCGAAGCTAAGAAGCTCAAAATTCCCGTCATTGCGATCATCGATAGCAATTGCGATCCAGACGGCATCACTTTCCCAATTCCGGGCAATGACGACGCTGGCCGTGCGATCACGCTGTATTGCGACCTGATGGCCAGAGCGGCTATTGACGGTATTGAGCGGGCTCAAGGGTCGGCCGGTATCGATATCGGCGAAGCTGAAGAAGTGTCTGAGGCAGGGCTTGACGATGGTTCCGCTCCGTCAGCCAGAAATGGCAAGGCCGGAGATCGGCGCCCTCGCAAGCCGAAAGCCGCTGCTGAGACAGAGACTGTTGTGGCCGTGGCTGCACCGGCAGCTGCCGAGCCTGTGACGGCTGCGCCTGCCGCCACAGAGCTACAAAGCGAAGAGACTTCTTCAACTCTTGAAGGGCTCGCCGCGCCGCAAGGCGAAGCGGATGATCTCAAGAAAATTCGCGGTCTCACAAAAGCGTACGAAAAGAAGCTCAACGAGCGTGGCGTTTTCCACTTCTGGCAGATTGCGAACCTTTCTCAAGATAACCTCGATGAGATCGACCGTTTGTTACATGGAAATGGTCTGATCGCCAAAGGCGACTGGGTCGACCAGGCACGCGAACTTACCAGCTAGACTTTAGGGATGCGCCTCAGTGCGCATCTTTCACAACACATAATTGAGGTGCAATATGGCTGCGGTCACGTCCGAAATGGTCAAGAGCCTCCGCGAGAAGACCGGCGCAGGCATGATGGATTGCAAGAACGCGCTCACCGAATCAAGCGGCGACATGGAAGCCGCCGTGGATTGGCTGCGCGCTAAAGGGCTTTCCAAAGCGGCAAAGAAGGCAGATCGTGTCGCGGCTGAAGGACTAGTTGGCGTGGCTTCGGCTGCAAATGTTGGCGCCGTCGTTGAGGTTAACTCCGAAACCGACTTCGTTGCGCGCAATCCTGATTTCCAGTCTGTTGTGGCTGAAGTGGCAAAGCTTGGCCTTAAGGCAGGCGGCGATGCCGATAAGCTTGGCGCAGCAACATATCCGAACAAGAGCGTGACCGTCGTCGACCAACTGAAGGAACTCGCAGGCACGATTGGCGAAAATATTTCGCTCCGGCGCACGGCAGCGCTTTCCGTGAAGGATGGCGTCGTTGCGACCTATGTGCATAATCAAGCCACTCCAGGAATGGGGAAGATCGGCGTGCTTGTTGCGCTCGAGTCAACCGGCGACAAAGCAAAGCTCAATGAGATTGGCCGTCAGGTCGCGATGCACATCGCGGCTACGAACCCGCTTGCTCTTAAAGACGAAGAGGTCGATCCCGAGGTCGTCGAGCGTGAACGCACGGTGCTTACCGAGCAAGCCAAGGAAAGCGGCAAGCCGGCAAATGTCATCGAAAAAATGATCGAAGGCCGGATTAAGAAGTTCTACCAGGAAGTCGTTCTTCTGAAGCAGGCTTTCGTCGTCAATCCAGACGTGACGGTTGAACAAGCCGTCAAAGAAGCAGAAGCTGCGGCTGGCGCTCCTATTGCCGTCACGGCTTTCGTTCGCTACGAGCTTGGCGAAGGCATTAAGTCAGCGAAGGGGGACTTCGCCGCTGAGGTTGCTGCCGCCGCAGGAAAGCAGTAACCCCGCCGCAAGGAAAAGCGGATATAATCAGTGTCCTCGGCCAGCGCACAGCAGGCCGAGGCTGCATGAAGGAAGCCGGATATGAAGCCGCTGCCGTTTTCCAAACCGCTCATCAAAATTTCTGGCGAAGCGCTGATGGGAAGCGGGCAGTATGGCATTGAATTTGCTACGCTGGACGCCATTGCGTCAGACATTGCCGCCGTCGCGCGAGACGGCAGAAACGTAGCAATCGTCGTCGGCGGCGGTAATATCTTTCGCGGCGTGAGCGGTGCAGCTAATGGCATCGACCGCGTTAAGAGCGATTTTATGGGCATGCTAGCGACGGTTATGAACGGGCTTGCGCTCGAACATGCGCTGAGCCGCCATGGGCGTCCTGCCCGCGTCTATTCCGGGCTTCCAGTGCCAACGGTCTGCGCGACATTCTCAAGCGATCAGGCTAAGGCCGATATGAACGAAGGCCGGACAGTGATCCTCGCTGGCGGAACGGGAAACCCATTCTTCACCACGGACACGACGGCGGCGTTGCGTGCTGCCGAACTTGGTTGCGATGCGATTATGAAAGCAACGCAAGTGGACGGCGTTTATGCAGAAGACCCCAAAATCAACCCTCACGCAGAGCGCTTTAGCCACGTGTCATTTTCGCAGGCTCTTGCCCTCGATCTGAAGGTGATGGATGCGGCGGCCATAGCTCTCGCGCGTGACAATGGCATACCTATCGTCGTGTTTGCGCTACGCGAGAAAGGCGCAATCGGAAAAGTGCTGCGCGGTGAAACCGTTTGCAGTGTTGTTGGAAGCGAAGCCGGGGCGTAGAGGCTACTCCGGCCGGTCGGGACGGCTTATATATTATAGGAAAAAAAGGGGACTAAAATGGCTGCTGGCAATTTCGACATGAACGAAATAGAGAAGCGCATGAAGGGCGCTGTCAGCTCGCTGAAACAAGAGTTTGGCGGTCTGCGAACAGGGCGCGCGAGTACAACCCTTCTCGATCCGATTATGGTGAGCACATCCTACGGCGCAAAAATGCCGATTAGTCAGGTGGCGTCGATCAACACGCCGGAAGCTCGCCTCATTACGGTTCAAGTCTGGGATCGCGGGAACGTCTCCGCGGTGGAAAAGGCGATCCGCGAATCGGATCTTGGACTCAATCCCGTGGTCGACGGCCAGACGCTTCGGCTGCCCATTCCGGAGTTGAACCAAGAGCGGCGGCAAGAACTCGTGAAGATTGCGAAGAAATATACCGAACAGGCGCGCGTCGCAGTACGAAATGTGCGCAAGGATGGTATGGATCAAATCAAAAAGTTAGAGAAGGATGGCAAGATAAGCGAAGATGATAGTTCTTCCTTATCTACCAAGGTTCAGGACGTGACTGATCGTACCATCAAGGAGATCGATGGCATGATTGGGTCGAAAGAGCACGAGATTATGCAGGTCTAGTGTAATACTCGTCTAATTGCGCACCGCAAGCTAACTTGAGATTATCTGGCGCGGCGTCATTGTGTCTTTGAGCCCCTTCAAGGTGAGGGGGAAAATGGCGCTGTCAGATTTTCTCTGCTTGGACGTTATGCGTTACGTCCCGCTTGAGGAGCGACCTAAGGCGTGAGCATTCTACCATGATACAGCCGGAGCAAACCGTTAGCGTCGCTGACGAGCGTCCTTTTCCGAAACATGTCGCCATTATCATGGATGGCAATGGCCGCTGGGCTGCGCAACGGGGATTACCGCGAACGGAGGGCCATCGCCGCGGAGTCGATGCCACCAAGGAATGCGTGCGCGCTGCGGCTGATATGGGCATTTCCTATCTGACGCTGTTCAGCTTCTCCTCTGAGAATTGGAAACGGCCTCCTCAAGAGGTCGGTTATTTGATGGGGCTTATCAGGCGCTTCATCCGCCGCGATTTGGCTGAGCTGCATAAAAACAACGTCTTATTGCGAATCATCGGCTCGGAAGAGGGCGTGTCACCCGATATTCTGAAGATGACGCGCGAGGCAGTAGCGCTGACAAGTCCCAACACTGGCCTACAGCTTACAATTGCGTTCAACTATGGCGCGCGCGATGAAATCGTTCGGGCCGCAAAACGCGTAGCGGAACTTGTAAAAGCCGGTAAGCTGGCGGCCGACGATATCAATCAGGACATTCTTGCGAGTTATTTCGACACAGCAGGGCTGCCGGACCCGGATTTGATTATCCGTACGAGCGGTGAGCAGCGAATTAGTAATTTTCTGCTCTGGCAATGCGCATATTCAGAATTTTTATTCGTTGATAATTTCTGGCCGGACTTTACAAGACAAACACTTGAAAGCGCAATTGCCTCCTATCAGCAGCGCGACCGGCGGTTCGGCGGGCTCAGAGGTTAGGGCGCAGCAATTCGGATAAAGCAGGGACTTGTGAAAAAGGACGCTAGCGTTAAGCAGCTTTTTGAGAATATACGTCCCGCCGGATTCCTCTTGAGCGAATGATGATGGCGAGACCCGTAGGTTCCGAGTTACAGCTTCGCGTGAACTCGGCGCTTGCGCTCGTGACCCTGACGCTCTCGCTTACCTATGCCGGACCGAGCACATTCGCTGCCCTCATTCTTTTTTTTGCAACTCTCATGAGCTGGGAATGGGGCCGCGTCGTAAGAGGGCGCGGCGTCGACAAAATTTTCATAGTGCAAACGGCCGCCATCATGGCCGCCGGCTTTCTGACACTTGGGAAATATCCGGTTCTTGCTATTGCCCTCATCGTCATTTCTACATACGCGATCTTCTGGCTTCATAATTCGTCGGGTGCAAAGTGCGATCCTTGGTGGTCGGCCGCAGGTGTTTACTATGCGGGGTTCCCTGCTATCGCGCTCATTGCGATTCGCGAGGACCCTGAATATGGCTTCTATGCAATCATCTACCTGTTCCTCGTCGTATGGTGCAGCGACACAGGCGCCTATTTCACAGGTAGGTTTATAGGCGGTCCGAAATTGGCGCCTTCGATTTCCCCCAATAAGACTTGGTCCGGGTTGGTGGGCGGAGCAATTGCTGCATTCACCGCAGGGTCAGTCTTCGGCTGGTGCCTTGGTCACACCTCCATTGTCATGATTGGGATACTAAGTGTACTGCTGGCGCTGATATCTCAGGCTGGCGATTTGGGCGAATTGGCCCTTAAGCGCTTTTTCGGCGTAAAACATTCAAGCGAGCTGATCCCTGGTCACGGGGGCGTGCTGGACCGGCTTGATGGATTAGTTTTTGCGGCAATCGGCGCAGGGGTGATCGCGATAATTGCGGATCCCTTGAAACCCGGGCGCGCGTTGTTGATTTGGTAATAGCGGGTCAGTCGGCCTGCGAATTCGGTTTTGGAGCGATGATGGGCGAATTCAGCGGTAGCAAAGCCACGGGAGCAACTGGCAAACGGCGCGTAAGCGTACTTGGCGCAACCGGGACAATCGGCCAGCACACTTGCGATCTTTTAGCCGAGCACCTGGACAAGTTCGAGGTGGTCTCCCTTACGGCTCACCAAAATGCCGAAAAGCTTGCCAAGCTTGCTGTAGCTCTCAAAGCGGAGTTCGTCGCGCTGGCGGACATCGCACTTGAAGGCGAGTTGAGGAGTCGCCTCGAAGGCACTGGAATCGAATGCGGAGCAGGGCAAAAGGCCATCGTAGATGCCGGCGCGCGTCCAGCCGACTGGATCATGGCGTCGATTGTCGGCGCGGCAGGTCTTGAGCCAACACTTGCAGCAGTGCGTCAAGGCACAACGGTCGCGCTCGCGAATAAGGAATGTCTCGTTTCAGCGGGCGTCCTTTTTATGGCTGAGGCAGAGGCCCACGGCACCACACTGCTTCCGGTTGATTCGGAGCACTCGGCCGTGTTCCAAGCGCTCGATGCCCTGGATTGCAAACATGTTCAGAAGATTGTTCTGACCGCTTCCGGAGGACCGTTCCGGACTTGGACGAAGGAACAGCTTTCCGCAGCCAAGCCAGAGGACGCGCTAAAACATCCCAATTGGTCGATGGGTCAGAAAATCACGATCGATAGCGCCACCCTTATGAATAAGGGCCTAGAGATCATCGAAGCATTTCATCTTTTTAACGTGCAAGCCGATCAGCTATCGGCCATCATCCATCCACAATCTATTATCCATTCATTTGTTTATTACAGTGACGGTTCCGTCCTCGCGCAGGCAAGTCTACCGGATATGAGAACTCCCATCGCCTATAGTCTCGCATGGCCAAATCGCTTCACGACTTCGTATCCAAGGCTTGACTTGGCGGCCGCGAGCGCCTTGACCTTCGAAGAGCCGGACGAAACGCGCTTTCCGGCGCTACGTCTGGCTCGGCAAGCGCTTATGGAGGGTGGAGTTGCTCCAACTGTTTTGAATGCAGCAAATGAAGTCGCGGTCGAAGCCTTTCTCAAGCGAATCATACCCTTTATGGGGATACCCGCTGTGGTAGAGCAGACCTTAGCCACGACCGCCGGGGTGCTCGCGGACTGCAATGCCGATACGCTAGAAAATGTTCTTCATGCGGATGGTCAAGCAAGGTCCATCGCAAAGGCCATCGTCGGGCTATCCAGCAGCACTGCCGCAAATACCGCCGAACGCGGGGCCGCGCATATCTGATGCGCACGAAAGACTTTTCACAGAACAGGCAAGGACGCGCCCGGCCTGTAAATCGGATAACAGCTTAGCTTTTTTCCTGCAAAAACAGGCTCGGCCCTAAAGGATCATTGGCATGCAATTCGTCGTCTCGACATTTGGACAGCTATTTTTGTGGACGGTGCCTTTTCTGATCGTGCTCGGTGTGGTGGTCATCGTCCATGAGCTCGGCCATTTTCTTGCCGCGCGCGCGCTTGGAATATCCGTCGAGACTTTTTCCATCGGCTTCGGTCCTGAAATCTTTGGCTTTTACGACAAAAAGGGAACGCGCTGGCGCCTTGCTTGGATACCGCTCGGCGGCTATGTCAAGTTCAAGGGTGACGAAACAGTCGCCAGTATGCCTTCCAGAGAAAAGCTGGAAACGCTGAGCGCTGCGGAAAGAGTAGGAAATTTTCACACTGCGCCGCTGTGGCGGCGGACATTGATTGTGCTCGCCGGCCCGTTTTCGAACTTTTTCCTCAGCTTTGTGATTTTCACTGGAATCGTGCTCGCAACCGGCATTGTCTATCAGGAAGCGCGAATCGATTGCGTCGTGCCTGGAGAGCCTGCCGCTCAAGCTGGCTTGCAAGCTGGGGATAAAGTGCTCTCGGTGTCCGGAGCTAACGTAAAAAGTTTTGAAGATTTTAAACGGCTGATTGCGCTCAATGCGCGTTCTCCACTTGATCTTGTCGTAGACCGGGGCGGAAAGCAGATAGAGCTTCGCACCGTCCCCGAGCTCACCGAGCAAGAGTGCGTCGGCCGAATCGGCGTTGTGGTTTCGGGTGCGCCTGAGAACATTCGTGTTGAAAAGGTCGGCATCGCCGGAGCTGCCGCTGAGGGCTTGCAAAAAACTTGGATTCTTGTTGATGCGCCGCTGCGGTTTTTCGGGCAGCTTTTTCACGGCAACGCGTGCTCTAACTCTCTCGGCGGCCCAGTTAAGATCGCCAGCATCACAAAAACCATCGCCTCCGAAGGATTTATCAATCTGATTCCCTTGATCGCATTCATTTCAGCGAGCGTGGGGCTGTTTAACCTGTTCCCAATCCCCGTTTTGGATGGGGGCCACCTTTTGTTCTATGGCTTAGAAGCCATACTCGGTAAGCCATTAAGCCAACGGGCTCAAGAAATTGGATTTCAAATTGGCTTCGCTTTAATACTCATGTTAATGGTTTTTGTGACTTGGAATAACGTCGTCGACTTAACCCGCAGTGCCCCACCCGCGAAGCGAGTGGAAAGCGTCTGCAGGCGCTAACCTAAAAGAGTATTGCGTTACCCGTTTGGTGCCGGGGGGCAACAGACGGTCTGGGAAATTAAGAGTGTGGTGGGGTCCAGCCACCTTGGCGTCACAAAGTACTAGTTTCTAACGTTGTGACATGCTGAGTTGGGGAACCGGCGTAATAGGGGCAATATATTGATGCTGCGGATGAGCATAAGTAGTGGGGTACGTTTAGCCCTCACAATTTTCGCCGCTGTGATTACGGTGACAATCACAGCTGCGGCAATAAAATCGACGGAGGCACTCGCTCAGAGTGGTCCCGTGATTCGTGATATCAAAGTTACTGGAAACCGGCGTATTGAGCCTGAGACCGTTCGGTCATATTTGACCCTGAACGTGGGTCAGCGCTATGATTCGTACCGGGCTGACGAGAGCGTCAAAGCTCTCTTCAATACGGGCCTGTTTCAGGATGCCCGCATTGGTCTCCAAGGCAGCACAGTGGTCGTTTCGGTGGTCGAGAATTCGATCATCAGCCGTGTTGCCTTTGAGGGAAATACAGAGGTTAAGACTGATACCCTCTCGCAAGAGGTTCAGCTTAAATCCCGCGCAGTGTATTCCCGTGCGAAGGTTCAATCCGACGTGCAGCGCGTTCTCGATGTATATCGTCGGCAAGGCTATTACGCGACGCAGGTCGATGCGCAGATCATCGAACTCGACAATAATCGCGTAGACCTCGTCTTCGACATTCGTGAGGGACCGGAGACGAAAGTTGCCAGTATCAACTTTATCGGCAACGCGGCCTTCTCCGACTCAGAGCTGCGTGGTGTTATCACCACCACCGAGACAAGCCTTCTCGACTTTCTCAAGCCAACCTCGGTCTACGATCCGGACCGCTTCAATCTTGATCGCGAGCTGCTGCGCCGTTACTACCTCAAAAACGGTTTTGCCGACATGCGCGTGGTCTCTGCGGTTGCTGACGTTGATCGTGAAGGCAAAGGATTCTTCCTAACATTCACCGTCGATGAAGGCGCTCGCTATAGCTTTGGCGGGGTCGATGTCGAGGTAACTCTTCCCTCTCTGAACCCGGATGCTCTACGCGGTAAATTGCTTTCTCAAGCAGGCGCGATCTATAATGCCGAAGCCGTCGATAAAACGGTTGAAGCCCTGACCGTCGCCGTCGCTGAGCAAGGTTACGCGTTCGGCCAGGTTCGTCCTCGGGTGGAACGTGATCCGGTGAGCCGTACGATTTCCGTGGTCTATGTCGTAGAGCAAGGTCCGCGGGTTTACATCGAGCGAATCAATGTCGCCGGAAACTTTCGTACCGAAGATTATGTAATCCGCCGCGAGTTCCGTCTCGCTGAGGGTGACGCTTACAATAAGATCATGGTGGATCAGGCTCGTCAGCGCCTTCTCATCCTGGGCTTCTTCAAAGATGTGAAAGTCAATAGGGAGCCTGGCTCCGGTCCTGACCGCGTCGTGTTGAGCGTGAATGTCGAAGAGCAATCAACTGGTGAGCTTTCCTTTGCTGCTGGTTATTCTTCGAACGAAGGCGTCATCGGTGAAATCTCTTACTCGGAAAGAAACTTGCTCGGAACGGGGCAGTACCTACAGGTAAAACTGTCGGGCAGCTTTGTTAGCGGCGGCTTCGATGTGAGCTGGACGGAACCAAGATTCCTCGACCGGAACATCTCGTTCGGTGTCGATGCTTTCGCTCGCAACACCGACTACACCGCAGGTTCTGGCTTCACGGTTGCAGGTTATGCCGACCTCAAAGTTGGCGGCAGCGTTCGCCTCGGCTTCGCTCTCTTGGATAGTCTGTGGTTGAACACGAGCTATACGTTGCTGCAGGACGACGTTTATAACGTCGACCCAGAGGCGTCGCTTGCGGTGAAGCAGATCGAAGGCTCGGCCATTATCTCGTCGGTCGGCTACTCTTTGATCTACGATACCCGGAACAACCGGAAGAATCCGTCTCGCGGCTTCTACTTCTCATGGTCTCAGGAGTTTGCTGGTGCAGGCGGCGACGTGGATTATATCCGGTCGATTGCAGAAGCTCGGGCATACTACCCGCTGTTCAACCAGGTTACCCTCGTCGGACGCGCGATTGGTGGTACCATCGAGGGTTGGGACGGTCAGAATGTGCGTATCGTGGACTCCTTCTATAAAGGTGGCGAGACGATACGCGGTTTCCAAGTTGCTGGCCTTGGTCCTCGCGACGCGCTGACGGGCGATGCTCTTGGCGGCAAGACATTCTATGCCGGTACCGCCGAGATACGCTTCCCAATCCCATTCGTACCTGATGATTTAGGGTTCGGAGGCGCGGTCTTCGCTGACGCAGGTAGTGTGTACGGAACAGACGCTCAGAAGTTTGCAGCGGCCTACATCGCGAGACATCCTGGCGCAGGCAACCTCCTCACCGCAGTGGATGACTCCGATGCGATCCGCACCTCAGTCGGCGCCAGCCTTCTGTGGAACTCACCGGTCGGACCTCTGCGTGCAGACTTTGCTTATGTGCTCAACAAAGAGGCGTTCGACCAAACGCAGCTCTTTAGGTTCGGCGCCGCAACAAAGTTCTAAGAATAAGCGGCGTTTAAGTAGAGAATCAAAACGTAACGGCAAGCGGGCTTTCGCCCGCTTAGCCATTTGATAATGTTGGTTCACCATGGATCATCCAGGTTTTTGGGCGCCCGCAGGGCCTTTTGCGCTGAGCGAAATCGCTGCACATGCGGGCGCTCAAATCCCTGAATTATGGCTAACCAGTGCAGATCGGACATTTCGCTCTGTAAAGGCGCTGGATGACGCCACTCCAGAGGACGTTTCCTTCTTCGAGAACCGGAAATATCTCGCCGCTCTTCAGCGGACGAAAGCCGGAGCCGTGCTCCTGGCATCAGACTTCGTAAGCAAGCTGCCTAGCGATACCGTGCCGCTTGTATCTCGCGACCCCTATCGTGCCTTCGCAAAATCCCTTGAACTTTTCTTCCCTGATGCGCTGCACACAAAGGCTGCGCACGCCATCGGCAGTTTGACAGCCGTTTCCGAAAGCGCGCGCATCGAAGAGGGAGCCATTATCGAGCCGGGAGCGATTATCGGGCCGGAAGTTCAAATCGGAAGCGGCACAAGAATTGCGGCTGGCGCGGTGATTGGTTTCCGCGTGGCGATTGGCCGTGATTGCTATATCGGACCGAGCGCGACGGTAACTCACTCCCTTATCGGCAATCGCGTGATTATCCACGCAGGTGCACGGATCGGTCAGGATGGATTCGGGTTTGCCATGGGACCGCAGGGCCACTATAAAGTCCGGCAGGTTGGGCGGGTAATTATTCAGGACGATGTCGAGATCGGAGCTAATACGACGATCGATCGCGGCGCTCTTCGGGATACAATGGTTGGGGAAGGCTCTAAAATCGATAATCTCGTGCAAATTGCCCATAACGTCGTTATCGGCAGGCACTGCGTTATTGCAGCGCAAACGGGTATATCCGGTAGCACGGTTTTAGAAGATTTCGTCGTGATGGGCGGCCAGTGCGGTACGGTTGGACATATTCGCATCGGAGCGGGCGCGCAAATCGGAGCGCAAAGCGGAGTTTCCTGCGATATACCTCGAGGCGAACGCTGGGGCGGGTATCCTGCAAAGCCTATTGTCTCTTGGGCCCGCGAAATCGCGCTGCTTAAGCAGCTCGCGCGAAAAAAATCTACGGCGTCCCCTTTGGATACCGACAGCTGAATAAATATCATGTGGAAGAACGAAGAAACGATCGTGGAACACGAAACCAAACCGATGAAGACCTTGGGCAGCGTCGACATTGTACGCATCCTCAAGCTCTTGCCTCACCGCTATCCCTTCCTTCTTGTCGATAAGATCATCGACATGGATGGTGACAACTCAGCAACCGGGATTAAGAACGTCACGATCAATGAGCCGTTTTTCCAAGGCCATTTCCCCAATTTTCCGGTCATGCCGGGCGTATTGCTGATCGAGGGTATGGCTCAAACCGCAGGCGCGCTCTGCATGGCTAGCCTGCCCGAAGAAGTTGAGCCGCAGATCGTCTATTTCATGGCGATTGATCGTGCCCGCTTCAGAAGGCCGGTGATGCCGGGCGATACGGTTCACTATCACATGGTGAAGCGCCGTAACCGGGGGCGCGTTTGGCGCTTTGAGGGACTAGCTAAGGTGAACGGTCAGATCGTTGCCGAAGCCGAAATCAGCGCGATGATCGTTGATCCGCTGCAGCAAGGTAAAATTGCTAACATTGATGGGTAAGACATCGCAATGACGATCACTCCCATTCATGCAGCTGCCGCTATCGATCCCAAAGCGAAACTCGCTGAGGGGGTGGAAGTCGGTCCTTTCGCCGTAATTGGCCCGGACGTTACGCTCGGCAAGAACGTCAAGATTCATTCTCATGCGGTCGTTATGGGCCGCACCGAGATCGGCGAGGGGTGTGAGATTTTCCCGTTCGCAGTTCTTGGCGCGCCCCCCCAGGACAAGAAATACCGAGGCGAAGAGAGCCGGCTTACGGTCGGGTCATTCACTACGATCCGCGAGCATGTCACGATGAACGGCGGCACCGAGGGTGGCGGCCATGTGACGAAGGTCGGCAGCCACGGCCTCTTTCTCGCGGGGGCTCACGTCGCCCATGATTGCCAAATCGGAGATCACGTCATCCTGGTGAACAATGCGACGCTTGCGGGCCATGTAAGCGTCGGGGATCACGCGATCCTCGGCGGTCTCTCAGCGGTTCACCAATGGGTGCGTATCGGGGACCATTCCTTTGTCGGGGGAATGTCGGGCGTGGAAAATGACGTCATCCCCTTCGGAATGGTGCTTGGAAACCGCGCGGCGCTTGCTGGGCTAAATATTGTCGGCCTCAAGCGGCAAGGTTTCGAACGGGAGCAAATTCACTCGCTCCGAAAGGCGTACCGGCTACTTTTCTCGCAAGAAGGTACGCTGCAAGAGCGCCTCGACGATGTTGATAAAATGTTCCCTGCTGACAGCGCGGTTCAGCGTATCGTTGCTTTTATGCGCGCAGGCACGGATCGCTCTTTCTGCACGCCTCGCAGTCAGGCATGAGCGCGTCCGCGTCGGAGACTTCCTCGTTCCTCCGCAACGCAGGCCCCGTCGGCGTAGTGCCGGCTACGGTGCAACCCCGCCTCGCCATCATAGCGGGCGGCGGAACGCTTCCGGCGGCAGTCGCGGCAGCGGCCCGTGAGGCGGGCGCAGACCCCTTTGTCCTTGCCCTTGCAGATAACGCCAGCTCTGAAATCGAGCAGTTTCCGCACGCCTATGTCCAACTTGGACAGGTGGGGCGTATGCTCCACATATTGCGGCGAGAGCGCTGCGAAAATCTCGTCCTCGTGGGAAGCCTGCGCCGCCCCAATATTCGTAAATTGAAGATCGATTTAGGCTTCGTCCGCCACTCTGTTCGTCTGCTGCGCCTGCTCAAAGGCGGCGATGATAGTGTTCTTCGTAGCGTCGCGCGTTTTTTCGAGGGGCAGGGGTTTAAGGTGCAGGCGGCGCATGAAGTCGCGCCTCATCTTCTTGCGCCCGCAGGAACATTTTCCGCCACGCCACCAAACGAGGAGGCGCTCGCTGATATCAAGCTCGGTTTCCGCGTCGTCCAAGCGCTTGGCGCCTTCGACATTGGCCAAGCCGCAGTCGTGGCGCGCGGCTATGTCCTGGCAGTCGAAGCGGCCGAGGGAACCGATGCAATGCTGCGCCGCTGCCGGGAGCTCAACAATTGGGGTTTCAAGGTGAGAAAGGGCGTTCTCATAAAGGCCCCAAAGCCAGGACAGGATCTGCGGCTTGATCTGCCAGCCATAGGCCCTCGCACCGTCGAACTCGCTGCCGAAGCAGGGCTTGCCGGTATTGCGGTCGCTGCCGGTGGGGTCCTTCTGGCGGAACAGGAAGAACTTGTGGATAAAGCCGCGAGACTTGGGCTTTTCCTCTACGGGGTCTCACCCGAGGAAAGGGCTGGCGGCTAAGTTTGCGCGGCATAATTTGTCGCGAAGGATGCAGTGAATGTCTGAAGCTAGGCGTATCTTTGTAGTGGCGGGCGAGCATTCGGGTGACATCCTCGGAGGCAAGCTCCTGTCCGCGCTTAAGCGAACGAACGGCGATACGGCATTCGCGCTAAAGGGCGTCGGCGGCGAGCATATGTGCGCCGAGGGTTTGGAAACCATCTTTCCAATGGCGGACGTTGCGGTAATGGGCCCGGCGGCGATCCTCGCTCGCCTGCCCACACTTGTGCGCCGGGTCTATCAAACGGTCGATGCCGCTTTGGCGTTCAACCCCGATCTTCTCGTTATTGTTGATAGCCCCGAATTCACCCATCCCATTGCGAAGCGCGTGCGCCAACGCCGCCCGGACATTCCCATTGTAGACTATGTCAGCCCGAGCGTTTGGGCATGGCGGCCAGGGCGCGCGCGGAAAATGCGGCCCTATGTGGATCATCTTCTGGCGCTGCTGCCCTTCGAGCCGGAAGCTCACGCACGTCTTGGCGGCCCAGCCTGCACCTATGTTGGCCATCCTCTTATCGAGAGGGCAGCTTGGATCGATGGGCTCGAAACGGACAGCCTCCGCACGAAGCTCGATTTGACGCCCGGTCTGCCTATCCTTGCCGTCCTGCCTGGGAGCCGCCCTTCAGAAGTGGCGCGGCTCATGGAGCCGTTCGGAGAGGCAATACGAGAGCTTCGGCAGAAGTCGGGGCCAATAGAAATCATTATCCCAGTCGTGCCATCGGTTCGGAATCTGGTCCAACAGGCACTCGTGACATGGCCGCAACAGCCCTATCTGGTTGAGGGTGAGGAGGACAAGTTCAGGGCCTTCAGGCTTGCAAACGCCGCGCTAGCGGCCTCCGGCACTGTTACGCTTGAACTCGGCGTGGCCGGTACACCCATGGTGGTCGCCTATCGGGTTGACGCTATGGCCGCGCGTCTACGCTTTTTGCTGAAAGTGCCCTCTATCGTTCTTGCTAATCTTGTCCTTGGAGAAAACGCCTTTCCCGAATTCATCCAGGAAGACTGCGCGCCAGCGAAACTCAGCGAGGCGCTTCTGCCGCTTCTTCGAGGCGGCCCGGAATTGCGGCGGCAACAGGCAGCACTTGGCAAAATCCGCGAAAATATGTTTTTGGCGGAAGGCACGCCGAGCGATCAAGCTGCGAATGTTGTGATGCGGATTCTTGAAAAAGCTCCCGCAGACAAGATTGGCGCTTCACGCTTCAAAAAAGCATCCTAGCCACCCCGCACGGCCAAACATCAATAAAGGAAGCGGCGCATGCGCATCATGCATATCATGACAAGCCGGGCAAATGGCGGCGCTGAAACCTATGCCTGCGACGTGATGACGAGCTTGCATGGTGCGGGCGTCGACCAATGTGTGGTCATGCATGAAGACGCGCCGCGCGCTGCGCAGCTTAAGGCCGCAGGCATTAGGCTCGCGACCACTCCTTTGCGATTTCCATTCGCACCAGCGCAGCGTCTTATGCTTCGCAGTCTCATAGCGAAGGAGAAGCCGGACATTATACAGACCTGGATGCGGCGGGCAGCCAGCCTCGCGTCCAAAGGCACCCAGCCGGTTATCGGCTGGTTCGGCGGCTATTATGATCCGCGCCATTTCGGGAGCTGCGAGCGGCTCGTCGGCGTCACACGCGATATCGCTGCCCATATGGTTAAGAATGGCGTTCCGGCGGACCGCGCCCATTATATCCCGACCTTTCCGGTCATCGAGCAGCTTCCGGCTCTTGATCGCGAGACGCTGAAGACGCCGAAAGATGCCAAGGTTCTCCTTACGCTTTCGCGGCTGCATCAGAAGAAGGGTCTCGACACCTTCTTGCACGCGCTTCGTGATTTGCCCGATTGCATTGCATGGCTCGCAGGCGACGGGCCTTTGCAAGCGGAGCTGGAGAAGCTCGCGCGCGACCTGGGCGTAATGGATCGCGTGCGTTTTCTCGGCTGGCGCACGGATCGGTCGGCGCTATTGCGGGCTGCCGATGTGTGCGTGCTGCCATCAAGGTACGAGCCGTTCGGCACGGTAATTCTTGAAGCCTGGGCGGCGAATACTCCGCTTGTTGCCTGCCGGAGCGCAGGCCCCGCCGCGCATGTCGAGGATGGCGTCACAGGCATGCTTACGCCGATTGACGATGTAAAGGCGCTGACCGCAGCGATTGCGGCTGTGCTCTCGGAACAAGAATTGAGAAGCTGTCTTATAAAAGAAGGCTATGCCGCTTATACACGTGACTTTACGCCCGAAGCTGTGACGCAGCAATGGTTAAGCTTTTATCGAAACATACTGCAAAGCAATGGCTCTTCTAATCTTCAGGGGCGCAACCGGAATAACTTCGCCGCTTAGCTGTAGCTTCTTGGAAGCTGTACTTGCCGCTTTGCAGGCTCGGCTGTTGCAAAGGATCGAACCGGGACCAAGTCTAATTAAGGCGCTACAAGCAAGCGCCGTGGCATTGCTGCGAGGTCTGCAAAACTATCGCTAGAGGTGCGCTTATGGGAGGAGTTGCTTCCGATCCTGGCCGCGAGCCGTTACCAGACCAGGCTTTCAGCACTAAGGGCGTTCCGCCATTGCAGCGGACAAGCGCCTCCATCCAGCTACTCATCCGGATCATACGTGGGATCGAGTGGCTCAACGTCAGATGCGCAGCCGCAGGCAATAAACGCGTTTATGATCTTGGTGACTTTCCGTGGGCAAAGGCGCTCGAACTGGAATGGCGGACCATACGACGCGAGCTTGACGGCGTTCTCCTCCGAAAAAATGACCTGCCGAATTTTCAAGACATCTCTACCGATGTGGCATCGATCACCAAAGACGGCGGCTGGAAGACTTTTCTGCTGACGGCCTATGGTTTGAATTCCAGCAAAAACATTGCGTTGTGCCCCGAGACGTGGCGTCTGGTGCAATCAGTGCCGGGGCTCAAGACGGCTATGTTTTCGATATTTGAGCCTGGAAAGCATTTGCCCGCGCATCGCGGACCCTACAACGGTCTTCTGCGCTTGCATCTCGGCCTGGTCGTGCCGGAGCCTCGGGATCAGGTTGCTATTCGCGTCGACGACGAGATTTGTCACTGGGAAGAAGGCCGCGTTTTGATCTTCGATGACGCTTATGAGCATGAGGCTTGGAATAAGACCGACAAGGTGCGCGTCGTCCTATTTATCGACTTCGTCAAGCCACTTCGGTTTCCGGCTAATGTTCTGAATTGGCTCGTGCTGAACCTCGCGGTCTTCACCCCGTTTGTCCGAGAGGGTTACGAAAACCACCGTAAATGGGAACAGCACTTCCACGGAAGAGGCTAAGGTTCGTTCGTCATAGGAAGAGTGTACGTTGGTGGATGTGTGAGATCACTCGGTCTTCGACGAGCCTGACTCAGCCAAAAAACACGCTTCTGACACCTCGGCTAGCTCCAACATCGCACGCCTTGTTGACTGAAGCCTCTCATCCCCCATGCGATGCGATAACTCCGCCTTGGCCTTTTCCCACAGAGGCATCGCCTTCGGTGATAAGGCTGCGCGCCGAATCCGTTAGGCTTAGCCGCTTTCCGGCTCGACCACGCCCCCCTATGGCGTCGAATCAATTTTCGCCTCTCCAGATTCTGGACGTTCCGGCTGAGCGTCGTCGTATCGACGCCTGAACTAAGAGCGAGATCGACAAGCGTTGCTCCTTCTGCAGCCCCAATTCCGACCAGCAGGCTGAATTGCTCGGCCGTCAGCCCGAGCGGCTTGAAGCAGGCGTTGTAAAAGCGAGTGACCGCACGCGCCGTCGCACGGGCCTGGAAGCCTGGGCATTCTGCTGCGACGGCCTTCAATGTATTAAGATCAAACTCGCCCATATGGGTTCCTTGACAACGCTGCATCTGCAAAATAATAATGCATATACATTATTTGGAGATGTCCATGCCAGCTTACGTCCATATCAACCTGCGCGTCATCGATCCTGTCAAGCAGGCGGCGCTCGCTCCACGCTTTATGGCGTGCCCTGCACGAAGCGGGCGGGCGGATTTTACACTTCGGACCTGTGGCGCAAGTGCTGGAAGGCGATGCGCCGCTGCCGATGGCTGGCGTGTTTGAGTTTCCGACACTCGCCGAGGCACTAGCCTTTTACAATTCCGAGAAATATGCGCCCATCAAAGCGGATCGCCAGGAAGCCCAGCAAGCACGGATGTTCATCGTCGAGGCCGCATGAGCCTATGCTAACCTCTAGCAAGAACATTCAAGTGCTAGGGGCTGTAGAGGTGACATGCACCTTTCAATGCTGACTTCGCCAGCCCGGCTATTGCTGATATCATGCGGGTTGCATGTTTTCTGCATTTTTCGGGAAGGTTATTGATGGCACTCACCCCATTGCAACGCGACACTGAGCGGTTACGAGATATTCGAGCCTCTTCAATTATTTTACGAGGAGGTACTCGCAAACTTGATGAGGACGTGCTTTCGGTATTGCGTTATCGAATTGTTTTTGAATGCCGGGACTACATCGAAAAGGAAATCGCCCGGCTTGAGACCGCGAGAGCCGAAGCAGTGCAAGCGGGGTGTGGTGCCGAAAGCGTTGCGCTCGCCCAGATCGTTGCGAACTTAAGAAATTTACAAAAATCGATGCTAAACACTGTCGGCGACGAAGCCAACTATCGAAAACTGCCGCATGAGCTGCGTCAGACACCTTAAGAACATGGAAGATCTGATCCAATCGATAAGGGACAAGAAAAAGCTCCTCGATGAGTTGCGGCCGCTTTCCGGCGGCGCGCTCGCCGAGCTGCGGAAATTCTACGACGTTGAACTGACCTATACGTCCAATGCGATTGAAGGAAACACGCTCACTCATCGTGAAACTGCCGAGGTGATCGAGCACGGCATCACGGTCGGGGGGAAGCCGCTAAAGGATCACCTTGAAGCAGTCGACCACTATGAAGCTGTGCAGTGGATGCGCGAGATCGCGTCATCTTCAGCTCCGATTGGCGAAGATACGATCTGCCAGTTGCATGCTCGGGTGGTTGCCCGCAGCCGACCAGAGATTGCAGGGATTTATAGTCCTTATGTTCGAAGGATAGCTGGTTCTCCGGTTGTGTTCCCAAATCCGGTCAAGGTCCCGGAGTTGATGGCAGCGCTTGGGCGCAAACTAGAAAAGGCTGGGAACACAGCTGAGGCAGCTTTTGATGCGCATTTCCAGCTTACAGCGATCCATCCCTTCAGTGACGGTAATGGGCGAACCGCGCGTCTCCTCATGAATTTAATGTTGATCCGTGGCGGCTACCCTCCCATTTCGGTCAGGCCGGAGGACCGCAAACGCTACCTCGACGCTCTTGAACACGGCTCGCTCTCAAATGATCTCGCGCCGTTCGAGAATTTTATGCGTGAGCGTCTGGACGCGACCTTGACGGAATATCTAAGCGCCTTACAGCAAGCGCTTCCCGAGACTCCAAAAGCATAGCCGTTGTCTCCACTCGCGGGCGTGTCACTTTTCAAGTTCCAATAAACGGCGAAGTTCGCTCTTCAGCACTTTGCCGTAATTGCTCTTGGGCAAGCTTTCGACGCGGAAATACGCTTTGGGTCTTTTGAAGCGGGCGATGTTTTCGACGCAAAGCTGGTCGAGCGCTTTTTCATCGCAAGGGCTGCCGTCCTTTGTAACAATGAAGGCGACAAGCTCCTCACCCCATTCGGCGTGAGGCCGTCCAATAGCGGCGGCTTCAGCCACGTTCGGATGGGTCAGCAAGACCTCTTCCACTTCGCGCGGATAAATATTCGAGCCACCCGAAATGATAACGTCCTTGGAGCGGTCGCGAAGCGTGAGAAAGCCGTCTTCGCTTAGTTCGCCAAGATCGCCGGTCCAGAGCCAGCCGTCGCGCAAGGTTTTCGCGCTTGCCTCAGGCTGCCTCCAATAGCCAGCCATGACCGATGGACCACGCGCCAATATCTCGCCGATCTCGCCCGCAGGCAAAGGCTGGCCCCCCTCATCGGCGATGCGTATTTCGACAAGCGAGTGCGCTACCCCCGCCGATGCAAGCCGCGTCCGCCATTTCGGATTGGCCCGGTCGGCATGCAGCGCCCTGTTCAGCACCGATATGGTCATAGGAGACTCGCCCTGCCCATAGATTTGCACAAATCGCTCGCCCATCGTATCGAGGGCGTCTTCGATATCGGCGAGGTACATCGGCGCGCCGCCATAGATGATGGTCTTGATGCCGTCGCCGGTTTTGCCGTGCGATTTCGCCTCGTCCACCAAGCGTCGCACCATGGTTGGCGCAAGAAACATCGACGTGTTACGCAAGCTTTGCGAAAGGCTCAGCACTTCGCCCGCATCGAATTTTCTCGACTCGGGTATGACGTGACGCGCGCCCTTAATCGTCGGCATAAAGTTGTAAAGCCCCGCGCCATGCGAGAGCGGCGCGGAATAGAGCATGGCATCCTCAGGATGAATCTCATCCACATCCATGAAATAAGCGGCGGTCATGGCTGCGAGATTGCCGTGTGTAAGCATCACACCCTTGGGCCGTCCTGTGGTGCCAGACGTATAGAACAGCCACGCCAAATCATTTGGGTTGCTTGGATGAACGGCAGAGGCGGTGTCTCCCTGGTAGAGCTTAGCGAACGCGGGCGTATCCACTGCGATCACTTCGCGAAGCGAGGGTAAATCGCTCAGATGACCGCGAAGTGCGTCTCCCACATCGCCCGAAACAAAGACGAGGCTGGCTTCGGCGTCGCCAACGATCCAAGCAGTCTCCTTCGGATGAAGCTTGGCGTTGATCGGCAGGGCGACGGCGCCCATCCACCATATCGCATAGAGCACTTCCAGATATTCGGTGCAGTTTGACATGGAGATGGCGACGCGGTCGCCGCTTGCGAAGGCCGTAGGTGCTCTCAAGAGCGCGAGCGAGCGTTGCAGTGCGCCGGGCAAAGGTTTGATAATCCGCGACGGTGGTTGTGCCGCTAAGAAGGGCAGGGCGCTCGGGAAAGGCCGTTGCAGTCCGAAATAGCCACTGGGCGACATTCATCGCGCATCTCCCTTCGCTTTTTGGGGAATCTTACAAGGAGTGAACGATTTTTGCAGCTTGAGTTCAGCCGCCCGAAAGTGCAAGCCAATCGCGCGCGCGCTGTTCAGGATTCGGATGCGCGACAACATCGCTCACAACAGCGATGCTATCTGCTCCTGCGTCAAAGACGCCGGGCGCGCGATCAAGCGTAATTCCGCCGATGGCGACAAGCGGACGCCCCGCGAGCGCCTTCCATTCGGTGATGCGCGCGAGACCTTGAGGAGCCCAAGGCATCACCTTCAGCTTCGTCTCGTAGATGGGGCCAAGCGCCACGTAATCCGGATCGTGCCCCAGCGCGACATCAAGTTCTTCATGGCTATGGGTTGAAAGTCCAAGCTTGAGCCCCGCGCGCCTTATCGCGCTCACGTCCGCTTCAGCAAGATCGCTCTTGGCCGAGATGAACGAAGGTCGCCCTGCAATCTATCGCCTCGCGCCAATAATCGTTCACCACAAGCTCACAACCATAGGCGTTGCAAGCGGCGAGAGCCCGCCGGATCGAAGGGGCGATTTCTTGCGGCGGCACATCCTTCAACCGAAGTTGGATCAGCTTGACGCCAGCGGAAGCCAGGCGCGAAACCCAATCTGCATCGGGGACGACGGGATAAAATCTAGGAAGCATTGGCGGCATCGAGAAAGGCTAAACCGGCGATGGGACTGGAAGGGCTTGCCATGTCGCGCGCCGGCATGATTCCCGCGCCATAAGCAAGACGGCCTGCTTCGATAGCCTTTGCGAAGGCGGCGGCCATGGCCACGGGGTCCTTTGCTTTGGCGACGGCAGTATTAAGCAGCACCGCATCATAGCCAAGTTCCATCGCTTGTGCGGCATGGGAGGGAGCGCCGACGCCTGCGTCAACTATAAGCGGGGTTTCAGGAAAATACGCTCGAAGGCTGCGGAGCGCGTAAGGATTCATAAGCCCGCGGCCCGTCCCGATAGGTGCGCCCCATGGCATCAGAACCTCGCAGCCCGCGCCAAGCAACCGCTCCGCAACGCTCAAATCTTCGGTGCAATATGGAAACACCTTAAAGCCATCGCGGGCGAGCACCTGCGCCGCTTCGACGAGACCGAAAACATCGGGCTGAAGCGTGTCGTCATTGGCGATCACCTCAAGCTTAATCCAATCCGTCTCGAACAGCTCGCGCGCCATTTGAGCGGTGGTGATCGCTTCGCGGGCGGTGTGACACCCAGCGGTGTTAGGCAGCACGCGCGCGCCAAGGCTCTTCACGAGTTGCCAGAAGCTTTGGCCGCTGCCGCCATTGCCTCCCTCGCGGCGGAGCGAGACGGTGACAATACCTGCGCCTGACGCCTCCACTGCTTTGCGCATGATTTCGGGAGACGGGTAAAGCGCCGTGCCAAGAAGCAGCCGCGACGATATCGCCTCGTCATACACGTTCAGCGTGGCGTTCTTATCTTCCGGGCCAGTCCGAGGCGCGCGCTGCTGAAAAGTCATGGATTAACCTCCCTGGCGCGGTGAGAGAACTTCGACATTGTCGCCCTCGGCAAGAGCAGCCATCGCGCGCGCCTTCGCCGGAACGAATTCGCCATTCCGCGCGGTCGCGACATGCGCTTCGCCAAGACCGAGTTCCTCACATAATTCGTTCAGCGTCCGCGCTCTCGTGTCGCGCGCTTCACCATTCACCGTGATCTTCAAAAACAACTCCATCCCGCATCGCGCCACTCTCTATATAGTCGGCGGTGAGCTGCGCGAGTATGGGTGACAACAGGAATCCATGACGATACATGCCATTAACAAAAATGGTGCGTCCTCGCGCAAGAATTTTCGGCGTGTTGTCCGGAAAGGCAGGCCGCGCGTTTGCTGCGATATCGATGATTCTGGCCTCGCCGAAGGCGGGCAGCAATGCATAAGCCGCGCCCAAGAGTTCCAGCGCGGAGCGAAGCGTTGGCGGCCCAAGATCCTCGCTTTCGATGACGGTCGCGCCAATCATGAAGCGCCCAGCGGACCACGGCACGATATAAAACGGAACCCTGGGATGAAGCAGGCGGACGGGCCGGTGAAGCTCGACCTCGGGACATTCGATGATGATGCGCTCGCCGCGCACGCCCCGCAGCGTCTTGAGCGTATCCTTCGCGGCGAGACCCCTGCAATCGATGACCCAGTCCATGTCCTGAGGGCTGCTGTCGGCGCCTTCGCTTTTGAAAACCGCGCCAAGTGAGGCAGCCGCGTCCGCGAGCACCTGAAGAGCGGCGGCGGGTTCAACATGGCCTTCGTTCGGATAGAAAAGAGCGCCGCCAAAGCGGGTGCCAATGGCGGGTTCAAGCTCCTCCACTTTCGCCTTGTCCAACCAACGATGCCCTTCCGTTACCGATGCAAAGCGTGTGAGATCGGCCTGATCTCGCGGCGCTGCGACAACGAGAGTTCCAGCCATCTTGGTGTGAGGATAAAGGCTTCGCCAAAGATCGAGCGACTCAATGCCAAGTTCGCGCGCCACTTCATGCCCTGGCTCGCCCTCGCAATAGGGAGCAAGCATCGCGCCCGCTAGTCTGCTGGCCGCTGTAGGCGACGGAACGCCGCCAGGGTCCCACAGGGTCACTTGGTGCCCGCGCCTTTGCAGAATGAATGCTTGCCAAATGCCAGCGGTACCCGCGCCGAGCACGTCAATCTTTGCCATAAGGCATCATCTGAGGGAGGAAGAGAAAAAAAGCAAGCAAGCGGCCAAGGGGGCTTTTTCGTTTACCCTCGGGGGCAGAGGGAACGGGGAACCGGAACGCGACACAAAACCGGATTGTTGGCTCGCTTGCTTGCTGCCATCATCTGAGGGCTTTGCGGCGGACCCTCATTTGATGTTCTGTGTTTGTTCTAGTTCATCGCGCCCCTTGTGTCAACTGCCATTCCGGCGCTAAAAGGGGGAAGATTTTAGGAAGTAATGCAAAATGACGGCTGTAACAGATCCCTCATCATTTCTCATTGGCGCAGGGCTGCTTAAAAAAACGGACTCGGGTGGCTATCCGGCGACAAGGCTGCGCCGTCCCCGGCAGGCGGCATGGTCGCGTGCGCTCGTCGCGGAGACCACGCTCACACCCGCGAATCTCATCTGGCCAATCTTCGTCGCCGATGGCGAGAACATGCGCGAGCCTATCCCTTCCATGCCGGGCGTGGAGCGTCTGTCCATCGACCTCGCGGCCCCGGCTGCCGAGGAAGCGGCTCAACTCGGCATCCCGGCCATTGCGCTTTTTCCATACACACAGCCCAATCTTCGTGATGAAGGCGGAACGGAAGCGTTCAATCCGGACAATCTCGTATGCCGTGCGGTGCGTGCGATTAAAGCGCGCGTGCCGGATATGGGCGTGATCTGCGACGTTGCGCTCGACCCTTATACGTCTCATGGGCATGACGGGTTGATGGTTGGTGGTGAAATCGTCAATGACGAGACGCTTGAAGCCCTTGTGCGGCAATCGCTTGTGCAAGCGGAAGCCGGATGCGATGTCATTGCGCCGTCCGATATGATGGATGGGCGCGTCGGCGCCATACGCCAAGCGCTTGAGGCTCATGGCTTTAAGAACACGCTTATTATGTCTTACGCCGCGAAATATGCTTCTGGCTTCTACGGCCCCTTCCGGGACGCTGTCGGCTCTTCGGGCACGCTTAAGGGCGACAAGCGCACCTATCAAATGGACCCAGCCAACACGGATGAGGCGATGCGGGAAGTTGCCCTCGATCTCGCCGAGGGCGCGGATATGGTCATGGTCAAGCCGGGTATGCCCTATCTCGACATCGTTCAACGCGTGTCCGAGACCTTCCGCGTGCCAACCTTCGTCTATCAGGTGTCTGGCGAATATGCGATGCTGGCGGCGGCGTTCGAGCAAGGCTGGCTTAACCGCGAGCGTTGTATTTTCGAAAGCCTGATGTCATTCCGCCGCGCTGGCGCTTCCGGGATTTTGACCTATTTTGCCGTTGAGGCGGCACGTTTGTTACGCGCGGCGTAAGGCAAAGGTAGTAGCGTCTGCTTTCGAAGCAGTACGCCCCTTGAGCAGGAGTGCAGAGCCCGTGGCAAGTGCCGCTTTCGAAACTGAAGGAACGGCCTCGGTTAATTTTTCGGCTATCAAGTCCGCAGCAAAGCTTATTCGCGACGGCATCTTGCGAACGCCGGCCCTCGGGGCGCCGAGGCTTTCGGTGCTCACGGGCGCGCATGTTTATCTAAAATACGAAAACATGCAGGCAACCGGCAGCTTCAAGGACCGCGGTGCTCTTTTGAAGCTCCTCTCGCTCGATGAGACTGCGCGTAAGCGAGGTGTGATCGCGATATCGGCCGGGAATCATGCGCAGGCCGTGGCCTATCACGCCGCCCGGCTCAACATTCCTGCGACGATTGTTATGCCGGAGCATACGCCCTTTAATAAGGTCGGGAACACCGAGGCTTACGGCGCGACCGTAATTCTTTCTGGCGAGACAATTGCCGAGTTGAGGACGCTTGCCGATGAGCTCATAGCCGAGCATGGTTATACGCTGGTCCATCCCTATGATGACCCAATAATTGTCGCTGGGCAGGGCACAGCGGGTCTTGAATTTCTGGAGGATTATCCGGCGCTCGATTGTCTCGTTGTGCCAATCGGTGGCGGCGGTCTTATTTCGGGCGTGGCCATTGCGGCCAAGGCCTTAAACCCGAAAATCGAGATCATTGGCGTGGAAATCGAATCCTATCCCGCCACCCATGCGGCGCTACGTGGGGAAACCCCAGTTTGCGGCGGCCAGACCTTGGCGGAAGGCATCGCGGTAAAGGCAACCGGCGCATGTACGCTGCCTTTTATCCGCGAATTGGTGTCGGACGTGGTGCTTGTGAGCGAACTCGCCGTCGAAGAGGCGATCTTTACCTACGCTAGCCTACAGAAGACTGTCGCCGAAGGTGCGAGCGCCGCAGCTCTTGCCGCCATAATTGCAGATAAGCCTCGTTTCGAGGGACGCCACGTCGGCCTATTTCAAACAGGAGCGAATATCGATTCCCGCGTACTCGCCTCCATCATGATCCGGGGCCTTGAGCGCGAAAGCAAAATTATCTCGCTGCGCGTATCGATACACGACAGGCCTGGAATGCTTGGTGAAATCACCACTGAGCTAGGCCGTTGCGGCGCCAATATTCTGGAGGTGTATCATCGCCGTCTCTATCTAGACGTGCCTGCAAAAGGGGCGGTTTTGGAACTCGTCATCGAGACAAAAGATCAAGCGCATGCGCAGATGACGCTTGAGCGCCTTACCAGCCGTGGTTTCGAAGTTACCCGCATGAACGGGTTCTCCGGCGAGACGCATTAGCGCATTTTGAGACCATATTGAATCGTGGGACTCCGGAATCAACGGCTGTCCCACTCTGGATTGCCTCGGCCCCGCTTCGCACGCTGCCGAAATAACATGACCGCTCATGACCTGGCCAATTTCTCTCCGCTGTCATGGCCGGGCGTGCCCCGGTCATGCAGAATTAACGGATGAAAAGGCGCTATTTTGTGTATGCCGGTTATACCTGTCCACAAATGCGCTAGCGCGTCATGGCCGGAGCGATTTCTGACATTACAGGCGCCGACCCCTGGTTTATTCGTCGTCGCGGCGTCTGCCCTCGTCACCTTGCTCGGCGCTATATTCCTGATCCGAGTAACGGTCGCCGTTCCCATTCCGGTCATAACCGCCTTCTGTGCCAGGCTCTTGACCATAAGGCAGCTCGCCAGCGCTATCCCGGCTGGCATACCGATCTGATCCGGGCTGCGCCGCATAAGGATCACGCTCCGCATCGCGATTATAATCATACCCACGGTCGCGAGAATGGTCGCCATAGGGCGCATTATAACGTCTCTCGCTGTAGCGCGGTCCCTCTGGACGGACATAAGGCGCGTTAGCGCTCACAATTTCTGCGCACTGCGGCGACAGCGAGGGGAGCCGGTCGGCAAGGCACTCAACAACCGCTTCCGTGCCGGGCTGGGTGCCCCCGCAGTAGCGATGATAATCAGGCATGCAAACTTCGACAGCATAGGCGATTTTTATGGCTTTCAGGCAGCGCGGAGAGAGCTCTCTTTCATGATCCATCAGGCAACGTCCCACCCGGCCCCCGCCCGGCAAAACCTCCGAGCAAACGCGATGATAGTCAGGACGGCAGGTCTGCATCACATTGTTCAAAATTTCGGGCGGCAGATCGGCTGCTTTGGCAGCTGCGGTGCTGGCGAGCACCCCGGCGAAGAACATAAATCTTGTGAATTTGAACATCGAAAATCTCCTGAAGACACCCTGCGATCGATACAACCGTAACGGTAAATTGGCAGGGACTATACAGCACGGAATGGCGGCTGGATTCGGCCAGAAGGAAGGCGAAAGCGGGCTCGTTTCGCGCCGCGCGGCTTAAAGAGTAACAAGTTGTACTGAGCCGCCGCCAGCATTGGAATTTGCCTCAATCTCGCCTCGCAAGGGCTTTACTGCGGGCTGAGTAGTAATCCCGCAGGGCCGAGTTCTCCTCATGAATAGCCGTCTCGCGCGCGCCATTGTGGCCGCATTCATGACTTGTCTTGTCTCTTGGCCGAGTGCCGCTGCGGACCTTAAAATCACGGTCGATAGCCTGCGAAGCGACGCGGGCAATTTGCTCATCTGCCTCTTTTCCGGTGGGGAGTCCGACACAAAAGTTTACCCCGATTGCGAGAAGGGGCGCCCCATTCGTTCGCAGAAAGCTGCGATCAGCGGCGGTAAGGTCATCCTCACCTATGTGGGCCTGAAGGACGGCGTTTACGCTATTGCGGCCATCCATGACGAAAATGCAAATGGCAAGCTGGATACTAATTTCGTAGGAATCCCGACGGAAGGCATCGGAATATCCAACAATCCGCGGCTAACCGGCACGCCCGCATTTGACGATGCGAAGTTTAACGTTACGGGCAACACCAACGTAACCATAACCGCCAAATATTTTCTCTGATGACGTGGCGCGCTGTGCGCCCGTAGTTCAATCTTTACGAACTTAAATCGCTTTCCTATATTGCTTAGTGTAAAGGCAAAAGGAGGATTGCGATGGCTCGTTCGGCACTCATGACGGGGTGGGCGCATTCGCCTTTCGGTAAGCTCGACGATCCAGATACCGAGGTGTTGATGGCGCGTGTTGTGCGCCCGGCTCTCGACCACGCGGAAGTCGCGCCGGAAGAGGTCGACGGCATCTTCGTCGGCGTCATGAATAACGGCTTTCAGAAGCAGGATTTTCAGGGCGCTATCCCGGCACTTGCCGAACCGGCTTTAGCACATAAGCCAGCCGTGCGTCTCGAAGACGCCTGCGCAACAGGCTCCGCCGCTATCTATGCCGCTCTCAATTTTATCGAAGCCGGGCAGGGCAAAGTGGCCCTTGTCGTCGGCGCGGAGAAAATGACTGCGAGGGCTACGGCGGAGACAGGCGACATTCTCCTGGGAGCCAGCTATCGCAAAGAAGAAGCAGAGGTCGAGGGCGGATTTGCAGGCATTTTCGCACGCATCGCGCAAAATTACTTCCAGCGTTACGGCGACAGATCCGAGGAATTGGCGCTGATCGCTGCCAAAAATCATAAGAATGGCGCAGTTAATCCTTTGGCGCAGATGCGGAAGGATTTGGGCTTTGAATTTTGTAATACCGTCTCGGAAAAGAATCCCTACGTCGCTCATCCCCTCCGTCGCAGTGACTGCTCGCTCATTACGGATGGTGCAGCCGCGATCGTTCTCGTGGCCGAAGACGCGGCAGGGAACGCACCGCGCGCGATCCGTTTTCGAGGCACGGCGCATGCGAATGATTTTTTGCCGATTTCCCGCCGCGATATGACTGCGTTCGATGGCGCGCGCCGCGCCTGGGCGAAAGCGCTGGAGCAGGCAGGTGTCACGCTTGACGATTTAAGCCTGGTGGAGACGCATGATTGCTTCACCATCGCTGAGCTGATCGAATATGAGGCGATGGGATTAACCGCGCCCGGAAAGGGCCACGTAGCGGTGCGCGAAGGTTGGACGTCAAAAGGGGGGAAACTCCCGGTCAATCCTTCCGGCGGCCTCAAATCAAAGGGACACCCAATCGGCGCAACGGGCGTGTCGATGCACATTCTATCGGCGATGCAGCTCATGGGAGAGGCAGACGCCATGCAGATCCCGAACGCAAAGCTTGCTGGCGTCTTCAATATGGGCGGAGCGGCGGTTGCGAATTTCTGCTCTATTCTGGAGCGCGCCCGCTAAGCGGGCTTCCGCTGGCGAAAATTCCAGTCTCGAAAAAAGCCGGATAAGGCGCAAGCGCTTTTTTGCATGGGACGCACCTCTACACTCGATCCCTGATTGCCACCTTGATCGCGGCGATTGCCTTTTCGTCCCGCTTGTACATCGTCCACCCCTTGATTCGCTTGGCGCGCACAAGGCCAGCACTCGTGAGTATCCGCATGTGCTCACTGAGCGTCGGCGCGCTCACGCCGAGCTTTTCGGCAATAAGCACACCGCAAACGCCGTCCTCCACAAGGTCTCCATCGACCTGTGGTTGGAAATGAGCGCGTGGATCGCGCAACCACTCCAGAATCTGAAGTCGTCGCTCGTTGGCCAGTGCTTTCAAGGCAGTCGCGATATTCATATTTGACATTTAGCGAATTAGCTAATTTATGTAAAGAACAGAGAGAACGGGGTTTATCGTGATGAACAGCCTTGCCTTGGTGACGCGCGAGCGCATCGCCGAGACCGAACACTTGATCCGGCGCTACGTGCGTCGCACGCCGATGATTACAGTCGATGCGGTTGATTTTGGCCTCCCTTCGGCGCCGCTGGCTTTAAAGCTCGAACTTCTACAGCATTCGGGTTCGTTCAAGGCGAGAGGCGCTTTTGCGAATTTGCTCTCGAGGGATATTCCGGGGGCTGGGGTGGTCGCCGCATCTGGTGGCAATCACGGCGCAGCCGTTGCCTTCGCGGCGCAGCGGCTCGGCGTTCCTGCTGCGATCTTCGTGCCGCGCATTGCATCGCCGGCCAAGACAGAGCGCATTCGCGGGTACGGCGCGGAGATTGTGATCGCAGGCGAGCGGTACGCGGATGCCCTGGCTGCCAGTGAGGCGCGAGTTGCAGAAACCGGCGCGCTCCCAATCCATGCCTTCGACCAAATCGAGACGCTGCTCGGCCAGGGCACGGTCGGGCTGGAGATCGAGGCTCAGTCAAAAGGCATTGACACCTTGCTGGTGGCTGTCGGAGGAGGCGGACTAATTGGCGGTATCGCCGCTTGTCTGGGCGGCAGGATGAAGATCGTTGCGGTGGAGTCCGATGGCGCACCGACGCTCGACGCAGCTTTCAAGGCGGGCCGTCCTGTGGACGCCCCAACCGGAGGAATTGCTGCGGATAGCCTTGCCCCTAAACGCATCGGAAGCCTCGTGTTCCCAATCGTCAGATCGCACGTAGTGTCCGAAGTGGTGCTTGTTTCTGACAGCGATATCCGGGAGGCACAGGCGGCGCTCTGGAGTACATTGCGGATAGTCGCCGAGCCCGGAGGCGCAGCTGCATTTGCGGCCGTGCTCTCTCAACGCTATCGACCCGCCAAGGGCGAGCGCTTGGCTATCCTTGTCTGCGGCGGCAATACGACGGCTGTGGACTTTGCGCTAGCGTGAGGTGATGTTCTTCCATGACCTAAGCGGGACAGACCGCAGGAGACGTTGCCCGACTTTCAGATGGAGGTTCCGGGACTGTGCGTTCCGGTTTTAGGGAATAGCCTATTTCCGGTCAAAAATATTAGCTGGCCAAGTGCTTGCTTCAGCAGAATTTGGGGCGCGCCTGTCGTCGGCCAGGCGCCTCGATATGCCTTCGAAGATCCTGGCGAATTTCACCGCGCCCCCCTTTTGCACATTCCGGTCCATGATCTCGTCAAGCTTAGCGAGAAGTTGCGCGCCGGTCTTGTCATGCACAACGGGATTGCGTTCATAGCCGCCGCGTTCGAAGAAGTTTGAGGTCGGCATTTTACTTCCAACCGGCGTCAGCATTTCGAAGCCGCTGCCTGGGCCAGCAAGGTTCATAAGCTCCAGTTGCGCTCCCGTCAGTGTGCCAAGCCCCTTCTTTGCGGCGAAGTCCTTGATCCCTTTCAGCTTTACCACCTGCATCCAAGGTCCGAGATCGCCATCGAGATTGACGGCGTGCATGCCGAGGCCTTTTGGCGTTTTGGCATAGGCGACATGGCTCGGCCACCCGTCGTGAACTTTGCGCGCATCGGCCACCATGCGCCTTAGGCAAGCCGCTTTCGCTCGCAACGTCTGCGCCCTGCTTGAGGAAACCTCGTCACTTTCGGCGAGGCGTTCCAGCCGCGACGCAAACTCTTCACCTTCCTTGCGAATTTGTTCGATCGAATTGGCTGCGAGCAACTGCGCATAACCGAGAGCCGTCGAGGCGGCGTGGCCAGTCTTTGGGTTATACCCCGATTGCAAATCATGCGTTCCCATCCCGCCTGTTTCGAGCGCGTAGAGCCGCACGACTTGATCCCGGCTCAGACCAAGTTTGACCGCCTCCAGGGCATACGAAATCATGAAATCGTCTTCGCCGACCCTGTCCGGCTTGAAAGCGTAATTCTCCTCAGCCTCCCGCAAAAAATCCGTGACGATAGGAATGGTCGGGCGTGGTTCAACAGGTATCTTTGGCGGCTTCGGCAAGAGAGCGTAAACGTCGTCAGGGCGCTTCGGGCCTTTGTAGACCGGCGGCTGTTCCTTCACATAGTCGGCGGCTGTCACCGGCTTCCCGCTGGCGAGCTTCATTTTCCGGTTTTTTCGTTTCAGCTCTACGGAACGCCAATATTGGTCGACATGCCTGCTATACGCGATGCGCGCTGCCTCAAAGGCTTTAAACTTCGCCTGTTGATCTGGCGTAAGCTTGGCTATGGCAGCCTGAAGGGGCGTCTCGCTCATCGCTTGCTGAGGAAGTGAGAGCAAAATCGCCATTAATGAACATGTAAGGCGCAGGCGCCGCATATCTACCCGCTGAAGCATTAACTAGAGTGTAGCCGAGACGGGAGCTGGACGCACCCCCCATAAAGTTATGTTGCGTATTTGTTGCGTCCTTAACCTGCCCGGAGCTTGCGGGTCATGCGGTTGGGGAACTGGCCTCGTCGCCACATTTCTGACGATGAAGTGGGGCAACTGCGTGTTCTGAGAAGATTTTCATATTCGAGCGATAGGTCCCAAGCGGGGCCGGGCGCGAATTGGGTAAAACAACCGGCATCAGAGCATGATAATGGGAAACCGCCTGATCGCGCGGATTATGAGCGAAACCACTTTAATGCTAGGCAGATCGCGGCTTGGCGTGCTTGCCGCGAGCCTTGGGTTGAGCGTCGCGCTGGGGAGCTGTTCTGGCTTCGGCATACGCAACGCGCCTATCAACACGGCCCTCTCTGATACAGCCTCTCCCTCCGAATCCACTTTGAGCACGCCCGGGAAACTCCAGGATGTGTCCGAAACTGCCATAGGCTTAAGCTTTTCAGGCGGCGGAACGCGAGCGAGCGCTTTTGCCTTTGGTGTGCTGCAAGAGCTTTCAAAGACCGAGGTCGCGTCGCGCGGTGGCCGAGCCCCGCTTGTCGACAATGTGAGCTTGATTTCGGGCGTCTCCGGCGGTTCGGTTACGGCCGCCTATTTCGCGCTCCGTGGCAGCGAAATGCTCACGGATTTCCGCAAGAAGTTTCTCATTCAAGACGTTGAAGCTTCGCTGAATACATCGGTGAACGTTACGAACCTTATGCTGCTCACAAAGGGCGGCGTGAATGATCGCAGCGGCTTGCCGACCTGGCTTGATAAGAACCTGTTTCGCGGAGCGACCTACGCCGACGTGCTGAAGCCCGGCAAGCCGCAGCTTTGGATCAACGCGTCTGACATCTACAACCGCACGACATTCATTTATAACACCGTGAATTTCGGCGCGCTTTGCAGCGATCTGCGCCGTTATCCGCTGTCTGAGGCTGTCGCAGCGTCAGCGGCGCTGCCGCTCGTTTTCGCGCCGATTGTCATCGAGAACTATGCGGACAAATGCCAATTCGATGCGCCTGACTGGGTATCGTCCGCCGATAGGCCTGGCGCGCCCGCGATTTTGCGCGCGTCTGCTGCTGCTATACAGCGCTACCGTGAGAAGACGGACATTAATTTCGTAAAGCTTCTCGACGGCGGCATGACCGATAATCTGGGTCTTAGCGGCCTCGTGCTGGAACTCGCGGCGGCCACAAAGCCCTACGAGCCTCTCACGCCTCGCAAGGCTGTTAATCTCAAGCGTTTCCTGTTTGTGGTCGTGGACGCAGGCCGCCCGCCCGGAGGCGATTTGGCGAAAAAGGTAGAGTCGCCCGAGCTGATGGATCTGATTCAGGCTGTATCCGATACGGCAGTGGACTCCAATGTGCGCGCCGCCTATGACGCATTCGTCGCCGAAATGGAAAAGTGGCGGGAACGTCTCATCGAATATCGCTGCAGCTTGTCGCCCCCTGAGGTCGCCGATATGCGCGGCTCCACGGATGGTTGGGATTGCCGTGCCCTCACACTCCAAGTGGTGAAGGTCAGCTTCGATCAGATGCGTGAAGCGAGTGTGCGCTCGCGGCTGGATAAAATCCCGACGCGGTTCAAACTGCCGAGAGAAGATGTTGACCTTCTGATCTCGGCTGCGGGTAGTCTTCTACGCCAGAACCCCAGTTATAAAGAGTTCCTGGCGACGTTCTAAGCATATTGGCTTCTTCAGTGGGCACATCGTCATCGCGGGGCGGCTTCAGCCGCCGTGGCGATCCAGAGCAGTATCAATGACTTAAGCTTTGGATTACTTCCGGCCACGCGACGCTCGCCGTCGCAACGCCCCGATTCTATCTCGACGCAATCCGCTTTAGGGCATGGCGTAGCCGGAGGCACTTCATTCCAAGGGCAGTGACGCCGTTGCGCCTGCGCGCGTCGCAGCTGCATTCCTGACTGCCGGCTCAGTAAGGAACGGGATACGCAAGCTGGGCATTACGTAAAGCGCACCCTCCGGAGTTAGGTGATTGGTATCACGCATTAAAATCGTGTCCCCATCGTTAGCACGGCAGCTATCGCCCTTACACAGTGCGGCGGTGGCGCTTGCAACTGAAAAGCTATGGCGGTGCCCAAGAAATTCGAAATAATCATCCACAATCTTATGCTCGGATTGGAAGCGCGATAGAGGCTGCGTGGAGCAGCGGTCCGCGGAGCGCCCATACATGAGCGCGCGAGCCACACAGAGGCGAACAATATCCGGGTATTCAGGAACCTGGTCGAGTACTGAAACTGCAACATTTCGTGCATTCAGAAACGCCAATGTTTGTTCTAGGGCAGAAGTGTTTGATGCTTGATCTCCAGAAGCCATGATTTGTTCGATTTGCTTACGGTGAGCGCTCCAGCGACCACCAAGCATCACCAGCTTAACCGGGTGTTTGTTGATCCACTGGGCAACTGCCTCGTTGAAGTCGCGGCAATCCCTTTTTTTAGGGGGCTGTGCGAAGAATGGCGCACACCCGGACCGGGAGAAGACGATGCCGGAAAGCCTTCGCGACTTGGCCAGCGTGTCTATAGCTGGCACGAAATGTTCAGCATGAGAATCGCCCCAAAGGACAAAATCGTAAGAACCTTTGCTGTCTTCCCCAGTCTTACATGCGCTTTCGCCGGGAATTTCAGCTAAGGCGACGTATCTGCAGTAATTCGATGCACCGTTGCCTGCCGATTCCGCGAGCAATACCTTCTTGCTGACACGGAAGGGAAAGCCATCGCTTACGGAATACGCGGTGGCGACCAAAAATAGTCCGCAAATTGCAGCGGCGGCTATGCCGAAGGTTCGCAAGTTTGGAAGCGTAGCCGCCCGAAACGGGTTTTCTATAAAGCGCCATGACAGAACGGAGAGCGCAAAGCTTATGGCGACAAGGAGGAGGCGTAGCGGAAGCGACAATTCCGCCCCCAGATAGAGATGCGCAAAGCTGAACAACGGCCAGTGAATGAGATAAAGAGAGTAAGAGCACAGGCCGATTAGCCGGAGTGGACCGAACGATAGGACGCGGGCGACCGGATTTTCTTCCCCTGCCGTGAAGATGACGAGAGCGGCTCCGCCACACGGCAGCAATGCCGTCCAGCCCGGAAAGCGCGTTGAAGGATCGTAAAAGATAATCGCCGCCGCGATTGCGGCGAGTCCCGCAATGCCTGCTCCAGTCAATATCGAGCCAGAGCGCGGCGCTCGAGCGAGCAGCGCGAGCGCGGCGCCAAGAAAAAGTTCCCAGCCCCGGCACCATGGAAGATAGAAAGCGTCTTTCTGGTAGATAGGCATTCTCAGTTCCGCCAGCACCAAAGAGACAACAGCCAGAAATACAACGACTTGCGGAAGCCTCTTTGCCGGAACCGCTCGAGCCAGAAACAGGAGAATAATGCGGCCAAACGGCATAGAATTGCTCCTCCACCGAAAGAGACCAAGTATGGAGCAGGGGGGTCTCGACAGCGGGCGCAGCGAAATAATTGCTCAGCTTCACCAATTCAAAATTCGAGTAAAACAGTGTAGTGGCGCTCAGAAGTCTTCCGAATCGCTCAAGATCCGAGGGAATGAGCAGCAGGAATGCAGCAGCCGAGGTAACCAGAAGCACGGCGCAAAGCGCGGGAAAAAGGCGCTTGATGCGTCGGGCGTAAAACTCCTGAAGAGAAAAGGAGCCATTTTGGGTTCCCGCCCATATAATGCCGGTAATCAAATAGCCCGAGATAACAAAGAAAACATCCACGCCCACAAAGCCGCCGGTAAAACCGGGAATGCCTGCATGGTAAAGCACAACCGCCAACACCGCGATTGCTCTCAGACCATCGATTTCTGGACGGTAATTCGTGTGCGTATTATTTTGACTGAAGAACATCCAACACCACAAGACTGAAGCTAGTCACGCCGCCACAAAAAATGCACTCGTGCCAGTTGACTAGCGGCTTGAGCGAGGCAGTGCAACTCCGGATATTTGGCCCGGTTAATCGCGCTTTCTAACAGGGACGTTCTCGATAGAGGGAGTTTGAGGCTGGAAAGGCCACGCAATTCCCGCCATATTTGCGGCATGGCAAAAGCGCGCGCGACAACGAAAAGCCCTCGCGGGAAATCACAAAAATTTCAGCAGGCAGAGCAGCCGGTAGGCGCTGGGTTTGCAGAGGGACCGCAGGCCGCGTTCGAAGGCGAGACTTACACGAGCGAAAGCACGGCACATCTCATTCCCGCGCTCAGGAACCTGAAACCCACCGGCGCGATGCCAATGCCGTCGCACCATCTGGGCGTGTTGCCGCCCATCGGCGATCATCCGCTTGTCACCGGCAACAACATGCCGATTTTCGTGCCGCACCGGCCGTTGCGTCCTGACAAAAGCGAGGGCGGTCTTCGTTTCATGCTGAAATCGGAGTTCGAGCCGCGCGGCGATCAGCCTGCCGCAATCCGCGAACTAACCGGCAACATAGGACAGCATGAGCGCGATCAGGTGCTGCTCGGCGTCACCGGCTCTGGCAAGACTTTCACGATGGCCAAGGTCATCGAGGAGACGCAGCGCCCTGCGCTCATCCTCGCACCAAACAAGACGCTCGCCGCGCAGCTCTATGGGGAGTTCAAATCCTTCTTCCCCGAGAATGCCGTGGAATATTTCGTCTCTTATTACGATTACTACCAGCCGGAAGCCTACATCCCGCGCAGCGATACCTATATCGAGAAAGATTCCTCGATCAACGAGCAGATCGACCGCATGCGCCACGCGGCGACGCGCTCGCTCTTGGAGCGCGACGATGTGATTATCGTGGCGTCAGTATCGTGCATCTACGGTATCGGCTCGGTCGAAACCTATTCGGCGATGACCTTCACGATCCAGGTGGGCGACCGCGTCTCGCAGCGCCAGCTCCTCGCCGACCTCGTCGCGATCCAATATAAGCGCAACAATCTCGGCTTTGCTCGCGGGAATTTCCGCGTGCGCGGCGACACAATCGAAATCTTCCCGGCTCACCAAGAGGACCGCGCCTGGCGTATTTCGATGTTCGGCGATGAGGTGGAAAGCATCGCCGAGTTCGACCCGCTGACCGGCGAAAAGACGCAAGAGCTGAAGCTCATCAAGGTCTATTCCAACTCGCATTACGTCACGCCGAAGCCCACGCTGAACCAGGCGATCAGGGGCATTCAGCAGGAATTGCAGGAGCAGCTTCAGCGATTCAATGCGGCGGGACGGCTGCTCGAAGCGCAGCGGCTCGAACAGCGCACGCAATTCGATCTCGAAATGATCGAAGCGACAGGTTCATGCAACGGCATCGAGAATTATTCGCGCTGGCTCACGGGACGCCAACCTGGCGAGCCACCGCCGACACTCTTCGAATATCTGCCGGACAATGCGCTTGTTTTCGTCGACGAAAGCCACGTCACCGTGCCGCAAATCGGCGGCATGTTTCGCGGCGACTTCCGCCGTAAATCGACGCTCGCCGAGTTTGGCTTCCGGCTGCCGTCCTGCATAGACAACCGGCCGCTCCGCTTCGAGGAATGGGACGCCATGCGGCCACAGACCGTGCTCGTCTCCGCGACGCCGAGCAAATGGGAGCTTGAGCAGACGGGCGGCACATTCATAGAGCAAGTCATTCGCCCGACGGGCCTCATTGATCCGCCGGTTGAAATCCGTCCTGTGAGAACGCAGGTCGATGATTTGATCGACGAATGCCGCAAGGTCATCCGGCAGGGCTACCGTGTGCTTGTGACGACGCTCACCAAGCGCATGTCGGAAGACCTCACGGAATATGCCCACGAGCAGGGGCTGAAGGTGCGTTACATGCACTCCGATGTGGATACGCTGGAGCGCATCGAAATCATACGCGATCTGCGGCTCGGCGCATTTGACGTGCTGATCGGCATCAATTTGTTGCGCGAGGGGCTGGATATTCCCGAATGCGCGCTCGTCGCGATCCTAGATGCCGACAAGGAAGGTTTCCTGCGCTCCGAGACATCGCTCATTCAGACCATTGGGCGCGCGGCGCGTAATGTGGACGGCAAGGTGATCCTTTACGCCGACAAGGTCACTGGCAGCATGGAGCGCGCCATCGCGGAGACGAACCGCCGCCGCGAAAAGCAGGTTGCGTATAATTTTGCGCATGGCATCACGCCACAATCCATTAAGAAGAATATCGGCGACATTCTCGCCAGCGTTTACGAGCGCGATCATGTCACGGTGGATTCGGGCTTCGCGGAGGGCGCGCAGGCGCCGCTCGTGGGCCATAATTTGCAAGCCGTCATCGCGGATATGGAAAAGCGTATGCGCGAGGCGGCGTCCAATCTCGAATTCGAGGAGGCGGCGCGGCTTCGCGATGAAGTCAAGCGTCTGCGCGAGGTTGAGATGGCGATCATGGACGATCCGCTCGCGCGGCAATCCGAGGTCGAGGATCGGGCAGGGCGGTATGAGGGCGAGCGGCGCACCTCCTATGTGCCGAAATTGGGCGTCGATACGGTCGAAACCTCGGGCGGCGGCGCTGGCGTGAAACGCAAGCGGGCTGCGCCGCGGGGTAAAGCGCAGTCCGATGCGGGTGAGACCTGGGATAGCGCCTTGGAATGGGAAAGCGAGGCCGGGAGCGAAGCGGAAATTGCGTCTCAGTCGCGCCTCGCCAAGCGCGCGCCGGAGACGACAAAAGAACGCAAGGCTGGTAGCTGGGCGCCTGCTGCAACGAGTCCGCTGTCACGCCCGCATAAGCCGACGCTCGATGAGATGGGGCCGCACGCTGAGAGGCCTGTGCCGGGCGGGAAAGCGAAGCCGATGGGGCCCTCGCCGGATCTTGCAGTGTTCAAGCCCGGCAAGACGATTGAGATCGCGGATGACGACGAGCAGCAGCGGCGGGGTAAGCGGCGGCGCCCCGTGAAGTCCGGACGGCCGGGAGCTTGATTACCGTGGATCAGTTGCCTGCACATTTATAGTTCCATTAAAACTGGTAGGTCTGCGTCCAGGAGTACCCAGAGCGACGCGCACAGTAATAAAGAAATTTGCCAGAACGAAAATATGAACTCCGAGCGCGGATATTGTTTCGAACTTACATATATCGTCGCAGATGAAAAGCAGCAACGCCATTACCCCACTCAGGTCGACAAGATATACATGACCAGTCTCATCATGACCGGAAGTCCAGCCGAACTGATCAGCCACATTTTTCTACCTTGCCTAAAGTCCTGACCGCGCCTAGATTTTTTTGACGAAAGATTACGAATTGCTAGAGGCTTCAAAGAAATTTGTCACGCTTTACAATTGAAGATTTTCTATCTAAACGGGTGCACGACAATACTTGCTTTACCTCCTCGTAGTAACATAGATACTCAGTCGTACTGTTGCCCGATTGATTGTCACACAGGATGACAATATAATTAATTCGATAATAAGAGGAACGAACAGACAATCCGAGGTGAAGCACTTTTTGGTTCTTAGTGATTTCGCTAAGAGTATAGAAGACTTTTTCAAAGCATTTGATAGCGAAAGGAACCTATACTTTGAGCGGAGGCCATGCCAATACGACCGCTTTCCCGACATCGACCCGAAGAGAGTTGTCAAGCCTGACTCCCTGATAAAGGCGTTCGGCTCGATGTTTCTGCGTGAACCGGAAAGGGCGACAAGAAACTATAAATCTCTCGAAGACAGGGTCGGAAAAGACATCTTCGTTGAAGGACATCGGATAGAACAGTATTACTTGTCTGCTTACGCACTTTTCAGAGTGGATAAGATGTATACCTCGCGCCGGATTGAGGGGAAATTTTCACCAGCCAGATTTCATCTCCTGCTAGCGATGCGGCTATTGGTAAACGCTGCTCCCTTGCCGCGTCCTAATTCAAGGGAGATGAAAAGTCTATGTGAAACTATGTGTGAACGTCTTTGGGATAATACAAAAGCCACTGAACTTATAATGAGAGCTGTTAGTGTAATAGAGGATGTGGCCGCCGGCAATTATCAGAGAGATAATATTAGAACCCAACCTTTTACAGAAAAAGTGATCGAACGTTGCACTCAATTAAGTTCAAAATAAAAAGTAGCCACGTCAGCGATGTCCTCGTCGAACCTAAAGTCGACAATGTTATTAAGGAGATGAGCAATTAACATCAACAAGAGGAGCCTGTGAAGCGGCGTACTTATAAGTCCTCCACCTCGGGGCGTAATTGCTGCTCGCCTCTGCGCCCCAGCACTTCCACCCATTCCGCACGCCGCGCGCGAATAGCTCCAGATGCGGCCCAGGCGAGCACGCCTCGATCAGTTTATATTGCTCATCCGGCTTGCGGCTGTGCTCGCGTTTGCGCGTTGCAAGATAATTCACTTGCGTGCGGCCTGGCGTCAGCGTTCGCGCGTTTTTCCCCCGCACGCCGAACAGCATCATCTCCGTGACGTTGCGGAAATAGAAGCCGACGCCGCGCCCATCGGGACCGCCGTCCTTCCTGATCTTATGCCAGACAATATTCGTCTTATAGGTAAAGCCCCAGGCCTCCATTACCGCGAGCCCCTGCGGCAGCAATGCATTCGGGACCCAGAGATAAAGATGGCTCGTTTCCCCGGCGGCCTGCTCGACCGGCAACGCCGCGATTTCCTCTAGCGTAAGCGTGCCATAGCGATTGAGCCGTTTATGCTCCGGCGCAATCTTGCCTGTCTTGTTTTGAAACTGCCAAGGCGGGTCGGCGAGAATGGTTGCGAAGCGCTGGCCTTCAAGCAAGCGCAGCAGATCGTCTCCGGCTTCTGACATGATTTCCGAATCGCAAAAGGACAAACTATAAAAACGCTAGCGTTTCCATTTTGTTCTCGCAAGCCGAACGGTGGGTTTTCCAGAGAAAGTCGCTCAGTCGGCGCGCGCGCGCTCCAGCGGAGCGCCTTCGCGGATCTGCGTGATCGAGATCGCAAGTCCGGTCTTATCATCTGTCTCGATAAGCGCGCCGAAGATCGTCGCCGGTCCGAGGGCGGGGGTGAAGCGTCCCGATGGAATGCGCGTGGTGAAGCGGTGTACGGGCTCGGCCTTTTCCATGCCGATGATGGAATCGTAATCGCCGCACATGCCCGCATCCGTCATATACGCCGTACCATGCGGCATGACCCGCGCATCGGCGGTTGGCACATGGGTATGGGTGCCAATGACACAGGTGACGCGTCCGTCAAAAGCGGCTCCCATGGCTTGTTTTTCGGAACTCGCCTCGGCGTGCATGTCAATGAAGATGGCATCTGCGCCGTGCTTCAGCGGGCATGCCGTGACTTCGCGCTCGACCGCCTGAAATGGGTCGTCCACCGGGTCCATGAAGATTCGGCCCATAACATTCATGACCAGCACGTCCGCACCATTCGCGGCCCTATAAAGACCGGCGCCAGCGCCGGGTGTGCCGGGCGGAAAATTCAAAGGGCGCAGCAGGCGGTTTTGGCGGGTGATGAAGACAAGCGTGTCGCGCTGATCCCACACATGATTGCCGGTCGTGATTACGTCGGCCCCGGCGTCGCAGAGGTCCTGGAAAATTTGTTCCGTAATGCCGAAGCCGCCCGCCGAGTTCTCCCCGTTCACGATAACGAAATCGGCGGCAAGACGCTCGCGCAGAGCTGGCAGCGCCTCGTAGACGGCGTTCCGGCCGGAGCGGCCCACAACGTCACCAAGAAAAAGAAGCCGCATCTCTAACCCCCGCAGCGGATGACGCTTGAGGGGGTGAGTACGAAGTCCAGAAGCTCGTCGTGGGTATCGTGTGGGATGGCTTCAAATTCCTGTTCATCGAACGCGGCCCCGATGGCAACGACCGGGCTTGTCTTTCGCAATGCTCTTAGTGCAGCGTCATAATAGCCACCGCCATACCCAAGTCTACATCCTTGGCGGCTGAAGCCGAGAAGCGGCACAAAAATTACATTCGGAATTGCTTGCGCTTCTGCCTTGTGTGGATGTGAAAGGCCGAACTTGCCTCTGACAAGGGCCGCGCCTGGCAGCCAATTGCGAAAAACGAGCGCTGGCCCCGGCCGGATGACTGGCAAAGCAATCGAGGCTCCCCGTTCATGAAGCGCGTGCAGCAATGGCAGGGGATCAATTTCGTCACGAATGGGGTGGTAGCCGCCAATCGTGGCGCGAAAGCCTAAGGGTAAGCTGTTCGTAAGTTCAACGCCACGGTTCGATATAGCTTGGGCGGCCACCGCTCCGTATCTTGCCGACGCTTCGCGTCGCGTGGCGATGGCTTCGGTCCGCAGTTTGGCTTTGAGTTCCGCCTCGGTATTTTCGTAAGGAGAGTCTTGCACCCGAACCAAAAGGGTTGGAGAAGTTAAAATGCCGCGAAGGCCGTCGGGGCGGTCGATCCCCTGGGTGCCCTGGTTTACAGGTGGGCGCCGAATGTCCGAGGCCACGACCTCGGTCAGGGTCAGCACCCTTAAGGATCTTATAGGGCCCGGGTGTTTCTGGAGCCCCTAACGCGCCCCGCAGCGAGACAGCATATAAAGGATTTCGCCGAGATTTCTAGCCCTGATACGGTCTTATCTACAAAAAAGATACTCCTTGCGCCTTATCATGCAGCCTGAGGCCATCGCCGGTAGAAAAACCGGCACTACTGAGGTGTCGCCATGAGCATAGGCAACAAATATATCGCATTTCTCGGGCGCGTCTTGATCGCGGCCTTATTTCTGGTAAGTGGCTTCCGTAGGATATTATCACCAGAACAAACTCAGCAATATCTAGCTTCGGCTAATGTGCCTTATGTTGAGGTTGTGTATTGGGCTACTGTTGCAATTGAGCTAATAGGTGGCCTCTGCCTTTTGCTCGGCTTTTTCACCCGATTTTGGGCCTATGTCCTCGCAATATACTCGGTGGCCGCAGCCGCTGCTTTACACGCCAAATTCAGCGACCCAAAGGAACTCTTCAGTTTCTTGAAGGATTTGGCCATTGCTGGCGGGTTACTGCAAGTGGCGGCATTCGGCACAGGCGATGATCAGAGCCCCAAAACGCCGCCGCGCTTTTAGCTCTGAGTTAGCCTCCGCTTGCTGCGCGCTGTGGAAGCGATTCTAGCTTGCCAGGCGCGTCTGCGATTCTTTCCAAGATCCGCGGCGCTACATAGGTGCCGCCGTCAATCACTTGGTAGGAACGGAATTCAGCAACCATTTTCTGCGTGCGCTGCAGCTCTTCGCGGGTGTCCCATAGCTGATCGGCCATCAAAATCGCGGCCATCAGAAATAGCCGGTCATCTTGGACTGCTTTGGTGCCGCCTTTTATGCTTTGAACGCAATTATCGATTGCAGTCGCAAGCTCTTGAATGCGCCGTTCTTCGCCTTCACGGCAGCCCATCCGATATTTTCGTCCGTTTACTGTTACCGCGACATGGGCCATGGCCCAGCCCTCCTCAGCTACATCGGAGCCAGCGCCGCCCTAATGTTCCGCATCGCCGCGCTACTCCGCACTCACTCTCAAGCCGATTCGATTATTGAGTTTTCAATGAATGCAAATCGACACATTCATTCTTAATTGGAAGAGATAAAGAAAACGTAAAGCCGATTGCGCTCTGTTAACCATACTAACGTTAGGGCGCAGATGAGGGCCGGTTAATCTCCAATCTTGAGCCACGAACTACTGTTAAAGACATGGGAGGCAGTTCAACAAGAGCTGGACGTCCGGCCGCGATCTTCTTGGTCTCGGGCGGTTCACTTCGCGTAGGGTGGCCTTCTTTGCGATTTGACAACCATGAATATTGTTTCGGCGAATATTGAAAGACATCGAGCGGACCTCTCCAGCTCTCTTCTCGGTCGCCCTCGAATTGAATTTGAACCGTCTGTGATTGGCTTGCGCTTTTATTAAGGATCATTACCGCCCACAATTCGTTCGGCTGGCGCACTGCATAGGCGGTAACGTCGCCATCCTCCCCTTCGTCTTTTCCTATGGCCACGCGAAACAACGTGTGAAGAGCATCCGGCTGCCCAACCCATTGCTCAGTGATAAGCTTGGCCCCGTAATAGGTCGGCAGGCGCCATTTCGCCCGGCCTTCGGCGTCGGCACGGTACATCATGAGGTTGCCCCACGTGCCACAGCTTTTGGCTTCCTGACTAGGCACGCTGGGCTCCAGTCCGTAAACATAAGCAGTCTTGATCCCCGCCATTACAAACTGGGCGGCGATTTCGGCGTTGAGCAGTGCTGCTGGAAGCTCCACCTCTGCCTGTTTTGCGTATGAGGACCAGCCATATTCGGTGATGATCCAAGGGATGTCCTTAGGCACACCATCCTCCGCAAGGCGCTGTATTGTCTGCCGGACAAGCTGAGGATGCGAGCGGAGATGCTTCGTTGCCGCCGAGCACACATCCTCGTCGAAAGGATACCATTCGAAAGAGAAAAAGCCGAAGTCCGCTACTCGCTGGCGCTCGCGAAGGTAAGCGAGGAAACGCTTCATCCATGAATAATTGCCGGAAACGTTGAGAAAATGGTCCCAGCCATCGACTTCCGATTGAAAGCCTGGGCCGCCTGTCTTGAGACTGCTGTCCACCTTTCGAATGGCGTCCGTAAACTGAATATAAAGTGCGCCGTAATGCTCGGGGGCCACATGCTGACCGTCGGGCTCCTCACCCAATTCGATCTGATTGACCTTGTAACCGCGTGCCTTGAGGTAGCGGATCTCCGCCGCGGCGTTGTCTGGCGTGTCGTAAAGGAGGCCGGTTGGCGTCAGCATCGGCCGGTCTCGCGTTAGGCCAGAGGTCATAATCAAGTCTAGGCCGGGCTGCTCGGTGTTCAGATCGAGGTCGACGGCGCGATGCCAAGGATCGGTAGAGGATGTTAGAATCTTCGTTTGCGTCTTATTGGAGGTTCCATGTTGCATCCAGTCGAGCAACTTCCCGTCGCCGCCGAGCGCGCCTGCATAGATCTCGCGGATAGCGAAGCCGAGCCTGTCCCTTACATCGCTCGCACCCTCTGGAGCCGTGCCAGAGGCTTGCTGCAAAACAATCTTTATGTAGCGCACACGCACAGGGGCTTCGGCAAGGCGGAGTATCTCGTCTCCTCCCGCTCCATCCTCGATGCGGCCTTTCGGGAAAGCTCGCCAGTGTCCGTTCCGCAAGCCGTGGTAATGCTCGGCGTCTTCACCATCCCAATATTGGATTTCGTAACGCGTGGCATAGGGCTCGCCCCAAGCTATGCGTAAAGCCTGGATGTTCACGGCTTTCTCGAAGTCGATTAAGACCCATTGCGGATGCTTCGCGTTGTCCTCTCCGGTGAAATGCTTGTCGAGGTACGGATTGCTTTTCCAGAAGCTCTTCTCATCGCCGTCGCTGAGGCGTGAATAGCCATCATTGTTCGCCTGATCGATTGTGTTACCCCGGCGCGGCAGCCGATAGCCGTGGGAGATGAGGATCGGTTCGCCGGGTTTGTCGCTCGAGGTCCAGTAGCCTTGCTGATTTTTGGGGTCGCTCCAGCTTCCCACCTCGTTCCAGTGCCACACCTCAATGCCAAGTTCGGTTCTGAGCCGATAGGAGAGCCGATGAAAGGGGGCGGAGGCGAACTCTTTTAAATTGGACTCTTGATAGATTTTTGCGACATCCCCTTTTCCCTGGCCGTCAATGCCGGCGCCAAAGGCTTCACTGGGGACGAAGCTCGCGACAGGCTGCTTTGTATCCACGCGGATTGTAGTCACCGTGCTCTGCGGCTCTTTTGCAGTGACGGCAGTGCTTAGAATGGTCAAAGCAGCGGCGAGAATCAGGAATCCGGCCTGCTTGGTGCAGCTACCAAACTGTCTTATTGAATCTGCCATTCTGGCTCCCCAGCCCTTCACACGCAACAAACGAACAAGCCTCAGCGAAGCTAGAGTGTCTTTCCTCGCAATGAGGTAAGCCGGGGGATAGCCGAGTGCTCGGCGTTAGGTCAGCCGCCAACAATCCTCCAAGCGGCTTGCGCATACGCAAGTTACTGCCACATTTGACCGTGACTTTCTCCCGTAAAGAATTCGATTGTCAAGGCCAGCATCCTTGCCGGATGCTGCTAGCGGCTGCTCACATAAGAAACTGCGCGATGATGGTCGCGCCGATAAATGTGCCGGTCGTCGCCATGAGCGAGGTGACAACGATGCGCCAGCCCAATTTGCGGAAGGCAGGCAGATCCTTCGGGATGGAAAGACCGGCAAACGCGAGTACGGCCGTTACCATTGCTAGGAAGTTGATCTTGCCGCTGAGCGCCGCCACATCCGCTGAGAACGGCATGTCGGGATAGGTTAGCGCCATTCCGACCAGCGAAACCCAAATGACAGCGGGTAGCCTCGCACCAGTGAGCCGGTAAAGCCCGTAACCTGTGACCACAGCACCCACGATAATGAGCATGCCCTCGATAACCTGCGGGTCGGGTGCGGTTTTATAGTTGAAGGCGTTGCCTATAAGAGAGGAGGCGCCGACGGCAAGCCAGATGACGAGGAGTTCGCCAAAGGCCAATGGTATTGATTTCTTTTGAGAGGCAGGCTCGCTGGTAGCGGGCGTATCACTTGTACGCGGCTGCGCCCATCTGCCAAGAATTGGCTCCAAAATGCGGTAGGAGAAGATGGTGGCGGGCAGCGAAAGAAAGAGCGTGAAATAAGTCCCGACTGTGGTTGTGATGAGATTGCTAGCCGCAGAGAAAGTAACGACTTCCTTGGCCATTTCCGGAGTTTGCTGCGCCGCTATAGCGCCCGAGGCCGCCGCCATCATGCTGCCCGAACCAACGCCTGCGCCCATGGCAAGAGCGAGCGGATGGAAGATGTGAAGGCTCGATAGAAATCCGGCGAGGAGCGCGATAAAGATTGCGCCAAAAACAGTGCCCGTGAGATATTCGGCAAGCACGCCGCGGCCCTCGGGAGAGTCCATACCGAATTTCTCGCCGATAATTGCGAGGTTTGGCTCGCGGCCCACCGAAAAGGTCGCGCCTATCGCTTCTCTCTTGATGCCAAGCAGAAGCGCAACAGGCAGGCCAAATAGCATCGTCCCGAAAAAATGGCCGAATTCCTGAAAAATCAAAGCTCCGCCAGAATTGAGGAGTTTTGGAATTGATGCACCAACAAGAAGCCCAAGCTTCGCAACGAAAATAAAGAGGGCAGGTTGCAGGATCGCGGACGCGGTATTTTGCAGCGGAACATCAACGCGAAATGCGGGCGGTAGATAATTGCTGAGGATCGCCACCGCTGCTCCCATGAGAAGCGCCCAGAACATGGGCAAGAGCACTATCTTGCCGGGTCCAACAGTGAAGGTGATGTTGCCGATGAATTCAGCAATAAGAACGATGATTGCTACATAGAAAAAAAGACGGAACTTGCCGCCAAAGGATACTGCGTCCGAGGCTGGCGCAGTCATGAGTGGTGCGTCCACGGTCATCTTATAGGCTCCCCATATGGTATTTCATCCCAAGCTTCGTGCCCTCTCTAGCGGGGGCTTTGCAAAAACCTTATTGCGTTAACGGAGCCGGTGCAACCTAGCCCGGCACGCAACTTTCGGGCCAGGTGCTATAGGGGCTTGCGGCCGCGCGCAATCTCGAACATTTTGCGCGGATGCTACACATCAATGATTTGAGCTATCGCATCCAGGGACGGCCTTTGTTCGAAAAGGCGACGGCCGGTATTCCCGAGGGGCACAAAGTCGGGCTGGTGGGCCGCAATGGCACCGGCAAGACCACGCTTCTGCGCCTTATCGCGGGAGTTATTACTCCAGACGACGGCTCCATAGGCTATCCGAAGAATGCCCGATTGGGCTACCTCACCCAGGAGGCTCCGGGTGGCCCGGAAAGCCTGCTTGAGACCGTGCTTGCAGCCGACAAGGAACGCGCGGCGCTTCTGGCCGAGGCTGAAACCGCGCAGGATGCGGCACGGATCGGCGAAATTCACACGCGCCTCGGTGATATAGAAGCGCATTCAGCGCCCGCGCGCGCCGCTCGCATTCTTTCGGGCCTTGGCTTCGACGATGAAGCGCAAGCGCGTTCATGCTCCGAATTTTCGGGCGGATGGCGGATGCGCGTTGCCTTAGCCGGAGTTCTCTTCGCCGCGCCCGATATTCTTCTTCTCGACGAGCCGACGAACTATCTCGATCTCGAAGGGACGCTTTGGTTGGAAGACTTCATCCGGAATTATCCGCACACCGTATTGATCGTCAGCCACGATCGCGATCTTCTCAACAAGTCGGTCGATGGCATTTTGCACCTGACTGACGGGCGGCTAGCCTTCTATGCAGGCGGGTATGATCGCTTCGAAGAGACACGCCGCGAGCAGCAGCGCTTGCAGCTCAAGCTGAAGAAGAGCCAGGACGACCAGCGCCGCAATATGGAAGCCTTCGTGGAGCGGTTCCGCGCGAAAGCATCGAAGGCGCGGCAGGCACAAAGCCGCCTAAAGGCGCTGGCCAAACTCCAGCCCATCGCGGCCGAGATTGACTCCGACGTAGTGCCCTTTCGCTTTCCTTCGCCCGAACGCGCGCTCGGCAATCCGCTGATCCGAGTAGAGCGCGCCGCCGTGGGCTATGATCCGGTTAAGCCGATACTTCGTAATCTCGATTTGCGCGTCGATATAGACGATCGCATTGGGCTTCTCGGTTCAAACGGAAACGGCAAATCTACGCTCGCGAAGCTCCTTTGCGGGCGCCTTGAGCCTATCGATGGCTTGCGGCGCGCTTCGAAAAAACTCGAATATGGCTATTTCGCTCAGCATCAGCTCGACGAGTTGCGCCCCAAAATGTCGGCTTACGACCACATCTCGGAGCTGCTCCCCGACGCGACAATCGCGCAGAGACGAGGCAAGGTCGCATCGCTCGGCTTCGGCGCGGACAAAGCCGACACGCCATCGGAGAAGCTTTCGGGCGGCGAGAAAGCGCGCCTTCTCTTTGCACTCGCGACCTTCCACGCGCCACATCTTCTCATTCTCGACGAACCAACAAACCATCTCGATGTCGATAGCCGCGAGGCGCTCATTCACGCGTTGAACGATTATGATGGCGCGGTGATCCTTATCAGCCATGACCGGCATTTATTGGAGGCGACCGTCGATCGTCTTTGGGTCGTGCGCAACGGCACCGTGAAGCCTTACGATGGGGACCTCGAAAGTTACCGCCTGGAAAGTCTCGGGAGCGGTAAAACTCCGAAAGGCGCGAATGGCAGTAAGTCTCCGGTCGCGGATCCAAAGCGGCAGAGGGAAGATGAGCGCCGTCAAGGGGCTCAGCGGCGCGAGGAATTGGCGCCTCTGCGCAAGCAGCTTCGAGACCACGAACAGCGGATTGAACTTATTCAGAAGAAGATCGCGCAGTTAGACTTCAACCTTGCAGATGAGACGCTCTATGAGAAGGAGCCTGCGAAGGCGCTTTCCATTACACAGGAGCGCTCCGGGCTTGCGAAAGAGCTCAAGATCGCAGAAGACGCTTGGCTTGAAGCGTCGCTCATCTATGAGGATGCAGCGAGCAACGGGGGATGAATTGTAGGCCTAGCCTCAAAGGGCGCTGTATAGCCAGTTCATCGATGAAATTGATCAAAGTACGGGGGAGCATCGAATGAGATTTGCTAGTGTTGCTGCGTTCGTAGTGGCGGCCGCCAGCCTGAATGCGTTTCCATTGTCAGCGCATGAGGGGAGGGGACCCGGCAGAGCGTGCGGGGCCGAGAAAGAGAAATTCTGCGCCGACGTTAAGCGTGGCTCCGGCGGGATGAAGGAGTGCCTTCGGCAACACGCTTCCGAATTGTCGCCCGGATGCGCGGAAGCCATGGAAGTGGCTATCGAGGCGCGCCGCAATATTCTGGAGGCCTGCAAAGCGGATGGAGCGAAGTTTTGCGCCACTGGTGCCGACAACGATCGTCCGAGTGGGATCTTTCGATGCCTCGAAAGCCACGCCGCTGAGCTGCAAGGCGGCTGTGCGGCTGCCTTGAAAGAGCGCCCCGGAGCGAAGACCAATTGATCTGTGCGCTCATCGGCAGCGGTGCTGCAGCCGCCCAAAGCTGAGCGGCTGCAGAGTTCAACTACCAGCGGTAATTCGCTTTAACGTAAACGGTTCTCGGCTGCCCCACCATTCCGCCGGAGCCAAGCGCCGACGTGTAGTAGGTCACATCGGTGAGATTCTTGACCCCAAGAGAGACATCCCAATCGGGCCTGATATACGACAGCGCCGCATTGAATACGAGGGAATCGGGGACAAAAACTGTGTTTTGAAGGTTCCCATACATCTTGTCGTAGTAGGAGAGGCCGCCTCCGATCCTGAATCCGTCAATCCCGGCAATGTTGAAGTCGTAGGTTGTCCAGAGATTGAACATGTAGCTCGGTATTCCGACGGGCCGATTGCCGTTCGTGTTGGTGGCAGCCATTCCGGCACCATTGCCACCGCCGGTTCCTGCGCCATTGCCACCGCCAGTTCCGGCACCATTGCCGCCGCCGGTTCCGGCGCCATTGCCGCCGCCGGTTCCGGCGCCATTACCACCGCCGGTTCCACCGCCATTGCCGCCGGCGGGGGCTAACGGAGTAACGCTAGGAGTGCTGCTGGTAATAGCGCCTACGGGCTGATCAGTGAGCACAGCATCCTGAGCCGTGAAATTGGCTGCAATTCTCCATGCGGACGTCGGCCTGATTTGCAGGTCGGCCTCAATGCCACGCGATTTCTGGCTGGTGAAGAATATCTCGTCGTTGACTTGCGTAAATACATGCTCGCGCTTGAGGTCGAACGCCGATGTGGTCAGCGTGATGCGATCATCAAAGCCGGAGAACTTTACCCCAGCTTCGTACTGAAGGGCCGACTCCGGCACGACAATGCCGTTTTGCACGGTTTCCGAGTTGAAGTTGGCGAGATAGCTTTGCGATACTCCGACAAAAGGCGAAACACCGGGCAAAAGCTGGTAGAGAGCGCCAGCGCTATAGCTAAACGGCGTATTGATCTGCGATTGCGTGATCCCAGCCGGGAAAGTGCCATCAGACAGTTGCGGCGTCAGCTCCCTCTGCCACCAGTCTTGGCGGCCGCTCAGGCGAATTTTCAGCCGGTCGGTTACGTCGATTTGATCGGTCGCATAGACACCAAGATAGGTCGCGTTGAGTTGGTCGATGAAGCCGTTGTGGGTTTTATCGCGCTTGAAAACGAGGTCCTGCGCGGAGTTTCTTCAGTACAGGAGCAAATATATTATCGATGTTTGGCAAATCGGCCGTCGCCCGGTTGGTATCGATGCTCACATACTGGGCCTGTGCGCCGGTGACTAAGGTATGCCGGACCGACCCCGTTGCGAATTTCCATACCGGCTCGAAGGCGTAGTTGACGTCATCGATGTGATCCGTCTGCTCGCGGATTGTGCGGCCAGTCAGCGCCGTTCCCTTGATCGATCCCGCGCCGCCATTACCGCCGCCGCTTCCGTCACCGCCGCCGAGGCCACCATCGCGCAAGATATCAAGATCGCGGTGCGTATAAGAGAAACGGTTATTGATGGTGAGGTACTTATTCACCGTGTAAGCGTCAGTTACCGTGATGCGCTCAAGGTCCTGATCAGCGTGCGAGAACGGCGAATAGTATCTATTATCGCGAGATACGTTGAAGGGCTGGCCGGTCGCCGGATTGTAGATAATTCCAAACGGATCAGGCGTTCTTTCCAGATGCCGGAGGTCGAGGCTGACCGTCAATACATGACCATCGCCGGTCCACGATATGGTCGGCCGGAATTCATAGTTGCTTCCCTTCAGGTCGCGGAAGCCATCCATATTTGCCACCAACGCATCGACGCGGTAGTTCACACCGGGAACGATTGACGGGCCGGTCGCGTAAACATTTGTCGAAAGAGTTCCGAAGTCGCCGATCTGCACGCCCACACCGTAGTGAGGGACCGAACTTGGCTCGTAGTGCACGATATTGATCGAACCGCCGCCCGGTCCGCTGCCTAGCAGCGCCGAACCGGGGCCTTTTAGCACTTCAATTTGCGCAACGCCGTTCAGCGAATGCGGAATGCCATTTATCTGATCGCCCTCGGAGAAACCGTCATTGTAGATGCGCGCATCCAAGCCACGGATGGAAAAGCGATCGAAATAATTTTGGGTGGCGGGCCCGCCCACATTCACGCCGCTGACATTCTTGATGCTGTCCTGGAGGGTGGTACCGCCCTGCTCCCGGACGGTTTCCGCAGGTATAACTTGAATGCTTGCGGGGATCTCGCCAACTGGCGTCCCTGTTTTGGCAACAGTCGGCGTGCGCTGTAAGGGAGGCGTATTGGCGGAACCTTGCGCGCTCGGATCAACGGCGTTCGTTGCCTGCGGCTGCGGGGAAATCGCTGCCGAATTATTTGCCCGCGCTTGAGCGCCCTTGGGCTTCGGCTTCGCCTTTGGAGCCTGTACGGTGATCGACGGTAGAGGCGAGCCGGATTTCGGCGCATTTGGGGCAGCTGACTCAGCCTGCTGAGCCGAAGCAGCGTGAGCGTAAAGCCCAATTGTAAGCATAAAAAGCGTTAGTCGCCTTTTGGTTTTAACATGCGAAATTTCGCAGAAAACGCGCGAATACATCCAACCCACCCACTTTTAACAATACTGTGCCCATGCCCGTCGTCATTGGATTCTGTTTTTATTTCCGCATCATACCCTCATGTCTGCTTTGGCGTTGAGGCCGTCATTTCTATGCTCGCGTAGACGACCTGAACTCGCATCGGCATCCAAGAGCAGACCACTGGCGGTCGCTCAACCTACCGTCGTATATGATCGGATATAACCAGCCTGAGCTCCGTGCAAGTGCAAGCAGGCAACAGGTGATTCTCATTCAGGAGGCACGCAGTTGATCCTGAGTTTCTTCACGCCCACGTCTTGAAAGTTCCGGGAGTTCGCTTCATCGATCTCTAGCCCGGCGTCCGCAAAGCGATCATGTATTTCAAAAAGAGCACATCAGATCCCGCCTGAAATTCTGGAAATTTGCTGCACGAGCCACTCGATCCCTGGATCGGAAAACGCGGACGGAAGATGGGCGAGGCCGACCGTCCATGGCGGAATGGGGATGGGCGGCTCATGCAGCGCTATTCCGGCGGTGTCGGCCAGCTTGAGCGCAATTCTTTCTGCCACGAGTGCGACCAGATCGGTAGCGCCTATGACGAAAGGCGCAGCAAGAAAGTGAGGGACCGTGACCGCGACCCGGCGGGACAGACCTGCTTCCCGCAGCACGTCGTCGACGATTCCAGTCGGATCGCCTTTTTGCGACACTAGGAGATGCTGAAGCCCAGCGAAGGCTTTGGGGGTCAGTGTTCCGTGGAGCGCGGGGTGTCCTTGCCGGGCGATCAGAACGAACCGCTCAGTAAAGAGAGGCATGAGCTTGACCCCCTCCGGCGCGAGCGTCATGGGTCCGATTGCGATGTCGAGTTCATGCCTGCGAAGTTCCTGCAAGACGCTCTCCTGGCTCACTGGACGGAGACGGATGTCGAAACCGGGCGCCGTCTCACGAATGCTTGGCAAAAGTCTTGGCATCAGCGTTAGGTCGATATAGTCGGTCCCCCCGATGCGGATGGTCCGTTTTGCGGTTGCTGGATCGAAAGCTTGTTCTTTATTCAAAGCTTGCCGGAGCGTCCGCAGCGCTGACGAAACGGTGTCGGCCAAGGCCTCGGCGCGCGGCGTGGGCCGCATCCCCTTTGCGTGCTTAACAAAGAGCGGATCGTCCAAGAGGTGGCGCAAGCGCGTTAGAGCGTGACTGACCGCTGGCTGGGTGAGACCCAGCGCTTCACCCGCCCGGCCCACGTGACGCTCTCGCATCATCGTGTCGAACACCACGAGAAGATTGAGGTCGAACCTCTCAAGATGAATTTCGCGCATGATGGCATATGATAACTATGAATTGGACCTATGAAAAGGGGCTCTGTACCTTAGCACCATCGACGGCAAGAGGAGGAGTTTCCGATGGTGAGCATTACAGTTCTCGGCGTTCTGTGCGCCGGTTTTCTATCCTTATTCTGGCTAACCCCATGGGGCGTGCCAACGATGAAACGGCTCGGAGGCGGCACGCCGTCACCTGACTTGACCTTTGGCATTCGTGCCGATGACGCTTATCGCCTTATCGATCGTTGGGGCGCAAAAGGCGTTTCGCATTGGCGGCGGATGTTATGGCTCGACATGATATTTCCCGGCCTTTACGCCGCGCTTCTTGCCTTGCTTATGATGAAGTGGGCGCAGGCTGTGGACGCGGGTCCGGTCTTGCAGGCCGCTGCCGTCACATGCGCGATACTTAATGGCGCCTGCGACTACGTCGAAAACATCCTTTGGCTCCGCATCCTTGCTGCGCTTCCTAAACGCTCGAATGCGGCAGTGGCTACAGCCAGCTTCTTCACGCGCGCCAAGTTCAGCTTCTTTATAGCAACAATTGCAATCCCACTCGTTCACGCCATCGCCACTCGCGTCTTTTGACCCGAAACACAAAAGGATTTTCAGACATGCAAAACTCAGTGCAACAGCCTTGGATGATCTACGGAGCCTATGGCTTCACCGGCCGCCTCATCGTTGAAGCCGCGCTGCGGCGCGGTCATCGCCCAATCCTGGCAGGTCGCGATGGAGACCGCGTGAAGGCAATGGCGGAGCAACTCGGCCTTACCGCAATGCAGGTTTCTCTTGATGATGGCGACGCTCTGCGCGCTGCGCTTCGAGCCGTGCCCCTTGTTCTAAACGCCAGCGGTCCTTTTACCGAAACGGGACTTCCCATAATCGAGGCGTGTCTCGATACCGGGACATCTTACGCCGACATCTCGGGCGAATTCCATCACCTGCGCACCGTCACAGCGCTCAACGAAAGGGCGCGGCAGGCAGACATTGCCCTGCTTTCCGGTGCAGGCTTCGGCGTCACCCTTGGCGACTGCCTCGCCCGCCATGTCGCCAATCAGTTGCCAGACGCAACGCATCTGCGAATTTCAGTAGCCGCCGCCAATGCTCAAAGCACCTCAGCGGTTCGCCGGACCATTCTTAACGTTGTGTCCAATGGTGGTTACGCCGTCGAAAGGGGACGATGGAGGCGTCGGTCGATAGCACATAAATCGTGGACGCTAAAGCATGACGGCAAGCCTGTTCCATTCGCTGCGGCACCCATGGGGGAGTTGGTCGCCGCGTTCAATTCCACACGCATCGCTAACATCGTCGTCGGACGCCCCATGTCCGCCACAGCGGCGCGGGGTATTCGTACCCTATCGCCGCTGATTAAGGGCGTTCTCTCCGTAGGTCCGGTGCGGCGCGCGCTCGGCGGTGGTTCGGGCACGACACCGACCAAGCCGGAACCGTTGGGCTATCATTCGTGGCTTGCCGCCGAAGCACAAAATGCACGCGGCGAAAGGCGCGCGGCCCTTATCGAGGCCGGCGAGGGGTACGCGGTTACAGCCGACGCCGCTGTTACCAATGTCGAGGCCTTGCTTGCCCAGAAACTGGCCGGAGCCTTTACCCCTTCGACCGCCTTCGGCGCGGCACATGTCCTGAAAGTTTCGGGAGTTCGCTTGATTGATATCGAGCCCGAAACGGTTTCCCTGCCGCTCCGCGTGCATAAGGGGACGTGTCGCCATTCGTCGCGGCGCGCGGCAAAGTTTCCAGAAACACAGGCCGCGTTATAGCGACGAGCCTCTGAAATAGACCAGGCAATCCATCATGTGTGGTCTATAGACGGCGTCCGTTACTCCTTCCGGACGCCGTTTTCCCGTTTTGGCACGAACCATGTTTGAGGCGAGATATTCGTCAGCCGTCACGGCGATGCCCATGTCCTGAAAATTCCCGGTGTTCGCTTGATTGATATCGATCCGGCACGAGAACTGGTCGCTGCCTAGGTCTGCTGACAAACGGCCGAGAGGAGCGCGCGTCTCGGCCAAAAAACATCGGATCTGGCTAGATTAGAATTAGTATAAATATAAAATACGCCGGGATGACTAGCCGTTGCTATAAAAGCCTCAGTATCCGTGAATTAGAATAATTATAAACTGTTGATTTTTCTTGTGTTATTTTCTGTGACGGCATATTTCTAGGTTTAGTAACGGCTGAGCCTAGAGTCTATCCCTATGATTATTTGCTCCTGCAATGTGCTGAGCGAGAACGAAGTACGCACCACGCTAACAGGGGCGACCCCGCCACGCACGGCCTGTCAGGTTTATGGCCAGCTTGGATGCCGCGCCCAGTGCGGTCGCTGCGCTCTCACGATCAAGCGCATCATGCGCGAGGCGCACCCCGGCTGCCTGTCAAGAGAGGCAAGCAGTAATTCGCGCTCGCATTCCTCATAAATCTCTGAGTGCAGACCCCGTCTCTCTATTAAGTGCTTTTCAGTTGTCACGACTCGGAAAAAAGTGTCCGTAGCCAATATAGGCAATCTAACGGACAGACCCATCGGAGCGCGTGATGAAGGGCGACCCAAAAGTCATAGAGTATCTGAACGCGGCATTGCGGCACGAGTTGACTGCGATCAACCAATATTGGCTGCATTATCGGCTGTTGGACAATTGGGGTTATAAAGTACTCGCCAAGAAGTGGCGCCAGGAATCCATCGAAGAGATGGAGCACGCAGATAAGCTGACGGTGCGCATCATTTTCTTTGAAGGCTTTCCAAATATGCAGGTGCTTGATCCTTTGCATATTGGACAGACGGTGAAGGAAGTTCTCGACTGCGATCTTCGCGCGGAACTGTCCGCTCGCGCGCTTTATCAGGAAGCAGCTACCTATTGTAACAAGGCAAAAGACTACGTCACCCGCGACATCTTCGAAAAGCTGATGTCCGACGAGGAAGAGCATATCGACTTTCTCGAGACGCAGCTGGACTTGGTCGAAAAGCTCGGCATTCAATTGTACTCGCAGCACCATATCGGCAAGCTCGACGACGACGATTGATGCCCTGCGCGGCGATTACAGCGGTTTGATGGGCACACGCTCCGCCCGCGTTTGCAATGCGGCTTTGGAGCGTTGCCTGCCCAGGTAAATATGAAACGCAAGCATCGCCGGAAGCGCAAATCCAGCGATGATGTGGAAGTTGCTTATAATGGGCCGCAGTTGTTCGCCGCCTAGATAATAGAGACAGAATGCAGTCACGATGAGGATTGCATTCAGCCCTGCCGTAATGCTGCCTGTTAGCCTATTTTTCTTTGCCCGCCAGGCTCGCAGCAAATGGACTGGAACGAGTGCACCGAGCAGCATGAGCGTTCCCATTGCCGCGCCGCCATGCAGCATGAGAAGATTCGCTGAAACCGACTGCCACAGTTCGCCGTCGGGAGAATCTTTCAGGCGATCAGCCACAAGCCAGACCGCGCCGCTGAGCACCAGCACAAAAAAGGCCCCGTAGAGCGTGTAGCGGAAGCGCGAGTCAAGCCGCATGGAGTGCTCCCTCAAAGCTGGAGCTGAAGCAAATATCCCCGTCCCTCGAAACGATCATCGCGCTCGCGTCATAGTGGTCAAGCAGCGCAGCCGCAGCCTCGCCACGGATCATTACCACTTTCGTTAAAGCGTCGGCAATCACGCACGATGCGGCGCGCACGGTGGCCCCAGCAATTACCGCCACTGGCGCTTGCGTCGTTGGATCGATTATCGCGGGACTGCTTGCCGCGCTGGCTTGAATGGGATCGAAGCCTGCGCCGCTGGAGGCGAGCGCATTATTGTCCAGCTCGATGTGCCATATGAGCTGCCCGGGATTGCGCGGATCGCGAATGTGAACCGCGTGTGAGCGTTCGCCGAACGCGGCAAGGTCGCCGCCCGCATTAACGAAGCCAGCGCACATGCCGTGGGCTTTGAGCGCCTCGGTTGCGCGGTCGACCGCGAAGCCTTTTGCAATACCGCCCAGATCGATCATCACGCCTGGATCAAGAAAGCGAACCCGGCAGTTGGAAAGTAACTCGATGGCATGGCTTGTTGGATTGCCCGGCCCAGTTAAATGGAAGCCGCGCGTTGGCGTGGGCGGGAGCAGCCCTTCTCTCTGCAAGGCTGGCGCGACGCTGATATCGAAAGCACCTTCGGAACGGCGATGCAAATCAAGCGCCATTTCAAGCACTTCAAACGTCCAAGGGTCCACCTCGACCGCGTTCGCGCTTGCCTCGCGGTTGAGACGGCTTACGTCGCTGCCGCTCTCATGAAAGCTCATGAGACGGTGAACATGAGCGACTGCGCCGAATGCGGCTTCGACCGCCGCCTCCATGTCGGAAGTGGCGGCGCCGGAAGCGAAAATTTCAACAAATGTTCCGAGCAGCGGTCGCGCGCGCCGAATGCTATCGTCCGCCATACGCCGCCAATATTCTCTTCACTCCTTCCGTTACATGAGTAGAAGACAGTGTGGCGCCGGAAATATTGCGAATGTCGCCGCCGATGCGCAGCGCGCTCCCGCTTGTTTTTCCAACGAACTGAGCAAGCCAGCTTTCAGTTCTCACTTCACCGCCATAGGATTCGCGATATTGAAGAATATCGACGCGATGAACCCGGCCGCTCGGTTCGAGTGCTACGGCATAGTCTATATAAAGGTGTTTGCCGATCACATGGTCGAGTACGAAAAGACCGAGCAGGCGATCACCGGCGAAAGCTTTCCAGGACCGCCCGGCTTCCAGCGCGACGAATTTGCTCGCTGACGGGAAGGCAAGCTTCTGAGCCTGACCGGCACTCAGATATTCTACGGCGTGTGAAGGACAAGTTGCCGACGCCACCAAGACTGCGGGTGCAGCCCACCGGATCCAGCCGCTCATTTGTTTTCATCCTTTATTCGATGTCTGGTTTAGAAGAAAAACCCAACTGCGCCCAAAACCGAATCCCCCTTCGCGCCACCCGTCTCGCCATCGAGCACCTTCTGATAGGTCCCTTTGAGCACAAGCTTTGGCGACGGGAAAACCGCAAAGCCTGCGGTATGGAATTTCAACTGGCCCGACCCGTTTGGCGAATTATCGTCCGTTCCGGCAAAGCCTTTGGTCTGCAAATTCTCGTAGCTATAGCGGTAGAACGGCACAGCCTCCCATTCGCTGTTCAGAATTGTGCCAAGCGGGATGTGATAAGCGACTTCACCTGAAGCGCCATACATCGTCTTGCCAACGTTATTCTCAGGGTCGCCGTCATTATTCGCGCGCAGATTAGCCGGATTGCCAAAGTTGACCATCACGCCTTCGCCACGGAATTCGAGACCCGTATTAGGGATGCGATAACGGAACTCGGCGTCCGCCATTGCAAGGCTTGAGTTTCCGAGTAGCGCTCCATTATCGCCGGCGTGCGCGCCTCTAGGGGTTGTGTTTGGCGAGTAATAACCGCTTACGCTGCCCGAAAATCCTGGAATGAACGGTGGCGAGTAGTCAAGTTTTGCTGCACCCGCGACCGTGTTGCTGAGTTGCCGGAAGTCGCCACGAACAGGCAGCGAAAGGCCGAGCGCGTCCTGGCCATTTATGCCACCCGCGTAGGGTGCTCCTTTGGGGACGGTATTTGCGTCTGTGCGGGCGTCAAAGTTGTCGCCGTAATCTTCGACGCTGCTGCTGGCCTGAACCTGATATTTGAGGCCATCTGCGAGGGTGCCATAAATGCTCGTCGCTGGGGCCTTCCATGTCGATGGAATAAGGCCATTGTAGAGTTCTGGCCTGTTTACGCTGTAAAATTGGGTCGGCTCATGATGCTCGTTGATATGGCCGATTGGAATGAGATCGATGCCGGGCGAACGGATATTGAAGTAATCCTTAATCTTGAAATCCACCCAGATTTGCTCAATCTCGGCGGTTCCGTGCAACTTGTCGTCTGCATCGAAGCCAGTGCCAGCGTGCTCAAACTCGATCTCTGCGTTGAAGATGATATTTGGCGTAAATTGATAGGTGGGCAACAGCACAAGCCGGTGTGCGTCGAAGCCGTTCTGCCACTGTCCGTTTGCCGCCGGATTTTGCATATAACCGTATTTTATCTCGCCATATGCTCCAAAACTCAGACCAGAGACAGGCGAATCTATCATGCCAAGGATCTGCTTGTTTGGGAGTGCTTCGGTTCCGCTTTGCGCGGACGCAGGCAAATATGATGGGGGAGCGACAGCTACTTGGCTTTGCGATGAGTTCGCCCACCATGGCCCCGAGCCAGTTCCTTGCGCTTTCTTGGCGACAGGCGTTGTAGAGGCTTGGCCTGCCGGTTGAGCGGCCTTCTTTTTCTTAAGTTCCCCTTCGAGCGCCTTCATCCGGTTTTCCATCACCTCAAGCTTCTTCAGCAACTCTTCATTGCCTGAAGTGGTGTCGGCCCCAATTGCCAGACCGCTGCTCGCGCCAAGCACTGAAGCGGTAATGAGCGCAATTGCCCGTGCGCGCTCAGACGCGCTGAAGCGCGCGCGATTACGAATGCCCATGAATTCCCCCAACAAACGCCCGACGCTATGACTAACTGGAGCGAGTAGACCTTTTTGTTAATTATTGTTCAAAAGAAATACTGTCAATAAAAAGTATTATATTATATTTATTCTAAGTTAGGCGGCTGGTTTGTTTCCTGGAATTATTCTAATTCGTATCTTTAATTTGAAAGTACGAACATGTTTTAGATTAAGACTAATTCTAAAGTGGTTGATGCGGCTCTCATGCCTGAACAGCTTTCGCGACAACAGCGGCGTGATCATATCGGTGTTGGTGCAAAAGAAGGGTACGCTCCCCTTTGCGTCGGATGAACTTAGCGGCTATGACAGAACCTCAAAATGGGGACCGCTCTATGCGGTTGCTGCGTTAGCAAGCGGCACCATGAGCCATCGGAAGTTTGAGTCATCATGAACGACAGCACGCTACGCCTTTCGCCCCATGCCATCTTCTGGTTGATCTTCTTTGCTGCTGCGCTTTTTCTGTTCCTGTTGTTCTCGGAGATCCTGCTTCCCTTTGCGCTAGGCATGGTTCTGGCCTATCTGTTTCATCCCCTCGTCAATAGGATGTCCCGCATTGGGATCCACCGGGGCGCTGCGGCATTTGCAGTCATCGCCGGTATTGCGCTCGTTATTGCTGTACTTCTGGCTTTGATCTTGCCGCCTGTTTTGCAGCAGCTAGGCGAGCTTGGCGCAAAACTCCCCGGCTACATTGATCGCGCGCAAGCTTATATCGAGCATCATTACGGCGCTTATCTTCATCCGGTGCGCCAGCATATCGCTCAGCAACAGCAGCCGGGCGCGCCAGCAGATGCATCACAGCAGATTGTGCAGACTGCGGTTCCGTGGATTGTGACCAAGCTTCAGCAGTTGCTGGCTAGCAGCCTCACGCTTTTCAATTCGCTCGCACTTCTGTTCCTAAGCCCGGTGGTAACGTTCTTCCTTTTACGGGATTGGGACAAGATGATTGCCGGGATAGAGGAACTTATTCCCCGGCATGACTTGCCAACCATCCGTGAGCTGGCGGAAGAGATCAATTCGACGATCGCCAGCTATCTTAGAGGCACGCTCACCGTGCTCTTGATCGTATCGGCCTTTTACATGGTCAGTCTCGGGCTAATCGGTCTCAACTATGGGCTGCTGATCGGACTTGGCGCAGGGCTATTTAGCTTCGTGCCCTATCTCGGCTCGCTGGGCGGCTTTTTGATATCCGGTGGTGTCGCTCTCGGGCAGTTCTGGCCCGATTACACAAAGATCGGGATAGTGCTTGGAATATTTGTCATCGGTCAGCTCATCGAAGGAAATGTGCTCACGCCGAACATCGTCGGCAATAAGGTGAGGGTGCACCCGGTTTGGCTCCTCTTTTCTCTGATAGCGTGCGGCTATTTGTTGGGTTTCACGGGTCTTCTTATTTCCGTCCCCCTTGCCGCTGCTATCGGGGTGCTGGTGCGTCATGCTGTCCGCCGCTATTATAGCAGCGAGATCTATGACAGCGAGGGCGATCATGAGCAAAAGACCCCTGCCACCACTGCACAATAGGGCAAAGGCGGCGTGACGGCGTCGCAGCTTGTCCTCGATCTGGACCATCTGAAGACTTGGGACGAAGCGGATTTTTTCGTTAGCGATTGCAACGACCACGCCGTTCGCCTTGTGACGGGCTGGCCCAATTGGGAGGGCCATGCCGCCATTATCTTTGGTCCTTCGCAATCGGGGAAAAGCCATCTTGCAAGAATTTGGCAGGCGCGATCGCGGGCGGCGTTATTGGCTGCCGCTGACCTTACGGCTGATGCGCCGGGTGAAGTGACGCCTCTCGCCGTTGAAGACGTTGACCTTGGCCCCTTCGATGAACGCGCGCTGTTTCACCGCCTCAATCTGGCGCGGGAACATAATTCCTTCGTTTTACTGACGGGGCGCGCGCCGCCGGGCCAATGGCCGCTCTCTCTCCCCGATCTTAGGTCGCGCGTCCGTTCTTACCCGGCGATCGCAATCAAGGAGCCGGACGAAGAGTTGCTTGCGGCAGTTCTCCTCAAGCATTTCGCCGACCGCCAAATTGCAGTTGCGCCAGACATCATCCCGTTTCTCGTCGCGCGAATGGAGCGGTCCATGGCCACGGCTGAGCTTGTTGCGGCGCATATTGATAGGCTGGCTCTCGCTGAGCACCGCAAAATAACGCGGGCTTTCGTCGCCCGGGTATTGAAGGAGCTCAACCTCGCCGAAGGTATCGCCGACGAAGAGGTCTAAGGCGTCGCGGCGCTACGCCGATGGTGATATGATCGCCTTCACCAAAAATTAAGTTCTTGGTCAAGCCAGGACAATAAAACGATTGCCGGATAACGCTGTCTCGGCGACAGCCGTTGGGAGGGATGGGTATGCTCGGGCTTATGCAGGATTGGCCGCTCACAATCGACAAAATCATTACGCACGCAAAACACACTCACCCATGGCGCGAGGTTATAACGCGAGGCGTGGAAGGCGATATTCGGCGCACCAATTACGGCGCAATCTACGATCAGGCGCGGCGCGTCTCGGCATCGCTTGTGCGGCGCGGCATTAGCCTTGGCGACAGGGTCGGCACACTGGCTTGGAATACCGAGCGTCACATGGAGGCTTGGTATGGCATCGCGGGTATTGGCGCGGTTTACCATACAATCAACCCGCGTCTTTTTCCCCAGCAGATCGCCTGGATAACGAACCACGCCGAGGATCGGCTCATATTCGCCGACCTCACTTTTGTACCGCTGCTTGAAGCGATTCAGGACCATATGCCCACGGTGGAGGCGTTCGTTCTGCTGACCACCGAAGCGAACATGCCGGTCACAAAATTACGCGGAGCAATTAGCTACGAAGCTTTTCTGGCGGAGAGCGATGGCGATCCGGCGCCTGAGTGGGGAAATTTTGACGAGAACACCGCCTGCGGGCTTTGCTACACCTCGGGCACAACGGGCGACCCTAAGGGAGTGCTTTATTCCCATCGCTCCAATGTTTTGCTGACACTGCTTGCTTCGGTAGCATTTACCGTTGGGACAGACGGCGCGATATTGGCTGTCGTGCCGATGTTCCATGCCAATGCTTGGGCTCTAACCTATATCGCGCCCATTCTAGGAGTGAAACTTGTGCTGCCGGGGCCGCGCCTCGACGGTGCGTCGCTCTACGATATCATGGAAAAGGAGCAAGTGACCTGGGCGGCCGCGGTTCCGACGCTGTGGCAGTCCTTGCTTCAATATACAGAGGATAACAAGCTCAAGCTTTCGAGCCTGAAGCAAGTGCTGATCGGCGGCTCCGCAACGCCGCCCTCACTCGCTCGCAATTTTGCCGCACAGCATGGGGTCGAAATTGTTCCCGGCTGGGGCATGACGGAGACGAGCCCCATTGGAACGCTTGGAGGCGTCCTTCCAGAAGACGAAAAACTCGACGCCGAGCACGGTCTTGTTGCGCGCCTACGGCCAGGCCGCAATATTTTTGGCATTGAAATGCGCGTCGCAGACGATCAAGGCAACGAGTTGCCGCGAGATGGGGTTGCGATGGGCCGGCTGCTGGTCAAAGGGCCAACCGTCGCCAAAGCCTATTTCAAATCCGACAAGAAAATTCTGGATGACCAGGGCTTTTTCGATACCGGCGACGTCGGCACCATCGACAAATGGAACGCGATGGCCATTACAGACCGCGCGAAGGACATCATCAAATCGGGCGGAGAGTGGATTTCATCTGTCGATCTCGAAAACATCGCGCTCGGACATCCAGCGTCCGCCGTATGTGCAGTGATTGGCGTGCCGCACCCGAAATGGGACGAGCGCCCGCTTCTCATCGTGCAATTAAAGCAGGGCGCGACGGCTACCGCCGAAGACTACCGCCGCTATCTCGAAGACAAGATTGCAAAATGGTGGATGCCGGACGGCATCGAGTTTGTGGAATCCATCCCTCTCGGCGCTACCGGAAAGGTCGATAAGAAGGTGCTTCGCCGTCAATTTGTTGAGGAAGCGCAAAATCGGACGGAGCCAGCGCCTGTAAACGGGGCTGAGATAAAAATGCCGGTGCCTCCAGCCGCAGTTGAACAAACGGTTCAAAAGAAACGGTGGCTGCCTTGGTAGAGCATGTGAGTGGCAAGCCCGGCGCGATATTGGTCATTGGCGCAGGCGACGCGACAGGCGGCGCAATCGCAAAGCGCTTCGCGAGAGAAGGATTTGTCGCCTGCGTCGCGCGCCGCAATGCGGATAAGCTTGCCCCGCTTGTTGAGGCCATTGAGAATGAAGAGGGCAGGGCGCTAGCATGCCCCGTAGATGCGCGCAAAGAAGAGGAGATGGTTGCGCTCGTCGAGCGAATAGAGGCGGATGTAGCTCCAATTGAGGTTGCAGTATTCAACATTGGGGCCAACGTGCCGTCTTCGATTTTGGAAGAAACAGCGCGCAAATATTTCAAGATTTGGGAGATGGCCTGTTTCGGCGGGTTTCTTATGGGCCGGGAGGTCGCCCGGCGCATGGTCCCGCGAGGCCGGGGAACGATCCTTTTCACCGGCGCCACGGCCAGCGTGCGCGGCGCAAGCGGCTTTGCGGCATTTGCTGGTGCTAAGCATGGGCTGCGCGCGCTTGCGCAAAGCATGGCGCGCGAACTCGGTCCAAAGGGCATCCATGTCGCGCACACGATCATAGATGGCGCTATCGACACCGAGTTTATCCGGGAAAATTTCCCAGCCCGCTATGCCCTCAAGGAAGAGGACGGTATCCTCAATCCTGAACATATCGCAGAGGCATATTGGCAATTGCACATCCAGCCAAGGACAGCCTGGACTCATGAGCTTGATCTGCGGCCCTGGTCGGAGAAGTGGTAATTTGAATGGATTGCATTGAGATGGAATCGCGTCATTGCGACGGCGAGCGCAGCGTGGCCGGAAGCAATCCAGAGCTTAAGTCATTGATGCTGCTCTGGATCGCCACGGCGGCTGAAGCCGCCTCGCGATGACAAAGTGTCCAACTGAACTCAATATGCTTCAGTGGTTTTCTGGCGGAAAGAGGTGATGCCGGTGTCAAAGACGTTGGAGTTCTATTTCGATTTCGGAAGCCCGGCTTCTTATCTGGCGTTCACGCAGCTTCCAGCGCTCGCAGCGCGCCACAATGCGGAGATCCAATGGCGTCCCGTTTTGCTGGGGGGCATATTTCGCGCGGTCAACAATCAGTCGCCATTAAACGTAGCGCCAAAGGGCCGTTATTTCAGGCAGGATATGCAACGCTTTGCGAGCCGCTATGGCGTGGAACTGCGCTTTAGCCCGCATTTTCCAATCAATACGCTGTCGCTGATGCGAAGCGCGACCGCCGTGCAAATGCATGAACCTGCTCGGCTTCCGGAGTACGCTGCTGTTATTTTCCGAGGGATGTGGGGCGACGGCCTGAACATGGGAGATCCAACCATCTTTGCGCAGACTGTCTCCTCAAACGGCTTCAATGCCGAACAGATCGGCACCTGGATTAGCGATCCCGCAGTGAAGCAAAAGCTACTGGATGACACAAACGCAGCCGTGGAGCGCGGTTTGTTCGGCGTGCCAACCATGTTCGTGGCAGGCGAGATGTTCTTTGGGCAGGATCGCCTCAACTTCGTGGAAGAGGCGCTTGCCGCTTGACTGTAATGAGTGATGTAAAAATGTAACGAGTGATGTGGAAGCTTTAAATTTATACGAATGAAAACCGCGGCACTGATTTGACCAGCTTCCTGCCATGTTGCAGTGGCAGCTATTAAATCTGGCGCACGTTTTGGTTGTGCCACTAAGCTGCGGCGCTACGGCGTAGACCGTTCGTGTATTTGGGGCCATATGCCGTAGTTCGTCTGGAGGTCCAGCAATGAAAGTCGCCAAGCCTACGCCTGCTCCCAGTCCCAGGGAAATCATTGAAGCGTTTGGCCCAGAGCGCTTCTTCAACAGGGAGCTGTCCTGGCTAGAGTTTAATAAGCGCGTATTGGAGGAATCCGAGAATCCTCGCAATCCGCTGCTGGAGCAGCTCCGTTTTTTGGCGATTTCAGGCTCAAACCTCGACGAGTTTTATCGAGTGCGCGTCGCTGGTCTGCATGAACAGGCTGCGGCGAATATTCAGCAGGTTACGCCTGACGGTATGACCCCCAAGGAGCAGCTCACCAAGATCAATGCTGCGGTCGCGATCATTTCGGAACGTCAGCAAGTCCGATGGAGCGCTTTGAAAAGCGAACTTGCGGCGGAAGGCATCAAACTTCTGACCCCCCAAACTCTCACAGATCACGATAAAGAATGGCTCAAATCCTATTTCATGCGCCGTATTTTTGCGGCCTTGAGCGCGGTTGCAGTTGATGCCGCGCATCCATTTCCGCACATTCAAAGCCAGGAGCTTGTCATCGTGCTGGAGTGCGAGCGTACCGAGCCCGGCGAACCGCGCTCTATGTATGCCTTTGTTGACGTGCCGGCGAAACTCGACCGCTTTATAAGAATGCCGGGCGGAGGCGATAGCAAGGGCAAGCCGGTCGTCCGCTTCATCGCCATCGAAACCGTAATCTCGCTCTTCGCCGGCACGCTGCTGCCGGGCTTCGCGGTGCGGGATGCCGGCCTTTTCCGTCCGTTACGCAATAGCGAAATCGAGTTTCAGGAAAAGAGCGAGGATCTAAAAACAGTACTGCGTAACGCCCTGGTTAAGCGGCAGCTTGGCGAAGTCATCCGCGTCGAAATGAGCGCCTCGTTACCCGAACGCGCCCGCAGGCTGATCGTGGAAGGACTGCAAACGAGCGCTGACGATGTCGTTATTACCGATGGCTTATTTGCAATAGCCGATACCTCGCAGCTCATCGTCGGCGATCGTCCCGACCTGCTTTACACGCCTTTCGAAAGCCGCTTCCCGGAGCGTATTCGCGAATTTGGCGATGATTGCTTCGCCGCGATTTCCGCCAAAGACATTGTTGTGCACCATCCTTACGAGTCCTTCGACGTGGTCCTGCAATATTTGCGGCAAGCTGCGGCCGATCCGGATGTCGTCGCGATCAAATGGACTCTCTACCGCACTTCAGTTCGTTCGCCCGTGGTTGAGGCGCTGCGGCAGGCTCGGCAGGCCGGCAAGACCGTCACTGTCATGATCGAGATCATGGCCCGCTTTGACGAATGGGCAAATATCGAATGGGCCAAGCAGCTTGAAGCCGTGGGAGTGCATGTCGTCTACGGGCTGACGCAGCTTGAACTCAAGACACACGCGAAACTAGGGCAGGTGGTGCGCAAAGAGGGCGACGAGCTTCGCACTTATTGCCATATCGGCACCGGGAACTATCATCCGGCCACCGCTCGCGTTTACACCGATCTGTCCTATTTCACTGCCGATCCGGCTATAGGGCGCGACGTCTCCAAGATTTTCAATTATGTGACGACTTACAGCCGTCCGAACGATCTGGAACAGCTCTTCATTTCGCCGCATGGCATCAAGGCGAAAACCATTGAAGAGATTCGAGCTGAAATCGAGCACGCAAAAGCGGGGCGTCCGGCTGCAATCTGGATGAAACTCAACGCTCTCGTAGATGCAGATGTTATCGACGCTCTTTATGAGGCAAGCTTAGCGGGAGTGACGGTCGATATTGTTGTGCGGGGAATCTGCTGTCTCAAACCGGGAATCCCGGGATTATCCGAGAATATCCGTGTGAAAAGCATCATCGGCCGGTTTCTTGAACACGCGCGCATCTACTGCTTCGGCGGCGGCCATGGGTTGCCATCCGAGAACGCTCATGTCTATATCAGCTCCGCCGACATGATGCCGCGCAACCTTGAACGGCGTGTCGAGGCCATGACGGCGATCACCAACCCAACGGTACACCAGCAGATACTCGACCAGATTATGATCGCAAACCTTAAAGATAATTTACAAAGTTGGAAAGTTATAAGCGACGGTTCCTGCGAACGCATTCACACTGCACCGGGTGAGGAACCATTTAGCGCACATGAGTATTTTTTGACAAACCCAAGCCTCTCTGGACGGGGTGAGGCGTTGAAGCGGACCCCTCCACGCCGCTTCGCGATCACATTAGCGCCGCACGCGTAAGGTGAGCCGTGAATGAAGTGACACAAGGCCGGATTCAGGGCACGAGGCCTGTCGCGGTCATCGACATCGGTTCGAACTCTATCCGGCTCGTCGTTTACGAAGGGCTGGCCCGTGCGCCGACTCCGCTTTTCCAAGAGAAGGCGATGTGCGGATTGGGCCGTTATCTAGGTTCAACCAAGCTCCTTAATAGGGAAACGGTGCCGTCTGCGCTGATGTCGCTCGCGCGCTTTCGGAAGCTCGCCGATATTTGCGGTGTGCGGGAACGCGATATTCATCCCTTCGCGACGGCTGCGGTGCGTTGGGCGGAGGATGGCGCGGATTTCCTTGCTCAGGCCGAAAAAGCCTGCGGCATTCCGATCAGCGTGATTGAAAACACCGAAGAAGCGGAACTCGCTGCCATCGGCGTGGTTGCAGGGTTCACCGATCCGGATGGCATTGTTGGAGATTTGGGTGGCGGCAGCCTTGAACTCATCCGCGTTGAGGGCGACCTTTTTCAGAGGGCTGTTTCGCTTCCTCTCGGCGGCTTGGCGCTGCTCGATTTGACCCGCGGTGAGAGAAATGAGGCCATTCCCGTCATCGAAAATGCGCTCGAACAATTGACTTGGCTCGAAGAAGGTCGAGGCAAGACATTCTATGCCGTTGGCGGAACTTGGCGCGCGCTGGCAAAGCTACACATGAGTCAGGCTGGCTATCCTCTGACAGCGGTGCATGGATACCGTTTAGATCAACGGAAAGCCCTACAGGCGACTGCGCGATATGCGAATAGCTCCCCGCCAACTCTGACGCGGCTGGACGGAATGTCTACTGGCCGTGAGGAGACGCTGCCTTACGGAGCGCTCCTTTTAAACATCCTCATTCACAAAATGCAGCCTTCCAGCGTGATGTTCTCCGCATTCGGCGTTCGCGAAGGCATGATTTACCGCATGTTGAGCGAAGCGGAACGCGCGAAAGATCCGTTGCTATCAGCTTGCGAGGATATGGCGCGTCTGAGATCCCGCTCACTGATCCATGCCAGAGAACTGATCGAATGGACCGAACCACTATTTAATCATCCGGGGCCGCAAGAAACCGCCGAGGAAAAGCGCTTGCGTCAGGCGGCATGTCTTCTTTCGGACGTGGCATGGCGCGCTCACCCCGATTATAGGGGCGAGCAAAGCGCTGTTCTGATCGCTCAATCGGCGCTTGTGGGGATCGATCATCCCGGCAGAGCCTTCCTCGCGCTTTGCGTTTATCATCGGTATGAACGCAAGATTACCGGGGAACTCCTTCCGAAGCTTTCGGCGCTGATCCCACGGCAGGAGCGAAAGCACGCGCTCATTATCGGGCAGGCTGTCCGGCTCGCCCACACGCTTTCGGCGGGCATGGCTGGCATTTTGCCGCAGACCTCCCTCGTATATGAGGCAAACAAGCTCGTTCTCTTTCTGCCCAAGCGGTTAGAAGCGTTGGACGGCGAGACATTGAGACGGCGTCTGCGGATCGTCGCTAAAGAACTGGGGGTGGCGCCGGAGGTTCGAATCGCGCAGAAGCCGGAAGCTGCAAAGACTTCGCTCTTTCGCTCGCTTATGGGGCGAGCCAGCGAAGACGTTTCATGAACGTAGGAAAATTTTTGAAATGGCCTATGTCTAGCTAGAAACTTGCGGCATATATAAATTTCGAGTTAGCGAGACCTCTTCAGGCCCATGGATCAAGATCTTTATGCTGTTCTCGGCGTGAAACGAAGCGCGACGAACGACGAGATTCGCCGCGCCTATCGTAAGCTTGCCAAGGACGTGCACCCCGACCAAAACAAGGGTGACGCTAAGGCGGAAGAGAAATTCAAGCGGATATCGGCCGCTTTCGCCATTCTCGGCAATCCCGACAAGCGCAAACGCTACGATGCTGGCGAAATCGACGCCATGGGCAATGAGCGCGTTAACCCGTTCTACCGGGATTATCCTGCGGGCGATGGTGGTTTTCGGAGCGATGGCGGATTTCAGCACGGCACTGGGGACTATTCGGATATTTTCGGCGACCTCTTTGGTCGCCGGGCCGCGGGCGGTGGTCCCTTCACGATGCGGGGGATGGACTATCGCTATAACCTCGAAATTAGCTTTCTCGAGGCTGTAAACGGGGTAAAAAAACGGGTGCAATTCCCCGACAACGAAACGCTCGATATTACCGTTCCTGCTGGGGTCGAAAGTGGACAGACTCTGCGCCTTAAAAGTAAGGGCGGACCAGGTGCAGGCCGGGGCGAGGCAGGCGACGCGCTTATCGAGCTAAAAATTGCACCGCATCCGGTGTTCACGCGTGACGGCGATAATATTACGCTTGAGCTGCCCATATCCATCGGTGAGGCCGTGCTCGGTGCCCGTGTTGAGGTTCCCACCATCGATGGCCGCGTCACCGTCGCCGTACCAAAAGGCGCTTCAACCGGGCAAATTTTACGCCTGCGCGGAAAAGGCGTGAAAAACAGCCGGACGGCCGCACTAGGCGATCAGCTCATCACGCTCAAAGTTGTGCTACCGGCTGTGATCGATGACGAGCTTGAGAAGTTTATGCAAGGTTGGGCGCAAGACTATCCTTACGATCCGCGAGTGCGGTTCCGCGAAGGAGCAGGGGTTTAACCTCTAGGCGGGAATTCCCGCGCCAGAGGTCCTATGTCTTCTGCGCGTTGTTACGGCCTTTCTATAACTGGTTTGCCTCGCGCCTGGATGCGATCGTCGCCAGCCAAATTCCTGTACCAGTCAAGATGACCCCCGCCATGAGCGATCCGTCGATTGTTTCGCCGAGCGTCAGGGCAGAGATTAATATGCCAAGCGTTGGGGTTGCCAGAAGCGCCATCGACATTGTGCTCGCGCGAAAATGGCGCCCAGCCTCCACCACCGCCCAATAACCGAATGCCGTCGCTACCGGACCGACATAGGCGAGCGACACAGCGCCGCTCACCCCAATTGGTGGCGGAACACCCTCGTTGAGGAGAGCCAACGGCAATAAAAGGGCTGCGGCGACGAGCACCTGCCAGGGCGCGAGCGCCAGCGCTGTCGCTGTGAAGCGGTGAGAGCGCACGAAGAGAATTGTGATCGCCCAGGCAGCAGATCCCCCCATCAACATGGCATAGGCCAATATTTGATCTTGCCCTTTCGCTAGGGAAGGCGCGGCTATTGTGAATACGCCCAAGAGCCCAAGCACCACGCCCAAAAGCGCCGCTCTGGAAATATGCTCGTGAAGCCACCACGCAGCCAGAGGCACGACCCAGATTGGGGTCGAATAAGCCAAAACCGACGCGCGGCCTGGCGGAAGAACAGTCAAGGCAATAGACATGAAAGCAGAATAGGTGGCCATCTGCAGAGCGCCGGAAACCATGACCAGCGGCCAATCCGATCGAGGCGGCAGTGCGAGTTCGCCCCGCAGAGCGAGAAAAGCAAACAGGCAAGGCGCTGCGATTACATAGCGCAAACATGCAAACCAAATTGGTGGCACCGTTGCTACGCCAATTTTGATTATGGGCCAGCTAATGGCCCAGCTTACAATAACCAAAGCCAGCAACAATCGATGGAAGGCATTGCGCGCTTCCGCGCTTTCCGTGGTCATGCTCATTGAGTCTAAATCTTCACGCTAAGAAGTGGCAGCTAAAGCGGGATCATCGTGGACGGAATCGCAAGGATTCCCTCTTTGAGCGAACAGTGATTCAAACTGCTGCCGGATGGAGGCTGGCAAGGATGAGGCGAGCTTATTCGCTAGCATCGGTTGCGGCAACCGCTGATTTCACGCTCTATTTCGCCTGGGATATGGAGAAATATGCCGGACGCCATGGATACCTAGATCTTCGTCGAGCGATCGCGGCAAATGCCGTGCGGCTGCGCGCGAGCTTAGGTCGGCGGCGCTCTGCCGATCTCGATGCGGGGGCCGTCATGCCGCGATGTCGAGCCAGCCAGAACATCGTAGATCGCGCGCGCGGCGGATAGGTACTGGCGTAACCAGACCTGCGGCGCTAATGCGAACGGCACGTCGCGAGCATCGAACCCATATGCCTCGATTCCATGCTGGCGCGCGAGCCAAATGGCGCGGTGGTTATGGAAGGCCTGCGACACCACGACGTATCGCGACTGAGCAAAGACATCGCGGGCTCGCAACACCGAATCAAGCGTACGCACGCCAGCGAAGTCGCGGTAGATGGCATCGGCCGGCACGCCGCGCGCGATCAATCCGTCACGCATCGCCGTGGGTTCATCGTAACCTTTTTCGCGGTTGTCGCCGCTGACCAGAAGAAACTTCACCTTGCCTGTCTTCAGCAGCTGCGCCGCCGCATCCAGGCGGTACTCGAAAAAAAGATTGCGGCGATGGCCCGCGACGCGCGGCGAGGTGCCCAACACCAGCGCCACATCGACCGGCGGTACGGCGTCGATACGGTCTGTGCTATACGGCAGTGCCGCTTGATCGATCCAGCAGTCGGCGGTCCACAGCGCGCCGCTGAGGATCAGGCCCATGACCGTCACGATCAGCACCGTCCACGCTCGCACGCGGCGCGGGCGATGGCGACGAAAAAGGCGGCAAGTCATGGCGTCCCCGGGAGATCGAAAGGCGAGAATATCGCCGCCACCATAGCGGAGAGGATGAGGCAAACCCAAGGCAACGCTTGCGGCAAACGTCGCAGGCGATCGCAAAATACCGAACCCGATATGCGTGAAATGGCGGGCGCCGTGCCGATCGACCGCGACGGCTGAATGCGCGCAGCGGAAGTGGCCGTTAGGCGATCTGATGTGTCTCGGATGGGGCAGCTGCGCCACGGCAGGTGCCGGCGTGACGACGGTGATACCGGCCAGCATCACCCGGCCGCCGAAGCTGAACGCGGCCCGTAGGACACGCCGGGCTTGGCGTAGCCTTCGTATCGAACGATAAGACTACGATCGAACGGCGCATAGAGAGCCACGTCGAAGTGAAAAACGCCGTTCATATCATATTCGCGAGCTTCGCTTCTAGGCAGCAGGAAGGATGGTAAGGGGATTCCGAGGAACCATCCACGGCGTACGGGAAAAAAGAGGCTTTCGTCTCCAACCGGGAGCTCTAGCTCGTAGGTGAAGACGGAAAAGCGCTCGTGGCAGTGAAATGGCCGAGGCGATGAGCTCAAATGAGAGCGGAATTTACGGCTTGCGAAGTTCCGTTCCCAAGTCTCCCCAAATGGCGTCCGGGTGATAGTGACGGTGACGGGAACATTTTCTCCTGCCCGGGGAAAGCCAACAAGCCACGCCACGAGGCGTGCAATCAAGCTTCTGCCGCGTGTCACTTTCGCGCTACCGGAAAAGCATTCCATATCTTGCACGGAATGCAGGCGGCGCACGGAAGTGGGAAGCGCATCCCATTTCTCGCCAAGAGCTTTTTGAAACAACATCGGTTCCTTGCTTGATGATCGCTCAAATTCCACGGATAAATTGTCCATCGCGCTCTCTATTTCCGGCAGGCTGAGATCGAAAAGGCATGGCCGGGCTCCCGGAGCGACGGACATGTATTTGCGTATGATCGCGCGCGCTGGCACGGCTGGGATGAAAGGACCATCGCCTTTGCGAGCGATAATCTGCCATCGGCGGCGCACGGCTTGCCCTGCTTCGAGCCCGGTAACATCCACGGCCATCGCTCCCTGGTCGGAGCCGAATGGTTCAAGCCATCGGCTCATCCAAAGGAGAGGGGCGAGAAAAGCACTTAATTTTGGAAGCAGGCGCCAGGCGCGGAGGAAGCCGAGAAATGCAAGCCCACTATGCATGAGGTTAAGCTCTAGGCCTGCACGGAAGATCACCGAGCGAGCGCCGAAGGCTTGCGGGAAGAGCTTCAAATCCGGTGCGCCAATTAGACTGGCTCTGCGCTTAAACTTGGGCCCGAAAGAGACCGTCTTGCCGTCGCTCCAGCCACGCTGCTGCCGCCAAGCACCGCCGCGCCAAACGTTCAGAGGCTCTCCTGTTTGACTAAGAATGGAAGCCGTGACGGATCGCCCGCGAGGCGCGCGGTTGCCCGGAGCGAGTGCACTCTCGATGATTTGGAGTTCCGATAAGCCTTCGCTGAGTGCTCTAACGGCAGCAGCCGAAATTGCTGGGACGCTTGAAACGCCTGATAAGGCAAAGCATCCGGCTTCCTTCGCCGCTTCATCGAGCGCAGTAATCCCAGTGGTGAAATCGGCGTCATCCGAAAGGTCGAGATAGTTTAGGCCGTGCTCAATGCAAAACCGCGCGACGCGATAGGGATCATCGCCACAGCTCTGAAATGGACCCGCCGCGTCGACCACAATTGCGGGAGCAACCATTGCAATAGGGGACAAATCACCCGCAATATCGATTAGCAAAGCTGTGCCGCCATACGAGTCTGTAAAGGCAGCAGCCTTCTTCACATTCCGGCCTGCAACGATCACTTCCACGCCATCTTGCAGAAGAAGCCGGGCCAGCCGTCCCCCAAACACGCCATAGCCGCCGAGAACGAGCACTTTCATGAGAGGAGGCGTTGCCTGAGCGCGGGGTCGGGAATTGCGCATATGTCCCCGCGGCCAAAAATGGAAAGTCGATTGCGTGCGATTCGGCGATAAAGCCAATCCTGCATGGGCCGGGGCAGAATCTTGAAGACACGCAAGAGTTGGCCGGCTCCCCTCAAGCGGACGCCAGCCCGAATAACCCCGTCAAGAGAAACATAAGCATTGCCATCCACGAGATAGAGCCAGCTATCAGGATTTTGGGCGTCGAGGCCGTAATGGCTAAGCACAGCCCTCCCGATCTCGCTTTGAATAGGGCAGATGCGAAACTCGCCCGCTCTATCGAGCCTCACAATAATCCTCGCGGTAGCGCTGCAAAGTACGCATTCGCCATCCATGAACACGACCGGCCCCTTATCGTCAAAGCGGGGCACAGTGCTGTCAGCCCGGTAAGAGTAAGCCTCGCGGTTGAGGAGTTTCATAATTTCAATGGTATTTCTGGCGGAGCAGATTTACTCCGCCATGATGCCATAGCTGTTTAGCTTAGCAATTGGCTCTTTAGCCGCGCCTGCAATGAGCTTGGGCCGTTATTCGCCCGCGTTACTTCTGCGATGCGCGCAGATCGGGCTTGCCCACGGGCGCGTAAAACGTGCCTTCGACCTCAACGATGTCGTCCTGGTTGAGCCGGTGCACTTCGATGATTGTGCGCGGCGGATAGGGTCCACTGCCCCACAGTTCCGCCTGTATCCTATTAACAAGCGGCCGATAGCGGAACATATCGGTGACATAGACGACAAGCCGCACGGTATCTTGCAGTGTCGCCCCTTCCGACTCGGCTATCAGCTTCATGTTTATGAACGCTTGGCGGATGCGCGCTTCGTCGCCTTGGACCAGAGTGTCGGTCTTGGGATCGATGCCCCGCATTCCCGCGATATATACAAAGTCGCCCGCGCGGGTTCCAAGGTTCCATGTTCCGGTCGGCTTGATTGCGCCGGAAGGCGCCAGCGTCTTGACGCCATGTGGCGAAACAACCTCTGCCAGCGCCGTCCCGCAGAACAAGGCCGCGACCGCAGCGATAATGAGCTTATTCAATTTCGTCCCCCAAAGGAATATTTTAATAAAAAACTTACGCCGGGCAAAAATGGCGGCAGTGTGAGGGCACGGGTTCTCATCTGTAATTCTGATCGGCTTTACGACGCCCGGATCTCGAAAAGCAAAAAGGGCCGCTCTCGCGGCCCCTGCAAAGATCAGCGGATGGCTGATTAATAGCCATAATGGTAGTGGCAATAGCGCGGTCCATGGAACCGGCGGCAATGCCAGTAAGGGCTGTATCCGTAGCCGTATGGTGCTGCGCCGTAGAAGGCAAACGGTGCACCCCAATACCAGCGGCCACCACGGAAAAACCTACCGCCGCCACGACGGTGATGGTGCCACTGCACCTGGGTTACGGCGCTCTGCGAAGCATCTGCTACCTGACGTTCAATCGCGACTGCGCCGTTCTGTGCAACCGAGCCAGCCGAGGCTGCCTGGCCGAAGAGTGACATGCCTACTACTGCTAGTGCGGCAACAATAAAGCGTTTCATTTGCATAGTTTTCTCCTGTCTTGAATGTTCAAAACTTTTCGCGGCCCTGTATTCGCTGCGGGGTTTCTGTTGTCTTTAAGACATCGAGTAAATTTTCACTTCGATGTTCATGAATTTTAAAATATCACGTAGCCGTAGCCGTGCAACAATGAAATTGTAAGTAAATTCCACCTTAATATGAACGGTTATTCATAAGAGTCTGCAATACTCGTTAGACATCAAGATTATAAGGTGACGTTAAAAGCGATCATCTTTCGACTTTATAGTCTTATTGTTTTGGAATAACTGTTTTGTCCAGAATCTTACGGTTTGTAAGTCTGGCTTTTGAGGGAAACGGAGTCCCTCCTCTTGCGGAAGAAATATTTTGCACAAAAAATAGCTTTTGACTGTGCTGCACAGCACAGCCCCGCAGCGATATTGCGGCTTGGTGCACAATCACCCTGCCATAAATCTGATCTCAGTCAGCGCGAAACGCCAAGCAAATTATAGCCTTGCGCTTAGCTATAGCATGGGAAGGGTCCGTGGCCTTGGCCCTCTAGGAAATGCGCGGTCGATCAAAGCGATCTCCTCTTCGCTCAATACAAGATCGCCTGCGCCTGCATTCTCCGCCATGTGCAGCGGGTTGGATGCCTTAGGAATTGCGAACACTGAAGGGTGCCTGACGAGAAATGCGAGCGCGGCTTGGCGCGGCGTTGCATCGTGAGCCTCGGCGATTTCTTGCAAGATACCTTCACCTGGGTCATCGGGGCCCGGAAAATCGCCGTGACCGTAGGGGCTATAGGCCGTTACGGCGAGGCCGTGACGGGCGCACCATGGAAGCACTGCGTGTTCGATTGCCCGTTCCTTCAGGTGATAAAGCACCTGATCGCATGCAATTTTTTCGCCCATTGCTTCAGCTATTCCATAAGTCTCTTCAAGATCATCGGTGTCAAAATTGCTGACGCCCCATGAGAGAATTTTGCCGGCGCTTTCCAAATCCTGAAAACCCGCAATAGTTTCGTCCAACGGAAAGGAGCCGCGCCAGTGAAGAAGGTAGCAATCAAGCCTATCTGTTCCGAGATGGCGAAGAGACCGCTCGCAGGCGAGCCGGATTCCTTCACGCGAGGCATTGTGAGGAAGCACCTTCGAGACGAGGAAGGCCTCATCCCTGCGTTCGCGCATCGCCTCTCCAACGACGGCCTCGGCATCTCCATACATCTCAGCAGTATCGATATGGTTCATGCCAAGGTCGAGTCCGGCTCGAAGCGCCGCAATGGCCGCTTTGCGATCACCGGCGTCGATGTACCAGGTCCCCATGCCAATAACGGAAACCTGCTGACCTGTTGACCCAAACAGACGGTATCGCACGATCATCTCCGATTCTTAATTTCAGGCGCGTGTGAGCAGTATGGACGAGCAGTACTCCCAAAACGATGACATTCATGGCCCCGGTTCGCAATCGCGCGGCTAGATCGATCAAATTGGCAGGGACTGACTTCGGGAGAGGAATGAAGTTCACGTTGCGCACAAGAACAGGGGGACGATGGCAGGCAACGCCCATACTGCGCAAAAAAAGCCCCGGTCCAAATCGCTCCGCCGGGGCTTTTTTGCTTCTGCGAGATTATCCGCCTCTTGCGGAGCGGGGAATGGGTCCAGTAAGGACGTCGCCTGGCGTCAGCCGTTCTGGATAAGGACCGCGGCCTATATAGCGGTCTCCTCCGCGACCAATCCGGCCTCTGCGGTTCAATTTGGTCCGCCTTCCGTAGTTACGCTTTCCGTAGTACGTTGTATTTTTCTGCGCAACAGGCACAAGATTCGTATCTGCAGCCCTCTGTTCCGCTCTGGATTCAGTGACAGCAAAAAGAAGAGCTATAGCAGATATTCCAATGATTGTTTTTATGGATTTCACTCCATTTACTTACAGATGAATAACAATTCTACAAAGTGTTACATTTTTGACTAGGCTTCATAGCTATCAAGCTTAGTAATAACTTAAGCATTTTGGGCAAAAAGCCCTGGTTATTCGTTGTTGAGAGCAGCCCAGTAACCGTTTCGTTATGCGCAGATAATAAACCGGAACAGCCGGAGGCATGCCCGCATCATCGCGCCATGAGCCAGCGGGCGCGCTTACCTCGCGGACTTCCTCATCGGCAAAGGCTTTTTCACAGGACAATCGTTTTTTCAAATTGCAGGAGGGTTGAATGACTAAGCTGCGGTCCGATCAAGATCAGCACCCGATTTCCCGAGATCGCCTGGCCGAACTATTGAACGAAGACCTCTCGCGCGAATATCAGGCGATCATCGCCTATGTTGTTTATTCCCAGGTTTTGAAGGGCGCCGAGTATATGAGCATTGCCGATCAGCTCGAAATTCACGCGCGGCAGGAGCTGGAACATGCCCTGATCATTGCCCGGCAGATCGATTATCTCGGGAAAATGCCAGTGGTGGTTCCGAAGCCTGTCCGCACATCGGAAAATCCGAAAGAAATGCTTCGTTTCGATCTCGAAAACGAGAATGAAACCATCCGGAATTATCGCGAGAGGGTGCGCCAGTGCGAAGCTTTGGGCGAGTTCGCGATGGCTGAACAGATCCGTACGATCCTCGTGAATGAGCAGGACCACCAAATTGATTTGGCCACTGCTCTCGGCGAGGAGGTTCCGGACCTTAGCAGCCCGGCATCATCGCGTTGATTGCGGACTGAAAGGCCAATCGCCCGCACACCGGCTGCTCAATGCGTGGGGACCCGCGTCCCGGAGCAGCCGAAGGAACGGCTTATGACTTACAGATTCTCAAGCCAAGGACGGCTTGCGGCTGTTTGCTTGCTTGCTGACGCCTTCAATTGGTCGCGCTGAAGTGCCGGACGCAATTGCGGCGCAGGGCGAAACCAAGGTGATGGAGGTTCACGCTGAAGGCGCGCAAATCTACGAGTGCAAAGGTGATGCATCCGGTAAGCGGCGTAGGCAAAGCAGGGCTTCGCGCTGGCGGCCTTAAGGCCTTTTCCGCTATTCCACGGACCTGACTTTCGACCTATGTGAGCCTCTCTGCGGCTAGCCACTCCAAATGCTAACGTGCCTTCCATAGGGCGATTGCCGCAACCACAACCCCTCCAAGCCCCGTGAGCGCGGTTATAATAGGCAACCAGAGATCCAGCCTCGCCTTCTTTTCTCCCCTCACAGCGTTTCGCAACTGTGTATAGCCTTCAGGCGTAAGGTAACGATACGAGTTCCGACCTTCCCAAAACTCCGAAATCGATGGCCGAAAAATCAACCCGCCACCGAAATTGTCGATCCCGAAACTGGCTAAATCGCCGCCCCATAGCGGGGCACAAAATCACGCCGAAACCGCATAGAGCCCATCGCGATGGGCTCTATGCGCTTAGACCATCACTACCCCAAATGTCCCCTTTTTACTCCGCCACGCTGGCCGGAAAGTGCTTCGCCGTCGACAGATTGGACGGGTTGGAAACGCATTTTCTGCTATTCAAGCTTTCGTGCCCGATCACGATGGTAAGGTTCCGTTGTGGATAGGGCGGCAGTTGGAAAGGACAGCATCATGCGGCGGATGGCTCTCGCGGTTATCGGATTTTCGCTCGCGGGCTATGCGCTATCGGCCGGCGCGCAAGCGCCGGCCACGGGTAAAGCGACGCTCGGCAATTGGGGCTTCGAGCTGTCCGGAATGGACCGGACCGTCAAACCGGGCGACGACTTCTACCGTTATGCCAATGGCGCCTGGTACGACACCGCCGTCATTCCCGCCGACCGCACCGGCACGGGACCTTTTGTCGATCTCGATATCGAGAGCGAGAGTCGGGTGAGGCGTATCCTTAACGAATTGGAAACCAAGAAAGACCCTTCGCCGGAAGAGAAAAAGGTCACCGATCTCTATAAGAGCTTCATCGATACGGCCGAGATCGAGCGGCTCGGTCTGGCGCCCGCACAAAAGGCGTTGGATGCGATCGCGGCGGCCAAGACGCCCGACGATATCGCCCGCCTCATGGGTCGCGTGGGCCTACAGCTCGATGGGCCGGTCCGTGCTGGCATCGGCTCCGACGATAAAAATCCGGATGCCTATGCCGCATCGCTGCGCCAGGCGGGGCTGGGGCTTCCCGACCGGGACTATTATCTGATCGACGAAAAGAATACGGCGGCTGCGCGCGCCGCCTACCGGCCCTATATTTCACAGATTTTTAACCTTGCGGGCGTTGCGGAAGCGGATGCCAAGGCGGCCCGTATCTTCGATCTCGAAAACGCGATCGCCAAGATCCATTGGACGCGGGCCGACCGCCGCGACGCGGAAAAGACCTACAACCCGATGACCATCGCGGAGCTCGAACGCTTCGCCCCCGGCTTTTCCTGGCGGATCTATTTGGCGGAGCGGGGGATCACCGATCCCAAAGGCGCGGAGCGTCATGTCATCGTTTCGGAGAAATCCGCGTTTCCGGGTCTTGCGGCGCTGTTCGCGGCAACGCCAGTCGAGGTGTGGAAGGATTATCTGACCTTCCATTGTCTCTCCTCCCATGCCAACAACCTGCCCAAGCGCTTCGATGAAGCGCAGTTCGCGTTCTACGGAAAGGTTCTGGGCGGACAGGATGTGCAGCTTGCGCGCGAGAAGCGCGGCGTGCGGTTCCTCGGCGGGCTGATGGGAGAAGGCGTCGGCAAGCTTTACGTGGCGCGCTATTTCCCCGCCGAGGCCAAGGCCAAGGCGCAAGACCTCGTGCGCAATCTCTTAAGCGTCTACCGGCAGCGTATTGCGGCCGCAGACTGGATGTCGCCCGAGACCCGCGCCAAGGCGCTGGAGAAGGTCGGCACCTTCACGGTCAAGATCGGCTATCCCGATGTGTGGCGCGATTATTCCAAATTCGAGGTCAAGCCTGGCGATCTTATCGGCAATGAAGAGCGTGGCGCGCAATTCAACTGGAACCGCAAACTCGTCCGGCTCGACGACAAGGTCGACCGCAGCGAATGGGGCATGACCCCCCAGACGGTGAATGCCTATTACAACGCATCCTGGAACGAGATCGTATTCCCGGCCGCCATCCTGCAAGCGCCGTTTTTCGATCCGAACGCGGATGACGCGGTGAATTATGGCGGCATCGGCGCCGTCATCGGCCATGAGATCAGCCATGGCTTCGACGATCAGGGCAGCAAATACGACGCCCATGGCGTGCTGATGAACTGGTGGACGGAGGCCGACCGCAAGAATTTCGATGCGCGGACGACCAATCTCGTCAACCAGTATAATGGCTACAGCCCGCTTCCGGGCATGAACGTCAACGGCCGGCTGACGCTGGGCGAGAACATCGCCGACTTTGCGGGCCTCACCGTGGCGGAGGCCGCCTACCGGCTATCGCTCAACGGCAAGGAGCCGCCGGTTCTCGACGGGTTCACCGGGGAGCAGAGGCTGTTCCTGGGCTATGCCCAGGTCTGGCGGTACAAGGCCCGCGATGCGACCGCGCGCCAGCGCATCCTGACCGACCGCCACAGCCCGCCGCAATTCCGGGTCAGCGGGGCGGTGCGCAATGTCGATGCCTGGTATGAGGCCATGGGCGTCAAGCCGGGGGACAAGCTTTATCTCGCTCCCGAGGCACGCGTCCATCTCTGGTAGCCGGCGCATTACGGGTTCGTCATGGCGCCAGGGCCTCTAGTCGCAGCGGATATCCTAACTTTTATTCGAGCTCTTCGCCGTTATCGCGACGTTGAAGCAAGATGGGCGCTCACACGCCAAGCCATCGTGCCTTAAGCTCGTGGTCGCCGCGAATGTGAGCGGGCTCCCCATCCCATACAACTTGCCCGCGCCCAATGATGCAGACGTCATCGGCGAGACTTGCTGCGAAGCCGACGTTCTGTTCGACAAGTATGATTGTTAACCCCTCGGATTTGAGTTCGAGGAGCTTGTCGTGGATCTGTCTCATAATTATTGGCGCGAGCCCTTCAGTCGGCTCATCGAGCAACAGCAGCATAGGGTTGGTGAGCAAAGCGCGAGCAATCGCCAACATCTGCTGCTCCCCGCCGGAAAGCTGATTGCCGCCATTTAGGCGCCTTTCCCGTAGCCTCGGAAAAAAATCAAGCACGCGTTCCAGCGTCCAGCGCCTCTCGCCAACGGGCTTTAGGCGCGCAGCAAGTGCCAGATTCTCTTGAACGGTCAGCGAAGGAAAAATGTCGCGCGTTTCGGGGACATACGCGATGCCCATACGCGCGATCTCGAAGCATTTTCGGTTTGAGATCTCCTGGCCGCGAAAACTTATGGAGCCTCGCTTTGCCGGAAGAAGCCCCATGATGGATTTGAGGGTTGTTGTCTTGCCAGCGCCGTTGCGTCCTAGAATGGCCAGCACACGCCCCTTGGCGGCTCGTAGGTTCAGACCGTGCACAATTTGCGTTTCGCCATAGCCGGTCTCAAGGCCTTCGATCTTAAGCATGAAGGTCCCAATCACCGAGATAGATCTCGCTTACGAGGGCACTTGCGCGCGTTTCCTCCGGCGTTCCTTCGAAGACGATCTTTCCGTAGTTCAAAACGGTAACACGGTCCGCGACGCTAAACGCCAAGTCCATGTCATGCTCGATGATGAGTATGGAAAGATCGCGAGGCAGCGCTTGGATAAGCCTATGGAAGGCTTGGATCATTCCAGGACCGGCCCCGGATGTGGGCTCGTCCAAGAGCAGAACCTTCGGCTGTCTCGCGAGCGCGATCCCAACTTCGACTTGCCGGCGCATGCCGTAAGAACAATGGGCAACCGGCAGATCGAGTGCTTCCTCAAGCCCAATTTGCGCGGCGACATCTTCGACAGCTCGCTTGACGTCGCGGCTGCGAAGGAAATCTCCGGTCAGATTTCCTGAATGCTTCATTGCCGCCGCAGCCGAAAGTGCGAGATTTTCGCCGATGGTTAGTCCATTGAACAGATTGTTCTTTTGATAGCTGCGTGAAAGCCCGGTTCGCACCCGCGCCTCGACCGAATATGTTGCGATGGCGGTGCCGTCGATCCATATCTCGCCGGAGGTCGCTGCGACCTCACCAGCCAGCAGGTTAAAGAGCGTTGTCTTGCCTGCACCATTAGGCCCCAAAACGGCGCGGCGCTCGCCCTTGTCAAGGCTAAGAGAAACGTTGTCCGTCACGACCAGGGAGCCGAATGACTTGCATAGGTTCTTGACCTCAAGCATCGGCTTGCGCACCCGCTGGATCAACGGCCGGTTTGAGCGATCTTCCGCGCAGTGACAAACGAGCGTTGAGAAGCCTTTCAAACCCGCCATAGACTCCCCGCCCGCCTGCCATGACGGTCAAAATCAGGGAGAGCCCAATGAAGATGTGCCAATAATTTGTGAAATTGCCTACCCAATGTTTCAGAAGCACGAGCACAACGGTGCCGACGACCGGGCCGACCAGCGTCCCCAAGCCGCCTAAGATCACAACCACCAGACACTCACCCGAGACGGTCCAAGTCAGAAGCTCGGGCGAGACGAACATTGTGTGTTGAGCTGCAAGAGCGCCTGCCAGACCTGCGAAAGCGCCGGAGAAGGAGAATGCAGCGGCCTTGAACTTCCACACCGTGATGCCGAGCGCCCGCATGCGATCCTCATTTTCGCGGATACCGCACAGCGTCCGGCCGAAACTCGAGGTGAGAAGAGCCGCCGCCAGCACATAAGTTAAGGCTAAAAGCGACAAGCAAAAAATCGCGAAACAAGTAGAGTTCTGGAGGTCAATCCCGAGCGGAGAGAGGCTAAGCCGAGCCAGACCCGACAGCCCGTCATCGCCGCCAAACACTTTCGATTCGAATATCAAAACATAGGCCATTTGACCAAAGGCCAGCGTAGCCATGATGAAGTATATGCCGCGCGTTCGCGACGTTACGGCCCCAACTGCCGCGCCGAATACGGTTGGAAGTAGGATTGCTGCCAGCACCGCGGCCCAAGGTGGGGCGCCGAGCCAGAGATTAGCGCTCGCAAATCCATAGGCGCCGATACCTGACAAAGCGCCGTGCCCAAGGGAGACCATTCCGCCATAGCCAGCGACGAGATCAAGACTGATTGCAAGGATCGCTAGGATCGCAACTTCAATTACGAGTTCTTTGGCAAAGGCGCCGCCGAAGAGGGCATAGGCTGTGAGTCCGGCGAGAACGGCGACAAGGGTAAAGGTCTTAGTGGGCGTCTGTTGAAACATTGCGCTAGGCCCGAGCCGGGAACAGACCGGCGGGGCGCAATATGAGCACGCTCGCTAGCAAGCCGTAAACGACGACGGAGGCAATCTGAGGAGCAACGACAGCGCCGAGCGTTTGAAGGAAGCCCACCAGCAAGGAGCCAGCAACGGCCCCTTTGAGACTTCCAAGCCCTCCTATGACAACCACAATCAGCGTCGGAATAAGAATATCGGTTCCCATGTTCGGGCTGACGGAAACAACCGGTGCAGCCACCACACCTGCCAAGCCTGCAAGCGCGCATCCCACGCAAAAGACGACGAAAAAGACGAGTTCGACATTGATGCCAAGACATCCGGCCATACGATCATTATCAACGCCCGCGCGGATGATAGCGCCGATCTGCGTTCGGGTGAGGGCCAAGTGAAGAGCAATCATTATCAGCAGCCCAAGCACGATAATGAATAGCCTATAGGCCGAGTAAGTCACGCCGATGAAATCAACCGTTCCGGAAAGAAAAGCTGGGGGCTCGACCCCAAGCGCAATGTCACCCCAGATAAGGCGAAAGATGTCGAGGAACACAAATATAAGGCCGAACGTCACAAGTACTTGGTTCATAGCACCAGCATGGCGCATGGCACGAATAAAGCTGAAATAAAGTGCCGCCCCGATGCCGGCGACCGCCATTGGAGCAATGACAAAACCGCCCCAGTAGGAGCCGGTCAAGCGCACAGCCGAATAGCCGATGTAAGCTCCAAGGGCATAGAACGCGCCATGCGCAAGGTTGACGAAGTGGAGAAGGCCGAAAATCACCGTAAGTCCGACGGACAAGAGAAACAGCAGCATGGAAAGCTGCAAGCCATGAAGAAACTGTACGATCCAGAATTGAGTGTCGCCGATCATCGGAGGCGCTTTCTCAGGCGATGCGTGTGCCCATCGTCCCAACCATATTCATTTTGCGGCCCAAAGCAAAAGGCCGTTTCCTCCCGGACACGGCCTCATAGACAAGCTTACATTTTGCAGCCATTCGGCTCGTCTGCGACTTTGTTGACGGTGCCTATGATCTTCTGCGTCAGCGCACCTCCATCGGAGACCGTCTCATAGACATAGATATTTTGTACGATGTTGTTGGTTGCAGGATCGATGGTCAATGGACCGCGCGGCCCCGTGTAACTGACTTTCGAGAGAGCCGCTGCGATACTCTCTTTATCGGTCGCGCCACCTTTAATGGCCATGATCAAAGCGCGGCCTGCATCATATCCCTGTACGGCATATTCGGAGGGCATACGCCCGGTCTTTTCCTTGAAGGCTTTGACGAAAGCCTTGTTCTCGGGTGTGTCTATGGTCGGCACATAATGCAGAGATGTGATGACGCCTTCCGCAGCCTGTCCCTCAGCCTCAACATAGAGCGGAGACGTTAGAAAGCCCGAGCCATAGAGGGGCACGCTCTTTTTTATGCCGAGTGAATCATATTGCTTAACGAAGGATATTGCCTCGCCGCCTGCATAAAAAACAAAGATTGCGTCTGGATTGGCCGCTTTTGCCTTGGTTAGATATGGGCCGAAATCCTGGGTCTTTTGAAAAGGCGTGTAATCGCCGCCCACTATTTTTCCGCCCGCTGCCGTGAAGGCTGCCCCAAAGGCGTCGATCATTTGATGGCCTGCCGCATAGTCGGGCGCGAGGGTGTAAACCGAGCGAATTCCTTTGTCGTACATCCATTTACCCATAGGCCGATTTACCTGAGCATTGGAGAACGACACCCGAGTGATGTATTTACTGCAGCGCTGGCCGGTTATTTCGTCATTGCCTGCATTCGCCACGATCAGTGGCACCTTTGAGCTGTCGATATAGTCCCGCACCGCTGCGAGAACGCCCGAGGAAACGATCCCGACGATTGTATCCACCTGGTCCTCGATAACGAGCTTGCGGGCCTTTGCGAGGCCGACAGGAGGCTTCGCTTCCGAATCTTCGCGGATGACGGAGACATCATTTGTCATGCCCGCCCCTTCCAGCGCTAGCATGAAGCCTTCATCGATTTCTTTTCCGAGCGCCGCGTACACACCCGAATAAGGCACTAAAAGGCCGACCTTTTGTCCCTTGGCGAATGCGGTAGTCGCGATGCATGCGGCCACGCAGGCGGTGGTCACGGCAGCCAGTCGCTTAACTCGTCCGAACATCTTTCCTCCCCTTAAATGCCGCCTTTGGCGATCATTTTTTATGCATTAAAATGCACAAGGCCCACTCAATAACTGGTCCTGTAGGGCATTTTATCGGAGCAAGTCCGCATGTAAATCATTATATTGCACAACCGATCCTGGCTGTGCATTATGGCGCATTAAGTTTTTTGGACCTTTTTCCCGGCGTTAGCCGCATCCTCGCATACTCTGCTTATTGCCCGGCGGAGGGAGATGAAATTACCGGCTTTAGATCGCGCAGGCATCTGAGGCGGAGTGGGAGGACATCGATGACCGCATCCAATGGGAACGCCGCGCTTTATTTTGTGGATCGCCATAGAGATGGTCAGAACGGCGCGAAAGCCGCCTTTGTCGAAGCGGGAGCCAATGGCCGCACACTTACCTATGAAAGCCTTGCTCTCCAATCCGACCGGCTAGCGGCGCTTTATGAGCGCCACGGCCTCAGGCCGGAGGATCGGGCAGCGATGCTGGTGCTTGATCAGATCGAGTTTCCGGTCATTTTCTGGGGCAGTCTGAAGGCAGGCGTTATTCCTGTTCCACTCAATACGTTGCTCTCTGCGGAAGTCTATAGAGCAATTTTGCTAGATAGCAGAGCGCGGGCGCTATTTGTCTCAAAAGAATTGCTGCCTTCGATCGAGCCTATACTATCCGGCAGTCCCTATCTGCGATCGGTCTTTATTATAGAACAGAGCGGCGCGCTAAACGGATCAACGCTGCTCGGGCGCTTACTTGGGAACCGTGAAAAAAAGAAGCGAAACTCGGTTCAGATTTTTTCCTATGCCGAAGAATTGGCCGTTTCCGAGCGGCGACCAATGGTCCGGGCAAGCTCAGACGAATGCGCTTTCTGGCTTTACTCGTCAGGGTCGACGGGCGCGCCCAAAGGGGTGCGGCACGTGCATGGAAGCCTGAAATACACCGCCGACACATATGGACGGCAGGTGCTGGGCATTCGGCCGGATGATAAGGTTTTCTCGGCAGCCAAGCTGTTCTTCGCCTATGGTCTTGGCAACGCCATGACGTTTCCGATGGCGGTTGGAGCAACGACGATCCTGCTTTCGGGGCGTCCGACGCCTGACAGCGTCACTGCCGTCATGCAACAGACCAAGCCAACAATCTTCTGTGGGGTACCAACCCTCTACGCTGCCATGCTGGCTGCGCTGGGCGGGAAACGTTCGGGTAACGCCGAGAATTTGAGATGTTGTATTTCAGCGGGTGAAGCGCTTCCAGCCGAGGTTGGCCAACGCTGGGCGGAAAGCTTTGGAGTAGAGATACTGGATGGGGTAGGATCCACGGAGCTCCTTCACATTTTCCTCTCCAACCGGCCTGGCGATGTCGTGCTCGGAACATCGGGCGTCGCTGTGCCAGGATACGAATTGCGGCTTATCGATGAGCGCGGAAGTCCCGTAAGCGCCGGTGGCATCGGCGAGCTTCTGGTGAACGGCCCATCAGCGGCGGATGGCTATTGGAACCAGCGCGATAAGAGCCGCTCTACATTCGAAGGCACATGGACGCGCACCGGCGATAAATATCAGCTTCGCGAGGATGGCCGGTATGTTTACTGCGGGCGCACCGACGACATGTTCAAGGTAAGCGGGATTTGGGTTGCGCCTTTCGAGGTGGAGCAAGCGCTCATCTCGCATCCGTCAGTGCTAGAGGCCGCAGTTGTTGCCGCCCGGGATGAAGATGGGCTTGAGAAGCCGAAAGCTTATGTGGTCCTCAAACCGGGCGTCCCGCAGGAAGGGATCGCGGAGACCATCAAGGAGCATGTGAAGGACAAAATCGGGAAGTGGAAATACCCGCGCTGGATCGTAGCTCACAGACGAGCTCCCAAAAACGGCAACCGGAAAGATCCAGCGGTTCAAGCTTAGAGAAGTGCATGGAGTTCAAGATGAACTGGCAGACCGGCGAGAGCTATTGGATCACGATCAACGGGCGGAAGCTTGAGTGCCGGGCGTGGGGCCCTCCGCCAACGGATGCGCCGACGATTGTTCTTTTGCATGAAGGGCTCGGTTCCGTTGGGCTTTGGAAAAGCTTTCCCGAAAAAATTGCTGATGTGACGGGCTACGGCGTTTTTGCATATTCCAGGGCCGGATACGGCCAGTCCGATCCGGTCGAGCTTCCGCGCCCGCTCGATTATATGACCCGTGAAGCTTTGAATGTGTTGCCGCAGATGTTAGCGGTAATTGGCTTCAAGCGCGGCATTCTACTCGGGCACAGCGACGGCGCTTCGATAGTCGCAATCTACGCTGGTAGCGTCGAAGATTTTCGCGTCAGAGGGCTTTGCCTCATTTCTCCGCATTTCTTTACCGAACCGGAGGGGCTTGCTTCGATTGCTGAGGCAAAAGCTCAGTACGAGAAGGGAGATCTCCGCGTCCGCCTCGCTAAGCATCACTCCGATCCAGACAACGCGTTTCGCGGCTGGAATGATGCCTGGCTTGCTCCAGGCTTCAAAGCCTGGAACATCGAGGATGTTATCGCTTATTTCCGAGTTCCCGTGCTCGCAATCCAGGGACGGGACGATCAATACGGAACGCTGGGCCAGATCGAGGCGCTTGAGAAGGGCATGTATTCCCCTCTCGATGTCGAAATCTTCGATGATTGCAAACACTCGCCGCACATTGAGCAGCCAGAGCGAACACTTGCGGTTGTCAGCGAATTTCTGCGCCGGCTTGACCGAATCGAAGCTGCGCAAGTTCTGGTCGCATAAAACTTGAGTGCGAAACTGCATTTCAAAATATGCAATAAAATGCATGCACTCGAATAGCCTTTGCGGCGATCAGGCAAAATAACGCCGACAATTCACGTATGTTTTCCTTTTCACACTCAAATCGATGCATTATATTGCTCGTCCAACCTGGGAGTAAGGTCGTATGACCAAGCGGATCGACTTTCAAACGGACCCCTCGCGCTATCGGCACTGGCGCGTTGAGTGCCAAGGGGATGTCGCAAGCCTCTATATGGACGTGAGCGAGAAGGGCGGTCTTTTCGATGGTTACGATCTAAAGCTCAATTCGTATGATCTCGGCGTTGATATTGAATTGGCGGACGCGATTCAGCGCCTGCGTTTCGAGCACCCGGAAGTGAAGGCGGTTGTGCTGCGCTCTGGCAAAGACAATGTGTTCTGCGCCGGTGCGAATATTCGCATGCTTGGCAGCGCGTCACACGCGCACAAGGTGAATTTCTGCAAGTTTACCAATGAGACGCGCAACACATTCGAAGCGGCCGGGCGCGATTCCGGACAGTTCTACGTCTGCGCCATCAAAGGCGCTTGTGCTGGCGGCGGGTACGAGTTGGCGCTCGCTTGCGACTACATCTTGCTCGCCGACGACGGATCGTCGAACGTCGCGCTGCCCGAAGTGCCATTGCTTGCGGTGCTGCCTGGAACGGGCGGTCTTACGCGCGTTACCGACAAGAGAAAGGTGCGCCGGGATCTCGCTGACGTGTTCTGTTCCATTGAGGAAGGTGTAAAAGGCAAGCGAGCGGTCGAGTGGCGCCTCGTCGACGAGGTCGTGCCAAAATCCAAATTTGAAGACGCCATTGCCAACAAGGCCAAGGAATTTGCAGCGAAATCGGCGCGAAAGGGAGATGGCGGCATCAAGCTCACGCCACTGAACCGCTCGTTTGCCGATGACGGTTCCGTCACCTACTCCGACTGTCGAAGTTGCTACTCGACCGCTCGCTTGGCATTGCAACGATCACCATTTCGGGGCCATCCGAAGCAGCGCCCGCCGACATTGGTGCCCTTCATACCCAAGGTGCCGAAAGCTGGATGCTCCGTTGCGCGCGAGAGCTTGACGACGCGATTCTCCATCTGAGGCTCAACGAAGTCGAAGCAGGCCTAATCAAGTTCAGATCGCAGGGCGACCCGGCTCTAGTTGCGGCGCATGAGAATTTGCTGATCGACAATCAATCGGACTGGCTGGCGAATGAGATTCTTCTCTACTGGAAGCGCGTGTTGAAGCGGATCGATCTGACGTCGCGTTCACTCGTCGCCCTAGTGGAGCCGGGCTCATGCTTTGCCGGGACTTTGGCTGAGATCTTGTTTGCCGTCGACCGTTCCTACATGGCGGACGGCAGTTTTACCGGCGACAATCGCCCCCTAGCCAGCATCACCCTCACAGACGCCAATTTCGGTTTTTACCCGATGTCCAATGAGCTGACGCGGCTTCAGACGCGCTTTATCGGCGAGCCGGCAATGATTGAGAAAGCGAGGGAGAAAGCTGGTAGCCAGCTTCTTGCGCGCGATGCCTACGACATGGGGCTCGTTACATTCGCTTTGGATGAGGTTGATTGGGACGACGAGATCCGCGTCTTCCTCGAAGAAAGGGCAAGCTTCTCTCCCGATGCAATGACCGGCATGGAGGCGAACCTCAGATTTGCCGGACCTGAAACGATGGAAACACGGATATTTGGCAGGTTATCGGCTTGGCAGAACTGGATTTTCCAGAGGCCCAACGCTGTGGGCGAGAATGGCGCGTTGAAGCGCTACGGGACGGGCCTTCGCGGCGATTACGACAAGCGCCGCGTCTAGAGCGCTTCCCGAAAAGTGTTGCGCGGTTTTCGGATAAGAAGCGCGTAACATCAAAAAATCCTAGAGCCATTCCCGATCCCCTTCGATCGGGAATGGCTCTAGTCGAAACCAGCGAACGATCAGGAGTGGGCGGTGTCCGATTTAATCAGTGTCAGCTACGATACGCAAATTCCAAATAATGTCGGCCTGTCCAGCGATAAGCGCGTTCTTAAGGCATTGGAGAAGTGGCATCCAGGCTATCTCAACTGGTGGAACGATTTGGGGCCAGCGGGCTTTCAACAGAGCCTCGTCTATCTGCGCACAGCCATTAGCGTCGATCCCAAAGGTTGGGCCAAGTTCGATTATGTGAGGATGCCTGAGTACCGTTGGGGTATCTTGCTTGCGCCACAGGTTGAGGGCAGAACAATTCCTTGCGGTGAGCATTTCGGCGAGCCCGCGTGGCAGGAAGTTCCGGGCGAATATCGCGCCATGCTTCGCCGCCTTATCGTGATCCAAGGCGATACGGAACCCGCCTCGGTTGAACAGCAGCGCCATCTCGGAAAGACCGCGCCATCCCTCTACGACATGCGCAACCTATTCCAGGTGAATGTCGAGGAAGGCCGCCATCTCTGGGCGATGGTCTATCTCTTGCATAAATATTTCGGCGCTGACGGACGCGATGAGGCCGATGGCCTCTTAATGCGGCAATCGGGTTCGGACGAGGCCCCACGAATGCTGGGCGCTTTCAACGAGGAAACGCCGGACTGGCTCTCCTTCTTCATGTTCACTTACTTCACGGACCGCGACGGCAAGATGCAGCTCGAAAGCCTTGCACAGTCCGGCTTTGATCCCCTGTCTCGCACATGCCGCTTCATGCTGACCGAGGAGGCGCACCACATGTTCGTGGGCGAGACTGGCGTCGGGCGTACTATTCAGCGCACATGCGAGGCGATGAACGAGGCTCGCATTACCGATCCCTACGACATCAATAAGATCCGCGCGCTCGGTGTGATTGACCTGCCGACGATCCAGAAGAAGCTCAATCTGCACTACTCCTTGTCGCTCGATCTCTTTGGCTCGGAGATTTCCACGAATGCTGCGAACGCGTTCAACGCTGGCATCAAGGGCCGTTACCAAGAAGTGAGATTGGACGACGATCACAAGCTGCGCGACGCGACCTATCCGGTTATGCAAATGAGGGACGGCATGATCGTCTGCGAGGAAGCGCCCGCGCTTTCCTCAATGAACATGCGGCTGCGCGACGACTATTCGAAGGATGCATCGGGCGGTATCAAGCGCTGGAATTCGGCGATTGAGAAGACCGGCATCAAGTTCGAAATGAAGCTGCCGCATCAGGGATTTCATCGCAAGATTGGAGCTTTTTCGGATACGCATATCACCCCGGAGGGTGCAGCGATTTCCAAAGAGGAGTGGGCGGCAAAGCAAAATGAATGGCTCCCTAGCTCCGATGATGGCCAATTCATCCAGTCGCTGATGAAGCCGGTGCGGGAGCCGGGCGCGTTCGCGAGTTGGATCGCACCACCCAAGGTCGGTATCGATAACAAGCCTGGCGATTTTGAGTATGTGCAGTTGCACATGGCCTGAACTACGGACGAATAAGGATTTCAACTGGAGAAACAGCGCCTTGACGATGAAAGGCGCTAACTCCGCGCCGATTAGAGCGGATTGCGTTGAGATAGAATTTGGTCATTGCGAGCGAAGCGAAGCAATCCAGTGCATAAATCATTGATGTTGCTCTGGATCGCCGCGGCGGCTAAAGCCGCCTCGCGATGACGATGCATCCGGCTAAATTCAGTGTGCTTTAGGACGGTTCGGTCGCAGCAATGGGTGATTTAATAAAACAGCATCTCATCGACCCGGAAATCTGCATTCGCTGTTACACTTGCGAAGAGATGTGTCCGGCTGGCGCCATAACGCATAACGATGACAACGTCGTGGTGGAAGCCTCGAAGTGCAACTACTGCATGGCGTGCATCTCTCCATGTCCAACAGGGTCGATCGATAATTGGCGCGTCGTGCACGTCGCCCTATTCGGTCGCGGAGCAGCTATCCTGGAGCGAGCTGCCGCCTCAGCAGGAGCTTAGCAGTGACGCTGAAGACACTGCTATTGAAGCGTTGGACGATGTTGTCGCCGCGCTCCTGGCCGAAGCACATAAGGGGGCGGGAGGCAGGGCCAAGGCACCGCGCTCGGCTTCAAAGCCGACTGTGAACCTCTATAGTCTCGCCAGCCCACTAACAGCAACTGTTCAGGGTAATTATCGCCTGACCGCACCGGATGCCGACTCGGACGTTCGTCATATTATCCTTGAGCTTGGCACGGTGCCGTTCCCCATTCTGGAGGGGCAAAGCGTCGGTATTATCCCGCCGGGCACAGCCGGGAACGGCAAGCCTTTTCTTCCCCGACTCTATTCTGTTTCAAGCCCCCGCGACGGCGAAAGGCCGAACACCAATAATCTCGCCCTCACGGTTAAGAGAGAGGCGAACGGTGTCTGCTCGAACTATATCTGCGACTGTGAACAAAGGGGACACCGTTAAGCTCATAGGCCCATTCGGCGCTACGTTCCTCATGCCGGACGATCCGCAGGCAAAACTCATTATGGTTTGCACCGGTACCGGCTCGGCCCCATTTCGCGCTTTTACAATGCGGCGTCAGCGAACCATGCCGAATACAAATGGAGCGCTATTCCTTTTCTTCGGCGCGCGCAGCCCTGATGCGCTCCCCTATTTCGGCCCTCTAAAGAAGGTGCCGGATGCCTTGCTCGCCAAGCATTTCGCCTTTAGCCGCGTCGCTGGACAGCCAAAGACCTACGTCCAGGACACGTTGCGAGAGGCCAGCGCCCTCATCGCGCCCATGCTCACGGATGCCAGCACTCATATTTACATCTGCGGATTGAAGCCAATGGAGGGGGGGGTTGAGAGCGCCTTCGTTGACATCGCGCGGGGCGCTGGGTTGAACTGGGACACCGTCCGCGACGAAATGCGCGAGACAGGGCGCTATCATGTCGAAACCTACTAAAGTCGCGCGAGAGGTTGCTTCCTGAGAAGTCTAATCCGCCGCCGAGCGAAAGAGGTGCGGCGATGACCTTGCCGAATCAAAGGTCTATGCAATATAATGCATAGACATGAGCGAAATCGTGACCTTCAGTGGACATGTCACGTCCACACGCAGCGACAGCATCGACGATGCGAAGATAGAGCGTCTTCTCATCTCGGTCGGTGAGCGGGTTCGGAACGCCAGGGGCCGAATGGGCATATCGCGGCGTCTCCTTGCGGAGAAGTCTGGAGTATCGCAGCGCTACCTCGCCCAATTGGAAAGCGGGCAAGGAAACATCTCCATCGGCCTGCTTATGCGGATTGCTCATGCGCTCGATTTTCGCATCGAGTGGCTTCTTGCCGAGGAAGATCCATGGACTTCTGAGACTGTCATGATCTCCTCTCTTCTGCGCAGCGCCACGCGGTCCCAGCGCGAACGCGTTCTCGAAATTCTCGATCCGGAAAATCCTCGCCTGCGGCGAGCCAATAGAATCGCGTTCATAGGATTGCGCGGGGCTGGTAAGTCGACCCTTGGGAGGTTAACCGCTGCGCAATTGGGATTGCCTTTCAAAGAATTGAATGAGGACATAGAGGAAGTGAGCGGGATGCCGGCGGGAGAGGTAATGGCCCTCTATGGGCTGGAGGGCTACCGCCATCTGGAGCGTCAATCGCTTGAGCGCATCGTGGCCACGCATGAGAGGCTCGTGCTTGCGGTTGCGGGCGGCATAGTCTCGCAGCCAGAGACCTTCAACTATTTGCTGCGCAATTTTCACACGATCTGGCTCAAGGCAGAGCCGGAGGAACATATGGCGAGAGTACGCGGTCAAGGCGACGAGCGCCCTATGGCTGGCAATCCTGATGCCATGGGAGAACTGCGAAATATCTTGACGAGCCGCGAGGCGCTTTACTCAAGGGCCGAGGTGCATATCAACACGTCGAAGGCGACGTTGGAGGAAAGTCTCGACGCGGTTGTTGTCGAAATCGAGGGGAACCATTTTCTCGCCTAAGGCAGCGCGGATCTGTCCCCAATAAATATCAAATATGAGCCAAAATCCACGCCCTGCGCGCCGGTGGGTCCCCGTGGATGCGGCTCTTGCAGCCGGCCGCGCTGGTCCTTGCTTAGCCTTTGAACCTCAAATCGCGTTCGTAGGGGGGCCCAAAGTAGAAACAGCGCCAGCTTGACAGGGCAAAACGCGCAACATACCGTTTAAAAAAAAGCATTAATAACATATTGGGAGGAAGGCATGAATCGGCTTTTTGCCGCATTTTTTGCGCTGACTGGAATTCTGACGCTTATCCACGCGCCGAGTACTCGGGCCGCCGACACTCTGAAAATCGGCATGGTTCAGCCCCTGACCGGGCCTGCTGCTGAATCCGGAAAATACCAAATTCAAGGCGCTAAGCTCGCCGTCGAAGAGGTAAATAAGGCTGGCGGCGTTCTTGGTAAGCAAATCGAACTTGTCATCGAGGACGATCAGACTACGAACCCGGGCGCCGTGCTTGCATTCAGCAAGCTTGCCAGCGATCCGAGCATTGTGGCTTTCATCGGTCCGATCCGCAGCACGCAGGTTCAAGCCATATCGCCAGATATTCAAAAATATGGGCGCCCTGTGATGATAGGCGGCACGGACCCGACGCTTACTCATTCCGGTAATCCTTGGCTGTTTCGCTGTCGTCCGAATGACACCTATTCCGCGCGGGTCATCGCTGATTTCGGACTGAACACACTTACCAAGAAAAAATGGGCCATCGTTCATTCCACTGACACGTTCGGCACAAGCGGTATGAAGAATCTGGTCGCCGCCCTCAAGGCTGCGGGCATCGAACCCGTCCTTGTGCAAGGTTACACCAATAACTCGCAGGATCTCACGCCGGTGGCGCTGGCTGTTCGGCAATCCGGTGCGGACATTCTTGCCTCTTACATGACGTTCGAGACGGATAACGGCATTTTTGCAAAGCAACTGCGCCAGCTCGGCTCGACCATCGACTGGATTGGGTCGGCGAGTTCCGCAACGGCCACGGCGATCAAGCTTGGCGGCGCCTCTCTCAATGGTGTTTACGCCGTGGTGGACTTTAACCGCGAAGCAAATCCCACGGCGAAGGCTTTGGCGGAGACATATGAGGCGGCATACAAGACGCCTGCCGACTTCTTCGGTTCCTGGACCTACGACGCTGTCCGCGTTCTATCGAAAGGGATCAATGCTGCGGGTGACACCGATCCTGCAAAGGTGCGTGCCGCAATTCTCGCAGTTAAAGACTTTCCCGGTTCGGAGGGCACCTACATCTACGATCAGAATGGCGACGGCCTTCATGGGTATAACATCGTGAAGAATGAGGGCGGCAAGGTCCAGTTCGTCAAGCGAGTGGACTTCAACGACTAGATCCTGTCCGGTTTAGATGGAGATCCCCCCTCATCCTGTCCTTCTCCCCGTGGGGGAGAAGGGACGCTGTGGAAAGCCCTCGCCCCTTGGGGAGAGGGTTTGGGTGAGGGGGCTATGCTTCCACTTTAACCGGACGGACTTAACCCATCACGATCAGTGCTCCGCGAGATAGCGGGGCATTGATCATCCTCAAAAGCGCTGGCGAGTCTGAGGGGGAACCTCCATGGCGATGCAACTTCTATTCACGGGCCTGGGAGTTGGAAGCATATACGCGCTTGTGGCACTCGGTTTCGTCCTGATCTTTCGCGCAACAAACGTCGTCAATTTCGCGCAGGGCGAGTTCGCAATGCTTGGAGCATTCGCGATGGTGGTGCTCGCCGTTGATCTGGAGCTGCCCTACGGCCTTAGCATCCTAATCGCTCTTATCGCGATGATGGCCTTTGGCGCTCTCTTCAATCTTGCAGTTTACTATCCGCTGCGCCATCGCGGCCTATTGCCGGTCATCATCAGCACAATCGGCGCATCCATTTTGATGCAAAATGGGATGCTCGCCGCTCACGGGCCAGCGCCGCAGTCGCTGCCCGGAGTGCTTTCGAGCCCGGGCGTCATGCTCGGGCCTGTATTTCTGGACAGCCAATATCTTATCATTCTGGGCGTAACGGCTCTCCTCGTAGTTGTGCAATATTGCTTCTTTGAATACACGCTGCTTGGCAAGAAAATGCAGGCTACGTCGCAGGATAAGGAAATGGCGAGCCTGCTCGGCATTCCAGTCGCCTCGATGATAATGCTCACCTTCATCTACAGCGCCTTCCTTGGGGGCCTCGCCGGAATACTTGTGGGACCGATCCTGTTTGTTTCGGTCGGTATGGGAAGCGCTATCTCGCTGAAGGCCTTTGCAGCCACCATCATCGGCGGCTTCGGCAACGTGATTGGGGCGATTGCAGGTGGATTGACACTCGGCATCGTCGAAACCTACGGCGCGGCCTACATTTCGGTGCCGTATAAAGACGCCTTCGCATTTCTGGTCTTGCTTGTGTTCCTCATGATCAAGCCAGAGGGGCTCTTCGGCGAGAAGATTGCGGAAAAAGCATGAGCGAGATGACCTCCGTAGCTATCGCCCCGCCAGTGAAGCGCGGCGTCGCTTTGAAACATCTGAGCGGCCTTGCGTTACTTGCTGTGGCCGCTCTGTTTGTGGCGCTGCCATTATTCATCCCTTTGAATGGCTATCAGCTCAATCTGCTGATGCAGGCGTCGACCTACGCGATCGCCGTCTTCGGCCTTGTTATCGTGCTTGGCTATACGGGCCAGATCAATCTCGCGCAGGCCGCTTTTTTCGGTCTCGGCGCTTATTGCGTTGCTCTGGGTACGACCGAGTTGGGGCTCGGTTTTTGGCTTTCTCTTCTTCTGGGGGTTGGCGTCGCAGCCCTGGCGGGCGCTGTCCTCGGCCTTGCCTGTCTTAGGCTCGCTGGCCACTACCTGGCGATGGTCACGATCAGCTTTCAGACCATCCTGTCGCTCACGCTGAACAATTGGATTTCCCTTACGCACGGTCCTGATGGCGTGCGCGGAATTGGGCGGCCGGAAATCCTGAGCGACAGCCGGTATTTCCTCGCCTTCTGCATCGCCATGCTCTTCGCAGCTGGTTTCGCAGTCTTCAGGCTCAAACGGCAGCGGCTCGGCCGCGCCATGCAGGCCGTGAGAGACAATGAGATCGCGGCAGGTGTTTCGGGAATCGATATTTTTAAGGTAAAGGTCGCGGCATTTACTCTTTCGGCGTTGGTTGGTGGTCTCGGCGGCGGCCTTTTTGCCGGTGGCTTTACCTATATCAGCCCAGACCAATTCACCTTTGCCGAATCCGTCGTGTTCTTGACCATGGCGCTTCTCGGCGGCGCTACTTCCGCATACGGAGCGGCACTTGGCACAAGCCTACTTATTCTTCTTCCCGAATGGTTGCGCTTCCTGAAGGTGGTCTATCTGGCGGTTTACGGCGCGGCAGTCATCCTGATCATGGTCTTTTTGCCCGATGGCCTGTGGGGCATCGTCAGTTGGGCGAGGCGGCGTCTTGTGCCTGAGCCGCGTGTGGACGTGCGAGATGATTTCGCCACTGCCGCTGACAAGGACACATCGATCATTCAGAAGGCGAAGTCTTGCTCGATGTGAAAGGGCTTTCGAAACACTTTGGCGGGCTGAAGGCCGTTGATGAGGTCGATCTTGCGGTGCGACGAAATAGCGTGCACGCACTGATCGGTCCAAATGGTTCCGGCAAGACTACGATGCTCAACGTGCTGAGCGGACTTTATCGTCCTACTGGCGGGCGCGTCGTGTTCGATGGCAAAGACATCGCCTATGCTTCTCCTCATACGCGCGCGCGCCTTGGCGTTGGGCGCACCTTCCAGAATATCCGCTTATTCCCGGCCATGACTGCGCTCGAGAATGTTTGCGTCGGCGCGGAACATTCGCGGGAGGCGCTTGCCGGTGCGGATGCGGTTCGAGATCGTGCTCTTTCCGCGCTTAAATTTGTAGGCCTCGCAGATCGGGCCTATCAGGATATCGGAAACTTCTCCTACGGCCATCAGCGGTTGATCGAGATAGCCCGAGCCCTTGCCGCAAATCCCAAGCTTATCCTGCTGGACGAGCCGGGCGCTGGCCTAAACCATGCCGAAAAAGATCGGTTCGTAGAACTCCTGCAGCAACTCAAGGGGCATGGGGTAACGATTCTCATCATCGACCACGATATGGCGATGGTTGAGCAGATCGCTGATCAAATCACAGTCCTAAATTATGGACGCCGCATTGCGGACGGCGCGCCGCAACAGGTCCTGCGCGACCCCAATGTTATAGCTGCTTATCTCGGCGAGGCCGCTAGCAATGCTGCTTGAACTTGATTCTGTAACGGCCGCCTATGGGCGAGTGCAGGCGCTAAAGGGGCTATCGCTTCGCGTTGAGGAAGGGGAAATCGTTGCGCTTCTCGGCGCGAACGGCGCAGGCAAGAGCACGCTGTTGCGGACGATTTCCGGGCTTATGAAGCCTCAATCAGGGCAGGTGCAATGGACCGGAAAATCGATTGGAGGCCTTAAGCCGAGTACCATCGTCTCCCTTGGCATCGCGCATGTGCCGGAGCGGCGGCGCCTTTTTCCCGGCCTAACCGTTCGAGAAAATATCCTGCTTGGCGGTTCGAACTTGTCCGGTGTGTCGCGTGCGGCCCTTGAGGCGGACGTGGAAGATAAGTTTCGGATTTTTCCTGCGATCAAACCATTCGAAAATGCGCTGGGCTGGACACTTTCTGGCGGGCAGCAGCAAATGGTTGCCGTTGCGCGGGGCCTCATGGCGCGGCCCAAACTACTCTTGTTGGATGAGCCTTCCCTGGGCTTGGCTCCGCTCATCGTGCAGGAAGTATACAAGGTCATCTCGCAAATTCGAGAGCAAGGGACGACCGTTCTCCTTGTCGAGCAAAATGCAAAGATGGCGCTTTCGGTCGCCGACCGGGGCTATGTATTGGAAACCGGCAGGATCGTTGCTGAAGGGCCTTCCCTCCACGCTTCTGGACACCGATGAAATCCGGGCCGCTTATCTAGGCGGTCGCGCGAAATCCGATTGACGATCGAGGCAAAGCCATGAGTTCCTGCGCCGTTAACGATCCGGCTCAACGATGCCGACAATGTGGTTGTCGCCCGGCTTGATATTCTATCGGGAACGGCGATCCCGGAGGAAGGCGTAACGGCCAATGCGCGTATTCCGCGAGGCCACAAAATCGCCGTGCGCGCAATCGGCAAGGATGAGGTGATTACACGCTACGGGCAGACCGTTGGGTTTGCCAGCCAGCCCATCGCGCCGGGCGATCACGTCCACACCCATAATTGCGAGATTCGAGAGTTTTCCCGCGACTATGGATTTGCCCAGGAAGCGCAGCCCACAGACTATATCTCACCGCAGGCAACGTTTCAGGGCATTGTGCGGCCCGATGGCCGTGTCGCAACGCGCAACTATATCGGCATTCTAACCTCCGTGAATTGCTCCGCGGGCGTAGGGCGCTACATCGCCGATGCCTTCCGCAAAAACCCGTTCACAGGCGAAGGGCTTCTGGCTGGCTACCCCAACATCGATGGCGTCGTTGCCCTTACGCACAAAACGGGCTGCGGCATGGCTGCGGAAGGCGACGCCATGGATGTCCTGCGCCGGACCATTGCGGGCTATGCGCGTCATGCAAATTTTGCTGCCGTTGTGGTTGTCGGTCTTGGCTGCGAGGCCAATCAGATTGGCAGTCTTCTTGCCGCGCAAAGGCTGCGCGAGAGCGGCAAATTACAGACGATGGTCATTCAGGAATCCGGCGGCGCAAGGCGAACGGTAGAAACGGGCATCGAGCGCGTGAAGGCCCTTCTCGATGAGGCCAACGCTGTTACGCGCACCGCCGTGCCCGCGTCGCATCTCAATGTCGCTCTCCAATGCGGTGGCTCTGACGGCTTTTCAGGCCTCACCGCAAATCCTGCGCTAGGCGTCGCTTCCGACTTGATCGTCCGGCATGGCGGGACCGTCATCTTATCCGAAGTCGACCGAGGTTTACGGAGCAGAGCATCTTCTAACACGGCGGGCTGTGAACCGCGAAGTTGGCGAAAAGCTCGTTCGCGTCATGCAATGGTGGGAAGATTACACGGCCAAAAACGGCGGCAAGATCGACAACAATCCATCCCCCGGAAACAAAGCTGGCGGGTTGACCAACATCATCGAAAAATCGCTCGGCGCCGTCACGAAGGCCGGTTCGACCAATCTCGTGGATGTTGTCGGCTATGCCGAACCTGTCACGGCGAAAGGGTCTCGTTTTCATGGACACGCCTGGCTACGATCCCGTATCGGCTACGGGTCAGGTGGCAGGCGGCGCAAACCTCGTCTGCTTCACCACGGGCCGTGGATCGGTTTTCGGTTGCAAGCCCGCGCCGACGATCAAACTCGCTACGAATACGCCGCTTTATCAGCGCATGCCTGATGATATGGACATCGATTGCGGCGGTATTGCCGACGGGGTTGAGACGGTCGAGGCGTGTGGCGAGCGTCTGTTCGAGCTTATTCTGCGCACCGCTTCGGGGGAGAAGACCAAGAGCGAGGCCATGGGATTTGGCGATGATGAATTTGCGCCCTGGCAGCTTGGCGCCGTGGTCTGAGAAAACCTTGATGCGGCGGAGGGAGGGCAACGCGCGGTCCCCATTGAGCGTATTCCCTCCCGCCGGAATAATCCGCCACATTGGTCTAATTGTTCTCACTATGCCGTGAGCTTAACATCGCGCAAAAGAAACGAACGGGAGGCGTCATGAGGCAACTTGCATTTGCCCTTATTCTTATTTTGGCAGGCGCGCCCGCAAAAGCCCACGGACCGAATGATCCGCCGCACCAAACGTTTCAGCTTGGCGATTTCAAACTGGAAAGCGGCGAGTCGATCAAAGATTTCGGCATCTCCTATGTCACCCATGGCACGCTGAACGCCAATAAGACAAACGCGATCCTGATGGTGACTGCGATCGGCGGAAATCATCATCGCCTCGACTATCTGATCGGGCCAGGACGAGCCCTCGATCCCACGAAATATTTTATCATCTGCACCGACGCAATCGGCAATGGCCTGACAACCTCGCCATCCAACAGTAAGAGCCAGCCGCGCACGCAGTTCCCGAAATTCAATATACGGGACATGGTCAACTCGCAGCATCGCCTTGTGAGCGAAAAATTCGGTATCACGCGTCTTGTGACGGTGGCCGGCGCTTCCATGGGAGGAATGCAAGCGTTGCAATGGGCGGTAAGCTATCCGGACATGATGGACTCGATCGTGCCAATCATTCCGCTTGGGCGAACGCCCGCATGGACAACCGGCATTCTTGAAATGCTGCGGCAAACCATCATGGCCGATCCGAAATTCATGGGCGGAAACTACCCAGCCAACGATCCTCCGGAACAGGGTATGCGGCTTTGGGCGGGTTGGCTTGGCGGCGTGGTCGTGCGGACGCCCCTTTATCAGGAATCGCAGCTGCCGAAAAACCTGGATGCACCCGACTATTTGAGGAAGGCCGAGGAGGCAGGTTGGAAGCGGATGGATGCTCTCGACTGGATCTATCAGAGTTGGGCCTACGACCATCATAATGTCGGTGACACGCCGGGTATGAACGGCGACTACCACAAGGCGCTAAAATCGATCAAAGCCAAGACGTTGCTACTTGCTGGGACCGGCGATCTCCTAAACCCAGAATATGAAGCGCAGGAAGTGGCGCAATATATCCCCGATGTCCGCTATCTCCCCATCAACAAGGATCGGCCTATGGGCCATTTGTCGGGAGCGGGTGCTACAGCCCCTGAAAACGAGATGCAGAATAGGGAGATAGCAGCCTTTCTCCATCTCGTGACCGAGCAGGGCAAACAGCGGCAATAAATGGCCTAAGTCGCATCGCGGCGGATGGAGCAGACGGTGAATAGTCAAAAGAGTGAACGCGACCCGCTCCTCGTATTCTGGCGGGCGCTGACCGGCTTGCCTATGCGAGCCTCGTTCCCCGATAGGGCCGATGTGCCAATCAAAGATGTCCGTTTTGGTCACGTCTTGCGCGACTATCTCGTCTCGCATGCCTTCCAGCAAAAAGCGGATTCGACGCGAAATGAAGAGCGTCCATTGCCGGTCGTATCGCAACCGCCTACAGCACCGCATGCATATTCCCAGTTGCTTGACGGCGCGTAATGAGCCCACGCGACAATGAGAGTGTGCACGCCTGAGTAATTCAGACTAAACGCTGAGATACTTCTCGCGAACTTCCGGGTTTGCGTACTTGATTTTAATGGTGCGCGCGGAAGGGATTGAACCTCCGACCCTCTGGGTGTAAAGCAGATGTCTGTCTAAAGCACGGCTTAACATAGCAGCGCACTGTGCACAAAAAAATCTTTGTATAACTAGTGTTTAGGCTTCTCGCATACAACATAGCTACACATACGGCAACATGGGAAAACAGCAAAATCCGTTGCCATAGTGTTGCCATGGACTTGTTGCCATGGCTGGAGAAGCCGCAGTGAAGAAAAATCTCACCCATAGGACGCTGAAATCGCTTAAGCCAGCGGACAAGCCCTACGAGGTCATCGACAGCGTGGTGCCCTCGTTCGGCGTGCGCGTCATGGGCAAGCCGGATGCGCCGGTGAAAAGTTTTATCCTTGTGAAGCGCTTCCCCGGCTCGAACAATCCAGTCCGCCGTACGCTCGGCACATATGGCGAATTGAGCTTGGAGCAAGCCCGAGCAAAAGCCCGCGAATGGCTTGACATGATCGCACGCGGCATTGATCCCGTCGTGGAGGCTGAGCGGGAACGGAAGGCTGCGCTTGAAGCGGAGAGGAAGCGGCAAACCCACACCTTCGGAGCCGTATTCGAAGATTATGTCCGGCGAAAATTTCGAAGCTTCGAACCGGGCGCGTGACCGCTAACGAGATGAGACGCGAGTTGGCGCAATGGATGGATAGGCCAGTGACAGAGATCGCCAAGAGCGATGTGAAAAGCGTCATCGCGGCAATTGCCGCTAAAGGTGCTACGGCGCAGGCGCATGCGATTTTCGGCATGGTCCGCACTTTTTTCAATTGGTGCGTCGATAGCGGCGATTACGGGCTTGAGACTTCGCCATGTGCCAGGATCAAACCTACCGTCTTGATCGGCGAGCGCAACATCCGCTCGCGCGTATTGAAGGATTTCGAGATCGCTGCTTACTGGCGCGCAAGCGAGACGCTTGGCTACCCCCTTCGGCCAGTTCTTCAAGCTTCTTATTCTGACGGCGCTTCGCCGCAATGAGGCCGCTGGGGCGAGTTGGGGTGAGTTTGATTTCAATTCAGGAATATGGATTGTCCCGTCGGCAAGGATGAAAGCGAAGGAGGGTAAGGCCGTGCCGCATGCTGTGCCGCTGACGCCCGATATTCTCGCGCTTCTCGAAGGCTTGCCGCGCTTCCGTGGCGGCGATTTCCTTTTCAGCACCACTGGCCGGGCGGCGGCCAATTTCCGGCTTCAGCAAGGCCAAGCACCGCCTTGATGCGCTTATGCGTGCGGACCTCGAAGCGCAAGGAAAGCAGTTTGAGGACTTCGTTATTCATGATGTGCGAAGGACATGCCGGACACGGTTTTCTGCGCTTCCGGTGGAGGAAACAGTAAGCACTATGACGAGCGCGGGATCGCGGGCCTGGAACAGTTCGATGCCGGAGGCAGTTCGAGCCGTCTTGCAACCGCACAGGAGGAGACGCTGAAGGCTTATGTAGCCCGGCCTTGCCGCGCAGCACGCGCGAAATCGGAGCGTTTATTGAGCGGGAATTCGGCATCGTTTACGAAAGCCGCGCGGGATTGATTGCCTTATTGCACCGGCTGGGATTGGAATACCGCAAGCCAGAAGTTATCGGCCGTAATCTGGATGCGGAAAAACAGCAGGCATTCATGGCCGGTTACGAGAAGTTTGCAGAACGCGCTTGGCCCTGACGAGGCCGTGCTGTTCGTGGATGCGGTGCATCCAACCCATGCCGCACGGCCGGTTGGCTGCTGGGCGCCCAAGCAAGAAAAACTGGCGATCGAGCAGACAAGCGGGCGGCAGCGCATCAATATTCACGGCGCGATTGACCTTGAGACCGGGCAAACCCGCATGATCGAGGCAGAAACCATCGACGCCGCCTCGACGATAAGGCTGCTGGAAGCGCTCGAAGCGCTGTATCCACTGCTGGCGATGATCCATGTTTATCTGGATAACGCTCGTTATCATCACGCCAAGCTTGTGCAAGATTGGCTGGCCCAGCCGGGCCGCAGGATCAGGCTGCACTTCATCCCGGCCTATTGCCCGCACTTGAACCCCATCGAGCGGCTATGGGGTGCGATGCACAAGCACGTGACGCATAATAAGTGCTACGCCACATCACGGGAGTTCGCCGGGGCAGTGCTCACCTTCTTACGCGAGAAAGTCCCGCATAACTGGGCGGACCTGCGCGATTCGGTCACGGACAACTTCCGCGTCATCAACCCAAAGGATTTTCGGGTTTTGGCATGAACTGGGTATATCTTTAAAAATTAAGGGAATTTTTTATCTGGAGACGATTTACACGTGTTGAGATCCATATTGCTATCGCGGCGGTGGCGGCAATACCTTCCGGCAGCGCCCAGGGCTTTTAATTCTGAAAATCCGAGGAACGCAGGAATTAATTTCGGAAAAATTCTGAGGCATTTTTTTAACGGGCCGGAATTCGCGACCGGAAAGTAAAACCCCATGACGCGCGCGTTGACTTAGTTATTTAAAACTAGAATTAACGCGGCGACGACGTCACAGCCGCGGAGCTTGCTAAGCAGATATCGCATCGAAAGTCTGGAGCGTCCGCATTGCCTCTAAGAGAGGAAGCGCTCTCAGCATTCAGTCATGGGCCTACCGGGACAAACTCGCTTGTGCGATCGAGGCTCACTCTTGAGCCGGAGCGGGTCTTCTTCGATCTAATCTTGTGAGCGTAGGCCGCCTCCTCGCGCACGGTTTGCCAATCATCGGCGGAATAGTCATCCCGCCCGAGCCATGCGAGCGCGACGAGATCAATCTGCTCATCTTCCGACAAGGACTCGATGAATGACGTGAGCTCCTCGACGACGGGGTCGTCTTTGTGGTCTTCGAGCACTGCGACGTCCATGTCATCCGAAGGATTCGATCCTGGGTCCGGCTCCGTCACTTCGTCTTTGGCGTCGAATTCCCGAGCTTTGACGATAATGAAGCAAACCTTCTCAGGCGAAATCGCAAGCGTTACTTCCTCTTCCTCTGCCGGCTTTCCTGTTTGGTTCGATTGTTCTTGCATGATTATCACCTGAGGTTATCACCCCTTCTTACGGGGCGCGGCCAACTGCTCAGCCGGTAGGCAATCGCTATTTCCAGTCCGAGAGGTTCTGAAAGTCTTTTAGACAAGTCAATCCGCGGTGGGTTTGATGGAAATCAATGCGTTACAGCTCGTTCGTACGCTTAAATGAATTACCGTCGTGCTGAGGTAAGATTGGCGAAGAAAGGCAGTGAACCGTCTACGGGCGTGGAACTGCCCAATCGATGAACCAGTCTGCCGGTGAAGCATGGCGGAGGGACCCGTAGCCCTCTTGTTCGAGAACCCCGGAGGAGACTCCGGTCCGACGGACAGATGGCGCGGGTCCTGCGCTTTCGGTTCGATGAGCTGAGATAGCGCATGTATATTGGAGACTGCGGCCGCTCATATTTCGCAAGCCGGGCATGCGGCATGAATCGGTTCCAATGACGCCAAGAACGGAAACCTACCCCGTCGATGTTCGAACCCGAACAGATCGTTCGCTGGATTGAAGCCGAGTTGGCAGCAGCGCCGCGCTCCTTCAGGATCACAGCAACGCGCAGGGTGGAGCTGCGGGAACTTCCTATTGGCAAGGAAATCCACTTCGGTGATGAAGAGCGTCAAGATCTCAGCGAAATCGCGACCATTGCGACGCTAGAGATTGCACCGCGCCATGCAAGCGAGGGCTGGCTGCTCAGGGTCATTGTCGCAGACGAAGCCGGACCCCGCATCCCAGACGCCGGAGCCACGAACGGGCGTGAACAGGGGATCGATCTTGGCACTTTTCAGAAAGAGTTCATTCGCCCCGGACGGGGAATCGCGGATGTCATCGCCGAAGTGGACGGCCCGGCGGCTAAAGCCCGTGTCACCCGGCTTCTCAACGCAATCGTGAGGAACCGCCATAGACCGAGCCGGCATTTGTGACACCTAGCTGCGCCGGCCCTATGAAAAAACGTCTGAGCACCTCAACGTCGCGATAAGGCTCGCAAAGAACTTTGGAGCGCAGTTTGCGGGTCTTTACACCCTGCATGACGCGGCATTTCAGCCGCGATATGCAGCGCTAGCCGCTGCCGCCTGTACTGGTCAAATCTGCCTTTGGGCGCTCTTCCAGCAAGGGTTTCCCTTGCACGATATAATAAATAGTCTCAGCGATATTCGTCGCATGGTCGCCCATGCGCTCGACATTCTTTGAACAGAAGAGCACGTGCGTGCAGAAGGCGATATTGCGCGGATTTTCCATCATGTAGGTGAGCAGCTCCCGGAACAGAGAATTGTGCAAGGCATCGATCTCCTCGTCCTTACGCCACACATCCAGGGCTGCGACTATGTCACGGCGTTCATAGCTTTGGACCACTCCCGTCAATTGGCTGAGCACAAGTTTTACCATGCGATGGAGCTGCAGCATAACCGCGCTAGGAGGGAACGCGTCACCTAACAGTGGCACCCGCTTTGCAACATTCTTTGCCAGATCCCCGATGCGTTCGAGGTCGTTTGAGATCCGCAACGCTCCGACGATCTCCCGAAGGTCGACCGCCACCGGCTGCCGCCGCGCAATGGTGGCGACGGCCTTCTCCTCGATGTCACGCTGCAGCGCATCCACCTGATCGTCTGCAGCGACGACGAGCTTGGCGAGCGCGATGTCGCGCTTCTCCAGAGCCTCGATAGCGTCCCTGATCTGTTTTTCGCCGAGGCGGCTCATTTCGCCGACCTTGAGGGAGAGTTCGCTGAGATCTACGTCGAATGCCCTGGCTGTATGGGCGATCATGATTTCTCTCCGTTTGGCCCAGAAACTCCTTGGCTTGAACGATTAGGACGGCTCGAGTCCAGGCTCTTCGCAGATACAAACGCCATGGCTTCGTCCCGGATTTGTACAAGCAATAGTAATGTGCGGCCTTACGATGACGCGGCGTCCTCACCCCTTGATACAGATCATCGGAGCCAGTTTGGCGACCTTCTTCGCAAGGCCGGCCGCTTCCGTGGCATCGACAACGGCGCCAACGTCCTTGTAAGCACCGGGCGCTTCCTCGGCGACACCGCGCCGCGACGGGCTTTTTACAATGATGCCGCGCCCCCTCAGCTCATCTATGATTTGCCGTCCGCTCCAATTCTTCAGCGCCTGATGGCGGCTCATTTGCCGGCCAGCCCCATGACAAGCGGAGGAGAACGCCAGCGCTTCGGACTCGGCGGTTCCCACAAGCACATAGGATGCCGTACCCATGCTTCCGCCGATAAGCACCGGCTGTCCAAAGGGCTTCAGGTCCGTGGGCAAGCTCGGATGATATGGACCGAAGGCGCGCGTCGCGCCCTTGCGATGCACATAGAACTGGCAAGCCCGTCCTCCGGCAAGATGCGGCTCTATCTTGCAGGTATTGTGCGATACGTCGAATAAAAGCGGTAGCTCCGCATGCGTGAACAACTGTGCGAAAACACGCCGGGTAAGATGTCCGATAATCTCACGGTTAGCGAGCGCGCAGTTGATGGCGCAGCGCATGGCGCCGAGATAACGCTGACCCAAATCGGACTTTATCGGCGCATAAGCAAGCTCCCGATCCGGGAGAAGCCAGCCTCCGGCTTCCGCCGCGATCGCCATCTCACGCATGAACTCGGTGCCGATCTGATGACCCAGTCCTCGCGATCCGCAGTGAATGGACAGGATGCATTCGCCTTTCTTCAACCCGAATGCAGTAGCCGCCGCATCATCGAAAATCTCCGCGACCTCTTGCACCTCCAAATAGTGATTGCCGGAGCCGAGTGTGCCCATCTCGCGCCTCTGACGTTTTCTGGCCTGATCCGAGACCGCTGCCGGATCGGCGCCCGCCATGCAACCGCGCTCCTCGATCCGGTCCAGGTCCTCAGCCCGGCCATAGCCCCGCTCGATCCCCCAGCGCGCGCCGCCAAGCAGCATGGCCGTCATTTCGGCTTCGTCGAGCGTGATCGTGCTGTGCGACCCAAGCCCTACCGGGATTTCGCGATAAAGCGCATCGGCGAGCTCTGCCTGAACAGAGATAATCTTGTCGCGAGTCAATTGGGTCAAATGCGCGCGAACACCACAGGACACGTCAAACCCAACACCTCCAGCCGAAATTACGCCGCCCTCATCGGCGTCGAAGGCTGCCACCCCTCCAACCGGGAAACCGTACCCCCAATGGGCATCGGGCATGGCATAGGCTGCGCGGACGATCCCAGGAAGCGCAGCGACATTTCTGAGCTGTTCAGAAACCTTTTCGTCCATGTCACGGACGAGGCTCTCGCTGGCATAAATAATGGCCGGGACCCGCATCGCGCCGCTGGCAGGGATCTGCCAAGCGGTCTCGGACAATTTCTGCATCTGCGAGATGTCCATGGCTCCAACCTTCGTGTTCTAAACATCCACGACGCATTGCGCGCGCCACTCGCCGGGGTGGTCCTCGACGACGGCGAGCTCGGTAAGGGTCGCGCCCTTGACCTCGACGGCGGGGGCGTGCCGTTCTTGAGAGAGGGCCTCGCCGGTTGCTACGCCATGAAGCCGGTGGCCATCGATGCTGACCTTGAAGTCTCTAAAAATCATGCCTCGCGTGGCAATCTCAAAGACGATGGCATTAAGCCAATCCACGAGCAAAAACTCCACATTGGGCGCGTCGCATTCGATCTGTACGGCTTCCTTGAGTTGGATCTTGGCCGGATCGGTCATCACGGCCGTCATTGCCAAAGCCGCCTGCTCGAAAGCAGCTTCAAGGGTCGGGCCAACGCCGCACACACCGATATCGGCATCATGAGAGAAACGGATCGCTTTCAAGCTTCCATTGCTTTCCGGCTGAGGGTCCATTCGGTCAAATCGGCGTTCAATTCTGCTAGTTTTTTAGTTTGCGCTTCTCACCCTGCGGCAAGCTGCGCAGGAAGCCCGTAAACTTCTCCCACTCGGTGGCGCCCCAGACTTCCGTTGTGGCATGGCCGAAGGTGCGAATGATGGTTGCGACCTTTGTGGCGGTCTCTATGTCCGGTGCTGTAAAAATGTCGAGGTAGTCCGCAGGTCCGAGCACAACATAGCTCGCACCCCACTCGACATTCGGGCAACTCTTCCGAATTTGCTCCATAACCTCGTGGCTAAGCTCGGCAAGTGTACCCGGCGATTTCAAACTCTCGTGACTGAGACGGGTCAACATAATGAATGTGGCCATGTTTGCAAACTCCTGCAAATAGCCAACGCACGCATTGACTTCTGTCAAAATGTGCCAGAAGGCAGGCGGGCTTGATCTTGGTACATCCCAAACAAGCACCCCGGGCCAATGACGGCTCACGTTATGCCCTCCCTCCCCATGCAGCAGCATGCACGCGCTAGCGGTGGAAACTCGCGCGGCGGACAAGGTTTTGGTGTTTTAAATTTGTCTACCGAGGGCGGACTTGAACAAGTTTGCCGGCAAGAAAGGTTAGGTGGTCTTTGTCCTCAGCGAGCCGTGCTTCGATGCCGTGCTCGCGGCCAAGCGGCTCGATGGGGAGAAGTCCAAGAACTTCGCCTGTTGCGGATGAAGCTCGTGCACGAACTCGCGAATGAGGGCAATAAGCTCACCCTCGCGGGACACGCCGCCAAGCGAGGAGAATGTCGCTTCATCCCATTCCGTGGTTGGCTCCATAGTGTGCAGAATGGCGCATTTGCCCGACACGGCTATGATGCATATCAACGGCGGAGAATTTCCGGCCGGCCCTTGCGGAGCAAAAAGCGGCTCCGAGGCCATGTCGGCATTCTCGGGAGCCGCGAACTATATTACCATCATGCCTATAATGCGGGCTCCACGAGCGGGCTTCATGGAGAAAACAATGGCGCAGGAACAACCTCAGCAAGGCGACGCAAGGGAGGCGCGTCGAGCATGTGGTAACGGACTGCCGGGCGCGCCCCGCAGGAGAGAGCTTCACCAATAGCCCAATAGCGGGTCGGTTCGTTCTCTTCTGCAAGCACTGAAATCGCCGCCACTCCAAAATGTTCCTGCCGCCGTCTATAAAAGCGAAGCTGCCGTTTCATCGCCACCCACGCGCGCGAAGGCCGAAATCAATGATGAAGGCCATTCGGGCGAGCAAAGACGGCGCGCAAGAAAAGTAATCAATCCATCATCAGAAGAGCGCCAATCGGGAGCTGGCACTACGCATCCTCCAGGCTCTCTGTCCCGGTCATGATCGAGGCACATTGTTCGTGAGTTCGGCCAGCCACACCGCGGCATCCGCGTCCGACGGCATTCGCCAGTCGCCGCGCGGCGAGAGAGAGCCGCCCGAAGAAATCTTCGGGCCGTTCGGTAATGCCGAACGTTTGAACTGGTTGGCAAAAAAACGTCTCAAAAATACCTCCAGCCAGTGCCGGATTTCGCCGACGGAGAAGGCTTTCTTGGCCGCTTCCGGGATGTCTGCTGGCCAGTTTCCCCGCTCACGATCGCCCCACGCGTGGTGTGCCAGGAACGCAATCTTGGACGGCCTGAAACCATACCGTGTCAGGTAAAAAAGGTTGAAATCCTGCAGGGCGTAGGGGCCTACAATTGCCTGGGTGGATTGGATCGCTCCGCTAGCGCTGCGTGGAATAAGTTCAGGTGAAATTTCAGTATCGAGGATCGCCTGTAAAATGCCGGAAGTTGCGCTGGTTACATCTCCAGAACCAGCCACAAAGCGGATCAAGTGCTGGATGAGCGTCTTTGCCACCGAGGCGTTGACGTTGTAATGGGACATGTGATCCCCGACGCCATAGGTGCACCAGCCAAGCGCCAGCTCGGAGAGATCGCCCGTTCCCACAACAAGGCCGATGTTCTGATTGGCTAGACGGAAGAGATAATCCGTTCGAAGGCCGGCCTGCACATTTTCGAAGGTAACGTCGTAGACCTCCTCGCCTTTGGCGAATGGATGATTGAGATCAGCAAGCATTTGCCTTGCAGCAGGCCGGATGTCGATCTCCGCTCCGGTTACTCCGAGCGCTCGGATTAGGGCCCAAGCATTCGCTTTGGTGGACTCAGAGGTTGCAAAGCCGGGAAGCGTATAGGCAAGCACATTTGCCCTCGGAAGCCCTAATAGGTCCATGGCACGCGACGCCACGATAACCGCCTGCGTCGAGTCCAGCCCGCCCGACACACCGACAATGACGCGCTCAAGTTTCGTGGCTCGCAGTCGCGTGGCCAACCCCTGAACCTGAATATTGTAAGCCTCGTAGCACTGCTCACGCAGCTTCTCGGGATCAGACGGAACGAAGGGGAAGCGCTCGATCGGCCGCCGAAGCTCAACCGTTTCTTGCGGCGCGCTGAGCCGGTATGAGACGGTGCGAAACTTGGATATGCGCTCAGCCTCTTCGCGAACGCAATCGCCGAAGGAGTTCATGCGCATCCGCTCTTGGCGAATACGGCCAAGGTCTACATCTGCAAAGATGATTCCGGAATCTTGGGCGAAACGCGTCGTCTCGGCAAGACGTTCACCGCATTCGAATATTGCAGCATGCCCGTCCCAAGCCAAATCAGTTGTCGATTCACCCGGACCCGCCGCGGAATATGCGTAAGCCGCGAGCGCCCGTACCGACTGGCTCGCGCATAGGAGGCGGCGCGTCTCGGCTTTCCCGATCACGATGTTACTCGCGGAAAGATTGAGCAGAACTTCGGCTCCGGCAAGTGCCGCAGGTGTTGACGGAGGCAGCGGCACCCAAAAGTCTTCGCAGATCTCGACATGAAAAGTGAAGCTTACCGAGCCTATGGAGCGGAACAGGAGGCCTCTGCCAAAGGGGGCATCCCGGCCTCCAACGGTAATCTGCTCATTCCAAATTCCCGCCCCGGACTGAAAATGGCGCCGTTCGTAAAACTCGCGATAGTTTGGCAGATAGATCTTCGGTACGACCCCCAGTACCGCGCCGTTGTGGATCACGACGGCGGTGTTGAAGAGCGCGCCCTTCCATTGCAGCGGAGCTCCCACGATGAGCACGGAGTAAAGGCCGCAGGAGGCTTGGGCAAGCTTCTCGACCGCGGATTGGACGGCATCCTGCAATGCGTCCTGAAAAAGCAGATCGTCGATTGCATAGGCAGAAAGACCGAGTTCCGGAAACAGCATTAATGCGGCCCTGGCCGCGCTGCCCTCTTTCGCGAGCCCGATGGTCTCGGCCAGATTATCCGTGACCCCCGCTGCCTTCATGCGCGGCACGCATGTGGCGATGCGGACGAAGTCATGAGAGTAAAGCGAAGCGAAATCTCGTGTCATTCGGTGCGAGCGGCTGTCTAACCACGTTAAGCGACGAGACAGGGTAAGGCACAACTGCTCGTGTGTCTCGTGCTCTCGATACGAATGGCCCTGCTCAACTCTACCAACCGCCAAAGAGGCGGGGCGTCTGGCGAACCTTCGCTGTCCTCGACGCGAAGTGGAGCAGGAGCAAGACACGTCGCGCGCGCGACGTGTCTTGCTCGGCATTCATCTTGTTGATGCGGTGAAATGAGATTTTTTCTGCACTCGATGTTGCAGGGGAAAGGATGATGGGACACGAAACGAGCGAGAGTTTAAGATAGCCTTTCCAATAAGCGCCCGGTGCCATAGGGCGCTCCTTCGCCCGCCCCCGCCAGGCCCAACGAGCCTATTCCCAGAAAAACCAACAATCCATTTACCCTGTGTTGCGACCGACCTAAGGCTAAGGGTTATATGTTTGCCACCAGCGGAAGTGAAAGCATGACGTAAGAGCCTGAACGACGCGCTGGACATGGGCATACGCCACAACTTCAGCCCTTACGGCATGAACGAAATAACAATCATGGCTGACGCGGAAAACGCCGCCAACGAGGCTGGGACGGCGCATTAAGTGCTACGCGAAACAGACTTGTCGCGTGTTTCGGTGCGGGAGCGCCACAGCCGGCGTCGTCAGGCATTCGGCTGAGAAGCGCGAGTTGCACGTCGCTGCCGTCGCGAGCGGCGGGAGCGCCTTGCCTGTCCCACCACACGACGCCGGCCGCGGTGTTCACGCGTGTACTCCAGCAATTCGGAAACCCCGAATAACAGCAGCATCACACCGCAGACCACTTCGAGGGAGGCGAGCACGCGGACTGGGTTGCTCGCTGGTACGATATCGCCATAGCCGACCGTACTGATGGTTACGATGGAGAAATACATTGCCTCTAAGAAGCTCAATGGCCGCGTGATATTTCCAACGCGAAAATGAGGCTCAATGGAGTGCTGGGAAATGATGCTGTAGAGCGCTCCGAAGACGATCACCAGCAGCGCGTAAAATGTAAGGAAGGCGAACGCCGGTATAGTGAGGCGCGACACACGTGAAAGGAACTCCTCAAAAAGGAGGCCAGTATCAACCAGGAAAGCCGCAACCTCTTTGCCCACAAAGAAAACGATCAACCCGATAAGGGCCATAGCGCCAAGTAAGGCGAGATCAGTATTGAGGGCCGGTTCTGCGATACCGGAGAGCAGATAAACGCCAACGCCGGCGAGGCAAATGGGTAGGAGCCAGGCGAAAGCGCGAAGCAGCCCTTTCCCGTTACGAATGTTTGTAGTGACGACCGCCGCACCCACCTCCGCGCGGCGATACCAGCACCTTAGAATAAAAAATAGAATGGGCGCGCTAAAGCCGATTCCTCGAGAGACATCTTTGGTGTCGCTAAAAATGCTCTCTACAAACAGTGCGAAGATAGAGGCGTAAACAGCCATAAGGCTTGCAAACGTAATGGGGAGCAGCTGGCTTTTAGGAAAGAGAAGGCGAATCGCAATTGTCGCGAGGACCGTTGCCGTAACAATTGCAAAGAACAAGAAATTGGGCGCGCCAGCAATGGAAACGCCGATGAGCGCGACAAGTCCGATGGACAGACCGAATAATGTGAGCTGCCGGGCTTTCACAATAGTTGTTGTGCCTCAATCATGTGAACTGTAAATCACAGGCTTCGCCATCCGCCCAAGCTGCCGCATTCGCGTATAATACCACCTATTTTGTGCGAGCGGCCACATAGCCGCGGCGACGTCGGTGCTCATGAACCTGATAATACACATGGATCGCGCCTTCTGACGGAACGTCGTGCCCGCGCGCGCACCTCAGGTGAATAGCGATTGGCTTGCTTCTTCTGCTCCATTGGCTCCTCTCTCTCAGAGTTCGGAGCCTCCGGCAAACCCGGAACGGTTCAGTGCGCTGCTTGGGCTCGGCGCGGCTATAGTTGCCGCTCCCTATGTTATCCGCACTCCCGGCTTGCTGATGCCAGTGCGCAATCGTTCGCTCGCGCGCTACAGCGTCGAAAACGATCCATTCTTTAGAGACTTGAACAAGTATCCAACCCACCGTTGGCGAAGTGCAGGCATGGCGTGAGGACATGAATGCAACGCTCGATCTCGGCATCCTGCACCACTGGAGCCCGCAGGGAATGAACGAAATCATGATCATGGCCGATGCCGAAGACCGTTACGAGGCCCTTGGCCTGCTGTAGCTGGCGTATGAGCTTTCTCAATGGCTTGACGCCAGATACGCCACCAGAAAGTCACGTTTACGGCGCGCGGCGTCATGGGCAGAGGCACCCATCTGTCACAGATCACCTGCGACTTCAACGCCCGTGAAAATTTCCAGCATTTTAGGATTTATGTGCGATCAATATTGTTGGGAGTCTTTATAGTCAAAAGATAAAATCAGGAAAAATAAGGTGTTTGAACGATATAAAAATGTCCTTATCGCACTCTGGCCGTTAATGACTCTATCCTTTATGGTGTATTTCTTCCTGAAAGCCTATCAGGAAAACCAAGGAGTAATAGGATCAATATTTGGAGGTTTCGTCGGAGGCTTGATAGTATCTGCTCTTATTACATTATTATTCTTTATTTTAGTTATGCGATCACCTGAATAGAGGCACGGCTTTCTTACGCCATCTCAAAAATAGACGTGACTGCAGAAGCGAGCCAAGGATCGGCAAAAGCTTAGCCGTGGATCTCGCCCGCTTGCGGGCGATTTCACGCCGGATACTCCTTTTATACCACCGCAACATATCCTGGGCAGGAACCCTGATCGCGGCATGATTTTTGTCAGAGCGATCTTAAGGTATGCAACTTTTTTAAACCTCTGCGTGTGGACATGGTCGCGAGAATACTGCGATGGGTGTTGATGCTCCAGATCGCAGCTCTATGGCTCACATTTCGTATGAGCGGAATAAGCACCCTTGAGGCGCTGTTTGCTAGTGCTGCCGCCCTTTTGGTCCTGTATGCGCTTCTAACGCTCCTGACTTTCGCCGCTGCGGGACTCCGCCTTTTCGCCAAGTCGTCCTGGAAATTAGGCTTCGCTGCCGCCCTCCGGACGTTCATCCTGGAGTGGCTGTCAATTTTCGCGCTCTTCGCCGTTATCCAACCCTTCGAGGCGCTGTTGAACCGAGAGGATTCGCCAGAGAAGCAACGCGGCGGCGAGAGATTGGTACTGCTCGTTCACGGATACTTATGCAATAGGGGGCTTTGGTCGTGGGTAAGAGCTCGCTTGAGGCGGGAGGGGCTGCTGGTGGCGGCAGTAAATCTGGAGCCCCCCTTCGCAGGCATCGATCAACTGGCTGAAAGCCTTCACCGTTACATCGAGGCGCTCTCTGAAAAAACGGGTGTCCGGGAAATTGTCCTGGTGACCCATAGTATGGGCGGGCTTGTAGCCCGAGCTTGCCTCAAGCGCTATGGGCGCGGTCCGGTCGTGAAACTCATTACCTTAGGCTGCCCGCACCATGGCACGCGCCTTGCGCATTTCGGGTTCGGTCAAAGTGCGCGCGAGATGGAGATCGGATCGCCCTGGCTCAAGAAACTTGCGGAAGGGGGGCGGGAAACCGTGCCAACACTCAGTATATGGAGTCGCCACGACAATTTTGTCGCTCCGCAAGTAAGTGCCTATCTATCAAAGGCTGAAGACGTGCAGATTGAAGCCATGGGGCATCTTTCCATGGTTTTTTCTCCCCAAGTGTTCGCGATCTTGAAGCGAGAGCTTGCCCGGCGGCAAGCAGCTTAAACATTGATACCGGTAAAAAAGGCGGCTGAAGACAACGTCTTTCGCTGCGGCTGACTCAGGCAAAAACCTGATAAAGCGCACTATTGGCAAAAAGCCCGATATGCGGTGCGAGCGCATACTACGAGATATGGCTTTTGCCCAAGGCGCACCATGCGAGGTTTGGCGAGATGGATGAAGCCGGGGCCGCGCTGCTCGCCGCTGCGCAACGCGCTTACACTCCTCAGCGAGGCGATGAACGGCCCACCCTAGTGACTTGGCTTAAGCTGGGGGCAAACCACATATCGAGCAATGCTCGTTCCCGTAACGCTATCATTTCCAAGAACTCCTTCGCGCCCCCCATTTTTCGAAACGCCGAGTAACCGCGTTCAAGGAAGTTCTGTAGCTCCGCGAGGCCGGCGAGAAGAGCAGGTTTCCGCATCAAGGAGAGCGCTGCGCCAATGAAGGGTTTGCGCGTCAGGCGGTCGAGCGAGTAGCCAAGCTCAAGGATCAGCTCAATCTGCCGCTCGCGATCCGCCCTGCGTCCGACGGCGCGGTAGGCTTCCGCATATTGCGCGTCCGTCAAGTCCGAAACAAAGTCTTTCAAAACCGCCGCCATTTCAGCATCGAGCGATTCGGAAAGGGCGTTAAGCTCGACTGCGGCGGCGACCGTTTCGAGGCCAGAAGCGGGGAGCGTCTTCGTGATAAGCGGCATGAGCCCCCGCACCGCGTCCAAGTGCTCGTGAAGGTCTTTTGGCCCGTATATGTCGCTTAGAAAAAACGAAGCCGTGTCGTGATGGCGGGGGCTATCGAGAAAATCCGCATGCGTTTTAGCAAGCCTTTCAGATTGCCACGCTCGCAAGGCATGGCGCCATTCGAGCGCCTTTGGCTCAGTTGCAAGCTTTGCCCGCACCTCGCTGGCGGCATTAAGCTGTGACTCCAGGCGAGCAACGATTTCTTTCTTAGTAGTCAAACATTCTCCCCTACGATGTCTTCTAGAGAATATGGGGAAGGTGATCGGCATCCGCTTTGCTTTAGGACAAGGTTTTCGTCAGCTCGCCGATTAAAATGGAGCCGCTAGTAACGGCAAACCCAAGGTTTGGCTGGAGTTCAGAGCGGAACGCATTGACCCCATTTAGGTGGCTGAGGATTTTATTGGGCTTGATCCTGAAGGCCCTCGTAATAGACCCTGACGGGTTACTTGTTGCGCCTAAAAAACAGCATTCGTGGCACGCACGTCCCTATCTCTCAAAAACACTTTTGGAATTAAATTTGCGGGTTTTCATTTCCCTATAACATGCGAAGCAGCTTGCAACGATTTCTTCCAAGCTCATTTCTTCGATTTTGCGGCTGCCTCTGGGTCAGCAGGCGGCAACGTCGCTTGTTTGTTAGATACCGGCTGGCGCATATGCGTCCTGAAGAAAGGATCGACTTCTTCGAGGTCAGCCAAAGTTGGTGCAAAATCAAACCCGGTTACTTCGGAACCGCCAAAAAAAGCTGCGTCTAGCCGAAGATCGCTGCTTGAGCCTATGGCTCCAATTTCAGTATACATCGAGTTCCCCGGTTCCCTAATCATCGGACAAGTCGAACTTAACGCCAAGCTGGTTCAACAGCCCTACTATAGTCTCTCCATGGACGCCACGTCCAACATTGAGGAACTGATGCTGCCGGTGCTTTTTGCTATTTTTCCCCTCAAATTCCGGCTCGAACCCGAGCGGAAGGTGCGCGGTGAGGGTTTGAATACCCCAGAGCCTCCCCAGGGTATCGAAGATTGGACCGCCACTTTGACCTCTCAGGCCGGGGGAAGACGTTTCCAATTGAGCGAGAATATATGGCTGCCTTCCTGCCAGATTTGGATCTCGCACAAATCGAGTTAAAATCCCTTCAATGGGAAACAGGGGGAAAGCAACACTGCCAGCCGAAGCGAAGCTGTTGGCGGCGCTGTCCCACGTGATAGGTACGTCGTAAAAAGGATACCCGAGCTTACAAAGGCTGACGCCCGGCTCGTAATATTTGGAAGTGTTCTTTATTACTGGGTATACAGCTACTGACGCAGGATCAAATGGCTCTAGCCGGCCAATACCTAAGTCTATATCTTCAATTCCCCCAGCGTCAACGAGCTTCGCTTCGTTGCTTCCCCACCAGACAGCGCAGTGCTGAACATCTTTGGGAGCTGGGGGCAAGCCCAAGGCCCTTATCTTTGCCTGCGCTTCTTTCGGGTTTAACGCTGCGTCAGCCCGCATTGAAGCAAGGGACTCAAAATAGGATTGCGTTTTCAGCTGGATCTCGCGGATGGCCGTGAGAGTTTTCAAGGTATGGTATGCAGTCAGAATCCAGCCTTCCCGGTTAATGACGACAAAAGAGGCGATTCCGCTTGTGCATTTGCCATCGACAGTCCTGGCTACGCCGACAACGGGTTTGGTGTAATGCCTAGCTTTGGCATAGGCTTCCCTAAACATCCGTTTAGCCTCCAGAGAAAATTTTCCATACGGTAAACGCCCGTTGCAGTGTTTGTGTTGTCATAGCGCTGATTGATCCATGACAAAACGCATCGAACACTTTGCTCTTATTGGCGAGTGCGACAATGCAGCTCTCGCGATGGATCCTGATCACCCCTCGCTAAGAAGAACGAGTACGCAGCCCCGCGCAGAGTGAGGCCTAAGTTATGAGAGTCGAAACCCTCAGACCAGCGGCCGTCGGGATCGCCCACATCCGCCTCAGCCAGCCGCAGCCGGCTCGCGCAATGCGCGGCGCAGCACCTTGCCAATATTGGAGCGCGGTATTTCAGTGCGGAACTCGACATGGCGCGGCACCTTATAGCCGGTCAGGTATTTGCGGCAGTGTTCGATCAGCGCCTCGGCGGTTAGTTCCGGATCTTTACGCACGACCACGATCTTAACGGCCTCGCCCGAATAGGAGTCGGGCACGCCGACAGCGCCAACTTCGAGAACCCCCGGGTGGAGGGCCACCACATCCTCGATCTCGTTGGGCCAGATCTTGAAGCCAGAGACAACGATCATGTCTTTCTTGCGGTCGGTCAAGTGGATGAAGCCCCGTTCATCCATATTCGCCATGTCGCCGGTCCTTAAGAAGCCATCCGGCATCATGACCTTGGCAGTCTCGTCGGGACGGCGCCAGTAGCCCTTCATGACCTGCGGCCCGCGCACACAGAGTTCGCCGACCTCACCGGGCGCCAGGTCGCTCCCCGCTTCGTCGCGGATCGCGATTTCGGTCGAAGGGAGTGGGAGCCCGATCGATCCACTGAACTCCTTAGCGTCGAGCGGATTGCTGGCTACTGCGGGCGAGGCCTCGGTCAGGCCATACGCCTCGACCAGCGGCCTTCCGGTGAGATTACGCCATTTCTCGGCAACCGCACGATGCACCGCCATACCGCCGGCAAAAGAAAGCTTCAGGCGTGAGAAGTCGAGGCGCACGAATTCCGGTTGCCGGAGCAAAGCGTTGAACAGCGTATTGACGCCGATGATCACGGTAAAACGATTCCGCTTTAGCTCTTTGGTCAGCCCTTTAATGTCGCGGGGGTCGGTAATCAGCACGTTGGATGCACCGATCTTGAGAAAGACCAGGGACACCGTCAAGGCGAATATGTGGTACAAAGGGAGTGCCATGATGACGGTCTCGCGGCCTTCCGTCAGCACTCGCTTCAGCCACGCATGCGCCTCGGCAAGATTGGCGATGATGTTGCCATGGGAGAGCATCGCCCCTTTGGGGACGCCCGTCGTGCCGCCAGTATACTGCAGGAAGGCGATGTCCTCGTGGCCGATTTCGACCGGCTCCCAGGGCAATTGACTGCCTCGGCGCAGGACAGCGCCGAACGAGGCCGCGCCAGGGATACGCCAAGCCGGCACCATACGCATTACGTATTTCACCAAAAAATTTACGGTGAGGCGTCGCAGTGGGGGAAACACGTCGCCTATTTGCGTCGTTACGACATGTTTGACCTCAGTATTGGCTATGATCTCGGCGAGCGTGTGAGCGCTGTTCTCCAGGACAACGATGACCTCGGCGCCGGAATCCTTCAACTGGTGTTGCAGCTCGCGGGGGGTATAGAGCGGGTTGCAGTTGACGACCGTGTAACCAGAGCGGAGGGCGCCGAACAGCGCGATCGGGTATTGTAGCAGGTTGGGCATCATGAGCGCCACCCGGGCCCCCGGTTGCAACTTCAGCTCGCTCTGCAGATAGGCGCCGAAATGACGCGACAGCCGTTCCAGCTCGGTATAGGTGACAGTGTGGCCCATGTTGACATAGGCCGGAAGCGAGCTGAAGCGTGCCACGCTCTTGTCGAAGACCTCGCCGAGCGAGTGGTGCTCATGGATATCCACTTCGGCAGGCATCCCCGCCGGATAACTTTTCAGCCAGATATGTTCCACAGCGTTTCCTCCACTTGGAGCCAAGAGCAAAGCCATCGACCTGCGAGTGCCTCGGGGGTTCGCTTGGCACTCATGACATGCTAGATTTTAGCGGCGCGGCGCACCTTGATGTCGATCAAACGGCGGCCTCAGGCGTGAGCGCCGGAACGCGCTCATAGAAGTGGGGGGCGGCTGAACGGGCACAGTTCTGAGGCTGCGATGGGCGTACTCGGGTCCAAGCAAGTTAAACGTGGATGCCAGGAAATAGGTGGCTGAAGATAATTTGATCCATGGTCGGATGCTCCTCATATGGCTTCCCTTCTTTCGGCGCGGCTGACTCGGGGAAGACCTGATAAAGCGCCCCATTAGCGAACAGCCCGATATGCGGCGCGAGCGCATAGACAATTTGTCCAAAGATGCCAAGGCGTGTCGCGAGGCGGGCTGGCCTGTTGAGGATTGCGGTGGCGACAATGTTGGCGGCTTCTTCTGGGCTTAGCACCGAGGCGTGCTCGTAAAGCTTGGTGGGCGCAATCATTGGTGTGCGCACGAGTGGCAGGTTTACGATCGTGAAGTGAATATTACGGTCGAGATACTCGGAAGCCGCGCAGCGCATCCAGGCCTCGAGCGCCGCCTTCGATGCGAGATAAGCCGAAAACCGGGGCGCATTTGTAAGGACAGCTATGGAGGAGATGTTGACGATGTGGCCCTGGCGTTTTTCGCACATCGAGGGCAGGAGGGCGAGCGTTAGGTCCACCGAGCCGAAATAATTGACCCGCATGGTTCGCTCGAGATCATGCGGCCTATCGATTGTCTGATCGACGCTTCTGCGGATCGATTTGCCCGCGTTGTTGATAAGAATATCCACCGCGCCGTGCTCACCGAGAACCTGGTTCGCGAGTTCTTTGCATTGATCTGGCTCTGCGATGTCAGCGATATAGGTGTAAAATGTGAGCCCTTGCTTGGCAGCTTCTTGCTTGGTCGCTTGGAGCTGCTCCTGGCCCCGTGCCGCGATGATCATGGTGGCGCCAGCTGCGGCAAGCTTGAAGGCTGTGGCCTTACCGATGCCGGAAGATCCCCCTGTGATGAGAACGACATGGCCCGCAACGCGGGCGCGCAGGGACTCGTCCGTCAGGAGTTCAGGGTCGAGGTGGCGCTCCCAATAATCCCAAAGCTTCCAGGCGTATTGTTCAAGTGGGGGTACCCGAATGCCCGCGGGTTCCAAAAGCTTCGCCGCTTCAGCATTATCGAAGCGGGTAGGGTAGTTCACAAAGGTGAAAATGCTGTCCGGCAAGCCCAGCTCGTTCATAACAGCCTCGCGGACCCGCGTCACGGCGGGCAGCGTTGAGAGTCCGCTTGGGAGCAGCCGGAGCAAACCGAGATTAATCCTCATGCTGATGTCGGGCGCGTGAGCGGCATGAGCGAAGATATTCAGGGCGTCGCCGACGCGATGCGGATGAGGATCGGTCAAGTGAAAACACCGGCCATCATAGCCATCGGCATGGGCGATATGATCGAGCGCTTCGACAACGAAATCGACCGGAACGAGGTTAATCCGCCCTCCTTCAATGCCGATCATCGGCATCCAGGGTGGAAAGACGCTGCGCATTCCCTTGATGAGTTTGAAGAAGTAGTAGGGACCGTCAATCTTATCCATTTCGCCGGTGCGTGAGTCGCCAACGACAATTCCAGGCCTATAAACCCTCCACGGGATTTTGCACTCTTTCCGTACCACCCGCTCGGAGTCGTGTTTGCTGGCGAAGTAGGGATGATCAAGACCGCGCGCTTCCTCAAACATGGTCTCGCGAAAGATGCCGTCGTAAAGCCCTGCTGCGGCGATGGAACTCATATGGTGGAAGTTTTTGGCGCCGATGGCTTCTGCAAGACGTACCGTGTTGCGGGTCCCTTCGATATTCGTAGTCATCTCTTCGACGGGATCGGCGTTGAGATCGTAGATCGCCGCGAGATGAAAGATGTGATCGAACTCTGCCCTTCAGCTCCTCCAAATCGTTGCTTGAAAGGCCGAGAATGGGTTTGCGAATGTCACCCTCAAGGGCGATGGCTCGCTTTGGCCCAACATGCCAAAACTTGCGAAGCTTGTCGACCTGCTCCGGTGAGGGATCAAGCACCACAAAATAAACGACAGCCGAGGGCCTGGATAGCAACTTTCTGACCAGACGCTTCCCTATAAAGCCGCTTGCGCCGGTCACAAGATAGATCATCCAACCGCCCTCCTACGGGATACGCGCAACTTTTCTATGGGCCATGAGTTAAATTTAGAGCGTCACGGTCAAGGCGATTTGATTTTTCTCAAGTAATGCCGGTTCCGCTCTCAATATAATTTTTTGATCAATGTATTCCGAAAAATAGGAGGACGGGGATCATGGTAAAGAAACTTGCTGAACTTGCTGAAGAAGGCGGCGAAAGTCACTTCGTCAGCACCATTCGGGAGTCTGCGGCCACCATCTGGTTAGCTGGTCTTGGCGCTTTCTCGAAAGCGCAAGAAGAAGGCGGCAAGCTGTTCGACGCGCTCGTTAAAGAAGGCGAAGCAGTGCAGAGCCGAGCTTCGAAGTCGGCGCAAGAAGCCTTGTCAGACGCCAAGACAAAAGCGTCGGGAACCTGGGATAAGCTTGAGCATGTGTTTGTCGACCGCGTCGGCCGCGCGCTCCATAGCCTGAACGTGCCGACGAAACATGACATCGACACACTTACCAAGCGCGTCGCGGAGCTTAGCAAGGTCGCGGACAGGCTAGCGGCGGCCATGAAAGAAGCGCAGGTGAAGCCAAAGGCGCGCCAGGCTGAAGTGGTTTCGGCAAAAAAGGCGCCGGCGAAAACGCACGCGCGCGCCCATCCATAAAAGGCTTCTAGCCTGACAAAAGGGATTAGCTCCATGCCTCGCTCGATGGTGGGAGTCGCGCTCGCAGGCGGCGGTCCCTTAGGAGCTATCTACGAAATTGGCGCGCTCGTTGCTCTTGAGGAAGCGTTGCGCGGCATAGAGTTGACCGAGTGCGACGTCTATGTCGGCGTGAGTTCGGGCTCATTCTTCGCGGCGGGTCTTGCAAGCGGCCTGTCGCCATCCACGATGCATGGGCTGTTCATAGAGAGCGACAAGGCCGATGATCCCTTCGAGCCCGAGGTTCTACTTCGCTTCGCGAGGGGCGAATATGGCCGCAGGATAGCAAAGCTTCCAAAGCTCGTGTCCACAGCGCTCGTCGGCTATCTGAAAGCGCCCTTCAAGCATCGCATTTTCGAATCCTTGCAGCCGGTTTTGAAGGCGCTACCCTTGGGCTTGTTCGATAGCGCGCCCCTGGGAAATTACATGCAGCGGCTGGCCCAGGCGCGGGATTTGACGGATGATTTCCGCAAGCTGCGGCATAAGCTTTACATTGTCGCTACCGACCTTGACACTGGGGAGCCGGTGACGTTCGGCTCCAAAGGTTTCGATGAAGTCCCGATATCGCGCGCCGTCGAGGCTAGCGCCGCGCTTCCAGGGCTGTTCCCGCCGGTGAAGATCGGCGAGCGATATTACGTTGATGGCGCGCTGCAAAAAACGCTGCATGCTTCTGCGGCGCTTAAGGAAGGCGTCAAACTTCTATTCGCCATCAATCCTCTTGTTCCGTTTAAAGGGACTCATCCAAGAAAGGCCGGAGAGTCGGCGAGCCTTGCGGAAGGGGGCCTTTTCCCCGTTTTATCGCAAACTTTTCGTTCGCTCATCCATTCCCGGATGAAAATCGGAATGGAGCGCTACCGTCATGAATACCCAGACGCCGACGTCGTGATTTTCGAGCCATCCCAAGACGATCGCGAGATGTTCTTCGCAAATGTCTTCAGCTATGCGGATCGAAGACGCCTCTGCGAGCACGCATATCAGCAGACGCGAGCGGACTTATTGCGCCGCTTAGCTGCACTTGAACCGGTGCTGGCCCGGCATGGCTTGTCCATCGACAAGGCAGTGTTGCAGGACGAGAGTCGGACCCTCTTGGAAACAGGAGAGGCCGAAGCGCCTGGCCTTGCCCGCGCGCTGAACAACCTGAACGAGACCTTGGGGCGGCTGGAACCTTTGCTCGCGGAAGCGGCTCAAGGCGCAGTCCGGTCCGAAGCGAGTGGCTGCAGCTGCCGGAACCGAAAGAATTGGGAGCAATCAGGTGGTATGGAAAAAGCTTCCGCATCATAGCGAGACTTTCGATTTTGACGGCCCCGCATTGAAGAAGCATTGGCAACGGCTCCATCAAGGAGACTGCGAGCCGTTTCCAGATGCGGCCACACTCAAGAAACTCGTGGGCGCGAATGCGGCGCTTGAGCCTCCAGCTTCCATCGCGGAGACGGCCGCCACTCTACAGGATGCTTGGCGCGCATTTCATCGCGGAGACTTCCAGGAAGCGGAAGAAACTGGGCTGAAGGCTGGGCTTCTCGGCTACAATGTAGCGAACAAGGCGGCGAATATCGCCGCGACCTATCTCGAAGCCGATAGGGCGCGTAAGCTCGAAAAATTTCAGGAAGTGATACATCGCGCGGAGGAGCTTCAGGACAAAGCGCCGGATCTTCCCAATGCGTGGTATTTCTATGCCCAAGCCCTGGGCCGTTACGCACAAGGTATTTCGATTGCAAAGGCTCTTGCCGAGGGTATCGCCGGCAAAATGAAGAGCGCTCTTGATCGCGCTATTAAACTCGCGCCGCAACATGCCGACGCACATATCGCGCTCGGCGCTTATCACGCCAATGTGGTTAACAAATTGGGCGCCCTCGCGGGACGATTGACGTTCGGGGCGAGCAAGGAAGCAGCGCTTGAGCACTTTCAGACCGCTGTGAGACTCAATCCCAACTCGGCCATAGCCAAAATCGAATATGCAAACGGCCTTGCTATGCTTTTTGGGAAATCGAAACTCGAGGAAGCAACTCGCCTCTGTGAGGAAGCCGCGGCATGTGAACCGGCCGACGCGATGGAGTACTTTGATGTCGAACTCGCGAAATCCGAAATCGCCGCTTAATGTGGCTTAGTTTGACGTGAGGCTTTGCGCCTTGAACTGCGGTTCGGCGTCCTCGGCGGGGAAGGACGAACGCCAGCCCTTGTCGTAGGCCTTTGGATTGGGGCGCGCGGAAACCTCGCAGCGGCTTCCTGCGGCTTTTCCTCCGCGCCGCGCTCCCATGGCTCCATGAGGACAAAATAAAGGAGCTGTTCAAATTCCGGTTTGAAATGCGCGACGATGGCTTCCGGGTCAGGAACCAGCGCGGCATCGGTCATCAATCCGAATTGCACCATGCCGTTGAACGACAAGATGGACACGCCCATGCCAATGTCCCCCGATTGAGGAACCCAGAACATCGCCTGCTTGATGGGCATCCCACCGAAATGAATAGCATGTTGGGGGCCAGGCACATTCGTCATCACCGCCGTCGCGCGGCTTAAGAGCAGGTTGAACAGGCGGTCCTGTACCATCTTTGGTGCGTACCCGATGCCGGTCAAAAGTCCAAGCGTGACTGGCGGCTCAAGCGAATTCTTCAAAAGCAGCATACGCCGCCGCACCTCCTCCAGCCGCGCAAGAGGGCTTTCGATCCCAAGGGGCAGTTCAACGCCCACGACGCCGAAGCGATTTCCGAGCAGCCCGGCTTCCGCCTGCGTCCTCATATTAATCGGGACGAGCGCGCGGATCTCTACCCCCTCTGTATCATCGCCTTTGTCCCTGAGATACTGGCCGAGTGCGCCCGCGGCCGAAGCGAGCAGCATATCGTTAATGGAACATCCCAGCACTTGGCTTACAGCCTTGACTTCGGGCAACGCGATTGGATCGGTCCAGGCGACCCGCTTGTCTCCATTGGGTTTTCCTTTGAAGCGCGTCGGAGTGTCGTCCGGCATAAGCAGCAGGTAGGCCAATTCACCGGCGATCCCGGCGCCTGTCCTGATGGTGCTTGCCGGATTGGCTGCCAGAGCGGTGGCGCGTTCCAGAACTTCTCTGCTGATTTGTAGACCCTGCTGAAGCGTGCCAAGCCCTGGCACAGAAAGCGGCGGACGGACACGCTTACGCGCCCGCTCCGTACCGAAGGCTATGTGAGACGTTTGAGCCCTCTCGTCGGTCAGCGATAGAATAACGCCAACAAGCGCAATGCCATCACCTATCGCATGATGGATCCTTAGGATGACTACGGCACCGCCCTCATAATGCTCAACGATTCGCATCTGCCAGAGCGGGCGGGACTTCTCCATCGGTTCGGAAGCGAGGTCTGAAACATAGGCTTGAAGCTCGGTCCTGCCCCCTCGCCCCGGCAAGCGGGCCCGCTTGATGTGGCGTTTTCTGTCGAGATCCGTCACTTCAACCCACCAATATTCTCCTGACCGTATTTCGACGCGTTGCCGAAAGCGGGGGATGAGCAGGAGCCTTCCAGAGATCGTCTCCTCAAGCTTGCCGACGTCAACTGGACCTTCGACGATGAGCACGCCCGTAATCACCATTGGATTTTCCGGCCGGTCCATGCGGAGCCAGGTGGTATCTAATGGGTCAACGCGTTCCGCTCTGAGCATACAGCCAAACCTTGGTTTGCCGTTACTAGGGGGTCCATTCTAGTCAATGGGCTAAATAAAACCTTGTCCTAAAGCAAAGCGTAGGCCGGTCGCCTTCCCTATATTTTGTAGAAGGCATTGTAGGGGAGAATGTTTGACTTCTAAGAAAGAGATCGTCGCCCGAGGCACGCAATTTGCGACTAGCCCATGTCTTACGATTACATAATCGCCGGAGGCGGTTCGGCTGGCTGTGTCTTGGCCAATCGGCTTTCCGCAGACCCCAACATCAAAGTTGCGCTGTTGGAAGCGGGGCCTGCGGATAAGAATTTCCTCATTCATATGCCAGCGGGTTACGCGGCGCTCATGAAGACGGGTTGGGTCGATTGGGGTTATCACACCGAACCCCAGGCGGGATTGAATGGAAGGCGTCTCTTCTGGCCGCGAGGGAAGACGCTTGGCGGCTCCAGTTCCGTGAACGCCATGATCTATATACGCGGCGTGCCAAGCGATTACGACACATGGGCTCAACTTGGGAACCGAGGCTGGTCCTACGATAACGTACTCCCCTATTTCAAGAAGGCAGAAAACTACTTGCCGGGGGCGAATGAATATCACGGAAGCGATGGACCCTTAAAGGTTTCGCGGCCTGGCGTTGGAGGTGTGCTGAGCGCTGCCTGGATCGAAGCCGGTCAGCAAGCCGGTTATCCCTATACATCAGACTTCAATGGGGCTCAGCAGGAGGGCTTCGGACCAATCGACGCAACCATCGCCACTGGGCGCCGCGCAAGTGCGGCCGTTTCCTATCTGCGCCCGGCGCTATCGCGGCCCAATTTGACCGTCATCACCAAGGCGCAAGCTACGCGCATCCTTATGGAAGGCTCCCGCGCCACCGGCATTGAATATGCCAAAGGGCGGCGAAGACATGTGTTGCGGACGGAGCGCGAGCTTATCGTTTCCGGGGGCTCGATTAATTCACCGCAACTCCTGCTTCTTTCGGGCATCGGCCCAGCCGAGGAGATTCGAAAGCATGGGATACGCGCCCTTCATCATTTACCTGGCGTGGGCAAGAATTTGCAGGACCACCTTCATGGGGCGGTCAAACATGACTGCACTCAGCCCGTATCACTCTATTCCATTCTCAAGCCGCTGCCCTTGGCAAAGAACGTCATCTATTATCTCCTTACTCACAAAGGCCCTGCCGCGACCATGGGCCTGGAAACGCTCGCTTTCCTGAAAAGCCGCCCCGAGCTAGTGGCGCCTGACCTTGAATATCATCTCGCGCCCGCGCTTTACACCGATCATGGCCGAACCATCATCAAGCGGCATGGTTTCATGGGCTATTACAACGTGCTGCGGCCCGAGGCGCGCGGCGAGATCACGCTGAAATCGGCCGATCCGCTCGCGCATCCCGCGATTCAACCCAATTACCTTCGGAACCAGACCGACCTTCGCACATTACGCGATGGCCTAAAAATCGCCCGGGAGGTATTCCGGCAAAAGGCGTTCGACCCCTACCGCGGCCCGGAATTCGCACCGGGGCTTGATGTGCAAACGGATGCAGATATCGACGCCTATCACCGCGCTACAGCGGAGTCGATCTACCATCCGGTTGGCACCTGCAAGATGGGGCCGGATGAGATGGCCGTTGTGGACGATACGCTGCGGGTGCGCGGCTTACAGGGCTTGCGCGTGGTGGACGCATCAATCATGCCGCGCCTTGTGAGCGGCAACACGAATGCACCTACAATCATGATCGCGGAAAACGCCGCGGATATGATACTTGCGTGAACGGCGGCAGTGCGTGCGTCTGAAACAGTCACCGCCTAAGTACCGCTGATCGGAAGGAACGTAAGACGGTGGCATCCTCTTCCGGAAGATGAGGGTTGATCGGAAGACCGGACAAAAGTTCGAATCCTCCCGGAACGGTCAACTGCGGAACGATGCGCAATTGCCAATGTAAGTGCGGCTTAGCCAATCCGTCCTTCGTCGCCGTGTCGATTACGTAATTGTAGGGCGGCCCGTTGATCGCCTCGCTGAGGAGCGTGAGAGCGTTTCGGAGGGCGGCGGCGAGCAGCGCGGCCCCGGCGCCATCTATCTCGCCAAAACTCGCATTGTGCGCCTTAGGCAGAAGCCACATTTCGAAAGGTGCAGTTGCAGCAAACGGCACTACGGTTACAAAGGCTGCGTTCTCGCTGACGGCACGCGAGCCATTGCCAAGTTCTTGGGCGATGAGGTCACAGAGGACGCAGCGTTTCTCTCGCTGATAGTAACCGGCCATGACCGCCTGCCGCTGCCGCACGAGCGGGGGAGCCTTTTCCAGCGCTACTATTTGCGAGTGGGGGTGCTGGAGGGATGCGCCCGCTACCCTTCCGCGATTGCGGAAGATCAAGACTGACTGGATCATCTCCGCAGCCATAAGCGCGTCATGCCTGTCACGATAGGTCAAAAGAACATCGCGGATCTCAGTGGTGGACATCGTTGTGAGGTCGCTGTCATGATGGGGGCTCTCAATCACGACCTCGTGAAATCCTCTCGCTACGGCCGCCTCATAGAATGGCCTGCGCTCGCAGCGCTCGACGTGCTGACCAACTATAGGAAATTTATTGCCGACGGCGCGCGTGCTCCAGCCGGGCCGCTCGGTTGATGCCACTTCTATGATGATCCGTGGCAGCTGGGACTCGTTGCCAGGGCAAAATGGGCAGGTTGGATCGAAAAATACGGTGTTCGCTGCCGGTTTGCTCCAAGAGGAGCCATAACCTGGTCTGTGGCCGCGCTCCGGCGCGATAATCACCCAGTTGCCTGCCACAGGGTCGCGTCTTAGCTCACTCATGCTACTGCTCCGCTTCGACGCCCTTATTATTTGGCTGAAACGAGCCGGAATCTGGCTTCGAAAGCACCGATGAGATCGAGCCACTGCTCCATCAAGCGCGTGACGAGGAAACGCTCGCGCACCATCTCATGAGCTTTTTCTCCAAGCTTCCCGCGCAGTTTCGGATCTTTGATAACCTGCACGATGCGTGCTGCGGCCTCCTCTACGGTATTGACAATGAAGCCGTTTTCGCCGTCGCGGATCTGATGCCGGATCCCAGCCGCGTTGCCGCCGATCACGCATGCGCCTTTCCACATCGCCTCGCTGACGGTCAGTCCGAAACCTTCGCGGATCGATTTCTGGACGACGGTGGCTGCGCGCCGCTGCAAAGCATTGACGAGAGCGGAGTCCTGGACCGACAGGATGCGGATTCGTTCTTCTTCGCATTTGCATAACGACGCGAATACTTCCTGACCTTCCGGATCATCGGTCGCGACATTGCCGACAAGTACGAGGGTGCAGTCGACCTCCTTACGCGCGATTCGAAAGGCGTCGATCACGCCTTGCGGGTCTTTCCATCTGTCGAATCGCGACACCTGCACTATGAGTGGAAGGTCGGTCGGGATGTTGTAATGCTGCATGCGATCATCGATCTCGTCGTCCGACAGTTCTTTATTGGTCGTCGAAAAGGGATTAATCGCCGGCGCAATAAATCGTTGCGGCGTGCTTAGCGGCTGCGCATATTCGGGTAGTGAGAGCACGACTGCGTCATATTGCTCGACAAAGGCTGAGAGGTAGGCCCACAAATTCGGATTTGGCCTCGAGAGATCCACGTGACACCGCCAGATCCAAGGCGCCTTCTTGCGAAAATGGCGGATGAGCGGCAGCGGCTGCGCGTCGTGAACGATGACCACATCATGATCAAGATGGACGCGGGCCGCGTTTTCGAACGCCACCTCTTCATATATGGATAGCTTTAGGTCCGTCAGATTGATGTCAGCGCCTTGAAGAGCGTTGTGCATCTTCTTGGTGATGTTAAAAAAATCAGGCCGGCCCTGGATGACACGCCACCCGGTCCTTATCCCGGCGCTGTTCATGAGCAGGGTGAGCGAGGATAAAAGCTCGGCTACGCCTCCGCCGTAATAGGTGGAGTTGATGTGCACCACATGCAGGTCGCGGAGGCGGTCTGCCTTCCGCAGTATGCGATCAACCGTCTCGGCGCCAGCGAACCGCTCGTAGTCTTCCACACTGACAAGCCTGTGCGCCCGTTCATTCTCTAAGACCTTATCCATGGCTTCCGATCTCCCGGCGCGAGGCTAGATGCGAATACGCCTAGCCGGCCGCTACTCCAGCCCGCCTCGCCTCGGCCTTTGCGACATGTTGCTTCACTTGGACGAAGCTGTCGGGGCTGACGGATATCGAATCGATGCCGCTCGCGACGAGGAACTCGGCGAATTCGGGGTGATCGCTTGGTGCTTGGCCGCAAAGCCCGGTCTTGGCGCCAGCCTCGCGAGCCTCCCGGATGACCTTTGCGATCATCCACTTCACTGCTTCATCCTGCTCGTCGAAAAGCCCGGCGAGTTCCGCGGAATCGCGGTCGACGCCAAGCGTCAGCTGAGTGAGGTCGTTCGAGCCGATTGAGAAACCGTCGAAGCGTGCGGCGAAGTCTTTAGCGAGGATGACGTTCGAAGGGATCTCGCACATCACGTAAATATCGAGGCCGTTCTGCCCGCGCTGGAGACCATTTCCGGCCATAACGGAAAGCACGCGATCCGCTTCCTTGGTCGAACGGCAGAAGGGGATCATCACGGCGACGTTGCGAAACCCCATCTCCTCCCGCAGACGGCGGATCGCCCGGCATTCCAGCTCGAACCCCTCACGATAAAGCGGCGAGTAGTAGCGCGACGCGCCGCGAAACCCTAGCATCGGATTTTCTTCGTGAGGCTCAAACGCGGCGCCCCCGATAAGGTTCGCATATTCGTTGGTTTTGAAATCGCTCATACGCACAATCACCGGCTTTGGATGGTAAGCCGCAGCGATGCGCGCCAAGCCGCGAGCCAGGCGATCGACGAAATACTCCGTCTTATCGGCATAGTTGTGCGTGAGCGCCGCGATGGCGCGCTTGGCTTCTTCGTCCTTTAACTCGGCATAATGAACCAAGGCCATCGGATGAATCTTGATGTGGTTGCCAACCACGAATTCCATACGCGCCAGTCCGACGCCATCGGCGGGAATGCGCCACCAGCGGAACGCGGCGGCGGGGTTGGCCATGTTCAGCATGACGCGCGTGTGCGTCGCAGGGATGCTTTCGAGAGAGAGTTCTTCGGCCTCAAAATCCGCGCGGCCTTCATAGATGAAGCCCTCCTCGCCTTCGGCGCAGGACACTGTCACTTCCTGTTCGTCATGGAGAATATGCGTCGCTTCACCCGTCCCGACGACTGCGGGCAGGCCGAGCTCGCGACTTACAATCGCCGCGTGTGATGTGCGGCCGCCCCGGTCGGTCACAATCGCTGCGGCGCGCTTCATAATGGGCACCCAATCGGGGTCGGTCGTATGCGTCACAAGGATCGCGCCATCAGGGAAGCGGTCTATCTCGCTGGGGCTTTCGATGATGCAGACGCGCCCGGTGGCCACGGCGCTGCCGATGCTTAAGCCAGAGAGGAGCTTCCGGCCCTTCGATTTGATGCGATATGACCTAAACGCGCTTGCCTCTTTGCGAGACTCCACAGTTTCGGGCCGTGCTTGGACGATAAACAGCTCGCCGGTTACGCCATCCTTCGCCCATTCTATGTCCATTGGGCAACCGTAATGGTGCTCAATGGAGCAGGCCCAACGCGCAAGCGTTAAAATCTCCTGATCGTCGAGAACGAAAGCGGCCCGCTCCTCCCTGGAGGTTGGAACGTTGCGCACAGGCTTGCCGCCGTTCTGCGCATAGATCATCTTCTGTGTCTTGCTGCCCAGCTTCTTCTCAATGATCGGGACCAGCGAAGGCTGCGTCAAAAGCGGCTTGAATATTTGATACTCGTCAGGGTCAACCGCGCCCTGCACGACGTTTTCGCCAAGTCCCCACGCGGCGTTCACGAGCACGGCTTTATCGAAACCCGTCTCGGTGTCGATTGAAAACATGACGCCCGAGCCGCCCAGATCCGAGCGCACCATTCCTTGGACGCCGACGGAAAGCGCGATTTTGAGATGGTCGAAGCCCTTGGCGTGCCGGTAGCTGATGGCGCGGTCGCGAAAGAGCGAGGCGAAGCACCGGCGGCAGGCGTCGAGAAGAGCGGCCTCGCCGCGAATGTTGAGAAACGTTTCATGCAGGCCTGCGAAGCTCGCGCCGGGAAGGTCCTCGGCGGTCGCGCTTGATCGCACCGCGACATCAACCTCCCGCTGGCCTGATCGGTTGCAGAGTTCGGCATAGGCGTATTTTATCGCCTGTGTTGCTTCGCTGCTCCATTGTCCCCGCAAGAATGCGCGCCGGATTGTCTCCCCGGTATCGCTGAGCGTCGTCCCGCCCGAAGCGAGGTCGTCAAGAGCGGAAGTGATGACCTCCTTCAAGCCATTGTCAGCGACAAATTGCCAGTAGGCGTCCGCAGTCGTTGCGAAGCCTTGCGGAACACGAATGCCCTTATCGCTGAGATTGCGGATCATCTCGCCAAGCGAAGCGTTCTTGCCGCCGACGCGAGGCACATCGCTTAGCGCCACCCTATCAAACCAAATCACAGTCGAGGCATCTTCGGTCACACTATCCTCCCCAGCTTTACTTCAAAGATTGTGAGGTTACGCCTCCCTCGGCGAGGCAGATAAAGAATTTCCGAGAAAAAATGCTTAAAACAGTGTAGACTGAAATAGCGTTTTAGTTTTTCAGAAGAGCTTTACTGAGAGCTTGAACCTTTAATTCATTCGAACTTTTCGAATTTTGTAAGCTTATGTGATGAAGCGCCTGCATAGATTGATGAAAGTCAAATCCTGATGTGGCAACCTGCGAGATGGCTTTTGCTCCATCAGCCAAAGGATCTTTGAAAAGATGCTCCTCGAAAAGCGGGAATGGCAAACTCTCTTCGATCATGTCTCCGGCGTGCAGGATACGCACAAGGTTACAATCGAAGTTATAAGGGAGGTATTCGGCATCCAAAAGGAAGTTGAGAATCTGCCATTCCATGGCTTAAGCTACGATCCTGCAAGCAGCACGCTTGCCATCCGCGCGGGCGCAGTGGAACACATGATTTGCCATCCAGCCGAAATCGAGATCTCTCATGCTGACGCGGGACTAATTTGTTTGAAAGTGCTGGGAACGGACAAGTCGCGCCATCTGATTTCGTTCACTCCACCGCTTCATCTGCCCGATCTTATACTCCGGTAGTAAAACGGCTGAGCTTCCTGCCTCGTTCTTAGTGGCTTCTCCTCAGTCCAGCATCCTTCGAGTTTCTCCATAAGGCTCGGCATGGTTGTGTATTCCATGTCATCGAGGCCCAGGCGATGAAACGCTGGCGGACAATGCAGCGCTTGACGCCCGGTTCTCCGGCGGCCAGAGAAGGGCTCGGACTTCTTGGCATCCCGCAAAGCAAAACTGGCGCTCCAGGCGCACGCGAACTTGCGGCAAAGCCGACGCAGTCGCACGCGGAGAAGCAGCCTCTGCCGGCGTGGCAAGTGGACGCGTTGTTTTTTGATAGCGCACGGGCAGCCGAGATGGCGAAGCTTCACGACCCCATCATTCTGGTGCGGCCCGAGACCTCGACCGAAGATATTGCAGGATTTGCGGTCGCCGCCGGTATCCTGACGGGGTAGGCGGGCGAACAGCGCATGCCGCAGTCGTCGCCCGGCAGCTTGGCAAAGTATGCGTTGTCGGTTGCGGCGCTCTCGCCGTCGATAGCAAGAGACGCATTGCGAGGGTTGGTGATAACCAGATCAGGGAAGGCGATTGGCTTTCGCTGGATGGCGAAACCGGCGCGGTTTTTCTCGGCAAAAGAGAAATCGCCGTGGATAAGCTTACAGCGGGGATCGAGAAAGTTACGTGCTGGCTGAAGACCTCGGCTTCCGCTCAAGATCGAACGAGCTTGAGCTAGCCTATCGCCCCCCCCTCCAATCAACGTCACTGCTTACCGAGATCGCAAACGGCGCGGCGCGCCTCTATATCTTGAGTTTGTCAGGCATACTGAAGTATCTGGGTCGATTGAGGAAAATCGGGAGTCTGATGGAGGCCTGTTGAGGGGATGACCTGATGCATCTTCTTATAACGGACAGAAATTGCGAAGGGCGGGGCAGGCTCTCAATCCCCACGATTGAAGAGAAGGTTGCTTTTCTTCGCGAGCCCAGCTCCTACGGCGTTTCCGTCAAAAAGGTCGATGTTCGGCAGACCCATATGTCGTGGGTCTTCCTCACGGAAAATTTGGTCTTCAAGCTCAAGAAGCCGGTTCGTTTCCCGTATCTCGACTTCACGACGCTCTCGAAGCGTCGGCGCGCTTGCCGGGCCGAGGTCGACCTTAACCGGCGTCTCGCGTCAGATGTTTACCTTGAGATGGCGCCCTTGTTGCAGTCTGCGTCCGGGCTTTCGCTTGGAGAGGGTGGCGTGACCGTCGATTGGCTTGTCGTAATGCGCCGCCTCGATCAATCACGGATGCTCGATAGCCTTATCGCCGCAAGAAAGATCGATAGGCGGTTGCTTGATGCGCTGGCCTCCAAGCTTGCGCGTTTCTACAGGACGGCTGCGCCAGTCTTCCTTCAACCTGCAGACTTTATGAGGCGATGGAAGCATAATCTGCGGCAAAACCGCGTCCTTTTGTTAAAACCTCGATTTGCGCTTCCCGCAGGCCGTATTCGGCATATCGACGATGTGATGAGGCGATTTCTCTCGGAGCAGAAAACGGAGCTGCTCTGCCGCCAGCAGCAGCGCCGTATTGTCGATGGTCACGGCGATCTGCGCCCTGAGCACATCTGGCTCGGCAGCGATGTTAAGATCATCGACTGCCTGGAGTTCAACCCGAGCCTGCGAGCCCTCGATCCGCTGGAAGAGATCGCCTATCTCGATCTCGAATGCCGCCATCTCGACGCGCATGGAATTGGCGACTACGTCCGGGCGCATGTCATGCGCGCGCTACGCGATGATCCGCCGCCTTCGCTCTTTTATTTCTATCGCTGCTATCGCGCCATGCTACGGGCCAGGCTGTCAATTGCTCATCTATTGGCTGCAAGCCCGCGAACACCGGAAAAATGGCGGCCACAAGCGCTAGCCTATCTGGAGTTCGCGACAGCCGATGCGAGGCGGCTCGAAGGTGCGCTTAGAAGACGAGCAGATCGGAAAGCGATTTCTCCTCATGCAGGCGGCGGATGGCCTCGGCCAGCAGCGGGGCACAGGAAAGCACCTCGATTTTGTCGCGCATTGGGCCGGGTGTTGCACGGAATGGCGGAACGCTGTCCGTGGTGACGAGCCGCTCAAGCACGGGATGCGTAATCGCCTCTTCGGAACCTTTCATCAAGAGGGCATGCGCGACGAAGGCCAGAACTCTTCGAGCCCCGGCCCGTTGAGCCGCCTGCGCCGCTCTGAGCAGCGTAGTACCGGAGCTGATTAAATCGTCGATAATCAGAACTGTTGCGCCTTCGGCATTTCCAACAAAGACATCGCCTGTGACAACGCCCCCGCTCCGATGCTTGTCAACGAAGGCTTTGCCGACAGGACGCATAAGCGCCCCTTCGAGGGCCTCACGGAAGAGTTCCGCTCGCTTAGCGCCTCCCGTATCTGGCGAGACGACGCAGAGCTGCCCGTCGCCATGCTGCATGAGGTACTCGACAAAAATGGGCGCTGCGGTCAGCGTAATTGAGCGGCAGCGGAAGGCATTCTCGAACGCTGCGGGATTGTGAACCTCGAGAGTAACAATCGCGTCAGTCCCAACTGCTTCAAACATGCCTGCAACATAACGCGTCGTGACCGGATCATAGGGTTTTGTCCGCCGGTCTTTCCGGGCGTAGCACAGATAAGGGACGACGGCCGTAACGCGACTCGCGCCCGCATCTTTGAGCGCACCGATAAAAAACAAAAGACGGCACAATTTGTCGTTCGAGCTTTGGACGGGTCCACCGTAAAGGCTATGAATGACGTAAACGTCCGCTCCCGCAACGCTTTCGAGCGGACGGCTTTTGTGCTCGCCATCCTCGAAATCGCGTTCTTCATGTTGCGCAAGGCTCTCGCCAAGATTTTGAGCGATTGAAGCAGCGAGTTGCGTTGTTCCTTGCAGCGCAAAAAGCTTGAGCGCGTCGTTAGACAAGCTTTCGATCCATCTCTTACCAATAAGATACCACAGCGATTGCTATCGTACTCCATTGGGGGACTTGGCTCGCCTTGCGAATAATCAACGAATTGCACGGTGAGGTTTTCTAGCGTTCTCGCTTCGCGTTATGAGGCGGCCAAGATGGTGACGCTGTTTCTTGCAGGCGACGTCATGACTGGTAGAGGCATCGATCAAATACTGCCCTATCCGGGAGACCCCGTCAATTTTTGAAGATTATGTGGCTTCGGCCCTCAACTATGTCGAGCTTGCGGAGAGGGCGCATGGAAATATCTCAAAGCCTGCAGGTTTCGCCTACATTTGGGGCGACGCGCTTCAGGAACTGGAGCGGCGCAAGCCTTACCCCAGGATTGTCAACCTTGAGACGGCGGTCACCGCGAGCAAGACACCAGAACCAAAGGGCATCAATTACAAGATGAACCCGACCAATGTTCCAGTTCTGACAGCGGCAGGCGTCGATTGCTGCGCACTTGCGAACAATCATGTGCTCGACTGGGGCCAACCGGGTTTACTCGATACTTTAGCGGCACTGAAGACGGCGGGGATTCGGACGGCAGGAGCCGGCGCAAACCTTGCTGAAGCCTCACAACCAGCGGTCATCGACATAGCGCCGGAATGCCGCATTCTCGTTTTCGCTTTCGGCATGACGAACAGCGGAATTTTCCCCGATTGGGCGGCACGCTCGGACCGGCCCGGTGTCCGCCTTCTTCCTGACCTCTCGGGGGAAACAGCGGAAGCCGTTGCCGCTGAGGTGCTGGGGATAAGACAGCCGGGCGATATTGTCATCATATCAATCCACTGGGGGCCTAATTGGGGCTACGAGATTACCGCGGGACAGGGGCTGTTCGCCCGGCGGCTGATCGATCTCGGCGCTTGCGATATTGTGCAGGGTCATTCTTCGCATCATCCGCTAGCAATAGAGATCTATCGAGGAAGGCTCATTTTGTATGGGTGCGGTGACTTCATCAATGATTACGAAGGCATCAGCGGCTATGAGGAATACAGGGGCGATCTTTCCGTCATGTACTTGCCCTGTATGAATGAGGCCGATGGCGCCCTGGAAGCGCTGACGCTTGTTCTCTTTCAAAAACATCGCTTCCGGCTGCGGCCTGCATCGTTTGATGACGTGAGATGGTTTCAAACAGTGATAAATGAGGAGAGCCGCAGATTTGCAACGCGGGTCTTGCTCAGGGACGGCATCCTCAATGTAGAGCCAGTTTAAAAGCCTGAGTCGGCATCGAGACCGTGACGAATTTACACTTTTCTGGCAACGAAGACATCACCATCTATTATATTATCACGCTGATCCGTGCGAGAACTCGCAACAAATACTTGCTTGGACGGGCGTGTCCACAACTCAAGTTAGCCGATCTGGAAGAAGGCCATGAAGGTCAAGCTGCAAATTGCAAAGGCTAACGTTTCCATCTACGAGGGTATTTACAACGTGACCGACGCAGAAAGCTTCGGCAACGCGTGCTGCGATGCGTGGTGGAAGTTGAAGCAGCAGCAAATGGAAAAGGAAAGCAGTATTGGCGCGCTAATAGAACACCTCGGGCGGGATGTGCTCGATCGGTTGATCGGAGCGAATATCACCCTCGAACCGTGTGATCGCTGAATAGTGTAGCCGAGCATTGTGGCCAGTCCAGATGGGGCCAATTAGTGTGCCCGTGTACACTGTCCGTCGTCAGATAATTTGGGACAGCAAGGACTATTTCGGTTTGGAGGCTCTGGCTCCTTTTGCGGTTCGGTTTAGGCAGCGCGATTTTGATGCGTCTATCCTGGCCGGGGACGGTCAAACCTCAAAACACGCGAAAGGATCAAACAGCAAACCCGACGCTTGCAGCCGTCATGATACCGGCGGTGATTATAGTGGTCGACGAAGGCTGCAACCTGGGCTTCGAGGTCGTCGGGCAGGTGGTAATTTTCAAGCAAAATGCGGTTTTTCAGAGTTTGATGCCAGCGTTCGATTTTCCCCCGGGTGTGAGGATGGTTTGGCGTGCCGCGTATGTGGATGATCTTTCGCTCGTCGAGCCCTTGTGCAAGATCGCCGGCGATGTAAGAGGACCCGTCGATTCGACAGAGCGGACCCGACAATAGACAATTCGGTGCAGCCACGGCGCCGGAAGGTAGGATAATATGCAACTGATACCGCTCGGAGCCTGCGGAACCTATTCAATGCGCGTCCTGCCGGAGCATCTCGCCAACCAGTTCAAGGACGCGATCCTGCCGCAGGTTCTCGCCACGCCGGTGATGGTGTTGATGATGGAGAACGCTGCGCTCAATGCAATTCGTCCTTATTTGGATCCAGGTGAAAGCGCGGTCGGCACCGAAGTTAACATTAAGCACCTGGCGGCGACCCCTGCGACCCCTGCCGGCCATCAGGTTGACGCCAAAGCCGAGGTGACCAAGATAGACGGCCGCAGGATCGAGTTCGCAGTCAGCGCGCGGGACGAGACCGAAGAAATCGGTCGCGGCACCCATGTCAGAATGATCATCGACATGA
>CAVPNP010000009.1:0-41834 GCA_963706665.1 uncultured Alphaproteobacteria bacterium
CCGAACGCGCCAGAAGCTGCAAGCACCGGGAAAGAATTTGACGTCAGCCCGATGCCCAGCCTGACGGCGGGCCGGGATCGCGGAACCCAGGCTAGAGCAGCGGAATAGGGGGGCTAGATGACGTTCAGCGTGATGGGGATAGGATGGAGGGTGGGATGATGTGGGGGAACAGGACGCTTCGGTGTTCTTGGGCTGGTCGTCGCCGCCCTTGTGTGGGCATGGCTCGTGATGTGGAAATATGGAAGAGCACTCAGGAGAGCTGTCCTTTCTTCGCTGGGTTAAAGACAATCTCAAAGAGGCGCCGACTTGATGTTGAAGGAACAAGAAGGCTACGCGGCAATTCGGCAACGCCTCGCGTGAAAATGCGTCCCGAGTCAATTCCCATTCCGCAATTTGCACCTTTACACCACGAATCGCCTATTAGACTCTACCTGTGGTGGTGGCGCAGAATTACGGTTGTGCGGTGTTTTAGGGGCGGAGCGGAAACCTTGAAACAATGGGTACAGCCGAAGATGTCGGTTCGCCGGATAGGTCCGCCTACTGCACGCAGGCGACGTGTCTTACGTTCTCTGGCGGCCATGGTATGCATATCAACTCTGCCATCAGTCGCTTGCGCCGAAACACTAAGAGACGCTCTCACCGCCGCCTATCTGTTCAATCCAACCCTGAAGGCCGCGCGCGCGGCGGTTAGAGCCGTTGACAATCAGGTGGCGCGGGCAAAGTCTGGTTATCGCCCCACCATCACCGGCAATCTTGCGTATGGTTTCGAAGACGTTCGCACAAAGGGTGGCAAGCAGCCCCCGGGCTTTATTCCGGTGTTTCCTGATCCCGGAAGCGCTATAAATCTCAGGCCCCCCGCTGCGCCTATGTCCCTGAGCCAGCTGGCTAATGACTTCGCTACAAACGGAACTTTCAATCCGCGCTCGGCACAAATTGAGCTCCAGCAGAACATCTTTGACGGTTTTCGGACCTATAATGCCGTCAAGGGTTCGGAAGCACTCGTAGAGTCCGGACGCGAGGATTTGCGCGCGGCGGAGCAGAACGTTTTATTGAACTCTGTCACCGCCTATATGAACGTCGTGCGCGATCAGGCGATCGTTATTGTTCGCCAGACCAATGTCAAGCTTCTGTCCGAGCAGCTTCGGGCCGCGCAGGAGCGCTACAAGGTCGGGGAGGTGATGCGGGCAGATATCGCGCAAGCGCAGTCCGCCTTCGCACAATCCCGGGCTGATTTGAGCATTGCCCAGGGGACATTAGATACCAACCGGGCGCTGTTTGGTTTGTTCATCGGACACCCGCCGGGAAGTCTCAAAGACCCTGGTCCCCCCACAAAACTTCTGCCCAAAACGCTTAACGACGCCATTGCCATAGCCGAGGCGGAAAACCCGGGGATCGTCGCTGCGGTATTTCGCGAGCGCGCTCAGGCCCACACCGTAAAACAGATAAAGGGGCAGCTGTTGCCCACCGCAACCTTGAGTGCGAGCTATATAAAGGGCGCGCAGGTGACCAACGTAATGCAGAGCGACGACACGCGCGTGGTCGGCACTCTATCGATCCCGCTCTACGAAGCTGGGAACGTATCGGCTCAAATCCGCGAAGCCATCGAGACTTTGTCGCAGCGCCGGCAGCAGATCGACGAACAGCGGCAATATACGCGCGCCAACATCAGTTCGGGATGGGGGCTGTTCGCAGCGGCGCGAGGTAACGTCGCGGCGGGGCAGAGCGCATTCGAGGCATCCAGAATTGCCTTGCAAGTCATTCGCGAGGAGCAGCGCCTCGGTCAGCGCACGATTCTCGATGTCCTGAATGCGGAACAGCTGCATCTGAATACGCAGGTAAACCTGATCTCTTTCAAACGCGATCTCGTGGTGGCGTCTTATTCGGTGCTGTCTGGCATGGGACGCTTGACGGCCTCAGACATCGCCTTGCAGGCAGAACTTTATGATCCCACGCGCTATTACAACGAGGTTAAGGATGCATGGTACGGCTGGGGCGCTTCGATCGAGTCTCTAGAAGATCCGCATGTCCTAACTGTGCGAGATCCGGGCAAGACTCCGGGCCAGAGATCGGGGGATGGTCCGGCATACACCCAAAAACTGCCGTCAATTCCATGACTAGTACGTCTCCGTTTATGCTGCCAATGAAGTCTCCAAAACTTCGCGTGTCAACTCAATGTTTTGCTCAACCAAGCATTACGATCCGATTGCTTGGCCGGCGCGATTTCTTCGCGTTTCGATCGCGGAACAAAGACCAACGCTGCGGAATAGGGAAGCTAAGTGATGCTCGACCGGATGCGGGATATGATGGACGGCGGCATGATGTGCGGAATGGGACTCTTCGGTCTTCTCGGGCTGATCGTTCTCATTCTTGTGGCTGCAGCTCTGATAAAATATTTGTTCCTTAAGTAGATGGATAGTATTGGATGCTGAAGTGCGACACATCAATACATGTTGAGTTGAAGCATGCATAAGAGAGTTCTGGATCATCATCAGTTCGTCATGGCGCTTATTCGCGTAGTGCTTGTGCTATTCATCGGTTTTGGACTGATTCTGACGCCAGTTCGATCTGCGAACGCCAAGTGTTCCAACATGCCCGACGTTGAGAATCTGAACGGTACCGTGGAGCCCGCAACCGATCACGACTGCCCGTGTTGCAATCCCGGTTCCCAATGCCCGAAGGCAAACTGCCTGAACGACTGCATGCTGTTAAGTTTCTTGGGCTTCCCCGTGACCGCCGCCGTCTGGGACCACTCCAGGGCTGTGAACAAATTTTTCGATAATCTCGCTTCTGGTCAGACTGGCCGCCCGCCGACACCTCCTCCGCGAGCCGAAGGCTGGCTTTAAACGCGCCCTCTTATCCGCAGAGCGGATGGTGGCGCTCGAGCAGGTAAGCGATTGCCGCTGGCCGCTCACCGATCCCAAACTTTCCGATTTATCTAGCTGCTGCCTCAATAGGCACCTGGCGGTGCTCACCTGAGCGATCGTGAGCCCGTCTAAATTCAAAAATAGGAAACCATCATGACCCGTTCTTTCTTGAAGCTTACGGCCGCTATTGTTGTTGTTGGTGGCACCCTAACCGGTCAAGCCCAGGCCGAGTCCACGTGGCGCTTTCCCTACAAGACGCCCTATGCAGTGCGCCAGGAGCCCGAAAACCGGGGCGCCACGACTTTTACTACGATCCAGCGCAGGAGCCAGCAAAGAAGACACGGCCACGCGACGAGATCGCACCGTCCAAGCGCCACGCTTTCGTCCCGATAGCAGAGACAAGAAACCAAGCGATCGGATTGTAACGCTTGGCTAAACAAAACAATGAGGCGCCCGAAGTGTCGGACGCCTTCTTTGGCCATTCCACCTCCAAATCCCCGAACACGGGGGTGGTATGATGAACATAAACCGCGTTTATGAGGAGAAGGACAATGTCACGACTTCTACTATTGGCCATTGCAGTCTTGCTGACCCTAACGGCGGCACGCGCCGATCCGGTGACCATCAGGATGTATGTCAACCCTCAGTGTGGCTGCTGCGAAGCGCATGCAAAATATCTGCAGGAGCACGGCTTCAAGGTCACCATGACCCCAACCCCCAATATGTCCATGATCAAGCGTCAGTATGGTGTGCCTGATAAGCTCGAAGGCTGTCACACCTCGCTGGTCGGGGGCTACGTCGTTGAAGGTCACGTGCCGGCGGCGACCATCAACAAGCTTCTCGCCGAACACCCCAACATCAAGGGTATTTCGTTGCCCGGGATGCCAGACGGCTCGCCGGGTATGAGCGGCACCAAGACCGAGCCATTCACGATATACGAACTCTCGGAGGGCGAGCCGAAGGTGTTTGGCGTGGAGTGAAACCCCGCCCCAGTTCATGTCTACCGCGATCATCTACCGAAGGGCGTTTCAACCGGCTTTTGGGGGCGCCTGGGCCTTTTTTCAACCATTTTACGCCACGACTCGCCTATCAGTTTCGATTTGGGGCGTACTCCACAATTACCGGCGCATCTGGCGCCGTGCTTTAGCGGGGGTAGGAAGCTTGAAACAACGAAAACGACCGAAAATGCGAGGCCGCCCAATAGGTCTGTCCGCCGCGCGTCGGCACCGCGCCTTAAGTACCGTGGCGGTCGTGGTGTGCGTGCTAACTCTACCATCGATCGCGTTCGGGGAAACGCTGAGGGAGGCCCTCACTGCAGCCTATCTGTTCAATCCGACTTTGAAGGCCGCGCGCGCTCAGCTTCGGGCTACAGACAATCAAGTGTCGATTGCAAAATCTGGCTACCGCCCGACCGTCTCGGCGTCGCTGCAATACGGCTTTGAGGATACCCGCACGCGGTTCGCGCCCCCGCCACCTGGATTTATCGCGGTCTGCGCAGTACCGACAGCCTTTGATGGCACCTGTCCGGGCGGCCAATCCAGGCCCGCTCCGCTGAGCTCTCTTGGCCGTGATATCCTTCCGAACGGGACCTCTAACCCGCGCATCGCGCAACTGAATCTGCAGCAGAACGTTTTTGACGGCTTCCAGACCTACAATAACATTACCTGATTACGCATAAACATCAGCCAGTTTTAGCAGCCGGTATGGCATGGGCGGTGTCCTGAGCGAGACATATGCGAGCCGATTGATCATTGTTTCAAGCTGATATCTGCGGTTGAAGCGATACTCGAATTCGGCGAGGTATCGCGGCACATGTTTAGCTTGCACAGCTCTGTAGGTTCCCACCATTGCGGCCTTGATGTTGCCTAGGACTGTGTTGACCCATTTGAACCGCGGCTTTTGGGCCGCTTTCGATCCGCCGCCTGTTTTGATCGGCACATGGGTGCATCCGGCGCTGGCGACAGCAGTGAAGCATGAGAGCGCATCGGAGACGACACAGGCGCCGGCGGCGAGCGCCGCGCCTGCGAGTTTGGCAATCGCAATCTTGCGGAAGCCAGCAACGCGGCGAAGCATAATCCGATCGGGTTTCCCATCACCGGTTACCGCCACAGCGGCCACGAAAGGGGTCTTTCCCGCGGCGCCGCGCCCGCGCCGGCCGGGGCGGGCCCCGCCGAGATAGGCGTCGTCCATTTGTACCTGGCCTTGCAGGCGCTTGGCCGCATTCCGCTCCATCATGACTTGCGCGAGTTTGTGCTTGAGGGTCCAGGCGGCCGTCTGGGTGATGCCAAGCCGCCGCCCGAGCTCGATGCTGGAAATGCCCTTCTTCGATTGCGTAACCAGATACATGGTTTTGAACCAGAGGCGCAGCGGCAGTTTGCTGGACGCGAAGATGGTTCCGGCCGTGATCGATGTCTGCTTGCGGCAGGCATTGCATTGGTACAAAGACCGGGCGCCTCGCTTGACAATGCAGTGCTTCCGGCCACCGCAGCCAGGACACTCGAAACCGTCAGGCCAGCGCCACTGCACCAGCGCGGCATGGCAAAGAGCTTCGCTCCCGTACATTTCATCGAACTGGGCCTCGCTCATGCCTTTCTGGAATTGCACTTGGTTGCGCGCCATTGGAGATCCCTTTGCAAAACAGCATGTTCCCTGTTTGTTCTATTAACCATTTCAGGCGGACGCAACCGCGTAATCAGGTAACATTAAGGGTGCCGAAGCGCAGGTTGAGGCAGGCCGGGAAAGTCTTCGGGCGTCCGAGGAGAACGTGCTCCTAAACGCGGTGACCGCTTACATGAATGTCGTGCGCGATCAGGCGATTGTGAGGCTTAGGGAGAGCAACATCAAAGTGCTTGCCGAGCAACTCAGCCAAACCGAAACACGCCTCCAGGTTGGGGAGGTAACCCAGACCGACGTCGCCCAGGCTCGAGCCAGCCTCGCCCAGGCGCAGGCAGACCTCAGCATCGCGCAAGGCACTCTTTATACCGATCGCGCTCTTTTCGAGCAGTTTATCGGTCATCCCCCCGGCAAACTCAGAGATCCAGCCCCCCCATCGCGGTTGCTGCCGAAGAGTTTGGAAACCGCAATTGCGATCACGTTTGCGGAAAATCCGGGAATTTTGAGCGCAATTTTCTTTGAACGCGCCCAAGTGCACCAAGTCAAGCAGTTGAAGGGACAGCTTCTGCCGAACCTCTCGTTGAATGCGAGCTACACCAAGGCCGCTCAGCCTTTTGGAAGCCCGGAGGTAACCCAGCAGGATGATATCCGCGTATTCGGCCAGCTTAATATCCCAATTTACGAAGCTGGAAGTGTGTCCGCGCAGATCCGCCAAGCGATCGAAACCCTATCGCAGCGGCGCCAGCAGATCGATGAACAGCGCGAAAGCGCCCGGCAAAATGTCAGCTCGCAATGGGGTTTGATCCTTGCCGCAAAAGGTAACGTTGCTGCAGGACAAGCGGCGGTTGCGGCAACTAGGATTGCGCTCGACGGGATACGGCAGGAACAGAAAGTCGGTCAGCGCACGACCCTCGATGTCCTGAATGCAGCGCAACTATATCTGAATGCACAGGTGAACTTAGTTTCCTTCCGTCGCGATCTCGTCGTTGCGTCGTACGGGGTGCTTGCTGCCATGGGCCGCCTTACCGCCTACGACATTGCTCTTGAGGCCGAGCTATACGACCCCAGCCGCTATTATGGCGAGGTGAAGGACCTCTGGTATGGTTGGGGCGCTTCGCTTGAATCCCAGGAAGATCCACATGTCCTTGCTGTTCGGGACCCCGGCAAGACTCCGGGACAGAGATCGGGGGATGGCCCGGCATACACCCAAAAATTGCCTTCAATTCCATGAATCGCTGTGCTTGGCTGACGAGTTATCTAACATGGCGGAACATAAGGCTGCCCTGCTCTGGGCCACGTCATTATGACTGTGGGAGCGTTTTTAGTCCTCAGCCGGGCCGCATCAAAAATAGTACACTAACGCGGCAGTGATTGTACCGATGGCAACCGACAACACGCTACCTATAAGGAAGCCGCGGAAATGGTCCGAATAATTGGCGCGGAAGACCACGTTCGTCGCTCCGGGCATGACCGCCCACCGGGGCTGCAACCAACACAGCCAGAAGATATCCAGGAGAGCGAAATCTACCAGATTAAAGCTCATCAGCATAAGCATCGCGTGTAGGCCCGCCTCTAGAGGCGACACCGGGGGCACGCCGCCAGGCGCGAGCGAAAAACCTGACCAAATTGGTAGGCTAGCGAGCAACAGAATGAACGGCAAGCCAGCCACCCGGGATTGTCTTCGCTCTTTTGGAGTGAGCGGTGCGACTGCAGCACGAATTTCTTTCGGGTAATGCCGAAGAAACAGGCGCGGGTTCCACCGCAGCACAAGCATAATGTACGCGCTCCCAGGCACGCTCAGAAATAGCGCGTCTCGCAACAATTCTGGCGCGAACACGCGCATCTCTGCTGACCTCCGTTGGTCGTTAGCCGCGATTCGGTAGCAAATGTATGATCAAGGATAAAGACTTTGAGACTTCCACGCCATCCACTGGCCGACTGAGGACTAGTGTTGCACGATTAAGCATTTTATATGATTTCCGGCTATCGTCATAGACAATCGAAAGACGATTAATTACCTCTAAAAGATACAGCACAGCAATGGCAATTACGGTCATTAGCTCGCAGCCTTGCGTCCAATTTGTGCTTGCTTTTGCCCTTGACCTTCACGTTATGATCGCTGGGATTGCGAATTTGCCTGCAAGCGATCCTTAATCCAGCACCCGTACGATCGTTTTCGATGGCTCGCACGCAGAAACGCTATGGTGATAGAAAGTCTGGCGAAGTTGCCGGTTCGTTTCCCCGTGCCTGCGTGACACTGCTTTTGATTGTTATCTGCCTTATCAACAGCGTTGCGCATGCACACGTTGTGGAGCACTCTCAGTTGGAGACCACCTTCCAGCAGACTTCTGGTGTTCCGGACCAATCTGAAAAGTCCCCCATGGAACACCAGACACTCCATTGCTGGTGCCAATCGACTTTGCTGCCGCGTGATCGCGCTTATGGTCCGCCCGAGGTCAGTACGACGGCAGTGAGATATTCTCTCGATATCGGCTCATCCCTCCGTCCAATCCGGGCGTTGAGCCTCGATCCTCCTCCCCGCGCCTAATCCTCATCGCTGAGGAGTTGTTTGGGCGGCCCCCGCTGAGTAAGCGCGGAACCGTCTTCAAATTAATGCGCAACCATGGGCGAGCATGCCCGAGCAGGATTCTTCATGTCTGTAAGAACTTTGGTATTCGGCGGCTTTTTTGCTGCCGCCGCTGGCGTGGGCATCGTTTCGTGGATGTCTTTTGCTCAGCTGGAGAATGGGACCCCAGAACAGGCAAAGGCTGGCGCGGATATCGGCTCGGCTCGCCATGCGGGCCCTGCACATACACACGAGAAGTCCGAGGCCGGACATGATGAAGGGCCTGCACTCGTCAAGCTGACCGATGAACAGATCGCGGCGGCCCAAATTACTATTTTGCCGGTCGGACGCGGGAAGATCATCCAACGGTTGGTTGTGCCAGGCGCCATAACTATGGACTCTGATCGGATTGGCCGGATCGCCGCGAACGTGGTCGGCATCGTGGTCGAACTTCGAAAGAAACTGGGCGATCCCGTACAAAAGAATGAGGTCATTGCGGTCCTCGAAAGCCGGGAAGTCGCCGATGCGCGGGCCGAATATATCTCTGCTCTTGTTGCCTATGAGCTGCAGCGCACGCTCTTTGAACGCGATCGCATTTTGTGGCAAAAGCAATTCACGCCCGAACAACAATATTTAAGAACACGGACCGCCTTTACCGAAACACGGGTTCGGGTAGACCTCGCCCGGCAGAAATTGCTCGCCCTTAAGCTTGAAAGCCGCGAGATCAACGAGACACTCGGGAAGCAGGCCTCGGCGGCGGTCGAAGCGAAAGACACCGTTGCTCCCGAAGCAACGGCGCAGAGTTTGCGGCGCTATGAACTTCGCTCGCCGATTGCTGGTCGCGTCGTCGAACGCCGGGTGGACGTTGGAGCACCGGTGGGACGAGAAGGACAGGAATCGGAGATTTACGTTATCGCCGATCTCTCGACAGTTTGGGTCGAACTCTCGGTGCTGCCAGCCGATCTTGAGAAAGTCAGAGAAGGGCGGCTCGTCACCATTAAGGGAAGCAATTCGCCTCGAAAAGCCAACGGCACAATCATCTTCATCAGCCCGATGCTCAGCAATGAAACACGCGCTGCCCGCGTAATTGCTGCCATCGAAAACAAAGACCTAGTGTGGCGTCCTGGAACGTTTGTCACGGCGGAGATCGCGGTCGATGAACAGGTCGTCGGCAAGAGCATCCCAACCGCCGCTATTCAGAAATTCGACGGTGCGAGCGCGGTCTTTGTCCGCACCGCGGAAGGTTTCGAAAAGCGCGAGATTGTGGTCGGTCACCAGGATGGCGACCGCGCGGAGGTGGCCTCTGGTCTTAATGCAGGCGAGCCGATCGCCGTCTCAAACACCTTTATCTTGAAGGCCGAGCTTGGAAAAGCCTCGGCTGAACATACCGATTAGCAGGTCACCAATGATCTCCCATATTCTTTCCCTTTCGGTCCAGCAGCGCTGGCTCGTGCTCCTCCTCGCCGTTCTCACGGTCGCATTCGGCGTCTGGTCGCTAAGCAAGCTTCCAATCGACGCCGTGCCCGACATCACCAACAATCAGGTGCAAATCAATACGCTTGCACCTGCGCTGTCTCCGCTCGACGTTGAAAAACAGGTGACCTATCCGATTGAGACGGCCCTTGCGGGCACGCCCGGCCTCGAATACACGCGATCCCTTTCGCGTAACGGCTATTCGCAAGTCACCGCGGTCTTTAGCGACAAGACGGATATCTACTTCGCACGCCAGCAGATCCTGGAACGCCTCGCTGAAGCGAAGGACGCCATGCCCCAAGGCGTCGAGCCAAAGCTCGGCCCGGTCTCTACGGGCCTGGGCGAGATCTTCATGTGGACGGTGTCCTATACCCACACAGGGGATCGCGACGTGCATGACGGCAAGGCTGGCTGGCAAAGCGATGGCAGCTACCGCACGCCCGAAGGCCGAAAGCTCACGACCGACGTTGAGCGGGCAAGCTATCTGCGCACCCTCCAGGATTGGGTGATCAAGCCACGGGTGAAAACTGTGGCGGGCGTGGCGGGTGTAGACTCCATCGGTGGCTATGTGAAGCAATATCAGGTGCAACCTGACCCCGCCAAGCTTATAGGCCTGGGACTATCGTTCGGCGAATTGGCCGAGGGATTGGAACGTGGAAATGCCAATCGCGGTGCAGGCTATCTGGAGCGCAATGGCGAAGGCTTCATCGTTCGTTCGGTGGGCCGACTGCAAGACATGGAGGAAATTGGCGATGTCGTAATCGCGACAAGGAACGGCGTTCCGGTCAGAGTGCGCGATGTCGCCGAGGTGAGCATTGGGCGGGAGTTGCGGTCCGGCAGCGCCAGCATGGGTGGGCAAGAAGTCGTTGTCGGAACCGCGCTTATGGTTATCGGTGGCAATGGCCGCACAATCTCGGCCGCCGTTGACGCCAAAATCAAGGAAGTGAGCCGTTCCCTACCGGCAGATATCGAAGTCAAGACGGTGCTCAATCGGACGGTTCTCGTCGATGCGACCATCAAGACCGTTGCAAAGAATTTGGCCGAGGGTGCGCTCCTCGTTGTCGTCGTCCTTTTTCTATTCCTGGGCAATTTCCGGGCGGCGCTGATAACCGCCCTCGTTATTCCCGTCGCCATGCTGATGACGGTCACAGGCATGGTTGGAAGCAAGATCAGCGCCAACCTGATGAGCCTCGGCGCCCTCGATTTCGGACTGATCGTCGACGGGGGTGTCATTATCGCGGAAAACTGTTTGCGTTACCTCGCGGACAAGCAGCATGCGCTAGGGCGGCAACTGACGTTGAATGAGCGTCTGGAAGTGGTGGCCCGTGCCGCCAAAGAAATGATCCAGCCCTCGGTTTATGGACAGGCCATTATCATTCTCGTGTACGTGCCGCTCCTCACCTTCACTGGCGTCGAAGGTAAGATGTTTGAGCCGATGGCGCTAACGGTCATCATGGCTTTGGCAGCTGCCTTTATTCTATCGCTGACTTTTGTCCCGGCTATGATCGCGATCCTCATTACGGGTCGCGTTGATGAGAAAGAAAATGTGATCATCAGAAGTCTCAAGTCGGCCTATCGGCCTGTCTTGGAATCAGCTGTGCGCCGCCCTTTGTTTCACCTATGCAGTGCCGCAATCCTTTTCGTGGGGGCAATTCTTATATTCGGCCGTCTTGGCCAGGAGTTTATTCCAACGCTCGACGAGAAAAACCTCGCAATGCAGGCCCTTCGCATTCCAAGCACCTCGCTGACCCAGTCCCAGTCTATGCAGTTCGAGATTGAAAAGAAGGTCAGCGCATTGCCCGAAGTGGCCTTCGTGTTCTCGAAAACGGGCACCGCCGAAATTTCGTCGGACCCGATGCCGCCGAATGCGTCCGACACCTTTATTATCCTGAAGCCTCGCGAACTTTGGTCTGATCCAGATTTGCCAAAGCAGGATTTGGTCGAAAAGCTGACGCAGGCCGTTGGGCAACTCCCTGGCAACAATTACGAATTCACACAACCGATTCAAATGCGATTCAACGAGCTGCTCGCCGGCGTTCGCGGCGATCTCGCCGTTAAAGTCTTCGGCGACGAGTTTGATGTCATGCTGCGCTCGGCCAATCAGATTGCCGCGATCCTGCGGGCCATTGATGGGGCGGCCGATGTAAAGGTCGAACAGGCAGAAGGGCTTCCGTTCTTGGATATCGTGATTGATCGCAACGAGGCCGCCCGGCTTGGCCTCACGATTGGGGCTGTTCAGGACATTATCGGCGCCGCCATCGGCGGCCGCAAGGCCGGTGTCGTCTTCGAGGGGGATCGCCGCTTTGACATAGTGGTCAGGTTGCCGGAAACGGTCCGCGATGACCTTGCGGCTCTTGAAAACGTTCCTGTACCCCTACCACGGTCCGGTCAGGGCATGCCTCTGAGCGTTCCGCTCAAGCGTATTGCTCGATTTGAATTTTCTGACGGTCCCAATCAGGTCAGCCGGGAGAACGGCAAACGCCGTGTCGTGGTCCAGGCGAACGTTCGCGGCCGCGACATCGCTTCTCTCGTCAACGAGGCGCAGGCTCAAATACGAGATCAGGTGCGCCTTCCGCCGGGCTATTATATCGCGTGGGGTGGTCAGTTTGAAAATCTAGCGCTTGCGAAGGAGCGCCTGCGTCTGGTTATCCCCGCCTGTCTCTTTCTCATATTCCTTCTTTTGCTTTCGGCGCTGGGGTCGGCCCGCGACGCTATTCTAGTCTTCACTGCCATTCCGTTAGCGCTGACTGGCGGGATTGTGGCCTTGTGGCTTCGTGGCATGCCGTTCTCGGTTTCGGCGGCGGTCGGCTTCATTGCTCTGTCCGGCGTTGCGGTGCTGAACGGGCTTGTGATGCTCACTTACATCAAGCAGTTGAGGAGGGCGGGGATGGAGCAAAGTCAGGCCATCATGGCGGGTGCGCTAACAAGGCTTCGCCCGGTGGCGATGACTGCCCTTGTCGCATCGCTCGGGTTCGTCCCTATGGCCATCGCGACGGGCACCGGCGCCGAGGTGCAAAAACCACTCGCAACGGTCGTTATCGGCGGTCTCATCACGGCTACGCTTCTGACCTTGATCGTGTTGCCGGCTCTTTATAGCCGCTTCGGTGAGCGGGAAATGAAACCAAGCTCCTCAGGAGATGAATCTCTTGCTACGGCCGCGTCTGAGTAAGGACTGGCAAGAACCTCTGATAAGGGAGGCTGACTATGAATTGTCGCATCTCGCTTTTGGCATTGTGTTCGCAGAGGTCACCAGGCGAGCCGTGAGCACCGTAATCATGAACGAACCTCGCGTCGCCTGCCACATCCGGTTCAAAGGCTATCGATGACCTTGCGCAGTCTTGCCTGAACCTGCGTAGCCGCCTCCTTCAGGCGGGGATTGTCAATTGCCTGCATAGAGGCCACCGGATCTATGGCAGCGACTTCCGTTCGCCCACCGCCGATGTCTTGAACCACGACGTTGCAAGGTAGCATGGTCCCGACCTTGTCTTCGATCTGAAGCGCATCGTGGGCAAGAGCCGGATTGCAGGCGCCGAGGATGCGATAGTTCCTGAAATCGACATTGATCTTTTTCTTGAGCGTTTCCTTGACGTCGATTTCCGTGATGATGCCAAAGCCCTCGCCCTTCAGGGCCTCGACCGCGCGTTGCACGGCTTCGTCGAAGTCGGACGCGAGCGATTTCGCGAAATAGTAACTCATCGAACACTCCGCTGCTGTTTCAAGACGACTTCACGCTATGGCAAAAGTGGGCGTCGAGCATTCACGGCCGGACAGAAACTCGGCAACCACCCTCTGGCTGGCCTCCCTCAACACCGGGCGATGCGGCTTAGCATCGTGCCCTACCGCGGGCGGAAGCGGCCGATATGGGCTGGATGCTGGTCAAGACAGGGGATGCTCCCGGTAACGGAACGCGCCAGCCCGCACCACTACACCGGTTGCCAGAAGCCCGTACGGCGATCAACGTTGAAGCGCTGGACCAGGGCGTCCTTGTCGGCGGTCACGATTTCGGCCGTGATTGTGTTCGAGTCCTTCTCGCTGACGGGACCCACTTTGAGATGCGGATTACCCATCATTGCGACATAGCGGTCAAGGTAGCTCTTCACATCATTCGTAGAGAGATTGAGGTTGGCCTGCTGCGGCCCATAGCTCCAACCCATCATTCCGGGCCCCATCATCCCGTGCCCCATCATTCCGGACCCCATCATTCCGCATGCGCTTGCGGGACTTGCGAGGCCAATGACGGCTGCCATCGCTATTGCGGAAAGGCCGCCGATCAAGGTACCTTTGCGCATCTGACCACTCCTTTCACGTGTCTGCGGAAAACCGCAGCTGGTACGTACACACCAGGTGCCAAATCTTGCTTTAGGTTACAGAAGTTGCGACGTTTGGCATTGATTTTGATCAAATACCGCCGTTGCCGCAGCATGGCGCCGAGCCTCCGCCGGGCATATTGCAGGACACTGCGGCGTTATCTCCGGTCAAAGCTCGTCCATTCCATGAGGAACTTGGGGCGCGTGCCTATTGCGGCTCTCCCACTCCACTCCCGCAATAGGCACATGGTCGAGCCCACAAATTGTGTGCTCGACCATCCGGTTTCGGCCAAAGTTTGCGCGATCCCCCTGAGTGAATCAGGGTCGGCGAGGAGAGCTGCAGCGCAGAGGCCCAACCGGGCCATTCTGCCCAGACTGGATCAATAGCTCTCGTCGTCTTGTCACCTACTTGAAATGGAAAGCCCTTTCATCGAGACGCTCCCGGGTGCCGGTCGCATTCAGCCGCCGAGATCACGCTTTTTTTGCAGGTACTCGTCACGATTGATCTCGCCCCTTGCGTAGCGTTCCTCAAGAACCTCTAGACCGGGCGAGCGCTGCTCGCGGAAACTCCGCGCGCCGCTGCTTGCAAACCTGATAAGCAAGATCACGCCGCCAATCAGAAGCGCGAGGAAAAGTATAAAGCCAACACCGTGCATGAGCATCCACAAGATCCCGGGCCAGCCTCCTCCGCCTGGACCATCCCACCATCCCATCATCGGCGTTACATCATCCCCATAGGGCCCCAAAAAAGCTGATTGGCGGCCTGTTTCTGGGTGTCGTCAAGCGCGTCATAGAGGGGCCTGAGCACCTTGTTCGTCGCCCGCAGCGAGTCGAGCTGGGCGGCCATGAACTGTTCGTGCCGGTCGAGGCGATCGGGCAGGCTGATCGCTGCGGTTCCGCTCTGGCCCATCATCGCCGTACACCGCGTCGCCATGTTTTGCGCATTGTCGCGCGCCGCGCTCGCATAAGCGGTCCAGAGCGGCTCCTGCGGTTGCGTTATCTTGAGTTCCGCCTTCAGATAAGCCAGACGCCCTTCGATATTGCTCCCCATCATTGCGCACATGGATGCAGGCTGACCGTTCCAGCCCATCATGCCGTAGCCATACCCACCATTACCGTAATACTGCTGGGCGGACGCCGGACTTGCAATGGCCAAAGCGACCGCGATCGCGGCCGCCGAGATTCCACTGATCAGAGATATTCTGCGCATCCCTCTTCTCCTTGATAACGCCGATACCCGAAAAGTTCACCACACTTCGTTAAACCTGTGATTGACGCTGGTCAAAATGAGGCGCCTTTTTCTGACGGCCCTTGAAAATGGCTGCTCGTCGCGGCCTGTCACTTCAGCAATCTCAAGCCGTTTGCCACAACGAGAAGCGAAGCGCCTGTGTCTGCCGCGATTGCGCCCCACAGCGAGGCAACGCCAACAAAGGTCAGCAGCACGAAGGCGCCCTTGACGCAGAGCGCGAAGACAATGTTCTGGCGGATGATACGAAGCGTCCGCCGGGAATGATTGACGAGCCAGGGCAGCTTGGACAGATCATCGCTCATCAGCGCGATGTCCGCCGCCTCGATAGCGGCGTCGCTGCCAGCGGCGCCCATAGCAATGCCAAGACTTGCGCTCGCCATCGCCGGCGCATCGTTGACGCCATCGCCAACCATGGCGGTGAAGCCGTGCTTACGGACAAGAGCCTCAATGGCAGCGACCTTATCTGTTGGCAGAAGTTCGGCCCTGATCTCTTCGATGCCGATCTGTTTGCCGATGCTCTCAGCCGTTGCCCGATTGTCGCCTGTCAACATCACCAGATGTTCGATGCCAGCCTCACGCAAGGCCCTGACGGATGCCGCCGCCTCGGGACGGACCGAGTCCGCAACTGCGATGAGCCCACAGACATGCGCCTCGTTGCCGATTGCAATCACGGTGCGACCCTGCTTCTCCAGCGCCTCGGCTTGTTCATGGAGCTCCGGCGTTTCCTGGGCGCGCTCTTCCAGATAGCGGTGCGAACCGAGCCAGAAGCTCCGCCCCTCGAACTTGCCCGTGACCCCCTTGCCCGGGAGAATTTGCACCTCCTGTGCCGGGGTTGCGGCGACGCCGCGCGAAGCCGCGAATTCCAAGATGGCCTTGGCCAGAGGATGGCCACTATGCGCTTCGAGCGCCGCCGCGCGAGCGAGAAGCTCTTCTTCGCTATGGCCGTTGAAGGGCTGTAGAGCAAGAACGACGGGGCGTCCAGCGCTGAGCGTCCCGGTCTTATCGAAGGCGATTGCGTTCAACTGTCCCGGCAATTCGAGATAGGCGCCGCCTTTGACCAGGACGCCGCTGCGAGCGGCGGCGGCCAATGCCGCCACGATGCTGACGGGTGTGGAGATGACGAGCGCGCAGGGACAGGCGATCACAAGCAGCACCAAGGCGCGATAGAACCAGGCGCCCCAGGCGGCGCCGATAAGCAGGGGCGGCAGCACCGCCACGGCGATGGCAAGAAGCATGACGGCAGGCGTGTAGATGCGGGCGAATTTTTCGACCCATTGCTCCGAACGGCTGCGGCGGCTTTGCGCGGACTCAACGAGTTTGATGATGCGGGCCAGCATCGTGTCGTCAGCGCCCTTTGTGCTCTCGATTTCAAGGACACCTTCCCCGTTGATCGTCCCGGCAAAGACCTCCGCATCGGGGTGCTTCGAGACGGGAATACTCTCGCCGGTGATCGGCGCCTGGTTGACGGCGCTGTTTCCCTTAACCAGCCGCCCATCCAGCGGAATCCGCTCGCCGGGCTTGACGATGAAGCGTGCGCCAATGGGCACCTCTGCGGCCGGTACTTCGCGTTCAAGACCATCGGCATCTAAGAGCCGCGCCATCGGCGGCGCAAGTTCGAGCAACGCCGCAACTGCGCGCCGCGCCCGTCCCACGCTCCAGCTCTCCAAAGCGAGAGACAACGCGAACAGGAACGCAACACTCGCGGCCTCGAGCCAATCGCCGATCAGGACTGCCCCTAGGACCGCGACAGTCATCAAAAGGTTCATATCCGGCCGCAGGCGGCGGGCCGCATACCAGGCTTTAAGGATGACATAGCGGCCGCCGAGGACGATCGCTAAAGCGTAGGCAGCCATGGCCGGAAGCGGCATGGCGCGCCCAAGGCCCTCGCCGAAGGCCTCGCTGAGGCTTCCCGCGAACCAGGCATGCGCAGCCAGGCCAACGACAACGAAGATGCCGCTCGCCGCCGTCAGAGCCGCCTGCACGCGCCGCTGCCGGTCTCCGGCGGTCCCAGGCGATTGTGCATCCGCGCGCCATTCCTGCGCGCGCATTCCCGTGCGCGCAATCGCAGCACGGATCGCCTCGGCGGAACAGGCTGCTGCGTCGGCAGCAACCATCATTTTGGAGTTAAGAATGTCAAAGCCGAGCCTATCTGCGCCTCCCACGAGAGGCCCAATCTCGCGCCGCAGAACCGCGACTTCCTCGGCGCAATCCATGCCCTGGATTTTGAATGTCATAGCACTGCCGACGGCTCTGGGAGCTACCGGTACCGCCTTCGCCCCATGGCAACAGCCGTCGGCCCCTGCCCTGTGCCCATGATGAGCATGTGTTTGCGACATTGTTTTTCTCCAAGTTCGGTGCACTTCCCCGGCGCTCGTCACCAGCGTCGGCCTTCCTGCGAACGGCGTGAGCGGCCGGACACCCTTTCCAGGACGCCCATCGAGACTTAACTTAGGAGCTATAGCTACTAGAGCTTCAAGGGGTAATTTGCATGACAAACGCATCCGGACGCTCGGGCGGCCTTTCCATCGGCGAGTTGGCGAAACGCACCGGCTGCAAAGTGCAGACGATCCGCTACTATGAGCAGATCGGGCTCATGCCCCAGCCTGGCCGCAGCTCGGGCAATCAGCGCCTCTACGGAGAGAAGCAGGCCGATCGGCTTGCCTTTATCCGTCACAGCCGAGAGCTGGGATTTCCGTTGGAGGCCATCCGGGAATTGCTGGAGCTCAGCGACGATCCAAATCGATCCTGCGAACAAGCGGATCGAATTGCTCGATCACAACTAAGGGAAGTGGAGGTGCGGATGGCAAAGCTCGCGACGCTCAAGACCGAACTTGAGCGCATGCTGCAGCAGTGCAGCCGTGGCCGCATCGCCGATTGTCGGGTGATCGAAGTCCTCGCCGATCACGGCAAATGCGTGACCCACAATCATCATGCTTGAGCAACGATTGTCCCTGCTAGCCAGTACTTCCAATGTTCACATATTGGGCGCTTGGCTGGTTCAATCGAAGTAATCGTTCCCCCACTCTCTACGACCATCCGGGCTACGCGTGGCGGCCTGCTGAAGCCCACTTCTGCACTACTGAAATCGACTTCTGAAAATGACACCCTGCCGTGAATTGGGTGCGGAGTGCAAAAAGTCAAAACCGATATGCTCACGCCGGTTCAGTGATGAAGGGGTGATTTTGTGTGCCACTAGAATTGTGTTTGATTTTTAGGACAGTAAATCCCATAAGGTTTAAGTTTCTATTGAAACAAAAACAGGGTTAATCGTGAAAATTGGCTACGCAAGAACGTCCACCGTTGAGCAGAAGGCCGGGCTTGAAGCTCAGCTCCGCGACCTCAAGGCCGCTGGGGTCGAAAAAATCTTTCAGGAGCAGCTTTCTAGTGTGGATGCCAAGCGCGCTGAGTTGGATGCCGCAATCGACTACTGCCGAGACGGCGACGTTTTGGTTTGCACCAAGCTTGATCGGTTGGCGCGCTCCGTCTCGGACTTGGTCAAGATCGAGGAGCGGCTGAAGAAGAAGAAGGCGGCGCTCCATATCATGGATCCGGCGATGGATACCACGACGCCGGCCGGGCGCCTGGTGTTCAACGTCATCGCCTCCATCGCTCAGTTCGAGCGCGAGATTATGCTGACGCGCCAGCGGGAGGGAATTGCCAAGGCAAAGGGTGAAGGCAAATACAAGGGTCGCGCGCCAACGGCAAGGGCCAAGGTCGACGAAGCTCGCTCGCTGCTCGCCGAGGGTGTCAAGGCAACGGAGGTGGCCAAACGCTTGGGGATCGGGCGGACGTCGCTTTACCGGATTACGGGAGAGTCGACAAAATGAATAACAGCCCCGGAAGTAACAGGGCCGCAGCTAAAGCGAAGTGGCATTCTCTTTGCCTACTCAGCTCTTGTCTGAGCCCACCCGATACTCGTAATCTGGGAGCCCCCAATTCAGGAAGGCGTAATGCGTGCTGTCGTAGGTCGGCATAGGATCCTTGAAGCCGAAAGGCTCTAAGTCGAATTTGTCGAGCGTGATCCAGCCCCTCCTTCGAAACTCCTGAAACAGCTCCGCGCCGAAAGCAACGGCTGTGCGAGGCTTTTTGCCCTTCAACTCCTCGTCCAATGCACTCTTTGCTTTAAATAGCGATTCCTCGTTCATCAACTTCCCCTCCATGTATCCCGCCTTTCTCCTATGTGCATTGACTCCTCACCTTTGCCCTCAAAAGGAGAGGGGTTTGCCTTCAAAGGAGAGGAGCGGAGACAAGCGCAAAAAAAAGCATGGCCTAAAGCTTAATTTGAGGCAAACTGAAGCGGCACAGCCAAGTGGTGGAACACAAGGCTGCGCCTAACCACAATCGAATGGATTGGATTCGACATGGCTAACAGCCACATAAAGACGCGCGAGCGTGCGCGCAATCCCTATCACCTTGAAGATGATACGCCAGGCGCAAATGCCCTTCTAGTTCGCGAGCGCGAATGGTGGGCGAAACCTGCGGTGCGTGAGAATTATCCCGTACCTGTGCCGCAATCGAGGACGGCAACACTCCCCCAAACCGCTGCAAAGTCGGTGCGCTTCATTCCTCCAATGGGCATCGATTGGCGGCTGATCCTCTATCTCGCCAGCTTCATCCTTGGAATTGTTTGCAATGAGAAGTTCGGCGACCACTATAGCGCGGGCTTCGTCGGCGATCTGCTGGCCGGTTTGCTTTTCGGGGTGACAGCCTTGCTCGCGGTGGTTTGCAGCCTTCGCCTCTACCTGATCTGGATGACGCTTATCTACTTCTGTCTCGGCTTCGCGTTCGCAATATGGAAGGCGCTCCATGGCTAGCGATCAGCGTCACGACTTATCTGTTGGAGTGACGGGAAGCTCCTTTGCCAACGGCAATCAGAGAGGCTTCCTTGTCGGGACACACGAAGGATAGCCATCCAAGTCCGGGATGATGCAGGTACAAAACGCGGCCTTGCGGGGAGTGCCCCCTATTAGCTTTGCAAGTTCCGCTGAATCACCGAATCTCTGCCTCGATGAATTGGGCAAAACGAGGAGCCGGTGCATGACCCGCTTTATTGCAGTCTCCAACCGGCGCGGCGGCGTGGGTAAGACCACCACAACGATGATGCTCGCTTACGGTCTCTCCGTGGTGGGACGGCAACGCGTTTTGGTCATCGACCTCGATGCGCAATCGAGCACCTCGATGGTATTGATGGGATATGATCGGCTGAAAGAGGCGCGGTCGCGCTCGGACCTGAACGGCAATATCGGCTGTACCGTCTCCAATCTTCTCATCGAGATGTTCGGCGACGATACCGTTGAGATCTCGAACTACATTGTCCCACGCGTCGGTGACGTGCTTCTGCCCGGCGGCGGGAAACCTCATCTTGACATTATTCCTTGCTCCTACGAACTCGACGATCGCGAGATCGAGATGATTGTGGCCCGATCTTCCGCTCACGCGAGCATCAGCGGCATCTTCGAGCATGTCCAGCGCCGCGTGGGGCAAATTATCCGGTCGGTCGACAGCTCTTACGACTATGTCGTCATCGACTGCGCGCCCGGCCTGTCGCAAGTGGTCTGGGGCGTTCTGCGCACGGCCGACTTTGTTGTCGTACCCTACATTCCCGATAAAACCGCCGAAGATAATGTCGGCTGGCTCGTTAATCGCTTAGGCGCCGTAAGCCGCGCGAAAAAGCGAACGCTTCCCAATCGCGCATCGAGCGCAAATCAAGGCATCATTGATATTATCAGAAAGAAGTATGGGGGCTTCGAGATCCAGATCCCGACCTCATTGCCGCTTTCGAGTGCACTGGATTTCCGCGCCCAGCCCACGAGCCTCAGCTCTAAATTTGGTAGCGCCAATGTTCAGGTGAGAGAGCTCTTCGAAACCACTTTGAGATGGGTGAATGATTAAAAATGGCCGAGGGAATTCCAGCCCATAAAATTCTTCAGCGCTTGTGTGGCATCATCGTTGCCGAAGCGCGCAATAGTCCTGCCCTCTCGAAGAAATTGCTTCGCGCCTTCCCTAACACCATGGCGCCGACAATTGAGCCAGTGCAGCGCATCGCGAAATCCGACGTGTCGCAATTCCACGCCGTGAATGTGCTGCGTGCCCATGGTGAAAACGTGCTGCGCGGCAAGCTTGAGCAGATCCGCAGTAAGGAAAATCTAAGGGCAATTGCGAAGTCATCGAGCCTCACGCTCGAAGGGGCAGCGGCCAAGCGCAACGCATCTCTCTCCGAGCTTGCTGAAGGGATTGTCGCGGCGGCGAAGCACTACGACGGGCAGCGCACCGGCGCGATTGAGTGATATCCGCACAACCCGATGCGGCGCCCTGAATTTAGGAGAGGTACTCCTATCCTCAAGACGAGGAAGCCCCTCTCTTACTGTGTAAGCACCTTGTATGTTTCAGCATAAATGCCTTGGGCCAAAAAGGAACTCTGAGCTATAAGCCGCAGCTTGAGTTTGTGCCTCACCCCAGGGATCCCCCCATGCTGACGATCTACGGTCACGCTGCCTCGAGCAATGTGCGCAAAGTTCTTTGGACCTGCCATGAACTCGGCCTTGCCTACCGGCATTGCGACGCCACAGGCGCAAGTTTGACCACCACCTTGCACGGTTATCTCGCCATCAATCCCAACGGCATGGTGCCTGCCATCGACGACGACGGCTTCACTCTATGGGAATCCAACGTCATCCTCCGCTATCTGGTTGCAAAACAGCGGCGGCACGATCTCTTGCCCGAAAACATTGCGGCCCGCGCCATAGTCGAGCAGTGGATGGATTGGCAGGTCAGCGATTTGGTCAACGCCTCGCGCCACGCATTTGAGGGCCTCACGGGCAAGACCGCCACCCCGCCTGACCGTGCCCTCATCCGGGCGTCGCGGAATGATTGGATTATTAAAATGATAGTGCTGGAACACCAGCTCGCAGCGACAGGCGGCCATGTGGCGTCGGGCGCATTCACGCTCGCCGACATCCCCATCGGCATTGCTGTCAACCGTTGGTTCATGACGCCGATAGAGCGGCCCGCTCTGCCTCAGGTCCAGGCCTATTTCGACCGGTTGACAGAGCGGGAGGGTTATCGTCTGTTTGGCCGCAACGGTATGCCCTAAGAGCCGCATCATGATCGTTTTGACCAAGATCGATAGAGAACAAAACATGGCGCGGTTCTACGCGCTCGATGTGCAGCCAACCTTGTTCGGGGAGTTTGTGCTCGTCAAAGAATGGGGTCGGATTGGCCGTGGCGGCCAAAAGCGCAGCGCTTATTTTGCGAGCGAAGCCGAGGCCGAGGAGGCATTCAACTTCGCATTCAAGCAACGTCAGCGCCGGGGTTATAAGTGCTGTGAGTAGTTGTAGCGGCGGCTAAAGCAAGAGAGACCGCATTACAGGAGGGGATATGCGAGGCCAAAAGGACGTACCGCAGTTTCAGTCGATCGACATGCTACCGGTGATCCGCAACCTCATCGATGGCGGGCTTGAGGACACCACCGCCAACCTGGCCAACATCAAGGCCATCCACGCCCGCGAATACGGCACGCTTGATGCGCAGACCGCCGCACGGTTCGTAGCATTGTTCGCTGAGGGGCTCGAATTTCTGCCGATCTATAAAGAGCAGCTCGCCCGCTGGCAGCGCAGTAAGCTGACCGAGGCCGAGCGCAACGAGGTAACCCGCCTGCAAGGACTGCTCGGTCCGCTGGAAACAGTCCTCAAGGAGGGCCAGGCGATCGCCAACGACATGACGGAGCGCACCATCGAGAAAGTCATGAGCAAGAGCGACGAGCTGCTTGGCTTAGAGGCACTGCTCCGTGGTTCAGGCCGCAAGACGGGCTTTTAATAAGAAAAAGGCCCTCGACGGGGCCGAGGGCAAAGCTTGATAGAGATGATTTTCAGCAATTATTATCCTAGAGCATAAGCTCGCTTCGCTTTTGCGGAGCTGCTGACACGCCAGAAGTCTCTCTTAATGTGGTTCCGAGCCAGATGATTGCAGGTTCGTCGCAAACAATCTGGGCTCAGTCGCACTTAATGTGGGTCGGAGGTCCGGCCTGATGACATCGCCGCAGACTTAAGCTTGCATCCTTTGCGCCGTCGCCTCATCTGTGGGGCATGACCTCGACAGATTTCAGCGTGTTTCGCGCCCGCCTGGCTGAGGCGTGCCGCGCCCGTGGTCTAAGCCCGGCGCAATGCGCTCGGAGCATAGGCCTTGGCGGCCGCCGTCTCATCGATCTTGAAGTCTTCGGTCTTAAGGCTTTGGACGTATACCGCCTGACGCAGCTCGCCGATCGGCTGAATGTGTCCATAGATTGGCTACTTGGCCGGTCAGCCACCATGGACGCACACGAAGGAAAGCCCCGCGCGAAGACCGAAGCGGCACCATAACCCCACGCTCATCGGAGCGTTATCGCGCCGTGGCATCAGCACCATGGCCCTCTTCCAATGCCTGCAGGCCCTGCCGCCACCACCCAATTTCACGACGTGTCGCATTGGTGGCCCCTACTTGCACCAGGCGTTTGAGATCCGTGAGGGGCGGCGGATCGGCACGCCTTTTGCTGCATCAAGTTCCGACGTGTTAGTTGGCTCGTCCGCGACCCTACGTTTCTGGTCACAATCGGAAATTCTGATATCTACTGATGGCATAAATCGAATGAATGGGGTGGGTGTATGCGTAGGGCACTGAAATATTGGAGTGTGCATATTGCCGTGGCGGCGTGTTTGATGGCGTCGGCGGCTGCCGGGACGCTGGACGATATAAAAAAGAGAGGCGTGCTTATCGTCGGCACCAAGGCGGATTACGCCCCTTTTGGCTATCGAGATACTCAAGGCAACGTCATTGGATTGGAAGGCAAGATCATTGGATTGGAACCCGATCTTGCTGCCGATGTTGCCGAGCGGCTTGGGGTCAAACTTGAAGTGGTGCCCGTAACCTCCGCCAACAGGATGCAACTGTTACAGGAGGGCAAGATCGATTTGATGATCGCGACCATGGCCACCAACGAAGAGCGGGAAAAGGCCGTTGGCGTTATCACTCCACATTACTACGCCAGCGGGGTGGCGGTCCTCGCAAACAAAAGCAAGAAGTTGAATGACGAAACCGATTTGAAAGACCGGCGCATTTGTGCGTTGAAAGGTGCTTTTTACAACCGCCAACTTCAGTCCGACTATACCCACCGCGAGCTCGTCGAATGCGGCAGCGTCCCAAACTGCGAGACCATGCTCCTTCTGGGCGCGTGCGACGGTTTTGTCTATGACGACGTCTTGCTGCTCTACAAAAGCAAGCAAGAGCAATGGAAGGACTACGACGTTATCGACCTAACCGCGTTCGATCCTCTCCCCTGGGGTCTAGCTGTGCGGCTCGATGAAAAAAATGCGGCGTGGGGAAAATTCATGTCCGAGGTCGTAACCGACTGGTTGAGGTCCGAAAAACTGCTGACGTTGGAACGCCGGTGGCTTGGCACAAATACGAGCTGGCTCAAGGGTGTCCATATCAAGATCGCGACTGCCAGAAAATAAAATCTCACCTCCAATTTTCGCCACTAGACCTGCTAGCTTCAAAGAGGCGCTTCATGGCATGGACGCAGGATTCGGCCTATGAACTTTATTTCAGCACCGGCGCATACTCACTCCGCTATCCCACTCCAAACTCCAGAACTTTAAGCTTAATTCTCCGGCACGCGCGGCATTCCCGGTCCATTTTGGATTTTGGCTGCGGCAATGGCCGCTATATCCCAGCGCTTCTTGCTTCGACCGCAGCCACCGTCACAGCTTACGATACCTCGCTCGCCGCCTTGCAGGAACTCAGGTCCAGGGTTCTGGAAAGCCAACACCGGGACCGCCTGCACATCGTTCATGGCGTTCGACCGGAGCTCGATGCGTATGCTCCATTCGATCTAATTGTCTGTATGTTTGGAACGTTGTTGCATATCGCTCCGCGCTCAGTACGGATAGCGACGCTGAAGTTTTTTGCGGAAGCGCTTTCGGACAGTAAAGACGCAAAGCTCATTGTCAGCGTGCCCAATGCGTACCGCAGGTTTTTCTGGCATCAGCTAAACTCTTTGAGAGAAAAGACCAGCAACTCTGATGGCTCTGATTTGCCCAAGGAACGCGGAGATATCTACTATTACAGAGAGATGGCAGGCGCGAAGGTTTTGATGCGGTATCATCTTTACACGAGTGCATCGTTCAAGGCCGATCTTGCCGAGGCTGGCCTCAGGCTCGTTGAGCTGCTCGCTGAAAGCGTGCTGCCGGAATCCGCCGTGACAAGAAGCAAGCTGCTCGGTGTTTGCGACAGGGCCGTTTCTAGTCTTGTGCCTGCCAGCGCGGGCTACGGTCTGTTGGCGGTCGCAAGCCGGTAACGCCCGAATGCGATCTTAGCATGCGGGGTAGACTAAAATCGCCCATCCTTCATCGTGAAAGGATGGGCGGACGCGCCGGAAAGCTCGACCTTATTACTTTCAGCCAACCGGCTCTGATTGTTTGTGCCTTGAGCGAGGGTCGAGCTCATAGACTGCGGGCGTACACTCTTTCGGCATCGATACGTAAGGATCGCGCTGGCCGGCCGGAATTGCCCGGCGGATCACCATGGCCAGCATGACTAGGATGACCACGGCGACATGGACGCTGGCCGTCCAAAGAAACAAGCCCCCAGGCCCTGCTTCATTCATGAACATCGAAGCGCAAACGGGGCCGGCCACGGCTGTGATGGCGAAGATGAACAGCAAATTGCTGCTGACATCCACGGACTCAGCCGCGTCAACGTGGTCGTTGGCATGCGCGAGCGTAATCCAATAAATCGGCAAGGCGCAGGCGCCGAAGACAAAAACCAACACAAAGGTGAATACGGCTGTCGGCTGGATTGGCAGGACTAAGCCAAGCTCCACCCAAGGCAGGGCTAATCCCAGCCCGCTCAGCGATGCGATGCCGGTCAGAAAGACGATCACCAGGCGCCGATCGCAGCGGTCAGACAGCTTCCCAAGCGGCCATTGCGCCAATGCCCCACCGAGGATGGCGCAAGTCACAAAAATCGCCATTCGTGACACCGGTAAGCCTACGCCTTTGGCGTAGAGCGGCGCCAACGCATAAAACGCGCCATTAGCAAGTCCGGCACCAACACACCCCACGACAGACGCCGGAGACACGCCGATGATCCAAAAAAGGCGCAGCCTTGGCCGCCGCTGTATTGATGGGGTTCGCCCCGCGGTTAGCGCTAAAGGCACCGTCGCTACTGAAAACAGGAAAGCTGCGAGAGAGAAGAGTTCGGAACTCGTGGGGTCGCCCACATTAATAAGTTGCTGCCCGATCACGATGACCGAAAAATGCGTGAACGTGTAGAATGATAGGATGCGCCCCCGCGTTTGATTTGTCGCTATAGCGTTCAACCAGCTTTCGAACACCGTCAAAATGCCCGCGAAAGCAAGGCCGGTTAGGCCTCGAACGAACCACCACACAGCGGGCACCGTCCAGATAGGTTCCACGAGTGGTCCGATTGTTGCGACCGAGGTGAACACGGCGAAGGCGCGGATGTGTCCAGCTCGCGCGATAACCCATGGACACACCAAGCAGCCGATCATCACCCCTCCGTAGTAGGATGAGGTAATCAGACCAACTTGCAGACGAGTAAAGCCCTCTAGGTCGGCCCGCAGGGGTAAGAGCACCCCTTCCAACGCGTTGCCACCCAAAACAATACCTGCGCTGAGCAGGAGCAATAAAATCGATTTGATAGTGCCTATCATGAACTCAAGTGCCCCCGCCCAAAAGCACTGATCATAGGCAACAAATGCGGCTTCTCTTCCGCCAGGGATCCCCGTGTGAAGCATCTCAGTCACCTCGCGCCCGCGCGCCAAAGTCTCGCGTTCGTCTCAGTGATTGTGCGTTCAGTCTCAGGGAATGTGCGTCTGGCAAAAACCTCAACCCGCCAGAGAAATGCCGAGGGCAAGCCTTGCATGCTCACCAGGTCATCGAGACGCATTTTTGACGCTTGATGTCGTCTTGTTACAGGACAAGCGTCGCTTTCATCCTCTCATGCGCGGAGCGTTTCCTGTAATTATTAACGCGGGGAGCGAAGACCTAGTCTGAGAGGGAAAATCCATGAGCTGCAGAGCCTTTCTTGCGGGTCCGGTCACTGCCGCAATTGCATTTTCATGCCACGCTCAAGAACCGCTCACCGTCGCATGGCTATGAAAGTTACAGCCGGCGAATTTCACCACCATCTCGGCTATTATCAAGATGTGGCCGCAACGGAGCCCGTCATCGTCACCAGACACGGCCAACCCCAAAGTGTTCTCATCTCCGCCGTTGCCTTCGAGGCTTTGCTGCGTGAGCGCAGCGCAAATCGCGCCACGCCAGAGACTGAGAACGTCCTGAAGGTGATCGCCGCCACAGAAGAAATTTCTTATAAGCTCGATCCCGCCGAGATGGTCCGCAAGCCGCCTCGTGAGGGGAACAAATCGAAGATCTCGGCCGCGCAAAAGAACGAGATGATCGAGGCCGTTCTATCGGGACGAAAAACGGGAGCCGAAATGGCGCGCCTTCTTAAAGTGTCTCCTGCAACCGTGTCACGCATAGTCTCCAGAGCGCGTGCGAAATAGCCAGCGCTGTACAGAACTATAGCGCATGAGCTATGCTCAACCTCAGCTATTGGATCTGAGGGATGCTCACATGACGAGGACAGCGCTGACATCCAAAGAGCGGGTTGAAGCTCAACGTTGCGCCGAGGCCTACATCAATTCGGTAAAACTGGCGCAAGAGAAAGCATTCGTGCCCTGGCATGGAAAAACGAACCCTGTGCAGGGCCACAGGACCGACGCGCGTATCCACATGGCCAGCCTCGTGGCACTTGTTGGCAAAGAAGCGTCCAAGGTGTTCGTGCGAGAGGCAGAAGAAAAAAGAGCCCGCTATGCCGCGCAGACAGAAAATGCTCCGGGGAGACCGGGCCGAGGCCGGTAGGTCACTCACCCTTTTTTTTGTTTCGATTTATAGCTTATGGGCAAAACATGACTATCGAGGATGATTACGATCCTGATGAGGCCGATCGGATTGCCAACTGGCGGGAGCGCCAGAGTTACTCAGCTCCAGATCCGCTGAGCCCTCCTCTAATGAATTGGTCTGAATGGGTTGCTCAATGCAAGACGCGAGCGGCGGAGGCGAAGGTAACTGCGGAAAACAACGATAAGAAAATCCACTGGCAGCGCGACGACGCGGGGGGCTGGGAAGGATATTGGCCGGATTCTGGCGAGCATTTTGAGGTGCAGGTCCTAAAGTATGATCCACCCTACGCTGCGGGCGGGGGTTTTCGAGTGCTTTTCTCTAGCGGTGAGTTTTACGGCGGTGAGATTGGCCGAACCAACAATGAAGAAGCAGCAAAGGCGCTTGCAGAAAAGTTTTTTAGATCGGGTCGCCATCAACTGCACTATTTGGAGAATCACAATCTTGCAGATGCGCGTGCTTTTAATCGCAAGGTTCGGTGGGACGGGCACGTGCGGGGTGGTTCTTCGTTGCAGGGAACCTACTTTGAAAATAACAAAATCTATGACGTAGAGATCTGTCCTTCTTATCCATCCCGCGATGGCTTCGTCGTTTATGTTGATAGCAAAGACATCGGATTTTTAAAGAGTGAAAAAGCCGCCCAAATCCACGCTGTAAGGCACTTTGAGACCAGCCAGCATCGTGCACCCACGGTTTCCCGCGACGATTGGAACAAGCAAAAATCCGATCGCAAAATCTGTTGGGCGCAGCCAACCAAGCGTCACGGCAATGCGGCCCGCGTCGGCATCTATTTTGAGGATGGCCGAATGCATCCGGTCGAGATACGCAATCGGTCCTCGTCACCTGCTGGAAAAATCTGGGAACTTGCTACACGCCTCGGTGGCGGAGCCTTCGAAGTGCTCATCGGTTATGAACCGATTGGCCGCGCGCAGAACGTAGAGTCTGCCCAGGCGCTGGCAAGCAAGCATTTCGATAGAGGCAAACACCGTTCAAATACCCCGGCTCAAGGTAGCAGCCGGAGCCGTTAGAGTTTCTGCTGCACCGGCATCCCTGTCCCCGCTGAAAGCTCTCCCGCCATTTGGAGTACCGCGTGATCACCTGGTGCAGAACCGATGGACATAGCTACCTCTACGGATATTGCGATCCGCCACTGCGGCTGGTTGACATCGTTTCGCATAGAAAAGCCCCCTGCGACCCTGAAGGCTTCGATGTGTTCATCGATGGTCAATGCATTGGCTCGCAACCGACTTTGAAATCTGCGCAGAAGCTTGCCGAGCAGCATTTGCACCCGCTCAACTGTGCCGCAAGGGCAACCCTGCAGGGTCGCGTTTTATTCAACGTCACCATTCCGAGAATTTATAGGCCAAGAGGAGAATACGAGCATGGCTGAGAAGCGAGCTGCAATCGATTGGAACCGCACGGATGGCACCGGCTGTCATTATGGGTTTTACAGAGGAGAGGGCCGTGCCACCCGTATCGACATCATCCTTCCAGGGCACGGCAATCCGCTCAACCGGGGGAAAGACTTCAAGATAGCGGTCGATGGAGAGGGTATCGGCTCGAAGCCGACGCTTGAGGCCGCCAAGGCCTTTGCTGTCGAGCATTTCACGAACGGGAACCATCGTAAGCCGAAAGCGGTGAAGCGATCCCGTTAGAGCCACCGCAGAACCACATTCCACGACAGTAATTCATCGGGAGGCGACGCTGATCGACAAGATTGTTTACATGCCAGAAAGTGTCGTCGAGGAGCATATCGGTAAGCGGCTAATCGAGGGGACGGTTCAAGAGTTTACCTTTGATGGGCACCGCTATCGGGCCTCGCCCCGCGATCCGGCTTCTCGTGACCCGCTTATCGCCTGCGAACTCATCGACGATATTCCGAAAAGAGCCCCGGCTCGTCGCCGAGGCCGCCGTCTGAAGCCTCCAGGATTTGCAAAGCGGACTTAGCTGCGCTGTCCACTTCTGTTGGGAGGCTTAGGCTGCCTTTGCCCTCATTTGCGCCTGCGAAGCTTCGATGGTCGCGGTGATCTGGTTGACAGTGCCGAAATTGCTTGCCGTCAGATCGAGCATTTCGCTGCCTCCGAGGAAGTGGGCTTCAATATACAGTACCAGCTCAATCGTGGCTGCAGAATCAAGCAGTCCCCTTTCGCCGAGCCTATCGTCATCGCCAAAGACGATGTCGGCGGTGGAGCAACCCCGGCACGCCGCCGCAAACTGTGCTACCTGCTCGCGCACCGCAGCGCGAATTTCCTCTGTCTTCTGTATCATTGCGATCTCCTTTAGTTTCCGTTTGGCTTGGAAAGATTGTTGAGCGCGCGCGCCACGGTATCTCCATCGAGGAGACGGTGATCGTAGCTGGCCCCGATCACCCCACCCCCGTCCGCCGGTTTCGCGCTATGGGCTATAATCAGGCTCGTGTGCGGGGGTAAGATAGGGACGTGCCGAGTGGCGCCGGCGCTTGCCAGGCTCGAAAAGGCAAGCGTGATGCCTGCTGTCTCCTCGATCGCGAGCTTGTTTGCGAAGGCACGGCGCTGCAGGTCATGCAGCGTCCTGACAAAGTGAATCCGGCTGAGAGCGGCGGCATCGCGGACCACAGCCATGACAAGCCCCGCTTTGCTGCGAATGGCAAAGCCAAGATTAACGCGCGCATAGAGAAAGCGTTGCTCATCAACCAGCGTCGCGTTAAGCCTCGGATTTTCCGCCACGCAGTGAACAAGGCGCTGGGCGGCAAGGGCGAGCAGCGGATCGAGCAGAAGCCCATGGCTTTTCCAAAAGTCGTCGGCGAAGCTGCGCCAGGCGTCGTGATCAAAGGGCACCTCCAAATAGGCTGGCACCGGCGCTTTAGCGTGCCAAGACACGGTCTTGATCATCCCGCGCTCGGCAGGCTCCAGGCTTTCAAGGGTGCCGTCGCTCGGGAGAGGAGAAACACGCGGCTTAGCTTCGCCAAAAGACGGCAAGGCGCTATCCTTGCGCTTAAGGCCGTGTTCCTTCGCGTGAGCTTCGACGAGCTCTGCCGTAAGCCGTCCGGCGGGCGCTTGGATTTCGCTCGCCTCGATCCCGTAGTCTGCGAGGAGTTGGCGAGCTTTTGCCGTCATCTGAGGCGATGCGGCCCTGCTCTTCCATGGAGAAGGCGTGTGTTCGGGCGGGGGTGCGCCTTGGGCGTCGCCAAGCCAAAGAAGGATGGCGCCGGTTTCGATCATCTGACCTTCGGAAGCGTCAATGCGAAGCACGGTGCCGCTCGCCTCGGCGCAGATTTCAACCGTGGCTTTATCGCCCTCGATCTCGGCCACGACCGCGTCGGCTGTAACGTCATCACCGACTTTGACCAGAAGCTTGGTCACTTTCACCGCGTCGTCATTGGCGTTGAGACGCGGCGCTTTCACAGCAAGTGCCGTCATGCTTCTTGCCCTCCGAGAAGCAGCGCAAGCGCCGCTGAGACAATGGCGTCCGCGTCGGGAAGAGCCTCGCGTTCGAGATGACGCGCAGCAGGAATGATGACAGCTTCGGAGCCGACCCGGCGCAGACGGGCCGGAACGCCGGATTCAAGAAGCAGCGCCGCGATCTCGGCGCCAATTCCAAAGGCTTTCGGGCCTTCCTCAGCAATCAGAATCCGCCCGCAGTTTTTGACCCGCTCGATGACGGCGGCGGCCGGAAAGGGCGAAAGCAGCGTCGGTGCCAGGATTTCAACCGTGAGTTCTTCGTCCTCTTCGAGGCGTCGAGCTGCGGCTTCGGCTTCCTTGAGCATGCCGCCATAGCTGAGGATGATCAGATCGGGCGCAGTTTTGAGCCGACCCATGGTCGGAAACAGCGCATCGAGGCCCGATGGCAGATTGGCTGGCAGCGGCTGATAATCCCCCTGCTCTATGGTTGCGCCATAGAGCAGCTTGTGTTCGAAAAACAGAACCGGACCCGATGCGTTTAGAACCGCCACTTCGAGAAGCCAGCCAGCGTCGACACGATGATGTGGCGCGACCACGGTAAGGCCAGGGATCGAGGCGACAAGGCCTTCCGGCGATTGACTATGGGTTGGACCGTAGCCCCGGCGGCCGCCGCTCGCCGTCCGGATTACCATCGAAAGCGCCTCGCCACCTTTGATCGGCCCGAGCTTGACGGCGTGGTTATAGAGTTGGTCGATACAAAGGCTCAAAAAATCGGCGAACATGATTTCGGAGATAGGCCGGTATCCCGCGAGCGCGAGCCCGGTCGCTGTGCCGGTGATCGCAGCCTCGCTAATGGGCGTCGAGAGCACGCGAGCGGGAAAGGCGGTGGAAAGCCCCGCCGACACCTTGAAGGCACCCCCATAAGGATCGTGCAAATCTTCACCGAGCAGCACAACGTTGCCATGTGCGACAAGCAGCCGACGAAGCGCCGCGTTCAGGCTCTCGCGCACCGTCCCGCAGGGACCGGTGGGAACCGGCAGTTTTGGTGCTGTCCTTGTTTGCACGATTGCGACTTTAGGCTGCGCAGGGCTGCGGCTTAGGACTTCTTCTGCTATCTGGCGGATCAAGGCGCGATTTCGTTCCTCGATTGCCGCCGTCTCTGCGGCGGGCAGACGGTCGCGCAGCGCCAAGAGCGGGTCTTGGGCCTTGATCAGGTCAAGCTCGGCCTTGGGCCGCTGGTCATCGCCTTTGCTGTGGGGGCCGAGCCGGGCGGTGTCGATCACGAGATAATGAGCCCGTCGCGTGATGCGGACTTCAGACACGATATCTTCGATGCTCTCGATAAAGTCAGGGGCTCTATCGCTGATGCGCCAGGCCGTCAGTCCGAACGCCTCGCCTCGCTCCAAGATGTCGCCGGAAAGCGCCAATGGCGTTGGCGTGGTTTGCGCGATGCCGTTGGCCTCGATCACGAATAGCACCGGCAGCGACCAAAGCGCGGCGAGATTCATCGCTTCATAAACGAGGCCTTCGCCAAGCGTTCCATCGCCAAGCATGACCGCGACAATCGCATCGTCGCGCGAAAGCTTGGCGGCGAGCGCGAACCCTGTCCCGATCGCGGACATGCCACCTTGCACGCCATTCGAATGGAAATTGCCGACCGCCATATGCTGGCTGCCGCCGCGTCCGCCGCAGAGCGCGCCAGCGCGGCCCGTAAGTTCGGCGAAGAAGCCGTGGATGTCGCCGCTATAGGCGAGCAAATGGCCGTGGTTGCGATGGTTCGATAGCACATGGTCCTTGGGCGTCAGCGCGCGAACAACGGCCATCTGGCACAGCTCTTGGCCGAGACAGGTATGAACGGTGCCCGCGATGTGCCCCTCGTGATAGAGCCGCAGCGCCTCCTCTTCGGCGGCCCGGATCAAATCCGCAGCGGCAAAAATGCTGAGGCGATCCATGGATGGCGCATGCTTTTTGAAACTTTTTTGGGGAATAGCCAGCGTCATCAGCCAAGCTCCTTCGCAGCGATGAGGGCGAGCACGGTGGGCGCCTCGCTTTGTCGCGCGCGATGAGGATGGGTGAGCGAGCGCTTGGCGCGGATCACGAGGCCTGCGGCGCGCACGAGTTCCTCGACCTCGCCTGCATCCCGAAAATGAAAGATATGGTCTGGCTGCGGTGCATTGATCGCTGCCGTTAAGAACGTGACCCCGCCCGGCAACAGGCAATCGGCGACCCTTTGCAGGAGTGCCTTTGGATCTGCGACGTGCTCAAGGACCTCGGCGCAAACCAAGCGGTCTACCGTCGGCAGGACGAGGCTTTCAGCGAGGATATCTCCCAGCACAAATTGGGGTCGGCACGAAGTGCCATCGGCCTCCAAAAGCCTTTTCGTAAAATCGAGACTGTGCTCGCTGATATCGAGCGCAACAAGCGAAGCGTTTGGCCATTGGCGCTTGGCGTGCAGCGTAAAGAGACCATGCCCGACGCCCCACTCCATCACCGTTCCGGGCTTTCTGCCGGTCAGAAAACTTTCGCGGTAGAAGGAAAGCAGCGCGGTGTGGTGCGGCCAGGTGAAGTAGCTCAAGAGAAGTCCGGCGAGATAGAAGCCGGTCATCGTCTCAGCCGATTGATAGATGAGCTGGTTGACGTCCGCTGCATCTTGGGGAGCACGGCGATAGGCGGCGCGCTCACGGTAATCGAGCTCCTCTGCGATTATCATGCGGTTGAAGCGAAGAGTGGCTTTCACCGCCCAGCCGGGGCTCGGCTGCTCGGGAAAGGCGCGATGTAAGAGAAGCAGAAGCTCGTCGAGTTCCGCTTGCCTGTCATCTGCCAAACGATCAAGCGAATGGCCAAGAAACGGTAACACCGAGGCCTTGAGCGCATCGCGGTAGCTCTCGAACAGGACATGCGGGGTTGTGGATTTGTGATCCTGTAAATTGCAGGTGGGTGAAAGCATTGTGTTCCTATCTCGATGAAGATGTCTGCCGCGCGGAACAGCATCCCGAAAGCATAGAATATAGCTTATGAGCGAAATCTGTGTTCGCGCAATGGCCTCGATGTTTTCAACATCGGATAAGTGGTCAGTGCATCAACAGAAAAGTGGTAAGACAGTCCGGCGGAGTCTGTTTCGGAAGTGCGAAAGAGGGAGAATTCCCTTGGAATGTGGCTTTATATGAAAGATGTTGTCTTTGTAAAACTTATATTAAGATAAATAAAAAGCGGATTGTTTCAGCCAATATGGGCAGATCAGTGCGAAAAGCGCTACTGTAAGCTGTGCATACTGAGATTTATTATTCAATAAAAGGTTCTGCGCTTGGGAATGTCTCGCATTGCGATGATTTTGCCACATGATCGCGCAAACGCTATTTCTGTTTATAGCTCTCACGGGTCAGCAAGAAAAAAGGCCGAAATCCCTTCAGCCTCTCATCCCGCGCTTCATCGTTGTGTGTTGGTTTATTGACGGTCAGCCCGCTCGCTTGGGCCGATCTTATTTAGCGCAGATGTTACTTACGCTTTCACGAGACCCGTGTGCTTCTCGATCCGCTCCAAACGATCGCGAACAACGCGAAGTTCGCCTTCAACAATTTTTTGTCCGCGCGAGAGCATATCGAGCGTAGCACCGTGCTGTTCTTGCACCTTGTAATGGCCGCTACGGCACCAGCCATCTCAGTAACAGAGCCCGCGACGTCCTTTAAGATATTCAGGGTTTCGGTCTGAATCCGCTCTGTAACTGCGAGCCGGTCCTGAATGTTTTGTAAAATCTGTGGCACGGCGTTATGCACTTTGTCGGTTTCATCAGCCATTGATCAATCATGCCCCTATATTGTTCCCAGCGCAAGCTGGCCTAATGCTGCCCGCGAACCAGCGTGATTCTATCGAAAAGGCAATCGCATCAAGCGTCAAAGCTGCTTTAGCCCCATCTCCTGAAGCAGCGCAAACCGGCTCGATGCGCGAAGTGCTGCCCAGTCTTCCGGCTTCTGCCGCCAATAAGCACGCAGCTCCTCAATTTCCGGCGACGCTGATGTTTCCTGTACATAGGAAGCATCTTCCCATGCCATCGCCTCGGTCACTTCGGCGTCCTCGTTGCCGGCGTTACTGGTGCGCCCTTCTGTGCGCTGCGGAAGTTTCGCGCCCCATTTCAGGGCGACTCCAGGGCCGTGCTCTCCTTCAAGCGGGTCGATGAATTTTGCACCGGCGACTTCCAAAACATGGCGCAGATGAGCCAGGGTGACCGCATACGCGTTTAATCCAGCCTCGATACGAACAATGGTTCCTACGTCGATACTGGACAGCTTGGCCGTGTCTTTCATGGTCATCCGGAGCAATGCTCGCGCCATTCTCAACTGGTCGCCCGTTATCGACATCCCGATCTCCTATGAGTTCAAATAAGGTTGTAGCCATTCAAACAGTACTTGAATCTATGGCGCCGTTGCAGTAGGATGCAAAAGTTCAAACCGTATTGCAATCTTGATCGAGACAAAAGGTCATGAAAATCAATCATTGTTCCCTTTCGGAGTAAGGGCCCATGCTCACCGCTCCCCAGCTACGAACCATTAAGACGCTTCTGCGCTACGCGCTCGATCAAATCGAGGAAACGCAGAACATCGTTAAATCGATCGACCCAAGAACGTCTGCCGAGACTAAGCAACTCTGCCGATTGAAAAACATCCAATACGGCATCCGCGACGAACTCGCGGATGTGGAGCGCGGTCTCACCCAGGCTGAAAAGGCACACAGCGCTGCGCGCGGTGTGCCCGCGAAGTAATCGGCGCGGCCGATGGGCCGCTCCCTAGACCTTAAACCTTATAGAAAAAACAATGACTTATGTAGCGAGCGCCCGTGCGGCGCGCGAACCCTTAGTTGCGCCTAAAGCAACGCCAACATTGAAGCAAGCCGTCGTCTTGTGGCTTGTCAGTTTTGCCATCTATGCCGCCCTCGCGGACATGATGATTCCGGCATGGCAGGCACTGCCGGTCAGGATCGCAACCGATCTCGGCTGCGCGGGCACCATGGCCACGTTCCCCATCCTTATTGTCACGCTGCGGCGCGTCGGCCCCGGTGTCTTCTTTCGCAGGCTCGCGCTCGCGATCATCATCCTCGCAATAGTTTTCAAGGAGGTGATGCACCAGTACCCATAATAATCTGCCTAATCATGACTTTTCAAAAGAAGCAAATTTCAGGAGAAATAAAGCAATGCAAGCATTATTGGCGACAATAATTACGACGGTAGTCGCATGTTACTTCCTCGTAGCACTAAACCACGCACTCGGACACTAAAAAAGAGTGTTTTATAGGCGACAGTTTATCTCTAGCCGCAGGCTCATGAAGTAACGGAGCGGCCAAGGTGGCCTCTCTCTACCCCTAAACCACATAGGTAACCACAATGACTGACCTAACGAGCGCCCGCGCGGCGCGCGAACCCTTAGTTGCGCCTAAAGCTCGACCAACATTGAAACGAGCCACCTATATATGGCTCGCCTGCATTGCGACCTGCATTGCCGTGACAGCCGTCGAGCCAGCCGCTGCTAGCGTGAAGGACGACTTCCTCGACGCCGAGGTTGGAGGCTACCCGCTGTTATTAACCGGCCTCCCGCTCCTGTTCCTCTATGCGCTCCATCTGGCTTTCGAGAGCAAATTCCCTCGCAAAACCAACGACCGGAGATCGAGCCGGCCACGGGGATACATCGGCGATTGGCCGCCGAACCGCGATCAATAAGCGGGCAGCAGCAAGTCCCCTGACCCATGGCGCGCTTACATCGTCGAAGCCATTAGGCGCGCCGACCTTCATTTCAAATCTTCAAAGGATATCGAGCTATGGACATGATTTTGTTTGGAATATTCGTCTTCGGCGTTCCCTGCCTTCTCCTCGCATCCGTTGGCTGGGAGAAGCGTTTCCCTCGCGAAACGGACGACCTCTACGAGCCTGACGTTCGGCGGCAGGCGATGCGCAATTCGAAAAAAGACCTAGCGGCAGAGATGGAGCGCGTTCGCTCGGAAATGCGCCGCAGGTAAACGCGCGAGCGATATCGGCGCGTCCGCCCTCCTTCAATTTCAAATGAGCACACAGGTCTCGCTATGGAAATTCTCGCCAACATCTTGCTCTCGGTCCTCATAATCGTGGCAGTCGCTGTACTCATGTTCGCGGACTTATTGTTGATTTGGGTCTTCGCCCCCACGGCTTTGCAAGAGTCCGCTAAAGAGCCGCCATCGCGTCAGCCAATCAAACGATGGCTCGCCCCCAAGGTGCTCGGCACTGTGCTGAGTCACGGGGTTAAGCGCATTTTTTCAAGAAAAAAATCGCGATGAAGCGCGCGTCTGGCGCGTCTTCTTTCGCGCGCCCGGCTCATCCTCTCAATCCCAAAAGATCAAAACCATGACTGGATTCATAATCTTTCTCATCATCGTCGCCTTCTTAGAAGGCGCCTACCGGGTCCTTCGCCACCGGCAAGCTCTCAGAACAAAGCGGATCATTCGTGATCAAGCGGCGCGTCGCCGCCGCAGAGAAGCATACAGACGCCACCAACTTGAGCGGAGCCTCGCACAATGAACTGGACGCAAGAAAATACCGATATGCTCAAAAAGCTCTGGGCTGATGGGCTGAGCGCAAGCCAGATCGCGGGGAAGGTCGGCGGAGTTACGCGCAATGCCGTCATCGGCAAGGTGCACAGGCTCGGCCTTGCAGGACGAGCCACGACCTCGCGCATTCGCAACTACGGCTCCCGTTCGGGTATTGCGCTTTTCCCTACGCGTTCGTCAAACGCTCCTCGCCGCCTGAAGCTCGGCACTGCCGACTTGAAGGTCGCACTTCAGCCTGGAAGTGCGCAGCCTCCTCTAGCGATCCCACTAGCCCCGCCTCCTGAAATCGAGCCCTTCGATTTCAGACGGTTGATTAAACTCGACGATCTCAAGGGAAGCCACTGCCGCTGGCCCTATGGCGATCCCAAAGACGCCGATTTTGGCTTTTGTGGATGCACTCGCGCACAGGGTTCTTCGTATTGCCCCGCTCATCGCGCCGTCGCCTTCAACACGGTTCGGCGGCGGCGGCCTCGACCACATCGAGAGTTTATTTCGGTGGGGGCTGCGATCTAATATGTTTTTCAGCAGCACCCACGCTGATGTCGCGATAATCGGTGCGAGTTTCTCCGGTTCACTCCTTGCAGCGCAGCTTTGCACTCTGGCTGCAAGGGGGGAGCGGCTCCGGCATATGCATGTCGCCTCGATTGAGGCTGCACTGGAACGGCGCTATGCGGGGTTCGCCTACAGCGGCGCGCACAATCAGAGCTTTTTCGTTACCAATTTGCCGGTCGAAAGAATGTCGGCCTACTCTGACGCTCCGTTTCATCTCTCGGAGTGGCTTAGCGCTGCAGGGGTCGAGCAGGAGCCGCACCAAGCCTTTCCGCGCACACTCTATCGGGACTACATCAAGAGCCTCCACGACAAGGCCAGACGCGGCGCGACCGCTCCGATACCCAAGCAAGCTGCTTTCACGCTTTTGCCGGGCGCGACGTGGGCTGATCATAAGAGGGCATCTGAATGACGACATTGAACGGGGCTTTGGCCACGGCGGTGGAGCCGCGCCCGAACGGTCGTGGGCAGAAGGCAGAGACCGCTGATCACGAGGCTTGCGCCTTTTTGCGGAAGTTTCACCCGCAAGCACCATGGGTCCTAACCGCGATCATCGAAGGGAAAATCCCGACCACCGCGACCTTCCAGTCTGGACGGGAAGCCTCGATGCTCGGTTGGATCGCGCGCTGGCAAAAGCAGGAGCGCAATATCTATTTTCTGGTCGGCGAGCCGGAAAGCGACACTTTCAGCAAGAAGGCAGAAAAGAGCGATATCGCGGCGGTTTGCTATCTCTGGTGTGATCTCGATTGCAGCCGCATCGACTGGCGCAATGCCGAAATCGTCGCGGCGGAGATGGGCAAGCTTCGCGCCAAACTCGACGCTTTTCCCTTGCCGCCCACTGTCATCATCAATTCCGGGGGCGGCCTGCAGGCCTTCTGGAAGCTCAGCGAACCTGCGATCGAGCATCCCGAGGAGACCGAGGCCGCGAACAAGGCGCTGGCCGTCGCGCTCGGCGGCGACCATTGCCACAACATCGACCGCATCATGCGCCTGCCTGGCACCACCAATTACCCGAACAAGAAAAAGCGCGAGGCAGGCCGGGTGCCGGTGCCCGCCACCCTTGCTCTCTTCGAGCCTGGTCGCGTCTATTCCTTTGCCAGCATCCGCGACCAGGCTGTCGCCTTGGCGCCTGTCGCTGTGCCAGCCGTGGTGCCCCAGTCCGCCCCATCGAAGGCGCCGCGCTCTGTCCCAGAGCGGCTGCTCAAGCGGCTTCGCGCCACGCCCGCCGATGGCGATCGAAGCTCGGAGTTCTTCGCCGTCAGCTGCGCCTTGTTCGATCAGGGCCTCGACGATGCCGGCGTGATCGAGGTCTACAATGCGCACCCGGCCGGCGTTGCCGCCAAATATCTGGAACGCGGCGATCTGGCGGCGGAGGTTGAGCGTTGCCGCAAGAAATGGAAACCCAAGAAGCCCAAGCGTGTCGACGCCGATGGCGAGGAAGAGGAAAGAAAGCCGACGCAAGCTGACAACCTTGTCAGGCTCGCCAGCGAAGCCGCCAGCTTTTTCGCAAGCCCCGATGATATCGCCTATGCCAAGGTTGAGGCGGATGATCATCACGAGGTCTGGGGGCTGAAAAGCCGTGGTTTCAAGGAATGGCTGGTCTATCGCTACTATCGCATCACAGGCGTCGCACCAAAGCCGGATGCTCTGAACCAGGCACTTTGCACGCTCAACGCGATGGCAAAGCACGATGGCGACAAGGCGCGCACCTTTACGAGAACCGCGACCCTTGGCGATAAGCTTTATCTCGATCTTTGCGATGAGGCCTGGCGGGCGGTCGAGATCTCGACCGAGGGCTGGCGCGTTGTCAATGACGTGCCGGTTCATTTCCTTCGCAGCCAGGGCATGCTCCCCCTGCCTGCACCTGAACCGGGCGGCGACATCAACGAACTTAAGCGCTTCTTGAACGTCGCCAGCGAGGCGGACTTCCAGCTTCTCGTCGCATGGCTGCTCGCGGCGCTTCGTCATGGCGGCCCCTATCCGGTGCTGGCGCTTATCGGCGAAGGTGGCACTTCCAAGACCTCCACGGCGCGGCTCTTGCGCAGCTTTGTGGACCCACATGCAGCGGGCATTCGCCGGCCGCCCGCGAGCGAACGGAACCTTTTTATCGGCGCGACCAAGACCGCGCTCCTTTGCTTCGACAATCTCTCGGCGATCCCCGAATGGTTGTCGGATGCGCTTTGCGTCGTCGCCACCGGCGGGACGTTTACGGCGCGCGAGCTGCATAGCGATGCCGAGGAAGTGATCTTGAGTGTATGCCTGCCGGTGGCGATCACCTCCGTCGGCGAGGTGATCGCCAGAAGCGATCTTGCCTCGAGGGCTATGACCGTGACCTTGGCGCCGATCCCTGAGGCCGAGCGTAAGCCTGAGGCAGAACTGAATGCCGCGATCGATCTCGCCCGCCCCCGCATCCTTGGCGCGCTTCTGGATGCCATGAGCCACGGCCTGCGCGAGCTCCCGAACATCCATCTGCAAAGGCTGCCGCGCATGGCCGATTTCATCCGCTGGACGCAAGCCTGCGAAGGCGCGTTCTGGGAGCAAGGTTCGATCCACGAGGCGTTCGACAAGAACGCCGAAGAAGCCGTCGACGGCGTGCTCGAATCCGACGCGGTTGCCGTCGCTCTGATGAGCTTTCTCGACAAGAATGAGTATTATTGGAGAGGCAAAGGCGAAGAGCTGCTCACCCATCTCAGCAACTGGGCGCCCGAAGGCGCCACCCGCGACAAAAGCTGGCCGCGCGATCCGACGCGCCTCTCAAGCAGGCTGACGCTCGCCTCTCCCTCTTTGCGGCAGAAAGGCATTAGCGTATCGCGCGGTAAATCCAACGGCAGCCGATGGATCGAAATTACAGGCAAAGCCAGCGACCAAGCTTCATATCGCAACACGGCGGAGAATGCGTGATGGCAAACACCAGCATTGAATGGACCGAAGCCTCGTGGAATCCGATTGTTTGGATGCTCTATCATCTCGCCTGGGGCTGACGAGGCCACTCCGGCAGGCCCTCGCCGTTCCCCTTAACACATGGGGACACAGCTAGGTAACAAGCGCCTCTTTTTCTTCTTCTTTTTTTTTCTGTGGGGGACGCTAAAGTTTGTGACTGATAGCGGGTTAACCCGCTGATCTTCCACGCACGAAAAAATAACGACAAATGAAGTTTGTGACTGGAATTTTAGCGACGAGTTCGAGATGAGTGAACTTTCGGACAGAAAAAGTTTGTGCCTAGCGACGCGCGATTGAGCCTCTCCCATGTCATTTTCAGAAGACAATATCAGCCAGTCGTCTGGGGAGTCCGCAATAGGCCGATGAA
>CAVPNP010000010.1:0-212922 GCA_963706665.1 uncultured Alphaproteobacteria bacterium
TAGCTAGCGATGGACGCATTATGAAGAATGTCACATGCCTTGTTTTGGCGCAGATCGGCGACAGAAACGCGGCCTCGTGCTCCTTCAAAATCCCGATGATCTGCTCTTCCAAAAAGCGGCTGCGCTTCATGCTCTGGTGTCTTGTCATGGGCCAGAACGAACTTCAACCGGGATTAAGTCGAGGGGCAATGTCAATGGAATAGATGGGGGTATGCCTGTTTTCCAGATCCATACTGGCAACGCTATCCCTGGCGGCGGAGAAATGCCGTGATAGAGGTTTTGTCCCAGATGCCGGCTGTGAAAAACGGATCGGCGTGGTGAAATGCTTCAACCTCCGCGCGGCCCGGAGCCTCGATCAAAAACAGGCTGCCGATCATCGTCTGTCCGTCGTCAGCGGTGAGAGGACCGGACATCACGATTGTTACACCGAAGCGCGAGGTATCCGACAGGAACGCCTTGTGGGCATCGTAATTCTGGAGCCGAGTCGGAAGCGCATTGGGCCGGTCTAGCGCGTGGATCACAAATAGCATCGTCATCTCCTAAAGTGCGGCAACGGCCGCGGAGGCGGCCCGTTGCCCGTTTTCAAAAAGCTGGATTATTTCGCGCCAAGCTTGGTTGCACTGTCCCACGACGGACATGTCCTTGCTTCTAGCGGCTGGTCGAAAGGCTGATAGTTGTCCTTGGTGATGACAGTCGGCTTCAGCACGATCTCCGAAATCACCGGTTCGTTTCGCAGCGAGCGGATCGCGATCATGGTGCCGACGCAGCCTTGCACAAAGCCGTTATAGTCGCCGCTGGCCAACAGTTTGCCGGTCTTGATCGCATCGACGGCTTCCTTGGTGCCGTTGATGCCAATCACCTGTGCCTTGCGGCCGGCGCCGTCGAGCGCCTCGATGGCGCCGGCTGCCATTGCATCGTTGGCCGCGAGCACGCCGTCGATCTGCGAATTGGCCTGCATCAGGTTCTCCATCACCTGGAGCGCCTGCAGGCGTTGATAATTGCCCGGCTGCGACGCCAGAAGTTTCGCGCCCGGATTTTCCTTCAGCGCATCGTTGAAGCCCCTGACGCGATCGACGTTGGTCAGCGAGCCCTTGACGCCTTCGATGATGACGATGTTGCCCTTACCGCCCAGCGTCTTGAGCAGATAGCGCGCGGTTTCGAGACCGAGGCTATAGTCGTCGGCGCCGACGAAGGAGACGAACTTCCCGCCGGCCGAGCGGTCGGTAATGTTGACGACCGGAATCTTGGCGTCGTTGATCTTCTCCACGCCCGGCACCATCGCCTTGTAATCGACCGGAGTGAAGACGATGGCGCTCGGCTTCTTCACCACCACGTCCTCGATCTGGCTGAGCTGTTCGGGAATACTGTCTGGCTTGGTCGGAATGTAATGCAGAGTCTTCGCGCCGAGCGATTTTGCCGCGACATCAGCGCCCACACGCACGGTCTGGAAAAAGGGATTGGTCTGATTCTTGGTGAACACGGCGATGGTTTCTCCATCCGCCCGTGCGCCAGTCACAAGCATGCCTGACAGCAACAGCGCCAGCGAGGCGCAAAACGATTTCTGATAGTGCTTCATGTCTCCGTCCCTTTGTTCTTTGTTCTTTGTTAATCATTGCGAAGGTTCATCATGCACGCTGGCGGGTCTTCATGTCGAGCCAGACGGCTAGGATGACGATGATGCCGGTGACGAGCGGCTGCCAGCTCGCGTTAACCTGCAACAGGTTCATGCCGTTCAGCACCAGCGTGAGGATGAGCGCGCCGACAAAGGTGCCGAACACGGTGCCCACGCCGCCGAACAGCGAGGTGCCACCGATCAGCACCGCCGCGATTGCCGGAAGCGTCAGGCTTTCGCCGATATCGGCCTGTGCCGAATTCAATCGCGCAAGAAAGATGATCGATGCGAGGCCCGCCATGGTGCCTGACACCACGTAGACCAGCAGCAGCCGGCGATTGACCGGGATACCAGATAGCCGCGCAGCGACCGGGTTGGCGCCCGTGGCATAGATTTCCTGCCCCCAGGTGGTGCGCTGAGCGAAGATGGTGCCGATGGCGAGAAAGATCAGCAGTAGGTAGACCGGCGTCGGCAAACCGAGCAGATAGCCGCTGCCGATCTGGCGGAAGCCCGGCGGAAAGCCGTGAATGGTATCGCCCGCCATGTACCAGTAGGTCAGTCCATTCAGCACCCACAGCATACCGTAGGTCGCGATGAATGACGGGATGCGTAGTGCAGTCACCATGATGCCGTTCAACAGTCCGATGACGCCACCGGTGGCGAGCCCAGCAAGCACGCCGAGTGTAGGCGAGCCGGTCTGATGGATCACGGTCCCGGCGAGGCAGGCGGAAAGCGCCACGTTGGCGCCAACCGACAGATCCAGTCCGGCGGTCAGCACCACAAGCGTCAAGCCGGATGCGATGAAGAACATTAGGCTGGTTTGACGCAGTACGTTGAGAATGTTGCCGGCACTGAAAAATGACTCGCTCAGCAAGGACAACACGACACAGATCACAAGCGCGGCAAGCAGCCGATAGAATACCTGCATCACGTCTTCTGATACGAAGGAACGCGGCGGCGCGAAGGCTTGTTTTGTCACATCGGTCATGAGCGGCTTCGCACTCCGTCAAGAAACAGGGCAAAAATAACGAGCACGCCAATGCTAGCGACCTGGATCGACGACGGCAACGCCATCAGGTTGAGCCCATTGCGCAGCACGCCCACGGCGATGACGCCGAGCGCCGTGCCTAACAGCGAGCCATTACCGCGCTCGAACGACGTCCCGCCGACCGCGACCGCAGCGATCGCATCGAATTCGAGGCCGAGACCAGCGGTCGGCTGCCCGGAGTTCATACGCGCCGTCATCAGCAGACCGGCCACGCCTGCCATCGCGCCGCCGATCGCATAGACGACGATCAATAATTTGTTCGGCGACAGGCCGGCATATCTCAGCGCTTCGCGGTTGCCGCCAAGCGCGAAAATATAGGTGCCGAAGCGGGTGTGATACAGCAGTGTGTGAAATACGAGATAGGTGACGAGCGCAATCACGATTGACAACGGCAGCCCCAGTAGCGTCGCGGCATAGATGTCGCGAACGCTATGCGGTATGCCGACCACGCTCTGTCCGTCGCTGACGATCAGCGACAGCCCCTGCGCCATGCCGGATGTGCCGAGCGTTGCGACAAACGGCGGGATGCCGATGATTGCGACGAGCCAGCCGTTGATGGTTCCAAAGGCGATGCCGGTCAGCACGCCGGCGGCCAAGCCCGCCACCATCGATCCCGTCGCCAGTGAGACGATGGCGACAATCAGCGAAGTCAGCGTCAGCACCGCGCCCATCGAGAGATCGAGCCCCTCGGTCATGATTATCAGCGTCATCGGCAGCGCAAGCATCATCAGGATGGTGGACTGCACCAGCACGTTGGAAATGTTCGCGGGTGAAAGAAAGCCCGGCGCTGAGATGCCGAACACCACGACGAGCAGCGCCACCATGATTGCGACGCCGGGAATCCGTTGCAGTGGATTGGCTGGGCGCTACAATGGTGGCTTCACGCATGGTGCATCCCCAGTTTCACAATGTTTTCTTCGGTCAATTCGGCGCGGGACAATTGTCCTGCGATCCGGCCTTCGCGCATCACATAGGCGCGGTCGCAGACGTGGCAGATCTCCGCCTGTTCCGATGAAATCATCAGCGCGGCAGCGCCATCCGCGACCAGCCGGTCGATCAGCGCGAAGATTTCCGATTTGGCGCCGACGTCGATGCCACGCGTCGGCTCGTCGAAGATGAAGAGCTTAGCGCCGGCGGCGAGCCATTTCCCGATTACAACCTTCTGCTGGTTCCCGCCGGAGAGCAGGCCGACGGTCTGCTTGGTGCTCGGAGTTGCGATCCGCAATTGTGTCACAAGGCCGCCGGCGATCTTTTGGGCGCGGCGGGCCTCGAACAGCCCCGATGGAAACAGCTTGCGCAGCGCGGAGACAACGAGATTGTCGCCGACCGAACGCTGCAAGGCGAGACCTTCGGTTTTGCGGCTTTCGGGAATCAGCGCCAGGCCAAGGCGGGCCGCCTCATTAGGGCCGCCGGATTTCTCCCGTCCGTCAAATACGATCTGGCCTGCGGTTACTTTGTCCGCGCCGAAAATTGCACGCACGACCTCGGTGCGGCCTGACCCGACCAGACCGCAGATCCCAACGATCTCGCCCGCGCGCACCACGAGATCGATATCGGAAATGCCCGTTGATGCCGACAGGCCCTTGACTTCGAGCAGCACGTTGCCGGGCGTTTCCGCGAAATTACGCGGATAGCTCATATCAACGTTGCGGCCCACCATCATGCGCACAAGCTGGTCCGGCGATGCGTCTCCGGGGCGGACCTCGCCGATCCGGCGACCGTCTCGCAGCACGGTGATGCGGTCGCCCATGGCGAAGACTTCGGCCATGCGATGCGAGATATAGATGATGGCGACGCCATCGGCCTTCAGGCGCGCGATCAGCGCAAACAGCCGCTCGGTCTCGCGATCTGACAGCGCGGCTGTCGGCTCATCCATGACGAGAATGCGGGCATTCTGGCTGATGGCCTTGGCGATTTCCACCATCTGCTGTTGCGCGACGCCAAGCTTGTGCACCGTGATTGACGGATCGATATCGAACCCTATGGAGTCGAGAATCCGTTTCGCGTCGTTCAGAATGCGGCGGCGATCGATGGTGCCGGGAATGCGACCGGCCGGCTCGCGGCCGAGGAAGATGTTCTGCGCAATGTCGAGATAAGGGACCAGCGAGAATTCCTGGAAGATGACTGCGATGCCGAGCTTCTGCGCATCGGCGGCGGAGGAAATGGCCACCTTCCCGCCTTTGTAGAAGAACTCGCCGCTGTCGGCGCGGTAGGCGCCGCAAAGGACTTTCATCAGGCAGGATTTTCCCGCGCCATTCTCGCCGAGCAGCATATGCACTTCGCCGGGCCACACTGAGAACGACACATCGTCAAGCGCCTTGACGCCTGGAAATTCCTTGCAGATGCCGCGCAGTTCAAACAGCGGCGCTGCCGCTGGCGCGATCTGCACCGGATTATCAATCTGAACGGCGATGCTCATGAACGCACCTCTGGCGATGCGGGGAAGAAAATTTTTCCGGGATTTATCAATCCCTTCGGATCAAGGGCAGCCTTGATGCTTCGCATGACCTCTACGGTTTCGCCGAGTTCGTCCTTGAGGAAAGCAATCTTGCCAATACCAATGCCGTGCTCTCCGGTGCAGGTGCCGCCCATGGCGATTGCGCGCGCCACCATGCGCGCATGCAGCGCCTTAGCACGGGCGATCTCCTCCGCATTGGCGGGATCGATCAAGATCAGCATATGGAAGTTACCGTCACCGGCATGGCCGACCACCGGCGCAATCAGATTGGTCTCATCGGCATCACGGCGCGTCTCCACCAGGCACTCGGCGAGCCGCGAGATCGGCACGCAGACATCGGTGATCATGGCGCGCGCGCCGGGCTTCAGGCTCAGCCCCGCATACAAGGTGTTGTCGCGCGCATGCCATAGCCGCGTCCGGTCCTCCGCCGCAACCGCCCATTCGAAGCCGAGCCCACCGTGGTCTGCGGCAATCGCCTGAGCCAACTCCGCCTGCTCGGCAACGCCGGCGTCGGTGCCGTGAAATTCGAAGAACAGCGTCGGCGCCTCGCGATAGCCGAGTTTGGAATAGGCGTTGATGCCGCGCATCATCACCTCGTCAAGCAGTTCGACGCGCGCCACTGGGATTCCTGACTGTATGATCTCGGTCGCAGTCTCCACCGCGTCGTGCAATGAGCCGAAACTACACACGGCTGACGAAATCGCCTGCGGCCAAGGATGCAGCTTCAACGTGATTTCGGTAATGACGCCCAACGTGCCTTCGGAGCCGACGAACAATCGCGTCAAATCATAGCCAGCCGAGGATTTGCGCACGCGCTGGCTGGTGCGGATGACGCGGCCATCGGCCAACACGACTTCCAGCGCCATCACATTGTCCTTCATCGTGCCGTAGCGCACCGCCATGGTGCCCGAGGCGCGGGTCGAGGTCATACCGCCAATCGTCGCATCAGCGCCGGGATCGATAGGAAAAAACAATCCCGTCTCGCGCAACTGCGCGTTGAGTTGCTTGCGTGTGATGCCGGGCTGCACCACGACGTCCATGTCCTTGTCATGGATTTCCAGAACATGGTTCATTTGCGCAAAATCAAAACAGAGCCCGCCATGTACTGCCGCCGCGTTTCCCTCTAGCGACGTACCGGCGCCGAATGGAACAACGGGCATACCGAGATCCGCGCACAGCTTGACGATCTGCGCGACTTCCTGCGTGGTTTTCGGAAACACCACGACATCCGGTGGCCGGCTGACATGATAGGATTCGCTGCGGCCATGATCTTCGAGGACCCCGCGTGCAACGGTCGCGCGTGGGCCGACCATCTCAACGAGACGGTCGATCATTGTCGCTGTGCTGATCGGTGCTCCCATAACTTCCCTCCGAATTTTCGCCCCGGACTCTTGCGGTCCGTTGGTGATGCAATCCGTGTTCAGGCCGCGCGGTCCCTTCTTTCGGTGGGCTTGAGGCCAAAATCATAGTTCAGATGGTAATACAGCGTGTTCAGCACGCGGCCATCGGGCGCCAGTCCCGCCGGATGCTGCACAAATTCGCGGATCAAGCTGTCCTTTACGCCGAACACCACGTCCGAATCCAAATACTTATCGCCCGCCACGAACACATGCGTCACCAGTTGCTCGTAACCGGGCGCTGCGATCATGAAATGAACATGCGCCGGGCGCCAGGGATGCCGGCCTTGTGCCTCCAGCATCTGCCCGACTGGACCGTCATGCGGAATCGGATAAGCCGCCGGCTTGATCGACCAGAAATGAAACTTGCCGTTGGCATCGGTACGAAACCGCGCGCGCATCGCCAGATCGCCTATCGCTTCAAGCTGCTGCACGTCGTAATAGCCGTCGTCATCAGAATGCCAGACATCGACCGTCGCATTAGCCAAGGGCTTGCCGTCGGGAGACGAAACCGATCCGGTGACGATCATAGCGTCGCCTTCCATGCCGCCGGAAATGTTCTCGCCCAATTCCTTATCCGGCGCGGCCTGCACAAAGAACGGCCCGAGCACGGTGGTCTCGGTTGCGCCTTCCGGCACCGGATGATTGATCGCATCCACCAGCATGGAGACGCCAAGCGTGTCCGACAGCAGGATGAATTCCTGCCGCTTGTCGTCGCACATCTGGCCGGTGCGTGTTAGAAAATCGATGCCCTGTTCCCATTCCGTCTGGGTCGGGCGGACCTCACGCATGAAAGCATGCAGATGGCGCACCAGCGCTTCGCTGATCTCTTTGATGCGCGGATTGCCGGTGTCCTTGATCCGGTCGAGGACTGCGCCGGTGATCGTCGCCTCGTTAAAATTACGCATACGGCCCTCTCGCTTGTTTGCTCAAATCTTGGGATCGTCGAGGCCGGACAGCCGCTCGACATGGAGCACGGTCGCGATGAAATCGGTCTCGCCGTCCCCCTGGGCGACGAGTGAGGCGTAAGTTTCCCGCACCTGCGCGGCAAGTTGCAAAGGCACGCCGACGCTGTGCCCCGCCGACAGGATCAGATCGAGATCCTTGGTCATCTGCCTGCACGAAAACGTCGAGTCGAAATTCCGCGTCCGCAGCGGCGCGGTCTTGTATTTGACCATTGGCGACGCGACCGCGCTGTCATCAAGCACGTTCAGGATATCCTGCCAGCCAATGCCGCCCTTGCGCGCCAGCGCCAGACTTTCCGCCATCATGCCGGCCGACACCGCGATCATCAGGTTGACGGCGAGCTTGGCGAAGCGTGCCTCTTCGTTAGGCCCCAGATATTTCTGCGCGCGCGTGAAAGTCGCCAGCAGCGGCCTGAGGGTATCGAACGTCTGTTGAGGCCCCGACACAAAGCATGTTAGCGCGCCGGTATGGGCAATCGACGCGTTGCCGGACACCGGCGCGCGGAGATAGGCGATGTCGCAGGCTCTCGCAGCGGCGTCAAGTTCCGCCGAAATTTCCGCGCTCACGGTGCTGGTTTCGATCAGGATTGATTTGGGCGCCATCGTCTGAAGCAGACCGTGCGGCCCGAGCATCACCGCTCGCAGCGCTGCGTCGTCGGGCAAGGATGTAAACACGACGTTGCGCCCCGTCACCGCGCCGGCAGCCGACGGCGCGGCGGTAATGCCTTGCTCGCCCGCTAACGCGAGCCTTTCGGGGTTGGGATCGAATGCGTTGACAACGTGGCCTGCTTTCGCGATCAGCGCCGCCATCGGCAATCCCATCTTGCCGACACCAATCCAGGCGATCTTGTGTGAACTATCCGTCATTTCAGGCTGCCCGCTCTTGTTGTTCGATATCGCGGACCAGGCGTTGCCCAGATCGCGCCAGTTGCTGCTTTTTGTCGTCCAGGCCATCGGCCAAAAGCCGGCCGTCACGCTTTTTCCAGACACCGTCGATCATGACGGCTTCGATATTCGCAAGACTCGTCTGCATCACGACGGTCGATACTGGATCGTGCACTGGAAAAAGATTGATGTCGTTGGCGTTGATAACGACGAGGTCAGCGAGTTTGCCCGGCTTCAGTGATCCGATGCTGTCCTCGCGTCCCAACATGCGCGCGCCTTCCGTGGTGATCCAGCGTAGCGCATCGCGCGCCGGGATCGTCGTCGTGGCCGGAATGGCGCCATCGATCCGGCGGCTCTCTGCATTGTCGAGGGCGCGCTGCGTCGAAAGCGCCACGCGCGCCGCGCCGAACAGGTCGCCAGCCAACACCAATTCGAGATCGATGCCGATCGATGGCCGCGCGCCGAGCTTGAGCAGACGGCCGGTGATCGGAAAACCATGACCCTGAATCATCTCGTTCTCCGGCGTGATCGAGAACGACACGCCGAGATCGACGAAACGGCGTAACAAATCATCCGGCAGGTCGTTGCCATGGACGATGTTGATGCCGGGGCCGGCAAGGCCTGACTCAATCAGTCTTTCCCAGCCGCCCGGTGTCTTGGCTACGCCGCCGCCTTGATGCATCGATGCGATCAAGCCGAATTCGCGCGCCATACGAAAATCCTCAAGCGCGACATCGAGAGTCGAGTAGTGCGGCCCTAGAATCGCAAGGCCGAGCGTAACTAAACCGTTGCGATTCGACAGCGGGCCCTTGAGCAGCCGTTCGACCTCGTGGCGCGGATGCGGAACTTCGGAGAAATGCGGCTCGCCTGGTTTCGGTTCGGGTTTCGGTGAGCCGTGAAAGAACGCGGCACGGATGCCGCTCTCGACCAGGCCGCGCACCGCGGCGTCCGTATGCGCTGGCGTAGGGTTGTTGTGGCACCAGTCGACCAGCGTCGTAGTGCCGGTATTGATCTGGTTCAGCGCACCCATCAGCGTGGCGATATGGATATCATCGGGCTGGAACAAGGTGGCGAGGCCAGCATGCATGCGGCGGAAATATTCCAACAAGGTCCAGTTCGCGGCGTAACCGCGCAGCGCCGTCTGCCAAGTATGCATGTGCGCGTTGATGAGACCGGGAATGACGATGCGGCCGTGTCCGTCGATCACTTCGATGCCATCAGCACCGCTTCCGATCTCGATATTCGGGCGCAGGTCTACGATCCTATTGCCGTCCACGAGCAGATCGGCCACGGCAAGTTCACCAAGGTGATCGTCCATCGTCAAAATCGTCGCCGATTTGATCAGGGTGCGGGTCATGATCTCTCTCATGACACCAGCGGTACGGTGACGGGCGCATCACCTGCCCATGCGCGCGCAATCAGATCACGGATCGCGCCGCGCTCAAGCGGACGCGGATTCCAGTACGCATTGGTAACGGCCAGATCCGCCGCCTTGTCGATGCCGTCGCGTGGCATACCGATGTCCTTCAGCGCCAGCTTCGCGTTCAGCCGCCGGGCGAGATCATAGAGTCCCTGCGCGGCATCGGAAGCACCCAAAGCACGGGCTATTTTTGCCGCCGCGCCGGGCACAGCGGGCGCGTTGTAGGCCATCGCATGCGGTAACACGATGGTGTGGGTTTCCGCATGTGGCAGGTCGAAGGCGCCGCCGAGCGTGTGACAGAGCTTGTGATGCAGCGCCATGCCGACAGCCCCGAGGCAGACGCCGCACAGCCACGCGCCATAAAGCGCGTCCGAGCGGGCGTCGCGATCCTCAGGTTTTTCCACGATGACCGGCAACGACGCGGCCATCACGCGGATGCCTTCCTCGGCCATTAGCGAGATGATCGGGTTTTTGTCCTGGGCATAGAGTGCCTCGACCGCGTGGGCGATCGCGTTGATGCCTGATGTCGCTGTCAAACTGGGCGGCAGCGACATCGTCAGATCGACATCATAGATGACAGTTTCCGGCAACACGTCGCGGGTGCGGACCGTGGTCTTGATGCCATCTTTGGTTTCGCCGAGGATCGGCGTCATTTCCGAACCGGCATAGGTGGTGGGAATACAAAGCTGATCGACACCGGTGCGCAGTGCTATCGCCTTGCCAAGGCCGGTGGTCGAACCTCCACCGAGCGACACCACGCAGTCGGCCCCGCAGTCTTTCATTGCAACCAGAGCATCCTCGGTCACGTCAATCGGCGTGTGCATCCTCGCGCCCGAGTAAATACCTGCAAAGAGCGAACCCAGCGCCGAGCCGAGCGTCCGGCCCTCCGCCTCCTGCTGCGGCGTGGTGAGCACGAGCGCCCGCTTCGCTCCTAATCGCTCGACCTCTTGCGCGGCTTGCGATAGCGCACCGCGTCCGAAAACAACGCGGACAGGTAGGCCGTCGAAAGCAAAAGCGTCGATCATCTCTCAGTTTCCTTTTCTAGACGCCAGCGCTTGTGGGCTTCAGCGCGCATGATCGATCAAACCTAGCCAATAGATGTGGGATCGCTGGAATCGACGGGATAGTCGACCTGATGACGGCCGATCCGCAGGTCGCCCAGTTCGTTGCGCACGCGCAGATGCTCCGGGTGCGTCGCATAGGACTTCAGATCGGATATGTTTTCAAATTCAGACACAAGCACCACGTCGCAGGCATAATCGACGTCGCTCACGTCGATGCCGACCTCGATGTGCTTTAGGCCGTCGATGCGGCCTTTGAGGCCTTCGAACGCCGTCTTGACCTTGAGACGCGCAGCCGCCTTCTCTTCCGGCGTATCGCCGCGCAGCTTCCACATCACGATGTGTTTGATCGGCCCTGACATGCGTATTCCACCCGCGCACTTTTGATTACTCCAGGTATTCTGACTTGCAATAAACGGAAATAAAGACCAAAATTTGCAAGTCTCTTTTCCGCTCAGAGGAACAATGGATCGGTTGTTGCAGCTCGAGGTGTTTGCCAAGACGGCGGAATTGAACAGCCTTTCCAAGGCCGCCGAAGCACTTGGAATGTCAAATGCCGCAGCGAGCCGGCATCTCAGTGCTTTGGAGGAGCGGCTTTCTGCCCGGCTTATTGAGCGCAACACGCGCAGACTTTGGGTGACCGAAGCGGGCCAGGAGTTTCTACAGCGTTGCGGGAGCCTGTTGAATGAACTGAGAGAAGCCGAGGAAGCCGTCGGCGAACGTACTGTTTCCGCCAAGGGATTGTTACGGGTAACAAGCTCACTTTCATTCGCGTTGATTTACCTCGCGCCCATGCTTCCGGGCTTTCGGAAGTTATATCCAAACCTCGATGTCCAGATCACGGCGGCCAACCGATATCTCGACTTCATCGAAGCCGGCATTGATGTCGCCATCCGAACCCGTGAGCATGAGCCGGATTCGAGCATCATTGTACGGCGACTCGGCACCACACAGCGTGTGATAGCGGCATCGCCCGACTATATTGCGCGTCGCGGCAGGCCCGCCGTTCCTGCTGACCTGACAAACCACGACATGCTGATTTACAATCTTGCCAACGATCCAAATTCGCTGCACCTCAAGCGCGGATCAGATTCGCGGACTATAAGAGTAGCGGCCGCGCTTGACAGCAATGATGGACAAATTATCCGCCGTGCCGCGCTTGAGGGTCACGGCATCCTGATCCAGCCACTCTATATCGTGCAAAATGATATCGCTGAGGGGCGCTTGATACCGCTGCTGTCTGACTGGAAGTTGCCAGTGCTGACAATGAACATCGCTTGGCAAAACAGGTTGCGGCTCCCCGCAAAAATTAGAGTTTTCTCGGACTTTCTAATTGACCACGTTCGAAAGATATCCAGCGAAGGCCTGTGGGACCAAGAAATATAAGCCGACTGCTTGGATCAGCCTAACTGGTCTGCTCCCCTGGATCGATACCAAGTTGATTAAGAGAAACCGGCTATTTCCACCCGCACAGAGGGAGATAGGGAATGGCACGGAAGCGGTTTACGACGGAGCAGATTATGGGGATGCTGCGCGAGGCGGAGGTTCGTCTTAGCCAAGGTCAGACGCTCGGATTGATCTGCAAGGGGTTGCGGATTTCGGAGCAAAGCTATGATCGCTGGCGCCGGGATTATGGCGGGCTAAAGCTCTGGCGCTCATCGAGCAAAAGCCGGGCGCTCTGGATCAAGCGGCGCCCTTGCAGGGCTGGGCGCTGCCCGAACAGTTCGCTCATTTGCGGCGTCTTCTCGAAGCTCGTATGGGCAATCGCGGCAAGCGCGAGTTGAGACTAATCACGCCGAAACCGCATAGAGCCCATCGCGATGGGCTCTATGCGCTCAGACCATCACTACCCCAAATGGCCCGTTTTTACTCCGCCACGCTGGCCGGAAAGTGCTTCGCCGTTTACTGCGTCGCTTGGGAAACCAACGGGCAGGCTCCCTCACTAAGTGGGCGAAAGGCTTTATCCGCAGGGATTGTAGTGAGAAGCTTATAATAATCCCAAGGGCCTTTTGACTCTTCAGGCTTTTTCACCTCGAAAAGATACATATCGTGAATTTTGCGGCCATCTCCGCGCACCTGACCATTCCCAAACAAAGGATCGTCGGTTGGCAGCTCCTTCATTTTGGCCACAACATTCTTTCCATTCTTCGCGTCTTTGAGCGCCTCGACGGCTTTCAAATAATGGAGGGTGCCAGCATAAACGCCAGCTTGCACCATGGTTGGGCGGCGGCCGGTCGCCTTGAAGAAGCGATCAGACCAAGCGCGGGTTTTGTCGTTCAAATCCCAATAGAATGAGGCAGTGAGCACAAGGCCCTGCGCTGTTTTCAGGCCGAGAGAGTGAACGTCGGAGATAAAGATAAGAAGCCCGGCGAGCTTTTGACCACCTTGGGTGATGCTGAACTCCGATGCTTGCTTGATCGAGTTGATTGTGTCGCCACCGGCGTTCGCCAGACCGATGACCTGGGCACCCGACGATTGGGCCTGAAGCAAGAAGGACGAAAAGTCCTGCGTATTGAGAGGATGCTTGACCCCTCCGACAACCTCACCGCCCTCTGCCTTTACAACCGCCGAGGTATCGCGCTCGAGAGCCGCGCCGAAAGCGTAATCCACTGTCAGGAAGAACCAGCTTTTACCCCCGTTTTTCACTGTGGCCGCCCCGGTTCCGTTGGCGAGCGCCCAGGTGTCATAGGTCCAATGAACGGTGTTCGGCGAGCATTTCGAGCCAGTGAGGTCCGAGGTGGCGGCTCCAGAATTTATGAATACCTTGTTCTTCTCTCTGATGAGTTCGTTTACCGCAAGCGCCACGCCGGAATTCGGTACGTCGAGAATCACATCCACGCCCCGCTGGTCAAACCATTCTCGCGCACTGTTAACGGCGACGTCCGGCTTGTTCTGAAAATCACCGGCGATGACCTCAGCCTTAATGCCTTTGTCGGCACCCTTGAAGTCTTCGACAGCCATCTTGGCGGCGACCACCGAGCCGTCGCCGCTCCCATCGGCATAGAGGCCCGAACGATCCGTAAGTACGCCGATTTTTACAGAAATGTTAGCACTTGTGGAGATCGCGGAACCCACCAGGATCGCTGCTGTAAGGATTAGTGACTGGAAACGCAAACGAACCTCCCTGTTATGCGCTGCTAGACACCAAGATAGCGATATCGATTTTTCATGCTTTATTCGAGATTTCACATTGGGGATTATATCGACTACTTGGCCTTGTTCGACCACGTGATGTTTGTTGGCGACAGCCGTGGTATGATATTTTGAAACGTTTCAGTTTTTATTGCCCGAAGGTGCTGCCTATCTGCTGAACAATCACCGGCGGAGGACCTTCAGCCAACTCATCCACAGAAGTGCACGCCCCCCAGGCGCAAGGGTGCGTCCGATGGCCATCATCTGCCTGCCGCTTGAAGTTCTGGCCATCGCCGGTCAAGCGGAAAGTCCCCCAAGGAACATGTATTTCATTTCGAGGAACTCCTCGACGCCCTGACGCGAACCTTCGCGGCCAAGGCCGGATTCCTTCACACCGCCGGAAGATGCGACTTCCGTGCCGACGATGCCCTCATTGATGCCGAGAATTCCGCACTCAAGCTGGTCGGCGACGCGCCAGATGCCACCGAAATCGCGCGCGTAGAAATATGCCGCGAGCCAAAAAACATGCTGTTTGCCAAAGAGATGGCTTCGTCTCCGATCTTGAAGCGCGCAACCGGGCCAAAGGTTTCGTCGCAAGCTTCATATCGCGATTAATCGATGAGCACGGTTAGCTCAACGAAAGTATAGCCTAGCGCGTGGCGCTTGCCAACCAACGATAGCCTTCGCGCCCTTCGAGAGTTGCGTCCGCGACATGATCTTCCACCTTCCGCAAGGCGGCCTCATTGATCGGCGGTCCCTGCACAACTCCGTCTTCGGTTCCGGGGCCAACTTTCATCTTGGCGACGCGCCAGGCAAGCCGATAACCACCCGCCATCCCGGCCGGCTGTTCCACGAGGCGAGAGCCCCGCGGCAATCTCCATCAGAGGCGCTTTAACCAGTCCTCTTTCTCAATTTGCAGCGGCAGCAAAATCCGGACAACACAGTTGTACCAAGCGACCGTGACGACCAGTTCCATTCTCTCTTTCAAATCGAGAAAGCCGCACAAGCTCTGCCATGTCTCGTCACACACCTCGCCTTTGAGAGTGACCTCCTTGGCATAGCGCATGACCGCACGTTCCTGATCATTGAAAACAGAGGATGTCTCGAAATTCGCAATATGCTCGAGCTGCTCCCGGCGCACACCGGCCTTCACAGCAGAGTTCCAGTGGTGCTCGAATTCATATTCGGATTTTGTTTCAATGCCTACAGTTAGCACCGCGAGTTCGCGGAAACGACGGTCAATGCTGGTTTGCTTGCGCAGAGACATGGCCATACCGAGCACCGCCTCGCACACCTCCGGAATATTTGCAATCGCAGTGAAGACGTTCTCGACTGGCTTGCCACGCTCCTGTTCAAGAAGGTCAAAAAGAGCGGCATATTGGGGTCCCACGCTTTCGCGCGTAGCGTAGGGCATACGAGCCATGATGATGTCCTATCGATAGAAATTGCCGGGAGTGGGTTAAGCCGGGCGTTGATCTGCATCGGCTATGTATGAGGGCGACATGGATATGGTCTGCCCTGACCGAGTGAGAGTGACGCTGTCGGGATAGTCTTGCTCGTATGTCACGCCAATGTCCGCCAATCGTTGCAGAAGTTCTGGAAGCCGGGGCAAGCACCCGTTTTCAATGTCATGCAGAACGATAACGCTCCAATCCTGGCTCTTGACCTGAGCAATGCATGTCTCAACCCAACCATCCGGGTCCTTCCAATCGCCGGGCACGCAATTCCATATGATTGTGCGATACCTATGCTCTAGCAGGTACTGAAGGGCCGCTGTACTGAGCAGGTGGGGGCCTATAAGACCCTCGTTCCCATAAGGACGGAAGAGCTTCTCCGGGTTGGCCAAGCCGCCGATGAGTGCCTCTGCCTTGCTGATTTCCTCCTCCGCATAATTGGCGGTAGGCCGGTCTCCGAGCGCGACGGTATGGGTGAATGTATGATTTCCAATCCAATGGCCCGCTGACCGTGCTGTACGAGCCAAGGCTGCGGCAGCCGGATCCAATAGGTTCCGGCCGATTACAAAGAAGGTGCTAAGAATTCGCTCGCGATCAAGGATCTCAAGAACGCGGTCTGTGATGCCGGGCGTTGGTCCGTTGTCAAAACTCAGCGTGACCCGTCTCATGGTAGAGCTAACCCGCCACGACTTTATGATGCTGCGTGCCGAGGCCAGTGATCTGCATGTCGACCACGTCTCCCGCTTTGAGAAATTGTTGCGGCGACATCCCCAGGCCGACGCCTGCGGGCGTACCTGTGATAATGAGGTCTCCAGGATAGAGGGTCGTGACCTCGCTTAGATGACTGACGAGGCTAGCGACGTCGAATATCATGTCAGCCGTTGTGCCGTGCTGCTTCCGAACCCCATTGATCGAAAGCTCAAGCTCCAATGCGTGCAGATCTCCTGCGCTTGAAGGCGTAACCAGCCACGGCCCAACTGGAGTGAACGTATCGAAGCTCTTGCCTTTACTCCATTGGCCGCCACGGTTGATCTGCCAGTCGCGTTCCGAAACATCGTTGACCATGCAGTAGCCAGCGACGCACTGGAGCGCCTCGCTTTTGGGGACACGGCGAGCCACACTGCCAATAAATATCCCGAGTTCCACTTCCCAGTCGGTCTTTGTTGAGCCTGGCGGTAGAACGGTGTCGTCATTCGGTCCAGCTATGGAACTCACTGACTTCATAAAAACAACGGGTTCTACCGGGATAGGCATCTTTGCCTCGATGGCGTGGTCTCTATAATTCAGTCCGATCGCGATGATTTGACGGATATTGCCGACCGGCGATCCAAGCCTTTCGCCCTCTGGCGCCAATGGCAGCCGGGCGGGATCGATCGCTTCCAGGAAATTGAGAGCGTCAGGCGACAAAATATCTGGCCCAATATCTTTGATCACGGGCCAAAGAGATCGCACATGGCCGTCCTTATCGATGAGGCCAGGCTTCTCGGACCCTTTAGGTCCATATCGCACAATGCGCATCGCTGCCTTCTCCTGATACCATCCCAGGCACACGCTTTAGCCGCTTCCACTGTAGTGCACCAATGATATGTTTGCATGTAATCGATCGATGCTGTCACTTGATACAGGTTCGACCCTGGAGGAGTTATGGAACTTCGGCACATGCGATATTTCGCGGCGCTGGCTGAGCATCTTAGCTTCACACGCGCCGCAGCCAAGGTGCATGTCACCCAATCGACGCTGTCGCATCAAATCAAGAAATTTGAGGACGAGATTGGAGTGCCGCTATTCGAGCGCGCCGGCAAAAAAGTTATCATCACTGAAGCGGGGGAAACGCTCTTACCAAGCGTGACCCGGGCGCTGAATGAGATCGATAGTGGTTTGCAGAGTTTGCGTGGAACTGAGCGAAGACTTACGGGACGCCTTCGCATCGGCGCTACACATATTTTTAACGTGAACTTGGTTCCAAGCTGCGTGGCGACATTTCTGTCGCGTAATCCGTCGGTGATGATCACTGCCGCAGAATATCCGGCCCTACAAATCGAAGAAGCTCTAAGAGCCGAAAAACTTGACATCGGTATCGGTTACAAGCCCAGCAATACCAAGGGTATTTCTTTCGAGCCTTTGTACGATGAAGAGATGGCGCTGGTCGTTTCGAGGGATCACCCGCTGGCTTCCCGAAAACGCGTGCGGATGTTCGAGCTGCATCGGCAGCCAATGGTCCTTTTGACAGCCGATTTTTCCACCCGCGTGATGCTGGATGAATGGTTCGCATCGGTCAATGCATCGCCAGCAGTCGTCGTCGAAATGAACGCAATCGCGCCTATGCTTAGCCTGGTCGACAAAATGGAGATTGCGACGATCGTCCCCCGTCAAGCTGTGCCGGATGGTCAGAGGCTGGTATCGATTTTGATTGAAAGCCCCACTCCAATAAGGACGCCAGGCCTTTTGTCCAAGGTCACTGGCGAAGATCAGTCCATCGCCAAGTCCTTCGCCGCTATCGTGCGAGGCGCTGTTGCGATGAAGCGGCTTAGTGAAACGAGGGCTGATCGAGGACAGAAGTCCCACCGGAGGTGATACTCAAGGGCGCGAGCTTGCCGCCAGCATAACCCATTGATGGCGTCACTTAATGTCATGAAAATATATCATTTTGGCTCTGTACCAGCTCTGCTATGTCCTATGAGATACAGGCTCCGCCCTAGTTCCTAAAAAGTGATAAAAGAACTGCCGGACTGCGGAGGGGCCGAAGTTCAAGGAGAGGGCACGCCAATGCAGAGCGAAGCCGCGCAAGCCGCCGAACCAACGTTTGGGTTCACGCCGGAAGAAAACGCAGTGTATCGGAAAATTATTCTGCGCATCATTCCATTCACCTTCATTTGCTATGTGCTCAATTATATTGACCGGGTCAATGTCAGCTTCGCGAAGTTACAATTTCAGAATGACTTGAGCTTAAATGATGCGAGCTACGGGCTTGGCGTCGGGCTCTTTTACATTGGCTACATTTTGTTTGAAGTGCCAAGTAACCTCCTGCTTCAAAAAATCGGCGCCCGGAGAACCATCGCCAGGATCATGTGCCTCTGGGGGCTGGTCTCAATGTCGATGGCATTCGTTACGAGTCCCTATCAATTCTATATTGCACGCATTTTTTTAGGGGCGGCCGAAGCAGGATTCTTCCCAGGCATCATTCTCTATCTGACCTATTGGTTCCCGCATCAGATTCGCGGGAGGGTCATGTCGTTTTTCGTCTTGGCGATTGCTGTCTCCGGGATCGTTGGTGGCCCCGCTTCGGGCTGGATTATGCAACATATGGCGGGTGTGGAAGGCTGGAAGGGATGGCAGTGGTTGTTCTTGGCTGAAGGTTTTCTTCCTGTGCTTTTCGGCATCGCCGCTTACTTCTATTTAAACGACCGGCCGGAAGACGCACGATGGCTCACGGCCAGCGAGAAGGATCTCGGTGCCTCGAACCTTTCCGCTCAAGCGGACAAAAAACACCATTCACCACTGCAGGCGTTCCTTGCTGCCCTTAAAATGCGGAAGCTTTGGCTCGCAACCTTTGCCTACTTCTCCATTACATGGGCCGGAACAGTTCTTAATTTCTGGGCACCCACCATCATTCAGAGATCAGGGATCTCGAATGTTCTGGAAGTCGGCCTCCTATCAGCTATCCCCTATGCCGTTGGCGCCTGCGGCATGCTGCTCCTGTGCAGGAATTCGGATCGCACAATGGAGAGGAAGTGGCATTTTGCGGTCGCAGCCTTCATTGGCTCAGGAGCAGTCTTGATGATAGCACCGGCTGCGTCGAACTGGATGCTGGCGGTCGCTTGCCTCGCGTGCTTGGCTGTGGGCTACTTGTCGTCTCTCGCGCTGTTTTGGACCATACCTACCCGCTTTCTTTCTGAGTCGGCGTCCGCAGGCAGTATCGCTTTCATCAGCAGCACCGGTCAGATCGGAAGCCTCACTGCCCCGGTGATCTTCGGCTTTGTGACTGCACAAACCGGGAGTTTGGCGGCTGGTTCTTACCTCGTTGCTGCTGTGCTCGCCGCTGGAGGTTTGGTGGTGCTGACGCTGGACCTGCCTCCATTGAGGCGTGTTCAAATCGTGTCTGCGTAACACCGCAAAGACCTGGAGGCGTTAATTGCCGCAGAGCTATTTAGTGCCTTGACCCCACAGGGCTATGAGCGAACTGCGGCATTCGGTGCGCTGCACGAATTGCCCAATCGTGACGGCCGCTGTACTTTCGAGTTCGCAATTATCTCGGACCCCTTACAGCTACATCACGATCTTGCCGGTCGCAAATGTTCTCGCGGCGGAACGTCGTATGTTGAAATGGTCTACCCGGATCAAGGCCGAGGCGCTCATACCTACTAACTATTGACAATCTTTCACCCGCTTCCGCACTGTTAGGGCAACAAAACGGGGGGATTGGGCGTGAGTGCTTATCGCATCGGTGGCGCATCGATATTATTAGCAGCGATCCTGAGCTTTGGAGCGCCTGTTCAGGCGGCCGACAAGACTGAGATCACGGTGTGGAGCAATTGGCCCGACGAACCCGCAAAAAAGGAATGGGTTGCGTCTCGCGTTCGCGAGTTCGAAGACGCAAGCAAACAATGCAGCGTGAAACTCAGCTTCATTCCAAAGGCGGATATCTATACGCAAGCCAAATCGGCGGTGCGAACGGGGTCCGCGCCAGACATCTTTTATCTCGAACCCGATCAGCCGGAATTTCTGACCGGTGGGTTTCTTGAACCACTCGATAGCCACATCGACGCGGGTCAGCTTGAGGATTGGGCAAAGCCCGCTTGGACCTCAAAAGACAAAATCTATGGTGTGCCGGTCGAAGCCTATACGGTCGAGCTCTATTACAATAAAGATTTGGTCAGGAAAGTAGGCGTCGAAGTTCCAGCGAACTTTCAGCTATCGCAGGCAAGCTTTTCTGATCTCGTCAAAAAGGGCGTAGCCGCGGGTATTACACCGGTGGCACAAGGCGTCGGCGATAGACCGTTTCCAGGCGGGTTGCTGCTGTTCGAATCTCTGCTGCGGAAGCTAGGGCCGGACGAATACGGCAAGCTTCTCAGCGGCGGCTTGTCCTTCAAAGACCCAAGGGTTGCCGAGATTATGACTTGGATGAAGGGGCTCGTCGATGCTGGCGCTTATCCCGAAGAGCTTTTCGACGTTAAAGCTTGGGGAGTTGCATTTTTATTTCTACAGCACTCCAGGCTCACTGACCTTCCCCGACCCGAGTTGGTTCACAGGCCGCGCCTTCGCAGCCCCCGAAAAGGGCGGCATGCCAGCCGGCTTCTCACTTGGGATCATGCAATTTCCAGCGATGGATGGGGGCGCATGTCCGCAGTGCAAGACACTCGCTATCGGGGGCAGTTTCGTCATGTATTCCAAGAGCAAGAATAAGGAGTGCGCAGGCGCGCTCTTGAAATCGATGGCGACAGCTGAGAACGGTTCGAAGTGGATCGGTGGGGTGTCTTTGCAATCGGGGCTCAAATCCGATCCGGCGAAGGTCGTCAGCGCACATGCGGACTACTTCACCGAGTTGAACGAGCGTAGCCGTGGCGCGAAATACTTCTTCGGCACGCCTCTTTTTCACTATCGCGGAAAATGCGCCGAGGCTTACACGCAAGTTATGAATAACGCCTTCCCGGCGGGCCTCATCGGCGTCGAGGATGCAGCCGCGAAGATGGATGCCGCGTGCTTTAAGGGCTGATGCGGCATGCCATCGGCGGTTAACATCGACGCATCGCAAAGTGAAGCGGCTGAACCGGCGCGCGCCTCAAAGTCCCTTGGGGATCCGAGGCGCGCGAGCTGGCCGGTCATCGGCATCCTTGTCGCGCCCGCTCTGATTGTTTATTGCGGCCTCACCGCCTATCCGGCTTTGAAGACGATCTTCGACAGTTTTTTCACCATCGAAGGTTCCGAACGGACATTTGTCGGACTGACGAATTACCGCGACCTGCTCGGCGATGAGACTTTCTGGGCTGCAGTGCGCAACACGGCCATCTGGTCGTTCGTAGCACCCGTCCTCGATGTGGCAACCGGCTTGCTCCTGGCGCTGGCGCTCTATGCTGGCGTTCCGTTCAGCCGGTTTCTCCGGGTTGCCTGGTTCACGCCTGTGCTCTTGTCTTATGTGGTGGTCGCGATCCTTTGGATGTGGATCTACAACTACGATTGGGGCGTGCTCAATTCGGGCCTTCGGGCCGTGGGGCTGAATTCGTTGGCCTCCTCCTGGCTCGGCGACCCCAATCTCGCGCTCGCCTCGCTGATCGTGACGCACGCCTGGAAATGGGCAGGCTTCAATATGGTCGTTTGCCTTGCGGCCATTCATTCACTGCCGCGCGAAGTCCTGGAAGCCGCCGAACTCGACAATTGCGGCTGGGCCGCGAAACTGCGCCATATCATTGTGCCGATGCTGCGGCCCACGCTTCTGAATCTTTATATTCTGGCCTTCATCGGCAAGATGAAGGTCTTCGATCTCGTTTGGATCATGACGGCTGGCGGCCCGCTTTGGTCGACCGAGACTGTTTCGACCTATGTCTATAAACGCGCCTTCAACTGGAACACGTTCGATCTGGGCTATCCCTCTGCGATAGCCGCTCTTTGGTTTGGCGTGGTGTGCGCGGCCGTCCTTACTCTCAACCGGGTCTTGAAGCAGAATGAGCGTCTTGAGTTCTGAGGCCCAGACTTCCTCGCCGATGCCCCGAATATTCGGACGAGGCGCTCTCGCGCTCGTAATCGGCGTGTACACGATCTACACGCTCGGGCCATTTCTTTGGCTCGCGACGATGTCCGTGAGAACAACCGCAGAGATCAGCGCGGATCATTATGCGTGGCCACGCCCGCTTCATTGGGAGCAATTCCGGATTGCATGGGTCGATTCCGATTTCGCCACCTATTTCTGGAATTCGGCTTTGGTTGTGATTGGCGCTGTCGCTATCGTAACGCTGATCGGCTCGGCAGCGGCCCACGCGCTTGCCCGCTATCGCTTTCCTGGAAACCGCGTGATCTATTTTGTGCTGTTCTCCTCGATCATCCTGCCGCCGCAGATCACACTGATTTCGATCTACCAAATTCTTGTAGACTACAATCTTTACAACAGCTTGCTCGGGTTGATGCTCGTCTATGTGTCGCTCCAGCTCCCCTTAACCGTCTATCTTCTCGAAGGTTTTTTTGCCCGCATCCCGCAGGACCTCTTCGATGCCGCAAAAATGGATGGCTACGGCGATCTCGAAATCTTTCGCCGCGTGGTGCTGCCCATCGGCATGCCCGCGATCGCAACGACCGTGATTTTAAACTTCATCCAGCTTTGGAATGAGTTTCTATTTGCGGTTGTGCTCATCACCGATCCCGATAAGCGCACCCTGCCAATCGGGATCCGCGCGTTTATGGGCGATCATTTTCAGGACATTGGGCTGATCGCGACCGGCGTTATGATTTCGGTTGTGCCGGTGATCATTGCATACGTGTTCTTCTCGGAAAAACTGATCCGCGGGATGACGGCGGGCGCGGTGAAATAGAGGAAGCAATGGCAGTCGTAACGCTTAATAAGCTTTCAAAGCGCTATGGCGGGAGTAGCGCGCCTCTGATCGTCGATGAGGTGGACCTGACCGTCAATGACGGTGAGTTCATGGTCTTGCTCGGGCCGTCCGGCTGCGGCAAGTCCACAACCTTGCGCATGGTTGCGGGTCTTGAGACCATCAGCTCGGGCTCACTGTCCATCGATGGGCGCATCATGAACGATGTTCCGGCGAAGGACCGCGACATCGCGATGGTGTTTCAGTCCTATGCTCTTTACCCTCATATGACGGTGGCGGAAAATCTTGCGTTCGGGTTGCGCCGCCGCCGCGTCAGCACAGCCGAGATCAGCCGTCGCGTGAAGGAAACAGCCGATATGCTTGGGCTCGGTGCGTACCTCGCCGCCAAACCCGGCACACTCTCCGGCGGGCAGCGCCAGCGAGTCGCTCTTGGCCGCGCGATGGTACGCGAACCCACGGTGTTCCTTTTCGACGAGCCGCTGTCAAACCTCGATGCAGCGCTGCGCGTGAACACCCGGAATGAGCTTATCAAGCAGCATCAACGGCTTGGCTCGACGATGATTTATGTCACGCACGATCAGGTCGAGGCCATGACGATGGGAACGCGGATTTGCGTGATGAATCGTGGACGGGTCGCGCAGATCGGCGCGCCGCTTGAGGTCTATTGGAATCCGGCCGACACCTTCGTCGCCCGTTTTCTTGGCTCTCCGCCCATGAACCTGTTCACCGCGCCAGTTGTCGCCGATGGCGGCGCCTTCGTGTTCGATGGCGGCGCTGTAAGATCGCCTCTGGTGCGATGGACCACGCAGACGCTTTCTGCGCTTGCCGGAAAACCCGTTGTGCTCGGCGTGAGAGCCGAGGATCTCTATTTAGACAGCACGAAGGTTGCGGAGGCGGCGCATGGAAGCATAAACGGGCGCGCCTTCGCCGTGGAGCCGCTTGGAGCTGAAACATTGGTCGTGCTCGAGTCCGAGGGGGGAGCCGAATGCACGGCGCGCCTTCCCCGGACTGTGAGCGTGAAGCCGGGCGAGAAGGTTGAACTCGTCTTCGACGCGCGCTCCGCCTACCTTTTCGATGCCGAGTCGGGTCGCGCTCTTCCAGCCAGCTTGCCGGGGTCGCCTCAATGAACGCACCGCTGCGTATAGGTCTGATTGGCGCGGGATGGGTTAGCTACCACCATCTAACCGCTTGGCAAGCGCTGCAAAACGAAGCCCGCGTCGTCGCGATTGCCGATCCATCGGCGGAGAACGCCGCACGCCGCGCGAAGGAGTTCGGGATTTCGCAAGTCTACTCCAGCGCGGCTGAGATGATCGCGGCGGGCGGTCTCGACGCGGTGGACATTGCCGCGCCGCGCGCTGTTCACGCCGACCTTGTACGGCTCGCCGCCGCTCATGGTTTGCCGGTTCTCTGCCAGAAGCCGCTCGCGCCAACGCTCGCCGAGGCGGAACGTCTCGTGGCGGACGTCGAAGGTAAGTCCCGGCTCATGGTTCATGAGAATTGGCGCTTTCGCGGCTATTACAGGGATGCAGCTTTATGGCTGCAAGAGGGAAGAATCGGCGACGTGAAGGCTGCCCGGCTCACGCTTCTTACTTCCGGAACAATTCCCGATGAGACGGGCAATTATCCCGCACTTGAGCGGCAGCCTTTCATGAGAACCGAGACGCGCATGCTCGTTGCGGAGGTTCTGATCCATCATTTGGATACGCTGCGAATGCTGCTCGGCCCTCTGGAGGTTACGGCGGCGGCCCTCAACCGGACCTGCGAGGAAATTGCTGGCGAGGACGGAGCCGTCATCCAGCTTCGAAGCCCACGCGGCGCAGCGATTGCCGTCTTTGCAAGTTTCGCCTCGCATGGCGCGCCGCCGCAGCTGATCGATCATCTGGAAATTTTAGGCGATGAGGGAGTAATCCGCCTCAATGGCCCTGTTTTGACCTGCACGGGCCGCGTGCGCGAAGAGAAAATCTACGATCCCGAAGCCACTTACCAGGGCTCGTATAATGGGGCTATCGCTCATTTCATCGCCTGCTTGAAAAGTGGCGCGCCCTTTGAGACCTCGCCTCAGGACAATCTTGAGACGCTGAAGCTCGTCGAGGACTGCTACCGCCTATCGCGATGGGAGACGGTCTCATAAGCTTAGAGGCGGTAGGCAGCAACGGTTTCGTAGCTTTCTCGCGGGTGGCCCGGAGTGCACGCATATTCCCCGGCAGTGTTACAGTCACGCCGGTAGTGGGCGTCATAGCTTAGTATGGTGCCCCTTCTGTGCTGTTAGAATAGTGGACATTGTGGAACCGTTCGCTCCTCCCTCTTGGAGCCTTGTCGATCCGAAACTTGTGGCGAACCCCTTGATCTTGAATCTCGACCTTCGTGTCGTTGCAATGCGCAAGGACACGCCATTTTCTGCTGTCTTCTTGGATCGAAAGTAAGGGTGTCGACGTGCACGAATATAAATTCGCATCCGGCACGGCGAAACATGGAACTCCTGAAGTGGACATTTCCATCGATGGCGGGCGCTGCTGCCTTCTATGGTCTCTGATACTGCTGCACTTGAGGCTTTGGCGCTCGACCCACAATAGGGGTTGGATTTACGGCAATTCCGCCTGCGAGTTGGGCGGTGCAGACATGAGAACGGGCAACGCCCCCTTTTTCATTTCAACGCGAAATCGAGTTGATAAAAAAATCTTCGCGCGCTCGGTACTCCCTGAGCGCGCGAAGCCCAAAAAAGAGACGGTTATGTCAGAATTGATATCTGATGCCGGTCGACACGCCTATCAAAGTGCCACCCGCCCAACATTGAGGGTCGGACCCTACGCCACCCAGCGAACCGTGCGCGTCATGGCAGTCGGTGGTAACGCCGCGGCCGCCGGCGCCAAGATCGAAGTGGGCGTCTTTATGATTAAACGTCGCGGCAACATCGACATAAAAGAGCCAACCAGGAGCGAGCGTGTGCTTATAGGCTGCCGTCAGCATGTCAGCACTGTTTGATCGGTTGGCTCCCCCAGGCGTATTGTGCTGGCCTGGATCGCGGGGAGTGGTGAAGGCGTGTGCCCAGCCGAACGATATGTTGATTCCAGCATGGAAGTTTGACGTTTGTGTTCGACGGCAGCGGGGGCTTGCTCCCCTTCTGCTTGGCTTGCAAGAGCCTGATCAAGTTACAAAGTTTCTCGAACGTCTTCGGCTCAAAATGGGTCGCCCGTACTGTCGGCGACATGTACGTCAAGCTCTTTCATTTCATCGGGCAATTTGAGAACTGTAATTTCGTCGAAATAGGCTTCGTCGTCCTCCCCGCATCAATCACGCAGGCGCCCCTCCTGGCTCGAAGACACAAGTCCATACCCATCCGGGCTCGGAAGCTTTTTAGGCGCTGACCGGAAGGCTCGGTCAGAAAACGCCGCATGGTGTCGCCCATGCGGCGTTTTTCTATTCGACTGAATGTCCGCTGTCGCCGGCGAGTTGAAGCTTGCCGTCGTCAAACGTGAAGCGTGTCGCCGCCCTTCAGGTGAAGGATTTCGCGCGCCTCGTCCGGCGTTGCCACTTCGAGGCCCAAGCCCCTCGATGATCTGCCGGGCCAAGCGAACCTGCTCGGCATTGGACTCAGCAAGCCTGCCCGGGCCGCTCCAAAGCGAGTCTTCGAGGCCGACACGGACGTTGCCGCCCATTGCTGCCGCCATCGCCGCTATCGGCAATTGATTGCGGCCAGCGCCGAGAACGGACCACTTATACTTATCGCCAAACAACCGGTCTGCTGTCCGCTTCATATGCAGCACATCCTCCGGATGAGCGCCTATTCCGCCTTGCAGCCCGAACACCGTCTGTACGAACAGCGGAGGTTTAACGAGACCCTGCTCCAAGAAATAATTCAGATTGTAGAGGTGAGCCGTGTCGTAGCATTCGAATTCGAACCGGGTGCCGCTGTCAGCAAGCGTGCTGAGCACGTATTCGATATCCTTAAACGTGTTTCTGAACACGATGTCCTTGTTCTCGACATGGGCGCGTTCCCAGTCATGCTCAAATGTTTTGAACCGATTGAGCATTCCAAAGAATGCAAAGTTCATCGATCCCATGTTCAGCGATGCGACTTCGGGCTTGTAGACGGCGGCAGGACGCACGCGCTCGTCGACGGTCATCGTCGGCGCGCCGCCCGTGGTCAAATTGATCACGCAATTCGAACGCTGCTTGATGATCTTCAGGAACGGTTCGAATGCTTCCGGACTTTGGTCGGGCTGCCCTGTCTTCGGGTTTCGCGCATGAAGATGGACGATTGCGGCGCCAGCCTCGGCGGCATCGACAGCGGCGTCCGCAATTTCTTGCGGTGTGACCGGCAGCGCCTTGGACATCGATGGCGTATGGATGGCGCCGGTGACGGCACATGTGATGATGACTTTGCGGCTCATTTTATGGTCCTTACTGCTTGCGGATCTGCGTATCACTTTTGCTGATTTTGCTTGGCCTTATGCGCCGCCAAGGCGGCGAGCCGTTCGTTGCGGGCTGCTGTCAGTTTTGCCAAGCGGTCTGGCGTTGGTTCGTGCGGCCATGCATCGATGACATGATCGGCGTTGGGGCTCTCGTAAACCTCCGGACTCGCCGGCTCCGCAGCAAGCTCTTTGTAGAATCCCGTATAGCGGGCACAATAATCAGGGATGCCTCCCGGAGCGTTCAACTCGATTGTCTCGAATGGTCCGAGGAACGACCAGCGCAGACCCAGACCGTCTTTAACAGTGTGATCCAAATCTTCCGCTGAAATATACCCTTCGCCGACGAGCCGGAATGCTTCCGCCAATAGCGCACCTTGCAATCGATTGAGAACGAAGCCGTTGATTTCGCGATTGATCGTGACGGGCACCTGCCCGATCTCTCGATAAACCTCGCGCGCCCGGGATATTGTTTCCGGCGACGTCCACGGCGAACCGCACAGTTCGACGAGAGGCACAAGATGCGGCGGGTTCACGGGATGGGCGACAAGGCAGCGCGCGCTGCCTGCGAGACCCTCCGTGAAACGTGAAGCGACAATCGCTGATGTCGAAGAGGCCAGGATCGCGTCAGGCGGGGCAAGCCGGTCCAGCTCGGCGAACAGCTCGCGCTTCGTTTCGGCCTTCTCCGGGCCGTTTTCCTGGACGAATGTCACGTCTCGAAGTGCATCCGCAAGGCTATCCGCGACCGAAATGCGGGCCATCGCCGCATCTATATCCTTGGCGAGGCCATGCCGTTGCAGGGCGCGCAGTTCGTCGTGAATAAGCGCAGGAGCCGCCTGCAACGTTGGTTCATGTGGATCGGTCAACCGGACGTTCCAGCCAGCGCGCGCGAAGATTGTGGCCCAGGCCCGGCCGATAAGACCAACGCCAACGATTGCGACGTTTCTTGTATCCAGCATGATTACCCCCCTTATCTCATAGCCAAAGCACTTTGCGCCGAAGGTCCAGATCATCCTTCAGCGCGCGCGAGGGACCTTGATGAATGATCTGGCCGCGTTCCAACGCAATCGTCGTATCGGAGAGAGCTAACGCCAGGTCGAGATGGTGATCGACAATGATGATTGCGACTTCTTCCCGAAGCTTATCGAACGCCTCGAATAGCTGCTCCACTACGGCGGGCGCGAGCCCTTCGAACGGTTCGTCGAGCAGCAACACGCGGACGTCGCCCGACAGCGCACGTGCGACGGCGACCATCTGCTGCTCACCGCCTGACAGATAGTCCGCCGGACTGTCGAGCCGTTCCTTGATGCGAGGGAAGTATTCATAGACGCGCTCGCGCGTCCAGTGAACGCCGTTTCCGGTTTGACGCTTCAGTCCGCCGAGTTCGAGATTTTGCTCGACGCTCATGCCTGCGAACAAACCGCGCCCCTGTGGAACATAGCCAATGCCGAGCCGCGCGCACTGCGCCGATATTCGACCGATAAGCTCAGCGTCACCAAGGCGGATCGAACCGTTCGAAGCTGGCGCAATGCCGACAAGCGTCTTCAACAGCGTTGATTTGCCTGCACCATTCCGCCCGAGCAATGCGATGATCTCGTTGCGATGAAGCGTGAAACTGACATCCTTTAGGATATGGCTCTTGCCGTAGAAGGTATCGATGTTCTCTACCTTTAGCAGCGTGTCACGTTCTGCCGCGCTTTCTCGCGGCCGCGCAGCAATCGCTGCAGCTCCTGAACCGATGTAGATTTCCTGAACCTTCGCGCTGCTGCGAGCGTCTTCGACGGTTCCGTCGAGAAGAACGCGTCCTTCATTCATCACCGTGACGCGGTCAGCGAGCTGAAACACCCGGTCAATGTCATGCTCGACGAGCAGCACCGGCAGATCGGACGAGATGCGCTTGATGATCGCGCCAATACGCTCGCGCTCGGCGGCGGCCAGTCCCGCCAGCGGTTCATCAAGCAGCAGTACGCGCGGCGCGGTCGCGAGCGCAACGCCCATATCAAGAAGACGTTGACCGCCATAGGACAGTGACTCCGCCTTTACGCCTTCGATCCCGGCGAGGCTTAGATAGGAGACGACCTCGCTTGTCTCGCAGTTGATGTCTTTGATCGAGAGGGCGTTGGTGAATGGATTGAACCTGCGCGGATGCCGGGCTTGAACGGCGAGGCGGATGTTTTCACCGACCGTCAGTGCGGGAAATAGATTGGTGATCTGGAATGAGCGTCCGATGCCAGCCGCAGCGATTTGCTCCGGCGCATGGCCCGCGATGGGGTTGCCCAAGAGCGATGCTTCACCCTCATCGGGCGCGAACATCCCAGACAGCAGATTAAACGCGGTCGTCTTTCCTGCGCCGTTTGGCCCGATCAGCGCGTGTAGCGTGCGATCCTCAACACAAAAGTTGATGCCCTGCACCGCTTTGATCCCGCCGAAACTCTTCACCATGTCGCGGGCGGCAAGAACGGGGCCGTCAATCGCGCATTTGGGCCGCAAGAAATCCGGCAACGGCAACGCTTCGACTTTTCGAGCCGACATCGCCGCTTCTTCAGTAATCTTCTTGCGGAACGGTGACAGCAAACGCTCGCCAACGCCAACAAGTCCGTTCGGCGAAAAGACGATGAACCCGATAAAGACCAGTCCCAGCCATAAGAGCCAGTTCTCGGTGTAAATTCCGAGAAACTCGCGGAACAGAATGAAGAACAGCGCGCCTAAGGCAGGGCCAAGGAAACTCCGCATTCCTCCGATGACAACCATGGCTAAGAGGTCGCCGGAAAAGGCGACCGAGATGGGGTCCGCCGACGTCATGCGGTTTTTGTAGAGCAGCAGCACTCCGGCGAGCGCCGTGAGCCCCGCGGAAAGCGTGAACGCCACAAGCTTATAGCGATTGGTTGGGTATCCGAGGAACCTTGCCCGCTGCTCGTTTTCCCGGATCGCGACCAACACAGTGCCGATGCATGAATTGTGGAAGCGCCACAAGAAAACCAGCACCAGGAATGCGATCACCGCAACGAACCAGTAGTAGGTGGCCGAGGAATCGAGATCAAATCCCAGAATGGAGGGGCGGATGATGCCGCCGAGCCCGTTTTCGCCCCCGGTCACTTCAGTCCATCGGAAAGAGACGGTATAGAGCATCGCCGCAAGCGCGAGCGTTAGCAGAGAGAAATATACGCCGCGCCGCCTAAGAATGAGAAAGCCGAACGGGATCGCGATCGCCGTGACGATAAGCACGGCAAGAATGGCCGGACCGAAGAAAGATCCGGGCATGACGTTCCGCTGAAGCAGTGCGGCAGCATAAGCGGCAAGCCCGAACCAAGCTCCATGTCCAAACGACACCAACCCGGTGTGGCCAACCAGAATGTTCAGCGCCATGCAGGCGATCGCGAAGACGACAACTTCTGTGGCCGACGTCATCGTGAGGCCGAGCGCGAGCAAAACCGGCGGCAATATCATCAAGCCGATGGTGGCGATGACGAGCGGAATCGGAATGCGGTTGAGCATAATGATCCCTCACTCGAAACGCGTGATGCGTTCGCCGAACAGACCGCGAGGTCTGATCAACAGCACGAGAAGCATCAATAGATAGATCGAGGCCGTCGATGCCCAAGAGTAGCCAATGCCGACCATCAGGCCTTTCACTAGCCCCACGAGGAGCGCCGCAACAACCACTCCCCAGAACGAGCCAAGCCCTCCGATGACAACCACAACGAATGCCGGGGTAATGATTTCACTCCCCATGGCCGGATGTATCGCGTAGATCGGGGCGAGCAACACGCCGGCAAGTCCGGCGAGCCCAATACCGAGCGCAGCAACGGCCGCCATGTAAGGGCGCAACGAGATTCCGAGCGCGCCAACCATGTCAGGATTCTGAACGCCCGCTCGAACAACTCGACCGAAAGCGGTCCACCGCAGCAGCATCCACAGGCTGATAACGCAAGCCGCGGCAATGGCCAGCAAAACGACACGGTAGTAAGAATAGATGAACGAGCCGATCGCGACCTGCCCACGAAGCGCGGGTGGTATGGAATACGACAGCGGTGGCGCTCCAAAAATCATGCGCAGCGCCTGCTCGGCAACCATCGCCAGTCCGAACGTGAGTAGAAGCGATAGGATCGGATCTGCGCGATAGAAGCGCTGGAAGAATACCCGCTCGATCACGACACCAAACAAGGCGACCGCGAGCGGCGACAGCACCAATGCACCGCCAAACCCCAGGTAAGGGGAAATGACGAGAGTCAGGTAGGCGCCAATCGCGAAGAAGGCGCCATGCGCAAGGTTTACGATGCCGCCGAGCGAGAAGATCAGCGAAAGGCCTAACGCGATCAGCAGATAATAGACGCCGTCAAGCAGTCCATTCAAAATTTGCTGCGCAAGCAACATGCTGGACATTGGGTTCGACCCGCAACGGAAAGACCACGTAACGCACGGTGGTTAGAGTCCGTCCGGTTAGAGTGGAAGCATACCCCCCTCACCCAACCCTCTCCCCAAGGGGCGAGGGCTTTCCGCAGCGTTCCTTCTCCCCGACGACAGGATGAGGGGGCTTTGGATCTCCATCTAAACCGAACAGGCTCTAGCAAATTGGAAAGACGAAGCAGCGGACGTTAGGACGGGAACGCGCAGCTATTTTCTTCTTTTGTCGCCGCAATGACTTCAAGGTCCTCGTTTGGGCCGGGAACAGGCCCGCTCGACGTGAAGATGTCCCACTGGTTCTTGATCTTGTCGGCGGGCAGCGCTTCGACCGCATACATTTCGTGCATCAGCTGATGATCGGATGCGCGGAAATAGCCTTGCCGCGTTTTCAGCACGTCGAACTTCGCTCCCTTTTCGAGGTGCTCGATGATCTTGCTCGAGTTCTGCCGATTTCAACTCGTTGACCGACTGAGCGACGATCTTGGTAGCGATGTAATCGCCCCAAGCCTGGTTCTCCGGTGGCTTGGAATACTTCTTGGTGAATGCCGCGACGAAGGCCTTGCTGCCTGGCGTGTCGATGAGGTGATGCCACACCACAGGCCACTTGCCGACGAAGTTGCCCTTCCCCGCTGCCCAGGCAAGAGCGGTGTCGAAACCAAATCCGCCGACCGGAAAAGTCAGTCCGAATTCGGCATACTGCTTGAGGAAGTTGGTGATCTGGTTGCCGGAGAGGTTGATGGCGACCAGATCAGGTTTGGCTTCACGAATCTTCAGTAGATAGGCTGAAAAGTCGGTGGCGTCGGTCGGCACCAGATCGTCGCCAACAAATTGGCCGCCGTTGCCTTCCATGAACCGCTTTGCCACGCGCAGCAGATCATGACCAAACGCATAATCAGCCGTGAGTGAGTACCATTTCTTGCCCTTGACCAAGCCATCCTGGAGGAAGGAGCGGCCAACCGTCTTCACGTACATCGAATTCTGCGACTCGACATGGAACATGTATCGCTGACAGTCCTTCCCGCGCAGCGCGTCCGAGTTTGCGCCGGTGTTGATGAAGAGGGTTTTGTTGCGCGAGGCAACCTGCGCGATTGTGAGGGCGGAAGCCGAGGAAATTTCTCCGATGATACAGGCGACTTTGTCGCGCTCGATCATGCGCTCTGCCTTAGTCGACGCCGTCTGAGGATTGACTGAGTCTTCCTTCAGCAATTCGACCTTGCGGCCCATCATCCCGCCGGACGCGTTGATTTCTTCGATCGCAAGATCGACAGCCATGACCGCATATTCGCCGAGCGGCCCGAGGAATCCCGTTCGCGGCGTGAGATGCCCGATCCGGATGACCTCGCTCGACTGCGCGCGCAGGATCGACGGCGCAGAGACGCTTGAGGCCAATGCGAGACCACCCGCAGTTGTCAGCAAAGTACGTCGCGTAATCTTTCTGCCGAACGGCATAACCCCTTCCCTCCCTGTGACGGCCGCGTTTTTGCGGCGCTTATTGGGCGAGCGTTGCGTGAATTGCCGGACGCTGATATCGCTTGCCGTGATCTGTGATCACACTTAGACTTGCAAAGGACCGGCCGCTTGTCGAGTCCCTTTGTTTTGATTCCTGCAGGACAAGTGCAATGAACCGCCCGGCCGCACTCGATTTGGTGGAGCCGCTTGACCGCCAAACGCTTGGCGAGCGGGCCTACGCACAACTGTCCGATCTTCTGATTTCGGGACGGATGGCTCCCGGCGAAAAACTGTCGTTGCGGCAAGCAGCAGATGTCCTTGGTGTTTCCATCATGCCGGTGCGCGAGGCGGTCTCGCGACTTGTCGCCGACGGCGCCCTTGAGGTGACGCCCAATCGCGCGGTGCGCGTGCGGTTGATGACGGCCGCGCAATTTCGCGATTTGACCCTCGCCCGCATCACCATCGAGGGCCACACGGCCGCCGTCGCGGCAGCGTTGCGCAGCGAAAGTGATCTCAAGGCGATCGCGCGTGCAGAAGCGGCCATGCGCGCGGAAAGCCTCGCGGCCAAGCCCAACCTGCTCCGCGCTGTCGAGCTCAACAAGTCGTTCCATTTCGCGGTCTATGAGGCGGCACACTCGCCGACCCTGCTCGGCATCATTCGTGCGTTGTGGCTGAAGGCAGGTCCAGTCATCAATCTGGACTTGCGCGCGAATCCCGAGCGGCTGGCAAAAGGAGACGCCGTGCGCTTTCATGCCAGTGTCTTGAAGGCAATCGTGTCCAAAGATGAAGCTGGTGCTCGCGAAGGCGTCAGCGCCGATATCAGGACCGCTGCCGAAGTCATCGCATCCCGCGGCGGCCTTGCAGAAGAATAAATAGCCGCGTCATAGGAGAATTCATGGATCTGGATATCAAAGGCTTGCGTGTGCTGGTCACCGCCGGGGCCAACGGAATTGGCTTAGAGATTGCCAGGGCATTTGCAGCCGAAGGCGCAAAGGTTCACGTTTGCGATGTCGATACGATGGCGCTGGCGCAGCTCAAAAACAGCGATCCGGCGATAACGCAAACCGTGTGTGACGTTGCAGATCGCGCGGCGGTCAAAAACCTGTTCACGGAAGTCGTTGCGGCGCTCGGCGGCCTCGATGTGCTGGTCAACAATGCTGGCATTGCGGGACCGACCTCCAGGGTAGAAGAGATGAATCCGGAGGATTGGGATCGCTGCCTTGAGGTATGCCTCACCGCTCAATTTAATTGCGCACGGCTTGCGGTGCCGCTTCTGAGAGCAAGCCAGAACGCGTCCATCGTCAACATTTCGTCAGCGGCGGGGCGGCTTGGATTTGCATTGCGAACACCCTACGCGGCGGCAAAATGGGGCGTCATCGGGTTCACCAAGTCACTGTCGATCGAACTCGGCCCCGACAACATCCGCGTCAATGCCATCTTGCCGGGATTGGTCGCCGGCGACCGGCAGCGCCGCGTGCTTGAGGCAAAAGCACAGCAGCGAGGAATTTCGTTTGCGGAGATGGAGCGGACTGCCTTCTCCTTCACCTCGATCAAGGATTACGTAACGCCGCAGCAGATCGCCGACCAGATCGTCTTCATTTGCAGCCCGCGCGGGCGGACAATTTCAGGTCAGGCGATCTCGATTTGCGGCGATACACAAATGCTCAGCTGAATGTGGGAGAGCGACGACAGTCTATTGCTTTTCGAGGGCTGCCTGAGCCATGCCATTAGCCCAGCGGACGATTTCGTTTTTGATAAAAAAGCCCCCACCTTCTGCAACATCGGGGGCAAGCGCGCGTACGTTCAGGCGTCATCGACAGTGGACAAATCCCAAGCTAGTCGACGACTGCCTGAGGGATTCGCGAGGGCACCAGAAACTAGTACCCGGAATCATTGATGCGCGAAACGGGGCTTTAGGCGTTTTTGGTGGACCTCGGATTTTTGCCAGACGAATGGCCTTGCGGTCTCATTATAGCTGTCGATGAACGCCTGGATGTGCGCCTTCAGTTCGCCGATGGAGGTGAAGGACGTGCCGGAAAGCGCCTTTCCGGCGAGGATCGAGAACCAGATTTCCACCTGATTGAGCCAGGACGCCTTTGTGGGCGTGAAGTGGAAGTGAACGTTAGGATGGCGTTTAAGCCAGCGGTCTTCCTTGGGCTTGTGGGTGTTGAGGTTGTCGAGGATGACATGGATGTCGCGGCCAGGATGCGCGGCGGCGATCCGGTTCATAAAGTCCAGAAATTCGACCCTGCGGCGCCTTTTGTATTGCCGTCCCGTCACCTTGCCGGTGGCGGCATCGAACGCTGCAAACAAAGTTGTGGTTCCGTGCCGCTTGTAATCGTGGCTTTGCCCCGTCAAGGCGCGCCCGTTGGCGAGTTTGAGATAGCCTTGTTTGCGTTCCAGAGCTTGGATGGAGGGCTTTTCGCCGGCCGCAAGCACGAGCGCGTTGCGCGGCGGATTAAGATAAAGCCCCACGATTTCGGCCGCCTTCGCCGCAAAATCGGGGTCATTGCTCGCGCACCAGCTTTTGCGCGCGGCAAGATCGATCTTCTGGGCGCGAAGAAAGCGCCAAATATATTGCACATCGACATCGCCAAGAGCGGAGGCGATCAGCGGTCCCGTCCAGCGCGCATAGCCCTTCGGCACGGGGCTGTCGAGGACAGCCAGAATGCGCTTGCCGGTCTGTGCCGTGTATTTGGGATCGCTGCCCCGGTTGCCGGTCTCATCGAGCCCCGCCAGCCGCTTTCCGGCGTAGCGCACCCGCCATTTCGAGGCCGTACCCGTTGTACAGCCCACCTCGCGGCCGATTGCGCGCGTTGGAAGACCATCGGCCGCCAAAAGCACAATCCGCGCCCGCTGGCGCAGCCGATGTTCCGTTTTCGTCGAGCGGGCGAGCGCTTCAAGCTCGGCCCGCTCCTCTCCAGTCAATATAATCGCTGTCGCCTCAGGGATGCTTTTCATGCATCCTTAAATCACGACTCATCGATTAGCGATAGTGGGTACCTAGGTCGGGGGTATGTCAGTCACCACCGTGGTCCGAGTGTCTTGGCGGATTTTCCGACATGGAGGGGGTGGCCACGCTTGCAGAAATTAGTCGCACTTGCGCCGAACCCATTCGGGCGATAAACGGGCTTAACCTTGGGCGTCTGTGATGGCACCCCTTCTCTAGGCATGTCTTAGCAATAAGCCCGGTTCCATCATGGAAAGCACGGAGATCACAGAAAGCATGAAGGACACAGATAGATGGGTCGCCATCTACATCGCCGTCCTGGCCGTCCTTCTGTCGATTTGCAGTGTTGGCACTTCATCGTTGCGCACGACTTATTTAACCATGAGGGACTGACGAGGGACGGAATTGCGGAAGCGTTTCAAGAATTCGCTGCTCAGGAAAACTTAAGTTTTTTTCGAGCCGCCCCTTCAATGTGAGCCGCTTAAGCGGACTGTTGGGGGGGCTGGAAGCCTCGATCATTAACTCTTCAGACCTGCCTAATGACAATCCAAAACTCCGCCTTGATTCCCAATTCCAAGCGCAAGCCGCGCTTACAGCTATCGCAAAGATTAGGAAGGGCGCACACCTAAGGCTTGAGCAAATATCGACCGGCGTGCTCAAGGGGCGAAAACTAGTCTATTCCGATAATGGCGCGTTTCCCGTCGTACGGTCAGGTGATGTCTCCCCGACTTTTGAACCAGATTCACTTCTACGCAGTTCGGCTACCGCTGACGCTTTTTTTCTTAAGGAAAATGACGTCCTTATTTCGTCTATTGGGCACGGTTCAATTGGTAAGATACAGTTGTTTCGCTATGAAGGAAGTTTTGCGACAGTTTCCGAAGTGACGGTAGTAAGACTGAGAGAAAAGAATAGTCCAGGTTTTATTGCAGCTTTTCTATCGTCGAAATATGGCCAAGCCCAAATCGCAAGATATGTCACCGGCGCGACGGGGCAGTTGCACCTATATCCCTCCGATGTCCAGCGAATTTTCCTGCCGACGATAAGCGCATTTTTTCAGAGCCGTTTTGACTTGCTTTTCGACACTGAATGGAAATGCTACCGTACCCGTCGTGAAGCACAAAGGAAAGCTGAAGACACGCTGCTTCAGGCGCTTGGGCTCATGGATTGGACGCCGCCAGAGCCGCTCGCCTACACCGCTAACGCCAGCGAGGCTTTTGCAGCCGGGCGCATCGACGCGCAGTATTTCCGTCCTTTGTTTGCAGACGTAGAGAAACGGCTTGTTGATACCGGGCGGGCCGTCGAATTGGGGGCTATCCTTTCAACCAATTGCCGCGGACGTCAGCCTGACTATGCCGACGGGGGCTTGCCTGTGATCAACTCCAAGCATGTGCGGTCGAACCGTGTAGTCCTAAGCGACAACCGCGCTGCCACCGAAGCAGATTCGCCAGTGTTCATCGAGAAGGGCGATGTGCTTGTGAACGGTACCGGGGTTGGCACGATTGGACGCGCCGCTCCCTACCTGCACGATCAGCGAGCTTTGCCCGACAATCATGTGACCGTGCTGCGCACCGCCCATGTGGACCCAGTGTATTTGGCGGTGTTCTTGAACAGCCCACTTGGGCAATGGCAGATCGAACGGCACATCAAGGGATCGTCGGGGCAGATCGAGCTATACCCGGGCGATATTGCCAAGATAGTGTTCTGGGATGCGCCAGCCGATGTTCAGGCGACGGTGCGCAAAGCGGTCCTATCAGCCTTCACTGAAGAGCGCCGCGCCCAAGACCTGCTCGAAGCCGCAAGGCGTGCAGTCGAGATCGCTATCGAAGACGGGGAAGACGCCGCGATGGCATTCCTCGATCAGGCCGAAGGACAAGAGCGCGCGGCATAGATTGAAACCCATCCAACTGCCTTGACAAGGCGCCGCGCACCTAACCAAGCTGAACAAAAAGCGAGGAGGAAGCCATGGCTGCGATTGCATTTATCGGATTGGGCAATATGGGCGGCCCGATGGCCGGGAACCTTCTGAAGGCCGGTCATACGCTCCACGCTTTCGACCTTTCGCAAGACGCCTTAAAACGCCTCGCGGATAAAGGCGCGCGGATTGCGACCTCGGCGGCGGATGCCGCAGCCCGGGCCGATGTCATCATCACCATGCTCCCCGCAGGCACCCATGTGCGCGGCGCTTACCTCGGCGAAAGCGGCATCATTGCCGCCGCGAAGCCCGGCAGCCTCCTGATCGACTGCTCGACCATCGACGTGACAACGGCGCGCGAGGTGAGCGCAAAAGCTGCGGAAGCTGGCCTCGACATGCTGGACGCGCCGGTATCGGGCGGCGTCGGCGGGGCGGAAGCGGCCACATTGACCTTCATGGTGGGCGGAAGCGCAAACGCATACGAGCGGGCAAAGCCGATCCTCTCGGCCATGGGCAAGAACGTGGTTCACGCTGGCGGCCCGGGCAATGGCCAGGCAGCGAAGATCTGCAACAACATGATCCTTGGCATTTCGATGATTGCCGTATCGGAAGCCTTCGCGCTTGGCGAAAAGCTCGGGCTTGAGCATCAAACCTTATTCGACATTGCGTCGAAGGCCTCGGGACAATGCTGGTCCCTTACAACCTATTGTCCGGTGCCGGGGCCGGTGCCCACATCGCCCGCGAACCGCGACTACGCGCCTGGCTTCACCGCAGCCATGATGCTGAAGGATTTGAAGCTCGCCCAAGATGCCAGCAACCGAAGCGGGGCGAACACGCCTCTCGGCGCGGAAGCGGCCGCTCTCTATGGCCTGTTCGCAAGCCAAGGGCATGAGGCGCTCGATTTTTCCGCGATTATTCAATTCATTAGGGGCGACAGTGATGAGCGGTAAGGTTCAGTTAAGCATAAAGATGAAAAGTAGCTATTGTCCGACCTAGCTGATTGCAGCGAGTGCGAATATTTCTCGTAAAAGTTGCTACAATTAAGTGATTATTAGCCGATGCCCTTGTAGGTTGCATAAAGGTGGGATGGCGCAACCTATAGGAATTGATCGAGACCATGATCGCCGATTTTGTACGCGTCCAGCCGGACGACCAGAGCTTGAAAACACATTACCTTACGAGCCTCCGTATGATCGAGAGGCTGCACCGCCTACTGCTAGACCTCATCAAGGATGAATTTGAACGCGTCGGACGCACCGACGTGAACAGCGTTCAAGCGCTCCTCCTCTTCAATATCGGTGATGTCGAGCTGACGGCAGGCGAATTGAAAACGCGCGGGCTCTATCTCGGCTCGAACGTCTCCTACAATCTGAAGAAGCTTGTCGAGAGCGGCTACATTCACCATCAGCGCTCGCGCACCGACAAGCGGTCTGTCCGGGTAAAGCTCACGGAGAAGGGTAAAGCCATCTCGGAGATGGTCAATCGCCTTCTTGAGCGTCAGCTTGGCATGCTCGAAAAAGTCGGCGGGGTTTCTATTCCCGACCTCAAACATTTCAATCAAGTCTCAGTGAGGCTAGAACGGTTTTGGGGCGACCAAATCCGCTATCAGCTCTAGCTTAGACCGTGCGAAGGTTGCAAATGGCGCGCAGCATTGGCTGGTGCGGCGCCCTTGCGAGCACGCGGAAGCCACGATCACGCAAAATCGATTGGCCGGCGGTAGAAAATGGTTGGCCCCGCCGCCCGTTGGGGAGCATAAGAGTCCTGATAACCTAGCTTAAGCCACAATTGAGCTTATTCTTATTCTGAACGGTAGGCTGGCTTTAGCCAAACTTCCAGTGGGCAACTGAACTGAATGAACGTCAGGCGAGATAAAGTCATGAAACAGACAGCGATAGCTACGCTCGTAGCGTCCGCCTTCATGATAACGGCGAGCGTCTTGGGAGCGCAGGCGCAGCGCTTTAATGATGACGAATGGTCTGGTTGGGATCAGTCTGGTGAATCCTCGGATAACCCCGCGCGCGCGAGTGCATTCGCTAAGGAATGGGAAACGCAGCCTGACCGCGGTTTTCCGACGCTCGCGAAAGAGAATGTGGCGATGACGCGCGCCGCAGTTAAGCGTTACGCCGAAATTGTAACGCAAGGCGGCTGGCCAATGCTGCCAGAGATCGAGCTTCGCACGGGCATAAGCCATCCGGCGGTTGTACAACTCAGGCGTCGCCTGCAAGTAACAGGTGATTTGCAGGCCTATGGCGGTTATCCAGAAACCTTCGATACCTATGTCGAAAATGCCCTGAAGAAAGCGCAGGCGCGCCACGGCATTCCGCCGACGGGCTTTCTCGATAAGACGACTATCTTGGCCCTTAACGTGCCCGCGAGCGCGCGTTTGCGCCAGCTCAGAGCAAATTTGACGCGGCTTCAGAGCCTTACTACCGCGACCCCCGCCGGCAAATATGTGGTGGTGAACATCCCTTCCGCTCAGATCGAGGCAATCAACAACAATCAGGTTGTGTCGCGCCATGCGGGCGTGGTCGGAAAACCAGACCGGCCGTCGCCGCTGGTGCAGTCCGCTGTCGAGGAAATCAACTTCAACAAGGAGTGGGTGGTCCCACCGACCGTGTTGAAGTCAGACTTGATCCCTAAGGGACGCGAGATGCAGCCTAAGGGTCAAGATGTGCTCGCGAAATATAAGATCGACGCATATACCGACTATGCCGCCTATCAAAAAGGCCATCGCCTAGACCCGATGCAGATCAACTGGTCGTCCGACGCGCCGCTGCGGTATTTCTACGTGGAGAATGCTGGCGAAGATAATCCCTTGGGCTACGCCAAGATCAACTTCGCAAGCCCGCACGGCGTTTACATGCACGATACGCCCGGCCAGAGCCTCTTTTCAAAGAGCTTCCGTGCCGACAGCTCGGGCTGCGTACGCGTTCAGAACATCCATCAGTTGGTTGGCTGGCTTTTGGAAGACAATGGCTGGACCGTCCAGCAAGTTCTGCGTATGAAGCAGACGGGCGAGCGTCTGAATGTACGCCTGAAGAAGCGTGTGCCGCTTTACTGGGCCTACATTACGGCTTGGGCGACGCCAGATGGAGCTGTTCAGTTCCGCCGGGATATTTATCGCAGAGATGGCGTGGACGCCATCGCATCTGCTTACTAAAACCCGCAAGTTCGCAAATACCGTGGCTGCCCTCAGCCACGGTAATTTCCGCAAAGTTTTTGACTACAGCGCGCGAAAATCTATCGGTACATTATGATCTATGAGCGCGCGCCAATACCTGTCCTGACCTCGGTTGCTGGTTTAAGCGCAACACGCAGGGCTTGGCTGTGTGACGTGTGGGGCGTTCTTCACAATGGTGAGGAGGTCTTCCAGCCAGCCATCGAAGCCTGCCAAACATTTAGGGAGCATGGTGGCCGCGTTATCCTCGTCTCGAATTCTCCGAGACCCGCCTTCGGCGTCTTAGCGCTTCTTGAGGAAATCGGCGTCCCGAACAGAACCTTCGACACGCTCGTAACATCGGGAGATGTGACGCGAGCCTTGGTGGCCGAGAACGCAGATAAGCCTATTTTCCATCTGGGACCTGAGCATGACCGGGCCTTTTTTGATGGACTGCCGGTTCGCTTTGTTGAGGCAGCGGATGCGGAAGTGTTGGTTTGCACCGGGCTATTCCACGACGAATATGAAACGCCGGAAGATTATGACGGGATGCTTCGCGAGTTTTCCGCCCGAAACGTTCCGATGATATGCGGCAACCCGGATATTTTGGTTGAGCGAGGGAATGTGCTCCTGCCATGTGCGGGCGCGCTTGCGGCCCGCTACGCCGCGCTCGGGCAGACTGTCATTCAAGCGGGAAAGCCATATATGCCGATTTACGATCTCGCCCTTTCGAAAATCCCCGGCATCGAGAAGCATGAAATTCTCGCAATCGGCGATGGCGCGGATACGGATATAAAAGGCGCTGCCGCGCTTGGTGTCGATGCCCTCTATATTGCAAGCCGCGTTCACCTGAATGGCGACGGCCAAGCCAGGGAGCTAACGCCAGAAGCAGTGCACGAGCTTTTCAGAAATCGCCCATTCCGTCCGCTCGCGGCGCTTTCCCAGCTTTGCTGGTAAGCAAAGTTCGCGTTCACACCCATTGCCCAACGGCGTGTAAATTGCCAATATCTCAAGCTGTACAGCGATGAGGGCGTTTCGAATGAGCCATGACGTGCAGACATATTACTACGAGGACCTTGTGATCGGCATGGAAGCAAGCTGGGCGCGGACTGTAACAGAAGCCGACCTGAAGGCCTTTGCCGACATTTCGGGCGACTACAACCCCGTTCATCTCGATGCTGAATACGCGGCGAATACGCCGTTCAAACAGCGCATAGCGCATGGAATGCTGAGCGCTTCCTATATATCGACGGTGCTCGGCACGAAACTCCCGGGCGCCGGCACAATTTATATCTCGCAGACCCTTAACTTTAAGGGGCCGGTGCATATCGGCGATGAAGTCATGTCGACGGTCCGCATTACCGATTTGATCGAGGCCAAAAAGCGCGCCATCTTCAACTGTGCTTGCACAGTCAAGGGCAAGATTGTGCTTGAAGGCCAGGCGGTGATCATGCTCGGCTCACGCGAGAGGACCTGAAGGCGTAGCTATGGAAGTGATCCACGGTTGGAGGGCCGTTCCGGCGCATCTTAAGGGAGCCTCAATCGCCATCGGCACCTTCGATGGCTTTCATCGTGGTCATCGAGCAGTCGTGGAGCAGGCAAAAGCGAAGGCACGCGAACATCGCGGCCTCGCAGGCATCATGATGTTCGAGCCTTATCCGCGGAAATATTTTCAGCCCGAGCGATCATTCTTCCGGCTGACGACGCTCCCACGCAAGCTCCAGCTCGCCGAAGAGTTCGGCTGCGATCTGTGCGCCGTGATCCCTTTTGAACGCGAGGTCGCTCAGCTAACCGCCGAGGAGTTCGTGCGTATCATTCTCGTTGAGAGTTTTGGGATCCGCCACGCATCCGTCGGGTTCAATTTTTATTTCGGGAAGGGCAGGGGTGGAAACCCGGCCGTTCTTCAGGAACTAAGCCGGACTTATGGTTTTGGGGTAACTATTGTGGAACCCACGGGCAATGCTGGCGAGATCTTCTCGTCGACGCGCATCCGCGAGCTTCTTGCTGAGGGCGATGTTGCTGCAGCGGCAGAGATGCTTGGCTATTGGTGGAGCGTTAGCGGTATCGTTGAGGGCGGCGCTGGCAGAGGCCAGGGGCTGGGCTTTCCTACGGCCAATATCCGTCTTGAGGAAGGCGTTACGCTTAAGCACGGCATCTACGCCGTTAACGTCCATGTAGATGGCGAGACGTTGCAGGGCGCGGCCTATTTGGGCACGAGGCCGACCTTCGATGCCGGTTTGCCTATTCTTGAAACTTTTTTATTCGATTTTGACGGCAATCTTTACGGAAAGGCGATCAACATCGAGTTTATCGCTTTTGTCCGTGAGGATGCCAAGTTCAGATCAGCCGAAGCGCTGACTTCTCAAATGGCAGTAGATTGCGCAAAAGCGAAAGCGATCCTCGATCAGGTTCAATCTTCCCCGCAAGGCTCTATATCCTAAGCGCTGCGCCAAATTATCGAGTTGGCGAGCACACAGATTTCCCTGTACTACGAACGTCTATTGTATGGGCCGCCGTCAACGGCAAGAACAAGAACGAGAATAAGAATGGCAGAGAACGCACCGGCAAAAAGCGCTCAGCGGCCAGAGCTTCCGGAACGGGAGACCATGGAATTTGACGTGGTTATCGTCGGCGCGGGGCCGGCCGGGTTATCTGCCGCGATAAGGTTGAAGCAATTGGCGGCCGAAAAAGGCACCGATATTTCGGTTGTCGTGCTCGAAAAAGGGTCTGAAGCCGGTGCACATATTCTGTCCGGCGCTGTTATCGATCCAATTGGCCTCAATTCCCTTATTCCGAATTGGCGCGAGGAAGGTGCGCCCGTAGCCCAGGAAGTTACCCAGGACAAATTTCTCTATCTTGGCCCGCGCGGCGACCTTCGCATTCCAAATTTTGTCATGCCGCCGCTCATGTCGAACCACGGGAATTACATCGTGAGTCTCGGCAATGTGGTGCGGTGGCTTGCTGAAAAGGCCGAAGCGTTGGGTGTCGAGATTTACCCAGGCTTTCCGGCAGCGGAGATCCTTACCGATAGCGAAGGAACGGTCATCGGCGTCGCTACGGGAAACCTTGGCGTAGACCATGAAGGAAACCCTAAGGATGACTTCGTGCGCGGCATGGCGTTGTACGGCAAATACACGCTGTTCGCCGAGGGTGCGAGAGGCTCGCTGACGAAAAAGCTCATGCGCATGTACGACCTCGACATAGATAGCGATCCGCAGAAATACGGCATCGGTCTCAAGGAGCTGTGGCAGGTTGCTCCAGAGAAGCACCAGCCGGGCCTTGTGCAGCATACAATCGGCTGGCCACTCGATAGGCGCACCGGCGGCGGCTCATTCATCTATCACTATGGCGAGAACCTCGTCTCGGTGGGTTTCGTGGTGCATCTCAATTACGAGAACCCTTATATTTCGCCCTTCGGAGAGTTTCAGCGCTTCAAAACCCACCCGGTCGTAGCCCCGCTTTTCGAGGGCGGCAAGCGGATCGGTTACGGTGCGCGGGCAATGACAAGCGGCGGCTGGCAATCCATCCCCAAACTGACATTCCCTGGCGGCGCGATTGTCGGCTGTGGCGCGGGCTTTATGAACGTGCCGCGCATCAAGGGTTCGCATAACGCGATGCTGTCGGGCAAGTTTGCCGCCGAAAGCGCATTTGAAGCCATAGGCGCGGGGCGCCAGGGTGACGAACTTGAAGCTTATGAAGCGCAGGTCCGGCAAGGCCCAATCGCTCGGGACCTGAAGCCCGTTCGAAACGCGAAGCCGCTTCTGGCTCGATTTGGCAACATAGCAGGCTTTCTGTTAAGCGGAGCCGACATGTGGCTGAACACGATTTCCACAAAGCTGTCGCCAACGCTGCATCATGGTAAGGCTGACTACGCAGCGCTTAAGCCCGCGAAAAACTTCAAGCCAATCGACTATCCGAAACCGGACGGGAAGGTCACATTCGATATCCCGAGCTCTTTGTTCCTTTCGGGGACGAACCACGCTGAGGACCAGCCGGTTCACCTTGTTCTTACCGACCCCAAAGTCCCGATCCGCGACAACCTCCCAGTTTTCGCCGAGCCTGCGCAACGCTATTGCCCGGCAGGAGTTTATGAGGTTGTAAGGAACGGCGAGGATAAGCCCCGCTTCCAAATCAACTCTCAGAACTGCGTGCATTGCAAAACTTGCGACATAAAAGACCCAGCTCAGAACATCAACTGGGTCACGCCCGAAGGTGGGGGCGGCCCCAATTATGCAGGAATGTAGGGTAACGCCGCCGAGCGATGGAGCGCAGGACAGTGCCCAATATGACGAGCCACTGTGTCCTGGGGGCGAGAGCGCATCGGCGTCGGCTTTGACGCTGCGCGACACCGGCAATGGCGTTAGCGACAGCAATGCCACGATTGGTGGATTTGCAATCGGTGCCGCCTGGGGGCTGTTCGCCATCTCCATCTGGGCTGGTTGGTTCATCGTCACGCGCTTCGGGGCGGACAGCAGCTTGACGTCGTATGATCTGGTCGCGCTTCGTTACAGTGTGACGCTCGTCGTTTTGTTGCCTTTTCTCATTCGCATCCGCTCGCGTATCGCGCTTTTGAAACCTGCCGATGCATTCATGATGGCCTTAGGCTCTGGCGCGGCATTCAGCCTATGCATCACCGCGGGCGTGGCCTTCGCCCCGGCAGCAGAAGGAGCAGCGCTAACTCCTGGGGTTATGCCTGTGATGACCGCGCTTGTCAGCGTGGTCCTGCTCGGTGAGGTACTGCGGCGGCGTCAAATGATGGGTCTCGTCTTCACGCTATGCGGGGTTGTCGCAATAGCGGGTGCCGGCTTGATGGGAACCGGCCATCTTAAATGGGTCGGGCATTTGCTGTTTATGAGCGCCGCCTTTCTTTTTGCGCTTTACACAGTGGCCTTGCGCAGATCGCGCCTTTCGGGACTTGAAGCAACCGCATTCGTTTCGCTTGTTTCCTGCGCGGTGTATTTGCCGGTCTACTTCTTGACGCTTCATCCGCGACTGTTGAGCGCATCACCGTCAAGCCTCGCCTTGCAGGCCTTTTATCAAGGCATTGCGGTTAACATTATATCGCTTGTCGCCTTTGGGCGCGCCGTGGCACGGCTCGGTGCGGCGCGCGCCTCCGCATTCGCGGCAGCGGTTCCGGCTCTCACTTTGATCCTAGCCATGCTCTTCCTTGGGGAGATACCATCCATGGCGGATGGCTTTGGGATCGTCGCCGTAACGATTGGCGTCTTGCTTGCGTCAGGAGCGCCATTGCCAAGTTGGCTAAGAGCTTCTAAAAAAGAGCTGTAGTCCTGCATTTTCGCGCTGCAGGATATGCAGCATTGGGCATTACTTCTACTTATCTAAGCGTTTCCGGCGCGCCTGACGATGCGTGGAAGGCCGGTGGGGATTATGAACGACATTTCCGCAGGATACGCGGAGCTGCCGCGGACGGCCTATCTTGACAATGCGTTGAGGCGTGCACGCACGGCGGCGGAGCAGCGCTCCCATCGCTATGTTACGCTCGAGCACCTTCTCCTTGCGCTGCTCGACGATCCAGATTCGATAAGGCTCCTGCTGACAGTCGGCGCTGACGTCGCTTCTATCCAGAGCGCTATCGCGGACGCAGTGAACCATCGCATGTCTTCCCTGGTCGTGCCGGACGGCCGGGCGCCCACTTTCAGTTATAAATTTGATGCGCTGATGCTTTCCGCGTCGGAGCACGCGGTTCGGCTGGGCAAGCGCCAGGTGGATGGCAGCGTTACTATCGTCGCCATAGCAAAGGACCCGGACAGCAACGCATCGGCTATACTCGCGCGAAATGGCTTTGCTGCAAATGCCGCGCTTTACCATTTGTCGGTTGTGAACGCCGCCCCGGAGCGACCTCGAGAGCTGCCGGTGGCGAGCCCTCCCGCGCCGCCGCCGCCACGCAATGGCAGCAACGTCGTTACTTCCGCTGAAACTTTGAGCATCTCCCCTGATGCGAGCGTGGACGAGATGCTGCAAAGCGTGCGCTCGATACTCGATGCGGAAGAGAGAAAGGGCGTTGGCGCTTCATCGTCCTATGGTCTCTCAACGCCTCCGCCTGCTAGCTCGAACGCGCGGCCTCGCACGGAGCCGCGCCTTAATGCCTATTTGAACCAGGATCCCGAACCCCGGCCTGCACAGGCAGAAGCATCTATCAGCCCACGCCCGAACGGCGCTCACCATCCTGAGCCGCGCCCTAATCCGAGGGCTGCCCCACCCGCGCCGCAAGAGCCTGCTAGGTCTGCACCGCGTGGGGGAGCTGCGAGGAACGATTTGAGAAAGCAGGCAGCAGTCGCCGCAGACGAGGATTTTGCGCCGCCGGCATCGCGAAGGGAAGAAAGAGGCAGGCCCGCTGCCGCAAAACGTGCTCGTGGCCGCCCAGAAATGCCGCCGATCCTCGCGCTGATTTTGGAACATATACCGCGCAAAATGCGGGTCGCCGTCGCCGAAACTTTAGAGGTTCGGATGACGAAAGACGATGCGGCGACGCTCTTTGACAGCCTCAAGACGCGAGGAGCAGGAGGAAACGGCCACGCCCAGATCACTAGGGCTATAACCGTGAGGTTAACCGCGCCGGAGGGCGGATTTTTCATCGAGACCTTGTCGCCCGAAACACAATGGATCTTTGACCGGCCCTCTTTTCTTGGCGGGGACGAATTTGGCCGCTGGATTTGGACGCTTATCCCATCGGACAGCGGAAGGCACAATCTCAGCTTGGTGCTAACGGCGCGCGATATCGACGATAATGGGCTTGCAGGCGATATCGCCGCCCCTGAACAAGTTCTTGAGATTAGGGTGCGCGGCAACCGGATGCGCGCCTTGTGGCGATTAATCAAAACGATGTTGCTACTTTTCCTGGGTAGCGGACTCACAGTGGGCGTTTACTATGCCCTGAAAGTTACGGGCAAGCTGCCGCATTAGTGCATTTGGATACGGGGTCGAATCGTAGGATCCTGGATCACCACGGCGCGGTGCGCCTCGTGATGACGGCGCTGGGGCACCGACATCAGCCACTGTCATTGCGACGCCGGGCGAAGCACGGTCGGAAGCAATCCAGAGTGCTTGCGATCATGGGACTGATGCCCGCAGTGCCAAAGACCATCGCGCGATGAACCGCACCTGATCGCGGCTTAAAAGGTGCCGTGCCGCCCCGCACCGTGTACGAACTTGGTAACACCACTACTCGTCTCGCCAGATTCAACCGTGCCGTAACCATGCCGGAGTTCATTCATAAGCGCTTCGTCCCAAGGCAAATCCCATTGCTCATAGGCTGAGAGGCGGTCGCTTCTAACGCAAAGTTCGGGGAATGCGGCGATCTCAGCCGCCAAAGCTTCGGCCGCCTGACGCGCCTGACCTTTCGGAACGACCCTATTTGCAAGGCCAAAGGACAGGGCCTCGGCTGCACCGACCGGACGTCCAGTAAGGATCATGTCGAGAGCGCGGCCCTGACCGATGATGCGTGGCAGCCGCACTGTTCCGCCATCGATGAGGGGGACGCCCCATCGGCGACAAAACACGCCGAATATCGCATCCTCTTCCGCAACACGAAGATCGCACCAAAGCGCGAGTTCTAGGCCGCCCGCTACGGCATAGCCGGAAACGGCGGCGATCACGGGCTTCGATAAGAAAGTACGCGACGGCCCCATTGGTGCGGTTGAGCCATCGGCGCGTACCCACTCTTTCCAGCCTTCGCCTCCAGCATTGAACGCCTTAAGGTCTGCGCCCGCGCAAAAAGTGCCGTGCTCGCCAAAGAACACGCCAACACGGGCATTCTCATCGGCTTCGAAAGCCTCGAAGGCGCTCACGAGTTCCGCTGCAGTCTCGGGGTTCACCGCATTGCGCGCGTCTGGCCGGCTGAGAATGACGGTTGTGACCGGACCCTGCTTTTCGATACGAATGGTCATGCTCTCGCCCCAGCTTTTCATATTTGCGGAGGCGAACAGGATACCAGGATTGGCTATAGGCGTGCAGAGGCATCGCCGCCAAGGCGGCGATGCGCGTTCGAGGGAGAAGCGAAGTTTAAGCCCTAAATCTTCTGATTATATTCGCCGACCTCTGGATAGGTCTGCAAGTGCGCGTCAAGCTCAGCGAAAATTGCCCGCATATTTGCTTCCGATACTGGACTTTCGACCACCACCACAAGCTCAGGCTTATTGGATGAAGCGCGAATAAGCCCCCATGTGCCATCTTCCAGCATGATGCGAATACCATTGACAGTAATCACATCACGAATCGACTGGCCCGCAAGCTTTTCGCCCCGCTCGGCCACGCCCTTGAAATGGGCGATCGCACGGTCCACGACGCCGTATTTCTTTTCGTCGTCGCAATGGGGCGACATGGTCGGCGATTGCCAAGTTTTCGGCAGTTCGCGGTAAAGGTCCGCCATGCTCTTTCCCGGACTGCGGGAAAGCATGTCGCACACCGCGATGCCAGCAACGAGTCCGTCATCATAGCCGCGTCCAAGCGGTGGATTGAAGAAGAAGTGGCCGGATTTTTCGAAGCCGACCAACGCGCCGGTCTCGTGGCTGTAGCGCTTAATGTAGGAGTGTCCGGTTTTCCAATATGTCGTGTGAGCGCCGTTTTTCTGTAAAACGGGATCGGTGGTGAAAAGCCCCGTAGACTTTACGTCCACGACGAATTTCGCATCCGGGCGCAACGCGGAGATGTCGCGAGCGAGCATCACGCCAACCTTGTCCGCGAAAATCTCGTTGCCTTCATTGTCCACCACGCCGCAGCGGTCGCCATCGCCGTCAAAGGCAAGCCCAACATCGGCGCCCGACGCCTTCACCGCGTCCGACACTGCGTGAAGCATCTTCAGCGATTCAGGGTTTGGATTGTGATTGGGGAAATTATAGTCGAGGTCGGTATTCAGCGGCACGACTTCGCAGCCGAGCTTCGCCAGCACCTGCGGCGCGAATGCGCCTGCCGTGCCATTGCCACAGGCGGCCACGATCTTGAGCTTGCGGGTAAACGGCGCGCGGCTCGTGAGGTCGTCCATATAGCGTTGACCGATGCTCTGCTCGAAACGGTAGACCCCGCCCGGATGAGGAGCGAAGCGCCCCTCCAGCACCAAATGCTTTAGTGCCGTCATGTCATCGGGTCCGAAGGTGAGGGGGCGGCCCATCCCCATCTTGATTCCGGTCCAGCCATTGTCGTTATGGCTTGCTGTAACCATGGCCACGCCTTCGACCTCAAGCGCGAATTGCGCGAAGTAGGCCATCGGAGAAAGCGCAAGCCCGATATCGAAAACTTCCGCGCCGCCGGCGAGCATACCGGACATGAGCGCATATTTGATGCTGGATGAATAAGCCCGGTAGTCGTGGCCGGTGACAATACGAACCGGAACGCCGCGCTCGCGCATGAGCGTCGCCATCGCCATGCCGATTGCCTGCATTCCCATCAGGTTGATTTCCTGAGGGAACAGCCAGCGGGCGTCGTATTCCCGGAAGCCTGTTGGTTTGACATAGGCAAACCGCTCGAAATCGGCGGTATTCGCCGCAAGATCGGTCCGTGGTTTTGGAAAGCCGTGCGCGGTCGGATCAAGGACGGTCATGAGAGGCTCCGGTTGTTTTATTTTTGAATAACGTGTGGCCCAGGAACTGCCAAGCGGCTAATTCGCGGGGAGGGAGAAGCCACAATCCAAGGCCGCGATTTTTAACGGATATTTGATCTGAGGTTTGTCTTGCCCCTGAACGAATATCCAAGATAGACGGATAGGAATTGGTTAAATGAAAGGTTAATAAATTGCGTGTTAATGCAGCCGGATGGCTTAAATATGGAATTCCTTTCTCTGTAGCGGCCTTGATAGCTACGCCTGTCGCCGCGCAGTCTTTCAACTTGCCATGGCTTAACGCGGCGGCAAACGCAAGCTACGCCAGCGATTTGAAATATCTGGTGCTTTCCGTCGGATTGACGATTGTGCAAATGCTGGTCGCAGTCACAGGCGCCATGCTCCAGGTTGGGCTGCCGAAGCTTATGGGGAATCGCGAGACGGCCGCGCAGTCCGCAGGTTGGGTGGGCCGTGCCAAGCGTGCGCACTACAACATGCTGGAAAATCTGCCGCTATTTGCGATCCTCGTGCTGATCGAGCCGGTAACATTTGCGCTCACAAAGGGCACAGGCGGCATTGGCGATCTCGGAGCGCCGCTGTTCTTCTACGCGCGCTTGGCTTACGCCGCGATTTATATCGCCGGTATTCCGGTCCTTCGGACGCTAACTTGGGGGGTAAGCCTGGCTGGGATAATCTTGCTCTTCCTGCAGGCGCTTCCGATCGTAAGCCTAGGATAATTGGCTGTCCTACTCCGTCATGGTCAGCTTCGAGCCTGTCAGCTCGAAGCCTGACAACCTGGCGATAAAGCTCATGCCGAGAAGGTTTTGGCTCATACGGCCGGGTTCAGCGATGACGGCTTGAACGTCCTTTATAGTTATGTCGCCGATGCGGACCGTATCCAGCACCACCGACGCAACGCGAGCGACGCCATTTGCTGTAGTGGACCGCCCGGTAAAGCGCAGATTGTTGGGCGCGACTCCAAGCTTGACGGCCGTCTCGTAACTTAGCGCAACATAAGTGGCGCCCGTATCCGTCATGAATTCGACTTCCTGGCCATTGATTTGAACCTGGGCGTTAAAATGGCCATATGCATTCGCGCTTAGGACGACCTTCCGCGTCGTCTGCTCGGTCTGGCTGGCGGGAAGTGTGCCGCGGAGGGGCAAGGGGGCTGCCGCCACCCTTGTACTGAAGCGGGATTGAACTTTGCCAGAGATATCCTGATTGAAAATATGTGTGAGCCCTGCTTGAGCGGCCACGTATTTGACGTTCTCGAAAAGCGGCTCGAAAGATAAAAAGGTAAGGTACCCCGCGATAATAGCGAAGATCCAGATCAACAGCTCCTTCAGAGCCCATTTTTCGAGAGATCCGCTCCCCATAACGCGTACCGTTCCACCGTCTTGAGCCGCCGATGGAAGCGCACCCGCGCTAACTTCGCATCAGAAGCTGATTTCCTGAGAATTCATATGACCTCAGACGGCTTAAAAAACTCATACCAAGAAGACTTTGTTGCAGGGCGCCGGGTTTTGTCACAAGCGCATCGACCTTCTCCAGCGTGAGATCGCCGACAGCGACGCGGTCGAGCTTAATTCGAGCTGCAAAAGCGCGCCCATTGGCGGTTTCGACAGGCACCGTATAATCAAGCTCACCGAGCCTTATCCCCGCATGGCGTGCATCTTCCGGCCTTAAAACAACCGTGGAGGCGCCCGTATCGACGATCATCCGCACGCTGCGCCCGTTCACCTGTGTTCGCGCGATGAAGTGGCCATCCCCAGTTTTGCGGATTTTTATAACAGTGCCCTGAGCGTTGCCTTGCGCTACGGTCTGGACGGAACCGGGTTGCAGCTCCTGCACCACCCGGTCACGAACCTCGCCGAGCTCGCTCCGGTAAGCGTAAAGAACGATGAAAACAAGCCCGATTGCCGTCCAGCTGCCAAGTGCTTTCAATGCTTCAGCTGCCTTGCCCGCCGTTAACCTGGCGGCGCCCGCCATAATGAAAATCAAGAGCGATAACCCTGCGCCGAGCCGTGGTATGTCTTCCCGGGGGATCCCAGCAATCAAATCGCCTTCGCCCGTCAGCGCATAAAGGAGGATGCTCACGACCAGAAGGCCAAGGGCTAGAAAAACCATGGACGATCGACCTTAAAAAACCTGGGTACATATGGTTACTTACGCCCAAAAAAGCCACGATAGATTAGCTCAAGGCCCAAAGCGCCAGGCGAATCATGTCATAATAGCTACTTGCCATAAAGGCGCACCAAACAACATCCTTACATACTTCACCTGAACTTCACCTGAAACATATCGTTGTCCACGGCAAGGTGTCATGCGCTATCCGCCAGAGTTGCTTGATGAGATACGCGACCGCCTGCCAGTCAGCCGAATCGTTGAGCGGCGGGTGAAATTAAGGCGCGCGGGCCGCGAATATCAAGGTCTCTCGCCTTTCAAGACTGAGCGCACCCCTTCATTCACCGTTAATGATCACAAGGGCTTCTATCACTGTTTTGCAAGCGGCGAACACGGCGACATTTTTACCTTCGTCATGAAGACGGAGGGCCTCACATTTCCCGAGGCTGTCGACCGGCTCGCAGCTGAAGCGGGCGTCGTTTTGCCAGAGCCTGCTCCAAAGGATGAAGTAAAGGCTAGCCATGAATCCCGGATGAGGGAGGCGATCGAGGAGGCTTGCCGCTTTTTTGAGGCTTCACTTTTGGGGAAGGAAGGCGCGATTGCACGGGAATATTTGGCAAGACGGGGCGTCCAAAGCGAGGAGATCAAGGCGTTCCGCTTAGGGTATGCTCCCAATAACAAATCGAGCCTCCGGTCGCATCTTGCTTCAAAAGGATATTCTCTTGAAGAGATGGAGGACGCAGGGCTTTTGATCTACGGAGAGGATATTCCCAGCTCTTACGATCGGTTTCGTGGCCGTCTCATTTTTCCCATTGCGGACGCAAAAAATCGTGTGATCGCGTTTGGTGGCCGGTCATTGCTGCCGGACCAGCAGCCGAAATATCTCAATTCTCCTGAGACGGCGCTCTTTCACAAGGGCCATGTGCTCTTCAATCATGCCGCTGCGCGTGCGTCGGCGCATAAGACAGGCTCCGTTATTGTGGCGGAAGGGTATATGGATGTCATCGCGCTCAAACGCGGAGGCTTTCCCAATGCCGTAGCGCCTCTTGGCACCGCGCTGACCGAGGACCAGCTCCGGCTTCTATGGTCGATGGCGCCTGTGCCCACACTTTGTTTCGATGGAGATGCGGCCGGCCAAAAAGCGGCCTCGCGCGCGCTCGACGGAGCATTGCCATTTCTGGAACCGCAGCGCTCGCTGCAATTTGTGATTTTGCCCGAAGGACAAGATCCTGACGATATGGTTAGCAAGGGCGCCAAAGATACACTCTCTGCGCTTTTAGAGCATCCAACTCCGCTTTTCGACTTTCTCTGGAAAAGAGAAGAAGAGCGGCATCCACTTCATACCCCCGAACAGCGGGCAAGCTTTGAAACCCGTCTGACGGAACTGGCGGAACAAGTCGCCCACAAGACTCTACGCTTTCATTATCTTTCCTCTATCCGTCAACGGCTTAGATCGCGAGAAAGCAGCAAAAGAAAATTCGTGCGGCAACAATCGCCAGATGAAGACTGGCGCGCAAGATCAAGCAGCGCACAAGGTAAACCGGCCGCGCGAAAAAAAGGCATTGGCGCGCCGGGAGCTTCGACCTCAGTAACCGATTCGCTGCTCAAAAGCGCCGCTGCGCGGCCAGGCGGCGGTGCCGGGGCCGTGAGAGAAGCGCTTCTCATCAAGGGGCTTCTGAGCCATCCCTGGCTCCTCGACGATTACGCCGAAGAAATCGCGGCAATTTCCTTCGATGGTCCCGGCTGCGCGGCCATACGGGATGCGCTTCTCGCCTTTCATCAAAGCGAGATAGCACTTGACAATAAAAATGTGTTAGAGCACCTCTCACAAGATGGGCAGGCGATGGAGCTGGAGCGCATTAGCAGCGCTATTTCCCATCATGCCGACGAAAATTTTAGCATAGGCGCTACCAAAGAGAGCGTGCTACAGGGGTGGCGCCACGTTATGCTGCTGCATACCAGGGCCAATGTGCTAGAAAAAGCGCTTCGAGAAGCGGAAGACGATTATCTGAGGGATCAAACCGACGAAAATTTTTTCCGCCTATGTGCAATCAGGCAACAGGTAGAAATTGCGCTTACCTAATTTGCCTTTATATATTGCTCCTCTCAGAATCTTTACCAAATAAGGTAGCGAGGCGCGTGGCTAAAGCGTGCAAATGAGCTTTATGAGTAACCAGGCATTAAGCACAAACGCCTACAAGGAGCTTGTGGTGTTAGGGCCGTATTCCTGTGTGCCCTTCCGCGCGATGCAATACCACTTTAGCGCTATGCGAGACTGACGGCAACTTCGAGCAGGATACGTGCGCCGACGTATCTTGCTTTTCTGCATATTCCCGGAGTTCATGATGGCCACAGCGACGACAAAATCTGAAGAGACCGAAGCCCAGGCACCTGAAACCACAGATAGCCCGGTTTTGGACCTTCTGGATGCCGCCGTAAAACGGCTGATTAAGGTCGCGAAATCTCGCGGCTACGTCACATATGACGAGATCAATGAAGTTCTGCCGCCTGACGAGGTGTCCTCCGAACAGATCGAGGACATCATGGCCATGTTCTCCGATCTTGGCATCAATGTGGTCGATGCTGAAGAAGTCGAAGAGGCTGCCGCTGCAGATGGTCCCGATGATGAGGACGAGGACCGGCCCATTACCGCCAGTCACCTTCCGGTCAAGCAGGAACGCTCCACCGAAGTAGGCGAGCGCACCGACGACCCGGTCCGCATGTATCTGCGCGAAATGGGGTCCGTCGAGCTTCTTTCGCGCGAAGGCGAAATCGCTATCGCGAAGCGGATCGAAGCGGGACGCGAGGCGATGATCGGGGGCTTATGCGAAAGCCCTCTGACGTTCCAAGCCATCATCATCTGGCGGGACGAGCTGAACGAAGGCAAAATCCTCCTCCGCGACATCATCGACCTGGAAGCAACCTATTCCGGCCCATTTGTGCGCCCTGCCGAAGGGGAGGAGGAAGAGTTTGTTCCCGAGGAGGTCACAAATGGCGCCTCGCACGTAACGCCTCTTCATAATGGCAGCCATTCGAATGGGGCAGCGTTAAACGGCAAGGCCCACAATGGCGTAAATGGCCATGTCCGCCCAGCGGGGGGCGATGGTGCTGCTGCCGCCCCCAGTGATGGGGGGAGAGAAGGCGGCGAGTTTCAGCCGGAAGAGAATTTCGACGAGGACGACGATCTCGAAAATAGCTTGTCGCTCGCCGCGATGGAGGCCGAACTCAAGCCTAAGGTGCTTGAGACCTTCGACCGGATCGCCACGGAATATAAGAAGCTGCGCAAGCTTCAAGACCAGCATGTCGAGCGTAGGCTTCAGGATGACGCGCTCTCGCCTTCTCAGGAAAAGCGCTCCAAAAAGCTGCGCGATGCGGTCATCATCGATGTGAAGAGCCTTTCGCTTAATCCCGCGCGTATCGAATCGCTGGTTGAGCAGCTCTACGACATTAATAAGCGGCTTATCGGCTATGAAGGCCGTCTGCTTCGGCTTGCCGACGGTTTTGGTGTCCGCCGTGACGAGTTCTTGAACCAATATCAGGGCAGCGAGCTCGACACGAACTGGATCGATCGCGTAGGGCATCTCAAGACCAAAGGCTGGCAGAAGTTCGTCGATAAGGAACGCGAGCGCATCGAGGACATTCGCCGGGAGATTTATGCTCTCGCGACTGAAACCGGCCTCGATATTGCTGAGTTCCGGCGCATCGTCAAAATAGTGCAAAAGGGTGAGAAGGAAGCCCGCCAGGCCAAGAAAGAAATGGTCGAGGCCAATCTGCGCCTCGTGATTTCTATCGCAAAAAAATACACAAATCGCGGCCTGCAATTCCTCGATCTCATCCAAGAAGGCAACATCGGCCTCATGAAGGCCGTTGATAAGTTCGAATACCGGCGCGGCTATAAGTTTTCTACCTACGCAACATGGTGGATCAGGCAGGCGATTACCCGTTCGATTGCCGACCAAGCGCGCACCATCCGCATCCCAGTGCACATGATCGAAACGATCAACAAGATCGTGCGCACCAGCCGTCAGATGATGCACGAGATTGGGCGCGAACCGACGCCGGAAGAGTTGGCCGAAAAGCTATCGATGCCGCTCGAAAAGGTGCGCAAGGTTCTCAAGATCGCGAAGGAACCGATCAGCCTTGAGACGCCAATCGGCGACGAAGAAGACAGCCATCTTGGCGACTTCATCGAGGACAAGAATGCGATCCTGCCCATCGATGCGGCCATTCAGTCGAACTTGCGGGAGACCACGACGCGGGTGCTGGCAAGTCTCACTCCCCGCGAGGAGCGCGTGCTGCGTATGCGCTTCGGCATCGGCATGAACACCGATCATACGCTCGAGGAAGTAGGCCAGCAATTCTCGGTAACGCGCGAACGCATCCGTCAGATCGAGGCGAAGGCGCTGCGCAAGCTGAAGCATCCAAGCCGCAGCCGCAAGCTGCGCAGCTTCTTGGATAATTAATTAGACGCCTGTTCTAACAGAGTCGGATGAACGTAATCTTCGGGGGGAGTCGCAAGCAACTCCCCCCGAAGCGTTTTCTGGCCAGTGCAAAACGTCGGACGCCGCGTACGTCGGCTCATTGTGGAAAACGCTTATCAATGCGGCACCGCTAGCTCCGACGTGGCGAGATTCGCCGCGTTTTACTGTTGACTTCCGCGACTGTTGATTTCCTGTGCAGGACCACTAGCTACAACCCAGGTTTTCCCCAGGCTGTTATGGTCAGGCTCGCCGCCTTACCCCGCTTTACCACAAGATGTTGCGCGGCTCGGGCGCTGCACTACTAAACATAGCACCAAGCTGTTGCAGAGCTGTAACAGCGCTCCGACCCGAATCGGCATAATTTCCGTCTTGCCGCTAGCGGGGAGCATCCTTCCAGGAGGGTGCGGCGGCGTTCTTTCCCGCTAGCCGTCTAGGCGGCCCCCTTCCAAGACTAAAACTCTTACCTTGTTCGTCCCATTTTTCGAGTTTGAAGACGTCCGTTCTGCGTCTTTAGCAAGAAGAACGCTTGTGCGTCTTAGTCCCGTTGTTTTGCGTCCGCCCTATCTCCGTGTGTCTTGTTCTGCGTTGTCCGGCGTCTGTTTGTTCTGCGTCCGCCTACTAGAGCGTCTATTTGTTCTGCGTCATTTGTTCTGCGTTTTACCCCCTACTCAGAGTGGCAAAAGGGCAGGCGCGACTGCGCGCGCCTACAGGAGACTTCGATGCGGATCGAACGGCGCTTTACAAAAAAAGGTCAGTCTGCTTACGCGGCTATTAAATTCCGGCACGCCACGAGCGAGCTGAAAAACCCAGACGGCAAATTGATCTTTCAACTCGATAGTTTCCTGGTGCCCGAACAGTGGAGCCAAGTCGCTGCGGATATTCTGGCGCAGAAATATTTCCGGAAGGCAGGCGTGCCTGCCAAGCTTAAGCGCGTGGAAGAAAATTTAGTTCCGTCTTGGCTGTGGCGCTCGGTGCCTGACGAGGCGGCTCTGGCGGCGCTGCCGAAGGATGAGCGCTTTGGTCCTGAGACTGACGCGCGGCAGGTTTTCGACCGCATGGCAGGCGCGTGGACTTATTGGGGCTGGAAAGGCGGCTACTTCTCGACGGAAGACGACGCTCGCACCTTTCATGACGAGCTCTGCTACATGCTCGCAATGCAGATGGCCGCGCCCAATAGCCCGCAATGGTTTAATACAGGCCTCCACTGGGCCTATGGCATCGATGGCCCAGGACAGGGGCATTATTACGTCGACTTCGAGACAAGGGAACTGGTGCGGTCCGCAAGCGCCTATGAGCATCCCCAGCCTCACGCCTGCTTTATCCAATCCGTGCAGGACGATCTTGTGAATGAGGGCGGCATCATGGACCTTTGGGTTCGTGAGGCGCGGCTATTCAAATATGGCTCGGGCACAGGCTCGAACTTTTCGAAGCTTCGCGGCGAGGGCGAAAAGCTTTCCGGCGGCGGCAAATCCTCAGGCCTCCTGAGTTTCTTGAAAATCGGGGACCGCGCGGCGGGAGCTATTAAGTCGGGCGGAACGACGCGCCGCGCCGCCAAAATGGTGATCGTTGATGCGGATCACCCCGATATCGAGGAATTCATCAATTGGAAGGTGCTGGAGGAGCAGAAAGTCGCCGCTCTAGTTGCGGGATCGAAAGCCTGCGCCAAGCATCTGACCGCCGTCATGAAGGCGTGCGTCAATTGCGAGGGTGACGGCGAAGATTGCTTCGACCCCAGCAAAAACGTCGCCCTAAAGCGTGAAATCAAGGCTGCGCGCGCGGCGTTTGTGCCGGATAATTACATTCAGCGCGTTGTCCAGTTCGCGCGACAAGGCTTCAAAACGATCGCATTCCCAAGCTTCGACACCGACTGGGAAGGCGAGGCCTACCGCTCAGTTGCGGGACAGAATTCCAACAATACGGTGCGCTTAACAGACGAGTTCCTTGACGCTGTCGAGAGTGATGGCGACTGGCACTTGAAGGCGCGGACGACCGACAAGTCCATGAAGAAGGTCAAAGCGCGAGATCTCATGGACCAGATCTCCGAGGCGGCTTGGGCCAGCGCCGATCCGGGCATCCAATTCCATACGACCATCAACGACTGGCACACCTGTCCGGCGAGCGGGCCGATACGGGCATCCAATCCTTGCTCGGAATATATGTTCCTGGATGACACCGCCTGCAATTTGGCCTCGCTCAATCTGATGAGCTTCCGGCCGTCTTCGAACAAAAAGGGCAACATCATCGATGTGAAGGCCTTTGCCCATGGCTGCCGCCTCTGGACGCTGGTTCTCGAAATTTCGGTGACGATGGCGCAGTTCCCGTCGAAGGAGATTGCACAGCTTTCCTATGCGTACCGCACGCTCGGCCTTGGGTTTGCAAATCTCGGCGGTCTCTTGATGGTGTCCGGCATCGGCTACGATTCGGATGATGGGCGTTCGCTCACCGCCGCGATTTCAGCGCTTATGACGGGCGCGTCCTATGCGACCTCGGCGGAGATGGCGAAAGAACTCGGCGCCTTCGAAGGCTATGAGCCAAACGCCACCCACATGCTTCGGGTTATGCGGAATCATCGCAAGGCCGCTTATGGCCGGGATAGCGGCTATGAGCAGATTTCGACCTTTCCTGTCCCGTTGAAAGAGGAAAGCTGCCCTCAAAAGAATTTGGTGGCAGCGGCGCGTGAGGCTTGGGATGAGGCAATATCGCTCGGCCAAGCTCACGGTTTCCGCAATGCGCAAGTGTCGGTCATCGCGCCGACGGGAACCATCGGCCTTGTGATGGACTGCGATACGACAGGGATCGAGCCGGACTTTGCGCTTGTGAAGTTCAAGAAGCTCGCAGGCGGCGGTTATTTCAAGATCATCAATCGGGCGGTGCCAGAGGCGCTGCGAACTCTCGGTTATAATGACGAAACCGTAACCGCCATTACCGCATACGCGGTCGGACGTGGGACGCTTTCCAACGCTCCGCATGTCAACCACAGCTCGCTGAAGCAAAAAGGCTTTACGCAGGAAAAAATCGACGCTGTCGAAGCAGGGCTCGCCGGAGCGTTCGACATCAAATTCATGTTCAACAAATGGACGCTCGGCGAGGATTTCTGCAGAAGCGTTCTGAAACTTAGCGCTGAGAAAATGAATGCGCCGGGTTTCGATCTTCTTTCGGAGCTTGGCTTTTCGAAAGCCGAGATCGAGGCCGCAAATGAATATGCATGCGGAACGATGACGCTTGAGGGGGCTCCTGGCCTTAACCCTGAGCATCTGCCGGTCTTCGATTGCGCAAGCCCATGCGGCAAGAAAGGAAAGCGCGCACTCTCTTGGCAAAGCCACATCCATATTCTTGCGGCGGCCCAGCCCTTCATCTCGGGAGCGATTTCAAAGACCATCAATATGCCCAATAGCGCCACGGTGGCGGAATGCCGGGAGGCATACATGCTTTCCTGGCGTCTCGGGCTGAAGGCGAATGCCCTCTATCGCGATGGTTCGAAGCTGTCTCAACCGCTGTCGGCGCAGCTTCTTGCCGCTGATGAAGATCACGATGAGGCGGCGGAATCGATTGCGGCGGCTCCCCAGGCGAAGCGGGCGCAGATGGTTGCCGAGCGTATTGTCGAACGCATCGTGGAGCGCGTCCGCCTGAAGGCTGAGCGCGACAAGCTGCCTGCTCGCCGCAAAGGGTACACTCAAAAGGCTGTCGTTGGCGGCCACAAAGTCTACCTCCGTACCGGCGAGTACGAGGATGGACGCCTCGGCGAAATTTTCATCGATATGCATAAGGAGGGCGCAGCATTCCGGAGCTTGATGAACAACTTTGCCATCGCGATCAGTCTTGGCCTGCAATATGGCGTGCCCCTCGAAGAGTTCGTCGAAGCCTTCACCTTCACGCGTTTCGAACCGGCAGGCTACGTGCAAGGCAACGAGGCTATCAAGAATGCGACCTCGATTCTGGACTACATCTTCCGCGAGCTTGCCGTTTCCTATCTGAGCCGGAACGACCTCGCTCACGTTGACCCCGCCGAGATCGGTGCAATGGCGATGGGCAGCGGCATTGCCGAAGATAAGCCGGAGCAGAAAGCCCCCGCCTCTGTCATTTACGCGGATCGCTATATGAGCAAGGGGCTTACGCGCGGTCTTCACCACAAAGTCGTCATAGTTCAGGATCACGCTACTAAGGAGCGAGTCGCTGGCGCCGGTTCTTACGAGACACATGGCGCCCTCGCTTATGCCCAGAGTGCGGAGCTTGAAGATACTTCGCTGGGTTCTCTCGATGTAAGCGCACGCGATGGGACCAGTCCCGCGTATTCTAATTCCCATCTAAAAGTTTCGCATCCGGCAAAGCCCGGTAAGGCTGAGCTGTTAGCGGAAGCGCGCGCCAAGGGGTACGAGGGCGAAGCCTGCGGGACTTGCGGCAACTTCACTCTCGTTCGGAATGGAACCTGTCTGAAGTGTGACACCTGCGGCGGCACTACGGGATGCTCATAAGCCCGCCCATGATGAGCCCGCGCTGGTAAAAGCGCGGGCCGAAAAGTCGCTTCAGACGCAACAGGGCCGAGGGGAACGCCATGTCGATCTGGACGATTGATTCACGCCAAGACCACGATGTGTACACCGTAGTTTATCTTCTCAAGGACGCACTGCGATCGGCGCTCGATGACGCTTTGTTTTGCGAGCGCACGTCATGTCCTAAGCCTGACGTGAAAGGAGCGGGGCATGCGGAGATTTCCGCGCGCCTCGGACGCTTCCGCGACGCCTGCAATGTCTTTCGGGAGCGCGAAGCGTTAATGCTTACCAAGCTTCTGCGTGCAAGAAGTTGGGCGAGCGAGCTTCGTAAATTGTCGCCCGAATTTCAGGAGGAGGTCGACCAATTCGTTGACGCCACGGAGCCGTGCCATAGGCTGCAGGCGGAATTTATCAAAGACGCCCAGCGTATGTTCCATGGCGGCGGGGCGCTATCGCGCTTCTTTTCTCGCCGTGAGCCAGAGGCTGCCGAGCGCGACGAAGATACCGTGAATGGTCAGCACGGGACCTATCAATCGGATGGTCACGCTAAAATCCTCGAGTTGAGGGTGGCTTGCGAAGTGTTTCTGGCTCAAGTCAATAATGAGTTTTTTGCCAGCGAACGCGATGGAGACATCGCTGTCAGCGGCGCGCAGTCTTTGCTTTCCTATCTCGAAGGCACTGACGAACAGCGGGCGCTTGCGATTGCTCAGAGCCAGCCGATGCATTAGGCGGCGGAACATTTCTTTTTCCCTCCCTCTCCTTCAACGGGATGGGGAGGGAAGAATAAGTCAACCGGGCGCAAGTCACGCCCTCGGTCCAGCGTGGTCCTCCGCGGTAAAGCCTCGAAATGCCCACCGCGTCGCTATGCCAAAAAGCAGAAGCGCAAGTGGCGGTCCGAACAAGACCACCGCCACCACAAGCAGGTCGTTGGTGCTGAAGCCCATCTTTAGACCGTCTATAAGCAGATAAAGCATCCAACCCATAATCCAGGCGGCGGATGCAAGCACCCAGATGCGGAACATCCCGCGACGCCAATTGACGGGCGCGGATTTCTCGCTTTCTACGGCGAACGGACGGTGCGGCGCTCTGAAGGGTGGCATAGCGTTGATCCGGTGTTTGCCCAGAATCAATTCGCCCCGGCTAATGTCGTTCCCCGAGCTGCCCTGAGTTTTCGCGGCTTCAGCTCCCGAAAAGCATGTGTTTGGTCGGAGAATGAGAGTAGTATCATTGCTGAGCTACGCTGAGAGATAAGCGCGAAATGCAACGGCCAAGTCTTGAAGGAATGCTTATGCAATTCATTGTTGGGTTTAAGCTTGAAGGTAAAACCGACCACACTGTCGTCTCCGCCGAGGACGCGTTAATCGCTGCCCTTAAGGTCAAGACGCAATGTCCGGACTCGCTGATCATGTATGTTCGGAGACAGAACAAACGCGGCGATGCGCGACATCCTTCACCAGCGCTTTCAGCGTATTAAAAAATACCTGGATAAGAATGCTTGGGCGGTAGGTCGCATCCTATTTTAGGACGTGGTCTTGAATGAGCTTTTGGCAGCCTTCTTTCCCCGCCCAGCTCCTAATTTCAGGGTGGTCATGGGTGAAGAAGTCGGTGTTTATGAAAAATTGCTCGATTTTCTTTCTAAGTTCGCTGAACCGGTCGTGCCACAGGGCATGAGAATCAGCCGCGGATCTTCCTCCCACCCTTGATCGGCCTTTTGCTTGAGATTGATCGCAGATCCGCGAGGCGTTACTATAACCATCCGCAATTCGCCGTCGGGGCCAAACAAAACTCGCTTTCAGCTAAATTCGAGTAGAGATGGGCACATTTTTACGGCTCGTGTTGTTATGATTTTATCTCGTCTAGCCGGATAATGAGGGCATGAATACTGGTCGAGAATTTGAACTTAAACTGGAGCTAACCAAAGACGATTTTGATAGAATTCGTAGGAATTCGCTTCTCAAATCCTCGAAGGGAGCAAAACCATCAAAAAAGACCCTGAGGTCCGTTTACTTCGATACCCCCGATCACAGGCTCCATGCCGAAGGCTTATCTCTTCGCTTGCGCGATCAAAATGGCCGCAGTTGGCTGCAAACAGTAAAGGCCGAAACAGCGCTCGCCACTGGCGGGTTATCCAACCCAATCGAAGTTGAAGACAAAGTCGATGGCGCGCAGCCCGATATCGAGCGCATCGCCAACAAATCAGTGCGTCAGCAGGTGCAGAAAGCTGTTGCGGGTTCGGTGCTACTGCCCGCATTTGAAACGGTCGTAGAGCGAACGACACATAGACTGCGCAGGCATACGAGCGTGATGGAACTGGCGTTGGACGAAGGCGAAGCGCGCGCCGGAAAAGAAAGCGTGGAAATCCGCGAGGCCGAACTGGAACTGATTTCAGGGCAGCCTAGCGATCTGCTCGAAACAGCGCAGGCGCTCTTTTCGAAAAATAGGGTGCATCCTTCAGCCCTCACAAAGGCGGAGAAGGGATATCGCCTTGCTCGCGAAAGCTTCGATACCGGCCTTGAACCAATCCATGCTCGCAAGGCCGACGTTAGGCCGGGACAGACGATAGGAGAGGCCTTCGCCGAAATTCTGCGAGTGGCCGGAGAACAAGTTATATCCAACCGGCGCGTTGTGCTTGCGACGGATGAGCCAGAAGGCGCTCACCAGCTCAGGGTTGGATTGACAAGGCTTAGAAGCGCCCTTCGGATGCTCCGGCCTATTGCTCGCCCTCCTCTTTTGCAGCAGTTCGAGGCTGACGCTCGCGAACTTGCTCACATTGCGGGTGAGCTTCGCGATGCGGATGTATTGATCACCGATATTTACGCGCCCGTAGCAGGCGAGGCGGGCAACACCCCCGGCTTCGATACCCTCTACGAAATTCTGCAAAAGCATCGGATAGAGAAGCGCGACGAAGCACGAAAGGGGCTGCGCTCGGCACATTGGTCGCGCTTTCTATTGAGCCTCACTCTTTGGCCTTCGATGCTGGAGACGGAAGATGAGTATAAGCAGCCAATCGAGAAGTTTGCGAGCAAAGCCATCCAAAAGCGCTGGAAAAACTCGAAAGAGTATGGGCGTCGCCTGAATGCTCTCCGTCTCGAAGAACGCCATGCGATGCGTAGGTCGCTGAAGAAGCTGCGCTACACGATTGAATTCTTCGTGCCGCTTTACTCCGGCACAGAGGCCAAACAATTCATCAAGCGGCTGAAGAAGCTGCAGGATGTGTTCGGCTATATCAATGATGTGAGGATGGCGGGGAACTTGAGAACCATCTGCATCAACGCTGCGGTGGATGATCCGAACGCTTTCATAGCTGCTGGCGAAGTCCTCGGGCAACATGACGCCAAAGTGCCGATTGTTTGGAAAAATGCTGGCCGTGAATGGCGCCGCTTAGAGAATAGCGTGCATTTTTGGAAGTAATGCCTGCATAGACGCGCCGTAGCTCATGTGTTGTTCGCGGGTGAATTCGCCAACAAAATCACGCGACAATTCCCTATCCGTGGGGCTAAGCAATGCAAAAGAGCCGGATGGCGGGGCCGCGCCTGACACCTCCCACAGGCTTGCCGAAATTTCAATGTTGACCAAAAAGGTTCATAGCACCTAGTCAATGCTCGCCTATTTTAGTCTTATGGGGTCGAGTAGCGCGAAGAAACAATCCGGCCGTTTTCCAGCCGTGCTCGATGCTGCGGCGTCGCTTTTTGCCGCAAAAGGCTATCATTCCACGAGTATGCGCGATATCGCCGCCATGGCGGACCTCACTCCAAGCGCGATCTATTTTCATATTCCAACCAAGCAAAGTCTATTGCAGACCGTCTATGAAGAGGGCGTGCGCAGGATCACCGAACACGTCCTCGACTCGCTTTCAAGCGCATCCGACCCCTGGGATCGTCTTGAAAAGGCGATGACTGCGCATTTGGAAGCGATTTTAGGAGACTGCGCCTATTCGCGAGTAATCACGCGCATTTTTCCCAGCGATGTTCCTGAGATCGCCGTCGAGTTGCACAAAATGCGCGACACTTACGAAGATATATTCCGCAATCTTATGAGGGATTTGAACCTGCCGGAGGCTGCTAATGTGGGGCTTATGCGCCTTTACTTTTTGGGTGCGATGAATTGGGTGCCCGTATGGTTCGACCACCGGAATAAGCCGGAAGATATAGCAAAAGCAATGTTGCAGCCCTTTAAAGAAACGTGGCGCGGAAGAACTTAAGCTGGTCTTTGCGCGAGGCCGTTCTGCCGGAGACGCCACACGAATACATCGAAGCGGTCCTGACCAAAGAACGGCTCCCCTTTGAATACCATGGTTGGCACTCCCCAGTGGCCCGAAGCGCGCAATGCTTTGTCGTTGTCGTCGAGGACAGCGTCGAGCCTCGCAGCCTCTGCGCTGGCGAGTAAGTCCAGCTCCTGAAGATCGAGACCCGCTTTGGCAACTGCCTTGGCGAGATGGTCGCCCTGATCCCAATTTTGCACGCTGCCATCCCAAAGCATCTTCGAGACATGATCGCAAAATTCGAAGCCACGTCCGCGCTCAACCGCCGCGACGGCAAGACGGCTCAGGCGGAAGATGTAAGGCTGATCTGCGGCGATCTCCAGCGTTTCAACGTTTTGCACGATAGGATCGGGGACAGGGCGCACGAGAGGCAGACCGAGAAAAGCGCCCATCCTTGCGCAATCGAGATAGAAATAGCGCCGGGCGAGCGGGTTCATGGCGCGAAAATAGGTGGGATTGCGGATGGCAGCAGGCTGAACGATCCGCAAGTCGGCGGTCACGTCATAGTCTCGGATGAGGCCGATGATCCGGGGTAGCACGAGATAGGAATAGGGACTGCGAAGTGACCAATAGAGTTCGAACGATAGGGACATCGGGCCACCTAACCCTCAAATTTGGGAGCAATCGCGCTCCACCGGATGGTTAAAAATTGATCATACGCCTTCACTCCCTTTGGCACAAATTGGTGGACCCTGTTTCGCGATAATTTGAAGGCAACTCGGAACGGCTTTAACCCGAATTCATGATTGCCCACGCCTTAAAGGGCTAAACTAGCTGTCGAAGCTGTCCCCTTTGCGACACGAACGTGCCTGCGCCCCAGAGCTTCTATAACTCGTGATACCATCGCGACGGCCGCTTGGTCACGTCACCAGTCCGCATTGTCCAATGAGAAGCGGCGTAGTCCCCGATCACGGCTTAGCTTCGCTAACTGAGCGCCCAACCAACGCCCGCCCCAATCAGCGCGCTTCCCGAGAACATCAATTCCACAAACATCCGTGCGCGCCCCCAGGCGTGCGCCCAGAAGCAGTGCGCTCATAAAGATGGCGAGGCCGGCGAGTATCATGACGGTCCCGATTGTCGCCACGAGCAGCACGCCGCTCCGCGAGGATGACACAAATATGCGGTCTCGCCTGCCATGTGGTTGGAACGCATGCCCACGAATGACCACTCTATGGGCGAGTAAAACTCTCGTCCGCTTTTGGGGTGAAAGCGGTATTCGCCTGAAAATGTTGGGGTTTCGGCTATCGACCGCCTGCAGCGACGGGCTGCAAACGCGGCTTAAAATCGTCTCACCAGCCCAACAGTCAGCCAGCAGGCAGCAAAAAGGGCACCAAGGATGAGAACTATTTGAACTGCCGCAACGTGGTATCCGTGAACTGCCACAGCCACAACGTTCCCGGCCACCCTCACCGATTTGATGGTCGCTAAGAATAGCGCGCCACCGTTTGTTTCTGCTTTGATCTTCTTAACTGGAAAAACGCCGGTTAGGTTTTGGGCAATATATGTTCCGAGTGGACTGAGCATCGCATTGATTTTGCTAAGTTTTGGTTGAGCCGTATCTTGCGGCAGCTCCACCTTTGACACGCGAAAGAACATCGCGTGCATGTTTGCGTCAAAGTAAGGAGTGCCGCTGATCCCCAGCGGTGTGTGGACCAAATATCCCGACACATGCGCTTTAATGTGGACCTCACCGTCAATGGAAACGCTTGCGACGGCAATCCGAAAACCATGCCAAGGCTTGGGAGGGTGCTCTCGAGCGAAGTTTGTAAGCGTCTCGCCGGTCAAACGCAACTCGGCATTGTCAGGCAGAACACGCCATAAACCAAAAAGGCTTCCAATTAGCAATAGCGCCACAACGGTGCGCGCAACCGCGCTTTGCCCTCCTTGCATGCTCCATCCCCCTGCCATGGCAACCAACCCGATCACATGTGGGAAAACAGATCGTCAAAAAGACGATGGCTTTTCTGTTACCGTTATTTTCTATCGGCTCGCCGAGGCAATTGGATCGAACAAGGCCGAAAGCGGACCATTTCACCCTCGGAGGATTAGCAGACCTGTCGTGAGAAATGCCGGACAAGTCCGCGTCGGGCCACGAGCGGATGTTACACGGCAAATGCGGCAGCTTCTTCTGTCCGAGCCCGAGCGGGCAGAAATGCGGTTGAATTGTTGCTCGGCTTCCCGCGAGTTTTCAAAGGGGATCGAAGCCATAACGGTTCCCGCTCGCGCCCCAAGCCCACCGCAATCGCGCCGTGTTAGCGCCGCAGTGACAAGCTTCAACGCAAGGCGATGGTTCTTCTGTTGGGCGTGGAGCGGTTTTTATGAAGCGGATGGCGTTGGCGGTGGTGGCGGCGGGGCTTGCCTTTGGCGCGCAGGCGGATGAGCTGGCTTTGAAGCGCGTGGTACTGTCGACCTCGGGGCTCGCACAATTCACCCATGCGGGCGAAGCTGGAGCAGGTGCAGCCCTCGAACTCCCGGTGCGCCTCGATCAGGTTGATGATCTTCTCAAAAGTCTCACGATTTTCGACCGCGAGGGCGCGCTCGGCGCGGTCACGCTTGCCGGGCAAATCGCCGCTGTCCGAGCTGTTTCGCGATCTTCCCTTCGGCCCCGACGCGCTCGCCTCGCAGGCGGCGCTTTTGAACGCGCTCGTTGGCGCTGAGGTCGAGATCGAGGGCAACGTCACGGCATCGGGCCGCGTGTTCCGCGTCGAAGAGGAGCGCGTGGCGCTCGCCAATAATGGCGGACAGACTGTGCGCCATCGCCTCACCCTGCTCACCGATAAGGGCTTCGTGCAGGCCGTGCTTGAAGAGCTATCGGCCTTGCGCTTCACCGACCCCAAAACCAAAGCGCAGATCGACCGCGCCCTTTTGGGCCTCGCCGAGAACCGGGCCAAGGAGCGGCGCACGCTCTCCATCGGGCTGTTAGGACAAGGCAAACGGCCCGTGGGCTTCAGCTATGTGGTGGCCGCGCCGGTTTGGAAGACCTCTTACCGGCTCGTGCTACCGAAAGACGGCGGCAAGGCGCGGCTACAAGGCTGGGGCGTGGTCGAAAATTTGACCGGCAGCGATTGGAAGGACGTCGAGCTGTCGCTCATCTCGGGCAATCCGGTGGCGCTGAAACAGGCGCTGTACTCGGCCTTTTACGTGGACCGGCCCGAAATTCCAGTCTCGGCCTCGCTGCGCGTGCTGCCGAAGTTGGATGATGCAGAAAAGAACGGGCGAGTTTCCCTCGAAGAGAGAATAGATACTGCACTCGGTAAGGCGCAACGCTCACCTGGGGGTGCTCCCGCGGCAGCCCCTACTGTGGTAGCTGGAGAATCGTACCGCCCCGCAGATGGCCGAATAATAATTGACCACCTTACTCGCGCCTGAAGACTTCGGCAAACCAGCGCTAACGGCGGCGACGGAAGAGGCGGCGACGCAGGTGCTCTATCGCTTTCCGGCCAAGATTTCGCTCGCCTCGGGCTCCAGCATGATGGTGCCTTATGTGGACCGCGAGGTCAGCGCCACGCGCACCTTCCTCTATCAGCCCGACACCAATGCGAGGCGCCCGCTCGCCGCCCTCAAGCTCAAAAATGACGGCGAGGCGGCTCTGCCCGCCGGTATCCTCACCGCCTTTGAGACCGGAAACGACGGCGCGGCCAATTTCGCGGGCGACGCGCAAATGCCCTTGACGCCCAAAGGGGCTGAGAAATTCGTCACCTTCGCGCTCGATTCCAAGACCGATATCCGCCGCACGACAATGGTTCGAAACAGACGCGGCTCGGCAAGGCCGTGCGCGGCGAGCTTACCGTGAGCGTGAAATCGCATTGGAGCATCGACTACGAAATCACGCCCCCCGCCGACGAGGACCGCGACATCGTCATCGACGAGGCGCGCTATGATGGTTGGAAGCCCACGGGCGAGGTGAAAGAGCTTGAGGAAACGCCGACGCGGCTGCGCTTCAAGGTGGCCGCGCCCAAGGGCAAGACCACCAAGGTCACGCTCGCCCGAGACCATACCGAGCAGCAATACGTGGCGCTGGGCGGCTTGGAGGCAGACAGCCTCCTCACCACCATCAGCGGCCTTGAGAACGGAACCCCGGCCTTAAAGGAGGCTGTGGCAAAGCTCGGCGCGCTCGTGACCGCCATGAACGAGGCCAAGGCGCATCGCGAGAAACTGGAAGCGGAACGCGGCAAGATCACCGGCGATCAGGTGCGGCTGCGCGAGAACCTGAAAAGCGTAGGCCAAGGTTCGGACCTTGGCCGCCGCTATCTCGATAAGCTCAAAGGCCAGGAAGATCGCCTCGCCGCCATCGCCACCGAGGACGAAACTATCGAAAAGCTCATCGCCGCCAAGCAGAAGGCCGCGCAGGAGCTTGCGCAGAGTCTCAGCCTTTAGCTCAATTTGAGTTATATGGGCCGCTATACCCCAAACAACGGAAGGCCCCCTTCGGGGACGGAACGTTGAAGAGGGGATATTTTTTCGAGGCATGGCTTATAAATTCCGTATTAAAGTGGCACTATGACGCGCCCGCAATATTCCAATGGTGAAATCGAGCAGCTCGGGAACATCAGCTGCCCCTCTGGCATTTTGCTCATTCTCGATGGCGGTTTAGCCTGGATGTGGTCGCATGATCGACAACCGCTTTCGCCTCAAGAGATCGGTGTTGAGGCAACCAGCGCACACGATCTTGTCGTGCGTGGTCCAGATGCTTTTGCTGCGGGCCTGGCATTTGATCGCTCTAATCATCCGCTCTATCTTTATGACCGCGCCGATCCCGGTTTCCAAAAAACTCTGGATTTGTTTCAAGATTTTGTTCGCGGGAACAACCTTAATGCTTGGTTGGAAAGGCTGCCAGAGCAAGTTCCTCACCGCCGACGGGTCGATCTTTTGCTCGAAGCTTGTGAGGGAGCAGGTGCTGTAGATTTTCATGGCATGTGGGCGCCAGCGATTTCTGGAGTGCCGCGTGACAAGCAGTTACCTGTGATGGGCGAAAGAATGCCCTCAGGGCAGGACGCTGGCGGCGGGTTTGGATTGAACTTGGGCAAGGAGAAATTGCCGAGACACGTGAGATTGGGCACGTGCTTGTTGATGAAGCCCGCCTCATGGCCGTGGATGCCGACGCGCTTGGTGCGTGGAACGACGAAACATCGTTGGATGGATTGGCAGATGTGGTGTTTTGGGGGCGTGACGCGGCTTCAATCGCGAGCGAGTACGGAGCCGCCCCTTTGGAAATTCCAGGCGAAACCGGAATTTTTGGCTGGACGGATCTGTTCATGGAAAAGGCCAGGGAGTACAATAAGCGGCTCGCCTCGTTACGAAACGAAGGGCGGAAATTTGGGTTGAACTTCCGCCCTCATACCCATCATTGGCAAGTTATGCGCCAAGTGCGGGCCACGGCTTCAGAGTCTAGGGGTGCTCGAAGTTGGGGGCGCGCAGCTTTGCATGTTCATGACAACATGGGGCGATGGTGGCTTCCCTGTCGAAGCCGATCTCGACAAAAATGGGAAGCCCTTACGGCTTCGGATCGAAGTTGGCTGCGACACGAGTGTCAAACGGCAACGCGATCTGGAAGAGTTATGGTTTGGAACATTCGCCAAAACTGCTTTGGTTTCCGCGCGCGTAAGCCGCGATAAAGAACCCGTTCGGTTCCTTTACAGAGAGGAAACTCAACGCTCTACCGACAGCGGCTGGGCTGTGTTTGCTGGCGACGAGAGCGACGAGTATGCCAACACGCCGACGAATTTTGATGCGCTGCCTTTAAGAGATCTTTTGGAACTCGATCCGCAGCTAAAAGAGATTTTCCGCACTCCAGCACTCTGTGCATTTGAACGCCAAAATGCCTCCGATGCTTTCGTGCGAAACGAGAGGTTCCAGTTCGGGGAGAGCTGAAAACCGGACCCCGATGTCCGCTTCTGTATGGACCTGACGGCAGAAGTGACCTCCATGCCGAAACGCATAAGGTTCGCTCTGCCGTACATCGCTGCATCGACGGGGGGCCGGATTGCTCACTCCTGCTCTTGAGGGGGAAGCGGCTAGAGCATTTCGGGACCAGATTGAATCAGATGATCCCAATCAAAGCTTTGCAATGCTGGATTGCTTCCTGCCAGCTTTGCTGGCCGTCGCAATGACGTCATCGCGAGCGGCAACGCCGCGTGGCGATCTACCGTGTCTGTTTTCAAGCTGTTTTTGCGTGTTTCCAGACTTGATCGTTCTTGAGCATGGCGCTCAGGATGACGATGAGTTTGCGCATGACGGCGGTGACGGCGACCATGTAGGGCTTGCCCTTTTTCATGAGGCGGTCAGCGAAGCTGCGAAACACCGCGTGATGGCGGATCGCGGCTCTTGCCGCCATGAACAGGCAGGAGCGCACCTGGCTTCGGCCTGCGAAGATGCGCCGTCGTCCGTAGCTCTTGCCGCTGTCGCGGTCGTAAGGAGCAAGGCCTGCCAGGGCGGCGGCGCTCGACGCCGGAATGGAGCCAAGCTCGGGCATGAAGGCATTGAGGGTGTAGGCGGTTATCGCGCCTACGCCCGCCACCGTTTGCATGAGCCTGTCGCGGTGGTGAAGCGCCGCATCGTTCCGGGTGAGCGCCTCGATTTCCGCCTCGATGGCGCAGAGTTCCTTGTTGAGCAGTTTGATATGCCTTTCCACGCCCTGGCGCACCGCTCTCACGCTGACATGTTCAAGGCGGCATTGCTCAGCCTCGATCATATCCTGGAGTTCAGCGCGCCGTTCCACCAACTCGCGAAGCGCGGCCTGTTCAGGACGCGGCGGCTGATAGAGCCGGAGACCCGGCTTGTCGCGGCCATATTCGGCGATAAGGCAGGCATCGATGGGATCGGATTTCGCATGGCGGCCGCGGAATTTTGCATAGGCGCGCACGCTCGTCCCATGCGCGCGATGGCAGGCAAGCTGAAGCTCGCATGCGGCTTGCAGCACGGCTGCTTCATACCCTCCCGTCGCCTCGCACATGACAAGCAAGGGGCCAAGATCAAGTTTTTCGTTGCGTTTTTTCTCGCGCGCCAAAAGGCGGCGGACGGCGCCTTGCGTGTTGGGCACGGAAAGGCTCTCGCCTGAGGGGAGGATATGAACAGAAAGGCTGTCCTTGGCCACGTCAAACGCGATCACATGATTGAAACGGGCAGCAAGCGGGGGCATGATGGCTGTGTTCATCCGGGCGTCCATGATTGTATGCGGCCGCAAAGGCCTCTCTACCGTTCGGATGGCCAAGGGAAGACGGCGCGGACCTAAGATCGCCAACGATCGTTAAAGATTGATCCAGAGAACGGCCGCGCGCCGCCCAGAACGAAGGATGGCCATCCTTCGTTCTGGGCCCAGTTTCCCGTGATTCGCAAACCGCCGGATACCAAGCCGCCAGCAACATACAATCCAGAAGACCGCAGCATTCGCCCTGGTCACAGCTGATCGCAAAATGCTTTAGGACTTCGGGTTCTTTGAATGTTCCCCTTCGACCCATCGTGATCGATCAACATTTCGGGGTCGGCCTCTCCAAGTTCCAGACGCCTCAAAACACACCCATGGTGAGTCCCGCGGCCAATATGGCGCCCATCGTGCGGCATGCATCGAGATCATTTGCGGCGATGACCTTCGGCGCGAGGATCGCCTCGGGCGTTTGGGCATGCGTGCAGACGATGAGAGTCTCCGCCACGGCCCGCAAGCGCCACCCCGTAGGTATGCGCGCAGCCTGCCGGGCCGCGTTCGTGCCATCGCTGCCAGCGCAAATCAAGAGGCCGTAAGGGCGCCCGTTGATCCGGCCGAGGACCGGTCGAATAAATCCTTCATCAGCCCTGCAAGCGCGGCGAGGTTCTCTGGCGCGGCGAAGATATAGCCATCGGCGGCGAGCACATCGCCAGGGCCGGCCGCCGCCGCCTGAAGCAGGCGCACATCAGCGCCGGGCTCCGTCGTGGCGCCCGCTGCTGCCGCCTCCGCCATCTGGCGCGTTCCGCCCGTCAAGGAATGATAGACAATTAGCAGCGCTTTCATCCGGGCCTCTCACCAGGCGCCGCCAGCGGCGCAATCGAGCTTACCGCACTTTCAAATATCTCTGAGCAAATCGAAAAGCTAAAGCATGGTCCAGCAACCTTCGTCGCCTATGGAAGGAGCTGTTGCCTTGAATGCCGGGCTGATTATCTCTGGAGGCCGGGAGCCGACATTGTGGGCCGCCCTGGATCTTGTCCCGCTTCGAGGGAGAGGCAGACTTGGTGTGGAACCGAAGCTCTAGTCAGGACCGGGCGAAAAAGCCGTCAATGTTATGGGCTGGGGAAAAGCGGACGTTCGGGCCAAATCGGGGACCTTATTGAGTTCCAGAGACGCGTTCCATCGCCGCGCTATTGATGACACCCGTTGGGAGCGCATCATTTTCGGTATCAATTATCTCGAATAGGCACCGGCGTTCCCGGTGCCGCAGGCAGCGCGGCCCCGGCAGATCGAAGAAGCAAGCGGCGATATTCCGCCATCACCTTTTCGCCGGTCGCGCCTGACCTCGACAGGAAAATCTCCGACACGGGCGAGGAGCAGGTTTTCCATTCTGCTCTGTCTGCTTCCGTTGCCTCAACAACCGTCAGCCCCTGCTTTTTCAGAAACTCAATCGATTGGCGGTCAACCCGCGCATCCTGGTTCTGAGCCGCTTGTTCCGCACTGGCGGCGGCCTCGGCCAAAATTCGCCGCTGTTCTTCTGACAGCGATTGCCAATAGACTTCATTGATTAGGATCACAAAGGTTTGGCGGGCATGATGCAGAAGGGTAATGTGATCGACAAGATGCCAGAGTTTTCTCGATACCAAGGATTCGATCGAAGTCGAAACGGCGTCAACCTCGCCGCGCTGTAGCACCGCATACTGCGCCGATCCGGGTGCTATTACCGGGATGCCGCCGCAATTTTTGACAAATTCGGCGATCGTCGCTCCTGCAACTCTGATGCGCTTGCCTTTGAAGTCATCGGGCGATCTTAAGGATCCGGATTTCGAGCCCATCGCCTCAGCGCCATTCGGTACCCACCATAAGACCCTGGCTCCGGTCGCCACTCTGATGGCTCCGTCAAGAGGAGCACGAACGCCGCTCGCGGACGCAGTTGCTGCCTCAAACATCTTCGGCTCGCTGAAGAGAAAGGGAACCGAAAAAATGTCCGTGGCGGGGACAACTTCCGCATATTGCGAAAGTAAGGAAGCGCCCATCTCGATTTGGCCCGAGCCAACCGCTTTGGGGACCTCTTGCGCTTGATAGAGTTGCGAGGAGGGAAACAGCTCGACTTTTAATTCGCCTTTGCTTTGCTCAGCCACGCGATCGGCAAACTGTTTGATATTTTGAAAAAGCAGGCTTTCTGGCGGCAGCTGAAGCGTAAGCCGGATTGTTACCGGGGCCCCCTTAGCTGAGCCGCCGATGAGGCAGAGGATGAGTAACACTCCCGACAATACGAGCCGCATGGGGCACTCCTTGATCCATTATGCAGCAAGTAAAATTTTAATCAGTTAGAAGCAAGTTCCGAGCGCTCTTCATCCCCATCCTGAGCTTGAGCATTGAACAAAAGGCCTGTGCGGGATGGTCCCTGGTGAGGGTCATCGCTATTCGCTCCATCTTGCCGCACGTTTGCACGAACGTAATCGCGGCCGCGATACGCTGTTTGTCTGCGGTTCTTCCCGAAAACTAGGCGAGGAAGGGGATATTTACCGCGAGCGTGAAGCCGTTAATCATGAACAAGCCACCCAAGATGCCCAGGCCCCAGCTGCCGGCCAGCAGCGCCCTATTCTTGAGTACTATGGACGCCGAGGCTAGCACCACGGCGATTTGCAAAAACGCCTGAGCATAATCGAAATACGGGTCTTGCTTCAGCGCTGCATCGCGATCTTTTTCAAATTCTTTGGCTTTGGCCACAAGTTCTTTTTTGCCTTCCTTTTTTTGCACGTCAGTTTCCAGATGGTCGATTTCGGCCTTATAGGCGGCGATCTTTTGCTCAATCTGCTTGCGTGTGGCGTCAGGCAGCCCGGCTTCTCCAAGCCTTAGCTGCAGCGCATCGGCGGCGACCCTGTAGGTGGTTTGGCGCTGGTATTTCGCCTGGAAGAAAGCCCAAGTATCGGACGCCTGTATATTCGTGCGCGTGGCGTCCTTTGTGGAATTACCACCGCCCCATGTGTGTCACGCAGGAGACGCCCATCTCCATTCCGGACATAGACTTTTTCGCCGGAATTGTTGACGCTCTCCACCTGCTGCGTGCCGAAGAAGATGTTGTAATCCTTTACCTTGCGGCATAGTGGCCCGGCGGCGGGGTCGTCGTTCCACTTCTGAACGAATAGCACGCTTGTCTTGGTGTTGGTGTGCGGCTTGAACGTATTGGAATGCAGGCCGACCACAGCCAGGATGCGGCAGCGTTCCATGATGAACTCGCGCACTCGCTGATCGGAGGAATTGTTGAAGCGCCCCTGTGGCAGCACAATGGCCATGCGTCCGCCAGGTTTCAGGAAGTCGAGATTACGTTCGATGAACAACAAATCGCGACCGACGGCGCGCTCCAGCTTTCCGTCCTTCTTGTGCGCAAGATCATAGGTCGACAGCATGTCCGACTGCTTTATGTCCCCTGCGAAAGGCGGATTGGCCATGAGGACGTCGAACTTGAATTGCCGATAGTTGGCCTGCTTTGTGGTTGCCCGCAGCTTGCGCAGCCGTGCCCATCCCTCCCCGTAGGTATCGGCCCATTCGTCCTGTTTAACTGCCTCGTCCCATTTGGTCCAATCGAGAGTGTTCAGGTGCAGGACGTTGGTTTCGCGGTCGCCTGCGATCAGGTTCAGACAGCGGGAAACGCGGACACTCTTTTCGTCGAAGTCGATGGCGAAAACCTTATCACGCACATAGTCTTCACAACGCTGAGGCTTTGCATCCATCGTGAACAGATGGCTTTCCTGTAGCCCCGCATCGGCAATAATGTTGCGCCAGACATGAAACATGGTGTGCACGGTGAAACCCGCCGAGCCGCAAGCAGGGTCGATCACCGTCTCATGCTCTTGGGGGTTGAGCATCTTCACACACATGTCGATGACCCAAGGGGGGTGAAATACTGGCCTTTCTCGCCTTTCGATGACTTATTCACGAGGTATTCGAACGCATCGTCTATAACGTCAAGATTGGAGTTAAACAGCTTCCATTCTTCGAGTGACCCCACACAGACTTGCAGGTGATCGGGCGAAAGACGGATGCGTTCATCTTCGAGAAAGACCCCAGGCCATTGCTTCTTTGCTTCGTCGAAGAGACCCTGTATTGCTTTCTTGAGCTGCGCCGCCGTATTGCTATTGCGAAAACGCAGGAACGGGTGGCGGCCTCGGTGGGTGAACATTTCGTCATATAGCTTGGTGAAGACGAGCTTGAATACCTCTTCGAACACATCGACGCCCGCATTCGCCAGAACCTCGTTTTCCATCTCGACAATCAGATCACGTAAGGATCGGGCCTTTGACCCTTCGCGGTCCCTCTCGTCTTCCGCGTCGATGAGAGTTCTGAATAGTCCATGGCTGATCGACGATGTCTTCAATCGTCTGGTTCGCACGGGGAAGATAGTGGATCGGAACAAAGTAGTTGGGGTTCTTGCGGTGCCAGACTTCGGCCAAAATGCCGTTGCTCCAAACGGCCAGGGGAGCGCCGGTTGCATGGGCGTAGGACGTAACTGCTCTTTCCCATCACGCAGATTGCCCTGCTTCACCTCAATGATAATGTAAGGAACCGTGGGTCGGTCGGCGTCGAAGACAACAATGTCAGCCCGCTTGGAACTGTCGCGGCCAAAGGTTATCGGATATTCCACCTGAATGCGGGATGCCGGATAGCCGTATTGGTTGATCAGCCGGATCAACCATAGTTGCCGTGTGCGCTCTTCAGGCTTCAGCTGCACTTCTTTGCTGCGAACAAGGCATATCGTATAGGTCGCCAAACTGCCCCGTACATCGCGTTTGAAGCTGCGTTCATCAGGCGCGCGGTTCTCTTCCTCAGAGAATAAAACGAATTCGCTAAATTCATTCGTCATCTTATTCATTCTGCAGTCCCGTAATATTTTGCCCGTTGGGCGCTGGTGGCGCGCTATCGAGCGGCACAGTTTGAGCTTCTTAGCCCTTGGCTTGCGTCGCCGACAAGCGACAAGGCGGTGCGCCGGGGGAGAAACGATAAGAAATCCGACTTCCCCCACGCCGCCCCTTCCTGTTGACTGCGGCGTCGCGCGATTGACTCCGCCCATAGATGAATGTTGCTAAGAGGCGGCCGCGCATCCATCCGGCCAAGCAAATCGCAAAAGGAAATCGGGCATGAGTAATGAGTTTGACGCCAGTCTTGCTTATAACGGACCTATCAGCAGCGAAGTCTTGGCTCAGCACAGTAAGGAGCTGGAAAGCTGCACAAAAATGCCCAGCGCGCTTGCGAATGCGAAGCTCCATGCGGTGCGCGAGTTGGAGCGGCTCGTGAATTCTTGCAATCGTCTCGCTTGGGGCTATGACGCGACTTGGGGCGAGCGCGCGCCGAGCGCGGATGAGGTGGCGGAGTTGCTCGGACGGCTCCGTCCGGATGACCAGGAAAAGCTGACGCGCGATAGCCGCCTTGCGGCAGAGCAGCGCCACCTGCTCGCGCAAATGGAAGAGGCCGAACAGCAGCTCCTCGCTCGCGTGCAAGCAGAGCAAGACGAAGCGGCTAGGCACGAAGCGGAACAGATGGAGTTCGCCGAGTTCCGGGCATATGACGACGCCGGAATCATGAAGCGATTTGAGGCTTGGCGAGCAGCGCGCGGCGCATAGACGCGCATAGATAAGAAAGCGTTGCACAACCCCTCACCCCAACCCTTGCATGTTTGGAGCGAGCCCGAATCGCGCAGTGATAAGGGCGTCTCATGAGGGATGGCCATCCCTCATGAGACAGGCGGCCGGGACCGTCCTACCCTTGGGGTTTAGCCCCACGGGAGAGCTTGGTCCGTCCGCCTTCCGGCTCAAGGTCCTGAACAGATGATTGGGGAGCAAGTCCCGCATGCAAGGCAAGGTCACATCCGAAGCAAGAGCCGAAACGGCAGTGTACGCCGGGATCGATGTCTGTAAAGCGTGGCTTGACGTTTATCTGCATCCGGCTGGCCAGCTGATGCGGGTTGCTAACAGCCAGGAGGGGTGCAAGCGCTTGGCGCTCGAGCTTGCCAGCGTGCCGGTAGCGCTGATCGTCATGGAGGCGACGGGCAAGCTGCATAGGCTTGCGCATCGCCTGCTGAGCCAGGCGGGCTTTGCCGTTGCCGTCGTCAACCCCTATCGCTCGCGCAAGCTCGCCGATGCGCTGGGGCAGCTCGCCAAAACCGATACGATCGACGCGCGCCTGCTGGCGCTTTACGGCGCGGCCCTCGAGCCCGAGGCGACGCCCGTTGCCGCCGCGATCTTGGCCGAGCTTCAGGAATTGGTTCTGGCGCGGCAAGCGGCCAAAGCCGCCGAGACTGCGCTGAAAAACCAGCATGGCGCTGCCGAAAGCCCGGTTTTGAAGCGATTGCTGAAGGCTCAGCTTGAGGCTCAGGCCCGTCTCATCGAAGCCCTGCAAAACGCCATCGCGGCGCTTCTTGCCAAAGACGCCGGCTTGCAACGCCGCTATGAGCTTCTGACCTCGATCAAAGGCATTGGCCCCATCGTCGCTGCGACGCTTATCGCGTGCCTATCGGAGCTTGGGCTGCTTGCGGCGCTCAGATCGCAGCTCTTGCCGGCGTCGCGCCCATCAATTGCGATTCCGGCGAGAGGCGCGGGCAACGCCGCATCAAAGGCGGAAGGGCCCATGTCAGAAGCGCGCTCTACATGGCGGCCGTCTCGGCCATCCGCTGCAATCCAGACCTCAAAGCCTTCAATGCCCGCTTGCGGGCGGCGGGAAAGGCCCCAAAGGTCGCGCTCACCGCCGTCATGCGCAAGCTCGTCCTTCTTGCCAACACGCTCATCCGTGAAGATCGTCATTGGATGCCTAAACATGCTTGACTTCAAACACAGATGCTCTCCCCGGCGGGGAGAGGGAAAAAAGGGATCCTCTGACTTAGCCCCACGGGGAGACGAGCAAAAAGATTTGAGCTAGCGGCGCGCAATCTCGCGGAAGCGGCTAGCCCCGCCGGGCAGTGGAACTTGGTGTGTCCACAGCTCGCTTGTGCGCGCCTTTTCGTAGCCGTAGCGGTACAGGGCTTTCATATAAGCTTCATTGAATCCGGGCTTAACATTCGGCCCTGCGTAGGCTTTCAAACCTTCGTCGAAGCGGCTATCGATATAGGTCAGATTAAACTGCTTTTTCCATAGATATCGCGACGTTGCGAAAAGCGTTGTCTTCGCGCTGTTCTTAATAAGAGTGGAGAAAGACCGCGATATTGTCGACAGCACGCCCGATTCTACGACCTCGAATTGCGGCGTGATGTGATTGTTGATGATAACCCAAACATGGGTCGGAGCACGCTTCGGATTTGCAATGCCCATGCCGGTCGCAAGGATAATATCGGGCACGATAAACACTTGCGTGGTCGCGCCTCCGTCGACATGCATTTCGCGGAAACGGTGGCCGTTGGCTTCAACTTCGATATAGGTCGGCGCAAAGATCCCCGGGATGCTAGCGGAGGCGACGAGGACATCTTTAAAGAGTTGCAGCGCGTCAGGGCTGCGGCTCGCCGCGATTGCCCCCATGTCCCAGACCACAGAGCGCTGCGCATCGAGATTCGTGGTGACAACAAGAAGATGACGGCCTTTCGCGTGCTCGGCTGCAATCGCCTCCAGCATGGTGCGGTCGATATGCTTTTCGACCAGATCCGAAAGCGTTTGACGCCGAAGATCAGGCGTTCCCAACAGCGACAGCGCGCCCCCTACATCGCCTAGAACGCTTGCGACGCCGCTCGTAAATGCTTCAGCGGCCCGGTTGTCATATTCGGGGCCTAGAAACGCAAAAGGCGCGATAAGAGCACCGGCGCTCACTCCCGTCACGATGGTGAAGCGGGGCCTCGTTCCCGAAGCCGTCCAGCCATTGATGACGCCTGCGCCATAGGCGCCATCATAGGCGCCGCCGGAAATCGCAAGGATATCGAAGCGCCCGGTGCTCAGAATAGCTGATGACAATGGCGTTGAGTGCAAGAAAGCCTGCAACTCGTCACGGCCGCCATCGACCCAGAAACGGGCATGCGGAGCGGCTGGCACTCGCGCTATGGCTTGTTCGTCAGTGGTAAACTGCTCGCGAGGAATGAAGGAACATGCGGCGATGAAAGCGGCGGCGAGGAAAAGCAGCGCCATCCTTCCGGCGCGCATCATATATGAAGGGTGCCCCACGCAAGCGTGGTCACGGAACTCAGTCCCCTTCACAATACGCCCCCCGACTATACGCGCCCCAATTTGTAACGAAATCCCACACGCAACGTGCAGCGTCAATTCTTAACCGATTCGCGCACAGGTGGTTCGTTGAACGCTGTGTCCCACTTGCAACCAATATCCCGGCGACGCGTGCCTAGTTGTCGTTTCCAAGAAGGTTGTTCAGCCTTTGCCATGGAGTTTTGAAGGCGAGGGCTGAGTGGGGACGCTGGGTGTTATAAGCGTCGATGAATGGGATCATAGCCTTGGCCCTTTCATTCGAGGTCTGGTAGGGGGCCGCGTAGGCCCATTCGCGTAAGCTCGTCTGGATGAAGCGTTCGGCTTTTCCATTGGTGCGGGGCGTGTAAGGACGGGTCCGGATGTGGCGAAGTCCTGCTCGGCACAAAGCGTTGCGGAAGGCGGCGCTTCGATATGCCGAGCCATTGTCGGTCATGATGCGCTCTGGGATCACGCCGTTAGCCTTGAAGAAGGCGCAAGATCTTGAAAGGAAGGCGACAGCCGTTTCCTTTTTTTCGTCCGCCAGCACCTCGGTGTAGGCGAGCCGTGTTGCGTTGTCGATGGCGACGTGCAGCGCCTCCCAGCCTGCGCCGCGGCTTCCCCGGCCTTGGCGTGAGCCCGTGATACGGTGGCCGACCCTCACGATCCGGCCAAGTTTTTTGGTGTCGAGATGGATCAATTCGCCGGGCTTTTGGCGTTCATAGCGGCGCACCGGCAACCGCTCTTCCAGGTGCTTTAAGCGTCCAAGGCCACAGCGGCGCAACACGCCCCCCACGGTCGAGCGCGGCAATCCGGTGCGTCTTGCGATGGCAGGTCCGGAGAGCCTTTGCCGGCGCAGGGCTTGGATTTCTGCCACCCGGGCATCGCAAAGACGGTGCGCCAGGCGGCGGGGAACCGGCTTGGCGTTATGGAGCGCCGCCGCTCCCCCGCCGCGATAGCGCGCAAGCCACTTGTAGGCGGTTCGCTCGGAAACGCCCGCCGCCTCGGCGGCGCGCGCCACCGTCCACCCATGTCTGCGAATGCGCTCGATCATCAGCTCTCGACTGTAAGGGGTCAGGCGTGCATTCTTATGAGCGTTCATCCGAGGCTCCGGCTGAGGGGTGGTTGGTGTCGCAACCCCACCTTCTCATCCAAGCTTCGGCTGAACAACCTTCATAGCTTCGACAACTAGGCGGCGGGCATCCCCCAATAGTCAACGAGCTTCAGATCCCCCTCCGGCAACGGCTCGAACAGAGATTGCAGGAAGGTATCGTCAACCTCTTCCAAGGAGGATGGCTCCCATCTCGGCGATTGATCCTTATCGATAATGACAGCGCGGACACCTTCGTTGAAATCGGGCATCCGCACGAGACGCGTGGCGAGCCGGTATTCGACGATCAGGGCTTCCTTCAGGGTCCGGTAAGTCTTGCCCCTGCGAAGCTGTTCGAAAGTCACTTTCAGGCTCAGTGGCGAGCGTTTCGCAAGTGTGGCGAGCGTTTCCCGCGCCCAGCCTTGCCATTCCCCTGTTTCGCGCTCCAAAGCCTGGAAGATTTCGGCAACCGATGCTTGTGAGAAAATGCGGTCAATCACAGGGCGGAGAGCTTCGAGATCACTTTGCCCCTGGATGCTCATGCAGCGCGTCCAAAACCTGGTCGATTGGTTCGCCATCGGCCATTGCAGCTTTCACTGCCTCGAATTTCTCGGCAGGGACGCAATGCGTAGCAACGCCCAAATAGTAAGCGTCAGCCCTGCCGATGATATTTCCCGTGAGGCCCAGATAGAGCCCAATCATGCCCGGCATACGCGGCAAGAACCAGCTTCCGCCAATATCGGGGAAGAAGCCGATGCCGGTCTCGGGCATGGCGAAGCGCAGGTTTTCTCCCGCGACTCGATGCGTTCCGTAGAGGCTGATACCAATGCCGCCGCCCATCATGACGCCATCGATGAGCGCGACATGCGGTTTCCTGAAGCGCTCAAGCGTCCAATCATGCTGATATTCTTCAGCATAATAGCGGTCCGCCTCTTCTGGGCTTTCGTTTGCCCAGCGGTGAAGCGTGCGAATGTCGCCGCCTGCTGAGAAAGCCTTGCCTTCCGCCTCCATCACGACGCCATAGATGTGGGGCGCCTTCGCCCAGCGGTGGTAAGAGGATTCGAGCGCGCGGATCATTCCAAGCGTGACCGCATTCAGCGCTTTTGGCCGGTTGAGCCGGACGAATGCAGCGCGCCCATGCTCGCTAAGGACAACTTCGTTCTCAGACTGCTCCATGCCATACGCCTCAATTTGAATCTCAAGCGATCAGGCGCCGCCCGCGCCTCCCTTCGAGACATATACGGCGACTTTTGCCGGGCTGAAAAGGCTTGCTTTTATCCGGTTGAGTATTGGCAGCGGCACCCTCTCGAAGACCTCCATTTGATCGAGAGCGCGTTCCCTTCCCGCATTCTCGAAAATCAAATAAATGGGCCGCAGATTAAGCCGGTAGGACGCCGAAACATAGCTCATGATGATTGCAAGATGCGTTTCGCGAACGCCATCGGAAACGAATAAGACGGCGGGCTGCTCCGGGATAACAGCGCCGTCGCGGTCGCCCCGTAATGCACGAACGTCGCGGCAACTCATATAAGATCGGGGATATTGCGCGAGGTTCAATTCCAGCTCTTCGCAAGCTTTGGCGTCGAAGGAGTATCCTGCGGCGTATTCAAAATTCCGGCGCGCCGCCAGAAGAAGCGTTCTGCCCCGCTCCGCCCGGAAGTCTATGAAAGCATAGTGCTTGAGATCGCCGGGGAGCGCTGACATCGCCCATTCCAGCACTTTTCGCGCCATCGGACCTTGATAGTGGAATTCGCCGCTGCCTTTCGATATTGGCCGGAAACGTTCGAGCGAAGGCGTTTTTATAAACAGAAGGCGTTCAACCCGGCGGTCGAATAGATGGCGATGTAGCAGAGTCAAAAGAATGAGGTAGCGGCGATGCCATTCGCGAATGCGCAGCGCGCGCATAAGGCGAACCGAGCCGCGCAGGGCAGCGCGCCCACCAGCCGCCGCAAGCGGGGGAAGAGCGCGTGCCATCCGCGACAATCGCCTTGCAGTGTCCCCGTGCGCGTGACGCACTGCCGAAATCTTGAAGCGTTGTAGCAAATCCCGGATGCGTGCCGCGAGCGCTGCCGTGCGAAACATCAAGCCCGCGTTAGCTGGGCCTGACGGTAGCACCGCCACTGCCGTCTGAACGCGGTTGTCTGGCAAAGACGCAGTCTGCGCCTGCGCCCGCGTCTCTTCCTGACCGGAGCGAAGCTCTTCGATCAGTTTCGGCGAGAGACTGCTACCCTCGGCCGAAAATAGCGGTTCTTCTATCCGCTGCTCCGTCTCCGAGCGGGCACCGCCCTCCAGTCCACCGTCGCGGATAAGATGTTCAAGTAAATGCGAAAGCGGCATCTCAGCCTGAACTTGCGAGCCTTCAGCCGCCGCCGCAGGGGCTTGCGGCGCCGACGCTTTCGAATATGCGGCCGCGCGGTCCGCATTGGAATATTTACTCAGTCGACGTTCTTCCTGTGATGTTTCATCGCTCACTGGGACGTCCATGAGGGCCTCCGTCTAAGCCTTTGACATTTCGGCAGGTACTGCGCCGCTATTTGTGTCAAGTTGAGTATAATCAACTGATTCCTTCAATGTGCTGTGGCAGTTTTACCGCGCATCAACCTTTCGGTGTCAAAGTTTGCCACATCTTTTATTCGTTTGTGAGGGGTCGGCGTTTCATGGCTACTTTGACACAGGGCCTTACCCAGCCGCGCGATGCGCTTCACAAGGCACTTCCGCGTCTTTATAAATTTGCTGTTGTCCTTACTGCTAACGAGCAGCTTGCCCGCGCGCTTCTCCGCGCAACCTACCGCCAGTTGTCCTCCCGCCGGGATGGGCGCGGCAAAGATCGCGACTACGTGCTCGAAGCCCAAAATCGCATGTATGGGCTATGGATGACGAAAATGGCTGGCGATCCGCAACTCCAGCACAAGAACGCGCCCGAGCCGCGCCTTTTTGCAGCCAGCCTCGCCAAAAGCGCGATGCCCGCTAACGCTCATTTCGCGAAGTTCATGGCTAGCCTGCCTTCGGCGCAGCGCGCGGCTCTCTATCTTGTTTATGGCGAGGGCGCTTCTTACGACGAAGCAGCCGAAGTCGTCTCCGTTAATATGCTTTCTTTGATGAACCTCCTTGCGCGCGGGCATGTCGGGCTCGCTCATTGGCTCGACCATCGCGGCCTCTCGGAGGGCGCAGCCGCGCAGGACGCATTAAGCCGCCGAATACCGGAGAAAGCGGCATGACACATCTCAGCGATGAATTTTTGCTCGCCTATCTCGATGGGCAGTTGGAAAAAAGCCAAGCGGCAGGCCTCTCGCAGCTCGCTGGCAACAATCCGGAAGTCTCGCGCCGTCTTACGCGCCTGAAGCGGACACAAGCGCAGCTCTTGGATAGTTTTGGCGCTTTTGCCCGTGAAGAGACAGCCATTCCCGCTTCGCTCCTTGATGAGGGCAACGGAAAGCCTGCGGCTCAAGCGAAACCAGAACTGCGGGCCACGGCTCCGCTTGCGGCAGAGCGGCCCAAGTCAAAAGCACCAGGACAGGCGTTCTTCGTTGCCGCCGTCTTTGCGGGTGGACTGCTCGGCGGGTATGGGGCGACATTTCTGGCTGGCCAGCGTACCCCGCTCCCTCCCAAAATATTGGATCGTCCAGCCGCAGCCATGGCGATTCCAACGTCGTGGACAAATGACATCGCGCGCTTTCATACATTTTTTCCGCGCGAGACGCTAACGCCTCATCCTGACGCGATCTCGAACCCGGAACTTATCCGGTTTCAGCTAACAAAGGTTGCGGCCAAGGCGCTGACGCCGCCAGACTTCAGCCGTCAGGGCTACACGCTTTTTCGCGGCCAGGTCTTCAACTATCTTCAAGACCGGATGATGCAGCTCACCTATTCTTCGAAGACAGATGCCCCGCTTACACTTTATGTGCTGCCCGCTCCGGAGCTTCGCGACGCGCCGATCTCGACGCAAACGCTTGGCTCCAACAAGGCTGCAAGCTGGGTCTCTGACCGGGTGCGTTTCTTTCTCACCGGCGACAAGGGTGACGAAGACCTAAAGGTGCTCGCCGTTCTTGCGCAAAGCCAAATGCCGAAGAAGAACTAGGGCATAGGGTTGTCATGACCGGACTTGATCCGGTCATCCAATTTAGGATGCGTAATAAAAGCAGTTATATCACGTTGCCCAGTGGACGGATTCGCACATGATTATCATGTGGCGAGGTCGATGGATGGCCGTGTCAAGCACGGCCATGACAGTAAGGTGCAGACCTGCTCAAAATTCCTGTCACGCCCGCTGCGCCGCGATGACACTCCCATTTCTGGAAAAGCCTGTTAGAGTGGCGGCATCATCCATAGCCACTCTGTCCGCGATCCCTCCATGCCGATATCCAAGCCTTCTTTTGTCTTGACCCTTTCTTGCGCCGATCAGCCGGGAATTGTTGCCGCTATAGCCGGGGCGCTCGCCGAGAATGGCTGCAATATCACCGACAGCGCGCAATTTGGCGATGTGAACAGCGGGCGTTTCTTCATGCGCGTGTCGTTCGCCGCGCCGGGCAAGTTCGATAAAAAGAAGGCGCAGGCGATGCTGGCGCCGATATTCGATCGTTTCAAAATGACGGCGGAACTCCATTCGACCGAAAGCCGGACGCGCGTTCTCATCATGGTGTCCCGCTTCGGCCATTGCCTCAACGATCTTCTTTACCGGCATCGCATCGGCGCACTTCCGATAGAAATTCCAGCAATCATATCGAACCACCGGGATTTTTATCAGCTCGCCGCGAGCCACAACATTCCGTTTCACTACGTGCCGGTGACATCGGAGACAAAGGAGAAGCAGGAGCGGCGGCTTCTTGAAATCGTCGAGGAAGAGCAAATCGGACTTGTGGTACTTGCGCGCTATATGCAGGTGCTTTCACAATCGCTTTGCGAGGAACTCGCGGGCCGCGCGATTAATATTCACCACTCTTTTTTGCCGAGCTTCAAGGGAGCCAAGCCCTATCATCAGGCTCACGCCCGGGGCGTCAAGCTCATCGGAGCCACCGCACATTACGTCACATCGAACCTCGATGAAGGTCCCATTATCGAGCAGGAAGTGCAGCGCGTAGACCACGCGATGTCGCCAGAAGAGCTTGTGCACGTCGGCCGCGACGTGGAAAACCTTGTGCTTTCGCGCGCCGTAAAATGGCATGTGGAACACCGGGTGCTTTTGAATGGCGATCGCACGGTCGTGTTCCGCTAGCGCTCCACCCGCGCCCCAACAGCGCAGCTCAGTTTTTTGTGATTCCACCGTCGCAGTTTTATGTGAGAGTTCTTGCCCGCGCCGCATTGCGGCGATGTCTCAACAAAAACGGAGGAGACGACAATGAGGCCATTTTGCTGGGTTAGAGGAGCTTTCATCTCCCTGGCTATCACCGCTGCGGCAAGTGCGGCGCAGGCGGCGGAAGAAGGGATAAAAAAGCTCTACATCTTCGACTGCGGTCAGGCGCACGCGGAAGACATGTCGCGCTGGACGCCTGGCCTCAATGTAGGCAAGCCTATGGACCTAACCGGCAATTGCTATTTGATCCGCCACGCCAAGGGAGACTTGATCTGGGATACGGGCGTGCCCGACTCCGTCGCCTCTATGCCGAACGGGCTTGGCGGCACGAATGGTTCGCCCACATGGCGCAGACCGAAAACGCTTGCGTCTCAGCTTGAGGAAATCGGCGTCAAGCCTACTGAAATTCAATATCTCGCCCTCTCGCACACCCATGCGGACCACGCCGGCAATGTGGAACTTTTTCCGCAATCGACGCTGCTTGTCCAAAAGGCGGAATATGAGTGGCCCTCCCCGCTTGGCGTTGGCCGCTTCAAGCCTGAGCATCCGGTGAAAAAGCTCGAAGGCGACTACGATGTGTTCGGCGACGGTAGTGTTACGATCATTTCAACGCCGGGACATACGCCGGGCCATCAGGTGCTTCTGGTAAAGCTGCCGAAAACCGGCGCGCTGCTGCTTAGCGGCGATGCTGTCCACTTCAAGGACAATTGGGATAACCGCCGCGTACCGGCGACCAATGTCGATAAAGACAAAACGCTCGCGTCATTGCAGCGGATGGCCGATCTCGTGGCCCAAAACCACGCGCAGCTTTGGATCAACCACGACAAGCCGCAAAGCGATAGCCTCAAGCACTCGCCGGAATTTTTCGAGTAAAATCATACTCATGGATGGCCGGGTCGAAGCCCGGCCATCCACTCAGGATCCGGCGGGACATGACAGCGCGGGGCGATTATGGGCGAATTAAGCAGCCCTCTTCATTGTCATGACCGGGCTTGCCCCGGCCATCATCGACCTCACGCACTCGCCCCGAGTTATACGACTGAGACATGATGCACGGGCTATTATAAGCAAAGCTCCGCTATTGCCTCGCGAAGTTCCTCGATGCCTTCGCTGTTTACGGCTGAGGTAGCGAGGACTTTCGGATAGGCGGCTGGGTGCTTGCGCAGCTCGTCCTCTGTCTCTTTTAGGACTTGGCCGAGATTTCCCGCCTTCGGCTTATCGGCCTTAGTCAGGACCGCCTGATAGGATACAGCCGCTTTATCGAGAAGGGTCATGATCTCCCGGTCGGTGCTTTTGAGGCCGTGGCGGCTATCGATCAGCAGCATCACCCTTTTTAGCTGAGGACGCCCGCGCAAATAGTCATGAATGAGCTGCGTCCAGCCCTTTACTTGGGATTTCGGAGCCTTAGCGTAGCCATAGCCCGGCATATCGACGATGAAAAGCTGCTCACCGACCGAGAAATAATTGAGTTCGCGGGTTCGCCCTGGCGTATTCGAGACACGCGCGAGGCTGCGCCTGCCAAGAAGCGCATTTAAGAGGCTTGATTTTCCGACATTCGAACGCCCCGCAAAGGCGACCTCAACGCGGTCGCCCGGCGGCAGAGCCGCAACTTCCGTCACGCCAAGGACAAAGTCTGCGGGGGCCTTGAAAAGTTCAATGGCCCGCGCAGCTATTTCCTGAGACTCAGCCTCCGTCAGCGACACTCTGGCCTCACTCGGCAGGCGTGCGGCTGCGGCCGTTATTATCCTTTGGACGCGGCGGCGCACCCTTCAGCCGCTCAGTGAGCCGCTTTATGCCGAGATTCTCGCTGATGTCGACATCCGCGCCTTGCCGCTTCATGATGAGAGCCTGCTGGCTGAAGGTCAGGATGTTGTTCCACGTCCAGTAGAGCACGAGGCCTGCCGGGAAGCTGTGCCAGCATGAAGGTGAACACAACCGGCATATAGGTGAAGACCTGCTGCTGAACCGGGTCTGGCGGCGTCGGATTGAGCCTCATTTGCACCCACATCGAGATGCCCATGAGCAGCGGCAGCACGCCAATCATCAAGTATCGCCGGCGGCGTCCAGGGAATGAGACCGAACAGGTTGAATAGTGATGTTGGATCGGGGGCCGAAAGGTCCTTGATCCAGCCGAAGAATGGCGCATGCCGCATTTCGATGGCGATCAGCAGCACCTTATAGAGCGAGAAGAATACCGGGATCTGAAGCAAGATCGGCAGGCACCCGGCCATCGGGTTAACTTTTGCCTTCTTGAAGAGCTCCATCTGCGCTTGCTGCTTCTTAGCGGCGTCATCCTTATAGCGTTCCTGGAGCTTCTTTATCTCAGGCTGCAACGCCTTCATTTTGCTCATGGAGGCGTAGGATTTATTGGCCAGCGGGAAGAAGACGAGCTTCACGAGAATTGTCGTGAGCAAGATCGCGACGCCGAAATTTCCAACAAGCTTGTAGAAGAAATCAAGAAGCTTGAACATCGGCTGGGTCAGGAAGGGGAACCAGCCCCAGTCGATGAGATTATGGAAATGGGCGATGCCGAGGTCATTTTCGTACTGCCTCAGCAAATTGACTTCTTTGGCCCCTGCGAAGACGCGGCTATCAACCTTGCTCGTAGCGCCCGGCTCGACAACAATGGGCTTCTCGATCACATTGGCGAAGAATTGCTTATCTTCATTTCCGAAGAGCTGAATGTCGTTCGAGTTGGTCTTCTGCGGGATGAGCACAGTTGCCCAATATTGATCCGTAAATCCAGCCCAGCCGCCTACGTCAGCAAAGGTTTCTTTTGGCGAGCCTTGCCTCTTCTTGAGAGGATTAGGACCAGGAACGTAGTTCTTGGTAGCATTGTCATAGGTGAATTCCTTGACGCCACCTTGGCCTATACCCGCGATCAGCCCCTCATGCAGCACCGAATAGCCTGACGTCGCGGGCTCGTTAAGCCTCGCCACTTGACCATAAGGCTGCAGCGCGACAGCTTGGCCGGTGCGGTTTTCTACCGCGTCGGTGATCGTAAACATATAATGGGCGTCCACCGAGATCGTGCGGTGGAATATCAGACCAGCGCCGTTATCGTAACGAAGCACGACAGGCTTGGATGCCGTAAGAGGACCAGAGCCTTCCTGTTGCCAAACGGTATTATCGCCCGGCACAACAAGGCCGGGTTGGGACGCGAGCCAACCCGTGAACGCATAATATGGCGTTGGGCTGCCCGAGGGGGACAGCAAGATAACTTTTTGACTGTTCGGGTCGACGGTGACGGTATAATTGCGCAACACCACGTCGTCGAGGCGTCCGCCCTTGAGATTGATCGAACCAATGAGATCGGGGCTATCGATTTTTACGCGCGGCGAAGCTGCGATCGCGGCTTCCCGTGATTCAAATGTAGCCGGAAGAGGGGTGGTTTGGTCTGCCGATATTTCCCGAGGCGCTTTGCCAGGAACCGTACTCTCGGTGGCGCCGGTGGATTGAAGCGCGGCCTTCTGAGCTTCAATGAGCTGCTGCTGCCGGGCTCTCTCTGCTGCGGGGCGCATATAGAACATTTGCCATCCGACCAACACGGCAAGCGACAATGCGATAGCAAGGATAAAGTTTTTGTTGTTTTCCATAGTCCGCTCAAGGGGAGAAGCAAAAGTCCGGCTTAGCCGATCCAACAGCTCGAACCGCTTGTAGCCGTTTTGTGCCAGCTTTGGAACACAAACCGGCGCATTCGGCGCAGCGGTTGCAAAAAGTCCTTAATTTGACCGCGCCACCTGCCCCACTTTATGGAATGCTAGACGCATGTCCGCAAGTAGGTCGTCGAATTTTCTGGTCAAGGCCAGGGCGCGGCCAATGACCACGTAGTCGTAATCGGCGCGCGCATGTGCATCGAAAGAAACGCGGATAGCTTCCTTCAGCCGTCTGCGGGCGCGGTTGCGATCAACCGCGGTGCCGCGTTTTTTGGTTCCGGCTTGTTCCTTCGAAACCGACTTGCCTGAAACGGTGAAACCGAACCGCGGCTCACTGCCGTTAGCCGGATTATCGCGTGGCGCGCCTTGCAGGATGAAAGCAGGCGTCACCCATTTTCTGCCCCGTTGTACGCGCTGGTATTCGGCTCTCGTTTTGAGCGTCCGCATGACTTCTCCGGCGCGTCCGCTGCAAAGCTTTAGGCAGAAAGCTTCTTGCGCCCGCGAGCGCGCCTGCGTGACAGAACAAGGCGCCCCGTTTTGGTGGCCATGCGCGCGCGGAAGCCGTGGCGGCGTTTCCGGCGCAAATTGCTTGGTTGATAGGTACGTTTGGTCATTGAAGTGTCGCTCTTGTTCCCACCCGCCATCTTTGCGGGGTCGAAATATGCCAGTTCTCTTGCAATATGGCAGTTTGCCGCTGAGCGTCAATTGCCATTGACTCAATTGCCCTTAGCCTGACACCTCTCGCAACTCAAAATGATTAACATCACCCCACCCCTATCTGGCACTTATTACATGGATTCACATGCGTCTAATGCCTCTATCATCGGTGATAGGCGGTATGCAAAAGGGCTGTTGTTTGGCGCCTTTGGGGTACTGATTTTCGGCGGCACCTATCCCGCCACAAGATTTGCGCTTACTGCGCTTGACCCCGCTTTTGTGACTGCGGGCCGCGCCGCCATCGCAGGATTTCTGGCGGCAACGTTACTTCTTGGGCTTCGCCGTCCCCTTCCGCCGCGCGCAATTTGGAGACCGCTGTTTATCGGAGGCGTCTTAATCGTCGGCGGGTTCCCATTTCTTTCGACCTTAGCATTAACAACGGCTGAAGCGTCGCATGGTGGCGTTATCCTTGCATTTCTTCCGCTTGCGACTGCGGCCGCCGCAACGCTACTCGCCAATGAGCGCCTCTCTCGAAGCTTTTGGGCCTATGCATTGGCAGGTGCTATTGTCCGTGCTAAGCTTCGTAGTCATTGAGGCCAAGGGCAAGTTTCTCCCGAGCGATGCACTATTTGTTGTGGCAGCCTTATGCGCCGCCGCCGGATATGCCTTGAGCGGCAGGCTTTCGCGCGAAATGACTGGCTGGGAGGTGATCTGCTGGCAGCTCGTCGCAGCACTTCCCATAACAATAGCGATTGCGTTTTTGTCCTGGCCCGCAGAGCCCATGCGGACGCTGCCATTACCATCATTGTTAGGCTTCGGTTATGTCTCGATCTTCAGCATGTTCATTGGCATCTTCGCTTGGAATATCGGGCTTGGCCTTGGCGGCGTAGCCAAAGTCGGGCAGCTGCAGCTTTTTCAGGTGTTTGTTACGCTTGTGCTTTCTTCCATTTTGCTCGGCGAAAAACTTGACAACCTTACTTTCGGCTTTGGCTGCCTGCTTGTCGTGATCGTAGCCCTTGGGCAGAGAGCGAAAACGGAAGTGAAGCAATAGACCTGCTGGCCGTTAGTTCCTTTCCACGAAGGGCAGTGAACTCACAGAAAGCAGAAAGCTGGAACGGCACCATTGACGGCAACGGAAATCGGCTTGCCGGAAGCGTCCTCGAATCGAATTTCTTGCCAGCGAGGGAGCCGCGATCCTTGCGTAGAAATGGCGAGTTGCGCTGTGCCCAATGACCATTTCGCGTCGATGCGGATGAGGCATGGCGGGCTCGCAATATCGACTAGGCTTTCGCCATCATCGTCGTAGATTTCGAGAGCGGTGCTCGCGCCGTCCAATGGAAACAGCCTCAGCGTAAGCGGTCCGTCACTCCATGACGGCGTCGGGTCCGAGCGGCAGAATTGAACCTGCCCGCGCGAAAGCGGGCGCAGCGCCGAGCGGCGCTTCGACATTGTGACGCGCGCCACCGGAAAACCATTCGCCAGTCCGGATGTCATGCCAACCGCCTGCGATTTCGGGGAGCCAAACTTCGCGCGTAGCAGCGCCTTGCTCAACGACTGGCGCGACGAGCAGATCAGGCCCAACCATGAAGCTATCGTCTTCCGCGTAGCTCTGCGCTGCTCCAGGGAAGTCGAAGAATAAAGGCCGGAGAATAGGTTCGTGATGGGCGTGTGCACGCCACATGAGAGAATAGAGCAGCGGTATGAGGCGTTCACGCCAATTGAGCGCAGCGCGCACCTGCGGCAAAAGCTCGGGATACATCCACGGCTCAGTCGCCGAGCCGTCGTCATTCCAGGAATGAATGGTAAGGCGCGGCCAGTAAATGCCCTGCTCTATCCAGCGCATTAAAAGCTCCGGATCGGGCTTCGGCCCGGCAAATCCACCCACATCATGACCGAAATTGAACACGCCCGAGAGGCTGAGCCCATGTCCCATCCGCAAATTATAGCGCAGCGTTTCCCAGGAGGTGCGATTGTCACCGGTCCAGGTCTGGACGTAACGCTGCATGCCGGGACCGCCTGAACGCGATATGAGAAAAGGCCGCTTCATCGGCGCATGATCGATCTGCGCAAGCCGTGACGCTCGCATCATGAGCAAGGATTGCACGGGGCGAAGACACGCCATTGCCGCGCCCGCGCCATTCAAATCTACGCGCGCGGCATCGTCCCAGATTTCAAACTCATTATTGTCGTTCCAAGTCGATTTGATCCCATGGTCCAGGAGTTGCGCCTTGATCTCTTTGCGCCACCAGGCGACGGTTTGCGGGTTTGTGAAATCAAGATAGGCAGCATCACCGCCCCAGAACTGAGCCATATGGGGACGGGACGGGTCTTCGCTGTCCCGGATAAAACCTTGGAATGCCTCCACCTCGGCAAAGCGAGGATGATCCAGAAGCATGGCTGGTTTTACATTGGCGATGAGGCGGACGCCCGCATCGGCAAATCTGTTCGCGATGGCGCTCGGATCCGGGAATCGCTCGCGGTTCCAGGTGAACACGTAGCGCCTATCTCCGATCAGCGTATAGCCGGACGACATGTGGAACGAGCGGCAGGGAATCGCGTGCTGGTCGGTGAGATCAAGGAAATGCTCAAGGCGGTCCGCCGCATCTGGCGCTTCGGTATATTGCATCGTAGAGCCGGAATAGCTGACGCTCCAGCGCGGCGGCATGGCTGTGCGGCCTGTTAGCGCCGTAAAGCGGGCCACAACGTCACGCATTGCGGGGCCGAATATTACGTAAAGATCAAGATCGCCATCCTCAGCTTCAAAGCTTCGATAGGCCCCATGATAGGCGTCGATCTCCTGACCAAGATCGAAGGCGGAATGGGCGAGATTATCGTAGAATAGCCCTACTGCATCGCCGCCACGATCAGGCCGGACCGTCAGATAGAACGGGATGTGTTTATAAAGAGGGTCGGACCGCGTTGCGTCATATCCAAGCGCATCGGTGGCGCGCATTCTAAGCCGCCTGCCGTGCTTATTTGCGTTTCCGCTCTTTTCGCCGAAGCCATAATAGTGATCGCCAAGATCGCGTTTCAAGAAATGAGTAAAGCGCGAACCTCTCGGATCGAATTGATAAGCGCTCGTGCCTCTGTCTTCCAATACAGCCGCAAAGGGGGCTTCAGGCGAAGAGCGGAACTCCCACGCAATTTGGAGGGGACTGCGTCGGATCTCCGCCCTTATCAGTGCCGTCTCAATCAAAATCGCTGTTTCAGCTTTCGGAGATAGAGCAAATAGGAGCACCGGGAAAGCCGGTCAGGTCGTACCGATCACGCCCATCAATGGGATCACTGCCCGCGGCGAGTTCCGGCGAAAGCGACCAAGTCCGGCTCATCCGCAGGCCCGCCGGGGCGCGATATAAGTAAACGAGCCAGATGGCTATCGAGGAAAAAAATCGTGAGCTTATAGCCTCGGTCGAGTGCAATTTCGACCTTGCTCGCATCGCAGGCGAGGAGGCGCGCATTCATCAAACTTATCATAATCTCTTGCCTATTCTTCGCGGCCTCGATTATTGCAGCTTTTGCTTTGGCGAGGCAGATAAGGCCGCTGCGCCTTTCGCCAAGCCTCGTTTCAGCCTCAAGGGGTTTATAGGCAATACTACCTCAGGTAGCCGGAAACGCATTTATGACAGGCACAATCCTCGTCGTCGACGATGACCCCCATACGCGCACGGTCGTGAGTTTCGCCCTGCAGAAGGCGGGGTATGAAACTCATGAGGCGGCTGATGGCCGGAATGCGCTTCAGATACTGCCAAAAATCTCTCCGGACCTGATTGTGCTCGACGTGAGTATGCCCGAAATGGATGGGCTGGCGGTCTGTCAGGAGATTAGGAAGACGTCCGATCTGCCGATCGTTTTCCTCTCATCGCGCGACGAAGAGATTGATCGCATCGTGGGGCTTGAGATTGGCGGCGATGACTATGTTTCGAAGCCCTTCAGCCCGCGTGAGCTTGTTGCACGCATCAAGGTCATCCTTCGCCGTCCTCGGGCCATCGTCGCTCCGGAGGCCGCCGACGAAAGCGGACTGCATTACGGCCTCGTGAAGCTCGATCCGCCAGCACATGCCGCCAGCTTCTCAGGACAGCGTGTCAATCTTACCGCGACCGAATTTGCAATCCTTCAGGCATTTTTAAAACGCCCCAACCACGTCCGTGATCGCAATAACATTATCGAAGCGATTTACGCCGCCAACGTCAATGTCTCAGGACGCACGGTGGACAGTCATATCCGGCACATCCGCCTGAAATTTGAGAAGGCCGGTTGCGCCAACATTATCGAGACAGTGCATGGCGTCGGCTATAAGCTCGGGTTTTGCACTTGAGACTCGGGAAAAAGTCATGGGCAATAAGGATAAAATACCGCCCGAGTATTCGCACGATACTGTTCTCCGTTAATATTGTTGTTTTGCTGCTTCCGCTGGCCAGCTTGGTGTTTCTGCGGCTCTATGACAATCAACTTGTTCGGGAGACCGAAGCTGAGCTGATATCTCAAGCAGCGGTCCTTGGAACCGTGTTTCAAAAATCAGTCATCCGCGCAAATCCGGCCTTTGAAGAGTACGGCGTAAAACTCGAAACCCCTGCGCTACAACGACCAAACGAACGCTATTTGCCAGCATCGCCGCGATTAGACTTCCTCGGCGCGTCGATTTTGCCTCCGCGCCCCGATGGCCTGCCTGCCGATCATCCGACTGACGAAACGGCGCTTGCCGCCGGTCAGCAGCTTTATGAGATCTTCACTGAAGTCCAACTCTCCACGCTTGCAGGATTCCGCGTGCTTGATCCCCATGGCACTGTCATCGGTGGCCGGGATGAAGTGGGCCTGTCGCTTGCCAATGCTGAGGAAGTCCGGCAAGCCATGGGCGGACGCTATGCAAGCGTTCTTCGCAAGCGCGTACTGTCGGAGGGGTCGTCCACGCTTGCCAGGCTCGGCGGCGCAACCCGCGTTCGGCTTTTCATCGCCCTTCCAGTTATCCGCGCCGGGCGCCTCTGGGGCATCATCTACTTGTCGCGCACGCCGGAAAGCGTGTTCCGCCAACTCTATGCGACGCGCTACCGCCTCGCGCTGACGGCCATGGCCATTCTCGCCATCACCATGATCCTGGGATGGAGAGCATCGCGCAGAATTCTGCGTCCAATCGATGCCCTTTCCCGGCAAGCGCGCGGCCTGGCGAGAGGATATCGCGCCGCGATGACGCCGCTTAACCATTATGGAACGCGAGAGGTGGCCGCCCTTGGCGACGCACTTTTGGAGATGGCGTCCGCGCTCGAAGCCCGTGCGAATTACATCAAAAATTTTGCGACATATGTCTCGCATGAGTTCAAGACGCCGCTGACTTCAATTCGCGGCTCCGCTGAGCTTCTCCTGGATCACATGAGCACGATGGAGGAGCACGATCGCACCCGTTTCCTCAATAATATTATGGAGGATACCGCTCGCCTTGGAACCCTCGTCACGCGGCTTCTGGAACTCGCTCGCGCCGACAATGCGGTTCCCATCCAGGCGGTGACGGACGCTGGCTCGTTTATCGAGGGCATCGCGCTTGAGCACAGCACAGATAGTTTGACGGTTGAGCGGCAGGGTCTTCCACGCCTTCTTGTACCGATCTCGGACGAAAACCTCGAAATTGTCGCGACGAACCTCATTCAAAATGCCGCGCAAAACGGGGCTACGCGCATTGAGATTGAACTCAGCGAATTGGACGGCAAGAGCGAAATCACCTTCCGCGATAATGGCCGCGGCGTCTCGCCAGGCAACCGCGACAAGATTTTCGCGCCATTTTTCACGACGCGCCGCGAAGAAGGAGGAACGGGACTCGGCCTTCAGATCGTGCGGTCTCTTATCGAGGCCCATCGCGGAACGGTGCGCCTCGCCCCTTCCGAGCAAGGCGCCGCATTTGTTTTAAGTTTTGACAGTGTTTCATCTTGAATTTCTGCAATGGGATTGCGTAGGAACTTCGAAGAAACCGACAGCGTTGGGCGCTCATGACCCGTAGCTGACATCAAATGGTCTATTTCGAAGCCCCCGACGCGAACGCAGGAAATAGGCCGAGCGGCGTGGCATCGGGCCAACGGTCGCTCAGATCAGCGAGCCATGCTTGAACTGCTCGCTTGATGCCGGGTAGCACGTCAGCCTCATCGTTCATCCTGACAACTGCCTGAAGGTACCAAAGCAATCGCCCCCTGATCGACCAGAGACCCCACTTTTCGTCGCTCTTAAGTGCCTCCTCCAAATCCTGCGAAAGGCACGTGAAGAGCCAGACTGAAGCCATATAGGTCAACTCGGTTCGATAAGTCGTCTCGTCGAGTGCCTCTGGTATCGTGCGAGAAATTTCTTTCCGATAGATCGAATCGACGCGGTCGCAGACATCCGTCGGCGTCCGTCCCGCGCACCAGCAAGTCGGAAACCCTAGCCTCCAATATACGCCGTCTAGCAGCGCATGCGATGGTCGTGCCGCCTCATAATCGATCAAACGTGCGCGACCGTTGAAGAGTAGCACATTGTCGGGGCATGGATCGCCGTGTCCGAGCGACTGCCATGGCCCGGGATCTCGAAGCCGCGATGAAAGTAACTCCAACTCATTTTCAGGCGGTGCGTGACCGATTGCGCTCGCAACGGCGTTGGCGTCGGCTTCAACTTGCCAACCGAGGGGGCGCAGACTGCGCCCGAATCCAAATATCGACTGATAGGTTTCATGATGAGTTTGAAGGCATCCGGCCGTATCTGCATGCAGGCGCCCGAGCGCCATCGCATAAGACGCAAGGGCAGCTTCTGCCTCATTGGCCGATGCGTGCAGCAGAGGATCAACAAGAGAGGGGAGGTTCTCCCCGAGGTCCTCGAAAACAAGGATGCCACGCCCTACATCACCAGCAAGCAGTACCGCCCCATGATCTCGGTGTGGAGCGGTTGTAGAGAGATGTGCCGTCGCGACCCACTCCCGAACCAAGCCTGATTCAGACAGCGCGTTCTCAGCAGCGGGATTGTAGCCGGAAGATCGCGTCGCTTTCACGATCACTCGCTGTGGTTTGCCATCCGCGTCGCAGGCGACAGCGCGAGCGACCAGATTTCTTCTTTCTGGCTTGCTAAGCAATTGGACCTGCTCCAACCGGCAGCCCCGCCCCGATACTCGCGATAGCGCTTCGGCTGCCAAACCAATCACTTTTTGAAGGTCCAACGGGAGCAATTCACTCATCTGCTTTCTCGCTTCGTAGATTGCTAGCGGGGGATAGCATGGACAATTTTTTGAAACCAAGCGACGAACGACGCCGGGAATTGGCCGAAAGCTGAAGAAGCGCTTAAGCGTCCCAATTGCAGCTTCGAGTTCTATAGCTGAAATTCGAACCGGCACACTAACTTAAACTTTCCAGCCACACCCGAAAGCTCGCGCAGCGGCCCTGCACAAAATCTGCACAGCTTCGATGCGGGAAATCCATATCGCGCCTCGCAAGTTGCCACGAACGCACAAAGGGATCGCGGCATGCAGCGCAGTTTGGGCATCGCGCCTATCAATACTCTCAACATTCCTCGACATGCAGCCATCATTATGGACGGCAATGGCCGCTGGGCGAAGTCGCGAGGGCTGCCGCGCTTGGCAGGGCATGAGCAGGGCGTCAGCGCGGTCAAAAATTGCGTGTCGGCCGCAATGGAAATGGGTATCGAATATTTAACGGTATATGCATTTTCCTCCGAGAACTGGGCGCGCCCTGCCGATGAGGTTCGCGCCCTGATGCGGCTTCTTAAGCTTTATTTTAAGAGGGAAGCAGCAAGCTTCGCCAAAAAAGGCGTGAAGGTAAAGGTGATCGGAGAACGGCAGAAACTTGAGCCGGAGATCCAAGACCTCATCGCAAAAGTAGAGCGCGAGACGGCGCATAACTCAAAACTCCACCTCACGGTCGGCTTCAACTATGGTGCGCGACAGGAAATAACGAACGCGGTGCGCGCTATCGCGCGCTTGGCGGAGCGTGGAGCGCTCGATCCAGCGGATCTCACTTCCGATCACGTTGGCGGCTTTCTCGAAACCGCAGGCATGCCCGACCCTGACCTCGTTATTCGAACGAGCGGCGAGCAGCGCCTCAGCAATTTTCTCCTATGGCAGTGCGCCTATAGTGAGTTTGTCTTCATCGACGATTATTGGCCCGATTTTACCGATCATACGCTTTTACGCGCCGTGTCAGAATATAGCCGTCGCAACCGGCGCTTCGGCGGCGTAGATCGTCAAGCCTTTCCAGCTCTGCAAGCCGAAGCCTAAGTAGCAGCGCTTTTTTCTAATTCCTTCTGCCTCATTTTTCTCCGCTCACGCCTTGACTGCCGCTCGTTGTGGATCGCGGCTAGATCATCCTCGACCAAAGGCGCGTATTTCTCTTTTAACCGCTCGAACTCCTGATGCACTTCGTCCAACTCGGCGTCGGTCATATGGTCGAGCGAGACAAACCCAGTTCGCGCGCCCTCCACCCCGCGGAGCAACTCGTCGAGCTTGAGGCGCATGATGCGAGATTCACGATTTTGCGTGTTCTGGATGAGAAAAACGATCAGGAAAGTGATGATTGTGGTGCCGGTATTGATGACGAGCTGCCAGGTGTCCGAATAGTGAAATACAGGACCAAGAGCGGCCCACACGCCGATTATCGCCACCGCGCCTACGAACGCCCAAGGCGACCCGACTGCGCGCGCTGTTTTCTCAGCCGTTTTCCGGAAAAAATCGTTCATCTACCGCTTCTTCTCGCTCACAAAACTTGCTCCGGTTCAGGCCAAGACCGTTCCGCCAGAGCTCAAGACAGGCTATATTAACCAAGTCGAATGCGGCGTGAAGCTCTCGTTGGCGGAGCATTGATGCCGTTGATAGAAAGCTTTTCCCACACCAGGTTCTTCGTGGGCGAGCGCAATCTTAGAGCGCGGAAACCCTTAGGGCTTCGCCGGGTAGCGAGGAGTACGTTCCAATGAGCGTAGAACACTTCGACGTGTTGATTGTCGGCGCAGGCCTGTCTGGTATAGGCGCGGCCTGTCACCTCACGACAAAATGCCCTGGAAAGTCCTATGCTATTCTTGAAGGCCGCGACGCCATTGGCGGCACATGGGATCTTTTCCGCTATCCCGGGATCCGCTCGGATTCCGACATGTACACCCTTGGCTACGCGTTCCGGCCTTGGATTGGCTCGAAGGCAATCGCCGATGGCCCCGACATTTTGGACTATATCCGAAACACAGCCGAGGCTTATGGCGTCAACCGCGCGATCCGCTACCACCATCAGGTCAGGGCTGCGAATTGGTCGTCAAAAGATGCGCGCTGGACGGTCGAAGTTGACCGAGGCGCGGAGAATGAGCCAGCTCGTTACACCTGCAATTTTCTTTTCATGTGCAGCGGCTACTACAATTACGCTGAAGGCTTTACGCCGGAATTCAAGGGCACGGAGCGCTTCGCAGGCCCCATCGTGCATCCGCAAAAATGGCCAGAGAACCTCGACTATAAGGGCAAGCGCGTCGTCGTCATCGGCAGCGGCGCGACTGCTGTTACGCTGGTGCCTGCAATGGCCGAGGATGCGAGCCACGTTGTCATGCTGCAGCGTTCGCCGACCTATGTCGTATCGCGCCCGGCTGTGGATCGTCTGGCCACTTGGCTACAGCGCAACGTTCCCGGGCGGATGGCCTATCAGTCTATCCGGTGGAGGAATGTGCTGTTCGGCATGTATTTCTATCGGCTGGCGCGGCGTAAGCCGGAGCGCGTGAAGGCAGCCATTATCAAGATGGTCCAAGACGAACTCGGACCTGAGCTACGATGTCGAGACCCACTTCACGCCACGCTATAATCCGTGGGATCAACGGTTGTGCCTCGTGCCGGACGCCGACCTGTTCAACTCTATCAAAGAGGGCAAAGCGTCCGTCGTCACGGATCAGATTGAGACATTTACGGAGAAGGGCCTCAAGCTTAGCTCAGGCGAAGAGCTTGAAGCCGACATCATCATCACGGCTACCGGATTGAAGCTGCAACTCTTGAGCGGAATGAAGGTTAGTATAGACGGCGAGCCGGTCGATCTGTCTAAGACGATGAACTACAAGGGGATGATGTTCAGCGATGTGCCGAACCTCGCGGCGGCCTTCGGCTATACCAACGCCTCTTGGACACTTAAGGCCGACCTGACCTCCGAGTATGTCTGCCGCTTGCTCAACTATATGGACGAGCACGGCTATGCCCAATGCGTACCGCGCCAGCAGGATCCGAGCGTAACGGAAGTCCCCTTTCTTTCTTTTACCTCAGGCTATGTACAACGGGCCATTGACCAGTTTCCCCGGCAAGGCTCAAAGAAGCCGTGGAAGCTTTATCAGAACTATGCGCTGGATCTACTCAGCTTGCGGTTCGGAAAACTGGACGACGGCACCATGGAGTTTCGCGCCGCGCAAGGTTGATCCCCTCACAGCGGGGCATCAGTCCGGATGTTTGCGCACGGGAGCGGCGCGCTCTGCGACAAGCGCGAACGCAGCCCGAAGCTGCCCAGCGGCGCGATCGAGAGCGCTCCTTGCCTCGTTCAAGCCGCAGCCTTTGAGGAGCAGCATTGCGATTTTTACACTGCCATCAGACTGTTTCAACGCGGCGCGAACGTCCGCCCTGCTCCTGCCGGTCAGATGGATCAGGATGTTTTCCTGCCGCTCCACGAGCTTGGCGTTGGAAGGCTGCACATCCACCATCAATCCAGCATAGACCCTGCCAAGCCGGATCATCACAAGCGAGGACAAGAGGTTCAGCGTGATCCGCTGCGCAGTACCAGCGTTCATACGTGTTGAACCAGCAATGGGTTCGGGACCTGTCTCCAGATAAATCGAATGCTCTGCCTCGGTGAGGAGCGGGGTGCCAGGGTTATTGGCAACACCGATGGTCAAGGCGCCGAGCTTTTTTGCTTCACGCAGACACGCCAGAGTGAAGGGCGTCTTTCCGCTTGCGGCCACGGCGACTAAAACATCCGTCGCGCCAATGCCGTGACGCCGCACGAGCGCTGCCGCTTGTTCGATCTCATCTTCTGCCCCTTCCACCGCTCGAAGCAAGGCTTCTTCACCGCCAGCAATGAGCAGCAGCAAACGGTCATTGGGCCAGCCGAATGTCGGCATCAACTCGGCGCCATCCTGGACCGCGAGACGTCCGGATGTCCCAGCCCCGGCATAGATAAGACGGCCACCGTCCCTAAGGCGCGTTTCCATCGCAAGCGCCGCCTGCGTGATCGGCGCACGCGCGGCGCGCACAGCGGCCACGGCGGCTAGTTGCCCCTCGATCATGGCGTCCAAAACATCCACAGGCTCCCAGACGTCAATGTTGGAATACCGGGGGCTTGGTCTCTCAGTGTTCATAAGGTTAACAGTCGAAACCGTGTTCGTTTGGCCTGAACTCTGGCATACTGGAATATAAATAAGCATTACAATCAGAGCTTCTAGGTGGAAAAAGAGTTACTTCTTCTTGGTGTGGATGGTGGCGGCACTCGATGCCGTGCTCGCCTGTGCAGTTTTTCCGGGATGACTCTTGGCGAGGGCTTGGCCGGTCCCGCCAATATTCGTCTTGGACCTAAGAAAAGCTACGATGCAGTGCTTGATGCCGCATCCCAATGTTTGAATGCGGCAGGTATCTCATCGGGTAATCGGGCAATCGTGGCGTGTCTTGCGCTGGCGGGAGCGAGTGAGCCAGTCACTCTGGCTGCCCTACAGAGCTACAGAAACCCCTTCCGTCAGGCCATTTATACAACCGATGCCCATGCGGCTTGCGTCGGCGCGCATCGCGGTGAGGATGGCGGTGTCATCATTATCGGAACAGGCAGCGTCGGCCATGCGATCATTGACGGGAAACTCCGTCGCGCAGGCGGCTGGGGCTTTCCGGTGTCGGATGAAGGGAGCGGCGCTTGGCTTGGCTGCGAAACCCTTCGTCGCGTCTTGTGGGCGCATGACGGACGCATTGAGTGGACCGCCCTGCTCCGCCATGTGTTCGCAGATTTTGAAGAAGACCCAAACGCCATCGTCCGCTGGATGAGTGCAGCAAAACCGCGTGACTTTGGCACTCTCGCTCCGCTTGCCGTCGAATATGCGTCACGAAACGATCCCGCCGGTTGCGATTTGATGCGGCTGGCGGCGGAGCATGTCGAAGCAATGGCAAATCGGCTGCACGCGCTCGGAGCGCGAAGACTCACCTTGAGCGGAGGCCTTGCATCAAGTGTCGAGCCCTGGCTCAGCGCGGAGACGAGGAGCTGGCTCGTTCCGGCCGCCGCAGATGCGCTATCGGGCGCAGTGCAACTCGCGCGAGCTGCCGTCCTAACAAGGAGCAAGAGATGAAAGACGCCGAAGCGCGGATGACGAGCGAGATCCGGGAGGCTCCGGCGGCGCTCAGAAGACAGGAAGAGACTTTGCCGCAACCCGTGGCGGAACTCGTCGCGCGCCTGAAACGCCGCCCCCCGCAGATTGTCGTCACCTGCGCGCGCGGCAGCTCGGCACACGCCGCAACTTTCGGCAAACATTTGATCGAACGCTATATCGGGCTTCCCGTAGCCGCCGCCGCGCCTAACATTGCAAGCGTTTATGGACGCGAGCTTCAGCTAAAGGATCAATTGTTTCTCGCCATCTCTCAATCCGGCAGAAGCGATGACCTTGTGGAGACGGCAAGAAGCGCCAAGGCATCAGGCGCGCTCACTGTAGCTATTATCAATGCCGCCGATAGCCCGCTTGCCGCCACGTGCGACCTCGTGCTGCCCATGAGCGCAGGGCCGGAGCTGAGCGTCGCGGCGACCAAGACGTTCGTCTCAACCCTTGGCGCATTGCTACGCCTGACAGCAGAGTGGACTGGCGATGTTAAGCTGCGCGCGGCGCTTGAGCGGCTCCCCGATAGGCTAGCCGCCGCCTCCGAACTCGATTGGAGCGTCGCACTTGATCCGCTCGCCCGTGCCAAAAGCTTGATAGCCATCGGCCGCGGGCCAACGCTCGCCATCGCGCGCGAAGCCTCGCTCAAGCTCAAGGAAACTTGCAACCTCCATGCTGAGGCTTTCAGCGGGGCAGAATTTATGCATGGGCCAATTGCACTCGTGTCGTCGAGCTATCCAATCATGATGTTTATGCCGTCCGATGAGGCTGCCGAAGGGATGCGGCGGCTTGCTGCCAATCTTCGCGAGAAAGGCACAGCTTTATTCACCGCTGAGCCTGGCGTAGCTGCGAAGGGGCGGTTGCTAGCGCTTGCGCCAGATCACCCGGAAACGGACGCTGTCTGCCTGATCCAGAGCTTTTATGCGATGGCCGTGCGCTTGGCGGAACGGCTCGGCGCAGATGTTGACCGGCCCCGCCATCTACAAAAGGTCACACGAACCCGATGAACGGAGCAGCCCAATACGCCGTGGCGGCGGATACTGTCTTTGATGGCTGGCTTCGCCATGATGATTATGCCGTGGTCATTGAAGGCGGGTGCATCGCGGCACTTGCTCCGCGCCGCGAGCTACCTGCGGCAATGCCAGTCACAAATCTGCCAGACGGCGCATGGCTCGCACCCGGTTTCATCGATGTGCAGGTGAATGGCGGTGGCGACGTTCTGTTCAATGATAAACCAAGTGCCGAAACCATCACCACGATAGCGCGCGCTCATCGGCAATTCGGGACAACCGCGTTCTTACCCACGCTGATTAGCGATACGCCCGCCAAAATGCGCGCAGCACTTCATGCGGTCAATGAGGCCGCCGCCTCCAATCCGAGCGTTCTTGGCATTCACCTCGAAGGACCCTTCTTATCGCCGGGGAAACCGGGCGTGCACGATCCGGCGATGATCCGCATGCCCTGCCGGCAAGACATCGAACTCCTGATGGAGCCCCGCCCAGGGCTAACTTTGCTAACACTAGCGCCCGAGCGTGTTCCCGCTGGCTTTATCGCCGAGCTGGCCCGCGCCGGTGTGAAATTCTCGCTGGGACATTCGATGGCGACCTATGCGCAGACTAAAGCCGCGCTAGCGGAGGGGCTCACTGGCTTCACTCATCTCTTCAACGCGATGCGCCCACTTGCGAGCCGCGAGCCAGGGCCAATAGCGGCGGCTCTTGAAGAGCCTGGCGCATGGTTCGGCATGATCGTTGATGGCGAACATGTCGATGCCGCGATGCTCAAGCTCGCGCTTAGAGGCGCAGCGCGGCCCATGCTGGTCACGGATGCGATGCCGTCCGTGGGCGGGATCAAAGCGTCATTCACGCTCTACGGACAAGAAATCACCGTTCGCAATGGCCGCTGCACCCGATCGGACGGCACACTGGCGGGCGCTGCTCTCGATATGGCGACGGCTGTGCGCAATTGCGTCGAGCTTCTTAGAGTGCCTCTCACACAGGCCTTACGCTATGCTGCGGCGGAGCCTGCGCGTTTTCTAGGCCTCGATATGAAATTGGGTCATCTCGCCCCAAATTATCGCGCCGATATGGTCGCCTTCGACCCGAGCGCTATGCGTATCTACGAGACATGGGTCGCTGGAGAGGCGTCAGCTCTTAGAGCGGACGTCTGACGGCTGCGATAACTTGCCGCATAGCGCAAAAACCCGAGCAAAGTCTTAGCCCCAAAGACCCTCCCGCCCGTCTGAATCTGCCACAGAATGGTCCTTTTTGCGCTCTTCGGACGGATAGCTGGATTTTTGCTTGTCCAGCGTAGAGCTTAGGACACACTCCCCAACGCAGGATTGTATCATGGCTAATAATACGTTAATGCTGTGATAGGCCTCTGCAATCAGTGGGTGGGGGGTAATCGGTGAGAATAGCGTTTGTTTCGATCGCTTTGGCGGCTGCGTCGCAAGTCTTGGGCGCATGCGCCGCGTATTCAGGGTCGCTCTTGCAAGTAGAAGGGCGGCTGTTACGCTGGGAGTCAGCGGCGCCAGCCGATGGCACGGCGATTACATACTCTATCCTAACCGCTCCCTACTCCGTTCCAGGAAACAAAAGTATCCTAAGCCCGAGCAACTGTGCCGCAATGCACGCATTTGGCGGCATCCTTGAGCAGTCACCGGGCCTTTCGCAGGAGATCGCGAGGCGCGAACTGCGAGCCGCCTTTGTGGCTTGGGAAGCAGCGGCGAATGTCACTTTCATCGAGGTAGACGATCCCAGCACCGCGAACATTGTGATTGGCGCGCAGGACATCCCGGAAGGCAAAGCCTTCGCTAATCTCAGCTATCGAAGCAACCGCCTAACCGCTCCTGTCGCAAAGGCGCTCGGCCAAGCTCGTTCTGCACCTTCCGCGGGATCGGATGATGCTGCAGGCGGCAAAACTGCGGCTGGCATCGACCAAGCCTATGTCTGCCTCAATCCGAGGTCGCCCTGGAAAGTAGGTTTTGACGGAAATCTCGCGGTCTACGATCTGCGCTACACGTTCACGCATGAAATCGGTCACGCCATCGGCCTCGACCACCCGGATAGCGCCGGCGCCCTAATGGCCTACCGCTATGATGAGCATGCTCAAACTTTGCAGCCATCCGACATTGCGGCGGCGCAAAGGCTTTATGGCGCGCCGAAGCGCTGAAGCATTTTGAGTTCGTCTGAGCACAACGTCACTGCGAGGCACGCTGCGCTCGCCGTCCCAAAGACTCGATTTTATCTAAGCGTGATCCGCTTTAGGCACTAAAAAAGGCCAGCTCCATTCGGAACCGGCCAATTGATGCGCTTCCTCTTCAGCAATAGCGCGAACGCTTTACTGTTGAGGTGATTTCTTCGCCTGCGGGAGACTGCGAACCTCGTCGCTGTCAAGGCGGAGCTTGATGCGGTCGGCTAGCTGCTGCAGTTTGTTGGCGTCGATGACAACCACCTTGTCGCCAATCCCGAGGAAGCGGCCAACTTGGATCTGTACGGCCTGAACTTTACCGTCCGGTCCTTTTATGACCTCGACGACCTGGCCGAGATTCTTGTCATCAGAACTAAAGACGGGCATTCCCTTCAGAGCTGTCATAGCCGCCTGCCCGGTTTTCCGGAGGGCTGCGACGACGGTATGGCAAGCAGGAGAGAAAGATTCTCTTTTCTGCATCACGCACTGCGCGACATTGTCCGAAGACCCGCATTGCTCTTGAACGTCACTCAAGCAAGCGTTTGCAAGGTTCCGCACGGTGTTTGCGACCCGGCGGGACACCACATACAGGGCCACGCGGCATCTGCGGCTTAGCTCTTCTTCATTTTCCTTGAGGCATCGCGCAATTCGTCCCTTTCCAGGCTCGACGTCGCCGCAGAGTTCATCAATGTCGGCAGCGCAAGCCCTTCCGACGACTTCCACCGCCATAGCCACGCGATCACGCAGCCCAGTCTTTGCGAGCTGGTCCAGGAAATCCTCGCGGCCGCTTTCTTTAGTTTGCGCGGACGAACCTTTGTTAACCTCCCCAGTGGCGCCAGACTGACCGCTGCCTGAACGCTGCGCCTCCTGACCGCCACCAGTAGAACGCGGCACATCCTGACTGAACGCGGGCAATGGCGTCAGCATTAAAAGCGCTGCGGCAAGAATGGACTTATTCATTTGGTCTCTCCCATTTTTAGATTTGGACCGTAAAGGCCCTGAATTTGATTTTCGGATCGTCATGATTGGGGTTCAGGCGTTCACTCGGTGCCGCCGAGCCGGTCGCGGATCTGCTCCAAACGCTCGCCCAGATCGCCACGGTCGCGAATGCGATCGAGGATGAATTCACGAAGCTCGCGCTTCTCCGACGGTGCCAAAGACCCGCCACTGTCCGATTCCGATGGGTAAGAGCTCATATCCGACTGGTCGCCGTAATCCGACGCGCCATAATCGCCGAAGCGGCTGCCTAAGCGGTCCGAGATTAGGTCGCGCAGGTCGCCGCGGCTCTCAAACCGATCCAGGGCAAGATCACGCAAATCGGAGCGGCCCTGCATCTTGTTTAGGATGAGATCACGGAGAGCCTGACGGCGTTCCATACGGTCCAGGATGAGATCACGCAATTTAGCGCGCCTTTCCGCCTTCTGCAAAATGAGGTCGCGCAAATCATCGCGAGACCCGAACCGGTCTGAGAAGCGGTCGCCGTAATCGCCGCGGCTCTCTAACGCTTCGAGCAAATAATCGCGGAAATCGGCGCGTCCGCGCATCCGATCCAAAGCGAGATCGCGCAACTTCGCTTTTCGCTCCAGCCGATCCAAAATGAGGTCGCGGAGATCAGCGCGGCTACGCATCCGGTCTTGAATAAGGTCGCGTAGGTCGCCACGGCTCTCCAGCCGGTCCAAAAGCTGGTCACGCCACTCACTTCGGCTATCCGAAATGGGTTCGCGCCATCCTCCTTCGGCGGCAGCTTGCGTTGTGGTTGTGACGAGGGAACTTGAGGCTGCAAGCATGAATGCAGCCACTGCAAATGCGGATGCCCGTTTCATGAAGTAACTCCTACACTGAGCGTTTTTGAAAGAATTATTGAGCGCTCTAGCGCCCGTTTGCGCCAGATGCCCGAACTTATGACATAATTTCTATGAGGATTTGATTGATATCAAACGTAGAAATATGTCATTTTCTTTGGATAATATTTGCTTTATTGCCGGTTCAATTATTCGAAATGGATTTCATATTGTGTTTTATACTACAACTTTGCAGTATTTGGTTGCAAAAGGACACAAGTATTTCACAGCCCTTGGCCCGCGAAGCAAGTCCGCTCACGGGCAAGGGCTGGGTAAGCGGTCTAACCTATGCCTTGGCCAGGCCGTTTAACTCGGTGCGCACGCTGTCAATCGTGGGCTTCGCGTCGCCAACCAAACTTGGTTCGGCCGTGAAGCGATCGAATAAGGTGTTCAGATCGGGTATCCTATTCGATATCGCCGTCGCCAAAGCTTTCCGGCTGTCTGCAGGAAGCTGCTGAGCCTGCGTCTTTAACTTCGAAAAGCGGCCGGCAATGTCGCGGAGCTCAGGAAGAGCCGCTTGCGCCGATGCAGGATCCTTGATCCCCTGCAGCGCGGTACGAAGCTTGCTGACATTCGATACTATATCGTCTTCAAGGCTTGCGACCGGCCTTGGCGCAGTGGTGGTCGTATCCGGTTGGGCCGGGGTGGTGCGATTGACCTCTTGGGTGGTTTTCGTTTGACGCTGGGAATAGGGAAGAAGGTAAGCCGCGAGACCTGCAATTATGAGAGCAGGCAAAAGCCAATAGGCCCAGCGTCCCGACGTGCTTGAGGCTTCCCGCTCCTGCATATATCCCCTTTGAGGCGCAGGGCGGCGCGTATCTTGGATTTCAGCATCTTCAAGCCGCCGAGCCACACCGGCTGGGAGAGCCCGCTCGATATTGCCCCGCTGAGACGCGAGCAACGACGCCAAACCCCTCGAATCCAAGCCCGAATTCACCTGCTCCTTCCTGAGAGAGCCAACGATGAATGGAGCAATATAAGCCAGCAATCTTTTCGCGGCTCCTTGGCCGAAGCCAGCATATTGCGCGATAACCGAGCTGATTGTTTCGAGCTGCCCGTGACCAAGAAGCGAGGAGATCAAGCTCCAACCCTCGTCGACGAAGCCCTTTTGGCTCACTTCCATATGCTCTGCCCCTGCGATCTGAGAGGTGGCATTCGCAAGCCGCTGGGCGCCGTCGGGCGTGGAGGCAACATTTGCCATGCTGCCGAGCAAAGCGGGCACTGAGGCGCCGATTGCCCTCTGAATGATCGATTGATCAATCCCCAAAGTAGTTGCAATCTTTCCCACTGTTTCCGAGGAAAGTGACTGCATGACCATTGATACAAGATTAGCGTTCATTAGAGACCTCCCAGTCCTATTGTTCCAACAACAAATAGGCTTATAATCGAGCGAGCCGCTCTAACCTTGTGGGCCGGTTTGTTTGTTTGCAAATATCAACTTGGAAGTTAATTAGCATATTCTAAAGGTTTTTACGTAGCTACTGTTGCCGTATTTTACCGAAATTAATTTAACCATAAGCTTGGCATTATTATTCTATGATGCGTCTTTTCCTTGAAAGTGCGGATAGCGCCCGGCGTTTGAATTTCTGCAATTGGACCAGAAGATCGCAACCATTCAAGCGCCCCCTTCCCCACAAGCCGCTAAATGCTCCCTGCATGGCAATTCCTAGCGCCAACAGCACCACGCAAGGATCGAACGGCCAGATGCTTTGCCAACACAATCCAGGGATGCTACCGAAAAGTTTGCACTGAAGAGCTTCAATTTTAGCGCGAAAGGTGAATTATCGCTATGACCGCTGATAAAGCCGCCCGTCAGCTCGACGCGGCGCGGACGATTGCGGAGGAGCTTGGACGGCGCTTGCAGATAAACGCAAGCCTACGTCTTTGGGATGGAAGCCTCGTGCCGCTTGGCCCCTCGCCGCAAGGCAAGCTCGCCATCACGATAGGCAGCGCAGGGGTGATCTCTTCGATTTTAAGGCGTCCAACCCTCGACCGGCTCATTCGCCATTATGCCCACGGCCAGATTGGCTTCGAGGGCGGCACGCTCATTGATCTTGGAGAACAATTGGGCGATGCAGGTACACGAAAACGTCTTCGTCAGATCGACAAACGCCTCGTCTTGAAGTCGCTGTGGCCGTTTCTCTTTTCACGCGCTGAGGCGCCGTCGCGAAGCCGTGACTATTCGGGCAATGTGAGCGGCGAAAATAGGGAACAAGCCGAAAACAGCGACTTTATCAAATTTCATTACGACGTTGGAAACCCATTTTACCGGCTGTTTCTTGATCCGTGGATGCAATATTCCTGCGGCTACTTCACGCGCTGGGATAATAGTCTCGAACAGGCGCAAGAAGACAAGCTGGAGATGATCTGTCGAAAGCTACGCCTTCGCGAAGGCGAGACTTTCCTCGACATTGGCTGCGGCTGGGGCGGCCTTGTTTGCTACGCGGCAGAGAAATATGGCGTCAAAGCGCATGGCATAACCCTATCCGACGCCCAGCTTGAGATCGCGAAAGCGCGTGTTCGGGAAAAAGGCCTTGAGGATCGCGTCACTGTCGAAATCAGGGACTACGCCCATTTGACGGGCACGTTCGATAAGATTGCATCGATTGGCATGTATGAACATATCGGCACGGCAAATATTCCGCTTTATCTCGGCAAGGTAAAATCGCTTCTCTCCCGCGAGGGGTTATTCCTGAACCATGCCATATCGCGGCGCGCCAAGAAGAAGTCGCGGCGCTTCACCGCCCGGCCCGAGCAGCGTGCGCTGACCAAGTACATTTTCCCCGGCGGCGAACTCGATGACATTGGCGGCACGGTCCGCGCGCTCGAAATCCATGGTTTCGAGGTCCATGATGTCGAAGCTTGGCGTCCACATTATGCGCTAACGACACGGCATTGGTGCGAACGCCTGACAGCCCGGCGCGAGGAGGCCGTGCAACTCGTTGGCGAGGAGATGTACCGGATTTGGGTTGCCTATCTCGCCGGGTGCTCGCTCGCCTTTACCCGGGGTTCGGCGCGGATCTACCAAACGCTTGCGTCGCGGACATCGAAGGCGGAGAGCCTTGTGCCCCCAACTCGCGCCGATCTTTATGAGTAACCAGTATGGAAGATGGCAAAACTGCGACGTCCAAGGCGGATATCATTGCGGCGACGAGCAACGGCCTTTATGGCCACTTCACTATAGGCGGCATGGACGAGAGGATCGCATCGACATTGCCGCCTGTTCTCAGGCCGAACATTGTGCCGCGATCATATAATAGATTGAACTCGACATAGCGCCCGCGCCGCACAAGTTGCTCTTCCCTGTCCGCCTCGGTCCAGGGTAGCCCCATATTCCGCCGCACGAGTTTGGGGTAAATATCGAGAAAAGCGCGCCCGACATCTTGAGTGAAGGCGAAGTCGGCGTCCCAATTGCCAGAATTGTGGTAATCGAAAAATATGCCGCCAACCCCGCGCGGCTCATTGCGGTGCTTCAGCCAGAAATAGTCTTCGCACCATTTTTTGTATTTCGCGTAATCGGCGACAGGATGCCTGTCGCAGGCGCGCTTCATACTCGCGTGAAAGTCCACCGTGTCCGCGTACTCTTGAGTGCGCCGCCGGTCGAGAACTGGCGTCAAATCCGCGCCGCCGCCAAACCACCATTTGGACGTCACAATGAAACGGGTATTCATGTGGACTGCTGGCACGTTCGGATTATGCGGATGCGCGATAAGGGAAATGCCAGAAGCCCAGAATGCCGGGCTTTCCTCCGCGCCTGGAATTTGCGCCCGGAATTCCGGCGCGAACTCACCGTGAACGGTCGAGACATGCACCCCGGCCTTTTCGAATACGCGCCCATTCAGCATCGCCATGGTGCCGCCGCCGCCATCCGCTCCGGAATGATCAACGCGCTTCCAAGGCTTGCGCACGAATCGGCCCGCCGCCTGGCTCGCCATGGGTCCGGCCGTCAGTTCGTCTTCGATGCGCTCAAGTTCAGCGCAAATATCGTCTCGCAGCGCTGAAAACCACACCCGCGCCTTTGATTTCTCAAGATTGAAAAGCTCGGGATTTTCGGATTTCGAAGAATGCGCGTTTTGCGCGGCTGCGTCCTGAGCCGGGTCCGGCTGCGACATGGCTACTCCGCCGCTTTGAAATTACGCTAAGCTGTTAAAACCGCTTGTTTGCCTAAGCGCCTCTCCTAGCACCATTGCAAGAGCGACGGCAACATTCAAGGATCGGAATTCCCTTCCCATCGGTATACGCACGCGCGCATCCGCAGCCGCCTGAACCTCGTCAGGGACCCCTGCACTTTCCCTTCCCGCCATGATAATATCCGAGGGGCGGAAAGCAAACTCATGATAAGCGCTTTCCGCTTTGGTCGTAAGCAGAATGAGGCGTGAGCCTCGCGCTTCCTGCTCGGCCTTGAAGGCCGCAAAATTTTCATACCTTGCGATTTGCACGGAGTTGGCATAGTCGAGGGCGGCTCTCTTTAAAGCCCGGTCGGAAATATCGAAGCCTGCCGGTTCGACGATATCGGTAGCAATGCCAAGACAGGCGCAAAGCCTTAATATCGTACCGGTGTTCTGCGGGATGTCCGGCTGATAAAGCGCAACGCGCATTTTATTTGGTCCTCGCCGTCACTCGCGCCAATTTGCGCCATGGACATGCAATTCTTACCCGTGTCATAAGGCTGCGATTTTGCAAGAAAACTAGAACAATCCTGTAAGGAAGGGCCCAATGGCTTCTACGATCGACGATCACAATGAAGATGTGACGCGCCGGGATTTCATCTATATCGCGACCACGGCTTTTCTGACAATCGGCGCAGCCGCTGCCCTTTGGCCTGCTATCGACCAGATGAACCCAGATGCCTCGGCGCTGTCTCTGGCGTCTATCGATGTAGACCTCGCGCCTATTCAGGTTGGCCAGGCCGCGACTTTCATGTGGCGCGGCAAGCCGATTTTCATTCGGAATCGCACCCCTGAAGAAATTGAGAAGGCAAAAAAGACGCCACTCGGCGAGCTGAAGGATCCTGAAGCCCGCGTTATGGGGGCGCTCGCCGAAGTTCCCGCAACAGATGAGAACCGCACGAAGCCGGGCAAGGAAAACTGGCTCGTGATGATCGGCATCTGCACCCATCTTGGCTGTATTCCAAAGGGACAGGGGCCTGCGGACGAAAAGGGCCCATATGGTGGCTGGTTCTGCCCGTGCCACGGCTCCGTTTACGACACGGCGGGGCGTATCCGGCAGGGTCCGGCTCCGCGTAATCTGGAAGTTCCTCCCTACCAATTCGTGTCGGACAGCAAGATCAAGATCGGCTAAGCCTTTCACGTTCCCGAGAAGGTTAATTCCATGGCACATGTTTCCACATATCAGCCGAAGACAGCGTTCACCCGCTGGCTTGATACACGGCTGCCTATTATTCGCTTCACAGCCGATTTCATGGCGTTCCCAACGCCGCGCAACCTAAACTACCTGTGGACGTTCGGTGCAATCCTCACATTCATCCTGGGGATTCAAATCTTCACCGGCGTGATTTTGGCGATGCACTATACGCCGAACACGTTGCTCGCGTTCGACTCAGTCGAGAAGCTGATGCGCGACGTGAATTACGGCTGGCTCTTGCGCTACACCCACGCTGTTGGCGCCTCGATGTTCTTCCTCGCCGTATACATCCATACCTTCCGCGGTCTTTATTACGGTTCTTACAAGGCTCCGCGTGAAGTTCTGTGGATGATCGGCGTAACAATCCTGATCGTCATGATCGCGACGGCCTTCATGGGTTATTCGCTGGTTTGGGGTCAGATGAGCTTCTGGGCGGTGACTGTTATCACCAACCTTTTCTCGTCGCTCGATTCTCTCATTCCAGGACTTGGCACGACACTCGTGCAATGGGTCTGGGGCGGTTTCTCGGTCGACAACGCCACGCTCAACCGGCTATTCAGCCTCCATTATCTCCTCCCCTTCGTTATCGCTGGTCTTGTCGGCTTGCATATCTGGGCGCTTCATGTGCCGGGCAGCAATAATCCGACCGGCCTTGATATCCGCGACGAAAAGAAAGAGACTCTTCCCTTCCACCCCTATTTTACGTCGAAGGATACGTTCGGTGTTGCCGTCTTTGGCCTCCTCTTCGCGTATTTCGTATTCTATGTGCCGAACTATCTCGGCCATGCGGACAACTACATTCCAGCGAATCCGCTACAGACACCGCCGCATATCGTGCCGGAATGGTACTTCCTGCCCTTCTACGCGATCCTCCGGGCCATTCCGTCGAAACTCGGTGGCGTCATGGCTATGTTCGGCGCGCTTGTCGTGCTCTACTTCATCCCGTGGCTCGATACCTCGCGCGTCCGCTCAACACGCTACCGCCCGATCTATAAATGGTTTTTCTGGGCGCTGGTCTTCACTTGCATCTCGCTTGGCTATCTTGGTTCGAAGTCGCCTGAGGGCATCAATCTTTGGACCTCGCGTGTCCTCACTCTCTATTACTTCGCGCACTTCCTCATCATCATGCCTCTGCTCGGCTTGATCGAAACGCCGAAGCCGATGCCGAACAACGTCGCTGACTCATTTGGCGATAAATCTAACACCCGATCTAAGCGCGGCGGTGTGCACCCCGTGCCAGCCGAATAGAGGAGCTAGGTATGACTATTCTTCAGATCAGCCACGCTCGCCGCGCCGCGCGAATCGTCGTTACCGCCAGCTTGCTGGGGGTGTATTCAATGCTGCCCTTGCACGCCGCGGAGAAGACAGAGCATGCCGCGGCCAGCGAGGAGGAGCATTTTGAAGCACCACGCCAGAAGTGGACGTTCGGCGGAATGTTCGGCTACTTCGATCAGCAGCAGCTACGGCGCGGCTTCAAAGTCTACAAAAACGTCTGTGCGAACTGCCACAATCTGAGACTGCTATCCTACCGGAACCTTGGGGAGCCAGGCGGCCCTCAATTTCCGAAGGAAGTGGTCGAAGCGATTGCCGCTGAGTATCAGGTTACTGACGGCTTCAATGATAAGGGCGAGCCCAATGTTCGCCCTGGAAAGCCATCAGATAATTTTCAGTGGCGGTTCAAGAACGAAAAAGAAGCGGCAGCGACACTTAATGGAGCGGTGCCGCCGGACCTTTCCGTTATCGCGAAGGCCCGGACAGTCGAGCGGCATTTGGCATGGTATGCATTCCCCTTCGCTATGATGAAGGATTTGGCCACGCAATATCAGGAGCAGGGTTCAGACTACCTGTACGCGCTCCTGACCGGCTATAAGGATGCGCCTAAAGACAAGCAAATGGCGGACGGCATGTCTTACAACGTTGCCTTCCCTGGCCATCAAATCGCGATGCCTCAGCCTTTGACCGATGGCGCCGTCGACTACGAAGACAAGACGCCCAACACGCTTGATCAGGAAACGCGCGATGTCACCGCGTTTCTCTCTTGGGCTGCTGAGCCTCATCTCGTGGACCGGAAAAGGATGGGGCTCTCTGTCCTCGTCTATTTCTTGGCTCTGATTGGATTGTTGTTTGTCGCCAAGAAGACCCTTTGGCGCAAGGTCAAGCACTAAGCGCTTAGCGAGTGTTTGGTTTTAGATTGCTTGCGGCCAGCTTTGCTGGCCGTTTGGAATTGTAGCCTCAGCTCAGCATCGCAAGATGCATTGCGCCCCTCACCCCAACCCTCTCCTCGCCGGGGAGAGGGGGATAGGCCGCATGGCACTCTTTGCTAAGCAGGTGAGGAGCGCGCATCCCCGGCATCGGCACGGCCGCCTTCCAATTTTGACTGCGGAACAAAAACAGGAAATTGGGTAAACTGGAAAGGGTGCCAAATGCAAAACTACGTATCATAGTAGCCATCCCACGGTGGGTAAAACGCCATGAGGTTTCCAGGGTGAAACTCGACACACCAATCTTCACCTTCCTCCTCCGGCTCCATCGCAATAAAGCCAAACTTGGTATCAAATCGATTGATCTCAAACGGGCGAATTTCTATATCGTCAAAGTTAAAGTCGCCAAGCTCGCCGAGACGGTGATTTATCGCTTCGTCGATTGCTCTGCTTCCTGACGCCTTGTTTCCAGGCAACCGACCATCCAACCTGAGGTCGCCGCGCGTACCCAAATCGTCTATACGGTCTTCAATTAATTCACCGTCATCGTCGAACAAGAATAGGACAACGAATTCACGACCTGCCTTCTCGCCTATTGCAGGCTCGAATGCGCTGCTCAAGAAAAATTGCTTACCATCGGACGTTCGCCCGATGTGTTTGGCGTGATGATCATCATGCAAAATGAGGATCTTTTCAGGAGCTGTGTTCATCAGAATCGTTCTTCCCTTTGCGAGTGCGTCTATGCCTCATAAGGCCTTGCCAAGCGGCGCCATAATGGCTCGCGAATATAGGTTCAGCTATCCGGAACTTCTGCTAGGTGGCGTTGCTCTCTTCCAGCGCACGCTTCGCTTTTACGACTGCCGCCTGCTTATCGTGGAGCCGCTGCGCACCTGACGTCGAGCCGGGCACCTTCGTCCGCTTCATCGCGTGAACCAGAATAGGCTTGCTCGGCTCTTCGATGTCGAACTCCTCCAGAAAATGCTCCCGTATTGCATTGAAGGCGTTCCAAATCTGATCGCGTGCAATGGCAAATTGCGGTGAGCCCGGCTGACATGCGCGCGGATGGACCGTTTCCAAAGCATGACGCATGTGATGCAGCGGCGCGTAAGGAAACAGGCCGATCAACTCCTCAGTCTCACCGACATTCGTATAAACAATTCGCATATTGTCGATGCATTCTGAAAGTTGTTGGGACGCGCTGAGATAATCCTCAATCGAGCATGCTTCCTTGTCGCAATAATAGATGAGCGCGGCCTTCGCCTGCACGATCTCGCGCCATTGTTCACGTAGCGATTGCAGGAACTGCTGCCGCTTTTGGTAGACGTTCGCAAGATAAGCCACTGCTACCGTGGCTATCAAAAGCGACGTGTCCTTGATGAAATCGTAGAGCTTGGCGAGGGAGGAGTTGTCATCGCGGAGTTTGGCGAAGAGCGCCAGTGCGATCAGGGCGAGAAGCGCTGAAACCACGATGGCCAGAAGACGATTTTGCTTTTTGCGGGTCATGATCTGAACCTGAACGAAACAGAACTAAGGTTGAGAGCAGCTGTAGAGCACAAGCCTTGGCCCGATCCCATAAAAATCAGCCGCCGTCAGCTCCCCGCAAAGCCATTCCGCTTCTTAAGATTGAAGTAAGAGATTCAATGCAACATCAACGTGCAGTTGCGAGTAAAAAATTGGGCAGTAACGGTGTCGCTATTCATGTCGCGGAAGATTGAAATCACGGACGATCTTGATGCCGCCTACGTTTCGCGCGTGCGGCCCCACATTGAGCGCCTCGCCGACGCTGAGGAGGACGTGGTTCTTGACTTTTCAAAGGTCGAATTCGTGGACAGCTCGGGCCTTGGTGTGCTTGTTTTTCTTCATAAGCGGCTCGTGTCGAGGGGACACAGGCTCAGGGTTGTCGGCCTGAGAGGTCAGCCGCTGCAATTATTCACCAATCTGCATCTCGTTCCGGTGTTCTGCGAATAGAACGAACGCCTGTCTGTGCGAGATTACGCACAGCACGTATGTCTTGACACGTCACTCGGCGACGACCTCGGTCCAGGCCGTTTTCGTATCGTAGAAGAAGCGCTCTTCGATGATCCGGTCGCCGCGCCAGCGCTGCAAGGCTACCTCTTGCAGCCTGCGAGTAGTCCCTGCCTTATCTGTAGCATCGAAGATCCAATTGATTGCAACATTGTCTCCGTCAATCGCCACGACACGAGGCGGATGCGTGAACATGCGTTGCAACCGGGCAAGAGCCGCAGCTTCATGGGCCATCAAGGCTTCCCGTCCCCGCCTTGGCTCGTGCAGGTTCTCCTGCATTGTCGCATCCTCATGATAAAAATTAGCTATGGCATCTACGTGACTGCCATGGACAACCGCCTCGATGAAGGAAGCAACGCGTTCTCTCGTCGGCATGCTCGATTTTCCTTTGCCGCAGTGCAAACTCGAATGGCTACTAGATGCCAATCAGCTCAACGCTAGCGCTTTGAAAGCGGATATATAGGATTCTTCGGTTCGTGCTGGCGTGTGTCGATAAGCAAACGCGGATTGCGATTCCTCCGCGCTTGAGTCAATATCCATACGGCAGCGTATTCGCTAGACGCGCAATCCGGCGGGCAGGTTTAGGGTGACTGGATGAGTGAGTTCGTAAGTTATCGCGGTGTGGTTTATCCTTGGCACTGCGATCACGTGGGGCATATGAACGTGATGTGGTATGTGGGAAAGTTCGATGAGGCGACGTGGAATTTCTTGGCCACGATCGGAATAACACCCTCTTATCTTCGAGAGACCAATAAAGGGATGGCTGCGGTGCAGCAGAATTTTACATATAAGCGCGAAATGCTTGCGGGTGACATCGTCGAAGTTCGCTCCCGCCTTTTGGAACTGCGGGAGAAGGTGATTCGCTTTGGCCATGAGATGCGCAACGGCGAAACTGGGGAAATCACGGCGGTTGCCGAGAATACCGGGGTTCATCTTGATCGCGTGACGCGAAAGGCGTGCGCGTTTTCCGACGCAATTCGTGATGCTGGACAAAAATATCTGGCGGTCGCGTGACGGTAAACTACGCAGCTGGCGTCGAATGGACATAAGCTCAGCGTCGCTGGCCCTGGGAGGGCAGCGCTGCACGGTTCACCAATCTGCATCTTGTTCCCGTATTCTGAGAATAGAAGGATCATCCCGCTGTGCGCGATTGCGCGTAAAGCAAGGAGGCTTCCCCTCACTTGCGTGATGTTCGGCCCCGCAATACTCTCCAATCATAAGGGTCCAATCATCTTTGGGAGCCGGTCCCAGCCGTTCCATAAGCCACTGCTTCATTTCTTCTTTCAGAGCATCAAGTGGCAGGCTGGGATTCATGCCGAGCTTCAATAGAAGCCTATCCGGGAAGCTTCCGGTTGCCGCCGCCTGACCGTCGATCCCATCGGAAACAAAGACGATCTTGTCCCCCCGTTGGAGATGATACCTAGCGAGCTGGTAGTTCGGAGCCATCATCAAGCCAGGCAGAGGGCCGGATACGGAGAGCACAAAGCTACGCTCGGCTGAGATAATGGCGATTGGCGGATGGCCTGCGCTGGCAGCATCGATCCAGCCATCGGTCGCAGCATCGACGATGATCAGCGTGGTCATGATGTTGCTAAAGGATGGCTCTCTGCCAATAATGTCCGAAATGCTGGCGAGCAAAACATTAGAAGCCACCGCTGACTGGCAATGTAGGGTGCGAACGATTGAAGACAGCGTTATCGCCGCCGCCTTAGCCTGAAGACCGTGCCCCATAATGTCGGCGAGCACGAGACGTGTGAAGCCATCGCCGGAAAGCGCAAGCGCGAAATCGCCGCCGCCATAAGTCGCGATCCCAGACAATACCTCCAGCTTGAACCCAGGAAATTCGCGCGGCAGTTGATCCGTCAGGAGGACGCCAGCGCTTTTTCCGAATGAGTTGGCGAGATGGATCAAACGCCGTGTGCAGCTTGCGAGTGCAATCTCCAGAGCGCAGATAAGTTTCGAAGCGGAGACTGGCTTCTGCAGAAATTGGTCGACATGCGCAACCGGCCTTTTGGCCATGTGCTCGCAATCTTCGAGGGACGCAAGGATGATGACTGGGATCGGATCGCCGTGGCAATTTACTTTGAACGTGTCTTGGTCTTTTATACTCATTCCATAATCAAATATTATTACGTCGATATTTCTATCTTCGATTGCCGATTGCACTTCTACAAAAGTTTTTGCGCAGATAACTTCGTAGTTTTCTTGAAGAATTACGTGTATTCCGTCGGCGTTGCCTGGATGATCATCTACGACAAGGATATTGGGCCGCTCTCTCCTTAGCTTGCGCCAACCAACGAAACGGTTGGGCTTTCCCGCATGATACTCCACGTTCTGCAAGTTTTTATCGACCCCCGATAATCCTCGCTCGCAATTTATGTTGGAAGCGCTTGCCGTTTGCGCCGGGCCGTATCTTTCGCGAAAATGTTGAAATGCTCCGCCGTCATCGGCAACCTCAATCCGTATCGCCGACCCAACGAGCCTTACTTCGAGCGAAATGAAGCTGGGCGTCGGGCTCGCATGTTGAACAAGATTGTTGAGGATTTCACCGACCGTTATTTGCAGGGATTCGATGAGCGACGACGCGGAGTTGCTGCCATCCGGATTGGCATCAACAGAGCGAAGACATGCATCTTCGAGGCTCCGGCCAAGGTTTTGCTGTAGCCAAAGAACATCTTTTTGTGTTGATGAACAGATTTCCTTAAATAGAATCAATACTTACTCCGCTTTCGTCGCGAACTTAAGCTGCGCCGAAAAAGTGACTTGCCTATATTTCCATCGAGTGCCTTCGTGGCTAAAGCTCTTTCCCGCCGAAGCGGCATACAGAACAAATCGGCTATTCCATACTAACATTCCACCCTCAGTCACAGTTTTCCTGGGCGAAGCTGGTAATAAATAGTTAAGATAATCAGGCATCCATTCGTTGTTAAATCAATGTGCACTGAGAGCATATCCAGGTAGCTGCTCGGAGATTACAATTGAACGAAAACAAATTATACGTCGAACCTCAAGAAAGCCGCAGGCCGGGTGAGATGAACCGGAAGCCAATTGCCCTTGCGCTGCAAGGTGGCGGGTCTCATGGAGCATTCAGTTGGGGCGTTATAGACATGCTCCTGGAAGACGGCCGCCTTGAAATCGAAGCAATCAGTGGCACAAGCGCGGGCGCTATGAACGCGGCCGTGATGGCGGACGGCTTCGAACGGGGAGGCTACGCTGGCGCCCGCGAAAGGCTTCGCGAATTCTGGAAAGCGGTCAGCGACGGTGCGAGATACAGCGTCATCCAGCGCGCTCCGCTCGATATGTTTATGGGAAATTGGACGCTCAACTCATCGATGGGTTTTAACTTCCTCGATTTTCTCAGCAAATTCGCGAGCCCTTACGAGCTTAATCCGCTCAACATCAATCCATTGAAAAGTGTAATCGAAGAAATCGTCGATTTCGAAAAGGTGAGAGCATGCAAGAAGCCGCTCATCTTTATATCTGCAACCAATGTGGAAACTGGCCGGGTAAAGGTCTTCAGACGCAAGAAGATTAGCGCCGACGTGGTGATGGCATCAGCGTGTTTGCCATTTTTATTTCAGGCCGTTGAAATCAACGGAGTGCCCTATTGGGATGGCGGATATATGGGAAACCCTGTCCTGTTTCCATTTCACGACAGCACGAAGACGCATGATTACGTTATCGTGCAAATAAATCCCGTATACCGAAAAGGCATTCCCAAAACATCCCGCGATATTCTGAATCGCGTCAATGAAATAAGCTTCAACTCTAGCCTTCTTCAAGAGCTGCGCGCCATCGACTTTGTTCGCAGGCTCATAGACAATGGAAATCTCAATCCAGAAAAATTCAAGCGCATTAATATTCACATTATTTCTGATGATAAAGACCTGCTGCCGCTAGGTGCGTCGAGTAAATTTAATGGAGAGCGCGCATTTCTTGACCATTTATTCGAACTCGGGCGCGCGGCTGCAGCAAAATGGCTGGCCGAAAGCTACGACAAGCTTGGCGTGATGCCCACGGCGGATGTGCGCGAGATGTACCAGGGCGAAGGCCCCGAGCCCTCTACTTCGCTTCGATAGGCGATTAATCTGTAGGGGCTCACCCTGGATGCCTGCCATGGCGATGCTGTCATCACAATGTTGGCGGACGATAGCGCCGGCGAGGTCCAGAGCTGAGGCTAAACTGCTGACGACGCTTTGGGAGGCCTCGGGCCGCGCGCGATTGCTCGGATCGCTTCAGAGCCTTTTGCGATTAGCCTGAATCGGGGTGATCCCAATCAAAGCTTTGCGATATTGGATTGCTTCTGGCAGCGCTTCGCTCGCCATCGCAATAACGTCATCGCGATCGGCAACGCCGCGCGGCGATCCAGATAATTGCGGCGTTCGCCCTGGTCATAGCTGATCGCAAAATGCTTTAGGTCCGGCAATAGAGATAGTTGGCTGGCAGACCCAGTCTTCGGCAGGCCTGAACAGCCGGGCTTGTATCAATGATGACGCGATCTGCCGCAGAGCCAGCAAGCCGAATAAGCCCGCCCTCCCAGGATGAGAGATTCGGCCCGGCATTGAGTCCGATAATTTCCCGCATCCATGGCGGGGTCAGATCGACCGCCGCTCTCACGAGCAGCCGCTGCGCCGGGCGAAGCGGTGGCGGTAGCACTGGCGCTCTCCTCATGATGTCGAGAAATTCGAATATGATGGAGGATGGCCCCAATTCACTCCGCATCGCATCAAACAGGGCTTCCACTTCTGCCTCGGACGCCGCTGTTCGGGTGACACCGTAAAGCCGCCCCCCAGTTGAGCCTTCTGCATAATAGCGGTCACGCTCGGCCTGGGACAATGGGCGCACGTAAGTGTGATAGGCTTGCAGAAATCCAAAAGCTGCGGTGACGTGAACCCAGTTCAAGAGTTCCGGATCGCTTGCGCTATAGGCTTCGCCCGACGGTGTTTTGCCCAGGACGCGCTCATGCATCCGGCTTACGCGGGCAATCATAGCCTCGGCAATGCTGCGCGCACCATAAACCGTGACCATAGCCGCCAATCCTGTACGGCGCAGACGCCTGACCGGATCGTCTCGAAAACCGCTGTGCTCCCATACGCCCGTGCGAACACGCGGCTCGGCCAGTTCCAAAATGACGGCCGCAATGCCACCAACAAAGAGGGCAACCGGGTTTTTGAAAATCCGCCATGACATGGAATGGGCGGGCAGCAATGCCGCTTCACCGGCGGGGCTTGCGAAGTCAGGCCTGGCGCCGTCCGATTCAAGCATAGCCCGTGCGGCCCGCTCGACTTTTTGTCTGAGGGGGCGCGGCAGTGCGAGCGAACGGTTCAGAACTGTGACATACATGCCTTCGTTCCCTTACCGCCATTATAAGATCACGAGAAAACTACGCAAAGTATAACGTCACCGCTGCCGTAAAAGTTTCGTAAGCTGAGAGGCCCAAGAAAATGGCCTCCAGCTACGGTCATATTCGTCCTGACCTCATCGCGAAGTTAATTTGCCCGCGCCAGCCTGATTGATGTTACCGCCAGGGCTTCGATTTCTTGTTCAAGATAGTCGCCGTAAGTTTGACTGAGGCTCCATCCGCACTGTTTGTCAGTGGTACAAGTTTGATTGCAATGAGCAGGCCCGGCGCCTTCGGCTTTGCAGTCGCGATAGCAACGGTCCATCAGATTATCGCACTGTTTGCGTTTCATGAATGTCTCGAGCGCCGAGACAAGATACGGTGGTGCAGGCCTGCTTATGCGCTCTCCTACTGTCGAAATTGGCGTTTCCTGGGCGGTTACGTGCTTGCGCACGATATGAAGGTGCATAGCTGCGAGGTCGGATGTGTAGGGGCCCGTAGCTTCGCCCGCCACGGCAAAGCTTAAGAAACACAACGCAAGCCCCACTCCGAAAATGACTTTTGTGCGCACGCACTTGATCCCTTATAATTGCGTTAATATTCAAATTATAATCGGTGCGTTAAATTAATGCAACCTGGCGTTGTAAATCAAATTTAACGATGTTAAGCGCCTCAAGCACTGGAAAGGCTTGTAGCCCGCTCCTTAATATGCGATGGCACTGCGAATATGCGGCGCGGAGCTAGCCGCGCGGTCAGTCCGTATTGTCAGCGCGATGCGTCTGCTAAGACGGCCAAGAAAACAAATCCGGTTTTAAAAATGCAGGTTACAGAGACTGTTTCCGAGGGTCTGAAGCGCCAATTGAAGGTTATCGTCCCAGCGGACGAGCTGAAGTCGCGCGTGGAATCAAAACTAGAAGACCTAAAGACCAAGGTACGGCTAAACGGCTTCCGCCCCGGCAAGGTGCCCATGGGGCATGTGCGTCAGCTCTATGGGCGTTCGGTGATGGCCGAGGTGCTAGAGCAAACGGTCGGCGAGTCGAGCACAAAGGCGTTGCAGGAGCGCAAGGAGCGCCCGGCGCTTCAGCCTGACATTAAGCTGCCGGAGGATCAAGCTGCCGTCGAGCGCATGATCGAGGGACTTGCAGATCTCGAATACACCATGTCTTTCGAAGTGCTTCCTAAGATAGAGCTGACGGATCTGAAATCCATCACGCTTGAAAAAGAGGTCGCGGAGCCTGAGCCGGAAGACGTTCAGAAGGCGCTGAACCGGCTGCTTCAAGCGAACGTCGCCTATGAGGCGAAGGAAGCCTCAGCGGAAAAAACGGACCGTCTCACCATTGACTACAAGGGAAGCATTGACGGTGTCCCCTTTGAGGGCGGCACTGGAGAAGATGCTTTTATCGTACTGGGTTCGGGCCGCTTCATTCCAGGCTTCGAGGATGGACTTGTAGGCGCGAAAAGCGGAGAAAAGCGGGAAGTGCGCGTTACGTTTCCTGAAGATTATCAGGCAGCGCACCTTGCAGGGAAAGAAGCCGTCTTCGACGTTGACGTCAAGGAAGTCGCCGCCCCCGTGGCAGCGAAAGCCGATGACGAATTTGCGAAGTCTTTGGGGCTTGAGTCCCTCGCGAAGCTAGACGAAGCCATTCGCGGCCAGTTGCAGCGAGAGCTCGATACAGCCACCCGGAACAAGCTCAAGAAATCGCTCCTTGACGCGCTTGACGAGAAGCACAGCTTCGAAATGCCCCCATCCCTGCTTGATGCTGAATTCGAAGGTATCTGGCGGAATGTGAACCGGCAGCTCGAACAGTCAAAGAGCAGTTTCGAGGCCGAAGGCACGAACGAGGAGAAGGCTCGCGAAGAATATCGCACGCTTGCCTCACGCCGCGTTCGCCTTGGGCTCGTCCTCTCTGAGATCGGCACCGAGAACGAGATTCGCATCACTGACGAAGAATTGCGGCGCGCCATGATTGATCGGGCACGTCAATTTCCTGGACAGGAACGCCAGGTTCTCGAATTTTATAAAAAGAACCCAGGCGCGCTGAACGAGCTTAAGGCTCCGGTCTATGAGGAGAAGGTCATCAATTTTGCGTTGGAGCTGGTCAAGCTCGACGAAAAAAAGGTGAAGCCCGCCGAGCTTCTGCAATTTGCAGCCGAACAGGAACGCGAGCAGGCCCTGTATGCAGATGACGGCGAGAGCCATGGCCACGATCACGAGCATCACGAGCACGAACACGGCGACGAATGCGGCCCGGATTGCGGACACGATCACGGCCACCATCACCATGAATAGTATGGGCAGGGAAACCTGCCCATTTGTGCAGTTGCAGACAAGCGCAAATCGCCCCATCTATTTTCTTGAGGGCGTCTCGCAGCCGTATGGCGTGCCTGCCTCGTGTTCAGCCGCTCGCGAGGGATATCTTGTGAGCCCTCAATAATAATCTATATAACGCGGCTGCTAAAGCCCTGGAGAAACGCATGCGCGATCCGGTCCAACATTATACAAATCAGTTAGTGCCGATGGTCGTCGAACAGACGAACCGAGGTGAGCGCGCCTTTGATATTTATTCGCGGCTGCTTAAAGAACGCATCATATTCGTCACCGGCGTCGTTGAGGATATGATGGCTTCGCTAGTGACCGCTCAGCTTCTGTTTCTGGAAGCCGACAATCCCAAGAAGGAAATAGCGCTGTACATCAATTCACCCGGGGGCCACGTGACCTCGGGGCTTGCGATGTATGACACTATGCAATTCATCCGTCCCCCTATCGCAACCCTCTGCGTCGGTCAGGCAGCATCAATGGGATCGCTTCTGTTGGCAGCAGGCGAGCCAGGCATGAGACGGTCCTTGCCGAATGCGCGCGTTATGGTGCATCAACCGTCGGCAGGTTTCCAAGGTCAGGCAAGCGACATCGAACGGCACGCAGAGGACATCCTAAAAACCAAGCGGCGCCTAAATGAAATCTACGCCAAGCACACAGGCCAGCCCTACGAAGTTATTGAACGGACGCTTGACCGCGATCATTTTATGACCGCGGAACAGGCAAAAGCCTTCGGACTGATTGATGAAGTCATCACGAAACGGCCCGCCACCGAAGAACTTGGAATTGGAAGCCGTTCTTAATACCGTTGATCTGGGCTCGCAAATGGCCTTGTTAACTGCATGGAAATCTTAAGCGGTCAAACGTGAGTCGAGGGCACAGCGCCGTGTGCTGGAAACCATAGCGAAACGTGACTATGGACAATCGGCCCGGAAGCCGTAAGACTAGGAGAGCATATACAAGGGGAGTGGGGAGAAAGAGGATAGTCTGGAAACTGGGCGAGGGCTGGGGAGAATCCAGAAATCGTCATCAGCTAGGCTAAATCGAGGCCCAAGCTTCGCTGTATGTGGGTGCTAAGGTAGGTCTATGACTGAGAAGAATAGGGGTCACGACTCCAAGAACACGCTCTACTGCTCCTTCTGCGGTAAGAGCCAGCATGAAGTCCGCAAGTTAATTGCAGGGCCAACAGTCTTCATCTGCGATGAATGCGTTGAACTCTGCATGGACATCATTCGTGAAGAAAATAAGAATTCTTACGTAAAGTCGCGCGACGGCGTTCCGACCCCGCAAGAAATTTGCAATGTACTTGATGATTACGTAATCGGGCAGGAATACGCGAAGCGCGTATTGTCTGTAGCGGTTCACAACCATTATAAGCGAATTAATCACTCCGCGAAGAATAACGACGTGGAGCTGGCTAAGTCGAACATCCTTCTCATCGGCCCGACAGGCTGCGGCAAAACGCTGCTAGCGCAAACGCTTGCCCGCATTCTTGACGTGCCTTTCACCATGGCCGACGCAACGACACTCACCGAGGCGGGCTATGTCGGCGAGGACGTTGAGAACATAATTCTTAAGCTTCTGCAGGCGGCGGACTACAATGTGGACCGCGCCCAACGCGGCATCGTCTATATCGACGAGGTCGATAAGATCAGCCGCAAGTCGGATAACCCGTCCATCACTCGCGACGTGTCCGGCGAGGGCGTGCAGCAAGCTCTTCTCAAAATCATGGAAGGCACAGTTGCGAGCGTGCCACCGCAAGGGGGACGCAAGCATCCGCAGCAGGAATTCCTGCAAGTGGACACCACGAACATTCTATTCATTTGTGGTGGCGCTTTCTCTGGCCTCGAAAAAATCATAGCTCAGCGCGGCAAGACGTCGTCCATTGGCTTCGGCGCCAAGGTCATCCATGAGGATGAACGTCGCACAGGCGAAATTCTGCGCGGTGTTGAACCTGAGGACTTGCTGCGGTTTGGCCTCATCCCCGAGTTCATTGGGCGTCTGCCTGTGCTGGCGACCTTGGAAGATCTCGACGAGGTCGCGCTCGTTCGCATCCTCAGCGAGCCAAAGAACGCTTTGGTGAAGCAATATCAGCGTCTTTTTGAAATGGAGGGCGTTCAGCTCACCCTGTCGAACGATGCATTGAAATCGGTTTCGCGTAAGGCAATTGAGCGCAAGACCGGTGCTCGCGGGCTACGCTCCATCATGGAGGCGATTTTGCTCGATAGCATGTTTGAACTTCCAAGCCTGAAAGGCGTGGAGGAAGTCGTTATTAGTCCGGAAGTGATTGAGGGTAACGCGAAGCCCTTGCGTATCTACGCCGAGCGCTTAGATGAATCGAGTGCATAGGGAAATGGTTTGTTTACCACAAATCATTTCGTTATCATACGGTGCCCCCAAAACATTTTACGCAACACCAGACCGGTGCGTGCTCGACACGCCGCCTAGCTGCACCGTACCCACCATTTCCCCCCGGGCGCGCGTCATGAAGCAAAAGCCATCGAGCAGTTGCAAGATGACTTTAACCACAGGGCGCGGGCAGACGAAAATTTCAGGCGGCGACGGTATACGGCGAACGGCCTTCCCCGTTGAATTCAGGAGACTGACATGACGAGCAACCTTTCAGAACAGTCCAAGACCTTGGACCAGAACGAAGTTTTTCCTGTCTTGCCGCTCCGCGACATCGTGGTTTTCCCCTATATGATCGTGCCGCTTTTTGTCGGGCGCGAAAAATCGATCAATGCCCTTGACGAAGTTATGCGGACCGATCGGCAGATCCTCCTTGCTGCGCAAAAAAATGCTGGCGACGACGAACCAGATCCGTCCGCGATCTATTCCATGGGCACGCTGGCTTCGGTGCTTCAGCTCCTGAAGTTGCCAGACGGGACCGTCAAGGTCCTTGTCGAGGGCACGACGCGGGCGAAGATTAAGCGGTTTACGCCGAACGAGAACTACTTCGAAGCCGAGGTGGAGCGGATCGAGGAGACGCTTGGCAACCAGGACGAAATCGAGGCCTTTTCCAGGTCTGCGGTCAGCCAATTCGAGAATTACGTTAAGCTGAACAAGAAGATTTCGCCTGAGGTGTTGAGCACGCTCGCGCAGATCGACGATTACTCAAAACTCGCCGATACCATCGCATCGCATCTCGCGATCAAGATCGGCGACAAGCAGGAAATCCTGGAGCTTCTGTCGGTCTCGGAGCGGCTGGAGCGCGTCTTCATGCTTATGGAGAGTGAGATCTCCGTCTTGCAGGTCGAGCGCAAGATCCGCAGCCGCGTCAAGCGCCAGATGGAGAAGACGCAGCGCGAGTATTATTTGAATGAGCAGATGAAGGCCATTCAAAAGGAACTCGGGGATTCCGATGAGCGCGACGACATCTCGGAGTTCGAGGAGAAAATCGAGAATACGAAGCTCTCGAAAGAGGCAAAGGACAAGGCCGTCGCTGAGCTGAAAAAGCTTAAGCAGATGAGCCCAATGTCCGCTGAAGCGACCGTCGTTCGGAACTATCTGGACTGGCTCTTGTCCATTCCGTGGGGCGTCAAGGGTAAAGTCAAAAAAGATCTCGATGAAGCGCAAGCGATCCTCGACGAGGATCATTACGGCCTGGAGAAGGTGAAGGAGCGCATCGTCGAATATCTGGCCGTGCAAAAGCGGACGAATATGCTGAAAGGCCCGATCTTGTGCCTCGTCGGCCCTCCCGGCGTCGGCAAGACCTCGCTTGGCAAGTCAATTGCCAAAGCAACGGGCCGCGAGTTTGTGCGTATGTCGCTCGGCGGCGTCCGCGACGAGGCGGAGATTCGCGGGCATCGGCGGACCTATATTGGCTCGATGCCGGGCAAGGTCATTCAGTCCATGCGGAAGGCTAAAAAAACCAATCCGCTCTTCCTGCTCGACGAAATCGACAAGATGGGGATGGACTTCCGCGGCGATCCGGCCTCCGCCCTGCTTGAAGTTCTCGACCCGGAGCAGAACCACGAGTTCAACGATCATTACCTGGAAGTCGATTACGATCTATCCAACGTGATGTTCGTGACGACCGCGAACACCCTCGATATTCCGCCGGCGCTAAAAGACCGGATGGAGATCATCCGTCTCGCCGGATATACGGAAGACGAGAAGATCGAAATCGCGAAGCGGCATTTGATGCGCGGCCAGCTTGAGGCCCATGGCCTTCAGCCGGGCGAGTGGACCGTGAGCGACGATGCGCTAGTCGAGATTGTCCGGCGCTATACTCGCGAGGCAGGCGTACGTAGCCTTGAGCGCGAGATGGCAAAGCTCGCACGCAAAGCCGTGAAAGAAATCGAGAGCGGCAAGCAAACTCAAGTTCACGTCACGATGGACAATGTCCGCGACTTCCTCGGCGTTCAGAAGCATCGCTATGGTGAGGCGGAACTTGAGGACCAAGTTGGCGTCGTGACAGGCCTTGCCTGGACCGAGGTCGGCGGTGAGTTGCTCACGGTTGAAGGAGTGATGATGCCGGGTCGCGGCAAGATGTCTGTTACGGGCAATTTGCGCGACGTGATGAAGGAGTCGATCCAAGCCGCGAATGCTTATGTTCGTAGCCGCGCAGTGGCCTTCGGGATCGAACCTCCGATGTTCGAGAAAAAGGACATCCACGTTCACGTGCCGGAGGGCGCAACGCCGAAGGACGGGCCGTCCGCAGGCGTGGCGATGGTCACGGCCATCATCTCCGTCTTGACCGGCATTCCGGTGCGGAGCGATGTGGCCATGACGGGCGAAATCACGCTTCGTGGGCGTGTGCTTCCCATCGGCGGCCTCAAGGAAAAGCTGCTAGCCGCGCTTCGCGGTGGCATCAAGCGCGTCATTATCCCAGAGGAAAACGCGAAAGATCTCGCCGAAATCCCGGATAATGTGAAGAACGCACTGGAGATCATTCCCGTCGCAAGAATGGACGAAGTGCTAGGCGTCGCATTGTCGCGCAAGCCGGAGCCTATCGAATGGGATGAGGCGGCGGCTCTGGCGGCCGCGCAGATGAAGGGGATGGCGGCAACCCCGCTCACACCCGACGATGAAACATCCCCCGGCATTCTTCCGCATTAAGTTCCAAAAGGCCCTCCCCAGCGAGGGCCTTTTCTTTTTCAACGCGAATGTTCTCGCAGACACAGCGCACATGGTGCGGGCTTGCCGTCGCGGAAAGCGCTCCAGCGATTATCCGCGACCTTGTTCTCATTACGCGAAGGTGCCGGATAAGGCACAAACGCCTTTCCGGCACGACATTGAGAGCCAAGGTTTGCCGTCTTCCGATGCGCGATGCAACGCTAGGAGTCTTCCCATGCGCTACGCAGCGTCCGGGATAACAACGTGGTGCGGCGCAGATACGGGAACCGCCCACGCGCCGTACTTGTTGCAGTCATGGTGTCGTTTTGCTTGGAAGCGCATAATGAAAGCCGGCCACCCGCTTAAGGTCGCCATCGCCTCGATAGCTCTGAGTTCGATGGCTGCTCAAGCTGCGGCGGCTCAGAACGGAGATGCCAATCGCGGGGGCGACATTTTTCGCGAGCGATGCGCTCTTTGCCACATCAACCAGGGCGAAGGCGGACAGGGACCGAACCTGAACGGCGTTCTGGGCCGCAAGGCAGGAGCCACTGGCTTTTCCTATTCAGCGGCGTTGAAGGCGACCGACTGGACCTGGGATGCGTCTCATCTGAACCAATATCTAACAGACCCGCAAGCGGCGGTGCCTGGCACCTCAATGCCCCTCGCCGTGCCTGATCCTGCGGAGCGAAGCGATCTCATCGCATATCTCGGGACACTTCAGGCGCGGCCCGCTCAGACGGCAGAATCGCAGGACGAAAGGCCAGCGAGTGCGTCGTCCGTCTTTGGCGACTGGACAAAGGATCAGCCGGGCCTCCGCCATCACATTACATTAGACGATCTGCCAGCCCCCTATGAGACGAGGTCCGCAGGCAATCCGCCTAGCATCGTTTCCCGGCCTAAAAATGCCCGGCTGCGAGTGCCGGAAGGCTTTGATGTCCAACTCTTTGCGACCGGCTTGACTGACCCGCGCATGATCCGAACCGCGCCGAATGGCGATCTCTTCGTGGCGGAGTCTGATGCTGGCCGCGTGCGCGTTCTCCGGCCAACCAGCGATGGCAAAAGCCCAGCTCGAAATGAAATCTTCGCCCAAAAGCTTCGCGGCCCCTTCGGCATAGCCTTCTATCCAAGTGGCGCTGAGCCGAAATGGGTTTATATCGCCGAAAATAATCGCGTGATCCGTTTCCCCTACCAATCCGGCGATCTTAAAGCGCGCTCCGCACCCGAAGTGATTGTGCCGAAGCTTTCCTCCTCCGCTGGCGGCCATGTGACGCGCGATGTCGCATTTTCAAAAGACGGAAGCCGAATGTTTGTTTCCGTCGGTTCCGCCTCGAACGACGCTGAAGGAATGCGTCCAAAAACCCCTGAACAGATCAAAAGTTGGGAGGCGGAACGCGGGTTGGGCGCGGCCTGGGGGTACGAGGAAAACCGTGCGGATGTGTTGGTCTTCACTCCAGAGGGCGAGGGAGGCCGCATCTTCGCGACTGGCCTTCGCAACTGCGTTGGTTTGGCCGTCCACCCCAACACCGGCGATGTCTATTGCTCCACGAACGAACGGGACGAACTTGGCGACAATCTCGTTCCGGACTATGTGACGCGCGTGCGGCAAGGCAGCTTCTATGGCTGGCCCTGGTGGTATATGGGCAACCACGAAGATCCAAACTGGAAGGGAGCCCGCCCCGATCTTGCGGGCAAAACCGAGACGCCGGATGTATTGCTTCAGCCGCACTCTGCTTCTCTCGGCATGACTTTTTATACGGGCGACATGTTTCCACCTGCCTTTAGGGATTCGGCGTTTGCCGCCTTTCACGGCTCATGGAACCGGACGCGCAGGACGGGTTACAAAGTGGTCCGTATTATCATGCGCGATGGCGTGCCGACGGGCGAGTATGAAGATTTTCTCACTGGCTTTGTCATCGATAATGCGCGCGTTTGGGGGCGTCCCGTGGGGATCGCGGCCGGGAAAGATGGATCGCTCTTTGTAAGCGAGGATGGGAACGGCACGATTTGGCGCGTTACCTACAACGGACCTGCGGCTTCCGGGCGGTGAGGCCTGATTGTTTCCCGAACAAAAACTCGTCCGTGTTCGGATTTAGGGTGATTTCCCTTACGTCTATTGTGGGAGTTCCGCATTAGGAGCGATGCTCAATTCACTTTAGCATCACCAAAGGTTGCTAAAAATAATAAACGCAACCTTTCCGATTACTCCTTAGGACAATAAATATGCCGATGAGGATTGCCGCAACGGCGTTCGCCGTAACTTTTGGCATGAGCGCCGGAGCCTTTGCCGATGGTGTCCCCGGCAAATACATTGCACCTGAACCAGTCTATGCATCCTCCAACAACTGGGCAGGCGTCTACTTTGGAGGAAGCGCTTTGAATAGTGCGCCAGTAACCTCAAACGATGGACCCGGTGAGCGCTCCCGCTCTAGATTGCGTATCATGTAAAAAATGGAATTGCGGAGCGCCCCAATCACACTACCTCTCATTGAGAGATTAAGCTCAGGGAGATCTTGATGCGCTATCAGTATTTGGGGCGGCTTAAAGCAGCTCTCATTTTAGTCGCTTCCGCGCTGTTTTTGTCGGGCTGCGGCATAAACACTATTCCGACCTATGAGCAGCAGGCCAAGGCGAACTGGTCCGAGGTGCAAAACCAGTACAAGCGCCGCTCGGATTTGATCCCGAATCTCGTTGAGTCGGTGCGCGGCTTCGCCGAACAGGAGCAGAAGGTCCTGAAGGATGTCACCGAGGCTCGCGCAAAGGCTACACAAGTTCAGGTGCAGCTACCGCCAGATATTCTCACCAATCCGGAAGCGATGAAGCGCTTTTCAGATGCTCAGAACACTTTAAGCGGCGCTTTGCGTCAACTGCTCGCCGTGTCCGAGCGCTACCCGGACATCAAATCTGGGACAAACTTCCTGGCGCTGCAAAACCAGATCGAAGGCACCGAGAACCGGATTGCCATCGCCCGGCGCGACTACATCCAAGCCGTACAACGCTACAACACGGAGCTGAACACCTTCCCTGGCCGAATCTGGAAATCTGTTCTTTACCCATCATCAAAGGATATGGCGACTTTTGATATCCCGCCCCAAGAGACGCAGACGCCAAAGGTTGATTTCGGTCCGCGTAAGACACAATAAAGCTTTGGCTAATGTGGATGTCAAAGTCTCCCCTTCCCTCAGCTTACCGGCAAATTGAAGCGGGGATGCATAGAGGCCGTTCGATCACGCACATAGGAAGGCGCTTCTGGCTCAAGCTGGCGCCTCTTATGATCGCCTTGCTATTTCTTCTACCCCAGATTTTCTCGTCCGAAGCGGAACCGAAATTTCCGCCATTGACGGGACAGATCGTCGATGACGCGCATCTCCTGACGCCGGGAGACAGGGCCGCGATCGAAAGCGAATTGAAGGCTCTGGAAGCGAAATCCGGCGATCAGCTCGTCGTCTATACGACAGACTCCCTTCAGGGCTATCCAATCGAAGATTTCGGTTATCAGCTCGGCCGCGCCTGGGGAATTGGGCAGAAGGGGCTGAATAATGGCGCGATCTTGATCGTTGCGCCAAAGGAGCGAAAAGTTCGCATTGAGGTCGGCCGGGGCCTCGAACCGCAGCTCACCGATCTTATGAGCTCGCTCATCATTCGAAACCAAATCCTCCCAGCCTTCAGGCGCGGCGAATTCTCTGCGGGAATTAGAGCGGGCGTTCGCGATATCCGCGACGTCATGCTCGGGGATGCGGAGGCCGTTAAGCAGCGCGCGGCGGCGCGGAAGACAACGCTCAGGAAAGCTCCGATCGATGAAGGTTTGCTGACGTTTGTCTTTATCATCATTGTGTTCGGCGCTGTTTGGTGGGTTCAATCGCGACAGGCCCGGCAATCACTAAGCGGCGGCCAGTATCGCCGCTCGGGTTACGGAGGGCCAATATTCTTCCCCGGCGGCTGGTCAGGCGGTGGAGGAGGCGGCGGCGGCGGTGGTGGCGGCTGGTCGGGCGGCGGTGGCGATTTCGGCGGCGGCGGCGCCTCTGGTGACTGGTAGCCGATGGGGATGGATGTTGACGATGATTGTTTCGGAACAAGATAAGGCGCGGATTGAAAAGGCCATCAACGAGGCCGAGACTAAGACTTCGGCTGAGATCGTCGCTGTAATCGCGAGGGCCAGCGGAGATTACTATTACGCCTCCTATCTCTGGGCTTCGCTTGCCGCTCTGATACTGCCTTGGCCATTTATCCTGTGGACCTGGATGCCTATTGCCGAGATATATGTGCTGCAGCTTGCCCTATTTGCGGTGCTCGCTATCGTTTTCCACTATCCGCCGTTGCGATACACGCTTGTGCCTCGATCCATCAAACGCAAGAATGCCCATCGCAAAGCCGTCGATCAGTTTGTAGCGCAAAATCTCTACACAACGCAGAGTCGGACCGGCGTTCTCATTTTCGTTTCAATCGCCGAGCGCTATGTGGAGATTATCGCCGATGCAGATGCTCATCGCGAAATCCCAGAGAGTGAGTGGCGGGAAAGCGTTGACGGTCTTACGGCTGCTATAGGCCGGGGCGAAGCAGATAAAGGACTTATCGAAACGATCCGCCGGGTCGGCGATCACCTCGCGACGCATTTCCCAGCCACGGCGCATCAGGAACATCACCTTCCCAATCACCTCATTATCCTTGGTACAGCCTGACCAAACGGCAAGGAAGCTTTCTCTGAAGGTTCGAGAGCCGCTAAATATTCTTCAAAAGAATCAATCTGTTCGACGGTAGTTGGGCCGCCAGAAATAATATCTGCGCTTCAGTTCGAGTTGCTTCTCAAGCTTCAACAGTTTAATGACCATTTTCACTCGTGGAGGAGCCCATGTCCCTTAGAGGTATTTGCGTTGCGCTTTCCGCTTTCTTAATTGCAGGAACTGCTATGGCTCAGGAAAGAATGCCGGCTATCCCGGCTGACAAATATACCGAGGCGCAGAAAAAAGCGGCGGAGGAGTTTTTTTCGACGAGGAAGAGGCCTGTCTTCGGCCCTTTTATTCCGCTCATCCGCAGCCCTGAGCTCATGGTGCGCGCTCAGGCCATGGGGGACCAGCTTCGCTATAGAAACTCCCTTGGGCACAAGCTCGCCGAATTTGCAATCCTCATCATGGCCCGCGAATGGACCTCGGACTATGAGTGGTACGTGCATCATCCGCTGGCGCTAGAAGCTGGGTTGAAGCCAGAAATTGCCCAAGCCGTCTTTGAAGGACGCAGACCGCAAGGCATGGCCGAGGACGAGGAAATTCTTTACGACTTCATGACCGAGCTGAACCATACGCGGCGCATCAGCGATAAAACCTATGAGCGCACGGTCAAGAAGTTCGGCGAACAGGGCGTCATGGATATCATCGGGGTGCAAGGCTATTACAGCTTGCTCGCGATGGTGCTCAATGTAAGCCGCCTCGAGTTGCCGAAGGATGGCAAACGCTTTCCGCGTACTCCTGAATGACGGGGATATCGTCGCGAAAGCCCCCTGCGGCTATTCGCACCCCGGCGCTGGATTCCGGCAAAAAGCGGTCCAGCACGACACTCTCTCTAAAACCTGAACCAGCGCCTTTTTGTTCTTTGGGTGCCTGGATCAATCGTTTCGAAGCAAATGCCAGCCTTTGCCCGCTCTAGTTCCTGCTGCGAAATTGTCTTCGTAGCGAGCTTCTGCGCGACCCAAAAGTCGTCGTAGACAAAGGGTTTTCCAGCTCTGTAGCACACCGTCATATTGTTGCAGGTGACTGGCCCCGGTATCGCCCTGACCCGTTCGATCTCTGCATCCATCGCGCGTGCGTTGCCAGCGATTTCAGCCCTGAACGACGGATTGACTAAGACGAGATACGCTTCCGGTTGTTCCGAAAGAAAAAGCCGCAGAGCGAGAACCAGGACCATGATTACCTGAATCCGGCCCGCGCCGAAACGCATGGCCACTGGTGTGCTGGCGATACGTTCGAAAGTAAGCGCGATGGCGACCGCGCTCGCGAAGATTAACTCGAAGAATGCGTTGATGGAAACACCCGCGCCAGCCGCCTGCAATAATGCGCTTGCGAGCGATACACCTAGAAGCAGTGCGGAAAAGCGCACGGCCGGTTCCGAACGATTGGGCCAAGCCCAAAGCCCCCAAAAGATAAAAACAGGAGCAACCCATTGAAGCTTGCCGAGCAAACTCAGCATGTGGCGCACGGTGATTTCGCGCGGCATGAGCATCTGCGAGATAAAGTTTTCGCCGAAAACACCGACACAGATCGCTAGCCCAGCCAACGCCAAAGCTGCGCCGAATATGGCCGAGCGAAAAGCTGCACGCTTATCTATGGCATATAGCCAAACCATCGCCGTCAGAGGAAAGGCGATGAGATTGTGCTTCACAAAGCCCGCGAGAACCATGAGCGCAATTGCTGGCGCCACCGATTTGCGCTCAGACAGGCGCGACAGAAAAAGCGCAACCGCCATGCTCATAATGGCAAGCGCCAGCAGATTGGGATCGTATGTGCCCACATATCGCGTGAAGAAGCGGGCCATCATTGCGATGAACCAAAGTGCCCCGAAAGCCGCAATGCTTCGCGAACCGCCGAAAGTGCGGACCACCAGGGCAACGGCGAAGCCGGTAACTCCAACGGAGAGAAGCGCGATCAGCCGCCCGGCATAAATCACGTCCGGCGTGATCTTGGACAAAAGCGCGAAGAGATAAAAGGAGAGCGGCGGATAATTGTTGACGATCAACTCGCCCGAAGCGGGATAGAGAGGCTGCCCCTTCAGTAGCGCATCCACGAACCAAGCATTCCAAGGTTCGTTACGGTTTATTTCCAGAGGCAGAGAAAGCCTCCAGACTGGCCAATAGAGGAATAGAGCCGCCAACGCGCCAAGCAGGATAAGCGCGAGCTGAGTCGTTGAAATTTGATAGTTGGAAAGAAAGATAGAGGAACGACGCGATAAAGGAACGGACCCGGACGGCATTCTTGGCCTTTTCGGTAATAAACTTACTCCTTCATCCGTAAGCGGAATAATTATCGGTGTATAGGTCCTTCTACAAAAAATACGCCTCAACCTCCACGAGGCCTCGCTTAAGATTTCTACCTTTAGCTCTTGCCAAGTCGCTCAGCTCCTGAGACGATAGATTATTCGTCGCGTCCTCTGCGGCGCGCGGCCCACACAAGACATTCCGGCTAAGGAAGAAGATATGGGCGAAGCAAAAATGGGGGATGGAAGAGCCCCCCGGTGTATTGCACTGGTTGGTCCTTATCTCAGTGGTAAGACCACTCTCTTTGAGGCCATCCTTGCGAGGACGGGCGCCACGGGGCTCGAAGGAGCCGAAATCAGGCGCACTGTGGGAGACGCATCGCCCGAATCTCGCGAACACGGCATGAGCGTCGAATTGAACGTCGCCGATGCCGAATTCCTCAATGACAGATTCACGCTGCTCGACTGTCCAGGCTCAGTTGAATTTCAGTATGATGGGATCGCGGCCCTGACCGCTTGCGATGCTGCCGTCGTGGTCTGTGAAGCCGACGAGAAGAAGCTCCCCGCCTTGCAGATGGTGCTCAAAGATCTCGAAGATCGCGGCATCCCGCACCTTATTTTTCTCAATAAAATAGATAAGGCGAGCCAGAATATTGGCGATCTGCTTGCGCTCCTGCAGCCCGCCAGCTCCATACCGCTGGTGCTCAGGCAGATTCCTATTTGGGAGGATGACGGCGTCGCCGGATTTGTCGATTTAGCACTCGAACGGGCTTTTGTGTACAGGACGCACGCGCCGAGCCGCGTGGTCGATATTCCCGAGGATTTATCCAAATTCGAAGCCGATCAACGCTTTTCAATGCTCGAAAAACTCGCCGACTATGACGACGAGCTTATGGAGCAGCTTTTGAACGACACTCAGCCGGGCCGGGACAAGGTTTTTGGCGATCTGGTTCAGGAGTTTCAGCAAAATCAGATCTGTCCCGTCCTCTTTGGATCGGCTGAGCAAGGCAATGGCATCGGGCGTCTGCTCAAAGCCCTTCGCCATGAAGCGCCTTTTGTGCGAGAGACCGCGAAGCGCTTGGGGGCAAACAGCAGCCGATCCTGCGCACACATTATCAAAACCTACAACACCTCACACGCGGGTAAATTATCCCTGGCGCGGGTGTTTACCGGGCAGTTCGCCGACGGAAGCTCGGTTTACAGCGCCGAGGGCGAGGAACGAATTTCAGGAGTTTATGCTGTTACCGGCGCGGACGTGAAAAAGCGTGGACCTGCCGGTCCGGGCGAAACCGTAGCTTTTGGGCGCCTTGAGAGCTTCCATACCGGCGATACGATCTCGACCGAAAAGAATGGTGCTGCCGCAACCAAGGCAGTCTCGCCACCAAAGCCGGTATATAGGCTCGCCATCTCGGCTGGCGAACGCAAGGATGAGATGAAGCTCACAGCCGCGCTCGCTAAAATCATAGACGAGGACCCTTCCCTCTCGCTTCTTCACGACCGCGAAGTGAGCCAGATGGTTCTGAGCGGCCAAGGAGAGATGCACCTGCGGGTGGCGCTGAAGCGCCTTTCACGCAGATTCGGCATTAGCGCCCAAACGCGCAAGCGTCAGATCCCCTATAGGGAAACAATACGCAAGAGCGTGGAAATTCGTGGGAGGCATAAGAAGCAAAGCGGCGGCCACGGTCAGTTCGGCGACGTGGTTGTGGAGATAAAACCACTTTCTCGCGGCGAGGGCTTTGCTTTTTCGGAGGCGATCACCGGCGGCTCGGTGCCGCGAAACTACATTCCGGCGGTTGAGACCGGCGTTCGCGACTACCTCGGCGAAGGACCGCTCGGCTTTCCGGTGGTGGACGTTGGCGTATGTCTCAAGGACGGCTCGTACCACACAGTGGACTCATCCGATCAGGCGTTTCGCACCGCTGGCCGCATCGCGATGGCAGAAGGGATGCCGAAATGCGCTCCCGTATTGCTTGAGCCGATCATGGCCGTGAAGATCACCGCGCCTTCCGATGCGACGCCAAAGATCAACGGCATGATTTCGTCGAGGCGCGGGCAAATTCTGGGGTTCGATGCGCGGCCGGGCTGGCAAGGCTGGGATGTGATCGAGGCGCAGATCCCTGAAGCCGAGATACAAGATCTCATCATCGAGCTTCGCTCCGCGACCGCTGGCGCAGGCAATTTCGAGGCATCGTTCGATCACTTAACCGAGCTTACGGGCAAGCTCGCCGAACAGGTAATGTCGAGCCATTCGCCGCGCGCAGCATAAGCACCGCAAGGCGTGGAGACGCGAAAGTGAGCGCATTGCTGGCGGCAGCGGTGACATTCTTTACGCTGCATCTCGTCCCATCCACGCCTTTGCGCAAGCAAGCCATCGGCTGGCTGGGCGAGAAGCTCTATCTCAGCACTTTCGCCGCGCTTTCGCTCCTTGCGATTTGGTGGCTCGTGAAGTCTTACAATCACGCATTTTATGGCGACAAACTGTGGTCGATGCCTTCCTGGTGGCCATGGGTTATGGCGGCGCTGCTTCTGTTTGCGTCGTTTTTGACGGTTGGCGGCTTTTCAACGCCGAATCCTTCGTTTCCCGGAGCGGGCCGAGCCATAGACCGCAGCGATCTCGGCGAGGGCATTTTCGCGATTACCCGTCATCCGCTTATGTGGGGCGCAGCGATCTGGGCCGTAGGCCACGTGCTTAGTCAAGCCACCGCGCGGGGCCTTCTCTTCTTCGGGGCATTTGCAGCAACCGCGCTCGTCGGCTCATGGCTACAGGAAATACGAAAACGACATGATCTCGGAGCTGAATGGAATGCGTTTGAGGCAAAGACCTCCTTCATTCCCTTCGTGGCCTTGCTACAAGGCCGCGCGCGGGTGAGCTTGCACGCGATTGGCTGGCAGCGGCTCGTCGCTGCCATTTTGCTATGGGTCGCGATTCTGGCGGTTCATCCTTGGCTATTCGGCGTCCGACCGCTTCCCATCGCTATTTCATGGTAAAGCGCGCTACCCGAACTGGCCGGAGCAAACCAATGATATTTAGCGGAAATATATTCGGTGATCTGCCCCCGATGCAGGCGAAAAGCGAAACTGTCGATCAGCTTCTGTCACGCCCAGACCTCAGGATTGAGCGCATCGTCTCTACCGGGCAGGCGAGCGCGTCCGGTTTCTGGTATGATCAGCCCTGGGACGAATGGGTGATCATGCTGTCGGGTGCTGCACAGCTCCGGTTTGAAAAAGAGCGTGAGGCGCGGATACTCGCTCCGGGCGACCACCTGCTTATCCCCGCGCATGAACGCCATCGCGTCGATTGGACGAACCCGGACCACCCAACCGTCTGGCTTGCGGTCCACTTCCCACCCGTGGCGCACCAGCCTTAACCGCTATCTGGCATTTTGGCAGCTTGCGGATGAGCGCGAGCGCTTTCTGGGATGACAACACGTTTCCATCTAAATCGATCATGGCTTAGTGCCGGAAGTGCCTGACGCCAGTGAACACCATCGCAAGACCGCGCGCGTCAGCGGCGGCGATCACCTTATCGTCGCGCATAGAACCGCCGGGTTGAATAAAGGCAGTGGCCCCCGCTTCCGCCGCTGCGATCAAGCCGTCCGCGAATGGGAAGAAGGCATCAGACGCCACAGCCGAACCGGCCAACACGGCGGACGCATCCTTGCCCGCCTCCCGCGCGATTTCCTGCGCTTTCCAAACCGCTAGCTTCACGCTGTCGACGCGGCTCATCTGGCCTGCGCCTATTCCGAGCGTCGCGCCGCCCTTTGCAAACACAATAGCGTTCGAGCGCACATGCTTGGCCACGCGCATCGCGAAGATCAGATCTATCAGTTCCTCCAAGGATGGAGCGCGCTGCGTGACGGTGCGGATGCTGCCTTCGCCAAGCCCGGCTACGTCCGAGTCTTGCACCAGGAAGCCACCTGAGATCGACCGGAAGCTGCGCGGGCGAGCTTTGTCCAGAAGGCCGCCTGTTAACAGCAGCCGGATATTTGGCTTCGCCGCAAAGGCCTGTTTCGCTTCCGCGCTAGCGTCTGGCGCAATGACGACCTCAGTAAAGATGCGCAAGATCGCGTTTGCCGCATTCACGTCAAGGGGACGGTTTACCGCAATGATGCCGCCGAATGCGCTCACGGGATCGCAAGCCAGCGCCTTTTCATAAGCGCCAGCAAGAGTTTCGCCAATAGCAACCCCGCACGGATTGGCGTGTTTGATGATTGCTGCTGCTGGCGTATTGGCGGGAAACTCCGAAATAAGTTCGAAGGCCGCATCAGCATCGGTCAGATTATTGTAGCTGAGTTCTTTTCCTTGGAGTTGGTGCGCGCCAACGATGGTGGGACGGCCTGTGAGTCCAGTCGCGTACACAGCCGCAGACTGATGCGGATTTTCGCCGTAGCGCAGTGTTTGATGCAGCGCGCCAGCGATAGGAAAATAAGCTGGCGGCGTCTCACCACTCGTCGCCGAGAACCATGACGCGATGGCGGAATCATATGCGGCTGTGCGCGCAAAGGCCTTCGAGGCGAGGCGGCGGCGCGCCGGCAGGCTTGTTACGTTAGAATGCGCCGATAATTCGTCAATAACGGCGCTGTAGTCGGCGGGGTCCACAACGACGGTTACAAACGCGTGGTTCTTGGCGGCGGCGCGAAGCATCGCCGGGCCGCCGACATCGATGTTTTCGATTACAGTTTCAATATCGTTGGAACGCTCGTGAGCAACTTTCTCGAAAGGATAGAGGTTGATCGCCACAAGCCCGATTGGCGCAATATGGTGATGCGCAAGCGCTTCCCGATGCGAGCTTTGAGAGAGATTTGCAAGTATTCCCCCATGAATGGCTGGGTGCAGCGTCTTTACACGGCCCTCCAATATCTCCGGAAAGTTTGTGACCTCAGACACGGGCGTAACTGGAATGCCGTGATCGCGGAGATAAGTGGCGGTGCCGCCGGTCGAAATGATTTCAATGCCGAGTTCCTGAAGACTCTTCGCGAAAAACGCGAGTCCAGTTTTGTCGGAGACGGAAAGGAGTGCGCGGCGGACCGGAATGCTTGGGTGATCTGACATTGATTGTTCGCAAGTTCGTGACTGAGGCCGATAGGCAATACGCCCGGCCTATCCCTATAAGGCGCGAAACCGTGGCGTGTTTCATGAGGCGCGTCAAGATTGTGGAGATCGCCAGGGCTGTCCAGCGGGAGCGTGGATGCGCGCTTGCTCTACCTTTTCGATCTTCCACAGCACCGAAACGTTTTTCTTGCATGGACCTTTCAGAACGATTTGCAGCGAACGGCGCAGACAAATCGGATCAGCGAAGAAAATGCTTTCCTCGACATCGAGTTCAGCGCCATCGGCCGAAAACCGCCAGTTCTGGCCGCCTGGCGTGGTCAAGCGTCACGGCATTTGTATTGCGGGAAAGATGCGCGGCAACACGCGGATGCAAATGAAACCGGATCGCGAACCTCGCAGCGCTATCAATGGCGGCATCTTCGGAAACCGGGACGAGCTGGTCCTGACCCTCAAGCTCCAAGCCGGTTTTCCGGAGCGTAAGCCGCCGCCTATGCAATAGCCCGAAGCGTTCGCGGTAGCCATCATGGCTTATTTTCACGCTAACCGAATTATCTAAATCGGCATGTTCGCTTCGCACATTTCGAGGGCCTGAAAGCCAAAACAGTTCGCGGCCTCCAGCAGAGGCTGATTGGGCCTTTATCAAACGCGCGGAGGAAAGGTCTTCAATGGTGAGCGTCGAATGCGCAGCGGTCGATCTCGATACGACATACCAGTCGCTTGTTTCATCTTGGGGTGCGCCGCAATTCGTAATAAGCGGCTCATATCCGGCGCTCATTTCAAAGGCCGCGCAACCGGCATGGGCGCGCGTGCTGAGCCCGATTGCGGGCGGTGCGCCAACATCGGCAATAACGACCGCAGGTCCGGCTGCAAGTCTTGCATAGCCCGAGTGAGGAGCGATGACGCCGGAGAAAATTCCTCCGACATCGTCATATGCCAGGACGGTCGAGACCTGATCGAGCAATGTTGGTCCCATGCCATTGAAATGGGCAAGGCTGCCGTCGCCCAACCGCAAGTAGCGCAGCATTGGCTGCATACGCTGGAGGGCAGTGTATAGCGATTCCGGCGGCTCGATTTGGCGGGCGACAAAACATTGCTTCAATGGAAGCAGTTCAAGCAGAAGCTCAATGACCGCGCTGGGATCCCGCGATACATGACCGCCGTCTTCAAGGACTTGTCTGTTAAGTTCCGCAGTAAAAACAGAAAGATAGGACGTGAGATAGACTTCCTGCTCCGCCACACACAAACCGGCGAGCAGAATAGCGGTAATTGCCCGAAGCTTTGCCGCGCCTGTTCCATCCGCATATATCACGGTGAGGTCGTGAAGGTCCCGGCTCAACATGCGCATGACCGCATCGTAAAACTCGGGATCGGCACCATCCAGCAAGAAGGCAGCATGCGAAAGAACGGCGATAATGCGCCTTGCCGTGATGTCGGTGTCGCGTGCGACGGACGGGGCGCTGCGACCGAGCTCGATCCAGTCGGACGTTAGCTTGCGGGCTCTTTCGCGCGCGATCTGATCTTCCGCGGCATGCAAATGGCGCAGCCAGGCGAACGCAAAGAGGTCCTTCTGCCAAGCGATAGTCGGCGGGTGGATGGTGAACGGCGATTCCGATCCTATGGGAGCCGCAGCACCCGCGAGGCCAAAATAGCCATCGTAAAGCTCGACCGCGAAACTCGGATCACCGGTCCTCAGATCTTGCGGGAGAATAAGCAGGTGGTATGCGGTCGGAACTCCGGCCATCCAGCGCGATAAGGGCGATCTCATCGCCAGCTTGACCGCTGCACGCCCTACCTGATTGACCGCAAACGCAGCTAATCGCGCGTTATCGTAAAACGGAGTCGCCATCGGGGTTATTTAGGCTGCTGCGCGGGCTCGACGCAAGGATTTGTATGATTTTATGTCGCGCGAAAGTTGTTGTCCGCGCGCTAAGGGTCTGCGCGCGCGTATTTATCAACAGGCGGAGCCATCATTTTCACGCTGCACCAGCCAGCGCGAATCTATTGGGGCGGACTTTCATCGCCCCGAGCCCGCAGCTTCGCGGTAATCCGACTCAGTTCCCGCATCTCGCTCTCATCGAGTCGCCCCGAGAAATGGGCCGAAATAGCCCTTTCATAGACCGGCCACATCTTCTTGCGCAGCCCCCTCCCCGCCGCCGTTATCCTTATATAGGCTCCGCGTGCATCGTCCGCGACCGGCTCGCGCACAATGAGCCCTTCCGCTTCCATTCGATCGATGAGCCGCGAAAGATTGTATTTCGCAAGCAGCATTCGCTGATGCAATTCACGGTGGCGCAGACGGCCGTCGCGCTCCCTGGCCAGTTCAAGCAGCACATCATACCAGACGAGGGGGGGAAGCCCGGCTGACTTCAAATCCAGCTCGACCTTTTCCAGGACATGCTGAGCCGTTCGAATAAACCCGGTCCAGGCCAGAATGGCCGGTTCGGTTAGATGCTCTTTCATCGCATGGGCACCGGCATGATTTTGTTGCACTTGCATCAATCTTGCAGCATCTTGTTGCATATGCAACAAGATAGAGAGACAGGATGTCTAAGCTCACTCTAATCAGCCATGAGCTGTGCCCTTATGTGCAACGGGCAGCGATAGCGCTCGACGAAAAGGGAATGGTCTACGAGCGCGTCTATGTCGATTTGGGCAACAAGCCGGATTGGTTCATGGCGCTGTCCCCTCTTGGCAAAACTCCCGTCTTGAAGGTGGGTGAGACGCCGATCTTCGAATCCGCCGTGATTTTGGAATATCTCGAAGATACGGGGCCCAATCCGCTTCATCCGCGAGATCCCTTGAGGCGCGCGCAACATCGGGCCTGGATCGAGTTCGGCTCGGCGATATTGAATGATATTGCCGGGTTCTACGGAGCGCCGGACGCTGCTTCCTTCGAGGCGAAGCAAGCCGCACTCAGAGCCAAATTCGAACGGGTGGAGCAGGAGCTTCGAGGTGGCCCTTATTTCGAAGGCGAGGCGTTTAGCCTTGTCGATGCGGTTTATGGGCCAGTCTTCCGCTATTTCGAAATATTCGATGCGGTTCGGGATTTCGGCATTCTGAAAGGCTTGCCGAAAGTACAAAAGTGGCGCGCCACGCTTTCTCAGCGCAAGAGCGTCCGCGAGGCCGTAAAAGCCGACTATCCGGACAGGCTGCGGGCGTTTCTCAGGGCGCGCCGCTCCTATCTCTCGACTATGATGTAAGTCGCTGCAGGTACAGGCATTCAACTCGCGAGGCGCTGACCGAAGAAGCCGAGAATCCGGCGGGCGTACTCGGCTGGGGCAAAGCGTTCAAAATCGACATGCGCGGCGCCCGGTATAATCCAAAGTTCCTTGGGGTCATTCGCCGTGCCATAGATCCTCTTCACTTCGTCAAGCCGAACGTGTTTATCCGCGCCCCCGGCAATGAGTAACAAGGGGGCGTGAATGTTCGCCACATTCTCCGCTGGTCTCAAAATGTCTGGGTCAAATCCCAGGCGCGGCTTTACTTGATATTTGAGGATCGGAGAAAGCAAGGACCCTAAAGCTCCGAGATGCATCGCAAGGCGGTTGTCGAGCGCTTCGTCGAATGAGCCGAAAACAGCCTCGAGGACCATCGCGTCTGCATCAAGGGGCTTATCGCTCAGGATGGCCGCAGCGCCTCCCAAAGAAACGCCTAAGACGCCAATACGCTCGCCGAACGATTTTTGCCGCAAGAAATCAAAAGCTGATTTCGCATCCCGCGATTCAAGGAATCCGAAGGTAATGTGCCGTCCAGGACTCTCACCGTGTGCTTGGAAATCGAAGAGGAGGACGGAGAATCCATTCGCGTTCAATAGTCTTGCACGGCCTAACATTTCCAGGCGGTTGGCTCTGATTCCGTGCATAAGCAGGATCGCGCCGCGGTGGGGTCGCCCTTTAAGAAACCAGCCGGAAAGTCGGCTGCCCGAAGCACTCACGATGGAGACCGGCTCAACTGCCAAGTCCGATGGCGGCGCACCAATGACTGTCGGAGAAGGCGCCGAGGCAATGCTTCCTGCGAGAATGGCAGCACCAAGGCCCGCCACGCCGCTTACAATAAGGGCCGCCAATGCCTTATGCATCGCATTCATATTGACCATGTCGAGTAGCATTGATGTAAAATGCACTTAAGATGCCGTAGTGACGTGCCCGTATCACATCAGGTTTGCCGCAGGCAACGCCCATGGATCCTTCCTGCATGAAACCTGAACGCAGGTTTGGCCATCTCGAAGCGACCATACCCAAAGTCACCTAGAATTTGCATTTCAGGAACTCCTGCGCACAGATTCCATATCTGCAAATCACGTCGACGAGTTCTCGAGCTACAGACATTATGAAAAAGTGTTGAGTTGGCTGGAGTTCCAGGCAAACTTGGGGAAAGCCATTAGAGTACCTCACCATACTTCGGTTCTGTCCACCGTCATCACTCATGAGACAGATTTAGCGGATTGAGAAAGGGAGGACTTCTGGTTCATCGTAGCCCTTGAGGGAGCGAAGATGAGACAGAAATCCGGGCCGGCGAAGGAACCGGCAGAGCAGGTCATAAAGACCATCCGTCGGGAGACGCGGCGGCAGTTCTCCGCCGAAGACCGCATCGTCCTGCAGGGCCTGCGTGGCGAGGACAGTATCGACGAGCTCTGCCGCCGCGAAGGCATCGTTCAAAACCTCTATTACCGTTGGTCGAAGGACTTCTTAGAGGCCCTTACCCTGTCGCTGTGGCAACTTCCATTGCGGCGACGGGGTGGCCACTCCCTTTCCCCTTGCGGCGAGGGACGCAGTGTCTGGGGATCTAGCCTATGCGGTTCTTACAAGTCGGGCGGCGAAAAAGCCGTCCATTCCGTTAAGGCCCTCACCCAATTGCATGTGAAAAGGAAACGTTCGCAGCAGACCGCCCGAGGTAATCATCTCCGGCGCGATATTGGCATCCGAGGCTCCGATCGGGTCTACAGAAACATCCGCGCGGCCTGCGATTACCCGCTCCACCTGCGCTTCACCCTCTTCCGGCTCCAGCGAGCAAGTGCAATAGATCACTTGTCCTCCCGGCTTCAAAAGGCCGATGGCATGATTGAGTAATTTCTCTTGGATGACGGACAAGGCAGCGATATCCGCCTCGGATTTGAGGTAGGGAATATCGGGATTACGGCGGATTGTACCGCTTGCCGAGCATGGCGCGTCGAGTAGCACCGCGTCAAACGGCTCCGGCGGCGTCCAATCCCCCGCGTCGGCCTGCACGATTTCCGCTTCAAGGCCAAGGCGGTTGAGATTTTCCTTCAGGCGGCGCAGACGTGAAGGCGAAATGTCTACCGCTGTTACATGCGCGCCGCCTGCCGCAAGCTGCGCAGTCTTACCGCCGGGGGAGGCGCAGAGGTCGGCTACACGCTTGCCTCTCACATCGCCGAGTAGTAGCGCAGGCACAGCGGCGGCTGCGTCTTGCACCCACCACGCTCCTTCATTGTAACCTTCGATGTCTTCGATCCGCCCCTTCGTGGATAGGCGCACGTTTCCCCAAGGCAGCAGCGTTCCGGAGAGCCTTTGAGCCCAGGCTGCCGCGTCAGTTTTAATGGTGAGGTCAAGCGCCGGCTCTTCCATATGCGCCGAAGCGATTTTGGCCGCCATATCAGCCCCATAATGAGACACCCAGCGCTTATAAAGCCAGTCTGGGGTGTTGAGCTGCGCGGCATCTTGCTCTGAGAGGATCGTCGCTCCTTGCGCCGCTATCCGCCTCAGAACCGCATTGATGAGACCAGCGAAGCGGCCTGCTCCGCGCGATGACTTCGCCTGTTCTACCGCAAGGCTGATCGCTGCGTGTGGCGCGACATCAAGAAATATGAGCTGTGCCACGCCAGCGATCAAGATGAAGCGAGCCTCAGCCGCCTCCGCTGGAAGAGGCCGTTCCAGGAAATGGCTAAGCACATGCTCAATCTGGCCCAAGCGTCGCAGCGCGATTGTCGCGATGGCGCGCGCGAATGCCCGGTCACGGAATTCGAGCTTGGCAAAGAAAGGCTTTGCGCTGAACACGGCGAACGCGCTGTCGAACGGTTGCTTGCCGTGCAGCACGGCCTTTAACGCAAGAGCGGCGAGATTGCGCGCTTGCAGACCCGAGGCGCCGGAAACTTCCGCGCCCTTTTTGTGCGAAGCTGTCAGCCCCACGGTCTATGGCCTAGCGAACGGTTGCCCCTACCCTCTTGCCCCCGAGGGTCGCGCTGATCCCATGGGCCGGACTCATCTTCGCCTTGCTCCGCATCGAGGGATGAAACGTTCATCATGTCCTGGCTCGGGCGTTGCGTTTGCCCCATTTCGCGCGCCTGCTGCGCGAGTGCGGCTATCCGATTTTCAGTGTTTGGGTGGGTCGAGAACAAATTATCCATTCCGCCGCCGGTCAAAGGATTAATGATGTAAAGCGGAGCCGTCGCCGGATGCGCTTGCGCCTGCTCATTCGGAATTTCCTGAGCGGCCCGTTCGATCTTTTCTAGCGCAGAGGCAAGCCACAAGGGGTGCTTGCTGATGTCCGCGCCGTCATGGTCGGCAACATATTCACGCGAACGGCTTATGGCCATCTGTATCAGACCAGCGGCAAGCGGTGCCAGAAATACGGCCAGGATTGTGCTTACGATACCGCCTGATTGCCCTTCGCCATCGCGCCGCCCTCCGAATAGCATACCAAAATTTGCAAGCGCCGAAATTGCGCCGCCAATCGTGGCCGCGATAGTCATGGTGAGAGTATCGTGATTCTTGACGTGCGCCAGCTCATGCGCCAGCACGCCTGCAACTTCTTCCTTGCTCAATGAGCGCAAAAGTCCGGTCGAAGCGGCAACGGCGGCATTGCGAGGATTTCGGCCAGTGGCAAAGGCATTCGGTTGATCGGTGTGAATGATAAAAACTCGCGGCATCGGCAGCCCCGCATTCGTAGCAAGCTGGCGCACAATCGCATAAAGCTCCGGAGCGTGGCTTTCGTCCACCTCCTCGGCATCCTGCTGTGAGAGCACAATTCTGTCAGAGTTCCAGTAGGTAAAGAGGTTCATGCCTGCGGCGATCACAAAGGCGATGAGCATACCTGTCCCGCCGCCGAGTAAGAAGCCCACGGCCATGAACAGCGCCGTCAATGCGGCGAGTAGGAGTGCGGTGCGGAAGAAATTCATGGGCGACCTGCCTCTCGGTTCCCGCCAGAGTTTTTACAACTTGCAGCGGTAACAAACACAATGCGCCAAACTGTTTGATATTTCGTCGCGAACCTGGCCGCCTGCAAGGTGACGTTCGCCGCGAAATATCCCATATTAACGAAATCGAAGCTTCTAATGGCAAGGCAATGACGGGCGTCAACGAAATGGAGAAAGACCAGCGCGTTAGTGAGGCGGCGGCGCGAGCGCTGGCTGAGGCGGAAGAACGCCGCAAAAATGCAGACGCAAAGGACCTTCCGAAAGAAACCGGAGGCCGCAAAGGCCTGGAGCCAACACGTTATGGCGATTGGGAGAAAAAGGGCATCGCCTCGGATTTTTAGGATGACGGTGCCATCGCTGAAAACGGCTTGCGCCTATCCAGGACTGTAGCGCCGGATACCAGCCAAAGCCGGTTCCGGCACGACACTTCTTCTAATGAGCCTCTAAAGAGGCTAGCTTAAGCGCGACGCTCCTAGCGAACCTTCGTCATATCGAACCGGGAATAGCATTCGCGGCTTGGTAGATTGTCGTGGCCGCTTACCGCATCTGCAAGCGCCTCTTGCAGATTGGTGCCGCTATCCTTGGAGCGGACCCCCACAAGTATCAGCGGACGCTCGAAGCTCGTATCCGAGTCTTCTTGCGATTTGCAGGAGCGATTATATTGGCCGAGCGTTAGCACCCAAAGCGGGATCTGAGGATTGCCGATCCTCTGCATCCAGCCAGCCACAGTGTCCGAGCGCGCTTTTGCTCGATTTTCTTCCTGCGAACGCTCGCCTTCCTGCGATGCCAAACCGACGGCGATCAGATCGGTCGCATGCGATAGCAACTCGCGGATGCGCGGAGCAAAAACCCTGTTCGGTACCTCTGCGTCCGGTACTGTCTGGCCGCTCTTGGCCAGGATTTCACTCGTACTCCCTTTTACCCAGCTATATTCGTCGCCTAACACGATGAAGTCGAAGCTGGCGTTCCTGCTCGCCTGGTCTTTGCCATCGATGCGGAACACATAAGCATTGTCGATTTTCTGCTTGCTCGCGCGGCCTTTGCCGAGATAGCCGCCGAAATAGAGGCCCGCTAAAATCGCGGCCAGAAGGAGAAAGATGCCGGCTCCCCACCAGATTACGGCGCGGCGCTCTTCCTCTTTTTTGGGCTGCTCCTGAAGAGACTGCGGCGGTTCTAAATCCTTAGACGGCTCAGGGATGTGCCCGGGAAAAGCTGTATCTGACATGGAGATGGCTCCTTGAAGTTGAGACGGGAAATATTCATTTACGCCGCAGCATACGGGTAAGCTTCGGCCATGCTCGCTATGGCATCTGTCATAGGCACGTCACGCGATTGTGGCGGATTCATAAAAAATTACCTCACATTTAAATCTCTTAAAAAGATTATTCACAAGCTTAGCACTCACTGCTTGACAGTGCTAACACTTCGAAATATGTGATTAGTCAGGGTCGCGAGACATCAGTTGCCGCCACCCGCCCCATCTATACGATGTGATTGCTTCAGGAGAATAACTCATGAAATTTAGACCGCTGCATGACCGCGTGGTGGTGCGTCGCCTTGAAGAGGAAGAGCGCACAAAAGGCGGGATTATCATTCCCGACACTGCTAAGGAAAAGCCGCAGCAGGGTGAAGTCGTTGCAGTTGGCCCAGGCGCCCGCAACGAGGAAGGCGCAGTCGTTGCGCTCGATGTTAAAGCTGGCGACCGCGTGCTGTTTGGCAAATGGTCCGGCACCGAAGTTAAGATCGATGGCGAAGATCTCCTCATCATGAAGGAGAGCGACATTCTCGGCATCATCGAAAATCACGCTGCCGCCGATACCGGCAAAGGCAAGAAGAAAGCCGCGTAACGCGATTTTCCCTTTCAATCTAGATTCACTCAATTCAGGGAGTCATTAAACATGGCTGCTAAAGACGTACGTTTTGGTCAAGATGCCCGCGAGCGCATGCTCCGTGGCGTCGACATTCTTGCAGACGCAGTTAAAGTCACGCTCGGTCCGAAGGGCCGCAACGTGGTGCTCGATAAGTCTTTCGGTGCACCGCGCATCACAAAAGACGGTGTGACGGTCGCCAAGGAAATCGAGCTTGAGGACAAGTTCGAGAATATGGGCGCCCAAATGGTGCGCGAAGTCGCGTCCAAGACCAACGATATCGCTGGTGACGGCACGACGACTGCCACCGTTCTCGCTCAAGCAATCGTTCGCGAAGGCGCCAAGTCGGTTGCCGCCGGCGCTAACCCAATGGACCTTAAGCGCGGCATCGACCTCGCTGTTGGCGCCGTTGTAAAGGACCTGCAAAGCAAGTCCAAGAAAGTCACCTCCTCTTCTGAAGTCGCTCAGGTCGGCACCATCTCCGCCAATGGCGACACCGAAGTCGGCCGTCTCATTGCCCTAGCTATGGAAAAGGTCGGCAACGAGGGCGTAATCACGGTTGAAGAAGCGAAGTCGCTCGAAACCGAACTCGAAGTTGTCGAAGGCATGCAGTTCGACCGCGGCTATATTTCGCCCTACTTCATCACCGACGCCGAGAAAATGCGCGTTGACCTGGAAGACCCCTTCATTCTCATTTACGAGAAGAAGCTGTCGAACCTCCAGGCTCTTCTGCCCGTGCTTGAGGCCGTTGTTCAATCCGCTCGTCCGCTGCTCGTTATTGCAGAAGACGTCGAAGGCGAAGCTCTTGCGACCCTCGTGGTCAACAAGCTGCGTGGCGGCCTGAAGGTTGCGGCTGTGAAGGCTCCTGGCTTTGGTGATCGCCGCAAGGCAATGCTGCAGGACATCGCTATCCTGACCGGCGGCACGATGATTGCCGAAGATCTTGGCATCAAGCTCGAAAACGTGACGGTCAACATGCTCGGCCGCGCGAAGAAGGTCACGATCACGAAGGACGACACCACCATCGTTGATGGCGCTGGCGACAAGAAGGAAATCGAGGGCCGCGTTAGCCAGATCAAGGCGCAGATCGAGGACACCACCTCGGACTACGACAAGGAAAAGCTGCAAGAACGCCTCGCCAAGCTCGCAGGCGGCGTTGCGGTGATCCGCGTCGGCGGCGCGACCGAAGTCGAAGTGAAAGAGAAAAAGGACCGCGTTGATGATGCGCTTAACGCGACCCGCGCTGCTGTTGAGGAAGGCTTCCTTCCAGGCGGCGGCGTGCCGTTGCTTCGCGCCACGCATGCTCTTGAGTCTCTGAAGCCAGCGAACGAAGATCAAAAGGCTGGCATCAACATCGTTCGCCGCGCGATCCAGGCTCCGGCTCGCATCATCGCCGCAAATGCTGGCGAAGACGGTGCGGTCATTGCTGGCAAGATCCTCGAGAAGAAGGACTACAACTACGGCTACAACGCGCAAACCGGCGAGTATGTTGATCTCGTTGCGGCTGGCGTTATCGATCCGGTGAAGGTTGTCCGTATCGCTCTGCAAGATGCCGCATCGGTCGCTGGTCTTCTCATCACCACCGAGGCGATGATTGCCGAGAAGCCGAAGAAGGATAGCCCAATGCCGTCCATGCCGGGCGGCGGCATGGACTACTAAGCGGTCCAAATTCTACCGCGAAATCAGAGGTCCGCGAGCAATTGCGGGCCTTTTGCATATTATGGGGACCGAACCCCTGTATCAACTTTAAGCGCCGCAGGCTGATTTTTTATATGCTGCCGTTTGATTTCACCTTCATTGCGAAAATATGGGTTTATCACGCGCAAGGCGCGTGGCATTTCGTGAGCTTGCCAGAAGAGATGGCTGCGCAAATTAAACTTCTCACCAGCGGAAGAAACAAAAGCTGGGGATCCCTGCGCGTGGAGGCGGTCATCGGCGAGACAAGCTGGAAAACCTCCGTCTTCCGCGACAACAAGAGCTCGACCTATTTGTTGCCCATCAAGGCAGATGTGCGCCGAAAAGAGCAGCTTAGCGAAGGCGCTGAGGTGAGGGTAAGCATTAAAATTTGGAGCTGACCTGAGGGATTTTGGAACCAGATTGAAGCTGGCCCCCCAAATTTTACGGCTTTGAAATGCCGGATTGTTTCTGGCCAGCTTTGCTGGCCATCGCAATGACGTCATTGTTTGCGGCTGTGCCTCACGCAGCGCGAAGCACATTGTCTTCGCGAAAAACATGGCTATCCGCGTGCGAAGCATTCCGGATGCTGCTCAAGCATAGCATGAAGAGCGCCCGGAGCGCTGGTAGTCGCTACTGATTGGCCTGCGCATTCTTCGCGAGCAAATCGCGGATTTCGGTTAGCAGGCGCACATCTTCAGGCTTTTCCGCCGCCTTCTGAGGCTCGCGCTTGAGCATGTTCACTTGCTTAACCAGGAAGAAAATCACGAACCCTATGATCAGAAGATTGATGAGCGAGTTCAAAAATCGCCCATAAGCGATGATGGCGTGGCCAGCTTGCTTCGCCGCCTCGTAAGAAGGCGGAACTTGAACCGGGGGGTCGCCCCTAAGCTTCGTCCAAAATGTTGTGAGGTCGATGAAGTAGTCGGAGAAGTTCAAGCCGCCCATCAGCATCCCGATCGGCGGCATGAGGATATCAGCCACAAGAGAGCTTACGATCGCACCGAAGGCGGCACCAATGATGACGCCCACGGCAAGGTCGAAAGCATTTCCCTTCAGGATAAACTCGCGGAACTCTTTCAATATGTCACGCATCGTTCTCCCGGCCTCTTTATAATTAAGCATCCTCAGGGCAGATCAGGAAATCCTGCTCTGCCGCGCTAATGTTGCTTTCCGCTTATTGTTCTTTCGGTTGTTCCTTCGGCGCTACCGGCTGATCCGCTGGTTTAGTGGCCTCATTTACCTTAGTCTTTGCTTCTTCATACGCCTTGGTGGCCTGCTGCTTCATTTGCGACCAGCTTTGCGATGCTTTAGCCCGCCACTCTGCGACGCGCTCCTTAAACTTTTGATCGCTAATCGTTTTATAGGCCGGCGCAGCCTTAATCTGATCCTTGGTGACGTCGATCACGAATACATGCTTGTTATTCACCGTGTCCGATTTCAGATTGTCGAAGGCTACAGCCACTTCCTTCTCACCAATTCCCAAGAAGCCGCCAATACCGATTACAGCGAGTTCGATTGAGCCATCCTTGCCGAAAACCAGATTAGAAATCCTGCCAACCTGCTCTCCTCCCTTCGTCGCAACAGGCGTCCCGATGAAATCCGTGCCGAGCACCTCATCTTGCGTTTGCTCGGTGAGAAATTTGATCGTGGGTTGGGACTGTGAAGATGCCGACTGTGAACCCGTCTGCGCTGCGACAGGGCCGAAAGCAATCGCCAAGGCTGCCAATGCCGTGAGTGTTCTTCTCATTGGGAAACTCCAGTTATTCTCGTGAAGGCTGAAACACGCGTCATAGTCCAACTATAACGTGAAGATTCCGATATGGAGCGCCCTATAAATGGAAGCGTTCCGCCGCTGGCAAGGGATGGAATAGACGCCCCTGCCCAGGCATTCACGCGATGCCATTCAGGCGGACATGGTCGACATTTCGTTGCTCACGATTGCGCTTGCGTTGCTCGTATAAAAAAAATTTCGCTGCCCGGGGAATTTTTAAAGAGATGGTACGTTGTATAGCAATTCATAATTAACTCGTTGCGCGAGCTATGGTGTCGTCCAAGTTGCCCATATGGCAGTCTAAAGATACCCATTTATCTTATATGTAATGTCCACTGAACATCGCGAAACAGTAGCAGCGTTGGAAGCGGAAATACCGAGGTTGCGCCGCTTTGCACGGTTCATGGCGCGAGACGCGGATTACGCCGACGATCTTGTTCAGGAATGCCTGACGCGGGCGATTGCGAATATCGCCTCCTGGCAGCCCGGCACTAATCTTCGCGCCTGGCTCTTTGTGATTTTAAAAAACGTCTTCCGCAATGACAAACGCCGGGGAAAGCACCAGACCGCGCATATGAACCGCCTTGAGAACGAGGCTATTTCATACGCGCCCCCGCAGCAACATACCCATCTTCTGCTTGGCGAGATTCAGCGTGCCTTCCTCAAGCTTTCGGAGGATCATCGCGAAGTGCTCATGCTCATCGCTGTCGAGGGGCTTCGCTACGAAGAAGCCGCCGGAATCCTCGACATATCTGTCGGCACAGTCAAATCGCGGCTCTCTCGCGCTCGCGCCGCCTTGCGTGCGCTCGTAGACCCCGACCAAGCCGACCCCGCAGCCAGCTAAGTCCGGCTGCGTCCTGTTGTCTCAGGCGGACAGGTCTCTGACATAAACAGGAAGCATGAAGGCCGCTTTATGCACCTCGGATGTGTAATAACGCGTGGCGATATTGGCTTCAGCAAAGCGATCCGTGAGCGTCTTCTCGGGCGTACCCCTTAAGCTTGCATCATTGCTAGCCCATGCAAGCGCGAAGGGACCACCGAAATAAGTCGGCTGATCGCAAAGATAAGTCGCGCTTTCTGGGAATATGTCCTTGAAGAGCTGCATCGTCCCGCGCAGATGATCGGGATGCAAAAACGGCAAGCCATTTTGCGTCACGAGCACACCCGGTTTATTCAAACAGCGTGCGCAGCCCTCAAAAAATCCACGGGTGAATAGGACAGCAGCGGGTCCGACGGGCTCGGTCGAATCCACGATGATTGCGTCGAAACGCTCCGTTGTTTCCGCCACATATTTCACGCCGTCGGCGATGATGACCTCAACGCGCGGATCATCAAACGCACCTTGCGAGATCTCAGGCAAGTGTTCGCGCGACAGATCGACCACGGTCCGATCGATTTCGCAGAGGACGACGCGCTCAACGTTCTTATGCTTGAGCACCTCGCGCATCACGCCGCCATCGCCCCCGCCAATGACCAGCACGCGCTTGGCGTTCTGAGCGCCGAGCGCAAAGAGCGGCACATGCGCCATCATCTCGTGATAGATGAACTCGTCCTTGGTCGTGAGCTGTACTACGCCGTCAAGCATCATCACGCGGCCGAATGTGGCGTTGTCGAATATGATGAGATGCTGATGTTCGGTCTGATTTTCGTAAAGCACACGCTCCGCAAGCATCGAACAGCGAAAATGCGGATGCAATGTTTCGTCAACCCAGCGCACCATTGGCGTTCTTTCCGTAATACTGCAGCAATTACGCCCACTGAGGCGTTGCTTGGATGTCTAAAGATGAGATTGCTTAGCCAGTGGGCAAATGCCCGCGCTTGAATGCCAAATTTTTTGAATTCAGCACCAAGACTGGCTCACCATTTTGGTTTGCCGTCGTTGCGCGCGCCAGAACCAGCGCCTGATTTGGCTTGGAGTTCGACGGTATAATATCCATGATCTCGCACTCCACGGACAGAAGATCGCCAGGGCGCGTAGGACGTGGCCAGGATAGCTCAATACCTAAGCCGATCACTCCACCGGCAATTGGCATCGCGCCATCGACCAGCATCCGCATGGTCAACGCCACCGTATGCCAGCCGCTTGCCGCCAAGCCTTTGAAGATGGTGTTTTTCGCCGCTTCGGGATCCGTGTGGAATGGCTGCGGATCGAATTCCTTGGCGAAAGCGATGATTTCCTGTTCGGTCACTTGCCGTGGCCCCGCAGTGAATTTCATCCCGACGGAAAGGTCCTCAAGAAACAAAGGAGTGAATTTGGCTGAATTCATGCGCGCCTCGTCCGTGCCAGCAACGCCACGTTTCGCATCAAAATATTACAAGCTCAAGAATAATGGAGACTGCACTACCGTCGCAGCCGAAATTCTAGCACTTCGCATCCCGTTCGGCGGATTCGGTGATGGCTTTAACAAGAAACGCTGCTCTTTCACGCACTGAAGCGACGCGGTCAACAAGAAATGGTGCAGCGATGTCCTTTGCCTCCGGAATCTCGGCCTGATAGCGGATCAACCCATCCAGCGCGACCTTCCTTACAGCAGCGGATCGATCAGCTAAACCCATTATAATTGTAGGCGTTCGTGAGGCTGTTCGCTCAAGGGGGCGCTGGTGGAAAAGAGACACCCAGCGGCATTGGCCCATAGATTTATAACCCATTCGGCCAGTTTGCATAGCCATCTATCAACGATTGCAAAGCGATTGCCCGCGCGGCGGGCTGAACCGCCTCTCGGGCAAGCCGCTCCAGATAGGGATCAAGCGCACTTTGCCGAAGGGCGCATCGTAACAACCACCCCACAGCACCAGTCTCTTTCTTGCTGATAATATCCGCTAGGCATTGTCCCACATCAGCGCGGGCGAACGCCTCTTGCAGCACGGTTCGTTCATTGTTTTCGGACCAGCGCCGCCAACTGTGTTCTCTCGATAATAGAACAACAGCAGCCTGCGCAATGACCTCAGCGTCCGTTAATGGAAAGACACGTCGAGCACATTCGACCGCTGCTGCTCTGACAGGCAATGCCCAGTCGTTTAACCGACACGCCACCGCTGCGAACATAAATGGACCCGACAGGCCGCTGGTGATCTTCTGAAGCGCTGCCTCTCGAATGTACCCATTATTATGGAAGATGAAGAGATATTCTAGGCCATGCACACGCTCAAGCTGTCCCGGATCAATACTTGGCGGCCGCCAAGAAGGGTGAAGCTTGGCAGTCAGTGAAATTTCGGTCGCGGCTCTGACAATGACACTGGGAGGCAGCTCATCGAACCAACGGAGGACATCACCTAACTCTCTATCTATGCCCTGCCGCAATTCCAACTTTGAAGCGATAAGGCCCAGAGCAGCGCTAAGGTAAGGAGGCAAAACTGAAGATGATGATTTTGCCATGTTTGCGCGCCTAGCGAATGGCGAACTCGTTGCACGGTTCCCCGCTTTCGCGGGGTTCCGTTGCATGAACGCTGCTAAGCAGCAGCAGCGAGCCTGAGCTGCTTGGCCGCTTCTTGGCCTCGCAACAGTTCTTTGACGATGATTTCTTCCGGTTCAAATGCTTGCCGGATCACTTCGATTGCCAAATGTGGCTTCGCATGACCGCACATGAAAATATCAAGCGCGGCATAACCATACTCCGGCCAGCTATGGATCGAAATATGTGACTCCGACAGCACCGCCACCCCAGACACTCCGCCATTCGGCGTGAAATGATGCAAGTGGATATGCAGAAGCGTAGCTCCCGATACCTCTATACATCGTCTGAAGGTTTGTTCGATGTGGTCGATATCATCGAGTCGGGTGCCGTTCAGCACATCGACAATCAAATGCGTTCCGGCATATTTTACGCCGTCACGCTCACAGAAGTAGTCTTTTCTTTCCTCGCCATCCGAATGCGTAACAGCGAGGGTATGCTTTTCTTCCGTTTGGGCGGTGCTTGAACCTCGATCCAAGTCCATCCCCAATTGGAAGAGGGCGTCATGGAATGCCATATGGCGTCCTCCCCAACCAGTAGATGTCCAAGATTGAACAGGGGCGGTATGTGCATTGCATTGCCCCCCAATTCAAGTGAAAAATAGGTTCAAGGCAAAAAAAAATTCAACCAGGGGTAAAAACGGGTCTCTTGCGATTTTTGATGACGACAAAAATACGCGCAACCCATGGAAAGGTCTTAGCTTTTTTGAGAGCGCTCAAAACGCGGCTCGAGCTTACGTGGGCTGCCCGATTCTCGCTGATTCGTGACTAGCGGAAGACGGTTCCTCCGCAGCCAGAGCCGCGTCGCGCTTGATGCGGGCAACCATAGAGACAAGCCCATTGGAGCGTTGCGGCGACAAATGATCATTGAGGCCAAGCTGCACTAACACGGCCTTCTCATCGATAGTGAGAATTCGCTTCGCGGTTTGTCCTGAATAAAGCGAAAAGAGAATGGCGATCAGCCCCCGAACGATATGGGCGTCACTGTCGCCCCGGAATGAAAGCTTTGTATCCGCGCCAACCCCGCTTAGTTCCGAAACAAGCCAAACTTGGCTGGCGCAACCGCGCACTTTTGTTTCTGGCGTCCGCTCATCATCACGCAACGGCTCAAGAGTGCGCCCAAGCTCAATGATGTAGCGATATCTGTCTTCCCAATCGGGGAGCACATCAAAATTATCGATGATTTCTTCGATACTCATTTCAGGAACCCGCAGCAGGACTTAGGCCTTAGCTCATATTTCTTCGAGACTTGTCAAGGTGCGAAACCCAACTCGCTGGCCGGAGCCGGCTCGTTATTCTGAACTCTTCAGTTGTACTTGCGAAGCGGTGCAGTACGCACAAGGGGCGCTCCCGGCAAATAATGTTTGATCGCGCAAGATCGGTTGCCCGCACTTTGGGCACAGGCTGTGGCTGCCTGCGGTAAGGCCGTGCTGAAGCGCGACGCGTTCATCGAATACGAAACACTCACCCTGCCATAGACTTTCCTCGGGCGGCACGGTTTCGAGATATTTCAGAATGCCACCCTGGAGTTGGTAAACCTCGTTGAAGCCTTGCGAGAGCAAATAACTTGACGCTTTCTCGCAGCGGATGCCGCCCGTGCAAAACATGGCGATCTTCCGGCTCTCTTTCGGATCGAGATGGGTCCGCACAAATTCTGGAAACTGGTGAAACGCCCGTGTCTGCGGATCGATTGCGCCCTGAAAGCTACCGACTTGAACCTCGTAAGCGTTTCGGGTGTCGATGACGATCACATCGGGTTCTTGAATAAGCGCGTTCCATTCCGAAGGCGCAACTTCCGTTCCCATCCGCTTGGCAGGATTTGCCTGGGGCTGATGAAACGTCACGATCTCGGATTTAATTTTTACCTTCAGGCGTCCAAACGGATGCTCCGGGGCATCCGACTCCTTGATGGCCAGATCTGCAAAGCGCGGGTCCGACCTCAGCCAGGACAACAATTCGCGAAGGCTTTCCGCTTCGCCGGAGATCGTGGCGTTTATGCCTTCCGGAGCGAGAAGAACTGTTCCCTTTACGTCCAGCCGCTCTGCTTGCTCCAGCAGATGCTGCTGGAGTTCATCGAGGTTTTCAATTTCCACGAATTTATAGAAAGCGCTGACGGCGATGCTCATGGCCACGGCTTATACAGGGATCGGTAGCCAGAAAGCTACCGAATACACGCCCGCAGGCCCCCTTCAATGCCGACCCGCTTAACCTTTGCTGAGGCTCAGGGACGCTGACCCGCTGCCGCTGCTCAATGTTACGCTTTGGCTGTTGCCGTGCACCGTGACATGGATCGTGCCTGACACGTTATATTGACTGTTAAAGAAGCTGCCGCTGAAACTGCGAGCGCCCGTTTTACGCACGGTTGCCGACTGGGACACGCTTCCCGAAGCCGTCGCGCAGGTCGCGTGGATGTTATAGGAGGTCGCAGAATTTGCTGTGTAGTGCGCGCGGCATCTCGCCCGTTCGCGCGAACCGGATGAGAAGTTCACCCATCCACCACCGCTCCACGAACCACCAAGGGCCGGATCTGCGGCGCGCGCTGTATGCGAAAACGCTAGCAGCGCAAATGCCGCCAATATCGCTATGGCGAACCAATGAAGAAGCCGTCGCTCCATCGTCGCCAGTTCGCTTGAGACGAGAACCGGACGAACATGGGGGCGCAATTTAGGGCGGGCTGATGCAGCCATCTCACTTCCTCCCAGGAATGATTAATTTCGAAGCATATCAAAAAAGCTCAATCGCAGGGAGACTTATGAGAGTAAAAAAGTGGCTCACCACAAGTTCTTCTGTGTTTCGTGCTTGTACAACCTAGCGTGGCCCCAAAAAACTAAAGGCAAGTTAACGCTTAAACGCCGGGCAGCCCCTCCCCTATCGGATTGTCCGCCTCAGGACCGTGATCGTAGGACGTAAAATCAGGAGATCGGCCACCAAGGCCGCAATCATGGCAAAGGCGCTCAGCCAGCCGAAAAGCCGCAAGGAAGGGAGATTTGAAAAGACCGTGACGGCCAGCCCGCAGGCAAGCACCACCGAGGTGAGGATCAGGGCCGGACCAACAAGAACGGTTGCGCGCTCGACTGCATAAGCCGGGTCTTGTTCCGGCTTATCTTCGAGCCGCAGGCGATTGAGAAAATGTATTGTTGCGCTCAAACCAAGCCCGAAGGAAACCGTGAGCGCAATAATACTCGCGAATTGAAGGCCCTTCCCCATGATCCAGAGAAGATTGCCTGAAACAAGGATCGGGAAGATGCCTGGCAAGATCGCCGCCAGCATGACGACGAACGATCTAAACGCAAGGCCGATGAACGCCGCGACGAGAATGATCTCCACCGTTAAGGCTTGGCTTAAACGCCCGATCATATTTGCGCTATTGCGCGCGGCAATCGCGGAAAGGCCGGTGACGGCAATCTCATAGCCAGGATGACGGGCACGCACGGCGTCCAAGGATTTATCAAGAGCACCCACGACCGGAAGAAGCTGGCTCGAATCGAGATCGGGAATTCTTCCCGACACCACCACCGCATCCTTTTCAGCAGAAATAAATCGCCGGACAAGGTGCTCCGGGAGAAAATCGACATATTGCTTAAGCGTGGCGACGTCGCTTTTGCCGGCCTTCTCAGTTAGCCAGCGCCGAAGCGTTTCGAGCGACCAAACATTGCCCACGCCCGCCTGCTTTTCAATAATTGCGTGCGTCTCCGCAATGGTCGCCAGCGTCTCCGGTGAGTAAAGCGAAGCGCCTTTAGGGAACTCAATCAAAAGATCAATTGGGTTTGAGCCGGTAAGCTTAGCATCTAGCCGCCCGCTAGCGGCCACCGCCCGTTCCTTGTCGGGGACCTGGTCGGCAAGCCTGTATTGCGTTTGCAAATTCGAGTAGGTGACGGCAAGCACGCCGACCACCAGCAGACTGATCACGCTATAGAGGCCAGGCCTGTGAACCATGCGCGCCGCGATCCAACTACAAAAATGGCGCAGACTATCAACTGCTGACATCCGCGCGCTTAATCCGCGCGGCAAACGTCGTTTCCTTACGCACAAGGAGAACGCCAAGCAGCGGCAGCAGCGTCAGCACCGCAACAAGGGCGATGCTCGTGGCTATAATTCCCGCCTCGCCAAAGGTGCGGATAAGCTCGGAACTGGAAAACAAGAGCGCGATAAAAGATAGCGCCGCCGTCGCGTGCGTAAGGACGCAGGCCGGTCCGACAACGAGAAGAGCGTTTCGAAATGCTTGGTACTTATTTTCGCCTGCGATCAGGCGATCTCGCGCAGCAAATGTAAGCTGCATACTGTCGGAAAAGCTGATGACCATGATGAGCGGCGTCAGCACGTTTAAAAATATGTTGAGGCGGAAATCAAGCCAGCCAAGGGCTCCGAGCCCAAGCAAGATCGCGACAAGCGGCGGGCCGGCCGCAATGATCATGAACGAAACGCGGCGGAAGAAGATGATCGCGATCACGCAACCAGCGATAAAACCGATGGCGTTATAGAGCAGTCTGTCCCGCTCCAGCGCGTTACGGATCTCAAGCTGCATCACCGGAACGCCAGACAGATCGGCTTTCAGGCCGGTTCCGGCCAAATCTTCGGTGATGGTAGCGCGGATCTGGTTTGCCACCTCTCGAAGACGGCCACCCGACGCCACGGCCGGGTCAATGGCCAAAACGACAAGCGCGAGTTCTCCATCTTCAGAAAGAAGCTTGCCTCGGATAATCTCGTTCGTCAGCACCCGATGGACTAAATCCTGATATTCGGCGCCTTCGGGTAAGTCTTCGGGAAAGATCGGAGCGGGCAACTTGCCATTCTCGGGTGGCTGCCGGGCCGAAAATAAGGAGATAACGCCGCGAGTGCCGTCGATCAGCTGGAGGTCGGTTACGAGATTGCGAAGCTTGTCTACGGAGTCACGCTCCAAGAGAGATTTGCCCTCCAACACGAGAAGTACATCGAACTCGCTCGAAGGAAATCGCCGCGTCACCTCTTCATATTGTTTAAATTCGGCAGTATTCGACTTGAACAATTGGCTTAGCGAATCGTCAATTGTAATACGGCCAATCCCCAAGGCAGCGCCGACGGCGAGCGCTACAAAAACGAGGAAAACCGCGAGCGGAAACTTCAGGGAAACCAGCCCCATACGTTCTATGCCCAGGGCCAAGTAGTCCCGCGCAACTTCTGCCGCGGGCGCCTCAGGCCGCTCAGGCTTCGTATCGGTGCTTCCAGGAGCTGTCATGGCTTCATTTCCGGGATTTTAGGCGGAAGGGACGGTTTGCTCAATCGAAGGCACGGTAATATGCTCTTTTTGATGGCGGCCACTGTCCGGAAATGGCTCAAGATAAATAATATTTTGCTAATGCTTAACGGCGGCGCTCGCGTTAGGGTTGCGCATATTCTGCGACCGCTCGTTTTCTTGAAGGTTAGCTTAAGGCAAGCTTAAGTGCGTCAGTCGGCGCGATCAGCTTCAGAAAGCGGCTCCAGCGTTATACGTAAGCGATGGCCTGTCGCCTTGGCATAGCTGTGCAATGATTTAAGGGATGCGCGGTGCGCACGGGCTTCGAGGCGTGCCACGGCGGACTGGGTCGTGTTCATACGCTCCGCAATATCGCTTTGGCTTAGGCGCGATGCGGCGCGCGCCTTCATTAACGCACCCATGATCGCGAATTCTTCATCGAGGGCATCATAGGCTTCTTGATAGCCAGGCTGTTTGCGCCATTCGGCATGGACTTCCTCGGCTGGGATGAGCTTCGCCTTATAGGGGCGTGTTGTCTTGGCACTGGTCATATCACACCTCCTCGGCGCGTTTCTGCGCCAGCTTGATTTCCCGGGGCGGCGTTTCCTGCGTCTTTTTCACTAGGACGCGCACGATCACCAGCCTGTGGCCCCTGCGCGTGACATAGAACGCGCGCGCGATGCCATCCTTGCCCTTGATCCGCAGTTCCCAAAGCTCGCCCGTCAAATGTTTAGCGGCTTTGGGTGGCAGGCTTTCCAAACCATATTCGGCGATAAGCTCTATGAGGCGGTCGAGACGGGCCTTCAAATCGTTTGGCAGCGCATCAGCTTCAGCTCTCGCAGCCTCGTGGTAGCTAATCGTCCAGGACATAAAATCACAATCTGATTTATAGCACTTTCGCTATGCCCATAGCAAGCGTGCTATAGGTATGAAAATTATGGTTATAAAATAGGTAGATGCGTTTCGGAGTAGGCTGGGACGAATGCCGGGTTTATCTTGGCGCTCGCGCATGATGGCGAGCACTTTCGATGGCTGGCATGATTTTTCCATCCAAAGTCTCGGGCGTTAGCGGCCCAGGAAAGCGGTAAACAATGCGCCCGCTACCATCGATGACGAAGGTTTCAGGCACGCCATAGACGCCAAAGTCTATGGCCGTGAAGCCATCCTGGTCGACGCCGATTGCCTGAAACGGGTTGCCGTGCCGGGAGAGGAAGCGCCGCGCGTTTTCGGCCGTGTCTTTATAATTTATGGCGTAGAGAGGCACGCCTCGCTTGGCCAGTTCTATGAGTTGCGGGTGCTCGGCGACACAAGGCGCGCACCAGGAAGCCCAGACGTTCAAGACGCTCACCGCTCCTTTGCGGAATGTCCCGGATGAAAGCCCAGGGACAGGCCCAAAATCGCTTAAGACCTTGGGCACGGCGGGCAGATCGAATTCTGGAATCGGCTTTCCAATTAATGCCGATGGAAGCCGCGCGGGATCGCCCGAGCGAAGCGCCACAAAAAGCAAGACAAGAAGAGCCACGACCAGGAATAGCGGCAGCATCAGCGCCGCTTTCGGCTTTGCGCCTGTGGTTTGCGCTTCTTCCGGTGGAGTGCTCGCGCTCATCCCAATTCCCGCCTGCTAGCTCGCAGACCGGCGGCGCATACCGCGTCGCTCAAGATCGTCCAATCGCCTGCGCTGCGCCCGCTCATCGAGAAAGGCCCAACACACAAGGCCCGCTATGCAAGTCGCGGCAGCGGCATAGGAAATCCAAATAAAAGCTGCGTGTGGCCCAAGGTCAAACATGAGATGCAGCCGCTCCGCTCGTTGGACTTTGAGCCATATCGCCGCGCACATGAACCGCTATCAAAGCCTCGCAGCGCCGGCGGAGTATCTCCGCGCGCATCGCCTTCCAATGCAGCACGACAAAAAGGAGTGTGAACGCGACCGCCATAACGAAAAGAGGAATGAGAAGCGACGGGTGAATAGTTGGCCCATCTGCGCGGAAGACACTTGCGGGCTGGTGAAGCGTGTTCCACCAATTCACCGAAAATTTGATGATCGGAATGTTCACTATGCCGATCAGGCTCAAAATGGCGGCAGCGCGGCCAGCGCGGCCCGGTTCTTCGATTGCGCTACGGAGCGCGATCAAGCCAAGATAAAGAAAAAATAGGATCAGGACCGAGGTTAGCCTTGCGTCCCACACCCAATACGTTCCCCAAGTCGGCCTGCCCCACAGCGAACCTGTAATGAGCGCGAGCAAAGTAAACGCAGCGCCAATAGGAGCGGCAGCCTTGGCCGACACATCCGCGAGCGGATGCCGCTGCAACGGCGCGGCCGCTTTCGAGGCTCACGTCGCGTTCGGCCGACGTTCCGCCCGCCAGCAGGGCGACTTTCAGCGGCCCGCGTTGGGACTGGGAAAGAAAATGAGGTGCTTCGCGCATTGTCAGCCGGGGCCTCCATGCCGTCCGGTGCCGGCGTTCGCCGGCAGTGATCTCTGTTTGGGGATTGCAACCTTGCTCCCAAGCTCTGCTTGGGAGCACACGTTTTGGAAGCTCTGCTTCCCAGTTGTCGAAGCGGAGCTTCGCGGAAGCCGGTTCCCAAGCGGAGCTTGGGAACCAGAGCAGGTTTGAAATGTGCCGGAGCCGCGACGGCTGAGATGAGGGCAGGGCAGCCCTTGTATGCTGCCTCCGCCTGATCCGTCACCCACACGGGAGCGGGAGTCTTACCAGATTTCGATTTCGAGTTCCAGATCGACTCCGAACAGTTCCGACACTTGGCCCGGGCCATGTCGATAAGTGCCAGCACGTCTTTGGCTTTGGCGCCGTCATAGGTGACGATAAAGTTCGCGTGCCGGTCGCTGATTTCCGCCTCGCCGATGCGCGTTCCCTTAAGCCCGGCCTGATCGATCAGGGCTCCGGCGCTGATTCCCCGCGGATTCTTAAAGATGCACCCGGCCGACTGGAACGACAACGGCTGCGTCGCTTTCTTCATGATCCAGATTTTTCGCAGCCGTCGCGTGATTTCGTCGGGATCGTCGGCCTGGAGGTGAAAAGTGGCTTCGAGAATGCACAGATCGTCGATGCTGCTTTCGCGGTAGGCGAAAGTCAGCTCGTCTTCGCTGCGACGAGTCTCTCCCCCTTGACCGTGACAACGGTGGCGCTTTGCACAAACTGGCCAATGTCTCCCGTTTTGCCTCCCGCGTTGCCGTGCAAGGCGCCGCCCACCGTACCGGGAATGCCGGCCAGATTTTCCATTCCCGACAAACCGGCTTTCACGCTGGCGGCAATCACTTGTGAAAGCAGGGCGCCGCGCCGGCGGTAATCCGCGGCGGGGAAACTTCGATCCGCGAAAAAACCGGGCCCGTCATCTGCACCACCACGCCGCGAACACCTTCGTCGCGAACCAACAGGTTCGACCCGCTTCCCAGCACATGGACGGGAATGCCGTTCTCGTGGCAGAACTTAACCGCACGCATCAGCTCTTCCGCGTCGCGAGGCTCGATGAAGTACTCGGCGGTACCCCCGGTTTTCAGCCAGGTGAAGGGGGCCAGCGGCTCATTGCGTCGCGTGATGGCGCTGAATTGGTCGAGAGAACTCATGGTGAACCCGATAGATGTCGCCGGCACCCAGGGTTAACAGCACGTCGCCGGCTCGGGCGCTATCGTCTATTGTTGCGCAGGATCTGGTCAAGGGAAGGACAAAAATGTGCCGACACCCCGTGCGCAGCAATCCGCCGGCACAGTTCGCGGGCCGCTTCCACCGGCTCGTCCGCCAGCGCCTCGCGGGCCGCAAATACCGGTGCCACCAACACTTCGTCGGCCGCGGAAAAACTCTCCGCAAAGGCGTCCATCAACGCCACCGTGCGCGAGACCTGATGCGGCTGAAACACGCACCAGATTTTTCGGCCGCCGAACTGAGCGCGGGCCGTTGCCAGCGTGGCTCTCACCTCGGTGGGATGATGGGCGTAGTCGTCCACCAGGGCAATGCCCCGCCACCAGCCCAGCTTTTCAAACCGTCTGCCGATCCCCGGAAATTCGCTCAGGCCGTCGCGAATTTCCTCCACCGTCGCGCCCGCATAGTGCGACAGAGCCACCGCTGCCAGCGTGTTAATAACGTTGTGCTCGCCGACGAGTGCGACCACGGCCTCCGCGAAAAACTCGCCGCGATAAAAGATGCGAAACCGCATCCCCGTCTCGGCCGGGCGGGCGACGTCGGCAAACCAGTCCCCATCCGGTTCGCGCGACAGCGTGATTACTTCCGCTTTCGTTCGCGCGGCTGCTTGTTGCGAAACCGCGCATCCCCGGCGGATCAACAGTTTTCCCCCGGCCTCAACTCGCGCGGCGAATGCGCCGAACGCTTCAATCGTTTCTTCAAAGGTTGCGTAGCAGTCGAAATGGTCCGGCTCAATACCCAAAATCGTCGCATAGCGGGGCGCGATGTCGAGAAAGCTGCGCTGATATTCGCAGCTCTCCACAACGAGCACGTCACCCGTTCCGGCCCAGCCGTTGCAGCCGATGACGCGCAACTGCGCCCCGACGACTGCCGACGCAGCCACGTGCGATTCCCCCAGTATGCAGGCGGCCAGTGCCGTGGTGGTGCTCTTGCCGTGTGTCCCCGCAACAGCAACGCCCACGCGATCGCGCATCAGGTGTCCCAGCATCTGGCTATACGACATTTGCGGAATGCCCAAGCGGGCTGCCATCCGCCGCTCGGGATTGTTCACATCGACCGCGGGGCTGTAAACGAGAATGTCGGTCTCAGCGGGGAGGTGATGATCTTGATGACCCGAGTGGACGCGAATGCCGCGCTCAGTCATCGTCTGAAACACGGGTACAACGGGGCACAGATCCGAGCCGGTCACCTGCCACCCGAGTCCGGAAAGAAGCTCCGCGAGACCTTTCATCCCCGCGCCGCAGATGCCCACCAGATGCGCCGGGCAAACGAACCCGGCCGCGTGGCAAGCGCAATCGGCCGCGAACCGATGTGCTGGGCGTGTGCCGGCTGCGGGAAGGGGAAATGTGTTTTGGAATTGGCTGCAATCATCGGCTGCGGGCCCTGGGTGCGATGCGCCGGAGTGCTGAGTCGCCTGGCTTTTCGCCGCTGTGCCGCGCGACCGGCGTGCGACGGCGTCGTCGCAGCGATTGGTCTTATCGGACGGGGTGCCGGGGCGACTCCACCGGTTATGCGGCTCGAAGTGCCTGCGTAGGATTTACGCTGGGTGAGTTGACGCATGATACGGGTCGCGGCCAATGGGGTGGCTGGTGAAGCTGGGAGACGTGAGAAGCCTGTGCGTTGCGGCATCCGGGGTGCGGGAGGCGGGGCGTATTATGACCGCAATGCCGGGATCACAAAAGGCCAGTTCCGGGGGAGGGAGGCGGACTTCAGACTACGGGCTTCGGGCTACGGTAGGCTGTCCGCACTCGATGAAAATCCGAAATCCGAATGCCCAAGGAAATCCGAAATCTCAAAGCTCGAAAAGGTAAGCAGGTCACACACCGCGAGGCCGACGAATACGTTCCCGCGTACCAGACGCTGCGGATGGCGTCACATCAGCTGCCAAGGATCTTCGAGGTACATGTGAAGAAATGTTTCAAGATCCGGCGCAACTTTGTCGGGATTGTAGTTTACCAGACCGAACCCAGGACCGTATTCCGGTCTGAAACTCCATACCGAAGAATGCTGCTGGTCCTCAAATCGCAGCTCCCAATTGACTATCTTCATCGAATGGTCGCAAAACTGAATACCCGTGGTCGAGTCTTCGGAGTTCCATTCTATTAGATATTCCCACGGCCATAGACTCCAAAAGAATTCCACGTCAAATTCGTATTCCGCAAACGTCCCAACGGTTATGTAGAAAAGAAGAACGTCATCTGACAAACGCTGGCCGAAATGCTCCCAAACACGGCGACACCTCGACCTCCGGGATCGGCGGTGATAGCCGAATTCCTTCAGCTGCGCCATTTCTCAATGCACTGGCTCATGGTTTCGTCGAGGGACATTATTCTTTTGTCCGGTCAGCGTTTTATAGGTCAGGCACCCCGTGCCTGACGATCGCGGCACACGCGCAGCACAAAAACAGGAAGTGAAACGCAGAGATCGCCGAGGACGCAGAGAATGAGAATACGAGAACCCTAATTCTTTCGCCTCAGCGCGCGCTCGTCCTTGTTTCCTTCTCTTCGGCGTCGTGCTCGTGGTGACGTCGTGGTTAAGAAGACCACACTGTTGAGCCGCCGACGTCTCAACAGTGGCACCCGACAAAAACGGTAATCGGCGTTGAGCGGCACTAAACCGCGCGGATGATCGTGGCGGCGACTTTGACCCATCGCGGTGCGGTTCACCTTGATGGCAGTCCGCGTCTTGAGCGACTGCGGCTCGCCGTGCACCACGTTGAGGCGGCAACGCGGGTCCGGCGTCTCGTAATTGAGCGTGGCGGGCAGCAACCCGTGCTTGAGCGCCAGCACCGATCCGGCCAACTCGACCGCGCCCGAGCCGGCGTCGAAATGGCCGAAGTAGCTCTTCAGCGCGGTGACGGGGATCGTTTCGGCGGCAGCGCCGAGGGCGCGGTGATAGGCGCGGGCTTCCACCAGATCGTCGCGCTGCGTGCTTTTGCCGTGCGCGTTGATGTGGCCCAGCTCGCTCGGCTGGATGCCGGCCCGGTTGAGCGCGCTTCGCATCGCGCACACCAGGCCCGTGCCTCCCGCGCCGTTCGCGTAGCCGGTGCCGTCGCAACCCGCGCCCACGCCGAGGATCTCGGCATAGATGTCCGCGCCGCGGCGTACGGCGTGTGCGTAACTTTCCACGACAAACGCGGCAGCGCCTTCGCCGACGATCGTCCCGTCGCGCTCGAAGTCAAACGGTCGGCACGCGCGGCTGGGGATCGTCATCGCGGCGCGAGAGCCCTTCGTACAAATTCAGCTTGGCGATATCGACGGGGTGAATGTTCGAACTGCACGCGCCGACAATCATCAGTCGGCAGCGTCGCGCTCGATGGTGCGGACGGCTTCGGCCAGGGCGAGCAGGGGGCTGGCGTCGCGGCAGGTGATGGTGTTGTTCGGGCCGCGCGCGTCGAATTCGATCGATACGTGGCAGGCGGGCATGTTGGGAAGTTGACGCAGCAGCCACAGCGGTGCGATTTCACCCATGGACCCTTCGTCCCAGCGGGTGTAGTGAAAGCCGTCTTCCGCCGCACACAGATTGACGGCCTCGGCCAGTTCTTCGGGAGTGGTGGAGATGCGCCCGGCGCCGAATTCCACGCCCAGCCGGTCGGGATCGACGTCCCCCGATTTCAGCCGCGCATCGCTCATGGACAGCGATGCGGCCGCGACACCCAACTGGATATCGCGGGACATAATTTTAAGGAATTTCTTGTGCTTGACGTACTGGAGCGGGTCGAAATCGACGATTTCGGCAGCCAGTTTGACGGGAGTTCGCGGCTGGGAAACGTGCGGAGAAACCCGATACCGCTTCTGCCGGCAACGAGATTCCGCCAGAAGCTGTCGTTGCCGATGCCGATGGGGGAGACGACTCCCACACCGGTAATGACAACGCGGGGCGCGTCCCGCCCAGCCTGCTTGTATTGTCTTGGGTGTGCCATCCGCCCGCTCTCCTGTCGGAAGCCGGACGTCAACCATCGGCGTGCCGGCCGGCGTCGTTGCCGGGGCGCATCGACCTGTGCCGAATCCGCCGATCGACCTACCTGCTTGTGCAATCCGCTTGCCGAAGGTCCCCACAATCCGCAAGCAAGATCGATTGTTTCCAAATCCCTTTAGCCCGAATGGTGCCCGCCCTGACACTATTCATCGGTTTTTCAAACGTGATTTGGTAATAGTTGCAGCACAGCCGTTGCTTTCGATTCAGCTTGTCAACTGCACTCCGACAGGCCACCAGCCCCGTACAATTCGACACGTGTCCCGCGCCGAATGTGCCATTCAAGGGTCCGAACACGCCAAGAGCAAGCGTCGAAACATCCGGAGAATAGCCGTTATCCCCTTGTTTCGGCCGGAAGAGCAGACAACGAACCGATCCAATCCATTCAGGTCCTTTAGCGGCTACGTTGCCCGTGCGGGCAGGCGGTACTGGTGCAGGGCGCCACAGGGGTCCAACCCATGCACATGCACCGTTTTTAGAGAAATCCGTTACAGCCTGACAGCCACGATTACAGTCAAACAGGGTCATAAAGTCAATTGAGACGCGCGGGGAATCATGGCGACCAGGTGCGCGATGGTAAACCCTTGCAGCGCAATCGTTAAGAATCTGTTAATCTGGGTCGGTTGCGATGGATGAAGCGAGTTGGGCCGCAGTCAGCAGAGGCGGGTAATACAAACAGCCGGGAGAATTCCTGAGGTGGGGCAGGTACCGTTGGAATTCAACATCCGGCTGCTCAACGTCCAATTCTACCAGGGGTCGAAAGGGGCATGCAAACACTTTTCCGGCGCAAAAACCGGATTTTTGCACCCCGTCGATGCCGGTCCGCCGATCTGTGGTTGGGCCGTTTCCCGCCGGGTGATAGCGGCCGCTGCGCAAAAAAGTACAATGCGTGCCAACCCGGCAGCGATGGGGTACAGTCAACGTCGGCGGCCCTCATTCAGCCGGGAGATAGGGCGCATCAATCACGGAGATTTCAAAAGCGAGAGTGGCGGAATTGGCAGACGCGCTGGACTTAGGATCCAGTGGGGAAACCCGTGGGGGTTCGAGTCCCCCCTCTCGCAGTTCTACAGCGAACGTTCAACAGGCTCGCGGCATTTTTAATGGCCTACTTTTTCGACGCGGGCTCAAGCCAGAACCGCACGTAGACCGCCGGAAGTTCCGCAGCCCGCGATTCATCGTCGTAGTGCGTTGTTTTCACTTTCCAGCGGTACCATGTCCCCTCGCGCCAGATTTCGAGCGCGCGCCCCCTGTTCGCCCCAGCCGAAGAGTCCGGGCCGCACGATGTCGCGCAAAAACATTCCGCCGGCGACTGGCGGCGGATAGAGTTCGAGATTCAGCCGAAAGATGTTTTGCTGCTCCTTGTCCAGGATCGGATCGAGTTTGGACCAGAGGTGGTTCTCGACGGTTTCCAGATCCGTTTTTGACAATGGCTGGATGGACGTGATCATGTGCCCTTGCTCGTCGGTTGTTTGCTGTCGGTGTTGCGACTCGAGGGCGAGATACTCGCGGAACGATTCCTGGATCGCTTTGTTCACCGGCTCGACCTGTGACGGCTTCAGCAACGTTCGTGCATGTGAGTCACCCAACTTCGGCCCGTCCGTTCCAAAAACCCACATCCGAGAAATCGATTCGCTGGGCGTTTCTCGCGGAACATCCGCGGGCCTGTCTGCGAGATCGGGAATCTCAACGCGCGTCTTTCCCGTTCCTTCGGCGGTGAATGAGTGGATTGGACCCGTCGACTCTGGTCTGATGGGCAGCATCAGCAACAGGACTAATCCAATCAACAACAGGCTTACCGAAACGACGGCCGCGGCGCGTCCCAGCGGGTTGCGGCGAGCGATGATGCCCAGCGTCAGTGCTGCCAGCTGAGAAACGACGAACACGAAGATGGCCGGATAGAGCACAAGCTCATCGGCGAACGGTATGACAAGGGCAATCGCGCCGGCAACCAACGCGCCTCCCAGGCAAAGCACCAGCGCCAACTTGCCGATGCGCTGCGATTGCTTTTGGTCGATCACGCCGTGTGCAATTCTTTCACCAGCTTGTTCATCCCGCTTGGCGTCAAAGGCCCGCTTTACATTCAGTTGCGCGAGCACGGCGAGCGCCCAGATTCCCAGCGGCAGGCCGAGCAGGCAGGCCGGTCCGACGGGCAAGAGAGCAAGTATGCCGGCAGTCACCGCCCAGGCATACGATTGCATCCGCAGCATCTTTATCCCGCCGACGAGCATCGACACGCCGACCGCGCCGGGATCGTCAACAGCAATAGTTCGCGGAGACCGAGCCGCCAGAGCGCGACACCCGCCAACAGCAAACATGCAGCGTGCAACGCACCCACCACGATCAGGCCGATCGCTGGAATTTTTAGTCGAGCCGGCGACAGCGGCTGCTCGCCGGCAACCGTGGCACTCTTTTGCGAAAAAAGCGGCGCATACACGCGTTGCTGAGTGCCGGCGACGGCCTCCACGTCGGTCTTCACCTCGCTGGCGTGCTGGTAGCGCCGCTCCGGCTCCTTCTCCAGCGCGCGCAGCACCACTTCGTCCAGCCGCACGTCGACCTGCACCTTCTTCGACGGCGGCGCGAAGCGGCCGAGCGGCAGTTCGCCGGTGAGCATCTCGTAGAACACCACGCCCAGCGAATAGATGTCCGCCCGATGGTCGACCGTGCTGCGGCCTGCTCCATCTGCTCGGGCGCCATGTAGTGCAGCGTGCCCATCACCTGGCCCGTTCCCGTCAGGCTCAGAATCGTCCGGCGCGTGCGCCCACCAGCTTGGCCAGGCCGAAGTCGGCGATCTTCACCCGGCCCTGCTTGTCGAGCAGGATGTTCTCCGGCTTGATGTCGCGGTGGACGATGCCTTCGTCGTGGGCGAACTGCAGCGCCTCGCAGATCTGCGGCACGATGGCCAGCGCCTCCTCGGGCTGGAGCTTCCCCGTGCCGGATCAGCTGCCGCAGGTTCACGCCGTCCACGAACTCCATGACGAAGTAGAAGAACCCGTCGGTCTGGCCGAAGTCGTAGACCGGGACGATGTTCGGATGGTTGAGCCGGGCCAGCGCCTGGGCCTCGCGGGCGAACCGCTCGGCAAAGGCCGGGTCGTCGGCCACGTCGCGGCGGCAGGATCTTCAGCGCCACCAGCCGGTCCAGTTGCTTCTGCCGGGCCTTGTAGACGACGCCCATGCCGCCCTGGCCGAGGAGTTCCAGGATCTCCAGTTGGGGAAACTGCCGGCCCAGCGATTCCAGCAGCGGCGCGCGGAACCGGCCGGAAGACGACTCGGACGGGGGGATCGTTTCGGCAGTAGCCGGATTGGACGGCCGCGGCTCGTCGATCGTGGGGGCAACGGCCGGCTCGGATTCAAGTCCCGCGTCGAGCAGGCACTTGGGACACAGCCCTTCGGCAGCGTCGGGTGACAGCTCGGCACCGCATTGGGGACATTGCCGTTGTTCGGTCATGAGAGGGCCCCGTGAAATTCGCGGATCACATCCTCTTCCACCCTCTTTTAAGGCAAACGCCGGCCACGATTACAACCTTTTTTACAGATATTAACCGAGCATGGCCCGCAGAGCGGCGTATTTCGTCATCCACTTCGCCCGGCTCAGCCACCGTATCGGCCACTTCGGCCCGCAGGATTTCTCGATAGCGGCGGCGCAAGCGGTGCGCAGCCACCTTCACGGCCGCCGTGCTCATGCCCAGTGCGTCCGCGGCCGCCTGATAGCCGCCGGCTGCGTTCTCGCCGCCGAGGAAGGGTTTCAGCGCCTCGAAGTGATCTTGCTTCCCCTTGGCGACGAGCTCCTCGCGCAATCGGTTCAACACATGATCGAGAAAGGTCAGCGCCCATTGCTTTTCGTACAGGCGCTCGGGACAGAGATCGTCGGCCGGTTCCAATGCAAAGCGGCCTTCGCCCGGGTCGAAATTCAACGGCAACGGCTGGCGTCCGCCGCCGCGCTTTTGGGCCTTGGCCTTGTCCCATTCGTCGGCAAGAAAGTTCTTGAACGCAGCCAGCAGGAACGAGCGGAAGCGGCCGCGCCGGCGATCGGCGGCGTTGAGCGCATTGCGTTCCAGTAACGATGCAAAAAACTCTTGCGTCAGGTCCTGGGCCTGGTGCACGTCGGGCACGCGTCGTCGCACGTACGCATACAGCGGATACCAATATGTGCGGCAGAGCGATTCCAGGGCCTGCTGCGAGTCGGGCGACGACCGGCGACCGGCAGCCACGACAATGCTCCACCGCGTCGCCGCGAATTCGCGGTTGCCGCCGGACGTCGAGTCTGTGCGCTGGTGTGCCTTGGCCATAGCCACCATCGTAAGGCGGAATCAATGGGCATTCCATAAGCTTGGCTTTGGAATCTGGACCAGCGGACAATCAGGGCAGAGCGGCTCGATTGCCGTTCATTGCGAAAACGGCACTCTGGGTCCAAAATGGCTCTTGGAATGCGACGGCTTCCCGGCCGATGAATGGCAATCGCAGAATCACTTCTGGAGACATTCGGATGCCCACAAGATTGGCAGTTGCCGTTTTACTGCTTGCCGGGTCGTTGGGCCGGCTGTCGGCCCAGGACGTGATCTTTGACCTCCCCGTGCTGGTTGCCACGCCGCTTTATCCCCGCGTGCTTAAGAGTTCCGAACATGACGGCATCGTGACGGAGCAGGTGCAGTTTCACTCCGAGCGGGACGGAAACACGGACGTCGAGATCTTCGCGTTCTTCTCCTACGCCAAGGGGGCCCACAAGCTTCCCGCATTCATCTGGAATCCGGGAGGCCTCGGCCAGGCGAGCCCCGCCTTCACCGAGCCGGGGGCGAAGCGCGGCTACGCGGTGCTGTGTATCGATTTTCCGCAGCCCGGTTATCGCTCGACGGGCAATTATCCCATCAACACGGGCCTTACGCTGGCAAAGGATCCGCGTCAGTCTCCCATCTACCACGGCGCCGTCGCGCTTTTGAAAGCGGTTTCGTATCTCGAGTCGCGCCCCGAGGTCGACAAGGACCGCATCGGCATGGCGGGCAGCTCGTGGGGCGGATTTTTCACGACGTTGATGGTCGGCATCGACGGGCGGCTGAAAGCCGGCGCCTGCCTGTACGGTACGGGAAACCTGCACATCGGCAACGCCTGGTGGGACGGCGACAGCCAGAATGGCCGCACGCCGCCTCCCCCCGAGGAACGCGAACGCTGGCGGACGACTCTCGACCCGGCGTTTCGCTTACCCACAAAGAATACACCCATCGCCTGGTTCACCGGAACAAACGACCGCTTTTATCTCTTACCCAGCGTAATGATGAGTTACGAAATGGCACGTGGGCCGCGGCACCTGACGCTTGTGCCCAACTGGGACCACGCGATGTCCGCCCGGTTGACTGACGAAATGTACCTCGCCTGGCTCGACGTTCATTTGAAGGGAAAACAGGTGCTCCCCACCGTAACGCCGGTAAAGGTCCAGAATGCCGCGGGCCGCATCGTTGCCAATTGGGAATTCGACGGCGCCGTCGCCACGGCCGATTTGATCGCCAGCTATGGAGCAGCGGGCAACTGGAAGAACCGCTACTGGCACACGTTTCCGGCAAAAATCGACGGACACAGTTGTCACGCTGCACTCCCCGCCGCAAAACTGCCGTCCTTGATCAGCGGCAGCGTCGTCACGAAAAGCGGTCTCCGCGCTTCGACTCCGCTGCTCGACCTTAACTCAAAGAAGCTGGGCGTTGATGCCGCGGTTCTTGTTCCCGATTACGACGGCACGAGCGAGTGGGGCGGATTTGAAGAGTCGCAGATGGCCTACCTGGCGCGTCACAACCGCTCAGGCCAAGCGCGCATCGTGCCGCGCTTGAGCAACGACGCGCGCGAGGGGACGCACTCAGCGATACTCGAAACCGAAACAACCGTCTTGCCGCCGATTCTCTCCACCGCCGATGTGCCGCATCGGTTCACGTGCGCCCTGAAGGCGGACAAGCCGGTTAACGTCGCGGTGCAACTGGCAGCGCAGCGCAAATTGGTGCAAGTCGGCACCAGTTGGACCGAGGTCGCCATTGACCACACGCCGCCGAACGAGTTAATGGGAGGCGTCCCCGCCACAATCACGATTCCCGCCGGTGCGACCGTTTTGCTCGACGCGGTCCACTTTCATCCGGTCGCGGAGCGCTGACGATTCCAGTGCTGCGCGGGGTGCCATGCTTTCCGTGTGCCACGGGCTCTGCCCGTGCTCCGACGAGGGGCGGGTAAGCATGTCTCGTGATACGTTGTTAGAACATGCTTACGTCGGCGGACCGACGAAAGCATGCCACCCGCCGAAAAGAGTTAGTCGATTTTGGCGACTCGCCAATGATCGGCTGAAAGCTGACCGCTGAAAGCCCTTGGAGCATGCTCACCCGCCTATCGGCGTGAGAGCATGGCACCCGTCCTGCCGTTGTAGCATAGGTCATTTAATATGCCAGGCCGGGAACCGGCTCGCGGTGTTCGAGCACGTACTGCGGGCGGCCGTTGTGGTCGCGGAATGTGGTCGCCGGGTCGATGCCCAACACGCGATACACGTTCGTCAGCACGTTCTGCATGCGGATCGGGTTGCCGATCACGCGCTCGCCGTGAGCGTCGGTCTGGCCGATGATCTGTCCCGTCTTCAACCCGCCGCCGGCGATCCACAGGAAACCCGCTTCGGGCCAGTGGCTGCGACCGTCGGGGGTCATGTCGCCGATGCGGGGCGTGCGGCCGAACTCGCCCCCCAGCAGGATCACCACGTCGTCGAGCAGCCCGCGTTGATCCAGGTCGGTGACGAGCGCGTGGACGGCCCTGTCGAGCGACGGCACCATGTCGCGCAGCGTTTCGAAATTGGTGCGATGCGTGTCCCAGCCGTAGGTGCACGTGGTGACGACCGAGACGCCGGCTTCGACCAGCCTGGCGGGCCATCAGCAACCATTTCCACGGTTCCTGTCCGTTGCTTTCAAGTGCCTTCGCCATAACGGGTGCGGACCTGCTGCGGCTCCTTGTCGATATCGAATGCGTCGCGCACTTTGCTCGACGTAACGATGTCCAGCGCGCGGACTTTGAAACGCGTCAATGGCAACCGCTGCCGCCTGCGAGTCGAGATCCCGCCGACGAACGTCGAGCGCATCCAGCAAACTGCGACGCGACTCGAGCCGCTGCCCCGACACTTCTTTCGGCCGGCTCATGTCGGCCAGACATTCGCCCTTCGAGCTTCCGCTGTTCTCGCCGATGCGAAACGGCTCGTATTCGTGCCCCAGGTAGTAGGCCCGCTCCCAATCGACCTGGTTGCGATGCTGACGTAGGGAGGGATCGGCGAGTCCAATTTTCGCAGACGGCTGACGACCGACCCCAGCGCGGGGCGACGCGCTTCGCCCGGTATGGAAGCCCGCGGCGATTCCTGCCAGGGATAGCCGCTGAAGAATTCGTTGGCCGTGTGCAGGTGGGCCACCTGGACGCCGCGCAGGATGGTGAACTTGTCGGCGATCTTGGCCTGCATGGGCATCAGCTCGCAGATCTCGATGCCCGGCACGTTGGTCCGAATCGGATTGAATTCGCCGCGGTACTCGAGCGGGGCCTCCGGCTTCATGTCGTACATGTCGAGGTGCGACGGCCCGCCGCTGAGATGAATCATGATGACCGACTTGGGGCCGCGTTGCCGGCGGAAGTCGTCGCGGCCTGCAACCGCAGCACGTCGGCCATCGTCAACCCGCCGAAGGCAAGTGCACCCGCCCGCACGAAGCCGCGTCGCGACACGAGATCAATCGACCCGGCACAGCGCACACGGTCGTTGGACGGCATGGCAGTCTCCCCGGTTGCGTAAACGGACGGAGGCAACGCACCCAGCATATTTCCTTGCCGGTTGACAGTCAACGACAACGTCCTGGCCGGCGGATTCTTTGCATTTGCCCCTCGGCTCCAACTATCCACCATTCACTATCCACTATTCACTACTTCCACTACAGTTGAGGGCGACTACTGCGTGAGCGAGTGCAATTACCGCAGTCGCGCATTCCTCCGGAGACGCCGATGAGTCCTCAACCCGGTCAAGGTTCGCCCATTCCAAAACGCCCGCTCGGCAGGACGGGAATCGAGGTCACGCAATTCGCCCTGGGGGGCGAAGGGGTCTGCGCACCTATGGCCGGACGAAGGAAGCCGTCCGCGTGATTCACCGTGCGCTCGACTGGGGCGTAAATTATTGCGACAGCGCTCCCGCTTACTCCGGCTGTCTCGACTATTACGGCGAGGCGCTCGGCGAACGCCGCAAGGACGTGTTTTTCGCGTCGAAAACACACGACCGCTCGCGCGACGGATCGCTGCGGCTGCTCGATGAAACGCTCGGCCGGCTGCGCAGCGATTATCTCGATTTGTGGCAACTGCACGATCTGCGCACGCAGGGCGATCTCGAACGCATCTTCGCCGCCGGCGGCGCGCTGGAAGCGCTGCTGGCGGTGCGCGACGAAGGACGCGTCCGCTTTCTGGGCATCACCGGCCATCACGACCCGCAGATATTGCTCGAGGCAATGAAGCGGTTCGCATTCGATACGGTGCTTGTGGCGCTCAATGCGGCCGACGTGCATCGGCTGTCGTTCATCCGCAGCGTGCTCCCCGAGGCCCGGCGCAAAGGGATGGGCGTGATTGCGATGAAAGTCTACTCGCAGGGGGCGCTTCTCGGCGGCCGCGGAAGCAACGGGTTGTCGGCAGAACGCGCCCTGGGCTATGCGCTGTCGCTATCCGGCGTAAGCACGGCCGTCATCGGCTGCTCGACGCCCGACGAAGTGGACGAGAACGTGCGGATCGCGCAATCGTTTGAGCCATTCGACGCAGCGACGATGCGCGCCCTCGAAGATCAGACCGCGGCAGCCGCACTCAACTTCGCCTACTACAAGCGCCCGGCGTAGCGGACGGTATTCTGAACCGTGAATAGGACGAGTGCGCGGTTCACAAAGCCCACGTGCTGCGTCACGTGGGTAATCCCCCAGCGTTGCCATTCCGCTACATTATTAATGTCGCCAAACGGCAACCCATGTTTGCAGCCAAGTATCGGGAACTTTCCCGCAAACCGCGCAATCTAAGGAAATAGCGCGACACCGGGCAGCGGCCTGGCGCCAATTGCTTACAGAACGTTCACCCTGCAGCCCATTGCCAACGGCTGCATATCATCGAGACGCCCCGTGCTGGACGAGCAGGACCAACTTGCCGTTATCCGCGGTTTGCGGGACGGCAGCCGGGAGGCGTGGACTGCGCTGTACAACGCGTACTGCGCCGACGTCTGGCGGTACGCGGCCGGTTGGTGGGCACGCAAGCCGACGACGTGGCCGACGTCGTGCAGGAAACGTTTCTGGCGGCGGCCCGCGCTGCCCGGCAATTCGATCCCGAGCGCGGCACACTGTGGAGCTGGCTGGCGGGGATCGCCCATCATCAGGCAGCCTTCTATTGGCGGACAATCAACAAGACAACGCGGCTCAAAACGCTGGCGGCCAGCGGGGCCGTCGAAGTGCGACAATGGCTCGACGGCAATCACGCGCCCGGCGACATTGTGGGAAAGACGAGAACTGATCGACCTGGTGCGCGGCGTATTGGCGGAGCTGTCGGCCGATCACGCAGCCCTTCTGACCGCCAAGTACATCGAAGAACACAGCGTCAACGACATTGCCGGCCGGTTTGGAGGCTCGGCAGACGCGATCAAATCGAAATTGGCCCGCGCCCGGCAGGGAGTTTCGCGCGAAATTTGAACTGCTGGCAGGCGAATCGCCCCCCGTGATTCGAGACGAACGAAACGCGACGACATGACATCCGACGGCAAACACGACCACGAACACGAAGACGAACGCGACGAAGAACGACTCGCTCCACTGCTGCGCGCCGCTCGACGCCGACGTTCCGCACCCGACCCGGCACGCCTCGACGCGCTCCGCCGGCAGGCGGCCGAGTTGTTTGCAGCAAGCAGCCCGGAAGACGGCGCAACGCGCCCGGTTGCCGCCCCCGTCCCCTCAGTATCAACGTCGAAAAGGAGAAATCCCAAAATGACATTTGCCCTGCGCGGCTGGCGTTGGTTGGCGGCCGTGGTGATCGGCCTCTCTTTCTGGCTGGGGAATTGGACGTCAACACGGTCCGCGGAGCGGTGCCGTTCTCGAAGGTCCTCGCAGAGCTGCGCAGTGCGCAGCACGCTGCAACTGCACGTCGTGAACGATGGCCGCACCGCCCGGAGTGTGGGTCCGTGCACCGGGCCTGGTGCGACGCGAGGAATCGCCGCAGCGGTACACGATCGCCGCCGGTTCGCGATTGTGGAAAGTCGACGAAGCGGCCAACACGGTCACCGAGAGCGATTCGCCTTGGTTCATCGAGCCCGAACGAGCAGATCGATCTGCTCGGCTTGCTCGACGTGGGGGTGCAGAGATGCCTCCGCGTTGATGGACCGCCAAACCGTCCGACGCGGTTGAAATACGACGGGCGCGACTGTTTCGTCTATCGCGTCGAATTGCCGGCCGAACACGGACCGCGTGCAGGTCGAGGCGTTCGTCGACGCTGCCAACAACCAGTTGGTCGGCATCGTCGCGCTGGCCCGCCGATCGCACCGCGCAACGGCAAGCTGCCGCTGGCCGAATTGAACTTGATCGCCACGAACGTGGCCGTCGACGACGACAAGTTCGTCGTGGCCAAGTCGCTGACGGAAGACGGCCGCATCGGCAAGGTGAGCGACGCGCAGGGCGTCGTCGTGCTGCGGCCCATGCTGGCCAAGCGCTGGACGCCCGTCTGCCGCGAGACGCTGCTCAAGCCGGGCGACTGGCTGCGCACCGAATCTGCGCGGGGCAAACGCGGTCAAGGTCACGCTTTCGTCCGAGGTCGAGCTCACGCTGGGGCCGGGAACGCTGGTCGAGTGCATTTCGCCCATGCAGGCCCGCTGCACAGCGGGCAAGTGCAGGTGATGCATCCGGCACAGAAGGATGCCGAGACGGCGCGGCATTCGAATTGCTGGCCCCGCGCGAGGGGAGCCGCGTCGTTCAAGCCGGGCGACAAGCAGTTGGTGCGCGTCGATCGCGACGAAAAGCTCGTCGACGTGCCGCAAACGCCGGTCTGGCTGGCGGGCTTTGAAGGAACGTCGAACAACGAATCGCTCGGCTCGCTGATCGTCAATCTGCCCGACGGCCGCAACGAGCCGCTGACGGTCGGCTATCACAAGGTCAGCGTCGACATCCGCGACCAGATCGCCCGGACGACGATCGAAGAGTCGTTCGTCAATCACACCGACGCGCGGCTGGAGGGCGTGTTCCACTTCCCGCTGCCGCAGGACGCCTCGATCAGCGGCTTCGGCATGTGGATCGGCAACGACCTGGTCGAGGCCGACGTCGTCGAGAAGCAGCGGGCCCGCGAAATCTACGAAACGATTCTCCGCGAGAAGCGCGATCCCGGGCTGCTGGAATGGACGGGCGGCAACATCTTCAAGGCCCGCGTGTTCCCCATCGAGGCCGACTCCGAAAAGCGGATCAAGATCATCTACACGCAGGTGCTGCCGCTGCGGGCGCAACCGGTATCGCTACACCTACGCCCTGCAGAGCGAGCTGCTGCGCACGAACCCGCTGCGCGAGCTGTCGCTGAGCGTGACGGTGAACTCGGCGGTGCCGCTCAAGAGCGTCACCTGCCCGACGCACTCGGCCCGCACGCAGCAGACGGCCCACTCGGCCCACGTCGAGTTCGCCGCGCAGGAGTACACGCCCGATCGCGACTTCGAGGTGGTGTGCGAAATCGACGGCCGGCAATCGGACGTCGTCGTCATCCCGCATCGCCGCGGCGACGACGGCTACTTCCTCATGCAACTCACGCCCCCCGCGCCCGACGGGAACTGGCAGCGCGAGCTGCTGCCCGACGGCAAGCCGCTGAACCTCGTGCTGCTGTGCGACACGTCGGCCTCGATGGACTCGGAGAAGCGCAAGCAGCAGGCCGAGTTCGTGGCGACGCGTGCTCTCGTCGCTCGGGCCGGAAGACCGGTTTTCTGCTGGCCTGCGCCGACGTCGAACCGGCGTGGGCGTCGACCGGAACCAATGGCTCGCCAACGCCGAAAACATCGCCAAGGCGCACGCGTTTCTGGACGAGCGGCTGTCGCTCGGCTGGACGAATCTGGACCGGCCTTTGACGCCGCGATTCAAGCAAGGCCCCGGCCGACGCGCACGTCATCTACATCGGCGACGGCATCGTCACGGCCGGCGACACCGATCCGGCGGCGTTCGTCAAGCGGCTCGGGTTGCTGGTCGGCCGCAAGCGCCGAAGCGGTGCAAACTCGCCGGCTGCACAGCGCACGTTCCACGCGGTCACCGTCGGCAACACGTACGAATCGGTCGTGCTCAAGGGGATTGCCTCGGTCGGCGGCGGTTCGGTGCGGACGGATCGGCGGCGAGCAGACGCCGCAGGCGGTCGCGCTCGAATTGCTCAACGAGATCGCCCAGCCGGGGCTGCGCGATCTGAAGGTCGAGTTCCGCGGCGCTGAAGGTGGCGGCCGTCTATCCCGATCGGTTGCCGAACGTGCCCGCCGGCACGCAGCAGATTCTCGTCGGCCGCTATCTGCCCGAAGGGAAAGATCAGCAGGGCGAGGTCGTCGTCACCGGCACGCCGCGGCACGGAGACGGTGCGCTACGCGGCCAAGGTCAGCCTGAAGGACGCCGAGGAGGGCAACTCGTTCATCCCGCGGCTGTGGGCCCGGGCGCACCTGGACCGGCTGCTGGCGCAGGGGCAGAGCGAGTCCGTCCGGGACGAGATCATCGCGCCTGTCGGAAGAGTTCCACATCATCACGCCGTACACGTCGCTGCTGGTGCTGGAGACCGACGCCGACCGCGAGCGCTTCGGCGTGAAGCGGCGCTTCGAGATGCGCGACGGCGAACGGTTCTTCGCCGAGGGCCGCGACAACGCCAACTACGAGCTGCTGCAGCAGCAGATGAAGCGCGCCGGCGACTGGCGGCTCGGCCTGCGGCGGCAAGTGCTGCTGAGCCTGCTGTCGCTGGGCCGCGATCCGCGGGCATTTCAGCAGCAGGTGCAGATCGATTCGGTGCGGAGCAGCGGCCAAGTCGCGTTCGGTACTCAGTAGAGAGTGTGCGAAAAGGGCCGATAATGCGGCAGGCCGAGCCGGGTGCGGAATGGCTGAACCGGCGACAGGTGCCGAACGGAGGCGACATTGGGCTCGTTCGGCGACCAGTCGAACGGCGTGATCGGACGTCGGCGTTATTGATCTGCGACCCGCACGTGCAGTCGTCTTCCAGCGGCGAGTCCCGGAGATTATCGAGTGCCGCACAAGCGACATTCTGAAAGAAAGGCGATCGCGGCGTGACGAGATCGAAGAGCTGAGCATTGGCCTGCGCGACGAGGACGCAGAGTCTCGACGTGCACGTCAAGAATCTGGAGAACATGCCGGCGTCGGCGGCGATTTCGACTGTGATGCGACAAGCCGTCGAGGGCGAGAGTCGCGGATCGAGTGTTCGCCGTCGATGGACCGCATGACTCGAGGTCGATGAATCGAGCATGGGCGGACGAGCCACTTCTGTCGCGAGCCTGTGCCTCATTTACGCGGGTTACGCGGGCGCGGAAGTCATGCTTGGCAGGAAGTTGAGAAGCAATGTCTTCTACGAACAGAGCGGCTATCGGCTATCGACCGGACTACACGAGTTGGCTCAACACGCTTTTCCCGCGCTCGTTCGCCGTCCACCGGGCAAGCCCGCGCCGCCGAAAGATCCCGAGACGTGGTCGCCCGAGGCGCTCGCGCTGTCGAAGAGCCTGTTGCAACGTCGAGTCACTGCTCAAGATGGAAGGCGGCATCGAGCTGCGCCGCCAGTCGCCGGACTTCGATCCGCGCTGGAATCGCCGGTCGTCGCGCAGCAGCGACCTGGCGCTTGTATTCGCCGAGCGCATGGCTCACGCGCCCGCTGGGCCTCGAACGATCACACGCTCGTCCAGTTCTGCAACGCGAAGGAACGCGGCGTGTTCTCGCTGGCGTTCGTGCTCGGGCGAGTCCGCGGCGCGGTCGAGCAGGAACTGCAGATCGCCGCCGCTCGGGCTTGAGCGACTTTTCGCTGTCGCCGCTGCACGAAACGTATCGGGGCTATACGGCGCGCGTGGAGCCGGCCGGCGAGAACCGGGCGAAACTGATTCTCACCGTGAAGAACTCCGACGCACGAGGAGCACTTCACCATCGACACGGCCCGGCACGTGCTCGTCAAGCGCGAGTCGTTCGACGACGGCAAGCTCGGCACGACGACAACGTACGACGATTTTGTCGAGGTCGCCGGCCGCTGGTGGGCGAAGAAGTCGACGTCGACCGACGCGCAAGGGACGCAAGACGGCCGAGACGACGTTCGACGTTCAGCAACTCGCCAAGGAGCAGTTCGACCAGCGAATGAATGCCGAGCTGGCTGCGAAGGCCATCGTGCAGTTCGTGCATCTGCCGTTTGTGAAGCTCAAAGTGGCGCGGCAGAAGGTGGCCGACGGCTCGGCCGGATTCGACGACCGGCTGGCGATGATCCTCCACAACGCGTAGCTTCAGCAATGGGATGAACTGTGGAAGCACGTCGACGCGGCCGAGAAGCTGGCTGCCGACAAACCGGGCGTGCGCTGGCTGCGCACGATGCTCCTGGCCACCATCCGCCGCAATGAAGAAGCCCGGCAGCGGCTCGCTGGACGAAGCGCAGCAGCTCGCCGCGAACAAGCGGCAGGACGAATTGTTCCTCGCCGAGTTCGTGCTCAATCAGGCGCAGCCGATTGACGGGCTGGTCCGAGTTTCTCGAAATCGTCGAAACTGCTCAAGCCGGTCTACGAGCGGCAGCCCGCCGAGCTCGACGGCATGCCGCGCTGGCAGGAACGGCTGGCTCAATGCTACGACGGCTTGAATCGCCACGAAGAGGCCCTCGCGCTGCGGCGCACGTTGGCCGAGCGGTGCCCCGTGGCAACGTGCACTGGCAGACGGACTATGCCAACCGATTGCTGCGCGCCGGGCGGCCCGACGCGGCCAGGGCCTGGTTGCAGAAAGAGCTCGACCGGCCTGTCGAACGCTCCACCTACGAAGACGAAACGCTGCCACGGCCTTCGCCGACGTGTTTCGTCACGCAAGGCCGCTGGGCGGATTTGCTCGAATTCACCACGCAGTGGATCGCGCGAAAGCCGCAGAGACCAGACCGCCTACGCGCAGCACCTCTCGGCCCTGGTCTACAACGACCAGCTCGACGCGGCCAACGCACTGGCCGAGCAATGGATGAACGAGGCCCGCATCGAAGGCAAGCTCGCGGCCGATCAGCGGGCGCGCTTCGAAGCGGCCTTCAACTTCGCACTGGGCAGCGCGTACAACCTGTCGTTCAGCCGCGATGGACGAACGCTGGTTCGATCCGATTGCCGAAACGATCCGCTTCTTCCTTCGACACAAGTACCACTCGGACTATTGCGGCCGCGCGGCATGAGCAACAATTACTTCCAGCAGAGCGACGTGGCCGACCAGCTGCGCGGCGAATTCCTGCGGCTGCTGCAAACCGATCTGGCGAAACTCACGCCGCAACAGATTCAATCGCTGCTCGGCTGGACGATGTCGGGCCGAATCGAACTGAAAGAGCCGATCGCCGGCCGCAAACAGCTCGATGCAAACGAAGTGCCCGAACGAAGTCTGGCAGAAGATTGCCAGCCGAGCTGAAACCGCGCTGGGCGCAGTCGAAGGACAAGGACGAGAAGCACCTGCTCGGCGAGTCGCTGCGCACGATCTACGCCAACCGCTTCCAGGAGACCGCAGCTGTTGCCGTTCCTGCGCGAGCGCATCGCCGTCGCCGCATGCCGACTACAAAGCCGGCTACATCTATCGCGCTGTTCGATGCGCTTCTCGCCGCCACATGGACCGACGCGATCGAGCAGGAAGCCTTCGCACGGTTGCGCGATTTGTCGGACGCGAAAGAGCCGGTCGATCGCCTCACCGTCCAGCTCCCGGCGCTCTACCGGCTGGTCGACGCGAATGCTCGCCCATCGGCAGTCGCTGGCCGAGCAGCAATTGGACGACCAGGGCGAGCAGAACAAGCTTACGCGCAAGGAACTTGCCGCGAAGAAGGCCGAATTCCGCAAGGCGGCATCGCACCGGCGTCGCCGCGCTTGGCGCCGAAGCGGCCAAGGAGCAAGGCCCGCTGGCCCCCTGGCTGCGGATCGAACAAACGTGGCTCGACGTGCAGCTCGATCAGAACCTGGCGCAAGTCGAAGAACAGTGCTGGCAGATTCTCGGCGAAGCGCCTCCGAAACAGAAGCGACGATGCCGATGACGACGACGCCGAGCTGACGCGGCCGCAGCCGAAACGTGCGCCCGGCAGCGGTACTTCGACGCCCTGCTCAAGCAGCGCGCTTTATCAACGGTGATGAACCTGGCGACGCGACGGACGGCGAAACCGGCGACCATCGACCGCGTGCTTAAGTATATCGACGCGGGAATCGCCCACGGCGGCGACGCGGCTGCCACGTGGCGGAACACGAAGTTCAAAATGCTCATCGCCCTCGATCGGCCGGACGATCTCGACAACGCGAGCTGCGCGAATGGATTCGCACGGACGTCTCGACCGCGCCGTGGCGGCAAACGCTGGCGCGGCTCGTCGCCGAACGGGGCAAGCTCGACGAGGCGATTCAACTTTTCGAAGCCTGCCGAGAAGGACAAGCTGCTGTCGGCGTCCGACTACCGGATGCTGGCCGATTGGTATCTCGTTCTCGAACCGCCGCGATGCATACGAGCGGGCGCGCATCGAATCGTTCAAGCAGACGCCCGAAAACCAGCTGCAGCAACATGTTGTATCAGGTTCGCAACCGCTGGAGTCGAACGATCAGCCGCTGCCGAGCGAGCTCGACGAGAACACGCTGTTTGCCTTCCGGGCCTTGTTCGAGAAGTCGGCCCAGCCCGGAAAACTACCTGTACCAGCTGCGCGATCTCTACGCGGCCTGCCGCGACTTCCGGCTGCTGCAGATGGTGCCCGATGCGGTCCTGGGCCGCTCGCCGGAGCAGGTGTACGCGTTCCTCAACACGCTGCGATCCAGCGTGCTGGACGAAGCTGCGCAACGAAGCGACGGCCGACGAGATTCTGGCGACGTCAAAACAGCTGCGCGACGGGCGAGCGCACGCCGACCGATCTGCGTGCCCTCGACCTGCTGGAAGCGGTGGTCGAACGCAAATCGTCCGAGGTTCTCAACCAGCCCGGCCCGCACGCCGAAGCCTGTCTGGCCGCGCTCCAGCCGCGCCTTCGATCGCAAGTGGGCCGAAGGGGAGCCGCGTGCAGATGGTCGAGCTTCCTGTACCAGATGGGCACGCTTCGCGACGCAGCGGCTCGATCGACGAGCAGCTTCGCGAATTGCAGGGAGCTGCAAAAGCTAGCTGCTTCCGCCGGCCGCGATCATCTGCTCATCACCAACGACTTGTGCAACGTGCTGTTCTGGTCGTACGGCCGCCAGGACGAAGCGATTCGCGAGATGGAAACCGAAGTCCGCGAATACGAACAGGCTCACGAGCGGGATCTGGCCGCATCCGGACAACGGCGTGCTCGACAGCTACGTGCAGCATGTACGAAGGCGCTCGTCCGTCACGCGGCCGGCGAGAGCGGTGCTGCAAAAGTACCTCGCCAAGCCCGAACACGACGAGCAGCGCAGATGGCTGAACGATCGCTTGATGACGCTGTACAACCATGCCCTCGAGAACGACGTGGCCGTGTCGATCGGCACCGGCCGCGAGAAGATGTTCCAGAATCTGGTGGCCTTGACGTTGAAGGAGCTCGAGCAGCCGCCGACGAGAACGTGCGTTACGAACGTCGTCTCGCGACTGTTGAATACGTTCGATATCGCGCACAATCATCAGGCTGACCGGAACGGCTGCCGCCGTCGCAGATTCGCCTTCGAGACGATGCCCGCGCGTGCTCAAACGCCAGCAGGCGCAATATCGCAACACGGCCATCGCGCCGTTGTACGTCATCGGCCGAAGTGCTCGGCCCAAGCGTGGCACTGCAGTACGTCGTCGAGCGGATGGAGCAATATCCGCAGCGGCTGGAAATTCAGTGGGACAATTCGTGGAACACGTTCGGCTACGAACTGGCCCAACGGCGCAAGCAGGCGGCCGACTAACCAGGATCGACTATCGCGGAACTGGAGCCGCGGTTCTCAAGCTGGCGATCCGCGAGTCTGCAACGCGATCTGCGCACCGGTGAAAGCCGCAACCACGACATTTACTACCGCTACAACGGGCACTTCTGGGTGGAGAAGTCAGCCGACTTTCGCCCGGGCTGCCGAGGCGGTCCTCGCCGAACGCAAGACTTCCGGCCGCCGGGCGATGACGGTCGCCAACTACCTTTGGAACGGGCTGGGCCAGAATCCGCGTGCCATCGAAATTCTGCTGGTCGCCCACAAGAACGGATTGCTCGAAGACTCTGCACAGGTCCAGCTGGCCGGTTGGCTGCAAGATCAGAACCGATTCGCGGAGATGATTCCAATTCTCGAACCGCTCATCGCGTCGCCCCGGAGGTGATGAGCTATCGCACCCGGCTGATGCTCGCCTATCACCGCTCGCAGCGGCCGGAACAGTTGGCCGAATTGATTCAGCAGACCGACGTCTTCTTCCACCAGGCCGGACGCTGGACCGAAGGCAACGTCGGCGCAGTTCGCCCGCGGCTGCCGGCGAGCAGCAATGGGACCGCACCGTCGCGTACTACAACGAGGCCATCGCCCTGCATCAGCGAAACAACGACGGACGGGGCTGAACGACGAGACGCTGTCCGAGCTGTACATCAACTTGCTCCGCACAAGCGACATTCGGCCGCACACGCGAGAGCCGTCGACGCGGCATCGGCGGCCATTGTTTGCTGGGCCCCGCACCACGATCGGCGGCACTCGGCACTCAACGTGCTGCATCGGTGCTGGGAACCGCCAAGGACCTCGACGGTTACGTCGATCATCTCGATGCGGAAACCGCGAAGACCGGACAGGACAGCCCGATCTTCCGCAAAGCCGTCGGCCAAACTTAGGAGTCGCGCGGCAAATACGAGAAGGCGATCGTCCAACTCCAATTGGCCGCCGCACTGCAACCGAACGACCAGGAAATCCACCAGTCTCTGATCTCGTGCTACGACGCGACGAAGAATCCATCGGCCGCACGGGCCAGCTTCTCAAGCTGATCGACCTCAACCGGCACGACCTGGCTCTCTACCAGCAACTGGCAGACCGCATGAAAGACAACGAAGCGGAGGCCGAACGAGCCGCCACGTCGATCATCGAATCATCGCCGAATGAAGCCGAGAACCACGCGGCCATGGCCGAGCTGCGCCAGAAGCAGAACCGCTGGGACGAAGCGATCTCGCATTGGGAGCAAGTGGCCCAATCTACGACGTCTCGAACCGACCGGCCTGCTCAAACTCACCGAGGCCCAGCTTCACCAAAAACAATGGGACGCCGCTCGCAATTCGATCGACAAACTGCAAAAGACCGAATGGCCCTCGCGCTTCGGCGACGTGACCAACAAAACGCGCCAGTTGCAGGAGCAGTTGCCGAAGTGAGTGTAGGCTGGAGACTGTAGGCTGAAGGAAAACGAGCCGGCGGGTTTATCCCGCCGGACTCTGCAATCCACATTTCAAACCCACGGACTGCATTGAAATTCCGCGTGCTGTCGAGGGGCGGTTCAGCAGTGCTTCCGTCGTCTGCTCATTTCGCTACTTTTTCCTCTCCACCTCTCTCGGCCGCCGGCAGCGCTACCGCGCAACTCCCGGCATGTGCGGCAGGGAGGCCAGGTTCAACGTGGCGCGCACGTCGTCTTCAAACGCGTCGTGGTGCAACTCGAAGCCCAGCGACTGGCACAGCGCGTGCATCGACCAGTTGTCGCGCAGATATATAGCCCACAATCCGCTTGAGCCCCTCCTGCACACCCACGTCGATCAAATGCGTGAGCAGTTGCCTCCCCAGGCCGCGGTTTTGCCACGCGTCGCTGACGATGATGGCAAACTCCGCGTGGTCCGCGTTGCGATCGCGGCACAGGCGGGCCACGCCCATCAGCGACGCATTGTTGCCGCTGCCATCTTTGTGCTCGGCCACCAGGGCGATTTCCCGGTCGAAGTCGTTGTAACAAACGCGAATCAACCGGTTGTGTTCGATGCGCCGGTTCAACTGCATGGCCTGGAAGTAGCGCAGACGGACGCTTTCGTTCGACAGGCCTTCGTGAAAGCGGACCATCAGCGGTTCGTCTTCCAGCCGGATGGGCCGCAGAATAATCGGCGTGCCGTCTTTCAAACTGGTGTGGCGAATGTATTGCACCGGATAGGGGCGGATGGCCGGCCTGGCGATCTGGTTTATATCGACGTCGGCATTGTGCAGCACGACGCGGGCGTCGAGGGCGATCACGTTCTCCGGCGAGGCGAGCAACGGATTGATGTCGCACTCCTTGATCGAAGGTTGCTCCATCATCAGGTTGCTGAAGCCGACCAGCGTTCGCTCCAACCGAACCAGATCGACGGGCTTTCTGCCGCGGACTCCCAATAGCGCCTTGTAAATGCGGGTGCGCGCCATCAACCTGCGGGCCAGCGTGGCATTCAAGGGGGGAAGCGCCACGGCGCTGTCGCGAAGCACCTCGACGAGTTGCCCCCCCATGCCGAACATGACGACCGGCCCGAACTGGCTGTCGAACGTGCTGCCGACGATCAATTCATAGCCCGTAGCGCGAATCATCGATTGGACGGTAACGCCCTGGAAATGCTCCGCGCGGCGCGGCGGGTCACGGCTGCTTGGATCGCGTGAAAAGCCTCGCGCACCTGCTGCGCGTTCTGGATGTTCAAGCAAATTCCGTCGACGTCCGTTTTGTGCGTGATCGAGTGCGAGTGCAGCTTGAGGACCACGGGATAGCCGATCTGCTCGGCGCAGCGCACCGCGTCGGCTTCACTCTCTGCCACGTGCGTGGCGACGACGGGGATATGGTAAGTGGCCAGCAAACGTTTGGATTCCACTTCGGAAAGCAGCGTTCGTCCCGCGGCCCGCGCGGCAGCGATGATGCCGTTGGCGGTGGCGATTCTCGTTGCGGCGTTCTCGCTTTCGTCATCCACGAGAGCCGGCGTTTCGTAGATATTGCGCAGATTGTCGGCGTACTGCACCAGGTAGTTGAACGCGCGTGCCGCCGTATCCGGATATGGAAAGGTCGGTATCGAGGCGTCGTTAAGCACCTGGATGGCCGGCTCGACGTCGTCGCCCCCCATCCAGCTTGCCAACAGCGGCTTCTCCTTATTGCGCACCAATGGTCTGAGTGCTTCCGCCGTTTTGAGCGGGTCGGTCATGTCCTGCGGCGTAAGGACCACCAGCAGGCCGTCGCTTGCGGGATCGCCGGCTGCCACCGCGAGCGTGCGGGCATAGCGCTCGGCATCGGCATCGCCGAGGACGTCGATGGGGTTATTGTGACTCCAATGCACGGGGAGAAACTCGTCGAGCTTTTTCTTCGTTTCGTCGGCGAGTTCCGTCAGCTTGCCGCCCCCTTGAATCAGCGCGTCGGTGGCAAGGACGCCCGGCCCCCCCGCGTTGGTGACGATTGTAAGCCGCCTGCCCCGGGGTCGCGGTTGCTGGGCAAGAACCGCCGCCATCGAAAACATCTCCGCGATCCGCTCGACCCGCAGCACGCCGACCCGCTCGATGGCCGCGTCGAACGCCATGTCGCTGCCGGCCAGCGAGCCCGTGTGTGAAGCGGCCGCTTTGGACGCTTCATCGGTGCGGCCTCCCTTGAGCACGATGATGGGTTTGGCCAGGGCGACTTCGCGCGCAGCCGAAAGAAAGGCCCGCGCATCACCGACCGTTTCCATGTACAGCAGAATGCTGTCGGTTTGAGAATCGCGGCCGAAGTAGTCGATCAAGTCCCCCCAACCGACGTCCAGCATTGAACCCAGCGAAACGAAAGCGCTAAAGCCGACGTTGGCCTGCAAGCTCCAGCTGAGAATGGCCGTGCACAGCGCACCGCTCTGGCTGAGAAAGGCAACCCGGCCGCGGTGTGCCATGCCGTGCGCGAACGTGGCATTCAGCCCCGAGACGGGACTCATCACGCCCAGGCAATTGGGCCCGACGATCCGCATGCCGTGCCGGCGCGCGATGGTAAGAATCTTGCCCTCAAGTTCCGCACCCGGCGGACCCATTTCCTTAAAACCGGCGGAAATGACGATGGCTGCGCGAATGCCTTGCTGGCCGCATTCTTCGACGATCTCCGGCACCGTGGGGGCGGGCGTAACAATCACCGCCAGATCGACCTTATCGTTCACCGATTTCAAATCGGGAAACGCGGGCACGTCGAGCACGCGGGCCCGTTTCGGATTCACCGGGATGACGCGGCCCGTGCCGTAGCCCGCCAGCAAATTCGCAAATAGCGTGCGGCCGACGCTCCCCGGACGTTCGCTCGCGCCGATGACGGCAACATTGCGCGGCCGGAAGAACAGGTCCAGGCTGGCCGCCATCCGCGGTCCGGCTTGGGCCGCCGTCGCGGGCGCAATCGAACCGACGGTTTGCCGATGCAGCACTCCGTCGCTATCACGCACATCCGTCGATCCCACTGGGCTGTCTCCTCCTGATTTGCTGGTCTCCCGAATATCGACAGTCGTGGATCATAGGCGGAACAGGCCGCAGGCGAATAGTGAAATTGACCGGCCAGCCTGGAAAAGCCCAATAAGCAGAAATTAATCGCGGAAATCCATAATGTCCCGCTGAAACAAGAATCGGCGCTATTCGGCAGGTATCGCTTTGAGCACCGTCTCGGGCACGGTGACGCGGCCGCGGTGAATTACGCGCTCGATCGATCGCGTGTGGCGAATGTCCCGGGTCGGGTCGCGCGTCAGGATCAGCAGGTCGGCCGTTTTGCCCGGCTCGATGCTACCGAGGTTCTCCGCCTGGTTCACAATCCGCGGCGTTATTGAGCGTTGCCGACGTGATGGCCTCGGCCGGCGACAGGCCCGATTCAACAAGCATCTCCAGTTCCTGATGCAGCGCATAGCCGGGGGTGACGAACGGCTCGGGAGTGTCGGTCCCCGCGAGCAGGGGGACGTGCAAACGGTGCAGCAGGCCGGTGAGTTCCTGGTACTTGAGGATTTCACGTTCGGCGCGACTGTTGCGTTTCGGGCGAGAGCGCGCTGCCGGCACGGTAACTTTCCCAGTACCGCAACATCCGCTTTGGGACGCGGGCCACGTCGGGATGGCCGTGCACTTCCTTCAGGTCGTTTAAGTAAATCATGTTGCGAAAGACCACCAGCGTGGGATCCACGTTCACCCGTTTCTGCGCCAGAGAGCGCAAGCAACGATTGGCACTTGGGATTGTTCAAGTCGAGACCGGCGCGATGATCGGGCTGGCCGGCCACCTCGCTGGGGATGCTGTAATTGAATACCGACCAGATGTGTTCGAGACAATCGATGCCGTCGGCAGCTGCGTCCTGCGCGGAATAGCGGCCCAGGTGGGCTGTCACGCGCATTCCGCGGCGATGACCCTGCGCGATCAACTCCCGGCCAATGTCCCGCGGCGTACCCACGTAGATCTTCAGCGTGACCACGTTCCAGGCAGCCATGTCGTCCACAAAGGCAGCCACCTTGGCTGGATCAGTCAACGCGTAGCCCACGTCGCGGTGAAACGGCGGATCGCCGTCAACCAAGGGGCTGGCCGGAAAAACGCTCGGACACAGTTCGGGATGCCGGGCGGCAAAACGGGCGACGCTTGTTTCCGGCACAATGGCGTCGCCGGCGCTGCGCACGCTGGTCACGCCGGCTGCCAGAAACAAGGGCAGAAATTCGTCCCCCGTCACGTGCGTGCGATCGGCCAGGTGGACCAGGTGAACGTGCGCGTCGATCAATCCCGGGATGACATACTTCCCCGAGGCATCGACGACGTCGGCCCCGTCGGGAATCGCCAGCGGCCGGTCGGGACTGCCGACGGCGGCGATGCGCTCGCCCTGGATGAGAATCGTCCGCTCCGGGAGCATCGTTCCCGTCGCCGCGTCAAAGATGGCTGCGTTGCGGATCGCCAACTGCCGCCCGTCGCCGGCCGCTGCGGGAACGGCGAGAAACAGACCGAGTGCGACGGCCAGGACGTATCGCAGTGGGACGTTCATTTCAAATCGATGCTGCAGGCGTTGAATGGGTCGTACGATACAGTCACTTTCGCACCTGTGCGCAGGGTTTTCAATGACCGAGGCAATCGGCGGAAATATTCCCACTTAAGAGTGGTATGCCGCCGCGATATCGGTAAAAGTGGAGTGGGAACGGCGGGTGGCATGCAACGCCGTTAACCATCCAATGTTGCTTGTTTTTTGTGTGCCACTGGCTCTGCCAGTGCTTTCCGTGAAGTGGCAGAGACACGGGCAAAGCCCGTGGCACACGATAAGAAGGGTTAACGGCGTTGGGTGGCATGCCCAAGTTGTGTCACGGTCTCCTGACCGTGACACTGAAACGATTGGTCGTGACGTGGAGACCTGCAGTCGGAATGGTGGCCCGGTCGTGAGACCGGTCCACAACAGAGTCGTCACCCGATCGACGCGGCGGTGGCAACGTAAAAGGATGCGGATGATGACGCAATTCTCTCGAGCTGCGGTTCGCAGCCGCGTGTCTCGCAGCAATCGCCGCGGTGTGCGGCACAACCGTCGCGGCGGCCGATCGGCCGAATGTCCTGTTCATGATCACCGACGATCAGCGGGCCGATACGATCCACGCACTCGGCAATCGCGTGATTCAGACGCCGAATCTCGACCGCCTGGCGAATTCGGGTCTCGTCTTCAACAACGCGTATTGCATGGGTAGCACGATGCCGGCGGTCTGCTTTCCCAGCCGCAGTATGCTGCTCAGCGGGCGATCGCTGTTTCATCTCGAAGGAAGCCGACTTCGGTCGCCCGTACGAAAACACGTTTCCCCGCGCGATGCGAACCGCCGGTTACGAGACGTATCATCACGGCAAGCACGGCAACGGGCCGCTGGGCATCTACAAGGATTTCGAGCACGAGAAGTATCTGAGCGACGACACAGAAGAACGGCTGTCCGGCTACCCCGGCAAGGAGATTGCCGACGCGGCCGTCGAGTTTTTCAAGAGTCGCGACGACAAGAGCAGACCGTTCTTCGTGTACCTGGCGTTCGGCAATCCGCACGATCCGCGCGTCGTCATCGACGAGTACCGCGACCAGTACGACGAAGCCGAGATGCCGCTGCCCGTCAACTTCAAGCCGCTGCATCCGTTCGACAACGGTTGGCTGGCCGGCCGCGACGAGCAACTGGCCCCCTGGCCGCGCACGCGAGGCGGAAATCCGCAAACACCTCACCGATTATTACGGCGTGATCACCTATCTCGACGGGCAGATTGGCCGCGTGCTCGCGCGCCTCGAAGAAACCGGCGAGTACGACAACACGGTCATCATCTTTACGTCGGATCACGGCCTGGCCATCGGCAGCCACGGGTTGATGGGCAAGCAAAGCTTGTACGACGTGGCGATGAAGCCGCCGTTCATCTTTTGCGGGCCGGGTATTCGCCAAGGCAAGACCGATGCGCTGGTGTATCTGCACGACATTTTTCCCACGGTGTGCGATCTGGCGGGCATTCGCGTTCCGGAGGGCTTGATGGCGCGAAGCTTTGCCCCCGTGCTGACCACGCCCGCCGCCGCGGGCCGGGATGCCCTCTTTCTGGCGTATCTCGACGTGCAGCGTGCGGTCCGCCAGGGGGATTGGAAGCTCATCCGCTATCCGCGCGTCAACATCACGCAGTTGTTTAATCTTCGCAGCGACCCGCACGAAATGAACAACCTGGCGGACAGCATGCCCGAGAAAGTCCGCGAGCTGACGGCGCTGCTGGCCGAGTTGCAAAAAGCAAATGACGATGCCGTGCCTCTCTCGACCGACGTGCCCGACGATCCCGCCGTCACGCCGGAAAAACTGCGCGGCAAGGCGCGTAAGTTGAACATTCCACCCAAGCCTAAGCCCAACCGCAAAGGAGCAACACCATGAGACTGCTCAATCGGCCGGCAATCTGGTTCGCATCGATCGCTGCTGTTTGTATCGGCAGCGACCGCGCCCAGGCTGCCGAGCGGCCGAACATCATCATCGTCATGCCGGACGACCAGGGCTACGGCGATTTCTCGTGCCACGGCAATCCGATCGTCAAGACGCCGAACGTCGATGCGTTCTACCAGGCAAAGCGTGCGGTTCACCGATTTCCACGTCAGCCCCACCTGCTCGCCGACGCGCTCGCGCGCTGATGACGGGCCGGCACGAGTTCAGAATCGGCGTCACGCACACGATCTACGAGCGCGAGCGGCATGAGCCTGAAGGCCACGACGCTCGCCGCAGGTGCTCAAGTGGGCCGGCTACACCACGGGCATTTTCGGCAAGTGGCATCTCGGCGACGAGGCCACCTACCAGCCCGAGCAGCGCGGCTTCGACGAAGTGTTCATCCACGGCGGCGGCGGCATCGGGCAGACCTATCCCGGCAGCTGCGGCGACGCGCCGGGCAACACGTACTTCAACCCGGCCATCCTGCACAACGGCAAGTTCGAGAAGACCAAGGGCTACTGCACCGACGTGTTCTTCGGCCAGGCGATCGCAGTGGATCGACCAGGTCCGCGGACCGGAAAGCCCTTCTTCGCCTACATCACGCCCAACGCCCCGCACGCGCCCGCTGCAGGTGCCCGACGAGTACTACGACCCGCTATCGCGGCAAGCCGTGCCCGACGACGCCGCCAAGTTCTTCGGCATGATCGACAACATCGACGACAACGTCGGCCGCCTGCTCGCGAAGCTCAAGGAGTGGGGCATCGCGACAAAAACGCTGGTGATCTTCATGACCGACAACGGCGGCACGGCGGGCACGAAGATCTTCAACGCCGGCATGCGCGGCGGCAAAGGACACGCCCTACCAGGGCGGCACGCGCGCGCCGTCCTTCTGGCGCTGGCCGGGCACGCTCCAGGCAGGCCGCGACGTTGCCACGCTGGCCGCCCACATCGACATCTTCCCCACGCTGGCGGAACTCGCCGGCGCGAAGCTCTCCCGACGAGGTGCAAGAACAAGTCGAAGGCCGCAGCCTGCGTCCGCTGCTTGCCGAGCCGGCACGCCGAGTGGCCCGACCGCACGCTCGTCACGCACGTCGGCCGCTGGCCGCGAGGGCAGGTGCGAAGTCGCAAGCACGAGCAGTGCTCGATCCGCAACGGCCGCTTCACGCTGGTCAACAACGCGGAACTGTACGACCTGGCCAACGATCCCGGCGAAACGACCAACGTGATCGCCGAGCATCCGCAAGTCGTCGCGGAACTGCGCGCCGCCTACGACAAGTGGTGGAACGACGTCCTGCCGCTGCTGGAGAACGAGGACGCCGTCGGCCCCAAGGTGAATCCGTTCAAGGAGCTCTACTGGAAACAATTCGGCGGCGGCCCGGACGAAGCACTGCGCCGCCGGATGAAATGGGATCCGGCCAATCAACGGTGAGGGGGGAGCGGCGCGAGATTGTTCCCAGGCATGCGCGTCATTTGGAGTTTGCGGCCGGAGCGACTTGCTTCCCGACCGCAGTTTGCTTGCGAGTCATCTCCACCAGTTGTTTCCAGGTGATGAGCGTAATGCCCTGGTCTTGGACAATCCGCCGGCTGCGCGGATCGACGATCACGTTCCGGTCCCCGTCGCTCAACAGGCCTTCCCGCGGATCCCTTCGCAGTGGGCCTGGCCCGGCCGTAAGTCCGCACACGATAGGTGCTTTGAACAGTTCTCCACGATCTTCCGTTAATCCGCGCACGACTTTGCGGTTAACGTCTCGGGCCATCGATATCAGTACCACCATTGAGGGGGCATGAGACATGAAGATTGTAATTCCCGGCGGAACCGGGCACGTGGGTACATTCCTGGCCCGTGATTTCGCAGTCGGCGGGCACGAAGTCGTCGTGCTCAGTCGCAACGCCAAAGTGAATTCGCGGCGGCCAAACGCACCGCAGTGGCGGATTGTCCCCTGGGACGGTGAGACACTCGGCGATTGGGCTGCCGAGATCGACGGCGCGGACGTCGTCGTCAACCTAGCTGGTCGAAGCGTCAACTGCCGTTATGGCGCCGAAAACCGTCGGCTGATTATGGATTCGAGAATTCGCTCGACGCGCGTTCTCGGAAAGGCCATTGCCGCCGCGGCTCGGCGCGCCGCGGGTCTGGCTGCAATCAAGCACGGCCACCATTTACTCCCATCGTTACGACGCGCCCAACGACGAGGCGACCGGCATCCTGGGCGGCACGGAAGTGTATGCGCCCGACACGTGGCGATTCAGTATCGACGTCGCCAGGTCGTGGGAACAAGCGCTCAACGAAGCCGTCGTTCCGCACACGCGAAAGGTGCTGCTCCGCTCGGCATTCACGCTGAGCCCGGACCGCGGTGGGCCGTTCGACTTTCTGTTGACGTTGGTTCGCTGGGGACTGGGCGGGGCGCACGGCGATGGGCGCCAATTTGTTTCCTGGATTCATGACCGGGACTTCATCGGTGCCGTACGCTGGCTGATTGACCACCGCGAGCTGGAGGGGCCGGTGAATCTGGCTTCACCGAACCCGGTGACGAATGCCGAGTTCATGCGCTCCTCCGCGCAGCGTGGGGAATCGGATGGGGTCTGCCGGCCACAAAATGGATGCTCGAAATCGGCACCTTTATCATGCGTACGGAATCCGAGTTGATTCTGAAAAGTCGCCGCGTGGTTCCGACGCGACTCGTCGAATCGGGCTTCACGTTCCAGTTTCCGACGTGGGCCGAAGCGGCTGCCGATCTGTGCCGTCGTTGGAAGGAACAGCGTCGAAACGAACGGAACGGCGCGGCGAGCCCACCGCTCACGCCGACCGGATCGGGGTCCGTCGGTTTCAACGCGTAGAATCAAATAGGCCGGCGGGAGTGCCAAAAAAGCTGAGTCCGCTGCGCAGCCCTGTGGTTCTTCGCATGCCGCGCCTGTCACGGTACAATGCTTGTCGCGTGATGCAGCATTTGCGGCCATCGAAATGTTTTCGGTCAACGCGTCCAGGGAGAGAGTATGGAGAGTCTTACCCGTCGTTGTTTGTCGTTGCGGGCCGCTGCCGCTGTGAGCGTCCTGGTTGCCGGTGTCGCACTGTGGGCCGCGCCGGTGCCTGGCTGACGACATCAAACTCCCCGGCCTCGCACAACCCGTTTCGGTGCATTACGACGAGTTCGGCATCCCGCACATCTTTGCCCACAGCGGGACCGACGCCTGCCGCGCGCTGGGTTACGTCCACGCCGCCGACCGCTTGTGGGAAATGGACATGTTCCGCCGCAAGGCGTCCGGCACAACGGCCGAGCTCCTGGGCCCCGGCGAGCTCGAGGCCGACGTCCTCGTCCGGCAACTGGGCATCCGCAGAAGCTGCGAACAGATCCTCGCCTCCGATCAGACGCCTCCCGCCATGCGGGCCGAACTAGCGGCCTACGCTGCCGGCGTGAATGCGCGGATCGACGAACTGGGCAAAAACGGACTGCCGTCCATGTTCAAAGTGCTCGCCTATCAGCCCGAGCCGTGGACCGAGGTGGATTCCATCGCCTTCGGCAAGTACATGGCCTGGGACCAGTCGGGGACCGAAGCCGATCTCTGGTTCGGCACCGTTGTCGAAAAATTGGGCGTCGAAGCGACCGAAGCACTCTGGCCCCTCGATCGTCCTTATGAAATTCCCACCGTCAAAGCGCAGTTCGATCGCAACACGCTGGCATTGGGGAGGCGGCGCCGCTTTCAAGCCGCTGCAACGTAACGCGCAGCTCCAGCCGATCCCCGGCACCGAGGCCGCCTGCGTCAAGCCTCATCGATCGCTTCGCCCGGGCAGGGTGGTTCGCGCACGGCGAGAGCATCGGCAGCAACAACTGGGCCGTCGACGGCAAGAAAACGCGCAGCGGCAAACCGATCCTTTGCAGCGATCCGCACCTGGGCTTCTTTCTCCCTTCGCTCTGGTACACGTGCCACCTGTGCGTCGACGGGCACAGCGTGGCCGGCGTAACGTTTCCCGGCACGCCCAGCGTGATTATCGGCCACAACGATCATCTCGGCTGGGGGATCACCAACATGCAGGCCGACGCGGTCGACTTCTTCATCGAAACAATCAACCCCGAGAACCCGCAACAATATCGGCACCGCGGCCAATGGAAGCAAATCGAACGCCGCACCGAGCAAGTTCCCGTCCGCGGACAAAAGCCGCACGAGCTGAATATCGACTCCACCATCCACGGGCCCATTCTCCAACGCGACGGCAAGACGATCAGCCTGCAATGGACGGGTCTGGCGCCACGACCGAGATGATCGGCTTTTGGGAAATCAATCACGCGACCAACATCCGCGAGTTTCTGCACGCTGCGGACAAAATTGTCGTCCCCGCCATCAACCTGTGCTATGCCGACGTCGACGGGCACATCGCCCTGCATCCGTGCGGCAGTTTGCCGCTGCGGCTGCCCGGACAGGGACGCATTCCCATGGACGGCAGCAGCGGCGACAACGACTGGACCGACATGATTCCCCGCGCGGAACTGCCGCTGGCCGTCGATCCGAAAGAGCACTTTGTCGCCTCGGCCAACGGCAGGCCCGCCGCCAACGGCTATCCGCATTACCTGGGCTGGATGTGGGATCCCAGCTACCGCATCCGCCGGATTAACGTCATGCTCGCACAGGCGGACGACCTGACCGTCGAGTCGATGCAGGCCGTTCAAAACGACGTGTACGATTTCGCCGCCGAACAATTTCTCCCCGTCATGCTGGCTGCCCTCAAGCAAACAAAGATTGACGACGATTACGCGCCGGCTGGCGGGCATCCTCGAAAAATGGGACTACCGTGCCACGCCCGATGCACTCGCGCCGCGCGTGTGGCTCGCCTGGATGAGCGGCTACCGCGACGCCGTCTGGAACGACGAATGGGAAACGCGGGCACTCGTGCAGCCGTCCGGCTCGTGGGGCTTTAGCGGGCTCAACCGCCGCGAACCAATGCTCGAAGTGTTTGAATACCTGACGCGCGAGAATCCGCAGTCGATCTGGTTCGACGACCGCCGCACCCCCGAACGCGAAAGCCGCGACGACGTCCTGGTGGCGACGTTTCTCGACGTGGCAGCCCATTTCAAAAAGCAGCGCGGCGACGATCCTGCCGCCCTCGCCTGGAAAAACTTCAACATCCTGAAAATCGGCTCGATGACCGGGCTCGCCCAACTGGGCCGCGACGGCGGACCGGTCCCCGGTTCGTCGTTCACGGTGAATCCCGGCGGCGGAGGGGGCAGCGTCGGCGGCGGCGCCAGCTTCCGCATGATTGTCGACTTCGGCGACGTCGCCGGCAGCGTGGGCGTCTATCCCGGCGGCCAAAGCGAGAACCCGACCGATCCGCACTACGCGGACCAAATGCCCCTGTGGGCCCACGGCCGCTATGCGCGGTTGAACGTCGTGAGCGACCCGGCCAAACTCCCCGCGACCTCGCGCACGCGGAGCATAGTTTTTAAACCGTGAGAGACCCACGCACGCAATCCCGCCGGATGCAACCGGCGGGCTTTGATTCTCCCCACTGCCCATTGCCTACTGCCCACTGCCTTTTTCTACTCCCGTTTGCATTGCCTTCAGCCTACAGCCTTCAGCCTAAAGCCTACTCTTATGCCCCACATCATCCGCTTTGCATTCGCGATCAGCCTGCTCCTCGTTTCATCGCTGGCAGCCAGCGCTGCAGCGCCGGTGAAAATTGTCTGCCTGGGGGACTCGGTGACGAAAGCAGTCCGGCCGGGCGTGGAGCCGCATCAGACGTTCTGTGCACTGTTGGAGAAATCGCTCAGCACGCCCGACACGGCCCGTCACCGTGGTCAATTCGGGCATCGGCGGGCATACGACGGTCCAAGGCCTCGCGCGCTTCGAGCGCGACGTGCTGGCTCACAAGCCCGATCTTGTCGTCATCATGTTCGGCCTCAACGATTCGTGGATCGACGAAGGGAAAGACGGCATCGCGCTTAACCGTTGCCGAGTACCGCGACAACCTGCGGCAAATGCTCGCGACGCTCAAAACGCGCAACATCAAAGTTGTGCTGATGACGCCCAACCCGGCCATCGCGCCGAAGTATCCCCCGCGCGCAACGTCACGCTCAAGCCCTACGTGACGGCCGTCCGCGAGCTGGCTGCTGCCGAGCATGTCGAGTTGATCGACGTCTACCGCATGTTCGCGGAATTGGCCATCGAGGGGACCGACATCAACACGCTCTTCACGGACGCGATGCACCCCGACCCGTGCCGGCCAGAAACTAATCGCCGACCTGCTCGCCCCGCGGATTGAAAGCCTGCTGGCATCGGGTCGCAAGTAGCGTTGTAGGTCCTGCACCCCGTGCATGACGCCCGGAGCAACACGCTGCGGATTACAGGCTTCACGTTGGCTCCTTTAGACTTCAGTCTCCAGCCTTCAGCCTATTTTTCTCACGCGGAGCCGCGGAACACGCGGAGCAGAATGATCCACAGATTGCGCCGATTTACGGGGATTCGGATGAACGGAACACGGCGCATCAGGTAGGCCACAGTGGGTAGCACCGGTTGCTTTGCAACCTGTGTGACACAGTCACGAGAGGTCTTGAGAAACGGCTCATGTGACCGTCGCTCCGTCAATTTCGATGCAAGATGTTACACTGGAGCAGCGGCTGTGGGTTATTGACGCATCGTCCGCGACCTCATGTCGGCGATGCCGACCCAGGTTGTCCCTCGACGTTGGCCGGGACAGGCAACCTGGGCCACCCTGCCGTTCTCTCGAACAAGCGCCTCTGACCGGAAACTTCAATAGTGGATCACCAATTTCAACCTCCATGCAACGACGTGGATTTCGAGCGCTTCTGCTGCGCGTTTTTGCGGGTTCACTGGCCGCGTTCCGATCCACATCGTTGGGGGCGGCGTGGGCAGAAACAAAACGGCGTTGACATCATTGACATGAGTGGTCGGTCTCCCCTTCGAGGGGCTCAAGTAAAATTCAGAAAACCTGGCAGCATTCTCGATTGCGATGAGGTCAAGAATGAAGTCACAAAAGCACGAGATTTCGATCTTCAAGGAGTGAAACTGGGACAATACTCCATTCTGACGACCTCCGAAAATGACACTTTGCTACAGGCAGAAATTATTCGGATCAACCAAGACCATCGGCTCCACAAGCTGTTTGAAGTTGAACTTTTGACCTGGGAAGCAATTGAGGAAATCCTCCGCGATAATCCCGGCCTTTGGGACAAGATCGTAGGTGCATCACTGAACGCGCTCGTCGCCCCAATGAACAGCCAACTCTCGACAATCGGACACGGGATGACCGCACTCTTAACTCACTTTGGTGTATCCAAGCCAACTGAGGTTGAGGACGATATCGACATCCAGTTGAACAGGATCAAAGAGTACTTGGACAATCATGATTATCGGGTGGCTTTGTCGTTACTAAGAACTTTGCATAACGGCCGTTGGGGTTCGATGGCCGCACAACAGCGCTTCTTGACGATTACATACCTAGCGCGTGGTGAATACGACGATGGAAATTGGGAGGAGGCGGGCCGCTTGTTTGTCGAGGCGGAAACTCACTTGCCTGGAGAGGAACGAGCAAAGACGAACCGCGCGCTCGGCCTTGAACTGCTCGGTGAGCGCCAGCAAGCGGAAACGATTGCACGCGAGGTTCTGCAAGAGAATCCCACTGCTGTGCGTCCATGGTCGATTATCTGCCGCACTGCAGCCGACACTGTGACCGCCGAGAGTTTGGAGCAGGAAATGCCGACGGTGGCAAGGATAGATGACGAAGTGCTCGTCGCGCTTGCGATGCGCGAGGCGCGCTCTGGACGTTGGGAAGACGCAGAAACGTTCGCATCAAAGGCGGCGAGAGAAGATGTCGCGTGGTCAGTTCCTTGGCTCTTGCTCGCACAAGCGAAGCTTCAAATCCTTTGTGTCGCGGCTTACAAACCTGCGGAAGGCCCATTGTCCGCTGACATCATCGGATCCATCCAGGAAGTGATTCGAGTTTTTGATAAGGCCATTTCTCTTGCCGAGTGCGCCCACAATGTTTGGTGCATTATACAGTCGTTGATCGAGCGATCGAGGGCGAAGGCAATTTTGGGAGACGAAAAGGGTGCTGAATCCGACCTTCAAGCCGCCTTCGCCGATGCCCCGAATGATTCAACGGCAATCTTTCACTTGGGGCAGTTTTTGCTCACGCGAAATCGACTCGGCGAGGCGATCCCCCTCCTTCGAAAAGCGTTTGCCATTGATCCCAGTAGTGATTGCCGGTTCATCCTCGCGCTTGCGATTCGTCAGCAGAACGAGGATGAGAACCGCTCCGAGTGGATCCCTCTTGCGATCGAAGCTGCCCTCGACCGCGATTGTACATATCGGATCAAGGCGATTGGAATTGCACTTGAGGGCCTGTTCACCGAGAAGAGGAACGATGAGGCGGCTGCATTTCTTGAAAAGTTAGAAGCTGCGCAACTTCCGTCTGCTCTCATCCTGGCGTGTAAAGCATGGCTGACGAATGCGAATCTAGATCATACTCGAGCTGTTCAGCTAGCCAAAGAAGCTGTCGCGGCCATCGACGGCGCAGTGGCTGTGCAATGTCTCCGTTTCATAGCCGAAGTTCTGTTGGAGTTGTCGGAGTATCAACTGGCATTACCTGTCTGGGAGAAGGTTGCCGGAACGACACATGAGATTCCCGACGCATGGCAACTCGTGGATGTCGCGAAACGCGTGAATCGCGATGACTTGATTCGACGCACTGCGGACGAATGGCGCAAGTCGGGAATCCGTGACAATCGACTGATTGAAGAAGAACTGGCGGTACTTGAAAAGTATGAGCCGCTTCGCGCTATCGAGCGGCTCGAAGAAGAGATCGCTCTTCGACCCAACGATGCTCATTTGCGATTGCGTCTATCTACGGTTGGCGTTCGTCTCAACCGACCTGACTTGGTGTGTCGAAATGTCGAGCAGTTTCCCGCGCCGAGCAAGATAACTCCGCATAACGGTGCGATTGTTATCTCCATCCTAGCGCGGATCGTAAAGTTCGAGTCAGCATTGCGCTATGCGTACGAACTGTTGCATCACCATCCCCGTAACCCGCAGATCCAACAAGTCTTCGCATGGCTTTTGCTCAATCATGATGATGAAGAGGCCGAACAGATCTTGCAGCCACCCCAAACAGCCGATATCGGCGTGGCGATCAAGATCATCGACGGCGCTGACAATCAGCCACGTTGGATCGTCATTGAGGACGAGACACAGGGACATCATTTTGATGATGAAATCGCGCCAAGTCATCCTCTTGCAGTGCATTAGCCGGAGAGACGTTGTTATCTCGGTAATCCGGGTCGGCGAGGCCGACAAGAAGTCGGCGATCCAACACGAACGGGAGTGTAAGTATTTCAACGTATGAAGCGGCAGACGCAACCAGCTTGGTGAATTCGACCTCTGGTATCTGCGCAACGAATGGCTGCGCGACCGGTGATTCGGCGGGAAGGACATTAGGAACTATGCAGATTACACTCTGTCAGAACGATGGTGAAATGATCTTGAGCGTGGCACAGGTTGCTCGTCGAACCCGGGACGCCAAGACCGGACAAGAAGTCGATGAACTAACACGAATGTGCGTGAAATACAATAGATGAAGCGGCGACGGACCGAGCTGTGGTGAACGACCCTGGTAACTGCGTCATACTGTTGCTGCGCAACCGGTGCTACCCGTCAGGCAGTAGCGCATGCTCATCGGCCACGTTTCACAGTAGAGACGATTCTTGCAGCTTGCCGTGTGCGAATTGGAACACAAACGCATGTCCCTTGAAGCAAGCGCTTGATCTTTTTCTACAGGATGACTCAGAGGAGACCCGCCTTCGCATTGGATTTGTTCTTTTTCGGAAACTTCTCTCGATGGAAATACTTCTGCCTCAGCACGAAACAGTCGCTTGTGCGCTTCTTGATCGTCTGGCTGCAGGGCCTCACGGAATTGGGGCTGTACTTGGGTTGAAAAAGGTTTTGGTGCGATTATTCGGTTTTGACGTGACATCTTGTACAAATGCTCGTGTTTTGATCGAGAAATTTCTGAAAGTGCGAGGTGTAGAGATGCTCGAATGCGTAAACACGTGATCCTCTTGAGACAATACCTATGCTGTGGGGTGCGGCCATTCAGGATCACTGCTTAAACGCCGCATTCACCGTCGGCAGTTGCGCGTCGACCGACGCCCGCCAGGCTGCCAGCTTCTCGTACAAGGCCGACGTCCGTTCCGGTTGCGAGGCCGATAGGTCGTGCGCTTCGCTCGGGTCGTCTGCCAGGTTATAGAGCTCGCGCTTGCCGGTTTCGAAATACTCGATCAGCTTCCAGTCGCCGCTGCGGATGGAGCTGGCAGGCGTGGTGGTGGGGTAATAGTGCGGGAAGTGGAAGTAAATCGCCTCGCGCGGCAGCAGCGCGTCGGCGTTCTTCAACACGGGCAGCAGGCTCTGGCCGTCGACGGCCGGCGCGTCCTGCGGTGCAGCACCCGCTTCGCTCAGAACAGCAGCGATGGTGGGGAAGAAGTCCATCGACGCCACCGGCTGCGCCGATTCGCTGCCGGCCACCGTGACGCCGGGATAGCGGACGAGCAGCGGCACGCGGACGCCTCCTTCGTACAGCGAACCCTTGCCCGAACGCAGCGGGAAGTTGTCGGTGACGGGGATGTTGCCGTTCACGGTGCTGATCAGCCCGCCGTTGTCCGACGTGAAGATCACCAGCGTGTTGTCGGCAATGTGCAGCTCGTCGAGCTTGTCGAGGACTCGGCCCACGCTGTCGTCCAGGTGGCCCACCATGGCAGCGTACACGGCATTCTGATGATGCAGGCCCGGTTTGAGCCGGTCGCGATAGTAGGCAACGCGCTCCTGCTTGGCTTCGATGGGCGTGTGGACGCTGTGATGGGCCAGGTAGAGAAAGAAGGGCTCCCGCGCCGTTGCGGCCTGCTCGATGAGCTTGAGCGCTTCGTCGGTGAGGCGGTCTGCCAGGTACTCGCCCGGCTTGCCCCCTTCGAGGTGCGGCACGTAGCGGATCGCGCTCTTTGCCGAATTGCCCGCGATACGGATAAAAGTACGTGGCCGGCGCACCCACAGCGTGCCGCCGATGTTCACGTCAAAGCCCTGCGTTTCGGGGTAATACGGGGCTTCGCCCAAGTGCCATTTGCCCACGTGGAACGTTTTGTAACCCGCGTCGCGCAGCAACTCCGCCACGGTGATTTCGCTATGGGGAAGATTGCCCACGGTGGCAGGCGGCGTGAGGCGTTTGTCTGCCGGCTGGGTGCGGACCGATTCGTACCAGGTGGTGATGTGCAGCCGCGCGGGATACTTGCCGGTCATCACTGCCGACCGCGTCGGCGAGCAGACGGGGGCGGAGGCATAGGCCTGGGTGAAGCGCATTCCCTGCCGCGCCAGGCGATCGAGGTGAGGCGTTTCGTGCAGGTCGGCACCGTAGCAGCCCAGGTCGCAGGCGCCCAGGTCGTCGGCCAGGATGAAGACGATGTTCGGTTTCCGCGCCTGCTGTGCTGACTGTTGGTTGCCTGCCTGCTGGGCGCGGGCGTTGTCGGCGACGGTTGTCGCGCCGACGATGGCCGCTGCGAAGAGCAGAACACCCAGCGGTGTGTGAGTTGTGGTTTTCATGCCGCCACGTTACCGCGCCGGGAACGTCGAAACAACGTGTCGTGGGAATTTAACCACAGATTGCGCAGACACGCGGACGCAGATGTCACAGATTTCCGGAGGGCCATTCAATCGTCGCTCGCAATGATCGAATTCTCATTCTGTTTTGTGATCTGTGTAATCTCCCTTGCAATTTCTGCGTAATCTGCGGGGACACGCGGACGCAGTACAGATGTCCGGAGGGCCATTCAATCGTCGCTCGCAACGATCGAATTCTCATTCTGTTTTGTGATCTGTGTAATCTCCCTTGCAATTTCTGCGTAATCTGCGGTCGGTTGTGGTCTGTGATTGCTCTGGGGGCTCGAAGACTCGACCCCAGGCACCCGCACTGTCACAGCGTCTCGAACGCCTGCGTGACGACGAACTCCTTGTGCGGGTCGCGCGCGAGCAGCGCTGCCACGTGCGTGGGATCGTGGTCAAATAGCGCCAGCCAGCCGTTGTCGGCAATCTGTCCCAGGATTTTCGGCTTATACCGGCGGACCTGGAGCAGATCCACTTCGTAGGACATGCACCACAGCGAACGCAGGTGATGCTGCGAGGGGCAGATGTCCGCCAGATACACGGCCGTCTGGCCCGCGCTGGCGATGACGACGGACATGTGGGCAGCCGTGTGTCCGCCGGTGACCAGCGCACGGAAGCCGGGGATGATTTCCACGTCGCCGTCGATGAACGTCAGCCGGCCCGTGTTTTCCAGCGGCAATATGTTTTCCAGCGGATAGGCGGCCACGAGCTCGGGAAGTTGCGCCACGGCGATTTCCCATTCGCGCTTCTGGACGATGTAACGCGCGTTGGGGAACGTGTCGACCAGCTGCCCGTTTTCGTCGAGCCGGGTTGCACCGCCGGCATGATCGAAGTGCAGGTGCGTGAGGATCACCACGTCGATTTGCTCGGGCGCAACGCCAAGGGTGCGGAGGTTTTCCACGAGCGGTTCGCCCGGCTCGATGGCGAAGATCGCGCGCTGCTTGGGCGGGATCTTCGAGCCGTAACCCGTGTCGATGAGCACGTTCTGCGTGCCGGTTTGCACGAGCAGGCAATTGGTGTCCTGCGGGATGTTGTTGTTTTCGTCGGGGGGGAGGACGCGGGCCCAGAGTGCTTTGGGCACAACGCCGAACATGGTCCCGCCGTCGATGCGAAACCGCCCGCCGGAAACGCTGGAGAGTTTGAAATTGCCGAATGGAGACATATGCACGGACTTCTTAAAGTAGGTCAGGCACCCTGTGCCTGACGAAGGCGGCGAACGAAAAACAAAAACGTTTCTCGCGCAATAGGGCGCGGAGTCCGCGGAGAAGGCTTATTTGATTCGGTCTCTCCTGAAACGGTCGGTTTCTCATTTTGTGTTGTTCTCTGCGTGCTCAGCGCCTCTGCGCAAAACTGTTTTTCCTTTTTGTTTTTCCTTCGGTTTTTATGCGGCGGGCGGAAGCAATAAAGGACGTGCACGCTCGGCACCCCGTGCCTGACAAACGCGCGGAACCGAACGGGAAGATAGAAACGCAGAGAGCGCGAGAGGCCGCGGAGAAAAAATGGCATAAAATCAGGTTTCAAAAGGTATGGCTGTTATGATCGCCTTTCCCTCGATCGTTCTCTGGGCGCCAGGTTTGATGCAATAAGTTGACGCTCTGCCCCCGAAAGGACTTCGGTTGGATAGGATCTCAGGATCATGATCCCAAAAATGAGAATGCTTCAGAAAAAGACACGAATCGTATCGAATGTGCAAGTGACTTCCGATTGCTGGAGACTGGCCGTTGAAGGTCCAACTGAAATAGCTGACATCAGCCGTCCGGGCCAATTCATCAATCTGAGGATTTCTGAAGCCATGGATCCGTTGTTTAGGCGCCCCTTTTCTATTTTCAGAACCATCCCGCTGGCTCGCGGTGAAAAGGGTCTCGAAATTGTTTACAAAGTGGTTGGGAGAGGAACCAGGAAAATGACAGGCCTCCTTCCTGGCGAGGAGGTAGACATGATCGGTCCCTGTGGGAATGGATTTTCGCTTGAAAGCGGTAAGAAGAGCCATGTCCTTCTGGGCGGGGGCGTTGGAACTGCGGCTCTCTACATGCTGGGAGAACAAATCGTCAGGAATCAAGAAGCCAATACGAATTTGCATGTCTTTCTGGGAGCCACTACAAAAGATTCCATGATCCTGATCGATGAATTTCAAAATCTGCAAAAAGACCTGAAAATCTCAACGGATGACGGAACGTTTGGGTATCGTGGGATGGTCACTGAACTCTTCAGAAACTCAATGGAAAAGGGCGAGATCTCCGCAGAAAGTGCTGTCTATGCTTGCGGCCCGGAGCCTATGTATCGGGAACTGCGGTCCCTCTGGGAGAAGTATCGTTTTTCGGCACAAGTTTCGATTGAACGGCGGATGGCCTGCGGGATGGGTGTCTGCCTTTCATGCATCTGCAAAGTAAGAAAAGGGGAAGTCGAAAAATATCGATCTCTCCCGAAATCCCATATCCAGTTCAGCGAACAAGATGATTACGGCTATGCCTTAACCTGCTGGGATGGTCCTGTCTTCCATCTGGAAGAGGTGGTTTTAAATGAATAAAAATTCGGTCGATCTATCCGTGAGGATAGGGAAAATAACGCTTAAGAATCCAGTCATCCCAGCCGCCGGGACGTTCGGATATGGAGAGGAGATGGCAGATTTTGTGGATTTTAACCGAATCGGGGCGCTCATCACCAAGGCCATTAGCCTGAAGCCAAGGCTCGGCAACCCACCCCCTCGTTTCACGGAGACCATTGCAGGCGCTC
>CAVPNP010000011.1:0-260994 GCA_963706665.1 uncultured Alphaproteobacteria bacterium
GCGCGACGCGGCTTACTCGACACCACGCTCGTGATGTGGGGGGGCGAGTTCGGCAGGCTTCCCATCGCGCAGCTGCCCCCCGACAAGGACGAAAAGAAAGCCGGCCGCGACCATAACAAAAACGCGATGGTCACGTGGCTAGCCGGCGGCGGCGTGAAGCGCGGCTTTGTGTTCGGCGAGACGGACGAGCTGGGCCTGCGCGCCGTCACCAACCGCGTGAGCGTCCCCGACTTCCACGCCACCATGCTGCACCTGCTGGGCCTCGACTACCACCGGCTGTACTACGAACGCAACGGACTGAAGGAAAAACTGACCGGCGTGGAAGAGCCAAGAGTGGTTAAGGAAATCCTGGCGTGATGTACGTCGGTGTTTGATTCAGGACAGAAAAAGGCTCCTGACACTCCTTTACCAAACTCTTGACCGCTTGGAGGCGCGTTCGATGGACGTGGGCTTTCTACTTTTGGTCCCTTTGATCGTGATTTTCATTGGGTTGCCGATTGTAATCTGGAAGCGAGGACTGCACCGTACAGCTGTGCTCGTCGTAGTCATCGAATTGCTCTATGTAATAGCAGTAGTGCTCACCAGCATTAACCAAATATGGTCTATGCATTATTGACCATATCGGAGCCCGGAATTCGTTGCCGACACCTTTTGCCTGCGCACCGTGAAGGATTTGTCCGGCCTTTGGTCATTAGTGCTTCGTGCTTCCTTCGACATTCGGATTTTAGACATTCGTCATTTACCCGGTGCCGAAGGCATGCCGCTCGCCGGGTAGCAGTCGCCCCTCTTGCTGCCCGCTACTCCGCCCTGTATCATCAAGTCCCGCATCAACGTGTGGTGATGCGTCCAGCCACCGAGCCGCGTCAATCCCTTTGTATCCCCGCCTGTCAGGAGTCGGCTCGATGCCCCGTCGCTCCGCAGCCTCGCCACAGCGTGCCGCCAAACAAGCCGGCGTGCGCTGTACCGGGCCAACGAGTCGTCGCGGACTGATCGGCCGCCGTGAGTTCTTGCGCGTCGGATTGGCGGGATTCGGCACGCTCAGCCTGCCGGGGCTGTTGCGACTGCGGGCCGAAGGAAAGCAAAAAGCACAAGAAACAAAGCCGCGCGAGCGGACGGCCGTCATCCTCGTCTGGCTGATCGGCGGGGCCAGTCATCTGGAAACGTACGACCCGAAGCCACTGGCTCCGTCCGAGTATCGCGGCCCGTATTCCCCCATCGCGACGAAGACGCCGGGACTCGATATTTGCGAACTGCTTCCGCGGCACGCTGCATGTCGGACAAGTTCGCCATCCTGCGTTCGCTGGCGCATACGGGGTTCTGCCATCAGCAGGGAGCGCAGCAATTGCTCACCGGCCATCCGGTGCGCGAGTTGAGAAACGAGCCCGACAACCCGGACATTTTCGCCATCGTCAATAAGCTGCGTTATGATGCCTCGCGCGACCTGCCGAATTACGTGGGAGTGAACCCGACCCCGTACATCGGCCCGGCCTATCTCGGCCGGGGGTACGGTCCGTTCACCGTCAACGGCGATCCCAACGATGCCGGCTTTCACGTCCCCAACATCGGGCTCAAGCAAGGGGGCGAAGCAGCGCGGCTGGAAGAGCGGATCGGGCTGCGCAAACGGTTCGACACGTTTCGCCGCGACGTGGACCAGGCGGGGAGCATGGGGGCCTTCGATCAGTTTGAATCGCAGGCGTGGAACATGCTCACCAGCTCTGCCACGCGGGATGCGTTCGACATCTCCAAAGAAGACCCCGCCACGCGCGACCGCTATGGGCGCAATCAATGGGGCCAGCAATGCCTGATGGCCCGCCGGCTTGTGGAGCGCGGCGTGGACCTGGTGACGACGACGCTGCAAGGCGCACTCTGCGGCCGCGTGGGCAATTGGGACGATCACGCGGTCAACCATCACGTCTTTAACGCGATGAAGTCGCGTGCACCTTATTACGATCAGGCGGTCACCGCGCTTGTCGAAGACGTTTTTCAGCGGGGCCTCGATAAGCGGGTGCTGGTGATTGTGACCGGGGAATTCGGCCGCACGCCGCGAATTAATTATCAACCCGACAGCGGCAGCGGCGTAATGCAGCCGGGCAGAGATCATTGGCCCAGTGCCACCTCGCTGCTATTTGCCGGCGGCGGAATTTCCGGCGGGCAGGTGATCGGCGCGACCGACGGCAAAGGGGAGTTCGTCAAAGAGCGCGTGGTGGGGCGGCAGGATTTCCTGATGACCGTGTATCATCACCTGGGCATCGATCCCCGGCCGATCCAGTTTGCGGATTTCTCCGGCCGCCCGATTCCAATCACCAGCGGCGGGACAGTGATCCCGGAGTTGACTGCCCGGACGTGACGGCCGTCTGCTCAACTCGCGCCAACCGAACACGGGCAAAGCCCGTGGCACACAGGAAGCAAGCCGGCTTGCCGCCAATTCGTTATGCGATAATCTCCCGGATCGGTTCGCCGCCGTGGGCGATATGGATCGGGCGGCCGGAGAGATCGGGGACCGTCATCCGCGGATCGACGCCCACCAGCTCGTAGATGGTGGCGACAATGTCTCCCGACGAAACGGGATTCTCGACGGGATACGCGCCCTGTTCGTCGGTGGCGCCGTAAACCAGGCCCCGTTTCACGCCGCCGCCGGTGAGCAGGGCGAAGCCGCACTGCGGCCAATGGTCGCGGCCCGCTTTGGCGTTGATGCGCGGCGAGCGGCCCATTTCCCCCATCACCACCACCAGCGTCTCATCCAGCAGGCCGCGCTGGTCCAGGTCGTCGATCAGCGTGGTGTACATGGCATCCAGGGCAGGGAGCTGGAACTGCCGGAGCATGTTGAAATTGTTTTCATGGTTGTCCCAATGCCCGGCCCCTTTCGATTCGGTGGTGATGCCGATGAATTTCACGCCGGCTTCCACCAGCCTGCGTGCGGCCAGAAGGCACGAGCCGTAGAGATTTTCGCCGTAGCGCTTTTCGAGCGCAGCCGGTTCGCGGGACAGGTCGAACGCCTCGCGCGTTTTGCTCGATGTCAGCAGGTCGAACGCTTCGCGCTGAAAGCGGTCGAGGCTTTCCACCGGCGGCGATGCAACGGCCTTCACAATCCGCGCGTCGATTTGTTCGAGCAGCGTTTTCCTGCGGTTGAGGCGATCAACGGTGATCTCGCCGGATGCTTCCAGCGACGGCAAAAACGGATCGCCGAACGGCGTGATCGGGTTGTAGGACTCCTTGTCCTGATTAAACTCGCGGTCGAACTTGGGCTGGCACAGAGTGATGACGGGATCAAACCGGCTTCCCAGATAGCCGCCGTACGGCCCCGCACGCCGCAGCGATTGGCTGTAGCCGGGGTGCGCGGGCATAAAGACGTAACTGGGCACTCCCTGCGAGCGCAGGCCGGCGTACTGCATCACCGAACCCATGCTCGGGTGATCGGTGCGCTTGGCGAAGTAATTCTCGCGGTCGTCGCCCCCCGTAAAGCCGGTGAGGACGTTATACGGGTTGTGGCTGTTGTACGGATGGCTGTGCGTGCGGATGAGTGTCGCCCGGTCGAGTGCCCGGGCCGTCATGGGTAACAGCTCGCATATCTGCACGCCGGGGATCGACGTCGCAATCGGGGAAAACTCACCCCGCACATTGGCCGGCGCCAACGGCTTGGGATCGAACATGTCGATGTGACTGGGCCCGCCGAACAAGTTCAGCAGAATCACCGACCTGGCTTTGGCGTGTCGCGGCGCTGCGCGGCCGCAGCCCGAAGGTAGCCGGGCAGCGTCACGCCGCCGAACAGCGTCAATGCTCCGACTCGGAGCAAGTCGCGGCGCGTGGTTCCATCGCACACACGTTGCGTAGAACTCGTGATCCGCAGCATATTCGGCACTCCGTCGGCAGGCGGGGGGGTCGCAGCCGGGGGCGAGGAGCCGGGCAGGGAAGCGAAACCAGCCCTGAGTGTACCTGCCGGCAAGCGGCGGGCAAACCCAGTGTGCGATCGGGGGCGATGGCCCGACTGCCTTCAAGGCCCCTCATTCGAGCGGTGGCCGCAAATCGAGTAGACTGTCTGGCTGTGATTCCAACGGGGCAGTGACAGCAGCGGGAACCGTTCAAAAGGCAGTAGACGATGAAGAAAGTTCGCTTCGGCATCTTGAGCACGGCACGTATCGGCGTCGAGAAGGTCATTCCCGCGATGCAGCACGCCCCGCACTGCGAGATTGTTGCCATTGCCTCGCGGAAGCTGGAGAGCGCGCAGGCAGCGGCCAAAAAACTGGGCATTCCTCGGGCGTACGGCTCCTATGACGAGTTGCTGGTCGACGCCCACGTCGATGCCGTTTACAACCCGCTCCCCAATCATCTGCACGTCGAGTGGTCGCTCAAGGCGCTGGCAGCGGGCAAGCACGTTCTTTGCGAAAAGCCGATTGCGCTCTCAGCAGACGAAGGGCAAAAGCTGGTGAACGCTGCCCACCGCCTTCCGCATCTGAAAGTGATGGAAGCTTTCATGTACCGGCATCACCCGCAATGGCAGACGGCCCGCCAACTGGTAAGCGACGGCAAGATTGGCCGGCTGCGCGCCATCCAGTCGGTTCTTCGCGTACTACAATGTCGATCCGAGCAACATCCGCAATCAGGCGGACATCGGCGGCGGGGGACTGATGGACATCGGCTGCTATCCGATCTCGCTCTCCCGTTTCATCTTTCAGGCGGAGCCGCGGCGCATGATCGGCGCACTGGAGTACGATGAACGGTTCCAGATCGATCGGCTCGCGTCAGCCATTCTCGAGTTCGACGCGGGGACGTCGGCTTTCACCTGTTCGACGCAGTTGGCTCCGTTCCAGCGCGTGAACATCTTCGGCACGGCTGGACGTATTGAAATCGAAATTCCTTTTAACGCGCCGAACGACCGGCCGTGCAAGGTGTGGCACCAAAGCGAAGGACAGATCGAGGAGATTACGTTTCCGATGTGCGACCAATACGGCATCCAGGGGGATCTGTTCGCCCAGGCTATTCTCTACGACAAACCGGTCCCCACGCCGATCGAGGACGCCGTCGCCAACATGCGCGTGATCGAGGCCGTTGTGCGCCAGCACCAAGACGGGGCACTGGATGGGGGTGGGTGCGGACTAAGCGCGAAGCACAAATGACGAAGGAAATCCGAAGCACGAAGCCATAGAATCCGGAAGAAATCACCCATGGACGCCCTGTGTCGGCACTTGGGACGAAGAGGCAGTCCCTGGGCTTGTTTTCTCCCGTGCCTGCTGCCTAATGCCTGTTGCCGTCCCTTGGTCGGTTTACGTAAGACCTTAGCCGGCCGCGTGTTGTCTGCCGGATTTCGGATGGGCGGGCGGAAAGGTGAGCGAAACTCGACTGGCGGAAAACAGGGGTTTCAGGTAGGAATGCGGAACCTTGGTCCAGGTCCCCGGTTGGCCGTTTGGCCGTCCGGCAAGATCGGGAACCCTAGTGAGCTGCCTTCAAGACCCGCTGATGGGCGATGATCGGTTTGGATTCGTTGATTGAAGCGCAGCCAACTGCCGGGCTTTGAGACACCCCCTTGGCAAGCGTCAGTGCGTGCCGTTATTCCGAACAGGAGTTCCGTTCATGATGCGTCGACTGGCTGGTTTGCTGTGTGCCCTGGTTGCACTGGGCGTCTGCGTCTCCTGCTCGAAAAGTGGCTCCGGTGACGGGGAAACTTCTGCTTCCACTGCGACGGCTGCTGCAACTTCTGCCGAGAGCGGGGGTGCGTCGCAGTCATCGCAGTCCGCTGCCGACCCGTTTCCGGAGGTCGAGCAGCCGGCCGGAACATCGAAGGCCGATGAAACCCTGAACGACCTGGAGGATGCCGATTCGCTGAACTGGGAAAACGCGGACGAGGCAAAGGCCCGTAGATCGGTCGCGCAGACTCAGTTGGCCCAATCCGAATCGTCTGATGAAAACGATACCAAAACAGGCAGCAGGACCAAATCATCCCCGGCCAAGCCGAAGCTCGATCATTCCGCGGAGGCCGATGCGCTGATCGACCGCGTGATCGAGTTTTACCGGCAGGCCAACTCGCTGGAGGTGGACTGCGAAATGCGCGTGGTGATCACCGGCGCCGAGAAGCAGGAAATCGTCTCCAAGAAGACGCTGGTCGTCGAAAAGCCGAACCGGCTGGCGGTGCGCACCACAGGCGAATTGGGGCAGATTGACGTCATCTGCGATGGAAAGACCATCGTCACCCATCTGATTCCCCGCCAGATTTACGTGCGGGAAAAAGCCCCCAAGACGGTCGACAAGGCGGCCACGCATTTCCTGACGCTGTTGCCGACGATTCCCCAGTTGCTGAACTATGAAATGTGGATGCTGCTGGAGAAGGGATCGAAACAGATTATGGGGGGAGTGATCGTGTCCAAGGTGGTCGGCACCGAGACCGTTAACGGAGTCAAAGCACATCACCTGGCGTTTGAAGAAGAGACGGTGGACTGGGACATGTGGGTCGCTGCCGAGGGGGACCCGGTTATCCTGAAGTTTACGTTCGACATGGCCAAGAGCTTTCAGCAGTCGGCCAAGGGGGAGGACGCGGCAAAGCGCCCCGAGGAAAGCCTTGTGCTCACGTCGAGTTTTGGCCGGTGGAAGGTGAACGAGACTCCGCAGACGGAATTGTTTACGTTCAAGGCGCCGTCCGACGTGCACAGGGTGAATGATCTGTTTGCTCCGCCCATGCTGGGAAAAGAGGCGCCCGGCGTACAACTGGAGCTTGTGGACGGGGGGCATTTCGATCTGTCCCGCCACAAGGGGAAAGAGATCGTGTTGCTTGATTTTTGGGCGACGTGGTGCGGCCCGTGTCGCGAAGCCTTGCCGCATATCATCGAAGTTGCCAACAGCTACAAGGATAAAGGGATTGTATTTTATGCCGTGAACGCCGGAGAGAAAGCGGCGGACGTCCAGAGCTTTCTCGAAGAGCAAAAGCTGTCGCTCGTTGTTCCCGTCGACACCAAGGGGGAACTCTCCAAGGCGATGATGGTGGACGGACTCCCCACGTCGATATTGATCGACAAAAACGGCGTGATTCAAGCGGTGCATCAAGGCTTCGGCGAGACGACGCCCGAACTTCTCCGCAACGAGCTTGACGCCCTGCTGGAGGGAAAGAGCCTGGTTGAACCGCTGGGCGAGGAAGAGGCAGCCGCCGAAGCTGAATCGCAGCCGACGGGCCATCCTGCTCCGAGAGCGCCGGCCCAGGGGAAGTAAAAGCATCTAACAAAATGCGGTTGGCGTTGAGTAAAAGCGCTGGCACTTTGATTGAACGCACTCGCAAACGTAAAGCTGCCGGTTCGCGTGCCCGCGCACGAAAAAACGCGGGCATTGCCGCGTTTGTCGAAACAGTCTCTTGCTGCACACCGGCCGGCGGCGCAAGGCGCACCCGCGGGTTCTGCCGGATTAACTCGCCTTTTTAACGCGACGGCGAAGATAGCGGCCGAAGAGGCCGATTGAGCCGGCTCCCAGTAGCATTGCCAGACTGGTTGGCTCCGGATGGTGCGACGGCGGATCGCAATCGTGGTGCCAGTCGTCCTTGCAGCCGTCATACCAGTCGTCGCAGTCGTCATCGTCGTGCTTGTGACGATGCTTGTACTTGTGCTTCTTGTACCAACTCCAGTAATCCTTGTCCCAGTCTTTTTTCCGATTCCAGTGATCGCGGTCTTTGTCGTCTTTGTCCTTGTCCTTCTTGTCCTTGTCCTTCTTCTCCTTCTTGTCCTTTTCGTCGCCGCGAAGGTCTTTGATGTAGTCCGTGTAGGACTTGAAGCTGCTGGAAGAGACAAGATAACTGATCGGCGCGTTGTTGTTGTTGCCCGACCCGGACCAGATGTCGTCGAGATAATCGCGAATGCTCCAGGGGATGTATTGATTCCCGCTCGAATTGTTGCTGGATGACCCGCTGGACGAAGACGAGAAAGGCGACCAGTCGTCGATGGAGCGCACGTCGTCGTGCTGCTGGATGTACGACGTATACGACTGAAACGTGCCGCTGCCTTGCAACTTGGCGCGGTACTCAGTGAAGCTGGTAAAACCAGCATGCAGCGCATCGGAAAAAATAAGAATGAATCCGACCGCTAATGAGAAAGTGAGTGCGCGGCGAAACATACGCCTCCGTTCCGTGGCAAACATTTTAGGCTGGGCCGCAGACGGTAAACTGGGCCAGCGTCCCCATTTAAGCGGAACAGAATTGCGGAAACAAGTCCCCAAACGCGCGCAGAGCACGAAATCGAAAAAAAAGATACACAGTACGCTAGTTCACCAGCTTGCGTATTCGATGCATCTTCTGTAAAGCACCTGGCTGCCCGTTTCCCAGCTCCCGGATACGTCGAGGGGTGCGCCTAGCTTTCGACCGAGGGGCGAGAGACAAAGACCCCGGCGATTTGAATGTATCGTTTGACCGGGCGGCGACGGTAGATCTTCAGCGTTAGCTCCACGGTGCCGTCTGCAGCGCATTCCAGCCGAACTGCCAAATAGGGGCAATCGACGCTGTTCTGGCTGTAAAGGCACAGGCCCGTCTTGGAGAGATTCGAGGTCACAACCTGAAAGGGCCGGCCTACGGGGGCAAAGCTTTTGTCCAACGGCTGCGCCCAGGCCGAAGCAACAAATTTGTGCCGCTCGGCTTGCCGCTTTTCACGTGGTATGGGCCGCGACGGGTAGTGCGAATCCTGGACGAATTTGAGGATGTCGCGCACGCGCTGATCGACGGCCGTTCCCCGCGCCGACATGGTGTTCGCGAGCTCTTTTATATCACTCATTGGCGGACTCCCACTGTCTCATGGACGATCTGTTTGCGATCGCTCTGAGCGTGGCGAATGGTGGTCAACTCAACTGTTTACGAGATATAAGTTTAATGCTCAAAACCGGTCACACGCCGGCGGCGCTCGATTTTCCCCCGAATTAATCACAGCCGAGGTAGGCAATAACGGCCTGGTAACTGATGTTCCGATTATGCCGACACCCCAGCTCCGCAGCATCCCGGCAGGGCAAAACACCGGTCGCGGCACTTTTGAGCGAAGGGGGACCGGATCACAACTCCCCCAACGGCAATTTACCCGAGTCTTCTCGCAGGTTTTCCTGCAGACGGGAGGGCACACAAGGAAAGAGGCCGAGAGGATGCGGGAATCCTCTCGGCCCGGATCGGTGTGTCGGCACGAATGCCGATGAGGGGTGATTCAGCCCGTCTCCACGGGCCGGCGGGAACAAACTCTCTCTCTTCAGACTCGAAATCCAGCAGGCGGCAGCCAACAAGTTTCAGCCACAACAGCCTGCGATTTCTGGGCTTCTCACTCTGCCCGTGACAGAGAGCGAAGATGATGCCAATTTAACGACTTTACCGGCACAAAAACCGGACCCGCTGCACATCCACTATCAGCACAACGCTTTAGCGTCAGCACATTTTTTCGGACACACTGCGAGTCATCGGCGGAACACGAACGCAGCAGCAACTTCTACAATCCCGCACGCGTCGGTTGTAAGAATGACAAGCCGTGCAGGGGAGCGCATCGCCGGCGGGATGCGGCTAAACAGGGATCTCATTTGGCAGCGTGCCCGAGGCAAGCACGCGACTGCGGTGCGCGCGGCCTGCCTCATTCGCTGCGGACGACCACAATCTCCATCTTGCCCAGCGCGTTGATCAGCGGCAAAAACGTGGTCACCGGGGCAGGGGCGTCATCGGAAAGGCTTGAATCGGACATCTTCAGGTGGGCTGCACCAATGCCCGCGTGCCCTAACGTGGCATCCAGGCCAATCCACTTCCCGTCGATCCACGCCTCGGTCCACATATGCCCGCCAAAGGCCTGCAGCCCGTCGACATACACCAGCCCCACAGCGACCCGCGAGCCGATTCCCCGCGCACGGAGCATTGCCGCCAACAGCACCGCGTGCTCGGTGCAGTCTCCTTCAAGCGATTCGGCCACCTCGGCGGCGGACGCCAAAGCGGTCGAAAAATTCTTCTTGGTCAGTTTGCGGTTAACGTATTTCTCCATCAAGGTTGCAACGCGGGCCGGGTTGTCGTAGCCGGAAGCAGCCGCCCGGGCGTGCTCGGCCACCTTGTCGTCTTTGCTTTGCAGAAAGTGCGTGGGGCCGGAATACTCGGCAGGTGCTGGAATTCGTTGTGGTACATCGGGCAGGCCGACGGCGGTAACGGTCAATTCGATCGTCTCATCGTCAATAATGCGAATCTGCTGGCGATCGCTTTTCTCGAACATATCTGCCGCTTTGTGTCCCGGCGTGCGGATGCGGTAGACGGCCTTCTTGCAGCTACTGCCCCGGGTAAGGGGCCCCACGCGGACAAGCAGATTGGCAGCCAGGTCAAGCTCCGCACCGGCGATTTCCTTCAGGGCTTCCGCTTCGTCCACGGTGTAGGTCGACAGCGTTTGTCCGAGAAGATCGGACTGGGTCAGCACAATTTTGCCCGCTTCGTCGACATAGGCGCGGGTCGGCGTGTCCGGCAGCGCTTGCTGCTTGATTTCCACGTCCAAAAGCTTTTGCGTCACGCCCGAAAGCAGCTTTACGTTTTTTTGCCGGCCGGCTGAGAACCGGACATTGGTGATCTTGTTTAACTCGGGCAGGTAGGCATCAAAGGTGCGCGTTTCGCCCGGCCGCATGGGATGCGTCTTCAGCAAACGCTCCTGCCAGGCGGGGGATTTGACGTCGGGCTTCCAATCGATGGCCTTCTCGACGGTTCTGCCGGCAACGGTCGTGGAAAACATCAGCCTGTTTCCCTCAACGCGTCCCTGGCTGCGATTCGAGCCGGCCGGCGGGTTGTTCATTGCGAACTGGAATGCCAGCAGCGTCCCGTCGCCGGTTTCCTCGGTTTCCAGGACGGATTGCATTTTGAGTTCCTGGCCGAAGCGCTTGATCGTCATGTTCGTTTCGTTGGTGCAGCGGAAACGCTCCTTCCCGTCCTTTGTCACCGACTGCCACACCGAATGTGCGTACCCCATGCGCTTATCGCCCAGATAGATGACCTGCCACAGTTCGTCGAACGCTTTGCGACTTTTGGCGGGCGAAATCGAGACTGTCGAACTCTTCGATTCGCCGCCGGGTTGTTCTCGCTGCGCGAGACGGTTGGCAGCCCGAGGCCGAATCTGGATCTGGGCCTGGGCGTCTCGTGGACGGATATCGGCCCAGGGACCCAATGCCGAGAATACGAGCCAGCCCGCGCCGACGAGTGCAGCCGTTAAGGCACACACGGCCAAGGTGCGTCTCAGAAACATCCATTTCTCCGCCGTAAAGTGATCCCGCCGCGCCGAACCGGGAAGTAGCTGCTCGAAACACCGGAATTCCCGCACTGATCCGCGGGAAGCGGCCCGGCAGCAGCCAAACGAGCCTGCAGGAACTTGCCTCCGGTGCGCGTATGGTACACCCGGCGCCGTTGCCAACAAGAGGAATTGGCAATTGGTGCAAGAAGAGGGGCCAGTCGGCCTCAAAAAGCCTGATTTACCGGTGGTAGGCGATCGAATTCCGGTTGTAACGGTTGTACGTCCGGGAATTCGTCAGAATCGGGCAGTTTCGCTCTCTTCGCCTTGCGTCTCAGGCTGCACGAGCCTTCCCGTCCGAGCCCCAACCGGGGAAATTTGCGCAAACTCCCCCCCAACTTGGAATTCGCACGAAAAACGCATGCTACATTTTTTGAGTACCGGCTCGGACGCCTTTCTGATTTCTGGCCGGTGAATTTGTTTCGGGCCTGGCTGGTTACCGCTGGGCGCACCCCTGACACGGGTGAACCACTGCGGTTTCGACCGGCAACTCATAAGTAAGACGGATTAACGCGAATTCAACGCCGCCCCCGGCGGCATGCATCGTGACCACTGCCAAGCCAGCGCCCGATTCCGAGGGGAAGAGAGATGGGCTTTTTACAACGATTTCTGAAAAACACGTACCGTGACGCGCAGTCGCCCAAGGCACGCAGCAGCTTTCAGGATCTCACTGAAGATCAGCTCGAAGCGCACTTGAACATCGTGCGCTACGGCGACTTCGTGCTGACCGATGCGGTCCGTCCGTCGTACGATTTGCAGATTGTCCCCGGGCCGGATATCGGCACGACGTGTATCAGGACCGGGAAACCGGCGTCCGGATTCCCGTGCTGATGGCAGCCGCTTCGCGCGAGTACGTGATCGATTTGTTCGTCGATCTGCTCGACCCGCTGGGCGACCACGTCGACGTCGTCCTCGAAACGAGCCACGAGCGCGAACCGGGCCGGCACGTTGACATGTACCGCGAGCACATCGACCTGCCGGTCCTCAAGAGCACGCTGTACGACTTCGAGGATCTGCTGCTCGACGACGGCTGCATGGGCATGGCCGTGCTCAATCCGCGGATCCCGCTGGAAGTGCAGTTCGACGAGCACAAGCTGCTGATCATGTACGGCCAGGACCTGTCCGAGTTCGAGGAAATACTGGACGGGTACTCGGTCGGCTGCACGGAAGACATCAAGTTCATCACCGAGGCAGAGCACGTCCATTCCTCGAGCGACGAGTTCGTGCGGCAGTTCGAGCAGCTGCGCATGCGGCTGGGAATCGACGAATAGCGATTCCTGCCGCCGAGAAATCACGCCAAGCCCACCGACGGCCGTCGGTGGGTTTTTTATTCCCCGAGTGACTGCGCTCACGCCGTTTGGCGGGGGCGGATTGTCGCCAGCGCAGCGTCGTTCTCGGTGCGGGCCGCGCACGTCTCGAGTACGTTGTGGCGGAACACCTCGGCCCGAGGCACCCCCCCAAGCCGCATCAGCACTTCGCCGTTCTTCCCCAGCACCACCAGCTCGGCAGCCTTGTAGAACGACTGTCCCGGCAACTCGACAACTTCCACGTCGCCGATGTCGCTCAAAGCCGCCGAACTCACCAGGCGGTTGAACATCGCCTTCCAAATCTGCAGCGAACGGTTTGTGACGACGTACTTGTTGCCGATCACCTTTTGCATCAGGTACAACACGGCTGCAATGGGACTGATCGGCAGCGCAAAGAGCAAATGCGAGATCTTGATCCCGTTAACCCGGAAGGGGATCGACTCGCAAAGTCTGCCCAATAGCCTTCCCAGCCCCAGGGCGGAAATGGAGGGGAAAACCACCATCACCACGTTTTCGACGCCGGCGCTTACGCCGGAAATTGGCTGTACCCTGATATTCGACATCCGGATCTATCTTCCGTGCGGACTTAACGGTTTGATCGTTCAAGTCCAGTAAGTTAGCAAAGCGCACCGCGTTTGCCAGCAAGCCGAATCGCGGGCATATCACGCAGTCGGCTATCCCGCGTCGTCGAGGACCCGTTCGAGATCCGCCTGCAGCGTCGTGCGCCGGCAATCTGCGCCGACCATTCGGGATGGGCAAAAATGCGCACCCGCTTCACCTGGTCGTCAAACTGCTTCCGGGCCAACGCCTCCACCACCGGAGAAACCTCGTGAAACGGGCGGTACGCGTCCTCTTTGGGAAAGTAGATCTGCACGTCGAACTCCACCTCGCGGTGAACGGGGGGCGCATCGATCAGAATATCCGTCGGACGCAACCGCACGCCCAGCGATCGCGACAACTGCTGCGACAACCGCTCGGCACAATCGGCCAGAAACGCAAACGGCCTGCGCGCCAGCCGGTCGTGCAACTCGGGCGTGCGGTCGTGGCTGAATTCGCACACGCGCTTGTACAACCTGCGCACCGGTCCGAACAGCCCCTCGATCAACGCCTCACACGGCGTCCCGCTGCGTGCTGCCGCATGGTTTCAATCGTCTCCCACTCGCTAAGCCGAAACAGGTTGCGCAGATCCAGTTCCCCGTGCAGATGGAAAAACGCGCGGGCGAACATGCTGGTGGCCGAGCGCACCGCATGATGCCAGTACACCTCGCTGAACATTACGTAGCGGGCAAACACCATCAGCTCGGCGGCGGTGCGGCCCTTGGCCGACAGGGCCAGTCCGTCCCCCTCTTGATTCACCACCAGCGACTGCATCAGCCGGTTTTTGTCGAAGTTGCGGCCATACGGAACGCCGGCGTGCAGACTGTCGCGGTCGAGGTAGTCGATCTTGTCGATGTCGATCGGGCCGGAAAGAATTGATTGCAACAGTCTGAGTTGCGGCGGCCCCTCCCGGCCGGAAAGGACGTCCAGGATTTCATCCGGCCGGACGTGCCATTGTTCAATCAGCACCTTAGCCAGCGGCGTTCCCGCGGACAGAAACTCCCCGGCGAACACTTCGTGCGGGGGCAGATCGGCCAGGCCCATGTCCTCGATCGGATGGCAGAAGGGCCAATGGCCAATGTCGTGCAGCAATGCGGCACACAACAAGACCTCAACCGTGTGCGGATCGACGACTTGCTGGAAACGCGCGTGCCGGCCCAGTTGCCGCACATAGCGCACCGCGTTGTGAAACACGCCCAGTGCGTGCTCGAACCGCGTGTGCGTCGCCCCGGGATACACCAGCGACGCCAATCCCAACTGCGAAACGTGCGCCAGCCGACGAAACTCGGGCGTATCGACAATCGCCCGCACCCGCGGCGTGAACGGCACATCCTGCTCGACGGGGATGCGGATCAACCCGCGGGCAGCGTCGAGCTCGGCAATCTCGGGGATGTCGGCAAAGGGATAACGCATGTGTGCTGTTTCCAACCGCTCATCGGCCGTCGATCGACGCGTCGTCAAAAACCGTGCGGATAATAGAGCTATCGTTGACCGGCCGCCTTGCGAACGCGCGGCGCGACCGTGGACGGAGCGAACAATTCAGCGACAACGTCGGCCGTGCGCTCGTCGTTCTCGCAGGCTTCTTCGCGGCACAGGACCTGCCACAATTGTCCGCCGTTCTGCACGACGCGTTTCAATCGCGGCGGGAAATCGGTCCGGGCGCCTCCGTGCGCTTCCGCTTTGCGCAGGGCCTTGGCCACGGCAGCCGGGATTGCCTCCACGCGGTCGACCGAGTGGAAGTTGGTCAGCCCCGACACCAGCGGATTCCACCGCCCTTCGATCAGGCTGCGGGCATCGTCGCTAAAGAGAACCAAGGGCTTTCCCAACGTCCAGGCAATGGCTGCCTCGGCGACGGCCCCTTCGTCGGGAACGCGGCCGTTGATGTTGCACACCAGCGCGTCGCATTCGACGGCCAACTGGTACACGTCGAGGGCAAAGATGGCTTCGTGCAAAAAGCGGCCGGCTTGAGCCCGCGGCCAACTCCGGCGCACCAATACCTCCAGCACCTTGCGAAATTCCATACCGTCGCGGTGCGGCAGATACACCGGATAGCCGGCCTCGTTCAAGCAACCGGCAATCGCCAGCATCTCTCCCCGTTCCGACGTATTAAACAACGGCCCGGCACAGTAAACACGGCTGGTCTGCGTGGTGCGGCTCATAGGCGCAGTCGCTTCACTCCATCGGTATCCAGGTTCATTCTGATCCGCAACGCCCTCGATTATATCCGCCCCCTGCGAAATGAAAACTCCCTAACAGTCGCGGCTCGGAACCGCACCAGCACGTTGCCGCGCTCTCAACCGGACCAATCCCCCCTTTGGGCAGGCTGGCAGTGTCGCTACACTTGAGGCCTTGCACCCCACTCCACTTGAACTGGCCGTTCAATGCTTTCCACAGATCGGGCACAACTTATTGGACGATTGACGCTGGTTCACGGTTTGCCCGCCTTCCTTGCCGGAGTGGCAGCCACGGCACTGTGCCTGCAGTCGATGGCTGCCAATCCACTCACGGCCGAGCAATTTCTCAGCAGCGCGTCGTTTCAGAAAGTCGCTGCACAACTTGGCGGGCCGGTGATTACTTCCAACGTCGGCCTCGTGTCCGCCGAGATCCCGCTGGCCGGCCTTTTGATTCCGCTCGCATTTTTTGGCGGGCTGACAGCCGTTGCGGGGGCGCTGTGGATCAGCCGCCGCCGCCAATGCAGCTTTCGCCAGGCGCTGGCGCAGTGGCTGACACTGGGTTGGCTCTGGTGGCTGTTGCCCGGCGTTTGGGAGGGAATGCGGCTGGTTGCTTTCGTGGCGAACTGGGAGGCGGGGCAGAGTCTCATTCCGGCTATCGCCAGTCTCTGGTGCGCGACCAGCATTGCCGGCTGGCTGGCAACGCTGTGCATACTCTCAGGCAAAAGCTCACAGGCGAATGCCGCAGCCGATGAATCGTTAATGTCCGGTACACAAGCGCGCGCACAAACCGGCAACCGCATTCCGTGGAGCGTGTGGTTGGTCCTTGGCGTGTATGTCGTCGTCTTCACCGCGATGAACTGGCAATTGTACTTTGGGCTGTTGTTGCCTCACGGCGACTCAGCCATGTACGAAGAACATTTGTGGAACGTGACGCACGGCAAAGGATTCCGCAGCTATCTCGACCAGGGCTTGTTCCTCGGCGAGCACATTCAGGTCATTCACCTGCTGTTGCTGCCGGTGTACTTGGTGTGGCCGTCGCAGTTGTCGCTGGAGTTGTGCCAGTCGTTGGGCCTGGCAGCCGGGGCGATTCCCGTTTTCTGGATGGGACAGCGGCACACGGGTTCGCGCAAGGTGGCAGCACTTTTGGCCGTCGCCTATCTCCTTTACTTCCCGATGCAGTTTCTGGATATCGCCATCGACTTGAAAACATTCCGCCCGAACGCGTTCGGCATCACCGCACTCTTGTTTGCGCTGGACCAATTGGAACGGCGACGGTATTGGACGATGGGCCTGCTGATGTTGGTGACACTATCGGCCCAGGAAGATTTCGCCATTGCGCTGGCCCCGTTGGGGCTGTGGATTGCCCTGTTTCACGTTCGTTTTGTCCGCGCGCGGAGCACGCCGCCATCGCCACAGGGGCCCTCGGACCGCAGCCTGCGTTTGCTGGGAATTGCCGTCGCCCTGTTGGCCGGCGTCTATTTGTGGCTGGTGCTGACGCAGGTGCTCCCCTATTTTCGCGGCGGGCGCGAAATTCACTACGTGGGTTATTTTAGCCGCTTCGGCGAGACGGCAGCCGAAGTCATCCGCAATATGCTGCTGCATCCCGGCATGCTGTGGGACGCGCTGGCGACGACGCAATCGCTGTACTACGTTCTGCTGATCGTGGTCCCGCTGGGATTCTTGCCGCTGTGTTCGCCGTCGCGGTTGGCGGTGGGGATTCCCGAACTGTTTCTATTGTGCCTGAACCAATTGGCCGCCGATCCCCGGCATCATTTTCACGCGCCGCTTGTTCCCATTGTGATCTGGGCGACGATTGCCGGCGTGGGACGTGTTGCAGCATTCCGCGCAAACAACGCCTTGGCCCGCGCATTTTGTCTGGACGAGCGCCCTGGCGACGGGTTTGTTCTTCGGCATCAGTCCGCTGGGCATTGCCTTCTGGGATCCCGGCTCTCCCTATTATTGGCGGACGCTGTACGTGCCCGGCGTGCGCGCGCAATTGTTCCCGCGCGTGCTGGCAGCCGTTCCGAGCACCAGCAGAGTCGCTTCCACCGATTTTGTTCATCCGCGCTTCACTCACTTTGAGCGGTCGTACGACTACAGCAAATACCCGCGCACCGTGAACGACAACCAGCCCGGCGCACCCCCCGATACCGATTACATTGTGATTGACACCGGGCACCCCTACAGTTGGCTCCATGCACCCGACGATATTCCCGAGTACCGGCAACATCCCCAGCGCTGGCAACTCCTCGATCTCGACACCCAGGGCTATTTCATCGTCCTGAAGCGAAAGCAGCAGCCATGAGCGTGCTGTCGGCAATTCCGCTGGAATACTACGTCGCGATGGCTGCGTGGCTGATTCTCCTGGCAGGGGTGTTCGCACTTTTGTTGCGGCGGCGGCGAGACCTGCGCCCGAAAAAAGAAGCCCATGCTGGTCAACCTGGTACTGACCGTGTGGATGGTGTCGACCCTGATGACCGCCTGCGAACTGGGCTTCGCGCTGTTCGTCGACCGCAGCGACGCCTTCAATACCACTAATATCGCGCAGCGCTGGACCCGGCTGCACATTGACGCCCAGCGCAATGCGCTCGGCTATCGCGACCGCGTGCTGCTCGAAAAAACCGTCCCCGCGGGAAAAACTCGCATCGGGTTCATCGGCGACAGCTTCACCATGGGGCACGGCATCGAGAACATGGACGACCGCTTTACCGACCGCATTGCTGCGGCTCTCGAAGCCAAACATCCGGGTAAATACACGGTGAACAACCTGGCGGACCTGGGGCTCGAAATCGCGCAGGTGGAAGGCCGCGTCCGCGCCCTCTTCGACGAAGGCTATCACTTCGACGTGATGGTCTACGTCATCTGCCTCAACGACATCGAATACTACGCGGACCTGCTTGAGAAAAAATCCGCAGCAGCCAATCCGCAACCCAAACCGTCCGCGCAGCCCTTCGGCGCGTTTCTCGTCAATGACACGTATTTCATCAACTGGGCCTATGTGAGGCTGTCGCAATTCGCGCGGCCGCAGGTGCGCAACTATTATGATCATCTGAAGGATGCCTACACCTCCGATGCCTGGCAGCCGTTTGCAGCGCACCTCGACACGATGGCCGGCTATTGCAGCGGGCACCAGTGCGAATTAAGGGTGGTGATTTTCCCCTTTGTGCATAACCTGGGACCCGACTATCCATTCAAAGAGGCCCACGCCAAAATCGCTGCGCATTGCCGCGCGAACGGGGTGCGCATCCTCGATTTGGAACCTGTGTTCCGCACGCACGCCGCCGAGAACCTGACCGTCAATCGCTACGATGCGCATCCCAACAGCAGCGCAGGCCATCGCAGCCAACGCAATCCTGGAGCAACTCCTCGACGACTTGAACCGCGGTTCGGGCAAGTAATGGAGCAATCACGACGTGGTCGATTCCCCGACAAGCCAATCAGCCGCACAACGGGCCCCCGCAGCAACGGGGAACCAAGTGCGCTGTTGTGCCTGGCCGTATTGGATGTGCGTCGTTTCATTCCTCCTTCTGCACGCGATTAGTTCATTTGTTTGTGCGCGATTTCTTTCGGTCACGCACGATGAGTACTGGCATCTTCCCGTCGGGCTGCTGAACCTGACCACGGGGCGCTTCGATTACGACAATCTGAACCCGCCCCTGGTGCGGATGTGGGCCGCTTTGCCGCTCCTGGCGACGGCAGAAGTGCCGCCACAGCCGCCCGGCGGCGCGAAACGGGACGCCATTGCCCAGGGGGACGCGTTCCTCGCCGCCAACCGGTCCCGCTACGATTCTCTGTTTTTGCAGGGACGCGTGATGATCATCGTTCTCTCCGTTGCCACCGGGCTGATCATCGCCGCCTGGGCGCGGGCCCTGTTTGGGGAACGGGCTGCTTTGCTGAGCCTGCTGCTCTGGTCGGCCTGTCCGACGGCCTTGATGAATGCGTCGCTCGTCACCACCGACATGGGTGCCGCCTTCTTTTTCATTCTTTGCAGCGTGGACTCTGTGGCGGCACGCGCGGCACGGCACCTGGAAGGCTGCCATCTTGTTCGGGCTCTGCCTCGGGCTGGCACAGTTGGCGAAGTACACCGCACTGGTGTTGTACCCGCTGGCTATCATCTGGTGGCCGTTGATGCGATTCGATATCCGCACCGCCGAAACGCAGTCACATCCCGTCAAACGGACCGCGATCGCGCTGCAAGCCGTTTGTGCGCTCGTCATCAGCCTGGCTGTCATCAACGCGGGCTATTTGTTTCGCGGCAGCTTTACGCCGCTAGACCGTTACGAACTGCATAGCCGGTCGCTGACCAACGTTGCAACATCGCTGGGCCCGTTGTCGCGTTGCCCGGTCCCGTTGCCGCGCGATTACCTGGAAGGCCTCGATGCGCAAACGGCACGTGATGGAGAGCAAGCACCCGGTTTATCTCGACGGACAGTGGTCGGAGACCGGCTTCAAAAGCTATTTTCTGATGACGCTGTGGTACAAAGTCCCCCACGCGACGCAGCTGCTGGCCCTGTTGACGGTGTTGTTTCTGGTTTTTCGGCGCGGCCAATCCCGCCGGCCGGCCCTTCAGGCCGTGTTGTTGCTGCCGGCCGCTGTGCTGTTGATCGTCGCCGGCGGGTCCGCCATGCAGTTGGGCATTCGCTACGTGCTGCCGCTGTTTCCGTTTTTGTACATCGCCATCGGACAGGTGGCAGGCTGGCTGGATTGGAAAGCGACATCGGCTGCGGACCGCTTTGATCGGACTGTGCGCGCTGGCCGCGTTGACGCCGTTGCGCTTCCAGCCGCACCAGATTGCCTACTTCAACGAGTTGGCCGGCGGCCCGGAGAACGGCTACCGACATCTGCTCGATTCGAATCTCGACTGGGGGCAGGACCTGCGCGGCCTTAAATGGTATCTCGACGACAATCACATCGACCGCGTGGGCTTAGCGTACTTCGGCACGTTTCCGCCGGCCGCGCTGGGGATCGACTACGACCTGCCCCCGGCGTACGTGCCGCAACCGGGTTGGTATGCGGTCAGCGAGAATTTCGTCCGCGGCCGCCCGCACATCGCCCGCCGCCCCAACGGCTCATTCGCCGCGGTGGATTTTGGTCAATACGCGTACTTCCAACGCCTCACGCCGGTCGCGCGGATTGGGTATTCGATCGAGGTATATCATATTCCCGAGCGGTGACGGACACGCGAATGCCGAAGCACGAAATCCGAATGAACAAAGGCTGAAGGCTGAAGACCTTTACTGTCGGAATCATCTTCGTTGATCGGAGCGTAATGGTGGTAAGCGTTTGCGCTTTTTGTAGTGGTAGAAGCGTGCCGTTTCGTTGCGCCGAAGTTGGCGTGTCGCAGAATTGGCGACGGATTCGGGATGCAGCAGGTTCCATTGTTGTTGCAGGGTTCGTGCGATCAGTTGCCGGACTTGAGGAACGCTGAGAGCCGGTGTCGTTTGTCGTTCCTTGAGTGTTTCGGTCACTAAGAACCAAATTGCGATGAGCGAGAGTGTTTGATGGTGGTGCCAACCTTGCCAGGTCCGCACTTGGTAATCAGCCAATCCGGCCTCGCTTTTTCCCCGCCGGATCGCCTCTTCCACGCGCCGTTCGGCCGAGATCACGCGTGCAAACTCAGTGACTGGCGTGCTTGCCAATGCGTTGGACAAATAAAAGTCGTCGTGTCGCAGGCCTTGTTCGTCACGATAGCGCGTAAAGATCAAAACTTCCGAGTACTTCAGCTTGCGACGGTTGTCCATGGTTTGCACGTACGGAACAATGGCCATTTCGATGAGCAGCGGACCCTTTTCGCCGTCGCGGACGTCGATCGACTGCCACGCGCTGGCGGAAAGCTGATCACGGAGGCTTGTCACACTCACAAAGGCGCGCGCAGTGGGACCGCCTGGCCCGCAGTGGGGAACCTCCGCGCTGTCCAGGAGGCGAGCGGTAATGTTGCCGGGGATGGCCAACACGTAGCGTTCTCCCAGTTCCTGCAAATCTCGGCGAAAATGGGTCACTTTCCCGAATTCGTCGTCGCCCGTGATCCAGGCATGAGGCAGAGTCTGGCCGCGTTTCCGGATCATCTCCAGAGCTTGCGTGTGTCGCGTCTGAAACCCGACCTTGGGCGGAACCCCGGCCGCGCGGCACCGCTTGCGATCTTTGGTCCATTCCTCTGGAAGGTACAGTCGGAAGTCACACAAGGCATGTTCGCGTCGCGAGACGTAGGCCAGAAAAACGCCCAATTGGCAGTTGGTCACTTTGCCCAGCCGACCGCACCATTGCTGGGCCACGCCGACCGATTTCCGGCCCTGCTTGGGAAATGCCGAAGGATCGATGACCAGCACGCCGTCGGCTTCGCCCAGAGTGGCCGCGACCTGATGGCACAACTCATCGATCAACGGCACGTGGTCCCAGGTCGATGTGCCGATGAAGTGTTGCAGATCATGGCGGTCCTGATCCTGCTCGTAGGCGATCGATTCCGTGTTCTTGCGATTCACGTTCGACAACAACCCCTCGCAAAACTGCTGAGAATGCTGGCGCTGATGGTCGTCCGCCAGACACTCCGCAAAAGGCCTGAGAAAATCCGACAGCTCCGACGGCAATCTCTTGACTTGATTGGGCCTCACCTTGCACTGTTCGAGCATCTGCTCCTTGCGCAACGCAAAACGACGGTCCATCGCAATTCTCCCATAACCGATCCTTCGTCTGGAAGATATTGATACCGCAATGACTTAAAGACTATCAGCCGCCTTCCGACAGTAAAGTTTTGCACGCCGCGCAGTTCCGACGGCCGGTCGGCGGCCCATTTCATTCAAGGCGGCATTTTCAGATTTTTGCGGGGACAAGCGGGTGCTTGGCTGTTTCCGGGCAGACGGGTTGGTATTATGACATACTTTGGCGATTGATCGGACAAGCCATATCCTTACAGCGAACAGGCCGGCTCGATGTCACATTTCTCCTTCTGGATCGATGCGCCCATCGTCGGCCTGTATCTCGTTGCTACGATGGCGGCGGGCATTTACGTCCGCAAGTACGTGGGCAAGGTCGAACATTTTCTCGTCGCCGGGCGCGAGATGAACGTGTACCTGGGCATCGCGTCGCTGGCGGCCACCGAGTTCGGCATCGTCACCTGCATGTACACGGCGGAAGAGGGTTACCGATACGGTTTCGCCGGAGCCACCCCGGGCATCTGCCAGGCCGTGGCGATGTTCTTGATCGGGATCACGGGTTTCTGCATCAAGCCGCTGCGCGATTCCGGCGTGATCACGATCCCGGAACTCCTCGAAAAGCGATTCGGTCCGCGGGTGCGCTGGGCGGCCGGCGTGGTGATCTTGCTCGGTGGACTGCTCAACATGGGCGTGTTCCTGCGCGTGGGCGGCGAGTTCCTGTTGCGTGTCACCGGCCTGAGCACGGCTCATTTTCCCATTGTGCAGCGTGGCAGCGAATCTGCGGCCGGTTGGGGGTCAATCGGCCATGCAGCCATTTGAACCTTCCTCAGGCCACGTTGTCAAAACTTCCCAAAGCGATCAGCGTCGTGGAGTCCTCCGCAATCGGCGTCGACGATTCTTCGCTCGACTGGATGATGACCGTGATGCTGGTCATGGTGGCCGTGTACACGATTCTGGGCGGGATGCTCAGCGTGCTGGTGACCGATTTTCTGCAGTTCGTCGTGATGAGCATCGGCTTGATTGCCGTCACGGTTCTGATTCTGGTGAACGTCGGTTGGGATGCATTGGCTGCAACTGTGACCCAACAGTACCAGTCGGGCGGATTCAACCCGTTTGCGAATCCGGAACTCGGCTGGCCGTCCGTCATTTTTTGGAGTCTGCTCAACGGGGCCGCAACGCTCACCTGGCAGACGACGATCGCCCGCGTGCTGGCGGCCAAGGACACAGCACACGGGGCGAAAGATCTACACGCGGACGAGCTTCTTCTTCGTCTGCCGGTTCCTGATTCCCGGCATCTGGGGCATCGCGGCGCTGGCATACTTCTACAGCGAGGGAATCGATTGTCCCCGACGATCAGAAACTGCACGCCATGCCGCTGCTTCTTGGCGCAGGTCGGTGCCGGTCGGCCTGATGGGCCTGCTGGTGGCGGCCATGCTGGCGGCCGACATGTCGACCGACTCCTCGTACATGCTCACCTGGGGCAGCGTGATCTACAACGACCTGCTGGCGCCGTTCCACAAACGCCGCTGGTCCGAGAAAACCGGACTGCTGTGGAACCGGTGCATCGTCGCGGCCATCGGCGTGTTCCTGCTGTTCTTCGGCCTGTGGTACCAGCTCGAAGGCAACGTCTGGGACTATCTGGCCGTCACCGGCACGATCTATCTGTCCAGCATGTCGACGCTGCTGATTGCCTGCTGCTACTGGAAACGGGCCAACAACTGGGGTGCCTATCGGCGCGATTGCCTGCGGCGCCGTTTTCCCGCTCGCGTATCTGCTGCTCAGATTATTGACAAAGATCTGCCGGATACGGCAAACCGCTCGAAAATCATCGGGCCATTCTACTCGGGGATCGCCGCCTACGCGGCCGCAGCCATTGCGATGGTTGTCGGTTCGCTGTTGAAAGATGCCGTCAAACCGGGCCCCAGTTCTCCTGTGATAAACGAGGAGGCCTCATCATGAGTCTTGCCGAACGCTTCTGGTGGTTGATGACGATTGCCACGGTTGTCTGGTATTCGACGATCACGGTCTACGTTGCCATCAAGGGGGCTTTCGACATCAAGAGCATGCTCAAGCGGCTCGAAGAGCAGCACGGCAACAAAAACGAAGACCGTCCGTAAGATTATTCGGCTCACGGCCGCTCGAACTTCACAAACCGACCGTTCGTGCAGGCCACGATCAAGTCGCCGTTCTCCCCCGTCACCAGGTAATCGAGCGACGCATAGCGGCCCGATTGGCCGCGGTGCATGGCCAATACGGTGCAGCGCTCAAAGGGATGCGGCAGTCTGCCGAAATCGAGTCGCTCCATGTCGGCCGGCAACTGCAACGATTTATACAGCGACCACAGCGACAAGCCCCCCACGGTGAGCATCGCATCGACCAGAACCGGATGCGTCAGCCAGCCGTCGCCGCGGCGCTCTCCGCCCGCCTGCCCGACGGGTGCTGCCGTCAACACGCTCCAGACGGTCTCCTGCTGGAAACCCAGGTGTTCGAGCGGCATGAATTCGGGACCGCGAAAGATGCTCGTGTTGCCCCACACATCGGTCGAGGTTTCATCGGGAGGAAGTTCCGTGTAGACAACACGCTGCCAGGTGACCGACGCTTCGTCAAAGTCAACTGCCGCGGGGATCTGTGCCGGTTCGTCAAACACCACGGTGCACGTGGAATACAACCGGAGCGGATCGGTGCGGTTTCCCTGCTTGTCGTAAAAATCGCCGACCATCCTGCACACGGCCTGATTGTCGTGCATTTCCACCTCGATCTGCGCCCGGTGCGGCAGGTCGCCGGTCATGCGAAAGCCGCGCAGAAATTGCAGATTCCGCACGCCCGTGGGGATGCGACCTCCGGCGAACAATCGGGCCGCTTCGGCATACGTTTCGAGAATCACCGCCCCCGGCAACACGGCTGCACCGGGTCCCGTGGCCAGCGAATCGCGATGATCGGTGAGAAACGGATCCTGCGTGGGACGAAAACTCAAGTACGCCGTTCCGGAACCCGCGCTATCCGGCGCGGGCACAATCGCGTCGATCAGCGGAGACGCCTCGACGAGTTCGAGAATTTCCGTGCTGATCTCAACCGGACGGACAATGGGCTCAATGGAGTTTTGTTCGGTGGCGTTGTCCGTTCGGCCTGCGACGTAAATCGCGCGATCGAAGCCCGCCGTCGCCAGCGTGTCGATCAACTGCTCGACCCCCTCGGCGATCGAAATGCAGCCCGAGGGTACACCGGGCGGAAGAGACGCGTCGAGTTCATCGACATCCCGCATTGCGGACAACCAGCGGGGCCAATGGATCGTGAACCGGCGGCACTGCGGCCGCGCGTAATCCAGCGTGCCAAGCTGCTGCGACATCATTCCCGCAGCCACCGCCGCGTCCGCCCGGAGGGGCGAGCCGAAGAGTCCATCGGCCGCACCAAAGCCGACGAAAAACTCGAGCGGATCGTCGCGCGTCAATTCGATAAGTGTGTTTGTCCCCTCGACGCGCACTGCCAGCAGCCTTTCCAGATCCGCGGGCTGTTTCTTGCGAAAGCCGGCAGCCGCCCCGATTTCTCCGGCGAGCACGATACCCGACACCGGTCCGTGGCTGCCGCGAATTGTGTCGAGTACCGTTTGCAGCTGCGCGCGGTCCGACACGTCGCACTCATGGTACGTAACGCGCGGGTCGGAGGCCGCAAAATCATGCAGCGCCCGGTCCACCTGAACGGCTTGCGACAGGGCCCCCCACTCCTGAAGAGGAGAGCGTTTGCGCGCAGGGCTTCCCGCATCACTTGCGTGCGCAGTTCTTTCCACTGGTCGCCCGACAGCGTGCGCAGATTCTCTTCAACGGCAGCCGGTGCGGTGACGCCCAAAACGTGCACGTTGGCGTTCGTTTGACGCGCAACTCGACCGCGAATTGCGGCAGGTACCCCACCGGCTCGCCGATGAACAGGCACACGGCGCCGGGCGCGCGCGTACTTGGCTGCCATTTTGCCGGCGTGTAGGGGACGGCGCGCAATAACCGCCTGCGTCCGTGAATGTATGCCACGGCGACGTCGGACGCGGGGTCTGCCAGCTCGTTGAGGATTTCGCGGGCGATCATCTCGGCCGGTTCGCGCGGCCCGGTGTCGATCGCGCGCGCGATGAGTTTGCCGGCCGACTCTGCATGCAGCGACTCCAGCAGCTCCGCAAGTCCGCCGCCCTGCCAGGGCTTGCACGGGCCCGAGAGTCCAAAATCACCGCCAAGCGCCGTCACAGCGACGGCTGTGCCGCCCGGAACCGCATCGCCGCCCTGCATCAACTGGTACCAGCGCTGGCAGATGCGAAATACGCCGCCCAGGCTCACGTGCTTGTGCCACGCAACACGGGCCGCTGCGTCGGTGAACTCCGGCTCGGCATCGAGGGGCGACATGACGAACAGATGCGGCACGGGACCCTGCTGCCACATCGTCTCCAGCAACGAGCAAACCTCTGCGGGTTCGTTAATCGGGCATTGGTGGACCATGACGTCAAGCGCCGCCAGCTTCGCAGAGAGTGCATCGGCTGCCGGGTTCGCTCCGAGTATAAGCGCCTGCCCGACCAGGCGCGGGCTGGCTGATAGATCCGCATCACGGGGGCATTGAACATTCGCGGCACGCTGCGGCCGGTGCGTGTTTGCGGCCGGGTTGCCGTCGCTGCGGGGGATGATTGCGCGTCGGCATCGGCAACCGCATCGATCAAAACCTTGAAAGTCTGGCCTCGCGAAGCGGTGCGAAGAATCACGCCTGCCGCATCGGCGGCGTTGTTGTTCTGTCTATCCGCGGGCAAGGTTGCCAGTAGAAAGGATGCAACGCCCAATGCTCCGAGTTTCGGATCGATAATTGTGCTCGGTGGCGCATCGTGTGCGTGAAGAGAATGAGACGACGGACCGGCCGACGCGGGCTCGAGCGCGTCACGGTGACACTCAACGCCCCGCACGATGCCGTGGATCCGGTCTCCACAACGGCGCGCATCGGCCAGCCGCTTGAGCACGAAGGCCCCCGCACCGTCGGAGAGTTCGTTGCCCAGCGTAAAGGCAGCCAGCGATTGCGACGCGGCATTCAATGGATCCGGCGTCGCCTCGGTGCGAATCGCGGTTGCGGAACGGAGATGGTTTTGCGGATAGCGCGAACGGCGCAGTCCCGCGCCGCAGATGACCGTATCGCAATCTCCGGCGCGCAACAGGTTGACCGCCAGCGACAAGGCCGCAGGAAACGATGCAGAGCCGCTATCAACGGTTGCAGCGCCGCCCCCCAAGTCCCAGGTGCGCACGATGCGCGACGCAAGCGTGCTGTGTTGAAAGCAGCCTCCCTCGTCGAACAGCGCGGGCCACTTTGCGAGGAATGCGTCCGCGAAGGACGCGACGATTTCCCGCACGCGTGCCGGCTCGATGTTTTGCTCGACCAGTTGTTGTTCCAGAATCCGCTTGATCGCGTTGAGTCGCCAGCCCATTTGCAGTTCGAAGTGAAAGTCGCCGCCGAACTCGGTGCCGACGACCACTCCCACCGTCGAGGCGTCAAAGGCGTCCTCGCGCAGCCTGCTTCCTCCAGGGCCTGGTCGACCGCGTCCAGCAGAAAGAACTGCAACGGATCGGCCTGCGCTACCTGCCTGGGGGGAATTTTGTGCCGCTGCCAATCGTACTCGAAGTTGTCCACCCGCCGCATGCGCGATAAATGCAACGCGGCGGGCGGACCGTCATTGATCCGCATTTCCGCAAGCGCCTTCACCGACGGCGCACCGGGGAGAACGCAGCCGCGACCGACGATGGCAATCGGTTCCGCGTCGCGCGGCGTGCCTGCGCGTGCGGGTGCCGCCGATGATGTCGCCGCCGTCGGCGTTGCGCCGGGTTGAAACTCGTCGATCACCGCGTGCATGTTCAATCCGCCGAGTCCAAACGCGTTCACGCCGGCTCTGCGCGGCCCGCCGTCATCGGGCGCAGGCCAGGGCGCAGCCTGAGTGGGAACGAACACGGGTGCGTGTTCCCAATCGATCTTCGGGCTTAACGTGCGGACATTGATGGCCGCCGGAATTGTCCGATGCTGCAGGCACAGGACGGCTTTGACGAGTCCTGCCAGGCCGGCCGCTTCCAGCGTGTGGCCGATGTTCGCCTTCACGCTGGTGACGGGGATCTTTCTTCCCGGCGGCAAATGTTGTGAAAGCACTTCGATGAGCGATTGGATTTCGGTCAGGTCCCCCAGTTGGGTGGAGGTGGCGTGTGCTTCGATATATTGCAGTCGCGCGACGTCCGCCGGCCGGGGTAGGCGCGCGCGATGGCCCGAATTTGTCCCTGCGTGTTGGGGGTCCAAACCCCCTTGCCGCGCCCGTCCGATGCAACTCCCAAGCCGCGGACGACCGCGTGGATGCGATCGCCGTCGGCCAGCGCGCTCGAGCGTTTTCACAACGATGGCCACGGTCCCTTCAGCGCAGACGACGCCGTCGGCGTCCGCATCGAAGGGGCGCGAGCCGGTGGCGCTGTTGGCCCGGGCCTTGGAAAACTCGATGAGCGTATCGGGCCTGCACGTGGACGTTCCCCCCACGATGGCCATTTCGATCTGCCCCGATTCCAGCGCGCGGGCCGCGAATAACAGCGCCTGCAAACTGGAGGCGCACGCCGAGTCGATCGCTAGAGACGGTCCCGACAGGCCGAAGGCTTCGGATATTGTCGCGGTGACCATGCCCGCGCCGTTATGCGACATTTCCGCCCTCCGCAGACGGGAACGCGCGATGCAGGGCAGCGACAAACTGATCGGCCACGGCGCGCTGCTTGTCGGGATCAAGTTTGCCGAACGGCTGCGTGCCGTAAAGGAGTTCCGCCAAAAGCGGCGCTGCGGCTGCGCACTGCGCATCGCCGGCGTCGCGGCTTCCCCAATCGTAGCCGATGAACACGCCCGTGTTGCGTATCGGCAGGTTGAAGGGATCCATGTCGGCGTGCCGGCATGCCTGGGCTGCCACGTCGCACATCAGCCGATGCGATCGGTCGGAGGCACCGCTGCATTGGGCCGCTGTTTCTAAACGCGAGACAAGTCCACCCAGTTGGGTGTACGTCTTTCCCGCTGCGCCGGCGTTTGGGTCGTACTCGGTTTCGGGGTCGAGGAGATCCGCGGACAGCGGGCCGATGGCGGAGCGACCCTCGGCGATCAAGTCCCAGTATTGATCGAGGTTGTCTGCGACCGGCAACCGGCATGCCATGCCGATAATCGCCAGCGGAAGGTGCGATGCGGTGTCGTTTGCTGCCATCATTTCCGGTTACTTTCGCGACGCGGCCGGAAAACGCGCGGCCGGTGGTTTTCGCCATGATAACGCAAACGGACGCGGCAGCGGAGCGAAAGCACGCCGGTTCGCAGGGATTTCACGGCGGCAGCCTGCGCCCGGCGGAAGGGAGAGCGGCACGGCTATGGCAACTGCTGGAGAACCACTTTGCCGGACGGGGTTTTGGGCAGCGCCTCGACCACGAGCAAACGCGTGGGACGCTTGTAGTAAACCAGGTGCTTTTCGCAGTGGGCCTTCACGGCCAACTCGTCGAGCGTTCCGTCGGCGACAATGGCTGCCTTGACGAAGCACGCGCCCGAGGGAAGTTTCCCGGCATAGACTTTGACTTCGCGGACGCCGGCCAGCGAGGCAATGACTTCTTCCACTTCGCTGGGAACGATTTTCATGCCTTCCACGTTGATGACCTCGGTCAGCCGCCCGCGCAGGTGAATGCGTCCTTGATCGTCCAGACGCGTCATGTCGCCCGTGTCGAACCAGCCGTCGACGATCATCCGATCGTCAATTCCGTCTTCCGAGAGATATCCGGCCATCATCGACGTGCTGCGGATGTGCAGGGTGCAGGTGTCCGGCTGGTGGGCGTGGTCTGCATCCTCGCAGGACGTGCTTTCAATGCGCGTTTCAATGCCGTTCATGGCGGGGCCGACGCCCTGATCGACGGCAGGATCGTTCGACTTGGGGGCGATGGAAATTCCGCCCGTCTCCGTCGTGCCGTAGAGAGAACGCACGCAGACGCCGAACTTTGCGTGAAACAATTGGGCGGTGCGCCGGCTGAGCGGTGCACCGGCCGAAAGCACGCAGCGCAACGAACCGTTCAGCAAATTTCCCCTGCCGAACAACAACACGTCCAGCATGCCCGGCACGGAAGGGAAAATGGTGATCCGCCGGTCTTGAATGGTGCGCTGGATCTGCCCCGCCTGGAATTGCCGGGTCGTGACGATGTTGGCCCCGCTGGACAGCGGAACCATCACGCACATGCCGTAGGCGTATGCGTGGCTCATAGGCGGAACCGCGAGAATGGTGTCACTCGCGCCGATGCCCATCGTGGCGATATAGTGCTCGGCCTCTGCAACGGCCGCGTTGCCGGGCCGCACGGCAATTTTGGGCAGGTTGGTTGTCCCCGACGTGGGATGGAGCGGAACTCCGGGAAGCGCGGGGAAATTTCCGCGGAATGCCGGATTGTGTTCATTGACGGCTGCGCAGCAGGCGCGCATCCACGCGGCGGCTGAAACGTCCCGGAAGGCCGAGAGCGACTCGTGCACGTCGTTCTCGCTGAACGCATCGCCCACGACAAATCGCGCCCCGTAGCGCAATGCGGTGCGAGCAAGTTCCTCGAGCGGCGTCTTCGCATGCACCAGCAGGGGACTGGCTCCGATAGCCAGAATGGCCGTTAATCCCGCTACAAAACCGGGGCCGTTGGCCATTGCCAGAATAACGCGGTCTCCCGCGGAGATGCCCGCAGTTGCCAGTTTGCGCTGGAAATCCTTGCGCGCCTGGGCCAGGGCCGCCGCACGCACCTGCAGCGCGTCATCCAGGACGAAGATGTTACCGCGATACCGGTCCGCCGCCTGCAAGATGGCGTCCGCACTGAGATCGACGGTTACAGCCCGTAGACACATCGGGCACCTGCCTCCAAACGATCGATGACGGTTGCTATGTCAGCATCGGTATGAGCCGTTGACAGATACAACGGTTCAAATTGGTTCGGGTGGTAGTACACGCCGGTCTGCTGGAGCTGGTGCTGCAGCCGGATGTAAGCGTCGAAATCGCAATGCTGCCGGGCTGCGCGGTAGTCCGTAATGCGGTCGGCTTCGCCGTCAGTGAGGAAGAACGTCAACATCGGTCCCACGTTTTGCACCACGTTGGGAATATCGAGTCCGTTCAAGACGTCGCGAATTCCGTGCGCCAGTTGATCTCCCTTTGCGTAGAGATGTTGATAGATCGAGTCTTTATTGGTCAGGATCTCGTCGAGCAGCGCCTCGGCGGCAGCCATCACTGTCGCGTTGCCGGAATACACGCCGCCGTGAAAGACGCGGCCTGAGAGGATCGTATCCATGATCTCGCGCGATGCGCCAAACGCCGCCACCGGGTATCCACCGCCGAGTGCTTTCGAGACGGCCGTAATATCGGGCCGCACGTTGTAATGCCCCTGCGCCCTGCCGGCGCCAACCCGCAGACCCGAGATGACTTCATCAAAGATCAACAACGATTCGTGTGCGCGGGTGAGCATCCGGACCCCTTCCAGGTAGCCCGGCTCCGGCGCGATCACGCCGGCGTTGCCCATCACCGGCTCCATGACGACGGCTGCAACCATCCCCTGGTAGCGATCAAGAACGTGCTCCAGGAGATCCAGATCGTTCCAGCGGACGACAATGGCATCGTCCAGAGCGCCGGTCATTCCCTGCGTGCCGGGAATGGCGGGGCCGTATCCACGCATGGGAAGCTCGGCCAAAGGAGCGTGGTACTTGTGGAAGACCGCCTCGCTCCAACCGTGGTAATGACCCTCGAACAAAATGATTTTGCTGCGTCCCGTGTAGCCACGCGCCAACCGCACCGACGAGGCCATGGCCTCGGTGCCCGAGTTGGCAAACCGCAACAGCTCCATGCTGGGGAACAACCGCTTGAGTTTCTCAGCCACCCGCATGCTGATTTCGGTCGGGAAACCGAGCTGGCTGCCGCGCTGCGTGATCTGGCCGACAACCGACTTGACAATGCCTTCGGGACAATGGCCAAACAGGAGCGGCCCATAGGCCATGTTCATGTCGATGTATTCGTTGCCGTCGGCGTCCCACACGCGGGCCCCTTTGCCGCGCTGCGCGACCAGGGGAAGATGATAGGGGACAACGCGCATCGTGCTGCTGTCGCCGCCGGCCAGACTTTGGCAAGCCCGTTCAAGAAGATGTTCGGACTTCTCGGCCGATGTGTAGATTCCCGAGCCGGCGGACGTGCTGACGTCACTGTGCAAACGCGATGTGCTCATGAGCTACTTGATCCCCCCAAGACCGACGAGTAGTTGCAACCGGGGTCCGCTGTCGCTGGGACTGGTCAGGCGGCATTGCTGACCAGCGTGACTCGCGGCTGGCTGGCTTTTTCGGTGCGACGACGTGGATCTGGGGTGTGATCTTTGGCTAAGCAATCTCTCGGCGATTGAGCGAACATCCTGCGGAAATCACGCTATCCATATGCCCCATGCTCGCTATGCTCCCCGCTCTTCCGACTCTTTGCAATACAAGATCTCGTGCACATTCCATGCATTATACCGGAGGATACTCCGATTATTCCGATTATTCTGGAGGAAGAATCTTTACAACCGCTACAACCGTTAATATCTGCATAATGGCCGGACTTGAATACGACAAATTGGGAATACAGAGTAAAATGCGATTGGCCGCGGTTTACGCCGAGAATTGCGAGTTTCCATATCGATAAAATGAGTAGGTTGAGTTGAATAATTAGATTACGTAAAAATTACAGCGGGAATCTCGACCGAGAGCGAGTTTACGGTCTCCCCTGATAATTGCTGACCCTGCCGCGCGTATCGAATTGATCAGCACACGTGGCTAAACAAAAGTCCCGCCAGGCGTCGATCTGCGCGACAGAGGAGCGTCACAGCACGAAAAAGCGTTTCATTTTGCCGCACAACGCAGCGCGAAGTGTGGGCTGCATTCGCCGTTCCGGGGCGATTTCGGGCGTTTTTGCCGTGTGGGAGCAGCACTGCACGAGCCCTCCGCAGCCGGGCGACGATAATTGGATGTTCGTATCCACAATTGATTTCGTCGGCCGATTGGACTATCCTATTTATTGGGAACCTTAAGCCGCCCCGAGTCCGGGTGGCCGGTGGTTCTCGCTGACTATTCCCCGCCCGAATTACAGCGTCTCAAGGGGATCGGCCCCGAGACGTCCCGCCAAAAGGGTGCTGACATGGCCAAACGCCTGCGAGACTTCGTCCCCGCAGCCTGCCGGATCGGTGTCCCGTTTCTATCCGGATTGGCATTGATGTGCCTGGGAACTCCGGCACGGGCTCAAATCGAGTTTGAGCGCCCGCCGATCAACTATCACGAAACGAAAGCCACCGATCCGATTGCCGGGCTGCAGGCAAAGCTCGATCGCGGAGAAGCAACGCTTGGGTTCGACAAAAGTCACGGCTACTTGCCGGCCGTATTAAAGGCGCTGGACATTCCGCAGTCGTCCCAGATGCTGGTGTTTTCCAAGACCAGCTTTCAATTGCGGCGGATCGACCCGAGTCAGCCGAGAGCCGTTTACTTCAACGACGACACCTACATTGGCTGCGTGCAGAATGGGGACGTTGTTGAAGTATCCACCGTCGATCCCAAGTTGGGCGGCGTCTTCTACACGCTGTCGCAAAAGGAAACCGACAAGCCGGTTTTCCTCCGCGACAAGGGGCAGTGCCTGGTCTGTCATGCGTCGTCGCGCACGCAGGGTGTGCCGGGGCACGTCGTCCGATCCGTCTTTACCGATGAAGAGGGACAGCCGCGGCTGGGAACCAGCACGTTCACCACGGAAGATCGCAGCCCCTTCTCGCAGCGCTGGGGCGGCTGGTATGTCTCGGGGACGCACGGAGCGATGCGGCATATGGGAAACGTTCTCTCGAAGAATTCCGAGAAGCCCGAAGTCATCGACCGCGAAGTGGGCGCCAACGCCGCCGATCTTTCGCGGTTTGTCGCTGTTTCCCCTTACCTGCGGCCCACAAGCGATATTGTCGCCCTGATGGTGCTCGAACACCAGACGCAGATGCACAATGCGATCACACTGGCAAGTTATGAAACGCAAAGTGCCATTCATTACGACGGCATCATGAACGACGCGCTCAGTCGGGATCCCAATTACCGCAGCGACTCGACGCAAAGACGTATTGCCGCCGTGGGGGACAAACTGTTGAAATACCTGTTGTTCAGTGAAGAGTTCACGTTGACGTCTCCCATTGCCGGCGTGTCGTCGTTCCGTGAGGATTTTTCCTCGCGCGGTCCCAAGGACAGCCGCGGACGTTCGCTGCGCGATTTCGACTTGCAGACGCGGCTGTTCAAATACCCGTGCAGTTATTTGATTTACTCTCCCGCCTTTGATGCGCTGCCGGCCCCGGTTCGGGAGCACGTGGCAAGACGGCTGCGGGACATCCTTGCGGGCAGCGATAAGAGTCCCGAGTTCCTTCACCTTTCGGCCGCCGATCGACAGAATATCCTGGAGATTCTGCGCGAAACAAAACCCGGATTGATGGTTGACCCGGCCGACAAGCGTGTCACAGTTGACGATCGCCGCTGAAATTCACACGACGACAACCCCCAACCCTTCGCACAGTGACTGATGCGAAGAAGGAGTTGGTCATGCTTCGATCGACGAACCCGCGCGTCCGGCATGTCATTGCGACGGCATTGGGCTGCCTGTGCGTGCTGTTGACGGCCCCGTCGCACCAGATTGCCGCGTTCGACGATGCGGCCGCCAAGAGTTCCGCCGCAAGCGGTGCCGCCGGAAACACCGCCGCCGCTCCGAATGCGACTGCCAAGCAGATCGACTTTTCCCGCGACATTCGTCCGATCCTGGCTGAGAAATGTCTGCATTGCCACAGCGGCGAAAAGCCGGAAGGCAAGCTCAGGCTCGGCGAGCGCACTTCGGTTTTGGGCAAGGGGGAAAGCGGTGCGGTCGCCGTCGTCCCCGGCCAGCCCGAAAAGAGCGAAGTCATTCGCCGCATTACGGCGGCCGACGCCGACGAACGCATGCCTCCGGCCGACGAAAAGCAACTCCTCCCCGCGGAAATCGCCTCTCTCAAGCAGTGGGTCGCGCAGGGAGCGGCCTGGTCGAACCACTGGTCGTTCGAGCCCTTGTCCGCTGTCACCCCGCCGCAAGTCGTCCACAAAGCGTGGGTCAAGAACGGCATCGACCGGTTTGTTCTCTCGCAGCTCGAGCAGAAGAAGATCACACCGTCTGCCGAGGCGGATCGGTACACGCTCATCAAGCGGCTGTACTACGACCTGGTGGGGCTGCCGCCGGATATTAAGGACGTCGACGCCTTCGTCAACGATTCCGCCGAGGGGGCCTATGAACGGCTGGTCGACCGATTGCTGGCGTCGCCTCATTTTGGCGAACGGTGGGGACGACACTGGCTCGACTTGGCGCATTACGCCGATTCGGATGGATTTGAGAAGGACCGCGCCCGGCCCGATGCCTACGTCTACCGCGATTGGGTCATCGACGCCTTTAACAACGACATGCCCTTTGATCAATTCACCCTGGAACAATTGGCGGGCGACCTGTTGCCCGGCTCGACGGTGCGACAGCGCATTGCCACCGGATTTCTCCGCCAGACCTTAACCAACGAAGAAGGGGGCGTCGATCAGGAAGAGTACCGCGTGGCTGCCTGCTTCGATCGCACCGAAACCGTGGGAACGGTGTGGATGGCATTGACCATCGGTTGCGCGCGCTGCCACACGCACAAGTACGATCCGCTTAAGCACAACGAGTTCTACAAACTGTTTGCTTTCTTCAATAACGCGGAAGAGGTCAACGCGCCGCTCCCCGTTGCAGCCGACAAACTCGCGGAGCTCGAACAGAAGCTGGGGCCGGTGGAAGCAGCCCTGGCAGCCCGGTACGCACAACTCGCCCCGCAAGAGCTCGCGTGGGAAGCAGCCGAACACAAACGGATTATGGCGTTGCCCGATTTGCCTCTTAAGGAACAGCCGCTGCAAATCGTCGCAGCAACTTCCGCTACTGCACCCCAAACTGTCTTTAGTATCGATGGGGACCGCGTGCTGGTGGAGGGAGGCAAGCCGCCGGCAACCGCGGGTGCCTCTGCCGGCGCGGGTTCTGCGGAAACCGGCGACAGCGTGACCCCGGACAAGGACACGTACACGGTCACTGTCCGCGCTGCGAGCGACGAACTCACCCTCACCGGCTTCAAGCTGCACGCAGTTCCCAACGCGCGCTTGCCGGGAAAAGGTTCCGGCCTGCGCTCCCAACGGGAACTTTGTCCTCACGGGATTTCAAGCGTACGTGGTTTCGCCGGATGGTAAAAGTCAGCCCATTGAGCTCCATCGGGCTGACGCCGATTTCGCACAGAGCGGATTTGCCGCCGAACAGGTCCTTACCGGCGAACCGAACAAATCAGCCGGTTGGGCTATTGCCGACAAAATAGACCAGCCGCACTGGATCCAGTTCCGCACGCGGGCGCCGATCAAAGTCCCCGATGGAGGAACAATTCGGCTTGTGTTGTCGGAACAATACGGCGGCCGGCATCTTCTCGGCCAGTTTCGGTTGACGGCACTTTCCGGCGACGAGCGCGGGATACACATCACCAACAAGACGATTGCCGACGCTCTCGAGATGTATCCCGAAAAACGCGTCGCCAACGTCAAGCAGACGTTGTTCAATTACTACGTCACCGAAGTGGCCCCTGACGAGCAGACACGGGCACTCCGCGCTCAGATCGACGAGTTGCACACGCAGTACCACGCGCGGATGATGGAAGTGCGGACCATCGGCACTCCGCGCGTGCCGCGCACCACACGCCGATTCAACCGAGGCGAATTCCTGTCGCCGCTGGAAGCCGTGGACGCGGGCGTTCCCGCGGTATTGGCTCCCTTCCGTCCGCGTGAGGCGCATGCGGACCGGCTCGATCTGGCCCGCTGGCTCGTCAGTCCGGAGAATGCGCTCACGCCCCGCGTAGCCGTTAATCACGTGTGGCAGCATCTCTTCGGCCAGGGGCTGGTGCGGACGCCCAACGACTTCGGCACGCGCGGCGAAGCCCCCACGCAGCCCGAACTGCTCGACTGGCTGGCATCCCGATTCCGCAGCGACATGCACTGGAGTTCTAAAGCGTTAATTCGAACGATTGTCACCTCGGCCACGTATCGGCAGTCGTCGCATTCCCGGCCCGAATTGGACGCGCAGGATCCGCGCAATGCGCTCTTGTTCCGCCAGAACCGTTTCCGCGTGGAGAGCGAGCTTATCCGCGATTTGAACTTGAAAGCCGCAGGGTTGCTCTCGTCGAAAATCGGCGGGCCGAGCGTCTTTCCCCCCATGCCCGACGACATCGCCAAGCTCAGCTACGCCAACAGTTTCACCTGGACCAACAGCCAGGGGGACGACCATTTCCGCCGCGGGATGTACACGTTCTTCAAAAGGACCATTCCGTATCCCGATCTGATGACGTTCGACTCGCCCGATGCAAACGTGGCCTGCGTGCAGCGCACCGTGTCGAACACGCCGCTGCAAGCGCTCACGCTGTTGAACAACGAATCGCACATCGAGGCCTCGCAGGCCCTGGCGAAGCGCGTGTTGCTGTTGCCGCCCGCCGATGCGAACAACGCGGCAGCCGCCGAGACAGCCCGGTTGACGTACGCGTTCCGCTCGTGCGTGGCCCGGCCTCCCGGCGACAAGGAGCTTGCCGCGCTGGCCCGCGTACTGCAAACGGCGCGCGCGTACTATACGCAGCACGAAGATCAGGCCAAAACCATGATCGGCGCGTATTTACCTGAATCCGTCAAAGTCACCGAAGCCGCGGCCTGGGTGGCTACGATGCGCGTGGTCCTGAACCTGGACGAGTTTGTGACCCGAGAATGAGAGTTCAATCGATCCGCACACGAAAAAAAGTCTGCGACAAACTCCGCACAGAAAAGGGGAGTGGTGAAATATGCAGGGCAGTCAACTTGAAAACGCGTTAAGACAGCTTGCCTGGAACCAGACGCGGCGTCACTTTTTGCAGTCGGCCGGTTATGGCGTGGGCCTGGCAGCACTGAGTGCGCTGTTGGGTGAAGAGGCGTCGGCAGCCGGTCCGAGTGCCGCCGAAGCAGCCGTCGATCCGCTGGCGCCCAAGCCGACGCACTTTCCGCCGCGCGCCAAGTCGTGCATTTTCATTTTTCTGGAAGGGGCGCCCAGCCAGATCGACCTGTGGGATCCCAAACCCAAGCTCAACGAGATGCACGGCCAGCCGCTGCCCGAATCGCTGACCAAGGAAGTGCGCTTCGCGTTCATCAAAAAAGAAACGGCGCGCCTCCAGGGGAGCAACCGCAAGTTCTCCAAACACGGCGAATGCGGGATGGATTTCAGCGACTACACCCCGCATCTGGCCACCTGTGCCGACGACATCCTCATGGTCCGGTCGATGCACACCGATCAGTTCAACCATCATCCCGCGCAGCTGACTCTGTTTTGCGGCAGGAGCTTTTTCGGGCTGCCCACCGCGGGAGCCTGGCTCGCGTGGGGATTGGGGAGTGAATCACGCAACTTGCCCGGATATGTAGTGTTGTCCGCAGGCCGCGGCACCAGCGGCGGGGCCACGTTGTGGCAAAGCGGGTTTCTCCCCTCGGTGTACGCAGGGGTCCTGTTCCGCAATCAGGGGGAGCCGGTTCTCAACCTCACCAACCCGGCCGGTCTGCCGCGCGAGCTGCAACGAAGCAGCCTCGATGCGCTGCTGGAAATGAATCAATCGCGCTACGACGTCGTCGGCGATCCGGAAATAGCCGGCCGCATCGCCAGCTACGAGCTGGCTTTCCGCATGCAATCCTCTGCCCCCGAGCTGATCGACATCGCGCAGGAAACTCAGGACACGCAGGAGATGTACGGCATCGGCCGACCCGACGGTGCGCTGAAGGGGAAGGGGGGGCGCGGCGGTGGCAAAGGCGTTTACGACGCCTTTGCCGCGCAATTGCCTGCTGGCGCGCCGGCTGGTCGAGCGGGGCGTCCGCTTCGTCCAGATCAATCACGCCTCCTGGGACCATCACTCCAACCTCGATGCCGAGCTGGGCTTCAACTGCGGCATGGCCGATCAACCCGTGGCTGCCCTCATCAAGGATCTCAAGCAGCGCGGGCTGCTCGATTCGACGTTGATCATTTTTGCCGGCGAGTTTGGCCGCACGCCTCTCGGCGAAAATCGGCAAGGATCGGGCTCCGTCACCGGCCGGGACCATCACCCCTACGCGTTTTCCCTGTGGATGGCCGGCGGCGGCGTGCGCGGCGGGCTGACCTACGGCGAGACGGACGAGATCGGCTGGTCCATCGTCCGCGACCCGGTCCACATCAACGATTTCCACGCCACCATGCTGCACCTGTTCGGCCTCAACCATCTCAAATTGACGCGCCGGTTCAACGGCCTGGATGCCCGACTGACGGGCATTGCCGGGCACGTGATTAACGAATGGGTTGGCTGACCGGCAATTGTGATTGCGAAGGGGGGGCCCGGCCCGCGTTACTCGCCGGACTTTTTGACCATCTCGGCCCACTCGGCGTAGCTGCGGTGTTCGCTGACGCGTGAAAGCCCCGCGGTTTGTGCAATCGGGTCGAAATCGGCAAAGCGCGCTTTGAGTTCCCGCTTTTGCGCCGCCGACAGCGGGGCCGACACCGTTTTACCCGGCAATAACAAGGCAATCTGCACGTACTTCACCGGCAGCGAAGCGATCCGCACCCGGTTGAGCACGGCCGGCTTCTTCGCGACTGCCTGCTCCGCCTCCGCAAAGAGAGCGGCGGCTTCGGCCAAGAGTTCCGGAGTGAAAAAGTCGCGCTTGGGGGGATCGAAGATCCGGAAGTGAACGTGCTCCGTGCGGGCCTTGTCGTGAATCAGGTTGATGTAGCGACGGATGGGTGGGGCTGCGTCTTCGTAATACCCGGCGAGGAATTCGTCGATGGCCTTGTCGGTGTCGTACGACGGATCCCACAGCGTCTTGGCGATGATCCAGGTGCGCAGTTCGGAAAACTCGCCCCCCGTGGTGAAGTAATCAGCCTCCTCGTAGATCCCTTTTACGCCGTTATCGATGAAGAAGTTGATGTTGTCCTTAAGCGAATACAGGTTGGGGAAGGGCATCAGACAGTGCGAGTAATCGATGACGTAATCCCAGATGTAGAGCCGGTTGGAGATCTTCGACCACGCGGCAGATCCCCAGCGAAGGCAAAGTTACGCGGGTCGTCCTCTGCTGAGGCCGACAACGGGTGCGAAAAACAGCACTCAATGCTGCACAGCCGCACAATGACGTTGGGCCGGGGTTTGATGTTGGCAGGGGGCTTGCGCGTAAACTGGTAGGCCAGCGTATCGACGGCCTTGTCGGGAAACTCCTTCTCGACGACTTCCGCCACCGTGTTGACAAACTTGAGATACGGCCCCATCGGCGAACCCTCCTGCTTCGCCAGGGCGGTACATTTCGGACAGGTACAGAAGTTGTACCAGTCGTTCTGGCTGACGGAAAAAATGGTGGCCTGCGGCTGTTCGCGCATCCATTTGCGCACGGTGTCGATGGTGAGGCGCGTCACCTCGGGATTGGTCACGCACAGTTGCGTGCGCTCCTTCAGCCGCGCTCCGTTGACCTCCGAGAAATACTCCGGATGGCGGTCGAACTGCTCGTCCGGATTGAGAATCGAATTGAACGTGTGGACGAAGGGGCCATACACGATCTTTCCGCCGCGCGTCGCGTCGAGATTCGTCTGTGTGCCGTTGATCTTGTTGCGGACGGCCCAGTCGGCGTCGCGCGAGTTGGGATAATCGGTGGAGCGGTATTCCAGAACGGGAACGACGGTGCGATCGAGGGATTTCAGTTCAATCCGCGCCTGGTGTGGAATGCGGGAGACGTCGGGCGTGAACCAGCGGCAGCCGAGTGCGTCCTCCAGAAACGAATAAACTCCGTAGAGCGTGCCTCGCGGCCGGCCTCCGACAATCGCCAACGCCGGTCCCCGCGTGCGGACGATGTAGCCTTCGTGTCCCAGCCCGGTGAGTTCCGTATCCGATACGAACGATTTGTGCAATCCTTGACCGACGACGATTACCTTGGCGTCGGCTGCGGGAGGCGAATCGGTTTGCCGGACGGGAAACGTTGCGCCGGAGATTTCATGAAGGAAGCGGGCCAGATCGTCGGCAGCGTGCTTCTCGGATTCGGTGGCGGTGCCGCTGACGAGAATAGTGTAGCCGGTCTTGCCGCCATCACAGAGAAGGATATCGTTTTGTGCGGCATCGGCGGCAACGAGCAAGGGGAGCAGGCACAGGAGGGTATTCATTGCGCATCTCCTTCAATTCAGGTGAGGACCATGTTTGGGAGACAGCAGGGTGGCGGGCTAAAAGTGGATAGATATATCCAGTATTGCTCGCTTGAGCGGTGAAGTCCAGTCTGCCGCCGCGCACACTGCCGGCCGACGTGGCCGCCCCTCAGTGCCGGCCGGGCCGAATACGGTATAATGATGGAAGCAATCGAGCGGTCGCCGGACTTCTCCTTCTTACTACGGGAGGTTCCCATGAACACGCAAGCCGAGTCGATGTTCAATCGCCGTGACTTTCTCAAAGCCGCCGGAGCAGGCACCGCGGCTGTCAGCCTGACAGGATCGGTCTCCACACGGGCGGGAGAGAAGGAAACCCTGCCGACGCGCCTGTTGGGCAACACGGGTGTCCGCGTTCCCATCATTGGCGTGGGGACCGCGCCGGCCGGCTTCCGAGGCCGCAAGCAAGCAGCCGCCGTCTATCACGAATGTCTCGACTTGGGCATTACGTATGTCGACACGGCACCGGAGTTTGCCGGATATGGAAAAGCGCAGGTGGCCCTGGGCGACGTGCTCAAGACGCGCAGGGACGAAGCCTTCGTCGTCACCAAGTGCTGGGAACCGGACGGCGAAAAGGCGCTCGCGCTGCTCAAGAAAAATCTGCGCGAGCTGCAAACCGATCGGGCCGACGTCGTCTACGCGCACTCCCTCGGCGCGGACAATATGGATCCCAAAGTCATTTTGGGAGCCAATGGCGTGCTCCCCGCGTTGGCCAAGGCGCAAAAGGACGGGCTGGTGCGGTTTATCGGCGTCAGCGGGCACAACCGGCCGGCGCGGTTTCTCCAGGTGATCCGCGAGTTCGAGATTCAGGTGATGATGAACGCGGTCAGCTTCGTTGCCCGGCACATTTACGATTTCGAGACAACCGTGTGGCCCGAGGCGCACAAACGGGGCATTGCCTTGGTGGCCATGAAGGTCTTTGGCGGCGCACCCGGCGGCCCGAAGGAGCCCAAGCAGGCCCGGGTTGCGGATGGCGACCTGTTGGGCGCCTTCCGTTACGCCCAAAGCCTGCCCAACATTTCAACCGTAGTGCTCGGCATCCACGATCGCGAGCAGTTGCACCAAATCATCACTTGGGCAAAAAGCTTTCGCCGGCTGGACGAACGGGAGATGACCGAACTTCTCGCCCACGGCAAGACGCTTTCTGAAAAATGGGGCAGCTGCTATGGGCCGGTTGTGTGATGCGCGTATCGATGGGTTCTAACGCTTCAGAAGTGCGGGAACAGGCGCAGCGGCGTAAATGACGACGTCACCGCCGGTGCGCAGTTGGGACAGCGCGTGGGATCGTCGGACAGCGCCTGGGCGGCGAACCATACGCCGCGCAAACGGCCAGCAGACCCGTCACAATCACGCAGCAGGCTGCCAACCGCCACAGATGCCGGCGGACCGTCTGGCCAACGACGCCGGCGCCGATGCCCGTGAGCGCCATCAAGGGAATGGTTCCCAATCCAAAGACGGCCATCACGGTCATTCCGCCGGCTAAATTCTGCGTGCTGGCAGCCAACGCCAGGTACGCGTACACCAGTCCGCAGGGGAGAAATCCCGTCATCACGCCGGCCACAAGTACGTTGTGCAGGCCCGGCGCCGTCAGAAACGATCCGAAGAACGTGTGCGCCAGGCAGCCCGGTTTGCCGACGGACGTCAAACGCCCGATCCTCAGCCAACCGGCCGAGTGAAGCCCCTGAAACACCAATAGCACGCCGGCCAGGATCGACAGCGCGGCTTGAATGTGCACCAGAGAAGAAACACGACCGGCGAGTTTCAGTCCGACATAACCAGCCAGCGCACAAGAAACGCGTAGGTAAAAACGCGACCGCTGCTGTAAACCAATTGACGCAGAACGTGCGACGACAACCGCCTGTTTCCCAGACCAATCGAAATGGCAAATCCGCCGCACATGCCGATGCAGTGCGACGAACCCAACAGCCCTCCGAGTAACACCAGCGGAAGCTCAATCATCCGACGCAGGCCTCCGTGGGTGTTGATGTTGGTGGTTCGGGCACTAAGGCGGTTGCCGCCGGCAAGGGAATCTCACCGGCCGGGTTGATTGTTCGCGACAATGGATCGGCATTGTTGACGGGCGTTGCAACGTCAGCCGGGTTTGCCGCGTCCCATTCCTTGTCCGCAGTGCACCCGACTCGCAATGAATTGGCGACAACGCACAGGCTGCTGACCGTCATGATCAGCGCGGCCAGCGGGGGCGAAAGCCAGCCCCTGGCAGCCATTGCTACGCCGACAATGTTATAGCCAAAGGCCCAAACAAGGTTCCAGCGGATCGTGTGTCTTGTTTTCCGCGACAGCTCCCACAACCAGGGGAGCGTGGCGAGGTCGTTGCCCAGCAGACAGACGTCGGCCGTCTCGCGGGTGATGTCGGTTCCGCAACCCAGGGCAATGCCCACGTCGGCCTGTGCGAGCGCGGCTGCATCGTTGATGCCGTCGCCGATCATCGCCACCGGGCCGACCGCAGCGCTAATCTGCCGGATGAGGTCCGATTTTTCATCGGGCAAAAGCCCCGCGCGAACGGGGACGTTCAGTTGCCTGCTGAGTTGCTCGCCTCGAATGGGATGATCGCCGGTGAGGATGCCGACGTCGAAGCCCGCCCGGTTCGCCCAACCGACGACGTGCTCCGCGTCGGCGCGCAGCGACTCGCGGAAGACGAACAGTCCCCGGATGCGCCGGTCCCAACCGATCAACGAGATGCTGTTTCCCGCCTGCGATTGGGTTTCCGCAGCCTGGACGAGTTGTTCGGGAATCTGCCAGCCCAACTCGTCGATCCAACGACGGCTCCCCAGGACGACCGGTGCGGCGGTGTTAGAGAGCGTTCCTTCCAGGCCGCGCCCCGCCAGTGCGTGAATAGCGCCGACCGCCAATGAAGCGGGCACGACTTTTGTGAACTCAGCCACGGCGCGCGAAAAGGCGTGCGTGGAGCCGCGCACCAGTGCCGCCGCCAATCTTGTGATTTCGGTTTGCTCGTCCGCATTGTCGCACACCAGCCTCTGGACGGTGGGCAGCCCGGTGGTCAACGTTCCGGTTTTGTCGAAACGAATGGCACGGACGCGTGCCAGTTTTTCAAGTGCATCGCCGTTGCGAAAGAGAACGTGTTTGCGCAAGGCTGCTGCCATCGCGGACCACACGGCCAACGGCGTGGCCAGTCCCAGCGCGCAGGGACAGGCGATCAACACCACCGACAACGCGACCAGGACCGCTTCCTGAATGCCGTGCGTAACTGCGTGAAACCCGAACGCTGCCAGCGCGATCACCGCGACAGCCGGTACAAACCAACTGGTGACGCGATCCGCCAATGTTTCGTAGCGGGTGCGGGTTTCGCGTGCACTGCGAACCGCTGCCACCAGCCGGGCGAATGTTCCGCCGGCCGATGCCGCAGTCACGCGCACCAACACTTCGCCGTCGATGTTTAACGTCCCTCCGAGCACGCGATCCCCCGGGCCGCGCACCGCGGGCCAACTTTCTCCCGTAAACAACTGCTCGTCGACCGTTGTAAAGCGGTCGATGATGCAGCCGTCGGCGGGAAAACGGTCTCCCGGGCGAACGCGGAGCACGTCTCCCGGCTCAATTTCCGCCAGCGGGACCGCGAGTTCTTCGTTCCCGCGCACCACGCTGCCGGACAGAGGGAGCAGTTTTTCCAGCGCATCAAGCGTGTGGAGCGCCTTGACCCGAGCGGTCGCCAGCAACCAGCGGCCCAGCGAAACGAGCACCAGCACGATACAACCGACTTCAAAATAGACGTTCCCGCGGCCTCGCAGCACGGCAGCGGCCGAAGCGAGATAGGCGGCCAGCACGCCGGCGATCATTAACACGTCGATTGTAATGACGCGGCGGCGGAGCCCCTGCCAGGCTTCCTCCAGAACGGGTCCTCCCAACAGCAGCAGCACGGGAAGCGAAAAGACGAGGCACGCGTACCGAAACAGCTCAAAAAAAGTCGACGTGAGCCGGTGTCCCCCCGCAGCCGCGTCGGGATACAAGTCGGACGACCAGAGCGCCATGGTGAAGACCATGACGTGCATCGTAAAAAAAATCGACAGGCCCAGGCGCGCCAGCGACCAGTTCACTTTGCCCGCCTCGCCGCGCTCGTGCGCAACGTTGGCAGCAAAGCGGCAGCCGAAGCAGCAGTATTGCGCCGCGACTTGGTGCGAGTCGTCGCGAGCGGTTCCGCCCCACCAGGCGCGCGGCAAGGGCAGGCCGCAATAGTCGCAAACGCCGGCGGAACCTGGGTGCGTGCTCATGGCGGAGAGACCATCTCAACCTGCAGGGCGGGCAAAAAGTACTTCAACACGTAGACCACCGCGAAGATCCAGAAACCAAGCCACATCAGCCGCACAAACCAGGGGATCACGTTGCCGCGGTAACGGTGAAAACGGTGTTCTTCGGCGGGGCCGGATCGGTCGACGTGGGACATGGTGCTGCTTTCCTAGGGGGCGGGGGAGGGGTTGTGAGAGTGCGCATCGCGCTGCTCGTTGCTGCGGGAGCGCGGCTGCGCAGTGTTGCGCGTCGAGCATTTGTTCAATCTGGAGCATCTCGTTTTTGGGATGTTCGATGTCGCGGAACATGCCGTTCAAAGCGGCCCAGCACAGCATGCAGAAAAATCCCAGGCTGGCCAGCAGGTAGTTGACGACCGGAGTGATGGCAAAGGCACCGTCGGCGTCGCCGCGTACCAATTTCACCAATTCAACGAACTTGCCCACGAATCCCCACATGCTGGGGACGAGAATCACCACTGCCAGTATGATCGTAATCAGAAACCTGGTGCGCAGGCGGGTGAGAAGAAATGTCGCTCACGGTTTGGCCTCCAGCGAAACGTTTTTAACCGGCGATGGCTGGTAACTTTCGTAGTACGGATAACTGTCCAGCCACGAACCCAGCCATTGCACGTAGGTGATGACGCCAGGCCCCGCTCGTTCGGTTGATCAGGCGAGCCGTCAAACAGCCACGGATACCGCGGCATCGGGGAATTATCGGACAAGAAACGTCGGCTTGAAGAAATGGACGGCGTGCCAGTCGTTGGAGCGGCGTCCCCCTTCGCGGCAGAGGTCGGGCCCCACGCGGCGCGTTCCGAACAGCACCGGACGCTGCAGCTCGTTTTGATACTCGGGCGAATGGGAGACGGGGCCCTAGCGCTGCTCTTCGTTGGAAACGGGGCGTACGAACTGGCTGTGACAATGCCAGCAGCCTTCACCGACGTAAATGGCGTGTCCCCGGTTGCAGCGCTGGGCGAATTTTTCGTTCCACCAGTCCTGATGCTCGACTCCGCCGCCGGGGGGTTTTCCGTACGCCTTCTCGAACGATTCGGGATAACGCCGCGCCAGATCTTCAAACTGGTAACGCAGGTTGCCGTTAACCAGCTCGGCCGTCGTTTGCTCCCCGAGATCCTGGTACATCAGGGCCGGCAGAACGGCGTTCGACAAAAACGCCAGCCCGAAGAACGCCAGCCCGGCAATCAGCACAACACCCGACTTACTCTCGAACATTGTTCGTGTCCTTCAAAGGTTCATTTGCCTCAATTGCGGCGCTTGCTCGTTTGGACAGGTTTCGCAACGAACGTGCGCTACGCGCCCGCGGCGGCAAGGCGACGCGATTGCGACAGTTGCCATGTCTTATAGATGTTCCAGATGAAAACGAGTTGTCCCGCCGCGATGGCAATGCCCGCCCAGACGCGCACGTTCCAGAACGGCGTCGACACATCGATGGAAACGTCCCACGGATCGAGGGCCGCCCACGAGTACCCCTGGAACAATCCCGCCAGGATCAGGTCGCCGGCCATCACCAGCATGCCGCCTGCCGACAGCCAGTAATGCCATTCGCAGAGCTTGCGGCTATACCATTCGGTATCGAACAAGCGGGGAATCAGGTACGTCATCACTCCCAACAGCCACATGCTGAACACGCCGAACATCACCAGGTGCGCATGGCCGACCACCCAGTCGGTGAAGTGAATCAATGCCTGGAAGGTCAACGTCACCTGCAAGGCGCACTGGAAGCAGGTGAGAAAGTAATAAACCATTCCCGTGTAGAACCAGCGGATGGGCAGGTTGGTGACGACCGCGTCGCCCGAACCCCAGATCGTGCCGAAGAAATTGATGATCACCGTGGTCACGACCAGCTCCACGGCGATGGTGGAAACGATGGCACCGTACTGCAGGAACATGGGAATCGGCGTGTAGAGGAAGTGGTGAATTCCCTGCAGCGGATAGAAAAACGCCAGCCCCCAGAAGCCGACCAGCGACAGGCCGTGGCTCCAGATGGGCTTCTTGCAGCAGGATCGGCACGAAGTAATACATCAGGCCCCAACCCAGCGGCGTGACGAACAGCCCGACCAGGTCGTGAATGAACAGCCCGCCGACCGCGCCGGCACTGGTGCCGGAGACGAAGTACTCCGGCATGAAGTTCCCCATGGCGTACGTCAGAAACGTCCAGACCAATGCCGCCAGGAAATACCACAGCGTCACGTACATCGGCCCTGTCGAGCGAATGATCGGCGCCACGAAGTTGATGGCCACCAGCAGCAGCCCCAACTGCGCCACCGGATCGATCCAGACGGGCGTTTCCCCCCATTCGACGCCCTGGCCTGGCCGAGCGAGAATTCCTACGGCCGTCGAGAGCGACCACCACCTGCCACGCGCAAAAGATGAACACGCGACAGCGCTCTTGTCGAAGACCGGCTTCAGCGTGAGCCGGGGACGGCCCAATGCAAGCACCCCCAGAAAGGCGTTTGCCAAAAACCCGTAGGCAATGGCATTGGTGTGCACCATCCGCCAGCGGCCCGGCGAGAAGATCTCAATACCGTTGAGCGGATTATGCCGGATCAATTGAAACGCCATCAGGAACCCGCCCGACAGCGAGACCAACAGATACGTCAACGCCGCCAGGAAGTACCACAGCACGAGTCGACGATCGACGAGATCCTCTTCGCGGGGAATCTCAGCGGAAACCAACGCCGTTGTCATCGCTGCTCCGTGGGAAGGGTATAAGGACTGAACTTACCCAGCGGATAGACGATTGCCATCGTCCAGCCGAACACGAGATGCGTCCCCGCGGCCACCCACCAGGGAAGATACCGACTGATCCACAATCCAGTTGCCTCCGAAAAGCAGCGGCTGCAGCCAGGCCAGAATCAAATAAAAATTCACGCCCCAAATGGCCAAGGCCAGCACGCTGGCCACCGCGAGACGCACTGCCAGGCTGCGCGACACGGCACGAACGCGCAAAATGCCAGTTGAAACGGTATGCCCAGCAGCATGCCCGTTGCCAGATACATACAGCAGCCAATCGCCAGGATCACGCCGTCGGGAACCGCGTATATTTTTTCGGCAGCGCCGGTCAACGCGAGCGCCTTTTCACCCAGCGGAAAGGTGAGATAAACGCGGATGAGCTCCAGCGGATTCTTGCCGACAATCGGAGCACCAATCACGTTGACCAGCAGGCTGGTCATCGCCCCGAAGATTCCCAGCATGAAGCCCGTCGTGGCGTAATAGGCGCCATAATAGGATGCCGGCGGCCAAGCGCCGGGTGTTTCCGCTTCCAACTCGGCCTCGAGTTGTTGGACCCGGCTCCGCAGCGTTTCGAGCTCTTTTTGTTTTGTGATGTCGGTCACGATGGTCCTCGCAATTCGGTCATCGTTGACGATCTCGTTATCTTTGATCCGCTCATCCGGCGCCGTTATGGCTGGCCGGTTGATGTCACCATGCCGGCCTCACCGTACAGGATTCAGCAGGCCGGCGTCCGGAATCTCCCCGACGCGTCGCCGGTTCGACACGTACAGAACGTAGGCAACCAGGTTCCAGATAGTTTCCGGTTCCTGTTCCAGCGCGCTGCTAAAGCCGGGCATCGGCGTCCCGTTGATCCCCGAATAAATCCGCCGATAAATGTCCAGCGGGTCCTGGCCTCCGTGCAGCATGCCCGAGGTCAGGTCGGCGGCGCGCGTCGGTTGACCCCAGACGTCGCGCCTGCTGAAATTTTCGAGCGAATGTCCGCGGCCGTCCTCGCCGTGGCATTTGGAGCACCCTTTCGTCAGAAAGGCCTGTTTGCCGGCGCTGACGTGCTCGGTCGCGAAGACCGGCGGAGGGCTGACGGGATAGACGATGGACATCTCCGCTTTATGCCACCGGCTCACCGTGAGATCGATCGAATCTTTCATTCTCTCCGGCGTGAGTTCACCTTCAGCGTCCGCGTCACCGGCCAGCAACTGCTCCAGTTCGCCCCGACGGGTGAGCACCAGAACGTAATCGATGACGGCCTCCCGGTCGGATTTCGGCAACAACCGAAACGAAGGCATCGACGTCCCCGCGACGCCGCGCTCAATTGTCCGCAGCAAATCCTCGCGGCGCGGTTTGAAGCCGTAGGGCGTGGAGGTGAACTTGAAGATCCCGCGGCGGTAATCGCGCAGGCGCGGATACTGTGCGCACCCCTGCGGGCCGTTTCCGTCCCCCGTAAAGCCGTGGCATTGTTCGCACCGCTTGCGGTAGACGGCTTCGCCGCGCACCAGGTGGGACAGTGCGACCGCGTCGTCGCCGAGCAATTTTGGCCGGGCCGCAGTCCCGCAATGCTCTTCCAAAGCCCCCGCGATGACCGCCTGCAACTCGGCGGGCAGCTTCTGAACCTGCTCGCTGGAAGCGTACATCTGCTCGACGGCTGGACGGCAGCCCGAAAGCGCAAGCACCGGCACAAAAAGCGGTGCAAAGAATAAAATCCGTACGTTCACCAACGGTACCTCCCGGTGGAGTTTACAAAGGGCCCCGCGGAAAAATTCGGGCGGTCTCAGAGCCAATCCCTGGAGAGAAGAATCCAAACGGGCCGGCGGGCCAGTGTGTTGCTGCAGCGTCGCAGAGTCGGCGGCCAATCGTTCACGATCAAAACCGCAGCCGCGGACATTTCCTCGCGAGCACATCCCAGTCGTGAGAGGCGCGGGTGACGGCCGGTATTCTATGAATGCCGTCAGCTGAATTGCAATCGAAAACAAAGGCAAACCGTGGGCTGTCGGCGAATAAAAAAACCGTCCGCGCGGCCGGGCGCGGAGGCAAAAGTCGCTCGGTTCACCGGCTCGATTTCACCGCGACTCTTGCGGCGAGCCCTCCGATTCCGCAATCCAGCGGCGGAGGTTCTCCGCGTCGGCTGTGACGGTCCGCGCACCGGCCGCCAACACCAGCGCCAGACCCAAGGCGATGATCGGGACCACGAACAATGCAGCATGCAGGCCCTGCGCGGAATACGGTGCAACCGCTTGCTTGAGGGCGTCTCCCGAGAGTCCGTTGAGCACAACGCCCGCATCGGCCATGGCGCGGTCTTTGTAAGAATCACTGATCCACCCCAGGGCAATGGGTCCCAGCGCGCCTCCCAAAACGTACATGGCGAAAAAGTAAATCGCCATGGCTGTCCCCCGCAACGCCGGCTCCACCACGTCGTGAATCGTGGGATACACGGTCGAATAATACAAATACATCAGCATGCAACCGGTGCTCATCAGGATGGTGACGGCCGTGGTGGCTCCCACGGGTTCTTTGAGCGCGAGATAAAGAAACGGAACCGCCAGGGCGACGGCCACGGACGCCACCCGCATGCGGCCGCGCGCGTTGCCGACGCGATCACCGAGGAACCCGCCCGCGAACAAGCCCGGGATTCCCGACAGGCCGAAGATGCACGTTGCCAGCGTGCCCGCCAGAGCGACGTTGCATCCGTGCACTCTGCTCAAAAATGGCACCAGGAATGTTCCCAGCGCGTACATGTTGAAGTTGTGCAGCGCGCCGGAAAGAATGATCCAGCGCAATGTCGGCGTCTTGAGGACGAGCAGGTAAGGGGATCCCGCGCGCTTCAGGCCGCCGATGCGACTGCTTTCGCTCGCGCCGCGCAGCGGCTCGCGGATATACCAGGCAGCCAGCGCGCACAGCAGCCCGGGAATCAGGGCGACGAAAAAGGCCGATTGCCAGCCCCATTTCCGCGCCGCCTGCCCGCTGATTAAAAAGCAGAGCGCATTGCCGACCGGCAAACCGAGCATAAAGATCGACATGGCACGCGCCCGTTGACGGGCCGGAAATAAATCGCCGATCAGCGACGTGGCAGCCGGTGCACACGTCGCTTCCCCCACGCCCACCGCCAACCGCAGCGTGGCCAATTGCCAGAAGTTTTTGGCCAATCCCGATGCGGACGTCAACAGGCTCCAGACGAACACGCCGACCGTCAGTAGCTTGCGCCGATTCATGTGGTCCGACAGGCGACCCAGCGGCACGCCGACGGTCGCGTACAGCAGCGTGAACGCCGTGCCGAGCGAGCCGAGCATGGTATCGCTGAGGCTCCATTCCTTTTTGATCAATTCGCCCACAGCCGCCGGAATGAGCCGGTCGTAGAAGTTCATCGCATTGATGGCGAACAAGACGGCCAGGGCGAACCACGCGTTCCGCGGATTGTTCATGCAGAGTCCTTGAGCGCGAAGTGAGGGCCTGAGACGGTGAACAACCATCGTAGCGTGGCGCATCGGCGTTCGCCACGTCGCGGAAAGGCCGATTGGCGCTCGCAGATCGTCAACTAAGATTACGGGTTAAGCACCGCCCTCCGGGCGGCGGCTAAACATTATCATAAAACCGTTTAGCCGCCTGCCGTAGGCAGGCGCGAACCCGCATTTTTTGGATAGGAAAAGGCGCTAGAAACTCAGTTCCAGCACGTACTTTTCCCAGCCCTTTTGGAACGCGGCCATGTCGTCCGCGCCGAGCACCTGCTTAAGCGTGTCGTAGCCGCCGGGATCCTTTTCCACGTTCTTGCGGAAGGCGTGGTAGTACTTCACCAACAGCCCCTGTTCCTGCAGGTAATAGCACAGGTAGCGCGCCTGCGAGTAGTTGGTCCCCGGATCCTGGCGATAAAATTCGTTCGTCGACGTGCTCGAGAGCGTCTTGAACGGCGGGACCGTTCCCTTGCCGATGGCCTGCTGCAACCCTTTCAGCCGCCAATTGGTCAAGCCGACGATGTGCCCGTCCCGCTCCGCTGCCTGTTCGTAAAGCGATGCCAGTCCCTCGTTGAACCAGGAAGGGCACTCGGGGAAATTCGACGCGATAAACGGATGCACAATCTCGTGGACCAATGTGCCGCCTCCCGTCGAGATGTTCATCACCAGCGCCTTGTCCTGGTGCGAGTAATAGCCGTAGGGGGTTGTCGGCTTCGAGCCGAAGAGTTTCTCCGCGTGTTCTTCGTAGCTGTTGCCGTCGCGGAACAGCCAGATATCGAGAATGTCGGCCGGGTCGGCGGTGAAGTAGTCTTTCTTCAAGTGATCGACGGCCCACTGGACCGTATCGCGCGGCGTTGCGCACCGTTTCAGCGGGTTCATCGCCGACGACGACAAACGGCTTCTGCACGACGATCGAAAACCCGTCATGAGGCAATTTCGGACGCAGCTGGAGAATGTGCTGCGCGTAGTCGGCGTCGGTGAAGGTCTGCGAGGCCCGCGCGGATGGAAGCCGTTTCGGCTCCAGCCGCATCCGCACCAGCGTCCACGTGTCATCCGCGTACTTCAACGGCCACAACGACAAAAACAGTTTGCGGCCCATGCGGCGGTAGGCGCCGTCGTCTTCGGCCGGTTCGTGATAGACGACTTCGTCCGCGCTGGCGTCGTAACCCAGCACCAGCCGAAAGTGCTCCGTCGTGTTGGGTCGGTCGTTATAGCGCATGCAGACGATCGACGGCGTTCCCGCCTTGAGATCAGCACACAGGGCAGCAAATTCTTCATCCAGCCGCGCGGCCGCTTTCTTCACCGGAATCTCGAACCAGACGGGGCCCGTGTCAAAGCCGCTGCGCACCAGTGCCCGGGCCAGGTCGCGCGTGTAACAGCCGCGCCCCAATGCCGGGATCCAGTCCGGATTGATCGAAGACCCAGTCCTGATCGACGGGGCACGTTGAGCTTGCGCAGGTACATCGCCGCGCACGCCTCGCCGCAAAAGTCGGGCTTCTGGCGGACGTGCGGCACGTTGCGAATGAGGAACGACTCGCGCGTCGCCGGCCCAAAGGAGCGGCGCGAACAACAGGACCACCAATGCAGCCGGTGCCACCCGGCCCGAGACCAATGAAAAGCGGCCATGCCCGTCGATCAAGCGGTGCTTGCGCATGCGGATGCTCCCTGTGTCGAATCGAGTTGATTTCATCGTAGTGGATGCGAGCCCGGTATTCCAGATCTTTCCAGCCCCACCGTTGCGACCGTGGAATTGCCAAACCGGGGAGCCGGCCTGTTATACTGTAACTATTGTCGAATTCCCGGCAGTCAGCCCCGGTGAGAGAACGTCGGCTCGGTTGCCGGAGCAGGGGAGTGCCACGCACATGGTCCGGTCCCGGTGCGCACTGGTTGCCTTGAGCATCATGGCTATCGGTGCGCCGTTGCGTCCCCGGCTTTTGCACAACAAGCGGGCGCGCGCACGCCACGCTATGACGAAGACATTCGCCCCATGTTGACAGCGCGCTGCTTGAAGTGTCATGGCAATGCCAAGGCGGAAGGGGGGCTGCACTTCACCGAGCGGGAAGGGGCCATCGCCGAGCTCGAATCGGGCAAGCATGCCATCGTGCCGGGCGAGCCGGACAAAAGCGAAATGGTTCGCCGCGTCACCGCAACCGATGAATCCGAACGGATGCCTCCCGAAGGCCCGGCGCTCAAAGAGAAGAAATCGCCCTGTTGCGCGCGTGGATTGCCGCCGGCGCCGACTGGCCCATTCATTGGGCTTACCGTCCCCTCGCCAAGGTGGAAGTGCCCCGCTTAGAAACGGCAGCCGACGACTCGTGGGCGTCGACAATCCCGTCGATCGCTTCATGTTGGCGAAGATGGCGCGCAGGGGCTTGCTCCCTCCCGCGAGGCGACAAGCGGACGCTGTTACGCCGCGTCTATTTCGACCTGATGGGATTGCCGCCCGACGCCCGAAGAGATCGACGCGTTTGTGGCCGACGCAGCCCCCGACGCTTACGAACGCGTGGTCGATCGGTTGCTGGCAAGTCCCGCCTATGGCGAGCGACTGGGCCCGGCACTGGATGGACGTCGTCCACTACGCCGAGACTCACGGCCACGACCAGGATCGCCCGCGCGAGAACGCCTGGCCGTATCGCGACTATCTCATCGGGTCGTTCAACGACGACAATCCGTTCGCCCGATTCGTCGAGGAGCAGGTGGCCGGCGACGTGCTTTTCCCGGACGATCCGCAGGCCATCGTCGCCACCGGATTTCTGGCGACCGGGCCGTGGGACGAAAGCTCGCTGCGCGACATTCGGGACGACACGCTCGATCGCGAGATCGCCCGCTACATCGACCGCGACGACATCGTCACCACGGTGATGTCCACGTTCGCCAGCAGCACGGTGCACTGCGCCCGCTGCCACGATCACAAGTTCGATCCGATCACGCAGCAGGAGTACTACGGCCTGCAGGCGGTCTTTGCCGCGACCGACAAGGCCAAGCGCGCCTACGATGCCGATCCGCAAATCGACCGCCAAACGCGGAGTCGCTTGCCGCGCTGCTGGCTGCACTGCCCGAGCGCGCAAAGTCGCACGACCCAACGCTTCTGGCTGCCGACGTGCAGCAGGAACGTCGCCGCTTGGGAAGGCGAAGTCGGCTGCGTCGAAGCAGGCCGCTGGCAAGCCGGTCGACATCGTCGAAATGCAGTCCGGCGGCGGAGCAAAGCTGAAGAAGCTGGACGATGGCTCGATTCTCGCCGGCGGGCCACGGCCCGATAAGGACACTTACACGCTGTTCTCGTTCGCACCGGGCAAAACGCGTTTGACGGGCCTCAGGCTGCGAAGCTGCTGCCCGATCCGTCGCTGCCGCAGTCGGGTCCCGGCCGGCAGGACAACGGCAACCTGCACTTGAGCGAGCTCGCGCGTGGGCCGTCGGCGGACGGGCAATCCGGCGATCGTTGCACGCGCATCGCGCTCAGCAGACCCGCAAGGCCGATTTCAACCAGGCTGAGGGATGGTCGATCGACAGCGCGGTCGACGGCAATCCGAACACCGCCTGGGGCATCCATCCCGAAGTCGGCAAGCCGCATCAGGCCATCTTCGCGTTTGGCCGAGCCGGTAGTCGCCGACGCCGAACTGCACGTTGCGTGTCGAAATGGAGCAGCTGCACGGCGGCGGACATCTGATCGGCCGGTTTCGGATCACCGACCACGGCGCAAGACGCAAGCACTGGGTCCGACGTGCGCCGAGCTTGTTCGCCCCGGCTGGCGGAAGTCTGATCGGCACAAGCCGCGCGACCAGCGCAGCGGACGATGAACGGATCGAGCTCGCCGCTGCCTGTTTCCAGGCCGCGGTTCCAGGCCGAGCTGGCGGAACTTGCCGCCGCAACAGATGGTTTATTGCGGCACGAACCGATTTCGAAGCCGGATGGATCGTTTCGCCCGACCGGCAATCCGCGGCCGGTGCACTTGCTCAAGCGTGGCGACGTCACGCAGCCCGAGAGGCGAGGCCAAGCCCGGTCGCTTTGGCCTGTGTCGACGGGCTTCCGGCGAAGCTCGAAATTGCGGCCGACCGCCGACGAAGGGCAGCGCCGAGCCGCGCTGGCCCGCTGGCTGACCGATCCGAAGAACGTGCTGACGTGGCGATCGATCGTCAATCGCTTGTGGCAATATCATTTCGGCCGCGGCATCGTCGATACGCCGAACGATTTCGGCCGCATGGGGGGAATCCCCTCGCATCCGGAGTTGCTCGATTGGCTGGCGCATCGAACTGCAACAAAACGGCGGCTCGCTCAAGCAGCTTCACCGGCTGATTGTCACCAGCGCCGCCTATCGGCAATCGTCGCAGCACAACGCACACTATGCGGAGATCGACGCCGACAACCGCCTGTTCTGGCGGATGAATCGCAGCCGGCTCGACGCCGAATCGGTGCGCGACGCGGTGCTGCAGATCTCGGGCAGCCTCGACAACAAGATGGGCGGCCCATCGGTCAAGCAGTTCATTCAAACGCCGGGGCCTCACGTCACGCCGATCGTCGATTACATCAATTTCGACGTCGACAACCCGGCCAATTGCCGCCGCAGCGTGTATCGCTTCATCTTCCGCACGCTGCCCGACCCGTTTATGGACGCGCTCGATTGCCCGGACGCATCGCAACTGACGCCCCAGCGCGGCACGTCGGTCACCGCCTGCAGGCGCTGGCGATGCTCAACGACAAATTCATCATCCGCCAGAGCGAACATTTGGCCGACCAGATTCAGCCAGTCAGGTGGATGTGCAGCACAAGTCGCGCAGATGTTCCACCTGATTTTGGGTCGGGACCCGACCGTGCAAGAGGACGAGGCAGTGAGTGCTTACGCCAAGCAAGCACGGTTTGGCGAACGCCTGTCGCTTTCTCTGGAATACCAATGAGTTCATGTTCGTGGACTGAACGCAATGAACTTTGAAACCAACCGACGCAGCTTTCTGTCACAAATCTGGCGGTGGCTTCGGCGGCACTTGCGCTGGCGCATCTGCTCGGCGACGACGGCTTGGTGCGCGGATAAGCCACGCCCGGAGTTCAACGGCGGCCTGCATCATCCGGCCAAGGTCCGGCGCGTCGTGCAGCTGTTCATGAACGGCGGCGTGAGCCAGATGGACACGTTCGACTACAAGCCCGAGCTCGACAAAGCGGCACGGCGAGAAGGTCGACTTCGGCATCGAAAGCGGCCGCGACCAGCCCCGTCGGCACGATCATGAAGTCGCCGTTCGAGTTCAAGCAGCACGGCCAGTGCGGCCGCTGGGTGAGCAGCGTGTTTCCCCAACGTGGCCGAGTGCGTCGACGACCTGGCGTTCCTGATGGCGATGGCCAGCAAGACGAACGTCCACGGCCCGGCCAGCTACATGCAGAACACGGGCTTCGTCTCGCCGGGCTTTCCGTGCATGGGCGCGTGGATCTCGTACGCCCTGGGCAGCCTGAGCGACAACCTGCCGACGTTCGTCGTGCTGCCCGACCCTCGCGGGCTTGCCGTACAACAACGCGGGCAATTTCTCGGCGGCTTTTCTGCCGGCGGCCCATCAGGGGATGATCATCAAGCCGAACCGCGCCGATTCCCATCGCCAATCTTGCAGCCGCCGGCATCCGCCACGCACGTCACCGCCGGCAAAGCGAGGCGGACGGCCTGCAGGCTGCTCGAGCAGCTGAACCGCGAGCACCTGGCCGCAGCACGCCGGGCGACTCGCGGCTCGAAGCCCGCATCGCATCTACGAGCTGGCGGCGAAGATGCAGACTGAGCGCACCCGAGGCGCTCGATCTTTCGCGAGCGAAACGCCAGGCGACGCAAAAGCTCTACGGCCTCGACGACGAAGTCGACCGCCGCCTTCGGCCGCAACTGCCTGACCGCCCGGCGGCTGCTCGAACGCGGCGTGCGCTTCGTGCAGGTCTGGAGCGGCATGGGCGGGCCCGAAGCAAGAACTGGGACAACCACACCGACATCCCCAACGAGCTGCCCTTCATCGCCCGCACGGTCGACCAGCCGATCGCCGCACTGCTGCGCGATCTGAAGCAGCGCGGCATGTTCGACGACACGCTCGTCGTCTGGACCACCGAGTTCGGCCGCATGCCCTTCACGCAGGGGGCCACCGGCCGCGATCACAACGGCGGCACGTTCGTCACCTGGCTGGCCGGCGCGGGGATCAAGCCGGGCGTGACGCTACGGCCAAAGCGACGAGTTCAGCTACCAGGCCGCCGAAGGCAAGACGTACTGCTACGACCTGCACGCCACGATTCTGCACCTGCTGGGCATCGACCACAAGCGGCTGACCTTCCGCCACAACGGCATCGACCGCCGCCTGACCGACGTGCACGGCCACGTGATTCGCGAGGTTCTGGGATAGTGGATAGTGAATAGTGGATAGTGAATAGTTGGGACGGGGGAGAGAATGGCCATCCAGAGCTTTCGTGAGTTGGTTGTCTGGCAGAAGGCTATGGATCTTGCAGAGGTCGTCTACCGATCGACAAGTAGCTTTCCGATCGATGAACGGTACGGGTTAACGGCAATTGCACCATGCTGCGTTTCAATTCCCAGGCAATATCGCCGAAGGCCAGGCGAAGGCGACCAGGGGCGAGTTCATTCAATATCTGGGTCACGCTCACAGCTCGCTAGCGGAACTCGAGACGCAGCTTCTGCTCGCGAAGAGTCTCGGATTCCTTCCCGACAACGAACAGCAAGTGGTTATGGGCTTGCTCGCAGAGGTTGGACGCCTTTTGACCGGACTCAAGAGGTCGTTATCCGCGCGAATAATTCCGTTCGCTTTTCCGTTCTTGTTCTTAACTATCCACCATTCACCATCCACTATCCACTTTCTTTGCGCAGCCCGCATCGCCATGTCCACACCCGATTGCAACGACGATGCGTTATCCACCGGTGGGTTGACGCGCAGGGATTAGCGGCGGGTAGAGATCTTTTGGCCGTGGCGTTGAAAAAGGCGTCACGATAGTGTTGACATATCGTAACATTACGATATATTAGAGGGGTGGAGATTGACGATGGCTGACAACACCAACGCCAAAACAAAAACGAACACACCCTCGCTGACGCCGCTGGCAGCGTTATCCCAGGCGGCTGAGTGCTTGAAAACATTGGCCCACCCGCACCGGCTGCGAATCGTGCAGTTGTTGTTGCAGGACCGGTACACGGTGGGCCAACTGGCCCAGGCCTGCGATATCCCCAGCCACATGGCTTCCGAGCATCTCCGCCTGATGCAGCGCTGCGGCTTTTTGGCCAGCGAAAAAGAGGGACGCAAAACCTACTACCGCATCGTGGAACCCCACCTGGCGAACATTCTGGCCTGCGTGGAAGAGCGTTTTGATCCAAAGAAGAAAACAACCCGCCGCCGTTTGCGGAAATGAATAAAGAGGGAGTTGCCGTTATGAAACTGCTCATCGTGGGAGGGGTGGCCGGGGGCGCCGCGGCAGCAACGCGGCGCGCCGCCTGTCGGAAGAGGCGCAAATCATCATCTTTGAACGGGGGCCCGACGTCTCGTTTGCCAACTGCGGGTTGCCCTATCACATCGGCGGTGAAATTGCCGATCGGTCCAAGTTGCTGGTGGTTACGCCGCAGCGTTTCAAAGAACGTTTCAATCTGGACGTGCGGACGCGTTCCTCGGTGGAAGCCATCGATCGGGCCGCCAAAAAGATCCGCGTGCGCGATCTGTCCACCCGGCGCGAATACGAGGAATCGTACGACAAGCTGATTCTCGCGCCGGGTGCTGCGCCGCTGCGTCCGCCGATACCGGGCATCGATCTGCCGGGCGTGTTTACGTTGCGGACGCTGGGCGACATGGACCGCATTGTGTCGGCCGTCAACGCCGGCGTAAAAAATGCCGTCGTTGTGGGTGCCGGGTTCATCGGCCTGGAACTCGTCGAGAATCTTGTGCGCAGGGGCATCGCGACGACGGTGGTCGAGCTCCAGGATCAAATCCTTCCCCCCTTCGATAAAGAGATGACCGCGCCTGTTGCCGGAACCCTGAGCGCGCACGGCGTGAGCGTTTTGCTGGGAGAGTCGGCTGAGAGTTTTGCACAGTCGCCCCGGGGGCTGGCCGTGCGGCTGAAATCGGGGCAAACATTGCCTGCCGACGTCGTCATTCTGGGCGTGGGCGTGCGACCGGAAAACAAATTGGCCGTCGATGCCGGGCTGGAGGTCGGTCCCCGCGGCGGGATTCGCGTCAATCAATACCTCCAGACGGGCGATCCCGACATCCTGGCCGTGGGTGATGCCATCGAGGTGAAGGATTTTGTCACCGGGGACGCGACGCAAATCCCGCTGGCGGGTCCCGCGAATCGCCAGGGGCGACTGGCTGCCGACAACGCATTTGGCAGGCGTGCGCGCTACCGGGGCACGCAGGCGACGGCCATTGTGCGCGTGTTCGACAAAACGGCGGCAATGACCGGCTCATCGGAAAAAGTGCTCCAGCGCACCGGCCGGGAGTTTCGCAAAGTGTACGTGCATCCTGCTCAACACGCGGGCTACTATCCCGTGCGCGCAACAAATGACGCTTAAGCTGCTGTTTGATCCCAAGACGGGACGGTTGCTCGGCGCGGAAGGAGTCGGCGGAGAAGGGGTCGACAAGCGGATCGACGTCCTGGCGGTTGCCCTGCAAGCGGGCATGACCGTCTTCGACCTGGAAGAAATGGAATTGGCCTACGCGCCGCAATTCGGGTCGGCCAAGGATCCGGTGAATATGCTCGGCTTTGTTGCGGCGGGGCTGTTGCGCGGCGACCACCCGCAGATGGACGTGACGCAGTTGGCTGTGGTTGGAGGATCCGAGTCGCCGTTTCTCGTCGACGTGCGGACGGCCGACGAATTTGCGGCGGGGCACATTCCCGGCGCGGTCAATTTTCCCGTCGACGGGCTTCGCGCGCAGTTGGGGAATTTGCCCCGCGACCGGCGGATCGCCGTCTATTGCCAGGTGGGGCAGCGCGGTTACCTGGCGACGCGGATCCTGTTGCAGTCCGGTTTTGATTGCGTCAATCTCGGCGGCGGTTACACGACGTTCCAGTTGTTCCGCCCGTAATTCTCGCCATGCTTCCGGCATTGAAGCCCATTCATATTCGTTTTCTTTGAGACCAAAAGTCCATTGTGGGCGATGGTTAGAGCCGCATTATTGTCTTCCCCCGGCGGAACGGATCCATTGCCGGAGAGCGAGCCTCTTTGAATCCGGGATTTGGTTGGTGTACTCTGGGTACCAATGGCGTTTGTCGGCGTCGAGTCAGAATTGACCTGCCAGGTGTTCGACTGCAAAAAATCGGGTGACGTGCGCATGTCAATCCAGCCCTCGGCGCTTCGATTTAATTTCGTATTGCCGACACACCGGACGGGGGAACTTGAGCAGCTTCGGAAGGCCGATCCCGAGACCGACGCCAACTTATTCGACGGAGGAGAGAAGAATTGGTGTCTTCAGACGTACCTCGAGCTCGCCCGTGACAACTGGCCCGTAATATTGTCCGAACAGCCCATCCAGGGGTGCGTCAATCTCTTTCACCCTGGAAACGTATTCCGCATGAAGGCGCCGGCCAAATGTTTCTTTGTGAGCGTTCAGGCCGACTACCGCCGGATTCCCTGGGCTGACGCGCATGTTGTGCAGAACCAAAGGCAGGCTGATGGAAAGACGTCGTTTTGGATGATGCACTGGCCTCAGCCGGCATTAATTGCTCGTGAAGCCGGTCGCGGCACCGTTCGTTGTGCGGCATTTCCAGGCAACGTCACGCAATTGGCGGGAAGTCCCGCCATCTGGCGATCGCAGCTTGCCCCACATGGAGTCGCGTTTAAACTGCTCGATCGTTCTTCGTGGCACGACTACTCAAATGTGGACGTCCTGGTTGCAGTGCGCTCTTTTGACAAGGCGACCCACGATTCGAAACCAGGTTCAAAACTCCTCAATGCCTGGTTGGGACGGGTTCCGATAATCGCCGGTTACGATTCTGCATTTGATCAGATTGGGCGACCCGGGATTGATTACATTCGCGTTGACAGCATTCACGGTGCAGTCGAGGCAATCTTGCGGCTCCGGGACGATCCGGCATACTATGCATCGGTCGTCGCCGCCGGATGGGAACGAGCGGCCGCGTTTTCGCGTGATAGCCTGCGTGAAGGCTGGCAGCGCCTGTTAGGCGGACCAATCAGTTCACTGTATCATGCCTGGATGAGTAGTGGTTCTCATCGCCCGCTTTCTTGGCGGGCCTACGTGCCGGTTTGGCAAATCGGAAAAAGTTTGCGGTATGCGGCAAAAGGGTGCTGGCGCGATTGCCGATTCGAAAGTTGATGGGATAGGTGGCAATGACTGAACCGGATGCGCTCGAAATCCGTGAACCTGGTCTCGCACTTCGTGCCTTGCGTTGTTTTGTTCGCTGCCTTCCGCGCGGACGGTCGGTGGCGATTCGGAAGCTTTTGCCCTACGTCGCTCCCGAACACATGGTTCGCGGTGAATTTGGCCGTCCCACCGTTTCCTTTTGTGCCGATCTTCAGCAACTTATCTCTCGAACCATATTCTTCTATGGATTTTATGAGCAGAACGTGACGTCGTTGTTTCTCGCTTTGCTTCCGGACAGCGGGATTCTCATCGACGTCGGCGCGCACATCGGTTATTGGACGCTCCTCGCAGCATCCAATTGTCCCGGCATGAGAATCATTTCGTTCGAGCCGGCCCAGAACACCTTTCAGCTCCTCGAACGAAATGTGCGCCTCAACGGCTTTAAGAACATCAAGCTGGTCCTGCGCGGCAATTGATGACAGCTCGGGAGTGCAGCGCTTCATCCAGGCGCCGACGCAACGCTCTCACCATTCAAGACTTCTCACCGCCGAAGATGCGGACGGCGTCAACAATGTTGTGCCCGTCGACGCGGTCTCGCTCGACGGATACTGTCGTGATAACGAAATCCGTTGCGTGGACATTCTGAAAATGGACATCGAGGGGGGGGAAGCCAAGGCGGTCAAAGGGATGAACCAGGGCATTGCCGAAGGCTGGTATCGTCGTGTGCTGCTCGAACTTCATCCCGAACGCCTCGCGGCGTCGGGATCTTCGTGCGAAGCAGTTCTCGCGCCGTTCCGTAACGCCGGTTACACCGTATTTCAGATTGAAAACTACCGACGCGGATTTTGGCAACGTTATGCTCTCGGTTTCGATCGCGGTACTTTGAAAGAGAACACCGAGGAGATCTCTCAACACGCCTGGCCGCATTACGTCTTGTTCGCGCCGGGCGTGCCGCTTCCGCGAGGCCTTGAAGCGAACAACTGCTCGCGTTGAACTGCTGTGCTCCCCCTGATCGGATCCATTTCGCCGCATTGAAGAACCAACGGCGGCACATCTGTTGGATTCCGCTATCGCCGAACGCGGCCGGTCAACTATTCCGTTCTCGTCGCCCGGCGGCCGGTTCGCAGGCCGGCGTATGGCTCGATGCGCGAACGTTTTCATTCCCGGAGCCTTGCGGTTGGCGGGCACGGACGCGTTTGTTGCCCAAGGCCCATTCCGGCGGAAATGGACGCAACTCGCACGCGCCGCCGATTGTTACTGCCTGGCTGTCGCCGACGCCCGCTTGCGGTCGATTGTCACCACGGCGTGCAGCCCGTCTTCCAGGAACGTCAGCGACAAGGCTGCGTCGGTCAACTCGTTCAGAAACTTTCCCAGATCGCTTTGTGCCGCGGGCGCAGTCCCTTGCTGCGGATGCAGGGCGGACCCGTGAATGCTGCAGCGTACGCCTTTGCCGTCGGGCTCCACGATGTACTTTCCGCCGTCGGGACAGAAGAAGTGGACATCGTAAGTCTGCTCGCCGAGCGAGACGATGGCTGCCGACACGGGTTGGTCCGCTTTAGCCTCGGAGGGAGTCGCAGCTGCCCGTGCCAGGCTCGACAACGGCCCCAGATTGTGCAGACAGGCGGTCCGGTTGTTTTCCGCCCAGCCCAGCTTGTAACCGGAAACAACCTGGTTCCAATTGGCCGGTGCGCATGCGGACCAGGGCATGTGCCGGCGGCAGAGAGCTGTCGACGACGGTAGCCTTTTGTTCGCCCGATTCAATGGCAGCCAGATCTTCAAGAATGAAGGGCTTGGTGGCGATGTACAGCCCGCGTCCGATGCGCCCCAGAAAAACCGCCATTTGACCGGTCCGAATTCGAATCCGTACGCGCGGGCATTGACGTTCCCCTTAAGGGGCATGTGGTAATAGTCTTGCGTGACGGCAAAGAAGGGAACCGGGCCCCGTTCCTCGTAGCGGGCAATCTGCGCCAGATATACGTCGAGCCGGTCGAGAAATTCATCGACAATCCGGGGATCCTCCACCGGCACTGAAACGTACACGGGAGAATTCAGCGAGGTGATCAACAGGCCGATGGGCCATGCGTCAGTGCCGCGGCCGCCTATGCCCCCTCGGCCGTTGAATTCGCCCAGCATCAGGCCGAGCATCCGCGGAATGCTAAAGGCGAAAGCCGGGTCGGTGTCGCAGACGTGCACGCCAATCTGGCTGCCGATGCCCCGCGTGAGAAACTCGCCCGGCTTCAGATCCAGGAACTCCTTTTCGGACATGCCATACGCGGCCGCGGGCGTGCGACCGCGTGAATCGGGAAGTTGCAGCGCAAGTTCATCGTCCGGATTAGCGACGTTGACCTCCAAACCGTCGCGGGTAAACATGCCTGCCAATCGTTCCGGCTTGACGGACGTGCGAATGAAGTGAATGGAACCGTCGGCCATCGCCATCAGACAACCGCCGGGAGGATACACGGCCAGACCCGCCAGGGGGCTCTTCAGGTCGATCTGCAAATCGTCGGGCTTGGTCCAGACGACGGCATTTTCTTCATCGGTCTCCAGCAGCATGATCGTGTTGGACATGCCGTCGGTAATGTCACGAATGGAAACGTCTTGTTTCTTGTCGGGGATGATCAGCTTTTCTCCCACCGGGGCGACAAATTGCGTTTTGCCGGCACGGGCCAGTTTGGCGTCGGCCGGGCGAAAGATGTCCGGTATCCGCTCGACGAGTTTCTTGTTGTGTTCGCTGTCCCACGGCTCGTCGAGATGAAATTCATTGTAGAGTTTGGCCTGGTCGACGAACGGCAGCAGGTGCACCCGCCAGCTCAGCCGGTTTTTATTTCCCTGGGCGTCGTAGCCCACCGCCGTGGGGAAGTGACTGTAAACGTCGTGATAGTTGTGCCAGCCGAGCCCAAGCTGCTTCAACGTTAAGGCCGACTTGGTCGTCCGGCCGCGCGATTTCGTTTCCGCTTCCGGCGGCGGCTGTTGATCGAGCAATTTCCCCAGGCCCGATTGCTGGATCAAGCCCTCCTTGTCGAACCTGAGCGCCAGGCTGAAGATGTTCCGCCGCGGGACGGGGAGGGCATCGAGCTGTTCGGTCTTTTTTCCCGCACCGCGCGCCAAGGCCGTGTAAATGGAATTGTCGATCAACGGGAGAATGATCGTCTCGATGCGATAGCGCTCGGGAGTCGCCTGAATACGCAGGGCGATCGGATCGAAGTACATCCGCCAGAAGCTATTGTACTGGTCGAGGAATTGCCGGTACTCGTCCGCTTCCTCGGCGGTGACTTCCGCCAGCGGCAATTCGCAGCACGGCGTAAGCGCGTGGGAATGTCCGTGGTGCGAACAGACTGCCGAAAGCCCGTCGGCGGACAGCGTGTATGTCCCGCCGTCGGGGCACGCCAGATGCCCCGTGCCGAATTCACCCGGCGTGTACTCGGCTTTGGCTAACTCCGCCGGCGAACGGGGCGTCTTTCCCGTCTGCGTGCGGTAGAGCAGGGCAGCGTGGCCGATCATCCGCAGATGGTTGTAGCAGACCATTCGCCGCCGCTCCGTCAGTTTCAATTGCGGCCCGACCAGATGCCGAATGAACGGGTCGGACAGATACACCAGGCCGTCTTCCTCGTCGGCGCCTTGGGGCAACAACGTGCGGATGTAGGCAAACTCGGCCGTGTCACCGAGCCGGGTGACTTTCTTGCCCTGCAGCATCGGTTCCCAGTATGGCATCGATCACGCGGTGCAGGGCCGGCTTCGGAATTGGTGCGCACGTGCAGATCGTCCTGGGGATACGCGGAGAAGACGTGCACGGCCCGGTCGGCCGAGGCCAGCTTCACGTACGACACGCCGCGGTATTCCCCCGTGCTGCGGCGTGCATCGGGGTGCGCCTTTTGAGCGCTGCCCAGGAACGCGTCCATTTGCGTCTTAAACACAACCGGCTGCCGGAAGCGGAACAACAGCGTCACGTCGGTTCCTTCGCGCAGGAACAGGTCGCTCCCCGTGACGGCCACGTCGGTCACAACCGTGTTGTAAAAGGGACGCAGTACCGGATGGACTTCGACGGCCAATTGCGCCTTGATCCGCTCGCCGGCCATTTGCGTGCGGGCCGTCTGCACCGATTGGCTGAAAAGATGGCGGCCCCACAGGTCGCCGTTGTCCATCAGATCGACCAGCTTGCCGAGCGAGCGAAACTGAACGAAATAAAAATCGTCCGGAACGGCCCGCGCCAGGGGGGAAATCTCCGGCTTCTTGTCGCCGAGCATTTCTTCCCACGGGTGGCTTTTTACGGTCGGACCGGTCAGTTCGCTGATTGCAACGTTCGGCGGCTCATCCTGTACGGGCCTTCCGGGTTGTTCGGCCGGTCGCGCGGGACGCGGAATCGCTGTCCCGCCGCCGGGACTTGGATTTTGGCCTGCGCATTGTGTCAAGCTGCAAACTTTCCTGCACGGCCAGTGCGCCGCTGAACAGGCTGAACAAGTCGACCTGGCGGTTGCGCTGGTTAAACACGTTCTCGCGGCCAAGAGTGTGCATGAGCGCAGCGTCGGCTTCGGCAGCCCGGCCTTCGCGCTGGCCCAACTGCATCACTACGTATTGCAGATAGACGTCGCGCGGATACATCCTTAATTGGCCGACGGCTTCGTCAAACGTCCACGGCTTGAGGTTCTGATCCTGCCGGCCCGATTTTTCCTGAGCCGCCACAGTGCCGATCGAAGCCACGCCGGCAATCACCATGCCCAATAGCACGCAGCCAACCATACGCATTGCACGATGAAGCATGGCATTATCTCCTGGAATAGGTGCGATTGTTTCCGAACCCGCGGCCAAAGACGTGATTGATTTCTCGCCGGGTCAAATTTCGACGGGCGCGGGTCATCATACCGGCTGCCACAACGCGTGTACACGTGCGGCAGCGTGTCTCCTCATCCAATGGGCGAGAAGCAAACCGAAAGATAACGCAATTCTTCCGGCGGCTTCAAAAAAGCTGCGCCGGCAGCCTCGCATCGCGCGGGGTGCTAAAACGTCATGCACAGCGTGCCGCCGTCGACGACCAGCGTCGCGCCGGTGATGTAGCTGCCGGCTTCGCTGGCCAGCAGCAGTGCCGGGCCGGCCAGTTCCTGCGGGTCGGCCCAGCGGCCCAGGGCGGTGCGGCGGGCGAAAACCGCTTTCTCCTCGGCGCTGAGCAGTGTGCCCGGCAGGTCGGTCAGGAACGGGCCCGGGGCCAGGCAGTTCACCGTGATGCCGAACGGCCCCAGCTCGAGCGCGGTGGCCCGCGCCATGCCGATCAGGGCCGCCTTCGTCGCCGAATAGACGCTGCGCCCTTCTTTGGACGCCAGCCCCATGATCGACGAAATGTGAATGATCCGGCCCCAGCGTGCTCTTTCATTTGCGGCACCAGAGCCCGGGTCAGGGCCATGCACGACGTCAGGTTCAGTTCCAGCATCCGGTCCCAGTTGTCGTCGGTGATCTCGTCGATCTCCTCCGGCATGTTGGAGCCGGCGTTGTTCACCAGGATGTCGACGCGGCCCATCTTCTCCAGCGCCTGCTGCGCCAAGCGGTTCACGTCGTCCCGGTTCGTCATGTCGGCGACGAAATAACAGCCCTTGGAAGTCGTTCCCTGCGTGATCTCCGCCAGGGCGGGGGCCAGCTCGTCTTCGTGCCGGCTGGAGATGACGATGTCGGCCCCGGCCTCGGCAAAGCTGCGGGCCATCGCCTTGCCCAGCCCTTTGCTGCCGCCGGTGACCAGGGCGACGCGGCCGGAGAGATCGAACAGCGTGTTTTTCATGGCAGGCGTTCCTCGGGAGATTGGTGACCGGGCCGTCCAACTGTCCGGCCCGACGACACATCCGAGCTTACTCGGCCGCGGCAAGCGGAGCAACCGGCACCCGCAATCTTCGCAGCATTCTGCTATAATGAACGAGACGTCTCGCCCCTCTGCGCGTATGTCGGCGGCGCGACGAGCCTTTGATTATCCAAAATCCGCAAGGAACCACCACATGGCCGGACGGGGAAATGGCGGCGCAGCGACGCCCCGCCACCAAGTTGCCGCATCTTAGAAAGCAAATGATTCGGCAAGCGAGCAATCAAAAGCGGCTGCGAAAAAAATCGGGCTGAAATCCGGCGCGTAAAAATGCCCTTCCTAAGGCGGATGCCTCCGGAAGGGCGATTGCCGCGGATGATGGCTGCGGTTTTCAGTGCCCTTTGTGCAGGTCGGGCGCCCGCGCCCGACGTTGGCGACTCGTCGTTGCACCGCTTGCTCGTTTGGAAGCAGCGGTCGGAGCAAGCATCACTTTCGCTGTGACTCGCGCAGCCGGTCGTGATGCTCGATCACTTCGGAGAAAAGCTCTCGCAGCTTGGCTTGCGTCTCGCGCATCAGCTTGCGTCCCTTGGCGGTGATCCGGTAGTTCTTCCTTCGTTTCCCGCCGACGATCTTGTCCTCGGAAGCGAGGTAGCCCGATTCTTCCAGATGATGCAGGATCGGGTAGAGAGTGCCGGGGCTCAGCTTGTAGCCGTGCCGTTTCAGTTCCTCGATCATCTCCACGCCGCAGATCGTCTCCCGGGCGGCATGGTACAGGATGTGCAGCCGCACGAAGCCCCCGAAGAAGTGCCGCAGCAATTCATCACCGGCCATGATATCGAACTCCGATATTGACATACGATATTATAGCGTGTAATTTCATTGTGCCCAGTCGGGAACCCTGCCACAAGGGCGGATGCGTCATCGGCCGGAATTCAAACACGCATTTGAGGAGTGCACCATGCAATTGCGCCCTGGAACATCGCCGCCGTCACGTTTATCGCCGGGGCCGCTTTGGGTCTGCTCGTGGCGGGGCCGGTTCCGCAAAACGATGGTTCACATTGGCGATGGCCGGTGCCCCGGAGGCCGCCCCAAACGCGACGCCGATCTGGCTGCCTTACGGGCCGACGTCGAGCGGCTGAAAAACGTCGTACCGGATCAGTCGCACGCCATGTCGGACGTCGAGTACCATTTCTCGAACCTGTGGTTTGCCGGCAAGGCGGGCAATTGGCCCCTGGCAGAGTTCTACTGGAAAGAAACCCTGTCCCACGTGCGCTGGGCCGTGCGGATTATTCCCGTCCGCAAGGACAACGCCGGCAAGGAAGTGAAGCTGGAAAGCATTCTGCAGGCCATCGAGAACACGCCGCACCTCAAAATGGGGGACGTGATCGCGCAACACAACGCTGCCAAGTTCGAGCAGACGTACCGCCGGCTGATCGAGGAAGGGTGCTACACGTGCCACAAAGCGTCGGACAAACCCTATTTGCGGCCGCATATTCCCGAACGACCCGCGTCGGCGATCATCAACTTCGATCCCCGGGCCACCTGGCCCAAGTGACGACAGTAGAGAGTAGAAAGGAGTGAGGAGAGAGTTGAAAGGAGAAAAGCCCACGGTCTGTGTACCGTGGGTCTTATTACCGACTGATTCCCGGACAATTGCCAAGAACTGGATCACAGCAACTCATGCATCGGCTTGCCGTCGCCGACGATGCTGACGGGGCGGCCGGTGGCGTCGTCGAAGTGCGTGTCCAGCGGGATGCCCAGCGCCTGATAGAGGGTGGCCAGCAGGTCGAGCGGGCGAGACCGGGCGGTCGTGGACCTTGCCGCCGCGCGGTTCGCTCGCGCCGACCACGACTGGCCCGCCTTGCAGTCCGCCGCCGCCGAGCAGCACCGAAAAGCAGTTGGACCAGTGGTCGCGGCCGGCGTGGCCGTTGATGAGCGGCGTGCGGCCGAACTCGCCGGCGCAGTAGATGAGCACGTCGTCGAGCATGCCGCGGTCGCTCGAGGTCTTCGACCAGCGTGGCGATGGCCGCGTCGAGCGGCGGCAGGTGCTCTTCCAGATTCTTCTCGATGTCGTTGTGGTGGTCCCAGTAGCCCGGTGTTGATCGGTGACGCAGGTGCTGCCCGCCTCGACCAGCCGCCGCGCGAGCAGGGCGCTCTGGCCGTACAGGTGCCGGCCGTAGCGGTCGCGCAGGCTGCGGGTCCTCGCTGGTCAGGTCGAACGCCTCGCGCACCCGGTCGCCGGTCACCATCTCCAGCGCCTGCGCCTTGAAGCATGTCGAGCCCTGCCAGCGCGCCGCTTGATCGACTGTCGCGGCGGAGCGTGTCGAACTCGCGGCAGCAGCTCGCGCGCGATCTGCGACGCTGTCCAGCGACAAGTCCCTCGGGCAGCGACAGGTTCGGCGACGCGGAAATCGCGGCGTTCGGATCGGCCCCGACCTCGAACGGATTGTAGGCCGCCCCCAGGTAGACCGCTCCCTGATAGCCGAACGCTTCGGACTTGGGCATGGTCACGTAGGCGGGCATGTTGGCGGCCGCGCGGCCCGCGGCACCTGCGAGATGACCGAGCCGAACGACGGCTTTTGCGGCGCGATTGCGGGCCAGCGTCGGGCCGAAGTAGCCGGTCTGCATCCAGTGGGCCGAGGGGGCGTGAATCGCCGTTCTGATGGTGCACCGAGCGGACGATCGACAGCCGATCCATGACCGGGCCTGCCGCGGAAACCGTTCCGCGATCGCGAATGCCGGGGACGTCGGTGGCGATCGGCCGATACGGGCCGCGATACTCGGCCGGCGCGTCGGGCTTCATGTCGTAGGTGTCTTGCTGGCTCATGCCGCCGTGCGTCCAGAAGACGATCAGCGACTTGTTCGATGCGGCTTGCGCGTGTCAGCTCGGCCGCGATCCGGCTGTCGGGCTTGCCGCCGGGCCCGCAACCGAAGCACATCGGCCAGGCCCAGCCCCAGCAGCGGCGCACCGATCTCGAGGAAATTGCGGCGGGTGACGCCGTCGCAGTTGACGAAGCGGCTTCCGAACACCCTGTAGCATGGCCAACTCCTGTGAGACGTCGATCCGCATGTGCGCCGTGACTTAGTCTCAATGATTGAACAGAAACTCGTTCGTCGCCAGCAGCGACCACAACAGCGAACGGTAGGCCTCCTCCCGGTCCTTCTGCCCGTCGAGGAATTCGAGCGCGCCGTCCGCTCGGCGTCCGCTGGGCCGTGGCGGGAAACGGACCCGCAGGAAAATCTCGTCGACATTTTCGGCATGCGCCGGTTGCCGTTGCTCGCCAGTCGCTGCGGCATAGCCTTCCGCGGCCGTCAGCTTGCGCTGAATCTCCTCCGAGCTGACCAGTTCCAGCGCCTGCCGCAGCGCGGGCTGCGTCGCCCGTTCGCATTCGCAGGCCGATTCACGTGCGGCCGGCCGAACACGTCGAGAAAATTGACTGGCCACCGCCTCGTCGGGCAGATCGAATGGCCCGCGTTCCTCTGGGAAACTCGCCCGGCCCGCCGGGAAAAACGGTCGGCACGTCGAGCACCTGGCTGATGGCGTCGAGCAGCACCTCGGCCGGCAGACGCCGGGGGTAATAGCGGGCGAAGCGTCTGCGTGTCGTCCTCGGTTGGCTTCGTTGGGCACCGAGCTGAGCCCGTAGGCAGACGAGTTGCAATCGTCCGGATCAGGCTGCTTGACGTCGTAGCCGCTGGCGACGAAATCGCGGGCCAGTGCGTCGAGCAGCTCGGGATTGCTGGGCGGGTTCGTGCTGCGGGCGTCGTCGATGGGGTGGATGATGCCCGCGGCCGAAGAAGTGCCCCCACATCCGGTTGACCATCGTCCGGGCGAAGTACGGATTGTCGGGGCCGTCATCCAGCGGGCCAGGCTGCGGCGCGGATCGTCGTAGCGGCTCAGCTGGAAAGTCGGGGCCGCCCAGCGGGCGCGGCGCATCACCGCGCCGGTGCGCGGATGGATCGACCTGCCCTTCGTCTGCGAGATAGATCGATCTCGTCGGTCGGCACCTCGGCGTCGGCGAAGCCCCCCTTGCGGCCCACGCGGGCAAAGACGGCCGCCAGCCCGTAGTAGTCGGCCTGGCTCCAGCGCTCCGCCGGATGATGATGACACTGGGCGCACTGGATGCGCACGCCGAGAAACGCCTGCGCCACCGACTCGACGTAGTCGGTGTCGTCCGCACGGTGCGATACCAGACGGCGGGGGGATTCGTTCTCCTGGCTGCCCACGGCGGTGAGGATCTCGGACGCAAACCGGTCGTAGGGCATGTTGGCGGCGAGGCAGTCGCGAATCCAGCCGGCGAACAGCGCCGTGCCCGGCGCGCTGCTGGCTGGTGCAGTAGCCGCTGCCGCGGTTCCGCAGGATGTCGGCCCACTTGAGCGCGAAGAAGCTGGCATACTCCGGGCGGTCGAGCAGCCGGTCGATCAAGCCGGCTTGTTTCCCGGCTGCGTGTCGGCCAGGTAGTGCTCGCACCTCGTCCGGCGTGGGCAGCGTGCCGCAGATGTCGAGCGTGGCGCGGCGGATGAACTCGGCGTCGTCGGCCGGCGGCGACGGCACGATGCCCAGCCTCCGCCATTGTTTCACCAGCAGCAAGTCGAAGGGCGAATCCTTGAGCTGCGCTTCGAGCGCGTTGAGGGCTGTCGTGATTTGGGGATTGTCCCGCGAGGCGAAGGGAACGGTGCCGTAAAACGCTTCAATCTGTCCGCCATAACCGACGGTCACCGAGAACAGGCCGCCTTGGTTGAGCGCCGCGACAGTTCCGTTGGCACTGCAATCGGCCCGGTCGGGATCGTTGGATTTGAAGACGGCCAGCGACGTGACGTCGCGGCTGGTTTTGTCGGAGAAGACGGCGGTCACGCGCAGCGAGAGCGATGTGCCGGGTTGCATGATTTGTTCGCGCGGCTTGACGACGATCCGCGTGACGGCGGGCTCGTCGCGTTGCGGGCCGCGGCGCCTGCGGCAATCCAGCGGGTCAGCGTGTTGTAGTCGGGACAGCCGGCATCCATCCGCTTGCCGCCGCCGTGCGGAATTTGTGCGCTGGCCTTCTGCAACAGCAGGCTTTCAGCAGGGTTCATCAGCAGCAAGACGGCGTCCGGCAGCGTCGCGGGCAATTGCTGCGTAATCGTGATCGGGATCGAAGGCAAACAGCGACAGTTGAAAGCCGTTCTGTCCGGTCGCCTTGCCGTGGCAGCCGCCGGAGTTGCAGCCGTAGCGAGTGAGGATCGGTTCCACGTCGGTGGTAAAGCGCAGCGGGCCGGAGGCATCGTCGGCGCGCGCAACGGCGACCGAAGCCACCGTTGCGAATGTCAACAGGATGCTCAAACCGATGTGTCTCATTTCAACCTATTGTTCCTGTCGCGAAGTGCGCGATTCAAAACCCCTCTCCCCTTGAGGGGAGAGGTTGGGTGAGGGGTGAATTCTGGGAGTCGTCTAACCCTCCCCTAAACCCTCCCTGGAAGGGAGGGGAGTTGTCTACTCAACTATCTCCAGATCGACAAAGCAGCCCGCGTGATAAACGGGCTGGTCTTCCACAGTGCCGACGGCATCCAGTTGCAGGAACGGAACCCGTCCCAGCGGGGAATCGTCACCGGCGATGATTTGCAGCACGCCGGTTTCAACCTGCCCGGTGTTCGTTACGCCGCGGCGGCACAACCCGTGCATTCCGCCGGGGGCGACGAGATCGGTGTGCGTCTTGCCGATAAAGCCGTTGGCCCGTTTGGCAACGTAATTCAATTGAATATATTGGCCCCGCTTGATTGTCCGCGGTGCATCGAGGTCCACGTTGACGAACATCGGGGCGACGACCACGTCGAACACCACCGGGTTACTGACCGCGTGCGGCAGCGTTTCACCGGCCGACGCATCGGCAGCCGAGGCCGCGCGGACCGCTTCCGCGTCGACGCAGAGCGAATAACGCCCCGGCATCATCTCGGCCGGCAGGGCAAAACTGATTCCGCCGCGCGTGGGACCGGCGGCAATCACCGACCGTTGATTCTGAATCGACGGCGGCAGGGCGACGCCTTTGAGCTTCACCGCGCGCAGTCGCTGCATCGGCCGGCGGGTGTGATGCGTTCCATTCCACGTCCACGGTGATGTTGAGAATGCTCCCCTGCGGCACGGCGGGCCTGTCGACGCCGGCGATGATGCGGAACGGCCCTTCATTGCCCGCTGCAACGGGAAGTCGTCGCACGAGGCGTCCCGCCCCCGCGGGGGCATCGGTCGGCTGCGTGACTCCAGTGCGCACGCGATGAATGTTGCCCCGCCCATCAACGGCTGCCAATTGCAGCTGCGGAAGCAATTGCGGCACCTGTTTGCCGGCCGATACGACCAGGTTCGCCCGCTCGACGCCCGGTCCCAGCCACACGTCGGGACAATCGAACCCCTCGGGCAAATTGACGGCCCGCACGCACAGCGAACCCGCTTCGCCGCGGCTGCGAAATGCCAGGACCTCCGCCGACGCGCGGCCGTGCCGCGGCACGTTCAGGCTTCCCCAGTCCCTCGCCGGGAAGCAGGACCACGTGCACGTCGGGTTCTTCGCGGCGGACGCATAAGCAGTACACGCGGCGGGGATCGTCATCCAGCCCGCCGATCAGATTGCGCACCAGAATCAGGAACCGGCCGTCTGATTCGGCCACCCAGCGTCCTGCCGGATCGAGATGTTGTAACGGGAATCGCGTGTCCCCCAATTCGTTGAAGTGGTCGCTGAAGCGGGCCAGCTCGGTTGTTCCATCCGGTTTGAAAATGCTCACGTCGAGATCTACGGGGCTGTTGATCCGCTCCCCCAGTGCTTCGATCCACAGCACCTCGCCGCGCTTGGCGTCGACGGCGTACCAGTGCCGCTCATCAGGCCGGGTGAGTTGGCCGCTCACTTCGCTGCCGATGGCGATGAGTTGCGACGTTCCGGCGTGCGGTGATCGGTTGCAGCCGCGATGACGGGGACGTCGGTCACGCCGATGCCGATCGGCTCGTCACTGCCTGGATAACGGTACGCGAAGACGTCGACGGCTGCCTGAGTCGAACGGAGGAACAGCGGCGGCTCGGCCAGATCGCGGAGGAGGGGTGCTTCGATCTCCACGTCGGACTGCGTCGAAGGCACTGTGCTCAGACCGCGCGCTCTGGCGCAGATAATTTGTCGTTTGAGGTTGCAGCATCCCGTCAGCGTTTGTCGCCGATGCGACGGCCGCTGGTGCTCGCGATGCGTCCGACAGGTTCCAGCCGTAGAGGGTGATCGGCGTTCGTATCCCCGCCTGGACGACGGCCGGTACGGCAAATGCAATCTTCGGTCCCGTGTCGAGGGCCAGCCGATACACGTGCTGATCGCTCCCCGTATAGGTGAGATCATAAATGGTGACGTCGTAACTGCCGTCTTCGGGAACGATGAAATCAATCAGTGGGTCGATACCCGCGTAGCCTCGATTGACGGCCAGACGGTGTCCCGCGTGATCAGATACTTCCAGCACCGCCCGCAGCCGGGAGTCGATCGACTCGGTCCGGCAATGCAGGATTACGCGCTGGCCGCGACGGGCGTCGAAACGGTAGCCGGTCCACGTCTCCCTTGGCAGTAATACATCCGTTGACCACGGCATCGAGGGCCACGGTTTGAGGAGCGGCTGGCTGCACCGGCGGCGTTGAAGCCGGCTGCTCGACGAACTCGGGTTTCTGCCCGACGACAAACGCGCGGGCCGCTGATGCCGGCGCTCGAGACTGCATACACGTTGTACGTGCCGGTGGGGACGTCGGCAGCAATGGTTGCGGTGAACGTACCGGTTGCTTTCGGGGCGGGGGCGGGGGTGAAGACGATGCCCGCGTGATCGGCCCGCAGCCCTGCGAGATTCTGGCCGGTGGCCTGGACCGACACAGTTTTTCCCGCCTGTCCGCCGGCCGGAAACAGGCTGGTAAGGACGGGCGGTGCCTGCTGATCGGCAGCACGGGCGGATAGCGATCCCAGGGCCGCTGCCAACAGCAGGGCAACGATCCGCGGACCGATGCTGGTCAGAGGACGGATCATTTTGGACCCGATCACGGTGAGTGGCGAACCACATGCCCTCGCAAGGCCGAGGGCATGCCACCCGACGCTGCGAGACGAACATTTCAAGCCATCAGTATACGCTTATGGGCGGAAAGTGAATAGTGGATGGTGGATAGTGAATAGTGCGAAACCAAAGCCCGCAGTCTGACCGCTGAAAGCTGATCGCTGACTGCTGCTCCTCATTGGCACATCGTCGCTGCATTTGGCAGAATGCTGAACTTGCCGATGCAGATGCGCTCGCGGTGGGTCACGTTTGTCGAAACGGGCGAGGGGAATGTCCGAGAAAAAACCGGGCCTGGTGCGACTACGAAAATGTCGACGGCAACTATCTCGACCAACGCCGCTTGCGCAAGAGCGCCGGCTGGTGGCTGCTGTGGGCGCTCGGCGTGGGGGCGGTCATCTCGGGGGATTTCGGCGGCTGGAATTACGGGCTGAAGCTCGGCGGATTCGGCGGCCTGGCGGTCAGCACGCTGCTGATGGCCGTCATGTATGTCTGCATGGTTTTCACTATTGCCGAGCTGTCGGCAGCCCTGCCGCACGCGGGGGGATTTTTTTCGTTCACGCGAAACGCGTTCGGACCCGCGGGGGGATTTCTCTGCGGCGTAACCGATTCGATCGAGTACATCCTTACGCCGGCGGTGATTGTGTTCATTGTCGGCGGCTACATGGAGAAACTGGTCCCCGGCGTGCCGGTCTTTGTCTGGTGGATCGGTTACTACGTGGTTTTCGTGGGGATCAACATTCGCGGCGTGGAGTTGACGCTGAAGGTGGGGCTGGTGGTGACGGCCGTCGCGCTGGTTGTGCTGACGGTCTTTTATGTCAGCGCGGTTGCGACGGGGGCGTTTCGCTGGGAATTGCTGGCAGCCAACGGCGCAGGGACAACCGACGGGGCTGTTTCTCGGCGGATGGAGCGGCGCGTTCAAAACGTTGCCGTTTGCGATCTGGTTCTTTCTGGCCATCGAGCAGCTTCCGCTGGCGGCGGAGGAAGCGCACGACGTGGTCAACGACATGCCCAAGGCATTGATCGCGGGGATTGCCACCTTGATAGTGTTTTCGCTGTTCACGCTGGTGTTGAATTCGGGCGTGGGAAACGGCGCGGTTGCCCTGGGAAGTTCGGATGCGCCGCTGGGCGACGGGTTTGAAGCGGTCTTCGGCATCAGTCCCCAGGGAAAGTTTTTCACGCTGCTGGCGCTTACGGGACTGGTCGCCAGTTTTCACACTATCATTTACGCTTACGGGCGGGTGCTGTTCGCCCTGTCGCGCGCGGGATACATTCCGCGGGTGATCTCGCTGACGGGAAAAAGCCACACCCCCTGGGTGGCGTTGATTGCGGGCGCCGTGGTCGGTTTGGGATGCGCCATGACGTTACAATTGGTGGGTGGAGGGGCCAGCGCGGTGGGGGAAGCGTTGATCAACATGGCCGTCTTCGGCGCGGTCCTCTCTTATGTGATGGTGATGGTGGCATACATCAAATTGCGGATTTCGCGGCCGAAAATGAAGCGTCCCTACCGCAGCCCGCTGGGAATTCCGGGAGCGTTAACGGGAGCGGCTTTGGCCCTGCTGGCATTGGCGGCCACGTTTACCGTTCGGGAGTATCGGCTGGCAATTTGGCTGGTGGCGACTTTTTCTTGTCGCCGGCATCGTTTATTTCTTTACATATAGCAGGCATCGCCTGGTGGCCCAGGCTCCCGAAGAGGAAGACGCCCTGATCGCCGAAGCCGAGCACGAATTGGCGCATCAGTGATGGGGAAGGGATGGGAGTGGGCAGTGGGCAGTAGGCAGTGGGCAGTAGACAAAGCCCGCGGCCCGCGTGCCGCGGGAATGATCGAAGCAAAGTTCAACCGTCTTTGAGGCGCATCTTATGACCAGACCGACGGGAATGCTCAGCCAGGAAGAACTGGCTGAGCGGGCCAGTTCCGGCACGATCGACACCGTGCTGGTGGTGTTTACCGACCTCTACGGCCGCTTTATGGGAAAGCGGTTCGACGCCGGATTATTTCCTCGATCACGTGCCGTGGCACGGGACGCACGCCTGCGATTACCTGCTGACCGTGGATATGGAGATGGATCCGGTCCCCGGCTATCGCTACGCGAACTGGCAGCGGGGCTACGGCGATTTTCACGTGGTGCCCGATTTGCAGACGATGCGCGTCGCCAGCTGGCTGGACCGCACCGCCTTGGTGCTGTGCGAACATTGCCGATCCCAAAACGCACGCGCCGGTGCCGCTGGCGCCGCGGTCGCTGCTGATTGCGCAGATCGAGCGGCGCGAAGAACTGGGATACACGGTCTACGCCGGTTCGGAGCTGGAGTACTACCTGTTCACCAACTCGTATCGCGATGCGCACGCAGAAAGGCTACGCGGACCTGGACCCCGTGGGCTGGTATATCGAGGACTATCACGCGTTGCAGGGAACGCGCGAGGAGTTCTTTAACGGCGCCGTGCGCCGGCACCTGACTGCTTCCGGCGTTCCGGTCGAGTGCACCAAGGGGGAATGGGGGACCGGCCAGCACGAACTCAACGTCCGTTACACCGACATCCTCGCCATGGCGGACAACCACGCCATTTATAAACAGTGCCTGAAGGAAGTGGCCGAGCAATTGCAAGTCAGCGTCACGTTCATGTCCAAGTTCTCCGAGCACAAGGCCGGGTCGAGCTGTCACTTGCACCTGAGTCTGTGGAAGGACGAAGCGAACGCGTTTCACGGCGACCAAGCGCCTGGGGCAGGTGGAATGTTCCGATTCGTTCCGCTGGTTCCTGGGGGGCTGGATGGCCCATGTCCCCGAGATGATGGTCTGTTACGCACCCACGGTGAATTCGTACAAGCGCTATCAAGCGGGCTCCTGGGCGCCGACGCGGCTGGCCTGGAGTCGCGACAACCGGACGGCCGGGTTTCGCATCGTCGGCAACGAAGACAGCCTGCGCATCGAGTGCCGCATTCCCGGCGCCGATTGCAATCCGTACCTGTCGTACGCCGCCAGTTTGGCTTCGGGCCTGGACGGCATTGAAGGAAAAATCGATCCCCCGGCGAGTTTTGAAGGGGACATCTACAACGCCGAAAATCTCCCCTACATGCCGCGAACGCTGCGCGAAGCTACCGACCTGTTTGAAAAAAGCAAATTGGCGCAAGCGGCGTTTGGCACAGACGTCGTCGAGCACTACACGCACTTCTTCCGCACCGAACAGGCGCTCTACGACAAAGCGGTGACCGACTGGGAGCGCAAACGCTACTTCGAGCGCATTTGAGGATTCTTCATCCATGCCGGCGCCGTTGATCGGAATCACCACCTATGGCCGCGACGAAGGGAACCGCTTTCCCTTGCCGGGCGAGTATGTCGATTCGGTAAGGCGCGGCGGTGGAATTCCGCTGTTGATCCCGCCCGGTGAAAAAAGAATCGACGCATTGCTGGCGATTCTCGACGGGGTGATCCTCGCCGGCGGCGGGGATCTCGACCCGGCCCATTACGGCGGCGGAACGCACGAATCCGTTTATATGCTCGACGCGGAACGCGACAACGGCGAAATGGCCCTGGCGAAACGGGTCATTGACTACAACATTCCCACGCTGGGCATTTGCCGCGGCGCGCAGGTCATCAACGTGGTCCTGGGCGGGACGCTTTACATCCATCTCCCGGACGTGGTCGGCGAAACCGTCGTTCACCGTTTGCCGCCGCGCGAACCCACCACGCACCCGGTCCGCGTGTGCGCGGACTCCCGGTTGGGACGGATTCTGGGCCGGGAAGATTTCCTGGCAGCCAGTTGGCATCACCAGGCGATCCGCGACCCGGCAGCCGGATTGGAAGTCGTCGCGCACGCTCCCGACGGGACGATCGAGGCGGTCGAGATGCCCGCGCATCCGTGGCTGATTGCCGTCCAATGGCATCCCGAGCTCACGTCGGCTACCGACCCCGTGCAGCAAAAACTGTTTTACACGTTCATTCAAGAAGCACCGCGGCTGCGGTCGCAGAGAAAGTCATTTCCATGAGACTTGCCGACAAAGTTGCCCTGATTACCGGCGCAGCCGGCGGCATTGGCCGCGAAACCGCCCTCCTGTTTGCTTCCGAAGGCGCGACATCGTGGCCGTGGACGTTAACGATCAGGCCGGCGCGGAAACAGTCCAGCGGGTGGAAGCTGCCGGCGGTAAAGCCGTCTTTGTGCGGGCCGACGTCTCCCGTGCCGCCGACTGCGACAACATGGTCCAGCAGGCGGAAACCGCGTTCGGCAAGCTCAACATCCTGTTTAACAATGCGGGCATCATGCACAAGGACGACGACGACGCCGTCAAAACAACCGAGGACGTGTGGGAGCTGACGATGGCGATCAACCTGAAAGGGGTCTTTCTCGGTTGCAAGTACGGAATACCCGCGCTGCGTCGTGCCGGCGGCGGTTCGATCATCAACACGGCCAGCTTTGTGGCGCTGATGGGGGCGGCCACCCCGCAGGTGGCCTACACCGCCAGCAAAGGGGGCGTGCTGGCGTTAAGCAGAGAATTGGCCATCGTTCACGCGCGGGAAAATATTCGCGTGAACGCACTGTGCCCCGGACCGTTGCAGACCGAGCTGTTGATGAAATTTCTCGACACGCCTCAAAAGAAACAGCGCCGGCTGGTGCACATACCCATGGGCCGTTTTGGCTTGGCGCGCGAGATGGCGCAGGCCGCATTGTTTCTTGCGTCGGATGAATCATCTTACGTCAACGGCAGCGAATTTGTCGTCGACGGGGGAATAACCTCCGCCTATGTGACTCCTGAGTGAGGGCCCAACGTGCGCGGGTGCCATGCAACGCCGCGTGGTATTTTTCTCCCGGGGGTGGCCGGGGCAAAGCGGAGTCCGCGACGCACGCCCCGGAACGATGCGGCATGCCGATTTCTAACTGAAGAACGCTCTAGCTGACGGGGGCTTCCGGCATACGCCGGTGCGCCCCGCCACCCGCCGTGGCACACAGAGAGCATGGCACCCCTGCGGAATGCGGCTCAGCGAGCATTTGACCGTCTTGGCCGGTTTACACTTCCCTGCGTCCTCCCAGCCGGTATGATGATAAAGTGGAATTTTAATCCGATTATTGAATTCTATTTTCGGGCCTGCCATAATCATGGTGGACCTTTGTTCCGATCCGCTCGCTTTGTATTATTCTGTCGGTTGTCCCAAACGGTTATTTCCACAACATGGTGCTCAACACTCACAAGGCGTTTCGCTACGAACGTCAGGGTGCAACCCTGATCGTCAGCCTGATGGGGGACTGCCTGAACACGGAGGAATCGGCCCTGGAACGTGAGATCGACGCGCTGCACAAAGTCTTTGACGATCCCGGCATGAAGAACATCGTCATCGATATCGGCAGCTTGCCGTTCTTCGGGTCGATTATCATCGGGGCCATTATGGCGCTGTGCCATCGCGCCATTGCCGGTGGGGGCAAGGCCGTCCTCTGCGATGCCTCGGAGGGGATGCGCGACGTGCTCCGCATCATGAAGCTGGACACGGTGCTCCCGTACTTCAACACGCGCGAAGAGGCGCTCGCCAGCGTCGGCGGTTGAGGGGCGTTGCATCACGCGCCGCTGCGCGATTCAATCGGTTCCGGCCGGCCGAAGCCGACGTCGATATCGGCATCTGTGTCGATTAGTTCCCGAAACGAATAAACACCGGCGAACCAGCGCGCGACGGGCCGGTCTTCGCGCAGCGTGCGCGGACGAAAATACCACAGCCCGGCAGCACCCGCTCCGCAAACAAGGTACGCGGTCATCCAAACGATAATCAGGAAGCCCCTACGCTCAGACGGACGTTGGATGAGCAGCACATTGTCTTGTGACAGGGCCCACAGATAAAACATAACCGCCGGCAACACGATGAAAAATGTCGCCAAGTAGACGGCAACATGCCAGGCGGGAGGAGCCTCGATCGTCTTCCACGGCCCCAACTTGGAACGCATAGAGTCGAATTTTGCCTTGCATCGCGGGCACAATAGCAGCGGAAACTCAACCGGTTCCCAAATTACGGACGTGCCGGTGCCGGCCTGCACATCCGTCACAGTACTCAGGCCGTCTGCGTGATTGTCAGGAGTCCGCTCTCTCAGGATGCTGACGGTCACCGGAATCTGCCATTCTGCCTCGAGCTGACGTGCAACGGTGACACTTTCCGTCAAATGGCGGTTCTCGCGATTGCAGCGTCGCACGTATTTTGTCGCGTAATGTGTCAAGCGGGTACCGTTCTGCCGACTGCGTCTTCAGAGTCACCAGATCGGGAACGCGGACGGTCGCCCTGCAACGCCGGCATTTGAGCTCAGTACCGCACTGCCACACATCGACCGGCAGCGTTTCACCGCACTGACACCGGACTGAATAGGCCATGACGGCATCCCCGCGAGCTTGACTCCACAAGCAATAATCCGCTTCAGCCGCTCGATTCTACCGCTTCCCGCCAGCCGACGCGACAACCTGCTTGAGTTTCACACTCTCGAAGGCTACGTTGGGGTGAGACCGAGTCGGGAGAAAATAATGGCGCGCCTCAATCACCATGCCCAATTATGCGACAAACAATCGCCGTTCTTCCCAAGCCGACGGCTGCGCCGTCGGACCGACCGCAGAGCGGTCGGCTTGGGTAGTTCTGCCGGCGTCGTGCCGGTTGCCTTCGTGCTGAGTCTTTCGCTGTGTGTCTGCACGGCGCGGGGCGAGGATTGGCCCCAGTTCCGCGGCCCCAATGCAGCGGGCGTTTCCGCCGACGGCAAAAATCTCCCCGTCGAATTCTCCACCGACAAAAACGTTCTCTGGAAGGCCGAGATCGGCCAGGGGATCGCCTGCCCCGTGGTGGCCGGCGGACGCGTCTTCACCACGGCACTTGTCGGGAAAGAAAAATTCGGCGTCTTTTGTTTCGACGCAGCCTCGGGGACCCAACTGTGGCGAAAGGAACTCGAAACCGGTCCTCTGCCGGTCATCATGCCCCCCAACGTGCACGCCTCGTCGACGCCGGCCGCCGACGGCGAACGCGTTTACGTTTACTTCAGCACGCTGGGCATGTTGGCCTTCGACGCCGCCAAGGGGGACCTCCTTTGGCAGCAGCCGATCCCCATGCCTTTTTACCTGATGGGTTGGGGAGCAGCCGCATTCCCCCATCGTTTACCAGGACAAGGTTATCTTCAACCAGGACGACGACCTGGCGCCATTTCTCGTCGCGCTCGACAAATACAAGGGGAACGAGCTGTGGAAGACGCCCCGTCCCGAAATGTTGGCCGGTTATGCGGTCCCCGTTTTGTGCACGACCAACGGCAGGACCGACGTGGTGGTGGCCGGCAGCGGCAAGCTGCAAGGTTACGATCCCGACAACGGCGCGCTGGTGTGGACCTGCAACACGCTGTTGCGGACGATTATGACCACGCCGGCCGTGGTGGACGACACGATCTACGTGTCGGTGCAAAGCTACGGCGATACCAGCCGCGTTCTCAAGCTGGCCTTGTTGGAGTGGAAGGACGTCAACCAGGATAAAAAGCTCGACAAAACGGAACTCGACAAAGCCTTTGCGGACAAATTCGACGCGGGGGACCACAACAAAGACGGCTTCCTCGTCGACAATGAAATCGACGATGCCTTCCAACCCCCGGGCAACCGCGTCGGCGGGGGGAACATCATTCAGGCCGTTCGCGGCGGCGGAAAGGGGGACGTCACCAAGACGCACCTCGTCTGGAATCTGAACACCACGGCTCCGTCGAACATCGCTTCCCCGTTGGTGGTTGACGGCCGGTTGTTCGTCGTTAAGGACGGAGGCATCTCGGCCTGCTTCGATGCCAAAAATGGCAAAGGGGTCTGGGAGAAAAAGCGGATCGGCAACCTGGGGGAGTACTATGCGTCCCCCATTGCCGGCGACGGCAAGATCTATGTCACCGGCAACAACGGGCACATTGTCGTTCTCAAGCAGGGTCCCACCGTCAAGATGCTTGCCAAAAACGACCTGGGGGAGCCGTGTATCGCCACGCCCGCCATTGCCGACGGCAGACTCTACGTGCGCACGATCAACAAGCTCTACTGTTTTGCCAACCAGGCCCCATGACGCGTGCTCAGTTTTGCTCATAGTCCCGCACTGACTCGGGTGCCAAATGGATCCTACGAAACGACGTTGCGATTTCTCTCGTTCCCAAGCTCCGCTTGGGAACGCACCTCCGCGAAGCTCCGCTTCGTCCGTGTTCCGAACGCGCCACGTGCGGCAAATGCGCTTCGCCGCTTTGTCCCTCCTGTCCCTCGCAGCCCTGGTATGCGGCACCGCGCCTGCATCAGCCGACGAAAAAGGACGCATCGAGGTGATGTGCGCCGCCGATGCGCCCCGTCTCGAACGCGTCGCCCGCGATGAACTGGTCGCACAGTGCGCGCAGTTGTTCGATCTGCCGGCCGCAGCCGTTGAACAGATTACGCCCGCAGCCACGCACGTAATTCTCGTCGGCAGCCCTGCGACCAATCCGACCGTGAAGGAGTTGGCAGGCGACGGTTGGCCGCAACTCAGCGATCAGGGACATTGCCTGCGCAGCGTCACGCTGCGCGGGGAAACCGGCCTTGATCGTCGGCGGGGGAAGCCCCGTCGCCACGTTGTGGGCCGCTTACGAGTGGGGCCGGCGGATGGGTGTCAGGTACTTGATGCGCAGCGACGTGTTTCCCGCCCGCAAACCGGCTCCCGAACTGGGCGGCCTGGACGTGCGCCTCGAACCCGTGTTGCGCGATCGCACGTGGCGGACAATCAACGATTTCGCCGTCGGTCCCGAGTCGTGGCCCGTCAGCGATCAGCAGCAATTATTCCAGCAGTTGGCCAAGCTCAAGTTCAACCGGGTGATGCTCGCCGTTTATCCCTGGCACCCGTTTGTGCATTACGAATTTGGCGGGGTGAAGAAGGAGACCGGCGTTTTGTGGTTCGGGGAGAAATACCCGGTGGACGGTGATACCCCGGGCCGCGCTGCATTCCGGGGGGCCGCCGCGTTTGAGAATCCCGACTTCGCCGGCAAGTCGACCTACGCCGAGATGAGCGCAGCCGGACAAAAGCACATGCAGGGGCTGATCGACGCCGCCCATGCGTGGGGCATGTCGGTCGGAGTGGCGATCACGCCGCTGGAATTCCCGCGCGAGTTTGCCCGCGCGCTGCCCGGTTCAAAGCCGGCCGTCGGGCTTAAGAATCTCACCATTGCCCCCGGCACCGAACAAGCGCCCGACGATCCGGTTCTCAAAGACCTGGTGAAAACGTCGCTGCGCGCCTACCTGGAAACGTATTCCGGCATCGACGTCCTTTACCTCGGCTTGCCCGAGTTTCCGCAATGGTCGGAACACGCTGCGCGCCTGGAAACAACTGGGCAACGGCGGCGACCCCGGCGGAATTACCCTCGATGCACTCGTCGAGCGGGTGCGGGAGAAAACTGATTGCTTCCGGAGCGCGCGGCGAGAACGCGGTGAAGGGGAACATCGTTACGCTGGCCTTTTTGCGGAACCTGCTGGCCGACGAAAGCCTGCTGGTCGACAAAGACGGCCGGCGCGTGGCAGCCGTGATCAACGAGATTGATCCCGCTTTGTTCGACGTGCTCCCCGAAGTGCTGCCCAAGGGGGTGGGAACGCTGCACTTTGTCGATTACACGGCACGGCGCGTGGCGGCGAATCGCGATCTGCTGCGTGCCGTTCCCGCCGCCAAAATAAAAAGCGATCTCATCTTCACCCTGGCCGACGACAACGTGGGCGTACTTCCGCAATCTTCGCTGGGGAGCATCGAGACGCTTGCAACTGAGTTGCGGCGGCTGGGATGGAACGGGTTTTCGACGCGTTATTGGTTGCCCGCGGAACTCGATCCGACGGTGTATTATTTGTCGTGCGCGTCGTTCGATCCCACAATGACGGCCCGGCGCGCGCATGACGAATTGTTTGTCGCGCTTACGGGAAAGCAGTCGGCTGCCGACCGGCTGTGGCTGGCCTTCGGGCACATGGAAAAGGCCACGGAGTTGATCGACGCGAATGACCTGGGATTCGCCTTTCCCGTGGAAGGCATGCTGATGAAGCATTACCGTGCCGAACCGATTCCCGACTGGTGGAACCAGCTCAACGCGCACTACACGGAAGTGTCGAACGAATTTTACCGCGCTTTCTCCGCCTGCGATCCGCGGCCACAAATTGCTTTATTACTATGCCAAGCGGAGCGAATACGTGCTCTTTTATTTGGCAGCGGTCAGAGCGGTGCGGCAGGCGGCCATCGCCAAAGACCAGGGGAAGAAAGCGGAAACCGTCACCCAGCTCGAGACGGCCGTCGAAGCCATGTACAACGCCATCGAAGCCCTGGCAGCCGTTGCTGCCGATCAAAGCGACCGCGGCCTGGTGGCTGTCCTGGCACAGTACGCGTATCGTCCCCTGGTGGCGGAGTACGAACGTCAGAGCGCACAAGCGGAGTAAGTGAAGTGCCCGAGCCAGTGGTGTATCTCAACGGTCGGATGGTGCCGGCTTCCGCAGCCCATCTGGCCATTTACGACGCGGGAATTGTCCTCGGCGCAACCGTCACCGAGATGGTCCGCACGTTTCACAACAAACTGTACCGGTTGGAGGAGCATCTGGTCCGGTTGGCCCGGGCGCTTAAATACGTGCGGTTCGACATCGGCATCAGCATGGACCAGATGGCCGACGTCGCCCGCAAACTGGTGGAGCACAACGCAGCCGTCGCGCATCCCGAGGACGAACTGGGATTGATCATCTTCGTGACGGCCGGCGAATACGCCACGTATGCCGGCGGAGCAGCCGGTGGGGCACGCACCACGCCCACCGTGTGCGCGCACACGTTTCCGCTTCCGTTTGAATTGTGGGCTAAGTATCTCACAACCGGGCTGCACCTGGTGACGCCCTCGGTGCGGCATGTCCCGCCGCAATGCATCGATCCCAAGATGAAATACCGCAGCCGCATGCACTACTACCTGGCCGACCAGGAAGCCCGCATGGTCGACCCGCAGGCTGCCGCATTGTTGCTCGATCTGGACGGGAACGTCACCGAAACGAGCGGTGCGAACTTTTTGATCGTCGAAAACGGCACGATTGTTTCGCCGACGTTGCGGAACATTCTTCCCGGCATCAGCCGCCAGACGGTGATCGAGCTGGCAGCCGAGTTGGGGATCGGTTTCGTCGAGCGCGATATCCAGACGTTTAACGCCGTCAATGCCGACGAAGCCTTTACCGTGAGCACGCCGTACTGCGTGATGCCGGTTACCCGGATCAACAACACGCCGATTGCCGACGGCAAGCCGGGCCCCATCGTTGCCAGGCTGCGCAGCCTGGAGCAAAAAAGTGGGCCTCGATATCGAGGAGCAAATCCAGCGGATCGCAAAACGGCGGTCGCTAAATGCGGGTTAAGCAGACATGGCTGAAGTGATCAACGTCCTGGTGATCGGCGCAGGCTCGATCGGCGAACGGCATGTGCGCTGCTTTCAGCGCACCGGCCGCGCCAATCTCCTGTTGTGCGAGATCAACGGCGCTCTTGCAAAACAGGTGGCCCAGCGCTACGGACTGCGCGGTGTTTTTAGCGATCTCGACGCGGCCCTGGCTGACCCGCCGCAGGCAGCCGTCATCTGCACGCCGGCCCAACTGCACATGCCGATGGCCCTCACGCTGGCACGAGCCGGCGTGCATCTGTTGATCGAAAAACCCTTAAGCACCAGCCTGGAGGGAATCGACGAACTCAAGGAGATTGTGCGCCGAAGAATCTGGCAGTTGCGGTGGCCTACGTGTATCGCGCAGCGGGTGTTGGCCGCCATGCGGAAAGAGATTCTCTCGGGCCGGTTCGGCAAGCCGGTGCAGCTGACGTACCAGGGAGGGCAGAACTTTCCCCACTACCGCCCCGCGTATCGCGAGATTTACTATCGCGACCGGGCGACCGGCGGGGCGCCATCCAGGACGCGCTCACGCACGTTATCAACGCTGCCGAATGGATCGTCGGACCCGTAACGCGCGTGGCGGCAGATGCGGCGCATCTGCTCCTGCCCGGAGTGGAGGTGGAGGACACGGTTCACGTCATTGCCCGGCACGAGGATTTGCTCGCATCGTATTCTCTCAACCAGCATCAGGCCCCCAACGAATCGACGTACACCGTGGTCTGCGCGGCGGGGACCGTTCGCTGTGAACTGCACGCCGACCGTTGGATGTGGCAGTTGAAACCCGACGCGGGTTGGCACATGGAACAGTTCGACGCGGCCGAGCGCGACGCCCCGTTTGAGAGACAGGCGCTCGTATTTCTCGACGCCCTGTGTACCGGAAGCCGGCCATTGTGTACCCTCGATGAAGCGGTGCAAACTCTCCGCGTGAATTTGTCGATCCTCAAATCGGTCGAAACGGCCGCCTGGCAGGACGTTGATCCCGACGGATGCGATCGGAGATAAGCATGTCGAAATTCACCTCTCCGGAACCGACCATTCAACAGCTGTTCGACTTAACCGGCAAAGTGGCCCTGGTGACGGGGGCCTCCGGTTGGCTGGGCTCGGCCCTGGCCCGAGCGTTGGCCGAGGCCGGTGCAACGGTGGTCGTCTCCAGCCGCGATGCAGACCGTGCCAAGCAGGTCGCCGGTTCGCTTCCCGCTCCCGGTGGAGCGCGGCACCACGCGGTCCAACTCGACCACATGAACGAAGAACTGCTCAAGGCCGGTTTTGACCGGTGCTCGCCGCGGCCGGACGCATCGACGTCCTGGTCAACAACGGACACGAAGCCTTGGGCAAGGATTGGACCACGGTGGGGTATGAGGAATTCAGCCGGCATCTGGTCAATGCGGCCGGGTACTTTGAACTTTCGCGCTTGGTGCGGAACGAGGCAGTGGCCAGGAACCACGGTGCCAGCATTATCCTGTTGGGGTCGATGTACGGTGTCGTTGGCTCGTACCCGGATGCCTATCAGGATGTCTGCCCCGCCAGCCCGGTGGCTTATCACGCACTCAAAGGGGGTTTGGTTCACATGACCCGGCACCTGGCCGTCTATTGGGCGCGCGACAATGTTCGGGTCAATTGTCTAAGTCCGGGACCGTTTCCCAATCAAAACGCGCCCCAGGCCATGGTGGAGCGGCTATGCAAGAAAAGTCCCCTGGGCCGGATGGGATCTCCCTTTGAGCTCAAAGGGGCCGTCGTTTTTCTGGCCAGTCAGGCATCCAGCTATGTGACGGGCCAGAACTTGTTGGTGGACGGGGGCTGGACGGCCTGGTGACATCCGGGCGGCGTTGGCGATGGTGCTTAAGGTCGAGAAAGGTCGCTTTTGCGTGAAATTAAGCGGTTTTGCGACGGAGAAGGCTGCCAAATTGAGAACGAACAGTCCCCAGCGCCGCAAGTTCTCGGAGTCGGCGATTCCCAATCTTGGAGAAACAGAAGAAATAGGGTTAAGTTGGGTTGAAATCGTGGATTGGACAAAGTAACTATATTGTGGGTGCATGAGCTAACTTTAGCGATTGCTCCAGTTGTTTCGCGCGTTTCACTGGAAGTCGTAACTCAGTTTGAATCAGAAGGAGTAGGCACCATGGATATGAGTTTTGTGAGTCGACGCGGTTTCATTGGGAAATCGCTCGGTGCCCTGGGTGGCATCGCAGTTTTAGGCATGGGAAGCACTGCCAAAGCCGGTCTCTTCCATCGTCACTATTCTCATGGTGGCTGTGGTTGTGGCGGCGGCCATCAACATGGCTGTGGCGGCGGCCATCAACATGGCTGCGCAAGTGTTTCGTCATGCTCGTCGAGCAGTTGCTGCGGTGGCGGCGGCTGTGGATGCGGACATCCGGCACCGAGCTGTGGCTGTGCTGCACCGCCTCCGCCGACCTGCTGCCAGCCCAAGCCGCCCAGCTGCTGTGGCGGCGCTGCACCAGCTGCGCCGGCCGCACCTCCGGCACCGCCGGCAGCTAAGGACGCTCCCCCGCCGCCGAAGTCGGCCTATTATCATGGCCGTCGTTCGAGCCGGTTGGTGAGCTTCAACCCGCTGCGGTTGTTGGAACTGTAAGGCTGTTGTGAAGTACTATGGGCCCATCCGAGAAGAACTCCTTCCCGGGTGGGCCCTTTTTTAATTTTGGGTGAGATGCATCAAGGTCGATGGCCAAATTTGCCTTCAAGAAAAAGGCGACCCACACGTGGCAACACGTGGAGATCAACGGTCGCAGCTTCCGCAAGCTGGCCCTCAAGCTGAGCGACGACCGGGAAATCCGGCTGACGGTTCCCCAGCGGATTGCCCAGCGCTACGAGGTGCACGACCTGCTCGCGCGGGGCGGAGGCGGGGTCATTCTGGTGGCCCTTGACCGCAAAACGGGGCACCGCGTCCTGGTAAAAGCGCTGGCTGAGTACAACACGTACCGTTACGACCTTAAGCAGCCGATCGACGGCGTCACCGATTCGCTGGTGCGCATGCGCCATCATTTGCAGTCGGAACGACGCATTCTCGTGCAGCTCCGCAATCAGGGATCCAATGCGGTCCCGCATCCCAACGATTACGTCTACGACGTTAACCTGGGCTTGCGCGGGCCGCATCGCACCGAGTTTGCCGAGGAATGGAACTTCGACGACGAAGCCCTGTTGTCGTCGGAGCCGTACCTCGTCATGCAGTTTGTTCCGGGAATCAACCTGAAGGAAGTCGTCGGCAAATACTATCGCGGCGGGCTCGATGAACCCTTGGCGCTCAGGCTGATCGACCAGGTTGCCCGCGTTCTGGAACTGATCGGGCAGCCCATCCGCATGGCCAGCGGACAAACCTGGGAGCTGGTGTACCAGGATCTCAAACCGGGGAACATCCTGGTGGACGAATACGGACACGTCACCGTGATCGATTTTGGAGGCTGCCAGTTGATGATCGACGACGTCCTGGTGCTGCACGGTTCGCACAGTGCCGGGTTTTGCGCCCGGAATGCGGGCAAGGGGAACCGATTGGTCCCGAGGCCGACGTCTACGGACTGGGCAGCACGTTGTTTTACATGCTGGCGGGAGTCAACCCCCGCGAAGTCTTCGCCGGCGATCCCGAAGTCCCCGGCACCCGCGCCGTGAAGATCGACGTTGCACCGCTGGCAGGCCGACTGAGCGACGGCTGCCTTCAATTGCTCTCTAAATGCGTCAACTGGGATCCGGATGCCCGGTTTCAAAACGTCAAGGAGTTTAGGGAGGCTCTGGCGACTTTGACATCGTCGGCCTTGCTTTAAGCCGGCGCGGAGACACCCTATGCCGCTTGTTCCCGGGGAGCGAATCGACGCGGGAAACCGCGCCGCGTACGTCGTCGACGGCGTGATCGACTCGACGCCGTTCGGCACCCGCTATCGCGCACGCAAAATCTTCTTTAACTTCCGTTTCTCCGACAAGGAGTTTTACGAGGCGGCCGAAGACGAATGGGTCGCCGTGCAGATCCGCTGCGCCGAACAGGGGACGCGGTCCGATGCGAACGACGCGCGGCTGATTCGAGAACTGCTCGAATACGAAGCCGGCGCCGTTCTCGGCAACTTTCCCGCCTGGTTCCCGGAACCCTTGGACTGGCTGGAGCACGCGGGCCAGCGGCTGCTCATCACGTCGCAATCCCACGGAGAATCGCTGCGCGCGTGGCGGAACGGAACGTCGTATAGCCCGGCACGCGCCGTCCGTGCAGCGGGCGAAATCCTCAACATGCTCGAAGCGATCCACCTGGGCGAGCACAGCGTCGGTGCCATCGGCCCGGACGACTTCACCATCGACCCGACGGGACGCATCAGCTTTCTGGCCACGGATCGCGTCTTGCCGATTGCGCGCGTCGCCGGATACCGCAGCGTCTTCCCCCCCGATCGTTATCCGTCGGCGTTTGCAGCTCCCGAAGTGCTCGATGCCCGCGGTTCGTTTGACGCTGCGCAGCGACTTGTTCAGCTGGTCAAAGTTGATTTTGGGGCTGTTGACCGGCTATGCGCCCGCGGACGCGTCGCACAATGTCCCTGGCCGGAACAATGGCAGGGGGGAGTCGCCCAGCAGCCAGGTCGCGTTGGCATTGGCGGAGATTGCGCGGACCGCCCCCGATGCACTGTCTGCTTTCGCGCGGGTTGGTGCACGCAAGTCGAAGCATCCGGATCTGCGCGGCTGGTCGATTGCGTTGGCTGCCTGTCTTTCGGCCGATCCGGTCGGTCGCCCCGCGAGCGTGGAACGGTTTCGACAGACTGGCGACGGCGCGCGGTCCGGTTGCGTTTTTCGATCGCCTCCGTGCGAGCCGCCGGTTAAGGCGGGCTTAACGTGATCGCGCCCGTTGGACGTTCATGTAGCACAAAAAGCCGGAGTGCATGGGAGTGCACCCCGGCTTTGGTTTTGTGACGCCATTCAGTTAGTACGGCCAGCAACCGAATTTGGGAGGACAAATCGGCGTGGTGTACGGATAGCACACTGGATACAGGTAAGGATCGCAGTACGGGTAGCAAATCGGGTAGCACGAAGGATAGCAGGTCGAATAGCTGCCCCAATAGCAGCTAGACTTCGGGTAGCAGAAGTTCGTGCCGCACCAGTTGCTTTTGAAATTACAACTCTTCGGGTAGCAATTGCCCTTGAAGAACGATTTGTTGCCGCCCCCTTTGTTGGGGCCCATAGCCAGGGCGTCCTTCATGTCGTGTTTGATCATCGGAGCGGCGGCCATTTTGGCCGAAAACCCGTGGACCGACCCGAGCTTGCTCGGAGCGGCTGAGGAAGTTGCCGTCGACAATGCGATCACGACCAGGGACAAAGCGGTCAGCGTGAAAAGGCGAGTCATTGAAATTCTCCTAAATGGCAGCAGTGTGTATGAATCGGGGTGTCCGGAGTGCTGTCTGATCTCCGGTTCCGTTGGTAACGTTTCTCTAGATGCCTAAGCGCGAGGGGACGGGAGTTGTTACAGGCTTTTTGACGGCTGGGGAAAATGTGTCAAAAATCCGCCGTGTGACGCCCCCGTTTGCACGGCCGGCTGTCCAACCGCCCCGCCCCGGTCTCCGCGAAGGGGACGCCGCGCAACAAACAACCCGCGGCCATCTGGTCGCGGGTTGTCTGGTGAAGAAGATTGAGAAGAGATCGAGATGTTTAGTCGTTCCATTTTTCCATAGGCGGTTCCTCTCGTGTTTCGCGTGTTAACAGACTGAAAATCGGCGAGCAAATCGGCGTGATCGGTGTTGGGCATACCACGTCCGTTTGGCCCGAATCGGTGAGTGGCGTCGTTTTCTGCTTCCGTCGGGCATGGCTATCTCCTTTTTCTCCGGAACGCGGCTTTTTTGTCCTGTCTAAACAGCTAAGCGGCATCGGCGCGGTTTTGTTACAAGAAAACAGGGAGTGGCGAGTAGGGGGGAGAAAGGAGACAGGAGAGAGGAGACCAAGCCCACGGACTGCGTCCGTGGGTGTTGTCCGGGCGACAAAGCCGACGGGTTGCATCCCGTTGGGCAGCGTGTGGGGCTTTGAGGGGAAATCGACTCTACTCAGCCGGCGACAGACACCGCGTCAGGGCGTCCAGATCCGACTGCAGCCGGCGGTGCAATCCAAACAGCACCGCGAATCCCGCAAAGCCCAGGCCGCTCACCAAGGCCATCGCGATCCGTGACTGGTAATCAAACACCACGTGAAAGAAGATCCCCAGAAAGGGCACGGTCAGGCCGATGGCCAGATAGATGATCGACATGCGGCCCAGTTGCTTGAGGGCCCGCGTGTCGTCCGACGCGGTCAGGTCGTCCCGCAACAGGCCCGGATACAGCACCCGCAGGCAAAAGTAGGTCACGCCAAAAAACGGGTACGCTGCCGCAATCAGCCCGCACAACGAAAGCGACATGAAGAAATGGGCGCTGTTCTGAGCCGAGAATCCGTCGGCAGTCAGCGACAGGCTGATCGAATACGCAAGCCCCGCTGCCATCCACATCAGCGCGCCCACCAGAGCACATAAGTGTCCCATGTACAGAGCCAGCCACCGCAGTCGCGCCAGCCTCGTGCCGGGCAGGTTCGCTCCCTGTTGCATGGCCTTGTACCCCGCTACCAGGTACCAGGAGAAGCCGATCAGCGTCCCCAGGCCGATCGGGTAGCCGGTCCCATTGACGATCGTTTTAATCACATCGAACTTTTCCTGCGTGGCCAAAGGCAGATTGGCGATGACCGTGGTGAAGTTATAAAAGTAGTTGAACAGCCCCGCCAGGATGTTCGGTATCGCCGTCGCCAGAAAAATGATCAGCACGCCCCACCGGCCGCTGCGGCGCGCAGGCTTTTGCGCGGCGGGTGGAGCAACTCCTGCACGCGCGCGTTCGCGCACACGTCCAGCTGCTTTGAAAGTTCCTCTCCGCTGGCGAAACGGTCGAACGGATCGGATTTCAGGCACGTCGCCAGAACTCGCGCGAGACCGGGCGGGCAGTCGGCCGGCAGACTCTCCAACTGGACTTCATCGATCCCGTTGCGGCGACGCGCCAGCATCCAGCGCATCACCTGCGACCAGCCCCCTTCGATTTTTTCATCGGCGAACGGACGAGTTCCCGTCAACAACTCCCACAGGACCACCCCCAGCGAATATAAGTCGCTTCTGCCGTCGAGAGAATCGGCGGCCCGCGGGTTGGCCGGATCGCAGGCCTCCAGTTGTTCCGGCGACATGTACGCCAGACTTCCGCCAAAATAGGCGTCGGGAGTGGCGCCGGCCAACTTCGAGCAAAAGCTGATGTTGAAATCGGCCAGCTTGGGAATCCCTTCGGCCGAGAGCAACACGTTGGCCGGCTTGAGATCCCGGTGCAGCACGCCGTGCTGATGCGCGTGATCGAGGGCCTGCGCCAGCCGCGTGCCAATCCAGCAGACGGTTTGCGGCCAGGTGAGTCCCTTAAGCTCCTTTAACAGGGCCGATTCGGCCGGCAACGTCTCCCCCCGTTTCTCGAGCGCCTGGGCGACGGCTTGGACGAGGATTTTTCCCGAGCGTTTTTCCAGCGCGGATTGCCGGACAAGGCGAATGGCGTGGGCCAACGTCCCCCCGGCAACGTATTGCATGTAAAGCAATCGCACGCGCCGCTGGGCGTCTTGACGTTGATCGAATACGCGGACAATGTATTCGTGATCGAACTGGGCCAATGTCTGCGGCTCGCTGCCCGAGTCGGCGGAAATCTTGAGGGCGACCATCCGTTGCATCGAGCGTTGCCGCGCCAAAAACACTTTCGCGAAGTTGCCTTCGCCCAGCGGAACCAGCAGATCGAAGTCCTCGATGCTCGTGCCCGGCTGGATGTCTTCCAGCTGCCATTTGGCCCCTTTGTCGCGCATCGACGTGGATGTGTACGGCTGATTGATTCCCAATAGCCGCTGCAATTCCTCCGCCTGTTCGGGAAACTCCCGCACGTAGTCGTCCACTTCCACGCGGAACCCGCAGTTGCGGCGGATGTGAAACTCCTCGTAGACCAACTCGACGGGCACGCCCCCATCGGCGAGTTCGGGAAACTCGGCCAGGTACTCGCCGATGCGCTTGGGCAGGTTGCGTTCCTGCCAGCGGTATTCGAGGTCGATTTTGATCAATTCCACCAGCACCAGCCGGCGCAGTTGCCCTTGCGGGGGCGAAAAGTCGGCCAGCAGCGGTGCATCGCCGGCTCTCTCCCACGCCTCGAGAAATCGCTCGACGTGGTGCGCAACGATATCGAGCGTTTGCTCGTTTTGATCGAAATCGACGGTTCCCTCTACGTGGGACACGGTGCGTGCCTCCCTGGAAGCGGGCTTTCCACCCACCGAGATGGGTCCCAGACCGCCCGAAGCATCATCATACCAATCCGGGCCATGAGTCGAATGCCGGGCCGTTTATTTCAGCGAGAATTCCTTCCGTTATGGCAACCGGCATCCTCGACCCGGGACGAAAACCCGGGTATTCTGAACAATGTCGCCGGCCAACGCCACTGGCAAACGCCCTCCCGGAAGCAGCGAGAACACGGCAACATCGACCATGTCCGATGCGAACGACATCCTGGTCCAGCGAATCAAGGCCCACGACGAGCAGGCCCTGGTGGCGTTTGTCGAATCACACCGGCCGCAACTGTTGGCCTTTCTCGAACGCAACGTCAGCACCACGTTGCGTCGCAAGGTGGAACCGGTCGACTTGCTCCAGGAAACCGTTCTCAGCGCACTGGCCTCGCTGAAGGATCTGGATTTGGGAGACCGAGATCCGTTCAGTTGGCTGTGCCAATTGGCTGAGAGACGCATCATCGACGCGCACCGCAAGTTTGTGGGGGCACAGAAGCGAACAGCCGACAAGGAGGTCGGCATCTTTTCCCCCACGGGGGACGGCGATAACCAGGGGTTGGTGGGCCTTTTGGTCTCCAGCATGACCAGCCCCAGCAAGGCCTTTTCCCGCGGCCAGCGCGAGTTTCATTTGTTGGAAGCCCTCGACTCGCTGCCCGAGGATGCCAAGCAGGCCCTGCGGATGCGCTACGTGGAGAATTTGCCGTCCAAGGAAATTGCAGCCCGGCTGGGCAAAACCGACGGCGCCACCCGCGTCCTGCTCACGCGCAGCCTGGCCCGGCTGCAAGAAATTTTGAGCGGCAACAGCGTCTTCCAAAGCTTCCAGCAGGGGCGGTAGATTGTTTACCCGCAACAGACTGTAACGGGGATAAGACTGGACATCAGCGTCCCGTCTGTAATTTTTTCGATCTGTCCGCTTTCGCATCAGCTGGATTCGCAGGCATGTCCGTGGTCGATTCTTCCAGGATCTGATGCTCGAACAGCTTTACGTATGGCCCGTAACGAAAGATCCGGTTTCGCCGGTGGCCGGTCATCTCTTGCAGGATGCCGAGTCCCGCCAGCCCATCGATAATTTTGCCGGCGGTCGCATCGCTGCAGTTCAGATGACTTTTTGCCATGCCGACGTTGAGGACCGGCTGCTGAAATAAGTAGTCGAGTAGCCGATGGCCGTTGGAACTTCCCGACAAATGCTCCGAGATTTTCGATCGGTCCTGTTCGCGCAACTTGTGGATTTCTCGCGCTGTTTTCGTTGCTCCTATGCTGACTTGATAAACCCCACGGAGAAAGAATTTCAGCCAGCCTTCCCAATCGCCGCTATTGCGGATCGCCATCAGCCGATCGTAGTACTCCCGTCGATGGGCCTGCAAATAGTAACTAAGATAGAGCAGGGGATGTTGCAGAATACGTCGTTCACAGAGCATCAGCGTAATAAGCAGCCGACCGACGCGACCGTTTCCATCAAGGAATGGGTGAATGGTCTCGAATTGGGCATGGACCAGTCCGCACTGGATCAATTCCGGCAGCGACTCGTGATCGTGCAGGAATTTGTCGAGGTTACCCAATGCTTCGTCCATCTCGTGGGCCGGGGGCGGGATGAAAACTGCTTCACTCAATGGTGCCTGGGAAGGGCCAATCCAATTCTGGGACCGCCGGAACTCTCCGGGGTTGCGTTCCTGTCCCCGAACGCCTTTCAATAAACGCTTGTGAATTTCACGAATCAGGCGGAGTGAAAGTGGAAGTCGTTGCAGCAGTTGCAGGCCGTGCTTCATTGCGTTGACGTAATTGAATACTTCCACGACATCGCCTCGTTGTCGCCGACCTCTGGCGCCGGCTTCAAACTGAAGCACGTCTTCCAGGGTGCTTTGCGTCCCTTCGATTTGGGAACTGAGAACCGCTTCGTGCCGCACGTACATGGTCACGAACAGGTCCGGGTTGGGGAGCGTCGTTGCCACACCATCCAGCCGCGCTAACGTGCGGTCAGCGCTGGAGAGTAACCGAATCATCTCCGAGTCCATTAAAATCGGCGGGTCCGGCGGAAGGGAAGCCGGAATGAATGCCTTGTAGCCGGCCCGTTGGCGAACGTACTTCCCGGCTCGGAATTTCGTCACGGTCATGGTGGGTTGCTCTCATTTTGCCCAACTGAAATACCCAACGGAAATTGTGGCCATATTTTAGAAAAAATGCAAATCGTAAAATATGCAGCGAAACACGACTGCCCTGTTTCAGTGGGCTAAAATATGGCCCACTGAGCAGATCGGCTATCCTCGCGTTGCCGTGCGGGCGCACGGGGAGATCCTGGGCAAGACGCTTCACCGCTGGTAAATCGGAAGCAGTTGATACGGCGGCGTCAATGCGAGAATTGCCAGCGACGTTGAATACGCCGGCCCCAGTTGCCCGTCCTGATTCGCTTCCCGATCCCAGGAACCGTCGGCACGCTGGTTCGTAACCAGGGTGGCGAGCAGGGTGGGATAAAATTCCTCCCAGTACTTTCCCCCCAATTGAAACATCCCCTGGCTGCAATAGTAAGCCCCGTAGTAGAAACGGTCTTCCGCGGTCAGGCCGCCGCGATTAAAGCGGTTGAACGGATGGTCGAGCACATACTGGCCGGCGCTGCGCCATTTTTGTCTGATGCTTGCCCGCCATTGCCAGGGAGACGACTCCCGCTCCCGCCATTCCGCGGCTGTAGGTATCACGCCCGTACCCGCGCAGCCCATAGGCGAAAGTCCCCTTTTTGTCGTCGTAGCACCGCTCGACATAAGCGACGGCTGCTTTCATGTACTCTTCGGGGATGTCGAACTCGGCATTTCTTGCCGAGCGGTAAAACATCAGGTGCCAGGCGGTGATCGAGAGATCGGAGTCGATATTGACGCTGGGCGCCAGGTAACGCCATCCCCCGTTGTCGTCTCTCCATCGCTTCGGTTTGACCTGTTGTTCGCGCGTAAAGCGGAGCGCTTGCTCAATCGCGGCGCGAATCGCCTCCTGCTGCTTCGACTCAGCCATGCCGTACACTTCGCTCAGCATCACGCCGCCGATCGGATGGTTGTAGTTTCCCGCGAGCTTCCACAGCTCGGTCCCCGCGCGATCGGCATACAGCAAACCGTTTTGCTGCTGCGTGGAAAGGACAAATTCGATGGCCCTGCGGATCTGCTCGCGATACGTCCCCTGCAGCGGCGTATGCCCCCGCGACAGGAACGCCATCACGCAAAAACTTGTCACCGCCGGCTCGGCTGTCCGCTGCGTTGTGAACGAACCGTTGGGAAGCTGCTGAGTCGCAAGGAATTTCAGCCCGCGATCGACGGCCTGGTCCAACTGCTTCCACTGCGCGGACGTGGGAATCGACAAGTCAGGACGATTCACAACAGCCGGTCGAGACGTGGTCGCTGCCGGCTCCGCCGCCAACAGCCGTCCGTCACACAGCGCGAGCAAGCAAAACGCGAGCGAGCACAGTGCGAGCGAAACGCGCCAGCGAAGCGAGCGCGAACCTGGCCGACGTAATTCCGGATACGCTCCGCGCGCAGCAAGAGGGGCGGCAGGTCACGCTCCGCCGGCAGCGAGAGTTGTCACTTGCCGTCTCCAATTGTTCGCGGGCTGCCATGCGCGTCTCCCGTGAGGGGTTTGGGCGAATCACCGACGGGAACGCGTGGTTCGCCTTCGCCCCGGATGCTAACAATTTAGCATGACCGCTATTCTAATCCGTGTGCCCGTAGATTGCCACACAACGTGCGACGGGGAAGCAAACCGCTGGGACGCCGGGGAGCATTGGTTTGCGCGAATTCACAGGGAACGATGTGATCCAACGCGTCCGGCGTTGCCACAACCGGCAACATCGGCGAAAATTTCCCTGGCTGAATTTTACGATTCAGCCGGGACGTTTCCGTGCTCGATCAACCCAGGCCGCAACCGACAACCCGGCCCCAGGTTGGCAGCTGCACGCGTCTTGGCGATATTGATGTTATTGCGCCCGTAGCTCAGCTGGATAGAGCAACGGATTTCTAATCCGTAGGTCGGGGGTTCGAATCCCTCCGGGCGTATTATGTCATAGAATTGTGGGATGGGCGGATGTACTTTTCTATCGTCGGTCCCATCACGAACGTCAACACGATCGGGACCGGGAAAAGCATTCGAGAGTTACCACGACTCAGAAGGATCTACGGACGGGGACGTTGGCGCAAACGAAAGGGCGACGCGCTCGTCAGGTTGCGCGACGGCACGTTGCGGCGAGCTGAGTTGCATTGGTATGAGACGCAAGGAATTCAAGATCAAACGATATTTGAGTTAGCTCATGCCGACGAGACGACAACAATTTGTGGTTTGTATTCGAAATAAGGGTTACGAGGCTTCTCTCGAACGACGGAAGATTTACGCGGCGCTTCCGGACGCAGAGGCGGCGAAGCACAAGCAGTTGCGGATTATTGATGAATCGGGGGAAGACTATCTGTACCCGGATGCGTACTTCGCGAGAATTGACTTGCCCCAGCCGCTGCGGAAGGCGCTGACAGCCGGAGTCTGAACGTCGCAGGCGACGAACAGGCCGGGCAAACGAAGGGTCAGGACTCATTGATTTGTCGCCATCGTGTCATAAAACTGTGCGCCATGAAAGTCGCCGACTTTCAGTGGTGGGTGCGAATCCCACCCGGCGACAGGTGGCTCCAGCCGGTAGTAATCAGCGGGTCATTCTTCTTCGCGCCACCACCGCGTCTCCGCGTAAGATTTTAGGTTGAGGACTGTAGGATTTGAAACGCAGAGTTCGCTGAGGACGCGGAGTTTTCTGAAACTGTTTATCAAGTCCTCATCTTCTCCGCGAACTCGGCGCTCTCAGCGTTTCAATCCCTTCTGTTTGTTCGCATCAGCCTTCAGTCTACAGTCAGTTTCAACACGGTGATAGAACTGCTGAACAGCCGACCAACTTGCTCCAGGGCCTACCATGTCCCTTGCAATAAGATCTTTTCCGAAACCAATGGTGACATTGCTTTTGCCCCTTGAAGACTGCTTTGAACGCCGCATTACACCAGTTGCAGCTTCTTAGACCCTCCGCGCTTCGTACCGCGAGGCGGCGGATCGAACTGGTCAATCTTGACCGTTCCCTTGGGGAACTTTGCCAGGACTTCAAGCTCTCCGCCGAGGGCTTTGACGATCTTTCGCAGGGTCGAAACCTGCATGTCCGATTGCCGTTCCAACTTTGACAGGCTGGGTTGTTTGATGCCCAGGGCGTCGGCGACCTGCCGCTGGCTTTTGCCCGCCAGCCGCCGAAGCTCGCCTAAAAGCAATTCGCCGAGCAATTCTTGAGCACGACGCGCGGCCTTCGCCCGCGTCTTCTTCATCGTGGTCCGCTTGACCAGTTCGTCGAACGATTTGGCCATCTCACTTTCCCTTTCGCTTTGCCTTCAGCTTCGCCAGATGCGCGTCGAATAACGCGTCCGCCCTGGCAATCAGGCGCTTGTAAAACCGCTTCTGGCTGCCGCCCGATTTATCGCCGGCGACCAGCAAGATCGCGGCACGTTTTGGATCGAACGCGAAGGCGATGCGCAGCACCTGATCCGCCGTATCGGCGCGAAGCTCCTTCATGTTGGCATGTTTCGAGCCGTTGAGCGTGTCGGCGTGCGGGCGTCCGAGCGCGGGACCCAGAACCTTAAGAAGCTCCACCTTGGCGATGATTTCCGCCTGGGCATCCTCGCCGATGTCGGCAAACCAGTCGTCAAAGTCGTTGGTCGTCGCAACCAGCCACATTGGGAAATTATAGCTTAAAGGCTATCAGCCGTCAATAGCTTATAGGCTATGCTGCAACGGCCGCGGCTGCCATGATTTGGGTGCCGCGATCAAACTGGATTGGCGCCCGGTTTGCCTGCTTCGATGACGAACGATGCCCGTGTGACCGCCGGTGCGCCGGGTTTTTTGACGTCCTCGACTACCTGGTAGTCGCTGCGCCACGTCCCCGGGGTGACGGTGCAGCGCACGTAGCCGCGCTCCCGGTTGTGGAACCGCACGCACGGGTTCTCGTCGAAAAGCCGGTCGATTTCGCTTTTGTCCTTGATCGGGTCCGAATCGCTCGAGATCGACGTGCCGACGAACTCCGTCGCCACCACGGGCGTCTCCGGCCGGCGATCGTCGACGCGCAGGTCGTTGACCCAGTTGGTGTGAATGTCGCCCGTAAGGACCACCGGGTTGGGCACGTTGCGATTGGCCATGAACTCCAGCAGCTTCATCCGCTCGTGGGCGTAGCCGCTCCAGATATCCATGCCGTAAAGGTGGCGGCCTTTCTCGACCGTTGCGACCATAGCCATCATGATCTGCTGCGCAAGGACGTTCCATAAAGCGGCCGACTCGACCAAGGCCCCCTTCAGCCAACCGGACTGGTGCGGACCCAACATGCTGTTCTGGGGACTAAGAGCAGCGTCGTTCAGCTCCGAATCGGTGTCGTCATTGGGCTGGTCGGTGCGGTATTGCCGCGTGTCGAGAACTTGGAACGCAGCCAGCCGGCCGAAATTTACGGTGCGGTACAGCCTCAGATTGGGACCGTGCGGGACCGAGCGTCGGCGGAGCGGCAAGTGCTCGTAGTACGCCTGATACGCGTTGGCGCGTTGCTCCAGGAACGCAACCGGGTCCGTGTCCTTGAGACTCGAGGTACCTCCCGCGTAGTTGTTCTCAAATTCGTGGTCATCCCACGTGACGACCCACGGGCACCGCGCATGCATGTTAGAGAGCAGGGGATCGGTGCGATACTGCCCGTAGCGGTTCCGATACTCTTCCAGCGTTTTGAGTTTGGGCCCGACGTGCTTGCGGAGACGGTCATTGCGCCCGGCACCTTCGTAGATGTAATCACCCAGATGAAATACAAGGTCCAACTCGTCTTGGGCCATGTGCTCGTAGGCCGTGTAGAGCCCCGTTTCAAAATGCTGGCACGAAGCGAACGCGAACCGCAACTTGTCCGGCGCCGCTTGCGGCGCTGGCAACGTGCGCGTGCGGCCCACGGGGCTGACGGCGTCGCCGGCCATAAATCGGTACCAGTACCACCGGTCGGGCTGCAACCCGTTGACTTCAACATGCACCGCATGCGCGAGCTGCGGAGTGGCCCAAGCGTCGCCGTTACGCACAATGGACCGCATGGCCTCGTCGTCGGCAACTTCCCAGCGGACGGGAATGAGCTCGGCGGGCATGCCGCCCCCCTCGAGGGGCTTGGGGGCAAGCCTTGTCCAGAGGACGACGCTGCCGTCGTTTGGGTCGCCCGAGGCAACGCCCAATTGAAATGGATTGTCCGCGAACGCGGTCTTGCCCGCGCGTGCTCCCTGTGCCCGCACATCGAGCAGCGGGATGGCTGACAGGGCAGCACCGTAGGCCAGGAACAGCCGCCGGCTGATGCCGCCTTCATAGCGCACCGCGTCGCGAAGATGGGAAAGATCAAGCATGGGCATCACCTCAAAGTGAACTATTTGAGCGTTATTGACCGGAAGTCATGTCAGCGCCGGCTAACGTGGCCCGCGACAAGCCGTGTGCGCATTGGCACTTATACCGTAACGGGCTGCGGTGTTTTTTGCAATTTTCGAGGAGCGGCGAGGGGAAGATCGTTAAAGGCGAACTATCTGCGTCGGCGACGGCGCACTGATATTTGGCCAAATGCGATAAAAAGTTGCCACACGCAAGTGCGACTTGGTATCATGACGTTCGCCCGCGTGAGACAGTGTGCGCTCGAACCTCGCTTAAAGGGAGCAGTGTCATGGAACGCAATCGTCGTGAATTTCTGGCCGACGTGGGACGCGCAATGCTGGTGGCAGGAGTCGGCTCGCAGTTGGCAAGCGACTTGCAGTTGGCCCCCGTCTGGGCTGCCGACGAAGTCCCCGCCCTCTCGTTCGGGCCGCGCAAAGCGCTCGTCGAGATCATGCAGACAACGCCCCTCGACCGGCTGATGCCGACCCTTGTCGACCAGTTGAAAAAAGGAACCGACCTCGAACACTTGCTCGCAGCGGGAGCGCTGGCCAATGCACGGACGTTCGGCGGCCACGACTATGTCGGCTTCCACACGTTCATGGCTCTTGTGCCGGCCGGTGATATGGCCCGCGAACTTCCCACGGCATTGGCGCCGCTGCCCGTGTTAAAGGTGTTGTATCGCAACACGGCCCGCATTCACGCCTTTGGCGGACGCGAGAAAGAAGTGTTGCACCCCGTCGCCCGCGCGAGCTGCCTGCCGGAAAGGCGCCCGGCGAAGTTCTCCGCGAGGCCACGCGTCAGCCCGATTACGCCGCCGCGGAAGGGACGTTCGCTGCGCTGATGGCGCAGTCGGCCGACGAGGCGTACAACGCGCTGCAGTTCGCCGTGCAGGACGAGGAGGACGTCCACCGTGTTGTCCTGGCATGGCGGGCCTGGGCGACGCTTGATCTCACCGGCCGCGAGCACGCCCAAACCCTGCTGCGTCAATCGGTCCGCTATTGCTGCAACGTGGAAGAACGCCGCAAGCAGCGGCCCAACTGGAAGACCTCCGCCGTCCGCGACGTGCTGCCCAAGCTCCTCGATCAATATGGGCTGCTCGGCAAGACGTTGGGCAACAAGCAGCCCGATGACCGCTGGGTGGAAGACTTCAGCCACACCGTGTTCGGCGGCACGCGCGAGCAGGCAGCCGAAGCGGCAGCCGCAGCCCTGGCGGAAGGTATCGCCCCCGCGGCGATCGGCGAAGCCATTTCTCTGGCCGCTACGCAACTGGTGCTGTACGACCAGGGACGCGCAGCCTCGAATGCATCGGTCGAAAAGCCGGTGGGCAGCGTGCATGGAGATTCGGTCGGCGTCCATGCATCCGATGCTGCCAACGCCTGGCGAAACATCGCCCAGGTCAGCAACCATCGTAATACGGTTGCCAGCCTGATCGTGGCCGCGTATCACACGGCCGATCAAAGCGGCCGCGTGCGCACCGAGCCATATCCCTATTCCAAGGACGTCGAGGCGCTCGCCAGCATGGATGCCGCTACGCTGTTGCGGGAGACCGAGACAGCCATCCGGGGCAAGGATCAGTCCCGCGTGTGTGCGGTTGTGGACCGTTACGGCCAGCAGCAGTTTGCGACTCGGCCGCTGTTCGACTTGCTGCTGCGCTACAGCACCAGCGAAGACGGTGCGCTGCATGCTGAAAAGTACTATCGCACGGTGAACGAGGAATACGCCCGCACGCGTCCGGCATTCCGCTGGCGGCATGTGATTGCTTTGTCGCGGGTGATTGCCAGCGAATACGGCCGCCCCGCCCCCGGCCTTGCCGACGCCCGCGAGTTGCTGGGGATCAAGACGGGGTAGGGATCGTCCTTGCAACAGAATTCGGAACGGGTGCCATGCTCTCACGCACCGAGGGGCGGGTGAGCATGTTCGGGACAGGTTATGTCCCGAATGAAAAGCCGAACGCAAATCGGCTTCTTATCTCTGCAGGTGGTCAATGGTCATCAGATCGAATGGCAGCGACATCTGCGGTATTTGTGCCCGCGCGGCAGCCGAAAAGCGGTCACGTCAGCCAATGAATGAGATAACGTTGAGCTGCTCATAGGCTAAGTCACCGGCCCTCGCAATGTCGCGAAGCTGCTTACGAATCGCCTGCTCATATTGCAGATCGTCCGGCGAGCCTGTGTCCTTGCAAAACGGCACCTTGCTCTCCTCCAGGCGTCGAAACTGTTTGGCAATCCACAGCGTTTCGTCTTTCGTCCAGAGTCCGATGTTTTCTGACGTCGTCGGATTGCGCATTCACGGGGAGTCCTGACGTATCACAGCCGATGTCTCCTTTCGTGATCGGATAACCGCAGTCCCACGTGCGCAAAATCTTGCGAAAGAGTGTTTCCAGCGTCTGATATTCCGCTTCCTCGAATCGCATCACCTCGCGCGCGTGACGGAGGACCTCACCGATCCACCAACGACGATAACCGCTCGTCAGGCAGTCGATGAAGTCGATTCCTTTGCACTCTGTAATGCCCCGGAGCACAAACAAGAACGAACAAGCCGATTCACTATTAAGGTATTCGCGGGCTGTCTTTTGGAGAAACGGGATTTGATGAGTCTCCGTTTCGGTGAGCGGGAGATGCTCGGGCTTATCGGTATACTCCGGATAACGAGGACCGAGAACTCCCTTTCCATTCACGGATGCGTAAGCGTCTATTTTGTGCGTCGCTTGGTCGTAATCAGCCAGATCGGGAGAACGCTGCCAGGAACCACAGCGGTGCGCTGATGTCGCCATGGCGAGAAGTCTCCCAATGAGACGTCGAGAAATCGATTGAACCGCGGCAAGTCAACCGCGAAGATGTCGAATCGAATACCCATTGCGAGAAACCGTATCGATGTGCCGATTTAAAACAAAACGGCGGGCTTTGCGGCCCGCCGTTTTGGCGATTGAATTGATCCTCTCAGCATCCCTCGGTTGAGGGATCCTGATTGAGATGGCTTTTAGTCGCTTCTAACAAAATGCGGTTGGCGCCGTGCCCGACAGGCAAAGGACCAGAACATCGATGATGTCCGGAGCATTTTGTCAGAAACTAAATTAGTAGCGACGTCCGCCGCCGCCGTAGCCGCCGCGGTCACGACCGCCGCCGCCGCCACCACCGCCGCCACGTCCGCCACGATCTTCCCGGGGCCGCGCTTCGTTCACAACGATGGCACGTCCGTCCATCTGTTGGCCGTTCAGGGCGTTGATCGCAGCCTGAGCAGCCTGATCGGTTGCCATTTCCACAAAGGCAAAGCCTTTGGACCGGCCGGTGTCCCGGTCGGTAATAATTTGAGCAGATTCCACGGCACCGTGCGCTTCAACAAAGTGCGACATGACTCTCTCTGTGCTGAGCGGCAAATTCCCAACATACAACTTTTTAGCCACGATGGGCCTCCCTCGAAACTCAAAAACTCACGCGACACAAGCTTGACCCACCGCGGGCGGTTGCCGTGGCATGAACCGAGTTAACTTCAATACGATAGAAATTTTTTCGATCAATGGCAAGCCCCAATTGGGGGGAAGCCCTTAGCTGCCTCCCTTTCGGCCGGGAAACTAGGGTTTCCCTGTGGGGTCCACCCGAACCCGCCGGGGACGATTGCGTGGCGTCCGGCGGCTGCAAATAATACCAATTGGCCCGCGGAACGGCTTGGAAAACACGTTGCCGGGCCGATGCGCGGCTGGCGTACATTGACCGGGCTGCGCTGTGCGCGACTGGGAAAACTCGTTGATTGACTCGATTTGCGCCCTACAATCAGCTTCGGAAGTCGTGTCGCATCTGGTTCTAACGCCATTTGGGAGCCGTCGGTTCCATGTTCAAAAACTGCAAAACTGGGCAAGAGGGCGGAACGCGGCGGGTTTTCGTGGCCGTCGTTCTCGCCCTGGTTGCCATCCCCCAGGTATCGGGGCGGGCTGCCGACCCCGGCGTAAAAAAGGTGACCGTCTATCAGTCCGGCAGCGGGGGTTACCACACGTATCGCATCCCTGCGATCGCGGTCACCCGGCAGGGAACGCTGCTGGCCTTTTGCGAGGGGCGCAAAGGCAGCCAGAGTGATTCGGGTAACATTGACCTCCTGCTGCGGCGCAGCACCGACCACGGCCAAACCTGGTTGCCCGTCGAGACCGTTGTTGACGACGGCAACCAGACGTGCGGCAATCCGTGCCCAATCGTCGATCGCCGCACCGGGGTCGTCGTTTTGCTCTTTTGCAAGAACCGGGGAAGCGACAACGAGGGACAAGTTTTGCGCGGCGAAGTCCCTCCGCGTTCGGTCTGGGTCACCGTGAGCCGCGATGACGGTGTCACGTGGTCCAAACCGGTCGAGATCAGCTCGCAGGTTCGCAAGCCCAACTGGCGGTGGTATGCCACCGGACCGTGTCACGGAATTCAACTGGCCGACGGGCGTCTCGTCGCCCCCTGCGATCATTCCACCAGCAACGACGACAAGGGCCTGCATTCGCATGTCATTTTCAGCGATGATGCCGGCGCGACATGGAAGTTGGGGGGAGTTCAACCCGGCCATACGGACGAGTCGACCGTTGTGGAGCTCAACGACGGCGCGCTGTACCTCAACGTGCGCAATTATCGCCCCGCGCATCGCCGCGCGTTTTCCTTCAGCCACGATCGCGGAACAACCTGGTCGCCGCTGGACGACGATCCAGCGTTAATCGAGCCCCGCTGCCAGGGGAGCGTTTTATCGCTGAGCACGCAAAAGTCGGCGGGCCGGAATCGAGTCCTTTTTTCCAACCCGGCCTCCGACAAGCGCGAGAATCTCACCGTGCGACTCAGTTATGACGAGTGCAAGACGTGGCCGGTGGCGAAGGCCGTGTGGCCGGGACCGGCAGCCTATTCCGACCTGGTCGTTGCCGCGGACGGCAGTATCGGCTGCCTGTTTGAATGCGGCATGGCGCGGCCGGTACCAGACAATCACGCTGGCGTCATTTTCGCTGGAATGGCTGACCGGCGGAGCGGACCGCATCCCGCCGCGAAATTGAATCTGCGGCTTGGCCGCGCGGGTGACATCACCGAGGTCCGGCTTACGATTCCAGCGTAATCATCAGGTCGCCCGCTTCGACCTGCAGGCCGGACTGGATGTGTATCTTCACCACCCGGCCGTCGCGTTCGGCGTAATGGTGGTTTGCATCTTCATCGCTTCGAGCATGAACAGCTTCTGGCCCTTGGCGACCGTGTCGCCCGCCTGAACGGCGACCGTGACGACCATGCCGGGCATGGCGGGCTGCGATCTGGTGCGGGTCGTCCGGATCGGCCTTGGCGCCCGCCGCGGTCGCTGGTCGCAGCGAGCGATCGACCACGGTGACGTCGCGCGGCTGGCCGTTGAGCTCGAAGAACACGGTGCGGCGTGCCGTCGGCGTGCGGATCGCCGACCGTCAGGAACTTGATGATCAGCGTCTTGCCCGGCTCGATGTCGACGGCGATTTCCTCGCCGGCTGCCATGCCGTAGAAGAACACCGGCGTCGGCAGCACGCTGGTGTCGGAATACTGCGCTGGTGGTCGGCGAAGTCCTCGAACACCTTCGGATACAGCAGGTACGAGACGACGTCGCGGTCGCGTCGGCTCGTGGCCGATCGACGCTGTCGAGCTTCGCGGCCGGCTGCGTCGAAGTCGGCCGGCGGCAGGCGTTTCGCCGGGTCGGCCTTCGAGCGGCTTCTCGGTCGCGCGAGAATGCGCTTCGCGGACTTGCGTCGGGAAAGCCGCCGTCGGCTGGCCCATGCGGCCGCCGAACGAGATCGATCACCGACTGCGGGAAACGCCAGCTCGCGGTCGCCGTCGCAGCACGTCGGCGCGCGTCAGATCGTTGGCGACCAGGAACAGCGCCATGTCGCCGACCGCCTTCGACGTCGGCGTCACTTTGACGATGTCGCCGAACATCTGGTTGACGTCGGCGTAGATGCGGCACACTTCCGGCCAGCGATCGGCCAGGCCCGAGCGCCGGGCCTGCTGGAACAGGTTGGTGTACTGCCCGCCGGGCATTTCGTGGCGGTACAAGATCGGCGCCGGCGGCGAGCACGGGGCTTTCGAACGGCAGCGTAGAACTCGCGGACGGCTCGCCAGTATTCGGCAATGGCGTCGAGGGCTGGCGCCGTCGAGCTCCGTGTCGCGCGGCGTGAATGCGCAGCGCTTCGACGAGCGTGTTCAGGTTCGGCTGCGACGTGCCGCCCGACATCGGCGCCATGGCGGCGTCGGCAATGTCGAGGCCCGACCTCGGCGGCCTTGAGGATCGACGCCGGCCTGAACGCCGGCGGTGTCGTGCGTGTGGAAGTGGATCGGAATGCCGATCTCCTGCTTCAGCGTTTTGACGAGCAGCTCGGCCGCGTACGGCTTGCACAGCCCGGCCATGTCCTTGATGGCCAGGATGTGGGCGCCCATGCTTCTCGAGTTCCTTGGCCAGCTCGACGTAGTACTTCAGGTCGTACTTGGGCCGCGTCGGGATCGAGGATGTCGCCCGTGTAGCAGATGGCCGCTTCGCAGATGGCGCCGGTTTCGAGCACGGCGTCCATCGCCACGCGCATGTTGGGCAGTCCAGTTGAGCGCGTCGAAGATGCGGAAGACGTCGATGCCTGCCGCGGCCGCCTCTTTGACGAACTCGCGCGACGACGTTGTCGGGGTAGTTCGTGTACCCGACGGCGTTCGAGGCCCGCAGCAGCATCTGGAACAGGATGTTCGGAATGCGCTCGCGCAGCTCGGCCAGCCGCTGCCAGGGGCATTCCTTCAGGAACCGCATCGACGTGTCGAACGTCGCCCCGCCCCACATTTCCAGCGAGAACAAGTCGGGGCACAGCCGCGCGTAGGCGTCGGCAACGTTGCAGCAGATCGTAGCGTGCGGAACCGCGTCGCCAGCAGCGACTGATGCGCATCGCGAAACGTCGTGTCGGTGATCAGCAGTGGCTTCTGCTCGAGAACCCAGCTGGCGAACGCTTCGGGCCCGAGTTCCTGCAAGCGTTGCCGCGTGCCGTCGGGAAACGCGGGTCGGAACTCGCGGATTCGAGTTCGGTCGCGGCGGTTGTCCCGTTGCGCGGCGCGGACGCTTCCCTGGCCGTGGCACCGAATTGCAGCGGGACGGCCGGTTTGCGTCGCGCGGCTTGGCGGTCCTTCACCAGCGGATTGCCGTTGACGATCGTTTCGCGCCAGGAACGTCAGCAGCTTGGTCGCACGGTCGCGGCGTTGCGGGAAATCGAACAGTTCCGGCGTTTCGTCGATGAAGCGCGGTTGTGCAGTCGCCGGCCATGAACTTCGGGTGCAGTCATCAGCGTTGATGAGGAACGGGGATGTTGGTCTTCACGCCGCGGACGCGAAATTCCTGCAGGCAGCGTTCCATGCGGCGCGATGGCGTCGATGAACCTGCGTCCGCGGGCGGTCACCTTCACCAGCAGCGAATCGTAGAACGGCGTGACGACGGCGCCGGAAAACGCGGTGCCGGCGTCGAGCCGAATGCCCATGCCGCTGGCCGAGCGGTAATGCGATCATGCGTCCGTAATCGGGAAGAAACTTGTTGGAGGGATCTTCGGTGGTGACGCGGCACTGCATGGCAAAGCCGTTGGTGTGAACGTCGGCCTGCGATGGCCAGGCCGATTTCCGGATCGCTCGAGCGCGCATACCCTGCGCGATCGAGGATCTGGCATTTGACGATGTCGACGCCGGTGACTTCTTCGGTCACGGTGTGCTCGACCTGAATCCGCGGATTGACCTCGATGAAGTAGAACTCGTCCGTGTCGACGTCGACGAGAAATTCGACCGTGCCGGCGTTCTCGTAGTTCACCGCGCGGCCGATGGCCAAGGCCGCCTCGCACATCTGCTCGCGCAGTCGCGGATCGAGTGCACGGGGCCGGCGCGATTTCGACGACCTTCTGATGCCGCCGCTGCACCGAACAATCGCGCTCGAACAGATGCACGAGATTGCCGTGCTTGTCGCCCAGCAGTTGCACTTCGATGTGCCGGGCGCGCGCGGATGAACTTCTCGACGAAGACGTCGGGCCTGCCGAAGGCGGTTTGCGATTCGCGCCGGCCTGCGTCGAACGCGTGCGCGAAGTCGTCGGCCGTTCGCACGATGCGCATGCCGCGTCCGCCGCCGCCGTGCGCCGCCTTGAGAATGACCGGAAAGCCAAGCGACTCAGCGGCCGCTGTGCCGTCGGCCGCGTTTCCCACGGCTCGGCCGCTGCCGCCGAGCACGGGAACGCCGCGCCTTGTGCGAATCTTGCGGGCAGCCATCTTGTCGCCCAGTTGCATCGAGCACGTCGGGCCTGCGGGCCGACAAAGACGATTCCCGCCTCGCGCAGGCCCGCGCAAATCGGCATTCTCGGACAGGAACCCGTAACCGGGATGAATGGCGTCAATCTGATAGTCCCGGGCCAGGTCGATGATGCCGTGGAATGTCGAGGTAGCGCCGCAGCGGCTCGCCCGGCTGGCCGACCAGGTAGGCCTCGTCCGCCTTGAAGCGGTGCAGGGCGTAGCGGTCTTCGTGCGAGTAGATGGCGACCGTGCGAATGCCCAACTCGTGGGCCGTGCGAAAGACGCGAATCGCAATCTCACTGCGATTGGCAGCCAGAAGTTTGGTGATGGGAGGCATGCTGGACAATTCGATACGAGGGGACTGACGGTGCGTACCGAAGGAGAGTGTAATGAATTCCCCGGTGGCGACAACGATCCCCGGAAGGATTGAGCCTGTTACTCGGAAGAACCGGGCAAATTCACACTGCTGGCAATCGACGTTCACTGTCGGCAAAGAGTCGAGAGCCTGCTGCGCCTCAGCATCGTCGGGTAGGAGCTTAAGCGCCTCGCGAAAATGCCCGGCCGCCTCCTGCGGGCTTATTCTTCGTGCCAACAGATTTCCCATCGCGACGTGCCCCCGGGCACGCGCATCTTGGTCGCTGCCACTATCTCGCCTTGCTTGTGCAGGATCGCGGCCATCTGAAAGTAAGGCTGCGGGAGTGACGGATCGAGGCAAATGCTTCCGGTAGTGTGCGAGGGCCTGTTGGGGTCGCCCTTGTGCTTCCAGTGCCACGCCCAGATTGGCATGCGCTGCTGCGAAGCCGCTGCCGTGCTCGATCGCCTGTTCGTAGTGATAAATAACGCGGTCGATGTCCTTGTTGTCTCCTTTGGTCTGCAAGGCCAGGCCCAGGTTGTAATGCGCCTTGGCCATGCCCGGTGCGCATTCAACTGCTTTGCTGAAGTAGCCGATGGCGTCATCGACGCGGCCCCGGTCACGCGACAAAACTCCCAGGTCGTGGTACGCATCGGCATAACGGGGCTTCAACTCGACAGCGCGCGAGTAATGTTGTTGCGCGTCGTCGTAACGATGCAGCTCGTGCAGCGAAAGGGCCAGTTGATAATGCGTGACGGCGGACGTTGCTTCGCCGTTGACGACCAGCGCATGCGTCAACAACGCGATGCTGTCGCGCCAGACCGTTGCCTGCCGGGCACTCGTGACGGCAAATACCAGCACGATTCCCACGCCGAGAATGCCTCCCCAAACGGGGACGCGTCGTCGCGGAATCAGCGTTCCCGCCAGTCGTTCGGCAAGCAGCCAATCCATGCCCCACACGCCGGCCAGATACAATCCGATTGAGGGAAAGTACGTGTAACGGTCCGCCATCCGCGTAATGCCGATTTGCAACAGCCCGATCACCGGAGCCAATGTCACCAGGTACCACAACCAGCCGACGAGTAAATACGATTGCTTCCGCCGTTGCCGGAAGGCAGCGGCCGTGACCGCCAGCAACACGGCTCCGCATCCCAACACGGCCGGCAGCGAATAGTCGTTGCCCGGATGCGGGTAATTGACGGCCAGGTGAGTCGGCCACAACGTCTTCGCCACGTAAATGACGTAAACGGTGACCGCATTGGCAGCACGCGCCGCCAGCGGAAACTGGTCGGTCGACTTGACCGTTCCTTCATTCTGTTGTGCCAGGATGGCCACCCAGCAGAAAAGGCCCGCGATCACCGCGTAGGGAATCTTTTCAGCAACGCAGCTTTGGCCATGATACGGCAGGTTGGTGTGCGGCAGCGCCCGCTGCGGATGCGTCTGCCAGCAGGGAGACTCGTTTCAACGGCCAGACATCCAGCAACAACAGCACTGCGGGAAAGGTCACCAACATCTGCTTGGCGGACAGACTGACCAGAAACAGTGCCAGCGACGCAACGTACCAGCGCGCCTGGCCCTTGCGCAAACCGACAATACGCGCCGATGGCAGCCAACCCGAACAGCGTGCACAACAGGTCCTTGCGATCGGACACCCAGGCCACCGTTTCAACATGCAGCGGATGGACGGCGAAAATCGCAGCCACCAGGCCGCTTTTCCACAGGCTGCCCGTCAGTGCGCGCACCACGTGAAAGAGCAAGAGCGCATTGGCCGCGTGGAGAATCAGGTTGGTGAGATGGTAGCCCCACGGGTCGATGCCGAAGATCTCGGCATCGAGCATGTACGAAATCCACGTGAGCGGGTGCCAGTTGGCGAAGTACGTCTCCGTGAACATCCAGCGGATGTTGTCGGCCGTCAAACCCGCGTGCACGCGCGGGTTCTTCACCACGTACTCGTAGTCGTCGTAATTGACGAACCGGAAACGGGTGATCTGCCAGTAAACGGCCGCCGTCACCGCTAAAATTAAAAGTCCGACGAGAAACGCGGGATCCCCAAGCCGGCTCCAGAGCGGCCGGGCGCTTTGTGCCGGGAGACCCTGGGACTTTCGATGCGCGCGTGATGTCATGAGGTCCGCCGGTGTACCACCCAGCCGGGTACCGCGACCCGCGTTGTAAACAGCGTTTTTCCCGCGGTGATGTAGAGCGACTTCAGATCGCCGCCGCCGAATGTCACATTCGTTAATACGTCTTCCGCAATGGGAATGCGGTTCTTGAACTGACCGGACGGCGTGAGGATCCAGATACCGGGCGGAACGTCGGTCGTTTCGTGCGGGCCGCGGGGCCGATGAATGCCGGCGGCAATATACAAATTGCCGCGCTTATCGACGGCCATGCCGTCTCCGCCGCGTCCGGGTGCAAAATCGTAAACCACGCGTTGGTTGGAAACGCGACCGTCGTCCGCGAGGTCAAAGGCCCAGATTTTGCGATTGCCTCCCACGACGGGGCAGCTATCCACCAGGTACAGCGTCCGCTCATCGGGGCTCAAGGCAATGCCGTTGGGACGCTGGATATCCGGCTGCGAGATCAAACGCGTTACCGTTTTGTCCGGATCGATGCGGTAGACGCTGTCGTGATCGAGTTCCATTGTGGAGCGATCCCCATAACAGGGATCGGTGAAAAATATCTGGCCGTTCGATCGGGCTGCAATGTCGTTGGGCGCGTTATAACGCAATCCCTGATAGCGATCAGTGAGGACTTCCACCTGGCCGGCGGCCAGGTCGGTGCGGGTGACGCGGCGGCTGCCGTCGTTATCTCCCATTTCGTTGCCTTCGCAGGCCAGCAACCGGCCCTGGGCGTCGAACAGCAGTCCGTTCGATCTGCCGCTGGGGGTTCGCCACACACTGGCGTGTCCCGAACGCGGATCGAGGCGCATGATCCGGTTGTTCATGATGTCGGAGAAATAGACGGAGCCGTCGGCCGCCGCGGCCGGTCCTTCCGTAAACGCCACGAGACACGCGGGGGCGACGTCGCCGCCGGTCCAGACGTCATGGTGTTCACCGGCAGCGTCGTTGATACGGGTCGTCATAGTGCGGCTCCTTGAATGGGCTGCACAAAAGATAGACGGACTGCACCGTGCGCTCAAGTATGCAGGAGTCCACCCACAGCCGGTAGGAAGCTCGGTACAGGAATGACGAAGCACGAAATCCGAATATCGAAAGAAATCCGAAGCACGAATGACCAAAACCCGGACGAAGAATTCACCGCCAAGCCGCGAAGGACGCAAAGGCGAATTCCGAAGAGTTCAGCCTTCAGCCTAAGAACGAGCGCACAGTTAATGCCGCCGCGATTTCAGGTTTTGGGTTTTAGATTTCCTTCGGGTTTTGAATTTCGGATTTTCGATTTCCGCGGCTTCGTGCTCGTTGTGTCGTCGTGGTAAGGAATATCGAGATCCGAAGCACTGCGTGTTATTTCTTGTCGTCGCTTCTCTACCGGCTTGCCGCGGACGTCGCGTCCGAGAAAAACTCCGGATTGCTGGATTCGGCGCCCACGTTGGTATCGTCGGTGGCGGCTGCGTTGGCCGGGTTTTCGCCGTCGTCAGCCAGTGCGACGTCGGCAGGAACAATCTCAGCCAGGGGGATCCCCGTCCAACGGTCGGAGGCCCAGAAGAATTCCGCCGTAATTGGCCCCCGCCTCTCCCGAAACGCCCCACAGCTTTTGCCATTGCGAGAAATCGTATTCGTCGACGGAAGAAGCCACCTGTGTCGGCCGGATCGTCCAGAACTTCTGGAACCGGTCGTAGAAATTCTTTTCCCCTTCCCAACGCAACAGGCCGCGCAGCATTTGCGCGCTGGTTTTACCGCTTACGGAAACCAGAGGGGCGGAAGAGTTGGTGGCAAAGACGTTGTTGGTGGCCTGAACGGAAACAGGCAATAACTCGCGCGGCTCGTCTCCCCCGTCCATGCGGACCAGGCTGTTGCCCACCAGGCAGGTGACGTGCTCGAGGGCAATTTCAAGGTCGGCATCCTCATCGGGCTTGTCGAGATCACCGCTCATGTTCAATAACGCGCCTTCCAGCGCAATAATTGAATTCCCGATTTTCAACCGGGCCGGATGCGTGTAACGCGAGCTAAGCAGGTTGCAGTTGCCGCGCACCAGGCTGTGGGCAATTTCGATGCTGATTTCGCGGCGGGCTCCGCTTTGCGTGGTAGCCATCTTCATCATATCCAGCCGCATTCCCGGCCGCAGATCGAAGACCGATGCTCTGCGGGCTTGCGGGTTGACCACGGTGATTCGGGAACCGCGCACCCGCACTTGATCGGTGCCGCCCAGCGCGAACATCGACCAATCGGACGTGGAGCGGTCGTTTTCCAGCGAGACGCGCAGATCCACGTTAAACAGGTCCACACTGGCCGTTGTCAGCGTGAAGAGCGGCACCTCTTCGTCCCCCGCGTTTCTCGTCGTGTCGAAATCAACCACGGGCCGGTAAAGCTTGCCGCTTTGATGCCGCCCCGCGCGGATCGTGATCCGCTTGTTTTCCAGCCGGATCGGTTTTTCGGGAAGTGCGGGCCGCTTGCCGTCGTAGTTAAGCACGATAATGTCGCCGTCCCGCGCTTCGCGGCAGGCTGCTTCGAGAGTGGGGTACGATTCGGTCTCGTGGCCGGCCGACATCAATGCGATCGACGGAGGCGGGATCTCGTCCGCGCGGGTCGCGCTTTTGGGTGGCCTGTCCCCGGGGTTTGGGCCGGTCGTCGTTGCAATGGCCGTCGGCTTGGGTGCTTCGACCGGCATGGGCACCGGCTGATCCCCGTCCGGAGTGCCGACGTCAATCAGTGACGCAGCAGTCCCGGTCGCCGCGCCGATGGGGGGGGGATGATCGTTCAAGGTGTCGGGACTCGGCGTGCCGGCAAAACTTTTGCTGCCAAATTCTTCAAAGGAGTTTTTGGGATCGAGTTGGTCATGGACGCTTACGTCAGCCGACGGTGAGAACACTCTGTCGGGAGGCGTCAGCGTGCCGCTGGTTCCGTTGGGCACAGAACCGGTCTTGTCGAGTGTGTCGGCCGCCGCGAGCTTATTCCCGCCGGGCGCGCCTTGAGCGGGCTGCCTTCCCGGGCTGCCGCCCGACCCGATAGGCTGACTGATCGGACCATTCGGAAGTTTCGACTCTTCGCGCTCCAAGGGAACAGGAGACCCGGCCTGCTTTTCTCCCGGTTCATTTTGCGTGCTGAAGCGCGGCTGCCACAGAGTGGGATAGATCTGCACAACCAGGAAGATCAGCAGCAGCGCTGCGGCAGTGGCAATCCAGCCGAGATTGTGTTCCCAGAACTTGGGCCGGATCGTTTTGGGCATCGTCCAGATCAGCCCATCGGGATTCATGCCGCGCAGCCCCAGCGTGCCGGCGACGACCAGCAAATCGTGGCTGACGTCTTCAGGCCGTTGATAGCGCTCCTCGGGATTGCTGGCCATCATTTTTTCGACGACGGCTGCCAGCCTCCGCGATACGGCCGGGTTTTTCAGCGACGGGTCGGGGGCCTTGCTTCCCTGGTGGTCGAGCAATTTCTGCAGGACGGTTCCTTCGGGATACGGGGGCTCGCCGGTGAGCATGTGGTACAACGTGCAGCCCAGCGAGTAGATGTCGCTGCGCACGTCGACGTTGCGCGGGTCCTTGGCCTGTTCCGGAGAGATGTAGTCAAACGTTCCCAGCGTAGTGCCGGCGATGGTCAGGTCGCTGGACCGTTCGGGCTGCGCTTTCGCGCCAGCCCCAAGTCGACCATTTTCGCGCGGCCGTTGGCGGTGATGATAATGTTGGACGGCTTGATATCGCGGTGGACGACGCCGGCCGCCGACGTGTGCTTGAGCGCTTGAACTATCTGCAGGGTGTAGTTGACCGCTTCGTCCGGATCGAGCCTCCCTCGGCTGCGGATCATGTCGCGGAGATTGGTCCCGGTAACGAATTCATAGGCAATGAAGGGGACGCCGCAATCCTCGCCAATGTAAAACACGCGGACGATGTTGTCGTGATCGAGTTTGGCTGCGGCGCGGGCCTCGTTTTGAAACCGCTGCCCGGCCGCCGGGTCGCGGACTTGTGCCGGGCCGAGAACTTTAATGGCAACGGTCCGGTCGAGCCTTTCGTCGTGGGCACGGAAAACGGCCCCCATGCCCCCCACGCCGATGCGCTCCTCGATGACAAAGTGGGCCAGCTTAAGGCCGGCCACGCGCGGCGGGGCTTCGTTGGCGGCCAGGGGTGCTTCGCGCGGGAAGAGAATGTGCCAGATCGTCGACCCGCCGGGAAGGGGTTCGGCGCTCAGGGCGCAGCAAGTCCGCGCTTCTCCGGGTTAATGACCGTTTCCGGGCCGGCCGAGATCGGCGCAGACCCCGAAAACGCCAAGGGGAGCTGCTCGGCGAGACTGGATTGATCGGACGCCGATGAATCACTCATGACAACCACGTGTTGGCGGGGTGGTCTGCCGCCGCCTGGACTTCGAGACGGGAGGAACAAGAATGGGCAAACTGACCGGTTCCACCCCGGGATATTGAATTATCACATGAGACGCGGGGGCACACAGGCCCCAAGGGGTGAAGCCCGGTTGCAAAAGACGACTGCTAAAGATGGGAATCGGTTCACAGCGAGTTTCCGGCTCCGCCGAAGGTCGCTTATCCTTCATCGACAATCCGCGAGGCCACATTGTCGATGGCGTGATAATACTGCTGTAGTTTTTCGTAGCGTTGCTCGGTGTAATCCTCGCTCTCGAGTACGCGCAGCACGTGGTTGCGCACCGTAACGTCTTCCACGCGCGAATCGTAGGCTTCCGTATCGGTCGGCCGGACCAGTCTTTGCAACTGATGCGCCTTGGGGAAAAAGCCCTGATCGAGGTGTTCGACCAGGTCCCTGGTTAGCCGTTCCGCGTCCTTGAACATTTCGCGGAGCGTGAGTTGTTCCACGGGCCTCTCAACCAAGCATCACCCCCTGAAAAGGCCACCCGGCCCCTGTGTGTATTAGACACTTTCGCGGCGACGGCGGTCAAGGCGTGTTTGGCTGTTCACCACCATTTGCCGGCCCCAACCGCGGCGATGCTTGCAAAACCCCGGCCAATAATTCAAAACAACTCCAGAGTATGAAAATTCTTCTTCTGGCCGACATTCACTCCAATTGGCCCGCACTGTTCGCCATTAAGGAATCGTTCGACGTGTGCCTGTTCGTCGGCGATCTGGTCGACTACGGCACCGATCCCGTCGCCTGCATCGAGTGGGCCAAGGCCAACGTAGACATGGGGGTGCGCGGCAATCACGATCATGCCGTCGCACAACGCGTCCCGGCGCGATGGGGAGACGGTCTGCGCAGCCTGTCGGCCGTCACGCGCCCGCTGCATTGGAAGGTGCTCGGCCACTCGCAGATGAAATTTCTCGCGCGGCTGCCGGTAACAATGCGCGTCACGCTGGACGATAAAAGCTTTCAGCTTCTGCACGCCACGCCGCGCGATCCGCTCGACGAGTATCTCGGCAACGATGCCGAGGCCTGGATGACGCGGCTCGCATCGGTCGATGCCGACTTCCTCTGCGTCGGGCACACGCATGTCCCGTTTCACCTCGATCTGGGACGCACTCAAGTGGTCAATCCGGGAAGCGTGGGCCAGCCGCGCGACGGCGACCCGCGCTGCTCTTACGCGATCATCGAGAACGGCGCGGTCGAAATACGCCGCGTTCCATACGATATCGACGCCACCGTCAAACACATGCGTGAAAACGGACTCTCCGGCGACCCGCTCGACCTGGCCGAGTCGATCCTGCGGACCGGCGGCCGAATGATGTAGCGCCGCAAACGCGCCGACGATCACCGCCGCCGCGACGGGATGTCGGATGCATTCGACAGTCTCCGCCGCGAAATTTCCCGCCAGTGATTGATCTCGATGCGATACGGCCCTTGAGGCTGATCGAAGCGGCCATACTTGGCCTGATAGTCTTCGAGCCGGCCGATTTTTTGCGCCACCGTCAACTCTCCCGGATGGCGCGAAGAAGGGGCGCGCCCCCAGACGATCTGGCTGCCCCCCGCGGCCCAGAGTTCATACACAAGTTCATCGGTCGCCACCTGCGCGTTTGTTCGTTCGGGAACGCGAATGGCGACCAGGTTGAACTTTTTCCAATGCGGGGCCAATACCTCGGCCAACTGAGCGGCACCGGTCACGCAGTCGTCTCCCCAACTGGTCCCCGCCGGTCCCTGTGGAACCGACTTGACGTTTTCGACAATGGGGAAATGCGCAACGTCTTCGGTCGAGAAATCGCCCGGCGGGAGCAAAGCGCCGTCGGCGTCGACCGGGTACATGCCCTGCGGAACGTGAATCATGGCTGACGGTCGACGGTATTCCAGTTCCACGACCACGCCGGACGCCTCGAGGCGCGCGCTGGCGACGCTTTTCACCCACGGATGTTGCCGCAGCGCCTGCACCACCGCGGGAACAAGCCCCGTATCCAACCGGGACATGGGAAACGTCAGCTTCGCGTCGCGCAACGCCTGGTCAGCCACGTTCTGCGGAACCCAGCGCGGGGCCGGCGGAATGATGATGTCGGCGCTATTAATCGAATACTCGGCGCGCCTGCGCAATTCGGGCAGGTGCTTTTGCAGATGCGGATACGCGACGATGCCGCCGACGACGATTGCCAGAACCAACAGCAACCGGGGACGAAACAAGAATCGGGTGAGGAAGTTGCCCGGTTCGGACTCATCCTCATCGTCGTCGTCGTCCTCATCATCGTCGTCCTCGTCGTCCAGATCTTCCTCGTAGTATCTGCGCCGCGCTCGGACGGTTCTCTTTTTCTTTTTTCTTGTGGTGGCCATTGTCGTGACTTGAGGCTCGATGGCCTCTTGCGTTATTCAGATCCCGACGCGTGCGAGTCGTGGCTGGGCCATCGAGACGACGCCCGGTGCAACTTGATGTCGGTGATTCGCGTTTGCCGGTTATTCGTCCGCGTGCCGGGCCTGTCGGCGCGCACAGTGTGTGTAATGGTGGCGTATAGTGTTCATCGGCGCGGAGGGGCCGGGGAGATTACGTAAATCCCGCTTTGTTCCCAACTTGTCAGCGGCGGTCAGATTCGACCCCACTCTTCAGACGGCCTGCGGCGACAAAATGTTCGCCCCCGCCCCCGCCCCCGCGCCCCGTCCCCACCCCTGCCAGGCAGCCGCTGATCGCACGCTCGCACAGCTCCTCAAACCCAATGCCGATACGTAAAGCGGCTTTGGGAATCAGGCTGTGGCTTGTCATGCCGGGTATGGTGTTCACCTCCAGCACCCAGGCGGCACCCGCTGCGTCCACGCGCAGATCCACGCGGGCCAGCCCGCGCGTGCCAACGGCCTGTGCGGCGCTCATGCCGATTTTGCTCACGCGGTCGATAACATCCCCCCGGCAGGCGGGGTCTGCTTCAAAGTGGTACGTGGTCGCACCGTCTTCGTACTTGGCCTGGTAGTCATAAAATGGTCTTTGCGTCTCAATGCGGATGGGGGGGAGCACCTGGTTGTCGATCAAACCGACCGTCCATTCGCTGCCGACAACTCCCTTTTCGAGCAGGCCGAACGCGTCGTAGGTAAAACAGTCTTTGAGTGCTTGCGGTAATTCGGACGGTTGCTCAATCACGCTCACTCCCAGGCTGGAACCTTGACGGTTGGGCTTCACCGCCAGCGGATAACCGAGTTCGCGCGCCTGTTGCTCAATGCGGCCCGCCTCGTCCGTTTCGTGAATCAACACATACGGCGGAGTGGGGACGCCGCATTGAATGAAGCGCTCCTTCGCGGCCGATTTGCTGAACGCCAGCCGAGACGTTGCGCTGTCGCTTCCCGTGTAAGGAATGTGTGCCTCTTCGAGGATTTCCTGCACGGCGCCGTCTTCGCCAAAACTTCCGTGTAACGCGATGAACGCAACGTCAAAACTGGTGAAGTCGTAGCCGCGCAAATCAACGTCGGCCGGGTCGATCCACGTGACGCGATGCCCGCGTCCGGCGACAAATGAGAAGCCCAGCGGACGAAAGCGCAATCAGGGTGTAACAGGCCGTGGCTAGCCATGCGGCGGGAACATGCACATACATGATCCTTACCGTTTCGCCTTGCAGATTATCGGGCGGGGCGCGAAACGCCATCGTCAGACCAACAGCGAAGAGGGCCACCGTCAGCGCGATCAGCCACGGCAAAAGGCGCTCGCTGATCCGCATAAACGTGGTCGGATTCGCAAGGGCATTTATCCTACCCGGCATCATTGTCGGCTGTTCAGATCGCATGGCCATGTTCCTGATATAGGCTCATTCTAAGCTCAGGCGAAGAGCCATAGCAGCGGCAAATGGCATCGCTGCGACAGAAAACAGACTGAGTGCCGAAAGTAAGAGAAAGCTCTGCACAAAAGCGCCAGCGGCTTCGGACATGACGCCCGTGCCGAAGATGAGAAATGGAATGAAAAGAGGCAGGATCAGGAGCGGAAGAAGCAGCGCCCCTTTTCTCAAGCCAACGGTCAGCGCCGCACCCGCGCCCGCGACAAAACTGATGCCGATTGTGCCCACCGCCAACGCCGCCAGGAGTTTCGGAAGCGCTATCATGTCCATATTCAAGAAAAGACAGGCAAGCGGAGTAATCAGAATGAGCGGAATACATGTCGTCAGCCAATGCGCGAGGCTTTTTGACACTACGATCATTTCAGTTGGCAGCGGCCCAATCGCTAACGCATCGAGCGAGCCGTCGTCCTTATCCTCTTGAAACAAGGCATCGACCGAAAGGACTGCTGACAGGAGAAAAGAAATCCAAAGAATGCCGGGCGCTATCCGGCTCAAAAGCTTAAGGTCTGGCCCGAGGCCAAGCGGAATAATGGACACTGCGACAAGATAAAACCCAAGGGCCGTCCCGACTGCCGATCCTTGCCGCACGGCAAGAACGAGATCTCGTTGCAGAAGCGCTAGGAAAGCGTTCATTGCAGCACCAGCCCGGTTTCACCGCCAAGCTGCAAGACTTTCGCGCCCGCGACATCAAGATCGCCATGAATGGCAATTATCGCGAGGCCTCCTTCCCCGAGGTGACGCGCAATTGCTTGTTCAAGCATACGGACGGAACTGGAATCGAGAGCCGCCGCAGGCTCATCCAAGAGCCAGACCGCGCGCTTGGCTGCGAGGAGACGCGTGAGGCCGAGCCTGCGAGCCTGCCCTTGCGAAAGATGCGCCGCCCGGTAATCGGCAAGGTGCAAGAGATTAAATCCTTCGAGCGCCGCTTCGGCAATTTCGAGGCTCGCTGCGCCGTCATAATAGCGCTGCCAGAAACTCACATTCTCGATAACGGATAGCCGGGGTTTGATGGCGTTCGCGTGCCCAACATAATGGATATGCGTCTGGCGCTCCTCCCCAGCCAAATCGGCGCCTTCGGGCAACCGCACATTTATTGCGCCATATGCCGGGGCAAGAAATCCAGCGAGCGTCCGCAGGAGCGTCGTCTTCCCCGAACCGTTGGGCCCGCGCACGAGAAGAGCTTCGCCCGCGCGGAGTTCGAACGATAGTCCGGAAACGACAATCCGCCCCCCTCGCTGACAAGCCAGTTCGCTGATTGCAATGCGCTCAACCTCCATCAAGCGTGCTCACGAATAAATGACTGGCCAGATGTCGCAGCACAACATGTTGCGTAGTGTTTGCATCACAACTCCATTATGATAAACGCAACTCGACCAGTTCGGCAGCAGAAGAGCGACTCTCCAGAAGTCGTCTGGCCAAGACGCGTTCCAAACCTTTATGTCAGTGCCGCTTGTGTTCACAAGACACTTTTTCGCATGATGGAGATTCCGCTGTGGCTGCTCTAACCCCACGCTCTCTCGATAGCTTTCAATCCCGCAAATCCCTTACTGTCGAAGGCAAGACCTACGAATATTTTTCGCTGCCTGATGCGGAAAAAAACGGATTGCCGGGCATCAGTGCACTTCCCTATTCGCTGAAAGTTCTCCTGGAAAACCTTCTGCGCTTCGAAGATGGCCAGACCGTAACTGCCGATGACATTCGCGCCATGGCTCAGTGGCTGGTCGAGAAGCAATCGACCCGGGAAATCGCATTCCGGCCAGCGCGCGTGCTGATGCAGGACTTCACCGGCGTTCCTGCCGTAGTGGACCTCGCGGCTATGCGCGATGCAATGACGGCTCTGCACGGCGACCCAGCGAAGATTAATCCGCTCGTGCCGGTGGACCTTGTCATCGACCATTCCGTTATGGTCGATAGCTTTGGCAGTGCACGCTCCTTCGATATCAACGTTGAACTCGAGTATAAGCGGAATAAAGAACGGTACGAATTCTTGCGTTGGGGTTCCACTGCCTTCGATAATTTCCGCGTTGTACCGCCGGGAACCGGCATCTGCCATCAGGTCAACCTGGAATATCTCGCCCAAACAGTGTGGACGAAGGATATTGACGGCGCCGTTCAAATATTTCCCGATACGCTTGTTGGCACCGACAGCCACACCACGATGGTCAATGCACTCTCGGTGCTCGGTTGGGGCGTGGGCGGCATCGAAGCGGAAGCGGCGATGCTCGGGCAACCGATATCCATGCTCATTCCTGAGGTTATCGGTTTCCGCTTCACAGGTGCGCTCCGCGAGGGTGTGACCGCCACTGACCTCGTGCTCACCGTTACCCAGATGCTGCGCAAAAAGGGCGTGGTCGGCAAATTCGTCGAATATTTTGGGCAAGGGCTCGACAATCTCTCCGTCGAAGACCGCTCCACCATGGCGAATATGGCCCCGGAATATGGCGCGACCTGCGGCTTCTTCCCTGTGGACAAGGATACCGTAGGCTTTTTGAGATCGACAGGACGCGACGCGCATCGCGTTGCCATCGTGGAAGCCTATGCCAAAGCGCAGAACCTCTGGCGCGACACGGCGACACCCGACCCAGTCTTCACAAGCACGCTCGAACTCGATCTGGCGACGGTCGAGCCCAGCCTAGCCGGTCCGCGCCGCCCGCAAGACCGCGTTGCGCTCGGCCACGTAGCCGATGGTTTCGTCAATTCTCTGCCTGAGATTCGTGGTGTGAAGCCCGGTAGCGTACCGGCAGGCTCACTCGAGAAGTCGGGTGCGGTTGATGGCGAAGCTTATACGCTCGAAGATGGCCATGTTGTCATCGCGGCGATCACGTCCTGCACCAACACCTCGAATCCGAGCGTTTTGATCGCGGCAGGGTTGCTTGCCCGCAAAGCCCATGAAAAGGGCCTAAAGCCAAAGCCGTGGGTTAAGACGTCGCTTGCGCCAGGTAGCCAGGTCGTTACCGATTACCTTACCAATTCGGGCCTTCAGACGGACTTGAACGCTCTTGGCTTTGAACTCGTCGGCTATGGTTGCACGACCTGCATCGGCAATTCGGGGCCACTTGCTGACGCTATCACCAAATCGGTCAACGACAACGACCTCGTCGTTGCCGCCGTGCTCTCCGGAAACCGCAATTTCGAGGGCCGCGTAAATCCCGATGTACGCGCCAACTACCTCGCTTCCCCGCCGCTCTGCGTCGCCTATGCGCTTGCTGGAACAATCAAACTCAACCTCGCCAACGAACCAATCGGCACGGGCAAGGATGGCTCGCCCGTCTATCTGAAAGATATTTGGCCAAGCTCGGCAGAGGTTGCGGAGTTTATCCGCAAGTACATCACACCGGATCTCTTCAAGACCCGCTACGCCGACGTGTTTAAGGGTGACGAGCGCTGGCAAAGCCTTGGCGCTTCAAAGACAAGCCGCACCTATGACTGGGACAAAAACTCCACTTACGTGCAGAATCCACCCTACTTCGAGGATCTGACGAGTGAGGCGCCAGCCCCGCTCACCGATATCGAAGGCGCGCGCGTATTGGGTCTATTCCTGGACTCCATTACCACCGACCATATCAGCCCGGCAGGCTCAATAGCCCGCTCCGGTCCGGCAGGTAACTATCTTGTCGAGCACCACGTTCCGCCATCGGACTTCAACTCTTATGGCGCACGGCGTGGCAATCACGAGATCATGATGCGCGGCACCTTTGCCAATATCCGCATCAAGAACCAAATGCTGCCAGGCGTCGAAGGCGGCGTCACCATCCACTACCCGGATGGCGAGCAGATGCCGATTTACGAAGCGGCCATGCGTTATAAGGCGGAAAACGTGCCGCTCGTGGTCTTCGCAGGCCGTGAGTATGGCACTGGTTCAAGCCGCGACTGGGCGGCGAAGGGCACGCGCCTTATCGGCGTGCGGGCTGTCATCGCGCAAAGCTTCGAGCGCATTCACCGCTCCAATCTTGTTGGCATGGGCGTGCTTCCGCTCGTGTTCGAGGACGGAATGTCTTGGGGCGAACTTGGCATGAAAGGTAGCGAAAAGGTAACGATTCGCGGCTTTGGCGCGTTGACCCCGCAGATGAAGATGGCGGCGAATATCACCTTCGCCGATGGCAGCAGCCGGGATGTGCCGCTGCTCTGCCGGATCGATACTTTGGACGAGCTTAACTACTTCCGGAGCGGCGGCATTCTTCAATATGTGCTGCGCAATCTGGTGGCAGCCTAGCCCCCGGACTTCAGCGCATAAACCGCGCCCCGAAATACTCAAGGTTGCAAAAAAGCTCCGTTAACGCGGGGCTTTTTTTCTATTTCTGAAAGGTCCAATCAATAAATAAGAAGGCGGAACCAGGACTTACGCTTTCGGACCCATTCAAAAACCGTGACCGTTTGAAATATTTTTCAAACAGGGGTCCAAGATCAAATAAACCCTTGATTGTACCCGCGTGTCTTGCAACACTCCTATTATAGTAACGATCCGGCGGCACCCAACCACAACGCCTGCGAGCATATCGCGGCGTTCAATGCGTATTCGGGAATTGGCAACGCCCAAGAAATTAATAAAGGGAGAAATTGCTCATGACACAGCAGGCACAGCCTCAATCCAATCAGTGGCGCGAAACTGCGGAGCAACTTGGCATTCAGTCAGCGAATAGCGTGGCATGCCCCTGCTGCGCGAGCACATCACTGAGCGTGAGGGATGTGGAATATGGTTTCGGTCATGAAAAAGGAATTCAGCGTTACGTTGCTTGTGGCTGCTGCGGCGCCTTCACAGGCGTAAATGTCAAACGCGCGGGTCCCGCCTCGGAAGATGCAATTCTCCGCGCGGCGGAATAGCCCCTCACCCCAACCCTCTCCCCTGAGGGGAGAGGGAGGCACAGGGCGTTTACCCCACTTCTCTCAAAACGGAAAAAGACAAAAGCTCGTAAGCTCCCGCAGCGTTCCCTCGCCCCATCGGAGAGAGGGAGGCACAGGGCGTTTACCCTCACTTCTCTCAAAACGGAAAAAGAGAAAAGCTCGTAAGCCGCCGCAGCGTTCCCTCGCCCCATCGGGGAGAGGGCCAGGGTGAGGGGGATTGCGGCGATAGGTGGCTGTATTTCTACCTCTACGGAAGGGCAAACCCTCACCCCAACCCTCTCCCAGAGGGAGAGGGGGTACTAACGGCGTTCCTTACTCCCACTCAGAGACCCGCGAAGGCGGCTTCGGGCACAATGTTTTGCGGTCTCCAGGAAGGACGATCCTTGTCCAGAGTTTTACGCACCTTCATGCGCAGAGCGTCGATTGGCGCCAACTCTGCTCCGGCGCTACGATAGTGCCAAAAAGTCCAGCCGTTGCACGCCGCACGGCCCTGAGCCTTCGCCCCAACTGAATGGATCGAGCCGCGCACATCCGCCCATGAAAGCGAACCATCGGCCATGATCTGTGCCTTGATCGTGGCCTTGGCGTCGAAAAGGGCATCGCCAGGACGCAACATCCCCATTTCGACAACCATTCCGAACGGTATCCGTGGCTCGGCACGCTTCGAAATTATGGGGGCGGCATATTCCTCGGCACAGACTTTAACGGCGGCTATGCGCGCATTAGCGGCGGCAACATAATCAGGATCGCGCTCAATGCCGATAAACTTGCGGCCCAGCGCCTTCGCGACCGCCCCCGTTGTTCCAGTCCCAAAAAAAGGATCGAGCACCACATCGCCCGGCTTTGTCGTCGCAAGCAAGACGCGGGCAAGAAGCGCCTCCGGCTTTTGTGTTGGATGCGCTTTCCTGCCGCCATCGTCGCGCAACCGCTCGGGGCCCGAACAGATAGGGATGAGCCAGTCTGAACGCATTTGCAGATCGTCGTTAAACGCTTTGAGCGAGTCGTAATTGAAGGCCGGGCGCGAGCGTTCATCGCGCGCCGCCCAAATCAGCGTCTCATGTGCGTTTGTAAATCGCGTGCCTTTGAAGTTCGGCATCGGATTGGTTTTCAGCCAAATAATGTCGTTCAGCAGCCAAAAACCGAGGTCCTGCAATGCCGTACCAAGCCGGAAAATATTGTGATAGGTACCGATCACCCACAAAGCGCCATTCGGCTTCAGCACCCGGCGGCATTCGGAGAGCCACGCTCGCGTGAAACGATCATAGGTGGCGAAACTGTCGAAGCGATCCCATTCATGATTGACGCCATCGACGCGTGTGTTGTTTGGGCGCAGCAGCTCGCCACCGAGCTGAAGATTGTAGGGCGGATCGGCAAAAACGAGATCGATGGAGCCGGAGGGCATACGGCTCAGAGCCGCGAGGCAATCGCCCTCGATAATTTTGCCAGCACTCTCACCGTGAACCGGGCGATTTAACGCCTCAATATCACTCATACAAACACCCACAACAATCCAAGCACGATCATAACAGAAAGGTGCGGGAAGAAGGTTAATAAAGAGTTACCAAAATGCGCTTGGACTTGCTAAGAGTGCGATGCTCGTAGCTGGCGACGGCCGCTCGCCTAAAGGTGGGGTCGTGACCTATGTTTCTTCGTTATCTCGCAGTTATAACCGCAGGGCTGAGTATTAGTGCATTTGCTGGCGAACCTCAGTGGCTCACACATCGGAGTCCATCCGGGTTTTACAGCGTGAATTATCCACCTGATTGGAAGCTCCAGCAGGATAACAATATCTTCAACATCGTGCCCAAAGACGAAAGTGGCGCCGTAACAATATCAGCGTATATCGGCAATGCAGCGCCAAGCTTAGCCGAATACCTTATTTCCGAGACCTTTAAAACCCAGCAACCGACCTCGCCTTTGATTAAGATTAGCGGTTCGGGCTGGAAAGGCATAAGACGCACCTTCCTCGACACATCGGAAACCCCTCATCGGGAATGGGAAGCAATCATGGCGACAAACGCTTATGGAATGGTGCTGATTACCTCGAATGAAATCTCACCCAAAACCGCAGACAGAGGACCTGTCTACGCGAAAATCCTACGCTCGCTAAAGCTTTCAACCCCTCAGCGTTAAATCGGTCTGAGTTGCAGTGAATATTATCGAGCGAATTACCAAGCGTGCTTCTGGTCCGCATGACGTTTAGCACGACATCACCCTCTTGATTTGTTGAGCGCGGCGGGAACCGAGGAGCTCGCGATTGTTTGATGAATTGAAGCGCCACGCGACGGAAGCACGCAATTGCCAGCTTGACGGGCATGCTCTATTGTCTCTTTCGGGGCTCGGGGTAGGGGCAACTTTCCCTGCCTGATTTCCCTTCACCAGGAGGAAAAGCAATGAAAACTTGGACAAAACCTGTCGCCGCCGCCGTTGAAGCTGGCTTCGAAGTGACGCGCTATCTCCCATCCGCGCTTGATGTAGCCGCTGGCCGCGCTTGTAAGAAATAACTCTGCGCCAACGCACAGCTATTATCCGCTTTGTTTATCAAAGTCTTAGGTTCAGCAGCCGGGGGCGGTTTCCCTCAGTGGAACTGCAACGCCCGGCTGTCTCGTATGGCTTGGGATCGCCAAGCTGACGTCAAAAAACGGACGCAGTCGAGCATAGCCGTGTCAGCCGACGGTGTGTCTTGGGCAGTCATCAATGCGTCCCCCGACATAAGACAACAAATCGAAGCAACGCCTGAGCTTCATCCGAGGCCGGACGGCGCGCTCCGCAACTCACCGATTCGCGCCGTTATCCTCACAAATGGCGATGTCGATCATATTGGCGGCCTCCTGTCCCTAAGGGAGCGGCAGCCTTACGTTCTGTACGCGACGGAGCGTGTCCATTCAGTGCTGGCTCAAAACAGCATCTTCAATGTGCTTGCTTCTGACGTTGTGCGCCGGATGCCGCTCGTAACAGGCAAAAGCTTCGAGGCCGACGGCGTAGCCGGAGTGAGCATCGAGGCGTTCCCGGTGCCGGGAAAGATAGCGCTTTATTTGGAAGATGCTTCTAAGGGCCAAAGTTTTGGAACCGAAGCTGGCGATACGATCGGCTTAAAGATCAGCGCGCCGAACTCAGCCGCGCTCTATTATATTCCGGGTTGCGCGACGGTGGACGATGCATTGCTAAGCCGCGTTCGCGGGGCAAACTGCCTTCTCTTCGACGGCACAGTTTTCACCGATACGGAAATGCCTGATCAGGGCGTTGGCGAAAAAACAGGCCGCCGCATGGGCCATATCCCCATTACAGGCGATGGCGGCTCGCTCTTCGCCTTCGACGGCGCAGAGATTGCGACGAAAAATCTACATCCACATCAACACGACGAACCCGATGCTTGAGCCCGGCTCCGAGGCGGAGAAAATTGTAAAGGACGCTGGCTGGGATATCGCCTATGACGGCATGACACTGACGCTCTGATGTGAGGCGCGTATGACGACACAAAGCGAACCAAAAACTCTTCTCGACCCAGTTGCGCCTCCTGAAGGCTTCTCGCCGGATGACCTAGAAAAGGCGCTGCGCCACGTGGGCGCTCAGCGTTACCATAATTTGCACCCGTTTCATCGGCTGCTCCATGGCGGCAAGCTCTCGAAGGGTCAGGTGCAGGCCTGGGCTTTGAACCGCTTCTACTATCAGGCGATGATCCCGCGCAAAGATGCGGCGCTCCTCTCGAATATCAGCGACCGCGAGCTGCGCCGCGAATGGCGGCATCGCTATCTTGAGCATGACGGCTTCGGCGATGATGAAGGCGGCATTGAACGTTGGCTTCGGCTCACGAGCGCGCTTGGCCTTGATCGCGATTATGTGCTGTCCACCGATGGTATCTTGCCGGGGACGCGCTTTGCGGTGGAGGCGTATCTCCATTTCGTGCGCGATCATAGCGTGCTCGAAGGCATCGCCTCCTCGCTGACTGAGCTTTTCGCGAGCGGCATCCATTCCGAGCGCATCGAGGGAATGCTGGCCCATTATTCCTTTATCGATGACACGATGATGGGCTATTTCCGCAGGCGGCTTACCCAGGCACCGCGCGATGTGAATTTCGCGCTAAACTATGTCAAGGCCCATGCGCGCACGCAAGAGACGCAGCAAGCCGTGATCAATGCGCTCATATTCAAAACGCAAGTGCTGTGGGCGCAACTTGATGCGCTGCATTTCGCCTATGTTGAACCGTGCCTCGTGGCGCCAGGAGCATTCCGCCCGTGAAGCACGAGCGCCCTATCGCCACGGCAGCCAGCAAACCCCATTTTCCTAAACATGCGCGCTTGCAGTTCGACGCGCTTCGCAAGAGCTTCGCTGTTTTGGCGCCGGAACGGATATACTGGCCGGATGACGTAGCGGTCGATATTTTGAAGCTATGTGACGGCAATCGCAGCATCGCAGCCATTGCAGAGCAATTGGCGGGCGAGTACGAAGCGCCGCAAGAAACAATAGAAGCGGACATCTTGGAGTTCGTGCAGTCATGGACAGATATTCGCTTGCTGAAGCTGTAGAAGGGACCACCGGCTCGCTGGCAGGTCCGCCCGTGGGGATGCTTGCGGAGTTGACGCATCGTTGCCCGCTGCAATGCCCCTATTGTTCGAACCCGATTAAGTTGCTGAAGGCGGCGGACGAACTCGACACTGAAACGTGGCTGTCCGTGTTCGCGCAAGCAGCCGATCTCGGCGTTTTGCAAGCTCATCTCTCGGGCGGCGAGCCCACATTGCGCCAGGATTTAGAAGACTTTGTCGCGCTTCTCGCAACGCGTGGGGTTTATACGAACCTCATTACGGCGGGAGTGAACCTCACGCGAGAGCGTATCCAAGGCACTTGCCGAACGCGGCCTCGATCATATCCAGCTCAGCCTGCAAGCGGTCGATCCTGCCACGTCCGACAAGATCGGAAACTATAAGGATAGCCTCGCCAAAAAGCTGTAGGTGGCGCGCTACATTCGCGAGGCTGGCCTGCCGCTTACCATCAACGCGCCGACGCACCGGCATAATATCGGCCAAGCCCCTGCCCTTATCGAGCTGGCGCTGGAACTCGACGCAGACCGGCTGGAAATCGCGCATGTGCAATATTATGGCTGGGGTGCGCGCAACAAGGCGGCGTTGATGCCGGATTACGATCGGGTGCTTGAGGAAGCCGCAATCGTCGCCGAGGCTAAGGAGAGGCTAAAGGGTATCCTCAACATCGATTACGTGACGCCGGACCATTATGCCCAATTCCCGAAACCTTGCATGGGCGGATGGGGCAAGGATGTGCTCAACATCACGCCTTCGGGGCGCGTGCTGCCCTGCCACGCAGCGGAAAGCCTGAACCTTCCCTTTGATAATGTGCGCGAGCGGCCGCTTGCCGAGATTTGGTATAAGGGCGAAGCCTTCAATGCTTTCCGGGGCTTTGACTGGATGAAGGAGCCTTGCCGCTCATGCGAGCGGAAGGAGATCGATTTTGGCGGTTGCCGCTGCCAAGCTTTCGCGCTTACCGGCGATGCAGCGGCAACCGATCCGGCCTGTAGCCTATCTCCGCAGCACCATCTCATGAGCGAGCTTACCGGGGCATTCACCGCCGCCGAGCCGCCGCCCTTCGAGTATCGGCGGATTGGGCGTGAGTAAAACGCGAATCAGATGCCCGTACGTAGCCAAAACTACCGCTGGGTTCCTAGGTAAAGTAGGTTCTTGAAAACATAAGCTGACTGTTTAGTGTCGAGTGACGCAATTGCGTCCATAAATTCCATCGCTATCCGGCAACCTTCTTCCGCAGTCACAGATTCTACTTTGTCAATTCTAGCCAGGTTGCTTAATGCGTAGCCCTTTCTTTGGTATTCACTAATTATAATATTCATTATACTGTCTAGGGACGCCGCTTGAGGCGGAAGAGACGGATTGTTGACTGAGCTTTCGATTACATCCGCTCTTAAATCTAACTCACGTGCAATCAGCGTTTGTGGCATAATTGATCTATCAAAATTCGGCGATCCTAAATAGTAACCCACGCATAGACTTGGTTGTTTTTCAAGACTTCTCATCGCATCAAGATTATGCCTTATAAGTCTCTGCGTTGACTCATCCGACGCGGAAAGCAAGTGCTTTGAAAAGTACCTATTGCTTAACTCAGCAGAAACAGCTTGCGCCTGCATGCGCACTTTTTCTACCGATGCCTTACGTAAGATCGTATCCATTTTCTGCTTCATCTCTATTTCTGCGTCAGGATGAAAGCGAAACAGAACAGAGAACAATCTTTGTTCTTTCAATTTGTTTATAACTATTACTGGCGCTACTTCTTTCTCCAACTCTGGAATTATAAACTTTGGTACTTGGACAGCCAGACCTATGCTTATTATCGTTGCTATTTTCGTTAGCTGACTGGATTTAAATAACTTCCCCAAAAAGAGCCCAAATGCACCGGCTAGCGCTCCTGCCACTCCTCCGCAAATCGCATATACGACAACATGGGGAAGGGAAAGAAATTGGAAAAGTAAATTCTCCATAAGCGTGCCTCGTATCAAAACACAAAGAAAAACTTTTTAGAATTAGCTGGTCGGCCTATCAAGGCTCGATTTCAAAGGGCAGTGAGAATCAGCCCGCACCGGGAAGAGCAAAACGGCTGCTCATCTGGCCCGGTACGCTGGTATTCAATTGAGGACAATCGAATTACAGAAGGCCGCGAGCGGCGGCAAGTTCGCGAAGCGGCTTAAGCGGACGCGGCCCCACATGCGTGATCACTTCGGAAGCGGCAAGGCTGCCCAATTGTCCGCAGGTCTTGAGGCTGCGTCCCGTCGCAAGACCCGGTCAAAAATCCCGCCGCATAGAGATCGCCCGCGCCAGTCGCGTCGACTAACTTCTCGATGGGCTCTGCTGGCACCTCGATGATTGTCTCGCCTTCCAGAATGACAGACCCCTTCTCGCTGCGCGTGATCGCCGCGATCTGACATTCGGACTTGATCATGCGGCACGCCTCCTCGAAGGATGCGCCTGGAAAGAGCGACAAGATCTCCCGCTCGTTGGCGAAAACGATATCAACGCGGTCGCGGATGAAGGCTGCGAAAGCCGTCGCGGTGCCGGTCCACGCAAAATGGATCGGAGAGGGTGAAGGCAACTTTCGTTCCCGAGGCCCGCGCGATATCGGCGCCCGAATGAAAGGCAGCGCGCGCCTCAATCGGATCGAACAGATACCCCTCAAGATACAGAATTTGCGCGGACTCGATGGAAGCCCGATCAAGATCGGCCTCCGCATATTCAGCCGCCGCGCCGAGATTGGTGTTCATCGTCCGCTCGCCATCGGGCGTCACGAGAATGAGGCAGCGCCCCGTCGGCGTGTCGCTATTGCCGTTGCCCGGCGAGAATTTCACGCCGATGGACGAGATATCGTGGGCGAAAACCTCCGCGAACTGATCGCGGCCGACCTTGCCCATAAACCCAGCGCGGCCTCCGAGCGAGGCGATTCCTGCGCAGGTGTTCGCGCCCGATCCCCCGGAGGTCTCAACCGCCGGTCCCATTTTCTTGTAAAGAGCGGCGGCCTCATCGGGAGAGGTAAGCCGCATCGTCCCCTTTACCAGTTCGAACTCTTTGAGCAGCGGCTCTTCGCAAGACGCGATGATATCGACAAGTGCGTGGCCTATGCCGACGACGTGCAGAGATTTGGTCATGTCTATGCCGGTTTTCCTTCGGTGTTGTTGGATTTGGCCGCTTCAGTCGAAGGCGGCGGCGTCTTTGGTTCGAACCGGCATATATCCGCGATCACGCATCGCCAGCACTCGGGCTTGCGCGCCTTGCAGACATAGCGGCCAAGAAGAATCAGCCAATGATGAGCATGAAGCAAATATTCCGGCGGTGTGATTTTTTCCAGCCCAAGTTCGACCGCGAGCGTTGTTTTGCCATGAGCAAGGCCGGTTCTGTTCGCGACGCGGAAAATGTGGGTATCGACCGCGATCGTGCCCTGCCCGAACGCGACATTTAGTACGACATTCGCGGTTTTACGGCCAACGCCCGGCAGCTTTTCCAGCGCCTCGCGGCTTTGAGGGACCTGCCCCGCCATGCTGCTCCACAAGCGCCTTAGAGAGCGCAATGACATTCTTGGCCTTCGTATTGAAAAGGCCGATGGTCTTTATGGCCTCGCGCAAGCCGCTCTTCCCCAAGATCAAGCATCTTCTGAGGCGTATCGACCTTTGCGAAGAGGCTGCGTGTCGCCTTGTTCACTCCGACATCCGTCGCCTGCGCAGATAGAGCAACGGCGACCAAAAGTGTGAAGGGATTCACATATTCGAGTTCGGTTTGCGGATCCGGGTTCGCGGCAGCAAGCCGTGCATAAAGCTCGCGCGCTTCCTGCGCAGTCAAAAGCCCTTCGCCACTCGAAGCGCCAGTTTTCGTCTTTGCGCTTCCTAGCTTCTTCTTGAGCGGAGTAACAACCGGCTTTTCCATGTTCCGCGAGCTTGATAGAGTTAATATATGAGTGACGATAGCACGCCAGAGAGCGGGGTTGGGTCGGGCGAGGACGCTGCCGTTCCAAAATTTTCAGCTATGTTGCTGCCTCATCGTTCCATGTCGCGCAAGGGGTTTGTCGCGCTCATGGGTGCCGTCGGCGGGATGAGCTTTGTTAGCGGCATCGCCTTTATGGTGATGGGCGCTTGGCCGGTCACGGGTTTTTTCGGGCTGGACGTATTTCTTGTTTATCTTGCGTTCCGGCTGAACTACCGGGCCGCGCGGCTCTTCGAGAAGGTGGATTTAGCTGAGCGCGAGCTTCGAATCACCCGCGTCCACCCGTCAGGCCAAACCGAGAGCTGGAGCTTCAACCCCTACTGGGTTCGATTCGAACACGTTCAGCGGGAAAACGCGGCTGACGAGCTTTCGCTATCGAGCCACGGCCGCAAGCTCATTTTCGGCGCCTTTCTTAGCGACGTAGAAAAAGAGAGCTTTGCGGCCACGTTCGAAAATGCGCTTCTGATGCAGAAGACTTACTCTTCAACGCATTTTAAATGAATGTGAATCCCAGCCTTTTCCAACTCTGCCTGCTTGTCATGCTTAAGTTCAGGACCGCCATAGAAAAGGGCGAAGCCATTCAAGAACATAAGAACGCCTAGAACACCCACGACGCCGCTGCCATAAAGCAGCATTTGCGCGCCCGTTATGATCGAGGCCGAAGCCAGCACGATTGCTATCTGGAACATCGCCATCGAGTAATCATAGAACGGGTGCTGAGCCAGCGCGATTTTTCGCTCGTTTTCACAAGCCTCACCTTTCGCGAGCAGCTCTTTCTTGCCGTTCCGCCCATTGGTTTCTAGGCGTGCGACTTCCTTGTCGTACTCGGCCTTATTGGTCTGAAGCAATTTCCGCGCGTTTTCCGGTAAGCTGTCGAGATTAGGTGTCTCCGCTGTCTTTAGCTGCAAAGCGTCGGAAGCGAGCTTGATCTGCGACTGCCTGATGGTTTTGGCTTGATAGAATGCAAAAGTGTCGACAACGCCGAACCCGGCCTGTTGGGCATTCTTCATCGCGTCATTGCTGCCGGTCGCTCCAATTGCAAGCAAAACGGCCAGGAGCGAGATATAGATCGCGATCCATTTATCGTGCCTACGCTCCGCGGTCTCATCGAAGGCGTCGGCCGGTGTGCCGCTGACAACGCCAACCTTGCGCTCCTGGCCATTGCCATTCGCAGTTTGTGTGCGTTGCGAGGCCTGGTCATTAGAACGCGCTGTTGCCGCGCTGCCCGGCGCCGCCCCATGTGCCAGTTTGGGTTTTGGTTTCCGATTGTTATTTTTTCTCATGTCCCACTCATTTCAGGCAGCGAGCACTGTTTTCGCCGCAACTGATCCATCTTTGCCCAGGCGATATACATAGGGTTCGCCAGTGCCAAGGTTAAGCTTCAAAATTTCCTCCGGCGTCATCTTGCTGAGCTTCATGATAAGCGCCCGAAGCGAGTTGCCATGGGCTGCGACAAGGACATTGCGCCCTGCTTGAATCTCCGGGAGAATTTTGGCCTCATAATAGGGAAGAACGCGCGCAGCGGTGTCCTTTAAACTCTCGCCGCCTGGCGGGGGTATATCATACGAGCGGCGCCAAATATGCACCTGCTCCTCGCCCCAACGCGCCCGGGCGTCGTCCTTATTCAACCCCGATAGGTCGCCGTAGTCCCGTTCGTTGAGCGCTTCGTTTCTAACGATTTCAAGGTCCTGCTGCCCCAATTCCTCAAGAATAAGCGCAAGCGTATGCTGCGCGCGGCGAAGCGAACTCGTATAGGCGATGTCAAACTTAAAGCCCTGCTCCTTCAACAGCCGTCCCGCGCGACGGGCCTCGGCGACCCCGGTCTCTGTGAGGTCTGGATCTCGCCAGCCGGTAAAAAGGTTGAGCTTATTCCATTCACTTTCGCCATGGCGAACGAGTACGAGCAGGTTATCCATCATCTATTCCTTCGGTATTGCTATGACTTGCCGTCAGATCCCGAGCACGTCGCGCATAGAGTAAAGACCAGGAGCGCGGCCACGGCCCCAAAGTGCCGCCTTCACCGCGCCTCGCGCAAAAATCTGCCGGTCCTCGGCGCGATGCGTTAACTCAATCCGCTCGCCCGCCCCGGCGAAAATCACAGTGTGATCGCCCACAACACTGCCGCCGCGCAGCGCCGCGAAACCGATGGCGCCAGTGGGCCGCGCTCCCGTCTGGCCGTCGCGCGCTCTGACGCTATTTCCGCGCAGCTCGATGTTACGTCCCGTTGCAGCCGCTTCGCCTAAAAGGAGCGCGGTGCCAGAAGGCGCATCAACCTTATGCTTATGATGCATCTCCAAAATCTCGATATCGAAATCGGCATCGAGCGCTTTCGCGACCTTTTCAGTCAAGGCAGCCAAAAGATTCACGCCAAGGCTCATATTGCCTGACTTTATGATCGTAGCGTGGCGCGAGGCAGCCAGGAGCTTCGCTTCGTCATCTGCGGAGAACCCAGTGGTGCCGATGACATGCACAATGCGAGCTTGGGCTGAAAGAGCAGCGAGAGCGACGCTCGTGGCCGGCGTGGTAAAGTCCAAAACGCCATCAATATGGGTGAAGAGCGTAAGCGGATCTTCGACGATAGGCACGCCAAGATGCCCCACCCCGGCAAGCTCGCCAGCATCTTTTCCTACGTTAGGCGACCCAGGACGTCCGATAGCCCCGATGATCTGGCAGCTGTCATTCTCTTTAGCGGCGCGGATAAGAGCACTTCCCATCCTGCCGGCCGCGCCCATGATAGCTAGTCGCATTGCTTTCCTCGCCTGTATCAGTCAGGCGGATATAGCAGAGAATTGACGATTTGAAACCGGCCTATCGGCGTGAGCGCTAAACTAAAGCAGCGGCGGCAGGATCCCTGCCACCGGATTTTCGAAATAATAGGCCGCTTCAACTAGGCTATTCGGCTCCGAAGCCAATTGTCCGGCGATTGAGCACGAAGCGGATCCAAATCGTCAGCAAAAACTCGGACGCCCCTGCAATGATGACCACCGCAAGAGTGTTCTTCTGGTAGTTCGAGAGCGAAACCTGCCCGAGGATCAGTTCCACCAGTACCACCATACCTGCAACGACCGGCACAATTGCCAGCACGGAGTCAAGCACGCCCAGAGCCCGAATTTGGCTGGCCGAGAACAGGAGGAATGTCATCTGAACGATAAGGTAAAGGAAACCTAGCCAAACCGGAACCGCCCAGGCCACGCCGCCATTGTCCGGCTGATAGTGTGGAAAATATCCAATAAAAACCATCGCGGCTACGGTCGCCAAGATGGCGAGCAGGATGCTAAACCACTCTTCAGGGTTCGTTGAGCGGTGTGGCCGCCGTTCATCTGCCATTGTCATGATTTTCTCTTCTCACTTCCATTCCAATGATAAAGTTAACGAAAACCGCTGTCCTGTATTCAAAGACATGTCCGGACCGGCCGGAGCATCCCTGCGAGGACGCTACCAGACCCGGAGCGAAGAGAAAACACTTCTGATCAACTTCCCGCGCAATGAGATCATGTGTGTCTCTTTTTCCAGCATGATCGCACTCCGCTGTCAGGTTGAACCAAAAGCGTTTGATCGCGAAGGTTAAGCCTTTTCCCGTGCGCGCTGAACGGCGCGCTCGATCATGTCGCGCGCCTCAGCTTCGTCACCCCAGCGCTCGATCTTAACCCATTTACCGGCTTCAAGATCTTTGTAGTGTTCGAAGAAATGCGAAATGCGCTCAAGCAGCAATTCCGGCAGGTCTTTATAAGTTTTGACATTCCTGTACAGCGGCGACAGCTTGGCTGATGGCACTGCGATAATCTTCTCGTCGCCGCCAGCTTCGTCCTTCATGAAGAGAACGCCGATTGGAGTGCAATTGCAGACAGCGCCTGGAACTATCGGCCGCGAATTCGCGATCAGCACATCGACCGGATCGCCATCGTCCGAAAGCGTATGCGGCACGAAGCCATAATTCCCCGGATACCGCATTGCGGTATAAAGCATCCGGTCGACAAAAAGGGTGCCGGAAGCTTTGTCGAGCTCATATTTAATGGGTTCGCCGCCAATCGGCACTTCAACGATTACGTTGATATCAAAGGGAGGGTTATTACCGATGGGGATCGCTTCAATGCGCATAGCTCTAGCCTTATGGTCAAGTTGCCGCCTCCCTAGCGCATCGAAATTCGGATTTCCATCTTTTTGCAGTGCAACGTGGCAAGATATCGCTTGCGTCGCGACTGATTATCATCGATGAAGCGGCCTCATGGGCAACGCTGCACACCTTCTCGCTCGCTTGGAAATCATCCAATGCTGATAGTGTCACGCTTGGCCGGTCTTGTCTCTGCGCTCGTTGCCCTTACAACATTCTGTCTCGCCGCTGAGCCTAAAGACATCAAGGTCTTCGTGAAAGAAGCCTTTCGGGAAAACATCGAAGGCGTGAAAAATGGCATTTATTGCGCAGCTTTCTCATGTGATTTCGAGATAGAAAGTTTTTTCGCCACCGAAACGGAGCCGAAGAGCTACGTGCTGTCCACGACAGGCTGGCTGGAGGGCACAATCCCTGGCCTCAAGGGTTCAGCAAAAAGGACGATGGGGCTCACTGGCAGCTACACGCGCGGCACGTGCGTCGTTAAGGACTTGAAGCCGGTCTTCGATGTCACCTCCAACAATAATGGCTGGGGCGCATCGCGGATCGAGCATGTGTTCAAGAAGATTGAGATCCCAAAAATTGTGGTATTGACGAAGCAGGCCTGCGAGAAGGTCGATAGCTTTATCCAAGGCGGTTCCACCTAAGAAGAGCGATAAACGTCACCACGGCTGGATGAAACAAATACTCAATTGCCATAGCTGAAGCAGCCAAGCCGTTGTGGCAGATCTCTCTCCCTTGTCAGTAATGGGCCGCCGGGCGAAGGGGCGTGCTCGCGGCCTTTGGCTATCAGTCTGCCAGTTCAATGGTCATGCCATCATAGGCGGGCACAACGTTTGCGGGCAGCTTCTGCGCAAGCTCATCATAATCGAGATCGAGGTGCAGATGTGTAAGCACCGCGCGCTTTGGACGGATGCGCTCAATCCACTCGAGCGCTTGCGTCAAGGTCAAATGGCTGGGATGGGGCGTATAGCGAAGCGTGTTCACAACCCACACGTCGAGGTCCTGCAAAAAAGGAAGCGATTCATCAGGGAGCCCATTCAGATCGCAAGAATAGGCGATGCCATCAATCCTAAGACCCAAGGAGTCAATGTCACCGTGGAGCTGCCGGAAGGGCTGAAATGTTAAGGGGCCGCCCGGGCCGGTTATCGTCACGGGCTTGAAGTCTTCGATGAGATGCGGCCTTAGGATGGGCGGGTAACTTGACCCAGTCGGTGTCTCGAAACAGTAGTCGAAGCGCTTGCGCAGGATCGAGAGCGTGCGCTGGTCTGCCCAGATGTTAATGAGCTGCCGCTGCGCATAAGCAAGCATTCGAAGGTCGTCAATGCCGTGCGTGTGGTCAGCGTGATCGTGCGTGTAGATCACCCCATCCAAATGCTTGACCTCGGCATCGAGTAATTGCTCGCGTACATCCGGCGAAGTGTCGATCAGCACCACAGTGCGGCCTTCCGGTGCGATTCGCTCGACAAGGACCGAACAGCGCCGCCGCCGGTTTTTTGGATTTTCCGGGTTACATGCGCCCCACACGCCGCCCACACGAGGAACGCCGGTCGAAGAGCCGCAGCCGAGGATCGTAAACCGCAGCGTCATGCGGCTGCACCTTCGCCCAGCGCGCGCTTGGCCTTTGCGAATAGGGTGAAGAAATTGGCCGTCGTCGCCTTCGCGATATCGGCTTCGCTCACGCCCTTTACCTCGGCCAGAACTTTGGCGGTATGCCGCACAAATGACGGCTCGTTGCGCTTGCCGCGATGCGGAGGCGGCGCAAGGAACGGCGCGTCGGTTTCAACAAGCAAACGATCCAGCGGAAGAGAAGCGGCGAGGTCACGCAGTTCCTGCGATTTCGGAAAGGTCAAAATGCCGGAGAACGAAACGTAAAGCCCAAGCTCGACGCCGGTTTCGGCGAGCGCCCGTCCACCCGTATAGCAGTGAAGAACGGCAGGAAATGCGCCCTTTGCCATCTCTTCGCGCAAAATGCGCGCCGCGTCTTCATCCGCGTCGCGCGTATGGATAACAAGCGGGAGTCCCGTTTCGCGCGCCGCCGCTATATGCGTGCGAAAGCCCGCTTCTTGGTCCGCGCGGTCGCTATTGTCGTAGAAATAGTCGAGCCCGGCTTCGCCAATCGCCACGACGCGCGGATGAGCCGCCAGAGCGACGATTTCGCTCGCGGGAATACCGCGTTCTTCACTCGCGTTATGGGGATGCGTGCCGACCGAGCACGTCACATCAGGAAAGCGCTCCGCAATGGCCAGAATGTCTGGAAACTTTCTGATGCGGGTGCAGATCGTCACCATATGACCGATGCCAGCCTCGCGCGCCCTTGCGACCACGCCGTCCACGTCCGGCGCAAAGTCGGGGAAGTCGAGATGGCAATGACTATCGACTAACATTAAACTCGATCCTCAACCGGCTAGGGCGGCTCGACTTTCGTCTTCTACATAGCGCGGGAAGACGGCGTGTGGAGTGGCGATTGCCGTTCCTGCTTTTAAAGCGCCCTCGTTCGTAAGCGCGGCGAAGCTGCGTTCTTCGGCGCTAACACTAAGCTGATCCAAGAGCTTACCGGCAGCCTCCGGCACATAGGGCTGAACCAAAATCGCAACCCGCCTGATAACTTCCGCCGTGACATAGAGCACCGTGCCCATACGCGCCGGGTCCGATTTCTTGAGCGCCCAGGGCTCTTGCGCGGCAAAATATCGATTGGTGTCGGCAACGACTTGCCAAACAGCCTCTATCGACCGATGAATGGCTTGACGCTCCATCGCCTCGCGGCAGGTTTCAAGTGTCGCGAAGGAAGCATCCAGAATCTTCTCATCTGCGTCCGTTAATGCGCCTGGTTCCGGCAATACGCCGCCGCAGTTCTTCGCAATCATAGACAGCGAACGCTGCGCAAGATTGCCGAGATCGTTGGCGAGATCGGCATTGATGCGGTTCACGATGGCTTCATGATTGAAGCTGCCGTCCTGCCCGAACGATACTTCGCGCAAGAAGAAATAGCGCACTTGGTCAGCGCCATAGGCTTCTACCATATCGAGGGGCGCAACCACGTTGCCCACAGATTTCGACATTTTCTCCCCCTTGCTAAAGAGGAAGCCATGGCTGAATACCCGCTCGGGCAACGGCAGCTTGGCTGACATGAGAAAAGCAGGCCAATAGACCGCATGGAAGCGTGTGATGTCCTTGCCGACGATATGCAACTGCGCGGGCCAGCGCTCCTTCCACGTCTTCGAACGCACCTTCGGAAAGCCAGCGCCCGTTATGTAATTAATGAGCGCGTCCACCCACACATAAATGACATGCCCCGGCGCATCTGGGACCGGGATGCCCCAGTCGAGCGTCGTCCGCGAAATCGAAAGGTCTTGAAGGCCGCCTTTTACGAAGCTCACGACCTCATTGCGTCTCTCGGCAGGCAGGATGAAATCCGGCTGCTCTTCGTAAAGCTTCAGGAGCTTCTTTTCATATTTGGATAAGCGAAAGAAGTAGGTCTGCTCCTCCGTCCATTCGACGGGAGTGCCTTGCGGCCCAAGCCGAATGCCATTCGCGCCGAGCACAGTTTCGCTCTCTGCGTAGAAGGCTTCGTCGCGAACGGAATACCAGCCCTGGTATCCTCCAAGGTAAATATCGCCAGCCTTTTCCATACGCCGCCAGATCTCGGCCACGGCCTCGTAATGGCGCGGCTCCTCCGTGCGGATGAAATCGTCATAGCTCACGTTGAGTGCCGCGAGCATTTCCTTAAATTTCGGCGTGTTTTGATTAGCGAGCTCAAGCGGGGTGATCCCAAGCTTCGCTGCGGTCTGCTTCATCTTGAGGCCGTGCTCGTCCACGCCCGTCAGGAAGAATACGGGGTGGCCGTCGAGCCGCTTAAAGCGCGCAAGCGCATCCGTCGCGATCGCCTCGTAAGCATGGCCGATATGGGGCTCAGCATTAGGATAGGAGATCGCGGTTGAAATCGTAAAATGAGGTTTGGCTGCAGTCTCTGTCATATTGGCTTTCGGGATGAGCGCGTCTCAAGCCGGGAAAGCCAGCGATGATTCCCGCGCAACAAGTTCAATATCGGAAAATGCCCCGATGAGGAAGGCTCCTTTATCGAGATTAAGCGTTTCTAGCTCCGAACGCTTATTACGAAGATGACGCCAAAGATCGGCCCAGGCCCCCGCTTTTTCAACAGCAGCAGTTCCCCCTTGCGCTTCTTGGCGCGCTTTGGCCTCGATCAATTCCTCGATGAGATCGCATACTCTCGCGAAATTCTCGGCGTTTTTCGCGCCAATTGCGGATTGGAGAAGCTCATTGATCGACTCCTGATCGATGCGCGGGAGGCGCGAGAAAATCATATTCACTTTTTCGGCCAAGGGCAGAAGACCTCCTGCCAATAAAGAAAGCGCTTTGCCTGGAGAGCCTGACGCGGACATGGCAAGCCTGTTGAGTGCCGCTTCATCCGGCGAGGCCAGCGCCGCTGTATTACAGGCAGCCAGAACCGCGCTTCGGAAATCGGCGTCATTCAGAGGCCGTAGCGCGAGCCTCACACAGCGCGAGCGAATGGTGGGCATAACGGCCGCCGCACCCTGGCTTATAAGGAAGAAGACGGTACGGGCCGGTGGCTCTTCGACCGCTTTAAGGAGCGCATTTGCCGAGCTTATCGTGAGGTCGTTCGCGGAATCGACAATGACTGCGCGCCATCCGCCCGGACTGGTTAGCCCCAAAAACGCGCGCAGCTTCCGTACCTCATCGACGCCGATGGAAGCGGAAGCGCTCCCTGACGAACCGATCACAAAAAGCGAGGAATGCGCGCCCGCCATGATCTGCCGGACCACGGGATGTTCAAGTGAAACTGCGAGCGTCTCGGCGGCTGTCGCGGGCTCAGCCTCGCGGCTTAGAAGAAAACTTGCCGCGCGGTAGGCGAATGCCGCCTTCCCGATACCGCGTTCCCCGGTCAGCAGCCAAGCGTGGTGCAGCGTTCCTGCATTGTATGCGTCGAGGAAGATTTGCTCTGCTGCGCCATGCCCGTAAAGAGCCGCTGGCACGCGGCGGGACTGCTGCGCGCCCGCGCTTGCCTCTCCTTGGGCCGCTGCGGCCTCGTCCGTGTCGCCAGTTTTCCGTTTTGCCATGCTAATGCTTAAACGTTAAGTCGCTCGCGAACCACTGTCCAGATTTGCTCGGCGATGCGATCTCGCGGTTCGGCAGCGTCGATAAGGACGCATCTTTCCGGCTCTGCCTTTGCAATAGCGAGAAACTCCTCGCGAAGATTGCGATGGAATGCCAAGTTCATGCCCTCGAAGCGGTCGGGAGCACTGGCCTCCGCTGTGCCTCTACGCACCGCGGCGCGCCGCAATCCGACCTCGGGGGCAATATCGAAAATAAAAGTAAGATCTGGGCGCGTGTCACCAACAACGGCATCTTCGAGACCCTGAATGACGGCCACAGGCAGTCCTCCTGCCGCGCCTTGATAAGCGCGGGTCGAGTCGCTAAAGCGGTCGCAGACTACCCATGTGCCGGCCGCCAGCGCGGGTCTGATTGCAAGCTCCAGATGGGATTCGCGCGCCGCATTAAAAAGAACCGCCTCGCCAAGCGCGCCGAATTGTTTCGCTTTGCCGGAGAGCAGCACCTCGCGAATGTTCTCGGCTCGCGGAGTGCCTCCCGGTTCGCGCGTCAACAGGACTTCGAGCCCTATGCGACGCAATCGGTCGGCAAGAAGAGAAGCTTGTGTGCTCTTCCCTCCGCCTTCGCCGCCTTCAAACGTTACGAATTTGCCTTTAGTCACGGGTCATGATTTTGAAAATGCGGAAGTCAGCCCTCCGCTTCGCTTCTTTAATAAATTACCAACCGTTTCGGAAACAAACGAGTTTACCCCTAACACTAATGAATCTAGTCCCTTTGCCACCAATCCGCCAGGTTGTATACCCGCCGCCGCATATACCGGCGCGCTGTTTGACGTCCCAGCCTCGGAGGTGATCTTTATCTCGCCAACCTTGTCCCCTTCTTTTACCGGAGGCTTTAGCGGGCCGAGATACACAATCTGGGCTTTGATGCGCTGGTCCTTCGCTGCAACGGGAAGCAATATTTTTACCTCCGACCTCACCCGGACCGGAATATGCCATTTCTCGGCGCCCCATACTCTGGCGTCGCTGACGATCTCACCGCTGTCGAAAACCTTGTGCGCCCTGAAGTTCACGAACCCCCAGCTCAGAAATTTCAGCGTTTCCTCGCGGCGGTCGCGCTCCGATTCAAAGCCGTTCATAACAGCCAGCAAACGTCTGCCATCCTTCGCGACGGAGACAGCGATCCCATAGCCAACTCCTTCGACGAAGCCGGTTTTAAGTCCGTCGATAGGAAGGCTTGTGTTCAAAAGAGGATTGAGATTTTTGAAATTGTGCGAACGATATTTGAATTCTTTCTGCGCAAAATAGGGGTAAAAATTCGGATATTCATTAAGGACATAGAGAGAAAGTTTAGCCAAATCGCGCGCCGTCGTGAGATTGCCGGGGTTAGGCAGGCCGGTCGAGTTTGCAAACGCAGATTTTTCCAGGCCGAGGAGACGCCCTTCGTCGGTCATCATTTGCGCAAAGCCGTCTTCTGTTCCCGCGATGCCTTCAGCGGCCGCGATGCAGGCGTCATTCGCGTTTTGAACTGCTATTCCCTGCACGAGGTCGCCCACCTTCGCCGTTTGGTTCAGTGGAATAAACATCGCAGTCGTGCGTGAGGGCGCTCCGCCAGTTTTCCAAGCATAGAGGCTTACGGGAAATTCCGTTTCGAGCGAGATTTCCCCTGCCTTGAGCTTTCTGAAAAGGATCTCCAGCGTCATGATCTTGCTCATGCTGGCTGGCGCAAATTGCTTGTCTGCCTGCTTCTCGAACAAGACAGCTCCTGAATCCACGTCGATTAGGATTGCCTCAGTCGCAGCCGTTTGGAAAGCCGGTGGCGGGTCGCCGAAAGCCGGGGCGCTGAGCAGGAAGACGGCATAAAGAAACACGATAAAGCGCATGGGCAAATTCTCGGCAATCGGCTGTTTAAATTTTACACCAAGAGTGGGGCCGCGGGTCTAAAATTTCGGCGTTGCCCAATACAAAAATTTATTTTGTTCCGGAAACACTTTTTACATCAGTAGCTCCCGATTGAGCAGTCGTGATCCAACCGCTGCGGCGCTCGAATGAGCTTTTTTGAACGACAAGTTGCCCACCCGGTGACGCTCGAGCTGTTTCCGCGGCCGCCGCGAGAAGCTGATTGGGCTTCCGCTTCTCTACAGGCGCAGCCACGGCACTTGCAACCCAAGGCTGCTTCCTAAGCGATTTTTGTTCAAGGCTATCATCGCCATTCAGCGGCGCGCTCGCTAAATAGCGCACACGCACTTCGCCTGTACCGTGACCATGCAGCCCAAGAAGTTCAGCCGCCCGCCGTGACAAATCGATAAGCCGGTTATCATGATACGGCCCGCGATCATTGATACGGACCACCACGGTACGATTATTCGCGAGATTTGTAACGCTCGCATATGTTGGCAAAGGCAAAGTCGGGTGTGCCGCCGTAAGCGCGTTCATATCGTAAACTTCGCCATTCGCGGTCCGCCTGCCATGAAAAAAATCCCCATACCATGAGGCCAACCCGACCTTATCATAGCTTCGGTCGTTGACAGGCACATACCATTTGCCATTGGCAAGATATGGCTCGCCTAGCTTATAAACTCCGCCGCCCTTCGGCACGGGATCGCCGACCCGGATTACGCGCGGGCTTAATTTTTGCGACTCGTCCCGTGGATCTTTGAGAGAGCAGGCGCAAAGAGACGCGACCAGAACGGTTACGATCATGACCCTACTTCTTGCATTGTTACAGTGTTGCCGCAGCCGTGCCCCTAAGTGGTGCTGCATGCTCGATCCGAATTCCTGATTCGGGCGAATGAGCGGCAATCGCCTGTTCTGGCGAAGAATATGAAGTAATAGGGTCTCTCTTAGCGCCTCGGCTTCCGAAATGCGGTTATCAAGCCACTTCCATCGGCACATTTCGACGCAACCTTGAACGCAACCACAAGATGTACATACTTGCTTAGACGCAATTGGTTAATGAACTATTGCGAAGAGGCGCACACTCGGCCATGGTCTGCGCCTCGGAAATAGCGTGATCCAGCGTAGGGGCAGACTATCGGGGGCCCGGCGCTTGCCGGGATTGAGACAAACATGACTGTCCGAACAGTCTCGCCGGCGTTCTGGGAAAGGCTAGCCAAAGAGATCCGGGGCGACGTGGCGTCCGATCTCTTTTCCCGAGGACGCTATTCCACCGACGCTTCGATATATCAATGCTTTCCGGCGGCCGCCGTCTGTCCAAGATCAGACGAGGACCTGGCCATCATCGTTGAGATGACGAGAGAGCAAGGGCTGTCGCTGATCCCACGCGGCGGCGGCACATCGACCGCCGGGCAATCGCTCGGTGAGGGCGTCGTCGTGGACTTTTCGAAATATCTCAACCGCGTCATAAGCAGCGATGCGGAGAGTATGACCTGCATTGTAGAGCCGGGCTGCACTCCTTCGGCGCTCAATACGGCTCTTAAAAGCAGCGGCTCAATCTTCCCGGTCGATATAGCTTCATCGGGCCAAGCGACGCTGGGCGGAATGCTCGGCAATAATGCGAGCGGTCTGCGCGCGCTTCGCCATGGCCGCATGCGGGATAATATCAAATCGGCGCACGCGCTCCTTTCCGACGGCCAGCACGTCCATTTCAAGGAAATGATCGATCGTGACGCCACTCAGGGAGGCCCGGGACACGACCGTCTTCTTGATCTTCTGCAATTTGGCGAGGTGCACGAGCGGACGATTTGCAGGCTTTGGCCCACGCTCGCGCCGGGCGACCCCGAGCCGGAGGGCTATGAGCTTCGCTCGCTTCTCCCATCCGAATCTCATCAGAACTTGGCGCGTTTGCTTGCGGGCTCCGAAGGAACGCTCGCGCTTTTCACCAAGCTCGAACTGAAGCTTGCCCCGCGATCAGAACATCGGGCGATTGGCGTTTGCCGCTTTGCCGACACCGAAGCAGCCTTCCGCGCCGTGCCTAAGATCGTGGCGTTAGGCCCTGCAGCCGTTGAGCTTTTGGATCGATATCTCTTGGACGTGCTCGCGACGCAGGCCGCTTCCGATCCACAAGTCACGCGTCTTTTGCAGGGTGATCCCGCGGCACTTCTGCTTGTCGAGTTCGATGCACAGAACCCGGTTGATAACACCAAGCTCTTAAAAGCGCTCGATGACCACACGGCGAGCGCTGGCGAGCGCAGGCTGCCAATGGTTGAGGTGATGGGGCGCAACGCCCAGAGCGCGCTTTGGCGTCTGCGGCGCGAAGCACTGACACGCGCTTGGAGTCTAAAAACTGCGGCGCAGCCCGTTTCATTTCTCGAAGACGGAGCAGTGCCCCTCCATAGGCTCGCCGATTACGCCGCTTCGCTCGAAGCGCTTTTCGGCAAATACGGCGTCCGTTCGGCTTTTTACGGCAATGTGGGTCAGGGATCGTTGAACGTCCGGCCAATTTTGAATTTGCAAAACATGCAGGACCGGAGGCGCATGCGCGCCCTCGCCGATGACATGGCTGAACTCATCCAGGCTCATGGCGGCGTTCTTACCAGCGGCCATGGGCTTGGAATTGCTCGCGGCGAAGGCTTGGCTGAGATGCGCGGTCCGGGCGTGGCGGACCTGTTCTCTCAATTGAAACTTGCACTTGATCCAGGTGGTTGGCTCAATCCCGGCAAAATAATCCGCCCTCCCCGCTTTGACGACGAGCTTATTTTGCGCGCTCCGGCTGCCCTTCGGGCGATGGAGACGTCCCAGCCAATCGGAATTGGGCATTCATCCTCACCGGCGCGCGCGCTCGACCATGCGCGGCGGTGCAGCGGGCTTTCCCTGTGCCGCTCATCCGGATCGCGGTTTGACTGTCCTTCTTACACCGCGACGCGGGAGGAGCGTGATAGCCCGCGCGGGCGCGCCAATACCATGCGCCTTGCTCTTTCCGGACAGCTCGGCGAAGGCGCTTTGGCTTCCAAAGCTATGCTCGACACCATGAGCCTTTGCGTGTCTTGCAAGTTGTGCAAGTCAGCCTGCCCGTCCGCCATCGATATACCTAAAATGAAAGCCGACACGCTGTCGGCGGCGCGAGCGGCGGGTCATAACGATCGTGCGGCCGAAATTATCGCGCGATTGCCCTCCTATGCGGCGAGAGCGCGGCGCTGGCGCACGCTCTTAAATCTTCGCGACTTGCTGCCGGGCCTCGCCCCGCTTAGCGAGCGCTATCTCGGGCTAGCGGCAGACCGGCCATGGCCGAAATGGGTGGGGCGCCAATTTAAAGCTCCGCGCACGGCAGAGCCAGGCCCCGCAGGACTTGTTGCGCTGTTCGCCGATACGTTCAATCAGGCGTTTGAACCTTCAAATCTTCGTGCAGCCGCTAGCGTTCTAAGCGCAGCCGGATATGGCGTCATAGCTTTCGCCGGAGAGGATGGCGCCCAGCCGCTTTGCTGCGGGCGCACCTATTACAACGCCGGTTACATCGAGGAAGCGCGAAGGGAGGCTGAGCACTTTTCCCGGGCGCTCGTATCTTTCCAAGAAAGAGGCATACCCGTTGTCGGGCTTGAACCCGCCTGCACCCTTATGTTGCGCGATGAATATGCGGTCCTTGGATTTGCCGCGAAGGATAAAGCGCCAATCTTGCTTTTTGAGGAGTTTGTCGCACAGGAACGCGCGGCAGGACGCTTCTCCGTGCCGCTCAAAGAGATCGAAGCCGACCTTGTACTCCAATCTCATTGTCACGAGAGGTCATTGGGTTTGGAGAAAGCGGCTCATGCAGCGCTGGCGCTTGTTCCATCGCTCACTGTTACCAGCGCTCCGCCATCCTGTTGTGGTTTGAACGGAGCGGTCGGAATGACGCCGCAAACGTTCGAGGCGTCCCTCGCCATGGCCGAGCTTGCACTGTTTCCTGCAATCCGTAAGGCAGGCCGCGATGCGTTCGTCGCCGCCACGGGCTTCTCTTGCCGCAGGCAGATTCATGATGGACTAGGGCTTACAGCGCGCCATCCTGCCTTCATTCTTGAGCTTGCACTAAAAGGTGATGCCGAAATTGTCGCATAGCCTTGACTTTGGTGTTGGCTATTTTAGCAGCACAACTCATAGGATAAAAATTCAGACTGGGTGCAATTGGGAGGAGTTAACATGAAAATCTACGGGCGCACTAATGCGTGGAACGTGCGTAAAGTACTTTTCTTTCTGGAAGACATAGGATTAACCTATGAACGTTTCGACTATGGGAGAGGGTTTACGCCTACCAATACTCCCGAGTTTCTTGCGTTAAATCCCAATGGCATGGTTCCCGTTCTGGTGGATGGCGATGCTGTGGTCTGGGAAAGCCACACCATTTTGCGCTATCTGGCAGCTAAATATGCGCCTCCAAGCTATTACCCAACAGATCTTCGACAGCGCGCGATGGTGGATCAGTGGCTTGACTGGAAAATCGCTCACATTTCACCGGCGCTAAGACTGCTTTTTTTCCGCCACTTTCTGAAAATGGGTGAATTTACCGACCGCGAAGTTAGCGAGGCTGAGACTGAATGCGTTAAGCTTTTCACGATCCTCGATAAGCAGTTGGAGAAGACCGGCGCTTATGTAGCAGGGCCTGATCTCACAGTCGCCGATTGCGCCATTGGCATGGCGGCCCATCGCTGGCTAAATCTGCCGATCAATCGCCCGGAATTGTCAAACCTCGCGCGTTACTATCGTTCGCTTTCCGAGCGGCCCGGTTATCAAAAGACCATTCTCATAGGGATGCCCTGATCCCAGCGACGGCGCTTCGGCCAGAGGAGACGTGCTAGCCGAAGCATTGGCTTTTTACATTACTGACCAGCTGCCAGAACGCGAGGGATTGTCTGCGTCAATCCTTGCTCGACAAGCGTTCTGGTTGCCTCCTTCAGCCTGTTATCCGTAACGGCGCCGGACGCCACAGGCATCCAGGAGGCTTCAACTTCACGGCTTGGCCCGTGAAGTTGTCCGAATAGAAAATCTTGGTTGGACGCTGGCTCCTCACTACGAATAACGCTGCAGGATTTTCCGTCTAGCAGTTCCATTTCAAAGAGAGCATGGACGAAGGTATAGCCGCTGCCCAATCCGTCGCGGTGAACAATGCCGAGGCCGCGAACGAATTGATTGGTGTTTGCATAAGCGCTCTCTTTGGGCTTCAGCCTGAGATAGTAGTCAAATGTCCGGCTTAGCGTTTCCTTGCGCAAGACATTGCAAATATGTCCGTCGCGGTCGCCGAAAAGGCTTCCCGGCGCGGATGCAAGCGCTGCGCTCCCCTCTCTCGACAGCTTCAGCGACACAATATTGAAACGTGCCTTAGCGGAAGCGGTTACTTTCGTGTTCGCCAGGGCGTCTATGCCCCAGCTGTCGATGGGCACCGATGTCTTTTCGTTGCCGAATATCATGATGCCGATCTTTTGCACTTCGAATTGAGTGCCAATCTCGGACACGAAACCGATGGTTTTTCGTGTATCTACCTTTGTGGATGGCGGCTTTTTGGGAGTTCCTTTAGCGACCGTGACCGCCTTTTGCCCAAAGCTGGCGGTTGAGGTCAATGCCACCATTACGAACGCAAGGAATGCTCGCTTCACGATTGCCCCCCAAGCACGTTGATACACTTCTAACTGTCAAGCATAAGATATCATACGCGGCAATCTCCCTTTGTGATGGAGGCGCATAATGAGATGTTGCTAAGTTCAACGGGGAGCTGGTGTTTCGGGCTAGTGGAGCGAATTTGACATTTGGGTCCCCCGACCGCGCTTCGCGCGAGTCGGCCATCTAAACTGTCGATTCACGCGAAGCGTGATCGATGCCGCGCGTTCGTGCTCAAATGTCAAATTCAAAAGCTCCACTAGAATCAGAAAGTTGCTAGTGGTCCTTTGATTCCGACATTTGCTCTCGATGAGGCCGCAAGCGGATGCAAATGTCGGAATCGGACCACTAGGCTGCGGCTCTGATATTAGGCGTCATGCGCTTAGCCGCCGCAAGGAATTCACAAATCGCCGGGAGCACTTCCTCTCGATAAATGTGGCCATGGAAGAGCGAGAAGTGGCCCGCGGCGGGCACAATCAGCCTTCCGCGCAGACGCCCTGGTATCGACCCGCAAAGATCATGCGCCGCACTCGTTTGGCCTGGCGCTGCAATATCGTCCTCTTCCCCTTCGATCGTTAGAAGGGCGGTATGCCGTATGGCCTGCGGATCGATGCGATCGCCATCGCAATGAAGTGTCCCCCTCGCAATCGAACATTCGTGGAACACACTTTTGGTATTCTCAAGAAAGAACTTGGCGTCCAGGTCCATGATTGAGGTGAAGAGATCAAGGAAGGGAAATAGCAACGGATCGGCGCCGTCGTCATGCATGAGCTTCGCTGCAATCTCGCCGCCCTCGCTCATCCGCCTCGATAGGTAGGTCCACAACGCGGTCAACTGCAATTGAGCCGGATATACGCGGCGGCGGCGTCCCAAATATCTTTCCGGCACCGGGGCAATGACATTCTGCTCGAACCAGGACAATGACCGCTCCCGTATGAGCCTGACGACACGGGTTGGATTGGCGAGCGGATCAATTGGCGCACCCATGAGTATCAGCGCCAATGGCGTTCGGGGATCATTCCTCGCAGCGAGGAGCGCAGTTGCAGCAAGAGCAGCTATTCCGCCTTGGCAGAGCCCGAGCACGATTGGCCGGGGCCGGAGGCTTCTTATCATCTCCGCTACGCAGGAAATATTGCCGTCCAACCCAAGCTGCCCCTCTTCGGCGGGAATGTGCCGCACATTGATCCAATCGGTCACATGAACGCGGAAGAAGGGTATGAGACCAAGGATAAGGTCCCGCATTAGAATGGGGAAGTGCCCCGACAGCGGGGCCACCACTAGGAGATCGGCCCGTGCATCTTCCTCCGCTCTGTACCGATGCGGTCTTGCAAATTCGAGCAAGGCGCAAAATGGCGTCACAACAGCGTCGCGCGTGCGAACGGGTACACGGCGCGCCCCGACCGCTACGCTGCTTATACCGAAGCTTCGGCGTGCAGGTTGATGGGCCCCTGCGCCAGGGGAATTTTCAAACACGGGCTGTCTCGATTTTAGGGCTGACCTCGCCCCCTAATTTCATGTTTTTCGCATTTAGCGCTTTGATCAAAATCAAGGAGTAGTAGTCTGGCTCATGCCAGTGATGGGAGCTTCGCCGCTCGCGGCTCGGTCACGAAAGCATTCAATAATCTTGGAGGTGCAGGATGCAAGTTCCACTGCAAGTCACGTTCGAGGAAATCGGGCACTCTGACGCCGTCGAAGCTCGCATCAAAGAGGAGATGGAGAAGCTCGAGCAGTTTTACGCCCGCATCATCTCCGCACGCGTGGCCGTTTCACGGCCCCAACACCGCCATATCAAGGGCGACACTTTCCGCGTCCGGATTCACCTCACTCTGCCCGACGCCGCCGATATTGCGGTCAGCCGCGACCCCGGCGCGACGGGTGCGCATGAGGACGTTTACGTGACCATCCGCGATGCGTTCAAGGCCGCACGCCGCCAGCTTCAGGACCTTGTACGCAAGCGGCAGGGCCATGTGAAGGAACATGAGGCGTAATCTGCATGGCAAGCCATGACCCAGATGGCGATCTCGCTATGAGGCGCGGTCGAGCCCGATGGCCTTTTCTGGCTGCAATCTTCGCAGAACAGCGACGCCACCAACCGCGAGCGCAGCAAAAAAGGCGCCCGCGAAAAACGTCATGGCAGGCCCCGACGCATCCCACAAAAGGCCAGCTATAATTCCCCCAGCCACCAAGGCGATGCCAGTCACTAAGTTGAGTACGCCAAAGGCGGTGCCGCGCAGCTCGGCGGGCGCGGCGTCGGCGACGAGCGCCACAAGGATACTCTGCGTGAGGCCCATATGCAGGCCCCAGAGAACGATGCCGAGCATGAGCAGGGGCGTCGCGGCCGCCAGCGCCAGTATTATATCGGCGAGCATCAGCAACGCGGCGCCACCCAGTACGACCGAGTTGCGACCTATTCGATCTGACAGCGCGCCGGAGGGGAAGGCGGAGGCCGCGTAGGCGATATTCATGATCACCATAACGCCAGGCGCCAGCGCGAGCGGCAATCCTACATCTCTCGCTTTCAGGACGAGGAAGGCTTCGCTGAACCGTGCAAGCGTGAGCACGGCGGCGACTGCAACGATGGTCCAATAGGCAAAGCTGAAGGATTTGAGGTTACCAAGCTGCGGCGGGCGCGGGCTCAAGGACTTGATCTCATGCTTTGGAGGCTCGCTAACCGCGAAAATCATCAGACCCGCCGCGATGCAGGCCGGAATGACTGCAACCCAAAAGATTGCGACGATATTGTTCGCCGTCAGGATCATCAGCCCCGCCGCCAGCAAGGGGCCGATAATGGCTCCGGCGCTGTCGAGCGACTGGCGAAGGCCGTAGCTTGCGCCCCTTACATTCTCCTGAGAAATGTCGGCGATCAGGGCATCGCGCGGAGCATCGCGGATCCCTTTGCCTATGCGATCGAGGAGGCGGGCGGCGAAAATCCAGCCGATGCTGCTTGCAAGCGGAAATATCGGCTTTGTGAGGGCGGAGATACTATATCCGATGGACGCCAGCACTTTCCGGCGGCGAAGCCAATCGGACAGCGCGCCGGAGATGAGTTTGGTCATCATGGTTGCCGCTTCAGCAACGCCCTCGATCAAACCCACCGTCAGCGCAGACGCCCCGAGCGCGGTCACGAGGTATATAGGAAGGAGCGCATGGATCATCTCGGAGGAGATATCCATGAACATGCTGACAAACCCGAGGGTCCACACATTGCGCGAGATCAGAGATAGGCGAGCGTTGGGGCGTATCACGGGATTCACCTTTGGATTGGCCCCTAGCTATGGCGCGGGCCCAAGCAAGTCCGGTAATAATTCTCCCATAAAATGAGCTTCTGGTGAAACGAAGCGCAGGCATAGTGTTGTACAAATTCATCGGCGGTGAACCCCTTGTTTTGCTGGTTCATCCCGGCGGACCTTTTTGGTCGAAGAAGGATCTGGGAAGCTGGTCCATCCCAAAAGGCGAATATAAAGAAGGCGAGGACCCCCAGAGTGCAGCCTTCAGAGAATTCGGCGAGGAAACGGGCGCTGACTTAACAGGGAAGCCGCAGCCGCTTGGGGCAGTTCGGCAATCGAGCCAAAAGACTATCACAGCCTGGGCCGTCGAAGGCGATTTTGACCCGGCGGAATTGAGATCCAATAGCTTTGAGCTGGAATGGCCGCCGAAGAGCGGTCAATTAAGGCAATTTCCAGAGGCTGATGCCGCCGCGTGGTTCACGATTGACGAGGCGCGCCGGAAAATTATCCCCGGGCAGAGTCCGTTTCTTGATCGGCTTATGGAGCTGATTTCTTTACCGGGTTAGACTCCCGTACGATCCAAGCTACCAGGAGAGCCGCAAGAAGCACCGCAACGAGGTTGTAGAGCATCGCCCCGGCAAAGGCGCCGGCATATCGAGCCGCCATCGGCTCCGATTGCGAAGTTGCCGCGCCAAGATGGCTTGAGAATAACATGCCGGTTCCGTACACGTCCTTGGTTAGAGGCATCGTATTGGCGGCGCTCAAAGCCGTAATCCTAAAAGTGGCTTCCAATCATTTGACCTGGGGCGTAAAAACTATCCGTGGTGGCACTTACGCGAACAGGACAGCCTCAATGGAATACAGACTACTTGGCAGAAGCGGCTTGAAGGTTTCTCCCCTTTGTCTTGGGGCTATGATGTTCGGTGGGCCGACCGACGCCGTCACGAGCGAGCAGATTATCCGCAAAGCGTTCGAGGCGGGCGTCAATATGTTGGACACGGCGGACCAATATAACGCCGGCGCATCGGAAGAGATCGTGGGCAAGGTCATCAAAGGTCAGCGCGATGCGTGGGTCCTCGCCACCAAGGTCGCCAATATCATGGGATCAGGACCAAACCACTTTGGACTGTCACGCAAATGGATTTTTGAGGCGCTTGAATCGAGTCTCAGGCGCCTGAATACGGATTATGTCGACATCTACTATTTGCACCGCGAGGACCACAATACACCGCTTGAGATCACCATCTCCGCAATAGGCGACCTTATTCGCGCGGGCAAAGTCCGATCATTCGGCCTTTCAAACTTTCGCGCATGGCGCGTGGCGGAAGTCTGCGCTATTTGCGACCGGCTTGGCATCGACCGCCCTATCGTGAGCCAGCCCTACTACAACGCCATGAATCGTATGCCCGAGGTCGAGCATCTGCCAGCCTGCGCCCATTATGGCCTGGGCATAATCCCCTATAGCCCTCTGGCGAGAGGCGTCCTCACTGGGAAATACCAACCTGGTATGCCCGCTTCGCAAGACAGCCGCGCCGGACGGAACGACAAGCGCATCTTGGAGGCGGAATTTCGTCCTGAGTCGCTGGAGATCGCGCAGATCATCAAACGCCATGCCGAGGCGAAAGGGATCACGGCGGGTCAATTTGCTCTCCGCTGGGTGTTGAACAACTCCCTTGTCACGGCGGCGGTCGTTGGCCCCCGCACAGAGGCGCATCTTGACGACTATCTGGGCGCTTTATCATATCGCTTCGATGCCGAAGACGAGAAGCTCATTGATGGTTTGGTGACGCCAGGGCACCCATCGACGCCCGGCTACAACGACCCGCAATATCCAATCGAAGGCCGAGTCCCGCGGACTACCGCACCCCGGCCCCATGACGAGCCAACCAAGTACTAAGGGGTGGCGGTTTCCTTCGCATCCGAGCGTGCCAAGAGTATCAGTAAGGCCCCAAGGGCTGATCGAAAAGGTACCAATCGCGGAAATGCCGGATGAAATCAATCGCTGTCGGTGTCGTCAGGAATTGCGCCGATATAATCGCTTTTAGCACCCTTCATCACATTCTGCTGGGGGTCGATCATTGCTTCGTCATTGACAATGGGTCGACAGACGGCACGATGGAGTTGCTAAAAGCGATTGCAAAGAAGGCACCGAAGCTGTGCGTCATTGCTGATCCCTCGCCATACGAGCAAGAAAGGATAGTGGGGGCGGTTATTAATGAGGTGACGCGCGCGGAAAAAGCTATCGTCATCCCCTTCGATAGCGACGAGCTTTGGGACGCACCGATTCCCAAACTGAAGCGGGAATTCTCCCGGGGAACGGCCAATATTCTCGAATGCGAAATTATCAATTTCGTGCAGAACCGCCGGGTAAAGACGCCATCACCGTTTAGTTGGATGCGGGCCTATAGGCGTGCGCCGCTTATCAATGGTGAAGCACACAGCTTGGTCCGTAGTCAGGCGATTTCGTTTGTTGAGGCAGAATTTCCGCCCAAGGTGTTATTCCAGGCCGAGGGTTCGGTGGAGTTAGCGAAAGGTGCCCACTCGGTTGCCTTTGCCGGTTCCCGTAAAGAGTTCAGTGCGAAATTTGCTTGTTTCCACCTCCCTATAAGATCAAGGCAAGAACTTTTCAAACGCGCTTACGACTACGCGCCACGAATTGCGCCTTTCCGTAAGGATGCGGGACACTCATGGCAAAGCGCCTATTTTCGTGAACGGCTCGACCGAGACATGCTGGACGTCGAGTGGAAAGCAAACTCATTTGATGGAGCGGGGTGCATAGACATATATGGCGTAAAGCGGCGGTCGATTCGCGATACAAGTTTGGTGCAGAGGCTATCGCGAGCTTACGCCTATGGGCTTTATCTCGGAGTGCCGATGCGCGCAGCCGTACAATAAGCGGTGGCCGCCATCCGATCGGGGGCACACGCCGGCATGACTGTCATGGAATTAGAGGATATTCCCGCGCGTTTCCGGGAGTACGGTTTTTTGGGGCCCGTGCCCATTTTTTCGGCCGCCCAGTGCCGCCTGATCATGAGCTATTTGCGCGATCCCGAACCGAAGCCCGTTCCAGAATGGGAGAAGAGCAGAGCTACAGTCGAACGTTTCTTCTTTAACTTGGCGACGCGGCCACACCTCCTCGACGTTCTCCGAACCCTGATCGGCAACGACATCATACTTTGGGGAGCGCAGGTGCTTGAACGCGAACCCGGGCAAGTCCACCCCTGGCATTCTGACATCGAGTCATCGGCCCGGTAGGGCAGTTCGTGACTCGCGCCTTTCGATAGAGCGCGCCCGAGATGTCCTCGGCTCCGCTCCAGGCAGTTGGCGGCTTGCCTTGGATGGCGCGGCGATGCTCTGCAACACAGATGTGTTCCTGGCGCTTGGCGGCTTTGACGAAGATTTATTCCTCTATTACGAGGACGACGATCTAAGCTTTCGGATAAGGAACGCCGACTGGAGCTTGCTCCACGGTGCTCATCGACACCACGACCAGCGCAGACGGCAAGACGATCACCATCACCCGCGACGCCAACGGCGATGGGCTCACCGATCAAAGCGAGACGCGCGTGACGGCCGCGGACGGCAGCAATACGGTCACGGTTTCCGACTTGAACCCGGATGGCCTGCTTGTTGACAAAACCATAAGCACCACGAGCGCCGATGGGCGTTGCTCCGTACGCTCACGGAAAAGCGCGGCTCGCTACCTTATGTGCACCGCAATCTGTATCGTTCAGTGGCAAAAGCACAACCACACAACTCATTGCAACTTTGGCTGGACCGTCCCATGCGTTTAATGAGAATGAATTATGAGAATTAGTTATGAGAAGCGGTGCAGGGGCATTCCAACCGGAATGTGTCAGCAACCGGAAGTGTGAGTAATAGAGGGCGTCGCGATGCAAATCCCCCCAAAATTGCATTTGATCTGGGTTGGAACCGACAACCCCCGGCCACACGCTTGCATTCGCTCTTGGCGGCTCAACCACCCTGGCTGGGAGTTCAAGCTGTGGACCGACGCGGATTTGCATCGGTTTGACTGGATCAATAAAGAGCACCTTCAAGCCTTCGCTAACGCGCAGAAATGGCCAGCCGTTGCTGATCTCATGCGGTACGAGATTCTCTATCGCGAAGGCGGCGTCTATGTTGACGCAGATTCCTTTTCGCTGCGTCGGCTCGACAATTGGCTCCTTGAGAATGAGATGTTTGCCGCTTGGGAGGATACTCTTAGCCGCGCCAGGCTAATCAATAATGCCTTTCTTGGCAGCGTTCCACGTAATCCCTTCTTAGAGTTTGTGATTGAAGAGATTAAAAGAAAGAAGGAACTGTTCCAACGTTGGAGTTGGAGCCGGATGCGCTATGTCCGTATGGGTGCATGGCGTTCGGTCGGCCCGTATCACTTGACAAAGTGCATCAACAATTATCGTGGCACCCCCTATAACGGCATTACAATCCTGCCTTCTCAGATGTTTTCCCCGACGCATTTTCGTGGCAATGCCTACAATGGAAACGGCATTGTCTATGCCGATCATCAATGGGGTACGACGAAGAAGCTGTACTCTGCAGGAATTTTGGGTGGCGGTCATAAGAATAGTTCGGCATCAGCGCCAATACACTGCAGCACAGACCAGTATTAGGCGCGGCAATCAACTTGCACACCACGAGGTCGCGGATCCGAGCGCCCATCTAGAGCAATAGTTAACGTAAGACCACTTGGGGTGATTCCCCGCAGCGGTCATACTGTCATTCTGCCTGTAAAAAATGGCGGTGTGCCGCGCGTGCGCTGTTATGCCTGACCGATCTGTTCACCACCCATGGGCCGCCAGAGCACATAAGGTCCGATAATGGCAGCGAGTTCACGGCCAAGGCGGTGCGCAGCTGGCTGTCCCGGGTCGGCGTGAAGACGCTCTATATCGAGCCGGGGAGCCCTTGGGAAAACGGCTACAATGAGAGTTTCAATTCGAAGCTTAGGGGAACTCTTAAACGGAGAAATCCTTACGACGCTAGTCTAAGAGAGGCTCAGGTGCCGATCGAGCGTTGTGACGGAAACATTACATGCTGTGCGGTCGCGCTCCTCACCCGGCTAGCGCCCGCCCGCACCAGAAACCGTCTTGCCGCCAGCCTTTGATCTGGCCTACGCCGCGCTCCGGCCTGCCCCAAGGCTGGCTCTTGAGGGCCAGAAACTGGCATCGCTCCCGGAACAGCCCTTGCCTGTCGCATTCCCAACGCGCTTCGGCTGCGTTCCGTTCACGTTCCGCAGCCCAATTTTGCGGAACTCTCGACAAAAGATATTAGCCTCAACTTATTGATTTAATTGGCGATCCCGGAGGGGCTCGAACCCCCAACCCCCTGCTTAGAAGGCAGGTGCTCTATCCTGTTGAGCTACGGGACCGGCGCAGGCACCCTACCCTTCACCGCCGATTCTGTAAATCATCGCGGTGGAACAGGGATACAGTTGTGCGGTCTTTAGTGCGTCCAGCTTCCGACCCGGCCGTATTTGAAATTCTCGGCGTAGGATTTCTTAACAATTGCGCGAGGGTTTGGCTCGAAAACACGATAGGGAATGCGATTTTCCTTCGCGTAAGCGATGGCCTCTTCCTTGGTCTCGAAAAACAGCCGGACCTGGGACAGCATATCGCTGGAACTTGTCCAGCCCATAAGCGGCTCGATCTCGCGAGGCGAGGCAGGCTCGTAGTCCAAAATCCATTCTTTCGTCTTAGCCTGCCCTGACTGCATCGCAGTTTTGGCGGGCTTATAGATTCGCGCCAGCATTGTGCTCCAAGCGTCGTAGATCGTTCAATTAACATAGTTCAAGGTAGCTGGCGGGAAGATAACAATGAGTAGGCCACTTGCGCAAGGCCTGCTCGCTTGCTCGCGAAAATCCGGGCAATAAACTTTGTACAGAAGGTGCAGGGATGGGTCAAAAAGCAGTGCAAGCGGCAACCAAGGCCGCCCGTTTTTCATGGCCACGCTTGAACAGAGAGCTTTTTTTCCCTTTTTGGCGGGGATGAGAAAACATATTTTCTCCTCTGGTGCGATTATCCGCATATTGCGCACTTATTTTTCGCAATCCGCCAGTTTGGCCTTGAGAAATTTCCAAGATTTGCCAAACTCCCAAGAGGTAAAATTGCCAAGTTTTGGATGATGCTCAAACGCTTGCGGGGGCACCCGCCGAGTTGCTTATGGACACCGGGCGGCAGTTTTGTACTTAAGATGGCGGCGATGGTGAAAAATAAAGGCGGCAAGAGGCATCCATGACATCTCCCCTTCAGCAAAAACTGCGAATTAATGGCCCAGTTGTCATAACGGGGAACCGGCTTTCCGATGGCGCAGTCGTGCATCGCACGAGCGCTGGCGGCTGGTCAGAGCTTTTGGCGGACGCGCAAGTGTTAACAACAGCGGAAGAAGCCCTGACCGCCCTCAAGGCCGCAGGCGCGGATGGCCTGAACGCCGTCGGCCCCTATGTCGCGCCGCTCGACGCCTTAGGAGTGCATCCCGGCAATTTACGCGAGCACATACGGACGAGCGGACCAACCTTTCCACTTCCCTCCGATCAGGATTGGCCTGCGCTTGTCGCGCGAGTCGGCGATGATCGGGCGGCTGCCTAAAGCTTGGTTGGGGGGACTCTCATGTATATTTACGATGAATTTGACCGCACTTTTATCGAAGAGCGAGTAGCGCAGTTTCGTGATCAAGTGGCGCGGCGTCTATCGGGCGAATTGACAGAAGACGAATTCAAGCCGTTGCGGCTCATGAATGGCGTCTATCTGCAGCTTCACGCCTATATGCTGCGGATCGCCATCCCTTATGGCACGCTTTCTTCGCCGCAGCTTCGCAAGCTCGCGCAAGTCGCTCGCACTTATGATCGCGGTTACGGGCACTTCACGACACGGCAAAATCTCCAGCTCAACTGGATTAAGCTTTCCGACATGCCGCAGGTGCTCGCGGACCTTGCCGAAGTTGGCATCCACGCCATGCAGACATCGGGAAACTGCATCCGCAATATTACGACCGATCAGTGGGGCGGCGTCGCCTCCGACGAGATCGAGGATCCAAGGCTGTGGGCGGAGATTCTGCGCCAATGGTCGACCTTGCATCCTGAGTTTTCATTCCTGCCCCGCAAGTTCAAGATCGCGATTACGGGCGCGCCTCATGATCGCGCAGCCGTAAAAGTCCACGACATCGGACTTCGTATGCATAAGAACAACGCGGGCGAAGTTGGCTTCGAAGTATCCGTGGGTGGCGGCCTCGGCCGAACGCCGTTCATCGGCAAGGTCATTCGCGAATTTCTGCCAAAGGAACACCTGCTTAGCTATCTCGAAGCGGTCCTTCGGATCTACAACGCCCATGGGCGCCGCGATAATATTTACAAAGCGCGGGTGAAAATCCTTGTCCACGATCTTGGAGCTGAACGCTTTGGAGCCGAGGTCGAAGAAGAATGGGCAAAGATCAAGGATGGCTATCTCTGGCTTGACCCCGCTGTCGTCGCGGACATTCGCTCGCGTTTCATCTATCCAGAATATGAAGCCCTCGCGGACAATCCTCAGCCTCTAACCGCCGCCCTCGCGCAAGACGCGAATTTTGCTCTTTGGTACAAGAATTCCGTTTCAAAACACAAAGCGCCCGGCTACGCGATCGTGACCTTGTCATTGAAGCCAATCGGCAAACCGCCGGGAGATGCAACGTCAGGGCAGATGGACGCCATAGCCGATCTCGCCGAGCAATATAGCGGTGGCGAAATTCGCGTAGGACATGAGCAGAATCTTGCACTGCCCCATGTCCGCCAGCAGGACCTTCCGGAGCTTTGGCGCAAACTGGATGCCATCGGCGTCGCTACACCGAATGTGAACCTCGTTACCGACATCATCGCCTGCCCTGGCCTTGATTATTGCAGCCTTGCAAATGCGCGCTCGATTCCCGTGGCGCTGGAACTCACACGCCGGTTCCAATCACTGGACAAAGCACATTCGATTGGCCGCTTGCATGTCAATATCTCGGGCTGCATCAATGCCTGCGGACATCATCACGTGGGCCATATCGGCATCTTGGGCGTCGAGAAAAACGGCAAGGAATTTTACCAGGTTACGCTCGGCGGCAAGGCCGACGAAGATGCGACGCTTGGTCAGTTGCTCGGCCCGGCCGTGCCCTATGAACAAATCGCAGACGTTATAGAACAAGTCGTCGACCGCTATCTCGACCTCCGGCGAGACGAGAGTGAGTTGTTTGTAGATACGGTGAAGCGCCTGGGCGTGGCACCCTTTAAGGATACCCTCCATGCGGTACATTAAAAACGGCGCGTTAAGCTCTGATCCGTGGGTATCCATCGCAGGCGATGAGCCAGTTCCAGGGGACGTGCCTGCGATCGTTTCCGGCGATTGGCTGCTTGCGGCATCAGAAGCGGAGTTGGCGGAACGTAAAGCGCCGCTCGGCGTTCTATGGTCCAATGATAAGCCTGTCGCGGACCTCGCGCCTCACCTCCCTCGGCTTTCTCTTATCGTGCTTGAATTTCCTTCTTTTCGCGATGGCCGCGCTTATACCCAGGCGCGTCAGCTTCGGGAGCGCTACTCCTTCACGGGCGAGATAAGAGCCACCGGCGATGTGCTGCGCGACCAGTTCCTGTTTATGGCTCGCGCTGGCTTCGACGCTTTTGAAGTGAAAAAAGCAACTGATGCGGAGGCATTCGCAAAGGCGCTCCGTGAATTTTCGGTGCTTTATCAGGCTTCAGCCGACACGCGCCTTCCGCCGCTCAGGACGCGGCTGTTGGGTCCGCTTTCCACCATGCCTCGGTCATAGGGAGAAAAAGCGAAAATCGCATTCAAGCTGTTCGACTTCAGCTTCGACGGCAAGCTGCTGACGCGAACTTGAGCCCGCGGGGGCTAGACCGGCGGAAGCCGACGCCTAAATTGACTAGAAGAATAAGCTAGGAGCTTAGGGTGTTGCGACGGATCGTCTTCGGACTAGCTTCAGCGTTGGTTTTGTGGGGGGCCGCCCATGCGGGAGATATTTCAATCCTGAACGTCTCCTACGATCCGACGCGTGAACTCTATGCTGAAATCAATAATGCCTTCAGTGAGAAGTGGAAGGCCGAAAAAGGCGACATCCCTACCATAAAGACGAGCCACGGCGGCTCCGGAAAACAAGCTCGATCCGTAATCGACGGCCTCCAAGCCGATGTTGTGACGCTCGCTCTTGCCTACGACATTGACGCAATCGCAGAAAAGGGACTGATCGATAAGGACTGGCAGAAAAGCATTCCCAACAATGCGGCACCCTACACGTCCACAATCGTCTTCCTCGTGCGCAAGGGCAACCCGAAGGGCATCAAAGATTGGGACGATCTGCTCAAGCCTGGCGTCCAGGTCATTACTCCGAACCCTAAAACCTCGGGGGGAGCACGCTGGAACTACCTCGCGGCCTGGGGATACGCCCAGCGTAAATATGGTTCGGAAGCTAAGGCTAAGGAATTCATCGAAAAACTCTACAAGCAAGTCCCCGTGCTTGACACTGGCGCCCGGGGTTCCACCGTCACTTTTGTTGAGCGCGGCGTCGGCGACGTCCTGCTGGCATGGGAAACTGAAGCCCATCTTTCTCTCAAGGAATTCGGCCCAGGCAAATTCGAGATAGTAACGCCTTCGGTTTCCATCTTGGCCGAGCCTCCCGTTGCTATTGTTGACAAGAATGTGAACAAGCGTGGAACGCGAGCACTAGCGGAAGCTTATCTAAATTTCCTTTACTCAAAAGAAGGACAAGAAATCGGCGCTCGGAATTTTTATCGGCCGCGAATGAAAGAAATTGCAGATAAATATGCCGATCAATTTCCAAAGCTGAACCTTTTTACTATCGAGGAGGTTTTTGGCGGATGGGCAAAGGCACAGAAAACTCATTTTGGCGAAGGCGGTGTTTTCGATCATATTTACGAAAACTAGGCATGAAAACATAAGGGTCAATTGCGTAAACTTCGCCAATGCCGCGTCTTTTTGCGACACTCCCTTTTGGCCGCTCAGACACCGTGAATACAAGGTACGCTTTAGATGACGAGCACCGAAACATCGGACACGCCCCCACCGAAGATTGGCGCTCAATTTCGCGGACAGAGCGTCATTCCAGGCTTTGGCATCACATTCGGCGTCACATTGACGTGGCTGAGCCTTATCGTCCTGATCCCCCTCGCCGCGTTATTCATGAAAGCGTCCGAGCTAACATTTGAGCAATTTCTAGCGATCATCACGGCGAACCGAACCCTTCACGCGCTGAAAATAAGCTTCGGCTTGTCGCTGCTTGCAGCTCTTATCAACGTCGTGTTCGGTCTCCTCGTGGCGTGGGCGCTTGTGCGATACAATTTCCCGGGAAAGCGCATCGCCGATGCCATCGTCGATATTCCGTTCGCGTTGCCGACTGCGGTCGCAGGCATCGCATTGACTGCGCTTTATTCCGAACGCGGATATCTTGGCTCCATCCTAAAAGACTTCGGCATCCAGGTCGCCTATACCCCAGCCGGTATTGTCATCGCGATGCTCTTCGTTGGGCTTCCATTCGTGGTGCGCACGGTTCAGCCCGTCTTGCAGGATTTCGACAGAGAAGCCGAACACGCAGCCGCAAGCCTTGGCGCGACCCGCTGGCAAACAATAACGCGGGTGGTGCTGCCGTCGCTTGCGCCTGCAATCCTTACCGGCTTTGCACTCTCCTTCGCTCGCTCCGTCGGCGAATATGGCTCAGTCATTTTCATCGCAGGCAACCGGCCTAACGTATCGGAGATTGCGCCACTCCTTATCATCATAAGACTGGATGAGTTTCGCTATGCCGACGCGGCTTCTATCGCGGTGGTGATGCTCTTGGCTTCATTTCTCATTCTTTTCCTCATCAACTTCATCCAACGCTGGGCGGAACAAAGGAGTTAATCTAAGATGGCGTTTTTGGATGTAGTGCGCGGGCGCAGCCAGCTAAGCTCCAATAAGAGTGGAGACTTGACCGCGGCAGAAAAGGCACGGATCGTGTCGGGCGTAACGTCGGAGCCCAGATATGTTCGGATCGTCATCGTAGGCGTGGCGCTACTCTATCTCGGCCTCTTTATTGTCATGCCGCTTATTACGGTATTCGCCGAGGCCTTCTCCAAAGGTTGGCAGACCTATGTCGCCGCGTTGAGCGATCCTGACGGCCTCGCCGCAGTTCGTTTAACGTTGATCGTTGCCGCGATTTCCGTTGGCCTTAACCTTCTTTTCGGGTTGGTCGCCGCCTGGGCAATTGCAAAATTCCAATTTCCCGGTAAGGCCACGCTAATCACCTTCATCGACCTGCCTTTCTCGGTGTCGCCCGTTGTAGCGGGGCTTATTTTTGTTCTCCTTTTCGGAGCGCAGGGGCTCCTTGGCCCTTGGCTTGCGGCCCATGACATAAAGGTTATCTTCGCGCTGCCTGGCATCGTACTCGCGACTATTTTTATAACTTTTCCCTTTGTGGCGCGCGAGCTCATTCCGCTGATGGAAGAGCAAGGCACGGCCGAGGAAGAGGCGGCGATCTCGCTGGGCGCATCAGGCCTTGCGACATTCCGCCGGGTGACATTGCCAAACATCAAATGGGCGCTGCTTTACGGGGTGCTTCTTTGCAATGCGAGGGCAATGGGAGAGTTCGGCGCGGTTTCAGTCGTGTCAGGACATATTAGGGGTGAAACCAACACGATGCCGTTGCACATCGAAATCCTTTATAATGAATACCAGTTTGCTGCAGCATTCGCGGTGGCCTCCCTTCTGGCCTTTTTGGCTCTTGTAACCCTCGTTCTGAAGACGTTGCTTGAAGGGAAGCTGGAGCGGAGGGGCAAATGAATATCGATATATTAAACGTCTCCAAGCGTTTTGGCGCATTTGAAGCGCTCAAGGATGTAAATCTTGCCATTCAAGGAGGAGAGTTGCTCGCATTGCTGGGCCCGTCAGGATCCGGCAAGACAACTCTGTTGCGTATTATCGCGGGGCTCGAATGGCCAGACGGCGGCGAGGTTCATTTTGCGGGCACCAACGCCCTGCACCTGAGCATCAAAAAGAGAAATGTCGGTTTCGTCTTCCAGCATTACGCGCTCTTCCGGCATATGAACGTGTTTGAGAATGTGGCGTTTGGCCTTCGCGTTCGGCCCCGCAAGGAGAGAAAGACTGAGTCTGAGATCAGGAAGCGCGTGATGCAGCTTCTCGACTTTGTGCAAATCTCATGGCTTGCAGACCGCTATCCTAGTCAGCTTTCTGGCGGTCAGAGACAGCGGGTGGCGCTCGCGCGAGCACTGGCTATTGAGCCAAATGTGCTTCTTCTTGATGAACCCTTTGGCGCGCTTGACGCGAAAGTACGCAGATCGTTGCGCAGATGGCTTCGAGCGCTCCACGAAGAACTTAGCGTCACCTCTATCCTTGTAACCCACGATCAGGAGGAGGCGCTTGAGGTGGCGAATCGCGTGGTCGTGATGGGAAAAGGCCGCGTAGAGCAGGTTGGCACTCCAGATGAAATTTACGACCAGCCCGCCAATTCGTTTGTCTTCGATTTTATTGGCGAGTCGGTCAAGCTGCCCGTATTCGTGGAAGAGGGCTGTGTCCGTATTGGCGAAGGCCGCCTAGCGCCCAACGGCCATGCCTTGCCGTCTCCCGGGCCGGCGCAACTGTTTGTGCGGCCGCAAGATCTCAATTTCGGCGAACCATCCGAAGCGCCATTGCGCGGCTGCGTGCGCGCCGTGCGTCGCGTGGGTTCGGTGCATTACGCAGATGTAAGCCTAAAACTCGGTTTCGACGAAGTTTTGATCGAAGCGTCGATTCCGTCAGGGCGTTCACTTACGGTCGGGGAACACATCGGCCTCACGCCGCAGCGTTACCATATTTTTGACGACGAAATAGAAGCGCGAACGCTGCCTTCCGCGTAAGCCAAGCGCGCAGAGAAAACTCGACTGGAGAGAAAATGGTGCGGTCGAGAAAACTCGAACTTCCACGGGTTGCCCCACTAGCACCTCAAGCTAGCGCGTCTACCGTTCCGCCACGACCGCATATAAAGTAACCGAGGACGGTTGAGGCATTTGTCTAACAGAAGATTTGCTGCGGCACAACAAAAAGACCAGCATTTTCTTCACACTGCGGGGGCCGGGGTGACGCGGGACTGGGCCCCAGCCCCGCAGCAACGCGGGACAACCTGAATATGGCTCGAACGGGTTACGCTTCGGTAAAGAACCGGGAAAAAAACACGATAAATTTGCGCCAATCGCAAAAAAGTTCTCTCGGATCCAGCCATGTCCACGCATAAATCATAGCCATGGAACATTGCATCTTACAATTTGCCGAGAAACTACGCGCCCATGCCCCGGAGCTTGGAGAATGCTCGGGCGTGGAATGGCTCATAAGCACGGAATCCATTGCTTATCCCATTGCCTTGGCAGCTATGGAGCAGCGGGTTGCGGCAATAAGTGCTGGTGAAGCGCCCGAGTTAATTTGGTTTCTGGAGCACCCGCCGCTTTACACTGCGGGTACAAGTTCAAAGCCCTCTGGTTTGCTCGATGGCGAGCGCTTTCCGGTTTACAAAGCTGGCAGAGGCGGTGAGCACACCTATCACGGGCCGGGGCAGCTTGTCGCATATGTTATGTTCGATCTGAACCGGCGCGGACGCGACTTGCGCGCTTATGTCCACAATCTCGAAGCCTGGATAATCGCGGCGCTTGCGGATTATGGCCTTCTGGGTGAGAGGCGCTGCGGTCGCCCTGGAATCTGGATATCCGGGGAGAGCGACGCCAAAATTGCCGCGCTCGGTGTGCGCGTGCGCCGCTGGGTCGCTTATCACGGGGTCGCTATAAACATATGCCCCGATCTCTCGCACTTCGAAGGCATCGTCCCCTGCGGAATCACCGATGCTTCCGTAACCTCACTGGCCGCTTTGGGAGCAATCCCCTCCGCACATTGAAGAGCGACCTATAGTGGAATATTGTCGTGCTTCTTCCAGGGCATATCCTGCTGCTTGTTCCGCAGCATATTGAGCGCCCGCGCCACGCGGTAGCGCGTATTGCTTGGCATAATGACGTCATCGATATAGCCACGTTCGGCCGCGATGAAGGGATTTCCGAACCTATCCTGATATTCCTTGATGCGCGATGCGATCTTGTCCTTGTCAGAAAGTTCGGCGCGATAAAGGATTTCCGCCGCCCCCTTTGCGCCCATGACCGCAATCTCCGCGCTTGGCCAAGCGTAGTTGATATCGCCTCGAATATGTTTGGAACTCATAACGTCATAGGCGCCGCCATAAGCCTTCCGCGTGATAACCGTCACTTTGGGCACTGTTGCCTCGGCATAAGCGAAGAGAAGCTTGGCGCCGTGCTTGATAAGGCCGCCATATTCCTGTGCCGTTCCAGGCAAGAAGCCTGGCACATCCACGAAAGTCACCAAGGGGATATTAAAACAGTCGCAGAAGCGCACGAAACGAGCGGCTTTCCGGCTCGCGTCGCTATCGAGCACACCGGCCAATACCATGGGCTGATTTGCGATAATGCCCACTGATGAGCCGCCCAGCCGCGCAAATCCTGTGATTATGTTTTTCGCGTAAGCATCCTGAACCTCGAAGAAATCCCCTTCGTCGGCGACCTTCAGGATCAACTCCTTCATATCGTAAGGCTTATTGGGATTGTCGGGAACGAGCGTATCGAGCGACAGCTCCTGGCGTTGAATGCCGTCTTTTGTCGGCAATTGCGGCACGGCTTCCTTATTGTTCGCGGGCAAGAAATCCATGAGCCTGCGCATTTGCAGCAGGCATTCGACATCATTGTCGAACGCGCGATCAGCAATGGATGAGCGCGTTGTATGAACGCTCGCGCCGCCAAGTTCCTCCGCGCTGACTTCCTCATTCGTTACAGTTTTCACGACGTCTGGACCCGTCACGAACATGTAAGAAGTATCGCGGACCATGAAGGTGAAATCGGTCATTGCAGGAGAGTAAACATCGCCTCCCGCGCAAGGCCCCATGATAACCGAGATCTGCGGGATGACGCCGCTCGCAATCACATTCCGCGCGAAGACCTCGCCGTAGCCGCCCAGCGCTGCGACACCCTCCTGTATGCGTGCGCCGCCAGCATCAAAGAGGCCGATGATCGGCGCGCGGTTTGTGAGCGCCATATCCTGCACTTTGGTGATCTTCTGAGCATGCGCCTCGGAGAGCGAGCCACCGAAAACCGTGAAGTCCTTCGCAAAAACATAGGTGGTACGGCCGTTAACGGTGCCCCAACCGGTGACAACGCCATCGCCGGGAATTTTCGCCGCGTTCATGCCAAAATCGGAGCAGCGATGCTCGACGAACATGTCGTACTCTTCGAAAGAGCCGTCATCGAGAAGAAGCTCAATTCGCTCGCGGGCCGTTAATTTTCCGCGTGCGTGCTGGGCATCAATGCGCTTCTGACCGCCGCCTTGGCGGGCGTTGTCGCGGCGGCGCTCAAGTTCGGTGAGGATCTCTTTCATGGGGACATGACCTAATCTAAATGCCGTCCTTTTATGCCCGACGGTAGCCGAAGAGCAAAGCAGGAATACAGACGCACCGGCAATTCTTCGCAAAACTTTACGCCTCAGCTTCCCCCTGCCTCCTCGATAGGAACCGCAGTTTCAATAATATCCTTCCACTTGCTCCGTCTTGGGCGAATGAGACCTTGGCGCTCAAGTACCGCGCGGAATCCCCTTCGATAGCGCCGTTCCCAAACCTTTAGCTTTTGACGAAAAGGCGTTGGAATGGGTCGGAGAATTTCTGGACGGTGTAAATAACTCAGTGGAGGTAAAACCGCCTCAAGCTCGCCGATGATTTCGGCACAGCTGTTGAAGAAGTTATATTCGTGCCAAACTCTCTCACGCGCTTCCTTGATAAGTGGCAGCCGCTCTTCCCAAGGGTCTCTGGAAAGTATCGCCTTTATTGTAGTGATAGCAGCCTCGGGATTATTTATATTGATAGGCTCAAAAGCGTAGCGCGGGAAATAATCAGAGGCATTGTTGCAACCTGAATAAATCGGAAACGCATAACCAAGATAACAATCCGCGAGTTTTTCTGTCCAAAAATGATCGATTTGATTGTTTTCCAAGGTTATGTGATATCGATATGGCAGAATTGCCTCTGCTTTATCTTCCATAGTGCGCACGCCACGCCCGTACCAGTGCAGATCATCACCAAAATATTTTTTGATATATTTTACAAACTCTATTCTTTTGCGATGCATTGGGACGATGCTATGCGTCGAGCAAACAACGGAAAGCGTTCGGGTTTTGCGTGGGACCGGCGCTTCGGCAATATCCTCAAGCGTGCCTGACGCGGTTGCATTTTTGTCAAAGAAATCCCCCGCGCCTAGCCACCACGGAAGGCCCGGCTGACGCTTCAGCTGCCGCCCCCGGCGCTGCCTCAGCTCGAAGGGGCTTACTACGGTTCCATAGTCCCGCAGGTAGGACGCCGGATAATGTTTGCAATCATCTGGTTCGGTGACGAATAGAATACGCCGCTCTTTCGGAATCCGAGTCTCAATGGGCGATGCTGGCTCGTCAAAGACGACAAGCAAGTCCGCCGGAAGCGCCGTATCGTCGACACAAAATTTAATACTTCCCCACGCTCCACGGCCGCCCGCTGTTTGCCGAAGCATAAGCCGGGGGTTGTACCTGCTCGATAGCAATACGCGCATGATAACCTTTTGAAAAATCAATTACTTTATATCGAAGGAAGCAGCTTCTTAATTGGACGGGCAACAGAACATCCCAAACTCTACCAAAGATTGTAAAAATTTAAACAAAAATGCGCAACTGTATTAACTTTTTTTATAAAAAATTGCGGCTGTGGATAAATCTCGCCGCCTCCAGCCCAAGCCCTCAGCGATTATGACAAGGCACCCCCGGAAAGCCGAAAAAACTTTACGGCCGCCTCGAACTCGTGAAAGCGCTTCTCGCGGCGTTGGCGCGCTTCAAAATCCTCGCCCCACTTGGAGATCTGCCAGTCTTCATCCACATGTGCGGCCGCCCAAGCTTCGCCTAGGCTAAGTTTCCCGTGCACAAAAGCGAGCGAGATAAGCGCTGAGCCAGTCAGCGACGTCATGACGTGAAGCGCCGCTAGCTGAAAAGGCCCATAGCTGGCAACAAGGCTTCGCACGACCTCAAGCGACGCGGGGGGCTGCTCTAAATAACTTACGCCATTGGCTAGCAAGAACGGCGCGCTAAACATCTCCTCCATCCACGCCAAGACGGGGTCCCAAGCAGCAGCCTGTTTGGCGGCAAGCTCGGGCGGAAATGGAGCGCGGTAGCAAATAAGATCGGAGGCAGCATATCGTGTAATGTCTGTAATAACTTCAGATTCGCGCCCAGTAACGCCGTCGATAGCCGTATTCGCCAGTTTTGTGAGCGGCATACTGGCAACGTTAATCGTCTCGGACTGAGCGCTCCATTCGGCAGCGACCGCTTCGCCCAATGCTAGCGTCGGCAGAATGAAGTCCTTTCGGGCGGGCGTTTTGATTGGGCGACCGTCGAGTTCCACTTGGAAGCCGCCCTCGCGCTTCGCGACCGACACTTTTTCATAAAATCGCTTCCGCGCTCCGTTCGGAGAAGACTGCATCCTGCCACCTTCGTGTAAGCCCCAGCCCAAGAGAGAGGCTGCTTATAGAGATTTGCGCGAAGCTGCGCGCCAAATGAGCCAAAAACGCCTGAACGGACTAAGCGTTGCAGTTTCTTGCAGCGCGTCAAAGCCAGGCTTGGCCATCATTTTTAAATAAGGCCCCACTAAAGCGACGGGAAGAAAGGCTGTCCACGACGTTCGATCCAGGTTGGGCGCGGCCTCTTTAAATCGCATCAACGCCGCGTGTGCGGCCCCCCGCAACTCGGCAAGAACCGCATCGAGTTCCGCGCTTGCTTTTCCTTGAAAAACCATCGCAACATCGACCCCCTTCTCCTCCAGCAACCCTGATGGCAATAGGAGCTTTCGCTGCGATGCTTGGTAGGGGAGCGTCCGCAGAACATGCATCAGTCCGAAAGCGAGCCCCGCATCCGCCGCGGTGCTGCGCGCTTTCTCGCTAGCGTCACCAAGGATCCTGGACGCCATCTCAAACAAGGTCCCGAACGTTTCGCGGCAGTAGAGTTCGAGCGCCTTCATGTCGGCGGGGGCTTCTCCGAAAAGCTCCGGCACGCCTTCGTCTATCATTTGCATCAGCCGGTCTTTCGGCAAATCATTGCGAACGATGGCAGATGCGAGCACGTCAGCGGTGGGATTGCCGGTCTTGCGGCCCGGTGCCGCAAGGTCTACAGCGTCCCGCCACCATTGCAGGCGGATTTGTCCAGCCATCGGCTCGGACACAAGCGCTGGGATGCGCGCAAGCTCCGCGTTGAAGGCATAGAGGGCGAGAAGATCGGCGCGGCAGGATGCTGGCGCGAAGAGCGCACTCCAATAGCGGTCGCGATCGCAGCCCCTGACAAGGGCAGCGGCGATTTCATTATCCAGTCGTTCGCGCTCAGCGTCCTTGTCTGATTGCACAAATGCGCTCCACTGCGGCCGTTCCATTTAGGCACTATGCGGACAGGACGGAGGTTGCAAGCTTCGCCCCATTAAGAGGGGAGGAGCGCCGCTACAAACTGGCGCCCATCGGCAACAACAACGTCGTAAGTGCGGCAAGCGGCTGCCGTGTCCATGATTTCGAGGCCGAGGCCTCGCTTCTCGATCTCGGCGCGAAAAGCAGGTGGCGGGAAAACAAGCTTTGGTCCTGAGCCAAAGAGCAGGAAATCACCCGCTCCGCCCCGGTTTTCGTCGAGAAACTGGAAAAGCAAAGCCTCCCCCGCCGGCAAATCAGCGGCAGCCCAATTATAGATGCCTTCTCGAGAGATAAGGAGCGCGCCCCTATGCACGATACCTGCAAATTGAAATGCGCCCACTCCGTAAGACGAAATGGGCGCCCGTCCCTTCAAGAGCTGCTGCGGGCCCTCCATCGCAGATCCTCCGGCTAGCCCCTTCGCTTCGAACGTCCGCCGGATTTAGCCTTCGACTTGTTTTTCTTATGGTGACCGTGCCCACTGCCGGGCTGCTGTACATTCGGCCGGGGCGCTCCTGCGGGGACTGCGCCGAGAGGCGCTTTCGCGGGTGCCGTCATCGCCTCTGCGCCCATCTCGCCATCGTCATCGGCGAAGCGCGCCGGGATTTCCGCCGATCCAGTCCTGGGCGCGGGGAATCCCTCCTTCGATGCTTGGCCCGCGCTGCGCTCCTTACCCTTCCCCTTATCGAGACCGCTCCAATCGCGCTTCACGCCGATCAGAATCAGGAACGGAGCCGCAACATAGACCGATGAATAGGTGCCAACGAGAACGCCGAAGAGCATGGCGAAGGTGAAGCCACGAATAACTTCGCCGCCAAAAATGTAGAGCGCCATCAGTGCCATGAGCACGGTGCCGACGGTCATGATCGTCCGCGACATGGTCTCGTTAACGGAAAGATCGAGGAGGTCACCCAGAGGCATGCGCTTGTAGCGGCGCAGATTTTCGCGAATTCGGTCGTAAATCACAACCGTATCGTTGATCGAATAGCCAAGGATGGTCAGAAGCGCGGCGACTGTCGTCAAATCAAAGTCTAGGCCGAAAAGTGAGTACACCCCAATTGTGAACATCACGTCGTGCACAAGGGATACAATGGCGCCCAGCGCGAACTGCCATTCGAAGCGAAACCACACGTAAATGAAGATAACGAGGTTCGTTAGTACGAGCGCCCAGATTGCTGAGTTGATGAGCTCCTTCGAGACGGTGCTGCCAACCTGTTCCGTCCGGCGTTCCTGAATGCCCGTTCCAAGAGCAGCGCGGACCTTATCCGCCGCCGCTTTCTGGGCATCGGGGCCGCCGGCCTGCTCAGAGAATCGGATCAATATTTGATCCGGCGCGCCGAACGTTTGCAGTTGGACTTCGCCAAGCCCAAGGCGGGAAAGTTTGGTTCGAAGCGCGGCAACGTCAGCGGGGCCTTCGGTTTTGATTTCCATCAGCGTGCCGCCGCGGAAATCAATGCCGAAATTAAGCCCGACAGTGGAGAGCAGAACGATAGTCGCGATGATTGCGGCGATCGACAAGCCAAGGCACAGCTTGAAATACTTCACAAAGCGAAGATTCATTTTCTGTGGCAGGCGGAAAAGCGGTTTCAGCATGGCTAAACTCGTTCGGCGCTAAATTTCAAGGACGGCGGGACGCGCTTCGCGCAGCCAGGTGGAAACCATCAATCGCGTCACGGTAATAGCCGTGAACAGCGAACTCACAATGCCGAAAGACAATGTCACGGCAAAGCCTCGCACCGTCCCCGATCCGAACATGTAGAGAATGATGGCGGCGAGCAGAGCCGTCAAATGCGAGTCGATGATCGTGGCGTAAGCGCGGTCGAAGCCCGCCTCGATAGACGAGATCATACCTCGCCCGGACTTCATTTCTTCGCGTATGCGCTCGTAGATGAGCACGTTTGCGTCGACGGCCACACCCATCGTAAGAACGATACCAGCGATGCCGGGAAGCGTAAGCGTGGCATGGAACAGCGATAGGCAGGCCATGATAATGGCTATGTTTACGATAAGCGCGAAGACGGAGAACAAACCGAATAAGCCATAGCCGGCGACCATGAGCCCCGACACTGCCACGAAGCCGACAATGGCCGCTGTCTTGCCTGCTTCGATGGAGTCAGCACCAAGGCTCGGTCCGACCGACCGTTCCTCGATAATTGAAAGTGCAGCCGGAAGCGCGCCGGATCGCAGCAAAAGCGAGAGCCGGTTTACTTCGTCCTGGCTGAAACTGCCGGTAATCTGTCCCCTGCCGCCCGGAATTTCGGACCTGATCACGGGAGCGGAGATCACCTTGTTGTCGAGGATGATCGCGAAAGGCTTTCCGATATTGTCGCGAGTAACCTTAGCGAACGCGGCGGCGCCACGAGAGTTGAATTCAAAATCAACCGCCCTTTCACCAATACCGCCTGCCCTGTTGTCATAGCCAGCATAGGCGTTCACAAGGTCATCGCCGCTCACGATGACTTCCTTATGCACAAGGATGTTTCGGCCGGGATGCTCTGAATCAGGGAGCAATTGTGAATCCGGCGGAACGCCGTTCGCCTGAGCTTCTTCAGGCGTCATTGATTGGTCTACGAGTTGAAAGCTGAGCTTCGCCGTCGTCCCAACGCGCGTCTTCACCTCGGCAGGGTCGAGGCCCGGCACCTGGATCAATACCCGGTCCTTACCGTTGGAGCCACCTTGCGCCTGAATGGTCGCTTCTGTCGTGCCGGTCGGGTCAACGCGCCGCCGGATCACGTCGATCGCTCTGGCGATGCTGGTTTCTATGCGCCTTTGTAATCCCGCCTGCGTAGGCTCAAGCGTAATAACGCCGTTTGGCGTCTGCGAAACAGAAATATCGTTGCCTACATCGCCGTTAGAGGCTGTCAGCAAGGAGGCGGCTAAAGGTGTCGCCAGCTTTTTTAGCCTTGCAAAAGCTGCTGCTGCCTTTTCCGGATCGCGTATCGTAACGCGAACTTGGTTCCCAGCGATAACAACGCCGGAATGGGCAATCTTCTCTTCGCTTAGCGCCCGCCTCGCCTCCGTTTGCAGCGATTGCAGCCAATCTTTCTTAAGCTGCGCGGTGTCGATCTGATAAAGAAGATGCGTTCCGCCTCTTAGGTCGAGGCCAAGCGGCATTCGCGGCAATTGGAGCCACGCAGGCAGGCTTTCATAGGTAGACAGAGGGATCAAATTCGGCGCGGCAAACACAATCGAGGCGATCGAAAGAAGCAGCGTTGCAACTGCTCCCCAGCGCGAAAAATGCAATGAAAAACCGAACATCTCGTTCTACCCTACCTTCGCCACTGGAGCGGCGATAAATCCTTTTATCTTCTTGGCGATATTGGCGCGACCCTACGCACTTGGCTTTGCGCCGTCTTCATCATCGTTTGCGGCGGGAGCGCCCTTGGCCCTGTCACGGACAGGCTCGCCTTTGCCGCGTACCTCGCTTATCGTACCCTTAACAACGCGAACCTGAACGCCGTCGGCAATCTCTACGCGAAGTTCACCATCGGCGGCAACCTTTGTGACCTTGCCGACAATTCCGCCCGAAGTGACGACCGTATCGCCGCGCCGAACCGCATTTATTACTTCCTGATGCTCTTTCATACGCTTCTGCTGCGGACGAATAACAAGCAGATAGAAAATCCCAAAGATAGCGACCATTGGGAGAAGAAGCCCAATCAATTCACCGCCGCCGCCAGCGCCGGAGGTTTGAGCAAATGCAGGAGAAATCATTAGCGATCCTGTAGTGAACGGAAAAGCGATGCGAAGGCAAAGCCTCGCGCCCGCGAGCATTATCGTGTTATAGCGGCTCGCTTAAAGTTCGCAATGATGCCGTTGCGTAACTGTTAAAATAAGCATAGTGCACTTCTATTCCAGGTGTGGCCTTCCTTCAAACTATCTCATCATGACAAATTCACAGAACGGCATCCTCGACACGCTCCTCCGGCTTGCAGACGCGCTGGAGCGCTTATCCCCTCCGCCGTCCCAGGCGGTAGACTTCACTGCGGCAGCCGCTTTTATCTGGCAAGCAGACGAAGACAATTTTTTACCCGTGCCCGAGGTAAACCGGACGCCGATCGCGCTTTTAAAGGCTGTGGACCGGATGCGAGACACGCTGCTCGCAAATACGGACAATTTCGCGCTCGGCCTGCCAGCGAACAATGCGCTGCTTTGGGGCTCTCGCGGGATGGGCAAAAGCTCACTCGTAAAGGCCGTTCACGCCGAGATCGCGGCGAAGCACGAAGCGAATGTATCCGCGCCTCCGCTTAAGCTTGTCGAGATACATCGGGAGGAAATTGCGAGCCTTCCGCGCTGCCTCTTGCATATGCGCAACCGGCGGGAACGTTTCATCGTGTTTTGTGACGACCTTTCGTTCGACGCGGACGATACTTCCTATAAATCCCTTAAAGCCGTGCTCGAAGGCGGCATCGAAGGACGCCCCAAGAACGTGGTCTTTTACGCCACCTCGAACCGCAGGCATCTTATGCCTCGCGATATGATGGACAATGAGCGCGCGACCGCGATTAACCCCGGCGAGGCCGTGGAAGAGAAGGTTTCGCTCTCCGACCGCTTCGGGCTTTGGATTGGCTTCCACAATTGTAACCAGGCCGACTATCTCGACATGGTGACGGGCTATGCAAAGCATTATGGCCTGAAAGTCCCGCCGGAGAAGCTGCGCGCCGAAGCGCTCGAATGGTCGATGACGAGGGGGTCTCGCTCCGGCCGTGTAGCCTGGCAATTCATCCAAGACCTCGCAGGACGGCTTCGGAAACCGTTGGACTAAACGGAGAAAATGGAGGGTCTAGCCTGCTTTGAGCGTTAGCTTGTCTATACAGAGCGCCTTTTCAGCCCTCGTCAGAGCCTTGCCTAGTTTCAGGAACTCAATAAGCGCTTTGATATGGTCGTCGGCCAAGACTCCAAGCCTTTCTGCCTTGTATAAGGCAAGCTGAGCTGTTGTGTAACGAACAATACACGAGCAACTGATGATGCTTAGGCCAGTGTCGTTTTCCGGTATGCAAGGAATGTTTTCATTTTGTAACACAAAATCAGAATCATAATTATTGCTAGAATTAACAAAGAAAAGCATCCGGCGCTATCCTGATCTGGCCCACAAATGCACAAATGGTATTTTCTATAACCGTAGGTGCGTAGCAGCCTATAATGTCACCAGTTGCAAACATCATTGATGTTGTGAAAGAAAAGCCAATTCTTTAGCTTTATCGAAATTTGGAGTATCAAAGAGCATGCCCACGCTCATATCATAGGAGGATGTTGGGTCATCATCATCCCAAGCATCAATATATGCTGGGTCCTCGTGGGTTAATCTTCTGAGTTGTCCAAAACTTAGTGTCGATGCGATTGTCAAACCGTCTGAAAGAGCTTCTATGTCGCTCTCTGACAACTGATCAAGATCAGCCTTGGCCCTGGCGGAATAAAATCGGTAAGCTTTTTTGCCGATTTCGGGTGCCGGCGCGCGTTCCCAAAGCGGGCCAGCCACCCCGAAGGCCACAGGGAAGTTCACATCATTTTTTAAAACATTGTATATAAAGCTGGCGACTGGTCCATCTTTCATAGCCACGTAGTTGTCAAAAGTAACGGGCCTGCCGTACCTATTTAGGTGCGCTCTATCAGCCAAGAAAAAAGTTTTTAGAATTGTGTATTGCGTTATGGCAACGCCACGGCTGTCGGCTTGTTCTATAAGGTAGAGCAATGCCTGCAATATCTTCTGTTTGTTTGGGCGCAGTGTAACTACTGGCGCTTTTTTTCGCCCTTCAGGAAGGCGCAAGCCAACCATAGCTATCTCCTCACAGAGGCTAATGCTGATTCGCAATGGTACGATGCACGATTCGTATTGTGGATAACTTATAAGGTTGAGATATTTATGTTGAGGAAATACGTTCTCGATTCGTTCGTGTCAAGACTTAAGAAGGCTCCCATACAAACAGGGAGCACTTTGCAACATCGGAACTAAGCAGTTATAACCCACCCGCAAACACCGTGCCGTAATGAAAATGCCGGATAAGGCGCTCGCCTCTCCGGCATGCTGCAATACCATTGCGGAAAGCGCTCCGCGCTTATCCGCAATCTCCTCTTACAAGGCGAGCAAAGGCGAAGGATCGACCGGCTTCGAGTTCTTGCGGATCTCGAAATGAAGCTGCGGCTGGCTGGCATCGCCGGACGCACCGGCCTTCGCGACGATCTGCCCGCGCTTCACGACATCGCACTTCTTCACCATGATCTCGTCCGCATGGGCGTAAGCCGTCACATATTCGTCGGCGTGGCGGATCAGGATCAGATTGCCAAACCCTGGCAGTTCATCGCCCACATAAGCAACGACGCCATTTTCCGCAGCCTTGATCGGGGTGCCTTTCGGGACCGAGATCGTTACGCCTTCGTTCACGGTGCCATCGCGCTGAGCCCCGAATTGAGCAATGACGAGCCCTTCAACCGGCTTGCGGAAGGTCTTGCCGGTGCGCGGCATCGGATTTGCGAGAGCCGCATCGCAGGTCGCCTCCGCCATGGAAGCAGTCTTTACTTCGGCAGCAGGCTTCAGCTCCGAAGCGGGCTTTGCCTGATTTTCTGGAGCAGGCTTCGGCTGAACTTCTGGCAGGGCCTTTGGCTGGCTAGCCGCATCCGTGGCTGGACCTTTCGGCTCGCCAACCGCAGGCGAAGCTGCGGCTGTCGCTGGTGCGCTGCTCTTAGGAGTCGAATTAACCGGCGTCTCACGCTGCGCCGGTGTGGCGGCGATTACCTGCCGGTTTGTTGCTGCTTCAGGGATCACGATCGCCTGCCCTACTTTCAGCGAACGCGGGCCTGGAATGTTATTGGCTTCGAGAATGCTTTTCTCGTGGACGCCATAGGTGCGTGCAATGCTGCCGATGGTGTCGCCAAGCCGAACAACGTGGCAGCGGCTTCCCGCGCAACCAGCGGCTTCGGCCTTTGGCTGCGTGTTTTGCACTTGCGTATAGCTGGCAGGAGCTGCACGCGGGATAAGCAATTGCTGCCCCGGTCTGATCGCCCTGCCGTTGAGATCATTCGCACGGGCTATCATGTCGACCGTTACGCCATGGCGGACCGCGAGGGTGTAGAGCGTTTCCCCGCGCGCAACAGTAACGACCGTGCCGTTTTCGCGATAGCTTGACGGAGCGATATTTTCCGCGCCGCCTCTATAGCGGGGCGCGCGTTCCTCGGGATAATATGCCGGTGGCTGCGCATTGCGGCGATCATCCCGCTGATAGCTGGGAGCTGCCTGCTCGGGCTGCGGCTCGTAAACGCGCTCTTCGCCGGACTTTTTGTAAAAGTTCGGAGCGCGCTGCGAATAATTGTCGTCGCCGCTGCGGTCGTAGCGGCGCGGCTCTTCCGGATAGGGCCTATAAGCTCCTGCGGGAGGCGCAGACGGTTCGTCTCTTGGCGCGTCGTAAGGTGTATAGACGCGAGGTCCCGAATAGGTGCCATCGGGGATGGGGCCACGGTTATAGGCGCCATAGCCGTCGGCGGTTTTGACGCGTGGCGCCGACGTCTGACTTGCCTGATTTTGTGGCTGAAGAGGAGGAAGATCTACGCGCGAGACCTGAAGATATCCGCCCGATGTATTGGGCGTAGCGCTTGCGGGCTGATAGGACGCGGCAGGTTGTGCTGGCGCATAAGAAGCTCGCTGCACGTAAGAAGCCGAACTCGCTACATTCTGCGTGCCCGGTGCAAAAGATGATGCAGACGCAGACGCCCCTGCGTCATAGCCGCTTCCAAATGAAGCTGAAGTAAACCTTTCGGTTCCTGTGCTGCACCCGCCTACGAGCGCGCAACCAAACACAATACCAAACGCCGCGCGTAACTGACTGGGCACGCGCCTGCCCCCCACCAAAACAACATTACTCATCGCCGCACCTCACTTTCGATAAGCTATGCAGCGGAAGACTTAATTTTAATTTAAGCCGCGCGAGTTTTTCATGAAGACCGCAACCACGGCGCGCGAATTAATGATCTGCGCGCAAAGGGACGAAGCGCACAGGTAAAAGCCTCTGGATTTCTTCGCGGCCGTTGTTTTGCGTAATCAGCGCTAGCCTTTGATTGTGCCGCTCGCCAAGCGGCATTATCATCGCCCCGCATGGCGCAAGCTGCGCCAAGAGCTGCTGCGGCACATCGCTTGCCGCTGCGGTTACAATGATCCGGTCGAAGAGCCGTGGCTCGGGCCATCCCCTCGTGCCATCGCCGCAAATGGCGGTGATATTGAAAAGCCCGAGCTGCTTAAATCGCTCTACAGCGAGATTATGAAGCTCTTGATGCCTTTCAATTGTGTAAATATGAGCCGCCAGCCTCGCGAGCACCGCCGTCTGATAACCTGAGCCTGTGCCGATTTCCAAAACGCTGATGATGCGGCATCAGGTGCAGGCGCTCCGTCATGTAAGCAACGACGAAGGGCTGCGAGATCGTTTGGCCGCACTCTATTGGCAGTGCGGAGTCTAAATAGGCTTGGGGCTTTAGAGATGGTTCCGAAATGAAAATGTCGCGCGGCGTATTGGCTATCGCGTCGAGAACTTCCGGGTCGGTGATATCTTTCCTTTGCAGGCTACGCACAAGCCAATCGCGATCACCCTTTTCCATGGACGCCACCAGGAGCGGAGCCCATAGAGATGTGCGCCCCGCGTCCTATTTCTCCAAATGAGCCGCTAACTTCCGGCAGGTTTCAGCGTGCGTCAGGTTCAGATAGAGCGGCGTGACCGAAATCGCCCCAGATCTTAGGGCCGAGATGTCCGTTCCCTTTGGCGAGTTTATCGAACGGGGACGAAAGCCAAGCCAATAATAAGGATTCCCCCGCGTATCCATGCGGTCCACGACACGCAGAAAGTCCTGATCGCGCCTGCCCTGCTCGGTGATCTCAACTCCCTGAACTTGGCCAGGTTCCCGGTCAGGAAAATTAATATTGAGAAGAACGTCGCGTGGCCAGCCCGCGTCCATCAGCCTGCGAACGAGATCGGCTCCGAGCGCCATCGGCGTCTCCCAATGAATTGTCCTCGGGTCTTCATGATTGATGGCGAGGCTCATGGCGATGGAGGGAATGCCGAGCAGCGTTCCTTCGATAGCGCCCGCGATCGTGCCGGAATAGGTAACGTCATCGGCAATATTGGAGCCGCGATTAACGCCCGACAGCACGAGATCCGGCGTCTTTTCCGTCAGGATGTGGCGAACGCCCATGATCACGCAATCGGTGGGCGTGCCTTTGACCGCGAAGATCCGCTCTGAAAGCTTCCGGAGCCGCAGCGGCTCGTGGAGCGTGAGCGAATGGGCCGCGCCGCTTTGGTCCGTCTCTGGAGCTATGACCCAAACATCATCGGAGAGGTCGGAGGCAATCTTTTGCAACGCATCAAGGCCGGGAGCTTCAATGCCGTCATCATTGGTGATGAGAATACGCATCTGCTTTTATACCCCCTATTTCCCCGCATTTGTCGAGGCGTCTTTCGCAAAAGACACTTGGCATCCTCCGATAATAGAGGCAACTACGAAGCGCGGCAGCATGATGGTGAGCTGCGACGGCTTAGCAGAGGCGATGAAATCCATGCAGACATTCTCGCGCTTTTACCCCGCGATCCTTTCGGCGATAGCGCTCTTGGGCTGCGTGCTGCCATTTGGTTCCGAAGCATCGATCGGAGACGGCGCGAGCCTTCTCGACTTCCCCTCCTCAATGTCGCAAGCAGGTCAACTCGCGTCGATAGTCAATCTATCGGAGGCTCGAGCATCGAATGGAGTGGCGCCGCTTTTGGCGAAGCTCGTCTATATCATTCCACTCCTGGCGGTTGTCGTTATCGCCTTTAATTTCCGGGGAGAGGTTCCGAGAACCTTGCAAATGTTCACGGCGATAGCGTGGCTGCTTGGGCTGTTCTTTGTTCCCTATTTTTCCTTGCACGCGCTCATCAACTCCAACCCTCTGCTCAGGGGATTGGTGGATATCTCGGGCGGAATGCACCTCTCCGGCAGCTTCGGATTGGGTGGCTGGCTGATCTTTCTTGCCGCGATTGGCCTCTTTCTAGGATCAGTCGGCCTTCTTCGGTTCCCCGCCGCAAAGGGCGGTTAGCCCCTCACCGCACCCCATTCCCAGAGAGGCTCCCCCAGTAGAAGCGGCAGTGCCCCCTCACCGTGAAAGTTCCCGCTGCTATTCTGCTTTCCCCTCCAGAGCTTTGCGAAAGGCGCGCAAAGTTTCGTCACTCACATAATGTTCGATGCCTTCGGCATCGATCCTGGCGGTGTCCGCACTAACGCCAAGCGACCGGAGAAAAGCCTCCACAGTACGGTGGCGCGCGCGGCTGTCTCGGGCCACCTTGCCTCCGGCGTCGGTTAGAAAGACGCCTCGATAAGGTTTGCGCGAAATAAGACCTTGGGCCGCAAGTCGCGACAGCATCTTGGCCACAGTCGGCTGCGCCACACCAAGCCGGGCGGCTATATCGACCTGCCGCGCCTCATTTCCATCCTCAATCAGATCTGCGATGAGTTCGAGATAATCCTCAACGAGCACACTTCGCCGCGCGTGGCGCGCTTGACGGAAGCCTTCGGAATGCACGTTGGCGGTTGGCAAAGGTTCATGAAGCCTGCGGGAACGAACTGCTGCCACTATGAAGCATCCTCAAACGTTACTGAGCGAACAAATCATAGCAGGGGCTCTGCTTTTTTCCAGGGCCGATCTCTCCCACGAAAAAGTTGAATGCTCAGTTTTAGCCCGTGATGGATTGCAATGTTGACACAGGCTCAAAATTATAGCTAAGTGTATATTGTTAAGCATAGCATAAATCATGGCGCGGAGAGTTTGCTTTCATGTCAGAGACACAGCCCCGAGTACTGGGACAGCCGGGTTGGAAATTTGCTGGCCCCAAGGAGGATTACCGCCCGAGCCTGCCAGAGGTGCATGCGACGGTGCGAGTGCCTGCGGGCGGCCTTGCCCTGCGGCGTTTTCTTGCGTTCGCTGGCCCCGGCTATATGGTGTCGGTCGGTTATATGGATCCTGGCAATTGGGCGACCGATCTCGCTGGCGGCGCGAAATTCGGCTACACGCTCCTTGCGGTGATCCTGCTATCGAATCTAATGGCGATCCTGTTGCAAGCGCTGGCAGCGCGGCTCGGCATCGCCACTGGCCGAGACCTCGCTCAAGCCTGCCGCGCCCACTATTCCCCCTTCGTTAATATCATGCTTTGGCTTGCTTGCGAGACAGCGATCATTGCGTGCGATCTGGCCGAAGTTATTGGTACGGCTATCGCACTCCAGCTTCTGTTCGGTATTCCTCTTCTCGCAGGAGCGCTTATTACGGCGCTTGATGCCTTTTTGCTCCTCCTGTTGATGAACAAAGGCTTTCGCTTTCTGGAGGCCTTCGTAATCGCGCTTTTGATCGTAATTGCAGTCTGTTTTGCCATTCAGGTGATAGCCGCCGCCCCGCCGGTCGCAGCGGTTTTGAAGGGCTTTGTGCCCTCACCCGAAATCGTGACCAATTCCGACATGCTCTATGTCGCGATCGGTATCATTGGGGCGACCGTTATGCCTCATAACCTTTATCTGCATTCTTCGATTGTGCAGACACGCGCTTTTGAGAGGACGGAGGAAGGGAAACGCGACGCCATCAAATGGGCAACACTCGACAGCACAATTGCGCTGTCGCTCGCGCTTTTCGTCAACGCGGCCATTCTCGTCGTTGCTGCGGCGGCCTTTCACAAAAGCGGTCACTCCGACGTTGCCGAGATAGGCCAGGCCTTCGAGCTGCTGTCTCCTTTGCTGGGCCTTGGTATAGCCGCGACCCTGTTTGCAGTCGCGCTCCTCGCCTCTGGATTGAATTCAACCGTGACAGCTACGCTCGCCGGTCAGATCGTGATGGAGGGTTTCCTCCGGCTTAGGCTGCCGAATTGGGCGCGCAGGCTCCTCACGCGGGGCATCGCCATCATTCCAGTCGTCATCGTAACGGCATTCTATGGCGAGAAAGGAACTGCACAGCTTCTCATCTTCAGCCAAGTCGTTCTGTCGATGCAGCTCCCCTTTGCTGTCGTGCCTCTCGTCCGCTTTGTCTCAGATCGGGAGAAGATGGGTAACTTTGCAATCTCACGTACAACAGCGGCACTGGCCTGGATCGTGGCTTCTCTTATCTTGATCCTCAATTTCAAGCTGCTGTTCGATACCTTCACTGGCTGATACTGCTGCGGCTGCATCGTCTTTTCGGTTTCTCTGACGCCTTATGAAAAAGCCATCCATGGCGGGTGGTCCCAGCGTCAGGGAACCCTCAAGCCAGGAAATCACTAACCCAGAAGCGGAGCAAACGCACGGTCTGCCGGCTGATGTCATCGCCTTGCCGTAGGCCGGTTTGTCGCGAGCGATGAGACAATAAATTAGGCAATTCTATTGAAGTGGTTGTAGGGCACAAGAGAGGGGCAAATGGGACGGAGTTTGAGAGCAAGCATTGCTGCGGGCGCAACGGCGCTCATGGTTACGACGGGCAGCGCAGTGGGGCAGGAGAAGAGCCAATACTCGCTCTTCAATCCAGTGCCGGAACGGCAGCTTCGCGAAATGACGACAGATAGGCCGGATACGACGGAGAGCCCGTTCACGGTAGATGCCGGGCACATCCAAATCGAGACGAACGCAATTGGCTATGCGCGCTCGCGCCCAGATACGGATGGAACCGTCACCAGCTCATATGAATTCGCCACCACCAATGTAAGGATCGGCCTGACGAATGATGCAGAGGCTAGCTTCGTCTGGCAGCCTTACGGTAGTATCCGTACGCGTCAGAGCGACCCATTTGATATCGTTCGCAAAACCGGCACAGGCGGCGTTGACATTCGAGGGAAGGTCAATTTATGGGGCAATGACACGTTCGGGAAGCCGGGCGCGACCGCTCTTGCGCTCTTGCCCTACGTAAGTGTGCCAACTGATCGTCACAATGGCATCAGTCCTGAGTTCGTTGAAGGTGGATTAATCGTTCCCTATGCGATCAAGCTCTCCGAGAAGTTCGGTCTCGGCCTCAACGCCGGGCTGAGTTGGAGCAAGAGTGATGCGGAAGCTGGCTATCACAATGAGTATTTGGGATCGGCGTCACTATCCTACGAATGGAATGAAAAACTCGGCAGTTACTACGAAGTGGCTGCGCGCTTCCACACGGAGGATCCTCGGGGCGACGTTGTCTATCTGGGTACCGGCTTCAGTTACAAGCTGACCAAGAATGTTCAATTGGATGCAGGCGTAAACTTCGGCGTCACCTCCGCCGCAGACCGCATCAATCCATTCATTGGCCTATCCTTCCGCTAGTTACCCCACTTGGGGTTGCAACGGTCTACTTTGGCATCGCTGCGCGTCAGGCGCGCGCGGCGATGCAGATGCCGGCTTAGCCTATAAGCTCAGCCACAAAGCGAGCCTAGCCTTCACCTGCGAGGAGGGGGCTAAGCCGCGATGCGTTCGACGCCGCCCATATAGGGCTTCAGCACCTCGGGCACGCGGACGCTGCCGTCTTTATCCTGATAGTTCTCGAGGACGGCGATCAGCGTGCGGCCAACCGCGAGGCCGGAGCCGTTCAGCGTGTGAACGAAACGCACGTCTTTGCCTTCCTTCGGGCGATAGCGCGCATTCATCCGGCGGGCTTGGAAGTCGCCGCAATTCGAGCAGCTCGAAATCTCGCGATAGGTGTTCTGCCCCGGCAGCCACACTTCGATGTCGTAGGTCTTGCGCGCGGCGAAGCCCATATCGCCGGTGCAAAGCACCATGGTGCGGAAGGGCAGTTCGAGCCGCTTCAGGATTTCCTCGGCGCAGCCCGTCATGCGCTGATGTTCGGCTTCGGATTGCTCCGGCGTGGTGATCGAGACCATCTCGACCTTATTGAATTGATGCTGGCGGATCATGCCGCGCGTGTCTTTGCCCGCCGCGCCCGCTTCAGCGCGGAAGCACGGCGTCAGCGCCGTGAAGCGATGGGGGAGGTCTGCTTCGGCCTGGATGCTTTCCCGCACGAGGTTCGTTAGCGGCACCTCTGAAGTTGGAATTAATGCTATAGCGTGCTGATCTTATCTATTGAATTTACTTTCGTTCTTATTTTGTTCAAATCTTCTATAGCAATAAGGAAACCTGTTTCTGTCCGTTTATCAAGCAGCTCTCTATTCCCACTGAACGCAATCTCAGCCCAAATTTGCTTCGTTTCTTCCTCTATCTCCTCCTTAGTCTTGCTCACAGCCGTTGAGAATAGGTCGACTTCAAATTTGGGCAATTGCGCTGTACCGAATGCCGCATGGTCCCGAACAAGTAGCGGCGGGTTGACCTCCATATAGCCATGCTCGCCGGTCTGCACGTCGAGCATGAATTGACCGATTGCGCGCTCAAGCCTCGCAAGCTTGCCCTTCAGCACCGTGAAACGCGCGCCGGAAATCTTCGCCGCCGCTTCGAAATCCATCAGGCCAAGCGCTTCGCCGATCTCGAAATGCTGCTTCGGCTCGAAGCCCTCCTTCGAGAAGTCGCGCGGCGTTCCCCAGCGCCGCACTTCAACATTGGCGTGCTCGTCCTTGCCTTCCGGCACATCGCTCGCCGGGATATTCGGAATTCCGGCGAGCAGGTTCTTCAGCTCTTCATCAAGCTCGCGCTCGCGCTCTCGCCCGCCGAGATGCCGTCCTTCAACGCGGCAACCTCGGCCATCAGCGCCTCGGCCTTCGCCGGATCGCCGCCCTTGCCTTTCGCTTTGCCGATTTCCTTCGAAGCGGCGTTACGGCGCGCCTGCATCTCCTGCAATTTCGTGGTGTTCGCGCGGCGCTCCTCGTCAAGCGCAAGGATACGCTTCGAGGCAGGTTCGCCGCCCTCCAGCGTAAAGCCTCGCCGCGCCAAGCCAGCGTCCAATTCGCTTGGATGTTCTCTAATCCATTTGAGGTCGAGCATGAAGCGCCTCCGAAAATGCTTTGCGCCAGCTATAAAAGCGGTTGACCGCCGCGTCCAGCCTGGGCGCAACGGTCATGGCAACCTATTGTTGATACACGTGAACGAGATGCCCCCTCACCCCAACCCTCTCCCCTGAGGAGAGAGGGAGGTTTTGAAAGAGCGCCCCCTCACCCTACCCTCTCCCCCGGGGGAGAGGGGGTTTTGCGAGCCTAATCGTCCTGGCTGCCATTATGCGCGGTTGGTACGCGTCTTTCGGCGTAATCCGCGAGCAACACGATGGACCCCGTCGTCCCGCGGCTTTCGAGATCGCGATGCGCTTGCTCAGCCTCAGACATCGCATATGTCTTGCCGACCTGGATCTTGACGCGTCCAAGACGCACCATGTCCATGAGTTCATTCGCGTTCTCAAGAAGCGCCTGACGCGTGGCAATATGCGGGTTCAGCGTCGGCCGGGTGGCATAGAGGCAACCCTTCTGAGCGAGAATCCCCATTTCGAACGGCGGCACTGGGCCCGACGCATTACCGAAGCTGACCCACATGCCGCGCGTCTTTAGAGCATCGAGCGATTTCGGGAACGTGTCCTTGCCGACCGAGTCGTAAACCACATCGACGCCGCGCCCGCCGGTAATCTCTTTCACGCGAGCGACGAAATCCTCGGTCCGGTAATTGATCGTGTGCGTAGCGCCATTCTCTTTCGCGAGCTTCGCCTTTTCATCGGAGCCCACGGTCGCGATGATTGTCGCGCCGAGATAGTTGAGCCACTGGCAGGCGATGAGGCCGACGCCGCCAGCAGCGGCGTGCCAAAGCACGGTCGTACCCTTTTCAACGGGGTAGGTTTGCCGGATCAGATAGCGAACCGTCATGCCCTTGAGCATCATGGCGGCGGCGGTTTCGTAGGAAATGTCCGCCGGGAGCTTCACCATCCGGTCGGCGGGAAGCAGCCGCTCCTCGGCATAGCTGCCGATTACGCCCGCATAGGCGATGCGGTCCCCGACGGCGAGATCGGTCACGCCTTCGCCGACGGCGATAACTTGACCAGCACCTTCACTTCCCGGTGTGAAGGGGAAAGCCGGCTGCGGATAAAGCCCCGTTCTGTGATAGACATCGAGGAAATTCACGCCAGCAGCATGCTGCTTGACCTTGACTTGGCCAGGGCCGGGCTCGCCAACCTGCACCTCTTCCCACTTTAAGACTTCAGGGCCGCCATGAGCATGAACGCGAATTGCACGGGACATAATTTGCCTCTTTGAGATAAATGCCAGGCGCAAAAACGCCCAGCGTTGTAGCCGCTTCTATGCGCGCGAGCCGCCGCGATGTCCATGCCCACTTAGCATGGCAAAAGCTTAATCGCGGCAGGATTTGCGCCCTAAACTTCTTCCATAATTTCGAGCTTCTGCCGCAGGATGGCGTTTACCGCATCGGGATTAGCCTTGCCGCCGGTCGCCTTCATAACCTGGCCTACAAACCAGCCCAAAGTTTTTGGCTTGGATTTGACCTGCTCGACCTGCTTCGGGTTCGCGGCAATGATCTCGTCCACGACCTTTTCAATCGCGCCGGTGTCGGTGACTTGCTTCAGCCCCTGCTCCTCGACGATCTTTGCCAGGCGCATGCCCAGTTTCGAGCATGATCTCGAACACTTCCTTGGCGATGCGCCCCGAGATCACATTCGAGGAAATGAGATCGACCAGCTCGCCAAGATGAGCCGCCGGGATCGGGCTTTCGGCGATATCCTTGCCCGTGCGGTTCAACGCGGCGAAAAAGTCGCCCATGATCCAGTTCGCGGCGAGCTTGGCGTCGCGGCCTTTGGCGACTGTCTCGAAGAAATCCGCCGATGCGCGGTCCATGGTGAGAACGCCCGCATCATAGGCTGAAAGAGCGTAGTCCTTGATGAAACGCGCGCGCTTTTCGTCCGGCAGTTCAGGCAAGCCGCGCCTGATGCCTTTCACAAAGGCGTCTTTTAGTTCGAGCGGCAGCAAATCCGGGTCTGGGAAGTAGCGATAATCATGCGCTTCCTCTTTGCTGCGCATGGACCGTGTCTGTCCGCTTTTGGCGTCAAAAAGCCGGGTCTCCTGATTGATCTTGCCGCCATCTTCGAGAACGTCGATTTGGCGGCGCGCCTCATACTCGATGGCTTGGCCGATAAAGCGGATGGAGTTGACGTTTTTGATCTCGCAGCGCGTGCCGAGTTCCGCGCCAGGGCGGCGCACAGACACGTTCACGTCGGCCCTGAGCGAGCCCTCCTCCATATTGCCATCGCATGTGCCGAGATAGCGCATGATTGTGCGAAGTTTCGTGACGTAGGCTCTTGCTTCTTCCGATGAGCGAAGATCGGGCTTCGAGACGATCTCCATCAGCGCTACTCCCGACCTGTTCAGATCGACATAGGAGTAATTCGGGTCCTGGTCATGAAGACTTTTGCCCGCGTCTTGTTCCAGGTGAAGGCGCTCAATTCCGACTTCAAGCGAATATTCCTTCAGATCGACGGTGACAGTCCCTTCACCGACGATGGGATGCTTGTATTGCGAAATTTGATAGCCTTGCGGCAGATCGGGGTAAAAATAGTTCTTCCGGTCGAAGACGGAGTAATTGTTGATCTTCGCTTTCAGTCCGAGGCCCGTGCGAACGGCCTGCGCCACGCATTCCTCATTGATGACGGGCAGCATGCCGGGCATGGCTGCGTCCACCAGGCTCACATGCGTATTCTGCTCGCCGCCAAACGCGGCTGACGCTCCCGAGAAAAGCTTCGCTTTGGAGAGCACCTGGGCGTGGACTTCCAAGCCGATGATGACTTCCCAAGCGCCCGTTGCGCCTTCGATGAGATTTTCCTGACGTATCTGCGTCATGGTTCGAGTGTCCATATCACTCTTTCGTTCCGTTTGACCGCTTTGCGAGCTTTTCTTCTTCATATTGAATAAACCAGCCGATCATTTGACGCCAGAGCGCGACGGCAAGCTCGGGCGGAAGCCCCTTCTCCTTCGCGCGCGCCTGCACCTTGTCAATCACCTGCTGGATACGCCAAGGCACCGTCGCTTCAGCGGGGTTGGCCTTCAATTGCCAAGCGCGGTCGACATAGGTGAACCGCTCGGCCACGAGATCCAAGAGCGCGTCGTCGATGCGGTCGATTTCCGCGCGTACCTGCTCCATGTTTTCGCAGTCCGCTGCCTTACGTTGCCCCATTTTTCTTTCCCCCGCTCTTCGATTTCGCGGCCTCTTTCTTTGCCGGTTTCGCGGCAGGAGCGGCCTCTTCGCTTCCAGACTTTGCAGCGGCCTTCTTTTTCGCGGGCGCTTTTTCGGCTTTTTCGCTGGCCTTGTCTGGCTTGGCGGACGCGCCGTTGAGCCACCAAGGCTTTGGAATTGGCATCCGTCCGGCCGCATCCTCAATGAGCTGACCGGCGCGAAGCACGAGACCTTCATCGAAGGGCTTGCCAATAATCTGAAGCCCGAGAGGCAGCCCCTCGCTTGAAAAGCCCGCAGGCACCGACAGCCCTGGAAGTCCCGCCATATTCACCGTCACGGTGAATATATCATTCAGATACATGGCAATGGGGTCTGCTCCGCCTTGTGAGCCAAGCTCGAAGGCAGGCGTCGGCGTTGTCGGCGTCAGAATCACATCGACCTTTTCGAAGGCTTCGTCGAAATCGCGCTTGATGAGCGAGCGCACCTTCTGCGCCTTCAAATAATATGCGTCGTAATAGCCTGCCGAAAGCACATAGGTGCCAATCAAAATGCGCCGCTTGACCTCAGCTCCGAAGCCTTCGGCGCGCGTATTCTCATACATATCGGTGATGTCGCGCCCATTAGCGCGGATTCCGTAACGCACGCCATCATAGCGGGCAAGGTTCGAAGACGCCTCCGCTGGCGCAACGATATAATAGGCGGGAAGCGCCGCTTTCGTATGCGGAAGACTGACCTCGACGATCTTCGCGCCTGCCTGCTTGAAAATCTCGATGCCCTTTTGCCAAAGCGCGTCGATCTCGGCGGACATGCCTTCGACGCGATATTCCTTCGGAATACCGATCCGCAGGCCTTTCACCGGTTGGCCGAGCGCCTTTTCCAAATCCGGCATGGGCTTATCGATGCTCGTCGAATCTTTGAGATCGTGACTTGCCATCACTTCGAGAAGAAGTGCAGCGTCACGAACCGAGCGCGCAATTGGCCCGGCCTGATCCAGCGACGAGGCGAACGCGACCATTCCCCAGCGCGAGCAGCGTCCGTAAGTTGGCTTGATGCCAACCGTGCCGGTGAATGCCGCAGGCTGGCGGATCGAACCGCCCGTATCCGAAGCCGTAGCGCCAAGACATAGCCCCGCTGCCACTGCCGACGCAGAGCCGCCGGACGAACCGCCTGGAACGAGTTTCCCGCCGCCTTTTTCAGCCTGCCAGGGATTGACGCATGGCCCGAAATAGCTCGTCTCGTTAGAGGAGCCCATGGCGAACTCGTCCATATTGAGCTTGCCGAGCATAACCGCGCCCGCATCCCAAAGATTTTGAGTGACGGTCGATTCGTAAGCCGGTTCGAAATCGCCAAGAATGTGCGAGCCTGCTGTCGTGCGCACGTCCTTGGTGCAAAACAGGTCTTTCACGCCAAGCGGAATGCCTTCGAGCGCGCGAACCTTATCCTTGGATTTCGCGCCCAGCCGCTTGTCGGCTTCTTTCGCGGCCGCCATCGCCTTCTCCGCCGTGACGACGAGAAACGCGTTCAGTGCCTTGTTCCCCGCATCGATGGCTGAAAGGCAAGCCTCGGCCAGCTCTGTCGCTTTGATTTCGCCCGAGCGCAGCCTATCGCGCGCTTCCGACAAAGTAAGTTCGTTCAATGTCATGGACTATTCGATAACCTTCGGCACGAGAAAGAAATTGTCTTCCGATTTGGGCGCGTTCTTCATGATGTCGCTTACGCAATCGCCATCGGTAACTTCGTCTTTACGCATATGCAATTGCGCTAGACCGATGGATGTGAGCGGCGCGACGTCATCGGTCGGAATGGCTTTCAGCTCTTCCACCCATGCGAGGATGCCGTTCAATTCACGCTGCAAGCTTTGCGCTTCTTGGGTCGATACTTTTATGCGGGCAAGGTGAGCGATCCGCCGCACCGTCGCTTCGTCGATTTGGGATTTTGCCATGGCGATCTCTGTGGTGATCGCCATTATCTAAATTCAGGGTGGCCTTATCGCAACGATTCTTTTGCGGGTTCGGTTCGGCGCGCCCCTCGCTACTCAGATTTCCCCAGCAGCGATTGATAGAGCGATAACTGGTCGTCCGAGAAACAGCAGAAGGTAATTTCTTCGAGATGGGGGCATTTTGCGCTGCCATCTCGCACTGCGGAGATTGCAGTGGGCGCGGCAAGTTCAGCCGGATAGCCATAAATTCCCGTGCTTATGTTTGGAAAAGCCAAGCTGGAGAGGCCGCGTTCGCAGGCGAGTTCGACTGACCTCCGGTAGCACGAGGCCAATAATTCCGATTCTCCGGAAGTCCCGCCGCGCCAGACAGGCCCAACTGTGTGAATGATGTACTGCGCTAGCAGCCGGTGGCCTTTTGTGATTTTGGCGTCGCCTGTCTTGCATCCGCCAAGAAGGCGGCACTCGTGAAGCAAGTCCGGACCAGCGGCCCGATGAATTGCGCCATCCACGCCGCCGCCGCCAAGCAGGCTCGAATTTGCGGCGTTGACGATCGCGTCAACCCGCAGCGCCGTAATGTCCGCCTTTATCGCCTTAAGACTGGGCTTCATCTCGATTCGCATTTCCAGACTATTTTTATATAATATGCTGAGACCCGTAAATAACGTATTCGGTGTCCCTAAATTTTAGAAAAAAGAAAACGGACAGGATTTAGTCAGGCAACCAATTTACATTGGCTCTCCAGATCAACATCGCGTTCGACGGGGATATGAAATATGGGCGTCACATCGGTCAAAAATCAAAGCGGTAACGCGGGTGCTTCAGACGCCGACGCTGGTCCCAGCCAAGAAGCAAAGGATGTGTTTTGGAGCTACATCAGGCGCGATGCCGAAAAAGCTGGACGGAGCGAGTTGAGTGCTGAACAAACAAAGGACCAGCTAGCAACGGTACAAAATCACGCCGGTTCGCTCAACGATCCTGATGTAGCGCGAGCACAGCAAGCTGTCACTGACGCAAAAAATACGGCTAGAGAAGATCAAGAAACCCTAGCGCGTGACTTCGCTGATAGCCCATTTACCGGGGATCAAATTACCGGGGATCAGATCAAGCGGTACTTTTTCTATGCCCCTCAACCAACCAGACACGCCGTTAATGAGGCGTTAGGGCAGGCGGCGAAAGAAAAGCCAGCCTTAAATCACGAGACACCAGAGCGTTTGGAGGAAATAGAAGCAGCTGCCTATGATGTGGCAAAGGCTCAAAACGCTTTGAATAACGGGATAGGAGACCCAAAAACCTTAATTCCGACGCGAGCGGCAGCTAACGAACATCTTAACTACGCCGTTGCAACAAGCGTCGCTAGCGACAAGGAAATTCAGGACCGTTTCACCAATACCCCTTACAGCGTACAAAACGCCGCCAATGATGCCTTAGCATTCCGGAGGAAGCACGATCAGGAGTAGAGAGCTTCTCCTGCTGTGAAGTAAGCGCAAGCCCGGCAGCTGCAAAATCGAGATTAGGCCGCCGGACTGGCACTGAGTTCTGGCCTCATGTTTCATCATGAGGCATCATTGGCCTAAAGCTCAAACGCCCTTCCAATTTCGGGCACCATCACATTCTGCCCGCCCATCGCCGCTGCAAATTTGGTGGCGTCCTGATCGATTATAGGGAAGGTGCCATAGTGGATCGGGATCACCGTGCTGAATTGGAAGTATTTCTTGCAGGCGAGCGCTGCCGTTTTCGCGCCCATTGTGAAGCGGTCGCCTATGGGCACAAAGCCGATCTTTGGCTGATAAATTTCCCCAACGAGCGCCATATCGCTGAAAATATCTGTATCGCCCATATGGTAAATCGTCTTGCCAAGCCCTTGCAGAACCACACCGCACGAGTTTCCAAGATATACGGGCTTACCATCAACGATTGTGGAGGAGGAATGGTACGCTGGCACAAAGCTGACGCTCACCCCGCCGCCGAGGCTGATCGTTCCGCCAGTATTGCCGGGCTCGAGCTTCGCGACACCTTGACCAGCTAAATACATCGCAAGCTCAAAGACGGCGACAAGCGTCGCTCCGGTGCTTTTGCAAATGCTTATCGTATCGCCCACATGATCGTCATGGCCATGGGTGAGCACGACATGGGTCGCGCCGCGCGCCGCTTCTTCAACTGAGCCGTTGAAATTCGGGTTTTGCGACAGGAACGGATCGATGAGGATTACGTGACTGCCATTCTCGACACGCGCTGCGGAATGTCCGAACCAGGTCACTTTCATTGCATTTCTCCTCAGAATGAGCGACTCCATTGGGTGCGCACCATAAGGCCGCTGTTGCCACCCGCAATTTGTAAAAACCCCCAAGGACCGAGTTGTGTCATCTCAACTGCTATCGCTTCCCGAACTTCACCAGACATTGCAGCGGGATCAGCGGCTACTCGGCCTCGATGTCGGCACAAAAACCATCGGCCTTGCGCTGTCCGACGTGATGACACAGATAGCGACGCCGCTTGAAACCATCCGCCGCACGAAGTTTAGCGTGGATGCCGTGCGCCTATTTGCGATCGCGAAAGAACAGGGCGTCGGAGGCCTCGTCATTGGGCTGCCGATAAATCTCGATGGCTCGGAAGGGCCGCGCGCCCAATCGACGCGCGCATTTGTCCGTAACCTCATTCCCCTGACCGATCTGCCGATGGCCTTTTGGGATGAGCGGCTTTCGACCGCAGCAGCCGAGCGGGCGCTCTTAGAGGCCGACACCAGCCGCAAGCGCCGCGCCGAACTTATTGACAAGATGGCGGCAGCCTACATTCTGCAAGGTGCGCTCGACCGGCTCAACTACAGCTCGCGGTGAGCACAGGCGCACCACACTTAGCTTCGACCAGCGTTGAGCCCCTATGATCCCCATCCTGACCGCGCTTGCGCCGGTTTTCCTCATCACCGCATTGGGCTACGCGCTCGTTCAAACAAAGGCGATGGGGCCGGATGTATGGGATGCCCTCGATCACATCGTCTTTTACGTGCTCTTTCCGGCACTTTTGGTGAAAACGCTGGTGCGAGCCGACCTCGATAGCGTTCCAGCGCGCGATTTCGTAATCGTCGCGGTTGGCTCGGTGACGCTCGCGGCAGCCGCGATGCTTGCTGCATACCTCATTTTGCGCAAGCCAATCTCAGGGCCCGCCTTCACAAGCTTCTTTCAGGGTACGATCCGCTTCCAGAGCACGATCTCGGTCGCGATCTCCGGAGCGCTATTCGGCGAACGCGGGCTAACTTTCGCGGCGCTTTCTGTCGCGTCCATGGTCCCTTTGATCCAGTGCTATACAGTGCTTGTCCTGATCCTCTTCGGCACTGGGAACAACAGCACAGCGCTCTTGCCTATCCTTAAGCGGCTTGCCGCAAATCCCTTGGCGCTCGCCTGCGTCGCGGGCCTCATACTCAACCGCATCGGCCTGCCAGACGCTATTTACAATACCCTCGACTATCTCGGCACCGCGAGTATTGGCTTGTCGATCCTTTCAGTGGGCGCAGGCCTCAATCTAGCGGGCATCGGAACGAGACGCGGCGTTGTCGCCATAAACCTCATGGTGCGGCTTATCATCATGCCGCTTCTGATCTTTGCGATGTCGTCGCTCGTCGGCTTGACAGGGCTCGCACGCACCATCGTCGTCATTGCCGCCGCCGTACCCACCGCCCCCACCTCATACACAATGGCGCGGAAAATGGGTGGAGACGCAGAGCTGATGGCTCAAATCATAACGTTTCAAAGCGTCGCAGCGGCGCTGACGCTTCCCCTGTTTATATATCTATCTCAAGCGAAATGACGCAGGTCGAAACATCAATTGCCCTTGAAGCGCGGGGTACGCGACATTATACCGGCGGTTTAATGACCATCACAGCAGCATACGAATTCTTTTAATTTTCCTCATCGGCATCTCCTATCAATCGAGGGGCTAGCCGTTTCCGATATCAATGGCCTCCTCGACCTCGCAGATCAGGAAGCGGATTTGATGCGCGAGGCCAAGAAGAAGCGCGAAACGCTTCGAGGCCGCACCCTCATCAACATGTTCTTCGAGTCCTCCACCCGCACCCAAGCCTCGTTCGAGCTTGCGGGGAAGCGGCTCGGGGCTGACGTGATGAATATGTCGGTTGCAGGGTCGTCGATGTCGAAAGGCGAGACATTGATCGACACCGCTATGACGCTGAACGCGATGCGGCCGGACATCATCGTCATTCGCCACCACGCGGCTGGAGCCGTCGCCCTTCTTTCGCAGAAGGTTGATTGTTCAGTCATCAACGCAGGCGACGGCGAGCACGAGCACCCCACTCAGGCGCTGCTCGACGCACTGACCATCCGGCGGCGGCTTGGACGGATTGCAGGGCTCACAATCGCGATTTGCGGCGATATTCTGCATTCGCGGGTTGCGCGCTCGAATATCAGGCTTTTTGGCGCGCTTGGCGCTCATGTCCGCGTCGTTGCGCCTTCCACCTTGCTGCCACCGCATCCAGAACGCCTTGGCGCGGAGGTTTTCACACGCATGGAGGAGGGTATTCGCGGGGCTGACGTTGTTATGATGCTGCGCCTTCAGCGCGAGCGTATGCTCTCGCGGTCCTTTGTGCCTTCGCAGCGTGAATATTTTCACTTTTTCGGCCTCGACTATGAGAAGCTAGCGCTCGCGAAACCCGATGCCATCATCATGCATCCGGGGCCGATCAATCGCGGCTTTGAGATTGATTCGAATGTGGCTGAGGATCCGCGCAGCGTGATCCAAGAACAGGTCGAAATGGGGGTCGCTGTCCGCATGGCGGTGTTGCAGGCGCTCGCACGCCATTTACCGAACCGATAGTCATCATGGAACCATCAGCAAACCACCCATCTGGAACGCGAGCGCATATCCTTCATAATGCGCGCCTCGTCTGCCCTCATTCGGGACGCGATGAAGCCGGTGGCATTCTCATCGAAAACAGCGTCATCGCTGCCGTAGGCGCGCATATAACGGGCGCCACTGCTCATGCAGCGACAAAGACCGATTGCGGCGGACATCTGCTTTGCCCTGGATTGATCGATTGCCAGGTGTTCACCGGCGAACCGGGGCAGGAGCACCGGGAGACTTTGGCGAGCGCCAGCCGGGCCGCTGCCGCAGGCGGTGTCACAACGATCCTCTGTATGCCCAACACGGACCCCGTCATCGATGACGTGGCGCTCGTGCATTACATGAAGCAGTCGGCGCGCGACTCCGCGATTGTGAATGTTCATCCCGCCGCAGCGCTCACCAAGGGACTCGAAGGCCGCGAGATGACCGAGATCGGTCTTCTTAAGGCAGCAGGCGCGCTCGCTTTCTCTAACGGAACGCGCAGCATAGCGAGCGCCCAGGTGATGCGCCTCGTCCTAGCCTATGCCAAGGATTTCGATACCGTCCTCATTCATCACACCGAAGATCGCGATCTGGCCAATGGCGGGGTGATGAACGAGGGCGAAGTTTCGAGCAGGCTCGGGTTGCAGGGCATTCCGGCCGCTGCGGAAACGATCATGCTCGAACGCGATTTGCGCCTCGTTGCACTGACGGGCGGCCGCTATCATGCAGCGACCCTTTCAACCGCCGAAGCGCTTGGCCCCATTCGAGAAGCCAAGTGCCAAGGGCTGCGCGTGACCTGCGGGGTCTCCATCAATAATCTGACCCTGAACGAATTCGACATCAGGGCCTATCGCACTTATCTGAAGCTGAAGCCGCCGCTGCGTAGCGAGGATGATCGCCGCGCGCTCGTCGAGGGAGTCCGCAACGGCACAGTCGACGTAATCGTTTCCAATCACGATCCTCAAGACGCAGACCTCAAGCGCAGGCCCTTTGCGGAGGCGGCTGACGGCGCTGTTGGGCTGGAAACCATGCTGCCAGCGGCGTTGCAGCTGTATCATAGGGGCGAAATCGAGCTTTTGCCGCTGCTTGGCGCTCTCACTGTCAAGCCAGCGCAATTGCTTGGATTAACTTCGGGCAGGCTTACTGAAGGGGCTCCGGCCGACCTCGCGCTCGTCAATCTGGAGCTGCCTTGGCGCGTTGATGCCGACAAACTTCTCTCGCGCTCGAAGAATAGTCCTTTCGATGAGGCCATGCTTCAAGGTAAAGTTATCGAAACCTATGTCGGGGGCAGGCGCGTTTATCACCGTGCGGATCACTAAAATCGGCGTCGTGACGGGCGGGGAATAGGCATGGCGTTCGGTGAAAAAGACCTCTGGTTGGCTGTAATGCTTAGCTCGCAGCCATGGCTCATTTATGCGGGCGCTTTACTGCTTGGCTATGCGCTCGGCTCGATCCCCTTCGGCTATATCTTAAGTTCCATCGCTGGTTTGGGCGACATCCGCAAAATCGGCTCGGGCAATATCGGCGCGACGAACGTCCTGCGGACCGGACGCAAAGGCTTAGCCGTCGCCACACTTCTTTGCGATGCGGGGAAGGGTTTTCTCCCGGTCCTGTTTTGCGGGATTTATTTAGGATCAACTGCGGCGCTTTTCGCTGCGGTCGGCGCCTTTCTCGGGCATTTGTACCCGGTATGGCTGAAGTTCAGGGGCGGCAAGGGCGTAGCAACTTACATCGGCGTGATATTTGGTCTTTACTGGCCTGCCGGCGTTTTTTTTTGCGCGACCTGGCTCTGCACCGCTTTCATAAGCCGCTATTCGTCGCTTTCGGCGCTTATCGCCGCCGCTCTCACACCCCTTTTTGTGTTTTTGCAAGCTCCTATAGAATTCTTCTTCTTAGTGATTGCTCTTTCGGCGCTGCTTATCCTGCGTCACCATAAAAATATTGCGAATTTGATTTCGGGTCATGAGAGCAAGATAAAACTCAAAGCATAGTGGTGCAATTTGCAACGGGGCGAAACTACAATCGCCCAGGGGGCGTTGAACGCGCGTAAACATGCTTGCACAAAAACTTGCTAACCACACTCAGACATTTGAGTTCTGGTTCGATGTTGTTTTTATGGGTTTAGTAATTGGCATTCTTGCTGCTTGGATCAAAGACAGATTTTCTCGTCTTCGGCTTACTCATCGCTCGGCCGATTTTGCAATCTAGTGATTGAAAAGCTGGCAGCCTGCGCTTGCATAATTGGGGATTATTTAAAGCTTCTGGTCAACTAAGGGACCGAACCGCGCAGAGTTAGCATTGCAAATGCTTTGATTGGGATCATCTGATTCAATCTGGTCCCAAAATGCTCTAAGCTATGAATAGAGCTGCGCGTTAGGACCCCGCCAGCGCAGCTTTCAGCTTCTCCGCATGCTTGACCAGAATTGCGTCGTCGGCGCGAATGCCCGCGGGGCGCAAATCCACGCCAGCATAGCGCGGCAGTACATGAAAATGCAGATGGAACACGACCTGCCCACCCGCCGGTTCCGAATACTGGCTGACCGTGATGCCATCCGCCTCGAAGGCTTTTTTCGCGGCTTTCGCTACGCGCTGGGTGATATGGATGACCGGAACTAAAAGAGCAGGCGATGCATCGAGAATATTCCGAGCCGATTGCTTCGGTATGATGAGTGCATGCCCATCGCTGCGCGGCATGATGTCCATGAATACCAGCGTGTGCTCATCCTCATAGACCCAATGGCAAGGAGCCTCTTTTCTGAGGATCTTGGCGAAGATGTTGTCGCTATCATAAGCTGGCGTTTGCATTCGATTTCTCCGCTCTAGGCATGAGTCTTTTTGAAATGAGCCACGGACCGCCGTCAAGGGCCTACGGCATCTTGGCTGCTATCTTGCTTTTTATACGGCGTCATTCCGGCTAGCGCTTCTTGTTCCCGCTCAATGACTCGCCGTTCCTGGCGGAGATAATGCGCAACGCCGGATGCGAGCGCAGGGTCAACAAAATAATGCAGGCTGTATGTCGGCTGTGGGGCATAGCCGCGTGCAAGCTTATGTTCGCCCTGCGCGCCCGCCTCGACGCAAGCGAGCTTGTGCGCAATCGCATAGTCTATCGCCTGATAGTAGCAGACTTCAAAATGCAAGAAATTGTGGTTCTCAAGACAGCCCCAATACCTGCCATAAAGCGTGTCGCCGCCGATAAAATTCAAAGCGCCCGCGATGTAGGCGCCGTCTCGCTTCGCCATAACGAGCAGAATGCGGGATGCAAGACTTTCGCCAATCAGACTGAAAAATCTGCGGTTCAGATAGGGCGTGCCCCATTTTCTGGAGCCAGTGTCCATGTAAAAGGCGAAGAACGCGTCCCAATGCGCTTCGGTGATGCTGGAGCCGGTCAACCATTCGATTTCCACGCCAGAAGCGCGGGCCTGCTCGCGTTCTTTTCGCATTGCTTTACGTTTGCGCGAGGCGAGGCTGCCCAGGAAATCGTCAAAACTGTCATAGCCTGCATTGTGCCAATGATATTGTGTGTCTGTGCGCTGGAGCAGTCCAAGGCCGCCGAGGGCTTCCCATTCAGACGCGGTAGGAAATGTCATATGCCAGGAAGACGCTTTGTTTTGCTTGGCGACTTCGGCTGCTGCGGCGGCTAAGAGCGACTGCGCGCGCTCTTCCGAAAAGCCGGGCTTGACCAAAATGCGGCGGCCCGTGACGGGCGTAAATGGAACGCAAGTTTGCAGCTTCGGATAATATTGCCTTCCCGAACGCTCACAGGCATCGGCCCAAGCGTGATCGAAGACATATTCTCCATAGGAGTGCGATTTCAGATAGCAGGGCATGACCGCGACGATTTCACCGCCATCCTCGTGCAATGCCAAATGACACGGCCGCCAGCCTCTTTTCGCGGTCGCGCATCCGCTTTCCTCAAGCGCGGAGAGAAAGGCATAGCTCAGAAAAGGATTATACGTCGCGCCGGGCGGGTTGGCGCAGGCGTCCCACTCATCTTGGCCGATATCGCGCAGACCAGCCAGCACGCTTACTTGCCAAGCGGCGCCATCACCGTTCAATGCGGAACTCCCGTGGGTCTTGGTAAGGTTTGCTCCAGCCAGTCTGGAGAGAGATGGCAGAAATAGAATAAGTTGTGGCAGGACCTTATTCCTGCGCAACCCGAATGACTATATATTAAGAGAGCGCGACTTCTCTTGCAAATTCCTAATATTTAACCGCTGTTAAATCGGGCGATATTGGCGATAAGTTCGCCTCAATGCATAGCTTCCGTTAGGAAATGGCTGTCATTTTCATGAGAGTCACCTATTCAGGGATGAACGAGCACACTGTTAGGCGCACCAAATGGACCAAAAGTTGATGCCCGCGACGACTTGGCTTTTTCGCATATCTTTTTTGGCAACGTTGGCAAGTGGGCCAGCGGCTGCGCAGACTGCGCCGGCAAAGGCAATTGAACTAGCTCCGCATCGAGCAGTTTATGAGCTAACACTCGATCATACTGGTGCCGGTTCCAATGTAACCGACATTCGCGGCGAGCTTGTCTATGACTTCAGCGGCTCGGCTTGCCAAGGCTACACTCTGAATACTAGGCTCGTTACAGAAATATTCGACCGCGAGGGAAAGCCGAGCGTAACGGATATTCGCTCTGAAAGCTTTGAAGAAGCAAGCGGCGGCAAGTTCCAATTCACGACATCCCAATATTTGAATAATAAGCTTAGCGAAAGCACTAAAGGCACGGCCCTGAGGCGCCAGCGGAGCCGCGATGCGGTTCTCGTTGAGCTTGAAAAACCCAAGAAAGGGGCTGTTAGCCTTCCGGGAAACGTCTACTTCCCCACGCAGCATTCACTGGCAATTTTGAAAGCAGCGTCGTCGGGCCAGAATCGGTTACAGGCGGATATCTACGACGGCTCCGAAAAAGGAGCTAAAGTTTACGAGACCACGACAGCCATCGGCGGTCCATTGGAGGGCGAAAATACAAAGCTCCCGGCGGTCAAAAACGCTGATGCTTTGAACGCCGTGGTCGCATGGCCGGTTGTCGTTAGCTACTATGACGCGACGCAAAAAAAGGACGGCTTGCCCTCCTACGAAGTCTCTTTTCGTATGTATGCCAACGGGGTAAGCCGCAAGCTGAAGCTTGACTACGGCACCTTCTCACTGAGCGGCGAGCTAAAGAGCATTGATTTCCTGGAGCCAAAGCCTTGCCCGTAACCAGCGAGAGCTTTTCGCCGGTCATAGTAATGGCGCGAGATAATTGACACTTTGTTAATATATTGAATGGAAGAATGCGTCATGACTTCTCGACATAGCTGGAGATCATGCGCTTCCTCTCTTCAACTAGGCGGTCGAAACCGCAAAGGCTTGTGGCGGGACCGCCGCCGACAAACTTTTGGCCAAAAATGAGTAATGCGGCGATGGCGAAGACTATCCTTATCGTAGAAGACAATGAGCTTAACATGAAGCTCTTCCGCGATCTGTTAGAAGCCCACGGCTACAAGACCCTGCAAACGCGCAACGGCATCGACGCGATAGCTCTTGCTCGCAAGCACCGGCCAGATCTCATCGTTATGGATATTCAGCTTCCGGAAGTTTCAGGGCTCGACGTCACAAAGTGGCTGAAAGAAGACGACACGCTTCGCGCCATTCCGATCGTCGCGGTAACAGCCTTTGCGATGAAGGGCGACGAAGAGCGAATTCGTGAGGGGGGCTGCGAAGCCTATATCTCCAAACCGATTTCCGTTGCTTTGTTTATTGAGACCATAAACCAGTTCCTATCCCCGGCTGCGGCCTAACGTCCTGGGGATAACGGGGAAAACTCCTTCGCGCTTGAAACTCTGAAAAAAACCGCGTGCGCAGAACTGAATTTGTACGTTAGAAACAAAAAGTATTTCGCAATCAAGTGGTTGCCAACGGTTTAGACGATCACAAGGGCCTTTGCCAAGGGAGGCCTGTGATCATAATGGGAGGGGGGGCCTGAAGGCATACAAACTAAGGCAGAAAAATGTCATTTCTGTTCTTGCCAACAAGCCAAGATTCCTCATACTTATAAACAATAACATCTACCCTGCGGAGTGCTCAGGTCCGCCGCATCTCCTGGGTCCGTAGGGATTGTGTGCCGGAACGTAAATGTTGTCGCAGACATGCACGATCCGGATGACGCCGTTGAATCACGCCCTCTTGATTCCTCGGCATCTCGATCAGCTCCGCAACCGAAATCGGACTTACCCCGCTGCCGATAGGAAGCGGAGCTGATCATTCATATTCCTGGGAGGTTGAGCGGCGCTAAGCACCGCGCTCTGAAAAACATTCAAATATAACTGGCTACTTAATTTTCGATTCTTTGTATTCGACGTGCTGCATTACGACTGGATCGTACTTTTTAAGCACGAGCTTCTCTGTCTTAGTCCGCGGATTTTTCTTGGTGACGTAATAGTGTCCCGTACCAGCGGAACTTACTAACTTGATCTTCTGTGTTTGCGGTTTCGCCATGATACGGCTCCAATAGCTACAACGGAGCTTTCTTACTAGCTCCCAAACGAGGTGTGAAGGTGTCCAACTCCGCATCAGATGTCAAGTACGACGGCGCGGTAATTCACGTATGATCAAAAAGTCACGCCGGATAAGACCTATACCGTTTTGGCCGTTGACACCCCTTTGCGACCCTTCAGCGAACTTCAACGGTGCCCTTCGATATCATGGGAACCTCCTCTTCACCGCCAAAACCGTGCATTCGCTGAGCCCACTGCACGGCCACGATGATACCCTTCACAGAGGGCAGCAGGGCTAGGCACAGGACCGCAGTGAGTGGCAACCAGATCACAAGGTGCAGCCAAACTGGCGGTGCATAAGTCAGCTCCACAGTCATCAGAAGCGACAGAATAATGTGGCCCACGATGAACATTGTGAAATAGGGCGGGGCGTCATCTGCGCGGTGGTGATGAAAGGCTTCTCCGCAGGCTGGGCAGTTTTCGGTAACGCGCAGATAGGACGAAAACAGCGTCCGCGCCCCGCAATTGGGGCAGCGAAGGCGCGCACCGCGAGACGCGGCTTTGAGAACGTCCCGCTTTTCGGGCGAGGAAGAATGACTATCGTGATTGCTCCACATCGAGGCTGCGGCAGAACCTTCGAGTCCCGGTTCTTTCCTTCCTGTGTCCATTTTTAAACCTCTTCAACTTGCCCAGATGTGTGAGAGCGATTGCGCTTGTGCGATCCCTTGGCGTGTCGCTTGGGCGTTTTTTCCGGCTTCGTCTTAGAACGGCCGCCTCGTTTCCGCCCGAGCTGCGCCAGGCTCTTCGAAAACCGGCCGTCGCTTAACATCTCAAACCGCAAGGCTCCTGCGGCAGGATTCGCCTGTACAAGCTTCACATCGACTTTATCGCCGAGCCGGAAGCTTTCGCCTGTGCGCTCGCCGACAAGGGCGTGAGCCGCCTCGATGTATTTGTAATAGTCGCGACCGAGCGTGGCAACGGGAACGAAACCATCTGCGCCCGTCCCCGCGATCTTCACGAATAGGCCAAAGCGCGTTACGCCCGAGATGCGGGCTTGGAATGTCTCGCCGACCTTTTCCGCCAGGTGCATGGCGATGAGCCTGTCTACGGTCTCTCGCTCGGCGGACATGGCCTTGCGCTCGCTCTGTGAGATTGTCTCCGCAATTGAGCTGAGCTTCAATTTTTCCTGTTCGGAAAGACCGCCTTCGCCGAGGCGGAATGCGCTCACCAGCGCCCGATGCACGATCAAGTCGGCATAGCGCCGGATTGGCGAAGTGAAATGCGCATAGCGGCGCAGATTGAGCCCGAAATGACCGGCATTCGCTGGGCTATATTCCGCTTGCGCCTGAGAGCGCAGCACCACCTCATTCAAAAGCTCTTCGTGCTCGGTGCCTGCGCCGCGCTCTAGGATCTTATTGAACTGGCCCGGCCGGTTGAAGCCGGTCTTCGGGGCGCTAATACCAAGGCTTGCCAGGAATTCGCTGAGCGCCACGAGCTTTTCGGAAGAAGGTGCGTCGTGAATCCGGTAAATCAGCGGTGACTTCTGGGCTTCAAGAGCCTCGGCGGCGGCCACATTTGCCTGAATCATGAATTCTTCAATGAGCTTATGCGCTTCGAGCCGGTCGGGCACCATCACATGTGAGACAAGGCCTCGACTATCGAGCACGATTTTGCGTTCAGGCAGGTCGAGATCGAGAGGAGCGCGGTTGTCGCGCGCTTCCTTGAGAAGGGTGTAAACCCGCCAGAGCGGCTTCAGCACCGTATCCAGCAGGGGGGCCGTTTTTGCGTCCGGCTTGCCGTCGATTGCAGCTTGCGCCTGCCCATAGGAGAGCTTTGCCGCCGATCGCATGGTCGCACGCATAAACTGATGCGACTTCTTCTTCCCATAGCGGTCGAAGATCATGCGGACCGCAAGACATGGGCGCATTTCGCCCTCGCGCAGCGAGCACAGATCGTTCGATAATTTCTCCGGCAGCATCGGCACAACACGGTCGGGGAAATAGACCGAGTTGCCCCGTAGGCGCGCCTCGTGATCGACCGCTGCACCAGGCCGCACATAGAACGAGACATCGGCGATGGCCACGATAACGACAGCGCCGCCTTCATTCGCGGGATCGGCATCGGGCTCTGCCCATACGGCGTCGTCGTGGTCTTTTGCGTCTTCCGGGTCAATCGTCACAAGCGGAAGACGGGTGAGGTCCTCGCGGTGCGCCATTGTGAGCGACGGCAGCATCTTCCAGTTCGGCAAGCACATCCTCGGGAAAGATGTCGCGCAGGCCGTGATTATGGATAGCGATGAGACTCACCGCCTTTTCAGCCTTCGGATGTCCTATGCGTTCGATGATGCGTGCGGACGAGCGTCCCAGTTTCGGATCGCGAATGAGTTCGAAGCGGACGAGTTCGCCATCCTCGGCGCCTTCTGTCTCCCCGCTTGCGACCGGCCACTCCTTCATGTCCTTTTTGTCGATGGACTCAACGGAGAAGCCGCGTTCCGTTCGGCGTAAGAGGCCGAGCTGGCGCGGCTTGTCACGCGGAAGGCGTTTGATGGGCGAAGCGATAAAGCGGATTTCCCCGTCGCCTTTTTCGCCATCGGCCTCGCGCAGCCGCGCCAAAACATGATCGCCCACGCCGATAGCGGGTCCTTCATAGCGGCGCGTTATGTCGAGCAGCACTCGGGGCGGTGCGCCATCTTCATCTTCGTTCCAGTGAAGGGGCGTCGCTATAAGCTCGCCGTCGCGATCCTGTGTGCGCACGATGACCACGGAGACAGAAGGCAGCGCTTCTTTCCGTATACGGCGCCGCGGGTCTCCTATGAGGCCATCCGACGCCAGTTCTTTAAGGATGCGCTTTAATTCGATCCGATCCGCGCCTTTGATCCCGAATGCGCGGGCTATCTCGCGGCGGCCAATATTTTCGGTCGAAGATTGAATAAAGTTTAAAATATCTTCTTTCGTCGGTCGTGATGAGCGCGCTTTTTCCCCGCGCTTTTCCATTTCTTTCATTGTGTCTTTCTGCCGCGACACGGGCTAAGTAGCCTCGGTCGCGGATTTTGATTTCGTTTTTCGGGCAGGGGCTTTCGGCTTTTTGGCGCCCTCTGCCGCTTTGCCATTAGCGGCTTTGCTCTCCGCCCCGGCTGCTTTCGGTTTGGCGGACTTTGCGGACTGGCCGTTGCGGGCTTCGCCGCTTTTGCTTGCCCGCGTTTGGGTTTCGCTCCGCCGCTCTCCATCCGCGCCGCAATGAGACGGACGGCCTCTTCAGTCGTCACGTTTTCGGGAGCGAGGTCCTTCGGCAGGGTTGCATTCACCTTCCCAAACTTAATATAGGGCCCATACCGGCCAGACAGAACTTCGATTTTCCCGCCAAGCTCGGGATGTTCTCCAAGTTGCTTGAGGGGCGCTTGCTTCTGGGCCCCATTTCGGCCCCGGCCGCCATTATTGCCTTCGGCGATGGCTGTCACGGCGCGGTTCAAACCAACACCGAAAACCTCGTCCGCATCGATCTTGGCGTATTTGCCATCGTGCTCGACATAAGGCCCATAGCGGCCAAAGCCAGCCATTATCGGCTTTCCTGTCTCGGGATGGAGACCGACCTGCCGGGGCAGGGCTAGAAGCTTCAAGGCGTATTCCAAGTTGATGACAGCCGCATCGGTCTTCGACGGGATAGAAGCGCGTTTCGGTTTATCGCCGTTGCCACCTTCGCCAAGCTGAATATAAGGCCCAAACCGGCCAGATTTAAGATAGACGTCTAGGCCTGTCTCGGGATCGGCGCCAAGCGGTGTGTCGCCGTTCCCCCCAGCCGCCTCGGCGGGGCCTTCTTCACCAGATTTGAGTTGGCGCGTATAGCGGCATTCGGGGTAATTCGAGCAGCCGACGAATGCGCCGAACTTGCCAACCTTCAGCGAAAGTTGACCCGCGCCGCAAGTTGGGCATAGCCGCGGATCACCGCCGTCGGTCTTGGCCGGGAAAATATGCGGGCCAAGCAGCTCATTGAGCGAATCGAGTACCTGCGCGACGCGCAAATCCTTGATCTCATCCACTGCGCCAATGAAGTCTCGCCAGAACTCGCGTAGCAGCTCCTTCCAATCGAGCTTGTTGTCGGACACGAGATCGAGCCGGTCTTCAAGAAATGCCGTGAAATCATATTCCACATAGCGCTTGAAGAAGGATTCCAGAAAGGCAGTGACGAGACGGCCCTTATCTTCCGGCACAAGCCGCTTCTTATCGAGCTTCACATAGCCGCGCTCTTGAAGGACGGCCATGGTGCTGGCGTAAGTTGAGGGTCGCCCGATGCCAAGCCGTTCCATTTCGCGAATAAGTGTAGCCTCACTGAAGCGCGGCGGCGGCTCAGTGAAATGCTGCAGGGCCTCGACGCCTCTGGCGCGCAACTCCTCGCCCTGCGAAAGCTTCGGCAGGCGGCCGCCGCCTTCCTCGCTGGTGTCGTCCAAGCCCTCTTCGTAAAGTTTGAGGAACCCATCGAAAAGCACGACCGAGCCCGTCGCTCGTACGCCGTACGGTATGCCGTCCTTACCGCGAACGGAGATCTCGGCGGTCGTGCGCTCAATATCCGCGCTCGCCATCTGACTTGCTACGGTGCGTTGCCAAATGAGTTTGTAGAGCTTCGCCTCATCGGGCTTGAGGCCCCTCAGCTTGTCTGGGAGACGCCGAAAATCCGTCGGCCTGATCGCTTCGTGGGCCTCTTGCGCATTCTTCGCTTTTGTTTTGTATGCGCGAGGGGACGATGGCAAATATCGCTTGCCGAATTGCGTTTCGATCTGGCCGCGAGCCTGAGCGATGGCTTCCGGCACGATCTGCACGCCGTCCGTTCTCATATAGGTGATGAGGCCTACGGTCTCGCCGCCAATGTCGATGCCTTCATACAGCCGTTGGGCGATCTGCATGGTGTGGCGCGGCGAAAAGCCGAGCTTGCGCGATGCCTCTTGCTGCAGCGATGAGGTCGTAAAAGGCGGCGCAGGATGGCGCTTATGCTCTTTAGCCTCAATGCTTTCAACGCGATAAGGCTGGCCGCGAATCGCATCGCGATAAGCGTGAGCCGTGGTCTCATTCGGAATATCGAATTTGTCGAGCTTTTTGCCATCGCGAGCGACGAGCCGAGCCTCAACATCATCGCCGCCCTTTGTTTGCAGCGCAGCCGTGACCGTCCAATATTCGCGAGTCTTGAACAGCTCGATCTCGGTTTCGCGGTCGCAGACGAGACGCAAGGCGACCGACTGGACGCGCCCTGCTGAGCGCGCGCCTGGCAGTTTTCGCCAAAGCACGGGAGAGAGCGTAAAGCCGACGAGATAATCGAGCGCCCGCCGTGCGAGATATGCTTCGACGAGCGGCTCATCGATCGCTCGTGGATGCGCAAGCGCGGTAAGTATCGCGTCTTTCGTAACGGCGTTGAAGGCTACGCGCTCGACAGCGACGCCATTCAGCGCACGCTTTTGCTCCAGAATTTTCAGCAAATGCCAGGAGATCGCTTCGCCTTCGCGATCCGGGTCGGTTGCGAGAATGAGCCGGCTTGCCCCCTTCACGGCCTTGGCAATTTCGCTCACGACTTTCTGAGAATCGGCTTCGACCTCCCATGTCATCGCGAAATCGTGGTCCGGTTGCACCGAGCCATCCTTCGCAGGCAAATCGCGGACATGCCCGTAAGAGGCGATGACCTTGTAGTCAGCGCCTAGGTATTTATTGATGGTTTTCGCCTTTGCGGCGCTTTCAACGATAACGATGTTCATGTGCGGCGATGTTCCGCTGAAGGAGGCAATTGGAGCGCTTTAATTCCGGGCATGAGCTGCCTTCCTTTGAGTCTGGCGGCTTCGCGAAGCGGCAATTCGAAGGCGCTCAAGATGCTGAAGTCGCAAAAAAGTGTCAACAGCATGGGTTAGGGAAGCAAATAGTGAGCTGGCATGCAGCATTCCACAGATAAAAGCAGAAGTGCTGTTAATTGCATGGTCTGAGGCGATGCCAGGCTAGTGGAGCGAATTTGACATTTGAGTCCCCCGACCGCGCTTCGCGCGAGTCGGCATCTAAGCTGTCGATTCACGCGAAGCATGATCGATGCCGCGCGTTCGCGCTCAAATGTCAAATTCAAAAGCTCCACTAGAATCAAAAAGTTGCTAGTGGTCTTTTGATTCCGACATTTGCTCTCGATGGGGCCGCAAGCGGATGCAAATGTCGGAATCGGACCACTAGGGTTTCAAACTGACGAGCCGCTGCCCATGCCGTTCAATGTGCCCCGCAAGGTCTAACGCAAGCAGCGCTGCACTTATATGCCGAGTTTCTGAGCCAGTCAGCCGGCAAAGATCGTCTACATCAACTGGCGCGACGCTCAAGAGTTTCAACACGTCTTTTGCAACTTCTCCCGGAAAATTGAAGTTTTCGGTAGGCGCTCCGCTATCTAACAGGGGCCGGGATGTGCGATCTGGTTCGCTGGCCCTTGGGGCTACGCCCGCTTGTGCGGCCAGATCAGGCCATTGCTGTAGGGCTGGCCGCAGAGCATCAACGACATCCTTCGCTGAGGTGGTGAATATGGCGCCATCCTTGATGAGGCCGTTCGTACCCGCAGCTCTTGCTTCGAGCGGATGAGCTGGAACAGCGAAAACTTCGCGGTTTTGTTCTGCCGCCAGCCGCGCCGTGATCAGCGAACCTGAGCGCTCCGCCGCTTCGACGATAACGACGCCAAGGCTACAGCCGGAGATGATCCGATTGCGGCGGGGGAAATCCTGAGATCGCGCTTTAAAGCCCGGCGGGCATTCGCTGATCAAGAGTCCTGTATTGGTGATTTCCTCGGCGAGTGGCACATGTTCGGGCGGGTAAATCGCGTCAAGACCGCCGGGAAGTACGGCAGCAGTCCCGTAGGCAAGTGTTGCGCGGTGGGCGGCGGCGTCAATGCCGCGCGCGAGACCTGAGACAACGCGGAAGCCGTCTGCCGCTAGTTCGGCGCTTATCTGCGCCGCGAATTTAAGGCCTGCCGCGGACGCCTGTCTCGAGCCTACGACGCCAATCGCAGGACGATCCCAGAAAGAAGACACACCTTTGGTGTAGATAAGCGGAGGCGGAATTTCGATCTTCGCCAAAAGCGGCGGGTAGCCGGGTTCTCCTACGGCGAGGAGCTGCATTCCGGCGGCTTCGGCCCTTTCTAGCTCGGCATCGATTGCCTTGAGAGAGGGGATAGCCTGCGCCGTGACTCGGCTGCCATACTTCACCAAGCCTGGAAGCGCATCGAGCGCATCGGTCGCGGTGCCGAAATGCGTCAGAAGGTCAAAGAACGTCACGCCGCCGATATGGGGCGTGCGGATCAGGCGCAGCCAGTTACGCTTTTCCTCCGGCGACAGCGCCTTTGCGCCAATGGTCTGCGCTATTGAATATCTCATGTGAATTAGGCATCCGGATTCCAAAATCGTTTTCAATGGTTCGTGGGCGGCGCAATGGCAATTCTTGCAATTCATTATTACAACGATTGCCGGATAACCGCCATGGCTCGGGGGCATCATGAGAATCGCTAAAATCGATGTTCAACTCCTAACAGCACCGAATGAGGGACCGGCATATTGGGTCAGCAATTTTATTGTTGCCCGCGCGAACGAATTGCTGATCCGCATCCGGACTGTGAGCGGGATCGAGGGATTTGGCCTCGCTACCAACTACGCCTCGGCAGAGCCGTTTGTTCAGGCATTCAAGTCGGGTATAGGGGATCTCATCGTGGGCGAGGACGCTGCTTCGCCTGAAAGGCTGTATGAGAAGCTTTTCAGCCTTACATCGCAACGCATCGCTTACGAAAAGGGTTGGGGACGCGAGACGCTCATTCGAATTCTTTCCGCCGTTGATATCGCCTGCTGGGATGCCATTGGCAAAGCCGCAAAGCTGCCGCTCTACAAATTGTTCGGCGGATACCGCGACTCGGTGCCGTGTTATGTAACATGCGGTTACTACCGGGATGGCAAGACGATTTCTGAGCTTAGGGACGAAGCGCTTGCCTTGAAGGCAAAGGGGCATCGCGCCTTTAAAGCGAAGGTCGGTGGTTTGTCATTGAAGGACGACATAAAACGCATGGAGGTCTTGCGTGAAGCCATCGGTAGCGACCTTGACCTGATGGTCGACGTCAATCGCGCGTGGTCCCTGCCGACCGCGATCGAGGGGGCACGGCTCTTGGAACCTCTGAATGTTCGCTGGCTTGAGGAGCCGGTCCGGTGGGCCGACGATCATCGGGAACTGCGTCTTCTTGCCAAGCACACGAGAATACCGTTGTCAGCCGGAGAAAGTGAATTGACCGTTTTTCGCTGCCGGGACCTCATCGAAGATCATTCGATCCAAATTTTGCAGGCCGACGCCACGATGTCTGGCGGGTACACCGCTCTCAGGAAATTGGGCGCCCTGTGCGAGTTAAATCATATCCATCTCGCGCCTCACCACGACTGTTTCCTGCATGCGCCTTTGGTGGCGTCTTCGCCTGCCGGCCTCATTCTCGAATCCTTTGAAGCGGATCGAGATCCGCTTCAGGCCGAACTGTTTGAAAACCCGCCAGAAATTTCTGACGGAGTACTGAAGCTGAATGAAGAGCCCGGCATCGGAGTCACGTTGTCGGAGAGTGCGCTTAAAAAGTACGGGCGCAAGATCCTATAGGTGGTCTCTATCCCGCGAGGGCCGCGAGTTGCGGCCCATCACTTTCACACCGATGAATATCGGTGCCTTATATCTTTATCTTGCTCTCATGACCCGAAATCAAATTTGCAATATTTTTATGGTGCCGCAGGATAAGCAGCGCCGAAAGAGCAATCACTAAGAAGAAGAATTCTATAGGAGCTTGCAAAAACACAAAAAGCGGTGTGAGAGCGGCGGCGGCAAGCGCCGAAAGAGACGAATAGCGGGTTATGAACGCGGTACCAAGCCGGACGGCGCAAAAAAAAACGCCGGCAGGCCAGTAAAGACCAAATATCACGCCGATGTAAGTTGCTACGCCCTTGCCGCCCCTGAACTTCAGCCATACCGGGTACAAATGCCCGAGAAAGGCGCCGACCGCAGCGAAAAGCGCCGCAGTTGATCCTAAATAAATCCCGCAAAACAGGACCGGGAGAAAACCCTTTCCCGCATCGCAAAGAAGTGTGGCCACGGCTAAGCCTTTGCGTCCGGTCCGAAGGACGTTCGTCGCGCCGATATTGCCCGAGCCGATTTTGCGGATGTCGCCCAAGCCGGCGATGGAACTTAAGATATAGCCGAAGGGGATCGAGCCGAGTGCATAGCCAAGCAGTAAAGCGCCCGCATAAATGAGCCATGGCTGCGAGCTAAGCATTACAGCCAACCAGAGGTCTTTTTCACCGAACGCCATGCTGCGTGACGCACAGCCGCAAACAACATGGTAAGACGGCGCTTCCACCGTCATCGCGAAGCGGCAACGCCGCTGTGGCGATCCAGGGCCTTCTATCCGCAGTGGCGGTATAATTAATCGCAAAATGCTTTAGCCGCGCTGTGCCATACGGGCGGCAAACATCGCTTCCCCTACGCAATGCCCCGTTTAAGACTTCGGCCTTGCTGGCTCCGGTCTCTCATTTGAAGCCGCTTTGTCGGCGGGAGCACCCTCCCTTTGCGGCGGAGGTGCGGGCCGCTTCGGCTCGGCGCCTGCCTCTGGGCGCGCATTAGCAGGCGCTTGCTGAGGCGCTGGCCGTGGCTGACGTTCATCAGGCCGTCGCCGCGCCCGAGGGAGGCGCGCTGCTCTGTCCTGCGCCGGATGGGGGTGCACTCTTTCCAGCGCCTGGGGGCGGTGCGCCTTGTGCTGCGCTCTGTCCAGCGCCCGCGCTTTCTGGTGGCTGTGCGGAACTTGCCGCTTGGGCCGCCGGTTCTGCCTTCTTTGCCTCGGCTGCCGGAGCGCCTCGTGCAATCTGCGCCTGCGGTGCAGGGGCTGGTTGTTCCATGACCGGACGCAGGACCGCAATCAGCGGACCATGACTTTCCGACGTGCGCTCGATTGCTCGCCGGATCTGCTCCACAACAACCTCCATGTGATGACCGCTCGCGTGAAGCATCCAATCGGCTGATTGCGCAATGGCGACATGCCCTTTCCAGAACAAAAGGTCGCCGCGCTGGATATTGTCGAGGTTGGCTACGTCTATCGGCTCGCCCATACTCGCAAGCTGCATATCGCTATCCCTGGGGCAGATTACGCCCGCCGCCCGAAGCGAGATCTGAACGAGGCCAGAGCAATCGATGCCCAGCGTAGTTTTTCCACCCCAGAGATAAGGGGACGCCGACAAACCGTTCCGCCACCCGGACGTAGTCCTTCGCCCGCTCCCGGATGCCAACGATGTGATCGGCGAAAATGAACCCGCCACGCGATAATTCGCAGAAACGGCCTTCCGGTCTGCCGATGGGCGCAACGGTGCAGGAAAAGCTTAGTTTGGCAATTGGCGGCCGCTTCATGTCCGGCGCCGGGTAGAGATAAGTCAGGCGGGAGCTCACGCGGTGCGTGTTCTCTTCCACAAGACCCGAGAGATTATCGACCGTGGTATAGCCGACATAACCGTCTTCGCGAAGCTGCACCCACGCCCATCCCTCCCGGATCTCGTAGACCGTGAGGAGTTCGCCGGAAAGCGCCTCAGTGGCGAGTGCGGCGTCAAATTTGGGGGCGACGCGGATCGGCGCGGCAGGAGCGGCGATCTGGCGGAGTTCCCCCTCCGTATAGCGAGCGGCACGCACCTTGTTTTGCAAAGGGGCGGCGGCAAGGTCTTCGCGGTATGCGTTAAGGCGCGGGTCAAGCTGTGTCATCAGCCAGCCTTTCCATATTCATTTCGAATTACCTCGAATAGATTGCGCGCACCTTGCGGTTCGCCGCCAGCCGGTTTGCCTGGCAAGCTTTCGGGAACCCACGCGAAAATATCGAGATGGACGTAGCGTCGCGCGCTCTTCACAAAGCGCTTCAAGAAAAGAGCCGCCGTAATTGACCCTGCGAATGGCCCATTGGAGATGTGATTCACGTCGGCGACCTTGCTTTTCAGATAGCTATCATATGGCTGCCAGAAAGGGAGTTGCCAGACCGGGTCGGCTACACTGAGCCCAGTCGCATATAGTTTTGCCGCGAGCGCTTCGTCATCGGTATAAAACGGCGGCAGATCGGGCCCAAGCGCCACGCGGGCCGCGCCTGTCAGCGTCGCCATATCGATGAGCAAATCGGGCGATTCAGCGTCCGCCAGCGCGAGCGCATCGGCAAGCACAAGCCGCCCTTCAGCGTCGGTATTGGCGATTTCGACCGTCATCCCGGCTCTGCTTTTGATGATGTCGCCAGGGCGGAAGGCATTTCCGGAGATGTTGTTGTCGGCGGCGGGCACGAGAATGCGCAACCGGACAGGCAGCTTCGCCGCCATAATCATCGCGCCCAGCGCCATGACGCTTGCCGCGCCTCCCATGTCCTTTTTCATCAGAGCCATGGAAGCGGGTGGCTTAATATCCAATCCGCCCGTGTCGAAGCAGATGCCCTTGCCTACAAGCGTTACTTTTGGATGTTTTGGATCGCCCCATACGAGATCGGCAAGGCAAGGCGCGCGGTCGCTCGCCCGTCCGACAGCATGGATCAAGGGAAAGTTCTGTTCGAGAAGGGCGTCGCCTTTGATAATGCTGACCGAAGCGCCAAAGGTCGCGCCGAGATCGGCGAGAGCCCCGGCAAGATCGAGCGGTCCGAGATCGTTCGCGGGTATATTAATGAGTTCGCGGGCGAACCAGATCGCTTGGGCCTGCGCGATCACGGCTTGCCGGTCCACGCCATGCGGTAAAACGAGCTTGCAAGATTTTTTAGGCTCAGCTTGTCAGATAGCGGCGGAAAGAATAAGCGCCTAGAAGCCACGCCAGCACTGCCTGAGCGGGGTCGCCGGGAAAGTCCACGAGCTTGTAGGTCCCCTCCGGCAGTGCGGTGGGAAGGCCTCCCAATTGTAACGGGTTTGCAGGCGAAGCGTCTTCATCCCCCAGAGCAAAGAGCACTTCAACGAGCCCCTTCTCGTTTGGAATGAGCACATGACTGCCCGGCTTCCCTCGCCATTCGGTGGCCTTTAGCCAAGCAGCCTGGGCTTTTGAAACATGGGCCTTCGCATTACCAGGAAAATCTGCGGCTTTGACAGCCCGAATGGGTGTCGCGTCTGCATCCGGGACAAGAAGCTCCGAAATGTCTGCGGCAAAGTCCTTATAGAAAACGGTCATATTTACAGCCTGGGCGGGATCAACAAATGGCGTGCCCCTTCTGACGAGCATCGGGCCTCTTACTCGCGATCTGCGCTCAGAAAGTGGCGAAATTTCTTATTCGCTCGCGCCCGCTTGCGTTAAAAGGTAGCGAGCCGATCCGGCAGAACAAAAAGCGCGCCTGCGGCAATCGCCACCCCATAAGGGATTGTTCTCGCGCCAGACGCGTAAAGGCCGAAGCTGCTGCCGATCATGTGGCGTGCAAGATAGATAAGAGCAAGAAGGCCGCCAGCGACTGCCATGCTGTGAAGAAAGGGCTGTGCCCCTCCCAAGCCTAGCCAAAGGGCCGCTCCAGCGCAGAGTTTCGCATCGCCCCCGCCAATGAGCTTGGCCGAGAAGAGCGCAAAGCCGCAACCTAAGAACAATAGCGCGCACAGGACGTGGCCCGCTAGATCTTCCAGAGAAAGCCCAGCCGCGACCGCAAAGATTGCGAAGGCGAGGCTCAGCAAGATGCTAATGCCGTTTGGAATCGACCGGGTCAGAAAGTCAACCGCCGCCGCCCAAACAAGAAGAACTGGCAAGCAGGCCGCCGCGATTGCTGCGATAGAGGGGGCCATGGGCGCGGGCCAAGCTTTCTATTTTATAAGGTATATTGCAGATTGAACGATCCCAGCATGGAGCGCAGACGCTCGAACCCGACTTTGACCTCATCGCCAGCCTGGGCGGCGAGCGTAATCATGGCGACGCAGATACCAGCTGCAATTAGGCCGAACTCGATTGCTGTCGCTCCGAACTCATCATGCAAAAACTGTTGAAGCTTCAAACGCATCACTTCCCCCAACAATGCTCTACAAACGTTGCCGCTACACATACGCGGCGTCTGCGAGGGACGATATAGGCGCCAGCTTAAAAACGATTTAATTCGAATTTGAATTGGATTGAAATCGTTGCAATGGTTAGCGTTACCTTATAGCGGGCCGCGCATTGCAGAGGGGGATGCGTGTTGCACGCACTGCTACCGGGTGCTTGCCATGGGACCGCAAGGCTGCTTAGCTTAATGCACTAATCAGGAGCACCTCTGATGATCCGACGCGGTTTTCAAACATTGATCGCGCTAGGAATGATCGGCTTCTTCGGGGCGCAGCTCTTACCGTGTGGTGGAGACTCGCTCGCGCATGTTGAATTCCCCGCTTTCCTTCAAACCCATACGATCGTCCTGCCGGAAGGTGGAATCCTTACTGCGACCATACCAACGCATCGCGTGCAGCGCTATAGCAGCGATGGGCGATTTTTAAATGGCTGGTTCGTCGACGCGCATGGAGGCAATTTTGGGGTCGGCCTCACAACCGATGGAAAAGCCGTAATCTGTACCGCCAGGGGAAGACAGATTTTTGTTTTTGAGCTGGACGGACGTCCCGTGGGCGAGCCCCAGCGTTGCTTAGTGCAGCCGCGCGGCCAACCCGCCAGTGAAGTCCCTCAGATTCTTCAACCACATGATCTATACGAGGCTCAGGTCGCTCTTCAGCATGCTATTGAAGCAAACCCGCCGCCCAATTCAACGGCTGCCTTATTGCTGGTCCCGCTTTGGCATCCATTCGTAGCTTGGGCTTTCGTTCTGATTGGCATTCTTGGTCTTCGTTCTGCCAACTCGATTAAGCCTAAGCAGGTTGTTTTTACCTGACCAACAATTCGAGCGGCGTCTGGTTCTGGGGCTCTACGGCCATGCACGTTGCAGCGAGGAACCAAATTGACCCATTTCAGACCTCGGAACTAGGCTGGGTTTGTGACTGATCGGGTTCTACTTCTAACTGGCCACCAATCGGCAAAGTGCTAAGCTGTGGGCGTTGGTTGATGCGTATCTTTCCGAGACGCCAAGCGACGACGCCGTTTATCAAAGGTGCCGCTACAAAGCAATGACCACTAACGATTCCAACTCTCCTGCGCAGATAGGGGCGAAGCGTCTGCGCTTCGATCGTTTTGTTCTGGATTTGGATCGAGGCTGCCTTCTGCTTGATGGCAACGAGGTCGCTCTTCGGCCAAAGACCTTCGCGGTACTACGTTACCTGGTCGAAAATTTCGGCCGTCTTGTTTCGAAGGACGAGCTCTTTGCCGCAGTCTGGCCGAATCTGGCCGTCACCGACGACGCCCTCGTACAGAGTATAGGCGAATTGCGACGAGGACTCGGTGATGATGGACCGCGCCTGATCAAAACGATTCCCCGCCGCGGCTATCGACTTGAATCGGCCGTGTTGATTGTTGCGCCGGTTGACCCGTCTGTGACCTATGCTACGCCGGATTCGACGGCCTCCCACGACGGCGCTCAAGCCTTGAAGCCCGCTATCCGGGCGCGCGCATGGACATCGTTGACGACGGTGCCAACCGACTGGCGTAGAGGATTGTTCGCCGCTCTCACTCTCGTGGTTTTGCTTGTTGCAGGGGCACTATTGGCCGGTCATCCTAAGTGGAGAGTCCTCAGCACCCCGCGCTCTGGCGAGCAATTCTCGAAAACTGCCGAAGTTGGCGCGAAACCAGCAATCGCAATTCTCCCCTTTGTGAACCAGAGCGATGATTCGGCCCGTGAGTATTTCGCGGATGGATTGACGCAGGACATCATCAACGCTCTGGGTCGGTTTCCCGACCTGACCGTGATGTCATGGAACGCCGTTTTCCCGTACAAGGGCAGACCCGCAAACCCTGTAGAGATCGCCCGTAATCTTGCGGTGCGGTATCAGGTTGAAGGAAACGTCCGCCAAACCGGGGATCGCGTGCGCGTGACCGCGCAACTAGTGGATACGAATGGCCAGGTGCTTTGGTCTGCCAGCTTCGACGAGGCGCTTGTGGATGTCTTTTCCCTGCAAGACAAGATCACCACGCAGATTGCCGGAACATTGGCGATCCGCGTTTCGCAGGCCGAACAACTGCGGGTGTTCGCAAAGCCGACCAAAAGTCTCGAAGCCTATGATTACGTGCTGCGCGCGAGACCCGCGCTGTTGCGCCCGGCGCGCGCAAGCACCGTGGAGGCGCGTGTCTTGCTTAGACGCGCCATCGAGATCGATCCGAACTACGCTGCCGCCTATGCGGCACTCGCCGAAACCTATTTTGCCGCCGTATCGATGGGCTGGGCAGAATCTCCGACCGTATTCATGAGCCGCGCGGAGGAGATGGCAAACAAGGCGCTGAACCTCGACGACTCCGACGTGCGCGCGCACATCATTCTCGGTCGCATCCATATTTTCTATCACCGATATGAGGAGGCGAAGGCGGAGTTGGACCGTGTGATCGCAATCAATCCGAGCGACGCCACTGCCCTCGCCGGGCGCGGCAATATCTTGATGTGGTCGGGGCAAACGGATGCCGCCATTGAGACATTGGAGCTGGCGCAGCGCATCGATCCCGAGCTCAATCCGCTCGATCGCATGGCCCTTAGCCTTGCCTATTATCTAAAACGGCGCTACGACGCGGCGATCGAGCAGGCAGAACTCAATCTCCGCAAAACCGCTGGCGCGAACTTCAGCCGCATCGTGCTGGCGGCCGCCTATGCACAGCTTGGTCGATTGGAGGATGCCGCGCGGGTCGTGACGACGATCCACCGCGTCGACCCGACCTTCGACGCGCAGGAATTCGGGACCAAGTTTTTAAGCGCCGCCGATCTTGAGCGCTTGCGCGACGGGTTGCGCAAGGCCGGCTTCTCGACGGAAGAGGCCAGCCGGCGCTAACCTCTAGTGGAGCGAATTTGACATTTGGGTCCCCGACCGCGCTTCACGCGAGTCGGCATCAAAGCTGTCGATTCACGCGAAGCGTGATCGATGCCGCGCATTCGCGCTCAAATGTCAAATTCAAAAGCTCCACTAGAATCAAAAAGTTGCTAGTGGTCCTTTGATTCCGACATTTGCTCTCGATGGGGCTGCAAGCGGATGCAAATGTCGGAATCGGACCACTAGTCTTTGGGAAGGATCGGCCGGTTCTGGTTCGCTTTGCTGATGTTGGCGGCAAGGTCTTTCTCGAAAAGCTCAGGTCCTTTCGGAGCCGGCGAGCCGAAGACATAGAGCTTATTGCCGCTGACCAGCCAGTTTTCCGGGTTCGCTACGACGACTTTACCCAGCGCCAACGCCATCGCGCAGTAATTTCCGAATTGCGGCGCGTAACGCACGGGATCAGCCTTAAAAAGATCGCGATGCTTTGCGCTCGCAAAGCGGTAGCGGTGCTCGTCCCATTGATATTCGTACTCCGGCATCCCGGGTGTGGGCTTTCCGTCGGTGAAGTAGGCGACGGGATCGTAGCCCTGGATCGCCAGCGGCGTGTCAATGGCAACTGACGGTACCGACGTTACCAGCGGGAGGGCTGCGACGAGCAGAACGAGGCGAAAGGCGCTGCGGCGAGAGAGATTGTGCATAGCGAGTTCCCTTTGATTGGCCCTCCGAGACGGGGGGAGCCCAAATGCGAGGCTTCATCGACGCAGTCAGGAAACCTCAGGGACATGACGCCGTAACGAGAGAAGCCCAAGGAAACGCCGAAAAAACCCCGAAATTTGCCGAGGCAAGCCCGGCAATGACGCCAGCCGGGCTATGCGGTCGAAACCGCCCTAATGTTTCCGGATAAGCTGGAGATTCTGATTGGCCCGCGCGACGTTTTCAGCGAGATTCTTCTGAAACAGGTCCGGCCCGATCGACTTGCCGAAGATATAAAGCTTACCGTCGCTGATCAGCCAGTTCTCCGGGTTAGCCTCGACGATCTCGCTCTGGGCCAGTGACATAGCGCAGAAATTTGCGAACTGTGGTGCGTAGCGCACCGGATCGGCCTTGAAAAGATCGCGATGCTCTGCGCTCGCAAAGCGGTAGCGGTGCTCGTCCCATTGATATTCGTGCTCCGGCATCCCGCGCAGGGGTTTTCCGTCGGTGAAGTAGGCGACCGCGTCATAGCCCTTTATCGCCAGCGGCGCTTCCTCCGCAGCATTGGACCTTAACGCTGTCGCAAATGTGGAGCTTGCAACCGACAAAATAAGCAGAATGGCGTTTCGCCGAGAGAAACTGTGCATAGTAAGCTCCTGCGGCCGCGGCTATGGACCCGCTCGGGGCAAATCGGCCCACCTACCCCTCGCGCTTAGCCGGTTCAACTATAGCTGAGCCACCTCTCCAAACCCCGACGTTTTTTGGTGTTTCCTGGCTTCATGCGGACTTCCGCTCCTGGCCCATCACGTCAGGGGCCATGCGTCCGCTTCCAGTGCATTACGGTCTTAAGGCTCGGCTTATGCGTTGGCTAAGCGATGCAATGTTGCTTAGAGACAGACCAAAACCCAGAAGCTAATCTCGGCTGGCCGCGCCGAGGCGCGGCCATGCTCCTACACGCGCGCGTAAACGTCTTCGAGGCGAACGATGTCGTCCTCGCCGAGATAGGTCCCCGACTGCACCTCAATGAGTGTGAGCGGAATGAGGCCTGGATTTTCCAAGCGATGCACCGCCCCAAGCGGGACATAGATTGATTGGTTTTCGCTTAAAAGCTTCACCTCGCTGTCGATGGTGACGCGCGCCGTCCCTTTAACGACGATCCAATGCTCTGCGCGGTGGTGGTGGCGTTGCAGCGAAAGGCTCGCGCCCGGCTCGACCACAATCTGCTTTACCTGATAGCGCTCGCTCAGATGGAGCGTTTCGTAATGGCCCCAGGGGCGATGCACCGCAAGATGATGTTCGGCTTCGTTGCGCGAATTTGCGGCCAAATGTTGAACCACGTCCTTGACGGAGCCGCTTTCCTCCCGCTTCGTTATCAGTGTCGCATCTTTTGTTGAGACGACGATGATGTCATCGACATTAGAGACGGCGACCATACCATATTCGGCGCGCACATAGCATCCATTGGCGTTGCGAAACACGACGTCGCCACGGGCCACATTCTGGCTCTCATCCTTGTCTGCCGCCTCGAAAAGAGCGTCCCATGTGCCGACATCGCTCCAGCCTGCATCGAGAGCTACGAGGGCGGCCTTTTCGGTCTTCTCCATGACTGCGTAGTCGATGGAGTCTGACTTGCAGTCCAAGAAGCCTTGCCCAAGCCGGATGAAATTGAGGTCGGACGCCGCGCCTTCAACTGCTGCGAGACTTTGGCGGACCATTTCCGGTTCAAAACGGTTTAGCTCGTCGAGGAAAGCCTGCGCCCCAAACAGGAATATGCCGGAATTCCAGAAATAGTCAGGCGCGGCGCAAAAACGGGCCGCTGTTTCCCGGTCCGGCTTTTCCACGAATTTATCGACCGCAAAGCCTTTCCCACCGGCCAAAGGATTACCTGTCTTCACATAGCCATAGCCGGTTTCAGGGCGCACGGGCTTCACGCCAAAGGTGACGAGAAAGCCATTGTTCGCCGCCTGCACGCCCGCCTCCACTGCATCGAGGAAAGCTTTCGGCCTTTCTATGTAATGGTCGGCTGGCATAATCAGCAGCACGGCGTCAGGTCCGGCCTTCTTCAGCGCAAGATGAGCCGCGACCGCTGCGGCAGGCGCCGTCGAGCGGCCTTCCGGTTCGAGAACGATGCCTTGATGCTCAAGATGCGCGTTTTTGAAAGCGGCCGCGACGGCAAAGCGGTGTTGTTCACCCGTAATAACGAGAGGAGGCGCATAGGATTTGCCGGAAATACGGCGGGCTGTGTCGGTAATAAGCGGCTCGCCGCTCACGAGTGCATGGAATTGTTTTGGATGTTGCGCGCGAGATAAAGGCCAAAGTCTTGAGCCGGTTCCTCCGGCCAAAATAACAGGAATTATCATGAAATGGCTCCAAATTGCCAAAGAGAACTCGATGGACGGTTATTGTGTCTGAGCAATGCAAGTTATCGTCGCAAAAAGTAACGTGAATCTTCCATGTCGTAACTCGGTTACTGTGAAACTTTGCCAGCTAAATCTCATTCACCTGAAAAGTGACAGAGGTGAGACATGGCGCAGCAATCGAAAAGAAAAAGACAGTAGAGCGCGTCATGCATGAGTACAAGCATGGCGAACTCGAAACAGGGCGGGCAGGCCGATAAAAAGCCAAAAGTAGGCGGTCGCGATTTGCGCACAAAGCTGTGCCTCCAGCAACACAGTTGCGTGACGAAAAATGCACGCAGGCCTGAAGTTGTCTCTAAGGCGTTCGCGCCGGGGCGAAGATGATTCCTTGATAATTATCGCAATCAAAGCAATGACTTATGTTTAAAATTATTCCACTCGGCGGCGTCAAAGATCATTGCTATGCCCCCCATTTGATGAAATGTCCATCAGTGCGCCGACGTGTGTTGCTTTTGTACAGCTTACGTTCATGTCGGCTGCGTATAGCCTATAGAACGGGCTAGCTTTTCCATGAAACCGATCTGCCGGCATTAATCGTCCCGGGAGATCTCATTAAGTTCTGCTCGACCTCTAGCTTTGCAGGGGATAATGACAGACTGCCATATTTCATCAATCCGCTCGCTGCAAGATGTCTGACCATCCCATTTTTTTTGATCCTAAAAACCGGCGAGCGGCGCATGTGTCCCGCGTGGCGTGGACTTTGGCGGTCATGAGCACGATTGCCGGTGCGGTGTTCCTCTCTAGTTTTTTTATACTCCGAACGTTCCCTGAAACATTACAGGCCGCCCCCAGCCAGCGCTACGCCCTTCTGAATGATGTCGCAAAAGTCCGTCATCTTTTGCCATCGGTCAGAAATCTCGCGATCAAAGCGCAGTCTCGAAGAAAGTATTTTTCGCGCTCTTCGCATCCGCTAGCTCTTGCCGCGGCAAGAGCAAAAGGGGGCAAAGCCTCCGTTGCCACGCGGGAAAAGCCCCTCACTATCGGGTTCTATGCGAACTGGGATGATGGCAGCTTTGCCTCATTGAAAAATAACCTCAAAGACCTCGACTGGGTGGTTCCAAGTTGGCTCTACCTCCAAGGCGAAAGCATGGAGTTTAAGGCTATGCTCGACCCAAAGACGCTTGATCTTATCCGCAGGGAAAAGCCACGCACAGCCATCCTGCCCATGATCCAAAACTCTGGGGACAACATTTGGGATGGGCCGGGTTTGGGGCGGCTTATGGCCGACCCAGCGAAGCGGCAGGACCGTTTGAAAAGCATCGTTAGTTTCATCGAGACCAACGGCTTACAGGGCATCACTGTCGATTTCGAGCAGATACCGGATGGGGCTCATAAGGACCTTTTGGCGTTTCTGGGCGAGCTTCGCACTGTTTTCAAATCGCGAGGCTGGACGATTGCCGTTGCTGCTCCTTTTGACGATCCGCATTGGAATTATCGCGCTTATGCGAAGGCTTGTGATTTTCTGATGCTAATGGGCTATGATGAACACTGGTCCGCAGGGGAGCCCGGCGCAGTATCATCACAATCATGGTTCTCGACGCGACTGGCGAAGCGCATGCGCGACCTCGACCCGGCGCGGACTATCGTCGCGATAGGAAACTATGGCTATGACTGGACCGAAGGCACTTCGGAAGGCGATGACATCACATTTCAAGAGGTCATGCTAACCGCCCGCGACGCCAATACGACCATCGAGCTTGACCCTGATACGCTCAATCCGCGCTATTCTTATGGAGCGGGAGGCAAAACGCATCGTGTATGGTTTCTCGACGCTGTGACCGCATACAATCAACTGCGCGCCGCGGATAAATATCGCCCCGCTGGATATGCGCTTTGGCGGCTGGGCGCGGAGGACCCATCGATTTGGTCGGTGCTGCCCAGAAACTACGGCGCGCCGCCTCCTTCCTCGCTTGAGACGATCACACCCACGAACGACGTGAATTTTATAGGCCGTGGCGAGATTTTGCAGGTTGCGGCTGAGCCGGCTCCTGGCTCCCGTAAGTTCACTGTGGACGAGGCCAATGCGACAATCACCGCCGAGACTTACACTAAGCTGCCCGCTTCATTCGTGATACGCCGCGGCGGTGAAATACCTGGGAAGGTGGCCTTAACCTTTGACGATGGGCCACATCCGATATGGACGCCGAAGATTTTGGAAATACTGAAGGCGAAGGGGGTTCGCGCCAGTTTCTTTATAATCGGCGAGAACGGCACTGCTAACCCAAGGCTCGTGCAACGCATATTGGCCGAAGGACACGATCTCGGCAACCACACCTTCACACATGCAAACCTAGGTGAAACAACAGACAGCGTCTCCGCCATAGAGTTGAACGCCACCCAAAGGCTCATTGAAGCGCTAACCGGACGTTCGACGAGGCTCTTTCGTCCGCCTTATTTTGGCGATGCCGAGCCATCTACGGCTCAGGAAATCGCGCCGATGCAGGTGGCCGAGCGGCTAGGTTATATAACGGTCGGCCTGAAGGCAGACCCTGACGATTGGCAACGCCCTTCGCCTGATACAATCACACAAAGAGTCGTATCCCAAGTCACCGATGTTGATCCTGAGAAACGAGGCCAAATCGTTCTCCTTCATGACGGGGGCGGAGATCGCTCCCGGACCGTTGAGGCATTGCCTGCTCTTATCGATGCCGTTCGCGCCAAAGGGCTTGAGTTTGTGCCAGTGTCCGAATTGGCTCACTGGACGAAGGATCAGGCGATGCCGCCCGTCCCCCCCGACGAGGCGGCGGTGCCCTTCGTCAATCGGTACGTGTTCTTCACCCTAAGCTGGCTTACGGAGGCCTTGACCTGGCTCTTCGGTGTCGCCATCACCTTGGGAATAGCAAGGCTTGCTGTGCTTTGCGCTCTTGCGCTGATCGGCTGGCGAAAAGCCAATCGCCGTGCTCCCCCCGCAGACGCAGAAGGTCTCCTCGTATCGGTGCTGATCCCCGCCTTCAACGAGGCCAAGGTTATCAAGTCTTCGATTGAGCGGATTCTCACCAGCGCCTATGCGAATATCGAAGTCATAATCATTGACGATGGCTCTACGGACGGAACCTCCGATGTCGTGCGGGAGGCTTTTGCCGGTCACGCGCGCGTGACGCTGATAACCACGCCGAATGGGGGCAAGGCGCGAGCGGTTAATCTGGGACTGGCCCGCGCAGAGGGCGACGTCGTCGTCGTACTCGACGCGGATACGCAGTTCGAAGCCACGACAATATCTAGGCTTGTGCGCTGGTTTTCCGATCCAAAGATAGGAGCGGTGGCTGGCAATGCGAAAGTCGGCAATCGCATTAACACGCTCACTCGCTGGCAAGCGCTTGAATATGTGACCGCCCAAAATTTGGAACGGCGTGCGCTCGCGACGCTGGGCTGCATCACGGTTGTTCCGGGCGCAGTGGGGGCATGGCGGCGTGAAGCCATAGTAAAACTCGGGGGCTTTCCTTCCGATACGCTCGCCGAGGATCAAGATCTCACCATCATGATCCAACGGTTTGGCTACAAGGTAACGTTCGATCAAACAGCTATTGCGTGGACGGAGGCGCCGGACACCCTGGGCGGCTTGGCGAAGCAGCGCTTCCGGTGGGCGTTTGGCACCTTGCAGTGTCTTTGGAAGCACAGGCGCGCGAACTTAAATCCCCTGCACGGTGCACTTGGTCTCGTCGCGCTGCCGCAAGCTTGGCTGTTCCAAATCGTGCTCGCTCTGGTGTCACCCCTTGTCGATTTGCTTCTTATTGTCCAAGTCGTTCGGACCGTCACGGACTACACACAGCACGGCGATCAGTTCAATTCTGATAACCTTTTGATCACGGCATCTTACTACGCAATATTCATGGCCGTCGATTTAAGCGCAGCCGCGATCGCATTTTTCATGGAGAAGCGGGAGGACCGAACGCTTCTATGGTGGCTGATCTTGCAGCGCTTCGGCTACAGGCAGATCATGTATTATGTGGTGGTTAAATCGGTCGTGAAGGCGCTGCAAGGGCGTTTCGTAGGCTGGGGAAAGCTGGAGCGGAAGGCAACGGTCACGCCCAATATTTGAGAGCGGCGGTTGCCGAGGGGCCGCGTAAAGTGGATTGCATTGAGATAAAATCGCGTCATTGCGAGCAACGCGAAGCAATCCAGAGTTTAAGTCATTGATGCTGCTTTGGATCGCCACGGCGCGGCGCGCCTCGCGATGACATTGCGACCATCTATAACCGGCAACGTGAAACTCCTGGATCGCCGCAGCGGCGTTGCCGCTTCGCGATGGTGTGCTAAAGGCTTAGCGTTGAGCGGGCGCCCGATCGCTATGACTGCAACGGCCCCTCACCCCAACCCTCTCCCCGGCGGGGAGAGGGAGAAAATCACGCAAGTAGCCACAGCGTTCCCTAGCTGCGGGGATCGAAGCAGACGCTCTCGCGATGAGCGCCGAGCGCGCTTTCGGTCTACGCCAAAACAAGCCAGCTATGCCGCCATCGCGGGCAGTCTCTCCCAGCGCCCGATGAGATGGATGTGCGCATCTTCCAAGTCCCGTATCCGCAAAGAACCTGCGTCGTCTTCAACGAGCAGACCTAGAGTACGGAGATGCGCGCAGCCATCTTCGATATCGAAGTCGCTCTCAACGTCGAACTCGTCCTTGAGGAACTTTTCAGCCTCATATTTGACTTCGTTCAAGCCGCGATGACCGTGCCGCAGCAATAGCGCATAGGTCAGCACGGTTTCCTTGAGATCTTCCTCTTCAGCATCGTCCATGAGATAGGTCAGCACGCTTTGATTGCTGGCGAGGTTATGAAAATATAGGCTCTTCGCGAGCTTCGCCATATAGCGTGTCCGCGTGTTGAAGAAGTTGGTGATGCTGCGGATGATCGCGCCCACCGCGCCAGCAAGCGTGAACACAATGAACTGCAGGCTAATAGCAACGGCGGCCACGAATTTGAGTGTGGCCGCAATGATCGCGAAGAGCGTGCTGCCGGTCGATCCAAGCCACAGCCACCGCCGATCGAAGGGTGTGAATTTTATCACCGCATTCGGGAACAAAACCTGAAGGTCGCCTCTCGGGATGCGCCGGAAAACTTTAAGGTGCAGTGTGTTTTCGGAAACCCCTTCAAGCATTTGCTGGTTGCGGGCGCGCTTGACACGGCGTTGGGCTTTCCGCTTGTCGATTTTTTCCTTTTCCATAATCTCAGCGACGCGCACGTCAAAAGGCTTCAGCTTCAGCCCCAAAAACAAGCGCCGGTATGCATCGATCTCCACCGGTACTTTACGGGGCCACAGGCGCTTCCATGAGCGAACGTAATGCTTATCCTTGATTGCGCCCCGATAGAAAAGCAGGTGGAAATCATATTCTTCCAGGTCAACTTCTGCCGAGAACCCTCCGACGGAGTCTTCATCTAATAATTTTTTGAGAGTAGCCTGGTCGATCTCAATGTAATTTGCGCTGACGACGAGGTCGACGACTTCGTTTTTGAGGCTTTCAAGCTGCGCACGGCGTTCTGCCGGCGACAATATTCCTTCATTGACGGTTTCATCATCCGGGTTGAACGGATCATAGGATTGCACCAAGCCATCAAGGATCTTAGCTGACTCTGCTTGGCGTAACGCGCAAATGTAGCGAACAACGCCTGCGGCAAGCGCCCGTTGCCCCGGCTCGAAATGTTTTTCGAGCACACGGTTGATAATGTCCGACCTGTCCACAGGGATGAATTTCTCCGGTGCGATGGATGAGATTGGGCTGCTGCATGTATCCAGTCCGGTTTCAGTTTCAGTGGCCGCTGGTGCGTCCGGCGAAAGCGTCATCGAATGAGCCTCTGCCTGCTCAACCATCTATTGCCCCCCAACTTGCACATGAGCAAACGATGTAGCCTTTTTCATCGGCTACGGCAACATTTGGGGGAGATGTGTTTGTTAATGTGGCGCTTATGCCAGCTCAACAAAGGAGGCAATGACACGCTTCTGCCCGGCCTTTTCAAACTCGACAGTCAGCTTATTGCCGTCGATTTCGCTGATCGAGCCATAGCCAAACTTTTGGTGAAATACGCGCTGGTTCAATGAGAAGGATGGCGGCACCTCGGCAGAACTTGCGGCTACCAATTCTCCCTCGATCTCGGAGGGAATTGGACGCGCGCGATTTTTCGTAGCTGCATCGGAGCGCCAATTTGTTTGCGCGCGTTTCCACCCCGGGCTCGTTACATCACGCTCGAACGGTGAAGGCGGCTCGTCGAAGCGGCTCGCGCCATATCCAGCATTCGCAGCCCCATAGCGCGCATAGCCGTAGCCGCCGCTTTCCATCACCACGTCCGCGTGCTCCTCGGCAAGTTCCCCCACAAATCGCGAGGGCATAGCGGATTGCCATGACCCATGCACGCGGCGGTTCTGAGCGAAGCTAACGGTTAATTTGCGTTTGGCGCGAGTTATGCCGACATAGGCAAGCCGCCGCTCCTCCTCCAAACCCTGCTGGCCGTTTTCGTCGAGCGAGCGCTGATGCGGGAATAGTCCTTCCTCCCAGCCGGGCAGGAAAACCACATCGAACTCAAGGCCCTTTGCCCCGTGAAGCGTCATCAAGCTAACGCGATCTCCGTCGGCTGCTTGCTCAGCATCCATGACAAGAGAGACGTGCTCCAGAAAGGCGCCCATGCTGTCGAACTGCTCCATGAAGCGGATCAGCTCTTTCAGGTTTTCAAGGCGCGATTGAGCCTGGGGCGACTTGTCCTTCTGCCACATCTCAGTGTAGCCGGACTCGTCCAGAATTTGCTCCGCAAGTTCAGTGTGCGGCATTGTTTTGGAAAGCGTGCGCCACCGCTCGAAGTCGTCGGTAAGCGTCCGAAGCGCCTTTCGCGGCGCGGGCTTCAGCTCTTCGGTTTCGGTGATCTGGCGGGCTGCGTGAAAGAGGCTCATCCTCTCCGCGCGCGCATGTTGAAAGATCACCTGCACCGATTGATCGCCAAGGCCGCGTTTGGGCACGTTCACAATGCGCTCGAACTTCAGGTCCGCCGCAGGGTTTTGCATCACTTCAAGATAGGCAATGGCGTCCTTGATTTCCTGACGCTCGTAAAATCGCGGGCCGCCAATGACACGATAGGGCATACCCATGGTAACGAAGCGGTCTTCGAAGGCGCGCATTTGAAAGCTCGCCCTGACCAGGATTGCCATCCCGTTCAATGGAACGCCATCGCGCCGCAGGCGATCGATATCCTCAGCGGTCAGCCGCGCTTCTTCTTCGTCGTCCCAAACGCCGCGCGCGATGATCTTGTCGCCGGAGCTTGCTTTCGTGTGCAGCGTCTTACCGAGGCGGCCAAGATTATTCGCGATTAGCTTCGACGCCGCGCCCAAAATATGCGCGGTGGAACGATAATTGTGCTCCAGCCGGATCACATGCGCGCCGGGGAAATCCTTCTCGAAGCGCAGGATGTTGTCCACTTCAGCGCCGCGCCACCCATAGATCGACTGATCGTCATCGCCGACACAGCAAACATTATGACTGCCTTGCGCCAGAAGCCGCAGCCACAAATATTGCGCGACATTGGTGTCCTGGTACTCATCCACCAAGATGTACTGAAACCAGCGGTGGTACTGGCGCAAAATGTCGGGATTTTCTTGGAATAGGCGCAATCCCTCCAGCAAAAGGTCGCCAAAATCCGCCGCGTTCAATTCTTTCAGCCGCGTCTGATAAGCCTTGTAAAGCTCGATGGCGCGGCCATTGGCAAAGCTGAAGGCAGCGCTTGCCGGCACCTTATCGGGCGTTAGGCCCTTGTTTTTCCAGCCGTCGATGAGCCCCGCGAACTGCCGCGCGGGCCAGCGCTTTTCGTCGAGCTTCTCGGCTTGGATCAATTGCTTGATAAGGCGGATCTGATCGTCGGTATCGAGGATCGTGAAATTCGGCGAAAGACCTACCAATTCGGCGTGACGGCGCAAAATCCTCATGCCGATGGAGTGGAAAGTGCCAAGCCAAGGCATGCCCTCAACGGAGCCGCCCACAAGGTGCCCAATGCGCTCTTTCATCTCGCGCGCCGCCTTATTCGTGAAGGTCACGGCGAGGATTTCATTCGGCCGGGCACGGCGCGTCCAAAGAAGATGCGCGATCCGTGCCGTCAGCACGCGCGTTTTGCCGGTTCCGGCTCCCGCGAGGACGAGGACCGGACCGTCTAACTTTTCGACCGCTTCGCGCTGTTCCGCATTGAGGCCCTTGAGATAGGGCGCTTCGGCCATCGCGGCGGCCTGTGCAACTGGCAGCCTCTCGGCGATATTTGAACGACTGATTCCCATAAGATAGATATAGCACGGGATTGGGCGAGACAAAGGAATGCAGGTTCGCTTTTCACAGCTAGGGTGAGTTGCACCACCTCAGCATTTGGTCTCAATTCCCTATTTGCGGTACCTATCCATCTTTGTAATCGATATGATGCGGGCAGGAAATTGTGCCTCCCCGGACTGGGCTGAATTGTTTTGCGAATATGAATATTGACGCGCCAAGTTTTTTAGAGGGCGGGGGCGAAATGGGCGCTCTCATGAGGGCCTACGACTGGTCCCATTCGCCCCTGGGCCTACCGGATAGTTGGCCCGGTGTTCTCAAAGCCTCCGTGGCTACCTGCCTCGCATCGCGCTTCCCTAAGGCCGTTTGGTGGGGGCCGGACCTCATCATGTTCTACAACGACGCGTGGAAGCCCATTCTTGGGGACACCAAGCATCCAGCAGTTCTCGCACAGCCGGCAGCGCAGTCATGGCCTGAAACCTGGCCGATTGCCGGCAGCCAATTCGAGGATGCTTTAAATGGCAATGCGAGCTGGTTCGAGGACAGTCTTCTCGCTATTGATCGCCACGGTTTTCTCGAAGAGTGCTATTTAACATACTCAAACAGCCCGCTGCGCGGCTGCGACGGCAGAGTCGTCGGGGTTATGACTGCCGGGATCGAAACGACCGGCCGTGTGATCGGCGACCGGAGAATGCGCGTTCTGCGAGACCTCTCCAAAGCGACGGTTGAGGTAGCCTCACAGGGCAAATCGATTAACGAGATCTGCGAATATTTGCTTGGGCTCGTATGTCAGAGCAACCCCGACGTTCCATTCGCCGCGCCATATCTGCTTGAGGAAAATGGCCGGGCGCGGCTCATCTGCGCCGCAGGGATCGATAGAGTACTGCTGCCGCCTCTAGCGTCCACGGCCATTCACGACTGCTGGGGCATATCCGGGGCGCTTAACGATCAACAGCCCGTCTTGGTTGGCCAATTACAAACACAAGAGCGGCTGCCCTGCAGTTGCTGGCCCGAGCCCACCCGGCAAGTGCTCGCTTTGCCTCTTGCGAGCCGAGGCACCGGTGGTGAAATCCTCGGGGTTATTCTTGTTGGACTTAACTCGCGACTGCAACTTGACGAACGCTATCTTGACTTTTTGAAACTTGTAGCAGCCGAATTCGCCGCTTGCATCGACGCATTCCGGAGCATCGAAAAGGAAAAACGCGATCTCGCCGCTCTCGCCCGCCTCACAGAAACGAGTTCGCGTCTCTGGCGCAAGAGTGACCTCCAGGAAGGATTGAGCGAACTGCTCGACGGCGCAATCGACCTGCTCAGCGCAGATATGGGAACCATCCATCTGCTAGACGAAAAGCGGGGCGTGTTGCATCTGGCCGCGCATAAGGGATTAGCGGACGATATTCTTGATTTCTTCCGAGAGGTTCAGGCCAAAGCGAGTTCAGTATGTGGCAGGGCGGTTCTAGCAGGCTCGCGCGTCATCATTGAAGACACCGAGATAGACGAGGCATTCGCGCCGTTTCGCCATGTCTCGCGGGGCGCCGGATATCGCTCTGCGCAGGCTACCCCGATCATCGGCCGGGCAGGCCTCCCGCTTGGCGTTTTATCAACCCGTTTCCGCGCGGTTCACCGGCTATCAGCCCAAAGCCTGCGCCATTTGGATCTGTATGTTCGTCAGGTCGGAGATTTCATCGAGCGCTGCTATAGTGATAACGCGCTTGTCGAGAGCGAGGCGCGCTTTCGAAACATGGCCGACAATGCGCCTGTCATCATTTGGGTCACGGATCCAGACGGGACGTGCACATTTATCTCTAAATCCTGGTACGAATTCACGGGGCAGACGCCCGAGGACGGCCAGGGTTTCGGCTGGTTGGATGCAATTCATCCTGACGACCGTGAGGTGGCCGAGCGCGAATTCCGAACCGCCAATGCCGAGCAAAAGGCGTTTCGTCTTGAATACCGTCTGCGGCGCACCAACGGTGAATGGCGCTGGGCCATTGATGCCGCGGCTCCGCGCTTCTGCTCCGATGGAACCTTTCTTGGCTACATCGGATCCGTTCTTGACATTCACGAGCGCAGGACCGCAGAGGAGCGGGAGCACCTGCTCATGCGCGAGATTAATCATCGCGCCAACAATCTTCTAAGCGTCGTTCAGGTCGTGGCGCGGCGCACTGTTGAGGCCACGCCTGAAGACTTCCTCGACCGGCTGAACGAACGCATTCAGGCGCTCGGCGCGAGCCACGACCTCCTCGTGAAGAGCGCTTGGGAGGCTGTGCCATTGCGCGACCTTGTCAACTCACAGCTTGCGCATTTCGGCGAACACGATGGCCGCATTTCCCTAAAGGGTCCGTTCATCGGGATCACCGCGCCTGCCGCGCAAACTCTCGGCATGGCGCTACACGAACTGGCTACGAATGCGAGTAAATATGGCGCGCTCTCGAAAACGGAAGGGAGAATTGAAGTCTCCTGGGACATGCGGCCCGGCGTGCAGGGAAAAGACGAGTTCGTGATGTCGTGGACCGAAAAAAATGGTCCCGCAGTCCCGAGACCAACCCGGCTGGGCTTCGGATCGACAGTTATAATAGAGATGACCAGGCTATCCCTTGAGGGACAGGTAACGATTGACTATGCGCCAAGTGGCGTCGTGTGGCGCCTTGCCTGCCCAGCGAGGAATGTCTTTGATGGAACATGTGTGGCAACGCCCGCGCCTGTTGGGGCGGTAAACCCGCTCTCAACGGAGGAGAGCGCTGGGCGTAGCCGCGTATTGGTTGTCGAGGACGAAGCCTTGATCTCGATGGATATTGCCTCAATGCTTTCGACCGCCGGATTCGAAGTCCTTGGCCCCGCCAGCACAGTTGCCCAGGCATTTAATCTCCTCGAGCGCTCGGCCTGCGATGCCGCAGTCCTCGACGTAAACCTTGGCAAGGAAACTGCCGAGCCCGTTGCGCGGTACCTTTTGGAGAACGGCACGCCATTCATTACGGTGTCGGGATACGCTCGCGAGCAGCAACCGGCAATCTTCCGTAAATCCTTGTTGCTGCCCAAACCGCTGCGCTCAGACCTGCTGATTAATGCCGTCAGACAGTGCATCGAGTTAGCATAGCAGAAGGGCCTCGGGACCGAATTCCGTCCCGCAGTCATTTCGTTCAAGCTATTAATTGTGCTGGCTATCGCGAATGGCTTTTTCAACCAAGGCTAGGAAAACTGGGCGAGCCAAATAATTCGCCTCTACACTCGGGTGAGAATATATATCCCGGTAAAGATATTCTTCCTTCCCGTTATCCAATCGGCAGACGCTGTTTGGACAAAAAACATCGAACAAATCCAAAACATAGAAATTGTGATGCTCTTGTTGGAGGTTCTGAAGAGCCGTGTGTAAGTTCCTGCGCCGTTCGAGGGAATAGTCCCTGGTGTAGAATTTGCAGACTGAGTGTCCGGTAAGATTGAACCACTCAGGTTTGGCCGTATCGGGACTACACAGAGCTTCGCGCGCGAAGGGGATTCCAGATTGAAAGATGATGCCCACCCCTCTCAACGCCATTTCTTGGGAGAGCCTCGCCAAGCCATTTGTTAGAGTAGCCAATTCATTTTCACTTTCCGTTGTCGCTTTCTCCGGGGAGAAGCCCGCAACGTCGTTTATCATTACCAGAAAGTCGCCCTCTTTGAGGTCCGCGCTGAGGGCCGGTATTATTGTGTTCCAGTAACGCGCATTCATCTGCGCCCATGGGGAGAAATTTGGAATTTCCCGAACCGGCGAGGCTCCCCAAGTGGATGTGACGGTAACGGAGCCGATTTTTGCCTCCGGCAAAACGGTATACATCTCGAACTCGGCAGCACTGAAAGAATTGCCGATAACCAGAAATCGCCTTTTTGAAGCACCCTGATCGTTGATGGTGCAGGTATCGGCTCTTATTGATCTTTCCTCGTATTTTTCCGAAGAAAAAGTACAATCCTTACCTCGCCAGATGCTTTTCCCGTTCGCATATTTATTATGAAGAAGAGAACCTACGCCCTTCTCTACCATTCTGACGGCCGAGCCCGTATAGAGCGAACCCTTTAGGGGTATTTCGAGAAGGAATACAAATAGAGCGGCCATAGATGCTGCTCCCAACGCATAGCCTATGGTTCTAAATCTTGATTTTGACCACGCTTTCCATCTGAGTGGCCTTTCGACATAAATATAGGAGAGCACCGAGAGGGCACCTATTGCAAAGACCTGTATCGGAGCGGTCCACCACGAAATGCCAATCGTATAGCGACTGATGACAATCACGCCCCAGTGCCAGAGGTAAAGCGAATAGGATATCAAGCCTATGAAAACGACGGGCCTTATCGTCAAAACTCGGTGCCCATAAGAATTCGGACGGAGCGTGCCAATAAGGATCGCTGTGCACATGACCGCAATTGGCGTCGCATAGGCTTGCAGATCTCCCGGAGCGAACAATGCCGCCCCAAGTGCGATTGCGGAAAACAAGGAAGGTAACTCGAAACCTCTACCCGCAAGAGAAGATTTTGGAGGCGCCAGTAAATATGTGATGCAACCGATGCCCAATTCCCAGAAGCGGGCTGGCATGAGGAAATACGCGCCAGGCGGATTGGATAGGCTCATCCATACGTAATAAAAAAACGAAATCGCCGTCGCGAGGCTGAGTAGGATGAAGAGATTGCGCCAGCCTCTGGGTTGTCCCCTGCTAAACCCGCTGAACCAAAAGGCAATTGGGAAAATGAGATAAAACTGTTCTTCGACACCGAGCGACCAAGTGTGCGTAAAGAGATTGAACTCTGCTGAGCTACCGAAATAGTCTATTGCGCTTCTAAAGAAGTAGGTATTCGATAGACCAAATAATGCATGTATTGCCGCCTTGAAAGAAGAGCGAAATTCCTCGCTGCTCGGATTGATAAATAACGATCCGACGATGCAAGTCGCTGCCACACATACAATCAGGGCAGGCATCAAACGCTTGAGCCTGGCCGAATAAAAGGCAGCGATGAAATCGGCGACAGTCTTATGCTCTCGGCTCGCAAGTGACGCCGTGATTACATATCCCGAGATCACGAAGAACATATCGACGCCTAGATAGCCGCTCGGCACGATATTTTTGCTGAAATGATTGGCAATAACCACGATAACAGCAACTGCGCGCAGGCCATCGATGTCTGCGCGATGCTTGCGCGCTGGAACAGACACCGCCTTTAGCGGTACTTCGAAGTTCAAATCGAGCATAATAGCCAACGTGGTCGAATGCAGGAGCTCGATCATGTTTGCAATTTAAAGTTGCGCGACCCTGAAGAAGAATTTTCTCTAAAATTCTTTTTTTGCGGTTTTTCGAATCCTTCGTTGGTTCTGCATCGTCGCAGAAATCGAAGATCAGCCGTCGCGTGGGTGCGAGGACCAAATTGCCGGATAATTACGCCGCCGCCCGGGGATGACTCACGCCGCGCCATTGTCTATGCTCCACCAAGCAAACCCTCTGGGATCGCCCGATGGCCTTCGATAGCCTTTCATTGAATGATTTTGCCCCCCCTCAAGAACGGGAGGCGCTCTTTGCCGAGTTCCAAGGCTGGCTTGGTAATCGCTTCAGCCAAGCTCCGGCTCTGCGCGAACAGCACGGGCACACGCTGACCTGGCTTGAAAATCAGCCGCCCGAGGCGGTGGCGTTTGTGCATTCCGCCGACGAAGTCGTCCGCATCGTAAAGCGCTGCAATGAAATGCGCGTGCCGGTGATCGCGTTTGGCGCTGGGACATCGCTCGAAGGGCATCTGAACGCGCCGTTCGGCGGGATCGCACTTGATTTCTCGCATATGACTAAAGTCCTGCGCGTCAACGCCGCGGACATGGATTGCGAAGTCGAAGCGGGGATCAAGCGACGAGAGCTGAATGAAAGCCTGCGCGACACTGGCCTATTTTTCCCGGTCGACCCAGGGGCCGACGCAACGATTGGCGGCATGGCAGCCACGCGCGCTTCGGGGACTTGTGCGGTCCGCTACGGGACAATGCGCGAAAACGTGGTCAATATCACTGCTGTGCTTGCGAATGGCGAAGTGGTGAAGACAGCGCAGCGGGCGCGCAAGTCGTCTGCGGGTTATGACCTCACGCGCTTGCTCGTTGGTTCGGAGGGTACGCTCGGGATTATAACGCAGCTAACGGTCCGCCTGTATGGCATCCCCGAGTCTATCGTTGCTGCGATATGCCCCTTTTCAGACCTCGAAGGCGCATGCCGCGCAACGGCCGCCGCCATTCAACTCGGGCTTGGTGTGGCGCGTATCGAACTCCTGGCCCCCCTTCAGGTTCGCATGTGCAATCTTTATTCGAAGCTGACGCTGCCCGAAGTTCCGACACTTTTCCTGGAATTCCACGGGACAACTGTTGGCACAGCCGAGCAGGTTGAAATTTTTACCGCGCTTGCGGAGGAAAATGGCGGCGGTCCGTTAGCGTCGGCGGGTCAAGCTGAGGAACGCGCCAAGCTTTGGCAGGCGCGCCACGACGTTTACTGGGCTCAGCGGGCCTATGCGCCGGGCAAGTCGGCGGTTGCCACCGATGTTTGCGTTCCCATTTCCAATCTCGCGGGATGCGTGAAAGAAACTCAAGCGGACATTGAGCGACTCAACCTTTTAGCTCCTATCGTGGGGCATGTGGGGGACGGCAATTTTCACACTCTTCCGCTTGTTGATTTGAACGACGAAAACGAAGTTCGCCGCGCGAAACTATTTTGCGAACGCCTTGTCGCGCGAGCGCTTGCCTTTGAAGGTACATGCACTGGCGAACATGGCATCGGGCAAGGTAAAAAATCTTATCTCGTTGCCGAGGCTGGAATCGGCGTCGATATGATGCGCGCCATAAAACAGGCGCTCGATCCGCATAACATTCTTAATCCGGGCAAAATAATCTAGTCATGTAACGCTCAGCAAACCTTATAAGGTTTGGCAAGGCGATTGCATCAGTCTGCGATTGAAAGATAAGGTAAGGGGATTATTGTGGGTCGCATACTGGCCGCTATTGCTACACTCCTAATTCTTTTGCTCGGCGCCGCATTCATCGCGCCCGCTGTTGTGGATTGGAACCAGTATCGCTCCGATCTCGAACAGGCCGCTTCGAGCATTATTGGCCGTAAGGTCTCTGCGGCAGGTGGAATCGACATCAGCCTTCTTCCGGAACCGCGCGTTCGCCTTGGCAAAGTGACAGTTGACGAGAGCAAGAACGACCGCTCCCGCCTGACTGTGGAGTCGGTTGACCTCACATTGTCGCTGCAAGGGCTTCTTGGCGGCAGAGTGGAAGCGACCGCAGTAAAGCTCGTTCGCCCGTCGCTGGCGCTTGATTTCTTACCTTCGGATCAAAGTATCGCCAAGCCCACGAGCGCGGCGAGTAGCATCCTCATGGCCGCTGCGGCCGGCAACCTTGAGATCGAAGATGGAACCGTTTCGATTACCGCGTTGGTCAACCCATCCTTCCCGGGGCTGACGCTCAGAAAAATAGCAGGAACTCTCTCCGCGCCCGCCCCTGGTGGTGCATACCGTTTCAACGGGCGCTTTTTGCGTGGTGAGCGTCCCTTCGATGTTAAATTTACCGCTTCGGCTGGCGCCGGCGATGGCGTGAAGGTTGCGGGAACGATCGCCGATGTCGCGTCGAAAATGAGCCTTCAAGGGGACGGTCTCATTACGATCGGGACTGGGCCAATGTTCGAAGGCTCTATCACCGCTGTCTCGCCGCCCGCGCCGAGTTCGTCTGGCGCTTCTGGGATTGAAGTCCAGGCAAAAGCGGCAGCCAAGATCAGCCTGACTTCGATGTCGCTCAGCGATCTTGCCATTACTCTCGATCCACAGAACCGTGCTCAGATATTGGCCGGTTCGGGCGACATGAATTTTGCAAGAGAACGCGCAGATTTCAGCCTGCAAGCGCGATCTTTGGATGTCGACGCGCTGCTTGCGACAGTGAACCAGACGCCCTATGCCGGAGCTGCGGCCGCCGACTGGAGCAGCTTAAAAGTTGCAGCCGATAGATTGCTGTGGCTCTCTCCAAACCTGTCACTGCGCCTGTCCATGGTAGCGGATCAAGTTCAGCTAAGAGGTGAGCTGCTCGAAGGCGTAAAAATTGATGCCCAGCGCAACGCCGGGCGCTGGGTGTTTGAAAAATTCATAGGGCTTTTGCCCGGTGACACGGCGTTTAAAGTCGTCGGCGTGTTGAGTGGCGGGGACAAGCCTCGGCTTTCCGCCAGTGTCAGCTTAGGCAGCAAGAATGTGTCGCGATTGGCGCGATGGGCAGCCTCTAGCAACGCAGAGGCGAAGGTGTTCCGCGCACGCGCTCTCACCGTTCAAGGTTCGATGACCTTGTCCGATGAAACAACGGCGTTTGAGGGCGTTACAGGAAGCTTTGAGGGCACGCCCTTCAGCGCGAGCTTTCATCTTGATAAAGGCCCTGTGAGAAGCCTCGTGGCGTCGCTTTCAGGCGACAGCTTTGACTTGAGCGGAATCGATATTGGGCAACCTGCGGGGGCCGGGCCTTCTCCAGATGGTTTGATAGCCGCTTTACAGGCAGGCGTGAGCCGCTTGGTCTCATCTTTCAGCGCGGAGTCCGGGATTGTGGAAACGGCGGATTTGGATATTTCCGCAGGCTCCATCAAAACAGAGTCGCTGGAGGCTAAAAATCTCGCAGCCCACGTAAAACTCAGCCCGGAAACACTGACTGTTTCCAAATTGAGCGTCGAGACGACCAGCGGCGTTGCCGTGCGCGGCGAAGGTTCTGTTCTGCTAAAAGGAACAGGCAATGGCCGATTCGAAGGCCGCGTCGAGGCACGTTCCGCGCAAGCACTGTCGCAATTGGCTGCGCTCGCAGGATACGATTCCGAAAGCTTAGGCGCGCGTCAATTCGAAGATTTCGCTCCCGCAGCGATTAGCGTCAATTATGAAACCGGCCAAAATGCGGGCGCTATGACAGCCCTCATCTCAGGAAATCTTGGTGCGGCGCGTTTCGACGGGAAGGCGCAGCTCAAAGGCGCGCTGGCCGATTGGAAGACGGGACTTCTTTCTGTGCAGCTTGGCGCGTCTGCCGTGGATGGGAACCGGCTTCTCGCGCACTTTCTTTCCCAGGCTGAGACGGCGCAAGGCGCTCCGTTGTCTCCCGGTACACTTGCACTCCGCATGAATGGGACTGCGCAACGGCTGGATACATCAGCGACCATCAAGACGGGCCTGCTGCAAGGTACTTTTGATGGCACGGCGGATCTGGCGGCTGCCTCGCCGCAATTTGCTGGGAAACTGTCTGCATCCACTCCAGCGCCGGAAGAATTTATGCCTTCGACGGTGCTGGTACTGCTTGGTGGAGAACCCCGCACGAATTTGCGCGTCGAAACAAACCTTACAATGACGCCTAGCCGCTTCGATGCAAACCAGTTGCGCGTCGAATCGGCAAAGAATGCGGTAACGGGCCGCCTCTTGCTCGATATTTCCGGTCCAATGCCAACGCTTGACGCTGACTTGAAAGCGGACCGGATTTCCGCGCCCGCGCTGCTCGCCTATTTTGTTTCCTCCGGCCAAGGCCAGCCTACGGTTCCTACCGCGACGAGCGCCGCTGCCGTCGCGCCAGACATGTGGGGGGATCAGCCATTTTCAGCGGCTGCTTTTAAAAATGCCTCTGCTAAGGTTTCGCTTGAAGCAAAGACTATAAAACTAAGCGACGCCATCAGCCTGACCGATGGCCGTGCGGCGCTCCGGCTTCAGAATGGGCGGCTAGAAGTCCAGAAGTTGGAAGGAAAAATGCTCGGCGGAGAGTTAGCCGCTTTTTTGAGCATGGAAGCGCAAAGCAGGGGCATTGCCACGAGCGCTCGCCTTTCCCTGTCGAACCTGGATCTGGCGAACTTGCCCGAACCGAACACGCCTCAGCTTCTGTCAGGGAAGGCGTCGGTATTTCTGACGGCCTCCGGTCAGGCGCTCAGCCCTAGAGGGGTGATTTCAAATCTGCAGGGCCGGGGGCGCCTTGTGATGTCTGATGGCCAAATTTATAAGCTTTCCCCGCCCGCCGTGCAAAAAAGCGCCGAAGACTTGCTTGCTGGCCAGCTACCGCTGACGGAGGAGGCCATCACTAAAAATGTCGCGGAAGCATCGCAATCGGCGGATTTCAAGTTTCAGCACTTGAAGGCGCCGATCATTATTCGCGACGGCGTCCTTGAGATAAGGCGCGCTTCCTTTCGCAATCGCGAAGGCACGATCCGGATGCAGGCCTATCTTGATATCGCAAAGATGCAAGCGGACAGCACATGGCAGGCCGGTGTGAGTTCCGACAAGCGGGCTAAATATCCTCCAGTCAAGATATTGATAAGCGGCCCGCTTCGCGAGCTTGGCGCTAGGCCGCGATCGGTGGCTGCCGAGGATTTCGTCCGCGCCGTCCTCGTCCGTAAGATGGAGGGCGATATCAACCGGCTTGAGAATCTAAACAGGCCAGAGGTATCCGCCACCTGGTCGGCAAAGCAAGAACATGCCCCTCTGGCCGCGAAGCAAAAGAAAAAGCCGGATAACCGGGCTCAGCAAGGAACATTTGACTGGCTCCATGCCAGCCCTCCAACGCCGCCGAAAGCACCGGCGCCAAGCCGCGATTTCGAGAGCCGCGTGAGGGATGCTTTACAGGGCGCGGGAGGTTCGCGCTCGCCTTAGCTAAAGCATTTTACGATCAGCTGTGACCAGGGCGAATGCTGCGGTCTCTGGATTGTATGTTGCTGGCGGCTTGGTATCCGGCGGTTTGCGAATCACGGGAAACTGGGCCCAGAACGAAGGATGGCCATCCTTCGTTCTGGGCGGCGCGCGGCCGTTCTCTGGATCAATCTTTAACGATCGTTGGCGATCTTAGGTCCGCGCCGTCTTCCCTTGGCCATCCGAACGGTAGAGAGGCCTTTGCGGCCGCATACAATCATGGACGCCCGGATGAACACAGCCATCATGCCCCCGCTTGCTGCCCGTTTCAATCATGTGATCGCGTTTGACGTGGCCAAGGACAGCCTTTCTGTTCATATCCTCCCCTCAGGCGAGAGCCTTTCCGTGCCCAACACGCAAGGCGCCGTCCGCCGCCTTTTGGCGCGCGAGAAAAAACGCAACGAAAAACTTGATCTTGGCCCCTTGCTTGTCATGTGCGAGGCGACGGGAGGGTATGAAGCAGCCGTGCTGCAAGCCGCATGCGAGCTTCAGCTTGCCTGCCATCGCGCGCATGGGACGAGCGTGCGCGCCTATGCAAAATTCCGCGGCCGCCATGCGAAATCCGATCCCATCGATGCCTGCCTTATCGCCGAATATGGCCGCGACAAGCCGGGTCTCCGGCTCTATCAGCCGCCGCGTCCTGAACAGGCCGCGCTTCGCGAGTTGGTGGAACGGCGCGCTGAACTCCAGGATATGATCGAGGCTGAGCAATGCCGCCTTGAACATGTCAGCGTGAGAGCGGTGCGCCAGGGCGTGGAAAGGCATATCAAACTGCTCAACAAGGAACTCTGCGCCATCGAGGCGGAAATCGAGGCGCTCACCCGGAACGATGCGGCGCTTCACCACCGCGACAGGCTCATGCAAACGGTGGCGGGCGTAGGCGCGATAACCGCCTACACCCTCAATGCCTTCATGCCCGAGCTTGGCTCCATTCCGGCGTCGAGCGCCGCCGCCCTGGCAGGCCTTGCTCCTTACGACCGCGACAGCGGCAAGAGCTACGGACGACGGCGCATCTTCGCAGGCCGAAGCCAGGTGCGCTCCTGCCTGTTCATGGCGGCAAGAGCCGCGATCCGCCATCACGCGGTGTTTCGCAGCTTCGCTGACCGCCTCATGAAAAAGGGCAAGCCCTACATGGTCGCCGTCACCGCCGTCATGCGCAAACTCATCGTCATCCTGAGCGCCATGCTCAAGAACGATCAAGTCTGGAAACACGCAAAAACAGCTTGAAAACAGACACGGTAGATCGCCACGGCGCGTTGCCGCTCGCGATGACGTCATTGCGACGGCCAGCAAGGCTGGCCGGAAGCAATCCAGCATTGCAAAGCTTTGATTGGGATCATCTGATCAATCTGGTCCCAAAATGCTCAAGTACATTGCATGGGGGCTCTGGCCAGAGCCCCCATGCATAAAACAAAAAACCCGGATTTGACTCGGCTAATGCCTAAATGATCGACAGCGACGGCAGGTGTTGGCAAAGCCAGGTTTCGCTTAGCGCGTCATTTTCCCTGCGAAGATAGACGCGAAGATCGACAGGATTTGCCGAGGGCGCCGTGAAGTCGAACGTGACACGCCATTTGTCCGCGCCGACGACGGGATAGGCAACTTCGCGTTCAACCTTACCCGAGGGAGCTGCAACAACGAGCTCTACGTCGCCACGGCGCGTGAATTCGCTGAGCCGCCCACCCTTGAAATCAATGGCATATTTCACGGTGCCTTTCGGACGAGGCCGTCCCGGTATGCCGCCCGCTCCAAGACGGGTCGCCACCACCTGAGCTAATGGTGCTGGGTATGGCTCATTCAACCGCCAGTGCAGCTTGTACCGGAGCGAATGCTGCTCGCCGCCCTGATATGGCACCCTCGGGGTCCAATAGGCCACGATGTTGTCGTGGATCTCGTCATTTGTCGGAATTTCCACGAGCTGCACTGCGCCGTCGCCCCATTGGCCAACGGGCTCCACCCAAACGCTCGGGCGTTTGTCATAGAAAACGCCGTCGTCTTCATATTGTCCGAAGTCGCGCTCGCGCTGCAAAAGACCGAAGCCCCTTGGGTTCACATCAAAGAAGGAGCTTGTTTGTACGCTTGTTGGATTATTGAGCGGGCGCCAAATGCGCTCTCCGCTGCCAGTCCAAATCGCGAGGCCATCGCTATCGTGAATTTCCGGGCGCCAGTCTGTGGCAATCTTACGGTTATGCTTCCCATACCAGAACATACTGGTGAGCGGGCCGATGCCGATGCGCTCAATGGGGGTGCGCGGAAAGAGATGCGCTTGCACATCCATCGAAGTGCCGTTCTCGCGCGTCGTAATGATCCGATATGCCCCGGTGATGCGCGGAGAGTTGAGAAGCGCGTTAATGATAACGCCGGGCTTGCCTGGCAAAGGCTCTAGCCAGAAATGAGAAAAGCGCGGGAATTCTTCTGGCGTTGGCATAGCAACGTCGATTGCGAGCCCCCGCGTAGAAAGGCCATATTGCCGAGTCTCGCCGGGCGTGCGGAAATACGAAGCGCCTAGAAATGCAAGCCAATCTGGCTCCCCCGGTGCTGTAAGCACGCGAAAGCCCGCAAATCCGGTATCCGGTGGCAAGTCTTTGGCGAATTCCGACTTGCCGTAACTGAACAGATCAGGCCCATACCGTACTTCCTGAGCTGATCCGGCGTTGGAGACTACAAAGATGCGGACTGGGTCTTTGAAATATTTTCCGACATGGAACAGCTCAATTGGGTAAGGACCATCGCCTTGGGACCAGATCGCAGAATCAGAGCGAAATCTGATCTCCTGGAATTCATCAAAGTCGATGCGCTGAACGATTTCCGGATTTGCCACAACGGGGGTACGGTATGGCTGCTCGCTGAGGCTTTTGGCCCAGTTCGTAAGCGCCTCGAAAGAAAACGGCACTTCAGGCCCAAAAAAGAGATTGGTCTTTTGTGCAGCGACCGCCTTTATTCCGGTTAAGCTCAAGGCAGCGGCTCCGGAAAGCAGAGTCCGGCGATCGATCATAGTTATCCTCCGCATCATCTGAAGTCTGGGTGCTGTCAGCACGCGCATGATTGCCTATAGATAGACTTTGGAGAAAGCTAGACCTTTTGCAATAGTGCGGCGCTTATACAGGCAATGTCCGCTGCCTTTTGGCCTGATTAATGAATGTTGCGACCAGCGGAAAAGCGCCTTGTTTGGTTTTCGTGGGGTGGAAGCGTCTCGTCGCGATGCCGCCATGGATTATGTGTTCATGGGCTTTTCGGGGCGATAATCCCCTCTAATGCGCGGGGCTAAGCACGCTTTAACCAAAGAGCAGGGAGACCGTCGTGACGCGAGATCAGAAAACCGTGGCTGTCGGAGCCGCAAGCGGAGTTGCGTTTATGATAGCTTCCGTGGCCGGCATCTACCAGCTTTGGCCCAGCAATCCAAGCTTGGCCGACGTCAGCAGCCGCCTAGCCTATACCCTGCAAGCGAACGCGTTTGCCGTTATTCCCCTGCTCGTTGCCATCATAATTGTTGGGAACAATCGCTTTTTTATTAACAAGAGGATATGTTAATGGTTTCGAAGTATTCTATATTTCAACAGAAGCTTCAGATAAAGGATTAGCTGATCACTTGACTAACTTCACTCACTCAAGAGTATCATATACGCCAGCATTAGGCAATGCACCACAACAATCACTCGGAAATATCTATGTGTTTGCAAATGGTATCAAAGGACCTGGTCCATTAGGCTTTCAAGCTAACATAGCAGATTCTCAGCCAGGCGACCCAGGATATAGTCCCTTATGGAGAATTAATAATGTAGAGTGGAAACAAGGGGTTAGTCCAAGGGAGATAAAATCAGAAGCTGATATACTATCTGCACAGAAGAATGGAGAATTAACTGTAACTCCATCAAATAAGGTAGTTAATTGTCCTTTTGTACAGTGGCATGGCGGTTCATTGAAAGAAAGAAATGACAAAACTTTAACTGATATGTCGGCATACGGGGGAGGACAAGTTCTAAGCATCGATACTAAGAAAATGCAGATCACGTTTGTAGGTCATAGAGGGTTTGCTCCTAATGGTTCAACAATCTATTACATAGCAACTGATGCATCTGTCAAGAATGTAGCTGATGCATTGGGAGTCACATTTGTAAACAAGACCGGTGCAGCGTTACTATCTGGGGGATCCTCTGATCTCTATGTGTTTACAAACGGAATCAAAGGAACTGGGCCTATGGGTTATCAAGCAAGCATTGCAGCTGCAAATGTTGGTGATTCAACCTACAGTCCATTATGGAGAATACAGGCTACAACATGGAAGGATCCATCACATGCAGAATTTCTGACTTCGTTGGCTCAGATTACATCTGCAGCCCAAGCTGGAAAGCTAAGTACTAACATTGCAGGAGTAGTAATTAACTGTCCATTCGTTGATGTGCATGTTTAGAAGTAAACACAGAAAAGAAAGTAGCCAGACGAGAGAAAAGGAATTTCTTCTTTTTTTATTTCACTTTTGATCCTATCATGAAAATTGACTACCATGTCATTCGATTTTCTGCAAAGTTTAAATGATTTTTTGCTGGTTAGAGGGCTCATGCTACACCTATGGTCAGAGAAAATAAGAAGATTGCATTGAGGACTATAAGATTATCTAAGAAATTGGATGAGTTGCTTCAAAAAGATGCCAATTCAAAGAGGATTACTGTTGGCACACTGATATCTACGATTCTAACTAAATATTCACTATGGGATAGATATACTGAAAAATTTGACATGATTACTCTGAGAAAGGAGAGCATAAAGGCTATTCTCGAGGCGACTGAAGATGAGGCTCTGATTAGAAAGGCTCGTGAATTAGGAGCTAAGGTTCCCAGGGAATTTCTTATGTTCTGGTTCAAAAAAACGGATCTCGAATCATACCTTCAATATCTAGAATTACTATGTAATTATGGAGGCTTTGCGCGCTATGAATTTGAAGCTGAAGGACCTGTATATATTATTACTCTTCTTCATAACATGGGCGAGAAATGGTCTATATTCCTTAAGTATGTCATGGAAGAAGGTATATTGACTACTATCGGTAGCTTGCCCAGATTTGAGGTTAATGAAGGTTCACTAGTTATTAGAATCGGAACATCTTGAAGGCTATCAGAATAAACCAGAAATACTAATACCCTCATCCACACATGGATGATCATACGTTTTTGCTATTCTTTTTTTCTTGACTTGCCAAAATAAACCATTAACCCCAAACAAATAAAACCAATGAACTCTGGGATTATAAACAACTTAAATCTATCGTAAGGCGAGGCACCATAATCCACTAAACTAGCGATAGGACCACCAACTAGCCCACCAAATAATCCTACCATTATTGCGATAGTTATTATTCGCTCTTTTTTCTCCATAGGTTCTTGTAATTAAGAAGCTTATTACGCAAGTATACTTTTGCCTTTACGATTGTACTCAGTTATACTTTTCTGTTCTTTGAATAATAGTTAAGTTAGTAACAATTAATGAGGTTAACGGGATCAGCTTGCAGCTCCATTCGAAGGTAAACAGGTACACAGCCATATCAACAGGAGTATGAGTACCAAAATATACTACATGCAAAATATACTACATGCAAAACAATATTCAGTCCGCAGTGATTCTCATTGGGTAATAAACGAATAGCTATTAGTAAGGCTATCTCTACATTCCAAAGTTCCATCGTTAAGGATGATGCAATTTTCAGGCACTACTCTCATACTTGTGGGATTGCCCTTCATAAATTGCATAGCTTGTGATTGATTCATAACACCCATGTTCTTCATTCCCATCACTGAAATCTGCATTCGTGCCATATTCATTTGTTCCAACGCTGCGCTGGCATTACCTGCTGACATTGCCTTATCTGCAGCCTTTAAATGCATTCTCACAGATTGCATCATAACTGATGACATATTCGTATTTGCATTCTTCGAGCCATTCGACTGAGCTATCACTGGTGTCATTATTGCAGGCAAAATGCTAGCCCCAAGAAGAAATATTATCGCCGAAAACCCTACACCTATCAGAGACTGTTTTGTTCCCATGTTCAGTTGCCGTATTTATCTTATATAAGATTTCTAAGACAGGGCTGTATGTTAGAGCTCCTCAATTATGAGTAAAAAATTGGTATGAAATAACCAAGACTTTCAGGATGACTCAATTTACTACTATGTTATAAATTCGAACTCGACTAGAATCAACTTTTTTTGACTTATAATTATGGTTTATGTCCTAAATGCAATCAACTATTTGACTAATGTTAGCTTTCATAGGTTAAATTGTACGTGCTACGTTCTATAATAATTAGGCCAACCAAATAGAGTAAGATCATTGGTCCTGCAACAAACCACATTGTAATACCACTTCCATCTGGTGTCACAAATGCACCAAAGATAACAAGAATGATGATAACATATCGAAGATTCTTTCTCCAAAACTTTGGTTGAATAAGTCCAGAAATCGTTAGTCCCCACATTAATAGAGGGAGTTGATAAGAAATTCCGAATGCAATAAGAAACTGAAGTACAAAGGGTACGAATTGTGATATATCCAGAAAGGTAGCGATGTCCATAAACTCTCCATATTTATATAAGAATTCGAGCACCAATGGTATTACAACTAGATATGAAAACGAGCATCCTACGCCAAAGAGTACTACCGAAGATAAAGTAATCTTTTTCATAAAGATCTTTTCGCGCCGATAAAGGCCTGGTCCTATAAATGAAATAGTTTCTTTGGTGATTATGGGCATAGTCAGAATTAGTGCCAAAAGCGATGCAACATAAATTTGTGCAAAGAAGGCCTGTCCTGGTGATGTTTGGATAAGGGTAACGTTATTTGGAATAAGATCTTGTCGCATTAAAGACATAGTTTGGATCGCAATATTGTCATATAGATCAGGATACAGGAATACAACCTTGTACTGTCCGTAATCAAGCATTTTGATACTAAATGTTGTAATAATTATAACCAGTATAACTAAAATGATTGCAATCCTGATCACTTTCTTCCTAAGGTCTTGCAAGTATTGCAAGTATGGTCGATTATTATACAGGTGATATCACCAAAAAACTAATTTGTTATAATATTGTTATCACTGACCCTATGTAGCTAAAATATAATAACCTGTTGCTCCACTTGGAAATGGGTCTCTAATCTGTGCCGTCTGAACTCTACCTGTTTTATCAGTGGCTCTAACCGATATGTTGTAATTCGATCTGCTTCCTTTCAAATCCAATTTAGTGGCCCATAATACCCAGGTGTATTGTGAAAGGGGATCTTTTAACACAGTCGATTTCCATGACTTGCCGCCATCTGTGCTAACTTCAACTTTCAAGATGCCCCTGTCTCCTGCAAAAGCCATGCCACCGAAAGGTACTCCTTCCGAGCCTTGCAAAGCAGCATCAGATGATGATTGAAGACCACTGAATCTTTTTCTAACCGCAGCATTTCCAGGTATTACTATGAAGGAATGAGTATTGTATTTTGCATTATTGGCCCATCCTTTCCTTTGCCAGTAACCCTCATACACATTATCAACAAGCTCTATCTCTGTTATCCATTTGGGATTCATCATTCCATACAATCCAGGTATAATAGCTCTAACAGGAAAGCCGTGTTCTGCAGTTAAAGATGCACCGTTCATTTCATATGCTAATATACTGCCGTTTAGCAATCCTCGATCAATTGGAATCCCTACATCATAACCGTCTGCACATCTAAATACAACATATTTGACTTCAGGCTTGGCCTCTGCCATCTGAAGTATATCTTTCAAATGAACGCCTTTCCAGGCAGCTGTACTAATGAGATCTCCTCCTATCTTATTACTTACACATTCAAGAGTAGCGAATTGCTCTACTGGAGCCATCGATCTGATTTCTTGATAATTAAGTGTTAGAGGCTTATTTACCAGTCCTTTGACATTTAAGCTCCAAGTCTGCGCGTTTACTTCTGGTACCAGCGCATTCTTGTCTATCCTGTAAAACAATTCAGTTGGAGTTACTTCAGAATTCAACAATGGAGCTAATTTTGGATCTTCAAATCCTTTTGGTTTGGTGTTCTTCAGTTTTCGCTGGAATTGAGATAGTAGTAACGAAGTTGTGCTCTGAACTGCTCGTTGAGGGGAAAGAAGGCTTTCTAGTCCTAGATAAATTACAGGTATTGCAACTGCTCCGGCGATACTTGCTCGAAGCATTTGTCTCTTGCGCTGGTCTATCTGCTCTCCAGGATCAGGTTTACTAGTCTTAATGTTTTCTTTAGTACCTCGATGGTCGACTCAGGTGTTCGATTGTAAAGCACTGCGTATAATGTAAAGCCGAACGCAAGCTGTGGTATTATTAGATAGATAGTCAACGACGAGATCGATATCGATTGAGCCTGACCCTCTGTCAGGCCCAAGAGCGCAATCGTTATTGCTAGGAAAATAATAAAAGAAATTACTGTACACAACAGGGAATTTAGCAAATAACTCTTTGGAGTACCATTAGATCGTCTAGCAAAAAATATGGCTAAAAGTCCATAAACTATTAGATTTGCTATAATTGCGCCAATAAAAGCAGAGTATTTAGCAAGTGGCCCCAATGTTCCTACCGCCTGGGACTCGACTGATCCAGGAGTAAGCGAAAATAGGGTCTGGGATGCAATTTCCGGAATAAAAGGACCACTTAATGCTAATCTTAGAAGTAAGGCTATAGATATAGCAACTGCTCCAACACAGAGGCCTACTATGAATGATAATTTAATGGATAGATACTTTATTATGCTGTCACTGACCTACCTTAGTCAGCTAAGATTTAAGTTTTTTCCAAGCTCTAGTCTATTGTTATGTGGTTAGAAAAAGGAATGTAAATATAAATCATAATAGGCCTATTATGGCGTCTGTTCATCCAAAACCTTTGTATAAAGCAGCCCGCTTAGTACAATTCAAAAAACGTTTAGAATAAAATTAGTAAAAGCTACAATATTTCTATTTTGAATGATAACTATAGGTATTTTCCTTAGAAAGAGAAAAATTATCCAAACTAATCTTGTAGAAGTGATGACATTCGCAAAACCAGCTGTCGCTTTTATGTCGACTATGATTTTGGTAATTCCTATATTGGTTGCTTCCCCTTCTCTAGGTTCAACTATGTATATGAACTCAAAGGCTAGTATACTACAATCATCGTATGTTAAAATAAGAGCCGCGGTAGGTGCAGAGATGCAACACGATATTGCTTACATAAAAACTATTGAAAATAAAACATCTTCACCATCTTTGTCACCAATCAATCCAGTACAAGGGAGGTTAGTAGTAACTGAAAAAGTAGTTAACGAAGGCGGTGGCAATAAGAAGCCAACAGATTTTACGATAACTGTACACGGCAATAACCCTTCTCCCAGTTCATTCCAAGGAAGTTCATCAGGTACAGCTGTAAAATTGCAAATGGGAATGTATAGTGTTACTCAAACGAAACCATCAGGATACAATTCGACTTTTTCGGGAGACTGCTCAGGCGGTATGATGTCGGTCGAAACTAAGAAGTGTACTATTACAAACACTTATTCCAAGTCTGGTGTTGGCATTAAATAAGTAAAAACCTTAAATAAAAGTGCTATCCACAAGATTATAAATGCAGTAATGGTACCGGGCGTAGGCGAGCCTTTACTGGTGTTCAAAGAATTCGCAACCAATTATACCATGGCCGACTAACACATCTAGCAAAGCGTAGGTACTACTACTCGTTACTATACCTTCCTAGTAAATATAAAGTTGGAGTAAGATCTGCTATGTTGATCTTGAGATAAAGTATCGGAATGATATTCATGACTATGTCTTTAATTGTGCACTTCCAAACAGTACAGAGAAATCCTTACACCATATCAGGACCACATTATATTTTGCTAGGTCAGTTACAGGAGGTATGTTATAATTTTGATTTCCATTATTCGCTTTCAGTCTTCCAAGATCTATGAAGTTATTTGCGGTCTTATCAGTAGCAAGGTAGAGATGGACATTAGGCCCATTAGTTGATTTGAAGTTTTCTAACCTGAGGATTGCGTTTCCATCTCCTAGTGGAAATACTCTTGCTAATCCTTCTGCATTATGAAATCCATCACCTGCTCCAATGAAAGATCCTGTTACCCCAAGTTTTCATATTATTACCATTCTTACAATTTAGTTACTTCTATTATCTCTTGTTTTCCTTGCTACCAGCAATGTTTTGTTATGAACTCAAATTAAGTTCAGTAGATAGTTGGAATAATTATGTAATCTTACTACTGCACATCTTCTGCTCTTTTTTAGTCTGTTTGAATTTAGACCTTCATTTGTGGGTTTTTTGATTAAACTATGTTAAAGGGACTAATGATAAGCAGATAGTATTATCTGAGAAATACATGATAATTAGCTGCGCATTCTAAAGCTTTGTGTGATTTAATTTAGGCAGTCACCTTCCAACAACAACCATTCTGAACGCACGAAATATGGATATTGCTAACAAGCTATTTGATTTATTGGGTTTTTACATTGATCCTTTTATCATACTTATACAATAGAGATGTAGCTATTGAACAACTTGTCTTACCGTAGTTGGACGATCGAGATTTGATTTAATGTCTGAAATTTGGTGTGATGATGGCAAGGAATAATTAGTAAGCAACTATCAGATAAGTAAGGTTATTGGGAACAAGGTCTAGATGAAATGGACTCAAAATGGTAGATTACTACTTTTAAGTTGATATCCTATTCTCGATTCTCGATTCTTCGCACATTTGGCTTTTTATCCCTGTATTTCTGGACTAGTTTATTATCTGAACTATAGATAGGATAGAGAGCATCTTCATCTGGGTTATTTACATGATTATGTTTACAGTGCTGACATATTGTACTTGGCTCTAGTTTATGTTGCCCAGCAGCTTTTCCATCTTTAGCTCTTCCTTCATTTTGTTTTTGGAATATTGTAATATCTCTGGCAGTATATCAGATATCAGACTCAATCAGTTCTTCTTTTAATTTCCTTACTATCTTCTTTATGGCTTTATCTTCTGCAATAGTTTTCTGCAGTTTCTCATGAATCTCTTTTTTCTTCTCCTCGGTCTGCAATAGGCCTTTAACCTCTGCTAGTTCCTCATCTCTTATGGCCTTCCATATATCATCATATGCAATCTTTACAGATTGAAGGCCCTTGAAGGACCTTTGATTCAATTGGTAAAAGTTCTAACAGATAACGAAGCTTTTTACAATCCTTTCGCATTTCATGCAATTCTGATATCCTTTTAGGAGAACTAAGTACTATAGGATAATTCCTCTCTATTGTATTGGCCAATTTGCAAACAACATTATTAAATCTTTTCTCTAGCTTCCTTTCTGATTTATTGGTCATATTACCATCAAGTTTAGGAAGGCTTAATTTTCTTAATTCCAAAGCTATGCTCTTCGCTTCGCTGAGCTTCCTATTTCTAAGGGTTTTTAGAGACTTGAATAAGTTCGTACCTGTTTGTGAAGACTGTAGCTGTTGTCCTTGTTTTGGTAAATGCTCAACAGGTACATATTTGGATAACATGTCGAAAATAATGTCGTAATCTCTTATCTTGCTATTTATGGAAAAAAGCTCCTTACTTTTCGCTACAAACTCTTTCATTTTCTTTTCATTTCGGATTGGCTTTGGAAGTGATTGATAGCTAGCTCGTAGTCTTCTGATCGAGGTCCTAATATCATGAATGTGTTCCTCATTAGGATCCTTGAGATATACATCTAACCTATTGTTTACTCGTTGAATATTTCTCTCTGACTTGTTTAGATATGCCTTGGGATCAATAGCGTACAAAATATTATCAATGGAAATATATTTCGACATAATAGAATTTATACGTGCATTTACAATATTAATACTGCTGCACTTATAACTGTTGTCCAGAGGCCTTCTTTGTGACCCTCTGCAGATTGCGTAAAATTTTGTGTCTTGTAAATTTTTCCTGAAAGTCTCCATTGTTCCTCCCTCTGATCCCAAGCAAGAGTGGGATCATCTGGTAAACCAATAATTGTGGCAAGCATCTCCATGGCCATATCCTCAGCATAATCCCCAGCCTTCTGAGCTGTTTCGCCGGTCGAATGATGTTCAGATAAATATCCATATTGCGTATCATCAACGGGTCTGGCTAAACCAATAGATGCAGCTATTAACCTATTCGGCTCATTAGTAGAAGATCGGGCCATAACTGTAAAAGCAATTTGTCCTGGCTTCAAGTATTTTCTTCCTTCATCCTTGGCCACGATCTTGCATTGTGCAGGCTTGATACTCGATACAAAGACAAGATTTAGATCTCCAATTGAAGCATCGCGCAAAGCCACCTCAAAACTTGTAAGATAATCTTTGTGTAATCCTTTCCCTTTTGTAAAAAAAATCATCCTTGGAACATATGAAAGATGATTAGATTCCAATTCTAACCCGAATCACCATCCTTATTCTGTAATTGTTTTCCCATCCTTCAGGGCGGATCACATGATATTTAGAAGTTGCTAAGCAGGAATATATAGATCGCAATAATCTATATTGAATCACATGAAATTAGAAATTAGTAGATAAAGATGAGTATAGAGACAATAATGAAAACCCCTTTTGGAATTTTATAGAGATAGAAGGATTCGAACCATTTTCATTGGAATTATATTTATTAAGACATCGTGAGTCAGCAACGAGTGCTAATCTGAGCCACGGATCTAAAGTCAGCAATACAAATCCGAGTCTTACAGAAAATGGGAGAAAGGAAATTACCAACGTTGCAAAATCTTGTCAAGGATTTGTTACCCAAATCAGAAATTATGCTAGTGAGTAGAATCTGAAGTATATTCTATGCAAGGTATAGAAAAGAAGATTTCGTTGCCATATTTCAAACTAGTGCATTCAGACCAGTGCTGCAATTATGGACAAGTCTTATAAATGCAACAAGTTATTTGTTACATGACAAGTCAATTATAATGAGAGAAAAAGGAAAGGAAGTAACACAATGAGAATGAGGATGATAAACGCTAATATTAGAAATACAGTTTGGTACTGTGCTGTTTGCTCTGTTATCTAGTTAAGGTGATATTTTGATGATATATAAGACAGAAATAATTAGCGAATTGGGTATACCAGAGTTACTTCTCCCCAAACTTATAAACGATGCACTGCTGGCCAATGATCGTGTCAAATATTTCTTTTCATTAATCCAAATGGCAAAAGGACATGCAGCTGATCCCACTGGGGCGTTTTCTAATTTAACTGATGAGCGTCATGCAAGCAGTGTGGAAGATAAGAGATTTGATACAGTCATTCCACAAAGTACTAAAGTCGATTCAGCTCATTATCACATTGCATGTTTCAGATTAATTCTTGATCAAATATTCATTTGTATCAATGAAATGATTGCTCCTATAAGAATCGCAAAAAGTCAAGTTAATAATACGAAAAAAGATGATAGTGGTCTATCCGCAGTAACAAAAGACTTAGAGTTACATTCATTTTATTTCAATAGATGTGAAACTCTGAGAAGGCAAATTGTTATAGATGAGGAAGATATAGTGACTGCTAATTGTATAGACATCATCACTTCTGGCCAAAGAGAAAAAGGTGATAGTTTCCACCTACTAGTAATGGATATTCACAAAGCACTCAACAAACTTCAGTTGCACATTTCACAAGAATTAGTAGATGGTGCGAGTGTATACGGGGTAACAAAAGATGATAAGAAGATGGTAAAAGCTTTTATGCAAGGACTAAATGAGACGGCAAAGCTCAAGTTTGAACATGAAGGACTAGACACTACTGCAACTAGATCTGGGGAGAATTTAATCATTCAGAATGATATTGGAACAACTGACGCTCATGTTCTAGTAGTCCGTGTAAATAACATGAGAATAACTATGACATATACTGATATTCACATTCAAAGATTATTATTTTTTCAGTCACTTTTTGAAAAATACAAGGTTGAATGGAATGATACAGTATCTAGGAAGAAACGATCCTCAAACCTTGGTGACGCTGCTGATGAAATCTATCATTTGGGAATAGGTGTATATGATTCAAAAAACCAGAAAGACCTAGAGGAATATCTCTCTTTCCTTGGATCACGCATAGTGTTTCTGATCGATTGGAATCGGGCCAGAAAGCGACTTACGCGTTTTGTTAAAAATCAAGATTGTCTCAAAATATTGAAATGGGCAGCAGATAACAACTATGGACATAGGGCATTTTTAAGAATGGGAGGCGAGCAACTCATATACGGTGCCATAGAACAGACAACAAATACTGTAGTTCGCTATGGCCAGCAACTTGATGAAATCATTGGAAGAGAACGTACAATACAATTCATCAAGTTTGTTATGATGATCTCTTCCCAATACCTTATTGATGGTAAATCAGAATATCTAGTCCGAGATATTGTAAGAGCTAAACTTGCAGGATATTTTCATACTGCAGAACAGGATTTCATGCAAATCATAGCCGATCATGGTTCGCTACTAGTTGAAATAGCTACTGGAGTTAGGGATGGAATTATCCAAACCAGATATAATGAAGATTATGAGTATCTCAGACTAAATCTTCGCAGGGCAAGAAAATGGGAGACGAAGGCGGATGTGTTGGTTAATAGCTTTCGCATCATGGCCAAGAAATCGACCAGTGCTTCAAAACTATTCGAACAAATTCTGTTAAGGGCTGATGATTCAGCAGATTTCTTAGAAGAAGTAGCATTTTTCCTTACGCTACTTCAAAATGGAAGATTATAACCAGCTTCAAATTTTGTATGATCTTTTCGGTGAGATCTTGGAGATGACCGCCCATATTTGTAGAGAATATTTGAAAGCTGTGGAAAATGCAAAGCATATTTACAGAGGAAGCTCTCAGGAAGAAATTGAAGACTTCTTGCAATCAATTGACAGAATTATCACACTAGAGCATGAAATGGATGAAGTAAATCGTACTCTTATCGAACTCCTTGTAAATAGAGTAAAAGAGTTCAAGCAGTTCTACATTTTTTCAGAAATAGCAAAGAATATTGAAGAAGCCACAGATTCCTTAATGAAAGCGAGCATTAACTTTACGCGACTACGCTTTAGCAAACTTGATGGTAGCCTGAATTGGGATTGTAAGGGATCTGATTTGATACGTAGATATGGTAATGCGGTAAATAACAATGGTTGAAAAATTCTTTCTTTCCTCTAATGGGAATAATACTAAAGATGACGAAGTAACGCCAGAGATTATAGGTTTTAAAGCATTTAACTTGATGAGAATGGCTAGAATAGGTCTTCCTATTCCACCAGGCTTTGTTATCAATACACAATTCTGTCATGAATATTATTCTAACAATAAACAACTATCTTCCAAATTTGAAAACATTCTTCAACAAAACATTCAGATACTAGAAAAAATTACCGGATGTGCTTTTGGTGGTCGAAGAAAACCACTTTTGGTTTCAGTACGTTCCGGGGCAGCAGTATCGATGCCAGGTATGATGAACACCATTTTGAATATAGGTCTCTCTCACGAGACGATTGATGGTTTGCTACGAATGACTGGAAATCCTAGATTCATATGGGATTCTTATCGCCGCCTTATTCAAATCTTTGCAGAAGTAGTCTATGGTTGTTCCGCCGATCCATATGAAGATTTGTTAGCAAAGCAAATTAAAAATGAAGATCTGCAAAGAGTCGGTGAGCTTGATGCTGAGACGTTAAAGGGAATTGTCGATGATTATTTAAGCATCTTTTCAGATAAAGTAGGTTTTCCCTTTCCACAACGACCGATTGATCAACTGCAAAAAGCGATCGAGGCTATATTTAACTCATGGGAGAGCTCTAGATGTATAGAATATAGGAAAATACACAAAATTAGGAACCTATTAGGAACTGCTGTAACTATTCAAACAATGGTATTTGGAAACATGGGCCTTACATCAGGATCGGGTGTGGCATTTACAAGAAATCCTTCTACTGGAGGAAACGGACTTTACGGAGAATTCCTATTTAACGCTCAGGGAGAAGATATAGTCTCAGGAAGATACATGCCACAAGGACTTGAAAAACTCGGCAAATTTCTTCCAAATATCCACCGACAGTTGAATATAATTGGAAAACGCTTGGAAATAGAGTTTAAAGATATGCAAGAATTTGAATTTACGATACAGGAAGGAAATTTGTTTATACTTCAAAGCAGAAACGGTAAGAAAACCCCTTGGGCCGGATTACAAATTGGAGTCGATATGGTTAATGAGGGTTTAATTAGTAAAGAGACCGCTCTAGATAGATTTGAGTCGTATGACCTTTTAAGTATCAAGAGAGCAAAAATTGTAAGTTCCTCACCTACGAGCGAAGCTGTTTGCTTAGGAGTATCTGCCTGCCCGGGTATAGCAATGGGAGAAATAACACTTGATTCTGAAAATGCAAAAGAAAAGTCCAGTTTAGGAAGATTCTATTATACTCGTACGTAATGATATTTCTACCAGCGACCTAGTAGGGATGGCTGTATGTCAAGGCATTCTTACTAGAACAGGCGGAAAAACATCACATGCAGCAGTTGTTGCTCGACAAATGAACAAAGTTTGCATTGTCGGTTGTCAAGCTCTCATAATAAACATGGAAAATAGAACTTGCGGTATTGGAAACAAAGTATTAAATGAAGGAGATTATGTTTCTTTAGATGGAAACACAGGGAACGTGTATGTGGGCGAGGTTGAATATGAGACAGAATACCCGGAAAAGCTGTTAGCAGAGGTTCAGAAATGGAAGAACCGCCATCTTGAAAGAGCGGAAGAGCCTTCTGCACCGTAAAGAGAAGCCCTTTGACATTGACACTAAACGTTTTGTCGAAGTGCACTTCGGTAATTGCCTCCAATGGAGTGGATACAAGAGATTAGAAAAAGAAGTCCTGCCAACAGGCTATTCGACATTGATCCAAAGCGAATTTATCCATGCTACTGTTGTCATTCAATACTCCAACAACAACAACAACTGTCATACATCGCAGTTCAAAATTCAATCGAACTCACGTGATCAGTTTAGTCTCTTGCACAGATGCTAGGAACTGTACAAGATAGAAAATAAAATCCGTATGCAATGGAAGTCGACGGGTAAGATGAGTTTCCTTTAACCATCAATTCTAAATTGATCGCAGTGCATAGAGATTGAAACATGTCAGAAACCAGATACATAATTGATTTAATGACTTCAACGCAACATTAAGGTTGAAAATGTGCAGTTTGCATCATAAGCAAAATCGTTTGAACGTGCTCAATAGATCTTTCTTATGATAGTCGGAAATTCTAAAGATCTCGCCCTGACAGATATTTGAATAGGTTCTACCTTTGAAAAAAGCCATAGCAGTATCTTTTTCCACGAGAAAGGACACTAACGCAAATTTGTATACTGTTTTAGCTTGAGAAGGGATCTGTTTATATTTTTTTGCACATCTTCTAATAGATCTTTTAGAACTTTTTCATCCAGTGTCATACCTCTGCGACTCTCTAATTCACTATTATAATACTTCATCCAAGAATACGTACGTTGAAGATTTTGAAATAATTCAAAGGGGAGCAATGTCTGCTTACCTGTAAGGATGACCGCATCCCACATATCTGTGATGAAGGGTTTAAAGTCATTATATTGATATGTCTCTTTAATAAAATCAAGCCTTTTTTGCAAATCATCTGCGATGAAAAGAAGGATCCTTTTTTTGGTCTCCTTTTCTTCCTTTAATTGAGACCTATTATGAGCCCATTGTTCTAGGTAAATCGATCCAACGATTATTGCGGCTAACAATGTATTTTCAATTAAAACTTGGTCCCATTCTATTACCAAGGTTCATACTACAATCTCTTTTTGTCAATGTGCTATTTATGTGCCGTGGACTAATTTCTAAAATTTTCGACTTTCTATTATTCAAAGTATCAAATAATAACATATAGTTATATGCTTGATACAAATTATTCAGTGTTTTCAATGATGATGTTATTATTTCAATAACAATCAACCATAATGATGCACAAACTTAGGAACTAAAATCTACATTCCATTATCCTAATTTGCTTCGATGAGTGTACCTAACAAATATAGTTCCGTGATATTGACTTATTCTTTTTGTTCCTGTTAATCGATATTAGCAACTTTTTAATAATATATCAAATTCATTGGTTGAATTGACCCACAAGATCTTTCATTTTTTCGATTGTAGACTCAAAAATGACAGAAAAGGGATATCCATTTTACTAATTTGCACCGGTATCGTATTTGGTATACCTAGTTTTGCTTATT
>CAVPNP010000012.1:0-6542 GCA_963706665.1 uncultured Alphaproteobacteria bacterium
TAAACATCAGCCAGTTTTAGCAGCCGATATGGCATGGGCGGTGTCCTGAGCGAGACATATGCGAGCCGATCGATCATTGTTTCAAGCTGATATCTGCGGTTGAAGCGATACTCGAATTCGGCGAGGTATCGCGGCACATGTTTAGCTTGCACAGCTCTGTAGGTTCCCACCATTGCGGCCTTGATGTTGCCTAGGACTGTGTTGACCCATTTGAACTGCGGCTTTTGGGCCGCTTTCGATCCGCCGCCTGTTTTGATCGGCACATGGGTGCATCCGGCGCTGGCGACAGCAGTGAAGCATGAGAGCGCATCGGAGACGACACAGGCGCCGGCGGCGAGCGCCGCGCCTGCGAGTTTGGCAATCGCAATCTTGCGGAAGCCAGCAACGCGGCGAAGCATAATCCGATCGGGTTTCCCATCACCGGTTACCGCCACAGCGGCCACGAAAGGGGTCTTTCCCGCGGCGCCGCGCCCGCGCCGGCCGGGGCGGGCCCCGCCGAGATAGGCGTCGTCCATTTGTACCTGGCCTTGCAGGCGCTTGGCCGCATTCCGCTCCATCATGACTTGCGCGAGTTTGTGCTTGAGGGTCCAGGCGGCCGTCTGGGTGATGCCAAGCCGCCGCCCGAGCTCGATGCTGGAAATGCCCTTCTTCGATTGCGTAACCAGATACATGGTTTTGAACCAGAGGCGCAGCGGCAGTTTGCTGGACGCGAAGATGGTTCCGGCCGTGATCGATGTCTGCTTGCGGCAGGCATTGCATTGGTACAAAGACCGGGCGCCTCGCTTGACAATGCAGTGCTTCCGGCCACCGCAGCAAGGACACTCGAAACCGTCAGGCCAGCGCCACTGCACCAGCGCGGCATGGCAAAGAGCTTCGCTCCCGTACATTTCATCGAACTGGGCCTCGCTCATGCCTTTCTGGAATTGCACTTGGTTGCGCGCCATTGGAGATCCCTTTGCAAAACAGCATGTTCCCTGTTTGTTCTATTAACCATTTCAGGCGGACGCAACCGCGTAATCAGGATCTCTTAAGGACAGCGCCATCTCCCTATGGTGCGTCCGCTCGGCTTGTCTGCGTCGAGCAAACGCATAATTTCGGTGGTGGGACAGTTTGGAGCATTGATGCGCTTCAAGAGGTTTCAGCCCTCGCCAAACGGAATGGCGTCGCTGTTCACATGGATGGAGCGCGCCTTTTCAACGCCTGCTGTTCGGCAAAGCGCGCGCCGTTCGAATTCGCAGCCTTCGCAGATAGCGTATGGATTGACTTCACGAAGGGCCTCGGAGCGCCTGTCGGCGCCGTCCTTGCTGGATCAAGGTTTTTCATAGAAAAGGCCCGGCGGCAGAAGCATATTTTCGCGGGAGCAATGCGCCAGGCTGGAATTGTCGCGGCAGGTTGCCTTTATGCACTCGATCATCACGTCGAGCGGCTTGAAGAGGACCATAATAACGCACGCCGTCTCGCGGCTGCGCTTTCCGAAATGCCAGGCGTGGTGCTGCTCACCCCAAAGCCAGAAACAAACATCGTGTTTTTTGATGTTAGCGGGGCTGGCATTGGCAATCCCGAGTTTGTAATCGCGATGCGCGAGCGGGGGATCAAACTTGGCATGGCCCGGGGCGTCATTCGCGCCGTAACCCATCTCGATGTGACATCAACCGCGATCGAGACTGCGATCGCGGCTGTGAAGAGCGTTCTCTCTACCTCACGCGGTCTGCGCTCCTGAGTTTTTGCGCATTGCGTGCCTTTCGCGCATGGCCGCGATCAAGGCTGTGATCGCTGTCGCGAATGTTTGTGCTTACGCCTTATTCCGTGCGCGCCGCTGAGTTTTTTGGCGCGGCGTTTTCGTCCTTGAAGAGGACATCGGCCCGCATACCTGTTAGGAGCGGTGTGCCATCGTCTAGGTCGAGCGTGACCTCGAGCACATCAACATCGGTGCCCTTTCTTTGGGCGCCTCGTGCGGTAAGCTGCCGGGAACCGAGCGCTTTTGCGACGACCGATACGCGGGCATCGAATGTGCGGCCCGGAAAGGCTTCCGACTTTACGATTGCGCCCTGACCGGGATAGATCTTGTGCACGTCGCGCTCTTCGACTTCCGCCCTGATCTGCAAGTGGGTCGTATCGCCCAAGACAGCGAGCGGAGTTTCGCCTCCAGCTCCCGCTGTTTCGCCGATTTTGGCGTTAAGCTCAAGAATTGTCGCGTCCAACGGAGCGCGAATGCGCATGCGCTCAAGCGTGGTGCTTACGATGGAGACTTCGGCGCGCGCCGCCGCTAAAGCTGCCTCTTCGCGGGCTAGTGCAGGCACTTTGTCGTTGCCTTGGATGCGCTTGTCATTCGCCTGAGCGCGCTCGACCCTATCTTTTGCCGACGCAACCGCAGCTCTAGCCTTTTCAATTTCGTCAAGCGAGGCCCTATCGGCTTTCAGGGCGGATATCAGTCGATCAAGCTCAAGGCGCGCGTCAAATGCACTCCGCTCCGCAGCATAGAGATTGTCTTCCGCTTTACGCCGGTCGAGCGCCAGCCCGCGCACTTCAAAGGCGTCACGCTCATTCAATCGCACGGCGGCCTGTGCTTTCGCAGCCGCAAGCCGCGCTTGAAGTTCATCGTCCTCCATGCGGACAAGAAGATCTCCCGCGACCACGCGATCGTTCAACTTAACCAGCACTTCGCGGATCGTGCCTGGCGTTGACACGGTGATACGAACTTGGCTGCCTTTCGGCTCGACGCGCCCTGGCGCCGCTGCTGTCCAAACCGGCACCGGCGCAATTGCGGGACCTTCGGCTCCCGGTGCGGAATACGCGGCTGACGGACCAAACGCGATGTAATCCTTGGCGCCGAGGAACGCAGCGCCCGCCACCGCGGCGAATAAGAGAGATAAGGAAAGGGACGGCCGGATCTTACGCATCTACTTTTCTCTTTCTTCTCTGATTACGTTTCGCGCCCCCCTGCACGGCTAGATTGTTACTCGCGGCAATAGTTTTGCTTTGCGCGTTTTTTCCCTGCCCGAGAATGTAACCATCTTCAATTTCCACAACCCTGTCGGCATAGGGTATGGTTCGTGGATCGTGGGTAACGGCGAGAATTGCTCTGTTCTTTTTCTTTGCGATTGCCGCCAGCAGAGCCATGACGGAATGCCCGTTCTCGCTATCAAGCGCCGATGTGGGCTCGTCCGCCAAGATTATGGACGGTGCGGCGGCAAGTGCTCTGGCGATGGCCACGCGCTGCTTTTCGCCGCCGCTCATCGTTCCAGGAAAGCTCGTCAGCCTATGATCTAAGCCGACATCATGCAGCGCAGCCTTCGCCCTGATGCGGCCTTCGGCTGCAGAAACACCGCGGACATCAAGCCCCAGCCGGACATTATCGAGCGCATTTAGCGTCGGAAAAAGGTTATACGCCTGGAAAATAAATCCGATATGGCGGCGGCGCAGGTCAGCCTGTTGTTCCGCTGTCAAGCCACTGGCTCTCTCTCCGGCGACGGTCAAAACGCCTGAGGTCGGAGACAGAATGCAGCCGAGGATCGAAAGCAGCGTTGTTTTTCCGCTTCCGGACGGCCCCATCAGTAGCGTGAACTCGCCCGGAAATAGCGTCAGGCTTGCGCCCTTAAGCGCAAGAATTTTGCCTCGGCCTTCGCCAAGTTCTTTCACGATATTGCGGGCTTCGAGTACTGGTAAGCGGTTCATCGGCCAAACACTATCGCAGGGTCAATTTTCGTGACCTTGTAAATGGAAGAAACTGCCGAAATCGCGCACATGCCCAGTGTCAAGACGAACAACAAACCTGCAAGTTGGGGGGTGATGAGGACAGGTAGCGCAGTCTTTCCGGTGAATGCAACCACAATTAGTGAAATGGCGATGCCCAGCACGTAGCCGGACACGGCACTAAAACCCGCTTGAGTAAGAATTACCTTGTGAATGTAGCGGGATGAAGACCCAAGCGCCCTCAAGGTTGCAAACTCACCCAGGTGGTCTTTTGTGCTGGAGTATAGCGTTTGAGCAACAATCACGGTGCCTATGAGCAGACCGAGTGCAGCTCCGCCGAGAAGCGCCACGCCTGCGCCTGTGCCGAATAACCAATAGTCGAGGTTTCTCTGGAGAAACTCCTCCTTAGTGAAGACCGAGACGCCGTTGAGTTTGCTGGCGATTTGGGCGCGTGCCGAGGCCACATTGGTTCCTGGCGTAAGCTTTACGAGGTAGAATGTTGCCTGGTCGGAAGAGATTGACAGGAGGCTTCGCACCTTATTGAGCGATGCAAATATATAAGGTGACGTGGTGAAGGAACGGATGCCTTCTGTCAGGCCGTCGACGCGCACCCGCTTGCCGTCGATCTCGGCTATAGCCCCCACGCCGCTAATACCAAGCGTGTCTGTATAGGTACGGTCGGCTATGACGCCATCAGGCGAAAGGGCCGCAGCGTTGCTTCCCTCAGCTAAATTCCAGGGTTCAAGACCGCCATCGGCCGCGTCAGCGCCAATCAGAACAACATTTGTCGTGCTGCCATCGCTCTTTCGCCATTCGGAAAAGGTCACGACCACCGGAACGACGGCGTCAACGCCTGGAACTGATAACGCAGCGAAGCGCTCGCGACCATTCAGAAGCGAAGCCTGCTCGAAACTGCTGGCTCCATAGCTTGAAATCCATAGGTCGCCCTTGGAATGATCAATCATACCGACGATCATCTCGCGGGCTCCAAGATAGAGCCCAAGTTGTACGGCGACGAGCACGACAGCGAAGAGGATACCGACAAGGGTCACGGCGAACCGCGTCGTGTCGTGAAAAAGGTTTCGTATAGCGAGTGTAAGAATTATCAGCTTTTACATTGCTCGCTCATAAACAGACGTCCGACCGATACGGCAAATTTGAGCGAGTGGTTTAGGACTACGGTTACCGTATTAACGCATGCGGGCCTTATATAGGGCTTTTATTGCCAAATGCCTACGGTCACGCTGCGCAAGAAGATTTAGCGCCTGGCAAGCCCCCATTTAGCCGACTTGACTTAAAGTGCGTTGAGGATCATAACCACAGGGTTAACCGCGACTGCGACTTCTTCATCCAGTTGTATTTCCGTGGTGGAATCTGCTGGATGCGCATGTTGAAAAAGGGGGCGACATGGGCGGTGCCGATCTGCCTCTGGATTATCGGCCGTCGGAAGATGAACCGTTTATGAATGAGCGTCAGCGCGCTTATTTCAGAAAGAAACTTATAAGTTGGCGTGAAGAACTTCTGCGGGAGAGCAAAGAAACGCTCGATTACCTGCAGGATTCCGAGCAGCATCCCGATGTTACAGACCGGGCGAGTTATGAGTCCGATCGGGGTATCGAGCTGCGGGCGCGGGACCGCCAACGAAAATTGATTGCAAAAATCGATGCTGCTCTCGAACGCATTGAAGATGGCAGCTATGGTTTTTGCGAAGAAACGGGCGAACCTATTGGCATAAAGCGTCTTGAGGCGCGCCCGGTTGCGACATTAAGCCTCGAAGCGCAAGAGCGCCACGAGCGCCGCGAACGCATCTACCGCGACGAATAGCGGGGTGGCCTCGCGTGAGGCCCTCCCCTTTATTTATTTCTTCATGGCGTTGCTGCACTGCAAACCTGCCCTATGGCTTTATCGGCCATTTTTCGGCAAGATGGCATCTAACAGTTGAATTGGATGCAAGCGGGACCGACGTGGACCAAAAGCGACGATTTCCTGAATTTTATGTGACCGCACCGCAGCCGTGCCCCTATCTGCCCAACAGTATGAACGCAAGATCTTCACGCATTTGTCGGCGGAACGGCCGCGCGCGCTTGTCGAAATCTTTTGAAGGGCGGGTTCAGGCGCAGCCAGAACATCGCCTATATGCCCTATTGCGATCACTGTGCCGCCTGCGTGCCGGTTCGCATCGTCGTGAATGGCTTTGAGCCAAGGCGGAACCTCGCGAAAATATGGCGTAAGAATAGTGATATAGAGGCGCACCGGGTTGCAGGCCGGCCAACGTTGGAGCAATTCGCCCTGTTCCGCTCCTATATCGACGCGCGGCATGGTGAAGGCGGCATGGCGGACATGTCGCTGCTCGATTACTCGATGATGGTTCAAGACACCGCAGTCGAGACATTTCTCACCGAATACAGAATGCGCTGCACCGATAAAGCAGGAGTGACGGACGATCCACTAGTGGCGGCAGTGCTTTGCGATAGGCTCAGTGACGGCATTTCGCTCGTTTACAGCTTCTATGATCCGGAACTGGCGGACCGCAGTCTCGGCAGTTACATTATAATGGAGCAGGTGGCATTCGCGCGATCACGCGGCGTACCCTATGTCTATCTCGGCTATTGGATCGAAGGCTCGCGCAAGATGGCGTATAAAACGCGGTTCACGCCGCAAGAACATCTTACGTCATTGGGGTGGGTAAGGAAGAATCCGGAACTGGCACGATCCCAGAAGGCACGTTAAGCCCGGCAACCTGCCCCCTCACCCTGTCCCTCTCCCCGTTGGGGCGAGGGAACGTTGTGGCCGCCTTCTCTCCGCACTGCCCCCTCTCCCCTCGGGGGAGAGGGGTGGGGTGAGGGGCC
>CAVPNP010000013.1:0-12058 GCA_963706665.1 uncultured Alphaproteobacteria bacterium
CGGTCCAGCGAGAAAATCTGTAAGGATCTGCAAGCCATTGGCGTTAAGTTCGTCGATGCCCCGCTGGGGCGCTCCCCAGTCGAAGCGGAGGCGGGGACGTTGAACACAATGGTTGGAGCATCGCCGCAGACGCTCGAAGATATCCGACCGATCTTGTCCGCGTTTTGCGAGAACATTATCCACGTAGGGGACGTCCTCACGGCGCACAAGCTGAAGCTGATCAACAATCTCGTTATTGTCGGCACCGTCTGCCTTTTGACGGAAGGGCTCAAAGCCTGCAATCACGTCGGGGTCGCGCCGTCGGCAATGTATGATCTCATGGGCAAAGGCCCTTTGAACAGCCGCCTGCTCGATATAATCGTAGGCGATATCATCGCCGGTCGATATGACGGCTTGAAGTTTTCAATTGGCAATGCAGCGAAGGATATCGCCTATTTCAACGGCATGATGGACGCGTTCCCGCGTGGCGTCACGCTGTCCGGCGCCCTTTGCGCCGTTCTGAACAGTGCCGTGGACCAAGGGCTGAGCGACACGTTCCTGCCGAACATCGCAAAAGTCGACTGAGCGGAATTCTCACTGCCCCGCCGCAAAACTGGATGGTTATCGATGCTATCACCCGTTATTCGCCTTCACTTGGACGACGATGTCGTCATTGCGCGTATGAAAATCGAAGCGGGAGCCGATCTGCCGCAAGAAGGCGTCACCGCTAAAGAGGTCATCCCGGCCGGACACAAGCTCGCCGTCCGAGCGATTCCTGTTGGAACCGCTGTCCGGCGCTATGGGCAAATCATCGGCTTCGCCAGCATCGATATAGAACCGGGCCAGCACGTTCATACGCATAATCTCGCCATGGGAGACTTCGCGCGCGACTACGCCTATGGCGTCGATGCGCGCCTGCTTCCCGCGCCTGAAGCGCCCGCCACCTTCAAGGGCATCGTCCGTGCCGACGGACGTGTCGCAACCCGGAACTACATAGGCATTCTTACGTCGGTGAACTGCTCGGCTACGGTCGCCCGTGCCATTGCTGACCGCTTCCGCCGCGACATTCGGCCGGAAGCGCTCGGGGATTATCCGAACGTGGACGGCGTCGTCGCGCTAACTCACGGCGTTGGTTGCGCCGTCGATCCTGACGGCGAGGGCCTTGCCATACTTCAGCGGACGCTCGGTGGCTATATTGTGCATCCTAACTTCGCAGCGGTCATCGTCATTGGCCTCGGCTGCGAGACCAACCAGATTTCCAGACTTCTTGCGACGCAGGGACTTACATCGAGCCCAACGCTGCATTCATTTACAATTCAGCAGACCGGGGGCACGACTGCGTCCATCGAACGAGGCGTTGCATTCATCAGAGATATTCTTCCAGCCGCCAACATGGTGTCCCGGCAGCCAATGCCAGTCCGGCACCTTACGGTTGGCCTGCAATGCGGTGGCTCGGACGGCTATTCGGGCATTACCGCAAACCCAGTGCTCGGCGCCACAACAGATATACTCGTTCGCCACGGTGCGACGGCGATCCTCTCGGAAACACCGGAGATTTATGGGGCGGAACACCTGCTCACGCGGCGGGCAGTCTCGCACGAGGTGGGCCGCAAGCTGGTGGACCGCATCCACTGGTGGGAAGATTACTGCGCCCGCTCTGGCGCCAACATGAACAACAACCCTTCGGCCGGCAACAAGGCGGGCGGCCTCTCTACCATCCTGGAAAAGTCGCTCGGGGCCATCGCCAAGGGAGGAACGGCGCCTTTGATGGAGGTCTACGAGTACGCGCAGATGGTTCGCCAGCACGGTCTCGTATTTATGGATACCCCGGGTTACGACCCAATCTCCGTTACCGGACAGATTGCGGGCGGCGCCAACATGATCTGCTTCACGACCGGCCGGGGTTCTGCGTTCGGCTGTGCGCCCTCGCCCTCGGTTAAGGTCGCGACGAACACAGCGCTCTGGAAGCGGCAAGCCGACGACATGGACTTCAATTGCGGCGAGGTGAGCGACGGCACGAAAACGATAGAGGAACTCGCCCAGGGCCTCTTCCAGCTTTTGCTGGACGTCGCCTCAGGGAGCCAATCGCGCAGCGAGCTCCACGGCTATGGGCAAAACGAGTTCGTGCCGTGGCAACTGAGCGCGATCACGTGACCCATTTCGTTTCGCAAAAATCCCAGTCGCAATATTCGTATGAGGAGCGCCGCATGACTTCTGGCACATCCGCCCGTTACAAAGGTATATTCCCAGTCGTTCCGACCACATTCCATGAGGATGGCACGCTTGACCTGGAGAGCCAGCGTCGCTGCGTCGACTTCATGATCGACACTGGCTCCGACGGACTCTGCATCCTGGCTAACTTTTCGGAGCAGTTCGTCTTATCCGACGGGGAACGGGATATCCTCGCGCGCTGCATCCTCGACCACGTTGCGGGCCGCGTCCCTGTGATCGTGACGACGACGCATTTCAGTTCGCGGGTTTGCGCCGAGCGCAGCGTAGCGGCGCAAGCCCTCGGCGCCTCGATGGTGATGGCAATGCCCCCCTATCATGGCGCCACGCTTAGGGCCTCGGAAGAAGCAATCTACGAGTTCTTCGCCCGACTTTCGGACGCCTTACGCGTTCCAATCATGATCCAGGACGCACCCATTAGCGGCACCATGATGTCGGCTTCGTTCCTAGCGCGCATGGCCCAGGAGATCGAGCAAGTTTCCTATTTCAAGATCGAGACGGCAGGCGCGGCCTCCAAGCTGCGTGAGCTGATAAGGCTGGGCGGGGACGCGGTCGAAGGCCCGTGGGACGGGGAAGAGGCCATCACGCTTTTGCCTGACCTTGATGCGGGGGCCACCGGCTCCATGACCGGCGGAGGCTACCCCGATGGGCTACGCCCGATCATAGAAGCGCATCGTAGCGGGCGGCGCGACGATGCTTATGAGCTTTATCAAAAATGGCTGCCGCTTATCAACTATGAGAACCGGCAAGCGGGGTTGCTCACCTGCAAGGCGCTCATGAAAGAGGGCAACATCATCCATTGCGATGCGCCTCGTCATCCGATCGCCCCGATGCATCCGGCCATCCGCGCGGGCCTGCTCGACACAGCGCGGCGGCTGGAACCGCTTGTCCTGCGGTGGGGCAAGTGAGGACGGGTCGATCCGACTTTACGGGATGTATCATTGCTTCGCGCGACGAAGCGCGCCTTTGTCGATGAAGCGCTGGGCAATTGCGCTCAAGCTTTCGGCAAATGCCCTTGTTGCTGCAATCCGGTTCGAACAAGCCGTGCGGTAAGACGAAAATGACCATTAAGCAGTTCGACGGCCTTGTCCTCCTGAATGTATCTGGTTGGTATTGTCACACGAACTCTGGCTTGGCGATTTCGGACTGGTAGAATGACGGGATGGCCCCTGTTTCCTATGCCCGTCACCAGTTTCCGCCTGCCATCATCCGGCACGCAGTGTGGCTCTACCTTCGCTTTTCCTTGAGCTATCGCGACGTTGAGGACCTCCTCGCCGAGCGTGGCGTGGACGTCTCCTATGAGACGGTCCGGCGCTGGGTGCTCAAGTTCGGGGTGCTGTTCGCCCGGGAACTTCGCCAGCGCCGTCCCCGCACCAGCTCGCAATGGCATCTGGACGAAGTGGTGGTGGTGATCGGTGGCAAGCGCTTCTTTCTCTGGCGCGCCGTCGATGACGAGGGCGAGGTGCTGGACCTGCTCGTGCAGCGGCGGCGCGACAAGACCGCAGCCGTCACCTTCCTGCGCAAGCTCTTGAAGAAGCAGGGTTACGCGCCAGACGTGATCGTGACGGACAAGCTGCGCTCCTATGGCGCCGCCAAGGCGCAGATCGGACTTTCGGCCCGCCACGAGCAGGGCTTGCGCCAGAACAACCGGGCCGAAAACTCGCACCAGCCCACCCGGCGGCGGGAGCGCAAGATGCAGCGTTTCAAGTCACCCGGAGCGGCCCAGCGCTTCCTTGCCGCTCATGCCGCCGTTTACAACACGTTCAACCTTCAGCGTCATCTCATCTCGCGCCGCACGCTTCGCCTCTTCAGGGCGAATGCGATGAAGCAATGGCAGGCAGCAACCGCGGCCGTGTGAAACGGTCCGGCAACCGGCGCCTGTTTGGCCGAAAGCCGCTTCCCGTGACAATGCCTGTCGGACATATTGGATATTTCTTGCGATGAAGCGGGCCACACGGGGCCGGACCTGCTAAACAGGGATCAGCGGCATTTTGCCTTCGGCTCAGTTGCGATCACTGACGCCGAGGCCGCGGAAATCATTCGTAAGGCGCGCGTCGATCATCGGGTGCAGATGCCCGAATTGAAGGCCGCAAAGCTCCTTGCCTCGGAACCTGGGCGGAGGCTGATACAGGATCTGCTCGCCGCTGCCGACGGCCGGTTCGCCGTCACGGTCCACGACAAGCTCTATGCGCTGTGTACCTGGTTTTTCGAATATATCTACGAACCGGTATATCAGGACGATCCGCGCCTGCTCTACGAGAAGAATCTGCATCGCTTCGTTGCCATGTATGCGTGGCTCTGGCTCAACGACGACGAAAGCCAGGCCGCCCTCGCTGTTGAGCAGTTTCAACGATACATGCGTTCGCGCAATCCGGATGACGCGCCATTTCTGTTCAAGAACCCGCGCCCGCCCTTGTCGCGCAACGGAAGCGAGCACCCCTTCGAATCCGTTTTGCGGTTCGCCTATGGCTATCGCGTGAGGATTCCACTCCAAGCTGCGCAGCATTCCGATTTGAAGCTGCGCAGGATTCCGAGATGATCATGCGCACCATTCCGAGATGATGGTGCGCAGGTAGAGCCTTTCTTGCTGGCCCCACTACGGTTGCCTCTTTCGCTTTCAGAAGGAGGGACCGCATGCCAGCGGAGAGGATTGCGATGCGCCGCGTGCGCGAGATTGTTCGTTTAAGATTTTCGGCGGCGCTTTCGGCCCGGGACGCCGCCCGTCAAACCGGCCTTGCCGAATCCACGGTGCGGGCCGCGATCAAGCGGTTTCAGGCAGCGGGCTTGAGCTGGCCGTTGCCCGAGAGCATGAGCGACAGCGAGCTTGAGGCGGCGCTCTATGGAGCTCGGGGCCCGCGTGGCGGCCGTCGCAGCCGCGCCGAACCCGATTGGGCGGCGGTTAACCGCGAGCTCAGGCGCAAACACGTCACCTTGTCCATCCTTTGGGACGAGTATATCGCTCAGCATCCAGGCGGTTACCGCTATTCGAGGTTTTGCCAGCTCTACCAGGCCTTTGCGGCACGGCTTCCCGTCACGATGCGGCAGACCCACGCCGCAGGCGAGAAGCTGTTCGTCGATTTTGCCGGCGACGGCGTCCCTGTCCTTGTCGACCGGCTCACCGGGGAGATGCGGCACGCCCAGATTTTCGTGGCCGTGCTGGGGGCCTCGAACTTTAGTGTGCCGCAGCAAGCGGCGTAGGAGATGAGGGGAGGTCCCTCGCCACCGGCTTGCAGGAGCAGGTGGCAAACCACCGTAAGCGGCATTGGCCAAAAGCCCTTGTCGTGAGCGTTACGGAAAAGGCATCGAAAGATGTCAGGTGTGGAATAGGAAGGCGAACACAAGTGAACTGCCGTTCAAGTGTCGAAAGTACTAAGATGACATCAAAACCGGAGACTGAAGTTGCTCCGGGATCAATCTGGACACAACCTGCTTATGGGCCAGATGGTGTCCGGCATAGAGGCAGCGCCAGCCTATTCTTGGCTCTTACGTTGAACTGCGGGAACCTTCGACGGCGATGGCAAGCGAAAGGCGCAAGCCCGAAAGGCAAGGCCGACAGTAGCGATGCGCCGTCAAGGGACGGAGCCGCTCGTAGTAGCGATGAAGCCGCTGTAATGGCGGTGGAGCGAAGGGGCGGCGTTATCCGGGGTGAAAGCATGGCCAACCGCGCAAGCGGGAGGAGCTCTGCATGATGCCCAAGCCATTCAATATCCCTAAAGCTCTCGTGTGGGAGGCTTATAAGCATGTGAAGAACAATCGAGGTGCTGCGGGTATCGACCGGCAGACGATTGAACAATACGAGGAGCGTCTCGGAGATAACCTGTATACGCTGTGGAATCGGATGTGCTCCGGCAGTTATTTTCCGCCGCCGGTCAAAGCCGTCCCGATCCCGAAGAAGTCAGGCGGCGTTCGCGTACTGGGCGTTCCAACGATAGCCGATCGGGTGGCGCAAACGGTCGTCAAACTATGGCTAGAGCCAATACTTGACCCGCTGTTCCATGCTGATTCCTATGGCTATCGACCCGAACGGTCGGCCCATGATGCGATTGCGATCACGAGACGGCGATGCTGGGACTATGATTGGGTTGTCGAATTCGATGTCAAAGGCCTGTTCGACAATATCGATCATGATCTTCTCATGCGGGCATTGCGCAAGCATTGTCAGCAGCCCTGGGTCTTACTGTACGTGCAACGGTGGCTCAAAGCGCCAATGCAGACCACGGACGGGCAGGTTCAGGTGAGGGAGAAAGGCACCCCGCAAGGCGGTGTATGACGCCCTGAACGCAAAAGATAACATTGTTCTGGCCGCTCGCTAACGCCTGCCTTTAGCGAGGGGCCCTCATCACCGGACGGGGCCGACGTCACCGGGATGGAGTGGCGAATAATGATGCTCTCGTCATCGACGAGAATGTCCTTGACCAGAAGGCGCACGATTTTGTTGCGCCCAGCGGCGTCAAGGGTGTGCGCAGTTTCTTTAAGACGGGCAAAGAACGACGACACCGTTTCCGCAAGCCGCAGATAGGTGGCCTTCTCGCTCTCCTGGCTGGAGAGCGAAAGCAGCTCGGCCTGCGCCGCCCGCTCCCTTTGCCGAAGTTCAGGCATTCTGCTGCGCAGCTCATCCAGCGACAGCAGGTCCTCCTGATAAGCAGTGAGCAGCCGCTCGAGCCCTTTGCGTAAACGCGCAAGTTCGTGCTGCAAAGCCTCTACGCGCCGCTTTGTTGGGCTGGACTGCCGCGCTGTTTCCAGACGCCGGTTGATCTCCGCCTGGATCAGCGAAGGATTTTCGAGCAATTCGACGATTGCATCCCAGACAACGGCGTCAAGCAGGTCCATGCGGACGGGATGGGTGTCGCAAAGCGCGTGGTTGAGATGGCGGTAAGCATCCGATCCCAGGCAGCGGTAGTAGTAGATTTTGCGGGCCGATGAGTGGGTTGACGTACGGTACATGGCGTAACCGCACTTGCGGCACGACACCAGTCCCTGAACAACACTGGGCATGGCAGTCCGCCGCGGCGCGTGGCGCTTGTTGCTCTCAAGCTGCTCCGCGGCAAGCGCGAAGGTCTCGCCGCTGACGAGGGCGGGAACGGGGATCTCGATCCACTCCTCTCGCGGCCGTTCATGTTGGGCGCTTTCTCGGCTGGCAACGCCGCCGCGCAGGCGCAGAGGCCGGGTTATCCTTTGCCGTTCGGCCAGCTGGGTTTTGCCGTAACAGGCGGTGCCGCGATAGGCGGGGTTGCGCAGCATGGCCCAGACCGTGGAGCGCTCCCATCGCCCGGCGCGCGTCCGCGTCGGGGTTCCAAGCTCATTGAGCAGCTTGGTGATTTCGCCAATGCTCAATCCTTGGACTGTGTAACGCTCATAAACCATGCGGACTACTTGCGCCTCGGCGTCGACAATCTCGTAATAGGCCGCCGCCTGGTCGCTTTTGCGGACATAGCGATAGCCATAGGGCGCCCCGCTTAAGACGCTGACGTTTCCTTGCTTGGCCTTGTGCCGCTTGCCGCGGCGGGAGCGCTCCAGAATCTGAGCGCGCTCATATTCGGCAATCATACCCTGGAACTGCACCACGAGCTGATCCTCGGGTGTCTCGGTCCGGGGCGCCTTGAGGAAAACGGTCTCAACACCCGACTTGGAGAATTCCTCAATCAAGAGAACCTGATAGGCGTATTTCCGGCTGAGCCGGTCCGGCGAATGGATCAGCACCGCCTCGATATACCCTTCCGCCGCCAGGTCGCGGATTTTCTCAAGCCCCGGTCGCACCAGGCTGGCGCCCATATAACCGTCATCTTCGAACACCCACTCGGGCGGAACGCTGTAACCGTTGTTCTGAGCGAACTCGATCAAGCCCGCCGTCTGGCTGGCAATCGTGCGCTCCTCCTTCTGTTTGTCCGAGGAAACCCTGGCGTAAATCGCGGCCATCTTCATTGCCAGCTCCGTTCATTCGCAGCCGCCCGCCAACGAGGCGTGCCTCATCGGGAACGAGAATTTCGTAGACTTGCTGAAGTTTAGCGGAATGCAAGCGGTCAAATGCATAGTCGAGACGGACATGACGGTTCTCCCTCTTGCCTCGCTCAGCCATGTCCGTGCTCTGCGGCGAGAAAGCGCGTAATGGCTTGGGCGACAATCTCGCCCAGCGTCAGATCGCTGGCGGCGGCGTAGGTGCGCAGATCTTGGATAACACTGGCCGGCAGCTTGAACGTTACCGCCATGGACGGCCCGCCCGCAGGAGCCGGGCGCGGCATGGCCTGCGCCTCCTCGACGTATCGATAGGCTTGACGCCGCGACAGACCGTAATCGCGCGCCAACATCATGGCCGCCTCCGCCGTGCTGATGCCTTGTGCGATTAGCCGGTACGCCGCATTCAGGCGTTCGCTCTTTTGCATCTTGGTCGATCGCTGCATATGACATAAACGTATTACCTTTTATGTCTCAAATCAAGCACGGCACGTGATCGCCAGCCCTTTATCAACCGTTCGAAGCAGAAGTTATCTTTTGCGTTCAGGGCGTCGTCTCGCCTCTTCTGGCGAACTGTCTCTGCATTATGCTCTCGATTTATGGGTCGAGCGGGATCTTCCCGGCATTCGGTTTTGCCGTTATGCCGATGATGCCGTTCTGCATTGCAAGAGCTTTAAGCAGGCACAATTTGTGCTGCAACGCATCGGGGAACGCTTCCGGCAATGCGGCCTTGAATTACATCCGGCCAAGACACAGATCGTGTATTGCAAGGACGTCAATCGTCAGCAGAATCATCCCGTCGTCGCGTTCACATTCCTCGGATATACGTTCAGACCGCGTAAAGCGGTTGATAAATATGGCCGGGTGTATGTGAACTTCTCCCCAGCGGTTAGCCGTGTGGCGTGTAGAGCCATGCGTCAGACCATCCGGGGATGGCATCTGCAATTGAAGAACGACAAAGAACTGGCCGATCTCTCAGCCATGTTCGATCCGATCCTCAGGGGCTGGCAGCAATATTATGGCCGCTTTCATGGATCGGCCATGTCGACGATCTGGAAACATGTGAATGCCTATTTGGTGCGTTGGATGATGCGCAAGTATAAGCGTCTGGCCCGGCATAAAACCCGGGCTTGGCGTGCCCTTGGACAGCTTGCGCAGGGAGCCCCGCGCTCCTTCACCCATTGGAAGTTAGGGTATCGGCCTATGGCTGGATAATGGGAGCCGGATGATCTGAGAGGATCACGTCCGGTTCTAAGAGGGGCTGAGGGTGAAACTCCGTCGGCCTACTCACCCTTACGCGGAAGCCGTCTGGACGCAGACGCTTGCCGACTTTATCGGCACCCATACCGGGGCGTTTCAAGCGATCGGCGGCGCGCCGCATCTTGTGGTTCCGGACAACACCAAAACGGCGATCATCAAAAGCTGCCTCTACGAGCCGCAGGTCAATCGCAGCTATGCGGACATGGCTGCCCATTACGACACCGCAATTTTGCCGGCCAGGCCACGCCGGTCAAGGGATAAAGCCAAGGCAGAACAGGCGGTTCTCCTGGTGGAGCGCTGGCTTCTCGGCCGGCTCCGCAACCGCAGTTTCTGTTCCTTGTTGGAGGTCAACGCGGCGCTTTCGGCTTTTCTCAAGCAGCTGAACGAGAAAAGACCGATCCGAAGGCTTGGCAAGACGCGGCGCCAGCTTCTCGAAGAGATCGACCGTCCGGCCTTGAAGCCACTTCCGTCCGAGCCTTACGTTTTTGCGCAATGGTGTTTGCGCCGGGTCGGTATCGATTATCACGTCGAAGTCGGCGATCACTACTACAGCGTGCCGTACCACTTTGCGCGCCTTGAAGTGGAGGTGCGGCTCACCGGCCGAACGGTCGAGGTCTTCCTCAAGGGCGAGCGCATTGCCGCCCATCTCAGGACGAGCGGCAATCACAAGCATACGACCGTGCCCGAGCACATGCCGTCGCGGCACCGCCGCTATGCGGGCTGGACACTCGATCATATCCGCGAGGAGGCGGCAAAGATCGGCCCCGCGACAGCGGCGCTTTGCGAGGCGATCATCACGCACAGGTCCCATCCCGAACAGGGCTTTCGCTCCTGCCTTGGCGTCATCCGGCTGGCCAAAAGCCATGGCGCCGATCGCCTTGAGGCCGCAGCCTCGCGGGCCCTCGATATCGGGGCCAGGACTTACGGCTCGGTCAAATCCATCCTCGACTTGATCGGCGGACGTCAAAAAACAGCGATCCGCAAACCCCGCCGATCCAGCACGCCAATATCCGCGGACCGCGCTATTACCATTAAGGAGATGCAAGAATGCTCACCCACCCGACCCTTGATCAACTGCGCGCGCTGGGGCTTTTCGGCATGGCCAAGGCTTTCGAGAGCCTTGGCGCCTCTCCGGAGGCGGACGCGCTCAGTCACGCCGAATGGCTTGGCCTGCTTCTTGATCACGAACTGACCTTCAGAAACGAGAAGCGGCTTGCGGCGCGGCTCAAAGAGGCGAAGTTCAAGCATCAGGCGTGTCTTGAGGATGTCGATTACCGCAGCTCCCGCGGCCTCGATCGGGCGCTGTTCCAAAAGCTTGGCGAGGGCGATTGGATCAGGGCCCACGACAATCTGGCCATCTGCGGCAAAACCGGCACCGGCAAAAGCTGGCTGGCGTGCGCCCTGGGCCACAAGGCCTGCCGGGATAACCGCTCGGTTCTCTACCGCAGAGTGCCGAAACTGTTTGCCGATCTGGCCCTTGCTCGAGGTGACGGCAGGCATGCGCGCCTGTTACGCACGCTCGGCCGCGCCGATCTTCTCATCCTCGACGACTTCGGCCTGACGACCCTCAATGCCGACGCCAGGCAGGATCTTCTGGAACTCCTTGAGGAGCGCTATGGCTGCCGCGCCACGCTTGTGACGAGCCAGCTCCCCGTGGATCGCTGGCACGACGTCATCGGCGATCCAACCTATGCCGACGCCATCCTCGACCGTCTTGTGCATAACGCCCATCGCATCCAACTGACCGGCGAAAGCATGCGCAAGAAGCGCGCCAATAAGAGCAAGGAGGCTTGACCCCTATCGATTGCTGATGTCAGAAAACCATGGCCAGTAAGACGGCTCTACCCCGCGCAGCTTCAAATCGGAATGCTGCGCACGATCATGTCGGAACGGTGCGCAGCATCATCTTGGAAAAGGTGCGCATCATCGTCGGAATCCTCAGTCAAGATCGGACGGTCGCAGCTTTCCAAAGTGCTTCGCAAAAAAGGGGCTTCCGCTGGCGCCGGCCGCGTCACACCTTGAAGGGGCGGCAAGACGCCAATGAGATCGGCCGTGTTGGCTTGAGATTGAGGCTGCGCCGGCAGCAAGCCGAGGCTGGCGATATTGTTCTGCTTTACGCCGATGAGAGCGAGGCGCTGACGCATCCCTATCTGGCGCGCGCTTGGGCAAAGCGCGGAGCCGATTTGCGCGTCCCCGCACCGGGGCAAGCCAAAAAAGTTGCCATGATGGGCGCGCTCGCCTGGCCCGCGCGCAAGCTGATCGTCACCACCTCCCGGACCAAACGCAGTACCGATTTCATCGCTCTTCTGGAAGAACTCGGTCGGCTCTATGGCCCCAAACCGGGCCTTAAGACCAAGCCGGTTGTCATGGTGCTTGATAACGGCCCCATCCATGTGAGCAAGGCCGCGAAGGCAGCGCTCGCTGCCCGCGCCCATTGGCTCACCGTCGAATGGTTGCCGAAATATGCGCCGGAACTCAATGACATCGAGCCTGTCTGGCGCGATCTTAAAGGCCACAACCTCGCCCACAAGACCTTCTCCGATGCAGCCACTCTCGACGCAGCCATTCATGAAGCCGTTGCCGCCCTTAACGCGGAGCGAAATCGCGATCCGTTGGCCACGCTAAGAATTCTCTGCTT
>CAVPNP010000014.1:0-17707 GCA_963706665.1 uncultured Alphaproteobacteria bacterium
GGTGACCAGATCCCGTCCGATGGCGAAGTCATCGAGGGCGTCGCCTCGGTGAACGAAGCCGCGATTACAGGCGAATTCGACGCCAGTGATCCGTGAATTCAGGCGGCGACCGCTCCGCAGTCACGGGCGGCACGCAGGTCATTTCCGGACTGGCTTGTTGTGCGTATCACAGCGGCGCAAGGCTCGACCTTTCTCGACCGTATGATCGGACTCGTGGAAGGTGCGGAGCGGCAGAAAACGCCTAACGAGATCGCGCTCAACATCCTCCTCGCCGGCATGACGATTATCTTCGTCTTCGCGGTGGCGACCATCCCGAGCTTCGCGGCCTATGCGAGCGGAAACATCTCCGTGCTCGTCCTCGTCGCGCTGTTCGTGACGCTGATCCCGACCACCATCGGCGCGCTTTTGTCCGCCATCGGCATTGCAGGCATGGACCGGCTCGTGCGGTTCAATGTGCTGGCTATGTCGGGCCGGGCTGTGGAGGCGGCGGGCGACGTCGACACGCTTCTTCTCGACAAAACGGGCACGATCACGCTCGGCAATCGGCAAGCCACGGAGTTTATCCCGTTGCCGGGCGTCACGGAGCGCGAGCTTGCGGACGCGGCGCAACTGGCGTCGCTTTCGGATGAAACGCCGGAAGGCCGCTCTATCGTCGTACTCGCGAAGGAACGCTACGGGATTCGCGGCCGCGAGATGGCTCCGCTCGACGCCCATTTCATCCCCTTTACGGCGCAAACACGCCTCAGCGGCATCGACGTGGAAGGCGAGCAAATCCGCAAAGGTGCCGTTCAGGCCGTCGTCGCCTATGTCCGCCAGATGACCAGCAGCCCGAATACGCCGATGCCGCCGGAGCTTGAGCGCGGAGCCGAGGCGATCTCTAAGACGGGCGGCACGCCTCTTGCCGTCGCCCGCGACGGTCGCCTCCTCGGGCTTGTCCATTTGAAGGACATCGTGAAGGGCGGCATCCGCGAGCGCTTTGCTGAACTGCGGCAGATGGGTATTCGCACGGTGATGATTACGGGCGATAACCCGCTCACGGCCGCAGCAATCGCAGCCGAAGCGGGGGTGGACGACTTTCTCGCCCAAGCGACGCCGGAGAATAAGCTGCAGCTCATTCGCGACGAGCAAGCCAAAGGTAAGCTCGTGGCCATGTGCGGCGACGGGACAAACGACGCCCCGGCGCTCGCTCAAGCCGATGTCGGCGTGGCTATGAACACAGGCACGATGGCGGCTCGCGAGGCCGGCAACATGATCGATCTCGATAGCGATCCAACAAAACTCATCGAGATCGTCGAGATCGGCAAGCAGCTTCTTATCACGCGCGGCGCGTTGACCACCTTCTCGATAGCCAACGACGTCGCCAAATATTTCGCCATTATCCCGGCGATGTTCGTGGCGTTTTACCCGCAGCTTCAGACGCTGAACGTCATGCAGCTGTCAACGCCGCAAAGCGCGATACTCTCCGCGATCATCTTCAATGCCTTGATCATTGTAGCGTTGATCCCGCTCGCTCTGCGAGGCGTGACCTACAAGCCCGCGGGGGCGTCGAAAATCCTCACGCGCAACCTTCTCATCTACGGTATCGGCGGATTAATCGTACCGTTCGTAGGCATCAAGCTTATCGACCTCTGCGTTTCCGCAATCGGTCTGGCTTAAGGAATCTCACCATGTTGAAACAAATACGCCCAGCGATCACGATGATTATCGGCCTAACCATCATCACCGGCGTTGCCTATCCGCTCGGTATGACTGGCATCGCTCAGGCCCTGTTCCCCTACCGGGCGAATGGCAGCCTGATCGAGCATAACGGCAAGGTCTTGGGATCGGAATTAATCGGCCAGAATTTCGCCGATGCGCGCTACTTCCATGGCCGCCCTTCGGCGACCACCGATACCGATCCAAATGACGCCACAAAGTCGATTCCTGCGCCCTATAACGCGAGCAACTCGGGGGGCTCGAACGCTGGCCCAACCTCGAAGAGTTCTGATCGACCGCGTGGCCGAAGATACAAAGAAATTGCAAGCGGAGAATCCGTCGGTGCCGGTTCCCGTCGATCTGGTCACGACGTCTGCGAGCGGACTGGACCCGGACATCACGCCGGCCGCAGCCTACTTTCAGGTGCCGCGCGTGGCGAAGGCTCGACAGATGCCTGAGCATCGCGTGCGCCAAATTGTCGACAATAACCTCGAGGGGCGCTTCCTCGGAATCATTGGGGAGCCCCATGTAAACGTTCTCAGGTTAAACTTGAGCCTCGATGCGGCACAGTCTGCTCAGGCCAGCAGGTAGGGAATGCGCGTCGGAAATTATCCGGCAGCGAGCAACCGATCATCGAGGGCGCAAGCTTGAGGAGATGGAATCCAAACGGTCTTCTTAAGAGGCGTCCTCAGATCACCCTCGTGGATGAACTCGCCCATACTAACGCACTGGGCGGTTGTCATCCTAAGCGGGTTTTCGAGAAGTTGCATCGTGTAAAACAGGAAGGGCGCCACGGTAGGAACAGGTCTCGGCCTTGCCATCTGCTATGGTTTTGTAGAGGCGCCACCCAATTCGGCAGGCAAAGAATAATCGTGAAAAAAGAGCTGCAGAATGAACGCAGCCGGCGATAAGACACCGATCCTTGTGGTGGACGACGAGCCGCCAATCCGCCGTCTCCTCCGGACCAACCTTGCTGTGCACGGTTACCGCGTCCTGGAAGCAGGCAGCGGCGCGGAGGCAATGGCCATAATTGGCAGGGAAAAGCCGGACGCGGTCATTCTCGATCTTGGCTTGCCGGACATCGACGGCGTTGATGTCATCCGTCGCGTTCGCGCTATCGGCTCGAAAGTTCCCATTATCGTGCTTTCAGCTCGGGATGATGAGCGCGGCAAGGTCCAGGTGCCGATTCCGACGAAGTCGCCCAGTGATTCCGATTTAAACTCGCCCACCGTTCCGACTTTATCTCGCCCATTGATTCCGAGATTATGTCGCCCAGGGGCGCGGACTGCTGGCGTTTAAGATTTGAACTTGGTTTTGGTGCCGGTCAATCCTTCTTGGCTGTGCGCGAGCGTGTTTTTCGGATGCTTTCGCCGGCCAGTTCGATGCGGTGGGCGTTGTGAACGATGCGATCAAGGATGGCGTCGGCGTAGGTGGGATCGCCGATCAGGGCATGCCACTGTTCGACAGGCGGTTGAGCGGTGATGATGGTTGATCGGCGGCCATAACGCTCTTCGACGATTTCCAGGAAGTCATGGCGGGCTTGAGCATCCAGCGGAGACAAGCCCCAGTCATCAAGGATGAGAAGATTGACGCGCGTCATGGTTTTCAGAAGATTTCGGTAACGGCCATCGCCACGGCCAAGGGCGAGCTCGGCAAACAGGGTTGGGACACGGTGATAGAGTACCGACCGGTTATCCCTGCAAGCCTTGTGGCCAAGCGCACAAGCAAGCCAACTTTTCCCCAAGCCGGTTTCGCCTGTCAGAATGAGATTATCGTGCGCATCGATCCAATCGCCCGCGATGAGTTTTTGGAAGAGGGCGCGATCCAAGCCGCGGGGGATGCGATAATCGACATCTTCAACGGCTGCCTGCTCTCTAAGCTTGGCGTATTTGAGCCGTGACGCGAGCCGCTTGTCGTTGCGATAGCTTGCCTCACGATCAAGGATGAGGCCGAGACCTTCGGCAAGTGACAGCGTTTGAGCATCGGATGATGCCATGAATTCGGCAAAGGCTTTGGCCATGCCGAAGAGACCCAATTCATTAAGCCGATCGAGCGTTGGATGATTGAGCATGATGCTTCCTTTCCTGTAAAAATTGGATTTTCTGGCTGTTTTTTCTGTTGCTGTGGTGGGTGTGGGTAACGCGATAGCGTTATCCATCCCCTCCACAGCCTTCTCTTCTGGGGGCGGATCAGTGGTAGTAACGGGGACCACGGATGTTGGCATGGATGAGCGGCAGGCCATCTTTGGGCGCTGCCGCTGGCATCTGGCGGTCAAGGTTATTGTCGAGGATCGACTTGACCGAACGGTACGTGTAAGCGCCGATCTCAAGCGCTCTCAGGCAAGCGGCTTCAAGCCTTTGCGAGCCATAGGGTTTTGCAAGCCGGACGATGCCAAGACAGGCGCGAAAGCCCTGTTCGCGATGCCGGCGCTTTTCCAGGATCAACTCGCATAAGCTTGAGGCCGATGTCCCTATGCTTGCGGCTTCACGGCGAATGCGTTCGATCGTCCAGCCCGCAAAGCGCCTGTGGCTTTCAGGCATATGTTCGCTCACGGTGGTGTGATGATGATTGGAGGAGTTGCGCAAGTGGGAGGCAATGCGCTCGCCTTTGTGGAACACTTCGAGAGTGCGCGCCGTCAGGCGCACCTCCAACTCCTTGTTCGCAAAGCGATAAGGCACGCTGTAATAGTGATCCTCAACCTCGACATGATAATCGATGCCTGCGCGCCGCACACGCCATTCGGCATAAACATAAGCTTCGGCAGGCAATGGTTTGAGGAGGGGACGGTCGAGCTCTTCGAACAACTGGCGGCGGGTTTGCCCAATGCGGCGCAAAAGGCGCTCTTCGTTGATCCAAACGAGCATCTCTTGAATGGCCTGATTGAGTTCGCTCAGGCTATAAAACTGCCTGTGCCGCAAACGGCCTAAAAGATAGCGCTCGACGATCAGCACGCAGGCTTCAACCTTGGCCTTATCACGCGGTTTGCGTGGCCGGGCGGGCAAAATGGCGGCCCCATAATGGTCGGCCATGGCTTCATAGGTGCGGTTGACTTGCGGATCGTACCGGCAGGCCTTGATAATCGCCACCTTGGTGTTGTCCGGCACCAGAAGCTCAGGCACCCCGCCCAGCGCCTCGAAGGCGTGACAATGGGCTAAAATCCAGTCCGGCAGACTTTGGCTAAAGCTGGCCTCCGCATAGGTAAAGTTCGAGGCGCCCATCACGGCCACAAAGACCTGCGCGGGCCGCGTTAGCCCCCGCAGCCGATCGACGATCACAGGCACTGTATCGCCTGCGTAATCGACGAAGAGCTTTTCGCCGCCCCGATGGGTCTGGCGCATCGTCAGCGGCAGCTTGCCTTCATAGGCGCTGTAAAGCTCGCAAAACCGCGAATAGCGATACCCGTTTGGATGCTCGGCGATGTATTCATCCCACAAGATCGACAGCGTAACGTGTTTGCGCTTCAGCTCGCGATGTAAGAAAGCCCAATCAGGCTCAGGACGGTGCCGGTGCCCCTGTTTTGCGCCGCTGGCTTTATAAAGCAAGCGCTCAAGGCAGGCGTCGTTTTGCCCATCAGGCAACGGCCAGCCTATCCCCAATGCCGCTGCCCGCTTTAAGGTGCTGCGCACCGTTGATGGTGCAACACCAGTGCGCCGGGCGATCTCGTGCCCCGAAGCCCCCAAAAATGTTAATCGCAAAATCTCACGCACTTGGCGCATCGTAATCCTCGCTGCTGGCATGTGCCCTCCAATCGAACCGAATGGAGCGAACGCTAATCAGCCAGCAGAGCCCACGTTGCGATCCCCTTAGAGGTGGGCGGATTAATCTTGGAATGATGGGCGATAATTTCTCGGAATGCCGGGCGAGATCATTCCGGAATCACTGGGCGACTTCATCTCGGAATCATGGGCGCGTTCAGCCCGGAATCAGCATCCAGGCGTTCGAGCTTGGCGCGGATGATTACATAACGAAGCCATTCGGGATGGGAGAACTCGTGGCGCGTGTCCGCGCGGCAATGCGGCATCGCATCCAGGCACAGGGAGGCGAACCTTTCAAAAGCGGTACTCTGACCGTCGACCTCGTGCGCCGCATGGTGACGGTGCGGGGCGAAGAGATCAGTCTCTCACCGAAAGAATACGAGATCCTGCGCCTGCTTGTCCTCAATGCCGGCATGGTGCTGACACACAACTTCCTCATGCAGGAGGTGTGGGGTGGGGACTACGATGTGCAATATTTACGCATTTACGTGCGGCTGCTCCGTCGTAAGATTGAGGCCGAGCCCGAACGCCCCGTCCATATCATTACCGAGACCCGCGTCGGCTACCGCCTCCACGTTCATGACAGCGACGAAGGCATCCGATGGGGATAAGCGCGTCCCGCGGTGTCTGATCGGCAACGGTCAGGTCCGCCTGCCGAGTCGGCGGCCGGTTCCTCGCTGTGGAGGAGCGGCGCGTCGAGGTTCGAGCTAATACCGTTATTTCTTATCGCCCTCTGGCACGTTAACGAGACCGGTAATGATGTCCGTCAGGTTGCTCGGCAGAACGACAACGCTCGGCAAGGCAGAAGCTGACCATTTCATTTGCCGCCAGGGTGGTGTCTGGGGTGTTCTTTTGGAAAAATCCTCTCATGGAAACGCATGGATAATTTAACACTATTTGGCCTTTTCGCCGTCAGCATGATGCTCTTAGCCTATGCGTTTGAGCACCGCAGTCCCTGGTTCATTCTTGCCTTCGCCGCCTCATGCGCTCTTGCCTCGGCTTACGCCTTTCTCCAAGGGGCGTGGCCTTTTGGCTTGGTTGAGGGCGTTTGGACGTTTGTTGCGTTGGTGCGCTGGTGGGTGCGCATCGCTTAAGTGTTGGTTTTGCAACACCACGATGTCGCGCCCAAATGCTAGTAAACCACCGTTATTTCTTGTCGCCCTCCGGCACTTTAACGAGACCGGTAATAATGTCCGTCAAGTTGCTCGGCACAACGACAACGCTCGGCAAGGCAGGAAGCTGACCATTCCATTTGCCAGCGGCATCCAGAAGCGCCTTCGTCTTGAGGGTATCAAGCACGGGCGCTATTTTTTGTGCGGTATAGTTGTCGTTTATAGCCTGTTGCACGTCTTTATCGAACGTCAACGTGCCTGACCAACCGATATAATCTAGGGTTATGCCACGCGTTTTTAAAAACGCCTCCGATTTTAGCTTAACTTGATCAATAATTTGCACGTACATTTCGTTGACTTTATCTAGGGGATACTTTCCAATCTCGTTGCACACCAGCGTTTGTATTTGGCCACGGCCAACGCCATCCATAACTTCGGCAAGGTTGCGGCCATAGTAAACTGACGTGAAGATGACTTGGGGCTCTTTGCGGTCGCCAACAGGAGGCTTCACGCCAAACCAGTAGAGGAACTTGGCAGCGTCCTCTTCATGGACCGACACAGCAATTCCAACTTCGGCAGTGACGTTTAGGCCTTCCTTGCTTTGGCAAGGCATGGATTCATCTTTATGCGATGTTCCGCGATGACTAGCGGCGGTCCATTCACGATTGTAAGGCGTGCGATCGACGATAATCAAACGTCCTGTAGGCACGTAGTAGTTGGACCAATAGGATGTCCCTGTCAGTTTTTGATGAGGTATCTCGAAACGTTTCGCCGGAATCTTATTCTCTTGCAGATAAGCTTCCGAGCCAAAGCCAGCTTGGGTGTCTTTGTTCGCACCAACATCGGGGATGAAGAAGGCGAACTCGTTGGGGAGGATAAAATAGGCCTCCGTGTAGTTTGCTTGGTCGTAGTAGGCATACGCCTTTTGGTCTGCGCTCATGAGCAGCAGAGCAGCTGTCGCCGCACCTGCCAGCCGAGCGAGTAAGCGTTTTGAAGGTTTCCACCAAATCGCCGCCAGGAGGGTCAAGACAACAACTGGAATCATAATGGCCGCCGACGCGAGAATGCGAGACCAAAGCTGAGTATCAACAAACCCAGGGCTATTGTTGTCAAATTGCTGACCCCCTAACTGTCCGGTAATGAGCGGGGTTTGCAAGTTGAGATAGGCCTGAGCGAGATATGCGGCTGAAAGCACGATCAGCGACAATGCGATGCGGGACTTCATGGGTTTTCCTTTGAGGATAACTTCGATCCAGGGTGGCCACGTAGTGTGACTGCAATGGTCGCCGCCAAAGATGGTTAATATCGCATAAAAATTCGAGGGTGATGTCAGGCTAGTTTCATATATAAAGAATAATCCTTCGGGCAGCTGGACCGATGTCACGCCCACAACGCGTTTACTCCATAATTGGAAAAGTGGAGGTTTGAGGCACACCTGATGCGCCCCTTTAGTTGGCCGTCGCCTTGCGCCTCGGCTTCAATCTTAGTTCATTAAAAGCGGATGATCGTGTCGACCGAGAAGATGATAATGCTGCTTTGATGAGGAGTGCCGGCAGCATCTCGTCCAAAGGCGGCAATACCGTTGACCGTGTTATACGAGGCCAATTCCGGGCGAATATAAACGCTGGGCGAGAGCCAGTGCTGCCATGCGATGGCAAAGTTGTCGTAGTCAGCCTTCACGCCGGTGCGCTGTCCCTTCATGTCGCTGAAATATTCCGCACGGAAGGTAAAATTGTCGAAGTCTGTATATTTGTAGTTCACGTAAATCAGAGCCGACCACTCATCCGCGGTGCAGTAAAGCTGGCCGGGCGGACACCAAGCCTTATTGGGAGGATTCCTTGGAATAAAGCTGGGCTGCCCCGGGTCAAAGGGGCTGACCCCGGCGATGCCGCCATTGAGAATGCCATTACTCGGGGCGTGGTCCTCGTTTATGTGCCAAAATTCTGCCGAGATGTGCCACTTCTCATCAAGCTTGTGATAGGTGGTAAATCCCTTCCACTGAAGATTGTTGTAGCCGTAGTGCCCGTCGTTTATGCCATTGGCGCAGGCATAGACGGCGTGCCAGGAATTGTCGGAGTTCCATCGAGCGCAGGCCGTTAGCGAGGGCTCCCTGCCCGGGTCTGCGCCGCGACAATCAAGATGAGAGAGCAGCGTCAATCAGGATGAGAATGTGCCGGGGGTAACCGACGGAAGGAGGGCGTAGCCCGACTGACGGCGGTTACCCCCGGCGGCGTTTTTCGAACCCGTCTGGCGGTCGAGCAGGACGGCGTCAAGCTACTGATTCGTCTCAATCTCGAGGGATCAGCGCTTGCCCGGCCTCCACATCACCGACCATCAGATGAGGCTGTATATGAGTTTCCGACAGACCCACGACACCGCTGTTGCCGCCGCCAAGGCTAGCTTCAGCACCGCGACCGGCTACCGGATCGAGAACGATCCGCGTCTGCCATCCCAGAAAAAGGCGCCGCGCGGACGCCGCCGGCCCGATCCGCTCGCTAAGATTTGGGACGCCGAGGTCGTGCCGATCCTGAAGGCGGCGCCGGGCATCCGGTCGATCGCCGTGTTCGACGAGATCCGGCGGCGGCATCCCGGCCTTAATCCCAATATCCGGCGCACGCTGGAACGGCGAATGCGAACCTGGCGCGCCGTCGAAGGACCCGAACAGGATGTCATCTTCCGCCAGGAGCACGAGCCTGGCCGTCTTGGCCTGTCGGATTTCACGGACACGAGCGAACTGTGCATTACGATTGCGGGCATCGCGCTCGAGCACCGGCTCTATCACTTCCGGCTGGCGTTCTCCGGCTTCGAGCATGCCCATGTGGTTCTCGGCGGCGAGAGCTTCGTGGCGCTGGCCGAAGGTTTGCAGAATGCGCTCTGGGCGCTCGGCGGCGTGCCCAGCGAACATCGCAGCGACAGCCTGTCGGCGGCGTACCGCAATTTGGACAAGACAGCCCAGGACGACCTGACCCAGCGTTACGACGGCCTCATGCGTCACTACGGGATCACGCCGACGCGCAACAATCCCGGCATCGCCCATGAGAATGGGTCTATCGAAAGCTCCCATGGCCATCTGAAGAGGGCGCTCGAGGACGCGCTTCTGCTCCGCGGCAGCCGCGACTTCGAGGACCTCGACAGCTACCGCGGCTTCGTCGACGAGATCGTCGGCCGGCGCAATGCCCATAACCGAAAGCGCATCGAGTTGGAGCGGGCGGCGCTAACCCCGCTGCCAAGGCGGCGCACGGCTGACTACGAGGAAAAGATCGTGACCGTGACGTCGAGCGGCGGCTTCATCCTGCGGCGCGTGTTTTACACCGCTCCGTCCCGGCTGATCGGCCACCGCCTGCGCGTGCGGATCTACGACGGCCGGCTCGAATGCTTTCTCGGCTCGACGCCGGTGATGACGCTCAAACGCGGGCAGCCGGTCTCGGACAAAAAGGGCGGCCACGTCGTCGATTACCGGCATGTCATCCACGCGCTCCGCAAAAAGCCGATGGCGCTCAATAATCTTGCCTACCGCGATCAGCTGTTCCCGCATGCGGCTTATCGAAAAGCCTTCGAGGCGTTACGCGCCAGCGGCGGCGAAAAGCGAGCGTGCAAGGCGACGGTTGAACTGCTTGCGCTGGCGCACGATCGCGGCTGCGAGACCGAACTGGCCCAGGCCATCGACGCCGCGCTTCATTCCGGCCAGACGCTGGACCTTGCAAGATTGCGCGAACGCTTCGGTCCACCCCTGGCCTCGGCGCCAGTTGTCGAGGTGAACCTCGCGCCGCTACATGCTTACGATGAACTTGTTGCTGTTTACGCTGTCGAGCCAGCCTTCGGTCTGGAGGCAGCGGCATGACAACCGTGAACATCGACGCCGCCCGCCTCGAGCTTTTGCTGACGGAACTGCGCCTGCCGGGCTTCAAGCTGATGTGGCCCAAACTTGCTGAGCAATCCGACAAGGAGGGCTGGCCAGCGGCCCGCTTCCTGGCAGCCCTTGCCGAGCACGAACTCGCCGATCGAGGGCGCCGGCGCATTGAACGCCATATGGCAGAGGCGCGTCTGCCGGCCGGAAAAACGCTCGCCGCCTTCGACTTCGAAACCGTGCCGATGGTCTCAAAAGCCCAGGTAATGGCGCTGGCCTCGGGCGACGCCTGGCTCGGCAAAGGGGCCAACATCTTGTTGTTCGGGCCTCCCGGCGTGGGCAAAAGCCATCTCTCGGCCGCGCTCGGTCTCGCCCTCGTCGAAAACGGCTGGCGGGTGCTGTTCGCCCGCACGAGCGATCTTGTGCAACGGCTTCAGGTCGCCCGCCGCGAACTGGCGCTTGAAAGCGCGATCGCCAAACTCGACCGCTACGACCTCCTCATCCTCGACGACATCGCCTACGTCACCAAGGATCAGGCCGAGACCAGCGTGCTGTTCGAGTTGATCGCGGCGCGATATGAGCGGCGATCCATGCTGATCACGGCCAACCAGCCGTTCGGCGAGTGGGGCAAAATCTTCCCCGATCAGGCCATGACGCTCGCGGCCATCGACCGCCTCGTCCATCATGCTACGATCTTCGAAATGAATGTCGAAAGCTACCGGCGACGGGAAGCCCTCGAGCGAAAGCGCGGACGCGGACGGCCAGCCGCCCACGCGACAATCAAAAAAACCGAAACCTCCGAAAGCTGATTGACGCGCCACGTCAATCAAAGGTCTTGCCAAGAGAGCGCCGAGCGACAATCATTACGCCGCTCGGCTGTCTCGTCTCATCCTGATTGACGCGCCGTTCTCACCCAGATTGTCGCGCTATACGGGTCTCTCCCATTCCACGGCACCGTGTCGGTCCCGGCCGTGATACCTGCCTGAAAGAGCCAGTTCTTCGTTGCCTGCAATGAGCCGATGATGCCGGTGTTGGTGTAATTGTCATAACCGTAAGTCAGCGAGTGAGAGTACATGTAGTTGTTCGGGGCGAGTTGCGCCTCGATATCGGGCACTGAAATAAAGCGGCCGGCTCGGAGCAACACCCCTTCCGCAACACCCGGGATGTAAACCTCGCCATAGACCATCGGAAAGTCATAGCCAAATTCGTGATTGTGCTGCAGCAGCTGATAGCTGGCGACGCCGTAGGCGGTGGTGTAACGGTAGTTTTCGCCATAGAGCGTCGCGAAGCGGAACCCCCAGTCCAAGTGGTCCTGCTGTACGGTGTCGGGCACCCGCTCCACATACACGACCGCCTGATCGAGTTCGCCGGTATTGGGCTTGTACATATAGGCCGCGGGGAAGTTGCCCTGCTTTGCGCCCTGGGCCGTGCTTAGGTTGAAGCCGCCGTTCACCCAGCCATAAATCTGAATGTTCCTTTCCTTCAGGAAAGCGCCGAGGTCTGTCGGGGCCAACGCCGTCATTAGCGGACTATCGACCGCATTTGGGATGCTGGCGCCAATCGTGCTTGCACCGCCATAGGGCCAGTCCGTGAAAGGATAGGGCGGCTGGGTTACGGGCGCTGGCGGAAAGGGTTCCGGTCTTCGCGTGACCGGCGCGGGCGTTTTCGGGTCTGAAGGCGGCGCGGTCTTGCCCCACTCATCCGCATAGGCCTTAAAGAAGCGTCCGAAGAAGCCGAGATATTCCGCGGCCTCGGCCTCGTCTTTCGCTTTTTTATCGGCCTTATCGTCCGCCAGGGCAGCGTTTGCCGCCAGGAGCACCCCCCCAAGCGAACATCATTACACCGAGACGCGACTTTGAGGTCCTCAAGGCCGGCATATTTGCGTGTCCCCATTTGTTGCGGCAAGGTTAGCCAACACACGCAGACATGAGAACGCGAATACAGCCCGAATCGAAGCAACCTTAAGATGTAAAAAATATGAATGCAATTCATTTGGTAGATGCAATGCCATGTTCGCTGAGGATGCGGCGCGAAGAAGGTTGCCGAGCGGCACGCCCATAGCCTGCGCGGACAGGAACGATCAATGGCGATGTGCCTCTTACAAGCTCCCTGGCGTCTTTATTCTTTATATATGCGGCATATATGCGGCAAGGACGTTCCTCCTCTCGAATCCCTATGCGCGCATGGATACATTTCCTCAATGAAAGCTAGCGCCAAGTTGAAGGAGTAGCGCCATGCCGCAACTGGACCACTTGAAACCTGACCATTCTGAAAATGCCGAACCTCCCTCGCGATCGCCGCTCCTCTTCATCGGGAAGAACCGGCGTGGACACTGGGTCGTGCAGGACCAATCGGGCCTGCTTGGGGGGCTCTTTATCAGCCGTACGGAAGCATGCCGCTTCGCGATGTTCGAGAATGGCGGCCGTGAACAAGCGATCATTATGGTGCCCGGAATTCTTGAACTCGATATGCGGAGCCGGAGTAAGACGGCTGCTAACGATTCCACCGCCGGTGGCAACGCGTCTCTTGAGGCAAGGCCGAATGGGGACCCGATGGAAGACCAAGTTGAAGCGCCAGCTGCTTCTGGCGTCCGCAATGCCTAGCCACAATCAAAATGGCTTCCGCGCCGCGGATTTCACGAGCCAACGTAGGCTTCCGCACGCTGACCCAGCCGCTCATAGCGAGCAGAGCCGAAACATCGCGGCGATCTACAATCAAGCAGGTAACGACTACCTCGCCTACGCGGATGGTGATCCGAGACACTTATTCCATTTCGACGGGCCGCACGCCTATGCCGATCGGTATGTTTGGGCTGTGTTGGAAGCAAAGCTTTCTTGCTTGCGGGCCTCAGGCGCCCGTTCGGTCAGCCTCCTCGACGCCGGCTGTGGTCCCGGAACTTGGCTGCGCCGTCTTGTAATAAAGGCTCATGAGCTTGGCTTCAGCAACATTCACGCGCGCGGCTTCGATATTGCGCAAGTGCAGGTCCAACGGGCGCGATCGATGGCAAGTGATCTTTCCAGACTTCCAGGCGTCAGCCTCGCATTCGATGTTGCGGACCTTGGTGCTCCCCTCCCGGAAGCCAACGCCTCGGTCGACCTCGCGCTTTGCCTCTACAGCGTCCTCAGTCATCTACCGGCCAGCGTCCTCACCAATATTTCGGCGGAGATGGGGCGTGTTACGTCCGGACACTTCGTCACCACTGTGCGCGCGGTCGGTAGTACCCCAACGGCTTTCGTCGACTCCATGGAAAAAACACTGCGGTTCAAACGGAATCACGACGAAGATCAATGCGAAATCGATCTCAAGGACGGTCGGCAGATCGCAATGAGTTGTCATCTCTTCACCGCATCCGAACTCAGAAGCTATTTTTCTGACGACTTCGAAATCGAGGAACTTCGTGGACTAGACTTGTTCCACAATCGGTTTATGCCCGATCCACGATGGAACCCTCCAAGTTTGAAAGCGGACTCTTGGCTTCTCGGTGAACTCGCACGGCTCGAAGAAACCTATGCCGCAGATCCGGTCTTCATGGATCGGGCTACCCACCTCCTGCTCACAGCGCGCCGCCGGACGTATGCGGTAGGTAAATCGTTGCAGCATTGAGCTTCGAACGTTGTTCTGCGGCCTCTATGCATTGTCCCGAGTTTTATGAAGTATTGGATTGAACAAGAGGAGCGGCTTCTCAGGCGCAACTGCAACTACCGGCGCGAAAAACTGCAAATCCTGCATGAGTTTCTCTGCCGAGATCTGGACCGCGACTCGCAGGTATCCTTCGCAATCGAAGGCAGCGAACTCGTCATGGCCTTGAAGATGATGGTTGTTGCGACATGGATAGTCGAGGGCAACAGCTTGAAATGTGTCCCGGGCGGATGGTCTTCAGACGGCGCTATTGTCGCGCAAAACATAGTCCATGCGAGATCGGTCAGCCTTAGGCTTGTGTTCAAATTTGTGCAATTTATCTCGAAAAGCCCAGCTGCAGAAGAGTTTTATGCTCAAGTATAAAAGCCACGCGTGAAAATGCCGGGCCATGAGCGCGCCCGCGCATGACGTGGAAGCACTCCTCATCATTAGTATGAAGCGCGCGCGTGCTGTAACCGCCGGTCGCCATCCGGCAAAGCGTGTCCGAACGCTAGGCTGGGATTACCAAGAGATTGTCCTAGACAAGGTAGGCAGCGTTGGGTGCACGCGAGCGGCTGTTTCTAGGAGAAAGCTTAGCCGTAAGAATGCCAGAACGACCAAAGCAACAGATAAGACTATAATATTTTTATATATGTAATCCTTAAGCCACATGGATAATATATGGCATTCCGTGGATAATCTTGATTGTCTTGATGCAAGTAGTGTATCGAGTGATGGTGCGGTTGGTCTCATCGGATTTGACCGTTGTAATTACTGGAGAGCCCGGCACGGGCAAAGCAACGGTTGCGCACGCGGTGCATGATTGCAGCCAACGCCGCAAAGGCCATTCATTACCATCAACATGGCAGCGATCCGGCGCGAGCTTATCGGGTCCGAACTTTTTGGGCAGAGGGGAGTCTGTACGGGCGCAAGAGCTGCCGAGCGAGACACATCGCGCGCGTGCGCATGCATCATGGGGTTTTACTTTTGATCCATATCGCTTTTCGTCTTTACCGCTATTTTTACCTTTTCGTCTTTACGTGCCCAGTGCTACGATACCGGAAAGCCGCAAGCCAAGCACAGACCATGCGAGAAGCGGCAGTAAGCCATAGGCGTCGCTACGCGCTATAGGCGCGCCACCCGCATGCAGACCGAATAATTGAGTTGCGTCCCAGCCATTCGCGATAGCCGCCAGCGCAAACTCGGCGTCGAGAAATTCGAGGCTTGCATTTTTTAATGCGGCGAATTTTTCGGATTCGAGTTTTTCCCTATCGCTTAGCGGAATTAGAGGTAAACACGAATCTAGAGGAAAAGCCGAATCTAGAGGTAAAGTCGAATCTAGAGGTAAAGCCGAATCGATATTATTTCGCCAAAAAAACTGACTTTCGAATTTGCGTTCGCAAGCAATGCGGAACAAATAATTTTCGGAAAATTCGAAGGATTTATTCACTCCCAGGCGACACGTCGCGCGCGCGCGCGTTCGTGTCTCGGGGGGCAAACGCCATTCGAATTTTGCCTTTGCGGGCGATGTGATCGGGCTCGGCGCTTCGGATGTTTATTCCTGCAGCGCCCAGGCCGTCGGCGCGACCTTGTTGAAGTCAGTGCCCTTCTCAAGGGTCAATCAGCTGGCCGCGCAAGATACAAAATTTGCGCTTGGCCTTTATCAGGCCGTCTCTTCCGAACTCGAGGCAACACGCAATCTTCTCCTCACGCTCGGTCAGCAAAATGCGCTTGAGCGCGTCGCCATTTTTCTGTCGACCTTATCGCAGCGCAACGGTAAGCGTCCCTTGAAGGCTGCCTTGCGCGGATGAGGCGGTTCGTGTGGCTTAGCGTCCTTACGCACGTGAGTAAGGACGGTAATGGACAAGAAGCGGCTTGAGATCGTGCAGGTGGTAGAACGGCGGCGGAAGTGGCCGGCGGAGGAGATCGCGCGGATCATGGAGGAGGCGCTGGCGCCGGGCGCCACGGTTGCTGGTGTTGCAGACCGGAATGGCGTCGCCCGCAACCAAGTTTATGCGTGGCTCCGGAAAGCGCGCGCGGGCAAGCTGCCTGGGATATCCGTTTCCTCCGCGGCCTGCGCCGCTTTCGTCCCGGTCAAGGTGGAGGAGCCCCCGGCGCCGCCGCTGCCGGCCCCTCGCACAGCGCCTGCTACGCGCCGCCGCGCCAGTGTTGTTGAGATCGCCCTTGGCAATGGCCGCACCCTCAAGGTGGATGAGGAGATCGATCCCGCCCTTCTGGCCAGGCTTGCGGCCGCCCTTGATGGAGGCAAGCGGTGATCACGGTACCGGCCGGGGTGCGCATCTATCTGGCCTGCGGTGTCACGGACATGCGTAAAGGCTTCGATGGCCTATCGATGCTGGCGCAAGAAGTGCTGAAGCAGAACCCGTTTGAGGGCCATCTTTTTGCGTTTCGCGGGCGCCGGGGCGATCTGGTAAAAGTCCTTTATTGGGATGGCCAGGGCTTTTGCCTGTTCGCCAAGCGGCTGGAGAGAGGCCGGTTTACCTGGCCGGTCAGCAAGGTGGGTGCAGTAACGCTGACCCCGGCGCAGCTCTCCATGCTGCTCGAAGGCCTGGAGTGGCGCGCTCCGCAAAAAACATGGGTTCCCAAAGCCGCGGGATGATGGCGCGAAAGCCGCGAAGCAGATAGGTTTTCTGCATGGCGGACGCGGTTGAACTTCCCAACGATATCGGACAGCTCAAGGAGCTGGTTCTGGCGCGAACTGCCGAACTCGCCGCGGCCAAGGCCGGGCTTGTCACGAAGACGCTCGAAATCGAGAAGCTGAAAATCCAGATCGCGCGCCTGAAGCGCATGAGCTTCGGCGCCTCGTCCGAACGCATGAGCCGCGAGCTGGAGCAGCTCGAACTGAAGCTCGAAGAGCTTGAGGCGGCGGAGGCCGAGGCGCAAGCCGCGCTGGAGGCGCCTGCGGCGGCGGAAGAGGAGCCTGCACAGGAAGCCGCCCCGGCGAAAAAGCAGCGCCGCAAGCTGCCGGAGGCGCTGCCGCGCCGGGAGATCGTGCACGAGCCCGCCTGTACCTGCCCGGCTTGCGGCGGCGCCCTGCGCAAGGTGGGCGAGGACGTCACCGAAATCCTCGACTACGTCCCCGGCCGCTTCGAGGTGATCCGTCATATCCGGCCCGCCTATTCCTGCCGTAAATGCGAGGCCATGGCGCAAAAGCCGATGCCGGCGCTTCCCATTCCACGCGGCCAGGCGGGGCCGGGCCTTCTGGCCCATGTGCTGATCGCGAAGTTTTGCGATCACTTGCCGCTTTACCGGCAGGCTGAGATTTATGCCCGCGATGGCGTGGAGCTCGATCGCGCAACGCTCGCCGATTGGGTTGGCAAGGTGGCTTGGCTGGTGCAGCCGCTCGCGGAAAAAATCGGGCAGCATGTGATGGCGGGCAGTGTCATTCACGCGGACGACACGCCCGTGCCAGTGCTCGCCCCCGGCAATGGTAAGACCAAGGAAGGCCGGTTCTGGGTTTACTTGCGTGACGAGCGGCCCCATGCCGGCAAGGCGCCGCCGGCCGTGCTTTACCGCTACACACCGGACCGCAAGGGTGAGCACTGCCGCAGCCATCTCGCCTCCTTCAAAGGGCATCTCCACGCCGATGGCTATAGCGGCTTCAACGCACTCTACGAGGATAAAGACGCCAAACCTGCCCTCGTCACCGAGGTGGCGTG
>CAVPNP010000015.1:0-59568 GCA_963706665.1 uncultured Alphaproteobacteria bacterium
CCTCACGACACGAAAGTGATCGTTACGCACGCCAAGGTCGAACGAACCAGGAACGCATATCAAGCCACCAACAATGATGGCTTGGCTCGCAGCGGGCGCAATGCACCTTCGACCATGACCTCATCGCTTCCCCAGATACAGTCGCCTGTCAGACCGATGTGCTCCCAGCCGAGCGGCGTCACGTGCGGGATGAGGTGCGGCGGTGGAGCGAGCGTTGCGAGCGCTTTTTCGAGATATCTCGTGTTCCAGAGGATGATGGCGGCGACCAGCAGATTGAGGCCGGACGCCCGGAAAAACTGGTTTTCGAAAGTACGGTCGCGCAGCTCGCCGAGGCTGTGGAAGAAGATGGCGCGCGCGAGCGCGTTGCGGGCTTCCCCTTTGTTGAGGCCAGCTTGGGCGCGCCGACGCAGCTCGGGGTTCTTCAGCCACTCCATCGTGAACAGCGACCGCTCGATGCGGCCGATGTCGCGGAGCGCGACGGCAAGACCGTTCTGGCGCGGATAGGCGGAGAGGCGTTTCAGCATGGCGGAAGCGGTGCTCGCACCCGATCGGATCGAGACGCCAAGCCGCAGTAGCTCGTCCCAATGCGCCTTGAAGTGCTCCACATTGACGGCGCCAGCGACGATCGGCTCCAGGCACGATGGGGCTTTCATGTCGGGGAAAATGTGCAGCCGCCGATCCTTCAGGTCACGAATGCGCGGAGCAAAGCGGAAACCGAACAGATGACACAGACCGAACACATGGTCAGTGACACCGCCCGTGTCGGTGTAATGCTCTTCGATCTGCAGGCCGGTCTGGTGGTAGAGGAGGCCGTCGAGCACGTGCGGCGCCTCGCTCGCAGTGGCAGCGATGACCTTCGTGTGGAAGGGCCCGAATTGGTCGGAGATGTGCGTGTAGAAGGCAACTCCAGGTTCGTTGCCGTGACGCGCATTGATATCGGCGAACGCTTCGCCGCGGCCGCCAGCCCGGAAATATTGCCCATCCGAGGAGGACGTGGTTCCCGTACCCCACACCCGCGCCAGCGGCATAGCGCGATGTGCATCGATCAGGCAAGCAAGAGCTGCGGCATAGGTTTCCTCGCGCACGTGCCAGTCATGCACCCAGGCAAGCTGGCGCGCCGTGACGCCGCGGCACACATCGGCCATGCGAGTGAGGCCAAGATTGATGCCGTCGGCGAGGATGACGGAAAGCAGCGCCGCTTTGTCTTCAGCCGCGCGCCCGGTGCGTTGATGTGTGAAACAGTCGGAGAACCCTGTCCATCGATCGACCTCCTGAAGGAGGCTTGTGATCTTCACGCGGGGAAGCACGTCATAGGCATGATCTCTTAAACCAATTGCTTCCGGTGGCGTCACAGCGCGGAGTGGTGATATCTTGATGTCGCCATCAGCGATCTCGATGTCCTGCAATTTGCCCGCCTCGGCGAGCGCGCCGACGGCGGACAGTTCCCGTTCCAGGACTTCACGGCGCCCCCCGAGGTAACGATCCGCATCGGTATCAATCGCCAACGGCAAGGGGCCTTCGGCCTTAAGCAGCGCGAATGTCGCCTTCGGCGTCAAGTAGCTGTCGAAGTCTTGATATTGCCGGCTACCATCGACCCAGATGTCGCCAGCGCGAAGCCGGTCGCGCAGATCTAAGAGTACGCAGAGCACATAAGCTTTGCGATCAATCTCCTTGCCCTTGATCACGAAAGCTCGCCAGGACTTGCGGATGAAGGCGATCGGCGTCTTTTCTGGCAATGCCCGCTTGCCAGATCGGTACATCTTCGCGACAGCCTCGATGGCGTTTAGCAAACTCGACATGGCGCTGCCGCCATGGAACCGGAATGTCTCAAGCAGCGTTGGCGCAAACATGCGCACGGACGGATATTTCTCGATCAACTTAGCCTTGTCGTCAGAATTCGCCGGTTCGGCAAAGGCTTCGGCTTCGACGACAGAGCGAAGAAACTCGCTCCAACCGACCTGGCGATCAACGGCGGCGAACGGGTCTGCGCCAGTTTCGCGCGCTTCGATTACGGCTCTACAGGCGCTGGTCAGAGATTGAATATGGGCTCGGACATCGCGCGCGGACTGGAGCGTTTTCTCCTGGGAACGCCGTTCCGCCTTGCGGGCGATACCGCCCATGAGCTTATCGAACATCGACAATGTCGCGTCGGTGAGAATGCTTTCGAGCTTGATCACGGTCGCGCACAAGATGGCGTGGCGACGGTGGCTTGTAAGGTCACAGATGTGCTGGGCGGTCATGCGCAAGCCTTCGTCGGCCAGCCTCTCAAAGGCTTGCGCGGGGATGTTCAACCGGCGCTTGCTGTCGATCTCAAGGGCACGCACGAACCGAATGCGTTCGGCAAGCCCAAGCAGGTTGCGGGCAGCGGGTGACTGCGATGCCGATTTGAGCCAGGCCATACGGCTCGTTGCGTCCTCAGGCATAGGCTCGAGAAGCTGATCGAGCGTTTTGCGTGTTTCGGCGCTCAGACCGCCGGCCAGGGCGCGATGCAATGTACTCTCGGCTCGGGCACGAGCCTGATGCACCATCATCTCAAGCACTGTTGCCGACGGCAGAAGGATGCGGCGTGATCGCAGCTCGTTGATGAGCATCGATATAAGCTGGCCGGAAGCTCCGAGCTTGTGTGCCATGGGGGTCAGCCAGGCGATCAGTGAGCGCATGTCCGAGCGTTCGAAGCCCTTGCAATCGAGGGCGCGCATCAATTCCGCCAAGTGCTGGCGCCGCGTTTGATCGCGGCGCGCGTAGGCAGAAAACGCGTCAGGCTCAGCGTGTAGCTGGCGAGCAATGAAACGGAGCAGTGGTGGAGGCGGGGTCTCGCCAAGCGCAAATACGCGTCCTGGAAAGCGCAGGTAGCAGAGGGTCAAGGCAAAGCCGATCCGGTTGTGGTCGCCGCGTTTGGCGGCGATCATGGCCAGGTCCTGCTCGGTAAGCGTGTAATGGCGAACGATGTCACGCTCCCCAGTCGGCGGCGATAGCAGCCCCGCCCACTGCGCGCTGGTCAACAAACGCCGCCTTGCCATGAGCCTCCCTCGTCATCTGGAGGCTCTAAAAAACCCGAGAAGCGCTGTCCGCCAAACGGCCGTTTGGCGGTATCCCCAGAAATCGTCCGACAAATGCTATTGACAACGAGATAGCGGACAGGATGTTTGACGGACAGAAAATCGGACAAGGCCAAGCTATCATGCCTGCCATCGGATATGCCCGCGTGTCGACCGGCGATCAGGACCTCGCCTTGCAGCGCGATGCGCTCGAAAAGGCAGGCTGCGAGACGATTTTTCGCGATCAGGCGTCGGGAGCAAAAACCGAGCGCCCCGGCCTTGCCGATGCACTCGCGCACCTCAGAAAGGGCGATGTGCTCGTGGTCTGGAAGCTCGACCGGCTCGGGCGGTCGTTACCGCACCTCATCGAGACAGTGACCGGGCTGGAAAGGCGCGAGGTCGGGCTTTGCTCCTTAACGGAAAGCATCGACACCACGACGCCGGGCGGCCGACTTATTTTCCACCTGTTCGGCGCGCTTGGACAATTCGAGCGCGACCTCATCCGCGAGCGCACACGCGCCGGGCTGTCAGCGGCAGCCGCGCGGGGCCGCAAAGGTGGACGCAAGCCGGTGGTGACGCCGGACAAGCTCGAACGGGCCAAAGCACTCATCAGCCAGGGGCTCAACGTCCGCGAGGCCGCTGCACGGCTGAAGATAGGAAAGACAGCGCTCTACGAGGCGCTAACCACGCATCTGGGCGCCTAGCGTTCCTCATTCGTTCGACCTTAACGTGCGTAATGATCACTTTCGTGTCGTGAGCCCATGTAGAAAAGGCTCGATATAGTGACGCACGCCCCCTGCTCGCGCTTGAACGAGGCCCACACCTTGCTTTGATCACGACCGGCGTACTTGTCGGACTGTTGCGCCCATCGATCCCAAATGCCTCGCCCTGCCTCGCCAAGCTCATGCTTGAGGGCTTGGCCGACTTTGAGCCACTCGGTGCGGCCATCGGCGGGGATGAATGCGAGCGCGGCCAAAAGCCGATGGGTGGCCTTATCACTCGAAGCACTGGCGAAGCGCACCCGTGGAGCAATAGAGCAGGCAACAGACACGGGCTCCGGCCATAGGGGCGGGAATGCCTCCATGATCTCTTCGGCGCTGTATGTCGCGCCGGTGGCCTCCATAAGCTCCACGAGCTGCGGGCTGATCGCGGTCCTTCATGTGATAGAAGCCGGGGAGCCGCAGAACGCGGACAAGATCGCTCGCGCCCTTGTCGCAGCCGTAGTCTTGCACCATGCGGCGCATAACGGCCTGGTGCTGCTCCGGTGTGAGCCCTTCCGTTACCCAGATGCGGTGGAACTTGCCGACGCTTGTGAGCGTGACGAGCGACGGCGCGAGCGGATATTCGCCGGTAAAGCCCGCGTCGTCGTCCTGCCAGATGGCTCGCACCCTGGCGAGGTTCTCGATCTTCCGCTTTTCCCGGTATCTGATGGCGTTCACGGTCACGAAGACGCCTGCGCCGGTCGAATTGACGGCATCGAGCCCGGACCACAACGTGTCTAGGGAGCCGTGAAGGGTGCGCGAAAGTCGCGGGTCCTTTCGGCCTTTCACGTCAGCGAATGTTTGGAAGCAAAAGCTCTTTGCGCCAGAATCCAGTCGCTGATAGAAATGTTTCCGCCATATCGCGGCGGTTGCGCGCGGGCTCACGCCCGCTTAGGTGTTTCTCAGCCATTGTTCCGATCCTCGTTCGGGATTGTGGTTAGGCTCGGTTGGGTGCTCTAACACCCTTCCGGGCCGCTTTATTTCTGCTTTGGGTTCTCCTGCGAAATCAGTCGTTCTAAGCTGTTGGCGAGCGCCGTAAGTTTTTCTTCTCGCGCATTTTTAGCGAGATATTTTGCCACCTCTTCGATGGCCATATCGAAGCGCTCACCGCATTCTATCGCATTTGTGCGGGCGTGAACTATTCTGTAGCCACCGTGATTATCGACGGAGCCTAGACTTGCCCTGCTCTTTTTCAGGCTCAAGCCCAAACTAGTGGCTGCGCGCCGTAGTTGAGCATCAATGGCGCGATCACTTTTCTGCATCGCCTCTTCTCCCGGTTGCATTTAAAACGTGCTTAGCACGAAATAAGCACGAACTCAAGCACATCCGTTCGCGCTGCGTTCCTGCTTAGAGTGCATTTTTTTACAAATCGTGCGGTGACCACCCCTGCGCTGCCGTCCACAAATCTTGAGCGGCACGGGCTTTTCAAAACTTAGATTTTTGTACGGATTTATGGTCAAGTTTCGCCCCCAATTCGGCATGGCTTCCGCTTCGTTCGTGAAACGAACGTTTGATGGATCGCGATATTATGAGCCGAGGGCTCGGACGCTGCGCCGCCTCTATACTGAAAACCCCTTTCGCGATGTCAGCTCGCATGGATAAACCCGTGGCCGACTAGGCCACTCCGCTTTTCTTTCCCGCAATTAGACGCTGAAGCGCAATTGTAAAGGCCTTAAACTATCTCGTTCGCGGGTTCCCGTGCCCCCGGTAGACTCTGAAGAAGACAAAGCCTTGCACACCATTTTCAACAGCTTGGCAGTCTGGGCAGCCATGCCAGCCACGCTTGGCCGGGACACTGGCAGCAGATGCGCGTTCTTATCGGGCTCCGCGAAGGCGTAGACGTTGGACGCCTGGACGCATATCTGCCGGGTCAAGCCACCGACGCTGGCAATGGCACGCTGCCGTCTGCGCGTAACCTTGATGATCCCCGCCGCCTCCAATCGGGCGAGGCCCCGCGCGATCGATTGGCGGCTAAGCCGCGTCACTTCCTGAATCCGGTCATAGGAAGGGAAGCACGCGCCGGTCTTCTGATTGTGAAAGACGAGCAGCAGCGCGCGTAGGACTTCAAGGCCGATATAGCCAAGCACGCCATTGCGGCCGCCCTTCAGCTTTGTGCTGCGGTCGAGCTTCTGCGCAAGAAAAAGGATGCGGGCCCGCTGATTGCGGTCGAGCGGCGTTGAATGCGGGCGAACGTCCCGAATAAAGGACGCACCCCTGCGATATCGCTTTTGCAAGGCGATTTCTCCAAGCGTTGATGCTTGGTTTCCGAGCAGCCGCAAGGGTTCTCGGAAATGGCTTGCTTTGTGGGGAAGAATCAGCGAAAAGCGTTGTTGCCACACAAATCGCTTTTCGCAGGCTCCCTCCTGCTCGCAAGCCCGCTTCCAAGCGGGTTTTTGCTTTTTTACGCCTTAATCAACAGCGGCAACTGGAACGCTTGACGCAACGCTTAGCTGATTCACACAGCTTATGCACACAACCGGACACTAAAAACTCACAAGCGGCTTACTGCTTACCGCCCTTCTGTCCTTTAATCTTTCGCCTCGTACTCTCTGAACGCGGTTTCGAGCACTTCAGTTATGAGATTTTCCGGGTTCCAATACTGGTTAACATCTCTGCTAAGGCAAGCATCCGAGCGTGGAGCTCGGCAGATGTGCGAAAGATTACGGCTTTGCTTTTGTCGTGCGCCTGCAGCGGCGTCTCCCGTCGACCTTAAGCGCATTGTGCGCCTCGGCTTCGGCCTTTTCGCGGTTCTTCACGCGGCTGAGGTCATCGTCAATGTCGGCCATGCTTAGCTTATTGGCCATCGGGCTTTCCTTTCATAATTTTCTGCACTGCTTCCCATAGTTGCGATATTTCGCGAGCGCATTCTTTGTCTATTTCTGCAACCTGAGCGCCCGGCTATTTGCGCTCGAGAATAAGCTACACGCTGATTTACTTTCAGGGGGTTATTAAATCGAGATGCTATGCGCTGTACGCTGTCATCTACGCCGGTTCTTCCGTCAACGCGGTTAAGACGAAAATTGTTCGTTGGCCTTGCCGAGCTCGTGAAACGAGTTTCCGCTGCGTCTTCCTGCGCCAGCATGTCAAGCATGCTTGGCTGCACCGGGATAATCACAGCAATCCGCGGCGCTCACCGCGTGCTTGATGATCGGAACCATGCTGAGCCGGGGTGTCGACCACGAGGAAGTCTCGCGGCGAGAACGCGACTCGTTCGAGCTTGTGCTATGGCTTCCTGTATGCTTCTTACGTCCTCCAAGGATCAAAGGATTCGTCGTGCGTCCACTCCTGCTCTTTTTCCCGGCGCTCGCATAGGTCGCTGTCAGGCTGGCTTGCGGGTCCAAGATCAGCAAAGAAGACGCTAGCCGTGTTTTGCGGCTTCAATGCCAGCGCGAAGAGCAGCGTTGTTTTGCCAACTCCGCCTTTGCTGGCGATTGAAGCGATTACGTCCATCAGGTTCCAGCCCTGTCTTAGCAAGACGCCGTATATACGATGTATTGCACGCTTCGCAATGCATATGACCACCACAGCGATCAATTGTATATAAAAAATATTGCACTATCGCAATATTCAAGTATTGCTCCGTGATAGCATTCCTGTATATCTGTAAATATTGCATCTAATTGCAAAAATAGCATATTGCATATCTCATTGCAATCTTATGGCGGCATTGTCGAGGGAGCACGGCGAATGGCGACCGGCAAAAAGGGTAAAGCGGCGGAAACGCCGGAGCGCGGGCGAGCGCTGGCTGACGGTCGGCGGCTGTCGTGCTCGCCCCGCTTCCGCTCTTGCCTGCGCTGATGGTGAACATCGACACGGCGGCCGGGCAGTCTGCGGCCTGGACGGTGGCGGCGGTTGGTTCTGTCATCATGGGCGCGGTCTTTATCGAGGCCGTCAAACCACATGCGCCGCGAGCGCCTGGCCATGGCCCTCTTCATGCTCTTGATGGGCCTTTTCTGTGTGGTTCAGAACCTGCAGAACGCGCTTGGCAATGCCGCCCACTTCTCCGGAGGCCAGAGCGATCACCGCAAGGGCGAGCAGGCAACCGCGCAGCTCCGGCAAAGCCAGCTTAAGCAGCTCACCACGCGCCGGGCCGAGCAGGCCAAGGTCGCTGGCGAGGAAGCACCTGCCTCGATCACTGCCGAGCTTGAGCGGGTGAAGGCCGCCGATAGCCGCCGCTGGCAGTCCACCGCCGAATGCGATCCGGCCAAGATCACAGCCGGGGAGAGCAAGGCCTTCTGCGCCAACATAGCAAGCCTCAAGGCCAAGATGGCCGCCGCGACCGAGCGCGACGCCCTGGACGGCAAGATTGCAGCCATCAGCACCAAGCTCGAAGACGCTGGCACGCCCCCGGCGAGCGTTGATCCCTTCGCCGACAATGTGGCGCTGGCCGCTTCGGTCGTCGGCATCGAAATGAGCGCGCACGCCAAAGAGGTGGCCAGCTCCTTGAAGGACCTCATCAAGGCCATCGTGCTCGAGCTGATGGCCGCCTTCGGCCCCTCTGCCATCTTGGCCCTTCTCAGGCCTGCGCAGCGTAGCCACAGCGAGCCCAAGAGCGAGGAAGCCCCGCAGCAGAAGACGGCCTCACCGGCCCGTGAAAGGGCTCCTGCGACCATCGCGGCGGTTGCGACCATTGTCCGGAAATCGTCCGCGCCGGTGGCGCAAACCGAAATGGTCGCAGCCACACCGGCAGAAAACGACGCTCCAATGGTCGCAGCAACGGTCGCAGCCGATCCGGTGGCTGCCTTCCTCGCCACCAAGCTCGAAGCCCGCAGCGGCGAGCATATGCCAGCGGGTGAGGTTTGGCGGCTGTACTGCGAATTCTGCGAGGCCAAGGGCATAGAGACAGGCACGCAAAAGGCCTTTGGCGGCCGCGCCAAGTCCTTGCTGGGCTGGGAAAATAACGGCAACAGGCCCCGTTACCTCAATGTGCGAAAGCGCGAGAGCTCAGCGCTCCGCCTCGCCGTCAGCAACACCTAAAGCTGCTCCCACTCCTCCGAAAGACGATTGACCGTGTGGACGCGGATGGATGGGCTACGTCCCCCCTCCATCCGCCCATCCATCCATCCGTCCGCGATCCATCCAAGTTGCGACCATCGCAGCCCAATGGTCGCAAGAATGGTCGCAGCAATCATCGCAATGGTCGCAATGGTCGCAAAACGCGCCATCATCGCTGCGATGATCGTCGCAAAGATAGGAGGCGACCATGTTGGAGGTGAATGAGGCAACCGTGGTCAAACCCTCCTCGTCACCCACAAAAGCGCGCATAAGCTGCAACACAGCAAAAAGCTCTCTCATAGTTGTGGAAAAGCGGAAACGACGAAACGAGACCGTGGTGGGGTAGGGTGCCGGCAAATTGGGGTGGCGTGCCGCTCCAAGCGGCTCCGAGTTGAGACAAGTTGCTCCAAGTTTCGACGACTTCGGACAAGTTACGACGAGTTTGGACAAGCTGCGCCAAGTTGGGATTTGCTCCCTCTTTTTAACGGCTGCGGCCTCGGCCGCGCCCCCGGTCCCGCTCCTGTTTCAGCTGGCGCTGCAGCTCGGCCGAGACCCGCTGTCTTTTTTGTTCCTGGTCAAGCTTTATCGCTTGCGCCAGCTCTGGGTGCCGCCGTTCGGCCATGCGCCTTGCCAGTATCTCGCCCTTGCTCGGATAGTCTTTCAGAACGCCTTTTTCGCTATAGTCGCGGGCGCGCTTCTGAAGCGTCTCGGTTCGCTGAAGCCGAGAGGAAAGCAGGGCCCGCGCCTTCGTCCAGTCGTGAACGCGCTTTGCGTAGTCATCCTTGGCGCCAGGCTTCAAGGCGGAAAGGCCGCGCGGCGCCACGGGTTTCGCCTCTTCCTGCCGTTCGAGTTCTTTGAGAAGCGCGCGGCGGTGTTCTTCGAGCGTACCCGCTCTTTGCTGAAACCGCACCTTGATGCGCTCGAACTCGTTGGCCACGGCCGCTTGCCAGGCTTGTTCCAGGCCGCCCTCGCGTGAAGTCCGATCCGGCCGTTTGGCCGCCGGCTTTCTCGCGCCGGGCTCAGCTTGCGGTTTGGCCTGGCGCTCCGGCCCGTGCCCGTCGCTTTGCTGCGGCGCGCGCTCGACGGTCGGCAGCCCGAAGCGCTCACGCAGGCGGCTGACGGCAAGTTCAAACCGCTCGGCCAGCGTCGCGAAGGCCGCGCGGCCGTTCTCAAGCCAATCGCGGATGCTGTCGATGCCGCGCCGCTCGGCGAAATCGAGCGTCGTCTCCTTGGGCCTCCGGCGCGATAGCAGCGCCGCCATCGCCCCATAGCTCTTGAAATCATCCCCTCCCGCATAGAGGCTTGCGGCCTGCCGGTGCCGTGTCATGGCGACGTAAGCCAGATGCCGGTCCATGCCGCCGCTTGCGAGCACATAGGCGCTATCAACCGTCATGCCTTGCGCCTTATGGATGGTGACCGCATAGCCGTGGTCGAGCGCGCAGTAAGTCGCTTCGTCAACCTGGCGCCGCTCTCCGCCGTCGAGAAGTACGCTGAGCCGCCCTTGTCCCGCCGCCTCGACGGTGGCAAGCGTGCCGTTCTTGACGCCAAGCTCGCGGTCGTTCTTCAAAAACACGACGCGATCTCCCGCCGCGAACCGACGCTCACCCTTTTCCGTCTGAAAGGCGGCCTCTGGCCCAAGCTCGAAGGCCGCGTGCCGCAAGGCCCTGATCGCGTGGTTCAAATCCTGCACATCCTCGCGCGTATGCGCGAGGATAATGCTTGAAGCGCTAGGCTGCCGCCCGGCGAGCCAATCGCGCGCGAGCGCCGCCTTGGCCTCCGTGCGCTTTTCCAAGAGCCGCACGCAGCCGCGCGCCCGATAGGCGGCAAGACCGTCCCGCACCGCGCCCTTGGCGAAATGCTGGCTGGCCTCGCGCGCCCAGCCCTCGCTTTGGCGGCGGATGGCGCTGATCTCGGCCATGCCGATGCGCTCGGCGATAGCTCGGAAGGGCGCGCCCGCCTCGATCGGCTGTAGCTGCTCGGCATCGCCGACGAGCACCAGTTTGGCGCCTGCTTGCTCGACCTTCGCGAGCACGCGCAGAAGCTGGCGGCTTCCCGCCATGCCTGCCTCGTCGATGATAAGCACATCGCGGCTCTGAAGGGCATCGCGGCCCTCTTTCCAGGCCCATTCTAGGGAGGCGATGGTGCGGCTCGGAATACCGGAGCCTGCCTCCAAGCCTTCGGCCGCCTTGCCGGCCAGTGCCGCGCCGCGCACGCGGTAGCCTTGCGCCTCAAAGGCCTCCTTTGCCGCTTTGAGCGCCGTCGATTTGCCGGAGCCTGCGGCGCCCGCGATCGCAGCAATCCGGCCCTCAGCCGTTATATGCAGGACCGCTGCTCGCTGCTCCTCCGAAAGCTCGAGATGATGGGCGAGCACGGCTTGCGCCAGATCGTGTGCGACGCCGTGGCTTTGGGCGTTGGCAAGGCGCTCGGCCACCTGGGCCATCTGGGCCTCGTCCGCGATCATGGCCCGCGTCGAATAACGGGGTGGCTGCCGCCCGTCCTCTGGCGCCAGCCGCACAAGCTCGGGCGAGGCCTCGAGCCTGTCCATGATCGCCTGAAAGGCGTCGGCACCGTCGATATAGCGGTTCACCTCGCGCGCCATATCACGCCTGGTGAACACTGCCTTTTTATGGGTGAGGAGTTCAAAAATCCGCTCTGGCCGCTCGGTGATCTCGCGCGCGCCTTGTGCCCGCGCTTCTTCGAAGGCGGCCGCACGCTCGGCCGCAAACCCGCGCGCCTCCATATGCGTCGCCTGCACGCCAAGATGCACCGTTGGCGTCACATCGATGCCTTGGGCCTCATGGCTTCGATGATCGACGCGCACGCCATGGCCGGCGCGGGCCAAATGCAGATTCTGGTAATCGGCCCATTGCTCGCGGAGCTGGATTAAGTCCGCCTTGCCGCCCCAGGCGCTGCCATAGTGATATTGGATGCGGCCGCTTTTATCGCGTTTCGGCACGCCAGTCTCATCAAGCACCGCGACCTTTTTGGCCCCGAATCCGTCTTCGCTCAAGGGCCGCATGGTCAGCATAATATGGGCGTGAACATTGTCGTTTTTGCCAAGATGGATCGACCAGTCCGCTGCCATATTGCGTGAGACGAGCTGCTCGGAAACAAACGCGCGCACCAGCGCGATATTGTCATCAAGTGAAAGTTCGGCCGGCAGCGCGATCTCGATCTCATGGGCAAGCTGCGCGTCGCCCCGCTTCTCATGGGCCTCGACGCGGTTCCAAAGGGCGGCCGAGGCTGCGACGGGGTCCTTGTCATGGGCGAGAAGCAGCTTTTGTGCCCAGGCGGGTGCTGCCTCCGGCATAGCGAGTTCCGAATGCGCGATATCGCGCTTATGCGCATACGAGAAGGTCTCGAAGGTTTGCTCATCACGCATGGTGGCGCCGCGCCGATAGGCCGCCGCATTCACGGCATTGCGCCCGTCGCCCCTCGAGATCACCTGTGCCCGCAAATGATAGATCGCCATCAGCTTAAGCTTAGCAAATCTTAACGCCGTTGTAAAACAACGGATAAGTGCGCCCTCCAAATTTCTTTCGGAGGGAGGTTCTGCGGAGCGGCGAGGCCGCACGTTTTTTGGCGGGGAGAAATACAAGCCTAAGCTTGTTCTTAAATGAAACAGATTTTATTAAACTTAGAAACAAAGAGAGGCGATCATGACGCGAAGACCACTGAGCGAGCAGCGGGCGCAAAAACTCGCTGAACTCATAAGCTTAAAACAAGACATCGCCCGCATGGAGGACAAGGCCGCAAAGCGCTTAGGGCGCCTCGCGCTGCGCGCCGGGCTCGCCGATCTCGATATCGAGGATGCAGCTCTTTTAAAGGAGTTTTACGCGCTCGCGGCCCGATTTCGCGGGAGAGAAGAAATCGAGCTTGGCGAGAAGGAGAGGGCAAATGCTACGGCTGCAGCGCTCGCTAAGGCGGCTTGCCATGGACGCTAGAAAACAGGACACGCGCCGTAAAATTCAGCTCGGCGGTCTGATCATCAAAGCAGGCCTTGCCGAGGAAGAGGCCGCCGTCATCCTCGGCGCTCTCCTTTCCGCAGCCGAGGCCCTTTCCGGCCCCGATGGCGAGGCCGCCCGCCAGCGCTTCCGCCTATCAGGTGCCCGAGCTTTTGGCGAAACCGACCATGCGTAACTCGCCCCAATCCTTCTCGCTGTTCTCTGTCTTTCCGGCATTGCCGCCGCCAAGGACGCATGCGTGGACAATTGGGGCTTAGCACCGGTCCAACCTGCCAGGTTTCCGCCCAAGCGCCTTGCTAGAGGATGTTGATCCCCTTCGGTCCCAAAAAGGCGCTGGGCGGATTACCATATTTGTCTCGATCGGCGACGTACATCAACAATCTGCGGGCTCGGGTCACGCCTACATAAAACAGCCGTTTCTCAGCCTCGATCTCCTCAACTTTCTGGGCGTGATAGTTAGGAAACAATCCGTGACGCAGGCCGATCAGGGCCACGGCGTCGTACTCCCGACCTTTTGCGTAGTGGATGGTCGAAAGCCTTAGCGCTTGTGTCGGACTAGCGAAGAGACCCAAATCATTGATTGACAGGTTCGCTGTATCGACCTGCTGCTGTTGCATGTCCGCCTTCATCTCTTGCACCGAGGCAAAGAAGAGGCCTGCTTGCTCGCGATCGATGTAACCAGCCTGGCGTAGAATCTCGCCTGTCGACTGCGCCATAGCATCGAGCCACGCAACCGCACCCGGAGCGCGGCCGACGAGCCTCGTGGCTTCCCGCATTAACCGGATAAGCACCACCCTGCCCTCGTGAGTGAAGACGTCGAGGCGCGCGTGTCCCGTCACGTCCTGCACGGCGTGGAACAAGGCACGCTCCAACTGGCGATTGGTCTCCGGGTTCCGATCAACTAACGCGCCGCAAAATTGTTCTGCGAGTTGCGCAAAGAGGCGCGATCGGCGGTAGGGGCGCGCTCCTGGGCCGACGATTGGCGTTCCAAAGTCGCGGAGTTGGCGCGATAGATTGAATAATGACGCCCGAACGTTGGCGAGAATCGTCGCGTCACCGAGCGGGATGTGCGCAGCGTGAAGCATCGGCAAGAAGTGCTCCGTGATCGCCTCGAATGCGGTCAGTCCGCGAACAAGGACTGGATCGAAAGGATGCTGCCGATCATGTCCGGCGGCGGTCATCGCTGGCACTCGTGGAAAGAGTTGCTCAGCGTGATTGACGACCCGTTGGCTGGAGCGGAAATTTTCTGAAAGTGACAAATCGGTTCTCGCACCGATATGTGCCCCAAATGGTTCGACGAGCTGTGGCTTCGCCCCAGTGAAGGCGTAGATCGACTGTGCGGGGTCGCCGACCGCAAAAAAGCACGAGCGGCCAGTTTGGTGCAGAAGCTTAAGAATCTCAATCTGAAGCTCGGTCGTATCCTGGAACTCATCGATCAGGAACCAAGGATAGCGCGCGCACAGGCTCATCGCGATGCGCGGATGGTCCCGCAGCAAACAGTAAGCACCGTAAATGATTGTGCCAAAATCGATGTAGCCGAGCTCTGCGCAACGTGCCCAGAAATGCGGAGCGGCCCTGCAGACAGGCTCGTTGCGCGCAGCGGAACCGATGACCTGCCTGCGACTATCCACGCTCAGACCCTCGAATGCTTCAAAGTCTTGCTGGCAAAGTCGGAAGAAATTCACCTGCGCGGCGGCATAGGCACAGATAGACTCGAAATCGCCGCTCTCGCGCGTGAGAATCTTGCGCGCACCGTCACACTCTGCGCGCAGCCAGCCGTACGGCCGCAGAATCTCGTTTAGACAGAAGGCGTGAATAGTCGAGATAGCGAAATACTGCTCATCTCCTGCCTGGAGCTGTTCCTTAACTCTTTGCTCGATCTCCTGAACAGCGGTGTTGGTGTAGGTGATGCAGCATACAGCGCGCGGGGACCCGCGCACGCCTTCTATTTCAGCGACCAGCTTCGCGATCAGCGTACGTGTTTTACCACTGCCCGGACAGGCTGTAAGAAGCAGATTGTCGGGATGCTCGACTGCGGCGCGTTGCTCGACGGTCAGCTGGATCACGCCTGCCGCAGCCAAGCGATGGCCTCCTCGATATACGATGGAACAGCGCCGGCGTCATCGACGTGGCGCGCCGCAATTTGTGCGAATCGCGCCTTGCCGAAGCGCTTGGCTGTGCGCAGGACCTTGTCTTTGAGAGCCTCAGGCACAGGGCCGCCCATCATATCCTGTACCTGCAGCTCATGCCTGATCCGGGGTGCACCTAGATCTCCTGCCACCTTCGATAGCATGCTGAGATTGGCGTGGACGGTAATCTCGCGTTCGAAGGTGGTTGCGCCGAGAAAGGCTCTGACAAAAGGGCCCCGAAGGGCGGCCAGGTTGGCCTTCTCCGGAACGTCGTCGCCTTCCGGGACGTCATCCGGATCGAGATCAGCGTCAGCAACGATCGCGCAGCGCTTGGGCAGGCAGGCATCAGTGAACAGCCGCGCGAAAGGGCTGAAGTGGACCCCATGGACAGCGACAAGCGATATCCCCTCCCGCTCAAGATCGATACCGAGTACCTTTTTCACGAGAGGCGGGATCAGAAGCAACTCCGCCGCGCCTTCGACGAGCATGACGCGACGGGCGAACAAGAGGTTAGATTTCGTGGCGTCGAGATAGCGCTCCAGGTCTTGGGTTTCGGCAGAAGTCAGCAGCGCTGCAGCTGCCGGGGTCGCCACGACGGGCGACGCAGTGGGACGATGCGTCAACATGACGAACGAAGACAGCGGCGCCTTGGCGGTGATTTGCGTGCTGTGGGTAGTGGCGATAACCTGGAACGGCAAGTCGCGAAGCGCGCCCAGCAGCGTCGCTTGAAGCTGGGGATGCAGATGCGCCTCGGGTTCCTCGATCAAGATAAGTTCGCCGGCCGATTTTCCGGCGGCGGCGCGCTTTCTGAAATGCTCGATCAGAATGGCGATATAGAGAATGTTGTTGAGGCCCAGACCATTTCGTCGAGGCTCGAACTGTTTTACTGTTGCGTTCGACAGAAGGACGATCAGGTTGCGCGCGATCGCCTGAAGAGATGGTGGCGACAGACCAAGCTCGACGTCAAGGCTGAAAGCCGGACCGCTGATCTCCTTCAATGACGCGTCGATCGACGAAGCGATCAATTGGATAGTAGGCGACCCCTCAATCTGGGCATTAGCCTCTCGTACTGCATTGATCAGCGTCTGTTGCTCCACCGCATCGATTTTGCTGGACTCGATAAGGCGCATCAATAACGAGCGGCGGGACTGTTGCAGGTCAGCTTCGACATCGCGCAAAGCCGGAAGGAAAACAACAAGATAGTACTGGAGATATTGGAGAGCAACTTGGGTGGCGCCAATGTCGCCGTTCTCGTGATTCCACTCGATCTCGATCAGGTCAACAGCAGGATTGCCGCCGCCGTGCAGCTCCCAACCGTAATCTTCGAGGGTGAGTGGCCGATCGATGGCGCCTTGAGCTAGAACTTCCCGAATAGCCCGCTTAGGGCGAAATCGATAGAAGAGCCGGGCACGGTCGTGACCGATCTGCGTGCCATGCAACAACGCTTCTTCGTTCTCGTTCCCTTCGAAGTCGGTGAACTCCACCCCGACCATGACCTGGAAGGGCTGGGACTGATCCACTTCGCAGTAGATGTCATCCTTGGTTAGCATTCGCGACGCAGAGGACAGTCCGACATCAAGGCAAAGCCGCAAAGCATGGATGAAGCTGGATTTGCCCGTGTTGTTTTCACCGATCACGAGCGTCGTCGCCTCATTGAGCACAACATCAACCGTTTCGAGCGAACGGAAATTCCGAATGACGACACGGTTCAGACGCAAAGAAGGGCTCCCAGCTTGCTTTGATTCGTTGCGGGAGATTATCCTATCTTCGTGCGTCACTACAGCTAGCGAACGTGTATGCGGTTTCTTATTTTGCAAATGCGGCCGACGTGGCTGTAGCAGACTGTGACTGATCCGGTGTGACGACCACCATTGGGGTGCCAGGGTCATTCGGTTCTTGGAACGGCGTGTGCCTTGCGCTCGCGCACTTTGGAGAGGAAGCGCAGGCGAATCTGCTCGAATAATGCCTCTGGCAAATGACCGAATGCTACATTTTGGAGATCGCCCTGGCGGCTTGGGAGCAAGTCAGGTCCCGGCCAGATGAAACGATTGGCTTCGGTCAGAACAACCCAGGATCTTTCGTCATCAAGACCGAGGCGGCGTTTTGTGGCGGATGGAATTTCAATCGCATCTTCGTTTTTGTGAGGAGCTGTGTGGCTGATTGGAAGCAGCGTCACGATTTGATCGTCACGGTCATTGGTGACGACCAAAATTATGGCGCAAGGACGGTCCTTTACGCCTTCTTCCTGCCCCTTGAGATGCTCTTCCCGCCAAAGATAGCTGTAGCGTACGACAAGGCCGGGTGTCGGTTTGGGTAAAGGCACGCAATCACGGTTTCAGTTCGGGATTAAAAGCCTTTGCCGCTTCTGGAGCGCGCGCTGCTTCAAGAGCAGCAATATCGGCTTCTGTAAAATCTTCTAAACCGAGAACCTGGCGTTCACGGCGCTTCAGTCGGTGATACTCATCGACTGAAATCATCACCGTCGATTCCCGGCCATTTCGAGTGACGGCAACGGCCTCTTTCAAAGCCAGATCTTGATAACGTCCGATATTGCGCTGAAACTCCGCTGCGGAAACTTTCATCATTTGACAGCCTCCTCCTATGCAATTCATGCATATTGCATAGATTGCATGAACTTGCCTGTCTTGGCAATAGTGGTGCGAAAACGAACCTTTTTGAAACGCGGTAACAGAAGCCTGTTTTTTGATTCAAATCATGCAAAAACTCGTTTCAAAAGCATGTTTCAAAATGTTAGGTTCAAAAGCAAATCACTTACTTGGTTTTGAACTATGCTCATCGGCTACGCCAGGGTTTCGACCGTCGAACAGGATTCTGCTCTGCAGCGTGAAGCTTTGAGGAAGGCTGGCTGTGAGCGCGTGTTCGAGGAAACAGCGAGTGGCGCCCGCGCGGATCGCCCTGAGCTTCTTCGCGCTATGGATCACCTCCGTAAAGGCGATGTGCTCGTGGTTTGGAAGCTTGACCGGCTCGCACGCTCACTGCAGCAGTTGATCGAGACCGTCGCTTCTCTCGAACAAGCAGGCGTGGAGCTGCGATCCCTTACCGAAAAGATCGACACCAGCACGCCAGGTGGCCGCTTCTTCTTCCATATCTTCGGGGCGGTTGCGGAATTTGAGCGGTCTCTGCTGCGCGAGCGCACGCTCGCAGGCCTCGCCTCGGCCAAGGCGCGAGGCAAAAAAGGCGGCCGACCGAAAAGCCTCGATGCAGAGAAAGTCAAGCTGGCGAGGACCATGCTCGCCAATCCGGACTACACAAGAAGCTTCGTTGCGGCTCATCTTGGCATAGGTCGCACCACTCTCTACCGGGCGCTTAGGGAGCATGAAGGACAGCCTAAAGAGCGCATCGAGTTTGCGAGCCTTGCGGAATTTGCCGCCGCCATCAGGGATCTCACAAAAGGGCCGACCACCAAACCTTTCACGAACCGACTCGCCATTGCCGAGGCTTATGATCGAGGCGAAGATTTTGGACTGGCGCTCGGCAGTCTCGACGAGTTCAAGCAAAAGCTCGCCGCGGCCGCGCGCGAGGGACTTCTCGAGCTGGAACGCTGCGAAGTCGCGGGCACGATGGCAAAGCCGCTTTTTCTGCGCTCAAGGCTCGGCCTTGGCCGGGACGAGCGGCATTTCATTGTGAGGGGCGCCCAATGATCGTTTTGACCAAAATCGATCCCGCACAAAATATGGCGCGCTTTTACACGCTCCATGTGCAGCCAACCTTGTTCGGAGAGTTTGCGCTCGTGAAAGAGTGGGGCCGGATCGGTGGTGGCTCGAGACAGCGTAGCGAATTTTTTGGCAGCGAAGCCGAGGCCCAAGAAGCGCTCGATCACGAACTCAAGCGTCGGCAGCGCCGGGGATATAAAACCTAGACAGAGGCGACTCGCTTGGGCAGTGGACGTAGCCTTGGCTTCCCTCTGGGAATTGCGATTAAATCGCGAAGGCATGAAGTTCTCCGGCCAAGAGTGCCTGGTTCAAATCCTTAAGCTCATCTCGGGTAATTTCGCTCTGCTTCGTCGGCAAAAGCCCGAAAATCTCATCGCCAACGTGATCCCGCCTCAGAGACAACGGCTGCGAGAATTCCAGTGGCTCCCGCGTGATCATCCGGATCATCCCCTGAAATTGATTGCGTCCCACCGCGGCAACCGTGATGGCATCAGGGGTGATGAGTTCCGAGCACATGATGAAGGTCTGAGCCATCTTCGCCGTCATGAACAGCCGCACAAGGCGCAACATCCTCACTTGATGGTCAAGTCTCGGCTGAAGCGGCGCGAAAACGCGAAACATCGCCCCTTCGGTGAAGACCCGAAACCGCGGCGTCACTTCGGAACCATCCCGGATGATGCGTTCGCTAAATTCCAGTTCCTCGATAAGATAGTCCCAAATCGTTTCCGCCATCCCGCCAACCCATTTTTCTAAAACATCTAAGCAGGTTGATTTAGCCTAGCCAACGAATGTTGGCCGTGATTCCGTTTTCCTGTGTGATTCGAGGAGCGGAGCATGGCTGGAAAATCTCCTGTGACAGCATCGGACGAAGAAAGGGCGGCGCTGAAGGTGATGGCGAGCGGTCCGGACCGGGCCGAAGCAGACCGGTCGCGCGCGGTGCTGTTGACGCTGGACGGTTGGATCAGCGCGCGGATTGCGCAAGCCTTCGGCGTGCGGGAAGATACTGTGCGCTTGTGGCGGAGCGATTTCATGAGAGGCGGCGTTGAGGCATTGAAGGCCAGCATTGCTCCTGGTCCCGCGCCGGTAAAGGCGGAAGCCGCGCTTCGGGTCGCGAATGTGCTTCTCTGCGAGCCCGTCGCGAACCGGCAAAACTTTACGCTTGCCCGTCTTTCGCGAGAGATTGCATCGCGCGAAGGGGTCACGATCTCTCGCTCGCAACTCTCCAAGGTGCTTCGCAAAAAGGGGCTTTCGGCTGGCGTAGACCCCGTCATACTTTGAAGGGCCGTCAGATCGCGGACGCGGTCAACCGCGCCGGGCTGCGGCTGAAGCTTCGCAAGGCCCAAGCGGAAGCAGGCGACATCGTGCTTCTGTTCGCCGATGAAAGCGAGGCGCTGACGCACCCCTATCTGGCGCGCGCTTGGGCCAAGCGCGGGGCGGACCTGCGCATCCCAGCGCCGGGGCAATCGCACAAAGTCGCCATCATGGGCGCATTCGATTGGGCGGGACGCGAGCTTATCGTGACAACGTCGCGGACAAAACGCAGCACAGACTTTATCGCGCTTTTGGAGACCCTCGACCGGCTGTACGGCCCCAAGCCAGGTGCGAGCACCAAGCCTGCCGTTATTGTGCTCGACAACGGTCCGATCCACGTCAGCAAAGCCACAAAGGCTGAACTCGCCGCTCGCGCCCATTGGCTCACGGTCGAATGGCTCCCAAAATATGCGCCCGAACTCAATGACATCGAGGGCGTCTGGCGCGACCTCAAAATCCATCACCTCGCCCATCAGACATTCGCCAATGCCGAAATCCTCGATGCCGCAATCCATAAGGCCGTCACCGTTCTCAATTTTGAACGAAACCGCCGTTCGTGGGCCAAACTAAGAATCCCTGCTTAGCGATCACCCTTTGCGATTTTAATATTCGAGAATGAAGCTGAGACGGCGAAAAAATATCGTGGCCACGGGACGAGGTGCATTTACCCTCGCACTCCTCGCTGTTCTCGCGCGCGTCCTCTTGCCGGCAGGGTTTATGCCAGCTGTTCACGCTGGCGGAAACGCTTTCGCCCTCGTAATTTGCACCGGCTTCGGCACCCAAACTCTCACCGCCGAAAATGGCAAAGCCCCTGACAATTCCGGTCCTGGGAAAAGTCACGGCAACAAAGCCTGCGCTTTTGCGAGCAATATCATCGCGGGCCAACCGAACGCGTTCACTTTTCCATCGCCGAACCTCCGGGAAGTGGCGGAGGCGCTGGTTTTCACGGCCTACGAACCCGGCAATCGCTTTCAAGACGGACAATCCTATCCTCGCGCTCCTCCTGCGCTCCCCAACAATGCTGGCTGATCTGACCACGGGCCCTGCACGCGAACAGCGTCCGCGTTTTGTGCCGACTTAATGGCCGCAGCCATTCCAACAAAGTTTCCCAATGCTTGTCTGCCGATGGCTGCACGAGAGCCTGGCAAGACGTACTGAAATGAGGATACCCTTATGATGGGGTTCGAGTAGTAACGGAACAGAAAGTCGGGTTCAGAGCTGTTTTGGGTCTCTGGGCGGCCGGAGTTCACCGCGAGTGACCCGATCGGGCAGCGTGAAGACGTAGCGGCCGAGCATGTTGGCCCAGTTAGTTAGCCGGTAGGTCGAAAAACGGACAACTCGAAGAACGAAAAGGCAACTTTGCCTTGGCTGAACGGAGTTAAGAGCCTCACAGACCGTCGAACCGCCTGGCGGCAACGCGGGTGTAATGGGCGGTATGCTTTGGATCGCGATGACCGAGATAATCCTGGATTAGGCGCAGGTCGTGGGCGCGGTTGGCGAGCGAGAAACCGCAGGAATGACGCAGCATAGGGGTCCACCTCAAGGTTTCTGCGAGCGGATAGGAATTCCTTTGTTCGTCCGGGCGGAGGTGCCCGCGATACCCCTTTCGGGGATAGAATTCAAATTGATGTGCGTCAAGGCTACACCGGGCACCGGATGAGAGCATCCCTTGCCAACCACCAAGGGAGGAAGTCCCGTGAAACCAGCCGTAACGTCATTCTCAACCATTGCTCTTGCGGTAGCCCTCGCAACGTTTAGCGCACCGGCCGCCAGCCTTGCCCAGACCTCTGCGCCCCCTGCACAGCAAACGCCGGTAACGCCACCTTCGAACGGTGCGACCGCTGCGCAGCCCGGTGGAATGCCTGGCATGGCGGGTGACAAGCGACAAGTCATGATGTCGATGATGCGCAACATGATGAGCATGATGAGCGCAGAGAGCGGCGCAGCTGACGTCGAGGGGCGAATTGCCTCCCTCAAGGCCGAGCTCGATATCACTGACGCCCAGGCGCCGCAGTGGGACCGCCTCGCCGATACTTTGCGGCGTACGGCAAAATCGATGCGAGGAATGGTTGAGCAGATGACGCAGATGATGCAAGCGAACGCAGCGGCGACGCTGCCGGCACGCCTCGCCAATCACGAGAAAATGCTGACCGCACATTTGAACTCGCTGAAGCAGCTCAAAGAGGCCGTGGAGCCGCTTTATGCGGCGTTGACCGATGCGCAGAAGAAGATCGTCGATGGATTGATGATCTGCCCCATGGGCTTGATGTGAACCGTCCTTGAGGAGGCTTTGATGGTCTATCTTTGTCCGATGCATCCGGAGATTCGTCGGTCGAGCCCGGAAAGCTGCTCAAAATGCGGGATGGCTTTGGTCATACAGGGCACTCGCTTCCCGATATTACGGCACATGCTGAGTAATCCGTGGCACCTCGTAATCATGGCGCTGGTGATGGCTGCCATCATGATGATGGGATTGCTAAAATAGTGCATCTGAGCCGGTGCGGCGCGGTTTTGTTCGCTGGCCGCGCCACAGCGCGATCTCCAGCTCGGCGCGAGCATATTAACGATCAGGGCTGGCAACCGCCGAGCGTACGCTACCGCCAAACTCGGCAGCCTTGGCGAATTCTGCTCTGCTTATCACAGTCATTCCTGATGCTGGATGTGCGGCAGGCTCAAGCATCTTTGATGGCCGGCATATCGATGCGAAATACGGGATAGTCTGCTGCAATCGCTTCGAAAGCGGATACCGGCGCATCATGCGGGATAGGTAAGTGTAGTGACGCAATGAGATGAGCGGCCCGACGCAAGATTCTAGCAGCCTGTCGGACTTAATAGGTCTTCGGCGTGGGTATAGCCTCACGGCGCGACCTATTACAACATGACCTCCGACCAATATACCGGCCTCAATGGCGTCGTGGTGCCGGGCACGCTGCGCGACAGCCTGGTGCTGCTGTCGGTCATTCTGGAACAGGAGACGGAGTTGAAGCCGGTCGAGATCATGACCGACACAGGCGCGTACACCGATGCTATTTTCGGCATCTTCTACCTCCTCGGTTTTCAGTTCAGCCCGAGGATCGCGGACACCGGCAGTGCACGCCTTTGGCGCATCGATCCGAAAGCCGACTATGGCGTTTTCAACCGCCTTGCCCCGGATCGGGTTAAAACCAAACTGATCGCCGAGCAATGGGACGATCTATTGCGGCTGGCCGGGTCCTTGAAGCTCGGCGTGGTGCAGGCCTCCTCCGGGCTGATCCGCACGCTCCAGACCAACAACGCGCCTACCCGGTTGGCCCGCGCGCTCGCCGAGCTTGGCCGCATTATAAAGACGATGCATGTGCTCAACTATATCGATGACGAAAACTATCGGCGGCGCATCTTGATCCAGCTTAACCGCGGTGAAGCACGTCACATGCTTTCGCGCGCTGTTTTCCATGGCAACCGTGGCGAGTTGCGCCAGCGCTATCGCCGGGGCAGGAAGATCAGCTTGGCGCACTTGGGTTGATCGTGAACGTCATCGTGCTCTGGAACACAATCTACATTGACGCCGCCGTCTCACAATTGCGCAAGGAGGGGTTTTTGGTGCGCTACGAGGATGTGGCGCGGCTATCGCCGCTTGGCCATGAACACATCAACATGCTCGGCCGCTACACCTTCACGCTGCCCGATCGGATCGCTCGCGGTGAACTCCGGCCCCTCAGAGACCCAAAACAGCTCTGAACCCGACTTTCTGTTCCGTTACTACTCGAACCCCAAACCTTGAGGTGCCCCCTGGATGGCGATGGGCGCCTCGACATTGTCACAATCCAACCAAGCCAACCAAGCCCACACGGCATAGACAACACCTTGGATGTTTGGACTGTGTGGCTGAACACGCCCGACCCCGCCAATCCCAACAATATTGTCTGGCTGCCCCGCACCATCTCGACCGTGCTGATCGCGCAGCATATCGTTGAGGCCGGGCTTCTAGCCCCGAACGATCCTCGTGTCCATCACCTGCCCTTGAGCCAGTCCATCACCGCGAAAACCAGCCATCTGCACAATTGCTGGAAAGTGGCCGAGACTTTTCGACGCTACCGGGGTCCGAAATAGGCCCGGTTAGCCGGGCCGAATCGAGAATTCACGTACCGTTGCGTGAGGGCCCGAGGGTGAAATTCCCGCGGGCTACTCGAATTTGCCTGCACACCAGAAGCGAACGGCGCTACCTTCTCCAAAAGAGCGCCGAACGAACCCTCCGGGCTAAAAGGTACGAACGGCCCCTCACAGTTGGAGGTTGAAGCGCGGGAAGACAAATCGGCGCGTTTAACACGAGCCATGCTTCCCCCCCTCAAACTTATGACTTGCGCACCCACCAATCCAAAAATTCTGAGCAGGTTCTCTGACTAAAACCTGTCGGGTGAAAGATTTTCGTCTACAAACCTTGAGGTGACTCCAAGATCGCGCGGATCATCGGGGCTTCCTACCTACGATTCGCATCAGACCGGTAGGCCCATGAGTTTTCGGGCCATATTCGCCCATATCGGTATACCCAAGAGTATGGAGCGAGCTTTGAATCTTGAGTCTATTCTCGTTCCACATGTGCGCAACACCTTCAACAGCAGTAATTTTTGTATTATTGGCAAGCTCGAAGTGTTCGATTGTACTCTTAAGTATTGCAGTCGCGTAACCGAGATCCCTCTGCTCGCTAAATACGACGAAGTTGTCAACGTAGAGAGTGTTATTGTCTAGGACTTTAGCATCTATCAGGCCAATCAGCTCGCCGTTCTTGCGATATTGGTAGAAGCCGGATCCACCTAGAGGTGGAAACAGCGCGCCAGGCGAGCTATTAGCGCTGTAATTACCGCCTACGCTGCTAACGCCTGTGACCTTATCGACGATATATTGGTTCAGGTCAGTGTAACCGCCGCCATAAGCAAGGACGAGGCCGTATGTGGGGGCAGGAGGGCCCTGCCAAGGCGGACCACCCTCAATGATGGCTTCGCCCACTAGCGTCCAATAGCCCTTCTCTGCCTGGTTGGCCCAATATGCATTCACCCGCGCGTGAATCTGCGCTTTTCGCACAGCTTCCTCGCTGGGCGGATAACTCCAGTCCTGGTATTGGGGGCCTTCGGGGTGCAACGCCCAATCGAGCGCTGCTCGTTGGAATTTTGCCGCAACGCTCGCCGTATCTCCAATCTTCCCGAGCCCACCTGCGGTGATGGAGACGTTCGCTCCACCCCAATCTGTTATCCCCCTCGCAAGGTCGCTCGGATCGTTGGCGGGATCACGTCCCCAGTCGGAATTCCCGGTACCCATGTTCTGGGCTTGCGGAGGAAGGGGGCCTCCCGGAGGAGGAAGCTTTTCATCCTCGAGCCCTGTTGGATCGGCGCGGTTTATGGGATCGTTTGCGGCAAAGGCGTAGGGGTTTTTGCCGATGATGGGATCACGGCTGAGGAAGCGGCCGATGACGGGATCGTAGAGGCGCGCGCCGAGGTTGACGACGCCGAAGGCTTTGAGGAGATCGCCGCCGTTCCACTGCTCGGAGGTGTATTTGGTGGCTGCCGGGCGCGGCGCCCGTGCTTCCCGCCTCGCCGAAGGGCTGCATAGTCGATATCCTGCACAAAGGCGCCTGACTGATCGGTGACAAAGCGCGTGCCGCGGCCGTCGCCAAAGGCAAAGGTCCAGCCGCCGGTTGGCCCATGCTGTGTGGCGACAACGCCGGGCGCTGGGATCTGGCGGGTGAGCACCGATTGCGCGCCCTCTTTGCGCTGTTTGAGGAAGGCCCCAAAATATTGGTCGGCGCGAACGTCGGCTTGCGGCGTGTTGACCGTGAGCTGCTGCAGCGCGCCAAAGGCGTCGTAGGCAAAGCTCGCGTTCGAGCCGCCGTCGGTAATGCCGCTCACCGCCCCGCTCGGGAAATACTGAAGCGTGCGCGTCGTCCCGGAGCGTGTTTGCTGGCTCGTGATGTTGCCGGCGCCGTCGTAAAGGACATTGCAGGTTGGCGGCATTGGCGCCTGAGCATAGGTGATGCCGCAGACGCGATCGAGGGCGGGCGCCTGATAGCTCATCGTGACTTCCTCGGGATTATCAAGAGCTGGATTGAGCATCACTTGGATATTGCCGAGCGCGTCGTAACTATAGGATCTTTGGCCGCTTATTGTCAGGCCATCAATGAGCCGGCCGATGGGATCGTATGACCAGGTCGAGTTTGACGAAACTGTCGCCGTCCCATCTTTTTTGGTTTCTGTGCGCAGCCTTTCGCGGCCCGCCGGATCGGCCGGCGTTGTGACGCCGGATAGCCCGGAGGAAAACGCAATCTCGCGCGAATGGGCCGCATCGCCGGAGGTCACCTTGAGGTCGGTGAGGAGCCGCCGCCCGGCCGCTGCGAAATTCGCGTTGAACTGCGCGAGCCCATATTGCGCGTTGTTGATGCGGCCGAAGACATCGTAGATGGGGTTTGTGCCCGAGGCGGCAAACAGGCTCTGGGGGCTTACGCCGTCATTATAGAGGGCCGATTTGATGCGCCCGGCGGTGTCGTAAGAATAGTCGACCATCTCGTCCTTAAAGCCATTGTCGGGGAGGAGGAGATGCAGCGTCTTCTCGGAGCCGTCGTCATGGATGTCGTGCGTCTCCACATAGACCTTGTTCGGCGTCACGGTGGTGTCGGTGAACACTTTTGTGTTTACTCGGCCAAAGCCGTCGTAGCTGAAGGACGCCGCGCCCGTCGGCCATGAGGCGGAGGCAAGGCGGCCTATCACATTGGTCGCCGTCACCGGCGGAGTCGTGTTGCCGACGCCCACGTCATAGGTGTAGTCGTTGACGGTGCCCGGCACGGTCTGGCCGCCAGCCTGGTCTTCGCGGTGCGTCACCCGGCCAATCGCGTCGTACTTAGTGAGTGAGAGGCGATCCTGGCCTGGGCAAGGGGCGGCGCTTAGATCCTCGCACCATTGCACTTGCGTGATCTCGCCCCAATTGTCGAAGCTGCGGGTCTGGGCCGCAACGCCCGGCTCTTCGAGCTTTGTCATCCAGCCCAGCGAATCGTAGTGCCAGGTGGTGGTCACGGCACCCGTCTGGTTGGTGGCGTCCTGATAGCGCGTCATGCTGGTCATGTGCCCGAGCGCGTCATAGCCGAACACCGCGCGCGCAAAGTCGACCTCTGGAACATGGGCGCGATGCGGGGCCGGGCCTGCGGGTGGAGGCGCGGCTCTGCAGCACGCTGCCCAAGCGCATTGAGGGTCGTCTCCTTGTTGACATCCTGGCCTGGGTCTCGGCGTGTCAGGATCTCCTGATTGTTGCCGAACGGCTACGGAAGAAACAGGTCGGATAGACCTCGTTGGTTTCATCGAGGCTTGCATCAGCCGGCTGCACGAAAGTACCGCGAACAAAACAGGTCGGCGTGCCATCGGTATTGTAATGTATAGCTGGTGCCGTAAGTGCAGCCCGATCTGGTTGGTCGCGAGGAAGGGATCGGCCTCATAAACTAACGCGGCCCAAAGCATCGTAAATGCGCGCGCCAATTTGGACGATCTTGTTCTGGTAATCGGCGCCGAGCTGGACTTCGGTTCGTAGGCTGCGCCCCAAACTATCGAGGAAGGTGGTGCCGGTGCGGCCGGGCGCCGAGTCCACATTTGCCTCAGGCACGGCATCGGTGAACACCTTTTGCGCGACACTGCGAAACGGGCCGGAGCTCCCCGCGCAACCAAGCTCAAAGCAGTTATAGGTGACTTTCGACAACACGCCCTCTGTGCCGCCGGGCGGCGTGATTTTGGACTGCAAAATTCGGCCGAAGCCGTCGTAAGTTCACGCCGCGCACCGTCCCGTTCGTATCGGTCGTGCTCGTGATATTGAGCGTGACCGGATCTGGCGTGAAGACGGTGAACAGTGTGTCGAAATTGGTCCCCGTGGACCAGTTGTCTTGGCGCGTGAGTACGAGACCGAACGGATCGTAGCTAAAATTCGTTCCATTTCTTGCGTTATCTTCATCGCGGGTCTTCGTCGTGCTTTGCAGCGTGCCGTCGGCGTTATAGCTGGCGTCGAACAGGCGGATATCGCTAAGCAAACTATGGTTTTCATCATAGCGCGTCACAATGCTCGCGGTGACAAAGCCGTCCGACACCTGGCCGATCGGATTGCCGGCGCTGGTCGTTAGCCCGTCATATTCGAAGCGTTTCTTGGCGAGCGTCGCGCCGTTACAATCCTGCCCTGCCGTTTGCGCCTTCACGATTTGTTGCGCGACCGCATTCAGCACGCGCACGCCCGGTGCTCGACACAGGCGAGGCGTAATCCACATGCACGCAAAGCGAGGTGCTCGGGTCGGCGAGGTCGCCATTGTTGATGCTGTCGGTGACCTGGCCAAAATCGTTAAACGCAGTGATGACAGAGCCAGATTTCACGATCGATGGGCTGGTGATCACGTCGGCCGTGCCTACCGCCGTTGTGAGTCCGGCCTGCCCAGCCCGATAGGAGGTCACGCCCGTTTGCAGGATGAAACCGCGTTCAGCGCATTGGTCGTGCGAGGGGTTACTGTCTTTGAAGGCGAGCGAGGCGGCATAGTCATAGGGGTAGACCATGTCGAGGCAATATTCACTGCCCGTGACGCCATCCGGCAAAAGCCGTGGCGAATAGTTGTAGTGGCTGCCCGCGATGCGGCGCGCGTCGGTTGTGACGTCAACGGTCAGCAGCGCCCAAGGATCGCCGCCAAGAGCTCCTGATCCATCACTAGAGGCCCCGCTTAACGTCGTAACGTCGCTGGTGCGGCCCGCTCGCGCGCGGGCCAGGAAGCGAATGCTCGCGTCAGTATTAGAAACGGACGAGTCGAGCTGGTAGGCGTCGCTGATGATGGCGTTGCCCGCGCCTGGATCGCTCGCGTCGCCGGTGTTTTGCAAGGTCACCTTGCGTCGATAGCCAGAAGACACCCAGCAGTCGCAAGCCGCGTCAAAGTACCGGGGTTCAAGGCCGCCATAGGCGTAGAGGACAGGCTGGACGAGCTGAGTGTTCGAGGCGTCTGTCGTCGTCACCGAGGCGACCACCACTTCCGGAGAGGAGGTGAGGTGATCGGTGCTCGCGTCCTCCTTGGCCGAGCGATAGGCGATAGTGGTGGAGGCGCCATAGCCATTGTCGATCCGAGTGATCTTCCCCGGGCTGGGCGAATCGTCGGCGGTGACGCCGTCAGCGGCGATCCTCAGCTGCCTATACACATTTAACGAGTTGCCGCTCAAGCGGACGAGATCGGGAATGCCGTCGCCATCCACGTCGAAAAGCCCGGCCGTGGTGGCGCCTGTAACGGTGGGGCCGAGGACCGAGGTGTCACTGGGGGTGTCACCGGGCTGGATTGGGGGGAGGATGCATGGGGGGGGGTGCCCGCAGCCGCCGCCACCGCCGCCGCCACCACCGCCGCCACCGCCACCGCCGCCACCGCCGTCGGGGAATGTGTTGTAAGTGGCAATGCCCGTGCAATTCACCGATTGGAACGAGAGCTCGAAGGCGCCAAAGATCGGGATGGGAGCGGAAAAGCCTGCGCCCGTGCCAAATTGGACCGTCCAGCTTGTCGCCAAACTCGGCACGCCCGAATTTGTGCCTTGAATGTAATCTGGGATGCCATCGCCGTTCAGATCGAGGAAGGTTTTGAGGCGCTGCTGGGGATAGGTTGCGGTGGTGGAGCCGGTGGGGCAAACCGAGGTTGGAGCCTTATAATGCCTGCCCGTGCTGTCGTTAACGGTCTGCACAATCTGCCTCAGCTCTGCGGTCAAGGGGCCAGGCAGCTGAATCGTCAAACCCGTGTATGGCGCGTTTAAATCGCCAGTTCCGAACCGAGCCAATATCGCCCCGGTGCTGATTTGATATACTCGATCGGCAAGGCCGTCGCCATTGATGTCTTGAAAGCCGCAGACTTGATTGGAAGTGCCAAACACTCCGCCGTCTGGCATCCATTTCTCGATGACGCCGTTGCACCCATCGCCATTCCCATTTTCCAAGGTGACGGGCGCGGAAAAGGCGTTTGTTCCCGTATCGAGATGCACGCCCGCCACATTGATCAGGGCCTTGACGGTGTTCGAGCCAACCGTCAGGCTAAACAGCGCGTCGGCGCCCTGTCTAGTCGTACCGACAGGAGGGGCGGTATCATCGGGGACAAAAGGGTGCTGACCATCGTTTGAGTGAATGATAAAAATGGGGTCAGTTACAGGATGCTGTTGCAGCTGCGCCGTGACGGGCGATCCATAGACAAGGTCCGGATAGCCGTCGCCATTAATGTCCTGGAGCCTCCACAGGACGATGGTCGTCTCGCCTTCCTCATCGATGGTGCCGTAACTGCTCGTCTGGTCTGCGAAATCGCCTTGCGGCAGAGCGCATGAGGGATGGGAGCCTTGGTAGCCATCAGTCGACTCTTCCCAGGCTGCGTCGTCCGCTGGGATCCCATTTGCTAAGAAATGCTGGACCACTTTCCAGCAATTGTGCAGATGGGTGGTTTTCGCGGTGATGGAGCGGCTCAAGGGCAGGTGATGGACAAGGGGATCGTTCGAACTTAGATGCAAGGCGTCAATGAGATGCTGCGCGATAGGGACGGTCGAGATGGTGCGCGGCACCCAGACAATATTGTTGGGATTGGCGGGGTCGGGCGTGTTCAAATACACCATCCAAGTGTCGGGTGGGACGTCGGCGGCTATTTCGCTTTTGACGATGTCGAGGCGCCCGTCGCCATTCACGTCGATCAGCTGCGTTGTCACGTTGTTCAGCGTGTAGTTTAAACCCGAGCGCGCATCCGTGATGCCGACATTGACCGGGATTGTGGCGGCATGGCTGACGTCTGTCCCGTTGATAAAGGGGAAACCGGGCAGAGCGGGCGTAGCGCTCGGGTTCGCGCTCGGGTTCAGATAGCCGGCATCGGTAAAGACCGTTGCCCCATTGGGTCCCTCCAGGCGTATTGCGAAATAAGCGCGCGCCCCCATTGAAGTTCGCGCCATGGCTGTAAATAAGGTCGGGGCGGCCGTCGCCATTGACGTCTAAAAGCGCCTTGATCGTGAAGGTGCTCGTATCGAACTCGGCGCCGTCATCGTTAACGCTTTCCGTCGCCCCGATGCCTGAGATAGCGTCACTGCTTATGTTGAAATCTGAAGGCAGAGCGATGCTTCGAGCGAAGGCGTAGCCGATCGAGCCGTTTGAATCCAGAGCCGGGCCATACGCATAGGTCGCCACCGGCAAGGTGACATTGCGCTCGGGCGTGCCCTCCTGGCCGATTATCGTCACCTGAGTTAGCTGCGCTTGCCCGGTATCGTCGGCGGTTTGATAGGTGAAATTGTAAGAGCGCAGCGCCTTCATGGCCGTCTGCTGGGTGCAATCCACCGGCTGATCGGCGGCAGCCTCGCGCGCCGTCACGTCGATGGCGGGCCCTCCCTCGCCGCTTTCCTTTAATTTATGCAGGCGCACGAGCGCAGTACTGCCGAGCATCGAGATCGAGAGCGGCGCCGACGCATCGGCGCCGTAGTTGAGCTTGATAACGTGCTTGGCGCAGGCGCCGGTGGCATCGTAATTGTAGCTTACGCTTGATAGGTCGATGGACAGGCCCGTGCTGCCGCCGCCAAGGCTCGGCGCGCCGATATTATAGGCAAGATGCACCTTCGCGCCGCCCGGCCCAGAAATGTCCGTGAGCAGATAGAAATTGCCATTGTCAAGCGGCTGACCCGTGCTGGCGGGGTCCGAGCTGAAAGAATATTCGAGCCCGTTGCCGTCGACCATTTTGAAGACGCCGCCGTCCGCATCGCGCACCTCGAGCTGCTCGCTGCCCCTCGCGCGCCATATGTTTCGCCGCAATGGAGTTCTGCACGAGGGATGGATCGGTGCCGTTGAGCGTGACCGAGTATTGATCGCGCGCCTGCGGCGCGGCATCGCCCGACGAGACCGGGCGGCGATGCGCGGCGGTAACGTGGTGGCGAATGAAGGAGAGCGGCACATCCCCGCCAAGCCCCGCCGCACCAAAGCGGCGACCGCCAAGGGTCACCTGCACGGGCACCGACAGCCCGCCTTTGGCGCCTGGCAAAGCGAGCGGCACCGAGGCGCCGTAACCGCCGCTCGCACTGGCCGCCCCGGTGCGCGCCGCATAATGGTCGCCAACGACAGGGGCCTCTTGCGCCAGCGCCGCGCTCGGTAAAGCCAAGGCCAAGCCAAAAAGTGCTGCAAGCGAACGCGAGAGTTTCTGCGATAATCCAAGCATGGTCGGGGCTCCTAAAGGAGGGGCTTATAGGCGAGAATGCGGGAGGACGCGGCAGCGCGAACGGCCGCTAAGCGGCCGTTTGTTCCTGCGCAGCGATAGGGAAGATTGTTGAAGCTTAGCGAGGCGAAAGCTGCGCCAAGATGGGAAGAGCTGGAACCGGCGGCTGATGTTTGGAGATGAAAATCAAAAAAAAAGCCAAAAAGGCAAAGGAAAGTCGTACGATAAAACGCAACTTCAAAGCACATAAAACGGTACCCCGACGCAACAAACGCTGCTTTACATCATCATTTAAGTTTTAAAACGCGCTTTCTCTTGCGCGCATGCTTTACAGCGTGCGCTCTTTCAGAGCGTTGCTTGGCCCACCCTAGTTTAGGATTTAAGAGTGACGAAGAGCGCTTATCTGGTCAAGAGCTTTACCTATAGAAGCCCATCCTGTCTGTGTGCTATCACTCCTTAAACAGGAATAAGCATTCAACTTTCAGTAGTGGCGAAGTTTTGGTCCGAATTGCCTAAATTTTCAGCAAGACACAACTTTAAGACGTGCGACAGAAACCGGTGAACTATCTTAGCTCTTGTTTTTGTTGCCAATGAGAAAGTCTTTCTTCCGTGGCCAGCGCCTGTTCCGGTTGCGCGAAAGACCTTTTATGACAAAGACGAGACAGAAACCGGCAAACCTCAAAGCCTGCTACAACCAAAACTCGGAAACGCCAGCGCAGCCATTAACTCTCGGTAACATCACAGGAAATCACAGCTGTGTGGGTTTTGCGTAACAGTCGGTCACAAAATCGTGAACACCCCCTCGCCGCCGCGTTGGGCGTCCTCTTCACCCTCCTGCTGTCGGGTTGTGCGGCAAGCCTGCCGTCTTTGCGCGGGGACGAGCCCTTGATCGCCGCAAGCGCCACCGATCCCTCCAAACCGCCAAGCTCCGGCAAGGCCCCCTATCTCAACGGCGCCGATCGCGATGGCGCCGTCATCGCAGGTGCCCAAAAGCGTTCAGCCGCTTCTGAGCCGCAGATGCAATTTGGCAGCGGCCAATTTGTGCAAGAGCCCAAAGGCTTCTCCGGCACGCAAATGACGGGCGACGGCGAGATCGAGCTGAACTTTGCCGAGGCCAATGTGCGCGAGGTGGCGCAATCGGTGCTCGGCACCATCCTTGGCCAAAATGTCGTCGTCGACGCCGGCGTCGAACAGCGCATCACGCTGAGGACGAGCCGCCCCATCCAAAAGGCCAATCTCCTGCCGACCCTTGAGACGACGCTGGCCGCGGCGGGTCTTGCGCTTGTCAAGGATGGCGAGCTTTACCGCATCCTCCCCGCCGCCAAGGCTAGAGGCGGCGCCGGCAAGTCCTTGAACCTCGCCAGCCACGGCGTGCTGCCGCCGGGTTCCGGCGTCACGGTCGTGCGCCTCGAGCACATCGCGCCCTCGCAAATGGCCAAGATCTTGGAGCCGCTCGCGCCCGAGAAAGCGATCCTGCGCGTCGATGATCCAAGAAACCTCATGATCCTCTCGGCCACGGGCCCCGAGATGAAGTCGCTCATTGAGACCATCGAGAGCTTCGATGTGAGCCCCTTGAAGGGCATGTCCTTTGGCTATTTCAAACTGAAGAACGCCAAGACCGCGCAAGTGGCGACCGAGCTGAAAGATCTGATCAAGGCCTACGCCAATCAATCGGGCTTTAACCCGCCGCAGATCGTGCCGATCGAGCGCCTCAACGTGCTGCTTGTCTTTGCCTCCACGCCGCAGACCTTGAAACTCACGCAGCGCTGGATCGCAAGTTTGGATCAGACCCGGAACGAGGTGGAGCCTGCGGTCTATGTCTATCGCGTCAAAAACCGCAAGGCCAAGGAGCTGGCGCCGCTGCTCGCGAGCCTGTTTCAAGCCGGCGGCGATGCCAGCAATCAGATGCCAAGGGGCAGCGACACGCCCCCCGACACCAAGACCGTCGAGCTTGCCAATGCGCCTGCCCCCGATGCTTCCCAAGGCAATCTCCAAGACCTCGCCCAGGGCGGTAAGCGCAAAGGCGCCCTTCGCATTCTCGCCGATGCCGGCAACAATTCGCTTCTGATCCGCGCCACGCCCGCCGAATATCAGTCGATCCTCTCGGCGCTCTCCCGCCTCGACACCACCCCGCCCTTGGTCCTCGTCGAGGTCACCATCGCCGAGGTCACGCTCACGAACAGTCTGCAATATGGCGTCGAGTGGTTCTTCAAGAACGGCAAACAGAATACGACAACGTTTTCAGGCGATGCTGGCGCCATCCTCTCAAAGTTCCCGGGCTTTTCTTACTTTTTCAACGCCGCCGACGTGAAGGTGGTCTTAAACGCCGTCGCCGGCGTCACCAATGTCAAGGTGTTGTCCTCGCCCAAGGTGATGGTGCTCGACAATAAGACCGCCACCTTGCAGATCGGCGATCAGGTCCCGGTCGTCACCTCGAATACGCAAAGCGTGGCCTCTGCCAACGCGCCCGTGATCCAGACCGTGCAATATTACGACACGGGCGTGATCTTGAAGGTAACGCCGCAGGTGAATTCCGGCGGTCTCATCACCCTGGAGATCAACCAGGAGGTCAGCAATGTAGCCCAAGGCTCTGGTGCGGACGGCGCCTCGCCCACCATCCAGCAGCGCAAAATCAACTCGGCCATCGCCATTCAAAGCGGTGAGGCGGTGGTGTTGGGCGGTCTCATCCGCGACAACAAATCGACCACCACCACCGGCATTCCCTTGTTGTCGGACATTCCCCGCGTCGGCGAAATGTTCAAGACCCACGACAATCAGAGCGACCGCACCGAGCTCATCGTCATCATCACCCCCAAGGTGGTGTGGGACCGCTCCGAGGCCAGAGAAGCCACCGACGAGGTCCGCGCCAAAATGCAAAGCATCTATGGACGCCGCTGACGGCTCTCAGTGTCCTTGGCAAGCGCCCAGGTTACGGTTTGTTCTCCCAAGCGTAACTGCACTTCGGCGCGCGCGATTTTGATCAAGGTCCAGCCTTCCAGCTGTTCGCCTTCGCGGATACGAATATAGCTCTGAGTTCCAGACCGCTCAAAGACGGCCGACTGCAGGGGCCCTGCGATCACGGTGCCGCGCAACTGGAAGCCTTGGGGGGGCTGGACCACACTTGGGGGCGGTGGCGCGACAGGCGCGGGGGGTTGCGCTACCTGCTTGGCTCTAGCGGCGGCTTCCAGCGCGATCAAAGCTTTCCGGTCAGGAAAAGGCCGCCGCGAGGGGTGCAACAAGGGCCGTTCGAGAGCGGACCGATAGTCTTCGAAGGCGGCTTGCGCTGGAAGCACAGGCGCCGGCACAGACGGGCGCGCGGCTGAAGATTTCGGTCCTGGTTCGACGAAGAATTCGGCAGGGCCAAGTAAGGTCGACCAGCGCCATGCCGAGATGAGAAACAGGGTGGCGGCGAGGCCCCAAGGCAAAGCCCGCGCCACAATCCGTTTTTGAGGCGTTTGCGGCATGGCTTATCCCTTTGCCACAGCAAACGCCGAGGCGGTCAACGCCACATCCAAGACCTGATCCTCGGCGGCGCGTTTGTCCTTGTCGGACGCGTTCGCGCTGTGCTGCAGAGCAAGAAGGGCTGGGCCTGCGTGAATGGATACATTATGGACGAACACGATCGGGCGCAGCGTCTCGAGCTGAAACAAAAGCTTCGCGAGCCCGGCCGAGGAGGCGGCAAAGGTCAGATTGACGGCAAAGGGCTGATAGTTTGCGGTTTTGGGCTTGATCTCGACGCGGGCGGCTCGAATTTGACCGCCGGTTGCCGCAACGAGTTCACCGAGCTTTTGCTGGAGCAAGGTCGCCGCGGCGTTGACGTTTGCGCTATTATAAAAGAGCTCCTCGGTGCCGCTCTCTTCTGTCAAGCGCACAAGGGCTGCTTTCATCTCCGCCTCTTGGCTTTGAAGGGCGCGGTAGCGCTGCAGGAGCGCGCGGGCGCGGCCCGCTTCGTCATCGAGATCGCTATGCAGGTCAACAAGGGGCGAGACCGCGATCTGCCAAAGCGCAAAACCCAAAAAAAGTGGGAGCGCGAGCACGGCCGCTTTCTTCAAGAACAGGATAAGTCGGTCACTCATGAGGACGCTGCCAGTTCGAGGATAAGGGTAAAGCGGTCCCGCGCCGATTGCGGCTCGCGCAATACCGGCCCCGAAAATTTCACCGACTTGAAGGCTTCAATGGTGCCAAGCCGTTGCGCAAGCTTCGAGGCGTCGGATGAGAGACCACTCACAGTCACAATCGCGCCATCCATGCGAAGCTCGAACAGAAAGCTTTGATCGTCGAGGAGTTCCGAGAGTTTTGACAAGACGGCGATGGGCGGAAGTGCTGTCTTTTTCAAACCGATCACTTGGGCGCGGAGGCCGACGATCTTGTCGCGCTCGCTTCGAAGTTTCAGCACTTGCTCGGCTTTCGGCTTTGAAAGGCTGACCTCTCTTTCGAGCGCGTCGGCCCTCTGCCGTTTGTCAAGGATCGGGACGAGGAGAAGGCTCGCGATCAAAACAAGAGCCGCGGCGACGAGTGCTTTTGTTGCGAGAGACGCCTTCGCGCGCACCGCCGACTGCGACTTGAAGGCGATCGTCTCAAGAGCGCCGCCATCGGCTTCAAGCGCGAAGCGATCAATTGGGAGCCCTAAGCGTGCGCCGCGCTCTTCGAGTTCTTCGACGAAAGCTTTGGGGACGATCGTGAGCCTGAGGCGAAGTTCATCCGTTGCCCGGTCGCTTGCCAACATTTTGATGCCGTAAAGCGTGTTGTCTTGCTTAAAAGGGCTAATCCTTTCGATCTGATAGCGCACGGCCTCATCGAGATGGGCCTTGGCGGCGAGCGGTAAGGTGAGCGGCCGGATAAGGCTTTGCTGCTCAGGGATAACACCGATTAAAGTTACGCTTTTCCCTTTCATCGCCGTATGGAGGGCGTCCCGCAGGCGGGAGAGAGCCTCCTCCGAGGCTTCCGGATAGGCAATCGCTTCCCGAGCCAAGCACCTATCGCTGGCCATGACGCCAATCTCGGTGACGCCATCGCCTGGTTTAAGCAACATGGTCAAACGGGGGCCTGCGAAGGGCCTGAGATAGGCCCGAGGCAGTAGGGTCAGGAACTCGGAAAGCCACCAGCGCCAGGCCCTTTCGGCAAGAAGAGGGAACTGCCTGATCATTGCGTCTGCGCCTCCTTGCAAGCTGCACTCTCACTGCCGGTGACGCGCCGCCAATCGAACACATAATAGGGCTCACGCTTATCGCCCGTGAGATAGACAATGGCTCGGATCGACGCTCCTGCCCCGCTGTCAAGGATCGAGGCCATGATTGTGAAAATGCCGGAACGGTTCGAAAGCGTGGCCGCCGGATGGGCTTGGGTCTCCGAGGGAGGACGGCCCGCGCCTTCCGTCATCAGGGCTTTCAGCCTTTCCGGCGCCAGGCCAAAATCGGGCTCCGCCCTAAAATTATAGACCGACACATAGGGCTCGATGGCGGCGATGAGTTCGGCGCTTGCGCCTGGCAGGCGCCTCAGCTCGTCGACGGTCAAAAAAGTCTTGGCCGGACCATCCTTAATCGCGCCATGGCTCTCGATGGCGTTGCCAAGAAGCTCGCCTTGGCCCTCGCCGCCACACGCACGAAGGAGCCGCTTCAAAAGCGGGTTTGGCGATTGATTGAGATTGATTTTCCCGGCCTCGCTTTGCACCTGCACCGAAAGGTGTTTCCCTTCCACGCTTACATCATAGGCGCGCCCATCTGCGATAAACGGGTCTTTATTGTTGGGATCGCTCAGATTGAGGATCGCGATCGAAATTCCGGCCTCGGCCAAGAGCTCGTTTTCAACGCCAAGCTGCAAAGTTTGGCTCAAGACAAGATCCGTGCGCGTCTGCGTGATGAGGCTGCCTGTGATCGCGGCCACGACCAAAAGCGTAAAGATGACTGCGACAAGGGCAGAGCCGCGGACCGATGCCGCGTAGTTCCAAAGAAGCGCGAGGGGCTTATCGAGACGCATCATTCTCACCGCCAATCGACGGGTTTGACGCGAGGCGCAATCAAAAGCTCGGGCCAGACGATGCCCGCCTCTGCGCCCGCGATTTTGATCGCAATGAGGACCGGGAGCTCCTCCTGGCCCTGCCAATCGCTCCGCCAGTTTGCCGCCTCGTCCCCCTTCGCCTTGCCAAAGTAGCGAAGCTCTATGCGGTCGATCTCATTTGCGAGCGTGGTGAGACCGGCCTCATCATCGCCTGTGCTACTCGCGCGCGCCGCTCCCCTCTCATAAGCATGGAAGGTGAGATCGAGGCGACGTGCGCCCCTGTTCCTAAAAAGATGCAGGCGATAGAGCCCGCCAAGCCCGATATGAGGGGGAAGCGGCACGATGCCTTCGAGCTCATCGGCGCTGCCCCGAAATTCGATCTCGCGCGTGCTTTGCAGATCCACGCGAAGCGGCTGCAAATCGTCGAGCAGACGCCTGAGCGCGGCCTCGGCATCGAACATGGCGCGCGAGGCCTGCGCCTTCTCCTCGGAACGCCGCCAGACCCTTTGCCCAAGGCTCAATCCTGACGCCAGCAAAGCGCCAACCAGGCCAAGAAGTAAAAGGCTGACCAGAAGCTCGACAAGGCTAAAGCCTGCCTCGTCCCAAGTTGAAGCGCGTTTCGTTCGCCCGTCCATCATCCGAACCTCTCAGTTTCGGAGGATGGAGACGCCGCCGGCGATTGCTGCGGAGGCCTCCTTTGGCGGCGCGACGCGCCGCGTTTTATACGAGAGCTGAAATTGCCTCGATCCCCTCCGCCAGCGCACATCGAGTTGGACGCGATAAAGCACGACAGGCGCCCCTTCATGATCGCGGGACAGAGCTTCATCCTTGCTGACCGTCAAAATCCAGGAAAAGACCGCATCGAAGCGGCCTTCCGATTGGCCCTCGGCGAGCGCGTCGCTGATGCCAAGGCTTGCGAGTTTCGAGCGCGCGAACAGGGCTGCCTGATAGCGATCGGTGGTCCGCTCGGTTGCGCCTAGATTTTGGGAGACGGCTTCGAAGAGCACGGCAATGACAAGGCTTGTGATAAGAAGCGACACCAGCGCATCGATGAGCACAAAACCGCGCGCGGAACGGGCGCCGCGCGCCTTCGCTGCAATGCCCCAAAACCATGTGCCCCCCCGCTCCATATCAGTGCTCGGGCCAGGAGGTTTCGCGGGCAACCTCGACATTGCCGCTCAACCAATTCACGCGCACGGCAAAAACCTGGCCATGCTCCTCCATAAAGACGTGGCCGCCGGTGGCGCCGCCATCGGCGAAGAAGCGTAAAGAGGCCGTCTTGTCTCTTAGATATTCAGAGGCTGCGGTGCGAAACAGAAGACGCGAGCCTGGCGGAAACAGTCCCGACTTTCCAGGGCAGGCATAGCGCCGGCTATCCAGATCGATCGTGACGGCGCGCTCCTTATTTTGGGTGATGGCATTGGCGCGGGCGAGCCTTAGACAGGACGCCAGATCAAAGGCCGCAACGCGCAAGCCAAAGGGCTTATCGCGACGCGCGAAATAGGTGCCCGTGATGGCGGTCAGGAGCGCCAAAATGGCAAGCACGGTCAGGAGTTCAACAAGCGAATAGCCTTTTTCCGACATGCGCCTACCAATTGGTGACATCCTTGTTGGTCCCGTCGCCCCCCTCGCGGTCGTCGGCGCCAAAGGAAAAGAGATCATAGTCGCCATGCTCGCCCGGTAACTTGTAGCGGTAGGACCGCTTCCACGGGTCGAGCAGCATGTCCTTGCGCTTCAAATAGGGTCCGTTCCAGCCCGCAAGTTCTGCGGGCTTGGCCACCAAAGCATCGAGCCCCTCCTCCTGCGTTGGATAGCGTCCGACGTCCAGTTTAAAAAGGTCGAGCGTCGAGCCAAGGCTTTGGATTTGAGCCTGCGCGGTGTCTTGCTTGGCTCTATCCAGATATTTCAGAAGCTGCGGCACCGCGATGGTGCCCAAGAGCACAATGATCGCGAGCACGACGAGGAGCTCGACAAGCGAGTAGCCCTCTTCGGATTGTATCTTGCGGCGCAAAGCGAAAAGACGGTCATGGGCCATGAACGGTCATCCGATCCTAGTGAAGAACAAGGTCATTTGCACTGAGAAGCGCCAGCATCACCGAGACGATAATGCCCGCGACAAAGCCGCCAAGGGCGATGGTTAAGAGCGGCACGAACACCGCCATGAAGTTTTTGAGCGCAAGTTCGGTTTCGCGCTCCGCCATCTCGGCCACGCGGCTTAGCACCATTTCGAGCTGGCTTGCTTCTTCGCCGGCCTCCAAAATATCGCGGTAGACCTCGGGAATGATGCCTGTCGCAGATAGCGCCGGCGTGAAGCGCGCGCCCTCCCGAACCTTAACCGTAACCCCCTCGATGGCTTTGGCGAACGCGCGATTTCCGGCAGCATCACGGCAGAGTTCGAGCGTCGCGATCATCGCGAGGCCATTCTCGAGCAAAAGCGCGGCAAGCCTCGTAAAGCGAGCGGCTTCGATCTTTTTCAATAAGTCGCCTGCTCCAAACGGCAGGCCGAGCTTGGCGCGATCGACTTGAATGGCGATGTGCGGTTTTTTAAGAAGACTTCGCAAAAGGAGAATGAGCGCTGCCAGAGACAGAAGCAGAAGCGCCGCATTGTTAAGCACGAAATCCGACGTGCCCATCACGAGCCTCGTAACGAAGGGAAGCTCGGAGCCCGCATTCTCAAAGAGCGGCTTGAATTCCGGGATCACCACCACGACGAGCAAGATGATGGCGAGCACCGCCATGGTGAGAAGGATGGCGGGATAGATCAGCGATGAGATAAGATCGGACCGGAACTTCTCAAATCGCGTGAGATGCTCGGAGAGTTTGGCGAGAACCTCGCGAAGCTGGCCTCCGGATTCGCCTGCGCGAATGCTGTTCACGACAAAATTCGGAACCTTGGCGCTTGCTTTCGACAAAGCATGGGAGAGGCTTTGTCCCTTTTGTACGGCGTCGCGCAATTCGCCGATCAGGGTTTTCAGCTCTTTCTTCTTGGTTGATTTGGCAAGCGCGTTAAGCGCCGCATTGAGATCGATGCCGGCGCTGAGCAGCATCTCGAGGTTGGAAAGAAAGAGGATGAGGTCGGGCCGGCTCAAGGCCGCATGCGTGGCGGCAGGCGATGGCAACCAGCTTTTCTGAGCCGCATCAGCTTCCGCGATCGAAAGCGCCGTCAGACCTTCGGCTTGAAGCAGGCGCGCGAGTTGACTTGTGTCGGCCGCCTCGCGAACGCCTTTCACGACTTTATGGCTGCCATCCACGCATTTATAGGAATAGAGCGGCACCTTACACCTCTTGCGTGGCGCGAAGGACTTCCGCCATCGAGGTGACGCCAGTGCTGACTTTGCGCAGGCCGTCCTCGAAGAGCGTGGTCATGCCCTCGGCGATCGCCTGCGCCTCAATCCCGGCAGCAGGCGCGCGCGCCGAAATCATGTCCCTGATGCGATCTGTCACCACGAGCACCTCGTAAATGCCAAGGCGCCCCCGATAGCCCGCCCCCTCGCAGGCGCGGCAGCCTTGTGGCTCGAAAACGCTGAAATGACCGCGTGCGCTGGCGTGCTGAAAGGGAGCGAGCGCGTCATGCAAATGGCTCGGCGCCGCCACCTCCTTTTTGCAACTATCGCAGAGCCGCCGAACAAGCCGCTGTGCCACGATCCCGCGCACGGTGGCGGCGATCAAAAAATCGGCAAGCCCCATATCGATAAGGCGGGTGACGGAGCTTGCGGCATCGTTGGTGTGAAGCGTCGACAGCACTCGATGGCCCGTCAGTGCCGACTGGCTGGCGATCTCGGCCGTCTCTAGATCGCGGATTTCGCCGATAAGAATGATATCGGGGTCTTGTCTTACGAGTGACCTTAGCGCATTGGCAAAGCCAAGCCCGATTTGCGGCTTGACCTGGATTTGATTGATGCCGGGCAGCTCATATTCGACCGGGTCCTCGACGGTCAGGATCTTGGTGTCGATCTTATTTAAGTGCAAAAGCGAGGCATAAAGCGTGGTGGTCTTGCCGCTGCCTGTCGGCCCGGTGACGAGAACAATGCCGTTGGGATTGCTCAAAATGCCAAGATAGCGTTTCAGGTCCTCGTCGAAGAGGCCAAGGTCGTGGAACTCAAAAGAGACCGCCGTCTTGTCGAGAAGGCGCATCACGACGCTTTCGCCATAAAGCGTCGGCACGGTCGAGATGCGCACATCCATGGTCTTGCCCTTGATCACCGTGCGGATGCGGCCATCCTGGGGCAACCGCCGCTCGGCGATGTTCAAACGCGCAAGGAGTTTGATGCGCGAGATGATCGCCGAGGTGAGCTGCTGGGCCGGAGCGTCCATTTCGCGCAAAAGGCCATCGATGCGAAACCTAACGCGTAAGGCGCTGTGGAACGGCTCGAGGTGGATATCCGAGCTACGCTTTTCGACTGCCTCCTGAAACAGCTGGTTCACAAAGCGGATGACCGGCGCCTCGGCCGCCATGTCTTTCAAGCGCTGAATGTCTTCCTCAAAGCCAGCATCGTTGCTGGCGTCGGCCTGCGCCTCCCCGCCTTCTTCGGCGTTTGCCTCGTAAAGGCTCCTCAGCGCGCTATCGATATCCGACTGGGTTGCCACCACGAAGGTGACCTGCCTTTTCGAGGCGAGCTCGATGGCGCGGCGGTTATAGTCAAAAAAGGGGTCTGAGGTTGCGACGAGCAACCGGCCATCTTGCAGCCGATAGGGCAAAAGGCTTTCCGCCTTAAGGAAGCTTTCGGACAAGGCATCAGCCAGAAGAGGCTCGGATGGGAGAGCCTCTTTGTCAAAGAGCGGCAGTTTGAGAAAGGCCGCGGCCTCGCCAGCGAGCATTTTTTCTTCCATGAGCCCGAGTTTTGGGATGAGCCGGCAGAGGGTCTCGCCCGTTTCGGCCTGAGTACGGACGAGGCGGCTCACGTCGCCCGTGGTGAGCAAACCGCCCGCAACAAGGGTCGATAAAAACCGCGTTTCATCGCTCGTGGCCAGGCTAACACTGCTCTCCACCTCGAGCACGGTCATGAGTTTGTCCCAAGAATGGCGTCGAGGGACCAGTCAAAGACCGGCCCATACAGCCAAGTCAGCCAAAAGCCGACGCAAAGTCCGGCGCCCAAGGGCACCTTTTGGAGTGCCGCAGCCTGCGAGCGAGCGGCGGAAGCTAAAAAGCGCGTAGAGAAGCCCAAGCAAGGAGCCGATCAAAAGCACCGATGGCAGGCCTTCGAGTTTGACCCAGGCACCCGCCGCTGCAAAGAGCTTGACGTCGCCCAGCCCGAGCCCCTCCCGGCCGCGAACATGCTCGTAAAAGAGCTTCACCAGTAAGAGTGAGGCGCCGCCTGCAACAAGACCGATGGCGCTCTCCTGCAGTTCGCCACCGCCTTCCCGTGCAGCAAGCAGAAGACCGCTAGCACCAAGCGACAAGGTGAGCGCATTCGGAAGGATGAACGCCAACATATCGAAGGCGATGAGGATGAGAAGGACCCAGCCAAGCAACAGGCTCGGGAGTAGCAAATCAGGCCGGGCATACACTGACCAAACCGCGATCAAGAGAAACCCTATCTCCACGACCGGATAAAAAGGCGAGATCGGCGCGGAGCAAGTGCGGCAGCGGCCACCTTGCAAGAGCCATGACAGAACCGGAATAAGATCACGGATGCCGAGGGGTCTGCCGCAAGCGTCGCAACAGGAGCGCTCTATGAGGAAGCCCTTGCCTTCCAGGCTCCGGCGCACCGCGTTCGCCCCAAAGCATCCGACAAAGGGCGCGGCGATAATCATCGTGGCTGAAGATACGCCGAACAGGAAAATCATCACGCCCCGCCCTGGCAGCTCGCTTCGCCATTACAAAGCCGTGCTTGCTTTCAAGAAGCGCACGCTGCGAAGGGACAAAACGCGCATACCGCAACGCGATCAGCGTTGCTCACCCCACCAAAGGTTACGGTAAACACTGTGCGGTAAAATCTATCGGGTCAAGAGCTTTGAACCCTGGCGGCGGTAGCCGCTTCGTCTAAACGGCTTTGTTCCGCGTCGAGCCGAAGGTCGAGTAAGCTTAGCCGTGATGAGGGCCTCAGCTCTGCTGAAAGTAGGCCTACATCACACATCTTGCCCGCCAAAACTTTGTCAATCTCCGTCAATGTTTGTCCATCTCCGTCAGACTTAGTCATTCTATGTCAAACAACGTCAATCTCTGTCATTTCCCCAGAAAACTCCGTCAAACAACGTCAAACTATGTCTTCGGCATCCCGTGAATTCAGACTGAGCCCTTGCTCGCGCAGAGCGCTCAGCGGGTTCGGATTTCACCTGCGCCAGTCTCGCGGCTGTTAATCGAAGATCGCGGCGGCGTCGCGTGAGCCATGAACGACGCGGACAATAAGGATCGTGGCGCCTTGGAGAATGTAATAGATCACGTAGCGGCCATGAGGAAAGGCGCGAAGCTCCGGAGCGAGGTGATCACGCTTTGCTCCGAGCTCAGGAAATTTAGTCAGTAACTGAAATCTTTGATGCAGCTCTGTGATCAAGCGATCGGCAGGAGCACGGGAGTCCTGGGCAATATAGGCCCAGATTTCGGCAAGATCGGCTTTGGCTTTATCGCTTATGCGGAGCGTGATCTTTGCGCGGCTAATAATTCTTCCCCCATGCGAATGATCTCTTGCGGATCGAAGTCACTGATCCGACCGGCCTCGATGTCGGCAAGACCTTCAGCGATATCCTTGCGGAGTGCGATAAGTTCTTGCTCGCGCCGGACTTGCGCAATTTGCCACTCGCGCAAAGCGTCACGGATCACTTCGCTGGTCGAAGCGTAGCGTCCTGTCGAGATGGCAGCTTTAATTTGCTTCGCCATGTCGTCCGTGAGTGTGATGCTAAGTTTTTCCATAAGGCGCTCTATTGATCTCACCTGCTATCCTAACATGCAGTAGGATAAAATCCTACTTCTGATTGGAGGCCAGAAATCGGCGAGCGCTATTTGTGATTAACTATTGGGCGGGGCATTGCCCGAAGCATAGCCTCGGCGCTGGCGACGCTTGAGTTCAAAATCGCACGCTTCGTTGGCCTCGTCTTCACTCGTAAAATAGAAGCGGCGCTGCTAGCCGCCACTGCCGATCCTGCCCCACTCCTTAAGAAGCACAAATTCTCCAAACAGGGTCGGTTGGACGTCAAGCGCGTAAAATCGCGCCATATTTTGCTCCGGGTCAATTTTGGTCAAAAGGATCATGAGTTCTGCCCCTCCTTGTCCTCGATAAGCTTCTCGCCATCAGGCCAAATGTCATTTGCAGAGTCCTCATTCGCCTGCGCATCGCCTGGATCTGAAGGTGATGTAAGCACCCCTATTGCATGCCCTTACCTTCCCCGATGATCCGGTAGAGCGAAGTCCGTCCAATTCCAAGCCGCTTGGCCACTTCCGTAGCCTTTACACCGCTGGCGAGCAGAACACGCGCCTCTTCGGCCTTTGCCCTCGCGGTTGGCTTCCGGCCCTTATATTTGCCCTCACCCTTCGCCTTGGCGATGCCTTCCCGCTGGCGTGTCAGCATCACCTCACGTTCGAACTGCGCAATTGAGGCTATGATGTTAAACACAAGGCGTCCGGCTGGCGTGCTCGTATCCATGGCCGGGTCCATGATATGGAGCGCCGCTCCTTTCGCCTTTAAGCGCTCCTCGATCTTTACAAGGTCCGCGACTGAGCGCGCGAGGCGGTCGAGTTTGGTGCATACCAGCGTGTCGCCTTCGCGGCACCAATCAATGGCCGCGTCCAACTGCTCGCGCTTCGCGTCCACGCTCGAAAGCTGCTCTTGAAAAATCTTCTCAACGCCAGCCGCTTTAAGGTCGCGGAGCTGCGCTTCAAGTCCGGCCTTCTGCTCAACCGTGGAGGTGCGCGCATAGCCAATTTTCAATTTTATATCCCGTTTTGTCCCGTTCAAGTTTAAGACGTTATGGGATATTTGTTCTAAAATATCAAGTATAACTCTATTGGAACAGAAAATTGCACACCCTAAGCTGTACCGTTAGGGCTAGCCCCAATGGTGCAGGCATAGCTGGTTGTATCGCTCACCTTCGCCGGTGACAGAGAGCGCGGGGGATCAATCGACGCGAAGCGAAAGGTTTTCGCTTCGCTCCCGTGGCTTAATCGCTTCGATTTCTTTTCTGGTCGCGTGAAAGATCGTCTCCAGGTCATACCGCGACTGAACACCGAGCCAGAATTCGGGCGTTGTGGAGAAATAACGGCCCAGTCGTAGCGCGGCGTCCGGCGTTACGGGCGTCGTCTCGTTCACAAGCCGCTCAATTTTGGTGCGAGGCACATGGCAAGCTTTAGCGAGCGCATAAGAGGACATACCCAAGGGCGCAAGGAATTCCTCGCGAAGGATTTCTCCGGGATGGACTGGTGCAAGAGGATCAGTGGTCATGGTCATCATCCTCAATGATAATCGGTAATCTCTACTTTTTCCGCGTCAGCGCCGGTCCACACAAAGCAAAGCCGGAACTGGTCATTGATCCTGATAGAATGCTGTCCTTTGCGATCTCTATCGAGTTTTTCCAAATAATTGCTTGGAGGACTTCTTAGGTCGTCGAGTGTTCTTGCCTCGGCAAGCATTATCAGCTTTCGTCTAGCTGGCCGGATGAGATCGGGCGGAAAGCCCTTGCCTGGTTTTCTTCTCTCAAAAATCGCCTGAGCGTTCGAGTCTCTGAAACTCTTGATCATCCATTGACACTCGCCGCTCTTTCAAGATTTTGTATCACGGCGTGATACAACGAGCAATAGAATAGTATCTTGCCGTGATACGTTATCGGCTAGTGCCGAGCAAAGTACGGAACCAGCTTGAACCTGCGCATAGGGCAAGTGGTGCTGGTTCTGAATGAACCCCTCGAACTGTTTCAATTGCTCCAAAACGCCGTGGAGGCTTGACGCCTCCGGCCCGCTATTCGCGCCGCACAGCGCCCTCACAATCGCGGCCTTGTGGTCCGGCTGCTGGTTCTTCAGATAGATTTTGGTGTCGAGCGCGCCGGAGAGATCGGGCGGCAAATCGCCCGGATATTGCGTGCCGATGGCGATGCCGGCACCGAAAGCCCGGCCCTCGCGCGCGAGGTTTTCGAGGTGCGTGCTATGCGCCACGCGCCACGCTTCATCGAGCACAAGCAGGCGCGTGAGCTTGCGGGGCTGCGAGCGCCGCAGAAGCACGCCGTGGAGCCGGATAATGATAAGCTCGGCCAGCGCGGCCTTGATTTCGTCGCTTGGCAGCGCAAACAGCGAAAGCACGATGCGGTCATCGAGCATCGTCTCGAACGACGCGGCCTTGTCATCTCCGGCCGGAAATAGCCCCAGCTCGTAAAGCGGCGCGATGCGGTCAAGCACGCTGACGGCCTGCGCGTTCTTGGCCTCCTTCTGCTCTTCGAGGATCGCCACCACGTCGTCGAAGCTCGGCGGCTTCAGACGCTTCAGCGTCGGCCCATTTCTGCGGATCGATGCCGCGCCGCTCGAAAGCCTCTTTCATGGCGTCGCGCAGCATCGCCGTCTGGCGGTCGCCAAGGCCGAAGACGCGCTTCAAGACGCCCGTGATGGTGAAAATGTGCTCGATGGGCTGCGCCTGGCCGTCCTCGTTCGCGCTTGGCATCAGCGGATTGAACGGGATGCCGTGGCGGCGCACGTCATGCACCTTGAGCCCGTTGGCCTGCACGAAGTCGCGCTCGGCATAGTCGTTCTTGAAGTCGAAGATGCAGACCGGCAAGCCCATGTGCGCCACGCCGTCGATGAGCACGTTGAGCGTTTGCGTCTTGCCGGAGCCGGGATCGCCGGTGACAAGCACGCCGAAGTTCAAAAGCTTCGCCTCCTTCCTCGAACGGAGCCCAATGCACCTGGCCGCCGTCCTCGTCCTCGCCAAGCATGATGGCAGGGCCAACCGGAGCCTTGCGCTGCGGCTTTGGCGCAGGCGCAGAGTGAAATCGGTCGGCAGGCAGTAGCGTCCGGCCTCGAACGAAACGAGGCGCACGCCGGGCGTTATGATTGGAAGGGGCACCATGCAGTGCAGGTCCTGGCCGCCCAGGCGCGGGCAAATGTAAGCCGCAACGCGCTCGGCTACAGCTACAGGAACCGGCGCAACGAAACGCCAGACGGCTGCGAAGCCACCCTCGACGGCGATGATGGCTGTGGGCTGATACGGCATGGCATCGAGCGCCACGCGCCGCGAGGCAGGCACGAAGACGGCCACATAGCGCGTGCCCGTCATGTCCGCTTCCGTTGCCGCTCTTTTGTTGATTGGCGTGGTGTTCGCAAGAAGGAAACGAAGCCTGCGCCCCGCCTTCGCCTGCTTCTCGATAATTTCGATTGCCTCCCCGCGAACGGCGAAAGTTTGAGCCGTCTGTCTTCGACCGGCAATCGCTAAAAAGGTCCAGGGGCCGCGCGGAGAAAAGCGCTCTGCCATTGAAAAAACCTGCGCGGCGGGCGCAGGTCTGGAATTGAATAATCTAAGCATGGTGTCCTATTGCATAAACGTGCTGATCTTCTCGGGCGTCATGATGGCTATGCCATTGTAGAAATTCCCGTTCGACGTTGATTTGTGGCCGCCATTTTGCGCGGTGAATTCGGTGAGACGCACACCAAAAGACTTCTGAGACATGGAAGGCAGCCCGTTCGCGGCGCAGAACGTGTCGTAATGATTGAAGGCGTCCGCAGCCTTCACCCGCGAACCGGGCCGGACCGAAACACACCGCTCGACCCACATCCGAAGCGCAGCCTCTTCATCCGTGTTTGTCTGTTCGAAGTCCTCGATTGAAGACTGCGCAGCCAGCGCCCGTGGGAATTCGGTGCGGCCCGTCAGATGGCTTGCGATGTACCGCGTGGCAATCCACATGCCAACGGATGCCGTCACAAGGCGCAAGCAGGCCAGCACGAGCCAAAGCAAGCGCGTCTTAGCGGTGGCTGCCACGCTGGCTTGCTGTGGAACGTCAGAGACAATAGCAACAGTCTGCGCGGCTTCCTGAGAGCGAAGGCCCGCAATGGTCCTCTTCAGTTCGGTGGCATGTTTTGCGTTCCAATATTCTGCCGCAAGACGGTCCAAGCGCTTGCAGGCATTCGCCTCGAAATCGTGACGAATATCGCGACACTCGTTCGTTGCTTGCCATATGTCCCAATTGGCCGCGCGCAACTCGTTCCAGGCGTTGTAGGATACTTGGAGGCTGCGATGTGCCGGGATGGCATTAAGGGCACGCTGAGCGGCTCTGTAGTTTATCAGCTGCGCCGTCATCGCCCTTCCTCACCATAGGAGCTGCGTGGGGCTGCGACACCGGCGAGACTGCCACGTCAACCAGGGACGCAATCGCAGAAAGACCGATCACGCCAAGCCATAGGCCGCGCGCATACTTTGGTGACGCCCTCGTCCTTCAGCCGCTCGATGGCAATCGGCAGGCCAGCAAGCAGGCCGGTGAAGGCGAGCGCGAGGCCTCCATATTCAAGCGCAGGGACAGTGCCAGCGCCGCCGCTGAGATAGGCGCAAAAGTCGGCGTTGATGAGAGCCGTGGAGCCGATAGCGGCAAGCGATGGCACGCCGATGAGGCATATGGCCGTAAGCACCTGCCAATTGACCGCGCGGTTCTCTTGCGCGGTCGGCGCGTCTTGCGTACCATAAGTGACGCTGCGGCTGATCGCGTCTCTCTTTTGGGGGAGTGCGAACATTAGCGGCCTGCCTTCCGCTTATTCACCTCAGCGCGGACGCGATCATCAAACGCACGCCGCCGTTGCTCCTTTCGGTGAAACGCCAGCCCTTTTCCTCGCCCGCTTCGCAAGCTCCTCGCGCGCCATATCGGACAGCCACCGGATATCGGCGGCCACCGTTGCCTCAAGGCCATCGTCCGGCGTTTCCTCGGTCAGGATGACAAGTCGAGTGTGGGGCCAACTGCCTTCATGGATGTCGTTAAGCTTCGCGTAACGCTCCTTAAGCCTTGGCAACACAGGTACATACTCAGCCAAGTTCCAATTGTCGCGCACGTCTGCGGCCATCTCCGCCCGGTACGCCTTGGCCTCGTTGGATTCAAATTCCGGGCTCATTAGCGCCTCCTGCTGTCGAGCGCTTTTTGAATGCGGTCTTTTTTCTCCTGACGTCTCACTGCCCGATCAATGTCCGGTTGATGAAAATCGTCCGTGTCGCGTGGAAACTTGATTTCGACCGCGAGTCAAACCGGGATCAGGACGAGGAAGAGTATGAAAACGCCGCCGATGCCGAGCGCGCTGATTGCTTCACCCATGGAGCACCTCCGCAACGCCAAGCGCGACGGCAAGTGTGGTGCCGCAGATTAAGAGCGTCCACCGAACCACGGCAGCAAGCATGGGCTGACGCCAATAGGCGGCGGCCACCAAAGCGGCGTTTCCCAAGACGAAACCGGCCACGAAGTCACGGGTCAGATGAAAGCCAACGCTGTGGCCGGGAGTGCAAACAGCTTCGAATGAAGCAACGCCAAGGGCAAAGAACGCCAGAAAGAGTGCCACCCACCAAGGCAGGGCATACGCGGCTTTCTTGGACGGGATTTCATGAGGGTAAAGAGGCGGCGCGTCGGCAAAGGGCTGCGTCGTCGTTCTCGGTAGCGGTGCAGGCACCGGATACAATTCGAGCCTTAACCGGAAGGCTTGCCGCCTTTTTGGCGGGAGTTGGTGGCTGCATCCACCATTCGACTTCTTTGGGGTTCGGACGCACCACAAGCGCGTTTGCGCCGGGCGTGTCTTGCTCTAAGGGGTAATCAATAGTGTTGCGCGGACGTGCGCGCGCAGCTATGCGCTCTTCAGCCATTTCGAATTGATCCTTAATTCGGTGTGGTTAGGCTTGGCTGGGTGTTACAAGCACCCGGTCAGGCCGCTATGCAGAGCGGGCTAGTCGCCCGCTGATTTATTCGCAATCACCATTTCTGGCTTCTTGGCATCACGCCCCGGTGCGTATTCTGCCCAGTCTCGCGGCCATTCACACCCCAGTGAATGCGCTCGCCATAAGCTCCGCTCGAAGTGCTGTAGGCGTAAGCCTCGCCGCCTTCCGGTATCGCAACGTTGTGCATGCCGCTTTCCGCCTTGGCGAGCTTGATGGCTTCGCCGACTGCGTTGTCTTGTGCGGCTGTGAGCTTTTCGCGTTCGTCTTGCATGGGTCTCCCTCTTGCTTGCCAAACTCCGTATTTAAGGTAACACTCCGCTAGATACGAGGCAACATATAAACGGAGGTCTCCGCTATTATGGGACTTTTCCCCGCTCAATGCCGAGCAGCTCGCGCGCTTCTTGGTTGGCCGCAACACACGCTTGCCTCCCAATCGAAAGTTGATCAAAAGACGATTACGGATTTTGAGCGCGGCGTAACAAGTCCACACCCGCGCACCCTGGAGGCTCTTGTGAAAGCTTTCGAGGAAGCCGGTGTTGTCTTCCAAGAGCCAAGCGAAAGCGAGCATTGCGGCCTTGCGCTGCGGAAGAACCAAAACGCATGAAAATCCCCTATAAGACACCGCGCGCTCGCGCTTGGCGCAATGCCATGGTTGCCGGGATTAATGCCGGGATAGAGCAATCCCTGTTCTCCCTGAGGCCGGGAGACAATCGCTGGAAAGGCGCAAACGATAGAAGCAAGGATTTCTTCATATTCAGCTTCACAGTGTCGGATATTCCGGCTGTGGCCGCTGTCAGCGATGCCGGTTACGATGAGATATTTCTGCATGTCGTCCTCTGGCCTAAAGAAGGCCGAGAGCACTTTGTCACACTGTCCAATGTCGATCTCTACGCTGGCGATTTGTTCGCCAAGGGCTGGCTCGAACGACGCGATGGGAGCTATCTGCAAACCCCTGGCAGCTTCGGCCATTCAGCCCTTGCTTGCAGCTTTCTAAGGCTAGATGAGGCGGCCAGGCTCAACATAGAGCCGAACGGATTTTCTGATAGCGGCAAGTTTCGGATTTAAGCCGTCACGATCAGCCGGGAGTTCCCGGGAACGGCTAAGTTCCCGCCTTTGCACCGCGCTCGCAGACGAAACAACTTCTTTCCTCTTTCTTGGCTGACTTCGTTTGCTCCACGGGGGGCGTCCACTGTCCCAAGTCCCAATCACTGTCCCGAGTGTGTCCCAACCATCAAAAAGATAAGATGCTAGAGCACAGCTTCTGGAAGCGATCCGCAATGGTTCCGTGTCGACGTGGCGGCATGTCAATCTGCACGGAGAGTTTGATTTTTCGGACGAACGGATGCTCGATTCGGTTGGCTTGGGGGTTTCCAAAAAATAGACGTTGCCCAGGGGCGGGAACTGGGAGGTTCAAATCCACAGTAACGCCTTGCCCGCACTGGCGCTCGCGAAAGTCCTGTGAGAGTTTTTCTCCGTTTGTTTAAATGCACCCTTTATTCGGCACGCTGAAGGCCAGGATGGGAGCGACGCACTTTCTGATGAAGACGCTTCCAAAGGTTGCAACCGAAATGGCGCTGCACGTGCTCGCCTACAATCTCACCAGGGTGATGAACATCATCGGCATAAAGCCGCTCATGGCGGCGATCGAGGCTTAGGCACGCCGCTGCCACGCCATTGCTCCGGGCCTATGGCGACGCTCAGCCCCCCTGAGGCACAGGAGGTCTTTCGTCCATCGATAATGAGAAAAAATTCTTGAAACAGCTTTCCCAAATCAGATCGCGGTGCTCGCAAGCTGTCCAGACCACCGTTTCAGCGTTTTCACGCGACCAAGACCCCAAGCTGCGGAAGATTTCTTCTGCATGATCCAAATTGGAAAAATCAGTCAGCGCACCATCTTACGCGCGCCAATCGCTGGCGGATCAACAGATTAAGTCAACGGCTTGGGAATTCCGCCCGTACGGATCTGCGCGGGGGCGATCAGCAATGATCGTTCCTACCGCGATCTCGAACCCCGTCATAAGATCAGTTAAAAACATAGAGCCACATCGCGATGTGGCTCTATGTGATTTAGACATCTCGACCCCCCATGTCCGGTTTTTACCCGTCACAGCGGCCTCAAATTACTCCACCTCTGACACCACCCTAATTGCCGTGAGAACAGTCTCAGTGACGACTTCACCGCCGACGCGCGCTGTGACGTTGAATCCGAGGCGTGTAAGCGACCGCGTAGCGGCAGCTTGCATGCCGCTATTCGCCCCCAGAAACAATTTGACGGTATGAACGCCCTCACCCTGTGCGGTCTTAAGAGCAGCCTCAATCATCTCATGTAAATTTCCCCACGTCGCGCCGGGCTCCACGCCCGGGAACATTCTCAGTAAACCAGGGGTCCTCGTGCTAACTTGAAGCTCTATTCCACCGACCTTTACGCCATCTACGATATAGTCATAACCGGAACCTCGTTTAATTAATCCCTCCGCGGGCAACGTATCAACATCAGCCGCCCTACCAGGCGCCCTGAAAGGATTACCGCCTCCTCCTTGTCCTCCTTGAATTTGTACTTGCATCGGACCGCACCCCGGACCAGCGCCGAAGACACGGCAATTGAACCAGTCGACGAGCCATGGACCAGCCAACCTTGAAACTTCCGCCTCAAAGATAAGTAGCTCGACACCAATGGCTCCCGGATTGAGCCGGTCGGGGGCGTCATATCCGGTGCGAGCTGTATAGCGATCACCGCTTTCATTACTCGCCGTTCTTAGGCGTGGGCAATATCCCGGCGGCCCGTTGCATGGGCGGTTTGTCATTGGGCCGCCAGCGCCGCCCGGCCAGCTGCCGTTGCTAGTACCATAGCCGCCAGGGCCGCCTAGTGGGCCCGGCCTACTCAACAGTGGTTTGCCCGGCCCGTAAAACGGCCCGTAAAGCGCCATATCCCGGCATTCCTGGCTCGAACAGCCACCATCCACATAGATGGGATTGGCATCCGCCAGCTTCTGGAGATCCGAATTACTAAGAGTAGGCGGCGTGCCGGCTGGATCGCAATTGGTGTTTTCCTGGCCGTCACAGGGCTTGAGCCCTGTTGGGTCGGACTTGTTGACGGGATCGTTATCGGCGAAGCCGTAAGGATTTCTTGCCGAGATGAGGGGGTCGCGGGAGAGGAAGCGGCCGATGACGGGATCGTAGAGGCGCGCGCCGAGATTGACGACGCCGAAGGCTTTGAGGAGGTCGCCGCCGTTCCATTGCTCGGAAGTGTAGTTGGTGCTGCCGGGCGTGGCGCCGGTGCCCGCCCGCCTCGCCAAAGGGCTGATAGTTGATATCCTGCACAAAGGCGCCCGTCTGATCGGTGACAAAGCGCGTACCGCGGCCGTCGCCAAAGGCGAATGTCCAGCCGCCCGTTGGCCCGTGGCGCGTGGCGACAAGGCCGGGCGCCGGGATCTGGCGGGTGAGGCCGGATTGGGAGCCCTCTTTGCGCTGTTTGAGGAAGGCGCCGAAATACTTATCGGCGCGAACGTCGGCCAGCGGCGTGTTGACGGTGAGCTGCTGGAGCGCGCCAAAGGCGTCGTAAACAAAGCTCGCATTTGAGACGCCGTCGCAGCCATTTGAGCCGCCGTCGCTAATGCAGCTCACCGCCCCGTTCGGGAAATAGCTGATTTGCGCGTCCCAGAACTCGTGCCCCCCGGCCGTGTCGGCATGGTCAAGATATTGCCAGCGCCGTCGTACTTGACGTTACAAGGAGATTGGGGCGCGGTCGCGGTCCCATAGCCTATGCCGCAGACGCGATCGAGATCGGGCGCCTGATAGCTCATCGCCACTAGATCCGGCGTGACAATGTTTGTTTGGGATTGTTTTTGGATGTTGCCGAGCGCGTCGTAAGTCGTGGTCCAAGATTGAGCAGGGTCCTCGAGTTGGAAAGTAGCTCCAACAAGCTGCCCGATTGGATCGTAGCTCCAGTTTGTGGATTGCGAATTGTTTCCGTCTCGAAATTCCTGCCGGTTCCGTTCGCGGCCCACCGGATCGAAGGCGGGAAGACCGTTTGCGGCCGGGAAGGCGATCTCGCGCGAATGAAAGCCGGATCCCACCGAGGCGTTGAGGAGGAGCTTCCGGCCGGTCGCGGCGAAATTCGCGTTGAACTGCGCGAGCCCATATTGCGCGTTCGTGATGCGGCCGAACACGTCGTAGAGGGGGCCGAAACTATTAGCCCCTTGGACAAACAGGCCCTGGGCGCTTACGCCGTCACTATAGAGGGCGGATTTGATGCGGCCAGCCGTATCATAATCGTAAGTGACCGTCTCGTCCTTAAAGCCATTGTCGGGGAGGAGGAGATGCAGCGTCTTCTCCGAGCCGTCGTCATGAATGTCGTGCGTCTCCACATAGACATTGTTCGACGGCATGACGGTGGTGTCGGTGAACACCTTGGCGTTCACCCGGCCAAAGCCGTCATAGCCGAAGGACGCGGTGCCGGTCGACCAGGAGGCGCTGGCAAGGCGGCCGAGCGTATTGGTCGGCGTCACCGGCGGAGTCGTGTTGCCGACGCCCACGTCATAGGTGTAGTCGTTGACGGTGCCCGGCAGGGTTTGGCCGCCAACCTGGTCTTCGCGGTGCGTCACCCGGCCAATCGCATCGTACTTGGTGAGAGAGAGGCGATCCTGGCCTGCTGGGCAGGGGGCGGCGATGCTGGGATCATCGCACCATTGCACCTGGGTGATTGCGCCCCAGCTGTCGAAGGTGCGCGTCTGGGCAGCCACGCCTGGCTCTTCGAGCTTGGTCATCCAGCCCAGCGAATCGTAGTGCCAGGTGGTGGTAACGGCACCCGTCTGATTGGTGGCGTCCTGATAGCGCGTCATGCTGGTCATATGCCCGAGCGTGTCGTAGCCGAACATGGCGTCCTTTAGGGCCGAACCGTTGCTCGCCACGGTGCGGCTTTCAAGTGTTCTGCCCATGGCATTGAGGATCGTCTGCCGCTTGACGCCAAACTGCGGAGATCCCGACAATAGCGCGTCGGCGTCGGTCCGGGTCAGGATCTCTTGATTGTTGGCGAAGCTGCGGCTGAAGCAAGTCGGATAGGTCTCGTTGGTCTCGTCGATGGTTGTTGTCGTCAACAAAAGGGTTAGGTGACCGCGGACGAAACATTTCGGCGTGCCATCGGTATTGTAGGTATAGACCGTGCCATAACTGCTCCCGATACCTCCGGCGTGGGGATCGGCCTCATAAAAAACGCGGCCCAAACTATCGTAAAAGCGCCCGCCAATTGCGATACTCTGGCCCGGCACGCTGGAATAATCGGCGCCGAGGTCGACCTGGGTGTGCAAGCTGCGCCCCAAATTATCGTAGAAGATGGTGCCAATGCGGCCGGGCGCCGAGTCCACATTTGCCTCAGGCACGGCATCGGTGAACACCTTTTGCGCGACACTGCGAAACGGGCCGAGGCCCCCCGCGCACCCAAGCTCAAAGCAGCTATAGGTGACTTTCGACAACACGCCCTCTGTGCCGCCGGGCGGCGTGATTTTGGACTGCAAAATTCGGCCGAAGCCGTCGTAGGTCGCGCCACGCACCGTCCCGTTCGTATCGGTCGTGCTCGTCACTTGGAGCGTGACCGGATCTGGCACAAAGACGGTAAACAGGGTGTCGAAATTGGTCCCCGTGGCCCAGGCGTCTTTGCGCGTGAGTACGAGACCGAAGGGATCGTAGCTAAAATTCGTTCCACTTCTTGCGTTATCTTCATCGCGGGTCTTGGTGGTGCTCTGAAGAGTGCCGTCGGCGTTATAGACCGCGTCAAACAGCCGGATTTCGCCGAGCGGGGTGTGGTTTTCATCGTAACGCGTCACCGTGCTCGAGGCGACAAAGCCGTCTGACACCTGCCCGGCCGGATCGACGGCGCCGGCCGTCAGATTGTAATATTCGAAGCGCGTCTTGGTAAGTATCGCGCCGCTACAATCCTGCTGCGGCGTTTGCGCCTTCACCGTTTTTTGGAAAACCGCGTTCAGCACGCGCACGCCTGTGTCGGATACAGGCGAGGCGTAATCCACGTGGCTGCAAAGCACGGTGCTCGGGTCGGAGATGTCGCCAGTGTTGATGCTATCGGTGACCCGGCCGAAATCGTCGAACCCCGTCACTGCCATGCCGGTCTTCACTGAGTTGGGGCTCAAAAACCCATCGCCACGATAGGAAAACACCGTGTTTTGCATGACAAAGCCACGCTGCGCGCATTGATCTTGCGCGCCGTGGCTGGCGTCGTTGTTGTAAGCGAGCGAACGATCATAATCGTAAGGGTCGAGCATGTCCACGCAATATTCATTGCCTGTCCGCCCCACCGGTAAGAGCCGCACCTGCCAATGATAGACTGCGCCTGAGATGATCTGTGCAAGGTTTGTGGCGGCGCCTGGGGCAAGTAGCGCCCAAGCATCGCTCCCAACCGTGCCACTCACCGTCATATCTTCCATGGGACGGCCTGCGCCGGCATAACGGGAGAATCGGGAGGTTGCGGTCGAGCCCACAGCGTTGAAAAAGAAGGGCTCGAGCGGGAAACTGTCCCTGATAGTCGCGTTGCCCGCGCCTGGATTGTTCGGGTCGCCCGTATTTTGCAAGGTCACCTTGCGCTGATAGCCCGGGAACACCCAGCGGTCTGCGGCCGCATCGAAGAACTGGCTGGCGCCGCCATAGGCGTAGAGGACAGGCTGGACAAGTTGATTGTTCGACGCATCCGTCGTTGTCACCGAGGCCACCACGATTTCCGGATTGGGCAAGAGATGATCGGCGCCGCTCGTATCCTCCTTTGCCGACCGGTAAGTGATGTTTGTGCAGGCGCCATAGCCATTGCAGATCTGAGCGAGCCGGCCTGATGCCGCCGGCACATTGCTGCCATCGGCCTGAGGGACGGCATTGAGCTTACGGGTCGAAATCCCGCCATTGCTTAGGAACAGATGTTCGGGCACGCCGCTGCCATCGAGGCCGAAGAGCCCAGAGATCGTGGCAGCGGCCGGGTTGTCAGGAAAGCAGCCCACAACTTCGTGCGAGAGTGCAAATGCGACGTTCACATAACCGATCTCCCTTGGCGTGGCAAAGCCGGCGCCGGTGCCCATTGCCACCGTCCAGGTCCCGGTAGAATTGCGGGCGATATAATCGGGAATGCCGTCGCCATTGAGATCGCGCAAGGCCGCCGTGCGCTCGATGGGATAGGTCAGGCTCGGAAAAGGAAAGGTCGAGCGGCCACCCGGAGGCTGATCGGGACAGCTGGCTGGCTTGAAGTGGCCCAAATTGTCTTTCGCGACGAGATCGGTTTGCGAGCGCTCGATCGGCCCCGGCAAGGAGATCGTCGCCGCCGAGAACGGCGCGTTGAGATTGCCCGTTCCAAGCCTTGCCACGCCGACGGCCGCGGGGTTGTTGAGGTTTGAGGAATTCAGACGGTCCACAAGGCCATCGCCATTGACATCGGCGAAGCCGCAGAGCTGAATGGTCGTGCCGCCGCCCGGTGATCCGAGTTCGCCCTCCCAGCGGCTGACGCCGCAACGTTGGGACACCGAACCGGCCTCGATCAGGATTGGTGCCGAGAAAACCGACGTTCCCTCCACGAGGGACACGTGCGGGAAACCCGTGTCCGGATCCGTATCGCCCACCTGGTCTTGGCCAGCCTTAAGCTGCACCCCGGCCACATTGATGAGAGCCATGACATCAGCCGACCCCCTGATGTCGTTAACCTGAATTTCTACGGTCTCAAAGAACTGACCGGGGAAGCCATTAGAGAACGGCCGCGGGACGTCGCTTGACACCGTACCGATGCCCGAGTTTACGTCCGAGGGCATGTAGACAAAATCCGGATAGCCGTCGCCATTGAGGTCCAGGAGTTGCCATTGCGTAATGGTCTTTGCCGCCTGATCCGTCCAGCCAAAGTCGTCCAGGTCGCCTCTTTGTCCCTGGGGGCCTTTGCAAATCCCGGATGCAATGTTATAGCCCAGAAGGCTCGAATGCCAGTCGAACGTGCCACTGGCGTCGGTATGCCATTGCCAGCAGTGATTGAAATGACGGTTCTGCACCGTTACCGATTGCGAAAGCGGCACGCGCACCGGCTCGAAGATCCCGGGTTCGGTTAGTCCTAAGGCCTGAATGAGCGGGCGGATGTCGATCAAACGGCGTTGCCAGACGATACGCTTCGGATCCGCCGGATGGGGGGTGTTTAAGTACACCACCCAGGCATTGTCGACCTCATCGGCGGCGACAACATCCAGGCGCCCGTCGCCATTCCAGTCGATCATCTGATTCCAGGTCTGATGAAAGTTGCCGCCAGCGGGGATAAAATTGTCGACCTGCCGCTTTTGGGTGCTTGCCACGCTCCCAGTAAAAGGAAAAAGGAGGGCGTTAGGATTGCGACTTGGCGGAGTGACGGAAGGGTTATTGCCAACATCAAAGAGAGTAAACTTGCTTACCCCCCCAGGCGACGAACCATTGAGTCCGACACTTTCGAAAGAATTATTGGGATCACGGTAGATGAGATCGGCGCGGCCATCGCCATTGACGTCAATGATGTTTTGCGGCGTAAAGGTAAAGACTTGGTCTGTCGTGTCGGTGGGATTATTTAAGCCTTGCGTTCGAGAGGGTAAAGGCCCCGTCAAAAAAGTTGAACGGCAGATCGGAAAGAGAAAACTGCTGACTCTCGGCATAGGTGAGCTTGCCGTCTTGCCCCGTGACCTGGCCATAAGCGTAGGTCG
>CAVPNP010000016.1:0-67694 GCA_963706665.1 uncultured Alphaproteobacteria bacterium
GCGCCCGGCAGCACAAGTTGATCCTGCACCACGTGATCGCGCAGGAAAAACTCTTCACCCGTAAAGCTCGAGGTAAAGCGTTGTTCGCTCAAATCGGAGGTGTTGGCATGCACAAGCGGATGCAGCTGCGATACCCCCGCCGCCACCGGCGCGGCAAGCGCCGGCACCCAATAGCGCTCGCGCGCAAAGGGATAGGTCGGCAGCGACAGCCGCCGTGGCCGCGCCTCCCCGTAAAGACGCGACCAGTCGAAGGCCAAGCCCTTCACCCACAGGTTCAAAAGCTTGCCAAACTTGCCCTTCGCCACCCAGGCCTCAAGGGTCTTTGCCATATCCTCATCGGCCGCAAAGACCGAGAGCGCATCCTTGTTGCGCTTGACCTCGCCCAGATACAGCTCCTCGATCTGCGCCGCCCCCGCCACATACTGATGAAGCTTTGCCTTCACCTCATCGAGCGAGGCCGCCGTCAGCCCCAGACGCACCTCCATCGCCTCGCGCCCCACCTGCAGCGTATAGGCCAGGTCTACGAGATCGTGATCGCCAAGCCCTTGGCTCTCAATCGCCGCAAGCAGACGCCTAACCTGCTCGCCCAAGCGTTCCGCATTGCGCGCCGACAGCACAATGACCGCAGGACGATCCGCACTTACCGCAGGCGCACCCGACGCCGCCGCGGTGACAGGGCGGTACTCCTCCAAAACCACATGCGCGTTGACGCCGCCAAAGCCAAATGAGCTCACCCCCGCTCGCCGTGGCAGCTCCCGTCCCGAGCCATCACGCAGCGCTTGCCAGGGCTGCGCCTCACGCACCAGATAGAATGGACTGCCTTCAAGCTCGATGTAAGGATTGACCTCCTCGCAATGCAGGCTCGGCACCAACAGGCCGTGCTTCATCTGCAACAGCACCTTGATAAGACCCGCCACTCCTGCGGCCAGCTCAAGATGACCAATATTGGTCTTGACCGATCCGAGCCCGCAATAGGCCGCCGGCAGGTCTTTCTCCCCAGCCAGCGTCTCAAACGCGCTCTTCAACCCATTGATCTCGATCGGGTCGCCCAGAGCCGTGCCTGTGCCATGCGCCTCGATATAGCTGATCGAACGCGGATCCACTCCAGCCCGCTTGACAGCCGCCGCAACCAGCGCTGCCTGCGCTTTGGGATTGGGCGCCGTCAACGAGTTGGCCCGGCCGCCATGGTTCTCGGCACTCCCCCGGATCAGCCCATAAATGTGATCGCCGTCCCGCTCGGCCGCAGACAGCGGCTTCAGCAATAGCATGCCGGCCCCTTCACCGCGCACATAGCCATTGGCAAGCTTCGAGAAGGTCTTGCAGCGCCCGTCGGGCGCCAGCATTCCGGCGCTGCTGAGGCTAATCTGCACCTCGGCGCTGATCAGAAGGTTGACCCCGCCGGCGATCGCCTGCTCGCATTCGCCACTCTGGATCGCCTGCAGCGCCCGATGTACCGCCACCAGCGACGCGGAACAGGCGGTCTCGATCGGCTCGCTCGGCCCGTGCAAATCGAGTAGGAAACTCATCCGGTTCGGGCCAATAGAAGGCATCATGCCCGTAGTACCCGTCTCATCCAAAACACCCGCCTGGGCCAGAAGGCTGGCATAGCCGCTGCTGCTCGTGCCAACAAATATGCCGGTGTTGCTGCCTGCAAGAGCGCCCGCTGCGTAACCGGCATCCTCGATCACCCGCCAGATATGTGTCATCAGCAGCCGCTGCTGCGGGTCCATGGTCTCCGCCTCACGCGGCGAGATGCGGAAGAACAGCGGATCAAACTCATCCATCTCCTCAATGATGCCGGCATGATGGATGCCTCTCTTGCCAGCATCACCCCCCAGGTCGCCAGCAAGCTGCGATAAGTTCCAGCGAGCAGCTGGGATCGCGGTGACGCAGTCCCGTCCGTCCCTGAGGTTGTTCCAGAAACTCTCCAGGTCCGGAGACTGCGGGAAACAGCAGCTGACGCCGATAATCGCGATGGGCTCCGCTGTCGCAGCACCGCTTGAGGTCTGCTGTGCGGGCTGCTGCCTAAATCGCTGCCGCCGTAGGGGCACAGACGTCTCGGATGCAGCAATAACGGCTGGAGAAGCCTGAGGCGACGTCTGCGCAGAGACGCTGAAGTGCTTGGCAAGTACACCCCAATACTTGGCCATCAAATGCTCGGCAAGGCGCTTAAGCGTCGGATACTCAAAGAACACTGTGGGCGCCAGCGTCAGCCCATAGCGCTCGTTCAGTTCCTTGCCAAAAGCCGTGAGCGTAATCGAATCAAACCCGAACTCGCTGAGTTCGGCATCGACATCAATGTCGTCCGCAGGCACTTTGAGCAATTCCGACACCATCTGCTCAAGTGCCGCCATCGCCTTCGTCCGAGCCTCATTGAGGCTCGGCTGTGCCGTGATCACATCGGCGGCAACCGCCGCCTCGATCGGCAGCTGCTCTGCGGTAGCAGGCGCCGCCACCGGCGCGGCAAGCGCCGGCAGCCAATAGCGCTCGCGCGCAAAGGGGTAGGTCGGCAACGACAGCCGCCGCGGCCGCACCGCCCCGTAAAGACGCGACCAGTCAAGGTCGTAGCCCTGACGGTAGAGATCGGCCAGCGCATGCAAATCTTCCCGCCACTCGCCGGGCGCCCGTGACAGGCCGCGCTCCAATAATTGTTGCCCAAAACGCTCGATCGCCGCGGAAGGCGTGAACTCGCGGCCCACCCGGCCACGGAACAGGTTCGGCAGCGCTTCCTTGCCCTCAAACTGGCTCAAAGCATAAATCGCCGCCTCTTGGTCCGGCACAACCACCGCCGCTCGGTGCGCAAAATGCTGCCGCCCGCTCAAAAGCGTATGGCTCAGCGCCGCAAGCCCAGCCGATGTCCAGGCTCTTGCTTGCAGCATCTCCACCAGCTGGCGCACCCGCTCCGCTAACGCCTCAACCGTCTTGGCCGATACCGCCAGCAAATGCCAGGATGCCCCCGACCCCTCAGGCGCTGGAGCCTCGTGGCTTTGCACCACCACATGCGCATTGGTGCCGCTCATGCCAAAGGCGCTCACGGCGCCGCACCGCGGCCGCTCACGCCGCGGCCAGAGCCTGGCCTCTTTGTTGACGTAGAACGGGCTCTCTTCCCAGGGAATGTAGTCGCTGTCCTCCTGGCAATGCAGGCTCGCAGGGATCAGCTCGTGACGCATGGCCTCGACAAGCCCAATGAGGCTCACAAGCCCAGACGCCGCAAAAGTATGGCCGACATTGGTTTTGGTCGAGGTCAGCGCGCAGCTGGCCGCCTTGACCCCATAGGATTGGAAAGCATCATAAAGCGCATTGATCTCGATCGGATCGCCAAGCCTGGTGCCCGTGCCGTGCGTGACGATATACTCGAGCATAGCGGGATCGACCCGATGGCGGCGATAAACATCCTGCAGCAACCGCGTTTGCGCCGCCCCGCTTGGCGCCGTGATGCCGTTGGTGCGGCCATCATAATTAATGCCGCTGCCGCTGATCACCGCATGGATCGGGTCGCCGTCAGCCTCAGCCCGCGCCAGCGCCTTCAGCACAACGGCCACCACCGCCTCGCCGGGCACCATGCCGTTAGCGCTCTTGTCGAAGGCATGGCACTTGCCATCGGGCGAGAGCATGCCCGCCTGGCCTAGAGCCACAAACGTCTGCGGGGTCAGAACGAGATTAACGCCGGCCGCAATCGCCGCGTCGCATTCTCCCGCGCGCAGGGCAAGACACGCCTGATGCAAGGCCACAAGCCCCGAAGAGCAGGCCGTGTTGACCGCCAAGGCCGGGCCGCGCAAGTTCAAGACATAGGACAGGCGCGCCGCCAGAATGCCGTCATGGTTGGAGGTGATCGTCCCTTGCTCGCCCGCTAAAAACTGATAGTCGCCCTGTTCGACACCAACGAACATCCCCACAGCCTGCCGCTCCAGATGCGTCTTGCCGAAGCCGGCATCCTCCAAGGCCCGAAAGGCTTCCTGCAAAAGCAGTCGCTGGCGCGGGTCCATGCTCTCGGCTTCCTTGGGCGAGATCTCAAAGAAAAGCGGATCAAACTCGTCTACGCCCGGTAGCACCCCAAGCCACTTGCCGTTGGTTTTGCCCGGCTGCTTTGACCGGATCGCCGTAAAACGCCCGCCAATCAAAGCGCGACAGCGGAACCTCTTCGACGACGTCTTGGCCTTCCTTGAGAAGCTGCCAAAACGCCTCCACCGTACGCGCGCCCGGAAAACGCCCACTCATGCCGATGATCGCAATCGGTTCAGGCACATCGCTCCGAACCGGAGCAGAAAGAATGGGAGCCCTCTCTTGGATGGCGCGTGCTTGGGACGGCGATGGCACAGGCGCAGCCGTCAATCCCTCATCGTCCCGGTACAACGCCTCCAAGCGCGGCCGATAGACCTCAAGCAAATGCGCCGCCAATTGCGCCAGGCTCGGATGGCTGAAGAACACAGACGGTGCCAGCTCAAGGCCGAACTGAGCGCTTAGCGTTCGCGCGAACGCTGCCAAGGAAATCGAGTCGAAGCCGAAGCTGGCCAGGTTCTCCTCGGGATCAAGCTGCGCCCGCTCCATCTTCAAAAGCTGGCTGGCTGCCTCCTTCAACTCCCACGCCACGCATTGCTCCAGGCTCAGCCCCTTGAGCTCGGCGCGGCGCTGCACGCTCACCGGAGAGGCCAAAACCGCCTCCGGCCCCTCAAAAGCCCCCGTGATGCCGAGAAAACGGTGCAGCCGTGCCGGCTGACCAGCAAGGATCAAAGCGCCATTGACACCCTCGCCCAGCAAGCGTTCGAAAGCCGCAAGACCCTCCCCTGCCTCCAGCGCCCGTTGGCCGCTGGATTGCAGATAGAACGCCGTTTGCGCTGGCGAGCCAAACTGCATGCCTCCCCCCGCCCATAGCGGCCAGGCGATGGCCAGCGTCCGGCCCTGGGCCTCGCCGCGCCGCACCCGGGCCTGACGGGTGCGTGCATGCGCCAAGAGAAAACGGTTGCCCATCGCATAGGCGCCGGCGCCGAAGTCGCCCAGCACCGCCGAGGAGGACGAGAAGTAGCAGACAAAATCCAAGGCCTGATCAGCCAGCACCTCATCAAGCACCAAGGTGCCGGCGATCTTGGAGGACAGCACCGCGCCAAAGTGCGCAATCTCCATCTCCCCTAAGCTCGATGGCGCTTCCAGACCCGCCGCATGGATCACACCGTCAATCGTGCCAAAGCGCCCATTGGCCTCGACCACCACCCCGCGCATCGCCTCAAGCTCGGACACATCGGCCTGAGCGTAAAGCACCTCAGCTCCCAGTGCCTGCAAAACCTTGATGTGCGCTTGCCGCGCCTCGTCCAGCGCTCCGCGCCCCGTCAGAACCAGCTTCGCCCCATAATGCCGCGCTAAATGTTGAGCAAACAGCAGACCAAGCCCGCCGCAGCCGCCCGTGATCAAATAGGTCCCGCCCTGCCGCAGAGGTGCCTTCGCCGATGTCGCCCTTACCTCGAGCGGACGGACACGGCTCACATGCCGCTTGCCGTTCCGATAGAGAACGCTTCGCGCTCCGCTGGCGCCGAACTCTCCAAGCAACCATCCCGCCCATTGAGAGAGATCGGCCGGCCCGCTATGCGAGACATCCTCAAAAACCGTCATCACCGCCGTGCCTGGCAAAACCTGCCTCAGCGAACGCGCAAGTCCAATCCAGCTTTCAAGCAGCGCTTGTTCGCGCTCATCGCCGCCGCGGCCAGCAAGCAATAGTCTCGGGCAGCTCAGCTCCGAACGCAGCAACGCCTGTAAAACCTCCACAAGAACCGACGGGGCCTCTAGCCAAGCCTGGTCCACCAAAGGCTCAAGGATCAAAAGCCCAGCCACCTTGCCGTGCTGCTGCCCCGATCCCTCGCAAAGTCTCCAAAAGCCCTGAGCCAGGCGTCGCAAACACCACCCTCGTGTCAGGCGCAAACCGCGCCAAAGCCTCAATCAGCCTGTGTTGCTGCTCCAGGTCCGATAAAAGACACACCAGCACCTGCGCAGCCGCTCCGAGCCCCTCCGCAAGCGCTTCCTCCGCCCAAACCTCCTCAAATTGCAGCAAGGCGTCTGCTTCAGGTAAAGGCACTGCTTGTCGCTGCAAGACCCCCAAATCGGGGGCAGGGATGGAAGACCTCGCCTCCGCGCTGGCGTCCTCTAAGACGCCAGTATCGTCACCCCCTTGCCGTGCCGTTCTTGCAAGCGTCGCCGGCAGCCAATAGCGCTCGCGCGCAAAGGGATAGGTCGGCAGCGACAGCCGCCGCGGCCGCACCTCCCCGTAAAGACGCGACCAGTCGAAGGCCAAGCCCTTCACCCACAAATCCAAGAGCTTGCCAAACTTGCCCTTCGCCACCCAGGCCTCGAGGGTCTTTGCCAGTATCCTCATCGGCCGCAAAGACCGAGAGCGCCTCCTTGTTGCGCTTGACCTCGCCCCGATACAGCTCCTCGATATGCGCCGCCCCCGCCACATACTGATGAAGCTTTGCCTTAAGCTCTCGAGCGAGGCCGCCGTCAGCCCCAGACGCACCTCCATCGCCTCGCGCCCCACCTGCAGCGTATAGGCCAGGTCTACGAGATCGTGATCGCCAAGCCCTTGGCTCTCAATCGCCGCAAGCAGACGCCTAACCTGCTCGCCCAAGCGTTCCGCATTGCGCGCCGACAGCACAATAACCGCAGGACGCTCCGCACTTAGCCCATGCGCACCCGACGCCAAGGAGGGGCCGATATATTCCGACACGATCACATGCGCATTCGAGCCGCCCGCCCCGAAGGAAGAGATGCCGGCCATACGCGGCTCTTCACGCCCCTCCACCACCGGCCGCGTCCACTCGCAAAGCTGCCGCTGCACCACAAACGGCGTCGTGGCAAAGTCAATATTCGGGTTCAGCACCTCGCTATGCAGGCTTGGCACAAGCTGGCCATGCCGCATCTGCAACAGCACCTTCGTCAGCCCTGCGATCCCCGCCGCGCTCTCGCAATGGCCGATATTGCTCTTGGCCGAGCCGATCGCACAATATTGCGTGTCACTCGTCTCAGCACTAAACGCCTTGCTAAGCCCCGCAATCTCGATCGGGTCGCCCAAAGCCGTGCCTGTGCCATGCGCCTCGATATAGCTGATCGAACGCGGGTGAACCTGTGCGGCTTTCAAGGCCATACCAATCAGCTCAGCCTGCGCCTGCGGGTTCGGCACCGTATAGCCATTGGTCTTGCCGCCATGATTGATGGCGCTGCCCTTGATCACGCCGTAAATCTGGTCGCCATCCGCCTCCGCCTTCGACAGCGGCTTCAACAGAACCGCGCCAACCCCTTCGCCCGGCACAAAGCCATTGCCGCCTGCGCCAAAGCTCCGGCACTGACCATCCACCGACAACATCCTGCTTGCGCAAAGCCCGACATAATTCGAGGGATGCACATAAAGGTTAACCCCCCCAGCCAGTGCTAGCTCGCATTCCTCGCGCAGCAGATGTTCGCAGGCTTCATGCACCGCCGTCAGAGAGGCCGAACACATCGTGTCGATCGGCATGCTTGGCCCGCGTAGGTCGAACAGATACGAGACCCGGTTCGCTACCGAGCCGAACGAAGTGTGCAGCGCAACCTGCTCTCCCTGCCGCCATAGATCAGGGCCGTAAAGCTCAAATCCCGTCTTGGTGATGCCGGCAAAGACCCCCACACGGCCGCCATGACGCTCGACCAGATGCCGGCGCGTATAGCCGGCATCCTCCAGCACCTCCCAGCAGGCCTGCAGAAACAAGCGTTCCTGCGGATCCATCATCTCCGCCTCACGCGGCGAGATGTTGAAGAATAAGGGATCGAACGCGGTCATAGCCTTCGAGGAAGCCGCCCCATTTGCTGTAGCTCTTGCCTTCCGCCACCGCCGCGTCCGCATCAGGCAGATAGAAGCCGTCGAGCGCCCAACGCTCGGGCGGGATCTCGCCGATACAGTCGCGACCGTGCTTAAGGTTCTCCCAATACTCCCCAAGCGTCTCAGCCTGAGCGTATCTGCCGCTAAGGCCGATAATAGCAATAGGTTCACGCTCCGCCCTTCCCATGCGCCAACCAAGCCGCTGCTGCTTGCGCAACCCGCCGTGACCGGCGCTGATGCCAGACTGATTGCTGGAGCCGCAGACGCTTCCTCATTGCCGGCCAGCCCGGTCCAGGCAACACAAGCTGGCGCGTAATCACGCGCCAGCTGACCAGCCAGCGCCGCCAGACTCCTATGCTCGAAGAACAAGGTCTTGGAGAGACCCTCAAAGACCACCCCCAGCTTCTGGTTCAGCTGGGTGATCATGATGGAATCGATGCCGTAACTCTCAAGCGGCTCCTCGGCATCGACCCTGCCAACTTCAAGCTTGGTCACTTCGGCAAAAGCTTGTTTCAGCCGCTGAACGGTCTTTTCTTCCAGCAGCACCGGATCCACCTGAGCAATGGCGTGCTGCGCCGGCGGCTGTGCTGTCGCCCTCTCCAAGTTCGCTCGATGTCGCAGGCTCTCGCGCGCACCGTACAGCACCGCAATTTGTGGCCCCTCAAACGCCAGCGCCTGGACGAAGGCTTCAAGCCCCGCCTCGCTGGCAAGCGGCGCCAAACCCTGCCGGCGTAGCCCCGCAAGCGTGGCCCCATCCACCTGCATGCCCCCTTGCGCCCAAAGCGGCCAATTGAGCGACAGCGTGCGCCCAGACCGCTCGCCACAGGCCACAAGCCCATCACGCCAAGCCGCATAGGCGTCCATAAAGCCGTTCGCCGCCGCATAATCGGCCTGGCCGACATTGCCGAACACCGCCGTCAGCGACGAGAACAGCACAAAAAAGTCGAGTTCCTGATCGCGCGTCGCCGCATCGAGCGCTAAAAGCCCCGCCACCTTCGGGGCCAGCACCGCCCGAAGCTCGGCCTCCGTCTTCTTGATCACAAAACTGTCGCGCAGCACGCCGGCGCTATGGATCACCCCATTCAGGCCGCCATGGCTGCCCACAATCTCAGCCACCAGCCGTTCCAGTCCAACAGCGTCGCTGACGTCGAGCGCGCGGTAATCCACCTTGGCCGGCAAGCCCGCAAGCCGCGCCCGGGCTCCTTCCGAAAGCGCGAGCGTCCCGTCAGGATCAGCGTGGTATCCCGCGCCTCTTTGGCAATCGCCTCGGCAAACAGCAGACCAAGACCACCTGCGCCGCCCGTGAGCAGATAAACCCCGCCATCCCGCCACGGCAGCGCCGCCGCGGCCGGACACTGAGCCTCCTCCAGCCGAAGCTCCTGCCGCTCGCCGCCAATATAGCGAACCGCGCCCGCTCCAGACCCCGCCTCAGCCTGCAAAAGCGCCGCCAACGCCTCCGAGCCGAGATCAGCCTCAACCCCAATCAGCTGGCCGCGCAGCTTCGGGTTCTCTTGGGCCGCGCTCAACAGCATCCCGCCCAGCCCGCGCAGCAGCGCCCCCTCGCCTGCCGAGGGAACCACAAGCTGCAGCAGCACCTCGCCTTGTGGGCGGCTCGCCAGAACAGCCTGGAGTTTCGCAAGCAACTGCACCGCGTAATCGCCATAGCGAGCCGAAAGCGACGGCGCCTCGCTCATAAGACGCAAGCCCCGTCCATCCCCCTCAAAAGCCGCGCCTATCCCCTCGCACAGCACCACATGGCGCTCGGCGGCCGTAAATGCCGCCCCCTCCAGCCGCTGCGCTTGCCAGCGCGGCGCCAACAGCAGCGTCTCGTGCGGCGCGCTTCTCTCCAGAACCCGGCTCGTAAAGCCCGTGAGCCGCGCACACACCCGGCCCCCCTCATCCACAAGCTCCAGATCGAGCTTGTGCAGCAAACCATTCGTCCCCTCAGAGCGTGACCGCACCAAAACCCACATCGACGCAGGCAGCGCCGCGTAAACCTCAAGACGGTCCAGCGCAAACGGCAACAGCGTCTCGCCAGAGCCCTCCACGCCAAGGCCAAGGCTCGCCTGCAACGCTGCATCCAGAAGGCTCGGATGCAGCACGTAATCACCTTGCCCTGACCCAAGAGCCGCAGGCATTTGCAGCTCGCCCAGCACCAGCACCGCGCCCGAGGTGTCCCGGCTGCGCATAAGCTGGCGCACCCCGCGGAAACTCGCCCCATAGCGCAAGCCCATCCGCTCAAACGCCGCGTAAACCTGTTCGGCCGGCAGGATCGCTTCGGGCTCTCGCGCCCGCAGCGCCGCAAGGTCAACAACCGGCGCCGCTGCCGCCGCAGCCAACACCGCGCGCCCTTGGCTGTGCACGGTCGCCGCCTCACCCTCGCCGCTGTAAATCTCAAAGCCGATCGACCCATCGCCCAAAGCCTCAAGGGCGATATGCAACTGCCAGCCCTTCGCCGCCCACCGTCACCGGACGGGCGAACACCACGTTCTCAAGGCGGAGCGCGCCTGCTCCGTCCACGCCGGCGGCGCGCGCCGCCGCCGCTCGCGCCAGCTCCAGCTGCGCTGCGCCCGGCAGCACAAGTTGATCCTGCACCACATGATCGCGCAGGAAAAACTCTTCACCCGTAAAGCTCGAGGTAAAGCGTTGTTCGCTCAAATCGGAGGTGTTGGCATGCACAAGCGGATGCAGCTGCGATACCCCGGCCGCCGCGCCACCGGCGCGGCAAGGCGCCGGCACCCAATAGCGCTCGCGCGCAAAGGGATAGGTCGGCAGCGACAACCGCCGCGGCCGCACCTCCCCGTAAAGACGCGACCAGTCAAAATCGTAGCCCTGACGGTAGAGATCGGCCAGCGCATGCAAATCTTCCCGCCACTCGCCGGGCGCCCGTGACAGGCCGCGCTCCAATAATTGTTGCCCAAAACGCTCGATCGCAGCCGAAGGCGTGAACTCGCGGCCCACCCGGCCTCGGAACAGATTCGGCAGCGCTTCCTTGCCCTCAAACTGGCTCAAAGCATAAATCGCCGCCTCTTGGTCCGGTACAACCACCGCCGCCCGGTGCGCAAAATGCTGCCGCCCGCTCAAAAGCGTATGGCTCAGCGCCGCAAGCCCAGCGGAGGTCCAGGCTCTCGCTTGCAGCGTCTCCACCAGCTGGCGCACCCGCTCCGCTAACGCCTCAGCTGTCTTGGCCGACACCGCCAGCAGATGCCAGGGCGCCCCCAGCCCCTCAGGCGATGGAACCTCGTGGCTTTGCACCACCAGATGCGCATTGGTGCCGCTCATGCCAAAGGCGCTCACGGCGCCAAGACGCGGCCTGGCACGCCGCGGCCAGAGCCTGGCCTCTTTGTTGACGTAGAACGGGCTCTCTTCCCAGGGAATGTAGTCGCTGTCCTCCTGGCAATGCAGGCTCGCCGGGATCAGCTCGTGACGCATGGCCTCGACAAGCCCAATGAGGCTCACAAGCCCAGACGCCGCAAAAGTATGGCCCACATTGGTCTTGGTCGAGGTCAGCGCGCAGCTGGCCGCCTTGACCCCATAGGATTGGAAAGCATCATAAAGCGCATTGATCTCGATCGGATCGCCAAGCCGCGTACCCGTGCCATGCGTGACGATATACTCCACCGTGCCGGGATCAATGCGATGACGGCGATAAACATCCTGCAGCAACCGCGTTTGCGCCGCCCCGCTCGGAGCCGTGATGCCGTTGGTGCGGCCATCATAATTGATGCCGCTGCCGCTGATCACCGCATGGATCGGGTCGCCGTCAGCCTCAGCCCGCGCCAGCGGCTTCAGCACAACGGCCACCACCGCCTCGCCGGGCACCATGCCGTTAGCGCTCTTGTCGAAGGCATGGCACTTGCCATCGGGCGAGAGCATGCCCGCCTGGCCTAGAGCCACAAACGTCTGCGGGGTCAGAACGAGATTAACGCCGGCCGCAATCGCCGCGTCGCATTCTCCCGCGCGCAGGGCAAGACACGCCTGATGCAAGGCCACAAGCCCCGAAGAGCAGGCCGTGTTGACCGCCAAGGCCGGGCCGCGCAAGTTCAAGACATAGGACAGGCGCGCCGCCAGAATGCCGTCATGGTTGGAGGTGATCGTCCCTTGCTCGCCCGCTAAAAACTGATAGTCGCCCTGTTCGACACCAACGAACATCCCCACAGCCTGCCGCTCCAGATGCGTCTTGCCGAAGCCGGCATCCTCCAAGGCCCGAAAGGCTTCCTGCAAAAGCAGTCGCTGCCGCGGGTCCATGCTCTCGGCTTCCTTGGGCGAGATCTCAAAGAAAAGCGGATCAAACTCGTCTACGCCCGGTAGCACCCCAAGCCACTTGCCGTTGGTTTTGCCCGGCTCTTTGACCGGATCGCCGTAAAACGCCCGCCAATCAAAGCGCGACAGCGGAACCTCTTCGACGACGTCTTGGCCTTCCTTGAGAAGCTGCCAAAACGCCTCCACCGTACGCGCGCCCGGAAAACGCCCACTCATGCCGATGATCGCAATCGGTTCAGGCACATCGCTCCGAACCGGAGCAGAAAGAATGGGAGCCCTCTCTTGGATGGCGCGTGCTTGGGACGGCGATGGCACAGGCGCAGCCGTCAATCCCTCATCGTCCCGGTACAACGCCTCCAAGCGCGGCCGATAGACCTCAAGCAAATGCGCCGCCAATTGCGCCAGGCTCGGATGGCTGAAGAACACAGACGGTGCCAGCTCAAGGCCGAACTGAGCGCTTAGCGTTCGCGCGAACGCTGCCAAGGAAATCGAGTCGAAGCCGAAGCTGGCCAGGTTCTCCTCGGGATCAAGCTGCGCCCGCTCCATCTTCAAAAGCTGGCTGGCTGCCTCCTTCAACTCCCACGCCACGCATTGCTCCAGGCTCAGCCCCTTGAGCTCGGCGCGGCGCTGCACGCTCACCGGAGAGGCCAAAACCGCCTCCGGCCCCTCAAAAGCCCCCGTGATGCCGAGAAAACGGTGCAGCCGTGCCGGCTGACCAGCAAGGATCAAAGCGCCATTGACACCCTCGCCCAGCAAGCGTTCGAAAGCCGCAAGACCCTCCCCTGCCTCCAGCGCCCGTTGGCCGCTGGATTGCAGATAGAACGCCGTTTGCGCTGGCGAGCCAAACTGCATGCCTCCCCCCGCCCATAGCGGCCAGGCGATGGCCAGCGTCCGGCCCTGGGCCTCGCCGCGCCGCACCCGGGCCTGACGGGTGCGTGCATGCGCCAAGAGAAAACGGTTGCCCATCGCATAGGCGCCGGCGCCGAAGTCGCCCAGCACCGCCGAGGAGGACGAGAAGTAGCAGACAAAATCCAAGGCCTGATCAGCCAGCACCTCATCAAGCACCAAGGTGCCGGCGATCTTGGAGGACAGCACCGCGCCAAAGTGCGCAATCTCCATCTCCCCTAAGCTCGATGGCGCTTCCAGACCCGCCGCATGGATCACACCGTCAATCGTGCCAAAGCGCCCATTGGCCTCGACCACCACCCCGCGCATCGCCTCAAGCTCGGACACATCGGCCTGAGCGTAAAGCACCTCAGCTCCCAGCGCCTGCAAAACCTTGATGTGCGCTTGCCGCTCCTCGTCCAGCGCTCCGCGCCCCGTCAGAACCAGCTTCGCCCCATAATGCCGCGCTAAATGTTGAGCAAACAGCAGACCAAGCCCGCCGCAGCCGCCCGTGATCAAATAGGTCCCGCCCTGCCGCAGAGGTGCCTTCGCCGATGTCGCCCTTACCTCGAGCGGACGGACACGGCTCACATGCCGCTTGCCGTTCCGATAGAGAACGCTTCGCGCTCCGCTGGCGCCGAACTCTCCAAGCAACCATCCCGCCCATTGAGAGAGATCGGCCGGCCCGCCATGCGAGGCATCCTCAAAAACCGTCATCACCGCCGTGCCTGGCAAAACCTGCCTCAGCGAACGCGCAAGTCCAATCCAGCTTTCAAGCAGCGCTTGTTCGCGCTCATCGCCGCTGCGGCCAGCAAGCAATAGTCTCGGGCAGCTCAGCTCCGAACGCAGCAACGCCTGTAAAACCTCCACAAGAACCGACGGGGCCTCTAGCCAAGCCTGGTCCACCAAAGGCTCAAGGATCAAAAGCCCATCCACCTTGCCGTGCTGCTGCTCCGATCCCTCGCAAAGCCTCCAGAAAGCCCCGAGCCAGGCGTCGCAAACACCACCCTCGTGTCAGGCGCAAACCGCGCCAAAGCCTCAATCAGCCTGTGTTGCTGCTCCAGGTCCGATAAAAGACACACCAGCACCTGCGCAGCCGCTCCGAGCCCCTCCGCAAGCGCTTCCTCCGCCCAAACCTCCTCAAATTGCAGCAAGGCGTCTGCTTCCGGTAAAGGCACAGCTTGTCGCTGCAAGACCCCCAAATGGGGAGCAGAGATGGAAGACCTCGCCTCCGCGCTGGCCTCCTCTAAGACACCAGTGTCCTCACCTCCTTGCCGTGACGTGCTTGCAAGCGGCGCCGGCACCCAATAGCGCTCGCGCGCAAAGGGATAGGTCGGCAGCGACAGCCGCCGCGGCCGCACCTCCCCGTAAAGACGCGACCAGTCGAAGGCCAAGCCCTTCACCCACAAATCCAAAAGCCTGCCAAACTTGCCCTTCGCCACCCATTTGCCGATGGCTTCCTGCAGTTCGTCATCGGCCGCAAAGACCGAGAGCGCCTCCTTGTTGCGCTTGACCTCGCCCAGATACAGCTCCTCGATATGCGCCGCCCCCGCCACATACTGCTGAAGCTTCGCCTTAAGCTCCTCGATCGAGGCCGCCGTCAGCCCCAGACGCACCTCCATCGCCTCGCGCCCCACCTGCAGCGTATAGGCCAGGTCTACGAGATCGTGATCGCCAAGCCCTTGGCTCTCAATCGCCGCAAGCAGACGCCTAACCTGCTCGCCCAAGCGCTCCGCGTTCCGCGCCGACAGCACAATTACCGCAGGACGCTCCGCACTTCTCCCATGCGCACCAGACGCCGCGGGTGCGACAGGCCTATTCACAAGACTTGGTAAGGCCGCCTCGTCTTCAGGATAGGCCTCCACCACGATATGCACATTGCTGCCACCCGACCCAAAACTGCTGATACCGGCCCGAAGTGGCATACCCTCTGGCACGGCCCATTCCTGGGGCGCCGTCACAATGTGAAACCTGGTATTAGTCAGATCTATCCTTGGATTAAGCCGTTCAAAATGCAGGGAGGCCGGAAGCCTGCGATGGCGCATGCTAAGCAGAACCTTAAGCAGTCCTGCCAAGCCTGCGACGGCTTCTAGATGTCCAAGATTGGTCTTAACCGATCCAAGCCCGCAGTCGACTTTGTTAGTATGGGTTAGCTCGCCAAAGGCTCTTTTGAGACCCTCTACTTCTATCGGATCACCCAGAGCCGTGCCTGTTCCATGTGCCTCAATATAGCTTACTGATGCAGCATCAATGCGAGCGTCCGCATAGGCGGCCACTAACAGCTCAGCCTGCCGTCCGGGATGCGGCACAGTTAGGCCCCCAGCCTGCCCACCATGATTAGTGGCTACACCTTTGATTATTCCATGGATAATGTCGCCGTCGCGTTCGGCGCACACAACAGGCTTGAGCAGCAACATGATCGCGCCTTCACTGCGCACGTAACCATTCGCCGCGGCGTCGAAGGTCTTACAACGCCCGTCAGGCGCCAACATTCCCGCCTTATAGTAGGTAATGCTGTTGGTGGGATGGCACATCAAATGAACCCCCCCAACCAATGCTTGGTCACATAGGTTGCTACGCAGGGACTGAACTGCCTCGTTCAGTGCCACTAGCGAACTGGAACAGGCGGTATCGACCTGAATGCTCGGACCGGTAAAATCGTGAAAGTAGGATAGCCGATTGGCGAGAACCGCCATCGAGGTAGCAAGCCCGTGATGCGCCTCGATTTGCATAATTCGTTCATTGAGCAAGAGCTGATAGTCTGAGCCGCTGGCCCCGATATACACGCCCGTACGGCTGCCGCGTTGTGATCCCGGGGCATAGCCAGCATTCTCCAAACAGGCCCAGCTGAGCTCCAAGAGCAATCGCTGCTGGGGGTCCATAAGTTCAGCTTCGCGCGGCGAAATCCGAAAAAAGCCTGCATCGAAGCCGGCGATGTCGTCTAGAAAGCCACCATAATCGATTCCGACATGCTCGCGTGACGGATCGATGTCGAGAGGCCATCGCCAACGCCCGTCCGGCAGCTTGCCGATAGCACTGCCATCGTCGCTCATTAGCCGCCAGAGACTATCCGCATCGTTCACGCCGCCAGGCAGGCGACAAGCCATACCAACAATAGCGATGTCTCGGGCAAAGCTTTCCGTGCTCGCCTTCTTTTCACTGGGCAGACGCACACCGCTGGGCTGGTTCCCGGAAGTTTCCGGTTCTGCTACTTGTACATTTCGTTCTTGAAGCGTCTGCCCGGTATTCAATCGGTTATGCAGTGCGGCAATCACATGCTCGCCAGTGTTGTGCTCAAAAAAGAATGTCGCCGGCAACTTTAGCCCAAAGGTATGGGCGATCTTTTCGGTTAACTCCAACAGATCAGCAGAATCGAGCCCCATTTCCATCAGAGGGCGGTTAGGCAAAAACTCCTCAGCATTTTTGCCCAGCAAGCTTTGAATCGCCGCGGTTACCATCACCTGGACGGATGTGGCATCGGCCTTTGGATGAACACTGGACCCGACGTCAACTTCGCTGCGTTCGCGTTCCTGCAAGTCGTAAACCACCAGAACGCCATGACCACCGTTGAGCTGATCATTCGGCCGATAGCCTGTGACCAAGCCTTGAATCTTGGCTCCATGCAATTCGTGAAAGCGCAGCACGGTGTCGACCAATCGACCGTGCTCGTTACGCAGGCTAATATAGTCTGCATGAGCAACATCCGGATGCTTTCCGTGGTCTTTGCAGCGCGTGACCCCGATAACCTGATTCACCCCTTTCATGACCGCGCAACGTTGCAGCATGAACTCCAGCAACTGATCGCCAAGCCGACGATGCTGCATCTCGGGATGAATGTTCAGCGCCAGCAGTTGAAGCACCAGCCCATCCGCCTGGTGTAAAATATCCACAGTTTCCGCCGTAGTACCGGCAAGCGCCGCTATCGAGGTGATGCGATGCGAGTAAACCACTCCAAGTACCTGGCCGGCCTGCTCTAACACCATCTGACCAGATGAGAAATTCGTCAGACGTTTGCGCAAAGTCTTTAACGACATGCGCAATCCCCGCGGCCAGCAATTCAACTCCAGCGCCCGTAACGCCGACAGATCGGTTGCGCGGGCGGCGCGAACGCAATAGTCACGTCGCTCGAAATAACCCACCGTAAGCCAGCCCAAAGAGGGCGCCTCTTGGAAGCGGTGATAGCATCCTTCCCTCGGCAATAAACCGTGCGCAGCCGCTGCAAGCAGAAGATGATCCGCAGCCGGGCCGACCGGATGCTGGCCCAGAACAATGAGTCCATTGCGATCTGCTATCGGTGCCCAGGCTTCCAATAACGCCGAATTATCGGCCTCCGCACCAACCGCAACGATTAGGAGCGCTCTTTGAGCATCGATTTCCCGCGCTTGTAGCTTCTCAACCAGCTCCTTTGGATCTTGACAGTCTGCAGGCAGACGTTGCTCTACGATGCCGCGCGGTAACGCCAGTCGCTCCAGGTGGGTGGCATTCTGAAAGGTAACGACCGTCAGCGGTACGTCCAGAAGGTGCCGCCCCCGCAGGCTTTTCCGCGCCACCACCGTGCAGATCGTTTGCAACAAGTCCTTGTCGCAGTTGCCCCAGTGAACAAGAAAGTGCGGCTGGACCTCGAGAGGGGTTTCATCAAAAATATCAAGTAGCAGCGCTTCCAGTATCGAGAGACCACCTGTGCTGGCAAGCTGCTCAGACAATCGAGAAAACGCGGCTGTCATGTCGATACTCCGTACTAACTGCTTCGAAGGGGGCCGCGGGCTTCGCTAAATCGACGAGAACAGCTTTGTTTATTCGTTCAGGCGAAGCGCTGCATAACGCTCGTTGAGGACCATCGCGGCGCCCTGCATGAGCATCTCGCCAAGTTCTGCGACGCGTCGCTCGCGCCAACTCTCAAGCTTTGTTCCCCTAACCCATTGATTAAAAGCGCCTAAGGCCGGTCCGCACTGAATTTGGTAGTCGACTTTTTGATCCTGAGTCCCTTGCATCGCCAGACGATTGGAGTGCACAAAGTACCAGCGAAAGATGAGCGCCATCTTCTGCTTAGCATTGCGCTCGACAGCCGCTAACTTCACTGCATCGCGCTTAGCATAATGTGCCTTCGTTTCAGCCCAGACTGCATCGAAGGAGCGCTTGAAATATTTGTCCTGGATTTGACTGCGAGTTTTCTCGTCAATCTCCTCCAGTGCATTATATTGCTGATAAAGCTCGTAAAGCTTGTTGGCGCGAGCGGGAAAGAAAACGCCTTTCCTCAAAACCTGCACCTTTGCTCCAATTTCGAACATGTCGCCTGCAGGGGCATATGCCGTATCCTGCACATTCATGGCCTGCAACAGGTCCTTCACCGCCTCGCTGGTTCCGGCCTCGATCGTGCACTGATTGATTGAGCCGGTCACGATAAAGTCTGCACCAAGGATGAGAGCCGCTGCGACCGCCTCGGGGGTGCCGATCCCTCCAGCAGCCCCGATACGAATAGGCGCTTCGTAACTATGCTCGGCTTGGATCCTGTCTTTCAATGCTCTAATGGCGGGCAGCAGCACATATGCAACGCCTTGATCGGTATGGCCGCCAGAATCTGCTTCAACACAAATGTCATGCGACATCGGAATGTGTTGGCTTAGTTCTGCTTGCTCAGTGGAAACGTGCCCAGCATCAACAAGCTTTTTTACAAGCGATGCCGCCGGTGGCTGCATGAATACTTCCGCAACCTCAGGGCGTGAGATCTTCGCCAAAATACGGTTCGGGATCTTTATGCTCCCGTCTGCTGTTCGCGTTAAGCCACTGAGCCGATAACGCACCAGACTCGCCGTCATCTGCATATAGGCGGCAGCCTCAATGGTCCGAATACCATATTTCAAATAGAGATTGACTGAATGCTCCTCTAGTTCCGGCTGATCCAAATTCGCCAGGAGGTTCATACCGTAGGCACAGTTCGGAGGCAGCGTGGATTGGATGTATTGAATTGCATTTTCAATTTCATCGAGACTGAGGCCGCCCGTCCCGAGGGAACCCATGAGCCCAGCCCGCCCCATCGCGACCACCAATTCCGCGGAAGCTATTCCCTTGTACATAGCGCCTGCGGCGTAGGCATATTTTAGACCGTATTCTCGACGAAACGCGCTACTGCCCAGACGCTCGGCAGCCATCCTGAACTCGTGTGCAAGCGGAGCATTCATCATTGCGGTGGGACTTTTGATGGCTAGGTAATTTGATATATTTCGAGTGGGGCGCTAAGCGCTGTGCCGGATTTGTTCGATTAGTCGCGAGGTTACGTTGCCTGGACCAATCTCACGAAAGTCGCTAGCGCCATTGTCGAGCAGGTAGCGCATGCTTCTGGTCCACTGCACAGGGAATGCGATCTGTTTAACCAGGTGCTTCCGAATGGTCGCAGTCGCATCTGAAGACGGGTAAGGGCGCCCGCTAATATTGGCGACCACAGGCACGCGCAACGGTTCGAAGGTGAACTCGCTCAGGAAGTTGTCGAAGGCAGTGCTGGCTTCAAACATATAGCGGGAATGGAAGGCTGCACTTACCGGCAGCGGCACCACCATTTGCGCTCCGGCCGCTTCAAGCGGCTTGGCAGCAAGCTTGAGATCTTCCGGGGGGCCAGCGATCACGGTCTGGGTCGGCGCATTAAAATTGGCAACATCGATGCTTATTAAACGTTGTTCTTGCAGCACTGATGCAATCCGCGCTGGGGGCAGTCCCACTACGGCGCTCATCGTACCGTTGCGCGCCTGCGCCATTAACTCGCCGCGTTTTTTGACAAGACGCAGGCCTGTAAGAAAATCGAAGGCACCTGCTGCTAGCAGAGCGTTGTATTCGCCAAGACTATGGCCAACCAGTGCATCCGGGCGCGCCCCTTCAGCCACCGCCTTATAGTAATAGAGGCTGTTTACTGTGTAGAGGCAAGGTTGGGTATATTGCGTCTTTACAAGACGCTCCTCAGTATCATTTAGACACAGATCACGTAACGAGTATCCCAGCAGGGCATCCGCCTCCGCTTCCACGGCCTTGAATTCCGCAACCGTGTCGAAAAGCCCCTCTCCCATGCCTCGCTTTTGGGATCCTTGGCCAGGAAACATGAAAACTTGCATCATTGCCCCAATCTATCCGCGAGATGCTCAACAATCACTTGTGCAGCCACGATCAAGCCATCCAACCCTATGCCACAGTCGGACGGCTTACGCTGTGCTGAGCAGCACACCACAGGTCAGGTTAAAGGTGGCAATTTTAAAGCAATTTTTAAGCTAAAGGTAGCGATCGACTAAAGGTGGATTTGCGTCAATTGACCGTAGTCCCTGGCGGAATCCCATTCCTCTGTTATATTGCCTCGCCGATCAGGCTGCATCTCAGCACTGAGAGCCACTTCTGGCCGATATTTGCAGTCTGGGTTCATTAAATTGGTAACGCGATGCTAAAGAAGTCGGTCAAGGACAATTCTGGCAAACTGCTCGCTGTGGCCGCCGTGCTTGATCAGCTTTCGCTTGACACGCTCAAGTCAAGCAACGAGACGGCGCTGAAGAAGTTTCATGCGCTCGTTCAGCATTGGGCAGAGCTGACGGCAAACGAGTTAGCTCAGCGCCGCGAGAAAGATCGATAAAATCCCACCAGACTCTTAGTTTTAGATGCGCGAATTTTGATAGCACCAAAAGAGAAGCTCATTTTAAGGCTCAACGAACACCCAATTGCTGCGCGCCAAATAAGTTGGACTAAAAAAGTACCCAACGGTCAGGCACGCCCGGCTACGAGCGTTTGAATCTTATGTGCAATTCTTCTTGAAGCAGCATAATCAATTAATCATAGCCTAGTTTCTACGATGGTCATTGCTCCGAACGAAAGGGCTTGCTGGAGGTTGCCTGACGCGATATCCGATCGAATTCCAAGCGACCGGTAGTTAGCCGAAAATTTGAGCAGATACTATGATTGACGCCAATGACCATCTGAGAAGATTCGGCGAGACGCGTTCCTTTCAGGCTGAGGTCAGCGAACTTCTGCGGTTGATGGTGCACTCGGTCTACTCCGAAATAGACATCTTCCTGCGCGAGCTGGTTTCCAACGCTTCGGATGCTTGCGATCGTTTGCGTTACGAAGCGATCGCCACGCCGGAACTCGTCGCGGGCAACAACTCATTTGCGATCTGCATCACGCCCAACAGTGCCGCTAAAACACTCACCATTGCGGACAATGGGATTGGTATGAGCCGAGAGGAGTTGATCGACAATCTCGGCACGGTAGCCCGCTCCGGCACCCGCGCGTTCATGAGCAAGCTCTCTGAGGCGAAGAATGGCGCCAGCCTGATCGGCCAGTTTGGCATTGGGTTCTATTCGGCGTTCATGGTGGCGGAGCGCATCGAGGTGGTAAGCCGCCGCGCAGGGGCGCCTGAGGCCTGGATTTGGACGTCTTCCGGAGATGACGGCTTCGAGATCGCGCTGGCAAGCGAGGTAGAAGCGGCGGCGGTTCCGCGCGGCACGAAAATCGTGCTGCATCTGAAGACCGGCGCCAGCAAGTATCTTGAACCATATGAGATCCGGCGCATCGTGTCGCTCTATTCGGACCATATCCTGTTTCCTATTGAACTTGCGGCGGTCGAGAACAAGCCCGAGCAGATCAACGCAGCCAGTGCTCTATGGCAAAGACCGAAGTCCGAACTCAGCTCCGAGGACTATGCACAGGCTTACCGCAACATTCCCCATGCCTTCGATACACCGGCGATGACGCTGCACTTTCGCGCGGAGGGTCGGCAATCCTATACGGTGCTCCTGTTCGCTCCGTCGACGTGACCATTCGATTTGTCCGATCGAGAGCGCAAAGGCCAAGCGAAGCTTTACGTGCGCCGAGTTTTTATTACTGACGAGGCGGAGCTCTTGCCTGCCTATCTGCGCTTCATGCGCGGTGTCAGCGAGGTATTTCGCGATGGCAGCATCGATCTCGCCTAATTTCCGGCGCAGTTTCTCGCGCGTGAAACTCCTTGCCTTGGCGTTGACAGCTTTGAATTTGCTGCCATCGATCGCAACCATCCTCGCATCAAGCAGATCGATACCCTGGCAAAACGCGATGAACTCCCGGCAGACTTTCCGGATGGCGGGTCCGTTATCTTTCCGGAAATCCGCTATGGTCTTGAAATCCGGCCTCAGGCGTCCTGTCAGCCAGATCAATTCGAGATTGCGCGCGCATTCCCGCTCTAGCCGGCGGGACGACTGAACCTGATTGATATAGCCGTAGAGGTAAATCTTGAGCAGCAGTGCTGGGCGGTACCCGGGTCTTCCCGTAGCCTCAGGTTCGACATCAAAGCCAAGGGATGCCAAATCCAGATAATCGATAAAGGCATCGATGACCCGGACTGGGTTTTGCTCCTCGACATAGTCGTCCAAGCATTCTGGCAGTAGTGCTGTTTGGTTCCGATGCCAACCTTCGATGAAACGCGCCATCGCAGCTTCCCCCTGACCGCAAGGGAATCATAGCGTGTTTCGACATCTCATTCGCGTTTTCACACAGCCTCCAGAGATAACGGACAACAGATAGAGATGTACCCCGTCGTCAGATTCACTTTATAACTTTGACCGCTCAATCACAGACAGCGGACTTCGAGCGTCGGCCGACGGATGACAGTCGTACTAGCCCTAGCCTTGGATTGCGGCTGTCCAATCACGAGGGTCGAATCTCCGTGGGCAGGACGGTCGCGCATATTCACAGCCGTTCGATCTCATCGGCTGCGAACCATCCCTGTTTCTGGACCTGAGTGGCCAGAAGCTCCGGGCTCTCGGTGTAAGCAATCAACGCAAGGCTCTTCTGTGCTCGTGTACAGGTCACATAGAGAAGGCGGCGCGTGCGATCGATGCCTGTTTCGCCGCCGTCAGATCGTTCCGCCGTTGCTTTGACGCCAAGAAGCTTTTCGTAAGAAAAAAGGAAACCTTTTGCTTCGCTATCGTCGAGCACAACCAGGACCCGATCAAACTCAAGTCCTTTTACGCCCTGATGTGTGCCATAGGGACCTTTGTCGCTAACGTATTCGGCAAAGGGCTTCACCTGGCTGTAGGCGGTTTCTAGAAATGCTCGCCAAGCCTGGAGACTGGATGGCGACGCATCCGGCTCCTCTTCCGGTTCCTCTTCCATTGTTTCCGCAGGTGCGGTCGCAGCGCCTGGGGAACTCTCAAGATCTACAAATGGTTTGAGAGCGGCGGGAATCTCGAAAAGCCCATGTCTCGCTGTACATTCGAGAATGTCCAAAAAGCTAGCATCCGGATTGGATGAGACGATTGCGACGAGTTCCTCGACCCCAGCGCGAATCGGTGCCAGCGGGTCATCGGGAGTTGGACTAAGCGCTAGAGCGCTTCGCTTTAGGAGGGGAGAGTTTTTCCTTAAGTGCGCCATTGCGGCGAAGCGGTCGTCGGCCTGTGCCGCCGCCAACAATGGTTCCACCCGTTCGGTGAACAATCGAAGGCCGGCGAGTTCTCCTTTTCGAAGGCCGGTCCCGAGTTTGGAGTCGCTATCGAGTGCTTGGAACATAGGCAGAAAGCCGCGCCGGGATGCCGCCATGTGGTGCTCGAGTGTAAGCGTCTTAACGCTCGCGTCGTCATTCCAGCCGTCATCCCCGCAAATTTCCGCCATGCGCTCACGAACGCGCCTTTCTACGGCGGGTTTATCTGGGCTGCTGGCAGCAGCGATGAAAATCCTAGCGACACCAGTGGCGCTGTCCTCTCTGGCCATTTGCTTCTGGCCGTCCACCGCTGCCCGAAGTACATTGCCGAGCTGAACGATGCGGCGCGGCGAGCGGTGATTCATCCGTTTAACGGGACGAGCCCATTCGGCAGGAATGTTATGTCCAAGCTCAGGATGGCCGTCGGCATAAATGCGTTGCATCGTGTCTCCGAAGAGACCAAGCGCAAATCTTCCTTTGTATAAGGCCGCGAGGGAAAAGAACGCCTCTACGAGCGACTTGTTCGTGTCCTGACTCTCGTCAATCAACAAAAACGGATATTTGTTGACCAGGACCGCCTGCATTGAGGCCTTGGACATGATGAATGCGGACGTGATCTTTAGAACCTCAGAATGTGACAGGGAGTTCCGCGCCGAAATTGTCACCGTTGGGATTGTACGTAAATCGTCTTGGCGACGCGAGCCATTCGAGGCGTTTAGTCGTTGATGCAATCGCTCGCTCACGATCCTGAGCGGCTTTCGAGCCCGCTCGGCCCTTGGCTTGCTTCTCGCGAAGTTCAGCCAGAGCTTCAGGAAGCGTTTTCAGCAGGCATGCCTGGATGTCTGTGTGATGTGTCCCGATCTGGCTCCAGCAGAAACTGTGAATTGTGGAAATCGGAAACAAGGCGTCTTGACCGACGCGCGCGGCAATCTCATCTGCCGCCGCATTGGTATATGTTATGACCGCGACCTTCTTGCCCGAACGTCTGAAGTCAGCGCCGAAGCTGTCGCGGAAATAGTCTAGTGCCTCTTTCAGGGAGCGAGTTTTTCCGGACCCGGCGCCGGCATAGAGAAAAAAGCTCCTCGGCGTCTGCGGTTCGAGGCAGGCTTTAATCTCACGGTCAACGTTTTCGTCCGTGTCTGCAGGGCCGATTTCTATTGCGATCAAGCTCATGCGTCGGCTCCTGCGGGCTCGCTGTCGCTTATTTCGCGCGTCACCGCATCCTGAAACCATTCGAGACCCGCGCGGATGTATTCCGGCGGCTTCAGAGCAGCAGGGTCTTTGAGCATTAGGCAGTCTAGAGCGAACGCCGCCTTCTCCGCGGTTTTCAGCAATTCAAAGAGCTCGTCTTCAAGCTCATCTCCGGTTACGCCGCTCGCGACGATTTCCTTGATGCTGTCCGTTGTACGCGAACCTTCAACCGCTGCGATCACGTCCAGATTTTCAAGCACCAAAGCATCTTCGAAGGTCCGCGGTATGACGGACTGCATGGCGCCGTCGCTTCCCGTAATTGAAACAGACCTCTGATAGGCGACGTACAGCGCATACCCGTCCGTCGATGTTGCTGCGTGCTCCTCCGGCGTGAGGGCCATGAGGTCGTCGATATTCTCCTTGCGCGGATGCCACTCCTTCAGCACCTGGTTGGCCGACTTCTGGCTTGCTCCGACCTTGGGTCTTGCCGCCTTCCAACGCGTTGTCTCGCCGCCGGTCTTTAACGGCACCTTGGTTGCAACGGTGGCGTCGAGATCGCTGATGATCAAGGTCGCCAAACCCAACTCATCGACTAGATCTCTAAAGCTGTGAGCATGGCTGCCACCAAGTTCAAGCAAGGTCGTGTAGCGCCGTGCGAGTTCTGGAAAGTGATGCCGGATGAAATGCGGGACCAATATGCGTTCTGCTTGGCCTTCGACGAATACAATCCCGTCGGCAAAAAAGAGATCGCAGTGAGTTGCTTTGAGGTAGCGGCGTACGAACCGTTTCGTCTCGTCGCCGGGACCAAATATGTACGACAGATTGGCGACGGTGGTGGTGGGAATATCCTCTTTTGAGGTGGCCGGCCGTCTTCGGAAATAGCGCAGATTGGCGAAGTCGGCCTCATGCGCAACGTGACTAGAGTGCGTACTGACCACGAGCTGAGTGCAGTAGGTGGTCTTGTCGCCGAGATCGTCGTGTTTGCGAAGCAGATTGAATGCTTTATTGATAAAGACCTGCTGCACCTGTGCGTGAAGATGGGCCTCGGGTTCTTCTACGAGAACGAGATGAAGCGGCGCAATTTGGTCTTGAGGTGTAAGATCGGCCTCCGCTGACGCCTTGCCAACCCGCATCCATTCATCGCGGTATCCCATGAGCATGAAGACCATGGCGATGAGGTTCTGGTAACCCAGACCCGAATAATCTTCGGGGAGCTTCAGGAGGCGCGATCCGTCACCGGTGGGATCGGCGATTTGGTATTGGACCGCAGAGCCGTGTTTAAGCCCATCAGTCGCGTGAAGAAGCGTCGATATTTTTAGTTTGGGATTGGTGATCCCTGGATAGCCGAGGTCCTCGAGTTCTGCGAAAGCGGCTGCAAATTTGGCTTGGAGGCGCTTGTCGAAGCTTTGCTCGGCTGTCTGGATTGCACCTAAGGCCTCGAAGTCTTCCTCGGAAGGCGTCTTAGCTGGATCAAGGTGACGATCATAATACGATCTTAGCTGGTCCGAGAGGCGGCGTTTGAAGCGGCGGGTAGCCGAACTCTTGCCCATCTTCTGAATTAGACGACCGCTCAGACGCGTCCGCGAAGTCACGCTGGGCGACTATTTCATCGATCTTGATGAGGTTCTTGAACGGCGCCTTGTCTAGCGGCAGGGCGGTATCAGACAGAGCCTGCGGGCGGGCGTAGCCCTTGTGCGGTCCAACGACCGCCGACGGATCGAGAACGAATGCCTGGATGTCGATGTGAGCCCGAAGGCGTCGTTCGAGGAAGTCTGTCAAGCACTTCGGCCAAACCTGGATTTTCACGGTCTCGCCGTTTGGTCCCTGGGTCATCGCATCCCGCGCCGCGCTGCGCCGGAGAAGATACTCCGCTTTCAGCTTTTCAGTATCCGCGGCCCGATATTGTAGCCGGACGCCGAGTAAGCCCCCGTTCCAATCAAGCGTCGGCAGGATATGAACGACATGCTGAATCTCGGAGACAGGCACGTCGAGCCAAACGTCAAGCGCGGGCAGGAGGGCGTCTAGCTGGACGTCCGTTTCGCTGCCACCTTCCCATGCGTCCCCAAGGAGATCGATTTTCGTCCAGTTCGCGATAGTGATATCACGAAGCGCGAGCCGTGCTGGTGACAATAGGAAGTATCGGAGGGCGACCATCGCAGAGGTCTTTCCGCTATTGTTCGCGCCGACAAAGATTGTTGTCTTCTCATCAAAATCAATGTGAGTCGCCTTGAGCTTTCGGAAATTCGATACTTCTACGAATTTGATTTTCATCAGCCCTTCCCCCCAAATAGGGCCTTGGACCATGCATCCAGGTTGCATGTTCAAAATGGAGCAAAAAAAATTGCTTGGAATATATCACCGTGATTCCTGGTTGAAACGCAAAGGCCAATGCGAGGGGGAGCGCGGCGGATCTGCCATGACCGCAACACCCTCTAATGCGGACGTGCAACAAGCTGTGTTTAGTGCGCTTGCCAAGCAATTCCTGATGTCTGCTCCTGTATCGCCCCGTCTTGCAGCTAACGGTCCTATTGAGCAATAAGGCATTAAAAGCGCTGCAAAACGGACATTTTGCAGCAATTCCACAAATTTTCACTTGACAGAACATTAGTCTGGCTAGACGCAACGTGAATCGCGGTCTACACTACAAGAGCAAAGTCTCTGCTATGGCTGACAAGGTTGCCCTCAAGGGCTTTAGCCTGGTAGCCTTCCCCTCGCGTTGGGATAGGCTATAGCACAGCACCCCCTTCTAAGTTTCCCAGCAAGCATTCAACGGCGTGCAATGCGCGCCGATTGACATCTTATGACTGCGTCAATTTCTTTGTCGTGGTCCGTTATTGGGCAAAAGCGCCGGAGATATCAAGCGATCGGACAGTTCACTGCCCGTGCTGGGATGCGCACGACTGAACGCCCCGAAGCAAAAATTACCATCGGATGGCGCGAGACATGCCTCGCCTGGGCTGCTTTGCATGTGGTTATAGGAATACCATTGAGTGCAAGCTTACCACGAGCGGCGGCGGCGGACTGGGTAATCGAAGGTCACGGGAAGCCGCACCTGCCCATGGACCCCAATATGTGGCTTTTGGCCTTTGCTTTTGCGGCTGGTTGGACAATCTCGACTGCTATGGCAGCGCATTTGCCCCGTATTCTGCAAGCCGCTGGGGCTACGGAAGCACAGGCGATAGGCGCTGGCGTCCTTATAGGTCCGGCACAAGTAGCCGCGCGGCTCATTGAGGCCGGCCCTCTCGAAGCGATTTCATCCCCTGTTTTCGGCTCGCCTTTCCGCCCTCTTGCATCCTGCTGGCGTAGGGATTTTGGCGCTTGGCGCAGGCGCGGCGCCAGTATTCACCCTTCTGCATGGGGCCGGAAACGGCATTTTGACGATTGCGCGTGGCACAGTGCCACTCGCGCTCTATGGGCCGGAGAATTACGGATATCGCTTAGGCATTCTTGGCGTGCCCGCCCGGATATCGCAAGCAGGAGCGCCCCTTCTGTTCAGTCTGCTCATTCTGCATTTGGGCGCAGCGTTCTTGTCATCTCAGGCGCGCTTGGAGTAGCGGCACTCGCTGCATTCTGCCTTGTCAACACCTCACGATTGAGGCGCAGCTAGTAAAATTGAGCGGGACTTCCGCCGCGCCCGAACGATCAATAGGTCCGGTGGTGGTTTTCCTGGGCCGCACCATGTCGAGCGTAGCTTGATGTCGGGATAGCGACTTGTTTTTCGACGACGCATCTATTGCCTTCAAAAAAAAATTACATTTGTATAATGATAGATACGCTCGGTGACGATTGATGATCTAGGCCTGGCAGTGCGCAATGGTCGCAGAGGCCTTGGCCTCACCCAGGAGCAGCTGGCGGCCTCGGTCAGCCGAATTACGGTTGCTCGCCAGGAGACCAACAGGGCGGCAGATATTGGTTTCAGGTCGCTGCTCAGGATTTTGAACGCTGTAGGGCTTGACCTGCGCCTGACCGACTTCAATCGCGGTCGCCCAACGATCGAGGATTTGGCCGCGGAGGAGCAACCGTGATCCGTGTATGGAGCGACCGCCGTGATGCCGGCGTGATTGATCGCCTGGCAGGCCGTGGTTCGACCTTTGCCTATATGCCGAGTGCCGCATCCCAGCGAGCGGTATCCTTGACCATGCCCGTTCAGGTGCAATCGTGGGATTGGCGGACGGGAGTGTTGCCGATTTTTGAGATGAATCTGCCCGAAGGAGCGCTCAAGGAGCGGCTGGCGCGCGGCTTTGTCAAAGCCACGGGTTATTTTGACGACTTCGATCTGCTATCACTTGTGGGACAGACCCAGCTCGGGCGCATTCGTTGTTCGGAGTTTAAGGAGGACCTCGAAGAGAGCGTCCCGTTTCAGTCGGTAGACGAGATCTTGGGGACGCGGCGCGACAGCGGGCTCTTCGATCATCTGCTCGATCGCTTTGCTCGCTATTCGGGTCTGAGCGGCATTCAACCGAAAGTGCTGATCCGCGACGAGATCAAACTCTCCGGCGATAAAGGCCGTCTCTCCGCCAATGTGGGCGCCACCCACATTGTCAAACTGTGGGACAAAACCGAATACCCTGAACTAGCCGCTAATGAATTCTTCTGCCTCACCGCAGCCCGCAAGGCAGGGTTGGAAGTTCCGCCCTTTCTTCTCTCCGATGCCGGCGATGCCCTTGTGATTGAACGTTTCGACCTAACCCCCTCGGGCTATCTGGGCTTAGAGGATTTTTGCGTCTTAAACGAAGTTTTCACTGCCAGAAAGTATGACGGCGGCTATGAAACCAAGCTCTTTAGGCGCTTGCGGGATTTTGTGGCGCCCACGGAAACTCCCGTGGCCCTTGAGGCCCTCTACCGGTTGTTTGTGCTCAACTGTGCGCTGCGCAATGGTGACGCGCATCTCAAGAACTTCGCGTTACTCTACGAGGGGGTCGAAGGTCCGACGCGGCTCGCTCCCGTTTACGATGTGGTAACAACAACGGCTTATCTGCCGTCAGACGTCATGGCCCTGACCCTGGAAGGGTCCCGGAAATGGCCGGACCCCAAGCGCCTGGGGAGCCTTGGCCAACTCCGCGCTGAGCTCGGAGCCGCCGAGGTCAAGGCTATTTTTGAGGAGACGGCGGATGCGCTAAGCGATACTTGGTCAGAGGCCGAGGCTTATTTTGCAGGCTCGACCGACGCCTCCGTCGGCAACCGCATGCACGCCGCATGGCAGCAAGGCATCGCGGAATCCCTCGGCCTAGCAGGGCGAATTGTGCCGGTGCGTATCCAACTTCGTCGGCGACTGTCCTCGGGGCAGCGGGCAATTCTGAAGCATCTGCGCGAACACGATGGGTCGTACACCGGCTCGCTGCGGGCATTGGCTGGAGCTCTCGGCCTGCCTAAAAGTACGGTGCACGAAGCGGTGCGCGCTCTGGTTCGCAAAGGAGCACTGACGCGTGATGAAAAAAGCCTCCGGCTGGTGTGGGTCAACTTCTAGCGCAACTCTCGCTGTATCGCATGGAAACATTCCGGTTGTAAAATTGGCAACTGAATCGGGGAAGCACCAGAATGAGTTGTGCCGTATGCATGGCATCGGCGGCTATTCTATCAATGATCTTGTCGAGCGAGTGTCCGGTAGAGGGGCGCCGTTCTTAATCGGAGCCTGGGTCTGCTTACGAAACGGACTTTGTGAATGAGGCTCTCCCTAGATAACGCGCTACGTGGCCTTGCTATGCCAGGACCATGTAATATCCTTTGCAGTGTACGGCACCGAAGGGTGTCCGTTGCCCGAAAGGGAGAGGTACGCCCGGGGAGCTTATCAGCTCTCTTTGGTTTTTTCGGACCCAACTTGGGCCACCGCACTACCACATGGTGTGAACTTGACCGTCCGTTGAACGGTCCTCTTACGGACGCCCTTATCGCAGACAAAACTGCGCTCCTTGAAACTTGAAAGATAAGCCGGTGATGGAATCCGGAAACCATCCCTATCATTGTGCTGACCGGGGTCTCTCCTCCTCTTTTCGAGATAGGAGACGCTGTTCACGCTCAACGTACTCACCAGTAAAGCCGCAACAGGCAAGGATTATTTATTAGTTCGCCAGGAAGGGATGCTCGGCTCGCATCGTGATGATGTTCCGTGTCTCTAGTCGTTTTCAGTATTTCAGAAGTGGACTTCACTACATCGTACAGCCGCGCACGAGGTTCAGTGTGAAGTGCTCAGGCGCCAAGCTGAGCGTTTCGTCAAAACTCGTGTCCAATCGATTACTTGCGCCTCATGTTTCACAGGCCGACACTCAACTGGCCCCGAAATTACGCCCGGTCACCACTGTTCGCGTGCCAATGTCCCGCGCCTCGTCGCGGCTATGCGTGACATATATCAGCGTGAAGCCAATTTCGACGTGGAGCCGCAAAATCTCGGCGCGCACCTTGCGGCTCAGGGCCTCGTCGAGACTAGAGAGCGGTTCATCCATCAACAAAATTCGCGGCCGCAACGCAAGGGCACGCGCAAGGGCGACGCGTTGCTGCTCCCCGCCCGATAGCTCCCCCGGCCGCACATTAAGATAGTCGCCAAGCCCTACAACGTCGGCGACTTCTCTGATACGCTGTTGTCGCTCCTTCGCCCCGATCCATCTGGCCTTGAGACCGAAGTCGATATTTTCAGCCACGCTCATGTGAGGCCAGAGCGCCAAATCTTGGAACACCATGCCGATGCCGCGCTCATGCGGCGAGCGCCAATTCCTTCCTGATGCCGCAACGACCTCACCGTCGATGCGGATCTCGCCATGATCTGGAATGACGAGTCCGGTAATCAAGAGCAGTATCGTGGATTTGCCACAGCCGGAGGGCCCAAACAGCACGAGACGTTCGCCGCTTTCCACCCTGAGAGACAGCGCGTCGACAACCGCCCTGCCGCGATAAAACTTTGAGACTTCCTTTAGCTCAATCATGAACATGCTCATCTCGCGAGCGAAGCCAGAGGGAGATCAAGCCCAGCGGCAGCAGCGTGCTGACAACCAGAATAAGGCAAAGCGCCGCGATGAGGCTCGGAGCGCCATTCGCCATCAGGGTGAAGATGCGCACTGGCAGCGTATCCGAGCCTGGCGGATAAACGACCAAGCTGATACCGAGATCGCGCAGGCAGAATATGTAGCTTACAAGCCAAGCTGCGATGAGGCCGCGCTTTGCCAAGGGCACAATGATTTTGTCGACGGTCATGAACCAGCTGGCACCAGAAAGCCGCGCCGCCTGCTCCAATGAGAGAGGTATGCGCTCAAGGTTTGCAGCAATCGTCCGTATCGGCAAAATCGCATATTGCGCCAGATATCCGAGGATGATGATCGCTGGCGAAGCATAAATCAGGCTCGTGACCGGCCGGTTCCAAAGGCTAATGAGGCCGATACCGATGACCGTTCCTGGGATCGTGAAGAACAGCAAGGAAAGCCCATCGACGCCGCGCCAAAAGGGCAGCGAGTGCCGGTCAACGAGATAACCGCAATAAAAGCCCATCGCGGTGAGCAAGCACGCCCCGAGGAAAGCAAAGCCTATTCCGCGCAACATGCTGTCGCTTGCCTGGGCAAAGGTTGCAAGAATGTGTCCCTGCGACGCCTGGAGGAGGAGCACCGTAAAGGGAAGCAATACAGTGATCGCGGCCCATCCCGCCAAGAGCAGGAATAAAGGCCTGCGCCAAAGGCCAAGGTCGATCTCGATTGTCTTCTCCTCAAACGTGTTCCTGCTGAGCTCCAGCACGCGGCTGTGGAGAGGGTATTGCAACGCCAACAGTGCGAGCGTGACCAAGAGCAAGGGCATTGCCGCTACGGTCGCCCCCGCAAAGTCGTAGAAGGCAGCAAATTGCGTGAGCGTCTCCGACGCATAGACGGGATAACGCAAGTATGCCGGCACGCCCACTTCACCGAGCGTCAAGAGGAAAACAAGGATTGTCGCGAACAGGATCGCCGGCGCGATCAATGGCAGCGTGATGCCCCTGAGAACACGAGGCCAGCCGCAGATGAGTCGGGCAGCATCCTCCTGGCGCGGGCTCACCGTGCGTAAGTAAACCATCGTCATGAGCATGACGAGCGGCATCAGCGCTGCCGTGAGCACCCAAACACAGCCCGGCAGTCCGAAATAGGCCGACGAAATGAAGTCTATTGCAGCTGGCGGTAGCGCTCCCGCAAACCAGCCATTTCGTGCGAAGACGCTGGACCACGCCACAGCAGAAACGAACGGTGGCAGCAACAACGGCAATGTAAAGGCCACTGCGAACGAACGCCGAAACGGCAGATTCGACTTTTCCAGCAACACGCCGAGCGGCACGCCGATGAGTGTTGCAAAGGCCGCCGTCAGAGATGACAGCAATAGACTATGCCCCATCAACGATAGGAATGTCCCGTCCGAGCTGAGAAAGCTTTGGTAGGCTCTCAAGCTGACATGGCCATCCGCATAGAGCGTTTGGATCAGCATGGCTACGAGGGGAGAAAGCCCGATCGCAGCCAATAAGAGCGCTGCACATGTGAGGGTTAGGCGCTCCGTCACGATTATGGCCCGGCCCAACTCTTCAAGAAGGGCTGAAGTTCCTGAAGTTTTGCTGCGATTTCGGCATAGTTTACGCGCATGGTCTTGATGGACGAGAGCGCCCCCAACTCACGCGGCGGCTCGACGCCATCATGCAGCGGCAGCTGCGCGGCGTCCGAGGCCGCGAGCTTGCGCTCGGTCTCTTTCGAGAGCAAATAATCGACGAGCTTACGTGCGGCCTGGGGGTGTGGCGCTCCAGCGATCAAAACCGCAGCATTGGGAACGATAAGACATCCGATGTCATGCGCGCCCTGATCCGGGTAGATCATATCAACGATTTCGTTCTGCCTTATCCGGTTCACCACATCATCGCTGTCGACCAGGCTGAAAGCAGACTCACCGCGCGCAACGAGATCGGCGCTGTCACCGTTGCTCGGAGAAACCTTAACTTGATTGTTGCGTAGGTCTTGCATGAAGCCGTGTAGCCGCTCATCGCCCCATAGCACGCTAAGCGCCGCGATCTGCGCGGTGGTAGTGCCAAAGAGCGGATTGGCGATCACGGCTCTGCCGCGCCATTGTGGATCAGCATAGGCCCTGATCGATGTTGGGTGTACGCCGGCCGTGCGATTGACAATCAGGACGCGCGCCCTCGCTGCAAATCCAGTCCAATATCCGTTGGGATCTTTGTAGGCGCCAGGAATACCGGCGGCGTTGGGAGAAACGTAAGGCGCGGCAATCCCACGCTGTCGTAACACCTCGGCGCGGATCGGCTCATTGGCCCAATAGACATCGGCTTGCGAATTGTTCTTCTCGGCAATCAGCCGGTTCATTGCGCCCGTGCTCTTGGCTTCCTCGGTGTCGTAGACAGCGCGTACCTTGATACCGGTCTCCTTCTCGAAATCCTTCAGGATTGGCTCCGAGAAGACTTGGTCATGGCTGACATAGACAACAACGGTCGGCGTTTGCGTGCCAGGCAGGAAGCGCCAGGCAAGGGCCGCCATCGCTGCCAAAGCCACGATTTCGATTAAGAGTCTCTGCATTCCTGGGGCCTCCCGGATGTGTTATTGCGATGCCAGCGCATCGCTCTATTGGCCACCCCACGAGAAATCGTCGAACGCCGTGACACTGTCCGCCTTGGTCCAAACACCTACCGCGCCCGGCGTAATATGATCGGCATCGAGTGCGATATATTGCTTGCCATCCAACATCACTTTGACGGCTTTACCGGAAAACTCGACACGCAAGGTGTGCCACTGATTGGCTGCCACAGGCGCCTCTACATATTTGATAGTGTGCCGAGTCCCCTTTTTTGTGCGATAGAGCGACACGTTGTTTTCAAGCGCATTGGCGCGCGCGATGTAGTAGTTGTCCCCGTCCTGCCAACGCCACACCAGCCCGCCAGCCTGATCCTCGCGTCCGCTCAGTGGCTTGAACTTAACCTCAACAAAACCATCCGTGATCGATACCGATTTATTGACGCACCATGGGAATGTGCCCTGGCCGGACTGCTTGAGAACATTCGGCTTGCTCGCAGCCGACGGGTCGGGTTCGATTTTCCAAATGGGTGAACCACTGCCGGTAACGCCACATGTCCACCCCGACGGCAATGAGCCAGGCGATACGGTGTCAAAGTTTTCGCTGCCGGCGAACGCTGCCGTTGCCGGTATGATCATCGCAACAATAGCCAGAGCTTTCATCAATGCCTCCTTTGTGGTGCTGGTCGGTGCGAAGCGCTCAATTGTGCGTGATGCCGCGTCATCGGATCATCACCCAGGTGGGTTGCAGAAGCGGAAAGGCGATTAAGCCCACGGCGGCCGCGACCCCGATCAACAGCGGATTGCTGACCTTCCAGCGAAACAGCACTGCCAGCGATACAAGCGCGATCAGGATCGTCAGCCAGTCGCCAATGGCGATTTTCCCCAATAGGACGCAGGCGCCCAAGATCGTCCCTATCGCGGCCCCAAAAGCGCCTTTGATGAAGCCTTGCAAATTGGCGTTGTGCCGATGCCGGGCGACAATCGGTGCCGCAATCAAGACGATCAGAAAGGACGGTAAGAAAATCCCAATCGTGCTTACCAGCGATCCCCAGAAGCCGGCCACCAAATATCCAACAAAGGTCGCCGTGATGACGACGGGACCGGGACTGATCATACCGACCGCGACCGCAATCAGGAAGTCGCGCTCTCCGAGCCAGCCATATTCCGTCACGAGGCCTTGCTGCAGAAAGGGAACGATCACAAGACCGCTGCCGAAAGTGAAGGCGCCCGCCGTCAGGAAGAAGATTAAGAGCTTCGCGAGGATCGATCCAGACGCGGCAATCGGTTGCGCAATGGCAAGCAGCGGCGCTACCCCAATCGGCACGGCAGACAGTAAGGCGGGCGGCGCTTTCCCTGGCTTGAATAAGGTGCCGTAGAAGAGAACGCCGATCAGGCCAGAGACGATAAACACAAGCGCGACCTCTGCCTCAAGGACGACCGTCACGGCGAAGCAGGCGGCAGCGATTAGCCACTGGAGCCGGTCCTCCATACCGAGCTTCGCAAGCCGGAAACTCGAATGCAGGATAAGCGCGATTACAGCCGGGCTGACGCCGTAGAAGATGCCGCTGACGCCCTTCAAATCACCGAAATGCACAAACAGCGCGCCAAGCGCCGCCACGATAATGAAATTCGGTAGGATGAAAGCCCATCCTCCGGCCCAGGCGCCCCAGAAGCCGCCGCGCAAATAGGAGATGAAGATGCCAACCTGGATGGCGAGAGGCCCCGGCAATGATTGGCAGACGGCGACGGCCTCACGCATCTCCTCGCGTGTCAACCATTTGCGCTCGCCAGCGAGTTCCCGCTCCATCTGACCGACAAGAGCGACCGGACCACCGAACCCCATAAAGCCAAGGCGCAGAAAATAGAGGGTCAGCTGCCAAATGGAAATCCGACTGGCGCTATTGATGGTGGTCTCGCTCATACTGTTCCTAAACTTCCCAATCCCTGCACTGAGGCAGGCCGCATTACCTATTTACCTGCACACCGGACTTTAGTGTTTGAGTGAGCCGTAAAGCTGCTCAACATTGCGCCAACGAATCGCCGCCATGAACGTGTCGACATAGGTTGCGGCCTTGGCACCGTAGTCCATTTGATAGGAGTGCTCGTACATATCGAGGCCAAGGATTGGCGTGCCATTTGCGAGGGTGTGGCAATGGTCGGACGCCCATTGATTGACAAGCCTCTTGTCCCGTGCCGACCACATCAGCAGCACCCAGCCTGAACCACCGCCAAGCGCCTTGCCCATGGCGGCAAACTCTGCGCGCCAGCGCTCAAACGAGCCGAAGTCGCGGGCGATTGCCGCCTTGAGTTCGCTGCCGGGCTCGCTCTCCTCGCCGAGACCGTCGAAGAACAGCTCGTGCAGAACCATGGAATTGGCGGCGATCAACTGCTCACGTTTGAGCCCGTTCAGCAGGAACCCGGGGGCCTTGGCGAAGTCGAGGTCCGCGAGTTGCTCCTCAATGAGGTTCAACCGCTTCACCGCCCCGCCATAGTTATTCTCGTAGTGACTGACAATCAGCTTCTCCGACATCCCCTTGATGCGGAAAGGATCACAGGACAGCGGCTTCATTGCATACGACATCTTCAATCTCCCTATTTTGCTCGGACCACGATTGTGTCCCTCACATTCGGAAATTCGGGTTTGCCCCGTAGCAGCCGCCGAGGTGCTTTGCGGGTCTCCCAGAAGGCGTCACAGTTGGGCGGCTCGGTCCCCCTTGTGATACAGAGGAGATTGTCTTTGACTTCCCATGCGCCCGAGTGCCGCTTGTTCATGAAGACGCCCTCATACTTGCCGCCGCGCTGGAAGCGATCCGTATAATGGACCTCATCTGTAACCGCCTTCCCGGTCACGAGACGCTTGATCTCGGCGCTCGAAAGCCTGCGCGCATCATCCGCTGCGGTTGCGGATGAGCCGAGCAGGAAAAAGGCCACGCCGCAGGCTGCGAGTCGTTTGGCGTCGATATATCGGGCGTTCATCATTGCGCTCCCTTGGCCTTGGCCACGTTTGCGGCCAAAGCTATTTTTCAATGACCCAGGCTTCTTGCCTGTCTGACCGCCATGATTTGCGAAGCTGCACCTGTGCCGGATTTTTTCGTGATTGCCAGATCTCGTTGCAGTCCGGTCTTTCCGATAAGCGCGTCAGGCAAAGTTCGCCGTCAATTATCTCCCAGACGCCAGTGAAGGACCGGCCCATGCTAATGCCCTCATATTTGCCGCCCGGAAGGAAGTGGTCGCGGTAATGAACTTCGTCTCCGATGTACTTGCCAGTGATCAGGCGCTTAATTTGGCTGTTCGTTAGCTTTCGAAAGTCATCGCCCAAGGCCGGGCTGACGGCGAATTGGATCACTGCCAACACGGCGACGGCAATTGTTGCACGCTGGCGCAGAATTACGGTCCTCATGACGCCTTCCTTGGCATCGCGGGCGGCCAGCTATGCGTTTCCTCCCTGGCTGAGACGAGCCAGCCATAGAGGGCGTCATAGATCACAAGCCCGTAGCGCAGCATGGTGTGGTCATCGGGGATATTGACCGAAAGACCAAGCGAGATCGCAAACAAGCCCGCAGCTTGCGGCGCAAGGTCCAGTCGGTCCGTATCGGCTCCCCGGACGATTTCGGCAATCTGCAAGAGAGCCGGATCAGCAAGCTTGTAATCCTCGATGAAGGCATCGAAGGAACAGCGCTCTCCGCGATGGGTCAGCACGACACCCGGAATGTCATAAGGGATCGCACCTGTGTCATTCGCGACCTTCAGCACGTCGCCGGCAGCAACGTAGATGAATTGAGCATCTGGATCGATGAAGCGGCGAATGAGCCAGGGGCAGGCAATACGGTCGATCTTGGGACGCTCTCGCGTCACCCATTGGGAAGGCGTTGAAGGCTTTGCAGCGATTGCGCCGCCGCTCGTGGCCCAGGCTTCAAAGCCGCCATCAAGAGAGTAGGCAGGTAATTCGCAATCCCGGAGATGCTTGGCAACGCCCTGGCTCGATGCATCGCCATCCCCGTAGACAACAATCGGCCGCGCCAATTCGAGGTTCACGCCCCAGACCGCAGCGGCGTCCGGATCGCGGCGGATGGCCCCAGGGATTACGCCTGCCGCGCCCGCATAAGTGCTTTCGGCTCGCGCATCGATGATGATCGGAGGAACGGCCAGCTTCAGCAACTGTCTGAAATGTTCAAGGGAGATACTATTCATGCCACTCTCCTTTCGGAACACGCTTGTCCCTGCAAATCAGCCGCGCTTTTTGCGGAAGTATTCGTAAAGGTCGTTAAAGATCGCGCCGCCGCGAGTAAGCCTTTCCTCATCGCTCTCGTGCGCCATTGCGACGCCCGCGATCAGAGTTTTGATGCCGCCCACTTCATCACGCCCGAACTTGCCGTCCTTCAGGTCAATGTCGTGGACGATCTCGGCGATCGCCTGGAGCGCCGGGTCAGCCAATCCAGCTCTGCCGAGCAGCACCTCGAAGCTGCAGCGGTCACCCTCATGGGTGAATTCGGCCTCGAACATATCGAAGCGCAGTTCCCCAGGGTGCGGCGTGTAACCTTGGCCAGACACGAATTTGAAGTGGGCACCTGGGTCGATGAAGCGCCGGATCAGCCACGCACAGGCGATACGGTCGACATGCACCCCTTGGCGCGTTACCCATGTTCGATCTTTTAATTGAGCCAAATCCGCGGCCTGATGCGCCGCGCCACTCTCACGCGTATCCGTCATCACATCCTCCGTAAGCTTGGCCTCCAACCCGGCAAGCAGGCCATCGACCGTCTCGCGACCGTTTGCGCCGAAAAAGTCAATTGCGACGGCCTGCGCCAGCTTGGCCTTCAGGCGGGTCAATTGCGATCGGCCTTCAGCCTGGCTCATGACATCCTCGCTTAGGGCATGTGCGAGGCCGCCTGCCTCCTTGGCAAGCGCGTCATAGTCCTGATCGCGAGCAGCCGTGAACAGCAACCGGATCTCTTGGTCCGACAAGCCCCCGATCAGCCGGGCCTCGCAGATGATAGCCTCGCCGCCCCCCTCAACGATCTCCTTGAGCACCCATTGGAAATCCTCCTGGGTCTGCTCGTTTGCCGGCAGCGCGTAGACCGCATTTTTGACGGCGGTTGCGCCGAGGGCCTGAAGCCGCCGCCAGATTTTGACGCGCAGATAGGCCGGTTTTGCTGGCAGTTGGTGGATGAGGAATAGCCAGCGATCTTCCCTGACGGCCACGCCAGTTGCGGCATCTTTCATATTGAAAATGTATCACAGAAATGATTTTTCATGCAACACTTGTATCATCTGAAAAACAGGATAATCTTTCGACGGAATTTTTTGTGAAGGAGCACTTATGCGGTCCCATCTCGTGAAAATAGCTGCAGTCGCCTTGTTTGCCATCACGGCCTTGGCGCTTGCGTCTCACCCCAGCCGAGCCGAGCAAGCAGCCAAAACAGTAGTCTTCGTTTGTGAGCACGGATCCTCAAGAAGTGTGGTAGCGACTGAGCTGTTCAACCGGGCCGCACAAGAGCGCGGTGTTTCGTTACGCGCGCTTTCACGTGCGGTGAGCGCAGAAACGCGCGAGTCAAAAGTTCCGCCCGCTCTTGCCCGCAATCTCAGCGCCGACGGATTCAACGTCGGGACCTTTGAGCCGCAAGCCCTGGCAGAGCAGGAGGCCAGCTCCGCGGTTCGAGTTGTTGTGATGAACTACGACGGCAAAGTCGAGTCGGCCGGTAACGCAAAGGTGGAGCACTGGAACGTACTCCCAGGGGTTCTAAGTCAGTATGACAACGCCAAAAAAGATATCTCCTCTCGTATAGATGCACTTCTCAAGGATCTGACGAAGGATCAAGCAAAACAATAAGCGGCATCAGCGATAGCCCAACGCCCGGGCCGCAGCAGAATGGACGGGCGCTCAGGACCAACTCCGACCGTCTACAAAACGCCTATTGAGGATGACGGTCGCGTCCGTATCTCATCAAAAGGAGAAATCGTATGACCACTGAGTTCGACCGGCGCCGGTTTATCGAGGTCTCGGGTATTGCAGCGGCAGGCGTCATCGCCACAGCTGCGGTTAGTCAATCACCCGCAGCAGCACAAACTGCCGCGCCTGCGGCGAAGTCACCAGTGCCCTACCAGCCCCAGCCTATGCCTTTTGATCCAAGCCATATCAAAGGCATGTCCGAAAAGATCCTCATCAGCCACTACGAGAACAACTACGTCGGAGCCGTGAAGCGCTTGAATGCAATCGACGCTCAGCTCGCGGGCATCGACTGGGCAACCGCGCCAAACTTCCTGATCAATGGTCTCAAGCGCGAGCAGTTGATAGCGACCAACTCAATGATTCTGCATGAGCATTTCTTCAATGCACTCGGCGGCGGCGGACGCCCGGAGGGGGCGCTGTTTGCCGCGATCGAGCGGGATTTTGGCAGCTTCGAGCGGTGGAGCGCAGAGTTCTCCGCCATGGGCAGAGCCGAGGGTGGCGGGTCCGGCTGGGTAATCCTCACCTACTCATCCCGCGACAAGCGCCTGGTCAATAGCTGGGCGGCCGATCACACGACAACGGTTGCCGGCGGCCAGCCAGTGCTGGTGCTAGATATGTACGAGCATGCCTATCACATGGATTTTGGCGCGAAGGCAGCGAACTACGTCGACGCCTACATGCAAGGTATCCGCTGGGACAACGCGGCGAAGCTCTATCAGCGCTATAGCGGCGAGACTTGATCATCGGGCGCCGCTTTCGGTGCCAACACATCCGTACACGGAGGACGTGGTTCTGGCCCGGGCGGAAAGTTTACCGCCCGGGCTGGAGTGCTCCCCAACAGCGCCGTTCAGCAAAGCCGAAAATGCTCTCTTCAATAACAACCACAGGAAGTGAACATGTTTAAACGTGTAGCCCTCCTTCTGAGCCTATGCGCGACCGGAACAGGAAGCTCGGCTTTCGCGCAAAACGCCGACACGAGCGTCGTCAAGTTGCCGCAGGATATCGTCTACAAGGGACTTCCGGGAACGCCGCAGCATGTAACTCTGTACGGTGATTCCTCGCAGCCCGGCTTGTATGTCGATCGCATCAGGCTTGCGCCAGGCATGAAGAACCAGCCTCATTGGCATCCTGACGCAGTGCGGACCGTCTTGGTCTTGTCCGGCACGCTTTACTTTGCCGTTGGCGACCAATGGAACGAGAGCAAGCTCAAGGCCTATCCTGCCGGAACATTGTATTCCGAGCCAGCGAAGACGCCGCATTTTGCATGGGCCAAGGATGGCGAAGTGATCTTGCAGGTCACCGGCATCGGGCCAACCGGTAACACGCCGGTTAAAAAATAATTAGGCCTGCACCCGGCCTTGGTACCAAACACGAGCTCGCTCCAGCTCATGGCCGCGTGGGAAATCCGCAGCTCGAAGGGCTTGGCTATGATACGCGGATGCCGTTGGCGAAACCGATCACACCACCACGCTCGTCTCTGTTCAACAGGTTCTCGTGCTCGATGTATACGAGCGTGCCTACTACATGGATTTTTGCGCCAAAGCTGCGCCGGTGTGGGCGGGGAAGTAGCCGCCCGTGCTTTGCTGCCGAGTTGCAAACTTCTTGTGGCAGCAGCTTAGGGTACTAGATTGAATCGCATGCTCGCACCACTTCGGAATCGTACCTATCGCCATCTCTTCGCTGCCCAGGTCATTGCACTCATTGGCACAGGCCTCATGACGGTCGCGCTGAGCCTTCTTGCTTTTCAGTTGGCTGGCCAAAACGCGGGCGCTGCCCTTGGAACGGCACTTGCGATCAAGATGATCGCCTATGTGGGCGTCGCCCCTGTTGCGGGAGCCGTGGCGCAGCTGCTGCCGCGCCGCTCCTTTCTCGTTGCCTTGGACCTTGTCCGTGCCGGTCTTGCCCTCTGCCTGCCCTTTGTGGATCAGATTTGGCAGATCTACCTCCTCATTTTTGTGCTGCAATCGGCCTCCGCTGCCTTTACGCCAACCTTCCAGGCGACCATTCCCGACGTGTTGCCGGATGAACAGGATTACACCAAGGCGCTCTCGCTCTCGCGTCTCGCCTATGACCTGGAGAGCGTCGCGAGCCCAATGCTTGCAGCCGCATTCCTTACCGTCATCAGTTTTCATGCCCTGTTTGCAGGGACGTCGGTGGGTTTTTTGCTGTCGGCCGCCCTGGTGATCTCGATTTACTTACCCCGGCCTAAGGCCACTCATGCTGCGAGCTTCCTCAACCGCCTGACACGCGGCCTTCGCATTTATCTGGCAACGCCACGCCTGCGCGGCCTATTGGCGCTCAATCTTGCTGCCGCTGCTGGCGGCGCAATCGTCTTCGTGAATACCGTTGTCATCGTCCGAACTGTTCTGGGCTTTGGTGATCGTGAGGTGGCAATCGCTCTTGCAGCGTTTGGGTTGGGCTCCATGGCGGCGGCCCTGTCGCTGCCGCGTCTCCTGGACCGGCTGCCAGATCGCCTTGTCATGGTGTCCGGAGCAGGCGCAATGGCTGTACCGCTCCTTGCAGCGGCGTTCGTCCTTTGGCGGTTGCCACCGTCCGCCGCTTGGCCTGCAATTCTCGCGCTCTGGCTCGTGCTCGGTCTCTGCTATGGCATGCTGATTACGCCCACCGGACGGTTGTTGCGCCGGTCGTCCAATGAGGAGGATCGGCCACCCTTGTTCGCGGCCCAATTTGCCCTCAGCCATGCCTGCTGGCTGATCACCTACCCACTCGCCGGGTGGCTTGGCGTCATCGCTTCCCTGCCTATTGTGCTGATCACCAATGCGGCACTGACCGCACTAAGCGTTGTGCTTGCGGCTCGGCTCTGGCCAGCCCACGATCCCGAGATCATCGAGCATGAACACGCCGATCTTGAGCCCAGTCACCCGCATTTGAGGGAGCACGCTCTGCTATCGGGAAGAAGACATGCACACGCCTACCGGATCGACCAGCTCCACTCGGTCTGGCCTCATGCTCCGATGCGTTGATCCACTTCCACACATTTAGCGCATAGTCTGAAGCCAGACACCCGAGCCGATGACAGCAAGCGCGCTTCCGATCTCAAAGATATGAGCCGCACGATGCCACAAGCCTCGTCGCTGTTCGAGGAGGCGGAACAAACCTTCGCGAAACAAGATCGCTGTCATCGCGAAGACGGAAACCGTTAAGATCATGCCGCCGGCCATCGCTAAGGTCACGAGCAGACCGGCGAGCACGATGCCATGGGCAAGCGCATAGACCATGATGAAGGTGGTGAGTGGGCAGGGCACAAAACCTGCCGCGATTGATAGAAAGCGGTTCTTTGAGCTTTCTCCGTGAGAATGCCCGCGCAAGGCACTCGTGAGCAGCCAGATACCGATCACGATGATAAGAGCCGAACTGGCCGCTTCCAAAGCTGGGGTGCGACCTGCGCCGACAAGCGTACGTTGCACGACGATAAAACCGGCGAAGACCAGCACGACCGCCATGCCCACATGCGTTAAGACAAGGAGCGCGCTCGATACTATCCCGCCCAGGATGTTGCCGTGGCGCCCAAGGTGGTAGGATGCCAGCACGCTCTTGCCGTGGCCGGGCATCAGCGCATGCACCATGCCGAACAGGACTGCAAAGGCCATAGCAACAAACAGCTGTCCGGGGCTAGTCGCGGTCGCAACAGTCTTCAGGCCTTCGGTAGAGCCGCCATAGAGCCAGCGCTGAAGTTCGACAAGCGTTAGCATGCGATATCTCGCTTCGCTGATGGACGCTTTTTTGCAGCACTTGCCAGTGGCGATCTCATTTCAATAACATTACGCGAAAAACCGCCTCTCGATCAGCCGTCTGTGGCCAACTATCCGGATCGTGAGGCCAGTCTTGGAAGAACCCCGTAAGCGACACCTCGCGTATAAACAGCTATTATCATAGAAGTGTGTTCGTTTTTATTTTTGAGGCGCTAGCTGACGCCGCTGTTCTGAAGCTAGCCGAGGGTAGCGGTCACTCCTGTGGCCTACCTGCGCTAGTCTCTGGGGCCTATTGGTCGCGTTTTGCGCGAGCTGTCCCGTAATATTCGTCGTTCGGACGCATATCCACGGCACCGGCGAGGCGGTTCGACATATTGAAGAAGGACGCCACGGCGGCAATGTCCCAGATGTCTCGCTCTGAGAACCCAACTTGCCGCAAGAGATCGCGATCGGCGTTTTCTATCCGATCGGGCGTCTCCGTGAGCTTGGCGGCAAAATCGAGCATCGCTTTCTGTTTCGGGGAAAGGGGCGCGGCGCGATAATTGTGCTCGACCATGTCGCCCAAGACGGGATCGTTGGAACGATATCGCACTGCGGCTCCATGCGCGGTCAGGCAGTAATGGCAGTGATTGATCGAGCTGACCACAACGGCGATCAACTCTCGATCAAGGCGTGAGATCCCGCTGTCGCCCAGCATGAGATCGTCATTCATGTCTATGAACGCCTTCAGCTTCTTATTGTCGAAAGCGTAGGCGCGCAGCACATTTGGAACAAAGCCCAATTTCTCCTCGCAAACGCGCAAGTAGGCCTCACGACACGAAAGTGATCGTTACGCACGCCAAGGTCGAACGAACCAGGAACGCATATCAAGCCACCAACAATGATGGCTTGGCTCGCAGCGGGCGCAATGCACCTTCGACCATGACCTCATCGCTTCCCCAGATATAGTCGCCTGTCAGACCGATGTGCTCCCAGCCGAGCGGCGTCACGTGCGGGATGAGGTGCGGCGGTGGAGCGAGCGTTGCGAGCGCTTTTTCGAGATATCTCGTGTTCCAGAGGATGATGGCGGCGACCAGCAGATTGAGGCCGGACGCCCGGAAAAACTGGTTTTCGAAAGTACGGTCGCGCAGCTCGCCGAGGCTGTGGAAGAAGATGGCGCGCGCGAGCGCGTTGCGGGCTTCCCCTTTGTTGAGGCCAGCTTGGGCGCGCCGACGCAGCTCGGGGTTCTTCAGCCACTCCATCGTGAACAGCGACCGCTCGATGCGGCCGATGTCGCGGAGCGCGACGGCAAGACCGTTCTGGCGCGGATAGGCGGAGAGGCGTTTCAGCATGGCGGAAGCGGTGCTCGCACCCGATCGGATCGAGACGCCAAGCCGCAGTAGCTCGTCCCAATGCGCCTTGAAGTGCTCCACATTGACGGCGCCAGCGACGATCGGCTCCAGGCACGATGGGGCTTTCATGTCGGGGAAAATGTGCAGCCGCCGATCCTTCAGGTCACGAATGCGCGGAGCAAAGCGGAAACCGAACAGATGACACAGACCGAACACATGGTCAGTGACACCGCCCGTGTCGGTGTAATGCTCTTCGATCTGCAGGCCGGTCTGGTGGTAGAGGAGGCCGTCGAGCACGTGCGGCGCCTCGCTCGCAGTGGCAGCGATGACCTTCGTGTGGAAGGGCCCGAATTGGTCGGAGATGTGCGTGTAGAAGGCAACTCCAGGTTCGTTGCCGTGACGCGCATTGATATCGGCGAACGCTTCGCCGCGGCCGCCAGCCCGGAAATATTGCCCATCCGAGGAGGACGTGGTTCCCGTACCCCACACCCGCGCCAGCGGCATAGCGCGATGTGCATCGATCAGGCAAGCAAGAGCTGCGGCATAGGTTTCCTCGCGCACGTGCCAGTCATGCACCCAGGCAAGCTGGCGCGCCGTGACGCCGCGGCACACATCGGCCATGCGAGTGAGGCCAAGATTGATGCCGTCGGCGAGGATGACGGAAAGCAGCGCCGCTTTGTCTTCAGCCGCGCGCCCGGTGCGTTGATGTGTGAAACAGTCGGAGAACCCTGTCCATCGATCGACCTCCTGAAGGAGGCTTGTGATCTTCACGCGGGGAAGCACGTCATAGGCATGATCTCTTAAACCAATTGCTTCCGGTGGCGTCACAGCGCGGAGTGGTGATATCTTGATGTCGCCATCAGCGATCTCGATGTCCTGCAATTTGCCCGCCTCGGCGAGCGCGCCGACGGCGGACAGTTCCCGTTCCAGGACTTCACGGCGCCCCCCGAGGTAACGATCCGCATCGGTATCAATCGCCAACGGCAAGGGGCCTTCGGCCTTAAGCAGCGCGAATGTCGCCTTCGGCGTCAAGTAGCTGTCGAAGTCTTGATATTGCCGGCTACCATCGACCCAGATGTCGCCAGCGCGAAGCCGGTCGCGCAGATCTAAGAGTACGCAGAGCACATAAGCTTTGCGATCAATCTCCTTGCCCTTGATCACGAAAGCTCGCCAGGACTTGCGGATGAAGGCGATCGGCGTCTTTTCTGGCAATGCCCGCTTGCCAGATCGGTACATCTTCGCGACAGCCTCGATGGCGTTTAGCAAACTCGACATGGCGCTGCCGCCATGGAACCGGAATGTCTCAAGCAGCGTTGGCGCAAACATGCGCACGGACGGATATTTCTCGATCAACTTAGCCTTGTCGTCAGAATTCGCCGGTTCGGCAAAGGCTTCGGCTTCGACGACAGAGCGAAGAAACTCGCTCCAACCGACCTGGCGATCAACGGCGGCGAACGGGTCTGCGCCAGTTTCGCGCGCTTCGATTACGGCTCTACAGGCGCTGGTCAGAGATTGAATATGGGCTCGGACATCGCGCGCGGACTGGAGCGTTTTCTCCTGGGAACGCCGTTCCGCCTTGCGGGCGATACCGCCCATGAGCTTATCGAACATCGACAATGTCGCGTCGGTGAGAATGCTTTCGAGCTTGATCACGGTCGCGCACAAGATGGCGTGGCGACGGTGGCTTGTAAGGTCACAGATGTGCTGGGCGGTCATGCGCAAGCCTTCGTCGGCCAGCCTCTCAAAGGCTTGCGCGGGGATGTTCAACCGGCGCTTGCTGTCGATCTCAAGGGCACGCACGAACCGAATGCGTTCGGCAAGCCCAAGCAGGTTGCGGGCAGCGGGTGACTGCGATGCCGATTTGAGCCAGGCCATACGGCTCGTTGCGTCCTCAGGCATAGGCTCGAGAAGCTGATCGAGCGTTTTGCGTGTTTCGGCGCTCAGACCGCCGGCCAGGGCGCGATGCAATGTACTCTCGGCTCGGGCACGAGCCTGATGCACCATCATCTCAAGCACTGTTGCCGACGGCAGAAGGATGCGGCGTGATCGCAGCTCGTTGATGAGCATCGATATAAGCTGGCCGGAAGCTCCGAGCTTGTGTGCCATGGGGGTCAGCCAGGCGATCAGTGAGCGCATGTCCGAGCGTTCGAAGCCCTTGCAATCGAGGGCGCGCATCAATTCCGCCAAGTGCTGGCGCCGCGTTTGATCGCGGCGCGCGTAGGCAGAAAACGCGTCAGGCTCAGCGTGTAGCTGGCGAGCAATGAAACGGAGCAGTGGTGGAGGCGGGGTCTCGCCAAGCGCAAATACGCGTCCTGGAAAGCGCAGGTAGCAGAGGGTCAAGGCAAAGCCGATCCGGTTGTGGTCGCCGCGTTTGGCGGCGATCATGGCCAGGTCCTGCTCGGTAAGCGTGTAATGGCGAACGATGTCACGCTCCCCAGTCGGCGGCGATAGCAGCCCCGCCCACTGCGCGCTGGTCAACAAACGCCGCCTTGCCATGAGCCTCCCTCGTCATCTGGAGGCTCTAAAAAACCCGAGAAGCGCTGTCCGCCAAACGGCCGTTTGGCGGTATCCCCAGAAATCGTCCGACAAATGCTATTGACAACGAGATAGCGGACAGGATGTTTGACGGACAGAAAATCGGACAAGGCCAAGCTATCATGCCTGCCATCGGATATGCCTGCGTGTCGACCGGCGATCAGGACCTCGCCTTGCAGCGCGATGCGCTCGAAAAGGCAGGCTGCGAGACGATTTTTCGCGATCAGGCGTCGGGAGCAAAAACCGAGCGCCCCGGCCTTGCCGATGCACTCGCGCACCTCAGAAAGGGCGATGTGCTCGTGGTCTGGAAGCTCGACCGGCTCGGGCGGTCGTTACCGCACCTCATCGAGACAGTGACCGGGCTGGAAAGGCGCGAGGTCGGGCTTTGCTCCTTAACGGAAAGCATCGACACCACGACGCCGGGCGGCCGACTTATTTTCCACCTGTTCGGCGCGCTTGGACAATTCGAGCGCGACCTCATCCGCGAGCGCACACGCGCCGGGCTGTCAGCGGCAGCCGCGCGGGGCCGCAAAGGTGGACGCAAGCCGGTGGTGACGCCGGACAAGCTCGAACGGGCCAAAGCACTCATCAGCCAGGGGCTCAACGTCCGCGAGGCCGCTGCACGGCTGAAGATAGGAAAGACAGCGCTCTACGAGGCGCTAACCACGCATCTGGGCGCCTAGCGTTCCTCATTCGTTCGACCTTAACGTGCGTAATGATCACTTTCGTGTCGTGAGCCCAAGTAGTCGCGGTTTTCGAGCTCAAGCTCAACCTCGGGGAGGTCCAGAGCCGTGATGTTATCAGCCTTATGCAATTTTTATCTCCATTCAGTTGTTGGGAGCAGTGTAAACCGCTTTTGCATTTGTCTGCATGAGTGGTTTGATTGCTGCTTGGCCATCAGCCTTATCCAGCCCATCGCGCCGCATAAGGCCAAAAGCAGGTCATCTGATCGGTCTTGGATATGGGGGCACGCGAGGAGAGCCCCCCTGCGGCCGTCAGTCTATTGCTGTTTGCCGGGGGCGGTTGCGCCGCCTTTCAGCTGGTCGAGGAGCGCGTGGATGTGTGAGGCGATTGTCCGCTTTGTATTGGCGTATTCGAGGCTCGGTGATCCGATGTCGCTCCAGCGCTCTACAGGCGCTTCTTTTGCAGCCTCAAGCAATTCGTCAAACTGAAGCGTGACTATCCGCGTCGCGGTAGACGCTTCCGAAGCGCTCAACGCTGTCGGCTTGAAGTCCTCGACTTGAAATCCATCCGCGGCCATCTGCGTGGCCACCGGGGCGGGCACCCTTTGATCTGCCGTCTTTTCGCTCGCGGCGCGTGAGAGCGCTCTCACACTAAGCCCGCGCTCCCCTGCCATCCGATTGAACAGCGATGCGGCTAGCAAGCTTCGGGCGGACCCGTGCTCACAGACGAAGACGACCGTCGGCTCGGCGGCGCGAGCCGACGAGAGAACAGGTACGCCCAACATCGCTAAGACACGCGCCGTGGTGGTCGCAATTATCGAGATTGATTTGCCCATACGTCAGCTCCTTCCCCGATAGGGGAATCGAGCAGCACTTGGACGGGAGGTCTTTCAGGACCGGGTGTCTGCGTTGAACCCGGCTAGGAAGGCTTTGCTTCCTACGCTATTGAACCTAGCGTGACCTTGATAGCGATGTCAACGTACGGCCAGCTGTGCTTCATTGGTACAAAGTAGAAACAATCGTAGAAGCAAACACCGCCCTATCATCATCTGCCCCCCAACAGAGTTTACGTTAAGCAGACGGAATTACCGTTCCATGACCATTTGCATGGCCACAGTCTCGATGTGATCGAGCAGAATGATTTTCGAAGGACACAATCAACAATTATCTCGAAGGCTGAAGCAACCCTTGGGGGAGTAAACTTCAGGATGCAATCCGAATCGGATTAAAAGAGCCGTTACTGAGAAGTCTTCGGCTAGCTGCATGTCCGCGAGGCGCAAAGCATGACGGCGCAGGCTTTGCTTTTTCAGCCGAGGGTGGTTTCGGTTGGAGTTGATCTCTTTAGGGACTTACGCAAGCGAATTTTTAAGGCGCTTTTTCTCCCGCTCGCTTTGCTTCCAAGCCCTGCGTACGGCTATCGTCCTTTTGATGGAACCGATGCTGCGGTTGCCGCCCCCGGCGAGCTTGAAATCGAGCTTCAGCCCGTTGGCTGGAAGCACGAGGCCGGAGATCAAAAGCTCGTCGCACCAGCAACTATCTTCAATCTTGGTTTCGCGAAAAATTGGGAGGCGGTGCTTCAAGGACAGCTGGAAACCCCGCTTTCCTCGCCCGGAGCGCCGGAGCTGACAAATGCAGGTGCGCTTTTGAAGCATGTGCTCCGCGAAGGCAGTCTTCAAGACAAAAGCGGGCCCAGCATCGCAACCGAATTTGGAGTGCTTCTGCCAGGTGCGGATAGAGGCTTAGGCGCGAGCTGGGCGGCAATCATATCCCAGCGGTGGGACTGGGGCAGCATCCATTTCAATTTCGAAACTTCGCTGGCGCGCGAGCAATCCGAGGTGTTTGTGAGCACGATATTGGAAGGGCCTAAGAAGTGGAAAGTCCGCCCCGTCGCCGAAATATTCTTTGAGGACAAGTTCGGCAAAGAACGCACTGCCTCGGCCCTAGCTGGCTTGATCTGGCAGGCGCGTGAGCATCTTGCTTTTGATCTTGCCGTTCGCGCGGCAGAAACGAATGGGCGCCCGGTAGAAGAAATTCGTGCGGGCGTTACCTTTGGATTCCAACTTTGGCGCGCCGGCAAGTGAGCAGTGGTAATGAGTATCCGGTCAAACAGGGCAGTCCTCTAGTTCTAGTCGTGTTATACGCCGCCTTTATGCTCTCTCAGAGCAGCGCCCCCCCCTAGCCACTGCTTATGAATTCGGCAAATTTCACGTTACCAAGTCTGGAGACCCTGGATCGTTGTCATCGAAAACCCTGGTGGCGCAAGAGACGAATTTAATGCTGGCGCGAGGCGGCGTTTCAATGCAAGCTTAACCATACGCGACGGTTCCCCGCAGAGGGAATTGAAAGGGAATGCGGTGCCCGGCCTGCCGGTAAGCCGCAGCTGCCCCCGCAACTGTAAGCGCTGAGCGATGGGCCCAATTGACCACTGGGGTTTGCCCCCGGGAAGGTAGCCCAAAGCTAAGAAGCGCGAGCCAGGAGACCTGCCGGAGCAAAGCGCTGCTTTCCGAATGTTGGGCGGGGTGCCCCAACGGGAGAAGATTACCGGGTGGATTCCGGTCTTTGTCGGGAACGGCTTTACGGTGCAGAGCTACTGAACGGCGGAGAAAGTTGATGGTTGGGTCCCGGTATTTTCTGGCGATATTGCTTGCAGTTATGTCCGTAATGGGAGTGGAACCGGCGTTTGCCCATCATGTGATGGGTGGTGAAATGCCCCAAACTTTCTTGCAGGGGTTTCTCTCCGGTCTTGGACATCCTGTTATTGGGCTCGACCATTTCGCGGCTATAATCGGCGTTGGTCTTTTGGCGGCCGTCTTGGGACGCGGCCTTTTCTTTATCCTTCTCTTCTCGGCCGCGATCATTGGCGGCGTCGGCTTGCATCTTTTGCGGCTTGATATCCCTGCGGCGGAGCTTTTGGTTGCGCTCGCCACTCTCGGCTTGGGGTGCCTCATCATCGCGCGCGGATTGAGCGCTTATATAGCCCCGGTATTGTTTTTGGCGGCTGGGCTTGTGCATGGCTACGCGCTCGGCGAGTCAATCGTCGGCGCGGAGACAACCCCGCTTTATGCCTATCTCGCCGGAATATTCGTTATCCAGTTGGCGATTTCGAGAGCAGCGCTCATCCTCGCGCGCCGGTTAGGTGAAACGCAAAAAGCCTGGACATTCCCGATCGCGGGCGGTGCTATTGCTGCGGCGGGCGCGGTTTTCGCTATTCAGGCATCTGGCCTTCTTGCCTAGCACATAAGATCTTGTCGGAGCTCACGGGACATTCTCCCACGACGATCTTCGTTTGCACAACTTGCAGACGCGGAACCGAAGAGCTGGAGTCTGCTCGGCTCGGTGAGGCGTCTCGGGTAGGACTTCTGCCAATGGCCGGATCGTCGTTCCCCAACCCGCCGCAGGCTCCCGGCGCGGCAGTTAGGCAATTACATGAGCCCCGAGTTCGAAGCTTTGCAGACGCAAGATGAGCCCCGGACAACCTCCAAAATGCAGCCGCCGAGCGAGCTGTTCCGCGTGAGTTTAGCGCCAAAGCTCGACAAGTTACTTATCCGGCGTATCCAATCACATCGTAAAAAGCAACAAAGCCACTGAACGTTCTATGTGATCAAGCGGCATGTGTTGCTATACCCTCGCGCGACGAAAGCAACAAAAAGGGCAAGCAGCGCCGCGCAACACGCCGAAAGGGCTACTGAAGCCGAAAAGCCTTATGGAGCCGAGATTATTAGTCACTCACTCACGCAGCTACGGAGCCGAAAGTGCACTATTACTTACCTTTTTTAGTTCCACCGCGAGCGCCATCAGCTTTGGTAAAACTTCGCGGCCAAACGGTCCAGAAGCCGCACACCATAGCCAGAGCCCCAGCTCTGATTGGTATCGGTGGACGGCGAGCCCATCGCGGTTCCAGCGATATCGAGATGCGCCCAAGGCGTTTCATTCTCAACGAAGCGTTGCAAAAACTGTGCGCCGGTAATAGAACCTGCATCGCGGCCACCGATATTCTTCATATCAGCAAGTTTAGAGTCTATAAGCTTGTCATATTGCTTGGAAAGTGGCAGCCGCCACGCCGTTTCCCCGGTATCGAGTCCAGCCTCTGTAATCTGACCGGATAATTCGTCATTATTGGAGAAAAGACCCGCATTTTGCTTGCCGAGTGCCACGATTATAGCGCCAGTAAGCGTTGCAAGCGTAATCATGAACCTTGGCGACAGATGCTTCTGCGCGTACCAGAGCAAATCGGCCAAGACCATCCGGCCTTCCGCATCAGTGTTCAGCACCTCGATAGTCTGACCCGACGCAGCAGTGACAATATCTCCAGGCCTTTGCGCGGTGGCGCTTGGCATATTCTCGACAAGCCCAACGATGCCGATAGCACGAACTGGCGCGCGCTGTCGCGCAAGGGCCGACATCACGCCCGCAACGGCTGCCGCTCCGGCCATGTCGCCCTTCATATCTTCCATGCCGGCCGATGGCTTGATCGATATCCCGCCGGTGTCGAAGCAAACGCCCTTGCCTATGAAGACGACATTTTCCTCGGGGTCGCCAGTTCGAACCGGCGCGCCTTCCCAGCGCAGTACGACGGTGAAAGATGGCTGAACGCTCCCCTGCCCCACCGCAAGCAGCGCATTCATTCCGAGCGCTTTCATAGCCTGCTCGTCCAGTACCTCAACTTTTAATCCCTCGGCTTCGAGGGCGCGCAAACGGGCTGCAAACTCCGGCGGCGTAAGGATATTCGCGGGCTCGTTCACCAGATCGCGCGCAAAATTTACACCATGGGCGACCGAAGCGTTTTTCTCGTATTGATGGTTTAGTTCGGCGCCAGCCTTGGACATAATGGTTAGCTGAGGCGGCGCTTCTGTCTCATCGCCGGAGTTGTTTTCGTCGCTTTCAGGCTTAGCCGCCTTTTTTGACTTATATTTCTTAAAGCTATAGCTTCTGAGTGAGAAACCTAGAGCGAAAGAAAGCGGCGCGTCTTCCGAAATGCCGTCAAGCTCTTCAAAAAGTACGTCGGCATCCGTGGTCTTGCTCGATAGCTTTGCCCGCACCGTGCCGCCGATGTCCATCCAATCGCGAGCGGTCAAGCTCTTGGCGTCTCCCAATCCCACGATAAGGAGTCGGCTAGCCTCAAGGCCAGCGGGCGCAAGAATTTCAAGGACGGATTTTCGCTTTCCCTTGAAAGCCGCAATTTCAATCGCTTTAGATAAAGCGCCGCTGGTCTTACTTTCTATATCCGCTAGCCTGGCCGAGCGATCCTTGCCATCAGCCATAAACATGACGAGGGTCTTGGAGCGCGCTTCATGGGAAAGAGGCGCGAAACTAATGCTTGGAAGCTGTGACATGAGAAAGATTGACCGGCGGAATTTGACAGCGCAGGTTAAGTGCGCAAGGCGCATTTTGATTTGAACAACCTACAGCAATCGCATGAACTTGCAAAGCCCATTGCCGCCGAAAATGCGCCATCATGGCGTGAGACGGGAGAGCAAGAGGCCGGGCGATATAGCGCAGGGAACGCAGTTCACGAATGTTGATAAGCCGCTATATCTTTCGCCAGACGGCGTCTGCTCTCATAATGATCCTGATTTCCCTTACGCTGATCGTATGGCTGACGTCGATTCTGCGCGAGATTAAGCTGCTCACATCGCAAGGGCAGACTTTTCTTCTGTTTTTGAAGATTACGTCGCTCGCGATTCCAAACTTGCTCGTTACGGTTGCGCCGGTTGCTTTTCTAATTGCCTCGCTTCATACCCTGAACCGCTTGAACGGCGACAGCGAGCTTATCGTTTTTTCGGCGGCAGGAGCCTCGGCGTGGCGTCTGCTTACTCCTTATCTTACTTTAGGAGTGGTCGTTTCTATTTGCGTTCTTCTGTCCAATTTATACGTGTTACCAAGGGCGAGCCGGCTTCTTAACGACTACATCTCGCAAGTGCGCACGGATATCATTTCGCAGATCTTGCAGCCAGGGGAATTTTCCGACCTGGAGCGTGGTCTTACTATTCACATTAGAGACAAATCCAAGAACGGCGACCTGCTCGGCGTGGTTGTGCACGATGAACGGGACCAAAAAATGTCGACCACTGTCGTTGCCGACCGCGGAGAGGTTTCGAGCGAAGGCGGACGCGCAGTGATGCAGCTTCAGGATGGTCAAATCTTGCGCCATTCCGAGGGCAAAAGCGACGCCCAAATTGTTGTATTTAAAACCTATCTCTTCGACATTGGAGATTTTGCTCCGAAGGGTGGCCCTAGGGAAGCCAAGCCCCGCGAACGCGACTTGGACGAGCTTCTCCATCCCGACGTTGAGAGCAATTTTTATAAAGAGAACGCGGCGAAGATACGTTCCGAAATTCATGAGCGGCTTTCCACGCCTTTATATTCTCTCTTATTTGCGCTTCTGGCGGTGGTGTATCTGGGGCGGCCGCGAACGACACGCGAAGGTCGCGGGAGCCTCTTGTTCACCGCCTTTGTCATTGGCGCAGCGATACGCATTGCTGGCATTGCAGGAGTGAATATTGTCGGCAAAAAGATGTGGGGACTATCGCTTATTTATGGGCTTCCAGCGGGCGGCATAATCATATGCCTAATGCTACTGAGCTTGAACATCTCAGCGCCTGCGTTCGCACTGCCCAGCATCCGGATTCCATTGCCGTCCTTTTTATCGGGGCGAAGAGCCCAGGTCGCGAGACCTTCTTAAGCGCCATCGACGCTGGGAGGCGTCTCAATGATCTTCTCGACACTTGGCCGTTACATGGCAAAGCGGTTCGTCATGAGTATTTTGGCCGTATTCATGCTAACACTGCTTCTGATTTTCTTCGTGGACTTCATCGAGGTATTGCGCGAGGGCGGAAAGCGCGATGATGTGGGCGCAGGCACGCTTGCGCTCATCACGCTGCTGCGTATTCCGATCTTCGCCGAACTCGCCCTGCCCTTCGCCATCCTCATCGGCACCATTGGCGCCTTTCTCAGCCTTAGCCGCAGCTCGGAACTCACAATCATTAGGGCTGGAGGGGTTTCAGTTTGGCAGTTTCTGCAACCAGCGCTGATGATAGCACTGCTCTTCGGGGTCTTCGCGGTTACAGTCTACAATCCCGTCGCAGCGGCCATGAAGGCCGAAATCGGAGCGGATTCAGACGAGCCTTTACAATAACCAGAAGAGCTTCGCTACGCATCGCGGATCCGGGGCGTGGCTTAAGCAAGACAGCCTGGACGGCCCCTCTGTGATCCATGCAAAAACGGCGTCGGACCGCGGACTTACGCTTGGCGGCGTGACCCTGTTGCAATTTGATCCCAACAACAGATTTTATGAAGAGGTTCAAGCTAACAAGGCGGAATTGCGGCAAGGATATTGGCGGTTCGAGAACGCGTATATCCATAGTGCGGGCGAGGCGCAAAAGCTCTACAAAGAGTATTTTGTAAGTACATATTTAACGCCAGCGCAGGTTATGGACAGTTTAGGCTCGATTGAAACCCTGTCTTTTTGGCAACTTCCGTCTTTTATTACCTTTGCAAAAAGGGCTGGTCTTCCTACGGACCGCTATAAACTTCAGTATCAGCTCTTTATCGCAAGACCGATACTTCTTGCCGCGATGGTTTTGATTGCTGCAACCTGTTCATTGAAAGCCTTTCGTTTTGGTAAAATCCAAACTATGGTTTTGACAGGACTATCTGGGGGCTTTGGCTTCTTCATATTCTCGGAGTTGTCACGCAAAGTTGGGATATCCGGCTTGGTGTCAGTTACAGTGGCGGCCTGGGGGCCAGCGCTCGTCGCGCTTCTTCTCTCTGCCACAATACTGCTTCATCAAGAGGATGGGTGACGGAGCCGGGAAGAGTGACGAGGCCGGGGGGGCACGAGTATGGCGGTTAGAGTGGTGAAAGCGGCATCAGATGCTTAACAGGTTGCTGACAGCTATCCTGATCGGCTCTCAATGCCTTTTGGGTTCGGCGGTTTTTGCCCAGCAGCAGGCTTCAATGCCGCGCGGGGGAGAAACCACTGTTGCGAAGCAGATTTCTGGGGACAAGTCAGCCCCGCTTCTGCTTCAGGCGGACGATCTTGTTTACGACAATCGTAACAATCGCGTCGTCGCCCGTGGGAATGTCGAGATTTATTATAACGACCACGTCCTCTTAGCGGATGAGATCATTTACGATCGCACGGCGAATTCGCTGACGGCGCTCGGCAATGTCCGGCTCAAGGAGCCAGATGGCTCCGTCGTAAATGCGGATCGTCTGACCCTTAAGAGCGACTTCCGGGATGGGTTCATTCGTTCGCTCCGCGCTGTAACGCAGGAAGACGCGCGGATTGCGGCTTCGAACGCTTACCGCAAGGATGGACAGAAGACCGTTTACGAGAATGGCGTATTCACAGCTTGCAAGCCGTGCGAGGAGCACCCCGAGCGGCCGCCTATCTGGCGCGTGAAGGCCACAAGATCGTTCAGGATAAGGTCGAACAAAATATCTACTATGAAAACGCCCAATTCGAATTGTTCGGCGTCCCGATATTGTGGGTACCCTACTTCTACACGCCTGACCCGCAGGTAAAGCAACGCTCGGGTTTCCTGGCTCCATATTATTCGAGCTCAAGCACGCTTGGCTATTCCGCGGCGATTCCCTATTACTATGCCCTCTCTCCCAATTACGACCTGACCCTAACGCCAGAATTCACAACCAACGCCGGCTATCTCATGCAGGCGGAGTGGCGTCAGAAATTGTGGAATGGCGCTTACTCCATCAAACTGGCGGGTGCGTTCAACGACAATTCGAAAGACTTCTTTGGAGATCGTAACTGGAGAGGTAGCGCTGAGACGAAGGGTGATTTCGCGCTCAACAACTCCTGGCACTTCGGCTGGAATGCGATCATCGAAAGCGACGACACTTTCCGCCGCTTTTACAGGCTGGATAGTATCTACTCGACCGAACGCGTATCATCTCTCTACCTGACAGGCCAAGGCGATCGTAATTACTTCAATATGACCTTCTATCAGTTCGGGAATCTGTCCGGACAAACCTTCAACTTCGATACAAATACCTTCCAGAAACCGGTAACCGCTACGGCGTATCCTGTTCTCGACTATAACTATATCCATAACAAACCAGTACTCGGCGGCGAGTTCAGCTTCGACGTCAATGCGGTGGCGCTAACCGTCAACGATCCTGCCAACATCAATGGCTTATCCGTTAACGGTTTGCCGGTCTTCCGCCGCGACACCGATCATATCGTCTCTCAGGCGCAATGGCGGCGTTCGCTCACCGATGATATTGGTCAGGTGTTCACGCCATTTGTCCAAGCGCGTGGCGACGTCTATCACGTCTCGGCGTTCCAGGACGTTAGCGGCGACAGAGGGCCGGAGGATACTTTTACACGCCAAATGGTCGCCGGCGGGATTGACTACCGCTACCCCTTTGTCGCCCATTCAGAGAACGCGTCTCATATTATCGAGCCGGTCGCGCAGGTTATTGCGCGGTCAAATGTGGCCAATAATGACAAAGTGCCGAACGAGGATTCTCAAAGTCTAGTCTTTGACGATACCCTCCTCTTCGACGTGAACAAATTTTCCGGCTACGACCGCATTGAGACGGGAACGCGCTCGAACGTCGGTCTCCAATATACGATGCAGACCTATAATGGCGTGAGCATACGGGCGATTGCGGGCGAAAGCTATCAGCTGACTGGCAGGAACTCCTTTGATCCCACGACGGGCTTGGCGACCGCCCGCTCCGACTATGTCTTTGGCGGATATGTAGATTGGCGAAATATGTTTCGTCTCGTCTCGCAGCTAAGGCTTGACCAAAGAGACTTTAGCATGGCTCGCCAAGACTACAGCTTGCAGACAAAGCTTGGCTTCTTCCAAGGTGCGATAAGTTACGTAGCCGTCGAGGCACAGCCGCAGCTAGGCTTTAATGATCGCCGCCAGGAAGTTGCAGGCTATGCGGCATTCAAGCTCAACGACGAATGGACGGCTTTTGGCGACGCACGGTTTGATATTGAAAACAGTCAGTTTGTGCGCAACGCTCTCGGGGTGCAGTATTCGGACGAATGCTTTATTCTCTCTGTGACGTACCAGCAGACCTTTGTCCAAGTGCAGGACATCAAGCCTGACACCTCAGTTTTGGTTCGTGTAGGTCTAAAATACTTCGGTCAGCAGTCTGTCATCAACTCTATCGGCGACCTTTCGCCCGAAGCCGCTGTGTATAAATAAGCTATGAGTGGCGAGCGGCAGACTGATATAAAGGTCTGCCGCAGCCTTCGTAGTTACAATTGGCGGGTGACATTTCGATTGGCGTGCAGTTGGATGTTAATGGGCGAAAAAGCGGCCAACTGTTGCCGCAAACCAATTGCAGATTTCTAATATGCAAATCGCCAATTACCTAACCCACATATTCCTCGTGCTGCTAGCTGCACCGGCGCTATTGCTCCCCTGCACCGAAAGCGCGCACGCCCAAAATATTGTTGTGCTCGTCAATGATGAGCCGATCACAAACTTTGATATCGCCCAACGGCAACGCTGGCTGGCTCGCACCAATGGGAGCTATGGCGAACGCATGAAAGCGGCGCTGGGCGGCGACGCGATCAAGCAGAAGTTTCGCGAAATGATGACCGCTGCAAATCCACGCTCGCAGGCAGAAGCCGAGCAAGTCGCTGAGCGCGTAAAAAAGCAGCTCGTGGAAGATACGAAGCACCGCGTTCTTTCTGATGGCAACACCACAGGTCGCAAAGCTGCCATCGATTCACTCGTTGAAGACAAGCTGAAGCTTCAGGCGGCAAAAAAGCAAAGCATCGCGATTTCGGATGCTGAAGTAGAAGAATCTCTCGCCCAGCGCGCGGGTGGAGGCGCCAACGGAGCCAACCCCAAGGAGGCGCTGGCGCAATTCTACGCCCAGTTCGAAGCTGATGGCATCAGCCGCAAGACAATTCAGGACATCATTCGCGCACAACTGGCTTGGCGCGATGTGATCCGCCGGCAATATGGCCCGCGTATTGCGTCCCTAATGGCTACCAGCTCAGCCAACAACCCAAAACCTGAAGAAGCAGCCGATCTTCAATTCGACGTGCGTATCTTGCGACTCGCTGTCAGCAGCGCCGCAGATCAAAAAGCCGTTAGCCAGCGTATACTTGAGGCTGATAATCTGAGAGGAAAATTTACATCCTGCAAAGATCTTCCGAAAGAGGCAACGCTAATTTCTCAAGCCACGGTAAAGGCACTTGATAAGGCCAAGCTTTCTGCTTTCCCCAAGGATGTCCAACCCTTGATTGCCAAGGCAAACGAAGGACAAATGACACCTCCGGTACTTGTCGGTGGCGCGGTTGAGAGCTACGCTATCTGCAGGAAAGGCGTTGTCGCGAAGGCAAAGCCGCAGGCTGAGCAGCAAAAGCCTGACGTCGGCCAGGTAGAATATGAGCGCTTTTCGAGACGATATCTTCAGGAATTGAGGCAGTCCGCGTCCATCGATTACAGGGGAAGTTAGTCTGAGCGCGAAAACGAGGGGGGACGGACCCGTAGCACGTAGTTCCCGCAAATCTCTTCCGCTTGCGCTGACCCTGGGAGATCCTGCTGGCATTGGCCCCGACATCGCGCTCGAAGCTTGGCAATCGCGGGTGAGGGAAGGCTTACCTCCATTCTTCGTAATAGGATCTGCGTCTGTTCTTCGTGACCGCGCCTGCGCGCTTGGTCTGCCGTCCAGCATTATTTCCGAAATCTCTGCGCCTGAAGACGCCGTTAGCGTCTTTGAAACCGGGCTGCCAGTGCTTTCAACCGGCATATCGATCCCCAAAGTCGAGGCCGGCTGCCCTGATGCGCAGCTCGCGCCTGAGATCCTAAAATCGATTGAAGATGCGGTCGCACTGACGATACAGGGGCGAGCTGCCGCAGTTGTAACGAACCCAATCGCCAAATTCGTCTTGTTGAGGCAAGGCTTTGCTCACGCCGGACACACGGAGTTCCTTGGCGAACTGGCCGAAAGGCACGGCCACAAAGACCCTTACCCCGTGATGTTGATGACGTCCGAACGACTCATGGTTGCGCCTGCGACTGTTCATATCGCGCTAATAGACGTACCAGCCGCCCTCACGGCTGAGCGCATTCGCAAAACGGCGGAGATTTTGAATCGCGACTTGATTCGTTATTTCGGAATAGCAAAGCCAAGAATCGCCGTCTGTCGGGCTAAATCCCCATGCTGGTGAAGCCGGTGAACTTGGCCGCGAGGAGATCGAAATCATCGCCCCGGTGATTGCCGAGCTTAAGTCCAAGGGTGTGCACTTATCCGGCCCGCACTCAGCCAATTCGCTGTTCCATGAGGAAGCGCGCCAAGGTTACGATGCGGTCTTGGCCATGTATCACGACCAGGCTTTGATACCCTTCAAGGTGCTTTCCTTTACGGGATTTCGGAGTCAACGTAACCTTAGGGCTGCCCTTCATCCGCACGTCGCCTGATCACGGTACGGCCTATCCGTTAGCGGGGACCGGTCGCGCAAGCCCGAAAAGCCTGATCGAAGCGATTAAGCTCGCCGCTCGGATGGTTGAATTTCAACGTCATAACGCATTTGCTGTTAACTCGTGACCGCACAAAATTTGATCGAAGCCTTACCGCCACTTCGTGAAGTGATAAGGGAGGCGCGACTTTCCGCAAAAAAATCGCTCGGGCAAAACTTCCTGCTCGATCTTAATGTCACAAGACGGATCGCCCGCGCGGCTGGTCCGTTGGAAGGCGTTAGCGGTACCTTTGAAATTGGTCCGGGACCGGGAGGGCTAACAAGAGCTTTGCTTCTCGAAGGCGCTTCCGGCGTTGTCACGGTGGAACGGGACGAACGATTCCGCCCTCGCGGAAATCGCAGCCGCGAGCGACGGACGCCTACAGCCACTTTTTGCTGACGCCCTTCAGATCGACTACACCAAGGTGGCTGCTGAAACGGGTGTGCGGCGCATTGTGGCCAATCTTCCCTATAACATAGCGACACCGCTGGTCGTAGGGTGGCTGACTGGAGACGTTTGGCTGCCTTGGTACGATAAGCTCGTGATTATGCTTCAACAAGAAGTGGGCGAACGGCTTGCAGCAAGCCCTGGCACCGCGAATTATGGGCGCCTTGCAGTCTTGGCCCAGTTTCGCGCGCGGCCTCGGTTACTTTTTAGCCTTTCTCCGAGGGTGTTCACCCCAAGCCCGAAGGTATCGTCCGCGCTTGTTCAAGATCCCATGCCAGCCGATCAGGCCCGACGTTCCAATCGCGCTCATTGAGCGGGTCACTGCGGCGGCGTTCGGTCAGCGGCGTAAGATGCTGCGCTCAAGTCTCGCGGCGCTCAGCGTGGACACTCAAGCGCTGCTTCGTGATGCGGATATCGACCCGGCAGCAAGGGCTGAACAATTGAGCGTCGAGGAATTCGCCAGGCTAGCGTGGCATTTCGGTGTGTATCAGGCCGCGCGGAAGACTTAAGCTAAGTCTCTCGCGTCAGCTCCTCGACGAAGTCTCTAACGCCAAGCTGGCGATGTCTCCTAAGCCGTTCGGCGTCAAGGATGACGCGCAGCTTGGAGAGGCTTTCTTCTAGGTCGCGGTTGACGATAACGTAGTCGTATTCTTCCAATGAGAAATTTCGGCGCCAGCCGCTTTCAGGCGCGCCGCAATGACCTCCTTAGTGTCAGAAGCGCGGCTATGAAGGCGGCGTCCCAACTCTTCATGCGAGGGAGGTAGCACGAAGACGCGTACGGTGTCTTGCGGAAGCAAACGGGCCAACGCGGCACCGCCCTGCCAATCGATGTCGAATATAACGTCACGCCCGGCGGCTAACGCCTCTTCGACATGGTCTGCTGGGGTTCCGTAGCAATTGCCGAACACCTCAGCCCATTCCAAGAGTCCGCCTCCGTCGCGAAGCGCAATAAATTCGCTCATCTCCAGGAATATGTAATCGACCCCATTGCGTTCCTGTGGGCGTGGCTGCCGTGTCGTTACGGAAATTGACAGCAGAAGGCTTGGATCAGCTTCGATGAGACGCCTGACAAGCGTGGTCTTTGCCGCCCCGGATGGAGACGAGAGAGAATAAAACAAAATCCACGTCTGGTAATTCCGATAGGCCGTGCAAGGCTCACGTTAGCAATCCGAGATATAGTTTCGCTAGGATACGGCAACGGTGCTCTATCCACCTTGCCGATTTTAAGTTCATGGGGCCTTGTTGCAGCATTCTCAACCAGCGTCCACAGCAATTTTAAGAAAAGCTACGAACTTGTTACGCCGGGCGCCCAAGACCGGCGAAAAAAGGTATCGGCGTGGATTACGCTGCGGCAGCGGCACTTCAACCGTCTGCTGCATCTGAAAACCACTGCTGTCATTATCGCCCGCAGCCCTGGCGCCATTATTGGCGGGCGCGGGCTCCTCTTGCTCACGTTCCCGTTCAATGCGGCGCCACCGCACTACGTTCTGCTGATGCTCAGCATAAGTCTCGGCGAAAGCGTGACCGCCGGTTCCATCAGCGACAAAGAAAACGTCGCTCGTTTTTGCGGGCTTCAACACAGCTTCGATCGCGGCCCGGCCTGGGTTGGCGATAGGAGTGGGCGGAAGGCCATGGTGCCGGTAAGTGTTATAAGGATTGTCGTCGTCCAGTTCGCTTCTTAAAAGCGGGCGCCCCAACGGACCCTTACCGCCGTTGGCTCCATAGATGACTGTCGGATCAGCCTCAAGCCGCATCCGCTTCTTCAGCCTGTTGAGATAAACCGCGGCAACACGAGGCCGTTCGTCCGCCTTGGCCGCTTCCTTCTCCACAATGGCTGCTAGTTGATAACGTCTTCGAGCTTTGTAAGCTGAAGGTCACGCGCGCGGGTTGCCCATAGTCCCTCGACGAACTTCTTCTGCTCGCCCTGCATACGGCGCAACAACTCATCGCGCGAAGTGCCGCGCGCAAAACGATAAGTGTCTGGAAGAAGGCTTCCTTCCGCTGGCACTTCGACAATATCGCCGACTAGGTCCGGATTAGCTTTCAGCCGTTCGACAATCTGGTAGCTCGTCAAGCCTTCCGAAATCGACGCGCTGTAGAGGATCGACTTTCCTTCAACGAGCGTATCCAGTATGTCGCGAAGGCTCGCATTGACCTTAATGTTATATTCGCCGGCCTTGATCTTGTCCTGGACCTTGAAGTAACGGGCGGCGACGAAAAAGGTCCAGCGGTCGTTTATAATCCCATCCTGTTTCGACGGCGGGCGATAGCGCCGACACCCTCACCACGAAGGTACGACAAATACCGTGGGATAGCCGAGAGGCCCGGCGCGATCAAACTGCAGGCCGCAGCAAATCGAACAGACCGCCAACAGCGATCATCGTTATCGCAGAAATGTGATGAGCCTGTTGGAAAAGACGACAAGCGGATGTTGGGGCCGCTGGCGGCTCCACGTGGCGGCTCAGGAGCCCGATCCGGCTCCAAGGCCTCAGAAGGGCTGCGAGGCAGGACGGAATAATCCCGCTGCCCACGATAGGACGTGCTGTGCTTGGAACTACGGCTGCCACTTTCTCGAGTTGTAAACATCGCCCGGCATGTGAACAGCGCACTCTCATTTTACCACGAGGAAGATCTTGAGCAAGGCAATGTGGCGAAAGCTTGTGTAGCTTCTTAGTTATAGTCCCAAAATGTAAGTAATTTTCTACAAAGGACAGCGCAAACGTTTACAAGATGCACAACCACTCGGTCTGTCCACGCATTTTTTATTCAACCCGCCTCAAGATCAAGCTCGCATTTGTTCCGCCAAAACCAAACGAGTTACTAAGTACCGTATGGATTGGCTTTTGCCGCAGGGTATGGGGCGCGAGATCAATCATGGTCTCAACGGACGGATTGTCCAGGTTGAGCGTTGGCGGCGCGGTGTTTGTCTGAATTGCCATTGCCGAGAATATGGCCTCTATCGCTCCTGCGGCCCCGAGCAGGTGCCCCGTGGCCGATTTCGTCGACGACATGATGAGACCGTCAGCGGCGTTACCGAATAGGCGTTCAACCGCCTTAAGCTCTATCTCGTCGCCCATCGGGGTCGAGGTTCCATGGGCGTTGACGTAATCAATATCTGCCGGGCCTACATTGGCGCGCTTCATCGCCGCCTGCATACAACGATAGGCTCCGTTACCGTCTTCAGCCGGGGCGGTGATATGATGGGCGTCGCCGGAGAGACCATAGCCGATAATTTCGGCGTACATCTTCGCGCCACGCGCCTTTGCGTGTTCATAACTCTCAAGAACGACGATGCCCGCACCTTCGCCCATGACGAAACCATCGCGATCTCTGTCGTAGGGGCGCGACGCGCGCTCCGGCTCATCGTTGAAATGCGTGGATAATGCGCGGCACGCGGCAAAACCGGCCATGGAGAGACGGCAAAGAGGGCTTTCCGTTCCCCCAGCAACCATCACATCAGCATCATCGAGCGCGATAAGGCGCGCGGCATCACCTATGGCATGCGCCGGTGGAACAAGCCGTAACGACTGAGTGGTTCGGTCCCTTGAGGCCATGACGAATTGACACATAGCCCGACGCTGAGATTGATAAGGCGTCCGGGGATGAAAAGGGGCTAACGCGGCGCGGCCCTTTCTCGTGCAAAGTCAGAGCGCCTTGCTCGATGCCTTGCAGACCGCCGATGCCCGAACCAATCAAAACGCCACTGCGCGTTTGCTTCTTCCTCAGTTTGCGGCTTCCAGCCTGCATGGGCCAGCGCTTGCTCGGCGGCCGCCATCGCAAACACAATAAATTCGTCGACCTTGCGCTGTTCCTTTGGCTCCATCCAATCATCGGGTTTATAGCTTCCCGGTGCAGAGCCTCTAGGGATGAAGCAGCCGATCTGGCAGGCAATGTCTGAAACGTCGAACTCGGTGACACGCCGCGCTCCACTCTTGCCTGTTAGCAAATTTGACCAAGCATGATCGACGCCACAGCCAACGGGCGAGACCAAACCCATACCTGTAATGACTACTCGCCGCATCACGCCCTCCGCCGTCTAAAGCAAGGCCAACATCTTCTAAGCTGCCTCAGCACAACTCGCCGGCGTTAGATAATGAGTGCCCCCAGTGGAGGCAGCTCACTCTATGAACCGTATCGACGCTCAGCGCTTAAGCTGGCGTTGAATGGCTTTCCAGGAAGCGGATGGCATCGCCAACGGTTTGGATCGTCTCTGCGGCGTCATCGGGAATTTCAACCTGAAACTCTTCTTCGAAAGCCATCGCAGACCATTCGACGGTATCCAAGCTGTCAGCTCCAAGATCATCTATGAAGCTTGCATTGTCCGTTACCTTCTCAGCTTCAACACCAAGATGTTCAACGACGATTTTTTTAACGCGGTCCGAGATATCGCTCATATTTTCCTCACGGTCTCCCCAAGTGATCAAGTGCCAAAGTTACACTTGATAAGCACACCTTCATACAACGCCGCAACACATCGGAAATGATATCACCCGGGCGCGACGTGGCTGGTAGCACTGAAGCTATGGAGGGGGAAGCTTTTTTTGCTTAATTCTTCCCAATTCTTCGTCGCATCGGTCTTCAAGCGTAAAAACGTTGAAGAACCAATGCTATCCCCAAGCCAAAGTAACTATAGCATAGCCATTCCACCATTAATGTGGAGCGTTTCTCCTGTTATATAGCGCGCCTCATCGCTGGCCAGATAGACAGCCGCGGCGGCAATATCCTCCGGCTTGCCGAATGTACCAGCGGGGATCGCACCTGCAATCGCTTCCGTCTGCTTTTCGTTCAAACCATCGGTAATGGCGTCTCAATGAAGCCTGGTGCGATGCAATTGGCCGTTATTCCTCGGGATGCAACCTCGCGCGCCAAAGATTTGGTCATTCCTACGAGCCCAGCTTTGGACGCAGCGTAATTACCCTGGCCTGGATTTCCAACGACGCCACTGATGGAGGCGATGTTGATTATGCGACCCGACCCGCGCCGCATCATATTCCTCAGCGCCGCCCGGCAAAGTATAAACGCGGAAGTCAGATTGATCGCAATCACATCGTCCCACTCGTCGTCTTTCATGCGCATGAAAAGGTTGTCCCTTGTCACGCCAGCATTATTGACGAGAATATCGAGGTGTCCAAGCGCGGCTTCGGCCTGCGCTACAAGATTAGCGACTTGCTCGCGATCACGAAGATTGCAAGGCAAAACATGGGTCCGTTCTCCAGCTTTTGGCAGCAACTTCATCGAGCTTTTCCGCCGGGTACCCGAAAGAGCGACGCTCGCCCCTTGCGCGTGTAACGCGACCGCAATGGCTTCTCCAGACCGCCCGACGCGCCCGTGACGAGCGCACATTTCCCGGTCAAATCAAACATGCCTGCTCCTGCCTCAAGCCCGGTTAGCTAGCCGTTGCCGTCTTAAGCCATTCTCCGAATGACTTTATATCTTCGGCGATGCCAATAGAACGCGCGTCAACTTGGCTGGAATTCGTTTCGCTAGCCCTGTGAGTACGCGCCCGACCCAATCTCGAAAAGAGTATTAGCTCCATTGTCAACCATGTAAGCAACGGATTCGCGCCAGCGCACAACACCCGTCACCTGCTGAACTAACAACGACTTTATCAATTGCCGTCTGATACCGGCCCGGCGGTCACATTGCTGATGACAGGCGGTCTCGGCGCTTTCATGATTACATTTTGCAACGCCTGCGCCATACTGTCAGCAGCGGGTTGCATCAGAGCGCAATGAAAGGGCGCGCTCACCGGAAGCGGCACGGCGCGCCTAAATCTGCCGAACTCTGGCGCAAACTTAAGCGCGCGATCAATTGCAGCCTTCGAGCCGCTGATGACGACCTGTCCAGGCGCATTGTCATTGCTCGCCACTTGGCAAACGCCGCCATCCGCTGCGGCCGCTGCCGCAAGCTTTTCCGCAGGCTCAAGGTCTGCACCAAGAAGGGCGAGCATGGCTCCTTGTCCCGCAGGAACGGCGTCCTGCATGGAAAGACCGCGCAGTCTCAAAAGCCGCGCCGTGTCCGAGAGCGAAAACACACCAGCCGAAGCTAAGGCCGAGTACTCACCGAGCGAATGCCCAGCAACGAAGGTAGGAACGAGAGCCGCGTCACCATATTCTTGCTTGAGCACGGCCATAACGGCAAGCGACACGGCCATCAGCGCGGGTTGCACATTTTTCGTTAACGTAAGCGTTTCCTCAGGGCCGTTCCATATGATCTCCGACAGGCGCTCGTTTAGCGCATCGTCAACTTCATCGAATACGGCGCGCGCTACCGGGAACGCCTGCGCGAGGCCGTGACCCATTCCTGGCGTTTGGCTGCCCTGCCCTGGAAATGTAAATGCGAATGTCATGCGGTCCGGTTCGGTAACGGTTGCGGCCGCGATTTCGCGACCTGCCTCCTGGCGTCAGGAACACGTTTCAACGCAGGCTGTCAAGGCTACTCAGGATGTAACAAAACGGCACCG
>CAVPNP010000017.1:0-642097 GCA_963706665.1 uncultured Alphaproteobacteria bacterium
ATTCGCAGCCGGCTGCTTCTGGGGCATCGAGGCAGCATTCCGCCAGATCCCCGGCGTCGTCTCCACCCGCGTCGGCTACACCGGCGGCCACACCGAGAGCCCGACCTACCGCGAGGTCTGCGGCAAGCGCACCGGCCACGCCGAGGCGGTCGAGGTCACCTTCGACCCGGGCGTCGTCACCTACGAGGAGCTGCTCGAGGTGTTCTGGCGCAAGCACAACCCGCGCTCGCGGAACCGCCAGGGTCTCGACGTCGGCTCGCAGTACCGGTCCGCGATCTTCTTCCACTCACCGGAGCAGGAAGCCGCGGCGCGCTCGACTCGCGACGCGCTCCAGGCCGAGCTCCGCTGGCCGCGGAAGATCTGGACGCAGATCGAGCCCGCCGGGACGTTCTGGGAGGCGGAGGACTACCACCAGCAGTACCTCGAGAAGCGCGGCCGGTCGAGCTGCCACGCCGGGCTCGCGGCGTAATAATCGCTCCGCTTGCGAGACTACAAGGCATGACACAGAAGGCCACATTCGCAGCCGGGTGCTTCTGGGGCGTCGAGTCGGCGTTCCGGCAGATCCCCGGCGTCACCGCCACCCGCGTCGGTTACACGGGCGGCCACACGGACGACCCCTCCTACTACGACGTCTGCTCCGACACGACCGGCCACGCCGAGGCGGTCGAGGTCGAGTTCGACCCTGAGCAGGTGTCGTACGAGACGCTGCTCGACCTCTTCTGGCGCTCGCACGACCCGACCCAGGGCAACCGCCAGGGGCCGGACGTCGGCAGCCAGTACCGCTCGGCCGTCTACTTCCACTCGCCCGAGCAGCAGGAGCAGGCGCTCGCGTCGAAGGCGCGCGTGCAGGCGCACCTGCCGCAGCCCGTCACGACGGAGGTCGTCCCGGCCGAGACGTTCTTCGAGGCCGAGGACTACCACCAGCAGTACTTCGAGAAGCAGGGCCGGACGAGCTGCCACGCGGGTCTCCGCGCAGCCGTTTAGACCTCCTCGACCACCAGCGGCTCGCGCCTGCGCGGCAGCTTCACCCCGCGCAGGCGCGCCGCCGCCCAGAGGGTGGCGACGAGCCCCGCGCCGCCCGCGACCGCGAGCGCCAGCTCTGTCCCGCCGATCTCCGCGAGCACGCCGGCGAGCAGGCCGCCGATCGGCGCCAGGCCGGCGAAGACGAACAGGTAGAGGCCGAGCACCCGCCCGCGCAGCGCGTCCGGCGAGGTGAGCTGGAGGATCGACTGGCTGTTCGACGTCCAGACCGCGAAGCAGCAGCCCGACGCAGAAGAGCAGTGCGGCCGCGATCGCAGCGTTCCCGACGGGAGCAAGCAGGATCAGCGCGCCGTTGAAGCCGGCCGAGCCGACGAAGAGCGCACGCCAGCTGGCCCCGCCGCGGGCCGCAGTCATCAGGCCGCCGACGAGCGCGCCGACGCCGAAACTGGCGAAGAGGGCGCCGAACACCGCGGCGTCCGCATGCAGCGTCTCCGAGGCGAGCACGGGGAGGAGCACGCGGAAGTTGAACCCGAGCCCGCCGACCACCGCCGTGATCGCGATCACGACTAGCACGGGGGGCGTGCGCCAGACGTATGCGAGCCCCTCGCGGATCGCGCCGCTCGCGCGCTTGCTGCGCTCGACGGAGTAGAGCTCCGACGCGCGCATCATCGCGAGCGCGGTGAGCACGGCGAGGAACGAGAGCGCGTTGAACGCGAAGCACCAGCCGACGCCGACCGCGGCGATCAGCAGGCCGCCCACCGCCGGCCCGATCACACGGCCGGCGTTGAACATCGACGAGTTGAGCGCGACCGCATTCGGCAGCTCGTCGCGGCCGACGAGGCGGAAGGTCAGGGCGTGGCGGTTCGGCGCGTCGAAGACGAGCGCCGCGCCGCCGCAGAACGCCAGCACGAAGTACGGCCACACAACGTCGACGCCGGCAAACGCGAGAACGGCGAGCACGGCGGCGACCACCATCGAGCTCGCCTGCGTGACCATCACGACCCTGCGGTTGTCGAACCGGTCGGCGAGCACGCCGGAGAAGAGGCCGAAGATCATGAACGGCGCGAACCGGGCGAAGACGAGCGCGCCGACGTACACCGGCGAGTGTGTCAGCGACAGGATGAGCCACGGAAGCGCCGTGTCCTGCATCCAGGTGCCGATCACCGAGACGAGCTGGCCGGTGAAGAAGAGGCGGTAGTTCCGGTGGTGCCGGAGGCTCGCGAACGTGCGCGAGTTCAGGGCAAGGAGTGCGGCTGTCACTCGTCCTCCACCAGGCGGAGGAGCGGCTCGATCGCCTCGTCGACCACGCGGAGCTCGCTCGGCGAGAGACCCTCGAGCCGCTCGGCGAGCCAGGCGGTGCGCCGGCGGCGTACCGAACGGAGAACGCGGGCGGCCTTGGGAGTCAGCGCGAGGCGGATCCGCCGCCCGTCCTCCGCGGAGCGCGAGCGCACGATCAGCCCCGCCTTCTCCGCGCGGTCGAGCGCGCGGGTCATCACCGGCGCCGACACCCCTTCGCGAGCGGCGAGATCGCGGACGCCGAGCTCGGGGTGGTTGCGGATCTGCGCGAGCAGGCGCCGCCTGGCCGGCGGTGATCCCCTCCACGTGCGCCTCGCGGCGGAGATGCCGGTTCAGCATCAGCAGGACCGGCCGCAGCCGGTTCGCGAGCTCGACTGAGTCGATCACGGCAGTGCTCATTTCGTTACCTATGGTAACGAAATCGCTCACTCGAGGGACAGGCTTCAGCCTGTCCCCGCTTTCCGCCCCGCACTCCACGCCGAAAGCAGGGTCAGGCTGAACGCCTGACCCTGCAGGGCTTCAGCCGCGGCAGAGCCTGACGGCCTCGGCGTAGGCGGCCTCGTCCGTCTCGCCGCCCCAGACGCCGCCGACCTTGAAGTCGGGCTCGCCGATCAGCACGCCGTCGGCGCGCTCGTAGAACTCCTTCACGTTGTCGAGGCCGATGCCGCTGCCGATCAGCACCGGCAGCTCGACCGCGTTCTTGACCGTTTCGAGCCGCTCCCAGGTCGGCGGGATCGGGCTGCGCGGGCCGGAGACGATCACCGCGTCGACGCCGCCGCGCTCGGCGAGATCCTGGGCGGCGTACTCGATCGGCACGTCGAAGAGCGGGTGCGCGTGCTTGACGTGGACGTCGCCGAAGATCAGGACCTCGGAATCGAGCGAGCGCCGCAGCCGGGCGAGCTCGGCGGCGCAGCCCTGGATGATCCCCTGGTCGGTGACGTAGGCGCCGATGACGACGTTGCAGCGGATGAAGTCGGCGCCGCAGACGTGGGCGATCGAGAGCGCCTCCTCGCAGGCGTTGCGGAGGATGTTCACGCCGACGTGCATCGAGGTCGCACGGCGCACCTCGGTGACGAGGACGGCCATCGCGGCGACCGTCGCCGGCGGCACGTGGTCGCGGAAGAGCGGAACGTCGCCGACGTTCTCGACGATGCAGGCGTCGAGTCCCGGCCGACTCGAGCTTGCCGCGCCTCGGAGAGCGCGAACGCGACCAGCTCGTCCATCGAGCGGTCGTTCTGCGGCGCGCCCGGGAGCGCCGGCATGTGGATCATCCCGAGGATCGGCTTGCGGGCGAGGAGCTCGCGCACGGGCCGATCCTACGTCAGCGCCGGGCGCGCCACGTCTCGGCGCGGATCGCCCAGCGCTCGTGGTCGCGCCAGCGCCCGCCGATCTTCAGGTACCGCGTGGAGAAGCCCTCGCGCTCGAAGCCGCAGCTGCGCGCCAGCGCGATCGACGTGCGGTTGCCCGGCTGGATGTTCGCCTCCAGGCGATGGAGCCCGAGCGTCGTGAACGCCTCGCGCAGGACGAGCTCGAGCGCCTCGCGCATGTAGCCCTGTCCCTCGTGGCCGGCGACGCCGCCGTAGCCGAGGAATGCGCTCTGGAGGCGGCCGCGGATGATCTCGCTGATGTTCAGAAACCCGACGATCGCGTCGTCCTCGAGCCGGTGGGCGAGGAAGAACGCGGAGTTGTCGCGGCGCGAGCGCTCGAGATAGGCGGCGTAGTCCTCCGGGCTCTCGGGCATCTTCACCCACGGCCGGTGGAGCGACCGGCTCGCCCGCATCGCCGCGGTGAAGGCGGCCTCGTCCTCCGGGCCCGGCGGTCGGATCGTCACGCGGCGCATGTGCGCCCGGATGCTAGATCAGTGCTCGCGCAGCCAGGCGGCGATCGCCTGGAAGTACCCGGTGACGAACCGGTGCGCGCTGGTGAGCTCGCTCGACAGGCCGTGCGGCGTGTCGAGCAGGAAGTGGCCCGCGCGCGGGAAGGTCTTCACGGTCGGGGGCGCGGGGAGCGCCTGGAGGACAGCGACGCTCTGTGGCGCGTAGACGACCTTGTCCTCGAGCCCGTACAGCCAGAGCGCTGGGATCGTCAGCCGCTCCAGGTCGGCCCGCGGGTCGAACCCGCTCGGCTCGGCGTTCGTCAGCTGCTCGTCGATCTGGGCCTTCGTCGGGTCGTTCGCCCCCTGGCCCGTGAGGCCGGCATAGAGGCCCTGCTCGCCGACGGAGACCGCGGGGCCGGAGGTGATCACCGCGAAGTGGACGAGCGCCGAGCGCGCCGCGGCGCGCGGGATGATCCAGCCGGCCTGGCTCCCGCCGACGAGCCCGGTCCGCGCCGGATCGACGTCCTTCCGTGCGGCGAGTACCCGCAGCGCCCCGAGGGCGTCGCCCGCCAGCCTGTCGATGTTCTGCGGGCTGGGGAACTCCTGGTAGACACCACCGGAGCCGCCGACGCCGCGCTTGTCGTAGGTGAGGACGACGTAGCCAAGCGACGAGTAGAAGTTGACGAGCAGGTCGTAGTAGTCGCGGTCGCCGGCCTCCGAGCCGTGGACGATCGCGATCGCCGGATGCCTCCCAGAGGTGGCCGGGCTCGTCACCTTTCCGGCGAGGCGCACGCCCTGGCCGGCGAACGAGACGGCCTGGCGCTTGACCGCGATCCGGCGGGCCGTGCGGGTGCGCCCACCGGTCACGAGCGTCAGGCTCGGGCCTTTGACGGTGATCGTCCCCCGAACCGGCCCGGCGACGAGGTAGGCGGGCCCGAATGTGAACCGGCCCGGTGCCGCCGGCGGTGACAGCTGCCGCAGGTCGCCGGTGCGCGTGTCGGTGTAGAGGAGGCCGCCGTCGGGCGTGACCGCGAGGCTGAGCACGGTACCGTCGGCGAGGCGGTAGGCGCCGTCGAGCGGAAGCAGCGGGCTCGGCCGGTACGCCGCCCCGGCGGCGCCCGCCGCAACGAGCGCCGCCGCGAGCGCGGGGAGGAGGATGCGTCTCATGCGCGCTCGTCCAGGATCTTCAATGCCTGCTCCGCCCAGCGGATCGCCGCTTTCGCGTTCTCCTTGCCGGCGAGCAGCGTGAGGTAGGGATAGGTGTCGGCGACGACGGCCGGGTCGCGCTCGATCTCCTCGAGGATCGCGAGATGGGCGCGTTGCCGGTCGCGGTGCGCTTCGATCATCGCCCGGACGGCGCCGGTCCGCATGTGCTCGCCGAAGAACACGCGCAGCTCGAACGGGTTGCGGTCGACGGCCGGCGACGCCTGCTCCAGCCCCTCGCGCAGGGCCGTCCGGCCCGTCTTCGTGATCCGGTAGATGGTCTTGTCCGGCCGCTTGTCCTGCTCGATCCGCCTCGCCTCGAGCAACCCCCGCTCGACGAGCCTGGGGAGCAGCGCGTAGAGCTGGCTCTTGGCCGGCGTCCAGAAGAAGCCGACGCCACGCTCGATCGTCTTCAGCAGGTCGTAGCCGGAGCGCTCCTTCCGCGCGACCATGCCGAGGACGGCGCACTCGGTGAGCGTGACCTGCTCGGTAGTCTGGCGCGGCTTAGTCCGCACCGGACTATCTTAGCGCAGAAGCGTCGTGAGTGTCGAGCTCCCTGTCGCCAGCCGCCGGATCGCGGGCACCGGCTCGGTCTGGGAGATCAGGATCGCCCCGGCGACGGGCTCGACGTCGCTCGGCAGGAACGCGACCCGGGAGACAGGAACCGTCGCCCGGTGTGAACCGAGGCGGCCGGTGCCGATCACCTGGAGCACCTTGCCGGTCGTGTCGACGCGCGTCACCTTGCCGCCGCGCGGATCGCCGGTCAGAAGATAGAGCGTCCCGTCGGGTGCGACCACGACCTTGAAGGCGTTGCGGGGGAAAGCGGTGGCGATCGCCCCGGTCACCGCATCGATCCGGCGGACGTTGCCGTAGCCGCCGACATAGAGGTTGCCCGCGTGGTCGTACGTGACGTCGTGCGGGCCGTTGAGGTTCTCCGCGAGCGTCTCGAGCGGGCCGGCCGGCAGTTCGATCCGGTAGACGGAGCCCTCGATCGACGCGATCGCCAGGTAGCGGCCGGTCGGGTCGACCGAGAGCCCGGCGGCCGCGCGGACGCGGGCGACCGTGGTGATGATCCCCTTGCGGTCGATGCGGCGGACGCGTCCCTGGTTCACGTCGCTGAAGTAGAGGTTGCCGGCGCGATCGCGGACAATCTCGGTCGGTTCGGTCAGCCGCGCCCCGAGGGCCGGCCCGCCGTCGCCGGACGTCCCCGATGCGCCCGTGCCGGCGACGACCGACAGCCGGTGCTTTCGCAAGGTCGTACCGCAGGATCTGGTGCCGAAGGCCGTCGGTGACGTAGACCGACGAGCCCGAGGCGACCATGTCGTATGGCAACTGCAGGTGGACGGGCGCCGCCGCGGCGCCGGCCGTGGAGGCCAGCACTGCAGCGAGGATGAGGATCGCACGCGTCATCAAAGTACCGACGAACGCGCACTATATCCGAACGGGCGAATATCCTCGCCGCATGAACCGGGTCGAGCGCGACGCCGCGCTGCTGCAGGAGCTCTACACCGCGGGCACGCTCGTCAACCTGCTCGTCACGGAGGAGTTGGAGCGGGCCGGGGTCCCGGCGGAGCTCTTCTCCTTTCTCGGCTGGATCAGGAACCTCGAGCCGGTGACGCCGGGCGGGCTCGCCGCCGAGACCGGGCTGCCGCCGACGACGATCCGGGACTACGTCCGCCGGTCGGTCGCCCGCGGGACGGTGCGCAAGCGTCCGAACCCCGAGGACGGACGGTCGTACCACCTCGTCCTGACCGCGAAGGGTCGCAGGCTGATGGACCGGGGCTGGCCCGCCGTGATCGCGGCGTTCCTGCGGCTCGAGCAGAACCTCGACCGGCCGGCCGAGGACTACCTGCTGTGGGTGCGCGGGCTCCGGGCCGGGCTCAAGCAGACTTTGATCGGCGCCGCCGCTCCTCAGGTGCCGCAGTAGAGCCGGCGCGCGGCGGCCGCGACGTTCGGGGTGTCCGTGGCGACGGTTGTCAGGCGGGCGCCGTTCAGGAGCAGGACGGCGACGTGCTTGCCGGTGTGGTCGCTGTAGATGTAGCTCCAGCCTCCGTCGTTGGCTCCGATCCAGAGGAAGGCGTCTCCGGGGCAGCCGGAGCCGTTGCTGCCGCGGGCGCCGTAGAAGTCGAGCAGTTGCTGTCGCACGCCGAGCTTGCCGCCGACCAGCGCCTGGATAAAGGTCGCCTCGTCGGAGGCGTCGGTGACGACGCCGCCGTCGGCTCCCATGCCGAAGGGATAGGCGTGCTCGCTGAGGCTCCCGTTGGCGGCGATCGAGTAGCTGTGGACGTGCGGTCCGGCGATCGGGCCTTGCGGCTGGTAGGCGCTCTGCGTGAGCCCGAGCGGCTCGACGATGCGCTTCTGGTAGAGCGCCGCGAGCGGCCTGCCGCCCGCCTTGGCTGCGATCAGGCCCGCGATCTTCCAGCCGACGTTGGAGTGGTGGTAGCGGCTGCCGGGCGCAGAGAGGAGCGGCTGCCAGGCGGCGAGCCGGATCACCCAGATCGGGTCGATCCTGGTCTCTGGATTCTTCTGGAGACGCGTCGCCAGTGCCGTCCAGTGCGCTTGCAGCTTCGGATCCTTGACGTTCCGGAGCGCGCGCTCGAATGCGCTCCGTGAGCTGAACATCCCGTCGAAGTCGTCGACGAGGCCGCTCGTATCGGACATCAGCTGTCTGATCGTGATCTGGTTGCCGTAGGGGAGCAGGCCGGGCAGCCAGTGCGCCACCGTGTCGTCGAGGTTCAGCTTCCCCTCCTTGGCGAGCTGGAGCATGACTGCGAGCAGCCAGATCTTGCTGTTGCTCTCGATCCGCATCCGAGCGTCGACTGTCATCGCCGCGGCCGTCTTGACGTTCGCGACCCCGGCCGCGCCCGCCCAACTGCCGTCCTGTCCGACCACGTAGGCGCTCGCTCCTGGTGCGGAGCGCTGCGCGCCGCTCACCAAAGCGTCGAGAGTCCGCTGTAGATCCGGCCGCGACGCCTCCCCGCCGCCCGAGAAGAACAGCCGATCGACGCCGACCGCGATCCCAGCTGCCACCACCAACCCGGCGACCAGCCACAGCAGTCGCCGATGGGGCCACCGAACGTGATGAAACGGCTGCGCGCCCGTCGACGCCACGCCACACCTCCACACGCCAGCGTCGCTCCGCGCGAGAGCAGCCGCATCCGAGAAACCCCTGAGTAGAGCTTCTTACGCGCATTTCAGGTGCGGCTTCTACCCTGCCGCGTATGACCGAACACGACCTCACCCTCAGCCGCCGCGCGCTGATCGGCGCGGCCGCCGGCGCCGGCCTCTCCGCCGCCTTCGGCGTGCGGGCGCTGGCCGCGCTCGGCGCCGATTCCGAGAACGTCACGACCTGCCTCCTCGCCCCCGAGGTGACGGAAGGCCCGTACTGGATCGACAACAAGCTCACGCGGCGCGACGTGCGCGAGGGCAAGCCGGGCACGCCGCTGCTCCTCGAGCTCACGATCGTGAACGCGAAGACGTGCAAGCCGATCAGGAACGCGGACGTCGAGATCTGGCACGCGGACGCCGCGGGCGAGTACTCCGGGGTCGAGAGCGGCTCGACCTCGACCCGCTACCTGCGCGGGCACCAGCGCTCGAACGCGGCCGGCGTCGCATCCTTTCTGACCGTCTTCCCGGGGTGGTACCCCGGCCGCACGCCGCACATCCACCTGAAGGCCCACATCGGGCAGGACCGCGTCGTGCACACGGGCCAGGTGTTCTTCAACGAGGCGATCGCCGCGCAGGTCTACCGGCAGGGCGCCTACGCGAGCCGCGGCCGGCCCGACACGCCACATTCGCGCGACGGGATCTATGCGCAGGCCGGCGGGTCGCGCGCGGTCGCCCGGCTGGCGAAGCGAGCAGCCGGCGGCTACGTGGGCAGGATTGTGATCGGCGTCGCCGCGTAGCGCGGAACCCTCGAGGGACAGGCTTCAGCCTGTCCCCGCTTTTCGTTCCGCACCTCCACACCAAAGCAGGGTCAGGCTAAAGCCTGACCCTGCAAAGCTCGACCTGGACCCTCGGTGTGGCGGGCGATGTACCGTTCGCGTATGGCGGTGACGCCGGAGACCGGGCGCTGGGAGCAGCTCTTCGCCGAGCGGACGCGCGGCGACGTCGGCGACGGCATCGCGTTCGTGCTCGGATTCCTCGGGCGACCGGACCTGATCTCGTTCGCGGGCGGTTTCCCCGACCCGCTGACGTTCCCTCGCGAGCGCGCCTCGCAGTTGCTCGAGGAGTTCGCGGCGAACGGCGAGGCGACCGCGTTCCAGTACGCGCCGACGCGCGGGCTCGCGGGCACGCTCGACGCCGTCGCCGGGCGGCTCGAGTCGGTACAGGGGCGGCGGCCCGACGAGGACGAGCTCGTGATCACGAGCGGCGGGATCGAGGCGCTCGAGCTCGTCTGCAAGACGTTCCTCGACACGGGCGACACCGTGCTGATCGAGGCGCCCACCTACCTCGGCGCGATCATGGCCTTCCGCGGCTACGAGGCGCGCATCGAGGCGGTGCCGATGGACGACGACGGCCTGCAGGTCGACGCGCTGGCGGCGTTGGTCGAGGGCGGGCTCCGGCCGAAGCTTCTGTACACGATCCCCGACCACCAGAACCCGGCGGGGGTTTCGCTGTCGGTCGAGCGGCGCGAGGCGCTGGTCGAGCTCGCGCGGCGGTACGGGTTCCTCGTCGTCGAGGACGTCGCCTACCGCGAGCTCCACTTCGGCGAGGACGCGCTGCCGTCGCTCTGGTCGCTCGCTCCGGACGCGGTCGTCCAGGCGGGGACGACCTCGAAGACGTTCCTGCCGGGCGTTCGGCTCGGCTGGGCGACCGGCCCGGCGGAGATCTGCGCGCAGCTCGTCTCGGCGAAGCAGAACACCGACCAGTGCTCCGGCGCGCTCGGGCAGCGGATGCTCGAGGAGTACATCCGCCGCGGGTGGATCGAGGAGCAGCTGGTGAAGTCGCGGGCGCTGTACCGCGGGAAGTGTCAGACACTGCTCTCGTCACTCGAGCGGCACATGCCGGCGGGCGTCGAGTGGACTCGGGCCGAGGGTGGGTTCTTCTCCTGGCTGACGCTCCCCGGCGTGGACGGAACCGCGCTGGCAGCGAGCGCTGCCGAGGCCGGCGTCGGGATCACGCCGGGCGCGCTCTTCTACTCGGACGGGAGCGGTGCCGAGAACATCCGGCTCTCGTTCTCAATGGTCGACGAGGCCCTGATCGACGAGGGCGTCGAGCGGCTCGCCGGGCTCCTGTAGTGCACGCGTCGATCTGGCGGTTCCGGGGCGACCCCGACGAGCTGATGCAGAGCTACGAGGCGCTCGTCGCCGAGATCCCGGCGGAGAACATGAGGCTGCACCTGTGCCTGCGCGCGGACGACGGGATCGTCCTTGTCGACACCTGCCCGTCGAAGGAGGCGTTCGACGGATTCTTCGCGGGCGAGGGGTTCCGTGCCATGCGCGAGGGTGCAGGCTTGCCGGACCCGGTGCGGGTCGAGGACTTCCCGGTCGAGGTCGCGTTCGTCGACGGGCAGCGGCGGTGAGGCGGCGTCGTCACAGCCGACCGGCCCGGCGCGGCCGGGCAACTCGCGGGCGGCGCTCAGCGTGAGCAGCTCCTGCACGGAGAGGTCGACCTACGTCGTGGAGTCCGCTCCATATGGCATAAAGGGGTTTAGCGGTGGATAGGAGTGTCCGATAACGGGGGAATGAGCGCACTGGGTCTCGTCTACGTGGTGGCACTGGCAGCGGCGGCGATCGCGCTCTGGCTCGACGTCAGGCTGGCGGCGCGGACGCCCCGGTCGGCGACCTGGACGATCTTCCACCTGGGCGGCTCGATGGTCGCCCTGATGGTGATGCCCCAGCTCATCCTGCTCGTGGTCGGAGGCAACGAGGAGCCGGCCCGCAAGCTCGCCGCGACGATGCTCGTCGTCCTCCCTGTGCTGACGTACTTCTGGCTCAGCGCGCTCTGGCTGCTGAGGTTCTTGCAGCGCGCCACCCAGCTTCGGCTTTGACCGCCGGCGCAGGGACGGCCCGCCGGGCGGCCGCCCCTGTGTGGTTCCCGGTCGCGCTCGCGGCCGCGCTCAGCGCGCTCCTCGGCGCCGTTGCAGCCGATGCGCGCTGGCTCGCGGCGATCGGCGGCTATGTCGTCCGGCACGGCTCGGTTCCCGACTTCGTCCCCTTCGCCGCCGCGCCGTCGCACGACTGGCACAACGTGCCGGTGCTCGGCGAGCTGGCCTTCCACGCGCTCGACGCGGTCGGTGGGAACCGGGCGCTGGTGGTGGCGCAGGTCGTCGCCGTGGCCGTGGCCTTCTCGCTGCTCGTCGCCGACGGCAGGCGGGCGGGGGCCGACGACTCGCGCGCGACCGTCGTGCTCCTGCTGCTGATCCCGGCGACGCTGGCCGAGCTCGCCAACGTCCGCTCGCAGCTCTTCTCGATCGCGCTCTTCCCCCTGCTCCTGCTGCTCCTGCGGGCCGAGGCTCGTCACCCGAGCCGCCGGATCTGGGTGCTCGTCCCGCTGGTCGTGCTGTGGTCGAACCTGCACGGCGGCGTGCTCACCGGGCTGGCCGTCGCGGGCGCGTACCTGATCTTCGAGCGGCTCCGCCGGGAGCCGCTCGTCGCGATCGGCGTGCTGGCGTCCTCGGTGCTCGCCCTCTTCGCCACGCCCGCGCTCTGGCGGACGGGGGACTACTACGCCGGCGTCCTCCGCAACGAGGCGGCCCGGCGCGGGGTGGGGCTGTGGGCGCCGCTCTCGCCCACCTCTGGGCTGGACATCGCCTTCCTCGTCTGCGCCGCGCTCCTCGTGGTGGCGGCGCTGCGGAGCCGGCCGCGTGTGTGGGAGTGGGTCGCGCTTGCAGGCCTGGCGCTGCTGACCATCCGAGCTGCCAGAGGGGGGATCTGGCTCGTCTTCTTCGCCGCGACGCCGGCTGCGCTCGGGCTCGGCCGGGGTGGCGGCGCACGGTCGCGGCTTGCGCTCCCGGCCGCCGTGGTGCTGGTCGGGCTCGCGGTCGCGGCGATCGTGCACGGGCCGCGCGAGCTGGGTGCGCGCGACGACGTCCTGAGCCGGGCGCTCGCAGACGCCGGCGGAACCCCGATTCTCGCCACCGACATCCTCGCCGAGCAGGTCGCGCTCGCGGGCGGCAGGGTCTGGATCGGCAACCCGATCGACGCGTTCTCCCGGCGCGACCAGCAGCTCTACCTCGACTGGCTGCTGGGCAAGCCCCGGGGGGACGCCGCGCTCGCGCGGGCGCCCCGCGTCGTGCTCGTCCAGCCCGACAGCAAGGCCCAGAAGCGGCTCGCCCGCCGCAGCGTCCTGCGCGAGGTCGCCCGGGACGCGGGCGCCGTCCTGTACGAGCGCCGTTAGGGCGGGCTCACTTGGGCATCGGTCGCACTCCGAAGGAGCGCACGGGCGTCGAGTTGCCACTGTTGCCGCTCCCGTCGACTGCTGCGACACGCCAGTAGAATCTGCCGCCCTCCGACCAGGACCCGCTCGTCAAGGTCGGGGCGAAGGCGGTGGCGTCGGTGTCCCTGCTCTCCACCTTGTGGGAGAAGTCGGGAGCCGTAGCGATCTCGACCTTGTAGTGGTCTGCCCCGATCTTCGGCGACCAGGAGATCAGGACGCTGCGGGAGCCGACCGCCGCACGCGCTCCGGGAGGAGGCTGGAACGTCCGGATGAAGGTGAGCCGGCGCGTGTATGGCCCAACGGCGGCCTTGCTCCCGTGGATGTCCGGGAACTCGGCCCGCACCTGCCAGTGGAAGACGCCCGTTCCGCGCATCTGCGTCGGAGTGAACGCTGCCGGCAGCAGGTTCGAGAAGTCCTTGGTGCTGCCGTCGGGCAGGTCGACGTGGATGTCGTACGACAGGGCTCCGGCCACCGGCGTCCAGGTCCACGTCGGCAGCAGGTCGCTTTGCTTGGGGTTGTCACGGCTCGGGGCCGGTCTGCCCAGCGTGTCGCGGAAGGTGCGCAACCTCGACCACGACAGCCCAACGCCGTTCTCGTCCTCAGCGCGAACCCGCATGTACAGGGCGGCGTTTGCCGGATAGGTCTTCGTGGTCGTGTAGGCCGTCGAGTTGGTCAGGACCTCGTCGAGGAGCGTGCCGAAGTTCCGGTCCTGCGACACCTGGAGCCGGTACTTCTTCGCGCCCTCGACCGGTGTCCAGCTGAACGTCGGCGGTCCTACCACGACGGAACGTTCTCGCGGGAGATTCACCGCGGGCGGAACCGACTGCTTCTGGAAGCTCTGCGGAGCCTGGGCGAGCGGGTCTCCTGCGGCTCCGGCGCCGTCTGGTCGAGCTGCGGGCAGAAGCACCCAGTAATACAGCGTCTCCTCGTCCGGATAGGTCACCTCGTTCGACCCGTGACGGGGTGCATACGCCGGGATATTCGTCAGCGCATAGTCGACGACGTTGGTGAACGACGCGTCCTTGGCCACGATGATCCAGTAGCTCGCCGCTCCCGGGATCGGCTGCCAGGTGAAGTAGGGCGTCCGGGTGACCTGCACCTTGTTCACCGGCGCGCCGTAGACGCCAGGCCCGGCGTTGGGGCTTCCCGAGCCACTCGCGTAGCCGGCAAACGTGAACGCCGGCTGATGCCCGGCCGGGTCGGGAAAATATGTGTAGTCGCCGAAGACTTCGCGGTTCTGAAGATCTTTGTCGGATCGCGCTCTGATTCGAACACAGTAGGCCTGACCCGCGCGGAGAGGCTTGTTGCCGTCGTACGCCGCCGAGATGTTGCGTGCGGGATATGGCTCGCGTGACTTCGAGGACGCCTGCGGCGCCCAGGCTGGGACGGCCGTGTCCACCTGCCACCGGTCATTGCGATTCCTGGCGACCCAGTCGCAATCGCCGGGTCGGTCGACCGTGTTGAACGGGGTGACATCCACCTGGTAGCTCGATGCCCCCGGAACGGGATCCCAGACGGCGATCGGCGCGCCGGTGACCCACGCGGCCGGCTTCGCGCCGCCGTCGCCGAAGTTGTCGCGCATGTGGGCGTTCTTGACGCTCGGGGGTGGCAGAGGCGGTTGTGCCCCGTCGATGTTGTCGAAGACCTTCGTGAACGCCGGCCCCTCGTTCCATGCTCCCGCGTTTCCGTCGACGTTGATCGCCCGGACCCGCCAGTAGTAGCGGTTGTTCCCGAGGATCTTCGTTGGCGAGACGAAGGTGGTCACCACCGCGTCCTTGCAGCAGACCTTCGAGCCGATCGCCCATTCATGGGAGGGATTGATCTCGACCTCGTACCTGGCCGCGCCGGGCACCCGCGTCCACGCCAGCTGCGGGTCGAAGTGCTCGGGGGCTTGGTCGAGGTCGCGGAGCGTGGGCCGCGTCGCGGACCGCCAGGCCCAGCGAAACGACGCGACCTTCGACCGGACGCCGCGGTTTCCGTGCGAGTCCACGGGAGTCACGGCCCAGTAGTACGTTCCGTTCGCGAGCGTCACGGACGGCGCGTAGCTCAGCCCTTCAGTTTCGATCGTCTTGTCGTCGACGAGCGTTCCGAGATCTGTGTCCGTCGCCAGCGAGACGAGATACTTGACCGAGTATGGAACCGCCGACCATCGGAGCACGAGCGGCGTGGTCGGGAATCGGATCTCGGCTCCGCTCGACGGCGAGGCAAGTCGGGGGAGCAGGCTCCACTCCTTGCGGATCGAGCGCGGTGCCGACCACGCCGAGACGCCGCCGTCCTTCGACACCGCCCGCACGTGCCACCAGTACGTTCCGTTCGGAATCGCCTGGTCGGGCGTCGCCCACGTGTTGCGCGTGCTGAAGTTGCCATGGCTGCCGAGCACCGGGGAGTTGAACGTTCGATCCGCGGCGATCTGGAACTCGTAGTGGTCGGCGCCGCCGACGCCGCGCCAGCCGAACGCCGGCAGCGCCTGCACGGTCAGGCCCGCATGCGGAGTGACCGGCGTCGGAGTCGCCACCAGCGTGCGCTGCACGGCGGCAGACCCGGCGCTCGCCGCGACGACGGCAATCGAGCCGGCCGCGAGCAGTGCGTACGCTCTCTTCTGGACAGTTGTCAGTTTAGACATCATGGATTCGACTCCTCGGTTCCGACGTTTCTGGGACGGCGGTCGAGCAGGAAGGTGACCAGCCGGAAGGCGACGTAGCCGTAGAGCAGGCCGACGAGGACGTCGACGACGTAGTGCTCGCCGGTGTAGACGATCGCGAACGCGACCCCGATCAACTGGCACACGAGCGCGATCTGCAGCCAGCGCGGCAGCCCGAAGCGCCGGGCGACGAGGAAGCAGACGAGCGGGAACGCCGCGTGCAGCGAGGGCAAGGCCGCGACGATGTTGTAGTGCTTCGGGTCGCCGTCGATCTTGGCGATCCCGCTCAGGTGCATCCCCGCGAGGCTCTGTTTCAGCAGGTGATGGACTCCCGGGAGATCGCCGTGCTGGGCAGCGAGCCACGGCGGCGCGGTCGGCGCGAGCACGAAGGTGATCTCGCCGAGGACGAGCACGCCGAGCAGGCTGCACATCAGCACCACGAAGGCGGACTGCCGGCCCTTTAACCAGAGGACGAACCCGATCGTCAGGGGCACAACGAAATGCGACAGCCACATCACGACCGAGAAGACCTCGAAGAAGCCCGTGCGGCCCGAGTACAGGTGCGACTGGAGCCAGACGGTCGGCACTGTGCCCAGCCCGATCACGCGGTCGATGCGGATCTGCGGCAGGTAGTGGACGGCGAACGAGAACTTCTGCGCATACGTCGTCATCAGCCCGTAGGAGATGAGGCCCATCAGGATCGGCAGCAGGTCGCGCACGAAGCGGCCGCCCCGGCCGACGAAGACGGCGATCGCGAACATCACGAGCAGCGTCTGCATCACCGACGGCGGGCTGCCGTGCTGCAGCCTCCCGGTGGCCAGCACCGCCGCATACACCAGGAAGAGCAGCGCGACCGCGCGCCGGACGCGCGTGAGGTCCTGCCCCTCGAGCGTCTTTCCGCCCGGCAGCGGGACGGCCGAGACGCGCGCCGAGATCGCCCGGAACATGGTCACGCCCCCGGCCCGCTCGTCCGGCGGGTGAGGACGACGCGAACGTGGTCGTCGCGGTAAAGGGTCCGCGCGCCGGGCTGGGCACCCAACGCGCGGTCGAGGTCGCCTTCCGAGGTGCGGTCGACGACAAACAAACGGTCGTTCGGCTCAACCTGCTTCCAGCTCTCGCCGATCGCGTTCGCGAGCCTGGAGACCTGCCGGATCTGCGCGCTCGAGAGCAGCTCGAGCCGCGCGTCGAAGGCGATCCGCCCGGCGAGCTGTGGCTCGGTGAAGAGCAGCCAGTCGGCGTAGCGGAGCGACGAGACGATCCGCAGCTCCGGGTCGGCGGCGGCGGCTCGGGCGACGGCCGCGCCGGCGGCGGGCGGCCAGTCCTCGTGCAGCCAGGAGAGCGGTCGTGCAGCGACGACGCCGGCGAAGCACGACTGCGACCGCCAGCGCGGCCGCGCCCGCCAGGACGCCCAGCAGAGGCGTCTTCGCGTCGCTCCTCGCCGGCCAGATCTCCTCGAGCGCGGGCGGGAGCAGCACGATCGCCGCCAGGCCGAACCAGGCAAGATTGCGCACGCCGGCCAGGGCAGCGCCGATCATCAGCAGCACTACCAGGCGCTCGAAGGCGGTCAGCCGGCGCGAGCGCGCGAGCAGCCACACCGCGCCGAACGCCGCCGCGAAGAAGGGGGCCGTCACCGGCTTCGGCGAGGTCGGCTGCCACTCGACGATGTACTTGCTGAGCGCCGAGTCGAACAGCATCCGGTGGTAGTAGCCGGCGAGCCCGGCACCGTACGGAGAGGCGAAGACGAAGAGCGCGGGCGCGGCCACGAGCGCGCCGTTGCGCACCAGGGAGCCCCGCGAGCGCGTGCTCACGAGGCCGACGGCCCCGCGCAGGACGACAAGTGCTGCGGCGAGCACGACCGAGCCGTGCAGGTTTGCCCAGAGGGCGAGCAGCGGGAAGACGAGGAAGACCCGCCGCGACGGGCTCCCGGCGTCCCGGACGAGCAGCCAGAGGAGCGCGACGAACAGGGGATACGCCAGGCTCTGCGCCCGCAGCGGCCACGCGAAGACGACGATCGGCAGGCAGACAACGGCGACGACGGCCACGCGCGAGGGCGAGCCGCCCCGCAGCCGTGCGGCGACGACCGCGCCGGCGAACGCTCCGATCGCGAGGACGGCGTGCAGGAGCAACGTCAGCTTGATGCCGCCGGCGACGTAGGCGCCGTGGAAGACGAGCTGCGCGAGCCATTGCTGGTCGACCCACTCCGCACCGTGCGACCAGGCCGTGAGGGTCTCGTGGTGCGGCAGGCCGTTCGCGACGATCCGGCCGCCGAGCAGCGTGAGCCAGCCGTCGGCGCCGAGCAGCACCGGGAGCACCGTGAGCAGCTCGATCGCGCAGATGGACACGACCATGATCGGCAGCGCCTCGTGCGCCACCCAGCCGCCGAGCGCGCCGAGCCGGCGAGCGCCGATCCGACCGGCCGAGGTCTGGGGAACAGCCAGCTCGCTCATCGGCCGCTAGAAAATTTGTGAGAGCTCGATGAAGGCCGGCCCGACGACGACGAAGAAGATCACCGGGAAGATGAAGAGCGCCGTGGGCAGGAGCATCTTCACCGGCATCTTGGCGGCCCGCTCCTCCGCCGTCTGCTGACGGTGGATGCGGACGTTCCGGGCCTGGATGCGCAGCACGCGGCCGAGCGGAACGCCCTGCTGGTCGGACTGGATGATCGAGCGGACGAGCGCTGCCACCGACGGGACGTTTGCGCGCTCGGCGAGGCGCTTGAGCGCGTCCTGGCGTGACTCGCCGATGCGCATCTCGCCGAGGGTCTGCGCGAACTCGTCGGCCAGCGGGCCGTCCATGTGCTCGACGAGCTGGCCGAGCGCCGCGTCCAGGCTCATGCCGGCCTCGACGCAGATGGCGAGCAGGTCGAGGGCGTCGGGCAGGTCGGCGGAGAGCCGCTCCTTGCGCGACCTCGCCCGCGAGGCGAGCAGCCGGTCGGGCAGGAGGAACAGAAAGGCGCCGCAGGCGACCGCGACCAGGATTCCGAACAAACGGTTGTCGGCCTGCGCAGCGATGAGCGCGCCGATCACCAGCCCGGCGGCACAGGCGCCGGCCTTGATGACCATGAAACCGACAGGCGTGATCTTCCACGTCAGCCCTGCCTCGCCGATACGCTGGTCGATGGAATCGAGCATCGCCGACGGGACGAGCTGCTCGATCATGCTGCCGATCCCCTGCAGCCGCGGAACCGGCTCGTCGCCCAGCGTCGAGCTCACTCTTGCCTCGCCCTCGGTGTACGCCGTCGCCCGCTCGAGCGAGGCGCGCCGCTGGCGTGCGGGCAGAGTCGCCATTTCGGCGAGCAGGTACGCGCAGGCGACGATCAACAGGATGCCAAGGACGAGCAGAAAGATCACCGGTACCCCCTGAAGGACGTGATGCGGCGGAGCGCGAGCGCCCCGATGGACATCATGATCACGCCGAGGACGATCAGGAACTGGCCCGTGCCCGTGTGCAACAGCGGGTCGAGGTAGCCCGGGCTGACCAGCGAGATCAGGAACGCGATCACGAACGGCAGCCCGATCAGGAGCAACGCCGTCAGCCGCCCCTGAGCCGTCAGCGAGCGCACCTTCTGGCGGAACTGCTGCCGCTGGGTGAGCGTCTCGGCCAGGAGCTCGAAGAGACCGGCGATGCTTCCGCCGACCTGCTGCTGCACGATGACGGCGCGCAGGGCGAAGTCGAGCTCGGTCGAGCCCATTCGCCGCCCCATCTCGTCGAGTGCCGACTCGATCGGTCGCCCGAGGCGGGCCTCGGCCAGCACCCGGCTGAACTCCACGTCGATCGGCGGTTCGGCCTCCTCGACGATCGTCTGCATCGCCTGACGAAAGCTGTGCCCTGCCTTCAGCGACCCGGCCATCGTGTGTAGCGCCCCCGGGAGCTGGGTCTCGAATGCCTGTAGACGCTTGGCCGCCTTGCGCTGGAAGTAGTAGTACGGTCCGAGCAGCCCGGCCGCGGTCAGCAGGACGATCACCACCGGCGAGGCACCTGCCACCGCCGCGATCAGGCACAGGCCCAGCGCGGCGCCGATCGACGTCAAGAAGAGGTGCGCCGGGCGCAGCGGCTCGCCCGCCTGCTCGAGCACCCGCCCGAGCTTTTGCCCCAGCCTCGTGTCTCCGAGGTGGGTGTCCGTGGCCGCGACGAGTGGGGCGAGGGCCTTCATCCTCTGTCCCTCCTCCTGTGCCGCCGGCTGGGTGACGTCGTCTTCCCACGGCTCGAGCCGCTCGCGCAGCCACTCCTGGCGCGGCTTCGCGAATGCCAGCCACGCGGCCCCCAGGAGCACCAGGCCGAACAGCACGCCGATCAACAGCGCGCCCCACCAGTGCGAGCGGAACTCGCCGAGCCAGGAACCCCTCGTGGTGGTGCCGGCCTCGCTGGTCGGGATCCTGAGGGCCTGCTTCGCCGTGCCGAGCTTGCCGGCGCTGACGGTGAGCCGCAGCGCCTCGCCGGGGCGCCGCGACGTGAGGTACTCGAGGGTCCAGGTACGCCTGAGCTCGGCGGCGATGCGCTCATAGGTGCTCGAGAGGAACGCCCTGGTGCCCTCGGCGGGGTAGTACGTCCCGCCCGTCCTGCGGGCGAGCGTCTTCAGCGGGCGTGGCGTGAGCTGGGGCCCCGCCGTCCCGATCGCGTAGACCGAGACGCCGGCGTCCTGGGCGGCATTGACCGCGTCGGCGAGCGACGACCGGCTGTCGACGTCGCGTCCGTCGGTCAGCAGAATCAGGATGCGCGGCTTCGGCTGGTGCTGCAGTGCGAGTGAGGCGAGCACGACGGAGTCGTACAGCCTCGTGCCTTGCCCCCCGTCCACCGACAGTGCACGTAGGCCGCTGTCGACGTCGATCGTGTCGGCTGCGAACCCGGTGAGCGGGAGCGCCTTCGATCCGAAGGTGTACAGCGCGACCCGGTCCAGCCGCGGCTTCGCGGCGACGAACTCCCGGGCGGCGGAGGTCGCGCTCTCGAGCACGCCGCTCTCCATCGAGTGCGAGCGGTCGATCGCCAGCACGACGCTCTTCGCCTGCTTCCGTGACACGTCGAGGTACGGAGCCCGCTTGCCGTTCTCGACCAGCTTCGGCGCGGCAACGGCGTCCTTCGACATGAGCACGGTCACGCGCACCGTCGGGTACTTGCCGAGGTCGATCTTCTTGATCCGGACCGCCGACGCGGCCGTGCCCGCAGCCGTCAGCGTGACCAGGGCAAAGCAGAGCCCGACGATCGCCCCCCGGGTGCGGCTCATCGGCGCCCGCTTCTCGCGATCCGCACGGGCTGCCGGTCGAAGTCCTCCTCGAGCTGGAAGAGCCGGGTCGGGAGCTCGACGCCGTTGGCGTTCAGCTTCGAGTGGAAGTGGGGCTTCAGCCCGGTCGAGCGGAGCGGCCCGAGCAGCCGCCCGTGCTCGTCCTCGTCCTCGATCTCACCGGTCGGAGGCTTCGCGATGTAGAGATCCTGCAGCGTTACGACCTCCCCTTCCATCCGCAGCACCTCGGTGATGTGCGTGACCCGGCGGGAGCCGTCGACGAGGCGGGCGAGCTGGATGATCAGGTCGAAAGCGCCCGAGACCTGCTCCCGGATCGCTGTGAGCGGCATGTCGACGCCGGCTGTGAGCACGAGCGTCTCCAGGCGGTGCAGGCCCTCGCGCGGCGAGTTCGCGTGAATCGTGGTGAGCGAGCCCTCGTGACCGGTGTTCATCGCCTGGAGCATGTCCATCGTCTCCGCGCCTCTGACCTCGCCGACGATGATGCGGTCGGGCCGCATGCGCAGTGCGTTCCGGACGAGCTCGCGGATGCGCACCTCGCCCTCGCCCTCGGCGTTCGGCGGGCGGGACTCGAGGCGAACGACGTGCCGCTGCTTGAGCCTGAGCTCGGCCGCGTCCTCGATCGTGATGATCCGCTCGCCACCCGGCACGAACGTGGACAGGTTGTTGAGCAACGTCGTCTTGCCGACGCCGGAGCCGCCCGAGATCAGGATGTTCATCTTGCCCCGGACGCACTCGGCGAGGAACTCAGCCGCCGTCTCGTTCAGGCTGCCCGTGCGGATCAGGTCCTTCATCGTCAGCGCCTCGCGGGCGAACTTGCGGATGGTCAGCGAGGGCCCGTCGAGCGCGAGCGGCGGGATGATCGCGTTGACGCGGCTTCCGTCGGGAAGCCGAGCGTCCACCATCGGCGACGACTCGTCCACGCGCCGGCCGACCATCGAGACGATCTTGTCGATGATCCGCAGGAGGTGGGCGTCGTCGGCGAACCTGATCGGCGCCGGCTCGATCCTGCCGCCACGCTCGACGTAGATGCTGTCGAAGCCGTTGACCATGATCTCCGTGACCGACTCGTCGCGGAGCAGCGGCTCGATCGGCCCGTAGCCGAGGATGTCGTCGGCGATCTCGCGGATCAGCCGTTGTCGCTCGACCGTCGCAAGCGGCGTGCGGTCCTGCGCCATCCGCTCGGCGACCGCACGGTGCACCCGGTCGGTCATGTCCTGCGGCTGGGCGTCGGCCCGGAAGAGCTGTGGCCCGAGCTTGACGATGCACTCGTGGTGGATGCGGGTCTTCAGCTCCGCGTACTGGTCGCTCCCAGCCGGCGTGGATCTGCCGGAGCCGCGGAGGTCGACCGGAAGGCTGGCCTGAAGGCGGTCGTGCAGCGTCTGCGTGTCGCCGCCGTTGAAGAACTCGTCGACGGGCCGCTCGTCGTCCGGCTCGCCGGTGCCCTCGCCGTCGATCTGGTTTGTGTGCTCGTCGGTCATCGGCCGAACCTCGGGAAGTGGAACTTTCCGTTGCGTGAAGCCGATGCAGAGACGGTCGCTCCGGCAGGGAGTGTGTCGGCCAGGCCGCGGATGCTCTGCGTGAAGTCGGAGCCGGCGTCGAGCGTCGCCGCCGGGACGCCGCGGTTCACCGCCTTGGTGACGCCGCGGTTGTTCGGCACCACCGCGCTCACCTTGATCCCGAGGGCGCCCTCGATGTCGGAGCGCTTCAGACCTTCGTTCCCGTACGCGTGGTTCAGCACCAGCCGGATCTTCTCCTCGGGGAACGCCAGCAGCCGGAGCGTGCTCAGGCTCAGGCCGACGTCCTTGAGGGCGGGAACCTCCGGGCTGCAGATCAGGACGAGCGCGTTCGAGTAGTCGAGCGCGGTCAGGATCGCCCCGTGCAAGAACGGTGAGGTGTCGACCACGATCTCGTCGTAGGTCGCGCGGGCGACCTCGAAGAGGCGGGCGAGCTTCGCGTCGCTCACGAGGTCGGCATCCTGCGGCCGAAGCGGCGCGGGCAGCACGTCCAGCCCGGACTCGTGCCGCGTCGAGTACCCCTCGAGCTTCTGCGAGTCGAGTCCGCCGGGAGCGGAGATCAGATCGTGCAGTGTCTGCTCCGGATGGAGGCCGAGCACGATCGCCGAGTCGCCGAACTGGAGGTCGAGGTCGAGCAGGAGCGTTCGCTTCCCGTGCTCGACCGCCAGCACCGACGCGAGGTTGGTCGCGACCACTGTCTTCCCGATCCCGCCCTTCGGCGAGAACACCGTCGTGACGTTGCCCTCGGCCTGCTCGACGACGCCGGTGAGCCTCCCGCCCGTGCGGTGCGCACGGCGCAGTGTGAAGGCGACGTTCTCGACGGCCTGCGGCAGGAGGAACGCCTCCTCGACGCCCGCCTCGAATGCCTGCTCGAGCACGGCGCCGGACTGGTTCGACGACAGCACAACGATCGGGGCACTCGTGTGCTCGCGGATCGCAGCCAGATCGTCCAGCCAGCCGGGGCCGGCGTGCGTCGCGTAGAGGACGGCCTCGACGCCGCCGCCCTCGAGCGTCGGCGTCGCGTCGTCGAGGAACGTGCTCGCCTGAATGACCTCGATGTCCTTGTGCTCACGGAGATCAGCGAGCAGCTCGTTCAGCCCATCGGACGTGCCGATCACACAGACGGGCGTGCGGCTCCGGGAGCCGGCGCTGACGTTCTGCGAGAGCGCGGTCACGGCTGCGGTCCGTTCAGCAGCTCGTTCAGCTGCGGAGTCCTGAGCCCGTCGGTGAGGATCGAGCCGGTCGTCTCTGCAGAGCCTGGGCTGTCGCCCGCAGCGCGCGCCGGCCGAAGCATCAGCGCCCAGTCGGCGTTCTTGACCACGTAGAAGAGCTTCTGCGCCTGCTGGTCGGTGACGCGAAGGATGATCGCGTACGCCCCGTTGTTGCCGAAGTTGCCCGCCCCGGCGGGCGTCTCCGGCTGCTGGAGCACGAGCAGATTGCGGAGCATGATGCGCGACGCGACGCCGGTCGACGACGTGTCACCGCCGGCGCCGGCTGCCCGCAGGTCGCCCGGCGCGTACTTGACGCTGGCGAGCACGTCGACCCGGTCGCCCGGCTGGAGCGTGTTCACGAGTAGCTGGTTCGCGTCGCCGGCGAGCTGGTAGGCCCGCTGCGTGCGTGTGATCTCGCCCGAGATCCCCTCGCCGGTATTCCGCTGAAACTGGCGCTGAGTGACCTGCTGTCCGGCCAGGATGGGCGCCGTCGACACGAGCCCCTTCACCTGATCCTTGCTCGAGATCGCTCCCGCCACGACCGTGCTCCGAAGCACCTGCTGTGGCTGGATGGCGCTGGTCAGCTCCGAGCCGGGCGTACCGGCCGAGATGTCGTGCGAAGCGATGAACACACTCACGAGTTTCTCGCCGAGCGTCGTGGACGGCGAGTCCGAGTTCGAGTTCTTCACGTAGAGCGTCACCAGCAGCACGGCCACGAGGCCGAGGCCGACTGCCAGTCCTATGTTGCGTGCGCGGTAGGTCATCCCCCGTTACTCCTCCCCCTCGTTATCTACAAATGTCGTAGACGACGTTTGACGGCTTGTCGAGTGCCGGACGGCTCATTGCGTGTCGTCCGGCAAGAGTCGTGTTGCAGAAAGGTCGATCGCAATGCGCTTGAAAATGTCGGTCAGGTCGTCACTCCGATGTGTAGAACCGCGGCTGTCCGTCGCGTGCCGACCGAGGCCATCGACTGCAGCGTGTGTCTGCGCGGTGAGGTGCGGCAGCTCGTGGCAGTAGTAGCCGCCCTGTCCGTCTCGCCAGGTCGAGCTTGGGCTGTGATCAGGGAAGATCGACGTTGCGGCTGCGGAGGCAAGCAGTTCCAGGCCGGGCCCCTCGGGTGCTGCTGGTCCCAGTTGGAGGGCTTGGGAATCGCCGCAGTGCAGCGCGTGTCTGGATCGGTCGAGTACAGGATCGGAGTAGACCCACGTACCGCCGACGAAGGGCGGCGGCTCGCCCGGAGGCGGCGCTCCGGCCTTCAGCGTGGTCGCCAGGTCGATCGCCGACTGGCAGGGGTGCCGCCGTTCGTTGTTGTCGTGTTCGGAGCGCTTCCGATGTACGGCCCGTAGTTCGCCTCACCATCGGTGAAGAAGATGATCACGTCCTGGGCGTTCGACCGGCCGTTGGCAGTCGAGCTCGTTCTTGGCCTGCTGGAAGGCGGTCGTGTAGGCGGTGATGCCGTCCACGTCCGGGCAGCTCGAGCTGGTCGGGTGGCTGCCGCCGACCGCCTGGACGAGCGGCGAGCTGTAGTTCAGCCCTCCCGTGTCGGACGTGCGAAAGTCGCTTCGCAAGTGGACGGCGCGCGTACCCGGCGTGGGCGTTCTCGTACGGGTTGTTCGCCTACGCTGAAGTTGCAGCTCGTCGAGTTGGTCGGCGGGAAGAGGACGAGCCCGATCCTGTCGGACGACGGCCTCATGGCACCCAGGAACGCTTGGACGCCGAGCCGAGCCCGGTCGATCTTGTCCAGGCCGCCGCCCGTGGACCTCGCCCATCGATCCGGTCCGGTCGAGGACGATCACGACGTCGAGCGGATACGCCGTGCCGCCCTTCATCGAGGCCAGCGCCGTTGCGTGGACGTGGATGCCCGGAATGCCGAGCCCGCCGAGGAAGAGCAGCTTCACGTCGGCGTCCTGGTCGACCTTGATCGCGTTCGGCGGGTCGCCGACCACGCAGTTCCGCTGGGCGTGCATCAGCTGCTGGAGGTAGTTCAGGCACTTCGCGTCGGCGCTCGTGACGACGTTCGGCAGGTCCGGGCGGGTGTTCTTGCCGCCGGCGGTCGCGCCGTAGCTGAGCGCGGTGTTCGCGGCTGCGGAGCCGTCCGGCAGCTCTTGCGCGGCTGCGAGCGCCGCGGCGTCGGCCGCCGCCTGCAGCTCCTTCTGCGCGTTCATGACGCGCCCGTAGTCGACGACGAACGAGGCGATCGCGGCCAGGCCGACGGCGGCACACGGCCACCAGCACGAGCACGGCGCCGCGCTCCTCGTGGCGGAAGCGGATCGCCAGGCGGCGAAGTAGCTGCAGCGTTCTTCGTCATTCCACCCGCTCCGTCGTCGATGCGCTGCAGGTCAGCGAGATGTTGATGAACGGCGGAATCTTGATGTTGCACGGATAGGTCGCGGTCAACTTGACGTCGGTGCCGACCAGCAGGTCGCTGCACGAATTGGTCGGGAAGCCGGGCGGCACGGTGACGGTCAGCTTCGTCTGGTCCAGGTTCGAAGCTGGACGACTTCACGCGGTTGATGGCCGGCGTGCAAGCGTTGGCCGTGCCGCGACCCATTGCGAACTGCCGCGCGCCCGCGCGGACGGCGTCGTTCAGCGTGAGGTAGTTGTTGTAGACGATTCCCACCTTGATGATCCCGACGATGACGAGCATGAGGACAGGAAGGACCAGCGCGAACTCGACCAGTCCCCTGGCCGCTCTCCCGTCTCGCGAGGCGTAGGCCCGCGCGAGACGGGAGGAACCCGCCGTTCCCGTCTCAGCTCCAGTGGACACGACCGTCCTAGATGTCGGCGGCGGCGTCCGTGAGTGCGCCGACGACGGCGTCGCGAAGCGTGCCGACGGCACCGACGACCGCCACGGCGATGATCCCGATGATGACCGCGTACTCGGCGAACGTCTGGCCGCGCTCCTCGCGAGCGGTGGAAAGCCAGAGGTACGCCCGGGCGATCAGGCTGTTGGCATGGGCCATGAGCGAATCCTCCTTCCTTTCAGGTCGACCTAGATGTCGGCGGCGGCGTCCGTGAGTGCGCTGACGACGGCGTCGCGAAGCGTGCCGACGGCACCCACGACCGCCACGGCGATGATCCCGATGATGACCGCGTACTCGGCGAAGGTCTGACCCTTCTCCTCGCGGGCCAGGGTGTACCAAGACGTCACCCTCGCGTAGAGACCGTAGACGTGATCCATTCCTGTGAACCCCCTACTGTCGTGGGAGGGGTCCACGTGGAAATGCGGCGTCGGTTGCCGGTCGGCGCGTGCCCGATGCTCTCCCCACTCGGTTTACCCTCCCTATCTCCCCACTGCTCCGTAAACCGGAGTCAGCCTGATCCCAATTGTGAGCGAATTCTCGAAAAGGTCAATAGGCAGGAAGAATTTTCCACTAGGACCAGGGACCTATTCCGCCGTCCGAACCTACGTTCTATCGTGGCCTGTGCGGGAGTACCGCCCAGCCGGCATTCGGGGTGCAGTCACCGTCCTCGTTGCGGCGGGGCTTGCGGCGGCCATTCTCGTCCGTTTCGGGGTGGGCGCGCGCGGGGTGATCGAGGCGTTCGTCGTCGCAGTGCTCGTCTGGATCTCGGCGATCGACCTCGAGCGGCGCGTGATCCCGAACGTGATCGTGCTGCCCTCGTTCGGGCTCGTTCTGGCGGCCCAGATCGCCGCGTTTCCCGGTGACACGGTCGAGTGGGTCGTGTCGGCCCTGGCTGCGGCCGGGCTCTTGCTCCTCCTCGTGGTCGTCTATCCCGCCGGGATGGGGATGGGCGACGTGAAGCTCGGCCTGCTGCTCGGCGCAGCACTGGGCCGGCTGGTCGGGGCGGCCCTGCTCCTCGGCTTCGTCGCGGCCGCGCTCTTCGGCCTGGCGCTGATCGTTCTCAGGGGCGCGCAGGCGCGGAAGCAGGCGATCGCGTTCGGCCCGTTCCTCGCGCTGGGGGCGATCGTGACACTCTTCCTCGCCACTCCGGGCCAATCGTGAGCGGAGGAACGGTCGTCTCGGTGGTCACCGCGACCGGGGAGCCGGTCTGCCCGCGCTGTGAGCTCGCGGCAAATCCGTTCCGGCGGCTGAAAGGCCTGCTCGGGCGGCGGCGGCTCGAGGCGGACGAGGGGTTGCTGCTCCGGCCGGCGTCGTCGGTGCACACCTGGTTCATGCGGTTCCCGATCGACCTCGTGTTCCTCGACAGGGAGCTGCGCGTCGTCCGCGTGGCCGAAGACGTAAGGCCGTGGCGGATGGCGTATGCGCGGAGGTCGCGGCTGGTGCTCGAGCTTGGGGCCGGCGCTGCCGCAAAGCGAGATCTCCACGCCGGCGACCAGCTCGTCATCGTGTCGCGCTAGACTCGGTCGGTGCCGCGCCTTCTGCCCGTCGCGATCGCCGCTGCGCTCCTGGCCGGACTGCTCGGCGGGGTGCTGGCTTCGCAGGGAAGCGCCGGGTCGTCCACGGCGACCTGCATCTACGGCGGCGTGCGCTACGTCGGCACGACGTCGCAGAAGGGGGGCATCTGCTTCACGCTCACGCCGAAGGGCAAGGCCATGCGCGAGTACTCCTACGAATACGCGGACACGTGCGGCACCGGCACGAGCTCGCGCCCTCAATCCCCGCGCCGGCGTCGCGCCCGTGCTACCGACAGGCGCGTTCTCCCGGATCACACAGGAGGGGTTCTTCAAGGGCACGATCAAGGCCGGAAAGGCGTCAGGGACGTTCAGGCAGCACAGCCAGGAGACGATTCCCGGCAAGGGTCTCTTCAGCTGCGATACGCACGTCGTCCATTGGACGGCGCTTCGCCAGAGCAAGTAGCGTCCCAGGAGGCGCGTCGAGACCTAGAGCGACGAGACGAGAACGATGTCGAGTCGCCCGATCCGGGTGCCGCGGGCGATCATCCAGGTGGTCACGACGTCCTCGTAACCGGCAGCGCTGACGTGGACGTGGATATGCGATGGCCGACCGAACTCGCTGGGCGGGACCGGGCCCTCGAACCTGAACACCCCGTTGGGCCCAGTGACCACGCTCCCGTGCCCGCGCCGGTCGTAGCGCCCGTTCCCGCTCACCTGCCAGAACTCGACCACCGCCCCTCTCACCGGCGTGCACCCCGGGTAGCGAAGGATCCGCCCAGTCATCACGTGGCCGGCGCCGATGCGGGCACGTCTCGGTGCCGGCGCATGGTTCGTCTCGAACGGGCCACCGCCCCCCGACAGCGTCGGGCGGCACACACTCTGGGCTGGGCTCGCCGACCCGGCGGCCGCGAGGCCGGCGAGTGCTGCCACAGCGAGGAGTAGGAGACTTCGTCTCACACCGGTCACTCCGCTCTTACGCACAGGGAGGACTATCAGTTTGCGCCGCGAGGTGCATGTCGACTGTCCTCGGCGCGCACTCCGTGCAAATCGAGACGGGAGCGACGGGACTCGAACCCGCGAAGGATTCGCGCCGTATCGCTTCTGGCGTAGTGTCAGGCGAAAGCACTCTGGGGCAGTCGAGTGCGGACTCGTCGGGCCTTGACGCTCTCACCGGTCGCGTATGTTCGAGAACAGCGTTGTCTACGCAGGAGGCGGTCATGCCAGATGTCGAGACCAGCACACCCGCTAACACGCCTGAGCCGATCGGGCCGTACAGCCACGTGGCCAGGGTCGGCGACTCGATCACGATAGGCGCTGCTGCCGGTGTTGATCCGGCCACCGGCAAGCTGGCCGGGGAGGAGATCGAAGCGCAGACGCGCCAGATCCTCGACAACTTCAAGGTGATGTTGGAGTCGGTCGGTTCGGACTTGGCGCATGTCGTCCATGTCAATGTGTTTCTTGGCCAGATGAGCGACTTCGAGGCGATGAATGCCGCGTACGCCGAGAAGATGGGAGACCACAGGCCTGCCCGCACCGTGATCGGCGTCCGCGAGTTACCCAAACCGGGAGTGCTGCTGACCATGAACCTGACCGCGGTGACCAGCGCCGAGCAATCGTCTCGGCGCCGCTCAGAAGACATTCCTGAACACTCGGGCATCTAACGCGATTCTCGCCGGAGATCTCTGGCCTAGATCGCGAGCCGCGTGTGCCGTTAGGCCCATGACCTGCAGGAGCGGCCTACGCCGCCAAGCTGCACCGACGCGGCGAGGCGTGATTTGCAACCGTGTAGCCGACAGATTGCGTCGGACGTTGCCATCGGTGCGGTGGCTTCCGTCACCGCAGGGAAGGCAGCGCCCCCGCCAGATCGACGATGCGGCCACAATGAGGGGCCGCAGGAGGAGGTGCAAGATGAGCGACAAGCCGAGCGTCGTGCTTGTTCACGGCGGATTCGTCGACGGCTCGGGTGGCAGGCTCTGTACGACCTGCTCACTGCCGACGGCTACCGGGTGAGCGTCGTGCAGAACCCGACCCTCTCCCTGGAAGGGGACGCGACAGCAACGCGCATGATCCTCGACCAGCAGGACGGGCCGACGATCCTCGTGGGACACTCCTACGGCGGGGCAGTGATCAGCGAGGCTGGCACTCACGAGCGTGTCGCTGGCCTTGCCTACATCTGCGCGTTCGCCCCCGACGCGGGCGAATCGGTGAATACGCTGCTCGCCGGCTTCCCGGCCGGCGGAGCCCAGCCGCCGATCCTGCCTCCTGTCGACGGATTCCTCCTCCTCGACCGGGACAAGTTCCATGCGTCCTTCGCGGGTGACCTGAGCGCCGAACAGGCCGCGTTCATGGCCGACTCGCAAGTCCCGTGGGGCGTGGACGCCCTCGGCGGCACGGTCGGTGAGCCCGCCTGGCGGAGCAAGCCGAGCTGGTACCTGGTCACAACCGAGGACCTGATGATCCCGCCCGACGCACAGCGGACGATGTCCGAGCGCATCGGTGCGACCGTGGTCGAGGTCGACGCCAGCCACTCCGTCTACGTCTCCCAACCCGCTGCTGTCGCAGACCTGATCAAGCAAGCGGCAGCCGCCACAACCGCGGCGAAGGAAACCACAGCCGTCGCGTGATCCCACCCAACCCTTTGCGCTGTCCGATCACCGGGCAGCGCAAAGGCTACGGGCGCCTGCCAGGGTCGCTTCAGGGAACATTCCTGAACTGTGAGTGTGTGCGAGTCCCGTCTGGGGCTCTCGTCAGGGTGGTGCCGGTGCTCTTTGTCTGTGACTCGATTTTCGAATGACCCCGTTGGCGGGTGTCTTTCCAGTGATCTGTCCGGGCGAAGAGGCCGGTGCCGGCCTGGCGTCCGCTTGCTGGCCTGATCAGAAGCCTGTCCGCGTTGTGAGCGCGTGACCCGTCACAGTTCTGCCGCCCGCGGTTTCCACCCCAGACCGACACCGGATGTGTCCCCCAACGCTTGGCTGGAGGTCGGTCACGGATGCTCGCAGATCAGTTGGACTACGTCGTTGGTGTCGACCCTCACCGCGACTCGCATGCGCTCGCGGTCGTCGACGTTCGAAACGGCACGGTCGTGTTCGAGGCGAACGTTGCGGCAAACAGCGATGGCTATCGGCAAGCGCTCGTGCTCGGCGAAGAGCACGCGCCGGGGCGTCGTGTTTTCGCTGTCGAGGGGACAGGCTCGTTCGGTGCCGGTCTCACGCGCTTCCTCACCGGTCGTGGCGAGCGGGTGCTCGAGGTCGGCAGGCTGCGGCGAGAGCGCCGCTCGGGCGGCAAGACCGACGCGCTCGACGCGGTCCGTGCCGCCCGCAGCGTGCTCGCCGACAAGCGGCCCGCGACGCCACGGGCAGGCGGTGAACGCCAGGCGCTGCAGGCGCTGGTAGCCGCACGGGAAGGCGCCGTCAATGCCAAGCGTGCCGGTCTCTGCCAGCTGCGAGATCTGCTGATCACCACCCCCGAGCCGTTACGGAGCGAGCTGCGTCCGCTGACACGCGCGCGGCTCTTGCAGCGGCTCGCGGCAACGCGGCCAGACGGCAGACGTGATCCAGAGCTTCGCGGCAGCTTGCTCGCGCTGCGCTCGATCGCGCGACGCATCCTGCAACTGACCGACGAGGAGCGCGAGCTCGCACGCGAGATCGAAACATTGACGCGCAAGCTCGCGCCGCAGCTGCTCGACCAGCCCGGCGTCGGTCCGCACGCAGCAGCACAACTCCTGCTCTCCTGGTCACACCACGGACGCATCACCTCTGAAGCCGCATTCGCGCGGCTCGCCGGCGCAGCGCCGATCCCGGCCTCCTCCGGCCAGACGATCCGTTACCGCCTCGACCGATCAGGCGACCGCAAGCTCAACCGCACGCTGCACATGATTCTGGTCACCCGCAAGCGCTCACACCCGGCGACGATCGCCTACATCGAACGGCGACTCGCAGAAGGCAAAACACGACGCGAAGCCAACCGCTGCCTCAAGCGCTACCTCGCCCGCAACCTCTACCGCCTACTCGAGCACCCGCCCATGACCGCTTGACTTTCATAGAAGCATCACTGGGGCAGGTCGGCGGTCTGTCTGTTGATCGCATCGACGACTCCGGTCGGCCGCCGCGGTCTGGCGAACAGCGAGATTACGAACCGCGGTGTGTCAGCCTGCGCTGTCCGCTGCCGTCAGCGTTCATGACGTAGACCTCGTAGGTGCCGTCGCGGTCGCTGACGAAGGTGATCTTCCGCCCGTCGGGAGACCAGTCAGCACCCCAGCCTTGAGGACCGTCGTTCCCCGGATTGCGCGTCAGATTCCGCTTCCCGCTGCCGTCGGGGTTCATGACGTAGACCTCCCAGTTGCCGTCGCGCCGGGTCACGAAAGCGATCTTTCGCCCGTCTGGCGACCAGGTCGCAGAGCCGTCACTCCTCGGGTTGCGCGTGAGGTTCCGCTGTCCGCTCCCGTCGGGGTTCATGACGTAGACCTCCCAGTTGCCGTCGCGCCGGCTCGAGAACATGAGCTTCCGCCCGTCGGGCGACCAGTCCGGGCTGTGACCGCCGGCCGGCTGCGGTGTCAGCCTTCGGTTCGCGCTCCCGTCGGCGTTCATGACGAAGACTTCGCTGTTGCCGCTGTTGCCGGGCCTGACGCTCGAGTAGGCGATCTTCCGCCCGTCGGGCGACCAGGCAGGCGCGACGCCCCGCGTGAGCCTCCGCTGCCCGCTTCCGTCGGCGTTCATGACGTAAATCCCGATCTTCGCGCGGCTCGAGGCCCTAAGGGTGATCTTCCGTCCGTCGGGCGACCAGGCCCCGACGCTCCAGCTCCCGGGTCTCGACGTGAGCCTCCGTGCTCCGCTCCCGTCGGCGTTCGCGACGTAGACCTGGCCGTTGTGCCGTCTGAAAGCGATCATCCGCCCGTCGGGAGACCAAGAGAAAGACCCGTCCCCCAGCTCGAGCAGCGCTCGTTTCCCGCTGCCGTCCGGGTTCATGACGTACCCCTGATACTGACCATTCTTCGGCGTCCCGATGCGGCCCTCGAACACGATCTGTCCGTCGGGCGACCAGAAGGAAGGTCCCCGACCGCGGTCACGCGGTGCGGCGGCTCCCCCCGGGGGCCGCCCCCGAGGAGGTCAACGAGGCTGCTGCCGATGCCGAACGCCGGCGTGATGAGAAGCCCGCCGACCAGGATCACGGCAGCGACGGCGACGATCCGCCAGCGCCGGAACGTCCAACGGCGGGGTGGATGCTCTGCTCCCGCCGGATGGAGCACATCATCCCAGTCGTCGGGGCGGGGCTCGGCGGCACGCCCGAGAACGTCATCCCAGCTTCCCATTTCATCCTCGAGCGGTCCGATCAGGCGCTCGAGCACGGCCGTGACGTCTTGGTCATTCACCGATGTACCTCCGTCATCGCAGTTCTGACCTTCCGGTGGGCGGCGTGGAGTGTGGCCGCGACGGTGCCGCGCTCGATCCCCGCGACCTCTGCGATCGTGTGGTAGTCGAGGTCGGCGTAGTGGCGCAGGAAGAGCACGAGCCGCTGTCGCTCTGGGAGCGCTGCAATCACGGCTCGTACCTCGAGCCAGTCGCCGGGATGGCCGTTCGCCTCGAGCTCGTAGCTCTCGTCCAGCCTGATGACCGAATGCCGCCTCTCCACACGGCAGACGTTCACCATGATCCGCCAGAGCCAGGCGTGGAGGCTCTCCGCCTCCCGCAGATCGCCTCTGTGCCGCAAAGCGTGAGCGAAGGCCTCTTGCACTGCGTCCCGCGCACGGTCGACATCTCCGAGCATCCCGAGCGCGAGCGTGAGAAAGCGCCGGTACCCGTCTCGATACGCGTGTTCGATCGCGGCGACGCGGTCGACGTCCGAAATCGTGCTCACAACTCCTATGATTCACGAGCTACCGAGAACGTTTAGCGAGACCTCAGCAAGAACGGTTATCACGCGCTGTGTTCAAGTTCGTCAAGGGACATTCCCGCACACTGGCGCAGCGGGCCATCTTGTAGCCCGGCAGCAGTCGTTGAGCATCGGGCTCCCGCTGCCGCAGCGCGGCGCTGTCCTCGCTAAGCAGCCGTCGAGCGCTTCATGACCCTCCGCGAAGATATGGCCATGGGATGGGAGGCACTCGATCAGTGGGGTGACGACGTCGCCCGTATCGAACCGCTCACTGGCGGAGTTGGCGTCAACGAGGTGTGGAGCGTGCGCGTCAACGGGCAGCTCGCGGTCGGTCGGCTCGGCAGGCGCAGCGACGCTGACATTGCGTGGGAGACCGAGCTGTTGCGACACCTCGACCGTGAAGGTCTGACGGTGCCGGTGCCGATCCCGACCACCGACGGCCGGCACTTCGCCGACGGTCTGGTCGTGATGACCTACGTGGAGGGCGGACCGCCCGAGACGGAGGCCGACTGGCGTCGCGTCGCCGACACACTCCGCCAGCTGCACCGACTGACGCACGGCTGGTCCCAACGCCCGGGCTGGCGATCGTCGACCGAACTTCTGCACGCGGAAAACGGGACGAAGATCGACCTCGGCGCGATGCCGCCTGAGGGTGTCGTTCGATGCCGAGCAGCGTGGGCGCGGCTCACCGGACGAGAGCGGTGCGTCGTCCACGGCGACCCCAACCCGGGCAACATCCGCATGACCGCGGATCGGGTCGCGCTGATCGACTGGGACGAGTCGCATGTCGACGTCCCCGACCTCGACCTGGCGCTGCCACACAACGCCGCCGGTCTCGACGACGCCACGCACGACGTTGCCACGCAAGCACGGGCCGCATGGGAAGCCGCCGTCTGCTGGGACCCCAGCGGTACGGACGAGTTCGCAGTCAAGCGGCTCGCCGAAGTTCGAGCGGTCTGAGCACCAGCGGCAACGAGCCGCCACCGGTCTCCGCTCTGGCGTCATTTCCGGACGCTGGCCCACCCAGCCATCGCGTCGCCGCAACGAAGCCGATGTTCCTTCGGGGACAATCGGCGGATGGAGATTCTTCGGTTTACCGCAAGCGTTGCCGAACGCATCGGCAAGCGTCCCTACGACGTGAGCCTCGCTTCCTCGATCGCGGTCGCGGCGGGCGAAGGCGAGGCGCGCGCGTATGTCATCGACCTCGAGCCCGGCGGTGTCATCGGGTCACACGAAGCGGGGTTCGGCCAGATTTTCCTCGCGCTCGCCGGCAGCGGTTGGGTTGCGGGCGGTGACGACCAGCGCATCGCGCTATGTGAGGGCGAGGCGGCCTTCATCCGTCGAGGCGAGGTGCACTCGAAGGGCAGCGAAAGCGGAATGACGGCGTTCATGCTTCAGGTGCGCGACCTGACAGTGCCCGGAAAGATGTAGAACGACCCCGCGGGGTTGTCAGGGGACATTCCTGAACGCTGGCGCACTCCACGATGCTCGCCCCACCCGGTCCGGGTTTGACGCTCTTGCGGCGGGGTATTTCACTTCTGAGGCCGCTTGGGTTCAGGCAGCAAAAAGCTCAGACCAGGGGGGTTGAGATGCGCACGATGGTCGTTCTCGTGGCTGTGGGGTGCGTCCTCGTCGGAAACTCCGCCAATGCCGCGGCGGCTCGCTCGTCGGGACTAACGCTCTGTGGGCAGATCAAGGGACCGCACGATGCGTGGACGGCGACCTTGCGCGGAGGCAAGAACAAGAGGCTGCAGGGTACGACATGGACGGTGACGGCGTTGCTCGCACCGTGCTCGACAGGCATGAAGCTCGCGCGAGCTGTGCTGCCGCAGTGGGCGAAGGCCAAGCCGGATGCACCGCTGAAAGCGTCCGGAGGGTGGAAGTGCACGAAGGTCGGCGACATTGGCCCGGGCAGCGTGCGGGAGAGCCGCGGGGTGAACTGCTACACGCTGGCCGGCGCCCAGGTTGCGGTGACGATGTTCGGATCACTCTCGATCGCGCAGATCAAGAAGGAGGTCGGGATCGCGTAGCACTCCCGACGACGGGGAGGCTTGCTTTCGCCTCTCGCGGTTCGGGGAACATTCCTGAACGCTCGGGCAGCCCGCCGCGCTGACGCCGTTGTCGTGATCGGCGCCGTCAGGCTTTGGATGGGCGGGTGTCTTGCTGCATCACGTAAATGTTGCCGTCGGGAGCCCGGAAGTAGAACCATCCGTAACCCTCTGCGGCCCAGACGAGGTCGCCAATCAGCTCGACATCGGCGGCTGCGAACTCCTCGCGAGCGCCGGCGATGTCATCCACGGCGAAAGCTACGAATACGCCGTCCCCGACTTCGGCTGGGAGGAGGGACGGATCCGCTTCGCGGCCGAAGACCTCCACGTAATCGCCTCCCCCTGATGGGAGACGAAAGACGGAGTACCCTGGTGCGCCTTGGGCGTATTCCAGCCCGAGAACGTCCTTGAAGAAGGCCGCTGTCGCGTCGAAGTGCACGGTGCGCGTGCCGAGGAAGCAGATGCGCTGCACGTCCATGTCGCCTCGACTATCGCAGTTCGGCTGGTCTCTCGAGCCGCGACTCCGCTTCAGGCGTCATTCCAGAACACTGGCGCAGGCGAGCATCTACGGTGTCGCCGCGGCGAGGTGGTCGATCCTTGCCGGGCGCTCGTTAGGCTGGGTCGCCTGCTTATCCCACAACCCGGAGGAGGACGGCCGAATGAGCGGTTACGCGGTGGCCCAGATTGACGAGATCGACGAGATCAGCGACGGCCGCTGTCCTTGGCGGCCTGTCCGGTTCCACTTCGGTATCACGTCCTTCGGCGTCAATGCGTTCACAGCTCATCAGGTGGGCGATCGGCTCATCAACGAGCACGACGAGTCACAGGAGCATGACCTGCAGGAGGAGCTGTACCTCGTTCAGCGAGGGCGCGCGACGTTCGAGCTCGACGGCGAGCGGGTGGACGCACCCGCGGGCACACTCGTCTTCGTTCGCCCCGAGGTGAAGCGGACGGCGTTCGCCGAGGAGCCGGGGACGACGCTCGTCGCGGTCGGCGGAACTCCGGGGAAGGCGTACGAGGCCCAGGGCGGCGAGCTTTGGATGCCGCTCCATCATCTCTACGAGTCAGGCGAATACGCCGAGGCTGCCGATCGGGGACGCGAGTTGATCGAAGCTCATCCTGAGTACGCAGGGCCGCTCTACAACCTCGCGTGCTGCGAGAGCCTCGCCGGCCGGACAGACGACGCGATCAGGCATCTCCGGCTCGCGATCGACCGCCACGAGCCGTTCTGTTCGCTTGCTGCCGGGGACAGCGACTTCGACCCGATCCGCGACGAGGCCGCTTTCAAGGAACTGGTTCAGGGCAACGTAGCCGAGCCAACCACGGGGTAACAGACTTCGCGCCGGTCGCGTCAGGGGACATTCCCGAACGCTGGCCCAAGCGACCCTCCCGTGTGCTGGTAAGCACTTGTCACCACCTCCTACTGGTCGTAGACTCCTCGCCCCGTCTTCGACGAAAGCGAGGCTCTAATGGCCATCGGCGTCTACTTCCCATTCCCATCAATGAGTGCGGAAAACTACGATGCAGGCGTCCGGCGGCTCGAGGAAGCGGGGCAAGGCGCCCCATCGGGCCGGCTCTACCACGTCGCGTTCGAGGCGGGATCAGGCGTACATGTATTTGACGTCTGGGATTCCCAGGAGTCGTTCGACGCCTTCGGGCGCACTTTGATGCCGATCATGAACGATCTCGGTGTCGATGCTGGAGAGCCTCAGATCTCGCAGGTTCGAAACATCATCCAGGGCTGATCTCGACGTCTAGACTTTTGCGGCCATTCCGGGGCTTTCTCTGGATTGGCCGCGAAGCGACGCGATTCGCGGGAAGCGCGACACCCTCAGTGACCGCTCCGCGAGCCGTGGGCGGCGAACCCGCGACCTCCAGCTCACGGCGGAGAACCCGCTAGCGGAGGTAGGTGTCGCTGCCGTCGAGCCAGTCCTGGCGCGGCGGGCAGAAGACGTCCACGTCGAGCACGTTGTCGAGCGCCTCCGCCTTGTGCGGGAGCCACGAGGGAATGTGCAGCACCTCGCCGGCGTGGACGTCGACGACCTCGGACTCGTCGTCACCGAGCCAGAAGCGGAGCGTGCCTTCGAGGATGTACGTGAGCTGCTCGTTCTCGTGCGAGTGCTTCGGGACGACGACGCCCTGGTCGAGGTAGACGTGCGCGAGCATCATCCGCTCGGTCGTGATCAACCGGCGGTGCAGGCCTTCCTTGACCGCCTCCTTCGGCATGTCGTCGATGCGGTAGTGGACCGCGCCCGGGCTCATGGAGCGATCTTCGCAGATCGGCGGCGATTTAGCGGGCCACTACCCGGCGGCCCGGGGCCGGTCATGCGACCAGGGCGTGAACCGGCCACTGGCCCGGCACTCCTTTGACCCGAAGCGGCTCCGGCTCCGCCTCGCCGAAGGCGAGGCCGGAGCCCGCGACGAGGTCGCGGACGGTCGACGACACCAGCACCTGGCCGTGCTCGGCACGCTCCTTCAGGCCGCGGGCCACTGAGACCGGGATGCCTTCGAGGAGGTCGCTCCGTAGCTCGTGCTCGCCCGTGTGGAGGCCGGCGCGAGACGGCCGGCCCACAGCGCGCGCGAGCTCCATCAGGGCGGATGCGCACCGGATCGCGCGCGCGGGGCCGTCGAACATCGCGACGAGCGTGTCGGTCGTGAGCGCGAGCTCCGTCCCGCGGAAGCGGGCGACGTCGGCGCGGACCACGTCGCAGGCGTCCTCGGTGCCGTCCGCCTCGACCACGAGCACCGTCGCGAGCACGCGGTCAGGCTCGGGATCCTCGTGGAGCTCGGCGACGAATCGCTGGATCTCGCCGAGAACCTCTTCCTGCGCACCCTCCCAGGGCAGATGGTCGGCCCCGGAGAGCGCGACGATGCGGGCGCCCGGGATGCGCTCCCCCATGTAGCGGGTGTATTCCCGGAGGTATTCGTCGCGGCGGTAGAGCGCCAGGGTCGGCACGTGGATGGACGGGAGGACGTCCCGGACGTCGATCTCGGCGTTCATCCGCGCCAGGTGGGCGGCCGCTCCGGGGCTCGCCCCCCGCATGAGGTACGACGCGTACCAGCGATAGGCGTCCTCGTCGCCGGACGCAGACGGTGCGCGCTCGTCGACCCACCGCTTCGCCATCGGCAGGCCCCACGCCCGCGGGGCGGGGCTCTGCCACCACACGTCCTCTGGACGGAGCCCGATCGGGTAGTCGGGCGCCCAGAGCCGCCGCGCGTACGCACCCAGGAGGACGAGACCGGCCGTGCGCTCCGGATACGTCGCGGCGAAGAGCGTGACCATCGGGCCACCTTCCGAGACGCCGACCAGGACGGCCCGTTCCGAGCCCGCCGCATCCATCACCGCGCGCACGTCGTCCATCCGCTCCTCGAGCGCAGCCACCTCGGCGACTCGGTCCGAGAGCCCCGTCCCGCGCTTGTCGAACTGGATCAGCCGTCCGATCGAGGCGAGGCCGTTGTAAAAGCTCGCGATCTGCGGACGCTCCCACCCCGGGAGAAAGGTGCAGACCCACCCGTGGACGAAGACGAGGTCGACCGGTCCGTCGCCGAGCACCTGATAGGCAATCGAGATATCCCCGCTCGTCACGTACTGCACCTCTGGCACGGAGCTGTGAGGAGCCGGTGCCGGCGCCTCGAGGTCGAGGTGGGAGTCGTGCCTCAGGATCTGGCGCTCGATCTCCTTGAGCGCCGCCGACGGCTCGAGCCCCAGCTCTTCGGCGAGCTGCGTGCGAAATGCCTGGTAGCTCGAAAGCGCCTCGGATTGGCGGCCCGAGCGGTAGAGGGCGAGCAGCTGCCGCGCGCGGAGGCCCTCCCTCAGCGGATGCCGCGCGACCAGTGCGTCGAGCTCGGCGACCAGCTCGGTGTGACGGCCGCGATCGAGGTCGGCGTCGATCCGCGCCTCGACGCAGGCGAGATGGAGCTCGGCGAGGCGCGCCGCCTCCACCTGCGCAAACGGCTCCTGGAACTCCACCAGCGGATCCCCTCTCCAGAGGGCGAGCGCCTCGCGTAGCCGCTCGGCGGTCAGGTCGGCGTTCCCGGCGGCATGCGCCGCCTCGCCCTCGCGCCGGAGCCGCTCGAAGCGGACGAGGTCGATGGCCGCCGGGTCGATCTCGAGCGCATAGCCCGGCGGGCGGGTACGCACCATGTCCTTCGGCAGGACCTTGCGGAGCTGTGAGACGTAGATCTGCACCATCTTCTGGGCCGACTCGGGAACCTCCTCACCCCAGAGGTCGTCCACCAGCCGGTCGGTCGCAACCGTGCGGTTCGCGTCGAGCAGGAGCCGGGCGAGCAGCGCGCGCTGCTTGCGGCCCCCAAGATCGATTGGCGTCGACCCATCGCTCGCCTCGAGCGGGCCGAGGAGCTTGAACTCCATCTCCCCTGCGACGCTACCACGCCTTTACCGCGGAGCTACCTCTGCGCCAACCGGTTGGCTGTTTTCTCCCTGGCGACGCGGGATGAGCCCGCCAGACGAAGGGAGTTGCAGATGAGCACGACCATGGAGCGGATCCGGAACGGCGTCGACACCGAGACGCTGTTTGCGACCCTCGATGCGGTCAAGGCCCAGCCGGAGCTCGGAGCGTTCCAGTTCCGCGTGTCCAACCGCTGGATCGACGGCGCGCACAACCGCTCGACGATCAGGGACTTCTACGCCGCCGGCGGCGAGGACACGTCACGCGCCCAGGCGTTCGAGCTCGACGCCGGCGAGCCCGCGATCCTGATCGGCAACGACACCGGCCCGAACCCGGCGGAGCTGCTGCTGCACGCGCTGGCAGCCTGCCTGACGACCTCGCTCGTCTACGTCGCCGCCGCGCGCGGCATTCGGCTGACCAAGGTCGAGTCGAAGCTCGAGGGCTACATGGACGTGCGCGGAGCACTCGGCCTCACGGACGAGGTGCGCAACGGCTTCGACCAGATCCGGGTGTGCTTCGACGTCGAGGGAGACGCCCCGCCGGAGAAGCTGCAGGAGCTCGTCGAGCGGGCGAAGGCACGGTCGGCGGTGTTCGACATGGTCACGAACGGCGTCGAGGTGTACGTCGGGACTGCGGCCTGAACGTGAGACGGGGCATGGCAACACGGATCGACACCCTGATCGTCGGCGCCGGCCAGGCCGGGCTCGCTCTGAGCCACTACCTGGCCGGCGCCGGCCACGAGCATGTCCTGCTCGAGCGCGGCCGGGTCGGCCAGCGCTGGCACGAGCGCTGGGACTCGCTGACGCTGCTCTCACCGAACTGGATGAACCGGTTGCCCGGCGGAGCAGTCCACGCGGAGCCCGACGGGTTCCTCGACCGCCTCGGGCTCATCGGTTACCTCGAGGACTACGCACGATCGTTCGCCGCGCCGGTCGTCGAGGGGGTCGAGGTCGAGCGCGTCCGGCGTTCGCCCGCCGGGTTCCGGGTGGACACGAGCGCGGGGCCCTGGATCGCCCGGAACGTGGTCGTGGCGACCGGCGACGCCGACGTCCCCCATGTGCCGTTTCCGGCTCCGCGAGGCGTGCCTGCGATGCACGCCTCCGAGTACCGGCGTCCCGGCCTTGTTCCCGAGGGGCGCGTGCTGGTCGTCGGTGCCGGCGCGAGCGGGCAGCAGATCGCGCTGGAGCTCCGCGCTGCGGGTCGGGACGTCGTGCTCTCGGCCGGCAGGCACTCGCGGGCGCCGCGCAGGTACCGCGGCCGCGACATCTTCGAATGGCTGCAACTCCTCGGTGACTTCGATCGGACGATCGACGAGCTGCCGGACCTCGACGCTGCCAAGCGCGTGCCGCTCTTTCCGCTCCGCGGCGGGAACGGCGAGGATGACCTCGGGGTCGACCTGCTCGACTCGATCGGGGTCGAGGTCGTGGGACGGCTCACCGGCTTCGACGGCCGGCGGGCGGTCTTCGCCGGTGATCTCGCCGAGAACGTCGCGAAGGCGGACGCCCGCCTGGCGAAGGTCCTGCGCCGGATCGACTCGCACCCGCTGGCCGAGGGCGCCCCCGCCGAGCCTGTCGCTCCTCTCGCCCTCCGCGCCGAGCCACAGTCGCTCGATCTGCGGGAGCTCGGTGCGATCGTCTGGGCGACCGGCTACCGCCGCTCCTATCCCTGGCTCCGCGTCGCCCGCGCGCACGACTGGGCAGGAGAGCTCGTCCAGCGGCAGGGAAGCGTGCGTGTCCCGGGCCTCTACGTCGTCGGTCTCGCCTACCAGTACCGGCGCAACTCTCACTTCATCGGAGGTGTCGGGCGCGACGCCGAGCTCGTCGCCCGTTCCATCCTCGCCCGGTCCGGCGCGCGGAGCCATGGTGCGGCTGGCCTCACCGCAGAACGCCTGCTGGCTCCATTTCCGTCCGGGCCGCGCACTGCGATCGTGAATGCACCATGACGAGAAAGGAGCTGGAGATGTCCGTAGCAACCACCACCACCGATTGGGTCGAGCTCGCCGACCGGGCCAACGACGGCCTGGACGTCCGGCTCTACTGGAACCGCGCCGACGGCCGCGTCAAGGTCACGGTCACCCGGGTTCACGAGGGTCGCACCGCCGAGCTGCGCGTTGCGCCCGAGGACGCCCTGACGGCCTTCCACCACCCGTTCGCCTACCGCCAGCCGATGCTCGTGCAAGAGGTTCTCGCCGAGCTCGCTTCGTAGCGCCCGCCTCACGCGGAGGGCGCCAGCTTGCGAAGCCTCGTGGTCATGCGTTCGGCCATGGCGAGGTTGCCCTTGCGCTCGAACAGGGCGAGCGCCTCCCTGAACGCGGCCACGGCCTCGGCCGTTCTTCCGGCGAGCATCAGCACCTCGGCGAGGTCCGATTGGGCCTCACCCAGCGAGTCGGGCATCTGGGTCTCAGCCCCGATCGCGACCGCCTCGCGTGCCAGCCGCTCGGCCTCGGCAATATCGCCGCGCCGGGCGAGCACCTTCGCCCTCGCCTGCCGCCAGAGCATCTGGGTGAGCGCGTCGTCGCTTGCCCCGAGCTCGGCAGCTCGGCCGGCTGCCGCGTCCGCCTCGTCGAGCCGGTCGAGCTCGTCGAGGGCCAACGCGAGCCTCCCGACGACGCTCGAGAGCCACGATCGTTCGCCGGCCGCCTCGAACAGGCGGCAGCCTTCGTCCGCAAATGCGGCGGCGGCGGCCGGGTCGCCGGCCAGCAGCTCGACAGCGACGCTCAGGAACCCGGTCGCCAGTGCGAGCGGGATCACCGAGCCCTGGTCGGCGAGCTGTGCCCGCAGCTCGGTGAGAATCGCCCGCGCCTCGGCGAAGCGGGCGATCATCGCCAGCGCATGCGCACGGTGCATCTGGAGATACAACCGCAGCCCTCCCTGCTCCTCTTGCTCGTCCAGCCAGGCGAGCAAGTCGGACACCGGCGTGCTGCCGTGCAGACGCGACGCGGCCCCGTACCCCGTCAGCCGAAACGCCACGACCGGGGGGCCGACCACCCGCTGCGCATGCTCGAGTGCGTGCTCGACCGCTTCCAGTACTGCGTCCATCCTGGCGTGCATGTGCTCGACCTGCACGAGCCCGAGGTAGGCGGTGAAGAGCCCGAAGTCGTCCCCAGCCGCCTCGAAGACGGGCAACGCCTGCTCGATGGTCGCCGACAGCTGCTGAACGGCGCCCTCGGGCTCAAAGATACGTGCGGATGCCGCCCTGGTCGATCCGGGCGCAGAGCTCGGCGGCCAAGTCACCGGCGGCCGCCGCTCGCGCGACGACCGCGCCTGCGTAGGCGAACGCATCCTCCACCCGGCCCGCCTGAAAGAAGGCGTTCACGAGGTCGGCCACGAGCGTGCGGTCGATCCCGGTCGGTCGGGGCAGGGCGATGGCCCGCTCGAGCAGGTTGGCGGCGGCCGGCAGGTCGCCCCGGCCGGTGGCCGTGTGGCCGGCCGCGGCCAGCTGGGCGGCGGCCGTGGCCGCGACCCGGCGCCCGTGGTCGTCGGCCGCGCCGAGCTCGGCGCGGGAGCGGCGCGCCGCTCGAGGTGGTAGCCGAGGTTCGTCGCCGAGGCCAGGGTCGCCGGTGTCCTCGAGCCGTCGGCGAAGCGCTCGTGCAGCACGGCGCGCGTCTCCTTCGGGCAGCGCGTCGTACGCCGCGTCGCGGATGAGCTGGTGGCGAAAGCGGAAGGCGCCCTCGCCGGCGCGCGGCCGCGGGCGGACGAGGTCCATGCGGACGAGGGCGAGCAGGTGCGCGTCGACGCCGCCGGCATCTCGGGCGACGAGCGCCTCGACCGCGCCGCGGCGAAGACTCCTGCCCTCGATGGCGCCGCGCTCGATCACGGCGCGCTCGCCGTCGTCGAGCCGGTCGAGCCGCGCCGCGAGCAACGCCTGGATCGTCGGCGGCACGGCGACGGCTCGCCGCCGCCTCGAGGAGCCCCTCGTCCGCGAGCATGGCGACGATCTCCTCGACGTAGAGCGGGTTGCCCTCGGCGACGTCGAGGATCTGCGCCGCGGCCGCGTCGTCGAGGCCGCGTGCCCGAGGTGCCGCAGCAGGTCGGCAGCCTCGCTCGGCGCCAGCGGCTCCAGCAGGACCGAGGTCGCGTTGGTTTGCCGCCGCCCCAGCCGGGCGCGGCATCGAGGAGCTCCGGGCGGGCCATGCGAGCAGCAGGAGGGGCACGTCGCGCGACAGGTCGGCGACGTGCTCGATGACGTCGACGAACGTCGGCTCGGCCCACTGCAGGTCGTCGACGACGAGGACCAACGGTCGTGTGCGGCCGAGCGCCTCGAGCACCTTGCGCACCGCCCAGCGTGCCTCCTCGGGCGCGACGGGGGCGCCCGTGGGCGCGAGCAGGTCCGAGACGCGCGCGGCGGCATCCTCGGCATCAGCCGCCGCGCGCTCGAGCAGACCCGGCTCGCCGAGCGCCTCGGTGAGTGGCCACCAGGTCAGGCCGTCGCCGTAGGGCAGGCATCGGCCGGCGGCGACCGTGGCGGCGCCATCGATCGTCTCCAGGACTTCGGACACGAGGCGCGACTTGCCGACACCTGCCGTGCCCAGGACGGTGAAGAGCTGGCACGAGCGGTCGGCGACGGCTTGGTGGAAGGCATCCCGGAGCCGGCGCATTTCCGTCTCGCGCCCGACCATGGGGGCCTATTATTCACGACGATAAAGATCACCGGCGCTTGATATTGCATCGCGGTTGCGAATTCCTGGCCGGTCATCAGGAAGCAGCCATCGCCTGAGAACGCCACAACTGTGCGAGTGGGGCTCAAGATTTTTGCCGCCACCGCCGCTGGAACGCCATAGCCCATCGAGCCAGACGTCGGGGCGAGCTGCGTACCGAATTGCCGGAAACGGTGGAACCTATGCACCCAGACAGCGTAATTGCCCGCACCATTGGCAATAATCGCGTCCTGCGGCAGGGTCTCGCCGAGCCACGTCATGACCTCGGCCATTTGCAATGAGCCGGGCGTGCGCACCGGCTGCTGCCATGCTTCATAGTCGGCGCGGGCTTCGGCGCTCAATTCGCGCCATGCCGCGCTGTCTAGCGGACCGAGCTTTGCGAGTGCAGCCGCGAAGGCCCTCGGCCCGGCGTTGATGGCGAGATCGGGCTGATAGACGTGGCCAAGCTCACCGGCGTCTGCGTGAACATGGATAAGCTTTTGCTTAGGCTTCGGAATATCGAGCAGTGTGTACCCGCTCGTAGGCATCTCCCCGAGCCGCGCGCCCATCACGAGGAGTACGTCTGCTTCCTTGACCCGCTGAGCGAGCTTCGGGTTTATGCCGATCCCGACATCGCCAGCATAGCAAGGGTGATTATTGTCGAAATAATCCTGCCGCCGGAAGGATGTTGCGATGGGCAAGCCGCTGGCGTCAGCAAATGCTTCGACGCGACGCGTGGCTTCAGCGTTCCAGCCGCCACCGCCGAGAATCACGAGCGGCCGCTTGGCTGAAGACAGCATGTCCCGCAACTTCGCCATGTCCTCGGGGCCAGGATGCGATTCCACGCGGGCGTATGGATGCGGGTCAACAACCTCTACCTCGTCGCGCAGCATGTCTTCCGGCAACGCAAGCACCACAGGTCCCGGACGGCCGGAAGTTGCGACATGAAATGCGCGGCTGACATATTCAGGAATGCGCGCCGCATCGTCGATTTGCGCGACCCATTTCGACATTTGGCCGTACATGCGCCGGAAGTCGATCTCTTGGAACGCCTCGCGGTCGATCATATCCCTTCCGACCTGGCCGATAAAAAGAATGAGCGGCGTCGAGTCCTGATACGCGATGTGAATGCCAGCGCTCGCATTTGTAGCGCCCGGCCCTCGCGTGACCATGCAAATGCCCGGCTGCCCGGTTAGTTTGCCATAGGCTTCGGCCATCATCGCCGCACCGCCTTCTTGCCGGCAAACAATGAATGGCATCGCGTCGCGATAGTCATAGAGACCGTCGAGAACGGCGAGATAGCTTTCGCCCGGCACGCCGAAAATCATCTCGGCACCGTGGAGGCGGAGTTGATCTGCGAGGAGCTTTCCGCCTGTTCTGATGTGACTATTGGACATTTCCCATCCTCAGCGAGCTATATGAGCTTTTTGCGAATAACGGGCATGGCGAACGCCGGGTATTCGGGATCCTCACAGCGCGATGCGCGTATCGCAATATCACGGCCGGACACGCAGCCTCGTAATGTCACGGCCTGAATTGAGCGGGCCATCTCGCGATGTCTTGGCCGGGCTTGGCCCGGCTATCCAGTGGCCTCGGATTCCTACCAATCGCCGTCAATGAAAGCTCGTTCTTCGCCCGATCCAGACCTAGACGATGGCCGGATCAAGTCCGGCCATGACAGCGGAGGCAGAGGCCCCTTATTCAGCAGCCCTCGGCGAGGTCACTGCCGATTGACCATTTCCATTCTCGAGCGCCGTGCCTTCGCCTGACTCGTTGATGGTTTCCGGTCTCGGCATGGCAACGATGTTGTAGCCGGAGTCGACATAATGAACTTCGCCGGTTACTGCCGTCGACAAATCAGAAAGCAGATAGAGCGCGGCCCCGCCAACCTCGTCCAAAGTTGGAGTGCGGCGCATCGGCGAATGCATTTTCTGATAGTTGAACAGCACGCGAGCGTCAGAAATACCTGCGCCAGCAAGCGTCCGCATGGGGCCTGGCGACAGCCCATTTATACGAACATTCTGCGGTCCAAGGTCCGCCGCGAGATAGCGCACAGACGCCTCTAGCGCGGCCTTCGCGACGCCCATGACGTTGTAGCGCGGAACGACGCGCATCGACCCGCCATAGGTCAGCGTTATCATCGACCCGCCCTTAGGCATCAGAGCCGCGGCGCGCTTGGCGATTTCTGTGAACGAGAAGCAGGATATCACCATCGTGTTGATGAAATTGTCCCGCGTCGTGTCGGCATAGCGGCCTTTGAGCTCATTCCGGTCGGAAAAAGCCAAGGCGTGGACGATAAAGTCAATCGAGCCCCATTGCGACTGGAGCTCAGAAAAAACGGCATCGACCGAGGCCAGGTCCAGCACATCGCACGGCAGGATAATTTTGCCGCCTAAGGATTGCGTCAGAGGTATCGCACGGCGGCCGAACGCATCGCCTTGATATGTATAGGCGATTTCCGCTCCGTGACCTGCCAAAACCCGCGCGATTCCGTAGGCAATCGACCTGTCGTTCGCGACGCCCATGATCAGGCCGCGCTTACCCGCCATCAGCGGTCCCGGCTTTGTAATATCCACCCCTGTCACCGCTTAAAGCCTTTCCTTCTTGGGCTCGCTAGCGCTCACTCACACGTTATGCCGCTTGAAGACCAACGTAGCGTTCGTGCCACCAAATCCGAAACTATTGGACATAACACAGTTGAGTTCAACGTTGTCTAGCCGCTCTCGAACTATGGGCATATCTGAGAAAGCTGGGTCAAGCTCTTCTATATTTGCCGACTTGCAAACGAAGCCGTTATTCATCATAAGAAGCGAGTAAATCGCCTCCTGCACGCCGGCAGCGCCCAACGAATGCCCGGTTAGGGATTTCGTCGCCGAAAGGAGTGGAACATTCGATCCAAACACTTCGCGCACGGCTTCGATCTCTTTCAAATCGCCGATAGGTGTCGAGGTTGCGTGCGGATTGATGTAGTCAATCTTGCAGTCGAGCCCCTGTGTTGCGAGCCTCATGCAGCGCGCAGCGCCTTCGCCTGAAGGCTGCACCATATCGAAGCCATCGGAGGTCGCCCCGTAGCCTGCCAATTCGCCGTAAATTTTTGCGCCACGCGCTTTCGCGCGCTCCATTTCCTCCAGCACGAGCACGCCTGCGCCGCCCGCTATCACAAAGCCGTCGCGATTGACGTCATAGGCGCGGCTTGCTTTTCCCGGTGTGGAATTAAAGTTCGAAGACATCGCGCCCATAGCGTCGAACAGAACGGAGAGCGTCCAGTCCAGCTCCTCGCCGCCGCCCGCGAACATGATGTCCTGCTTGCCCCATTGGATCAATTCCCCTGCATTTCCGATGCAATGCGCGGAAGTAGAGCAGGCGGATGAAATCGAATAGTTGACGCCTTTAATGTGGAAAGGTGTGGCGAGTGTCGCCGAGTTTGTGCTCGACATCGACTTCGGCACCTCAAAAGGTCCGACTTTGCGAGGTCCTTTCTCGCGAGTGGTATCGGCGGCGTGAACGATTGCCTTTGTCGAGGGGCCACCGGACCCCATTATAAGGCCTGTACGCTCGTGGCTGACTTCGGCCTCGGAAAGACCGGCGTCCGCGATTGCCTGTTGCATGGCGATATAATTCCAGCCAGCGCCAGCGCCCATAAAACGCCGCACCTTCCGGTCAATCATATCTTCCCAATTGAGCGTGGGCTCGCCATGAACCTGGCAGCGAAAGCCGCGCTCCGCATAGTCATTGGCTCTGACGATGCCCGAACGAGCCTCGCGCAAAGAGCCAAGGACTTCTTGCGTATTGTTTCCTATGGACGAGACGATGCCCATTCCTGTGACAGCAACGCGTCTCATATCTTAACCCCACATTGTCGCATCAGCATTGAGGTCCGCAGCAGAATCGGGAGCACTTAGCTGCCCACCGCTTCCATGCCCATATTCGCGTCGGCAAACAAGCCCACTCGGAGATCTTTTGCAGAATAAATCAGAACGTTGTCCGCTTTGACGTGGCCATCGCCTATTCCAAGAGCGAGCTTCCGTCTGATCACGCGCTTGAGATCGACGATATATTCGAGCTTTTTGACTGTCGGCACAACCATGCCGGTTAATTTGACCTCGCCTACGCCTATTGCCCTGCCTCTACCTGGAGCGCCTGACCAGCCCATGAAAAAGCCGAGCATCTGCCACAGCGCGTCAAGACCGAGACAACCCGGCATAACCGGATCGCCTTTGAAGTGGCATCCGAAGAACCACAGGTCGGGGCGCACTTCCATCTCGGCGACAACTTGGCCGCGGCCATACTCCCCGCCAGTCTCGGAAATTTGCGATATGCGGTCGAACATCAGCATCGGCGGGAGCGGCAATTGCGCGTTTCCTGGTCCGAACAATTCGCCCCGTCCGCAAGCGAGCAGGTCTTCGTAATCGTAGCTGTGACGGCGTTCGGCCATTATTCCTCACTAGTACTCGCGTTGCGGTTTGCTTGCGGCAAGCGACCCCTAACTACCATACCTCGAAAATGCCGCAACCCATCTGCGGCATTGTAGACAGAAACTGCCATTCAACAGCGCTTGCGAGTTGGAGCTGCCCTCCTTATAGTACAAGGCTGACGCAAAAAGAAATGACAATCGAAATACCGGAAAACGAGATGGAACTCAGAACGGAGCAGCTTCGGGCCGCGGGATTACGTCCCACACGCCAGCGTGTTGCGCTAGCCGAGTTGCTGTTCGGCCGGGGCGACCGGCATGTGACAGCCGAAATGCTTCATGCCGAAGCGGTGCAAACCGGCATCCCTGTTTCTTTGGCAACCATCTACAATACCATTCACCAATTTGTGGATGCCGGGCTGCTGCGCGAAGTCGCGGTCGAGGGCGCCAAAACCTATTTCGATACGAACACCTCTAATCACTATCATTTCTTTTTTGAGAAAGATGGCATACTGGTCGATATCGAAACGAACGACCTGAAGCTTGAAAATCTTCCGAAGCCGCCGGAGGGCATGGAAATCACGCGTATCGACGTGCTTGTCCGTCTTGCTCCTCGCCGCTAGCGCTAAATAGCCCGGACATCCAGGGCTTTTGGCAGGGCTGTCTCGAAGATCACGAAACTGTCCACGTTCTAACCCCCTAGTTGCACAATGGCATGCCTTGTGGAACGGGGTTCTGCTGTTTAGAGTGCAGCCCGGTGTTTAGCTCCGGCCGTGAGAGAGTGAAATGCAAGAAGACGACGATATCCCCGTACAACGCAATGTGTTCGGCGAGCCTCTCACGGATTGCTCAAATAATCCGCTGACCGGATTTTTCCGGGACGGCTGCTGCAATACGAGCGAACAGGACTTCGGATCGCATACGGTCTGCGCGGTCATGACCGACGAATTTCTCTCATATTCGAAAAGCACCGGAAACGATCTTTCTACACCGATGCCTGCTTATGCGTTTCCGGGTTTGAAGAAAGGGGATCGCTGGTGCTTATGCGCGGCGAGATGGCAGCAGGCCTTTGAGGCTGGCAAAGCTCCGAAAATTGTGCTGTCGGCAACCAATGAGCGGGCGCTTGAATTCGTTTCTTTGACAGATTTAAAGCGCTTCGCCATAGATCTCTCATAATTTATTAGATTTTTCTTGGAATATGTTTGGTGCCGGAGGAATGCTGCAGCGTGACGGTTATGCTTTGACGTAGCTGCCTATCCGGCCTAAAAGTAGGTGTTATCGAAAATTGCAGTCTTGGATTGTATTAGTTGAATACGTAGGTAATGCGTAGGTAATGTGTTGATGATGAGGTCTGTTCTCGACGCTCTTCCTTCCGCTCAATTTGCGGGCACGAATTCTGCCCCCTATCCCTCGCAGCCTTATCTTCCACTCCCTGCCCATCGTAAGCGTGTGGCCGTGACGGCGCCGTCTGCCGCAGCGCTGATAGGGTCCTGCCACGGGCTGATCCTCGACATGGTCAATCGCGGCCACCGGGTATTCGCCTTCGCGCCTGAACTGTCGAACAAGGATATGCGCATCCTTTCGCATATTGGGGCTGAGGCCTACGCATTGCCGCCTGAGCTTGCGCTATGGGATAAATACCGGCGGCTTCGCGAACTGGCGACGATCTTCCGGGATATCGATCCTCATGTGCTTCTTGTGCAATCTGCGCGAAATGGCGCAACAAGTGTTGCGGCAGCGAAGCTTGCTCGCGTGCCGCATGTCGTCACCGTTGTTCCGAGCCTTGGTCCGGCCTTCATGGAAGGCGCACGCACCGCCTGGGGCCAGCGCCAAGCTATGAAAACCGTCTACCGCACGATATTCGCACTGAGCGATGCGGTTGTTTTTCACAGCGCTCATGACCGGAAATATGTGCAAAACTTTAAGCTTCTAAACAAAAACAAGCCGCAACTAACCGTTGGCGGCTGGGGCGAAGACCTGATCCGAAACGTGCAACGTTCGCTTCCACCCTTGGATCGCGGAGCCTTGTTTCTGATGGCGGCTCCCCTCGACAAGCTTCATGGTATTATTGAGTATTGCGAGGCTGCCAAGATCTTGAAGCTTAAGGCAAGGCGCGCGCGGTTCTTTCTGGCGAGCACGCCTGGTGAAATGGTTTCGCCGGTTGCCACAGCGGAGCTGAAGCGCTACCGGGAATTTGTGCAATATATTGGCCCCGTTGACGATGCAGGCCCGGTGATTTCCCGTTGCCACGTCATCGTCGCGCCTGCTTACGGTAATGGCGCCCCTCGTTCTCTATTTCAGGCATTGGCGATAGGACGGCCGCTCATCACGAGCGACACACGGAGCTGCCGGGATTTTGTTCAGCAGGGCTTAAATGGCTATCGCGTGCCGGTGCGCGACGTTTCGGCGCTCTCTCGCGCGATGATGCAGCTCTTGCAGCGTCCCGATCTCATCCCGCTCATGGCCGAAGAAAGCCGCCGGTTGGCGCTGCGCTTCTATGATGTGAATGCGGTCAACTCGCTGGTTCTGGAAGCGCTTGGGCTGTAAGCGCTGTCAGCGGCGCATGGCACGCTGAGAGCGGCGAAACGGCCCGAGGTTGATCTAAGCGTGGATCGACTCGCCATGCTGAGTGATATCGAGACCCTCAATTTCGCACGGTGCAGGAACGCGCAAGCGCGCCCCGCCGCACAAGCTGCGGCAAACCCAATAGTGTCATGTCTTCCCTCGATTGATTTTGAACGCGGGCTGGTTACAGAGCGTCGTTGTCGCTTTCGCCAGTCCGAATGCGCAGGGCGTGCTCCAGAGGTGTCACGAAGATTTTGCCGTCCCCGATCTCGCCGGTGCGCGCAGTTTCGGCAATAATATCAACCACCCGGCTCGCCAGGTCCTCCGGCACTGCCAGCTCCAGCCTTATCTTCGGCACGAAGCTGATCTCGTATTCAGCGCCCCGGTAGATTTCCTTATGGCCTTTTTGGCGGCCGTAACCTTTTACCTCGGTGATCGTCATGCCGCTGACGCCAGCTTCGGACAGCGCTTCCCGCACCTCGTCGAGCTTGAACGGCTTAATTATTGCTGTGATAAGTTTCATAGCCCACTTGCCCCTCGTGTTTGCGCGAGCGCACATCGAGCTCAGTTTATGCGCAAAACTTAGGCAGGGCAATCATTCCGGTGCATAATTAATGCGCAGGTTTCAAGCTAGCATAATTTCGGGGCGCGGCCGTTCATCTCGACCGTTCGGTCGACGCTGCGGCCACCATCCGCAGCATCGACCATAATGCCTGGCTATTCCGGCAAGGGCTTCCCTGCTGTTTCGGGGACAAACCACGGCACGATCAGCCCGATCACATAAATGCTGGCCATGATCATAGCGGCATTGGACACCCCTCCAAGGCTCGTCACGAGCGTGCCAGCTATGATCGGGAAAACCCAGGCGATGAGCCGCGCGCCATTGAACACGAAGCTTGCGGCTGTCGCGCGAACTGTGGATGTGAACAGTTCAACCAGATAAATCGCCATCCAGCTATAGGCGAAGCCGAGCGTAAACAGGCCGTTCAGAAAGGCGATCGCCATGAACGTTCCCATATCTCCGTGCCAAGTGTAGGACACAAACGATATGACAAGGGAGCCGCTGAAGGTCATGAGCAGGAATTTGCGCCTGCCGATAGCGTCGGCCACGAAGCCCGACAGAAGGTAGCCTGTGATCGCGCCAACATTGTAGATAAGGCCCATGCGCGGCCCCCATATACCGGCGGGGAGGCCGAGCGCTTTTGCGAGCTGTTCGGTGTAAAGCTGAAGCCAGCTCGATACGGCCCACCAGCCCACCGTCGTGGCAATTGACAGCAGCGTAAGGAGCAGCACGCGCCTGCGGCTCTCAGGTTCGCGGAAGATTTCAGCAAGCGTAAAGGGACGTTTGCTTGTGCGCGGCGCACCGTCCGCCTGCGCACCTTCTTCCGTCGCCGCCCATTTTCGGTCCCTCACGGCATTCATCCAGCGTTCGGACTCGTTAAGCGCACGTCTTAAATAGAGCGCGGCAAAGGCGGGCAGGGCGCCAAGAGCAAACATGATGCGCCAGCTATCCGGACCCAAAGGATTGGTCTGGGAAAGAATGAGCCAAGCGAAGGCGGCAAGGAGCGCCCCGGCCCCAAAGCCGGACTGAAGGAAGCCGCACCCCTTGGGCCGTGCGCGATCTGGCCAAGTCTCCGCAACAAGGGCGATGCCCGTGCTCCACTCGCTGCCGAGCGCCAGACCTGTAATGAAGCGTAGGATCGCCAGCGTTAGGAAGCTGTCAGCGAAAGCCGTTAGACCCGTGAATAGTGCGTAGCCGAGAATCGATAGCAGCATCATGCGCTTCCGGCCGATATAATCGGCGGCGATGCCACCGATTAGGCCGCCAAGCCCCCAGCCGAGGAGTGTGATGCCAATCGCTGTTCCGGCGTAGAAGGCCGGGGTCGCCAACTGCTCCGGCGTCAGCAGCGACTTCAAGGCCATCGGCAAAGCTACTATGAGCGCATAGGCTTCGTAGCCGTCAAAGATCCAGCCAAGATAGCTTCCCCAGAGAACTCGCCAGTGTTTCCCCGTAAGATCGGCGTACCACGGTACGCTCGTACGAGCTGCTGCGATGGTCATGTTTCCCTCCCGGCACTGCTTTTTGCAGTTCTATTTCTGCTAGTGATATCCCGCAGGATATAGCACAGGCAATTGGCCGAAAGAGTACGCAGCAATCGTGCGAAGCGCTAGCACAGCTTTAGCGGCAAAACATTATTCATCATGAATGCGTCTGCGGTTAAGCCCAGGGCGGCCGTTATTCTTTATCCCGTGAGCCATCAACTGGCTGAAACAGAATAGGCTTCGCGCTGGTCTCAACTTTAGTGGAGGCGGTGATAGCACAGGCAATTGGCCGAAAGGGTACGCAGCAATCGGGCGAAGCGCGAGCACAGCTTTAGCCGCAAACATTATTCATCATGAATGCGTCTGCGGCTAAGCTCAAGGCGCGAACGTTATTCTTTATCCCGTGAGCCATCAACTGGCTGAAACAGAATAGGCTTCGCGCTGGTCTCAACTTTCGTGGAGGCGGTTACGCTATCGCCAGCCTTGATAATCAGCTCCTTGATCGCCGCAACGGTTTCCCGGACCTGAACCCATCCCTCAAGCTCGTTCATGAAAATATCCGAGCCGCCATGGGCGCCTTTGCGGACGCGCTGGATATCCTCGACACAGATAAGTGTCATATTGCCGTCGGTGTCGTGAAGCTCGATGAACATGCCTTGGTCCTTTGGCTCGGATAGCCGCTATTCCGCAAAAAGCTCTCCGCCCTTTTCCTGAGGGCTGATATAGGCCAAGGGAGGCCGAAAATGAACTGTGTCATTTAGCCTTCGGGCTGAGCTGAACCTGCGGCTGCTACTTTTTGGGTGGCGTTGGGTTCCGCCATACCAAGAAGAAGAGCGCCAAGGCAAGCACAACAATAATTATGCCGTTGGTGAGAGGGTCTATCGGGATCACGTTATAATGCTCGGGCCATGTATTATTAATAAGGAGTAAATAGGTTCCTTAAAGCTGTCAAAGACATAACATGTCCCGAGCGCGCGATCGGCCCTAGAGTTTTGGTGAATTCGCAAGGGCCTTGAAGCGCCAGATCTCCCAAGACCTTTCGATTAAACCATCAAGCGTTGCCGCAGCCTTAGCGGCTTCTTGATCGTTGAGATAAGAGACGGTCCCCATTTTGAGCGACTCTGCCAGCACGCGCGCGTTGATATCGGTATAGATCGAGCGAAACACGACCTGCTTGACCGAACTGCCGGTCGCGTTAAAGCCATGCCCACGCATGAGAACAACGGAGGATTGTCCCAGGGACTTTGCCGCCGCTTCTCCAAGTTGCTCACTGATGACGAGCATGTTCGTTGCATCGCCGCCTGCATCTCGGATCTCGAAAACCGGCACTGGATTGCGCAAAAACGAGCCCATATGGGAAACCGGACGCAATGGAGTGCCTGTCACGCTGAAAGGCACGACCGAGGCCGCGTGGCTATGCACGACCGCGTTCACATCTGGCCGCGCTTTGTAGATCGCGGCATGAATATAGCGCTCAAGAAAGGCGCGGGGGCTCTTTGGGTCGGTCGGCTTGCCATCAAGATCGAATTCGATAACGTCCGCAGCAGTGACCATCCCAGCGGCGCGGGCTCTCGCCATGAAAAACTTAGTGGGATCGGTGGGCGAACGGAAACTCATATGTCCGAAACCGTCCGCGATAATGCCCTGATCGAAGAGAATGCGGCAGCCAACGACATAGTCTTCGGTGGCTTCCGCGACGGTTTGCGTCCCAGCGGTTTGCGCCCCAGCGGACATCGATCCGCTTACCAACGCCATAACAATAAGAAACACCCAACGCATATTCGCCATGATACTTACCCCTCCCGTTTAGAAATTTTTTACATTCTTAGACGAGCGCGGCTAATTCTCAATGATTTGTAGCGATAGCCATCACATCGGCGCAGCTGCGTCGCTCCGAAGCGGTGCGCATCCGGCTCTTGAGTGCTAAACAGCTAGCGGAAACGTTGCAATTGCACAAAGCTGCGCGCATATGCCTATCGCCAATAGCTCATTTGTGGCATCCTCCGCCGCATTCTGCACTGCGGCAATATCCGGCGATGGATTATCGAAACGGAAGCATCTGATGGTTTACCCTTTACTTGCTATGATGTTTCTTATGCTTTTGCCTTCGGCAGCCGAGGCCCAGAACCGGCGCGCAGTCTCTAATGACGGTCCAGCGCGCAGTTTCCGCGATTGTCCGTTTTGCCCGGAAATGATGACCATTCCCGCTGGAGATTTCCTTATGGGATCGCCGGAGAGCGAGCAGGGGCGCGGCAAGAACGAGGGACCTCAACACCCGGTTGCGATCGCGCAGCCTTTTGCCGTGGGAAAGTTCGAGGTAACTTTTGCCGAGTGGGATGCCTGCGTGGCCCAAGGTGGTTGCACATATAAACCTGGCGACGAAGGTTGGGGGCGGAACAAGCGCCCGGTTATTAACGTGTCCTGGCACGACGCTAAGCAATATGTGGAATGGCTCGCGAACAAGACCGGCAAGCCGTATCGGCTCTTGTCGGAGGCGGAGTGGGAATATGCTGCACGCGGTGTGACCAGCAAGTCAGCGCCATACGCCCCGTTTTCCACCGGCGCGACAATCAACTACAAGCAGGCAAATTACGATGCCAACTTCACCTATGGGCCCGGCAAAATGGGTATCTATAGGCAGAAGACGCTTGATGCCGGATCGATGCCGCGCAACGCATTCGGCTTGCATGATATGCACGGAAATGTCTGGGAGTGGGTTCAGGATTGCTACAAGCCCAGCTATGAGGGCGCGCCTGCCGACGGTTCGCCCGTCATCACCTCAGACTGCAGCTTACACATACTTCGCGGCGGAGCCTGGAACTACTACCCGCAGCTTCTGCGCTCCGCTTATCGCTATGCAACGGCGCCCGATGTTCGCATGAACAATGCCGGATTCCGGGTTGCAAGGCCCCTTTGAGGTCCGGCAAAGAAGAGCGAATAGGGCTGCTGCGATGGTTTTGAATTCGAGGTTCACGAAAATGAAGTCTAAACGCACCTTGCATTGCGCTATCGCTGGCATCGCCATAGCAGGTTTGACCATCCTCGCCTCCGGCTGGGTTCCGCAGGCGCAGGCCCGGACAAACTTGTATGGTGAACGCTACGCCCCATACCGTCAGCAAAGCGCACCCGTAATGGCGATCGTTGGTCTCAGCGAGCAGCGGGTCACTATTTACAACGCGACGGGCAAGATATTGGAAGCGCCAGTCTCCAGCGGTGCAACAGGGTACGAAACACCTCCGGGAATCTACAGCATCGTGCAGAAGGAGGAGGATCATCACTCCAATCTCTATGACGATGCGTCGATGCCTTATATGGAGCGAATTACCTGGACGGGTATTGCACTGCACGCCGGCGAGTTGCCGGGCCGTCCGGCATCGCATGGCTGCGTGCGCTTGCCACATGAATTTGCCGAACAGCTTTACGAACTCACGAACCTCGGAATGCGCGTATTGATAATGCGAGAGGCTGTGGCGCCCGTCGATTTTGCTCAGCCCGCGATGTTCAATTCGCCCCGTGCATCATCCGAAACCAAAGGGGGCAGCCCGTCGATAATCGAGCGCTCCTCACTCGACGGCACATCAACCGATAGCATGTCATATCAACTCCGCTTGAAAGAGCTTGCCACCAGGAAATCCTTCGAAGCGGAGTCTGCAGCAACGCAGGAAAAAGAAGCGCGCCGCGCCGCTGCAAGAAGCGCTGCCGAGGCTGCACGGGTTCTCAGAGTGCTACGGGGCGCAGAGGCTAGTCTGGCGAAGGCGGAAGCCGATTTGAAAGGTTCCGAGAAAGCGCTTGAGACGGCCCAACCCGCGCGAGCGGCTCAAGCCGAAGCCGCGAAAGCGCAGGCACTCGCCAAGGTCGAATCCGCTAAGGCGCAATTGGAGACAGTAAGGGCGCAGTCTAAATCCACGACGGATGCCGTAGCGCAAGCGGAGGAAGAAGCTCGTGCTGCCGCTGCGGCGTTGGCAAGTGCCAACGCAATGGTGGACGAGGCAAACCAGAATATGTCCCCTGTGTCGGTATTCGTCAGCCGCAAAACGCGGCGTCTCTATATCCGCAAGGGTAATCAGCCCGTTTTTGAATCTCCGGTCATGATCCGCGAGGCGGATAAGACCATCGGCTCGTTCGTTTTTACCGCAGTCGATGGAACTCCGGGCGCACTGCGCTGGAATGTCGTATCGATGTACAAGAACCCGACCAATATCGAGCCCTATGCACCGGCGGAACGGCGGGGGCCGAACACTCGCACCGAGCCACCGCGGACAGACGCTTCTGCTGCGCAGGCGGCCCTCGATAGGCTTACCATTCCGCAAGAGGCTCTCGACCGCATCTCCCAGACCGTCTTGCCGGGTTCGTCGCTGATTATATCCGATGAAGGCCCCAGCATCGAAACGGGCAAGGACACGGATTTCGTCGTCTTTATGAGTGGCGAGCCACAGGGTGGTATTGCCATCCGGCACCGCAATATAGCGAGCCGGAACGATGGATACGAATATAGTTCCTTCAGCGAACTTTTCGGTGGCCGCGATAGGTATCGTGGCCGCGATCAGTACCGTGGGAGGGACACGTATCGTGGCAGCGAACCGTCACGCGGCGGTTTCCCAAACTTTTTCTCGCGATGATAGCGGCTCTATGCTGAAGGCGCTGGCGTAGCCGCGCCCGGCATAGAATCGCGGGGGTCTTGCGAGACGCCCGTCGCCTCCCGCGCAATCCCGGCCAGCGATGTCCCGATTGCTTCGAGGAGAGAACGAGCATCGCTTTCCACGTGATGCCGCTGTCCGGCCCAAAGCGGATCGTCATAAGCGATCCAAGCCGCCCCATCCTCATCTTCCCAGACAAATATTCTGTGAGGCAAATCCATCCCGAGAAGCTGGCATTTTGCAATCACAGGAGCTTCGACGTCGGTATAGCCAATGAGAAAAAGATGCGTGGGCCGCAACGTTACGCCAACGCGATCCGCCTCTTTGGCATGATCGACGTGAGCGTAGACCACCAACCCGCGCCTTTGCACAGCAACAAGCAGTCCCGCAATCGTCTCCATCAACGAGACGGTGGAACGAACGCTGACAAGGCCTTCCCGATTATATGTTGAGCCGGTCATTTTCCGCTGCCCAGCAAATGATTTACGAGTAGAGGCAATATCCAAAACTATCATACAGTGATGCGGTATCTAATACGTATACTCCTATTTCCGTTCTTGTTCTTAAGGAGAAGCAGAACAGTCAGATCTCTATTTGAGAATGTATTTCTTTTTAAGAATAAAACCGTAATAAAAGACTTAATGGCCTTTAAGAAAAAGTACAATTTTTGTACATTATGTCTCTACCAAGCCTGATGATAACGCTTCTTTTGTTTCCATATTGGAAATCAAGTTTTCTCTAAACTCCGCGCTCAAGCGAGAGAGCAGGCCCGCTGGGAAGACGGCGCGCCTCTGGAGGATAGAGGGCAATGAGCAGCGATTCCAGCGAACCCAATGAAAAGCCTGCACATCCGATGGCGTGCGGCCGCCGCGAGCTAATGGTCAGTGGCGCATCGCTCATGGCGGCGTCCATATTGGCAGGTAATTCCGCGACAGCGCAGCAAGCTCAGCCCAAACCGGCACAGCCGCAATCGGCTGCGGGTCAGCGCCCCAACATCATTTTCATCATGGGCGACGATATCGGTTGGTTCAACCTCGGCGCCTACCATCGCGGTATTATGTCCGGGCGGACGCCGCACATGGATCGCCTAGCCTCCGAAGGTATGCTCTTTACCGACTATTATGCGGAAGCGAGCTGTACCGCCGGGCGCGCAAATTTCATCACGGGCGAGCTGCCTATTCGCACCGGCCTCACCACCGTTGGCCAGGCTGGCGCACCAATCGGCATTCCAGATGAGGCGGTTACGATTGCCCAAGTCCTAAAATCGATGGGCTACGCCACCGGCCAATTCGGGAAGAACCATCTTGGCGATCTCAATCGCTTCCTGCCTACCGTGCATGGTTTCGATGAATTCTTCGGTTATCTTTATCATTTGGACGCGATGGAAGACCCGTTCCATCCAAACTATCCGCAAAATCTAAGAGCCAAGGTTGGTCCCCGAAATATGCTCCATTCCTGGGCGACGGACGTTGACAATCCGGCGGAGGAGCCGCGCTGGGGCAAGATCGGCAAGCAGAAGATCGAAGATGCGGGGCCGCTCGACCCGAAGCGGATGGAAACCGTAGACGATGAAATCCTAAGCGCCACGCTGAAATTTCTTGATAAGGCGAAGGCGGACGGCAAGCCGTTCTTCGTGTGGCTCAATCCAAGCCGGATGCACGTCGTTACGCATCTTTCCGAAAAATATCAAAAGATGCGCAACTCTGAAAATGGCTGGAGCATCGAAGAGGCTGGGATGGCGCAGCTCGACGATGTCGTCGGCTCGGTCATGAAATACCTCAAGGACAACGGCGTCGACGACAATACGATTGTGGTTTTCTCCACCGACAACGGGGCGGAAAACTTCACCTGGCCTGACGGCGGACAAACGCCTTTCGCCGGTGGCAAGGGAACGGCCCTCGAAGGCGGTTTCCGTGTGCCCGCCATCATTCGCTGGCCGGGGAAGGTACCTCCGGGCAAGGTTGAGAATGGTATAATATCGGGATTGGACTGGTTCCCGACCTTCGTCGCGGCGGCAGGAAATCCTAATATCGTGGACGAACTCAAGGCGGGCAAACAGGTCGGCGACCACACGTTTAAAGTGCATCTCGATGGCTACAACCAGATGGATTTGATCACAGGAAAAGGACCGTCAAAGCGTCACGAGATTTTTTACTTTACCGAAAGCACGCTCAGCGCGGTGCGCATTGATGATTATAAATACCGGTTTACCGATCAGCCTAATGGCTGGCTTGGCGCGACAGAAAAGGTCGATTGGCCTTTCCTCGTCAATCTTCGGCTCGATCCGTTCGAGCGCACGGGAATGCCCAACGGAAAAAGCGGATCGCTCGCCTATTACAATTGGTATGTTTACGAATTTTGGCGGTTTGTCTTCGTACAGCAGCGGGTTGCCCAGGCCGCGCAATCCCTGATTGATTTTCCGCCGATGCAAAAGGGAGCGACGTTTAATTTGGAAGGGATCAAGGAGCAGATCCAAAGGGCAATTGCCGCACGTGAAGGCCAGTAGTTGCGGAGGCGATGCTGCCGGCGGAGGTCCACATGCCTGAAACAAAAGAGTGCGCGCCACCGCTGAGCAGCCGAGCCTCGGGCGACGATATGATCTGGCTTCCGGGTGGTGCGTTCACCATGGGATCCAACCGGCACTATCCGGAAGAAGCCCCGGCGCATCGCGTCTCCGTCGATCCCTTCTGGATTGATCGCTACCCCGTGACAAACCGGCAATTTCGCGAGTTTGTTGGCGCGACTGGCTATGTGACCTTCGCTGAAATCGATCCCGATCCCAAGGATTATCCGGGCGCGCTGCCTCATATGCTTCAGGCAGGCTCTCTCGTCTTTACTCCGCCGAGGCGCGCCGTCGATCTTCGGGATTGGTCACAGTGGTGGCGCTTCGAATTTGGCGTGAATTGGCGCCGGCCTTACGGTAAAAGCAGCTCCATACGCGGCCTTGATGACCACCCAGTTGTCCACGTGTCATACGCGGATGCCGAAGCCTATGCGATCTGGGCGGGCAAGGCGTTGCCCACAGAAGCCGAATGGGAATACGCCGCACGAGGCGGTCTTGAGGGAGCCTCATTTGCATGGGGCAACGAGTTCATGCCGGGCGGCAAGCCGATGGCGAAGACTTGGCATGGCGAATTTCCTCATCACAACACAGCGCCGGATGGGTTCAAGCGAACGTCGCCTGTCGGATCATTTCCGCCGAATGGCTATGGCCTGTTCGACATGATTGGCAATGTGTGGGAATGGACGGCGGATTGGTATCAGGCGAAGCACGAAGCAGACCCGCAGAAAGCCTGCTGTATCCCGAAAAACCCTCGCGGCGGTCGCGAGGAAGCAAGCTACGACCCTGCTCAGCCGCAAATAAAAATCGGTCGGAAAGTGCTAAAGGGGGGCTCCCACCTTTGCGCGCCAAATTATTGCCGGCGCTACCGCCCCGCCGCACGGCATCCCGAACCTATCGACACCTCCGCAAGCCATGTCGGCTTTCGCTGTGCCATCAGGGCGAGCCAGACCTAGAGCGGTATTGGCTTGGGGCGTTCCAGAAGTGCTGCATTTGCGCGGGCAGGGCAGCTACGATCGGAAACCGATAAGTGGAGCTCAATCCCTTGATTTTGTTGGTACCGCTGACCTGACTTGAACAGGTGACCCCTAGATCCACAATCTAGTGCTCTAACCAACTGAGCTACAGCGGCATTCAGGTAAGTGCGCAGTAAACAGCGTTTTGTCGGAAAACTCAAGCTGATATAGCGGCCTAAAGATCGCTAGGCAAACCGAAACTTCACACCAGAAGCGGTGCGCTCGATTGGCGCTACTACAAGCTGTGAGGAAGCATTTTTCTGAAGGCCAGATGGAGTTCCTGAGCTTGGATCAAGAGTAGGCCCATTTGACGCCCGAAATAGGCAATCTGCAACTCGCAAGCATCTGACGGTCCCTTGGCAGTCGCCAAATTCTGCCAGTGATCGAGAGCCTCTTCGACGTTCGTGCGCAACGTTTCCGCCAGCGTCAGATTCATCGATTGAGCTGAGAGACTAATTTCATGATAGGCTCGGTCGGCTGACCGCGCGACTTCCTGGAAGCCATGCGTGATTACTTCACCGGTTTCAGCAACGGGGGGCGACATCATTTGCATGAGAGCGAGCTCAAGGACGTGCGCATTCGTCGCCATCTCGTCCTGAAGAATGATTACGCGCGGAGATACGCCGCCCGCGCCAGAAGAACTGGGAACCGCAATTGGAAAGAATGGCCTGAGCTCGTCCATAGGGTTCCTTGGTTAATTTTCTGTATACAAAATACACAGACTTGGCCAGGGAACGCAAGTTTAATGCGGAGAGCACATAAAATGAGAGCCGGTGCTTGCTCGCATCCGGCTCATTCTATCAGAGTAGTTTGTCCGAGCGGGTTGGTCTTAGGCTGCCGGATTTGCCTTTTGCGCGGACTGAGCCAATAGACGCGAAATCTCTTGAGCCTGTTGCGCGTAGGTTTCCATCTGCCGGCGGGCAAACTGGTTTTGGATCTCAAGCGCTTCCTTTAGATCCTTGGCATTGCACAGCCGCTGAGCGAGCTCAAAGTTCGCTTGCAGATTGGTCTCGGTGTATTTCACGGCCTTTTCGTTGATTTCCCGAGCGCCAGTGGCAAGCACATCCGTGGACTTGCTGACGACTTCGTGGGCCTGACGGCTTGCATCAAGGAAGCGATTATAAGCTTCGCGGGCCTGCTCCACGCTCTTGCTTGCGAGATCGCGCACGGAAGAGGGAATTTCAAAATCCATTGTCTGGTTCATTTGTTGTCTCCTCATTTTGAATTAACTGGGCGCGCCCCGCTGGTAACAAAGGCCCCGCCGCAATCATAAATAAAGCGTTTTATTGTGCACTGCAACAAAAATAATATTGCACTGCACAATTGACGCGGGGCAAATATAGATCCAGTTAATTTTATTTGCAACCCTGCGTTGAGGTTTGATTAAAAAAGGTTGCTTGCATTTTTTGACGAATACCGCTCCAAATCGTAGAGAGTCGCTAAGAGAGACGCGCTCGGTGCAATCTGGGGCAGGGGACAAGACGTGGCACTAAGTCCGGCAATGACAGCTGGTGAACACGACCCACTGTCCGGGCTTCTCTTTTCGCCATGCGCAGCCTTCATCTGGAACAACGACCGGCGTTCCATTGCTTGGATGAATGGCGCAGCGCGCGACAGGTTCAAGCTCGGCGTTCAGGAGCTGTCCGCAGCCCTTTCCAAAGCAGTGATACAGCGGCTCACAGCTTTTTTCGACAGTTCGAAGCGAAAGCGGCCCGCTACGCTCAAGATAAAATTGGGCGGCGTTTCCTTGACTTTCTCCACTGTAGCGCCGCTCAAGCTGGCGGCCGGTGACGACGGTCTGATCATTGCTGAAGTGCGCGAAGGCGAGGGCGCGGCTGCGAAAGTCAGCCAAAATGCACCTGCGAAATTTTCCGCAAAGAAGCCGAAGACCGCGAAGCAAGTGCTGCCCAAAGCCTCAATGACGCGGACGCTCCCTGCTCAAATGCTCACGCCCGAGGAATGGCAGAGTTTCAGGGCGATTGGCCGGCGGGTGCGTAAGCTGTGCCGCGAAAAGCTAAAGGGCCTGTCATTACCGGCTACGCCTGCAAGTGCACCCGCTCCACTTCCTTTGGCTCGCAGCGAGGCGAAGCCTTCGCAAACTGCGTCGCGGGATCAAGTGCAAACCATGCTTTGCGCATTCGATATGTTTTTGCTGCTCGATGCGGATATGAACGTCTTCAAAGTCGAGAGTCGATCTTCCCGGCCGGGCTGGAGGAAAGCCAGCTTACAGGGAATGCCCATAGAGAAGCTATTTCTAGCCTCCGAGAGAGTAAGCCTAAATCGGCTGATGCGCCGGATTGTTACCGATAGCACTCAAATTTCTCGCGAGGTGCTTATTGCGCAAAATGGGGCAGGTGAAGAGCGAGCATATCGCGTGACGCTCGGCCGTTGGCCATATGATGGCGCATCGTACTTCCTGGCTATGATTTCCCTGGAGATGCCGCAGCGGTTGAAACGCCGCGAGATGGCGCACGCCGCGTCACGGGTGAAGACATCACTGGCGGCATAGTGCGTTAAAGAACAAAAAACGCGCGCCTGCACACCGTGCTGGTCACTCGATCGGCAAAGCGGTCGTCTCTTTTAGCGTTTCAAAGGCGAAAGCCGTCGAGACGTCGAGAAGGTCAATCGTCGTCGTTAGCCGGTCATAAAACGCTTTATAGTCGTCCATCCCCCGCAGCACGACTTTGAGCATGAAGTCGATTTCGCCGCTCATGCGATGAAACTCGACCACGGCGGACTCTCTATCGACGAACCCGGCGAGGCGCGCAAACCAAGCTTTATCATGCTGGCGAGTCCGCAGCATCACGAACGCCGTGACGGAAAAACCTGTTTTGCGCTTGTCGAGGAGCGTAACCGTTCGCGCGATGATGCCACTGTCTTTGAGTCTACGGAAGCGGCGCCAAACAGGCATGCCTGACAGCCCAACTTGCGCTCCAAGTTCCGCCGTTGAGATTGCGCCATCAATCTGCACTGCCCGTAAAATTTTTTTATCAAACTCGTCCATACCGCTACGCTTATATCTCAAATGGCGATTTTATTGTGATCTTAGCTAGAACTTTTCCGAAGCTCCACGTTAGTTTTTAGCTAACCAATGGATGTGAGGTTTGCATGTTGCTCGATCACCTAACCGTCGCGGCGTTGACGCTGGAAGAAGGCGTCGCCCATGTAGAGCGGCAGCTTGGCGTGGTCGTGCCGCCCGGTGGATCGCACCCGCTAATGGGGACGCATAATCACCTCATGCAATTGGGAGATGGTGTATTTCTCGAGGTCATCGCACTCGACCCGGCAACCGAACCGAAGCGGCCGCGCTGGTTCGCGCTCGACGATGCCCACATGCGCGCGCATCTTAAGTCGTCGCCACGGCTCGTGAGTTGGGTGGCCCGCGTGCCCGATCTCGCGACGGCTCTACGCGACGCGCCCTCGTCAGCGGGCGAAGCGGTGCATGTTAGCCGGGGAACGCTCACCTGGCTGATTTCGGTCCCGCAGGATGGATCGATGCCCTTCGATGGGGCCTTTCCGACCCTGATTGAGTGGCCTGCAGGGCCACATCCGTCAACGCGCATGGCCGACCTCGGTTGCCGCCTCATTCGGCTGGAAGTAGCGCATCCTGAAGCTGATCGAATTCGCAGCGCTTTGGCGCCGGTCTTCACCGATGATCAGGTGGTGCTGCTCGAAGCGAAGGAAATCCGCCTCCGTGCGACTATTGCGACACCCAACGGTGTGCGAGAATTGACATGAGGGACAAAATGAAAACCCTTGGACTTATCGGCGGCATGAGCTGGGAATCGACCGCCCTCTATTATGCGGCGCTTAATCGGGGAATCGCAGCGCGTCTGGGCGGGTTACACTCTGCCAAGCTGCTGATTGCAAATGTCGATTTTCATGAAATTGTTGAATACCAAACGACCAGTAACTGGGATGATGCTGGGCAACACTTGGCCACGCTTGCGAGCAGACTTGAGGCTGGCGGCGCCGATATGATCGCCCTTGCTGTGAACACAATGCACAAAGTGGCACCGGCTATCCAGGCCGCGACATCGCTGCCGTTCATCGACATTCGTTCGGTTGTGGCCAAAGCGATCGCTGCTCAAGGGCTACAGAAAGTGGCGCTGCTGGGAACGCGCTATGTGGTCGAGCAAGACTTCTATGCTGATCGCATTGCGCTCGAAGGAGGCTGCACGATCATCCGGCCGCAAGCCGATGACCGGCAATTTATCCATGATGCAATCTATCAGGAACTGAGTCTCGGCGAGGTGAAGTCGTCGACCCGTCAACGCATCACCGAGATCGTGACAACACTTGCGCGTCAAGGTGCCCAAGGCGCTGTGCTTGCGTGCACAGAGCTACCGATGCTTCAACTTCAGGACACCCTCCCCGATTTTCCGCTGATTGACTCCACAGAACTGCACGTGAGCGCTTGTCTCGACACAATGGTGATCGCGCCAGACTTTCGTCGGGGGTGACAATGCAGGCGGAGCCGATAACTCTCCTTATGAAGAGGATACGTGATGGCGGATGACTACATACTGAAGACATCTGGGCTCACCAAGGAGTTCAAAGGATTTTTTGCCGTCAACGGCGTCGACCTTTCGGTGCGGCGCGGTACTATTCATGCGCTGATTGGCCCAAACGGGGCTGGCAAGACCACCTGCTTTAATCTTCTCACAAAATTTCTTAATCCGACCAAGGGTTCTATCGTCTATAAGGGCGGGGACATTACTAAAACGGCGCCCGCGGATGTGGCGCGAGCAGGAATGGTCCGCTCCTTCCAGATATCGGCTGTTTTTCCTCACCTCACTGCGCTTGAGAACGTGCGCATCGCGTTGCAGCGCGGCAGAGGCGGAAGTTTCGATTTCTGGCGCCGCCAGTCGGTATTAGACGCCATGAATGATAGGTCGCGCGAGTTGCTAGCCGATGTGGGGCTTACAGCGTTCGAATCGACCCCTGCGGCTGAGTTGCCCTATGGCCGGAAACGGTCACTCGAAATAGCGACGACGCTGGCGTTGGACCCAGAACTAATGCTCCTCGATGAGCCGATGGCGGGCATGGGGCAAGAAGACGTAGATCGAATTTCAGCGTTGATTAAAAGAATCTCGGCAAACCGCACGATCCTTATGGTAGAGCATAATCTCTCGGTCGTCGCCAATCTGTCCGACAGGATCACGGTGCTCGCTCGCGGACGGGTGCTTGCCGAGGGCGATTACGCCACCGTATCAAAAGACGAGCGCGTCATTGAGGCTTATATCGGGGTGAGCCATGCTTGAGCCAGCAGCGGCGCCGCCGCCTGCATCTTCACACTCTGTGGTGCCCACGCTGGCTGTGCGGGACCTTGAGGCGTGGTACGGCGAAAGCTACGTGCTTCACGGAATGAACTTCGATCTCAATCCAGGAGAGGTCATCACTTTGCTTGGCCGCAATGGGGCAGGCAAGACCACAACCCTTCGCTCGATCATCGGCATACTCGGTAAGCGCCGAGGTTCCATCGTTTTTGAGGGCAACGAGACCATCAAGCTGCCTTCCCGCTCCATTGCGCGTCTCGGGATCGCCTACTGCCCGGAAGAGCGCGGCATTTTTTCGAGCCTATCGGTGGAGGAAAATCTCATGTTGCCGCCAGCGGTGAAGCCGGGCGGCCTTGAACTCTCCCGCATCTACGAATTGTTCCCCAACATCAAGGAACGCCGCGCAAGCCAGGGCACAAAGCTCTCTGGCGGCGAGCAGCAAATGCTTGCGATCGCGCGCATCTTACGTACCGGCGCGCGTACCCTTTTGCTCGACGAGCCTACCGAGGGGCTTGCCCCTGTGATTGTTCAGCAGATTGGCCGCACGATCCGGCAACTCAAGCAGGAAGGCTTCAACATTATCCTTGTTGAGCAAAACTTCCACTTTGCCGCGACTGTCGCCGATAGACATTACGTGGTCGAACAAGGCCGGGTGGTCGATATGATCCCCAATGATGACCTCGAAAAAAACATGCAGAAACTACACAACTATCTTGGCGTTTAGTCACATAAAACGGGAGGTTCTCTTGCGTCTCTATACACTATACGTTGCGGCAGCGGTGCTGGCGGGGTCCGCATTCTCCGCAAGCGCCGATGTTGCTGTTAAAATTGGCGTGCTGAACGATCGTTCCGGCCTTTATGCCGACCTAGGTGGCGAGGGCTCGGTGGTCGCCGCCAAGATGGCTGTCGAAGATTTCAAAGCAGCCGAGAAAGGCATTAAGGTCGAGGTCCTCGGGGCCGATCATCAGAACAAACCGGACATCGCTGTTAACGTTGCGCGCGAATGGATCGACCAGCAGGGCGTGGATCTCGATCCTTGATGTGCCGAATTCTGGCATGGCGCTTGCGATAAACGAGCTCGTCAGAGAGAAAAACAAAGTTTTCATGAGCTCAGGAGCCGCCTCCTCGGACCTGACCGGCTCCAAATGCTCGCCCAACACCGTTCATTGGACCTACGATACTTGGGCGCTCGCCAACGGAACCGGGGCAGCGACCGTGAAAACGGGCGGTAAAAACTGGTTCTTCTTGACCGCGGATTACGCTTTCGGTGCGGCTCTCGAGCGCGATACCTCGGCGGTTGTAAAGGCTGCGGGCGGTCAGATTGTGGGAGGGGTCAAACATCCTCTCAATACGCAGGACTTTTCGTCCTTCTTGCTTCAGGCTCAATCGTCGGGTGCGCAGGTCGTCGGTCTTGCGAACGCGGGCGGCGACACAATCAACTCGATCAAGCAAGCATCGGAGTTTGGCATAACTCAAGGGGGACAGAAGCTCGCTGGGCTTCTTGTCTTTATCTCCGACGTTCACTCTCTCGGCCTGAAAACAGCACAGGGCCTTGTGCTCACGTCCTCCTTCTATTGGGATTTGAACGACAAAACACGCGCTTGGTCTGATCGCTTCTTCAAGGCAATGGGCCGCCGCCCTACCATGGTGCAGGCTGGCGTTTATGCTAGCGCCCTCCATTATTTGAAAGCCGTCGAGGCGCTCAAAGACGTGAAGGATGGGAAGAAGGTTGTGGCCAAAATGAAGGAGCTGCCAACCGACGATCCTTTGTTTGGGAATGGTCAGGTGCGCGGAGATGGCCGCAAAATTCACGATATGTACCTTTTCGAGGTGAAAAAGCCCGAAGAATCAAAAGGTCCTTGGGATTATTATAAGCTCTTGGCTACAATTCCCGCTGATAAGGCCTTCCGTCCACTCAGTGAAGGCGGCTGTCCGCTGGTTACCCAAGCGAAGCAGTAAACGAACCGCAACTCGCTTTCTACGGATGAGAGTATAGGGGCCGCGAAGGCGGCCTCTTCAACGCATATTGGAGTAGACCGGCAATGTTCGATCTGCTGGGCGTCCCACCCCAGGCTCTTTTCGGCCAGCTTCTGCTGGGCCTCATCAACGGCTCATTCTATGCGATGTTGAGCCTGGGCCTTGCCGTGATCTTCGGGCTTTTAAACATCATCAATTTTGCGCATGGCGCGCAATATATGATGGGTGCGTTCGGCGCCTATCTGCTGTTGAACAATTCCTATTTTTCCATCGGCTATTGGCCCGCCTTAATCTTGGCGCCCATCATTATTGGGCTTTTCGGCGTTCTGCTCGAGCGGAACCTTCTGTCGCAGCTCAATGTTCGCAGTAAGGCCCGGAGCGTTGCCGTAATTGCCTCGTTCTTTGTCATTCTACTTGCGCTTTACGGCTCTCACTTATTTGCGATATTCGGCATCATGGGTGTACCCGATCTCGCGACGCTCGCGGGCTACGAGATTAACCCAACCGTCGCCTATGCTGTGGCGGCAGTGGGAGCGCTCCTGTTCGCAACGCTTCTGGCGAGCACGAATTTGTTAGCCGCCCAGGATGCAGACCAGCATTCCGACCATCTCTATGGCTTGCTGCTGACATTCGGTCTGGCAATCATTATCCAGGGGCTCTTCGTCAACGAGTATGGCTCGTCCGGTCTGCCGTACACAATACCGGAAGAACTATCCGGCGGCCGAAATCTGGGCTTCATGTTTCTTCCGATCTATCGCGGCTGGGTCGTCATCGCCTCTCTCGTGGTCTGCCTCGCAACCTGGCTCATGATTGAGAAGACAAAGCTTGGCGCCTATCTGCGGGCGGCCACTGAAAACCCAACTCTCTTTCCGCTTTCGGCGTGAACGTGCCGCGTCTGATAACATTTACTTACGGTCTTGGCGTCGGTTTGGCGGCTCTGGCAGGCGTACTTGCCGCGCCGATATATTCGGTCAATCCGAATATGGGAGCCGACCTCATTATCGTTGTTTTCGCGGTCGTCGTGATCGGCGGGATGGGCTCGATCCTCGGATCTATCGTAACCGGGTTTATGCTTGGTATTGTCGAAGGGCTTACGAAGGTCTTTTATCCCCAGGCCGCATCAACCGTCATTTTCGTTATCATGGCCATTGTGCTGCTCATAAAGCCAGCTGGCCTCTTCGGGAAAGCTGCATAATGACCGGCATAACATCAAATGCGAGTGCGATGGCGGCGCCGGAGCGTGATGGCCGTTCCGCGATCGCGCTACATCGTTGGCTTTTTGTGGGGCTAACCGCTCTCATTATCGTACTGCCGTTTCTTGGCTTATATCCGTTCATCCTGGCCGAAGTCTTATGCTTCGCGCTTTTCGCCTGCGCCTTCAATATGTTGATCGGGTATGGCGGCCTTCTGTCTTTCGGCCATGCGATGTTTTTCGGCTTTGCGTCTTACGTCGCCGCGCACACAGCGAAAAATGGACTGAATTCACTGCCATTCTGGCTTCCCGGCAAGGGCTGGTTCCAGATTCCCGTTGGGCTTCCGCCTTTCACGCCCGAGCTTGCCATTCTGACTGGCGCTGCGGTAGCGGCGCTTCTCGGCCTCGTGGCGGGATCCCTGGCTATTCGCCGGCAGGGCATCTACTTTTCGATGATTACGCTCGCGCTCGCGCAGATGGTTTACTTCTTCGCGCTGCAGGCTCCATTCACTGGCGGGGAAAACGGTATCCAAGCGGTGCCGCGCGGAGAAGCGTTTGGACTTATCAGTCTGAAGGATGATCGGACCGTATATTACGCTGTGGCTGTGATATTCCTCGCCTGCTTCTTGCTCATTTACCGGATCATTCATTCGCCTTTTGGGCAGGTGCTGAAGGCTATTCGGGACAATGAGCCACGCGCGATTTCGCTCGGCTACCGGACGAACCAGTATAAGCTTTTGGTCTTCGTTTTATCCGCAGCTCTTGCCGGTGTAGCGGGTGGGACAAAGGCCGTCGTATCCCAACTCGCAACCCTGACGGACGTTCATTGGAGCATGTCGGGAGAAGTCATTCTGATGACGCTTGTTGGCGGCATGGGAACGATTTTCGGGCCACTCGTTGGCGCTATCATCATCGTGGCTATTCAGAATTACCTCAATAGTTTTGGTGCCTGGGTCACGATTGTGCAGGGCACGATCTTTGTCATATGCGTGCTTCTGTTCAAGGAAGGTATTGTGGGTGTTCTGAGCCGGGCGATCCGCCGCCCCCTTTAGCGGGACCCTGCGATGGCGTGTGCCGCGCGTGCATTTGCACTGAAAAAAATAAATATTGCGCGGTTGCCCGTGGATGACACGGCATGTTCGCGTTTTGTTTCGCCTCGAAACCTTTGCGAAACAATCGATTAAGTGCCTGGGACGCACAGAAAAGGCCCAATTTTCCCGTTAACCATTTCTTAACTATAGACGCCCACCATCGGAATCACGGTATTCGGACATAGGCGCTTTGGCTGTCCATGCTGACACGCGAAGGTTGCTCATAGCTGGTATCGCGTTCGTAGCGTCTCCGGCGGCTTTGGCTGCCGGCGTGTGCCGCGCGGCTTAAGGGCTGAACATCCCCTCCAACCTCGCGGGAATATGGGCGTGAGGAGGCTTTACTTCTAAGCCGGAGCTTTCTCCTCAAATACGAAGCTGCGGCTCACCAGAAGGTGGAGGACCTATGCTAAAGGCAGCTCTTTCGGGTCTTATAAGGTGCCGTTCAAAAAAACCGTCCCAAATCAATTTTCGCTGCACGAGGTGGGACCTGATAAAGAGCGAAAGAATCCGAACAATGAAGCATCTTTATCCTCCAAGTAGCCGCTCGTAATACATATCGCGGGTAAGCTCCCGCCAGAGTTTTCAATCATCCGTTTTGTGCAGGGTTTGCGTTCATAGTTGTAGAGTAGCGGTTGGGGAACTAAGGCGGACTTGCCCAGGACCGATGGGAGCCGGGCAGTCCCGGCTTCTTTCATTCGAAATCTGTGACATGCGTGCCGCCTTACCGGGGCAAATTCGAACAAAAGCGGGAAAAAGCACAAATCGGCACAAGGAATTGTCACGTTTGTTACGCAGACCGGGTATAAGGGCCCGAAGCGAACCCCTCCTTTATCATGCCCTGGCCGCAAATCCTCGTACTAGTCCTTCTCATCGCGTTAAACGGCTTCCTCGTTATGGCGGAACTCGCCATAGTGTCGTCGCGCGCATCGAGATTGCAAAAGCTGGCTGCCGATGGAGTTCGCGGAGCAACGGCCGCGTCGGCGCTCAATGCCGACCCAAACATGTTTCTCTCGTCGGTACAGATAGGCATTACCATAGTCGCCATTTTGTCGGGTGCTTATGGCGAGCGTACCTTGTCGCCTCCGCTGGCTGAGCTGCTTTATGGCATCAAACTCATTGGCCCATACGCTGACACTATTGCGTCGGCTATCGTCGTCATCAGCATCGCCTATGTTTCGCTCGTTATAGGCGAGCTTGCGCCGAAACAGCTTGCCCTTGCCAATCGCGAGCGGATCGCATGCTTCGTCGCGCCCGCCATGCGTCTCCTTACTATCGTCGCGAGGCCTATTGCGGAGGTTCTGCGCTTATCCACGGCCGGCGTCCTCAGCCTCGTAGCTATGCCATCGAAGGACGCGTCCGGAATAACCGAGGACGAAGTCAAGACGCTGATCGCCGAGGGAACACAAGCCGGAGTATTCGAAAAGGCCGAGCAGGAGATGGTCGAGCGCCTCTTCCACATCGCAGATCGCTCGGTACGCTCCATTATGGTGCCCAGGCCCGATGTCGTTTGGCTCGATCTGACCCAAAGCGATGATCAAATTTACGAGCGGATATCCAAAAGCGGGCACTCACGCTTCCCCGTCAGCCGCGGGGAGGTGGATCAGACCATCGGCATTGTTAATGCCAAGCTGCTGCTCGATCAGCTTCACAATACAGGCTCGATCAATCTGGAAGCCGCTCTCAAAACGCCGCTTTACGTCCACGAAAGCACGAATGTTCTGAAGCTACTGGAGATGTTCAAGTCTTCGCTCGTGCATATGGCGATTGTGCTGGATGAGCATGGCACCGTGCAGGGCATCGTTACGCCCACCGATATTTTAATGGGCATTGCCGGGGAATTTCCTGAAGAGGAAGCCGATATGGGACCGAGTGCCGTCCAGCGCGAGGACCGTAGCTGGCTTCTCGATGCTCAGATGCCCGTTTTCGAAGTCGAGCGTGTCTTGGACGTGCGCGGCCTTGCAGTGGACGATGCGGAATATACGACGCTGGCTGGCTTCGTCTTATCGCAGCTAGGGCACATCCCTCCCGTGGGCGAATTTTTCGTCTGGAAAAACTGGCGCTTCGAAGTGGTCGATCTCGACGGCCGCCGCATCGATAAGGTGCTCGCTACCGATCTCACGGCTTCAGGCTAGTCAAAGGTGCGTAGCTTTCCCGACGTTTGTGCTTTGGGTCGAGAGCGGTAAATCAGCAGACTAGAACAAACGGCGGGTTATCCTTTAGGAGCGGGCATGCCCGAAACCGGCAGCGGGCGCGGGCGCAAAGCTTCCGCTGTTGATATCTGCGGCATGCATGTTAGTGTCTCCTATCGGGAGAAAACCTCTCGCCTTAAGGCGACAAGATGCTTTAGTTGGCGTCAGCCGAAAGGGCTTGCGAAGCAAGGCGCAGTCTATCGCGACAGTTTTTTGAGGTTTAGTAAACGAGCTTGACTACAGGTTTCTTTTAATGGAAGAAGTTAGTAACAAGTACATTTCAGAGGCACTCCATGATCTTATTAATCTATTCGGCGTCAGAAGATCACTATCTTTAGATGTATTCTGTAAGCCTTTTGGTCGGCCGGGCGATTTGAAGAAATGCATAGAGCAGGTTGCTCTTCAACTCGGCCTGCCCGTCAAGATTGATCTAACTTTTATCCCAGAAGGATATAACGCGGCTGCGGTAGCAAATTTTAATAGCCGCCACGTAGTGAAAAGTGATGGTGTCGGATATGGCTCACAAGGTATTGTCGCTGAAGTTGGAATTCCTAATTCTTTGCCCCTGTGCAATAGCAAAGCAATGGAAGGATTTCCTATAAGTGTGAAAGTCAGGGAAAGTTGTAAACTTTCTCCTGCAACGTTTATTACGGTGATGGCGCATGAGCTTTCCCACGTTTTACTCTACTCTATGCGCCACGCAAAAAAGGATAACGAGTTCTATACTGACTTAACCGCAATGCTCCTCGGTTTCGCCGGTATCATGAAGACCGGCAGAAAACTAGAGGAGCACCGTACGGAGCAAGGTTTCTTGTCCAGGACGCACCATACCAAAATCACAACATATGGATATCTGTCGGACAAAAACTTTGAATTCGCATTCGCGACTATCCAAAAAACCTTGGACACAAGGCTTGCATCTCAGGAGCGACTCAGGAGCAGCGTTGCGACAATCGAAACACTGTGCGAGCGTTATCAAGCCGCAATCGAGGACGTGAAAAAGCTTTTGAAGAAGCTGGACGACAATCCCAATAAGAAGTTCGCCGAACCTGATTTAAGCGCGATCATTGCGATGCACCAGCCCAATTACATTAGCGCGCATGAAACTCGCCTATCGGCCATGAAAAACGAAGCTGAGCGCATACAGGGGCTAACTGAGCAACTGAGAACCAAGGCGATCATAGAGGACGTATCGGTCAGCTGCTCCGAATGCACGGCTATAAAATCGAAACTTGATGAGGCCGCTCGAGAGATCAATTCTGATCGTGATACGCTTAAAAAGTATATGGGGTTATGGGACCGGCTCGTAAATTGAGCGGCTCCAGTAGGCCAATCGCAGACGCGAAAGCCCGCCGATGCTCTCATTTTTATGAGCGGGACAAGTATATCGGAATTATTAGGGTGGCGGGGTCTCGCAAATGACCACTATGATCTTTCCGTTCGTTAGGGGTGATACTTGGTACGCCTTCGATGAATTTTTGAAATTCGAAGCCCAGCTTCTCGCCCGTCGGCGCGCCGATGCGAATCTTGATGCTGATCTTCGTATTAACCGGCAGCCATGGATGAAACTGCGGACCGAGGAAATCTACCCGGCTTGGCATTTCTGTAGGCTCAGCGGGTTTCCGTCATCAGCGGAATTTTGCATTGGCAAGGAGCATGCCGTCGCTGATATCGAGATCCGCGCGGGCAATAGTCTACACAAATTACAGATAACTACAGCCGGACCGCTTTGGACCAAAGCGGAGAAGCAGTGGGGCAAAGGGTATAGGCTCCATATGGAACAACTCAATCAAACCGGAGAGAGTTCGGGCTGGGGACCGTATTTCAAAAAAGCGGATGGCTCGATTGCTAATCGCGACGAAGCGATTAGCACGGCTGAGCGCGATCCGGTGTATTTGGCAGGTATTGAACATGCTCTAGGCGGAAAGAGCGACAACCAGCACTCTGATTGTGAATTGATCGTATATGCTTGCGGATATGAACAAGCCATGACTCTGGACACCTTCAGCGAAATCACGAACACTGCATTGAGTGCCGTGCCGCTTAAGAAATTTAAAGCCATGCACGTTCTGGCGAGTGCTGACGGTTACTTGGTATCGAGGATGAATGGCGCTTGAAATTGCAAATTAGCCGCCGCTCGGGAACGACGGTTTATACTCTAAAAGCAGCCACACTCGAAAATCGGCCTTCAGCGCTTATTGCCGGATGCTCATCTGCTGATATCGCAACGAACGTATGCTTAGGCAAGCAGCGGCGGCGCGACATCCCATTCATTGCCTATTGCGCTCAATCGGCTAAAACCGGCCTGCAAGCAGGAGGTGCGCATGAGCAAAGTTGCTTTTATCGGATTGGGTGTCATGGGCTACCCCATGGCGGGGCACATCCGCACAAAAGGCGGGCATGACCTCACGGTCTATAACCGTACCGCAGGACAAGGCGCATGCCTGGGTCGCGGAGTTTGGTGGCCGCGCCGCAGCCACGCCACAGGAAGCGGCGCAAGATGCTGACTTCGTTTTCGCTTGTGTCGGCAATGATGACGATCTCCGCTCAGTCACCACGGGAAAAGAAGGCGCGTTTCACGGCCTGAAGCGCGGTGCGATCTTCATCGACAACACGACAGCCTCAGCCGATGTGGCGCGGGAGCTTTATGCCACTGCGGCGGAACGGGGAGCGCATTTCCTCGATGCACCAGTATCGGGCGGGCAGGCAGGAGCGCAAAATGGCGCTCTGACAGTTATGGTGGGTGGCGATGCGGAAGCATTCGCAAGGGCGGAGCCTGTGATCTCCCATTATGCGCGCGCGGTGAAGCTGCTTGGACCTTCAGGTGCAGGCCAGCTTACCAAGATGGTCAATCAAATTTGCATCGCCGGACTCGTGCAGGGTCTCGCCGAGGGCATACATTTCGCCCAGGCGGCCGGGCTCGACGTTGCAGCCGTTATCGACACGATTTCCAAAGGCGCAGCGCAATCCTGGCAGATGGAAAATCGCTGGAAAACCATGTCCGAAGGCAAATTCGACTACGGCTTTGCGGTGGATTGGATGCGGAAAGATCTTTCGATCTGCCTCGATGAAGCCCGGCGCAATGGCGCGCACCTGCCGGTGTCGGCACTCGTTGATCAGTTCTACTCGGAAGTGCAGTCGATGGGCGGAAGCCGCTGGGATACCTCAAGCCTCATCGCACGCTTAAACCGGAAGTAACCAACGGGCCGCGAGATCCTCTGCACCGGCCAAAAGCAGCTTGCCAAAAGGGCGGGCATCCATACATGATCCGCCGCCCTCTTTTTTTGGGTACGACGACACTGAGTAGGGAGAAAAAAATGTTGCTTAAAGGAACGTCGCTCTTTGCTGCCGCAACGCTTGTCTTGGCTGGACCGGCTCTTGCGCAGGCTCCGCAGTCCGAGAAGAACGTCTCGATGAAGATGGCGCAGATGATCATCGATGGGACGACTCGAGCAATGCACGAAGGACGGATACAAGGTTTCCATCACCATCGTGGACAAGGCAGGCAATGTGGCTGCCTCGCTTCGCGGTGACGGTACCAATCCGCACACCATGGAGTTTAGCCGTCTCAAGGCCTACACGTCGCGCACGCGCGGACAGACCTCGCTTGAGTTCAAGAATCTCGCCGATAAGCCCGAAAATGCCTATTTGAAGCAGATTCCGCAGGTCGTCGCGGTTGGCGGCGGCGTCCCCATCAAGGCCGGCAACGAGGTGATCGGGGCGGTCGGCGTCTCGGGCGCGCCGGGCGGCGAGAAAGACGAGGTTTGTGCATTGGCGGGCATCGCGAAGGTCGCTGAATTTTTGAAGTAACCGCACAAGAAAGAGAGCAGCCACGGGGCTGCTCTTCATTCCTGTAGGCAACAAGTCGATACATCGCAGGTGTAGAGGCGGTCATTGCGACGGCCAGCAAATGCTGGCCGCAAGCACTCCAGAACATAAAAGAGCGATTTTTAGCTTAAGCCATGCCTTACGGCTAGCCAGCGAACCTGTCGGCAGTCGCATAAGCCTTGGGTCTGGCGCTTATAAGAGATTTGTGCCGTCCGTAAATGAGAGCCAAGGCGTCGGCCTTACCTCGACCAGATTTTCCGGCGAAATCTTTAGCCAGTTTCTTCGCCTCCGGGGTCTTGAGTCGCGTATCGTTACTCAACTGGCGATAGACGGCCTCGAACCCCTCCTCGTCGCCGAGCGCTTCTTCAAGTCTGTGCAAGTATGTCCGCACATCGCTTTCCGTTAAGGGCGGCAACGCGGGCGGGGTCGCCTGCGGAATTAGAGCTAAGCTTGCGCGCGAAACAAAGGTATCGATGCACTCGTCTTTCCTACGCTCAATGGCTGCCGCAAACAGCTTTAGGTCATTTGCGTCAGCGGCTTTGGCGAACTTGCATGCACTTTCAACCATCAAGGACAACAGCTCGGCGATAGGCTTGACTTTAGCTTCACCATCCCCGCACGGCCTTACCTTATTAAGAACCTTACAAACATCTTTGATGTTAGCGTCCTCTTGGATCTTAAGGATTTCCGATACGCGACGCAGGCCGGAAGCGCTCGCCCTACCACCCGAATTCTCCAAGATTTCTATTTGACTAGACAACCACGCTTGTAGCGTTGATGCTTTCATCGCGAGGCCCCTTCTGTAGGTTTTGCGGGAGGCTCATTTCTCGGGCTACATGCTGCGCTAAGACCTGGATCGCCGACTTGACTCGAGCAGGCGCTTCCCCCATCACAAAGTAAGCGATTCCTCTACCACCCGCATCGCGGAAGATAACGTTCTCGTGGATATCTGTATGTGAGCCAATGCAACGTGTCTTGCGATTGACACCGCCGTGATCTGACGGTAGTGCGAGTATGTCGTCGAGTTCTTTGCGAAGGTTGTCTACGTTTGCCGTGGGATTTACCATCGTAGCAACCACGCCAACGTACTTCAATTCATCCCAACATACCCTTGCACGTCTGAGCAATTCAATTTGCCTCGCGAACGAAACAACGGCTTCGCGGGAAGCATAGTCCAATTTTGTTGGGATGAGTAAATGTGTTGCTGCAGCAAAAGCTTGAATAGCTCCAGTCGTGAATCTCGGCGGGCAGTCTATAATCACGGCGCTGAAGCTGGATGCAACTGCGTCTGACCAAAGCAAATTGCGTAGTTTAAAGCGAATGTCCGATTTCCTATCGCCGATCAGCCACTCGACCATCTCGCGGCTCTCAGCCTGAGCCAAGTCATAGTATGAGGTGATAAGCCGGAGCGAATTCTGCGTCCGAACTTGTGGGTTTTGTCGGTTCTGATGCAGGCCAATGAAGCTGGCGCACTTAGCGATAGAAGCTACACGGTCTGAACTGAAGTCGCCGCTGATAAAGTAGGTTGCATCTGAGTCTCGATCTTTTTGAGGAAACCAAGCCGTGTCCCCATAAATCGACATGGCGGAAAGAGTGCCTTGGAAATCAAGGTCAACGAGCAGGATCGGTTTCTCCCCGGATGCAGCTGCAAGCTCCGCCAATCTTGCGGCAACGTTGGCGGCCACGGTCGTCTTGCCCACACCGCCTTTAGCGTTCGCGACGACGAGGACCTTCTGTGAGTGCCCGGCTTTTAACCGTATGTCCGGTGGAGTAATTGGCTCGGCGAGCCAAAGTCCTCTATTTTCCTTTGGCCACTCTCCGTCAAGCTCACGACCGACATCGCGCCGAACGCGGTGCAGCCTTAGATGATAGTCGATAAGCCAGCGGATGGAGTTGACGAGCCTCGTCAGGACTATGCCAGCGAGCGCAACCACGGCCGCGGCGATCACGGCGCCTAATTCCTTGCCGACTATACCGCTTAGAGCGTCCCACAGATCTTGCAGCCACTGCACCCACTTCATGCGACGCCCCCACGCATACATAACGCATGTTGCTCAGGCTATATGATGCCCGTTGCCTTGGCGAGCTGCATTGATCAAAAAGAATAGGAGTTTCAACAAAAGTCGAAAGCTAGCTGCAGGTTGACCTCAAGTGATCGCTTGTTGGCGCTTGAGGATCAACTACCCGCTCAAATTTTTACGCGGCCGAGATCCCGCTGTGCCGTTATGACGGCGCCAAACCGTTCTCATGCGCATCGAGCACCTGTCCCGCAAGATAGAGCGAGCCGGTGATAACGATGCGCACAGGGCAGCGAGCCAGATGGCGGCTTCGGGCGAACGCCTCCTCTAGGCTGCCAACAGGCTCCGCATTCACGCCTTCGCGGCGAGCCACAGCGGCAAGTTCCTCAGCGCTATAGGCATTCGCTTGGCCCGGCTATGCCAACCGTCGCAGTCATTTCGGTTAGGCCCTGGAAATGCCGCAGGAATCCACCGGCATCTTTCGTCGAGAGCATACCCACGATCAGATGAATCGGGCTTGATACGCGGTCGTCCAGATCTGCGAGCGCACGCGCTACTGCCTCGCCCGCCGCTGGATTATGGCCGCCATCAACCCAGATTTCGGAATCAGGCGGCGCGATTTCATGCAGCTTGCCTGGGTTCAGCCTTTCGAGGCGCGCGGGCCAAACAGCGCTCGTCAAGCCGCGAGCAATCGCGTCTTCCGTGATGCGAAAACCTTGCAGGCGTCTTGCGGCGGCGATGGCCGTCCCGGCATTATCGAGCTGATGGCGGCCAAAAAGACGCGGCAATGGCAGGTCGAGCAGGCAATCCTCGTCCTGGAAAATCAGGCGTCCTTGCTGCTCGAAAACGTCCCAGGTGCTGCCCTCCGCGACAACAGCCGAGCCGAGCTCTCTCGCGCGCGCTTCAATAACATCAAGCGCACTCTCTTCTTGGCGAGAAACGACGACCGGCCTTCCACGCTTAATGATCCCAGCCTTTTCCCCCGCGATCGCTTCGATTGTGTCACCGAGATACGCGCAATGATCGAGCGAGACCGGGGTGATAATGCTAAGCATTGGTTGGTCGATGACATTTGTCGCGTCGAGCCTGCCGCCAAGGCCCGTTTCCAGCAAGACGACGTCGGCTGGATTTTCCGCGAAGGCAAGGAATGCGGCTGCCGTCGTTATCTCGAAAAAGGTAATCGCATCGCCAGCATTGGCGGCTTCCGCGCGCGTGAGAATTTCCACGAGCTGCGCTTCTTCGATGCAACGCGCTCCGCCGGGTGCAGCTAGGCTAATGCGCTCGTGAAAGCGACGAAGATGGGGCGAGATGAAACTATGCGTGCGGTATCCTGCGGCTTCGAGAATGGCCTTCAGAAACGCGACGACGGAGCCTTTGCCGTTCGTGCCCGCGACGTGCACGACGGGAGGAAACCGATTTTGCGGATTGCCAAGCGCATTCAGCAAGCGCTCGACGCGGCCAAGCGACAGGTCGATCAGCTTAGGATGAAGCGTCTCAAAGCGCGCGAGAAGCGTTTGGGTTTCCGATGGGCGCAAGGGTTATTCCGCATTTAGGCGTTACATGAGTGGGCGACGAAAATGCCCATCCGCTCTGAGCTAATATCCCCGATGAGTTCAATTGCTCGGGGTGCGGCTCGGAGACAGAATAGCGGCTTCGTCCTTGCCTTCGTTCGTCAGAGATGCAGGTGCTTTCGCGCTAATAGTCGCCGCGAGTTGCTCGGGCGTGGCGGGAAGCTTGATCTCTGCCGCCGCCGCCGCAGCCCGTTTGCGCTGCTTCACGTTATTCATCCCGGCGCGATGCTTCCGCTCCGTTACGAGCAGGCTGCACAAACGGCTTAACGTCTCGCGCAGATCATGGCGATGGACCACCATGTCCACCATGCCGTGATCCAGCAAATATTCGGACCGCTGAAACCCCTCGGGCAATTTTTCGCGAATGGTTTGTTCGATAACGCGTGGGCCTGCAAAACCGATGAGTGCGCCGGGTTCTGCGATGTGTATGTCGCCAAGCATGGCGTAGGAGGCGGTGACGCCGCCTGTTGTGGGATTCGTGAGTATGACGATGTAAGGAAGCCTTGCTTCCCTCAGCCTCTGCACAGCGACTGTCGTGCGTGGCATTTGCATGAGCGAGAGAATGCCCTCCTGCATACGCGCGCCGCCGGACGATACAAACAGGATGTAAGGGATCTTAAGCTCGACCGCCTTGAGCATTCCCGTGACGATGGCTTCGCCAGCCGCCATGCCGAGCGATCCGCCCATGAAAGAGAAATCCTGGGCGGCGGCGACAATTGAAAGGCCATCAAGCGTGCCGAGGCCCGTCATGAAGGCGTCATTCATCCCGGTCTTGGCGCGGGCATCCCTCAGCCGGTCTGCATAGCGCTTTTCATCGCGGAATTTGAGCGGGTCGAAGGCAACTTCCGGCGCCTGAACGATCTCAAACTTGCCGCCATCGAAAAACGATTTGAGCCGAACCTCCGCGCCCATGCGCATGTGGTAATTCGAGCCGGGAATGACGAATTGATTGGCTTCAAGGTCCTTGTGAAAGACCATCTGCCCGGTCTCCGGGCATTTAACCCAGAGGTTATCCGGCATCTCCCGCTTCTGCCAAAGCCCGCGGATTTTCGGCCGTACAACGTTGTTGATCCAGTTCACTTGTCGCTACGCCTTCAGGGCCGCCATCCCAGCGGCTCGCAAGTTTCGTTGTTCAAGCCGCCTTCATACCTGCGGATAGCTGTCCGACTAATTCCAGCACCGCTTTCGAAGTTAAGTCGGTCGCCCGCTGGTCCCCGTCAAGACTCTGCGCTATGGCATCCACAAGTGCCGATCCAACCACAACACCATCGGAAACGCTTGCAATCGCCTTAGCTTGGTCTGGAGTTCGAACGCCGAAACCGACTACCACAGGTAACGGTGTCTGCGCCTTTATCCGCCCCACATTTTTCGAAACAGCGTTAAGATCAGGAGCCCGCGTTCCAGTAATTCCGGCGATGGATACGTAATACACAAAGCCGCTCGTATTGGCGAGCACCCTCTCAAGCCGATGGTCGTTGGTCGTGGGTGCGGTGAGGCGGATAAAGCTGATCCCCGCGTCCAGCGCGGGGAGGCATAGTTCATCGTCGGCCTCTGGCGGAACGTCGACCACGATAAGGCCGTCCACGCCCGCGCTCGCCGCTTCTCTCAAAAAATCGTCCGCAGGAAATACGTAAATCGGGTTGTAATAGCCCATCAGAATGATGGGCACGCTGTCATTCGTCTCCCGAAAGCTGCGCACCATATCGAGCGTCTTGCGGAGCGTTTGCCCACTTCGAAGCGCGCGCTGGGATGCGCTCTGAATTGCCGGGCCGTCCGCCATGGGATCGGAAAACGGCATTCCGAATTCGATGATATCGGCGCCAGCGGCCGGTAGCCCCTTCAAAATTTCGAGAGACGTTGCGTAATCAGGGTCGCCCGCTGTCACGAACGTCACAAGCGCCTTTCTGTTGGCGGCGGATAAATCCGAAAAAGCCTTCGCAATTCGCTGCATGTAAAGCTGCTCGATTTGTCTGAGAGAACGTTGCGCTAAGGGCTGTTAGATATCCATGCCCAGATGGCCTGCGACCGCGAAGATATCCTTATCGCCGCGCCCGCACATGTTCATAACGAGGAGATTGTCCTTGGGCAAGGTGGGCGCGAGTTTTGTTACATAGGCAAGTGCATGGGAGGGCTCCAGCGCGGGGATAATACCCTCGAGACGAGTGCAGAGCTGAAAGGCGTCCAGCGCCTCGCGGTCCGTGGCGGCCACATAGGTTACGCGGCCTGTATCGCGAAGCCAAGCATGTTCCGGCCCAATGCCAGGATAATCGAGGCCCGCGGAAATCGAATGACCGTCGAGGATCTGGCCATCGTTATCTTGCAGAAGATAGGTGCGATTGCCATGGAGAACGCCTGGGCGTCCGCCACTCAGTGATGCACAATGGCCGTTCGGCTCTTCGAGTCCCCGACCGGCGGCTTCCACGCCGTACATCGTTACGGAACGGTCGTCGAGGAAGGGATGGAAAAGCCCCATGGCGTTCGATCCACCGCCAATTGCCGCAACAAGCGTGTCAGGCAGCCTGCCTTCAGCGGTCTGCATCTGCTCACGCACCTCCTGTCCGATCACCGATTGAAAGTCGCGCACCATGGCAGGGTAGGGGTGCGGACCCGCAACCGTTCCTATGATGAAAAAGGTGTCTTCGACATTCGCCACCCAGTCGCGTAGCGCTTCGTTCATGGCGTCTTTCAGGGTGGCTGTACCAGAAATCACCGGGCGCACTTCTGCTCCGAGTAAGCGCATACGGAAGACGTTCGGGCTCTGCCGTTCGATATCGGTTTTGCCCATATAGACAACGCAGGGAAGCCCGAAACGGGCGGCCACTGTGGCCACGGCGACACCGTGCTGGCCCGCGCCCGTTTCCGCGATAATGCGGCGTTTGCCCATGCGCATGGCGAGGAGAATCTGGCCAAGGCAGTTATTGATCTTATGCGAGCCTGTGTGATTGAGCTCGTCGCGTTTGAAGTAGACCTTCGCGCCGCCGAAATGCGCAGTTAAACGCTCGGCGAAATAGAGCGGGCTCGGACGGCCCGAATAATGTGCGTTCAGACTATCAAGTTCGGCCTGAAAGGCTGGATCAGCCTTCGCTTCGTTGTAAGCCGCCTCCAGATCGAGGATGAGCGGCATGAGCGTTTCCGCGACGAAGCGGCCACCGTAGAGGCCAAAATGGCCCCGTTCGTCTGGCCCCGTCCGGTAGCTGTTAAGGTGCAGCGGAGTTTCAGCTGTGAGTGACATTTGTATTCCTTAAACAGCCCGGTTTGGTGATTTCGGGGCGAGCTGGGGGGATTTTGCTTGTTCGACGAAGCGGCGAATAAGCTCAGCGGATTTCTGACCGGGCGCAATTTCAACGCCTGATGACACGTCCACTGAGCAAGCGCCGCTGATGTTGATGGCCTCGCGTAAATTATCTGGATTGAGGCCGCCGGAAAGCATAAAATTTTGCCGAATGGAGCGGGAGCGAAGGATTGTCCAGTCGAAGGCAATTCCATTGCCACCTGGAAGCGCCTTCGGCGAAGGACGCGCGGGGGCGTCGAAAAGGATTATATCAGCCACCGCTTCGAAAGCCTGGGCGCGCGAAAGGTCTTCCGCCGCGCCGACCTTCACTGCTTTGATGATTTTCGCTTGGCTCGCATCTTTGATTGCCTGGACGCGCTCGAGGTTTTCTTCGCCGTGAAGCTGAAGGAAATCGGGGCGAACCGTCGCCATAATGGCTGCAATGTCATCGTCGCTTGCATCGACTGTCAACGCGACAGTCTGAATTTGTCCCTTTGCGCGGCGCGCAAGAGCAGCGGCGTCACCCAGCGCGATATGCCGCGGGCTTCTCGGATAGAAGACAAACCCGGCATAATCAGCGCCTGCCTCTATGACAGCATCCAGAGCAGCCTCGGTTTTTATGCCGCAAATTTTTACGCTAATGCTCATCGTCTCAATAATGGGAGGGGAATTGCGCTCAATCTAGTGGAGGGGGCAAAGAAAATAGAGGGGCCGGAGCTGCTGCGACCTAGCGTCCTAGATATAAGATCGAAGAGGACGTGGTGCTGGAGAGGCAGGTGTCCCAGCCGAGACCGCCTGAAGCCCTCGCTTCAGATTTTCAGCTTCCTGTTTCCACAGAACGACTTCCTTGCGGCCCTTTTTGGCCGCCTTGCGCCAATAGCCTTGCCCAATCCAGACCGCGAAGGCTCCAAGCAACATCCCGGCAAGCGCCGAGATGAACAGATAGGCGAAAAACGGCGCCTGCACCGAGTAGGCAATATCGCGGTCGATGAAGGGATCAAGCACAAACTTCACTGGATGACGGTTTGCCACCGCAAACGCCGCTATCGCACAACCCACTACGACGAGAATAATGGCTTTGAAGAATCGCTTCATGATCAGTGCATCCGAATATGCGCGTTGACCGGTCGTCTGGGGAGTCTAGCTATGATGCCTTTGCGCGAGCTGGCCGCCTTTGGGCTTTCGGCTTTTTTTCCTTTTCCGCATCGCCCGCCGGATTGAGGCGCACGCGCAGCTCCTTGCCCGTCTTGAAGTACGGCACGAATTTTTCTTCAACGTGAACTTGATCGCCAGTCCGAGGGTTGCGTCCAACCCGCGCCGGGCGATGCTTCACGGAGAATGCTCCAAAGCCTCGCAATTCGACCCGGTCGCCGCGCGCAAGTGCGTCTGTGATTTCGTCCAATATCACGTTGACTATTTTCTCGACATCGCGCTGCCCGAGATGCGGGTTTGTTATCGCGATCTTTTCAATGAGTTCAGATTTGATCATTCCGGCGACTCTCTAGTTTTGCTCGCTGGGGCGCCAAATCGAGAATAGCCCCTCAAACGGCCGATCACCTAAGGCATTTAACTCCGATAGAACTCGGTCATCGAACGCTGCAAACCCCATTTTTGCTATGGCGCTCGCGATTACGCTTCGAAATAACCCGAATGCTGGGGCACTCTGAGGTTTCCAATCCACAACCCGCAGCTTTTCCTTCACATTACGCTTCTCAGAGAACCACTTAATGGCGGTTTGCTCGTCACCAATGGCGTCGATCAGCCCGATCTGAAGCGCCTGCCGTCCGGTATAGATTCTGCCTGTATTTATTTCGTCAAGCGAAGCAACCGCGTCCTTGCGCCGCTCGGCGACGAGTCCGGCAAACCACTGCTGAGAATCTTTGACAAGTTCTTCGGAAACGCGCCGCCCATCGGGAGTTATGGGCGTGAATGGCGAGGGCTGCGCTTTTAGCGGACCGCTTTTAATTTCGTCTACTTTAACACCGAGCTTAGATAAAAGGTCGCTAACCTCGGTCGCTTGGAAAATGACGCCGACAGAGCCTGTGATCGTATTTCCGCGTGCAACGATATAGTCCGTCGCGATACCGCCGAGATACGCTGCGGAGGTCGCCGCAGTGCCGAATACGGCAGCAACGGGCTTGTCCTTAGCAAGGTCTCTCAAGTCCAGATAAAGCGCTTCGCCGCCGGTTGTTGTGCCGCCAGGACTGTCCACTGCAACAATAACAGCCTTCACGTTCTTATTTTTGCGGAGCTTTGTAAGAAGCTCGTGCCGCGCTCTAGTATCGCCGATAAATCCGCTGACGGTGAACCGGGCTATGTGATCATTGCCTGTGCCCAGAAGCTCAGCCGTTTGGTCGTTACGTGAAGCGGCGACGAACAAGACGCCCAAAAGAGCCAATATTGCGAGAACTCGCCAAATGGTCAGACGGCGCTTCAAGCGTCGCCGGTCAATAAGAATATCTGAATCGAGGGTCATTGATACGCCTTCGAATTAAGCTGCCGGGACGTTGTTTTCCCGGCAGCGCCTTTTTTTAACGTAAGCGGACAAGTGCTTACTAGGCTAGTCCTCTTTTTCCTTGTTCTGCGCTTTGTTCAACGCCGCGCCAAGGATATCGCCAAGTGAAGCGCCGCTGTCGGTCGAGCCGAACTGGGCAACAGCCTCTTTTTCTTCAGCAATTTCGAGTGCCTTGATCGAGAGGCCAATCTTCCGGCCGCTCTTGTCAACTTGCGTGACAACGGCATCCACCATGTCGCCTGCAGCGAAGCGCTCAGGCCGCTGCTCGGTCCGCTCGCGAGAGAGGTCCGCCCGGCGGATGAAGGCTGTAACGTCCGTCCCGGTAATCTTGACGTCGATACCGGCATCTTTGACTTCGAGGACTTCGCAAGTGACCGTTCCGCCCTTCTTGAGCGTCGCAGCAGACTGGAACGGATCGGTGCCGAGCTGCTTGATGCCAAGGCTGATGCGTTCTTTCTCTGGGTCCGTCTCCAGCACAACAGCGCGCACGGTGTCGCCTTTGTTGTAGTCTTTGATGGCTTCTTCGCCTGGGCGCTGCCAATCGAGATCCGACAGATGGACCATGCCATCGATGCCGCCATCGAGGCCGATGAAGAGACCAAACTCGGTGATGTTCCGGATTTGACCCTCAACGACGGCGCCCTTCGGATTGCTCTCAGCGAAGCCTAGCCATGGGTTCTCCTGGGTCTGCTTGAGACCGAGCGAAATACGGCGCTTCGAAGGATCGACTTCGAGGATCTGTACTTCAACCTCTTGGCTCGTGGAGACGATCTTGCCAGGGTGAACGTTTTTCTTCACCCAGCTCATCTCGGAGACGTGGATAAGCCCTTCAACGCCAGGTTCCAGCTCAACGAACGCGCCGTAATCGGCGATGTTCGTAACGACGCCCTTGAATTTGCCGTCAATGGGATATTTGGCGTCGATGCCAGCCCAAGGATCTGCGCCGAGCTGCTTCATGCCAAGGCTGATGCGTTGCGTATCCGGATTGATCCGAACGATCTGCACCTTCACCGTGTCACCGACATTGAGAATCTCGGTCGGATGGTTCACGCGGCGCCACGCCATGTCAGTGACGTGAAGTAGTCCGTCAATTCCGCCAAGATCGATAAACGCACCGTAATCGGTGATGTTCTTGACCACGCCGTCGACGACCTGACCCTCTTCGAGCTTGGCCACGATCTCAGACCGCTGCTCAGCGCGTGTTTCCTCAAGCACGGAACGGCGCGAGACCACGATGTTTCCGCGGCGGCGATCCATTTTGAGGATTTGGAAGGGCTGTGGGACGTTCATGAGCGGGCTCACGTCCTTTATTGGACGGATATCCACTTGGCTGCCAGGCAAGAACGCGACCGCGCCGTCAAGATCGACGGTAAATCCGCCTTTGACGCGATTGAAAATAATGCCCTCAACCTTTTCGCCGGCGGTGAACTTCTGTTCAAGGCGCGTCCAGCTATCTTCGCGGCGAGCTTTCTCGCGGCTGAGTACTGCCTCACCAGCAGAATTTTCGATACGTTCGACATAGACTTCGACTTCGTCGCCGATGCCCACATTCGGCCCCGAAGCCGACATGCCGAACTCTTTCAGCGGGACGCGGCCCTCTGTCTTCAGTCCAACGTCGATAACGGCCAAATCTTTTTCGATGGCGACAATTCTGCCTTTGACCACCGATCCCTCGGCTGGCGCGGAGCCGGATAGGGATTCGTCGAGAAGAGCTGCAAAGTCGTCGGTTGTTGGGTTATATTCCCGCGACCTTGGCTCCATGGTTTGTGTTGCGATCATTAAAACTCCGATGCGGCGAATGCCGGTCTCTGTGTTAGTCGTTTGGGGCCTATTTCAAACGCAAAACCTGCTGAGAATGGCCCGAATGCTGTCCTTTTTGCCGCTAAAGCCGGTTAAGCTGCAATAACACCCCAAAACGCTCATAAATCATACCGGCCTGTTTTTAGGACAAACCAGTCTCGAAGAGATTTATCTGCGGCTAGCGACTTTATCAATAAGCTCAAGAGCGGCGGCGAAGGCCTTTTCTATATCTAACTCTGTTGTATCGAGCAAGAGTGCGTCTTCCGCAGGACGCAATGGCGAGATTGGGCGCTCGCTATCGCGCCGGTCGCGGGTAACGATTTCGCTAAGCACGATTTCTTCGGTTGTATCCATACCATAGGATCGCAACTCAAGATACCTTCGGCGTGCGCGGCTTTCCGGCGTCGCCGTCACGAATATCTTGGCGTCGGCATCCGGGCAGACAACAGTACCGATGTCGCGGCCTTCAACGACCGAGCCGCCCGGCTGCAAGGCAAATGTGCGTTGCAGCTTGAACAGGGCTGCTCGAACCTCGGGGATAGCAGCCACAACCGATGCCGCCTCGCCATATCCCTTAACCCGCAAATCTGGGTCCGAAAGCGTGTCAGGATCGAGCTTATGTGCCGCCTCGGCCGCAGCATTGGCGTCTATGAGCGCATGATTAGACTTTAGCACATCGCGCGCGACCGCCCGATAGAGCGAGCCAGTGTCCAGGCGAGGAAGACCGTAATGCGCGGCGATGCGCCTCGCGAGGGTGCTTTTTCCGGCTGCAGCAGTACCGTCGATGGCGATAATCATCGGCTTCCTGCCCCCGCGTGATCGTGGCTGCCGTCTTTTGAAGCCACCTCTTCGATGGAGGCGCCGAGCGTATGGAGTAGCGATTGAAACTGGGGAAAGCTTGTCTTTATCATGGAACCATCATCCACGGTGATTGGCGCGTCGGAGGCGAGACCCAGGATTAAGAAGGACATGGCAATCCTATGATCCAAGTGAGTGGCGATCGTCGCCCCGCCAGGAACGTTGGATGCGCCGCGCACCGTTAGAGTATCGCCGCGAGCTTCTGCGGAGACACCGCAAGCGGTCAAGCCTGCGGCCATGGCCGCCAGCCGGTCGCTTTCTTTAACCCGCAATTCCGCAAGTCCATTCATGACCGTTTCGCCTTTGGCAAAGGCTGAAAGCACAGCAAGGCAAGGATATTCGTCGATCATCGACGGCGCGCGCTCCGGTGGCACGTGAACGCCATGGAGCTTGCTTGCCTTGACACGAATATCAGCTATCGGCTCGCCATTCGCGTTCCGTTCATTTTCAAAGACGATATTAGCGCCCATCTCCAGCAGCGTCTGGTAAAAGCCAATCCGCGTTTCGTTGACGAGAACATTTCGGATGAGAATGTCCGAACCTTCGCACAGGATTGCGGCTGCGGCCAGAAAAGCCGCCGAGCTTGGATCGCCAGGTACGCTAACGGGCTGACCTTTGAGGCTGTTCATTCCCTCAACAGAAATATGAAGCCCGTCGCCCTCTATGTTGCGGGAAGAAACGGAGCCGCCAAAATAGGCGAGCATCTTTTCAGTATGATCACGCGTCTTTTCTGTTTCGATAATTGTCGTCCGCCCAGCCGTAAACAGCCCCGCAAGCAAGACTGCTGACTTTACCTGCGCTGATGGCACTGGCAGGCGATAAATGAGGGGGACGAGCCCCGATGATCCTTTAAGGGTTAAGGGAAGAGTGACCCGGCCTTCCTGCGCGACATTAAGGCCCATTTTTTTGAGTGGATCGAGCACACGGCCCATCGGCCTTTTGCACAGCGACGCGTCACCCGTAAAAGTCACTTCGATGGGATGTCCTGCGACAACACCCATCATAAGTCTTGCTCCCGTTCCAGAATTTCCGAAGTCGAGCTCGGCTTGAGGCTGGATAAGGCCGCCTAAGTCCGGAGCCGATGACTGTCCAGGTTTCGTTCTGCTTGGTGATGTTAGCGCCAAGAGCTTGGAGCGCGTGAGCCGTCCCAAGGATATCTTCCGACTCGAGAAGTCCGGTGATTTCGGTGCGTCCTTCGGCGATCGCGCCGAGGATAAGCGCCCTATGAGAGATAGATTTATCGCCTGGAACTGAAATCAGACCTTGCAATGGGCCGGATTTGCGCGACATTAGCGGCTGCGGTGCGGATAGAGCCTGTGGCATTAGTCCGAGGACCTCCGTTTACGTTCGGGCAAGCAAATGCCTATACGAAAGCCATAGAGCCTTGCCGCTGTGCGGTGTCAATCGCTAGCAGCAGAATGGGCAGGCAGTAAGTGCTTCCGTCCATTTGTCTTTGACAGAGATATTTGTGCTGCCTATCCAGAAGCCCAATGTCGAACCGGAATTTTTTCCGGCAAACTTTTTTGAGGACTATCTAGCCTATGTCTATCAAAGCCGAACGCGGCACTAAACGTGTTTGTCAATCCTGTGGCGGTAAATTCTACGACCTCCATCGTGATCCAATAATTTGCCCGATGTGTCAAAGTGTCTACCAGGCGACCGGTAGCGCACGGCCTAGCGCTTCGGGCAACAATCTCGACGCCGATGACGATGCTGTTCTCGATGCGGGCAGAGGCGCTCTCGAATTTGTGCCACTTGATGAAGTGGCCGCAAGGGAGGGTGACGAGCTTCCCGATATCGATAGCGGCGAGCTTGGTGACGTCGGGGACGATGCCGAAGTATTGGATTCCGACGGCGAGGAAGAAGCGTTTCTTGAGACCGAGGACGAAGGTGAGGCCGATGTTTCCGGCTTTGTCGGCGGCGGCGGTGGAAAAGAAGACGATATTTAAGGTGGAAAAAGGCGCCGTCTTTTTTAAATAGCATCGTCATTTTTGTTGCGGCGCCGATGTACTAAGTTTAAGTACGACAAATCAAAAAGCGCGGACATTGTTTTGCCGCGCGGTTTGGGGCCATAGCTCAGCTGGGAGAGCGCTTGAATGGCATTCAAGAGGTCGGCGGTTCGATCCCGCCTGGCTCCACCAAATATAAAATGGCGCAAACTCGAAATGGGCTGTGGGCTTTTCTTGAAAGACCACGTGAGCGCCATATATGCCTTTTAACACTTCTAGTGAATAGGCATGCATAGCTGCACCTTTAGGAGTAGTATCGCTAGGCATGTCGGGGGTGTGCGTTTGGCACAAGGAGGTGCTTGCCGTGGAAGAGAGCCTGAAGGATTTTGAGTTGGAAGCGTGGGGCGAGGGTGAGCTGGCCTATATCAAGCACCTCAAAGCAAAAGACGTTAGAGATTTGTTTCCCCAACTTGGCGGGCTTCCCGAAGGAATTGATCTTTACGCGGTGGTTTCCGCTGACGGCACCCCGATGGTTCTGACCGATAGCAGGTCAGCAGCGCTCGAAAATGTCGAGGAAAACGACCTAGAGCTCGTTACACTTCATTAACTCTAGCCTAAGGCTCGCAATGTTGCGGGCATTTTAAGACCAGACTGACCCGTGGCATTCCCGAAGCACCGGCTTTCCGGTTCGGGAATGCTTCCAACCAGCTTTTCTCCCGCCGCAGTGTCATGACCCCAATGACCCTGGCTAATTCCTCTCCGCCATCATCGCCGACCCTTTGACACGATCATGCGCCAAAAGCGTCTCACATGGCCGTATTCATTTCCTGAAGCCTGAATGGCGGCGTCAAGCTCGGCTACTACATCGAGAGCCGAAGCGCGCAGTGAAGGGCGGCAAAACCGGCTGCATTGCAGCGCCGGTTACATGTGATGGCAAATGCCCTAAAGCGATTTCCGACCAGATTGAAGCACCGGATTCTCGAATGTGCGTCTTTAAGGTTTGGATTGCTTCCGGCCAGCTTTGCTGGCCATCGCAATGACGGACCCGGAAATTGTCATCGCGAAGCGGCTTCAGCCGCTGCGGCGATCCAGGAGTTTCACGATGCCGGTTATAGATGATCGCAAAATGCTCTAGGGAGCCAGGATTAAGCCGCGTGTGACGCGGCTTTTTCTGTGAGCACCGCGTAAATCGCAGCGCGGTCGCGGCAGCCCCGAAGCTTCTCCACAGATTTTGGCTCACGCAGAAGACGCGAAATCCTTGCAAGAGCTTTCAAGTGATCAGCGCCTGCTGTCTCTGGCGCGAGTAGAAGCATGATGATATCCACAGGCTCTTCATCGATGGAATCGAAGTCGATCGGATCATCAAGCCGTGCGAAGACGCCAACGGCGTGCTTAAGGTTCGGAAGCTTGCCGTGGGGAATTGCGATACCCGAGCCAACGCCTGTTGAGCCAAGCCGCTCGCGCTGAATAAGGGTATTATAAATCTCAACGCTGCTCAGCCCTGTGAGATCGGCAGCCCGATCCGACAGAATTTGGAGAGCCTGTTTTTTGTTGGCGGCCTTTAAGGACGGAATCACGCCGTAGGGCGTTACCAGATCGCTTAAATCCATGTCCTGTCCCACGCGTTAAGACCCTCCATGCGGTTACCCACTCGCAACCATTCCGGCCGGATCAATCCAGCCGATGTTTCCGTCTGCCCTGCGGTAGACGACGTTGACCCCACCATGAATCGCGTTACGAAACACGAGGAATTCCTGATCGGCAAGATCCATCTGCATCACTGCATCACTTACCGACATCGATCGCACGCGGGCAGGCATCTCAGCTATAACCGCTGGCGCACCAACTGGTTCGCCGCCACCATCAAAACTTAAAGAATTTTCCGCATCAATAACATAGTCGATGCCGGTGCTCTCAACCTCTGACGCGGATTCGCCAGCATTCTGTCCGTGATTTTTAAGCCGCCGTTTATATCGGCGCAACCTCTTTTCGAGCCTTTCGACAGCAGCGTCCACGCTGCCATAGGCGTCATGCCCTTCGCCACTGGACTGCATATCAAGCCCGGACGCGAGATGGATTGCGCAGTTCGTTACAAAACGATCGTGGCTTTTTTCTACGCTAAGCTGCCCGGAGAGAGAACGGTTTGCATATTTTTCTACAATATTGCCCACGCGTTCCGAAGCATACAATCTTAGGCTTTCGCCCAGATCGAGATTTTTTCCAGTTACTTTTAGTGTCATTGGGTGGATCGGCGATTGGCTCTGAAGGTGAAACCATGTCACGGATTTTTAATATAAACACCACAATGCTATATCCAGCGAAGATTATTCGCAAGAAATAAAAGATTATGTGCCGCCGGGTAAAAAATACAGGAGAATTTCGCGGAAAAAATAAGGCCAACGTCACTTGCGACGCTTTACGCTACGTTGGCCGAATTCTTCTACATCCAGCGCGCCGGCCACAAAAACGGGACGCTATACATCGCCTGCGATACCCGCACGGCGATTGCTACCTGGGAACCAATACCATGATCATTTGGCGCCCTTCTAGCCTCGGTTCCAATTCAACCTTAGCTATAGGACCCGTTTCTTCCTTCACCTTCATCAGAAGCTGCATACCAAGTTCTTGGTGTGCCATCTCGCGTCCTTTGAAGCGAAGCGTCACCTTGACCTTATCGCCCTCTTCAAAAAACCGCTTAATAGAGCGCATTTTCACTTCGTAGTCATGATCGTCGATATTCGGACGAAGCTTGATCTCTTTGACTTCGACGACTTTTTGTCTCTTGCGCGCTTCTGCAGCTTTTTTCTGTGCCTGGAATTTGTATTTTCCGAAGTCCATGATCTTGCAGACGGGAACTTCACCGTTCACCGCGATCTCTACAAGATCTAGCCCAGCTTCCTGCGCTTTAGCGAGTGCATCCCGCTTATTAATGTTGCCGTGATTCTCTCCAGCCTCATCGATAAGCTGGACGTCGCGTGCAATTATTCCTTCGTTAATGCGCGGGCCCTCTTTTGTGGGCGCGCCTCTCATCGGACGACGTATGTGACTTCTCCTTTAGTGAAGGTAAGCGGTGAATTTGCCTCGCACCAGCTCTACCTGACTCTCATGGCAATTAAGGATAAAAAGTGCCTCTTACAAGTCAAGACCCTTCTTCCGTATATCAGCCATTTGTAGACGGGTGAATGTCGCGGGCCTTCTAGCTTCGTAAGGCATTCTGGAAGCTACTGCAAAGTTGCGTGCCTAGCAAACGATCATAAACGGCGAGTGTCTGGCTTTGCAGGGCATTTTTCGAGAAATGAGTGCGCGCGCGCAACATGGCCTGCTTACGAACGGGCTCCAGCGTTTCCTCAGGAAGGGAAAGGGCGAACCGAAGTGAGTCTCGAAGCGCCTGTGGATTGCCCGGCTCAAAAAGCCAAGGCTGGTGTTCAGAGAATGACGGAGCGGCCTCATATGCGTAATTTGCCGTGCTCTGGAGCCGCGCCAACAGATTCACTTCCGGTGCAATGGTCTCCGGCAATGCGCCGATATTGGCGACGATAACAGGGCATCCCATTGCTTGGGCCTCGATCGATACCCGGCCGAAAGCTTCGGCCTCGATTGAGGGAATCGCGGTCAATGCCGCAGCTTTGTATGCCGCTGGCATATCGTCGCAATGGCCAGCCAGGACCACCTTGCTCTTCATGCCGAGACTGGCAATCATTTCCTCAAGCTCGATCCGGTATGGCGACCGGCCTTGATCGTCGCCGACCAAGACGAAGCAGATGTCTTTTGCTTCGCCGAGCGCAAGAAGTTGAGACGCGGCTTCAATGAGAACTCGCTGTCCCTTCCACCGCGTCAGACGCGCCGGTAGAAGCACGATGCGGGCGCCAGCCGTCACACCCCAAGCATTGCGCAATGCTCTGATGCGTTCCTCGGAGATCGCCCCCGGGTCGAACCGTTCGATATCGACGCCGCGATATATAACCGAAAGCTTGTCTCCGAGCTTAGGATGACGTTCCTGCACAATGCCGCTTGTATACGCGGAATTGCAAATGACCGCGTCACCCCGGCCCATAACGCCGTTGTAGAAACTCTTGAGCCGGCCCTTCTGATTATAAATGCCGTGATAGGTCGTCACGAATGCGCGGCGAGTTCGCCTCGCGGCTAAAAAAGCGCTCCAGGCGGGGGCGCGGCTGCGCGCGTGGACAAGGCTTACGCCACGCTTGTTGATGGTCATCGCCAGGCGAAGAGCGTTAAAAAGGATCACTCCAGGATTTTTTGAGCGAACTGGAAGGCGGATAAGCTCGCCGCCCACAGCGTGAAGTTCTTTTTCCAGGCGCCCACCTGCGGATACCACCAGCGCGCGGCCGCCGCCCAGCGTTATCGCTTCAGCCATTTCTATGGTTGTGCGTTCCGCGCCGCCCGTCGACAGCTCGGGTATGACTTGCATAATGACTGGCCAGGGACAACGCTTTAACATAATTGCGGCCCGAATCCCATAAGCGCCAAGATGGCGGTCGACAAAGGACTAATCCAGGGCATCAGATTTTGTTCACTTCCATATTGGAGCATAAGATGAACGGCGGACAACTGCAAATGCTCCCTATCGAAGCTTCGAACGGCGAAACGGTCCAAATAGCTTATCGGTTCCTCAAGCCAACCGGGAATTTGCCGACCTTTATTTGGTTTTGCGGCTTCAAATCCGAGATGGAAAGCGTAAAAGCCGAGGCGCTGGCGAAATGGGCGAAAGAGAAGGGCGCAGGATGTCTTCGCTTCGACTATTCGGGTCACGGCCAGTCGAGTGGCCGCTTCGAAGATGGAACGATAAGCCGCTGGCTCAATGAAGCGTCCGAGATCTGTTCTCTGGCGCTTTCCGCAGGTCCGGCCGTTTTCGTCGGTTCGAGCATGGGAGGCTGGATCGCTCTCCTGCTCAATCAGCAATTGGCTATGGCTAAAACTGCTCATGCAACACCGGATGCAATAACTAACGATGAATTTACTGGCTCGAACTCCAGCCAGATATTGACCGATGAAGGTGTAAAAGCCGTAACTTTAATTGCTCCAGCGTGGGATATGACGCGCCTTATTTGGGACCGCGCATCTGAGGAAGCCCGTTCTATTTTGCGCCGCGACGGGGTGTATGTGCGTCCATCCGCCTATAGCGAAGACCCGTACATTATCACCAAGGCGCTGATTGATGACGGGGCGGAGCATCAACTTGCCTACGGATCGATGGAAGTACGCGCACCTGTCCGAATCCTGCATGGTTGCGAGGATCCAGATATTCCGTGGCAGCACTCGCTCGATTTGATGGACGCGCTCGATTGCCGGGATGTCAGGTTGACGCTCATAAAGGATGGCGAGCACCGTCTTTCGCGCCCGCAAGACCTTAATCTTTTATTCACGACGCTTGAGGAGTTCTTGGGCAACTAACCCGCATATCCCCGGCAGAGAAGCGGCGAGGGTGGCAAGCCCTTCGCGAAAGGTGGGATAGCGCAACGCTACGCCAAGCTCGCGTTTGATCTTGTCATTTCTCACGCGCTTGTTGTCCTCGTAGAAGCTTCGCGCCATGGGCGAAAGCTCCGCCAGATCAAACGCTATCTCGGGCGGAGGGGGAGCACCAAGGAGTTCCGACGCATAGAGCGCCACATCTTGCGGGGGCGCTGGTTCATCGTCGGTCACGTTGAAGATCCGCGTTTCCGGTTGGCGACCATCCTGAAGCATCGCTGCAACCACGGCCTGCGCGATGTCATAGACGTGAATGCGATTGAATACCTGGTCCGGTTTGATGATGCGCTGAGCCTTGCCCTCGCGGATTTTATCCAAAGGGCTCCGCCCTGGGCCGTAAATGCCGGAAAGGCGGAAAATGTCGAGCGGCAGGCCTGCTTCGCGGGCGAACTTGTCCCAGGCTTCCTCAGCTTTAATCCGTGCTAATCCACGGCTGCTATCTGGTGCGAGCGTCGCGCCTTCGTCCACCCACGCGCCTTGGCGATCACCGTAAACCGCAATGGTGGAAAGATAACCGACCCATTGAAGCTTCGGCGCATCGCTAATGACCTGCCCATATGCTTCAAGCGTAGGATCTCCCGCCTCGCGAGGCGGGGCGGAAATGAGCAGATGCGTAGCATCGGCAACGGCGGCATGGACCGATTGCGCATCGCTGAACAAGAGAGCTGAAAGCCGCTGTCTTGCAAGTTCCTCCATGCGCGCCTGCGAGCGGACAGTTCCAGCGACGCGCCATCGCTGCGGAAGAAGCTCGGACGCAACCGCTGACGCAGAGTAGCCCATGCCGAACACAAAAAGATTTCCGCTCATGCTGCTGCCATGTCCCATTCTTTGCGCACTTCATCATCGGCTTCGGTGCCGTGATGCTGTGCTTTGATCTGCAAAAATTGTGTTTCATCGTCAGCCAACAGCCGCGCCACAGCCCATATCGCCATGCCGCGCACAAGCGGCGACGCATCGCCGAGAAGCACAATTGCCTGGGTGAGGAGGGTTTTATCGCCGGAATTGCCCGTCGCGATCAGAATGTTGCGCAAAAAGCGATTGCGGCCGATTCTCTTAATGGGCGAGCCCGCAAAACGTGTGCGGAACGAAGCGTCGTCGAGCGCTAGAAGCTCGGCCAGCGGCGGATTATCCGCGCCGGATCTCGCCGCAAATCGCGCCTCCTGACCCTGCTGCGCAAATTTGTTCCAAGGGCAGACCGCAAGGCAGTCATCGCAGCCATAGACACGGTTGCCTATCGCCCGGCGAAACTCGCGCGGAATCTGGCTCTTATGTTCGATGGTGAGATAGGAGATGCAGCGCCGCGCATCCATTCGATACGGCCCGAGGAACGCCGAGGTCGGACATATGTCGAGGCAGCGCTGGCAAGCGCCACAGTAATTCTTTTCACCCGCGTCCTCAGGCAGCGCCGCGTTCGTGAAGATAGCGCCGATAAAGAGCCATGATCCATAATCGCGGGCGACGAGGTTTGTGTGCTTGCCCTGCCAGCCAATGCCCGCAGCTTGCGCGAGCGGCTTTTCCATGACCGGAGCCGTATCGACGAATATTTTCACTTCGGCGCCACTGATCCGTGCGAAGTCTCCCGCTATTGATTTGAGCTTGCCCTTCATGACGTCGTGATAATCGGCGCCTTGCGCATAGACCGAAATCGCTGCGTTTGATCGCCTTTCGAGCGCGGCAAGCGGGTTCGCGGTAGGAGCATAATTGAAACCGAGCATCACGATGGACTGCACGTCGCTCCAAAGAATTTTTGGATCGCCGCGCTTTTCCCGGTTTGCGGCGAGCCAGCCCATTTCGCCGTGAAATCCCGCTTCGAGGAAGCTGTAGAGCTGATCCTGGGAGGTGCGAAGGGCTGCTGGTCCGGTTACTCCAAGCTTTCCGAAGCCCTCGGCGGCGGCGCGGCTCTTCAGCCAGTTCTTCAATTCATCGGCTTCGAAATGCTTGCCGCTATCAGAAATCGAGATTTGCATAGGCGTCAGGCGGGTTGAAACCGGGAAGCCGGTCTGCCAGCAGTGGACGGAATGCGGGGCGCGACTTCACTCGTGCGTACCATGCCTTCGCCTCGGGAAAATCCGCCCACGCAACTTCCGATAAGTAATCCATGACGGATAGCTGCGCCGCTGCGGCGAAGTCGGCGAAACTCATATAATCTCCGCCAAGCCATTTTCGTTGTTCGCTCAAATAGCTGAGATAAGCCAAATGATAGCGCAGATTGCTTCGGCTCGCTCGGATTGCGCCAAGGTCCGGCGACGAGCGTACCCCTGAGATGGGCTTATAGATTTTTTCCTCAAGAAGATATTGGCTAACCTCGACATCGAATTTTCGAGTGAACCAATCCGCTATGCGCCGGTTTTCTGCCCTCTCGGCTGGACTGCCTGGCCACAGGCTGGTTCGGGACGTGCTGCTCAGTTCCCGGCCGGAGGTCTCGGCGAGATACTCCACGATAGGGTAGACGCCGCACAGTGCTTTATTGTCAATCGTGAGGACAGGCAGCGTGCCAGCCGGGTTCAGGTTTAGGAAATCTTTCGATAACGCCCACGGCTTGATCTCTGAAAATTCAAACTCAATACCGGCTTCGTAAAGCGCGAGCCGTATCGCGCGAGAGGCCGGGCAGAGCCAAAAATGATAGAGTTTCAACATAATGCATGAGCCGCGCTGTTTATAGCGGGAAGGTTTATTAGGCGCCGCGTTCGCCGTTCTTGGAAAATTCGCCCCTTGGCCGGAAGCGCTGAAGATAAGTTGGCACGATAATCTCGACCGCGCGAGGCTCCTTCACCCCAAGCCCTTCGAGAGTGCGTGCCTCTTTTAGAGCTTCGTCGCTGACGACATTGTCGTGCTCGAGCAGCCGCACCTGATCCACGGTTAGTGGCGCGCCGGGCACCCACTGTGTGAGGAACGCGCCCATCTTTGCCATCCAGAACGGAATAGGCAGAAGCATGGGGTCATGCTGCGTCCACTTACAAATATTTCTCAAGAGTTCGCGGAAAGTATAAATGCGAGGGCCGCCAAGTTCGTAGATGGCTCCCTCCGTGGCGCCGCCGGAAAGCGCAGCCGTAACAGCATCCGCAACGTCGCCTGCATAGATCGGCTGAAATCGCGTATTTCCACCAATTACCGGCAAAGCGGGTGAAATGCGGGCAAGGGCGGCAAAGCGATTGAAAAATTGATCTTCCGGGCCGAACAAAAGGGAAGGGCGCAGAATCACGGCTTCGGGATAGGCAGCAAGCACCTGCGCTTCACCTTGGCCTTTTGTACGCGCATAGACCGAATCGGAGTTGCGGTCTGCTCCGATGGCTGAAACATGCACCATCGCCCTTGCACCGGCCTGGCGCGCTGCTGCCGCTATGCGACCGGCGCTCAGCGCATGCACCGCCTTAAAGTTCTGCCGCCCGGTGGGCTTCAGAATGCCAACGAGATTGATGACGGCGTCCGCGCCTCTCACGGCCTCGCGCACAGAGTCATCGTGGCGCACATTCGCCTGCACGAGAGCGATCTGGCCAACTGAACCGAGCGGCTGAAGATAGAGCGCGAGGTCGGGCCTCCGCACGGCGACTTTGATGCGGCAGCCAGCCCGGGCCAGCGCCTGCACAACATATCGCCCAAGAAAACCGGAGCCGCCGAAGACCGTTACAACCGTGGAGCTACCCAATGTGACTGCCATGTTAAACCTTAAGAGCGTTAAAGCATTGGCGAATGAAGAATCTTGATACAGCCATAACGCGGGTTGCGCGCCTTGGGAAGGCGCGCCTTATCACGCGGCTCGGCTGAAGCGCTTTTGCAAGAAATTAGCCGCTTCCATTTGCATCGATTGACAAAGCCAGCAGCCGCATTTACCTGTTGTGGCAGTGCCCAGATGGCGGAATTGGTAGACGCGCTGGTTTCAGGTACCAGTGGCGCAAGCTGTGGAGGTTCGAGTCCTCTTCTGGGCACCACTCATCTTTTAAGTTACCGGTTTCGTTGCGATCTTTAAGCGGCGTGCCACGAGGACCGGCGGCCATCTTAGCCGCAGCGTTTGCTGCCACCTAGTCAGCTATTCGAAATTTTCTAACAACTGCGTGGACAATGGATGCTCCGGCGAGCTTCTAGCCCATGGGAGCGGGATAAAAGCCGATATGCGTGACCTTGCATTCCACGCTTTTGACGCCGTCCACGGCTCGTGTCACCCGAATCGCCTCGACAATCAGCTGTTCGTTTATGGCGCCGCCCCTCAGCGTCGCCTTCCCCGCTGAGACTGTCACGTCAATATTCGGGGCGGCACCACCTGTGCCAAACTGCCGATTTAGAGCCGTGCGGATGCGAGCGGCGACAACACGGTCCATCAAGGCGCCGCGCGACTCGGGCGTTTCCTGAAAGGCCGGACTTTCAGTTAAAGCGACTATGTGATTGACGCACTCTTCGACAGGAACCCGCGCCGTATTCAGCACGATCGCGTAATTCGAGGCGTCTCTCCAATCAATGCCAAACAGCTTTCTCATGGCGCTGCTATGCGTATTGTCGTTGCGCAGTATCTCCTTGCGAGCGGTAGACGGGTCTTTCGTTCCGAGCCGCTCCATCAGCACTTGCTCGCGATACGCCATGGGCGCGCATATGCGCACACAGACGACATGCGGCACGGCTCGCAGCAAATATGCAGCTCCCCAACCGCGTATCAGCACATTGCCTTTGGCCGCTATCTCTAGAATTTCTTCTGCCGTGTAACGCGAAAGGCGCTTGCTGTCGATTTTCCACCGCTCAAGTAGCGAAGCGTTACCCTCGAGCAAATGGTGAACCTCGCTCTCCTGCATTCCACATCGTTGGGCGATATCTTGCTCGACAAGTTCATGATGTATGACTGTGAGACCCAGCCGCTCCGCCAGTCTGGAGCTCACATCTTTTCCACGCGTAGCCATCTCACGCGTCATCGCGATGACAGCCATAACACTCTCCCTAAAGCACAGGCTTCCGGAAGGCCGGCCTCAACGCGATGAAAACCAGCCCCTTCGGCAACTGGTTCAAGTCCTATCTACGCAAAGTGTAACACAGTCTGTTTGCTTTAAGTGGAAGAATAACCAAGCCACGCTAAGCGCACTCGTGCGGACCGCCGAAAATAGCGCACCCATTTGCTATAGACGCCTCTTGAGGGCCTAGCTAGGCTAAGCGTTGCTGTTTTCCATGCGATTGGACCAGGCAGACCAACCCCATCGAAGAAGGGGCGGCGTGACAGCGAGAATTGAGTAAACTTGGGGGGCATAGTGACTTCTGAAGACAAACGATTGCGCGTGCCAGCGGATGTTCTCTGCGATCGCGCGAAGGCGACGCTTGCCGCACTGAATGTAAGCGAAGCTTCTTCGGACGCCGCAATGCGGGCCATGCTTCATGCATCGATGCATGGCGTTGACAGCCATGGTTTTCGGTTGACGGGCGTATATTGCAAGATGATCCGCTCGGGCCAGGTCAATCCTCGCCCGGACCTAAAGATCGTTCGCACCGGCCCAGCCTCCATGCTGATCGACGCTGATAACGGTCTTGGTCACTACCCCTCTTACACCGCCATGGAACACGCTTGTGAAATGGCGCGCGAGATAGGGGTGGGTATGGTGGGCGTTTTCGGCTCTTCGCATAATGGCGCAGCAGGGGCCTATGCGCTCGCTGGTGCAGAGCAGGGGTATTTCGCGCTTTCAAGCACGAATGCCGATGCGGCAGTTGCGTTGCACGGTTCAGCCGGGGCCTTCCACGGTACAAACCCCATCGCGGCTGCTGCGCCTGTTCCGGGCGAGCGGCCTTGGCTTCTCGATATGGCGACATCATCGATCCCGTTGAACCGCGTATTTCTATACCGCGTGCTGGGACGGGAGTTACCGGCTGAGACTGCGGCGGATGAGTCCGGCGCGCCCACATTGGACCCCGCTGCTGCGGCCATGCTGTTACCGCTCGGCGGATCGGAATTCGGCTTCAAGGGGGCAGGGCTCGGCGGTCTCGTTACAATCCTATGCGCGGCCATGACCGGCGCCATGCTTGATCCTGTCATGCCGCAAATGTCTCGTGCGGATACCTCAGAGCACCGCAATTGCGGCCACTTCTTTCTTGCCATCGATCCGGGCAGGTTTATTGGCCGGGAAGAGTTCGGCAAGTCTATGCAATCCTATCTTTCAGCATTGCGTGTCACTCCAGCCAAGGAGGGGGAAACCATCATGGCGCCTGGGGACCGCGAGTGGAAGGTTGCCGCCGAACGGAAAGTGACAGGAATTCCAATCGATCCAGAAACGGCGGCTTTGCTTGGCCTATGAAGGTCGCGGTGAGACATTTTTGTCATGAATGAAATTCATGGCCTGTTGAAGGTTATGCAATCGCCTTTGCTAGGGTAGCGCCGATAAAGTCTCCTCGATCTGTTAAAAGGAGAGCAACATGGGCGCGGCAGAAAACAAAAAACTGATGCAGGAGATCTTTACGGGGCTCGCGAAGGGCGACCCGACCATGTTTGTCGAACATCTCGCCGAGGATGTCACGATGACAGTAACAGGCCAGAATTCCTGGTCGCAGACATTCCGTGGCAAGGCAAATGTGCGGCGCGATCTCTATGCTTATGTCCGCTCGCTGATGTCTGAGAACAGTATAGGCCACACGACCGCTATACGGATCATCGCCGATGAAGAATGGGTGGCCGTAGAGACGCGCGGTGACATGACGACGAAGGCCGGTGTGCGTTACGACAATCAATATTGTCTGATCTATCGTATCGAGAACGGCATGATTGTCGAAATGAGGGAGTATCTGGACTCCGACTTCGCCGAGCGCGTGCTTGGGCCGTACCCGAACAAGAAGACTGACGCCTAGTCAGAGCTTTATTGCGCGTGTTCGATGGCGATTGCTGGGAGTGATTGATATGGATGCTTGGTTGAAAGCTGGAATCGACTATGCCGGCCTATGGATCGATTATCAAATGCGGCAGCTTGAACTGCCTGGTTGCGCCGTCGCCATCGCCCATAAGGGAAAGATCGTCTCTGAGCAGGCGTTTGGACTGGCCAATCTTGCCAGGCGAGAGGTTCTGACGCCGCGCCATCGTTTCCGCATAGCCTCGCTTTCCAAGACATTCACTGCTGTGGGAATTCTGAAGCTGAAGGAGGCGGGGCGGCTGCGGCTTGACGATCAAGCCGGCGCCTATGTGGACGGCCTTCATCCGGCTGTCGCCAAAGTGACGCTCGCTCAACTTCTTTCCCATAGCAGTGGCCTATCCCGCGATGGCGACAATTCTGGTTATTTCGCGGATCAGATTCCTTTCCCGACGGCGCAGGAATTGATCAAGGAGCTTTGCAAGGAGCCTCCTATCGGACCTGCCGTGCGGTTCAAATATTCGAATAACGGCTACGGGCTCCTCGGCCTCATCATAGAAGCGGTCACAGGCGAAGCCTACGACACGTGGATAACGCGCGAAATTGTTTCGGCAGCCACCCTTGGTGAAACGACGCCCGATATGCCCGGTGCAGGCGTTCCGTTCGCGAGCGGTCATTCGTCCCGGCTACCACTCGGGCAACGCGTTGTTATTCCGGGCGAGAACGCGACAAATGCCTTTTCGTCCGTCACGGGGTTCACCAGCACCGCAGCCGACATGGCTCTCTTTTATGCGCAGCTATCGCCCGCCGCGCCCAAAAGCATTCTCTCCATTGAAACCCGCCGCGACATGACACGGCCGCACTGGCGCGACCTCGATAGCGCCGTTGGCCGCTCATACGGACTAGGCGTCCATGTTGGCCAATTGGGTGGCTGGGAGTATTTTGGACATGTCGGCCGCTTTCAGGGATCAGTGACCCGAGTCGTGGTTGTGCCGCATATGGACCTCGCGATCACAGTCTTTGCGAATGCGATTGATGGGCCAGCGTTGCCTTGGCTTGATGGGGTTCTCCACATTCTGCAACGTTTCCATAGCTCTGGAGTGCCGTCAGGCTTCGCTGCGGACTGGACAGGGCGTTGGTGGAATATGTGGGGCGCTACGGATTTGGTCGCACTGGGCGAGCGTGTTTATGCTTTCAGTCCCGCAGTCTTTCCACCTTTCGCCGAAGCGAGTGAGATCAGCCTCTCTGAGAGCGATACGGGGCGCGTGACGCGAGCGCCAGCGATGGAGCGTTTCGGCGAACCTGTGCAAAGGGTGCGCGACAGGGAAGGCCGTGTTGCCGCGATTAGAATTGGAGGCACGGGCATGATTTCAGAGGAAAGATTGAAGCCTCAATTGCTTGCACGCTACGCAGACAGCACGGAGGCTGAGAGCGCCAAGCACCCAAGCGCGGAAGGTGCAAACTGATTGTATGTTGTGAACTGCGGTGGCTGGCCAATTTGTGCGGCCGGAGCTTTCAGTGATCTAACGGCGGGGTGAACCCGGCGTTTCTCCAGGTTTTTGCGTTTTCCTCGCTGGCCAGAAACTTAATGAAGGCGAGTGCCGGTTCGGGTGCAGCATTCGAGGCCGTCACCGCACCGCCATAGGTAAGGTTGAACTGCAGCGCCTCGGGCAGTGGGCCTACTTGCGTCACGCCCTTGACGTGCACGACTTCGCTTGACGGATAGACGCCGATCTCGGCCTTGCCCTCGGCAACCATCTGCACGCCGCCGTCGAGTGCGGGCCGGTATGTCACCTTCTTTTCAACGATATCGGCGATTTCAAGCTGTTTCACGACGCGAGCCATGTGCGCGCCACTGGGAGTGGCTGTTGGCGTCGAGTAAACAATCGAATTTGCTTTCACGAGCGCCTCGCGAAAGCTGGCCGCAGTCGATATGTCTGGAAGGGGCGTGCCTTCCTTGACTATTGCAACGACCTTCAGGCTGCCAAAGGCTGCGCTTCCTTCGGCTTTCAGCTTACCGTTTTTGGATAGCTCCGCGATTGCCGAGGTGGGCATGAGCACAGCATCAGGAGTTTCGCCCGCAGCCAGCTTCTGCTGCAGCGCTGTAATAACGGCGTAGGTCATCTTCACGTGATGACCCGACTGCTTTTCAAATTCAGGAATGAGAACAGCGAGCGCCTCTTTGGGTGCTCCGCCACTCATAATTTTGATCTCGTCTGCCAACGCGGCTTTCTGAGCCATCAGAGTGGCGACAAGGGCGAGAAAAATCTTTGTTCGTTGCTGTTTCATGGTTTTGCTTCTCAAAAGCGTGACGACCCCATTTGGGCGGCTAGATTTTGCGTGAGACGAGGCGGCTCAAACCGAATGATGCGATGCAGGCGATCAATGCAGGCACGGCTGCCGCTGTAAATAGCCCTTCTGCTCCCGCTTGCTGGGAAAGCACGACACCACCGATCAGCGGCCCGATGATCGACCCGATACGTCCAATGCCAAGCGCCCAGCCGACGCCAGTCGAACGGATCGCCGTTGGATAGTAGGTGGCGGTAAGCGCGTTCGACGCAATCTGCCCGCCAACAATACAAAAGCCCGCGCAGAAGATTGCAAGCGCCGCCAACAAGATCGAGTGACCGGAAAGGCCGATGGCGGCAACCGCAAGCGACGCACAGAAATACGTTATTGCAAGCGCCCGGAAAGAAAATCGATCAATGAGTTTTCCGAGGATAAAGGTTCCCACCACACCGCCAACTTGCAGCATGGCGCCTACCGCCGCGGCAGTCGAAACGGATGCGCCAAGATCATTGAGAACTGTCGGAAGCCAGTTTGACAGCAGGTAAAGATCGAGCAGGCTCATGAAGAAAACGATCCAGAACAGGATCGTCGTCAGAGCGCGCTTTTCAGCAAACAAATGTAAGACAGGAAGGCCGGACAGCTTTGGCTCGTGAACGCCAAAGCGTGTGCCAGAAGCAAAGGTGGCGGAAGGCGAAATTTGGCCGAGCAGCTTGGCGACGCGGGCATTGTCTTTACCCGTCAACGCCAGGAAGCGGATGGATTCTGGCAGAAGTTTCAACAGAACCGGCGCAAAAAGGAGTGGTACGACACCGCCGATGAGGAAGATCGATCGCCAGCCGAAGGCAGGAATAAGCGCTGCGGCAAGCAATCCACCGAGTGCAGCGCCGATGGAAAACCCGACAAACATTGCCATCACCATCGTTGCCCTGCGGCGATGCGGGCTGAACTCCGATGTGAGGGCGACTGCATTCGGCATCGCTCCTCCGAGGCCAAGCCCGGTAAGAAAGCGGAGTCCGATCAGCCAATAGACATCCTGAGCGAAAATCGTGGCAAGCGTACCGATGCCGAAGGTCACGGTGCTGAGAACAATGATTTTCTTGCGTCCGATTCGGTCTGCGACCGGACCGAAAATGAGTGCGCCGATCATGAGACCGAAGAGTCCGGCGCTGAAGACGGGCCCTAATGCGCCTCGCGGCAGGTTCCAATCACGTGCAAGAGCGGGGGCGACATAACCGATTGCTTGCGTGTCGAAGCCGTCGATAAAGAGGACCGCGGCGCACAGCAACAACAGGCGGATCTGAAATCCGGCGACTGGCTGTTTGTCGATGAAATCGGCAACGTCCACCACACCCGTCCGATTGATGTCAGGCGCGATTGTGGAAGCAGATGTCATGTTATATTCCCCCCGTTATCGTTGCTTTTCCCGGCATTGAGCCGGGCTTTTGGGACAGAAAATCCTCTTGGCCGTTTTCGGAAAATCGATGAAAATCTCTTATTACGAGATTACATGCATATTGTGCTGACCGTCGATCCTTTTTCAATGGCCAAATTTCTCTGCCGGGCGCGGACCTCACGATGCCACCCCTATGGGCGGCGGCACAACACCTAAGGAGGCGGCGTCGAGCAACAATGGCGGCAAATAGTCTTACGCGGGTGCTGGCGGTTCTCGAAGTCTTTTCCGAGGAACGTCTCGAATGGACGCCGGACGAGTTGATGAAGGAGCTCGGTTACAGTCGGCCCACGCTTTATCGATATTTGAAAAGCCTGAAAGATGCGGGCTTTCTAATGCCGACTGGGCATGGTGGTTTCACGCTCGGTCCCAAGGTGGTCGAGATGGACTATCTGATGCGGAAATCCGATGCGCTGGTTCTCCACGGGTTGCCTTACCTAAAGGAGCTCATCAAAACCTACTCATGCACGGCGCTTCTCGTGCGTTGGTACGGTAACCGGATCCTATGCGTGGCGTCGGAGTCTTCGACAAAAGATCCGTTGAGCAGTTATCCGAGAGGCCGTCCGATGCCGCTTGGGCGGGGGGCGATTACGCGATCAATCATGGCCTCCCTGCCAAGGCAACGCCTGATGCCGTTGATAGCAAGCAACCTTCCTGATTTGCGATCCGTTGGTCTCGGCGACACGGCCGAAGAGGTCTACAAGAACCTCAAGAAGATAAGAAAGACGGGGTTTGCCGTGGCTTACGGTGAGGTTACACCGGGGGCGGTTGGAATAGCGGCGCCAATTTTTGACGCCGCTGGCCACCCGATCGCGAGCGTGTGCGTGACGATCTCGGGCAATTTGGTCACCGGAGCCGACATCGATCAGATTGGACTGCAGGTGCTGCGTGTCGCATCGCAGATTGGCGCGGAAAGCTTTGCCACCAGCACATAACTCAGATAAATCTCACATTATGAGATAATGCTTGACTGAGGACCTGTCTCGTCCTTTTCTCAGCACCTTGTTCCGTCAGCAATTCAACATGCCATGAACACATCGAGCGAATTCGACACACAGGTTTTGATCGTCGGCGGAGGGCCCGTTGGATTGGGCCTTGCGATCGAACTTGGACAGCGCGGCGTTCGTTGTACGGTCGTGGAGCGATACACCGAGCCGCAACCAATTCCGAAAGGCCAGAATCTCACTCAGCGGACGCTGGAGCACTTTCATTTCTGGGGCGCTGAAAAAGAACTGCGTGCGGCACGCACCATTCCGCGCGAGTACGGCATCGGAGGCATGACGGCCTATGGAACGCTACTAAGCGGCTACAGCTACGACTGGCTGCAGCGCGAGCTCGTGCGCCCATTTTATTTCACGGATAATGAAAGGCTTCCACAATATGCGACGGAAGCGGTCTTGCGTCGCCGCGCCTCCGATATCGCCGCAATAGAAACGCTTTATGGCTGGAGCGCCGAGAGCGTCGCTCAGAATCCGCGAGGCGTAGAAGTCGAAATTACCGAGCGCAAAGGCGGCAGTCGCCGAAGCTTGCGTGCCGAGTATGTTGTGGGATGCGACGGCAGCCGCTCGGTGGTGCGTGATCAAGCAGGCATTACCCAGACGCGCTCTGATCACGACAGACTGATGGTGCTGCTCGTGTTTCGCTCAACGGGACTCCATCAGCTCTTGCAGCGATTTCCCGGCAAATCATTTTACAACGTCCTGCACCCCGACCTGAAAGGTTACTGGCAATTCTTTGGCCGCGTCGATCTCGGCACGACGTGGTTCTTTCACGCGCCGGTTCCCCCCGGCACGACAAAGGAAAATTTCGATTTTCGCCGATACCTCCATTCCGCCGTTGGCGCGGAGTTCGATGTCGAATTCGATCACATTGGCTTCTGGGATCTCAGGATCGCGACTGCTGACAGCTATCGTAATGGCCGGATTTTCATCGCAGGCGATGCCGCGCATAGCCACCCGCCCTATGGCGGTTATGGCATCAACACCGGGTTCGAAGACGCGGCGAATCTCGGTTGGAAGCTCGCCGGGACCTTGCAAGGCTGGGGAGGCAGCGGTCTTCTTGAATCTTACAGCGAGGAGCGGAGACCCGTTTTTGTATCTACCGCGAAGGACTTCATTGAAAGCGCCATTCACAGCGATAGAGATTTCCTGGAGGCATTCAATCCGCAACGGGACAAACCCGCCTTTGAGCGTGCGTGGACCGAGCGGCAGTCTGGCGCGCGTTCCGAAGTCAGCGTCTTCGAGCCTCATTACGAAGGGTCTTCCATCGTGTGCGGTCCAACTTTGGGACAATCGAGCGCAAGAGGTTCGCACGAATTCGCCGCTCGGGCGGGTCACCATCTTGCGCCCCGGCAACTGTCGTCTGGGCGAAACATTTTTGAAGAACTCGGTGATGGATTTACGCTCCTTGATCTCGGTTCATCCGAAGCGCTTGTTCAAGACTTCCAGCGCGCAGGCCGAAGCGCAACGCGTTCCGCTCAAGGTGATAAAGGACAGCCGGGAGGACGGGCGCGAGCTCTACAGCTCTTCGCTTATTTTGATCCGGCCCGATCAGTTCGTTGCGTGGGCTTTCGATGGTGTGATTGAACGGCCAGCCGCGATATTGAAACGGGCAATCGGCGGAGATCGATGAGGAAGAGGAACCGCCCTGACCGTGAAGTCCGATGGTTAGGCTGCATACTCGCAGACGTCCACCCATTCCGCATTGATTAGCTCGACCATGCGCGTTGGCGCGATGCGTATGGATGCATTGATCGCACCCGCTGCTGGCACCACTTCATCGAAAGTCCTCAACGAGACATCGCAATAGACGGCCAGATCCGTCGCTAGCCCGAATGGACAGACCCCTCCCACTGGATGTCCAGTGATGGTGAGGACCTCTTCTGCTGCCAGCATCTTGACCTTGGCGCCGAACGCCGCCTTTGCCTTTTTATTGTCCAGCCGCGCATCGCCGCGAGTGACGAGCAGAAGGTTGCGGTCGCCAACTTTGAGCGAAAGCGTTTTGGCGATCTGTGCGGGCTCGACGCCGTGAGCCTCGGCAGCCAGCGCAACGGTCGCAGTGCTCCTTTCCAGTTCGATAATCGTTATATCCGGTGCATTTTCAGCCAAAAAAGCTCGGACCGAGTCGATGGTCACAGGTAAACCTCAGAGATGGAACGAGATATCGATATTGCTGCGCGCAGGTCGCGCACAACAATATCTTTATGCCGACTTCGCTAAACATTAACGATAATTGAGAGGGTTGAACACTGGCGGATCGGATGTTAGCGGAAGGAGTTTGACGCTTAGATTGCCGGAATTATGACTTCATGGGATCCTGTGTCAGTTCACGACGAGGTCGGGAGGAGCGGGCATTGGAGCATAACGCAGGAGCTTTCATTACTGAGATCTATGCGGCTTTGCTCGCCAATGGGAATTGGCAGTCGTTTCTCGACCGCCTCAGCGGTATTCTCCCAAACGGTAAAGTAAGCCTATTTTATCACGATTACGCTGCCCAAACTGGAGCATTCTCTCTCAGTTCGCAATTCGAACAAGATAAAATTGTTTCGTACAATCAATATTACGCGAGCGTGAACCCGTATGTGCCTAAGCTTATTGCCAGGCAGATAGGCATCGGCACTCGCGCCGAGCAAATGTTACCAAGAGAAAAACTGTTTCGTACGGAATTTTACTGCGATTTCCAGCGTCCCCAGGGACTTTGTTCAGGCGTAGGGGTCACACTCTTCCGTAGTGACGGTTGCAACTTCATGTTGACCCTCATGTCTGCGTCCGCCGACGATTCTCTGTCGAAATCCGCTGCATCTTTGCTTACCACTTTGGCGCCCCATCTTGGCCAAGCCTTTAACTATTACAGACGAGCCGGGGCTGCCCCGAGTTCCTATCCCATCGTGGGAGCCACCGCCGACGCCTTAGACGTCGCGCTTATTGCGTTTGGCCTTGGAAGGCGACTGCGTTGGGCAAATGCCGCTGGCCGAGAACTGCTATCTCGGGGCGATCCCATCGGCATTGATGCGCGCGAGCGGCTTACCGCTTCGTGCCCCCTTGTCAGAGAGGCCCTGAATACTGCACTGGGCTCTGCACTGCGTGGCGAGGGCACCAGCAAGCGAACGATGGCAGTTTCTAGCCGTGAGGCGGGGTTGACAAGGCGCCTTACAATTCTTGTTCCGGCGCTAGCGCCATTCGAGCAGTTTTTTGGGGAGCCGTGCGTCCTGATAACCGTGGAAGAACCGAAAGCTCGCGATCTTCCAACCGAACTCACTCTGCAGCTTACCTTCGGGCTGACGCCCGCTGAAGCCAAGCTTGCTCTCTACATGGGGAACGGCGCTATGCTGGCCGACGCTGCGGATGCCCTGGGTGTTTCACAATTGACCGCAAAAACGCAGCTAAAAAGCATATATGCAAAGATCGGCGTGCGGCGACAGGCAGAGCTTGTGGCAAAGGTACATAAGCTTGGATCGTGTTCTGTCTAATTCAGGGGCTGCCCCTTAATCTCGGATCGCATTTTGTTCGATGTCTGGAGGTAGGTGCCCACATGGCGCATCATTTCGTGCTTGCGTCCCGACCGTGCAAGCGTCTTCGGCCCTGAAGCGGCACCATTCGGGATAGTCCCCAACGAATTCGCAGAAGTCACCCCAATATATGAGCCCGAGCGCTTCCAGGCGGGTAACGAACGTCTCCAAGGCTTCGTTGCTGAACGAAGGACCAAAAGACATCAGGTCTGCGCTTCTATCTAAAGGAGCGTCAGTCTCCATCGCTTCGAAGAGGCGCGCTTCAGAGATTTTGCGCAACTCTAGTGCGGAGCATCGGACGATAATTCCATATTGCGGCGTTACCAATACACTCGTCATTCATATATCGCTCAGCGCTGTGGGGCGCGTCTTCTCTTGTTCGTGGTAAGAGAGGGGCACCTCACAGAGAGACGCCCCTAAGGACCAGTACACCGTCAAGCTTACTTCGGGTTATCGGCCCCATTGACGAACTTACGCGCGCTCGGTCCGGTGCCGGTCACTTGGATCACCACCGGTTCTCGCACTTCGACGAAATGCGGAACGTTCGCGGGCTCGGTGTAAAAGCTACCCGCCGGTAATGCTTTCAGCGTAGCTGCGTCGAATTTTTCGCCATAGCCCGTGTACCAAGTACCCGAGAGGATGGTGACTTCGCGAGAGTCGGGATGCGTGTGCGCGGCAAGCTTGTAACCGGCAGGGAACTTCAGCCGAAGCGTATAAGGGCCAGGCTTAGTAGGGTCGCCGACCAAGCTTACTTGTTCCATGCCCGCCAAAGCCAAGCCGCCTTGAGCGCCCCATTTCATTTCAGATTGCGTCAGCGCCATCACGCCTGGTTGGGCCTCGGCACGAAGCCCGTGAACTGCAATGCTGGTAAGGCCGACCCCTAACATCGCAAAAGCCACCATATACGATTTCATCGCTCTCTCTCCTCGATGGCCAAGAGCGGGACTACCTTGCACGTCGTGAGTACCGGACCAAGCTCGTGGCCTTGATCCCACATCAAGGCCGGCCGCGATTCTCATTTGGTTGCAAAGCAAGGATTGAGGCATTGCTGGCGCCCAAGCGCCAAAGCCGCTTTCCATACGCCTACGAACTGTATCCCAGTGCTGAGATTGCTGCAGGCGCAGCCAACAATTGGCCTGTGTTTGATCGTTCGAATATTTTGCCGTGCGCACCGCAAGCGTGCACATGCATGCAAAGGCTATTGCAAGCCGATTTCCGGCGCATACCCCCAACGGGGTATACGTACTCATTCTCAAAGGAAGTATGAAAACGATGCGCTCAGCCGATCGGTTGCCCGGTAAACCTTTTGGGTTGACCGGGCATGGACTTCCGTCCAACAACATAGTATTCGTGGCTCGACTGGCCGCCCGGGTGCCGAAGCCATGGAGGAACGGCTCGATCACATCGCGATCGAGCTCGGTAACGGACTGAAGCTATTCGCACATTTACCGGCGTGAGTTAGCCGGCAATAGTGCCCCAGTTTGCGGCGAGGTTCTCCGCGCCGCGCAGTGACAGCGCGAAGACCGTGTAGGTCGGGTTCGACGCCGCACAGGTTGGGAAGATGCCCGGGCCGGCGACATAGAGGTTCGGGACCTCGTGGGCCTGTCCAAAGCTGTTGACCACCGAATTGCTGGCGCCAGTGCCCATGATCGTGCCGCCCATCAAGTGAATGGCCGGCATGGCGGTGCGCACCTGCCACACCTCCTTGGCATCGGTGGCGTGGCCAATCTTCATGCCTTCCTCGAAATTGGCATTCCAAAGCGCCGCTTCGTTATCGTCGTAATTATGAACGATGCGCGCGAGCGGCATGCCGAACTCGTCCTTTTGGCTCACGAGTTCAAGGCGGTTCTCGATCTTGGGCTGCTCCTCGCAATATGCGGTGAAGCGGGTGAGGCACTTCACGGCGCGCTTCATATAGGCGGCAAGATCTGCGCCGAACAGCTCGGGCCGGGTGTTATGAATACCCGTCAGACCATTCGTTTTAATGGCCGCGCCAGCGACGAGAAGGGTTGAACCGAACGCGCCCTTGAACGAGGTCTTCGAATAGCGGTCGTAGGACATGAACTGTCCGCCAATCGTGCCCTTGTGGTTCTCCACGTCCTCGTCGAACATGGCATTGGTGACAGCCGTGAAGTGCGTCATGATATATTTGCCGACGAGACCGCTCGCATTAGCGAGGCCATTCTGGTGCTTGTCGGTCGCCGAGTTGAGCAAGAGGCGCGGGTTCTGCGCGGCCCAGGAGGCGGCTATAACAACGCTCGCCGGCTGGAAATGCTTTCCGCCCTTGGCGTCGTAATATTCAAGGCCTGTCGCCTTCTTGCCAGACGCATCGGTGAGAATGCGTGTGACGGTGCTAAGCGGGCGCACTTCAGCGCCAGCCGCGCGCGCCTCGCCGAGATAGGTGACTTGAGGATTGGCGAGCGCACCGATCGGGCAGCCGACATGGCACCAGCCGTCATAGATGCAGGCGGGGCGCCCTTTGTAATCGACCGAATTCATGGCCACAGCATTTGGCGTCATGCGGATGCCGTTGGCCGCAAACCCCTTGAGCCAAACCTCGCCGCTTTTGAAGGTCTTCATCGGCGGCATCGGATAGTCGCGGCCAGCCGGACGCCAATGCGCTTCCGCCTTCGCGTCGCCCGAGATGCCGATGTCATCGGCGACCTTGTCATACCAGGGCGCGACATCCTCGTAGGAAATCGGCCAATCATGCGCGCGATTGTGCTCGCTTTTGATGCGGAAGTCGTTCGGCAGCATACGTGGCACGTTCGCGAACCAGTGCAGCGCCGCACCCCCGACGCCCCAGCCCCCGTGATAGCCTATCGGCGCGACTTGCTTGCCTTCCAGGATGAAGGGGTGGCCCGCCGGTTTGATGCGGCGTCCCCAAAAATCTGACGAGATGAGGTCGCTCATCTGCCAGTCCGGGCCGTTGTCGATTAGGACAACCTTCTTGCCGGCCTTGGCCAGAACTGCCGCAAAAGTGGAGCCGGACGCGCCTGCGCCAGCGATGACAACGTCGACTTTTTCGTGTGTGGTAAGGTCATTTGCCATGGAAGCAGCTCACCATTTAATTTCAGGGACGATGTGCGCTTGGTAGGGTACGCCGAGCGCGGCATACCCTTCCATGGTGCCGTAGACCACGTCGACGGCGTCGCTTCGGAGCACAAAATAGACTTGCCCGGCTGCCGGTGGGGCTTGCCAGTCTTCAATCTTGTTTTGCCGCAAGAGGTTGATAAGCGCAGTTTGCTCTGCAGCATTTATCGCGGCGAATGGCTTGCCGTGGCGTGACGTGCTCGCCTTGTCGATGGCCGCGATGACCGCTCGGTAGAAGTTCACGAATGGCGGCTTGATGTTGACGGTGCGAGCTTCGAGCAGCGCCTCGACGTAGGGCACCGAAACCTGATGATCGATGAAATGCGACATGCCAGCCTGGCGCGCGCCGGGCATCATCGTCTCGCCGAGTGCATCGATCGTTTCGGCCTCTTGGGCGCTAAGAACACGGAACGGCACGCCTTGCGCCCGTGCCTGTCCCGCCGTCATCATCACCTCAGTACCGCCAACGGTGAAGGCCAGCATCCCAAGACCCGCGGCCTTGAGGAATACGCGGCGCTCCAACTCGCGCGGCTCAGAGCCGCGCGGTTCAAAATTGTCCATGATTTGCCCCCTCCCGGGATCGGCGCTTGAGCGCCGCTTTGGTATGTTTTGAGGTCAGTGAACTACAACTTAGCAGCCGGATCAAGCGGCAATAGCGCGCGTCGGTTCTGGAAATCATTGCGTCTCGTGGCGTGACGCGCATCGGCGCGCTAGATCACGCCTCGATTTTTCCGGGCGCCATTTAACGTAGTTCGAGCTGCGGAGGCAGCTCAAACTACGTGGCAGTTGCATGCTCGGACATGAAAACCCGCGGCTGCAACGTCCGGCTGGGAACCTGCGCCTAGCCTAGAATGTAAGTAATAGGCGCTGGCGATTTTTTACCAGGGTCACTTTTCCGGGCTCTATCTTTTCGATAATCCAGCCGTCTTTGAGCACAACTCCCTCAGAATGCTTATTGCCCTGCCCATCAATCAGATAAGGTTCCCGGCCTGTCCAAACAGATTGAACCGTGATTGGTGGTTCCGGCGCTTCGGGATTTGCCACTATGACCTCGGAATGAAGGAACACATTGCGGCCATGCGCTCCATCGAACCATACTTGCAAAGCATCCCAATCGCGTTTCGCCGCCGATATAACGGTGCCTTTTGCGCTCACTACCCCGCCGTCAGTGGCAATTTCGATGGTTCGTATGTTTGCGGCTAATAGCCGCTCTTTCAAACTATCTGCGGCCTTGCGTAGCTCACCCAGAGCTACGCCTTGTGATTTCGAGAGCGATTGGCCGGAGGTCTGGTTTTCCGAATTGGAACGGAAAAGTGACGACCCCCCTGGCAGGGCTAGAAACGCGCTTCCCCCCAATATGAGCAAAGCAGCCAATGCAAGCAAAACTTTCTGCATCCCGGTCCCCTTTGATGTGGGGCCAGCCTCGGTGATATCGATTTCAACGTTTCCAACACGGAGCCTCGAGGGAAGGCGCGTTTCGCCTGCCGCGTTTGCCGTGAGTTCGGTTCCGTTGAGAAAAAGGGGGGATGCAATAGCCTCGACCTTCATAACGCCGTCCCGAATGCTGAGACGAGCGTGATGCGGCGAAACAGATGGATCGGTGAGCACCAAGTCAGCGTCAAGCGAGCTTCCGATGCTGAAGGCTGGCATTGAGATTGCCTGCTGCGCGCCCGTGTGCCTTCCGGAACGTACGGAGAGAGCGAGCAAAGGCTGGTTGTGTTGTTCCATGTTGGTCCCGTCAGTTTGGATGCACGAGCCAGCAGTGACCCAAGTCGCGCCGGGCCGGTCTTTTGCGCGCAGGCTTGTGAGAAAGCAGCAGGCTAGTGCAGAGGAATTCCATTTGCATTGAATTCAACGGTTGATGCGTCCTTGCCACGGTAAATAGTCGTCCTGACAGAAGTGTCTTTGACCAACGTGACCGCAGCCTCGTCTGAGGCATTTAGAACTTCGATGTTCTGTTCTACAATGGCAACATAGCGCGGGGGCGCTGCAAGCGTAATGGACTTGCCATCCGCCGCGGGAGTGATCGAATAGCGCTGGTCCAAGAAGCCAGCTGCACCTAAGGTTGAGATCAGCTTATCGTATTTCACCCGCCCCATTTTGAGAATGCGGGTGACGCTCTCATTGGCGGCCGATACGTGCAGAACGTGTCCGTCAAAGTACCAGTCCAAGCCATGAACGCGGCACAGATGATCTAAAAAGGCTTTTGCATCCACACGAGGCAATTTTCCGCGAACGGTGCCCTGCACCTTTGGGCTCACCTGAACTCGGACGCCGATGTTTTGACCGAATTCCCTAACAACGACGGTGAGATCCTGCTCAACCACGCTGTAGGGATATGTCCCTTCCGGGAACGACAATTCTGCAGCTTTCACCTCGGCTGACAATATAGCTACCGTCAAGCCGGTTATAGGGATGGCAAATGCAAAACCACGTAAAAGTGAATAGAACCTTCTAGTAAGTGACATGCTCCGCCGCTCCTGAGCTCCGAGTGAGCTTCCGATGCGCGGAATGACATGGGGATAACCTCACTCAATCCTACGCGGTCCACTAGTTAACTTGAAACTATCAACAAGGCAATCAGCGGATTGCAATTTCGTGAGGTATGAAATCTTTTGTTGCCGGACAGGTTTTAGTCAGCTTAGTAGGATAAAAGATACTTAAAGGTACTCAGGGGGGTCATCCATGAGCGATGCAGTTGGTGCTACGAGTGCTGCGAATTCTACGACCGCAGCTGGTAGCGACGATCAGGCTCAGATCGATAAATTCGAGGTAGATTTTGCGACAAACCTGCTGAAGAGCACCGTGCAGGATTTTAATCAGCGGCTAAACGAGATTACGCAGGAGTCGGCGGGATCTTAGGCAAGGACCCTGAGCTTTCGCCGCACCCCAAATGTGGTGCAAGAATTCCAGTGAACATATCCGGTAAACGTCCGTAAGGAGAATGTAACGTGATCAGCAGCTTAGGTGGGATCAACACCAATTTTGAGGCTCCCACACTCCCAAACAACCCGACTACCCAACAGGTGCTCGAGTTTGAAAAACAGATCATGCTGTTTAGCACGCTGGTTTCCGCAGCAACAACCGCCATTAACACGATCGGTAATGCGGAAAAAGGCGCGGCTGGCAGAATGGCTCAGGGCGGCTAATAGCTCGGGATTCTATAGCGCTAAAAGTAGGGACCGTCGGTGGCGGTCCTTGCTTGAACGCTGTGGTGTGTCCGTTAGTCAGTTGGTATTGGAGTAGCTTCTATAACATGCATACGAAGCATCCATCTGCATTTGGGCTGAAGAAGCTATGCAGATTTTGATGATAGATGCTGTTACCGGCAGCTACCGGCTATGGGCTCCCGCGCTTAAGTCTCAAGGGTTCAATCTAGATCATTTCGGAACGCTTGCAGACGGCAAGGAAGCCGCCGACCAGGTTCAGTATCAAATGCTGGTTGTCAGTAGCCAGCTCCCCGATGGCGACGGCATCGATTGGCTGAAGCGTCGGCGGGAAGTTGATCTCTATACACCATTTGTAATTGTGGCGCCTCCGCAAGACGTGGAAACGCGGGTTCGTGCGCTCGATCTAGGAGTCGATGACTGCTTCAATGCGACGCTGGATACGCGGGAGTTGGTGGCAAGGGTGCGCGCGTTATTGCGGCGCCAGCCCATTGTTCGCTCGTCGGTTCTGCAAGCGGGCAATGTAAGGTTAGATACTTCTTTGCGAGAAATATGGATTGATGAAACGCGGGTGGTTGTTCCGAAACGGGAACTAAATATCTTGGAGCATCTTATGCTTGCATATAACCGGACGATCACGCGCGAGTATCTGGAAGCTAATATTTACGGGATGGGGGGTGACGTGTGCCCGAATTCTGTCGAGGTTCGGATCAGCCGGTTGCGTAGATGTTTGGCACAGTTTGCTGCAACTGTGGAGATCAAGACCCTACGTGGGATTGGCTATCGATTGCAGTCAATAGAATAAAGAATATGCTCGATGAAATTCTATCGACAGGATTCGGCAAGCTTTGAGTGGACGAAGGAAATTTAGATGGCAGCCACAACTACACCAATAGGCAGCGGAAATGCTGGCTTCGACGCGGCCAACCATGCTGACTTTGCAAAACATGCCGACAAGTTAAATGCTCAGCTTGATGCCGCCGCGCAAACATCTGGGGTGCAAAAAGCGCATAACGTGAATGCCGCTGGTTCCGGCGCGCCTCATATTAGTCAAGCTCATATCGATCACCTCGATGACCTCTGGGTCAATGTGGCAGGGCGCCTGACCCAGCTCAATGATTCGCAATTGCCGTCGAGCGAAAGAGCAAGTGTATTTGGCGAGCTGGCCCAGAATGTGAATGACTTCAAAGTGAAAATCCATCCATTCCTTGCAGAAGTAGAAAATCTGATCGCCACCAAGGGGTGATCGCGCTCGTTGGTCGTTCGTTTACGCAAGACCCTTCCGCGAGTACTGTTTTGTTAGATTTGTTTGGTTGCCTTCAGCCCGTCGATAAATGCGGCAAATAGATCCTCAGGCAGCGGCGAGCCAACCTCAAGGCGCTGAGCCAATTGAGTAGCGAGTTCGTTGTTATAATAAATAGGAATTTTATCACCCGCAGCCTCTGCGATTATGTCGCTGCCTTGTGCGCCTGCTCCCTTTGATACGAGAATGGGGAGTTGCGTTTCGAAACGCACAAATCGCATCCCGGCCACGATCTTGTCCCCTTCTATAATAATAGTTGGAGCTCCCTGCGTTTGGCTCGATGCCCGCTGCAAAAGCTGGTTTCGGACCCGGCGGCGAGCCGATTTCGTTTCCGGCGAACCTTCCTGGTCCTTTTGTTCCTTCTTGGCCTCCGTTTTTGTCATCTTCTGATCGCGGAGGAAGAGCCATTGTTGCAGAAAGATATCCATGAAGCCAAACATCATGAATACGACGATGGAGATCAGTATAATCGTTACAAGGAAGTAATAGAGGGTTGGTCCAAAACACTGGAATCCGCAGGCGGTGACCAAAAAAGGGGCGCGCAGATTGAGCCGGAATATGAGCGTGATGGAGACGATAAATATAGTTAGCTTTACAAGCGTTTTTGAAAGATCGATGAGGTTTTTAATAGCAAAAAGCCGCTTTAAACCCTCCATCACGTTTAGCTTATTCAGGTCAAATTTGATTTTATCGATGGTGAATATAAAGCCCTTATTCAGAACGATGTTTGCGAGAAGCGTCGACCCGATCACGAGAATTACGAGAACAAAAAAGAAGGGCGCTACGCTCTGGGCTATTGTGCTTATCAGTGTCACGCTTGCCCGAGAGATGTCGAAGTCGCTATTGAATATATCCTGGCTTTTAAACGCATCTTTGAATGCGTTGACAAGGTTGCTCCCCGTCGAAAGCAAATAGATGAAGCCGACAGAAATGGATATGGCTGTAACCATGTCGGTACTTTTTGATATATTCCCCTTTTTACGGAGGTCCCTAAGCTTTTTAGCCGACGCTGGGAGGGCCTTTTCTTCCGAGGTGTCGTTACCCGCCATTTAACAATCTCTCCAAGTAACTTAGGGAAGATTTAATCGTTCCTAGCTCTGGAAAGTAATAACTTGTTATGTAGACAATATAAATCTGTATCATCACGAAATAAGTAATGTTTCTAAGAATCATAGACATATCAAATACGTTTATCTGTGGAACAAATTTTGCTATTATCGCAAGAATAGCAAAAGAAAGCAGCAATAGAAGCAATAACGGTGCAGCGACTAGAAGAGCTGTTTTAAACATATAATCGAGAAGTGACAGAAGCTTGATGGGCGCTGCTGTGTCTATTACCGGGAAATTGGAATGTGCTGGCCATAAGTCATAGGAGGAATAAATTAATCCCGTGATTATAGTTAGGCCACCTGAAGAAAGAAATATAAGTATTGCGAAGATAGAAAATAGTGTTCCACTTAGACTTGATTCTGTAGTCCCCTGCGGATCCTGAATGCTGGCGTCCGGCGCTTGGCGGATAAAATCCAGGATATCGCCGGACATTTCGATTGCCCAGAACGGCGCACTAATGATTATGCCAAGAGTGACCCCAATAAGTGTCTCCTTTAACGCGATAAAAGCGATAAACATCGGAGACATTGATTGTAGAGCGGCCGGGTTCGCCACAAGAGCGCTGATAGTATGCAGGCTCAAAACCATGGCAATCGCGTATTTTAGAAGCTCAGGGAGACCGAGCCGCGTAATTATTGGTAAAACGCTAAATACAGCTATAGGTCGCGTCATCGCGATCGCGATCGCCACCAAGTAGGTGTAAATAACATCAAACGCCAGGACAAACTCGGAGCCGTTCATCTCTCAACAGACGCTATCTGGCCAGAATTGCAAAGTCTTGAAAGATCCGCCGCGAGAATTCCAACAGCGGATTTGCAAGTAATACTCCGAAGGCCGCCATGGTGAGGCCGACCGCAACAATTTTGACCGTTAGTGGAAGAGTTTGGTCCTGGATCTGGGTTGCCGCTTGCAATACGGCGATCAGGAGTCCTGTCACCATTGCCACAAGCAACGGTGGCAATGTCACAATCGCGACAATTTGCATGGCTGTCTGGAAATTCTGCAGTATTGCCGCTTCATCCATCGTATGTCCTCCCGCGTCCCAAAACTACTATGCGTAGCTCAGCACGAGGCCATGGAACAACTTCGACCACCCCTCGATACTTACGAATAAGAACAGTTTAAACGGCACCGCAATCGTGGTTGGAGGTACCATTGACATGCCGAGCGCCATGAGTATGCCGGATATGATGAGATCTACTGCAATGAACGGCAGATAGATGAGAAAGCCTATTTCAAAGGCGCGGCGTAATTCCGAGATCATAAATGCCGGCAGCAATATCGATAGATCGCTGCTCGACGCGCTTTCTTGCATCTCTTTCGGCCAAACACGCGCAGTCGCGGCCAAGAAGAAATCCCGCTCGGCGACGCGAGTGAAACGCTCCAGATATCCGCGAATGGGAACTTCCGCACGTTTCCCAACCTCTACCCAGTCGTCCATTGTGGCGAACTTAAGAGTTGGATCTTGCGTTTTCTGATAAACTTCCTTTGCAATAGGCGCGCTGATAAACACAGTCAATACGAGCGCAATACTGTAGAGGACTATATTAGGCGGAGTTTGTTGTATCCCGAGTGCATTTCTCAATAGAAACATCACGACCGAGATTTTTATAAAAGACGTTGCAGTCACCACGGCGAATGTGACGAGGCCAAACGCCGAGACGACAACAAGAATCGAGACGATGTTTGGTTGTGCACTATTCATTATTGAAGAGCCGTGTTACGCGTACGCCTAGTGTTCCATTAATCTCGACCACCTCCCCGTGCCCAACGCGGCGCGTTGCCGCATAGATATCGACCGCGGTGCGAGGGGAGCGGGTCAAGTCGAACACGTGCCCAGGTTCCAGGCTGCGTAGTTCTCCGACGCTCAGTTGTTTCTGGCCGATTTCGAATACAAGCTTTACTTGGATTTCATCGAATTCAGCGTCTTGATTTTCTATACCATGAGCCGATTGCGGTGGCGTAACCATCTTGCCTATTCCTGACTGTTCATGCGCTAGCGTGCTGGGGTATTCCAAGAGCGTAAGCTGGAGATTTTCCAACTTAGCGCGAGCGGTATATTTTTCCCCGAATACAACCAAAACATCCGATCTGCTTGGAGTTGTGTCGGCGAACAATACGTCGTTAAGACGGATGCTCATAAGTTGTCGAAGTGTAAGGTCGACAGAACCAATGTAAAAATTCGCCGTGAAGGGAATGAGTGCAGAATTCACGGGGTTGACGGGGACTGTGCTCAATGCGGCTGCAAGCCAATATTTGAGCGCGTCAGGAACGGCGATCTCAAAACAAAAGGTTTCCTCGCCGGAAACCGCTATGCCTTCCAGTGACAGGCCGTTGCTGGGCTTATTCTGGGCGCCCGCTTGCTTTATAGCCCCGATCTTTGTTCCGGTGTGGCGTTCGATGACATCGAGAACGCTGGAAAGGCGGTCAGCAAGCAGTAGAAAGGCCGCCTCGCCGCGAAGTTGCTGCGAATGCGAAACTCCATAGGATGCGGCGACCGCACCTTTTATTTCGGGCGCGAAGAAGATCAGAATTTCTTGTTCGCCGATCGTGACGCTAAACGCTAGAGCGTCGCGGTGATCGAGCTGCGCGTTGTGCTTCCTGGGCAAGAGGCTGAGCGTGCTGGCACCGTTTTGGACTAGCAAACCATGCCGCCGCCGATACCATTTGTTAATGAGCTCAACATCATTGCGGCTCATCTTCTCAAAGTGGGGCCTATCCGCGCCGTCTGCGGGCCATGCAGATTGGTCCATCACGCCGTTGCCCAACCCAGGAGTAGAATGCTGTAAATTACTTGGCATCGCTATCACGCATTTCGTTTGGCGAGCAAGCTGAGGTCTTCATTCGCAAGTTCTTGGGCGCGATCTTCATAAACCTGATCATTACTAACAGTATCATCTACTATTTTTGACCACTTACGTTGGGCCTTGAAACGCAGGGAATGCTCCACTTTAGCGTCGTTTGCATCCGAGGTTGCTTTTCTGGCAACGATCTGAAGTTGTCGCCCTCTATTTTTCAAAACACTCACATGCGTTCTGCCATGTTCTATTGAATAGAGCAGCTCGCTTATGTCCTGAGCAGACATTTCTGCGCCGGATATTTCTTGATACTTTGTGCTTTCTTCCCGGTGCATCTTCACTTGTTCTTGCGCGGCCTGCTGTTGAGCGCGGGTCGAAGCCTCATTCGCGGAGTCGCGCATACGGTTGCGTGTTTGCAGTTCCGCAAGTGCGCGCTGCTCGCGCCGCTCTCGCAAAGACTTGATATCTTGAAGCATCTTGGAGGTCATGAGGTGATTTCCTTCATCATGGCCACTGTATTTGCTGGGTAAGCACGTTCTTGGAAGCCTTGTCTTAGGAACGCTTCAATCGCCCCTTTTCTCTCGATAGCCTTATCTGCGACAGGATCACTCCCAGGCTTGTACTCGCCGACTTGTATTAGGAATTCTATCTCATTATACTTGGATATTAACTTCCTGATATTTTGCGCGGCTAGCTGATGTTCCGGCGTTACGACATCCATCATGACGCGACTAATGCTGGCCGGCACGTCAATCGCCGGAAAGTGGCCGGATTGAGCGAGTTTTTGCGAAAGCACGATATGCCCGTCGAGAAGACCACGGGTCTCCTCGGCGATAGGATCGGACAGAAGTTCTCCCTCGACCAAAACCGTAAATATGGCTGTTATGGAGCCGCGATCTGACATGCCCGCCCGTTCGAACAGCGCTGGCAATGCGGAAAAGATAGAGGGCGGAAAGCCGCGACGCGTTGGTGGTTCGCCTGCGGACAAGCCTATTTCGCGTAGCGCGCGGGCAAGCCGCGTTACGCTATCGACGACAAGAAGAACCCGTTTTCCCTCGTCGCGGAAATACTCGGATATTGTCATAGCTGTCTGCGCAGCTTTCATCCGTTCGACGGAGGATCTGTCCGACGTTGCCACGACAACAACCGTGGTCGCGCGTGCTTCAGGACTAAGATGGCGCTCGATGAATTCACGCACCTCTCTGCCGCGCTCGCCGACGAGTGCGATCACGCGGACATCGACGTCGGCAGATCGCAGGATCTGGGCCAGCGTGAGCGATTTTCCAGTTCCCGCCTGGCCGTAGATGCCGATCCGCTGGCCCTCACCGCAGGTTAAGAGCCCGTCAATCGCGCGCAGGCCAAGGCTGAGAGGCCTTTCGATCATTTGGCGGCTGAGAGCAGGGGGAGCCGCGCTCAACAACGACCGCAAGGGCATAGGTGGCAGTCCACCCTTTTCGTTGCTGTCAAGCGGCCGCCCGAACCCATCCAGTACGCGCCCAAGCAGAGCATAGCCCACTGGAACCGCGGAAAAATGGCCGGTTGACTTCACTTGTGTTTCAGTTGAGAGGCCCGATATCGGGCCGAGCGGGCTCAAGATCACGACATTGTCGTCAAAGCCAACGACTTCGGCTTCGGTCGTAGCATCGCTAATTGGATCTTGAAGCAAGCAGATTTCGCCGAGGCGAGCCTCGGGAACCACGGCATAAATAAGATTGCCCGTGACGCGCTTGACTTTCCCCTTAACGGGGCGCGTCTCGGCCATAGCCGCGGCGCTCGACAGCCGCGGTATCAAATCTGCCAGTGGAACTGCAAAAGTAGCGGTCATGCCTAGATACCGATATGCGCGGAACGAAGACTTGCTGCCAGCAATTCGAGCTGATTATTGAGGGACAGATCGACAAGTCCGAAGCTGCTTTCCAGGCGGCACTGTGTCGGCGCAAGTCTGGAATCCTCGCGAATGATCAACTTCGAAGCCGATGCTTTGTCGAGGTGGGAGGATAGGTATTTTCCTACTACGCCAACGACTGACGGCGAAACGAGCAACGTAACTTCCGAACCCAGATCTATGTTGGGCAGCGCCTTGGCAACTGCAGCCGCAACGGCCGCGCCAGGGTTCATATCTCCGACGATCTGCTTCAGAAGGTCGACGACGAGGTTGGTCAGTACGGTTCCCAAGTTCCTATGATATGCATCAACGCTAGACTTGGTGCGCGCAATGAGCGCCAGACCTTCTTTCAAGCCTTCCTCATAGCCTGCGCCGTATCCTTCTTTCCGTGTATTCGCGAGCAAGGAAGCGGCGTCGTGCTTCGCCTGGTCGAGAATGTGGCTGGCTTCGCGCAAACGCGCTTCGCCGGTCTCCCACTGCGCTACATCCTCAAAACGAAGGATGGCTCCAGCGGGGGCCGCCTGCGAAAGAAAATCTGCCGCAAGCGGCGGGTTTTCATGAGAAGTCGCATTACTTGCTGACATTTGCGGACAGTTCCCTTCCCACTTTGCGAATTATTTCCGGGCCGAATTTCTTAAATGATGGCGCTATCGGTTCAGGTGCGAAATCGGGCGGAAGCCTGAGCGCGATCCTTTCCTGACAGGCGGCCGGAAGGGTTTGGGACCAGGCGAAGAAGCAGCGGCTTCCATCGCGCCAAATGGCGGCGGATGTGAGCGTCTCTGTTTCTGCGGAGCCGTCTGTGGTGGTGGGCCTTAAATCACTGTGGGACATTGCTATGCGGTACGCGTCTTCATCGGCGCCCTCTAGCAAACGGACCAGATCCTGCTTGTAAATCAATGTGCGCAGATATTGCGAATGCCAGATGAGGCCAGCGACCCGTATTACTTTTTCCAAGGAAGAATAGGGAAGGGCGATGACACTGCCGTCTTCTCCCCCTGGGTTTGGCATTTGAGCCGTAAACTTGTAATGTCGCGCAATAATTTGCTCTAGTTCAGGCTGCAGACGCTTGTTGGCTAGAAGAGATTTCGCCACATCCTTGGGCAGTTCGGGCAGCCAGTCGCGAACGCGATCTGAATGCACCGAACCTATCAAGGAGTACGGAGCGGAAGTGTCATTTGACTGCACTGACATGACTACTACCTTTTCGCAATCGCAGGGACTGCATTCTAGCTACGATATCTTAGATTACCGCTTTGCTTTTCTTGGTCTGAATAGAAAAACGAGCGTCAATAACAGTAATACTACACCGGCAGCCACTATCGAGAGGGGATATATATTGGCGAGCGTGGCCGTATCCAGCTTGAATTCGTTGGCAGTGGCGTGAATGGTAGCAGGATCGATTTTCTTGTATCGCCTTTCTGCCGGGACAAAAACGACCGATACTTTCTCGTAGATCAGACCCTCAACGCTATTGGTGACGAGCGTCTTGATCTGCGGCAACAGAGCTACCACCGCAAGGTCGGGATCGTATTTGATAAAGACGGACGCTGACGACGGCTTGTCGTGTTCTTTTAGCGGATCACTCCTTGGCAGAACCAAGTGAACGCGAGCCGAAATGACGCCATCAATTTCAGAAAGCGTTCGCGATAGCTCTTGGCTGAGCGCATAGACGAGGCGAGCACGCTCTTCAGTCGGAGAGGAAATCAGCTTCGTGTCGGCGAATATCTCGCCCATTGTAGCAAATTTATGCCGGGGCAATCCTGCCTCATTCAACAGGACAACAGCATTTGCAAAACTATGATCGTCAATGCGCAGTGTTATGGAGCCGTCTTTTGCCGCCATCCTAGTCGCGGAGATAGCATTCCGTTGAAGAAGCGCTATCATTTCGTTCGCTTCTGCTTCGGTAAGCTTCGAATATAAATCTACTTGGCATCCGGCCAGTAATACGGCCAAACCCAAGCATGCAAACGCTCGCATGAGCGCAGACACGGAAAACTGCGACAAGATACGACTCCCAGTTCTATAGCTGTTTCAGCTATTGCCCCTTCATCAGGTCATTTACGACCTTTGTGCTTTTGTTGCTGACGCTGGAAACGAGTTCAACTTCCACCGCAAATTCGAAGGTCTTCTTCATCATCTCCAGCGCTTCGTGACCGCTCAGGCTCTTTTCAGAGACTGCGTTCGTAACGCCTGCTGTAGAGCCAACATTATCGGAGGACACACTCTGCGTTGCGCCGTTCACGTCGCCGGCGTAGTTCGACGCTCTGGTGCTAAAATCCTGCAGATATTCTGCGAGCCGCCTCTGAGGCGTTTGATTGTCGCCGACAGGGTGAAGCTGGAATTCGTATATCGAATCATTCGCACCTGGCACATGGGACGTATCGGCATAGCCCGGCATCAGATGCTGGAATTCGCCAGGCTGCGCACCTGGCACATGCGAGGTGTCGGCGTAACCCGGCATCAGATTCTGAGAGCCATATGAAAGGTTTTCCAGGTCTTGCTGCGCGCCGGGTTGCGCTCCCGCCACATGGGTTGTGTCAGCATAGCCGGGCACCAACGAAGCGTCGGCGACTTTTGCAACCGAGGCTTCAAAATGATTGGCCAAGATTTCGTTTGTGACCGTAGTCGGCAAAACCTGCGTTTGTTTTATTGGCGTTTGCGCGCCACTAATGGCCTCAACAGCCACAATTAGTGCTTCCTTCACGACGCCTACCCCTAGTTAGTTTGCAAACCTTCGTTTTGATGGATATACTTCTTCTCCACCAAATGTTGTAATCGGGTTCCTATGATTCATATGCTCGCAGCAGATTCTTCAGTAGGCCCCGTCCCACCCCAATCTCTCACAAGCGTTGGACAGGTTCAATGTCCGTATACCAGCTACTAGAGTTTCGCGCTGTGCTAGCCAGCACATCTTTGCGAAGCCGGAAGTGATAAGAGGGAACCGCTTTTTGCTAGGTCCTTGGGGAACTACCACTTTTAACGCTGTATGACCGTGCGCCATACTTACGCCGTAGCCTAGCTCGCGCTTCACTGCTCGTCAAATCGCTACCGGCGTAATATGAAGCACTGATGACAGTCCTAAAGTGGCATTCAGTTCGTTAGAGAAAACCTTGCCAATTACGGGATCAGCGGAGAGTAAAAGAGCGGGAATGTCCTGCTAGAAGCGCCTGTGACGCCATTCACTCGGACAGCCGCACCGGATCTCAGCGGCATGATTTGCGTTGTCTTATCGCTGTAAGCGCAAGGCGGCCCTGCCTTGTGATCAAATGCCGCATGCGCCGTCCTGGTGCTGCAAGGCCGCCGCTGCGAATTGCTTATTCTACGCGGAGAGGTGCTGGCCTCCGAGCGGAGGCCTTCGAACCGGACGGTACTAAGCCCTGCGGGTCCAGCTCGGCTTGCTCTTCCGACCGGCTGCTGTAATCGCCCGCTACGTTCCAGTACTGCCCTTGGTGGTAGGCGGTATCGTAAGGATAGTAGCCATCCGAATTGATCAAGTGGGTGCGATCATGCGTGACGGTCTTAACGCCGCTGAGCTGATCGTCCACCGGGCCGACATTGTCGCTCCGCCCGCTCTGCCAAAGATGGTTGGGGTTGTCCTGATGGTAGGCATACCGCTGTTGCTCAAACGCTACCCGCTCTTGAGCGTGCTTCACATTGTCAGCTAGAGGGTTGTCTTTAGGCAATCCCGGGGCGTTACGTTGATCCACGAACTGCCCTTTAAGCGCTTCCGCGAACGCCGTCGCCGGTGGTTGCCCGGTCCACGTTTCTGCGCCGATGGCTTCGGATGGGGTCTCAGCAGAAATGCGCATCGCCTCGTTCCTTCCATCCGGCAAGAATGCCCGCGTTCCCCAACAGCTAGCCCACCAATGTCGATGGTGAGCATCGATTTCCCTGATTGTTAATCAGGCCAAAGCTGAGCGTCGGAAAACCTCAGCTTGCGACATTAGAAGCAGGTCAGAGCAGATTACCACTCAAAACGTCAGCCATAAATGATCTCTTCATTATCGGGCAGATTCGCCTTATAGCGGACGTATTCCTTGTCGTCAGTCGGGGACGAGCGGTTAAAGGATTCCAAGGCGTTATAGACCCCGTAGCCAACGCCGATGCCAGTAGCTAGGTCGCCATGCCCCGTTGCCTGCGCTATCCTCGCAGCACTACCGGCACCTCCGCTGGAGCCAGCATGGCCTTCCACGGCCCTATAAGCCTTATCACCTGTCGCAATAGCCGTGGCTAATTTATCCTGGCCCGCGACCCCCGCAGCCGCGCCACCGATCGTGGCAAATTCATGCACGCCGCCTCTACCATCCGCAATGTCGTAACCCGCGCGGCCCACCTGCAAACCGGTAGCTATGTCGCCATGCCCGGTCTGTCCCGCAACCGCGCCACCGGCAACGGCAAGCGCATCCACGGCGTTGCCCCTTCCGTCCGCAGCGTCATAAAGCGCTTTGCCGGCTTTGATATCCTTAACATAAGCACCTGCATCCGAACCGCCCTCAGCATTCGCATACGCTATGGCGCCATTGACAATTACACCCTCGGTGTCTCCTTTTTCATACGCCTCATAGCCATCATAAGCCGCGGCGCCGACCCTAATACCGGTACCAACTTCACTATAGCCCGCTGCATCCGCAGTCGTTGCGCAAAGGTTGGCAGCCGAATCAAATTTCATATCACTCCAGCCACCCGGTTTATGTTCCAACTCGCAATAAGTTTTGTCGCCTGCAATAATAATAGGAACAGCCCACGCGAATGGTGTATACGGAAGCACCGCCTCCGCGACTGGCGCTATTTCATGGCCAGATTCGAGATTCTTCGAGACAGAATCTTCTTCTTTCTTCAATGCCTTGTCAAAATCACCCGTAACGAGATAACCCACACCCTCGACTGCGTCTATATTGGCCTCCATATTGTCTTTAACGCTGTCGTAAACGTCTTCACAAAAACCGCCAACTGTATCGACAACCCCACTGCAAAAATCTCCCATAGGAGTCACCCTTTCATTTTTCGGCGGCTCGCGGAGCCTAAGCTCAGCCTTCCCTCATGCTCGCAAGATAGCAAAGTTTCCTGACGAAAACCTGTCTTCTAAAAAAATCTTACCGTCATACGTAATTTTGATTGCGCCGCGCAGCATCCCCAGTGGAGCGGGTCCGCAAAGTGCTTTGCACTATAGGTTGCGCACTTGATTAAGCTGCACAAGCTATTTCAAAGTCTCGTAGCCCTCAATGCCCCTTACGTCGCCTCTTTCTTAGGCTGCGCTTGCGGCACGAGCTTACGCTTGTAAATCGTTTCATGCGGCTTGTAGCCAAGGCGCTGCATAGCAACATGCGGCATTGGGTTAGGTAGAGTCGCATAGAAGATTGTTGCGCCCTTGGCGGCTGCCCATTTCTCCGCCTGACGCAATAACGCTGTGCCATGGCCGCGATATTTGGGTAGCATTATCCAAGCGTTTTTCATGGCCATAGTCTCGCCAGAAACTGCGCTTGGGAACGCGCTCGCCAGAATGAACCCACCAACCGCACCGTTTAAGTCACACACAAATATGGCTTTTCCTTCTTTGCCCACGAACGATCTAAAATAGGCATCCAAATGCTTGCGCTCATGCGCAATCTCAAGTTTCGCCAGCTCGCCAGCCAGGACCGTTTCGCAAATGCTGACAATTTCAGGGATATCCGCTTCCACTGCGGGTCTAATAATCAACTGATCGCACTCCTATCGCTACAACGCCGCCATACGGGCCGTCAGAAAAGCAGGCTCCGGGGCCTCGGTCAAAAAAACAAAGCGCTGTTGCCAGCGGTCGCAGCGCTCGGAAAGCGGAGAAACGTTGGAGACGCTCCAATGCGTTATCGGAAACAGCGTTCACCGCGCTAAAGAGGTTTGCGAGCTTGCCAAAAGTCGCTTGAAGCCGTACCGCGCGGTGAAAAATGCGACCCTGATAATCGAGCGCCCCGTCTTTATTTTTGACTGCGGCAGCTATACACCCCTCGCGAAAATACGCAGCAACTTTTCCTTTCGTGCCAGGGCGCCCATTACGAGCACCGCCACCCGAAATCTGCAAGCAAGCCCCAATCAATACGTGATTTTTGTTGCGACAGGCTGCACGAGAGCTGGCTGGAGGGGGCCTGGAGAAAGCTTTGCCGGCGTTGCGGATGCGACGTCCTCAGCAGAATTTTTCGCGCGCTCCGAATATTTCGCGACCTCACGGGTAAATTGCTCCGGCTGAGATCCCTTTGCGCTTCCGATGGCGAGGGTGTAATCGCCCTTCGCTGGGTATGAGTTGTAGATGAATGGTTCCCCATGAGGCCGCTTGCCCACTGTAATGAAGTGATTAGCCGTGTACCCGACGAATCGCTGGAGACAGCCATCAGGACCGATTGACCTGGAACCAAGCCATCCAGTACCTGTTGCACCGCGTGTCCGCCCCGGTCATCGTACCTGATCCCAGTGGCGTTGAGGCCGCCTGCTTGGGCGGTGTGAATGGACTCGCCTTTCTTCATCCCGGGATGGGTACCAGCGTTGCCAATTTTATAGAGATAGTCCTGGGCCATAGATAGGTCATCGTAACGCATCTGTGGCGCTTTGCTGCGAAGCTGGCCCGCAATGCCCTTTAGTTCTTCTTTTTCGTCTTGTGTGAGAGAGTTGCCTGCATTCGCAGCCTCCTTCTCCAGCATGTCAGCGGCACCATCGCGGCCCTTCTGGAGCAGAGTGCTGGCAAGCAAATTAGAGGCGCCGCAACGCATATTCGAATGCGCAGCATCCGTGGCGCTAGTGTCCGCCGAAACCTGCGTTAGCTTGCCGACCAGTTTTACTGGGTCATTCCACTCCGTCTCAGAAATCTCTCCTTTGGCAGTCGGCAGAGGTTCATCTGCGTTATTTTTCCCGAGCATCGCAGGCTTGCCAGTAGCGGCCACTTGGGTCCCTTGCGTCCCGGATGTTCTCACGGCCAAAGATGTTGCAGCCGCTCCGCTGGAGCCTTGGTCTTGCTGCGAAATGGTGGCGAATTGCTGCGTCTGCGTGCTATCGAGCATCGTATTGAACGCGGCCTGTAAATCGGCCTGCGCCGTGCCAGCGGTGATCGGTCCAGTGTTAGATGAATTGTTATTGGATACAGTGATCACTTTTGTGCCCCACTTGAAATTGCGCGCACTGACAAGCGACGGCGAGCCGGTGCGACTAAGAAGAGGACTTGCCGCACGGGAATTGGGACAAGCCAGCAGTACCGTATGTCAAAAAGAACCCCGAAAGGCGGAAACGCCTTCCGGGGAACTGTCTAATGAATTTCGGCGCAAACCGATTGGTTTCTAAACGCCGTATGGGTCCGGGCTGTCGGTATCGAACCCCGAGTTGCCAGCGTCGCCTGAAACCGGGGTGGGAGATGCGTCGGAAGGTGGAGTAGAGGTATCCACCCACGAGTGTGTGTCTGGATCAAAATAGCCTTGCCCGGTGGAAGATGCATCAGATGAGCCGGAAGGTGGAGTAGAGGTATCTACCCACGAATGTGTGTCTGGATCAAAATAGCCTTGCCCGCTGGAAGACGCGGTAGATGCGTTGGAAGATGGAGTAGAGGTATCTACCCACGAATGTGTGTCTGGATCAAAATAGCCTTGCCCGCTGGAAGACGCGGTAGATGCGTTGGAAGATGGAGTAGAGGTATCTACCCACGAATGTGTGTCTGGATCAAAATAGCCTTGCCCGCTGGAAGACGCGGTAGAGCTGCCATTAGTTCCGGAGGCGCCATTGAGAAGCTTGTTCAGATCGGTCCCGTAGTTCTTCAGAATGTCTGCGACCTTCTTAGCGTCCTGGGCATTCAGCTTGCTTGGATCTTTGAGGATCGATGCTATATCCGGCGAGCCGGACTGCAAGCCGGCATTCTGCAGGTCGGCGTTGATTGAGTTAGTTTGAGCTTGCGACAACGCGGGGGCAGCCATGGCAGACTGGGGAAGTGGGATGACGCTGGTCTGTAAACCGTTGGGCCCAGCGGTCACGGTCATCTGCTCTCCCTTGCCGGTGATGGTGATAGTATTCCCGTCCTTGGAAACAGTGCCACCTGCAAGACCGACGCCGTCTGGCATTGCTTTCACACCGTCGATCCACATGTCACCGTTGCGCGCAATTTGGATTTCATGTGCTGTACCATTAGCCCCTGTATACTTGACATCTATTCCGCCGCCGGGCAGGGGGGTCGTAGTCATAGCGTTGGGATTGGAAGCCGGCGGTTGCTGATTACCGCAATTGCTTGCGTGATCACGCTGCATGTATCCGTCATGCCAGATCCTGTTCTGGTCGAACTGTCCCGCCACCCAGTGAAAGCCGGGCGGGCACTGATCGGGTACAATTTGCGCCGGACGAAAAACCTGACTTCCATCGGCAAGCGTCTCCGGCCCTCCTTCGTCAAGGCGCCAGCCAGGAGGAATTTGACCGGCGACTGGGCGACGGATACCCCCGAGCGGGTTGTCTCCCCAGCCAATTTGCTGCCAGGTGAGCGGATAGTGATCGCGCACTATCCCATTGCCGACGGAGGTCGACGGGGGGGCGAGGCCCGCTTGTTGTGCAAAAGCTTCGCCATCACCAGCAACGCAAACCTCGTTGCTGCTGTCATAAATTCTAGCATTAGTTACAGGACCAGGACCGGCCATTCGAGTGCCCTTTCAATTGCAACCAAGCCTTCAAGGCCCAGCGCGCCAAACCATTTCGCTATTGTCCTTTGATAGCAGCTCAACCTGACTAAAACCTGTCGCAAAACGTATTTGGAAATTTTTTGCGCTTTTTATTATGGGCACCATTGCGCAGCGAAACGGCCATAACGGCTACGATCAGATCCGCTAAGCTTAGCGGTTAGTCTTGTGCAAGCCACCCGCCGCTCCACTGTTGATTTCGCGCGGCTCGCCATCCGCCGATATTATCCGTAGCTGCAGCACAGCTTTTCGGCGTGTGTCATCCACCTTTCACGTGCGTGTTTCAGGGTAGCCCCAATTCTACCCGGTGTGCGGGCAAAAACTCCCCCACCGCAAAAGGGCTTCCCAGATGGATAATAGGATAAGGACTGACGTCTCCAATGCCGCTTGGGCAGATGACGTCGATTATCGCGGAGCTTTGTCCAATGCAGATATTGCGAACCCATCGGAACTTGCGAGCGCATTTCATCAAGCAGCGTTAGCTTCGAGCGCGACGGGCCCGGCGCCCGGTAAATTAGCTCCGACTAACGACAAAAAGCAGGAAGCGGCGACGAACGAAGCATCGGCTACTCAGCAGGATGAAAAGGCAGCGTCCAGCGGAACAGCCGCAAACGATGCAGAGGCCGCCACCGACGCGGCGGCCAGTGTGACAGCGGCTGCGGGGCAAGAGGCTCAGGAGCTTATTGCGGCTGGCATGACACCCGAAAATGCCTTGGAGCCTACTGAGGTAGCGCAAGGCAAGCTCAATACCGCCGTCGCCCGCGAAATGGACATCAAGGGCGGCCCTGCCGCAGCGGTGGGCGAGGCCATTAAAGCTCGCTATGCCAATAGTCCTGATTTGCCCTATATCGAAAAGGCGGTAGACGCAGCGCTTAGCATAGAGATCGAGGAGACAGCGCCTGCTACTATAGCTCTTCAACAGGGGCAAAAGGCTGCGGCTACCCGCATAGCGGCATCTCCGCACCACGGGCACAAATTGCCCGCGCAGCAGGCGAACGAGCGGCAAGAAAGGCTCAACGCTGCCGTTGCCCACGAAATCGACGCCAAGGCCGGCAATAACGCGGCTGCTGCCGCGAAGGTGGGCGAGGCCATTAAAGCTCGCTACGCCAATAGCCCTGACTTGCCCGCTATCAAAAAGGCAGTAGACGCAGCCCTCAGCATAGAGATCGAGCAGCCAGCGCCCGCTCCTACGGCGGCAGCTTCACAGGCGAATCAAAAAACTGCTATTGGGCAGAGGGCCGCGGCTCCGCAGCCGGGTCAAAATGCGGCGGCCAGCCGCGCGGTGTACCGCAAGCATGTCGCTGACTTTGGCCACGAAATTGACGTGAAGGCCGGTCCCGATGCCGCCGTCGCCGCGCGGGTCGGGCGCGATATCAGAGAGCGCACCGCTAAAGATCCCAAATTGTCGGCAAACGAGAAGATGGAAGTCGAAAAGGCGGTGGATGAAGTTCTTGGCAAAAAGTTCGGCAGCAGTGCCGTGACTGCCAGCCATGCAGCTCCTACGCAAACCCCGGCGGCTGCGACCACCCCGCCCACGCCGTCAGCCGCTGCTGGAACCGCCGACAACTCGGTCACGCAACCAGCTCAACAACCGTCGTCGGGTGTTGCTAGTGTGGATGACACGGTCAAACAATTGCAATCGGCCAAAGCCGCCATTGCTCAACCAACATCGTCCAATCCTTACGCCCCCACTACATCACCGGGGTTTGGTGACTGGTCGCGTGAGGCTGACGCTGAGGCAAAGCTTAAGGTCGCAGTCAAGGACGAAATAGCTGCCGAGACTGGCGGAAATGCCGACGACGCTAGAGTAGCGCAAGCAGGTCAGAAAATTGTCGCCCGATACGCAAGCGACCCTACTGTCCAAAAGGTTATTAGCGGCGCGGTCGTAGAAGCCCGAAGCGAGACCATAGTCGCCCGCGCTCAAACCCGGGCGGATCCCTCCGTTGCTGTGCAGCACCTCAGCGATGATCTTGCGACAGCCCCCGCGGATGTTAAAGATGCGGTGCTGCAAAGCACAGGCGGAAAGCAAATCATCCATAATGCTGCGGCATGGGCGAATGAGCCGCTGACCCGGAAGCCAGACGGGCCGCCATTTCCGCTGGTGCAAATCAAGGACGCTATGCGCCGCCTTGACCAGGTAACACAGGGCGACAAGACACTAGCGGGAGCTGTCGCGCTTGATGCGGTGCAGGGTTATGAGCAGTTTCAGTCCAACAAAGCAAATCTTGATGCTGAGCCCACCGGGTCAATCGGGCGCGAAGGCATGTCTCATTTGGCTTTGATAGCAGAGCGCATTGGAGGCACCTCCGACGGAGACAAGGCGGTCACGCGTTTTGCCGCCATTGGATTCGCGCAACGTGATGGGATAGGCGATGCCGTCGCCGCAGGCGCTAAAGGCACTTATGTGGCCGAGGTTTCGCGGCAAGGAGGCGTCGACGACGCGCTTTTGACCGATTCCATAATTGGCCCCAACAAAACGAAAGTCGATGCGGACGTTAAAGCGCTCGCCGAGCACAGCGCCGAATTGGCCTGGCTCGTGGACAACGACGGCAAGGGCATGACGGACGACGAGCTCCAGAACGCTATTGCTAAGTACCCCGATCATAAAGGCGAGACATGGAAAGCAGAGGACGCAAGGCTCCGTCAGCAATTATCAGATGATGGAACGGAGCTTATCGATCGCTTGATGAAGCTTCAGAAGACGCTCCCGGCTGCCACGTTCGAGAATGCTATGACAGTCATAGTGAAGAAGGACCCGTCGGCGAGCTTAGCAATTTCTACCGCGCTCAAGAATAATCCGGACCTCGCAAAGGAGCCAAAGTCGAGCGCTGTAGTCGATTTCCTCACCTCAGTGAAAATAGGAGACCTTGCCCGTAAATACACTGGCGAGCTCGCTTCCTCCATTCTGCGCAGTAAGGTTCTGGATAAACTAAAAGGCATAAAGCTGTCCGATCCAGAAAGCGTCCAAAAGGCCAAACAAGCGATCGAGAGCCTTCGTACTGAGACTTTCGCCAAGCTAATCGGCGTGAGCGGAGACAAAAAGGCGCTCGACAAGGCGGTGAATGCGGTTCAAAAAGCCGTCGATGAAATGGCTGCCTGTTGCACAGAAAATGCAGCGGACATGAAATCTGCAACCGTCGTCGCTTTAAAATCCCTGGATGACGACCTCGATCAGATTGCTATGCAGAAGCTTAGCAACAACATTACCAACGACGCGTCGATCGTAAAGGCATTCGCTAAGAACACGCTTGCAGGACAAATGCTCCGCGGTGTTGCTGTGGTGTTAGCGGCCGCCAACGCTTACGGCAGCGCAAGTAACGCCTCGGACAAGAAAGATGTGCAAAGCATCGTCAAGGCTTCTCTCGACGCGGTTGGATTTGCGCAAAGGACCGCCGATTTGGGGGTTGGACTCGGCACGGTAAGCAAAACGTCTCTCCTGGGTAAATTTGGCGGCGAATGGAAGATCGTCAAGGCGGCTTCCATGGGAGAACTGATCATGGGTGTTTCCGCAGCGCTCGACGCCGTCAGTGCGATACGATCGTTCGGGGGCCTTGGGGTGCCGCAAGATACTACGGCCGGTATCATTTCCGCGACCAGCGCGGTCGGTGGCATGATGTCGATGACACCAGCGCTAGGCGCAGCAGCATGGGCAGGGCCTGTTGGCCTCGGCATCGTGGCGGTTAGCGTGGCAGGCAAAATCGTTTATCAAGGAAGCAAGGACGCCCATAAATTCGAACACGCATCAAAGGCTTTCCTCAAGGACGGAGGCTACAGCGAGGCAGCAGCCGAGGCTTTTAGCAAACAGGGTGACTTCGCCACTGGCGTAGGGGGAACTTCACAAATGCCATTTCTCGCGCAATATGCGAAACTCAAAGGCAAGTCGGTGCAGCAGTTGCAGGCTTGGGCTAACAATCCCAAGTTAACGCCAGATCAGCTGCAGCGCGTGTCAATGCATCTGCTTCAGACAGCTGGGGATTGTGATGGCGATCCAAGCAAGTTTACAAATGGCCCCGCTAAACAAACTATAATCAATACGGGAGGCCCGTTCGGAGGCGTGGTGACTGTGGCGAATACGCGCGAGGCATTTGAAGATAATCTGCGGCAGTCGGGCATACCTCTCCTGTAGTCTGGGAGCATCCCCTGCCAGCAAACGCGGCCCGCTTCGAATCGTCGCTTTTGGGCTAATACGCCCTCCGAGCGCTAGCCAGCGGGCAATTCCGCGGGCGTTGGCAGCCACTCAACTAAGTGATTCGCCACGGTCGCTTTGCCCCCGAAGGGTCATTGCGAACGGAGCGAAGCAATCCAGGTGAGAGCCTGAGATAAAATCAATCTAGTCGCGGCTTAGCATATCCAGCAGCCGTTGCTGGATATGGCCGATCGCCTCTTGGTCAGTGACCTTCTGCTTAGTCCTGTCTGTCACGTAAAAAACGTCCACGGCTTTCTCGCCGAAGGTGGCGATATGTGCAGACGCAATATCGAGCCCAAGATCGCGGAACTCGCGTGTCAGATCGAACAGCAAACCTGGCCGGTCGATTGCGTGAACCTCAACCACAGTCAAAGCCTGGGACGCCGTATTATCGATAATGATATCGGGCGGAACGGTGAATGCGCCGAGCCTTGGCTTTGGCCGTTGACGTGATGCATCGAACGTCTCGGCCGTGCGGCGCCCGGCAATAACATCGCCGATGGCGCCTGCGATTTTCTCCGCCCGGCGGACCTCTTCCGCATCATCGGGAAAGGCGCGCTGCAATACAAGCGTATCGAGCGCCAGCCCGTCCCGCGTCGTGGAGATCTGCGCGGACGCGATGTTTGCGCCAGCGGCTGCGCAAGCCCCAGCGAAGATCATAAGCAGGCCGGGGTTATCCCGCGTCACGAGCGTGAGTTCGGTTTGTGCGAGAAAGGCGTTGCTTTTTACTTCGAAGGCAAGCGCTAGATTTTCAGCTTCGGCCTGTTTAATAAGCTGCGCGTGCTGCAACTGGCGGTCCGTGTCAGTTTTCAGCCAATAGTCGGGCTCATGGCGTCCCACGAAATGCTCCACATCCGGAGCAGGCCATTGCGAAAGCGCCTTTTGAAGCTGCTCTTGGGCGTCCCGGATACGAGCCTGTCTTGGCATTTTGGTGTGACCGCCCGCAAGAAGGGGTTCGGTGTCGTAATACAAAGAGCGGAGAAGCTGTCCTTTCCAGCCATTCCAAATCCCTGGACCCACCGCCCTTATGTCGGCGACCGTCAGCAATAGTAACAGCTTCAGCCGGTCCGGACTTTGCACGAAATCCGCAAATGTCTTGACCGTTTGCGGGTCCGAAATATCGCGGCTCTGCGCTGTCTGGCTCATGACGAGGTGATGCTCAACAAGCCACGCCGCTGTTTCCGCCTCGCCGGGTGACAGGCCCAACCGATGGGCCAGTTTGCGAGCGATCTTGGCACCAAGGATGCTGTGATCCTCTTCCTGGCCCTTGGCGACATCATGCGCAAGCAACGCCACATAAAGAGCGGGACGGTTTTGAATGTTGTTGATGATTTCCGTCGAAAGCGGAAGTTCATCGCCAAGAGCGCCCTTCTCGATTTGGGATAATATGCCCACCGCCCGGATCGTATGCTCATCAACCGTGTAATGGTGGTACATATTAAACTGCATCATCCCAACAACGCGCCCGAACTCTGGAATGAATTGCCCCAACACTCCGGCTTCGTTCATTGCCCTTAGGGTGCTTTCCGGTGCGTCCCTGGAGGTGAGGAGTTCCAGGAAAAGCTGGTTGGCTTGTGGGTCCGCTCGAAAATTATCATCGATGAGCCGCAATGAAGAGCGCGCGAGCCGGATAGCTTCGGGGTGCAACAAAAGATTGTTGCGTTCCGACTCCATGAAGAGACGGATGAGATTGAGGGGATTATCTTTGAAAGCGTCGGGACTTTTGACGTTGATGCGGCTGTTGTCGACGCGAAAATCGGTTGTGGCAGAGAGCTTTGCGCGGGAATTCCAAGGCATGGCTCCGACGAAGTCGCTCAGCGTCGGCACAGATTTAAGCTGACGCAGTTCGAGGCTTGAGCATAAAATCCGAGTGAGATCGCCCACGTCTTTCGCGACCAGAAAATAATGCTTCATGAAGCGTTCGACCCCAAGCAACCCCTTGCGGTCGTGATATTTGAGACGCCGCGCCATCTCCGGTTGCATGTCGAAGGAAAGGCGCTCCTCGGCCTTATTCGCTAGAAAATGAAGATGACAGCGAACCGTCCATAGAAACGCTTCGCATTTGTTGAAGGTGGCGACCTCTTCCGGAGTGAAGATGCCCCTCTCCGCCTGCCCATTCTTTGCGGGGTTGAGATAAGTCGCGAACCAGTGAAGCATATTGAGATCGCGTAAGCCGCCTTTGCCTTCCTTGACATTGGGCTCGACGCGATAGCGGGAAATGCCGGCTCGTTTCAGACGCTGTTCGCGCTCGGCAAGCTTGGCTGCAATGAATTCCTGCTGAGTGCCGTGCACGATCTTCGACACGAAGCGCGACCACATTTCGTCAAAGAGCGCGTCTTCGCCATAGATGAGCCGTGCATCAAGCAACGCGGTTCTGATCGTCGTGTCATCCTTGGCGGCCTTTAAAGTCTGATCGATGTTGCGCGTTGCGTGCCCAACTTTATAGCCGAGATCCCAAAGAAAATACAAAATCGACTCAACGATACTTTCGCCCCAAGCTGTCTGCTTGTAGGGGAGCAAAAAAAGCAAATCCACATCCGAAGAGGGGGCCATGAGGCCTCTTCCGTAGCCTCCGGTTGCCACTAAAGCCATGCGCTCGGCTGAGGACGGATTTTGCGCGCGATAGAGATGAGCTGTCGAGAAATCATAGACGAGCCTTATGATCTCATCCTGAAAGGCTGATAGAGCAGCAGCGCATGCGCGCCCGTCGCCTGTTTTTGCAAGAATGTGGGCAGCGTCCCGGAGAGCGGACTGTTTTAGCTCTTTGAGCCGTTGGAGAACACGCGCGCGAAGCTGCGCAGTGTTATCGGGATTTTCGCGCCAATAGGACGTTAATTCTTCGCGCAGGCTCGTCGCGTCGAAAAAGGGCGGCAGGCGGGTGTTGATCTGGTCCATTGCTCACTGTGTCAGTGTTTTGCGTCAACTTACACCATGATGGAAGCATAGCCTATGACGGCGTTGGAGCGATACTTCAAAGCCTCCGATCTGTTCAGAGACAGAGGCGCACGCGCCGCTTTTGGCGTATAGCTAAGGCGACAGCGAAGGCGCTTCGCAAGATGGCTACTAAGGCGGCGGACAGGGGCACGGACTTAGGATTGGTTATTAAGTAGATCAGTCTCGCTTTCGCTATGTCTTGCGTCGGGATTCCATTCATGATGATCTTCCAGCCCAATACTTGCGCAGAGGATAGCGATGGTAGATGGCGACGCAAGCCTACCCCAATCAGGGGCATTGAATCTTAAGACAGTGATGGCTCAAGACAAGCGTACTGTCTCTCTACAATTCCTAATTGATGGAGCAATTGCATGGGTAGCAGAGGCCAACACCCCGTCAGTAGATGCCCTTATACGAGCACTTGATGCATCGCGAGCGGAGATGCTTGATCATGTTAGCTTCGATGTAGAGGAAGGCAAGATCTACCCTTCCTTGTTTGATCCCGGATGGGCAATCAGACCAGACCCTCAAAATCGCTTCGCCGTACTGTGGATTAGAAATCCAGGGGTTGGATGGTACGCTTACGGCATTCCCCGCCACGAGGCGATTGAAATCGTGAAGTGGTTAAGAAAGATACCCCGCATGCTCACGTCTGAAGAGAAACGTGCCTCGTTGCCACCGTATGCGTCCTCTTTCGGAAATGACGAATTCCTAGTCACGACGAGCGGTCTTGGCTTCTACTATTACGGCAAGGGTGAACGCAGGATTGGTCCGGACCCTTTTGAACAGATTGAATTCGATTCTGATAGGGCGGCAGGCATTGTGGCCGGATCAATAACCGAAAGGCGTCTTGAAGACGCTTTGCGCTCCATTATGAAGCAAGATCAGCCGACGATTGCCCAGAATTTATTTAGGCCGAGCGGAGCTTTGGGGCCTTTTAGTACAAAAATTGATCTGGCGTACTTGCTGCACATGTTGTCTTCTGACGCATACAAAGACATCACCAATTTAAAAAACATCAGAAATGATTTTGCGCACGATTTGAATATGGATGCATTCGATGTCCCGAGTATTAGGGATCGATGCAAGAATTTCATCCTAGTGGACCGGCACATCGGCCCCGTCCCCTCGCCACTCGCAGAGCCTGATGCGACACGGGCAACTCCATATTCCGGTCTACCAAACTATAAGGAGAAACTAGCTGACGCTAGATTCCGCTACATAATGACTGCTCAGATCCTCAACTTCAAGTTAGGAATGGGGGCGGATGACGCGAACCGGACGCTTCCTTTAATCTAGCTGCGAGCATGGATTGGCCAAGAGCGACAAGGAATTTCTCTAATAAAATTAAGCTTTGTTCACTATGAAGTGGCCGACATGGGCGGCTCAAAACAACTCCTGTGCTAGGTTGAACAGCGCAAATATTACATCCAAAGATCGGGATATATACAGTATTTGCATGGATTTTTGAAGGAGAACGGAGTTGCGCGATGGGTTTGCTCGATACACTGACCGATGTGCTTAGAAACGCTTTGGCACAATCTCAGACGCAGCCGGGCGCTGGAATGCCGGGCCAAGGTTTCCCTCGCCCGGGAATGCCGGGTGAAGGCTCCACGCCGGATATCATGGAAGGCGGCACGCCTGGAGGATTGCAAGACCTCATAGAACGGTTGAACAGTGGAGGTCTGGGCGAGCAGGTTCATTCGTGGCTTGGCAACGGAGCCAATCTGCCGGTTTCCACGGATCAAATAAGAGAGGCTCTTGGCGACGAGCACGTGCAGGAGATCGCTCGGCAATTCGGATTTTCGACGGATCGCGTGTTGGATTATCTGTCAGACTATTTGCCAGAGGCGGTAGACAAGGCTAGCCCGAACGGCACGATTGAGCCGCCTACGCATTAAAACGTTTTGCGATCAGATTGAACCGCGGGATGCCGGATCAGCAGCCTTGTGGGGCTGGATTGCTTTGCTCCGCTCGGAATGACGGCCCTGGCAACGTCTTCGCGAGGGGCAACGCGCCGTGGCGATCCACTTCCTGTTTGCGGTGCCGTTGATAACTAATTTCAAAAATACTTTAAGCGCGACAATTTAGGCGCCTACACACGCGGCGGTGGTTGTTGCCTTCCAAGGCCCTGCCTGTATCCTCCAGATGCATAAGACTGCGTCAAAGAGAGGGAAGCGCAATGGACCTTGGGCTCAAAGGTAAGATCGTTTTTGTAACGGGGGGAAGTAAAGGCATAGGCCTAGCCTGCGCGAAAGCGTTTTGCGATGAGGGTGCGCGGGTCGCCATAAGTTCCAGGAATCCTGAAAATCTGGAGAAGGCACGGCGCGAGCTGAAAGACGCTGGCGCTGAGGTTTTTACCTATGCCGCTGATTTCAGCAGCGCTGAAGCAGCCGCCGCAGCTGTCGCTGCCGCCGAAGCGGCGCTCGGCCCTATCGACGTGCTTATTAATAGCGCCGGGGCAGCGAAGCGCACTCCGCCTTCCGAATTGTCTCCTGAGGCATGGCGCGCCGCGATGGATGCCAAATATTTCAGCTATATCCACGCCATGGACGCGGTACTAAAAGGAATGGTCGCCCGCAAATCCGGCACCATCGTGAACGTGGTGGGCAATGGCGGCAAGGTTGCAAGCCCAGTGCATATTCCAGGCGGAGCCGCGAATGCCGCACTCATGCTCGCTTCCGCAGGGCTTGCGGCCGCATGGGCTGGGCATGGTATCCGCGTGAACGCCATCAATCCGGCAACGACTTTGACTGAGCGCGTGCAGGAAGGATTGAAAGCCGAATCCCGTATGACGGGGAAGACGACGGAAGAGCTATTCCGCGCAGGCGAGGCGCGCATTCCGCTCGGACGATTTGCAAAGCCGGAAGAGATTGCGAACGTCGCGCTATTCCTGGCATCAGACAAGGCGAGCTACGTTACTGGCACTTGCCTGACCATGGATGGGGCCTTGACGCCGATCGTGGTTTAAAGACGGGCGTCGAAGACGCCCTATTTCGCCAGCCGTATCATACCTTCACGGCTGGCTGCCTTGACTTTCGAGCTAGTAAAAGCATTAAAGCCCTTGTAAACTCTACGAAAAAGGCATCTCCAGCTCATGCAGTCAATCTTAAGGAGCAGGTCATTGCGAGCTTTCGCTTTCCCACGCGCTAACGCCCTCATGGCGGCGGCGCTTATAACCGCATCAATCGGATTTTTCATGACCACTGAGCCGACACCAGCCACAGCGCAGACCGCAGGAAATACCGTCACCACTCCAACGGGACTAAAGATTGCCGACACCAAAATTGGCACTGGAGCTACGCCCCGGACCGGTCAGACTTGCGTTATGCATTACACGGGCTGGCTTTATGAGAACGGCGCGAAGGGCAAGAAATTCGACAGTTCCGTCGACCGTGGCCAGCCCTTCGAGTTTCCAATCGGCGCGCAACGGGTTATCGCGGGATGGGACGAGGGCGTCGCGACGATGAAGGTTGGCGGCAAGCGTACTCTTATCATCCCGCCGCAACTTGGCTATGGCGCCCGTGGCGCTGGCGGTGTGATCCCGCCAAATGCCACGCTGATATTCGACGTTGAATTGCTTGGCGTAAAGGGCTAGCCCGCAACGCAAAGGGCTGTCCCGCGTGCTGCGCGTAGAATCGCGTTCGCGCATATGCAGGCTTAGTAACATAGCGACATAGGGCAAAGGCTAGGGCGGTAATTGGTGCCGTTCAGCTTGCCCTATCTAGCTAGCCGGTCAGCGCTGCGGCCGCCAAGCGGGCAAGATAATACGAAGCGAGATAGCCTGCCCATTTCATATATTCATGCGAGGTTTTTATAAAGCCGCCGTGCACGGGCTGCCGGGATGGCAGCCAAAACTATCGTATTTATAGTTCCTAAGGATCGAAATCCGCGATAAAGTCTTAGATGTCAGCGATATCTCGACTTGAAGGCAATGGAAACTATAAAAATAAAAAAGTCTGCTTCAAAAAGCACTAACAAGACTTCAGCTATGCAGGTGATCCCGTCAACGCGCGAGGACGCGCTCGCACTTGCTGAAGCTGCAGGCGGCTCTCTCCAGGATAGGCTCGACTCCTATTCGCATTTCGTCTGCAAACTCTCTCCAGAAATGGCGGAAGCCTATGATGCACTCGTCAAAAGATTGGCGACGCTGAAGGGCGTTGGGCCGGGCGTTGGCGAGGCTATGCCTGATTTTACCCTCATCAACTCTGTGGGACAGATAGTTGACTCGCAATCGCTTCTTCGCGAGGGCCCCCTGGTTATCAGTTTCAACCGTGGACATTGGTGCCGGTGGTGCAGGCTGGAATTAAGGGCGCTTGCAGAGCATCACGAGGAAATCAGGGCACGCGGAGCACAAATTATTGCGATAGTCCCAGAAACAGGGACCTTTTCCCGAGAACTCACTGAAGAAAATCGCCTGACCTTTCCAGTGCTCACCGATCTCGATCTTGGCTATTCTCTGTCACTGGGAATTGTGTTTTGGGCCGGGACTGCGGTTAATGAGCTGTATAAGGCGATGGGTCTCGATCTGGCGCATTTTCAAAATAGCGAGAGTTGGATGCTGCCCATACCGGCTACATTTGTCGTCAGCGCCGATGGCGTTATCAAAGCACGCTTTGTCGAGCCCGACTTTCGCAAGCGTATGGACCCCGCAGATATAATTGCCGCATTGGATCGATAGCGCTGCGCTACGCCGCCGCCTTTAATCCCGAAGTGATCTTCGGCCAGTCCGAGGCTCGCAGCAGCTTAATCAGGGTGTTCGTCGGGTCGGTCCGCTCCCGGCCAGAAACGGCATGAACGAAGACGGTCCGCTGCAAATTGAGACCTTCGACAGCTACCCGGACCAGCTTGTCGCTGCTCAGAACGCTTTCCTGCACAATGGCAATGCCTACATTTGCTTCAAGCAAAGAAAGTAAGTCATGGTCGGAAGCGATCCGATCTCCAGAGCTTTCAGCGATATTCTGGGCTGCCAATAGTTCCGAAAGTTCCGCTGCTGTTTCACAATAGGGACGGTGAAGCAGGCGTTCGCCCTTGAGGCGGTCCATCTTGATCGTGCGCCGCGTTGCGAAAGGATGCTTTTTATTTACGACGAGCGAGAGAGACTCAGAGAACAAAGGCCAGCGATCGAAACGCTCCCATTCTTCGGCGAATACACCCGCGACGGCGAGTTCGGACTGACCTGTCTTCAGTTCACTAGAGACTTCTTCTGCCGCCCCGCGGAAAAATTTAAGATTGAGATCTGGAAATACGCGCACGAGCTCGTTTAGAGGCCCAGCAAGGAGGTCGAGATTAATGGTCAAGGAAAGCGCAAGCCTCAAGGGAGCGGCCGCGCCTTTCTGATAAGATTTAGCGAGAGCTTTTGCATTGAGCGCGCTTTCATAGCATTGCGCCAGCACGGGCATCATCATACGCCCCAGCTCCGTGGGATGGGTTAGGGTCCGCTCGCGGCGGAAAAGGTCGCCGCCAAGTTCTTCTTCCAGTTTTTTTATCGCGCGGCTAAGTGATGGCTGTGCAACGTGACATTCTTCTGCGGCTTTTGTGAAGTTTAAGGTGCGCGACACAGCTAAAAAATAGCGAACCTGATGCATTTCCATGATTATATCGTCGCCGTCAACGAGGTGTAGTCAAACAAACCGGAACAATACACCGTATCATTATATCCCGTCGCTATCGAATTTCTAGCGAATCAGCATTCTACGGCTAAGGAAATACGTGCAATGCTCCGTGTGTAATGACTCTGTGATGAGAGGATTTATTCCCAGAGTGCCGCGAGCGAGCGGAAGTCCAAAATGCAAAAACCATCGCGAAACCGGACGACAATGCCATACCAAGTTTCGGGAAGCCACTTTGCCGTCATAAAGTGGTAGTTTCTATTCATCTGACGCCTGAGTTGTGGAACTGGGGTGAACGCAGTCAGATTGAAGTTGTAAATGAGTATAAAGGGAAGGGCTCTATTAGCTCTCGCATTTGTCGTGGCGATAGCGACGACGACCATCACGGTATCGTTCGCCGAAGAACGGGTCGTTATTCGCGAGGTCAAAGTCACCGGAAATAGGCGAGTAGAAGCCGACACGATCAAAGCTCACCTGACCTTCGGCGTGAAGCAACCCTATGACGCTCACAAAGCCGACGAGAGCGTCAAGGCATTGTTTGCGACAGGTCTTTTTCGCGATGTGCGCATCACCTTGGATGGCCGCAGCGCTGTTGTCGCGGTGGTGGAAAATCAACTCATCAACCGGGTGGCCTTCGAAGGCAATAAGGAAATCAAAGCTGACGTTCTCTCGAAGGAGGTGCAGCTTAAGCCGTATGGGACCTTCACGCCGGGCCGCGTAAAGGCCGACAGTCAGCGGATTCTAGAGGTATATCGCCGCCAGGGCTTCTATGCCGCGCAGGTTGAAGCGAAGTCCATCGAGTTAGACAATAATCGCGTTGATCTTGTCTTCGAGATTCGCGAAGGCCCAGAGACGAAGGTTGTGGGCATCAATTTCATTGGGAGTCATTCGTTTTCTGACACGGAATTGCGCGGCGCGATCACGACGACGGAGACGAGCCTTCTTGATTTCCTCAGAGCGACCTCCGTTTACGATCCCGATCGGCTCAATCTCGACCGTGAGCTTTTGCGGCGTTTCTATTTGAAAAATGGCTTCGCGGATATGCGCGTCGTCTCCGCCGTCGCCGACCTCGATAGCGAAGGGAAGGGGTTTTTTCTTACATTCTCCATCGAGGAGGGAGAGCGCTACAAGTTTGGCGGTGTGGATCTGGAGCTGACGCTTCCTACCCTGAATAAGGAAGCATTGCAGGCCCGCGTTCTGAACAAGCCAGGCGCAACCTATAATGCTGAGCAGATCGATAAAACCACCGAAGCCTTGACAGTGGCGCTAACCGATCAGGGCCAGCCCTTCGGCCAAGTTCGCCCGAGAATCGAGCGCGATCCCATATCGCGAACAATTTCCGTGGTTTATGTGATCGAGCAAGGTCCGCGACTTTACATTGAGCGGATCAATATCACGGGCAATCACACGACCCATGATTATGTAATCAGGCGAGAATTTCGCGTCGCGGAGGGCGATGCCTTCAACAAGATCATGGTCGATAAGGCCAGGCAGCGCGTCCTCAGCCTCGGCTTCTTCAAGGATGTCAAAGTCAACAGGGAGCCGGGTTCGGCACCGGACCGCGTGATCTTGACGGTGGCCGTGGAAGAGCAGCCCACTGGCGAACTTTCGTTCGCTGCGGGTTACTCGTCGAACGAAGGCGTTATCGGCGAGGTTTCCTATACCGAGCGAAACCTGATGGGGACAGGCCAATATCTGCAAGTGAAGGTATCGGGAAGCTTTGTAAGCGGCTCCGCTCTCGTTAGCTGGACGGAGCCCCGCTTTCTTGATCGCAATATTTCCTTCGGGGTCGATGCTTTCGTGCGCAACACCGACTATACCGCTGCCACCGGCTACACAATTGCGGGATACGCGGATTTGAGGGTCGGCGGCACCCTTCGCCTTGGCTTTGCGCTCTCAGACGAGTTGTGGATCAAGCCAAACTATACCCTGATGCTCGACAATGTTTATAACGTCGACCCAAATGCCTCGCTCGCGGTGAAACAGATCCAAGGCGCAGCGCTGATTTCGTCGGTCGGTTACGGCTTGACATACGATACGCGCAACAACCGGAAAAATCCTACGAGCGGCTTTTACTTCCAGGGAACGCAGGATCTAGCGGGCGCTGGAGGCGATGTTAATTACATCCGCTCGACATCGGAACTCAGGGCTTATTATCCCGTCAGTCAGGATATTACGCTGGCTGGTCGCGCCTCCGGCGGGACGATCATGGGTTGGGGCGGGCAGAATGTCCGGATCGTGGATGCTTTCTACAAAGGACCCGAGATCATTCGAGGTTTCCAAGCCGGCGGACTTGGACCGCGTGACGCTGTGACTGGTGATGCGCTTGGGGGGACAGCCTACTACTCATCAACGGCTGAGCTGCGCTTCCCGCTTCCCTTTGTACCCGACAGTCTTGGCCTGCGTGGCGCTGTCTTTACCGATGCCGGCAGCCTATTCGGCACCGATGCGCAAAAATTCGCCACCGCCTATGTGGCCCAGCATGGCGGCGCAAACACGCTTTTGGTGCAGGATTCCTCCATCGTCCGCGCCTCGGCCGGAGTCAGCCTCATATGGGATTCGCCTGTGGGAGCTTTGCATGCGGACTTCACCGGCGTTCTTAAGAAAGCGCCGTTCGACAAAACGCAAACCTTTGGCTTTGGCGCGTCCACCTGGTAACTTAGCGAGTGTTGAGCTGCGCTACCGAGACATTGATGCTGCCACTCTCAACCGCTATGCGCGCGGATGATTTGAGAAAACCAATTCTTGGTATTCTTACGCTTCGCTCAGGCCCGAGCAGGGTGAATTTTTTTTCGCTCTTCTTTTCATGTGAACCGCGGCTTTTTCTGAAAAGACCGACGCCGCAAGCGCAAGCAATTCGCTAGACTTCCATTTTATAAATCTTCTCATGTTTTTTACTGGATTTGATCGAGCGGTCACAAGATTTAACTTGAGTATGTCCGCCATAGCTAAATCATTCATACAGTTAAGGACTGTAGAAAACAGAATTGAAGAGTTGGTTGTAAGCTGAATTTTCTCGGATGTACTTTCCAGCCAGTCGAAGCAATCGATAGCGAAACCAAAAAGTTTCTTCGGAGAGGGATTAGCTGTCCTAAAAATATCGGGAAAATTCGCGGTTTTGCGCCACTCACCATTTTGAGCTAGGTGACGATATATTTTTTCTGCGTTAGCGACCCATTTTTCCTTTGAATAGGCTGCTGGATGTTCCAAATGTAAAAGAATATGTGAGGGAGGCGATAGCAACTTCCCGCCAGCCTCATGATAGGCGAGTGGAAACCAATAGTCCCACCACGGGCTTCCTATTGTAAAGATGCCGTCGAAATTTGTATTTTTCACATTGTCCGTATTAAATACAAATAGATCGTAGCCGGGAGTATTTGCACCGATCAAGCAAAGGTTCTCCGGTTCTACGCCGATGCGCCGGGCCAATACCATTCCCGAATTGGCAGCTTCTAAAACGGCGTCCATCATCTCCTGGTTTGCCGCTATCATACAATCAGCGTTGATGATTGCCGCTATCTTGTGCCGAGGAGCGCTTAATGGCATTTATAAAGTCACCAATTTTCGGCGGAGCTGCTTCGGTCTCTTGAAAATCAACCTCATAATTTAGGCGGGATAAGATTTCGATTTCGGCGCGCGAATTAAGGCTAACGATATCGAAGCCAAAACGGCGCCAAGATGAAATACATTTCCTTTGATAGTCTTCCCCGATGTCTTTACCTCCGGCCATCCGAGTTATTCTAGGAGGCAACGAGGTATACAGGGTAATCCGGCGCGGCGAGGGATTAGCCAAGTCAAGCGCGAGTAATTCTTCGATATCGCGCAAGTTCGGGGCGGCTAATTTCGCCAAGGGGTAGGGCAATGTCATGACGCAATTACCATTGGTTTTGACAAAGAAGGCAAAGACAAAGAAGGCAAATATCTCGAACTGCAATATGAACCCGGCGGCTCTGCAATCATTCCAGTCGATTCAGCCGGCGCTCTTGAGCGACCGCCAGCATTTCAGCAGCCACCATCTCGGCTATTAACTGCTGAAAAGAAATTGCAGGAGACCATCCGAGCCTGCCTCGCGCTTTTGACCAATCGCCAAGCAAGATATCGACCTCGGTCGGGCGAAAGTAGCGCGGATCGATCTCGACAAGCACCTTGCCGGTTTTCGCGTCTATGCCCTGTTCCTCGCGGCCCGCGCCCCGCCATTCGATGACGGTACCGGCTTCGGCGAAGGCAAGCTCGGCAAATTCACGCACCGTATGCGTTTCGCCGGTTGCCAGCACATAATCGTCCGGAGTGTCCTGCTGTAGCATAGCCCACATGCCCGCCACATAATCGCGCGCGTGCCCCCAGTCGCGCTTTGCATTCAAATTGCCGAGATAAACCTTATCCTGAAGGCCAAGCGAAATGGCAGCTACGGCGCGCGTAATTTTGCGCGTGACGAAGGTTTCGCCGCGAAGCGGACTTTCATGATTGAAGAGGATGCCATTGGATGCATGCATCCCGTAGGCTTCCCGGTAGTTCACCGTGATCCAATAGGCGTAGATCTTGGCGGCGGCATAGGGCGAGCGCGGGTAAAATGGCGTTTTCTCGCTCTGCGGAACCTCGGCTGCCTTTCCGTAAAGCTCCGATGTGGACGCTTGATAGAAGCGGACCTTGTTCTCCATACGCAGAATTCGGATCGCCTCAAGCAAGCGAAGCGGGCCAAGCGCGTCCGCGTTGGCGGTGTATTCGGGTGTCTCGAAGCTCACCTGCACATGGCTTTGCGCCGCGAGATTATAGATCTCGTCCGGCTGCACTTCCTGCACGACGCGAATGAGGTTGGTCGCGTCCGTCATGTCGCCGTAAACAAGCCGGAAGCGGGGATCGTTTACATGAGGATCCTGATAGAGCGGATCGACGCGGGCGGTGTTAAACGAAGAAGAGCGTCGCTTGATGCCCCAAACCCGATAGCCCTTGCTCAGCAGAAGTTCGGCCAGATAGGCGCCGTCCTGGCCGGTTACGCCGGTGATGAGAGCTCGTTTTTCCATATAATTATGCTGCGCGTGTGGTTCCAAGGTTGGAGAGATACCAATGGTAAGTTTGCGTGAGGCCTTCCAGAAGCGGCGTTCGCGCCTGCCAGCCGATCGAAGTCAGCCTGCTGACGTCGAGCAGTTTGCGCGGCGTTCCGTCCGGATAGGAATGATCGAAGACGAGTTTTCCTTTGAATCCCACCACTTCGGCGACAAGCTTTGCGAAATCTTCGATGGTGACATCATGTCCGACGCCGATATTGAGCGGAATAGGCCCGCAGTAATTCTTCGTTACGAAAATACAGGCGTCGGCCAGGTCGTCGATGAAGAGAAATTCGCGCCGGGGCTTGCCCGTGCCCCAGACCGTAACCTCGCGAAGACCGGCAACCTTGGCATCATGAAAACGCTTCATCAAAGCCGCGGGCACATGGGCGTGATCGGGATGAAAATTATCGTTCGGCCCATAGAGATTTGTGGGCATCACCGAGACGAAATCGCGGCCGTGCTGCTCGCGATAGGCTTGGCAAAGTTTAATGCCCGCTATTTTTGCTAAGGCGTAGGCTTCGTTCGTTGGCTCAAGCGGGCCGGTAAGAAGAGCCTCTTCCACTATCGGCTGGGGAGCTTCACGCGGATAGATGCAGGATGAGCCCAAGAACAGAAGCTTCTCGACCCCGTGCAAAAACGCGCCATGGATCACATTCAGCTCGATCTGAAGATTTTCGAGCAAAAAGTCGGCGGGATGAAGCTTGTTGGCGAGAATTCCTCCGACCTTCGCCGCTGCAAGAAAGATCACCTGCGGCTTGTGCTCGGCCATCCAATTTTGGACTGCGCTGGTGACTCGCCAAATCGAGCGTTGCCCGATCTGTGGTGAGGATGGTGCAGTCTTCCGAGGCCAGCCTTCGTATAATCGCGCTCCCGGCAAGACCGCGATGTCCGGCAACCCAGACCTTCTTTCCACTCAAGCTGTAGCTATTATGAATAGGTGTGCTCATATACTATAAGAGTTCGATAGCATTGCTTATAGAGACCTGAACCACTTCCGCGCAACCCGCCTTCGCGGTTTTGTGAAGCAGCTTCATCTTTTGTTTTTTGTCAGCGTGGTGATGTCGTGGCCATATTGCGAATGGCATTTTTTACACTTCTCCGCCGCTTATCGAACCAGGCGATAGGTCCTGATTTGACAGGATAGATGTTCTGACTGCGCAATAGTAATGGGGACTTTTCAGGTGTGGGCTCAATACCGCGAATGGCCTTCCACACCTCATTGTAGAGATTATACTCGAACAAAATTTTTCGCCGCGCCTCTGCAATTGCAGATGCTCTTTTCTCGAAGACATTATCCGCAATCGCGGCCTTGATCGTTTGCGCCGAAGCTTCGGGGTTGCCCATATCGATGCGCAAGAATGCGTCGGGACTGAAATATTCGTCAAGATTTCCGCAGCCTGAATAAAACGGAAATGCCCCTCCCAGATAAGTGTCCGCAATCTTTTCCGTCCAAAAATGATCGACGAAGTTGTTTTCGATAGCAATGTGATAGCGGTAAGGGCCAATGGCCTCCGCCTTATCGCCGATGTCGCGAACGCCGCGGCCATACCAGTGAAGCTGGTCTCCGAGCAGGTCTTTAAGCGCGCTTACAAATTCAAACCTGCTGCGGTGAACCGACAGCTTTGCTGCGTTTGAGCAAATCACCGAAAGCTCGAAGGGCTTTTCATAATTCGTACTGTTTAGACTCGAGAACGGTATCACCGCCGCTTCCCAGGATGGCTGGCGCTTGTCTATGCCAAAATGCCAAGATAGGGCCGAATGCCTTTGGAGCCATGCACCGCCAAAATTGTCATAGCGCTGGGGGCTAACGAGCACGCCGAACTGTTTCAAATAGGCGCGATGATAATCCTTGATGCCGGGCGGTTCGGTTACGAATAGAATCCGGCGCGCAAGGGGAACGCGCGTTTTAATAGTATCCTTCGGCTCATCGTAACAGAGAAGCCAATCTACTTTTTCGCTGTCCTCGTCAAAGACAAAACGCAAGTCACGCCAAACGCCGTCGTTGCCAGGAGTTTGCCTGGCGAAAAGTTGCGGGTGATGACGCGTGCAAAGGCGAACGGCCGTTGTCATGCAGCTGCGGCTTTCTCAGCAATTTCTTCCTTCGGCTTATGTCTATTTTTCTTGAGCGGCACAAGAGCTTAAGTGGTCACATTGGTTGCAAAGGAGCTTGCGAGCCTTAAAGCCCGAAACAAAGCTACCGTATGCTCATTGACAAGCACGCCGCCGCATATGATCATAAATTACGAAATATTTGTGTTTGATTTTAGAAAGTTGCTAGGCGCAGCCTGGTGGGCTTCGTTGAACGTAAGTTTTGCATAATGCTTTGGTGTCACGATCGCTCAATTGAGTGAGATAAGGGGCACGGCCATGGCGACCGTAAAGCCTGCGATTTATAGAGATATTTCCGTTGTAAGCCCCAAGATTCGCCGAATTGGCGTTTCCGATTTGAAAGACGCTTTGGCCAAGGGCATTGACGACTTTTTGGCGATGCCGACCCACTCGCTTTTCCTCATTGTGATTTACCCAATCGTTGGCCTTATTTTGCTGAGGCTTACCTTCGGTTACGCCATGTTGCCCGTAGTTTTCCCGCTGGTGGCTGGGTTTGCCCTTGTCGGTCCCTTGGCTGCGCTCGGCTTGTATGAGCTGAGCCGCCGCCGCGAGTTGGGGCTTGGCGTTTCGTGGGATGCCCTAAACGCGTTCGCCCGTGTCCGAGGAATTGCAGTCCTTGGGGGCGTGTTGATGGTGATCTTTTTGGCTTGGCTTGTCGCGGCCATGCTTATCTACCGCAAGACGTTCATGGGCTGGACGCCGCTGTCCTTCGATGAGTTCGCTCGCCAGATCCTCATGACCCCATCTGGCCAGAGGCTCATCCTGGTTGGCTGCGGTGTTGGTTTTATCTTCGCGCTTGTCGCCTTCGCGATCAGCGTGGTGTCCTTTCCACTCCTGATGGACCGCAATATCGGCGTTGGGAGCGCGGTTCTAACCTCGGTGAGGGCGGTTGTAACGAACCCACTGCCGATGGCGTTGTGGGGCCTTATAGTCGCGGCGGCCCTGGTATTGGGTTCATTGCCTATATTGGTTGGACTCGCTGTTGTGTTGCCGGTTTTAGGTCATGCCACTTGGCACCTCTATCGGAAGGTTGTTGAGCATTAAGGCGGCAACGTTGAGAAAATTGCGGAAGGAGTGGTTTGGTTATATACTGACTTAAATAAGAACTAAGTAATAACTTCTGTCCATAGCCTTTAAGGCAAGGATAAAAAGGGATGAGGACGGCGCTCGTACTTGTTGCGGTAGCAGTCGGCTCAGTGTTGTTCCACATGCTGAGCCCATGGTGGTTTACGCCTATCGCTTCGAATTGGAAATACATTGATAACACGATCGCACTGACATTCTGGATTACAGGATTTGTTTTTGTCGCGGTTGTTTTATTTACAGCCTATTGCGTCTATCGTTTCCGTCACCAAGAGGGAAGGCGGGCGGCATATGAACCCGAAAACAACAAGCTGGAGTTGGGACTTACGGTCGTTACGGCTCTGGGCGTTGCGGCGATGCTGGCTCCAGGCCTTTACGTTTGGGCTCAATTCGTGACTGTGCCGAAGAACGCCACAGAGATTGAGGCCGTCGGTCAGCAGTGGCAGTGGAGCTTCCGCTTGCCGGGAAAGGATGGCCGGCTGGGCACATCCGATATCCGCTTTGTCTCACCAGAGAACCCTCTGGGTGTGAACCCTCACGATCCAGCTGGGCAGGATGACTTCATTGTCGAAGGCGGTGATATCCATCTGCCACTCGGCAAGCCGGTCAAGCTCGTGCTGCGATCTCTCGATGTCGTCCATGATTTCTACGTGCCTGAGATCCGGGCCAAGATGGACATGGTTCCTGGCATGGTCACGTATTTCTGGTTCACCCCCACGAGGGTCGGAACATTCGACCTTCTGTGCGCAGGCTTGTGCGGCGTCGGGCACCCGATGATGCGTGGCAAAATGACGATAGATACGGAGGGTGATTATCAGGTGTGGCTAGAACAACAGAAGACATTCGCGCAGCTGTCAGCACCGATCAAAAAAGCAGAGGCGAGATAAAATAGTACCGCGTTGAGAGAAACGGAGACGGCTTAGGCAGAAGAAGAAATGCCGCTCCGGAGGGAGCAAGGAGAGTTACAGATGGTCGATATTGCACGTGGTGGGATCGAAGCGATCCCGCCAGCCGAAGTCCCAGATGTAGAGCTTTACCACGCGCATAGCTGGATTACGAAGTACGTCTTTTCGCAGGACGCGAAGGTCATCGCTATCCAATATTCGATTACTGCGCTGGCGATCGGGTTCGTCGCTTTGGTGTTGTCTTGGTTTATCAGGCTTCAACTGGCATGGCCCGGCGCTTTCGCCTTCATCGACGCGCAGGCCTATTACCAATTCGTGACCATGCACGGCATGATCATGGTGGTCTATCTCCTTACGGCGCTGTTTCTGGGAGGGTTTGGCAACTATCTGATCCCGCTCATGGTGGGTGCCAGGGATATGGTGTTCCCCTTTGTGAACATGCTGAGCTACTGGGTGTACATGCTCGCCGTGGCGGTGCTTGTGGCGAGCTTTTTCGCGCCCGGTGGGCCGACAGGCGCTGGCTGGACGCTCTACCCGCCGCAAGCCATTCTCTCGGGCACGCCAGGGCACCAATGGGGCATCATCCTGATGCTCATCTCGCTCATCATATTTATCATCGGCTTTACGATGGGCGGCTTGAACTATGTCGTAACCGTCTTGCAGGGCCGCGCGCGGGGGATGACGCTGATGCGCATGCCTTTGACCGTCTGGGGCATCTTCACGGCGACCATCCTCGCGCTTTTGGCTTTCCCCGCCTTGTTCGTCGCCTCTGTGATGATGCTGTTCGACAAAATACTCGGCACGAGCTTTTTCATGCCTGCTCTTGTCGAACTGGGCCAGCAGCTCCAATACCGTGGCGGAAGTCCGATCTTGTTCCAGCACCTGTTCTGGTTCTTCGGCCATCCGGAGGTCTACATCGTGGCGCTTCCGGCGTTCGGCATGGTCTCCGATCTCATCAGCACACATGCGAGAAGAAATATCTTCGGTTATCGCATGATGGTTTGGGCTATCGTCGCCATAGCCGCGCTCAGCTTCGTCGTGTGGGCGCACCACATGTATGTGAGCGGCATGAATCCCTATTTCGGGTTCTTCTTCGCTACCACCACGCTCATCATAGCCGTTCCGACGGCGATCAAAGTCTACAATTGGATCCTGACGCTCTGGCGCGGTGACATCCATCTTACCGTTCCGATGCTGTTCGCAATCGGCTTCATCATCACCTTCGTGAACGGAGGACTTACAGGCCTATTCCTTGGCAATGTGGCCGTGGACGTGCCGCTCTCGGGAACCATGTTTGTCGTCGCCCATTTCCACATGGTCATGGGCGTCGCGCCGATCCTTGTGGTTTTCGGCGCGATTTATCACTGGTACCCCAAGATTACAGGAAGAATGACAAACGAAACGCTCGGAAAAATTCACTTCTGGATTACGTTTCTCGGCGCCTATGCCATCTACTTCCCCATGCATTACCTCGGTCTTTTGGGCGTGCCTCGCCGTTACTACGAACTCGGAGACACTTCCTTTATTCCGCCTTCGGTCCATGACTTGAACGTCTTTATCACTGTGGCGGCACTCGTCGTAGGCGCGGGCCAGATTCTGTTTATATTCAACGTGGTCTGGAGCCTTTTTAAAGGCGAACGCGCGACAGGCAATCCCTGGAGAGCAACCACGCTTGAGTGGCAAACGCCGGAAACGCCTCCTGCTCACGGCAATTTTGGCAAGGAGCTGCCAGTCGTCTATCGCTGGGCTTACGACTACAGCGTTCCGGGCGCCAAGGAAGATTTCATTCCCCAAAACCAGCCGCCAGCCCCACAAGCCGCGCAGGGGGCCATGGCATGAGCGTTACGGTCCTGTTCCTTGCCCTGTTGATGGCCATTGGGGTGTTTTTCTTCCTTCAGCAAGGCCTCACAGCAAAGCCATGGCTTGAAAAGGGCGTAGGCACTAGCCCGCAAGGGGTGGGAACCGTGCCGGTCCCCGCATCGAAGCTGGGGCTGTGGGTGTTTCTTGCCGTTGTTGGCTGCCTGTTTGCGCTCCTTATCGGCGCCTATTTCATGCGTATGGGAATGCGCGACTGGCGGTCGCTGCAAGTTCCGCAACTGCTGTGGGTGAACACAGCAGTCTTGGCTTTGGCCAGCGTTGCGCTGCAAGGGGCAACGATTTCGGTGCATCGCGCGCATATGGATGCCGTTCGGGCCGGGCTCTTAGCGGGCGGCGTCTTTGGCGTTCTCTTCCTTGGCGGCCAACTTTGGGCTTGGCAACAATTGACGGCCGCGGGCTATCTTTTGTCGACCAATCCGGCCGACAGCTTCTTCTATCTCCTCACGGGCATGCACGGCCTTCATATTATTGGCGGCCTCATCGCGCTAAGCTTGGTTGCCGATAAGGTATGGCGCGGCTACGCGGCGGATCGTATGCGCGTAAGCATCGAGATGTGCGCCGTCTACTGGCATTTTCTGTTGTTTATTTGGCTCGTCTTGTTTGCCCTGCTGGCAGGTTGGGTGGACGATTTCGGCACTATCTGCCGGCAATTGCTTAGCTAGAGAGGCCCAGATGGCAGACACTACGCTTCCAGGCGCAGGAGAAGAGGCCCGACGGACATCTGCGCCGGCGAGCGCCGGAGGGACCGCGATACGGCCGGACGGCTTGAGAGGCATAGTCAAAGACTGGGCCTCAGATCAGCGGGCTTTCAAAAATGTCTCCTGGGGAAAGGCCATGATGTGGATCTTTCTCCTCAGCGACACATTCATCTTCAGCTGTTTTCTTCTCTCCTACATGACGGTCAGAATGTCGACGACCGTGCCTTGGCCGAACCCGAGCGAAGTGTTCGCCCTCAAGATCGGCGGCACGACACTTCCGCTCATTCTGATCGCCATCATGACCTTCATATTGATCAGCAGCAGCGGCACCATGGCCATGGCCGTGAATTACGGCTATCGACGCGACCGCAAGACAACTGCGATTTTGATGCTGGTCACTGCGGCCCTAGGCGCAGCATTTGTCGGCATGCAGGCCTTCGAATGGACGAAGCTTATCAATGAAGGCGTGCGGCCTTGGGGAAATCCATGGGGCGCGGATCAATTCGGCTCAACATTTTTCATGATTACAGGATTCCACGGCACCCACGTGACCTTCGGCGTGATTTTCCTCGTCGTCGTTGCACGAAAGGTGCTGGCGGGAGATTTCGACCGCGAGAAAAAGGGGTTCCTCACCCATAGGAAGGGGAATTACGAGATCGTCGAAATCATTGGCCTTTACTGGCATTTCGTCGATCTCGTGTGGGTTTTTATCTTCGCTCTTTTCTATCTTTGGTGAAACATGGCGCAGGCAACACCGCAGGCCAAGGCACACGCCCAAGGGCAACAACACCCGATCAAGCTCTATCTTGTCGTTTGGGGATGGCTATTCATTCTCAGCACTTGCTCATATTTGGTCGATTACTTCCACCTTGAGGGATATCTTCGATGGTCTCTCATCCTGATATTCATGATATTAAAGGCGGGATTGATCGTGGCTGTGTTCATGCACATGGCCTGGGAACGGCTGGCGTTTATATATGCGATCCTGCTCCCGCCCATATTGGTCTTGGTGTTTGTGTCGATCATGGCGCTAGAGTCAGAATACACCTTCCTGACCCGGCTGTTTTTCTTCGGGACAGATCAATAGACAAGCTGCCGCTTCCTTCGCAGGGCCGACTGATGTAATCAGGTCGCATGGAGCACCCCTTCGGCGATATTTACCGGCAAGAAGTCGCAACGCGTTGCGCGGCGTTCTCGCGCTTGCCCTCAAGTGATGCAACCCTCGGCCTTAAGAGGGCAGCAGTTGCAGTCACCCTCCTCGAAACAGAAGACGGGGAGGGCGGGACTGCCTTGCTATTGACCCGCCGCGCTGCCAGCTTGCGCGCGCATGGCGGTCAATGGGCACTGCCCGGCGGGCGCATCGACGCGAACGAGACACCAGTAGGTGCGGCGCTCCGCGAACTCGATGAAGAGCTTGGCCTCACGCTCAACGACGGCCACGTTCTCGGTATTCTCGACGACTATCCTACACGTTCCGGCTATCTGATTACGCCGGTCGTTCTATGGGCGGGCGATGGTCCGCAAATTCAGCCAAATCCGCGAGAAGTGGCGTCCGTTCATCTCATCCCCTTGAAGGAAATCGCGCGGCCGGACGTCGCCAGCTTCATCTCAATTCCTGAGAGTGACAGGCAAGTCATTCGGCTGCATCTCAATGGTAGCAATATTCACGCTCCGACAGCGGCTGTGATTTACCAGTTCCGGGAAGTTCTCGCGGGGCGCAATACGCGCGTGATCAATTTGGAGCAGCCGGTCTTTGCTTGGAAGTAGTGGGATTTCGCTGTTTTGAGCGTTTTGCGACTAGATTGAAGTGCGGGATTCTCGAATCTGGATCTGGATCTGGTTGCTCGGCCAGCTCTGCTGGCCATCGCAATGACGGCCCAGAAATCGTCATCGCGAAGCGGCAACGCCGCTGCGGCGATCCAGGAGCACGTTTCACGATGCCAATCATAGATGATCGCAAAATGTTCTAATTCGGCGATGCTTGCCAACAAGAGGCCGCAACGCAATACACAGCGCCGCCTTCCACGCCTCCCGCAAGCGGAAATGTTCCGGAATTGAAGAGGTGCCATGAATACCGATGCAATGCAGCTCTCTCACCATGGGCTTACGCTGGGGTCACTCATACAATACGGCTACGAGACACCCTGGGCGAGCGCCAGGTTGATCACGCTTGATACAACAATAATACCCCATTACGCGGCAATTGATGCGTTCCTACGCTGGAATGAGACGCTCCCCGATGATCTTCCGGTAGAGGAGGCGGATGCTCGCTTCTACCAGGAGCTGGCAGTGGGTGGTCTGGATGCCGCATTTGTCGATAGTTTCCTGGGCGGCTGGCAGGTGCGCATGGCGGATGGTGAGATCCGTGAGATATGGCCGTCTTCCTTCGACGCTGATGGATGGCTAACCTGGCGCTGGTGACGACAGAAACTGCTTCACTGCCTCGACCGTGCGGGCAGGATCCTCTTCCTCCGGCGCATGGCCCAGATCATCGAAAATAACCAGCCTGCTCCCTGCAATGTCACGATGAAAGCTGTAGGCATCGGCAACCGGAATCAAGCGGTCGCGCCCTCCCCATATGATCAGCGTTGGTAGCGTCAACTCTGGAATGCGATGGGCGAGGCTGCCTGATCTTCTTTGCCTGAAACGTTCAAGCAACGCCTGGCGATTACCTTCGCGTTGGGTAAGTTCGACCGCGCGATCAATCATATCCGGCGTCACCTTGCTTGGATCGCCAAAGATATTACGCATCCCCTGATCGACGAGACTGCGAGGAAGCGTATTCTTGAGGAGCCAACTGACGGACGGTATCTGCGCGGCAATATGCGCGATGCGAAAGCCGATTGGCGCGGATGCCGGGCGAGCAGGGTAGCCACCGGAATCGACGAGGATGAGTTTCTCGACGCGCGAGGGATATTCAAGCGCGGTTCGCCACGACACCGAACCGCCGAGCGAATTGCCGCCAAGAACGCAGCGCTGAATGCTGAGCTTATCCAGCATCGCAATGACAAATCGGACATCATTGTTGACCGAGTAGACACCGTCTGGCGATGGGCCGGTCAGCCCGAAGCCTGGCAAATCGAAGCGAATGACGCGCCGCTTTTCCTTCAGCGCCTCGGCCCAGCCTTCCCAGGCATGAAGCGATGATCCTGTTCCGTGCAGAAGGACAATTGGGCTTGGATCGTCCCGAGGCCCTTCGTCGCGCAGATGCACTTTCATGCCACCGGCATCGGCAAAGGTCGATGGGGGACCTCCCCAACGCGGGCGCAGATCAGCCACTGTCCGCTCAGGCGCCCAGCTTGCCGCGATAAAAACGGCTGCGAGTAGCGTGAGCAGAGCCAACGCGTTCGCGATGACTGTCACAGCCATCCTCATGGCCTGCCATCTTTGGGCCCCCGTCTCGTAGTCGCCGGGGGAAGTCCATCTTAAGATAACGGGCCCGGTAAGCCAAATTTTAACAGCATGGCGGTGAAGCTTCCGCCACGCTGTTTCGCGTTACCTGATCGGGCTTTCTTACGCGGCATCCTTCGCAATATGCTTGAACATATGCGCACGAGCTTCGTCGTCCATTTCGGCCTTGAATGTGTGCTTGTCCTTCAAGCCCACCGCCGCTACAGCCGCCGGCCTTGCACTTATCTCATCGACGTGGCGCTTCAGGTTCGGGAATTTCGACCAAGCGTCCGCTCCGAAGACAAACGGAAGCATCCGCGCCCATGCCCATAGTTCCATATCAACGATTGTGTAGCTGTCACCTACCATATAGCGCCGTGTAGAGAGGCGTGTCTCCACGATGGAGTAGTGGCGCTCCGCCTCATAGAAATACCGCTTTTGGGCATAGGGCACTTGCTCAGGCGCGAAATGCTTGAAGTGAACAGCTTGCCCCGAGAACGGGCCAATGCCCGTTGCAACGAACATGAGCCACGACAGCAGCTCGGCCCGCGCCGCAGGGGTATTCTCCGGAAGGAACTTTCCAGTTTTTTCGGCGAGATAGAGCAGGATGGCATTGCTATCAAACACGGTCACGCCGTCATCGACAATCGCCGGTACTTTCCCGTTCGGATTGATTGCCAAAAAGGACGGGGCGAATTGGTCCCCTTTTCGCGTGTCTACCGCGATAGCCTCATAAGGAAGGCCTGCTTCTTCGAGAAATAGGGCGACTTTCGTTGGATTTGGCGAGCCGTTGAAATAAAACTTCAGCATGAGTGTCTCCATGGGCCTCTGTGCGCCGCAGCTTTAGGGCGCATAGAGACGAGCTAGCAGAATATCGGCGCGTCTCCAATTATTTTATAGCGTGTGCTCAAAAAACATGATGTAACCGAATCGCTACAACTTGCGTCTCAACGATCGCGGATGAGAGTTTCAGGATGGCTCGTTCGAGGGCATTCGATGAGGAGGAAGCGCTCGAAGCGGCCGTTGCGTGTTTTTGGTCGCGGGGCTATGAGGCGACTTCGGTCCGCGATTTGGCCGAATCCATGGGCATCGGAGGAGCGAGCCTATACAACGCCTATGGCGATAAACGGCGACTTTTTATTTTGGCGCTCGATCATTACTGCAACAACTCGACACGCGAGCGCCTTAAGCGCATTGAAAGCGCCCATGCGGGGCGCAAAGCGATTGCCGCTTTTTTCGATGATATTATCGCCTGCTCCGTGGATGACGATCAGCGGAAAGGCTGCTTCCTGGTCAATTCCGCAATCGAATTAGCGCCGCATGACGCCGAACTGCGTGAGGTGATTGCCTCGTTATATCGAGGAAATAAGCGACCTTCTTCTGCAAGCATGTAAGGCATCGCCCAAGCACAGGGCGAAGCTTCCCCATCTCTGGATATAGAACAAATTTCGACGCATCTGCTGGGCGTGCTTATGGGTATCCGTGTTCTTGCCCGGCTCAACCCGGATCGAAAGCTACTGATCGCCGCCGCGCTTCCCGCTCTCGACCTTCTCCAACATCCGAACAGCAATTAACGAGGAGATTTTTCATGATCGATCTGTATTACTGGACCACGCCCAATGGGCATAAGATCACGATGTTTCTTGAGGAAGCGGGGCTTCCTTATAAAATCATTCCCGTGAACATCAGCGCGGGCGAGCAATTCAAGCCCGAATTTCTCGCGGTGTCGCCAAATAATCGAATTCCAGGGATTGTCGATCACGAGCCCGCAGGCGGCGGCGCTCCAATTTCGGTGTTCGAGTCCGGAGCCATCCTTCTTTATCTGGCTGAGAAGACGGGCCGTTTCATTCCGGCGGATTTAAGAGGGCGCGTGGAGGCACTCCAGTGGCTCTTTTGGCAGATGGGCGGCCTCGGCCCGATGGCAGGTCAGAACCATCATTTCGGCACCTATGCGCCGGAGAAGATCCCCTACGCCATAAACCGCTACGTCAATGAAACGAACCGCCTTTACGGGGTGCTCAACAAGCGACTCGCGGACCGTCCTTTCATCGCAGGCGACTATTCAATCGCCGACATGGCGAGCTATCCGTGGATTGTCCCTTACGAGAGGCAGGGCCAGAAGCTCGAAGACTTCCCGCATCTGAAGCGGTGGTTCGAGGAGATCAAGGCGCGTCCGGCGACGATCAGAGCCTATGATCGGGCGAAGGAGGTCAACTCTCAGCCGACCGTATCGGAAGACGCTCGAAAGGTTCTTTTCGGCCAAACCGCTAGCGTAGTAGGCAATAAATAATACCGTGTTGGATAGCGGATCGCCGCGAGCGGCATCCGCTATCCCGCAGGGAAGATGGCGTCTTGCTACTCGCTTCCAAAAATTGCGGCCTTGTCCTTCAATAGGAGCATGAGGCGATCGGCCCAGATTGAGGCACTCTCGGGATCGTTCAGGCAGAGGCACTCGATGCCCGGTAGTCTTGTCGCCCGTTCGAGAAGTTGAATATCGGCTTCATGCTGCCGCGCAACGTGAGGGTCTTCGAAAAAGATCACTCTTCCGCAGCGCTTGGTCACGATCAATTCGGCAATCTGGGCATCTCCGCCCATAGGTCCGCTCAGAAATCGCGTGATCTCGAACGCATGGCGGTCCGCGCCACGGCTGCTTTCAAGCGCTTCGAGGATTTGCTGGCCGGTCGTCCCGGTCGCGCAGCGGAAAGAAAATTGCTCCAACAGGGCGGCACGGCGCTTTGCGAACTCCATCATCTTAGGCTTGTTCGCATCATGTGAGATGAGCGCGATGGCTTGTTGCTTAAGATCAAAGCGATCCGCTTGGCTCCGAAGAACATGCTTGAGCTCCTTCGACGGCGCGTAGCGTTCATGGCTCAACCAATCGAGACTCAGCCACTCGAAAGCGCCGGTCATGGTGGAGAGAAAAGGTATCCCATGCACAACGCATTGACGCTTGAGGGCTGCTGTGTCCGGGTAAAGTGTCCGCAAGTCATGCGGATCGAGAAGATAGATGATGGCGTCGTAGAACCGGCTTGCGACCTGCGAAGCCATCACGATAAAGCCGCTGCCAGCGCCATCTGGAAGCGATTTGACAATCGATGCATCAAGCCAATTGTTCTGCACTATGTCCCGGCATGTTCCGCCGGTGGCGTAAATCTCGACGTGATGAGCGCGCCAATAGGGTTGAAAAACCCTGAGCAGCCTCGCCAGCGGCGGATCCCCACCGTTTCGCATTTGTTGGCTCGCCGCTAGCCCAATTCGCATTGCTCGTTTTCCTATTTGCGAAGAGATAGAGCCTCTAGCTCCGCAATCTGAGCGGGCGTCAGCTCACGTACCTTCGCGCCTTGTGTGATAAGAAGGAGCTTTGCGGTTTCTTCGAGCTCTTCGGCTGCAAATACGCCGCTTCGAAGCTCGATGCCGAGACCACCGGACCGTGATTGGCGAGCAAGAGGGCGGCATGATTGGGTGCCTTCTCAAGAATAAGCGACCGCACTTCACTCGACCCTGGCCGCGTATAGCGAAGCAGGGGCACTTTGCCGACCCGCATCACGACATAGGGCGTGATCGGCGCGACGGTGTTTTCGGGATCGACATCGGCCAAACAGGAGAGCGCCGTGGCATAGGTCGAATGCAAATGCACCACCGCATTCGCAGCCGGGCGCGCTTCATAGACGGCGATATGGAGTGGCACTTCTTTTGTCGGCGGATCGCCATCGACATGCTGGCCTTTGGCATCAAGCCGTGACAAGCGTTCTGGCACAAGATATCCGAGGCAAACATTGGTAGGCGTAACAAGAAATCCGTCGCTGTCCGGCAGGCGCGCGCTGAAATTGCCCGAAGAGCCGGGGCTCAGCCCGCGCATAAAGAGCGAAGCCCCCCAACGGCAAAATTGCGCGCGCAATGCCTCTTCCGCGGGCGTCATCCACTTTCTCCGCCGAGCATACGCATCGATTTTGCGAAGAAATCTTTGCCGCCGAAATTTCCTGATTTGAGGGCGAGAGCCAGCGGCGGGCGGCCTGCATCGGCGACTTGAAGGATCGGCACGCCGGGGGCGATTTCTGGCCCTACCAAAAGCGATTTCACGCCAAGGCTGGAGACGACGGCGCCCGAGGTTTCTCCTCCTGCAACGACCAATCGCTGCACCCCAGCCTCGACGAGGATAGAGGCTACGCTCGCAAAGAGATGTTCGAGCGTTTTGGCCAATGGCTCGTGCCCGTATTTGCCTTGCGCGGCAGCCACGTGCTGAGGGTCGGCGGATGAATAGAGAAGGGGGCTGCGCTCGATATCCGCGAGCATCAAGGCGGCGAGATCCTTCGGCCCGACGCGACCGCTCATCACCTCGTCGAGGTCGACCTGATGCAAGGGATGACCGGCGGCGCGATGCGCCTCGATCTGGGCGCGCGTCGCCTCGGAACAGGAGCCAGCCAGGATGGCGCCTGGACCGCGAAGGCCCGCGAATTCGAAAGCGCGTTCCGTTTGCGGGCGGCTTTCAAGAAAATTCCGCGCCAGCCCTTGGCCGATCCCCGAACCACCCGTCACCAGGATTTCCCCTGCTAAGGCTTCACCCAAGGTCAAGAGGTCGGCATTGCTGACGGCATCGGCGATCAGGAACGTGGCGCGCCCCGAGGCAGCAACCTCTTGGAGCTGTTTTCTTACGGCTCCCACCCCCGCCTGGATGGTCGCGAAGCTCAGATGCGTGACCGGCACATCGCCGGACTGCGCTTGAAGCCACCGCCGGAGATCGGAGTCGGTCATGGGGTTCAGCGGGTGGAACGCCATCCCGGTCTCGGACAGGAGCTTGTCGAATACGAAGAGATGCCCTTGATAGACGGTGCGGCCTGCGCCGGGGAAGGCCGGGCAGAAGATCACCGCCTTCGCGCCAAGCGCCTCCGACAACGCTTTCGCGACCGGGCCGATATTGCCTTCCTTCGTCGAATCGAAGGTCGAGCAATATTTGAAAAGATATTGCTCGCAGCCTTGCGCTTTGAGCCAATTGAGCGCCACAAGCGAAGCGTCCACCGCCTCCTTTACCGGAGTCGACCGGCTTTTCAGCGCGACAACGCCCGCCTCACACTCCTGCGCGGCTCCCCCTTCGGGGACGCCAATGAATTGCATGGTGCGCAAACCGGCTCTTGCAAGCGTGTTGGCAAGATCGCTCGCGCCCGTAAAATCATCCGCGATACATCCAAGCAGCATCGGCTCACCCTTGTTTCCGAGGTGGCAGAGCGAGACCCATTTGCTCCGCATAGATTTTGACGACAGCGGCGTCGTCTTCGCGGCCAAGGCCTTTTTCGCCCGCCTCAGCGAAGAGCCGCCTCGCAGTTTGGGCCAGCGGCAATTCCGCGTCCAACGCCTTACCGGTATCGAGCACGATGCCGAGGTCCTTGATGAAGATGTCGATGGCGGAGCGTGGCGTATAGTCTCCGTCGACGATATGGGGCACGCGGTTTTGGAACATGAAGGAGGATCCCGCACTGTTCGAAATCACGTCATAGAGGAGTTGCGGATCGAACCCAACTTTGATGCCGAGCGCCATAGCTTCCGCCGCCGCCGCAATATGAACGCCCGCTAGCAACTGGTTGATCATTTTAAGCCGCGAGCCTTGGCCAGGCTGTGGACCAAGGCGGTACACCTTAGAGGCGATGGCCTTGAGAAATGGGTCCGCGCGCTCGAAAGAGGCGTCGGAACCCGACGCGATGATGGTCATCTCGCCGGATGCCGCTTTGGCCGCGCCGCCTGAAACGGGGGCGTCGAGGCTTAAAAAGCCTTGCCCGTTCAGTGTCTCGTGCAGGCTCTCGGCGTAGGCGGGCAGTACGGTGGCACAACTTACAACCACGGCCCCTTTCGGCAAGCTCTCAAGCGCGCCGCTTCCGCTCTCAAACAGCACCTGATCGGTTTGTTTGCTGTTCACCACAAAGCTGAAGAGCGCCTCGGCACCCTTCGCGCCTTCAGCCGGAGTTTGCGCTGGTAATCCGCCTAATTCGGCGAAACGGGCTAGAACGTCGGGGCGTATATCGACGCCGCGCACGGTCATGCCTGCCCGTAACAGGGAGATGGCGGCACCAAAGCCCATGGAGCCAAGCCCCACAACGCAAACCACAGGACTATTCGCTGTATTCATTTTCTGCTCGCGGAAAGAAAGCGGACAATTGCCTCGCCGACAGGGCCTGGCGCTTCCCGTTGCGGGAAATGACCAACGCCGTCAAGAACTATGCGCTGATAATGATCGGTAAAAAAGTGCTCCTTTCGTTCGGACAGCGAAGGATCGTTGCATGGATCTCCGCCGCCATGGATCATGAGCGTTGGCACGGAAATGGAGGTATCGGCTGCCAGACGCTCTTCTAAAGCGCCATAGCGCGGATCCGGTTCAGCGTGATTCCACCGGACGCGGTAAGAGTGAAGCACAATATCGGCCCAGTCAGGATTTTCGAATGAGGCCGCTGTTCGCGCAAATTCTTCTTCGGTGATGGTCCAGTTCGGATTCCAAATGCGCCAGATATGCCGCGTAAAGGCCATCCGGTCATTGCGCACAAGGTCTTCGCCCCGAGGCAGCGCCATATACCAATGGTACCAATAGTTCTGCACTTGTTTAACCGAGAGCACTTGATCGGGAGAGTTGGTGCCCCATCCAACCGACATGGCGACACAATGGGTCAGTTTTTGAGGCGATAGGCACGCTGCAATGTAGGCTGCGCGCGCGCCCCAATCATGGCCAACAACCGCCGCGCGGCCGAGGCCGAGCGCTTCGATGAAGTCGAGCACGTCTTGCCCCAAAGCAGCGAGCTGTCCAGAGCGGAACGTGCTTTTTTCGCGAAAGCGCGTTGGCCCGTAACCGCGCAGATACGGGGCGAATGTACGGTACCCGGCGGCGTGAAGGGCAGGCAACACCCGGTCCCAGGTGCGAATATCGTCGGGCCAGCCATGCAGAAGCACCACCGGCGAGCCGTCCGGCGGACCCGAGACCTCATAGCCAATGCTTAGCAGTTCTGTATCGACGCTCAGTTGGCTTGGCGCGTGAAGGCACAAAAGGCTCGGATTCATAGCTTAGACACTCATCATTTGTTGGTGCCCATCTGGGCGGCATTTGCATGATTACCGGATTGCCTATTATCAAGAGAAATGATTTTATCATGTCAGATTAATTGAAATTCATCATAAGTGTGTCCGTGTTCGATCCTGACCTTCTTCGTACCTTCGTCGCCGTTTCGGATTGTGCCAGCTTTACTCGCGCCGCTCGGCAGCTGCATTTGACGCAATCCACGATCAGCTATCAGATGAAACGGCTTGAGCAGCAGGCGGGCCAAGCCCTTCTCCAGCGAACAACCAGACGCGTTGCTCTTACGCCGGAGGGCGAAGTGCTGCTTGGTTATGCCCGCAATATATTACTGCTGCAGGAAGCTGCGCGGCGCCAACTGAATTTCTCTGGACGCCTCAAGGGGGTAATCCGCCTTGGCACATCCGAGGACTTCGCGAGTGGAGGCCTTGCGCAGGCTCTCGCGCGGTTCAAGCGCGTCTATTCGAATGTGCGGCTTGAGGTCGAGGTCGGGATCAGCCGCGCTTTGCTGGTGGCATTGGATGCGGGCGAGCTAGACCTTGTTCTTGGCAAGCGGAGTTGCGGTGAAACGCGCGGGGAGCTGTTATGGAGCGAGCAAGTTGTGTGGGCTATCGGGCACGGAGTGGAGATTGATCCCAATGCGCCGCTGCCTCTGGCCTTTTTTCCTGAACCTTGCGTCTTTCGCAGCTCCGCAATTGCAACCCTGCAGCAAGCGAAGCGAGAGTTCGAGATCGTCTATGTGAGCCCCAGCTATGCAGGCGTAAAGGCTGCAGCGAGGGCGGGCTTGGCAATGACACCTCTGCCCGCAAGCGTGATGGAGCCCGGCCTTCGCAGCGTTAGTCCAGTGGAAGGCCCGCCCACGCTTCCTGCAGGGGAGTTTGTTCTATTCCGGCGCGCCGATCAAAAGCACGAAGCGATAGTTGAAGAGCTAGCGAATGCGCTGCGAGGGGTCCGCTTTTAGGCGGCATTTGGGCGCTCGTAACGCGAAAATTGCCCTATTCAGCAGAACAACTAACCCGCAGCGAGGGGCTCAACCACATTCCGAGGGGGGCAACAGTGCTGGAGGGGGAGGCGGCGATTTCCAGCCGTAAGAGTGCGGCACGCCTATGGGCACCACTATCGAGATTTGTGGAGCGTGAAGCGCAACTCGCTGCCTGGGCTGAGAAGCGCGGGCCATGGAGCGCCGGTGTTTATGAGTTCATTCGCTTCGGCCTGAAGCAGGGCTGGGCCTGTCTATTTGGCGGGTTGATGTGCGCGCTTATGATCACGACACATCTTTTCTATCCCGCCGATGCTGCACTGGCCCGCTACGACTTCCTCACTGTCGCAGCCGTGCTGATCCAGCTCGCGATGCTCGGTTTTAAACTGGAGACGTGGGAAGAGGCTAAAATTATCCTGCTGTTCCATTTCGTCGGCACAGCGATGGAAATATTCAAGACTGGGGCCGGATCCTGGGTCTATCCCGAGCCGAGCTTTTTGCGAATTGCGGGCGTACCGCTCTTCAGCGGCTTCATGTATGCCAGTGTAGGCTCCTATTGCGCCCGCGTTTGGCGTCTCTTCGATTTCCAGTTCACCGGACATCCTTCGCTTTCGTCGCTCCTTCTGCTATCGCTTGCCATCTATGTGAATTTCTTCGCGCATCACTTTATGCGGGATATGCGCTTCGTTTTGTTTGGAGCGGCGGCGCTGTTGTTCGGACCAGCCTGGGTCCATTTCAGAGTGTGGCGGACGCACCGGCGGATGCCATTGCTCGTTGGCCTTCTCCTCGTGTCGCTTTTCATTTGGTTCGCCGAGAACATCGGCACGGCCTCGCGAGCCTGGCTTTACCCGCATCAGAAGGCAGGCTGGGAGGCCGTATCGCTGCAGAAATTTGGCTCGTGGTTCCTTCTGATGATCATTTCATACGCCCTGGTAGCGTTGGTGCATCGTCCGCGCCCGGCGAGGCGTGAGAAGCTCATTGCGGCAATGGAGCAAGAACAGCCTGTTCAGCCATGATGATTGTTCAAGGGCGCAAGCCTACCGTTCGCCCTAACTTGTGAGATAAATGCAATAAAGTAGATACCATCGTTCAGGTAATCTAGCGGCGAACAATTGGGCTTATGACCATGGATTTTAAGACAAAGGGCACATTTAGCCTCGGCAGACTGGCGGTCATATTCACCGTTATTTTATCTGTGGCGCAACTGCTCATGATTGGAGTGGGAGCGCTTATCGTAGCCTATTTCCCGCTCATGCCTTTGAAGGAAAAGGCGCCATGGTCTGGTCCGATTGTGAAGACTATGGCGGCGTTCGCAATTGTTGCTTTTAGCTTTTTTCTCTGCCGGCAGGCGGTTCGAGCGCTCCGCGTGAGCCAGCAGGCTGAGCGGTCCCACGGCCCGCTTACTTTGCTAAATCTGGCCGTAGGCCTGGGGCTGGCCATCGCAAGCGGCTTTCTTTTTCTCTTCACATTGATGTTCTCACATGGCGACGATCCCGCAGGAGCAGGCTATTGGGCGCCGATTGTGCTTGCGGGAGGCGGGCTTCTCATTTTCGCCGTCACCTGCTGGGTCTGGTGGGGCAGCATTATCTATGCGCAGAAGCGGCTCAGTGAAGGGAGAAAGCCCGCAGCCTTCCTCATCGCATCACTGCCCGTGATCGTGTTAATGGGCGCTATGATTTGGCAGCCCATCTATCAATTGCTCGTTTCACTTACCCATCGCTGAGCAAACAAACCACTTAGAAAAATGGCTCTTCGCTCAGCATTTTTCAGCGGCAGGGTCAGCTCCGTGAATTGCAGTTTCGCACGGCGACCTTGTTCTCCGCGGCAAATTTTTCTGCATCGGCTTTGAGCAGGGGATCGATGAGGTTGTGATCCGGCTCGTAAAATCCGCTCACGAGCCGCCATCTTTTTCCGGTTCCATCCCATTGCTGGATCGCGGCGCTGCCAGCACCTTCGTGGTCCGAGCAAGTGATCTTCATCGGCGAGAGTAGCCCCTCAAATCCTAGCGCTTCAAGCCGGTCCGCAGTAATGTCTAGCGCTTCCAGTCCATCGCGGACATCCGAAGCTGTGACTTCGTGTTTGCCGCGAAGCTCCATGGCTTTGGCGATGCCCTCGGCAATCCACATAGCTTGCGCGAGGCCGCGATTGTAAAGAACCTCTCCGACGCGCGGTTTGAAGTCTGGAGCGGTTGCTTTTTTTGCGCCGTAAACATACCGGAGAATATCGTAATGAACCGGGGCAACGGCTCCGGGCGCGTGTAGCGCAGTTCCAAGATACCCGTCCGCGCCAGCGCCTGCGAGCTGTACGTCATTTTCCGCGCTTGCCCACCAATTGCCGATGAAATGGCCCATCGGAAAGTGAATGGAGGCAGCCTTCGCTACCGCAACTTGGTTCATGACGCCAAAGCCCCACAAAAGAATCCGGTTGGGACGGTCCCGCTCAATTTGCGCCCAGGTCTGATCTTGATCCTGCCCAGGCGGATTGACGGGGTATTGAAGGAGCTGAAAGTCTCTTTTCTTCGCCATTTCCGTTAGGATCGGAAGCGGTTCTCTCCCATAGGCGCTATTCAGATACAAAAGCGCAATTTTTTTACCCTTGAGGTTGGCCTCGCCGTGCTCTTGATCCGCGATATACTTCATGATGATGGAAGCGCCGGACCAGTAGGTCGCCGGGAAATTAAAAACCCAGGGGAAGACACGGCCATCGGCCGAGGACGTGCGGCCGTAACCGGGAGAGACGATCGGGACGTGATCCACGGTTGTCTTGGGGATTAGCTCATAGGCGATGCCGGTCGACCCCGGAACGACGGCAAGCGCTTCGGTTTTGAATTTCTCGTAGCATTCTACGCCGCGCTTCGTGTCGTAAGCGGTCTCGCAGACTTCAATCTTGATCTTGACGCCCTTAATCTCGCCGTCGCGCTCATTGAGCAACGTAAAGTAGTCGGAAAAACCGGACCATAGCGGGATGCCGCCGGAGGCATAAGGCCCAGTCCGGAATTCGAGCGCCGGAATAACGAGCTCGTAGGCATTCGCTGGTGCAGTCCCGAAAGCGTGCAATGCCAGCATTAACAATGTGCAAATCAAAACAGAGGTATGAAAAGAGGCTGAACGCATTAGAATTCTCCCCCCCACCTAAACGGCTTCTTTTGTCCGTTCAAATATCCGCTAGTACCCGGAATCATTGATGCGCGAAACGGGGCTTTAGGCGTTTTTGGTGGACCTCGGATTTTTGCCAGACGAATGGCCTTGCAGTCTCATTATAGCTGTCGATGAACGCCTGGATGTGCGCCTTCAGTTCGCCGATGGAGGTGAAGGACGTGCCGGAAAGCGCCTTTCCGGCGAGGATCGAAAACCAGATTTCCACCTGATTGAGCCAGGACGCCTTTGTGGGCGTGAAGTGGAAGTGAACGTTAGGATGGCGTTTAAGCCAGCGGTCTTCCTTGGGCTTGTGGGTGTTGAGGTTGTCGAGGATGACATGGATGTCGCGGCCAGGATGCGCGGCGGCGATCCGGTTCATAAAGTCCAGAAATTCGACCCTGCGGCGCCTTTTGTATTGCCGTCCCGTCACCTTGCCGGTGGCGACATCGAACGCCGCAAACAAAGTTGTGGTTCCGTGCCGCTTGTAATCGTGGCTTTGCCCCGTCAAGGCGCGCCCGTTGGCGAGTTTGAGATAGCCTTGTTTGCGTTCCAGAGCTTGGATGGAGGGCTTTTCGCCGGCGGCGAGCACCAGGGCGTTGCGCGGCGGATTGAGATAAAGCCCCACGATTTCGGCCGCCTTCGCCGCAAAATCGGGGTCATTGCTCGCGCACCAGCTTTTGCGCGCGGCAAGATCGATCTTCTGGGCGCGAAGAAAGCGCCAGACATATTGCACATCCACATCGCCAAGAGCGACCGCAACCAGGCCCCGTCCAGCGCGCATAGCCCTTCGGCACGGGGCTGTCGAGGACAGCCAGAATGCGCTTGCCGGTCTGTGCCGTGTATTTGGGATCGTTGCCCCGGTTGCCGGTCTCATCGAGCCCCGCCAGCCGCTTTTCGGCGTAGCGCACCCGCCATTTCGAGGCCGTACCCGTTGTACAGCCCACCTCGCGGCCGATTGCGCGCGTTGGAAGACCATCGGCCGCCAAAAGCACAATCCGCGCCCGCTGGCGCAGCCGATGTTCCGTTTTCGTCGAGCGGGCGAGCGCTTCAAGCTCGGCCCGCTCCTCTCCAGTCAATATAATCGCTGTCGCCTCAGGGATGCTTTTCATGCATCCTTAAATCACAACTCATCGATTAGCGATAGTGGGTACTAGCATATTTGTCTTCCGCAGTACCCACCATCGTGAATGAGCCCCTTAAGACAATGGTATAGGGGGAACGCGTAGGGAGGGGGCAGCTCTGGCTCCTATTTAGGCCGGTACACAAAAGTACAGTAGCCATGCCGCGATGGGGTACAGCGCAAGACACTCAGCGAGCGCTTCTTCCTTGTTACCTATTGAAAAGCCGCGCCGGAACATCTGAAGGACGGCTCACCTCTTCGGATTGGCCGTAACAACTCGGCTCAGAGACTCAGGGATTAATCGCTTGTTCTTTAGAATTTATTTTGGCTGGTGGACGGGTGTTATTGTAATGCCCCCCCGCCTAATCCTACTGAGTCACAAAGCCGCATTTTTAGGTAAAGCAAAAAACTGCGAACAGATTTATGAGGGCGATTCACGGTTCGGGGGATAGCGAACATGGATCGGCTTGAATTGGAGGAGAGTGGATCGCGTTTTGCAGCCTTTGTCGAGAGTTTAAGCGAAGCAGTGGGACACCGCGACCGCGCGGGCCCGCTTCGCGATTACTGCGCGGGCCTCCTTGCCGGCTGCGAACGTAAGAGCGTGGAGCCTTTGGCGGCGATCACGGCGCCGGCGCGGGTTTCGGCGCAGCACCAATCGCTGTTGCATTTCGTGGGTCAGGCGCCCTGGTCCGATGAAACTGTTTTGGGCAAGATCCGGGAGTTGACGCTGCCTCTGCTGGAAAAACGCGGGCCGGTTGAAGCCTGGATCATCGATGACACGGGCTTTCCGAAGAAGGGCAAGCATTCGGTTGGCGTGGCGAGGCAGTATTGCGGTCAACTCGGCAAACAAGACAATTGTCAAACCGCGGTCTCGCTCTCGATTGCCAACCGGCATGGAAGCCTTCCCATCGCGTATAGGCTTTATTTGCCGAAGGAATGGGCCGCCGATGAGGAGCGGAGGCGGCGGGCAGGCGTGCCCGTCGGCGTGACGTTTCTAACCAAGCCTGAGATTGCTTTGGAGCAGATCGCAAAAGCTTATCAAGACGGCGTTCCGCCCGGCGTGGTGCTGATGGATGCGGGCTATGGCGTCAACACGGCGTTGCGCGAGGGCGTGACGGCATTGGGACTGAGCTACGTCGCAGGCATTCAGCCGCAGACATCGGTCTGGAAGGAGGGCGAAGGCCCCTTGCCGCCAAAATCCTTCAGCGGCAACGGCCGGCCGCCAAAGCTCATGCGCCGCGATGAAGAGCACAAGCCCGTATCCGCAAGAGAGCTTGCCCTGAGCCTGCCGCCAAACGCTTGGGAAACGATCGCCTGGCGGGAAGGCGCTTGCGAGACGCTTTCCTCGCGATTTGCGCGGGTGCGTGCCCGTGCAGCCCATCGCGACTATAACCTGACGGAGGCGCGGCCAGAGGAATGGCTTTTAATCGAATGGCCGGAAGAAGAGCCGGAGCCAACGAAATATTGGCTCTCGACTCTACCGCAAACCATTGGCTTTGTGTCTCTTATCGATACGGCAAAACTGCGCTGGCGGATTGAGCGCGATTACCTCGATCTGAAACAGGAAATAGGCATCGGCCACTATGAAGGGCGGGGATGGCGCGGCTTTCACCACCATGCCACACTGTGCATCGCCGCTTACGCCTTTCTGATCTCCGAGCGGGAGACGATTCCCCCCTCAGGATCCCGTTCCGCCCGGCGACGCAAAAAACCTTCTCTTCCCAAAGGTTACAGGCCACGGGGACATGCCGCTCAGGCCCGAGAGGCACATTCCAAACTCCATCGCAACGCTCAGACGCAGGATCGCCACCGCCTTGGCGAGAACCCTGCCGCGATGCCCCTGTTGCGGCGCAAACTACCGAATGAGATTGTGACGCAGTAGGATTAGACGGACGATCGTCTTGCGCACTGCCGGATAAGCAATCGCATACCGTGATCGCGAGCTAATAGGCATTGCGCTAAAACTTTGTTTTGAAGTGACCCAACGCGACGCTCGCGCGCTCGATGTTGCAGTCGGCGATCTGTTCGCCGCCGGCGGAAGAGCCTCCGGCTTGGGGGCGTTTGGAACCTTCCGCCGATCACGTTACTTGTATTGGGAAGTTAGATCGCCGCAAACGAATGTGTGGCGGTGAATGCCACTACAGCAATGTTCGTCCGGTTCCGCAAGACCACCTATCGGCAGGCTCGGGGCTGTTGCCATGCCTTCGTCGGTGGCTGACCGCTTTGCGTTTTTGAACCGGCGACACGAGCAGCTTGCCGCGGGATCGGCGGCTTCCGACGAACCTCGCCGGAGCACTAGCCTTCATCTTATCTAGGCAAGGTCGTCGAGAGCGAGGAGGAAACAATGTCGAGAGAACAATCCTTGCGCAATGGCGCAGGCCTTATGGTGTTAGGGGCTCTGATATTCCTCGCATACGCGATCGTGTTCTTATTTCGAGCGTTCGCGAGTAGCGGGTTCGAGCTCGGTGTCGAGACGTTGAACGGCGTTACACCGCTGCAACTCGATGGGCTCAATCCGGCAATCATGGGCTACATCACGCACCTTCACGTGGCCTTAGCGGGCTTCATCGCCGCCACCGCGATCGCCGCTGGCGGCTTAGCCTGGTACGGAGTTCGCGACGGTTTGTGGTGGGCGTGGATAATTGCCGTGATCGTGCCCGTCGTGGGTTTGGCGGTGGCGTTGCCTATGCATTACATGGGACATTTCAATTACGACTGGGTGAGCCACCTGGGGCCAATTTACCTAGGTACCATCATCTATGTCGCGGGGGCTGTGGTGTCGTTAGTCGGGCTGACCCAAGCCGCGCCGGCAGCGGCACAAGTTTGGCGGTAGATGCGGCAAGAGCTGTCGATGAGATTCTCTCAATCGAGGCGCAAGCTGCGCTCGACTATTGGTCTAACTGGTGCTTCGCCTTAAAGCATCGCCGCCGGAAGGCCTCATCGTAAACCCGCCGCTCAACATCTGCCTTTTTGACCATCTCGCTTCCCCCGATGTTAACAAATTATCAGAAAAGCCCTCCACTAAATCCGGGGAAGTCCGGTGTTCCCTGCGTTTGGGCTGACCAGCGCGCCGCATTCGGATTTGCTCGTTGAATCTTTTGACGAGCGTGCCAAGCGCGGCGCGGCGGCGTCATGACGACGATGGCCACATTATCGCACGCTCTGCCGCTTAGCTCACGCGATGCGCTAAAAACGAGACACCAAAATTGGCCCCCGGAGACAGAGGCCGAAATGCGGCCTTTATCCTTGATTTCGTGATGCGGAGACAGGGTCAGCCCGCGCCCTCGCCTCGTGTCCGCAGGCATTTGGCGTTAAACCGTAGACTAGTGCAAAATCAAAGACTTAGCTGGCTGGGGGACCTGGATTCGAACCAAGACTAATGGAGTCAGAGTCCATTGTTCTACCATTAAACTATCCCCCAACTTACGGATTTCACCGGCCTAATTTGCAGTTTGCAGTTCGGCTTCAATCCGCGTCAGTCTAAGTGGCTGGACTATGCTGCAGTTTTTTCATTGCTGCAAGTGCCTGTTCGGGGGATGCAGGGCCACGAACTCAGATTAACGGTTATTTAACGATTGCGTTTTGTGTGATTCCATCGGGCTTTCTGATTCGGGAGGCTTTGAGATGGATGCTTTTGGCCCTAAACCGCGCTTGCGCGGCCTTTTGCAGCATTTTTCGCAGATCCAGGACGCGCGCGAGGCCTGGCGCGTCGCCCATCCGTTGCCGGAGGTGCTGCTCTTGGTGGTCTCCGCCAGCATCGCCTCCTGCGACGATTTCGACGACATCGCCGCTTGGGGCGAGAACCATCTGCCCTTTCTGCGCCGCTTCCTTCCCTATCACCACGGCGTTCCTTGCGCGCGCTGGCTCAATATCCTGATGAACCGCATCGATCCCGGGCTGTTCCGGGACTGTTTCCTGAGCTGGGCGCGGGAGCTGAGGCCGGATGCGCCCGATCTCATCGCCATCGACGGCAAGACCTCACGCCGCAGCCACGACCGCGCCGCGGGCAAGGCCGCCCTGCATCTGGTCTCCGCCTTCGCCACGCATGCGAAGATGGTGCTCGGCCAGGAGGCCGTGGAAGCCAAATCGAACGAGATAACCGCGATCCCGGCGCTGCTCGAGCGCCTCGCCGCCTCGGGCGCGTTAGCGGGCGCTCTTATCACCATCGACGCCATCGCTTGCAACCCTGACATCGCCCAAAGCATCGTGGCGCATGGCGCCGATTACCTTCTGGCCGTAAAGGGGAACCAACCCAGCCTTCTGTCTGAAATCGAACGGTTTTTCGACGAGGCGCCCGAGGAAGCCGTGGATCGCCATCTCGATGTGGACAAAGGCCATGGCCGCATCGAAGAGCGGCGCTGCACGGTGAGCCGGGCTGTCGATTGGATGGACGGCGGGCGGCGCTTTCCCGGCGAATACCGCTTTCCCAAGCTCTCAGCCATCGCCATGATCGAAAGCAGGGTTGGGACCAAGCAAAGCGTCAGGACCGAACGCCGCTTTTACATCGCCTCCAGGCCCATGAGCGCCAAAGCCTTTGGCGAAGCCGTCCGCGCCCATTGGGGCATCGAGAACGCGCTCCACTGGGTGCTCGACGTCACCTTCAAGGACGATCTATCCCGCGTCCGCAAGGGCCATGGCGCCAAAAACATGGCCGTCGTCCGCCACTTCGCCGTCAACCTCGTCCGCCAAGCCAAAGACAAGAAAAGCCTGAAACTCCGAAGAAAACTTGCCGGATGGGACCCCGATTACCTCCAAAGCCTCATCTCGCCCACTCCCGTTAACCCGGATTCGTGACCGTGTCGGGGGATGCCGTCAATAATCGCGCAGGCTGCTTTTTTGCGCGCTGAACAAGTGAGGTGAGCGCTGTAATCTGTGCTGGCGCTCTACAGCCTGAAGCTTGTTGTGACGCCTGCGCTGAGCTTGCGAAGCTCGGCGCCGAAGGCGGACGGGAGCATGGCGTCGTCGCAATCGCCGCTCGCTTGCGGAAGATAGGCCCAGCTATTGACGTGCGAGGGCGCCATGAGCGCCTGCGGCGCTGTTTGGTTCGCCTTGGCGGCGAGACCACACGGCTCGCGCGCTGGCGCTTGACCCGCAAGGAGCAGGGCAAGACGCGGCTGAAAGCGCTGCTGCACTTCGGCGACGCCATCATACCAGGTCGCTTCGCCGGTGATATAGACGGGCCGGAAAGCGCCGGTAGGCGAGGTGATGACAAAGCCGATCGCATCGACCGCGAAGGGCTCGATCCCGGCGCGCCCCTCGCGGGCCGGCGTGGCGGTGATGCGAATGCTGCTGCCGTCGGGCTTATAAAGCTCGCGGCTTTCCCAGGGTTCGAGACCTTCCGCCTCGGCGCCGAGAAGCGTCGCGCCTGCGGCCGTGGTTAACACCCAGGCGGCGTGCGCCAGCATGGCGCGGCTGGCGCGGGCCACGTTGCCGGCCTCGCGGTCGTGGCTGAGGAGAAGCGCGTCGACGCCGCCGATCATGCCTGAGCAATTCTGCGCGCCGCCGCCGTTTCTGTCGAAAACCGGATCGATGAGAAGGCGAAAACCACCGACCTCGATAAGGGCGGCTGGTCCGCCGATCAGGGTAATTTTCACTTCGCCCATGGACGCCTCCTATACGCTTATGCGGTGAATATGTGCCGGAACCTGAGGCTCGGCCGCAGCCAAGCCTTTAGGACGGGTCACGAGGTAGATGCCGCCGATGACGGGCAGGATGGCGGCGAGAAAGGCCGAATTGGGCAGCTCACCGCGATGAAGCGTGGGCGCTGCATGCAATATCCGGTACGCGGTATGTGATACGCCAGAGAAGCGCGCGAAGATGCCCGCACGTAGATGGCGAGCAAAGGAGTACAAAAATCTCCCTTTTTGTGCAGTGGCTTGCGGCGTTTTAGGACTGCTCTTCATGGGTCCAATCATCGCTGGTTGCTGCGAATTTAAGCAGGATAATAGCTCCGCAACACGCGCGCCGCGTCCTACGATTGCAGGATGCCTTCAAAAATGTTTGGAAAAGAGAGATTAATTCGGCGTCATGTATCGATTAGAGGCGATTTGAAGCGTTTCGCTGCGCAAATAAAACGGCACGCCAATTCGTGCGCGCCGCTCATCCAACGAGTGGATTAGTAAACCCGGCGACGAGTTTGACGAGGTCGGCTTGACGACTGACGCCGGCTTTATCGAAAAGGCGGTAGAGATGCGTTTTGACGGTGGTTTCGGCGACACCAAGCGCCACCGCCGTCTCCGGCACACCGCCCACGTCGACGATCGACAGCAACACGCGCAGTTCGGTTGGCGTTAATTTATACGTCTGAGCAACGACATCGAGAGGGCTCCCGAGCTCAGCCTTGCGCACAAACACGGCGGCAACGGCCGCGTGCATAGCGCCGATAGCGTGCCGCGCCCCCGATGTAAGCGGCAGCACATGCGCCACATAGCGCTCGCCGTCATGCGCGATTAGCGATAAGGCAATCGCCTTGGTGCCGATGGGCTCGCGGCGAGCACAGGTAGCGAAGACCTCGCGCAAGTTTTGATCGATCTGCGCATCGCGAGTCGCGAGCCTCCCGTCGGCAGAGCGCAGAATATCGGCCGCGTAGAGCATGTCATGGCCTATGAAATTTGCGTGGACAATGCGGCCTTCGCCATCGACGAGAAACATGCCAGCGCTCAAACCGTCAAATGTATCGGCGAAGCTCGCGGCTTCGGTTTGTTTGAGATCCATCGACTTACCGATAAGCAATGCGCGCCGCGCATGGGGTGCGATGAGCGCCATGCGCCTACGCATGGCGACGTCAACCCTGCCATTGGCCTTGCTCGGGATAATACACAGGACATCCGCGCAATTCGGACTCGATTTTTCGAGCACGGCATAGGCAGCGTCAGCCCAACCTTGGGGCCGCGCCCACTCATGATAAAACTGCCCGCGGCGATAATCATCATAAGTCACAAGGTCTGAAATACTTGCGATTTTTCCGGGGGGCGGCAGCGAAGCCAAGAGAGGACCGGATCTTGAATACCTCTCTGCATAAAGCCGAAGGTAGTCGGGATCCATGCCGCAATTGTAGGGAAAACTTCCTAGTTTGTTCACCGGATCTGTCGAGATGAGCCCGCCAGCCTGACCACCAACGAAATCCGTAATTTTAGCAATAGCCGCCGCCCAAAGCGCGGAATCTAGCGCCGCATCGTAGATATCCCCCATGAGTTCAGGCAGTTTTTCGTATGTGCTCATGTGGACCTTCTGACAAGAAGATCTCGCGAGTAGCCCGATGATGTCGACTGATTTTCCGGGCGGCCTGGGGAAACAATTTTTATCATGAAATCATCGAAGCCGGAGTACAGTCGGCAAGCACTTTCATTTTGAATGGTTTCTTATCCTCGTTGCATTCCTGGCTTTCGCGCAAAGCCCCCTCTTAAGTCTCCCTGCGGCGAGAAATTTGTTCGCAGATTTTGCTGAAGTGTGGGGATGGTAAGGGCGAAATTCTTAACAATAAGTTTCCTACTGTACGCCCGCCCTTAAGGGCGGGCCTAAAGCGGGTGAGAGAAGAAGCGCGCATTGGGCGCGCCACGAACCGCTTTCTCAATTGCCGTAGACTATCAAATAGAGCAAAACCAAAAATATGATTGCGCTGTAAACGCGAAAACACTCTCGCAGGGTCATCGGTCCTGTTTCTTTTTTCGTGCTCAACCCTTTCTCCCCCTCGCGCTCTCGATAAAGAATTCACGGCCAATTCTGCGCATTGGCCGTCCTGCACTTGAGTTGGAAGTCTTGAATTGCTTTCGCTGGTTCCTCCCCATTACTTTGTAATTATTGGAGGAGCCAGACCGCAGAGTCTAAATTAGCGCTCCGGCGTTGCCATTGTCTTACCGGCGCCCGCGCTCTTTTCTGTATAAGACGAGATTTGAACAAGCGGCCGAAGGGGCCGCGCTACGCTCAGTTTCCCATGCTCCAGGGCGCAATGAAGAGTCAACAAATGCAAAGCGCGGAAATGACTCGCACTTGCCTTGTGCCTAAGGGACCGTTCTCGGAGCCGCGCTGTAGCTCTATTGACGCAGTTTTCGCGACGCCGCAAATTTGCGTGCTGCCCCAGTGCCTAACGCTTGTTGAAGGGACAGCTAAATTTCCGGAACACGCAGCCGATAGCCGACGCCGGTTTCCGTCATGATAAGGGTGGGCCGTTCCGGGTCCGGCTCGATCTTTTGGCGCAGCTGCCGCACATAAATGCGCAGATATTGAACGTCGCACGCGCCGCCCCATACCTCATGCATGATGAAGCGATGTGTCAGCACTTTCCCGGCATGGAGGACGAGCAGGCGCAGGATGTCGTATTCCTTCGGCGATAGCTTAATTTCCTCTCCAGCCACCGTTACGACCCGGCGCACAAGGTCAACCATAAGGGTTCCAGCCTTGAATATAGGTTCGGCTCCCTGCTGCTGGACGCGGTGGCGGAGCGCGGTTCGAATGCGCGCCACAAGCTCGGCCATGCCAAAAGGCTTCGTGAGGTAATCGTCTGCCCCGAGGTCCAGCGCCTCGACCTTCCCGCGCTCGTCGCCACGACTCGATAGAACGATTATCGGTATCCTGGAGCCACTCTCGCGAATACGCCGTATCACATCGAGTCCATCCAGGTCCGGCAAGCCTAGATCGAGAATGACAGCCTCAGGCTTTTCCTTGGCTATCGTGGCGATTGCCTGCTCGCCGGTTTCTGCTTCAAGAACCTGATAACCTTGGGTCGATAGGCTGGTGCGGAGAAGTCGGCGGATCGGTGGCTCATCGTCAACGACCAAAATCGGCGTCTTATCCGTCGCAGTCATTTTGCCACTCTGTGCTCACGTTTCATTGTCGCGATGCTGAAATGTGATCGTGAAAATAGCCCCGGATCGGTCCGCGCGATTGGCCGCAGTTATCTTGCCTCCAAGCGCCTCGACGAAGCCGCGGCAGATGGCAAGTCCCAATCCCGTGCCCGCGCGTTGACGGTCGCCATTTTTGACTCGATGAAATTTCTCGAAAATCCGTTCCAGCCGATCGTCGGGAATGCCAGGCCCCTCATCGAGAACCTCGACCGCAACAGTGCCGAAGCTCTGGCTCGCGCGAATGGTGACCTGAGAACCGGCGGGCGCATATTTGGCGGAGTTGTCGAGGAGATTCACGAGCACCTGCTCAAACAAGAGCATATCCAAATTCAGCATCGGCAAATTCGGCTCCAGGTCCACCTCAACCCGATGATGAGAAAGCATGGGGGATATGCGTTGCAGCGCCGTTCCCACGACTTCGCCAATGTCTACTGCCTCTCTATCAAGTGGTATGACACCTGATTCGATCTTGGTCATATCGAGCAGATTTGCCACAAAGCGCGAAAGCCGCTCTGCTTCCTCCTGAATGGTGGCGATCAATTCATCTTCGGCCGCCTTATCGAAAAGGTCGCGATATTGGCGCAGAGATGTGACGGCCCCTAAGATCGAGGCCAGCGGCGTCTTCAGATCGTGAGAGAGCGAAGTCAGAAGAGCCGCGCGAAGACGCTCAGTCTCGGTGGCGAGCCTTGCCTCATTGATTTGACCGGCAAGGCGCACCCGCTCGATAGCCACGGCTGCCTGGTCCATGAGGGCGTCTACTAGTCGCCGCTCATCGGGAGTGAGGAGCATTTCCGGCCTTTGGCCGCGCCCAAGACCCACGACGCCAATCGCGCCTGCGCTCGTCCGAAGAGGAAGAAAGAGCCGCTTCGCGCCAGGGAGTGTTTCCGAACCTCGGCCTGCGGGACGATTATTCTCGAAACACCACCTCGCTGCCCCAAGCTCCCCCTCGTCAAGATTGTCTTCAGGCGGAAAACCCGCTCTAACCCGCAAAGCTCCGTTAGCGTCGGGCAGGATGATCACAACATCAGCCTTCAGTGATGCGGCAATCTGATAGGCGGTGGCCCAAAGTAGGTCATCGAAAGAGACAACCCCGGCCAGCTTTTTGGAAAATGCGTAGAGCGCCTCGGTGGTGCTAGCCCGGTTTAGCGCGGTGATCGCTTGAGAGCGGACGCGGGCTGTCAGGTTGCTAACGACGAAAGCGGTAAAGAAGAAAAAGCAGAGAGCGGCAATCGTTTTTGGGTCCGCTATATTGGAATTGAAGGTCGGCTCTAAAAAGAAGAAATTGTAACCGAGCATCGAAAGCGCGGCGGCGAAAAGCGAGGGGCGTAGACCATAATTATAAGCGATCCCGATCACAGCCACGAGAAAGATAAGGTCGATCGTCTCGATGCCGAAAAGGGGCTGCAATAGCCGGGCTATGCCAAGAGCGACCGTTACCGCAAATATTGTAACGATATAGGGCAGCGCTTCCACGCCCGCCGTATCCTTGGGCTGCCTTGTCTTAACCGTCTTTTTGGGGATAGGGGCGGCCATGAGATGCTCGCCCGCGATCACATGTACGCTAATATTCCCGGCGCGGCGAACGAGATCCCGCACCACTGACCCATTGATAAGCTCAAACCAGCGCGGACGTTCCGACTTCCCGAGCACGATCTGAGTGACGTTATTGGCGCGCGAGAAGGCGAGAACGTCCTCCGCGATGTTGTTTCCGCCGGGAACCGTAATTGCCTCTCCTTGCAGCCTTTCGGCAAGCCTAAGCGTATCGGCGACGCGGTCGCGCTGCACTTCCGTCAGCTCTTGGCTTCTGCGCGTTTCGACATAGATCGCTGTCCACGGAGCGTGAAGGCGGTCCGCCAGCCGTTTTGTGTAACGGACCAGTCCTGCCGAGCGGGGGTCTTCGCTGATGCAAACAAGGAGGCGCTCGCCAGCAGGCCAGGGTCCGGTGATGGCGTGAGCGCGCATGTGAGTGAGAAGCTGCTCGTCGACGCGCTGCGCCGTTCGGCGGAGGGCGAGCTCGCGTAGGGCGGTCAGATTGCCAGGCGAAAAGTAATGATTAAGCGCGCGTTCGGCCTGTTTTGGAACGTAGACCTTGCCTTCTCTGAGCCGCTGAATGAGTTCAGCGGGAGAAAGGTCGATGACCTCGATGTCATCCGCTTTATTTAGGACCGAATCGGGCACCGTCTCGCGAACGCGAATCCGCGTAATCTGAGCGACAACGTCGTTTAAGCTTTCGACGTGCTGAATGTTGAGGGTGGTGTAAACGTCGATCCCGGCGGCGAGAAGCTCTTCCACGTCGAGATAACGCTTAGGGTGACGGCTTCCCGGCACATTCGTATGAGCGAGTTCATCGACCAACGCAATTTTGGGGCGGCGCTTGAGGAGCGCGTCTAGGTCCATTTCCTCCATCATGTGGCCGCGATATTCAATTCGCGTTTTGGGGACGACCTCGAAACCGTCAAGCAGCGCTTGCGTCTCCGCCCTGCCATGCGTCTCAACGACTCCGGCGACTACGTCTGCTCCCTCGAGCATCCTCGCCCTGGCGGAAAGCAGCATTTCATATGTCTTGCCAACGCCCGGGGCAGCGCCAAGAAACACCTTCAAGCGACCGCGGCCGCCCTCTTCACGGCTCGCCGCCTCTAGTAAGGCATCGGGTGAAGGCCGCCTGATTGTCTCTATCTCTGCCATTGCCCTCAGCTTACGTTTGTAGCAGCTATGGTTTCGGACTTGCTCAAGATTTTAAAGACAGAAGTTACGTTGCGCGCCTGCCGCAACTCGTCTGCGACGGCCTTGTCCTTGAATAAGCGAGCCAAAGCGGCAAGTATGGACAAAGGCTGATCGGCGCCGCATCTTTCCGGCTCTGGACTTATCACAGCGCAGATAAGGTCTACCGGTTTATTGTCTATTGATCCGAAGTTTATTGGCGGGGTGACACGAAGAAAGAGCCCAAGGGAAGTGTTGAGCTCAGGAAGACACACATGCGGCAGTGCGATGCCTTCTCCAACCCCGGTCGAACCGAGGTCCTCCCGCGCCGCCAAAGCGGCGCGGACTCGTTCGGGGTCGAGCACGCGATCAATCGACAATTCTTCCGCGATGAACTTGAGCGCCTGGGTTTTATCCCTAATCGCCACGTCGAGGAGTATGTCCTCAGGCGGAATCAAATCGGAAATGCGCATTCACCTACCTGCTGGCCTGAGCAGACTGTGCCGCATCGAGGCTCAAGTTTAACTTTAGAACGTTAACATGGGGCTCCCCAATGACACCGAGGAAGCGCGGTTGAAGGTTTTTGTCAACAATTTGACGCACACCGTCCTCAGTCATCTGCCGAGCCTTCGCCACGCGCGGCACCTGAAAGTAAGCTGCGGCGGGTGTGACGTCCGGGTCCAGTCCGCTCGCCGAAGTCGTGACCAGATCGACGGGAACTGGTACCGACGGATTCTCCGCTTGCAGTTTCTTGGTATCCTCTGCCACGCGGTCGATGAGACTCTTCGAGGTTGGACCAGCGTTAGAGCCCCCCGAATTGCTCGCATTATAGGGTGCCGGGATCGACTTTGTGGCGTCATTCGGATCGGTATCGGTGGTCGCTGAAGGGCGGCCATGGAAGTAGCGCGCATCGGCGAAATTCTGGCCGATTAATTCCGATCCCAAGATCTTGCCCTTGGCCTCGATAAGACTGCCATTCGCCTGATGGGGAAACAGGATTTGGGCGAGGCCAGTCATTCCGAGCGGATAGGCAAAACCAGTGATGACGGTCAGGCCGATAATCATCATGATCGCTGGGCGTATTTGTTTCAACATGGTGAGATTCCTTAAGCCAGACCGATTGCGGAAACGAAGAGGTCGATAAGCTTGATGCCTACGAACGGTACGATTAATCCGCCGATGCCGTAGATGAGAAGATTGCGCGTTAGGATTTTCGACGCCCCTGCGGGCTTGTAGGTCACTCCTCGCAGCGCGAGCGGGATCAACGCTACAATTATCAAAGCGTTGAATATAATCGCGGAAAGTATCGCGCTCTGCGGCGTTGACAGCTGCATGACATTCAGCGTCTGAAGCTGCGGGTAAAACGCCACGAACATCGCAGGGATAATCGCAAAATATTTGGCGACGTCGTTGGCTATCGAGAAGGTGGTCAACGCACCTCGCGTTATCAAGAGCTGCTTGCCGATCTCGACAATCTCGATGAGTTTGGTTGGATCGCTATCGAGATCGATCATGTTGCCGGCCTCGCGAGCCGCCATCGTGCCTGTGTTCATCGCAACGCCGACATCGGCTTGTGCGAGCGCCGGGGCGTCGTTTGTCCCGTCGCCGCACATGGCCACAAGCTTACCTTTTGCTTGCTCATCGCGGATGAGTTGAAGCTTATTTTCTGGCGTTGCTTGGGCAAGAAAGTCATCCACTCCCGCTTCGGCTGCAATTGCTGCGGCCGTGAGCGGGTTATCGCCCGTAATCATCACCGTCCGAATACCCATCTGCCGCAGTTCAGCAAAGCGCTCGCGGATGCCGCCCTTCACAATATCCTTCAAATGGACAAGCCCGAGGAGCTTGCCGTCGCGAGCAACGGCAAGAGGAGTGCCGCCCGTCTTAGCGATCGCCTCGGCTCCGCGCTCAAGCTCTCGAGGCATCGGCATATTCGGACTGCCCGTAACTTGGCGTATATAGGTGATTACGGCGTCAACTGCACCTTTACGGATCTGCTCACCTTCCACGTCAATGCCGCTAAGACGTGTTTGGGCTGTAAAGGGGATGAAATGCGCGTCGAGCGGAGCCATATCCCGGCCCCGAATCCCGTAACGTTCTTTTGCGAGCACAACGATGGAGCGGCCTTCTGGCGTCTCATCGGAAAGCGAGGCCAGTTGCGCCGCGTCCGCAAGCTCACGCTCCGTGACGCCGGGCAACGGGAGAAACTCCGAGGCTTGCCTATTGCCAAGCGTAATCGTGCCCGTTTTGTCGAGAAGAAGCGTGTCGACGTCGCCCGCCGCCTCCACAGCCCGGCCCGACATTGCCAGCACATTGAACCGCACAAGCCGGTCCATGCCTGCAATGCCAATCGCGGACAAAAGCGCGCCGATGGTGGTCGGGATCAGCGTCACGAACAGAGCGACGAGGACGAGCACGGAGATGTTTCCATGCGCATAGGCTGCGAAGCTCGGGATGGTCGCCACCGCAAAGACGAAGATAATCGTCATACCGGCGAGGAGGATGTTGAGCGCGATCTCGTTTGGCGTTTTCTGCCGCTCCGCACCTTCCACGAGTCCGATCATACGGTCGAGAAAGGTCGAGCCTTGCGCCGCTGTGATGCGCACAACGATCCAGTCCGAAATGACCTGCGTGCCGCCTGTGACTGCAGAGCGGTCGCCGCCCAATTCGCGTATCACCGGCGCGGATTCGCCCGTGATCGCGGCTTCGTTTACAGATGCGACGCCCTCGATGACTTCGCCATCGGAGGGGATGAAGTCGCCTGCCTCGACATAAACAATGTCACCAAGTTTGAGCTGAAGCGCGGGCACGAGATGGTAATTCTCGTGCTTCGTAGCGTCCGCGAGCTTCTTTGCCATCACATCGGTTTTCGTGGCGCGCAAGCTTGCGGCTTGCGCTTTGCCGCGCCCTTCGGCCACAGCCTCGGCGAAATTCGCAAACAGGACCGTAAACCAGAGCCACAGATTGATTTGAAGCGAAAAGGCGTAGTTGCCTGCGCCGGTAATGATGTCACGGATGAAAAGCACGGTGGTAAGGACCGCCACGATTTCGACCACGAACATCACGGGGTTTTTTGCAAGCAAGTCTCGGATCGAGTTTCTTGAAGGATGCGCCGATTGCGGGGATCAGGATCTTTGGATCGGTGATCGTCGCGGTCGCCATCCGATGCGTTGTTTTAGGAGCTGGCATGGATTTCACTTCTCAAAAGTTTGACCGGCAATCATCGCAAAGTGTTCCACAATCGGCCCCAGCGCGAGCGCAGGGAAATAGGTGAGGCCGCCGAGGATCAAGATGACAGCAGTGACGAGGAGAACGAATTGAAGGCCGTATGTGGGGAACGTGCCCGAGGAGGCGGGAACGATTTTCTTCCGTACAAGCGATCCGGCGATTGCGAGCGTCGGGACGATCATGAGGAAGCGTCCAATAAACATCGCTAGGCCGAGAGTGGTGTTGTAGAAAACCGTGTTAGCGGACAGGCCCGCGAACGCGCTGCCATTGTTGCCAGTGGCCGAGGTGTAGGCATAAAGCGCTTCGCTGAAACCATGCGGGCCTCCATTTCCAAGGCCTTCAAGGCCGCTTTTCGCAACGACGGCAATCGCGGTGAAGCCGAGAATGGAGAGCGGCAGGATCAGGACGGCGAGCATCGCCATCTTCACTTCCTTCGCCTCGATCTTTTTGCCGAGATATTCAGGCGTGCGCCCGACCATCAGTCCGGCAATGAACACCGCCAGGATGGCGAAGAGCAGCATTCCGTAGAGGCCGGAACCGACGCCACCAAAGATGATTTCGCCCAGCATGATGTTGACCATCGGCACCATTCCGCCGATTGGCGTCAGGCTGTCATGCATATTGTTGACCGCGCCGCATGATGCGTCGGTGGTCACGGTCGTAAACAGCGCCGAGTTCGCGATACCGAAGCGGACCTCTTTGCCCTCCATATTGCCGCCTGCCTGGGTTTGGCTTGGCTGAGTATCAACACCGAGAGTAGCAAATGCCGGGTTGCCTTTCGCTTCGGCCCAATAGGTGACGCCCGCACCGGCGACAAAGAGAAGGCCCATTACAGCGAAAATTGCCCAACCTTGCCGTTGATCGCCGACCATGCGGCCAAAGACGTTCGTCAGCGCTCCACCGATGCAGAAAATCAGCACGATCTGCAAAAAGTTCGTGATGGCGTTCGGATTTTCGTAAGGATGGGCAGAATTGGCGTTGAAGAAGCCGCCGCCATTCGTTCCCAGCATCTTGATCACTTCCTGCGAGGCGACCGGGACCCTGCGCGATGATCTGCTTCGCGCCCTCAAGCGTCGTTACCTCTGTGTAAGCATTGAGGTTTTGCGGAACGCCTTGCCATATGAAGAACAGCCCAGCGACAATCGAAAGGGGCAGGAGCACATAAAGAGTGCATCGGGTGAGGTCGACCCAGAAATTGCCGAGTGTGTTCGCGGAGCGCCGCGCAAAGCCACGAATGAGCGCGACCGCGAGCGCAATGCCTGTCGCGGCTGACACGAAGTTGTGCACCGTCAGACCAGCCATCTGCACGAGATAGCTCATCGTGCTTTCTGGCGTATAGGACTGCCAGTTCGTGTTTGTGACGAAGCTCACCGATGTATTAAAGGCAAGATCCGCCGGTACGGCCGGAAGCCCCTGAGGATTGAAGGGAAGCGAAGCCTGCAATCTTTGCAGCGCATAGAGCGAGACGAAGCCCGCAACGCTGAAGATGAGCATAGCGATGGTGTATGTAACCCAGCTTTGCTCGGCTTTTTCGTCAACGCCGCTGATGGCATAAAGCACGCGTTCGATGGGACGCAGAACAAAAGAGAGAAGCGTCCGCTCGCCGTTGAAAACGCGAGTCATATAGCCGCCAAGCGGCTTAGCTATAAGAATAATGGCAATCGCAAAAATCGCGATCTGCACCCAACCTAGACCTGTCATGATGTGCGCTCCCCTAGAATTTCTCTGGACGTACAAGCGCATAGACGAGATAGCCGAGGAGGAACGCCGTCACTCCTCCGGCCAAAATGTAATCGAACAGCATGGAAGATCCTCACAGCCTTTCGCAGGCGACAACATAAGCAACCGCGAGCAAGAAAAAGCCCAGGCCGGTGCTCAGCATGATGACGTCGAACATATATAGCCCCGCAATTGATAGGTTTGGCCGCATCTACCGCGTAGCGCGCGGTCTGCGGCCACCTGCAAACTCAACATTTTCGCATATAAAAACAATTGAAGCGGTGTGCGCGCCGTTATAGGAATTTCATATAGAAAGCGCTGGGCGACAGACCCCTTCTTAACCAATTTCGTAATGCGTATTCAGTGGTCTTTCCACTCGGCGAGGGCGCTTGCCGCGAGAACGCCGAGGCAGCCGAAGAACAGCATTCCGCCCGCAAGCAACGGCGAAACGATCTCGGTCCAGCGCAATAGCCACGCCGCCGCCACGACAATGAGTATTCCTGCCGCCAAGAACTTGTCATCGACGAACAGCGCCGCCAGTTCACGGCCTATGAAGCGAAGCGCGCTCATTCAGCAGCCCTTAATGCAGGCCGCCTGCGAAGCACGGCGGCGAGGGCGAGCCCTGCTGCGAGAAACGCCAGGGCAAATCCAATTATGGCAAGGTCTGCGCCGGGCCAATTGATTCCCATTCCTTCGCCAGCCCAATAGACCCCGAAAGCGGAAAGCATAACGCCGACGCCGAATTTCAGCGTGTTCTCGGGAACGCGCGCTAAAGGCTTCCTTACGGCAAACCCACCAAGAACGACCGCCACGCACGCTGCGATTGCGCCAACGCCAGCAGGAAGAATAAGCCCTCGGCCCGCACCGGCGGCGATAACGATGAACACCACCTCGATGCCCTCTATAAGCACCGCCTTGAACGCTGTGGCGGCGCCAAGCCAGTCGAGATGGCGCTCCCGGCGGCGGTTCTGGTCTCGCAGAAGTGCTGTCTCCGCTGAATAGGCCTGCACCTCATCGTGGAGAGGTATAATACCTGCCGCGCGGAGGATCGCTTTTCTGAGCCAGCGCATTCCGAAGAGGAGTAGAAGCACGCCCACTGCGAGCTGCAAGGATTGCAGCGGAACTTGGTCGAGGACTGGGCCTAAAATCAGCACGATAAGCGCAAGGCAAACGAGCCCCGCGCCTGCGCCAAGCCACGCTGGCCCCGCGCCTCGCACCGTCATGACGGCGAGGACTATCGTTAGGGCCTCGACGGCTTCAACGAGAGAGGCAGAGAACGCAACTGCTGCCGTGGATAGAGCCACCGTCCAAGATGCCATCGTGACGCCTCCGCGTCGCTTGCTCGCCGGTCAGAGCAGAGATGGACATGCGGCGCACCACGGGCAAGGCCTTGCGGCCTTGCGCAAAATGCTAGTGGCTGCGTCACGCGCAGCCACTCACCTTAATCTATTTCTTCGAGAATACCATCCCGCTGGCTAAGAGCGGCCATATGGTGGTCTGTATCGCCGAATTCGGCTTCGATCGTGGTCAGCCGCTTGAAATAGTGGCTGCCCTGATATTCGAGGGTCATGCCGATACCGCCATGCAACTGAACGGCTTGCTGACCAACAAATCGCGCGGATTTGTTCACCTGAATCTTCACCGCCGACATTGCAGCACTTCTTTCCTCGGCGGGCGCGCTCAGCATCATCGTCGCGTAATAGGCCATGGAGCGCGCCTGTTCGAGCGCGATCATCATGTCTGCCGCGCGATGCTGAAGCACCTGGAAGCTGCCGATGTTCACCCCGAATTGCGTTCGCGTCTTGAGGTACTCAAGCGTGAGAGCATGAAGCCGATCCATCGCGCCAACGGCTTCAGCCGCAAGCGCCGCGATGGCGATGTCGGCGATTTCCGAGAGAAGCGAAAGCCCACGATCCGGTTCGCCCAAAACCGCGTCAGCCTCGACTTGCGCGCCGGAGAAAATGATCTCGGCAACGCGGCGGCCGTCTTGAGATGCGGTTCCGTGGATTTCGACGCCGGGATTTTTAGCGTCTACCAGAAACAGCGTTATGCCCTCGCGGTCGCGCTGCGCTCCGCTCGTCCTCGCGCTTACGATCAGCTTGTCCGCGCTATCGCCATGGAGCACCACGCTTTTCCGGCCATCAAGGATGTAATGGCCGTTTGAACGCCGCGCCGTTGTCGCGACATCATTGAGATTATAGCGGGATTGGCGTTCGACTTGCGCCAAGGCCACAATCAGATTGCCTTCCACAATTTGCGGAATGAGCGCTTCCGCCAGCGACGGCTTGGCGCCAAGCCTGATCGCAGCGCCGCCTAGCACGACCGTGGAAAGAAAGGGGTCAATGGCGAGGCCGCGCCCGATCGTCTCCATCACGATCATCGTCTCGATTGGGCCGCCGCCAATCCCGCCCATGCTTTCATCGAAGGGGAGAGCGGTGAGCCCCAGCGAGGCGAAATCTTGCCATACGCCACGGCTCCAGCCACCAGCCTCTTTCTGGTAGCCTTTGCGACGCTCGAAATCCCCATAGCGGTCTGCGATCAGGCGGTCGAAACTGTCCTTCAGCAGGCGCTGCTCGTCTGTCAGGTCAAAATCCATGAGTGTCCAGCCTACAGCCCTAACACGGCCTTCGAAATGATATTGCGTTGGATTTCATTCGATCCGCCGTAGATCGAAACTTTCCGGTAGTTGAAGTAGTTCTGCGCAGCAGAGCTTGCCCATTCGAGTTCCGCCAGCGGATCGTTGGTGCCTTCGAGCGGATGATCGACAAAGGCGAGCGCGCTTGGGCCAGCAACTTCCAGCAGCAATTCGGTGGCCGTTTGCTGAAGTTCGGAACCTTTGATCTTCAAAATAGAAGAGGCCGGGTCCGGGCGTCCATCTTGGCTTTGCGCAGCAAGAACGCGCATTTGCGTGATTTCAAGTGCCTTTAGCTCGACTTCGGCGAGATTGAAGCGGGTGCGGAAATTTGGATTGTCCCAGATCACCCCGTCGCCTGACGGCGTTTCCTTCGCCAAACGCTTAATACGCGAAAAGCGCTGCTTTGTTACGCCGATGCGCGCAATTCCCGCGCGCTCATTCGCAAGCAAAAACTTCGCATAATCCCAGCCGCGATTTTCCTGCCCGACAAGGTTCTCGACCGGCACACGGACCTCGTCGAAGAACACCTCATTGACCTCGTGGCGCCCTTCAACCGTGATGATGGGGCGCACCGATATGCCAGGGGTGGCCATATCGATGAGAATGAACGAGATGCCAGATTGCTTTTTCGCAGCCGGATCCGTGCGCACAAGGCAGAAGATCCAGTTCGCATATTGGGCGAGCGTCGTCCAAGTTTTCTGGCCGCTGACGACATAATGATCGCCGTCACGGACAGCCCGTGTCTTAAGCGATGCGAGATCGGAGCCTGAGCCGGGTTCAGAAAAGCCCTGACACCACCAATCGTCGAGATTGGCTATCCTTGGCAGAAAGCGCTTCTTCTGCGCCTCCGATCCGAAATTGGCGATGACCGGCCCGACCATGTCGCAGTTGAATTGCAAGGGCTGCGGCACGCCGTACCGCTGCAGTTCTTCGATGAAGATATATTGCTGAACGGCCGTCCATGATTGGCCGCCCCACTCCACTGGCCAGCGCGGCGTTGCCCACCCCTTTGCATTCAATATGCGCTGGGAGGTGACGACGTCCTCCTTTTTGAGCTCCAGGCCTTCCTTCACCTTGCGGCGAATTTCGGACGGAATCTCGTTGCGGAAGAACTGGCGCACTTCATCGCGAAAGGCCTGTTCCTTCGCCGTGAATTGCAGGTCCATGATAAGTGTCCTCGGATTTCGATAAGCTCTGAAGAACGGCTATTTTCTGCCTGGATTATGGATAGGCGACGCCGAAGGTGCGCCCCGAAGCAGCAAGCTCTCGCAGCAAGTCTGCAGGCTTTAGGGTCGGCTCGCCGGTCATCGCCGCGAATTCTTCCAGGCGCGCAACAACGCGCGGCAATCCAACCTGGTCGGCGTAATACATCGGTCCGCCCCGCCAACCAGGCCAGCCATAGCCATTTGCCCAAATCACGTCGATATCGCTCGCCCGCGCCGCGATGCCCTCGCTCAAGATGCGCGCGCCTTCGTTGATCATCGGGAAAATGAGACGATCAATGATTTCATCGGGCGAAATTGGCCGCCGCTGTACGCCCAAACGCTCGGAAACGCTCTTGATGAGCGCTTCGACTTCGGGGTCGGGCAGGCCGGAGCGAGCGGCCGCTTGATAGTTATAATAGCCCTTGCCGGTTTTCTGGCCGAAGCGTCCCTGTTCGCACAAAGCATCGGCGATGGGAGCGGACACGCCCGTAGCTTTGCGGATGCGCCAGCCAATGTCGAGACCAGCGAGATCGCCTACCGCAAATGGTCCCATGCGGAAGCCGAAATTGACCATCGCCGCATCCACCTCATGCGGAAGGGCACCCTCGATCAGGAGCTTCTCACTCTGCTGGCTGCGCCGCGATAGCATACGGTTCCCAACGAAGCCGTAGCAGACGCCAACAACCACGGGCACTTTCCCGAGTTTCGGAGAAAGTTCTACCGAGGTCTTTAGAACATCAGGCGCGGTTTTACTGCCGCGAACGATCTCCAAAAGCCGCATGATATTGGCTGGGCTGAAGAAATGCAGCCCAAGCACATCTTGAGGACGGCTTGTCACGGCTGCGATCTCGTTCACATCCAAATAGGAGGTATTCGTAGCAAGGATTGCGCCCGGCTTCGCAATGCGGTCAAGAGTGGTGAAGATCTCTTTCTTGATCGGCATTTCCTCGAATACGGCTTCGATAATGATATCCGCGTCGGCGGTAGCCTCGAGGCCGAGGCCACCTTTAACTAAGCCCACCCGGCGGCTGTGCTCTTCTGGGCTTAGCCTGCCGCGCTTAAGATCGGCATCAAGGGTTGAGGTGATGCGCTCAAGGCCCTTCGTGAGGGCTTCCTGCTTGGTTTCGATCACCGTCACAGGAATGCCAGCATTAACGAAGCAGATCGCGATGCCCGCGCCCATGGTACCTGCGCCGATAACTGCGGCCTGCGATATAGGACGCGTCTTCGTGTCTTCGGCAATATCGGGAATGCGCGAGGTTTTTCGCTCCGCGAAGAAGGAATAGCGGAGCGCCTTCGAGCGGTCGTCGTCGCGGAGTTTGATAAATTGCTCACGTTCGAGCATGAGGCCATCCGCTATTGGCCGTTCAAACGCCGCGCGGACGCATTCAATGAGTGAGATAACGTTCGGGCTGCCGGTATTCCCCTTAAGAGCGGCTTGCGCAGCTTCTTCGAACGTTGCGCGCTCGCCGTCGCGGGTGAGCATATTCTTCTGGCCTTCAGGCTGAGAAACCAAGCTCAGCGCTTTTGCTTTGGCTGCGCTGACCAAATCGCCATCGACAATTTCATCGATCATGCCGAGCGCGAGCGCTTGTTTCGCAGGCACAGGATCGCCCTTTAGCATAATCTCGAACGCTGGCTTAGCGCCGATCAAGCGCGGCAGCCGCTGCGTGCCGCCCGCGCCTGGGATTAGGCCAAGCTTGATCTCCGGCAGGCCAACCTTTGCAGTCGCGGTTGCGACGCGCGCATCGCAGCCAAGGGGGAGCTCGAAGCCGCCACCGAACGCATTTCCATGAATCGCGGCAACTGAAGGCTTGCCAAGCTCGCGAAGTTCCAAGATGACTTCAGTGAGCGATGGAGATACCGGCGCTTTGTCGAACTCGGTAATATCCGCCCCGCCACTGAACATCCGTCCCTCGGCAGCAATCACAAGGGCACGGATTGCAGGATCCGACTTCGCCTGCCGAATGACAGCTTGGAGGCCTTGGCGAACGCCTGCTCCGAGCGCGTTGACCGGCGGATTATTCATGACAGCAATCGCTATGCCATCTTCCACGCGAAATTTTACATTTGAATTTTCGCTTACAGTCACGTCTCGCCCCGCTCCGTCATCTGCCCTTGATTTTCTGCAATGCAGAATATAGTTCTGCAATCGGAACCCTAGCATATTGCTTAGCTCCGTCAAGCGTGGTTAACGCGCGGATAGCGCCCAAGGATCGCCCAGGCATGTCTCGAAAGCGGCCAGAAACTTTTATGCATGGAGTGGCGCAGTCCGCCGATCGGCAGGACCGGCATTTTATCACTGCGCTTTCTCGGGGCTTGGAGGTACTCGCCTGCTTTCGCAAGGGCGATACGTTGCTGGGCAATCAGGAGATCGCATCGCGATGCGGATTGCCCAAATCGACGGTTTCGCGGCTCACATACACGCTGACAAAACTCGGCTATCTTCATTATGTCGAAGCGGCCGGCAAGTACCGCCTGGGTATGGCGATTCTAGCGCTTGGCACGAGTATGCTTGCGCGGCTGGACGTGAGAAATATTGGACGCCCGCTCATGGAAGAATTGGCGAGCTCCTCGAAGCTGCTTGTAGGTCTCGCGGCTCGTGATCGTTTGAGCATGGTCTATGTTGAGTGCTTCCGGGGATATACGCCGATCCTGCTTGCGTTGGATGTGGGCTCCCGCATCTCCATTTCTACCAGCGCGACGGGGCGTGCATTTCTCGCCGTGTGTGGGGAAGGGTTGCGCGCTTCTATTTTTGAGGAGATCTGCGCGCTTGACGAGGAGGCTTGGCCACATACCCGCGATGCGATTGCAAAGGCGATTGAAGAATACCGCACGCTCGGTTGCGTTTGCTCGTTCGGCGATTGGCAGCAGAACGTAAACGCGATTGCGGTTGGGTTCGATCCGGGCGGCGGCCTTCCCGCAATGGTATTAAATTGCGGTGCGCCGGATGCCGTCGTTAGTCCCGAATTCTTATTGGACGAGGTAAGGCCTAAGCTCATTGCATTGGCAAGGCGCCTCGAGGGTACAATGGGGCTTTAAACCCCCATGCACTTTCTAAGCTGCCGGTTCGAGAAAAGAGGGCAGCTCAAGGTCAGGCCGCGAGGAAGAACGCGTTGCGCTGGAGCTTGGTCATGGCATGTCCTGCAACGCCCATCAGTCCGGCATGTCGTCGGGGTGCGCTGCCTGGAACATCGCGTAGGTCTGCCGGCGCATCTCGGCCCGGCTAGCATACTCCTCCTCCGTGAGCGGCCGGTCCTCAGCCTTGGCCGCATCCTCGATGGCATTCATTGTCTTGTAGAGCGCGAACAGAGGACCTTCTCCCTGGAGGCAGCGGCTGCGGAGAGACTCAACGTGCTGGATGAAGTTGTCCTCCGTGACGTGATCGACGTACCATGAATCGATCGATAGCGCACGCGCGCGGTATTCTATCCCGTTCTCGAATACCCCCGTGTCCCGGTTCATTTTGAGGACGGCCAATCCGCCTGGGATTGGAACGAACTTCACTGGGAGGAGCTCAAGGATGTAATATTCGACTTGCCTCATGGTGTAATTGTTCCCTGCGATAAGGCGTAGCGGGGCCGGTTAAGCATTTTAGGCTCGACTTTAGCCTCTCAACGATCCGCAAGAATCGTCAGCGCATCGCGGGAAGAAGTCAATGCGCCAAACCCGGACAGCGCGAGCCAAACGCGTTTATTCCGCGCGACAATAAGGTCGCTGTCCCTTCGCAAAAAGACACTTGCGAAATGGTTAAACTCAAGGTGTCATCTCAGTTGGGGAAACGCCGAAACCGAGGCGCGCTCAGCCTCTAGGCTGTTTAGTGGCGCGACCTCAACCAGTGAGGAGCCGCCATGCGTTGGAAGAAGAGACCAGAGAATTCCAATTGGGGTGACTTCGGGCCGGATGACGAAGCAGGGCGCCTCAACCTCATCACACCAGAGAAAGTTTTGCAGGGCATTGCAGAAGTGCGCGACGGGCGGAGCTTCTGCCTTTCCCTGCCGCTCGATTATCCTGGCGGCAACATCCTGCATCCGGCGCGGCATCCGCCAAAGAAGCGCCCGACGGCGAGTCCGAATGGGATTGAGCGTTATCTCTGGCCGCTATCTCGCGACAACGCCGAATTGACCGATGTCGTGTGCGACGACCAGGTGCTTCTTCACACCCAATACTCGACGCAGTGGGATGCGTTTTCGCATATGGGGTCCGAGTTCGACGCTGACGACGACGGCAAAGCCGAGATCGTTTTCTATAATGGCTGGCGCGGCGGCGAAGACATCGTGATGTCCGCCGGTCACGATCACGGCCATGGCGATGATTGCTGCGGCGCGGCAGGAGGCGTCGAGGCGAAGCGGCTTGGCATTGAAAAGATGGCGGAGCGCTGCGTGCAAGGGCGCGCGGTGCTCATCGATCTCCATGCGCTCGTTGGCGACGAAAAAGTCGATATTGGCTTTGACCGGCTTGAAGAGGCGATGAAATCGCAAGGCGCCACGGTCGAGGCAGGGGATATGGTCTGCTTCCATACCGGCTTCGGCCGGAAAATCATGGGTATGAATAAAGAGCCCGACCCTCATACGCTTCATAATAGTTGCGCGGCTCTTGATGGGCGTGACCCGCGCCTGCAGGAGTGGGTGATTGACAGCGGCGTCACAGCTTTGATCTCCGACAATTTCGCGGTTGAGCGTTATCCGAGCAAATCGGGTAGCGGGCGGCGCGCGCTTCTCCCGCTGCATGAGCTTTGCCTGTTCAAGCTCGGCATTCACCTCGGCGAATTGTGGTGGCTCAGCGACCTCGCCGATTATATGCGCGCCGCTGGCCGCACGCGATTCCTGCTCACCGCTCCGCCGCTCAGGCTTCCGGGCGCGGTTGGCTCTCCGGCAACTCCAATCGCGACAGTGTAAGCACTTATGGCGACCTTCGACGACTATTTCAGCCCGCGCTCCATTGCCATCGTTGGCGCGTCCGATGACCCACGGCGCATCGGAGGTCGCCCCCTATCCTTCATGATCAATCAGCGCTTTGACGGAGAGATATTTCCCGTCAATTCAAAGCGCGACAAAGTTCAGGGGCTTCGCTCTTATCCTTCGCTCGAAGACATAGGCAGCGACCTCGACTTCGTGCTTGTCGCTGTCCCAGCCGAAGATGTGGCTGGCGTTCTCAGGCAAGCGGCGGCGAAAAAGGCTAAAACTGCGCTTTTGTTCTCTTCGGGCTTTGCCGAGGTGGGCAGCAAAGGCGCGGCCATGCAAGACGAGATCGCCACGATTGCCCGCGAAACGGGATTGCGCGTTATCGGGCCGAATTGTCTTGGGCTTTTCAATTCGGCGGCGCGCTTTTTTCCGACGTTCACGGCCACGATAGAGCGCGCCACCCCACAACCGGGCGGCATCTCGATTGCAAGCCAATCTGGCGCTTATGGAAGCCACATCTATTTGGTGTCTCACCTGCGCGGATTGGGCATCCGATATTGGGCGACGACCGGCAATGAGTCCGATCTGCATGTGGCGGAACTGATCCGTCTATTCGCTGAGCGCGACGATGTGCATACGATCATGGCCTATGCTGAAGGCATCAAGGACGGCCCGCTGCTCGTGGAGGCGCTTGAGACGGCGCGGGCGAACCGCAAGCCCGTCATCTTCATGAAGGTAGGCCGTTCGGAAGTGGGCGCGCAGGCGGCAAGCTCGCATACCGCATCGCTCGCAGGTGAAGACGCGATTTACGATGCGGTGCTAAAGCAGCATGGCGCGTTTCGCGCGCGCAGCACCGAAGAGATGCTCGATATTGCCTATGCGTGCCGGCCACGCATTTATCCAACAGGGCGGCGGCTGGGGCTCGTTACGATCTCCGGCGGCGCTGGCGTATTGATGTCCGACGCGGCGAGCGATCATGGGGTCGAGGTCGCGCCGATGCCCGAGGATGCGCAAGCGGAGCTGAAGGCGCTTGTGCCGTTTGCGTCTCCGCGAAACCCGATCGATGTCACCGCGCAGATGTTCAACGATCTATCGCTCATGCCGCGCTTCACGCGGACGATGCTGGATCGCGGCAATTATGACGGCCTAATCGGCTTCTGGACTTCGGTCGCTGGGTCGCCTGCGGTCGGCGGCACATTGCTTAAATATCTCAGCGAGACGATGGCGGACTATCCGAACCGGGTTTTCCTCCAATGCATCCTCGCGACAGATGAAGTGCGCCAAGCTTACGAAGAGGCAGGCTTTCCCTGCTTCGAAGATCCAAGCCGGACGATTGCGGCGATGGCGGCGCTGATGTTCTATGGCGTCGAGTTCGCGAAGGGCAGGGCGAAGTCGCCCACGCTGCCGACCGCCGGTCAAGTTGCCGGATGGGGCTATTTCCGAGCGGACGGCAAAAGCGATTTTGGCTGAGGCCGGTCTGCCGGTTGTCGAAGATATGCTGGCAACCACAGCGGCGGAAGCGGCAGACGCGGCGCTGAAAGCAGGCGTTCCGGTTGCGATGAAGATCGCGTCGCCGGACATCATGCATAAGACAGAGGCTGGCGGCGTCATGCTTGGCGTCAAAGCTGCCGATGCCGCCGCTGCGTTCGAGCGTATTAAGAGCAACGCAGCTCAATATGATCCCAAAGCGCGCATCGACGGCGTGCTCGTTTCGCCGATGATCGAGGGCGGTATCGAGTGCATTTTGGGCGCGAAAATCGATCCGGTTTTTGGCCCCGTCATCGTCTTCGGTCTCGGCGGCATTTACACCGAGGTGCTGAAGGACGTCGCCTTCAGGCGTGCGCCTTTCGGCGTCGACACGGCTCGCGAAATGATTGACGAGTTGAAGGGCGCGGCCATTCTCAATGGCGCGCGAGGGCAGGCCCCAGCAAATCGCGAAGCTTTGGCGGAAGCCATTTCGAAACTTTCGCTCTTCGCCGCCGCCAATGCGGATTCGCTCGAAAGCGTTGAGATGAACCCGTTGCGCGCATTGCCGGACCGCTGCCTTGCGCTCGATGCGCTTATCGTCAAACGTGGGGACTAAGCAATCATGGCGCTGCCTCCGATATTGCAATCGCTTCGAATTCCCGCTGTGGGATCGCCGCTCTTTATTATTTCCAACCCGGATCTCGTTATTGCGCAGTGCAAGGCGGGTATCGTCGGCAGCTTTCCCGCGCTGAACGCTCGGGAAAAAGACGGCGAACCGATCCTCCTTGATCTCTGGCTGAAGCGGATCACTGAAGAGCTGGACCGGCATAATCAAGCAAATCCGGATCGTCCGGCCGCGCCCTATGCGGTCAACCAGATTGTGCATGCGTCGAATGTACGCCTACAGCGCGATCTTGAGATCTGCGTGAAATGGAAAGTGCCGATCACGATCACATCGCTCGGCGCGCGCGTGGAGGTTAACGAGGCCGCTCATTCCTATGGCGGCATCACGCTTCACGATGTCATCAACAATCGCTTTGCGAAGAAGGCCATTGAAAAGGGCGCCGATGGCTTGATCGCCGTCGCGGCAGGCGCGGGCGGCCATGCGGGGCCAATCTCGCCCTTCGCGCTCGTCCAGGAAATTCGCGAATGGTTCAAAGGGCCGCTCTTGCTGTCGGGCTGCATCGCGACAGGTGACGCAATTTTGGCCGCTGAGGCCATGGGAGCGGATCTCGCTTATATCGGTTCCGCCTTTATCGCGACCGAAGAGGCCAACGCCACTGAGGCCTACAAGCGTATGATCGTCGAGAGCGGCGCGGACGACATTGTCTATACGAACCTCTTCACAGGCATACATGGCAACTACTTGAAGCCGTCGATTGCGGCTCAAGGGATGGACCCCAATAATCTGCCGGTAAGCGATCCGTCGAAAATGAACTTCGAGAGCGGCTCGTCGAAACCGAAAAGCTGGAAAGAGATTTGGGGCAGCGGGCAGGGCATCGGCGCTGTCAAGTCGGTTATATCGGCGGCGGCTCTTGTCGATCGTTTAGCGCAAGAATATGCCGCTGCGCGCAACCGGCTTCAGCTTACGCACCTCGCCAAAGCTGCGGAATAATTGGAGTGAATACCATGAGCGAAGGGTTATTCGAAGGACTCGGGCCGGAGGCGCGCTTCAATGCGTATCTCGCCCAGGGCAAATTCATGATCCAAAGATCAAGATCGACCGGCACATTCGTCTTCTACCCGCGCGCGATAAATCCCGGCACCGGCGAGGCGGATCTGGAATGGGTCGAGGCTTCTGGGCTCGGCACGGTTTACGCCACAACATGCACTCGTCGCCCCGCAGACAAGGGCGGCGACTACAATGTGGCGCTGATTGATCTCGCGGAAGGGCCGCGCATGATGAGCCGCGTGGAAGGCATCGCGCCGGATAAGGTTCAGATCGGAATGAAAGTCAAAGCGCGGATCGGAGAGCTGAAAGGCCAAGCCGCCGTGATCTTCGAGCCAGCGTAAGGACAAGACAGTGCCCCATCCCCTCAGAGGAAAAATCGCCTGCGTCGGGCTCGCGACTGCAGGTTGCGGAGAAGCGCCTGGCTGGAACGCCATGGAACTCATGGTCCAAGCGGTCCATGGTGCGCTCGCCGACGCGCAAATCCCGCTTTCACAAGTGGACGGCCTCTTCGCCGCCACCGCGTTTCACTCCATGCCAGCAATGTCGCTCGCCGAGCATCTTGGCATTCAGCCCGCTTACTCGGACGGCTCTAATATCGGCGGCTCGTCCTTTATGGCGCACGCGCTAACAGCCGCGATGGCCATCGAGATGGGCTTGTGCAATGTGGCCGTTATCGCCTATGGCTCAAATCAGCGCTCAGCGGGCGGATTCAGGTCGATTTCCGAAGCTATGCCCTATGAGGCGATCTACGAGCCGCGTAATCCCGTTAATGCTTACGCGCTCGCGGCGAGCCGATATATGTACCAATTCGGTGCAACGCGCGAGCATCTCGCCGAAGTGGCTGTGGCTGCAAGAAGTTGGGCCCGACTCAATCCCGAGGCCTTCTCGCGCGACCCGCTTACAGTCGCCGATGTTTTAAGCGCGCGCATGATTTCGGACCCGTTCGGCAAGCTCGATTGCTGTCTTGTCACCGATGGCGCGGCCGCGATTGTCATGACGCGGGCCGACCGCGCAAAAGATGGGCCGAAAACGCCGGTCTATCTGCTCGGCGCGGCAATGGAACATCATCATCGGATGGTTTCGGCGATGCCTGACATCAACGTGACCGCTGCCGCCAAAAGTGGGCCGCGCGCCTTTGAGATGGCGGGCTACACCGCCGCGCAGATGGACACGCTTCAGCTTTACGACGCCTTCACGATCAACACGATCCTGTTCCTGGAAGATTTGGGCTATTGCGCGAAAGGGGAGGGGAAGGATTTCGTCGGCGGCGGTCGCATTGCGCCCGGCGGATCGCTGCCCGTCAACACCAATGGCGGTGGCCTCTCTTGCGTGCACCCAGGCATGTACGGCTTGTTCGTTACCATTGAGGCGATCCGGCAGATCCGTGCCGCCGCTGGCGACGATGAAGGACCGCGCGAGCCAGGCGGCTGGCTTCCCAATGTGAAGCTTAGCTTGGCGCATGGCAATGGCGGCGTCTTGTCCAGCCAGGTAACTTCAGTTTGGGGAGCTGCGGAGACAGTTTGATCTACGCTTAGCCAGCATCCGCTTGAAAATGTTGAAAGCGGCTGTTGCTCCCAAAGAGCGCAAGAAATAGCCGTGGAAGTAGGGAGTAAATATTGGAACTTTTCAATCAGGCGGATCTTGAAAGCGCGCTGCGGCTAGTTCACTCGCAAATGCCGCCAACGCCGCAATATGTCTGGCCACTCCTCTGCAACGAGATTGGCGCGACCGTCTGGCTGAAGCATGAGAACCACACGCCGACCGGGGCGTTCAAAATCCGCGGAGGTATCACCTTCGTCGACTGGTTGAAGCGTGCTCATCCTGACGTGAAGGGGATCATCACGGCGACGCGTGGCAACCATGGGCAAGCACAGGCAAGAGCGGCAGTTGCCGCTGGTCTCCGAGCTAAAATAATCGTGCCACGTGGCAATTCGCGCGAGAAGAACGCGTTGATGCACGCCTTCGGAGCTGAACTCATCGAATTCGGCGCCGATTATGATGAAGCACGATTGGAGGCCCACCGTCTTGCCGCGCTGGAGCATCTCTATTTTGTCCCTCCCTTTCACACCCAGTTGGTGCTTGGGGTCGCGACCTACGCGCTGGAGCTGTTTGCAGCCGCCCCAGACCTTGATTGTGTTTATGTTTCGATTGGCGCCGGGTCTGGCATCGCCGGAGTGATCTCGGTGCGCGATGTTCTTGGCCTAAAGACACGCGTGGTTGGTGTAGTTTCTACCGAGGCGCAGGCGGCGAAACTTTCCTTCGAGCAAGGGCGCCTTATCGAGACAAACGCGGCGAACACCTTTGCCGATGGAATAGCAGTTCGCGTGCCGGTCGAAGAGGCTTTCGCGATCTACTCTAAGGGCGCGGATAGGATCATAGCGGTCAGCGATGACGAAATTGCCGAGGCAATGCGCCTCCTCTACCGGAGTACGCACAACGTCGCGGAAGGCGCGGGCGCAGCGTCTATTGCTGCGCTCATGCAGGAACGTTCGATGATGAAGGGTAAGAACGTTGCAGTAATCCTCAGCGGGGCCAATATCGACAGCGAGGATTTCGCGGCGGTCCTTCGGGGAGAGACACCTCTGCGTTAGCAGCGATGTCAGCGAAGCAAAAGTTTCGGCACACCTTCGGCGTTGAGGGACGAGAACGCCATCACACCGATCCAAAATGTGAGCGATAGCGTGCCTGCAATCTTCGCTGAAACCGGCGTACCATTTTCTGCCGCCAAGGCGCGTTGATAGGCCAATGCGTGATAAAGCCCCGCATTCACGAGCCCAAGCACGATCGCGATCACCTTCGGCATGAAGTAGGCGCGGCTTCCGGCGTGAACGGGATCATACAGAAAGAGAAGAACGCCGCTGACGGCCGCGACGCAGAACACCAGGTAAAGCCAAGGCAATATATCCGTCGAGAAAGCCCGTAGCTTGGCGGCTGACCTTACCCCCACTAAGCGCAGATCGAAGAGCACGATCCCTCCGAAGAAGGCCGACGCCGAAAGTATGTGAACCATGCGCAGAAGATAGTGCCAGGGCTGCACAGTGAAATGAAATTCGCGGTTATCGAGCGCGATCAACACCGATGATGGGAGCCGGACTGCATCGAATAGGCTGGGGTCTGCCATAGCGTTACCAATTCTGCATAGCTATTTCTGCGGATATTTGAATGTGAACTGCGTCTTGAAGGGCTTCCACCATTCGCGCACGCCAGTCTCAGCATCAACGTGACGGAAGAAGCCGTTCTTATCCGGCGGCTCGAAGTGATAGGTAAGCTTATAGTCTCCGGGGCCGTCCATCTTCACGTTCTCGGCATAGTGGGGGCCGTCCTTCGCCGTCATCGGCTTTAAGACGCCGGTTGATTTCCAGTTTGAGCCAACCTTTTCCAGCGTGAAATGGATGGTGAGATAACCAACCCAGGCTCCATCGGGATAACCATAGATATTGTCGGCGGTCGCGTGCACGTCCGCCTCGACATGGATGACGTCGTCCCCGTGAATCATGTTTGCGGCCATTGGCGCCATTTCGATGCCAACGAGATAATTCGCGACGATCTCCATGTCATGCTCATGGATCGGGCCACCGATATAAAACTCGCGCGCCATCCCGGGTGTTGTCAGCGCCAACCCTGCAATGAGGACAGCGGCCGTCAGCTTTGCTTGCCTGTAACTCATTCCGTCCCCCTGCTTTTCTTAAACCGCCACGCCCTGCTCTGATTGCGCCTTGTTGCCCGTCGCACCTTGCTTAGGGGCGCGGTTCGCTGGCACGAATATGCGCGTCAATACGAAGATGGAAATGAGCGTCGTGAGATAGACTATTGCTTGCAGGATCGAAGGCCGGTCGTCATATCCGGCCAAAACATGCAAAACCCGCCCGAGGATGCTGTTCATCGGCAGAATAGCGGACGTGTCCCAGAGCGTTGAAGACAAGAACGTAACGATGTTGGCCCGCTCCAGGAACGCGACACATTGCGCGGCCATTCCGGCGGCAAGGAATGTGATTAAGAGTGTGGTGACACTAAACAGATAGCGGGTTGGGATTTTTACAAGCCCGAGATAGGTCAATGCGGTGACGGCGCTGCCCGCTGCGAGGCCAAGGAGACCTCCGGCGAAGAGTGCCCAGCCGCTCGCGCCATTCGCGACCACGATTCCGTAAAGAAAGAGCGCCACTTCCGCGCCTTCGCGCCAGACCGCAATGGCGACCACTGTGGCGAGCGCCATTAGCGTTTTATTCCCTGCGGCAACGGCATGGCCAACTGCTTTCAACTCGGCGGCGAGTTCGCGCCCGTGTTGGGCCATCCATATATTATGCCAAGCGAGCATGACAACGGCTAACCCAAGTATACTGGCGTTGAAAACTTCCTGGCCCATTCCTGAGAAAGCATTCGAGAGTGTGCCAGCGAAAGCTGCGAGCAATGCCGCCCCCAGCAGACCTGCCGCAATGCCGCCAACAACGAAACGCGCGCGGGCTGAGACGCCTTCGGTTGCAGCCAAAACAATGCCGACAATCAGACCGGCCTCGATGACTTCGCGGAATACAATGATGGCGGCGGCTAACATCGATCACTCCTATTCGACGATCAGAACGCCTTTGGCGGTCTGGTCGTTATATTCCCCAACGAACGGGTAGCGGCCAGCGGCCAGCGGTTTAAGCCGGATGATGATCTCGCCCATCGGGGTCACGATCTTTTCAACATGAAGTGCCGTACTGTCGAATTCTTCCGGTGTCGGATCCTGATTTTTGAGCTTCAAGATGATCGCCTTTCCGGCGGGAGCCTTTATCTCGGCGGGCTCGAATTTGTGGTCCTTGAGCGTGAGCTCAATCGTAACGGGGTCCTCTGCCGAAGTTATTGCTGGTGTAAGCATGAAAAATGCTCCAACCGCTAGTGCTTTCAGCGAAAATATTCGCCAACGCATGTTCCACCGCCCCTATAAGCTTCGTTCGAATTGCCGAAAAGCATCCCCGTAGCATTCCCAAATGTTCTTTTGAACTATTCTAAATTGATCAGAAGTCTCTACAGCACCAAATCATTGGATTTATACCAGCATAACTAGTGCTTCCCTTGCAAAAAGCAATCTCGATGTTTTAGATTTAGATGAATTCTAAAGTATAAAAACTTCAATATATCTCAAAGAATTCGCGCCGATATGTCTCGTTAATATTCGGTTTGACTTAGAGTTCTGGGGCGGGATATTTGCTCCGGAGAGTATCAGGGATTTCGAGCATTTACTTGCCGAACGGAGAGGATGGCATGAAAATCCAGCCACAGCATGGCTTGATGGGACCTGCCGCCTTATCGGTCAGTATCGTCTCTCTTTTGCCACAGTCGCTAAGTTGCATTCTCACATGTAAAACTTAGCAATTGCTATAATATAGAGCTCTTGCTAATTAGGCGGGTGACGCTTGCCGAGGCCGTTACGCCTCAACTGGAGAAGGAAAATTGCCAGTGCGCTCTCGCTTCGCTCTTTTGCAGACACTCGCTTTGCTATCGCATGGTCTGACCCGTTACGCCGCTCCCTTGCTAATATCGCTCATAGCAGGGGGCCACGCCGTCGCCGCTGACGAAAAGGACACGATAGCGTTTCCGACGGCGGACGGCGTCAGCGTTCATCTGCAGTCCACGTATCTCCCGCAAGGATATTTGCCATTTCACGTGGCTCCCGGCGACCCGGCCAGCGGCCACAGCCAATCGGCTGACACTTGGACTATCACAGGATATTTCGGCGGAAGGCTTTGGCAGGGGGGCGAGGTTTACTTTAACCCTGAGATGTTCCAGGGCTTTCTCTTGCGTGATTTTTCCCCGGCCAATGTCGCGGTAGCCGCAAGCGTGGGCAATGGCGAGGCGCAAAAGGGGGGGCGCTGGGAGCCCGACTTTTCGGTTGCGCGTCTCTATTTCAGCCAAACCATTGGCTTTGGCGGCGAGAAAGAAACGGTCAAGGATGACCTTAATCAGATCGCGGGAAAGAAAGACATCTCCCGGCTGACACTGACCTTTGGAAGGCTCGCCGCGAACGATATCTTCGACAACAATGCCTACGCCCACGATCCAAGAACGCAATTTCAGAATTTTGCGCTGTTTGGAGGGGGCGCCTTCGACTACGCGGCGGACGTCAAGGGCTACACCGTTGGCGCAATCGCTGATTTTAACCAGAAAGATTGGGCAGTCCGCGCAGGCTACTTTCTTCTGCCCGTAAGGCCGAATGCTCTCGCGCTCGATACCGATTTCACAGAGCGCGGCAGCGTTATCGCGGAATTTGAAAAACGCTATACGGTGTTGTCGCAGCCCGGGAAGCTCCGCCTGACGGGCTTTGAAAACCACGGCATACTCGGTGATTACGACGAGGCGGTTGCCTTGTCGCCAACTGCTCCCGACATCGAGGCAACGCAAAAGCTTCGCACAAAATACGGTTTTGTGATCAATTTGGAGCAGGCGCTTACGGATAATCTCGGTGCCTTTTTCCGCTATAGCTGGAATGACGGCAAGAACCAGCTTTGCTGTTTCACCGACATCACGGAAAGCGTGTCGGGTGGCCTTAGCATCAAGGGCGCGTATTGGGGGCGGCCTACGGACACGCTCGGAATTGGCGGAGCCTTAAATGAGATTTCACCCGCCCTGCGCCGCTATTTCGCTGCGGGCGGCCAAGGGCTTGTAATCGGCAACGGCGCTCTCCCGAGTTATGCGGGCGAGCAGGTCTTCGAGACCTATTATTCGGTCCCCGTTACAGGCAACCTAACCGTCTCCGCCGATTATCAATATATCGGCAATTCGGCCTATGAGGCAGGCCGGGGTTCCATCAACATGTTCAGCGGCCGCGTCCATGTGCAATTTTGAGCTAGGCATCAGACACCCCCAAAACCTCATGCCGGTTGAAATGCCCCCGTCAATGAGCGCGGCATTGTCCGGCTAAAGAACACCGCGTTTGACGGCCACGGTCACGAATCCGGGTTAACGGGAGTGGGCGAGATGAGGCTTTGGAGGTAATCGGGGTCCCATCCGGCAAGTTTTCTTCGGAGTTTCAGGCTTTTCTTGTCTTTGGCTTGGCGGACGAGGTTGACGGCGAAGTGGCGGACGACGGCCATGTTTTTGGCGCCATGGCCCTTGCGGACGCGGGATAGATCGTCCTTGAAGGTGACGTCGAGCACCCAGTGGAGCGCGTTCTCGATGCCCCAATGGGCGCGGACGGCTTCGCCAAAGGCTTTGGCGCTCATGGGCCTGGAGGCGATGTAAAAGCGGCGTTCGGTCCTGACGCTTTGCTTGGTCCCAACCCTGCTTTCGATCATGGCGATGGCTGAGAGCTTGGGAAAGCGGTATTCGCCGGGAAAGCGCCGCCCGCCGTCCATCCAATCGACAGCCCGGCTCACCGTGCAGCGCCGCTCTTCGATGCGGCCATGGCCTTTGTCCACATCGAGATGGCGATCCACGGCTTCCTCGGGCGCCTCGTCGAAAAACCGTTCGATTTCAGACAGAAGGCTGGGTTGGTTCCCCTTTACGGCCAGAAGGTAATCGGCGCCATGCGCCACGATGCTTTGGGCGATGTCAGGGTTGCAAGCGATGGCGTCGATGGCGCTCGAGCAGCGCCGGGATCGCGGTTATCTCGTTCGATTTGGCTTCCACGGCCTCCTGGCCGAGCACCATCTTCGCATGCGTGGCGAAGGCGGAGACCAGATGCAGGGCGGCCTTGCCCGCGGCGCGGTCGTGGCTGCGGCGTGAGGTCTTGCCGTCGATGGCGATGAGATCGGGCGCATCCGGCCTCAGCTCCCGCGCCCAGCTCAGGAAACAGTCCCGGAACAGCCCGGGATCGATGCGGTTCATCAGGATATTGAGCCAGCGCGCGCAAGGAACGCCGTGGTGATAGGGAAGGAAGCGGCGCAGAAAGGGCAGATGGTTCTCGCCCCAAGCGGCGATGTCGTCGCAGGAGGCGATGCTGGCGGAGACCACCAAGAGCAGCACCTCCGGCAACGGATGGGCGACGCGCCAGGCCTCGCGCGCGTCCTGGATCTGCGAAAAATGCTGCAAAAGGCCGCGCAAGCGCGGTTTAGGGCCAAAAGCATCCATCTCAAAGCCTCCCGAATCAGAAAGCCCGATGGAATCACACAAAACGCAATCGTTAAATAACCGTTAATCTGAGTTCGTGGCCCTGGTTTGACGGCGCCGTTCATTGACAAGCCAGAGGCAGCAATTTACAGTTAACAGCACTCGCCGGAATAATATTCCGCAATGCAGAACAGCGATCATTTGCCGTTTCTTATTGCGGGGTGCGCGCCCCGAACCCCAGCAGCGAAAGGAACTGAAGAGCCCATGAGCAAGCGCCCTTTTGCTTGGGAAAAGTCATATCCACCAGAGCTTTCATGGGACCTCGATTTCACGCCCTCTACGATCTCGACAATGTTCGACGAAGCTGTAGCCAAGCACGGCGAGCGTGTTGCGATGGAATTTCGCGAGCTGGAATTCAGCTATAGCGAGCTTGGCCGTAAAGCCGAGCAAGCAGCGGCAGCCTTCCTTGAACTCGGACATGGGCGGGGCAAGCCGGTAGCGCTCTATCTCCCTAATGTTCCCTACCACCCGATTGCTTTTTTTGGCACGCTGAAGACAGGGGCGGCCGTCGTGCATTTAAGCCCGCTCGATGCTGAGCGGGAGATCGCGCATAAGGTCAAAGACAGCGGCGCGCGGACGGTCGTGACGACGAATTTCCCGGGCATGCTGCAGAATGCGCTCAAGCTTTTGGACCAGGGCCTCGTTGACCGCGTGGTTGTCGGCGAGGATGAGGCATGGGGACCATCGCCGATCCCGCTTATGGAAATCCCGAAGCGCGATGGCGTGCTCTCGCTGAATGCCTTGATTGCGTCTGCGCCAATTCCCGCCGAATGGCCGGAAGTTTCTCCGGAAGACATCGCCCTTCTTCAATACACAGGAGGGACCACGGGTCTGCCCAAAGGCGCAATTCTAACCCATTCGAATCTTACCGCCGCGATAGCCAGTTATGAGGCCTCGGACTCAGCCCGAGGGCGGGGGGAACAAGGCAATGACATTGTCATCTGCGTCCTCCCATTATTCCATATCTACGCCCTTACAACGATCCTCCTGCGGTGCATTCGAAATGCCAACAAGATCCTGCTGCGGGTGAGGTTCGATGCGCAGCAGATCCTTCACGACATCGAAGTCAAGCGAGCGACGACGTTCCCAGGCGTGCCAACGATGTGGATTGCGCTCGTAAATCAGCCGGACATTCAAAAGCGAGATTTGTCCTCGCTCCGCTACTGCGGCTCGGGGGGCGCGCCGCTTCCGGTGGAGATCCAGGCGCAATTCGCCGAACTCACGGGGTTTCAATTGAGGGGCGGCTGGGGAATGACCGAGACCGCGCCTGCGGGAACCGTGATCCCGGTCGTTGGTGAATCTCCGTCCGGTACAATAGGCCTGCCAATGCCGGGCATCGAGATGGGCATCGTCGCGCTTGACGATCCGAGGCGGGAACTTCCGTTTGGCGAAGTTGGCGAGATCCGAGTTCGCGGCCCGAACGTTACCCAAGGCTATTGGAACCGGCCCGAGGAAACAGCAGGCTCGATGGCCGACGGCTATTTTCTCACAGGCGACATCGGTTATATGGATGAAAACGGCTACTTTTTCATCGTTGACCGAAAGAAGGACATGATCATCTCGGGTGGCTTCAACGTGTATCCGCAGATGATCGAGCAGGCGATTTACGAGCACCCTTCGGTAGAGGAGGTGCTTGTTGTCGGAGTGCCCGATGGTTATCGTGGTGAGGCCGCAAAGGCCTTTGTGAAGCTGAAAGCCGGCGTCTCGTCTTTAACGCTCGATGAATTGAAAGCTTTTCTTGCCGATAAGGTCGGCCGTCATGAGATGCCAGCGCATCTTGAGATACGACCGGCGCTACCCAGAACCGCAGTCGGTAAACTTTCTAAGATCGAGTTGCGGCAAGAAGAGAGGCAAAAAGCCTCTACTACGGCCACGAGCAAAATCGCCTAAAATACGATTTACTATTAAAAAAAACGAAACAGTCCAAGGGGCATGAAATGCTGCTGCCAATATCCGAAAAAGCCGAAGTCTTGAAGCGCCGCGTCACGGACTTCGTGGAAAAGCATATCTACCCGGCGGAAAAGGTTTATGCGGCGCAGCTTGATGAGGCCGACACGCGATGGAGCGTGCCAGCGATCATGGAAGAGCTAAAGGCCAAGGCGAAAAGCGAGGGTCTTTGGAACCTGTTCCGGCCGAAGCGCGAATACGGAGACGCGCTCACCAATGTGGAATATGCGCATCTTTGCGAAATCATGGGCCGCTCACCCATTGCGCCGGAAGTCTTCAACTGCTCCGCGCCTGACACCGGCAACATGGAGACCATCGCGCGCTACGGTACTGAAGAGCAAAAGGCTCGCTGGTTAACGCCGCTTCTCGAGGGCGAAATCCGTTCCTGCTTCGCCATGACCGAGCCTGCCGTGGCCTCCTCCGATGCCTCCAACATCCGCACCGAAATCAAACGCGACGGCGATAGCTACGTTATCGATGGCCGCAAATGGTGGACATCCGGCGCGATGGACCCGCGCTGCAAGATTTCTATCCTCATGGGCCAGACCAATCCCGAAGGGCCGAAATATCAGCGCCAGTCGATGATCCTCGTGCCAATGGATACGCCCGGCGTAACAGTGATGCGCGCGCTCACGGTATTTGGTTATGACGACGCGCCGCATGGCCATGCCGAGGTAAACTTCGAAAACGTCCGCGTTCCCGCGAGCAACATGCTGCTTGGCGAAGGGCGCGGCTTCGAAATCGCGCAAGGACGCCTTGGGCCTGGCCGTATTCACCACTGCATGCGCTCAATCGGCGCTGCTGAACGGGCGCTCGAAACGATGTGTAAGCGGGCGCTCTCGCGCACGGCCTTCGGCCAACTCATTGCCGATCATGGCGTCAACCGTCACTGGATTGCGGAATCCCGCATGGAAATTGATCAGGCGCGACTTCTGACGCTCTATGCTGCTCACGCGATGGATACGGTCGGCAACAAAACCGCGCGCGCCGAAATCGCGATGATCAAAGTGGTTGCTCCCAATGTGGCGCAGAAGGTAATCGACCGCGCGATCCAAGTTTGCGGCGGCGGCGGTGTCAGCCAGGATTTCCATCTCGCGAAGTCCTACGCTGGGCAGCGCACTCTGCGTCTCGCCGATGGTCCGGATGAGGTGCATCGCGAAACGGTGGCGAAGCTTGAGCTTGCAAAACATATGAACCAGCGCCGGGAGGCCTAAGCATGCAAGCTGACGCAGGGGCGGGAAAGGCGGCGCAGGCATTCGAACCTCTGCCCGAAACGGTAGAGGTGCGGCCTGCCCATCGCTTCGACAGCACAGAGTTGGAGAAGCTCCTTCTTGCCCGGCTTGGCGCGCGCCTAACGGGCATCCAGCAGATGCGCGGCGGCCAATCCAATCCGACCTTCATCCTTGCCACAGACAAGGGTGAATTCGTGTTGCGGAAGCAACCGCCGGGCAAGCTTCTTCCATCTGCGCACGCGGTGGATCGCGAATATCGCATTCTGTCCGCGCTTGCAGAAACGAATGTGCCGGCGCCGCGCCCGGTCTTCTTTTGCGAAGACCGCGAGGTGATCGGCACTCCGTTCTATCTCATGGAGCGGCTACGCGGGCGCGTCTTTTGGTTCCCCACTCTGCCCGAAGCCGCTGTCGAGGAGCGCCGCAGCATCTATTTCGGCATGGCGGAGGCTTTAGCGAGCCTCCATATGGTGGATTGGAAAGCGGCTGGCCTTAGCGACTACGGCAAGCCCGGAAGCTATTTCACCCGGCAGATCGCCCGCTGGACCAAGCAATGGGAGAATTCGCGCACGCGCGACAACCATTCCATCGATAAGCTTGCAGAGTGGCTGCCGAAAAACATCCCCGCGGGCGACGACGAAACCAGCATCGTGCATGGCGATTTCCGGCTCGACAATATGATGTTCCATGCTATCGAGCCGCGCGTGATTGGCATTTTCGATTGGGAGCTTTCGACGCTTGGCCATCCGCTCGCCGACCTCGCCTATAATTGCGCGCGCTATCATTTGAAGCCCGAAACGTCTCATGGGTTGATGGGCCTCGATTTGAAGTCATTGGGAATACCGAGCGAACAGGAATATCTCGAAGTGTACTTGGAGAGGACAGGACGCAAGGATTCGATCACGCCCTTTCACCTTGCCTTCTCATTCTTCCGCCACGCCGTAATCGTGGAAGGCGTGTTGGCGCGCGCCATTGCGGGGAACGCTTCGAACAGCGATGCGTTCAAAACGGGGGCCACCGGCATCGCGCTCGGGGATCGCGGCTGGGAAATCGCGAACTCATAACGCCGTTCGCATCAACACGAGTGCGAGCTTCTTCGCGTGACGGTCGAAATCAGAAAAATGAATAGGGGAGACCAGCATGAAAGACCCATTCCGACTCGATGGTAAGGTTGCTGTTGTTACAGGCTCAAGCCGTGGCATCGGGCGATCAATCGCTGAAGTCATGGCCCGGCTTGGCGCAAAGGTCGTTGTATCAAGCCGCAAGGCCGAAGCTTGCGAAGAAGTCGCCACCGCTATCCGCCAGGAGGGCGGGGAAGCTGCTGTCATTGCCTGCAACATCGCCCAGAAAAACGAGGTCGAGGCGCTGGTTTCCGGCACTCAAAAGCTCTGGGGTCAAATCGACATCCTTGTCTGCAACGCCGCCGTAAACCCGTATTTCGGAACGATGTCGGGCCTGTCGGACGAGGCGTTTGATAAGATCATGAACTCAAACGTCAAAAGCAATCTCTGGCTTTGCAACCTTGCAATACCGGGCATGGCGGAGAGGGGCGGCGGTTCAGTGGTAATCGTGTCGTCCATCGCTGGCATACGCGCCGCGCCGATGCTCGGCGGCTATGGAATTTCAAAGGCTGCTGATTTCGCGCTCGCTCGCAATCTCGCCGTCGAATGGGGCCCCAAAAATGTGCGTGTCAATTGCATCGCACCCGGCCTCGTCAAGACCGACTTCGCGAAGGCTCTTTGGGAGAACGAGGAAATGGTGGCGCGGCGCAACGCTCAAACGCCATTGCGGCGCATTGGTGAGCCCGATGAAATCGGCCCGATTGCCGCTTTTCTTGCGTCGCCGGCGTCGAGCTTCATCACCGGCCAAATTATCGTGGCTGACGGCGGCGTTACGATTGCATAACCGCGATCTTTATCGCGGCGAACTGGCAAGCAGCCCCGCCTAGAACAAAGATGTGCCATATCACATTATGGAACGGCATCCATTCCATGAGGTGAAATGGCACGCCGAGCGTGTACACAACGCCGCCAACGAGCAAAAGCGTCAGGGCTTGGTTTGGCAGGCTGGAAACAATCGGGTCGAGCGCGGCAAGTACGATCCAGCCCTGGGCCAGATAAAGCGCAACGGATAAGCGGTCGTAGCGGCGCGGAAAGCGTAGCTTGATCGCTACTCCGATTGCAGCAATAGCCCAAACAGCCACGAGCATCGCATGGCCTGCGGTGCCACCGACGACGAGTGCGAACGGCGTGTAGCTTCCCGCGATCATGACAAAAATGGCCGCGTGATCGAGCGGTCGAAATATTTCCTTGAGGCTATGCTTTGAAGCGAGGTTGTAGGCGGCCGATGCCGCGAACATGCCGATCAGCCCGATAGAGTACACCGTCAGTCCGGCAATATCGGCGGCGGGTAAAGTTTTTGCCGCGCTCAAGATCAGCAGCGTCACCGCCCCAGTGCCGAAGAGAATACTGAAAGCGTGGACACAAGCGTCCGCAATCTGCTCGCGCTTGGTATAATGAGGGAACAATGGGCGCGAACTGCTCATCGCATGAGCCCTTTTGCTCTGACGGATGCAATTGCCGTCTGCTTTACTCCGGGTCGCGGCGCCGTCACAAGGCGAAAAAAGCCCCCTCACCCCAACCCTCTCCCCGGCGGGGAGAGGGGGGAAAATGCGTAAAGCTGCCACAGCGTCCCGTCGCCCCTTGCGGGGAGTGGGAGGAAAACGCGTAAAGCTGCCATAGCGTCGGTAGTGGGTACTTTTGAAATTTTGTCAGGATGCTTTCCGCAAGGTCGTTCCGCGCCCTTCGTCCCACAGGTAGAGGGTGACTGCGTAGGGTCTGGCGTTTGCCCATGTGACAACCTCAGCCAGCGAGACGCCCTCGCGCTGTTCATATACTACTGCATGAGGGTCTGTCTCTTCCGCCTGATCGCTGTCTTGGCAACAGTTATCATGCCATGTGGGCTCGATGATCGCGTTGACGCGCTTCCAGCGATATGGGCGTTCACGCTTATCAATGATGTTCCGGATCATAAAGCTACCTTCTTCTTATATGGTCCGCGCTTTCCGGGCTTCGGCTCTGCATCCTCGACAAGCTTCACTATATCGACAACATTCCAAACGCGATCCGAAACATCAGCTTCCATGGCTGGTGTGACGCGAAGGGTTTTGTGAATCTTGCAAAAGTTATAGTACATCGCGAAGAGCGCGACGAGATGTGCTTTTCGTCAGGCTTGCCTTCGATAACCGTTTTCTTGATACCAGTGCACTCAGCCTGACGTGGACGCCTTTTAGGCGGCTGCGCGGACGCTTGTTGCCGACGCTCTACCGCGTTGATCCTGTTCTACATCGCAGCTGACTTTTTGGCCCTCCTGGGGCAATGCGATTCCAGCACGTTCCACAACGCTGATGTGTAGAAACACATCTTTGCCGCCGTTGTCGGGCTCAACGAAGCCGAAACCCTTCTGCGAATTGAACCATTTCACGGTGCCCGTGAGCATGGCACCGAGCCCGTTTGAATTTGAGTCGGAGCTTACCTCGGGCCGATTCCGGTTAGCTGCCGGAGTCTTCGCCCTTGGCGAAATGGGCGCTTTTCCCCTTGCGTCTCTGGGCGCAGGTTCAGCTCGGAGTTCCAGAGGCTGCCTCCGGCGGGCAGCTGCGGATTTACTTTTGGGTGGAGCGGAAACTTTTGATTTCGGTGCCTCAGGAGCAAAGTCGGCTTCAACGCCAAAGCCAGCATCCACGACCTTTAGCGATTTACCTGTGAGCTTTTCGATTGCCCGCAGACTTGACCTTTCTGTTGCGTCGCAGAAGGATAAAGCCGCGCCGTCGGATCCGGCCCGTGCCGTTCTTCCGATGCGGTGGACGTAGGTTTCCGCCTCGTCGGGCAGCTCGAAGTTTATGACGTGAGATACGCCATCGATGTCGATACCGCGGGCGGCGATGTCAGTCGCCACGAGCACGCGGGCCTTGCCTTCCGCAAATCTAGCCAAGGCTTTTTGGCGGGCATTCTGTGACTTGTTGCCGTGGAAGGCTTCCGCGACGATACCCGACTTCTCTACCTGGGTGGCTACGCGGTCGGCACCGCGCTTGGTTCTCGTGAAAATGATAGTCCGCGAGAAAGATGGATCGTCGAGCAACTGCTGGAGCAGGCGTACTTTTTTGGCCTTATCTACGAAGATCACGCTTTGGGTGACACGCTCGGCTGTGCTGCCTTGTGGAGCAATATCCACCCGCTGCGGCCTATCGAGAATTTGGTTCGCAAGCTTGGCGATTTCGGCAGCCATCGTCGCCGAGAACATCGCAGACTGGCGGTTCTTTGGCACAAGCTTCGCTATTTTACGGACGTCGTTGATGAAGCCCATATCCAGCATACGGTCCGCTTCGTCGAGCACGAGCATCGAGACTTCATCGAGGCGGACATGGCCTTCGCCCAAATGATCGAGCAGACGGCCAGTGGTCGCAACCAGCACGTGAACGCCTTGTGCGAGCTGGCGGATTTGCGGCATCAGCTTGACGCCGCCCAGGACAACCGCGTGCCGCAATTTCAGATGCCGTCCATAGCTCATCAGACTCTCGTGAACCTGCACAGCAAGTTCGCGGGTTGGCACGAGCACGAGCGCCTGCACGGACTTCGGTGTAAGCGGCGCTTTGCGCAGATGGAGTTGCTCCAGGAGCGGAAGCCCAAAGGCCGCCGTCTTGCCGGTGCCGGTCTGCGCCACGGCCATCAGGTCGCCGCCCTCTAAGAGAAGTGGGATGGCTTTTTGCTGGATCGCGGTGGGAGTGGTAAAGTTTTCAGTGCGCAAAGCGCGGAGAATAGGTTCGGAAAGACCGAACACGTCAAAAGTCGGCTGATTCAAAATTTTAGATCTCTTTGTGCCAAGCGGCCGGAAATGACCGGCACGGCTACGGGGCATAAGCCTCCCCGTTGCGCAAATCAGAGAAGACAGGTTTCGTGGGATAATCTTGAGATTTGGAATTGCGGTGTGCAGTTCGTCGCGCAATCTCAAAATACCATCAGTGCGGAAGGTGAGGGTATTGGCTGGAAATGTCAAGCTCGGTGCGGCAACTGTTCAACGGCATCAGAGTGAAGGCCGGGGGGGCTGCCACTAGCCTCGCCGCTCCCGGAAGAACTTGCGCAAGAGATTGGCGGCGCGGGTTTCATCGATGCCGCCGTAAACCTCCGGCTTGTGGTGGCAAGTCGCGGAATCGAAAAAGCGGACGCCGTTTTCCACCGCGCCGCCTTTCTCGTCATACGCCGCGAAATAGAGCCGCCGGATGCGCGTGAATGAAATCGCAGCCGCGCACATCGTGCAGGGTTCCAAGGTCACATAAAGATCGTGACCCGGCAGACGCTCGCTGCCAAGGGCGCGGCACGCTTCTTTGATGGCAAGAATTTCCGCGTGAGCGGTGGGATCTTTGCCCGTGATAACGAGATTATGCGCCCTTGAGATGATTTCGCCCTGGGTTGAAACCAGCACCGCGCCGACGGGAGTTTCTCCCAATTCGGCTGCCCTCTCGGCTTCGTCGAGAGCAAGTCGCATGAAGGTGCTGTGTTTCACTTCTGGACGCGAACTATCGCTTTAGGGCGATCAAAATGACTTCTCTAGGCTCATAATGATCGCGTTCACCTATCCACATCAAGACTCAATCGTGTCCTTGGTCTCAAACTGACCCTTCAGATCCCGCAGAATATCCGATGTGTTGGGCACTGAGACGACGGAGGCCGTTGAGCCAAGCACAGCCGCTGTTGCCGGTTCCAGCGCAGCTCGAACCTCCTCGCGCTTCGCCTCGACGCGGTTCTCGTCTTGCTTAAACTCGATGAGTTGTGTCTTCGGTGACAGGAATTGGCTCGCGCGCACCTCTCGGGCGATGTCCATATCCTCAGTATAAGCGCCGGAGCGGAACAAGGTTTCGATTGATTTCGCCACCAACCGCGTCGTGCGCTGCCCTTGCTCTTCCCCGATACTCTGCTGGTTTTGGGCTTCCTTGACCCGCCCGACGAATCCGGCCGCCATCATCGCCACCTCGATCTGATAGCGAAAATTCTCTTCGGTCGAATATTTGATCCTGTCCCACACATTGGTCAGCAGCGAGCTGATCTCGTCCATGATCGGGCTTGCCCCGAAGAAGTCGAAGGACTTGGCGCTGCCCGAGTCGATAGAGCCGATTGCGAGCCCAGAGCCCGAGTCGACATGAAGCACCGACAGCCCTTCATAGAGCTCGTCCATCGAGCGGATCACGTTCACGATGATATGGGGCGCGGTAAGCGAGCGCTCCTTTTCGGCGATGAGCAGCCGCAGGCGCTTCATTTCGCGCTCGCCGCCCTGGCCATCGGCGATGATGAGTTCGCCTTTGTCCGTTTCGCGTGTAAGGAGTTCGCGCAGCTTCGGCATCACGAAGATGACGTTATAAGCGCCCACATCGACATCGGAGAGGAGTTTGCGGTTGACCGCTTGTTCTCCGTCGATGAGCCCGGACCAAAATCCGATATCAAGAAGCGGATTCAGCGCGAAAAAGTTCATAAGGTCTTTTTCTTCTTCGCCGAACTGCTGATAGTGGCGCGTGAATTCATTATATGCCAGAAGTATACGCTGCGTGCGGTTCACGCTGTCCGCCTGCTGACCTGTTCGCGTTATTCGTAACAATTCGCGAATTTGCGCTGCGTGGAGCGCATCCCGTAAACTGTTTACCGCCTTAATAATTCTCTCGCGCCGCATGGTAGATCCTCCCTGCCCGGCCGAATCGCTATTCATTGGGAGGATGTTAACCTTTTTTTGTTGGTCTTCATCATGGCAGCGCTTGACAATACACAGGGGAATAGCTCGCCGAAGGGGGAGCGGATCGCGAAAGTTATCGCGCGGTCGGGACTTTGTTCGCGCCGGGATGCCGAAGCGCTGATTGAGGAACGGCGCGTGTCTGTGAACGGCGCTGTCCTTCAAAGCGCCGCGCTCGATATCCTTCCTGAGGACAAGGTCCTCGTCGATGGCAGGCCGTTGCCCGAGCGCGATGTGCCACGCCTGTGGCGTTATTATAAGCCCAAGGGACGCGTTACGACGCATAAGGACCCGGAAGGCCGTCCGACTGTTTTCGAAGCGCTTCCGGAAGAGCTGCCCCGGCTCATCTCAGTGGGGCGTCTCGACTTTAATACCGAGGGGCTGCTTCTTCTCACCAATGATGGAGATCTGGCGCGGCATTTGGAGCTGCCATCGACCGGGTGGGCGCGGCGTTATCGCGTGCGCGCACATGGACATGTCGAACAAGCGGCGTTGGATGAACTTGCCGACGGTCTGACCATTGGCCGCGTTCATTACGGTCCTATCGAAGCGAGTATCGAGCGCGAGCAGGGCGACAATGTCTGGATTACGCTCTCCATCCGCGAAGGAAAGAACCGTGAAGTCCGCCGCATCATGGAGCATCTTGGCCTAACGGTTAATCGCCTCATTCGGATTTCTTTCGGCCCCTTCATGCTGGGCGAACTTGAAACAGGTCAGGTCGAAGAAATTAAAACGCGGATTTTGAAGGATCAGCTCGGTCCGCGGCTGTCGAAAGAACTTGGTGTAAAGCGCGAAGTACTTCGCGAGGATAAAAAGCTTGCGCCTGCCCATGGCAAATCAACCTATCTACGCCGCAAGCATGAGCCTGTCCGGCCATCGAGAATTGAAGAAGAACGGCCTTTGCGGAGACGCCGCATTCTTGGCGAAGACGGCGAAGAGGCAAAAGTTGAGTATGTCAAAGAAAAGTCCCCGAGCCGGGACGGCTTCCGCAAGTTTGGCGGCGAAGCTGGCGGCAGAGAGAGGACTTCTCGCGACGGAGCGGAAAGGCCGAGGCGCTTTGACGATAGGCCGCCCCGTGAAGGAGGCGACCGTCCCTCATTTCGTGAGCGTGGCGACAGAGGCGAGGGCCGTCCCGATTACGCATCGGCAAGAGGGGAAGGGCGAGGTGATGGGGAACGCCGTCCGCGCAATTTCGACGATAGGTCCGAACGCAAAAGCTTTGGAGAGCACACGTCAGACCAGACTGCCTATGATCCTCTGAACGCTGATGCCTCAGCACGCGAGCGGCCTGCCTACGATCCTCTAACCGCTGATACCTCATCACGTGATGAGCGGCCGCGCCGTGAGGGAGGCGACCGTCCTCCATTTCGCGAGCGTAGCGGAAGAGGCGAGGGGCGTCCCAGCGACCGTCCAAGACGGGAAGATGGCGAGCGTCGTCCGAACTTCTCAGGACCAAAGAGAGAAGGGCGCGGTGACGGCCAGCGCGAAGGGCGCAGCTTCGGTGGCGAGGGCGCGCGCGGCAGCTTCAGGGACAGGCCTGAACGGAAAGCCTTTGGAGCGCCCCGGTCTGACCGGGCTGCCTATGATCCATCTAAAAAGCCCTCACGTGAAGACCGGCCACGCCGTGAAGGAGGCGACCGTCCTCCATTTCGTGAGCGTGGCGAAGGAGGTGGGGGCCGTCCCAGCTTCCGCCCGAGACGGGACGATGGCGAAGGGCGTCCAAGTTTCCGGCCCAGAAGAGAAGATGGCGAACGGCGCAGCTTCGATCGCAAACCGGATGGCGACGGCGCACGCGGCGGCTTTGGGGATAGGCCCGAGCGCAAGGCTTTTGGAGCGTCCAACTCAGAGCGGGCTCTCTATGATCCATCTAAAAAGCCATCACGCACGGGTGGGCCACGCCGCGACGGGGGTGATCGTCCGCCATTTCGTGAGCGCGGTGAAAGCGGCGAAAGTCGCTCAAGCTTCCGGCCACGAAGGGAAGATGGCGAACGGCGCAGCTTCGACCGCAAACCGGATGGCGATGGCGCACGCGGCGGCTTTGGCGATAGGCCCGAGCGCAAGTCTTTTGGGGCGTCCCATTCGGAGCGCGCTCTCTATGATCCATCTAAAAAGCCGTCACGCACGGGTGGCCCGCGCCGTGAGGGAGGCGACCGTCCTCCATTTCGCGAGCGTAGCGGAGGAGGCGAGGGCCGTCCCAGCTTCCGTCCAAGACGGGAAGATGGCGGCAGCCAGCGCGAAGGGCGCAGCTTCGATCGCAAACCTGATCGTGAGGGCGCAGGCGGCGGGTTCCGGGATCGCCCCGAACGCAAGTCATTTGGAGCGCCCCGGTCTGACCGGGCTGCCTATGATCCAGCTAAAAAGCCGTCGCGTGAAGACAGGCCGCGCCGTGAGGGAGGCGATCGTCCTCCATTCCGCAAGCGCGAAGAAGGTGCCGAGGGACGCGCGAGTTTCCGCCCGAGACGAGAAGATGGCCAAGGCCGTCCAAGCTTTCGTGAAAAGAAAAAGGATGGCGAGGGAGGTTCCTCCTCCGGAAGGCTCGAACGGGCGCCGGGTCAAGGCAGGCGCGATGGGCCCAATTCCAATCGCAAACCCGGTGGCGGCGAGCGTGGCAGCCGTCCACAAACCGGATTCCGCTCCGATCGTGGCGACGGGGGCCGGGGGGCGTCCGGCTACTCAAGCGAGAGAGGCGGCGGCAGGACTGGCCGTCCACCCTTTAAGCCTCGCGATGCTTCCAAATCAGGACCAAAGCGCGGCCCACGGGGTGCACCGGGACGGCCTCGCTCTGATACGGACAAGGAATGAGGATCGTAGGCGGCAGGCTTCGGGGGCGTCCGCTCGCGTCGCCCTCCGGCACGCTAACTCGCCCGACCTCGGATCGGGTCCGCGAGGCGCTTTTCAACATTCTGGCGCATGGCGTTGAAGACTTCGCGCTGGAGGGCGCGCGCGTGCTGGACCTCTTCGCCGGTACGGGCGCACTTGGCATCGAAGCGATTTCACGCGGCGTAGCTTATTGCCTCTTCGTCGAGGATGATGCAGACGCGCGCGGCGTGCTTCGCGAGAACATTGAGGCGCTTGGCCTAACGGGAATAACCAAGGTTTGGCGCCGCGATGCGACGAAGCTTGGAACTGCCGCACCCATGCAGCCCTTTCAACTCGTGTTCGCCGATCCGCCTTATGGCAAAGGGCTTGGCGAGAAGGCGCTTATCGCGGCGTTAGAAGGCGGATGGCTCGCTCCCGGCGCAATCTGCGTCCTCGAAGAGCGGACGGGTCTCGATATTGCGCTCCCCTCAGCCTTCACCGGAATAGATCTGCGCACCTATGGCGAGACCTGCCTGCACCTTTTTCGCGTCGCACCGATAGGCTAAGCGCATGTTGCGGTGCAACGCGACGTTCGCGGGGATTTACCTATCGCTGCGGTGTAGGTAGAACAAGGCAAGCAAAAAAGCCATAAGCTGCAGCCAGGACCGCCCGCCATGTTCCAGAAAATTCTGATTGCCAATCGCGGTGAAATTGCCTGCCGTGTGATGAAGACCGCGCGGCGGATGGGCATCAAAACCGTGGCGGTTTATTCCGAGGCGGATCGGGATGCAGTGCATGTCGCTATGGCGGACGAAGCCGTTGCAATTGGACCAGCGCCTGCCGCGAAATCCTATCTCGTCATCGACAAAATTATCCAAGCCGCAAAACAGACGGGCGCGGAGGCAATTCATCCAGGCTATGGCTTTCTTTCCGAAAATGCCGCTTTCGCCGAGGCTTTGAAGGCGGAGGGAATTGCCTTCATCGGTCCCAACATCCAAGCCATTCGGGCAATGGGTGACAAGATCGAGAGTAAGAAGGCGGCGGCGGCAGCGCGTGTGAGCACTGTGCCCGGCTATCTCGGTGTAATTGGCGACCCAGGCGAAGCGGTGCGGATTGCCAAGGACATCGGCTTCCCCGTCATGATCAAGGCGAGCGCGGGCGGTGGCGGCAAGGGCATGCGCATCGCGCGATCCGCAGACGAGGTCCACGAAGGCTTCCTCAGCTCGGCGGCGGAAGCCAAGTCGAGCTTCGGCGATGACCGTGTGTTCATCGAGAAATTCATCGAAAATCCCCGCCACATCGAAATTCAGGTGCTGGGCGATAAGCACGGCAATATCGTCTATGTCTTCGAGCGCGAATGCTCGATCCAGCGGCGCAATCAAAAGGTTATCGAAGAGGCTCCAAGCCCGTTCCTCGACGAGCGGACTAGGCGCGCCATGGGCGAGCAGGCCGTGGCGCTTGCCAAAGCCGTGCATTATGAGAGCGCAGGCACAGTCGAGTTTATCGTCGACCCGAAGAAGAATTTCTATTTCCTTGAAATGAATACGCGCTTGCAGGTCGAGCATCCCGTGACGGAGATGATCACGGGGCTTGACCTTGTGGAGCAGATGATCCGCGTCGCGGCAGGCGAAAAGCTGCCGTTCCGCCAGTCCGACCTGAAGATCAACGGCTGGGCCATTGAGAGCCGCGTCTATGCGGAAGACCCTTTCCGCAATTTCCTGCCGTCAATTGGCAGGCTCGTTCGTTACCGGCCTCCCGTGGAAGGTCCGCGCGAGGGCGGCATCACCGTGCGCAATGACACGGGCACGGAAGAGGGCGGCGAAATCTCTCTCTACTACGATCCGATGATCGCGAAGCTCATCACGCATGGGCCGACCCGCGAAGCCGCCATTGATGCCCAGGCGGCGGCACTCGACGCCTTTTACATCGACGGCATCGAGCATAACGTCCCGTTTCTCTCGGCGCTGATGCATCATCCGCGTTGGCGGCGCGGCGAGCTTTCTACGGGCTTCATCGCCGAGGAGTTTCCCGATGGCTTCAAGCCTCGCAAGCCGGAAGGGGAGGCGCGCGATATTCTCGTTTCGGTCGCAGCCGCCATCGACCATTTGCATAACTCAAGGCGCAGGCAAATCTCCGGGCAGCTCTCCGGCGCTGTGGGCATGAAAATGGGCGAAGACCGAATCGTGCATCTCGATGGTTTTTCTCAGCGCTTGCGCGTAACCGGAGAGCTGGACCAAGAGACCTCCGTGGAGCTTCGCAATGAGGACGGTTCCGTGCGACGGACGCTGGTTTTGCATAGCGATTGGTGGCCCGGTCAGCTCCTATGGGAGGGGAAAGTCGCTGGAAACGAAATAGCGGTTCAGGTGAGGCCAGCGCTCAACGGCTACGATCTTTCCCATGCCGGGCTTCGCGCCAGGACATTTGTTTATACGGCGCGCGAGGCTGAGCTTGCAGCGCTCATGCCGGAAAAAAAGGGGGCGGATACCTCCAAGAAGCTCCTCTGCCCGATGCCTGGTCTTGTTGTTTCCATCGCCGTCGCCGAGGGCCAGGAAGTAAAGGCAGGCGAAGCGCTTGCCGTTGTCGAGGCCATGAAAATGCAAAATGTGCTGAAGGCGGACCGCGACGTTACCGTTTCCAAGCTCCGCGCAAAGCCGGGCGACAGTCTGGCCGTTGACGCCATCATCATGGAGTTCGCCTAAACCCAAGGGAAAAAGCGAGCTTCTGCAAGAGCAAACTTGAATTGGCGGGTGTGACGCCGTATAAGGACTGAACTTGCCTTCGCCTAACGGCGCGGGCGAGGATACGCTTGGCAGTCGAGTGGTTTATTACAGACTGCATGGTGGGGGCGCATAGCTCAGTTGGTAGAGCAGCTGACTCTTAATCAGCGGGTCCAAGGTTCGAATCCTTGTGCGCCCACCATATAAATCAAAGACTTAAACATAAAAATATTTACCGCAACGGCGTCCGGGTAACAGTAGGGGTAACAGCTGGTCGCCGATTTTAAGTTCTTCCTTGCCCGGGCAGCCTTTCCACACCTTTGATGGCGCACCACGCTGGCGAGGATCTATACCTTTGCGACGACGCTAAAAATCTGCCGCATAAAATTGGCGAGAGCGGATAAGTCCCGCCGAGTCTCGACCTCGGCGTTTCCACTCAGGGCAGCACTCCAGCTGTCGGCGCGTTTGCGCTTTGCTATTGATGCTCGTCAAAGCATCGCCCCCTGCAATCAGCATTCTTGGTCTTGCCGACAACGTCGACGGTATGCACCTAGACCAATCGTGCTGACTTACACGTGGACGTTCCCTTCGTCCGTTTCGTTCCTCCTTGAGCGCGAGACACCGTTCATGTCACGTTCCATTTGCCCAGTAAGGACCTCGTTCGCCGCAGGCCACGATTGGCCGCGCACCGATAAGGAAGAAGGCTCATGACCCGACACAACATCCCGTTAGGCAGAATTCTGGGGATCAAGATCGGTTTGGATTACTCCTGGTTTGTCATCTTCGCTCTGCTCACCTGGATATTGGCCACGAATTATTTTCCGTCCGAGTTCAAGGACTGGCCACCATTCCTGTACTGGGTCATGGGCGCAGTAGCAGCTATCATGCTCTTCGTGAGTGTGCTGCTCCATGAGCTCGGGCACTCCGCAGTCGCGCTTCGGTACAAAGTCCCCGTGCCTAGCATCACGCTATTCCTTTTTGGGGGAGTCGCTCAGATTGGGGCGGAACCGCCCAGCGCCATAGCTGAGTTTCTGATCGCGAGTGCGGGTCCGCTGGTGAGCTTGATCTTGGCGATTTTTTTCTACTTGACGCAGCCGCTGGTTGCCGGCGTTGAACCGCTCCTCGGCTTGGCAAAGTATCTCGCCTACATCAACCTGGCGCTGGCGCTGTTCAACCTGATCCCCGGCTATCCACTCGACGGCGGCCGCGTGTTCCGGGCCATCGTTTGGGCGATCACGGGAAACATGCGTCGGTCGACCCTCATCGCGGCAAATACCGGCCGCCTCTTTGCCTTTCTGTTTATCTTCACCGGCGTCTGGCAAATGTTCAGCGGCAACTTTACCGGAGGGCTTTGGATTGCGTTCATCGGCTGGTTTCTCGACAACGCCGCCTCCGCACAGGTGCAGCAAGTGACGGTTCAGGGACTTCTGACAGGCCACACCGTTTCGCAGGCCATGAGCACTCATTGCGCCAACGTGCCGGAAGATGTGACGCTGCAGGATTTGGTGGACGACCATATCCTTGGTGGCGGGCAACGCTGTTTTCTCGTCAAGCGCGGAGATAACGACGTTGGTTTGGTGACCTTGCAACGGATAAGGGAGGTGCCGCGACCCGAATGGGCGACGACGCGCGCCGGTCAGGTCATGCTTCCCCTGGACAAGTTAGAGAGTATTGATCCTAATGCCGAGCTGGGGACTGCCCTCCAGAAACTGGACCGCAATGGATTCAACCAGTTGCCTGTCACCCGGGATCGCCATGTGATCGGCATGTTAAGCAGAGAAGACGTCATCTCATTTCTGCGGACACTCCAGGAATTGGGACCCCAACCGGCGTAACAACGTCACGGCGCAGAAGGAGATAAAGACAGAACACCAAGTGTATTCGCGGGGCGGGATGGAACGTAGCGCCATATACCAGGGTGGCGCTATTGCTTCTGTCGTTACCCAATGCGCCGGAAATCACCCGTTTAAGCTATGAAACGCGGCAGCCTGAAGACTTAACGTCAGAGGTTGAGCATGGGCCTCAATGTTGCGCAAAAGCTCATCCAATCACACCTCCGGTAGGGCTGCAAGGTAAGGCAGTTGGCGCGCACTAAGGAGCAAGTACGCCGCTTTATGACTGCGCCCGGTGTCGGCCCGATCACGGCGCTCTGCGCTATTTGGCGACCATCGACGATCCCATGCGCTTCAAGAGATCGCGTAGCGTCGGCGCCTACGCCGGCTTGACGACCCGACGCTACGCCTCCGGCGAGACCGACTGGACTGGTCGCATCTCAAAATGCGGAGATGCGATGCTGCGAAGCCATCTGTACGAAGCCGCCAACGTCCTCTTGACGCGGATTGCGAAAATGGCCGGCACTTCAGGCCTGGCGCCTACGGCTTGCCAAGCGAAGCGGTATTGGAAAGGCAAAGTGGCCGTCGCCCGTGAGCTTGCCGTCATCTTGCATTGGACGACGGCACCGAATTCAAATGGTCATCAAAGGAGACTGCACATCAGACGATATGGGAGAATACTTGAGTAGCCCGTAGGTAATGCTGTCTCCTGCCGGGACGATGGCGGTGGCAAGATCGCTCGAGGCTTTGCGCTGCTCAATCGAGCAAAACGCGCTCCCCACGTCGATCCGCCAGCGTCATCGGCAAGGATATCAAACCGAGGTACGGCGACGCCGAGGTTTAATTCGGTCGGGTTGACGCCAGAAGATAGGCCTGCGTGCGGCCCAGTTGAGAAAATCGAGGACGATATCAGAGGATGGGCTAGGGCAGAGACGCTATCGTTGGGGCGGTAAAACGCATGCCTATGGAAAGGGGCGGCCCTCCATGCCACCTGCCAACGTTATCCACGCTTTCCGAAACATCTGCGAGTGTCGCCCCGCTAGGAATGCGGTCGCGATGAATAATTCGTAACACTTCTTCATCTTAACAAAGAGGACGTATAGACCCGAAAATTACTCAAAAGCGAAGCTTCGCAATCAGATAGGTAAAACACTGTGCAAATGGTCTAGAATCTTATCGATTGGGATTCTCGTCAAATCCTTCGCTACTTCACCGGCTAATGCGTCTTTGAGCGTATGATCGAAATTCTGGCGAAAATCGCTGAGGATTTCGGGAGGGGCCACGAGAATCCAGCGATCGAACTCTTTCTTGGAAAGCTTCTCTTTTAGAAGCGCGATCAGTGTTTGCACGAACTCTTGTTTTTGCTGAGCGTGTGCATCATTGCGCTCCACTGCCGACCGGGAAACACCTGCCGATTCATGGGTTCTGCCGGGCCGATCGGCGTAAATGTCCCGGTTCGGAGGCGTCCCATGGCGAAAATCAGTGCCGGGAACGAAACTGACGGCCTTATTAGGCCCCTCATTCAACAGGATATGGGCGCGAGAACCATCGGCGATCACGATCCAGGTGCGGGTTGGTTTCATGGCATCCTCCATTGTTATTTCACTGATATCCCATTCAGAGCCTTTTCGGGTTTGATGCTGATCAACAAAGGCCACAAGAAGATCTTGGATGGCAGGAGAGGAGTGCGTGTGAAACTTTGCCATCGACGAGACTTGTTTTGCATCTCTTGCGCGGTCCCGATCTCTAACGTGATCGATCCGATCAAGTCGCGGAGGGTCGAGAACCTGAAGAAGCGCGTGGGATGAGCTCGAAGCGGGCCGTTGCAGAAGGCCTGCCTTGCGGTCTGCGCGCCGGGTAAGAATGTTGAGGCTATTGGCGTTTGTCACGCCGAACAATTCAAGCTCCCTCAAATCCATGCGCCACCGCGTCGGCGGCATCGGTCGACCTGGGTGTGTCATGCTTGCGGTCGAGGAGTTGGCCAGAACGCATGAAATATTACAATGGCCATTTAGGCCACCCATGGGCGTCACTTGAGGGCAAAATGGAGTATGACCGGTTTCGGGCTTCCCTTTCATTCAGGGACGCACTCCAGCTGTAGCTTTTTGATGCTCGTCAAAGCGTCGCCCCTGCAATCAGCGATCTTGGGAGCACTGGATGCGCAACCTTCGCGATCAAAGCAGCAATTGTGAAGGTGATTTTACACCAACGATGATCCTTCACGGTTCGACTGCGCGAGACCGTGGGCGACCACGCCTCCGTGGCAAGAGGTCGTGGGCCTTTATTTTAAACTGAAACGCTTCGGCTTCTCCCCGCTCGTCGGGAGCGCAGTTGGGGCCTTGCGAACGGGGGTTCTCATGTTTCTTCGGTTAGCGGCTACGTGCATGATGTTCGTCGGGACCGCGGGTGCGGCTGTCGAGGCAGGGGAGTGTCGTGGCGACCCAAGCGCGCTTGGCACAAGCCGGCTGATTTCTCTTGATCCTTCGGAACATCGCCGTCTCGGCGCAATGCAATACCACGAAACGCTGCCGCTTCAAGACCACGAGGTTGTGCTGACATTCGACGATGGACCATTGGCGCCTTACACTTCACGTGTTCTCGACGCGCTGGCGGCTGAGTGTGTAAAGGCCACTTTTTTCATCGTGGGTTCCATGGCCAGGGAAGCTCCGAGCCTGGTAAGGCGGATTCATAATGAAGGCCACACGATTGGAACGCACACGCAACACCATGCGCATATGACGCGGCTGTCGCCCGCAGCGGCCAAAAAAGAGATCTCAGACGGGATCGCGTCGGTGGCCGCGGCCGTCGGAGACCCCAAAGCCGTCGCACCATTCTTTCGGTTCCCGTACCTCGAAGACAATAGCGCGGTTGAGAACTATGCTCTTGCGCAGGGACTGGCAATCTGGAGCGTCGATTTCTCGGCGAACGACTGGACGCGCATTACCCCAGACCAGGTCCTGGCGCTCGCTATCGAGCGCCTTGAACGTAGACGTAAGGGCATGATCCTTTTTCACGACATCCAGCAAAGGACGGCGGTGGCGTTGCCTGGGTTTCTCCGGGAGCTCAAAAGTCGCGGATATCGCGTCGTTCACGTCGTGCCCGCAAGTAGGGACCATCCCAAAACTGCGACGAGTGCGAAGGAACCAGGATTCTCCTTTTAGCGAACACTTCAAGATGCGTGCTGAACGCATCCAAAGCATTTGATGTAAATCATGCTGGACCAGCGCAAAACGCCGTACGGTTACGCTTCGCCGAGCGGGAGCGATGCTGTTGCTCTGGCTGGCATTTGCCGGGATGGATTGCATGCTAGATGAGCAGAAGGCGAAAGTTAGCGAATTGGCGGCAGGAGCTACGGCTTTTGTTGGGAAGTTAGAGCCCCTGGACGCCATGATCGGCGGGTTTCATGGGCTGACTGCTGCGCTGTGGCCTTGGCGATGGCGGGGGCCCGCCATCCTCGCAGCGCTCGTCCTTCTTGGCTGGATTGGCGCGCCGATCCTGCTTGGTCCAGCCTTGAAGGTTGATCCGGTGGTTCGCGCTGATTTCGTCCAGACCATCGTTGCAAGCGGCCACGTGGAGGCGCCCTTCCGGGTGAACATTGGCAGCCAGATCACGGGGGTCGTGTCGAGCGTGCCCGTGGACGAGGGGCAAACGGTGAAGGCAGGTGACACACTCGTCGTGCTCGATGACCGGGAGGCGCGCTCAGCGGTTGTCCAAAGCGAGGGCGCCGTGGCGCAAGCCGAGGCCCGGCTGCGCCAATTGCGTGAGTTGACCCTCCCATCCGCCAATGAGGCGCTTAAACAAGCCAAGGCTACGCTCCTTAACGCAGAACAGGCTTACGACCGGACAGCCAAGCTTGCCAAAGACGGTTTTGCGACAAAAGCCACGCTCGACGATGCGACGAGGAGCCTCGATGTCGCCAAAGCGCAAGTCAGAAGCGCCGAATTCCAAGTTTTTACCAACCGCGCGGGCGGGAGCGACTATGTCATGGCGGAGACACAGCTCAAGCAGGCCCAGGCCAACTTGGCCACCGCCCAGTCGCGTCTAAGCTACACGGTCATCACCGCGCCCCGCGACGGAGTTCTGATCTCACGTAATGTCGAACGAGGCAACGTCGTTCAGCCCTCGAATGTGTTGATGATGCTGTCGCCTTCGGGAGACACCCAGCTCGTCGTGCTGATTGACGAACGAAATCTTGGGTTTATCGCTGTGGGGCAAAAGGCGCTTGCCTCAGCCGACGCCTTCCCCAACGAGACATTCACGGCCGAAGTTGTTTATATAAATCCGGGCGTTGATCTTCAGCGGGCGTCCGTGGAGGTCAAGCTCCGCGTTCCAAATCCTCCGGCTTACCTGCGGCAGGATATGACGATTTCAGTAGACATCGAGGTGGCGCGCCGCCCGAGCGCGCTTATCGTGCCGGCCGCCGACGTGCGTGAGCCCGCGAGCGCCAATCCGTGGGTGCTTAAGGCCGGCTCTAGGAGAGCCAAGCGCCAGCCGGTCAAAATTGGGCTTGTCCGCGCTGGAAAAGCGGAGGTTCTTGAAGGGCTAAACGAAGGCGAGTTCGTTGTGCCTCCCGGCGGGAATTCTCTCCGGGACGGGAGCCGCCTAAGGCCTCGGCTGGTTGCGGTTCGCCCGTCATGAAGCGCTGGCTTCCGTTTGAATGGATCGCGGCGATCCGCTTCCTGAAAGAGGGACGGATGCAGACCATCTTTATTATCACCGCCGTTTCGATCGGTGTGGCCGTTATTGTCTTCATGTCTGCAATGCTGTCGAGCCTGCAAGCAAATTTCATTAAGCGCGTGCTGACATCGCAGCCTCATATCCAGCTCATCCCCCCCGACGAAGTGGCGCGGCCATTGCGAACCCAACAAGCCGGCCTTGTCGTGGCGGCGACGGTGCAGCGTCCTGCGCAGCGCATCCGCTCCATCGATCAATGGCAGAAGATCCGGTCGCAGCTGCAAGCGTGGCCCGATATCACGAACGTTTCGCCCACTATGACGACCTCGGCGCTGGCTGTGCGAGGGGATGCCAGCCGCTCGATCACTTTGACCGGCATGAACCCGCAGGTCTATTTCAGGATTGTTCGGATCCCGGACTATGTCGTTGCAGGCGAGATACGGGTCTTGACCGAAGACATTTTGATCGGCACCGAACTCGCCCACGACCTTGGCGTAACGATCGGTGACAAGATCACCGTCTCGGCAGCGAATGGCGCCTCGCGCGTGCTAACGATCACCGCGATCTTCGATCTCGGCAATAAGGGCGCCAATCAACGCTCCACATTTGTGGCTCTGAGAACGGCGCAAGCCCTTTCCAATCTTGTTGGGGGTGTAACGGCCCTCGATCTCACAGTTACCGACATTTATGCAGCCGAAACGATCGCGCAAGCCATTCAATCGGCGACCGGCGTTGAGGCCGACAGCTGGATAAAGACGAATGCCCAGTTTTTCACGGCGGTGAGCGCTCAGCAGACGTCCAACACTTTGATCCGCGTTTTTGTCGGTCTTTCCGTCGCATTCGGCATCGCCAGCGTGCTGGTTGTATCGGTGATCCAGCGGTCGAAGGATATCGGCATTCTGCGGGCCATGGGAACTTCAAAAGAACAAATCCTTCGCGTCTTCCTCCTTCAGGGTGGATTGCTCGGATTTGCGGGTTCGCTTGTTGGGGCCGCTATGGGCGGTGGGGCTGTCATATTCTGGCATTCCTACATGCGCCAGGTAGACGGCAGTGAACTCTTTCCACTGATCCTTGAGCCGTCTTTGTTCATAGGCTCGGTGCTGCTTGCCGCCGCGACCGGCGTCGGCGCCGCCGCGGTGCCTGCGCTTAGAGCCGCCAATCTCGATCCAGTGGTGGCAATCCGTGGCTGAGCGGCAAGAAGTTCTGCGCCTTGAAGGCGTCTGCAAGTCCTACAATGTCGGGACGCCCGTCGAGGTCGAGGTTTTGCACAATATCGATCTCGTGCTGTTGCGCGGCGAGTTCGTCGCGCTCATAGGCCCTTCTGGGTCCGGAAAGAGCACGCTCTTAAACATCATCGGTCTGCTCGACCGGCCAACAAAGGGAAAGCTGTTTATCGAGGCACACGAAACAAGCAAGCTCGGTGATGCCGACCTCACGCGCCTTAGAGGGCACAGCATTGGCTTTGTGTTTCAATATCACTACCTGATCTCCGCCTTCACCGCGATCGAGAACGTCATGATGCCGCTGCTGGCCGACAATGTGTTTCCCAGCGAGAGCATAAGAGCGCGGGCTCATGACCTCATCGGACAGGTGGGCCTTGCTCAATGGGAAAATAACTTGGCGAACAACATGTCCGGCGGACAACAGCAGCGCGTTGCCATTGCCAGGGCGCTTGCCATGAACCCTGCCCTGATCCTCGCCGATGAGCCAACCGGCAATCTCGATACAAAATCTGCAAATTCGGTGTTCGAGATGCTGCGCCAGGTCAACAAAACGAGCGGTACGACGTTTCTGATTGTGACGCACAACATGGATCTTGCCCGGCGCTGCGACCGCATCGTCGAAGTTGTAGACGGGCGGATCGTTACGCCCTCGGCCTTCGAAGCCTCGCCTCCGGAGGAGACCTCTCCTTGAGGCGAGCCGCCCGGTCTTCCTAGACCCATGTGGGACTGAAGTTCGGTTTGACGTGAAAAAGAGAGCTGAAGGCCGCTACTCACGCGCCGCGCTTTAGGCCGCGTTGCCAAAAATTGGCAGCCGGAGATATACGGCTGCGATTGCAAGGAAGCCTGCATGGCATGAAGCGGTTTTGGCGCAACGGGTTTGCTATGCGTCCAAACCGGCTTCATGCTATTGAGTGTGCGTGCGATCCGATTGCGGCCGCACGCTTGAATATGCGTTCCAGCTAATGCGATACCAATGTGGGAACCCAGGTATCGCGTAAGATAACATGGCTCGCACCGCCAAAGATCGTCTCTCGCAAGGGAGACTTGCTGTACCCACCCGTGATAAGCAGGTCGCACCCCTCATCCGCAAGCCGCGATAGGATGGTTTCGCCGGCACCATCCTCACTTGCGAATGATACGGCGAGCGTCGCCGGGATACCATGCCGGGCAAGAGCCGCGATGAGATTGGCGCCCGCCACTTGCGCCGATGTCCTCTGATCCTCATTGTCGATCAAAGTGATGGCTCGGACACTTGACGCCTCTCGAAGCAAGTCGAGTGCATCGAATACCGCTCGCGCCGATTCGCGCGTGTTGTTCCAGGCAATGACAACGTGACTGCCGACGCGGGCTTCGGGAACTTTGGGGGGAAGTATCAGGATGGGCCGGCCGCTTTGAACGATCGCGATTTCGGCGAAATCATTCCATGGATCAGGCGTTTCATCGCTTGCCTTGGGGCAAATGATGAGATCGGCGCTGTGCGTCTCATAGGTGATCTGCTCTTCGCCCAATGTGTATGAAACCTCAGGGTTGCGCCATTCATAATCGAGGAGGCCGGCTTTTGCGCTTTCCTCAAAAACGCGTTTGACTTCATCCGCGTTTTTGTTGCCGGCTTCTTTGAGCTGATCGAAAACATCGAGCGGAAGCTCGGCCGACAATTCCGCGTACCGGGGAATGAGTTGCGAGATGTGTAAACCAATGACATGGGCATTTCGAGATCCGGCGATCTTCGCGACCGTCGCCATGATGTTTTGAGTGGACTTGACCGATGGTAAATAGACGAGGATCGTTTTGATCGGCATAATAGCAGCTCCGGTACGAGGAAATAACTGCATGTTACGGTTGAGGCAACGGTTCGACGTTGACCGGCGTCAAACCCTTCGCAAGGCCTCGATGATCGCGACATCGGCGACTAAAAAGTTGAGCATGGATCTCGGCATGTTGTCTTTCGCAACCTCGGCAAATAAAAACTTGCGAAGCTTACCGGTCAATGCCCAACGAGGGCGCCTTTCCGCTTCGCATTCAATGCGGCGGGGACGAGATTGTACAGGGGGGAGAAGTTGATGGCTGCCTCCAGACCGGCGTTGGGCCTGCCGTCCGACGATCCAGCCGAGATGCAGACGAGAGAACTTGCAAATGCCTGTGCGCGTGGAAGCATAGACGTTCGCGGAGAGGACTTTGGGACATGGAACATGGGTATCCCAATCCTCGTAATTTTGCGCGTTGCCTCACCTGTGTATTTTGACGAATATCAACGCATCTGCGCTAGCGCTATGTGAGCTGTAAAGCTTAACGGTAGCTGGAGAGATACGCATTCGAAGCCGCAAAACTCACAGCTTCGCTGCAGTTGTTCTTCCCTCTGATCGCCAGAAAGAGTAGTAAAGCACATGCTTACATTGAACCTGCGCAAATTTGTCAAGACCACCATCGCCATCCTGAGCACACTGTTAATCCCCTCCGTTGTCTTCGCCCAGGAAGCAACCCCTTTCGGGCAGCTTGCCGGAAGTTGGCGAGGCTCAGGGCAAGTCCGGCTGGAAGACGGAAGCAGCGAGCGCCTCTCTTGCCGCGGCTATTACACTCAGAAGGCGACACGTTCGGAGCTATCGCTTTCCATCCGGTGCCAGTCCGAGAACAACAAAATTGAAATGCGAAGCGGCCTGACCTATGAAAATGGCCGCGTGACTGGGCATTGGGAAGAACGAAACTTCAGTGTCGAAGGTGAAGTTAGCGGCAGCGCGTCCACTAACAAGCTTAGTCTTAGATTCAACGGCCAATTGACAGGCTCGATGTCGCTCTCGGTGAGCGGGTCTACACACCAAGTCAACATCACAACGGGCGGCCCCGGCTTTAGGGGTGTTTCGATCACGTTCTCGCGCGGCTAAGCGGAAGATCAACGGCGATGAGTATGACACCCTCCTTGAGAGCAACTCTCAATGGCGACAGCTTCGAGCTGCTCGCGTCCGGATCGTGGACGGCTGTTCATGCGGGTGAACTCGAGGCCTTAATCGACCATGCGGCGGATGAGGTTTCGAAAGCGCGCAATGTGTCCATTGACATGCGCAATGTCGGCGCATTCGACACCTTCGGCGCCTGGCTCCTCGAACGTCTGATCCGGGGGAGGTCGGGAGCGGGGCAGCGAACGGGTATCGTCGGCTTGCGCAATGAGTTTCAAGGACTTCTGCAAAATGTGCATGCAGTCAACCGTGAGGACGGAACTCAAAAGGCGGAAAAAAAAGGACTGAGCTCTGCCATCCGTAAATTTGAGAAAGGCTTCGTTGAGCAAGCGCGTAACCTTCTCCCCTTTCTCGATATGCTCGGAGCCATCGGGGTGGCTACCGCCCGGATCATCAGGCATCCGAAGGAGTTCCGGCTGACCTCCGCGGTGCACCAACTTGATCGTGTCAGCTGGCAAGCTACTCCCATTATTCTACTGATTACTTTCCTGATCGGATGCATCATCGCTCAGCAGGGCTTTTTTCATTTTCGGAAGTTCGGCGCGGAAAATTACGTCGTCGACATGACCGGCATTCTCATCCTTCGTGAAATAGGCGTGCTTCTCGTCGCCATCATGGTGGCGGGACGGTCCGGCAGCTCATACACGGCGGAACTCGGCTCCATGAAGATGCGTGAGGAGATTGACGCGCTTCGCACTATGGGGCTCGACCCGGTCGAGGTACTTATTCTGCCGCGTATCCTTGCTCTTGTCATTGCGGTGCCCGTCTTGACATTTCTGGGCTCGATGGCGGCACTTTACGGGTGTGGATTGGTTGCATGGCTCTATGCTGGGATGAGCCCCGAAATCTTCATTGCGAGGCTCCGCGAGGCCGTCTCTATCACCACTTTCAAAGTCGGAATGATCAAGGCGCCTTTCATGGCGCTGGTCATCGGCGTTGTATCCTGCTCAGAAGGTCTGCAAGTCAGAGGGAGTTCGGAGTTGCTTGGGCTGCAAACCACGGCCTCCGTGGTGAGATCGATTTTCCTTGTTATCGTTTTGGACGGCCTTTTCGCCATCTTCTTCTCTGCGATCGGAATGTGACTATGACAGGGAAGTCCGAGCCAATTATCCGGGTGCGCGATCTCGTGGTCGGTTTTGGAGCGACCACCGTTTTAAATCATCTTTCGCTGGATGTTTATCGCGGCGAGGTACTGGGCCTTGTGGGAGGCTCAGGCAGTGGAAAATCCGTCCTCATGCGCACGATCATCGGTCTTCTGCCGAAGCGCGAGGGAACGATAGAAGTGTTAGCAGCCGATCAAGACAAATCAAGCGATGAGGAGCTGCGCGCAATCGAACGGCGATGGGGCGTTCTGTTCCAGCATGGCGCGCTGTTCTCGTCTCTAACGGCGCGTCAGAACGTTGAGTTTCCCATGCGGGAATATCTTCATGTCTCGGAGCGGCTCATGACTGAAGTAGCGGCCGCCAAGCTTGAGATGGTCGGTTTGAGCCGGGCCGATGGCGACAAGTTCCCCTCGGAGCTTTCCGGTGGAATGACAAAGCGCGTCGCCTTGGCCCGCGCACTCGCGCTTGACCCCGAGATTGTGTTTCTGGATGAACCGACGTCGGGTCTCGATCCCATCGCGGCGGCGGAGTTCGATTCCCTTATCCGCACGCTCCAGAGCACGCTTGGGCTGACAGTCTTCATGGTCACCCACGACCTCGATAGTCTGCACCTGGTTTGCGACCGCGTCGCCGCGCTTGCAGATGGCAAAGTGGTCGCGGAAGGTCCCATCTCGTCGATGCTTCTTTCAGATCATCCCTGGGTGAAATCCTATTTTCGAGGCCAGCGCGGCCGGGGATTGGCGAAGATGGCACATGCGGAGGCACAGGGGTAGATCCAATGGAAATCAGGGCGCGCTATATCTTAATCGGACTATTCACCCTCGTCGTCATCGTGGCGGTCTTTGGTTTTGTCTATTGGCTGGAAACGACGGGCGGTCTTGGCAAAAGGACAAGTTATGAGGTTCGGTTTCGAAACACGGTCTCGGGCCTCCTGAGCGGATCCGCCGTCCTCTTCAATGGTATTCGCGTTGGAGAGGTAACAGGTCTCAAGCTGGTGCCGGATGAGCCGCGAGAGGTTGTAGCGACGATTTCAGTCGATGCTAGCGCGCCAGTTCGAGCCGATACCCGAGTGTCCCTTGAGTTCCAAGGTCTTACCGGCGTGCCGGTTGTAACTCTGGTGGGCGGTACCCCGAGCGCACCGCTCCTTTCGGCTTCTCCCGGCCGGCTTCCCCGCCTCGCCGCCGATGACGCTGCGGGCCAGACGATGAGCGAGGGGGCCCGGCAGGTGCTCGGCCGGATCGATAAGGTTCTCGCTGACAATTCGGGCAACCTGCAGGGCATGATCACCAATCTTACTTCGTTCTCTGAGGCTCTGGGCCGGAACTCCGGGAAGGTAGACACAGTTTTGGCGGGACTGGAGCGAATGACAGGCGGCGGCGCCAAGGCGGGTGGCGGCGCCTATGACTTGAGTGCCATTCCATCGACCGCAGCACCTCGCCAGCGCCTCGACAAGCAGGTGGCCGTGCCTGAGCCCAGCGCCCTTTTGACGTATGATTCTGAGAAGCTCCTCACTGAGCTCGAAGACGGACAGATTGCAGCGCTCGGCAATGCGAAATGGACCGACAGACTCCCGAAGCTCATGCAGGCCAGGATTGTCCAAAGCTTTGAGAACAATGGGTCTCTCGGCCAGGTAAACCGGCCGCTCGAAGGATCGACGCCCGAGTACCAGCTTCTGATCGACATCCGACGGTTTCAGATCGTCTCTGTGCCAGAGCCGACAGCCGATGCCGAGATCAGCGCCAAGCTTGTGACGAGCGATGGACGCGTAATCGCGGCGCAGATTTTTGACGCCAAGGTACCGGCCAAGACGCAAGGCGAAGCGGACGCAGCCAAGGCTCTCAACCAGACTTTCAAGAAACTTGCCCCCAGCCTGATGAGTTGGACGGCTGACATGATTGCGAGCGCCGACGAAAAGCAGCCCCCAGCCCCCCAGGTGCTTAAGCCGGCGGCCGAGACGCGCAAATAGTCCCAGCGGCCAGCGAGGGTCTCAGAACACGCTGTGCCGGAGTTGGTCGTTTCCGCCAACTAAGCTTATGTTTTGACGCGGATCAAAAAAGCGCCCACCAAGGCCTGCTACAAAAAATTCATTTCGGGCGGCTTTGGAAATCAACGAGCGGGCTGGAGTAGCAATGACTGACGCACGCGCCCTGGCGCTGAAAGCGGCCGAAATTGGCATCATGGACGACGATCCCCAAAGTGGGACGGTCTACTGGTCACCGGCGCTTTACGGTATCCTCGGAGTGGAGGCCGGCATTCCGCCCTCCATCGCCGCCTATTTCGGCCAAGTTCATGCCGAGGACCGCGACACGGTCCGCGACCTGGCCACCCAAGCGAAACAGTCTTCGCAAGACCATATCTTTACGATTGAGCACCGCATTGTGCGCGCCGATGCAGAAACGCGTTGGCTGAGCGTGCGGCTGCAAGCCTTCGGCTCGGGAGAAGAAACGGATGGACAAGCTCGCACCATTTTCAGTGTGATGGACATCACCGGCTGGAAGGCAAAGGAGGAAGAAGCCAAGCACAGCGAGGCTCGGCTCAGCGCCATCCTTTCCATCGCCCCCAGCGCGATCATCTCCATCGATGCCAGTCAGCGCATCACGCTCTTCAACGAAGCGGCCGAGCAGCTCTTCGGTTATCGGAGCGACGAGATCATTGGCCAGCCGCTTGAGCTTTTGATCCCGCACCGGTTTCGCTCGTCCCATAAGGACAATGTGGAGGGATTTTGGTCCAGCGGTGAAAATACGCGGCGCATGGGCGAGCGGCAGGGCGTGGCGGGTCTGCGCAAGGATGGCAGCGAATTTCCCGCCGAAGCCTCAATCTCAAAGATCGAGGTCGGCGGCGAAAGGATATTTATCGTGGCGCTGACGGATATTACCGAGCGCCAGATCGCCGCCGAGCAACTCGCCAACATGAACAAAATTCTCGAGCAGCGCGTGGCCGATCGCACGCAAGAGCTGGAAATCGCCATGAAGCGGCGGGAGGAGGCGCAAAAACAGCTCGTCCAATCGCAGCGGATGGAAGCCTTTGGTCAGCTCACGGGCGGCATCGCTCACGACTTCAACAATCTGCTTGCGATCGTCAGCGGCAGTCTCGAACTCCTGGAACCGGATGTGCGGAGCACCACGGCCCGCGAGCATCTTGACCGGGCGAGCAATGCTGCCGAGATGGGAGCGCGGTTGACCTCGCGCCTGCTAACCTTCGCGCGCCGCCGGCGCCTTGAGCCCACTGTGCTTAATCTGAATGAGCAGGTGACGGGGCTTTTGGAATTGCTTAGGCGCACGCTCGGCGAGCAGATCATCCTCAGAACGTCTCTCGTCAGCGATCCCTGGCTTACGCGCGCCGATCCGAGCGAGGTCGAGAACGCGATCCTAAACCTTGGCCTAAACGCTCGCGACGCGATGCCGAACGGCGGCCGCCTCATTATCGAAACGGACAATGTTGCGATTGACGCGGGCCAGGCGGCCGAGCTGAAAGGAACGCCAGCCGGAGACTATGTGCGGCTGTCCATCAGCGATAGCGGGGTTGGCATCGCTCCGGATGTCTTGCCGAAGGTGTTCGAGCCCTTTTTCACAACCAAGGGAACCGGGCGAGGATCGGGGCTCGGGCTTAGCACGCTTTATGGCTTTGCGAGCCAATCCGGCGGCAGCGTGACAATTTACAGCGAGCCTGGCAAGGGAACTTCCGTCAGTCTTTACCTGCCGCGCGCCGAAGAGGAAGCAGGGAGCGCCAAGCGGGCGGCGAGCCGTACGGGGGCCGTCTTATACTCCCGGCATAATGAGACGGTGCTGGTCGTCGAGGACAATCCGGAGGTTCGCGAGACAACGCTGCAAAGGGTGGAAGGGCTTGGCTATGTGGTCGCCGAAGCGGCAACCGGTCCGCAGGCCGTGGAGGTTTTGAAGAGCGACCCCCAGATCGCGCTTGTCTTTAGCGACGTTGTGATGGCGGGCGGCATGTCGGGATATGATCTTGGTCTTTGGGTGCGAGAGCATAAGCCTCATGTCAAGGTGCTGCTGACGTCCGGTTTTGCTCCGGAGTTAGCCGATAAGGGACGCGAAGGCGAGTTCGAGCTGCTGCGCAAGCCCTTTAACCGCGTCGAGCTTTCCAACGCATTGAGCCGCGTGCTTTACGGAGCGGAAGACCATTAAAGCTTTTTGACCTCGATACCGAAGGCGTAGCCGACGCTGCGCACGGTTTTTATGAGCCTCGGCCGCTCATTGTCGGGCTCGAGTCTTGCGCCTGAGGCGGGCCACAAGACCGTCGATGGTCCTATCGAGGGGCGACCAATCCTGGCCTTTCAGGAGGTCCATGATGTTGTCGCGGGAAAGGACGCGTCCTGGACGCCGGACAAGGATGCTCAAGAGTTCGAACTCGGCGGTCGTAAGATCGCAGAGTCTCGCCGGAAGGGGCCACAAGCTCGCGCCGCCCGATGTCCAGGACCCAGCCTTCGAATTCGTAGCGCTCGGAAGAAGCACCCGCTATTGCCTCTGCCGGCTGCGGCTCATGGGCATAGCGGCGCAGCACCGCGCGGATCCGCGCCAGCACCTCACGCACATGGAAGGGCTTGGCGATATAGTCATCGGCGCCAAGTTCAAGCCCAACCACGCGGTCGATGAGATCGCCCTTGCCGGTGATCATCACGATCGGCACGTTTGAGCGGGCGCGGACATCGCGGGCCAGTTTCAGTCCGTCTTCACCGCCAAGATTGAGATCGAGCGTGATCAGATCGGGAAGCGATTCGGTGAGGAGCGCCAGCATCTCCGCGCCGCTTCCCGCAGCCGAGACTCGAAAGCCTTCTGGCTCAAGAGCCGCGCACAGCAAGGCGCGCACCTCCGGATCGTCGTCGACGATCAGAATATGCGCCGTGTGTGAGACCTGAGACATATGCTCTACATAAACTTTCACATATTTAGACAATTGCCACGAGAACGGGGCGGTTTTGCACTCGATTGCACATGGCGCGCATACGGACGGTAAATCGATCTGGTTAAGTCGAGCTATCGATTTCAAGCCGGAGTTAACGCAATGAGCGCATCAACAGCAAGCATTTCCCAGTATAGCGACAAGGCCACGCTTGGTCGAGTGACCCCCTTGATTTGCGAAAGCGTTCTGCCTGGTGGCGTGAGCAAAGCCTACGCGCCAAAGCAGGACATTTTCTACGAAGGCGACGAGAAGCGCAGCGTCTACCAGATTGAGGCCGGAGCCGTTTGCCTTTACAAAATGACAGCCGATGGAAGACGGCAGATATTCGACTTTGCCTTTGCGGGCGATATCATCGGACTAGGCGCGTCGGATGTCTATGCCTGCAGCGCCCAGACCGTCGGCGCGACCTTGCTGAAGTCGGTCCCCTTCTCAAGGCTTAATCAGCTTGCCTCGCAGGATCCGAAATTTGCGCTTGGCCTTTATCAGGCAGTTTCTTCTGAACTGGAGGCAACGCGCAATCTTCTCCTCACGCTCGGTCAGCAAAACGCGCTTGAGCGTGTCGCCATTTTTCTGTCGACCTTATCGCAGCGCAACGCGCGGGCCGGCAGAAATCCGCGCCTTCTCACCCTGCCCATGTCCCGCTCCGATATTGCGGATTTGCTCGGCATGAGCACAGAGACGGTGAGCCGGATGCTGAGCAAGCTCAAGGAGCAAAGGTTGATCGACATTATCAGGGGATCGCTCATCCAGATCATCGATCTCGACGGGCTCAAAGCGCTGGCCGGGAAGGCAAATGTCCATTGAGATTGCAACCTCCTCAAGATCATGAGGGCAGGCGTTGGCAAAGACTTGGTTAGCGACCAGCCCGCATGAACTGTTGTTGAAACATGCTCAAGTGCGCTGAAGACGATGAAGCAGACTTTGATGCACAGCAGTGGCAACTACCAACACGTCCCTGCAACTTCACTGACACTGGGGGGCCAATGTTGGGTGTGCGATTATCCTTCTTGGACGGGGGCCGGCACGGTTACCGGGGCCAAATATCTTGTCGAGAACGCCGATCATCGGCTGTTGATCGATTGCAGCCTCTTCCAAGGTTTCAAAGACCCATCCGCAACCGCCGACATCGAAAAGGAGTAGATTTATGACTATAGAGACTGCGATTGACCCGAAAAAGCTAGCGGGTGCCCCCTCTGCGACCAAGCACAGCTGTTGCGGGAACGAGGCTGCGGCTGCGCCCAGGAATGAGTTCCGTGGGCCATGATCATTATGCTCATGCGGTGCCAACGAAGGCCGCTCAGTCATCTTGCTGCTGCGGAGCCGGCAAGGAGAACAACACGGCGAAACCGAAGGGTCACAGCGACGCGTCGAAGTGAATGCAGCAAAATCGACGGCTTGAGTGAGAGGAGCAGTGAATGAAAACGATCACGCTTGATGTGGGCGGTATGCTGTCCATACTCGACTGTCGCACGGTCGAAACGCAGCTGGGCAAAATACCTGGGGTCTACCACGCAACCGCTAGCACCGCCTCCAGCAGCATGATCGCCGAGTATGACAGGCGGTCACGAGCGTGGCGGTCTCCAAGGACAAGATCAACGAGTGTGGCTTCCATTGCACCGGCGAAATCATGCCCAGGCATGTCTGCGAACCGCATCTCGGGCACGCGTGAGCCAAGGCATGACTGACTTGCCCCAATCGCAGCAGATGAGCGGAACGGGTGCAATCCTGGTAATCAATTGCGGGTCGTCGAGCGTGAAGTTCGCACTCTACGACGCAGGACAGCCGCTGATCCGCTTCTGGTCCGGTTCCGTCAAACGAATCGGGCTCCCAGATGCGCACTTTCAAATCATTGACGCCACGGGTGGGGCAGTAATCAACAAGACCGGTCACATTGCCGACCACGAGATTGCGATTGGACAGCTGCTGGAAACGATTGACCGGCATCCCTCAAGACCTGGGCTTGTGGCGGTAGGGCACCGGGTCGTCCACGGCGGGGCCGAGTGCGATTGCCCGGTCGTGGTAACCATCGCGGTGGAGGAGCGCCTGCGGCAACTTATTCCGCTTGCCCCATTGCACCAGCGGCACAACCTGGCCGGCATGGTGGCCATTCGCAACGCCCGGCCGGACCTTCCGCAGATTGCTTGCTTCGACACGGCATTTCATCGTGGGCTGCCGCGCCTTGCAACCCTAACGGCCCTGCCACGGGCGTTTCATGAGGAGGGCATCCGGCGGTATGGCTTCCACGGCCTGTCCTATGAATACATCGTCGATGCGCTTCGCTGCGGCGGCATAGACGTCGACCGCGAGCGTATCATCATCGCACATCTCGGTAACGGCGCTTCAATGTGTGCCCTGAGAGACGGACGCAGTGCCGAGACCACGATGGGATTTTCGACATTGGCCGGCCTCCCTATGGGAACACGTTGCGGAGACCTTGACCCCGGCATCGTCCTTTACCTATTGACGGAGAAAGGCATGACGGTCGCGGATGTCGAACATCTCCTCTACGAAAGATCGGGATTGCTAGGAGTGTCCGGTTTCAGCTCCGACATGCAAGATCTTTTGGCGCGGTCTGCCGAGCCCTCTGCCGCCGAAGCGATAGAGCTGTTTTGCTACCAGGCACGCCTCCATTTGGCGGCGCTAACGGCAGCACTCGGTGGCATAGACAGGCTCGTCTTTACGGGCGGGATCGGCGCGAATGCGCCACTCGTCCGCGCGAACATCTGTAAAGGTCTAGAGTACCTCGGAATTCAATTCGATGCCGCGCGTAATGCGAACAATGATCGGGTCATCTCTGCCGATGCCAGTCGTGTCGCCGTGGAAACTCTCCGAACCGACGAAGAACTCATGATCGCGCGCCACGTGCGTCGAATGTTAGCGCCGCATCGCCTGCGAGAGGGACAACAATGATCGCATCCAATCTCCAACATCTTATCGAGGAAGCCGCGCCGTTCGAACCGATCCGGATTGCCGTTGCCGATGCGGCGCACCGTCGCGAACATAGCGCAATCGTTCCACGCCTTTGCCGCCCGGACCATATTTGAAGATCGAGATTGCTCACCCGCCATTTCAAAGCGGACCCCGTGCTCGTTGAGCGATTTCATCACCGGCTGGATAATAGAATCATATTGGTTCTAGAGGGTGCAGCGAACCCTAGCGAGGGCATTGATGCGGGGGGAACCCTTGGATAAGCGTGTGCGGATAGCGTTTCAGTTCGACCGCACTTACCAGAAATTCCGACTTGAAAAATGATGGTTCAAAGACTTCATCAATCCGCTTGGTGTGGGGCCGATTTAGGATCTCCCAAGGTTGGTTTTTTGATTTTCGATCCTAAGAATGTCAGGGTCATACTTTTCAGCGGCTTTGCGCAACCCAATCGATGTCAAGGCCGCTCGCATTGCTGTTGAGCTTAGCAAGGACCTTACTGATATCCGACCGGCTCGCGCGTTCTAAGCGCTCCGATATAGCGGTTTCGGGTCGGGAATGAGTTGCTCAGCTGTGCAACGTACGCAAGCAACAGATTTCCCTTTCAGTTCTGCCGAGCCGATAGTGCTTCTTCATGGTGAAGCGCAGGCCCTTCACGGCCTAGAAGCTCGAACGCCGCCCGAACAATGTATGCCGCGTTGCATCGGTTCGCAAACAGCATGCCGGCCACATCGAGCGTGCCGCCGCGGTTCAGGTAGCCCAGAACGCGGGTGCGTTTTCGTCCGCTGTCCAGGCGGCGCAAATGGCCGATCATAGGCTCTGGGCGGGTGTGGGTCACGATCACACGCGGCAGAGCCGCCGGAAACAGCGCTTCGATAACCGCATCAGACACCACGAAGGCGCGTTCGAGCCCATCCCTTGGCTCGCGAAGCCGGCCCGGCTCGACAATAACCGAGAGACAAGCATGCACGCCACCAGCCTCGAGCTGCGCCTGCGCCTTAAGCGCTTCTTGAAATTGATAGGCGCCGATTGCTACAAGTTGAATATCGGCGTTCGAGAGATCGCCCTTCACTACGCCAGCTCCAGTCTCGCATAATTTGAGGGCCTCTCTCGCGTTAAATGCTAAGGGAAGAGGGCGCTTTGGCACGACCAAACAGCCGATTTGCCCATGACCCGCATATATGCGCCGCAAGGCCTCCATTGCGGTGTTGGCATCGAGCGGAAACAGCACGCGCGAGACATCGGACATTTCGCCGAGCAAGGCCTCGGCGATAGTGGTGTCTTGATGGGATTGCTCGTTTTTGCCGTTCTCCCAAGTGTGGGAAGTGGCGAGCAGCGGAACCCCGATCCAGCCTGGGTTTTGCCCCGCCTCTTTTTGATGCCGGGCGAAGATGATCTCTTGACGCAGCGCGCCCAGCATCTTGACGGCGAACGCCTCATAGCTCACGGCAAGATTAAGCCCGCCCTTATTGCCAAGCGCCGCGCCGATGACCGCCTCCTCGTTGAGCGCCGTGATGATGGCCCCGTCGGTTGCTTCTGCAACGCCCGCTTCGGGTTTGTTCACGCGGTGTTTCAGGAAGCCGAGCGTCCCGCCCATATGGTTGCTGCTGAGCTCGTCAGGGTTGCCGACGCGTGGTCTCAATTGCGGATTCGCTTGGATGAGGCGAACGAAATAGCGGTCGATCGCATCCATGGGCGAAACAGGAGCCTGAACGGCGGGCGAAAGCCATTCCGGCTCCGGCAGATGAGGTAACGGCACCTGGCGGCGGGCAAGCGGATGATCGGCCTCGCGCGGGCGTTTTTGTGCATCATGCACGCTGAGGCGGGCGATCGCTGCGTCGAGCATGGCGGGCTTGACCCATAACTGCGTAGCACCATCATTGAAAAGCTCAAGGGCGGTGGCGTCGGTTCTCGGGTTGCCCTCAAGCGGCAAATTGTGCGCCCGGTTGGTGCCAGCACCCGGAAAGCCATAGCCCTTGAGGGTGCGCGCCACCGCGTAAGGCAGGCGGACGGGATAAGGCATTTTACCGGCCAGAGCCAAATTTCCGCGCTCCTCAAGCTTGCGTTCCCCCTCAAGAATGGCCCAGGCAAAGGCTGCCGGATCGCGCCCGTCGATATTGACGGGCTCAAACCCCTCAAGCGCGAGATACGACTCGAGCCACTCGGCCCCGCCTTCTTGGGCGATTTCCGAGCGTTCCTCGATACGCCGGCCGTTGAGAATCATGATGGGAATGACGGCGCCGCTGTCGCTTGGCCGCCACCAGCGCGGCGACCAATCGCTGCCGCGCTGCTCCTCGAAGGCCCCGTCGCTTAAGAAAGCAACCAGGCTCTCGCCCTTAAGCGGCATGTGCACGTATTCGACCTCGGCAAAGCCCAGATAACCACCTTCTGCAACCCCACCTGCGGTATGCGGGTTGACATGGCTGCCAAGCGGCACGCCGGGGCGGCCATCGGCGCCAATGGCGTAAGAATAGAAGTCTTGGGCGAGCTGGCTTAGCCCTTGTTTCGAGCGCGAATAGCGCTGTTTTTGCCGCTCGGACACGTTGCCCAGCAGTACATTGGTGGCCTCGATCGCCGCTACGCAATGGCCTTGGCCCATGATCCAGGAGCGCGTGGTGGCGCTGAGCACGTTGGCTAGCATATAGCCCACATAGGCCGGAACCATGTTGAGCGATCCGCCGGTGTGGCCTTCGGGCTCCGCTTTGAACTCGTGGGCATCGAGCGCCCGCCCGTTTGGATCGACTACGTTCGCGTAGGTCATGTGGACGACAAGCCACATGGCGGCGCTCGCCAGATAATCGGCGGCGGCGAGCGTTTCGAAAACGGCATCGAGGCTCTCAAATTTTCCTGATTGGACGAGCCGTTCGGCCAGCGCAAAAATGCGCACTTGCGTTTCATCGGCGTGGGGGATGACGCCGTAACCCGCCGCCCATTTGGCAAAGCAAGCATTATCGCGGCGAAGGGTTGCGGCGTGTTCCACCATATGCGTCTGCCTTTTTGCTTTCAGTGACGCGAACGCTACCTTTCAGCAACGCTTCGCGGTCGGCTTTAGGACCAACAAGGATTTCGAACTCTCCGGCTTCCAAACAAGCTTTCCGTCCTCGTTTGCAAAGTCTAGAGCCAAGGCCAAGCTCGAAGCGGACCCTATCACAGCCGCCAGCGGCAAGCTTGATCCTTGTCAATCCGCGCAGCTCCAAAACCGGGCGCGGGATGGAGGCCACAGGGTCGTGAATAAAAAGAAAGGCCGTTTCCTTGCCGCGCGACAGCCTCATCGCGCAAGATCACATCGCCAGCGGCAAGCCATTCACATAGGCAACGCTCATCTCTACCATGCGAGACCACCCCCGTCCGTTGGTTGCCAAGCCCGCCCCAACATCTTATAAGCGCGTAGTCATCGTACCCACGCTCACGCCAGGTTGACAATCAAGCCATGCCGCTCAATCCGCACAATGCTGGGACTGTTGACGGCAGCACTTTGGGGCAAATGCGCGAGCTGTGGGCGGTCGTGAGCGACCCCAAAGCCAAATGGAGGCTCACTCAACTCTCCGCTGCCATCACGGGTGTGATCGCCGTCAACGCGCTGGCGCTAATCCGTTTCAATACTTGGCAAGGCGACATTTACGACACCTTCGCCAAACGCGATATTTCGGCGTTTGGGCGCGAGGTCGGCGTGTTCATGATCATTATCGCCGTCCTTTTGTGCCTGGGGGTTGCGCAGACCTGGTGTCATGAAATGCTGAAAGTGAGGCTTCGCCAAGCCATCACCCATGATCTTCTCGACAGATGGCTAAGACCAATGCGCGCCGTTCAGCTGCCATTGACCAGCGAAATGAGTGTGAACCCGGACCAACGCATTCAAGACGACGCCAAGCGTCTTTCGGAGCTTTCGGTCGATCTTGGCGTTGGCCTTATCCAATCGTCCTTGCTCTTGGTCGCGTTTATCGGCGTGCTCTGGAGGCTCTCAAGTCAGGTTACCTTCATCTTTAATGGCGAGCCGACCACTATTCCAGGTTATATGGTCTGGTCCGCCTTAGCCTATTCGCTGATCGGCTCGTTTCTGACCTGGTTCGTGGGCCGGCCTCTGATCGATGGGCATGCAGACCTGCGGGCGAAGGAAGCCGATTTTCGCTTTTCGCTCGTGCGCATCAATGAAAACTTAGAAGCCATCGCCCTTTATCGCGGAGAGGCGCAGGAACGCCGTTTCCTCAATGCGCCGGTCGAGGCCGTGCTTTTAACCGCGCGCCGCATAGCCAACCGTCTGGCGGGCTTGACCTGGGTTACAGGCGGATATGGCTGGCTTGCCATTCTCGCGCCCTTGTTGTTGGCGGCGCCCGGCTATTTCGGAGGCACGCTCACGCTCGGCGGCCTCATGATGGTGGTGGGCGCTTTTTATCAAGTGCAACAGGCGCTGCGCTGGTATGTGGATAGGTTCCCGGTCATTGCGGAATGGCGCGCCATGCTCACGCGCGTCATTGGCTATCGCAGCACGCTCGAACAGATTGAAACGCTGGGTTCGGATGTGGGCTTCATCAGCTGTCAAACCGATGTCTCCGGTTGCCCTTTCATTGTGTTGGATGACGTCAGCGTCTTCGGCCCCCATGGCCGCATCACTTTGAACGAGCCTCAAATCAAGATCGCGCCCGGCGAACGCGTGCTCATCGAGGCGACACCAAAGTCAGGCAAAAGCATGTTCATGAAAGCGCTCGTCGGAGCCTGGGTTTGGGGCAGAGGAACCATTTGCTTGCCGCCGCGCGAGCATATGATGTTTCTGCCGCAAGTGCCTTATATCCCGAGCGGGACGCTGCGCGCGGCCCTGGCTTACCCCAGTGCTGTCTCGGCCTATACCGACGAAGAAGTGCATAAAGCGCTTGAGCGCGTCAAGCTTGGGGGCTTTCGCGCGGTTCTCGACGAGGTCAAGCGCTGGGATAAGGAATTGACGGTCGACGAGCAGCGCCGTCTCGTGCTTGGCCGCATGCTTTTGCACCGGCCGCAATGGGTGATTCAGGATGAATCCATGAGCGAGCTCGACGAGGATAGCCGCGAACTGGCGCTCTCTATTTTCGTGAGCGAGCTTGCCAACACCGCCGTGGTCAGCATCGGCCGCCACGACCCAAGCTATGATTTCTATCAGCGCCGCTTCAGCCTGCAAACGCGCCTGCCGGGGCTTAGGCTGCCGCTGCATTTTCAAGCTGAGGAACCGCCGCATCAGGTGTCAAAACAGTATGTACATCAAGTGCCCGTGAGGCAGGCATGACCGGCGATGAGTTGCTTGAGTTCGTGCAACGGCAAACCTTTGGCTATTTTTGGGAGTTTGCCCATCCCTCTTCAGGCATGGCGCGCGATCGGGGCAACGCGGACGGAACGGGTGGCAGCGATCTCCTATCCCTAGGCGGCACGGGCTTCGGCGTGATGAGCATTGTCGTTGCCGTCGAGCGGAGCTGGATCGCCCGCGCCGACGCCATCGAACGCTTGCTGACCATGCTCGCCTTTCTTCAGAACGCTGAGAGCTATAACGGCGTCTTTCCCCATTATCTCGATGGAGCAACCGGGAAAGAGGTCACATTTTGGCCGGATAATGCGGGCGGGGATCTCGTCGAGACGGCGTATCTCATGGCTGGCCTTCTGTGCGCGCGTCAATTCTTTGGCGCAAAGACTCATATGGAAGAGGAATTACGTCATGAAATCAATACGTTATGGCAAAATGTAAATTGGAGCTGGCACACAAAAGGCAACCACGTCTTATTTTGGCATTGGAGCCCCAAACACGAACGCGGCCAATATCAAACCATAGAAGGCTGGAACGAGTGTTTGATCGCCTATGTGCTGGCGGCGTCATCGCCCACCCATCCTGTTAGCGCGAAGGTCTACCATGAGGGGTGGGCGGGCGGCCAAGTCTTCAAAAACGGCAAGGACTATTACGGCATCCCCTTGCCGCTCGGACCCGATTTTGGCGGCCCTTTGTTCTTTGCGCACTACTCGTTTTTAGGGCTTGATCCCAGAAAGTTGCAGGACCAGTACGCCAATTATTGGGAGCAAAATCTGCATCACACCCGCATCAACTACGAGCATTGCGTGCAAAACCCCAAGGGTTATCGCGGGTATGGGCCTAACTGCTGGGGACTAAGCGCGAGCGAAGGCGATCAGGGCTATGCGGCGCACGCGCCGAACAATGACCGTGGTGTGATCACACCAACGGCGGCGCTGTCGAGCATTCCTTACACGCCAGAAGAATCGATGAGAGCCTTGCGCCATTTCTATTTCGATCTTGGGCCCAGGCTCTGGGGCAAATATGGCTTCGTCGATGCCTTTAATGAAACCAAGGGGTGGTTTTCAACCGAGCATCTTGCGATTAATCAAGGCCCGATCATTGTCATGATAGAAAACTATCGAACAGGCTTGTTGTGGCGGCTTTTCATGAGCTGTCCAGAAATCGGCCAAGGCTTGACGTCCCTCGGCTTCGTTGAGGCTTCCGCGCGAGTGTAACAGGGTATAACGATAAGGATTGATCGCCGTGAGTGCCGCAGCTCCTGTGCCATTAGACCTTTGGGCTGATTAGCAGGCGCGCCACTCCATGCATAAGCTCGCTCAATGCATTACGGCGACCTCACTACAGCGCGTTGGATTTGGGCCAACGATTAGGCGCGCCAAAAGCTCTGTGCTGGCGAGCCTGTCAACCGATTTGAGCGAGGACGAGCTGGATTATTTTTTCCATTGGCTGTGCGATACCGCCGTCGTGACGGAGTCTGCGCGCCTGCTTGCGAAACAACCTGAAAATGGCCAAAGCCTCCTCTCCAAAGGCGCCGCCATCCTTTCCCATGTGCGCGCCTTTGTGCCGCCATCTGGCGATCTCTCAGAACAGTGCGATCAGACAACAGGCGGCCCAACGTCTGCACGCGATCTCGCCTGGAGCTGTGCCCCCTTCCTTGCCGCCTGGGTTGCACGCAAAAAAACTTTGGCTCAGGTTGGGGCGAGCGGCAATGGCTGACATCCGATCGTTCCATACCCCACTCGAAGGCGATCTTGGCCTTCATCGCATCGCCAACGGCTGTGGACTTGCAATCAGCGTTCTACCCAACGGCTGCTTGTTCGCGCTGGAGCATGCCCACGATCAGGGCCGGATCCTCATCAATCAGATGCTCGGCTCGCCGCTTGGCGGCTGTCTTGGCCGTGTCCTTCTGCGCGTGAACGGCGACGAGAGCTTCGTTGCCGAGGCGGCGGGGCCTGAGGCGCGCGCGGCTTTCGGCGCGGGCCGAGATCGTTTCGTTTGGCAAGGAGAGGCAAAAGGGCTCACGCATCGTCTGACGCTCTGGCTGCACCCTGATCAAAATCTCTGGCTTTGGCAACTTGGCATCATAAACCGCACCGACCGCGCCGTAAACTGCGATGCCATCCTTATTCAGGATCTGGGCTTAGGCGATCGCAGTTTCGTGACAAGCAACGAGGCGTTCGCCTCGCATTATGTCGACCACTTCATCGCCCGGCATGACAGATATGGGCCGGTCATCATGAGCCGGCAGAACCTCGCGCAATTCGACCGTCATCCCTGGGTAGCACACGGCTGCTTCGAGGGCTCGGCAAGCTTTGCAACTGATCGCTCTCAACTGCTCGGCGCCCATTTTTATGCGGCCGGTACCGACCTTCCCGGCCTTCGTCTGCAACACGAAGCGGCCGCTGCCATCTTACAGACGAAGGCCGTCCAACTGCAATCAGGCGAACAAGCGTTATGGACCTTTTTTGGACTTTACGATCCAGATCACGGCGATATCACGAGCGATAGCGATTTGGCTAAGGTCGAGGCAGCGGCGGAGGCGTCCAGGGCATTCGTCCCGGCTGAGATCCCGCTCGCGCCGCCGGTCCTAAGCCTCGTGCAAGAGGCCCGCCCACTCGATGGCTTTGCCTTAAGCGAGGAAAGGCTCGCTGCCACCGAAGGCGAGCGCGTGCATGAAGAGTGGCGCAATGGCGCGCTTCTGTCGTATTTCCTGCCCGATGGGGCGTATAATCGCCATGTGGTGCTGGGACGAAAAGAAAAGCTCGTCAATCGCCGCCACGGCACGCTTCTGCGAAGCGGCCAAGGGCTGTTGCCTAATGAAACGACGCTGTGCGCCACTTTTTGGATGCAAGGGGTGTTCGCGACCCAACTCACCATCGGCGACACCGCCTTTCACAAGCTCTTCTCGGTGGCGCGCGACCCCTTCAATGCGATGCGCACGAGCGGGCTGCGCATGCTCGCATGCATCGACGGCGTGTGGCGTCTCCTCGCCATCCCGTCGCTGTTCGAAATGGGACTCGGCGACTGCCGCTGGGTCTATCATCTTTCGGATCGCACCATCGACGTCCGGGTCACCGCGTCGGGCGAAGAGGCGGCGCTCCAGTGGCAGATCGAGGTTGAGGGCGAGCCGTGTGCTTTTCTTGTGTTCGCTGAGGTTGTTCTTGGCGAAAAAGAGTACGCGCAACAAGGGACCATCGAGATCGATGTTGAAGGTCAGCATATTACCTTCCGCCCCGATCCCGCATCGCTTTGGGGCCGGCAATACCCGCAAGCAGTTTATCACCTGGTGACCGGCACGCCCGAAGAGATCGAGGCGATGGGCGGGGACGAGTTGCTCTACGTAGACGGCAAGCCGCGCGGCATGCCGTATGTTGCGTTCAGAACGCGCGCGACGCGGCAGTTCCGTTTTTCAGTGGTGGGGGCGATGAACAACCCCGAAGAGGCCTGCCGCCTCGCCGCGAAATATGAGGCTCCAGTGGCGGCCGAAACCATGCTCCGGTCGACTGCGGCCTATTGGGGGCATGTGATGCGCGCCATGCCTTCCGAGCCTTTAAAAGGCGAGTGCGCCGCTTTGCGTACCATTTTGCCCTGGTTCGTTCACAACGCCATCATCCACCTGAGCGTACCGCATGGGCTTGAGCAATATACGGGGGCTGCTTGGGGCACGCGGGATGTGTGCCAAGGGCCGGTCGAATTGCTACTCGCGCTGAAACACGACGCGGCCGTCAAAGACATTTTAAGGCGGGTCTTCGGCCGCCAGTATCGCTTGCGGGGCGACTGGCCGCAATGGTTCATGCTGGATCCTTATTCGGCCATCGAGGAGCCGCACAGCCACGGCGATATTATCATTTGGCCGCTCAAAGCCTTGTGCGATTACATCGAGGCCACGGGCGACCTGTCGTTTCTGTCGGAAGGCGTCGCTTGGCATGCGGAAAAAGGCGCGCAAAGGCCGCGCAGCACCGTGACCGAGCACGTGCGCACACTTCTGGAGGAATTGCGCGCGCGCTTTATCCCGGGCACGCACCTGCCGCGCTATGGCGAGGGCGATTGGAACGACACGTTGCAGCCGACCGACCCGCGTTTGAGAGAATGGATGGTTAGCAGCTGGACCGTTGGCCTTCTCTTCCAGCAAATCAAACGTTACACGGAAATCTTGCGCCGTGTTGAGCGTGAAGAGGAAGCCGAAAATCTTGCCGAATTGGCGCGCGGCATCCGCGAGGATTTCAATCGCTTTCTCATGGGCGACGGCGTAGTGGCGGGCTATGGGCTTTTTCTGCCTGGCTGCGAGCCCGAGCTACTGCTGCATCCTAAGGATGCGGGCACGGGCGTAAACTATTCGCTCATCCCCATGACCATGGCCATCACGGGCGGGCTGTTCACGCCGGAGCAATCGCGCCATCACCTGCGCCTCATCAAAGAGCATTTGCTGTTTGCCGATGGCGCGCGGCTCATGGACCGGCCCATCGCCTATCACGGCGGTGCCGAAACGCTGTTCCGCCGGGCGGAATCGGCCGCGTTTTTCGGACGCGAGGTGGGGCTCATGTATGTTCACGCCCATCTTCGCTATTGCGAGGCGCTTGCCGTTATGGGAGAGACAGAGGCGTTCCGCGAAGGTCTTATGATCGTGAACCCCATCGCCGTGACCGAGCGTCTCGATCACGCGGCGCTCCGTCAGCGAAACAGCTATTTCAGCAGCAGCGACGCCGCTTTTCATGACCGTTACGAGGCAACGGCCAGCTGGGATCGTGTGAAGGCGGCCAAAGTCACCGTCGAGGGGGGCTGGCGGGTCTATTCAGGCGGGGCAGGCCTCTATGTTCACCTGCTCTTAACAAGGCTTGCAACATCGCAACGTGCATTTGACGAATAAGCTTGATTTGGCGCAGGGCCGCGTTCGCAGCGTCCAGATAAATCCGTACAAGCTGAAATGAACCGGGGCAAAGATGACCAACAAAACGGCTTTGTCGAACGACGAGGATGAAGTGGTGGTGCTGCCGGAACTCCTTGCGCAGGAGCTATCTCCATGGATCGTGGTTCGCGCCGACGACAAACGCATCACGTGTCAGAACGCGATTGTCAATCTTATCGCCGAAAAGCATCTCGCAGCACCAGATCTCAGTGTCGTTTTCACTACGAAGCGCAGACCAAGGTCGGGTTACTTGCACGTAAAAAAGCTCATTACACGGTTCGCAGTCACGAAAAGCAGATGATCAGAAGGCATTTCGTGCCGAACGTAGAAGTCCATCAATGAGGGGCGAAGAAAATACAGCACCATGGACCACAAAGACCACATAAATTTCTGGTACGTTATTTTGGCTCTGGGAACTTTGCTCCTGCTTCAGAGCTATTGGATCTCCGCGCAACAGATTGAGACCATCCCTTATAGCAAGTTCGAAGAGTTGCTGAAAACAGGCGGTGTCAAGGACATCGCCATCAGCCGAGACACCATCATTGGTACGCGCAAAGAGTCGGCGAAGGATCAAAAGCCCCATTTTTCGGTCGTTCGCATTGATCCAGGCTTTGCCGAGACGCTCTCGCGCTATGGCGTTGAATTCAAAGGTATTGCCGAGAACGACTTTTTCCGCACCCTTCTTTCTTGGATCATTCCGGCGGTCATTTTCGTGGTGATTTGGATGTACGTTATTCGCCGCATGGGCGAGCAGGGCGGAATGGGCGGGTTGGTGGCCATCGGCAAGAGCAAAGCGAAGGTGTATATGAAGACAGACACCAAAGTCACGTTCTCCGATGCCGCCGGGGTGGACGAAGCAAAAGAGGAGCTGAAGGAAGTTGTTGAATTTCTCAAAGATCCCAAGGCACATGGACGTTTGGGTGCAAAAATTCCAAAAGGGGTGCTTCTAGTCGGTCCGCCGGGTACAGGAAAAACCTTGTTAGCCCGGGCGGTTGCCGGCGAGGCCGGGGTGCCGTTCTTTTCCATCAGTGGTTCGGAATTTGTGGAGATGTTCGTGGGTGTCGGTGCCGCACGAGTGCGCGACCTCTTCGAACAGGCCAAGAAGAAGGTGCCGTGCATCATTTTCATCGATGAGCTCGATGCGCTGGGCCGAGCCCGCGGGGCCTTCTCGCTCGGCGGGCACGACGAAAAGGAGCAGACGCTCAATCAACTGCTCGTCGAACTCGACGGGTTCGACCCCAAAGAGGGGATCGTCCTTCTTGCCGCCACCAATCGGCCAGAGATTCTCGACCCTGCATTGTTGCGAGCCGGCCGCTTTGATCGCCAAGTGCTCGTCGACCGTCCCGACAAGGTCGGCCGTATTGCGATCCTGAAAGTCCATACTCACAATGTTCGCCTCGCCAATGACGTGAAGCTCGATGAGATCGCCGCGCTGACCCCCGGATTCACGGGCGCTGACCTGGCGAATCTGGTCAACGAAGCGGCGCTGATCGCGACGCGGCGCAACCGGGAGGCGGTTAGTGCTGCCGACTTCACAGCAGCAGTGGAGCGCATCATCGCGGGGCTTGAAAAGAAGAACCGTCTCCTCAATCCGCACGAACGTACCGTCGTTGCCCACCACGAGATGGGGCATGCCCTTGCCGCGATGGCGCTGCCGGGCACCGATCCAGTGCATAAAGTTTCGATCATCCCCCGTGGGATTGGGTCGCTTGGCTATACGATCCAGCGCCCCATCGAAGATCGGTTCTTGATCACGCGAACGGAACTTGAAAACCGGCTCACGGTGCTTCTTGCCGGTCGCGCCGCTGAAAGCATCTGCTTCCCCGAAATCTCGACCGGAGCCGCGGACGATTTGAAGAAAGCAACCGACATCGCGCGGAGCATCGTAACGCGGTTCGGAATGGACGAGACGCTCGGAAACGTTTCATATGAGGATGAGCCTTCGCCCTTTCTCGGCGTATTGCCTAGCGCTCCTCAGGGAACTCTACGCTATAGCGAGGATACGACGCGCAAGATCGACGAGGCAATACGAGCAATCATTCAGAAAGCCTTCGAGCACGCCAGCGCGATTCTGAATGAGCACCGCGAAATTCTCGAACGGGCGGCAAAGCTCCTCCTGGAACACGAGACCCTCGATCAGGAGGAGCTTATTCCCTTCGCTCGGCAAATGCAGGAGGCGAACGCCGTTCCCGTCCCTGCATCCGCCGCTTGAGAGCGACACGCACCAGCGTCAACGCTGCGGTAACGATGCCGGCCAACGGCGTCAGCCCGAATGCTTAATCTCCGGCAAAGGCGGGCTTGCTGCGGCCCGCTAAACGCAAATTATGGCGCCGCTCGAATGCTGTGAATCCAGCTTGACGGGGCTGCGGCGGGGCGGCTGGCGAGCACTGGCCCCAACATTCTCGCTTGCAGGTTCTTGATGCAGGTCAATGCTAGAGCTGTGCCAAGGTCATACTTTCCAGTTGCAGTGCAGCCAGGCAAGCCGTTCTCATTTTGGTGCCCGGAGAAACAGGATGAACTATCGGACAATCCTCGTCGCAACGAACTGCGGAACCGCCACGGCGGCGCCTTGGAACTGACAGCTCGGCTTGCCAATCGCTTCACTAAGATGGTCGCTCTCGCGGAAAGCAATGGGGCTCTGGCCCTGCAAACCTAATCAGGAGAAACCAACAATCATGACCCGCTACTTTGAACGTGTCGTCCATGTCGCCGCGTCGCCAGAGGAGGTTTTCGCAAGGTTGGATGACCATCCCCGCCTGGCGGAGCACATGGGACAGCCCTCGGCGATGATGGGCGGCGGTCGCATGACCTACGAGTTCGACCGAGGCCGGGGCCAAGCCGTTGGCTCCCATATCAAGATGGGCGGTTCGGCCTTCGGCATCTCGCTCTATGTTGACGAGGTCGTGACGGAGCGGTCTCCTCCAGGGCGAAAAGTCTGGAAGACGACAGAGCCAACTCGCCTGATCATCATCGATACCTATGAGATGGGTTTCGAGATCCATCCTGAAGGTCAAGGCTCTAGATTGCGCGTCTGGATCGAATACGAGCTTCCAGCGGGGGTGTTCGGGCGGATTTTCGGAAGCGCCTTGGCGGGCTTTTACGCCCGTTGGTGTGTGGGTCGCATGGCGACGGACGCCGCCACCCACTTCGCCTCGCTTGGCAAGCCAAGCAGCGGGGCGGCGATGCCACCCCCTGTCCCTGCCGCCGCTCCAGGCCCTCGCCGATGAGATGCTCAACACGCCCCTCCATGGCTTCACGCATCTCGGTGTCGAAGCTGGCATCGCGTACCGCCGGCTCGGCCCTGTCAAGGGGCAGCCGATCCGGATCGGGGAGGAAAATTTGCAGCGCACTTCAGATCACGGAGGTGGGCTAATTGGTGGCGAAGGATGCTCTCCAATGTGGGGGCATCCCTCAAATACGGTCGATGTCTGTTTATTGTCCTCGGACCAACTCTTAAGTTCCCACGCATAAAGAGAACATTCACGTCGATGCCGAAAGCTTGGCTCCCATCTGCAACACGCACACGCGCGGCGGCAAACCGTGCAAAATCAGAGGCATGGGCGGCGGAAAAAACAGCCACGGAAATGGCTGATTACCGTCTCGGAGTAAGCAAAACAATCACTGTTTTCACTGCCAACGGTGAGGCTGAGCGGCTAGTCCGGGTTGCGCGCGTGCACGCGAGGCTTGATGACAAAAGCAAGCCGTTTGAAATGAAGCTGGGCAGCGCTTATTGAAGCACCAAAAAGCCTCGTAAGCTCGCTGGTCTCCTTCTAGCCAGGCACAAACATTCTTATGACCGCTGCGGTCATAACAGCGGTTGCGATCCAGCCGAGAATGATAAGTGAGCGGCTCGCCGTGAAATCACCCATTACGGATCTTCTGGAAGCCAGCAGAATGATCACAACCATCAGAGGTACGGCCACAACCCCATTAATGACCGCACTCCAAAACAACGCCTTCATTGGACTGATCGGTAGGTATTGTATAGCCAATCCCGCAAGAACGCTCACCGCGATAACGCCGTAAAATCCGCGAGCGTCGGTCACCTTGCATTCGAGGCCCCATTCCACCCCATTGCCTCAGACAGGGCATAGGCTGCCGAGCCTGCCAACACGGGCACGCCGATCATTCCGACACCGAGAATGCCAAGAGCGAAGAGATGATAAGCCAAATCGCCGGCAAGCGGCCGAAGGGCGCTCGCCGCCTGTGCTGCGGTTTGGATGTCGGTCACTCCGGAGGCATGGAGTGTCACCGCTGTGGCAAGAATGATGAAATAAGCGGTGATGTCGGAGTAGAACATACCGCTCCAGGTATCCCACTTAATTCGGCTGAGTTCTGCGCTGGCCTCGCGCGCATCGAAGGCGAGAGGCGCGGCTCCCGGTTTTCCCCGCATGTCCTCGATCTCTTCTGACGCCTGCCAGAAGAAGAGATAGGGACTTATGGTGGTGCCGAAAACAGCAACGACCACCGCTGCGGCTTCGGCATTTGGCGTGAATCTCGGCCAGAGCGTCCGAATCGCGACTTCACCCCAAGGAACGCGAACTGTGAACAGGACTACGGCGTAGGCCAAAAGGGAAAGTGTTAGCCATTTCAGGAAATGGACATAACGATGATAGGGAATGAATAGTTGTGGCAGCAGCGTTACCAGCACAAAGAACGTTGTCATGATATGGCGATCTAAGCCCGTGACGAGTTCACCGACTTCGCCCATAGCGGCAACATCTGCCGCGATATTTAGAACGTTTGCGATCAGCAGTAACAGTACAACGCCGAAGAGGACCCTGGGAGGAAAGGTGGCCTTGATGTTTGCCGCCAATCCCTGACCGGTGACGCGGCCAATGCGCGCGCAGATTGACTGGATGGCGGCCATTAGCGGAAATGCAAGCGGCATCGTCCATAGCATGTTGAGGCCAAATTGAGCGCCTGCCTGAGAATAGGTTGCTATGCCACTTGGGTCGTCGTCAGCCACGCCGGTGATGAGTCCGGGCCCAATCTTACCGAGGGGATGCTCCTTGAAGCGGCTCCAAAAGCCCCGGCGTGAGAGGGGCCGCCGCAGCCTGCTGGTGGCACCCGTGGATAATTGCATTTTGTGATCCTGTCTTGGAAAGGGTGCCGTCGAGCGCTGCCGTCGCGGGCTTTTTCGGAAAGCCCAATCTTCATGGGAAACCTTGGCGGAGGCGTGGCAGTGAGAACCTAGCCGCTGTGAGATCGGGAAGCTGCGTCTCAAGCCCACCTTTCTCCACCAGGGAACTCTAAAAAGCGCTCGCGAGACTGGGACAATTCAGCTGCTTGCACAGCCAAAAGAATTCTTTGGTAGTCGTAACGAATTCGATCGGGTTTTGAGCGATGTGGGGCGTGCCCAGTAGCAACTCCTTGTGCTGAAGGTCACTCGCCGACAAGCCCAAGGGCCGATCGTTCGGCGGGCCCACAATCACAACGACAGTGAGCACGGTCGATTGTCCATGCCCACCGATGCCGTAGAGCGACGAGCGTTCTCCCGGACGGGTCCACGTTCAGCGCCTAGGTCATGTGGACAATCACCCACATGGCGGCGCTCGCGATCCGGTGGCGGCGATCAGAGTTTGGAGAGCCAGCCGCGAGGGAGCAGGGATGCAAGCGCCTGAGTAAGCTCGTGAATTGATCTGGGTGAGATCGTCATGAGCGATCACGCCATAGCCTTCAGCCCATTTGGCGAAGTGAGAATCTGACGCGCCGTGCGACGCGGCGCGCTCCGTAATCCCGGAAGATTGCAAAAGCTCAGAGCGCCCTGAAGCTTGGTCCGCCATTCAAATCCTCCTCTTCGAAAAAGCGCGTAATGCCGTTTCCATGGTGAACAAATATCTGGGTGGACAGGAGCTTGTCTTTGTCCGCGCAGGGACCCGCATAGATCCGGAAGCGGCCCGATTCGAGCTGCGGAGTGCCATCTGCACCTGGAAAGGCAAGATCGGCTTCGGATAGGCCGAAAGATGCGGTCGCGGTGCTTCCAGGGGCGAGCCGTAGCTTTGCGATCCCGCGAAGCTCGATGACCGGCCTCGCGACGGAAGCGACGCAGTCTCGAATGAAGAGAAAGCAGGTCTCTTCGCCTTCAAAGGCGCCGGAATTCGTAATATCTACCTCAATTGTAATCCTGAAATCGCCGGCAGCTTTGTCGAGGCGAGCCCGCAGATTGGCGTATGTAAATTCCGTGAAGGAGAGGCCGTGGCCGAAAGGGAAATACGGCGTCACAGGCATGTCTATATATTTGCCGGTTTCGTGGATCACTGGATCCGCCGGGCGCCCCGTCGGGCGTTGCGCGTAAAAAATTGGGATTTGGCCCATCGCCCGCGGCCAAGTCACTGGAAGCTTGCCGGCTGGGCATACCGCGCCCGTCAGTATATCCGCCAATGCCGCGCCCGCCTCACTGCCAAGGAACCAAGCGGCGAGCACAGCATCGGCCCTTTCGAGAATCTCATTGCAAATTAATGGCCTGGCGGATGTCAGGACGGCGATGATTGGCTTGCCAAATTCCCTGGCCCGCCTAAACAGGGTGTATTGCGCCTCATCCAGATCCAGATTGGCCCGGCTCGCGGCCTCCCCTGCCATCGATGCCGGCTCGCCAAGACAGAGAAGGAAGACGTCCGCCTCTCTTGTAATCCCTTCAGCGCCGCTAAACTGGGTTATTTTCCAATCCGGGCGCGCCCTTCTAAGGCCTTCCACCAAGGTGATGGCGTCTTCGGCGGTTGCGGCGGCAGCCCAGGGGCCCAGCATGTCCTGGGCGGCGCCGGCAAAAGGGCCGCCGGCCACGATATGCAGGCGTTCTTGCCGCAGCGGTAGAAGGGAACCCGAGTTTTTGAGGAGCACAATCGATTTTTGCGCCGCCACACGCGCTAGAGCACGGTGGCTCGGATGTTTATACTCTGCTAGCGGTTTGGCAGCCGAGGGCGCGAACAGGCCGAGCCGGAGCTTTAGGCGCAGAACGCGCCGCACAGCATCGTCGATGTCTTTCTCCGGCACTAACCCGCGGGCGAGCGCGGCCGGCAGTCCGGCCAGATAGGCCCCGCTTGCCATATCGATATCGACACCAGCTAAGAGGGCAAGCGCCGCCGCCTCGGGGATGTCTTCCGCAACCCCGTGATTGACCAGCTCGGCGACCGCGCCGAAATCGCTGATGATGACTCCATCGAAGCCCCAGCGTTCTCTAAGAATGCCGCGAAGCAAACCTTGATTGGCGGTCATCGGAACTCCGGCGAGATCGCAGTATGACGGCATGATCGCTGCAACCCCAGCCTTAACCGCAGCAAGGAAGGGCGGCAGATGGATCTCGTGCAAGGACCTTTCCGAACAGTCCACGGAATTATATTCGCGCCCTGCTGTGACCGCGCCATATCCCGCATAATGCTTGGCCGTTGCGGCAAAGCGGATATCGCTGGCCTCCTGAAAGCCTCGCACCTTGGAGGCCGCAAAAAGCGATGCGAGCCACGGGTCTTCGCCCGGCCCTTCTACCATCCGGCCCCAGCGCGGATCTCGTGAGACATCCACCATTGGTGCGAAAGTGAGCGAGATCCCGTCTCTGCTTGCCTCGGCCGCCGCTGCCTCCGCTGTGGCCTGCCACAGCTCCGGCTCCATTGCCGCAGCTTCCGCTAACGGGACTGGGAAAATCGTCTTATAGCCGTGCAGGACATCGAGGCCGAAGATCAGCGGGATTCCGAGCCGGGACTCGGTCCGCGCCACATTCTGAACGGCTTCGATTGCGGCCCCGTCCTTCAAATCGAGTACGCTTCCGGCGCGCCCAGCCCTAATTTCGCCGATGACCTCTGACGGCATGTCTTCGCCTGCGCCGATCCGGAGCATCGTAAGCTGCCCAAGCTTCTCCTCGAGCGGCATCGTGCTCAAAAGAGCCTCGATGTCCACGGGCCATTCCACCTTTACCATGGCGATATGCTCCACTTCCGACGCTTTGAGTCTTATAGCGGACTGCGAAAGCGAGAGTATGTCCTAGATGTCGTTTCCAAGAAGGTTGTTCAGCCTTTGCCATGGAGTTTTGAAGGCGAGGGCTGAGTGGGGACGCTGGGTGTTATAAGCGTCGATGAATGGGATCATAGCCTTGGCCCTTTCATTCGAGGTCTGGTAGGGGGCCGCGTAGGCCCATTCGCGTAAGCTCGTCTGGATGAAGCGTTCGGCTTTTCCATTGGTGCGGGGCGTGTAAGGACGGGTCCGGATGTGGCGAAGTCCTGCTCGGCACAAAGCGTTGCGGAAGGCGGCGCTTCGATATGCCGAGCCATTGTCGGTCATGATGCGCTCTGGGATCACGCCGTTAGCCTTGAAGAAGGCGCAAGATCTTGAAAGGAAGGCGACAGCCGTTTCCTTTTTTTCGTCCGCCAGCACCTCGGTGTAGGCGAGCCGTGTTGCGTTGTCGATGGCGACGTGCAGCGCCTCCCAGCCTGCGCCGCGGCTTCCCCGGCCTTGGCGTGAGCCCGTGATACGGTGGCCGACCCTCACGATCCGGCCAAGTTTTTTGGTGTCGAGATGGATCAATTCGCCGGGCTTTTGGCGTTCATAGCGGCGCACCGGCAACCGCTCTTCCAGGTGCTTTAAGCGTCCAAGGCCACAGCGGCGCAACACGCCCCCCACGGTCGAGCGCGGCAATCCGGTGCGTCTTGCGATGGCAGGTCCGCTCAGCCTTTGCCGGCGCAGGGCTTGGATTTCTGCCACCCGGGCATCGCAAAGACGGTGCGCCAGGCGGCGGGGAACCGGCTTGGCGTTATGGAGCGCCGCCGCTCCCCCGCCGCGATAGCGCGCAAGCCACTTGTAGGCGGTTCGCTCGGAAACGCCCGCCGCCTCGGCGGCGCGCGCCACCGTCCACCCATGTCTGCGAATGCGCTCGATCATCAGCTCTCGACTGTAAGGGGTCAGGCGTGCATTCTTATGAGCGTTCATCCGAGGCTCCGGCTGAGGGGTGGTTGGTGTCGCAACCCCACCTTCTCATCCAAGCTTCGGCTGAACAACCTTCATAGCTTCGACACCTAGATCAAGGGAGCAGCTCATGGGGCGGTTGCCGTTTTCAGTTGGCGAATGGCGCGACGGCATAGTGTGATCGCGCCCTTCGCCAAGCAGCATTTTGCGATAAATCAAGGCCCAATCATCGCGCTGATCGAAAACTACCGCTCGGGCCTGCTCTGGCGTCTGTTCATGAGTTGTCCGGAAATTCTAACGGGACTTGAAAGGTTGGGGTTCTCCTTGCCTGCCCTAGTTGTCTGAGGAGTGTGCGCTTGGGAACCGATCTTCCGCTGAGCCAGGAGTGGATGGACCGTATGGCCAAGCATTGTGCAGGCAAGCTCAAGGCCTGCGTTTCGGCTACGGCGCTTGTGAAAAGCCGGCCGGGTTTTGGCCAGGTAGTAAGGCCGGCTCCCGGGTCGGTGCTGGCCAGCGCGTCCATAAACCAGGACAATGAGCCGGATTATTTCTTCCATTGGACGCGCGACGCCGCAGCAGTCATAAATGCGGGCCGCATTCTCTATCTCATCGGTGAAGACGCCCCGTTTTGGGCGAGGAGTTTCGGCGAATTCTTGGAGTTCAGCCTTGCCTTGGGGACTTTAGATGGCGGGCCGTTTCTGAAGCAGGCGGATTACGAGCGCCGCACTTCGCCGGAGCTGCGGCAATATCTGCGCCCGCGGGAAGAGATTGCAGACATCAACGCTAGGACCGCGCCGGGTGAGCCCCGCTTCAATGCCGATGGCACCATCGACTTCCTGCGCTGGTCGCGCCCCCAATTCGACGGGCCGGCGGTCCGCGCTCTTGTTTGCCTAAACTTCGCCAAGGGCCTGAGCTGCGAACCGGTTAAGGCTAACGCAAACAAGCTTATCCGGCAGGACCTTGAATTCACTGCGCTTGCCGGCGGCAAAATCTGCTACGACATCTGGGAGGAGGAGTCCGCGCAGCACTATTACACAACGCTCGTGCAAGCCGCCGCCCTGAACAAAGGCGCCGCATGGGCAGAGGACCAGGGCGACACCCAGCTTGGTGGCTTGCTGAGGACGAAGGCAACTGAGCTCAACGGCCTGCTCGAGAGGTTCTGGGACCCCAGCGCCGCCATTCTTCTTAGCCGCCTCTCCAGCCAAGGCGCGCGGCACCCAAAGGCGCTCGACTTCTCGGTTATCCTCGGGGTGCTTCACGCTGGTCTCGATGGCGGAGCAAATAGCGTTCAAGATGAGCGCGTGCGCTCAACCCTGGACAAGCTCGCGGAGCTATTTTCGGCGGGATACGCGATCAATCGCGGTGCAGGAGATGGGATCGCCTTCGGCCGGTACGCGAACGACCGCTATTTCAGCGGAGGGGCCTATTATTTCTCCACTTTCGGTGCGGCGGAATTCTATTATCGCGCGGCGGCTTACGGTCGCGTGGACCGCGAGCGCCTGATTGGCAAGGGCGATGCCATCCTCGCTGCCGCAAGCCGCTCCGTGCCAGAATCCGGCGACCTTTCGGAGCAGTTCGACCAAACAACCGGGCACCAGACATCGGCGAGGAATTTCTCATGGAGCTATGCGGCTTACCTCACCGCCTGGCACGCGCGAAACCTAGCTTGTAGCGGGTAATGGGAGCGGCTGCGATGGAGCACTTGCGCACAATTCGAATTCCAGCGGAAGGCGATCTCGATCCGTCAATACGCTCCGCTTAAGGTTCTTCGCAGTTCCCAAGCCAAGGCATTGCAAAATCGTCGGGCGACCCGGACATGTCGCAATTCAAATTTCGAACGCATGCGGTCGACGCCCAGTTTACGCATCGCAAAAGGTGGAGTGAATAGCCTCTCTGGCCCGGCCATTTCTCTGGCTCTCTTCAGGTGAAGTACGCACTCAATTTCGTCGAAGCTATGAAGCAGACTTGATGCGCATCAGTGGCGACGGCGTAAGCCCGACCTACCAATGCCTCTTGCAAGTTCACCGATTACTGGGAGGCAATTTTGGGATTGCGACTATCTTTCTTGGGCGCTGCCGGGACCGTTACCGGGTCCAAGTACCTCGTCGAAAATGGCGATCATCGGCTACTGGTCGACTGCGGCCTCTTCCAAGGCTATAAGGCCTTGCGCCTGCGCAATTGGGCGCATTTTCCGATCGATCCCCGTCGCATTGATGCGGTTTTGCTCACACACGCCCATCTCGACCACAGCGGCTATCTGCCGCTGCTGGTCAGACAAGGCTATTCCGGCCCTGTACTCTGCTCGGCGGCGACAGCGGACCTGTGCCAAATCCTCTTGCCGGATTCCGGTCACTTGCAAGAAAAGGATGCGGAATTTGCAAACCGCCACGGCTTTTCAAAACACAAACCGGCGCTGCCGCTTTACACGCAGGAAGACGCCGTCCGGGCCCTCGACCAACTCACGCCCATTGCCTTCGATGAGTACCGGCGCCTGCCTGGAGGCGCCAGCGCCTATTTGCGCCGAGCAGGTCACATTTTGGGGGCCGCCTCCATTCAACTCGACTGGAACGGAACGCGCCTTGTGTTCTCCGGCGATCTCGGCCGCTACAACGACCCGACCATGGTCGATCCGGCCCAAGTCGAACGCGCCGACTATCTGATCGTCGAATCCACCTACGGCAACCGCCGGCATGAGGCGCAGGACCCTGAACAGGCCCTCGCCGAAATCATCACTCGCACCGTCAGACGTGGCGGAACCGTGGTGATCCCCGCCTTTGCGGTCGGGCGAGCCCAAAGCCTGATGGTTCACTTGCATCGCCTGAAGACGTCTCGGCGATTGCCGGACGTTCCGGTCTTCCTTGACAGTCCGATGGCCAATCACGCGAGCGAAATCTTCTGCCGCCATATTGCCGACCACAGGCTTTCCGAGCGTGAATGCCGGGGCGCCTGCGAGGTCGCGCATTACGTTCAAAGCGTGGAAGAGTCAAAGGCGCTCATGACCAATCCGATGCCCAAGGTCATCATCTCCGCGAGCGGAATGGCCACAGGAGGCCGTGTCCTGCACCATCTCAAAAGCTACGCGCCGGACACCAGGAACACGATCCTGTTCGCCGGATTTCAGGCGGGAGGCACACGGGGGGCTGCCATGGTCGAGGGCGCAGACAGCATCAAAATCCACGGCGCATATGTGCCGGTACGTGCCGAGGTAAAGAACCTCGAAATGCTGTCTGCTCATGCGGACGCCGACGAAATCCTTCGATGGCTAAAAGGATTCAAGTCCCCACCACGCACAACGTTCATCACACATGGTGAGCCAAGCGCCTCCGATGCCCTGCGCCACAGGATCGAAGAGGAACTGGGTTGGACGTGTGTTGTGCCTGATCACGGCCAAGAGGTGGAGCTGTCATGAGCGGTGCTCTTCGCCTCTTCGGACCTGCAGCAGGGGCGCATGCTCTGCGTGCGCGACGCCTTGGCGTCGATACACAATACGAAGCTGTCGTCTTCATGCACAAGGAATGTCCGGTATGCCGGTCCGAGGGATTTGTTGCACACAACCGTCTTCTGTTGCGAGCCGGTGACCGTCATGTCATCGCCACGCTGTACCAGATCGCGTCTGATCTGATTGCCCATGACGAGGCCGCGCTCTCCGAATCCGCGTGGAATCGGCTGCAGTTGCAAGATGGGGACATCATCGCCGTCAGCCACCCCGATCCCCTCAATTCCCTCAGCCACGTTAGAAGCCGAATCTATGGAAATAGGCTCAGCGAAAATGCTCTGCAGGCGATCATGAGCGATATCGTGGATGGGAAATATTCGGACATACACCTGTCCTCTTTTCTTACGGCCTGCGCCTCACCGCCCCTCGACCATGGTGAAGTGCTTTCTCTCACCAAGGCGATGGTGGAAGCCGGGGATCGGCTCTCCTGGAAGGCGGATGTCATCGTCGATAAGCATTCGGTGGGCGGATTGCCAGGAAACCGCACCACGCCGATCATCGTGCCGATCGTCGCCGCACTTGGCTTGACAATGCCAAAGACATCGTCGCGCGCCATCACGTCGCCCGCCGGCACTGCTGATACGATGGAAACCATGGCGCCCGTCGAGCTGAGCGCTGCCGACATTCAGCGTGTCGTGGAGCAGGAGGGCGGGTGCATCGCCTGGGGTGGCGCGGTGAAGCTCAGCCCTGCCGACGACATCCTCATCCGCATCGAGCGCGCGCTCGATCTCGATTCCGAAGGCCAGATGATCGCCTCGATACTGTCCAAAAAGATCGCCGCCGGCTCGAACCATCTCATTCTCGATGTTCCGGTTGGTCCAACCGCGAAGGTCCGCAGCCAACAAGCCGCCGACGCCTTGTCCGCTGGGCTTGTCGCCGTTGCCGACGCCTTTGGCATAAAGGCGAGGGTCAGCATTGGCGCTGGCAGCCAGCCAATCGGCCGTGGCATCGGGCCCGCGCTCGAAGCAAAAGATGTTCTCGCGGTTCTGCAAGGTGCGCCGACGGCGCCGCGTGATCTCCGAGACCGGGCCGTGGAACTCGCCGGGGCGCTGCTTGAACTCGGAGGGCGAGCGCGGCAAGGAACAGGGGTCGCTTTAGCGGCTCAAGCGCTCATCGATGGCCGCGCGTGGACCAAGTTCCAGCGGATTTGTGAAGCGCAGGGCGGCATGCGCGAGCCCCCAACGTCCCGTCATCGCCGCGCACTCACGGCTGGGCGTGAGGGGCGCGTGGTTGCCATCGATAACCGCAAGATTGCCAAACTTGCCAAGCTTGCAGGCGCGCCCGAAGCCAAGGCGGCCGGGGTCGAATTGCACGTCGCGCTGGGCGATATCGTCTCCGCTCGCCAACCCTTGTGCACGGTGCACGCGGATGCCCCGGGCGAACTTGCCTATGCGCTCGATTACGCAGCCGCCAATCCCGGCATCATTGAGGTGATAGAGTGATGACTTTACCGCTCCTGATTGCGATGCCGGGCAATGAGACGCTCGCGGCAGAACTTGCCAAGGATCTTGGCTACGAACTGGGCTACCTTGACACGCGCCAGTTCCCGGATGGGGAAACCTATCTTCGCTTCGTCAGCGAGTCCAAAGGCACGCTCCGTCGCGTTTGTCTGCACCCTCGCGCACCCAAACGAGAAGTTCCTGCCGCTCCTCTTTGCAGCGATGACCGCTCGAGAGCTCGGAGCCTGCCAGGTCGGTTTGATCTGCCCCTATCTTGCCTATATGCGGCAAGACCGGCGCTTCACGCCGGGCGAGGCCGTGACGTCACGGCAGGTGGCGCGCCTTCTCTCCGAGACCTTCGATTGGCTGGTCACCGTTGACCCGCATCTGCATCGCTACGGCGCGCTGCGAAGAGATTTACTCGATCCCGGCGCGCGCCATGCATGCGGCGCCGCTGCTTTCACAATGGATTGGCACGCACGTCGCCAAGCCCCTTCTCATCGGCCCCGATAGCGAGAGCAGGCAGTGGGTGGCGGCAATCGCCGATCCGTTGGGAGCGCCTTATCGCGTGCTTGAGAAGGTGCGTCACGGCGACCGCGACGTTGAGATCACGCTCCACGACCTTGATCTGCCGAAGGGACACACGCCTGTTCTAATCGACGACATTATTTCCAGCGGGCGCACGATGATCGAAGCTGTGCGGCTGCTCGCATCTCGGGGATGGCCGCCGCCGCTCTGTCTTGCCGTCCATGGACTATTTGCGGACAACGCCGAAACGCTGCTTGCAAGCGCGGGTGCTCGCATTGTCACAACGAACAGCATCCCGCATGCGACGAACGCGATCAATGTGGGGCCGTTGTTGACGACCGCCATCAAGGAGCTTGTCCTCACTGACCGAGAGGCAAATTAGCCAACCCTGTCACAAGCTGCGCTGAACCAACTTTACTTTCCGGGAGATGTCATGCCTCGGCTATCAACGAAACCAAACACGATTGCATTTTCTTTTGCACGCATGGCGCGCCTTCTTTGGACTCGCCGCAAATTAGCCAAGCGTGATGGTTGGTCGCGAGATGAGCTGCTGCAAATCAGGTTCTAACGATGAACCATCCACAACAGAGGGTCTGGGATGGTTCGCACGCTTTGGGATGCTCTGGGCGAGATCGAGGACAATCGGGGCCGCAAGGGGCGCCAGTACAGCTTGCAGTCGGTTTTGGGCATCTCGATCGCCGCCATGCTGGCTGGCGCGAATGATCTCATGAGGGTGTCCTAAACGATGTGTAAGTAGGTTTCTGTGAGGTTAACCCGGAGAGGGGAACTCACATGACCACAAAGACGGCGATACCTGCGGAGCTTCTGGATCAACTGCTGGCGAACTATCGCAGGCCTGAGGATTTAACTGGCGAAGACGGACTTTTTAAACAGCTGAAGAAGGCGCTGATCGAGCGGGCGCTTGGCGCGGAGCTGACAGATCATCTGGGCTACGAGAAGGGCGACCCTGCCGGCAGGGGAAGCGGTAACAACCGCAACGGCACAAGTTCGAAGACGCTTCTGACCGAAGACGGGGAAGTTGAGATTTTCGTTCCCCGCGATAGGGCCGGCACCTTCGAGCCGCAGCTTATCGCCAAAGGCCAGACCCGGTTCGACGGGTTTGACGATAAGATCTTGAGCCTTTATGCCCGCGGCATGACGGTGCGCGAGATCCAAGGGCACCTGACGGAGCTCTATGGCATCGAGGTCTCACCCGATCTTATCAGCCGGGTTACCGATGCGGTTCTGGACGAGGTTCGTGACTGGCAAAGCCGGCCGCTCGATCCCGTGTATCCGGTTGTTTTCTTCGATGCGCTGCGCGTCAAGATTCGCGATGAGGGGCTCGTCAAGAACAAGGCGGTCTATGTCGCCCTTGCGCTGAATGCTGACGGTGAGAAGGAGGTTCTCGGTCTCTGGATTGAGCAGACCGAGGGCGCGAAGTTCTGGCTGAAGGTGATGAACGATCTGAAAGTGCGGGGCGTCCAGGACATCCTGATCGCCGTCGTCGATGGCCTGAAAGGCTTTCCGGAAGCCATTTCGACCGTTCGGCGGGAAAACGATTCACTGGATCGTTTTCTTTTCCGCCTCACTCCCGCAAACACTCGTTCAAACCTGCATTGTGCATTTGATCCGGAACAGCCTTGCCTTCGTCAGCTGGAAAGATAGAAAAGCCATCATGCCCTGGATCAAGGCGATTTACCGGGCGGAAAACGCCGATATGGCCCTTGTCCGGCTCGATGAGTTCGAAGCCGAATGGGGAAAGCGCTATCCGGCGATCGGGCAGGCCTGGCGCAGGGCGTGGGAGCATGTCATCCCGTTTTTCGCTTTCGCGCCCGCGATCCGCAAAATGATCTACACGACGAATGCCGTTGAGGCTCTCAACCGCGCTTTACGGAAAATCATCAAAACAAGAGGAAGCTTCCCAACGGACGAGGCAGCGTTTAAGCTCTTATATCTCGCGATCAAAAATGCGGGGCTTCGCTGGCGCAGAGGCGCCGAGTGGACCGCCGCCATGGGCCAGTTTGCCATCCAGTTTGGCGACCGTTTTCCTTCCTCAGCGCGCTGAAGAAGGAAAACGAAAAAGGAAATAATACCGCACAGAAGATACTTACACAGAACTTCTGACATTCCCGCGCTAAGTGCGCTCGCCGGAGCCTTGATTTTGCGGGCCAAGGAATTACCGCCCCTTTTTTGCTGTAAAGCTGAGTTGAAGCAGATAGGTGGAAACAGGGCTCATCGCGCCATGAGCGGGATTGAGGTTGACGCCCGCGTCAGCTAACGCAGTCGGCGCCACTTCGAGTTCAGTGCTCTTAGAAGGCCCATTAATTGGCGGTCTGCCCAAACCTCATAATTCCGCGTGTGATGTTTGCGGGGACGGATCGCGCGCAGGCCGCACTGCTATCGACGCTTCGCCATGATGCTCGCTTACACGCTCCATCGCAGACGCAATCGCCTTGCGAAAGGCGAGCGGATCGGACACGTTCTTAAAAATTAGGTCGTCGACATTGCCGATGCCACGCAGGTAAGCGTTCCATAATTAAGGATCTTTCCCAGAAGGCTTTGCCTTAGGTTGACCTCCTCGATCGCTTTCAGTTCTAGCTCATGGGTGAAGCGCGCTATAAGGCCCCGCTTCATCACCATGCGCAAATTCGTCAGTGCGATCTCGAGCGTCCATAAGGGAAGAATCAAGCGCAGGCAAAAATAGACTGAAAGCGCGAACAAAATTAGCGCAAGCGGCGTACCAATACGATCTCCATAGCTGAATTTAAGCCAGCCAAGCAGCGCCGTGAGGACAATGAACAAAACCCAAATGCGAGCATAGAATAAGGAATGAATGCGGGCGCGATAGAGCACCTTCTCATTGCTTCCAAGGGTCTGGTCGATATAGCTCATAATGGCCGGCTCCCTGCGCCATCACCCACCCCTGAGTGCCGATTACGGTGCGCAAGGAACCATGGCTTTTCTATACGCCAACAATGCGACAGCCGCGCTCGGCTGGACGCCTCTGATGCCTATCCAAAAAGGAGGGCTTTGTCGCGGGACGCCTTTCAGCCGAACAGGCGCCGGTACCCAGACAAAAGCGTCCGCTCGGCGCTTTTTAGAATCGCTCCGGACGTACAAATGCATAGTCGGCATAGTAGAGAAGGGATGCCGTCAAATCCTCACTGTCTTTCGCAGGCGACGGCATTGGCGAGGGCAATGACGAAGAAGCCAAAGCCCATCGCAAGATGAAGCATAACCAAGCTTTTATACTATCATCCGAAGTCCGCTCTCTGTTTGACGCGAGGCAAGATTACTTCCCGGGTTTGGCCTCATGATCGTAAGGGCGCTGTAGCCTCAATGGACGTTTACATTCCCGGCCAGCGCTTTGAGGCCGTCGAGATTGATAATCTGAATGAGCGATCCCCTGATAATGTCGATCAACCTTTGCTCCTTGAGCTTGCTCAGCATACGGCTCACCGTCTCGGTACTCATGCCGAGCAAATCCGCAATATCGGAGCGGGACATCGGCAGGGTGAGAAGGCGCGGATTTCTGCCGACCCGCGCGTTGCGCTGCGATAAGGTCGACAGAAAAATGGCGACACGCTCAAGCGCGTTTTGCTGACCGAGCGTGAGGAGAAGATTGCGCGTTGCCTCCAGTTCAGAAGAAACTGCCTGATAAAGGCCAAGCGCAAATTTCGGATCCTGCGAGGCAAGCTGATTAAGCCTTGAGAAGGGGACCGACTTCAGCAAGGTCGCACCGACGGCCTGGGCGCTGCAGGCATAGACATCCGACGCGCCTAGTCCGATCACATCGCCCGCAAAGGCAAAGTCGAATATCTGCCGTCTTCCATCGGCTGTCATTTTGTAAAGGCAAACGGCTCCGGCCTCAATCTGGTAGACGCTGCGCTTCTCGTCGCCTTCGTAGAAAATGTCCTGCTTTGGCGCGTAGGCTTTGCTCACGCCACCAGGCAGAACGCTTTCGCAAATCAAGGGGGTCACTCGACCAAGCGTGGCCTTGTCGCTATACTGGGAAATGCTTGCTGTTGATGCGCTCATTGCGTTAACTCCGGCTTGAAATCGATAGCTCGACTTAACCAGATCGATTTACCGTCCGTATGCGCGGCATGTGCAATCGGGTGCAAAACCGCCCCTTTCTCGTGGCAATTGTCTAAATATGTGAAAGTTTATGTAGAGCATATGTCTCAGGTCTCACACATGGCGCATATTCTGATCGTCGACGACGAGCCCGAGGTGCGCGCCTTGCTGTGCGCGGCTCTCGAGCCGGAAGGCTTTCGTGTCTCGGCTGCGGGAAGCGGCGCGGAGATGCTGGCGCTCCTCGCCGTTTCGCTGCCCGATCTGATCACGCTCGATCTCAATCTTGGCGGTGAAGACGGGCTTAAACTGGCCCGCGAAGTCCGCGCCCGCTCAAACGTGCCGATCGTGATGATCACCGGCAAAAGCGATACCATCGACCGTGTGGTTGGGCTTGAACTTGGCGCCGATGACTATATCGCCAAGCCCTTCCACGTGCGTGAGGTGCTGGCGCGGATCCGGGCGGTGCTGCGCCGCTACGCCCATGAGCCGCAGCCGGCAGAGACAATAGCGGGTGCTTCGTCAGAGCGCTACGAGTTCGAAGGCTGGGTCCTGGACATTGCGCGGCGGGAGCTGAAGGCGCCCTCGGGCGAACCCTGCGATCTCACCACCGCCGAGTTCGAACTTTTGAGCATCCTTGTCAGGCGTCCAGGACGCGTCCTTTCCCGCGACAACATCATGGACCTCCTGAAAGGCCAGGATTGGTCACCCCTCGATAGGACCATCGACGGTCTTGTGGCCCGGCTCAGGCGCAAGATCGAGCCCGATAATGAGCGGCCGAGGCTTATAAAAACCGTGCGCAGCGTCGGCTACGCCTTCGGTATTGAGGTCAAAAGGCTTTAATGGTCTTCCGCTCCGTAAAGCACGCGGCTCAACCCTCTGGAAAGCTCAACGCGGTTAAAGGGTTTGCGCAGCATCTCGAACTCGCCTTCGCGCCCCTTATCGGCTAACTCCGGAGCAAAACCGGACGTCAGCAGCACCTTGACATGAGGCTTATGCTCTCGCACCCAAAGACCAAGATCATATCCCGACATGCCGCCCGCCATCACAACGTCGCTAAAGACAAGCGCGATCTGTGGGTCGCTATTCAAAATCTCCACGGCCTGCGGACCGGTTGCCGCTTCGCCGACCACATAGCCAAGCCCTTCCACCCTTTGCAGAGTCGTCTCGCGAACCTCCGGATTGTCCTCGACGACCAGCACCGTCTCATTATTTCGAGAATATAGGACGGCCCCCGTGCGGCTCGCCGCCCGCTTGGCGCTCCCTGCTTCCTCTTCGGCGCGCGGCAGGTAAAGACTGACGGACGTTCCCTTGCCAAGCTCGCTATAGATTGTCACGCTGCCGCCGGATTGGCTCGCAAAGCCATAAAGCGTGCTAAGCCCGAGCCCCGATCCTCGCCCGGTTCCCTTGGTTGTGAAAAAGGGCTCGAACACCTTCGGCAAGACATCCGGAGCGATGCCAACCCCGCTATCGCTGATGGACAGCCGCACATAGTCGCCGGCTTGCGTTCCCTTCAGCTCAGCCGTTTGGCCCGCGTCAATCGCAACATTATTGGTTTCGATAATGAGCCGGCCGCCGTTCGGCATCGCGTCGCGAGCGTTAAGGGCAAGGTTCAGGATCGCGTTCTCGACCTCGCTTGGATCGGCGCGCGTGAGCCAGGGATCGCTGATGAGAGACGTTCGGAGGACGATCTGCTCGCCGAGCGTTCGTCGGAGTAATTCCAGTAGGCTCGTCACCTGCTGATTTAGATTAAGCACAGTGGGCTCAAGGCGCCGCCGGCGCGCGAAGGTTAGGAGGCGCGAGGTCAACCGCGCTCCCATCTCGGCAGCGTTGCTCGCCCGGTCAAGATGCTCGCGGGCCGTGGCGCTCCGCACATCCGGTTCCAAGAGTTCGAGGCTACCGCTGACGATCGCAAGCAGATTGTTGAAGTCGTGAGCGATCCCGCCCGTGAGCTGACCGAAGGCTTCCATCCGCTGCGATTGGACGAGCTCTTGAGTGCGATCGGCCACGCGTTGCTCAAGAATTTTGTTCATATTCGCGAGTTGTTCGGCGGCGAACTTACGCTCGGTAATGTCCGTCAGCGCCACGATAAATATCCTTTCGCCGCCGACCTCGATCTTTGAGATTGAGGCTTCGGCGGGAAATTCGCTGCCATCCTTGCGTAGACCCGCCACGCCCTGCCGCTCGCCCATGCGCCGCGGATTTTCACCGCTCCCCCAGAAACGCGCCACATTGTCCTTATGGGACGAGCGAAACCGGTGCGGGATCAAAAGCTCAAGCGGCTGGCCAATGATCTCGTCGCTCCGATAGCCGAATAGTTGCTCGGCAGCCTCGTTGAAGAGCGTGACCCGTTGCCGGGCATCGATGGAGATGATCGCGCTGGGCGCGATGGAAAGGATGGCGCTGAGCCGAGCCTCGTTGTGCTTTGCCTCTTCTTCCTTCGCCTTCCAGCCGGTGATGTCCATTACACTGAAAATTGTGCGGGCTTGACCGTATTTTTCTTGCGCCGCGCCGAAGGCCTGGAGACGCACGCTCAGCCAACGCGTTTCTCCATCTGCGCGCATAATGCGGTGCCCAATCGTAAAAACCCGGTCTTCCGAAGACTGTTTGGCTGTCGCGGCGAGCTCGAGGAGCGTGCCACGGTCCTCGGGATGAACTTGGCCGAAATAGGCAGCGATGGAGGGCGGCATGCATGCCTCCACTCCGAGTATCCCGTAAAGTGCCGGTGACCAGTAGACCGTCCCACTTTGGGGATCGTCGTCCATGATGCCGATTTCGGCCGCTTTCAGCGCGAGGGCGCGTGCGTCAGTCATTGCTACTCCAGCCGCCTATCTATTTCCAAGGGCGCCCAAAATTGATTTTTGGGCGCGTCATCGAATGCTGTTCAACCTTTTCCGCTTAAGCTCTTGAGGTAGGCGATCAAGGCCCCGACATTTTCTGCCTTGAACTTGAATTGCGGCATATCCGGGTGCCCGACCACAATTCCCTCGGCAAGCGCCTCTTCGAGATTCTCAACATTGCCTTTTGCCGCGATATCCCGGAAGGGAGGAGCGCTTGGGTGAGTACTTTGTCCCGTTTTACCGATAGCGTGGCAATTGGCGCAGAACTTTTGAGCAAGCTTGCGTCCCGCCTCTATAGTGTCCCGGGGCTGTGCCCGGCCCGCTATGAACGGAAAAGCGGTCAGTGCAATCGCGATCCCGAGTATCAATCGTTTCATATGTTACCCTGTTGCTTGCGATTAAGCTTTAAAATCGTTGGAATATTGATGCGCAGCTTTCGCCTGTCTCAGTGATCGCATGTGGCCGATCCCCGTTCCTTGACGCAAGTCAAGACCAGGCCAAGCTCACGCCGCGTGGCTTCCGGCAAACGGTTTCAAGTCCTACCGAACGCTCGCATCAAAAAGTTCTGCTGCTTTGTCGGGCGGCTGCAATCTGCCATCGACGAGAAAAATCCTGCGATCTGCCGCCTGAGCGAAGACCGGATCGTGGGTTACCACAATGATGGTGCGATTCTGGCGGCGGGCGAGATCCTGGAAGATTGTGCGCAAGGTGTTGCTCGCCTTCGTATCGAGTGCTCCGGTTGGTTCATCGGCAAGAATAATGGGCGGGTCGTTGGCCAAGGCGCGCGCCACGGCCACGCGCTGCCGCTGGCCTCCGGACAGTTGGCTGGGAAGCTTTTCTACATGATCGCCAAGTCCGAGCGATCCAAGCAGCGCCAATCCTCTTGCTAGTGCGTCCGCTTCAGATAGCTCACCAAGCTTTCTCATAGGGAGGAGAACATTTTCGAGCGCGGACAATTCGGCGAGCAGAAAATGGAACTGGAAAACAAACCCCAGCTGGCGAAGGCGGATATCGGCAAGCTTGTCCTCATTTAAGCCCGCCGTATCTATGCCATTGAGCCAGATTTTCCCCGACGTCGGCATATCCAGCAGCCCAAGGAGATACAACAGCGAGGACTTTCCAGAGCCTGACGGGCCCATGATTGTCACGAACTCTCCGCGCTCGATATCGAGATTGATATCCTGCACAAGGGTCACCGGAACCTCCCCCTGCAGCACGCGCGTCAGACCCTCTGTCCGGAGCACAATATTCATGCACCCCCCCTGAGAATATCAACGGGATGCACCTGTGCCGCCTTGCGCGCGGGTAGATAGGCAGCAGCCAAAGCGGAGGTCATGGCGAAACCTATGCCTTGCGCCAAGGGCAGCCACCCCCAGTCGAGCGGAAGGAAGGTTGGGTCCGTATTGAACGGTGTCATGATTTTTACGCGAGATAGCGCCACCATCATCGCAAGTCCAAGGCCCGTTCCAAGAATGCTGCCTATCGCTCCAACGATCGCTCCCTCTATGAGAAAAATGAAAAGGACGTCCCGCCGGTGGAAGCCCATCGATTTCATGATGGCGATATCGCGGCTTTTCTCCAGCACCACCGTCGAGATGACATTGTAAATGCCAAAGGACGCCACGATCAGAATGGCACTGACGACGCTATAGAGAATAATTCTGCGCACCTTCAGCAGGCTCATCAGGTCCTGACTAGCCTCTTGCCAGGATTGCGCTTTGTAGCCGAGCGCTTTTTCGACGGTCCTAGCGACGCGAGGGGCCTCGTCTGGATCCTCAAGCCTTAGAATGAAGCGGTTTGCGATATTCGGGCGGTTAAACAGGTTTCCTGATTACGCATAAACATCAGCCAGTTTTAGCAGCTGATATGGCATGGGCGGTGTCCTGAGCGAGACATATGCGAGCCGATTGATCATTGTTTCAAGCTGATATCTGCGGTTGAAGCGATACTCGAATTCGGCGAGGTATCGCGGCACATGTTTAGCTTGCACAGCTCTGTAGGTTCCCACCATTGCGGCCTTGATGTTGCCTAGGACTGTGTTGACCCATTTGAACTGCGGCTTTTGGGCCGCTTTCGATCCGCCGCCTGTTTTGATCGGCACATGGGTGCATCCGGCGCTGGCGACAGCAGTGAAGCATGAGAGCGCATCGGAGACAACGCAGGCGCCGGCGGCGAGCGCCGCGCCTGCGAGTTTGGCAATCGCAATCTTGCGGAAGCCAGCAACGCGGCGAAGCATAATCCGATCGGGTTTCCCATCACCGGTTACCGCCACAGCGGCCACGAAAGGGGTCTTTCCCGCGGCGCCGCGCCCGCGCCGGCCGGGGCGGGCCCCGCCGAGATAGGCGTCGTCCATTTGTACCTGGCCTTGCAGGCGCTTGGCCGCATTCCGCTCCATCATGACTTGCGCGAGTTTGTGCTTGAGGGTCCAGGCGGCCGTCTGGGTGATGCCAAGCCGCCGCCCGAGCTCGATGCTGGAAATGCCCTTCTTCGATTGCGTAACCAGATACATGGTTTTGAACCAGAGGCGCAGCGGCAGTTTGCTGGACGCGAAGATGGTTCCGGCCGTGATCGATGTCTGCTTGCGGCAGGCATTGCATTGGTACAAAGACCGGGCGCCTCGCTTGACAATGCAGTGCTTCCGGCCACCGCAGCAAGGACACTCGAAACCGTCAGGCCAGCGCCACTGCACCAGCGCGGCATGGCAAAGAGCTTCGCTCCCGTACATTTCATCGAACTGGGCCTCGCTCATGCCTTTCTGGAATTGCACTTGGTTGCGCGCCATTGGAGATCCCTTTGCAAAACAGCATGTTCCCTGTTTGTTCTATTAACCATTTCAGGCGGACGCAACCGCGTAATCAGGACAGGTTTTGACTGCGCTTGAAAAGAATAAAGGCTTGACCTTCATCGTAGGCGGCGTTGCCGGTCCTAAAGAGGCCGACGACCTTCAAGGTGCGCGCCACTCCGGCGGGAGCGGTCACGGTGACATTCTTGCCGAGGCCGATGCGAAATTTGTCGGCTAGACCTGTTCCGATCACAATCCCGTCGGGGTTAGCGGCGAGCGTATCGAGTGAGCCAGCAAGGAAATGCTCTTCGATCGAGCTCACATGCTTCATAAGCTCCGGCACCACCCCGTTAATTGTCGCGCCGAGGTCCTTCCCGGCAAAAGTGATAATCGCCTGCCCAGACAAGACCGGCGCGACGCGTAAATTCGGCATGGTGGCGATAAATTCGAGTTTTGCTTTGTATTGGCGAATGCCGCGAACTTCGGTGCGAGGTTTCACACTTCGGATCTCAACCAATGACTGTGGAAACGCTTGTGCTACGGGCTGAGGCGGTGGATCGCGATACTCGTCATAAACTGTGACGTGGGGGGAATTGTCGATGAGCCGCTTGATGAAATCGGTTTCCGAACCATTCATGAGGGCTGTAACGGCAAGAAAAAATGCGACCCCCAATGTGATGCCAAGAAGAGAAACGATCGTTTGACGGCGACGTGAAAGCAAATGGCCGAGGGCGATGGAAAGCGACAGCTTCATTGTCGGGTTTCCTGCTTCGACGGAGCGCTAGCGGTCCTCTCTACCGCGAACGTGACGTGCACTTTCTTACCAGGCTTCAAGTCTTCAGACGGATTGATGACCACTTGGTCGCGCTCGAGGAGGCCGCCAATAACCTCCACTTGATCTTGGCCTTTGATCCCAATTTGAACAAGCATGCGCACAAGCCTGCTGTCACGAACGACCCAGAGGAGTGTTCCGGAAACCGCCGAGGCAGGAACAAGCAAAGCATTCTGCTTCTCGGCGGTAATGATATTCGTTTCGGCGGTCATGCCGATCTTCAGGGGTGTGTCTTTTGGCAGAACAACGCGGACACGGTAGCTGCGCGCTACAGGATCGCCTTTGGGCGTCACCTCACTGACTTCGCCTTCGAAGATGCGGCCCGGGAAGGCATCGGCTTTCATAAGCGCTTTTTGCCCGGCTTTAACGAGAGGGATGTCCTCCTCATCGACATCGGCAGAGATGCGCAAAGGCGCCCCGTCTTTGGCGACGTAGAACACAGGTTGATTTGTGGGGATAAAATCGCCAACTTCGCCGTCACGGCGGATTATCTGACCGTCTGCTGGTGTGCGCAACGTCATAAACGACATTTGCTCTGTTGCACGACGAACGGCATGGCTGGCGGCATCCCGTTCAGAACGGACCTGATCGAATTTGTCGCGTGTCACCCAGCCCTGTTTAAGGAGAGCCTCCGTCCTCTGAAATTGCTGTTCGGCGTAACGTGCCCTCGCTTCGAGCTCAGCGACTGAAGCGCGCATGTCACGATCATCGAAGCGCGCGAGAATATCAGTCGATTTGACCGATTGGCCTTCATCGGCATTCAGTTCGATGAGCAGTCCGGCAATTTGAGGGGCGACGCGAATGGTAACGGATGCTTCTATCGTTCCCGTCGCATAAACCGCCTGGATCGCCTGCCCGTGCTCTGGAAAGGCAACGCTCAACGTCCGAGGCGTGATGCTCCATACTGCACCAAACCCCACGCCGCCTAGCAAGCCAAGTAGGATGAAGAGTCGCGGTAATATGCGATGCCTGGCGGCACTGTGGATGGCGGGGGTATCCTGCTTCATCGCGGGGGCCAATGTAGTTGGGACCTCAAAAATAATCTGCCAGCGTGTTGGTGGCGCCTAGCGAATTTGAGGGGTATACCGCCGATGTGCTTTGACATACCGCAGGATGTGCAGCCACCTGAACGCGGCCAGCCGGGCGAAGCTGTCGTATTAGAGGCACATTGTATGGGGTTCCCTAGGCATTGTGATCGGCTTCAGGGATAGGGCGGGAAAGTGACAACTATGAGCTATATAGACAAAACCCTTGGTACCAACGAGAAAGTGCTCTATCGTGCCCGCATTCATTCCTTGTTCTATGTTCGCATTTGGGCCTTGTTCATAATCCTCACCACCCTTATTGTCGGGCTCAGCTACCAAGATCATGTTGGCACACCGTTTGCGCTAACCCTGTTCGCGCTTTCCATCTCGTTTTGCCTGCGTTTGATTGTTCCCTTATGGACACTTGAGATCGCGCTGACGGATCTGCGCATTGTGATAAAGCGGGGCCTTATCACCCGCTTCACCCATGAGCTAGAGCTGAGAGCAATCGAGGAGGTTAACTTACGGCAAAGCTTGCTCGGCCAGATTCTGAATTACGGAACGCTTGACGTGCGTGGCATCGGCAACGTCGACAACCTTGTCTTCAAGGACGTCTCCGATCCGCTTCTGTTTCGCAAGGGGATCGCTTCGGCAATGGAGCGTTTGAGCGAGGATCATGGCGAAGCTCCGATCGCAGTGCTGCCTATGCAACAGAACACTTCACCCGATCGCCCGCTCCAATCCCACGCGGAGTCGTAAGTTGCTACCCGTAAATCGCATCGCTGGCTGATATTTGTTTTGCGCCACGCTGTCCCGGTCGTTGCAGACGTGCGATGAAAGTACTTTCGGACCCTGAGCGATGTGAATGGCTTTGTAGCGGCCAGCTCACCTTTTTTCGGCGAACACGCGCCGCGCAGCTTGATCCAGCTCAACGACATGTGTGACGCGTGGTGTTCCATTTTGGGTATGCGTGTTGGCGAGAGGTCCGGCGAATATGGTAGGTTCCAAGCATCTTGCAGGCTTGATCGGTCCCACTCTTATTGTAACAACTCTATCCGAAGCGATCAATCTTCATATCTGGGCGAACAATATTGCCCCAGTTACTTATCTCAATGGTGTTTTATTGTTTGTCGCAGGTCTTTCAATTGTTCGTGTTCACAATCGTTGGATGTGTGGCTGGCCTGTGATGGTAACTCTCGTCGGTTGGGCCGCTATTCTTGGCGGTCTGTTCCGGATGTTCGCTCCGGAGGCGAAACAGGGTGGCGAAAATACCGTTACCTACGCGGTTATGTTCGTGGGGTTTCTTATCGGATGTTTTTTGACATTCAAAAGCAGCATTCGCGCACAAGAATAAAATCAATACCATTGAGAATGCTGCTTTTCACAGAGGACAGCGTCCGGGTGGGCTCGCACGCCATCCCTTTACAGGGTAGGTCGATGGCGTGGCGCGATATGGGTTCATGTAAATGCCTATGAGGGGTGGCCCGATCATCGAAGTTGCATTGCGTCTTGCCAAAGAGTTCGAGGCGCGCCTTAAAGCGCATTATACACGCCGTGCATTGCCCGAGCGGAGAGGAACAAGGACTTTTGCTTGCCCACCCCTTGCGCAACCCATAGTGGCTGCAAACCAAAATTAACTACTTATGTGAGAGGTGATGCCCCGCATCTCAGCCATATCCACAATCTTCTGGGATAGTTCCAATGCGAAAATGTGAGCGGGAAAGCGTTTTTGCTAAAACGCGTTAGCACGCCCGCAAATCTGGATCTGTATCTATTGGCCCGCTTCGATCTGCGCCACGGCCTTCGACATCAGCTCAATAAGCTTCAATCGCAACTGGCTCTCATCGATGGTGACGCCTTTGGCCTTGAAATCATTAAGTACCTTTGCGATGAGATCCGCGTCACCCGGATGCTTGACGTCCGTGCGCACAACATCCTGAGCATAGCTATCCACTTCCGCGCCGGTAAGCCCTAGCTGGACCGCAGCCCAAGCGCCCAGCATCTTGTCGCGGCGTGCGGTGGCTTTAAAGCGAAGTTCCTCATCCAAGGCAAACTTAGCTTCATACGATAGCTCGCGCTCATCGAATGTGGTCATGACTCATCTCTCAGTTTGAACCCAGCGAAATGAAAGGATAGCAAAGGCCGGCGCTTTAATCGAAACAGTCGCGAGGCCATCTTTTTGGTGCGAGCTTGCTTAGCAATTATTGCATCGAATAGCCCATCTCCGCGGCCAAATCAATCTGAGTGGCGAAGCTAAGGTTATAAGATGTGTTCCGGTCGCGGCTAAGACCGAACAGCGCTTCCGCGAGGCGCCAAGGAAAGCCGGTGTCTCCGGCAACTGGGAGATGGGCGAGGGAAACGCAAGCGAGCTTCTTACGCTCGCCGAGCGGTTTCGCGATCTGACAATCGTGGATCAGAACCATCCCGGCTTTGATGACTATGGCTGGGACGTTGCCGAGAATTGCGTGATGGCAAGCGGCAAACCCACGCTCGTGATCCTCGTCGCCTGGAACAACTGCCGCCAAGCTGCTGCAGCCCTCCACGGCGACCTGCCTCTTATCGAGCGCGCGGAGCATGTGACACTGGTGATCGGAGAGGATAAGGCGAGTTTTGCCAGTATTACTGGCTATCCGAAACTCAACATCGTCGACTATCTCGGCAGGCACGCGCGCGACGCCTCGACTTACGCGTTCGAAGCGAGAGATGTCGAAGCAGGCGCGAGACTTCTGCAACTGGCGGAAACGACCAACTCCGACCTCATGGTCATGGGAGCCTATAGCAGCTTGGCGCGAACTTATCCTCGGCGGAGCGACGCGCCATATCCTTGAGCATATGATGATCCCGGTGCTCATGGCCCATTGAGCCTTACCCTTCCCGTTTAACCGATCTTGACGCGGGCGAAGGGCCAATCATCTAGCAACAACTGCAGCGAAGCTGTGAGATTTGCGGCTTCGAATGCGTAATCTCTCCAGCTACCGTTAAGCTTTACAGCTCACATAGCGCTAGCGCAGATGCGTTGATCTAAGTCAAAATACACAGGTGAGGCACCGCGCAAAATTACGAGGATTGGGATACCCATGTTCCATGTCCCAAAGTCCTCTCCTTGTGGGTGCCAATCAGCCAGCGCGGTCGAGACTTCGGTTAGCCGCTGCAAAATGGGGGTGAGGAAAAGCGGCTTAAATCAATCGCTTCAGTGCCGCGGTGCAGCTCATCACCCAAATCGCCCTTCATCAGAGGCAAAGCGTCTATACTTCCGTGCGTGCAGGCACTTGCAAGTTCTCGTCTGCATCTCGGCTGGATCGTCGGACGACGGGCCCCAGTCGGTCTGCTGGAGCGAACGTGGTTCGGTCCATCCCCAACCTCATGCGCCAAGAAAGGAAGCAAATGCGTTTCACCAATAGCGAGTTTCAGCGATTGGTGATCATCGCTCCGCCTAAGGCAGCCAGAGATATACGACTGCGATTGCAAGGAAGCCTGCATAGGATGAAGCGGTTTTGGCGCAATGGGTTGCTATGCGTCCAAACTGACCATCTTCATCTGCCCAAAAGCGGATTGAGTGGTCCAGCAGGCCGACAAATTCATATCCATTCCGGTTACCCCCTTTCGGGAAATTTATGGTCGCGAGCCAGCTCAAGTCTGATTTTGTCTAATGTCATGGGGTCCTATTCCCTGCTAATGCGATACCAATGTGGGAACCCAGGTGTCGCGTAAGATAACATGGCTCGCACCGCCAAAGATCATCTCCCGCCAGGGAGACTTGCTGTACCCACCCGTGATAAGCAGGTCGCACCCCTCATCCGCAAGCCGCGATAGGATGATTGCGCCGACGCCATCCTCACCTGCGAACGAGACGTCGAGCGTCGCCGAGATACCGTGCCGGGCAAGAGCCGCGATAAGATTGGCACCCGCCACTTGCGCCGATGTCCTCTGATCCTCATTGTCGATCAAAGTGATGGCTCGGACGCTTGATGCCTCTCGAAGCAAGTCGAGTGCATCGAATACGGCTCGCGCCGATTCGCGCGTGTTGTTCCAGGCAATGACAACGTGACTGCCGACGCGGGCTTCGGGAACTTTGGGGGGAAGTATCAGGACGGGTCGGCCGCTTTGAAGGATCGCGATTTCGGCGAAATCATTCCATGGATCGGGCGTTTCATCGCTTGCCTTAGCGCAAATGACGAGATCAGCGCTGTGCGTCTCATAGGCGATCTGCTCTTCGCCCAATGTGTATGAAACCTCAGGGTTGCGCCATTCATAATCGAGGAGGCCGGCTTTTGCGCTTTCCTCAAAAACGCGTTTGACTGCATCTGCGTTTTTGTTGCCGGCTTCTCTCAGCCTATCGAAAACATCGGGCGGAAGCTCGGCCGACAATTCCGCGTACCGGGGAATGAGTTGCGAGATGTGTAAACCAATGACATGGGCATTTCGAGATCCGGCAATCTTCGCGACCGTTCCCATGATGTTTTGGGTGGACTTGACCGATGGTAAATAGACGAGGATCGTTTTGATCGGCATAACAGCAGCTCCGGTACGAGGAAATAACTGCATGTTACGGTTGAGGCAACGGTTCGACGTTGACCGGCGTCAAACCCTTCGCAAGGTCTCGATGATTAGGACATCGGCGGCTAAAAAGTTGAGCATGGATCTCGGCATGGTGTCTTTCGCAACCGAGGCAAATAAAAACTTGCGAAGCGTGCCAGCCAATGAGACGGCATCCGCCATGTTCTAAGGGCAACTCCACCCAGCCGGTATATGCGTTCCCACTAAGCGCGTCGGAATCCAGCCTGAGCTATAAAAAAGACGTCCCGTCGAAATGGAACGCGTTATGCTGTGAACTCCGTTCCCGCGAGTTGTAAGCTCCTTGCATAAACCGCGAAAAGAACACAAGTCCAATCAGAGATGGAGAACATCGGAGAAAAGTCAGTTTCCAGAAACTTACCTAGTCCTACTGAGTCACAAAGCCGCATTTTTAGGTAAAGCAAAAAACTGCGAACAGATTTATGAGGGCAATTCACGGTTCGGGGGATAGCGAACATGGATCGGCTTGAATTGGAGGAGAGTGGATCGCGTTTTGCAGCCTTTGTCGAGAGTTTAAGCGAAGCAGTGGGACACCGCGACCGCGCGGGCCCGCTTCGCGATTACTGCGCGGGCCTTCTTGCCGGCTGCGAACGTAAGAGCGTGGAGCCTTTGGCGGCGATCACGGCGCCGGCGCGGGTTTCGGCGCAGCACCAATCGCTGTTGCATTTCGTGGGTCAGGCGCCCTGGTCCGATGAAACTGTTTTGGGCAAGATCCGGGAGTTGACGCTGCCTCTGCTGGAAAAACGCGGGCCGGTTGAAGCCTGGATCATCGATGACACGGGCTTTCCGAAGAAGGGCAAGCATTCGGTTGGCGTGGCGAGGCAGTATTGCGGTCAACTCGGCAAACAAGACAATTGTCAAACCGCGGTTTCGCTCTCGATTGCCAACCGGCATGGAAGCCTTCCCATCGCGTATCGGCTTTATTTGCCGAAGGAATGGGCCGCCGATGAGGAGCGGAGGCGGCGGGCAGGCGTGCCCGTCGGCGTGACGTTTCTAACCAAGCCTGAGATTGCTTTGGAGCAGATCGCAAAAGCTTATCAAGACGGCGTTCCGCCCGGCGTGGTGCTGATGGATGCGGGCTATGGCGTCAACACGGCGTTGCGCGAGGGCGTGACGGCATTGGGACTGAGCTACGTCGCAGGCATTCAGCCGCAGACATCGGTCTGGAAGGAGGGCGAAGGCCCCTTGCCGCCAAAATCCTTCAGCGGCAACGGCCGGCCGCCAAAGCTCATGCGCCGCGATGAAGAGCACAAGCCCGTATCCGCAAGAGAGCTTGCCCTGAGCCTGCCGCCAAACGCTTGGGAAACGATCGCCTGGCGGGAAGGCGCTTGCGAGACGCTTTCCTCGCGATTTGCGCGGGTGCGTGCCCGTGCAGCCCATCGCGACTATAACCTGACGGAGGCGCGGCCAGAGGAATGGCTTTTAATCGAATGGCCGGAAGAAGAGCCGGAGCCAACGAAATATTGGCTCTCGACTCTACCGCAAACCATTGGCTTTGTGTCTCTTATCGATACGGCAAAACTGCGCTGGCGGATTGAGCGCGATTACCTCGATCTGAAACAGGAAATAGGCATCGGCCACTATGAAGGGCGGGGATGGCGCGGCTTTCACCACCATGCCACACTGTGCATCGCCGCTTACGCCTTTCTGATCTCCGAGCGGGAGACGATTCCCCCCTCAGGATCCCGTTCCGCCCGGCGACGCAAAAAACCTTCTCTTCCCAAAGGTTACAGGCCACGGGGACATGCCGCTCAGGCCCGAGAGGCACATTCCAAACTCCATCGCAACGCTCAGACGCAGGATCGCCACCGCCTTGGCGAGAACCCTGCCGCGATGCCCCTGTTGCGGCGCAAACAACCGAATGAGATTGTGACGCAGTAGGACTAAGTTTTTGATATAAAATACCCAGGATTTCTGCTGGTTTCCAAACAAGTCATTGAAAAGAAACATTTTTCATTGAATTTGTAAACCGAAGGTCGGGGGTTCAAATCCCTCAGCCGGCACCATATAAATCCACCATTTAACGCTGTGCCTGAAGTGACACAAACAATTTGTCAGTCATTCGTCAGTGTTATTTAGCCTATATCAGACACAAGCCCCATTTATCGCGATCCCGCTGCCGTTCGACCTGTTTGTGTATGACCCCTTCCACGGCACAGGAGAAACCTGATGATTGAACCATTGAGTATCCCGTTTGCCTGTGCAAGGACGTCGCGCCTCGCCGAAGGCGCGTGAATTCCAGCTCGGATTAAGCCACGAGTTCGCGCCGTCGTAGTTTCAGCTTATGCGAAATTGGAGCGGCGCAGGCGATACAAGGGGACATCGCGAATGCCCCGGGGCCCCATCGGTAAACCGTGCGCAGTCGATCAAAGTGCAAAGGTCGACGAGCGTGCCCCGCTCTCGCCGGTTGCGAAATCACTCCAACTCGTTTTCATGAGCAGGCGTGGTACTCGGGGTGGCAGGCGGTCGGCAGAGGCAGTAGCGACACTAAGCAGGTTGATTTAGCCTAGCCAACGAATGTTGGCCGTGATTCCGTTTTCCTGTGTGATTCGAGGAGCGGAGCATGGCTGGAAAATCTCCTGTGACAGCATCGGACGAAGAAAGGGCGGCGCTGAAGGTGATGGCGAGCGGTCCGGACCGGGCCGAAGCAGACCGGTCGCGCGCGGTGCTGTTGACGCTGGACGGTTGGATCAGCGCGCGGATTGCGCAAGCCTTCGGCGTGCGGGAAGATACTGTGCGCTTGTGGCGGAGCGATTTCATGAGAGGCGGCGTTGAGGCATTGAAGGCCAGCATTGCTCCTGGTCCCGCGCCGGTAAAGGCGGAAGCCGCGCTTCGGGTCGCGAATGTGCTTCTCTGCGAGCCCGTCGCGAACCGGCAAAACTTTACGCTTGCCCGTCTTTCGCGAGAGATTGCATCGCGCGAAGGGGTCACGATCTCTCGCTCGCAACTCTCCAAGGTGCTTCGCAAAAAGGGGCTTTCGGCTGGCGTAGACCCCGTCATACTTTGAAGGGCCGTCAGATCGCGGACGCGGTCAACCGCGCCGGGCTGCGGCTGAAGCTTCGCAAGGCCCAAGCGGAAGCAGGCGACATCGTGCTGCTTTTCGCCGATGAAAGCGAGGCGCTGACGCACCCTTATCTGGCGCGCGCTTGGCCAAGCGCGGAGCGGATCTGCGCATCCCCGCACCGGGGCAATCGAAAAAAGTCGCCATCATGGGTGCGTTCGATTGGGGAAAGCGCGAGCTTATCGTGACAACGTCGCGGACAAAACGCAGCACAGACTTTATCGCGCTTTTGGAAACCCTCGACCGGCTGTACGGCCCCAAGCCAGGTGCGAGCACCAAGCCCGCCGTTATTGTGCTCGACAACGGTCCGATACACGTCAGCAAAGCCACAAAGACTGAACTCGCCGCCCGCGCCCATTGGCTCACGGTCGAATGGCTCCCAAAGTATGCGCCCGAACTCAATGACATCGAGGGCGTCTGGCGCGACCTCAAAATCCATCACCTCGCCGATCAGACATTCGCCAATGCCGAATCCTCGATGCCGCAATCCTAAGGCCGTCACCGTTCTCAATTTTGAACGAAACCGCCGTTCGTGGGCCAAACTAAGGTGTTGCAGCGGCTAGCGAAGGCCGAAATCCTCAGGCGGATCAATCGCGGGCTTTACGATCAGCCTGGTTTTAACAAGCTGACTCAGAAACTCAACCCGCCCGATCCGCGCTCGGTCATCGATGCCGTCGGGCGACGCGACCAAACCCGAATGCTCGTCGACGGCATGACAGCCGCGAACGATCTGGGGTTAACTGATGCTGTCCCAGCCAAAATCGTGGTGCACACCGACGCCCGTCGCCGCGCGATTAAGCTCGGCAACGTGACGATCACCTTTCGTCCCACCGCTCCCAGCAAGCTGTTCTGGGCCGGGCGACCCGCGATGTGTGTCGTCCAGGCGCTTTACTGGCTGCGCGATCTCTTGGTCCGTGAAGGGGAGAGCGATCAAGTCAAGCGCAAGCTCGCCAAGCTCTTCGAAGATCCGGCGGCGGGGCCGCTGCTCAAGGCCGATCTCACTGCTGGTATGACGGCGCTTCCAACATGGATGTGGGTGTTTCTCAAGCCGCTCATCGAAAACAATCCCGGCCTTCGTCGGCACATCGACTATGATCGCGACGATGCTGGTCATGCGAGTGCAGATCATGATCGTCATCGACAAAGAAGAAGAGACGGTGACGCTGATCAAGGTCACGCTGCCGTCAGTCGACCGAAGCCGCTCTCCAGCCAGAAGACACGAACCACCAAGGGCGACGCAACCCGGAGGGTGAAGAGATGACCCCGGCTCTCGACGAGGCTCTCGCGGCCGCTCGGATGCTATGTTGAGCGCCTTCGATACAACGGCTCGCCTCGGCACGACATCCCAGAATATCGAAAAGGACTTCTGGATCTGCTGGGCCCTGGATGCCTTGTTCAATGGCCTGAAAGAGGGGAGGACACCGACTCCAAAGAGAAACAGAAGTAGGCTTTGCGCTATTCTGGGTCAAAGACTTCTAGATTGGCAATCCACACCAACGCCTAGCTTGAGGCTATTCGAACCAAGGCTGCCTTTGGGTGCCTGAGAGCCTAGAGGGCTATTGCGGCGCACAGCCTGAAGTGGCTTAAGTAGTTCAGCGCGTAAAAAAATATTTCAATTAAAACAAACAGTTAAATTGTCTCCCGGTTGGAAGGCAATAGCACATTTTTTATTTTTCTCCTAGATAGGGGGACGATTGACGAGAAAATCATTTAAAACAATGTGTTAGATGTTCATTTTTCTCCCAGTTAGGGGGGATTGCCGTTTTCTCCTAGTTAGGGGGCAGCGATCCTCGCACCGTTTTTCTCCTGGTTAGGGGTACGATCCTTGAAAATTATATAAATTAAATCAATAAGTTAATTTTTCTCCAAGTTAAGGGGACAATGACACTCTAGGTGTCCTTCTATTCACTTTCCTCTCAGTGACACTTGGTGATCCCCGAAACAAGATCGGCTGGTTACGGCACAGCCTCGGCTTGCAAAATCGGGCGCATCATTAAAGGTGTCATTCCTGACCACCGTTGCCCGCAGCGGTCGCGCTTGGCACGGCTGAGCACCGCTTGCATGGCGAGGACCCGACCGCACAAGGCCGACCCCCAAAGCGAAGACAAGCGGCACTGTTGAAGCTAGGCATAAGGGCGTAAAACATTATATAATTCGTTGAAAATAATGGATAATTCCCGGGAAGTTTTATCGATTGGCATAGTTGTTGCGTAACCATGCTCATTAACTTCTGTGGCAAGCCGGATATAATGAGCATCTTGCAAAACACTCCTAAGCTCGAACTGCGTGACATTCGCAAAACCTTCAACTCGGCGAGCGGATCGGTGCCGGTCCTGAACGGGTTGAGCTTCCAAGTCATGAACGAAGACTTTTTCGGCATCATCGGCCCGAGTGGGTGCGGGAAAACGACAATCTTCAACATCATCGCCGGTCTGTTCGAGCCGGATTCAGGCGAAATTCTGCTGGATGGGCAACTGACCGATGGGCTTCGAGGGCGCGTCGGCTATATGATGCAAAAGGACCTGCTGTTTCCCTGGCGCACGGTTCTGCAGAACGTGCTTTTGGGGTTGCAGGTCCGGCGCAAGCCTGCCGCTGAATCCAAAGAGTTGGCTCGGGAGTATTTGAACACTTTCGGACTCAAGCGGCTTCGAGAATGCCTATCCCAAGCAGCTTTCTGGCGGGATGCGCCAGCGGGTCGCGCTCATCCGCACCTTGATCGCCGATCCGGACATTCTTCTCTTGGACGAGCCGTTTTCCGCGCTTGACTATCAGACGCGGCTCTATCTCGAAGGCGTGCTTGTGGATGCCGTGCAGAAATTCAAAAAAACAGTGATCCTCGTCACGCATGACATCGACGAAGTTGTCGCGCTCGCAAATCGTGTGGTTGTGCTGACAAAAAGGCCGGCAAGCACAAAAATTGTGCATGAGCTTGACATTAAGGAGCACAATCCGCTGGCAGCAAGGAGCGATCCGAAGTTCGCCGATTATTTCCACATGCTCTGCTCGGAACTGGACATCCAAACAAGAAAGCAAGCAGCATGACGGTCGCGGCTGAAAGCACTATAGACAAATCCACTCAGCGCGAAGCCTCGGCGGGCGTTAACAAAATCCGCGTCGCAAAGCGGACAGGCTCTTCCTCGCGCTGGCTCGTTTCCTTCTTTCAGCTCTTGATATTCGCCGCTTTTATGGGCGCCTGGGAGCTTGGGGTGCGCCTCGGCCTTGTGAACGCCTTTCTGTTCGGTTCGCCCGCCGGCATTTTTGCCAAGCTCGTCGCGCAATTGTCGGACGGTTCTCTGTTCGTTGATACGGGCGTAACGATGATGGAGGCGATTATCGGATTTGCTATCGGGACGATCCTCGGATCCGCCGCTGGCTTGGCGTTGTGGTACTCGCCCTTTGTCGCGAAGGTGGCCTCGCCGTTTATCGCTGCTATCAACAGCATCCCTAAAATCGCGCTCGCGCCGATGATCATCCTGTGGTTCGGCACGGGGCTGGAATCGAAAGTGGCCCTTGCCGTCTCGCTAACAGCAATTGTCGCGTTGATCACGGCCTATGAGGCGGCGAAAGACGTTGATGTGGACCTTCAGGCGCTTCTCGTTACGCTTGGCGGCAGTAAGAGCCAAGTGTTCTTCCTTGTCGTGACGCCAGCGACACTTCCGGCAATCATTTCGACTTTTCGCATCAACTTAGGCTTTGCACTTGTTGGCGCGGTCGTCGGCGAATTCATCTCATCGCAAAATGGCCTCGGGCATTCAATTTACACGGCTTCAAGTTTCTACGAACTGAATACCGTGTGGGTCGGTCTTTTCGTGCTGATGTTCATCGGCTTTATTCTCTACCGCCTTGTCGATCTTCTCGAAAAACTGCTTCTGCCCTGGAAGCAGATCTCCACTACACAGAGCATCCGCCTTTAATCGTCCCCTCGTCTGGAGTTAGTCATGAGAAAAATAACTGCAACTATCGGGCTGCTTGTTGCTGCGCTGATAGTTTCCGCACCGCAGAGCCGCGCCGAAAACAAAAAGGCCGTGATTTCGCAGGCCTTCCAGTCGCTCCTCTACTTGCCACTTTACATAGCCCTCGATGAGGGCTTGTTCGCGAAAGAAGGGCTGGACGTATCAAAAGAGACGGCGGGTGCGCCTCCTGTTGCGCTGAACGCAGTGATATCCGGCAGCGCGACGTTCTCGCTTCATGGTCCAGAATGGACCGCTATTGCCGCGTCCAAGGGCGGCCAAGTGCAAATCGTGGCCAACGTCGTGAACGGGGCGGCGGTATGGATTGCGACGGCGCCCGATTTCGATTTCAAGGACGTGAGCAGTCTGAAAGGCCAGACGATCATCACGGGCACAATGCCGACAACCAGCACGTCTCTTTTCTTCAAGCTCTTGAAAGAGAAGGGCCTTGATCCCGAGAAGGATATCAAGACGATCCAGGTGCCAATTGGGTCGGAGATCGGACCACTCGTTGCTGGCCAAGCCAAGGTTGCGGTGATGTATGAACCGGGCCTCGATCAGGCCGTCCTGAAAGGAATGAAGGTCGCATTCGGATTCCCGAAAGAATATGGGCCCTACGCTTTCTCGGCGATTACAACGAAAAAGGATGTGGATGCCGATATTACCCAGCGCTTCGTGAGCGGCCTACAGGCCGCGCTGGTGCTGATGAAGAAAGATCCGGCGAAGGCTATCGAAATTGCCAAGAAAGAGTTTCCTCAGCTTGATCCTGCCGTCGTCGAAGCAGCCACGAAACGCATGATCGCTGAAAACGTCTACCCAGAGAGCGTGGATATTACGCCCGAAGCGCTCAAGGTTGGCTTAAATACCCAGGTTTTTCTGGGGAACCTAAAAGAGCAGCCTGATTATAAGACCTTCGTTTCGCATTCCTACATCGATAAGGCGCTTGCTTCTAAGTAGCTAACCCCGGCGCAGCGATGGTAGAGCGCTACGATTGCTGCGCACGCCGCAGGGGATAGAATGGGCGCGAAAGCTCAGTGCGCTTACCAAAAATTTTCCCTTATCTGTTGCTCCCTCGCATCTCGGATCCACGATCACATTTTTGTGGCGCTGATGTCTCATTTCTGCCGCGTGTGTGGATGCGTATAGCCCTCCGCAGCCTTCCTTGCTCAGCTGCCGGTTGGAGCTTTTCGATGCGTCGCCGCACTTTTCTTACGTCGCTTTTGTCGCTTCTCGCCGCCCCACCCAGTGTTGCAGCCCCTCTTGCGAGAAAGCCTGCATCCGCACGCCAAGTGTTGGCGCTCCTCTTGCGAGAAAGCCTGCAGCCGCCACGCGGCGTTTCATAGATGTGCATTGCCATTTCTTCAACGCAGCCGATCTTCCAGTGCGGGGATTTTTGCAGCGCGTTGTGCTGGCGGATTACGCGCTTTCGAAGGAAGCCTCTTTGGTGCCCCCGGCTGTTTGGCGCGGTATGATCTCAAAGCTCGCGGATTTTATGCTGAAGCGCCGTGCTCCAACACCGCAGACGGAACTGGACTGCTTAAGGGATGAAGACCACTGCGACGGGTTTTCGCTAGCCGCTCCTCGGATGGCGACCAGGGCCCTTATACCTGCCAGCGCCGGGGCTCCGGCGGATGCGACGTCCACGCTTGCGGAGGTTTTACAACGTAAATCTGAACCAAATCGAACCTTGGGCTCCGGGAGCGCCGCGCCGGGTGCGCCTGCGCCATCAAGTCCATCGCCGGGGGCCGCAGCGCCGCGCGATGATGAAAAAGCCTTTTTCGACTTTCTCACGCAAGAAATGGATCGCAAGGGCGTCGGCAGCGCGCCCGCACTCGGCAGCGCGCCCGCACGAAGCCGATCCATCCAGGGAGGAGCGCCCGCCCAGGCGCCATCATCTGGTGCGTTTCAGTCGATCGCCGATTATCTTCAAAGCGGCCGCAGCACATTTTCACGTTACTTCAAGTGGGCCGAGGTGCTTGCCGATTACCGCGCAAACATCGCCCACACCTATCTTTCGCTCTATGATGCTAACAAAACGCGGCTCGCCCTCGCAACGCCTGCGCTTGTTGACTACAATTTTTGGCTTCAGGACCAATCGCCATCGCCGATCGCCGATCAGATCGAAGTTATGGCGCTTCTCTCGCTGCGGCTTCCAAAGCCCGTGCATGGCTTTGCCCCATTCGATCCGTTACGCGAAGTGCGCCGTTCGCCGAGCGAAACCTCCTCGCTGCAGATCGCGCAAAACGCTATTCTCAATCGCGGTTTTCTGGGCGTGAAGATTTATTCGCCCATGGGCTTCAGGCCGTCGGGCAATGCGGAACAGGGCCTCATGTTTCCCGCCTATGCGGCAATGGCGGATCGGTCATTCGGGGCGAAACTCGATGAGGCGCTCGACCGGCTTTACGCTTGGTGCGAGGCCGAAGAGGTGCCGATGCTTGCTCATACGACTGATAGCCAATCCGCTGGCCCCGATTTCGCTTCTCGCGCAGAGCCGAAGTTCTGGGAAGCCGTGCTGCTTAAGTACCCGAAACTCAAGGTAAACCTTGCTCATTTTGGCAATTTCACTCAGGCGTTTAACGGGAGCCGTAACCCGCACACCGCGTTCGAGCTTACGTGGGAACGCGAGATCGGAGAATTTGTCAAAGGTGGCCGCTTCCCGAACGTCTATGCTGACATCAGCTATTTCTTCTGGGTGCTGGAAGGCAGCAAAGACACCGCGAAAATTCAGGCCGCGAAGGCTATGTTCAAGCGCTATATCGCGGCGTACGACCCGAAGGTTGAGCGTCTAATGTTCGGAACCGATTGGAACATGACCGGCAAAGCTGAGGGCTTCGAGCACTATTTGGATAAGGTGGAAGTCTTTTTCCGCGATCTTGGTCTCAACAAGACGCAGCTCGACAATCTGTTCTACAATAACGCTGCTCGCTTTCTAGGGTTGAAAGGTCCTACAAAGGCGATGGCGCGGCTCGGCAAGTTTTACAAGGAGAACGGCAAGACGCCGCCTGTATTCGCGTAATGGCCTAGATGGGTATCAAGGGGCCGGCTGAAGCGTTGGTCTTCGTTGGCCTTTGACTTATCTTTGAGCGCGTTCCTGTAATGCTTTCGCTTCAATGAGCCGGCTCGACTTATCGTCGTAGATCGAGACACCGAGAGACAGGAGGTCCTCATCCGACATATAACGCGCCCCGCTGCTCTCTTCATAATTGCGCCGTAGCATATCTAAATCGGCGTTCACCTCGATCAAATAATCCATGATATTTAGTATGCTTTGTTGCTCACTCGCTACCGCTGCGTCGAGATCCTTGACGGTGTAATCTTTCTCCGGCGAATTGGCTGAATACGGCGTGAATCCGAAGCTTGCGCTGGAATGCTTTATTTGACCGCTTCCGCCCTTCGCGCTTCTACCTCCGAAAAATGCCAGCGGGCATGGCGAAACGCATCGGGCCTTCGCCGGGACCTCAGTGACTATGCCAAGTTGATGGAAAAAGCGGCCAATGGACATTGCTTCAGGGTCGATCCCTCCGCCTGAATCAAATTGGGCAACTATGCTCAAATTGGACGGTAGTTTAGCAATAAAAGCGCGAATTTTTAGTCCATCACCGGACTCGAATCTTCCCGTGATCTGGAGCCTTATTGTTTTGTTGCTCGGGTTATTAATATCATCATCAGTCTTGATTTCGACCCCGTACGCAGAGCTGGTCCCGGCACAAAGGAGGGCCGCAAGCAGCAAAACCAGCGTCCTTAGTGATAAAGTTCCGGCCGTCCGGATTGCTGCGGGAGCCAATGATGGTATTATCGTGCTCGAAGCGGACATTTATATTATCTCACCTGGTCGCGCAGGCCCTGCACCCGCTCCTGAATGTTCGAAGCCGCTATAAAGTCGGGAGCGTCTTCTTTCATGACGTTGATACCAAGAGCTATGGCTTCTTCGTTTGACAGGATCTGCATACTCTGTGTGGGCGCTTTCAGCATCAAATGCAGTTTCGACATGTCCTCGTGTATCTCTCTTAAGTATTTCATCAGAGAAAACACTGTCACCCGCGTGTGCTTGTATTGTGCGTCCATGTCCGCTTTTTTAAAGGTTTTCTTCTGATCCTCAGCCCTACGGATTGTTCGAAATTGGTGGAAGCCGAGCTGTCCTTCGGCCATCTTAAAGCGGGCTGGTTTTCCGGTCAGGCGGTCTCGCCCTCCGAGGAAAGCAATCGAGCAGGCGCTGTAGCAATAGCCGCCAAAGCCCATAACGAAAGTGGAAATCTTCGCGCGGTAGAAAAATTCACCGAGCTTGATGCCCTCATCCAGTCTCCCGCCCGGCGAATTCAAAATTACCGCCACCGGCGTATTGGGGGGCAAATCGGCAAGTTCCCGTTGCAGCGCCAGGGTCTCTCCTCCCACCATCTCGCCACTCATCACAAACGCCTCGAAATCGGTCCGGCCAGCTTCGAGCCGCTCAAATACTGCAGCCTTTGCAGGAAAAAGGCTTAAGGGCACTAGGAAAAGTAACGCGAGAATTTGCAAAGCTAATCGCGAAAAGGACTTCTTCATAAATTGCCCCCTTCTTTTTTTATTTGTCCAAGCTGCTCAAGCGCCTTGGCTGTCTGAAGGGCCTGCAATGTAGTCGCCGACACCCAATCCCTTTTGCTAAGCGATTGTGCCTTCTTTAGATCGGGAATCGCAAGCTGTGGGTTCTTTTGCGCGAGGTAAGTTTTGCCCCTTAGACTATACGCGGAGGCAAATTTAGGATCGAGTTCGATTGCGTGCGTAAGGTCGCTGATAGCTTTTTCGTATTGCTTTTCAATAAAGTAGACGCGACCGCGATCAACCCAAGCTTGCACATATTTCGCGTCTTTGGCGAGTGTGGTTTCAAAATCGCTCATTGCTTGCTTGAGCTTACGCTGCTCGATAAAGGCCTCACCCCTTAGGACGTAGGGCAATGCTATGTCAGGGAAAATGCGAACAAACTCTTCGGCATTTGCTAATGCCTCAGAATAGCTGCGCAGCTGCATCTTGGCAAAGATGAGATTGTGGTGAGCATTGACGAATTTCGGTTGTAAAGCGACGGCGCGTGCGAACTCGGCGGCGGCATTGGTGAAGTCGCGCGACGTAAGCAGCACGGTGCCTTTGAGATAATGCAAGCCTGCGTGCGATTGCTTCTGTGCTAGCTCACGGTCGACCAGTTCGAGCGCCTGCTTGAAGTCTGCTTTCGCCATCAACTGTTGAACTTCGGCTTTTATCTTCGGGTCCACATCGGTTCCGTCCCGCATAGCATTTAAAGGTGCAGGGCTTGGACCGACGGGGCCAGTGGGATAATAGGTTCGCGGGGGAAGAGTAGGGGCAGGCGAAGGCGCCGCTGGGGGGTCCGGCGTCACCACCTTCGCGGTTTTGGCCTTTGCCGCTTCCAGCCCCTTTTGCGCAAGCTGGTTGTTCTTATCGATCGCCAGTGCTGCATCGAAATCGACAATGGCGCGGTCGGCGAGACCTTTGGCGAGATATGCTTCTCCTCTACCGATCAACGCAGCGACATTGCGCTCGTTTAGGGCGAGCACACGATTAAAGTCAGAGATCGCCATGTCGAACGAAAATTGCTTTTTGAAAATAGTGGCTCGCGCCAGCAGCGGCCCCTCTGCTCTTGGGAGCTGCGCGACTGCGGTATTGAGGTCTTCCAGCGCTGCAAAGAGCTTGTCGCCAGCCATCAACACGCGTGCGCGGCAGAAAAGCGCGTCCCCGTCTTCGGGCGCTAGCTTCACAACATACTCGCAGTCGGGAAGCGCTTCCGCTGCTCTGTTAAAGCGAAAAAGCAGTTCGGCTCTGCCAAGATGCGCGGAAATGGAACTGTTATCAGCAGCGAGTATGCGATCGATTTCCGCAAGCGCCGCCGTGGCCGTGATAAGCGGGACAACGATAGTCTGCTCCTGCCTATTGCGGATAAGTCGAAGCGATATCTGAGAACCTGGAACCTTTGGCCTTAGCTGCGAAAGAAAATCGCGATAATTCGCTATATCCCGGCCATCTATGGAAACGAAAATATCGCCTGGCAAAAGACCAGCGGCTGCCGCCGGTCCGCCCGGCACCGCCGCCATCAGTTTGGCTCCGTGTGCCGATGTCCAGCCTAGATCGATCACTTCTTCCCTGGTTAGGTCCCTGACCCTAACGCCAATATAAGGTGCCTCGGAGGTCTTGGGCACTGCAGGCGAAGACGCCGCTGGCGAAGGTACCGCAGGGGAAGACGCCGCTGGCGAAGATGGTGTTGGCGAAGGTGCCGCAGGCGAAGATGCTGCTGGTGAAGATGCTGCTGGCGGAGGTACTGCTGGCGAAGGCGCCGCTGGTGAAGATGCCGCAGGCGAAGGCGCCGCTGGTGAAGATGCCGCTGGCGAAGGCGCCACTGGTGAAGACGCCGCTGGCGAAGGTGCTGCTGGCGAAGCTGCTGCTGGCGAAGGTGCCGCTGGTGAAGGCTCCGCTGGCGGAGGCGCCGCTGGCGAAGGTGCCGCTGGCGAAGACGTCGCTGGTGGAGGCACCGCTGGCGAAGGGTGTGCTGGCGAAAATTGACCGCTTCTGCCGCCGGGCGCGGAACCAGTCGCCTCGGCGATTTTCGTTGTGACTTCCGCAATCCGAACGCTCGGATGGATGGTTTGCTCAGCGGCCAGCCGAGTAGATGTAAGTGCTATCGCCGGGATTAAAATCAGCGCCGATATATGCATTTTTGTCATTCTCGATACGGCTGGCAGCGTGTCCCCTACGATGGTTAATCTAGCTAAAGCAACGCCGCGACGTTAGCAAATACTATAGCCCGGATCACCCTCGGGACAAATGTTGGTTGCGCTGGGCCGAATTGCAATTCCGGCACCCTATCGCCGTTAGCAACGCTGAGCTTTTCAGGCATCATTTTCGGGGAAAATTGCTTTGTTTCCCCAAATATTCGATCAAACATGCCGCAATCCACATGCTTAGGTTTGACACGACAGATCGATGCCACAAAATGCCTTTAGAAAAACCGGCATCAGGGCGGATTAGGTCCGGGAGGGTTGTCATTAGCGATCTCAGTAAGAGGCCGAAGCGGACGCCAAGCTTTGGGGTCCAAAAGCCCGAGGATGAGGATGCCGTTGGCTCGACGGGTCTTTTCTCGAATAGCAAGCGTCCTAAACAAGAGCCGGGGCATTTTCCTTTCGGCTCCGAAGAGGACGATCTCTTTCGGGATGGCGGTGGCTTTCAGCCGCTACCTCCGCGTAGGTTCGAAGATCTGCATCGTCATCTCGAATCCGCGAGGGTTAGCAACGAGATGCTAGGGACAGGCCGCGCGCCCGCAGCGCCCAGAAGCTCGCAATTCAACACTGCGGTCGATGCTCCGCCGCCGCAGCCCACCGCATTTCTTCCCTATATCGCAGCAACTCTCTTTTTTGCCTTCGCCGCGGCTGGCGCAATTTTCTATTTTCAGGCGCCAAAGGCCGCCGCAGACTTCAAAGTGGCGGCTCCGGACGGGGTAAACTTAAAGGATGAGTCTCGAATCGCCGGCACCGCAGAAAGTAGCCTAGCGCAAGCTACGGCCAAACGTTCTGAACCGGAGCCTCGCCCCGAAGCTCCTGTAGAAGCTCCGTCTTTGTCTGTTGGCTCAACTGATACGGCACCGAAGCTTGCGGCTGCGCCTTCCATGCCGGAGAAAGCAAAGCCAGCACCCGCACCTTCTGTTGCGCCTAGATTTGAGACCTCGGTTAAAGTTGAGCTCCCAGCAAAAGCGGCAACTTCAGCGAAATCTGAGGGTTTGGCTAAATTTGAGACCTCGGCCAAATCAGGGTCCCCAGCCAAATCAGGGGCCCCAGTCAAATCTGAAGCATCAGACAAACCTGAGGCTTGGGCCGATACGCTGGCAACCTTTAAGCAAGCAGTTTCAGAGAAAAAGAACTCTGAGGACGCCGAGCGCCAAAAGGTGATTGATGCGCTTCAGGACAGGCTGAACGCACGAACCCGGCGATAGCGAGAGTGCCTGCGTAGGCACTTGGTAGGCTCTTGGGGCTGGGGAGGCATCCGGTAGGGTGGATGGCCCGGCCAAGCCGCGCCATGACATCGCGGGCCGCATCTCGCCGTAGCGATCCAGGGGACCCGGCATTTGCCATGCCGGGTTGTGTCTGTTCGCAAAATGCTCTAGCGCTGAAGCTGGATCCCCTGAATGATTGGGGTAAAGCGTGCCCGATCAGCCGCAACGACACGCTCAAATTCCGGCGCATCCATGTATTGAAGTGGACTGCCTGCGCGCTCGAACATCTTAATCAGCCCCTGCTGGCTTGCGGCGATGCGCACCGTCTCGCGAAGGCGAGTAACGAGTTCATCGGGTAGAGCGGCTGGCGCGAATAACCCTACCCACTGGTTGAACTCGACATTTTTCAAGCCAATTTCCGTGAAGGTCCGAACATCCGGAAATTTCGCATTTCGTGCCGAACCCCAGCTTGCAAGAACGCGGAGCCGCCCTTCGGCAACGTGCTGCTTCAGGAGGCCCGGTATTATTGCGCCCGACTGAACTTCGCCCGCAATCAGCGCCTTTACAGCCGGGCCCGTCCCCCCATAGGGGTGGTGTTTCATGCGAATGCCAGCCCCGGACATCAGCATTTCAATGGCGATGTGCTGCGTACTTAGCGAACCGGATGAGCTGAAAGAAATTATCCCCGGATGGGCTTTGGCATCTGCAATGTATTCCTCGATAGTCTTCCATGGCGCACTGGCTGGCACTGCAAGCATGAATGGCTCGACTACCATACATGCAATTGGCCGCAAATCGCTCAACTTGTAATGCGATGAATGCGCTGCGGCAGAGCCTGCATCGGGCAGATATGCCAGCGAAGTGACTGACACCAGCAGAGTCGAGCCGTTTGGTTGCGCATGCGCTACCGAGGCGTTGCCAACGGCTCCGGCCTCGCCAGTACGATATTCAATGTTCACGGGTACGCCGAGCAAACGATTTATTTCTGCGCCTATGGGCCAAGCGACAAGATCAGTAGCGCCTCCCGGAGGGAAGGGGCTCACAACCGACATCGAACTCGTAGGCCAAGGTGTTGCGGCTCTAGCGCCCCTGTTAAGAAGACTGGCGGGCAACATCGCCATGCCAGCAGCTCGGAGGCTGGCAATGATGAATTCACGTCGACGAAAAGCGGATGAACGGCTACTCGGCACAAAAACCTCCCAAAACCGCAACAATTGTAAACTGTGAACACTTCATGATTGGATAGAACAGGTCAGCAGGCGAGAGAAGTAGGTTAGACAGCGATTGCACAAAAAACCGCGTGATCACTCTATTTCCGGTCTTGTGCGTTCCAGAAGCGAGCCAAGTGGCTATCGACCATCGTGTCGTATTCTCCGCTTTCCTTTAGCTTCGCAATGGCCGTATTGATGTAATAGAGCACAGTGCTCGCATGTGGATGAGTTTTCGGTACGATGACATGGAGAGTACCGATAGCTACCGGCCGTGGCAGCGCCTTCACTCTGTCGCCGAGCCCAAGTGCCGCGGTCACCGCCTTGCCTGTCAGATCGGCTGTAACAACAGCGCTTACGGAGCCGGTATCGAGGAGCCTGAAGCATTCCTCAATAGTTTGCGGCTTAAGGAGAGTCACCTTGTTGTCTTTCACCCAATTCCGCCCGCCTTTGTCGAGCTCATAAGTAGAAGAACCCCCTGGCTGGCACAAGGTTTTGCCAATAATCTCCTCGTCCTTGGCAAAAGTAATCGGGGAATTGGATTTCACGAATAATACCGTGAACACTTCGTATAGCGGATCGGAAAAGAAGAACCTCTGGCAGCGGTATTTTGCATCCGGGGCAAGATCGGCGAGGCGACTGCAGTCGGGCTTCACCCAGGGAAAACCGGCGTCGAACGCCCTTGTGATAAGAAGTGGATTAAGATGGGCCGCCCAGTCGTTCACCCAGGAAACGCTGTAGGTGAAGCTGCCCGCCGATTGCTCCTTTATTTGGTCCATTGCGGCTCCCACGATGTGGGTCATCATCCCACCATTTGGGAGCGAGCGGTCAGTGAAGGGCGTATAGCCATCTGCCGTAAGAAATTCGATCCGCTTGACCACGCTCGATAGCTCAATATCTCCTGCGGAAGCGGGAGCTGCTGTTTGCGCGGGTGCCGCAGCGACAGGCGTCGCGGGCGACGTAGCTGCTGCAGGCGACTGGCCGGCAACGCAGGGAACGCGGATGTTCAATCCCGGCACGAGGAGGGAAGCGTTTGCCCCCATCCGGTCCTGGTTCGCGTAAAAAATCAAAGTCCACTGAGATGAGCTACCATACACCCGGGTAGCAATGTCCGCGAGTGACTCGCCCTGCTTGACGATATAGTCGGCGCCGCATGTTTGCGCTTTCGCCGTCCTCTCTGGACCCCCAATAGCCATGGAGATCACCATCACCGCAAATAGCCAGCGTACGCTTATACCAAGCCTTGCCATCCACATCTCCTTGCCCTCTTCGCCTCAGTTCTCTTTAGCCTCGATAGGGGGCGAGCTTCAATTGCCAAATAGAAGAAATTTGAAAGATACTTACTTGCTTCGAACGCGGGCTGTTTCGGCGAGGGCGCCCGTCAGTCACGTCACCGCTATGACGCGTATTTGGGTGGCAACGCTTCCTCCTCTCGCGCAAGCACGAGTTGCAGGTCAAGGATCGTTTCACGAAGAGCCTGTATTTGCCGTTCCGAGTCTTGGGAAGTCAAGGGACACACTGAATCCGGCTCTTCCGCTCTCTGAATTGCCCGTGCAATTCGCTGGATCGTAATATCCAAGGGGTTGAGCGTCAGCGCTTTCATCTGCTGTATGAGGTTAGCCGACCTTACATGAAAGCACCGCGAGGCTTCGCCAGCGAGCGCTTCAATGATTGGCTCAAAGTCCGCGAGGATTACCTTTGAAAGATATGCGCTTCGGTCTTCTAAGGGCGCGGCAAGCTCACCAAGTATCGCACTGCCCGCTGGTTCGCTTAGCGCGGCAAGGGAAGGCGACATGTCAAGCGGCCGGCCTACGATAATCGCAGGCTTCCCCCGAAGGCGGCTTGCTTCGAACAACCGGGCAAGTTCCATTCTGAGCGCTTCCTGCTCGATCGCGATCAGCTTGCCCACTTCCTCGACAGCCGCCGAGAAAACGCTTTCGAGCTTTATCCGCAGTCTCGCATCGATCTGGCTTGCTTGCGCGGCAGTTCCATCATCGGGGAGCGCAGCCAGATATTCAGCAGTCAAAAGCTGCGCCGTATCGAGCAGCTCCTGATGGAGGCTCGTTATCTTCTGCGTAGAAATTTCCGCCAGTCTATTCGACAAGGCATCTATTTCCGAAGCCAGTCTTTCTCTTAACGCAATGAGTGCTTCCAGCTCCCCTTGAGCGGATGCCAGATCGGCCGGAATGCTGCGATGAACATCAGCTTCGGTTTCCAGCCATAGGATCAAATTGCTGCAAACGGCTTCGAGCAAGCTTGCGGTCGAGTGGATTGCGCCAGCGATAGGAGCGGCTTGCATCAGCTCGGATATGGCGAGCGCGAGAGAGGACACGCCAGACTTCTGAAAGAACGTCTCTGCAGCCACCGTATCTGCGATTTCATCATGGCTCGGCCAAGCGAAGATGGAAGCGTCTTGACTTGAATCGTTCAGAGGCTCGGGCGATCCATTGACGCTCGAAGTCATGGCTTGGCGCGCCCAAATGGCGCTGCCAAATACGATCGGAATGCGTGCAGACGGGAATTCCCGCTTCAAAATGGCCGAGACATGGTCGTGCAGCTCGCTAAGGACACTTTCGCCACCACCTATTTGGTCGACCTTGTTGACGAATATAACGAGGCGATCCTTCTTTAGCCCCCTCAGCGTGCGAAGGAGGCCGAGATCTGCGGTCGAAAGCGGCTGCCGCGCCGTCAGAACGATCACGCAAATGTCGGCTGCTTGCAAATTCTGCCTGGTAATTTCGTCCCGAACGAGGAAGGGATCGTTAACGCCCGGCGTATCGACCAAAACGGTTGGGAAGCTGAACGCGCCAAGATCCAAATAAACGTCGGCAAGCTTGGTGATATCTGAGAATTCGCCCTCAGCTCCAGGCGCATGTTCCTCAATCCCGTGATTTCCAGCGCCCACATATCGGTTCAAGAGGCCGGGCGTAAGTTCCGGAAATGTGTGCTCAGTTCCAAGTAATTCTTCGAAGCGCGGTCCGAGTTTGCGGCGCGCGCGCTCCTGCATGGAGTCAACCTGACTGTTAAGCGCCTTCCAGTCAAAGTCGGGGAAGAGGCGCTCGGTAAGCTCGCGGGTCCGTCCTCCGATCGAGAGCCGTCGCCATTCGTCATGGTTGAAGGTCGTAAAGGATGCACCGGATTGCGGCTTGCCGGGCACGCCAAAATGCAATCTGGTGATAACCGTCGTCCAGGGATTGATGTCTGCCGGCAAGAGACCTGGCTCTTCGACGAGTACGTTTATAAGGGTGCTTTTTCCAGCCTTGACCTGACCCGCAAATGCGACACAGCAAGTGCTATTTTCAAGCTCTTGTGCGAGCGTGCTAATCGCTTCGGCGGTTTCCCCCTCTGACAGGCCGCGAATCCTGGATGCAGCTTCGATGGTGCGCTTTCTGGCATCGGCCAGTCTCGCCCCAACGCTCAACCGTTGCGATAAAGAGGCGCTGATCTTTTTGGGTTCGGTTGACGGCGAGGGCGAATCGTTGACCTCCTCTTTACTGAGGACGTGCTTCAAAAGCGCGCTTGCCTGAGTCGTAGGCATAAAGGGGCGAGCTGTTGATTCCAAAACGCCTCGCGCGGGCGCTGGCTTTCGCCTTAAAGAAAGAAATCCCAGAAAACTAGCCATTTTCCGACTGACCAAAAAATACTGAAAGCGCTGCCAATAACTGACATATTGCAGCCACACCCACCCTACGGAGAGAAGTGCAAACTTATCCAAGACAAATCGCTATATCCAGCTTCCAATGAGCTTGCGTTTGCGCTTTCTTAAAATTGATGCCAAGCGGACACATGGATGACGGTAACAAGCATGGCGATTGCGCCCAATGGGATTAAGCTGGACGACAAAGACGGGTCTTTCAGCATCGAAGCTTCCGGCGTGAAACACGAGGCGGAGCTTCGATCCTTCACCCGAACCCTCAACGGCGCACTGGACATATTAGAGGGGGCCGAGAACGCTCACCCTCTTCTGAAAGCCCCGCGCCGTGCGCTTGGGCGCGTAGCAAAAGCGGTAGCGCGGCCCTTGCGTATCGCAATTTTGGGGGAATCCAATTCCGGAAAATCGTCGCTGGCCAATCTGATCATTGGCGACATGACGCTTCCTGCTCTGCCAGTGGCAAATACGCGACTGCCGACGCTCCTCCAATATGCCCCTGTCGCGTTTGCAAGGGCTGTTCATAGCAGCGGCGAAAGGTTCGCGCTGTCGGCCAGCGAAAGCGTTTCGCTCGAGGGTATAATCCGTATCGAAGTGGGCTTGCCAAGCGAGGCCCTAAAAATGATCGAACTCCTCGATTTTCCGGGGAGTGCAAATCCTCTATTTCCGACTGAATTACTCGCGGCGTTGAGGCATGATATCGATGCCGCCATTTGGGCCACGGTCGCGACGCAGGCTTGGCGCGAAACCGAGCGGTCTGCTTGGATGAGATTGCCGGAGCGCATCCGGAACCGTGGTCTGCTCGCCGTCACGCATTGCGATTTGATCGCAACTGAAGAGGACTTCAAAAAGTTGCGGGGACGCCTTGAGGCTGCCGCCAAGCCACATTTTTCTGGAATGTGTTTTGTGGCGGCGCCGAGCGGACAACCCGCTGACGCGCCGGAGCCTGCCGGAGCAGGTTATTTTTCCTCCCAAATCCGGCAGTTGGCGCAGCAATTCTCTTCGCAACGGCTAGGCAAAGGGCTGCTCATAACGCGCCGCCTCGCAAGCCGTACAGCGGAACAGGTTGGCTCCGGGGCTTGATCGCCTTAGGGCTACCGCATCGGCATCCTTGTGAGATCGCTGAGATGGGCTGACATTATAGCGGAATAGCCAGCGCTGGACCTGAATTTCGCGAGAGCGTCATTGAGCGACTGGATAAGCTGCGTGTGACGCGGGTTATCCTTGGCGACAAGAATGTGCAATCCGGTTGTGGCGTTAGGGCGTTGGGAGATCTGAAAGGTCTGGGTGAGCTTTAACCTTTCAATCGCAAAGCGGGCTTCTGGCTCAATTGCGATCAGCGCATCCACCTCATGACTATCAACAGCAGCCAGACAATCTATAAGGGTCTTCGGCCGGAAGGTTTTGATGGTTCCGGCTTTGGTCCATGGAATAGCCGCCAGAGCTTCATCCGGAATGGTCTGGTTCTCGGGCACGCAGATCGTGCGAGCTTGCGCTGCATCAGGGCCATTCGGATCAAGGGGCGTGTCAATGCGGGTAAAGACTCCGAGGGTGGCCTGCATCAGCGGCTCGCTGATCACGGTATGATCGCAGACTTGTGCTTCGGTTGCCGATTGATTGGTTGGCGTATCGCAGTGCGGAGTCTGCCAGAACAGTGCAGCGTCAGCACTCTTGCTTGTAAGGCCGCCGAGCAGCGCTTTGTCGCTGTCCACCCATTGCAACGATACGGGAACGCCCGCAGCGCTAAGAGCGCTGGTCAGAATTTTCACGGTAAGGCCTCCGTTCGCGTCCTGAGGATCGGTGAGAGGCGGACGGGCGACGGCTATCACCTTCAAAGCATCCGCCGCGGGAGGTGCTTCCGGCGACGAGGCCACGAGCGGAGCGCTTTCCTTGATAGCGGGAGGGGCAGATGCAACCGCAGCCAATGCTTCAGCGGGTTCAAAACGCTTCCAGCCCGGAACGCTTGCTCTAACGTCGGTCGTTCTGAAGGGCGAGTTAGGAGTGCGCACGCGAATCTGTGGCACGAGCGCGAAAAATTTGCTCACGAAATTCACAACATCAGCATAACGGCCCTGCTTCGAGTTCCAGTCAAATGCGGCCAAAAGCGTCGTCACCTCAATGGTTTGAAATGAGTCAGCCGGTGTGTACCCGGCTATCGCATCTTTGCTGAGCTTCTTTGGGAGATAGACGGAGGTGAGGGGACCCGCGACCGTGATCGGCACGAGATGATGCGACGCAGGCGTGATGCCTAAAGTGCGAAGGCTAGGCAGGTCCTTCTCATACAGAAGCACGGCATCGATATTTGCGCCTCCGTTTGCGAGGTCTTTTTCGTCGAGCTCAACAAACTCAGCCGTAATTTTTAACGATCCGAATAGTGCTCTTGCCGTTACGCCGCGGGACGGCCGATTTGCCGGAACTCCGATTTTGCGGCCACGGAGTTCATCAATCGATTTGATATTCTGCCGGGCAAACAGAAGCACGCTTTGGTGAAAAAGAGGAGCGATAAACCGCACTTTTTTGCGAGCATCAGGGAGGGTGGCCGCGAGGTCTGGATAGGCAAGAACGTCGTGGTTGAGGATCGCAAGATCGGTGCCGCGAAGCTGCAAAAGATCGCGCACATTCGCTGGTCCTCCACGGCCATTGATGGAAAGAAGACGCATCTCGCTCTCCTTGTCGAAGGCGGCGGAAATGTCGGCGAGGATTTGCGAAGCGCCCCCGGCTGGCTCAGAAAGCCCATCGGATAGAATCGTGACGATGCTGCTTTCGGTCTTAGCAGGCTGAAACTTAACTTGAGCCAATGCCGAGTGCGCCAATGCGGACATCAGGGCCAGGGCGATGAGTAAGGGCTGAACTAGGTTCCGGTTGCAGCGAACGCTGCCGCGATGGAGTTCTTTAATAGAAAGCGAGATCATTCAGCACCCTTAATGCATCGCGTTGATTAGGCGCTGAAGCCGGCCGCTATCCATTTCCAGGCCGCTCTGCACCGCGAGCTCATACCATTTTTTGTACCAATGCTCAGCCTCCGGCCTGTTTGGCAAGTCGTTTGCTTTCGGCAGTGACTGGAGATAGTTGGGATCATAGGACTGAGCGAGCATAAACGCTGCTTCCGCATTACGATCAGGCTCCCCCTGCAATAAGCGCGTTCTTGCCAGTGTGACGTTGCCCTCGCTCAAGATGCGCCGCGCCTCAACAAGAAGCGGCCCCACATTCACGCTCGTATGCTGCGGTGCCGGCGCGGCAATATCAGCATTTTTCTTCGAGCTGCTCGGCAGATATATGACAATGACAGCGGCGACGATGAGAATGAGAGCAGCGGCTACAAGCGCTCCGGCAATGGCTCGATAGTCTGCCCCACGGGGCTTTTGGTTCGCCTTCTTATCCGATGCAACAAATGCCGCATGTTTTCGATCGAAGACGCCCATTTCTTTCTGAGCTGGAGCGGCTGCGGGACGGTCTCGCCCTCTCGCTGAATTAGGGCTCTTCGGGCTAGCCTGGTCGATCTCCTCATGTGCAGCCAAATCAAGCCGCTGCAACTTCACAAGAATAGCTTTAACTTCGGCGAGGCCTGAATCTTCCTTAGCTCCCCGCATGCGAGACCCTTTCTGGATTAACAAAATTCAGCGTGGATTCCCGGCTTCGCCGCCGGCCGGCAGCTACAAGATGAATGTATGACTAAAGACCTGCTTTGAAGCAACCTTAGCGGAGGAATCGGACCCAAATAAGGGACGCTTTCAACACGCTGGCTCCGCTTAATTGCCTATTGACTCTGCGTTAGGCTGCGGCGTGCCCCCCATGCGCTCCGATCCCGTTACCCCTTCCGAATTTGACTAGCCTATCGGCTTAATCAGTTGCGTTGCATTTAATTAAAATTTGTGAGATATGGCTCTGCAAATATATATTCTGTTGTGTATCACCTGGAGAGGGACTTATGAGGCTCTATGTCAAGTCTATTGACATGTCTGCTGCAGAAAAGTCTGTAGAAAATCGAGTAGAAGATTTAAAAAATATAGATTTTCTCAAAGACATGCTGGACTTGTTTTCAGGAAGGAAATTCGCCCATGTCGGTAATTGGCGTTACTCAGAACCGATGTTTCCGGGCGATGTAGTGAATGGCCTCAAAATATGGAACAGCATAACAGAGAGAGCCAAAAATGGTGGAAAATATTACATCTTCAGCGACGAGGTAGACTTGATCGCTAACAGTGCGGAAAATATCATAAAATATATTCCGCAAAACACCATTTTTATTGATCTTGGCCCTGGTTCAAAAGAGGCCATTCTTGACAAAAGCGGATCTGTGCTCCTGAAGGCCCAAGGCAAGATCGTAGAGTATGTGGCAGTTGATCTAGTGCCCGAGATCTTGAAGAATGCGGAAGTCATTTTCTTCGAGAGATTCCCAGACACTAAGTTTACAGCCATGTACGGTGATATGTTCACGCCGTTAGATCTGCCTGAACACGGCAATCGTTTGGCAGCTATATTTGGTCAAACTATGTTTAACATTGCTATAAACCCCCACGACGCTGATCTTGCGAAAACAAAAATCGTCGAAATGCTCGTTGCCTTGAGAGGGCATTTGAGACAGGGCGAGAAAATAATCGTGCCTCAAAATTGCAGCGAAGATGAGGAAGAAATCAAAGCCGCCTACATGGAACAAGAGGAGGTATGGCTGAATTTTTTCCATCGCGTGGGGCGAGATTTGCCGATCGAGGGAAATTATGATCCCGAAGGATTTGTTTACGAGCCTTACTGGATCGCCGCCTCGAACATTTTATCCCACACAGCAGTTCCCAAGAAGCCTATGCAGTTTAAACTTGGTGGAGAGACGGTAACTCTTGGGCCAAAAGATAGGCTCTACATGCACAACACGTTCATCAGTCCCGTTCATACTTTCGAGGAACTGGCAACAAGTGCGGGCTTGAAGGTCTGTTACCGCAACATCAATGAGAAGGGCCGCATGGCGCTCCATATTTTGGAGCCATCGGCATAATTCCAGCAAATCTATAATTGAGTGGTATGAGAGGCGATGGCGGCCACTGCCATCGCCTCGACTGCTAGCGCCAGGTTACAGGCGGCTTTTATACTTTTCGCGAATGCCGACGACCCACCGAGTATTGCTTCCGAGCCATTTTTTCTCAAGCTCGGCCAGTGTCCCCGATTTGTGCCAATCTGAAACGGCGGATGAAATAAGCTTGCCGAAAGCGCTCGACTTGTCTTCCAGTCTCATTGCAATCCCCCAAGGAAGAGGATCGATTTCCGTAAACTCAACGAGATCGTAGTATTTCCACTTCTCTGGGTCTTGCTTTTTCAAGGAGCGCATCAGCGTCTCGTCAAAGACAAAGGCAAGGCAGCGTCCTTTGGTCAGCGCTTGTTGGGCTTCTTGCGCGTCATTGACGATCACCAATTCCTTTTGCACGTAAAGCGACTGCAGGTCCTTGTTGAAGAAATTCCCGTTGACCGCGCAGACGTCTTTACCTTTCAGGTCCGCTTCGCTTTGGAGGTTGGCCTTTACGTCCGCCAAGGCGGCGATGCCCGCTGCGTAGTAGGCAGGCGTGGCGAAGGCGACAACTTTTTCGCGCTCCGGGGTGATGGCCATGGTGGCAAGAATTAAGTCAATCTTGCCCTCTTGCAGCAACTGCATGCGGTTCGACGATGTGACTGGCTCAAGCCTAAGTTTGACACCAAGCCGTTTTGCTAAATCTTCGGCGAGATCAGGCTCGATCCCAACGAGCTTGCCATCACTCGCAGAGCCGTAGGGCGGATAATCGGCCTTCGTCCCGACAACGAGTTCGCCTTTAGCTTTGATACTGGCTAGAGTGTCTGCGGTCGCCTGATTCGCTTGAACCGAAAAGCACAGTAGCGCCGCGCCAATGCTTACCCGAATCGATTTGAACATCTTTCCTCCATGGTCAGTCACCACCACAATCCCCGACTTTCGTAGCTATTTTGAAGACCTCATCTTTGCAAGCGGCAATTGCTTGTCCAGCGCTGCTAGGGCGAGTGGTGGCTAATTTATCACGTGGAAAAAATGCGCCATGGGCTCCGGAACATCCGGGAAAGCGGCGGGAGAGTTGCCGTAGGAAATCAAATTTTCAGTCGCAGTGCGTCAGAGGAAGTGGTCGCAGAGCCCTTCGATAGAAACCTACCGCTGAAAATGACGGAGATTCTTCTTGGATATGGCCTATCTGGAGCTGCTTTCCGCGCTCTTTTTTCTTGCTCTAACCGCTGGTGCGATTGACGCTATTGCTGGCGGCGGAGGTCTTCTCATTGTGCCGGGTCTTATGACGGCTGGCCTTGATCCCATCTCGGCCTTTGCGACAAACAAGCTTCTTGGAGTATGCGCAACATCCAGTGCGTCGTTTCAGTTTTGGCGCAAGGGGCGGTTGCAAATCAAATTTATTCCCGCGCTAGGAGCCTTCGCCGGCTCGATTTGTGGCGCGGCTGCGTTGTCCTATATCGATCCGGGTTTTTTGAAACTGGCGGTTCCAATCATGTTGATTGTTATCGCCATCCTCGTGATGTTCAAGCCAACCCTGGGCGATAGGCCAAGAAAGGCGTGGCTTTCGCCTGCTCTGGCGTCCGTAACCATTATCCCGCTCATTGGGTTCTACGACGGCTTTTTTGGTCCAGGCACGGGCACATTTTTTGCGCTCAGCAGTGTGATTTTCTTGGGCTTGGGGCTACAAGACGCCACGATCCGCGCCAAAATTTATAATCTCATGAGCAATCTCGGCGGCCTCATCTTCTTCGCTTGGAATGGACATGGGGCGTGGGACTTCGGCGCGGTTATGGCTGTGGGGACCCTCATCGGCGGAAATCTTGGCGCACGGCTCATCCTCAAACACGGCACAGGGCTGATAAAGCCTATGCTGATGATTATGTCGCTGGCCATGAGCATCAAACTACTCTGGCAAGATGGGGTGTTCGAGCGTTTGAGCCCTTATTTCGATACCTTTCTAAGATTTGCTTCTTCGATAAAGATATAGGGCATTTGCATGCACGTGGCGCCGAGGGCTTTGACAGCCGCGTTGCTGTTGCCCGTTGCCAACGAACTCACAAGGCTGATCTTGATGCTCCGGGCTAGAGGAGCACCGATCCTTAAATCAATCTGATGATGATTCTGACGATGATGGGCCGATGGCCGCGATGAAGCTCGACTTGCGTCCCATCACATCGAGGTTCACCCGATCACCACAGATTTCGTAGAACCATGGTGGTTCCACGAAAGTGGACCACAGTTTTCGCCCGTTTATGTCCCAGGCAGCCAACTCAACCTCACCCGACATTAGCACAATGTCGCCGTGCCTCCTCCAACGCCAGAACCCAAAGTCTGTGGCATCTTCCCATAGACGTCGGGGCGGCGAGAGCTCGTAGGCCAGGAGGCGCTCTCCTGCACCGACGAGGATTAGGCGACTCTCTGGGATCAACAGAAAGCCGGGATGAAAGCCGACTGCTGCACCTGATCGAAAACGCAACGCCACCACCAGTTCCGACAAGTGCGCCGAGCTGCTTTGTACTGCGAAGAATAGCACGGTCCCATCATCGGAATGGATCCCAAGGTCCTCGTGCAAAACCGCGTCCTCGACGAAGGTGGAATACATGAGTGGCAGCGTGCCTACGCTCGCACTCACGGTGTACTCGCCGCAGCAGAAATGAAGCATCGCTGTCACATCCTCGTAAGCCCACAAATCTCATAGCATGAGCTGCATTGGGAGCGATTAATCCCCTATTTCGATACCCTTCTAAGATTTGCGTCTTCGATAAAGATATAGGGCATTTGCAGTGGGGTGGCCCCATGCGGGGAAACCCTAGCTTGACCGTTCCGTGTATTATATTCAGAATAAATATATAATTTATTTAAAATGGAAAATATCATGAGCGCTAAAACTGCGGTGATAGCGGGTGTTGTCTTGTGCCTTATGAGCTTGGTGGCCCAAGCGGAAGGAACTTGGCATATATTCTTGCCATTCATTGGGCAAAAAGACTGCCGGGCTGAGGGCGCCAGAAATACAGACCCGGAATGCCGAGATCAGACGCGGCGGAGCACGGTGCGGCCATCAGCGGAAATTCGTGAGCGAGAAAATTCCGCGATGGCCTCCAACAAGACGGCAAAGCCAGAAGATAATGCAAGTTTGGGAGCACAGGGGGTAAAAAAGGAGGCCCATCCCTCAAACGTGCCATCACCCACCGCTACGATCATTAAGCGCAAACAGTGCGATCCTTTGATGGATCGATGCTATTCGGCCTGCAAAGCGAAGGGGACGTCACCTTCCGAATGTAATCAAATATGCACTGCCAATGCTTTGTGCGGCTGGCCCGGTCATGAGACCTATGGCCAGTATCTGGAACGTGAAATCGAATCCTTGGCCCTGAAAGTTCGTACAAAGGGTAGCTAGACTGAGCTGCCGATCTCGGAGGCCATTGGAGCATAGGAGACTCTGGGCGGATGGAACCGCTCTTTATGATCCGCGTTTAAACTAACTAACGTGGTTCTCGGAAAAATTGCGGGTATGTCAAATGGCTTCCACTGCTGCGGTGCATCCGGAAGGAAAAAGCATCGCACCTCCGAACAAGCTCCAGATTGCGCTGATCGTGAACGGCGTTAAGAGGCAGCTCAAGATCGCGCCTTGGACGACATTGCTCGACGCGCTGCGCGATCATCTCGATCTCACCGGCACGAAAAAAGGCTGCGATCACGGGCAATGTGGCGCTTGTACAGTCTTAGTTGAAGGCCGCCGCATAAACTCCTGCCTGACGCTCGCCGTGATGAAGGACGGAGCAGAGGTCACCACAATCGAGGGCTTGCAGACCAATGGCGCCCTGCATCCGCTGCAACAGGCGTTTATTGATCATGACGCCTTCCAGTGTGGCTATTGCACGCCGGGCCAGATCTGCTCGGCGGCTGGCTTGATCGCGGAAGGCAAGGCCAAAACTCCCGACGAAATTCGCGAACTTATGAGTGGCAATATCTGCCGATGCGGCGCGTACCCCAACATCGTGGCGGCAATCCAGCAAGCCATGAGGGAAGTATGATCAATTTTGAATATGCGCGCGCAAGCGACGTGGCCGATGCGGTACGCCAGATCGCAGCCCATCCTACGGCGAAATTTGTGGCGGGTGGAACCAACCTGATCGATCTTATGAAAGAGGATGTCGAGCGTCCTACCCGGTTGATCGATATTTCGCGGCTGCCTCTGAACAAGATCGAAGAAACGGCAGAGGGTGGCATCCGCATTGGCGCTCTCGTTCCGAATACGGATTTGGCCTATCATCCGCTGATCGAGCAACGCTATCCGCTATTGGCAAGCGCGATACTTGCGGGCGCCTCGCAGCAGCTTCGCAACATGGCATCGACCGGCGGCAACCTCATGCAACGGACGCGCTGCTTCTATTTCTACGACGTCGCAACACCCTGCAATAAGCGAGAGCCCGGCAGCGGTTGTTCAGCACTGAGCGGCCTTAATCGTGGCCACGCGATCCTTGGTGCAAGCGAGGCTTGCGTCGCGACACATCCCTCCGATATGTGCGTGGCGCTCGCTGCGCTGGAGGCCAAAGTCCACGTCGCGGGTCCGGGCGGGGAGCGGGTAATCCCATTTGCGGATTTCCATCGGTTGCCGGGAAACACACCGCAGCTCGATACAAATCTGGCCCCGAACGAGATCATCACGGCGATCGAATTGCCTGCGGATCAGTTCAATAAAAATTATTCATATCTCAAGATCCGCGACCGCCTCTCTTACGCCTTCGCGCTTGTCTCCGTTGCAGTTGCTCTTGAGTTTGATGGCGGAACCATCAAGGATGCGCGGCTTGCGCTTGGCGGGGTTGCACATAAGCCATGGCGTGATAAGAGCGCGGAAGCTGCGTTACGCGGTGAGGGGAGGAATGCCACCACATTCGCGCACGCCGCGGACTTGCTCCTGCGTGACGCGAAGGCATTATCCGGCAACGCCTTCAAAATCGATCTTGCGCGCCGTGCCATCATTCGCACGCTGACCCAGGCGGCTCACAGTACCCCGCAGTCGCAGTCTGACAAGAAAGTCCGGTGAGCATCATGACCTATATTGGCGCTTCGGAATCCCGGGTCGACGGTCACGCAAAGGTTACCGGCGCTGCGAAATATGCGGGTGAATTCAACGCGCCAGGGCTCGCCTATGGCAGCGTGCTAACGTCGCCCATCGCGAGGGGACACGTCACCCACATCGATGTGAGCGACGCGCTGCGCGTCGATGGCGTGATCGATGTGCTGACGCATGAGCATCGTGCACATATGGCGGCGTCCAATCACGCCTATAAGGATGAGGTGGCGCCCGAAGGTGCGCCCTTCCGGCCGCTTTACAATAACAGGATCCTATTTAGCGGACAGCCTATCGCGCTTGTGCTGGCCGAAGAATGGGAGATCGCGCGCTATGCGGCTTCGCTTATTCGCGTGGAATATCAAGACGAAGCGCATGCCACAGACCTCGACCGTGAGCGCGGCAAGGCCTTTACCTTGACGGGCGACGCTTTCGCAATGTCGCTCGCAAAGCCGCGCGGCGATGCGGGAAAGGCTCTCGCGGCGACCAAGGCGCGTCACGAGGCGGAATATTTCATCCCGGTCGAGCATCACAACCCAATGGAGCTTTATGCGTCCACGGTGATTTGGGAGGGCGGGGGCAAGCTCACTGTCTATGACAAGACGCAGGGCGTACAGAACGTGCATCACTATTTGTGCGGCGTGTTCGATATGAAGCCGGAGGATTTGCGCGTCATGTCGCCCTTTACGGGCGGAGGATTCGGCTCAGGGCTGCGCCCTCAATATCAAGTTGCACTGGCGGTGCTGGCGGCGCGCGCGTTGCAACGTTCAGTGCGGCTCGTACTGACCCGCCGGCAAATGTATGCGCTTTGCTATAGGCCTGGATCTATCGAACATCTCGCCGTTGGTGCAAAACCAGACGGAACTCTCGACGCGATCACTCATGAGGCGATCGCGATGACGTCGCAATATGAAGCGTTTGCTCGCAACGACGCGACATGGTCAGGCGTCCTCTATAAATGCCCCAACGCGCAATATGCGCATAAATTGGCGCGGCTCGACCTTCCCACGCCATCCGATATGCGCGCGCCCGGCGCTGCGACTGGGGTTTATGGTCTTGAGTGCGCGATGGACGAACTCGCTTATGCGCTGAAGCTCGACCCTTTGGAGCTTCGCTATCGCAATTTCTCTGATCGCGATCAGAACCAGGACGTTCCCTTCTCAAGCAACGCCTTGCGCGAATGCTATCGCCAGGGCGCGGAAGCGTTCGGCTGGAAGAAACGTAGCCCGGAGCCGCGCTCGATGCGCGACGGCAGCGAGTTGGTGGGCTTGGGCATGGCGAGCGGCGTTTGGGAAGCTTTGCAGATGAAAACCAGCGCTCGCATCTCATTGAGCGCGAATGGACATGCAGAAGTGGCGTGCGCTACCTCCGATATTGGCACCGGCACCTATACGATCATGACACAGGTCGCCGCCGATATGCTCGGTCTGCCGTTTGACAGTATCAGCGTGAAGCTTGGCGACTCGACGCTGCCGCACTCGCCGGTCGAAGGCGGATCGTGGATGGCGGCTTCGGTGTCGCATGCAATCGCCAACACAGCCGAAGCTGTGCGCAATGAGCTTTTGGCTCTGTCCAAAATGTTGCCGAATTCACCGCTCGCGGGCGTGCGGCCTGAAAATGCCACCCTTGCGGACTGCATGATTATTGATAAGCGCGATCCTTCGCGTCATGTGTCAATAATAAACGCCATGCGGGCCGCTGGCGTGGATCGGATCGAGCAGGAGCGCTCCACTGATTTCAAAAACGACCGGGCGCACGCGCACAACACTCATTCCGCCGTCTTCGCCGAGGTGAAGGTGGATGAGCAACTCGGCGTCATCCGTGTTACGCGCGTTGTCAGTGCGATCGCGGCGGGGCGCATCATCAATCCGAAGACGGCGCGCAGCCAAATACTGGGCGGCGTGGTGTGGGGCATCGGCATGGCGCTCCATGAAGAAACGCTGATCGATCAAACCTTCGGGCGCATGATGAACGCCGACTTCGCCAATTATCATGTGCCAGTGAACGCCGATGTTCACGACATCGAGGTGATTTTTGTCGATGAGCGGGACAGCTTTATCAACCCGCTCGGCATCAAGGGCGTGGGCGAAATTGGCATTGTCGGCGTCGCGGCGGCCATCGCCAATGCGGTCTTTCACGCGACAGGAAAGCGCGTGCGCGACCTGCCGATTACTATCGAAAAATTGCAACGCTGAGTGTGTCTCGCCCTTGGAGCGCGGCAATGAGCTACACGCTTTATTATTGGCCGAATATACAAGGGCGCGGCGAATTCGTGCGTCTGGCGCTCGAAGAAGCGGGTGCACACTATGTCGACGCCGCGCGCCAATCCGAAAAAGGCATGGCCGAGATGATGGCCATGATGGAAGGCGAGGGCGTAGACCATCCGCCTTTCGCGCCGCCCTTTCTCAAGGATGGCGAACTCGTTATCGGCCAAACAGCCGCTATTTTGTTTTATCTTGGCGATAAACACGGTCTCGCGCCAAAAGACAGCGCAGGGCGTCTCTGGACGCTGCAGCTACAACTCACCATTGCCGATCTTGTCAGCGAAGCGCACGACACGCACCACCCTTTGGGCGCTCAGTTTTATTATGAGGATCAGAAGCCGGAGGCCAAGCGCCGCGCAAAAGCCTTCCGCGAAGAGCGAATTCCGAGGTTCCTTGGCTATTTCGAAAGCGTGTTAGCGCGAAATCCGGCTGGAAAGCCGCATCTCGTGGGCTCATCCCTTACTTATGCCGACCTTTCGCTGTTTCAGGCGGTCGAAGGGGTGTCCTATGCCTTTCCGCGCGCGATGAAACGCGCCCTTCCTGACGCGCCAAAAGTTGCCGCCCTGCACCGCGAGATCGCCAAGCGCCCTCGCATCAAGGCCTACCTCGCCAGCGACCGGCGTCTGCCGTTCAATGAGGAAGACATCTTCCGCCATTATCCCGAGTTAGATGGGTAGCGTCATGGTGCTCATGCGTTCCGCCGAGGAAACGCGCTCGCGCCATCCCAAACACCAAAACCTCAAGGCTTCGTTCGCCGAAGTCGTGAAATTCCTCAATGCCAAGATTAAAGAGATCGAGGCGGAGATCAAAGATCTCATCGCTCAGTCCCAAGCGCTCGCCGCAAAAATCGCGGTTATGACAAGCCTCACAGGCATCGGCCGGCAGACCGCAGCCGTGCTCGCGGGCTTCATGCCTGAGCTTGGCGCGCTGACAAGACGCAAGGCTGCGTCGCTGGCAGGCTGTGCCCCCCATCCAAGAGACAGCGGCGCCAATCGCGGCTATCGCGCCACAACCGGAGGGCGCGCCGTCGTTAAACGCGCGCTGTTCATGGCGGCCTTGTCCGCCCGCAAAAGCCACCCCGCCTTGCGGCAGTTCTACGAGCGGCTCGTACAGCACGGCAAGAAACCCATGGCTGCCATCACCGCCGTCATGCGCAAACTCATCGTCATTCTCAACGCCATGCTGCGTGACGCACAGCCTCAAACAACATGGTAGATGACGATGTGCCCAACTGAACTCAATATGCTTTAGGGGACGATTGGTCTTTGCTTTGGCAGATCGACGCTCGGATCAAGGTTGCCCTTGCCCGGCACGTAATTCACTTCAAGCCGAATGCCGTCGGGGTCCTCAAACAGCACCGAATAATAGCCTGGCGCCCAGGGGCCCTCTCGCGGCGGATAAACAATCTTCGCGCCGAGGCTTTTAACCAGCTCGTACACCGTGTCCACATCCTCGCGGCTGCGCAGCCGGAAGCATAGATGGTGCAACCCTACCCGCTGCTGCACGAAGCGCTCGTTGCGATAGTCTTCACCGCAACGTGTAATCGCGACGGCCGTGCGGCCGCCCACCCAGTATTTGACCTCGTCGTCATCGAACACAACTGCCATCTCGAACAACTCGAACAGCGGTCCATAAAAACGCTTGCACGCTTCGAAGTCGCTGACAGTTAACTGAATGTGGGCGATACCGTTGATTTCCATGTCTTTCCTCGAACTGGTGTGCAAACCGGCCTTCTTGCGCTCGAACATACCTGTTTGAAAATAATCTGCGGGGACTCCGGCCTGCAAATGTGTTTTAATTAATTATAAAAAGAATTTATTGGAACGGAATATGAAAGCCTTTTGGTATGGCGCGCCGGGCGGCACGCTGGACGGGTAAGAAGCGCCTCGGCGGCCCCCAAATGCGTAGCTCCGCGCCCCGGCGTCTTTAGGCAATTCCGACGCCATAAACTGAAAGTCACTCGCTCAAGGCGGGGGCGAGTGGCAGTCGAATCTAGACCGCCTTGGGAGGTATTATGGCAAAGCTGAATATCAACGGGCGAGATCTACCGGTCGACGTGCCGAACGATACGCCACTTCTTTGGGTTATCCGCGAACAGCTGCAGATGACGGGCACCAAGTACGGCTGCGGAGCGGGTCTATGCGGCGCTTGCACCGTCCATTTGAACGGCGAGCCGATCCGCTCATGTCAGACCGCGGTCTCCGATGCGATGGGCAAGCGGATCGTCACAATCGAGGGCCTCGACTCCAAAGGCGAGCATCCCCTCCAGCGGGCCTGGATCGCCGAGCAGGTTCCGCAATGCGGCTATTGCCAGTCCGGGCAGATCATGCAGGCGGCCGCACTTCTTGCGAAAAACGACAACCCCTCCCGGCAGGAAGTCATAGAACACATGGACGGCAATCTCTGCCGCTGCATGACCTATACGCGAATACAGCGTGCTGTGTTGCGGGCCGCTGCCGAAGTGCGTGGCGAGAAGGGAGTCTAATCCATGACACAGCACGAGAAAACCGAGCAATTCGCGGGCCTCAGCCGCCGCAATTTTCTCATCGGCACCGGAGCGGCCGGCATCCTACTGGGCTACGCAGCGCTTCCTGAAACCGGCAGTGCGGCCGGAGCCGCTGGAACGCCTGCAAACTTTGAGCCCGCTGTCTGGTATTCCATCGACAAAGATGGAAAGGTCGTCGTGACCTGCGGCAAAGCTGAGATGGGGCAGCACATTTCCAGCACGATGGCGCAAATCATCGCCGAGGAGTTGGAAGCCTCTTGGAAAGACGTCTCCGTTGTCCTCGCTTCCAATGATCCGAGATACAACGATCCGGTCTTGGGTGCGCAGATTACCGGCGGAAGCTGGAGCACCAATATGAACTTCGATACGATGAGCCGCGCGGGTGCTGCGGGGCGCATAACGCTCATCAAGGCGGGCGCCGAGATGATAGGCGTGCCTGAGGCCGAATGCCGGGCGAAAAGCTCCCGCGTTACCCATGCGAAGTCTGGCAAGAGCGTGACTTACGCCCAGATCGTTGCCAGCGGCAAGGCGAACAAGAGCTGGACGCCGGAAGAGCTGAAGGCGATCACTTTGAAGACGCCAGACCAATATGTCTTGATCGGACGTGCCATCCAGCAAATCGACATACCGGCTAAGACAAACGGAACCGCGAAGTACGGTATCGACGCCTTCGCTCCGGGTATGGTCTATGGCGCCCTTGCGTTGCCTCCCATTCGCTTTGGTGCGACCGTCAAATCGGTTGACGAGAGCGCGGCAAAAAAGATCCCCGGTTTTATCAAAGCCGTCACTGTCGAGGACAAGACCGGGACAACCTCCGGCTGGGTCATCGCTGTGGCCTCCACCTATTGGGGCGCAAAAAAGGCCGCCGAGGCGCTGAAGATCGATTGGGATAAAGGCCCAAACGCGACTGTCTCCGACGACACCATCATCGCAGAATCACGCCGCCTCCAGCAAGACGGCTCAAAAGGCATCCTCTTCGTGAAGGATGGCAATTCAGCCGGCGCACTCGCGAGTGCCGCCAAGGTGATCGAAGCCGAATATCTCACGAGCATCAACATTCACGCTCCCATGGAGCCCATGAATGCGCTTGCAATGGAGAAGGATGGCGTCTGGCACATCTATACTGGCAACCAATTCAACACCCGCACGACAGCAATCGCGGCTGCAACAGCTGGCGTGGACCCCAAGAATATCGTGATACACCAGCATTATCTTGGTGGCGGATTTGGGCGCAGGCTTGAGTCCGACATGGTCATCCCGGCAGTGGCTGCGGCGAAAGCCGTTGGAAAGCCGGTCAAGCTCATCTATGCCCGCGAAGACGACATGACCATGGATTTCACCCGGCCTCTTACCTATCAGAAGGTGAAGGTGGGGCTCGACGCGAATGGCCATCCTATTGCCATGGAGCATGACGTTATTGGCGCGTGGCCGACCGCGCGCTGGGGCATCCCCGCTTTCATGACGCCTGCGGTCGATAAAAAAGGCAGTCATGACGGCTTTACCGTTAATGGTGCAGACTATTGGTACACAATCTCGAACCACACCGTCCGCAACTTCGAGAACGAACTCGCTCAAAGCGCGACGCCCTCGGGCCAGTTGCGCTCGGTCGCTCCCGGATGGACATTTTGGGCCGTGGAAAGCACCATAGACGAGATCGCCCATGCCAGCGGCAAAGACCCTGTCGAGCTGCGGCTTCAGCTTCTCGATGCGGTGGGCGCAAATGCTGGCGACGGCAAGCCCAATACGAGCGGCGGCGCGAAGCGTCTCGCCAATGTGCTCCGAACTGCGGTCGGCCGTTCCGGCTATGGGGCGGTGAAGCTTGGACCGAATGAAGGCATGGGTGTCGCCTGTGTCAGCTCGCAAGAGCGGGCGTCGCCCACCTGGACCGCGTGCGTAGCCCATGTCGCCGTCAACCCGCAGACTGGCGAAGTGAAGCTTAAAAAGCTGACCGTCGCGATGGATGTTGGCACCGCCATCAATCCCGATGGCGTTCGCGCGCAGATCGAAGGCTCGACGCTGTGGGGAGCCTCTATCGCGCTTCACGAAAAAGCGTCGATGAAGAACGGCGGCATCGAGCAGACGAACTTCGATAGCTACACGCCAATGCGGATGAGCCAAGCGCCCGAGCTAGATGTGAGCATTATTGCAAATGGAGAAGCGCCTGTCGGCTGCGGTGAGCCAGCCGTAACCGTGGTCGCGCCCGCCATCGCGAACGCGATCTATAATGCAGTTGGCGCGCGGCTGCGCTCGCTGCCAATGACGGCGGAAGCGGTTAAGGCCGCGATGAAGGCCTGATCTAACGCAAATGAGAAATCTGAACGGCGTCACCGCCGTTCAGAACGTCATCTGCGACGGCGAGCGAAGCTGACCGGAAGCAATCCCGAACAACCCACTCGGCGTATTCCCTGGATCGCCACGGAGCGACGCGCCTCGCGACGACAGCAGTCACATTCTGCGCGGGGTACCCTCCCATGCCTTTGATCGCTTTGACAAAAATCATGTCGCAGCCGACGCTTCCTGCTCAGACTCTCTCATAGGTCGTAACGGCAGAAGGAGTATTGGCGTGAGATCGTTGGTCGTATTTTACTCGCGAACAGGCACAACGCGCGTGATTGCTAACGAGATCGCCGCTTTGCTTGGAGCCGATATCGACCGCATCATCAGCAGAACTGGCTATGATGGCGGCTGGGGCTTCGCAGCCGGGGTCTTCCACAGCTTGACCGATGACCGTGTATTTATTGACGACGCAAAAATCTCCCCTGCGAAATATGATTTTGTCGTTGTCGGCGGACCTGTTTGGGCTGGCAGTATCGCCTGTCCGGTCCGCAGCTATCTTCGCCAGCGGGGGGCCAATCTCAAGACTACGGCCTATTTCGTGACGCAACGCCGATCCTCGCCGAACCGCAGCTTCCATCAGATGGAAACCATAAGCGGCGCGCCCCCGGTCGCCACATTGTCTATCTCATCAGCGCAATTCTCCGCTGGCTCTTATGACGAAGCCGTGCGCAGTTTCGTTGGCCAGATTCGGTCCACGCTGCGTAGCGAGCGGCGCGCGGCTTGATGCATCACAGCGTCAAGCTAAGCTGGGGCGGAATTCTGGACTTCCCCGGATTTAGTGGAGGGTCATTTGCTCCTGCCGAGTATTTGCCCGGAAGGCCGTCTCGCTTCCCCCGATGTTAACAAATTATCAGAAAAGCCCTCCACTTTTTCCGGGGAAGTCCACCTCATCGCCGAATATGGCCGCGACAAGCCTGATCTCAGGCTTTATCAGCCGCCGCGTCCTGAACAGGCCGCCTTGCGCGCCCTGATGGGGCGGCGCGCCGAGCTGCAAGAGATGATCGGAGCTGAAAAATGCCGCCTTGAGCAGGTCAGCCAGAAAGCGGTGCGCCAGAGTTTGGAAAAGCATCTCACCATGCTCAACAACGAACTTGGCATCATCGAGACGGAGATCGAGGCGCTCGCCCGGAGCGATCAGGCGCTGAACCACCGTGCCGGGCTCATGCAAACGCTGGCTGGCGTGGGCGCGGTGACCGCCTACACGTTGCTGGCCTTCATGCCGGAGCTTGGCTCCATTCCTGCGTCCAGCGCCGCCGCCTTGGCCGGTCTTGCCCCTTACGACCGCGACAGCGGCAAAGAGCGAGGACGAAGGCGCATCTTTGCAGGCCGAAGCCAGGTGCGCGTCTGCCTGTTCATGGCGGCAAGAGCCGCGATCCGCCATCACGAGGTCTTTCGTAGTTTCGCCGAGCGTCTCATGAAAAAGGGCAAACCCTACAAGGTCGCCGTCACCGCCGTCATGCGAAAACTCGTCACCATTCTCAACGCCATGCTGCGTGACGCGCAGCCGCAAACAACATGGTAGATGACGCCAAGCGCCGTCTTCGCGTGCCGTTAGGCCCGCTCGATCGCGAGGGCCGCGCCTTGGCCGACGCCCACGCACATCGTGGCGAGGCCGAACTTGCCGCCGGTTTTCTCTAGCTGATGCAGCGCGGTCATAACGAGCCTTGTTCCGGACGCGCCGAGGGGATGGCCAAGCGCGATAGCGCCGCCATTCGGATTGACATGAGCTGCGTCATCGGCAAGGCCAAGCTGGCGCAAGCATGCTAGCGCTTGAGAGGCGAATGCTTCGTTCAGCTCGATCACATCGAAATCGGACGGCTGAATACCAAGCTTTGCGCAAAGCTTTCGCGTCGCAGGGACAGGACCAATACCCATCACGCGTGGCTCGACGCCGGACGTTGTCATGCCGAGCACACGTCCGCGCGGAGTTAGGCCGTGTTCTTTGACAGCCCTTTCGGATGCGAGCAGAACAGCAGCCGAGCCGTCGTTCACGCCAGACGCATTGCCTGCCGTTACCGTCCCATCGGCGATGACCACAGGCCGCAATTTCGCCAGCGATTCGACAGTCGTTTTGCGTGGATGTTCGTCGGCTGACACCTCAACAGTGCCGCTTTTTCCTTTGATAGCGACTGGCGCGATCTCTTCGGCGAAGAATCCGGAAGCCTGAGACGCAGCGGCTCGCTCTTGACTGCGCAGCGCAAATGCATCCTGATCGGCGCGCGAAACCTGATAGTCCTTGGCGACATTTTCGGCGGTCTCGGGCATGGAGTCGACGCCGTATTTTTCCCGCATCGCGGAATTGATGAAGCGCCAGCCGATGGTGGTGTCATAGATTTCGGCTGATCTTTGGAAGGCTGTATCCGCCTTACCCATAACGAAAGGCGCGCGGCTCATGCTCTCAACGCCGCCTGCGAAAGCGAGGTCGATTTCGCCTGAGCGGATAGCGCGCGCGGCAGTGCCGATCGCATCCAGCCCCGAGGCGCAAAGCCGATTGATCGTGGCGCCCGGCACGCTTGACGGCAATCCCGCCAAAAGCGCTGCCATGCGCGCCACATTGCGATTATCCTCGCCTGCCTGATTGGCGCAGCCGAAAAACACCTCGTCGAGACGGTCCCAATCCAAAGTGGGATGCCGCTCCATAATCGCCTTTAGCGGGATGGCGCCCAGATCGTCGGTCCGAACGGAGGAAAGAGAGCCGGCGTAACGGCCTATCGGGGTTCGCACATAGTCGCAGATATAAACATCGTTCGAGCCGCTCATTCCGTTCTCCCATGGTGGCTAGGTCGGGCCGCATTATGCTGCGCACCGTGATAATGCGCGTTCGATCTTTAGTCGAGTTTTAGGCTGTGCGGCTTCGCAACGCGGGGCTTACCGCCCCGCATTAGGCATGGCGCAGCGGTGTTCGAAACACGATCCAAGCGTAAAGCACAATGGAAAGTGAGCATACCGTATAGGCAACAAGGGATACGGCCAGAGCCAATTCGGTGCTGGACAGGCCGTCCGGTAGGAAGTCAGTGCTTGCCACCTTCGCGAAAAAGCGCGTTCCCTCCATGGCTGAGTAGTGCATGGCGGCGATGGCGAAACCAAGCGCAATTGAACCGAGGCAGGTTCCCAATATGCCCCGGGTACGAGAGAAGGCGAGATAAAGGGCGATCATACAGGCTTCGATTGCGATGACGAAAGCAATTCCAATTCCCATGGTGGTGTAGGAGACCGAACACTCACCTTGGACAGCCGCCATTCCGGTATAGTGCATTGCTCCGACGCCGAGACCCATAGCGACGCTGGCCACGAGTAGCGAGGCTTTGCCGCAAATCTGAAGGCCGACGGTGGCCAGGGCAACGCCTGTGACGACAACAGCGATGACAGCCGAGGCGGCTGTGAGCGCTGGGTCGTAGGTCATTAGCAAAGGGATTCGAATAGCGAGCATCGCGATGAAGTGCATAGCCCAGATGCTTCCACCCACGGATATGCCCCCGAAAATAACACGCAAATATGTCTCTGTGCGCTTGCTAACGTCGATTCCGGTGGTGAGGAGGAGGCCTGCGAAACATCCGAGCGACGCAACTGCTACTGAAAGGGCGACAAGCCCGTACTGATATTCCAAATCCATGAAGCCTCAAAAATCGGAATTAATTAATGCTATTTGAAAATACTTCCGTGGCTAATCGGTTGCAACCTTTAATCGCTGCTGTTAGATAACTCCTGCATCAGTATACATTTTGTCTGAACTAGAAGCGCACATTGTATAGATCGGCATACATGAAGCAGCGGCATGTGCGCAACATGGTTTCCGAGAGCATTAAGCCGGAAGCCCTCGAAATTGACTTTTAGGCAGCTTTTGCTGTTACGCTGGACACCGGCTGGTCATACTCCTCTGAGATGTCCTTATCCGTGTAATCCTTGAGGAGCGACGTCGCGATCAAACTCACGGCAGCGCAAAATAGGATGTAAAACGCAATCGCGTAGCCCGAGTGGAAGCGGGCGAACAAAGCAGTCGCGATCAAGGGCGCAGGACCGCCAGCGAAAACAGAAGCAAGCTGATATCCAAGCGATGCGCCGCTGTAGCGCAGCCGGGGCGTGAAGCTTTCGGCAATCAATGCTGCTTGCGGTCCGTACATCATGTCATGCGGGATGAGCGACAGAAGGATCGCAAGAAAGATCAAGCTGGGGATCATGGTGTTCAGCAGCGCGAAATAGATGAAGCCGAAGATCCCGGTTGTGGCCGCGCCAAGCAAATACATCCGCTTGCGACCGATCCTGTCCGACAGATAGCCAAAGAATGGAATTGCGAAGAAGGAAATGACCGAAGCCGAAAGAACCGCGATCAGGATGAGGTCACGCGAGGTTCCGAGAATCGTCGTTCCGTATGTGAATATAAAGGCTGTGAAAATATAAAACGGAGCCTGCTCGGCTAGGCGCGCTAACGCGGTTAATATAATTTCCTTTGGCTGCCGTTTGATGACCTCCTTGATTGGGGCCTTTTCCAATTTGTTACTGGCGGCGAGGTTAGAAAATGTGGGTGTCTCCATTATTTCTAGTCGAATGTAAAGGCCAATACCAACGAGGATGATGCTCGCAAAGAAAGGCAGACGCCAGCCCCAGTCAAGGAATGCGTCGCCAGATATTGCGCTCGAAGCTAGCACTGCAAGGTTCGCTATGAACAGGCCTGCCGGAACTCCAAATTGCGGCCACGAAGCGATAAGGCCACGACGGCGGTTTGACCGAGCCCATTCCATCGACAGGAGAACGGATCCTCCCCATTCTCCGCCTACACCGACGCCCTGAATGAACCGCAGGATTGTAAGAAGCACTGCGCCCCAAATTCCGATCTCAGCATATGTGGGCACGAAGGCGACCAAAAACGTCGCTATTCCCATCAATAGCAAGGTGGCGATGAGCGTGGCTTTTCGTCCAATGCGATCGCCATAATGGCCGAAAATCGCTGCGCCGACAGGACGGGCGACAAATCCCACTGCGTAAATGCCGAAAGCTTCAAGCGTGCCGACAAGCGGATCGGAATGCGGAAAATAGAGCTTTGCGAAAACAAGCCCTGTTACAATGCTGTAAAGAAAGAAGTCATACCACTCAATCGTGGTCCCGATGGTGCTGGCAATGACTGCGCGTCTGAGTTGCCGGTCGTGTTCAGCTACGGAGAGCGGGCGCGTTCCAGTTCCTGCAATAGCCATCTGCTTCCTCCTGCCACGCCAAGGGTTCAGCGGATGCTGATGATCTGTAGCTCTGGCGCAATTTTCGATTGCAAACACGCGAAGAACTAATTTGTTTCCCAGGCTGGAGGCTCACGCTCCCCATACGTCGCCTTCAATGAAAGTCGAGGCGGAAACGCACTGAACGCCGAGCGCGGCGAAGCTTTTGCGAGCGTCTTCCATGGAGCCGCTCACATCAATACCCCTGCACGCATTCTCCACGACTACCACCCCGAAGCCGCTTCGATGCGCATCCTCAGCCGAGTAGCGGACACAAAAATCGAATGCGAGGCCCGCGATAAAAATGCGCGTGAAACCGCGCTCCCGCAAATAGCTGGCAAGCCCAGTTGGCGTTACCCGGTCATTCTCGAAAAATGCCGAATAGGAATCGATATCAGGGTGATAGCCTTTGCGCAGGATTAGCTCGGCGTGAGGAATATCGAGCCCCGGGTGGAATTCCGCGCCGCGTGTGCCTTGCACGCAATGATCCGGCCACAGAATTTGCGGACCATAGGCGAGCGCAATAGTCTCGTGTGGCTGGCGTCCGGGATGGGAGGAGGCGAAGGATTTGTGACCGCTTGGGTGCCAATCCTGAGTCAGCACTACATGTTCGAATTGTTTGGCGACGCGATTGATGATAGGCGGCAGTTCGTCGCCGCCCGGCACCGCCAGCGCACCCCCAGGGCAGAAATCGTTCTGCACATCGACCACGAGCAGAACGTCAGTATTTCCGGGCGTGATCCTGCCTATCATGAGGTCGCGATGTCCTCCTCAGCGAGATGTAAGTCCGCCATCTCCGCAAGGCGGTGCAGCGGCTCTCCTATCGTGACCGGATAGCGCGCCTTGGGATCGAGGCGGCGCAAAGGTTCAGGCAGACGTTCAAGATCCTCAGCCGCGCGCGCTCTTATTTGTGTCAGAGAGGGGGGAGGAGTTATTCTTCGGCCAGCCCGCATCACAGGCTTCACCAGGGCTTCGCCTAGCTGATCGTCACTCTCCAGCGAGATTATGTCGCTCATCATACGGCCGTCGTCCCCATAATACCGCCAAACCTGCTTGCGGCCGGGCCAGGTCGCTTTGCCGAGTGAGTGCTTGCGGCGAGGGATGCCAGCATATTCCTGAAGCTTGTACGCGCAATCGAGCGCCGGAGCATCGGAGGACGTTGTGAGACTTGTGCCGATCCCAAATCCGTCGATTGGGGCGCTGCTGGTGTGAACAGCCGCAAGCAGCTCTTCGTCGATGCCGCCGCTTGCAAAAATCGTGATTTCCGGGTGCCCGTCTGCGTCGAGAATGCGCCGCACGGATTTTGAAAGCTCGATCAGATCGCCGCTATCGAGGCGCACTCCGCTGATCTTGATCCCGTCCGCCTTAAGCCGCGTGGCAAGCCGCGCAACCTTATGCGCAGCACCTTCAGTGTCATAGGTATCTATGAGGAGGACAAGGCCCTCGGGCCGCGAGCGGGCAAAGGCCTCAAACGCTGCCGCCTCACTGTCGAACGCTTCGATGAAAGAATGGGCCATGGTGCCGTAGAGCGGGATGCCGTAAAGCCTTCCAGCCAACACCGTCGCCGTCCCGGTGAAGCCCGCAACGTAGCTTGCTCGCGCGGCCAACAGCCCAGCTTCCGCGCCATGCGCGCGCCTGAAGCCAAAGTCCACGAGTTGTTTGCGCGGAGCAAGCAGCACAAATCGCGCCGCTTTGGACGCGATCAGAGACTGAAAGTGAAGAAGGTTGATGAGCCTGCTCTCAACAAGCTGCGCCTCAGGGAGCGGCGCGGTTACACGAAGAATAGGCTCGTTCGGAAAGAAAACTGTGCCTTCGGGCATGGCATGGACATCGCCTGTGAAGCGAAATGCGGCGAGATAGTCGAGGAGCGATTTCCTGAACCGCCCGGTGTTGGCGAGCCATTCGATGTCTTCTGGCGGAAAGCTAAGTGTCTCAAGAAAGTCGAGCGCTTGATCTAACCCCGCCGCGACGAGAAACCCGCGCTGGGGAGGGAACGCCCGCATAAAAAACTCAAAGACAGCAGTGTCTGTTTTGCCATGATCCAGGTAAGCCTGGATCATGTTGAGCTGGTAGAGATCTATAAGCAGCGGGCTTCTTGCCAGATCCATTTTTTAACCTTGGCGCTTCACCTGACGCTTGGCGAAACGCTACGAGGTCTTCTCGCAGTTAATCATCCAGGGAATGCCGAATTGATCGACCAGCATCCCGAAACGCTGAGCCCAGAAGGTCTCCTGAATGTCCATGCGCACTTGACCGTTTTCCGCGAGTGCATGGAAGATGCGTTCCGCTTCGCGTGGGTCTTTGGTGGCGATGCTTACGGAAAAGCCCTTTGGCTCGTGATAGCGCTCAGGCGGGGCATCTGAGCCCATGAGCGTGTCGTCACCCGCCATAAGGCTGGCGTGGATGATTTTGCTGCGGTATTCGGGCGGCGCTCTATCCGCCATGGGCGTGTCGCCGTAAGTCATCATTGTTACGATTTTGCCGCCAAGTACCTTCTGATAGAAGTTAAACGCGGCCTCGCATTTGCCATCGAAATGCAGGTAGGGGGCTAATTGCATGGAGCGCTCCTTTAATTGTTTAAGGGTCACTAAAAACGCAGATAGTAAGAACAATCGAACAGGATCTATGTTCAAAGTCAGCTTCAACTGAGGGTTGGCGTGACATTGCAGACTTGCTACCATTGTCACGCGCATTGATCGCACTATTGCCTTTTGCGAGGCTCCCGAGACATTTTCTGGTACATGTTAGACAAGCTCGAATTTCTGATCGCGATCGCGCAAGAAAAGCATTTCGGCCGTGCGGCTGAGGCATGCGGTGTCACACAGCCTACGCTGTCGGCTGGCTTGAAACTGCTCGAGGACGCGTTGGGCGTGATGCTCGTCCGGCGCGGATCGCGCTTTCTCGGCTTCACGGGCGAGGGCGAGCGCGTCCTGGAATGGGCACGCCGCATCACTGCGGATGTCCGTGCGCTGAAGCAGGATGTGGACGCGTTGAAGCGAGGTCTCACAGGCCACCTTCGCATCGCGGCGATTCCGACAGCGCTTCCGATGGTCGCCGCACTGACGACGCCGTTTCACGCCCGCTACCCAGAGATCCGTTACACGGTTCTCTCGCGTACCTCCGAGGAAATACTTGGGCTGCTTGCAAATCTCGAAATCGACGCGGGGCTCACTTATCTCGACAATGAGCCGCTTGGGCGCGTTGCGTCGATCCCTCTTTATAAGGAGAAATATTGCCTTCTCACGACAAAGACGCACGAATTGGCGTCCAAGCCCACCGTGTCCTGGGGGGACGTGGCGACGCTTCCCTTGTGTCTCCTGACTCGCGACATGCAAAACCGGCGCATCATCGACCGGCTTCTTCATCAAGCCGGTGCGACCGCCTCGGCAAAGCTTGAAAGCAATTCCATGATTGCTTTGTTTGCTCACATTCAGACAGGGCAATGGTCAGGCATCATGCCTGAGAAGCTGACAAGTATTTTTGGTCTGTCGCCCGGGATTCGGATTGTTCCCATCGTCGAACCGGAGACATCCCACATGATCGGCCTTATCGCCGGGCCGCGCGAGCCTATAACGCCCCTGGTGGCCGCGCTTATGCTGGAGGCAAAACGTGTGGCACAGCTTTTGCGCGAATAAGCGGTGCGTTACTCTCCTATAAGTAGAGATGATACGAAATAACCTCTCGCATTGGATTGATCTTCGCCATGGAATACAACCTTATGGCGCAGGTCATTGGATGATCGAGAATTTCTATTAATACATGCCATCGCTTTATTGATTTCGGCCCTAAAGTTCTGCTTTAGTTTCTAGTGCAGAATTATGGGGAGTGACTGTGTCTGATAGGACCACAGAGATCGCACGTGATGTCATCGCGCGTCATCTCACACAAGAGGGTGCGGCATTACCCATCCTCCATGGGCTACAACAAGAATTTGGCTATCTGCCGGAGGAGACTTTACCCCTCGTAGCAGAGGCGCTGAATGTGTCGCGCGCCGAGATCTACGGCGTGGCCACCTTCTACCACGATTTCCATCTTGAGCCTCGCGGCAGGCATGTGATTGCTCTTTGCAGAGCGGAAGCTTGTCAGTCGAGGGGCGGCGATGCGCTTGCGGAGCGGGCAAAGGCCCAGCTTGGCGTCAACTGGGGAGAAACAACGCGCGACGGCCGCGTGACCCTAGAGCAAACATTTTGTCTTGGGCTTTGCGCTTGCGCTCCGTCTGCAATGGTGGACGGTAAGATCGTAGGCCGCCTCACCACCGAAAAACTTGACGCCATCGTTGCGGGAGCCAACTGATGAAGGTTTATGTACCCAGCGATGCCGCTGCCGTTGCCGTTGGCTCCGACGATGTCGCTGCGGCCATCAGGCTTCATGCGCAGCATTACGGTATTGATATCGAAATAATACGGAATGGGTCTCGCGGGCTTTGCTGGCTTGAGCCCATGATCGAGGTCGAAGCGCCTGAAGGGCGTATCGCTTATGGTCCTGTCTCCGCTAGCGATGTCGGAGGATTATTCATCGCAGGATTCCTTCAGGGGGGAATGCATCCGCTACGGATCGGCCGTCCGGAAGATCACCCGTTTCTCAAGCGGCAGACGCGCCTCGCCTTTGCGCGATGCGGTATCACCGATCCGCTGTCACTTGACGATTATCGTGCTTATGGCGGCCTAAAGGGGCTTGAGCGGGCCCTCTCGCTTGGGCCTGTCGCCATCGTGGAAGAAGTCACCAATTCCGGCCTGAGAGGCCGGGGCGGTGCAGGCTTCCCGACCGGCATTAAATGGCGGACTGTCGCGCAAACATCTGCTGCTCAAAAATACATCGTCTGCAACGCGGACGAAGGCGATAGCGGCACTTTCGCAGACCGTATGATGATGGAGGGCGATCCCTTCTGCCTCATCGAAGGCATGGCGATTGCTGGCGTGGCGACGGGCGCGACTAAGGGTTACATCTATATTCGCTCGGAATATCCGCACGCCATCGTGGCGATGAGGGAAGCTATAATCCGCGCGCGCCAAAGTGGTGTGATCGGCAGCCGTGTTCTCGACTCCGCCTATGCCTTCGAGCTCGAAGTGCGGGTTGGTGCAGGCGCTTATGTCTGCGGCGAGGAGACGGCGCTTCTCGAAAGCCTCGAAGGAAAGCGTGGGCAGGTCCGCGCGAAACCGCCCCTTCCAGCGCATCAAGGCCTCTTCGGCAAGCCAACTGTCATCAATAACGTAATTTCGCTTGCCTCTGTGCCGTTTATTCTTGCGGAGGGCGCAGCCGCTTATCGCGATTTCGGCATGGGACGTAGCCGCGGCACGATGCCAATTCAGCTCGCCGGTAATATTGCATATGGCGGCCTGTTCGAAACGGCGTTTGGCATAACGCTTGGCGAACTCGTTGACGACATTGGCGGTGGTACCGCGACCGGCCGGCCAGTGCGCGCCGTTCAGGTTGGCGGTCCGCTTGGCGCCTACTTCCCTCGCGCGCTTTTCGATACGCCCTTTGATTACGAAGCTTTCGCGGCGCGCGACGGTTTGATTGGCCATGGCGGTATCGTCGTGTTCGATGACACGGTCGACATGCTCGGCCAAGCCCGTTTCGCTTTCGAATTCTGCGCAATCGAAAGCTGCGGAAAATGCACGCCCTGCCGCATCGGTTCGACGCGCGGTGTTGAAACGATAGACAAAATCCGAGCCGGAGTTAGCGGTGCATCCAATCTCGCTCTCGTCGAAGGTCTCTGCGAGACCATGAAGTTTGGCTCACTTTGCGCGCTTGGCGGCTTTACGCCTTATCCCGTCATGAGTGCGATCACCCATTTTCCCGAAGACTTCGGCATAAGCCCGCGTCTTCAGGCCGCCGAATAGGAGGACATCTATGTCTTTAGTCCATGAAATTGATTATGGAACGCCAGCTTCAAAATCTGCGGACAAGGTCACGCTGACGATTGACGGCATGTCTGTCACGGTTCCTGCCGGGACATCGATCATGAGGGCTGCGTCAGAGGGCGGAAACAATATTCCGAAACTCTGTGCGACCGACATGGTGAAGGAGTTCGGCTCCTGCCGGATGTGCTTGGTCGAGATTGATGGCCGCAACGGAACTCCCGCCTCTTGCACCACTCCGGTCGCTGCGGGAATGGTCGTCAAGACCCAGACCGAGCGCCTGAAGCGCATCCGCAAAGGCGTGATGGAGCTTTACATTTCCGATCATCCGCTCGACTGCCTAACCTGCGGCGCCAATGGCGACTGCGAATTGCAGGATATGGCGGGCGTGGTTGGTCTTCGCGAAGTCCGCTACGGCTATGAAGGTGAAAACCATACCAAGTCTGTAAAAGATGAGTCCAACCCGTATTTTACCTACGATCCTTCGAAGTGCATCGTCTGCTCGCGCTGCGTCCGCGCTTGCGAGGAGGTACAGGGTACGTTTGCGCTGACCATCAGTGGCCGTGGTTTTGACAGCCGCGTGTCGCCGGGAATGTCGGAACCATTTCTTGAATCCGAATGCGTGTCTTGCGGCGCGTGCGTTCAGGCGTGCCCGACGGCCACTTTGCTTGAGAAATCCGTCATCCAAATTGGAACGCCTGAGCATTCAGTCGTCACCACCTGCGCTTATTGCGGCGTTGGTTGTTCATTCAAGGCCGAAATGCGCGGTGACGAGCTTGTGCGCATGGTTCCCTATAAGAACGGCGAGGCCAATCGTGGCCACTCCTGCATCAAAGGCCGGTTCGCTTGGGGCTACGCAACGCATAAGGAACGCATCCTTAACCCCATGATCCGCAGCTCCATACAAGAGCCGTGGCGTGAGGTGAGCTGGGAGGAGGCGATCTCCTATGCCGCGTCTGAGTTCAGGCGCATTCAGGCGAAATATGGACGCAACTCGGTCGGCGGCATTACCTCGTCGCGCTGCACCAACGAAGAGACGTTCCTCGTGCAGAAGCTGATCCGCGCTGCTTTCGGCAACAACAACGTCGACACTTGCGCGCGCGTCTGCCATTCGCCGACGGGCTATGGATTGGGTACGGCTTTCGGCACGTCGGCGGGCACGCAGGATTTCGATAGCGTCGAGGATTCTGATGTCGTTCTTGTTATTGGGGCTAACCCGACGGATGGGCATCCCGTCTTTGCCTCGCGCATGAAAAAGCGCCTGCGTGAAGGAGCAAAGCTCATCGTGATCGATCCACGCCGCATCGATCTCGTGCGCACGCCACACGTCGAAGCTTCTTACCATCTACCGCTTTTGCCGGGTACCAATGTCGCCGTTGTGACGGCGCTCGCTCATGTGATTGTGACGGAAGGGCTGGCAAATGAGGATTTCATTCGCCGGCAATGTGATTGGGACGATTTCCAGGAATGGGCAGCCTTTGTCGCCAATCCGGCCAATAGCCCAGAGGCGACCGAAAAGTTCACCGGAGTTCCGGCTGCTGACCTTCGCGGCGCGGCACGCCTTTACGCCACTGGCGGAAATGGCGCCATCTATTACGGCCTTGGCGTCACTGAGCACAGCCAGGGTTCAACGACGGTGATGGCGATCGCCAACCTCGCAATGGCAACCGGCAATATCGGCAGAAGAGGGGTCGGCGTAAACCCGCTGCGCGGACAAAACAACGTTCAGGGCGCATGCGATATGGGGTCATTCCCCCATGAGTTGTCGGGTTATCGTCACATCTCGGGAGACGCGACCCGCGAGCTGTTCGAAAGCCTGTGGCATGTGACGCTAGATGCAGAGCCGGGTCTGCGCATCCCGAATATGTTGGACGCAGCCGTGGATGGCACCTTCAAGGGAATTTACATCCAGGGCGAGGACATTCTGCAATCCGATCCCGACACGAAGCATGTCAGCGCTGGTCTCGCGGCCATGGAATGCGTGGTCGTTCAGGATCTCTTCCTGAACGAGACGGCAAACTACGCTCATGTCTTTTTGCCAGGCTCAACCTTCCTCGAAAAGAACGGCACCTTCACCAATGCTGAGCGTCGTATTCAGCGGGTGCGCAAGGTTATGGCGCCGAAAAATGGCAAGGAAGATTGGGAGATCACGGTCGATTTGGCGGCGGCGCTTGGCTTCCCGATGCACTACGATCACCCAAGCCAAATCATGGACGAAATCGCTCGTTTGACGCCGACCTTCACGGGCGTGTCCTATGAGAGGCTCGAAGCCGGATCGGTTCAATGGCCTTGCAATGAGAAAGCGCCGCAAGGCACGCCCATTATGCACATAGGCGGCTTTGTGCGGGGCAAAGGCAAGTTCATGATCACCGAATATGTGCCGACCGACGAAAGGACTGGCCCACGTTATCCTCTGCTGCTCACCACTGGGCGCATACTCAGTCAGTATAATGTTGGCGCGCAAACCCGGCGCACCGATAACGTGCTCTGGCATCAAGAGGATTTGCTTGAGATCCATCCGCATGACGCCGAACAGCGCGGCATTCGTGATGGTGACTGGGTGAAGCTTGCAAGCCGCGCTGGCGAGGTCAGTCTTCGAGCAACCATTACTGATCGCGTCGCGCCGGGCGTTGTGTACACCACCTTCCATCATCCGGCGACGCAAGCAAACGTCATCACGACGGACTTCTCCGACTGGGCAACCAACTGCCCAGAATACAAAGTCACAGCGGTGCAGATCTCGCCTTCAAACGGCCCATCTGAATGGCAAGAGCGCTATGGCGAGTTCGCGGAGCAAAGCCGGAGGATTGCCACACTCCAGGCGGCTGAGTGATGCTTCCAACCGGGCCGTCCGTCGGTGTCGCTCAATTAACATGGCGGCGCGGTTCATTCTCCCCGGGGGTCCGTTCGATCCCCGAGGAGGTTCCTGTCGCGCTAACCTATGATGGCTCCACTCACGCGGTGATGATGGCGTCGCCCAGCGATCTTGCCGACTTCGCGGTCGGCTTTAGTATCTCGGAAGACGTGATCAGCGCCCCCGCCGACCTCCAAAGTCTCGAAATCATCGAGATGGAGGGCGGTTTCGAAGCGCGAATGTGGCTCAATCCCGAAATATCGAAGCGGCATCTGCGCCGCCGCCGGACTATTCTTGGTCCGACAGGTTGCGGACTTTGCGGCGTTGAGAGCATCGAAGAAGCTTTGAAATCGCTTCCACTTGTGGAAAGTCCCTTCGTTGTAACAGCGGATGAGCTTACGGTTGCGATGTCACGCCTTCAATTGCTTCAAAAACTCCACGTAGAAACCCGTGCAGTTCACGCGGCAGCCCTTTACCGGCGCGATACCGCGATGATTGTGCGCGAAGATGTTGGCCGCCATAACGCTCTCGATAAGCTTATAGGCGCCGTTGCCCCATCTTTACCCGTGGCCGATGGCGCGGTACTTTTGACAAGCCGGGTATCGGTTGAGCTCGTTCAAAAGACAGCTCGGCTCGGCGCACCAATTATAGCCGCTATTTCGGCTCCTACCGCTCTTGCTGTCCGCACCGCAGAACAGGCAGGCATTACGCTTGCCGCAGTAGTGCGAGACGACAGCTTCGAAATCTTCACCCGTCCAGAAAGAATTGCAGAAAAGGCCTCAATCCATGTCGGCTGACAAACTTGTTTTAATGGCAAATCAAATCGGCCAGTTCTTCGCGAGCCAGGGACAAGATAAAGCTGTCCCGGGCATCCTAAATCATCTGAAGAAGTTCTGGGATCCGAGGATGCGGGCTGCTATAGAGCAGCACCTGCGCTCCGGTGGGGAAGGCCTTCAGCCAAATGTTCGCCTTGCGGTCGAGCAATTGGCACATGAGGCGGACATGCGAGCGCAATCGGTGGCCCCAACTTGACTGGAACCCGACGATCTGAGCAAGGGAGTGAGTAAAAGCATGGCGACAATAACGACTGCCGCGGATGTGATGCCGGTTAGTACCGGTCTACTTAGCCGCGACCGAATTATCGCAAAGGCCGGATTCAACCGCTGGCTTGTGCCCCCGGCGGCGCTTGCGGTTCATCTATGTATTGGCATGGCCTATGGCTTCAGCGTTTTCTGGCTGCCGCTATCAAAAGCCATTGGCATAAAGTCTTCAGTCGCTTGTCCGGACATGAGCCTGGTCGATGCGCTGACAACAACGACCTGCGATTGGCGCGTTTCCGATCTCGGTTGGATGTTTACGCTCTTTTTTGTTTTTCTCGGAATTTCCGCTGCAATCTTCGGCGGATGGCTGGAGCGTGTAGGGCCCAGAAAAGCAGCTGTGGTTGCGGCTCTTTGCTGGTGCGGCGGGTTGGCGATTTCAGCATTCGGCGTGCGCTATCACCAGCTTTGGGTTATGTGGCTCGGCTCGGGCGTTATCGGAGGCATAGGACTTGGCCTTGGATATATCTCGCCGGTTTCCACGCTGATTAAATGGTTCCCAGACCGTCGTGGCATGGCGACAGGCATGGCCATCATGGGCTTCGGCGGCGGCGCGATGATTGGTTCACCGCTCGCAGTCATTTTGATGCGCAATTTCCAGACACCGACATCGGTCGGCGTTTGGGAGACGTTCCTGGCTTTAGGGGCTGTCTATTTTGTCTTCATGATTGGCGGCGCGTTCGGCTACCGCCTGCCACCAGCAGGCTGGCGTCCAGATGGATGGGTTCCAAGTCAAAATGGGAAGTCTCTCATTACGTCGCGCCATGTGCACGTCAAAGATTCCTATAAAACATCATCGTTCTGGCTCATATGGCTTGTTCTGTGTTTGAACGTGTCAGCTGGTATCGGCGTTCTCGGGATGGCTTCGCCGATGCTGCAGGAAATCTTTGGCGGGGCGTTGGTCGCAAAGCCTGATCTGACCTTTGCGCAGGTGCAAGCTGATCCGCAGTTCAAGGCGACGGCTGCAGCCGTTGCAGCTGGATTTGTTGGACTTCTATCGCTCTTCAATATCGGCGGCCGCTTCTTCTGGGCCTCGCTTTCGGATGCTATCGGCCGTAAGGGAACCTACGCGATCTTCTTCCTGCTGGGCATCGCGCTTTACGCAGCAGCTCCTTCGGCGGCGCGCGCTGGAAGCATTCCGTTGTTCGTACTCTGCTTCTGCATCATCCTTTCGATGTATGGCGGTGGATTTGCAACGGTCCCAGCTTATCTGGCTGATATTTTCGGCACCTTGTATGTGGGCGCCATTCATGGCCTCTTACTTACGGCTTGGTCGACTGCCGGTATCGTTGGGCCTGTTGTCGTAAATTACATTCGCGAAGCACAGATCAGTGCAGGCGTGCCGCGCGATCAGGTTTACGACTTCACTATGTATATCCTCGCTGGCATGCTTGTTTTGGGCTTCATCTTTAATCTGCTGGTCCATAAAGTGGCCGAGAGGCGCTATATGAGCGATGCAGATGTAGCGGCTATGCAGAACGGCGGCTCCACCACTGCTATCGCCGGTGGGTCCTATGGGATAGGCCGTGGTGCGATCCTGAGACCGGGGGCTTTCCTTGCTTGGGCTATCGTTGGCGCACCTCTTGTTTGGGGCGTCTGGATTACCCTTGAGAAGGCAATCATCCTGTTTCAATAACAAACCTCAGATGACGGCGCGCCTTGCGCCGTCATCTCTATCATCTCATCCAGTTCTCGGCAGTCCTAGAGTAAGCCTTTAAGCTCGTACAGCACTGCAAGCGCCTCGCGCGGACTGAGGCTGTCGGCATCGAGATTGCGCAGCTTTTCCAAGGCCGGATGCGAAGGCGCTTCTTCCTCCAAGGCCTGCAGCGGTATAGAGAAGAGAGGCATATCGGTCGGCAAGGTAAGGGTCACCGCTTGGCCCTGCGCCGCCCTCGAGTTGCGCCAAAACCTGCTTTGCACGATTAAGAACGCCTTTGGGCACCCCTGCAAGCCGCGCGGCTTGAACGCCGTAAGACCGATGCGCCGCACCGGCCTCAACCGTGTGCAGAAACACAATCGTGTCCTTCCACTCCGTCACCGCCATCCGCACATTACCGACGCGCGGCAGGCTTTCGCCAAGCCGCGTCAGCTCATGATAATGGGTGGCAACGAGGCCACGGCAGCCTATCGCATCATGCAGATGTTCGAGCACAGCCCAGGCGATTGAGAGGCCGTCGAAAGTGGCGGTCCCGCGCCCGATCTCATCCAAAATCACAAGGCTTCGCGAACTCGCCTGATTGAGGATGGCCGCCGTTTCAGTCATTTCGACCATAAAGGTGGAGCGGCCTCGCGCGAGATCGTCGGCTGCACCGATGCGTGCGAAGAGCCGGTCGGCGACGCCGATATGCGCTTTTTGCGCTGGAACAAACGATCCCATTTGCGCAAGGACGGCGATCAGCGCGTTTTGGCGCAAATAGGTTGATTTCCCGGCCATGTTTGGCCCGGTGACGACAAGGAGCGCTGGCGCGTTCGCGCCGCTGCCATCGAGCTTGCAGTCATTGCCGATAAACGCGCCGCCCTCGCGCGCAAGGGCTTGTTCAACTGCAGGATGGCGCGCGCCTTCAACGATGAAACAGCGGCTATCGTCAACCTTCGGCCGCACGTAATTCTCGCTATGCGCGAGTTCCGCTAGAGCCGCCGTGCAATCGAGATCCGCCAACGCTGCGGCTGCGCCGCCAATTGCATTTTCGGCATTGAGAATGGCGGCGGCAAGCTCTATCGAAAAGCTCGGTCTCGCGAGCAAGCGCTTCGCTCGTTGCATTCAAAATGCGGTTTTCGAGGTCGGAAAGCTCATCCGTCGTGAAGCGCACCGCGTTGGCGAGCGTCTGCTTGTGACGGAAGAGCGCCGCATGAGGCTCGGCTTGCAGAGTGGGCGCGGCGCCAGGGCTTACCTCGACAAAATAGCCGAAAACTTGATTATATTGGATCTTGAGCGATTTCACGCCCGTTCGCTCGGCATAGGCGGCTTGAAGTCTGGCGAGCACGACCTTCGTGTCGGTCGTGAGCTGGCGCAATTCATCAAGCACCGCGTCATAGCCTGGGGCGATAAAGCCTCCCTCGCGTGCTAAGAAGGGAAGCTTTTCACCCAGCGCGGCATTGAGCGCGTCGACCAGCTCCGGTGGAACCGCGCCGAGCGCATCTGAGATTTCGGCAAGACCTTCTGGAAGGGCAGGGACCTCGCGGAGCAGAGCGCCAAGCTGTGCCGCCACATTCAGGCCATCCCGTAACGCGCCGAGATCGCGCGGACCGCCCCGCTTCAATTTCAACCGTGAAAGCGCCCGGCTCATATCAGGCACATTTTTCAAGCCGTGCCGAACCCGCTCGCGAAGCGCCCAATCCTCGATGAATAGCGAAACGGCATCGAGCCTGGCGTTTATGACCGCGACATCGGTCGATGGCGAGACGAGGCGGCTCATGAGCTCACGGGCCCCTGCCGCGGTCGCCGTGCGGTCTATCGCGGAAAAAACGGTGGGCGCGCCATCGTTCTTAGGGCGCACCAGTTCGAGGCTCGTTCTGGTGGCGGCGTCAATCGCGAGAAGTGCGCCCCCCGATTCCTGACGTGGCGCGCGCAGGGCAGGGCGTTCGCCCATCTGCGTGAGGCTCACATAGTCGAGCAGCGCGCCAATTGCCGAAAGTTCGCCTTCACTGAAATCGCCAAGGCCATCGAGCGCCGAAACTTCGAACGCTTGTTTGAGCGCGCGTTCTCCTTTGAGCCGCGAGAAGCAATGAGATGCAAGTGGTGACAGCGAAGCGCCCGCAATTTCACCTGCTTTTTTTACAACGCCGCCGCCTGCAAGATCATCATCCGAAAGAAGGATCTCGGCGGGGCGCAGCCGAAGGAGTTCGCCTTCGAGGTCGGCGGCAGGTACATCTCCGAGTAGGAACTCGCCGGTCGAAATATCGAGAGAAGCAAGATTGTAACGCGCGGACTCGCCCTTGCCTGAGCGGGCGACGGCGGTGAGAAAATTATTGCTGCTGGAGGTAAGAAGCGCGTCCTCGGTCAGCGTGCCCGGCGTGACGAGCCGCACCACATCGCGGCGGACGACCGATTTCGGTCCACGTTTTTTCGCCGCCTCCGGGTCTTCAAGCTGCTCCGCCACTGCAACGCGGAAGCCCTTCCGGATCAGCTTCTGCAAATATTCATCCGCGCGCGCAACCGGCACGCCGCACATGGGAATATCTTCGCCCGAATGCTTGCCGCGTTTTGTCAGCTGTATGCCAAGCGCGCTCGAAGCCTTGACGGCGTCATCGAAGAAAAGCTCGAAGAAATCCCCCATGCGGTAGAAGAGCAGGAATTCGGGATGCTTCGCCTTCACCTCAAGAAATTGCGCCATCATCGGCGTCGCCGCAGGGTTCTCCGCTTTCGGATCCCTTGCCTCGCTCGCGACCCGCGCTCCACTTTTCAGTAAGACTGAAGACAAGCTTTGGCCCCCAATTTTCGTCTTCGACTCAGCCACCACAACGGAAGCTTACGCCTAAAGCCTCACAGGAAAAGAGTGCTGTGAGGGTTTATCCCCGCTTGTGCGTTAGGATTGCGAGAGCTAGTTGTATATGAAGCGGCGTTACGAGACGGCGCTGGGCATAGCTATTTTCAAAAATTCAAGAAGAACAAATCATGTCCCCAATCAAATCCGCAGCCAAAGCCACACTAAAAACCGTTTCCGAAACGCCAGCACCCGAGGCGCGTCCGGCGAAACCTCAGCCGAAATATACAAGGCAAGAGGCACTGCAATTTCACGCCGAGGGAAGGCCCGGTAAGCTCGAAATATCGCCGACCAAGCCGATGGCGACGCAGAGGGATTTGAGTCTTGCTTATTCGCCTGGCGTCGCTGTTCCGGTGGAAGCTATCGCGGAGAATCCGAGCCTTGCCTATGACTACACGACGAAGGGCAATATGGTCGCCGTGATCACGAACGGAACTGCGATTCTTGGCCTTGGCAATCTTGGCGCGCTGGCGGCGAAGCCGGTGATGGAAGGCAAGGCGGCTCTCTTCAAGCGCTTCGCCGATATCGATTCTATCGATATCGAAGTCGATACGCAGGATGTGGACGCGTTCGTGAATGCGGTGCGGTATCTCGGGCCATCGTGGGGTGGCATAAATCTCGAAGACATCAAGGCGCCAGACTGTTTTATCATCGAAAGCCGTTTGCGCGAGCTTATGGACATCCCCGTTTTCCACGATGACCAACATGGCACCGCTATCATCGCCATCGCCGGGCTAATCAACGCGCTGCATCTGACAGGGCGCGAGATGTCGGACGTCAAGCTCGTTTGCAATGGCGCAGGCTCTGCCGGTATCGCGTGCCTCGAACTGATGAAAGCCATGGGCATGCCGCATGAAAATGCGATCCTGTGCGATACGTCTGGCGTGATTTACCGTGGCCGCGAGAAGGGCATGAACCAGTGGAAGGCTGCTCATGCGGTCAACACGAAGGCGCGCACCCTTGCGGAAGCCATCAATGGGGCAGACGTATTTTTCGGACTTTCAGCAGCGGGCGCGCTCACCAAAGAAATGGTGGCCAGCATGGCGCCGAAACCGATCATATTTGCCATGGCGAACCCGGACCCCGAGATTACGCCGGAAGAAGTCGCCGAGGTGCGCGACGACGCCATAGTCGCGACTGGCCGCTCGGACTATCCAAATCAGATCAACAATGTGCTCGGCTTCCCTTACATCTTCCGGGGGGCGCTCGACGTGCAGGCGAGCACCATCAATGAGCCGATGAAGGTTGCTGCTGCTGAAGCCCTTGCGGAGCTTGCCCGGTCTGATGTGCCGGACAAGGTGGCGTCGGTATACGGGCGTAGGCTGCGCTACGGGCCGGACTATATCATTCCTGCGCCCTTCGATCCGCGCCTGATCAGCGCTATTCCTTATGCCGTTGCCAAGGCTGCGATGGATTCCGGCGTCGCCCGGCGGCCGATTGTCGATATGGAAGGCTATAAGGCGCGGCTTGCCGCCCGCCTCGATCCTGCCGCTGGCTTCATCAACTCGATCTTCGATGCGCTGCGCCTTAATCCAAAGCGCGTCGTATTCGCGGAAGGTGAAGAGGAAAAAGTTGTCCGCGCGGCGAGTTCCTTCTCTAATCTCAAGCTTGGGCAATCAATCCTTATCGGGCGCGATCCGCAGGTGCGGCAGGCGTTTTTCCTGGCTGGCGTCAATAATCACGACAGCTTCGAGATTCATAACTCCCGGCTTTCCGAGCACAATGAGGCTTACGCCGAGTTTTTGTATCAGCGGCTTCAACGGCAGGGCTATCTCTACCGGGACTGCCAGCGCCTCGTGAATAACGACCGCAACATTTTCGCGGCTTGCATGGTCGGCATGGGCCATGCCGATGCGATGGTGACGGGTGTAACGCGCAATTGGTCGACGGCTTTTCAAGATGTTCGCCGGGTGCTCGACCCGAAACCCGGCCGCCGCATGATCGGCGTTTCTGTGATCGTCACCCGTGGCCGCGTCGTGCTTGTTGCCGATACTTCGGTCCACGATATGCCGAACGCCGAAGAACTTGCCGATATCGCGGTGGAAGCGGCTGGCGTTGCAAGCCGCTTCGGTATGACGCCTCGCGTCGCCATGCTTGCCTACTCGACCTTCGGCCATCCGACCGGGGAGCGCTCGGAACGTGTGCGCGAGGCGGTGCAGGCTGCTTGATCAGCGCGGCGTCGATTTCGAATATGATGGCGAGATGGCGGCTGACGTGGCATTGAACCGCCGCGCCATGGCTCTCTATCCGTTCTGCCGCCTCACTGATACCGCGAACGTGCTTGTGATGCCTGCCTTCCATTCGGCCAGCATCTCCACCAAGATGTTGCAGGAACTGGGGGGCAGCACGGTTATTGGTCCGATGCTTGTCGGTCTCTCAAAGCCCGTGCAGATCGCATCGCTCGGCTCATCGGACAGCGATATCGTGAACATGGCGGCGCTTGCCGCTTTCGATGTAACGGGCTAGCCAGTGAGCTCCACGGCGCAGTCTTCAGAAAGCCAAGCCCATCTGCAGAGCGACCGCCGCATTTTAATTTATGCGGTGTCGCTCGGTCTTCTTTCCTGGTTTGTGCTCTTGGTATTTGTACCGCACAGGTTCAGTCCTGCATTCCGGGTCTTCAATATACCATCGGGAAGCATGGCGCCAACGCTCGTGCCGGGAAATATTGTTATTGTATCACCCGCTTCTTATGGGTTTAGTCGGTATACCTTCGATAGCGTTGAACTGCCGATACATGGGCGCTGGCCAGAATTTCCGGTGAAGCGGGGCGATGTTATGGTGTTCAGGCAGCCGCTTGATCACAAAACAATCTACGCAAAGCGCGTAGTGGGGTTGCCCGGCGATCGCATTCAAATGATTGGCGGCATCCTAAGCATAAATGGCCAGCCTGTGCAGCGCGAGCGGATTGAAGATAGGGTTGTCAATACGCGGTATTGCGGGACGCAGCCTGTCCATCAATATCAGGAGACGCTTGCTGGCGGCGCAAGTTACCTCATTCAAAAATTATCCGAGACATGCTCAGGCAACCGTCTTGCGGCACTGGATAATACGGAAGTTTATGCCGTGCCGTCTGCCCACTATTTCGTTCTTGGCGATAATCGTGATGATTCGGTCGATAGCAGATTGCCGACCGAGAATTACGGCGGATATGTTCCAGAGGAACTTATCATTGGCCGAGTAGTCAAGATATTTTGAAGCCGGTGGAGGAGTCGTCCATCAGGACCGGGCATCCGGGTTGACCTGGTGATCGACACTCGAATATAAGCTGGCCTCGGTGCAATCGAGCCGTGCTCGATTGAGGATACCTGGCGATTGATGCCGGGCTGGTGTGTCAGGAGGGGATGACGCAGCCATGACAGCAGCGAAAGCGATAGCCGTCACAACCGCAGCCGCTCTGTGCTCGATCTGGTTGGCCGGCTGCGGCGCAGCCTCCGGGCCGCAGACCGTTGCGGAGTTCCGCAACGGCGTCTCCAACGGCCTCGGCGGTGGGGCCACCAAGGACACCTTTGAGGTCGATCGTCCATTGGCGCAGGTCGGTGCATCCTTCCAAAGGCTTGCGTCTGAATGTCTGTCCGTGGCGATTCGCACGACGGAGTTCCAGCCGGGTGTCAGCTTTCACGTCGTGACCTCCACCTACAAGCCGACCGTTCACGTGAGTTCGTCGGTGGCGGAGCTGCAGGTCCAGCTCAGCCAGCGCGGGAACATCATCCATTTGGCCAAGGAGCCCGAGGGTGGCTATTATCTCCTAGTCGCCGACGCCCGCCCGGTGAACGCAACCAAGACGCGCATCGACCTCCACCGTTTCCCAATCGGACACGTGCAGCTGGCGGAAGCCGTACGTGCCTGGGCGTCCGGCACAAGCGTCACCTGTCCTCCCGAATTCACGGGTTGATCCGTGGCGGAAGCCTTCTCGGGTGCCCGGATTCTGGATGCCGCTCGTTACGGGCTGCAAATGGTGCTCATATGTGGTGGATTTAATGAGTCTGGATCCTAATGAACAGCGCAGCTCAATAAAAATCGGCGCGGGTGCCTATGGTGCGTCAGAAAACTTCTCTTATGGAAATATATTCCAAGTAGAGAAAACAACGGGTCCTGACCGTTTAATAATTGCGCCCGATAAACATCAAGTTGATATCTTATTATCACTCGCCCAATTATGGAACAGGGATTATTTCCTTCTGTACGTTCTCCTTGTTTCGCGTCTTGGGCATTTTGCCGGAAGATACGAAAGCGCCATCCTTCTGACGTTCAAAGAAACAGAGCATTTTTGTACGACATTTAAAGCATTTCTCGAAACCGATGGACGTCATCATTTTTGGATCGGTTCCATCAGTAATGACAGTATGCTTATTTATGACCAACATAACATTATTTATGCCTATGGCGATTTAGACCGCTACATTGAACTACTAAGGCAGAGAGGATTCAAAGCAGGGCAGGTTCGCATTCCTGCGCCGCATTCTCATAACTTTCACGCAGAAAATGATCGCTTTGAGGATAAGATCATCGAATATTGGGAATGGAAATATTTGCCACTTCAACCAGGTGACGATTACTAGATCAAGCGCGCCAATACATATTCTTTCCTGATTACGCATAAACATCAGCCAGTTTTAGCAGCTGATATGGCATGGGCGGTGTCCTAAGCGAGACATATGCGAGCCGATTGATCATTGTTTCAAGCTGATATCTGCGGTTGAAGCGATACTCGAATTCGGCGAGGTATCGCGGCACATGTTTAGCTTGCACAGCTCTGTAGGTTCCCACCATTGCGGCCTTGATGTTGCCTAAGCAGGTTGATTTAGCCTAGCCAACGAATGTTGGCCGTGATTCTGTTTTGCGATGCGATTCGGGGGGCGAAGCATGGCGGGAAAATCTCCTGTGACAGCATCGGACGAAGAAAGGGCGGCGCTGAAGGTGATGGCGAGCGGTCCGGAGCGGGCCGAAGCTGACCGGGCGCGCGCGGTGCTGTTGACGCTGGATGGTTGGATCAGCGCGCGGATCGCGCAAGCCTTCGGCGTGCGGGAAGACACTGTGCGCTTGTGGCGCAGCGATTTCATGAGAGGCGGCGTTGAGGCATTGAAGGCCAGCATTGCTCCTGGTCCCGCGCCGGTAAAGGCGGAAGCCGCGCTTCGGGTCGCGAATGTGCTTCTCTGCGAGCCCGTCGCAAACCGGCAAAACTTTACACTCGCTCGTCTTTCGGGAGAGATTGCATCGCGCGAAGGGGTCACGATCTCTCGCTCGCAACTCTCCAAGGTGCTTCGTAAAAAGGGGCTTTCCGCTGGCGTAGACCCCGTCATACTTTGAAGGGCCGGCAGATCGCGGACGCGATCGAGCGCATGGGATTGCGGCTGAAGCTTCGCAAGGCCCAAGCGGAAGCAGGCGATATCGTGCTGCTTTTCGCCGATGAAAGCGAGGCGCTGACGCACCCTTATCTGGCGCGCGCTTGGGCCAAGCGCGGAGCGGATCTGCGCATCCCCGCACCGGGGCAATCGAAAAAAGTCGCCATCATGGGTGCGTTCGATTGGGGAAAGCGCGAGCTTATCGTGACAACGTCGCGGACAAAACGCAGCACAGACTTTATCGCGCTTTTGGAAACCCTCGACCGGCTGTACGGCCCCAAGCCAGGTGCGAGCACCAAGCCCGCAGTTATTGTGCTCGACAACGGTCCGATACACGTCAGCAAAGCCACAAAGGCTGAACTCGCCGCTCGCGCCCATTGGCTCACGGTCGAATGGCTCCCAAAATATGCGCCCGAACTCAATGACATCGAGGGCGTCTGGCGCGACCTCAAAATCCATCACCTCGCCCATCAGACATTCGCCAATGCCGAAATCCTCGATGCCGCAATCCATAAGGCCGTCACCGTTCTCAATTTTGAACGAAACCGCCGTTCGTGGGCCAAACTAAGAATCCCTGCTTAGGACTGTGTTGACCCATTTGAACTGCGGCTTTTGGGCCGCTTTCGATCCGCCGCCTGTTTTGATCGGCACATGGGTGCATCCGGCGCTGGCGACAGCAGTGAAGCATGAGAGCGCATCGGAGACGACACAGGCGCCGGCGGCGAGCGCCGCGCCTGCGAGTTTGGCAATCGCAATCTTGCGGAAGCCAGCAACGCGGCGAAGCATAATCCGATCGGGTTTCCCATCACCGGTTACCGCCACAGCGGCCACGAAAGGGGTCTTTCCCGCGGCGCCGCGCCCGCGCCGGCCGGGGCGGGCCCCGCCGAGATAGGCGTCGTCCATTTGTACCTGGCCTTGCAGGCGCTTGGCCGCATTCCGCTCCATCATGACTTGCGCGAGTTTGTGCTTGAGGGTCCAGGCGGCCGTCTGGGTGATGCCAAGCCGCCGCCCGAGCTCGATGCTGGAAATGCCCTTCTTCGATTGCGTAACCAGATACATGGTTTTGAACCAGAGGCGCAGCGGCAGTTTGCTGGACGCGAAGATGGTTCCGGCCGTGATCGATGTCTGCTTGCGGCAGGCATTGCATTGGTACAAAGACCGGGCGCCTCGCTTGACAATGCAGTGCTTCCGGCCACCGCAGCCAGGACACTCGAAACCGTCAGGCCAGCGCCACTGCACCAGCGCGGCATGGCAAAGAGCTTCGCTCCCGTACATTTCATCGAACTGGGCCTCGCTCATGCCTTTCTGGAATTGCACTTGGTTGCGCGCCATTGGAGATCCCTTTGCAAAACAGCATGTTCCCTGTTTGTTCTATTAACCATTTCAGGCAGACGCAACCGCGTAATCAGGTATTCTTTTGACCTGAGCTTCCGTGGGCGGTGCTCAATGATCGCCCCACCATCTTTGCGCTTTCTTCCGACCGCCGAATGGCAGCGATCCAATCATGCGGGCATCAAATAGCGCTGCAAAATGCCGCTCCTGAGCTGCGGCTGTGGTGTAATGGTGGCCACTCGCGGTTGGTTGAGGTTATGGTTGGGCATGACCAGTACGAGCCATGATCGCCATCTCATTTTTCCATTCCCCGAGCCGCCCGCCGCTGGCGAGGCGATGGAAGTCGCTGACGGCATCCTTTGGGTGCGCATTCCGCTTCCGTTCCAATTAGATCATGTCAACGTCTATTTAATCGACGATGGGGACGGCTGGGCGGTTCTCGACACCGGCATCGCGAATGACCCCACGCGCGCCGCGTGGGAAGCGCTGCTCTCCGGCCCGCTAGCAGGACGGCCGCTCACCAAGGTGATCGTAACGCATTTTCATCCGGACCATATCGGCTTGGCTGGATGGCTTGCGGAACGCTTCGATGTGCCGTTGCTCACGACGCAGACGACTTATCTTCAAAGTCTCAACATTTCGCTCAGCCCGGGCGCTCTCGACGCCAAGGTTTACCATGATTTCTATCTTAGCAACGGCCTGGACGCCAAAACGACCGCGATTGTGACCACACAGGGCCACCGCTATCTAAAAATGGTCGCCCCGCTTCCCCCTACCTTTCAGCGAATTGCAGCGGGCGACGTCCTGAAAATAGGTGGGCGCCGCTTTTCCGTTCTGATCGGCGAAGGTCATGCACCCGATCAGGCCATGCTTTATTGCGCTGACGAGAAAATTTTCTTAGCTGCCGATCAGATCATGGAAAGAATATCGCCGAACGTTAGCGTTTGGGCGGTGGATCCGCACGGCGATCCTTTGGGCCTCTATCTGCGGTCTTTGAGCGCACTTGCGACTGAGCTTCCGGCGGATGCGCTGGTTCTGCCCGGTCATCACCGGCCATTTCAAGGTCTGCATCAGCGCGTCGCTGAGCTTGCCCATCATCACGAGAAGCGTTGTGCAGCGATTTCGGTGGCGTGCAAAAGCGAGCCGAAATCAGCAAGCGAACTCCTGCCGGTTCTCTTTCACCGCGCGCTCAATCCGCATGAAATGAGTTTTGCCTTTAGCGAAGTTTTGGCTCATATGAACTACATGCTTACAAAAGGCATGTTGATGTGGGCGCAGCCGCTGAATGGCATCAAGCGCGTCACATCGTGCGGTTAATGTGAACTAAGTATTCACCACATAGTCAAAACACTGAAATCATTACACCTAAATACATTTTGCTCGGGACATAATGGTTTGCCCGAAAAACTCGAGGAAGGAATTACAGTGAAACAGAGTTTCAAGAGCAATCGTTTCTTAGTAATCGCTTTATCAGCTGCGATGCTTTGCGCAATTGGAGTGAACACTAGTTTTGCACAAAAGGAAATTGACCCAGCGCGCCTCGCTGCAGCTAAAAATCTGATGAACGCCGCAGGCTTATCCAAGCAGTTTGAGGCGGTTCTTCCACTCATTACCGAGCAGATGCAGAATGCTTTTCTTTCGTTGAAGCCAGGGAATGCCCCAGAAATTAAAGAAGTGTTCAAGCTAATTCCTCAGAAATTTTCGGCGAGGAAGGACGAAATGCTTGACCAGATTGCTGTCCTTTATGCGCAGAAATTGACGACCGATGAGCTCAATGGGATTACGAGTTTCTATAAGAGTCCTGTTGGTGAAAAGCTTATTCAGATCCAGCCTGAGATAATGCAGGAAAGCATGTCCATTGGCCAAGCCTGGGGGCTAAAAATTGGCCGGGAAATCGAGCAAGAGGTCCGCAAGGAACTCAAGGATCGCGGCGTTGCTTTGTAAGGATGAAAACTACTCCCCATTGACGCGGACGCTGTAATGCCTCACATCTAACGCGAATTTTGCAACGCAACATTAGATCGAAAGAGGCGCGGCTCGTCATGGACTTGCGCAACATAGCCATCATTGCCCACGTCGACCACGGCAAAACTTCGTTGATCGACGTTTTGCTCCGTCAATCGGGCTCCTTCCGCGACAACCAGCGCGTGGCTGAGCGCGCCATGGATTCGAACGATCTTGAGCGCGAGCGCGGGATCACCATCCTAGCGAAGGTGACTTCGCTCCAGTGGAAGGATACGCGGATCAACATCGTCGACACGCCAGGCCACGCCGATTTCGGAGGCGAAGTCGAGCGCATTCTCAATATGGTCGATGGCGCCATCGTTCTCGTGGACGCCTCGGAAGGCCCAATGCCACAAACGAAATTTGTGGTGTCGAAGGCGCTTCAGATCGGGCTACGGCCAATCGTCGCCATCAATAAGATCGACAAGGCGGATGAGCGCCATCAGGAAGTTGTGAACGAGGTATTCGACCTGTTCGCCAATCTCGATGCAAATGAAGAGCAGCTTGATTTTCCGATCCTCTATGGTTCCGCGAAACAGGGCTGGATGGCGCTTGACCCGAAAGGTCCGCGCGAAGACATGGCGCCGCTCTTCGATCTCGTTATCAAGCATGTAGCCCCTCCGAAAACGGGGGAAGGCGCCTTCCGTCTGCTTGCGACCACGATCGAGGCCGACCCGTTTCTGGGCCGCATCCTCACTGGCCGCATTACGAGCGGAAGCGTGAAGCCCAACATGTCGATCAAGGCACTTTCCAGCGACGGCAAATTGATCGAGCAAGGGCGCGTCTCGAAGGTCTTGGGTTTTCGTGGGCTTGAGCGGCAGCCTATCGATGAGGCATTCGCGGGCGATATCGTTGCGATTGCAGGGCTAGCCAAATCGACTGTTGCGGACACGTTATGCGACCCACAAGTCACCGAGCCCCTCGCAGCGCAGCCGATTGACCCGCCGACGCTCACCATGACCTTCCGCATCAATGACGGCCCGCTGGCGGGCCAAGAGGGTGACAAGGTGCAAAGCCGGGTCATCCGCGACCGCCTTTTGAAAGAGGCCGAGGGCAATGTCGCACTGCGAGTTAGGGAATCGCAGGACAAGGACAGCTTTGAGGTGTCGGGTCGCGGCGAGCTTCAGCTCGGTATTCTTATCGAGACGATGCGTCGTGAAGGCTTTGAGCTTACTGTTTCGCGTCCGCGCGTGGTTTTCACCACCGATCCGATCTCGGGCCAGCGTCTTGAGCCTGTCGAAGAAGTCATCATTGACGTCGATGAGGAGCACGGAGGCGCGGTTGTCTCCAAGCTTTCCGAACGGCGCGCCGATCTTATTGAGATGCGCCCCTCCGGTGGCGGCCGGCAACGGCTGATCTTCTATGTGCCCACTCGCGGCCTGATCGGCTATCAGGGCGAACTTCTGACCGATACGCGCGGCACGGCGATCATGAACCGGCTGTTTCATGGCTACGCGCCTTTCAAAGGCGAGATCGCCGGGCGGCGCAATGGCGTACTCATATCCAATAGCACGGGCGAAGCTGTGGCCTACGCGCTATGGAACCTTGAGGATCGCGGTCCGATGATGATCGAGCCGCAGACGCGCGTTTATCCCGGCATGATCGTCGGCGAGCACACGCGCGACAACGATCTTGAGGTGAATGTGCTGAAGGGCAAGCAGCTCACCAACGTCCGGGCTGCGGGGAAGGATGAAGCCGTCCGCCTCACGCCGCCGATTCGCATGACCTTGGAGCGCGCGTTGGCCTATATCCAAGAGGACGAGCTTTTGGAGGTTACGCCACAATCGATAAGGTTGCGGAAGCGCTATCTCGATCCGAACGAGCGTAAGCGGATGGAGAAACAGGCTGCAGCCCTCGCTGGCTAATCTCTCCCTACTGCGGCCGGGCTTGTCCCGGCCTTCCAGCTTCACACTCGGTGCATAAGCTTGCCAGCCTAGGCCGTTTCGTATATTCGCCACGGTGTGCTGGGAGACATTCCCAGTCTTAAAATCGGCGGAGCGGCGTCATGGCTGTGAATGAAGCGGAAGCAATCAGCGGGTCCGAAGTTCAATCGGCAAAGGAAAACCAGGTTTTCTGCGCCAGTTCCGGTCTGAAGTTCACTTTGGGCTTCACCTTTTTCCTCGCGGTGCTTTTTGCCGTGAACGCCCTGGTTGGCTCCGTGTGGCTGGCGCGGCATAATCTCTGGCTTGACGCCCTAATCTTTCTTGTCTTTTTTGGCGCTGGAGGCTGGCTGGTTTTCTTTGCCGCGGCCTTTCTCTTCAACGCCACCATGACCAAAATCGAGTTGGGGCGCGACGGGGCGGAAATGCTCCTTCCGAATTGGCGGGGACCGACACCCTACGTGCCATACACGCGCATGAAGCTGCCCTATAAAGACATTGCGGCCATCGAAACGCGGGGCGAGATTTACAAATATTATGTGCTTCCGATTGCTTCTCGCTGTTTGACGCTGGTCCGCAAAGATGGGCGGCGCTTTCACATCGGCTATACGCGCGAAAATGCGAGCGAAAACGCATTTCCTTATGATGAGCTTGCGGCCGAACTCGCCAAGCGCACCGGATTGCCAATAACCGACGCAGGCAGGGTTAAAGGCGGCACAAGGCTTCGGGCGCTACTTCATGATGCGCCACCGCATGACGCGCCGGTGATTGCCGAGGCCGAGGCGGCGGTCTTAATGGCTGAGGAAGGTAAGGCGTGGAAAATCGCGATCGCCGCGATTGCGGTTGTGATTGCGGGCGGCTTCCTGTTCCAGGGAATTAGCCTTGCCACGGCGGCGCTTTCTGGGACGAAGCAGCCTGCGAGTACGCATCGCACTAATCGGTAGGAATTTCCGGCAAGGGGCGCTTATAGCCCGCCAAGAAAATCAGCGTGCCAGCCACCGCGCATAGAATAGAGACTGGCACCACCAACATCGGCTCTATCGAAGGCGCTCCAGACGTAAGAAGGAGCGTTCGCAAGGAAGAACTGCTCTAAGCTCTCCTGCGCCTGCGGAATGTGCGTTCTTAAATGCGTTGACATCGAAGTAAGAAGAAGCCCCTCGCCTGGCGTGGCCAATATCCGCGCGCCGTCATAGGCGATCGCGAGGAAGGCGATGAACAGCAGCAATTTGCCAAATATGCGAAGTAACAGCATCAGCTTTCCCTGTTAGTCGGCTCGTCGTAGTCCCGTTGTCGCCCTCGCGCAAGACTTTCAGGGGATTGTATGAGCTTAATGGTTGCGAAGCTGTGCATGAGGCTTGCAGCGATCTTCCGGATGGTTATAGTGCGCGCTCGAAGCCGCTGAAGGCGAAGCGTTTTCTTGAGGAGAACGGCCGCGCCAAAGGTTAAAAGTTTGGAAAGGTGGCCGAGTGATTGAAGGCGCACAGCTCGCTTAAGGCGAGCGTTCTTTAGAGGAAGACGCGTGCGCCTTGGTTAAAGAGTTTGGAGAGGTGGCCGAGTGGTTGAAGGCGCACGCCTGGAACGCGTGTAGGCGGGAAACTGTCTCGAGGGTTCGAATCCCTCTCTCTCCGCCAAATATCAGCGAACAAGTTGCTAGCTTGCATTTTCGCTGAACGTCTGTTGCACCGCCGGTGCCTTGGCCTCCTCCCTTGGCCGGTGCACGGGTTGCCCCTGCTCCTCCGCTCAGCCCGCTTGTCACACGCGCGAAAATATTTGAGAATTTCGGCGACGCTTAGTGGGGCGAATATGGACGCAGCGGAAAATCAACTTTGGAATATATTTTTGTTCTTAGTTGATCCCTGGCACATGGCGGTGAGTGCGACGATTGCATTTGTCGCGTTCTATCTTTTGAGCAGCCAACCTTACAGGGCATTCCTATTAGCTGCATGTTTGCCTGGCTTTGTCGCATTTGTTTCGTTTATTTCCGCCTTGGAATTAAAACATAGCGATGTCTTGGGGACGCACCCAATAGTAATTTTCTTCCCATTTTTTGAAAATATTGGGTTTCCATCACTCTTATCTGGTTTCATTATCGGCTTAAAGGGCGTTTTAGGTTTTTTAACCAACAAGCCTGATTACACACCAAATAAAATTTACATTTTTATGCTAGTTTTACAATGCGCACTCAGCACGATCACAGTTTATATGGCGCACTTCAATGACACCGCCGGATAGGTATGAGTATGGCCGAATACCCATTGCGTTACTCTCCTGCAGCTCTGAATTACCTGAGTGAGCATGCAAATGAGATCAACTTTGTGGCTGGGTCTCTAGGGGTGTCGCCCCTTTCGGTCGCGGCCGGCATAGCGCGCGAGCAAACGTTAGAATCCGATTACTACGCGTATGACCCAAAACGGGTGATTGGAAATCCCCTCTTCCGGTGGCCGGAAACATATTATCTGTCAGTGCTAAGCGACAAAGGCATTAGAGACAGGTACGACGCGGTCAATAAGCTGGATAACGAAATTTTGATGAACCCACAGGCTGGCTATAAGATCGCGCATCCACTGTTGTTCGACGTGGGCCCAGGAAATATCAAACTTCGGACTGCGATCTCTCTCCTCGATAATTATAATTCCCAATACAATGGCGACAACGACTTTATGGATCTCAGCAAATATAAGGGGAATCTTCCACAATTTGTCAGTGACTTGCAAGATCCAAAAAACCCTCTAACCGCTAAGCTATCCGGCTTGCTCGCACAAGAAGCAACCCAGTTCTACCAAATACAGATGTCCCCGACAGCCTGGAACCGCTTAGATGACGATCAAAAGGCAGCTGCGATCACTCAGTATTATGTACGAGGCCCGGAAAAACTGACTCAGGAAGCGGAGGGTCAAGAATTTTGGACGCCAGATTTCGGCAAACCCGGCTCAAGTTTCTACAACTATAAAGACAATGCAAACGTTCTGCGGGGTGCGTTGCAGTATAATACGTACCCACTTGATCCAAACGATCAGCCGCCCGGATCTGCTTCGCTAAGTCCGGTCGAGATGCGCCCCTGATCAGCATTACCAAAGAGTTCCCCGGGGGGGAATTCCTGTAAAATTGAACTTGCGCGAGCCACCCCGAAGGGCGCTCCGTCCCCGCTGCTCTCGTAGTTTTCTTCGGATAAAACGCCTATGAAGCAGCAAAACCTGCGCTCAATGCGCTTGCGCAGTCCGAGGCATTAATACCGCAAGGACGACTGCAATGAGAAAGAGCGCCAGGACATCCCCCGGTAAGTGGCCACGCTCGGCCGGGTCGGTGAGGGCCTGATAGGCCATGATCCCTCCATGCACTACGCTGGACCACACAGTGAACCAGATTAGGCTCTTGTGAGCCTCGGGATTTCGAGACGCCATAAGCAAAAACACGCCCAAAGTTGCGTAGATGCCGATAATCATCGTTAGATAGTGCGAGTGCCCGTGCCCCCACGCCCAACCGGATGGCCAGAGAATGGTCAACGGATAAATACCAAATATGAAAGTAAGGCCGATGACGATTAGCGCGGCACGAAGATAAAGTAAGCGTTGCTCAGTAGTCATTTGCATCCTCCAATATGTTATTCGAGGCTTTGCATTTGGCGTCCCGCAAGAACAAGCCAAGCGAACAGGATGATAAGGATACGATAACCCTTGAGCGTTCCGCGCATCTCCTCCCTTTTCATCCGTTCACTTCGCTCCTGTAAGTGCCGGATAACATGTTGCCGGTTACGGCGAGGGGGATGGCTGTAGCGGCTGGCAATTTTAAGCGCAATTTCCTGGGAGAAACCCGTAAAAAGGGTTTTCTCCGCCATGTACGCGTAATAGCTGTACAGAGATGAGCGTAATTATACGAATTTCGTTGCTTGGCGAGACCAAGCCAGTAGCTTAACCCATTGAAGAATATGCGAACTGCTTTTGCCGCTGATATTTGTTCATTTATAACGGTGCCGGCTTGATTGGGGATGAATGTGACGGGGTATGCGTCAAGCGAAACCATTGCTATTAAGAATAAGACTTTCACCTCTAAAATTGAACTAGCCGCGTCCCGGCCCGAAGGATGGGCCGTTGCAACTGTGCTGGCGATATTCTTCGCCGTATGGGCCTTATACGGGTCAATCACCACAGCGGAAAAATCGCTACATCACGACGTGCTCGAAGCCTATGCGTGGGGCAAAGAGTTCAAGCTCGGATATAACCAGCATCCCCCGTTTTGGGCTTGGATCGCAGGTTTCTGGTTTCAACTATTTCCGGCTACCAACATTTCGTTCATTTTGCTTGCCGTGTTGAACTCGACGCTGGGCCTGTTCGGCGCGTGGCGTCTCATCGGTCTATTCGCACAGGGCCAAGAACGCACTGCAGCCACCCTTCTTCTTCTCGCAACGCCATTTTATACATTTCTATCTTTTAAGTATAACGCGAATGTAATTTTTCTATCTCTGTGGCCGTGGACGCTCTATTTCTTTGTAAAATCTCTGGATAACATGAAGCTACGAGACGCTCTGGCTTTTGGCGTGTTCGCGGCGCTTTCGATCCTATCCAAATATTTTGCGATTACTCTGCTCCTAACATGCCTTGTGTCTCTTCCTTTTCATAAGAACGCCTGGAAGTATATCGCTTCGCCCCTGCCATACGCCGCCGCTGGAATTTTCTCGCTCCTTGTTCTTCCGCATTTTATTTGGGCGATGGATGCTGGCGCGCCTCCCGTCGCTTATGCCATGAGCCGTACTGGAAAGGGGTGGCTTTTTTCGATACGCAACTGCGCCAGTTTTCTCGCCGGGGCAGCGCTTTATCATTGCGTGATACTGATAATCGCTCTTTTGAGCAGATACGCGCCCAAGGCAGGAACGTCCCTGCCGATCGCGACAGGAACGCCATCGCGCCGGGGATTTCTCGCCGCGCTTGTTTTGGCCCCCCCGCTTGTGACCGTCGTCTTCGGCTTATGTTTCCAGTTGGAGGTTTCGCCGAACATGACTGTCGGCTGTTTTCCTCTCATGCCGCTTTTTCTGATGCGGCTCGCTGGCCCACTCAATGAAGCGCGCTGCTTACGCTATGCTGCATGGACCACAATTGGAGTATCGGTTGGAGCGTTGCTCGCCGCCCCCGTTGTAACAATGATCTTGGCGCAAAGAAGCAAGGATCCGGCGCTGCTTGAGCCGCGCAAGGAGCTTGCGGCGAAGGTCACGGAGCTATGGCGCGCCGAGACACATACGCCGCTCCGATACGCCGGTGCCCCGACGCGCTACGCAAATGCCATTAGCTTTTATAGCAGCGACCACCCCTCGAGTCTGATCGACCTCAACTACGCAAAAGCGCGATGGGTCACACCGGAAAAATTGCAGCAATCTGGGCTTCTCATGGCATGCCCGCAGAGTGATATATTTTGCTTGGCAAAAGCCCCGCAATTCCTGTCGGGCAACTGGAAACAGACTTCGATTACGCTGAGGAGCGCAATCGGTAGCCGGAGATCGCGCGAGGAGACATTCACTGTCTTCATGGTCCCGCCGCTTCGGCCATAAGTCGTACGGCAGTATTCACCTCTTGCGCTTTTTGGGTGACTCCCCAAACTGGGCACAAGCAACAACAAATGCTGGTGGAGGTCCGTCCATGACAAGTTGGATTAGGTTTGAACACGAAGGTGCCGTCGGCTTCGGCACGCTGAGCGGAAGCACTATCGCGGTGCATAGCGGCGATCTGTTTAAGCAGGCGCAGCCGACTGGCGAGCAGCTAGATTTGTCGGCAGTGAAGGTTCTCACGCCTTGCGTTCCAGGGAAAATGATCTGCCTGTGGAACAACTTCGCCGCCAATGCAAAAAAGCAGGGGCTATCAATGCCGCCGGAGCCGCTGTGGTTCTTGAAGGCATCCACAGCATTCCTAAACCCCGGCGAGGTCATAGAGAGGCCCTCGTCCTATAAAGGCAAAATTGTCTATGAAGGCGAACTCGGCATTGTCATCGGCAAGCAATGCAAGGACATTTCCGAGGAGGAAGCCGAAAGCGTCATCTTCGGCTACACCTGCGTCAACGACGTAACCGCCATCGACATTCTCAACAAAGACCCGACCTTCGCGCAGTGGGTGCGCTCGAAAAGCTTCGACACCTTTGGGCCGTTCGGACCCGTCATCGCAACCGGGCTCGATCCGATGACGCTTAGCGTGCGCACGGTTTTGAATGGCAAGGAGCGGCAGAATTACCCGTTCAATGATACGTTCTTTCCTCCCGCGAAGCTTGTGAGCATTCTTTCCAAGGACATGACCCTCATGCCAGGCGACGTTATCGCCTGCGGCACTTCGGTTGGGGTCGGCGTCATGCATGATGCCGAGAACACCATCGAGATTTCGATTGATGGCATCGGCACATTGTCGAACAGATTTACGCAGGTTCTGCCGAGCGAGTACCTGCTTGGCTCAGCCCCGAAGCCCGCGCGTGTTTGCGTCGTCGGCGCAGGAGCAATTGGCGGCCTTATGGCGGCGAAGCTCGCGCTTGCAGGAAACGAAGTCACTGTCATCGACGTTGGAACTCAGCTGTCGGCCATTCAACAAAACGGGCTGAAGCTGATCTGGCATGACGGCAAAGAGTTTACGGCAAAGGTTCGCGCCGTCCCCTCGGCCAAAGAGGCGGGGCCGCAAGACATCGTTATCCTCGCGGTGAAGGCTCACCTTCTTGAAGGCGTAACGCGCGATATCGACGCGCTGCTCGGGCCCGACACTGTCATACTGACCGTGCAAAACGGTATGCCCTGGTGGTATTTCGACCGCCTGGGCGGGGAGTATGATGGTCAGAGGCTGGCGACGCTCGATCCCAATGGCATACTCGGCAAAAATATCGATCCTACTCGCATAATTGGCTGTGTCGTTTATCCGGCTGCGGCAGTGACAGCGCCCGGCGTCATCCATCACGTCGAAGGGGATCGCTTCCCGGTCGGCGAACTTGATGGCAGCGAGACCGAGCGCGTAAAGAAGCTGCATGATCTGTTTGTGGCAGCCGGGCTAAAATCGCGCGTGCTTTCCGACATTCGCTCCGAGATTTGGCTCAAAGCCTGGGGCAACCTGTCGTTCAATCCCATCAGCGCACTGTCCCACGCCACCCTCGAAGATATCTGCCGATTTGCGGAAACCAGGAAACTTGCGGGTGATATGATGAAAGAGGCGCAAACGGTCGCGGAAAAGCTCGGCATTAAATTCCGCCATTCGATTGAGAAGCGCATCGAAGGCGCGGAGTTGGTCGGCCCGCACAAAACCTCGATGTTGCAGGACGTCGAGGCGGGGCGCGCGCTTGAGACCGAGGCTCTGATCGGCTCGATCCTGGAAATGGCGCGCATTACAAACACGCCCGCTCCGTCGATTGAGGCCGTGTATGCGTGCACCAAGCTATTGAACCAAACGATGGTTCGAACAGGCGGCGGTGTCCGCGTAACGCAGGCGGCCTAACCGCGCCGGTTTCGAACTTGGTACAAATGCGGAGCGGCTCCAAAAGGGCCGCTCTCCCGCGCGGTGCAGGAACTTCTCCGCACCAGGATGTGAGTCTGCCAGGATCACTTGGCCGCGCGAAACGGATTGACGATGCGCAGCCCTTCGTCGAGCGCCATACCGTGCTGCATGTCCTCCGACCAGAGCGTGTCGCAACCGGCGTGAAGTGCCGCCGCGGCGATCATGGCGTCATAGGTGGAAAGATTGTAGCGTTCGGCCAGCGCCAGCCCGGTCTCGTGGGTATCGAGCGTGACGGGATGAACCGTCAGTAAGCTCCGCAGCGTGGACAGAAACACATGAGTGTCCGTCCACGACATCCCCATTTTGCGGCGGCCAACATTGGTCACCTCGTTGAGGACCTGAACGCTAATTGCGCCACCAGCGGCTATGGCCGTCTCTGCTTGATCGGCCTTTACGGTGTCTTCCGAGGCGAGATAGAGGAGGACATTGGTATCGAAGAAACTACCGGGCATTCGCCTCCTCCCGGTCGAATTTGAAATCGGCTGGCAAGCGCCCACGAAAGTTACGAAGCCGTTTCAGCAATTCCTCGCGCCCGGGTTTGCGCGAAACGCCAAATTCCCGAACGTCGGTAATATTGATCTCAATCTCGTCGCCCTCTTTCAGTTCGAGAGCCTCGACCACAGCGGCGGGAAGACGAACAGCAAGGCTATTGCCCCATTTGGCCACCTGCATTCCTATCTCCTTTGGATATACGCTCTTAAAAATGTATATCTGGAAATGCTTGAAGTCAATGCGAGACAAGCACCGCATTGGAAACGTAATGACATTGTCATTGCATTATGTCAGACTAAATGTGAAAGGTGAATAACCCATGCGTGAGACCGCAAAGAGAGTGAAGCGCGATAGCTTGAACCTTCGCATCAAGCCGGAAGAGCGCGGCCTTATTGATCGTGCAGCTGCAGCGTTGGGAAAAAACCGGACGGATTTCGTGCTCGACGCAGCGCGCCAAGCGGCAGAAGAGACGTTGCTGGATCGCACAGTTCTCTCGGTCAGCCCCGAGGCCTACGCCGAATTTTTAGCGCGTCTCGATGCCCCGCCTCAAGCTAATGAGAGACTACGCCGCACGATGCAGCTTCGTGCTCCATGGGAGCCTGCGTGACGCTTACGGCTCCTCTGCCGCTCGCAGAAGCTCATCAGCTCGCGGACTTCAACTCTGGCGTCGCATCGCTTGACAATTGGCTGAAACGCCGCGCCCGCGCCAACCAGGCAAGCGGGGCATCACGAACCTTTGTGCTTTGTGATGGTGAGAAAATTATCGGCTATTACGCTTTGGCTTCTGGCGCCGTCACAATTGGTGACGCTTCCGGCCGGTTCCGGCGTAATATGCCTGATCCTATCCCGGTTGTCGTCCTTGGCAGGCTTGCGATAGATCGCGCCTACCAAGGAAAGAACCTTGGCCGGGCGCTTTTTAAGGACGCCGCTTTGCGAGTGGAACAGGCCGGAGACGCGATTGGAATAAGAGGCATCCTCGTGCATGCGATTTCGGAAGAGGCAAAAGCCTTCTATCTCGCGCTTGGCTTCGACCCCTCCCCACTCGATCCGATGACTCTAATGGTGACACTCGCCGATTTACGGGCGGCCCTTTAGCAACGCTCGCTTTTCCTTGGCCCGATTCGTCAAGCGAATTTGGACACGTCAAACGAGTAGCGCTCTCCACCGAACCATCATGACGATTAAGACATTATTTTCGCAACGGTTGTATGATGAATATTATTTCGTTTTAGGTTGCATCGAGCCGTCGGTGACACGGCAAAGCGCACGCGAATAATCCGGCCGAAGAGAGGTATCGGATGAGTACGCTTGTCACCGCCTCCAATGGCATCAAGCAAACGCTGTTTTGGGGAGCCATTGCTGTTATCGGCGCGGTTTCGCTTGGCGTCGTTGCGTTGAGCCGTGGTGAGACCATTAGCGCGGCTTGGCTCGTCATCGCTGCGCTGTGCGTGTATTTCCTGGCCTATCGGTTCTACGCCCGTTTCATAGCGGACAAGGTGCTGGGCGTCGATCCGTCCCGGCCGACACCCGCTTACCGTCACAATGACGGGCTCGATTACGTACCGACCAACCGCTATGTGCTGTTCGGCCACCATTTCGCAGCCATTGCAGGCGCTGGTCCCTTGGTCGGCCCCGTCCTTGCGGCCCAGATGGGCTATCTGCCCGGCACCTTGTGGATTTTGGTAGGCGTTGTGTTCGCGGGCGCGGTTCAAGACATGACCGTGCTGTTCCTGTCAGTACGCCGCGACGGCCGCTCGCTTGGCGATATGGTGCGGTCGGAAATGGGGCCCGTGGCGGGCGGGATTGCCATGATCGGCGTGCTTTTGATCATGATTATATTGCTTGCCGTGCTGGCGCTTGTAGTGGTCAAAGCGCTCGTGGGCAGCCCATGGGGAACCTTCGCCGTTTTCTCCACAATTCCGATTGCCCTTTTCATGGGCGTGTATGCGCGATTTATAAGGGTCGGGCGCATTGCGGAAATGTCGGCCATTGGCGTTGCCTTACTATTGGCCGCCCTGATTTACGGAAGATATGTGGGCGAGGATCCGGAACTCGCGCCCCTGTTCAATCTCAGTGGTGAGACGCTGGCGTTGATCATTATCGGCTATGGATTTGTGGCTTCGGTTCTGCCGGTATGGCTGCTGCTTGCGCCGCGCGACTATCTATCGACCTTCCTTAAGGTCGGCACGATGGCGCTATTGGCGATCGGCATTCTCGTTGTCCAGCCGGATCTTCAGATGCCTGCGGTTACTCGCTTCATCGATGGCACGGGCCCAGTGTGGGCTGGAAGCCTATTCCCGTTCCTTTTCATAACCATAGCCTGCGGCGCGGTTTCCGGTTTTCATTCTCTCATCGCCTCCGGCACTACGCCAAAGATGATCGAGAATGAGGGCCAGGTCCGCTTCATCGGCTACGGCGCAATGCTGACGGAATCGTTCGTAGCCATCATGGCGATGATCGGCGCTACGGTTCTGCATCCGGGCGTTTATTTCGCTATGAACAGCCCTGCTGGATTGATTGGCACCACGCCTGCCGAGGCTGCTCAGGTGATTTCCAATTGGGGCTTTGTCGTCACTCCCGACACGCTCACGCAGTTGGCGAACGACGTCGGAGAACACACGCTTCTTTCGCGGACTGGCGGCGCGCCAACGTTGGCAGTTGGGATGGCGAGCATCCTATCGGGCCTAATCGGCGGCAAGACCATGATGGGCATCTGGTATCACTTTGCGATACTGTTTGAAGCGCTTTTCATCCTGACGACCGTCGATGCCGGCACGCGCGTTGCCCGCTTCATGATCCAAGACATGGTCGGCAGCGTGGCGCCCTCGTTCAAAAACACCGAGTCATGGTCGAACAACGTGATTGGCTCGGCGCTTGCCGTCTTGGCCTGGGGCTATTTCCTCTATCAGGGCGTTATCGACCCGATGGGTGGCATAAACACCTTATGGCCGCTGTTTGGCATTTCGAACCAGATGCTGGCCGCCATTGCCCTCATCGTTTGCACGGTCATTCTGTTCAAGATGAAGCGCGAGCGTTATGCCTGGGTGACGATTGTGCCCACAATCTGGCTTTTGGTGTGCACGCTGACCGCAGGTCTTGAGAAGGTGTTCAGCTCTAACCCTGCAATCGGATTTCTTTCGCACGCTCAGAAGTTTCAGGATGGGCTGGCGGCCGGGAAGGTCTTGGCTCCTGCGAAGTCTTTGGACGAGATGCGAAGGGTCATCTTCAATGACTATGTCGATGCAACGCTCGCGGCTCTCTTCGTCGCTGTTGTGACGGCAATGACAATCTACGGATTGATTGCTCTTCGCCGCGCATTGAGCACTCCGAAGGTCACGTCCGTCGAGGTTGGAGGAGCCGGAGCCATGCCGGGAGCCGCTCATGGATAAGCTTTCGCTTTGGCAGTTGCTGGTGCGAACCGCTCGTCTCATGGTCGGCATCCCCGACTATGAGACATATCTGGAGCATCGCCGGACTAAGCATCCCGGCGAGCGGGTTATGACATATGAGGAGTTCTTCCGGGAGCGTCAGGACGCCCGCTACGCCGTCGGCAAAGGAAAATTCAAAGGCTGTTGCTGAGAGCGGCTTTGGTCTTTGGGCGCTGCTGTCTACTTCCGCAAAGCGATCCGAGTTGGGAGGGACCGGCTATTTCCAACCTTTTTGAGGGAGGAGAAATGCCATGCGCCGCGCATCGCTCGCTTTAATTTCCGCCTTAGCATCGCTTGCGGGTTTTGCCGCTTACACCCCCGCTTCGTCGGAGCCCCAAGCCAAACAGCTCGGAAAGGTCCACTTCGCAACGACCTGCACGCCTGAAGCCCAAAAGCTGTTCGACCGTGCGATGCTGTATCAACACTCTTTCTGGTACAGTGCTTCGAAACAAGCCTTTGAGGAGGTGATCAAGCTCGATCCGAACTGTGCGATTGCTTATTGGGGCATTGCGCAAAGCCTGCTTCTTAACCCCTTCAGCCCGCCGCCTACGGCGAACCTTCCGGAGGGAGCAGCCGCCATCGAAAAGGCGAGGAGCATAGGCGCGAAAAGCGCGCGCGAGCGTGATTTTATTGAAGCGCTTGGCGCGTTCTATAAGGACTACGATAAGGTGGATCACCGTACGCGAGTGCAGTCCTTTGTGAAGGCAATGGACGGCGTATCAAGGCGCAATAAAAAGGATGATGAAGCGCAGATCTTTTACGCGCTCGCGCTCAACGTGGCAGCGTCGCCCGCTGATAAAACCTACGCCAATCAGCTAAAAGCTGCGGCCATCCTCGAACGCATCTTCAAGCGTCAGCCACAGCATCCAGGTATCGCGCACTATCTTATTCACACCTACGACTACCCCCCTATCGCGACGAGAGGGCCTCGCCGCCGCCAAACGGTATGCGAAGATCGCCCCGGCGGCCCCCCATGCGCAGCATATGCCGTCGCACATCTTCACGCGCGTTGGGTATTGGAAAGACTCCATTGCTTCAAACAGGGAGTCGGCACGCATCGCAAAGCTCGACAAGGAAGCGGACGATCAACTGCACGCGATGGATTACCTCGTCTATGCGCATTTGCAACTCGCGCAGGACAAGAAGGCGCGTGAAGTTGTGGATGAGATGCTGGCAGTGCCGAATTTGAAGCGCAATGCTGCCTATTACGGGCGCGCGGCCAGCGAAGCCCGCTATATGGTCGAACGCGGTGACTGGAAGGGCGCAGCCGAGCTACAAGTTCGCCCGAGCGACTTTGCCTATGCGGATGCCGTTACGCATTTCGCACGCGCTCTCGGCGCTGCCCGCTCCGGCAACATTGAGGCGGCGAAGGCAGATATCGCCAAGCTTACCGAGCTGCGTGACAAGTTGCGCGCAAGCCGGTGACGCCTACTGGGCAGAGCAGGTCGACATTCAGCGGCAAATCGCAAGCGCCTGGGTGTTGCACGCTGAAGGCAAATATGAGGACGCGCTAAAAGCCCTGGCAACTGCCGCCGACGCAGAGGACAAGACGGATAAGCATCCGCTCACGCCGGGACCGCTCGCGCCTGCGCGTGAGTTGTACGGTGTCATGCTGCTGGACCGTGGTAAGGCACAGGACGCGCTCGCGGCTTTCGAGGCAACCTTGAAAAAGGAGCCAAATCGTCTGGCGGCCTATATCGGTGCGGCGAAGGCAGCAAAACAGGCGGGCTCGTCTGCCAAGGCGAAAAATTACACGGCCAAAGTCGTCGCACTTACACGCGAAGCTGACACGGAGCGGCCCGAGATATCAGAACTGATCAACAAAACGGCGTTTACTGCCGGAACGCAAAACTAGCGCCGGATCATATGGAAGCAAAAAAGTGTCGTGCCGGGACGATGATATGGCGAGTCAATTGGGAGAAAACACGATGCTTCGCAACCTTATGATCGTCGCTACTGCGTCCGCCGCCTTGTGCGCTTCAGCATTCGCGCAGGCGCAATTGGACACGGCCGCAAAGGCCAAGGCAATGTTGGAAAAGGCGATTGCTGCGGTGAAAGCGGACAAAGCCAAGGCGATTGAGACAATCAACAAGGGCGAAGGAGGTTTTAAGGATGGCGACCTCTACCCGTTCTGCTTTAACATCTCTGACAGCAAATTCATCGCATCCGCAGGCCAGCCGCAACTCGTCGGCACGGATGTAAGAGCGCTCAAGGAGAAGTCAGGCAAAGCTCTTGGCGAGGAGATTTTGAAGGCCGCACTGGAAGGAAAGGTCTCGGAAGTCAGCTACATGTTTCCGCGACCCGGCCAAACCGAGCCTGTGCAGAAAGTGAGTTTCGTGGCCAAGGCCGGTGATGTAGGCTGCGCCGTTGGTTACTACAAGTAAGGTCTGGAGATGGGCCGGATGACCCCGAACGCGGCCGGCACCCCATGCGACAACAATTGGGTGCTTGTAAGCGACTCTCGTTACCGCAGCCAGAGCAGCAAAGGAACATCGCGCTTTTCAGGGCAGCTCATAAAGCCACTGTACGCATCTTCCTTCTTTCCGCTGAACGAGCAAGTGGCGCCGTCGAGCGCCAGCGTTGCTGTGATGCGAGAACCCGAAGCGGAAAGCTGGAGATGAATTTCGCCGGTTTTCACTTCAGGACCGTCCTGCGTACACAACCCCACATGCTTCATAGTAAGCGGGCCACGATACTCCCTCTTACCGTCAGCAGGCGTCCCGCTGATATCCGCAGTCAGCTCCCATTCGCCGAGGTACCCGGCTTGTCCGGTGACATTGAGAGACTGGGCATGCGCAAGCGCCGGCAGCACAAAAGCCAATGTGACAAGCCGCAATATGAGGTTTGGCCAGCGTCCCACGCACATTGCCTTCACTCATCAAATCGATAGGGAACTGCCCAATGGGCAGTTCCGGTCAGTCGCCAATTTTGTAAGGCGTGGGAGCAAAGGTGTAAAATATCCGCTGGGTTCTTGGTTGTTCATGCCTTAACCCCCAGCGGCCGCACGTCGATCTATCTCAGCTCTAACGACTGTTCTCCAACTCCCACATCAGATTTAATTTCTTCCAATGGGCGACGGCGGGGTTCGATGCCAAAGGCCATTACGGTGATGATCTGAACTATGAGTAATCCGACCATCAGGCTCATAACACCGGACACCCCATGCTCTTGGAAAAGGGAAACCACGAGGAAGGGAGTGATAATGGTTGCTCCACGCCCGATGGTATTGCAGAAGCCCGACGCGCGTAATCTTACCTCCGTGGGGAATAGCTCCGGGATGTAGATGGCGAAGAGCAGCGCGACCAGCACATAGATCGGGATCGTAAGCGCAAACCCGAGAATGGGCAGCAGCCAGGGGTCTGTAATGGTCGGGTAGATGAGACCAAGCACAACCGCGATTGCCGAAGCGCCGATGATCGTCGGTTTACGCCCCCAGCGGTCAGCGGTGAGTGCGCCTATCGCGGAGCCAATCGGCGCGCCTAAGGCCATGATCAATGTATATTCAAAGGATGTGGCGATGCTTAAGCCCTGTTTGACGAAGAAGGTCGGCAACCAGGTGACGAAGCCATAGAGCAATGTGTTGATCACAATCAGGCACACGCAACCCACAATAACTCTCGACAGAAGCGGCGGCGTAAACAGCGCACCGAGGCTTACTTGCGGGGCAGGCGTTCCGGCTGGCGCTACCGGAGGCAAAGGCGCTCCGCGAGACGCTTCCGCCTCGATTTTCGTCAATAGTTCTTCAGCCTCCTTTGTCCGGCCCCTTGACTCGAGCCAGCGGGGTGACTCCGGCAGGCTTTTGCGAATTTGCCAGACGATGAGCGCGCCAATGCCGCCAATCAGGAACATCGCTCGCCAGCCGAAGGCAGGAATAATCAAATATCCAAGGAGCGAAGCGACGGGCAGGCCGGTCACGACGAACACAGCCATGAAGCCAAGCCATTTGCCACGGGATTTGGCTGGTACGAATTCTGTGAGCGTCGAATAGCCGACGACGTTCTCAGCGCCGAGGCCCACACCCATGATGAACCGCAGCGCGATGAGAACTTCCATTGACTGTGCAAAGGCAGCACCAATCGAAGCAAGCCCAAAGACCAAGAGATTGGCTTGATAGGTGAAGCGCCGCCCATACCTGTCGCCGAGAAAGCCGGTAAGAAACGAGCCCAGCATCATCCCGACAAAGGTTGCCGAAACGAACTGAGCGTTCTGCGCCATAGTGGAGAAGCCGCTTTTCACGGTCGCACCAAGAACTGAGCCCGCGATGTAGATGTCGAACCCGTCGAAAAACATGCCGATGCCGATCAGCAGCATAATGCGCCGATGGAATGGCCCGATTGGGAGGCGGTCGAGCCGCCCCCCGGCGTTCACTGTGGTTGGCATGGCGTTTCCCCTTGGTTTGTTTTGTTTTGTTATGAAGGCTGCGGCTCGCCTAGACGAACCGCCGTTGATGCTTGCTGCTAATTGAGGCGCTGTTGGTTCGCGGTTTCGCGATACCAATCGAATGGACTGTCTGAGGTTGCGACCATGATGCTCTTTACGTCGAAATGATCGTTGAAGCTTTCGATGCCGAACTCACGCCCGACGCCGCTGTCTCCCACGCCGCCCCACGGAGAGGCCGGATCGAGCCGATGATGGTCGTTGATCCAGACGATGCCCGCTTTAACCGCATGCGCGACGCGGTGCGCGCGAGCAACGTCGCGGGTGCGGATCGCGGCTGCAAGACCAAAGGGCGAGTCGTTTGCGAGCTTGAGCGCTTCGGCTTCGTCGGTGAACCGCGTCACGACCGTGAAGGGTCCAAACACTTCCTCCTGAAAAACGCGCATGTTTGCGTGCACGTCGGCAAAAACAGTCGGTTCCACGAAATATCCGCCCTCGAAACCGGGGACTGTAGCGGCGGCGCCACCGGCAACGGCTCTTGCGCCATCTTCACGGCCATAGCGGGCATAGGTCAGCACACGATCCTGCTGCTTGGCGGAAATCACCGGGCCAAGCTGGGTCGCAGAATCGAATGGATCGCCGATGCGGATGGTTTTTGCTTTGGCGGCGAGCTTCTCGACGAATTCGTCGTAGATGGAAGCTTGAACGAGATGGCGGCTCGCGCAAACGCAGGTTTGACCCGCCCCGATAAACGCGCCAAACGCCGCGTAGTTCACGGCTTGATCAACATTGTAATCGTCGAAGACCATCACTGGCGTCTTGCCGCCAAGCTCCATCGTCTGATGCGCGAATACCTTTGCCGCCGCGCTACCGGCTATGCGGCCAGCTTCCGTGCCGCCTGTCAGCACAAGCTTGTTGATGTCCGGATGCTCGGACAGAAGCTTTCCCGCCGTTGCGCCATAGCCCAGCACAATGTTGAACACGCCGTTAGGTAAACCGGCTTCGGTGAAGATCTGAGCCAGCTTCAGCGTTGTCAGCGGCGTATATTCCGACGGCTTCACCACCGTTGTGCATCCCGACGCCAACACGGCGGCGAGTGATTTGCACATAATCATCAGCGGATGATTGAACGGCGTGCAGTTTGCGACGACTCCGATTGGGGTGCGGCGCGTATAGTTGAAATAATTCCCTTCAACGGGGATCACATCATCGCGGCGTGCTAAAGCGAGACCAGCGAAATAGCGGAAGAAGTCGGGCAGACGGCTGAGCTGCGCTCTCGTCTCGTTGACCGGGCGGCCGTTGTTCAATGTTTCTAGCCGATAGAGCGTATCGAGGTTGGCTTCGAAGGCGTCCGCCAGGCGATTGACGAGCCGTGCGCGGGCGCGAATGTCCATGCCGCCCCATTCGCGGCTCTCGAATGCGGCGCGGGCGCTCTTCATCGCGCGGTCGACATCCGCCGCTGTCGAATTTGGAATCTTCGCGATTACGCCGCCGGTCGCCGGATTGCGCACATCGATCAATTCACCGGCGCCTGCCTCTATTTCCCTGCCATCGACGAAATTGCCGCGAATTTCGACGCTAACATTCGGCCTTTCAACTGAAGTCAAAGCTATATCTCCCCCTTAGATAATGACTGCGCTCCGCGCTAGAGCCGAAAGCACGCGCTTTTCAGCCCGCGCGATGTGATCGCGGACGATGCTTTTGGCTTTCCGCGCATCGCGCCGCTGGATGGCATCGATTATGTCGGCGTGTTCGCCGACAAGTTGGGTTGGGTCCCGGCCTTTGATGGCGGACAGGCTGACGCGAACAAGGCGGTCGGCTTGCTCGATCAAGTCGCAAGCGGCTGCCGACATGCGGCTGCTGCCGGAAGCTTCCGCCAAAGCGCAGTGGAATGCCCGGTTATATTCGATGAACTCCGTGCTGCCGTCGAAGACGCGAAAAGCGTCAAGCGCGGATAATGTCTCGTCGCTCGCATTCTCGGCGGCTTCGGCAACGCAGGCTGGTTCCAGCACGAGGCGGAAGCGAAAGATGTCGCGCGCGTCCGAAACCGAAACCGGGTTGACCTGATATCCCTGACGGGGATGCACCGTAATGAGCCGCTCGCGCTCCAAGCGCAAAAGCGCTTCACGCACCGGCTGGCGGCTAACTTCATAGCGCTGTGCGAGCACCTGCTCCTTTATTTCCTCTCCTGGCAATAGCTTGCAGGTCAGAATATCGGTGCGCAGGGCATCATAAATATTGTCGCGCAGGAGCATGGCTCACCAGAAACAGTTAGATTATCGATACGATCCGTGAAATATCACGTCTATTAGCAAAAGGTGGCAAACGACGCGCTATTGCTCAGGCGCCATCGTTCGTTTTAGGGTCGGCAAGAAATATGAGAGGTTGCCGATGGACGTGTCTCTGGCCGACAATTCTGTGAATGCTGAGATTATCGGCGAAGGGTCGCCCATCGTTCTGTTTCATTCTCTTCTGGCTGACCGGAAGAGCTTCGACCGGATCAAGGACAAGCTTGCGGAGCGCTTTCGCGTTATCGTTCCTGAACTGCCTGGGTTTGGCCGTTCTCGCTCGCCACGGCGGGCGATTTGCCATCCGTTGCCGACCGCATGGCCGAAGCTGTTCGAGAAGCTTCCCAGGGCGAAAAGCCGATTGTCCTCGGCAATGGCTATGGCGGCTTTGTCGCGCTTCAGATGGTCATTCGTCACCCGGACCTCGCAAGCCGTCTTATCATGGCCGACAGTGGCGCGAAATTCTCCGAACCAGGCCGCGCCGCTTTCCGAGGAATGGCGGCGGCCTCGGCGGCAAAAGGGCTTGAGGCAATTGCCGAAACTGCGATGCGCCGTCTATTTGCGCCCGACTTTCAGGCGGCTAATCCAGTGCTGCTGAGCGAATGCCGCACCGCTTTTCTCGGCACCGATCTTCAAGTCTTTCAATCCGCATGCGCCGCGCTTGCCGAACTTGACCTCAAGCCGGATTTGCAAAAGGTCCGCATACCTGTGCTGGCGCTTGTTGGAGAGCAGGATGAGGCAACGCCGCCGCCCATGTCTCACGAATTGGTTGAAGGACTGCCGGACGCCCGGCTCGTGATCCTGCCCGGTTGCGCGCATGTTCCCCAATTGCAGGCGCCGGAAAGCTTTCTGGCGGCTATTCAAGACTTTATCAGCTAGAGCCTGGCTGTAAATGGAGCGGCCTTCGCGCCGCTGAGAGTAATCATAAAGGCAGGCTTGCAAGCTTCTGCGTTCTTAACTCAGAATTAACCAAGCAGGTTTGGGTTTCCGCAGAGCAGGGAAGAGAAATGCAGCATAACGAGACAGAGACACAGCCGATATCGCGCTTGGGCGCTATCCTGAGATCGACCAGCGGTAACTTCCTGGAGATGTTCGACTTTTTCCTATTCGGCTTCTATGCGTCCTATATCTCGAAAGCCTTCTTCCCCACCGATAATGAAACTACCGCGCTGATGCTGACGTTCACAACGTTCTGGCTCGGCGCGCTGATGCGGCCCGTGGGCGCCATTGTGCTTGGGTCCTATATCGACCGGATCGGACGCCGTAAGGGCTTGATCGTCACTCTGTCGATCATGGCGCTCGGCACGGTCTTCATTGCATGCACACCGGGATATGCAACCATCGGCATTGCCGCCCCGATCCTCGTGCTCGTCGGACGTCTGCTGCAAGGGTTTTCGGCTGGTGTCGAGTTGGGAGGAGTTTCGATCTATCTGTTCGAGATCGCGACACCTGGGAACAAGGGATTTTACACGTCCTTCCAGTCGGCAAGTCAGCAGGTGGCCATATTCTTCGCCGCGATCATCGGCTTTGCCATGAACTCGTACCTATCGAAGGAGCAGATCGCCGACGGTGGATGGCGCATACCGTTCTTTATTGGATGCTTGATCGTCCCATTCATCTTTCTCATCCGGCGCTCTCTGCAGGAATCACCCGAATTTCTTGCACAGAAGACGCATCCGACCTCGGCTGAGGTTTTCCGCTCGATGGCCCAGAACTGGCGGATCGTGGTCCTTGGGATGCTCCTTGTCGTTTTGACAACCGTGACCTTCTATCTCATCACGGTATACACGCCTACGTTCGGCAGATCGGTCTTGAAGCTTAGCCAGTCCGAAAGCCTTCTGGTGACATTGTGTGTTGCGGTAACGAATTTCATCTGGCTACCAATTGGCGGGACGCCCTATCGGACCGCATCGGACGCAAGCCCGTCCTTCTCACAATCGCAATCCTCGCATTGCTGACCTCCTATCCCGCCTTGTCTTGGCTCACCGCCGATCCGACCTTCAACAAAATGCTGATCGTCGAGCTTTGGTTCTCTTTCTTCTTCGGCATCTATAATGGAGCGATGGTTGCAGCGCTTTCGGAGCTCGTGCCCAGCCCACGTCCGTGCATCCTGCTTCTCGCTAGCCTTTGCCCTTGCGGCCGCACTCTTTGGGACGGCGACGCCGCTTGTTTCCACTTGGCTCATAAGAGACAACAGGCGATAAAGCATCGCCCGGCTATTGGCTGATGTTTGCAGGCTTTTGCGGGATCGTTTCCACCCTTGCGCTCTACCGGAGCCGTGCAACCGCAAATGTACCCGAGGCAGTCGCAGCGTAACGGCGATTGAGAACAAAACTTGGCTGATCTTACAAAACGCTTCGATGTGCTTATTGCAGGGGGCGGCAATGCCGCCCTTTGCGCTGCCATCAGTGCACGGCGAGCGGGAGCATCCGTGCTGGTCCTGGAAGCCGCGCCGAAATTCTATCGCGGCGGCAATACACGGCATACGCGCAACATGCGCTGCGCACATGATGCCGCGACCGATATCCTCACCGGCCCTTACACCGAAGAGGAGTTTTGGGGAGACCTCTTGCGTGTCACAGGTGGCGAGACGGATGAAGAGCTTGCGCGGTTCATGATCGCGGAGTCGAAGGAGATATTAGGCTGGATCGAAGAGCAGGGCATCCGGTGGCAGCCTTCGCTCGGAGGCACGCTGAGCCTTGGCCGCACGAATTCTTTCTTTCTCGGTGGCGGTAGGGCAATGCTGAATGCTCTTTACCGGACCGCGGAGCAGCTCGGCGTCGAAATTCTGTACGATGCCGAAATTATCGATCTTGAAATCGAAGATGGCTTTTTCCTTTCCGCATCAGTGAAGCTTGGCGATAGGCGCGTCGACGTGAAGGCGGCAACTTTTGTCGCGGCGGCGGGCGGCTTCGAGGCAAACATCGATTGGCTTAAGGAATCCTGGGGTGACGCTGCGAGTAACTTCCTGATCCGTGGCACTCCCTATAACCGCGGGTCGGTCCTCAAGATGCTGATGAGCAAGGGCGTTCAGCATGTTGGCGATCCCGCGCAATGTCATGCTGTCGCAATAGACGCGCGTTCACCGCGCTTCGATGGCGGCATCATCACGCGCCTTGATTGCGTGGTCTTTGGCGTAGTCGTAAATAAGCACGCGCAACGCTTTTATGATGAGGGGGAAGACCTCTGGCCCAAGCGCTACGCAATCTGGGGACGGCTGGTGGCAGCGCAGCCAGATCAGATCGCCTACATCATCTTTGACGCATCGTCTTTAGAGCTATTCATGCCGTCGCTTTTTCCACCGATACGGGCGGACAGCGTTGGCGAATTGGGCGGCAAGCTGGGCTTGGACGCGGCGGCCCTCGAAAAGACGATCACCGACTTCAATGCTGCGGTTCAACCCGGCAAATTCGATCACACCGTCCTCGATGGCTGCCGCACCGAAGTGCTTAGCCCACCCAAAAGCAATTGGGCGCGGCGTATCGAGACTGCGCCATTCTACGCCTACCCGGTGCGCCCAGGCATTACCTTCACCTATCTCGGTACCCGCGTGAACAAGCAGGCTCGCATCATCATGAATAGCGGGAAGCCGTCGGCGAATATGTTCGCGGCGGGCGAGATCATGGCTGGCAACGTTCTTGGCCGGGGCTATGCCGCAGGAATTGGCATGACGATTGGGAGCGTTTTCGGGCGCGTCGCCGGAGGGGAGGCTGCGCGACATGCAAGGAACTAGCATCCTCGAAGAAGCCGAACGGCTCATGACGGTGTGCAACTCTTGCCGCTATTGCGAGGGGCTCTGCGCGGTCTTCCCGGCAATGGAGATGCGTCGCTCATTTTCGAAGGGCGATCTGAATTATCTCGCCAATCTGTGCCATGGCTGCGGCGCCTGCTACACGGACTGTCAATATTCGCCGCCTCATGAATTCAACGTCAATGTGCCGAAGACGATGGCTATCGTGAGGGCGGACTCTTATGCCGCCTATGCGTGGCCCAAAGCGAGTTCAGTCCTCTTCGCGCGCAATGGCCTCGCAATTGCGATCATCACGGCTTTGAGCGTTGCCGCGTTCATGATTGGCTTCGTTGCCTTTAAAGACCCGCAGGTTCTATTCGGCGCTGGCAATGGTCCAGGCGCATTCTACGCGCTGATGCCTCACAATGTGATGGCTGCTTTGTTTGGCGCTGCTTTCATTTACGCCATGTTCGCGCTTGCGGTAGCTCTTCGGAGTTTTTGGCATGACATTGGAAAGACTGTTCCACACTCATCCGGCCCTGGGGCGCTCTGGCGCGGAATGGCCGACGCAGCGAAACTGCGGTATCTCGACGGTGGCGGGGCTGGCTGCATCAATGAGGACGAACGGCCGAGCGACCGCCGCAAAATCTATCACCACTTGACCTTCTACGGTTTTTTGCTGTGCTTCGCGGCGACCTCTGTCGCAACGCTCTACCATTACTTGCTCGGACGTGAAGCGCCTTACGCTTTTTACGATCTCCCGGTCATTCTCGGCACAGCGGGAGGCATAGGGCTTTTGATCGGTCCCGCCGGGCTGCTCGTCGGAAAAATGGAAGCGCGATCCCGCCTTGGTTGACGAAGCGCGATACGGCATGGACGTCGCCTTCATTGCGATGCTGTTTATGACAAGCCTCACTGGTATCGCCCTCATGCTCTTACGAGACACGGCGGCGATGGGGCCGTTGCTGGCGATCCACCTCGGCGTCGTCTTCGGCCTGTTCATCACGATGCCTTATGGCAAATTTGTTCACGGCCTGTACCGCTACGCCGCGCTTGTTCGCTATGCGGGGGAGCGTCGCGCAGCGGCGAACGCCAAGCCGGTGAGCTGAAACGGCTCATCGCCTCCCGCCCATCAACACGAACTCGGATGCAATAACTCTCGCGGAAGGGGACACCTTGCTGTCCTGATTGCTTTTTTCGCAGCCTGCTCGTTTTGCAGTGCACAAAAAATAACCTGTGCCCAAATTCAATGCGATTGATTGTGTTGCCAGGAAAAAAGCCTGGAGGCGGCCAGAAGAGCTCCCCGTAACGAAACCTAAATACCAACAGATTGATATTTCAGCATTATTTTGTTTTCCATCTCATTTGGCTCGTTTATTGCTCGTCTATCTCCGGATTGAGCGCCAGCACTGCTTTCCGATGAAAGCCCACAGCAAGGGCAACCGGCATGCCGCCAGCTTAGCGCGCGGCAATTTTCGAGGGAGGAAACATACAAGACCGCATAAGCGCCGCGAACGAGCGGGACCGAGCAACTCTTCCGATGTAATTCCAAGTTTAGGGGAACCAAAGTGGCCTATCTAGCTGTCGTTTCCAAGAAGGTTGTTCAGCCTTTGCCATGGAGTTTTGAAGGCGAGGGCTGAGTGGGGACGCTGGGTGTTATAAGCGTCGATGAATGGGATCATAGCCTTGGCCCTTTCATTCGAGGTCTGGTAGGGGGCCGCGTAGGCCCATTCGCGTAAGCTCGTCTGGATGAAGCGTTCGGCTTTTCCATTGGTGCGGGGCGTGTAAGGACGGGTCCGGATGTGGCGAAGTCCTGCTCGGCACAAAGCGTTGCGGAAGGCGGCGCTTCGATATGCCGAGCCATTGTCGGTCATGATGCGCTCTGGGATCACGCCGTTAGCCTTGAAGAAGGCGCAAGATCTTGAAAGGAAGGCGACAGCCGTTTCCTTTTTTTCGTCCGCCAGCACCTCGGTGTAGGCGAGCCGTGTTGCGTCGTCGATGGCGACGTGCAGCGCCTCCCAGCCTGCGCCGCGGCTTCCCCGGCCTTGGCGTGAGCCCGTGATACGGTGGCCGACCCTCACGATCCGGCCAAGTTTTTTGGTGTCGAGATGGATCAATTCGCCGGGCTTTTGGCGTTCATAGCGGCGCACCGGCAACCGCTCTTCCAGGTGCTTTAAGCGTCCAAGGCCACAGCGGCGCAACACGCCCCCCACGGTCGAGCGCGGCAATCCGGTGCGTCTTGCGATGGCAGGTCCGCTCAGCCTTTGCCGGCGCAGGGCTTGGATTTCTGCCACCCGGGCATCGCAAAGACGGTGCGCCAGGCGGCGGGGAACCGGCTTGGCGTTATGGAGCGCCGCCGCTCCCCCGCCGCGATAGCGCGCAAGCCACTTGTAGGCGGTTCGCTCGGAAACGCCCGCCGCCTCGGCGGCGCGCGCCACCGTCCACCCATGTCTGCGAATGCGCTCGATCATCAGCTCTCGACTGTAAGGGGTCAGGCGTGCATTCTTATGAGCGTTCATCCGAGGCTCCGGCTGAGGGGTGGTTGGTGTCGCAACCCCACCTTCTCATCCAAGCTTCGGCTGAACAACCTTCATAGCTTCGACATCTAGCACCTTCCGAATTCGTTACCAAAATGGTCGATGCCGGAGAATCCAAGATTTTCATGTCAACCCGCGACACGGTGATCCGCGCCTACATGGCGGGAGCAATTCTTGCGCTTGCCGCAGTGTTCGCCGTTACAGTAACCGTGCAAAGCGGCTCTCCGCTCGTCGGCGCGATCCTCTTCCCGGTCGGCTTCTGTATGCTCTACCTTCTGGGATACGACCTTTTGACGGGTGTCTTCGTGCTCACCCCTCTTGCGCTTATCGATAGGCGCCCTGGTGTCACCCTGTATGGCGTCCTTCGCAATTGGTTCCTCGTCTTCATCGGCAACTTCCTCGGCGCGCTGACTGTGGCCGTGATGATGGCCATTATTTTCACCTTTGGCTTCACGGTTGAGCCGGATGCGGTTGGCAAGAAAATCGGCAGCATCGGTGAAGCGCGTACGATCGGTTACGCCGCCCATGGCGCAGCAGGAATGCTCACGCTCTTCATTCGCGGTATGCTCTGCAACTGGATGGTCTCGACGGGCGTCGTTGGTGCGATGATCTCGACCACGGTTCCAGGCAAGGTAATCGCCATGTGGATGCCGATCATGGTCTTCTTCTTTATGACCTTTGAGCACTCGGTCGTGAATATGTTCCTGTTTCCTTCGGGTCTGATGCTTGGCGGCAATTTCTCGATCGCGGACTACCTTATCTGGAACGAAATTCCGACCGTTCTGGGTAATCTCATTGGCGGCCTTACCTTCACCGGACTCACGCTCTATACGACCCATGTCCGCACCGGCTCAAAGCGCGGACCCGCCGCCCGCTTTGCTGCTGCCGAATAAAGCCAGAAATGACAGGAGCCCCGCCCGGCCAAGCAGGGCTCCTATCTTTCCGTGGAAGAGGGCAGCATGGGGAAAGTTCTGAAACTCTCAATCGGCCAGCATTCCGATCGGGGCCGTAAAGAGACCAATCAGGATTTCCACGGCGCTCTCATTCCTGACCCTCCAGCGCTAGCAACCAAGGGAATCGCCATTGCGCTGGCGGACGGCATTAGTTCGAGCCCAGTGAGCGGCATCGCCGCTGAATCCGCTATCAAAAGCTTTTTGACCGATTATTACTGCACGTCCGATTCGTGGTCGGTGAAAACATCGGCTCAGCGGGTCATTTCCGCGACGAATTCCTGGCTCCACTCCCAAACCAAACGCAGCCAGTATGAAGACGACATGGACAAGGGCTATGTTTGTACCTTGAGCGTGATGGTTATGAAGTCGCGAACCGCTCACATTTTTCATATCGGCGATGCCCGCGTCTACCGCATGGGCGGCGGTTCTTTGGAGCAGTTGACGGACGATCACCGTGTCATTTTGTCGTCGAAGCAGTCCTATCTAGGCCGAGCGCTCGGCATTAATGCCCACGTCGAAATCGACTATCGGACGGCGCAGCTCGAGGCAGGAGATGTCTTCGTGCTCGCGACCGATGGGGTCTACGAGCATATCGACGCGCCATTTGTAACGAGAACTATCAACGTCCATGCGAATAATCTGGATGCGGCCGCTAAAATCATCACGGAGGAAGCCTATAACCGCGGGAGCAGAGACAATCTCACTGTGCAAATCGTCCGGGTGGACGAACTTCCGGACGGCGAGGCGGACGATTTTGTAGGGCAGCCCTCCGATTTGCCGGTGCCGCCGCTTTTACAGGCCCGCATGGAATTCGATGGTTACAGAGTCCTGCGCGAAATTCACGCCAGCAGCCGCAGCCACATCTATCTCGCCGAGGACATGGAGGATGGCGCGCTTGCCGCCATCAAGATCCCCTCGATAGATTTGCGCGGCGATCCCGCATATCTGAAGCGGTTCATGATGGAGGAATGGATCGCACGGCGTATCAACAGCGCCCATGTGCTGAAAAACCATCCGCAGCGGCGGAAACGGAATTACCTGTACCTGGTCACGGAATTCGTGGATGGGCAGACCCTGGCCCAATGGATGATCGACAATCCAAGGCCCGATTTAGAGACCGTTAGAGGGATCGCCGGGCAGATAGCCAAGGGTTTGCGCGCCTTCCACAGGATGGAAATGCTGCATCAGGATCTGAGGCCCGAAAACATCATGATCGACAGGAACGGGACGGTGAAGATCATCGACTTCGGCTCAACAAAAGTCGCTGGCGTGATTGAGGCCGAACTCATGGGTGACGACGATGAGATTCTTGGCACATTACAATATGCCGCGCCGGAATATTTTATCGGAAGCAGCGGCACGCCGCGCTCCGACCAATTTTCTCTCGGGGTCATCGCCTATCAGATGTTGACCGGCAAGTTGCCCTATGGCGCGCAGATTGCCAAAACGCGCACTGCGTCACAGCAGAAGAAACTTCGCTACACCTCCGCCCGGGACCACAATCCACGAATTCCCGACTGGATCGACGGAGCGCTTAAGAAGGCTGTTCATCCCAATCCGAGCCAGCGCTATGAGGCGTTGTCCGAATTCGAGTACGATCTTCGCAATCCCAATAAGAAGTTTCTCCAAGGCAACCATGTCCCACTTGCGGAACGCAATCCACTGGTCTTCTGGCAAGTTATTTCGGTGGTTCTCGCGGGTATTATCGTATTCTTACTCGCGCGCGGAGTGCATTGAATGCCGATGCGTGGCGCAAGGCTCGAAAGGGTCAGCGGGGCAAGGCTCACGGCAACGTGTCGATTTTGATGGTGATGACGTCCTTATAGCGGCCTGCGCGCTGGTTTGAGGGGTCTCCGATCTTGATCTCCACCGGGATGGCGCTTCCGGCAAGGGCGCTCGCCGCTCGCGAAATGGCGATTTTCTGATCGCCGTCCAGCGCTAACCCGCCGCCATTGTTGATGCGAATGGTATAGGGAACTTTCCAGGCTACTCCGTCAGCCGAGGGTGGATCCAACCTCATCATGCCGCCATGCTCCGAGGAAACGACGAAGCGATAGCTTTGGTTAGAGCGCGCCTGAATCATCACGGATCGCGTCGCTCCTGCGGAAAGCGTGCCGAAATCAAGCGCGATGGATTGGCCGCCGCCCGCTAAATTTACGCTCATGACGGCGTCGACCACGATATTGACGGAAATTGAGGTTGAGGCAGTGGTTCGCATCAAAGAGGAAGCCGAGCCTTGATAGGCGACAGCTTCGATCATGTCCGAATACAACCCGGGAGGCGCGAGCTGGCCCGGCGGCGCTCTTACCGTGTAGGTCATCATGCGCACCTCGCCAGGGCGTAACGCAGGCGCCGCCAAATAAGCCGGTGGCGCGGTAGAGGTTGCAGTCCCTTGCATCAGCAGTCTTGCGCCGGATGTTTGGCCCGTAAGCTCATAGCTTAATGCAGTCGCACCTCCCGCTCTCGCAGCCGCGCTTCCAATTTTGAAGAACGCGATAGCCCCATCGCACATTTTGCCGCCGATGTTTTTGATGGGTATCGAGTGGGTGACAAAAGCTGCGGCGGGGTCGAAAGGGTCGTAAGCGATGCTAGCCTTTGCTGCGTGATTTTCGATCACAACGCTGCACGCGAAAGATGGTGCGGCAATTAGAAAACAGGCGGCAATCAGAAAGCAGAGGGCGGAAATAATGCTCGCGAGACGGCTCTTGGTGGCTCGGTGGAGACGCGGTTTCATAGTGCGCGATCTCACGGCCGGATAAAAATTTTAACGGTGAGCTGATCTTGATAAGCGCCTGGGCTCAATGGCTTAGCGCTCGGCTCCCATGCGATGTTGATCTCGGCAGTTTTCTGGATGGAGATGGCGTTGCCTGAGTTCGAGAACGAAAAGCTGCTTGAATTGGCTTTGATCTGATCGCTTTTAAAGCGGTCTTCGATGGTTTGGCCGCCCGCTAAAGGAATGCGAACCGAGACATTATAGGGAAGGCTGGCTGCAAAGCCGCCAGCGGATGTTGCTCCGTCCAGTTTGAAGCCGCCATTGCGAGACGACACGCTATATTGGAAGGGCGCATTGCACCCCGCTTCGAATTGCATGGCGCTCGACCCACCCTCGCTGAGGTCCTTGACCCGCAGCGGTAAATTGAAACCTGTGTTGGAGCAGCGTGGTTCGATTGATCCGGCAATTTCGATGGATATTGAAGAGGGGCCAGCAACAGCGGTTTTCATCGCAATTGCGAAAAAAGCACAGAAAACCCAAATAGTGAAAATGCGAAAACGCAAGACGCCACCGGAAATCGCAAAATTACTGCAAGTTTAACGCACCAAAACCGGTTGATCCCCATTCGATTACAGGGGAACGCATAAAAGGCGACTTCCTTAACCGGGAGTGCTGCTGGAGGAGCACATCTGACAGGTTACGGCAGAGAAGGGGTTGGAAACAAACAGAAAGCGTGATAGCAAAGTCAGCGAAGGTGGCGTCAGCGTACCCGCGCGCCGCAGGCATCCAACCTATAGTTTTGTGCTTCCCTCCGGTTGAACTTTAGCTGGTATGAAGCGCTTTAGGATTTTGACTATGAAAATTAAGAACTCGCTCAGGACGCTGAGGACAAGGCATCGGGACAACCGCGTCGTGCGTCGCCGTGGCCGCCTCTACATCATCAACAAGACTGTGCGCCGCTACAAGGCACGGCAGGGCTGAGGCATTTGCGTTTTATCGGACGCAAGCCTGTCGCTTTAAGTGCTAAGCAGTCGCTGTGATGAAATGGATCGCTGGTTGATAAACCAGCGATGATTTTTGCGTGGCCCATTTGCTGAAGAGCGAATGGCTTTGAGCCGCTATCCGCACGGCTGCGCCGGTGAAGGCGCGCCATTTTGTTGCGCGCGGATGTTTCGACGACAAAGCAAGTCGGTTGGCTTAAGCCGCATCCTTAAAAGGCGCCGGGCTGACGCACCTGTTGCACAGGGGACTTGCGAAAATCGTTGCGCCCGTGCATGTCCATCTCCGCTTGTTATGACCGGGTCAAACCCGGCCACGGGAGGCGAGGGCAGCCACCGGCCGCGCTCGCACCGAGGGTGCAATGATTGGTTCAGCGGGTTAGCTGCTTAGAGCTAGCCGAGGCCGACGCCGCAAGCATCCGGGTTTTGCGCAAATACATGAGCGCGAAGGCAGACCCTTTGAAGCGGTTCGCTTCGTAGAGCTCGGCCATTTGCAGCCCCTGGTCAAACTCATCGCTTGCGAGCACGTTGGGAGAAGCCATTAGCACATTCAGCTTTTGGAAAACTTGAGTTTGAGCCTGTTCACCGGGAGCGTCAATATAGGACAGGGGCTTCTCGGATAAGAGGAAGGTCGCGGGCAACGGCTCGAAGGTGATCTCGTCTTCCTGCTCCTCGCCTTCCTCCGATAGTTGCGGTTCAACGGCCTCAACCGGCTCTCTCGACAAGCTCTGAGGCTTATTCCAGGGCGTGGACTGGCCACGGCTGGGTGACGGAGCGTTTGCTGCCGAGGCAAGGCTCGCTCGCTGCAATACAGCCTGCGAATCTGTTGGAGCCAAGCTCGCGAGCATCGGACCTGCTCTCTTATGCGTCAGCGCCCAAGGCATCTCTGCCCCGCTCTCCTGATATTTAGCAAGAGCTACGCGTGCATCCGAAGGCGTGAGCGGGCGCCCGTCGGAAGGAACATGCTGCGAATGCCCCTTCGGGAAGAGAATGGCAAGCTCGGTGCGCGCAATGCGAGGCCAATGGCGTACATTGCCCGTATCGACGTGCACAAAAGGAAGTCCTGAGGCCGGATAATAGCCGACACCGCCTCTTTCACGGATCAAAGCTGAATAACGAAGCTGCTTCAGCGGTACATCCGGGAACATCAAGTCGGCGGCTTGACCTGTGATGTGGCGGCTATTTTTTGCTTGGCCGCCCACCGTGCGCCGTAACCCCTCGTTGGTCGCCGACGAGCGGTAGCCGCAAATCAAATGCACGGGCTCTTTAGAGCCCAGCTCTTCATGGAGTTCCCAAATCAAGTCGAGCAGCGCGGGATCCATCTTGATCTCCATGCTTCGACGCCAGTCGCGCATGAAGTGATTGAGCTGCTGCAATCCTTCGGGAACGTATTTCCCGTTTCTTTTGAAGGTGACGCTTACCGTCTCTTTCGTGTGGATGTTGAACATCTTCAGTGTCCGGTCTTCCGCCGAAGCCGAAAACGCGCCGAAGATTTGAACAGCAAGCAACACACAACCAAGCCCTTTAAGGCTCGGAACTAAGCCAGATTTCACAGATATCACCAGACAAGCCCTTTTCGGCACCCTGCGGCGCCAATGTTCCCTATTCCCTCGTGCCAATCAGTTGCAAAACGCATGACTACACGCCTACGTAGGTAAACCAAGGTGGTAAACATTTGGTTACAAATCAAATGCGAGAAAAAGAAGGCAAAGCTTCAAACTCGATGATATTTTTGCATCTAAGCAAGTTAAATATCTGATGCCATGGGCGTTCTCCCTATGGTTGTGGCCGTTTCGCTACACAAGCCGCGCGCCGTTGGCTGGTAAAAAAAGTATGAAAAAGAACAGCCTTCTGCATCTAAGGCAGATTCCAACCCTCCGCAGCGAAAATCGGCTATAGGTGTTGACCAAAGCGGTCAAATCGCCAAATGCAGGAAACGCGACGCCACAGCCCGGAGAGGATAGCGCACAATGAAAAGGCTCTTTCAATCGGCATTGAACCTGCCGCTCCATGCGCTAGAAGCGGATAGAGGCTTTCTCGAAATCGCATCACAGCCTGCGGAAGAGATCCCGGCCTGGGATCTGAGCGACCTCTATCCGAACGCAGGGGCGGGCCTCTCTTCCGACATCGAGATCGCGGCGCGCGAGGCGGCGCAATTCCACGAAAGCTATGCGGGTAAGCTTGAAGGATTGGCGAGGGAGAACCCTAGTCAACTCGCTGCGGTACTCGCGGCCTATGAAGCACTTTCCGACCGCATGGGGCGCATCGGCTCATTCGCCTATCTGAACTACACCACAGACACAGCCGACCCGTCGCGGGCAAAGCTGTTCGGCGATGCTCAAGACAAATTGACGGGGATCAGCTCTCAACTTTTGTTTTTCGAGCTCGAATTAAATCGAATTGACGACGCGGTGATGAATGCAGCTCTCGAAAATGCTGCCCTTGGCCATTACCGGCCGTGGCTCACCGACCTCCGGAAGGATCGCCCCTATCAGCTCGCCGACGAAATCGAGAAGCTTTTCCACGAAAAGGGGATGACAGGCCGTGCCTCCTGGAGCCGCCTCTTCAATGAGACGCTCACGAGCCTGCGCTTCGATGTCGATGGCGAACAAATGAGCCTCGAGCCAACGCTAAACTTGCTGAGCGATCCAAATACGGAGCGCCGGAAGTCCGCCGCTGAGGCCCTGGCTAAGGTTTTCCGCGAAAATGCGCGGGTTTTTACCCTTGTTACGAACACGCTCGCAAAGGACAAGGAAATCTCAGATCGCTGGCGTCGCTTTCCCGATGTCGCGTCCTCGCGTCACCTCGCAAATAGGGTCGAGCATGAGGTGGTCGATGCGCTTGTCGTGGCAGTGCGCGACAGCTATCCGCGCCTTTCCCACCGCTATTATGCCTTGAAAGCCAAATGGCTTGGCGTGGAGCAACTCAACTATTGGGACCGCAACGCACCCATCAGCCGCGATCCCGAACCTGTCATTCAGTGGAAAGATGCTCATCGCACGGTGATTGAGGCCTATCACCGCTTCTCGCCGTCCATGGCGCAAATCGCGGACGGCTTCTTCAGCAAGCGCTGGATTGACGCTCCCGTGCGGGTAGGCAAATCGCCGGGCGCATTTTCGCACCCAACGGTGCCGTCCGCGCATCCTTACATTATGATGAACTACATGGGTAAGCCGCGCGATGTGATGACGCTTGCTCATGAGTTGGGCCACGGCGTCCATCAAGTGCTCGCAAATGCGCAAGGGGCGCTCATGGCCTATACGCCGCTCACTTTGGCGGAAACGGCGAGCGTTTTCGGCGAGATGCTCACTTTCAAAGCGCTGCTCGCACAAACCCAAAATCCACGCGAAAGAAAAGCTCTGCTGGCGCAAAAGGTAGAAGACAAAATCAACACCGTTGTGCGGCAAATTGCTTTCTATGAGTTCGAGAGAAAGGTTCACGAGGCGCGCCGCGAAGGCGAACTAACGGCGGAGCAGCTCGGCCAATTCTGGCTTTCAGTGCAGAACGAAAGCTTGGGACCAGCGATAAAGCTCAATGACGGCTACGAAAATTACTGGACGTATGTCTCGCATTTCATCCATTCGCCCTTCTATGTTTACGCATATGCTTTCGGCGATTGCCTCGTAAATTCACTTTATGCCGCATATGAGCGCGCTCCGCAGGGCTTCGAAGGCCGCTATCTCGATATGCTGCGCGCGGGCGGCACAAAGCATCATAAGGAGCTTCTCGCGCCATTTGGCCTTGACGCGTCTGACCCTGGCTTTTGGTCGATGGGGCTTAAAGTGATCGAAGACATGATTACTGAGCTGGAAGCGTTCGACGCAAACGCCTAAGGTGAACCGCAGCTAACTTCTCGAACGCAATGCTGCATTTTACCTGAGTGAGAAAAGTGCCAAGTGACGGAGAAACGAGGGACGGCGAAGCAAATCGCCTGTCCCGTAGAATGCAGCGTTACGCCAGGGTAGGCGCGAATGTGAGCGGCGTTGCGGCGCGCGTCGGTGCCAGCTATTTGCTCGGCGGCGTGGATCGGCAGAAAAACGCCGCTCAGTTGGCGGCGGCGCTCGGCGGCCTCAAGGGCCCGCTGATGAAGGTGGCGCAGCTCATATCCACGATCCCGGACGCATTACCACCAGAATATGCGCTGGAACTTTCGCAGTTGCAAAGCCAGGCTCCTGCAATGGGATGGCCTTTCGTGCGAAGGCGCATGGCTGCCGAGCTTGGGCCCGATTGGCGGAGCAAATTTTCCGCTTTTGGCGAGCAAGCGGCGGCGGCGGCTTCGCTTGGTCAAGTGCATAAGGCGCAGACGCTTGATGGCGAAGCCGTAGCGCTCAAGCTTCAGTATCCCGAAATGCAGTCAGCAGTTGAGGCTGACCTAAACCAGCTTCGCATTGTCATGGGCATCTATCGGCGCATGGACACCGCGCTCGATACGTCCGAGATCGTCAGCGAAATCGGCGCGCGGCTGCGGGAAGAGCTCGATTACGAACTCGAAGCCCGGCATATGAAGCTCTACAAGCTGATATTCGAAGGCGATGCAAGGATACGCGTGCCGGAAGTCATGCCGGAACTGTCGACCAAGCGCCTTCTTACAATGACTTGGCTCGATGGGCAGAAGTTATTGAATTATAAGGATCATCCGCTTGAGGAGCGCAATAATATCGCCCGCGCTCTCTTCCAAGCTTGGTGGTATCCGTTTAGCCATTATGCGGTAATCCATGGCGACCCGCATCTTGGGAATTATACCGTCTTCGAAGAAAATGGCCGCGCGGCAGGCATCAACCTTCTCGATTATGGCTGCATTCGCTCATTCGAGCCGAAATTCGTGGGCGGAGTGATCGACCTTTACCATGGCATCTTGAAGAATGACCGCGATCTCATCGTTCACGCCTACGAGACATGGGGGTTTCGCAACCTTTCCAATGACCTGATCGAGATTTTGAACATTTGGGCGAACTTTATTTACGGACCGCTCGTTGAGGATCGCGTCCGGCCCGTGGCCGAGAAGGTGCCGCCCGGCGAGTATGGGCGCCGCGAAGCTTTCCGCGTCCATCAGGGGCTCAAGGAAAAAGGGCCTGTGAAAGTGCCGCGCGAATTCGTTTTCATGGACCGCGCGGCAGTGGGCCTTGGCGCAGTTTTTCTGCACCTCGCGGCTGAGCTGAATTTTTACCGGCTCTTCAATGAGGTGATCGAGGACTTCAAGCTCGAAGATACGGCCCTCCGCCAGCGCGAAGCGTTCACTGCGACTGGTGTACCTATCCCTTGATTCAAATCTCCCCGCGTGAATGTTAACGCACTGCGGCGATCAGTTCCTCGGCAGGGCTCTTGCCTTGCAGAGGTGGATAATCAGCAGGCGTTATCGTTTCTTTCTGAAGAAGAAGCGCAGTGCCCTCGTCCAACTCCTTGCGCCGGGCCGTGAGCGTGGCCTTCGCCTTCTCATAGGCGTCATCGACAAGGCGCCGCACCGCGACGTCGATCTCCCTATTAGTCTCGTCGGAATAGTCCTTCGGGCGCGTGCCTATCATAGTGTCACCAAGGAATGCCTGACGCTGCGGTTCATAAACGCGCTGCCCCAATGCCTCGGCCATGCCGAAGCGAGCCACCATCTGACGCGCAATGTCCGTGGCGCGGTCGAGATCATCCGCCGCGCCGGTCGAGATTTCATTGAAAACCAACTCCTCCGCCGCACGTCCACCCATCATCACCGCTATGCGGTTCAGGAGTTCGCCTCGCCCTATGATGAAGCGGTCTTCGGTCGGGCGCTGCATCGTGTAGCCCAACGCTCCGATGCCCCGTGGAATAATCGAGACCTTATGAATGGGATCTACGCCCGGCAGCGCGGAGGCGACGAGCGCGTGTCCCATTTCATGATAAGCGATTACCCGTCGTTCTCTCGGCGTCAAAACGCGCGACCGCCTCTCGATTCCCGCGACAAGGCGTTCCACCGCGCGGGTAAAGTCATCCATCGTCACCTGATCGCCACCGCGCCGTGTTGCGAAGAGCGCGGCCTCGTTCACGAGATTGGCAAGATCCGCTCCTGAGAAACCGGGCGTAATCGCCGCGACTTGTTCAAGATTCAGGCTGGGAGCCGATTTGATGCCTTTAATGTGGACCTGAAGGATAGCGACTCTCGCGCTCTTGTCCGGCCGGTCGAGTACGACTTGCCGGTCAAAGCGGCCTGCTCTTGTGAGCGCCGGATCAAGGATTTCGGGCCGGTTGGTTGCAGCGAGTAAGACAATGCCCTCGCGGGGATCGAAACCGTCCAACTCGGCTAGCAATTGGTTGAGTGTCTGCTCTTTCTCATCGTGCCCTCCGCCCATAAGGCCCGCTCCCCGGACGCGGCCAAGGCTATCCAATTCATCAATAAATATGATGCACGGCTTGGCCTTGCGGGCCTGGTCAAACAGGTCGCGCACGCGGGCAGCTCCCACACCGACAAACATCTCGACAAATTCCGAGCCGGAGATAGAGAAGAAAGGCACGCCCGCCTCTCCTGCCACCGCCCTCGCGAGCAGCGTTTTGCCTGTACCGGGCGGCCCAACAAGCAAAATGCCCTTTGGCACCCGAGCGCCAAGCCTGCCATACTTTTGCGGGTCCTTCAGAAAATCTACGACTTCCTTGAGCTCGCCCTTCGCTTCATCGGCTCCCGCCACGTCGTCGAAGGTCACACCCGTTTTCGTCTCCACGTAAACCTTTGCGCGCGAACGGCCAACGTTCATTAAGCCGCCGATGCCCTGCCTCTCGGCCATTCGTCTGACGAAAAACGCCCAAATGGCGAAAAATACGATGATGGGCAAAATCCAGGAGAGGATGTCGCGTAAGAGGCTCTGACCAGTGCTGCCTGTATAGTCGACCCCATATTTCTGGAGTTCGCTAGCGACGGCCGGGTCAACGCGCGTGGTTGTGAAGTACTTCTTGCCGTCCTGCGGGGTCTTAAACTCTCCCTGAATTGACGACGGCCCAACAACAGCCTTGGCAATCTGGCCTTCCTTCGCCAGTTGCTCAAAGCGGCTATAGGATATTGGCTCAACCTGATTTCGGGCGCTCCAGTATGACTGGAATAGCAGAAGCAGTCCAAACGCTATGAACAAATAGGCAATATTGTACTGATGCGTTTTATTCATTTAACGCTCCATATCCCATCACTCCAACACTTAGGGGCGCTGGAGCGATGAGGTAAGAGCAACGGTTACGAAATATTGGAGGCTGCTAGTCGGCTTCAAGCATTCCGAGCGCGTGCATATAGGTAGCAAGAAGCGCCTCATGGTCCCGCCGCTCGTTGGCGTCTTGCTTTCGGAGACGAATGACAGTGCGAAGCGCCTTTGTGTCGAAGCCGGTCGACTTTGCTTCTGCGAAAAGGTCCTTGATGTCGCTTGAAAGCGCGGCCTTTTCCTCTTCAAGCCGCTCGATCCGTTCCACGAATGACTGAAGCTGATCCTTGGCGGTCGGCGCTATTGTCTGGCCGCTGCCGTTGGCTTGAGTTGAAGCGGAACCATTTTCCACGGCGGTCTCCTTAGTCGAATTACTGGTGCGAATCGAAAAGCTCGGCAAAGCCTAGTACGCGCCAGACCCTGGTTCAACGCCTCGGCTGCGTTCATCCCCATTGCCCACAACCTCCGGCATCGCAAGTCACAGCAGCGAATTGGCCGAGATAATTAGATAGTTCGAAACCGTCTTCCAATAATCCTCGGCCATTCTCTATAGCTATGTGATAGCTATGGCCTTGATTTCACCAATGTTGAAAACAACAAAATGGGTAAGAGTACAAAACTTATAGAGACGGAGAGGTGCAGATTTAGCCGCCTTTCGTAGGGTAACTAGATGGTTTCTCAGTTCTCTTTAAAGTTATGATGGGCTTTACTTTATAGGAGTTGTTCAGCTTGATGATAAAGCTGGCATGTGCAGTGCGGCAATGCCTAACAATAGCCGCCTTTCTCACCCTTTCCGCATCCGCCCCCATGACGGCAGAAGCCGCCGGGCGTACCCCGTCATTCGCCGTCACCACGGTGGATGGCCGCGAAATTGACTTGCAGTCCCTGCGCGGAAAGGTCGTCGTTATTAATTTCTGGGCGACATGGTGCGGGGTGTGTCTCGCTGAAATGCCCGCGCTTGAAGCGCTTTATCGCCGCTATCAAGACAAAGGCTTAGAACTCATAGCCGTGAGCGTTGACCGGCCAAGCGCGCGTGAGAAAGTGCGCAAAGTTATGTCCCGCTACCACTTTCCGGTCGCGATGGCCAGCGACGCCACCAAGAATAGTTTCGGCGTGCCCACCGGAGTGCCCGTTACCTTTGTTATGGATGCTCAAGGTGTAGGCCGGCACCAATTAATCATGGAAGAGCCGAGCGCCATACAGGAAGCCATTCTGCCCCTCTTGGCCAAGGCGGCGGCGGCAGCGGCAGTCAAGCCGGAGTCTGAGGTCCGGTAATCAAAGTGCGTCAAGGTGAGTAAGCAACCGCCTTGACGCCAGTTGCGCCAATCATATTCAATTCCCAGTGCTTCGTCATGCCCGAGCGGCAACCGCGATCACGATGCGTTTCGGCCAAAAACGCTCCCATTCCCTAGTGGCTGTGCGCCGCCGCCATCTTGGTCTTGGCTTCGGGGCTTGCCTCTGACTGATGCCGAGCCTTCCATTCCTCATAAGGCATGCCATAGACTCGCTCGCGAGCCTCGTCCTTCGAAACGGTAAGCCCGCGTTCGGCTGCCGCCTCTTGATACCAGTTCGAAAGACAATTCCGGCAGAACCCGCCGAGATTCATCAGGTCGATATTCTGTACGTCTGTACGCTCGCGGAGATGCTGGACGAGCCGCCGGAAGGCCGCCGCCTCCAACTCAATCTGGGTCTTTTCTTCGATGGGGCTCATTATCGTGTCCTCGATTAAAGGCTATGCCGTTCGCCTTGATGTATATCGGTGCAGGAACCGAAATAATCTACGCGCGACAGCGCTGGAGCATATTTCGGATTGGCAAAGATAGAGGCTAAACATTCGGCGAGAAGCGCGCCCCAAGCCAACTGCCCCTGCTCATCGTGAATAAGATCCTGGCGGACCTCAATCAAGGCATGCGGAAGTCCCCTAAGAGTGCCGTGCTGATAGAGCGTGTTGCCACGGAGCCGGCCGGAATAAGGTTCGTTGTCGCCGATCTCAAGGCCAGTCCTGACTTGAAGTTCGTCAAGAAGCGGCAGAGCAAGACGCGGATCCTTATCCCATAGTACGCCTGCGTGCCATTTACGGAGTACACCGCGCCAGACATTGGTGAAACTGTGGACAGAGAAGATAACCGGGACAAGGCCCCGTGCGGCCATGGCGTCAAGTTCGTGGCTCACCGCCGCGTGATAGGGCACGTAATAGTTTTCGATGCGAGTTGCGATTTCATCACTGTCGGCTGCGACATTTCCGGGGATTGTAGCGCCGTCGGACAAGCTCATAACGAGCGTTGGATCATCAGGTCCGCGATTTGGATCGATCAGCAAGCGGGAAAATCGAGAAGCAATGACCGTCGCCTGCGCCCTCCGGCCAATTTCAAGGGCAACGGCCAAAGCACCAATATCGTAGCCGATATGGCGGTTAAGCTGGCCCTCATCCAGCCCGAGCGTACCATATTGGGACGGAAGAAGATTTGTGGCGTGATCGCACAAGATTAAAAGGGGCGTCTCTGGCGATCCACGGACAATCTCGAAGCTCCGCCATTTTGTATCGGATTGGCCACCCTGAATTTCATCCAGGGTCCTGCTTGGTTTAAGCTGCATTGATCTGACTTTGGGTGAACGACTTAAGCCCAATACCGGGCTAAAGCCAGAAGCAGTAACTTTTGGACGTAACCAAGACGTCACCGATAAATTTGATTTCCAGCTGTGTCTTTCAACGTCAGGCGCTTTTTGCGCACTCTTTTTGATACTGCAATTTCGGCGGCGCAACCATCCCGCTGCCTGAGACGGTATTTGCCCGAGCCTCCCATTGCGGGGCGCATCATTGTGCTGGCCTGCGGCAAGGCGGCTTCCGAGATGGGGCGCATAGTGGAGCTTCATTATGAAGCGGCTGGCGCACTTTCCGCGGTAACTGGCCTTGCTGTTACCAAATATGGTTATGGCCATCCCCTCGAAGTACTCCGGCTTATTGAGGCGAATCACCCAATCCCTGATCTGGCAAGCCAAGTCGCGGCGCAGGAGGCGATTGCTCTTGCCTCATCGGCGACCAAGGACGATCTCGTTCTTTGTCTGATTTCGGGTGGCTCGTCCGCTCTCTGGGCTGCTCCGGCGGGCAATATCATCCTGGCCGAAAAGCAGAAGTTGACGCGGCGGCTCATGCGTTCTTCAGCGCGGACACATGAAATAAATTGCGTGCGCAAGCATATTTCGAAGATCAAGGGAGGGCGTCTTGCGACCTACGCCGCTGCGGCGAGCCTCGTAACATTGGCAATGTCCGACATAACTGGAGACGAGCCGCAGGCAATCGGTTCCGGCCCTACCTGCGCAGACCCGACAACGCTCGCGCAAGCCAGGGAGGTTCTTGCTGATCACCGGATCAACGTTCCAGCTTCCGTTGCAGCACACCTCGATGACCTTGCGAATGAAACGCCGAAGCCGGGGGATCTGGTCTTCGAAAATTCGCGCTACGAACTTATCGTCACCGGACGCAATTCCTTGGACGCAGCAGGTGAACTTGCGCGAGGTCTCGGTTATGATGTTATTATGCTTGGCGACTCACTTGAAGGCGAGGCTCGGCAAGTGGCACAATCACATGCTAATTTGGCACAGCGGTGCCTCGCCGAAGGGCGAAGAGCGGTTATTTTATCAGGCGGTGAATTGACTGTAACAGCGCGAGGCGATGGCCGGGGCGCCCCCAATCAGGAATACGCGCTTGCTCTTGCAATGGCGCTCAAAGGGCAGCAAGGCATAGCTGCGATTGCCGCCGATACCGATGGCGCGGACGGCGGCTGCGGGGCTGTTAGCGATCCTGCAGGCGCCATTATAGACGCGGGGACACTGCAGCGCGCCGCATCGCTTCATCTCGTTCCAGCCACATTTCTCGAAAATAACGACTCGACCGGATTTTTTAGGCAGACAAATGACCTGCTTGTGTGCGGGCCGACCGGTACAAACGTAAACGATTTCCGAGCCATCGTAGTTGATAGCTCCATCGGAGTTTAGTGTTCTGCCCGCAAAGCGGCCGACATCTGGAACACATGAAATGACCTTGAAAGCGCTAACTCGATCTCCTTTTGCTGCATATGTTTTGGGAGTGCTTTGTCTCTTCAGCGTCGCAGTTGCGGCGCCAACCGCCGCGCGCGCTGAGCTGAAACTGTGCAACAGCACCTCAAGCAGGATCGGCGTCGCGATCGGTTATAAGGACAAGGACGGCTGGACAAGTGAAGGCTGGTGGAATGTAGACAGTCAATCTTGCGCTCTCCTCATCCAAGACAAGCTTCGCGCCCGCTTCTACTATGTATATGCTTTTGACTACGATAAAGGTGGTGAATGGGGAGGAGTAATCCCCATGTGCACCAACGATGTTGAGTTTACAATTCGCGGCATCGCAAACTGCGAAGGGCGCGGCTTCAAAAAGAGCGGTTTTTTTGAGGTCGATACTCAAGAGCAAAGCGATTGGACCGTAAAGCTGACCGATCAAAATGAACCCGCGCCTGCACCTGTGGAAAATACATCGGGACCTGCGGCTTCGTCCGCGCCTGCGCCCGCACAGTCAGCCGCTGCACCTGGACCACGCCGCCGATGAAGCGTAATCGACGCATTAAAATCGTCGCCACCTTGGGGCCCTCTTCATGGGAGCCCGCCGAAATGGAAAAACTTCTGCTTGCGGGGGTGGATGTCTTCCGCATCAATATGAGCCATTCGAGCCACGATGATATGCGCAGCTATGTCAAAACGCTGCGTGACCTCGAAGGCAAATATGGCCCGGTGTCGATACTAGCCGACTTGCAAGGACCGAAGCTCCGTATCAGCTCGCTTGCGGAAGGGCAGATCCGCTTGCAGCGCGGTCAGCGTATCGTATTCGATGCAAATCATGCGCCGGGGTCTGTGGAGCGCGTAGGGCTGCTCCACCCCGAAATTTATGCCGCCGCCAGGCCGGGTCATACGCTTCTCATCGATGACGGCAAACTTAACCTGCGCATTCTTGAGACGGCGCCTGGGCGCATTATTGCCGAAGTCGTAGCTGGTGGCATCTTGTCGAGCCGGAAAGGTGTTAACCTTCCCGATGCGGTGCTCCCTCTTGGCGCGCTAACTTCTAAGGATTTAGAGGATCTGGAGGCGGCGCTCGAAGCTGATGTGGATTGGATTGCGCTTTCTTTCGTACAAAGAGCGCAGGATATTTTAGACGCCAAAGCCATCGTTAAAGATCGTGCGGCCGTAATGGCCAAAATCGAACGGCGTGCAGGGATGAATGCCATCGATGAGATCCTGGCCGCAGCCGATGGTGTCATGGTTGCCCGGGGCGATCTCGGCGTAGAACTCCCGCTCGAAGAAGTGCCTGGTCTGCAAAAGAAACTTCTCCGCGCCGCTCGTGATTGCGGCAAGCCCGTCGTCGTAGCTACGCAGATGCTAGAGAGCATGACGGCGTCGCCGGTCCCAACCCGTGCCGAAGTATCGGACGTTGCCACGGCCGTTTTCGAAGGCGCGGACGCTATCATGTTGTCGGCTGAATCGGCGACTGGCTCTTATCCGGTGGAAGCCGTCGCCACAATGGACAAGATTGCGCAGGAAGTTGAGAAGGATGTGAACTATGAGAGCATCCTGCACTTCCGCGACACGCAGTCAGAGCATACCGCCGCAGATGCAATCAGCGCCGCCGCTGCCTCCATCGCCGAAACGCTAAATTTGAATGCCATTATTTGCTACACCGCAACGGGGGCGACAGGCCTGCGGGTCGCCCGTCAGCGCCCTCGTCAGCCGATTTTGGTGTTGACGCCTATTACAAAGACTGCCCGGCGCTTAAATATCGCCTGGGGTTTGCATTGCGTGAAAACCGCCGATCCGGCCAACACGAGCGAGATGGTTAGGATTGCGGAGTCCGTGGCGCAAACCGAGGGCTACGCGACCGATGGCGAACGCGTCATAGTGTGCGCAGGTGTTCCTTTCAGCCGGCCGGGAACGACGAATATGCTGCGTATCTTCACGCTCGGCGAGAACAGCGTGACGCCGTAGACCGCCATTCGCAGCGCAAATGGCCATTCGCCAGTTTTGCGCTGCTTCATCTAAAAATCACCGCTCCAGAATAGCCCCGTCTCTGGACGCAAGCTGCAAGCCAGCCAGTCGAGCGTAGACGCCGCCAGCCTCAATCAGGCTAGCGTGGGTGCCTTCCTCGACAAGGCGTCCACCGTCCATGACAAGAATACGATCTGCATTGATTACTGTCGCGAGCCTATGCGCGATGACAAGCGTTGTCCGTCCTTTCATGACCCGCTCAAGCGCCGTCTGCACCAGCTTTTCACTTTCCTGATCGAGTGCACTCGTCGCCTCATCAAGGAGAAGGATCGGCGCATTCTTTAAGATTGCGCGCGCAATGGCGATGCGCTGCCTCTGGCCACCCGAAAGCACAACGCCCCGCTCGCCGAGCACCGTCCCATATCCTTGCGGGAGTTGCTCGATGAAGGTGCTGGCCAGCGCCGCGCGCGCCGCAGCCTTGACCTGCTCGTCAGTGGCGTCCGGCGTCCCATAGCGGATGTTATCCGCAACGCTTTCAGCAAAGATTATCGTATCTTGCGAAACGAGCGAGATGCGGCGCCGCAAATTCTGAAGGTCCGCCCTGTCAACCGGGACGCGGTCGATGAAAACGCGCCCGCCCTGGCAATCGTAAAACCGCAGGATGAGATTGAAAATCGTGGTTTTTCCAGCGCCGGAAGGCCCCACGATCGCCACACGCTCTCCTGGGCGCACTATGAAAGAAATATCGCGTAAGGAATTCTGCTCGGGACGCGTGGGATATGAAAAGCTCACCGTGTCGAACGATACCTCGCCCCTCGCGTGGTCGGGGAACGCGCGAGGCTCCTTCGGAGAAGCGATCTCAGGCCTCACGGACATGAGTTCGGCCAAGCGCTCCGCCGCGCCCGCCGCTTGCTGCATTTCGCCCCAAACTTCGGAAAGCTCGCCGATAGCCGCCGCAGCCAAGACGGCGTAAAGCACGAACTGGGCAAGAGTGCCGCCGGTTGTCGCGCCGGAGATAACATCGTGAGCGCCGTACCACAAAACACCGGCGATGCTGCCGAAAATGAGAAAAATCGCCGTTGCTGTTAGCCCTGCGCGCCGTTTCGTGCGCGAGACTGCGGCCTCAAATGAGCGATCGACTGCGGCTCCAAACCGATTTGCGACGATGTCTTCGGATGTGAAAGCCTGCATCGTGCGGGTGGCAGCGAGGTTTTCGCTCGCAAAAGCAGAGGACGCCGCAATCTCATCCTGAGCGATCCGGCTATAGCGACGCACGACGCGGCCATAAAATATCAGCGGCGCAATGATCAGCGGGATAACAACGACAACGACGGCGCTCAGCTTGAGGCTTGTGACGATCATGAGCGAGACCGCGCCGATCAGCATCACGCTGTTTCGAAGCACCTGACTCACGGATGTGGAGACAGCGGCTTTGACCTGTGTCGTATCCGTATTCAGCCGCGACATCAGCTCGCCGGAATGAGTGCGTTCGTAAAAGGCCGGGCTGAGCCTCGTGAGATGGCGGAACACGTCCGCGCGAAGATCGGCGACAATCTTTTCGCCGAGCCATGTCACGCAATAAAAGCGGGCGGCGCTTGAGGCTGCCAGAACGGCTCCGACGGCGAATAGGCCTGCGAAGTAGATATTGATGAGATTTGTGTTTTCCGGCGAGAATCCTTGATCAACCATCTCCCGTACGGCGAAGGGCAGCACGAGCGTCGATCCGGATGACAGAATAAGCGCGAGCAGTGCAAAAAATGCGATTCGCTTGTAGCGGAATACATAGGGCCGAAGAAGACCCAAGGGTTTCAAGCTACGGCGCCGTGGTGCTGCTTGGGCTGCGGCAAGCGCCTGTTGCTTGGCGTTCTTGACGGCGGGAAGCTTTTGACTCGGTTTAATAATCTCTTGCACTGTCACTGGCACCACTCATAGGCGCCAGCCGCTTCGGCGCAATAAAATGATCATATGCGCTGATTGCGGTGACGCTTGATCTTGTCATCATCTCATTTCGTCCTGTATAGCAACAGCAACAGAACGGATACAAGGCGCTGATAAGCGCGCTAGAGGAAAAGATCATGAAAAAGAACACTCATCCAGATTATCACAAGATTACGGTTGTGATGACGGACGGCTCACAATTCGAGACCTACTCCACCTATGGCGCTGAGGGTCAGAAGCTCAATCTCGACATTGATCCTAAGACGCATCCGGCATGGACGGGCGGCAACCAGCAGATCCTCGATCGCGGTGGTCGCGTCAGCAAGTTCAAGAAGAAGTTCGAAGGCTTCTTGAAATAGGCAATAGAGCGCTTTGAGGTCGCGTATCGTAAATCGCTTCCCAGTTGCGCCACAATAAATGTCAGAGAAGTGGGCGGCAAAGCCGATACGAGCGCATTCGGCTTTGCCTCATCTGTGGCGCCGTGGCTGACCTTGGTTCAGGATATGGTCACGAGAAACGGCCTAAGATGATCGCTCCTGCCGCAACCGCAAGGCAGGACGCGACCCGCGCTGCGGGGAGCCTTTCGGCGAGGAACATCCGGCCCAATAACGCGGCGAACACGACAGATGTTTCGCGAAGCGCGGAGACCTCGCTCATCGGCGCAATGGTCGCAGCGTAAATGACGCCGCCATAGGCAATTACCGAGACGAAGCCGCCGCCAAGTTCTCTCAAGGTGACAGGGTCGAGCCTAATAAGGCGAGCTGATTCTGGCCGCGCCAGCCAATATATGATTGGTATTGGCGGTCCCTCGAGAAGGAAAAGCCACGCCGCATAGGACATTGCATCACCGGAGGCTCTGCCGCCGACGCCATCCACCACTGTGTAGGCGGCGATAAGAACCCCTGTCGTTATCGCCGCTGCGATCCCCGCCGAGGACGCGCCCTGCGACCAACCCTTGGCGAGCATTAAAATTCCGAACGAGACGAGAATGATACCAGCGAATGCGCCTGGGTCTGGCCACTCACCTACAACAGCCGCTGCGCCGAGTGTAACCAGAAGGGGCGATGACCCGCGCGCGATAGGGTACACTTGGCTGAAATCGCCATGGGCGTACGCCCGGAGCAGCGAGAGATCGTAGGCGAAATGTATGGCCGCCGATAGCGCAAGTGCAGGCCAAGCCGCCGCCGCCGCCGGTGTTGGAACAAAAAAGATGGCCGGAATCGCGATGACCATCGTAGCAATTTTCATAACAGCCATCGTTCGAAAGCGATCGGTCCCTTTTTTCAGGACTGCATTCCACGAGGCATGAAGGAGGGCTGCCGTCAGCACTATCGCAAGCGCAGCTTCACTCATGATTTCCGCCTCCGGCTCGCCTTTGGCGCAGCGAATGCTGCCGCTGTTTGCTCGTGCGCCCCATGTCCAAATGCGCAGCAGTTGGTTGGCGCAGTCTTGTCATCGGCGGAAAAGTGCCGGCTTTGGTCATGTCCAGAATGACGAGCCCTTTGCGAGCCCGTTCCCTCACCAGAAAGGGCTTAGATTGCCCTTGAAGGGCATTCGCCGCAATCGAGTTATCCTTTGCCTTCGTGTGAGCTATACTCACGCCATGACTCGAATACTCCCCCCGCTCAATGCCTTGAAATCGTTCGAGGCAGCCGCCCGCCACTTGAGTTTCACTCTTGCGGGGCAAGAGCTTCACGTGACGCATGGCGCCGTAAGCCGTCAGGTTCAGGCACTGGAGGATTGGCTCGGAGTGAAGCTGTTTCGCCGTCTCAACCGACGGCTCGAACTAACCGCTGCGGGGGAGGGGTATCTCGCTGAAGCCGGACCTTTGCTCGACAGATTGAGCCAGGTTAGCAGAAAGCTTCGAGATGAAAGCCGCGTTCGCGTCCTCCGCGTGAATGCGCTTGCCACGTTTGCCATTCGCTGGCTAATCCCGCGGCTTTCATCTTTTCAACGGCGCCATCCATATCTTGAAGTTCGGCTGTCAACTTCAAACGCACGGCTGGACCGCTTGCTAGAACCTTACGACATCGCGGTTCGGGGTGGGCCCGACCAGTATCGGGATCACCTCTCCGGCGCTTTTCTCGAAGAGAGCCGATTGCCTATATGCAGCCCCGGACTTATTAGGCAGCATCCATTGGCATCCCCGTCGGCCCTGGTGTCGCATACACTCATTCACTCCGAAACCATGCCGGGGGCCTGGAAGGAGTGGCTCGACCTCGCTCGGGTGCCGGGCTTGACGCCTGACAAAATGCTCACTTTCGAGCATTTCTATCTCGCGGTCGAAGCGGCGCTTGGCGGCCTCGGCATCGCACTTGGCCCCTTGTCCCTCGTTGCCAGCGACTTGGCTGAAGGGCGCCTTACCGCACCTTTCCCGGACATTATTTTGCCGGGCCGCTCGTATCACTGGTATTGCACCGCAGAGAAGGCCTTCGATCCCGCCGTCGTGGCCTTTAAGGACTGGTTGCACGAGGCTGCGGCCGTTGATTGAACGGGAGTTTGCTGCCCTGGGGGAGGGGAACGATCCGCTCCGTGCTAGGCAGCCGGGAAGGCAAGCCGGATGCGCTCGATTTGATGGCCAACCGGGGATGTTTCCTCTGGAGGTTGCCCGGAGACGCCGTCGCTCAAGATCCGGTCGAGCCGTAGCACGCGATCATAAAGCCTGTTGCTCGAAGTAATAAGGTTTTTGAATTTCTCCGGGAGATCGGCAAACCCTTCTGCCTGTCCCGTGCTCTGAGGAAGCAGTCGCACCCGGCGCTTGTGATTATGTGCGTCGGCGACGGTAAGCTCTCCATTCGCGACGGCCCGGCGCAGCAAGAGCCAAGATGCAAGCTGCATCAAGCGGGTCGTAAGCTGCATGCTCTCAGTGGTAAAGGCTTGGCTGGCGGGAGGCGTCAGTTGCTTTGATTCCGCCCGCCCTGGGCCATCAAGGTAGTCGGCTGTTTCTTCGACAAGGGTCATTCCCTCGCGGAAAAGCTTTAAAAATTGCGGCGATGCGGTGAAACGCTCGCGAAATGACAACAACAGCGCGGCTTCTTTGCCTTGCACGCCAGACTGACCACTCATTAAAACCTCAACCTCACGCAACGCATCCCCTTAAACTAAGAAGAGGAATAGACTGCTGAACACGAACAACGTGCTTCTAATCAAATATACCTTCAAAAGAGTTGAAGGCATTTTTGAAAGCAGCATTAGCTTAGCTAAAAAAAAAGCCGCATCAAGGACGCGGCATAAAAAGTTTTAGGGAGGGTCCGGTGTTTCCCCGGCTAGAATTCAATAATCCAAAGATAGCGCTTGCGCCTTAACTTGCGGTAAATGGGAAATCGCATCGCGGCCTAAAACAGATGGAGCAGCTCATGAAAACAATTGTCATTCGAGAACCGGGCGGACCTGAAGTACTCACGCTCACCGAAGTGCCGCAACCCGTACCGGGAGCAGGCGAAGTTCTGATTAAGGTTGCCGCCGCCGGGGTGAACAGGCCCGACGTACTGCAGCGCATGGGCATGTATCCGCCTCCGAAAGGGGCGTCGAACATTCCTGGTCTTGAAGTCTCGGGCGAAATTGTAGCGCTTGGCGAAGGCGTTTCGCGTTGGGCAATCGGCGACAAAGTGGCCGCGCTCACGGCGGGCGGCGGCTATTCCGAATATGTGCCTGCTCATGAAGGTTCTTGCATGTCCGTTCCAAAGGGCATGAGCATGATCGAGGCGGCATGTATCCCCGAAACCTTTATGACCGTATGGCATAATGTGTTTGAGCGCGGTGGGCTGAAGGCTGGCGAGAGCTTCCTTGTCCATGGCGGATCGAGCGGCATTGGCTCCACTGCGATCCAGCTCGCCGCACATTTCGGCGCGCGTGTCTTCGCGACGGCGGGGAGCGACGAGAAATGCGCCTATTGTGAAAACCTCGGCGCTGAAAGCGCAATCAATTACAAGACGAAGGCATTCGCCACGGAAGTGAAATCTCTGACCGCTGGGCGGGGCGTCGACGTTATTCTCGACATGGTTGGCGGCGACTACGTCCAGGATAATATCGCCTGCGCCGCCGAGGATGGCCGCATCGTGCAGATCGCCTTTTTGAAAGGTTCGCGCGCGCAGCTTGATCTCACGCCACTCATGCTGAAGCGGCTTACCTATACCGGCTCGACATTGCGGCCCAGAAAGCCTGAGTTTAAGGCTCATCTCGCGCGGGAACTTGAGCAGAAGGTCTGGCCGCTTTTGGAGAGCGGCGCGGTGAAGATCATCATTGAGAAAGTGTATCCGCTCGCCGAGGCTAGCGAAGCGCACCGGCATATGGAGGCCAGCACGCATATGGGGAAAATCGTCCTACAGGTGAGCTGATCCGTCCTAAGCCCCGCTGGTTCTGGCTACTTTAGAGACTTGGATGGCCAAATTGCTAGCGGTCAAAAGAGGTCAGTGGAATATTGTCGCCTCTAAATGAACGACACCCTTTCGACAGCAGAACGAAGCGCGCGTATGTCCCGGGTAAAGGGTCGCGATACTGGCCCGGAATGGACGGTACGCCGCCTCGTGCATGGCCTTGGCTATCGATATCGGCTGCACCGCAGAGATCTTCCAGGATGCCCTGATTTGGTTTTTCCAGCGCGACGCAAGGTGATCTTCGTACATGGATGCTTCTGGCATCGGCATCCCGATCCTGCTTGCAAGCTTGCCCGGCTTCCGAAATCACGTCTTGAATTTTGGGTGCCGAAGCTCGCCGGCAACCGCATAAGGGATTTGCACAGCCAAGCTCAGCTCATCGACATGGGTTGGCAAATCATGGTTGTATGGGAATGTGAGATTCGCAGATCAGGCTTGAGGGAAAGAATAGGGGGCTTTTTAGATGGGGGAGATGCGCGCGGTTGAGCTCTTTGCCGGGGCTGGAGGTCTTGGCATGGGTATTTGCCGCGCTGGCTTTATGCCGGTGGCAGTAATTGAGCGCGATAGTTATTGCTGCGATACCATACGCGAAAATCAGCGTCGCAATTTTGCCCCGCTTAACCGCTGGCCCCTAACGGAAGGCGATATTCGGGATTTCAAATTCTCGTCAATCAAGGGACCGGTGGAGTTTGTTTCCGGTGGGCCGCCGTGCCAGCCATTCTCCCTGGGCGGCAAGCACCGCGGCCGTGACGATGCCCGCGATATGTTTCCGCAAGCGGTGCGGGCTTTGCGTGAGCTCACTCCCAAGGCTTTCCTTTTTGAGAATGTGAAGGGTCTCACCCGCTCGACCTTCGCCACCTATTTCGAGTACATCCGCCTGCAGATGACTTATCCTGAGCTAGTCGCGAAGCGCGGGGAGCACTGGCAGGATCATCTTACGCGGCTAGAGCGCCATCACACACATGCGGCATATCAAGGGCTTTCCTATAAGATCGTGACGCGTGTTCTTAATGCTGCGAATTACGGCATTCCTCAGCGAAGGGAGCGCATATTCTTCGTCGGCTTCCGCTCCGATCTAGATATTGAATGGGCTTTCCCAGAAGCAACACATAGCCGTGATGCCTTGCTATGGGATCAAACGCATGGCGACTACTGGGATCGGCACAAAGTACCGCGAGCGCAGCGCGTCATTTCGGGAACATCCGTCTCCAAACAAGAATTTGCCAAAACTCCCCTCATGCCTTGGCGAACGGTTCGGGACGCCATCGGAGCGCTTCCGGACCCAGAGCGCGAACCAGACGCATCAAGCGCGTTGCCGAACCACCGGTTCCAACCTGGAGCACGAAGCTACAAAGGACACACTGGGAGCCCACTTGACGAGCCCGCCAAGACGCTCAAAGCTGGTGTCCATGGTGTTCCGGGGGGAGAGAATATGCTTTGTCGTCCAGATAATTCCGTTCGCTATTTTACTATTCGGGAGACAGCGCGTTTGCAGACCTTTCCGGATGAATTTTTGTTTCATGGTTCGTGGACGGAAACGATGCGTCAGCTTGGGAACGCAGTACCAGTCGATCTGGCGCGGCTGATCGCCTCCGATATCAAGCGACATCTGGAACAGCGGTCGTGATCAACGGGGCATACAATCCGCTTGATAAATTAAATTTGGGGCAAAGCGTAGCGCAAGCCCTTTTGGTGGTTGAGCCTTTGCCGCTTACCCGCACAGAGCATCTTCGCGGGGCCGGTGTTTATGCGATTTACTACACGGGTGATTTCAGGGCGTATGAGCCTGTGGCCACGCGCAATCGTGGCGGAACTTATGAGCAGCCAATTTACGTTGGCAAGGCAATCCCTAAGGGCGGGCGAAAAGGACGCTTGACCGAGTCACCTACCATCGGAACTTCTTTACGTGATCGGCTCAGGCAGCACGCAAGCTCAACCCATGAAGCTGTGAATTTGCAAGTCGAGCATTTTTACTATCGCTCCCTTGTCGTCGATGACATTTGGATACCACTCGGCGAAAGCATGCTTATTGATCGCTTTAAACCTGTCTGGAACATTATCATTGATGGGTTTGGAAATAAGGATCCGGGCAACCGGCGAGCCACACAATTTAAATCCCCGTGGGATATCCTCCATCCAGGGCGTGTTGCGATGGAAAAGCTTGCGGATAGCGGCCTCAAGCCGGAAGCGCTAATTGTAAAACTGGAGGCCTATTTCAAAGGAGAATCTGTGCCCTTTGTCGAGGCCGATGACGAACGCGAGGACAGTTGAGGCCGGTGACTCCGGCGATAGAACTTCCCTTCCAGATAAGTAAAATCAATGGCCGAACAAGACGGCGTGCATAATCCGGCCGGGCAAGAACGTGAACCCCCCGGCGAGGACGAGCGCGCCTGTGAAAATTGCTATCATAGCGCGGCGGTGCCGCTCCACCTTGCCGCAGTGGGCGTACCAGACCGCGAGCGGCAGCGTAATCAATGTGAAAATCGCCAGCAGGTGAATGGGGCTCCACGAACCCCAGATCTTGAGTTCATGAATGAAGAAAGCGCTGGTCGCGACGAATACCATGAGCGCCACCCAAATCCAGCCCACGGTCCGATGAGGTAGCGTTCCCTTTGGCGCGGCGAACTGGACAATCCCAAGAGCGAAGGCTGTCATTGCCGCGAAAGCATGGAGTTGAATCGCGTATGAGGCAGAAAGAAGTGGCTCCAATGTCAAAGCTTTCCCCCAATTTTCTGCGGCTTGCTAAAAAAGGCGCAACCTCAGCAATATTTAGGATGTGTATAGGCTAAAAAAGCGGCAAGCCGGTTAAGACGTAGGCACTAAAGCTGAAGGAACCCCAATGGAAGCGCTGAGCCATATTCGACAGATCGATTACACAATTATCTTTGCTCGCGATATGCCGGCGATGCGGCACTTCTACGAGACTGTAATGGGATTTCCTGTCCTACGCACCCTCGGCGAGAGCTGGATCGAATATCGTGTTGGCTCCAATACTCTCGCATTAACGAAGCACGGTCTGATCTTCAACGACGCTCCCCCTGCCAAAGGCGCATTATCCATGCAGATGGCGTTTCGCGTCGCGCCGGAGATTGTCGCTCAATGTGCGGCAGCACTGGAGGCGAAAGGCGTAGAACTCGTTTCGCGGCTCAAAGACCAGCCATGGGGACATCGCACAATCTTTTTCCGTGATCCGGATGGCAATGTGCTGGAGATCTACGCCGAAATCTGACCCCGCAGCCTCCACAAGCGTCAGGCGGCATGGCGAAGACCATCTTGGCCCGATAGTAGGGGATATCAACAGCAATCTCTAGCACGCACCGCTCACAACCATATCCCATCGCTGGCACAAAGTTTGCATGGATAAGGGAAAATAGGGGCATTTCGAGGGTGTTTGCCATGGTCTGGATGAACCGCAGGAAATTTATAGCAACTGGAGCCGCCTTCATTGCCGCGCCCTCTATAGTTCGCGCGCAATCGGAAACCACGATCAAGATGGGGGCGCTGAAGCTTATCCATTCGATCGCGCCTTACTTCTATCAACAGTTCGCGCCTGCGGGTTATAAAGTCGAAGTCATTCCCTTCGAAAGCCCAACGGAAGGGAAAAATGGGGTCGTGACCCAATCGGTGGATTTCGGCGTTTTTGGCATCGCGGCGGCTATTCTTGGCGCTTCAGCGCGAGAGCCAATAGTGGTGATCGGGTCCTGCTGCAACAAAGGCATGGCCATCATCGCGAAAAAAGATAGTCCGATTGCGTCCATCAAGGACTTGAAAGGCAAGAAAGTCGCGATCTGGCCGGGCTCGACGCAGGAGGTTTTCATTCTGGAACGCCTGCGGATGGAAGGAATGTCTGTCAAAGATATCGTACCAATCCGCGTGTCCTTCAGCGAAATGCATCTGGCGCTCGCTCGCGGAGATGTCGATGCCTATGTAGGCGCTGAGCCAGGCCCGGGCGTTTCCATTGCAAGCGGCATCGGCAAGGTGGTCGAGTATCCGTATTCGACCGCCATGGGCAGCTTGAACATGGTTTTGGGAGCGCATCCCGATACCGTTGCGAAGAGGCCCGAGATTGTCAAAGTGGCCCTGGAGATCCATAAAAAGGCGAGCGAATACGCCATGGCCAATCAAGCTGAGATGATCAATATGGCGGTCGCGAAGCTTGGGCAGAAGCGTGATGCTCTTCAGGTCTCGGTGCCAAATGTCGATCTGAACTGGAAGATGACGCCCGAGATGATCCAGGCCTCCAAGACTTATGCCAATCACATGCTTGAGCTAAAGCAGATAAAGCAGCTTCCGGATTTCGACGCTTTCTTCAACACGAAGTTTTCCGACGAATTGGCAAAGGCATGAGCCTGAATAGCGCGTCCAGCACGGGCAGCGGCAACATCACCCAAGCCGTTGGCCGTGCAATTTGGGCTGTGATCCTTCCGGTTGCGTTTCTCGCCTTTTGGTGGATTGCTACCAGGAATCGCCAGTTTGGCCTTATCCCCTCGCCGGGCGAGGTCGGAACAGCGCTGTGGGATTTGGCGTTCGGCGGCATCAATGATGACGCGTTCAGCAATACTCTGTTAACGCATTTGCTTGCGTCGGCTTCACGCGTCTATGGCGGCTTCTTACTTGCGGCGCTGATCGCCCTGCCATTGGGAATGCTCATCGGCAGGGTGCTTCCCGTGCGCGCCGCGCTTGAGCCCACGCTACAGCTTCTGCGCCCGGTGCCGGTTACGGCCTGGTTGCCGCTTTCCATGATTATGTTTGGCATCGGACCGGCAAGCGCCTTCTTCCTTGTCGCTCTCGGAGCGTTTTATCCCATCCTTGTCAACACGGTATTTGGAGTGCGAAGCGTCGATCCGCGCCTCTTCGAAGCCGCCACCATGCTGGGCGCCTCGCCAGCGTCGATTTTCCCGAAGGTTGTTCTACCAGCGGCGCTGCCGGGCATATTTACCGGCTTGCGGCTCGGCCTGGGCTTCGCCTGGGTTGTGATCGTGGTCGGAGAGATGACGGGCGTTCAGACGGGTCTTGGCGCAATCATCATGGAAGCGCGCCAGCTTTCCAGAACAGAGATCGTGATTGCCGGAATGATCGTCATTGGCGTGATCGGGTTTCTGTCCGATCAAATCATTCAGCTGATAAGCCGTAGGGCTTTACGATGGAGCCCGCAGCATGGGTGAGAAGCGGCCTATTTTGGAGATCCAGGGTCTCTCGAAGTCTTTTCCTGGCAAAAATGGTCCGATGGAGGCGCTCCGGAACGCGTCCTTGACCGTGCACAAGGGCGAATTCATTTGCCTTATCGGGGCCTCAGGTTGCGGGAAGTCGACGCTACTGCGCTCGGTGGGTGGCTTCGAAAAACCCACATCCGGTTCGGTAAAAATGTGGGGCGACGAGATCACCGGGCCTGGGCCTAGCCGGGGGATGGTCTTTCAGGATTATGGTTTGTTCCCGTGGCTGACCGTGCGGGGAAACATCGCATTTGGCCCGAAGGCGCGGAATTTACCAAAAAAGGAGGTGGAGAAAATCGCTGACCGCTTCGTCGATATGGTTGGCTTGAATGCGTTCGCGAACGCGTTTCCGCACCAATTGTCAGGTGGGATGAAGCAGCGCGTCGCCATTGGCCGGGTCCTGGCGAACGATGCGGAGGTGATCCTGATGGACGAGCCCTTTGGCGCGCTCGACGCCATGACGCGCGAACGGTTGCAGGAAGAACTGCTGGAATTGTGGGAAAAGACCAAGCTCACAGTTATCTTCGTCACGCACTCCATTGAGGAAGCGATTTTCTTGGCCGACCGCGTCGTTGTGATGACGCCAGGTCCGGGCCAGGTTCAGTCCGATAATAGGATCTCACTGCCGCGCCCGCGCGATGTTGCCTCGCCGGAATTCAATGCCGTGCGTCGCGATCTTTCTTTGCTTCTTGCGAGCCATCACGGTTCAAAAGTTGCGGCAAAGACAAGGCTTGAGGCTGCCGCGTAAGCGGAATTCCTTACGGCACGGAGACAGTTGGGGGCTATTTCAGAGGCCAGATATTTGCTGCGTGTCCGCTTGCCTCATATTTTTTCGGACACATAGTAAACGTCCCCAACCTTCATTTGCACAAAGGAACAGCAACCACTATATTGGACATAACCCTTCGATTGCTCCCCCCTAACACAATCGACCAAGACGCCCAGGAAGCCCGTAGGGCTCAGGCTTCCAGGAACGGAGAAGATATTATGAGCGACAAACCTTTGATGCCTAAAGCGACGGCCGTTTGGCTCGTGGAAAACACTTCGTTAACTTTTGAGCAAATCGCCGATTTCTGCGGGCTTCACATGCTCGAAGTGAAGGGCATTGCAGATGGTGATGTGGCCCAAGGCATTCGCGGCTCCGACCCGATCACATCAGGACAACTGACGCGCGATGAAATTGCACGCGGCCAGCGCAATTCTGCGCATAAGCTAAAACTGTCCCGCTCAAAGGTCGCGATGCCGGATATCAAAACAAAGCGTGCGCCGAAATATACCCCCGTATCGCGCAGGCATGACCGGCCCAACGCTATACTTTGGCTGTTGCGTCACCATCCAGAGTTGAAAAACTCGCAGATCATGCGGCTCGTAGGGACCACGAAAACAACCATCGAATCGATTAAGGATCGCACGCACTGGAACTCCGCCAGCTTGCAGCCCAATGATCCGGTAGCGCTTGGCCTTTGCACACAGATCGATCTTGATGGCGAAGTGCAGAAAGCTGCGAAGCACGCGGAAGCCGAGCGGCCAGAGGCTCCAGTCCCATCCGGTATCACATTGCAGCCGCTGAGCGAGCAGCCGTTCCTTGACATTGAAGAGTGGAAATAAATCTGCTGCGTGCAGCCGCCGCTTAGGAATCGGGTAACTTCCGCCCATGCAAATTTACCTCGATCTTTTGAGAATGGTGCAGGACCGGGGCGTAAAGCGCAGCGACCGCACCGGCACGGGCACGCTCAGTCTTTTCGGCCATCAGATGCGGTTCGATCTGGCGGCTGGTTTTCCGCTTGTCACAACCAAAAAGGTGCATCTGAAGTCTATCATTCATGAGCTCTTATGGTTTTTATCGGGCGATACCAATGTCGCCTATCTGAAGGCTCATGGCGTCTCGATTTGGGATGAATGGGCCGACCCCAAAGGCGATTTGGGACCAGTCTACGGCGCGCAATGGCGGTCATGGCCGGCGCGTGATGGCGGTAGCATCGACCAAATCAAGGCGGTGGAGCAATCGCTTAAGATTGATCCGGACTCGCGGCGCCACATCGTTACAGCGTGGAACCCGGCCGACCTTCCGCAAATGGCGTTAGCGCCGTGTCACTGCCTTTTTCAGTTCTACGTGGCTGAAGGGAAGCTGTCCTGTCAGCTTTACCAACGTTCGGCGGATGTTTTCCTTGGCGTGCCCTTCAACATCGCTTCCTATGCGCTTCTTACGCTCATGATGGCGCAAGTGACGGGCCTCAAGCCCGGCGAGTTCATCCATACCTTTGGCGATGTGCACCTTTACTTGAACCATCGGGATCAAGCCGAGGAGCAATTGAAACGCGAGCCTCGCCCTTTGCCGCATATGGCTTTGAACCCTGCCGTGCGCTCGATCCTCGATTTCACATATGAAGACTTTACGCTGACCGGCTACAAGCCTCATTCCGCTATCAAAGCGCCCGTGGCCGTTTAATGGACGAAGCTTGCGAAAATTGCATCGTTTCGCTGATTGTCGCTATTGCGGATAACGGAGTTATTGGGCGCGATGGCGGATTGCCCTGGCGGCTCAGCAGAGATCTGAAGCGCTTCCGCAAGCTCACAATGGGCCATCCGCTCGTCATGGGGCGTAAGACCTTCCAATCCATTGGGAAGCCGCTCGATGGGCGTGACTCAATCGTCGTAACGTCAACGGCGCCCGCAAGCACAGAGCCGCAAGATGAGCGCGTGTTTTTCACGGCGTCTCTCGAAGACGGCATTGCACTCGCAAAGAAACGTGCCGTCGTCCGCTCGGTGAAAGAAGTTTTTGTTATCGGCGGGGCAGCATTGTTTTCTCAGGCTCTACCGCTGGCGCGGCGTATCTATCTGACCCGCGTGCATGGGAGCCCGCTGGGCAATATTCATTGGGAGCCAATGCTCGGCACGGAATGGAACGAAATGTCCCGAGACAGCCGCCCCGCCGGGAACGCTGACGATTATTCCGTCACCGATATCGTGCTTGAGCGTAGCCTTCCTCCGGCGGATCAAGCTTGACGGAGCGCCACCGCAGATCCATATCGGGAAAATTATGCATGTGTTGGCGCGGCGCGCAGCCACGTTATTTGCGCAAGATTTCCGCACTTTTGTCGCAATTAAAGTTCTGTTACGAAATGTATCACATGCGGCGTTGGCTGAAGCCGTGTTGACCGCGAAGGAACATTGATATGCCTTGGAATCAAAACGGCGGCGGCTGGAAAGGCGGCGGCGGTGGTCCTTGGGGGCAGGGCCCTGCAGGTGGCGGCAATGGCGGTCCTCCTCCGGACCTAGAAGAGCTGCTGCGCCGCAGTCAGGATAAGCTGAAGCAGGCGTTGCCCGGCGGATTGGGCGTCCTCGGCACATTGCTAGCCTTGTTTGGTTTCCTGGCTTTAGTTGGCTGGTTCGGCTTCACTGTGCGCGTCAATCCCGACGAAAGAGCAGTCGTGCAACGCTTCGGCAGTTTTGATCGCGAGCTCACGAACGGTATCAACTTCCGCTGGCCTTACCCCATCGAAGAAGTGGATAAAGTGCCGTTTACGCGCCAAAGACAGGTTGAGGTCGGTTTTAACTCTCCCAGCACTGGCAGTGGCTTTTTCGGCGGCTCTGGCCGTGCACCCAACCGGGGCGAAGAAAGCCTCATGCTGACGGGTGACGAGAATATCGTCGACGCCAATTTCACCGTGTTTTGGACCGTGAAGGACGCGCCCGCCTACCTATTCAACCTTCGCAATCTGGGAAATAGCCCCGATGCGAGTTCGAACGTGAAGGCGGTGGCCGAGAGCGCGATGCGCGAGGTAATTGGGCAGAAGGATATTCAGTCCATTCTGACCAAAAGCCGCCAAGAAATCGAGGAAGCCGTCAAAAACCTGATGCAGCGCATACTCGATAGTTATAATGGCGGTATTCAGATAACACAGGTTAACCTCCAAAAGGTGGACCCGCCTGCTGAAGTGATTGCGTCGTGGCGTGACGTGCAGGCCGCAAAAGCGGATCAGGAGCGCGCGCGGAACGAGGCTGAGACTTACGCTAACCGCGTTGTTCCGGAAGCGCGAGGCGAAGTGCAACGGATCCTGCAGGATGCTCAGGGCGACCGCGAGAAATCCATTGCGGAGGCGCGTGGACGCACTGAACGCTACCTGAAAGTTTATGAAGAATACCAAAAGGCGCCCGAAGTGACGCGCCGGCGAATATATCTCGACACTTTGGAGAGGGTTCTAGGCAGCGTGGATAAGATCATTATCGACGAGAAGGCAGGCGCTAGCGGAATCGTACCCTATCTCCCGCTCGGTGAGATCCAGAGGCCTTCCGCTCCCGCAGGAGGTCAGAGATGAGACACATTGCGACAGTTCTTCTGATCGCCAGCTTAGCTGCGGTCTCAATTGGAGTACTCTTTTCTGCGTTCATCGTTGATCAGACACATAAGGCACTTGTTTTGCAGTTTGGCGAGCCCGTCAAACTGATCGAGAAGCCGGGACTTTATTGGCGGAAGCCGTTCGTTCAAACCGTCGAGCAATATGATCGCCGGATTCTCGATCTGCAAACCGACGAGCAGGAAATTATCGCTTCCGATCAAAAGCGGCTCGTAGTTGACGCCGTCGCACGGTATCGGATCATGGATCCCCTCCAATTCTACCGGAATTTCCGTACCGAAGCGGGGGCCCGCCAGCGTTTGACGCCGATCGTTGATTCAACCATCCGAAGCGTATTGGGGCGTGCGCCCTTCATCGACTTGGTTCGCAATAGGCGCGAAGAATTGATGAGACAAACGGTTAAGCTGGTAAACGACGATGTACGCAATCTTGGCGTAGAGATTGTGGATGTGAGGATCAGACGCGCCGATCTTCCGTCGGATAATAGCCAAGCCATTTACCGGCGTATGCAGACGGAGCGTCAGCGGGAGGCTGCAGAGCTTCGCGCCCAAGGTAGCGAACAGAAGCAGCGGATAGAGTCTACAGCTAACCGGCAGGTCACTGTGTTAAGGGCCGAAGCTAATCGCGATGCTGAGCGGATACGCGGCGATGGCGACGCGGAGAAGAACCGCATTTTTGCTGAAGCCTTTGGCCGCGATCAGGACTTCTTCGGCTTTTACCGTTCGATGCAGGCCTATGAAGAGGCGTTGAAGGGAAGCCATACCCGGATTATTCTGTCTCCCAATTCCGAATTCTTCCGTTACTTCAATGGACCTGCACTTTCACCGGAGGCTGCTGCCGCCGTCAAACAGTCACGTTCGGGCGTAAATCAAACTGCAAGGTAAATGCGCTTAAACTACCCTCACGGAAAAATGACGATGAATTACTGGTTAGCGCAGCCGAACATTGCGTTAACCAATAATTTATCTCAAGTTATTAGTTGTCCTTTGCGCTGAGCGTTATCCTCGCCGCAGCCTTACGGACGGCAGGTAGTAGGCTGAGGGCCATATGATATCGACAGCTCATAGCATCTTCGTGCGGGCGATTATCCTCGCGCTAGTAACCTTAACGGTACCGCAAGCTTCTGCGTTTGAAGCAGGAGGGCGCCCCACCTTCGCCGACTTGGCGGACGGGGTTCGGGACTCGGTCGTCACAGTCGCCGCCGCCGTCATCGACAAAAGAGCAACCGCTTCTTTGCAAAAAAAGGGCGAGTCGAAGCCGGGCGAGGCAGGAGACGCGCCGCAAACTTATGATGGCTTTACCCCAGATCGGCCTAAGCGCAAGCGTGGGGAGCCGGTCAGGCAATTCACGTCGGTGGGTTCCGGATTTATCATCGATCCAAGCGGGCTTATCGTCACAAATAACCACGTCATAGAGGGCGGCAACGAAGTTTACGTGATACTTCACGATGGAACGGAGTTGAAGGTCGACAAGATAATTGGCCGTGATAGCAAGACCGACTTAACTCTCTTGAAGGTAACGCCTGCCGCTGGAAGACCGCTGAAAGCCGTCACGTTTGGCGATTCAAAGAAAATAAGGGTAGGAGATTGGGTTGTTGCTATCGGCAATCCCTTCGGACTGAACGGGACCGTAACAGCGGGCATTTTGTCGGGTATGGATCGCGACATCAACGCTGGCCCCTATGACGAATTCTTGCAGACCGACGCACCGATCAACCGTGGAAACTCCGGCGGCCCGCTCTTCAATGCTGCTGGTCAAGTGATCGGTGTTAACACAGCGATTTTCTCGCCTTCTGGAGGAAGTATTGGTCTTGGCTTTGCAATCCCATCTAATCGAGCGCGCCAGATCATAGATCAGTTGCAGCGCTATGGCGAAACGCATTTCGGCACAATCGGAGTGCGTATCCAGTCAGTCAGCGACGACATCGCGCCTAATCTTGGGCTGGAGCGCCCCAAGGGAGCGCTTATAGCAAGAGTTGACAGGGGAAGCCCCGCTGAGGCCGCAGGGATCGCCGAGGGTGACGTTATACTCGCTTTTGGAGACTTCCCCATCCGCAACGCTAGACAGTTTCCACGTGTCGTTGCGCAGTCTGGGATCGGCGATGAAATTGAGGTTGCCATTACGCGCAAGGGCGAAAGAAAGACGCTTAAGGTGAAAGTGGCGCTCTTAAATGATAAGCCGGTTCCCCAGCCTGCAATGATAGCTCCGATCCATCCGAGACGGCAAAAATTAGGAAAGATTGACCAGGACCGTTAAGGAATTCGGGGGCAACACCCTTAAGTTAATGGTAGTTCTGAAAGCGGTGCTGTCCCCATGACCGGCGTTCAAAGGTAATGCCTTGCTTCGCGTGAGCGGGGAAATAAGACGATGATTATCACCCGCAGTCAAAAATTCTTCAAAGCGGCCGCGAAGTCGCCGATATATTTCTACCGTTACGCGATTTCCCCGCTTCTCGGGCCGCGTTGCCGTCACGCGCCTACTTGTTCGCAATACGCACTGGATGCAATTGATCTTAACGGCGTTTGGGCGGGTGGCTGGCTGACGATAGGCCGAATTCTGCGTTGCCACCCTTGGGGCACAAGCGGCTACGACCCGGCTCCAGACCTTCGGGGTGCCGGTATTCCGTTTTGGATGCCGTGGCGGTATTTCCGCCGAAAGCTAGCAAAACAGCGTTAATACTTTCTGTCAGAGAAAGAGCATTTAATCTACAACTGAAATTAAAACTACTGCAAAAACGAAAGTTATATTTGGACGTTTATTTTTCTATATAAGTAGACGTGGTGACGCATTTTTGCCTTTTCATCCGCTGTTCATGTTCTTCGTGCCTGAATTGCATGGGGTGTGATTACAAGCACTTCCGTGAAGACACCATTCGGGAGAATCGTAAATGCGTATCATCCTATCTACTGTGGCCGCCGCTGCTTTGTTTGCTTCGCAACTTGCGGGTGCTAGCGCTGCCCCAACTTCATACAGTGCGAACGGTTGGACTTCTCAGTCTGAGTTGCAGCTTGTGAAGACCAAGAAAAAGAAGACCGCTTACACTGGCCCGTCTTCGAAGAAGCACAAGATCAAGAAGACTTCCCGCAGGTCAATGCAACGGCCGGCCGAGAAGCCTGCTGGTCAGTAAGGTCCACGTGAGAGGCCAATGCTTGGCCCTCTTTTTTTACGACATGCCGATTTAAGGAGTTAAACATATGCGTGTAATTTCGACCGCTGTAGCGGCGATTTTTCTAGCCGTTTCCACACTCGGCGTTTCCGCCGCTCCCTTGGCTAACAGCCAGGGCGCCAATGCGACGTCTGGCGTAGAGCTGATCCTGCAGAAGAAGCCCGTGAAAAAGACTGCCTTAAAGGGCAAGAAGGCTGGCTTCAAAGGCAAGAAAGTCAAGATGATCAAGAAAGCCAAGATCACCAAGACTGGAAAGCACGCCAAGAAGCTTAAGGCACAGCCCACATTGGCCAGGTAATTCAGCAAATTTTGCTGAGACGTAGGCAGTCGTCATACGCGTGGCGGCTGCCTCTACTTTTTTGAGTACCCCTGCCGCGACAGCAGCTTAAAACTCAATCCCTGCCTGTGCCTTGAAGCCAGCGGCGAAATGATGTTTCACCGCGCCCATCTCGGTAACACAATCGGCGAGAGCTATGAGTTCTGGCTTCGCATTGCGCCCCGTGACAACCACGTTGAGATCGGGTCTCCTGTCGCTTAGACGCTGGATTACATCTGCGAGAGGCAGATAATCATAGCGAAGCGCGATGTTCAGCTCATCGAGGACCAGGAGCCTTATCGTCTCGTCTTCCATCAGCTCAAGCGCCTTCGCCCACGCGGCCTGGGCGGCAGCGATGTCGCGGGCCTTGTCCTGCGTCTCCCAGGTGAAGCCCTCGCCCAGCGTGTGCCAGGAGACTTGATCGCCGAAGCGTGCAAGTGCGCTACGCTCTCCAGTCTGCCACGCGCCTTTGATGAATTGCACAACGCCAACGCGCCAGCCATTCCCGAGCGCGCGCAATGCGAGCCCCCAGGCAGCCGTGGACTTGCCCTTGCCGGGCCCGTGTTGACCAGCAGGATGCCGCGCTCAACGGTCTTGGAGGCAACCTCGGCGTCTTGCACGGCCTTGCGCTTCTCCATCTTAGCTTTATGGCGCGCGGCTTCATCAAGCGGCGGGGTAGGGCGTTCAGCTTCACTCATCTTTAAGCACCATTGGCAGCCCTGCGACCATAAACACCACGCGGTTTGCGAGTTTGGCGAGTTCCTGATGCAATCGCCCCGCGTGGTCTCTGAAGGCTCTCGCTAGCGCATTATCGGGCACGATGCCAAGGCCAACTTCGTTCGAGACGAAGACGAGAGGGGCCCGGCACGATCTAACGGCAGCGAGCAATGTCTCTATTTCGGCTTCGATATGTCTTTCGGCGAGCATTAAATTGCTGAGCCAAAGAGTAAGGCAATCCACCAGGATTGGCCGCGTTTCGGTTTCGACCAATTGAGCCAAAGCGAGCGGTGTCTCAATGGTGATCCAGCCTTCGGCGCGGCGGGCGCGGTGATGCGCGATGCGCTCGCGCATCTCATCGTCGAATGCTTGGCCGGTGGCGCAATAGACCCATGGCAGCGCAAGCGCCGTGACGATCCGTTCGGCATAGGCGCTTTTGCCCGACCGTGCCCCGCCTAGTATGAGCGTGAGGTCAGTCATATGACGCGTGAGTTCTCTCCATTGGCCAAAAATCCGCCGAAGGCTTCTCCGGAGCAAGGAGAAAATTAACGCTGGCGCGGGCACGCGTTTCAATGCAAGCTAAGCTATACGCTACGGTTCCCCACATCGGGGATTGAAAGGGAATGCGGTGCCCGGAATGCCGGTAAGCCGTAGCTGCCCCCGCAACTGTAAGCGCTGAGCAGCGAGCCAAGTTACCACTGGGGGTCATCCCTGGGAAGGCGGCTCGAAGCTAAGAAGCGCGAGCCAGGAGACCTGCCGGAGCGAAGCGCTGCTTTCCGAATGTTGGGCGGGGTGTCCCAGCAGGAGAAGATTACCGGATCGAAGTCCGGTCTCTGTCGGGAACGGCTTTACGAAGCAGAGCTTCTGAACGGCGGAGAGATTGATGGACAGGTCCCGGTATTTTCTGGCGGCATTACTTACGGCAATGTCTGTGGTGGCGGCGGAGCCTGCGTTTGCTCATCATACGATGGGCGGCCAAATGCCTCGCACTTTCATGCAGGGCTTTCTTTCCGGTCTTGGACATCCAGTGATCGGCCTCGACCATTTCGCCGCTATCGTTGGCGCAGGGCTTCTTGCGGCGGTTTTGGGTCGCGGCCTACTCTTCATCCTACTATTCTCGGCAGCAATTATCGGCGGCGTTGGCTTGCATCTCCTGCGGCTTGACATACCGGCGGCGGAGCTTTTGGTTGCGCTGGCCACGCTCGGCTTGGGCTGCCTTGTCATAGCGCGCGGCCTAAGCGCCTATATAGCTCCGGCATTGATAGTGGCGGCTGGACTTGTGCATGGCTACGCATTAGGCGAGTCAATCGTCGGCGCGGAACAAACCCCTCTACTCGCCTATCTCGCGGGAATATTCGTCATTCAGTCGATTATTTCCGCTGGGGCGCTGACCTTTGCCCGCCGTTTGGGTAACGGCCAGACGGCTTGGACGCTCCCTGTCGCTGGGGGTGCCATCGCCGCAATCGGTATGGTTTTCGCCGTTCAGGCATCCGGTCTTCTCGCCTAGCGTCGGATGTCATAGCGATGGTTGGACGGGAAACCACCACTATTTTCGTTTGCACGACTTGCAGACGGGGAACAGAAGCGCTGGAACCGCTGGGAGGCCGCTCCGGTTTCAAGCTGCACGAGCAGCTTTCCGAACTTCACGAGGCTGACGCGCTGCGCGCAATAGAGCTGCGCCCCGTGGCGTGTCTCTCTAATTGCAGCAAGGGCTGCAACGTAGCCTTCGTTTCACCGGGCAAATGGACCTATGTGGTCGGCAATCTTGAGCCGGGAGCGCACGCCGGCGACATCCTGACCTTCGCACAGCAATATTCAACACATCCAGAGGGCCTTCCCGTATGGCGGGAGCGGCCCGAATCCATTCGCAAAGGCGTCGCCGCCCGTGTGCCGCCACTTAGCATGGCGCCAGCGCCAGAGGAGACGCATTCATGATTCAATCCAAGGTGCCTGTGACGATCATCACGGGCTTTCTCGGCGCGGGCAAAACCACCCTCATCCGGCATACTATCGAAAACGCCAATGGGCGGAGGCTTGCGCTCATCATCAATGAGTTCGGCGATCTCGGCGTGGATGGCGCAATTCTGAAATCTTGCGGGATTGAGTCTTGTCCAGAGGAGAACATTGTCGAGCTGACGAATGGCTGCCTCTGCTGCACGGTGGCGGATGATTTCGTGCCGACCCTCGATGCGCTGCTTTCGAGGCCCGAGCGCCCAGATCACATCATCATCGAGACTTCGGGCTTGGCTCTGCCGAAGCCGCTTGTGAAGGCTTTCGATTGGCCAGAGATTCGCGCTCGCGCGACCGTTGACGGCGTCGTCGCGGTGGTTGATGCCCCCGCAGTCGCCGCCGGACGCTTCGCCGATGATCTCGATGCGCTTGCGAAGCAGCGCGAAGCCGATCCGTCGCTCGACCATGAAAACCCGCTGGAAGAAGTGTTCGAAGATCAGCTCCTCGCCGCGGATCTCGTCATTTTGAATAAGACCGATCTGATCGATGCCAGCGGCCTCCACGCTGTGGGGGAGCAAATCAACGGTCTGTTGCCGCGCGCGGTGAAAATGGTGCAAGCACAGCATGGTGCAATTCCCTCCGCCGTTCTGCTCGGGCTGAATGCAGCGGCGGAAGACGATCTCGCCGCGCGCCCCTCGCATCACGACAATGAAGAAGATCACGATCACGACGACTTTGAGAGTTTCGTGGTCGAGATCCAGCCATTAGTTAGCCCAGCGGTGTTGGCCGAGCGTGTCGCTCAAGCTGCGGCGGATTTTGACGTGCTGCGCATCAAGGGCTTCGCGGCTGTGGACGGCAAGCCGATGCGGCTTCTCGTGCAAGCCGTGGGAAGCCGCGTCGAGACACGCTACGAGCAGCCATGGGAACAGGGGCAAGCGAGGGCAGGACGGCTTGTCGTCATTGGCCTTAAGGGGCTCGACCAAGCCGGCGTGACCAAGGCCCTACAGGGTGAGGGCTGATGCATCTCCTCGTCCGGGATGGCGCGAGCTTGGATGAAATCGGCGAGGCCCGAGACCTCGGGCTGATGCCTGCCGATTTTATTCTCTTGTCCTTCTCGGACTCGGATCTAGCGACGTTCCGTGAGGCGGGCGGATCTTCTGCTTCCGCGCATTTTTTAAATCTCGGGCTGCTGCGCCATCCGATCTCCGTTGATCTGTTCATCGACAAGACCTTGCCTGGGACAAAGGCCGTGCTGCTCAGGTTGCTCGGCGGTCTCGATTATTGGCGCTACGGTGCGGAAGAGCTTGCTCACGCCTGCCGCAAGCATGGCGTGATGCTTGCCATCCTGCCGGGCGATGGCCGTCCCGATCCGCGCCTTCCAGCCCTGTCCACGATTGCGGCCGATGAGCTTGACGCACTTGAGAGCCTCATAGCGGCCGGAGGCGCGGGAAATGCAAAACTCGCCATGCGTGCGCTGCTAGCTCGGGCCGAGGGTTCGGCAATTTCTCTGGCTGGACTACGCTTTGAGCATTTGCCCGATTATGGTATCTACCGCCAAACGGCTTTGAGTACGAATGGGTCCGCCGCAATTATCTTCTACCGCTCCTTTCTTCTTGCGGGCGATGTCCGGCCTATCGACGCGCTCTGCGAAGCTCTCGCCACCGGGCCAAGCAGGCAAAGCGTCACCGCCTATTACCTTCCAAGCCTGAAATACAAAGGTGCCGCCGATTGGCTAAAGCGGCAATTCGCGGAAAATCCACCAGACGTCATCATTAACACCACTGCGTTTTCGGCGCGCGGCGGCAATGGCGCATCGGTGCTCGATAGCGCGGACTGCCCTGTCCTTCAGGCCGCCATGGCGAGCAGTTCGGAAGAGGCATGGCGCGCTTCTCCGCGTGGGATGTCCTCCACGGATCTCGCCATGCATGTGGTACTGCCCGAGATCGATGGCCGCATTTTCGCGGGGGCGATTTCATTCAAGGATAGCCTGGAAACGGGCGCGACCGTCCACCGCCCCTATGCGGCGGGGATAAGCCATGTCGCGGCCTTGGCGCAAGCATGGGTTCGCTTGCGCAAGAAGCCGCGCGCGGAGCGCAAGATCGCGCTTATTCTCTCCACTTATCCCGGCAGGCCAGATCAGATCGCTCATGCCGTCGGCCTTGATGGTCCAGCGAGCGCGTTGGAGCTTTTGAAACATCAGGCGCGCGCTGGATATTTCGCGCAGGATTTGCCCAGCGAGCCAGCCGCTTTACTAAGCGCGCTAACGCAAGCCTCAACGTCAGCCGCTGTACGCTGGCCTTTGCGTGACTATGAGCAAGCATTCGCGAAGCTTCCCCTTGCGTTTCGCGAAGCCGTGCAGGCCGCGTGGGGCGATCCGAAAGATGACCCGTCCATGAGCAACGGCGGCATCGCGCTAAGTGTGAATATCTATGGAAATCTAATCGTTGGCTTGCAGCCGGAGCGCGGCTTCTTGACTGACCGCAAATCGGGCTATCACGATCCGAATCTTCCGCCCCGGCATGGCTATATCGCATTCTACCTTTGGCTTCGCGAAAAGGCGGGAATCGACGCGCTGATCCATCTCGGCGCACATGGGACCTTGGAATGGCTGCCGGGTAAAGCGGTCGCGCTGTCGGCCAATTGCGCTCCGCAGGCTCTCATAGGCCCGACGCCCGTGATCTATCCCTTCATCGTCAACGATCCAGGCGAGGCAGCGCAGGCGAAGCGCCGAATTGCCGCGATCACCATCGGCCACAACACGCCGCCTTTGATTGAAACGGAATCTTCATCGCCGCTCCTCGAAATCGAGCGCCTGCTCGACGAATATGCTGCGGCAGAGGGGCTGGACAGGAAACGCCGAGATAGGCTCGCGCAGGATGTCCTTGCGGCTGTCGCCAAGGGAGGGTTGGAAGAAGCCTGCGGCATCGCGCCGGACATGACCAAGGCCGAAGCGCTGGTACGGGTGGACGCATTTCTCTGCGATGTGAAGGCGCTCGCGATACGCGACGGGTTGCACATTCTCGATAAACGCGAACTCGACGCCATCTGCCGCGCGCTCGATGGGCGCTTTATCGAACCTGGGCCATCGGGCGCGCCGAGCCGTGGCCGCGCCGATGTGCTTCCCACTGGCCGCAATCTTTATAGCGTCGATCCCCGCGCCATCCCCACGCCGCTTGCTTGCGAGAACGGCGCGCGCATGGCCGAGGCGATCATAGCGCGTTATGTCGAGGATCATGGCGACTGGCCGCGCAGCATGGTTCTTGACGTGTGGGGCAGCCAAACCATGCGCACGGGCGGCGAGGAAATCGGCACGGCGCTCGCGCTGCTCGGCGTCAAGCCGGTCTGGGACTATCAATCCTTCCGGGTCACGGGCTTTGAAATCGTCCCGCTCATGAAGCTGAACCGGCCCAGAGTTGATGTCACATTGCGGATTTCGGGGCTGCTTCGCGATATGTTCCCGGCGCAGCTTGCGTTCTTCCACGCGGCGGTGCAGCGCGTTGGGGCGCTCGACGAAGAACACGGCATGAACCCGCTCATCGAGCGCAAGCAGCGCCAATCGACGCTCTATCGCATCTTCGGCGCGGCAGACGGCGCTTACGGCGCGGGCGTAACGCAGCTCATCGACAGCGGGCGCATGGCAAAAGCGCGAGGATTTGGGCGAAGCCTATCTCGCAGCGTCGGGCACCGCTTATAGCGGCGAGGGCGTAGGCATCGAGGCAGGCGAAGCATTCGCTGCTCAAGTTAGACAGGCCGATAGCTTCGTTCATGTGCAGGACCATCGGGAAACCGACATGCTGGCCAGTCCGGATTTTGCGGCGCATGAGGGCGGCTTTGCGGCGGCTGCCGCAGCACTTGGAAATGACACGGTCGATATTTATCACAGCGATAGCGGCGATCCGGACGTTCCGCGCGTGCGAACGCTAAAAGAAGAAGGCGCGCGCGTGCTGCATGGTCGCGCTTTAAGCTCCCGCTGGCTCGAAGGTCAAATGCGGCATGGCTTCAGAGGCGGGGCTGAGGTCGCGGCCACGGTCGATACCGCTTTCGCTTTCGCGGCAACTGCGGACGCGATTTCCAGCGAAGGTCTTGAACATCTCTATGACGCCTATTTAGGGGATCCGGCGGTGGCGAGCTTTCTAGCGCGGGAAAATGGCGCCGCTCTCACCGCGATCCAAAGCCGCTTCAAAGAAGCAATCGCGCGCAGCTTGTGGAAGCCGCGCCGCAATGACCTGTCCGCGCTGGACGAGGCACCGCCGCTATGACCGCGCCCGCTCCGCTCATAAAGGGCTGGTGTCCCGGCGCGCTTCTGCCCATGCAGGCGGCTGATGGCTTGATTATGAGAGTGCGCCCTCGGCTTGGTCTGTTTTCCTTGGCGCAATTTGCGGCGCTGGCTGAGGTCTCCGCCCGTTTCGGCGATGGCGATTTGCATCTGACGAGCCGCGCGAATGTGCAAATTCGGGGTGTCTCTGAAGAGGCCTATCCAGATGCTCTCGATATGCTGAAGGGCGCTGGCCTTGTGGATGACGACGCGCAAGCCGAAGCAATCCGCAACATTATGGTCACGCCGCAGGTGGCCTTGTGCCCGCTAAATGCCGGGGCGGATGCGCCGCTTGCGATCGCGCGGAAACTCGCGCGCGCTGTCGAGCAGCTATTGTCCGGCGCGCATTTTCACCGGCTGCCGGGCAAGTTCGGGATCGCAATCCAGGCTGGAAACGAGGGCAATCGCGCCTATTTGAGCGACGTTACTTTCGTGTGTGAAGGCCCTGATCGCATCTGGATCATTCTGGATGGCGCGCAAACTAAAGCCATTCCATGTAGGAGCGTGGACCGGGCGATTGGGAAGCTCCACAGCCTGTTGGAGATCTTCCTCGGCCTCCGCGAGCGCGACGGCTCCGTCCGGCGTATGCGTGACGTTGCGGTGCTCATCGGGAAAGAAGCCGTTGCGCATCAAGTTCGGCTGGTTGAGCTTCCGGCTCCCGTTGGGCCATTAGAGATAGGTCAAGACAGCCGAGGCTTCGGCATTGGCTTTGCTTTTGGTGAAATATCGCAAGCGGCGGCCTCTGAGATTATTGCTTTCATGGAAGCGAACAGGCTGGCCGAACTGGCTCTCGCTCCGCAACGTGCGCTGGTATTCCGCTGCGAGGATGGAGGCGAGCCGCAGTTCTTCCAGTTGGCGCAAAAAGTATCCGGCATCGCCGACCCGCGCGACATTCTGATGCGTATGCACGCTTGTGTTGGCGCGCCAGCTTGCTCGCATGGTACAGCGGCAGCCCGAAAGGACGCCAAAGCGGTCGCTCACGCGCTTCGTCAGGAGGAGGAAATCGGCATCACCGCGATCCATATTTCCGGCTGCGAAAAGCGCTGTGCCTGCCCTCGCGGCGCAGAGATAACGGCGGTCGCAAGGTCAGGCCGTTACGACATCGTTGGAGGAGAAGAGAAGATTATCCACACGGGCGTGCTTAGCGCGGATCTCCCCGGCCTCATTGCGAAAAGAGCGATGCAGCCATGAGCGGGCACGAACGCAGCTACATCCGCGACGGCGACGAGATCTATCGCCGTTCATTCAGCATCATCCGGGCGGAAGCCAGCCTTGCGCGTTTTTCGGAAGCTGAAGAGCGCGTCGCGGTGCGCATCATTCACGCCTGCGGCATGGTCGAGGTGTCGGAAGATATCGTATTTCACCCAAGCTTTGCACTTACCGCTTCGGAGGCGCTGCGGTCCGGTGCGCCCGTGCTTTGCAATTCGCGCATGGTCGCCAATGGCATCACGCGGGCGCGCCTTCCCGCGAAAAACGAGATCATCTGCACGCTTGATCATCCGGAAGTGCCGCAACTGGCCCAAGCGCTTCAAAACACGAGAACCGCCGCCGCCATGGAGTTTTGGCGGCCTCATTTGGCGGGCTCGGTCGTCGTCATCGGCAATGCGCCGACAGCGCTTTTCAGATTGCTGGACATGCTTGATGCGGGCGCAGGAGCACCGGCGGCTGTGATTGGAATGCCGGTCGGCTTTGTGGGAGCCGCCGAGTCCAAGGACGCGCTCGCCGCCGATGGCCGCGCGCCTTATGCAATTGTGCGAGGGCGAAAGGGCGGAAGCGCCATGGCGGTTGCCGCGCTTAACGCTGTTGCGAGTGAGCGGGAATGAAGCAGGCGCGGGGCACACTTTATGGCGTAGGCGTCGGACCGGGCGATCCTGAGCTGATGACGCTTAAGGCCGTTAAGGTCCTGAAAGCCGCTCGCTTTGTCGGCTATTTCCGTAAACGCGGCACCCCAGGGCACGCATGGACCATCGCTCGGGACTTCATATCTCCCGGCGCGAAAGAGATTACCTTCGAATATCCGGTCACGGTCGAACTGCGCTTTACAGACGCCGCTTATGTTGACGCCATAAGCTCTTTTTATGCAGCCACCGCCGAAAATATCCGGCAGCTTCTCGAAGAAGGTCAGGATGTCGCGTTGCTCTGCGAGGGCGACCCATTCTTTTACGGCTCATTCCTTCACATGTATGAGCGCTTGCGCGGCGAGTTCCCGATTGTCGTGATCCCCGGCGTCACCGGCATGTCCGCCTGTTGGACGGCTGCGGGCGCACCGATCACGCTTGGCGACGATGTTCTCACCGTCCTGCCAGGCACGCTTGATTCGGAACAGCTCATTGCAAGGCTTAAGGCTACTGACGCCGCCGCCATCATGAAGGTGGGCCATAATTTGCCGAAAATCTGCGAAGCGCTGAGAGCGGCTGGGCGCCTTGACGAAGCGATCTATGTCGAACGCGGCACAATGGCTGGCCAGCGTATCGCGCCGCTGCGCGAGGTAGAGGCGAGTGCCGCGCCCTATTTTTCGATCGTGCTTCTGCCGGGCTGCCGGGGCAGGCGGATACAATGACAGGGCGGCTCACAGTTGTCGGCCTTGGTCCTGGCCCCGCGCGCTGGATGAGCCCGGCGGCATCGGAGGCGCTTGCCGAGGCAACAGATATTTTTGGTTACGACGCCTATCTCGCGCGCATCGAGGCGCGACCCGGTCAGCGGCTGCACCCGACCGGCAATCGTGTTGAACTCTCCCGTGCGCAAGAGGCGCTCGCTGTCGCGCAACAAGGGCGCTGCGTGGCGATGGTATCGGGCGGAGATCCCGGCATTTTCGCCATGGCCGCTGCTGTGTTTGAAGCCGTCGAGCATGGGCCTGCTGAATGGCGCGCGCTTAATATTATTGTCGAACCCGGAATTACGGCGATGCTTGCCGCCGCAGCTCGGGTCGGCGCGCCGCTTGGGCATGATTTCTGCGCGATTTCGCTTTCAGACAATTTGAAGCCTTGGGCGGTAATCGAGAAGCGGCTTCGACTCGCATATGAGGCGGATTTTGTGATCGCGCTTTACAATCCCGCATCCAAAGCGCGCCCCGATAGCATCTATCGGGCGTTCGAGATTTTCAGGCAGGCTAAATCCGAGGACACCGTGGCCGTTCTCGCGCGGGCCATAGGGCGGCCAGATGAGCGCGTGCATGTCGCCACTCTCGGAACTGCGGATCTCTCTTTGATAGACATGCAGACGCTTGTGATTATCGGGTCGAGTGCAACAAGGGTGCTGCCTCGGGCAGGCAGCGCGGAGCCTTGGGTTTATACGCCGCGCGCGATGGAGCTTGCGTAATGTTGTTCGAGCCAGTGCAATGCTTGCTCCACCGTCTCAACCGTTGGCCGCGTGGGAATGAATGGCCGCTCGACCATATAGACGGGCAAGCCCAGCAGCCGCGCGGCCTCGATCTTCGAAACAGTGGCGTCGCCACCGGAGTTTTTAGCGAGAACCGCCTCCACGCCATGCTCTCGAAACAGCCGAAGATCGTCTTCCACCGCGAAAGGTCCGCGCGCTTGGATTACGCTGATGCGCGGAAGGCCAAGCGGTTCAGCGGGTGCGTCGATGAGGCGGATGATGTAGCGATGCTGGGGGGCCGCGCGGAGATCAACGAGCGCCAAGCGGCCAATGCCGCAAAAGACCACGCGCGGGACATTTCCGAGCGCTTCAACCGCAGCGGCGATGCTTGGAACACTAATCCAATTGTCCTTGGCCGTCGCCACCCATGGCCCTCGCTCCAAAGCCAAGAGCGGCGTGCCGGTCAGCGCGCAGGCCTCAATGGCGTTGCGGCTCATTTGCGCGGCAAAAGGGTGCGTGACATCAACCAAAACATCGACACGGTTTGCGATGAGGTAATCCGCAAGGCCCGGCGCGCCGCCAAACCCTCCGATGCGCATGGGCAAAGGTTGAGCGCGCGGCGCGGCGGTGCGTCCGGCGAACGAGATCGTCGCGGCAAAACGGCTGTCGCTCGCCAATTGCCTTGCGAGGCTACTGGCCTCTGTCGAGCCGCCCAAGAGTAGCACGCGCATGGCAGAAGCCGTTGATGAAGAGGCAAGCGAGTTCATGACGGCAAGCAATGCCACGCCGCAGCGCTGGCTGTCCATTGTCGGTATCGGCGAAGACGGGCGCGAGGGCCTTTCACCCGCCGCAAATCGGCTCATAGACGGCGCGACGCTCATTTTTGGCGGCGCGAGGCATCTATCGCTGATCGGTGATGTGGCTGGCGAAAAAGTCACCTGGCCTTCGCCCTTTCGCGCCTGCCTGCCTCGCATATTGGAGAGACGCGGCGAGCCGGTCTGCGTGCTTGCGTCGGGCGATCCGTTCTGGTTCGGCGCGGGCGCTGTGCTGGCGGAACAGATCCCTCCCTCGGAGATGCTGGTCGTGCCCGCGCCGTCCACTTTTTCGCTGGCGGTGGCTCGGCTCGGCTGGCCATTGCAAAAGACCGTGACATTGGGGCTGCATGTTCAACGGCCCGAATGTCTGCTGCGTCATCTGCATCACGGCCAGCGCATCCTTGCGCTTTCGCTTGATGGGACGACGCCAGGGCAGGCGGCAGAATTATTGACGCGCTATGGCTTTGGGCAATCCATTGTGCATGTAATGGAAGAGATCGGGGACCTGCGCGAGCGGGTGCATCAGGCGCAAGCGAAGGAAATGGCCGCGCAAACCTTCGCTGCGCTAAACATCATCGCCATCGAGGTACATGCCGGGCGCGAGGCGCGGGCCATTCCATTTTGCAGCGGGCTACCCGACGCATATTTCGAGCACGACGGGCAGATTACGAAGCGCGAGGTCCGCGCGATTACGCTATCGTCGCTGCGCCCGGCTCCAGGAGAGCTGCTTTGGGATGTCGGCCTTGGCAGCGGCTCGGTGGCGATAGAATGGCTCTTAAGTCACCCTTCGACGGCGGCGATTGGATTTGAACGTTCTCCAGAGCGAGGCGCGCGCGCGACGCGGAATGCGGTGTCGCTTGGCGTTCCCAATTTGGAGGTGCGCACTGGCGTCGCGCCGGAAATTCTTCAGGATGCGCCCAGCGCCCGATGCGATTTTCATCGGCGGCGGCGCGAGCGATCCGGCCATTCTTGCAGTATGTTGCGCGGCGTCTGAAACCCGGCGGGCGCATCGTAGCGAACGCGGTGACATTTGCGGGTCAAGCGGCCCTGATGGAATCGCCGAAACTATTTCGGAGGCACGCTGACACGCATCAATATCGAGCGCGAGCATGGCGTTGGTAGGCACTTGACGTGGCAGCCCGCGCTGCCGGTCGTGCAATGGACGGCGGTGAAACCATGCTCGTGATCGGTATCGGCACGACAAGCCGCGTTACGATTGAGGATGTACTTGAATGTGATCGTGGCTGCGCTCGGAGTAAAATCGAGGAGGACGGGAAGGCAGTCGGCAGACGACTTTGCTCATTGCGACGCTGGACCGGCCAGACATCAATCCCGTGCTTGCAAGATGCTGCGAATAACGCGGATTTGGAAATCACTATTTCTCTGCACTTGGATGAATTGCACGCCGCCGCGCCCGGATGCGTCACGCATTCGGATAAATCCATGAAGCAATATGGCGTGCCCTCCGTCGCCGAGGCGGCGGCTTTGGCTGCATTGGGAGCAGACGCTAAGCTTCTGGTTCCAAGATTTTGCGGAAGAAACACAACCGCGAGCGTAGCTTACATCCCATGACAGTTCACTTCATTGGCGCTGGCCCGGGCGCGCCAGACCTCATTACGGTGCGCGGGCTCAACATTCTGTCCAACGCGCCGGTGTGCCTCTATGCGGGCTCCCTTGTTCCGCAGGCCCTCCTGTCCCATTGCCCGCACGGCGCTCGCATTGTCGACACAGCGCCGATGAGCCTCGACGAAATCGAAGCTGAATTCCGCTCGGCGCATGAAGCGGGCAAGGATGTGGCGCGGCTGCACTCCGGCGACCTCTCGGTCTGGAGCGCCATGGGCGAGCAGCTCCGCCGCCTCGATAGGCTTGGCATTCCTTACACGGTGACGCCGGGCGTGCCGTCTTTCGCCGCCGCTGCGGCGGTGCTTCAGCAGGAGCTGACTTTGCCGGAAGTCGCCCAATCGGTTGTGTTGACGCGAACTTCGGGCCGGGCCTCGGCAATGCCGGAAACCGAAACGCTGGAAGCCTTCGCGGCAACGCGCGCCACGCTCGCCATTCACCTTTCGGTGCATGTTCTGGGAGACGTGGCCGCGCGCCTGATCCCGTTTTATGGCGAAGATTGTCCGGTGGCGGTGGTTTTCCGCGCGTCTTGGCCGGATCAGCGCATCATTCGCGGGACGCTCGCGACAATCACGGCTGAGGTCGCTGGGAGCGGGATCGAACGCACCGCGCTTATTCTTGTTGGCGAAGTTTTGGGTGATAGCAGTTTTCCGTGACAGCGCGCTCTACAGCGTGGATTACCAGCGCCGCTTCCGCTCGCGCGGTCAGTGACGCAGATCCCGGTCTAGGCTTTGCGGTGATGCAAAATGGCGGTACATTGGCTGGGTGGGGCCACAAACCTTGGGGGAAAGCGTGATTACACCATTAAACTGGGTAGACATCAGAGAAATGCTTATAAGCGCATGGATCGGCGCAGTGCTTGTTGCGCTCCTCATGCCGCTTGTGAGATCGGGAACGAGACCATATTACGACGCGCTCCTGGACTTTCTTTCATTCGGCAGCATGTTCTCGATTTTTGGTATCCTCAAATCTTTAAATCGGCATAAGATAATACCGTATGATATGTACATATTTTTCAACTTCCTGTTTGTCATATGCCTAATCTCCTTCGCCCTCCCCTTAATGAGACGGGCAAAGGATCCGTCAAAAAATCCCCAGCCGTGATCTGCGCCTGCTTTGGAGAGCTTGGCGTAGTTGGTCAGTGAATGCGGTGCTTTGGCTGAATGCGCTCTGAAACATGAATTTTAAATTCAAATGCTCCTCGTGCGATCAAATCCACGAAGGGATGCCGAGCTTTGGGGCCGACAAGCCCTTGAGCTACTACCAAATCCCGGAAGTAGAACGCGAGCGCCGTTGTAGTCTTGGTACCGATGATTGCGTCATTGATGAAGAATGGTTCTTCGTTCGCGGATGCATCGACATTCCGGTTCATGGTGAAAGCGAGGCTTTTAGCTGGGGCGTGTGGGTTTCGTTGAGTAAAACGAGCTTTGAACAGTGGGCCGCTTGCTTCCATGAGAAGAAGCGATCACATATCGGCGTAAGCCTTTTACGGTAAAGGTTGGCACAATCTTCGAGGACAGCCATGTCGCAATGCATATCTGGCTTCAGGCGATCTATCTGATGTGCTCCAGCAAAAAGGGCATCAGCTCCAATCAGCTTCACCGCACGCTTGGCGTGACGCTCAAGACTGCTTGGTTCATGAGCCATCGTATTCGTGAAGCTATGCGGACCGGCGGTCTTGCTCCCAATGGGCGGCCCTGGCTCATTGTCGAGGCGGACGAGACCTTCATCGGCAAGAAGGAAGGCGCGGTAAAGCATCCAAACGCTCGCGGCTATGCTCACAAGCAAGCAGCGCTAAGCCTAGTTGAGCGCGGCGGCGAAGTGCGCAGCTTCGTCATAGACAAAGCAGACACGGCCAACATCAAGCCGATCATCGACGCTAACCTCGCAAAGGAAAGCATGCTGATGACGGACGAGGCCGCTTTGTATGGCAAGATCGGAAAACAGTTTAAGCACCACTTCACGGTCGAGCACGGCAAATCGCATCCGGTTTTTGCGATGCGTTCTCATATTTCGACGTGATCCAGGCGTCGGCGGCGAAATCACGACCAACTCGGGGAGCGTTGAGTGCTTCATAAGGGGTAATCTCAATTGCGCGCAATCGTTCAAGGAGCCTGTCCTTGTCGTAGCCGGCTGCGGTATGTGAAATTGGTGATGGCTGCATCCACTGTTCTGCCGTCGTTATTCGCCCTAACAATGCGTGGAATTCGTCCTCAAACCCCGGCTTTGGCTTGCCAAGCGGATTCCAATCCAGACCTTTTTTTGGATGGCTCAATGCGTACCTGAAGCCTTACCCTGATACGATCAACTTAAAAACGAAATTGCATCTGCGCGATGATGGTATTCGACCATACATCGAGCTTGAGCCGACCGATCATCCTCTGTCTATTGAACAACGCTACGGCATTACTGCCGAACGGGTGGCCGAAATCTATTCGATAATGATGCACGATAAGGCGTAATGACTCGCAGGCTGGGTCAAGAGCCAGCGTTCGCGACGATTGTGCCGTCGCGGGCTACGACCACAACGTTGAGGGCGATCTTGTCGCGTTGCAGCGTCTTCCTCGCGCATTCGCAGGCCAATTTCGCGACGTGATGCGGCAGGGGCACTCCCGCCTCGTTCGAAATTTGTAGAATTTCTTGCGCGGTGTTCGCGTTGCGGGCCTGTTCCACGACTCGCTCATCTGCGCCGAGTTCGCGGAGCCAGTCCGCGATAAGCTGCAAATCCACCACGCCACGCTTCGAGTGCAGATCGAGCCGCCCCGCCGCCAGCTTCGACATTTTCGCAAAGCCGCCCAGCTATCGTCACGCGGGGAACGGGATGCGTTCTCAGATATTTGAGCATTCCGCCCACGAAGTCGCCCATGTCGATGAGCGCAATCTCGGAGAGATCATAAAGCTTCTTCACCGCCGCCTCAGACACAGCGCCGGTCGCGCCCGCAACATGCTCAAGGCCAGCGGCGCGAGCCACATCGATGCCGCGATGTATGGTGTCGATCCAGGCGGCGCAGGAATAGGGTATGACGATGCCGGTCGTGCCGAGAATTGAGAGGCCGCCAACGATGCCCAAGCGGCCGTTCAGCGTTTTTTGGGCAAGCTTTTCGCCACCAGGGACTGAGATTTCCACTACGATATCGCCGGGGTGCTTAAAAGTCTCGGCGGCTTCGCGGATCGCTTCGCGCATCATGGCTCGCGGTACGGGGTTAATTGCCGGTTCGCCTGGTGGAATGGGCAAGCCAGCGCGCGTTACCATGCCAACGCCAGGCCCTGCGCGGAACGTAACGCCGCTGCCAGCTTCGCCCCGCGAAACTGTCGCAATGATGAGCGCGCCATGCGTAACGTCGGGATCGTCGCCCGCGTCTTTGATGATGCCCGCCCGCGCCCATCCGTCTCCGAGCTCGTGGGTAGCAAGAGCGAAACTTGGCCGCGTTCCATTCGGTAGCGTGGCTTCCACGGGATCAGGAAATTCGCCAGTGAACAACGCTTCCACAGCCGCGCGCGTGGCAGCCGCCGCGCATGTGCCGGTCGTCCAGCCGCGCCGGAGAATTGTGTGGCTTCTGGCCGCTGGTTCGGAATGATGGGGTTTACTGGCGTCGCTCATGAGTTCTATGTAGCATAATGCTTCCTCCTCGCGCCAAGCCGCCCGGTTTGATGATCGCTGCGCCGCGTTCCGGCTCCGGCAAAACGACGGTGACGCTCGGGCTTTTGCGCGCGCTGAGTCGGCGAGGCATAAGCGTTCAGCCCTATAAATGCGGCCCCGATTATATTGATCCCGCATTCCATACGGCGGCATGTGGGCGGCCAAGCTATAATCTCGATAGCTGGGCGATGCGGAAGCAGACCGCGCTTTCACTGCTCGAAACGGCTGAAGGCGCGGATTTCGTTATGATCGAAGCGCTGATGGGCCTGTTCGACGGTGTGGCTTCGTCGCGGCACATGGGGCAACGGATCGAGCGGGGAGATTGCGGCGTTTACGGGATACCCCGTTGTCTTGGTGCTTGATATCTCGGGACAATCGCAGACCGCAGCCGCGACGGCGCGCGGCTTCATCGGCTTCCAGCCGGGCGTTGAGATCTCTGGCGTAATCCTTAATCGCGTGGCAAGCCCGCGCCATGAAAGGCTCGCTCGCATCGAGTTCGAGCGTATCGGAATTGATGTCTTAGGCGTCATTCCAAGACGAACCCAGATCGACCTGCCGGAGCGGCATCTCGGTTTGGTTCAGGCAAGCGAAACCGAAGGTCTTCACGCGCGGCTTGATGCGCTCGCCGATTTAGCCGAAGCCCATATTGATGTGGAGGCACTGCTCAAGATCGACGGGCGGCAAACTGACCCCTTTCAGGAGGCAGAAGGCGGCGCGATAGTATTGCAACCGCCAGCTCAACGCATCGCACTCGCACAGGACGCGGCCTTCTCCTTCGTCTATCCGCACGTTATTAAAGCCTGGCGCGAAGCTGGTGCTGAAATCCTGCCATTCGCTCCGCTGGATAACGAGCCGCCGGACGCATCTGCGGATCTCGTCTGGCTTCCCGGCGGCTATCCTGAACTGCACGCAGCCCGCTTGGCATCGAATGCGAGGTTTCTCAATGGCGTCCGGGCCTTTGCCGCGAGCAAGCCGGTGCATGGCGAGTGCGGAGGCTACATGGCGCTTGGCCAGGGCCTGATCGACGCTAAGGGCGAACGCCACGAGATGCTGGGCCTGCTCGGACTAGAAACAAGCTTTGCGGCGAGAAAGCTCCATCTGGGTTATCGCAGGGCGGAATTGCTGCATGACTGCGTTTTGGGGCCGGGCGGAAGCTCGGTGGGCGGGCACGAATTTCATTACGCCTCGGTTATTTCCGAGCCGGATGAGAAGCTCTTTAATCTCTTCGACTCGGAAGGTGCGCCGGTTGCCAGCGGTGGCAGCCGCCGTGGCCATGTCACTGGCTCGTTCTTTCACTTCGTGGACTATTTGTAGCGAGCGGACCACCCCGAAAATTACTGCTTGCTGACAAACTCCAGAATGTATTGCGCAATCTCGGTGGACTTTTCCTCAAGCGCGAAGTGGCCCGCGTCAATCAAGTGCAATTCGGCCTTCGGCAGATCACGGAGAAAGGCTTTAGCGCCTGCCGGAATGAACACCGGGTCGCGCTCCCCCCACACGAGAAGGGTAGGGAATTGGTGCTGCCGCATGGTTTCCTGCCACTTCGGATATTGGTCGATGTTCGTCTGGTAGTCCTGGAGGAGTTGAACCTGAATTTTCTTGTCTTTGTCGCTCTGCAGGAAAGATAGGTCATGAGTCCAACTGTCCGGACTCATGATGTCCCGCTGCTCGGCTGGCACATCGCGCAGATACTGTTTATCAATAACGCCTTCCTTACTCACTGACGCGTAGATCGAGGCAACCTTTTGTGGTGACCTATCCTCGTGGCGTTCCCGGAACGCGGTTAGCCTTTGCTGCGTCAGCCCCTCGATATAGGCGTTCCCGTTTTGCGAGATGATGGCCTGAACACGCTCGGGGTGCCGGGTGATGAGGCGAAAGCCTACCGGTGCACCGAAGTCATGCATGAGCATGTAGCGGTCGATCTTGAGCGCTTCGAGCAATCCTTGAACATGATCGGTCAGCTTGTCGAAAGTGTAGGGATAATCGTCAGGGTCCGGGTGTTCGCTATACCCAGAGCCCAGATTATCGGGCGCGATGATGTGCATGTGCTGGGATAGCATAGGTATCAGTTCCCGGTAGTAGTGGGAGGAGGTTGGGAAGCCGTGTAGCAACACGAGGGTGGGTTTCTTCGGGTCTCCTGCCTCACGATAGAATATCGTATGGCCCTGCACCGAAGCCGTTCGATAGTAGGTCTTGGGCGGCAAATGAAAATTGCCGGCAGAAAGTCTTGGGCAAGCCTGGGCGCAGCATAAAAAATGGCGCACAGGCACAAACCAACAAGCATGTTGATTGTACTTCTGATATCCCCTTAGGCGCAGATGTTTTGGAGAGGGCTATCAAGGGCTGTTTGCCCCTGTCAAATGGCCGAAGGTGCGAGAGAGCGAGGATCACGCGGAATTGACACCCGCGTGAGGAATCAGCAATGCGTTCATGCGGAGGTATTTGCGTAAGAGTGAATTCCAGAAAATGGCGACAGGCGAGTAGAGGCGAAGCTTGTATTATGATCGATTTATTACATCGTAGGGGCAATAATGCTCTTCATCATCAATATTATCAAACGGCGCAATTTGCGGCCTGTTACTCGAACCCTTCCTCATATTTTGATGCGGCGTTATGGAAAGAGCAAACATTATACTGCAGGCCAGGTACAGGCGACAATCAAAAGCTTGCAATTAAAACCGAAGCTAATTCCGTTCGCATTCGCTGTGGCCTGCTCGTCTGAGGAGTTTTTAAAAGCAGAGCCGCCTTTCACCGAGCATGAATACACGGCGATACGATTAGAAATAAGCCAATTGTTGGAAATTGAACTCTCAGATCTCAATTGCCGTGCATTGATAGACAGATTTCGAAGTTCTGTGAGCGTTGAGAATTCTTCATCTCCCAATATACCGGACGGCGTGAATTACATCGACGGTAGGGGTTTTTAGGTCTCGCTTCTGCCAAGCGCACACCGATGGCGAACCCATACAGGTGGCCCCTTTAAATGCTATCGAAATACGAGAGATACACGCCGAATCATCTTTTGGACGAGCAAGCAGCAACACGCTTTACATTTCTCTTTTTAGTTAAATTGTGGACTTTGGGCAACAGTTGGCCGCGCCTTCGCCGCAATTACGCCATAGCCAGCCACTTCTCCGAGCGCACTCGCGTCCTACACGCGGGGCTCCGCCGCTCGGTGGTGGCTGTCCACACCGGGCGCATGGCACATGCCGCGCCCGTTCGCGAGCGCAAGCTCCTCTCGCTGGACAGCCTCGATCATAAGAGTAAAGAGGTATCTAGTTATGCGACTTCTCATAACGGCTGCGCTGTTTTTTGCCGTTTCCTACCCTGCGCAAGCCGCTCACCGGCATCATCGCCGCCATTATCATTATCATCACCATCACCATCATCACTCCGCGCACGGCTCCCATAAAAGACATGCCGCGAAGTCTTCCACCAAACATGTGAAGCACCGGCATCGCGAGGCTGCACAGCATCAAGGAGGTGGCATGATCCGAGTAGACACCGCCGCCGGGCCGATCACCGTTGCAAGCCACCTCGCCTCGCGCTTTCAAGCCCTGATCGCCGACTTCGTCGCGCACGGCTACAAACCAAGGCGCATTGGCTGTCTTGCGCATGGTGGCCACGTGCCCAACTCGCGGCACTACGCAGGCGCCGCCTGCGACTTCGATCAACGTGGGTGGGGGCTCACCGCTAACTTCATGTATCACGCGCACGCGCTCATCGCGAAGCACGGGTTCCGTGACGGTTGCAGCTTCAATGACTGCGGTCACGTCGATGACGGCAAACCGCTGCATTACGCGCACGGCAGGCGGGGCACGGGCGGGCGCCATGGGCGCCGCTACGCGCAATATGGCTGGGGTGACGACGACGGTTAATTCAGATGAATTGTTGCCGGGCTGCTGAAAAGCCCGGCGACTTCCCTGATCTTGCCCCGCTAAGAAAACCTAATTTGAACAGCGGCCTTTAACTGAGAGCTTGTTAGTCAATCTCAGCCAAAGTATTTCCTCTGAAAAGTTTTAAGCGAGAAGAGCGGTATGGATTATCGAAACCTGATCCCGGAGATTCGCGAATGGGAGGAAGTCAACAAGGCCGAGTTCGATCCCGGGAGTTGGATCAGTTTGGCTGGCAATTACGAGCATGCAATCGGATATGCTTGGCTATTTTGGCCTACCTTCGAAGTGTTTGATGGATGCGTTTTGCGCAGTGGTTTCGATGCAGTAAACTACTATGGCTTCCTGAAGCAAACGAACGGGAATCGAGCAGCAGTTGAAGCCGTCATGAATCACATACACATTGCAACTTTGTTTGGTGATCCTGATCTTAGGCCAACTCGAGAGCAACTAGTTTGGCTTGGTTTCCGGCTGAAGGACATGTGGGATTGCAAGCTCCGGCGCGACTTCCCCGATAGAAGTCTGGTCGTGGCATTCAATGGCCAAGATGCAGTGGACGATGACCTAGACTTCCAACTCACGGCGTACCAGGCGAGTGAGAGCAAACGCTAGCTGAAATTCAGTGGTCCTTTCTCCTTACAATCGTCGTGCGGAAGAGTGCGGCTCTCCGCGTATCAATCCAGCCACTTCGCCAGCGCCTCAAGCCTATCGGCTTCGCGGGCGGGTTTGTCCCAACGAATGCGATTGATGCGCGGAAAGCGAAGGGCGACGCCTGACTTGTGCCGCGTCGAACGGTGGACAGCATCGAACGCTACTTCGAACACAAGCGCTTTCTCAACTTCGCGCACCGGCCCAAAACGGTTGACCGTATTGTTGCGCACCCATCTATCGAGATCTTTCAGTTCTTCATCGGTGAAGCCGAAATAGGCTTTGCCGATGGGCGACAGCTCGCCATTGTGCCAAAGGCCGAATGTGTAGTCGGAATAGAAAGACGAGCGCTTGCCGGTGCCGCGCTGGGCGTACATGACGACGGCATCGACCAGCAGCGGATCGCGCTTCCATTTATACCACTGGCCCTTCGGACGGCCCGCCACGTAAGTGGAATCCTTGCGCTTCAGCATGAGGCCTTCAATATGCGGTGACGCGAGGCGCGCGGCCTCCGCCCGCAGCGCTTGAAGTTCGCCAGGGTTTCGGAATTCAAGCGATTGAGCCAGCTCGGCGCCGTCAGGATTTACCGCATCGAACCAGCGCGCCATTTCGGCTTTGCGTTCGACGAGCGGCAGTGGGCGCAGGTCGCGGCCATCAACGGCGAGCATGTCATAGAGAATGATGTGGCCCGGATATTTCGCGAGCAACGCCGGATCGGGAGATTTGCGATTGAGTCGCTGCTGCAGATGATTAAAAGGCGCGATGCCGTCGCCAGACTTAACAATCAGCTCGCCATCAAGCACAGCCTGAAAATTCACGCGCGCCAGCACATCGGGGAAAGCTCCCGAGATATTGTCGCCACTCCGCGAGAAGAGCGCCTTCCCCGCCGCCGTCGAAACGACTTGCACGCGAATGCCGTCATATTTCCATTCCGCTATGAAGCTGGTGGCTGAGATGGCCGCGAGATCCTCGTCTTCGAGCGGATGAGCGAGCATGACGGGATGAAATGTCACCGCGTCCTTGCAATCGGGTTTCGGGCCGCGCTTTTCGAGCCAGGCGAAGAGATCGAGATAAGGCGGCTCCTGCGCGTGCCAGACTTCTTCGATCTCGCCGAGATCGACGCCGCCGAACTCCGACAGCACATGCTTCACAGAGCGCGTCGACATGCCGATGCGCAAGGTGCTCGTGCCGAGCTTTAGGAGCGCCCAGCGCTCAGGCGGTGTCATATTGTCGAGCAGAAGGGCGAGATATTCCCGAGTTTGCGGTTTATCGCGCCTTTGGAATTCGTGGATGACCTCGTGCAGCGGCGGCAGTCGATTGAGGATCGTCGCCCGGCTGCTGCGCGGCCAAATATGCGCCACGGTCTCCGACATCTCGCCAATATAATCGTAAGATAGCGCCAACAGCACCGGATCGGCGCGCTCTTCTACGAGGTCCCGGACAAGCGAGCGCTTGAACAGCTCGAAGGTGAGCGTCCCGGCTATGGCCGCGAGTGCCCAGCCTCGATCCGGGTCTGGCGTGCGGCGGAGATAGTCCGCGAGTATGGCGGCCTTGCCAAGATTCGAATGCGTATAATAGAGCCGGTCAAGAAGGTTCGAGAAGGCTTGCATGGCTTAGATATGGTGAACGGCAGGTCTGCCCGCCACCATCGCGCTTACGCTAATTAGAGGGCGTTCCGCAGCATCGCCAAACCGGAAACCAGCATCAGGCCGTCCATTAAAAGACGAAAGTGGCGAGCATCGAATTTGAGCACGAAACGCTTGGCAACGAACGTCCCAGCCATGAGAGAAGAGCCGGTGATCAACCCTTTCAGTGCTATTTCTACGGGTAGCGCGCCGAAATGTTGGAAAGCAGCAGCTTTGCTGGCAAAGACAGCAAGCGAACCCGCCGCCTCAGTGGCAATAAATGCGCCTTTAACCAATCCATAAGTCATGAAGATCGGGACAGTTATTGGCCCGGTGGAAACGACGATGCCTGTGAGATAGCCGACAGCCGCGCCCGTAACCGCGAGATGCAGCAGCGAAAGCTTGAAGTTCTTAGCGGCAAGCCAACGCCGTACCGGTATCATTAGGATAAGAAAACAGCCGATCGTTATGTCGACGACATGTGGGGGCAGGGCGAGTAATGTTCGGGCGCCGAGCGCCGCCGCGGGAACTCCAGTCGCCGCATAGGCGGCGCATGCGCGCCAATCGACCTCACGCCACCACGCCATAACGCGCGACAGATTTGCCATAATCGCCGCCACCGCCATGATCGGCACGGCCTCTTTGGGGCCGAACGCATAGACGAGGACCGGAACGAGCATAATGGAAGACCCTGTACCGACGATGCCGCTAATAACGCCGGCAACCAACCCAACAGCTAATACAAAGAAAAATTCCAAAAAACTCTTCCCCTAGAGCGCTTCCCGAAAAGTGTTGCGCGGTTTTCGGATAAGAAGCGCGACAAATCAAAAAAATAGAGCCGTTCTCGATTCCCTTCGATCGGGAACGGCTCTAAAATTATTCCCCCGCTTCATCTTCATAGCCCAGTAGCGAAAGTGCGCGGGCGCGCAAGCCTACTTTTTGGCAGTAATGGACGAGCGCTTCCTCGCGGCCATGCGTGACCCAAATCTCCTCCGCGCCCGTTTCGTGAATGGTTTTGATAAGCTCCGGCCAGTCACAATGATCGGAGATAATGAGCGGAAGTTCGACGCGCTGCTGCTTGGCACGCGCGCGGATTTGCATCCAGCCCGAAGCTGCGGCTGGGATCACGTCAGGCAAGCTCCGCGACCAGCGATCCGCCAGTTGCGAGGGCGGACATAGCACAATTTCTCCGCCGAGCGTCTTCCGGTTCTCCGGCGTCACCTGCGCGAATGGCCCTAACCGAACCCCACGCTCCTCATAGAGTTCGGTTAGTCTTACGAGCGCGCCATGCAGATATATTGTCTTGTCATAGCCTGCGCGCCGCAATTCCGAGATGAGCCGCTGGCATTTGCCAAGCGCGTAGCATCCGACAACGTGGCAGCTATCGGGAAACACTGCGAGCGATGTCAGAAGCTTCTCGATCTCGTGGCGCGGGTCCGGGTGGCAGAACACAGGCAGGGCGAACGTCGCCTCGGTCACGAAAACATCGCAGGGAACGATCTCAAATTCGCGCGTGGTGAGATCGATGGTTCGCTTGTAGTCTCCCGACACTGCGAGGCGAGCGCCGCCATGTTCGATCAGCACCTGCGCCGCGCCCAGAATGTGCCCGGCTGGGTAAAGCGTGACGCGCGTGTCGCCAAGATGGATTGCTTGCGAATAGGGAAGCTCGACGCGCTTTTGGGTGAAGGCGTCGCCGTAACGGCAGGCCATGATCGCAAGCGTATCGCCCGTTGCAATAACCTTGGCGTGGCCCGAGCGCGCGTGATCCGAATGCCCATGCGTAATGACGGCTTGCGGCACGGCTCGCACGGGATCGACAAAAAAATCGCCCGCCTTGCAGTAGAGCCCTTCGGGCCGAACCTCCATCCATTCGCGTGGGTGCTTCATCTCAATTAGGACTGTTTGTGGCAGGTTACTTACCGGACGCGGTCAGGTGAGTCTTGACCAAATCTTAGCCTTTGGCACCCGTGTTCTTAAGCCATTGCTCTGCGCGAATTTTCATCTGCAATTGCAGATCCGGGTTTTCCAACATATCCAAAACCCGTTCTATGGGAATCACAATCCCAAAACCGGTGTTGCGCTCATCGAAAGTATAAGCATCGTTCGCAGCGTCGGCTTGCGCCACCATCTGGGTTCTTGGAACAAGAACTTGGTCCGTTTTAGAATCAACTAAGTGATACCCTACCAGCATACCTAAAGGAACGTTGCCCAAACCTTCGCTTGGTTGGTAACGGAGCTGGCCATCTTTGGATTGCACGGGCGGTGCTACTACAAATACTGGCGAACCACTGAGACCAGCAAATGTCCTTAGTTCAATCAGGTATCCCTCTGCCGGGCCGCGAATTGTGTTAACCGGCTCTTCGCAAAGAGCAGCAAGATTGCCGATTCGGATGACAGGTATGTTCTTTACTTTTCCGTGGTGCGAAGAATAGAGACCGACTGCGCAAACCTCGTCGCCGAGTGCGACTCCCCAAAATTCTTCTCTTTGCTTGAGAAGCAAATCACGCCGCAATTCAAGCGGCATCACATCGTGAACGGTAAAGTCCACGGCATTGGAAAAATAGCCACATCGTTCACGATGTCCCTCGTAGCCATTGATTTACTGAGCATTGTAGATGCTGCAAATCCCTCGCGCCTATTCAAGCGAAGGGCGAAATTTTCAGGCAAACCATCTAAAACATGGTCGGCTGTAACTAAAAAACTAAAATGCAGATTGGGTCCGTAAGGGAAGCCAACCAGGAAGCCTGTGCCAGCAGGGTAGAATTCATTGTTGGCTTCAATGCCAACAAAGCCGACGCATTTACGGATTCTTTCGTCTACACGCATTGTTCCTCCTATCCTAGCCATTATCCATGACGGCATAGGTGTGGCCAACTTTATGCGTTGATTCTCGTCCGGGCGACGGATGACGGTTGGGACAAAATCGCTCATTGGATCCTCCTTTGCAGAAGCGGTCCACCAGAGCGCGTTAAGGACTTATGAAAAATCACAAGAAGCCACCTATAAAAGACACTGAGAAAGTGTAGCACTGGATTAAAAAAATAGTACAAAACAAGTACAAAGCTTGCGTTTTCAAGCCAAGCGTTCGAATTTGGGTAAGCAATGCCGTCCGCGACCTCTGTTATTGAAAGGGGGTACCGAAGTCTTCCCCCCTATGTCGAAGCGTGGTTCGCCGCGCGGGGCTGGCGGCCGCATCTCTATCAGCACCAAATGGCCGAGGCGTTTGCGGCCCGGCAATCGACTTTGCTGATTGCGCCTACGGGGGGCGGCAAAACGCTTTCCGGCTTCCTTCCAAGCCTGATCGATATTCACGAAACCAGGCCGGAAGGCATCCACACCCTTTACGTTTCGCCGCTGAAAGCGCTCACGAACGATATCGAGCGCAATTTGATACGGCCGATTGCGGAGATGGCGCTGCGCGTCACCGTCGAAAGCCGCACAGGCGATACGCCGCAGGCCAAGCGAGCGCGGCAGCGCCGCCTTCCGCCAAATATCTTCCTGACGACGCCGGAGAGCCTGATGCTGATGCTGTCGTCGCCCGATGCGGCGCGGCTTTTTTCCGGTTTGCGCAATGTCATCGTCGATGAAGTGCATAGTTTCGCGCCAACAAAGCGCGGCGATTTCACGGCACTCGCGCTTTCGCGGCGTAGCGGCGCTTTCGCCAGGGCATGTGCGGACCGGGCTGTCTGCCACTGTTGCCGATCCGCAGGCGCTGGCCTCATGGCTCGGTCCGGCAGGTTCGCCCGCCACAGCGCTGCAATCCGGACTTCCCACCGCGCCTGATATTCGCATTTTGGAGCCGGAAAACGCCCGCATTCCCTATGGTGGCTATATGGCGCGCTATGCCATGCCTGCGATTTACGAGGCGATACGCGGCGCGGGCACGTCCATTGTGTTCGTGAATACGCGCGCCCAGGCCGAACTCGTCCTGCAAATGCTGTGGGACGTGAACGACGATAATCTTCCGATTGCCGTCTATCATGGCTCGCTCAGCCGTGAACAGCGGCGGCGCACCGAGGCCATGATGGCGGCGGGCAAGATCAGGAGCGTCGTCGCGACGGCGGCGCTGGAACTTGGCATCGACTGGGGCGATGTGGACCTTGTGATCCAGGTCGCGGCGCCAAAGGGCGTAAGCCGTCTGCTTCAGCGCGTGGGCCGCTCCAACCATCGTCTGGATGTGCCGAGCCGAGCGCTGCTCGTGCCTGCCAATCGCTTCGAGGCGCTGGAATGCCGCGCCGCCCTTGCCGCAATCGAAGAAGGTAAGCTCGACGGCGATGCGCCGGGGCGTGGCTCGCTCGATGTCGTGGCGCAGCACATCATAAGCTGCGCATGCGCTTCGCCGGTCGCGCCCGATGAGCTGTTTGACGAGATCCGCACGGCGTTGCCCTATGCGGATTTGCCGCGCGAAACATTTGACCGGCTCTTTCAGTTCGCCGTTGATGGCGGCTATGTGCTGCGCGCCTATGATCGCTATAAACGCCTCCGCCCAACGCCGGATGGCCGTTACCGCATCGCCAATATCGCAACCGCGCGGCGGCACAGGCAGAACATTGGCGTGATCGTCGAAGCGGCGCGGTTGAAGGTTAAGCGGGTCAGCGGGGCAGGGCGCGGCGGGCGTATTCTCGGCGAGGTGGAGGAATATTTCGCGCAAGGGCTGACGCCGGGCGACACGTTCTTTTTCGCAGGCGAAGTGCTTGCCTTTGTTGGCATTCGTGACATGACGGTTGAGGCGAAGCCCGCTTCTGGCGGTGAACCTAAAGTTCCCTCTTATGAGGGCGGCCAAATGCCTCTTTCGACTTTTCTCGCGGATGGTGTCCGCGCGCTCCTTGCGCAGCCGGAAGAGTGGCGGAACCTGCCCGGCGATGTCCGCGAATGGCTCGACTTACAGGCCCGCTTTTCAATCATCCCCGACCCCGGCACGCTTCTCGTCGAGCATTTCTTTCACCGGCGCTTCCATCACACTGTCTTTTATACATTCGCCGGACGGCGCGCGAACCAGACGCTCGGAATGCTCATCACGCGGCGTATGGAGCACCTCGACCTGAAGCCGATCAGCTATCAGATTACCGACTACGGGCTCATCATTTCGGGCCTCTCTCCTGTCAAGCGCGAGCATGTGGCGCAGTTCCTCGCGCCTGACATTCTCGGCGACCAGCTTGAGGAATGGATTTCGGAAAGCACTATGATGAAGCGGTCTTTCCGGCATGTGGCGACCATCACCGGCCTTGTCGAGCAGCAGAACAACGCCGCCCGCAAGACGATGCGGCAAATGACGATTTCCACCGATCTCATCTATGATGTGCTGCGGCGCTACGAACCGGACCACATTCTTCTCGCCGTTGCTCGCCGCGACGCCGAGCGCGAGCTTCTGGATTTGAAGCGGCTTTCGGAGCTTCTTACCCGCTTTCAAGACCGCTGGCGCTTTCAGACGCTCGACCGCGCATCGCCCTTTTCGATCCCTGTGCTAATGGATGTGCGCACGGAGCAGGTCAGAGGCGCTGGCATCGAACATATTCTCGCCCAGGCGAGCCTGCAGCATGAAGCCGAAGACCTCATGAATGATGTCCGGGTTGCTGTGAGCGAAAGCGCGGGCTAACAATTGGCCTCAGCGCAAATTTGGCGTCGAAGAGAATGAACTCAAGCAAAGTGATAGAGGCTGAGCCGGGCGCTGCTCACGCGGTCGAGGAGGCGTTTGGCGAGGGAAAGCGCTCTATCAGGATCGCCTTTGGTGGTCATTTCCTGACTCTCGATCAATCGGGCGCGGTCTATATCGCGGCGCATGACACCCTCATCGTGTCGGACCTGCATCTTGAAAAGGGTTCGGCTGCTGCTGCGCGCGGGCGGCTCATTCCGGCGCTTGATAGCCACGACACACTCTCGCGCTTGAAACTCGTGATCGAAGCCTATCGGCCAAAGCGCGTGGTTTGCCTTGGCGACAGCTTCCATGATTTGAAGGCCGGACAGCGCATGGTGGAGGCGGATCGCGACGTACTCGCTTCGATCCGCGCATTGACCGATGATTGGGTTTGGATCAGCGGCAACCACGATCCCGAGGCTCCAGCCTTTTGCGGAGGCAGCGCGATGGCCGAGTTTACGCTGGGCAGCATCGTGCTTCGCCACGAACCAAGCGCTGCCCTCGATGCACCGCAGATCGCCGGTCATTTCCACCCGAAAGCAAGCGCGCCCGCTGACGGCTATCGCTTCTCAGGCCGCTGCTTTTGCGCATCGGGGCGGCTTCTGATTATGCCGGCCTTCGGCGCTTATGCAGGTGGCCTCCACTGCAAGGACGCCGCAATCCGTGCGCTGTATGATGCAGAGCCCCGGATTTTCATGATCTACGCAGCGAAGCTCTGGCGAATTGCTTAGGGCAGAGTTACGCTGCTCCGCCAACGCATCTGCACAGGTACGGCTTCCAAGATTATTAGAGGAGATCTATATTGGTATAAGCCGTCGGAGAGGATCCCATGAATAAGGCAAAGCGCATCGCATCGAGTGGTAAGTTCGTGGTCAAGTCCGATCCAGGTTCCTCGACAATTAGGGACACGGAAAGCGGCACGACGTTCGCGCTCAAAGGGTATGGCGCTTTAAAGGGCGAGTATTCGGTAAAGAGGGGAATTAATCTTACGAAGCCTATTCTCGCTCAGGCTGAGAAAAAGAGAGCGAAATCGACAGCGGGAAGCTCGCTATCGCAGGCAAAGGGCCCGACGCGCTCGAAGAAATATTAAGTGCGTCTATTACTCGATACAAATGCGCTTGTCTGGTTTCTTGCAGCCGAACCCATCGAGCCTGCCGCATTGTTTGCTATAGCACAAGCACAGGCGGCCAATAGTCTTTACGTTTCGCCGATCACCGGCTGGGAGGCGGCGCTTGCGTTAAGGAAAGCTAATCCCGCCAAGCGCCCTAACCTCAACGGGCAGGATGCCGCTACTTGGTTTAGAAAAGGCTGCCGGACAACCGGAGCAAAGATTGTCTCAATCGGTTCCCGCATCGCTTTAGAAGCTTCGAAAGTGCCGGACGTTTACAATAATGGTGACCCTGGAGATTGCTACATCATAGCAACCGCGAGAGTTGGGAAATTGGCCGTAGTGACTCGCGACCAGAAAATGCAAGCCTTATCCGCAGCCGATCCTAATTATCTAACAACGATCCGTTGCTAGTTCTGCCCCGCAATCCTACTAGCTCTCGAACCCGCCATCGACCGCGAGCGTGGCCCCGGTAATATAGCCCGACGCAGGCAGCGCAAGGAACACCGCCGCATTTGCCACGTCTTGCGGCGTTCCATAGCGGCCAAACGCGGTCATCATAGCCATAATGCGCCCGTGACGCTCATCGCCGCTATTCATGTCCGTCTTTATCGGCCCTGGCTCTATCGCGTTCACGCTGATTCCCTTGGTCGCGAGGTCTCGCGCCAGCGCTCGCGTCATGCCTGCCACGGCGAATTTGCTGATCGAGTAAAGTCCGATGCCGGGGAAAGGGACGCGCTCGCCGAAACTTGATCCGATATTGATTATGCGTGCGCCTTCCGGCATGAGCTTGGCGGCTTCTCTGGAGGCCACGAAAACGCCTTTTATGTTAACGGCAATCACGCTATCGAAATCTTCGTCCGTGGCCTCGTGCAGGAGGCGCCGCTTAAATACGCCGGCATTGTTCACAAGGATGTCCAGGCGGCCTCCTAGCCGCTCAAAGGCAGTCTTCACCGATGCGCGAACGGACGCTGAGTCGCCAGCATCCGCCTTGATAGCTTCGGCTTCGACACCGAATTGCCTGGCTTGAGCCGCCACTTCCGCAGCTAATTCCTCCGAAGAATTATAGGTGAGGACGATGCTCGCACCCGCTTCGGCGTAGGCGAGAGCGATAGCGGCACCGATACCGCGGCTCCCTCCGGTTATCAGCGCCGTTTTTCCGTCCAATTGTCCCATGACTCTAGCACCCGTCAGGAAAAACCACTATTTACGCGGTCGGTAGTTGATTTTTTCATCGAACGCAATCGCGATAGGGTATCCACTTTTAACAGCCTGGCGAAGGCTCCCTCTCGTATAAACCTTGGATCAAAAGAATAGGTCTAGCTATGGTATTCATGGACGTTGCAACGGGTTCCTGGAAGCGCCAGATGGTCCGGGGAGTGCGAACCGCGACGCTCATTTTTTTCACGCTTGGAAGCCCGGCTGCTTATGCGGTGGGAACCGCTAAGACCAGACCAGCGCCCAGCCACGAATTTGCGGAAAGTAATTCTCTTCTTGGAAGTTATCTCGCGGGACGCGTTGCGCGCAGCTCAAGGGATAGCGACAATGCCGCTTATTATTATCAGCGAGCGCTCACGAAAGACCCGGGCAACCGGGATATACTCGACGAGACATTTCAACTAGAGCTCGCCGCGGGTAATTTCGACGCAGCGCGTCTGCTTGCCCACAGGCTTACGAAGCGGCAAAAAGACAATACAATCGCGCACATCTTTCTTGGCCTCGATGCTTTCAAGCGGAAGGACTATGCCAAGGCGGAAGATCACTTCAAAGCTGCGGAGCGCGGTTCTGCTGGCGACCCGACGGTAAAACTAGCGAGGTCTTGGGTTTTGCTTGCTCAAGGCAATGCCGAAAAGGCCATCAGCCTCTTGGAGAGCTCAGGCAAACCGGGCTGGGCGACGCAATTCGAAGCTGTCCAGCGCGCTTTCGTTGCGGATGTCGGTAAGAAAAAAGACGCCGCCGCTAAGGCTTTTGGGGCGGTCTACGAAAAAAAAGCAAATATGCGTATAGCCGAGGCTTATGCACGGCACTTGGCCTTTTGGGGCGATAAAGAACAGGCCAAAACGGTTCTAAGCGACAGCGGCGCAGGCGCCTCTCCGATGGGCAAGGCGTTGCTCGCCGACATTGAGACCGGGAAAGCCCCGAAGCTCATGGTGTCAAATGTCGATGAGGGGCTTTCGGAAGCCTTTCTTGGCATTGGCCAGGTGCTTGCGGGGAATAACGGCGTAGACTCCGCTCAGATTTATCTGCGCCTTGCCCTTTTCCTCAACGGCCGTTCGGATATTGCGCAGCTAGACCTGGAAGAACTTTACCGTACCCTTGATCAATATGAAAAAGCCATCGAAGTCGTAGACGGGATCCGGGATAGCTCGCCGTTCTGGCTAAATGCGCAGCTTAGGAAAGCGATCAACTTAAACGCGCTTACAAAGATCGACGACTCCGTGGCGCTGCTCAAAGTGCTTTTGGATAAAAATCCGGGGGATGAGCAGCTTCTTCAGACACTTGCCTCGGTAGAAAGTGCCCGCAAAAATTATGACGCGGCAATTCCCTACTACGACAAGGCGATAGCCCTTCTCGGCAAAATCGAAAAGAAGCATTGGGGGCTATTCTATCAGCGCGGTATTGCATTAGAGCGCACAAAACAATGGGCGAAGGCTGAGCCTGATTTCAAGAAAGCGCTTGATCTCGACCCTGAACAAGGCCCTGTGCTGAATTACCTCGGATATTCTTGGCTCGACCAGAATATCAATGTTCCAGAAGCTTTCGACCTTATAAAAAAGGCCGTTAGGCTGCGCCCGAATGACGGATATGTTATCGATAGTCTTGGCTGGGGATATTATATCCAAAAAGACTACGAGCAAGCGGTCAAGCATCTCGACCGTGCCGTGGAATTAAAGCCCGAAGACCCGACGCTCAATGACCATCTTGGCGACGTCTATTGGCGGCTTGGACGAAAGCTGGAAGCCAAATTCCAATGGAATCAGGCGCTCAGTCTTAAGCCTGAGCCGGAAGATGCCGTGAAAATCAAAAGAAAGGTCGATGGCGGCTTGCCAGACGAGGCCGGGCCGCACGCCGAGCTGCAAGAGAAGCCATCGGCTCCGGTCGGGGAGGCCCCGCCATCCGCTCCTTCTTCGGGTGGTGGCTCCGCAACCCCGTAAAGGGATTGGCCATCATGAGCAGATGGTCGAGGATCGCTAGTGGAGCGAATTTGACATTTGAGTCCCCGACCGCGCTTCGCGCGAGTCGGCATCTAAGCTGTCGATTCACGCGAAGCGTGATCGATGCCGCGCGTTCGCGCTCAAATGTCAAATTCAAAAGCTCCACTAGAATCAAAAAGTTGCTAGTGGTCCTTTGATTCCGACATTTGCTCTCGATGGGGCCGCAAGCGGATGCAAATGTCGGAATCGGACCACTAGGACGATGCGGTAAAACGGAGGACCGTCTATCGCATCGTCGCCGCCTTTATGTTCAACGCACCTTGACCGATCCGGCTATTTTCATGTCCCATTCGCACGGAAGCCAACCACAGCAGCATCAAACGAGCCGCTCAGCCTGTTTCCACGAAGGAGCAGGCGAGGGCGAAGGTCAATCTGACCTTGCACGTGATAGGCAAGCGGCCTGATGGGTACCATGAGCTTGAGAGCCTTGTCGCCTTTGCAGATGTCAGCGACGAAGTGCTCTTCGATCCGTCCAGCGAACAAGAGATAATGGTCGAAGGGCCTTTTGCTGGCGCCATCGATGGTGAAAACCTGGTGCTCAAGGCCAGGAATGCTGTCTCCGCCTGGTTAGGCGTGGACATACCGGGTGGGTTCGGCTTGCGGAAAAATATTCCTGTCGCTGCGGGATTAGGCGGCGGATCATCCGATGCCGCAGCGGCGATTAGAGCATTGCTCCGAGCTTACGATGCGCCTGCACAGGCTCGCATCGAACTCGCGGCGCAGGCGGCGAGGATCGGCGCGGATGTGCCCGTCTGCCTCCATCATAGCGCCGCATGGATGCGCGGTCTCGGCGAGCGTGTCACGCCGATTAGCTCTTTTCCGAAATTGCCCGCTCTTCTTGTCAATCCGCGCATTAAGCTTTCGACACGGGATGTTTTCAAAACCCTGAATGCGGGTCCATGCGAGCCAGGAAGCGCGGGAGAGGCCGAGCCATTCTTGTGCAATTGGCGTGGGCCGGAAGAGGCGGCGGCCGCGCTTTTGGAAGGGCGCAACGATCTTGAGCCTCCGGCGATCGCCCTTGAGCCTGCTGTCTCGCATGTTCTCGAAGCGCTGCGAGCGCTGGACGGATGCCTACTCGCCCGTCTGTCCGGAAGTGGCCCAACCTGCTTCGCGTTATTCCCCAATCTCAATGCAGCTAGAGATGCGGAAAAACGTCTGCTCGAAAGCCAGCCCGGCTGGTGGGTGGCGTCAACCACCCTTGCGTAAGCGTCTAAAGGACGCCGAGCTTCTTTTGCAGATTGGATGAAGACGTCGTGTACTGGAAGATGACGCGCTTGCCAGGATAGACATAATGATGCGCCTGCTGCGCCATCAGCGCCGCCTCGTGGAAGCCCGATAGGATAAGCTTCAGCTTGCCTGGATACCAGTTGATGTCGCCGATGGCGAAAATTCCGGGTTCGGAGGTTTCGAATTTCTCGGTATCGACCGTGATTAGGTTCTCATGCAAGTTCAGGCCCCAATTTGCTACGGGGCCGAGTTTCATGGTCAGGCCGAAAAAGGGCAAAAGCCGCTCGGCGGGGAGCTGAAACTCTTGGTCTGGGCCGCCATTCACCGGGCCGCGCACGGTCATAGCCCGTAGATCGCTGCCTTCGCCTTCAAGCTTTGTTACCTGGCCAAGAACAAAGCTCATGCGGCCTTCGGCCACCAGCGCGCGCATCTTGTTGACCGAGTCAGGGGCGGCGCGAAACTCATCACGCCGGTGAATGAGAGTAACGCTTTTGGCCAGAGGTTGCAGATTGAGCGTCCAATCGAGAGCGGAATCGCCGCCGCCCACAACCACCACATTCTTATCGCGGAAATCCTCCATCTTGCGGACGGAGTAGAAGACGGATTTACCCTCAAAACCCTCGATGCCCGCAAGCGGCGGTCTTTTGGGCGTGAAGGAACCTCCGCCCGCCGCGATTACAATAATCTTTGTACGAAACTTCACGCCGCCATCGGTCTCAACATCAAAGCCGCCCTCAATGCGCCGGATCGTTTCCACGCGCTCATTGAAATGGAACTCAGGATGGAAAGGTTTGATCTGTTCCAGAAGGCGGTCGGTGAGCTCCTGACCGGTGACGATAGGCAGAGCCGGTATGTCGTAAATCGGTTTTTCGGGGTAGAGCTCGGCGCATTGGCCGCCTGGCTTGTCCAAGATGTCGACGACATGCGCCTTTACATCCAAAAGGCCAAGCTCGAACACGGCGAACAAGCCGACGGGGCCGCCCCCAATAATCAGGGCATCAGTTTCAATAGGCGCGGTCATGGGACCCTTCAGGTTGGGCGAACAATAACGGCGTTCCCTGCCGGCTAATTCTGATTCTCTGGTATGCGCACCACAAGGCCGTCAAGTTCAGGTTTGAGGCGAATTTGGCAGCTCAGGCGGCTGCTTGGGCGCACATCAAACGCGAAATCGAGCATATCTTCTTCCATGGGTGACGGTGCGCCCGTAGCCTCCCTCCATGCGTCGTCCACATAAACGTGGCAGGTGGCGCATGAGCACGCGCCGCCGCATTCGGCGATGATGCCCGGCACGGAGTGCTTGATCGCAGTCTCCATCAGAGTCTGGCCTGGATCTCCTTCGACAACATGTACTGTGTCGTTATGCTCGATATAAGTGACTTTAACCATGCGGCGCACTTCTCCTCGGTAGCGAATTCCTTTAAGATAAATCGGGGGAAAATTCCAAGAGACAATTCGCCAGGGCACCTTTTTTGTTGCAGGGAATCCACGAGCGCTGCGTTAATTTCACAGAAAAAAAGTTGTGGTTTTCACTTTTAATTTGATTAACATTCAGCCCAGAGTAAGCGAATCATAATATTAAATGTATGCCAAACAGATTGTTAGAGGTGTCTTCGCTTAGCAGGCGTACGCGCTTCTCTTCATTTGGTTATCTTTTTTTAGCCTCAAAATTCCATTAGCAAGGGCGTAGCTTTGGGACATTTCCGAGGTCGCTGTCCAAGCATGAGTTCGAGGGGTTATGGGAAGCTGCCAAGAGTATATGAGTAGCGCCGCGATGGCGTTCGCAAACGAAGATCATCATCGCGACGGCGGCGGTATCTCGCTCACAATACATGAGGTCAGGACGGCCTGATGATTCAAAAGCAAGCTACATCTCAAGCGCCTATCGATCTCAGCCCAGACGATGAGGCGAAGCCAGGAACGGTCGCAGGCAAAGCACCAGCCGATGGAGCGCCAAGTGCGCCGAACCGCGCGGATGCCGAGGTCGTCTCCGGTCAGCCTCAGTCGCGGGGTTCGCAGGCGAATCGCAGCGGGACCCCTCAGCGCAGGGTCGCCGATTCCGGTGGCGATAGCAGCGTTGCTGTCCCTTCGGGCTCTGCCCGGCCTATTCCGCAGAAGCGGACGGCCGCGCCCGCTCGCGCTCATGTTCCGGCGAATGATGATATGCCGTCAATCGGCGGTCTCATTTACGCCTTGCAACAAAGGCCGTCTCGTTCTCCGTTCCTGATCGCACTTACGGCTTCGGCTATCTGGTTTGTGCTTGGCTTGCTCGTCTCATGGGCCGTATTCCAGAGGTCTCTCGAGACAGCTTCAACGACGGCTGAGCTTCTGACGAACCCGGCGATAGTCGCCGTCGTTGCAACAGTTGTCGTGCCAATAGCGCTCTTTTGGTTTCTGGCCATTCTGGTTTGGCGCGCGCAGGAACTAAGGCTCATGTCGTCCGCGATGACGGAAGTCGCGGTGCGTTTGGCGGAGCCGGACCGGATGGCGGAGCAATCCGTCGCATCGCTCGGCCAGACTGTGCGGCGGCAGGTCGCTGCGATGAACGACGCCATTTCTCGCGCCTTGGGCCGTGCCGGCGAATTGGAAGCGTTGGTTCACAATGAAGTTGCCGCGCTTGAGCGCTCCTATTCCGAGAATGAAAACCGGATCAGGAACCTCATCAATGAGCTTGCTAGCGAACGCGAGGCCCTCGCCAATAATAGCGAACGCGTTAGCGAAGCGCTTCGAGGCGTTGGCAGTCAGGTAACGCGCGAAATCAATGCGGCAAGCGAGAAGGCTTCGCAGGCGTTAGGTCACGCCAGCGTCAACATGGCTGAGGCATTCACAAACCGTGGTCAAAAGATAACGGCGGCTGTGACCGCTGCCGGGACCGCTATCGACGACAAGCTCGCCGAGCGCGGCGCCCGCATTACTGAACAGCTTGTAAAGCATGGCGCACAGGCGGCCGAAACGCTGCGTCAATCGAGCCTTGATGTCACCCGGGCGATCCAAGAAACGTCGGATCGGACGGCGGCGGCAATTTCGGCGAAAGGAAACAGCCTCGTCACCTCGGTTATTGGGATGAGCGAGCGCGTAGGCCGTGAAATTCCTGTTCTTTTGGAAAAACTTGGTTCCGAGCAAACCCGCCTTAGCAGCATCATTGACGGCGCCACCCGTAACCTGTCGGCTCTTGAAAATGCGCTGACCGAAAAGACGCAAGCCCTCGGCGTCACATTGTCTGACCGCACATCGGTTCTTCAGGGCGTTCTCACAGAGCACTCAAAGGCGATAGATTCCTCGCTGACTGAGCGAATTCACGCCCTGGAAACCATCCTGAGCCGTAGGACACAACACTTCGAAGTAAGCCTAAGCGAGCGCACCAAAGCCCTAGACTCGTCGCTTTCGCAGAGGGCGCAGGCTCTCGAAGCTTCGGTCTCAAAGCACACCGGATCGATTCGCGACACGCTTGAGAAGCATGCCGGGACGATGGAGCATAATCTGGCGCGGCAAGCAGCTTCCATCGAACGCGTCGTGTCCACAAGCGCGACGAGCATACAGCGCGCGGTCGAGGAATTAGCCCAGCGGTCAAACACCGGCTCGGATGCCTTGACCACTCAGGCACGCTCGCTGAAGGAACTCTCCTCAACGCTGATGAACCAGCTCGGCGGGCTAACAAAGCGGTTTGAGGATCAAGGCTCGGCAATTATGACTGCCGCGCGGACATTCGAAGTCTCGAACTCGAAAATCGACGCCGTGATGGAGCAGCGCCAGCACAGCATGACGAAGCTTCTGGAGACGGTTGGCACCCGCGCAGCTGATCTCGATCGCATGATGAACAGCTATTCCAACATGCTGGAACAGTCCTTGAGCCAGGCCGAGCTTCGCGCGCGTAAGGTAACAGAGCTGCTCGCCAAGGATTCCGCTGAGAAAAGCCAGGCTGCAATTCGCGAGATCGAGCGCCTGCGACAGGATGCGCAGACCCATACGACGAAGGCGGTCACGGAGCTTCAGGCCAATTTCTCCTCGCTTTCGGATCAGGTTTCGAACCAGCTTACGACTCTCTCTACCAAATTTTCCGATACAACTCGGCATGTGAGGGATTCAACCCGTCGAGCCACTGTGGATCTCGAATCCGCTCAGACGGAGCTTCAGCGCCACGCAAAGGTGTTGCCGGAAACTGCAAAGCAAAGCGCAACAGCCATGCGCCGCGCGCTGCAAGATCAGCTTTCAGCATTGGATGCGCTATCAGAGCTCTCCAATCGCCATGCCTATAATAGCGCGGTTTCTACCCCCGATCCTCGTCAGAACATGGGGCGGCGTGATCGTGAACCCGCGCAACCGCAAGAGCCGCAGGATGGCGGTTTCCCCCCTCAGCGCGGTTATGATTATGGCCAGGGCCAAGCTGACAAGGGGGCATGGCCTCCGGCTGACGCGCCCGTGCAGCGTCAGTTTCCACCAGAACCTGTTCAGCCCCATCCAGTTGCGCCTTCTCCGCAGCAGCCCTTCGCTGAAGAGCCCATGGAGCGGAAAAGTCAGTGGTCGCTGGGTGATCTCTTGGCTCGCGCCTCTGAAGACGAGCCGGAATCATTTGACGATAAAGATGACTCCTACGGCATCCCCCCCGTGGCCGGGCAATTCGCGCCTAGAGGCGGAAACGTCGCCCCGCCAGCCTCGGATATCGGCGCGGACTTCAACATGGCCGATATCGCCGGCTGCATCGACGAGCGGCGCGTGATGGAGATCTGGCAGAGGCTTAAGCGTGGCGAAACAGAGATTTTGCAGCAGCGAGGCCTCTATTCCCGCCCAGGCCAACTAACAGTGGATCGCGTGCGCCGCCGTTATGAGACTGATCAAACCTTCAGGGTCATCGTTGAGCGTTACCTCGCTGATTTTGAAAAGATGCTGCAGGATATGAGCAAGTCCGACCCTCGTGGCGCCGGTGTTCAGTCGCGGTTAGCCTCCGATGATGGAAGAATTTATTTCGTGCTTGCGCATATCAGCGGCCGATTGGGCTAGGCTGCTCCGCGAAACTCGTTAGACCTCTCGGCCTTCTTCGTATGAGCCTTGGGAGGACAGCTGCCATCCATCCCCGGTGGTCCATGCTGCGTCTTCTCACGCAGGTTCACTATTGATCTTTTCAATAGCTGGGCCGAAGGTTTTAGTGTGCCGCTTCTCCAATCAGCGCTAATATTAGCGGCTACGCTTCCATCTGGGCTGAACTTCAGCCTTTGACGGCAATCGACCTCGTGCCTAAATCTATTCAGAGGAAGGAGGAACATCGGCAATGTCGAAACGGCAAGAATTGACGCCGCCCGCCTTCGAACTCGGGCAAGCTGAAGGGCTGCGGGAGCTTAATGAGCGATATCGGGAAATCTTCCGCCGGATAGTGGAGACATATTTATCGACGGGCGAGCCAGTGGGGTCGCGCAATCTTAGCCGCCAGCTTCCAATGACGCTTTCTCCGGCGTCGGTACGGAACGTCATGTCGGATCTTGAGGGGCTCGGGCTCGTTTATGCGCCCCACACAAGCGCAGGCCGCATCCCTACCCAGACCGGCCTCAGGCTGTTTGTCGACGGGCTTGCTCGAAGTCGGCGATATCCAAGATGCGGAACGCGCTCATATCGAAAAGCAGCTTCGGGGCGATAACCACGATAGCGCCCGTGCAGTCTCAGAGGTGCTCGCCGAGGCTGGCGATATGCTTTCTGGCCTTTCCCGCTGTGCAGGCGTCGTTCTCGCCGAAAAGCAGGTCAGCCGCATCAAACATATCGAATTTGTTGGCCTTGACGCTAAGCGGGCGCTGCTCGTGCTCGTCGATCACGACGGCAATGTAGAAAATCGAATTCTGAACCTGCCTGAAGGGCTACCCCCATCGTCGCTGATCGAGGCCACCAATTTCTTGAATTCGCGAATGCGAGGCGCAACCTTTTCCGAGGCCCGCGAGCGTATCGAAAAGGAGCTTGAGGCTAGCCGCGCAGAACTCGACGCGCTCACTGCCCGCGTGGTGCGCTCTGGTCTCGCTCAGTGGTCCGGGGGGCGCGAAGACAATAAGAGCTTGATTATCAAAGGGCAGTCGCGGCTTCTCGACGATCTAAGAGCGGTCGAGGATCTGGACCGCATTCGTCTTTTGTTTGAAGATCTTGAGTCAAAGAAGGCGCTCGTTCATCTTCTTGAACTTGCCGAGAATGCCGAGGGTGTCCGCATCTTTATTGGCTCAGAAAATAATCTTTTCTCTCTTTCGGGGTCTTCCCTGATAGTGGCGCCGTTTAAGGATCAGGAAAGAAAGATTGTCGGTGTTCTAGGGATCATCGGTCCAACGCGGCTTAATTACGCCCGCATTATCCCCATGGTAGATTACACCGCGAAGTTAGTCAGTCGCGTGTTGGCTTGATTATCAGGCAAAAACGGTCGATATAGCGGTGAAAATTTCAGCGAATCTTAATGAGGGGGTGGCGCTCCTCATCCTAACGGAACGGCACACGCACAATGAACGATAAACCTGACGAATCCGCGAACCTTAGCGGGTCGGCGCAGATCGATTCGGCACAGGCGCAGGCCGGTAATGGGCACGGCCCACAGGCTACGGACCAGACGCCGCAGATTATTGCGTCGCTCGGCGCAGAGAATGCAGAATTGAAAGATAAGCTTCTTCGGGCCATCGCCGAAGTGGAGAATTTCCGCCGCCGTGCCGAGCGCGAAAAAGCAGATGTCGCAAAATATGCGGTATCTGAGTTTGCACGCGACATCGTCGGCATTGGCGATAATCTGCGCCGCGCTCTCGAAGCCGTGCAAAAAGAGGCGCTTGAGCAAAATCCGGCTCTAAAGACTTTGCTGGAAGGCGTTGAAGCCACCGAGCGCGAAATGCTCAAGGTCTTTGAGCGGCACGGCGTGACGCGCTTCGATCCCCTTGGTGATAAGTTCGATCCACATGTGCATGAGGCGATGGTCAAGGTGGACGTGCCCAATGTGCCCGCCGATATCATCGTGCAGGTTTTGCAAGCGGGCTATAAGATTAGCGACCGCGTGTTGAGACCTGCCGCTGTGATCGTGGCCAAAGGCGGAACCTTTACGCAGCCTCAGCCTGAACGCGGCGTAGCCGACTCAAACGATGCTCAGGCGGATTCTCAATTTGAGGCAATGGAGCGGGAGCACGTTAGGCAAGTTCGGGAGCGGGAGTTTGACGGTCCGCGCGAGCAGCCACAAGGCACAGCTAAGACCGGCGGCCACGGGCCTCGCGGTGATCGTCCAGGTGCTGAAAAGCGCGCATCGATCGTTACCAAGCCCGTGACTGAGGGAAACGCTCAGAATAAAAAGGACGATCTCATCTCGTCTTTCGGCAAACGGCTTGAAAACGGCAATCAGTAGAAGGTAGCGCTGCAGGCTGGTTTCCCCAGTCTGTGACTGCCTAGGACGCGCCGGCCTGGCTTTTGATTCTGCATTTTTTCTCAAATCGTGACTACGTCTATAAAAAATTAATACCGCCGGTAGTATCATCGCATGAACCAGCGTGTTAAGCTTATTCAGTCAATACGCAATAATCCAAAGCATGTGCGCTTCGATGATGCTTGCAAGGTGGCTGAATGGTTAGGGTTTATAGGCAAACCCAAAGCGGGGACTTCTCATCACCCATATGTACGCCCTGGCGATCCAGATGGCTTGAATTTTCAAAAAAATAAGGATGGGTGCATCTCGCGGTACCAAGCTTTGCAGCTCATTGATGCGATCGACAAGTACTGGGACGAGTAATCATGACGCAAGCAGATCAATATCCGATCCAGATTTATTGGAGTGAAGAGGAAAATGGATTTATAGCCATTGCTCCAGATCTTCCAGGATGTACTGTCGTGGCTGAAACCGAGACCCAAGCGCTAGTGGAAATCCGCACTGCGATCCAGGAGCGCTTGAGTTTGATGGTTTCAATTGGAAATCCAATTCCAGAGCCTTCACGCGCTCCGCTAGAAAGGACCTACAGCGGTAAGATCTTGGTGCGCATGCCGCAAACGCTTCACAGAAATTTAGCAGCTCAGGCAGAGCAGGAAGGCACGAGCCTTAATCAGTACCTGGTCTATCTGCTGACCGCTTCTCACACGAAGCAGGCTATAAAGGCGCCCGCCATAGAAGTAATGCACACGGCTCAGGCCTCTAGCTTGTCCGGAACGCCGGTAACGTTTTGGGGCAATCCGAGCGCTGCCAGTGAATGGCATCACCTACATCCATACCTCGGGACACTCCAAACCTGGTCAGCGCCATCTGTTGTTGTTCGCTCTAGTGACGTGATCGACCAACCGGAATGGAATCAAGCAGTTTTTGCTGTATTATCAAATCCCCAATCCCGGAGACCAGCCAATGGCTGAGGCAAGCCAATATAGCTTTGATCTGAAGGAAGTGGCTGAAACCTTGATCAAACAGCAAGGGATCAAGCAAGGTAAGTGGGTTATCGGCTTCGAGTTCAATCTGGGAGCAGGTCTGATTGGTGCCGGGACCGACGCGAGACCTGCTGCATTTGCGTCCATTAATAAGGTTGTTCTTTCGCGGCATCCCGAAGGAACACCAGAGCCTTCGTTCATTGTCGATGCGGCAGAGGTGAATGGCTAGAAAGAGACCCGGCTGGATAACTCGCGCTGGGATTTTTTAGCATGTAACCTTCAATGCAACCGCAGCCAGCGAGAGCGCAGTTCCACGCCACGAACCACATACCGCTCGTCCTGCGGATGATGGCGTCAAAGCCGAAAATTTCGGCGAGCAAGCCGCGAAGATCATCAGAAATCAATCCGCCGCGGTCCGGCCTGCCCAGCGCTTAGAGCTCTTCAGAGCGTCTCCGCCGTGCATCTGGCCGAGCCGGGCCCTAAATGCTGCCTTTCGCCACGTCGAGCTGCACCACGTTCGATGCAGGAGCTGGCGTGTCGCCGAATTCCTAATGAGCTTGTTTCTGGGTAGCAGTCTTCGACTGGGAAATATTGTATCCGTCCGGGGATTTTATCATTGCTCGCTACACGATCCCGAGCGGACAAGCCTTCTAACCCATCAAGTCCTTCCCAAAGTCGGACATCCGACTTTGGGACCTGTTTTTAGTTCACTATTTAAATGCATTAACTTATTGATTTTATTGGCGCACCCGGAAGGACTTGAACCTTCGACCCCCAGATTCGGAATCTGGTACTCTATCCAGCTGAGCTACGGGTGCTTTAGGCGAACCATAACCTAACAGCGGGTTGGCCGCAACAAAGGACCTTACCCGTTTTCAATCGCTTTCAAACGCCCCAAATGAGGCTCACCGTAAACCGGGTGGCTACAAACAGCAGGAAGGCGATAAACGCGTATTCGAGGTGTCTCCGCGATAGGCCATGCGCCACGCGCACTCCTAACGGCGCCGCCAACACACTGACGGGGGCGATAATCAGCAGCCCCAAGATGCTTACATAGCCGAGAGAAAGTGGCGGCAAATGGGGCGTATTCCACCCTTCGACAATGTAGCCAATGGCCGCCGGAATAGCGATGATGGGGCCGAAACCAGCGGCGGTGCCGACGGCCTTGTGAATGGGCCACCCAAAAAGGCGCATATAGGCGGTAACGTAAGCGCCGCCCCCAATGCCGATAAGCGTTGAAATGACCCCCACGAACGTCCCTGCCAAACCATCCCAAGGTAAGCCCGGCAATTTTTGTTCTGCGATCTTGCGGCCGTTTCCAAATGCCATTCTGGACGCCATAAAAAGCGTCGAAGCGACGAAGACGCCTTTTAGAAAGCTGGCTGGCGCGTGCGAGCCTACGAGCACGCCAAGAACCGCACCCACGACGACCCAAGGCCCCAAACGCCGCACCACGTCCATATCGACAGCTCCGTGCTGCCAATGCGAACGGAAGGAACGCACCGATGTTGGTATGATGATCGCAAGCGAAGTCGCTACAGCGGTATGGAATCGCGTGGTGTCATCTACTCCCATGATGCGGAATAGCTCGTAAAGCACCGGAACGATAATGCCGCCTCCGCCAATGCCTAAAAGCCCGGCGAGAAAACCCGTAACGAGGCCTCCTGCGATAAGCACGAGCACAAGTACAGCGACTTCATTGAAGGGAATTCCCAAAATCATATGCAAAGCCGTAGGAACGGAGCCGGGCGGCAGAGAGAAGGTGCAACCAAGCTGCACCTTGGACGGGCATCCGCTGGAAAGCAATGTGGCAGATTAATCAGGCTGCAAGCGCGGCTGCACCGATGCGGGCGTTCGCTTCGGCGGCAAGATCGATGGCGGCTCGCACGACTTCGAGCCCAGCGCCTGGCTTTACGCTTTCCTCTGTAAGAAGGCGGCGGAACTGCCGCGCGCCGGGTTTCCCATTTATGAGGCCCGTCATGTGACGGGTTATCGATGAGAGGCGTGCGCCGCGCCCAAGTTCGTTCGCGATGTAGTCAAGCATACGCTCTAAAATCTCATGAGCTTCAGCGACTGGCGTGCTCGCGCCAAATAGAGCGCTGTCCACGAGGCCAAGAAGGGCAGGGGATTTATAGGCCGCACGCCCGAACATGACGCCATCGACGGCGCTAAGGTGCGCCTGGGCGGCGGGCACGGAGTCAATCCCGCCGTTCAAGATGATGGTGAGTTCTGGAAATGCCTGCTTGAGCCGGTAGACACGCTCATAGTCGAGCGGCGGAATCTCGCGATTTTCCTTAGGGCTGAGCCCCTGAAGCCAAGCCTTGCGCGCGTGCACCATAAAAATGGTGCAGCCAGCGTTGGCGACAGTCTCCACGAAGCGTGTGAGATCAGCTTCGCTGTCCTGATCGTCGATGCCAATTCGGCATTTGACCGTTACGGGAATCGCGTCGCCGACAGCACCGCGCATGGCCGCCACAAGCGAGCCGACAAGCTGCGGCTCCGCCATGAGACATGCTCCGAAGCGGCCTGACTGGACGCGATCGGAGGGGCAACCGCAATTGAGATTAATTTCGTCATATCCGAACTCGGCGCCGATTTGCGCGGCCATAGCGAGTTCTTTCGGATCGGAACCCCCGAGCTGGAGCGCCACGGGATGCTCTGCAGGATCGAAGCCAAGAAGACGCTGACGGTCGCCATGCATGATCGCGGCGGACGTGACCATCTCCGTATAAAGCCTGGCGTGGCGCGATAGCTGCCGGTGAAAATAGCGGCAGTGGCGGTCGGTCCACTCCATCATGGGTGCTACAGAAAATCTATGGTCTTGCTGCATAGTTGAGAGTGTTAGAGTAGGAGCTGCGATAATCATACCCTATACATAGGAATTCGGGATCTGTCCCGCTCTCGCCGACTCGAGGTTGATGGATCTCGCAGGGATACTGCGCGGGATTTTTGGAGCAATCTAGCATTTGACCGCAGCAGACCAAAAGCCGACGGCGGCCACATGACGCTATGGGCCAAAAGCGTTCGAATCACCGACAAGACAAAATCACCGTGCATCATTGCGGGCCCAATTTCAGACATTGGGCCCGCAAAGCTTTGAGGGGATAATCAGGCCTCGACTTCAATTAGCCGGGACAGTTTAGACTTTTCGTTCGATTAAAATACCCGCCGCGCATGTGAAACGAATGAACACGTCACTGCACGGACGCTTCGCGCTGCCTCAACCCCTTCTTGGCAAATTCAGCCGCTTCTTCCGGCGAGTCTTCTATTATGTGAAAATCTAAATGCTTTACGACGTGAAAATAGAGCGTCGAGCCAGTCGCGAGAATGAGATCTTGCTTAATCCGTTGACCATTTAACAAGCTCATATCCAGCGACAGGACATGCTCGCCCGAAGGGGCCTTCACCGTCAAATAGTCGCCGTTTGTAAAAACGCCTATGCGTTTTCCGTCCAGATACACAGGCAAATCCGTACTCAGCTTATCGAGAAAGCCAATGTCGAGCCCGATTTTTTGCCAATAAATATAAATGGTTCCCGTCCCGCTTGGTGCAGCCTGCCAAGAGTTTTTTGTTCCCCCAGAGAGCAAGGCTAGAGCTGTAGCGTCGTCAACTTCGTTGGCGGTGACACCGAGCCCATTATCGCCGATTTTAAAATAGAGCGGTTTTTGCGCAGAAACCGTGATCTGGGTCTCATTCGTTTTTGCTATACTCTCAAGATAACCGCTCTTCTGCTTTACCACGAGTTTATGCGGGCCGTTCGGAACGCTAAGGGTCAAGGGCGCATCGAAATCGACCGTACCAACGACGTCCGTGTCAATCTGCACTGCGATTTTAGAATGGAACGCACGAGCAAGGAAGCTGTCCGGGCGGGGCCACACTATGGTGACCTGTCCTGTAGGGTTCTGAGGAGCGCTTGCCTGTTTCTTGTCCATGGCGCAAGGGCAATCGCACTTTTGGGTGGCGGGCGCGCCATAAGCATGAAGCAATAACAGAAGGCTGATGACGACAAAGAGACGATTGGGAAAAACTTTGCCTAGCCAATCAAGCTGTTTCATCATACCGAAGCGCTCCTTTGTCGAACTCAAAGAATTCAGTAAGCGACCTATCTGACCCTTGCGAGAAACGCACTCGCAAAAGTAGAAATACACATTTTATGCACGTCAAAATGTGTCCCGAGTCGGGATCCGAACGGTAGCCTTTCTTATGGCAAGCGCCCCGTCTTCCACATCGCCAACCCGTCTTCTCGACCCGCTGCCTCCTTCGGGTGGCAAGCTGCTGCTCACACTTTATCTGCTTTCGCAAGCGCACCGGCCTATTCAGATCACGCGCGATCTTCCGGGCTTCTGAAAGGAATTGTGGGCGGGCGGTTAAGGCCGAGATAAAGGGGCGTTACCGCGGCACCCTTAGCCCGACGATCCCGCTTCGGCGGTTCCAACCTCCGGCAAAGCCACGCTGTGGGATACCAGCATGAAATCTAAGCAGCATTGCATCCATAGGCCAACAAATAGGTCGGAGCAGGCCAAACTATGTGAAGTGCGGTGATCTAATTTACCGCGAAGATCCGTCATTGGTTGGTCAAAGGTTCGAGAGGTTTGTTGTGACGCCTGAGGCGATAGGAACCTGCTCGCGCGCAACGCTCAAACGCGTCGATTGCGTGGCTTAGTTCGGTGGCCTTTTCGTTCAATTCTCTGATGACGCGCTTGGTCTCAGGTTGCAACCCATGGCGCATGTCATCATGAGTTTTCACCCTTCCCAAAATTCCACCGTCTTCAGGGTAGGTTTGCAATGACACTAGTCTTCCAAGCTCTTGAGCTGTATTGCGTAAGTCAGCAAAACTGGCCTGGAGTATTGGATTATGAAACTCGAAGGCTGCACCAAGCCAGTTGTTTATTTCGTAAATTGGATCAAGAAACTCATATCGGAACGGTGTTGCAAAGCCGTGCTCAAGGAGGAACCGTTGCCGTGGATGGCGCAGCAGACGGCGCACCAGACTCAATAGCTCGACATCGTGTGGATGAGGCACCGTCGATGATTGCGGCAACATTTCCGCTCTAGCAATTTTGTCGTCGAAAATAGCCTTGGCGGCAGTGACGAGATCCTTGGTAAGGGCGCTCTTAATCTTCTTGCGTTCCTTTTCTCCTGCAGCATCAGAACAATCGAACAGGATAGGGCGGCGGGCATGGCGCAGATCGAACGGCAAATCATAGTCATCAGGATGCCCCATCGCGGTATTCATTACCGAAACCATTCGCCGCCAGCTCAAGCTTTTTAGAGCGTAGCCGTGTTCTATGCAGACGTTAGGATTCGGTGTTTTTCCCCCGCCTATCCGCTCAGCCACGTAGGTCACGTCGGAGACAAATACGGCAGCGCGATCAATTTTACCAAAGATCGTCTCCAAGATTGGCGGTAAACCAGGAACATCCTTGGTATCGCGGTCTACCTTAGATCTCGAACGGCAGTATCAATCTCGGCATCTGCTTGTATCACGCTGATCGCGCTTTTTAAGCACCCCTCGATCAAGGAACGGCCAGTCCGGTTCGTGGGGTCGCTTTGCCAAGAAAAGAAAATGTGCTGTGGCATATTTCAGATCAAGATCAGTTTGTGGCTCTTGTATTGTGTTCAGACCTGCGAAATTGGCCGCCACGAAAACAACGGGCTTAGATCGACCACAAGGCTCCGCCATCAACAGCGATTGCTTGACCCGTTACATAGGCTGCGCGCGTTGAGGCGAGGAATGTGGCGACGGCGGCAAATTCATCCGGCTGCCCGACCCTGCCAGCCGGGATCTTTTTCGAAATCGCTTCAAGATCGACCTTCGTTTCCGCCAGCCTCTCGGTGAGAGTGTAGCCAGGCATCACCGCATTGACGGTAATTCCGTGAGACCCAACTTCCCGGCTGAGGGTCTTGACGAGCCCGTGGATGCCCGCCCGCAGGGCGTTCGATATTGTTAGTAAATCGATGGGCTCTTTAGCGGCTATCGAGGTTACGAAAATCACTCGCCCCCATTTGTTGGCCATCATCGATGGCAATGCCTCGCGGACGCAGTCAACAGCGCTCATGAAAAGCCCGTTGAATGACTCAACCCACAGATTGGAATCGATGTCAGCAAATCGTGCGGTCGGAGGGCCGCCAGTGTTGACCACGAGTATATCGATTGGCCCGAGCGCTGCCGCAGCCCGATTTACCAAGCCGGATCTCTGAGCCGGATCAGAAAGGTCGCAAGGAAATGCAGTGGCGCCGATTTTCTGCGCCGTGGCCGCCAGGGCTTGTTCATTTCTGGAGCAGATCGCGACTTTTGCTCCCTCTTTCACCAACTCCTCGGCGACTGCCTTCCCGAGGCCCTTAGACGCGCCCAGGACCAATGCACGTTTTCCATTCAATCCTAAATCCATGACCACACCGAAGATATGTTGACCGCTATTGCCGAAGTTATCTAAAGCGGATTGCGTTGAGATAGAATTGGGTCATTGCGACGGCGAGCGCAGCGTGGCCGGAAGCAATCCAGAGCTTAAGTCATTGATGCTGCTCTGGATCGCCACGGCGACTAAAGCCGCCTCGCGATGACGATCTGCCCAACTAAACTCAATACGCCCTAGTACAGGGTCAAGTTTACAGAACCTATCGTTGAAATGTCGAACTTGTATTCACACGCAGACGTGGGAAACTGGGTCCTCATAAAGCTACCCGTCATCACGAAATCGCCAGCCTTGAGAAAATCGCCTTGCGCGATCAAATGGTTCGCCAGCCAGGATAATGGTTCGAATGGATGACCGAGAACGTCGGCACCCTTTCCCCTGCCTATCTCCTGCTCGCCAAGGAAAGCTATTCCTTCGACCGCATCGAGATTTTTCGGAACAGGCACGAACTGGCCCAGAACAATGCCTGCGTTCCATGAATTGTCTGCGATGAGCGATTTGGGATCGAGCCTAGCATAGTCCGCAGAGCGATCCTCAATCAGCTCTATTGCCGCGCATACATGCTCGACAGACGCCGCGACCGTCTCACGCGTGTAGGCATCTTTCTTTGGAGGCAGGTCGTCCTTCAACTGCGCACATAGCTCGAATTCGATACCCAAGTGGACGAAGTCTCGAAGCGCGACGGGGGCGCCGTCGCGATGCACTTTGCGCGAAAAAACTGCTCCGGCAATGGGATGGTTGATCCCGCACATCGTTTGCATGGCAACCGAAGTAAGGCCGATCTTATAACCGGCGATGCGATCCGAACCGAGCGTCAGCCCCACATATTTCCGCTGAACTTCATAGGCTTCAGCCAGATCAGAAATTTCTTCGATGTTTTGGAATCTCATTCGCTGAGAATGCTCGTTCACAAGCCTCTCGGCGACGCCCTGCGCGCGCGACATGGTTCATCCCCCCGATTGAATGCTTTTTTATTTTATGCCGGGCTTTAGCATAGTTCCGGAAACTTATTTTTCCATCGCTGAATGCTTTGCGACATTCGCCTGTGCGTCGAGCACGCGTTTAAAGGATTGCGCAAGCGCTGCCGCTTCCCCTTTGCCCCAATAGTGCAGGAAGAGGATGCGCGGCTGTTCGCCGGTCATGTGCTGGTGGATGGCAACGATGTTGATGCCTTCCTTGCGCATGGCCTTCAGCACGGTCTGCAACTCGTTCTCGGTCATCGCAAAATCGCCGTCGATGATGGCCGCAGAATCGCTGCCACCGAAGGAGGCCCAGCTGTTGACGCCCATCTCTTTGCCGATGGCTGTGCCATGCATGGAAGCGGGTCTGCCGATCACCACCTTGAACATACCCTGCGAGGCTTGACCTTTGACGCCAAGGATGGCTTCGAGAGGGGCGGGCGTGATGGCGTTGGCGGCGCCAATCTGCGGGCGCGCCGAAAGTCTTTGCCGGCGTGGGAGCGGCAGCGCGGATTTCCGCGATTTTATCCCATACATTCTTAACGCCGGTTGCCAGCATTGCGGCATCGCCTGTGCCGCCGATATGCATGAAATAAACCTTCGGCTCGTCGAAGAAGAAATGATTGTGAAGCGCCGTCACTTCGAGCCCGCTGTCGAGGGCCGCGCTCATGGCAGGGTTCACCTCGTCCTCAAACAGCACATTATCCCCCATGACCATCGCGCCGCCATGGGAAGATGGCGTGAACGCGGCCCAGGAGCCAAGGCCCATAAAGGGCGGCATGGACCAGCCGTCCACTTGTACCTTTACGTCACTCCGCGCTTTGCCGGCCTTAAAGACATTTTCCTCAGGGATCATCGTCCCCTTCACGCCAATGATTTGCTCAATCTTTGCAGTGTCCAAAGCGGATTGCGCGAATAATGGTTGTAGCGAAACAGCCGCCAAAGCTGTGCATACAATGGAAATGTAAAGACGCATGATCCCGTACTCCTTGTCGCTTGCCCCCTATTTGGACGCCCGTAGCGCCTTAGATGACCTCATCCCAGTGTAGCGCGGCGCGTGTCTCCACCCATCGGCATAGAGAAGGCGACGACAGGCGCACCGCGACTTCCGCTCATGCGTCGGTATTGCGAGATTAGTACCGATTAATCACTTGCTTCCGCATCAAGGGACCACCGTGAGGGTTCTCACAGGGACCAAAAAGAGTCTTTAACATATGTATTTTCTGCCTCAGCTCGTACCAAACACTTTTCAGACTTAGCTGCGCTAGTCATCGTAATGCCCACGCCGTAACGAACAAATTTGTCTTCGTGTTCTTTATTCAACGTCGCCACTTTGTCTTCTAATGCTTTGCTTAATGCGACGACATTTCTTTGCAGACATTCCACCCGCTTTTCGAGTTCCGGGATCGTTTGCTGATCGCATGATTCAAGCTCGATTGCCGCTGCGGGGCGTGCGGCAAGCAGCGATACGCTTACGGCTGTTATCGATACTATTAAGAGCGTCCGGAATGATCACTTTCTCCTCTGAGTGGACCGGTGAGAAAGCTAACAACGCTTCTTGAAACTGTGAAGGGATCAGAGGCGCTTTTGCCCCTGATCCCTTCCTCAAATTCCAGCCGGAAACAGCCTTAGAAAGCGACGTTGAGGCCGAGCTGCCCACCATAGACGACGGTGCTCGACTGGCCGAAATCGGCCGTCGCCTTGCCGACCAGGTTGACGCCAGAGCCGACATCGATCGTAAGACCGGCTGCCGCCGAACCCCAGTCTTTGCCAAGGACAACGGCCGGAAGAGAGAAGCTCGGTGCCGCGATCGTGGTCAGCGAAGCCGTCACGTTACGGTCGCCCTCGAATTCATGATTCCAAAGCACCTGTGCGAAAGGATGGTAGCGCGACCAGTCGAGGCTTGCCCGGTATCCAAGCTGCGCCACCGATGACTCGCGCGTTTGACCGCCGAATGCGAGGCTTGTGAAGCTGCCGCTTTCGGTGAAGCCATCAACGGTTAGATCCTGATGGAGAAAGCCAACAACTGGGCCATGCGTAAGACCACCACTCAGGAATTTGTATCCGCCTTGAACCGCAGCGGACCAGTTCTCGCCCGTTGTCGTGCCGTGGTTCGATTGCATCGTAATGCCGATTGGCGTGGTGCGGTTGGAGTCATAATCGAGATGGCCGAAGCTGCCGATCACATTTCCCCAAAGCGGCCCGCCATTGTAGGCGGCGTAAAGGCTGAAGCTCTGCTCGTTCTGCTTGAAATTGCCGAACTCGCCGAGGCTTGATTGCACCTTTCCGGAAGAAAAGGCCACGCCAGCGATTAAGCCTCTGGCAAAGCGATAGTCAACGCCACCCGCGACCGAGCCGAGCGTGCTCGAATCGTTGGCCATGCCGTGATAATTGTCGATCGTCAGCGAGTTGATGTCGCCGCTCACCCAGGCGTTAACGCCCTGCGGCCCGCGATGCGATTGCGACAGATCGATCTGCGTCTGGATGTCCGCCGTGACCTGCATCCGCGTCTTGACAGCGGTTTCGGCCAGCATGGAGATCTCGCTCGGGGCGGTCAGCAGGCTATAGTAATAGTCGGCCTCGAATTTTTTGCCCCGCCGTTGAGAGATGCTGATCGTCGGCGAAGAGGTCAAATTTATCAGCTCCAGGGGTCAATTTCGACACCGGAGAAGTCGGCGAGCACCAGAGGGACCAAGCTGTCGTGATAAAAGGAAACTGGGTCTGATCAGGTTTCGCACACGCCGTCTGTCCGGCGCCAGTGCCGATATTTGTAAAGCCGAAAGCAGATTTATTGGCGGCGATGGCGAGCCGGACACTGTTGAAATCGGCGGGTATAAAGTTCACCCCGCGTGCAGCTAAGTCAGACCAGAGTGTTGTGCTGTAGAATTTTTTTTCTGTCTGCGCTGTGGGGTCGTTCGTCGGGAACGAAAAGGCTGTATCCGGCACGATTATGTATCGCGCGCCTCCTGACTGGAGGGATTTGATGGAGTTTGCAAGTTTGCCAGCAGCGGTGCTCAAATAAGCATTAGGGTCCGTGGGAAAGGGGCCATTCCCAGTGCCGCCAATAGCAAACGTAACGTCGTTGCTTCCTGAATTTATGAGATAAAGCGCCTTCGGATTGGCGATGCCGCCGGTGCTGGATAGATAGTTGGATATTTGCGTTGTGGTAGGAACCGCTCCCCTGAAACCACCGTTCGTGGCGCCGTTGATACTGTCATCTTTCGCGCCGCTGGTGGCATAGTTCGTGCCACCAGGTGTGTTTGCTGGATTGGCGGTTAGGCCAAAGAAGCCAGCGAGAACCTGGGAGTTCATAACTCCGGGGCTGCCGGTGCCGGGGTTGGTGGTCGGAGCACCCGCGCCAGTGGCAATTGCAGCCGCCCAGGCATCAATTTGGGCCTGATTGTTGTTGTTATTCGGATTTGGAAGTCCGCGATAAAAACCGCTGTCCACATTGCTATCGCCGAACACGATAGCCTGATTGTAGTTTTGCGCCGAAGCCGAACCCGCAAAAGCGAGCGCAGCTATGGCGCCAAGTCCCCACCGTAAATTCATAGTTGTTACCTAATACTTGTCCAGAACAATAACTCCTTCTTAATAGCGGACTAGGGGCCTGCGCCATCTCGATATGGGGTACGTCGTCGATTATGAAGCGTCCCGTGGCTGCTCGGCAACAGCCTTATGCTGAAGCCCGCCCAAAGTCTCCTCAGTGAGCCTCATCCCAATTCGATGCGGCGCGCGCATCCACTTTCAGCGGCACAGAAAAGGCAAGGACAGGTTCGGCCGCGTGTTCCATGATCCGCGTCACGACCTTAGATCGTCGCATCGACTTCCGCATCGGGCGCTTCGAATACGAGTTCGTCATGAACTTGCAAAAGCATTCGCGCGGAAACTTTCGCTGCGGCCAGCGCGGCAGGCACCCGGATCATAGCGCGGCGGAGAATATCAGCCGCCGTTCCCTGTATCGGCGCATTGATAGCCGCGCGCTCGAAGAATGACCGCATCGAACGGTTCGGCGTATTAATCTCTGGAAAGTAGATCTTGCGCCCGAACAGTGTTCTGACATGCCCCTCTTCACGCACCTGCGCACGTATCGTGTCCATGTAGCCGCGAATACCTGGGAAGCGCTCGAAATATTTGGCAATATATTCGCCCGCCTCGCTGCGCGAGATGCCAAGCTGTTGAGACAAGCCTACCGCCGAAATTCCATAGATGATGCCAAAATTGATGGCTTTCGCCCTCCGCCTCACCTCTCCCGGCATATCTTTGATCGGTACGCCGAACATCTCGGACGCGGTCATCGCGTGAATGTCGAGCCCTTCGGAGAAAGCATTCTTCAATTGCGGAATATCGGCCATATGCGCGAGCACGCGTAACTCGATCTGGCTGTAGTCCGCCGAAATGAGCTTTTTCCCTTCCTCCGCAATGAATGCGGTACGGATCTGCCGCCCTTCCTTGGTTCGGATCGGGATATTCTGCAAATTCGGCTCGGTCGAAGACAGACGCCCGGTCGATGTCGAGGCAAGCGAGTAGCTCGTGTGTATGCGCCCCGTTTCGGCGTCGATATGCTGGGGCAGGGAGTCTGTGTAGGTGCTCTTAAGCTTCGCAAGCTGCCGCCATTCAAGAAGCTTGGAGGGCAGCCGGCGCTGATCTTCGGTCAGTTCCTCACTGTTTACGAGGTCTTCCAACACCCTCGCGCCGGTGCTCAACGCGCCCGTTGTGGTCTTTTTCGCGCCGGGCAGCTTGAGTGTACCGAATAAAAGGTCGGACACCTGTTTCGTGGAGCCGATGTTGAAGCGCATTCCAGCCAGCGCATAGATATCGTCTTCGATCCGCGCGAGGCTTTGCGCAAATTCCGAAGAAAGCCGCAAGAGGAGCGCGCGGTCCACCCGAACGCCCGCGAGTTCCATATCCCCAAGAATGGCGGCCATGGGCCGCTCCAGAGTTTCATAAACGGCTGTCATGCCCTCGGCCACGAGCCGCGCCCGCAAAATATGCCACAGCCTCAGTGTAACATCGGCATCCTCGGCGGAATATTCCGTCGCCTTATCCACCGGAACGCAGTCGAATGTGACCTGGGCTTTGCCTTTGCCAGCGACATCGGTGAAGCTGATCGGCGTGTGCCCAAGATGGCGCTTCGACAGTTCGTCCATGCCGAAGCCCGCGAGGCCCCCCCGGCCTTGATCGCAGGCATAGGCCATCAGCATCGTGTCGTCATAGGGTGCAACGCGCACGCCGTAACGCTGCATCACAACGAAATCATATTTGATGTTCTGCCCGATTTTGAGGACGCTTTCGTCTTCCAGAAGCATCTTCAAGCGGGGCAGGGCGTGCTCCATCGGAAGCTGATTGATTTCGCCTGCGCCTGAAAAATCAAGACCATCGCCAGGCCGGTGTGCGAGCGGGATGTAGCAGGCGCGATTGGGCTCAAGCGCGAGTGCTACGCCGCAAAGGCGCGCCGCGACCGCGTCAAGATCGGTCGTTTCGGTGTCGAAAGAGACGAAGCCTTGCTCCGTGGCGGCCGTTATCCAGTCTTCGAGGGTTTGAAGGTCGGTGACAGCAACATAATCACGGTGGTCGAATGGCGTAGCCTTGAGCCATTCGCTAACGCGGCGAACTTCCGCGATTGGCCCACGAGGCTCCCCAGCCTTTTCTTCGCCCGGTTCGGCTGGTGTCCCTGTTTGTAAAGGCTGAACAGGCGGACGGCTCGTTTCTCCTGGAGGCGGCGGCTCCACGCCAAATGCTTCCGAGATGCGCTTTGTCAGTGAATTAAATTCCATGGAGCGCAGAAAGGCGAGCAATGCGTGCGGGTCTGGATCTTCGACCGCCGTCAGGTCAAGCGCGAGCTCCACGGGAACATTGCATTCAAGTTGCACAAGGCGCTTCGAGAGCCGCGCTTGGTCAGCAAATTCGATGAGACGCTCGCGCCGCATTTTCTGTTTGATGGTGGATGCAGCGGCGAGAAGCGTCTCAAGGTCGCCAAATTCGCGGATCAGCTCAGCCGCTGTTTTTATGCCGATCCCTGGAACGCCCGGCACATTATCGACGGAGTCGCCCGCAAGCGCCTGCACGTCGACGACCTTTTCAGGCCGCACGCCAAATTTCTCGATCACCTCGGCTTCGCCGATCACCTTATTTTTCATGGTGTCGAGCATCTGCACGCCGGGACCGATAAGCTGCATCAGGTCCTTGTCGGAAGACACGATGACAACTTCGGACTCCGAAGCCGCCGCTTGGCAGGCATAGGTTGCGATAATGTCGTCGGCCTCGAACCCTTCCTGCTCGATGCAGGCGACATTAAAGGCGCGCACGGCGTCGCGGATCAACGCGAATTGCGGTACAAGCTCCGGCGGAGGGTCGGGCCGGTGTGCCTTGTATTCGGCGGAAATCGCATTGCGGAAGCTGCCGCGGCTATGATCGAATATGACCGCGAGGTGGGTGGGTCGATTTTCGCCTTTGCTCTCGCGCAACAGCTTCCACAGCATATTACAAAAGCCGTGGACCGCGCCGATGGGCAAACCATCCGAAGGGCGCGTTAGTGGCGGTAGTGCATGGAACGCCCGGAAGATATAGCCCGAGCCATCGATCAGATAAACGCGGCTCTTTGGCGGGATCGCTGCGGAGGCAAGCAAATGGGCGTTCGCTACGGCGAGCGTGTCTTGTTTTAGCATGGCAGTCGTCATGGCGAGACTATAAGCGCTCGCTCATGACGTTGCTAGACTTTCCGCTCGCCGGGCTGCTGCCCCTTGGGGATAGCGCTACCGGCGTTGCAGGCGAACCCTTTCATTGCTGCGGCTTGTCTGTATGAAGCCTCAGCGTCTTGGCGTTGGCGGGTTGGCCGGGGCGGGCTGCGACCAAGCCTTAAATTCGTCAGCCGATACGTTCGGCAGCTTTTTGACAAAGGCCACAATCGTCCAAATTTCGCGGTCATCGACGTTGATGAGGCCAAAGCCCGGCATTCCAGTCATTTTGATGCCGTTCTTGATCACCCAGAAGATTTCCTGAGGCGACAAGCCCTTTGCAACGTCTTTGAGATCTGGCGGATCGGGCGTAATCCCTCGGAGAACTTAGCCCAATCCGCACCTGGCGCGCCGTGACACGTTATACAACCGCGCTCGGCGAATGCGCGGGCGCCTGCGCGGATCTGCGCGAGATCATCAATCGGGATAGGCGGCGTAGGCGTAGCTTTGGCATGCTTTTCAATCGAAGCCACCCGTACACGCGTCAGCGCCCAGGCAACGGTACTCGAATCAGGCTCAGTTGCCGCCACATTGTAATAGCCGCCAAAGAAATAAACTGTGGCAGCCAGCGCGGCGATTATGGCGAGGGCGCCAATGAACGCCAATAATCTCATGAAAGTTCACCCGGCTTTAAGCTTTATCTTGACCGCTGGATGCCAATACGCAAGTCCGGCCAGTGTTCGATTCATTATCAGGGAGCACTTTTTCTTTTTTGATACTTTTTGGCAGCAGACTTTCACTACCTGAACGCTGCTGGGGTTGAAGATCATGAATCGTAGACGCGTACTGCTGGGGTTGAAGATTATGAATCGTAGACGCGTACGGCCGGGGTTGAAGGCCTTGAAACGAAGACGCGTACTACTTTTCGCTCCTGTGATCGCCGTGGGGCTTATGTCCCTTGGTTATTCATTGGGACGTCCCTGGGACACAACTCTAAAAAACTATAAAATAGAGCAAAAGGTTACACCTCCTGTTGGCGGAGTGCTGCCTGCGGAGGTTGCTGCTAAGACGATTAATATTCAACCTGTTTCCAATGAGCTGCCGAAGCTGCTGGATGGGGATCAACCCGCCCTGAAGCGTTTTGCCTCGGAAACCTTTGCCAAGGCTTATTGCCCCGGAGAGACCGTGGTTTGGGTCAATACGAGAGCTAATCGTTACTATATGGCAGGGTCCCAAAATTACGGGCGCTCAAAAGAGGGTGCCTATATGTGCGAGAGGGATTCGACAGATGCAGGCTTTCAACCTGCTGGGCTACGGCAGAAGCTTACGAATTCGGGGGGTAAGGTCAGAAGGAAAATGTCCCGCAGAAGGCTAGCATCTGCGCGCTGCACTTGCAGCCAATCGTTCTTCGATTGAAGTGATAATCCCCAAACGCAAAGCTGCCTGCAAGCAAAGCCATAGGTTGCGGCAACACCCGGAGGGGTGATCCCGCCTGAAATAAATAAGAAAAAATCGTTCTAAACACGAAAAACTTAAGAACTTTTAGCGGAACCATAGCCGGGGGTCGCTGTTACCGCTGAGAGCCCCACCTTGGGGCCAGGTCAAACAGCAAATAAGGAGCTCCAATGGCTCAGCATCGCAAAAAGGAAGGTTCGACCTCAAATCGTGGCTTCGCATCGATGGATGCAGCAAAACAACGGGCAATCGCGTCCAAAGGCGGCCAAAGCGTGCCGAACGAAAAAAGAAGCTTCAGTCAAAACCGTCAACTTGCTTCCACGGCGGGGCGCAAAGGCGGGCAAAATGTTTCCGACGAGAACCGGAGCTTTTCCCGTAATCGCGATCTAGCCGCGCAAGCTGGCCGGAAGGGCGGACAGGCAAGCCATGGCGGCAAGCCGCGTGAGACCCGGATGTAGATATTCAAACCCTAAGCAACTATGGCCGCAGGCGCGGCCTTTTTGCGCTGAGCGCTGCACTTTCCTCTTTGCGCTGAAGAGGAGTCCGGGTATCCCTCGACATTGAAGGGTTACCGGTGCGCTATCTCATGGAACGTTTTTTGGGGGGCAGTCCCGCCGCCGTCGTTGTTCGCTTGGCCATCGCTTCGATTATTATCGGGGTGATTTTGTCGTTCCTTGGATTTAATCCGAGGGATCTCTACGATGCGATTGTTAGGCTCGGGCGCTGGATTTCCACGCTTGGGTTTGATGCCTTGGACAGCGCACTCCGGTATATGGTTCTAGGCGCCATTGTGGTGATCCCGATATGGCTGCTTTCGCGCGTCTTCAGCCTATTCGGAAATGACAGGCAAAAGCCGAAGCAGTAGTCCAGTTTGCGAGATTTTCACGACCAATTAGGCAGGCTTCAGAGCCGCGATGTGTTGGCCATCGCGGTTCCCATGATCCTTTCAAACGCGACGGTACCGCTGCTCGGCATTGTCGATACGGCTGTCATCGGGCAGTTGAACGACCCTGCGCTCATCGGCGGCGTGGCGCTTGGCGCGACGATTTTCTCCATGCTCTTCTGGGCCTTTGGCTTCCTGCGGATGGGCACCACGGGATTGACTGCGCAAGCGGCAGGGGCCGGGGACAGCGCGGAGGTCGCGGCCAATCTTTATCGGGCGTTAGTCATAGCGGTGACGTTTGGCTTTGTGCTGTTCGCTGTTCACGCAGGGCTGATCGTTTTTGCTATCAAACTTATGGGCGGCAGCGCGGCAGTTCAGACAGCCACTGCTGAATATTTCGGCGTCAGAATTCTAAGCGCGCCCGCTACGCTCGCAAATTATGCGCTGATAGGCTGGTTTATCGGGCTCGCCCGCGCGAAAGCCGCATTCGCTCTTCAGCTCGTTCCGAACATCATCAATATCGTTCTGGCAATTGTTTTCGTGCTGTTCGCAGGCAAGGGCGTAAAGGGCGCAGCGATGGCGGCCGTAATCGCGGAATATGCCGCCGTCGCGGCTGGGCTTCTCCTGGCGCGCCGCTATTTGATTTCGCGCGGCAATGCGCGTGCACGCATTTTCGATGCAGCCGCCTTTAAAAAACTTATTGCGGTCAACGGCGACATCATGATCCGCACAGTCTGCCTCTTGTTCGCGTTTACATTTTTCTCGGCGCAAGGGGCAAAGCTCGGCGATGTTGCGCTCGCGGCAAATAGCGTACTGCGCGGTTTGGGCGATCTTTCCGCTTATGTGCTCGATGGCTTCGCCTTCGCCGCAGAGGTGCTGACCGGGCAAGCCATCGGCGCGCGGAATTTTCCACGGTTCCGGCGAGCCGTTTATCTGAGTTCGGTCTGGGCGGTGGCGCTCGCCGTGGTCGCTACGCTTGCATTTTGGGGCGGCGGCGTCTTGCTCATACAGATTATGACGGCGACGCCATCGGTCAGGGACGCTGCTTACGAATTTCTGCCCTGGGCGGTGCTCATGCCGCTGGCAGGCGTCGCGTGCTTTCAGCTCGACGGCATTTTTGTCGGTGCCACGCGCACCGCTGACATGCGCAATATGATGATCGTTAGTCTTCTCGTGTTCTTTGCCGCTTGGGCTATATTGATGCCCGCCTTCGGTAATCACGGCCTTTGGGCCTCGCTCACGATTTTCCTATTGGTGCGGGCCGTGACACTCGGCTGGAGGTTCCCTGCGCTAGAGAGGGCGGCGTTCTCACACAGGTTGAAAGGTGAATAGATGAAAATTCGTACTTTTAATGCTAGAGGCATTCACGGTTACTTAGATGTATCGGTCGATTTTGATGAAACTCTTACGTTTTTAACAGGAAATAACGGGGCGGGAAAATCCTCAGTCGTTCATTCAATAGTTGCTTTAATAAGCCCATCACTTCATATATTGGCTAATATTCAATTCCAGGTTATGGAATTGACGTTAGATCATGATGATGTTTCTGTCAAAATAACAGCCAAAAGAGACGGTCAACGCATCGAAATAAGTACAAATACATCTGTCGACGCATTTCTATACAACGTTTACGAAACTGATCCGGACGAGTTGCCGCATCGCGCTATCGAAAAAGAAGGTGATTTTTATAAGAGTATACTGACAAGCGCTGGCTCCCATCCTGTTTTTGAACTAATCCAGCAGCTGCCTACCCCGATGTTTCTGGACCTTGATCGGCGCTCCATTGCACAAGAAGACATCCCTGCCCCATTTCGCTATAGACGTCGCCGCGAGCGTAATATTTTTAATGCTTCACTTGCTAACAGCCTTTCCGCGGCTGCTAGTCTCGCGGAAAGTCAATATCAGCAATTACAGGTCGGACTTCGCCAGATTAGTGAAGAAACAAGGCGCGCGCTGGTACTCAGTTTACTCTCATTTGAGGCCGGCGATTTCGGGCGAATTGAGAAGCCTCGTAGCTCAGATTTAGCAACAATAGCGGAGTTGAGAAAAGCTTCTGCCAAGGTGCCAGCTCTATTGCAGGTCAAGCCGAGTGATATTGAGAGCCGCCTTTCCCCATTTTTGAAAAACATGGAAGACTGTGCAAGAAAAATTCCTGAAAAAATGCCGTTGCACGAAATAATGGGTAAAAGAAAAGATGGTGTTACTGATGCCATAATTCAATGGTCTACAAATCTACCTCAATTAAAGAAGATTTCTGAAATGATTAAGATAGTTGAACAGCACAACATGGAGAGTGAATACGCATCAAAGGCAAATGAAAAATATTTAAAATCGGTGAACACCTTTTTCAAGGACAGCAAAAAAACGCTAAAATTCAATGAACAAGGTTTTCTTTGTTATTCTGTCGAAGGTGCAATTGGAGACAAACCGCTTTCATCGTTGTCGTCTGGTGAGGCCCAGATCTTTGTAATACTTACACATCTTTACTATAATCCCCTCGCCAAACGCGCGAATGTATTCATTATTGATGAACCGGAAATTTCTCTTCATGTAGCGTGGCAGGAGCTGTTCGTCGAAGACACTGCTTGCAGCAAGCTACGAGCCCTCTCGCGAACCCTTTTTTTCGAAGCGGCTAAGGTTATTGGTGAAATCATAGTTCGTAACGACTAGTTCCGGTACGTAGCGCACTTACAGCTCTGTCTCACTTTTTGCCCGGCGTTCCGCTCCCGCGCCCACTAGCGCGGGAAGCGCGAGGCCGCTGCGTTCAAGCTCGGCAGCGATCTTGCCTTTGATCTCGCCGATCAGGCTGGGACCTTCGTAGATGAGGCCAGTATAAAGCTGAATGAGAGAAGCGCCAGCGCGGATCTTCTCCAGCGCAGCCTCGCCAGAGTCGATGCCGCCGACGCCAATCAATGGCAGTTTGCCTTCGCTTGCGATATAAGCCTTGGCGAGGACGCGGGTGGCTCGGGCAAAAAGCGGCTTGCCCGAAAGTCCGCCCGCTTCGCCCCGATGCACATTCGAAGACACGCCATCCCTTGAAAGCGTCGTGTTTCCGAAAATTGCCGCATCGACCTTATGTGCAAGAAGGCACTCAAGCACAGGTGCGATGTCGTCATCATGGAGATCGGGGGCAAGCTTCACGAAGACCGGGACGGTCCGGCTGAGTTTCGCGCGTTCCGCCATGACGGCTTCGAGCAAAGCGTTCAGCCTATCCGGCGCTTGCAAGTCTCTAAGGCCGGGAGTGTTCGGCGAGGAAATATTGACCGTGAGATAGGACGCGAGATGCCCAAATGCGCGCACGCCCGCAGTATAGTCCGCAATTGGGTCCGGGGAATCGCGGTTTGCGCCGATATTGATGCCCAAAATGCCTTTCGCCGGACGGCTCGCGAGGCGTGCTAACGCCGCTGCATGACCACCGCTGTTGAAGCCAAGGCGATTGATGATGCCGCGTTCGCGCACGAGACGAAAAACGCGAGGGCGGGCATTGCCAAGCTGCGGCTTCGGCGTAATTGTGCCTGCTTCCGCGAAGCCGAAGCCCATGGCGAAGAGCGGATTATAGACGCGGGCGTCCTTGTCGTAGCCAGCGGCCAAGCCAAGGGGATTTGGGAACGTCAAGCCAAACAGCGTCTGGCTTAGCCGAGGATCGTCAGCGCGATTTTCGCGGGGGTAAATTCCAGCTTCGAGCGCCCGCAACGACGCTTCGTGAGCTTTTTCGGGCTCGAGAAACAGGAGGCTGGCTTGAGCGGCGGACCAAAAGCAATTCATGCGAGCAGGTCTTCTGGAAGTAGCGGGGTGCCATCACTAGCAAGCGGCACGGATGCCGCTCGCACCACGGCGTTTACCGCCAAATTTGCATAAAGATGCGGGAAAAGATCGCCGCCGCGCGACGGCTCCCAGCTGAGATCTGAAGGTGCAAGCCGTTCGACATCGACTGCGAGCAGAACCAAATCCGGCGTACCGGAAAAATATTTGCGCGCGGTTTCGTCAAGCTGTGCGGCGGTCGAAAAGTGAATGTAGCCATCGCGCAAATCATGTGCCGAGCCGCCATAAACCCCCGCAGCCTTCGCGGCTTCCCAATCTTCGCGCGTCATAAGCTTGTAGATGGTTGTCTGTCCATCCATCGCCATCACTCAAGCCGCCGCTTCCGCTGTTTCGCGAAGCCGGTCCGAGATCAGCTCCCTCGTATTATCAATGCCATAGGCCTTGATGAACGATCCGAAACGCGGCCCCTGGCTTTCGCCGAGCAGCACCTCATAGAGCGCTTTGAACCAGTCGCGCAAATTCGCAAACGGATAGAATTTGCCCACTTCGTAGACAATGCCCTGAAGCGCCTCGGCGTCGAGCTTTGGATCGGTGTGCGCGAGCCGCTCATTCAGATCGAGCATCGCTGTGCGCTCGACATCCGTTGCCGCGCGGTAGACCTTGAATGGCTTCACGCGCTCTTCGTAATAGCGAATGGCGAAGCCGACGAGGCGGTCAAGCTCTGGATAATCCTGCGGGTTGGCGTTCGGCGCGTAGTTGCGCACAAACTCCCACAGCGCATCTTTCGTATGCGCGTTTGATGCGCTCACAAGGTTCAAAAGCAGGCTGAAGCTGATCGGAACGTGATGTTGCGGCGGTTGCCCGCTATGAATGTGCCAGACAGGGTTGTTGAGCTGCTGTTCGGCGTTTTCCTTCTGGTAGGCTTCGAGATAGGTGAAATATTCGTCCACCGCCTTCGGAATCACATCGAAAAACAGCCGCTTAGCGGTCTTCGGCTTCTGATACATGTAAAGGCTAAGGCTTTCGGGCGTGGCATAGGTAAGCCACTCCTCCACAGCGATGCCGTTGCCCTTCGACTTCGAGATTTTCTGACCCTCGTCATCCAGGAAAAGCTCGTAATTGAAGCCTTCCGGCGGCGTCCCATCAAGCGCGCGGCAAATCTTGGACGACAGTGTCACGCTGTCGATGAGATCCTTCCCCGCCATCTCGTAATCGACGCCGAGCGCCGTCCAGCGCATCGCCCAGTCTGCCTTCCACTGGCATTTCACATGGCCGCCGGTGACGGGTGTTTCGATCTTCTTGTTCGTCTCCGGATCGCGATAGGTGATCGTGCCAGCAAGCAAATTGCGCTTTTCGATAGGCACTTGCAGCACTTTGCCGGTTGTTGGTGAGATCGGCAGAAATGGCGAATAGGTGGCGCGCCTATCTGGACCAAGCGTTGGGAGGATGATGGCCATCACCTGATCGTAGGCTTCGAGCATACGGAGCAGCGTGCGGTCGAAAATTCCGGAGCGATAGCTCTCCGTTGCCGATAGAAATTCGTACTCGAAACCGAAGCTGTCGAGGAAGCTGCGAAGCCGCGCATTGTTATGCTCGCCGAAGCTTGGATGCGTGCCGAACGGGTCTGGCACCGCCGTGAGCGGCTTATCCAGCGATTTCGCCAAGAGCTCGCGATTTGGCACATTCGCCGGCACCTTGCGCAGGCCGTCCATGTCATCGGAAAAGCAAATGAGCCGCGTCTTCACACCTGGCTTCAACACCTGGAGTGCGTGACGAACCATTAAGGTGCGTGCGACCTCTCCGAACGTGCCGATATGCGGCAGACCCGATGGGCCATATCCCGTTTCGAACACGACTTCCCGTTCTGGATCCGCCTTCTCCAACCGTTTGAGAAGCTTACGCGCCTCCTCAAAGGGCCAGGACTTTGAGTTGTTTGCGAGTTCGGCAAGCGAATGTTCGTTTGGATGTGTCATGGTTCTTGGGATGTGGCGTAAGAGTGTCCGGCTCAAGTCGAGACTTTGTCTATGTGAAGCCAGCGAACGCCCGCGTCAACCCTGTCGGGAGTTTGTGCACGGCCTGCGCTGAATATAGGGCGCCGACCCTAGTTTACTAAAAATCCAGCTTCATTGCTGGAATGAGTCGTACATGCGACTTTGATCGGCACAATTTGTCGCCTCCGGCGTTTGCAACAAAGGAGATCTGAGATGAGCACGATCAAAACACGCGATGGTACCGAACTATACTACAAGGACTGGGGTAGCGGACAGCCTATCGTCTTTAGCCATGGCTGGCCGTTGAACGCCGACGCCTGGGATGGCCAAATGTTTTTCCTCGAGCGGCACGGCTACCGGACGGTTGCGCATGACCGGCGCGGCCATGGCCGCTCAAGCCAGCCCTCTTCCGGTAATGACATGAACGGCTATGCTGATGATCTTGCGGCCGTTATGGAAGCGCTCAACCTGAAACAAGCCATCCTCGTCGGACATTCCACGGGAGGCGGAGAGGTCGCACGATACATTGGACGGCATGGCACCGGGCGTGTTGCCAAAGCAGTCCTTCTTGCCGCCGTTCCGCCAACAATGCTGCGGTCAACTTCCAATCCGGAAGGCCTGCCAATAGAGGTTTTCGATAAACTCCGCGCGGGCGTCGCAAACGATCGCTCGCAATTCTACAAGGACTTGGCGATACCGTTCTACGGAGCCAATATGAAGGGCGCTAAGGTCTCGCAAGGAATCTTGGACCAGTTCTGGCTTTGGAGCATGCAGAGCGGCCTTCTGAACGCCTATGAAAGCATCAAGGCGTTCTCCGAGACGGATTTCACCGAGGATCTGAAGAAGTTCGACATCCCGGCACTCGTCATGCATGGCGAGGACGACCAGATCGTGCCGGTCAAGGACGCGGGGAAGAAGTCGGCGCGGATCATCAAGGGCGCCAAGGAAATCTACTACCCTGGTGCACCGCACGGTCTCACGGCCACCCTGCAGGACCAAGTTAACGCTGACCTATTGGCCTTTATTCAAGCATAGGCCAATCGGCTGGCGAAAGCGCCCGCTTCATGATGAAGGTTTGGGATGTAGGCTCGTCTACGAGGAAGCTTGATATAAGGGTGTTGACTCGAGGCTCGCTACGCAATTCATTAGGTCTAGTTGAAGTTGTCTGGCTTGGCTTGGCGTTACTTAAGTGCGCGCCGAGACTGAGGTGCCCTTATCCCATGTACCAGCCCCCGCATTTTCGCGAGGACCGGATGGAGGTCCAGCATGACCTCATTCGCGCTCATCCTCTCGGCCTACTTATCACCGCAGGACCAAGCGGTCTCATAGCGAACCCAATTCCGTTTCTGATCGATTCCGAAGCATCGAAGCAGGGCACACTTCGCTGCCACCTCGCGCGAGCCAACCCGCAATGGCAGGAACTCACCGCCGTTGAAGAGTGCCTCGTCGTATTCCAAGGCCCGCAGGACTATATCACCCCATCTTGGTATCCGACGAAGCGGGAAACCGGCAAGGTCGTGCCCACCTGGAACTACGTGACCGTCCACATTTGGGGCAAGCCGCAAGTGATCGAGGATGCCGCTTGGCTTCGCCGCCAAATCGACGATTTGACCTTCGCACGCGAGGGCGTTCGCCCGGCTCCGTGGAAGGTTGACGACGCGCCAGGAGACTACGTCTCGGCGCAGGTCAGGGGCATCATAGGCGTCCAAATCGAGATCAGCCGCATCGAGGGCAAGTGGAAAGTAAGCCAGAACCGGCCAGAGGTTGACCGCGCCGGTGTCGTGGATGGTCTTCGCGCGGAGGGCGCACTGAGTGCGCCGATGGCCTCTCTGGTCGCAGAACGCGGTGGTCTTCCAAAGAACTGAGAACCGCGATGGCGGCCGCGTGACCGCCTCGCGATTTCTGTTACTCTTGCTTACCGCGCCTCAGAGCCATGACGCTCGCGCCATTGAGCGAAATGCCCATGCTGGTGGCGGTGATGACCCATCACCATCGGAATGAGAACGCGCAGCCGGTGCTTCTGATCATCGCTTAGTGTCTGATAAAGCGGCTCGGCGGCATCGGCTAGCTTCTTAAGGTTCGCCGACCGGCGCGCCAGGGCGTCGGCACGTTTCCGCATCTTTGCAATAGCGTCATGCGTTTTCGGCTCATCGCGCACCTTCAAGAAGTGTTCTTGACGCGCTTTGGCGATCTCACGGATGACCTGTTCGACGGCAGGCCACTTCTTCTCCTGATCGGGGGTGAATTGAAGGCCCGCCTTCAGCGCTGCAATGCGTGCGTCGGTGAAAGCACTGAGATCGGCTTGACTTGGACGCCAGTGCTCATGCTCCGCTGGAGCTTGCCCGGAAGGCTGTTGCTGAGCATAAGCCACTGATGAAGCGGAAAGAGCGAGAGCCGCCACGCCGGCCATTACTGTTCTACGCATGGTATCCTCCGATAGCATTCCATTATGAAGCATAGTAAATATCAAAACAAAAAACCTTTCAAGTTAACTTATTGCAAGATATTGTAACGGCCAAGGCGCAGATTATTGCGTTCTATATTTGAGAAATACTGTAACCACTGTTATCGCTTGAAACGGATGAGACAATTATTTACAAGAGCAGGCATCTCAAAGTGATGTGCGCGGGCATCTCGCCGGCGGAATTGCAGGCAGGTGATTCGTTGATACAAAAGCCACGCACGCTTGCGCTCTAACCAGTCTTACCCTGAACCTTGCCAACCGGAATTGAAGATCGCGCTATGTCTAAGATTACGCCTCACGACGCTCTCATCTACATCATGATCACTATGTCGGCGGTGGATCGCAAGATCACCGACAGCGAACTCGACCGGATTTCTCAGCTCGTCCGGCATTTACCAGTATTCATGGGATATGATGCGAGGGAGCTCGCAAAGACGGCAGAGGCCTGTGGCGCCATCTTGGCGGATGAAGATGGGCTCGAAAATCTACTTGGCTTGGTGGCCGACATTTTGCCGAGAAAGCTAAATGAAACGGCCTATGCGCTGGCGGTGGAGATCGCGGCGGCGGACCTGAAAGTGCCGGACGAGGAAGTCCGCCTGTTGGAGCTGCTTCGTGACGTATTGCATCTCGATAAACTCGTTACCGCCGCCATCGAGCGAAGCGCCCGCGCCCGCCACCAAACGCTTTAGGATTAGAGGTATCCGTCTTTTAAAGCACTTTGCGAAATCGTGGGACCCCGCTTTCTAATGCTGGATTGCTTCCGGCCAGCTTTGCTGGCCGTCGCAATGACGCTATTTACACGTCACCGGGAGGCGCGCCGCGCCGTGGTGGCGGTCCAGGCCGCGCTGGAGCTGCGCTTTCAGGGTGACTATTCGAAAGCTCAAGTTCAGCCTATAGCCGCGGGCGTTTTGTCTCCCTGCGCCTCGGTCAAGCGAGCCGATGATCTGAGCAGAACAAAGACAACCATGGCAATCGCGTTCGTTTCAAAAATTTCGCCAATGATTGCCGGTGTGAAGTCTTCTGTGGCGCCAAGGTATGTTGCGGCCGCTGCGTATAGCGTAAGTTCGTACACGGCAAAGGCCATGAGAAAAGCGGCGAGGGGCAGCGCAGTCTTGGGAAATTTCTCGAACGGCGCTGCGGACCAATGTGCGGCCAAGGTTGCGGCGATTGCAGCGATGCCGATAACTGCGCCCCAGCTCAAGCTGTTCGCCGTCAGCGGGTAGGAGAGAAAGGCGAATCCAACAGCTTGATTGATAAGCCAAACAATGCCGGTGAAAATTGCAGCGCTGCGCCATTTCAAGGTTAGCGCGGACATCGCAGCGAACGCGGCGAGCGGTGCGGCACATGCAAATGCAAGGGTGAAGGTTACGCTGGCCATCGCCAAGAAACCAAGCCAAACACGGTTCTGCAAGCTCAATTGTGTCCAAGTCTTACGCAGCATGCCCATGCTCCTTTTCTAACAGAATAGGCGTTTCAGCAATGCACAGCAACCGGCAGCATTTGGCAATCAGCAATAAGCGGCATGACGAACTCAGGCTTCCCCTGGACCGCCACGGCGCGAAGCGCCTCGCGGTGACGCGATTGCGACGGCCGGCAAGCTGGCCGGACGCAATCCAGCATTAGAAAGCTGCTGATTAGAGTTCCCACGATTCAATCTGACTGCAAAATGCTGCTACCCATGCGTAAACCTGACACCCGATCGGTCAAACGGGTCAGCTTCAGGCAGATCAAGCCAGCGCTTACGGATGAGGTCCCAAAGAGCGAGCCGGGACCAGTCAGGCGTCTTCACGATCTTGTCTGTCTCCGGTGACAGGAACGGGTTTGGGAGCAGAATGGTTATCTGCTGCTCGTTATGCCCGTTGAGCAGTCGTAGCGCCCAGGAGATTGGCGCGCCGGAGCGGTCAAGCCGCCGGTAAAGTTCCGCGCGGCTTGTCCTGCGATGAAAGGCGAGGGCATCTGAAGTGGGCTCGCGTTTGGTGCCCTTATGCGCGCCGATACAGACATGAAAATGCGAATGGCCGAAGGCGACTGTGAGATAGCCGTCGAGCATACCGCAATGAGTGGGCGCGTGGGGCGCTTGTATTTCCCACGCCGCGCCCTGGATGATCGGCCCGAAGGTAATGTCTGCCCAATGCTCTTCGAACAAAAAGCGAAGCAGTTCAAAAAGCGTTGGCTCATCGGTTGGCAGCAGAAAAATTTCCACTGTTGCGCCATCCGGGTCGACGGAACGTTCGGGCTTCAGGTTCATATGTATCTTTATCTCCGGTCGTTGAAATCCGCTGCATTCAACGCAACCTTCAGCCCTGCGAAGGCCCCAAAGCCCGGCCGCAGAAATCCGGTTGGGTCTTGATATTGCTCGTTGAACAGATTGTCGATGCGCCCAAAAGCGGTCAGGCCGCCACCAAAATCATAGGCCCCCGCGATATTGACGATCGTGTAATCCTTAGCCGTGAGGCGCGGAACGGAGAAGTCCCGGTTGCCATCGATATACGCACCCACATAGATCACGCTCGCAGACAAGGACACTTCTTGAGTTGCCTGCCATGTCGCTTTGGCGCTGGCCTTGTTCTTGGGCCTGCGCAGCAGTTCCTCTTTGAGGATGTCGTCATTGGCGATGGTGTAGGTATAGTCCGCGCGCAATGTGACATCCCTCATTGGTTTGAAAGCAACGAAATTCTCGACGCCAAATGTGGTGGCTTTGGCGACGTTGACGCTTGTGAACGCCCCGTTGATAAACGCACTGCCAATCAGATTTGTAATATCGTTGTGGAAGTAGGTTGCCCCAAACTGAACGCGGCCCGCGAATGCCGATTGCTCGAAGCCGAAATCGTACCCAATGCTTTCTTCAGGTTTGAGATTCGGGTTGCCAGCGAAGCCAGGACCACTCACAAAGAGCTGCTCGAGCGAGGGGGCCTTAAACGCCGTGCCAGCGCTCGCTTTTAGCTTCGTGCCTGTTTCCGGTATGAGAAATGCTGGCGCGACGTGATAGGTCGTCACATCGCCGAAGCGCTCATTTTCGTCAAAGCGTAGGCTCACGGCATTGAAAAGCCTGTCGCCAAACTGCGATTGAAGCTGCATGAAACCCGCGTCGTTCGTATTTTGCGCGGAGATCGGACTATTAACGATTTCGTCGGTTTGGTGCTCGGCGCCGAGTGTAAGCACTTGGCCGGGAGCGACCTTAATATTGCCTAGCCAATCGAGTTTGACCCGGTCGCCATCGCTGATCGAGGCGGGGGAGTCGGGACTGATGTCGCGACGATGGTAATCGGTGTAGCCGACGCCAAAGGTCTGTTCAAAAGCTCCATTGTAGAGCACTTGATGCGCCGTTGCGCGCGTAAACCATTGTTGCGTGTTGCTCTCGCTTTGGCTAGCGGCAGGGAAGGTTGGAAAGGTACTGAAGTCGGTCCCTATAAAATGCAGCGTCGAGCTGACGTAGCGTGTGGTCAATCCGAGATCGATATTCTTCGTGAGATCCACGCCAATGCGCGCCGAATAGGATTGATTGTCGTAAGAGTCGTCTATGCGCTTCTGGCCAGGAGGCAAAAGCTCAAGCGGCGTTACAGGTACGTCGCTTGAATGAAGATGAGCGGCATTGAACGAATAGTTGAAGTTGTTCGATGAGCCACTGACGTTGCCCGTCTGGTTGAAAGTCCCGAATGACCCGCCTTCTACAGTGCCCGTGAATTGCGCAGGTCCTTCTCCTTTCTTCGTTTTGATATCAATGACGCCACCAAGAGCATCGGAACCGTATAGACCGCTTTGAGGGCCACGCAGTATTTCGATCTGCTGAATATTCGAGGTCAGAAGATGAGCGTAGTCGAATGCGCCATTTGGCGTCGTCGGATCGCTGACATCGATGCCGTCGATGAGGATCTTGGTATGATTGGAGTTGGTACCGCGCATGAAAACGGAGGTTTGGCCGCCGGGGGCGCCTGTCTGCACGACATTAAGGCCAGGAACTTCCCGTAAGGCATCAGGAAGCGTGCGTTGCTGCTCCCTTTCAAGGTCTTGGCCCGTAAGAACAGTGACGCTACTGCCAATCTGCGAGATCGGCGTCGGATTTAGCGTGGCGCTGCTCACAATTGGCTCTCCGCCTTGACCCCCAGTAGGCGTCGCAGCGGCAGGCGCGGTGTCCTTCTTCTTTGCACTCCGCTGCTTTGAAGCCCGCGTGTCATCGTTTTTTACGACAACGGGGGGAAGAACTTGCTGCTTTTCAGGCGCGCTTTGCGCGTGAGAGGTTGTGGTTAGGAATAAGCAGGAAATGGCTACGCCACTAACGGCAGGTAAAAAACGCATCATGTAAAGGACTCGTGACACTGACACGTCATCACGAACCAAAAATCGAGGGATCGCCCTTTTTAGCGCACAAGCCCTGGACTTCCACCGGTGCACCCCGCCCAATGTGTTCGTGCATGACCACGGTCGATGGCAGGTCTCCTGGCTCGCGGGTCTTAGCTCGGCGCCGCCTTCCCGGTTTCCCAGTGGCAAAATTGGCGCCTAACTCACCGCTTACAGTTGCGGGGGCAGCCGCGGCTTATACCGCGTTCCCTATTATTCCTCGACGAGGAACCATCAGGCTTTGAGCGTAAGTGTGGCGTTAATTTCACGCAAGTTTCACGCAAGGTTCATGGGCAGATAGAACAGAAGCCGTGGCCGGATTGCCACGCTGCGACGGCCACGCTCAAAAACCAAAAGGGGCGTCCGACGAGAGTTAGTGCCGAGCCTTTTTAAGCGTCTACATATGCGAGCTGGCTGGTCGGCTCAGGGATCGGCAGGCCGTCTTCACGCAATCCCTCAATATGAATTTTGATGGCTTCCGCGATAAGCACTTCGACCTGCCTGACTGTCTCGGCCGTTGCGACGCAGCCAGGGAGGTCGGGGACATAAGCCGCGTAGTTGTTCGGGGCCTTTTCGATCACCACGGCATAGCGCATTACGATCTCTCCTTCAGTCCTGCTTGCTTCAGGATGCTACTGAATGTGCCAGGGGGCAAGTCTTCGGATTGCTTACCAGCAATGGTTACGCGTCCTGGCCGTGTGGCATGCTTATATTGCCGGTGACTTCCGGTCGTGCTGACATGATACCATCCGGCAGCCTCTATCAGCTTAATCGCGTCCTTAACTTTCAAAATGCGTGCTTTCCACTTGCCGGATTCTTTCACACCCACGCGAGACAAGGTACCAATGGCCAAAAGTTCTTAGCCGAAGCTTTACCATCATGTTTTGTCCGCAAGAAGGGCCACGGACTGATGGGAAACCTGCAGCGCCCTTTCCGGGATTCGCGTGAGGCCTGCCAATAGCGGCATCACCCAGGGCATGGCGCGTGCAAAACCCATTGCTGCAAATTGACCTTTTGAAGAAACGAGCAGCTTCGAAATTGCGGTTGCTCGCCAAACTTGGGCCGAAACATCGCGCGCCAGACGCCGCTGGCAGGAGGCAGCCGATTGCCCCTCGAGATAAAATTGCGCTGCGAGGCTCGCGCTGTGCAGCGCTATCGACATGCCATCGCCTGAAAATGACGGGATGACGGCAGCCTGATCACCAAGCCGCCATGGGCCGCCGCTTTGGCGTCCGACATAGCCATAGGGCAAGCCCGTAATTGCGAGCGGACGGCTCATGCAGGGTTCCGCCCCTTCCAACCTCATTTTCAAATGAGGCGACGCGGCGCACATTCCGGCAAGCAACCCCTCCCAGCTCAGGTAACGCTCGGCGAAATTGCGCTTGTGAACCAAGAGGCAAAGATTGGCTCGGCCACCCTCGACCGGCTGCAGGCCCGCATATCCGCCTGGAAACAAATTCAGCTCTACGCAGCGGGCTAGTTCCTTGGCTTGATCGTGGTTTAAGCGCCAATAGCATTTGAAGCCGATCAAATCAGGCTGTGCGCCTGCGGGTCTTTTCCAGCCGCGCATATCGTGCTTGCCCGTTGCTAGAAAGGCGTCTCGGCCCTCAAAATGCTCCCGGTCTTCAAGCGTAGCGATCCAGCCGTTGCTCGTTTGAGCCAGCTCTTTCACCCGGACGCCGCGCCGGATTTCTACCCCGCATTCGTTTGCGCGCGCTAGCAAGGCCTCATCGAGAATGCGGCGCGACAGGCTGCGCGCCTGGAAGGGAAGGGGAGTGCTGATTACGGTGGAATTTCGCGCGAGGCGGACATGATCGATTGTCAGACATCCGAGCGCGTCCAAGGAAATGCCGAGCCGCGCCAAATATTGCTCGCCTTCCTTGCTTATGAACTCTCCGCAGACCTTATCATGCGCCGCGCTTTCGCGCTCGAAGAGGATGACTGAGTGCCCAGCTATTGCAAGCTCGATCGCCAGCGCTGCGCCGGCGAGACCTCCACCCACGACAAGCGCGTCGTAGCGCGTCATCACACTGCCTTCACCCGCGAAACGCATAGGCGGAAAGGCATCCAGCTCTCGATGCGGGTTCCTTGAGCCGGAATTTCCGCTTCCTTCAAATAGCGTTCCCAATCCCCCCGTTTGAATGCGCTGGCGACGGATACGGGTCCGTCATGCTGCATGAAGCGATGACGCCGCGTGAGCGCGAATATGACTTTAAGCGCATAATAAGGGATAGGATTTCGCTCAAGGTCGTTGATGAACCAGCCGATCCGCGCGTTGTCCTCCATCCACCTCAGATATCGAATCAGAAGTGCATCCGGCAGGTGATGGGTGAACAGCGAACACATGATGATGTCTGCGCCGCCTTCCGCCTGATAGTCGAAAAGGTCGGTGGTTATCCATTTTAACGGGCGCGCGGGATCGCTCGCCATTGCAGCCGCCCGCGCGGACCATGGGTTCATATCGAGCCCGATCAATTCCGCATCGACTCCGCGCCGCGCGAGCCACGCGTCAACCTTTCGCGTCATGTCGCCATAGCCGCTGCCAGCGTCGAGTATAAGGAGACGGCGGCCTTGGCTTAGATGTCCGGCACGCCAAAGCTTGTGAAAAAACGCAAGCGTCGGCCTGTAGGCGAGCGACAGCACATTCGCTTGCGTCAACTGGACAAGACAAGCGCGGAAATCTTCGAAATCCACCGCCTCCGTGTCCATAAGCTCCGGCGTCGTGTCCCGCTTCGAAAAATCGGCCATGATGCGCCTCAACCGGCCGTTTTGAATAACATCGTCTCTGCGGTCAGACCTGGGCCGAACGACATGGCGCAGCCTTTTGCGCCGCGCTGGTTTTGCTCCAGCAGCGCCTTCAACACGAAGAGAATCGTGGCGGAAGACATATTTCCGAAGTTGCGAAGCACATTGCGCGAGGCCTCTAGCGCCGTCATTGGAAGCCGGAACGCCGCCTCTACAGCGTCGAGGATCGCCCTGCCGCCCGGATGCACGGCCCACAGATCAATGTCCTTCGGTTCCGCGCCAGACAATATCTTGTGCGAGGCGCCGTGGATCGCTTCGCCGACCGAGTTCGGAATGCGGCTCGACAAGGTCATGTCGAAGCCCGAATCGCGAATATGCCAAGCCATCTGATCAGCAGCCTCCGGCATAACGGTGGCGTAGAAGCTTTCCATCTCCAGCCCTTCCGGCTCAGCGCTTATAAGCGCCGCCGCGCAACCGTCCGAAAAGAGGAGGAATGGCATCATCTGTTCGAGTTCATATGTCTCCTGGAAATGGAGAGTGCAAAGCTCGATGCTAATGACGAGCACCTTGGCGCGTGGCTCTGAACGAACCATATGGCGCGCGGCCTTTAGTGCATTGATCGCCGCGTAGCAGCCCATAAATCCCACGACTGTGCGCTCTACCGACGGATTTAAGCCAACGCGCTGGACAAGCTGCAAATCGATCCCGGGGGCCGAAAACCCGGTGCAGGACGTAACGATAAGATGCGTTATGTCTTTCGCTTCGTCGCCTAAGTCCAACTTCTCGAAAGCTCGTTGCGCAAGGTCCGGCGCTTCGATTTCGTACTCCTGCATTCGCGTGCCCGTGGAGGGAAACACGCCTGGAGCATAGAACAGCTTGCCATTGACTGAAGCGCTCAACCCATCGGCGGCAGGCTCCAGATAAGACCAGCGCTTCTCGATCTGCCCTCGTTCGACCAGACGGTCGAAAATGCTTCGCTTTCGAGGATCGTCCAGCATAAGGCGCTTGAAGCGCACAAACGCATCGTGAACCTGATTGGGGGGGACAGCCGTCGCGATTCGGTTGATGTAAACGGGGTGCAAGGGATGCCTCTCAATCGAACGATGAGCAGGCGGTCCAGTAACCATACTGTAGGAAAAAAGACACAGTTGCACGCCCCGCCCTACTTTCAACATATGCGATTACTAAGTTGAGAACAAGCAGCGCTCGAGTATGATTTGTATCAGCATTGCGCGACCAAATCAAAAATTTGTGTAGAGCTTCAGAGAGAGCCACCTTTTTTGAGATTTACTCTCTTTCACTAGCGTAACGCTGCGAAAACTTAAGCAAAATAATAGCAACACAGAGGTAAAAGTCCTTAGATGCTGCAATTTCGCAAAGTGCTCGCTTTATTCTTCCTCATCATCGCTGCGGGCGGGAGCGCTGCGGCTGCAACGCCCCCGATAGCCACGACCGAGGCTTTCCGCGCTTGGCTTGGCACATTACGAGGCACGGCGATTGAGGCCGGTATACGCGCGGAAGTTTATGACAAGGTCACTGCCGGTCTTACTCCCGATTTTACGCTGCCCGATCTCAACATTCCCTCACGAGCATCGTCAGGCCCGGAGCAAGCAGAATTTGTGCGGACCCCCGAACAATATCTGAGCGAAAAATATTTTGCCAATTTGGCCGAGCAGGGACGCAAGCTCTTTGCTGCTCATAAGGATACTTTGGCGAAGATCGAAAAAACCTACGGGACTGACCCCTATATACTTTTAGCACTCTGGGGGCGCGAAACTGCATTCGGGACAGTTCGTGATGGTTACAATGCCCTTCAGGTTCTCGCGACTGAGGCCTATATCGGCCGCCGCCCGGAACTGTTTCAAAAGCAGTTTCTTTTCGCGATCCGCATGGTGCAGGATGGCGTCATCGAGGCGAAGGCGATGAAGAGCTCGTGGGCTGGCGCGATGGGGCTCGTGCAATTTTTGCCCGAGGACTATTACAAATACGCGGTCGACGCCAACGGTGATGGAAAGAAGGACATTTGGAATTCCGTTCCTGATGCGCTTGCCTCACTGGGGAACAATCTCTCTCATATCGGATGGGATAAGACACAGCCTTGGGGCTTTGAAGTTGTCGCGCCGAAATCCATCGATTGCTCGCTTTCCTATCTCGATGTGAAGAAGACCGTGAGAGAGTGGGCCGCAATGGGTATCTCGCCGACACAGGGCCAAACTTTCCCCGAAGAAACGCTCGAATGGCAAGCTTCCTTGCTTCTCCCCGCCGGTACCTTTGGCCCAGCCTTCCTGACATTCAATAATTTTCAGGTGATCCGCGAATACAACAAAGCCGATCTATACGCGCTTTTCGTGGGCCATCTTGCTGACCGCATACGCGGGAAGGGCAGCTTTTCGCGCGCGTGGGATCACATTGTGCAAGTGCCGACAAGCGATGTTGAGGACATGCAGAAGCGCCTGACCACGCTGGGGCTGTATAGCGATACGGTTGATGGGAAGGCGGGAGGCCGCACACGTAGCGCGGTCGGTTCGTATCAGAAGAAATTTGGATTGCCCCAAACCTGCTGGCCGACCGCTAGCATCATCTCGCACTTGAAAGCTAATGCACCAAGCGAGCCGTTGCGCACCCTGATTGCCAAATAGAGCTAATCCCAGTCGCTTTTTTGCTGACTCTACAATGCTATTTTGCCGTTAGCGTGCCTTTGCTTTTTTTAGGGAGTTGATTACAATTGTAATGTTAAGGGCAATGGGATCAAACTACATGCTTCTTGTGAAGACTCGGCTTGCGCCTAGCGCTATTGAGGGGCTTGGTGTATTCGCCGCAGAAGACATAACGAAAGGTACAATTGTCTGGCAATTCGTTCCAGGTGTTGATCTCTTAATTGACCCGAGCGAGCTTCCATCGCTGCCTGCAGCCGTAGTTGAGCACTGTCAACGATATGCCTACCTTCATACTGAGACAGGTGAGTATGTTCTTTGCGGGGATGACGCTCGCTTCGTCAACCATTCAGACGACCCCAATTTGATTGGTATCTATCCCCCTGGGGACAAACAAGGGGTTGATATTGCTGCGAGAGATATCAGAGCGGGAGAAGAATTAACGAGCGATTATCAAACTTTTGATGTCGAGTTCAGGCAAAAATTAAACCTGCCTTCAGACTAACTGGCTAACCGACTTAATTGAATATGTACTAGTGATTTGAAGCTATTTTGGCGCTCGTAGTTTATGGCATCAATTTTCGTTCATATATTTGTCATTCGAAGCGCATCACGCCTATTCTGGATAACGCCATGGCGTTATCCAGAATTAAGAGCTGCTCAAGCTTGGACTGCCATTCCGAAACCGGCTGAGCCGGTATCTGGAATCCAGCGGCTTAAACTTGCGCGTGATTTTCGGCGTTGGTCTGCGTCAGTGACGGGAACCAGCCGCGGAACGTTGGGTCGAATTCGAAGTAGTTGCAGGTGATTTCTTCGCCCGCCTCAATATCACGAATTGCGTAGCCCTGTTCGAAGTCGGTGAAATCTGTATTTGCCGTCTCCGAATGGTTCATAAAGCGGCCGTTATCGGACTCCAAGACGCAGATGCCGGACTTGCGCATATGCGGATAAGAATAGCGCGCGATGAAGTCCTGCATGTGAGGCGGTAGCGCCTCAATATCTTCTTCCGTAAAGAAGACATCAAATTTCGGCTCGAGACGCCAGATAACATCGCCGACTTTGATCGGTTCAGCGGCAAAGATGCCTACTCCCTCGATTGCACTATTCGAGAGATAAGTGCGAACAAGCATCATGATTGTAGATCCCAATGGGGTGTGAGGTTAAAGTCTGCTTCGGTGAAGCTCGACGGCGATGCGCCGATCAAATTGCGCGTCACGGCCTTCTGGGCGACTTCGGCCGCGAAAAAGGCGGTCGTCTCTCACATATCTTTTTTCAACATCCTCAGTAAGATGGGGGTTGTGCTTGTCCTGGTTGCAAGAGCAACGCAGGACACGATGATTGCTCCAATTGAAGGCTTTTGCAACATACATATTGCGGGTAGAAGCGATCATTGGATACAGACCGTGAAAATTAGACTTGACCGTCTGCTTGTTCTCAAGGGCTATGCGGATACGAGATCGAAAGCGCAGGACTTGATCAGGCGCGGCGCAGTCCGAGTTGGAAACAACCTGGCGCTCAAAGCAGGTGTGGAAGTCGCTGCGAACGAACTGATAGAAGTCCTTGATTCCACTCACTATGTCGCCAGAAGCGCACGGAAGCTCATCGCAGGTCTCGACCATTTCGGCCTAAGCCCGCAGGGGCGCATTTGCCTCGATGTGGGAGCCTCGACGGGGGGGTTCACCCAGGTGCTTTTGGAACGTCATGCGACAATTGTTTACGCTGTGGATGTTGGCCGGGAACAGCTTCATGCCTCGCTAAAAAACTGTCCAAAAGTCATCTCCATGGAAGGGACCGATGCGCGTACTCTCACGCCACAGCATTTCAACGCGCGAATCGATGCTCTGACATGCGATGTAAGCTTCATTTCGCTCCTCAAGGTCCTGCCTACGGTTCTTCCCTTGGCGTCGCCAGGAGCCTGGATGATTGCGCTTGTGAAGCCTCAATTCGAGGTCGGGCGTGCGTTCATCGGGAAGAGGGGAATAGTGAAGGATGAGCAGGCGAAAGCGGACGCTGTAGCTCGCGTGTCCGAGCTCGTCGCGGCTTCTGGTTGGATAATTGAGGGGGCGGTTCCATCGCCCATAGCGGGACAAGATGGTAATGAAGAAACTCTCCTCGCCGCCACGCGGCCGCAGTAACGCGGCGCCTGAGACGCAACAGCTCGGCGACGGCGCTCGGACGCCCGTCACACTCTCCATCGAAGCGATGGGCGCGCAAGGTGACGGCGTCGCGCGGATCGGCGGCGGTGTAATTCACGTGCCATTTACGTTGCCGGGCGAAACGGTTCGCGTTGAGGTGAAGGGCCAGCGCGGTAATTCAATCGCCATCGACATTCCTTCGGCGGCACGCGTTGCCCCGATTTGCCGCCATTTCGGTGTGTGCGGAGGCTGTGCGTTGCAGCATTGGAACGCTGCCAACTACGCCGAGTGGAAAACCGGGCTCGTCACCTCGTCGCTTGCGCGCGAAGGAATTGAAGCGCGACCTGATGCTCTGCAAAGTTATCCCACCGCCAGCCGAAGGCGAGCCACTTTCACCGTTGAAAAGAAAGGCAACGTACTCGCGCTCGGCTATCGGGCTGCCCGCTCGCATGAAACCGTCAACTTGGCTGAATGTCCGGTGCTTCTGCCGGAGATCGAAGCCTGCCTGCCCATCTTACGCCAAGCCTTATCAAACGAACTTCGCGACGGGCAAGAGGCGAGGGTGCATGTCGCTTCTGTCTCAAATGGAGTTGATTGCGCAATCGACGGTGCAAATTTGCGCGCCGGGTCGCATTCCAATTTGATCGAAGCGTTGTCTGCCGCAGGCATGATCCGAGTGATATGGAACGGCGAGGTTCTGTTTCAGAGCGCCGCGCCGGTCATAACTATCAGCGGCGTCCGCGTGCCGCTGCCGCCGGGCAATTTCCTGCAAGCGGTGGCAACCTGCGAAGAGGAAATGGTGCACTTTGTGCTCGAAGCGCTGGCGCAAACGAAAGCCGCGAAAGGCCCTATCTGCGATCTCTTTTCAGGGCTCGGGGCGTTCACCTTCTCGGCGGCGCGCCTTGCGCCTGTAACGGCCTATGAAGCCAATTCGCAAGCGGTGGCCGCAATGACAGCCGCCATTCGCGAGGCGCAAGGCATCAAGCCGGTGACTGCTGTGCGCCGCGATCTCTTCCGAAATCCGCTCGGTCCGCTCGAATTGAACCGCTTCGCGGCTGCAATCATCGATCCGCCGCGCGAGGGGGCGGAGGCGCAATGCGTGTCTGTTGCGGCATCGAAGATCGCTACGGTCATTATGCTTTCGTGCGACGCAGCGAGTTTTGCACGGGATGCAGGCCACCTGGTCCGGGGCGGATTTCAGCTAGAGCGGCTCATGGCATTCGATCAGTTCAAGTTCTCGGCGCATGTCGAAGTTGCGGCCCTGTTTCACCGGGGCCAAAGCCGACGAAGATAAGAGGATTGACTCAGCTCTTCGGCATCAGCGTAAGAGTTTCGCCAACGGTATCGCGTGGCAATCTCAGCCAATCAAACGAGCGCCAGCGCGGCAGGAGGTCGGCATAATGTCGCGATAGAATATGCGCCGACTGGCCTAAGGCCGTTGAAAAAACCGATTTATCAAGGTCGGAAAGGTCGTAGATCGCGCGATAACCTGGTCCGTGCTTATCAATGTAAGCGCCTTCTGGGTCAGAGAAATGGAACCCGCCAGCATTGACAGTATCGGCCGCGCCATCCGCAGGCGCCTGCCGGTCGAAAATTGTCCGCAATATGCGGATGCGGTGGAATATGGGATGTGCGAACACGGCTGGGTGCGCGTCGCCCCAGCGCCAGCGGGATAATTCCGAGCCGTATTTCGCCGAGAGTTCATCGAGAGCATCGTCGAGCGAGGACTGTAGCGCCGCAGCGCAGCCGCTCGCACCGCACCGATGCTGATGCTGGGTGAGCGCGCCTTCGGTGGCAAGCGGCGTCATCGACCAATATTGCTCGAAATTCGCACCGAGCGCGGACTCGAACAGATGCTTATTGAGGGACCGAAGCCATGCAATGAAAATGAGCGGCCCCGGCTGGCCAGCCGCCATGCGTCCATCCCATTTCCTCAGCAGTTCTGTAGCGGTTTTGGCTCTCGCATCGCGGGGTTCTGCTTTCAGCATTAGCGGCAACAATCGCCGAGCGGAGAGCGAGACATTATCAGCCTGGATTCCGGTTGAGCTTTCGATTGATTGCTTGGGCTTGTCGGCGAGCGCTGTTTCGATGCGTTCGATGCGAAAGGGCAAATCCCAATCGTTCGTGATGAGGTAGGGATAATCACCCGGCACGATCTTGTTGTTAGCGGTTGCGATATGGCCGGAGGCGGGATTGAAGGACTGCGGCAACTTCTCGAATGGCACCCATCCTGCCCATTCATACTCGCCCGTCCAGCCTGGCACTGGCGCACTGCCATTACCCGCTTTTCGGATCGGGATGCGGCCTGGCGCAAAGAAGCCGATATTGCCGTCGCGATCGGCATAGACCATGTTCTGCATGGGAGCCGTGAAGCTGCGCAGGGCATCGGTCCAGCTTTGCCAGTTGCGCGCCAGGCTCGCGCGCCACTGCGCCTCGACCGAACGGTCATTATCTGTAAGAAACGTTGCCTGAAGCGCCATTACTTGCCCGATAGGTAATTGGGCGTTGCCCGTCAGATCCGAAATCACGGGTCCATGCCGGGTCTTGCGAATGGCGATGGTCTGTGGCGTCTGGCCCTTTACGGGGATCTCTTCCTTAATCACCTCGAATGTCGCCGAGCCGTCCGGGGTCAGATAGCGGGTTGGATCGGCGGGATCGAGCTTTTCGACGAACACGTCCTCAACATCGGCATTGGTCGTCGTGTAGCCCCAGGCCACTTGGCCGTTATGACCAAGGATCGTTAAAGGCGCGCCCGCAATCGTGCCGCCGGTAAGGGCCAGATCAGGCGCTTCAAGCCGGGCTAAGTACCAGATGACAGGCGCGGCGTAATCGAGATGCGGATCATTAGCGAGGAGCGGCTTGCCGGTGACACTGTGAGCGCCATCCACCACCCAATTGTTGGAAGCGAGCTTAGGGCCGACGGCATCCGGCAACGCTGCCAGCATACGGTCAAGCGGCAGGTCCCGTGTCAAATCCGCGAGCTTCGCTAACGTTACCGGCGCCTCTTTTGGGTAGTCGGGAAACAACTCGCTGATCTCGTCCGCCTTGAGCCGCTGCGCTAAGCGCGCGCGTACCAGTTCCCGGCGATAATTTCCGGCCAACTGCAAGGCAAGGAGTTTGCCCATGACAAGACTGTCTGCTGCCTGCCAAGGGTCTGGCCGATAGCCGAGAAGGGTAAATTCAATCGGCAATTGTTGACCGCTCGCAATAAGCGCGTTGACACCTTCGGCATAGGCGTCAAGCACCGCCTTAAAGTCCGGCGAGATGAAGGGGAGGCTGGCGGCGGCATGGCGGTAAAGGCCAAGAGTGCGAAGCGTGCGGTCGGTGGACACGGTTACTGGGCCGAACACTTCCGACAGCCGTCCTTGGGCGAGGCGGCGCTGTTCGTCCATTTGGAACAGCCTGTCCTGCGCATGAACGAAGCCGAGCGCCATATAGAGATCATGTCTATTCTGTGCACGGATCGTGGGTACACCCGCAGAATCGCGCACCACCGTAACCGGCGCTGTGAGGCCCGCGAGGGCAAGCGCGCCATTCGTTTTAGGCAGTGAGCCTCTCAGAAAAATCCAGCCGCCCCCAGCCGCGGGGGTAAGGAGGAGCACCAAGGCGAGCGTTATTCGTTTCAGCCAAAACATCGAATTTCCCCCTCGCGTAGCATCATCGAGATCTTACCATGCGCGACGCTGGATTTTCGAGCGGCGAAAGGCGGAAGGGCAAGTGAAATGGTCTGAATAGATGAATAAGCGCATCAGAACCCGTTCAATGGGCCGCGCCGGTGAAGGCGGCTAAATTTTATCTCTGTCTATGCTGAGGTTAGCTAGGCGCGTCTGCCAGAAGCCTTAGAAGCTCATCAGCGAAGTAATCGTATTTGGCAGCCCTGGCCATACCCTCCGCCCTTGCCATCGTTCCCCATTCCGGCCGCATCGCCGTGAAATGCTTGGAGAGGGGTTGGCTTGGTGTTCAAGGACGGAAGGCCCTAATCGTCCGACGAGGCAGATTTGGTGTTGGGAGCCGGAATGATAAGAAATGCCGTCACGTTGTTCTTTTCCAGCTGGGCCTTGCCGCGCCACACGCGCCGCACAACCCATCCGTTGTAACTCTCGCCCATTTTCAGCTTGACGATTCTGTTTGTGGTGTGGTCGAGGAAGAAGCCAAAGCCCTCGGTTTCGCTGGCGATGGTTCCGTTCAGCGACCATTGAGGGTGATCAGGCTCGACCGGTTCGGGGATTGTCGCAACTGGGGTATAAACCGGGGCGCTCATGGCGGACGACGGCGGACGGCGCGAGGCTGAAAACAGCGGGCGCTCATTCGTTGCCGTCAATGTACTGAGAGAAATCGCCCAAAGCGGATTTCCGCGCGACCTCTGAGCTGGCGCGCCCGGCGATAAAGCCGCCGTTCCAATGCTGACTGTTCTCGCGCCTGGACCTGTGCCAGCAGCATTTGAGGACGCCGGGTCTACGACGCCAAACCCGAGGGCGGCACCAAGAAGGAAAACAGCCGCGCCGGTCCCGATATTTGTGCTTCGCCGTGTCATTTCCCACCTTGCCAGTGACCTGAAATCGTGAGCTGCACGCGCAGCCGCCCTTGCAGTTGGACCAATGAGGCTGCGGGAGGCTGCACCACCAACTGATCGATGAACAAAAACGGCATCCCGCTTTCAAGATCGAAGAGCAGCTTCTGCAACTCAGGCTGCGCAACTTCGCAGCTCGCGATCACAGCGATATGGCCGGTCTTCGATTGCGTTCCCGGAAGCTCGATTTGCGTGGATTCGACACTGCCCCCAACCTGTGCAATCGCATTTGTGATGCGTTGCAGAAGGGCAGCGCCAGCCACAGTCACTGTCGGCCCTTCGAGGAAAGGCGAGCCGGTAGGCGCTGCCTCGGTCGATCCGGCTGCGGTGGACGCCTGGGGTCTATACTCCTGGAGCTGTGCGAGCTGCTCAGTTGCTGCGGCGATGGCTGCGCGGCGCTCGAAGATGTCCGACGCGGCGCTCCACGCAATGAGCACGAACACGCTCAGAAGCGCGGCATAGATCATCACGCCGCCCCACGGATAGCGCGCCAGATAACGGTCTATCGAAGTTTTTCCGGTCATGTGCGAGTGAACACTGGATTAAGATGCGCCTCAATGTGAAAGCGCTCGCCGCTGTCGCCGGGCGAGCGTGTTGTCGGCGCGAAGAACTTGGCGCGCGTGAAATGCAGCGATCGCTCAATCAGCGGGATCAGGGATGGCGCGTCCTGAGTCACACCGGCGATCTGGAGCTTGTCGCCCTCAATGCGCAACTCGGTCAGGTAGGTATTGTCGGGCAAGATCTTCGATAGCTCCTCCAGCACGATTAGGCTCGACGCGGTCTCATGCTTACGGCGCTCAAGCAGCATTTGCGGTGGGGCGTTCGAGTCAATCCCGCGCATGGCAACGCGGCTTTTCGAAATACGGCGCGACAAATCAGTCTGCTGGGCGTCGAGATCGCCGCCGAGGAACTGAGCCGCAACGGTCGCTATGATGGCGGCCCATCCCGTGGCAATCAACGCCCCGATCAGCGCGCCGCGCACCCGGCCCTCGTCCAAAGTCGCGCGCGTCCGATGTTCTAGCACCTTGATCGCGGCGGTATGCGGCTCGGGACCAGATGCATCGGCCGAGACGGCAACGATCTCCGCGCCGAGCCGCGCGAGGGCATGTGCATAAGGCGTGACGAGCCCGCGCGCAGTTGCGCAGACGGTCAGAGAGATGCGGTCCTTGGCGATATCTTCCGGCGGCGTCCAGCCGAATGCGGCATCGGTCGCAGTCCAGGGCGTGAGACGGTCGATCTGGGCACGGATGATGGCGTCGAGGAACTCGGCCGCGCGCTTGGGCAGCTCCACTGACCGAAAAATGAACCGGCTGGGCTGCAATACGACCTCAACCCGGCTCCCCTTCAACGCCGTCGTAAGGCTTGGCGAAAGAGAGCCGACAACTTCGCCATCGCGAATGCGAATGCGCTCGGCAGAGATGATTGCCGCTTGCCCGGGGGCGGCTTCCACCCGGAAGCTATCGGCTTCCTCCTCGATCAGCCGCACGCCACGGCGCGACCGGATTCTGCTGGAGGCAGCGGCGACGATGGTTTCCGCCACACTGCTCATCCAACTCGATAATACATCCAAAATCGCTTGCAGAGTCATCGCAGCGCTCCTGTCTTGAGATCCGGCCCGGTTTGCGCATCGATGTCGTCTTGCCATGACAGCACGCGAAATGGCTCATCTCTTCCATCAATCAGAACGACGGCCTCGGACGCAATCTTCCGGCCGTTATCGAGAGCAACGCGAACGGTAACGCGGGTGGCCTTGCTCCCGGTCGTAACAGCATACTGGGCAGCCCCAAGCAACGCGGCGGCTGAATCGCCGGGTCGCAAGGTTGCGCGTTGCGCCAGCACCTCGTTTAAGCCCTCAGGCGTCATTTTTGGCAATGACGCGATTACCTCCGGCGCGGCATCGAGGACATCGACCTCCGCGCGGCCACTGAACACGGTGACATAGTGCAATGCGCTCTCAACCAATCCCGGCGGCAGGCCGAGCACGAGCCACAGCTCGCCCACATGCGCGAACGGTGCGCCGCGCGGGCCATAGGTGAGGCCCGCGGCACGGTAAAGCGAGCCTTCATTGTCCTGAGATTCGGAAGCGGGCGGTGTGCGCCAGCCGATGATCCTGTCGGCATATTGGTCCGCATCGCCGGATTGCGCTCCAAGGGTCCTCAACAATCCGGCTATCAATTCCTTGGGCGCCAAGTTGAGATCGATGCGCGCTGCCTCTGAGTGGAATTCCACAGACGTGCTCGCGCGTCCCATGCGGAAATTGAACGCGCCATGCGTAGGCCGATTTTTCTCTGGCACTGCCAGCAATTGATAGGCGGCCAGTTCGACCGCGGCCGACGTCAAGCCTTGCGCACGGATCGTGTCTTCGTTGATCGATACAGCGATCGCGGTATTGGAGACATAGACCGCATAGACCGAGACCAGAGCGGCGAGCGCCCCAAGAATCCACAGAACCGCGACTATGATGAAGCCGTCGCGTCCACTTTGCTTGCACTCGCTGGAGCATGTCGCATTGAGGTTGACGTCCTCTCCGCTGTCATGGTCGGGCTTGACCCGACCATCCAGAGGAAAAAAGGCAATACTTTTCAATATGATCCTGGACAACTTTGAGAGCGTTTTACCCCTCACCCTGTCCCTCTCCCTCAGGGAGAGGGGACGCTGTGGCACTCTCTGTACAAAGCCCTCTCCCTCTGGGAGAGGGTTGGGTGAGGGGCGAAGGCTTCGAGCGGGTTTCATCATTGCAAGCTCTGCCCGGATGCTTTCTCAACGGTGGCGGCGGTCTCGGCTTTGGCGGCAGGTATTCCCACATCGCCGCAAATATCGCCGACCTTTGGCCCCTGCGCAATCTGCTGGCAATTCAGTCCGAATGGCCGCGATGGTGGAGATCGCGAGCGCACGATCGCTCGTTGCGCCACGGATGGTGATACGTACGGCGGTAGGCAGGCGCCCGGCCCCTCGCCATTCGCTTTTCCACACGCCGTCCTTTCCGGCATAGGAGAAGGACGTGCGATAGGGAGCGCGCAGCAGCAGGACCGGATCGGCGAACTGCGGCTGAGCGGCGGCAGCGCCTGGGGCGAACATCGCACGCGTGCGGACCACTGCCGGCCCCTGGATATCCGTTGCTTCGGCGATACGGACAATTTCGAGACCGGAGCGGGTGTTGGGGCCAACGGCCGAACGAACGAATGTGATCGATAGCTCATCGCCGTCAAACAAGGGACCGTCGACCTGGCGATTGGGCGAAACGAACTCGGCGGCAGAAATATCGTTGGTGAGACGCTCGATGGCGGTCTCAAGAAGCTCGGCGCGCTGAATCCTGGCAAAGCCGCGATTCCAGTTCGGCAGCCATTGCGCCGTGACAGTCGCGAGAATCGCGAGGACGAAACCCATCAACGCCGTCGCGACAAGCGCTTCCACCAGCGTGAAGCCGAGCACGCCGGAGCGATACCGAATCCGGCCAGCCATCATCCGTTCGATCTCCGATGCAGGCGCACAGTGCCGATCTGGAGAACAGCCCCCGACGGGGAGCGGACCGTGATTAAGACGCTCTGCGGCGTCCAAGATGATTGCTCAGTGATGGCAATTTCGCCGCCGGTGAACGGTGACACCTCGACGCGCCAGCGGTAACCGGCAGAGTCTCCGGAAAGATCTCCGGGCGTGAGTTGGCCGCGCTTGGGGAGACCAGCCTCAATGGCACGTGCTGTCTCGACAAGTGCCGCGTGCTGTTCGATTGCGCGGGTCCCGCGCGCTGTGGTCGCGATCAGCGCGCCGATTGCGGCGAGCGAGGCAGCCGTCACAGCAAGTGCGACCAGGAGCTCGATCATCATGAAGCCTGCCACTGGAGCATTTTGCACTTTGGTTGAAGCAAGTATGTCATGGCCGGGCTTGACCCGGCCATCCAGCGTCACATTGAAAAATCTATGTTCTTGGCCCCTGGATGGTCGGGTCAAGCCCGACCATGACAGCAGGGGGTGCGTCAACCTCAATGCAAAGCGCTCCAGCTTATTGTTTTGACGCGCTTTCTGACGGAAAACCGGTATCCACCCTCGGGTCAAGCCCGAGGGCGTGCTTTCCTGAAAACGCTCTAGGCGCTGGCGTTTAGAGAAGCTTGTTTCAGAGAGCTTTGCGCGAGACAACTTCGATCCCTCCGGTCAGCCAATTGACGCGAACCTCGTAGCCGACGCCGTAGCGTGTGAGCGCGATAGCGCCGCCGCAGGACATGCCCGATGCAAAGAAACTGATGGTAGAAAATGCCGGACGTTGATTGCAGCGTACCGGCAAAACCGCGTCGATTACGACATCGTCAGGAACACGCAGCACGCGCCCGGTGGCACCGGAGCGGAGCGAACGTGACTTGGCGTCCACTTTCGTCACGATCTCCACGTGACGCCGGAGCGCCGCGCTCCGGTCGTTCTTGAGCAACGCGGCAGTCTCAAGCGCGTAGGCCTCGAGTCGCGGACGCGACGTGCCGCGCGGTATTTCCGGCAACGCGACCACCGCCAGCATACCGATGATGGCGACCACGCAGACGACCTCCAGGAGGGTGAACCCATCTTCACCTGAGGCAGCGGTCATGGCGTCCAACTAACAATGTCAGCGGCCGTGCCGGTTCCGCCTTCCTGACCGTCCGAACCGTAGGACATGATATCATAGGCCCCGTGCTCGCCCGGCGATTGATAGACGTAGGGCTTGCCCCAGGGATCGGCGGGAAGGGTTCCCCCTTTCAGATAGGGACCTTTCCATGACTCAACGCTGGTCACAGGTTGCACCAGTGCGGCAAGGCCTTCGGAACTGGACGGATAACGCCCGGCATTGAGATAGAAGAGGTCGAGCGCCGCAGAGAAGCTTTGAATCTGAATCTTCGCCGTCTTGACCCTCAACTCGCCGAGATAGTTGAGAACGCGCGGGCCCACGAGCGCCATGATCAGACCGATGATCGTAATGACGACCAGGATCTCAACCAGCGTGAAGCCGCCTTCGTGTTTTCGTGAACGCGAGATCTGACGTTGCCGGAAAATCGCTCTTCTCATCAAATGCCTCTTGCTAATACTCATCCAACAGCCTCGCTTAACGACAGAAGCGCGGTCATGATCGAGACGATCAGCCCCCCGACCACGACGCTAATCACGACGATGGCAAGGGGGCCAGCGATGCCGACCACCCGATCGAGACTTCGTTGCAGCTTGGCTTCATAAAAGTCGGCAACCCGGGCCGCGAGCGTCGAGAGCTGCCCAGTCTCCTCGCCAATGCGCAACATGCGCACTGCCATAGGCGGCAGAACGGTGGTGGCCGCGAGCGCCTCCGATAGCTTTCCGCCGTGTCTGACGCGGTCCGCCGTCGTTGTCCAAACCACGGTGCTCCCCGTTGCCGCCATGATATCGACCAGGATACGGAGCGTGGCTGTAAGCGGAACCCCGCTTCCCAGCAGAATGCTTAGATTGCGGCAGAACAGGCCGGTTCGATAGAAGTTGAAAACGTCCCGGATGACCGGCAGATGCGACAAATGCTCCATTATCGACGCGCGCCTCAGCAGGAGCCAGCCGCTGATCAGTGCCACAACGGACCCGATAGCGATATCGCGCATATGGGTGTGCATGAAGTCCGAAAGATCGAGAAATCGCGCAACTATAGAATCCAGTTTGGCGCCGGACTCGCGCAGTACGGCAGAAAATTGCGGCAGCACAAACATGAGGAAAAACAGCAGCACACAAAACGCCGCGCCAAGCACGAACGCTGGATATTGCAACGCGCTGGTCAACTTTCGCCGGAGTGCCTCCGCCCGCAGGCGCTCGTTGGCTAACAATTCGAGCACGTAATCAAGAGCGCCGGACGTCTCGCCCACGCGCACCAGCGCCACATACATGGCAGGGAACAGGGCCGGATGCCGCGCGAGCGCATCGCCAAAACTTTCACCGGAGAGCACGGCCGCCCTGATCGTACTTACGATTGGCCGCAATCTCCCGACATCGGCGTCATCGGAGAGCAGTTGAAGCCCGTCATCGAGGCGTGCCCCGGCCCTGAGCAGAAGCGCGAGATCCCGGGTAAAAACAGTTACATCCTCGGCCCGCGGCTGGTTCAGGAACGCAAGCGTTACGCGCGAGATTGCAGCCGCGCCCTCCTCGGCGACCGTCTCGATGGGAACGAGGCCGAGATATTCAATCCGCCGCACGACCTCCTCCTTTGTCGGAGCTGTAATCGAGCCGCTGACGATATCGCCGTTCTGCGTAAGTGCGCGGTAATTGAAGTTCGGCACAGCTTCACCTTATCGTCGTTACGCGAAGGACTTCGGCGGCTGAAGTCAATCCGGCCCGGCACTTGGCTGCCCCGTCGCCGGCCATGGTCGTCATCCCGGATTGGACCGCGACATCATCTATCATGCCGGAATCAGTATTTGGAGTGATCAACTTGCGTACATTCTCCGTCATATCGAGAACCTCGAACACACCGAGACGTCCGCGATAACCGGTGCCGCCGCAGCGCTCGCAGCCGCCGGGCGCATACACCGTCTCGCCAGCCTCAAACCCCAGCGCGGCATAGCGCGGATCGGCAGCAAGGTCGGCTGGACTTAGCGTCCGTTTCACCTTGCAACGGTCGCAGAGTTGACGCACGAGGCGCTGCGCGATCACGGCCCGCAGCGTCGATTTCAGCAGGAAACTCTCGACTCCGAGATCGAGGAGGCGTGGAATTGCCGCCGCCGCCGTCTCGGTGTGCAACGTGGTCAGGACCAAGTGACCGGTGAGTGCGGCGTGAACCGCGATATGAGCGGTCTCGGTGTCGCGAACCTCGCCGACCATGATTACGTCCGGGTCCTGGCGCACGAATGAACGGAGCGCATTAGCGAAGGTAAGGCCGATCGAAGCCTTGACCTGCGACTGGCTTATGCCGGGAATCTCGTATTCGACCGGATCCTCGATGGTCAGAATCTTGCGCGTGGTCTCGTTGAGAATAGAAAGCATCGTTGCAAGCGTCGTGGTTTTGCCGCTGCCGGTTGGGCCAGTGACCACGATCATGCCATGTGGCAACTGCAGGAGACCGTGGAGCTTCGCATCGTCGGCGCTCGACAAGCCAAGCTTATCGATCGAGAGCACGCCGCGATCGCGCGGCAGTAATCGGATCACGGCCGACTCGCCGTGTTGCGTCGGCATGATAGCTACGCGAATGTCGAGATCGGATCGCGCGACGCGCAGCCGCGCGGCGCCATCCTGAGGCAGCCTGCGCTCGGCGATGTTGAGTCCAGCCAGAATTTTGATGCGCGAGATTATCGCCTGCGGCAGGGCATCGGCCGGGGCAGGAACCGCGCGCAGCAACCCGTCGATGCGCATGCGCACGACCAGGCCGGAACGGAGCGGCTCGATATGGATGTCGCTCGCCCGCAACTCCATCGCCTTTTCAAGGAGGTCGTTGACCGCGCGCACCACCGGCGCTCCACTCGCGAGATCACGCAGACTGTCAACGTCGTCGTCCGCGTAAGCTTGCGGGGTCTGCGCACCGCTTTGCGTCGATGCGCTGCCGTCTTCTCCTAAGCGCTCGGTGAGCGCGGTGGCGATATCCTCGAACGAGGCTACTTCGACGATCACCGGTCCACCGAGCACGATTTCTGCCGCGCGCACGCCGACGGGATCCGTCGGGTCCGCGACCGCAAGCCTCGGTTGGCCGTCCTCACTTCGATACGGAAATACCGTTATCTCGCGGAGGAAGCGTTGGGAAAACTCTTTCGTTAAGGCGGAGGCTGACAGCAATCGCGGCAAGTTCACACGCGGCAGGCGGTAAAACCGCGCGACCTCGTCGGCGAATTCATGAGCCGGAAGATCGGTCATCTCCCACAGTTTGCGCAAGGCGCCCTTTCCGTCGGGCGCTTCCGATATTTCCGGACGCATAGCGGTGTCCGGCGCAAGATAATTCTTGCCGCTAAGATGGCTTGCAAACGCGGACGAAACATCGGCAGTCATTGCCGTTTCCTTGCAGTCTATCGTGCTGGGGCAGGGTAACAAAAGAATACGTCACGCCAGAGCATGACTGTGAGCAAGTGTAGCTCCGGCGTATGTCAGCATTTTAACAGTTGGTTTAACGCCGAAATCCAACCAGTTTCGATCTCTCTACGGAAGTGCCGGATGCGCCCATCGGCATGGCTGCGTCACTGACGACCGCGGTTCGGCTCTAGTCACAAAACTGAAATGACGCGTCGCTATACGCGCTGGGCGAAGCCTCGCGAGCCGAAAACACCCGCTCTCCAAAATAAGAAGCAAGCATGTTGTCAGTAAAATCAATCTGGCCCGGCAAGACGCGTGGCGTTCGACGCTTCGGCGTTCCTAGCCGCCGTGACTGCAACCATAGAGCGATTGTTCGTGTCAATTAACGCTGTTAGCAGACCTTCTCCGCGCCTTTCTGTCTGATTCGGCACCCAACCCTTGGTGGTAATATTTAAGTGAAACGGGCAAATCAAACGCCGCTAAGTTACTGGTTACTGCGTCGGAGAAATACGATAATCGCGGTTGTATGCAGCGCAGTTTTTGCCGCTGGATGCAGTATGTCCCAATTTGCGGAGGACGATACTCGGGCACCCGACCCGTTCCAGCGAATCAAGACGCTTGATCTATTGCCGTGGGGTTCCCCGCCTCCACCGGAACCTTCCGGCGATGCGGGCGATCGGCGCCGCCCCAAGACGTATACCGGGACGACATTTCCCGTGGGAGCCGCACCAGAGCCGATCCAAACCGCTGGGGGCAAAGACGGCTACGAGCTCAATTTCGACAACACGCCGATTACAAATGTTGCCAAGGTTGTGCTCGGCGACATCCTGGGTATCGGATACACCATCGATCCACGAGTTCAGGGTTCCATCAGCATGGCATCCGGGCGCCCGGTCCCGAAAGCGGAGATCCTGTACGCGCTTGAAATTGCCTTGCGCGTAAGCAACGTCGCGCTTGTGCGTGACACGACGGGCTATCGTCTCGTCCCGCTCGGCGAAGCGAGCGGCTCGGGCAATATGGATGATGAGCCGGGCCGCGCGCAACCGGGTTACGGCATTTCTGTGGTGCCGCTGCAGCATGTTTCGGCAGGGACGCTGATTAAGCTGCTCGACGGCTTCGCCGCAAGACCAGGCATGGTTCGCGCCGACACGGGGCACAATCTGCTCCTAATCCAGGGCAGCGGCGCCGAGCGGAGCGCAGCAGTTAAAACCGTGCTTAATTTTGACGCCGATTGGATGAGCGGGCAGTCCGTCGGTATCTATCCGGTGCATAACAGCACGCCCGAGCCGGTCATAACCGAGCTTGAGAAGATCGTCGATGCCCGCGAAGGCGGCGTGGGCCAAAACCTGATAAAGTTCGAGGCGATCAGCCGAATGAACTCAATTCTCGTTGTCACGCGTCGGCCGGAGCTCTTGAAAACTGCGGCAAAGTGGATCGAGCGCCTCGATAGTCCGGACAATGTGAGCTCGAGCGTTCGCGTCTATCGAGTTCGCTACGGCAACGCGCGCCAGATGGCGAAAGTCCTCAACGAAATATTCGGAAGCGGGTCATCGGGCGCCCTCGATACACCGACCGATCAGATAGCGCCCGGCTCGAGCGCCACCCTGACTTCAAGCGGGGATCAGAACAATCTCGCCGGCGGTGCGAACTCTAGCCAGGTGCGGCGGCAGCTCGGTTTGCAATCCGATTCCGCCAACGGGTCAACGCTCACCCACCCTGCATCGGCCACAAACGCCAGCGGATCGACACTTGGAAGCGCAACTTCGGGCGCCACGCCGGTTCTATCTGGGGTGAGGATCACGGCCGACGCGGTCAACAACACGCTGTTGATCTATGCAAGCCAGGACAATTACCGGATCATAGAGCGCACGGTGCGACAAATCGACCGGCCGCAACTACAGGTGGCAATCGAGGCGACTGTTGCGGAGGTCACGCTCAACAACAACCTGAATTACGGCGTGCAATTCTACCTGTCGAGCCGAAATCTGGGGCCCGGAGCCGATAAAGGCTCGATTCTCAACTCCAACGGCACGTCATCGTCACTGCCGACGGATACCGCTGGCAATGTCAGTGCCGCGGCTGGCGCATTCCTCAAGCAGACCGTTCCCGGCTTCAATTTCCTGATCGGATCGCAGTCGCAGCCCAACATGATCCTCAACGCATTGCACGCTGTAACCAACGTCAAGGTCCTCTCGAATCCGTCCCTCGTTGTCGTCGATAATCAGCTTGCTACCCTCCAGGTCGGAGATCAGGTTCCGATCTCGACCGGCAGCGCCAACGTGCTTTCGAGCAGCAATACCATCGTCAACACGGTCGACTATCGGGATACGGGAATTATCTTGCGCATAGTTCCGCATATCAATGTCAATGGCGATGTCCGGCTCGAAATCGAGCAGGAGATCAGCAATGTCTCAAATCCGGATGCTGCGACCGCGCTAACCCCAACCGTGTCCCAACGCAAAGTTAAGAGCACGATCTCCATTGCCAACGGCCAAACAGTTCTGCTCGCGGGGCTCATCAGCGAGCGCTTGCAGCGTGATCGGCGCGGCATTCCTCTCCTTGATCAATTGCCGGGAGCGGTTGGCGATGCTTTTGCTAACAGCGCCAACGGGAGCACACGCACAGAGCTGATCATGTTCATCCGGCCGCAAATCATTCGCGATAGTGTTGATGCGCATTTCGTTGCGGAGGAACTGCGCTCCAAGCTGCAAGGTGCGGCGGATGCAAGGACGGGGCCGTTGACGCCGAAGCTTAGGTAATCGGGGCCCCTTACATCCCAATGGTGCCAGAGCTTCAACGCCACTCATCGCGGAAGAAACGGATGAACGCGATACATGTGGTGATGAGAGCTTTTTTCGGGAAAGAGCCGCGTTCTGCCCCGATTGTAATCGCGGCTACAGCGGCGGCGCTCGTTGCCGCAACGAGCGTCATTGTGGTCCCCGGCATAGGTGGAGTCATGGGCGCGGCGCTCGCGCTTCTCATGCTCGCTATCGCGATTATCGATGGCCGCCACTTTATTATCCCCGATGAACTTAATGCAGCGGGTTTTGCGCTCGGGCTCGCGAACGCGGCAATGACTGGCGATATGGCTGTAACGGCGGCCGGCCTCGCCTTGTTGCGGGCGGCTACGTTCGCATCGATTTTTCTGGGTGTCCGTCTTGGCTACCGCTGGTTGCGCGGACGCGACGGCCTCGGGCTCGGTGACGTCAAGCTCGCGGGGGTCGCGGGGGCATGGCTCGATTGGCTCACTATGCCAATAGCGTTGGAAGCCGCGGCAACCTCGGCACTTACAATCTACATTGCTCATCAGATTTTATCGGGACAGGAGATCCGTGGCGCCAGCCGGTTGCCCTTCGGTCTGTTCTTCGCGCCGGCGATCTGGCTGGCTTGGTTCGTGCAAGAATTGTGGCTCAATCCGCTATAAGAATGATGCCTTTATCTTGGCTGCTACACGATACTGTCATGTAGGCCGTGTAATGACACCAGCATGGTTATGAAAGTATGAAATGCGCTTGGAATTAGCTGCGCTGCATTCATACGCCGCCTTAATCATATAGGTCACATTTCGCAAAATTTGGGGGTAATACATGCCTGCTTGGCGTGAGATCTTTGCTGTGCCGATTACTTCGTATGTAATCAAAGTTTCGGGACGGTTCGTACTCGGAGCGGCGCTGGTTTCTTTGGCAATGAGCGTTTCGCATTCAGCGATGGCCCAAACAGCTTCTTCAGCGGATAACACAGGGGCCTTTGCAGCGGGCATGATCGCGCATGCCCAGAAAATGCAGCAGTTCAGCGTGACTGGTGATCCTAAGACCACTCAGGTGACGCCGCCGATCATTCCTCAATACACCATCACGCCAGACTCCACCGGCTTGCTTGAAACATTTCAACCCAGCGGGCGGACCTTTACTTTTAATAACGCGTTTTTCCAGAATCTTGGAACAAACGGTAGAACGTGCTTCACCTGCCATCAGCCACAAGAAGGCTGGACGGTCAGTGCGGCTGGTGTCGCTGATAGGTTTAACTCAAGCAACGGTACAGAACCAATCTTCCGGTTGGTCGATGGCGCCGTGTGCCCGACCGCCGATGTCTCAAACCTTAAGGCAAAACGGCATGCTTACAAGCTTTTGATCGAGAAGGGCCTAATCCGCGTCGGACTGCCCACTCCAGCAAATGCAGAATTCAAAATTACCGGGATTGTTGATCCCTATAATTGTAATACCAATCCCGTGACCGGACTAACTGGTAATCCTCAAACTGGATATACGGGTATCGTTTCGGTTTACCGGCGTCCATTGCCTTCCACCAACGTTGACTTCTTGAGCACAGTCATGTGGGACGGCAGGCAGTCTTTATCCGCCCCGAGTGCTGGTCAGGATGGCCGTAAATCTGATCTTAAAGGTGTGGCGCTCAGCGCTACTCTTGTCCACGCGCAGGCCATAAATCCGCCCACGGACGCTCAATTGGGGGAAATGGCGGATTTCATGGGCGGACTTTTTACCGCTCAAATCTTCGACTACAAAGCCTTCTCCCTCACCGGCAATAATGCAAAAGGCGGAGCCGTTAATCTCTCGCTGGAACTGTCCAACTATTTCAATGGCGTGAATGATCCGGTTGGGCTCAATCCTAATAACGATCCCCGTCAGAAGCCATTTACGACGCAAATTTTCGATCTGTACAGCCCATGGGCCAATCCTAAGTTGAGTAGCGCTGATGGCGCTTTAGGCCTCTCACCGGAGTTGAAGAATGCTGGTCTCACCAACATTCTTAATATTATCGGTGCTGACCTCAAGCGGGTCACGGACTATCGCCAGTCGGTCGCGCGCGGCGAGGCGTTGTTCAATAGCCCCGACATCACCATATCGGGTGTTTCCGGCCTCAATGATGAAACCTTCAGCAATGGGGTTACAGTCCCAACTGTCTTTCCGAAGGAGCAGGGTGGGTCTTGCGGTGTTTGCCATGACTCGCCAAACGTCGGCCATCATTCAGTCAGGGCTCCGTTAAACATCGGCATTCCCAATGCCGGAGCCGAAAAGCCGCCGGTGCTCGACATCTCGGGATTGCCCGTGTTCACGGTGCAGTGCGTTGCGGGGCCGTTTGCAGGCAAAACCTATCAAGTGACTGACCTGGGCCGCGCTATGATCACTGGCAAGTGCGCACACATTGGCCGCTTCAAAGGGCCTATCTTGCGCGGTCTTGCTTCGCGTGCGCCCTATTTCCACAATGGTTCGGCAGCTAGTTTGATGGATGTGGTCAACTTCTATGATCAGAGGTTCACCATCGGCTTCACCGCGCAACAAAAGACTGACCTTGTGAACTTCTTGAACACGCTTTGATATAAAAACGCTGGACGAGACGAGGGCAGGGGCGTGCAAAAGCGCGTCCCTGCCCTTTGCTTTTTTGCCTCTCGCTTTTTCGGGATAGAGCTATTGCGTTGGCCAGCAAGACGCGCCTTCAACAGCGGCGGCGCTCGCCACTTAACCTGCGCCAGAACTTCGCCTCCTGCGCAAGCACAGGGCAACTTCCGCCCCGCCACCACAAACGTTTTACGACTGTCCATGGTGTCGAAGCGCATAAACGCGCGCGCGGTGCACTATTTCGCTCTGAACCTTGATTTTTCTTGAAGAAAAATGGTGCTGCAAGAGAGGATTGAACTCTCGACCTCTCCCTTACCAAGGGAGTGCTCTACCACTGAGCTACTGCAGCCTTCGGACAAGCGTCCGAGCTTTGGGGACCGTGCCACAGCGGTAGAAAAGGCGCAAGAGGCAAGCACGCTTCTTTTCCGAATAGCTTTGATCGACGCGTGAGATAGACTTATTTAACCTCAAGGTCAATCGTCTGGAGACACATCTTTATGCAAAGTGACGAACTCTCGCAGGACGGGAAAAAGCCGCTAAGAGACGATGCCGCCTCGCAGAAGAAGAAGCGTTTGGCGGAAGCTCTTCGGCGGAATTTGACGAAACGGAAAGGCGCGGCGGCCGGGAAAAATCAAGTGGACAAAGCGCGTTAACGCCCCAGAAACTTGCAGCTTAAGTTGGGCTCCGCTACAAGTTAGGGAAAAGCCTGGCCAATTTCTTGGATCGATCCAGGCGTCCTCATAGGTAAAACCGGCGGAACCATGGATCGCATTCGTATAAAGGGGGGGCAAAGCCTCCGAGGCGTCATCCCGATCAGTGGAGCAAAGAATGCCGCTTTGCCGCTTATGATCGCGAGCCTATTAACCTCCGATACACTAACACTTAAAAATGTGCCCAATTTGGCTGATGTCAGCCTTTTGATCCGCATTCTGCGCAATCACGGCGTCGATACAGGCGTTGATGGCAAGCGCATGAATGGCAATGGTCATCAGGGCGATACGCTGCACCTCAGGGCGCGCGAGATAGCCGACACGACAGCGCCTTACGATATGGTCCGCCGGATGCGGGCAAGCTTCTGGGTGCTTGGACCGCTCCTCGCGCGTGAGGGCCGAGCGCGCGTTTCGCTCCCCGGTGGCTGCGCCATCGGCACACGCCCGGTCGACCTTCATCTGACGGGCTTGCAAGGGCTCGGGGTGCAGATTGATTTGGACGGCGGCTATGTAGTGGCCAAAGCCCCCCGTGGCTTGCAGGGCGGAGTGGTAAAGTTTGCCAAGGTTTCGGTGGGCGCAACGCATAATGTGCTGATGGCCGCCGTGCTTGCGAAAGGCGAAACGGTGCTGGAAAATGCTGCCTGTGAACCTGAAATCGCCGATGTCGCGGCATGCCTCAACAAGATGGGCGCAAAGATCGAAGGCGCTGGCACACCAACCATTTGCATTCAAGGCGTAAGCTCGCTCGAAGGCGCGACCCATACCGTATTGCCCGACCGCATTGAGACTGGAACCTATGCCATGGCCGTGGCGGCGGCTGGCGGCGAGGTTTATCTCGAAGGCGCGCGCGCTGATCTGCTGCACTCTGCGCTTGATACATTGCGCGAAGCGGGCGTGGAAATAAGCGAAACAGACCATGGACTGCGCGTCGCGCGGAATGGCTCGGGGTTGAGGCCTGTCAAAGTCACCACCGAGCCGTTCCCTGGCTTCCCCACGGATCTGCAGGCTCAGCTCATGGCCCTTATGTGCCGGGCCGAGGGGGTATCGGAGATTCGCGAAACCATCTTTGAAAACCGCTTCATGCATGTGCAGGAGCTGGCGCGGCTTGGGGCCGATATCTCGGTGAGCGGCGAGATGGCGAAGGTCCGGGGCGTAAAGGCGCTGCGGGGCGCGGAAGTCATGGCGACCGATCTTCGCGCTTCTGTGTCTCTCGTCATCGCTGGGTTGATGGCCGAAGGGGACACGGTTGTAAACCGCGTCTATCATCTTGATCGTGGATTTGAGCGCTTAGAAGAGAAATTGGGGTCTTGCGGAGCTGTGATCGAACGCCTTCATTCATGACAGGAAACGAGTTTTCTTAAACTCCAGGAATGAGGCGCTCGCCATGCGCTCTGCTACACCCGAACCGCTCAAGCTTCTTGCTCTCGATAATGACGATTTAAGAATTCTTTCTGCCCACCTACAGGATGCCGTGCTGCGCGTCGCCGACATGATTTACCTTCCCGCGGAGCAACGTTTTGCGGCGATCGTAAATCGCTTCGATTGGCTGGCGGCAGAAGGGGAGGAGGCTGAGCACTCTAACCTGCGGCGGTGCCGTTGCGCGCTACGCTTTGACCGGGTGGAGCGCGCGCAGGTGCATAAGGTTCACCCTGGCAAGGGGCAGGAAGTGGCTGAATTACTGGCCGTCACTTATGAGGAGGCCGATCCGCCTGGAGGCTACATTACGTTGTTTTTCGCAGGCGGCGGCGCGGTCCGCCTGAAGGTGGAGTGCATCGAAGCGGAGTTACGCGATCTCGGCGTCGCTTGGCACACCGCGGTCAGGCCTCAGCATGTCTTTGCCGACGTTTCTGAGCCCCAGCCCGCGTCTCCTTTGTCCGAAAAAACCGATTAGGATCCTACCTTGGCACGGCTTCTTCGCTCGACTGATTCCAATTTTTTAAAAAACTTCGATTCCATCGTTGCCTCGAGGCGCGACCAGCCCTTGGACGTCCAGGACGCCGTGCGCCACATTCTCGCCGAGGTGCGGGCACGAGGCGATGCTGCCTTATTCGAATTCACGGAACGTTTCGACAAGGTCGATTTGAGAAATACTGGGCTGCTCATTCCGCCGAAAGAGCTGAAAGAGGCCTATGAGCGGCTCGCGCCTGACCTGAAGGGCGCTCTAGCCTTCGCCCGGGAACGTATCGAAGCCCATCACCGCCGCCAACTGCCCTCTGATGACCGCTATCGCGATGGCATCGGCGCAGAGCTTGGGTCGCGGTGGACGCCGCTTGATTCCGTTGGGCTTTATGTCCCCGGCGGTAAGGCGAGTTATCCAAGTTCTGTTCTTATGAACGCTGTTCCGGCAAAAGTGGCTGGAGTGTCCCGCCTCGTAATGGTGGTTCCCACGCCGCGCGGAGAGATGAACCCGGCGGTTCTGGCTGCGGCTCACCTTGCGGGCGTCGATGAAGTTTATCGTGTTGGCGGAGCGCAAGCGGTCGCGGCGCTTGCCTTCGGTACAGAAAGCATAAGACCGGTCGTCAAGATCGTCGGGCCAGGCAACGCCTATGTGGCGGAGGCCAAGCGGCAGGTTTTCGGCGTCGTGGGTATTGATATGATCGCTGGGCCATCTGAGGTTGTCGTCGTTGCGGATGCCACGGCGCACGCGGACTGGCTCGCTGCTGATCTTTTAGCGCAAGCCGAGCATGATGAGGCAGCTCAATCCATCCTCATTACGGACAGCGAGGCTGTGGCACACGGGGTAGCCGCAGCCGTTGAAGCGCAACTGGCGTCGATGCCCCGCGCCGCAATAGCTGGAAAAAGCTGGGCTGACCATGGCGCTATTCTGCTTGTTTCAGATCTGGCCCGTGAGGCCCCCGCGCTTGTGAACGCGCTTGCGCCTGAGCATCTCGAACTCTCGTGCGAAGCCGCTGAGGCTATGTTGCCAGAGATACGCAATGCAGGCGCAATCTTTCTCGGTCATCATACACCGGAAGCGGTCGGGGATTATGTGGCGGGGTCAAACCACGTATTGCCAACTGCCCGCGCAGCCCGCTTTTCTTCGGGGCTCGGAGTGTTGGACTTTATGAAGCGCACTTCAATATTAAAACTTAGCCCTGAGGCGCTTGCCGCCCTTGGTCCAGCCACGATGACCTTGGCGACTGCCGAAGGTCTCAACGGACATATGAATTCAGTCGCAATCCGCCTCAATTGCGAGAGGTGACAAATTTCCATGGAAGACGGGCCGCCACCGCCTTCACTGTCCCGTATTGCAGAGGTGATACTGGACGAAGCCTCAATCGGGAGAAGTTCTCCCGAAGTGGATCATGAGCGTCAGGTCGCGATATTTGACTTGATCGAGAGCAATTTTTTTGAGCTCTCCCAGGGGCCTCAGGGACCTTACAGGCTTACAATTGCCACGGTTGAGCAACGTCTCGCTTTTGCCGTGACCTGTATCGACCAGGGCACGGACCCTTGTGCAACCTTTCTGCTCTCCATGTCCCCGTTCCGCAGAGTGGTGAAAGATTATTTCATGGTCTGCGAAAGTTATTTCGAGGCTATTAAATCGGCGCCGCCTAGCCGGATCGAAGCCCTTGATATGGGGCGTCGCGGCTTGCACGATGAGGGGAGTAAGCTTCTCTCGGAACGCCTCGATGGAAAAATCCGCATGGACACGCCGACGTCGCGCAGGCTTTTTACGCTGCTCTGCGCCCTGCACTGGAAAGGGTAGGGCGATTTGAGGGCAGACCGATCTGACATTGCGGAATGTCCCCCTGGATTGCTTCCGGCCAGCTTTGCTGGCCGTCGCAATGACGTCATCGCGAGGCGCAACGCGCCGTGGCGATCCAGAGCTTCCTATTTTGCAATGCCAAGTTATAGCTGGCCGCAAGATGCTTTAAGGCAAATCAATCGAGTCGCATCGGAAGCCCTGCCGCCGCCATATGCCTCTTAGCTTCGCCGATTGTGTAGTCGCCGAAATGGAAAATCGACGCTGCGAGCACTGCGCTCGCGCGACCGTCGCGGACGCCCTCGACGAGATGATCCAAATTGCCGACGCCACCGGACGCGATAACCGGCACAGTTACCGCATCCGAGATGGCGCGTGTGAGCGCTATGTCAAATCCGGCGCGCGTGCCGTCCCGGTCCATGGACGTCAGAAGTATTTCGCCCGCGCCTAGCCCCACCACTTCACGCGCATAGTCGATTGCGTCGATGCCGGTTGGACTGCGCCCGCCATGGGTGAAAATCTCCCAGCGGTTGTCTCCGACCCTTTTTGCGTCAATGGCGACGACAATACATTGATTGCCGAATTTTTCCGCAGCGCGCGCGACCAAGGAGCGATCCGTCACCGCCGCCGTATTGATCGACACCTTATCCGCGCCTGCCCGCAAAAGCTGACGCACATGTTCAAGCTCTCGCACGCCGCCGCCGACGGTTAGCGGCATGAAACAGCGCTCGGCCGTGCGTCTGACCACATCGATAATAATGCCGCGCTTCTCATGGCTTGCTGTGATGTCGAGAAAGCAAAGCTCGTCCGCGCCTGCAGCGTCATAGGCTGTAGCGGCCTCGACGGGATCGCCTGCATCGCGCAAATCGACGAAATTCACGCCCTTAACAACGCGACCGTCTTTTACGTCGAGGCAGGGAATAATGCGAACCTTTAGCATGGCGGCAAATTACCAGTGTGGCGAAGTTGTTGAAACCAAAAGCGCGGCAAACCTCTAGCTTCGGCTAGCAAGCAAGCTCAGGGCTTCTTCTGCGTTAAGCCGCCCATCATAAAGCGCGCGGCCAGCGATTGCGCCAGCAATGATTGCATAGTCTGGCATAAGCAGGCGCTTAATGTCTTCGATGCTCGCGAGGCCCCCGGATGCAATGACCGGGATCGACACCGCGCGTGCGAGTTCAGCCGTAGCATCAAGATTGAGACCGGTGAGCATCCCGTCGCGGCTAATGTCGGTGTAAATGATCGCGGCAACGCCGGTATCTTCGAAGCGCAGCGCAAGCTCCACGGCGGAAAGGTCTGATGTTTCCGCCCAGCCTTCGACCGCCACGCGGCCATCTTTCGCATCAATGCCAACAGCGATACGCCCTGGAAAGCGCCCGCACGCTTCACGCACCAATTGCGGGTTTCGCACTGCCGCCGTCCCGAGGATGATGCGCGCGATACCTTTTCCGAGCCAAAACGCGATTCGGTCCAAATTTCTAATTCCGCCGCCGAGTTGCACAGGAATCGACACGGCGTCGAGGATTGCGGATACGGCTTCCTCATTGACCGGGCGCCCTTCAAAGGCGCCGTTGAGGTCCACTACGTGTACCGCATGGAAGCCTTGCGCCGCAAACTCGCGTGCCTGATTGGCAGGTTTCACATTGAAAACAGTGGCTTTTTCCATCAGCCCCTGTTGCAGGCGCACGCATTTTCCGTCCTTCAAGTCGATTGCGGGATACAGGATCATAACATTCGTCTCCAGATCCAACGTGGAATGAAACAAAATGGTGGACGCCGCTAAATTTTTTTGGCGTTATGCGTTGGCTCCCCTTTCGTAGCAGCGTCCGGAGCTAGGTTCAAACCCATCTTCGGACAGAGCCAGCAATGCGACGCTACGCCATCACTTTCGAATCTTATCGCCCGAATCAAGAAGCAGCAATTCGCGACTGCATTCGCAAACTGGCGAATGAGTGGGAGCATCCACTCGCTAACCTCTGGATCGTCAGAACAGCGCTGAGCGCGGGCGAAATTCGCACGGCGCTTCTCCCGCATGCCAGCTACCAGGACCGCGTCTATATTTGTGAGATCGGGAACGAGCGCGCGGACTTCAATGCGGTGTCAGCGAGCGGCAGGAAGATTACGCAAATTGCGGATGCGCATCAGAGAAACCGTATGTTGCACGGCATCTTCAGCCGCAACGGTCAAAGCTCGCGCCACCTTAAGGCCGCCACTTCAGAAAATTTGAAATCAGCTTAAGTCCCAGCTTCTGGCTCTTTTCGGGGTGGAACTGGGTGCCTACGATGTTATCGAGCCCAATGGCTGCGGTAATGCTTTCGCCGTAGTCCGACTGCGCGATGACGTCGTGGGCACGCGCGGCTTTGAAATGATAGGAATGCACGAAATAAGCGTGCCAGCCCTCAGCGCCGCCAGGGATGTCTTCGAACAGCGCATGATTTCGCGAAAAGCGCAGCGTGTTCCAACCCATATGCGGGATCTTCAGCGCGGGATCGGCTGGTTTTATGACATCCACTTCGCCCGCAACCCAGCCGAGGCCGGTGTGCGATCCATGTTCGAGGCCGCGATCGGCCAGGAGCTGCATACCGACGCAGATACCGAGGAACGGCCGCCCGTGCTGAAGCACCGCCTCGCGCAACGCATCCATCACCCCTGCCGCTGCCGTAACACCCTTATAGCAGTCCGCGAAGGCGCCGACGCCCGGAAGCACAATGCGTTCAGAGCGCAAGATTGTCTCCGGCTCCGCTGTAACCGCGATTTCGGCTGCAATGCCGCTCTCGCGTGCGGCCCGCTCGAATGCCTTCGCAGCGGAGTGCAAATTGCCGGATTGATAGTCGACGATAGAAACCAGCATCATATTCAGACGTTTACGCCAGGAAGGGTGCCGATTGCGCTTGAGCCGCCCCAGCTTTGTTGAGGCCATGGTGTCGCCGACGGTGTCGACGATGACGAAGGTGCAGCAGGTGGTTTCCCGCTACGGCCTGATGCGTAAGGCAGCCACGCATCGAAAAAGCGGCGTTCGCATTCTTCAAAATCGCGGCCCGCGACGGATGCTAGGAAAGTGTAATTCCCTTGCTCAAGGAACCAGCGGCGCAAATCATTCCACTCGAATCCTACAAGGAGCATAAGGAACAGGGTTACAAACCCTTGAGCCGACCCTTGAAGACCCAATAGGCGCATGACAATGGCGAAGGGGATAGCAAGAAGAAAGCCGAAGAGAAATCCCCGCCATGTGAAGCCTTCTTTCACAAAGACAATATTATCCGCGCGCTCTTCGATTGATTGCGCGTGGGGCCGTGGCTCGTGAACGGTGTAGACGATCATTGCAATTCGCAGCTAGCCGCCAAGCTGCCCTTTCGTCGAAGGTATCTCGCCCGCCATCTTTTCATCTATAGTGATGGCATCTCGCAAGGCGCGCGCCAAGCCCTTAAAGCAGCTTTCGGCAATATGATGCGCGTTTTCGCCGTAGAGCGCTTCCATATGCAGCGTGATGCCCGCATTTTGTGCGAACGCCTGAAAGAACTCCCGGAATAGCTCCGTATCCATTGAGCCAATTTTTTCAGTAGGAAACTTCACACGCCAGATGAGGTAGGGGCGGCCGGAAATATCGAGCGCCGTCCGCGTTAGCGCCTCGTCCATGGGCAGATAAGCGTGCGCGTAGCGTTTGATGCCGCGCTTATCGCCAATCGCTTTCGCCATTGCTTGACCAAGCGCGATGCCGCAATCTTCGACCGTGTGATGCTGGTCGATATGGAGATCGCCCTTAGCTCTCAGCGTTATGTCGATCCGCGAGTGCCGCGAAAGCTGTTCCAGCATGTGATCAAAGAAGCCGATTCCGGTGGAAATGGAAAAGGCGCCCGAACCGTCGAGATTGACGTCGACGGCGATCTCAGTTTCATTCGTTTTGCGTTCGATTCGCGCTTGTCGCAATATTTTATCCTCAAAGCGAACATAGGCTGCACCTTGACGCGCTGCTAGCCCTCGCCATATCCAGCGCCAATACAGCAGGTACGATAAATGTTGGTCTCAGCGCAATCCCTTCCCGCAGAAACGGTTTGGCACGGTACAACGATCCTCACGCTTCGTAAGGGCGGCCGTGTAGTGATCGCTGGCGATGGGCAGGTTTCCTTAGGGCAGACGGTCATTAAGGCCAACGCCAAAAAGATACGCACTCTTGGTAAAGGCAACGTAATTTCCGGTTTTGCCGGTGCGACCGCGGATGCTTTCACGCTTTTCGAGCGGCTTGAATCGAAGCTCGAAATGTATCCAGAGCAACTTGTGCGCGCCTGTGTGGACCTGGCGAAGGATTGGCGGACTGACCGCTATCTTAGGCGGCTCGAAGCGATGATGATTGTCGCGGACAAGAATAGCACGCTTGTCTTGACGGGAACGGGGGACGTTCTGGAGCCCGATAGTCACGTTATGGGCATCGGCTCCGGCGGAAATTATGCGCTCGCAGCGGCTCGTGCGCTGTTAGAGACCGATTTCTCGGCCGAAGAGATTGTGCGCAAGGCCATGGCCATTGCGGCGGACATCTGCGTTTATACGAATAACAATATCGTCGTTGAAAGCCTGCCGTCGGCAGTTTGAATGCAATTGCGTCATGGCCGTGCTTAAGCTGAGCCCCGGCGCAATGGCGCTGGATACCGTAACTTTTGCCGTGATGGCGGCTCAAGGGCAGCCATGACAAACAGGAAGATCTTATGACCAACTTCTCACCCCGGGAAATCGTCTCTGAACTTGATCGCTACATTGTGGGGCAGGCGGATGCCAAGCGTGCCGTCGCAATTGCGCTGCGCAACCGTTGGCGTAGGCAGCAGCTTGATGAAGAGATGCGCGAGGAGGTTCTGCCGAAGAACATTCTGATGATCGGACCTACGGGGGTAGGCAAGACCGAGATTTCGAGACGGCTCGCCAAGCTGGCGAATGCACCCTTCCTTAAGGTGGAGGCGACGAAGTTTACTGAGGTTGGCTATGTTGGCCGCGACGTGGATCAAATTATCCGCGATCTCGTGGAGGCGGGCATTGGCCTCGTGCGGGAAGGAAAGCGCAAAGAGGTGCAAGCGAAGGCTCACCTTCAAGCGGAGGACCGCGTGCTAAGCGCGCTCGTTGGAGCCAATGCAAGCCCAGCGACGAGGGAAGCTTTTCGCAAGCGGCTGCGCGATGGCGAACTCGACGATAAGGAGATTGAAATTCAGGTCTCCGACTCTGGCGGGATGCCGGGCTTCGAAATTCCTGGGATGCCGGGCGCGCAGATTGGGATGATCAATCTGAATGACATGCTAGGCAAAGCCTTCGGGCAGCGCACCAAGACGCGGCGGCTGAATGTCCGCGAATCCTACGATGTGCTGGTTAATGACGAGTCCGACAAGCTGATCGACAGCGACCAAATCGTCCAGGAAGCGATCAAGAATGTCGAAAATAACGGGATCGTGTTTTTGGACGAGATCGACAAGATCAGCGCGCGCTCGGAACGTATGGGCGCGGATGTGAGCCGCGAGGGCGTGCAGCGCGATCTTCTGCCGCTTATCGAAGGCACGACCGTCGGCACCAAATATGGGCCAGTGAAAACGGACCATATTCTATTTATCGCGTCAGGCGCCTTTCACGTCGCAAAGCCATCCGACCTCCTGCCCGAACTTCAGGGCCGTTTGCCGATAAGGGTGGAACTGCGTGCGCTAACGGGAGATGATTTCCGGCGCATTTTGCGGGAGCCTAAGGCAAGCCTCATAAAGCAATATATCGCACTCCTGGCGACGGAAGGCGTTGAGCTGGAATTTACCGAAGACGCCATTGATGCGATTGCCGACGTGGCGGTTGAGGTGAACTCTTCGGTCGAGAACATTGGGGCCCGCCGGTTGTCGACGGTGATGGAACGCGTTTTGGATGAGATCAGCTTCGAGGCGGCGGACAAGTCGCGCTCCAAGTTCGTCATAGACGCAGACTACGTTCGCGTGCATGTCGGCGACTTGGCTAAAAACGCGGATCTCTCGAAATTTATCCTGTAGTTTGGTGCAAATTTGGGCTGCGCCGCCTTGTCCACAGGGCATTCGGAGCGGCCATTTTTCACCATCTTCGGACATTTTTTTGTTTCGTGACAAAATGACGACAGTGTGGCCGCAATGCGTCGCCGGACGCACTTTTCGTGCCGCCGGAAGTTGTACCCGGAAAATCTACTTCGTTACTGAATAGTTAAGAACAAGTGGCCTTTCGGAAGAGATCAAGCTAAGCATAAGTATAAGACGATTACTTACAAAAATGATCTTGCAAATTTTATCTATCAATGCGATCAGCCAGTTAGTAGATCATTAATGTTACCAAAAAGTGGGCTTTTTGAGTTGCTATTCGGTAAACGCATAGCAGCTATTTGATATAGCATTCTCAATCTTGCCTCATTTCACCCGTTCAAAGCCGCCTTTCCTCATTACAACAAGGAAAGGTTTAATGAAGAGAGTGAAGCGTATCTGTCTGGCGGCATTGTTGGTAGCATCGGCTGCCATTAGCTGCGGGCAAGCATTTGCTGAATGCGGCATCGCCTCCACCTATTCATCCGGCACCGTCACCGCTAACGGTGAGCACTACGACCATCTGGGTATCTCGGCTGCTCACAAGTCTTTGCCATTTGGCACACGTGTCGTTGTTAGGAATCAGAGAACTGGGCGCAGCATAACCGTGCGCATTAACGATCGCGGCCCGTTTATCGACGGCAGGATCATCGATCTATCCACTGGCGCAAAGAACGCCCTCGGTATGGACGGTCTGGCTTCGGTGTGCATTGAGGTCTCGAGTTTAGGAAGCGGTGGACGCGTTCACGAAGCATCACGCGGGTCGCACAAGTCGCGCCAGTTTGCTTCGAACCATCCGAACATTACCGTTCGCAATCGGGTCGTCACTATCGGCAGCCGTCTTGCGAAGCAGGAGGACCCCAAGGGCGTTCAGGTTGCCGCGCGTAGCCAGAAGGTCGTCTCGAACGGCCGGAAGCAACGCGCTGAAGGCCGTCGCGTTGCGAAGCTTCATCGCAAAGGACAGCGTTACGCCAAAGTCCACACACGACGCCACCGCTATGCGAAATCAAATCGTCATGGGCGTCGCCGCTATGCGCAGGCGTACTACATGGTCGACGCGGACGATTAAGCCGCTGGAAGTTCATGGCTAAAAACATTCGCGCCGGAGCGGCTGCCGCTCCGGCGCGATTTGCGAATCCAGAACGTACCCTGAACTTGGCCGTGAATTTGTCGCAAGCGAAGGATTTCTAGACAATAATTCATGTTTGATGTCGTGAAATCGCCTCCATTCCCATCTTTCTGATGCTGGCGAAACTAAGGTTTCAATTTTGCATTATCCGGTGCAATGTTACGCGACGACCCGTGCAACAGCTCAGTTTGAGGAGCCTTTTCATGAACATTAAGTTTGTGGCTGCCGTAGCCATTTTCGCTGCCATTCCAGCATTTGCCCACGCTCAGCAGGGAGGCGCTGCTGCCCCCAAGCCGAGCAAAGCAGAGGTGCAAAAGCTCGTTTCCGCCATCCAGGGCGATAAAGCTAAAACGCAGCAATATTGCGAGATGATGAAGCTTTATGACGATGCGGCCCAGGCCGAGGAAAAGAAAGATACGAAGAAGGTCGATGAGCTGACGAAGAAGGCTGAAGAAGCTGGCAAGAAGCTCGGCGGCGACTATGAGAAGGTTATGGCTGGCCTCCAGGCTGTTGACCCTTCTTCACAAGAAGGTCAGGAGCTGTCGGCTTTGCTTGACCCGCTCGACGGCTCATGCCCAGGCGCTCAAAAGAAGTAATCTAGCACTGGTTCGCGCCAGTTAGGTTTATATGCAATATATGGCCGGTTATCCGGCCATATATTTTTGCGTTTCGTGCTGTCGTGCTTGTAGCGGCGCGGTTTTGCTAAACCGCTAAGCCAATCCAAGCGAATCACCTACCCTCCGATCCGCCTTTCGATGGTGAAGGCTCAATTGGAGGGGTCAAATGCTTCGGATCTCCCGTTTTTGTACCGTCTTATTCTTTCTCTTTGTTTCACATCTTGGCGCTTTAAGAGCTGAGGAAGCCTCCTGTCTGGCACAACTCGCCGGTGGATCTTTCCCGGTGGTGCGGAACGCCAAGCTTTCCCAGCAAACGACGCATCTATGCTACTCAGAGATCGCTCTTCTCTATTCAGGTGTCGCGAGGGGGCCATTATGGTCCGCTGAGCGCCTCACCGCCGCGCGCGTGCAGGCTGCTCGACGGTTACAACGCCCGCGCTCTAACGCATTTCATGCCGAGCTGCGCCTATCTGTGGCAGACCGTGCGGAATTGTCCGACTATCGCCGAAGCGGCTACGACCGTGGTCACATGGCTCCAAATGGCGACATGTCTACGCCGGAGGCTCAAGGCGAATCGTTTTCGCTCGCGAACATGGTTCCGCAAGATCCGTGCAACAACGAGGTTTTGTGGGAAGGCATCGAGTCTGGCGGTGCGCGATCTGGCGCTTTCGGAAAATGAGCTTTTTGTTGTGACGGGCCCTGTGTTTCGCGGGGCGGAACTTCACGTACTGAATGGGCGCGTGCTCATCCCCACCCATCTCTATAAAGCGATCTATGTTCCATCGCGCAACGTAGCGGGCGCCTATTTCGCGCCGAACGATCAAAGCCAGAAATGGGAAGCTCTCACTATCGCCGAGCTTGAAAGCCGTGTCGGCATTGACGTGTTTCCAAGGCTGACGGCGAATGTCAAAAAGGCCGGCATGACCCTACCTAAACCTACGCCGCATTTTGGCTGCCGTGTTCGCACATTTGACGTTGCGAGCACTAGCTCCAGTCAGGGACGATGACGAGAAAGCGACGCGCTCATTCTTGACGATCTAAAAATCGAAAATTGATCGCGTCGCCTATCTATGGGCCTTGCACTCACGCGAAATAAGGGGAACTAACCGCAGCAATCGTGCTTAACGATGTGCTTGAGAGCGACCCTAATCTCCATGTCAAGGTTGCTGCGCGGGAGCCTGGAGCGATTGCAAGAAACGCCTTCGACTCCGGCTGAGATTGCGCCGCGTCTCATGCGGCGCATTCGCCTTATTTGTAATATCCCACGCCGCAAACTTGATCGCTGATCTTCGTCACGAAGCTGACCTTTTGCACGGGCTCTGTCTGGCCTGGGCGCGGGAACTTGTATTCCACTTCGGAGAGTTTTCCTTCGACGGCCGCTTTGACAATGTCCTCGCCGAGCTTCTTGCCATCTTTGTCGACAACCGCGGCAATAGGCGTTCCCTTCATCGCCGGGTTTATGTGGGCTGTAAATTTACCGTCGCCACCCGCGCAGAAGACGTAGAGATCGCGGTCTCTGAAGGCGCCGCCTGCGGTATTGAAGTCAGCAATCGCTTTGTCTGATCAGCCTTAAGCGCCGCAACTGCCTTTTCCAACATGGCCTGGGCTTCCGCGCGGGTTCCGGATTGCCCTTGTGCGAATGAGGCGGTTGCAAACGCCAGAACGAATGCCGGTACTGCAGCGACAACTAACTTACGAAACATTGCGTTTCCTCTTTTGATTGAAGGTTTATTCCGCACAACCGTAGGCGGGGCTGGCGGGACGGAATAGGAGCTTCGTGTTTTTTTTAAGAATGCTGCGCGTAGCGTTGCCGATGCTCGCGCACACCGCGAACCGCGTTTTCCCTCCTTGCTCTTCAGACCAGGATGGTGCAGCTTCAAGGCGTCCAAACAAGGCACTAGATGGGAGGGAATAGCATTATGGTAGGGTTTGATCGCCGCACAGTACTTGCGGGCGCTGGAGCTGTGGCTGCGGCTGCTGTTATTGGTCAGTCCGCGCACGCGGTTGCGCCGAAGTCGACCGCGCAGGCGCCGGGTTTTTATCGCGCCAAACTCGGTGATTTTGAAATCACGCAACTCTCGGACGGCGCGCGCACGTTTCCGGTCCCGGATACTTTTGTGAAAAATGCGACAAAGGATCAGGCGCTCGCGGCAGCAGAAGCTGTGCATATGCCCAAGGGCCAAGTTACGGTCCCGTTCAATCCGATCCTCATCAACACTGGTTCGAAGCTGGTGCTCATAGATGCCGGCTTGGGCGCGGGCGTAGCACCGTCTGTGGGATTGCTCAGCGCTAATATGGCCGCAGCAGGGATCGATCCAAAGTCCGTGGACATCGTCGTTCTTTCGCATCTTCATCCAGATCACATCAACGGCATCAAGGCGGCGGACGGCAGCCTCGCTTTTCCAAACGCGGAGATCAAAGCCCCGGCGGCGGACTGGTCTTTCTGGATGAATGACGAGAATGCGAGCAAAGCAGCCAATGACATGATGAAAGGCTACTTCGCCAATTGCCGCAAGGTGTTGTCGAATATCGCTGGCCAAGTGACCCGCTACGAGTGGGGCAAGGAAGTAGCCCCTGGCATTACGGCCCTAGATACGAGCGGTCATACGCCAGGACACACGTCTTTCGCGGTCTCATCCGGTTCGTCCACGATGCTGGTTCAGTCCGACGTCACGAATATCCCGGAACTCTTCCTCACTCATCCGGAATGGCATGTGGCGTATGACTATGATCCTGAAAAGGCTGTAGCAACGCGCCGCAAATTCTATGATATGGCGGCGGCGGAAAAGACACTGATCTCCGGCTTCCATTTCGCATTCCCATCCATGGGATATGTTGAGAAGGACGGCACGGGCTATCGGCTCAATCCAATTCGCTGGAACCCGGTTCTCTAAAGCGGAATGATCTTATCGATACCGGCCAGTTTGGCCGGTATCTGCTGGCGGCTGCGGAGAACAGGGAGTGGCTTCCGCAACGCCGATCGAACGCGCCCGGCGTATTTGCGATGAGTTATAACCGGCACTGCAAAGAGGAAGCCCTGGATTGTATGTTGCTGGCGGCTTGGTATCCGGCGGTTTGCAAATCACGGGAAACTGGGCCCAGAACGAAGGATGGCCATCCTTCGTTCTGGGCGGCGCGCGGCCGTTCTCTGGATCAATCTTTAACGATCGTTGGCGATCTTAGGTCCGCGCCGTCTTCCCTTGGCCATCCGAACGGTAGAGAGGCCTTTGCGGCCGCATACAATCATGGACGCCCGGATGAACACAGCCATCATGCCCCCGCTTGCTGCCCGTTTCAATCATGTGATCGCGTTTGACGTGGCCAAGGACAGCCTTTCTGTTCATATCCTCCCCTCAGGCGAGAGCCTTTCCGTGCCCAACACGCAAGGCGCCGTCCGCCGCCTTTTGGCGCGCGAGAAAAAACGCAACGAAAAACTTGATCTTGGCCCCTTGCTTGTCATGTGCGAGGCGACGGGAGGGTATGAAGCAGCCGTGCTGCAAGCCGCATGCGAGCTTCAGCTTGCCTGCCATCGCGCGCATGGGACGAGCGTGCGCGCCTATGCAAAATTCCGCGGCCGCCATGCGAAATCCGATCCCATCGATGCCTGCCTTATCGCCGAATATGGCCGCGACAAGCCGGGTCTCCGGCTCTATCAGCCGCCGCGTCCTGAACAGGCCGCGCTTCGCGAGTTGGTGGAACGGCGCGCTGAACTCCAGGATATGATCGAGGCTGAGCAATGCCGCCTTGAACATGTCAGCGTGAGAGCGGTGCGCCAGGGCGTGGAAAGGCATATCAAACTGCTCAACAAGGAACTCTGCGCCATCGAGGCGGAAATCGAGGCGCTCACCCGGAACGATGCGGCGCTTCACCACCGCGACAGGCTCATGCAAACGGTGGCGGGCGTAGGCGCGATAACCGCCTACACCCTCAATGCCTTCATGCCCGAGCTTGGCTCCATTCCGGCGTCGAGCGCCGCCGCCCTGGCAGGCCTTGCTCCTTACGACCGCGACAGCGGCAAGAGCTACGGACGACGGCGCATCTTCGCAGGCCGAAGCCAGGTGCGCTCCTGCCTGTTCATGGCGGCAAGAGCCGCGATCCGCCATCACGCGGTGTTTCGCAGCTTCGCTGACCGCCTCATGAAAAAGGGCAAGCCCTACATGGTCGCCGTCACCGCCGTCATGCGCAAACTCATCGTCATCCTGAGCGCCATGCTCAAGAACGATCAAGTCTGGAAACACGCAAAAACAGCTTGAAAACAGACACGGTAGATCGCCACGCGGCGTTGCCGCTCGCGAAGACGGATGCAAGCGCCGTCATTGCGAGCAGAGCGAAGCAATCCAGCACCACAAAGGCACTGATCCGGCACCCCATGTTCAACCTGATCGCAAAATGTTTTAATGCAGCTCGATTTGGCTTTACGCCATCCAGCGCGGTGCAATCTTCAGGCCAAACGCCTTCACCAATACATATTCCCATGGCTTGATGTATTTCAGGGCCACTTCTGTCGCAGACCGCCGCTGAAGGGGCGCCGCGTCGGATCGGCCTAAGACGCCTGTGAACAGCACGCGCCGCCGAATGATGGCAACTGCCGTGAGGTTTTGCACATATTTGGAAAACAGCGCCACGCCATCATCCAGTTCTTCGATGCCGTTATGGACGCCGTGCTTCAAATATCTCTCGTTCATCTTCCAGAAGTCGTAGGAAAAGATGATGAGCTTGCCCTCGCACTCTGTCGCAAGTCGCGCGAGAAATCCCTCAAGGTCCACGATATAGGCGAAAAGCCCCAAGGCCGCGATCACGTTAAATTCTGCGGCGGGCAGGGTGAAATTCGCGTTGTTGAAATCGGCAAGGTGGGTGCCTGGGATGGTCTCGACGCAGTCGACCGGTATGTAGCCCGCCCCTTTTGGCAGAAACGCCTTCAATGGCTGCGCGCCTGCGCCAAGATCACAAACTGTGTCGCCTGGGCGGACGAATAACGAAGCAAGCTCGGCTCGATCGGCGAAACTCTTGGTCATAGGCTGCGAGGCAAGTTTGCCCCAGCGCCAAGTATCCGTAATGATTGAAGCCAAAAAAAATCCCTCGCCGCGCCTGAACACTTTTATGCGCATAGTTCGCATGGGCTTTCCCTATGCAGCGCAAGCGTAGACTACGCAAGGATTTTGATGCGGACTCATTAATTTTCCCGGGCGGTGGCGTGAGCTGGCAGCAGCTTGCGGGCTGGGCAGACTTGACGCTTGCTTGTTTTGACTTTAAGCCCGCGCTCTAGGCTTAGCGGGCAACAATCAAGGTTTTGGCGAGGATAATCACGGATGGCATTTCGGTTATCGAATTTTCGTCCTACTCTTGGCCTTTTCGGCGACGACGACTTCCGGGTGTTTTTGTCGGTTTTTAAAGCGTATTTCCCGATCTACAAATATAGATATGCCGTTATCCTGGTTCTGATCGGAATTTCCTCTGGCGCAACCGCTACCAGTGCATGGCTCGTGCGCGATGTGGTTAATGATTTCTTTGTTAAGAAGCAGGGCGAATATCTTTTCCCGCTTTTTCTGATGATTGTCGGCGCTTTCACTGCGAAGGGGCTTTCTACCTATTGGCAATCTCTGCTGTCGGCCCGCATCGCCAACGATATGGTGGCGCGGACGCAACGCAGGGTTTTTTCCCACATCCTTGCCCAGCGCGTTAGCTTCTTCGATCGCTATTCGTCCGATGATCTGACCATGCGCGTTAACCAGGGCGCGGGCTCCTTTGGCTCGATCCTGAATGGCGTAGTGCTGAATGGCGCGCGCGATGCGTCGACCGTCATCTCCCTTGCTGCGGTCATGGTCGCGCAAGATGTGACCCTGACCCTCATTTGCCTTGTGGCCGCGCCCGCGATATTCGTGTGCATCACCTTCTTGCTGAAGCGCATTAAATCCTTGATGCGTCAGGAAATGCTCTCCATCGCGCAGTTGAACAAGCATGTTCGGGAGGCGGTGCAAGGCGTTAAGGTCATTAAGTCCTATAATCTTGAGCCGATCATAAAGGCCGAAGCCGATAGTGTTATCGACAGCATCAGAGAACGTTCGGACAAAGTCTCGGCCCTGCAAATGGCGCCAGTCCCCATAATCGACACGCTTGGCGGGGTCGGGATTGGGCTCACGATTCTTTATGCAGGCTATCGTTCGGTCTACGGGACTTACGATCCGGGCATATTCCTTTCGTTCGTGACCGCGCTTCTTCTTGCGCTAGACCCTGCCCGCAGGCTCAGCCAGCTTCGAATATCGCTCAAAACGTCCCTCGTTGGCGTCGGGATGGTGCATGGCTTGCTTGAGGATCACGAGCCTGACGAAACGGGCCAGAGCCATGATGGCGGCGCGCTGCAAGTCTCTGCTGAAGGTGGTGTGCCGATCCTGATGCAGGATGTTAGCTTCGGCTATGGGCCAAATTCGCTTGTGCTCAAGAACTTCTCGATGGCGATTAAAGCAGGCGAAATGGTCGCGCTTGTCGGTCCGTCTGGCGCCGGAAAGTCGACGGTACTATCGCTGCTGCTGCGTTTTCACCGCCATCAATCGGGCTCTATCCTCATCGGAGGAAAAGAGATCGACGAATTTTCTGTCCCAGCTCTCCGCAGTCAAATCGCCTATGTCGGGCAATCAAACTTTATCTTCAGTGGCAGCATAAGGGACAATCTGACCTTGGGTCGCACGGATGTTAGCCAGGAAACAATCGAAAGAGCCTGCGAGATCGTTGGGCTAAGCGACTATATAAGCGGGCTTCCTGACGGCTATGAGACTTCGGTGGGGGAGCTTGGATCGCTCATCTCAGGCGGCCAGGCACAACGCCTGAACATCGCAAGGTCGATAATCAAAGATGCGCCGATCCTGCTATTCGACGAGGTAACTTCGGCGCTTGATGCAGAAAACGAGGAGCTGATCCGGGACTATATGCATTCTCAGGCCGGGAGAAAGACAGTTATCGTGATCGCGCACCGGCTTTCGACAATTAGGCAGGCCGACAAGATCGCGCTGATTGAAGGTGGCCAAGTCAAGGCTTTTGGAACGCACCAGGACCTTATTCGCGGCAATGACTATTACGAAAAGGTCGCTACCCTTCAGCTTATTGCCTAGCGGTTTATACCGTTGAAGGCGATGTGTTGAATGGCGTTTCTGCCACGCCACGCCACGCCACGCCACGCCAGGCGCAGCGCGAGGCACAGGTGCTTCATTCTGCATCTGCGCAACGTTCAGAGCCTCCGGGCAAACCAGCAGCCAGGGCATTTTGAGTTCAACTGGGCATAGCGTCGTCGCGAGGCAACTCCAGCCGCTGCGGAGATCCAGAGCAGCATCAATGATTTAAGCTCTGGATTGCTTCCGGCCACGCTGCGCTCGCCGTCGCAACGACGTGATCTATCTCACGTGATTCGCTTTAGTGCAGTGCGAGCTGGATGTCCGGCACGGGATAATTTTCCCCGGCACAATTCGTCTGCGCTAAGGCTCCTTGGTGCCGGCCGCTTCTTATGCCAGCACTCAGAACACCGGTAGAGTACAGCTTCTTCGTCGTACCCCATTGATGATCGGCATAGACAATGCCGTTTCCATTGTAGGCATTGCCACGAAAATGCGTCGGAGAAAACATCTGAGAAGGCAGAATCGTGATGCCGTTATACGGGGCGCCGCGATAATTGTTGATACACTTTGTTAAGAGGTACGGTCCGACAGAACGCCAGGCGTTCATACGGACATAACGCATCCGGCTCCAGCTCCAGCGTTTGAAGAGTTCCTTCTTTCTTTTTATTTCTTCGATTACGAATTCCAAGAAGGGATTACGCGGAACGCTTCCAAGAAAGGCGTTATTAATTAACCTGGCGCGGCTGAGAGTATCCTCCCAAGCGGCAAACATCTCATTTTCGAGGAGCCAATTGTCGAGCGGCCGCAGCGAGAAGGAATCCGCGTCAACATAGACGCCGCCTTCCCGATAGAGGATTTCGTACCGCATGAGGTCAGCAACGGCAGGCCATTTCTTAGCATTGGCGAAGGTTCGAAGGTGCTCTTTATTGATCCAGTCAAGCCGATGAAAATCCGCGTCGGTCCACAGCTTGAACTCCCAGCCAGGGTGATTGAGCCGCCAAGATCGAATGCAAGCGTGCGGCTTCGGGTTGTCGGACCCAACCCAGATGAGATGAAGCTTTTTGGGAATTTGCATCGCAACGCCTTTTACCATTGATCGCAATCCTAAGATGCGGAAACGTGTGGGTACAACTTAAGTATTTATAAATTTTGTATCGGAACGTCAACAGGCTCTGTAGCCTATCGGAAGAATTAGTGACCTTCCGTCCAGAAGCACTTACGGGAAGCTTACACAGCAGGTCGATCAGCAAAGAAGGGGGGTGCTTTTAGCCTCTTCTCAGTAAAGCGGCTCTTGCGTAGGGTTGCCCGATTCAATCGGCGCTTCCTTTCGTCGAGTGCTCCTCCTATGTTGCCGGCATGACATCCCAAGAATACGTCCTTGACGCTGGAGTTCAGACGCGAGCGCGAAAAAGCGCTTGGGGCAACGAGCTGGTCGAAACAGTCAAGCTTGCGGGGCCAATGGCGATGACGCAACTTGGTCAGATCGCCATGATGTCGAGCGACCTAGCTCTGCTCGGCAGGCTGGGCGACAAAATCGTCGCTGCCAGCGCGCTTGCTCATAGCATGTTATTCACGATTTTCGTGCTCGGAATGGGCATCGTCTCCGCCGTGGCACCATTGGCGTCGCAGGCCCATGGCGCTGGCGAACCACGAATGGTCCGGCGCGTGCTTAGGGTCGGCCTGTGGTCGGCGTTTCTGATTGGCGCGCCTCTGACAGCAGCGCTGCTTTGGACTAAAGATGCCCTTCTGTTACTTGGTCAGGAACCGGACACGGCGGCGTTAGCTGGCCGCTACCTTACAGGACTGGCGTGGTGCCTCATTCCTTCCTGGGTGTTTATAGCGCTTCGAAATTTTATGGGCTCCTTGAATCGGCCGGAGCCAACGTTATGGATCACACTGGCAGCAATTCCAGCGAACTTCGTGCTTGCCTACGCCCTTATCTACGGTGCGTTCGGCCTGCCGAAGCTTGAAATACTCGGCGCTGGCATCGCTACAAGCCTTGTAAACGTTGGCATGTGCGCAGCCGCAATTTGGGTCGCATATGCTCGTCACCCCTTTAAGAAATATCATGTTCTTGGCCGCTTTTGGCGCCCCGACTGGCCCCTCTTCAGGAAGCTGCTCGCTGTGGGCTTACCCATTTCCGGCGCGTTCTTGCTCGAAGTTGGGCTATTCACGGCGGCGGCGTTGCTGATGGGACGCGTTAGCAAGACGGCGCTGGCTGCGCATCAGATTGCGCTACAGGTGGCTGCCATTATGTTCATGGTGCCGTTTGGCATTTCGTTGGCGGCGACCGTAAGGGTAGGGCAGGCGCGAGGGCGCGGCGACGCTGCAGGCGCCCGGCGTGCGGGATTTGCCGCCTTGGGGCTTGGAGCGGCATTCATGATGTTCATGGCGCTTCTGGTCGCGCTGACCCATGACGTGATCCCGCTCATATTCCTGGGATCGCAAACGCCAGATTTGGACACAAGTGCGCTGGCCTCCACGCTCTTGCTGATCGGAGCGAGTTTCTTCGTCGCCGATGGCGTCCAGACTGTCGTCGCGGGCGCATTGCGTGGGGCCAACGACACACGCTTACCGCTCCTGTTCGCGGCTGTTAGCTTTTGGGCAATCGGCTTCCCGACTGGCTACGCATTGGCATTTCACGCACATCAGGGCGCAATCGGCATTTGGGCCGGTCTATCACTGGGCCTCGTGGTTTACGCGGTGCTTTTAGTCTCGCGCTTCCATAATTTGACAAAACCTCGACCGCTTTAGCGAGTGTTGTCCTGTTGCGCGGGCCGCTCTTCGGAAGGTGCTGCGCTCACGTCATGCGCCGGGGATGTCAGTGCCTGGTACAGAAAGAGAGCATTTACAGCCAGCATGACAGAGAAGAAGATAGCGGCGATAATAAATATATGCCGCCCCGAAAGGCGACCCTCGACGATTAATTCTTGCATTTTCCGGCCCTATAGAATTGGCGCGCCGCCGAGGTTCGCGTTGCCGCCAAGTAGCCCAGCCATAAACCTCACGGCGCGTAGGCGCAGGTTAGCGGGCTAGTCTCGCCTGGCGCTGACCTGGCTGTTTGTCCCCGTGATGGCCTCTCCGAAGGTTGAAGTTCTCCTTCTATGCTTACGTTTCGGCAAATTCGATCAACCCTTCCGGGATTTCGATCGATACGCCATCCCCGAATTCGATCAAGTAGACTTTGCTGCCAATCGCAGCCTCGAACTCCCGCGCCTGTGTGTCGCTCTCAATCTCCCGAATACCAACAACTTCAGCCAATTCTCCCGGACGTCTCTCTGGCTGCGCCACCGCCTTGAACTCGGACGGTCGCTCCCCAAGTGAAGTTTGGCATCTGGCCCCTGCTACCACTGCTATTTGATGGTCAATAATGGCTTGTCATCGGAGTGGGTTGCTCCGGAAAGTCTTACCGCAGCTTGCGCGAGAGAAAGGGCGCGGCGACGACGAAGAATAGAAAGCCAAGCGCAAGCACTATAGAGGGACCGGCGGGCGTATCGAGTTTGAGCGAAAGCCAAAGCCCTCCAGCCACTGCCACACAGGCAATGGCGCCCGCGAACAATGCCATTTGTTCCGGCGTTTTTGCGAAAGCTCGCGCGACCGCAGTGGGAAATATCATCAGCGAGGTAATGAGCAAAATCCCGACCACCTTCATCGCGAGCGCAACCGTTACAGCGATTAGGAGAATAAATGCAATCTGGGTACGCTCGACAGGCACCCCTTCCGCTGCCGCGAGTTCTTCATTGATTGTGACGGCGAGAAGCGGACGCCAAAGCCAAAAAAGCGCAGCAAGGACGATGGCTGCACCTGCCCAGATCAAGGCTATATCGGCTTTCGAGACCGCGAGAATTTCCCCAAAAAGATAAGCCATGAGATCGAGCCGTGCGCCGCCCGTATAGCTCGCCGCTATGAGGCCGCCAGCGAGACTGATATGGGCGAGAATCCCAAGGAGCGTGTCCTGCGGCAAGAGCTGCTGAGTTTGCAGCCTCGACAGCAGCAGCGCCATCGCAATCGCGGTGGTGACAACGCCGAGCGTAAGATTGATACCGAGCAAAAATCCCAAAGCGACACCGAGAAGACCTGAATATGCGATAGTCTCCCCGAAATAGGCCATGCGCCGCCAGACCACGAAACAGCCGAGCGGAGCGGCAAGGATAGCTGTACCAAAACCCGCTAGAAGCGCGCGGATAACAAAATCATCGGGCATGGCAGTCATGCCCATCCGAAATGTCGCCTGATAGGCCGTGCGTGTGGTCGTGGCTGTGCTTATAGAGCCCAAGGCTTGCCGCGGCCTCTGGACCAAAAAGGCGCACATATTCAGGATGGCCCGCCACCGCGCGAGGCACGCCCTCACAGCAAATATGCCGATTGAGGCACACTACGCGGTCGCTTGCGCCGAGCACGACATGGAGATCGTGAGAAACGAGGAGGATGCCGCAGTTGCGGCGATCGCGGATCGAGCCAATAAGCTCGTAAAGATTGGCGGCGCCGAGAAAATCCAACGCCTGCGCAGGCTCATCCAGAACGAGAAACTGCGGATCGCGAGCAAGCGCCCGGGCAAGAAGAACGCGTTGAAACTCGCCCCCCGACAACTCAGACATTTGAGCATGGAGCAGAGGCGCCGCGCCGGTCTCGGCTAGGCATTCAATTGCGAAGGTTTCCGGGACTGCCGTGTTGAGCATCATGAACCGAAGCACGGAAAGCGGAATGACAGGTTTGATCGGAAATCGTTGGGGAACGTAGCCGACGCGCAATCCTTCTTTGCGCGTGATCTGTCCTGATTTCAAGGGCACAAGCCCCAGCAAGGCATGGGCAAGCGTTGTCTTTCCAGCGCCATTCGGCCCAATCAGAGTGACGATTTCGCGTGGGCGAATATCGATACTGATATGGTCAAGCACCGCTTTTCCGCGAAATTCTACGCAAATGCCTGAGGCGGAGACGAGCGGCAGTGCCATATTAGCTGGCTCCAGCGCCGGATCCGCCGTCATCGCTCCGCTGGCTGGCGCTTGCGCTTTCACTAACATGAGGAATTGGCCGCCGCATTATGGCAGTCGGAGCAAAGCCCGCTTACCTCCAAAACAGCGTTACGTATGTGAAAATGTTCTGCCGCCGTCGCCTTGGCGATTGCCTCCAGTGCGTCCGGCGCGTCTGCTTCGGCGACACGCTCGCAATCCTCGCACAGAAACACAATGGTTTGAGGCGCGCCCTGATGCTCACTCAGGCAAGCGAAGAAGGCGTTGCGCGTTTCGAGCCGGTGAACAAGCCCCGTGCTCTGTAGTACGTCCAAGATGCGATAAACCGAAACCGGCGCAAGCCGCTTGCCTTCAAGCGCAAGGTTTTCGATCAAGTCGTAGGCGCTGATCGGCTTATGGTTCGTCGCGATCTTGCGAAAGACCTGCTCACGAAGCTCCGTCCACTTTACGCCCCGCTCAAGGCATCTTAGCCGCGCGCGTTCAAGCGCCCCCGCCAAACATGCGTCATGGTCGTGTTCGCGCGCCGGGAAGGAGGGGGTGCTCGGTTCTGACATGTATTTGATGTAATATTATAACACCATGATGGCAAGGAATGCTCGGCGATGTCACGCGTTTTTCACGCTTATTCATGCTCCCAGACGTTCCTTCGCTGCGCTTGTTTCGCAGATGCATCACTGCTTCGTAATCTCATTTTAAGCGAAACGCAGAGATTCAACCTCGCCACTTGAAAATTAACGCAAGGTGAGGCACATTTTGTAATGTTGCGGTGTTAACATCCCGGAGCATCATTGCAAAAGAAGGGTTTTAACCTGAAGCCTAATACGCTTAGCAAAGAGTTCGCTGAACTCGAGCCGCGCCACGCAAAAAGCGCCGCTGCGGCCTCTTCCTCCTCCACCCTAGCACATCTGATCGTTGACGCGCTTGAGGATGCCAAGGCTGATGAAATCGTCAGCATTGATCTTGCGGGTAAGACATCGCTCGGAGATTATATGATTGTAGCCTCCGGACGTTCGCAGCGTCATGTGAGCGCTATCGCAGACCAGCTTGCAGATAAGCTGAAAGCGAACGGCGTCCGCGATTGCCGCGTCGAAGGAACGGAGCTTTGCGACTGGGTCTTGATTGACGCGGGTGACGTAATCGTCCATGTCTTCCGGCCGGAGGTTCGCGCCTTTTACAATCTTGAAAAGATGTGGGCATCAGACCGGCCCAAACTGGAAGCGGCAGAGTAAGCCTGGAGCTTAGCGGTTCGGGATGAAAATATCTGTTCTGGCCGTGGGGCGCTTGAAGAGTGGCGCTGAGCAGACGCTGTTCAATCGTTATTTCGATCTATTTAATGCCGCTGCCAGAAATCTAAGGCTTGCCCCTATCGGGCTAACCGAGATCAGCGAAGGGCGCGGCGAAAGCCCGGCTGAGCGCAAGGGGGCGGAAGCGGATGAGCTTCTCGCCCGATTGCAGCCTGGAACGCGCCTCGTTTCGCTGGACGAGCAGGGTCAGCTTCTAACCTCCGTCGAATTTACAGCTATGATATCGAGGCTGCGGGACGAGGCGCTCGACGTAGCGTTTGTGATAGGCGGCCCGGATGGCCATGGCGAAGCGCTTCGTAAAGCTGCTCATTTTCAGCTATCGCTTGGCCGCATGACATTGCCGCACGGTCTCGCCCGCATTCTGCTCGCCGAACAGCTATATCGGGCGATGACGATTATGCAAGGTCATCCCTATCACCGGGCTTAGGGCATCGTGCGCTTAATCGGATGGGTAGCTCAAGCCGCATCTTTGGATGACGACAGACAGTCCAGGTCCGACAAGCTGTTTCATGCGGCGCGAGCGCCTAAGTGGTCTCGGTTTTGCGCCCGCGCATTTTGATTAGCGTGCTTCCGGGCGGAAAATCGGTCTCCAATTCGCCTGAACGACCGTGCCCGGCGCTGAGCTTGTCATGAATCGCGCCGCTCTCGGCCGCGCCAGATCGAAAAGGGGGCTGAGCAACCGAGCTTTACCATCGCTCACATCAAAGCGCTATGGGTCTCAACAAGTCCCAGAGGCTGTTCCCCGGCTCAATTATCCGATTTAAGCGAGCGGAGTCCGCTATCGGATGCTTTGCTTGTGACCGGCTGATCGCTGGCTTTTTCACCGGATGACGGTTTGTAAGCGCGATACTGGCTTACGATTTGTGCAGCGCGCTCACCATCGGACAGCGTCGTACCTCTGCCCCTTACGAGGTCGCGGCGATTGCTCAGCATAGCGCGAAGTGCGTTGCGCCCATAAGCGCCGACCTCGGGGTCCGGATCATTTTCATTATACTCATAGCTCGCCCAGTCATATGCATGGGGATATGCTGCATCCTCATTCGAAGGATAAACCGCGATCTCCACCCGCCCCGCAGGAATGCGGGCCGTTTCAACGACTGAAGGCGTTACAGAGTACTGCTCGGCCCAACCTACGATCGCTTTAACCTTTTCGGTGTTATCGCGAGCATAAATCGTGATGCCGACCGGCCCATATTGACGAACCCTGGATGCAGCGTTTTCCAAATAGCCGTAGAGCGCTTTTTCGCCGTGCGCAATTCGCGTATGTGCTCTATGCGTGGGCGTCTTTGTGCGAACAACAAACACGTCCGAGCTTGGCGCCCCATGCGCGGCCGCCGCAGAAAACACTGCCGCGAAACATAAGAGTAAGGCGCTCTTGCTAATCAGCTTCATCGGGTCAAACCTTTATTCCGCTGCCTTTACCTGGGTGATGCGAACGGATGTCATCTAATTCCCGCTCTTTTTGGTCAAACGGCCTTCCAAAACCCGCTCGCCATCGGTTGCGTGCTTGATCGCGTCATTTGGGATTTTGATTGCAGAAGGATCAGAGACAGGACGCACGATATAGGGCGTCACAATGATGAGCAGTTCCGTCTCGTTTTTCTGAAACTTGGACGACCGCATGAGCGCACTCAGAACCGGAACGTCATCAATGCCCGGCAAAGAGGACGTGTCGGTTGAGGTGCGGTTTTGCATTAGGCCGCCAATGACGAGACTTTCGCCGCTGCCAATCTCAACTGTTGTCTCGGCGCGCCTGGTCGTTATGGCGGGAATATTGAAGTTATTGAGCGTAACCGCGCCATTCGCGGAGATATCGCTAACTTCTGGCTTCACGCTAAGGCTTATGAGCCTATCGGACAGAACGGTCGGGGTGAATTCGAGGCTGACGCCGAACTTGCGATAGTCTACCGATATCGCGCTGTTTGTTCCGGATTGCGTTACCGGAACTGGAAACTCGCCGCCGGCCAGGAAGCTTGCCTTTTCGCCGGAAATCGCAACGAGGTTTGGCTCCGCAAGAATTGTCACAAGCTCGCGGCTGACGAGGGCGTCGACGATCGCGTTGATACTGGTTTTCTTGATGGGAGAACCGCCGACCGCAGACGACACGGCTGATGCAGCATTGTTAACGAGAGATCCTGTCGCCATACCAAAACTGAAGGATCCTGCGCCGGAAACTGCGCTCCAGTCTATCCCAAGCTCCTTCGTGACGGCACGCGAGACCTCAGCGACGCGGACATGAAGCGAGACCTGCATCGAACCGCTGACGCGGAGATTGTTGATAACCGGGGTTCCTTCGCCGACAAGGCGATGGGCTGTGGCTTTCACCCGTTCGGCCGTTGCCGCGTTGGGAACTACGCCAGTTAGCACGACGCCCTTTGGGGTCTCTTCGACCCTAATCGAAAGATCACCGAGCTCAGAGCTCAAGTAGCGCTTCAGATCGGTTGTGCTGTAGTTGACGGTGATATTGAAGTGATCGGTCTTCTGCCCATCAGCGCCCAAGGCAAAAAGCGTCGTGCGTCCGGGCTTTTTCCCGTAGACGAAAACTTTACTCGGCAAGGGAAGCTGAACGTCCGCCACCGAAGGGTCCGCGATGAAAACCGTCGTGGGTTTTGACTGGAGATCGAGAAGCTCCCCACCCGAAACCTGCAGCTTGAGCTCCCTGACCTCATGCCCGCGAGGGATATAGTTTTCCGCACCGTAGGAGCAATTGCCCCCGACCGCTGCTAAGAGAAATGCAACGCTGCAAATTGCGAAAGAAGGTTTTACCTTCGTTCGCCAAGATTGGATGCCCATTTTACCCCCGCCCATCCGTATTCACTGTCACGGCCCGAATCCCAACCCCTTACGCTCCCAGACTATTAGAAATTAAGGAAAAGCAATCAACCAGTATGTGTGGTATGAGGATCACATTAATTGCCCATTAGGCATAAATGCAACCCCCCTATTTTTATGAAACACTTTATGAAAAACTTGCGGCATTCTGCGTATGCTGATGATCCGCCGGATTACTTGCCATCAATCGCGGCAAAGCCAGAGGAACAGTAGCGACAAGCTTCACGGAAAACTGCGGTACGATGTCTTGTTGGCTTAAAACAGCAAACCGGTATTCCGATGATTCTACAAGTGACCAAACAACGCGCCTAAGATCGCCCGCGACCAGAATAACGGCTTGCGAAAGCTGCGCTTCGCTTAAGCCTGCGACCTTTTGCTCCAGACCTTTGATAAACCGCCCTGGAAGTGACGGGTCCATAAACTGCTGACCATGCGCAGCCGCTTGCTTCGCCGCGTTGCGTAGTACGTCCTCTGCTTCGCGCTCAACCATGAGCACGTGCAATGTCCGGTTCGCGTCAGCGTGCTGGAAGCATATTTGCCGTTTCAAGGCAGAGCGCACATGCGCTGCCAAAATACCGGTGTCTTGCTCGCGTGGCGCCCATTCCAGGATGGATTCGAGGATCAAGCGCAGATTGCGGATTGAAATGCCTTCGTCGAGGAGCCGCCGTAGTACGTCCGCAATACGCTGCACCGGAGCAACTCTCTGGACTTCGCGTAACAGGTCACGATAGTCAACTTCGACCGAAGCCAAGAGCCGCCGCGTTTCTTGAATTCCCAGAAAATACGAAGCATTGCGAGCAAGGACGTAGGAAACGTCGTCCTCAAGGAGCTTCCACGCCGTCATAGTCTTGACCGCATCCAATGCGGGCGCGCTGCTATAGCTCGCGTCGATGCTTAGAACTTGTCTTCCATGCCTCGTTTCGCAGAAAGAATATTCGATATTCTCGCGTTCGAGTGTGCGTTTTGCCGATGCTGCTAGATAGAGTTGGCCAGCGGCAACGGTTCGCTCCACCTCGGGCGTGGTATCGACCGCAATGGCGTAAGAGCTGTTGGTCCTCTCGTCATCGGTGCGAAACCCAATGTTAGGTGTCGGCACGCCGAGACTGTGGCCAATGTTGTTCGCAAGAACGCGCAATCTTTGTTCAATCGTCTCGACCCGAAACACTTCCGCGAGCTGCGTGGAGATCGCAACACTAACTCGCGCGCCGGCCGGGGCGGGTAATAGCGCTGGAACCTCAATGGAGGTCAGCTGCATCGTAGGCACGCCCTGCATTAAAACGCGTTTGTCTTCTTGGCGCTTAAGAACGATGCCCGTGCCCCCGATAAGGACGCCGATAGTAAGAAAGATGAACGGGGGGAAGCCGGGCACGAAAGCCAGAGCCAGAAGAATGAGACCTGCAATCCGCAGAGCCTCAGGCCGGGCGCTAAGTTGCATTACCACGTCAGAACCCAAATTGTCTCCGGTGCCGGAATTGACACGCGTAACAATAGAGCCTGCTGTGAGAGAGATTAGAAGCGCTGGGATTTGAGAGATCAGCCCTTCACCAATCGTAAGCAAGGAAAAGACGTGTGTCGATTCCGACATCGACAGCCCACGCTGGACCGTGCCGATAGCCATGCCGCCGAATAAATTCACCGCAACAATAATAATGCCCGCGATAGCGTCGCCCTTCACGAACTTCATGGCGCCGTCCATCGCGCCGTAGAGCTGAGATTCCCGTTCCAGCAGTTGCCTACGGCGTCTTGCCTCAGCTTGATCGATATCGCCGCTTCGCAAATCGCTATCGATGCTCATTTGTTTGCCGGGCATACCGTCCAAGCTAAACCGTGCGGCAACCTCGGCGACGCGCTCTGAGCCTTTGGTGATAACCACGAATTGCACGATAGTAATAATCAAGAAGACAACAAGGCCGACGACCACATTTCCGGCGATGACGAAGTCGCCAAAGGTTTGAATGATTTGACCGCCATTGGCTTCGATTAAGATCAGCCGGGTCGAGGCGATAGAAATCGCCATCCTGAACACGGTCAAGATCAGCACAAGCGCTGGTAAAGCGGAGAGCTCAACTGGAGATTTTATATAGAAGGCCACCAAGAGCAGCACAACAGAAGCGCTTATATTTACAGCGATCAGAAAGTCCGCGATTTCCGTCGTGATTGGGAGTACGATGGCTCCAACCGCAGCGATTATGAAAGGCAGAACCACTAGGTCGTGCCGCCCCGCCAGGGTTCTTTGAATGCTGCTAAGAAATCGGTTATTTTTCATTAGATCCCGCCCACTACACGACGCCGCAATCGCATCCTGCCAACACGCAGCACATTCTTCCCGTCCCAGCATTTGGGCACGAAGGCCACGAGTTTCCCCAAAAGCTGCTGCCTTCTCGTGCTCGCACGACGGCGAGCGCTCATCTCCCCATATGTGCGCACACAAACTCCTTTAGCCTTTTAGCTTGTCAAGCAGAGCCGGTGGAGGTTGCAGAAAGCGCACGCGACCGGCAGGCTAGTCTATGGCTTCGCTTGTGGCGAGCACTTTTCGGCCAACTACATGTAAGTAATGTGACAGTGTTGCTCGTTTTAGGTGCAGATAAAATCTAGGGTTGCCGTGACGTTTCGTTAGCAATCTTAGATTGGTGCGGCTTAGCATTTTTAAAGTTTGTAAGCGGTAAAGCGGTTTTTGGGGAGAGTTTATCGCCCATAAGCCGCTGGACCGTGGTCTTCTAGCTCGTCTGATTTGTCGCAGCGTTCGAGTTCGAACTGGCCGGTGGGATCTGGGAACGGTGGAGTTCATAAGCGTGCCGAGCCGCTTCCGATTGGTTTGGATCGGTGGCACTTGTTATTGCTTGCGATCTTCGAGCATTAATCACCGTATTCGTTGCAAAAAATACATTACCCAGTGCTTGTGAACTTCCACCTAGGAAGCCGGTGAGGTCCGTATGGTCTCCGGCGCCGACCTCATCAAAGAGCTTTTGTGCGTCGCCATTTGCGAGAGCGATGGACACTGACTGGCCATCGTCGAACGATACAGTCAGAACCATCAAATCGTCTGGGAGTGGCGCATCGTCTATGGGGATGGGCTTTTTAGCGTCTACGGTCACAAAGCCTTCAGATGTTTGCACAGTTATGCTGTTATCTTCGGACGTGTCCCCCTCGGACGAAGCAAGAAGCAGGATAGGTCCGTCATCAACTGGCGTGCCAAAGCGGGCGAGAGTAAAGGCTCGTCCCGCTTCGTAGCCGACGGCAACGTCTGCGTCTGCGCCGGCGGCTCGGAGCTGTTCTGAAATATCTGGGGCAACCTCGTTGCCGATTCTGGTGGTCGCCAGAGCGAGGAAAAAGCCTTCGGTGGTACCGTCGGGAAAACCATTGGCTGAGGGGTCGCCTAAGTGGATTTCGCCATTGGCGTCAACTGTGAAGCCGTAAGCGGCCAGTTGGCTGCGTGTCTCAGGATCAGTGCTCGGGGCTGTTGCAGGTGGCGTGTCCGAAAGCCGTATCGCATTGCTGATGAAATCTGATGCGTCTCGCAGCGTGTTGAACGATTGGGTGCTATAATCGGTCGTGTTCCCGTTTGCGTCGGGTGCTCTCCGGCTCTTGCTCTCGGCGCTAGTGTCTGGCGTCTGCAATACCGTAACCGGGATATGTACATCTTTGCTGCCTTGCTCACTCAGGACCGCCGCAGATGACGGGCCAGTAGCCGCGCTCAATAAAGCTGGCGTGCTGCCTTTAGATATAGCGGTTGACCCAGAACTGCCGCCGGAGACCGCAGCCTCGATCTTTTTGTTAAAGGAAGCCGGGTCTGGCGCAGGCGGAGGAACATTTGCAGCCGGGTTCTGACCTGCCGCGTTTACCTGGTTTAAGCCGTCCACCATTGCACGCCCCCAAATGCGAAATCAGCTTTTGGACCATCCGAAATCCTAAGCTTGTGAATATGACTGCCCGTTCTTCAACCAGCAAGGCATGTATCTGCCTATGCTGGGATGGCAGCTTGGCTGACGCCTAATATTGCAAACAATTCTGACTAATACCTGTCCAGTCACATCATCTTCATATTTTTTTGGGGCGGGTGGTAAACCAATGTCATGGAGCTTCGCACAGAGGGGAGCAACATTCGCGCCTCTTACTGCAAATCGCGACATTCAAAAACTTGCGCAAACCTCCCGGATGTGGCTTTCGTTAACTCTAAGAGAATCCGAACGGAGCCGTTTATGGCGTGGCCTGTCGCATGACGATCAATCTGCATCATAATGATTTGCCTGATGGCGTGACATTCGGGCGCTCAGTCGCCATCGATACAGAGACGCTTGGACTCAATCCGCATCGCGACAGGCTTTGCGTTGTGCAGCTTTCGGCTGGAGATGGCACCGCGCATCTCGTTCAATTCGATAAAGGGCAATACGCAGCACCAAACCTGAAAGCGCTGCTTACGAATCCCAATGTTTTGAAAATCTTCCATTTCGGACGGTTCGATGTCGCCGTTTTGCTGCAAACGCTCGGGGTTCGAACGCAGCCGGTCTATTGCACCAAGATCGCCGCAAAGCTGGTCCGGACATTCACGGATCGCAACGGGTTGAAAGAGCTGTGCCGCGAGTTGCTGGGCGTCGAACTCTCAAAGCAGCAGCAGACGTCGGATTGGGGACAGCGCGAGCTGACGCCCGAGCAATTGACTTACGCTGCTTCGGACGTTCTTCATCTCCATGCACTCAAAGAAAAGCTCGACGCTCTGCTCGCCCGCGAAGATCGTGTCCGCCTTGCTGAAGCCTGTTTTGCATTCTTACCATTCCGGGCTGAACTTGACCTCAAGGGATGGCAGGACGACACGGATATATTCAACCACTAGCGGCCAATACTGGCTTAGGGATTGAAGGCGAAGCCTGCATGGCAATCGCGGCAATGGGAAATCGCGGCGGATTGGGAGAGGGTATAACCTCTCGAGATCGAAGCCGGGAATTTCGGCGCGCCCGGCGTCACAGCGTGGTTGTGCGAATTTTGAAGGCGCTCCTGCCGCTAATGGCGATCGGTATCGTAAGCCTCTATGTCGTTCCTAGTTTCTTTTCGTACAGCATAGACGAGGGCAGGGGACGCGCGACCATCAAGTCTATTACGGTAGCGGCTGGCGCACTGAAGATGCTTGAGCCCCGTGTTCGAGGGGTTAACGAAAAGCAGGATGCCTATGACATCGTTGCCGACAGCGCGACCCAAGCCGCCAAAAGCGCGGAGGTCATGTATCTCGACAACATACGAGGAAAACTCACTGGGCACGACGGAAAGATCACAACGATAACCGCTCCTAATGGCATCCATAACAACAAGACTGAGGAAATGAACTTCGAAAACGGCGCGCTTGTTAATCGCGAGGACGGCATGTCCGCGACGTTTAAGACCGGCATCGCGTATATGAAACAGCAGATCTTCATATCCAAGACGCCGATGATTGTTCACCTTCATGAAAGCACGATTGAAGCGGATGGTATGACTTTATATTGGGGAGAGCAGCGCGCCGTCTTCGAGGGAAATGTGCACACGCATGTGGAGCGGCACCCCGAACAGTCTACCGACAATTCGCAGCAGACTGCATCGCCGGTTCAGCAAGTTATTACCCCGAACCAGTAAGGCCAGGATTCACCCATGGGAATACAAAAGCTGGAGCAAAGGGAGATAAGCTCGATTGCCTTTTTGAAGGGCAGCTTGCATTGCTCCCACCCTTCTATTGTTAGGCTCGCTTTCCGTCAGTGCTCAGACCTCAGAGAGCGGGTCTAACTCGAAAAAGACGGCTCAGGCACCAGCGGGCTTCTCCGGCATCAGCGGGAGTAACTCAAAGAAGCCCATCGACATTGATTCGGACCGGCTGGAGGTCGACGACAAAAAGCAGACTGCGATTTTCATCGGGAATGTTTCCGCCACCCAGGGCGATTACAATCTGCGCTCGCCGCGACTCGAAGTGACCTATGAACATAGCGCCGCGGCAGGCAGCGCCCCAGCAGGCCAAGGCAAAGCCCCACGCAAGCTTCAAAGCCTGCTCAGCCCCAAAAAGCTGCCACTACCGCCTCTACCGGGGATCCGCTGTCCAGTGGGCAGATTAAGCATATTCGTGCGACCGGAGGAAAAGTTCTCTTAGTCTCAACAAAAGACAAACAGGAGGCTACCGGCAACGAGGCATTTTACGATGTGAAGGCCCAAAAGGTCACGATGACGGGTAATGTGACGCTCAGCCAGAAAGGAAATGTCGTCACGGGTCAGAAGCTGCTTATCGATCTGGAAACGGGACGCGCGACTGTCGTTCCGGAACGATACTCAGCGCGTGCACTCTCACATCGGCGGCGGCGAAGGCAGCAGCCCAAATAGCAGCAGCCCAAATAACCGCATTCGCGCGCTAATAGTGCCGAGCAGCAATGGCGGCGGAGAGGCAAATCCACTGACGGGAGCCAAGAAAAAGCCGAAGACGCCGGATAACGCTACGGATAAGCAATCAACGCCAAGCTCCGGGTGGCAGGCACAGTCGCGCTAGTGGTGTGTAAATTGGCCGGTAAGACGGGTTTCCATGACGGTTCTTGAAAAACGCCAGCCGCCCGTTCCAGGGCAATCTCCCGAGGCGCAATCAGCCTCCGCAGTCGCGTGTTCAGGCGCTGGCGGATGGTTCTGCGGAACGCAACGGCCGCACCGCCAACCGGCTGGTCGTCGACAATATTAAGAAGACCTTCAAAAAGCGTATGGTCGTCAAAGGCGTCAGCGTCAATCTGCGCCGTGGCGAGTTGGTTGGCCTCCTGGGACCAAATGGCGCAGGCAAGACGACCGTTTTTTACATGGTTACAGGGCTTATCAAACCTGATGAGGGTAAGGTCTTCATCGATGGCTACGACGTCACGAAGCTATCGATGTACCGCCGGGCGAGGCTCGGCATTGGTTATCTGCCGCAGGAAGCGTCGATTTTCCGGGGACTGACCGTCGAAGACAATATCATGGCGGTTCTTGAGGTTACGGAGCCTAGCAGAAAAGAACGCAAGCGTCGGTTGGACGAATTACTTGAGGAATTCAAAATCACGCGGCTGCGGAAGTCGCCGTCCATTGCGCTGTCGGGCGGCGAGCGGCGCCGGTGCGAAATTGCTCGCGCGCTTGCGAGCGATCCCGCCTATATCCTCTTGGATGAGCCTTTCGCAGGCATCGATCCAATCGCCATCGGCGATATTCGCGCGCTCGTCCGCCATCTGACCGACCGTGGCATCGGCGTACTCATTACCGATCATAATGTGCGCGAGACTTTGGACTTAATTGACCGGGCATATATCATTTATGACGGTCGTGTGCTGACGGAGGGCACGCCCGCCGAAGTGGTCGCGAACGAAGATGTCAAGCGCGTCTATCTGGGAGACATGTTCTCCCGTTAGACAAGCGGCCAGTGGGCGGGTTATCCAAGCATTTCCAAGAAGTGTTTGAGCTGACCTTCGAATGCTTGTGTTTTGCGTTCTTTAACCTGGTGGCGGACGGTGCTGCATCTAAGACTTGAGCCGAGGCAGACTCAGAAGATCATCATAACGCCGCAGCTTCGGCAAGCCATCAAGCTTCTTCAGCTCTCAGCGATCGAACTCCAGTCCTACATTGAAAATGAAGTCCGTGAGAATCCCCTGCTTTCCGTCGAGGAGGGCGCTGCCGGTGGAGAGGCGAACGGCAGCCAAGAAGGGGAGGCCGTCGTAAACGGGCACAATGAAGCGGACGCGACCGTATTCGATGCTAGGGAAAGCGGCGCGATAGAAATTTCATCTAACTGGGAGCCCGAAGGCGAGGGCTACGCGGATGATGGCCCCACAGAATCGTCGCCGGCACCTGAGAGTGGAACGGAGTGGCTAACGGGCAACAACCGCTCCACGCAAGCATCTGCGACGAATGACGACTATGATCCTTTCGCCTCGATGGCGGAGCACATTTCGCTTACCGATTATCTAAGGCAGCAGGCGCAGCTAGCCTTTCCCAATCTCCAGGACCGCTTCGTCGCCGACTACCTCATCGATCTCGTGGACGGGAGCGGCTATATCCGCGCTTCTTTCGATGAACTCGCGGCATCGCTTGGGCTCTCTGTCGCAGAAGTTGAGCGCATATTGTTCACCCTGCAAACCTTCGACCCACCAGGCGTTTGCGCTCGTACCCTTGGGGAGTGCTTATCGCTTCAGCTTAAGGAGCAGAACAGATTTGATCCTTGCATGGAGAAGCTGATCGCTCATCTCGATCTTGTGGCTACCGGCAACTTTGCGCGGCTGAAAAAACTCTGCGGGGTTGATGCCGAAGATTTAAACGAGATGGTCGCAGAGATCCGGGACCTCAATCCTCGACCGGGCTCCGCATTCGAGAAGCTTACGGTCGAGACCTTAGTTCCTGATGTTATTGTCAGACGTGGCAGGGACGGAAACTGGCGCGTTGAACTTAACCCCTCCGCAGCGCCCTGCCTTGCGGTTGACCGCGCTTATTACGCCTCGCTCAAGGGGCGTTGCCGCTCGGATGCCGATAAATCCTATCTGAGCGACAGGCTGAGTTCGGCCAATTGGCTCGTTAAGAGCCTCGATCAGCGCCTTTCGACGATTTTGAAGGTGGCGGTTGCGGTTGTCGAGGAGCAAACCGCGTTCTTCGATCACGGCGTGCGGCATCTAAAACCGCTCAATCTCCGCCAAATCGCGGCGAAGATCGGCATTCACGAATCGACCGTGAGCCGTGTGACATCGAATAAAGCTATGGCCACGCCGCGCGGGCTTTTTGAGATGAAATATTTCTTCACCTCCGCGATTTCATCAGCGGAACCGGCTCAGGCGGCCCACTCTTCCGAGGCCGTGCGCGACCGGATTAAGGAATTTATTGATAACGAAGCGCCCGGCGAAGTCCTTTCGGACGACCGGATCGTGGCGCTGCTCAAAGCGGGCGGCATCGACATAGCGCGCAGAACGGTAGCGAAATATCGCGACGCGCTGCGCATTCCCTCATCGGCGGCAAGGCGGAGGCTGAAGCGGGGACGGGACGCAGCCTGAGCGTCACGCCGCATGGATGTGAAGATGGCGCGTTATCCGCGCCACCTAAGAATTGCTCAACAGCTCACAGGCCTTGAGGCTCAACCTAGACGGCGCCATGCGCTTCGACATACAGCGCGTAAAGCGAATGGGAACTGGCCATGAACAGCCGGTTATTTTTGGCGCCACCAAAGGTTAGGTTCGCACAGCGTTCGGGAAGATGAATGAACCCAATAGCTGTGCCTTGCGGGTTGAAGACCATCACACCATCAAGTTCTTCGGATTTGGCGGAAGGCGAGCCATTGCTTCCCCAGCCGCACCAAAGATTGCCATCCATATCAACCCTGAAACCATCGACGGCGCCCGGTCCATTGGCGTCAACGAGTTTGGTTTTATTGGACACACTGCCGTCGGCGGCGACGTCGTAGCTCCAGATGAGCCGGTTCGGCTGTGCACGCAATTCGGCGATATAGAGCTTTTTCTCGTCGGGGGAAAACGCTAGTCCGTTGGGACCGGCGAGGTCCGCTGTCACAAGGCTGAGCTTGCCATCGGGGGCGATGCGATAGACGGAATGGGGCAGCTCTGACGCTGCTTTCTCGCCCTCCCAATCGCCAAGAATGCCGAACGACGGATCGGTGAACCAGATCGAACCATCGGATTTGCAGACGATATCGTTCGGGGAATTGAGCTTCTTGCCATTGAAGCTATCCGCGAGCACGGTGATTTTGCCATTATACTCGGTGCGCGTGATGCGGCGTGTGAGATGCTCACAGGTCAGTAGACGGCCTTGGCGGTCGCGTGCCATGCCGTTGGAATTATTGGATGGGCTGCGAAACACGCCCCATGCGCCGGTCGCCTCGTCATAGCGCATGATGCGGTTATTCGGAATGTCGCTGACGAGCAGGTAGCGCCCATCGGCGAACCACACCGGCCCCTCCGCCCAGCGCATCCCTGTGGCGAGTTGTTCGACCGTGCTGGAGAAGAGCCGGTATTTGGCAAAGCTCGGATCGAGGATCTGTACAGACGCATCCGGGTAGCGCTGGTTCGGCTTGAAGTCGAAGGATTGTGCAACAGTTTGACGCGAGAGCATCATCGCGGCACCCGTTGCCCCGGCACTCGCCAATAGATTCCGCCTTGTTATGCGCATTGGATTCCCCTCCCTTTTTTTTTGGCAGATTGCCCGCCTTAGCGGTGGCTATGCCGCCGCCAATCCATTTCGAACCTTTTTAGGGAGTTTGTCCATATGGTGGGCTTCGGAGGATGTGAACATCTCATTTCGCCCCGGCCGCCTTGTTCACGATCTCTGCCAGCGCCCCAGCGATTTTTTCAGCAATCGGCTTTGCTTCGGTGGCTCCATGCCGTTGGACGAGCCACACCGGATCATTATAGCCGATGAAGGTTTTGCCTTGAGCATCCTGCCAAACCAGGGCTTTCATAGGCAGATCAATGCCGACCGTTTGTTCGGCCTGCATGAGCGGAGTGCCCGATTTTGGGGAGCCGAAAATCAAGAGATCGGTCGGACGCAGGTCCATGCCGGCACTCTTGGCTCCTGCCGCATGATCGATATGGGCAAAAAGGTTGAGGCCGCGCGCCTTTATCTCGGCTTCGAGACGTGCCACCGTTTCTTCTGGACCGTAGTTGCTTTCTGTTATGATTAAGCCATCCGCAGCCATAAGCTTTGCTCCAATGAATAACATCGCGGCGAAGGCAGTAATGAGTTTTATCATTGATATTATCCCGGGATACGCCGCGCGGTGTTTGTTCTCTTGTGCCGCTCATATTACGGGAGTTGCGTAACCGAATAGTAGAGAGTTCTATGGATTGGACCTATTGGGTGAGGAGCGAGACGAGGAAAATAAAATGACATGGTTAGACATAGTCCTTCGTCTTGTGATGGCGACTGCTATTGGAGGCGCAATTGGCCTCAACCGGGAGCTTCATGGCAAGCCGACCGGCCTTCGAACGCTGGGTCTTGTGAGCCTGGGCGCCGCAATAGTGGTCCTGACGACCCAGCATGTGGGCGGCGTCTCCGATGCTAGCTCGGCCAGCAGGGTCATTCAGGGCGTGATTACTGGAATCGGTTTCCTCGGAGCGGGCGTGATCTTACGAGGCCCAGAGGGAGGAAAAATTCACGGCCTGACGACGGCGGCCGCGATTTGGGTCACAGCGTGTGTCGGCGTGGCCTGCGGTTACGGTGCGTGGCGATTAGTCGTGACTTCCGCCATTGTAATAGCATTCCTCCTCATTGCGGGAGGGCCGCTTGAGAAAGCCGTTCACCGCCAGCTCACAGGCCAAGATGACGAGGAAGAGCCGGACGATAAATAGCGCTTTTCTCGCTGTCTTATGGCAATTAAGGCGCATCAGCTTGAAATAGTTGCGTCTTGCATCGCGACCGCTTATCCTGCGCCCAGCGAAGCCGCCCGGCGCATTAGGGCATGCCGTGGCTGCTTTTTTAGCTTCTCCCATTTAGACGAATGGCGACGTGGTTCTCTTATTGCTGCGTCCTGAGCTGTTCGTCTTGCGAGACATAATTAGAAAGGAAGCAAAATGCCCAAGATGAAAACGAAGAGTGGCGTGAAAAAACGCTTCAAAATCACGGCGACGGGCAAGGTTCTCGCGGGCCAGGCCGGCAAGCGCCATAACATGATCAAACGCACGTCGAAGTTTATCCGGAAGTCGCGCGGCACGGTTGTGTTGGAGCCGGGTGATGCGAACATCGTTAAGAAGTTCGCACCCTACGGCCTTGACTGATAACCCGCTGCTTGCAAAGCTTGAGTTGGAGATAACACCATGTCACGTGTGAAACGGGGCGTTACGTCCCATGCTCGTCATAAGAGCGTTTTGAAGCAGGCCAAAGGCTTCTACGGCCGCCGCAAGAATACGATCCGCATTGCCCGCCAGGCGGTTGAAAAAGCGGGGCAATACGCCTATCGCGACCGCCGCACGAAGAAGCGCAATTTCCGTTCGCTCTGGATTCAGCGTATCAACGCTGCTGTTCGCGAGCACGGCCTGACCTATGGCCGTTTCATCGACGGCTTGAATAAGGCCGGTATCTTGATCGACCGGAAAGTGATGTCTGACCTTGCCATCACCGATCCGGCAGGATTTGCCGTTCTTGTTGGCAAAGCCCGCGAAGCTCTTCCCGCGGAACTGCGCGCTGCATGAGACTAGCCGACCTTAGCGTTTCCGAGTTGCTTGCACTGGCGAATATCCTTTTGAATATCGCCGAGGAAATCCCAAAATGGGACCTGCGGGCAACTCGCGAAGCGCGTGAGGAAATCTGTTATGTCCTGCGGCTTGTATCGGAAAAAGGCGAACAAGATAGACTGCCGCAACGCCGATGCGCTTTCCATTGACTTAAGGGCGCAACTCGAATGAAGTCGCGTCCGTCATCATCGTCACCGAGGACGAACGGTTTCTATGGATACGATAGCCGACCGAACGCAAGACCTAGAGGGCTTGGCCGCCCGATTGCTGAGCGACGTACAACAGGCTAGCGACCTTGCGGCGCTAGATGCCGTTCGCGTCTCAGCGCTTGGCAAAAAGGGTCAGATCTCGGAATTGATGAAGCAACTCGGGGCGATGGCCCCTGAGCTGCGAAAGAGCTTCGGCGCCAGCGTCAACCTCGTGAAAGATCGCGTCGCGTCGGCGCTAGAGGAGCGGAAGGCTGAGCTTGAAACGGCGGCGCTCTCTGAGAAATTGGCGACGGAGCGGGCGGATATCACCTTGCCGGTGCGCCCCAATCCAGCCGCCGAGGGTCGTATTCATCCAATCAGCCGGGTTTGGGAAGAACTAACCACCATCTTCGCCGATATGGGTTTCGCCGTCGCTGAGGGCCCCGATATCGAGACTGACGATAATAATTTCACCCGGCTTAACTTCCCGCTGGGTCATCCTGCCCGCGAAGCGCATGATACGTTTTTCTTCTCGCCGAAAGCGGATGGCGAGCGGCTTTTACTTCGCACTCACACTTCGCCTGTGCAGGTGCGCACAATGCTTGAGCAGAAGCCGCCGATCCGCGTTATTGCGCCCGGCCGCGTCTATCGCATCGACAGCGACCAAACGCATACGCCCATGTTCCACCAAGTCGAAGGGCTTGTTATCGGCCGCGACATCCATATGGGCCATCTAAAATGGGTGCTTGAGGAATTCTGCAAGGCGTTCTTTGAGGTGGACGAGGTCAAGATGCGGTTTCGCATGTCGCACTTCCCCTTCACTGAACCATCGGCCGAAGTGGACATTCAATGTGATCGTTCGGGCGCCGATGTGAAATTCGGCGAGGGTAGCGACTGGCTCGAAATCCTCGGCTGCGGCATGGTCCATCCGAATGTGCTCGACAATTGCGGTATCAATTCCAGCCAATGGCAGGGATTTGCCTTTGGCGTAGGCATAGACCGGCTCGCCATGCTGAAATACGGAATGCCCGATCTGCGTCAGTTCTTTGCTAGCGATCTGCGCTGGCTGAAACACTATGGCTTCAGCCCTCTCGCAATCCCCTCGCTCGCAGGCGGCCTCTCCGGCTGACGCGGCAAGCGAATCATTTCCTCATTTCTTTCTTCAGTAACTGAGCCTTGCGCTCTACGCCCCAACGATACCCCGAAATAGAGCCGCCAGTCCGAACCACGCGGTGGCAGGGGATCGCGACGGCGATTTTGTTGCTTGCGCAAGCATTTGCAACGGCGCGGACCGCGCTTGGGTTGCCCGCTTTTGCCGCGACCTCAGCGTAAGACAAGGTTTTGCCAGGGGGAATATCGCACAATATCCGCCAGACCCGGTGTTGGAAGGCCGTTCCACGCACCTGTAAAGGTAAGTTTAGATCCTGTCCGGGCGTCTCCACAAAGCCCACGACATCGGCGACGATCTGCTCGAAATTCGCATCGCCGCCAACCAGCTCTGCATTGGGAAAACGATCCTGAAAGCCTTCAATGAGAATTTGCGGCTCGTCGCCTAACTCAATTGCGCATACGCCCTTTTCTGTCGCAGCGACAAGAATGCTTCCGAGCGAACATTCGCCCAGGGCGAAGCGGATTGTCTCGCCAGCGCCTCCGGAAGCAAAAGCGCTCGGCTTGAGGCCGAGCTTTTGCGCGAAATTCTCATAAAAACGGCTCGATGAGCCATAGCCTGCGCCGTAAATGGCCTCGGTTACGCTCTTGCCTCCTCCTAGCTGTTGCATGACACGTTTTTCCTTCAGCGATTTCCAATAGGCGCCCGGCGTCAAGCCAACGATCTCTTTGAAGAGGCGATGAAAATGATGGCGGCTCAGTCCTATCGCAACGGCGACGGCCGCGAAGTCAGGCGTTTCTTCGGCCTCGGCGATGAATTCGCAGGCTTTTGTTACCGCTGCGGCTTGGCGTTCACCAAGAGGCACATCATCTGGCTTGCAGCGTTTGCAAGGGCGAAAGCCTGCTCGCTTTGCGTCTGTAGCGGTGTCGAAGAAGCGCACATTCTCCAGGCGAGGCAAGCGCGAAGGACATGACGGGCGGCAATACACACCCGTTGTGAGCACGGCGAAAAAGAAGCTTCCGGCAGCCGAGCGATCGCGCTCTTTCACCGCTTCCCAACGTTTTTCATTCAAGAGTTCGCTTGGCGTTGGTTGCGTCCTCATCATTTAATTCCTCAGACGGCTATCATTTCGCATCTTATCGCGCCTTTTCTAGCGCCGAACACTCCGCCGGTTGCTTTCACAGTGAGGAAAAGGGGCCGATTTCTTGTCGCAGATAAAAAAAATAGCTGCAGAGTGGCGGCAATAGCATAAAAAGCCGTTGGGGTGCTCGAAGACGGGGAAACGGGGATGGGTGCATACGCTACGCTGCGCGAGCATTTGAACGAATGGGCGGGTAACGATTCAACACGGCATTCGGTTGCTGAAACCATAAACAATCTGGCGGCAGCCGGGATTGAAATCGCAGCCATTATTGCCCTTGGACCGCTCGCTGGCGATATGGCGGGAAAACGCGGCGGCAATGCGGGTGGAGATACCCAAAAAGAATTGGATATTCTGGCCAATATGGTCATGACGCGCGCCTTGAAGGACGCGCCAGTGTCGTGGATGGGCTCGGAGGAAGACGATGGGGCGGTGGCGCTAAATCCTGACGGTACGCTTGCCGTCAACATCGATCCACTCGATGGTTCGTCCAACATCGAAACTAATGTCTCTATTGGGACAATATTCTCGATCTTATCAGCGAGCGGGGAAAATCCGCTTTTGCAGCCGGGTCACAAGCAGCTCGCGGCGGGTTATATCGTCTATGGGCCGCAAACGACGATTGTGCTCACCTTAGGCCAGGGCACGCATATTTTCTGGCTCGATCCTAAGTCGGGCGAATATGTGCTTGCAAAGCCTGATGTACTGATTCCGGTCATCGGGCAGGAATATGCTATCAACTCTTCGAACGCCCGCTATTGGGACAAAGCGATGATGGCCTATATTTCCGATTGCGAAAAAGGCAAGGAAGGCCCGCGCGAGGCCAATTTCAACATGCGGTGGGTTGGGTCGCTCGTCGCCGATACCTTTCGCATTCTGATGCGCGGCGGCATATATTTATATCCGGGCGACGGCCGCAAAGGTTACGCACAGGGGCGGCTCCGCCTTCTCTACGAAGCAAATCCCATCGCCATGATTGTGGAACAGGCTGGCGGCGCTTGCACAACCGGCAGCGAACGGATACTGGATGTGCAACCGCATTCCTTGCATCAGCGCGCGCCGTTGATTTTCGGCTCACATGCCGAGGTTGAGGAAGTGCAACGCTATTACCGTGAGCAGCATTCCCTCGGAGAACGCTCGCAGCTCGCCTCATGAGCAATGCGGATTCCGATGTTATTCTGAGCGGAAGCTCGATCTTGCAATGCAGCTCACAGTAATCGATGACTAACCGGCTCGTTGAGTTTGAGCGCCGCGTGCCGTGAGGAACAGGACATAGGATGACGAACGTCGCTTACGATGTTGGATTGAGGCCCGGTGGAGAGCCGTCCCTGCGGGAGATGGCAAACGCAATCCGCGCTCTCTCGATGGACGCAGTGGAGGCGGCCAATTCGGGCCACCCCGGCATGCCCATGGGCATGGCCGACGTAGCGACGGTTCTTTTTACGCACTATTTGAAGTTCGACCCGAGCGCACCCGATTGGCCGGACCGTGACAGGTTCGTGCTTTCGGCGGGCCATGGGTCTATGCTGCTTTACTCGCTTCTCTATCTCACCGGCTATCCCGGTATGAGTTTGGAGGAGATCAAGCGTTTCCGGCAGCTTGGCAGTAAGACGGCGGGTCATCCAGAATATGGCCATGCGGCAGGGATTGAGACGACGACCGGGCCGCTAGGGCAGGGGCTTGGCAACGCGGTTGGCATGGCCATCGCCGAGCGTCTCATGAATGCGCGGTATGGCGACGATGTTTGCGATCATTACACCTATGCGATCGCAGGCGATGGATGCCTTATGGAGGGCGTGAGCCACGAAGCCATCGATTTTGCCGGCCATCTTCGGTTGAACAAGCTGATTGTCCTTTTCGATGACAACTCGATCTCCATCGACGGCTCTACGGATCTTCTCGACCTCGATGGATCAGTTGAAGCGCTTCGAGGCGGCAGGATGGTCCGTGAGCCGCATCGACGGACACGACATAACGCAGATCGAGAACGCCATAGCGGCTGCTCAGAAGAGTGACAGGCCTTCGCTGATCGCCTGCCGGACACTGATTGGCTATGGCGCGCCGAACAAGCAAGGCACGTCAGCGACGCACGGTTCCCCTCTGGGTGCTGCTGAAATCGAAGCTACGCGCAAACATCTTCACTGGAATTATGCGCCGTTCGAATTGCCGCAAGCCATTCTCGAAGCATGGCGCGCATCGGGGAACAGAGGCAAGGCAGCGCACGCGAAATGGAATGCGGCGCATGGGGCCCTTCCTGCCGAAAAGCGTAGCGAATTTGATCGCACAGTCGCGGGAACATTGCCGCGCGCGTTGCCCGAAGCGATTTCGCAGCTCAAGGCCAAATGGCTTATCGAAAAGCCGAAGCTCGCCACGCGGCAATCAAGCCAAGCAAGCCTTGAAGCAATCGCGGCTGTCATGCCGGAATTGATTGGCGGTTCGGCGGATCTCACCGGCTCGAACGGAACGAAGGTCAAGTCTCAGAAGGCGATCAAGCCAGGCGATTTCTCCGGCAGCTATATCCATTATGGTGTCCGAGAGCACGGCATGGGCGCTGCCATGAACGGCATCGCGCTGCATGGCGGCTTTGTGCCTTATGGCGGCACGTTTCTCGTGTTCTCGGATTATTGCCGCCCGGCGATCCGGCTCTCGGCACTGATGCAGCAGCGCGTCATTTATGTGATGACGCATGATTCCATCGGGCTTGGCGAAGACGGCCCTACGCATCAGCCGGTGGAGCATCTGGCAAGCCTGCGTGCTATACCCAATTGCCTCGTGTTCCGTCCGGCGGATGCCATCGAAGCGCTAGAGACCTGGGACTGCGCGCTCAACGCGGCTGACGCTCCGTCGGTTCTTTGCCTCACGCGGCAGTCTCTGCCCACTCTTCGCAATGATGGTCATGAGCACGGCAATCTCGTCGCGAAGGGCGCTTATGTGCTGCGCGAGGCGCAAGGCGCGCGGCAGGTTACGCTGCTGGCGACAGGCTCGGAGGTATCGCTTGCTATCGAAGCGGCGGACAAACTCGCGGGCGTTGGGATCGCTGCGGCTGTTGTCTCGATGCCGTGCTGGGAGTTATTCCGCCAGCAGCCTCGCGACTATCGGCGCCAGGTTCTCGGCTCCGCGCCACGCATCGGCATCGAAGCGGCAGTGAATTCGGGCTGGCATGAATGGCTCGGCGAGGATGGCACATTTATCGGTATGGCCGGATTCGGCGCATCCGGTCCTTTTGAAGAGCTTTACCGGCATTTCGGCATAAGTGTGGATGCCGCAGTCGCCGCCGCGAAAACGGTGCTTGGCCGATGAAACAACCAGTTCGCATTGCGCCATCGATCCTTTCCGCCGACTTCGCGCGCTTCGGCGAGGAGGTTCGCGCCATCGATGAGGCGGGCGCTGATTGGGTCCATGTGGACGTGATGGATGGACATTTCGTGCCGAATATCACGTTTGGCCCTCGCCTTGTGGAGTGCATCCGGCCCTGGACGAAGAAGGTGCTGGACGTGCATCTCATGATCGCGCCATGCGACCCTTATCTCGAGGCTTTTGCCAAGGCAGGCTCGGACATTATTACCGTCCATGCAGAAGCGGGACCGCATCTCGACAGGTCGCTTCAAGTGATCCGTGGCCTTGGCAAGAAGGCTGGCGTTTCGCTGAACCCGTCCACGCCGGAAAGCGCAATCGAATATGTGCTCGACAAGGTAGATTTGATCCTTGTTATGAGCGTAAACCCTGGCTTTGGCGGTCAGGCATTCATCCCGGCTGCGGTGGAGAAGATGCGCCGCATTCGCAAGCTCATCGGCGACAGGCCCATCGACCTTGAGGTGGATGGCGGCATTACACCGGAGACCGCGCCCGCAATTGTGGCGGCAGGTGCGAACGTGTTGGTTGCTGGCTCGGCGGTGTTTAAGGACGGAAATTACGCCGCAAACATCACGGCGCTTCGGGCAGCCGCTGCTTCTGCGTAATCGGTATTCGGTCTGGATAAATGCCTAGTGATCGTCATCGCGAGGCGGCTGCGCCGCCGTGGCGATCCATATCAATATCAATGAGTTACGCTGGATTGCTTCCGGCCACGCTGCGCTCGCCGTCGCAATGACAACGTCTACGATTTAGTGAACCACGAGCTTGCGATAGAGGTGCCAGCTCGCATGTCCGAGCACGGGGAGCACGATCACAAGACCTAGCAAAAACGGCACCGAAGCTACGGCTAGCGCGACAGCGATGAACAGCGCCCATGCAGCCATTTGAACCGGGTTCGTCAGCACCGCGCGCAGTGAGGTTACCATTGCCATCGGCGCGCTGACATCTCTGTCGACAAGCATTGGAAACGACACGACGCTTATCGAAAAAATCAACGCCGCGAAAAGGAAGCCAACCGCGTTGCCGATTATCATCAGCTTGATGCCTTCCGGTGTTTCAAACACCTGCCGGAGAAAGCTGCTTACCGAGGTCACCGGCGTTCCGAATATGCCTTCATAGATTGCTCCGGCGGTCCAAAGCCAAACGAGATAGATCGCCATCGAGAGCGCGCCAAGTTCGAGAATCGCACCAAGAGATTTGCTGTGCCGCAGGTCGAGCGCGTGCCACCATGAGCTGTCGAGTCTGTCCTCTCTGCGGCGGCTGATTTCGTAAAATCCAATTGCGGCGAATGGGCCGAGAAGCGCAAAACCCGCAGCCAGCGGGAAAAGCAGAGGAAGAAGGTCGCGGCCGAAAGTGAGACGGAAAAGGATGAGGCCAACGACTGGGTAAATGAGGCCCAAAAAGAAGACATGGCTCGGTTTATGCCAGAAATCATCAAAGCCTTCGGCGAGCGCATCACGCAAATCGCCAAATGTAATTTTGCGTACTTCAGGAAGGGCAGGATGGGCGTGGATGCTGGTTGTGACGTGATCATGTGCCATAGTCGCGCTCCAGACGGGTGTCTCGCGCCGCGACGCCGATGCCGCCCGAACCGTCAGGCCGTCATTCAGCCGCGACTTATGGTCACAGAATAGCGCAACTCGGCTCTTTTGTCTTGCTGTGTGTGAAGTTTGCAATGGGAGCGGCGGTTATATGCAACGACACTCAATGGTTAATGATCATGCATCTGATCTTATGTTCTAGACATCACTATTGCAGTACCGTATACGCGCTAATGGGAAGTGAGATCCGATGATTACTGCCGCTCAAATGCGCGCCGCTCGAGCTCTATTGGGCATCGATCAGCGCCAGCTCGCTGAGCTGTCAGGGGTCTCGCTGCCGACCATTCAACGGATGGAGGCAAGCGAGGGCAATGTGCGCGGTGTGATCGACACACTTACCAAGGTAATCGAGGCCTTCGACCGCGCAGGAGTGGTTCTGATCGGCGAGAACTCAGTGAGCCGTGAGGGCGGCAGGGGCGTCAGGCTTAAGTCTCCGAGGATGCCGGACGGGGCCTCCATCTGATTAGGGTTTAGAAAAGAGCGGATTGCGATGGTTGCCCACACGCGAGAGCCCAGCTTTGTCGAGCTGTTCACCCCCAAGCTTTTGACTGTTCTCCAAGAGCGTTACAGATTTGGCGACTTCAGAGCCGATTTGGTTGCTGGCCTGACGGTCGCGATAGTCGCGTTGCCCCTTTCGATGGCTATCGCCATCGCCTCCGGCGTTACGCCTGACCGGGGCCTTTACACCGCCATCGTGGGCGGGTTCGTCATCTCCGCCATGGGTGGCAGCCGGTTTCAGATCGGCGGACCAGCGGGCGCTTTCATCGTGCTCGTGTCCGCCACTGTCGCGCAGCATGGGGTCGATGGACTTATTCTCGCGACCTTTCTCTCCGGCGCTATTCTTCTTTGCGTCGGGGCGCTGAGGCTTGGCACTTTTATCAAATACATCCCATACCCCGTTACCGTGGGCTTTACCGCTGGCATCGCCGTGATCATCTTCGCCAGCCAGCTCAAGGAGCTTCTCGGACTGAAGCTGGCCGGTAACGAGCCGGGACCATTCATCCCAAAGCTTGCCGCGCTCGGCCAGGCCTTGCCTACGATCAACCCGGCGGCGGTGGTCGTCGCTGCGCTCTCGATTGCGGTGATCCTCGCCGTGCGCCGTTTTCGGCCGCACTGGCCCGCGTTTCTTATCGCAGCTTCTATCGCCGCGCTTCTGGTTTGGGCTTTCGGGTTGCCCGTGGAGACAATTGGGACGCGCTTCGGCGGTATCCCGTCATCCCTGCCGACGCCCAGCCTTCCGGTGTTGTCGGTCGAGAAGATCGTCGCCGTGCTGCCAGCCGCGCTTTCCTTTGCGCTCCTCGGCGGCATCGAAAGCCTTCTCTCCGCCGTTGTGGCCGATAGCATGACTGGCAGGCGTCATCGCTCCAACTGTGAACTTGTCGCCCAGGGCGTGGCCAATATCGCCTCGGCGATGTTTGGGGGGATCTGCGTCACCGGTACAATCGCGCGGACCGCCACGAATGTGCGCGCCGGTGCGCGCAGTCCCGTGGCGGGCATGATGCACTCGCTCATTCTGCTGATGTTCATGATGGTCGCGGCTCCGCTCGCACGCTTCATCCCGCTCGCGGGTCTTGCAGCTGTGCTCGCGGTGGTGGCTTGGAACATGGCCGAAAAGCACGAATTCGCGACACTGCTGCGCGCCTCGCGCGGCGATGCAGTGGTTCTGCTCGCAACCTTCCTGCTCGTCGTGTTCCGCGATCTAACGGAAGGTATCCTTGTAGGGTTCGGGCTTGGCGTGCTCCTGTTCCTGCACCGCATGGAACGGGCGGTTGAGGTGGATCGCGCAGGGCCGCTGGTTGAGGAGGACGTAGCAGACAGCGCAAATGGCAATGGCCGCGAGCCTTACGATGCGGCTCTGGCGGCTGATCCAGACATCGTGGTATATCGGATTTCGGGCGCATTCTTCTTCGGCGCGGCGGCGAGCGTCGGGGCGGCGCTTGATCGCATCGGAGAGCATCCGAAGGCTTACGTGATCGACTTCTCAGCCGTGCCGCTGATTGACTCGACTGCGGCGGCAACGGTGGATGGATTTGTGCGAAAAGCGCGCCGTCACGGAGCTGCGGTCTATATCACGGGAGCGCGGCCCGCGATCCGGCGCGTTTTGCTCCTGCACGGCGTTCGACCGCCTCACGTGCGCTATAAGGCGAAATTGGCGGACGCAGTCGCGGCGGCGCGCAGGAAAGCGGGCGGCACGTCAGAGAAAGAGCTGGTGTCTGCCGGGACGGCGTAGCCGGAGCGGCTCGTACATGGTGACGCTCTCGCTAAGCGTATCGACGGCGCCAACGTCTTGATGGTGCGCGCGCCAGCGGAAGGCTGCGTTATTATCATTTTGTCTTCGTCGCCTCGCTGGCGAGGATCCTCGCTGTTAGCGGCTCGGCCTCGGCTGTGCGGCCCGCGCTCTTGTACAGTTCCGCCAGACCTTTGAGCGAATTAGCGACATCGGGATGAGCTGGACCTAGCTCCTTCTCGCGAATGGCGAGAGCGCGCTTCAAGAGGGGTTCGGCCTCGGCGGTGCGTCCCTCGGCCACGTACACTGCACCGAGGTCGCTGAGCGATTTGGCAACGTAGAGATGATCCGGGCCTAGCGCCTTTTCGGTGATGGCAAGCGCCCGCTTCAGGAGCGGCTCAGCCTCGGCGGTGCGGCCCGCGACCTTGTACAACGCGGCGAGGTTGTTGAGCCGTAGGGTGACATAAGGATGACTATCCGGACCTACCCTCTCCTCGCTAAGGGCGAGGGCACGCTTCAGGAGCGGCTCGGCCTCGGCATAGCGGCCCTGCGCTTTGTACTGTTCCGCCAGGTCGGTGAGCCCATCAGGTTGGTCTGGACCCAGCCTCTTCTGGCTCATGGCGAGGGCGCGCTTCAAGAGCGGCTCAGCCTCGGCAAAGCGATCCTGCGCCTTGTACAGTTCTGCGAGCCTTTTGAGCCATTTGGGAAAATCGTAATGATCCGGACCCCACACCTTCTCGCGGATGGCAAGGGCGCGCTTATAGAGCGGCTCGGCCTCAGCATAGCGGCCCTCGCTCTGATACAGTTCCGCCAGACCTTTGAGCGATTTGGTGAATTCGTCGATGGCACGTTCCAGCTTCCGGAACTCGGGGCGCCCGTCGTAGTTTTTGAGCGATAAGGTGATATTTGGATCGTCTGGATGCAGCGTCTTCTCGCGGATGGCAAGGGCGCGCTTATGGAGCAGCTCAGCCTCGGCATAGCGGCCCTGCGCCTTGTATAGTACTGCGAGGTTGTTGAGCAATTCGGCGACATCCGGATGATCCGGATCCAGCGCCTTCTCGCGAATAGCGAGAGCGCGCTTCAAGAGTGGCTCGGCCTCGGCATAGCGGACCTGCCAATGGTACAACTCACCGAGTTCGTTGAGAGAATCGGCAACAGAGAGATGATCCGGACCTAGCGTCTTTTCGCGAATGGCAAGGGCGCGCTTATAAAACCGCTCGGCCTCGGCATAGCTGCCCCCCAGCTTATGCCCTTTCCCGTACTCGGAGAACAACATTGCGGTGATGGGGTGATTTGGAAGATCCAGAAGTGTCTTCCTGAGAATGGGGCGGGCGCGCTCTCTAAGCGCCTCGCCCTCGTCCCAGCGGCCCTTCATCTTATACAGTTCCCCCAGTTCGTCGAGCGATCGGGCGACAACAGGATGATCTGGACCCAGCGCCTTCTCGCCAATGGCGAGGGCGCGCTTCAAGAGCAACTCGGCCTCGGCATAGCGGCCCTGACGCCGGTTCTGTTCTGCGAGGTTGTAGAGTGACTCGATCAAATCGGGATGATCCGGACCCAGCACCTTCTCGCGGAAGGCGAGGACGCGCTTGAATAGCGACTCAGCCTCGGCATCGCGGCGCTGATCCCCGTACAGTTTTGCGCGGTCGTTGAGCACATCAGGGTTGTCTTCCCCGAGAAACTTCTCACGAATGGTCAGGGCCCGCATCCGGAGAGGTTCGAGAAGATCGGTCTCAGCAAAGCGCAACCAGTGGCCACTGTGCAGCTTGATGAGGCTGTTAAGCGAAATAGCGACGTCGGGATGATCCGGACCTAGCGCTTTCTCGCGGATGGCAAGGGCGCGCTTATGGAGCGGCTCGGCCTCGGCATCGCGGGCTTGGTTCTGGTACAGCAAGCCGAGATTGTCGAGCGAATTAGCGACATCCAAGTGGTCGGGATCTAGCCTTTTCTCGCGAATGGCGAGGGCGCGCCTCAGAAGCGGCTCAGCCTCGGCGTAGCGGTCCTCGTTCTCATACATTCCCGCCAAGTCGTTGAGCGAATTAGCGACATCCAGGTGGTCTTCCCCGAGGATCTTCTCGCGAATGGCGAGGGCGCGTTTCAGAAGCGGCTCGGCCTCGGCGGTGCGTCCCTGTGACTTGTACACTTCCCCGAGATTGTTGAGAGATTGAGCCTCATCGGCGTGGTCTGGACCAAAGGCCTTCTCGTGGATGGCGATGGCGCGCTTTATGAGCGGCTCCGCCTCGGCATAGCGGCCCGCAGCCTGGTACAGTCCGGAGAGTTTTTTGAGCAATGCACCCACATTGGGGTGATCGGGTCCATGCGTGCCCTCCGCAACCGCCAGCTCGCGTTCGACTATAGGGATTGCCGTCAACGCATATTGGCCTTGGGCGCTAGCCTTCACGACCCGCTTGCCCGCCGCAGGAAGGTCGCTGCTCTCTTGCGCCCATGCTCCTGCGATCCCAGCGCTTACCAATAGTGCCACGAGCGCCACATTCGCCAGGATACGTGTGAGCCATGGGCGTGACGTTCGTACCGTTGCCGTTTTCGCCAGAAAATGCGTTGAAGTAAACAAAATGCCCCCGTTGTTAAGTCTTGCCACAGCTGGACGGCTACGCAAATATCACAGTCAGAAATTTGGCGCTTTGCCGGTCAAAACGCGAGATGTCCACAAAGGGTCATTGATGTTCCGGCCTGGGAACCAAGCGGCAGTCCAATTCCAGCGTGAGCGGTTCGGCATATGGCACAGGCTTGTCGAAGTAGGTGAGAAGCGGCTTTTCTTTCAGAAGCGCGCGGATCACGCGAATTGGTCCGGCATGTGCGATCACCAGGACCGGCGTTCCACCGCGCTCGACATCCGCAAGCCATGCGGCGCAACGCGCGCCAAGTGCTGACAGGCTTTCGCCATCAGGCGGGGCAGCGTCAGGCAAACCGCGCCGCCATGCGTCGATTGCTGAAATTTCGAGATCGGACCAGCGGCGGCCTTCCCAGTCTCCGAAGTGAAGTTCTTGCAGGCGTGGTTCGACAATGACATCTGCCGAAAGACGCCGCGCCAGATCGAGCGCGCGCCGGGCCGGACTGCTGACGATGCGCCCTGCCGCCGCCGTCAGTTCGGCCAAACCGCGCACTGCCTCCTCAAGCGCTTGAGGATCGCATTCGAGATCGAGGCGACCATAGCAGAGACCTGACTCGCAAAGCGGCTTTGGGTGCCGTATCAGGATGAGACGCACGCCGCGACACCGAGCAAAAACGCGATTTCATAGGCTTGCTCGACGGCGCCAAGCACGTCGCCCGTATGACCTCCAAGCAAGGCATGAGCCCGCCAAGCGATGAACGCAGCCGCAGCCGCTCCAGCGGTGCACGCGATGGCCGCCGCCGTCGTAGGGAGCAGTAGTGAAGGCAGAAGGCCGAACACCAACGCCATCAGTGTGCCGGTGAGAGTAAGCCCGCCGCTTAGCGGCTTGACCCGCGCCGCTTCTACGTTTCCCGCATAGGGAAGGATTGCAATGGCGAGAACGGCTGCAAGCCTGCCTCCCGCGTGTGACCCGATAAGCGCGCTTGCTGCGACCAGCGGGGAAAGCGCGGAAAGGGCGAGCACCTTGATTGCAATCGAAATTCCAAGCGCGAGCGCGCCAAATACGCCAAGGCGACTGTCTTTCATGATGAGGAGGCGCTTCTCTGGCGTCGCGCCGCCCATCGCGTCGAAGAAATCGGCGAAGCCATCCTCATGCAGAGCGCCTGTTGCCACTATGCCTGCCGCAACCGCGAGAAGGGCAGGCAATGCTCCGCGCCATAGGCCAGCGGCTGCCAGTAAAATGGCCGCGCAGAAAAGGCCTGTAAGTGCCCCAACCAAGGGAAAATACTTCGCACCGCGAGCAAGCCATTGCGGCTTGAAGTCCTTGAAATAAGGAGTGGGCACGCGCGTCAGAAACTGCGTCGCCGCGATAAAATATCTAATCTCGGATCTGAAGGGCCGCATTAGTTTGGATGAGCGCCTGGCAAGTCGGCCATGTCCTTAAGAAGGCCCTCCGCCGCACGAATGAGTGGGATTGCGAGCGCCGCGCCGGAACCTTCGCCAAGCCGCATGGCGAGATTGAGGAGGGGCTCAGCTTTGAGCCAATCAAGAAGCGCCGCATGACCCGTTTCCGGCGACAGATGCGCGAAGAGCAGATAATCGCGTAGGCAAGGCTCGATAGAAACGGCGGCGCAGGCGGCGGTGGTGGCGATAAAGCCGTCCACAAGGAGGACTTGCCCATTCCTCGCGCCGCCGAACATAGCGCCCATCAGCATCATCATCTCATAGCCGCCAAATTCGCGCATGGCGTCGAAGCCGTTGCGAACGGGAGCACGCGCATAAGCCCGCGCCAGGACATCGCGCTTATGGCCGAGACCGAGCGGCGGTGCGCCAGCACCATTTCCAACGAGCGCTGTCAATGGAAGGCCCGTTACGGCGTGAGAGACGATCGCCGCCGAGCTTGAATTGCCGATACCAATTTCGCCAAGCGCCAGAATTCCGAAGCCTTGGCCAAGCAGTTCAGCGGCAATGTCCGCGCCAGTTTGGAAGGCTTTCGTCGCTTCTTCATCCGTCATGGCAGCTTCATGGAGAAAATTGCGAGTGCCGTGGCCTATGCGCCTTGGAATGAGCGCGGAATGGGGCGCGAGCGGCCTCTTTAACCCCGCATCGACAAGGAAGACTTCAGCGCCAGCGGCGCGAGCGGCGATATTCGCGCCTGCGCGCCCTTCGATCACCATTTCGGCGATCATTGCCGACACTTCCGACGGATAGGCCGTGACGCCTTCCGCCGTGATTCCGTGGTCGCCCGCGAAAATCAAGAGCGCGGCTCGGCGAAGGTCAGGTTGCAGAGATCTGGTCACAAGACCCGCATGGACAGCGATCTCCTCAATGCGGCCAAGTGCGCCGAGCGGCTTTGCCTTCGCATCAATGGCGGCGCGCAACGGCTGCTCTAAACTGCGGTCCAAAGGCGTGATGGCAAACATTGATTCAGATCTTACGTTCTATTGAGTATGATGCTTTGACATGTGTTCGAAAATTTTGCCAGGGGAACAAGTGCGTGCGCGACGAAGAGCAGATGGACACGCCGGTCAACCCGCCCATACGGCCCGTGCCGCCGGCTGTGCTCTTGCTGTTTATCCTCACCGGCGCTTGCCCTTAATTGGCTAATCCCGCTTGGACCTTCGCTTTCTTCTGTGCCGCGTGAAAGCGTCGTTGTTGGGCTCATCATTGTAGCTTGCGCGATCGGGATTGGCATTCTAGCCGCTCGCGAGATGTCACGCGTCAAGACGGCCATTCTTCCGGGCCAACCCGCCTCGGTGCTCGTCACAACGGGCGTATTCAGCCGGTGCCGCAATCCGATTTATCTTAGCTTTCTCCTCATTTTGCTGGGAACCGGAATCGCCACCGCAAACCCGTGGATGATATTGCTTGTGCCGCTTCTGCTTTTTTATCTTCAGGAGCGCGTGATTAAACGGGAGGAGAGTTATCTGGCGCAGCGCTTCGGCGAGGCTTATGTCGCCTATAGGCGAAAAACGCGGCGCTGGTTTTGAGCGCGGCTTAGCTCGCGCTGAAAAGCAAAATTTGCCGAGGGGTCTCTTTATGATGTCTCAGTCGGTATTTCCGCAACGGGGAGAATTGCCGTCTGGCAAGCATGATCGCTCTTGCGGCTGTTTGGCGAGAGAGATTAAGCGCCGAACCCAAGGCGCTTCAGCCGAACGATGGCGAGATCAAGAGCGGACAGGAAATTGGACCGATCACGCGGCTGGAACGGCTTTGGACCGCCGGTAGTTTGCCCGGCCGATCGCAAATCTTCCAGCAAATTGCGTGTCGCGAGCGCCATGCCTATGGACGCGTCTGCCAGGACGCGCCCCGTTGGCGCGATCACGTCCGCCCCGGCCTTTATACAGCGATGCGCGAGCGGCACATCGGCCGTGATGACGATGTCTCCGCGTGAGACACGGTCCGCGATCCAATCATCGGCGGCATCGGGGTCACTGCCGACGACCACGCGCTCGATAAGCGGAGTTCTGGGGATCGCTATAGCGGAGTTGCTGACGACGTAGGCCTTGATCGCATACCGCTCGGCCACGCGATAGATCTCCGACTTCACCGGACATGCGTCGGCATCGATATAAATCGTGATCGCCTTCGCAGGATCGCTCAATGCGTTGCTCCAAATCATATGAACGGTGTTGATATCATGGCCTGCAATAGCGCGGAATTGGTGGCCAGTCATGTTTGGTGCGTTCAGGAAAATCGAACTGATGCTCGCATTGTCGCGGGGCTCCCCACAGGCGTATCCTTAAACCAAAGCGCAATCGCTGCATCGTGAGGCGAGACTGGCGCGATCGGCAACAGCGCCCCACCTTTTAAAATAGCGTGCAGCACAATCAATTCAGTGGTCCCCGAAACGATAGCCGGAAGCGTAAGCGGGAGATTGACATGAACAATCGAGCCATACGGGCGGCGCTGGAGCGTCATTGGAGTGCTTCAGACGCGAGCGATTTCGAGGTCGAACATGAAATTTACCGCGAGGATGCGGTGCTTGATTATCCGCAATCGGGCGAGCGCATCCGCGGCCGGCACAACATTCAAGAGAGCCGATGCGTCCAGCCAAACGAGAAGCGTTTTACGGTACAGCGAATTGTCGGCAGCGGCGATCTCTGGGTCACTGAATTCGTACTTACCTATGACGGCATCCCCTCTTACGCGGTGAGCATCATGGAATTTCGCGAAGGACTGGTGGCCCACGAAACGCAATATTTCGCCGATCGGTTTGAGCCTGCACCCTCGCGTGCGCATCTTGTTGAGCGCTAGGCGCAATTACGTCATTCTAAACACAACGCCGAGGAGAACCGGATCGGCGTTGATGTAGATGAGATTTCATGAGCGCTTGTCCCTGTCTTCGTCGGCTGCTCATGGCCCTCGGCAGAAGTCACGGCCCCAAGGCGCAAATTGCGGCTATCGATTGCCGAAATTCAAACTGGGACACACCCTCTCGGTACTTGAAGCCCTTGACAAATCACGCTGCTCGAAGGCACGCAGAAGGTGAAATAATTTAAGCGAGCCGCCATGACCACCGATTTGAAAGAGACCATCGACGCTGCCTTCGAACGCCGTCAGGAAATAAAACCAGGACACGGCGGCGAGGTGGCCGAAGCGGTCGAGGCCGCGCTTGCGCTACTTGATAGCGGACAGGCGCGCGTCGCCGAAAAGCGCGATGGCGCTTGGGTCGTGAATGATTGGCTCAAAAAGGCGGTGCTGCTCTCGTTCCGGCTGAATGACAATTGCGTCATGGGGCCAGCCAGCGGCGCGCCTGTGACAACGGCTCCTGGCCCCTGGTGGGACAAGGTGCCGACAAAGTTCCAAGGCTGGACGGCGAATAATTTTGCGAATGCGGGCTTTCGTGCCGTTCCCGGCGCAGTCGTCCGTCACTCGGCCTTTATCGCGCCGGGCGTCGTTCTTATGCCGTCCTTCGTCAATATTGGAGCCTATGTCGACACAGGAACGATGGTCGATACTTGGGCGACGGTCGGTTCTTGCGCGCAGATCGGCAAGCACTGCCACATATCCGGCGGCGCAGGCATTGGCGGCGTATTGGAGCCTTTGCAGGCAAACCCCGTTATCATCGAGGATAATTGCTTCATCGGAGCGCGCGCGGAAGTCGCCGAAGGCGTGATCGTCGGCGAAGGCTCGGTGCTTTCCATGGGCGTTTATCTCGGGCAGTCCACAAAGATCGTCGACCGCGCGACGGGCGAAGTGCTTTATGGCCGCGTGCCGCCTTATTCGGTGGTTGTGTCCGGGACCATGCCAGGGAAGCCGCTGCCGAATGGCCAGCCGGGCCCTTCGCTCTATTGCGCGGTCATCGTAAAGCGCGTGGACGAACAGACCCGTGCAAAAACTTCCATCAACGAACTGTTGCGCGACTGACACGGCTTCACAACCGCTCGCGTGCTATTTCTCCGCCACCAGATGAAGGGCAGGCGCATGAGTTGGGTCGATATGTTTTTCAGCTTCCGGGGCCGGATCAACCGCAAGACTTGGTGGCTCGGAGGCCTCGCGCTCACAGTGGCAGCGCAATGCTTGATAGGACTGCTATCTTATCTGGCCACAGGTCATGTGCTTGCACCGGCAGTTTGGGATAGAAGCGCGGATAATATTGGGCTGTGGCTGCCAGTCTGGATCGCTTATTACGCTCTGCTCTTTTGGCCGGCGAGCGCGCTTGCCGTCAAGCGCTTGCATGATCGCGGTCATTCCTCATGGATTTACTACATCTATGTCGTGGCCAACGTCGCGCTAGGTATTATTCCCGGAAAAAGCACGGCTGGCGCGGATCCAAGCAGCGTATTTCTTATTCTAATCGTGCCTATTATGCTGATTTTCCCTTATTTGGTCCTACAGACGGGTGCGTTGCGAGGAACTCCCGGCGCGAATTCTTATGGAGAGGATACGCTGCCAGCCAATTATTATGGCGGCGATTACAGCTTCGCGAGTTGGATGCTTGCGGTGGAAGGTAGGATCAGCCGCTCCAAATGGTGGCTCGGCGTCTTGATCCTTGCGGGCATCTTGATAGTAGCGACGCTTTTTGTGAGCGCTATTGTTGCGACGTTTATCAGCCAATATCCTGGGCTTGAGCAAAATCTCGGCAATGAGGAGTGGATTAAAAGTCCTGAGGGCCAGGCAATTTTTCTTAAGCTCGCCTTATGGCTCCTGGTTCCCTCGTCGATCATGGTTCTGGCGATTTGGAGCTTGGTCGCGCTTGGCGTGAAGCGCCTCCACGATCGAGGTTTGAGCAGTTGGCTTATTTTGGTCGTGGTCGTGCCCTTCTTCGCGTTGTTGGCGGCACCCGGGGCAGTGCAAAATTTTGGATGGAGCGAGGCTGTAATTCGTACCGCTTTGTTGCTTTTTGCTGCGTCGGTGATCTGGAGCGTATTACAATTCGGTATTTTGAAGGGCGAGGCGGGGCCGAATAGCCATGGCCGGGATCCTTCGGCGGAGTAAATTACTTTAGAGTCATTCCCGATCGAAGGGATTCGGGAATGACTCTAGGTTTTTTTATTGGTCGCGCTTCTTATCCGAAAACCGCGTAACACTTTTCGGGAAGCGCTTTAAGTGGGGGGAATATTTTGCCGCCTCAATTTGAAACGCTCGATCCCAGAGTAGTAATCAAGCTTGCTCAGACGCTGGCCAATCGCGTCGGTGAGCGCTTCCCATCGCGCGGTCTTGCAAATGCAGCCGTCGAACTCGCAAGGAATGCTGTCCATATTAGCAACGAAGCGCGCAGCCTTTCGCATCGAAGCCGCTGGCTGCAATTCTTTGCGGGGCTTCTCTTCGCAGTGGGTGTAGGGGCGGTCCTCTATATTGTGACTGTTATCCCCTGGACGCGATTCACCGTGGGCGAAAATACAGAGGTATTCCAGGCGCTTCAGGGGATTGACGCAGGCATTCATATTATGGTGCTGACGGGATTGGCGATGCTCTTCTTCGTGAATTGGGAGGTGCGCGCCAAGCGGCGAAGGGCGTTGGAAGGGCTACAGAGCCTCAGAGGCTACGCCCATGTCATAGACATGCATCAGCTCAACAAGGACCCTGCCGCCCTCGCGGCGAACTTGCCGCCCACGCGTTCCTCGCCCGAGCGCGACCTTAGTCCTCAGGAACTTCTGCGTTATCTTGATTATTGTTCGGAGATGCTATCGGTCATCAGCAAATTCGCGGCGCTCTACTCGCAATATTCGCGGGACCCTGTCGTGATCGAGACTGTAAACGATGTGGAGCAACTTACGTCTTCTCTTAGCGCCAAGATCTGGCAAAAGATTATGATAATCCATTCAGGACTTTCGGCATCCCACAAAGCTGATGCCCAAAATCGTCCCGTACCTGCTACCGTGGAATAGAAGATGACAGATGCACTCGCCCATGCCCAAAACTTGATCCGCTGCCGGAGCGTTACGCCTGATGAGGGTGGGGCGCTTTCCTACATGGAGCAGGTGCTCACGTCGGCGGGTTTCACCTGTTATCGCCTTCCCTTTAGCGAAGAGGGGAGGGCAAGCGTTGATAATCTTTATGCGCGGATCGGCGACACCGGCCCGCATGTTTGCTTTGCTGGGCACACTGATGTGGTGCCTCCGGGCGATGAGGCAGCCTGGACCCATCCGCCATTCGCTGCGGAAGTACATGATGGCGTTCTATTTGGCCGCGGGGCCGCTGACATGAAGGGCGGCGTTGCGGCATCTTTGGCGGCGGCGCTGCAATATCTGCGCGACGCAGGAGATAAGCCGAAAGGGTCAATCAGTTTCCTTATCACGGGCGACGAAGAAGGTCCTGCTGTCAACGGCACCAAGAAGGTCGTGGATTGGCTCTTGGCGCGCGGCGAGCAGCCCGATTACTGCCTATTGGGCGAATGCACCTCGGAAGGTGAAATCGGCGACACGATCAAAATTGGGCGAAGAGGTTCGCTTAACGCGAGGCTAACGGTGCGCGGCGTGCAAGGGCATGTCGCCTATCCTCACAAGGCGAAAAATCCGCTGCCGGGGCTTCTCGATGCGCTCGAATTTGCTGCGCGCGAGGGCGCTCGATGCGGGCAATGACCACTTCCAGCCCTCGAACTTCGAGATCACGAGCATCGACACCGGCAATAAAACGTCAAATCTCATTCCGGCCAGCGTGACCGCGCGCTTTAACATCCGCTTCAACGATCAGCACACAAGCCAAAGCTTGAAAGCATGGATCGAAGAGCAGGTGACAGCGGCTCTGCTCGACACTGGACTAACTTTCACCGTTGAGTATGAGCCTGCATGCGAAAGCTTCCTCACGCAGCCGGGCGGTTTCGTGCAAAAGCTCAGCGTGGCAATACATGCCGAAACGGGCCGTGAACCGATCTTATCAACAGGCGGCGGCACTTCGGATGCGCGCTTCATCAAGGACCTTTGCCCTGTGGTGGAATGCGGGCTGCTGAATGGCACGGCGCATAAAGTCGATGAAAACACTCCCGTTACGGATTTAGAGACGCTCGCACGGATTTACACCCGCTTCCTGCACCTCACGCTTGGCGCTGCTCATTGATCGGCGAGTCCATCTGCTCCAGCGAGGCAAGAAGCACTGCGCTATTCTCAGCGTAGCAATCCTCTGAGCCCTGTCGAGAGTATCTGGACGCCAATGCAGAGAAGAAGGAAGGCTGATAACTGCACAATTGTGCGGGTGCGCTCTTTCCCAAGATATCCTGCGAGCCGGTGTGCCGAGCTATAGAAGAAAGCAATCGATGCGGCCATAGCGACGGCTGCTAGCGTTACCCCAATAACAAAGACGACAGCCTCCGCGTGGGGCTCGGGGCCGCCACTCCCCAAAGCAATCGCCACGGATATGGTGCCTGGTCCCGTAGTCAAAGGGATCGTCAGTGGAAAGAATGCGTCCCTTTGGCTCACCTTGGCGTCGTCGCTGGCCTCCTCCGAGAGCAGCTTCCAGGCCTGTACCGCAATGACAAGGCCTCCAGCCGTTCGGAGCGCATCCATACTGATGCCGAAGAGCGAAAGCAGGAGGCCGCCCGCCCACATTGCGATGAGGAGAACGATCACAGCGTTGAAGGCGATCCTGCGTGCTAGGAGGGCTTGTTCGTACCGTTCAAGGTTTGCGGCCATTTGGCTATAAATTAGCGCGCAGCCGATGGGGTTCGAAACAGCGAAAAGGGCGGCGAAAGCGGCAAGAAAGTTCGATTGCGCGATAGCGGCCATGGACATGGTCGCAACTCCAAAAAAAGATCCAGGACTGCCGAAGCCGAGGTCAGCTTCGGTCTTGACCATCTGTGTTAATGAAGGGCGGCAAGTGCCTCTGCGTCTGAGACGATAGCGGCGAAGCGGTCTGCAAGTTCAGCCAGTGCGGCGGCCTGAACGGTTTCGGCTGCTATGATACCTCCCTGCACGGATGGGAGGTCGCGTGTTGCAGTGGCTTTCGCAACAATGGTCGTAGGAATGCCGAGATCCAGCGCAGCGCGCGCGGTGGAGCTAATACACATATGAGTCATAAAGCCAGCGAGGATCAGAGATTTGTGCCCCGTCGCGGCGAAGCGCTCGAGCCGCTCGCCCAGCACTGTTCCGGCAAACGAGTTTGGGAGCGCCTTTTCGATTATCTCCTCCGAGGGAAGCGGCGCCAGCTCTGGCACGATCTCGGCCCCGTGTGAGCCGCGTGCGAAGGCAGGTCGCCCCGGCGCGGAGAGATGAACAATATGTATCACTGGCGTGCCTGCCGCCCTCGCTTTGTCGAGCAGGCGGGAGGCCTCCGTGATCGCGGCGGCGATACCATTAAGGGGAAGCTTTCCACTGACGTATTCGTTCTGCGCGTCGATGATAACGAGTACTGACTCTTTAAGCGACGCCGGTCGAATTGTGGCGCCAGCGATTTCAAGGAGAGTCTTGGGAAGGATTGTTGAATTCATGGTCATATAGGAACTCCGTGTTTGGCTCCCCTTTTGTCCCATGTCGCTAGCCGTGAACCAATTCGCTATAATTGATCTATGACTGATCGAAAACGCACAGGGCAGCTTGACTGGGAGGATATGCGCTATTTTTTAGCGCTATCGCGCTCAGGCACTCTCTCGGGCGCGGCGCGCGCGCTGCGTGTTAATCATGCTACCGTCGCGCGCCGTGTAGGGGCGCTGGAAGCCACGCTCGGTAAAGTGCTGTTCGACCGGCGAGCGGATGGGTATGGATTGACCCCCAACGGTGAAGCGGCCCTTGAAATTGCCCTCGCCATGGAGCGCTCGGTACTAGCGCTTCCAGAAAACCTAGAAGAAAGGGTCTTTCAGGGGACAGTGCGACTCACGACAGTTGGTTCTCTCGCTAATCATTTTCTACTCGACCGCCTTGCCATGTTCGCAAGACAGCATCCAGGCATCACTTTGGAAGTTTTGACCGATATTCGTGTGATGAGCCTCGCGCGCCGCGAAGCTGACATTGCGCTTAGGCTAGGGCGTCCCAAAGACAGCGATCTTGTCGGTCGAAATCTCGTGAGCGTGCATTACGGCTACTATATCGCTCGGGATTTGACTGAAGATGGCGCACACGCTCCCTTTATCACGAGTGAAGCCGACGCCGTTGGGATCGCAGAGGCGTCATGGCTTGCCAAACGACTGGGGTCGCAGTCCATCTCCTTTCGCTCCAACAGCATCGAGGCGCAAGCTGCGGCGGCACGGGCAGGTTTCGGAATTGTGATGCTTCCGCGCTATATGGGCGATACAGACAGCGGGCTGCGCGAAGTGTATCCCATGGAGCCGCATCCGCCGCGACAACTCTGGCTCCTAAGTCCTCGAGAGCTTGCCCAGGTCCCGCGTGTGCGGCTTGTTCTCGACGCAATCGTCGAAATCGTCACCGAGAACAAGAATCTGATTGAAGGCAAAACGCGCTCTGCGGCTTAGGTGGCGTCGGGCGTGCGGGCAACGGCAACCCCGATCAGGCTATCGCGCGTAATCAGCGGTATGAGCTGATCTTCGCTCCAGCCTTCGGTACCTGCCGGGCGCATGGGCAGGATAATATAGCGCATATCGGCGGTACTATCGTGCACACGAACCTCGACGTTGTCGGGAACCTCCGTCCCAAACTCCCTTAAAACCGCGCGGGGCTCGCGCACGGCGCGGCTGCGATAGGCTGCGCTCTTATACCAAGCAGGCGGCAGACCGATCAGCATGCGCGGATAGCACGAGCAAAGCGTGCATACCACGAGATTATGGACGTGCGGCGTGTTCTCGATGACCATCAGCCGCAGCGCCCCGACCTCGAAACCCATCTCTTGCGCAGCCGCGCTGCCATCGGCGAGCAACCGCGCTTTATAATGCCGGATCGCACCAAGCGCGAGCGACCACCCGCGCGCCATTTTCCGGCACGCGCGAGTCCATCGCCTCGACTGCCCGGCGCACATCGTCTGCCGTGAAAACGCCCTTTGAAATGAGAAGCTCGCGAAGCGCAATTTCCATGGCTCGAAAATAGGTCAGGCCGTCGTCATGATCCGGCGCCTTTGGGCCGTGGCTGTGACCATGTTCGTGGTCATGATGATGATGATCGTGATCATGACCGTGGTCATCTGCATGTGAGCTGTGGCTCATATCGAAACTCCTTACGCGCTAAGCTGCGCGCGTGCTCTCTGAGCTATCCGCCGGTGTCAGCCAATGACCATAGATCTCGATTTCCAGCGTATCGGTGGGGTTCCCAGCATAGTCCGGCCAAATATCGAGCTGACGGAAGCGGACGCGATAAAGCATCTTCTTCGGCAGTCCGTCGCGGCCGTAGGCGAGTTCCTCAGGGTTGGGGAACTCTTCGAGTACATGGCATATCTCGCCTGTCAGGCCCATGATGTAGCGCGGTGTCCGAAAATGGCCGAGCGGGAACATGCGCCTTACAGTAACCCGGTCGCCAACCCCAAACTCCGCTCCCCCTCCGGCGCTCGCGCTCATGGCAATATGTTCTCGCGTTTCATCACGGCGTCGATACCGCGGGCCAATTCTTCACTGGTGATGATGCCCCTTTCGAGGAGCGTGTTGGCTATCGCGGTGATCCAGCGCTCATAATAGCTCATCTTGGAATAGGCGTCCGGGCCGAGCCCTTCGATATTTTTGCGAAGTTCGTCCACGTAAAGCAAATGACGGCTTGGATGCTGAAGCAGCATCATCATCGCGTCCACGCGCTTTTCCCAGAGCACATGCTCCTTTTCGGCGGTTTTCACGGCTTCGGAGGGAAGACCGCCCATATCATGAGGTTTTAACGGGGGTTCCTGCATAGGCTCCCTGCCTGCTCGCTCGAAAATAAGCTCGCAGTCTGCGCCAATATTCGTGAACCTTCAAGGTTCTGACGCCTCAATTCGCGGTGAGCCAACTCGTGATCGCTTGCGTTACGAATTCAGGCTTGTCCCAGGTGGATAGGTGGCCACAGTCTGGTGCGGTAACGAGTGTCGATCCCTCTATAGCTGAGGCAATCTCTTGCGCGTGCTTAGGCGGGGTTAGCACGTCGGCGTCACCAACCAGAACAAGGGTTGGACAGCGAATGGAGCCAAGATCAGGCCGCGAATCTCGCCGGTTCATGATCGCTCTTTGCTGACGGATAAATGCGGCTGGCTTAGTTTCTGCATACATCGTCGCCACAATTTCGCGAGGCCGGGCTTCGCCATGGCGATTGGGATGAAAGGATAGAGGAAAAACGAGATCGGCTATTTCGTCATATCGGCCGGACTTGGCCATCTCGATCTGAAGAAGCCGCCTCTCAGTCTGCGCGGGCGCTTCAGGGCGCGCTGATGTATCAAGAAGGGCAAGCTTTAATATGCGCTCCGGTGCTTGCCGCATCATCTCGAATGCGATGTATCCGCCCATGGAGAGGCCCGCCAATGCGAATTTTGGAGGGGCGTTCGCCAGAATATCTGCAGCGATTGCCGCCATGGAATCATGCCGCGTGTGACTGGCAACCGTCACAGGCCCGAACTGCCAGAGATGCGGCATTTGTGGCTCGTAAAGCCGCAATGTGCAGGCGAGGCCCGGGACCAGCAATAGCGGCATGGAAGTCATCGATCTGGCTCCTGCGAATAGTCCTATCTTGTAATATCTAGCGCATTTTGTAATCAGCGTGAGCAGCATGGCGAGTGGGGCCCTCTGGGTCGCCACGGCGCGGCGCGCCTCGCGACGACGATTTCCGGTCCGTCACAGCGAGCGGAGCGAAGTAATCCAGAATAATAAAGCCGCAGCTCCGGCATCCCACGATTCAACTTGCTCCCAAAATACTCTGGCAACGAAAAAGGCCGGGCGAACCCGGCCTCTTGGATGCTTAAGCCTTTTGGGCTTTCTCAAACAGCTCCTCAACATAGTCCCAGTTGACGAGGTGATCGACGAAAGCTTCCAGATATTTCGGGCGCTGATTGCGGTAATCGATGTAGTAGGAATGCTCCCAAACATCGACGCCGAGAAGTGGCAAGCCGCCATGAACAAGCGGGTTCTCGCCATTTGGCGTCTTGCTGACTTCGAGCTTCCCATTCTTGAGCGACAGCCACGCCCAGCCCGAGCCGAACTGGCCCTTGCCTGCTTCGATGAAAGCCTCGCGGAACTTATCGTAGCCGCCCAGATCGCTATCGATCTTGGCCTGCAGCGCGCCCGGAAGCTTCCTGCCGCCGCCGTCCTTTTTCATCCACTTCCAGAAGTGGTTGTGATTGTAGTCCTGCCCCGCATTGTTGAAGATGCCCTGGTTCTTGCCAAAGCTCTCCTTCACGATTTCTTCGAGGCTTTTGCCTTCGAGACCTGAGCCGGGAAGCAGCTTGTTCAGGTTATCGACATAGGCAAGATGATGCTTGTCGTGATGGTATTGCAGCGTTTCAGCCGACATATAGGGCTGTAGGGCGTCGTAAGCGTATGGGAGATCGGGAAGTTGGAAAGCCACGGCTCTCTCCTTTGAAATAGTAGGAATCGAGAAGTGCCTGTGACCCTAGATCGCCGCGGCGAAAACTGACAAGCGAAGCCGGGAGCAGTGATTTCAGAAAAAATAAAGGAGGCATGAAATCCCTGAATTTCATGCCTCCCAGAACAGGGCCGAGGAAAGGTTCGTGATGGTTTACCTACAGGGATCGGACTTGCTCAGAATGGGTCTTGCCGCATGAACGCGATATGAATACGATCTTCAGTTTTGTCCGAGTTTGGAGAACAATTGGTTATAAATTGTAACGGGCTGTCTCAGGGATCAATGGCTGCATACAGCTATTCGGACTTCAGACTTAGGTCGCCGAACCAAGCCGCGCCATTTCCGGTAAGGCTAAGCCGCAAGGCGATTGAATGGGCTTCTTCGGGGATGTCGATCTCAACGGTGTATTGTTTCCAGAGCGAAGACCTCACCGGCTGATCAAGCATTGCCAAGCGGATCGGTCTTACCCAAAAGGTTCCTTCGGGCCACTCTGGCAACAACTCGACATAGAGCTGCGCTGCAGCGCCCGGCTCATTCACCTCGGCTCTCGCAGCCGCGCTGAAGCGCAGCCGCTTTCCGCGCCACCCATCGGCAGAGAAGTTTTGGCGCAGAAAGCCATCACCCCAGCGCCACGGCGCAGATGACCGCGCGATGTGCACACTGCGCCCGCCAGATGGCGACGGTTCGTCCGCGAACGCAACCGTGTGAGTGTGCGGAAGCGACATACCGGACGCACTCCAGCCCTCCGGGATTTCGCCCGCGCCAGCGAACTGGAGATTGACCGGCGCCAGCGCAGATTCGCGATCGAGCTGCCGTGGGCGCTTCTCCGAACGATTGGGGCGTGCCGCTGTGGTTGTTTCCACGAACGTCAGCAAATCGTAGTCCTCGCGCGGATCGGCGGCGTGGTGGTTATAGTCTGCGCGATCCGGCCGGTATACGGCGCCGATCCATCGAGAAATGGGCTCGCTCGCGAGCCAGTCCGAGACTGGGCCTTCGGTGGGAGCGGTTCTAAGGTCGAGTAAAAACTGGCGTATGTCTGCGGACGCCAGCACGCTGTCAAGGCTGCCTGCCGGCGCGGGTGCAATGTTATGGTCCAAAAGTTGGCCCCGCGCATCCCTGGCCTGGAACGAACCTTGGTTAAAGGCAAAGCCCACGACAATGTGCTCCGGCCCAAATAGCTCGTGAAGACGGTTGCCCATATTCGGCTCCGGCCTCTTGTCGCTGGTGAAATAGGGCGTGTTCCGCGCCACGTGACCGTTATGCGCCCAGAGCACGGCCTTGGCGTCAGGTCCCTCGATTTCCAAAAGCGAGGCTACGTTCTCCGCCATAGCGACGTCGCGTGTGACGACGCTGGGGGACGGATCGGGAAGATACATACGCGCGGCCTGGTCGAGCACGACGGCGTTCAAACGGCCAAGCTGCCATTCGAGTTCGCTTGTCATCGCCGCCCACTTGGTATGCTCCTCGGCAAAGACTTCGAGAAGGCGCTTCGCGCAGGCAAGCGCTGAGTCACGCAAAGGCGCGCTAAGAAGATCGAAATGCCCGGCGGCAAAGTCGTTGCACAGCGGCCATAGCGGGATTTCGCTGGCGGCGGCAAGATCAGGCGCGACTCGCTTCAGATAATCGATGACGCCGAGGACCGCCTCCGCCGAAGACTGCATATCGAAGCCGTAGAACTTCACCTTGCGCTCATGCGTCTCGTTCCACTCTCGCAGCCACTCGATCAGCGCAAGCACCTCTTCGGTGTCCCAGGTCCAAAAGCGCGTGCCAGCGAGCGCGTCGGCGGGGTCGCCCCTGCCGTGCAGCACGTAGTCATTGATGCGCAAACATTCGGGATAGTTTGCTTCGATGCCGAAAATGGTGAAGCCGAGCTCGGAGACGCAATATTCGAGCAGACGGTGCTTGAGCTGAAAAAATTCGCGTGTCCCATGCGTGGCTTCACCGAGCGACACGATACGCGCGCCGCCGATGACGCCCCGCAAGCGTTCAAGATCGGCAAAACCTGCACCGGCTTCGACCGTTGTGAGCGGAATAGCCTCCGCGCGTATCCAGCCCACGGCTTCGTCCATGAATGCTCTCCGCCGAATATTGAAACAACAACTCATCCGCTTTGGCGGTGTATCACAGCCAATCGAGCAAAATCGGGATGAGCAGCTCGTAAGTGGGAAGAGTCGAGATAGTTGCGTAGCGAAGCGGCAGCTTGCCGCCGCGATTACTTGAACGGATTTTCGACTGTTGTCGTGCGCTTAGAGACAATGTGATCGGGCAAGTGATGCGTCACTCTCAAGCACGCGCACAATGTCTACCATCAGGTCGCGCAGCTCACGCGCATTCGCCAGCCCAGCCTTGTCGCGCGTCAGCGCGATAGCTCCGTAAATGCTGATATGGGTTGTTCTGTTCTCGATCGTGAGGCCGTCTAACGAGACCGATTCAAACTCATTTTGGAACGGCTGAATGAGGCTCATGATTACCTCGTTGGTTTAAGTCAATCGTTAGATCGCTGGCCGTCATTCCAATGTGCGTTACACCGGAATGCGGAGCCCGCCAGCTCCGCTTCAATATGGGTTGCGTCTCTCCGATCGTAAGAGCGTCAAGCTTGGACAATTCGAGAGACGCTCATAAGGACCTAGCAGGCCTAGCTATGAGTCGTAAACTTATCGGACGCGCACGGGGGACGCCCTGGCAACGTCTTCGCGAGGCGCAACGCGACGTGGCGACCCATGGCTTCCTGTTTACTGTGCCGGTTCTAACTCATCTCAAAATGCTTTAGAGGCTTTGGCGCTGGTACGTCCGGGGCTGTTCGCTGCACACCGGGACGGGAGCCTTTGCGATGCTCCGTTGCTTATATTTACAGCCAGTCGAGCAAAATCGGGATGAGCGGTTCGTCAGCCGCTGGCATCGGATAATCGCGCAGCCGGTCTGGCCGGACCCATGCGAGCCGCTGTCCTTCAAGCGCTTCCGGTTCACCTTCCCAGTTCCGGCAGATGTAAAGCGGCATCAAAAGATGGAAGTTTTCATATGAGTGGCTTGCGAAGGTCAGCGGAGCCAAGCATCGGAGCGGGATCTCGATGCCGAGTTCTTCTTTAAGTTCGCGTATCAAGGCAGCTTCTGGCGTTTCGCCCGCATCGATTTTGCCGCCCGGGAATTCCCACAGGCCGCCATGTGCTTTGTCAGCCGGACGCTGCGCCAGCAATACGCGGCCATCTGCGTCGATCAAGGCCACAGCCACCACAGTAATGAGAGGCAACGCTTCGCCGGATAAGGCCACGCCATCAGCTCCGGTAGTCGGCATTGATCGCGATATAGTCGTGGGTTAGATCGGAAGCCCAAATGGTGGCGCGTCCTGCACCGCCCGTTCCCACATCGACACGGATTTCGATTTCGCGCTGTTTGACGTAAGCGGCGCCGAGAGCCTCCTGATAATCAGGATGACGCATACCGTCTTTCGCCACCTGAATGTCGCCGAACCAGATGGCCAAGCGATCGCGGTCGGCGGCTTCGCCGGACTTTCCAACCGCCATGACGATGCGTCCCCAATTGGCGTCTTCGCCCGCAATCGCTGTTTTCACGAGAGGGGAATTGCCAATTGCGAGACCGATGCGGCGCGCAGCCTCATCGCTTTCGGCTCCCCCTACATGGATGGTCATGAGCTTCGAGATGCCCTCGCCATCTTTCGCTACCTGGAGAGCGAGATCGTGCAAGAGAGATAGGAGCGCCGCCGAGAAGCCAGCGGCTTCGGGATCGTCAGCGCTGACAATGCGGTGCGCGCCCTTCTTTGCTGCGCCTCCGGTCGCGAAGACAAGCAGCGTATCGCTTGTCGAGGTGTCCCCATCCACGGTGATGCAATTGAATGTCTTGGCGGCGTGGCGTCTCGTCAGTTCAGTCAGCGCCGCGCTGCCGATTGGCGCGTCGGTAACGACGAAGGACAGCATGGTCGCCATATCTGGAGCGATCATGCCGGAGCCTTTTGCGATGCCATTGATCGTGACGGGGATGCCGCCGATCAGCGCTTGCCGGGTTGCGAGCTTGGGAAAGGTGTCCGTGGTCATGATAGCGCGGGCGGCTTCAGACCAGAGGCCGTCGTGAGCGTCAGCGCTCATTTTCGAGAGAACTGCCTCGAACTTCGATGGAACGATCGGCTCGCCGATCACGCCGGTAGACGCGATGAAGACTTGCTTTGCCTCGCAGCTAGCCGCGCTAGCTGCATAGCTGGCTGTGGCTTCCACCGTCTCGCGTCCGCGCCAGCCGGTAAAGGCGTTCGCATTTCCGGAATTCACAACGAGAGCGCGGGCTTCTCCATGGACGAGCTGCGCTCTGCACCATTCTACGGGCGCCGACGCTGTCTTCGAGCGCGTTAAGACGCCGCCCGCCTGCGTGCCTTCCGGGAATAATGCTAAAAGCACATCGGTGCGATTGGCGTATTTGATCCCGGCTTGGGCGACTGCGAGCCGCACGCCGGGGATAGGGGGCAGCTCCGCAAGCGAAGCCGGCGCAAAAGGTGACACCTTATGAATCTTCGCCATGTCTCGGCTGCCGCTCCTAAGTTGACTTTATTGCTGCTTGCGGTCAGCGGGGCCTTCGGCAGCGGCTGCCTTAGCATCCTCTTCGATGGCTTTTTTCAATTCAGGGTCTAGGATTTCAACTTTCGCCGGTCCACGCAAATCCTGAACGACAGTTTTCAGCTTGTTCTGGATGAGCGAGGCCAGTAGCTGATCCTTCACCTCGTCGAAGCTTGGGACGGGCCGGTTACGCTTGTCTTCGACCTTGATCACGTGCCAGCCAAACTCGGTCTGCACTGGATCGGACACTTGGCCCTTTTGAAGGGTAAAGGCCGCATCCTCGAAAGGCTTCACCATCTGACCGCGCGAGAAATAGCCGAGATCGCCGCCCGTTTGCGCGCTAGGACCGTCAGAGCTCTTCTTCGCAAGCTCGGTAAAGTCCGCGCCGCCCTTAAGCTGCTTCACGAGGTCCTTTGCTTCCTGCTCGGTTTTTACGAGGATGTGACGCGCCCGCACTTCCGGTTCTGGCGCCAGCTTGGCGATTTGCTCTTCGTATGCGGCTTTTGCCTGTGCCTCTGTGACAGCCTCGCGGATCTTCTTCTCGTAGAACGTATCCCTTAAGGCGCGAAGCTTGTAATAGGCGAGGCGTTCCTCGAAGTCCTTGCCGCCGCCAAGCTGATTTTTGTTAGCCGCTTCGGCGAAAAGATGAGCCTCCACGAGATACTCGACGAGGACGCGGCGGCGGCTCTCTATAGGAAGGCCCGCAATTTCAGCGCCTACTTCGGCTTCAGCAAAGGCAAGTTCAGCCTCCGTGATCTCCGATCCGTTCACGCGAGCGACGGGACCCGCAGCGTTTGCGGTGGATGCACAAAAGGCAATCGACAGCGCAAAGGCGCTTGCAAATAATGTTTTAACGGTCACGGGCGAAAGCTCCTTACATTCAAACGAGGCGACTTGGCAGCGCGCAGGTGCGCCTGAAGCAGATTATTGCCCGCTTTTAGGACGGGATGATCCTCTTGGGAAGCAAGATCTTGCGGTTATTAAGGCAGGTTAAAACTGTAGTAAAAAGTTGATTTCGGATTGCTTCGAGCGAGCGACGTTTTCTCACGAAGCTCAAGCCTGTCCCTCTCGCGCCTCGATAAGTTCACGCAGCAATGGCGGAATAGGGCAGGACGAGTGATCTTTTTGATTTGCGTTGACCCATACGATTTCCCCGGACGCGAGCATCTTATCCTCATTCTGCCGGAACACCGCCAAGCCGAAGGTTATGCTGGTTCGGCCAAGCTTGGTCGTGCGAACACCAATTTCGATGACGTCATCGAAATGAACCGGCGCTTTATACTCTGCTAGCGCACGGACGACGTGAAAATCTGTGCCAGTCTGAGGCAGTTGATCGCGGTAATTATAGTCAAGCGCGCGCATATATTCGGTCAGAGCCGTGTCAAAATAGGTTAGATAATGGGCGTTGTACACAATGCCCTGCTGATCCACTTCAGAATATCGAACTCGTAAAGGATAAAAAAACCAGAAGTGGCTTCTGCCGCTCATCATGTCCTCGTAATACACCATTATACTTAGCGTGCACGCATTGTTTATACCGGAGGGGCCGGGTGCAGCGAAGCCGGATCAACACCATATCGCGCCAGATTGCGGTGTCGATCTTCATTTGCACGCGGCGCTTTCGTTGACAGCGAATGCGCGCCTGCTTATTTCTGGAGCCAAAGGAAATTCAGTTCGCGGCCATTTATATTCAGTTGCCAAATGCAACGCACTGTAAACCGCTTCGGACTATCTTTGGCTCTAATTTTAAATCGTGAAAAAGCCTGCAAGAAAAGCCAGTGCCCGTTATAAAGAGGCCTTGGGCGTGACTCCGTTAAAAAGAGCCACAATTTGCAGCAGGCAACGAGGCTGACACAATGGTTTCTCTTGGCGCGCTCGCAACCAAGATTTTCGGCAGTTCAAATGACCGCCGCTTGAAGAGCTTTAATTCGAGGGTTGGCCCGATCAACGATCTTGAGCCGGAGTTCGCCGCGCTTTCGGATGATGAGCTAAGGGGCAAAACGGCGGAGTTTCGCGGCCGTCTTGCTAATGGAGAAACGCTGGACGATCTTCTGCCCGAAGCGTTCGCCACAGTGCGTGAGGCGGCGAAGCGCACGCTTGGACAGCGGCATTTCGACGTTCAGCTTGTCGGCGGCATGGTTTTGCATGACGGCAAGATTGCCGAAATGAAAACGGGCGAGGGCAAAACGCTCGTCGCGACCTTGCCGTCTTATCTGAATGCCTTGCCAGGCCGCGGCGTCCACGTCGTCACCGTGAATGATTACCTTGCCCGCCGTGACTCCGAGTGGATGGGACAGATCCACAAGTTTCTCGGCCTTACGGTAGGCTGCATCCTGCACGAACTCGATGATGACGAGCGCCGCGCAGCTTACGGCTGCGACATCACCTATGGCACGAACAACGAATTCGGCTTCGACTATCTCCGCGACAATATGAAATATTCGATGGCGGAAATGGTGCAATTCGGAGGGCGCTCCGCTGAATTGCAAGGCCATGCTTACGCAATTGTTGACGAGGTGGACTCGATTCTCGTCGATGAAGCGCGCACCCCGCTTATTATTTCGGGCGCTATCGAGGATAAGTCAGACCTCTATAACACCATCGACAAATTCATCCCTAGACTCGGCAAGGAACATTTCGACCTTGACGAGAAAATGCGCACCGCCGTCTTCAATGAAGAAGGCAATCTGCGCATCGAGGAACTGTTTACCGAGGCCGGTTTGCTCAAACCGGATACGACGTTATACGACGTTGAAAATGTGACCATCGTCCATCACGCGAACCAGGCGCTGAAAGCCCATAAGCTGTTCATGCGTGACCGCGACTATATCGTGCGCAAGGGCCAGGTCGTCATCATCGACGAGTTCACGGGCCGTATGATGGAAGGCCGCCGTTATTCGGAGGGCTTGCATCAGGCGCTCGAAGCCAAGGAACAGGTTGATGTGCAGCCTGAAAACCAGACATTGGCTTCCATCACCTTCCAAAACTATTTCCGCCTCTACGATAAGCTTTCGGGCATGACCGGCACGGCTTCGACCGAGGCTGCGGAATTGATGGACATCTATAAACTTGAAGTGATCGAAATCCCAACCAACCGGCCCATGTCTCGTCTGGATAGCGACGACGAGGTCTACCGGACAGCTAAGGAAAAATATAAGGCGATCATCACTCTCATCGACGATTGCCGAAAGCGCGGTCAGCCGATTCTCGTCGGCACGACCTCCATCGAAAAATCCGAGATGCTCTCGGAGATGCTTAAGCCTCTGAAAGTGCCGCATCAGGTTCTGAACGCCCGCTATCACGAGCAGGAAGCGGGCATTATCTCGCAAGCGGGTGTTCCGGGCGCGGTGACAATTGCCACGAATATGGCTGGGCGCGGCACGGACATTCAGCTCGGCGGCAATGCGCAGATGCGGCTCTCGGAATGGATTTCGCAGCGCGAGCAGACGGGCCAATCGCCCGCGCCGGAGGAAATCGAAGCCGAACGCGCTGAGATCGCGGCCGACATCGAAGGTAAGAAGGCTATGGCGCTCCAAGCGGGTGGCCTCTACGTGCTTGGCACGGAACGCCATGAGAGCCGCCGTATCGACAATCAGTTGCGTGGCCGCTCGGGCCGTCAAGGGGACCCCGGCGCTTCGAAATTCTATCTTTCGCTCGAAGACGATCTTATGCGGATCTTCGGATCCGAGCGTATGGACTTCATGCTGCGCAAGCTCGGCATCCAGGAAGATGAGGCCATCACGCATCCGTGGATTAACCGGGCGTTGGAAAAGGCCCAGCAGAAGGTGGAAGCGCGCAATTTCGATATGCGCAAGAACCTCCTCAAATATGACGACGTGATGAATGACCAGCGCAAGGTCATCTTCGAACAGCGCATCGAACTCATGCAGGAGGAGACCGTTACCGATACGGTAGCCGATATGCGCCGTCAGGTCGTTGAAGATCTCGTGGCCAAGCATATTCCCGAACATGCTTTCGCTGAGCAGTGGGATGTTAAGGGCTTGCGCGAGATGTTCAAAAACATCTTCAACATGGACGTGCCCGTGGAAGAGTGGGCGGCCGAGGAAGGGATTGCCGAGCAGGAAATCCTTGAGCGTCTGCAAGCGAAGGCCGATGCCGCAGCCGCGCGCAAGGCTTCCGAACTCGGCTCCGAGGCAATGCGATATATCGAAAAGGCCGTGTTGTTGCAGACGCTGGATCATTTGTGGCGCGAACATCTCGTCACACTCGACCATCTCCGTCAGGCCGTCGGGCTTCGGGGCTATGCGCAGCGCGATCCGCTTCATGAATATAAGAGCGAAGCTTTTCAGCTATTCTCAGTTCTGCTCGTGCGTCTTCGCCAGGATGTAACCGGGCAGCTTATGTATGTCGTCTTGAGCCAGGGCCAAGAGGATGAATTCGGCGAACTGGGCGAGCTGCCGGAAATGCACGCGCACCATCTCGATCCGTTGACCGGCGAGGACGAATTTCAATCCTCAGGGGGGCCTCAGTCCCGGCAGGAGCGGAGAGCCTCCGCAAGACAGGGTGCTGCTCCTGTGGCAAAGGGCGCTCATGCGGCGGCGCGAGCGAATGCTCGGCTCAGTGCAAAAGGCAAATCACCCGTCCCGCAAGGTCGCGCACCCTCAGTCAATCCGAACGACCCGGAAAGCTGGGGCAAGGTTGCTCGCAATACGCCATGCCCATGCGGCTCCGGCAAGAAGTTTAAACACTGCCACGGCGCTATAGCGAACGCCGCTGCGGAATAGACAGGCAAATGAAAATCGTCGCGCTCGCCAACGTCACAAAAAGCGAGCGCGACCGTCTGCTTTCCGAAGCCCGCCGCATTTTCTTCGAAACAGCGAACACGAAGAAGTTTCAGTCGGATGACGCTAAGGCCGCGTTCGAGGCGCGTTGGTTTGGACGCTATGCGGAACTTTGCCCAAGCGCGTTTTTGTTAGCGCTTGATGAAGATCGATCCGTCATCGGCTATGTCGCGGGATGCTTCGACAGCTTCGTTCCCGCTGCTCGCGCGATCCTGAACGATGTATCTTATTATACGCCGGCCTTCATTGCTGCGGTCGCCGAGTATCCATCTCACTTTCACATCAATGTTTCGCCCGGAACTCAGGGCCGCGGGATCGGCCGCGCTCTTCTCACGCATTTTGCGGATCTCTGCCATGAGCAAGGTTCTCCCGGCATCCATGTCGCAACCGGGGCCGCATCCCCCGCTGTAAAGTTTTACGAAGCCTGCAATTATAAGAGGATGAAAATCGCGGGCGTGCATCGGCAACTCGCGGTTCTTACTTGCGTCACGGCCATGCCCCGAAAAGGGCGCGTAGGAACCTAATTGCCGCCTCACCGTAAGCTCAACGCTCGCTTAGCCTTGGATGGGCTTTGCAACAGTGTGAGGTTACTCGATGAGATTTCCGGCGGTTCGTTTCGTTGCTCTTCTTTCTAGCATAGGTCTCATGGCTGCCCAGCTTGGTGCCGCGCAGGCAGGAGACCGCCTCAAACTCGGCGTAGAGGCGAGCCAATCAGTTCTTTCGGCGGACAAGCCTAGCAAGACATATCTGCGCGTCAAACTTGAGGGGCTGCCCTATGAGAGTGAAGCGTCGCGGCCCCCCGTGAACATTTCGCTCGTCATCGATAAGTCAGGTTCGATGGCGGGGCAGAAGATCGAGCAGGCGAAAGAAGCGGCTATTCTCGCGCTGTCCCGGCTTTCGCCACAAGATCGCGTGTCGGTGATTACCTTCGACCACCGCGTCGAGGTCGTCGTACCGGCAGGGCCGTTCGTAGATTTCGACGAAATGAGAAGACGCATTCAGGCCATAAGACCCGGCGGTCAAACCGCAATTTACGCGGCCGTTCGTCAGGCGGCGCAAAGTGTCAGCCAAGCTGGGTCTGAAGGCTACAGCCGCATTATTCTCATGTCGGACGGACAAGCGAATATCGGGCCGAGTTCTCCGGCGGAACTGGAAAAACTCGGACGGGAGGTCGGCGGACAAGGCATCTCTGTCACGACAATAGGGCTTGGGCTCGATTACAGCGAAGAATTGATGACGAGACTTGCGCTCGCGAGCGACGGAAATCATGCGTTTGTGGAAAATCCAGAGCAGCTTGCGGGCATCTTCAACAAGGAGTTTGGCGATGCTCTCTCTGTTGTCGGTCAGGATGTTGATATTGATATCGATTGCCCCGAGGGTGTCACGCCACTGCGCGCGCCAGGCCGCGATGTAAAAATCAATGGTCGCCACGTTTCCTTCCGGCTCAACCAAATCGGCGGCAAGCAAGAACGTTATCTCATTTTGGAGCTGGACGTGGCTCAGAACCGCGCATCCGGCAGCGCGCCGCTTGCCGATGTTCAGGTTTCCTATGTGGATCCTAAGACGAAATCGCGATCGAAGCTTGCGGGTAGCGCCGCCGTTAGCTTCAGTTCCTCACAGGCCGATGTTGACGGGAGCGTCAACGCCGATGTCCGGTCTGCCGTGGTGACGCAGCTTGCCGTCGAAAGCAGCGAAAAAGCGGTAGCTCTGCGCGACGCTGGAAAGGCTGAGGACGCGAAACGCGAACTGCAGCGCAATAGGGATTACCTTCGCCAGGAGGCAGACCGGCTTGCACCCGCCGCTCCGGCGTCGGCGGCAAAACTCCGGACCCTTTCCCAACAGAATGAGGCCAACTCAGCGGCAATATCTGGCGATGCCGAGGCTTGGAACAGCAAGCGAAAGGCTATGAAAGAGGAGCAATTCAAAGACAAGACGCAGCAGAAATATTGATTAACGCCAATGCGGCCGCCACGCCTGTGGCGGCCAGTGCGTTCACTAGCAATCCACCACGACTGACTTCGACGGGGCCATGTTCTCGTCGTAGTAAACGACAATTCTTTTCCCGCCAACGCATGGCCCGTGCCAAGCCATATCTTGAGGCTTCGCATTGCGGGAATCTATCAACGAGCTTCGCTCATTTTCCGGCAGACTATGCGCGTCTACCGCGTCAATGAGCGAATGGCCTCTCGTCACCGCTTCGTCGAAAGTCCCTGGCGGTGTTTTTCCTGTGCTCATTTGCGCTTCCTCTTAAGAATGGACTGGGATGAAAGTGGTTGCGTTATGCCTGACGGCTTATTGCGCGCTCTTTAAAGCGCTAGTGAATGATGAGCCCATTTTGCCGACGAAATGCGCATCAGTGACATCCTTCGAAGGCTTTTTGCGCTGCCCGTCAGCCGGACCAATCGTTATTATCAGGCTGTTTGTGTAGGTCCGGCTGGCATTAAACAACGGCGTATTTCCCGCACCATTGGCAAAGTGAACCAGCTTCCAAGTTGGGTTTACGTTGCCGCTGCCAGCCACAACGAATTGGATTTCATGCTGCAATGTTTTCGGGGGCGAATCATGGACGTTTCCAGGGATCAGATAGGGGAAAGTTGCGGCCTGAAGCCATTCATGGATCTTTAGATCGCCGTCAATTTGCATGCCTTCATATCCAACGCATTTTGTTGGGCGATTCTTGAATTCGTTTCTTTTGTCCAAAAAATCGCTTTTGAAAACAAAGCTAAAATCGACGGTCTCGATCCGTGTTGCTTGCGACGAGAGTGAACCGCCCAAGCCTAATGAGAATGACTGACCTGTTGTCACGCTCGTTTTGCCGAGTTTCGAGACGGCATTTTCTAATGGTTGATTGAAAGATACGCCTGGGCTCAATGTACTTTTTTCGTCGACTATGATCTTCATAGTAAAGTCAGCGGACCACTTATCCAACCATTCCAGACGCCGCTTCCTGTCCGCTTGCTGGGCAGCATTCGCCTTGTCATAGTCCGTCACGTCGATGACCGCTGCCCTTAGCTCGCATTTAACGTGATTAACGATGCTGTTTATGAGAAAGGCTGGGGCGTATGGTTCTTCGCCAGCGCCTAAGCTAGGTACCTGCAAACCACAGCCGCCTATCGGCATCATAGCCGCCAACGCGAAAATTACACGAATCGTCCTGCCCATTATGCGCCCCCGCAGTGCCCCGAGCGAAGGCATAAGTTGACTCATTAAAATTGTCACTAGTTGTATCGTTGTTACCGTTCCAGCTTTCCCATCAATATGAGCCGAGGAAGAGCATTATGGCCGAACCGAAACGCAGCAACTGCATCGACTTTATCGAATTCCCTGCGCGCCCCGAGGACTTGCAAGAGTCGAAGCGTTTTTACCGAGAAGTGTTTGGCTGGTCCTATAAGGACTGGGGCGATGACTATTCGGATACGCAGGGCAGCGGCTTAGCGAGTGGCCTCAACGCAGACGCAAGTCATCGGCCAAGTCATGCGCTTGCCGTTATCTATACGGCTGAACTTGAGGTCACTTTGGAGAAAGTGCGCGCTCAAAACTGTAAAATTACCAAGGAGATATTTTCGTTTCCCGGCGGTCGGCGTTTTCACTTCCTGGACCCATCAGGTAACGAATTGGCCGTGTGGTCCGACCGATGAAGCTCGACGGCTGGTGAGTCTCTCGGAATGACTAGGCACGCGTCGGCACTCGAAAGTTCAAGATGAAGGAGCCGAACATCGCAAACGCCCAGGCTTCGCGTGGTTATCAAACCGTAAGACCCAGTGTCTTCCGCCATTGATCAGACATGGCGCCGTGAGGCTCCAGCATCGATGTTGGGCCAGATACGAAAGGCAGCCACTGCCAGTCTTCTGGCCCTGGACAGCCGAGCGGGGCCCACCGTCTTAGGAAATCAGTAAAGTCCGCCCCTAGTACATAGCCGTGACCTGCGCCCTCGTCGTGGCTCAGATAGACAACCTCGCCGTGGTGACCATCGTTCAGATCAATTCCAATATAGTCTCCGTTTCGGATAGGGATCACAGCCAATTTGTTATGCCAAACAGCATCGTACTCCGAATCAGGATCGGGGAAGCAGTGTTCTATCCAGCCGCGTCTGCTAAGTTCATGGTCTTGCAAAGATTGCAGGGACAAGGAAAAGCCGCCGGAAAAGATATCTTCAAACGGTTCGGGCAACTTTCTGGGCAACTGCCAGAGAAAGTCGACTTCTGAAGCGCATTGTAAAAAAAAGTCTGCCAGCGCGGTAGGCAAACTGAATCCAAGCGCTGTTTCCACTTTTTTTACGTCTGCGGCTTGCGCAGGTGGCTTCATGTTGAGACCCCATGTGCTGTGCACGGCTCCTGGACAGCCCACGATTCCAGCGCGTGAGGCGCTCTCAAGCGTTGTGTAACCACCGAGGCGATCCACGGCGTTGAGCGTTGCTATCCAGGTTTCAGTTGGTCGGCCCCAGTCATTCATAGGCACCCCGATCGCGACAAGATTTGATCTATAGCGTGGACGTTCGATTGCTACCGGAAGATTTTGATGACACCAGCCGTCCTGCGCGACTTCCCTTCGGACTGAACAACGGTCAGCTCGAATTTTCAGGCACACTACACGGGCACTCATCCAACCCCCCTCTCTAGGAGGGCTGGATGAGGATTGGGGGTAAGCTTAAGCGATATATTGATAGGCCGGAAGGGTCAGGAATGGCTCAAGCTTGTCATTGAGCACGAGTTGCCGGAACAGCGCGATAGCCTCATCGAAGCGGCCTTGCGTGTAGGCATCGCCAAGCGTTGCTTTCAGCTTGTTCATCTCGTCGGCGAGGGCAGCCTCAACCAATTCGTCTGTGACTTTGCGGCCATCGGAGAGTGTCGCGCCATATTTGAGCCACTGCCAATCCTGAGTGCGTGAGATTTCGGCAGTCGCGGCATCTTCCATGAGATTGTAAAGGGGCACCGCTCCATTTCCACGCAGCCAAGCCTCGGTATACTGCACCGCAACCCGGATGTTCATGCGAAGGCCCTCTTCGGTGCGGGCGCCTTCATGGGGCTGTAAAAGCTCCTTCTGACCAACATTCACATCCTCGCGCAGAACGTTGAGCTGGTTCTTCTGCGGCATATATTCGTTGAAGACTTCAAGAGCGGTTGGCACGAGATCGGGGTGCGCTACCCATGTGCCGTCATGGCCATACGTTACCTCGCGAATCTTATCTTCACGGACCGCCGCCAGCGCCTTTTCAGTGACTTCGGGATCGCGCCGGTTTGGAATGAACGCCGACATGCCACCCATGGCGAAAGCCCCGCGCTTGTGGCAGGTCTGAATAAGCGCTTCCGCGTAGGCCTTGAGGAAGGCCTTGCTCATCACAACTTGGCTGCGATCCGGAAGCACAAATTCGGGCTTCGCGCGCAATGTCTTAATGTATGAAAAGATGTAGTCCCAGCGGCCGCAGTTCAGGCCAACGATATGATCCTTCATTTCATAAAGGATCTCGTGCATCTCGAAGACGGCTGGCAGCGTCTCGATGAGCGCGGTGGCTTTGATTGTGCCGGATGGGATTTGCAGTTTCTCCTGCGCGAACTGGAAGACTTCGTTCCAAAGCCGCGCCTCAAGATGGCTCTCCATCTTTGGCAGATAGAAGTAAGGGGCGGTGCCGCGGCTCAGGATCTGCTTCGCATTGTGGAAGAAATAGAGGCCGAAATCGACGAATGCGCCCGCGACGTTATCGCCATCGACGGTGATGTGATCTTCTAGCAGATGCCAGCCGCGCGGACGAACGATAAGAACGCCGGGGTTCGCGCCGATAGCGTAGCGCTTGCCGGTTTCTTCATCGGTGAAGTCGATCTGGCCGAGCCAGTAATCCATAAGATTGATCTGGCCTTCGACGACGTTTGCCCAAGTTGGCGACAGCGCGTCCTCGAAATCGGCCATGAAAACTTTCGCGCCGGAATTCAGCGCGTTGATAATCATCTTACGCGTGGTTGGGCCTGTGATTTCAACGCGCCGGTCGAGCAAATCTTCAGGGACGCCAGCAATGGTCCAGTCGTTTTCGCGGATCTTGCGCGTCTCCGGCAGAAAGTCGGGAAGTGCGCCAGCGTCAAGCTTCGCCTGTTTCTCATTGCGGGCTTCCATCAGGCGGCGGCGCTGCGGCTCGAAGCGGCGCGCGATGTCCGCAAGAAATTGCAGCGCGTCCGTCGTAAGCACACGGTCATATCCATGTTTCAAAATGCCAGAAACGTTGACGCCGTTCGGGAGATTTAGGGTTGGGATGGATTGATCTGTCATGACTGTCCTCTTGGCGGCTGCCGATTCGGTTCAGGGGATAAAAACGCTCGCTGGTTCGCCCTGTCAATTCGAAGTAGGTTCTGCTTCTCAACTTTCGTCTTGCCAACTTGCGCCGCGCGGGCGATGCATCTCAAAAACCCCAGGAACAAAAAAAGTGGCAAAGCAGAAACTTTTAATGACAAGACGGCTCAGCGATGCCGTGATTGAGCGTGCTGGCCGTGATTACGATCTCGACTTGAATGCAGAAGACAAGATCATGAGTTCCGAGGAACTCGTGGCGCGCTGCCAGGGTAAGGATGCGTTGCTCGTTACTTTGACCGAAAAATTCACACCCGATGTTATCGCACAACTGCCAGGGTCGGTCCGGGTTATTGCCACCTACTCAGTAGGCTATGAGCATATCGATCTTCAGGCCGCGAAGGCACGCGCTATCCGCGTTTCGAACACACCGGATGCAGTAACGATTGCCACCGCCGAAATCGCGATGCTGCTCATTCTAGGCTCCGCACGGCGCGCGCCGGAAGGCGAGAGGCTTCTGCGTGAGAAGAAATGGGGCGGCTGGCAGCCGATGCAGCTTATTGGACGCCGCCTCGACGGCAAGCGGCTCGGCATATACGGCATGGGCAAGATTGGCCAAGCGCTCGCTAAGCGTGCGCGGGCTTTCGATATGGAAATTCATTATCACAATCGCCGCCGCCTTAGCGCTGCCGAGGAGCAGGGCGCAATTTTTCACGAAACGCTGGATAGTCTTCTCGCCGTCAGCGATGTGTTTTCGGTGAATGCCCCTTCGACACCTGAAACACGCGGCGCGATAAATGCTTCGATTTTCGCCAAGCTGCCGCGCGGTGCCATTGTGGTGAATACGGCGCGCGGCGATCTCATTAATGACGACGATCTGATTGCGGCTTTGAAATCCGGACAAGTCGGATATGCTGGGCTAGACGTTTTCAAGGGTGAACCAAACATCCACGAAGCCTATTACGGCCTGGAGAACGCTTTCCTCCTTCCCCATATGGGAACATCCGTGATCGAAGCGCGAAACGAAATGGGCTTCGCGGCGCTCGATAATATCGACGCGGTGTTTGCGGGCCGCGAACCGCCCTCCGCGCTTGTGTAACCGCAAGGTTTTGTCCCGGCGACCTTAAGCAAAGCAGGCTGAGATGTCCGATCTCCTTCTCGAACTTTTTTCCGAAGAAATCCCGGCCCGTATGCAAGCGCGCGCCGAGCAGGACCTTGTGCGGCTGATGACCGAGGCTTTGAATGAGGCTGGTCTGAACTTCGCGGCCTCGCAATCTTATTCGGGTCCCCGGCGGCTGACACTTATGATGGAAGGGTTGCCTGACCAATCGGCCTCGACTGTCGAGGAGCGGAAGGGTCCGCGCGTGGGTGCGCCGGAGAAGGCGGTCGAGGGTTTTCTGCGCGCCGCCGGATTGAAAAGCCTGGACGAGTGTCAGGTCGTAAAAGACCCGAAAGGCGAGTATTACCTGGCGCGAGCGGAGAAACCGGGCAGGCCAGCCGCTGCGATAATCGCGGAGATTGTGCCGGAGGTGGTTCGCAAATTCCCTTGGCCGAAATCCATGCGATGGGGATCCGGCCGCATCCGCTGGGTGCGTCCCTTGCATTCTATTCTCTGTCTCTTCGATGATAAGCCGGTTGAGTTCGAGGTTGATGGGATTAAGAGCGGCGCAATCACTTACGGCCATCGATTCATGAGTGGCGAAAAAGTCACGGAGCCGAAAACTATCAGAATTGCCAAAAAGTCGGACTATGCAACGGCGTTATTGCAATCTAAGGTTGTTATCGCAGGAGACCAAAGAGCAAAAGCAATCCTGGAAGGCGCTACTAAAGTCGCCGCGGACGCTGGCCTCACTCTTGTTGAAGACCACGGGCTGCTTGCAGAGAATGCGGGGCTCGTAGAGTGGCCCGTGGTCCTTTCCGGCAAATTCGATGAGAGCTTTCTCGATGTGCCGGAGGAAATTTTGATGACCGCCATGAAGGCGCATCAGAAATACTTCTCCTTACGTCATGAAAAATCAGGAAAATTGGCGAACCGCTTCATTCTGGTCTCGAATCTTGAGGCTGATGACGGCGGCAAAGCTATTGTCGCGGGTAATGAGCGCGTGATCCGCGCGCGGCTGTCGGACGCGAAGTTTTTCTGGACCAATGACCGCACCCGGCCATTGGATAAGCTCGTCGAGTTGCTAGGGCAGGTCACTTTCCACGAAAAGCTCGGAACGCAACTAGAGCGTGTGTCGCGAATAAAGCGGCTCGCGCGCGAAATTGCGCCGCTGGTCGGTGCGGACGCGGAAAAGGCGGAAAGGGCCGCGCATCTCGCGAAGGCCGATCTCCTGTCTGAAACGGTCGGCGAGTTTCCCGAGCTTCAGGGCATTATCGGGCGCTATATCGCGCTGGCGCAGGGCGAGGACGCGAGCGTCGCCGATGCAATCGCCGAGCATTACAAGCCGCAAGGGCAGGGCGATACGGTCCCGTCGAACCCCGTATCCGTTGCAGTGGCGCTTGCGGACAAGCTCGATATGCTTGTGGGCTTCTGGGCCATCGACGAGAAGCCGACCGGCTCGAAAGACCCGTTCGCGCTCCGCCGCGCTGCGCTCGGCGTGATCCGCATTGTGCTCGAAAACCAGCTGCGACTTCGACTGGTCACAGTTTTTGAAGATGCTTGGAAGAGCTTTAAGCCAGGAGCCGAAGGCGTCGTCGAATGGGGGGGAAGGAAGGTCGAACTGAGATTGCTCAATCTCCTCGAGTTCTTCGCCGAGCGGCTCAAGGTTCACCTCCGAGACAAAGGCGCGCGGCATGATCTAATCGACGCCGTTTACGCATTACCTGGGCAGGACGACCTTCTTATGATTGTGCGGCGCGTTGAGGCGCTGGGCCGCTTCCTTGAAACTGAGGACGGCGCGAGCCTGCTTGCCCTCGTGCGCCGTGCGCTTAATATTCTCAGAATCGAAGAGAAGAAAGACGGCCGCAGTTTCGACGGCAAGTCTGCCGCCAAGCTCCTGAAGGAGAAAGAGGAGAAGGCTCTCAATACTGCGGTCAAAGCCGTCGGCAAGGATGTTGAAACTGCGCTTGCCGCTGAGGATTTCGAAGGCGCAATGGCGGCGCTCGCCAAATTACGCGCTCCGGTCGATGCGTTTTTCGACAAGGTGACGGTGAATGCCGAAGCGCCCGAATTGCGCGAGAACCGGCTTACGCTCCTCGCGCAAATCCGAGCCCTCACCCTTCAAATCGCGGATTTCTCCAAGATCGAAGGGTGATCATAAGCGGGCGCGCTTATAGCTGTCACTGGCATAGGCAATGGATGGCCGGGTCAAATGCCAGTCAAATGCCCGGCCATGACAATGGCTAGACGCGATGGCGCCGTTATTGCTCCCGGCCAGCTTTGCTGGCCATCGCAATGATGGCAACGAAGGACCGTCTTCGCGAGGCGCTCCGCGCCGTGGCGATCCAGCCTCTCTCTATTAGGAATGTCGGTTATAGGTAATTGCAACATGCCTTAACGCGACATCACTTTGGCCGCCAGGGCGTCTCGCTGGCGTGTCCCGCATCTGGTTGCGGTTTTGCATCTCTTGGGACCTCAGTAAATTCAACGTCAATGACATCGTCGGCCCGATGCGGCTTTGCATCTGCTGAGGCTTGCTGCTTCGCCTGCCAGGCGCCGCCCCGGTTTTTTGCTCCAATCGAGAGCCAACGCCATATTTGCTTGCGGGCTACAGGGATCAGAAGCAGAAGGGCTATTACGTCGGTCACAAAGCCCGGCACCATGAATAGCACCCCGGCGAGGCTAATCATCCCGCTGTCGAGCAGCGTTTTTTCTGGCGGCGTCCCTTCCCGCAAAGCCTGCATCATTCGTTTGCCGAGCAAAAGGCTCTGCGAACGGAGCAAGAACAGGCCAAAGGTTGCTGAGGCGGCCAGGAGAAGGAAGGTCACAAAAGGCCCAACCCAGTGGCTGACCTGGATGATAGACGCAACCTCGATGACCGGCAGCGAGATCAAAAGGAAGAAAAAAACAAAGGGCATATCAGCTCCCAGCCAGCTTTTCGGACCACAATCGGCGTATGATGGAATATAGTAGCGGCGCATGATTATTCCGAGAAAGCGGGCGCGTAGATGGCGGATCTTTTCGGGAAACGGCAGGTGACTATAGCCAGTTCTATCGGAACGGCCTATATCAACCTGACACGACGGCAATCCAAGGGCCAATGGGCGGGAGCGGACAGCTTTGCAGATGAGTGAAATTTTTGACCTCACGAACATTTTGCTTTTGGCCGTCGCAGTCCTCGTATTTTTCAGGCTGAGAAGCGTTCTGGGAAGGCGCACGGGCAACGAACGTCCCCGCCTCGACCCCTATACAGCACCGGATGCGGCCCCGCCCCGGGAGCGTGATAATGTTGTGCCGCTGCCGCGTGTTCAGGAACAGCCGGCGGAAATGGAAGGCCGGAAACAGAGCGTGGAGGATCGCGTTGGCGCGCTTTCAGGCTCTAGCGGAGCAGTGGAGCCTCTGCGGCAAATTGCAGCAGCGGACCCTTCGTTCGATACCGCCTCCTTTACCAACGGCGCGAAAGCCGCCTACGAGATGATCGTTACGGCTTACGCGAAGGGCGACCGCGAAACGCTCCGCAATCTTCTTTCGTCAGAGGTTTACGACAGCTTCAATTCGGTCATTTCGGAACGCGAAGCGCAGGGCGAGACCACCGAATTTAGCTTCGTTGGCCTAGCGTCGGCCAACATCATAGAGGCTCAGCTCTCGGACCGGATCGCGCATGTGACGGTGCGTTTTGTCAGCGACCTTATCACGGCGGTGCGTGATCGCTCCGGCGATGTGGTGGAAGGCGATGTCAAAGCCGTGCGCCGGGTTACTGACATCTGGACCTTTTTGCGCGATATCGGCTCGCCAAATCCCAATTGGCGGCTTGTTGCGACGGACACGGCGGAAAGCTGATCCAAAGTGGCGGAGCAGCAGCGAGGCGAGCTTTGGCGCTGGCAGCGTGTCCAGCGCGATGCTTCTCCCATCTCACTGGAACCTGTTGAATACAGCGCGATTGAAGGGTGGGATCAAGACGACCATCAGGCGGCGTTGCGCTGTTTCCTGAGCTCCGCCTCAATCGCGGGCTTGTCCCCCGCATTGCACGGAATGGCCCAGACCGCGACGGACGCGCGTTTGTTTTTCGAAGAGAACTTCACGCCCCATCGCGTAATCGCGGAGCCTGGCCTTCTCACAGCCTATTTTGAGCCTGTCCTGAGAGGTTCACGGCAGTGGTCCGCTCGCTATTCCGTCCCCTTCTATCGCCGCCCCCCTGATCTGGACGCTTTGCCGGATGATCATCCGTTGCGTGAGGCGAATCTCACGGCTGGGCGCTTAAAGGATGGCGCGTTCGAGCCTTATTTCACGCGCGGCGAAATCAAGGGAGGCGCCCTGGCAGGTCGCGGTCTTGAGCTCCTCTTTACCGATGACCCAATCGACGCCTTCGTCATGCATGTGCAAGGCTCCGGACTTGTGCAGCTTGATGACGGGAGCGCCATCCGCCTGAGTTTCGACGGCAAAAATGGCCATCCCTATACATCGCTTTCAAAGCTGCTCATCGCGCGGGGCGAACTTGCCGCAGCCGATGCGCATCTCGACGGCTTGGTCTCCTGGCTCCGCTCCGGCCCCCAAGCTCTCGCTTTACTGGATGAAAACAAATCTTACATATTCTTCAAGGAGCTAGAGGCCTCCTCGGCTGCGCCAGTAGGCTCAATGGGGGTGACGCTCACGCCGGGCCGCAGCCTCGCCGCCGATCCGCTTTACCATTCGTTAGGCTTGCCGGTATGGGTGGCGGCCCCTGGGCTTGACTTCGAAGGGCGTCCTTTTCGAAGGCTTGTCATCGCCCAGGATACGGGCTCCGCAATTATAGGACCGCAGCGGGGCGATATTTTCACAGGCAGTGGCGCACCGGCGGGTCGCGTCGCGGGCCACATCCGGCATGGATGCGAGTTTATTGTCCTTCTGCCGAAGCATGGGCTTAGGGGCTAACGGGACGAGTGGGTGTTATGGCGGGAAAGCGCAGGCTTCGTTCGCTGTCGGACGAAGAGCGGGAATTGTGGCAGCGAGTGACCCGGCATGACCTGCCGCTGGTACCTGCGGCTGCGCCACAGGTGAATGGAAGCGCGTCTCACGAGATTGAAAGCAAGAGCGCAACCAAGCTAGAGACGCCATCCGAGGCGGCTGGAAAGCCAACGCTGAGCACGAAGCCCGTGGCCTCTCCATCTGCACAGAAGAAGGCAGTCCAACCAGCGCCCGCTCCATTCGATCCCAAAATTGGCCGCCTCATCGCGAGAGGACGCCGCCCCATCGATGCCCGCCTCGATCTGCACGGCCTTCGCCAGCAGGATGCATATTTCGCGCTACGCGGTTTTCTTTCGCGCTGCCAGGCGGCGGGCCACCGGCACGTGCTCATCATAACGGGAAAGGGCGGCGGAACGAGCGGAGCGGAAGAGGAGCGCGACTACTGGAATTCTGAACAGCGAGGCGTTTTGCGGCGCATGGTCCCGCAATGGCTTTCCGAGCCCGATTTCCGCACCAACGTCGTAAGCTTTACGGAATCTTCGGTGAGGCATGGCGGCAGCGGCGCACTTTACGTCACCATCCGCCGCCGCAGCCGGTCTACTTAGCCGCATCAGCTAAGGCTTGCATGCTATTGAGCGGCAGCTATTTAAGGCTCGTAATGCGTTGCCATGCCTTCGTCGCGAGGGGCAGCCGTCGCGAGGGGTAGCGGTGAAGTTTGGCTTATGAAAGGTGCCTATGAACGCGGGCCATTATTTGGAATTGATGGAAAAGCTGCCCTTCGGCGATCTGAATGATCTTTGCGCTGGAAAAGGCATCATAGTGTTTGCCCCTCACCCCGACGATGAAAGCCTTGGATGCGGCGGTCTGATCGCAACCGCAACGGAGAGCGGGCTTCCAGTCCATGTCGTGATGGTGAGCGATGGTGGCGCTTCGCACCCGGCCTCGCTTAAGTTCCCGCATGAGCGCTTGGTTGCCGTGAGGCGAAGCGAAACACTGGCTGCGCTACGGCATTTTGGCGTTCCCGAGAGTAGCACGTCTTTTCTCGAATTGCCGGACGGAGACGTGCCATCGAAGGGTCCGCGATTTGAAGAGGCTGTGGAGCGATCCGCCGCTATTTGCAGCCGCCTTGGGGATTGCGTGTTGTTCGCCAGTTGGCGGCATGATCCTCATCTCGATCATAAGGCGACGTGGAAGATAGCGTCGGCTGTGGCAGAGCGGCTTTTAAAGCGGCTCTGGGCCTATCCGGTCTGGGGATGGACATTGACCGCGGAAGATGATCTCGGGAGCCTTGCGCCGTATGGCTTCCGCCTGAATATCGAGAAGCACCTAAAGGCCAAGGTCGCTGCCATCGAAGAGCATGTCAGCCAAATCACCGATCTTATTGACGACGATCCGGATTGTTTTCGCTTGGAACCGGAGATGATCTCAAATTTTACCCGTCCGTTCGAGGTGTTTCTGGCGCCCTGATGCTTCGGCAGAACCACCGGCGAAATTGAAAATATGTTATTTGAAATAGGGAGGATGCCATGGACATATCATCTGTGTTTCCGGCATCCTTTTCACGAGACTCATTTATATTTGAGTTTTAGCCGTCGAGCGGTTCTTGCCGCTTTGTTTAGCTGATCTACCATCTGTGCAACGCCCCCGGGAGGAAGACTATGGCAGGCAAGTTCCAAAATATCCTCGAAACGATCGGCAATACTCCTGTCGTGAAAATAAATAGGCTTGCTCCTCCCGACGTGAACATCTTCGTCAAGATCGAGGCGTTTAACCCGCTCGGGTCCGTGAAAGACCGCTTGGCGCTTGGCGTCATTGAAGCGGCTGAGAAGTCAGGGGAGCTGAAGCCTGGGCAAACAGTTATCGAGGCCACAAGCGGTAATACCGGCATTGGGCTTGCGATGGTGTGTGCCCAGAAGGGTTATCCGCTGGTTTTGACGATGGCCGAGACCTTCAGCGTTGAGAGACGCAGGCTGATGCGGTTCCTTGGCGCCAAGGTGGTGCTGACGCCTGCTGCGGAACGCGGCACAGGGATGGTGAACAAGGCGGCCGAGCTTGCAAAAACGCATGGGTGGTTTCTCACGCGCCAGTTCGAAAACGAGGCTAACCCTGATATACATTCGCGGACGACGGCTCGGGAAATTGTTGAGGGATTTCGAGGGCGAGCGCCTGGATTACTGGGTTACGGGATATGGGACCGGCGGCACGCTAAAGGGTGTGTCCAGGGTGCTGGCGAAAGAGCGGCCCGAGACGAAGATCATCGTCTGCGAACCCGAAGACGCGCAGCTTGTCGCCAGTGGCATAAAGCAAGAGCGCAACCCAGATGGATCGCCCGCCGTGGGACATCCGGCCTTTAAGCCGCATCCGATGCAGGGGTGGGTGCCAGACTTCATTCCAAAGATCACCGAAGACGCGTTCGCTATGGACATGGTGGATCGTGTGCTCGCTATCCCGAATGCGGATGCAATGCGATGCAGCAAGGAACTCGCCCAAAAGGAGGGCATCTTCGTTGGCATTACCGCAGGCGGCACATTTGCCGGCGCGCTGCGCATCAGCCAGGAAGCGCCAAAAGGTGCGAATATACTTTGCATGTTGCCGGACACGGGCGAACGCTATCTGAGCACGCCGCTCTTCGCGGATGTACCGGCTGATATGACAGAGGAAGAACTTGCAATTTCGCGCTCGACCCCCGGCTCGCAATTGAAGCAATAAAACGCCCCGAGGCGTTCTGGAGACGGGCTTTGCTGTTGAGGCCGATGGCTCTCATGGAGGGTTATATGGAATCGCAACCAAGGCCCGTCTTAGAAAATCCGCACCCGATCACCCCGGGTGCGCGCATCGGCCATGTCCATCTTAAAGTTGCCGATCTCGATCGCGCGCTCGCCTTTTATTCGGGCGTGCTCGGTTTTGAGTTGATGCAGCGAATGGGGACGCAGGCCGCGTTTCTGTCAGCGGGCGGCTATCACCACCACATCGGCCTTGAATACATGGCAGAGCAAAGGCGGGCAGCCTCCTGCTCCCGGAACGACGGGTCTCTTCCATATCGCCATCGCCTATCCTTCGAGGGCAGACCTGGCTGATGCATTGAGGCGCTTGATCGACGCAGGCATTCGGCTTGACGGTGCGAGCGACCACGGCGTGAGCGAGGCGCTCTATCTTCGCGACCCGGACGATAATGGCGTCGAGCTTTATTGCGACCGGCCTCAAGACCTCTGGCCGCGCAATCCCGATGGCGCGCTGAACATGTATACGCGCGCGCTTGATCTTGATGCTTTGTTGGCGGAAGCGCCTGAACGCGGCGTAACTCAAAACTCCTAGCGCGACTGGGCCAGCACGAACTCGGAAATTGCGAGGTCCTGGCCAGCATGGCCAACAGATTTGAAGATCGTGATCTCGCTCTCGCTTCGGCGGGGCGATGTCTCAGCGCTGACCAGAGCAGCGAGATCACCCTTGATGTGCTCTGGGCCAAACAAGCCTTGCTTCAGCGCGCGCAGCACTTCGCCGCCCTTGGATAAAACGCCGTCGAGTGTGTCGGCATAGAGCAGCGCACGCGCGAGTAATTCGCCTTCAGCTTCGGCCATGTTAGGGGTAAATGCGCCGATCAAGCCGAGATGAGTGCCGGGGCGCACATCCGAAGCGCGGATAAAGGGAACGGTCGCGCTCGTAGCCGCCGCGATCACATCGGCGCGCGCCACCGCCGCTGGAATATCGCTGGATGCTGTGACCCTTATGCCAAGCCGGGTCGACACTTCTTCCGCGACGCTCTCAGCGCGGGAAAGGTTGCGCCCGCAGATTTCGATTTCTGAGAAGGCGTGGACCGCCGCGTGAGCTTCGGCAAGTTCGGGCGCAAGCGCGCCTGTGCCGAGAACAAGCAAGCGGCTGCTATCTGCTCGCATCATTCGGCTTGCGGCAAGAGCTGCGACCGCAGCGGTGCGCCGTGCGGTAAGCGCCGCCCCATCAATAATCATGAGCATCGCGCCTGTATCGGCATCGAACAGCGCAACGACGCCCGATATGGTAGGAAGATTGCGCGCCGCATTCCCTGGATAGGCCGTAATGAGCTTTGTGACCAAGACCCCGCCTTTGCGCCAAGCAGGCATGATCAAAAGCGCGTCTCCGTCGCCGGAAATGTCGTGGTGATGGCGGTCAGGGGAAATAAAAGGTTGCAAAAGCGCTGATCCGATCGCCGGGATCAATGCCTTGTAGGGTGCGATTTCTCGCAGGCGCGCGGGATCGACGATTGCCGTCCCGGTAAGCTTATCAGCAAAGTTTGACTTCATACCGTTGCTCGACTAGATCCTCGGCTCTCACCCCAAAAAGAGGCCCATCTCATGATCAAGCGCCTTCATCCTGGAATGCGTTTCTCCCAAGCTGTTGTCGCCAATGGCGTTGTTACCACTGCTGGCATCGTTGCCAAGAACAGCCAAGGCGATGTTAAGGACCAAACTCGCGACATTCTAACTCAGATCGACGCGCTTCTGGCCGAAGCCGGCTCGTCTGTCTCGAATTTGCTTACGGCAAATATCTGGCTCAGCGATATGGCCAATTTCAAAGCCATGAACGAGATTTGGGACGGCTGGATCGACCGCAACAATCTCCCGGTCCGCGCGACCGTCGAATCGCGCCTTGCTGCGCCTGAGTATCTCATCGAAATTCAGGTTACGGCTGTCGTTTAAAGCCATCGTTGTAGCAGCGCCTGCGGATTTTGGGTTTGCTGGGCGAAAGCGGTCCGATTGTGAAAAGGGAGCTGGCCAGCTCCCTTTGTACCTCGTGAGACTGCTACTTCAGCGGCTGGTACCCACCGCCAAAATGATAGTTCAGGCCGACGCGCGCGGTGTGAAGGTTGGTATCCAGGTCGTTGGTCCGCACGGCGGCGCCGGTGCTATCGATCCCTGTTAGATTGTCGTTGCCAAGGTTGATATATTGATACTCGCCCTTAAGCGACCAACTGGGAGTAATTTTATATTCAATGCCGCCGCCAAGAACGTAGCCGGTCTGAACATCGTGGCTTTTGACCCGCACGCCATCGAACCCGTCTGTGACTGATGCGCTTTGACGGACGTCACCATAGGCGAAGCCTCCGGTGAAGTAGAAGAGAGTGCGGTCTACCGCATAGCCGAGCCGTCCGCGAGTAGTGCCGAACCAGTCGACGCGTTCGCGCGAGCGCGCGTCGAGGCCGTTAACTGTCGTGCTTGCCACGCGGTCGCCGATGTCGCCACCCTGGAAATCGGATTCGACGCCAAAAACAAACGAGCCGCTCTGGAAATTGTAGCCGATCTGGCCGCCGCCGAACCCGCCTTCGGGCCGCGCCCGTGCGGATTGATCGGTTCCGCCGATAAAGCCTGCGCCTGCATCATTATAAGGGACAGAATTCCCGCTGTTACTCCAAGCGTAGCCGCCATTGGCGCCCATATAAAAGCCGCTCCAGCCGGTCGCCGGGGGCTCAAAGACTGGCGCGTCCTTGAAGCTCCGAGGTTCCCCACGGTAAATGTCGGCTGCATTTGCATAGGTCGCGTTAACTGCCAAGATAGTTGCAAGTGTGAGGCCAGCAATACGAGTGTGCAGGCTTTTCATGGCAAGCATCCTTATATTTCAGGCCGTGCTCTTTTTGTGGAGTTTTTTGATAGCGCGGCGGGTTGGTCTTTCCCTTAACTGCCGCACGAAAAGGGGCAGAGTGGGGCGTGAGCGGGGCGATTCGGTGCTGCTTTTGTAACAGTCAATCCCGTAGCGTTCTTCTTGACGAGAATACAAAGATATAAAGACGATACTTATTTCAAATAGATAACGAGTGCAATTTGAAGCGAGAACTACGCGCATTACGTTCAGATCAGCGCCATAATTCTGCGGCAGCTCAGTTTCCGGTCTATCTCTGCGAATGACTATTACAATTCTGTTGTTACAAATTTTCGCCCGTTTCAAGGAAGGGCATATTTTAGACGTACTCCTCTCATACGCGGAGAAATGAAGGCTCAGTTAGAGTCAAAGCCACATGCTTGTGCTTCTGCGAGGCCCGAGCTGTCTAGGGCTTGGCGATCCCCCAATTCGCCTGGGTGCTGATCGTTAAAGATCTTCGGGCGACTATTGAGGGGTATAATGCGATTTGGTCATATCCTAGCGTCTGCTTTCGCCGCTCTTGTGATGCTGGCGGCAGCGGCGCCATCCCATGCAGGCATCGGTGTTGCGATAACGGTGGCGCCGCCGCCTTTGCCGGTCTACGAGCAGCCTCCAATCCCAGGACCCGATTATATGTGGACTCCGGGCTATTGGTCCTATGAGGAAGAGGCCGCCGATTATTACTGGGTGCCCGGCGCTTGGGTCATGGCTCCAGAGCCAGGCCTTTTATGGACTCCAGGCTATTGGGGCTGGAATGACGCTGGCTACTACGCTTGGAACGATGGTTACTGGGGGCCGGAAGTTGGCTTTTACGGCGGCGTCGCTTATGGTTTTGGCTATACGGGCGTTGGCTTCTACGGCGGCTATTGGCAAGGCGGTGGTTTCTATTACAACCGGGCCTTCACCCGCATCGGCCCTGGGGTCGTTATAACGAATGTCTACACCAAGACAGTGATCATAAATAACCGGTCTAGGGTTTGCTTCAATGGTGGCTTCGGTGGACTGAGAGCCCAGGCTACAGTGGCGGAACGTGCGGCCGCAGCTCGTCCTCACATCCCTGCTTCCGCCCTGCAGCATGAGCATCAAAGGCTTGCAAGCCGGAACCACGATCTGCGCGCTTCAGTGAATAAGGGCAAGCCATCGATTGCCGCAGTCCAAAAGGGCGGTGATTTCCATGGCAAGCATTTCGGCGCGGCAAAGGCTGGAGGGCCGTACAAGCCTGTGGCGCTCTCGCATGGCTGCCATTTCTGGGCAGGGCGCCCCGAGGCTTAATGGAAGCACCTCCAGATCGACCAGCTTAAATTCCGGAAATCCGCATATGAACGCACCCCGCCGGTCTGGAGGGAACAGCCGCAATGGTGGATTTGCAGGGCGCAAGCCAGGCTCTGGGCCTGCTGGCCGTCCAGCGCCGAGGTTTGCGAATCGCCCTTCGGGCAAGCCGCCGATCAAGAAGCATCCGTAGCTTGGCACATCCGAGAATGTTTGATCGCGGCCCTGCGTGGCCGCGATTTTTTTGCGCTAAGAGCGTCAGCATTGGCGCTCAGCTAGCAAATGCATCGCGTGAATCCGTCCTTCATCCAAGTAAACCTTTCTTCGATGATATGCCGGGTCTTCTTCCTGCCGGGCATTCTCCCCGTGAAAGCCAGCGACGACGATCTAGACAATCTCGATAATCACCCGCAGCCAATTAGCTGATCAGGAGATTCCAAACCTTCAAACTGCAACTACTTGTTTATAGCTATGGCTCGCAACGGCGCGCTTCGCTGGCGCTTGAGCACTCAGGCTTACGAAGGGGCCTCCCCGGGTAAGGCCCCGGTCAAGACATAGTTCAGGCATTTTGATCGCGGCGCTACTTGGTCGCGATTTTTTCGCGTGCGTGCGAAGGGGGAGGCTCCGTAGTCGAAGGATCGCTTCGGTTCCAAGAAAAGGCATTGTCAATTTGAAAATCGTTCGAATGGACAGGTTTTAGTCAGTAAAACAAAATAGTCTCACTTAACGAAATAATGATGTCCTCTCTTACGAGCGAAGGCGCCAGAATGGCCAGAGCCTCTCTTGATTTGGTTAGCAATGTGAGCGACGTGGTGTCTACTGAAGAGACTGCGGGAAGCTCCGGGGCTTTCGACCAGGCGTTGGATAATGCGGTAACCCGGCAGGCATCTCCGAGTGATGGCAATAAGCCAGCGCAGGATACCGTCAACGAGGACGGGAAATCTGATCGCGTAGATGATCATCCAGCGTCCCGACATCCGGATGATCCAACGATGTTGGGCTATTCGGGGGGCACGTCTTCGGCCACTCAGAAGACCGCTCCCCAGAAGGCGCCTGGACCGGCAACGAGTTCCAGTTCCTGCTCCCGCCGGAGCGCAAGGCGGCGCTCAACAGAAAGTGGATGACATCTACAGTATTCCAGAACTCTCTGATCCCCGGAATCCAGATCCTGACAAGGCGTTGGATATCCTTGGCAATCAGTATTCCCTGGCCACAGACGACGTGAAGAAAGCCCTGCTCGGCGATCCTAGAACAAAAAAAATACTTCAAGGTGCCGCAAACAAAATCAATGAGAACCCTGACGCAGCAGTCCGTCACCTTAATCGGCTAACGCACAATTCCAATAGGGTGCCGGAGGATCTCGATCCGTCGCTCGCCGGTGCTCTAATGGATGAAACGTTTGCAGGCCACGAGATGGCATACAGAGCCATCGCCCGCGGTCAGGGAAATACCGACCCGGACGACAGGAACATCCTCAATGCTCTGTTGAAGACGGCTTCCGCCACGTCCCAGGGACAACATGCGGCTGAGGGTCTTGCAGTTGTGCCCGAGACAGCAGCCGAAACCAAGATACGAACCGAGATCCAAACCAAGATCGGGAATAATCAGTCAGAATCGGCGGCGTTTGACAAGCTGCTCAAGGATCGAAATGTGCGGACCCTTGATCCTGAGACCCGTTTTGCATTGTTAAGCCAAGTCAAGAATTTTCCTAATAAAAGCGTTATTGAAAATCTAGACCTTTTAGCTGCACGTACCTGGTTCCGTGATGCTTCGCCAGTCACCAACGGTGTGTCTTCTCTGGAGAACCAGCAGCGCAGTGCAAAGATCATTGCATTCTATTCTCAATACGGGGGAGGCGATCCGACGATTCGCGATAATACGTTGCACGGTATTCTTGCCTCTACATCCAACGAGCCCCGATTGGAATGGGTAAGTATCCCTTCGGAGACGACCAAAAGCGGCATAGTCCGGCAGCCTCAGGCCTTCGCGGACCCAAATGGTCACTACATACAGCTCAATAGCGACACGGTCCCGGCGGACAACAATGCATTGACTGGGGACGAGCCGACTTTTATGGCCACGACTGCACTGCCGCACGAATACAACCACATCAAAAATCCGGCCCAGCCAAATGGCGATTTCCGCAATTTCACTGGCGAAGCCCGTGCGTATTTGGTTGGTCAAATGTCAGCGGACGGCGTCAGCCAGCTTGATTGTTACAATCGCGCCTTTGAGCTTATTACCCCGGGCGGAGGCTACGACGATATTAGCAAAACATTCTGGAACGAGGACTTTCCTGATTCTAAAAGCATGGTGCGGGTAATGGCGGAGATCATCGGTGATGATCCAAAAACGGCGACGGTTCGCACCGTAACCAGGCAAGGTCTTCATCTGTCCACAGTAAAATATAAAACGATACAAGCGCTTCCGAAAAATCTGCGTCCAACTGCGGCCACTCCCGATGATCCGAACAACATCGATAACCATTAGCTCGGAGGTGTGGGAGTTTTACTCCCTAGGACGGCAACTCTCTAACGATCCCCCAGCCTGGATAACTCCACTAAGACGCATGTGTGCTAAAATCAGACCCGGGGTGGTGCCTCATCTCGCGACAAAAGGACTATTGCCGAGTAAGGAAGTTTATAAAAAAACATGATGCGACGAAGTACAGTCTGTATAGAGTCGGCTTGCATTGTCGCAGGGGCATTCTCCGGGTGATTTAACATGTTGCGCTTGACGGTAGCGGCAGCATCGTTGTGTTTCGCTTTTGGTTCAGCTTATGCTGGACCAACAGCGTTTGGCCGCGCAACGGCTAAGGCGTCATTGCTTGTTTTGGCTCAGACCGACACGAGTGCATGGGAATGGGGCGGTCCCGGTGGCCCCACTCCCCGCGCTGGTGCGAGTGATTGCCGTCAGGATGGAGCTCAGTCCAATAGCGTCGAGTGTGCTCGCTATCCTGAAAAAAAAGCCGCTCAACGTCCAGACCGTCCCGTAGTTTCTAAACCTCCCTTGGCTGCCAAGCCAAAGAACGCAGGCGCGAGCTAAAACGTGCCGCGAAGAAAATTGTACCTCGGCCTACCCCGCCAGCAGCCCACAAGGTGGAGGAAGCGAGCTCCCGCGCTTCCGTGTTGCAGGCAGCGGCCTTAACTCCAAAGCCTGTTATCGGCAAGACGCCCGAAGAACGGCTGCGGTTTATGGTCGGGCAGCTTTTGCTTACCGGGTTTGATGGAAAGTCGCCCTCGGAGCCGGACGTAGCGCGCATCGCGTCGGCGTTGCATGATGGTAAGCTTTCCGGCGTCATTGTGAGCGACGCCAACATCGAAAGCTTGCGGCAGCTCCAATTATTACTGGGCGCGCTCCACTCCGGTAACGGAGACAATATTCCGCTTGTGGCTATAGAACAGCCTGGCGGAGCGGACGCGGTTCTCGGCGAGGACAAAGGATTTCACTTATATCCCGCGCCCAATTTTGTTGCGAATGATCGCAGCCCCTACGATGCGCAGCTCCTTTATCGGGATATGGCAGGCGAACTCGCGGCGCTTGGAGTCAACTTAAACATCGGCCCGAGCGCCGACGTTTGCGCTGAAGGCGGCGTAAATCTTTCCGCGATCTGCTTTGGGACGGTTCCTCCGCAAGTCGCCGCTTACGCGACCGCGTTTAATTCAGGACATCATGATCGCGGCGTGCTGACGGCTCTCAGGCATTCTGCGTACGCTCGCGGTTCTCAGACATCCCCGATCTATGAGCAGGCCAGCGTGGCCATCTTTCGGGAAGTGGCCCGCAAGGGGGCAAGCGATGCAATTGTTATTCGTCTAAGGTCTGTGGACCAAACCCTGGTGCCTTATAATGCGTTCCGCGTCCAAACGTCGAAACCTCCGAAGCGCATTTTCAGGCGCGCCAGCTTCGAAGGCGTTTTGATCGCAGACCTAGATGTTAGTAGCCGCCGCGCTCCGATCCGGCAGGGCGAGGAAATCGCGAGAGCGCTTCATCTCGGGGCCGACGCGATCCTGATACGCGATAGTTCTCGCATAGACGGCAACATCACGGACGTGGCTTATGATGCTGTTCACACGGCTATCGAGTTGGGGCATCTCGATGTGGCCCGTGTAGAAGAGGCTTATCAGCGGGTACAGCGCCTGAAGGCACGTTTGCAGCTCTTTCAATACAGAACCGTAGCGCTGCAAAACGTCGATCGCCGGGGCGAACTACGCTAAGTCTCTTTCGCTCGGCATGCGGGCCATTGCCGACCGCTTGGTATCGACCGAACCCTTGTTGTCGCGGCTGAACTTACCCGAAAGAAGCTCGCCCTTGAGCGGTGACCGTGGCATGACACCCATTCCCATCCTCTCCGCCATGGGGATCAGTTCGCCTTCGGATGTCCGCTCCAGCAACGAATATTCAAGTTGCACCGCGGCAATGGGAGCCCAGCCTCGAAAGTGCGCGATGGTCTGCGCTAGGCGGGAAGATCCGAAAAGCCGACGTAGCGAATCTTGCCTGATGCCACGAGATCGTCGAGCCCGCGCAAGGTTTCTTCGATCGGTGTTGTGCGATCCCAGTTATGAAGCCAGTAGATATCGATATAATCGGTCTGTAGGCGCCGTAGCGAGAATTCGCACTGATGCATCAGCGCTTTGCGCCCCGCGCCGCCGCCATTTGGATCTCCCTCGAAAAGGCTGCAATAAAATTTCGTGCCTATGACAACGCGATCGCGGCTTGCCTTCCTCTGCGCGAAGAAATCGCCGATGATCTTCTCCGAATGGGCGCTAATTTTTCGTTCCATCCAGATCGATGGCAACGGCTCGAGGGAATTCCGCCGCAAGGTAGTCGATGAGGACACGAACCGCGGGCAAGAGCCCGTGACGATAGGGGATTAGGGCCGTGACACTCGAGTCCGCTGCGGACCAGCCAGGCAACACCGGCCTCAAGGCTCCCGTCTGCACTTCGGGCCAGCATACATAGGCAGGCAGGGCGACAATCCCGAGTCCCGTGCACGCGGCCTGCTTCAGGGCGACCATGTCGTTACTCGTGAACCGTGGCTCGATAGGAATTACCACATCCTTCGCCCGGGCACGTTGAAGACGCCAAGTCGCCGCGCTTTCTTGCGCCATCGCGATTGCGTCATGCCCCGCTAAATCGGCTGGCCGTTCCGGTGTACCGGCCCGGTCAAGATAATCCGATCCCGCGAACAGCAGCCAAGGAACTCCCGCAATTTTGCGTTGAATAAGCGTCGAACTCAGCAACGGTCGTGAGTGACCTCGAAGCGCGAGGTCGAACCCATCTGCGACGATGTCGAGCTGCACATCAGTCGCATATTGAACGATCCGGACCTTTGGATACTTCGCGAGGAACGCCGGCAGAAGATTGCGCAGGGCGAACTGCGCGATCGCGACGGGGGTGGTGATCCGAATGACGCCGCTGGGTTCGGAAAGATGCTGGCGAACGGAAGCCTCGGTGATTTCCGCCTGCTGCAGTGTCGAAAGCGCATTCTCATAAAATTGGCGGCCGATGTCTGTCATGCCGAACCGCCGCGAATTGCGGCTGACAAGGCGAACGCCAAGCGACCCTTCCAATTGTTGGATCCGATGACTGAGCGTGGACTTCGGAATACGCAAGCTTCGGCCGGCAGCCGAAAACCCGCCTCGATCGACGACCTGCACAAAGTATAGCAAATCCTTTAGATTGAGCATGGCCAGCTTCCAAAGTTCTCGGACGATAAGTCCGAGAAATACGATCTTCTCCGACGATAGTCGAGCGCATAGTTTCTACGGCATGAAACGTGATCGCTGGAATTTCCTATGACTCTGCAAGAAACTGTCATGCAGCCTGGCACCTCTCAGGCCACTAAGGCTGTCGGCGAAGCACAACTGCAATTCTCACCCATCCACCAAGGTGGATCAGTGACGATCGGAGCGGGCTTCAGCGCCATCCAGTTTCGCCACGATGACTTTCCTGCGGGAGCGATGTCGCCCTTCGTACTGGTCGATCATTTCGAGATGTGGCAGCCAACTTTTGATGTCCATCCGCATGCAGGCATGTCGGCGGTCACACTGGTCTTCGAAGACACCAAAGGTCTGATGACGAGCCGTGACTCGGTCGGCCACGAAGCCACATTCGGCGCGGGGGACCTGCATTGGACATTGGCCGGGCGCGGTATTCTCCATACGCAACTGCCCGCTGGGCCGGAATCTCGCATCCACGCCCTACAGATCTTCGTGAACCTGCCTGCCCGGTCGAAGTCGATGCAGCCGGACTCGTTCTGGGTAGCGGCAACAGATATGCCCGAGGTCCAGTCTCGCGGTGTTCGCGTCCGAGTCGTCGCAGGCGAGTTCTATGGACGCAAGTCGCCTGCACAAACCCCCGAGCCGGTGCTCGTGTTGGATGGCTATATCGAGGCGTCGCACGATCCCCTGTCAATCCCCATACCTTCGGACTGGAACGCCTGGATCCACGTCGTCGAAGGCAATTTGAGCGTGGGCGGCGGAGGTCAATTGGGCGCCAGTCAAGCACTCTGCGCAAGTGCGTCGATCGCTGGCGGGCCGTTGTCGCTCCGAACAGACACAACTGCCCACTTCGTCGTGCTCGCCGGTCCTCGCCTCGATGAGCCGGTCATCCAGCACGGACCGTTCGTGTTCGAGAGCGAAGCGTCATTGGCGCAGGCACTCGCGGACCTGGAGGCTGGTCGTTTCGGGCAGATTGATGCCCGTTCCTAGTAACCATCATTCAAGGAGATTAAGTATGGCGAAGCCTCTCATCGCTGTCGTTGTCGGCAGCAACCGAACGGGCTCGATCAATCGCAAGCTCGCGGAGGCGATAATGAAGCTTGGCAGCAACAAGCTTCAGTTCGAGTTTGCGCTAATCGACGACCTGCCGCTGTACAACTTTGATCTGGAGAAAGACTGGCCCGCGACCGCCAAGCGCTTCAGCTCTCAGATTTCGCAGGCCGATGGCGCTCTCATTGTCACACCAGAGCATAACCGTTCCCTGCCGGTTGTTCTCAAGAATGCCATCGATTGGGGTTCGCGCGCGTCCAGTCCAAGCGTGTGGCACGACAAGCCGCTCGCCATCACCGGCGCGGCTCGGGGTGCGATCGGAACAGCGATGGTCCAGCAGCATCTCCGTCAGATCCTCGGCAATCTCGGCGCAACTGTGATGGGCGGCGAGGCTTACATCGGCGGCTTCAGTCCAGACCTCATCGATCACGATGGAGTTATCTCGGTCGAAGCGACCCGCGCGTTCTTGCAAGCTTATATCGATCGCTTCGCGGCCTTTGTGGCTCGCTTTTCTAGTCAAGAAAACGCCGCCGTTTGATGACCTTTACAACCGTCATGTCTCGTTCGGAACGCCTCCTCCGAATCGTCGTCGGCCGCCTAACGCACAACAGTCGAGCTAATTCCTCGCAGCTTCCTTAACTGGACGCCTTTACTCGCGGCGCGGCGGCACGGCGGAGCCTGTCGTTGATCGCTTCCCCCAGACCTGTTTCAGGGATCGGCGTCACAGCAATGGAGGTTGGTCCTCTCGCATCCAGGGCGCGTAAAAAGGAGAAAAGATTCGCCGCCGCCTCGCGCAAGTCGCCGGCGGAACTAAGATTGAGCGTTGCTTTTTCCGCCTCTGGCCCGAAACCAAGCATGAGTTCGTCCGCTCCGATATCCGTAGCATTCATACGCAAAGCGGCGCTCGGCGCGTAATGACTTTCGAGCTGTCCAGGCGATTGAATGGCCGATCCAGTAGCGTTAGCGAGTGGAACGCCTAAGACTGCTTCGATCTCTTCGCGGGAAATCGCTCCTGCCCGAAGGAGGGTTGGCTTGCCAGCAAGGCTTACAATCGTTGATTCAAGCCCAGCTTCCGCTGGTCCCGCATCCAATATCATATCGACGCTGCCGCCCAGATCCTCGAAGACATGAGGAGCCTCAGTTGGGCTTACGCGTCCGGAAAGATTAGCGCTTGGCGCAGCGATGGGAACCACCGCTTCCCGCAAGAGAGCCTGCGCAATCGGATGAGACGGCACACGGAGCGCGACGGTTTCCAAGCCAGCGGTAACAAGTTCGCTCAAGGGCATCTGCGTGTTAGTCTGGAGCGGAAGCACGAGAGTAAGGGGTCCCGGCCAAAATTTTTCGGCAAGCGCATCAGCCGCGGCATTAAACTCGGCGAATTCGCGCGCAGCCCGTTCGTCGGAAAGATGCACGATGAGCGGATTGAAGCGCGGCCGCCCTTTTGCTTCGAAGATACGCGCCACTGCAAGGCCGTTTGTAGCATCCGCTCCCAGCCCATAGACAGTCTCGGATGGAAAGGCCACAAGTCCGCCATCGCGCAAAACTCTCGCAGCCCTCGAGATCGCGCTTTCATCAGCTTTGACGATCATGTAACTTCTCCATACGCCTCCGTCTGTCCCTACGGCGAAATCTTATTTAACGCTACCGCGGTTCGGGATTAAGCTAAATTCCCGGCTCCGCCCGCTGGCGTTTAAAATAATGAGGCGGAAAAGCCGTGGGTCAACGGGAGCCCGCGGATCGAGGAGGATTTATGACCTATCGTGCGCCTGTCGCGGACATCTCCTTTGCGCTCAATAACATCGCCGGATTTTCTAAGCTAATAGAGCGCGGTCTGTTTGCAGATCTAGATATGGATACGGCTAACGCGATCTTGGAGGAGGCCGCGCGCTTCGCCAATGAAGAGCTCGCGCCGACCAATAGGGCGAGCGATACCCAAGGCGCACGTCTCGTCAATGGCGAAGTGATTATGCCCGACGGCTTCACTGAGGCCTACCGCAAATGGGTGGCGGCCGGTTGGGGTAGCCTCCCGGTGTCAAAAGCTCATGGCGGACAGGGTCTGCCGCTGGCGCTGTCAATGGCTGTCACCGAAATGTGGAACAGCGCGAACATGGCCTTCGGCCTCAACCCGCTGCTCACGCAGGCAGGCGTTCACGCAATCATCGCGCACGGCTCGGAAGCGCAACAGAAAAAATACCTGCCGAAACTCGTCACCGGCGAGTGGACGGGCTCGATGCAGCTTACCGAACCACACGCTGGTTCCGATCTGCGCTTTCTGAAAACGCGCGCTGTGCCCGTAGGAGATGGTAGCTACAAGATCACCGGCACGAAGATCTTCATCACCTATGGCGAGCATCCCATGACGGATAATATCATCCACATGGTGTTGGCCCGCCTGCCCGATGCGCCTGTTGGCACGAAGGGAATCTCGCTCTTCCTCATTCCAAAATATTTGGTCAATGACGACGGCAGTCTCGGCGCGCGAAACGATGTCTACGCGGCCAAGCTTGAGCACAAGCTTGGCATTAATGGCAGTCCTACGGCGGTTCTGAACTATGGCGATCATGGCGGCGCGATAGGCTATTTGGTCGGCGAGCCGCATGGCGGCCTGAAAGCGATGCTGACCATGATGATTGAAGCGCGCATCGGCGTTGGCATCCAAGGCGTCGCAATTGCCGAGCGAGCCTTCCAGCAAGCGCTGCAATATGCGCTCGACCGCAAGCAGGGCACGACCGATAGCGCGGGGCCCGACCAGTCCGTCGCCATCATAGAGCACCCCGATGTGAAGCGGATGCTGCTTAACATGAAGGCGAAGACATCAGCCGCGCGCGCCATCTGCTACGCGACATCGGCTGCCATGGACATCGCCCATTATTCTGCGGATGCAGACGAGCGAAAGCGCGCGCTTGCCAGGGCGGCGCTGCTCACGCCCATCGCAAAGGCCTATTCTACGGATATTGGCGTTGAGGTTGCCTCGGAAGGCGTACAGATCCATGGCGGTATGGGCTTTATCGAAGAAACGGGCGCGGCCCAGCATTATCGCGACGCCCGCATTGCACCGATTTACGAGGGCACAAACGGCATTCAGGCCATCGACCTTGTGACGCGAAAAATTGCGATGAATGGTGGCGCGGAACTCCGCGCGTTCATCAATGAGTTGAAGGACACGGCCCGCGAGGTGAAGGCCTCGAATGAGCTTGCCTTCGGCCATGCTGGCGAACGGCTTGAAGCCGGTATCGCAACGTTGGAGGAAACATGTGACTGGATGTTACACGCGCTCGCGGAGAATAAGACGGCGGCGCTTGCGGGCGCTACACCGTTTGCCCGTCTCTTCGCCGTGGCGGCTGGCGGGGCATTTCTCGCCAAGGGCGCGCTCGGAGCTGCGCGCGGCGCAACGGGGGACGGCGCAAACAGTGAAGCTCATATTTTAGAAGCGCGGCACTTCACCGAAACTTTCATGGGTGAGGCCGAAGGACTGAAATTCGCGGTCACTGAGGCGCATAACACTGTAGAGCAGGCCAATGCGATTCTGACAGGGCGCTTGGCATAACGTTTTTATTATCTCGCTCTGGGCAAAGGCGCGTAAGCGCGCCGCCCATTGGACTCCATGAGCCGCTCGGTCTCAGAATGGATCATGCATCTAAGAAATCAGGGCAAATAAATGTGAAGCCGGAGAGTAGTGACATGAGCGATCACATACAGGTTACACGGGACGGCGCGGTACAAATACTGCGCCTGAATCGGGCCGATAAAAAAAATTCACTCACGTCGGCGATGTATGTGGCGCTCATAAAGGCGTTTGAAGAAGCAAATTCGGACGAATCTGTCGGTGCAATCCTTGTGCTCGGACAACCAGGCGTGTTCTCCGCAGGCAACGACCTTGCCGATTTTCTGGCAGCGGGTGAGGGTGATGGCCCAAGTCAAGCCTTCAATTTCGTCGGTGCGCTCGCGGATAATGATAAATCGCTCATCGCTGCAGTCGATGGCGTGGCGGTGGGCATTGGCACAACGCTCATGTTCCATTGCGATATGGTTTTCGCAAGTCCGCTTGCGCACTTCATGACGCCCTTCGTCAATCTCGGGCTGATACCGGAAGCGGGGTCGAGCCTGCTTGCGCCACGGCTGATGGGGACGGCGCGTGCTTTTGAGCTGATCGTCATGGGTGAGCCTTTCTCCGCTGAACGGGCTAGAGAAGCAGGTTTTGTCAATCACGTTGTGCCTTCGGAAGAACTAGAGGCGGCAGCTCTTAAAGCTGCGCATGCAATCGCAAAAAAGCCTAGAGAAGCGCTGCGCATCACCCGTAGGCTTCTGAGAGGCGATAAGGCAGATATAAAAGCACGCATGGAAGAAGAGGGCGCGCTCTTTGCTGATCGATTAAATTCTGATGAGGCAAAGGCGGCGTTCCAAGCTTTTTTGACCAAAGCGCCGAAGGCTACATAATAGAGCGGGCAAATTTCAACAGGGCCCCCGCATAGATTGTTAACGAAATATTAACGCGGTTCAGAATCAAAGGCGAGAGGAGGACCCGCCGATGACGAAGAGCTTGCTGGCGCATTTTGAGACCCTCGAAGATCCTCGGATCAAGGGGCTTGTGACCTATCCTTTGCCCGAACTGTTGCTGGGAGGGCTGGCGGGTATGATGTGCGGTGCTGAGGATTTCGAAGACATTGTGCTTGTTTGCGAGGAGAAGATTGATTTTCTTCGAAGATTCTTACCCTACGCCAATGGCATCGCGTCTGAGGACACGTTCCAGCGCGTGTTCGATCTTCTGGACGCCAAAGTGTTTTCGGAGTGTTTTTCCGCGTGGATCGCTTCTCTCATAGGCCATGTCGAAGGCGTGGTGGCTATCGACGGTAAGACGATACGCGGCGCGGTTCAGCCGGGCGGGCGGGCTTTGCATATTCTATCGGCCTATGCCCATGAGGCCGGTTTGGTTCTGGCCCAGCGCCTTGTGGACGCCAAAAGCAATGAGATTACCGCCATTCCCGATCTTCTGGAGGGGCTCGCCTTGTCTGGCGCCATTGTGACCATCGACGCGATGGGGGCTCAAAAAGAAGTTGCCTCCGCGATCGTGACCAAGAAGGCCGATTACGTCCTTGCCTTGAAAGGCAATCAAGGCTGCCTGCACGAAGATGTCCGCCTTTTCTTTGCCGATGCGGAGCTTGCCGCAGCTTGCGCCTCGTTCGAGACGCTTGACTTCGGCCACGGCCGCATCGATGAGCGGCAATGCCGTGTTCCTTCTGACATTGGCTGGCTCAAGGAACGGCACCCAGACTGGCCCGGGCTGTCCTCGATTGCCGCCGTCACAACCCGGCGGACCAATAAAAAAAGCGGAGAAACATCAACGGAGACAAGGTTCTTTATCTCTTCGCTGCCCGGGAACGCCGAAACCATGCTCAAAGCCACCCGGGCCCATTGGAGCATTGAGAACAACCTTCATTGGACGCTCGATGTTATCCTGGGCGAGGATGCCTGTCAGACGCGGAAAAATCATGCCGCTTGCAACCTGGCGACCATCCGCAAAATGGTGCTTAGCCTTTGCCGTCAAAACCCAAGCAAGATCCCAATCAAACGCAAAATCAAAAAGGCCGCCCTCAACACAGCCTTCCTGGCCCAGCTCCTGCGTTAATAATCTATGCGGGGGCCCTGCAAATTTCAACCGCCGGGCTTGACCTGGATGCTCGTTTTTGAAATCCTATACGACCGCCATGCACGTTAGTGTAGTGACCAGGAAGGTCAGGGCAATGATAACGCTTAACAAGAAAACACTTTTCATTACAGGCGCGAGCCGGGGAATTGGGCTCGCTATCGCATTAAGGGCAGCCAAGGACGGAGCCAACATCGCCATTGCGGCAAAGACGTCCGATCCACATCCAAAACTCCCCGGCACCATCTACACTGCTGCGGCCGAGATAGAGCAGGCGGGCGGCAAGGCTCTCCCTATCCTTTGCGATATTCGCTCCGAAGAACAGGTGCAGGCTGCCGTTGAGCAGACCGCACGGCATTTCGGCGGCATCGACATCTGCATCAACAATGCGAGCGCGATAAGCATTACCCCGACCGTGCAAACGGATATGAAGCGCTACGATCTCATGCACCAGATCAATGGGCGCGGGACGTTTCTTGTCTCGAAAACCTGTATTCCGTATTTAAAAAAAGCTGAGAACCCGCAAATTTTGATGCTGTCGCCACCGCTGGATCTTAATCCGCGCTGGTTTGCGCCGCACGTCGCTTACACGGTTGCGAAATATAATATGAGCCTCTACGTCCTTGGATTGGCTGCTGAATTAAAGCCGGACGGCATTGCCGTAAACGCGCTCTGGCCGCGTACGACTATTGCCACGGCGGCAGTCGCAAACCTGCTTGGCGGCGACAATCTGATGCGCGCAAGCCGGAAAGCGGATATACTCGCCGATGCGGCGCACGTCATCCTTACAAAACCCGCGCGCGAATTCACCGGCAATTTTTGCATTGACGACACGTTGCTGTGGGAGAATGGTCAACGTGAGTTTGATCATTACCGCGTTGATCCGAGCGAGGATCTCGCGCCTGATTTTTTTGTTCCGGAATCCAGTCAAGCGCCCGTGACATTAAAGGCGCTCGTGGGCAAACCTGCCGCTTAAGGCCTACCTGAAATGTCGACACTCTATGTTACCCACGATGCCTTCGTCCATCACGATACCGGCGACTTCCACCCTGAGCGGCCCGATAGGATACGGGCCGTGCAAAAGGTGCTTTCGGCGGAAAAATTCCAAAACCTGCACCGTGCAGAGGCGCCGCTGGCGACGGCGGAGCAAATTTCTCGCGCCCACCCGCTGAAGTATTTCGAATTTTTGGAGGAGCATCGCCCGGAAGAAGGCTTAGTAGCCCTTGACGGAGGCGACACGCTTATGTCGCCCGGCACTTGGGAAGCGGTGCTGCGGGCTTCGGGGGCAGGGGTCTATGCCGTTAACGAGGTCATGGAAGGCCGCGTCAAAAACGCCTTTTGTGGCGTCAGGCCGCCTGGCCATCACGCCGAAATTGCTAAGCCGATGGGATTTTGCCTTTTCAACAGCGTAGCGGTAGCGGCGCTTCACGCTCAAGCAGTGCATGGGGCCGAGCGCATCGCAGTGGTTGATTTCGACGTACACCACGGGAACGGAACGCAGGCCATCTTCTGGTCTCATCCGAGCTTGTTTTACGCATCCACCCACCAAATGCCGCTGTTCCCAGGCACGGGGAGTTTGAGCGAGCGAGGCGACACCGGAAATATCGTCAATGCGCCGCTTCGCGCTGGCGATGGCGGTGTTCGTTTCCGTGAAGCGTTCGAATCGGTCATTTTGCCAGCGTTGCGGGAACATTCGCCCGATCTTATCATTGTCTCCGCTGGCTTCGACGCTCACCGGGCCGATCCACTAGGAAGTCTCAACTTGGTTGAGGATGATTTCAAATGGGTGACGCTGAAACTTATCGAAGCTGCTGAGGAACGCTGCGGCGGACGATTGGTTTCCATGCTGGAAGGGGGCTACGATATTGGCGCCCTTGAACGTTCTGTGGCTACGCATGTGCAGACGCTGCTCGAAGCTTATTGAGGGATGTTATGCAAACCAATTCCGTTAAGGATCAATCCGCCCCACGTCCCCAGCGCAACCAGTTTGCGGACATAAAGGGGATGAGTTTCGAGGCTGCGCTCAAGGAATTGGAGCAGATTGTTATGCGCCTTGAGCGTGGCGAAGTCGAATTGGAGCAATCAATCGAAATCTACGAACGTGGCGAGGCATTACGCGCTCACTGCGATCAACTTTTGAAACGCGCCGAAGCCAAGGTTGAACGCATTACCCTCAATGGCCAAGGTGAACCGTCGGGCACAACCCCGCTTGATTCAGAGCGGTAAGTCAGCCTTCGTCTGAATTAAGTCTAAGCGAACACTGCTTTTTCCGGCTAGGGATTCTTAAGCAGAAAATATGTCACTTTGTGCCAACAAAGCGGTTGCTGTGTTGTTTGCTTGGCACGTTTTGCGTGCGCTCACGCGATTGCGACAAAAATTTAAGTGTTTACCTAGCCTAAAACGCCTACGGTGGTTCCGGTGAAATGAGAAGGAATGAGTGCAGTGACCATCAGCAACCGTACACCACTCCTCGACACCATCAAGTTTCCGAGCGATCTTCGCCAGCTAGAAATCGATCAACTTCAGCAGGTCGTTGACGAATTGCGAGATGAGTTGATTGATGCGGTTTCCGTAACTGGCGGGCATTTGGGAGCCGGTTTGGGGGTCGTCGAACTTACTGTCGCGCTTCATTATCTATTCGATACTCCGCATGACCGCATCATCTGGGACGTCGGCCATCAGGCCTATCCGCATAAGATTTTAACCGGCCGCCGTGACCGCATAAGGACGCTGCGCCAGCCGGGTGGCCTATCAGGCTTCACCAAGCGCTCGGAAAGCGAATACGACATCTTCGGCGCTGGCCATTCCTCCACCTCGATCTCAGCAGGCCTCGGCATGGCGGTGGCGCGCGATCTCTCCGGCGAGGGGGACCGTCATGTGATTGCAGTTATCGGCGACGGCGCGATGAGCGCTGGCATGGCCTATGAAGCCATGAACAATGCGGGCGCAATGGATAAGCGCCTTATCATCATTTTGAATGATAACGACATGTCGATCGCGCCGCCGGTTGGCGCGCTTTCGGCCTACCTCGCGCGACTACATTCTTCCGAAACTTTCCTTTACGTACGAGATATTGCCAAGCAGCTCGCGAAGAAACTGCCCAAATTCTGGGAGAGGCGGGCAGAGCGCGTCGAGGAGTTTACTCGCCATCTCTTCACCGGCGGCACGATGTTCGAGGAACTCGGCATTTACTATGTCGGCCCGATTGACGGGCACAATCTCGATCATCTCTTGCCGGTTCTTCGGAATGTTCGCGATGCGGGCGTCGGCCCGGTTCTCATTCACTGCGTAACGCAGAAAGGCAAAGGCTACGGGCCAGCGGAGAATTCGGCCGATAAATATCATGGCGTAACGAAATTCAACGTCGTCACCGGCGCGCAAGACAAAGGCAAGGCAGGTCCGCCAAGCTACACTAAGGTTTTCGCGCAGAGCCTTATCGCCGAGGCGCGCAAGGACGACAAAATCGTAGCGATAACGGCTGCAATGCCATCAGGCACTGGCCTTGACCTCTTCGAGAAAGAGTTTCCAGACCGCTGCTTCGATGTCGGCATCGCCGAGCAACATGGCGTGACATTCGCTGCTGGGCTTGCCGTTGAAGGCTACAAACCATTTGCCGCGATTTATTCCACCTTTCTGCAAAGGGGCTACGATCAGTTGGTGCATGACGTGGCTGTTCAGCACCTTCCGGTGAGGTTTGCTCTTGATCGTGCAGGGCTTGTCGGCGCTGACGGAGCGACGCATGCCGGTTCGTTCGACCTTGCTTATCTTCTTTGCCTCCCAGATTTTGTTGTCATGTCTCCTGCGGACGAGGCCGAACTGAAGCATATGGTTGCGACGGCTGCCGTCATTGACGATAGGCCGAGCGCTTTGCGATACCCGCGTGGTGAAGGTCTCGGCGTCGAAATGCCTGCTGCGGGGATTCCGCTGCCCATCGGGAAAGGCCGCATCCTGCGCGAAGGTTCAACTGTCGCGCTCCTATCGCTTGGAACTAGGCTCCATGAATGTTTCAAAGCAGCCGATAGGCTTGCAGCCATGGGGCTGTCAGCCACCGTGGCGGATGCCCGCTTCGCAAAGCCGCTCGACAAGGACCTAATCCGGCAGCTTGCACGCCATCATGAGGTATTCATCACGGTGGAAGAGGGCGCAAGTGGCGGCTTTGGCAGCCATGTGCTCGAATTTCTCGCTCGCGACGGTCTACTCGACAGTGGCCTTAAAGTGCGGCCACTGGTTCTTCCCGACATCTTCCTCGACCATGGCAAGCCTGAAGCGATGTATGAAAGCGCGGGCCTCAATGCTAGCGGCATTGTCCAAGCCGTCGTTGGGGCGCTTGGAAAGGTCATCGCGACAACCCGGGATGAGCGGGCTTAAAATAAGCTAGCTGTTCACGTCGCCGCCAGGGGATGTTTCGCTGCCATGGCCGGGCTTGACCCGATCATCCGCCGAATGTGCTGCTCAAGCGCGGATCCGGTACCGTTACTCTGAATGGCCCGGTCTAACGCCCGGCCATAACATCCAGCGCTAAAGCATATTGAGTTTAGTTGGGCGCATCGTCATCGCGAGGCGGCTTCAGCCGCCGTGGCGATCCAGAGCAACATCAATGACTTAAGCTCTGGATTGCTTCGCTCCGCTCGCAATGACGCAGTTCTATCTCAACGCAATCCGCCATAGCGCGATCAGTTCAGCGGCAGCGGAAAATATCGCAACATGAGCTCTTCATAGCGGCCTGATGCCCGAACGCGTGCCAACGCATAGTCGAGCACCTCGCGAAGCCGGTTATTGCCGCGCTTCACTGCGATGCCCGCGCCATCGCCGAAGTAACGTGGCTCGAAATATGCATCGCCCTTGAACTCGCAGCACCTATTCGAATCTGTTCCTTGAATCCAGAACATGAGCGATATGGCGTCGCCAAACAGGAGCTCCGCCTCTCCATTTTTTAGCGCCGCACGGGCTTCTGCTGGCGTGGGATAGGCGATTATTTTCGCATTGCCGAAGAAGTCACGCAGAAATGCTTCATGGGCAGAGCCCTGGACGGCTGCGATCTTGACGTCCTTGAGCTTGGTGGCTGAGATTTCCTTGATGGGACCGTCTGTGCGCGCTGCAAATCGCGCCGGGGTGGCGTAGTAGCGATTGGTGAAATCGACTTCCGGCAAGGTTTTATCGTTGATGGCTATTGAGGCGATGATCGCGTCGGCCTCATTATTTTTTACCGAAGGAATGAGCGACTTCCATTCCGCCGTGGTTACTTCGCATGGAACTGAAAGCTCGCGGCAAATAGCCTTGGCAAGATCCACATTGAAGCCCGTAAGCCGCCCTTCCTCGTCGTAATAATTAAAGGGAGGGTAGTCGGCTTCGGTCAAAACCCGCAATTGCGGAAGCCATGACCAATCGGGCTTTGGTCCGACTTGCACTTCATGCGGTCTCTGAGTGAGCGGCGCGTTTTGGGCCATTGCTGGCAATGCCTGAATAAGACTTAAAGCGAATATACCGGCGATGGTGGCAGGCCCGAAGCGGCGTCTCTGCGATTGCTTCTTGGCTTTTCTCAGCACAGCACGACCTCTGGTTGATTGACAATCTTAGCTGGTAACGATCTTCTATAATTTATAATATGATTTTAGTGATATTTTCATCAATGAGTAATGAGTACGCTTTCGCCGATAGGGCAGATCCGGACCATAGACCGGACCTAAAGAAGCACGCAAGCCGTGCCGGTACAGAACGGGTTGCTATCCCCGGTGTAGTGCAACCCGGCGTCCCGGAAAGTGATGAGTTCGAGCGCCAACTCTTGCGGTCGTCCGGCTTGCCGTGGAGCTTAGTGGACCGGCTTCACGGGGAAGCTCTGACAGCGGGGACAGGGATCGTCCAGACCGCAATCGCGGGTGGTTTCCTAGAAGCCTCAGCATTTTACGAGGATGTGTCGGCAATGCTTTCCTTCGCTGGCGGAGATGCGACCCATAGGGTTCTTCTGCCTGAGGCACCGCCGGAGGCATGGCGTTTACTGGAACACCCAGTTAGCTTTCCCTTGAAGAACAACGAGGGTGTCGCGGTAAACGCCCAGTCGCTGCCAGCCGAGAGACTGGTTACGCTCGCGGTGCGGCTCGGACAGAAACGTCGCCGGCTTCAGTTGATGACGCGCCAAGCGCTCATCGACGCGCTTGCAAAGAAGTATGGCGGGTTTCTTGTTAAAAACGCGGTTCATGGTCTGATAAGAACTCGGCCCGATTGGAGCGCAAAGACAGGCCTTTCAGGCTGGCAGATCGTCTTTGCTACTGTCGCGGCTGGCCTGTTCCTTGGCGCATTTGCAGTCGCACCCCGTGAAGCGCTATCGGTAGGCGTTGGCGTTCTTTCGCTTTTTTTTCTGCTCGCAATCCTCCTGCGAATGGCTGCCGCCTTCAATCTTTTGCTTCCTCCTTCCCGCGAAAAATCCATCAATCCTCCGCCGCTCAGCGACGCAGAGCTTCCGCGCTACACTGTCTTTGTTCCGCTCTTCCGCGAAGTTGAGATTCTCCCATACCTCGCCCGTGCTTTATCAGACCTCGACTATCCTCCGGCTAAGCTCGATATCAAAATTATCTTGGAAAGCGTGGATAGCGAATCGATTGCGGTGGCGCTCAAGCTACCCTTTCCGGGGAATGTGGATTTTATAATCGTGCCGGACCTGGAGCCGCGCACGAAACCCAAGGCGCTTAATTATGCGCTGCAATTCGCCACGGGGGAACTGGCCGTTATTTACGACGCGGAGGACCGCCCGGAGCCCGATCAACTGCGAAAAGCGGCGGCCGTTTTCCATTGCGAGCCGCTAAACTTGGCTTGCCTTCAGGCGCGGCTCGACTATTTCAACGCGTCGGAGAATTGGCTTTCGCGGCAGTTCACCATCGAATACGCGTCGCTTTTTCGGGGGATGCTACCGCTCTTGAGCAGATTTGGGCTGCCCCTTCCGCTCGGGGGCACCTCGAACCACTTTCGTATCGGCGTTCTTCGCAAGTTAGGGGCGTGGGACCCGTTCAACGTCACCGAAGACGCCGATCTCGGAATGCGGCTTCACCGCGCCGGATATCGGATCGCAACGCTGGACTCAACGACCTACGAGGAGGCGTGTTGCCAGCCTGTTGCGTGGATTAAACAACGGACTCGTTGGCTTAAAGGGTGGATGCAGACGTTCGGCGTTCATATGCGTTCACCCGCGACCACGCTACGTGAAACGGGCGCAGCGGGATTCCTTGCCTTTCAGGCCTACTTCGCCGGTATTATTATATCCTCGCTGGCGCACCCTTTATTTTATGTCATCCTCGCCTTCGAAGCTGCCAATGGAACGCTTTTCGAAAAGGGAACAGCCCTAAGCGAGAATCTCTTTCTTTATTTAGCGCTCGCCAATTTCGTGGGGGGATATGCGGCAAATCTTGCGCTTGGCGCTTTGAGCCTGCGCGGTGCTTCCCATCGGAGGCTGCTCCCGCACGTCATTTTCATTCCGGTATATTGGCTTTTTGTCTCGGCGGCCGCTTATCGCGCGGTCTGGCAATTGGTGCGGGCTCCCTTTTATTGGGAGAAGACGGCGCACGGCGTCAGCAATTATATAAAAGTCAATGACACAAAATAAAAAGTGCCTGGAAAGCCGTTATAGCATTCCAGGCGCTTGCCAATGCTAGTCTTCTTGGGCCCAAACTTCGACGGTGGCTTCGCCACGGAAGTTAGGCTTCGAATGGTAGTTCATCTCAATTTTTTGGATGTGCCGGCCCGATTTCCAGGGCGTCGACAAATCAATCGCGGCGGATTGGCCGCCTGCGCGAATGCGCTCATGCAAGGGCAGGTTCTCAGAGCTTCCGTTGCCGAAGACAACCTTAACGCTGTTGAGCTCGATTTCGTTACCTTTCACATGCAGCCGGACCCGCTTGAAGCGACCCTCGTGCTTGCCAACTTTAACGGTGTCGTGATCGGCGATGAAGCCAACCTGCCGTGTCCCCAGCAGAACCCACTCACGGGCGTAGGACGAGCTCATTGAACCCAGCGTTGCGGCCAGAACCGCACCTGCCAAAACAACCTTACGCAACATATTCACCTCCACTGATGCGTGAAACATTTCGAGATCAACCCAGTAATAAAGAGAATGTGGCTTAGGCTTGGCGCGATTGCCTAAATCGCCACCGCAGCATTGTCGCAATTTGTTGCAGGTGAGACTTAAAGGCAACCCCCAGGCGGCTCGAATGGGACGGCCCGTGATCCGGCCTGTTGCTTCCGCGCCATCATAAACGTCACGACACGCTGCCGGGCTCGCCGGTTAGCTTTCACATCAGCTCGAATCTGCTAGCGTGCTTTAAAGTTTCTATCGGACGCTGATCAGCGAACGCGGATTGCACGCAATGATTGTGAGAGGAGGCGCAGTGACTTTGCCAAAGCCCAATCTGGGAGGCCTCAATGTGCTTGAGCCATCCGAGATCGCGGTAGCCTTCGTGGCCGCGCAAAAAGGGGCTGCCTGCGCGAAGCAGGAGGCGGTAAAGGCGCTTGCGGGTCTGATCAATGCCGAGCAGGCTATTGCGGAAGCGGTGCGCCGAGGCCGCGTTGCAGAGAAAAACGGGCTGCTGACCGCGGCGGCTCCGCTCGCGGAAAGCAAGTCCTTATCATCGTCCGGTATGAGCAAATGGCGCGCTGCACAGCGCGAGTTCGCTTTCCGTGTGCTGCTGCCGGGGGCCAATTCGCACACAGAAGCCGCACGCAAGAGACGTGATCTGGGCGCGCTGGCACTTCGGCAAATATACAAGCTCGACGTTTTACCGTTATTCCCCTCGCGCCGGGAAGTTCGATGTGCGCTCTTGAGCCGCGTGGTCGCGGCGGCATTTGGAGGAACATTGGAGGCGATGGCGGTCCAACCTGTGAAGCCATTTAAACTAGATTCCATGAGCCGGCGTCTCTACGTCAACTTCGCGGGGCTCGACGGCGGTACGGTAGCGCAAGCCGATGCCGCCTTGCTTTCCTCTGCTTTTGGCGCACCGGCAGCCAACACAAACGATCTTTCCGCCGCGATTATCCGCTCTGCTATTAGAAATGACGGCATAATCGTAGCGGACGAGGAGAGCGAAGACGCTTTCGACCTCGACAGCTTTGTTCAAGCGATCAGAAGACTTGCGGCAAAGCTCGAAACAAAGCCCTATGCGGGGCGGGTCGCAATCGCTCAGGCCTATGACGCTGGGCTTGCGCAAGGTCTCGCACTCGGTTCGTTGGACGACTTCAAGAAAAATCTCGCCGAAGCAGCGCGCGAGGGTCTCTTAGACCTCGAACGCTACGACATTACAGGGCCATTGGATGCCAGCCTAAAAGAGCGCTCGCGTCTCCGCCTTGGCCGTGATGAACGGCATTTCATCGTCAATCAATGGGTATAATTAATAGTGATGGATCCGCGGCTTCAGGCTTTCAAAAGCCCAGAATTCGACCGTGTTTTTGGCGCCGTGGCTTCGCTCGCGGGCGCGGCGGATGAAGAGCGCCTGGACGTTCCGGAGATCGAAGCCGAGGCGGACGACGCCTTGAATGCGATCGCCGGGCAAGCAAAGGCTCAAAATCCTGACCCTGCGTCGCGCATTCTGCTCATCAAAGGGGCGACTGGCACAGGTAAAACGCACACGCTGCTAACGGCTATCCGGCGCATGCACCAGGAAGGCCATGTGTATGCGGCTTTGTTTCCTATGGTCGATCTCGTTGCGGAGAAGGACCTAGACGCCTGGCTTTTGCGTGCGATTATATCGCGCCTTTCCGAGCGCTATTTGGTAGCGACCGGCGCACCATCGCCGCTCAATAGGCTAGCTGAAGCCGTTTTGGCAAAAGGGCAGGCCAGCCTCGTTTCCAGTTTCAAGCGTGAGATTTCGGACGAAGGCGGGGACATCAGGGATTTTGATCTGCGCCCACTCGTCGTGTCCATCCGCGCGCAATTGCAAAAGGCTTCGCATCTGCCGGTCCCACCAGAAGCCTTCATTGCGGCTCTCGTGGGTGCGGCTGCTGGTGATGACGACGCATCGAATTATTTGCGGGGGCAGCCGCTAAATGTCAGCCTTGGCGGTGTTCGTTTGACGCAATATGCCGAGGACCATGTCGCGCGTACCCACATTGACGCGCTTGTAAACGTGATCGGGGCCACCGGCGGCGCGCTCTTTCTCGCTTTCGATCAGCTTGAGCAGAGCAGGGTGCAGGGCTGGGAGTCGCGCTTACGCCATCTTATTAGCCGTGGCGCTATGCTTGCCGAAACGCTTCCGCCCCTCTGCGTTTCCTTTGCTGTTCTTCCCTCGCTTTACGACACGATCGCCGAGGGCATAGACGGCTCAATTCGTGATCGCATTGAGCGCTTTGGCGTAATGCCAGTACGCCTGAAGGCGTTGGGGCGTCGCCAGGTGGAAGCGCTTTTGCGCCGCCGCCTCGTCGAACTATGCGAGCGCTGCGGAGCTGCTCCCGACGTAAAAGACCCGCTTTTTCCATTTCCCGCATGGATGCTCGATGAACTGGGCGGACAAACGTCTCGTTACGTTTTCGAACTCATCCAGCAGTTTCGGCGCATTTATCTGGCGACGGGAATACTTCCATCCCTCGATGACATGCCGCCGCCTCCCGTAGCTGCAAACGATGCCGTTGTCGGCACCACTCAATCTTCTGCCGCCGCTGCGATTAACTTCGACGACAAATGGCACGGCGAGTTGACGTCGCGATCAGTGCAACCATCCGTCAGCAATGGCATACAGCAAGCTGAGATCCTTGAATGGGCGGTGCAAGCAGCCGCGCAGGAAATTGAAGGAATTACGGCGATAAAGACGCGGCGTTCCGTGCGTGGGCGCGCAGGCACCGTCATCATCGAAGCGGACTTCCAGAAGGACGGGCAAAGCGTTGAGCGGCGGGAAATCGCGCTTTGCAATGAGAGCCGTGGAGCGCCTCTGGCTGAGGAAATTCGTATCTTCCTGCGTGGCGTTGCTGGAGCGAGACCAGTCATCGTTCGTCCGCGCGGCGGTCGCTTGCCGCGTTCGGGCCGCTTTATCGCGCCTCTTATGCGCGAGGCGGAGGAAATGCACTCGATTATCGTTCCTCAATTCGAAATGCTGGCGTGGGAACGTCTTGATTCCGCGCGCCATTTCTTTCGGAATTTCAAGGATGCTCCAGGTTTCGAACAGTGGCAGCGTGATGCTCGCCCGCTGACGCGGACCCTCTCACTCTCGGAAATCGTGCAATATCCTTATGTGAAGGCGGTGTCCGACGAGGAGCAAGAGGAAGAAGTAGCCGAAGCCGCGCCGCCTGCGCCGAAGCTGCGCCGCAAGGCTCCGACTGGGCCTGCCGTCATGCTCGGCGACCATGAAGATGGCGGACACGTGCATTGGGCGCCGTTCGAAACAGAATCGAAGCTTTTGAACTTCGGCATTCTCGTAACGGGAGACCCCGGCTCAGGCAAAACGCAGACGCTAAACGTTCTCATCGATGGCGTCGCCGCTATGGGCTTCCCGGTCTGTATTTTCGATTTCAAAAACGACTATGCGGAGCGCAGCTTTGTGCAGGCCAATGGGCTAAAGGTGCATGATGTGCGCCGTCACGGCATTCCTTTCAATCCGCTCATGCCGAGCGCGAGCGAGGATGGCCAAGCGCAGCCTATTGAACATATTTTCACCATCACGGGTGTTCTGAAGCGCGTATTCGGCCTTGGCGACCGCCAGACGGCGACATTGCGCGACGCTATGAAAGAAGCCTTTGAGCGGCAGGGCGTCAATCCACAAAGATGGGTTGAGGCGGACCGCCTCAAGCCCCCGAGCTTTGACGAAGTGGTGGCGATTCTTGAAGAGCAGAAAGAAGCGAAGAACCCGCAGGCGATCAGCCTCTTGGATCGTATTGCGCCGCTTTTCGAGTTAGGGCTGTTTCCGTCCGCCGGCGAACAAACGGTGCCTTTCGAGGCTATGCTCGACGAACGGCTTGTGCTTTCGCTCTTTGCGCTGCCGACGGACGAGATCAAGGCCGCTCTCGCGGAGCTTATCATTATCCGGTTGCACGGCGTTTTGTTGAGGCGCTCTCAGCCGCGTAAGCTCACACGTCTCCTCGTGCTGGACGAAGCTTGGCGCGTGGCCAACAGCACTCATCTCGAAAATCTCGCCCGCGAAGGCCGAGCGTTCGGTGCTGGCATCGCCATCGGTACGCAATATCCCGGTGATTTGCCGCCCGATCTTTCCGGCGCGCTGGATACGAAGATCTATCTGAAGAACCAGCAGCCGGATCACAAGAAGGCCGTTGTGCGAGCGCTTTGCGGTGCGAATAGCGGGCCGGAAGCGTCCAATCTGCATGGAGTTCTAGAGCGGTTGACGCAGTTCGAGGGGCTGATTCAAAATCAGCAATATCTGCCCTACGCCCGCTTCAAGCTCATTCCGTATTTCTCGCGGGTGGAACGCACGAAGGCCGCGTGAGAGGACAAGGGCATCGGATTTGTTGGTCCGATGCAGTCTTGCTCGCTTTGCTCAGCCATTTCGATGCCTGATAGATAAAAACTTTCAAGGCGACAGGTTTTAGTCAGCTTCGAAGGCGGTGGCAAAAGGCGCCACCGCATCCCTCGCCATCTGTTGTTTGGCGTGATCCGCTCTACGCTGCTTTTTTAGCCTTCGTCCGCATCCTCTACCGGCGCCCAAATGCTCATCTTTCGCGTCTCCGGCATCAGGAAGAGGGCAAGTACGAAGCACACTGCCGGGACCACAATCGGGTAGATCAGCGCGTAGCCAAGGCTGTGCGTGGCCTGGAAGGCTGCCGAGGTGATAAACGGTACCAGCCCTCCGCCCCAACCGTTCCCGATGTGATACGGGACGGACACCGATGTGTAGCGAATTCTGGCTGGGAAATATTCCGCTAGGAATGCACCGATCGGCCCATAGGTCATCCCCACATAAGATACCAGTATGCAGATGATGAAGATTGCTACGGGATAGTTAATATTGCCCGGTTGTGTGACCTGTCCCAGCCATGAATATAGCGGGTAATAGGTGAGCGACGCGAGCAACATGCCTGTCAAGATTACCGGCTTGCGTCCGATACGGTCGGAAAGCCAGCCAGACAGTATCAAGGTTGGCGTCGCGATGAGAAGCGCGATACCCACGATGTAGCTCGATGTAACCACATCAACCTTGGATACTTGTTGCAGGAAGTATAACGCCCAGAATTGGCTACTGTACCAGACCACACCCTGCCCGATCACGACGATGGTGGCGATCAGCACGTATTTTATATTGGAGCTGCCGAACGCCTCTTTCCAAGGGTTTTTGGTCATCTGACCCTTGGCCTTGATTTCCTCGAAGATCGGCGTCTCCCGCAGTTGCAACCGGATGTAGATCGCGATTGCTACCAGCAGGAAAGAAACAAGGAAGGGGATGCGCCAGCCCCAGTCGTTGAACACTTCCGTGCCGAGATAGGCGCGGGTGCCGACGATGACGGCCATGGACACCACGATCCCAAGAGTTGGAGATGTCTGCAGCCAAGCAGTATAGTAGCCGCGCCGTTCATCCGAGACGTGCTCCGCGACATAGGTGATGGCGCCTCCATATTCGCCACCAAGGCACAGGCCTTGGATCATACGCAGGGTAAAAAGGAGGATCGCGGCGGCGATGCCGATGGACTGGAAGCTCGGAATCAAGCCGATTACCCCAGTGCCGAGCCCCATGCCGGTCAGGGTGATGAGAAATGTGTATTTCCGGCCAATACGATCGCCCAACCATCCAAAGAGGAATGCACCCAAAGGACGGATTAGGAATCCGGCAGTGAACAAGGCGATCGTACTCAGGAGCGCCGCAACCGGGTGGCCCGGTTCGAAAAACTTCACCGACAGGATAGCGGCCAAGCTTCCGAAAATATAGAAGTCATACCATTCGATGACGTTTCCGACGGACGCTGCAACGATCACGCGGCGGAAATCCTGCGGGACTTGAGCAGCCATATTGTCCTCCTCCCTGATCCAAAGCTCTTTCGCTTCGCGGTAGGAGATCTCTCTATATACGTGTTCGCCATGGCTATCCCATGCGAACACTCAATTGCACAAGCAGTGCAGCATCTCGATGCCGCGCGCTTCCCCGCTTCCCTTTGGATCGGCGTGGGGACGGGAAGCTAATACAATAATCTAACACTTAACGAGGCCGCCCTATAAGACTTTTGGCCAAATGGAGCTAGGCAGAGACGCAGTTTCCTCGGACGGTTAACAAAGGCTTTGCCACAGCATCTGCGTGCATATCTTTTAGGCCACAGCCACGCCGCAAAATTGCCATGATGCAGAAAAGCCAGCCGAATGTTGTTTTTCTGTAACGTGAATGGTTCGAATCAGGCATCTTAATAATTGTAAACAATGAATAGCGCCGCTCCTTTGTGAGTGTTGTCTGGCTGGCGCACGGCTTACGGCTTGAGTTTATCGCCGTCCCGTCTTCAGAGGACGAGAATTTAATGCTTACGGCTACTCTTCAGCACCGTTCCGGCGAACACTTCGCCGACCCCGGGTCTTCGCGTGTTCTTTTATGCGGTAAGTCTTTCACCGCAGACGCGACTGGCGCGTTGTTCTGGCCTGCGGAAAACACTTTGATTGTCGCGGACCTTCAGCTCGCAAAATGCTCTTATCTGGACGGCGACGATGTCGCCTTGCCACCTTACGATACCGCATCGGCGTTCGAAAAGCTTGAGGACGCTCTCGACCGCTATGATCCTGCCCGGGTTATTGCCCTTGGCGATAGCTTCGCCGGATGTTCATCGCAGGGACTAAGCAATCATCAAAGCGATTGGCTTCAGGACATGATGGATGACCGGGAGTGGTATTGGGTCATGTCTCCCGACCACGCGCAGCCGCCAGAGGCCATTGGTGGAACAGCCGTGCCGCACATGATGGTAAGCGGCATCAAATTCCGCGCCGATCCCGTGCGTGCTCCTGTGGCGAATGAGATTGCCGGTGCTCTGCATCCGGTTGCTCAGGTTTCTCATTATGGCCACATGGTGAGGGGTCGCTGCTTTGTAACGAACGGCATGAGAATGATCCTGCCGTCGCTCGGCGACTACTCGGCTGGAACAAACGTGCTTAGCCCCACATTCGACCCGTTCTTGGGGCACGGCGGCTTGTTTGTATGGTTCATATCCCGCGACCGTGTCTATCCAGTCGCCTCGGGACAGTTGATGGAAGATAAAGCGGCAGAAGTACTGCCTGCTAACTTCGTCGGAAGATAAGGGACGCCCCGCTTCCGGCCGCTGCGGCGAGCAGCACTGCTAATACGCCGTAGAGTATAGGATGTTGGATCGAAGCTGAAGATAGCTCGGCCTCGATCCCAATTTTCTTCAGACGCACATTCGTTTCCGCCATCCCCGCAACGCGTCCGCCTTGAAGGACGAAGAAACTTGCGCGGTAAAGTCCTGGCCCGGCAGTAGCTGGAAGAAAAATTCGCGAGCGAAAGAGCCTCGAACCGATGAAGTCGATATTCGACGCTTCTTCGGAGTATAGGTGATTGGCCTGCTTGAGGCGAATAATAGCTTTTCGAAAATCCGCCGGCGATTCCGGCGTAATGTTTGCGTTACTGCCATCCAAGGACAACTGCAGGGCGTCGAGGCCGATTTCGTACTTTTCTCGTTCACGAAGAGGGGCAAGCTCCGCAACCGGCTTTGTCGAAAGCACAGTATAATAATTTGGAACGCCCTCGAAAGTGACGCTCCGAGTATTCATCCAAATTCCATATCGCCGTTCTTTTTTCCAAACGGTTACTGGCTTAACTGGCCCTCGAATTGTGACGGCGATGTCAAAAGGCCGGTCCTTCAACTGCTCGCGATCCACAGAACCAAACAAGCTCAGCATGGAGCCGGAAAAGCTCGGTTCGATGTAAAAGTGATTTTGCGACGCGCCTGCCTCAATTAGGCCGGGACGTGGGGTTTCTGACCGAGCGTGAAGTGGCGCAAAGATGGTCAGCAACGCCGCAAGTCTCAGAAAGAAATTTATTAGCCTCGTTGGACGGACTGCCATGGCTATCCTCCCGCGCTCGTCAAACTGAAATGATCGCGAGGAGATATTAAGAGGTCAATTCCAAGCCGAACCCCCACTGCAAGGACAAGGATAGCAAGAAGAAACCTGAGCTGCTCGGCTCGCAAGCGCTGCCCTGCGATTGAGCCGAGATGTGCGCCCAGCACGCCGCCGGTCATTAATATGAGTGCAAGTATGATGTCTACCGTGTGGTTCAGTGCAGCTTGGAGAATGGTGGTGATTGCACTCACGAAGATGACCAAAAACAATGATGTGCCGATGGCGACATTTGTCGGGACCCGCAAAAGGTAGATCAGCGCCGGAACCATAATAAATCCACCGCCAACACCCATGATCCCAGACAGAAGGCCCACCAACAGGCCAAGCACAATCCCAGGCAAGGCGCTTATATACAGCTTCGAAACTTTGAAGCGTGTTTTGAATGGAAGCCCATGGACCCAATTATGTTGCGAAAGGCGGCGCCTGGAAATCTGGCGTCCTTGCCTGTGTTTGGTGATGGCGCGAATGCTTTCCGCGAGCATTAAGCCGCCGACCACGCCCATAAATATGACGTAGGCCAGAGATACGACGAGGTCGAGCTGCCCCGTTTCTTTCAGGCGCCTGAGGGTTTCTACGCCCATGAGAGAGCCAACTGCGCCGCCCGAAAGCAATATAGCGCCGAGTTTTAAATCAACATTCTTTCGGCGATATTGGGCGATTGTTCCCGTTATGGATGCCGCGATGAGAGGATTTGCGCCGGTCGCTACCGCAACCGCCGACGGCACGCCTGCAAAAATTAGAAGCGGCGTCATAAGAAATCCGCCGCCAACGCCGAACATTCCCGACAGAAAGCCAACGGCGGCTCCCATCGACAGAATAAGCAGGACGTTCACCGGAAGATCGGCGATCGGCAAATAAACGAGCATGGATGCATCCACCCGGATATACGTCGTTGCTGTATCTTCCGCCGGGAAGCATTCAATGCTCTTATCGGGGCGGTAGTATCCGGCCAATCGCTAAGCGGCATGAGAAATAGGCGCTATTGTGACTATACATCGACCTGTTCTATGCCGCCTTCTTTTCTTTAGGGCTAGGGGCTAGCCTCGCGTATTTTGGCCGGACTGGAAGTTAGAGTTTCCCTCAACGGCGGGATTCCAGTGATCGGCCTCATCTGAAATCGCATCAGCATCGGCAGTCAAAATTCCGTGTTTAAGGCGCTCGGCTTGCAACTTGGCGTCTTTGTCGCCCGCGCGCGCGGCCACCGAATACCAAAAATAGGCTTTGCGCTCGTTCTGAGGAACGCCCAGCCCACGCTCGTATAAAAGCGCGAGGTTATATTGGCTGTCGGCAAGACCAACAGTCGCTGCGCGTATAAACCAAGATGCTGCCTCTGAATAATCCTGGGTGGCATCGTGAGAGCTGAGCAGTACGGCCAGATTATGCATCGCACGCGTATGGCCAGCTTGAGCCGCTTTTCTATAGAGATCCAAAGCGCGTCGCTCTTCCTTCGGGACGCCAGCGCCTTTTTCAAAGAGAGATGCGAGCAAGAATTGTGACTCTACATGGCCTTGCTCGGCTGCTCGCGTAAGCCATCGAGCTGCGGCGGAGGCGTCACTACGGACAGGATTGTTGAGGAAGCGAGCACCAATGCGGAATTGCGCTTCCCGATCGCCCCGGCTGGCTGCGTTTGTTAGCCTTTGTACGTCTTCATCCAGCGCTTGCGGAACACTACCGGCACGGCCAGGTTCGGCGGCGCTGAGAAGCGCAGGCAGACCAGGCTGGGATGCCGTGCGCGCGCCCGCAATCCTGGTGGCGCTTGGCTGTGCGGACGGCTCGCCCGCTCGAAGTGTAGCCCTAAAGGCTGGGGACTCGCGGTTTTGTGGCGCTGATATCGAAACGGTGGATGTCTGCAAATGCCCCTGCAAACGCAGATAATAGAGCATCGCACTTGCGAGTAGCAGGGTGATCGCTACCGCTATGATCGGACGAAGTGCCGCATTCCTCTCGTCTTCGGGGAAAGCGCTCATCAAATGAGACTTATGCTGTAGCCCCTCAGGCGCCGGGGATGGCGTCGCCGATTTGCCCTTACGTTCATAAGCAGACCGTGGATCAGGCCGTGGAACTGGTTTTGTTTGTGCTTCCTCGCGGGGCCTGCCTGCAAATGACGGTGCTGGCGTCACGCGATGCGTTATTGTGTCTAGCGCAGGTTTTTTTGCGGGCGCGCCGCCGAAGGCGCTGGATCGCGAATATTCGGGTGCGTTGGCCGCTATAGGGACTTGGACCCCGGAGCGCTTCTTGGCCATGGAAGCAGGCGCGGCGGCGGGAGCCGGTGCGCTCACCGTCGATGGCCCGCGCTCAAGAAATTCGCGAAGCGTATTGTGAACGCGGTCGAGCGCGGCAGCTGCGCGTTCGCTGCTTTCTCGCGAATGTGTGTTCAGAGCCTGGAATTCCTGCTCCAAGCGCGCGAGGCCCGGATCCGGCTTCTTCGGCTCTCGCGCCGACATGAGCTGACCGATGGTCAGTGGGGCCGTCGTGATGACCGTTTGGCGGAGTTCCTGAACCGTGTCCTTCGCAGTCGCTTCAAATCCGCTGCGTGTTTGCTCCATGGAATCGGCAGCGGCAAGAATCTCCTTCGCTGCCCGGGAAATCCGGTCCGCGTCGGAAGCGCCTTGGTTGCGCGTATGTTCAAGCGACTTTGAAAAGTCGGAAAGCTGCTTCTCGACGGAAGCGAAAGCTTTCTCGTTCGGCAAGGCGGCGGAAAGCCGGTCAACCCGGTCGATAATCTCGGCGAGGCGCGTATTTATCGAAACGATTTCGCTTTTGTCGGCGGCATTGTGTGTGATGAGCTGCCGCAATTCTCCGAATTTACCTTCGAACCAGTCAAGCTGGCTGGAGGGCGCGCGGTCTATGTGCGAAACCTCATCAGGCGCCGCCACATATCTTGGCGGAAGTGGGGCGAATTCGTTCAGCCTGGCGGAAAGCGTATCAAGCGGCGCAAAGCCAGTTCTTTGTGGCTCCCGCGCGCGGTCTAAATGGGCGTAAAGCTGCGCCTCGGCCTCGCTGTGCCCGTCGCCGAATATTGACCCTGGCTCTAGCTCGCGCGGGCTAGCCTCAGAAGGCACTGTATCTGGCGCGAGCAGAGAAGCTGCGTGCTCCTCATCGCGCGTGGCTTCGCCAGCCAGCGCATCCCAGGCTGCATCAAGGTCCAGTTCGCCGATGCTTAAGCGTCCGGCTCTAGCGTTGCTTTGTCCAGCCATTGGAGGTCCGCGGCAGAGAATGCCGCCTTTTCTCGCTTTCGGTAAGGTCTAGAAGTCGGCTTAAGGCAGAATCGGAGGCATTCTCAATCTTTAGCAAACCTAATCTGATTTTCATCTTGATTACCATATGCAAAGATGCGGTAAATAAGCTGTAAAATCTGTAGTTTTTTTTTAGTGCGCAGTATGGCAGACCCCAGAACAAATACGCATCGCAGCCTTACCGTGATGGTCAAGACGAGCGGGCCAGGTTTCTATCGCATTAGTTGGGAGATTAATCGCGCACTCGCAGAAATGGAGGCGGATCGCGGGCTTGTTAACGTTTTCGCGGCTCATACTTCGGCATCTCTCTGTATTCAGGAGAATGCAGACCCTGATGTGCTACGCGATCTGCAGGATACTCTTGCGAATCTCGCTCCAGAGAATGCCGTGTATCGTCACGATAGTGAAGGCCCAGATGACATGCCAGCGCATATAAAAACGCTTCTTACGGCCACGACCTTGTCCGTGCCGGTAAGGCAGGGCCGCGTTGCGCTTGGGACTTGGCAGGAAATCTATCTCATCGAGCATCGCGCCGCCGGCCATGACCGGCGAATTGAACTCGACTTCATTGGCGCGCTTTATGGCTGAGGCATCCTTCAGCGATAAATCAGGCTTAAATTGCTGCTCGGCTTATTTTCTCACTGTTGATGACTATCGGACACCGTCGGCGCGCTTCAAAAGTGGTTCAGCCTCAGCAAAGCGCCCTTGAAACTGGTACAGTAGGGCCAGATCGCGAAGACACGTGCTTACGTCGGAATGATCCGGTCTCAATGTCTTCTCGGCGATGCCTAAGGCGCGCTTCAAAAGTGCCTCCGCCTCTTCGTCACGGCCCTGACGGATATACAGCTTAGCCAGATTACGGAGTTGAGCGCCTATGTCGGGATGATCAGGCCCTAACGTCTTCTCGGCGGTTTTGAGGTCGCGCTCCGCTGATAACATGCGGATATACTCGGCGCGCTTCTGGAGAGGCTGGACCTCGGCGATGGATCGCCCCTGGCGCAGATACATGTCGGCCAGATGATCGAGATCAGCGCCCACATCGGGATGCTCCGGTCCCAACGCCTTCTCGGCAATGGCTAGGGCGCGTTTTATGAGGGTCTCGGCCTCGGCGTCACGCCCCTCAATTTGGTACAGCTCGGCCAGATCACGCAGATAAATGCACGTATCGGGGTGATCTGGTCCGAATGCCTTCTCGGCGATGCTCAGGGCGCGCAATCTAAGCGCCTCGACTTCGGCTTTTCGGTCATGCACATAGGAGAATTCGGCGAGTTGTTTTAGCGTTCGAGCCACTTCGGGGTGATTGGAGCCCAGTGCCTTCTCGCGCATGGCGAGAGCCCGCCTGTAAAAAGGCTCGAAAGTGATCTCGATGGGACCATTTGCCTTCCTCAAATTTTCATAGATAGAAAGGGCGCGTTCTAGGAGCGGCTGGGCTTCGGCTTCGCGGCCCTGCTCGAAATACTGCTCCGCAAGCTTGCCGAGTGACGTCGCGTAAGTGATGTCCTTCGCCCCGAGCTTTGCGTCTTCGATAGCGAGTGCGCGTTTCAACAGCGGTTCGGCTTCGGAGGCACGTCCCTGAAGCTTGTATAGTTCAGCCAGATTGCGGAGATAAGTGCTGACATCGGGATGATCCGGTCCCAACGCCTTCTCGGCGATGGTCAGGGCGCGTTTCAACAGCGGCTCGGCCTCGGTAAAGCGGCCCAGAATGTGGTATAATTCCGCGAGTTTGTTGAGCGCTTGAGCCACATCGGGGTGCTCGGCGCCTTGCGTCTTCTCCCGCATCGCCAGAGCCCGCTTATAAAAAGGTTCGAGAGTGGCCGCAAGGACGGGATGCAGTTGGCGCTCCCGGTCATAGATATCGAAGGCCCGCTTTAAGTGCTGCTCGGCTTCAGCGGTTTGCCTTTGATCAAAATATAGCTCCGCAAGGCTACTGAGCGTAGCGGCGGCACCGATAGACTCTCGACCCCACTGCAATTCATAGATTGCGAGTGCGCGCTTTAGGAACCGCTCTGCCTCGGCGGTCTGACCTTGGACGCGGTAAAGTTCCCCGAGATTGTACGCATACAAACCTATTTCATGGGCATTCCATCCATACTGACGTTCCGCAAGCTCCAGCGCGCGCTGGGCAATCGGGGTTGCCTCTTTGTATTTACGGCCGCCGTAAAGCTGCTGAAACTGTTTGGTCAGCGCGGGCAGGTCGTCGCCGTTGGCCGGTTCCTGGGCTCTTGCAACACCGGCGATCACCAGCAGCGCAACGAGGGCTACATTCGCGAGGGAGCGCGCACATCGCGAGTGTGCCGCTTTTGCTTCGCCCAAATTCAAGAATTTCATGATGTCGACGAGCCCCGTCTCCGCCATTGGCTTTTGCCACGAGATGAACAAAGCAATACATCGGTAGAAGGCCCATAACTAAGGCAAAGGCCAACGAGGGCAATCGTCTTTATATAAACGAACATCGCCTCCGGGCCTTGATTGGGGACCGAACTCAACTTTATTGGGTCACTGTCTGGCTGAGATGCCGGAAGCAGCTGTAGTCTTAGGGAATTCGTTAAACTGTGGAGAGTAAGGTTAAGACAAATCTAGGCCTCGAATTTGCCTAAAGATGATATAAGGGTAAGACGCTACGAGGAACGTGTTTTTGTTCCGCGTTCGTTAGCAGCCGTCCCTCTTCGATCCAGTTTGTTGCTTACGAGTTAGATAAAATGCGGACAATTCTTCTTGCCGAAGATGACGATTCCATGCGTCGTTTTCTTGCCAAGGCGCTAGAGCGGGCAGGTTACGAAGTTGTTTCCTATGGAAACGGCGCGGAAGCTTTCGAAGGCCTGAAAGAGAAACCAGTAACACTGCTGCTAACAGATATTGTGATGCCTGAGATGGACGGCATTGAGCTTGCCAAGCGCGCAGCGGAACTGAACCCGAACATGAAGATCATGTTCATAACAGGCTTCGCCGCAGTGGCGTTGCAGCCCTTCAGTGAAGCGCCTAAGCAAGCGCGAATTCTCTCCAAACCTATCCATTTGAAAGACCTCGTTCGCGAGGTCGACAGGATGTTAGCCGCTTAAGAAGGCTAAGCACATTGTTTCAGTTTGGCCAACAATTCGAGTAAATGTCTGATCCCGGGCCGTTGCGGTCGTACTGGTTGGAGCCAACGCCGAAAATGACCCTAACCGGAAGTCAGTCAGTCATTGAGCCATTTCAGGGTTGGGTCGAAAGCGGAAATACCAGCTATTTCACTCGAATACCGCTTACACTCCGAAAGCGGACGAGGAATTTGGAGTCCAAGGGCGGCCGTAGATTAGTGCTGCTTGACCCACAGCGGAAACATATCGCCCGCATCATCCGCCGCCAATACAATTGGCACCGCCAGCACCGCATTCTAACTTCCAAGGCACCCATCAGCCGCCTCGGCCTCGCTGGGGACTGGCCTGTTGAGGCGTCAGCCACGATGAGAAGCTCATGGCGCTGAGTATCGATGAGATCAAACTGACGATGCCCCAACTGTTATCGGACGCCGCGGCTATAGGCCGAAAGATAGAGCCCGAGACCGATCAGAGAAACAATACAAACTGCAATTCCATCGTAGTCGACACCCGCAATGTAAAAGCCGCTACGGTTCACCATCGCATGCATCATGTCCATCATGCCGATTGAGGAAATATGAGGCGGCGGCGACAGCGCTTTCGGCAAGTGTTCGCCAAACTGCCAACCCCAGGCGACTGCCAGCGGAACAGTTGCTCTTCCGAACAAGCCCCAAATGCCAGCGACGAGCGGCACGGCTACCAGCAGAGATCCGACCCAGAAAGTGCTGCTGTCACCGAGACTCTTGTGCAGAATAATATGTAGTCGCCAAATGTAGGCGAACGCCAAAAGAATGGACAATAGGGCGCTGGC
>CAVPNP010000018.1:0-10189 GCA_963706665.1 uncultured Alphaproteobacteria bacterium
TTCCGTCAAATCCATAGGAAACTCAAGGCTTACAAGGCGATAGCTGACTCCAACCCCCGACTCAGCCTAGTGAATGACGGGCGTTTTCCGGCCTGGTGGGGCTAAGCCCCACACAGCCGAGTGGTCGAGGATGGCATGTGCCCTTAGGCCATAGGCCAAACCTCGCCCCGTGAGGCCACGCAACGCCACACGGGGCAGCTTGTGTGGGGGATTAGCGCGGAGATCGCCGAGGTTGGCGACGTACCGCCTTGCTCTTCGCGATGACGGTGCGCGTGGTCCGCAGGCTTAGGCCGGTGCGCTCGGCGCTGCGCTAAGGCTTGCCGTCTCTTTTCGCAATCTGCTCGTGTGCCCCTGGAGGCAACCCCTCAAAGAGGGCGGCTATGCGCTTCGGCGTGGAGATTCGACGCTCAACAATGATGTTGACCAGTTCGAAAAGTTTAAGGGCAGTGGCTCTGTCATCTTTCAGTTCGATAACGCCTGGATGCACTGCGTTGTTGCCGATCACCCGCACGACATCGAGTGCCTGTTGAACATCAACCTCCAGGCCCTTTTTGACAAGAGAGGCGATGTCTTCGTTCAGGTCCTTTCCCTTCTCTGTGAGGTGCGGCCCTGTGCCATTATTAGGGTGGCTTTCGACACACATAGCCAGGATATTCACCTGGAGAGCAGCCAGCACACGATTTCTTTTTTGCGTGGGGAGTGCGCTGCGTGTGAATCAAGCGGGCAATGCTGCACACTTGAATCTCGGCAGCTACCGCCATCACCACCCGCGCATCGCAGGCTGGCTGAACGGAGTTGCAGGCAACGCTGCACACGACTCAGCAGCGCACCGCGGATACGCCTATATATCCGTTCGCGGCAATCGCGCCGGCCGCGATCGGGGACCCCGTAGCTCAGTAGGATAGAGCATCAGATTCCTAATCTGAGGGTCGCAGGTTCAAATCCTGCCGGGGTCACCAGCACTTAGCCGGAATGTTGGTATTGCAAATTAGGGATAGGGTAACGCTAGGGGTAACAGGAAGGGCTCTTTTTTCGCCTGCTTTAGGCTCACGTGATCGAACACCTGAGGCTATCAGGAGGCCGGGCGGATCAAGGGACGTCCGCTTTACCCCTCGATTGTGTTGCAAAACGATTTTGCGCGCCCAAGTCAGCAACATTGATTTAAGATCAGGCGGCAGCACGCAATATTGAGTCAAAGAAGAGTTCGTCTCGATTCGATTATTGTCAGATCACTACTCCTCGTCGAGTTTTGCAACACAATCCCCCTCAATAGGGGACATGCTCAGCGTCGATATCAAGGTCCGCTAAGTGCCAGAAGCGGACATCCCGGGCGGCTCCGGTCGGCGCCCTTTCTTGCGTACCCGCGTTTTGCGGCCGAGCAAGCTACATTCACTCGAGCATCATCGCGGCGTACGAACAGGGAAAGTTGAGGAACTCTCTTCTCCGCGGCCGCATAAGGAACGGCCTCGCAAGAATGGAGAGTGCGCTATTGCGATTTCTCGAGCGATCTCTGAACTAGCTCAATTGATTAGCTCGAGTCGTATGCCATTTGTCGCGTCGCTCATGTCGACCTCGACGGCATTGTTCTTTCGATGAAAAAGCAATGAGGCGCGTGCTCCCGCTATCGACAAATCCTCCACCAAAACATGATCGAGCCAGGCCGGCAGGTGCGGCTCCGTAACCTTCAGGAGCTTATTGACGGCGTCGATCTCGAGCCCGAGTACAGATTGCAGCATTAGAAAGACAGCCCCGCTTGCCCAAGCCTGAGGGGTGCAGGCGGAAGGAAAACACACTGGCCCTTCGCCGGCGCGCCGTGGGAAACCGCATAAGAGCTCAGGCATGCGAAATTCAGGAAGTCGACATGCTACGTCGAACATTCCGGTCAAAATTCGACCCGCCCATTCCTTCCGACCATAGCGGCTAAGTCCCGCGGCAACGAGCGAACAGTCGTGCGGCCAGACTGTTCCGTTATGATAGGACATCGGGTTGTAGCGGCTCTCACCAACGGCGACGGTGCGCACACCCCAACCGCTGAAAAAATCCGGCCCCATCAGGCTGTGCGCAACGCTCCCCGCCCTTTCGTGTGATGCCACTCCACAATACAGCAGATGACCGGCGTTAGAGGTCCGTACCTTGCAAGGCTGCTTGGCACCGTCGAGTGCAAGTGCGTAGGTGCCTATTGCTTCACACCAAAAATGCTCCTCTATGCTTGCCTGGAGTCTATTCGCTTTTGCTTCCAGGCTGTCGACTAGCTCGATCTTGCCGATGGCGGCAGCGATCTTCGCAGCAGCGCGCCTCGCCGCAACCGCATAAGCTTGGACTTCCAGGATAGCGATCGCACCTTGCGCGAGTTCGCCAGTGGCATGAAATACCGAGTCACTCGAATCCTTCCAACCTTGATTGGTGAGACCCCCAGCCGTACCGCGGCGATATTCAATGAACCCATCTCCATCGATATCACCGAAATTGTCCATCCAATCGAGCGCCGCGCTCACGGCAGGCCATATTCGCTCTGCGAACTCGACATCGTTGGTACGTTGTAGATGTGCGCCCGCCAAAACGACAAAGAGCGGTGTGGTATCCACACCGCCGTAGTATTTGCCAAACGGTACTTCGCGAAGCGCGGCCATTTCACCTTTCCGGAGCTCATGCATGATCTTGCCCGGCTCTGAGTCGTGGAATGCCGAACGCTCAGCGGCCTGCAACGCGCTCAAATAGGCGAGCACACCACGGGCGAGAGACGGCTCTATCCAAAGCACCTGCAACGCGGTCACCACCGCATCTCGGCCAAAGGGAGCGCTGAACCAGGGTATGCCGGCGTAAGGATACGGGCCCGTATCGAGTTCAGTTACGAGCAACGAAAGATCGGCTGCCGCACGCTGCAACCAAGCCTCAAACGACGCGTTCGAGGTGGTGATAGGTTTGAAGTCGCGGATAGCTCTCCGTGCAGCGCGCTTGCTTCCTTTCAAGGCGCTGAGGAACGCCGCTTGGTTAGGTTTCGCTGGCTCACCTTGGCTCGAGACCGTCACGATCAGGTGGTGAGCTTTTCCTGGCTGTAGATTGATCGGTATCAGTATGCGCCGTCCCTGAATGTCGACAGGCACCGAAAAGCTGATTGCTGTTTGTCGAAATTGGCCATCGAGGCCACGATAAGCCAGAATGAGCGAATGTCCCTCCGCTCGTGGTTGCAACAAATCGCCGCGTCGGACGCGGGTAACGCCACGGATTTCGAACACGTCGCAAAAATCGGCATCCACTTCGATTTCCAGGTTTGCTGCCACAAGGTCATGGGAGAAGTTCTGCACCTTGAGAGTTTCATAGAGCTTGCGGCGCCAGAGCAGTCGGCGGCGATGAATGGCGAGCTGCCCCGAAGCGATGAGCGTGCCACTGTGATCATAAAACGCTGGATTGGCGAGGTGCGCGCTGAAAACGACATTGTCTCGGCCGACGGTGCCACCAAGAAGCTGCGGAACAACGCCGCCGATCCGTAAGACGAAGCGGGATAGGATGCGCGTATCGTCCTGGAAGAGACCGTCTGCTCCGGTGCTTGGCCCGACATTGTGCATCAACCCATGGAAGTCCCCCCAGGCATTGAACAAAGCGAATAGATCGTCGTGCTTAAGAACGTAAAGAGGCTCGCCGTGGACGAGCGCGGGCTCTGCGAGTTCAACTGCCTTTGCTGCTACGTCCTCACCCATAAGTCAGGGTTAAGCAGTGAAGTCCATTGCTGCAAGTATGAAACTAGGCCCGTGCCGACAACGGAGCGGTGATCGGAATTCCCGAGGCCGGTGACACGTGAGTAGCTTCATCACCCTTTGCCACCTTGAGCTTTTTGACCTCGCTTTCGCCCGCAAGAACTCTTGCGTAGGCGGCCTCGTAGTTTGCCGCCATGACCTCGACCGAGAAGTAACGTTCGAAGGTTGCACGGACGGCCGCACGATCGATTGCGGCAAGCCGCGGAACGGCTTTGACGGCCTCGTCGACGGTTTCCACAATAAAACCGGTCAATCCGTGGCGTACGATCTCGGGGACCGCGCCTTGATTGAAGGCGATCACTGGTGTGCCGCAGGCCATGGCCTCGATCATTGCGAGGCCGAAGGGTTCCGGCCACGAAATGGGGAAGAGGAGTGCGCACGCATTGCCAAGGAACTCAGACTTCTCGGCTTCGCCGATCTCGCCGATAAATTCCACTCCGGGCGAGTCGAGCAACGGGAGGATGCGAGCCTCAAAATAGTCCTTATCCGCTGAGTCGACCTTCGCCGCGATGCGGAGCGGTAGACCTGCCCGACGCGAGATTTCAATCGCCCGGTCCACGCCCTTCTCTGGCGCCACGCGGCCAAGAAAGGCGAGGTAACCGCCATTTGCTTTTGCCGAAAAGGCATATTGAGATTTCGGGTATCCATGATGGATCGTTCGGATCCACCGCAAATGCGGGAGCGGTCGCCTTTGGCTATGGGAGATGGAGACGAGAGGATAGTTCGGGTAGTGCCGGTGCAGCATAGCGAGGTCGTTGATGTCCTGCCGCCCATGAACGGTGGTTAGCGTTCGATCCAGGATGTCTTTGAACAGAGGCAGATGGAAACAGTCGAGATGAAAGTGAAGAATATCGAAACTCATCGCCCGCTTTAGGATCTCAGCGAGCATCGCCAGATGTGCGGGAATGTCCCAAGACAATTGCTTGTCAAGCCGGAGGGCCACCTCGCGGCACGGAACGAGCTGTGCATCCGTATGGCTGTCGCCACTCGCAAATAGAACAACCTCATGGCCCCTTTCGACGAGCGCATTAGTTAGATGCGCAACAACGCGCTCGGTCCCACCGTACAGTTTTGGCGGGACTGACTCGTAAAGGGGCGCGATCTGGGCGATACGCATCACTGTTCCTCAGCCTAGTGGATAATCACCAGGAGAGAGGCGATGGCGGGACAAATAGGAAGCCCGACGGACGACCTGGCCTCGACGGTCGATGCACCTTGCGATGGCGGCGCGGTCAATTCGAAGTTGCTCCTGAATATGGCCGACTGCTCTCTGCCCGTCCCCCCGTCGGGGCTTCTTTTTTTTGTCGAGTTCAGGTTTGCAAAAACGGGCGGGTCCGAAGACCCGCCGCTCCATAGCGTCGAGATGGCGTTAGCTGCACTTCTTAGCTGCATCATCCCACTTCATTTTGGCCTTCTCACAGTCGGCCTTGGTCGTCGGCGCTTTATCAGCGGCAAACGTCGGGGCGGCGAAGGCAACCGCAATACCCAACGCAACGATCATCGAAACGAGGCTCTTCATGGGTGTTTCTCCGTTTATTGTGCTTGTCCGAGGCTGGCAACCGCCGAACCACGCTCCCGTAAAGGGCGCTTGGAGTGCTGATTTCGGGAAAGGGGGCGTGCACTGAGTTGGCACGTAGTCTTTACCGTCAGCGCCTAGGTCCGGCGTGCCAGTCATAAAGACATGGGCACTGACTGAGTGTATTACAAGCTTAGCGCGCTAAATTATCATCCTCGCCCGCAAAAGTTGCAAGCACCCTCCGGGTCTGAAGAGCCAGCATGTTCGCTTCGGGTGAGAAGCTGAAGGCATGGCGGCCCATCTAGTCCGTCCGCTTTGGGGCCTACCCAAAGAAGAAGCCCCGGAAGACGGGGGGGCCATCGGGGCTTCTTAGGTTCCTTTTGGGGGAACAGGTGATGGGAGGGAGCCCACCACTCCCGTTACATATGCATCAGGATTGTGATAACAACCCCTGATGGCATAAATCTTTTTTCACAATTTTAAGAGGTAATCGTGGCAGTGTATTTCGAACCGCTTTGGGTCGCGGACATACTGACAAGCCCGCGCCATGTCCGCTTTACCCCGATCGAGCTTTCACGACCGCTCACCTAAATAAACATCATGCGGAATTCGCGAGGCTGTTCTGGCGCTGCCATTGGCGCCATAGCCATCGCCATCGCAACGGCACCGTCAACCCTGAGCTTCGAAGTCGAATGTGACCGGCCCTTGTGAAACTTCATGTTGTCGGCGGCATCGGCGACGACGACAGCATTCCCGATGCAATGCGTCAGGATCGGATTCCCCCCATGGCGAACCTGTCCGGCGCGCAGCTTGTCGGCAAGAAACTGTAGCGCCGGGCCCATCGAAATGAACCCCTGCCGATACTCGACAAAGGGAAGGGTAACGCCGGCCTTCGTCATCTCAAGCTTGATCCCGTCCATGTAAGATTTGTCGTAGCGGATTTCCTTGATCTGAAATCGTGACGCCAGAACCGATATCTCGCGCAGCACCCATGCGGGGTCTACGATGTCGCCCGGGACGCCGATCAGATACCCAGCGCGTATCCACTGCTCGAATAGCTCGCGCTCGCCGGCACGTCTCCCCGGCAATTGCCCCAACGGGGTCCAGAAGTGACACAGGATATCGAAAATCCCGCTCGGACTGGTGAAGGCCATCAGGAAGGCCACAAGGTCATGCTTAGCCGCGGAGTCAAATCCGCAAGTGCAAGGCTTGCCTATAAGATTGCTCTCGATCACCGGAACGGCGCCGCGGTTCCAAGTCGCGGCATCGACTAGCCGCGCGTCCACGTCGGTGCGAATGCGCTGATTGAGGCGCAAGTTTCGGTAGGCCGGTTCGAACGCGTAACTGCGTCGAGCCATGTCAGCGGCGGCAATCAAGTCTAACTCGTTCAGGTAGACGCCGGCGGCCGGATTACACTCCCGAAGCGTCTCGAGGTCGAAGGGATCGGCGTCCATGGGCGCAGCCTTTAACTGGCAAGCGGTGGTAGGAGCTCGGCGGGCGAGAGCCTCGTCGATCAAAATTGAGAGCGGATGGTCGTCGGTTTGCGCTTGCGTGCTGATGATAATGCCAAATGCGTTCGCCCTCTTTCCTGACGCTGTTAGAAGCGCGTCGAGCAGCTTTCTGTTCGGGGCTTGCGCCAACTCATCGTACAGCCACAGCGAAGGCGCTAGACCAAAAGCCCGCGGCGCATCGGAACTCAATGCCTCGTAAACGGTGCCTTCGCCGCGTCCCTCGAGAACAGTAATCCTCTTGTGATAACCGCTGATCGCGCACCGCGCCGAGAACTGCGGGACCGCGCAAATGGTGGCTTCGATCTCCGCGAACGTGAGGGCGGCCTGCGCTCGATCGGTTGCCGCCGAGTAGACCGCGCCTCGATTTTCTGCTTCGGGCCCAAGCATGTGACATAGCGCAAGATTGGCGATCAACGCGGTTTTCCCATTGCCTCGCGGCAGTGACATGATCCCAAGCTTCGGTTGAGGGTCGCTGCCGTAGATCATTTCGAGAAACGCGATTTGATGCGGCAGAAGCTTCATCATCTGGCCTTGCAGGATGCCCTTCGTGATAGGCAGGCTCTCAAGGAATACGATCACAGCCTCGAGGCGGGATAGGCTCGGATCGTCCCATGGCATAGGGCCAGACGGCCCCTTGAGCTGCGCACGTGCACGCTTGATGCGCCCTGCTTCATGCCCGGTTACTTTGCGATTTCCCCGAGCCGCAATTGGCTGTTTTTTGATTCTATTCCTAGCATTGCTCATTCTGGGGCGCCCCCACCGGTCCTATTTGCTTTGTCATTTTGTTTTACCCTCCCCCCGGGTTTGATTTCGGGCTTCAGCATCACTTGTTTCCCGGCTTCCTGAAGAACGGATGGCGTGGGTCGGTGGGCAGTCCGTCCACTCCCGGCAACGGGTCATAGCCGATACGCTCGGCCCGCTGCTTGCGTGAGCTATGGCAATGGTCGCATAGGCTTTGCCAGTTGTTGCTGTCGTGGAACAACTGACGGTCCCCTTTATGGGGGACGATATGGTCGACGCACACGGCTAGGGTTACCCTTCCCGCTGCCTGGCACATGGCGCACAACGGATGTTGCGCAATAAAATGCTTCGACCGAATGCGCCATCGCGCGTCGTATCCTCGTCGGGCTGCGCTTAGCCTGCTCATCGCTCCTCCCCAACAAGGATCGTCACTTCGGGCTGCGCTTACCGCGGTCTTTGATAGTGATCAGATGTGCGCGCTCAAGCGCGATCAAGGCGCGACTCTTGGCGTAGCGATTTACGCCCCACCGATACATGTGAAGATTGGAGACGAGGAACGTGCCAGACCTATGGATCCCCGCCAAATGCCAAAGCACACAGCCCACCCAAAGCGCACTTATACCTAACTTGCTGGCATCGTTTAGCCATCGCATGGGGATAGGGCCACGTAGGAATAGACCACTAACCCTACGCACCATGTGGTGCTTCCTACCTGAGGGTGTTGATGCAATACGGTGCGCGAGATCGTCGTCTAGCTTGAACCTGTTAGGGTCCCAGGGGGTATTAATATTATTAAAGGAGGAGATCATTTAAGATACCTGACGTATGTGCACCTGTGCGACATGCTGTTGCGTTGGTGCGACATTGCCCTCGCCAATCAGCCCCATAACCCGCGCCCACATTTCAGTGCCTCGGCCATCTTCGTAGCGATCAGGATGGCAGACTGCCTTCACATCTGTGACGAGCTCAAATCCGGCAAGCACTATCGAAGACGCCTCGCACATCGCTTGACGCATCGCTGCGATATCCTCTTCTAACCGATATAGTGGCGCCGCTATCAACACCGCATCATGCACGGGGGCGCAGACTTCTATGCCGCGTTCTGTGGCGAGGCAGCACGCTAGGCGCAGCATCTCGGCGCCGTTGGCTTGCATCGGAAAGTTTCTGAAAAACCGCGGGTTGGAATTGGGTGAATTATTGACCCGCCAACCGAAGACTGTGGCGATACTTCCCGAAAGTGTCGCATGATCTACCACCGCATCGGACCAGCGCCAGAATACTCGATAAGTCTCTTGATGCAGCCGGATGAGCTCGCGCCCCACGATGGCCGGCTGCCCGATGCGAGCGGTGAGTGCCTCGGGCCCCATGCCATACTGCACGGCCAACACGCACGCTTTGAATTGTTCGCGCTTTGCATGGTGTGTGCGCTTCGTGGCGTGCACCGGCACGGCGCCGGCTTGCTTAGCGAAGGCGAGATACGGATCGCCGGAATTATAGGCGTCCAGCATTACAGGATCGCCGGAGAGCGCCGCGGCAATGCCAAATTCTTGCTGAGCCCAATCGACATAGGCGAGGCCATAACCAGGCGGCGGCCTAATCAATCCGCGCAGCCATACGCTAGGGCCGAAAATGAACTTGGAATTGCTTGGCTGATTTCGTCCCGTTCTCGAACGGAACGCAGAGAGCAGACAGCGATTGCGGCCATCAGCTCCCACAGCGAGATCGGACAAGCGCAGCTCAGACAATGAGGATCGCAGCTCGCGCAACGGCGCCACGGATGGATGCGCCCGAGCTGCTTGCCGGAAAGCTTCATCGCTAAGGTCGAGCTTCCCGCTCTCGAGACGTGGCCAGGGGATCTCGGCCTTGGCGAGCCATGCTGAGAATCGATCTGCCTTGAAGGTGTGGTGATCGAAGACGCCATAGGCCATGTCGATGTCGGTAATTAATCGGTCCTGAATAAAGCGACCATTTCTCTCGAAGCACATTGAGCAGCCGCGCATCGACCGGCACGCCGTTGTGTTCCATCACCGCCACGGCCGCCATGTATCGACCGCGCAGGAGAGCGCGTGGCAGATCTATGTGCCGCAGCATAGGCGTAAGCAAACGCGCCAAGGCGGCGACGTCCTGCTCGCAATAAGTGAGAATTGCCTCGCGCTCTTGTTCGGACCATGGGCCGCCGCCTAAGACGAGCGCCCGCATCGCGTCCTTTTCAGAGGCGGCCATGCTGTCCAGGCCGTAATAGGCAAGCGCGCCGACCAACCCGGCGCCGGCTGGTGTTGCTAGTCCGTTGGTCCTGCACCTGAACTCGGTGAATAAATCGAGAATGCGAGTCGGCTTAGGCCAGCCTAGTGCCAAGTGGCAGGAGATCTCGGCGCTCGCATAATAAGCAAGGAAGAGAGAGTCGGCTGCGGTGCTGTACGGTGGGGAAGGGCCAAACTCGTCGCGCCATAATCGAAGCTTGCGACCGCTCCGTAATTCCCATGCGGCCAGGCAGACAGGATCGGGGCGGTTGCCGGCGGCGGCGCCAAACTCGAAGTCAACGCACCAGATCTCGCGAAACGGAAGCGCATCCAACATCACGTCATGCCGCGCAGGTGCAAGACGACCGGATGGTCCGCCCGATCTATCAACCGGTCACGAAAAGCGATCTTAAGCAATTCAGGGAA
>CAVPNP010000019.1:0-12947 GCA_963706665.1 uncultured Alphaproteobacteria bacterium
GCGGCTGTCTCTGTGCTCATCATTGCGTGTCCGTGCGCGCTCGGGCTCGCGACGCCTATGTCAATCATGGTTGGTGTCGGACGTGGCGCGCAATCCGGCGTGCTCATCAAGAGCGCAGAAGCGCTCGAACGTCTTGAGAAAGTCGACACGTTGGTAGTGGACAAGACCGGCACGTTGACTGAGGGCAAGCCGAGTGTCGTTGCCATCAGGACCGTAGCTGGCATCACCGAAGACGATTTACTGCGTCTGACCGGGAGCCTGGAGCGAAGCAGCGAACATCCCCTGGCGGCTGCGATCGTGCGCAAAGCCGTCGAGCGTGGGCTAACCTTCTCGCAGCCGGAAAGCTTCGATTCTCCTGCCGGGAAGGGGGTCACAGGCTCAATCGCAGGCCGGAAGCTGGTTATTGGCAACCGCCGGATCATGATCGAGGCCGGCGTCGATACCAGTGCTCTTGATACGGCCGCCGAAGAGCTTCGGCAGGAAGGAGCAACAGCCATCTATGTTGCCCTGGACGGCATGGCCGCCGGAATCCTCGCCATTGCCGATCCGATCAAGGCGACAACCCCGTCAGCCGTTGCTGCGCTCAAGGAGGCAGGTATCCGAGTTGTCATGCTGACCGGCGATAACAAGACAACGGCGAACGCCGTGGCGCAAAAGCTCGGTATCACGGACGTCGAGTCCGAGGTTCTGCCTGAAGACGAGGGCAGCGTCGTCAAACGGTTCCAGAGTCAGGGACGCGTCGTCGCCATGGCTGGAGACGGCGTCAACGATGCGCCTGCGCTTGCCGCTGCCGATGTGGGCATTGCCATGGGCACCGGAACTGACGTCGCCATGGAAAGCGCCGGCGTGACGCTGCTCCAGGGCGATCTGAACGGCATCGTGCGGGCCCGACAACTTTTGGCCGCGACCATGGCCAACATCCGACAGAACCTTTTTTTCGCGTTCATCTATAACGCGGCGGGTGTGCCGGTCGCTGCGGGCGTGCTGTATCCATTCCTTGGCATTCTGCTTTCGCCGATCATCGCGGCGGCGGCGATGTCGCTATCGTCGGTTAGTGTTGTTGGGAATGCCCTTCGGCTTAATCGCGTGAAGCTTTAGAAGAGTGGATACCTGACGACAGATCACCGCCGTCGCGGCATTGCGGCGGGTCGGACATCAGATTTTGTCGGCGCACAGCTGGCGAGTTCAGACCAGCAATTCAAAAACTTAAAGGGAACAGTATGGGCATCCTTGAAAATCTCATTACCTATCGTCGGATTTCTCGCGGCGTTGCTTGGCTTGATTTGGGTTGGACAAGGGACCGGCTATTTCCCGTATCCTGCCTCCAGCTTCATGATCAATCAGTCGCCGTGGATCTGGCGCGGAGCGATCCTGGCGTTCACAGGCCTCGTTGTGATCGCGCGCGCGCGACGTGTCGCACGGGAGTGAATAAATCCTTCGAATTTTCCGAAAATTATTTGTTCCGCATTGCTTGCGAACGGCAAATTCGAAAGTCAGTTTTTTTGGCGAAATAATATCGATTCGGCTTTACCTCTAGATTCGGCCTTTACCTCTAGATTCGGCTTTTCCTCTAGATGAGATTTGTGTTTACCTCTAATTCCGCTAAGTGCGCTCAGAAAAATAAAAGGGAGCTGTTAAGCCCCCTTGGCATCACTATTCTCAATCAGCAACGCGGTAGTGGGTAATCATCGTATCGTGGAAGATGCTGGCATTCTTGTGCATTGGGATCGTCAACGCCGTTGAGCGGACCCCCCCTCGATGGATCGAGCCTCTTTAACTGAGCGCGTTGTCGCAGCCGCGCGCGGCTGGATCGGCGCGCCGTATCATCAACCGTGGGGCGGCTTTGGCCAGGATTTCCTCCATATCGCTTTTCGTCTTGTTCTGCGAAACGAACCCAATTTGGCCAACGGCACCCCGCTGTTATATTTTCGATATGGGCCTGCGTGGCGATCGTTACCTTCGAAATTCTTCTTCCCATCGTAAAAATAGCGGTAAAGTCGAAGCGCAAAGCGAGGAATTCGCAATTAATTGCTCGGCAGCGCTCGCTGGACAACCTTTGTTTTTGCGGTCGGCCATTTGCGATCCAAAAGTAAAACCCCATGATGCATGCGCACGCGCGCGAAGTGTCTCGCTCGACCACCGCTTTTTTTTGGGGTCTTTGCCGCCATCGGTGTGCGAGATCTTTTTCAACTGCGTCATTCAATATTGCGCAATTACCCAATCGCTGCCCATCTGCGGTTTTTGTTCGAGAATATCCGTCCCGAAATGCGGCAGTACTTTTTTGAAAGCGAAAAGGACGGAGCACCCTTTCCGCGGGACAAGCGCGCCATCGTATATCAGCGTGCAAAGCGCGTCCTCGATAAGCGGCCTTTCGGCACCGAGTACAATGTTTATGAAACGCGTTACTCTATTGTACCCAAAGCGCCCTCTCCCAAGAATTTTCGGATCATGATAGGCGGCTCAGATTGCGCGCAGCCATATCACAGTTCCATTTTTAATATCTCCGCGATGAGCTACGGCGCGCTGTCCGCGAATGCGATACGCTCACTGAACCGAGGCGCGAAAATAGGCGGCTTTGCCCACGACACCGGCGAAGGCGGCTTTAGCCCCTATCATGAAGAAAGCGCCGGCGACATCATCTGGGAAATCGGTTCAGGCTATTTTGGCTGCCGCAACAAGAACGGGACATTCTCTCCGGAATGTTTCCCGGCAATTGCCAGCAAGCCGCAAATCAAAATGATTGAGATTGCGATTACAGCGGAGATCGCCCGCATAAGAGGCGTTGACGCTGGCCAGGATTGCGTCTCCCCGGCACGGCATTCCGCTTTTTCTACGCCGATCGAAATGATGGATTTCATTGCGGCTCTGCGTGACCTTTCGGGCGGGAAGCCCATCGGTTTTAAGCTTTGCATAGGCCATGCCTGGGAGTTCATGGCGATCGTAAAGGCTATGCTGCGCACCGGGATTACGCCCGATTTTATCTTGGTCGATGGAGCGGAAGGCGGTACAGGCGCAGCGCCTCTTGAATTCATGGATCACGTTGGCATGCCGCTCCGCGATGGATTGACATTCGTTCATTCCTCACTCATCGGCGTCAACCTTCGCGATAAGATTAAGCTAGGCGCTTCCGGCAAGATTGCGTCGGCATTCGACATCGCCCGCGTGATGGCGCTTGGCGCCGATTGGTGCAACGCAGCGCGAGGTTTTATGTTTGCTCTCGGCTGCATCCAATCGCAAAGCTGTCACACGGACCGCTGTCCAACCGGCGTCGCGACGCAGGACCCAATAAGGCAGCGGGCCCTTGTTGTGTCGGACAAATCCGAGCGCGTTGCAAATTTCCACCGTGAAACAGTGAATGCCCTAGCGGAACTCATCGGAGCGGCCGGACTTGAACATCCAAACCAGCTGCGGCCTTTCCATCTCATGCATCGCGCCGCGCCGGACCGGGTCGTAACTTTTGCCGAGATCTACCCCTCCCTCAAACCAGGCGAGCTTTTTGCCGGAACAGGTTTACGGCAATACAGCGAACCGTGGCAAATGGCGCGCGCCGAGAGTTTTGCGCCCTGCCCGGAGGGCGTGCATAGCCCCGCCCCGCTACCGCCCCAAGAGCTTAGCAGGAAAATGAGCACGAACATGGCATCGGTATAAGTATCGCCTTTCGGCGAGTATAAAAAGGGAGGCACCGCTGATGGCAGGAGTTCTCTGCCAAGACCCCACAATTGACATTCCGCTAAACGAAATCCCGCTCTTTGCGCATTTGCGAAAAAACCAAGTTGAGCGGCTTCGGCCGCATTTAATATTTTCGCACTATGAAGCAGGGGAGCTAATCATAGCGGAAGGTCAGCTCTCGCATCATCATATCTTTATCATCATTGAAGGAGAGGTGTCGCTTTGTAAAAAGCCACATCATCCGATCAATGCAGTCAATTCACTCATCGAACTCGAGACACGGCGCAGATTTGATATTTTCGGAGGGATGTCAGCGCTCGATGGCCGGCCGCTTTCAGTATCTGCCATCGCGAAAACGCCGCTGACTTTGGCTGCAATCGATCTCTCGCGGAAGTCTGCGAACGCGCCCGACCCCTCAACTCGCAACGTCCTCATCGCTGAACTTAGGCGCTATCTCGCAAATTACGTGCGCCTGTCGCTTGATTACCGCATTGACAGCCTTGCCAAAGAAGCAGAATTCTCCCGCTACCGTTCGGCTGTCGGCTCCATCGTAATCGCAGCTCTCTCGCTCCTTTCATTCTATACGCTCGCGCTTACGAGCCTCCCCCGATTCGAGCATTATCTGGGCGTGAACTTCGCGTTGAGTCCATTCATTATCGTATTTTTTGCTCTGATATTTTTTCCAGTCATCCGCCGGAGCGGCTTTCCCCCGGCTTTCTTCGGCATGCGTTTTGACAATTGGAAAAGCGCCGTTACTTTTTCCTTTGGCGCTTCCCTTGCGTTCATTGCCGCAGGAGCTTTGATTAAGTGGTTCACAATAGTAACATTGCCCGCGCTTCACGGCCTGACGGTTGTTAGCTGGGCGGATGTCAGCATCGATGGCAAGGAAGTTACAGCTTCACCGTGGTACTGGTTGGCTGTGGGGTTGTACGTCCTTTTGACGCCAGTGCAAGAATTTGTCGCACGCTGCGGCATCCAAGCGCCGCTGTATGCGTTCTTGCAAGGCAATGAGCTGAGGCGGCGTAGTTTGGCGATCATCGTCTCCAATCTCGTATTCTCGGCTGCTCACGCGCATATAGGCCTTGTATTTGCTTTAGTAACATTCGTCCCGGGGCTATTCTGGGGCTGGATTTTTGCACGGACCAATTCACTTTTAGCGGTATCCATCTCCCATTTCTTAGTTGGCGGCGCGGGCATTTTTTTATTCGGGATTGAAGAATTCATGACCAAGCTATTCAAGTGAGTCTCATACCGGGGGCTTCGCCTTCGGATCATTTACCCCCCTCCAGTCAAGCTGAACGCTCGCGATGCCGTGCGACACGAACGCGCGCGCGCGCGACGTGTCGCCTGGGAGTGAATAAATCCTTCGAATTTTCCGAAAATTATTTGTTCCGCATTGCTTGCGAACGGCAAATTCGAAAGTCAGTTTTTTTGGCGAAATAATATCGATTCGGCTTTACCTCTAGATTCGGCCTTTACCTCTAGATTCGGCTTTTCCTCTAGACTAGATTCGTGTTTACCTCTAATTCCGCTAAGTGCGCTCAGAAAAATAAAAGGGAGCTGTTAAGCCCCCTTGGCATCACTATTCTCAATCAGCAACGCGGTAGTGGGTAATCATCGTATCGTGGAAGATGCTGGCATTCTTGTGCATTGGGATCGTCAACGCCGTTGAGCGGACCCCCCCCTCGATGGATCGAGCCTCTTTAACTGAGCGCGTTGTCGCAGCCGCGCGCGGCTGGATCGGCGCGCCGTATCATCAACCGTGGGGCGGCTTTGGCCAGGATTTCCTCCATATCGCTTTTCGTCTTGTTCTGCGAAACGAACCCAATTTGGCCAACGGCACCCCGCTGTTATATTTTCGATATGGGCCTGCGTGGCGATCGTTACCTTCGAAATTCTTCTTCCCATCGTAAAAATAGCGGTAAAGTCGAAGCGCAAAGCGAGGAATTCGCAATTAATTGCTCGGCAGCGCTCGCTGGACAACCTTTGTTTTTGCGGTCGGCCATTTGCGATCCAAAAGTAAAACCCCATGATGCATGCGCACGCGCGCGAGGTGTCTCGCTCGGAGCGCTGGGCAGCCAGTGATCTGTCCCCTGCCGCCCGGAATTTCGGACCTGATTACGGGAGCGGAAACCACCTTATTATCGAGAATAATCGCAAAGGGCTTTCCGATATTCTCCCGCGTGACCTTAGCGAATGCGGCCGCGCCACGGCTGTTGAATTCAAAATCAACTGCTCTTTCGCCAATTCCGCCTGCCCTGTTGTCATAACCGGCATACGCGTTCACAAGGTCGTCGCCGCTAACGATGACTTCTTTGTGCACGAGGACGTTACGCCCCGGATGCTCGGAATCCGGCAGCAGTAACGAGTCTGGAGGAACGCCGGTCGCCTGAGCTTCTTCCGGCGTCATCGATTGGTCTACGAGTTGGAAGGTGAGCTTCGCCGTCGTGCCAACGCGAGTCTTCACCTCTGCGGGGTCTAGGCCCGGAACCTGGATCAACACACGGTCTTTGCCACCTGCGCCGCCCTGGGCCTGGATTGTCGCCTCAGTCGTACCTGTTGGGTCCACGCGCCGCCTGATTACGTCGATAGCTCTGGTGACGCTGTTTTCGATGCGCCGCTGCAATCCAGCCGGTGTCGGCTCAAGCGTAATAACACCACCAGGCGTTTGCGTGACTGAAATATCATTACCCACATCGCCGTTAGAGGCTGTTAGCAAGGAAGCGGACAGGGGTGTCGCCAGCTTTTTCAGCCTCGCGAAAGCTGCGCCTGCCTTCTCCGAGTCACGGATCGTCACGCGAACTTGGTTTCCGGCAATAACAACGCCTGAATGGGCGATCCTTTCTTCGCTTAGTGCCCGCCTCGCCTCGGTTTGTAGCGATTGCAGCCAATCTTTCTTAAGCTGCGCGGTGTCGATCTGGTAAAGAAGATGCGTTCCGCCTCTCAGGTCGAGGCCGAGCGGCATGCGCGGCAGCTGCAGCCACGCGGGCAAGCTTTCATAGGTAGAAAGAGGGATCAAGTTCGGCACAGCAAACACAATCGAGGCAAGCGAGAGAAGCAGCGTTACAGCTGCTCCCCAGCGCGAAAAATGTAATGAAAAACCGAACATCTCGTTCTCACCCTACCTTCGCCACCATAGCGGCGACATAACCGCTTATCTTCTTGGCAATATCCTCGCGACCTTACGCGCTCGGTTTTGCGCCGTGTTCGTTGGCGGCAGGCGCAGCCTTAGCCTTTTCGCGGACAGGCTCACCTTGAATTGTGCCCTTAACGACGCGAACCTGCACGCCGTCGGCAATTTCTACGCGAAGTTCGCCATCGGCGCCAACTTTTGTGACTTGCTTATAATGCCGCCAGCAGTGACGACCCTCTCGCCGCGTCGAACGGCGTTAATAAGTTTCCTAGTGCTCTTTCATGCGCTTCTGCTGCGGACGAATAAGGACGGACAACAAGCAGATAGAAGATCCCAAAGATTACAGATAGAAGATCCCAAAGATTAGGACCATCGGGAGGAGAAGCCCGATCAAGTCACCGCCGCCGCAAGCGCCCTATGATCCCAAGCACAGCCGCCAGGATTAGGCTGCGCTTCGATAGATGCGGCGTACGAAAGCTGCGTGATCCCCGCCGCGCTCTGACAAAAGGTCAATCCCAGCGGGATCGCCGCCACAAGCACAAAGAGCAAATAACTGATCGCGAACATCGGGCGCACAAACGCAAATAACACAAAGTTTATTTTGGAAAAGCCTTTAATCAATTGATATAACTCAAACACCGATAGCTTTGCCACGAAAGGGTTTTGCGATTTCTGTCCCAGACAGATGAATCGAAGCCGCCCCCAGCTCTAACCCGCATCGAAGGGCAGCAGGCCCTTGATATTTTCCCGCGAAGACAAGTTGCGCAGGTTATACTTTCCAGTATCGCCACTACGACAAGGACTGTCGTATCTATCGTTTTTGCAATTTTAATGATGACATTGACCTTGGCCTCCACACAATTTTCGTCGAGAATCCTGATCAGTTTCATTCGCGATGGGTCACGTGAGCAATGGCCCTCGCGGCGATGTGTGTCGGCTGGCTTATTTATTTCATTCATCACATTCCGAATGCCATCAGCGTTAATATACGCGGTAGCGCCCAGGGCAAACCAAGGAGCGCCGGTACCTAGCAGCCTGTCGGACTGGGGCGAGCGATTGATATCCTAGCCGCGGCTTGCTGCGGAAATGCCGCTGCCCGCGATCCGCGGTGGCGCAAAGAGACCAAAGGACGCCCTCAAGCAGCCTTCAGGGCGAACATCCGCTTCACATTCCAGGCCATGGTGACGAGGCTCCACTCCGCTTTGACATTCTCCAGCCCGCGCAGCAGAAACTGGCGGAATCCGAGCACAGATTTGATGATGCCGAACACCGGTTCGGGCGTATGTTTGCGCTTGGCGTAAAGCTTTTTGCCCTCGGGCGTCTGCAAACGGTGGGCCATGGCTTCGACAGGCTTTGGATTTTCCGGCGCAGGCGGCGTCCCGGCAAAACGCCCGTGCAGGGATTGATGATGGCCATCCCGGCCCATGGCGATGAGCGGCTCGACGCCAGCCGCTACGCAGGCCTTCACATTGGCCTCGCTGAAATAGCCATTATCGGCCAGCATGGCCGTGGTCTTGCCCAGCTCCCCGGGCAGGGCGCCGGTCTTGGCCAGCATCGGTTCAAGCTGCTGCTTGTCATTCGTGGCCTGAACCACATCGCCGGCCACCACCAGCAGACTGTCTTCCGCCACGACGGCTTGAGCGTTGTAGCATTGCTCGAAACCGCCGCCCGGAACCGGCATGATGCGCGATTCTTCATCCGTCAGATTGATCTGATCGGTTGGCCGCGGCCCCGCAACTGGCGGCGCTGGCGGCTTGCCGCCGGGCTTTCTGCCCGTGGCCTTCTCCTTGGCCTCGCGCGCTGCAAGCTTGGCACGATGCTCAGCCTGCTCCCGCTCGAAGCGCTCCTTGGCGCGAGCTTTGATCTTCGCGCGGGCCTCAGCCAGCTTTTGCAGCCGCTCCTCGCGCCGGGCCAATTCGTCCGGGATCGACAGGCCATCGGGAAGGTCAGCCTTGTCCGCCGCCTCGGCCTTCGCCATCAGTTCAGCCACCTCGGCCTTCAACTGCGCCTCGATCTTGCCCGCGTGCTCGTAAGAGAGCGCACTATGCTTGCTGGCGCTGGCATGGATCTTCGTGCCGTCCAGCGCCACCGTGCCCAGCTTCAGCATGCCCATCTCGCGCGCCAGCAGCAGAACCTGCACGAACAGGCCTTCGATCTCCTTCAGAAAGCGTTTGCGGAAGGCAGCGATGGTGTCGTGATCGGGATGTTCGTTCGCAGCGATGAAGCGGAAGGCCACGGAGTTATACGTCGCCCGCTCCAGCTTGCGGCTGGAAAACACGCCCGTGGCGTAGCCATAGACCAAAATGCCCAGCAACAGCCGCGGGTGGTAGCTTGCCGAACCCGAGCCGCGATAGGCGCCGCTCATCGCAGAGACGTTCAGGCCCTCGATCACTTCCACCACAAAACGGGCCAGATGCTTTTCCGGTAACCAGTCGTCCACCGAGGGCGGCAGAAGAAAGCCGGTCTGGCGGTCAATCGGGCGGAAGTTGTTCATCTGCGCTCGCTCCAAAACCATGGCGACTCAAGTGCGGCGAGCTTAGCTCACGCCAGCCCTTGGCGTTAAGTCCGACAGGCTGCTAGCGAGTGATCGAACGGTGACGCGGGCACCTATCCTCTGGGGGTTACGCTCGCAAGATCGCTGCTAAGCGGTTTTTGCTGGCCTCAAGCTCTTACCATGTTCCTCGGCCGCTTCCTGGGACTCTATCAGAGTTAAGATTAGGCGGTCGGATTTTTTGGTGGGGTATCCCAACCATGGGAGGCAAACGCGGCTGCCGCAGTTCCTCACCGCCTTTTATATATAGAATTCCTATACGGGCGCGGGGGATACCCCAATTGTTTTTATATCCCAAAACATCGATCCTGAATTGATGCCAGTCATGTCTATTTGCAGACAAGCACGGCAAGACTAGCACATCAGTAGCTGTTCCTTGGGGGGGCTTTAAATGTTCGACGCCGTCATGCTGAGTATCGGCCTGGGCTTCTTTTTGCTCGCGGTCGCCTATGTTGCTGCCTGCGACAGATTGTGAGGACGCCATGTTATTCGATTATATTCTGGCCGGAGGCGTAACGGCCTTCCTGCTCAGCTACCTCGTCTATGCGCTTGTGCGCCCAGAGCGATTTTAAGGAGCGCGTTTCATGACAGTTATGGGTTGGATTCAGATCGCGCTCTACGCGATCGTAATAGTGCTGATTGCAAAGCCGCTTGGCGGCTATATGACCCGCGTTTTCAATGGCGAGCGGACGCTTTTCTCTTTCATCCTGCGCCCCATAGAACGAGCGCTTTATGCCGTCAGCGGCGTTGACGAAAAATCGGAGCAAAGCTGGGTGACTTACGTCATCGCGATGCTGTTCTTCAGTGTCGCTGGTTTCGTTACGCTTTATGCGTTACAGCGGCTGCAGGCGTCGCTCCCCTTCAATCCACAAGGCCTATTGGCTGTAACCCCTGACCTCGCCTTCAACACCTCGGTCAGCTTCGTCACCAACACGAACTGGCAGTCTTATGTCCCTGAGAGCACGATGAGCTATCTCGTGCAGATGGCTGGTCTGACGGTGCACAACTTCGTGTCCGCCGCGACAGGCATTGCGCTCGCCGTGGCGCTTATTCGCGGCTTTGCGCGGCGCTCCGCGAACACACTCGGCAATTTCTGGGTCGACCTCACTCGATGCACTCTTTATGTGCTCCTGCCGATTTCGATTGTCGCTGGGCTGTTCTTCATATGGCAAGGCGTTCCGCAAAACCTCAATGCTTACACAGAGGTAACGACGCTTGAGGGCGCAAAGCAAATTATTGCGCAGGGTCCGGTCGCTTCGCAGGAAGTGATAAAGATGCTGGGAACGAATGGCGGCGGTTTCTTTAACGCCAACTCCGCTCATCCTTACGAGAATCCGAACGCGATCACGAACTTCATTCAGATCGTGTTGATTTTCTCGCTCGGCGCCGCGCTGACGAACGTGTTCGGGCGCATGGTGGGCGACCAGCGTCAGGGCTGGGCGCTTTTTGCGGTAATGGGCCTGCTCTTTCTTGCTGGTACCGGCGTGTGCTACTGGGCTGAAGCGCCCGGAAATCCGGCTTTTGCCGCGTTGGGCGTCGACAGCACCCCAAGCGCCCTACAAGCTGGCGGCAATATGGAGGGCAAAGAGGTCCGCTTCGGTATCGCCAACTCGGCGCTCTTTACAACCGTGACCACCGACGCATCTTGCGGCGCCGTCAACAACATGCATGACAGCCTGACGCCAATCGGCGGAATGGTGCCGATGGTCAATATCATGCTCGGCGAGATCATCTTCGGTGGCGTAGGTTCCGGCCTCTATGGAATGTTGCTCTTCGCCATCCTGGCGGTGTTCATCGCCGGACTGATGGTCGGGCGCACGCCTGAATATCTCGGTAAAAAGATTGAGGCAAAAGAGGTGAAGATGGCGATGCTTGCCATTTTGATCCTGCCGCTGTCGATCCTCGGCTTCACCGCCATTGCTGTGGTCGCGAAGTCCGGTCTAGCAGGCATGTCTAACGCTGGGCCGCACGGTTTCAGCGAGGCGCTTTATGCCTACACCTCGGCCACTGGCAACAATGGCAGCGCGTTTGCGGGCCTGTCCGCCAACACGGTCTTCTACAATAGTACCCTCGGCATGGCGATGTTCATCGGGCGCTTCTTGATGATCATCCCGACGCTCGCAATCGCTGGTTCGCTCGTGAACAAGAAAATCGTCCCCCAATCGGCGGGTACCTTTCCGACCCACGGGACGCAGTTCGTGCTGCTTGTCATCGGCGTGATTGTCATCATCGGCGGTCTCACCTACTTCCCCGCGCTGGCGCTCGGTCCCATCGTCGAATATCTCGCGATGACAGCTGGCCAGACCTTCTAAGTTTTGAGGAAAACATCGATGCCAACCACCAAGACGTCCCATCGGATGGCGACGGCCACGATCACCGATCCCAAGATCCTGATCCCGGCAATCGGCGCATCCTTCAAGAAGCTCGATCCGAGGTTGCTTGCAAAAAACCCCGTGATGTTCGTGGTCGAAATCGTGGCGATGCTCACCACGCTCCTTTTCGTGCGCGATCTCTTCACCGGCGCAGGCAACTACGCCTTTTCGCTCCAAATCAATCTGTGGCTCTGGTTCACGGTCTTGTTTGCGAATTTCGCCGAGGCTGTGGCCGAGGGCCGCGGCAAAGCGCAAGCCGCAAGCTTGCGCGCCACGAAAACCGATGTGGTGGCGAAGAAGCTCGCGGACGCTACGAAGCATGACAATTATCAGCTCGTATCCGCGTTTCAGCTCAAACTCGGCGACATTGTTTATGTCGAGGCAGGTGACTTCATCCCCTCCGATGGCGAAGTCATCGAGGGCGTTGCCTCGGTGAACGAAGCCGCGATTACAGGCGAATCGGCGCCAGTGATCCGTGAATCAGGCGGCGACCGCTCGGCAGTCACGGGCGGCACGCAGGTGATTTCGGACTGGCTCGTTGTGCGCATCACAGCGGCGCAAGGCTCGACCTTTCTCGACCGTATGATCGGACTCGTGGAAGGTGCGGAGCGCCAGAAAACGCCAAACGAGATCGCGCTCAACATTCTCCTCGCCGGCATGACGATTATCTTCGTCTTCGCGGTGGCGACCATCCCGAGCTTCGCGGCCTATGCGAGCGGAAACATCTCCGTGCTCGTCCTCGTCGCTCTGTTCGTGACGCTGATCCCGACCACCATCGGCGCGCTTTTGTCCGCCATTGGTATCGCAGGCATGGACCGGCTCGTGCGGTTCAATGTGCTGGCAATGTCGGGCCGGGCGGTGGAGGCGGCGGGCGACGTCGACACGCTTCTTCTCGACAAAACGGGCACGATTACGCTCGGCAATCGGCAAGCCACGGAGTTTCTCCCGTTGCCGGGCGTCACGGAGCGTGAGCTTGCGGACGCGGCGCAACTGGCGTCGCTTTCGGATGAAACGCCGGAAGGCCGCTCCATCGTCGTACTCGCGAAGGAACGCTACGGGATTCGCGGCCGGGAGATGGCTCCGCTCGACGCCCATTTCATCCCCTTTACAGCGCAAACGCGCCTCAGCGGCATCGACGTGGAAGGCGAGCAAATCCGCAAAGGCGCCGTTGACGCCGTTGTCGCCTATGTCCGCCAGGTGACCGGCAGCCCGAATGCGCCGA
>CAVPNP010000020.1:0-526600 GCA_963706665.1 uncultured Alphaproteobacteria bacterium
CTGCCGGGGCAGAGGCCCCCATCTGTTTTCTTTGCTATTTCGTCTCTAAGCTTTTCAATACCAAGCATCATCGAGACATATCTCTGGCACAATGATCGCAAGTTGCTCTTGATTACGAATGGTTGTTGGCAGCATTTCATATGGCTCGGCGTCTCCTGATAATATTGACCGCCCTGATTCTGATTGCAGGGGTGTCAAGCCTGGCGTGGCGATCCTATCGAATTGAAAAGCCCCATAACCTGCCAGCAGGGGTGATAGCTGACCGCATTGTGGTTCGTAAATCACGACGCGAAATGACGATTTTTCGCGCGGGAGAGCCGCTCAAAACTTATATCGTCGCGCTGGGGACCACCGAGCTGGGGCCCAAGCAGCGCGAGGGTGACATGAAAACGCCCGAAGGTCTTTATCGAATAAGCGGGCGCAATCCCAAAAGCTGCTGTCATCTATCGCTGCGGATCAGTTATCCCGAACAGCGCGATATTTTGCTGGCCAAGGAACGCGGCGAGCCACCGGGCGGCGACATCATGATCCACGGCTTACCTAATGGCCTCGGCGGCATCGGAGCGTTGCACCGCCTCTATGACTGGACTGCCGGATGTATCGGCGTGACCGATCAAGAAATCGAAGAGCTCTGGCACGTCGTTGCCGATGGAACGCCTATCGAGATTTTGCCGTGAAGACGTTCCTCAGCGGAAGAACCGGAAATTCTTGGACCTATCGTTTCTTCTTGCGTAAATTGTCGACGAATTTGCCGAGCTGCACCATCGGCTCATATGCGCTGTGGTCGATAGGCTGCCATGGCTGCGCTTTGCCATTATATATTTTGTCGAACAGCGCCCTGTCCTTTTGCGGCAGGCTGAAAACTGCATCGCGTATTTGGGCCTTAAGGTCTTCCGGCAGATTGGTCAGATAGGCCATCGGCGCGTTTACGATGGGATCGGACTTGAAAATGATGCGAAAATCCGAAGTCTTCGCCAGACCTTTCCGCTCCATAAGCTTCAGGTTTGACACCTCTTCGTTGCTCCACCAATTCGCGGCGGCATCGACAATGCCTTGCTGAAGCGCGATCACCGCGTTTTCGTGGCTTCCAGCATAGATAACTTTGCCAAAGAATGCTTCGGGCTTAACGCCCATTTTATCGAGAGAAAAACGGGGAACGGCGTTGCCGGAAGCAGAATTTGGGTCCACGAGGGCAAGGTTTTTTCCCTTTAAATCTTCGATTTTCTCGTAAGGGCTGTCCTTTTTGACATAGAAAACGGAGTAATAGGCTTTGGTCCCGTCCTCATTAACGTCCACCGCGAATGGTGTGGTCTTAACGCCCGTCGAATAGGCCGTCGCATATGAGCCCGGGCTATACATGGCGAGCTGGATTTGTCCCGAGCGCTGCCCCTCGATCACGCCAGCATAGTCGCTCACGATGCGGAGCTTCACCGGCACTCCGAGTTCCTTGGAAAGATATTGCGCAAAGGGCGTGAACCGCTCGGTCGTGCCGCTGGCGTTCTCGGCTGGGATTACGGCGAAGGTCAGCTCCGGATATTTGGCCCTCCAGTCCTCGGCGAAACCCCTGGAGGCAATAAGCATCGCGCCTACGCCCGCGAAAACGCCCAGCAAATGACGCCGCTTTAGCATGAGGTTACAGCGCTCCCATTGTCGCTATTTGAAGATGGCGGCTCCGGCCACGAGAGGTCTGCCGCTTCGGATGTCTCGAAGCCATAAAGCTCGCGGACCTTAGGCGGCGTTAAACTATTGGTTGCCCCATCGAATACAACCTCGCCGTCCGCCAAGCCTATGAGACGATGACAATAGCGCTTCGCGATGTCGAGCGAGTGCAGATTGCAAATAACCGTGATGCCAAAGCTCCGATTGATGCGAAGCAATGCGTCCATCACAATTTTTGTGTTACGCGGGTCGAGCGAGGCGATTGGCTCATCCGCCAGCAGAATTTCCGGTTCCTGTACGAGCGCGCGGGCGATTGCGACGCGTTGTTGCTGCCCGCCTGAAATTGTGTCAGCGCGTTGCGCCGCAAGCGGACCGATATCAAACTGCTCCATGGCGGAAAGCACAATCGCGCGGTCCTCTTCCGGCCACAGCTTAATCATGGATCGCCAGGAGGGCATGTGGTTGATCCGGCCCATCATAACATTCGTGAACACATCCACGCGGCCAATAAGATTAAACTGCTGAAAAATCATCGCGCATTTCATACGCCAGTCCAGGAGCGCTTGGCCCTTGAGCGACGTTACGTTTAACCCATCGTAAAGGATGCGTCCTTCTCCCGGTAGAAGAAGGCGGTTTATCATGCGCAGCAAGGTAGATTTCCCAGCTCCGGACCTGCCGATGACCCCAACGAAGCTGCCACGCTCAATGGCAAGGCTTACATCGTTAACCGCAGCCTTATCGCCAAAACGGCGCGTTAGCCTTTCAATGGTAAGCATTAGAAGTCTCCCGGCTTCTACACTTGAGGGGATCAGCTTACGGCTTTATGACAAACGGCATTTTGCATTGCATATGAATATCTTTATTCTGAGTGAGAATTAATGCGCCAAATAAGATGTAACGATAATGGCTGACCTATATCAGACGCTAGGCCTTACCAAAACGGCGACCGAAGAGGACATTCGCAAGGCCTACCGGAAGCTCGCGAAGGAACATCATCCCGATCTTAATCCGGGCGACAAGGAAGCCGAGCGGCGTTTTAAGGATATCTCCGCCGCCAATGCGATTTTGAGCGACCCGGAAAAGCGCCGCGACTACGACGCGGGCAAAATTGACGAGACAGGCGCGGCGCGTCCCGAGCGCAAATTCTACCGCGAATATGCGGATGCCGGGCCGGGCTTCAAATATCAGCGCGGTGAAGATTTCCAAGGCTTTGACGATCTGGGCGGCATTTTCGGCGACCTGTTCGGCCAACGCGGCGGACGCGCGAGAGAAGGCGCCGACGCTCAGTTTCGGATGCGCGGCGGCGATGTCAGATACACCTTGCCCGTGGATTTCATCGATGCCGTCAACGGCGCGAAAAAGCGCGTCGATATGCCGGACGGACGGACGCTCGATATAACAATTCCCGCCGGCGTGAAAGATGGTCAGGTACTTAGGCTGAGGGGGCAAGGTTCCCAGGGGATTGGCGACGCGCCCGCTGGCGATGCTTACATCGAGGTCGAATTGCGGCCGCATCCGGTCTTCCGGCGCGAGGGCAGCGACATCAAATCGGTTCTTCCCATCACAATGGCAGAGGCTTTGGGCGGCGCGACCGTGCAGGCCGATACCGTCACAGGTCCCGTTGACCTGAAAATACCAAAGGGCTCCAACACGGGCCGCATTCTGCGATTGCGCGGGAAAGGCGTGCAGGGCCGCACAAAAGGAGATCATCTTGTGGAATTGCAGGTGATGATGCCGGATAGGCCTGATGATGAGTTGGAGCGGCTCGTTGCGGAATGGGAATCCCGGCACCCCTATAATCCCCGCCAGACGGGAGCAAGAAAATGATCTCCGAAGCAGAAATTGTCGCTCTTTTACAAGGGCTGGATAGCAAAGTGCTGCACCACTGGATTGCACTCGGCTGGATTATGCCTCAGCGCAATGACGCGGGCTATTCATTCGACGAGAGCGACATTGCTCGCACCCATCTTCTTTACGATTTGCATTTCGAGATGAAAATTGGCGATGAAGAAGTCGGAGTTGTCCTTTCGCTTGTCGATCAACTGCACGGGACGCGGGGAATGCTACGGGCATTGGCCGCCGCTGTCAGTGAACAACCCGATGAGCTGCGAGCAGCAATATTGTCCCGCACTCATGTGCTGTTGACGACGCGCGGCTAGCGGTCCGATTCCGACATTTGCATGCGCTTGAAGCCCCATCGAGAGCAAATGTCGGAATCAAAGGACCACTAGCAACTTTTTGATTCTAGTGGAGCTTTTGAATTTGATATTTGAGCGCGAACGCGCGGCAGCCGGGACTTAAATGTCAAATTCGCTCCACTAGCGCTTCTCTGCGCAGCGAATTGGAACGCCGTTCCGAACTAAGGAGGCGAAAGTGTCATATGCCGCCGCATGGCTTTACGCTCAAGCCGCAAGGGTTTTTCTCGCGAGCATCGTTTGCGCCGCCATTGCCTCTCAATGTCTCGCGCGAGACACTTCGAAGCCCGAGATTGCGCCTTTGGGACCGCCTGGAGCGCCCGCAAATGTATTTCCGAAGCCGCTGCGCCCCGTTGCCGGGATAGTGTCGGAAGTTTGGTCATCGGAGGAAGCTCGCGACCGCGACGGCGAGGCTGAGCAAATTATGAATTTTCTCAAGGTCGAGCCAGGCATGACTGTCGCCGACCTTGGAGCCGGTTCGGGTTATTATACGGTGCGGCTGGCGCGCCGGGTTGGGCCTACAGGCCAAGTTCTGGCCGAGGACGTCGTACCGGCTTATCTTCAAAGACTGCAGCAGCGCATTGAGCGCGAGCGCCTCGATAATATCAAGCTAGGGCTCGGCGAGCCGCATGACCCACGATTGCCGCCCCGTTCGACCGACCTTGTCTTGATGGTCCATATGTACCACGAAATCGGACAGCCCTACGGGCTTCTCTACAATCTCTTGCCTGCCCTCCGCCCCGGGGCACGCATAGCCGTGATAGACCTTGAGCAGCCCATCGAGCAGCATGGTACGCCCCACGCGCTATTGCTGTGCGAGTTTAAGAAGCTGGGCTTCCGCCAGACGCATTGGGGCTGGCTCCGCGACAAGCACGAATATATCGCGCTATTCGAGGCGCCAGCGCAGACACCGAGACACGACAATATTGTGCCTTGTACGCCGTGAGAACGAAATTGGGTGGCGTGCTGTCATGAGCCTGAAACATGACTCGTTTATGGGCCAGATCCACAAGATAGCTGGTTTTCGAGGAAACCTATCAGATGCATGGAACCGGCGTTCAGGTGGAAGAGCGCATCTCCGGACCCACGACACGCAAATGGCGGGCTATTTTCGTTTCAGATCTCCATCTCGGAGCAAAAGCCTCACAAGCAGGCATTTTCATTGATTTTCTCCGTCACCACGATGCTGACACCATTTATCTCGTCGGCGATATTATCGATTTTTGGAGTGTCAAGCGCAGCCCGCTCTGGCTTCAGTCGCATAATGACGTGCTACAAAAGCTATTACGCAAAGCCCGTAAAGGAACAAGGATTGTCTTCATCCCCGGCAATCACGACGCATCGGTCCGTGATTTTTGCGGCGCGACATTCGGGGCCATTGAAATCCATCGTGACATCATTCACTCGACAGCCGATGGCCGCCGGTTCCTGGTGATGCATGGCGATGAGTTCGACCTCTTGCGCCATGCGAAATGGCTAGCGCTGCTCGGGGATCGCATCTACGAATTTGCGTTTTGGTGCAACCATGCGCTCAATAAGGTCCGGCGCTGGCTCGGTTTTGGTTATTGGTCGCTCTCCACCTATCTAAAGCTGCACGTTAAGAGCGCGGTAAATTACATCGGCAAATTCGAGCATGCTATGGCGGGAGAGGCCAAGCGCCGCAATGCCGACGGTGTCATTTGCGGTCACATCCACCATCTGGCCGACCGGATGATCAACGATATTCGTTATATGAATTGTGGCGACTGGGTCGAAAGCTGCACGGCAATCGCAGAAGACAGCGAGGGGGCTTTTCATCTGATCCGCTGGCACGATAGCTCCCTGCGCATCCCTTCTATGGCTTTCCTTCCTGCGCAGGTTCACCTTTCGGCGGTCGCGGGAAGCTAATTACCCGCAGCAGAAGTCGTGGCCAGAGCGCACAAATGGACCGCACTGGTATCGATTGCCGAACAAAGACACCACGCAAAAAACTAAATGCGGCTCGTGATGCGTCCATGAACGGCCTCTTCCATCAGACTGCCGAATTGTTGCTGCGTCAGATGGATGAGGCTCTCGTGATCGCCCCCTTCAATGTAGATGTCCGGCGAGCCGTCGAGGCTGTCATCGATCACCGTCTTGAGGCCGTAAGCGGTGCCAACCGGCGGTATCGCGCCTGTGTCGCAGTCTGCAAATAACGCTTCGATTTCGTCTTCGGTCGCCATGGAGACAGTTTGATTAAGCAGCTTTCCCACCTCATCAAGTTGCACCCGGCTCGATGCCGGGACGACGGCAAGCAGATAGTCCCGATCCCCTCTCAATAGGACGCCTTTCGCGAGGCTCGCGCCGGGAATGTGACCGGCCTCGGCTGACCGCGCGGAGGTAGAGGTCCGCTGATGTGTTAACACATCGTAACTGATGGATTTTCCATCGAGATATCGCTGTAGTGTTAATGAGATTGTCATCTTGTCGCTCCTTTCCCCGGCAAATAGCGGGGCGTCAAATAGGGCTTTGACTGGAGCGCGGGGCACAAGTGGCGAGAGAGTACCGTGACGGTCGTGCTATAATTGCCCGTTACTCGCGGCTCCAAGCCCTTGTTGTGAATGTTACTCTCTGAGCGACCGCTCGGCAATGGATCCGCTTCAGGAGGCCGGGGCTGGTAAATTTGAGGGAACCCGCATTTAGCTTTCGTCTTGATTACGGGTGGCCCCAATAACCGGCGCTTCCATCCCCCGTCCCCACAAAGGACGTATCTTCAAGGCCGAGTACCGGCGACGGCACAATTCGATTCTGGAAGTTACCGCTGTGCAACGGGTGAGCAGTTCTGCTCCAGGCCCACAAGTGGTAGTAAGGTGTATCGCTGTTGCGGGCGAGCAGTGCATCTCCGGACCGTATCTCCGCGCCGGCCACTTCGACGCAAAAAAGCATAGCTGCTGCGGATATGCTGAGTATCTTTTTCATAGTTCAGCTCCGTCGGCTCTTATTCGCGGCCGGAATAACGGGTTTTTTCCCATAAGTCGAGGCGGTCTCACAATAACTCTTAGCAAATAATTTATGGATGGAAATAAAATAAAAGGATAGCGGCATAATCTGAGCTGTGTAAATTTTGAATTATACTTATGCGTGGCCGTGCATCTTGTTAATAAATTTGAGTTTTGTTAGCTTTGACTGAGCGTATAGTCTTGCGCTCTCTTGGTAAAGAGAAGTTTATACCTGATTAATCTTTCGCCGTTCGCTACTTCCGCACATTCGGCGGCGTCCGTAACCCTGTTCCGGAAAAGCCCAAGTTGGCTCGGCGGAAATCACACAATCGCTGCAGCCAATACTGCCGCTCTCATCGAGCAGGTGGCCGATGTTCCCGGAGAAGCGTGTCCTTAAAAGCGTTGATCCAGACGCGCCAAACAGCAGAAACGATGCCCTTGGCGCGCCACCTCTAAGCGCGTGGCGGCCGGCGCCGCTCATGAAACCAAGCGCGATACTCCGTCATTTTCGCGTGCTGCGCCCCCGGGGCATGCCGCTTACACGTGGCGGCCTCCTCGCTCTTTTCCGGCGCGCCCCATCGCAGCTCGACGCAATCGTTCAGGTTGTACGCCATCTCAAGTTCCGCCGCGCGGTCGATCACGTCTTTGAGCGCGAGCGTCCAATTTGAGCCGTCGGTGCGTGTATACGAAAACTTGCGCGACAAAAGCTCCGATGCGAGCACGCTTTCCAAGTTGGCCTTCACGTCCGCAACGCTCTTCTCCTTTGGCATGGCGTAACGCTCAGGGCGCCGGGCGACGCGGTCGGGAAAGCCGCGCAGCACATCAATTGCGATGAGCAGACGCAGATCGCGCGACGGTGTTGCGAAATCTTCCCACGCGCCGTTCGTCTCGAAAATTGTTGCGCCGTCGGGCATGCTCGCTTCGCCACGACCGCTGCTTTGGAATTTCCGGCCATTTTCAACCGAAGTCACTCGCGTCTTCACTTGCTCTTCGAGCGCTGTGATAACCTCCATCATCGCACGCATAGGATCGAGCGGCTCCGGAGACATAACGTCATCCATCCGGTCGTAGAATTCCTCGACCCCAAGCTGCGACTGATCTAGCGAGAAATCGCCATAGTGCGGGTTTTTCGCGATTTCGGCGCTGGCTAGCCGTCTCAAAACGCCATTCTTCTCAAGCACAATCGGCCGGAAGCGCTTGAACCCTGGGCCTCCAAGCGCGCGGTCCTGTGCGAACAAGAAATTGCCTCGCCAAAAGCGCTTGCGCGCAACAGTGCCGTCGGGTTGTCCGTCCACGGCGAGGAAGACACCCGCCGCACCATCAGATTGGGGTATGCGCCGGACGAGCATCAAAACGTGCCCATACGGATCGGCGTACACGGTCCCAGGGCGCAACGCCTCCTGATTCAGCGGGACAGGATAATAGTCTGTGTTGTCGTCATTCGCCGCCGTTCGCGCGGAACCGGAATGGACGCCATCCGCGACGGCCTGCAAATAATGGCCGAACGAGGCCGCAAGCCCAAGCTGCTTCGGCGCGGGCTTGCTTGCTGGATGTGAGACCGGCTGGCGAAGCATTCCGAACAGCGCGCCGGATTCCGCTTTTTGCTCGGGCGGAGAGACGCGGGCTTCCTCAAGATTCTGAATGTTCCACCACTCGCGGCACTTGGGCGGCTCGCCGCCACCTCCGCGTGAGCACTTCGAGTACCCAAACGGCAGCCCCATCTTGAATGCGAAATAAGAGCGCAAAAAGTAGGGAAGGTCGGCGCAATCGGGGCGCATGACAAGTCCCATGCCGTCCTCGCCGAGACCCAAATGGTTGAAAAGAAAATTGCGCGACCGATCACGGAGCACTTCATGCAGAACCGGCCAGGACGGCGCGGCCTCCAGTGGCGCATCGAAAAGCTTCTCTATCCATGCGGAATAGAGGTTTTCCGTCGAGCGATCCCATGCATTGCGCAAGGGCCAGATGCTCCCTGATGTCGCGCGGGGCCTTGGCGGTTCCTGTTCGCGCACGGTAATTTCGCGTGTGATTGTGCTGCAACCGGCCGGCGCGCCGTCACGCTCAAGCTTTGCATGCCACGTGCCCGCGATAGGGGACATGGCCTCGGCGAACCAGAAATAGGGCGGTCCCCCGTGCCGTTCACGCGATTTTGCGGCGATGCTTCCATCGGGCGCAATCAATGAAAGCTCGCCCTCAAGCGGTTTGTCCGCCGTGACGAGGACACGCAAAGGTGCGCCTTTCCATGGCGTAACCGGCGAGGGCAAGACCGCGAGTTCGGAAGCGCCCTCGCAGGTTCCGCGATCTTCCGCCTTCGCGTTTTGGGCAGAGAAAAGGAATACAAAAAACGCGCTTGCGATCAGCAGCGATGCTGTCACAGCACGAGCAAAATGGCGTGCTAAAGTCACTTGCGGCTCCATGCCCTTGCTTACTATTCTTTAAAGAATATTACGAAAGCCTTGACTGGAGCGTGTCAAAGGTTTTCGCAGGATGAATTCACGTGGTCTCAATTTTTCGGGCGGCAGCGGGCAGCAAATGGTTGTTATGCAGCGGCTTGAGGCGGAGCACTTCGCTCCGCCATTCGTAAAATAAGCGCCTTGTTAAGCCGCCCGATTGACGGTCACTTGCAGATCAGGGCGGTTGTTCAAGCTTTGATAGACGACGCAATAGCGCTCGGTCAGCTTGATGAGTTGTGCGACCGCGTCTTCGGGCGCATCGGTCTCCAAATCGAAACTGAGCCGGATGGACTTAAACCCAACCGGGGCTTCCTTATCGACACCCAGCGTTCCGCGAAAGTCGAGGTCGCCCTCAGCGCGCACGATGCCCTTCGAAAGCGAAACACCAATTGCCGTCGAAACCGCTTTCAACGTCACGCCCGCGCAAGCGACGAGTGCTTCAAGAAGCATATCGCCCGAGCAAAGTTCAAGACCGCTGCCGCCGGTTGCGGGATGAAGCCCGGCTACCGCCAGCGCGCGCCCGGTCTCAACCTTGCAGGCGATGGCGGTGTCATCGATAGCGCCTTGCGCTTTCAGAGTGATGACCGCAGCTTCAGGTTCGGTGCGATAGCGCTCTTTGATGGGCGCCTGCATCGTCTTCAATGCTTCTTTGTCCATGTGTTCTCCCCTCACCTGTTCTCCATAGTCATGCCACTGACGATCCGTCTGCGCTGCTGGCTCTCCGGAAGCATCGACTCGTCAAGAGATGCAAGCACGCGGCGCTTCAACACGTCAAATGCTTCCGAGCGCCGGTCACGCGGGCGTTCGAGCGGATTACCGATGATTTCGAAGATTCGTCCAGGCTTCGGTGACATTACTACGATCTGAGAACCAAGTGCTACAGCTTCGTCGACATCGTGCGTGACGATCAGAACTGTCGGCTTCGAAGTCTCCCAAAGCGAAAGGAGATGTTCGTGAAGGCCTGCGCGAGTGAAAGCGTCAAGCGCGGAAAACGGCTCATCGAGTAGCAGAACCTTCGGGCGAGTAATGAGTGCCCGGGCGATGGCGACGCGCTGCTGCTGTCCGCCCGACAGCTCACGCGGCAAACACTTCGCGTAGTCACTCATTCCCACCCGCGCAAGCGCCGCTTCGATCCTGTTTTTCCGTTCAGCAGCGTCGAGATGCGCAATACCGAAGCCGGCATTCTCTTCAACTCGGAGCCATGAAAAAAGCCGGGGTTCTTGGAATACAATTCCGACGGCGGGATGCGGCGCGCTGATCGTTTCGCCATCGACCACGATGTGGCCACTGCTTACCTGATCGAGGCCTGCGATAAGCCGCAGTAGCGTCGTCTTCCCACAACCAGAGCCGCCGATAACAGCCGTTATCTCGCCAGCTGGGATCTCGATCGACAAGGCCCGAAGCGCTTCCGTACCGTTTGCATAGCTTTTTGAAAGGCGGTCGATTGTCAGCATAGTGTCTCAAAGCCGCTCGCGCGCTGTATCTTGCCATGCGCAGAAGGGCTTCGTTACCCAGATGAGGACACTATCCGCGGCCTTGCCCAAAAGCGCAAAGGCGACAATGGCTGCCAGAATTTGGTCCGGCTTGCCGAGCTGCTGTCCGTCGACGAGGAGATAGCCGAGCCCTTCGCTCGCGCCCATGAATTCTGCGGCCACCACAAACATGAAACCAAGACCAAGCCCGGACCGAAGCGAGATCACCCAGGCAGGAAGGACCGCTGGAAGAAGAATGCGGCTCACCATCTCGATCCGAGACAGACGGAAGGAGCGCCCCACCTCGATCAGTTTGCGGTCTACGTTGCGGACAGCGCCTTCCACGCCCAGGTAGATTGGAAAAAAAACGCCAAGACCGATAAGAGCAAGCTTCGACGCTTCAAAGATGCCAAGCCAGAGTATGAAAAGCGGCACCCAAGCAATGGAGGGTACCGCACGCAGAGCCTGGAGCATGGGGTCGAGAAGGCGCCGCGCCAGCTCCGATGCGCCCGTGAGGGCGCCTAGCACTGTTCCGAAGACGGCTCCAATCGCAAATCCCCCAAGTACCCGGCTCAACGTTGCTGTTGAATGAAGCCAAAGTTCACCGCTTTGTGCGAGGCCTATCAAGGTTGAAAAAATCTGGCTCGGCGGAGGCATGAGGCGCCCAGCCGTAAAGCCCAAGCCCACGGCAGCCTCCCAAGCCAGCGCGAACATGATCGGGAGGCAGAAGCCAACCAAAGGCTTTAAGGGCAAACCCTTTGAGCGGCTTCGTGCGTTCCCTGCATGAGCGGCTGCTTCTCTTATTTCTTTGCTCGTGAGCTCAGCCAATGTCATGGCGCGCATAATCCTGCCAGAGGGGCGATAGTTACTGTTTGACCGCAGTCAAATATTGGCCGTCGATCAGATGATCGAGCGCCCCTTTCACATCCGAGGTTGGTGTGATCACGCCAGCCTGCTGCAATGCAAGCCCCGCTGCCAAAATTGATTGTCGTTGCGGCTCTCCAATAATGCTCGTCGAAAAATCGGTGCGCGATCCCAACTGGCGTTCGACGATCGCTTCCGGCAGCTTGGTGAACGCGGCAACGAGCTTTCTAAGTTCGTCAGGATGCGCTAGTGCCCATGCTCGCGCCTCTTCGTAAGCGGTGATCGCGCGCTTAACCATGTCGGGGTGCTCGTTAGCGAATGCTTCGCGCACATTTAAAATGCCCCAGGTGTTCGCCTCAGGCTTTCTGTAAAACAACACAGCGCCGCTATTGATCTCAGCGGCGGCCATCATTGGGTCAAGGCCCGCCCAGGCGTCGACATCGCCACGCTCGAGGGCAGCGCGTCCATCCGGATGTTGAAGCGGTACTACGGTTATATCTTTCTCAGTCAGACCGGCCTCAGCAAGTGCCCGCACCAAAAAGATGTGCGGATCGGTGCCGCGCGTGACTGCGACGCGTTTGCCTTTCAAATCAGTAATTTTCGTAATGCCACTATCCTTGCGGGTGACAAGCGCCGTCCATTCGGGGCGCGAATAAACATAGATCGATTTGATAGGGTTGCCGTTAAGCCGGGCGAGCAAAGCCGCCGCCCCTGCCGTCGAACCAAAATCGATGGAAGACGCGTTCAGAAATTCGAGTGCTTTGTTGGAGCCGAGAGACTGCACCCACACAATTGAGATCCCGTCCTTCTGGAAGGCCTTCTCAAGGATTTTCTGCTCCTTGAGAACCAAGCTGAGAGGATTGTAGGTCGCGTAGTCGACACGGATTTCCGAAAGTGACCCCGCGAACGCTGTCGAGGTGAAAGCAATCAGAGCTGAGGCAATGGTACAAAAAATTCGCATAATCTCCCCCCACGGAAGTGTTTTGTGCCCGGAGCCGGAGGAGGCCGAGGCACGAATGTCACCGGTCCGGAAGACGACAATAAAAATGGGGTTATAAGGCGATGTCTGTCAACCGCTTTTGTGAAAATATGTTGCGCATCACGTCGGAATATAGTGAGGCACCCGGAATTTAATTTCCTTTAAAAGAGAAAAACAACAATATTATGCTAATTGGGTGAAGGCCAGACTGCCGTGCATGCCATGGAAGATGGTTTGTTGATAGGCAATTTTTTAAATGGCTGAGCTAGATGGTTAGTGGACGTAAGCGATGAGCCCTTTTACGGGCTCATCGACATAGACCTGCGGCTAAATCGATAAGATTCTGTGCGCGGCACAGAATCCGCTATTTGGGCTAGGCGTGCGCGTCATATGCAGGGCCGGACGCCTCTTCCCTAACCTTGTTTCGAGCCGCGCGTCCAGGCAGCGAGGTAAGTAGCAAGGGCGCCGAGGAGTGAGAAGCCAGCAAGAAAATAAAGGCCCTTCTCGAAACTCAGCGTGTAGTCTTTGATCCAGCCCACCGCGAAGGGACCGACGTAGCCGCCCAGATTTCCGATCGCGTTGATGAGCGCGATGCCACCCGCAGCGGCAGTTCCCGTCAGGAACATAGAGGGCATTGGCCAGAAGGCCGTTCTCGATCCATAAAGCCCTATAACCGCAATGGTTATTCCGGCGAGCCCTGCATAGGTGCTGCCCGACCATCCCGCCAAGACCAGCCCCGAGCTTCCAACCACGATGGCTACAATCAGATGCCACCGCCTTTCGCGGGAGCGGTCCGACGACCAGCCCCACAAAAGCAGCCCAACCATTCCGATAATGTAGGGGACCGCTGAAACGAACCCAGTCTGAAGATTTGAAAGCCCAAGGCCCTTCACAATCTGGGGGAGGAAGAAGACGATACCGTAATTTGCCGTCGTGCTCGTGAAGTAGATGAAGGAGAGAGTAAGCACCCGAGCATCGCCAAGCGCGCTCCAAAGACTGAGCTTGCCCTGGCTCTCTACAACGCGGCGCTCGTTCTGAAGTTCTCCCTCAAGCCAAGCCTTCTCGTCAGAACTAAGCCAAGACGCCACAGCCGGTCTGTCGGTCATGACCTTTAGAACAACGACTGCAAGAACCACCGCAGGTAGCGCTTCAAGGATAAAAACCCATTGCCAGCCCTTTAGTCCAAGTAGGCCATCCATCGTAAGGATGGCGCCGGAGGCGGCGGAGGCAAGGGCATTGGCGATAGGTTGCGCCAGAAACAGGGTCGATATGACCCGGCCCCGGTATCTGGCCGGATACCAATAGGTGAAATAGAGGATCATGCCGGGGAAAAAACCGGCCTCCGCTGCGCCAAGCAGAAAGCGGATCACAAGGAAGCTGTCTGGGCCAGTCGCAAGTGCCGCCGAAGCGGATACAATGCCCCATGTGACCATGATACGCGCGATCCAGACGCGCGCCCCTACCTTGTCGAGGATGACGTTGCTCGGTACTTCAAAAATGAAATATCCCAGGAAGAAGATCCCGGCGCCGAAGCCGTAGATGTAAGGCGTCAGCCCCAAATCCTTGTTCATCGTGAGCGCGGCGAAGGAAACGTTGGATCGGTCTATATACGCGACGCAATATGCGGCCACGATGAGCGGAAGAAGTCGCCAGGAGACCTTCTTCAACGTTTGCCGTTCGATGTCTTTTATCGCCGTATCATTTGTCGGCGTTAGCGCCTCGACGCTCATTTAGTTTCCTCCACCACGATTTTTTTCTTTAGTAGAACTGCCTGAAAGCATGTCCATCAGGGCAAACGAAGTCGTGCAGTTTTCGCTGACTGGAACCATGAGCGCGGGCTATGCCATGGCCAAAATCATCCCGGGTGCCTGCGGACTAGGCGCAGCCCAGCTTAGGATAACTCGATATTTGCCGAATTAGCCATCTCGACCTTCGCTTAGCAGTGAGTGCTGGGAGGAGTGCAACATGCGTCTTAATACAATGGTCTAAGGAGTTATGCGGTGTCGCAATTTCGGACCTTTGCTCGCTGTCTCGATTGTATTCAAGATCTCACCCCGCCACCGGGCATCCTTGATCACATGGCGGATTTTTTGCCACGCCGCACGATCATATTGGAGATAGGTGCTTCTCCAAACTTGAGCATATCCAGCTTACCTGATAACAACGGCGAGATCGCGTCTGTGGGTGGGCTCGCAGCAGGGGGATACGATCATGAGGACTTCTTTTTACGCTGTCGCTTTGGCGGCGGTCATCGCATCAATTGGGAACGCCTCATTCGCGCAAGCGCAAAGTGCTGCCAAAGCGTCTATATCAAAAGGCGGATCGATGATTACGGTCTACTTTCCGAGGCCTTGGTTTTCCATCGATATGCCGGAGGCGCTTAAGGAAAGAACGAAGTTCGTACTTGATGGCCGCGAGATCGGCCGCGTTGGTCTCGGTGAACGCATAACCGCGCGGGTTCCCTCCGGAACGCATTATTTGCGCCAGGATTTGACGTGGTTTCCGAGCATCGCGGGGGCGCTCGGCGTAAAAGGGGAGAAACTGAGCTTCGCGGGACAACACCGCTATATCCGTGTTGCTTGGATCGTAAACCACTACGAATATAGCGAAGTTTCAGAGGCCAGAGGCAGGGCCGAAGCCGCGAAGTGCAAGCCGCGATAAGCGGCATAACGGCTTCTACTTTTAGGCTTCTACTTTCGCCAACGATTCAGCAAACGCCGTGAAGAACTGATCGGCGAGCTTGCGCGACGTCGACTGAAGCAGGCGGCTCCCCAAAGCGGCGAGTTTGCCGCCAATTTCTGCTTTCGCCTCATAGGTCAGGATGGTCCCTGCGCCGTCCTCAACAAGCCGCACCTCAGAGGCGCCTTTGGCGAAGCCAGCGATGCCGCCATTGCCTTGCCCGACAAGACGGCAACCTCCCTGTGCATTGATATCGAGGAGTTCGACCGTACCAGCGAAAGTGGCCGACACCGGCCCGATCTTAAGCTGGACCTTCGCTTTGAATTCGGTCGGCGAAGTCTGCTCTATTTCCTTGCAGCCAGGGATGCAGGTCCTTAGCGTCTCGATATCGAACAGGGCTTGCCAAACGCGCTCGCGCGGGGCGGCGATGTGATGCTCGCCAACGATTTCCATGTCTATTCTCCTAATGTCTCTTTAGACGGCGCAGTAGCGCTCTTGGATGGCTTTGTCGGCGAGTAGCGCCGCAGAGCTGCTTTCGTGCACAACCTCGCCCTGATCGATGATTACGGCGCGGTCGGCGAGGCGTAAGGCCCATTCCACGTTCTGCTCGACGAGCAGCAGCGTGACGCCAGAAGCGCGGAGCCGCCGGAAAAGCACTCCCATTTCCTCGACCAGCACCGGCATGATGCCCTCCGATGGCTCATCGAGCAGAATCATCTTCGGCTTCGCGATCATGGCGCGGGCGATGGCAAGCATCTGCTGTTCGCCGCCCGACATGGTGACGCCCTGTTGATTGAGGCGCTCCTTCAGGCGTGGAAAGCTCTCGGCGATCTCCTCGATCGCGGCTTCTTCATCGATGCGCGCGCCGCTCGCCACGAGGCCGAGTTGCAAATTCTCGCGCACGGTCAGAGGCCCGGCACGATACGCCGCTCTTCCGGCACGTAGGCGAGGCCGAGCTTGAACCGTTCATGCGCGGGCAATGACAGCAATTCTTTGCCAGCGAAACGCACGCTGCCGGTCGCCTTCGGCATCAGCCCCATGACCGAGCGGACCGTCGTGGTCTTGCCCGCGCCGTTGCGGCCGACGAGCGCTACGATCTCGCCGTCGCCCACGGAGAGGGAGATGCCATGTAAAATATGGCTCGCGCCATACCACGCATTGAGGTTTTGAATTTCAAGCATAGCCATCGTTCTGCCCGAGATAGACACGGCGAACCTCTTGGTCAGCCTGGATTTCCTGCGGTGAGCCGTCGGCGATGAGCTTTCCGTGATGCAGCACGAGGATGCGGTCGCTCAGGCCAAGGATCATCTTCATCTTGTGCTCGACAAGCAGGATGGTGCGCTCTGCGGCGAGTTTCTCGATCAGGGCCACCATGTCTTTGGTTTCTTCCGGCCCCATCCCGGCGGTCGGCTCGTCAAGCAGCAGCAATTCAGGGGCAGCAACGAGGGCGATGGCGATTTCAAGTGCGCGCTGCTGGCCATGCGCCAGAAACTTCGCCGTCTCGTCGCGGCGCCCGTGAAGCCCAACGGCTGCGAGCGCAGCGTCGGCCTTGTCGTCGAGTTCGGTCAGGCGCTTGCGATTGGTCAAGATGTTGTAACGCGACCGGAAAGCCTGCGCCGCCACGCGCACATTCTCACGCACGCTCAACTGCGGGAAAATGTTGGTGATCTGATAGGAGCGCGCGATGCCCAGATGCACGAAACGGTGCTGCGGCGTGCCGGTGAGATCCCGGCCCTTGAAGCGGATAGCGCCAGTTGAAGGCGGCAGCGCGCCCGAAAGCACATTAAAGAACGTGCTTTTGCCAGCGCCGTTAGGACCGATGATGGCCGTAACCTTGTTGGGTTCGAAGGCGGCCGTAACGCCTTCTAAGGCGACAAAACCTCCGAAGCGGCGGCCGATATTCTCGACGGAAAGAAGCGGCGTGCTCATCGGCTGGTCCTCCAGGCGAAAGCGGTGCCCCAGATGCCCTTGGGCAGGAACAGCACGAAGAGAATGAACACCGAACCGACGATGATCTGCCAATGCGGGGTCCAGAGCGAGATCACGTCTTCCATCAGCAAGAAGGCAAGTGCGCCGATGAAGGGACCGAAGAAGCTGCCCGCGCCGCCAAGGAGCGTCATCATCACGATCATGCCGGAGGTGTTGTAATGCAGCGTGTCGAGCGGCACGATGGCGAGATGCAGCGCCGAGAGCGTGCCAGCGAGCGCGCAGATTAGGCCCGACAGCGTGAAGGAGATGAGCTTGGTGCGCTCGACATTGTAGCCGCAGGCGCGTGCCCGCGTCTCGTTCTCGCGAATGGCCTCGATCACTGCGCCAAAGGGCGAGTTGAGGATACGCGAGACGAGCCACAGCGCGCAGGCCGCAAACACCATCAGCACGTAGTATTTGTTCACGGGATCGAGGAAATCGACGGTCCAGCCGAAAAATGAGAGCTTGCCGACCGTGAACCCGCGCAACCCGTTCTCACCGCCGGTCCAGGAGGAGGCTTGCAACGCCGCATAGAAGACGAGCTGCGCCAGCGCGAGTGTCACCATCGAGAAATAGATGCCGCGCGTGCGGATCGACAGCACGCCGATGACCAGCGCCAACACGCTACCGCCGAGAATGCCGAGCAACACGGCCACGAACCACGGCACGCCAAACTGACCGATGGCGATGCCCGTGATATAGGCGCCTGCTCCGAAAAACGCGGCATGGCCGAAGGAGAGCAATCCCGTGTAGCCGAACAAGAGGTTATAGCCGACGGCAAAGATGCCATAGACGAGCACATTGACCGCCAGCGCTTTGGAAGGAAGGAGCCAAGGCAGCAGGCATAGCGCCAGGATAGACAACGGCACGCGCCAAGCGGCCAGCGTGGCCGTGAGGCTGGATGCCTTAGCTGACTGAGGCGGCGCAGCGGCAATGAGAGTGGAGGTTGACGTCATCGGTGAGTTCCGGTCAGGCGGTGACGCCAGGCTTGCCGAACAAGCCTTGCGGACGAACGATAAGAACAAGGGCCATCAGCGCGAACATGACGATGGTGGCCATCTCCGGCGCGAACAGCGCCGTCATGCTAACGGCGATGCCAACGAGGAGGCCTGCCACAACCGCACCAGCCAGCGAGCCCATGCCGCCGATTACGGTGACGACGAAGGCTTCCGCCAGCACGAGCGATCCCATCTCGGGATTGACGTTGCGCATCGGCGCGGCGAGCACGCCGCCGAGCGCCGTCAACCCGACGCCAAGCCCGAAGACCAATAGCCAGATCTTGTCAATATTGACGCCGAGCACACGCAGGATCAGCGGATCGCGCGCGCCAGCTCGCACGATCAGGCCGAATTTGGTTTTCTCGAGCCCCAGCCACAGCAATAACAGAATGGCTACCACAACGCCGATCACAAAGAGCCGGTAGATCGGGAAGTATCCGAAAGCCGAGATCGGCTACACCGGCAAGCTGTGAGGGCGTCGAGAACGGGATGCCGTCACTGCCAAAGACGATGCGCACTGCCTCGACCAGCACGTAGCCGAGACCGAATGTGAGCAGAAGGGGATCATCCACCGAGCGTTTGTAGAGCGGGCGGATGAGTATGCGCTCGATCAGCATTCCGAAGATGCCAACGGCGATGGGCGCTATCAGTAGCCCCCACCAGAAATTGTCGGCTAGCGAGGCGACCCAGAGCCCGGCATAGGCGCCGACCATGAACAGCGCGCCATGCGCGAAATTCACCACGCCCAGCATGCCGAAGATGATCGACAGGCCGAGCGCGACCATGATGAGAATCGACGCCGAGGGCAACTCCCGAAAAGAGCTGAATAGCGATGAGTTCAGTGTCCATGGGAGTGCCCGAATGCCTGCGGATTAAGCCGGGAAGCCGAGTTCGGAACAGCTCCGCAGCATCGCTTCGGAGGCGGGTTCACTGACCAGCACCTTGAACAGGTCCGCCTCGTTCTTCATTTCCGCCTTTTTCTTGGATTCCACCACCAACACCGACTGCATCGATTGATGGTCGCATTTGCGGTAGCTCTGCGGGCCCTTGGCGATGTCGTATTTCAATGCTTCGAGCGCAGCGATGACCTTATCGGTCTCCGTGCCGCCAGCCGCCTGCATGGCGAGAAGCAGAGAATAGACGCCTGTGAAACCATAAGCGCCGTAGTCGGTCGGCGTTGCGCCGCCATTTGCAGCCCGGAAAGCGTCATTGAAGGCCTTAGCCGAGGGAATAGTCTGCTCCAGGTCCCAATAGTAGTTCGATCCGCCGATGACGCCCTCGAACGCATCTGGGCCGACGGCAAGCCGCTGATTGTGCAGCAACACCGGCACCACTATCTGCATCTGTTGCTTCATGCCGAAGTCCACAGCCTGCTTGATCGCGTTGGCCTGGTCGCGGCCAAAATTACAGATGCACAGGATGTCAGGCTTCATCGAACGCAGGCGCGGCATGAATGTGGAGTAATCGGCTGCACCGAAGGGATGCAGGATCTCGCCCACGTTTTCCGCGCCGAGCGCGGCTTGAGCGCGCTTGAAGCCGCGGAGCATCTCGTGGCCATAGGCATAGTCGGCGGCCAGATAGGCGACTTTCGACGCCTTTCTTGAAGGTATGCTTCGCCACCGCCGCCGTGGTCATTGTTGGGTTCAGCGCTTCGTGGAAAGTGAAGCGGCTGAAATCCTTGACCTCGTTGATGGTGTCGGACTGGCTGATCGAGACATAGATGACGCCGCGCGCACGCGTTACCTCGTTCACGGCAAGCTGGACGGCGCTGGAGAGTGCGCCGACGATGGCGTGAACTTTGTCCTTCTCGATCAATTCGAGGGTGCGAGTTGCCGCCTCGCCGGCGTTGAGTTTGTCGTCGCGTACCAGAAGCTCAACCTTGCGGCCGCCGATGCCGCCCTTGTCGTTGATGAGCTTGACGGCGAGTTCCGCGCTCTTGACCTGGTCCTTGGCCTCGGCTCCGAAAGGCCCGGTCAAGGGTGTCGGAAAGCCGATGCGGATCGTCTCAGCCGTCTGTGCATTTGCGATCCAGGGCATTGCCACGAGCGACGCCCCAGCGCCTAGACCCAACAGGGTATCGCGGCGGGATAGCGGTTTGCCTGCCAGTTTCTTGAGCGTGCCGGTCATTGTTTCCTCCTCGGATGGCTTAGTTTTTGTCATTATCAGATACGGCCCATCGCCTTAAGCAGGCGAGCGGGTGTCATGGGAATTTGCGCGATGGTAGCGCCCAACGGCTCCATGGCGTCGTTGACCGCATTCAGCGCCGCAGCTGAAGCTGCCGCCGTGCCAGCCTCTCCGCAGCCTTTCGCGCCAAGCTCTGTGTCGTGGGTCGGCGTCTCAACATGGCCAATTTCGATGTCGGGCATCTCGCAGGCCATTGGCACGAGATAGTCGGCCAAAGAACCATTGGTGAGCTGGCCATTTTCATCGTAGAGGCATTCCTCGAAGAAGGCCGCGCCGAGCCCTTGCACAGCACCGCCGCGCACCTGTTCGTCGACGAGTAGCGGATTGATAATGCGGCCACAATCCTCGACCACCCAGAGCTTCAAGATCCGGACAAAACCAGTCTCGGTATCAAGCTCAACATGGCAGCCTTGTATGCCGTTTGTAAAGGCAAAGGGATACCCCTGCGGAGCGTAGTGATGCGCTACCGTGAGCTGTGCCTGCGTGCCGGGCGGCAGCGTGTCGGAACGAAAATAGGCGATGCGCGCTACGTCGGCGAGATCGATGCGCTGCCGCCCTGTCGTGAGATCGACGATCCACCCGTCGCGTATATCCAGTTCCGAAGGCTGTGCCTGCAGAATAGCCGCAGTGACGGCGAGGACATTTGCCCGGAGCTTACGAGTGGCCTGCAAGGCCGTCTCGCCGCCGATGCCAGCGCCTCGGCAGGCCCACGACGCGCCCCCATGCGGCGTGGTCTCGGTATCGCCGGTGATGACCTGAACGCGTTCACGGGGGACGCCGAGCTGATCGGCGACAATCTGGCCAACGATGGTCTCGGTGCCTTGCCCCTGCTCGGTCACGGATATCAAGCAGCGCACTTCGCCTGAGGGCGTGATCTTCACAATCGCGCCGTCCTGCGCCGAGATGCGCGCGCCGCCGACACCGTAAAAAGCGGGGGTCGGATTGGTGATTTCGACGAAGGTGGCGATGCCGATGCCGCGATGAATGCCTTGTTTGCGCAACTCGGCCTGTTCCGCGCGAAGCTGGTCATAATTCATCATCCGCTTCAGCCGAGCGAGGCAGGTCTGATGCGATAGAGCCTCGAATTTGTAGCCGGTCGGTGAAGCGCAAGGATAGGCGTCGTCGGAAATGAGGTTGCGGGCGCGGATCTCGAAGGTGTCAAGACCCGCCTTCCGCGCCGCCATGTCAACCAGCCGCTCGGTGACTGCGCAGGCGATAGGATGACCAACAGCACGATACTGGCTGGTCTGCACCTTGTTTTGAAACACGACCGAGAGTTCGCCGCGATAATTCTTGAATTGGTAAGGCGCCCCCATCAAGCGGAGCGCCTGATTTCCTTCGACGGCACTGGTGCGTGGATAGGTCGAGAAGGCGCCTACGGCGGTAACGTCGTCGACATCCATCGCGAGAATGGTTCCGCTCTCGTCGAGAGCAAGCCGTGCTCTCACGCGATGATCGCGCGCGTGGATGTCGGACACGAAGGATTCATAACGGTCGGCTACGAATTTAACCGGGCGGCCGAGAAGGATGCTCAAGCCCACCACGGCCATGTCTTCGTGATAGACATGCAATTTCATGCCGAAGGAGCCGCCGATATCAGGCGCGATGACCCGTACTTGGGCTTCGGGGATGCTGTAGTGGCGGGAATAGAGATCCTGGAACTGATACGGTGTCTGCGTCGCGTGATGGACGGTGAGGCGATGCTCCGCCGGATCGAAATCGGCGATAATGGCGCGCGACTCCAGCGTGACCGCCGTATGCCGGCCAAAGTGGAACTCCTCCTCAACAATATGCGCGGCGCCGGCAAAAATAGCATCAATGCCGCCGGTATCGAGCTTGCTGTAAAAGCAAATGTTATCGCTAAGAGTGCTCTCGACCAGATCAGCGCCGGGTTGGCGCGCAGCGTCGATATCGACGACGGCAGGCAGTTCCTCGAACTCGACCAATAGGGCCTCGAGCGCGTCTTCGGCTTGTGCTCGGGTATCGGCGACAACAGCCACTACGGCCTGCCCAGACCAGACCACTTTTTCGACGGGCAGCGGAAGCTGCGGCGTGGACTTCATGCCTTTGAAATGATCGAGCGTGCCTGTCCAGGGAGTGCAAATGCGTGCCAGATCGGCGCCAGTTGCAATGAGCCTCACTCCGGGCATCGCTGCCGCGTCAGCCGTATCGATCGAAACGATGCGAGCGTGCGCATAAGGGCTACGCAAAAAGGCTGCGTGCAGCATGCGCGGCAAGGTTAGGTTCGAGACATACCGGCCGCGCCCAGCCAGAAGACGCTTGGCATTGGGCCGGGAGACCGAGCGGCCGATATAGGAATTCGGTCTATCGAGGGAGCTTAGCGGAGCGCTCATGCCTGCGCCCCTCCGCCGGTTGATGAGCCCGCGCCGTCCGCTCGCTGCCGCGCCACGTTTTCGATGGCATCGACAATGGCTTCATATCCGGTGCAGCGGCAGTAATTGCCTGAAAGCGCGTCGCGGATCTCCTCGCGGGAGGGGATGCCAGGGGAGCTTAATATACCGTAGGCGGCGCACAGCATGCCCGGCGTGCAGAAGCCGCATTGCAGCGAATTGCGTTCATGAAAAGCCTGCTGCAGATCGGCAATTGCGGCGCGCTCTGTCAGCCCCTCGATGGTTTCGACTGTCGCGCCATCGGCCTGAACCGCGAACATGAGGCACGCATGTATGGGTATATCATCGACGAGCACGAGGCAGGCGCCGCAGGCTCCTATCTCACAGCCAAGATGAGTGCCCGTAAGTTGGAGGTCGCGACGAAGGAAATCCGCCAGCGTCTCGCGCGGTTCAACGGTGCGGCGCACGTCCTCACCATTTACTTTGAGAGCAATGGAGACCGGCGACGCCATCATGCCTTCTCCATTAGGCGGCCGAGAAGACGGCCCAGCAGCACGCGGGCGAGATGCAGCCGCATAGGCACCGGTACATGTTTGTCATCGGGCGGGTCCAGATCTCCAGCGAGCGCCGCTTGAGCCTTCACAATGATCTCGTTGTCGAGCTTAGCGCCCAACAGCACGGCTTCAGTGGCTTTGACTCTAACAGGCGTCGAGCCAACCGAGAAAAAGGCAATTCGTGCTTCGCTGATTAAGCCGCCCTTGATGTTGGCCAGAATGCCAGCTCCGACGAGTGCATAGTCGCCACGCCTGCGGGCAAGTTCGTCAAAGGCCCAGCGATGGCCGGGACGAACGGCGGGAATGTGCAGCGCGACCAACAATTCTCCGGGTTCAATCGCGGTCTGATACAAATCCAGGAAATAGGCGTCGGCAGGCACGCGGCGGCGCCCCTCTGGTCCCGCGATCTCAATCTCGGCGCCCATCGCAAGCATCATCGCCGGAAATTCCGAGGCCGGATCGGCTAGCGCCACGCTACCGCCAAGCGTGCCTTTATTGCGGATGGCAGGATGGGCAACATAGGGTGCGGCCTCATGCAACAGCGGTGCATGTTGCGCAATGAGCGGGTTGGTCACGGCTTCGGCATGGCGGGTCAGCGCGCCAATGCGCAGCCAACCGGATTCGAGCTGCACGCCGCGCAGCTCCTCGATATGAGCAATGTCAATCAATAGATCGGGCGCCTGCAGCCGTAGCGCCAAAGCCGGCACAAGACTTTGACCGCCAGCAATATAGCTCGCTTCGCCGCCCGCACTTGCGAAGGCGTTCTGCGCCTCCGCGATCGTGGCGGGACGGACGTAATTAAAGGCGCGAGCTTTCACGCCGGGCACTCCCTCAAAACGTTGCCAACTAGATTTGTGACCATCTGGTTGTAACGATAGGATGCATGCCAAAAACAGTGCGTCAACTTAAAATTACCACTTGGTCACTTTTTTGGGTTAGTGTACCGCAGCAGGAGCGACATACCACTGAGGCGGGGTCGAGCATGGCTAGAGGATTAATTGGAATGGCGGCGAAGCCACGGCGACGCAATCTGCGGGCGCCGGAGCGCGAGCAGATCATTCTGGATGAGGCAGTGCGGTTCTTCGCTGAACGCGGCTTCGAGGGGCAGACCCGCGAACTCGCCAAGCGGCTGGGCATCTCTCATCCAGCCATTTATCGCCATTTCCCGAGCAAAGAAGCGCTGATCGAGCGCGTCTACGAGCATGTGTATATCAGCCGATGGAGTCCCACTTGGGGGAGCTTGATACGCGACCGGAGCCAGACGCTGGAAGCGCGGCTGATCCAATTCTATCTCGAATATGCCGAGCGGGTCTTCGACTATGATTGGGTCAGAATCTTCGTCTTTTCCGGACTGAAATCATTCGACATCACAAAACGCTATCTTGCCATCGTGCGCGAAGAGATTATCGAGGCAGGCTGCCTTGAGCTGCGCCATGAACTTAATCTCCCCCTCGGAGTGCCGCTGTCGGAACGGGAAACCGAGTTGTTTTGGGGACTGCATGGCCGCATCTTCTATTTCGCCATTCGCCGTTTCGTCTACGAAACTCCCACACCCGACAGCCTTGATGACGTTGTACGCGATGCAGTGCGCAGCTTCCTTACGGGAGCGCGCCCACTCATGAAAGAACTCGTGACGCTGCCAGGGCGAAGGCCTCAAACCGCAATTCTGGAAACGGCTTCCAAACATTAGGCGCGCGCCATTCTTACCCTGCTTGGCCGTTCCACTGCCCCATATCGAAGCGGTGCAGCAGCTCAAGCCAGGGGTGGCCCGGATGGACCATCGCTATTCCATCGGCCAACCAGTGACGTTCCGCGTCACCCATCTTTGGAAGAACGGCCGCTAAGTCCTGCTCGTCCTTAGGCCGGGCCGCTTTTGCTTTGAAGAGCAGGATCACCTCCGGGCAAGCATATGGGATACCGTGCGCGGTTCGTGCGATGAGCCGTTCGTATGGCAGCCGAATACGCTCGTCGCGACGGCAGATCCAGGTTTCACCATCCGAAGGCTCCCGAAAAATATCGAGCCGCCAGCGGCCAGTGACCCGCTCACGCACCCAGGTTTGGTGAGCGGTCGATGTCTGATGCTGCTCTTCCAGGGGCCACGCAAAGCCGCTACCCACCGTGAACAAATCATGGTCTGTGAGCGCCGCCGCAAGCTCCGCAAATGCATACCGGGGAACCGCAACCTCGATATCCTCATGGTCGCGCTGCTTCGATCCGAGAAAGAGATCGATTGCCCAGCCTCCGGCCACATACCAGGGCGCCCGGACGGCAGCGAACCGCCGCGAGACCTCTTCCGGCGACCACGGAGCCCACGCGTCTACATCCGGCTCGAAAGCATCCGCGGGAATATGGTTTTGCATACCTGCCACCCCCCCCCTATTTTCCCGGATTCTACAACTAGTACCCGGAATCATTGATGCGCGAAACGGGGCTTTAGGCGTTTTTGGTGGACCTCGGATTTTTGCCAGACGAATGGCCTTGCAGTCTCATTATAGCTGTCGATGAAGGCTTCGATATGGGCCTTCAGTTCGCCGATTGAGTTGAACGAGGCGCCTTGCAGGGCCTTTCCGGCGAGGATCGAAAACCAGATTTCCACCTGATTGAGCCAGGACGCCTTTGTGGGCGTGAAGTGGAAGTGAACGTTAGGATGGCGTTTAAGCCAGCGGTCTTCCTTGGGCTTGTGGGTGTTGAGGTTGTCGAGGATGACATGGATGTCGCGGCCAGGATGCGCGGCGGCGATCCGGTTCATAAAGTCCAGAAATTCGACCCTGCGGCGCCTTTTGTATTGCCGTCCCGTCACCTTGCCGGTGGCGACATCGAACGCTGCAAACAAAGTTGTGGTTCCGTGCCGCTTGTAATCGTGGCTTTGCCCCGTCAAGGCGCGCCCGTTGGCGAGTTTGAGATAGCCTTGTTTGCGTTCCAGAGCTTGGATGGAGGGCTTTTCGCCGGCGGCGAGCACCAGGGCGTTGCGCGGCGGATTGAGATAAAGCCCCACGATTTCGGCCGCCTTCGCCGCAAAATCGGGGTCATTGCTCGCGCACCAGCTTTTGCGCGCGGCAAGATCGATCTTCTGGGCGCGAAGAAAGCGCCAAATATATTGCACATCGACATCGCCAAGAGCGGAGGCGATCAGCGGTCCCGTCCAGCGCGCATAGCCCTTCGGCACGGGGCTGTCGAGAGCAGCAAGAATGCGTTTGCCGGTCTGTGCCGTGTATTTGGGATCGTTGCCCCGGTTGCCGGTCTCATCGAGCCCCGCCAGCCGCTTTTCGGCGTAGCGCACCCGCCATTTCGAGGCCGTACCCGTTGTACAGCCCACCTCGCGGCCGATTGCGCGCGTTGGAAGACCATCGGCCGCCAAAAGCACAATCCGCGCCCGCTGGCGCAGCCGATGTTCCGTTTTCGTCGAGCGGGCGAGCGCTTCAAGCTCGGCCCGCTCCTCTCCAGTCAATATAATCGCTGTCGCCTCAGGGATGCTTGCCATACATCCTTAAATCACGACTCATCAATTAGCGATAGTGGGTACTAGGCGATACTGTCCTCGCCACGCAGGGCCCTGCAGGACGATGCGGATTTTCTCTTCGGCGCAGAACGGCCGCCGCGTCTCCCGACGGATGGTCTTTATGACCTGCTCTGCCGGTTCCTTCGCCGGCCCGGATTTCTGTCTCATCTTCGCTCCCTCAAGGGCTACGATGAACCAGAAGTCCTCCCTTTCTCAATCCGCTAAATCTGTCTCATGAGTGCTGACGGTAGACACCTGTTATGTGGGGGATCGCCAGCAGCTGCAGGATGCCGCAAGTTTTTCATAAAGTGTTTCATAAAAATAGGAGAGTTGCATTTATGCCTAACGGCCAGTTAAATGTGATCCTCACACCAAACATACTGGTTGATTGCTTTTCCTTAATTTCTAATAGTCTGGGAGGGGTTGCAATTCGGGCCGTGTTTAAAACATACGGATGGGCAGGGGTAAAAATGGGCATCCAATCTTGGCGAACGAGGGTAAAGCCTTCTTTCGCAATCTGCAGTGTTGCTTTTTTCCTGACTGCGCTTGGGGGCAATTGCTCCTACGGTGCGGAAAACTATATCCCTCGCGGGCATGAGGTCAGGGAACTCAAGCTGCAGGTTTCCGGTGGGGAGCTTCTCGATCTCCAGTCAAAACCCACGACGGTTTTCATCGCGGACCCTTCGGTGGCGGACGTTCAACTTCCCCTGCCGAGTAAAGTGTTCGTCTACGGGAAAAAGCCCGGACGCACGACGCTTTTTGCCTTGGGCGCTGATGGGCAGAAGACCGATCACTTCAATATCACCGTCAACTACAGCACAACCGATCTGAAGCGCTACTTGAGCTCTGAGCTCGGTGATCTTTCGATTAGGGTCGAAGAGACCCCGAAGGGTGTCGTGCTAACTGGCGTAGTTCCCAACGCGGCAACGGCCGAACGGGTGAAAGCCACAGCCCATCGCCTTGTCGGCGAAGGAACACCGGTTATCAACAATCTCCGCGTCAGCGGCTCGATGCAGGTCTCGCTTCATGTCCGCGTCGCTGAGGTCTCGCGTGCCGTCACGAAGGAGCTTGGGATAGACTGGAGCGCAGTTTCCGGCGCAGGATCCTTCAGTTTTGGTATGGCGACAGGATCTCTCGTTAACAATGCTGCATCAGCCGTGTCGTCTGCGGTCGGCGGTTCTCCCATCAAGAAAACCAGTATCAACGCGATCGTCGACGCCCTCGTCAGCCGCGAGCTTGTGACAATTCTTGCGGAGCCAAACCTCGTTGCGATTTCCGGCGAAAAGGCAAGCTTCCTGGCCGGCGGCGAGTTTCCAGTTCCGGTAACGCAATCCGGAACAAACAGCGCGATATCGGTAGACTATCGCAAGTTCGGCGTCAGCCTCGAATTCACCCCGACCGTTCTGTCCGATAGGCTCATAAGCCTTAGCGTGAAGCCAGAAGTTAGCGATATCTCCGCGAATGGCGCGGTTACGCTCAATAACTTCAATATTCCCGCCATAACGACCAGGCGCGCCGAGACAACAGTTGAGATTGGCAGCGGCGAAAGTCTCGTCATTGGCGGCCTAATGCAAAACCGCACCTCAACCGACACGTCCTCTTTGCCGGGCATTGATGACGTTCCGGTTCTGAGTGCGCTGATGCGGTCGTCGAAGTTTCAGAAAAACGAGACGGAACTGCTCATCATTGTGACGCCCTATATCGTGCGTCCTGTCTCTGATCCTTCTGCAATAAAAATCCCAAATGACGCGGTCAAGCCTTGCACCGATGGCGAGCGGGTTCTCGAAGGCTGTTTGGGCAAAAGGACCGGAAAGTAGATGACATCCGTTTGCATCAACCAGGTAAAGGCCACGAATAAAGGTTTGACCCGATGAAGCTGATTAGCAAGAGCGCCTTCCTCTTATGTTTCGCGGCAGTGTTTTCCGCAGCGGCCGCGCATGGGGCGCCAAGCTCGGACGTGTTTGTTGTTCGCACAAAGACGCCCACGCATAGAGCACATACGCGAATTGCGCACGGCGAAAAAGCGCTCTTCGGCTATTTGGAAAACGCTGCATCCAGGGTTCGTCAATATGGCCCGGTCGGCATCACGATTTATGCTCGCGATAACACCGAAAAGGTTAAAGCGATCGTAGGTTGGGCCGAGCAGTACTCTGTAACGCCTTCGGTCGTCGAAACGGCCCGCATTCCTGCGGGGCGGGTGGAGATCGCGGTTTATCCTTCGAATGAGGATGCGGCATATCCCCACGCATATGACTGGGCGAGCTATGAGTATAATGAAAATGATCCGGACCCCGAGGTCGGCGCTTATGGGCGCAACGCACTTCGCGCCATGCTGAGCAATCGGCACGACCTCGTCAGAGGCCGGGGAACAACGCTGTCCGATGGCGAGCGGGCGGCAGAAATCGTCGCCCAATACCGCGCCTACAAGCGGTCGTCGTCCGGTGAAAAAGCCAGCGATCAGCCGGTCACAAGCAAAGCATCCGATAGCGGACTCCGCTCGCTTAAATCGGATAATTGAGCCGGGGGCTAGGCGCTCTGGCTCTCACGGTTCTGGTTTCTGAAGCAGGAGCGCCTGCTTGATAATCGCAATCGTCGCCTGTCTCTGTTCCAAAGCATAAGCCCCGCTCGGCCACATGTGATAACGAGAGACATCGCTCACGGCAATCAACCGTCAAGAGGTTGCGCAGTTGCATGGCCGCAGCTTTGTGTCATCAATTGATATGCGGCAGATTTATTTTTGGCTGTAGCTTGCCGAAGCCGCGCAGAGCGCCGCCATCGAAGCTTTGTCAGCCACCACTAGACGGGCAGCGGCAAGATGAGCATGGTGTCACGTTTCTATTCGAACCTCGCTATGGGTGAGGATGAAGCCAAGATGGAACCGGGCATGCGCCCGGTTTTCCCTTGAACTCACGCCAGCGCCTTCCCCGCTATGGCTGAATACCATCTTCTTTTAATCGTCATCAAACACGTGGGCGTGGCGCCCGAATTTGGCGTGATCGGCATCAAACTCAACCATCTCCTGCCGCAGTCGCAGCGACACATTCGTAGCTGATCTGGCGTTAACTTGCTAACCCAAGCCTGTAAGTGCTGTACCGACATGTGTTTGAATTGCGCGTATTTCGTGAGAAATGGCATTTGCGCTGCTCCCTTGATGCCATCGAGCGTCGCAGATACACTCGTGATTAGCTCTGAAGCCGAGCCGCCTTGACAAGCTTCCATTGGCTGCCAAATTTGCCAACTAAAAAGTTTTGCTTACCGCCCCTACGGCAACGCCTCACAGCATTTGTCCGGCAAATGCATTTTTAGAGACGCGGCTCGGTGCCAACTATAAGCAATTGAAAGGCGAACTATTTGCAAGCTGGCTTGGATGGCGGCTGACATTCCTGACATTTCCTGCCAAAACCTAGGAGTTATCGCTGTACGTGCGTATTGCTTGCGCTGGTCACGATTCCAAAAGTCGGGTGCCAGCACGCAAAAATTTTTTGAAAAGAAAAGACTGAGCGTCTTCTTTGCACCATATCGCACGTTTACAGTTGTCAAGGCAGTTTGCAGGTTGACCGTGAGAACGGCTTCCTTTTGCGAACCGGCTGACCTAATAAGAGAGTATTTAGCGTTTATAGACGCGGGAACGCATATGACCAATAAACAAAGGAATGATCCTGACGAAGATGAAACCGTCTTTATTCGTCCTGGAAAAGCCGGTCAGGCGAGATACACTGATGCGCGTTCTTCCGATTCGGATCAGGGGGGGCAAAAGCAAAGCAGGGAAATCGCTGGGGCAAGCAAGGTCGTCGATCCATTCGAGACCATTCTTCTCGGAAACTCCTGGCTGACGGCAGAGGACAACGAAGCCACTCAGATTTTAAAACCGTCTCGCAGCGCCGGTGGCGTGAGTGACCAAGGCTCCTCGCCATGGGATTTCGACCCGATAGTCGCTCTTTTGCTTGTGATCAGCGGCCCGGGAAAAGGCGCGTATCGACCCCTTTTTTACGGAAATAATTCGATCGGCCGCTCCTCCAAAGAACGGGTTCCGCTCAATTTTGGCGACGATGCGATCTCGAATACCGAACAGTCGTACATTCGCTACGATCACGAAGACCGGCAGTTCCTATTTATTCCTAACTTAGCCAAATCCAACATTGTTTCGGTCGACGATCAAAAGCCCACTGGTCCAGTCATTTTGAATGCGGGCGCTATCATAAAAATGGGCACAACGCGATTGATATTTTACCCAGTATGTGGCCCGCACTTTGATTGGAGTGACGTTGAAGATCAATGAGTTCCGCCATTCTAACGATAGCAACATCCGCAACAGTCGGTTCCAGAAAATCTCAGGAAGATGCGTGTGACTTTCGCTTCCTCGGCGGCCCAAATCTACCCGGCGTAGGTGCAATTGTAGCGCTTGCAGATGGCATGGGGGGACACGCCGGCGGTGCAACCGCAAGCCGGACCGCGTGCCGGATTTTTCTAAGTGAATATCTTTTATCACGCGGTTCAACTCGCGAACGCTTGTCCCGCGCCTTGACGGCTGCAAATAACGATTTGCAAAGAATTAATACGAAGCAGCCGGAACTGAGGGGGATGGGTTGCACCTTCGTCGCGGCGGCACTGGCAGATGGCCTAATGTCGTGGATCAGCGTTGGCGATTCGGTGCTTTATCTGGTGCGAGACGGTCAGATCAGGAGGCTCAACGAAGACCATTCTATGGTGCCGGTTCTCAATCGGCTCGTGCAACAAGGTGAGATGAGTGCGTTCGAGGCACAACGTCACCCGCAGCGCAATGCTTTGAGGTCAGCACTTACCGGGGACCCTATACCCGTGATAGACCTGCCTGAAAAGGCTACCGCCTTCCATCCTGGCGATTGGATGATCCTCTGCAGCGACGGTCTTTTGACTTTGAGCGAGCGCGAGACCCTTGACCTTTTGAGATACTTTGCTCCGAAAGGGGTGCGCGCTGTTGCAGATGCGCTCATAAGCGGTGTGGAAAAGAAATGCGCTCCCCGGCAGGACAACGCAACGGTCATTGTCGCTCGATTGGCTTGAATGCTGCGATAAGAAGAAAAACACGGCTCTGGATTAGGCCGTGTTTCCCTGGTTGAGCATTCGCTGAAGCCTTCGTGGAAGGAAGCTTGTTAGTTGAGATCGACTCTGAAGCCGACTTGACCGGATAAGGTGTAGAGGCTGGAGTTCCAATCGCCGCGAAAACCGGCATTGAATTCTATGCCAGGCGTAACTCGAGTGGTTATGCCGATAGCGCTGAAATAGTTCTTATTGTCGTCTTTGAACTCAACGTCTATGCCGTTCAAACGCATTCTATTGTGATACTCAAACCGGTTATCATATCCGGCCTGTATGAATGGCATGAACTCGCGCCCTGCCGTTACGAAGGAAGTTGCCAATTTTGCAGAAAAGGACGCCTTCCAGGTCTCCAGGCTAATATTACTGAGGGTGTTACCTACTCCATCAAGGAAGGTGGGCGGCGCGCCCAGATGAAGAGACCCATTGTGGCCAGGATCATCAAATGAGTTAGCGTAACTTATCCCAGTGCGCAGATCCAAGGTGACATTCTGGCCAAATACTGCCGTATCGCCTCGCGCTAGAGGAATTTGCACTCCGGCGAGACCTCCGCCTACGAAACCCATTGTCTCGTAGTTAACCTCAATATTTCCGACTTGGTTGATACGGGTGCTTCCATCATAGCCACTCGCCAGCCCGAGCAGATAAAAATTCTTAAAAGTTCCTAGAGCATATACACCGCCCAGCCCGGAAACGTTATCAGCGTTTGTCTTGCTGGTGGGAGTAACGCCCGTCACAGGCGCAAAATACGCCTGCGCCGCACCCACACCGCCAAATGCTCCTACCTTCAATGAATAGGCTGTTTGCGCCCCCGTGAGATTATATTGAGCACCGAGAAGGAGTGATTGCTCATCCTGCTTAAAACTGGGGCCTTTTCTATCGGTAAAATTGCCGCCCTCTATATCAAATCCATCATGCCGGGTCGTGCTGAGGCGGAACGAAGGCCAAAAACCCCAAGTGCCATTCTGTTCAAGGGCGCGGTCTAGCACATTATTCATATCGACGTATTTGGTGACCGCGTCGTTTATCGCCGCCGGCTGGGTATATTCCACCGGCACCGCTGATTCCCCTTCCCCGGGCCCGAAAGCCATGGCGTTATCGTACACGGCCAAGCAGAGTGGGAGAGCCATGTACGCGCAGCGCGGGAGAGACATCATGGACGCGCAGCGTCGTAGAACCAGCGTCGACGCGCCGAAATACAGCGATTTTTTCATCGTGACTTTGCCCAGGTCAGAACGCCCCAATTAGCGGAAACAGCTTAGCCCCACGATTCCCGCTCAATGGATCATTAAAAGAGTTTCAGACCGAATGCCAAGAAATTTAGCCGAACTGTGCGGGTGATTGCGAAAGCTTGTGGTCACCGCGCCACAGGTTCTGAAGCTCAAATCGCGGCTAGAGGCGGAAGATTAGCGATGTGCTTGACATACGTAGTGTAGCTACGGCGGCAAAGCGTCGGCTGAAAGCGAACCACACCGGAGGCGTGACTGAAAAGTCAGCGCGACGCCAAATCTAGCAATGGCGAGAAAGCCGCAGCTTAGAAGTTCAGGCCGCCCGCTCCAATGCTGACACCGCCGATACGCGGCTGTGAACTGTGCCCTGCGTCCCCCCGCTCAGGCCGCGAACGTCTGACCTGTTCAGCGGCCTTCGGGCGGGACGGTTGTTTCACGGGCTCAACCGCGTTTGCCTGCACAGTTTTTTGCTGCCCAGGCTTATCATTCCGAATGCACGAGCCTTCAATGTTGAAGAGGGCGTCATAAAGAGCTTGCGTCGGTTCGACCGGCACATTTGCTTTGCCGGAAGCTGAAGCTAGTTGCCGCCAAGCGCCCTTTGAGTTCTCATCCCAGACACCACTTGGCTCAGCTTTTAGACAGCCCTTGTCGACGAGCTTGTTCTGGATCCATTTGATGTGCTCAGGATCAAGGTCTTTGGGACCGGGTGTGTTCGCTTGCTGGACGGGATTAAGGCCGGTCGATGAAGGGCTTAAACTCGCGACCATTAGGCGTTCAGTGCTGTCGTGATGTTCGATGGGCGCCGTTTTGGGCAGAGTAGCCTCATTCTGTTGCATCTTCGCATCGACTTTATCCATGCGCGCTTCCGTGCCCGCCGCGTTCCCAGATGCGTTGAGCGCATCACTCTGCCGTAAGTTGGTCTCGTTTTTAGAGGCGTCCGCAGCAAGGTTTGTGGGAGCGGGTGTGTCCGTTTGCCGGATGAGATCAGCGCCGCTCGATGAAGGGCTCAGATTCGCGGCCGTTTGACGTTCAGGGCCGACGTGAGGTTCACTAAGAGCGTCGCCGGTCGCTGTTTTGAGCGGGCTCGCCTCATTCTGCTGGGTCTTTGCATCGTCTTTATCTATGCGCGCTTCTGTACCGGATGGGTTAAGCGCCTCATTCTGCCGTAATTTGGGCTCGTCTTGAGAGGCGGCCGCAACTCGCGTTTCCTCCCGCTGCGGCGGCACGGCATTGATCCCTGCGTCACCAGTGCTTAGCGCGCCTTGAGTCTTAGCCGCGCCCCCGTCCGGCGTCGCGGTAGCCTCTTCGGATGGTTTCTGGCTTAGCGGTGCTGAGGCTTCAGACACAGTTCTTTTTTGAGGTGCTTCTGCTGGTTTCTGAGTGAAATATGGGTAAGCAATGCCGATAACGGCAGAAAGTGATGCAGCGGCAATTAACCCCCCAGTCCCCAACCAAGACCTAGTTGGAGTTCTTATATTTTCTTCCGGTGATACTGTTGGAATCTCGACTGGAGCTACGGGGACCGCGTCCCCCCGCCCTTCGAGTCGCGTCAGCCAGTCCACAACGGTTTGCGGCCTGTCCCTCGGAAAAACAGCTAAACCTGCGTCAACCGCCCGAAGAAAAGCAGGACGGTAGTTGCCCTGCAAGGTTTCCTCCGTGCTCAGAGGCTGGTAGTCGTCCTGAATAACGCGGTTTGTCGCCTCTGCGGGCGGAGCGCCTCGAATTGCTCGATGTAGCGTTGCCGCCATGCCGTAGATATCGGTCCACGGACCTTGCATCTTCGAGTCAGCAGCGTAGCACTCATAGGGAGAATAAAAACGGGAGACTATGGCCGCCGTGCTTGCAGTATGTTCGGAAAGGCCATAGCGGGCGGCTCCGAAATCCAATAAGACAGGCGAGGAATCCTCTTTGCGGATGTAGATATTTTTGGGCTTAACGTCGCGATGGAAAATATTTTCCTCGTGCACGAGGCTCAGAGCCTCGAGGATCGGTTTTGTTATACGATCGAGTTCTTCTTGCGTTGGGCTTCGGCCTAAATCCTTAAGCCAGCTCTCCATGTTTTTACCCTCGACATATTCGAGGACCATGTAAGCTGTGTTGTTTTCAGGAAATGAACGCAAAACGCGAACAATGTTATCGTGCTTGAATTTCGCGAGCGTTCTGGCTTCTGAGATGAAGCGCCGCAAGCCCCAGCGGTAATCTTTGTCTTCCTCGGCGCTCTTGGACCTGACGGCCGACGTATTGTCTCTGACGGCTAGGCTGCTTGGGAAATATTCCTTGATCGCTACGGTTGATTTCAGCGCGAGGTCGGTTGCCTTGTACGTAATGCCAAAGCCGCCGAAGCCCAACACACCTTCAATCACGTATTCTTGAAGCTGCAAGCCTGGGGCCAGGGCAAAACGGTCGCTCATTCCAAAACTCTCGCTATATCAGTCTTCAGTTGGACTCATCTTAGGTGGCATTCCGGTATTTTGTCCATGCGGCTTGTTCCCCCTTCGCCGGCAAGCACGTCATGAGGACCTATAGCGTGCTCAGCGCCTTGAGTTTACCCTTTTTCAGTTCGTCGAGGACTGGGCGAAGGTCGGCGTTTTCTTGAATGGCCCGGGTCAAGTGCTGAGCCGTGTTTGGCGGTCCAACATAGAGCGCGCTTACAATTCTATTGTCACGTGTTGAAATCCGCCACCAGGTTTGCTCGTTTTCGCGCGAGACAAATTCAGATTCAGCCTCTTCTTCCAAACGGCCAAAACTGCGGACATCGATACCCTCGCATTGCAGCTGCATCACAGTGCGGGGGGGAGAATAAGGGGTTGCATTTCCCAGCATATATGCAACCGCCGCATTGGCTTGAGCCGACGCAACCGGCCACAGCCTTCCGCCTCCCCCCTCCAACTCGGCCACGTCGCCGACGGCATATATATCAGGATCGGATGACTGCATGAACGCATTGACTTTAACGCCCTGTCCGACAGCAAGCCCAGCCTTTCGAGCCAAGAAGTTGTTGGCATTAACGCCGAGACAAGCAACAAAAATGTCTCCTCTGACACGGGGACCGTGGGAAAGCCAGACTGCTTCAAGCCTGCTTTCGCCGCTGACGCGGGTTATGGAGGCGTTTGTCACCACCTGAATGCCCACCCCTTCCAGATAACCGGCCAGAAGGCTCGCGCCACGATCGTCCAATTGGGCGTTCATGAGATGCCCGGCGCGTTGTAACAATATGACTTGAACACCAAGATGGAGTAATGCATCGGCAGCCTCAACACCAAGCACACCGCCGCCAATAACGACCGCGCGTCTCGTGCCCTCTGCCTGTACGTAGTTTCTGATCGCCATCGCGTCTTCTGCGGTACGCAGGACGAAAGCATTCGGATAGTCCAGGAAGTTTGGAACGGGAAGGGCTGCTCTGGCCCCGGTCGCGAGGATTAGGCGGTCGTAAGGCAGCGTGTCCCCTGTAGCAAGGCCTACCGTTTTGGCTTGTGGATCGATGCTCTGTGCGATCACATTTCGCCGCACTTCAATTTCGTTTTCGGAAAACCAGGTTTCCGGCATCAAATGCAGCCCATCCATGCCGGAACGGCCGTAGATTGCCCTGCCCACCGCCATTCGATTATAGAAATGAAATGGCTCATTGGTCACAAGATTTATCTTTACGGATTGGCTCTGGCGCCGCAACGCCTCGGCAGCGCTCGTTCCGGCGACACCGTTCCCTATGATGACAACGCGCTCGATCCGCGCCTCAGCGGCCATGTCCGCGGAAGGCGCCTTAATCCTGGTGATGACCGAACTCGCTTTGATCGCGGCTTTAGGATCGCGGTCGATCATGACAGGACCGCTGACCCTGCACATACATGCAAGCCGCGCTTTGCCTTCAAGACCGAGCCGCCTCAAAGTCGATAGTTCATCGTCCTTAGCTGCTGAAAGATGGCTCTCACCATCGAGAACTGCGACCGCATCGGCGCCGCACAAGCCGGTGCGGCATCCGAAGTTGATCGGCAGCCCAGCTTTTTGGATCGCATCTAAAAGTGTCGATCCAGTCTCGGCCGCAAAGGTGGCGCCTGTGGCTTGATCGGTTACAACGGCCCCGCCCGGCGGAGCCGCGAGGAGCCGGATCGCCGTCGAACCGTCGCTGGGCGAATCCGCATTTGAGCGCCTGAAAACAAGCTCGCTGTAAGTTCCGCTCAGGAGCAGTCCGCACGCCCCCATAATGCCAAGATAGCGCATACCGTGAGCGACTGATGGATCGCCAAAAGTGCTGACATACTCAGAAAGATTACGTGCTAGGATCGGCCCTTCGTACCAGTAAAATAGCGAGATAGCAGCCGCGGCAAAGAGCAGGCTAATCCGATAGGGGGAAATTGGAACGAAGCTTTTAGTGAGCTCATAAAGGCCAGCAGAAGCAGCCGCGCCCGCGAAAATCGTAAGAACATTCGAAAGCGGTTCAGCCTGCGGCCCGAAATTCTGGAGGAAATAGCCCACGATAAGGCCGGGAAGCAGTCCGAAGAAAATCTGCCGCTGAGAGGTGTAACGAGTGTCCTCGTCCTCAATGTCGCTAAATATGGCCGCGCGCGGATTGAAGTCATAGCAGTTCTTTTGACAGCCAACACAGGTAGGGCAATATCCGTTCTTCACGAGAACTACGGGAGCTAGACCGTATACCCGCTGGATCGGTCCAAGAGGGCAGAATGTTCCGCACCAGCCACTTCGCCCCTTGAAGACCACGCCTCCCACAAATGAAAGCAGGAGGGCGCCAACCACCAAGACAGCCGTAAGCTTGCCATTGTCATTAAAAAACGGTGCGCGAAGAGTGAGCGCGCCTACGAAACTAACAACAGCGATCGAAAAGGCAGCGTTTAAGATAGGGCGCGGAAGCTGAAGATTTAGTCCCAAATTAAAACTGCGAGGTATCTGGTTCAAGAAAGCCATCGGGCATGCTTGCCGCCACAAACCGGGTGCAAACACGAGAGCGATGGGAAGAGCAGGCACTATGATGCCCCACCAGAGCCGCAAACCGCTTTCATCGTTCCATAAAAGATAAACTACCCAAAATGTGGCGAAAAGCACACCAATCCGTAGTCCAATCCAGATTGCACCAGGAATTGAAGGTGTCCTTTGCAAATAATTCCGGAAAAACGACTCGTTATTTGCAACAAAAGACACGGGATAAGACTCCGTCAGAGTGCGATATTCGCCTTGTTTAGTCTATGCACAAGGATCGAGGACAGATTTTGGATCAGAGTTAAGGCTAAACGGGGTGTCCAGGCGGCGAGACGAATGAAATTGTCATGTGTGAGTATGAGGATGTCGACAGGAGTATCCGCCTGAGCTAGCATCGACGTTCCATCAGCATCCAAAAATGAGGAAATGCCAAAGCAACTGCCTGCTTGAAATGTCTCCCAGACGCCGTTTTGCAATAAGCGAGTTTTAACTATACCTGATATCACGAAATATAACGCGCGCTGTGGCACTCCCCCTTTTTGGATAATAGCTCCCGCAGGGAAGCTCAGTTGAGCCGCGAATTTTAAAAATGCCTCGAGTTCTTCCTCGGACAACACCTTGAAGAAGTTATTGACGGCGGCGACGCCCCTTCCCGGCTCATCGCCCGATGGCGCCGAGGCGTTTTGATAATCGAAAAAATTGCGTGAGGACATGCCCGCCGTCCCCCCCTTGTTCGTCCCCATTTCAAGGGCAAATTACTAGCTATTCGATTTATTAGTATGTTATTGGCTACTTGACTAGGGGTTGATTCGCTGACCGGAGGCGACTCCCTCCTTGATGCCGAATAAAGAAATACAGCGCGTGAAACTCGCAGTCAGAATCGCACAGAGATTGGGATGCCTCTCGTATTAAGAGTCGTGAATACTAAAAAGTTGCCGGATGGTTACAGAAACCTTGCAGTTATCGAAGGCCATGAGACTTTCAAGATTGGTCGCAGCGCCTCGGTCGATTGGCATTTACCGGACGAAACAAGCTATATCTCTGCAAACCACTGCGAAATTAAGTCTCGCGACGGTGAAATTTTCGAGCTAGACGATGTATCGACGAATGGCACGTTCCTAGAAGGCCGCGATTTAAGACTTACCTCTCCCCACAAAATTTCGGAAGGCGATCGCTTTAGAATTGGCCCCTATATCATTCAGGCGAATTTTGTACGCAGCCAAGAAGCAAAGAAGTTTCGCGACCAATATCTTTCCAATCGCGAGTTTTCCATAAGCTTTAAATTAGTCAGCCTGGGCAAGAACGGGAATGATGCCCTAACCAACCTCGTGTTTGCTGAGAAGACAAGAATCACGATTGGACGCGACCCAGATTGCGACATATGTGTCGATGACAGCACGCGCCGTACATCAAGACTACATTGCGAAATCCTTTTCGATCAGGGACGCTTCGCTCTTGTTGACCGGTCAAAGAATGGAGTGACCCTCAATAAGCTGCCCCTCATGCCATCTGAAAAAAACTACTTAGCTGTCAAAGATCAAATAGAGATTAATACAAATATACTCATCGTGACGGGAATAAAAGGCTTTAGCCGGAATACGGGTAAACCTGAAAATCCTGTTCAGGCGCCATTTCAAACAAGGCCCGAAAGCGGCTCCGACTTTAACGTACAGCGTGCCGGCTTATCGAAACGCGGACTCGATCCCGCAGAGAGCATCGCGGCTGATGGCGCGCAAAGAACATCTAAGCAGGGCGAGAGTGAGAGAACTTCACGACCGTTGCCTGATGCGACCGGGTTAGAAGATGAGATAGAGATGACGAGAATCACTTCTCCGTTTCGGCGTTCTAACCTTGATCAAAAAAGAGACTGAACAGTAGGCATGGTGCGTTTCGAGCTCCAGAGCGCCACCCGATCGTCCTCGCGCGCGATCGATGACGCAACTACTGGTTTCAAAGCCAGAGCAGACAATTTCGATAGAGTCCGTCTCAATTCAGAATCGGGATTTCCTTTTGAGGCGAACAGTGATTTAAAATGCATGCTGAGGGAGGTATGCATGACCAGAGCCTACTCCTTGGATTTACGTCAACAAGTTGATTAAGAGAAACCGGCTATTTCCACCCACAGAGAGGGAGATGGGGAATGGCACGGAAGCGCTTTACGACCGAGCAGATCATCGGGATGCTGCGCGAGGCGGAGGTTCGCCTCGCGCAGGGCCAGACGATGGGATTGATCTGCAAGGGGTTAGGGATTTCGGAGCAAAGCTATGATCGCTGGCGCCGGGATTATGGCGGGCTAAAGCTTGATCAGGCGAAGCGCTTGAAGGATCTCGAACGGGAAAACGAGCGTCTGAAGAAGGCGGTCTCCGAACTCACCCTCGACAAGCTGATCCTGAAGGAGGCGACAACTAAGCGAGAACGAACCCGAGTTTTGATCGCACATGATCCTCCAATGCTGCAAGAGGTCGTGGTCAAGCTTTAAGCATCATGCGGTTAAACTTAAGTAAAAATGGGATAAGGGTGAGCGCGGTTGTGGCGACGGCGCGAGTCGGGAACACCATCGCAGTCAATATTCGGTCACGAAAAGGAATTTCCATGAAAACCAAGTTGCAATTGTCAGATGTCGAACGCCGGATTTTGATCAACCAATATGAAATCCTCGCAGCACTTCGCCCCAAAGAAGCGGACGACTTCAATCGCTGTGCTGAAATCATTCGAGCGGGTTATTACGAGATGTGGGATGATGAGGCCATTGGCTGGTTATCCGATCCCATACCGCGAGAGGAAATGAACTACGTTGGTGATGTCCTCGACATGTACGGCTGGCTTCAGAGTTCCTATGATCAGTTGCCGGAAGCCGAGAAGGCCACCATCGAGGCGAGCGAGGTGCTGTTTCCTGGCTTCGATGGCAACGGGGAGACCGAATACATGGGATATGCCCGGTTCCTTCGCGAGAAAATGGACCGCTTCACCTCTGTCAGGGCCTTAGAAGCCTTGAACAGCCACTGTCCTACCCAGCACATGTATAAGGCTATGCTGAAGGTGCTGCCAAAGCGCGAAGGGGTGTTCTACCTTTCGGCATCGAAAATCAGGGCGGTGTTAGACGCGCACCGGACGAAGGGGGCTTAGCCATACGCCAATCTACGCCGCTGTTTTTAACCACGCTTCGCTCCTCACATAGCCAATTGTCGAGCCGTTGGAAAAAGCGGAGGATCGCGAAACTTTAAGAAGGATGCGCGATCACCCAACATGCCTGCCGAGTGATCGCGCATAATCGACTTTATATCGCCGTAGGCATCTTCCAGCCGCCGAAAGTCTTTTCGAGATGCTGGACGAGGGCCAAAGCCACATCTTCACGCCACGGGCGCGCCGCCACTTGGACGCCGAGCGGCAATCCCTCAGGCGAAGTGCCGACGCGGACAGTGGCGGTCGGCCAACCGGTCAAATTATGCATTTGCGCATAGCCAAATCCGAGCCTGTTGGCCTCGTCAAAGCTAGTGCCATGCAGCAGCGCGGGGTACGGCGCAACGGGCGAAAGGATCGCATCGTAATTCTCGATGAAGCGCAGCATGGAATTGCGGTAGAGATCCCATCGCACGAACGCGGCAAGTGCTTCCGTACTCGTAGCCATCGCCGGAGCAACGGAATGGGTCAGCGCTTTCTCGAATAAGGGAGAAATTTCGGTCGTGCCTACGCTCTTCAAAAACGCGCGGGTGCCCGCTCCGCCGTCGCCTCGGCTCATATCGTGATAAACGGTGCGAGCTTTGGCTGCGTCCGGCGGCCGGTTTTCTTCAACCTTGACGCCCGCATCCATAAATGATTTGGCGGCATCGCGAACCGCCGCGATGATCTCCTTGGTCGGAGTGGCCGCGCCGTCATCATCGAAATAGGCGAGTTTCAAATCGCGAAGCGCCACATTCTTGGGATCGCCCAGCGGCATCCCGACGATCGTGTGGTCGCGGAAATCCGGGCCGGAAATGATCGGCAGCGCCAACGCCAGGTCTTCGACCTTTCGCGCAATGAGACTGACGTGAAAGGCGGCATTCCGAGCGCCGAGCGGTAAAGGAAATTGTCCGGTTCGCGGAACACGGCCAGAGGTCGGTTTGATGGCCGCGAGGCCGCAAAAATGCGCTGGCACGCGAATGCTGCCGCCCGCGTCGGTCCCAAGGCCGAGCGGCGAGCCGCCCGCCGCCACGATTGCCGATTCTCCGCCGCTGCTGCCGCCGGGTGTGCGCGTCAGATCGTAAGGATTGTTGGTGCGTCCATAGACCAGATTGTCGCTTTCGAGGGCGCCTGCAAGCTCGGGAACGTTGGTCTTTCCAAGGATGATGGCGCCCGCCGCACGCAGACGCGCAACTGAAGTCGCATCGGCTTGCGGGATGTAGTTCGCCCGTCCCTTGGTGCCGCCCGTGCAAATAACGCCCTTGGTCTCCAAAGTATCCTTGATGGTGACGGGTACGCCGTGGAGCGCGCCCTTGATTTCGCCGCGTGCGAGCGCAGCGTCAGCCTCGTTCGCCTCTTTCCGTGCCGAATTCGGCGGTCAACTGGACGACAGCGTTGATCTTCGGATTGACCTTCGCGATGCGGTCGAGATACGCGTCAACCACAGCCCTGGAGCTGAATTTTTTTGCACGGATTGCAGCGGCAAGTTCGCTCGCCGATGCCGAGATAATGTCATTGCCCGCTTCTGTCGCGGCTTCGGCTGAACCGCCTAGCAAGTTTTGTCCCACAGACATAGCCCCCACGGTCGCGACTGTACCCAGAAAGTCGCGCCGTCCCATTTTACTATCGCTCATTACAATCTGCCCCTTGAACTAAGTTTCAGCAACGTCGCTCAAATGATCTGCTTTTTGTCACCGCACTTCAACGAGGGCAGGCGCGTCCGAATCCGATTGCCCCGTGACGGCTGGCGCGGACGAGCGCCCCCTGAGCACCGCGCGCATCCGCTCGCGATCAAGTTCGCCCTCCCAGCGAGCCAGCACGACGGCGGCCACCCCGTTGCCTATGACGTTCACGAGCGCGCGCACCTCGCTCATAAACCGGTCGATGCCAAGGATCAGCGCCATACCGGCAACCGGGATAGTCGGCACAACGGAGAGCGTGCCAACGAGAGCGATGAAGGCCGCACCGGTGACGCCGCTCGCTCCCTTCGATGTAAGAAGCGCTACGCCGAAAATTGTAAGCTGCTGAGTTAACGTCAGGTCTATGTTCGTTGCCTGAGCAACAAACAGAGCCGCCATCGTCATGTAAATGCTCGACCCGTCAGTGTTGAAGACGTAGCCCGTGGGAACGACTAGGCCCACGATTGATTTGGAGCAGCCAAGGCGCTCAAGCTTCTCCATCAGGGGCGGCAAAACCGGGTCCGACGAGCTTGTGCCCAGTACGATCAAAATCTCTTCCTTGATGTAGGCGAGGAAGCGGAAAATATTCAGGCCGGCCGTCGCCGCGATCAAACCGAGCACAACAAAGACGAATATTGCCGAGGTTAAATAGAACGTGCCGATCAGCGTCGCGAGCGGCCCTAAGGCCGAAACACCAAAGCGGCCCACTGTAAAGGCCATAGCGCCGAAAGCACCGAGTGGGGCAAAACGCATTAGCAAATTGATAATGCCGAAAATCATTTCAGCGGTAACGTTGATGAGTTCCTTGACGGGTCTGCCGCGCTCTCCCATGCGCGAAAGCGCATATCCCGTGACCAGTGACACGAGGATCACCGGCAGGATATCACCTTTGGCGAATGCATCGACGAAAGAGCTTGGGATGATATTTATAAGGAACTCAGCAATGGACTGTTCTTTCGCCTTGCCCGCATATTGAGCGACGGCGCCCGCGTCGAGCTTGGCTGGGTCGGCATTGAAGCCAGCGCCTGGCTGCACAAGATTGCCGATAATCATACCGATAACCAGCGCGAGCGAGGAAACGATCTCGAAATAGATGAGCGCCTTCCCGCCGATACGGCCCACTTTTGTGAGGCTTCCCATCCCGGTAATGCCGGAAACGACCGTGAAGAAAATCACGAGCGGAATGACCATTTTGACGAGCTTGATGAACGCATCGCCGAACGGCTTCATATCGATGGCTGTGGCTGGCGCGAAGTGACCGAGAACGATCCCAAGGGCTACAGCGAATAGCACCTGAACGTAGAGGATCTTGTAGAACGGTTTCTTGCTGGCCAAGGAAGTGGAAGGGACTGCAGTACTGGACACGGGCATCTCCCAGAATTTCATAGTTAGTTTTGTTTACGCGGACAAAGCGGTGGTGTCGATCCGCACTTTGTCATCGAGCGAGCGGCATAGCCAAAAGTACGGTCGCTGTATTATTGGTGCGGTTGATCAAAGCGCGGGGTTCCCCAGGTGCAATCCGGCAGGAGTCCCACGTCTTTAAGACTGTCTCTTCCTCGCCATTCGAAATCACAATTTCTCCTGCAAGAACAACGTACATCTTCTCGAATGGAGAGGCCTCAAGCGTTACGTGGCCGCCAGGCAGAAATTGGGAAACACCAAGCCACATCGCCTCGGATGGCCCCGCCTCACGCCCCTGGAGACGCAGCATATGCATGCCGTGATGGCCAGGCGCTTCGTAGCTTTTCGCGGCATCGAACCTTGTCACATTCATGACTATTCCTGCAAGGCCGGATTGAGGATCACGCGATCGCGCGCCGAGCCAAGCACCGCAGCATAGGCTGCCGCAGCCTTCGACAGCGGATAGATAGACTGCTCCACGATGGGGAATGGCTTCAGCACACCGGTCTCGAAGCCCGGCAGCAAAGAACGCAAGGCCTCCGCTGTGACGCGCGAGGACATTGAGAGCGTATCGATGCCAACATAGGTATGACGGCCGCGGTAAAAACTGAAGATATCGAAAGGAACGGTCTGCTTAAACGCTGCGATGAAGATCTGCCTGCCTGCGAGAGCAAGCGATTTTGTGCCAGCCTCGTAATACGGCTCGCCGACCGTGTTATAGACCACGTCGGCGCCCTTGCCGCCGGTGAGCTCCCGCACCTTAGCCGCAACATCAACGGAAGATGAGTCGATGACCTCTACGGGCGCGCTGGAATGACCGTGATAAGACTCCGGTTTTCGCACCACGCCGATAATGCGAGCGCCTTTCCAGCTAGCGATTTGCGCGGCGGCCTGTCCAACCTTTCCGTTGAGGCCAAGAATTAGAACAGTATCGCCTGGCTTGGGCATTCCAGCCCGCATCAAACCTTCGACGGCTGTCACGAAAGGCACGCCGATTGCGGCGGCCTCGTCAAGCGACATCGTCTTTGGCTTCCGAACAACCGCACTGGCCTCGACCACGAGATGTGTCGCGTGCGTACCGTCGCGGCGGATGCCGAGGTCTCCTGACGAGCCAAAAACTTCCGCACCGATGAGGTCTTTCGGGCCTTCGATCACAACTCCGGCGAAGTCGCGCCCGGGGGTCCGTGGGAAAACGGCGTAAGGCATCATGCCCAGTGCCGCCTTCACATCAGACGGATTGACACCCGCCGCACGGATTTCGATCAGCACTTCTTCGTCGCTCGTGCGCTCGAGTTTCACAGGCTCGACCGGAGCCGAGATCGCCGCAACATCCAGAGCTTTCTCGGCCAATCGGACAGCCCGCTGCACCACGGCGGGCTTCGATCTTAATGAAAACATTTCGTACTCCTAAGTATGGGAAGGCTGGCGCGCATTCCTAAAGACCGACGATAGCGCGCGCTTCTTTGGCCGAGGCGATTTCCCCTCCAAGGTCCACCACGATCCGGCGCGCCTTTTCGACCATTTCGGCGTTGGTCTTGGCGAGAACGCCCCTATCGATATAGACCGCGTCCTCGATGCCGACGCGGACGTGACCGCCGGCTAGATAAGACAATGCCACGGCTTGGAAAGCCGATTTGCCGATGCCGATTGCCGTGAATTCGCAATCCTGCGGCAGCAGATTGCGCGCATAAAGGATCGTCTCGGGGCTGGGTTGAAAGCCGTATTTAACGCCAAGAATGAAGGAGGTGAGCTGCGGGCCTTTCAACGTGCCGTCGCGAAGAAGATCAAGCATCAGGGCGATGTCCCCAGAGTCGAACAGCTCGAGCTCGGGCTTGACGCCTGCCTCGTTGATCACCTTGGCCATGCGCCGCACATTTCCGGGGGTGTTGATCACCACCTGCGCGCCGGAGTTCATGGTGTTCAGGTCGAGCGTGGCGATATCGGGCTTGATCTTCGCGATGTGCGTGACCCGCTGTTCAGGCGGCAGAAGCGTGGTGCCTGGGCCCGCGACCTTGGGGTCTTCCTCCGAGGGAGCGAAACGGCCGCCAGGCCCGGTGGTAAGATTGAGAATAAGATCTTTGTTTTTGGCTCTGATCCGCGCGACCACGTCCTCGTAATATTCGATCTTCATCGACGGCGCACCGGTCGATGGCTCGCGAACGTGAATGTGAGCGATAGCTGCGCCCGCCTCGGCTGCACCAAGGCACGCATCGGCGATCTGCTCGGGCGTGACCGGCAAATAAGGTGTTTGGCTAAGCGTCGTCAGATTGCCAGTGACGGCGCAGGTGATAATGACTTTTTCGCGGGGGGCACGCATAGGCTGGCTAGTCCTTTTTGAAACGAAGGCTGGCGTCTTTGGGCAAACAGGGAAGCATCAGAGAGGACGGCCGCCGTCGGTCTGAATGATGTGTCCGGTCGAAAATCCGAGCATAGTCACGCAGGCCACAACTGCCGATGCGACATCCTCCGCCGTCCCAATTCTCTTGAGCGGGGTTGATGCCGCCGCCTTGCTATTGAAATCCGGGCCGCGACCTGGGACAAACGGCGTATCGACGACGCCCGGCGAAACCGCGAGAACGCGCACCTCAGGCGCCAAAACGCGGGCAAGCGATTTGGTCATTACGTCGAGGCCAGCCTTTGCCGCGCAATAGGCAATGGACGAGCCTGCGCCGGTGAAGCCAGCGATAGACGAGATCGATACCACCACACCGTCGCCTGAAGCCTTGAGCATTGGCGCGAAGGTACGGATCGCAGCGAATTGACCGCGCCAATTCACTTGAAACATATGGTCAATGAACTCGTCGGTTAGAGCATCGAGATCGTGATGCGGCACGGGCTTGGTGTATCCCGCCGTATTGACGAGAATGTCGAGGCGGCCAAACCGAGCGGCAATCTCATCGCGCAGTGTCAGGAGCGTGGCCGTATCGGCAACATCGGCAGGATATGCCGCGTGTCCTTCTCCAGCAAACTGACCGAGCGTGGATGGCGTGTCGAGCACCTTGCCGGGTCGATGGGTGATGATGATTTTGGCGCCAAGTGCGGCAAGTTGGCGGCCCGTCTCGACGCCTATCGCGCCAGACCCTCCGACAATCAGCGCAACCTTTCCAGCGACAGATTTGGGATAAGTCATTTTGGGAGTCCTTACTTTATCGGTGGCTGAGGAAGTACGGCTTCGCCAGGCTCCATCACGAGGGTATAGGAGAAATCGAACCAGGGGCCGCTTGCCTCGCCCCAGGGCGGGTTTCCTTCGCCTGGGCGGTAGTCTCCCACCAAAGATTGGGTCACGCCGAACACGACATCCGTCTCAAGATATTTATCGCCGCCGACGAAGACCTGCGTGACAAGCGTCTTGAAACCCTGTTTGAAGCACAGGAAGTGGAGATGCGCCGGGCGGTAAGGATGGCGCTGCTGCGCGCGCAACATGTCGCCTGTTGGACCATCGACCGGTACAGGGTAGGCCCCTGGCTTGATCGAATGGAACCAGAAGCGCCCGTCGCTATCGGTTATGAATTTGCCGCGCAGGTTCATATCAGCCTGCGTCGCGTCCTGGTTTTCATAAAAGCCCGTCGTAGCAGATTGCCAGACATCCACTTCGACGCCCGCAAGCGGCGCGCCGCTCGGGTCGGTGACACGGCAGCGTGCAAAAAGCTCCGCTCCTGGCGTGGGCGACCGCACGATAGATCCGCCATTTTCGGTTCGCGGAGAGTTCATCCGCCAGAAGGGGCCGAGCAATGCCGAGGCTGTCTCGGTTGCGCCGTTATTGCCATTGTTGAGAAGGCAGACGAGGGTCGATAGTCCGATCGCGTCGGAGAACAATACCGCCTCGTTATGTGCATCGTGAGTTGCCTTGCCGATGCGATTGACGAACTCAACGCCATACTCCCACTCAGCTTCCGTCAGATTGGTTTCGCGCGCGAAGGCGTGAAGATGGCGAACAAGCGAACTCATGACCTCGAGAAGGCGCTTGCTGCCGCCTTGCGCCATCGCTTGCAGTACGGCGTCGGTGACGTCTTCTTGCCGTTGGATGATCATGATTGTCTCCTTCAGCCTCGTATGGTTTGTGCAAACGATTGGATCGTAGTGCAATCGTTTGCATGGGTCAACGCACTCAGGTTAAGATTTGGTGAGAGTCCTTTCAATCGCGCGAAACCTTATGCAGCAGCCAAAATCAAAGGTCGGAATCGGAGATATCGCCAAAGCGCTTGGCGTCCATGCCTCTACCGTGTCGCGCGCGCTTGATCCGGAGAAAAGGAAGCTAATCGGCGACGACGTGGTTCGGCGGGTGCGCGCAAAAGCCGAGGAACTTGGCTATCGACCAGACCCCGTTGCCGCCGCGCTTCGCTCACGGCGCTCGCACCTAGTTGGCGTGCTCGTGCCCGATATCGCCAATCCGGTATTCTCGCCGATCATCCAAGGACTTGAGTCAGAACTGGCCGAAGGGGGCTTCTCGCTCATATTGGCCCATGCGAGCGATCCGCCACAGCAGATCGAACTCGTGTCCGAGTTGATTGCGCGACGTGTGGACGGTCTTGTGCTTGCCTCGGTGTTTCGCGGTGACAAAGCGCTCGATTTGTGCGTCTCGCAAGGCATCCCAGCCGTTCAAGTCAACCGCTCTGGCCTCACCGAGCAGGTTTCGTCCGTCGTGCCAGACGATATGACCGGCATGCGGCTCGCCGTTGACCATCTTGCGGGCCTCGGTCACATCCGCATTGCCCACATTGCAGGACCTCAAAATCTTTCAACTGGCTATCTTCGGCGCGAGGGATTTATTGCAGCGATGGCGGCGCACGGCATTTCCGTGCCTGAAGAGGCCATCGCCGAAGCTGCGGCCATGACGCGCGAAGCAGGGCTCATTGTCGCGCGCCAGCTTCTCGACGCCGAGCCATCACCAAGCGCTATTGTGGCCGCCAATGATTTGCTTGCATTGGGGGCCTATGCTGCATTGGCTGAGCGGGGTCTTTCCTGTCCAGCGGATGTCTCGGTGACGGGCCATAACGACATGCCGCTCGTTGATCTCATGACGCCACCGCTCACCACGGTGCGAATGTCGCATCAGAGGATGGGGGTTGAGGCTGCACGGCTTCTGCTGCGCCAAATGTCAGATCCTGACGCTCCAACGGAGCAGATTGTTCTTTCACCGGAACTCATCGTACGCGGCTCAACAGCGCGCTCGGCGGCGCGCTAGCGGCCAATCGTTAAACCACTTCCGGCAATGGAGTCCGGGGGGCACGCGGCTGGCGGAGCGATGTCGATCAGCGCTCGCGCAACAATCCGCGCTCCAGATCGTTGATTGAGAAAGAATAATGAGTTTGCCGGCTCATCCCCGCAGACCCGCACAGGTTTAGGGCAAGGTGGCAGGGCCAGAATTCTGGAGCCGGGCCAACCCCAAACAACGGGCAGGAAAAATAATGAGTATGAGACCTGATCCAACCTTTTACGCATCGCCGAAGCTTGCGATGGAGGCTCCGCCCGAGAATTTTGCCTACACCTTGCTGCTCAGCCCGGACTTCTCAAAGCCCGATGCGCTTGCGGTGATTGACGTAAAGCCCGGCTCGCCAACGTATAGCCAGACCGTTCACACCGTGACGATGCCCTACAAGGGCGACGAATTCCACCATTTCGGCTGGAACGCCTGCTCGTCGGCCCTGTCTCCGCTCACCGGCCATGCCTTCCTGGAGCGGCGCTATCTCATCATCCCGGGCATCCGCTCCTCGCGCATTTACGTCATAGATACAAAGCCCCATCCCACCCAAGCGAAGATCCACAAGATCATCGAGCCCGAGGAGCTCTTTAAGAAGACCGGATACTCGCGGCCACATACGGTTCACTGTGGACCGGGGGGCATATACGTCAGCACCCTTGGCGGCGGTGGCGCGGACGGTACCGACGGGCCTCCAGGCGTCTTCATTATGGACTGCGAGACTTTTGATATTCTCGGCCGCTGGGAGATCGACCGCGGACCACAGAAATTGCACTACGACTTCTGGTGGAACCTGCCGCGCGACTATATGGTGACAAGCGAATGGGGGCTCCCGCCCCAGTTCGAGAACGGAGCTGTGCCGGCGGACCTGCTGTCGAATAAATATGGCCATCACGTCCATTTTTGGGACCTAACGGCGCGGCGCAACGTTCAAACGATCGACCTCGGCGCCAATCATCAGATGGCCCTCGAGGTGCGTCCAGCCCACGATCCCGTTCGCGAGTACGGGTTCCTTGGTGTCGTAGTCGACTCCACCAATCTCGAAGGCTCGATATGGACGTGGTGGCGGGAAGGCGGCAAGTTTCACATCGAGAAAACGGCGACAATCCCGCCGGAACCGGCGCCCAAAGAGCAACTGCCGCCTCTCCTGCAAGGATTTGGCGCTGTGCCGCCTTTTGTGACCGACATTGACCTCTCCATGGATGACAGGTTCCTCTATGTTGCCTGTTGGGGAACGGGGGAGATGCGCCAATATGATGTTAGCGACCCGAGAAAGCCGAAGCTTACTGGCTCCATTCGCATCGGCGGCATGGCCCGGCACACGCCCCATCCGAACGGCCAAGCCTATGCGGGCGGGCCCCAGATGGTCGAGATCAGCCGCGACGGCAAGCGGGTCTACTGGACTAACTCGCTCTATTCAACGTGGGACAACCAGTTTTACCCCGATGGCGTCCCGGGCGTCCAGGTGATGGCCCATGTCGGCGCGAATGGTGGCCTCGAATTGGCGAAGGATCATTTCGTGAGCTTCCCCGACGGATATAGCGCACATCAGATCCGGCTCGAGGGCGGCGATTGTTCGACGGATTCGTTCTGTTATCCCTCGGCTTAATTTTAAGCGCAGGCAAAATGGATACACCAGTTGGACTGTGGTTGGCGGTGGTCGCGAGTGGCCTCTATCATGGGGTGAGCCCGGGTATGGGGTGGCCGCTCGCGGTGTCGGCTGGACTAATGGAAAGGAAGGCGCTCGCCCTTGTGGCGGCGCTTTTGCCGCTCGCAGGAGGCCATCTGCTCGCGATGCTTTTGGTGCTGCTTCCCTTCACCTTGCTGGCCGCTCTCGTGGAATGGCGTCTACAAATTCAAATTGGCGCAAGCATAGCTGTTGCTGGTTTCGGCATCTTCCGGTTCGTCAATAGGCGTCATCCTCGCGCGTTGGCGCGGATTAAGCCGACGCAACTGGGACTCTGGTCCTTTGCCATGGCTATCGCTCACGGTGCGGGATTGATGCTGGTGCCGATCTATCTTGGGCTTTGCCAAGCCGATGGCCTCGACAGATTTCACAGGGGCGTCGCCGTCCTCGCCGGCGCCGATCTTCCCACGGCCCTTTTGGTCTCCTTCGCCCACTCCATCGCGATGATCGCGGCAGGCGGCTGCTTGGCGTGGCTGGTCTACCGCTATCTCGGGCTGAAGTTCGTCTCGCGAAGTTGGTTCAATCTCGATGCAGCCTGGGCAACCAGCCTCGTTCTTGTTGGCGTCACCTCGCTCGCCTTCTGCCTCGCAAATTAGCGCCATGCAATGCACATGGTTACAGTGGGCTTCGAAAGGCCTTCAAACGGGAAGTCGGCAACTCAATTGCTGCTTTCTTCTATCGTCTCGGCGTGACGAAGCTAGGTTGCCGCAAGCTTCACCTCCTGGACGCCAGCGCCAAGATCGACATCGAGCCGCCAGTCTTCCGCAAACGCTCTGACCTCATCGAGAGACTCATCCGCGTGTGAAGTTGTGACCAGAAAACGATCCGGATCGCTTCCATCGCCGACGATAAGCTCGTCGATGACGTCCTCCACCTTCTGACAATCCTCCCCAACGATACAGACAAGAACGACCTTGTCCCGGATGCATGCTTCGACGAATTCCGGGAGGGCGGGCGAGTCCCTGGGCGGAGCGTGGAGGATGATTCTTTGCGCGTAGGCCATCTGAATACCTCCAAAAACCTCCAGATGCTTTATAACAACCAACGAAAAATCAATAGGTTGTTTAGCCTTCTATTTGCCTGTCGGTTTTCTCGATCCGCCGGACGTTGCTTTGAAGTGGCTGTAACGGACCGCGTCTAAGCACAACAATCGATCTATCGCGTTTGCGTCACTTCGAAGGAATAGCTTGAGCGATTTGAAGCGTGCCTTTGCTCAAATTTAGGGCATGGGGTCGAACAGCGCGGCAGCTAAATTAAAGATCGGCGGCTCGAAGATTAGCAGCAATGAGAACGCGACGCCGGCTCTGTAGAGCCAATTCCGAAAGGCCATAACGTTGCGCGGACGTATGAGCCGCTCGCTCAGGCTGCCGAGAGAATAGCAGGCATTCGCCAAGGCGAAAAAGAAGGGGGCGCTGATAAACATCGAGAATATAGTGGGGAATTCGCGACAAGGAAGGCGCTCTGAAAAAAGTCCTGAGACCACAAACAAGGAAATAACCGAGATCGACGCTGCGATTAGCAGCGTTACATTGTAAAGGCCCCTCCGCGCCGACCACCATTCTATTTTCATCTATGACTCAACTTGTTAGTGGCCTGCACCATCTGGACTCGCGAAAATCTACGAAGGCAGACTGAATGCCCGACGCAATATTAAGAGATCCGGTTCGGGAATTGTCTCCTCAGCGGCTGCTTTTCTCGATGGCCTCGGCGATGGCGATTGTTTCGCGTGCGATTTCCGCGTGCAGCAGTTCGACCATGCGGCCATCGAGGCTGATCGCGCCCTTGCCCTGGTTCTCTGGCAACGCGAATGCATCTACAATTTTGCGCGCTTGGGCCACCTCCTCCGGCGAGGGCGAGAACACGGCGTTGCAGGGGGCGATCTGACTGGGGTGGATCAGGGTTTTGCCGTCCATGCCAAGCGCTCGACCTTGGGCGCATTCGGCGCGAAGCCCGTCTTCATCAGAGATCGAATTATACACACCATCGATCACGACGATGCCAAACGCCCGAGCCGCCGCCACAGTCATCGAGAGCCAGGTGATGAGCGGAAGCCGGTCTTTCCCCGGTTGCACGCGCGTCGCTTTGACGAGATCGTTGGTGCCGAGCACAAAGCAGGTCAGCGGAAGCACATCGGAGGCGGCCGCCTTAGCGATCTCCTTCAGATTGAAAATCGCAAGCGGCGTTTCGATCATCGCCCAGAGCACGCTTGCAGTTGCTGCACCCGCATCGGCGGCGCTTTTTCGCGCGTGCAGTAGATCCTCAGCAGTTTCGACCTTAGGGATCAAAATCGCGTCGGGCTTAGCTGCAAGCGCTGCGGCGAAATCCGCGCTGCCATGGGGCGTGCCGAAGCCATTGATACGGATGACCACCTCGCGAGAGCCGAAGCCGCCTTCCGCCACGGCCTTGCAGACCTGGGCGCGGGCGCTCTCCTTCGCATCGGGGGCGACAGCGTCTTCGAGATCCAAAATCAGCGCGTCGGCAGCCAGCGTCTTTGCTTTTTCTATGGCCCGGGCGTTCGAGCCCGGCATGTAGAGCACACTCCGGCGCGGTCTCATTCCTTATCTCCTTCTTCTATCGCTTTGTTTTTACTGGCGCGCAGCCGCTAGCACCTTATTATGCGCAAGTCTGAACACCCCGAGGCAATACCGAGCAGCATGGCGAAGGTTTTAACAATCTCGTCCCAAGTCGTCCACGGCCATGTAGGAAACTCCAGCACTACTCTTGTGCTGCAGCGTATGGGCCATGAGGTCCTTGGGCTTCCCACGATCATACTGTCGAACAGGCCAGGATACGCCGCCATCTCAGGCACGCGCATGAGCATCGAGACGCTGGACGGGATGCTTGAGGCGGTGGCGAGCAATGGATGGCTCGCGGACATCGATGCGATCATGACGGGCTATCTGCCGAGCCCGGCGCATGTCGAGTTCAGCGCAAAGTGGATCGCAAAGATCAGAGCGCTTAAGCCCGGCGTCCTCTATTTCTGTGACCCAATTCTCGGCGATGACCCTGCGGGAATTTATATCGATGAGGCCGCTGCTTGCGCTGTGCGGGATTTACTGATCCCGATGGCGGATGTGCTGACCCCCAACGCCTTCGAACTGGGTTGGCTCACCGGGCGCGATATTCGTGATCCCGCAGACGCTGTTTCAGCCGCAAGGCAATTGGGCGGAACCGTTCTCGTGACCTCGGCCCCGGCAGGCGAGCAGGACAAACTCGCGAACATTTTGGTTGAAGGTGAAAATGCATTGGCAACGACCGTATCGCGGCGGAAAGTCCACGCCCATGGCACGGGTGATTTCTTCGCAAGCTTGTTCCTCGCGCGCAAACTCAATGGCGCACCTCACGAGATAGCGCTGCGCACGGCCACCGCCGCGATGGACAAAGTCCTCGACTTAAGCGAAGGGCAACCGGAACTCGCGCTCGTGCAAAGCCAGGAAGTGTGGGCGCAGCCTAATCCGCCGCTTGCGGAGGCAGCTTCGATCCCGCAACTCGGCGCGAAATGACAAGCGTTGTCGCAGGCGTCTTCTGCGTCCTGCGAAATGTTGAGCCGCCCTATCGCGAGCGCGCGTTTTTCGTCTCGACCTTCAGCGAAATCCTCGAACACGCAGACCAGCCTTCGGTTATCGCCATCGACATTCCAATCGGGCTGCCGGAGGCGATTGCCGTGGAAGGCCGCGAGTGTGATGCTCTCGCGAAGCTTGAACTTGGTAAACGCCGCTCTGCCGTCTTCGCAGTGCCTGCTCGAGCAGCTATCGCGGAAACGGATTACCGGCGGGCCTGCGAGGCCGCGATGGCGCATTCGGAGCCGCCCAGACAAATATCGAAACAGATGTTCCACCTGTTTCCCAAAATCCGCGAAGTGGACATGGTGATGACCCCGGCTCTGCAGCAACGCGTTTTCGAATGCCATCCCGAATTGGCTTTTTGGGCAATGAATGGCAAAGCGACTGCGCAGGAGCCGAAGAAGCTAAAGGGCCGCGAGAATCTTCCCGGCCTGGAGCAGCGGCGTGCGCTTTTGGGGGCGCAGGGATATGACGAGGCGTTCTTGTGGGACCAGCATGCGCCGCGCAATAAAGCCGGGCCGGATGATTTTCTGGATGCCTGCGCTTGCGCCTGGACTGCCGCACGTATCTTCCGAGGCGAGGCGATCCGCTTTCCTCCCGACCCGCCGCTCGACGCCAAGGCCCTGCGCATGGAAATCCTGGCCTAATTTCTCAACCATGCGGATCCGCAGCAATCATTATGCTATGGTCCGAACGATACGAATGGGGAGGCGCGCGGCGTGCTGAAAATCGCGACATGGAACGTGAATTCGATCAAGCAGCGTGAAGCGGCCTGCGCTGCATGGTTACGGCAAGCCTCGCCTGATATCCTATGCCTGCAAGAGCTAAAGTGCCAAACGGACGCCTTCCCGCGCGCGACCTTCGAAGAACTCGGCTACAATTGCGCCGTGCTCGGCCAGAAATCCTTCAACGGCGTCGCGATCCTTTCCAAATTTCCGATAGACGAGACGATCACCGCACTTCCCGGCGATGAAGCTGACGAGCAATCGCGTTATATTGAGGCCGTCCTGTCGCTCCCAACCGGCGGCGCAATACGCGTTGCGTCGATCTACGCTCCCAATGGCAACCCCGCGCCAGGCGTGAAATTCGACTACAAGCTCGCGTGGTTCGAGCGTCTCAAAGCCCATGCGCGGGCACTGCTCCTGCATGAGGAGCCATTTGTGCTGGCGGGCGACTTCAACATCATCCCGCGCCCGAACGATGTCTATAATCCCGCGAATTGGGTTGAAGACGCGCTTTACCGCCTGGAGGCCCGGCAAGCTTTCCGCCGCGTCCTTCACCTTGGATTGACCGATGCGCTGATGGCGACCGATAGCAAAGGCGGCCAATACACCTTTTGGGACTATCAAGCAGGCGCCTGGCAGAAGGACATGGGGCTTAGGATCGACCACATCCTCTTGTCACCGCAGGCAGCGGGGTTCTTATCCTGCGCCAACGTCGACAAAAAACCGCGCGGGTGGGACAAACCGTCCGACCACACACCCGTATGGGCTGAGTTGCGATTCGCGTAACTTGCGCTGTATAGGTCTACTATAGAGAGAAGCTGGCGCTACATTCCGCGCAAACTGCGGGCAACAAGCCAAAACTTCTGGGAGAGGGAACATGAACGGGGCAGATGTCCTATGCGATACCTTGCTTGCAAATGACGTTGACGTCTGCTTCGCAAATCCTGGCACATCAGAAATGCACTTTGTGGCGGCACTCGACCGCAAGCCGCAGATGCGATGCGTTCTCGGACTTTTCGAAGGCGTTGTTACGGGCGCCGCGGACGGTTACGCCCGCATGGCGGACAAGCCAGCGGCCACATTGCTCCATCTTGGACCTGGCCTTGCAAACGGCATCGCCAATCTTCACAACGCAAAGCGCGCTTATACGCCGATGGTGAACATCGTCGGCGAGCACGCGACCTATCACATACCGTTTGACGCGCCGTTGACCTCCGATATTGAGGGGCTCGCCCGTCCCGTGTCGCCTTGGATTCACCGGGTGAACTCTGCGGACGAGGTAAGCGATGCAGCCGCTGCGGCAGTCGCTGCCGCTTTAAGCCCTCCGGGACAAATCGCAACCCTGATATTGCCCGCCGATGCGGCCTGGAATGAAGCTCCAACGCGGATCGCACGCGCAGTTCCTTCCGCTCGGACCAGCGTCGATTTCCTCCGTTATCAAGGAAGCCGCCGAGGCGCTAAAGAGCGGGCGCAAGACCACCATCATACTTTCAGGCAAAGCTTTGCGCGAAGGCCCGCTTGCCACAGCGTCACGTATTGCCCAGGCAACTGGCGCGCGCATTATTGCCCAACAATCGAATGGGCGTGTGGAGCGCGGAGCCGGGCGCGTTGCAATTGATCGCGTCCCCTATGTCGTAGATCGCGCCGTTGCGCATTTTGCGGATACGCAGCAGGTCATTCTAATCGGCGCGAAAGCGCCCGTCGCTTTCTTCGCCTATCCGGGCAAGCCGAGCAGCGTTCTGCCGCCGGATTGCTGGGTCATCGAAATGGCCTCGCCGGGCGATGACTTGGCAGGCGCGCTCGACATGCTTGCGGATGAACTGGGCATCGGCCGGGATGTGATGCCTGTCACGGCACGCCGTGCGGAGAAATATCTGCCCTCAGGCGCGCTTACGCCCGACGCAATAGCACAAGCCATCACGGCGCTAAGCCCCGAGGGCGCGATTTTGGTAGACGAAACCGTCAGCTCAGGCCGCAATTTCTTCTCGCTGACAGATGGCGCCGCCCCGCATGATTTTTTGCAGATAACAGGCGGGGCTATCGGCATCGGTTTGCCGCTCGCCGCCGGTGCGGCCATCGCTTGCCCAGATCGCAAGGTCATTGCGATGCAAGCTGACGGAAGCGCGATGTATACCGTGCAAGGGCTTTGGACGCATGCGCGCGAACAGCTCGACATCACGACGATCATTTTCGCCAACCAGCGCTACGCCATTTTGCATCATGAGCTGAAGGCAGTTGGCGCAGCGGCGCCCGGCGGCAATGCGCGGCGTATGCTTGACCTCGATAATCCGGCGCTTGATTGGGTTCAGATCGCCAATGGCATGGGCGTCGAGGCCGCCAAGGCTCATACAGCGGAGGGTCTTTCGGATTTGCTCGCCACCGCGCTGTCGCGAAAGGGGCCATTTCTGATCGAAGCTTTGATTTAGAGCGGCCTCGCCACTGGCGCGCCCTTCGCGGGCGCGTCACTCTAATGCCTATCAGGCCAGAAACGATAGTGCCCGTTGATCGCAAATGCGAACAGCACGTCATCGACGCGCGCGCCAGCGCCAATATTGTGAATCACAAGCGGCCTTTCTCCACTCTGCCGGTCTGAGACGAGCCCAATATGCGGATGCCCGTTCGGCAGCCTCCAGGTGACAATGTCACCCGGCCTGTAGTCGCGCGCCTCTTTCGAGATCGGCAAAACTTGGCCATGACGGGTAAAGAACACCGCAAGGTTCGGCACACGCCGGTGATCGATGTTTGTATCGGGGCGCGACAATCCCCATTGCCTCGGATAGGCATGGAACGCCTTGCGCATATCCTGATTGACGAGAAGCTGTAAGTCTATCCCAACCCCTCGATAGGCGCGAATGATCACATCGGTGCAAACGCCGCGCTCAAGCGGCACGTCGCCTCCGGGAAACGCGATGACGCTATAGCCCGGATCATAGGCGATGGTTGCGCCGACTTGAGAATAGGCGCTTTGCAGAAGGCGCTGGGTCAGTGCGGGCAGTTCTTCCGCCAAGAGGTTCGAGGGCCACAGCAGCGTCAGCACAATTAAGCATCGGATTATTATGGCCAAGAAACCCCCACCAGCGACTAACTTCGGGACCGTGTCCGCAAACCATGTTCCCCTTATGGCCAAATGCACCGCCCATAAATGTGACGAACCAAGCCGATGGCAGAACATCAAATTGCTTAATTCATATGTAATTAATTTATTTAAATTTCCTTAGATTAATACTGTCGGCCTTTTTTGCTGGGCTAAATCCCTACATTTTGGGCACAGTGTTTGCTTAATTTTCTGTTACGCTCCATAAATGAGAACTTCTGTCTCTCGGGGCCGGATTTAAGTTTGCGTAGGGAAAGGGCCACAGTGAAAAAAGACATATCAGGGCTGGATTCCACGGTCATCAGGGCTTGGGCCGACGATGATGAAAAAAAGATCGTAATTCAGATTGAAGATCGCGCAGGCGAAACCCTTGCTTTCATCCGGCTAAGCCCGGAGAAGGCCTCCGATTTGTCCGACTGCATCGCTATCCAGGTGGCGCAGTTGAAAAAGAAAGCGAAACAGAATGGTGAGCGTGGTGCGCAAAGAGGACGGCCAGCGCTCCTCTGCTAGCAGAATCGCCAACAATCACCTTCCTATTTTCACTTTTCTCTCCGGATCGCTTGCAGGGCGTAGCTGTGACAGGTATATAGCAAGTCCTCAGGCATTCGGAGTGTAGCGCAGCCTGGTAGCGCACCACGTTCGGGACGTGGGGGTCGTGTGTTCGAATCACACCACTCCGACCATTTCACAGCAAATCCTTCGCAGAAGGCGCAAATGCCCCAGCGCGCGCTCGATTAACGTTGGGCCGCAGGCTCCTCGCCACGTTCCTTGCAGAATGCAATGTAGTCCTCCACTGAATCAGCCAACGCCTTTTTAAGCTCCTGCACGGAGCTGCCTTCGAAGGTGATCACATCTCGCAGATTCATGACTTCGCCATGAAAAATCTCAGCGTCTTCGTCATACTGGACGAACGCCTCATATCCCTCGTAGGTCATCACATTCATGGCGTTACCTCTAATCGCTCGGATGAGGGATGATCCCAAGCGCAGATAGCATCTCTTTTTGTTCGTCCTCGGCGCTCATAGCAAATTGTGCAACCGCGCACTGCCCCTTTCGAAGGGCGATCACCGCGATAATACTGGAAATGAGCAAGGGATCTTCTGCCGCCACGATTTCCCGAAGTCCGAGTTCAAACAGCTGTTGCCAGGCAGCTTCGTAGGCTTGACGCAACGTTTCGGGCATCTCTGGATTGAGACCGCTTTTTCGGCACTCCTCAATTAAGTACACAAGCGCATATGTGTTGTAGTCTGGAACCCCTCGCGCGGCATAGATGCGTACCAGATGCGGTACGGTAGCATAGGAAGCTTCTCCAATATCACCCTGGTGGTGTAGTTCGTTCCATAGTTCGGTCCACGCACTCGCTACGTTTCTGCTCTGATCGAGCGCCAGAAGCGCCCTGCGAGGATCGTAAGGAACTCGATAGCCTCCAAGCATATTTGCCCATCTTGGGTCGTCGAAATCCATTTTTGTACCGTCATCATGTTTGGTTTTGTATTGTGACCTTTGTTGTCACAAGCATTTTCGCCCGATCCGGATGCAGGCTCAACTGGGAGCACCCGTATTCTCCCCGAGGCCTCTCCCATGCACTGCGGCATGATTTGACGCGGTTAAGCCGAGGGCTTTTGTGGCACGCGATCATTGACGCAAATCGTCGGATCACTCTATTGTTCATAGAACCTGAACTTTTCTTACCCTGACAAATTGAGTTTCCGGAGGAACTATGGCCGCAAGCCCTGTGCGTTACGAAAACAAGGACGGCGTCGGCATCATTACCGTCGACAATCCTCCGCTAAACGTCCTATCGCAAGCCGTGCGCTCGGGTTTGATCTCCGCATTAAAAGAGGCGGCTGATGATACGTCCGCCAGCGCGGTGGTTCTGGTAGGCGCGGGACGCAGCTTCACCGCTGGCGCTGATATTTCCGAATTTGGTTCAGCCCCAAAGGAACCGGACCTTAATGACATTTGCGAAGCTTTAGAAAATCTGCCGAAGCCCTTGGTCGCGGCACTGCACGGCACACCAATGGGGGGCGGCCTCGAAATGGCACTTTCGTGTCATTACAGGGTCGCCGCTAAAGGCGCACGCATCGGCCTTCCCGAGGTGAAGCTCGGCTTGCTTCCTGGCGCTGGCGGTACACAGAGACTCCCGCGACTCACTGGCGCAAAGGCCGCTCTCGATATGATTGTATCCGGCGATCCAGTTCCAGCAGCCGCTGCGAAAATGGCTGGTTTTGTGGACGAAGTCACTGATGGAGATCATTTAGAGGCCGCCATCGCTTTCGCGAGGTCGAAAGCCGGGGCCGCAAGCCATGCCAAGACGCGCGAGCGCGATGATAAGATCGAGGCGGAAAAAAATTCGGCCGTCTTCGCTGAAAAACGCGATGAGATCAAAAAGCGTCAGCCGGGCCAACATGCGCCACTTCGCTGCGTGGAAGCTGTAGAGAGCGCCTTCCGTTTCGACTTCGCTGAAGGCCTCAAGCGCGAGCGCCAGCTTTTCGCCGAAGCTATGCAGGACGATCAAAGCAAAGCTCTGATCCATGTCTTCTTCGCCGAGCGCGAAGTTGCGAAAATTCCGGGCCTTCCAGCCGATGTGAAGCCGAAAGAGATCAAAAGCGTCGGCGTGATTGGCTCCGGCACCATGGGCGGCGGCATCGCGATGTCGTTCGTGAACGCAGGCATTCCAGTCATCATCTTGGATCGCGATGAAGCCGCGTTAGAGCGTGGTCTTGGCGTCGTGAAAAAAAACTATGAAAGCATGGTACAGCGCGGACGGCTCGATCAGGCCGCCATGGATGCGCGGATGAACGCCATCACACGCACGACAGACTATAACGCGCTCGCCGATGTTGACCTCGTGGTCGAAGCCGCTTTCGAAGACATGAAGGTCAAGGAGCAGGTGTTCCGCGAACTTGACCGCGTTTGCAAGAAGGGCGCCGTGCTTGCCTCGAACACTTCAACGCTAGACATCGATAAAATCGCGAGCTTCACGTCGCGTCCAAGCGACGTTGTCGGCATGCACTTCTTCTCGCCCGCGAATGTTATGCGCCTTTTGGAAGTCGTGCGCGGTAAAGATTCTAGCCCTGAGGTCATCATTACCGCGATGGCTGTGGGCCGCAAGATCGGCAAAGTGAGCGTGCTCGCGGGCAATTGCGACGGCTTCATCGGCAATCGTATGCTCGAGAAATACTTCACCGAAGCCGCGCAGCTCATCGAGGAAGGCGCTTCGCCCGCCGATATCGATAGAGCGCTTACGCGCTGGGGCATGGCGATGGGCCCATTCGCAATGTCCGATCTGGCTGGCATCGATGTGAGCTGGCACATCCGGCAGCGGCGAATTGCCGAAGGACAGCCTTACGGCTCAGCGCTGATGGATAGATTTTATGAGGCTGGGCGCTACGGGCAGAAGACATCAAAAGGCTTTTATCGCTACGAGCCCGGCAGCCGCGTACCGCTGCCAGACCCCGAGTCCGACGCTATTATCGCGGCGTATCGCAAGGAAGTGAGCGCCAAGCCGAACGTCGTGACGGATGAGGAAATCGTCAAGCGGATGATCTATGCGCTCGCGAACGAAGGCGCGAACATCCTTGAAGAGAGCATCGCTTATCGCTCCGGCGACATCGATATCACTTATCTCTACGGATACGGCTTCCCCGCATGGCGCGGCGGGCCAATGAAATATGCCGAGCTTCAGGGGCTCTCGCAGGTTCTGGCGGATATCGAATCTTTCGAGCAGCGCTTCGGCGACCGCTGGAAACCCGCGCAATACCTGAAAAGCCTTGTCGCTGAAGGCAAAACCAAGTGGCCGAAATAGTTGGCGTAATGCTGGGGCGATTGACTAAAGCCGCCCTATGACTTTCAATTTTCACCCAAAGCTTGGCGAGCAGGACGCATCGCCTAATCCCTGGAGGAAAGCATGAAGGAAGCCGTGATCGTCTCGACAGCGCGCACGCCTATTGGCCGTGCCTACCGTGGCGCTTTTAACGACACGCAAGGCCAGACGCTTGCGGCTCACGCCATTCGGAACGCGGTCGAACGCGCTGGCATAGATCCGGGAGAGGTTGAGGACGTTATTCTCGGCTGTGCCATGCAGGAAGGCTCGACCGGTTATAATGTGGCAAGGCAGTCGGCGCTTCTTGCAGGGCTTCCGGTCACAACGGCAGGTGCAACAGTTGACCGGCAATGCGGCTCTGGTCTTCAGGCTATCGCGATCGCCGCTGGGCGAGTTCGTCTCGATGGCGTGCCGGTTATGGTCGCCGGTGGCGTGGAAAGCATCAGCTTGGTGCAGAACGATCACCGCAATAGCTACCGGGCCAGGGACGCGCGCCTCCTCGAAATCAAGGGCGCAGCCTATATGACGATGATCGACACGGCGGAGACCGTCGCGAAGCACTACAATATCAGCCGCGAGCGCCAAGACGAATATGCGCTTGAAAGCCAGCGCCGCACCGCAGCAGCGCAGCAGGCCAATTTGTTCAAGAGCGAAATTGCTCCGCTCGAAAGCGTCATGCTCGTGCAAGATAAGGCCACAGGCGAGGTTTCTAAAAAGACCGTGCGATTGGAGAATGACGAGGGCAATCGCGCCGATACGACGCTTGCGGGTCTCTCATCGCTGAAGCCGGTTCGTGGCGAAGGCCACTTTATCACAGCAGGCAACGCAAGCCAGCTTTCGGACGGCGCTGCCGCCTGCGTGGTCATGGATTCGAAGCTCGCCGAACAACGCGGACTGAAGCCGCTCGGCATTTTCAAGGGCTTGGCGGTCGCGGGCTGCGAGCCTGACGAAATGGGCATAGGTCCCGTTTTTGCAGTGCCAAGGCTTCTCGAACGCTTCGGCCTCAAGATTGGCGATATCGACCTGATCGAGCTCAATGAAGCCTTCGCGGTCCAGGTTCTCTATTGCCAGGATAAGCTTGGCATCGATCCCGAAAAGCTCAACGTCAATGGCGGCGCAATCGCCATCGGACACCCTTATGGGATGAGCGGCGCGCGCATGGCAGGCCACGTCCTTCTCGAAGGCAAGCGGCGCGGCGCGAAAAATGTTATCGTCACCATGTGCATTGGCGGCGGCATGGGCGCAGCAGGCCTATTCGAGGTCGTATAATGAATGACCGATCCAGCGAGACGCGGCAGCGTTCGCATCTCTTCGACCTCAGCGGGCGGGTGGCGGTTGTCACCGGCTCGTCTCGCGGGATTGGCCGGGCAATCGCGCTTGAATGCGCCAAGATGGGCGCAAGCGTTGTCGTCTCCTCGCGGAAGATCGACGCTTGCGAAGCCGTCGTCGCCGAGATCAAGGCTGCAGGCGGCGAAGCGAGCGCCTTCGCGTGCAATATCGGCATCAAATCCGACCTTGAGGCGCTGGTCGCTTATGCGACGCGAACCTATGGCGGGATCGACATTCTCATCCCGAACGCCGCGATCAATCCGGTTTATGGCCCATCATCCGAAGTACCGGACGAGATTTGGGACAAGGTGCTAAGGTCGAACCTGACCGCGACCCATTGGCTTTGCCAGATGGTCATGCCGGGCATGGCCGAGCGGGGCGGCGGGTCGATCATCCTGCTTTCCTCGATTGTCTCCGTCGTCGGCGCCGCCAATATCGGCATTTACGCGATTTCCAAAGCGGCCGAAGCGCAGCTTGCGAGAAACCTTGCGCTTGAATGGGGTGGGCGCGGCATACGGATCAACTCCATCGCGCCAGGCGTCATAAAAACGGACTTCGCCAAAGCGCTTTACGAAAATCCGAAAGCAGCAGCTACGATCTCGGATGCGACTTGCCTTAAAAGGTTAGGCGAGCCGAACGACATCGCAGGCGTCGCCGTGTTTCTCGCCTCTGATGCATCGCGCTACGTTACCGGACAGATGATCCTCGCCGATGGCGGAGCCTCCATTTATTCGCCAATCGGGTGATTGATCGTGACAACAGCGGAACTTGTCGACGTCCTCCCAAGCCACCGCTTCGACGAAACGAGGCTCTGGGAATATCTGAGCACTCACCTTGAAGATTTTGAGCAACCGGCGCAGGTGCAGCAGTTCCAAGGCGGGCAATCGAACCCAACCTTCCTCATAAGCACGCCGGACCGGAAATATGTGCTGCGCAAACAGCCGCCGGGAAAACTGCTTCAGAGTGCGCACGCCATCGACCGCGAATATCGTGTTCAAGCCGCGCTGCAGCGCACGCCGGTGCCGGTCGTTCCGATGCGACATTTTTGCGAAGACTCCTCGGTTATCGGCACACCCTTCTATATAATGGACTATATCCCGGGGCGCATCTTCGTCAGGCCCGAGTTACACGACCTCGATCATGGGCAGCGGAAGGCCGTGTATCACGCCTTTGCAGAAACATTGGCTGCCCTGCACGAAGTCGATTTCCGCGCCATTGGCCTCTCCGACTATGGCAAAACCGAAGGCTATGCGGCGCGGCAGGTACGCCGCTGGTCCGAGCAATATGAAGCCGCGAAGACCGAGTCCATCGAAGCGATGGACAAGCTCATCGCTTGGCTTAAGGCGAGCCTGCCCGATAAAGACGAGGCGGCGATCACCCATGGCGACTACCGGCTCAACAATCTCATGTTCGAGCTGGAAGCACCCCACATCATCGCCGTACTCGACTGGGAATTGTCCACGCTGGGACATCCGCTCGCCGATCTCGGCTATGTTTGCATGGGCTATCGCATTCCCGCCAATGTGCCTTTCCTGAGCGGACTTCGCGGTCTCGACCTGCCTGCACTCGGTATTCCGAGCGAAGACGAAACGATTGCCGCCTATTGCCACCGGGCAGGCCGCGAGACAGCGCCGGATCTCACCTTCTTCATCGCGCTATCGTTCTTTCGCTATGCCTCCATCGCGCAAGGGGTTTACGCCCGCTCGCTTCAAGGTAACGCTGCCGACAAGCGCGCGGGGATGGCCGGACAGGCCGCCATTGCGCTCGCCGAAGAAGGTTGGCGGATTGCTGAAGTCGCTGGATAGCACCGTTCGCTAAGCTTCGAGCCACCACGACAAATAGAAAACTCAGGGAGCGGAACATGGCCTTTGAACAAATTAAATATGAAATCCAGGACCGCGTCGCGACAATCACGCTGAACAGGCCGGATCGCCTCAATGCCTGGACGCGAACCATGCAGGGTGAGATCAAGGCCGCGTTTCAGCAGGCGGCTGATGACGATGAAGCTCGCGTGATCGTTGTGACCGGCGAGGGTCGTGGCTTCTGCGCTGGCGCCGATATGCAAAATCTCGCCGCAGGGGCGGCGGCTGGAGGGCGGCCTCAGTCCAGTTTCCAAGAACTAGCAACGGACCCTTCGCCGACCAAAAATTTTGACCAGCCGCTCACCTATCCTCTCAAGAATCCAAAGCTGACCATTGCGGCCATCAATGGCCCCGCAGCGGGCATCGGCCTCGTCTTCTCGCTCTATTGCGATATTCGCCTCATCGCATCCGGGGCAAAGATCACGACCGCTTTTGCCAGACGCGGGCTTATCGCGGAATATGGTAGCGCATGGATGCTGCCGAAACTTATCGGCCCAATGAACGCGCTCGACCTGCTCCTGAGCGGAAGGACCATTTTGGGCGAAGAAGCCGCCGCCATGGGGCTTGGCCGTCTGCTACCGCTCGAAGGCTTTAAGCAAGCGGTCCATGACTACGCTACAGAGGTAGCGGCTAACGCTTCGCCTCGCTCCATTCGCGTCATGAAAGGCCAGATTTGGGGCGGCATGTTTCAGTCGTTGGCTGAGGCCGCTGTCGAGGCCGATAAGCAGATGTTGGAAAGCTTCTCCTCCGCTGACTTCCGCGAAGGAGTCCAGCATTTCATCGAGAAGCGCGCGCCCGCCTTTACCGGCAAATAGCAGTAGCGTTCCCCCTCACCCTAATCCTCTCCCCCGCGAGGAGAGGGAAATACGGCTCTGTGAGTTCCGCAAGCGCTGCAACCGAGGGGAATATGGCGGTAGCTCCCACTTGCCGCTGAAGCTCAACCCTCTCCCCGCCGGGGAGAGGGAAGGGTGAGGGGGATAAAACCCGCACTAAGAACCGTACTTAACGGAGCAGCCATAGGGGCGCGTCACGGCGTTTTCGACAGGCTTTCCGGCCACGACGCTATCAAGCGCAGCACGAATATAGTTTTTCGCGGTCTTGATGTCGGATGGATTGGCCGTCGGCTTGCTGTCGATGCCGCCCATGTAGACCAAACTTGCCGTCCGCATTCACCACGAACATATGCGGCGTCGTCCGCGCTTCATAGAGATGGCCGATCTTGCCATCGGGATCGAGCAGCACCGCGCTTGGCGATGCGCCACGCGAATTCGTAAGCTGATTGGCCTCGTCACCTTTCACATATCCCTCCTCGCCTGGCGCGGAAGAAATGATAGACAGCCAGACGACGCCTTTCGCGGTCGCGTCTTTCTGCAGGGATTGCATATTCTTAGTGGAGTAATGCTTCTGCACGTAGGGGCAGCCGTCATTCGTCCATTCAAGGACTACGATCTTACCCCGATAGTCCCCAAGTTTGACGGCCTTGCCGTTTGAATCGGTGGCGGTAAATTCCGGCGCGGGTTTGCCAATTTGTGGGGCGGCTTGAGCTGTGGCTGTCATGAGAAGTCCCGCCATTGCTATTGCGGCGCGTTTGAACATAGTCATCGTTAGGCCCCCTTTGCTGATGAAGTGCCGGAGGTCGCTGACAAAGTCTTAATTTCGTCGAGCACAGCTCCGGTGGTTAGAATTTGCGGCAGAATTCGCGGCTCGCCGCCGTGCCCGGGATACAAAAGATAGAGCGGAACGCCCGCGCGTCCAAAATGCTGCAGCAACTCTGTAATTTCCGGGTTTGCTTTGGTCCAGTCACCTTTGAGATAGGTAACGCCTGCTGACTTGAAGGCTTCCGCGAGGGCGGCCGATTTGAGGGCGACCCTTTCATTCACCTTGCAGGTAATGCACCATGCCGCCGTCAGGTTCACGAACACGGGACGGCCTTGGGCCACGAGCTCGCTAAGCTTCGCGCGCGAAAAGGGCTCCTCGATCAAAGAAGCTTGCGCTGATTGCGGCGATGAAATGCCAGTCTGAGCTGTGGTCGTCACCGAGACCGCAAGAGCAAGGGCGGCGGCGGCGAGAGCGGGCGCGAATAGCTTCACAAAAAGAGAAGAAAAAGCGGTTTTATGCGCGAGCCACGCAGCAAAGCCGATGCCGACAAAAGCTAGTGCCGCAGCCATCACGCCATCGCTTCCGAGTTGGATGCTTAGGACCCACACAAGCCATGCGGCTGTCGCGTAGAGCGGGAAAGCAAGCACTTGCTTCAGAGTTTCCATCCAAGCACCCGGCTTCGGTAGAATCCGCTGCAGAGCAGGGCTGAAGCTGAGCGCCACAACGGGGAGCGCAAAGCCAACCCCAAGAGCAAGCATAATCGCTACCAGCACGGGCGAGGGCTGCGTCATCGCATAGCCAATCGCTGCGCCCATGAGGGGTGCCGTGCAAGGGGTCGCCGCCACGGCCGCCAGCACGCCGGTGAAGAAATAGCCAGTATTGCCGGGCTTCATAGTCAGCCTATCCCCCGCCGACATCAGGCCACCGCCAAAAGAGACCACGCCCGATAGGCTGAGGCCCATCACAAAGAACAGAACCGCCAGTCCGAGCACAAATACAGGGGACTGAAATTGGAATCCCCAGCCAAGCGCTGCGCTGCTTTCTCGCAGTACGGCGATAAATGCCGAGAGAACTGCGAAGCTCGCGAGAACTCCGCCGAGATATGCAACACCTTGCTGGCGATGGCCGCCACTGGTCGCGCTGGCAAATGAAAGCGCTTTAAGCGCCAGAACCGGAAAAACGCAAGGCATTAGGTTCAGTATCAGGCCGCCGAGGAAGGCAAATAGCATGGCAACGCCCGTGCCGCCCAACGCGGCAGTCCCGGCTGTGGACTGAGAAGCTGAGCCCTGGCTGCCTCCACCCGCCGTTTGACCGGAGTTAGCCGCGCCGCCGCCTCCAAGCGCCGATTTCGGCATCAGAGTTGCGGATAGTGAATAGCCCTTGCGGCTGTCTTGTCCGGTGCCTTTGGTCAAAACCAGCACGCCCTCAAGCTTCTCGGGCGTCTCTTTGCTGTCGCCTTGGGAAAGGTCGAGCGTGAGCTGGCCTCCCGAAATGTTCTTTACCTGTGGGGCCGCATTGGAGACAGGACCCCATATTAGGGGAAAGAAGCGTACTTCCGTGACATCCTTGAATAGCTCTGGCTGCGCATTGACCACAAGGCGAAGCGCGTTCTTGGCTGAATCCGCAGAATAAGATGCCACCCCTGGGAGTGGTGTGGGAAGTTCATTTTGCGCATTTGCGATCTGGCCCGCATCGCTCGAAGGCTCTGCTTTGTCCGCGACCGGAAGCGTAAGGCTCACATCGGCCTCTTCCGGCACGCAAATGTCCTTACAAACCAGATAGGTCACTTTTCCGGCTAAGGTGACGCTTCCTGGGGCAATCTGCTGCGGAACCTGAATCTTGGTCAGCAGCAAAACCTCGTTCTCGTACCCATAATTTGTGAGGGGTCCGATGGGAATGGTATGAGGCACGGGCCAGAGAATAGGGCCCGCCGTAAGACCATCCGCCAAGTTCCACACGATTGAGGTCGGCTCCCCCGAGTCCCCTGGATTGGTCCAATAGGTATGCCAGCCCGGCTCGATCTTTTCCCGTATCGCGACAGTAACGGTTTGGCCCGGCTGAACCGATGTGGTCTCCGTAAGAAGATCGACGGCGACGTGACGCCGGGGCGATAAGGGCGCAGCCATTGCGCTAGCCATACCGAAGGCGGCTAAAACTATAGAAAAAGAAATCGTCCGCCAGCGTGCCATCAAGAACCTGTCTTTCGGAAGAGTAGCTTTCCTACGAGCGCTGAGATAGTCGCAGGCCTTCCTTAATATCAAGAGACGAAGTAGGCTATAGGTTGTTCATATACAATTTTTGCTTGAAATTCCGAGGCATTTCACGCTGTTTTGAAAATTCGAGAGCAAAATGCACCGCATTCGCTTGAAGTCTTTTTTGCGCATGAGAATGCGGTACATTACGCCTCAAAATCGCCCTAAAAAGTCCTAAACGCTCACGACTTAATCAGGGCAAAATATTTAATCGCTCGCTCTCTTCGCCAACCCTGGCGCGGGGCGATCAATCGGCCTGCTTAATGGTGTATTTTGCGGTGCAACGGCACGGTTTGTTGGGAGGATGTTATGGACCGTCGCACATGGCTGAAGCTTGCAGCTTCAACAGCCGCCACCACAATGTTTCCAATTTATTCTTTTGCGCAATCCTCCCCCGAAGCGGTTCAGCCTTTCTCTGAAGACCTGCTCGATGCCTTGGCAAGAAATCTTGCCGACCAGCCATACAAGGCGCCGGAAAAACGGGTCGACGAGGGGCTCGCAACGCTTACCTACGAGCAATATAATCGAGCGATTACGTCTAAAGAGGAAGAGGCTCTTTGGCGCAAAGATCACGCTCCATTCTGGCTTGAGACGTATCACACAGCGGGCACTTTCTACGCGTTCCCCGTCGAGATCTTCGTGGTTGACGCCGGGGCCGCAGCCAAGGTCTACTATTCGCCCAAGTTCTTCGATTTCAACACGCCAGCAAAGGCGCCAGTTTCTCCTGTGCCGTCCGATTTCGCCGGCTTCCACATATTGGGGCAAATCGACAAGCTCGGCATATTCAGAGACTTTCTGGTTTTTCTTGGGGCAAGCAATTTCCGGGCCATTGCATCCGGACAGGTTTTTGGAGCATCCGCTCGCGGCTTGGCAATCAATACGGGCCAGCCCGGAGGTGAAGACTTTCCGCTATTCAGGAGCTTCTGGATAGAGCATCCAAAGCCCACGGAGCAGCACTTGGTTGTCCATGCGCTGCTGGACAGCGCGAGTGCGGTTGGCCGTTTCAAATTCGTGGTCACGCCGGGTTACTCGACCATTATCGAGACCGAGGCCGTAATCTATCCGCGCAAGCGAATTCCCTATGCAGGTATCGCTCCGATTGGGAGCCGCTTTTTCTTCGGACCCAACGCCCCCGCAAAACGCAAAGATTACCGATCGAGGGTGCATGACTCTCAGGCGCTATATATCTTGAACGGTGCGGACGAGCTTATTTGGAGGCCACTCATAAATCCCGAGCGCCTGCAGTTTTCCGTATTTCTTGACAAAAATACGAAAGGCTTTGGGCTTGTCCAGCGAGACCGTTCATTCAGGGACTATCAAGACACCGAGCAGCAATTCGAGAAAAGACCTTCACTATGGATCGAGCCTATAGGCGACTGGGGTGAAGGTTCAATCGATCTTATTGAGCTGCCCGCGCCTGATGAGACCAACGAAAACATCGTGTGCTTCTGGCGTCCGAAGGATGGTCTTGGCCCTGGCATCGGACATCGCTACCGCTACCGGATGCATTGGTGCTGGCACCCACCCATAGAGACAAAAAAAGCGACGGTCGCACAGACACGTATAGGCGAGGCGCGGTCGGGCGACGCCGTCTTCGCGGTTGACTTCACTGGCACGGAAGCATGTGAAGGCTGCAATGCGGCCCCAATTACAACGAATATCACGGCATCTTCTGGAGAAATTCGTAACGCTAGGTTAATCCCGGCTCCAGGTGCGGGGGTGCAGCGGCTGCGCTTTGAATATGCGCCAGCCGGTAGCGAGCCGGTCGATCTCAGGGCACAGCTTCTGGTAAACGGAAAACCCATTTCGGAAGCTTGGATTTTTCGCTGGGCGCGTTGATCTGCCGCAGCCTAGCAAGCATCGTCTCCAAATCCTCTCCTTATATCCCAGCTAAGCCTTCTCCAACACTTTTCCCAATTTAACCCAACTCAGGGATGTGCAATGGACCGCCGAGAAGTCCTCAAGTTCGGCGCGGGGCTTTCCGCGGCGCTTTTACTCGCAAAGCAAATGTTGACGCCTGCGAGCGCTGCTGGCGAAGGAACAGGAGTGCTTGCAGAATTCACTCCCGATGGCTGGGCGCCATTTTCGGAAGACAATCTTCTTGAAATTGCTCGGAAACTTTCGGAAGCGCCCTATAGCCCGCCGGAAGACACTATCCCGCCGAGCTACAAATCTCTCGATTATGACCAATTTCGAGCGATCCGCTTCAACAAAAGCCTTGCCCTATGGAAAGGCGAATCACTTGGCTTTACGGGCGAAGTTTTCAGTGCGGGATATATCTACCGGATGCCCGTGCAGCTTAATGTTATTGACGGGGATCGCGCGGGCCAACTCCGCTATAATGCTGCGTTGTTCAATTACGGATCGAAAGTCTCTCCTCCTCCGGAAAATTCGAAGCCGGGCTTCTCCGGCTTTCGCATGAACACAGCACTCAACCGTTCAGACTTGCTCGATGAGTTCGTGGTCTTCCAGGGCGCAAGCTATTTTCGCGCGAAGGCTATCGGCCAGGATTACGGCATTTCAGCTCGTGGCTTAGCCATCAACACCGCACAACCGCCGGCAGATGAATTTCCTGTTTTTCGTGAGTTCTGGATAAAGAAACCCGCTCCGGGGGCTACTTCCCTAACGCTTTATGCGCTTTTGGACAGCGTAAGCGTCTCTGGAATGTATAAGTTTGTCATCTCCAACGTGCATAATATCGTCATGGAAGTTGATTGCACGTTGTTCCCTCGGAAAATCATAGCGACAGCAGGCATAGCCCCGCTGACGAGCATGTTCTATTACGCGCCGAGCAACCGGATACGCGGTGATGATGTGCGTCCGCAGATCCATGACTCGGACGGCCTTTCGATCTGGAATGGCAAGGATGAACATATCTGGCGGCCGCTCGTAAATTCGAACCAGATTCAATTCTCCGGTTTCACCGACAACGGTCTGAAAGGGTTTGGGCTTCTTCAGCGTGAGCGCCGCCCTGATCGCTATCAGGATTTCGATGCCCGGTACGAATTGCGGCCGAGCATTTGGGTCGAACCGAAGGGAAATTGGGGCGAAGGAACCGTCGACCTTATCGAGTTGTCCACCCGCGACGAATATTTCGATAACATCGTCGCCTATTGGCATCCCAAAGACCCGCTGGAACCAGGCCACTCCTACCGCTTCCAATACCGCCTGACGTGGTGCTATGACCCCCCGGTCACTCGCAACTTTGCCTTCGTTTCGCAAACACTTGTGGGCGCTTCCACACAACATGCTGGTATGCGTCTTTTCTACATCGACTTTTCAGCCACTGAAGGGCTAAATTTATGCGATGATTTAAACGAATTTTGCTCCGATAAACTTCGCAATGTGGAATTAACCGCAAGCGCGGGAACTATCGTGAACGTCGCAATCCGGCAAAATAAAATCGCAGGCGGACATCGGGTCGGGTTCGAATATGAACCGGCAGCCGGTGCGACGCAGGCCGATATACGTTGCGTGCTCGTCTCGGAAGGCAAGCCTGTTTCTGAAGTGTGGATTTACCGTTGGACCGCCTGAGGTGCCGGATGCATGATACCTACCCCTTTGCCGAGACGCCTCCGATACCTGTCTCGCGGGTCCAATCTGCTTTTGCACCTCAAAGTCTTTACCGCTTTGACCCGGCCTCTCGCCGCAAACCACGTCGTGACCGTGCAGCGCCTTGGCGGCGTGCAATCATCTTTGGCGGCGCGTTGGGGATCACGGTCTACCTGACCCGCGAGCTTTATTATGTGTTAAGCGTAGGAAGCTTCGCCGGACTTGAGATCGCGTTGATGATGCTCTTCGTCATCAACATTTTCTGGCTTGCCCTCTCCTTTATGACCGCGTTTGCCGGTTTCGTTATCATTGGTTTGGGGCTGCGGCGCTCAATCGTAGACCCAAAGGACTATGACGCAAGCGCTCCGCTCAAAGGTAAAACCGCGATTCTCGCGTGCACCTACAACGAGTCCCCAGAGCGCATTTTCGGCATGGCTGTTGCCACCGTGCGATCAATTTCGGCGCAGGGCCATCCGGATAATTTCGACCTTTTCATCTTGAGCGACACGACCGACCCGGACATTTGGGTCCAGGAAGAAGCGGCCTTCCAAATGGTCCGCGAGCGAGAAAAAGACGGTCCACGAATTTTCTATCGCCGCCGCTCGAACAACTCCGGAAAAAAGGCAGGCAACGTCGCTGACTGGTGCCGCCGCTGGGGCGCAAATTACGAGTATATGCTGGTCCTCGACGCCGACAGCTTGATGACCGGGGAATCCATTGCCAAGCTTGCCGTCATCATTGAGCAAAACGAGGACTTTGGCCTTGTGCAAACGGTTCCGGTATCCATCGGACGTAATACGCTGTTTGCCCGGCTGCAGCAGTTCGCCGGGCGCCTATACGGACCCATGCTTGCTACGGGGTTAGCGTTTTGGCATCGCGGCGTAAGCAATTTCTGGGGCCATAACGCGATCATCCGCACCCGCGCGTTTATCGAAAGCGCAGGGTTGCCGGTGCTTTCGGGTAAGCCCCCTTTTGGCGGGCCGATCCTAAGTCATGATTTCGTCGAAGCGGCGCTCCTCAACCGCGCCGGATGGCGGGTTTGCATGGTACCCGATCTTGAGGGCTCTTATGAAGAGATCCCGCCTAGCCTCATCGACTTTGCGATCCGTGACCGGCGCTGGGCGCAAGGCAACCTTCAGCATTCGCGCATTCTGCTCGCAAGCGGCCTCCATTGGGTGAGCCGGGTCCATATGGCCATGGGCATAATGGCCTATGTGTCGGCGTTGGTGTGGCTGCTTTTTCTCGTGATCGCGCTGTCCTTGACGCTTCAGTCGATTTACACCCTGCCGCAATATTTCACCGAGGAATTCTCGCTATTTCCAGCATGGCCTATGCAGGACAGCGAGCGATCGTTTGAACTGCTTATCCTCACGCTCGGCATATTGCTTTTGCCAAAGCTCTTTGCGTTCTTCCTGGCGATTATGGACTCAAAGCAGCGTCGCGGCTTCGGAGGCCCACTCAAGCTCTTCGCCGGTGTACTCACCGAGACGGTGCTTTCCTCGCTCTTCGCCCATATTATGATGCTGCTGCAATCGTCAGCGGTGTTGGACGTTATCCGTGGTCGCGATAGTGGGTGGAAGCCGCAGCGGAGGGACGACGGCTCGCTGCCCTTCGCTGAAATCATGCAATATCACGCGACGCATATTCTGCTTGGCGTGATGCTCACAGCGCTCACTCTCTACTCCTCGTTTATTCTCTTTTTGTGGATGCTTCCGGCTTCGCTTGGGCTTGTATTTTCAGGACCGCTTTCTGCGTGGTCGGCTCAAAAATCGGCCGGAGAACTATTCCGGCGCAAAGGCATTCTGCAGATTGCCGAGGAAACCAACCTGCCTGCAATCGCAATTGAGGCAGCGGCGGCGCAACAAGACCTAGAGGCTGCGGCCAATCAAAAAGAAGCAATAACCCAGCTCGTAGAAAGTCCGAAACTACGAAGCCTGCACCGCGAACTCATACAGATGCAGCCCATTACGCTCGAGTCGCGCATTTCACCAAACCTCGCAATTGGCCGCGCCAAGCTTGAGGTATCCGCAAATTTGACGGAATTATTGAATTTACTGAAGCCTAGCGAGAAGGCGGCACTTCTTTCCGATCCGGAAAGTCTCGCCCGTCTCGAAGCTTTCATCCCCGCGGAAATTACAACGGAAACGGGGCAGCAATACTTGGCTCCAGTCTTGGAGCAAACGTAACGCGATCCGGGGAACCGGATTATTAAAAGGAACGACATGCCATATTTGAGAGTGGGGCTGCTTTTCCTGGCGGCTACAGCATCATGCTTTGCTGTCTCAGGAGATACGCGCGCACAACAGCTGACGCCGCAGCAAAAAGAAGAAGAGCATAAAAGAAAGGCGCAGGAACAACAGCACCACGGACAGACTGGACCGGGCGGTCAGCAAGGCGGTGCTCATGGACAACCCGGACCAGGAGGTCCAGGCGGTTTTCACGCTCAGACCGCGCCAGGCGGTCAGCAAGGCGGTGCTCATGGACAACCCGGACCAGGAGGTCCAGGCGGTTTTCACGCTCAGACCGCGCCAGGCGGTCAGCAGGGCGGCGCTCATGGACAAACTGGACCAGGAGGTCCGGGCGGTTCTCACGCTCAAACTGCGCCAGGCGGTCAGCAAGGCGGCGCTCATGGACAACCCGGACCAGGAGGTCCAGGTGGTTCCCACGTTCAAGCTACGCCAGGCGGTCCGCTGAGCAATACTCATGGACCAGCGAATCCTGCCGGGCAAGTGCCGCATAACAATTTCGCCGCCCCGCTCAATAATAACCCAGCACACCGGCAGCAACAGCTCGTAGCGCAAAGGCAGCTGCCGCTACAGCGCAAGCTGAATGCCGAAGATCAGCGGGCCAAGGCTGGTCGCGAGGCGCATCGGGTAGAGCACGAAAGGCTTATCGCGCGCCAGAAGCAAATGGCCTTGAACGAGAAGCATCAGGATCAGATTAACGCGCGGCTGCGCCTCGAAAATGAGCGCCTGCGCAGTCTCCGCGACCAACGCAAAGAAACGGTCGATCGCAGCGGTCAGCGGATCATTCAAGAGCCGGGCAACCGCACTATCTACAAGTTCAACAATCAAGTCTTCATTCACCACAACGAGAGCGAAACTTTCCGCTTCTATGGCGGAAACTTCCAAAACCGGCGAGCTCCCAACGGCAATGTGATCTCAACTGTCGTGCGCCCAGGCGGCGCCCGCGTCGAAATAGAGGTAGACAGTTACGGAAGGCCCCTCCGCCGCGTTCGGATTTTGCCGGATGGAAGAAGATTCGTGCTCTTCCAGAACCGGACTCTCGCCATTGGCGCTGGCTTCGCACTCGGCGCGTTTCTTGTGACTTTGCCGCCTTCGCACGTTGTGCTTCCTCCTCGGGAATACATCGTTGATGCAGACGGCGCTTCCGAAGATGACATATATGGCGCATTGCAGGCTCCGCCCATCGAGGCGCTCGATCGGGGTTATTCGCTCGACGAAGTGCTGGCGAGTGTCAGCCTGCGCGAGCGTATGCGAAGCGTAAGCATCAACTCGATAAACTTCGAATTCGGTTCTTGGGAAGTCGCGCCGGATCAAGTCGCTATGCTTGAGTCGGTGGCGGCCGTTATGAGGGATATTGCGAACCAGAATCCCGGCGAAGTATTTCTGATTGAAGGACATACCGATGCTGTCGGCTCTGACGAGGACAATCTGAGCCTCTCAGATCGGCGCGCGCAGAGCATAGCTCAGGTTCTCTCCGAGCAGTTTCAGGTTCCGGCAGAAAATCTCGTGACGCAGGGTTACGGAAAGCAATTCCTGCTTGTCCCAACCGATGGGCCGGAGCGCGCCAACAGGCGGGTGGTCATTCGCCGCATTACGCCACTATTGTCCGCCGAGCCCGAGCGCGTGAGCGGTGGATATGGTGATGGCCCTGGCGGACCAGGAGGACCCGGAGCTGGCGGACCTGACGAAGGACCCGACGGACCAGATGGAGGTCCAGACGGACCGGACGGTCCTCCCCCCGGCGAGAATCCCTATCGCCGTTAATGTAGACTGCCATCGTTGAACCAGCCACGGCTAGAAAAGCCGTGGCTTTTTTTATACCGCTCGCTCTGCCTATTCCAGCGCCTCGCGCGCTTCCGGGTTTCCCATTTGGCCAAGCCCCGTTCGCCGTGTCCCTCTGCGCGCTGAGGCGAGGGAGCGCCGCAGTTTCGGTGCAGAACAACCAATGCAAAATGCAGCGTCCGCAACCGGTCGCGGATATCCGCATCAGTCCTACGCTGGCAAAGCTTTTTCCCAAAAAAAAGCGCCCGGCAAGGACCGGGCGCTTATCAAAATACTGCACTTATTCGATCTGCAGGCCTATTTCAGAGGCTCGTAGCCCTGACCCACGTGATAGTTCAAGCCGACGCGAACCGTGTGATAGGTATGGTCCACCTTGAGCGTTCCAACCGCCGTATCGTCACTATCGCTCGGAGAAGGGGCTCCGGAAAGCTTGGAGCTACCAAGATCAAGGAATTGATATTCACCCTTTAATGACCAAGCTGGTGAAAGCGCATATTCGATACCGCCGCCCACAGCAAAGCCGGTCGCTGTCTTATCCTTGAAGTCCTTTTTCACGTTTCCATCGTCATCAGTGACTGTGAGTCGATCCTTCACGCCACCAAACGCGAAACCACCAGTTGCATAAACAAGTGTGCGGTCGAAAGAGTAGCCGATACGTCCGCGAACCGTCCCAAACCAGTCCAAAGAACTGGAGGCTGAGGCGCTATCGCTCGCGTCACCGGGATGCACAACCGCCTTGGCGCTATCCTTTATGCCAGCCCCCTGAAGGTCGGCCTCGATACCGTATACGAGCTGTCCGCGCTGCCAGTTGTACCCGATCTGACCGCCGCCGAAACCACCAGACGGATCAAGGTCCTTCTTGGCTGAATCAGAAAAAGTCTTTTTGCAAGAATCTCCAGCACAAACCGCATCGTCTATGTCAGTCCCGCTAAGATTGAGCTTGTTCTTGTTGGCGCTCCAGCCATAACCGCCGTTCACGCCGAGATAAAGGCCCGTCCAACCATTGGCTGGAACATAAACCGGCCCATCTTTATAGCCGCCGGGTTCCGCGCGATACATATCAGCAGCTGATGCAGGAACAATAGCAGCCGCAGCGACGGCCAGCATGGACGCGCCAAGATAAAGCGATTTTCTCATAGTAGTTCTGCCCCTTTTAAGTGCCCGACACGGAATCGCGAAGCCCACACGATTCCGTCAACATTACCGCCGCAATTTAAAGGCTTTTTCTTCACGAAAGCCAAGCAATAAGGCGAACCTCGACGCATGATTACGAAGGACTGTGGCACCGCGGGCACTCCAATTTTGACAGCGCTTCTCTTGTCCTCCGTCACTAATATAACAGCAACTTTCCCGTGGCCCTTTACATTTCGTTCTCCATAAAGGGCGGCGGTGATCGACGTTACGCGTCAATATTCGGAAATGCCGTTGAAAACATATAAAGATATCTTTATAAGCCTCTATGCAGAGGTATTTCACGCAACATGGCGAGCTTTGACGACATCGTAGGACGATTGCGCGCGGCGGCGGAACCCACGCGCTTGCGAATCCTTCGCCTGTTGCAGGGCGGTGAATTCAATGTGAAGGACCTCACCCATCTTCTCGGGCAAAGCCAACCGCGCGTAAGCCGCCACATCAAACTGCTCGCCGATGCGGGTTTAATCGAGAGATATCAGGAAGGGAGCTGGGTTTTCGTGCGCAACTCTTCCGATCCATCGACCCGGGAATTCACGGTGAATGCGCTCGCCATGATCGATGCGGACGACGCGCACATCGTTCGCGATGCTGGCCGAGCCGAGCAAATCCGGCAAAAGCGCGCTTTGGCTGCTCAATCTTACTTCGACGAAAACGCCGCACAATGGGACCGGATTCGCTCTCTGCATGTGCCTGAGCAGGAGGTGGAAGCGGCGATGCTGGCGGCGCTTGCGCCGGACTCATTCGAGCTCTTGCTGGATCTTGGCACGGGAACGGGCCGCATTCTCGAACTTTTCTCTAGCCGGGCGCAGCGCCTCATCGGCGTGGACACAAATCGCGAGATGCTGAAATGCGCGCGCGTTCGGCTTGATGCGGCGCAATTGTCGAATTGCAGCGTCCGCCTTTCCGACATTTACGATCTTCCCTTCTCGGAGGCCTACGCCGATGCGACGGTCATCCATCAGGTACTGCACTTTCTCGACAATCCGAAGATAGCTCTCGCCGAAGCCATTCGCGTGTTGAAGCCTAAGGGGCAGCTCCTCGTCGTGGATTTCGCGCCGCATGATCACGAGTTTCTGCGCGAGGACCACGCTCACCTCCGGCTCGGCTTCACCGCCGTGGAAATCGAGAGCTGGATGATTGAGTGCGGTGTTCATCCCAGTTCCTATCGCGAACTGCGCGCCGAAGGCACAAATGAAGGCCTGACGGTCGCCTTATGGAGCGGACGGAAAGCGGAAGCTGGCCAAGACTCAATAGCAAAAAGTTCGAGGGTAGCCTCATGATTCACGCAGGGAAGCCCAAATGACCCATCCGATTGCCGTTAGCTTTGAATTTTTTCCCCCGAAAACCGCCGCTATGGAGGCGGGGTTGTGGTCAGCTATTCGGAAGCTGGAGCCGCTTGCGCCCGAATTCGTGTCGGTGACTTATGGGGCGGGCGGATCAACCCGCGAACGCACACACTCGACGGTCGCCCGCATTATAAGCGAGACCGGCCTCAGGCCTGCTGCGCATTTGACGTGCGTTGCCGCGACGCGCGAAGAGGTTGACGCCGTCATCCGCGATTATTGGGATGTAGGCGTCCGGCAGATTGTTGCGCTTCGAGGCGACCCGCCGTTGGGCGCTGGCGAGACCTATACCCCGCATCCGGGCGGCTATCAAAGCTCGGCCGACTTGACTGCGGGCATAAAACGGATCGCGGATTTTGAAGTGCTCGTTTCGGCCTACCCCGAGAAACATCCCGATTCACCCAGCGTGGAAGCAGACCTCGATATGCTCGCGGCGAAGGTCGACGCGGGAGCATCCCGCGCGATGACGCAGTTCTTTTTCAACAATGCCGATTATTGGCGGTATCTGGAAAGGGTGCGAGCCAGAGGCATCACGATCCCGATCATTCCTGGGCTGATCCCGATTCATAATTTCAAGCAGGTTGCAAGCTTTGCGAAGCGATGCGGAGCTTCCGTGCCGCAAAGCCTGGCGGCGCGGTTTGAGGGCCTGGCGGAGGATCAGGAAACCACTCAGCTGATCGCCGCTACCGTGGCAGCTGAGCAAGTTAACGACTTAGCTGCGGGTGGTGTGACCGAATTCCACTTTTACACGCTCAATCGGGCCAGCCTCGTATACGCCATCTGCCATATGCTCGGGATGCGCGCTAAAGAAGCCGGAGCCCTGCGGGCGACCGCCGCAACTGCGTAGGAGAAATCCAATGAAACGGAATGACCGCATCGCAGCGCTTCACGCGGCCGCCAAGCAGCGCATTCTCATCCTTGATGGCGCGATGGGCACCATGATCCAGCAGCATCGTCTCACGGAAGCCGGCTATCGCGGCGACCGCTTTAAAGATTGGCCGCAGGACGTTAAAGGTAACAATGACTTACTCGTCTTGACGCAACCAGCCATCATCAAAGACATCCACAAAGGCTACCTCGAAGCAGGCGCGGATATCATCGAGACGAACACGTTCAATGCACAGACAATCTCGATGGCCGACTACGGCATGGAGGAGCTTGCGTTCGAAATAAACATTGCGGCGACCAAGCTCGCGCGCGAGGCAGCGGACGAAATTATGGCTCTTACGCCGGATAGGCCTCGTTTTGTCGCCGGGGCAATCGGGCCGACAAATCGCACCGCATCCATCTCTCCGGACGTGAACAATCCCGGCTTCCGAAACGTCACATTCGATGAACTCGTGACGGCTTATTCCGAACAGACGCGGGGCCTCATCGAGGGCGGAGCCGATGCGATCCTCATAGAAACGGTGTTCGACACGCTGAACGCCAAGGCAGCAGGTTTCGCTGTGAAGAAGGTCTTCGACGAGTTGGACGTCGAACTGCCCATTATGATCTCGGGCACGGTTACAGATCTATCTGGCCGAAACCTCTCGGGGCAAACGCCTGAAGCATTCTGGTACTCGCTGCAGCATTTGAAACCATTTTCTATCGGCATGAATTGCGCTTTCGGCGCGGAGCAGCTACGGCCACCCGTCGCTCAACTGTCAAAAGTCGCCGACACTAACGTGAGTGTTTATGCAAACGCCGGGCTGCCGAACGCTATGGGCGAGTATGATGAAACGCCGGAGTTCATGGCTGGCAATATGCGCGAATGGGCTCAGCACGGACTTCTTAACATTGTCGGCGGCTGCTGTGGGACAACCCCCGAGCATATCAAGGCAATAGCTGAAGCTGTCGCCCCCTTCCCGCCACGCGCAATTCCGCAGGTCCCACACCGCCTGCGCCTCTCAGGGCTAGAGCCCTTCGTGCAGGGGAACTAAAATCGCGACCACATAAAAGTACCTTGGAACCTAGCGGCTGCGGAGGTTTTCTTCCATGTAACAAGTTAGGTTGCACAGGAGAAGGCAATGGCAGTTCGCTTGGGCGGCCGGAGTTCTTCCCAGAGTAGAGGGAAAGAAGGGCGGGCGGCATCTGAGGGAGACCGCAGAGCATTGCCCACTTCCCGGCCATCAACTCATTCTCTCGATGTACGGTCTGGCGGCCAAGGCCGCGTCAAGGATCCCTCTCACGACAAACGCCTTGCTGAAAATCGAGAGGGGCCAACAGGCCAAGGACGTGTGAAAGACGCCGCGCATGACCGGCGGCTCGCCGAGAACAGGTCCGGACCCACTGGGCAAGGGCGAGTAAAAGATCCTGGCCGCGATAAACGGCTTTCCGCCAATCGCAAAGGCCCAACCGGTCAGGGACGGGTGAAGGATCCCAAACGCGATCGCCGCTTATCCAAGAACCGGTCGGAACCTACGGGGCAAGGCCGGGTAACAAATCCCGGCCAGGACAAGCGTCTTAGGAATAATCGCGGGTCCTAGTTGAATCCCCGCTTGAGATCTCGTATCACCGAAGAAGGGCTGACCATCACTCGAATTTGATCGCAATTGTGTCTCTGACAACTACTGCGGCGCGCCACGTCATAATTAAGCTTGAGAAAGAGATTGTCCAACTGGTTATCCAGAAATTAATGATGCGCGCGGAACACTTCGGTCAAGCGATTGTTCGGCTCGGTCATAGCAGCATTAAATTGGCAAGAACCAACACATGCCGATGAGCGAGAAAAATGAGGCCGGCGAACCGTTGGATCGCGGTTTGCAAATGTCTGACCTCCCTGAAGACGAGAGACTCACGGACATGCTAACGGCATATATTGATGGTTCGCTCGAAGGAGCCAATTTGGAAGAGTTCGAGCAACTTCTGAAAAATAACGGTGCGCTGGCCCGCGAGGTTGAAAGCATGCGCGGCGTTGAGCAGCAGTTGAAGCTACTTGGCGCCGAAGTCTTAGAAGAACCTATACCCGAAGCCCTGTTAGCGGCCGTGCGGCGAGGTTTCAAAGAATAGTCGCATCCCCCTCGATACCAAACTCAACACGACGGTTGGAACCGGAACGCACTGCGCAGCGCTGAAGAGTGGATTTTGTCGTTTCTGGAAAGGTAACTACGGCGTGTGTTCCTTTTGGAACCGCCTGGGCCTAATCGACAGGCTGAGGAATTTTCTTGCCGTTCATATATTCTTCCAACCGCTGTCTTGCGCGGCTTAAGCGGCTCTTCACGGTCCCGACCGGGCAATTCGCAATTACTGCCGCTTCCTCATAAGACAGCCCTTCCGCAGCGACCAATATAATAGCTTCACGCTGCTCAGCCACCAGCTTGCTCAACCCCACTAGCACGTCTTTGAATTCAACGTACTTTTCCTGCGTATTCCCAATCCCGACATTGGCAGGGCCAGCCTCGTCGAGCGGTGCCGTCTGGTGATATTTTTGATAGCGTATGTTGTTATAAAAGCTGTTCCTAAGGATGGTGAAAAGCCATGCCCGCAGATTTGTCCCCTCCTGAAATCTATCCAAGTTGGATAACGCCTTGAGCAACGTATCCTGAACGAGGTCATCGGCGTGCTGCGCGCTTTGGGTCAACGACAGGGCAAAAGCACGCAGATTCGGCATCCATTGTACCAATTCCTCGCGTAAGCGGGCATTGGCGGAGGAGCCGGTCATCACTTGCGGTCCTTAGTATCTATGTTTCTAACAAGGCGCAGCCATTCCTCAGGTAACGGCTCCTTGAGCATCTCCCGATAGAGCTCGACGATACCGGCGGTTATGCGCGCCTCGTCGACCGGCGCATTTTGGCGCGGCGCTCCCTCCATTTCTTCTGGCATTGCAGGTTTAGCCAGGCTGTTTCTTTCGTTCATTTTCGCTGTCCTATTAATTCAGAGTTCCGCGCCATACGGCCGCGGTAAATCCTTTTGAAATTGCCCCAGTCAATGGAACACATCGGGCTCGCGTTTGTTCAAATTTACTCAGTCTAGACAATATTGGAGAAAGCCCGATGCCTGCTTCGGAAGCTATCGCGCCGCACCTCCCTTCGCTCCGCCGTTTTGCGCGGGCGCTTTCCGGTTCTCAGGAGAGCGGCGACGCATATGTTGTCGCGCTACTAGAGGCGCTCCTGCAGAATCCGGCCATGTTTTCTACGAGCGTCGAGCCTAAGATCGCGCTGTACCAACTCTTTCTGAAGATCTGGAATTCCGTCGACGCGAACGCCTTCGCAAATCTCAAGGTCGAGCGCTCAGAAACCGCACGCAATCTGCAAAACGTGACGCCGAAGCCACGCCAAGCATTACTGCTTTTGTCGGTGGAAGGCTTTGCCCCTGAAGACGTCGCCAAAATCATGGAGACGGATGCTGACGAAGTTGCGTATTTGTTGGCGGCGGCCGATCGGGAAATCGCGGGCCATCTGAAACCGGCGAACATTCTCATTATAGAAGACGAACCGCTTACGGCGTTCCATCTTGAGGAGCTTGTAAGGAGCCTGGGTCACAACGTTATCGGCGTAGCAAGAACCCATCGCGATGCGTTGGTGCTCGCGCATAATAACAAGCCTGATCTCCTTCTTACCGATATTCAACTCGCCGATGGCAGCTCCGGCGTTGAAGCGGCGAACGAAATTTTGGGCGAATTGGAAGCCCCAGTAATTTTTGTCACGGGCCACCCCGACCTGCTGCTGACCGGCGACAAGCCAGAGCCAACCTTCCTGATAGCAAAACCATTCAGCGCTGAGACGGTTAAGGCGGTGATTGGGCAGGCATTATTCTTTGAAGTGCGCTCGTACTCGAAGAACTTCAAGGCAGCGCATGAGGCTCATTCACAGGCGCATTCTTCGCTGCGCTAGGACGACAAAGAAGGAGGCCATCATGAAATGCCCGGTCGATAGTACGGAAATGCTCAAGGCTGAACAAGAAGGCGTCGAGATCGACTATTGCCCTCATTGCCGGGGTGTCTGGCTGGAGCGCGGTGAGCTGGAAAAAATAGTGGACCGGGCTGTCGGCGAATTTGAAGAACAGTTTGGTCCAGAAGACGCCGAAGATTATCCAGAGCGGCCAGGAAGCTATCGCGGCGGGTTTGAAGGTCCGGGCGGGCGTGGATATCGCGGCGGTCCTGAAGAAGGCCCAGCCCCTAAGGGCCCTTATGAAGGCTCGGCGGGGTCAGAGGGAAATCGAGAGGAAGGCAGGCCTCAAGGCGCCGGTAGGGCGGAGAGCAGAGGACCTGCTTACGAAGATCGTGAACCTCCGCAAAGCGAACGTCGCCGCTCGATCTTCGACATTTTTAATATTTGACCCGCATTCCCGTCTGCAAGCAGCTATATTCTAAGCGCCCCTGCGCGGACACCACAATGTCCGCGCAGGGGCGCTTTTGAGCTACTTTGCGAAGGGAACCCATATGATCACCGAGAGAGTGGTAGAGACAAATGGCATCCGCCTGCATGTGCAAGAAGCAGGCGAAGGACCGCTTGCAATCCTGTGCCACGGCTTTCCAGAAACGTCTCATTCCTGGCGGCATCAGCTCCGCGCACTCGCGGCCGCTGGGTTCCGGGCCGTTGCGCCTGATATGCGAGGCTACGGGCGATCCGACCGCCCAGCGGCGCTAGAAGACTATACGATTTTGCATCTCGCGGGCGATGTCATCGGGCTGATCGGCGCTCTTGGCGAAAAGCAAGCGATCATCATCGGTCACGATTGGGGCGCGGCAGTCGCCTGGCACGTCGCGCTATTCCGGCCTGATCTGTGCCGCGCGGTCGTGGCTATGTCAGTTCCCTTTCAACCGCGCAATTCCGCCAAATCGCCAATCGCTACTTTTCGCGCCATAACGGAAGCCAAAGGCCTCGGTGACTTTTACATCGTGCGTTTTCAAGAAGAAGGCGTAGAAGCTCAATTCGAGGCCAATGTCGATCTGGCCATACGCTCCAGCCTATACAGCCTCTCAGGCGACGCCCCGAAAGACAAAGCTTGGTCGCCATTCCTGCCAAAAGATGCAAAGGCGCGCCCCCGGATTATGCCGCCCGAGCAGATGCCAGCGTGGATAACCGAGGAAGACGTTCGCTCTTATGTGGACGCGTTCCAAATATCTGGATTTCGCGGTCCATTGAATTGGTATCGCAATATCGACCGCAACTGGGCCTTGACGGCCCCCTTCGACGGCCTGCCCATCACACCGCCAGCACTTTTTATCACCGGCACGAAGGACGCAGTCCGCCTGTTTACCGCAGCGGCCGAGGCGCGCTTGAGCCAGAGCGTGCCTAATTTGAAAGGCATCGTCGAGGTGGAAGGCGTGGGCCATTGGGTGCAGCAGGAGGCGCCTGAGGCGGTGAACGGGGCGTTGCTCGATTTCTTGGCCAAGCTTTAGCTTTTAGATCTCCCTCTCCCCGCCGGGGAGAGGGTCGGGGTGAGGGGAACCGGATTTATGCCTCACTTTACCTGCTAAAATTTCTAGAAATTCGAGGCAAAGGTGATGCATGTTTCGCAGGTTAGTAACTCACGCGAAAGCGGCTTTCTTGGTTATGGCGATCTGCCTCGTGGGCGGGGGCTTATGGGCGAGGCAATGTCAGGCTGAAACCTACGCCATTGACACGACAAGAACGCAAGTTCGCTTTACCTATCAATTCGGTTTGGTGTCTCAGTCGGCGCAATTCTCTCAGGTTTCCGGCACAGTGAACTTCGACGAAAAAGTCCCGCAACATAGCCGCGTGGATGCCGTCATCAAAACAGCAAGCCTCAAGGCGAGTGAGTCGTTCGTCGAAGACGAGCTTAAGGGCAGCAGTTTTTTTAACGTCGCTGCTCAACCCGAAATTCGATTCAAGAGCAAAACCGTCAACGCGACCGCTAAGAATAGCGCGGAGCTGACAGGCGAACTCACGATGAACGGAGTTACTCAGCCGGTCACGCTGCAGGTATTGTTTTATGGGAAAGGCGCGTCTTTGCCGAAACAAGACGAAAATTCACCCACGGCAGCTGGCCCGGCTTTTACCGCCACAACACGCATCAAGCGCAGCGCGTTTAACATGACAGCCTATGAGCTGCTCGTTGCGGATGAAATCGAAATCCGGATCGATGCGCCGCTTCGCAAGAAATAGCGCAGCCGATGACTTGACGCTGCGGCACACCCAAGCATTAGGTCAGATTAATTTCGGCTGTTAACGGGGCAAGCATGGCTTGGTACATCTATTTGGCGCATTTCTTCGGAGCCTACGGCGTCATCAACGGACTACCGCACTTCATCCAAGGTATATCAGGGGCGCGTTTTCAGACACCATTCGCAAAGCCACCCGGCGTTGGTGAGTCTGGCCCAGTTCTGAACGTAGTCTGGGCGCTAATCAACTTCGCCATCGCCGGGTATTTGCTCCTCGGTATAGCGCCCGCGAATACCTCCGAGAGAGGCGACCTCGTCGTGATGATGCTCGCGGCCGTGCTTGCTGCGTTTAGGCTCAGCACGCACTTGGGCGCGGTTCGTTCCAGGCCGAGGATCTAACTGACTCAGAGTATTGTCTTACGCAGCGAGCGTTCGGTGGTCGAGCGCAGCCGCAAGGAGGGCTTTCGTGTAGAGGGTCTTCGGCCTTTCAAAGATCTCGATCGTTGGACCCTCTTCGACGACGACGCCGTTTTGCATTACCATCACATAACTTGCGAGCGCGCGCATGACCTTCAGGTCATGGCTGATAAATAGATAGGAGAGGTCGCGTTTTTTCTGCAGGTCTCGAAGCAGATCCACAATTTGCGCCTGAACGGAAACGTCGAGCGCACTTGTCGGCTCGTCCAACATAAGGAAGTTCGGTTGTAGGATCATCGCTCGCGCAATGGCGATGCGCTGGCGCTGACCGCCCGAAAATTCATGCGGATAGCGGTCTTGCCATTCGGGTTTCAGTCCAACCTCCGTCAGCGCCGCCGAAACGCGCTCACGCCGTTCCTTCGGTGTGAGGCCCGGATTCTGGATGATTAGCCCTTCCTCGATAATCTGACCGACCGAAAGCCTGGGGCTGAGCGACCCGTAAGGGTCCTGAAACACGATTTGCATTTCGCGGCGGAGTGGCCGCATCTCCTTGTTGCCAAGGCCGTCGATCCGCTTGCCGACATAAGCAATCGGTCCTTCGCTGGAAACGAGCCGGAGGATCGCAAGGCCGAGCGTGGTTTTGCCGGAGCCGGACTCACCGACGATGCCAAGCGTTTGTCCGCTGCGGAGCTTGAAGGAAACGCCGTCCACTGCCTTGATGTGATCGACCGTGCGGCGGAGCAGGCCGCGCTTGACCGGAAACCAGACTTTGAGGCTGTCCGCCTCCAAAACAAGCGGTGCGCTCTCGTCGAGCGTTGGCGGTGCACCTTTCGGCTCCGCCTCCAAAAGCTGCTTTGTGTAAGGATGCTTCGGGTTGGCGAAGATTTCCGCGGCAGGGCCGCGCTCGACGATTTCGCCGTCCTTCATGACACAAGTGCGATCCGCCATCTTCTGCACAATGCCGAGATCGTGCGTGATAAGGAGGAGCGCCATGCCGAGTTCCCGCTGTAGGTCCTTGAGCAAGTCGAGGATCTGGGCCTGGATGGTCACATCTAACGCTGTGGTTGGTTCATCCGCGATCAGCAGGTCGGGCTCGTTTGCAAGCGCCATGGCGATCATAACGCGCTGACGCTGGCCGCCCGAAAGCTGGTGCGGAAAGGCGGAAAGTCGCGACTCTGCATCGCGGATGCCGACTTTCGTCAGAAGTTCGAGCGTTCGGCGCCTCGCGGCTCCATTCGACATACCGCGATGGATTTTCAAGACTTCGCTGACCTGCTTTTCCACCGTGTGAAGCGGGTTCAGAGAGGTCATCGGCTCTTGGAAGATGATGGAGATCTTATTGCCGCGCACACGGCGGATCTCTGCCTCCTTCGCCGCTAGCAAATCTTGTCCCTGAAAAAAGATTTGGCCGGACGGATGTGTAACGTCGGGGTAGGGAAGCAGACGGAGAATCGACAGGGCGGACACGGTCTTGCCGGAGCCGGATTCACCGACAAGCGCAACCGTTTCGCCTTTCTTTATGTCGAAGGAAACGTTTTTCGCCGCGAATACACCCCTGCCGGCACTGGCGAAATGGACACTTAGATTTTTAACTTCGATCAATGGTTCCATAACTTTACCCGGCGCTAAACGTCAGCAATGACGACATGGGGATCGCGCATTGTTTTGCGCGGGTCGAGAGCATCACGGACAGCTTCGCCGACAAAGACCAACAGACTGAGCATGAGGGCGATCACGAAAAACGCAGTGAGCCCAAGCCAAGGCGCCTGCAAATTCTGCTTTCCTTGCTGAAGAAGCTCTCCGAGCGAGGCTGAGCCGGGCGGCAGTCCCAAGCCTAGATAATCGAGCGCAGTGAGTGCCGCGATGGCTCCGTCAAGGATAAAGGGAGCGAAAGTGACCGTCGCGACCATCGCATTCGGCAGGATGTGCTTGAACATAATCTGCCCATTCGAAAGACCGAGAGCACGCGCGGCACGGACATATTCGAAGTTGCGGCCGCGCAAGAACTCCGCTCGGACCGGCCCAACAAAAGCGGTCCACTCAAAGAGCAGCATGATCGCAAGCAAGATCCAAAAGCTCGGCGCGAGGATCGCCGACAGGATTAGGAGAATGTAAAGGCGCGGGAGCGACCCGAGAATTTCGATGAACCGCTGGAGCAATAGATCGGTCCAGCCGCCGAAGAAGCCCTGAACAGCCCCTGCGGTAACGCCTAACAGCGCAGAGAGCACCGTCAACGTTAAGCCGAACAAAACAGAGACCCGAAACCCGTAGATCACTCGCGCGAGAACGTCGCGGCCTTGGTCGTCAGTGCCGAGCCAATTATCCCAGGAGGGCGGCGCGGGCGCTGGCACGGGCAGGTCCAATTTGATGGTGCGGTAGCTGTACGGGATCAGCGGCCAAACCATCCAGCCGCCCTTCTCGTGGATAAGCTTTTTCACCTCAGGGTCGCGGTAATCAGCCTCAGTCTCAAACTCGCCGCCGAACTGCTTCTCCGTGTACATCTTGAAGATCGGCATGTAGAGAGCGCCGTCATATTTCACGAGGAAGGGCTTATCATTCGCGACGAATTCGGCGAACAAGGTGATGAAGAACAACGCCGTGAAGAGTAAGAAAGCTATAATAGCCGCGGCGGTTTGACTTGAATGTGCGCCAGCGCCGCTGATTGAGCGGCGAGAAGGTAAGCCAGCCGCGATGCCACGGCTTGGCGGTGCACGGGTTCGTTGCGTCCACCTCGATCGGCGGCACAGTGCGGTCTACTCTCACATCCATCGCTCAGACCTCCCGCGTCTCGAAGTCAATCCGAGGATCGACCAAGGTGTAGATCAGGTCTGAAACGAGGTTCAGGACGAGGCCCATCGCCGAAAAGATAAAAAGCGTGGCGAAGACGACCGCGTAATCGCGATTAAGGATCGAACTCGAAGGAAAGACGTCCTAACCCATCCAGCGAGAAAATCGTTTCGATCAGCAGCGCGTTCGTAAAAAATGAAGAGATGAAGGCTGCCGGAAATCCCGAAATCACAAGCAGCATCGCATTGCGGAAGATATGCCCGTAAAGCACGCGCCGCTCAGTGAGGCCCTTGGCGCGCGCCGTTACGACATATTGCTTGCGGATTTCGTCGAGGAACGTGTTTTTCGTGAGGAACGTAATTGTTGCCAGCGACGAAATCACCATGGCAGTGAGCGGCAGCGCCAGATGCCAGAAATAGTCGACGATTTTGGCGGGCCAGCTCAACTGTTGCCAATTGTCAGAGGTAATTCCTCGCAACGGGAACCAGTCTAGGAAGGACCCGCCCGCGAAAATGACGATCAGAAAGATCGCGAAAAGGAAGCTTGGAATAGCGTAGCCGACGATGATGACGGTGCTCGTCCACACGTCAAATTGCGAGCCATCGGTCACAGCCTTGCGGACGCCCAACGGCACGGAAATGGCATAGCTGAGCAGCGTCATCCAAAGGCCAATCGAAACTGAGACCGGCAATTTTTCCTTTATGAGTTGAAGCACGCTCACGTCCCGGAAGTAACTCTGTCCGAAATTTAGCGTGAAATAGTTCCCCATCATCAGAAAGAAGCGCTCAACCGGCGGCTTATCGAAACCGAACTGCTTTTCGAGGCTCTTTATCAGCTCTGGGTCAAGGCCTCGCGCACCGCGATAGCGGGAGTTAACGCCGGCGTCGCCGCTGCTTCCCGGTTGCGCAATTCGGCCTACTTCGCTCGATGCCCCGCCGATGCGGCTCGTGGCATCGACATTGGTCCCGTTGAGTTGAGCGATGATGCGCTCAATCGGGCCGCCCGGCGCGAATTGCACGATGATAAAGCTGATCAGCATAATGCCGAACAGAGTTGGAATCATTAATGCCAAGCGTCGAAGTAGATAAGCTGTCATATAGCTATTCTTTGAATCTTCCTCTCGGCGCGTGTCTTTCTTTTTACAAGCTTAGCCGCCGAGTTTTGCTGCTTTATCTTTGTCATACCACCAGGTATCTAAAACTCCGTCGTCATATTTAGCCGTATTTTCTGGACGGGAGAATTTGTCCCACATTGCGATGTGGTGAACCGGCTTGTACCACTCGGGCACCCAATAGTGACCGGCGCGCAATATACGATCTATGGCCTTGCAAGCGGTTTGTAACTCTTCGCGGCTTTTTGCGGTGAGAATTTTGCCGATAAGGTTATCAACCACAGGGTCAGCAATTCCAGACAGATTGTCACTCCCATCCTCGCGCCCGGCGTCGCTGCCCCAATAGGCACGCATTTCAGCGCCCGGTGTCGCCTGTAATAATGAATAGCGGGTAGTAACGGCATCAAACTCGTATCGTTTTAGCAACTCCTGCTCCTGCGCAGGATCAACCCGCCGCAGGGATGCCCGAATGCCGAGATCTTTCAGTTTCCCTGCATAAGGATTAACGATCCGCTCCGTGACCGGATCGTCGATAAGGAATTCAATATCGAGTGTCTCGCCCTTGGCGTTCTTACGAACGCCGTCTTGCAAGCGCCAGCCTGCATCATCCAACAGCTTCGAAGCCGTCCGAACGCTTGGCCGGTAGCGGCCGGATGCATCGGTGACAGGAGGACTATAGACCTCCTCGAATACTTCCGGCGAAAGCCGGTCGCGAAATGGCTCCAGCAGCGCAAGCTCGGCAGGGCTTGGCTTTCCTTCTGCCTTCAAATCAGAGTTTTCAAAGTAGCTCGCGGTTCGTGTGTAGAGCCCGTAAAATAGCGACTTGTTCATCCACTCGAAGTCAAATGCGTAGTCAAGCGCCTTTCGGATGCGTGGATCTGCGAGCTTTTCGCGGCGCGTATTAAGGACTACGCCCTGCGCGCCTGACGGCCTTCCATCAGGAAGGGTAACAAGCTTCATCTGACCCGAACGAACAGCCGGGATGTCATATTCCGTTGCCCAGACTTTCGAAGTGAATTCTTCGCGCAGATCGTAGGCCTTCGCTTTAAAGGCTTCGAGACTAACTGCCCGGTCCCGGTAATATTCAAATTTAATCTCATCGAAGTTGAAGCGGCCACGGTTTACAGGCAAATCGGCAGCCCAATAATCTTTGCGGCGGCGGTAGGTCACTGATGCGCCGGACCGGTAATCAGAAATCTCGTAGGGGCCGGAACCTATCGGTGGATCTAAGCTCTCCTTTAGAAAGTCGTTCGCGGTATAGTACGCTTTGGACAACACCGGTAAATTTGCGACCTGCAACGGCAAATCGCGGAGATTTTCACCGCGAAACTGATAACGGACCGTATGCGGGTCTATCGCGTCCGCCTTGACCACATCTCTCAGGGCGATCTGGTAACGCGGGCTGCCTTTCTCTTTCAACGTTGAGAGAGTGAAGGCAACATCGTCTGCCGTTACTGGCGTGCCGTCGCGAAAGCGCGCTTCCGGCCGCAAGTAGAAGGTGACAGACAACTTGTCGTCAGCGACCTCCGCCGATTCCGCCACGAGCCCGTAAACTGCATCAGGCTCATCATTCGCGCGACCCATAAGTGTGTCGAATAACAGACCAACGCCATCTGGCGCTTCGCCTCGCAAGATGTAGGCGTTGAAATGATTAAAAGTGGTTGACTGTGTGGGAACGGTAGATAGCCGGCCACCCTTCGGAGCGTCGGGATTTACATAGTCAAAATTTTTGAAATCGGCTGGATATTTAAGCGTACCAAAGGCGGACAGGCCGTGACTGCGTTCGGAAGCCTGGGAGCGAGCAATTTCGGTCGCACAGAAAATCGCCGCCGACAGAAGCAAAACGCTAATTTGATAACGCGGAGGCTTACCAAACTTCATTTCAGACCATTCCTCTCAGCGAGCGCGCGGTCAAACCACCAGACATCAGGAAATCCCACCGAAATCTTCGGCAGCGGCCTCGGAGCCCCGAACTTGTTCCAGTAGGCAACACGCTCGTGCGCTGCGTGCCAGTGCATCACCATATACTGGTTCCATTGCAGCACGCGATCGAGCGCCCGGCTGGCGGCGACCAGCTCATCTCTGTTCTTGGCGAAGACAATCTTATCGACAAGCACGTCGACCGCTGGGTTCTTAATGCCAATAACATTGCGGCTGCCGGGCTCATCCGCCGCCGCCGATCCCCAGAAGTCACGCTGTTCATTGCCTGGGGATTCCGATTGGCCAAAAAGCTGAACAATTACATCGAAATCAAATGTGTCCTCGCGGCGCTTTTGTTCAGTGGAATCCACCAACCGAACTGTGGCGTTAATTCCGAGCCGCTTTAAACTTTCTACATAAGGCAAGATCACACGTTGAAATTGCTCATTGCCGATAAGGAATTCGATGGTTAGCGGCTCGCCGGCTGCATTCTGTAACTTGCCATCAACAATACTCCAGCCAGCTTCTTTCAGCAGACGCGCAGCCTCACGGAGATTGGAACGATAATCGGCGGGAGTAGCATTTACAGGATTTTTGTACTCCTGAGTGAACACCTCCGGCGGAATCTTATCCCGCAGCGGTTCCAAGAGAGCGAGTTCTGCCGGATGACGGCAAACCCTTAGCCGCAAGCTCCTGTCCTTCGAAGTAGCTCGACGTTCTTTTGTATTGATTATAAAACAGATTTTGATTGGCCCATTCGAAATCGAACGCCAAATTCAGCGCGCGGCGCACCCGCGGGTCTTGGAACTTCGGAGCGCCGTAAGTTGAATGCGAATCCCTGTGTAGGCTTTGGGCGCTCCAACACAATGTCCGAGCGCTTCACAACTCGCCCATCTTGGACTGCAGGAAAATCGTAGCCGGTTGCCCAGTTCTTTGAGCTGCCTTCAAAGTTAAAATCGTACTGCGCCGCCTTGAAAGCCTCAAACGAGACGGTCCTGTCGCCATAATATTGAAACTCGACTACATCGAAATTGTTGGTACCCCGACGGACAGGGAGGCTCGCGCCCCAATAATTTGGCACTCGCTCGTAAGCAATGGCCTGGCCAGGATTTAGAGATTTGATCTTATACGGGCCGGATCCCAGTGGCGGCTCTAACGTGCCCTTGGTAATATCGCGTTGTTTGCCGTCCGGTGTTGTTCCGGTCCAGTAATGCTTCGGGAAGATCGTCAACTCGCCGACAATATGAGGAAGTTCTCTGTTGCCTTTTGTATCAAAGGTAAAAGTAACTTCGTGGTCTCCCGTTTTTTCACCTTTTACGACATTCTTATAATATTGTGCCGCCTGAGGATTATATGGCAACCCGGTTTGCGGATCTTTGCCTTTCATTACTTCCATGCTGAAAATAACATCATCGACGGTTACAGGCTTTCCGTCATGCCATTTTGCATTATCTCGGAGCTTAAAGGTCACGGAGCTATAATCGCTCGGATAGCTCACCCATTCGCAAAGCAAGCAATAGGCTGTGCTCGCCTCTTCTTCGGATCGTAGCATCAACGAGTTGCTAATAAGCGGGGTCGCGCCAGTTATGGTCAGCCCCGGCGCCAGAGCGCCCCGAAAAACTGCCGCATTTAAATTATCATAGGGCTCTTGGAAATGTAATTTTGCCGTTCCACCCTTCGGCGCATCCGGATTCACATAGTCAAAATGTTTGAAATCCGCCGGATATTTGGGCGCTCGGACGAGCGAGAGAGCATGGTGTCTCTCTGGCTCTGCGAGCGCTGGATACACTGATGAAAAAGCAAAAAGAACAACTGCTACAGCACGAATAATCAAAAGCATGGGGCGCGATGATGATTTGATTGACCTCGCGCCAGACTAGCGGGGGCAAGCCCCCGTTGCTACTAAAAGATCGTTCATGTAAGGCGATGGTAAAGACGAGCTACCACAGTCACTTCTTTGGAAGCGGCTGAGGGTTATCGCTTTGCTTATCAAGGAAGGCGATAAGGTTCGCGCGCTCTTGCGGGTTATCAATACCGGCAAAGTTCATCTTATTGCCTGGGATCGCCTGCTTCGGATTTTTTAAATAAGTGTAAAGATCCTCGAAGGTCCACTTTCCGCCTTTGTTCTGGAAGACAGCCGAATAATTGAACCCTGGATGCTTACCAACTTCGCGCCCGACGATTCCATAGAGATTCGGACCCTGACCATTCTTGCCGTCCTTATTCCAGGTATGGCATACGGCGCATTTTTTCGCCACGTTCTGACCGGAATCAGCGTTCGCGCTCGCTAGAACGACTTCAGCCGCAGGATCGGCTTCCTTCTGCTGAGGTGCGCTTTCCGTCTTCGCCGAAGGAAGCGGAGCCGTACTGACGACGATTGTGCCGGCTGACAGATTGGCGTCGCCTTTTGGGTAAAAGAGCTCGGTGAATGTTCTCAGCCCCACTAACAGGAGCAAACAGGAAAGAACGGCTCCCGCGATCTTGTTGAAATAAAAGCTATCCATAAGCTACTCATCTCCGTAGTGGTGGGACGTGAGCGATTTGTCCGCCGCTTCTATACCCGCAAAGTCTCAGCGCTTGCAATCTGCCTACGGGCTTGCAAAGAGACAGATGCTCAATTGTCGCAGCCACCCATGCCAAGCAATATTTCAAGGCAAGTCACCATCATACCGGCGAGGCTTAATGCCACACGCCTGCCGGGAAAGCCGCTGCTGGAGATCGCTGGCGTGCCGATGATCGTCCACGTATGGCGGCGTGCCATTGAAGCGGCGGTGGGACCTGTGTATGTGGCCACGGACTCGCTCGAAATTTCGGGCGTCATTTCCGACGCCGGAGGCGCAGCCATTCTGACGCGCCCCGATCACGAAAGCGGCTCCGACCGCATTTTCGAAGCGCTATCTCAAATCGATCCTGAAGGCGCGTTCGATACGATCATCAATTTGCAGGGCGACCTGCCTACGCTTGAACCGCGCTTGATTTCAAAATGCGCGCAAGCAATTGAAACTAGTGGAGATATTGGCACTATCGCCGCAGAAATAAAGAACCCCGCTGAAGCGCATAGTCCCGACGAGGTCAAGGTTGTCGGCTCCCCGCAGCCAAATGGCGCGCTAAAGGCTCTTTATTTCTCGCGCGCTGCGATTCCCTACGGGCCAGGCCCCCTCTACCACCACATCGGGATATACGCGTATCGACGGGATGCGCTGGCGCGGTTTGTTGCGCTGCCGCCGTCGCCTCTGGAAAAAAGGGAGCGGCTGGAACAATTGCGTGCGCTGGAAGCTGGAATGCACATCAATGTCTCGATTGTGGATACCGTTCCGCTAGGCGTAGACACGCCAGCCGATCTTGAAAAAGCACGCGAAATGTTTGCAAAGTCGAATTACGAAGTTGCGCCGCATCAAGACGCCGCAGACCGCTAGGACTACCGTATGACGTCAACGCCCAAAGATATCCAAACCCGGTCCCAAAGCATCGCCTATCAGGGCGAGCCTGGAGCGAACTCGCATATTGCGTGCATCAATTTCAATAAGGCGCTTAATCCGCTGGCCTGCGCAACGTTCGAAGACGCTCTTGCAGCCGTGCGAAACGGCACGGCGCGTTGCGGCCTCATTCCTGTTGAAAATTCCGTGGCGGGGCGTGTGGCCGACGTTCACCATCTTCTTCCGAAGTCGGGCCTGCACATCGTAGGAGAGCATTTCGAGCGGATTTATCACCAGCTCATGGCGCTGCCCGGCGCGGACCTCGCCGGCATAAAAACGGTTCATAGCCACACCCAAGCGCTGGGCCAATGCCGCAGCACGCTGCAAGCGCTCGGTTTCACGCCAGTGCCGGAGGCGGATACCGCCGGTTCCGCTCGCATGGTCTCTGAGTCTGGAGATGCCACCAAAGCAGCCATCGCCTCCAAACTTGCCGCCGAGATTTACGGACTGAAGATATTGAAAAGCGACATAGAAGACGCCGCGCACAATACGACGCGCTTTCTTGTTCTTGCGCCAGAAGCGCAAATGCCGCCGCTTGGAAACGGGCCTGTGCTGACGACGTTTGTCTTCCGTGTGAAAAACGTGCCCGCCGCGCTCTATAAGGCGCTAGGGGGTTTCGCCACGAATGGTGTGAACATGACGAAGCTTGAATCCTACCAGCTCGAAGGTAGCTTCAACGCCTCAATGTTTTATGCTGACGTGGAAGGCCACCCGGATGAGCGTCTGCTGCGCCTCGCGCTGGAGGAGCTGGCATTTCACTCGGCGCAATTGGACCTGCTTGGCACCTATCCGGCCAGCCCTTTCCGGCAAACGCTCAAGCGCCAGGGCGGGGATGAGCTAGCGCCTTAGCCGAGAACGGGATGAGGTTTTACGAGGGCGCGACCCAAACTCGGCCCGCTCACCAGCCGAAGCTTTTCGTTTACTTGCGATAAATTCTTCGAAATCAAAGGGAATTGCGATCCCGCTCTGCTCACCCTCTATAAGCGCGCGGCGAAGTGCTTCATGCTGCGACGGTATTTCCGGGTCCGTTACCGTCATTCTTGTCTCCAACTATTACTTCAGTTTTTTCTTTTCATTGCTATTCACCCGTGTGCGGGCTTCCTTTATGTGCTCTACGGCTTGGTAATCCTCCGGCATGGTGCCCCCGATTTCCGCGATCGTTTTCCGGACTTTCTGACCGATATTAAAATGGGTCTTATTCGCGACCGATTTGCCCACAATTCCGTGCCCACGTAGCTTATCAAGCTGCTCTTGAGTTTGGGTCGCACGAAACATGTTAGCTGCAAGCTCAGAGCTTGGCATGTGATCGAGTATGTCCTGCTTCTCCCTCAAGCCGCGACGGCGCTGAATTCCCCGCACATCGAAGCCGCCGTAAAGTCCTTTGTAGCCTTCGTTTTGGAACACAGCATACTCTACCGGCTTCTTAACGCCGTGCGCCTTGGCTGCGCTCGCCAGGGATTTATTATGCTCCTTCATTTCGTCGCGGATTAGAATTCGACGCTCATCCTCGGTAAGAGCTGGAGGCTGCGCTTCCGCAATATCTGCCAGCTCCTGTCTCCGCGTTTGCACTGCGAAATAGGTTTGTGCGGCGGCTATTTCTGGCCTTTTTGCCGGATCGCCATTTTGAGCGATAAGGTAACAGGCGAAGCGCGTGAGCTCGATGTCGTCCGTTGGCCTTTCGGACCCACTGCCCAAAGACACCATTTTCACCACGTGGTGAAAATGGTCACTCACATCCTCACCCGCCTCGGCGCAGGCTGCTTTGGCCTTATCAATCGGACCCCGGAATTTCTCCCAAGTCGAATAGCCGAGCAGCGGCCTAAGCTCGCGTGCAAGCCAATACTCGCCCATTTCGTCCTGATAGACGGCGCTTTCAAAAGCGCTCATTAGGCTCGCCACCGCGTCACCCTTAGATTGGTGACGGCGGCGGGATATTTCCTCCGAAGCCATCTTTTCTTGATTCCCCTGGATCAGCTCAAATATCTAAAGTGCTTCTCCAAAATATATCAAATTTAGAGCTTCTCGCACACACCCGCATAGGCGTGTGCCAACAGGTAATAGATTAATCCTCCCCAAGCACGCCGTCGACGAAGGCACGGATCAGCGTGTACGCCATCGAAATAGGCTGCGGGACAAGCAAGCCCTCCGGGTGTCTGCCACTGAGCATCGCCGCCGCCTCATCGCGGCTAAACCAGCGTGCATCGGCGATTTCCGCAGGATCAAGCGTAATCGCGGTGGTAAGCGCCTCGCCCCAGCAGCCGATCATGAGCGAATGCGGGAAGGGCCAAGGCTGGCTCGCCACATAGTGCACCGCACCGACCTCGATCCCTGCCTCTTCCTTGATTTCGCGGCGCACGGCGTGCTCGATGTCATCGCCTGCTTCGACATAGCCAGCGAGCGTCGAGTAAAGCTTATCCGGAAAACGGTGCTCGTGGCCCAGAAGGCACTGGTCACCCTGTGTGATCAGCATGATCACCGCCGGATCCGTTCGCGGATAGGTATCGAGGCCACATGCCGGACATTGCCGCCGCCACCCCGCATCTTCGACGCGAAGGTTCGTCCCGCACCGCGCACAACAGCGAGTGGCGCCATTCCAGCCGAGGATCGCGCGAGCCTGTGCGGTGACCAGGAGCTCGGCGTCGCTCAAAACGCCCTGCAATGCGAGCGACCTAAGATCCACGAGCGGCTTTAAAGCTTCAACCGCTTCAGCTCGTTGCGCAATTTGCCAGGGGAGAAAATTACTCGCGAAAACAGGGGTGCCCGCTTCATCTTCGCCGAGAAATACAAATTCGTTGGGCTTCGCCATCGCCTCCACTTCTTGGACGGATAGCCAGCGGATTTGCGCGGTGGCTCGGTCGGCCGAAGGAATTATCGGCGCTTTGAGATCGACAAGCGCTAACACCTTCGCGTTCGGATTCGCTAGCGCCGCAGCAATGTAAGCGGCATTGCCCCGCTTGTCACTGTGCCGGTTAAGTCCAATTTGCGCGGACAGCTTTGGAGTTTTCAGAAGCCTTTGCATGGACCCACCAGCGACAGTTAGAGCTTGCGCAGGGCGACCCTCTCGACCTTATGAGCCGCGCCCTTACTGAGGATAAGATCCGCGCGCTGCCGTGTCGGCAAGATGTTTTCTTTCAAATTTACGAGATTGATGCTTCGCCACAACCTCAATGCCTGCGCGATGGCCTGTTCCTGGGTCAATTTCGAGTAGCGATAGAAATAGGCGTCTTTGTCGCGGAAGGCAGTGCGCCATAGCCGGAGAAAGCGCGCGACATACCATTGCTCGATGGTCGCGGGCTCGGCATCGATGTAAATGGAGAAATCGAAGAAGTCCGAAACAAAGGGCACAGCCTCTCCGTCCTTCGGCAACTTCGCGGGCTGAAGGACGTTAAGCCCTTCCACGATCAAGATATCGGGCCGGTCGACCACGATGGTCTCACCAGGAACGATGTCATAGGAATTGTGCGAATAGACGGGCGCCTCGACATTCGCGCGGCCAGCCTTCACGTCCGCCACGAATTGCAACAAGCGCGTCTGATCGAAGCTTTCGGGAAAGCCCTTCCGGTGCAATATCCCGCGGCGGTTCAGTTCGGTATTGGGCCACAGAAAGCCGTCCGTCGGCACAAGATCCACACGTGGGTGAGCGGGCCAGCGGGCCAGCAATTCGCGCAACACACGGGCAGAGGTGCTTTTTCCAACGGCCACGCTTCCCGCAATACCGATGACGAACGGCATTTTGGCTTCCGCCTGATGTAGGAATTTGGAGGATGCGGAATGAAGAAGCTGGGCAGCCCGAACATAAAAATTTACGAGCTTGGAAACCGGAAGATATACCTCCGTCACCTCGTTCTGGGATATGCGCTCGATGAGACCCGAGAGGCGCGCCAGGTCCTCCTCGGTAAGCATCATATGAACGCCATTCCGAAGCTGCGCCCATTCTTGGCGCGAAAACGTCCGGTAGGGCGATAGCTCAAAATGCGGGCGCGGGGCCTGAACCTCTTCCACTAAGCTCATGGGTCGTTCCCGCTAACTTGCCTCGAAGCCTTCTCGGTCAGGCCTGACTGAGCTGTTCTCCGGTCGAGTTCGTTCAACACGGCCTGCAAAGGAATGTTGCGCGCTTCCAGAAGCACGATAAGGTGATAGAGAAGATCGGCGGCTTCGGCGCAGAGCTTTTCGTCGTTCTCGCTTACGCCTGCAATGACGGTCTCAACAGCTTCTTCGCCAAGCTTCTTTGCGCAGGCTGCCGGTCCCTTATCGAGGAGCGACTTCGTATAGGAGGCGCTAGCGCTGGCTGAGCGGCGCGCAGCGATGGTCGCCGCCAATTGTGACAGGGTATCGTTTTTCATGCGAGAGCCCCTCGAGCGGCTGTCATCGCCTGTATCGAATAATCAATGAGGCCAACACCCAGATCAAGGCGATTTTGTGTGTCCATATTGGCGCGCATTCTAATTTATATTTTCCTGGAGTCTTTCAAAGACTCCGGGTCAACCTGGCGGCGTATCATCGCGGTTAGCGCACTCGGGCTGCGATAGCCAACCTTTCTTGCTGTAGCATCGACGCTTGTGCCTTCCTCAAGAAGCGCGCCAGCTTGGAGCATACGAAGACGCCGCCGCCAAATGCCGAACGAGAGTCCAGTCTCCAGACGGAAGCGCCGTGTCAAGGTTCGCCGTGACAATCCAATCTGTTCGGACCAATCGTCAATATCCAGGGAAAGCGAAGGATTGGTTATAAGGCTTTCGCATAGCTCAATGAGGCGCTGATCCTTGGGCAGCGGCAGTTCGAATTCAGCCGTGGCTGCGGACGTCATCTCATCCATAATCAAGCTGGCCAAACATCCGCCGCGCCCGTGCTCATCATAAAGCACCGGCTCCGCGAGCAAGGCGAGAATGGCTTCCCTCAGCAATGGCGAGACACGAATAACCCGGCATTGCTGCCCAATAGCTGCCGCTTCGGCGCTGCGGATATACACCGTGCGCATGGCGACAGCGGCCCGCATTTGCACGGAGTGGATGACCCCCGGCGGTATCCAGAGCGCGTGGCCGGGCTGCACAATCCAGGCCCCTTCCGCCGTTTTGGCGACCATCACGCCCTTGACCGCATAAAGCAATTGCCCGCGCGGATGCGAATGGTCCGCTGTGCTGGAACCGGCAGAGAATTCCTTAGCCATCGCGGCGACCGCGCGGTCAAGGTCCTGGTAGTCTTCCGGCTTCGTGCTGCGACTTTGGCCCGATTGCAACGATTTTCGACCCCATTGCGCTTTCAGGCCAGGATAGTCTCACCTAACAGCAAAAGCAAACTTACGGTCGAGACCATCAATGACGCCGAACGTAAACGCCCGCAGGACAATCCGTTTCGTCAACTGGGCGCACGCGCTTGACCATTTCGTGCTGTTGATTTTTCCCACGGCTGTCATTGCCATCGCAGCCGACCTTAAGGCTGATTACAGCGATCTTATCCGGCTCTCGACTGGCGCCTTTATCGCCTTCGGGCTATTCGCTTTGCCGGTCGGCTGGCTGGCGGATCGCTTCGGCCGCCGCGCGCTTCTGTCCTGGTTCTTCTTCGGATATGGCGTCTCCTGCATCCTCGTCGCGCTTTCAACCAACTTCATCACGCTTGCCGCATCACTGCTCACGCTTGGCATTTTCAGCGCAATCTATCATCCCATCGGCAGCTCGATGATCGTAGCCAACACAACGCAGCTTGGACGCGCGCTCGGGATGAATGGCGTTTGGGGCAATATGGGCGCCGCATTTGCTTCGGGAATCACAGCGGCAATCGCGGTAGCCTTGGGGTGGCGAGTGGCATTTTTATTCCCCGGCCTGCTTCTCATAGTGAGCGGATTTGCTTTCCTGCGATACGTGAAGGAAGACCACAGCGCATCACTCAAACAAGGCGCATCGCATAGCATTGCGCTAAGTCGCAGCCAGATGATTTGGCTTTTGGCAGCTTTCATAGCCGCAATTATAGCGGGCGGTTTGACGTTCAATATCGTCACCATATCCATGCCGAAGATCATCGACGAGAGGCTCGGCTATCCGCTTCCCCTTGCGTTAACGGGATCGATCACCACGGTCATATTTATTTGCGGCGCTCTGACCCAGATCACTGTCGGCCGCCTAATCGACCGGTTTGAGTTGCCCACGCTGTTCGTTGCAATTTCTGTGATGCAACCAATTGGTCTTGTGATTGCGGCTACCACGACGGGGCTTCCGATGGTTCTTGGCCTCACCCTAGTCACCTCGGCCATCTACGGTCAGGTCGTTATCAATGACGCGATGATCGGGCGTTACGTTGCGGACGAATTTCGTAACCGGGTCTATTCACTCCGCTTTTTTGTCGGCTTTACGATAGCTGGCCTCGCGGTCCCGATGATCGCCAATTTGCGCGGCACTGGCGGCTTCACGATGGTGCTGCTTGCCGCTGGCGCCATTGGCTCGGTCATCTTCGCAAGTTCGCTCGCGACCTGGGCTTTGACACGGGGAAAGCTTCAGCTTGCGCCCGCTCCCGCAGAGTAGCGCGTAAGACACATATTAGCGGCATGGCGGTCGCCTAACGAATGCCACATTGGAGAATTTGAAAGACGCCGGAGACAGGAGGTACTGGAAAGTTGAGTGACATCGCTAGAGGACTTTTTATCCAAGACATTGATCCGGCGACCAATTGCCCCGATGAGGAGTGCGAGTTTTGGCTGCCAGATTTAGTGGAGTTTTGTGGATTGCTTGAAAGATCACCTTCGGAAGAAAGCGAGATAGAGTTTCCACTTACAATTACGGAATCACAGGCAGTAAAAATAACCTTGAAATACGGTTTGGATTTTAGGCCGCGCGGTTCACTAATTAGATTAAAGAAACGGTGTGGCGATGATGATCTTCCTTATAAAATTCATACAGGACGAGAGCTGAAGTTGATGCTGGAAAGAAAAAAACCGCTGTCAGTTTTCTCTTGTTCCCATTCCTTCGAGTTATCACAGGAAAAACTTTTTGATACTTTTTTGGATTCCGGTTTATTTGTAAAAAGAACATTTGTTCAGATTTTTTTTCCAGAAAATACCATTAAAGATGCTTATAAACATATTATGTATGCCCATAAGTCAGAAGAGTGGCGGATAGATGCATACATACTTCTTCTTCAGACGGCCGAAGAGATGGGTTGGAACTTAAGTCTCGAGCGCATTCAAGGGGCCTTACTGGGTTATTCGGAGAAAGAGAACGATTTATATATAGAATTTCGCAAAAAAGAGTTAGAATTGAGAAAACTCAAAACCGCAGAATTACGCCTATGACGCGCTCGGCAATATTAGCCGAGCATGATCTACGTCAACATCTTCGCCCGTTGATGCGCGAACCAAAAATTAGACCGGCGTTGACGATAGGCAACGATTTCATTTGATGGATGGCTTACGCCATTGCGAAGAGATTGCAGTTGCCAACGCGGCATGCTAGCTCGCGTCAGCATGGCGCGGAGCGCTGGAGCGAACCAGCGGCGGAGAAAATATTATGGCTGAGACAAACGGTGTAAATGGCGGAGCGGCCGGAAATCCGGGGCAAGCGCCCGATGGCGGCCAACAGCCTCAGGTCAACGTACTGGGGCAATATATCAAGGATTTGTCCTTCGAAAGTCCGGACGCGGCGCGTTTTCTGCAGGGACCGGGCAAGAACCCCAATTTGCAATTGAACTTCAATGTGCAAGTTCGGAACCTTGGCGAGGATGCATTCGAAGTAGCGCTCTCTCTCGAAGGCGAGGCCCGTAGCGAGGAAGGCGTTCTATATAACGTCGAGCTTGTTTACGCTGGCGCGTTCATCTTGAAAAACCTGCCGCAGGAAGCGGTGCAGCCGGTCCTCTATATCGAAGCTCCGGCTTTGCTTTTCCCGTTCGTGCGGCGGCTCGTTGCCGATCTTACGCGGGAAGGCGGCTTTCCTCCGCTTCTTCTCGACCCGATTGACTTCGCAGGGCTTTACCGGCGGCGCGCCGAAATGGGTGCACAGCCGGAAGCGACGAACTAAGGATCGCCGTAGGACGCCCGCAAGCGCTCTGGATTGCTTCTGGCCAGAAGCAATGACGGTGCAACATTGTCGTCGCGCCGTGGCGATCCAAGAAATCCCGGCGTTTGCCATATAGGTTATGGCTGATTGCGATATGCCCTAGCAGCTTGTCGGACTTAGCTTGATTCCGAAACGCGGGCTAGAATCTGCACATTGATTCGTCAGCTTCGGAAGACAGCCCATGAGCAATTTCCGTCCCATCGACCGTCAAACGCCATATTTGCTGCCGCCCTCGGTTGAGGATTGGCTGCCGGAACGGCATCTGGCGCGCTTTGTGGTGGAGGTGATCGAGGGGCTGGACGTCTTGGGGATGAGCGGGGCTTATCGCGGCTCGGGCTCGGTGCTGAAGCTGGGTACGGTGGCGCTGGACGGCACGAAGGTCCACGCCAATGCCAGCAAGCACAGCGCGCTGTCTTATGAGCATGCCGGCAAGCTTGAGGCACAACTGAAGGCCGAGGTGGCGGAGCTGATGGCGAAGGCCGAAGCCGCCGATAAAGCAGACCTTCCAGACGGGATGTCCATTCCGGACGAGCTGGCGCGGCGCGAGGAGCGGCTGCGGAAGCTGGCCGAAGCCCGGGCGGCTTTGCTTTGCCAGCTCCGGCGAGCAGTGCGGAACAAATAATTTTTCGGGAAATTCGACGCTTTAAAAAATGCGAGCCTCGAATTTTTAAATAGCCAGGCTGCGACGCAGGACGTTTTCGTCCGGCTGGTACGAAGAAATATTCCGCGTGCACCAATGTATCGGGAAGGAGCTTAGGGCAGATTACAGCTTAAGCCTCGCGCGCGGGTGATAGCACCTACCCGGAGCCGGCTTGTACGGTGTCTCACACGCACGAAGGCGACTTTTTGTTCGCGACTGTCAGCGCTAATTCGCCCCAAGCCGCGTTCAACTGTAAGACTAAAAGTAAGGCCGGTTCTCAATTTTCCGAAAAATAACTATGCAAATCAGCACCTTAGCTGCCAATGTTGGCGGAGAGGGTGGGATTCGAACCCACGGTACGCTTGCGCGTACTCCGGTTTTCGAGACCGGCCTATTCAACCTCTCTAGCACCTCTCCAAACGGTAGAGTTTGTTATCAAGTAATGCGGTGCGAGGCAACCGGGGAATTCACAGCTTTGCAGCTGCGCCGCCCCCAATTTTCTATTGAGGCGGCTTGGCAACGCCTGGGATTCCTGGCGCAGTTTCAAGTGCGGACCGATCCCATTTTCCGTTCCGGGCGGCCGCTTCATAAGTGCTGGTCAAGAACGCGAGAAGGGTCGCATCAGGGTCGGCAGCGAGCCGAACGGCATCATATGGCAAGATAAACTCTCTGAGCGTTTCGCTGTAAAAGGCGGCGCTGGGTTCAACAGCCGAGCTTCTGAAACCTTCGGGCTCCGGATAGGCGTATGAATAGAAAGCTGGGTAGTCCACCCCGCCGCCGCCCGGCCAGAATCCCGCGCTGCTCACTTCGCGGGAATAGGCGTCTCGTACCACCGCATCCGCCAAACCAGGAACTCCGCCCGGGTGAGGAGGTGCGCGCCGCCCGGAAAATCGCGTGACCGCCAGATCGAAGCTTCCCCAGAAGAAATGCACGGGGCTGCATTTTCCAATGAACCCGGTGCGGAATTGCTTGAGGACGCGGTCGGCCTCGATGAGCACTTTCCAGAAACGATGCGCAAACGCGGGATCGTATGCGGCGTGCGTGTGATCGCTACCGAAGGGGATCGCGCCGGGGATCTCGCAAGGAAATTCGTTGATGGTGACGTGGATGCCGGTCTTTCCCAGTTCCGGCATGACCGCTTCATAGAATTCAGCAACGGTACGCGGCTTGAGGGCGAGCCGGTTTTTGCTGCCATCGTTCATCGCGATTTCGAGGACGTGTTCATTGAAATCGAAGATGATCTCGAACGAGCGATGCCGGCAATAAATCGGCGAGGTCGTCAGGCCGCGCGTGCTGACATAAAGCGGAACATGCCAGGAATGATTAAGCCAGGGCGTCAGTGCGAGCCGCACCTTGCCGGCGATTTGAGTCCAGAGGTGAAGCGTTTCGCAAGTCTCTTTCCACGTACTGTAAGGTAGATCGGGCCAGACTTCCTGTTTTGCGTTTGCAGACATGACTTTACTCCGCCTTTCGGAGGTCCGGTCAGAGCTTGAAGGACCGGCGCCGCTGAATCTATGGATCGGTCGCCGGTTGATTTGGTTCCCTGGTTCGTCAGCTAGCCAGCACCTGCGGGCCGATTTCGCTGATGGACTTCACGCCCGATAGCGCCATGGTGACGTCCAGCTCCTTGCGGAGTATGTCTATCGCCTTGGCGACGCCCGCCTGTCCCCCGGCCCCAAGACCGTAGATGTAGGAGCGTCCAATCATGCAGGAGCGCGCGCCGAGCGCCAATGCGCGCATCACGTCCTGACCCGTGCGGATGCCACCGTCGAACATAATTTCGACATCGGAGCCGACAGCGTCCACGATCCTCGGAAGGGCGGAGATAGACGACGGCGCGCCATCGAGTTGGCGGCCGCCATGGTTCGACACGATGATAGCCGAGGCTCCGCTCTGCGAAGCAATCCTGGCGTCTCCTTCGTCAAGAATTCCTTTTAGGATGAGCGTCCCCGGCCAGATGCTTTTGATCCATTCAACATCCTTCCAGCTCAGCGCAGGGTCGAACTGAGTGCCAATCCATTTCGAGAGGGAGGTCATATCCTCCTTGCTACGGGTATAGCCTGCGAGGTTGCCAAAGGTTCTGCGCTTACCTCTCAATATGCTGAGCGCCCAGTTTGGCTTGCTTGCAATATCGATGATATTTTTGAGCATGATCTTGGGAGGTACGGTCAAGCCGTTCTTGATGTCGGCGTGACGCTGCCCAAGGATTTGCAAGTCAACCGTCAACACCAGCGCGCTGCATTTGGCTTCATCCGCGCGTTCAATCAACGCGCGGATGAAGCCGCGGTCTTTCATGACATAGAGCTGGAACCAGAAGGGCTTCTTCACCGCTTCGGCCACGTCCTCGATCGAGCAGATGGACATGGTGCTGAGCGTGTATGGAATGCCCGCTTCCTGAGCCGCCCGGCAGGCCAGGATCTCGCCATTACCGCGTTGCATACCGCCAAGTCCGATCGGCGCGAGAGAGAGCGGCAATTTGGCTGGCTCGCCCACAATCGTGGTACTCAGATCGCGCGACGAGACATCGACGAGGATGCGCTGGCGCAACTTTATCCGTTGCAGATCATCACAATTGGCGCGCAGCGTCCCTTCAGTATAAGAGCCCGCCTCGACATAGCCGAAAAAAGCGCGTGGCACCTTGTGACGAGCGATCTGCCGAAGGTCTTCAATGCAGGTGATATCTTTCATTGCGGAGGGCTCTGGACTTAGGTTGGTCACGGCTTTTATTGTTCTTCGGCGCGAGGCTCGTACACGGGTAACTCTCTTCGAACCCACGTGAACATAGCGCCTGTTACGCTTCGCCGCATTTAGGACAGCCAGCCAACATAAGCCAATCTTTGGGGCCTGGGCTACGGCATTTTGTCGAGAATCTGTTTTATCTCTGCCGGGCCGAACGCGCGGAGCGTCTGTGTGCGGACATTTCCCAAAGCTCCGAGTGATAGTCCAAGCGCGGTTCCAGTTATGTCGTCAGGCGCTTCGACGGTCGCGACAAGGTCGTACTGTCCGAGCGTCCAATGCATATCCTTCACCGTAACGCCCAGCTTCTTCGCCGCCTCTTTGAAAGCCTCTGCCCGCTTTACTGTATCCTTAACGTGCCGAATGCCCTGGTCTGTGAAGTTCATCAATGTAATATACGTGGCCATTGGAGGGTCTCCTTCCGTCCCCCCGTCTGCTCCACTATTTTATCATCGCGCACAGCGATCAACGCTGTCTTTTTGTCTTACTTTAAGAAAATCCGCGCAATGGATTACCGCAGAATTACTGCGGATGTTCAAGATCCGCTTTCAACGCCGCCAGAAAGCGGGCGGCTTCGCCTCCTGTAACCGCTCTGTGGTCGAAGGTTAGGGAAAGCGGCAATAGAGCACGTACCGCCGGCACACCGCTCTTAGCGACAAGCCGCTCCTCGCGTCTGCCCAGCGCCGACAATGGCGACCTGTGGCGGCACGACCACGAGATAGGCGAAGCGCCCGCCAAACATGCCGAAATTTGACAGGCTGATTGTAGCGCCGCGCAGCTCATGCGGCGGCACGGTGCGGGCTATGGTGTCGTGCCGCAGGCGGTCCAATCCTTTTCGCAGATCGACGGCGTCGCGTTCGCCCACATTCCGCAATACCGGCACGATAAGTCCATCCTCGGTGTCCACCGCAATGCCAATATCGATCCGCGCCATGAGCTGCCTCTCTCCGGCTTGAGCATTATACCAAGCGTTGAGGGAAGGTTCGGCCTTGCAGGCCACCGCGATCGCGCGCACAAGGCGGATAGTGATGTCCTCGCCGGGCGGCCAATCGCCGGTGTCAGCCTCGTCCACGACGCCTGCGCGCACCGCTTCCGAATGTGCCGCAGCCATCCGCTGCGCCATGGCGCGGCGCACTCCCCTAAGCGGTTCGGTCTGACCTGACTCCGGCAGGACCCCTGCGGCGCGTTCCACATCGAGCGTCGTGATCGAGCCATTTGGTCCGGTCGGCGCAATCGCTCTGAGGTCAACGTCAAGTCTCCGGGCCAGCACACGGACGGCTGGTGCGGCGCGTATGCCGTTTTCGGGAGCAGTTGCTCGTTGTTTCGCGGAAGCGCTTTCCGCCTCCTGCTCCAGACTGCCGACAACCGTGCCCGTATCGGCGCGCTCCTGTTCGTCAAATTCCACAAGCTCCGCCCCGACTTTGATCAGATCGCCCTTCCCGCCGAAAAGCCGCGCTATCCGGCCACTTTGGGGTGAGGGAATTTCTACGACTGCCTTGTCGGTTTCTACGGAGACGAGCGGCTGGTCCTCTGTCACGTAATCGCCTTGAGAAACATGCCAGGCGACGATTTCCGCTCCCTCAAGCCCTTCTCCTAAATCCGGCAATAGGAACTTGGCCATGACCATCCTCTTTGCTCAGGAATATTCACAAACCGAGCGTGCCGCTGCTGCTACGCGTGCCACCGAAGGCAGATAATGTTCCTCCAGCCTTGGCAGCGGCATGATTGTATCGAAGCCCGTGACGCGGGCGATGGGAGCCATCAGCGTTAGCAGCCCCCGCTCAGCGAGCATCGCCGCGATTTCCGCGCCGAAGCCTCCGGTGCGCGCAGCCTCATGCACGATGACGCAGCGCCCGGTTTTCGCTACTGACGCAAAGATCGTGTCTTCGTCATATGGCTTGAGCGTCGCGAGATCGATCACCTCGCAGCATAGGCCCTCTTCCGCCAGAAGCTCCGCGGCAGCAAGCACCTCTTTGAGCGCCGCGCCCCAGCTAATCAGGGTGACGTCCGATCCCTCTTTCAGAATGAAGGCGGTGTCGAGCGGCAGCGCCTTGCCGTCATCATCGACGTCTTCCCGGCCCGAACGGTAGAGGCGTGCAGGTTCAAGAAAAACAACCGGATCGGGATCACAGATCGCCGCAAGCAGCAAACCATAGGCCCGGCCCGGTGAGGACGGCATGACAACTCGCAACCCTGGGATGTGAGCGAGCATCGCTTCGGTGCTTTCGGAGTGATGTTCCGGCGCGTGTATTCCGCCGCCGTGGGGTGTCCTGAGGACCATGGGGCAGCTCAGGCGTCCTTGCGTGCGTGTCCGAAGCCGGGAGGCGTGGTTCACAAGCTGATCGATGCACGGGTATATAAAACCCATGAACTGGATTTCGCCCACGGGTTTAAGACCTTGGGCGGCCATGCCGACGCAAAGGCCGCCGATCAGTGCTTCGGATAAGGGAGTATCTATCACTCGATGAGGCCCGAACCGCTCCTGAAGGCCAACCGTCGCCCGGAAGACGCCGCCATTCACGCCGACATCCTCCCCCAGCACGATGACGCTTTCGTCGTCCGCCATGGCGCGGGCCAGCGCCATATTCACAGCTTCGACAAGGTTGACCTTAGGCATCGCGTATGCTCGCCAAGACTTCCCGCTGACGCCGATAGGCTTTCGGAAGAGCGGCGTAGAGGTGATCGAACATTGTCTCGGGCGTTCGTGGAGCTTCGGCGAGATAGCGCTCAGCCGCCGCCTCTACTTCTTGCTGGCATTCCAAGATCATCCGCTCTTCATCCTCTTTGGTGAGGAAGCCTTTTGCGGCGAGATAGTTTCTAAGCCGTGCCAGTGGTTCGGATTTCCACTGCGCCTTCACTTCGTCGTCTGAGCGATAGCGGCGCGCGTCGTCTGCCGTTGTGTGATCTCCGAGCCGGTATGTTTGAGCATCGATGAGAGAAGGTCCGTCGCCTCTCCTGGCGCGGGCGATTGCTTCGGCGGCTGCCTGCCGCACGGCGATCACGTCATTGCCGTCCACCTGTTCGCCAGGGATGCCCGCTGCGATGGCTTTCTGCGCATAGGAAGCCGCTGCCGTCTGCAAGTTGCGTGGCACCGAGATGGCCCATTGATTGTCGTTCACGGCAAAAACGACTGGCAGCTTGTGCACCCCGGCGAAGTTCATCGCCTCCCAAACGTCGCCTTTGGACGTCGCCCCATCGCCCATCATGCAAACCGCTACGCGAGGCTCATGGCGCAGCTTGAAAGCATAGGCGACGCCCGCCGCGTGGGATGCTTGCGTGCCTACAGGGATGCAAATGGGAAAATCTTCCTTGCAGGCGGAGAAGTTGCTGCCTCGCTCATCGCCGCCCCAATAGAGAAGCATCTCCTCCATCGTCACGCCGCGCCAAAGAAGCGCGGCTGTATCGCGGTAGGTCGGAAACAGCACGTCGTGCGCGCTCATTGCGCTGGCGATCCCGACCCCCACGGCTTCTTGCCCGAGAGATACCGCGTAGGTGCCAAGCCGCCCGGTCCGCTGCAGCGCCACAGCTTTCGCATCGAAAACGCGCGTGAGACGCATCGCCCTGTAAAGCGGGAGCAAGGCAGATGGCGCGGCGGCGAAGTCAGGGAGCGGCGCAGTCTCCTGACCGTCCGCCCCAAGGTAGCCTCTGCGCCGGATCTCGAAATGCGCGATCACCGCGCCGTCGTCCGATTTCATGGCAATACCGATTAGCCACTGCTTTAGATATAGACATTGATTGCGCTGGAGAAAAACCAATAGGGCTGTCTATAATGTCATGAATAAATGGTTTTCCGCCTTCGCGAGCACTGCCCACGGACGAAAGGAAATGTGTAATGATTGCCAGTGGCCGGTCTGCGGGAGCGCGTAAAAGGCGCTCGGTTCGTGTGCGCATCACAGGCCGCGTTCAGGGCGTTTGTTACCGGGCCTGGACAGAGGAAAATGCCCGCGACCTTGGCCTTCACGGCTGGGTGCGCAATCGTCGCGATGGGGCGGTCGAGGCGCTGTTCGCCGGCCCCGCCGATACGGTCGAAGAGATGCTGGCGCGCTGCTGGGACGGCCCTGACGCGGCGATGGTGAGCGAGATTGCGGTTTCGGAGCCAGCAAGCGGTGCGCCCAAAGGGTTCATAGTGCTCCCCACCGCATGAGCATCTGACCTGCATAGGTAATTCGGAGCCAATTCCCGTCCCGGCCACGCTTGCTACGAAGGCCAGCTAGGTTGTAATCTACATCTTCCGATAGGTGTCGAAAACTTAGCGTTCTCGGCGCGCGATCTTGACTGAGGATCGTGCTGAAGAGGAGGACAGACGCCATGCAAAGCGCCGGAATCCACGACCAAGCGCGGACTTTGTGGGAGCTGTACGGTCCCAAGGCCATTGCAGTCGCCGCTGAGAAAGCCCGAGCATTTGGAAAAGCAGGGCGAAAGGGATCAGGCGGAAACCTGGAGGCGAATAGAGGCGGCTCTAATGGTGAGGCGCGGAGCGCACCAAAGTTAAGCTGCTGCTTGGACTTATGCGCGGGGCAATTATTGCGCCGCAAATTTTGCGGCTGCGCTACGCTCATCAGTAAGGACCAAGTCAGTAACTCCGGTTGAACCCTATCGGGCGTGTTCAGCGGTCCCGTAATTGTTGAGATCGCTGCAATGCAGGAGCGAAACATATGGGTCTCAATTGCGCCACCGCCGATGACGTCCTTCGATTAGTCGAGGACACGCACGTTCAGATGATCGATTTACGTTTCACCGATCTACCGGGGGTCTGGCAGCATTTCTCCGTGCCGCCGGGCTCGGTGAACGCGGATGCTCTTGATGAAGGTATCGGCTTCGACGGCTCTTCGATACGAGGATTTCAAGAGATTCAGGAAAGCGACATGCTGGTTGTGCCGGACCCAGCCAGCGCCTTCATCGATCCCTTCTCGGAAGAAACCACTCTCGTTCTGATTTGCGCCATCAAGGATCCTGTTACTGGCCAGAGCTATAGCCGCGATCCGCGCTACATCGCCCGGAAGGCTGAGCAGTATTTGAGAGGAACAGGCGTCGCCGATACCAGCTATTTTGGCCCCGAGGCCGAGTTCTTCGTCTTCAACGGCGTGCGTTACGGGCAAGGCATCAACTACGCCTTCCATGAAATTGATTCCGTGGAGGGCAGTTGGAACTCAGGCAGGGATGAGGGGCCAAATCTAGGTCACAAGCCACGGCCGAAAGAAGGGTATTTTCCCGTTCCACCGACTGACACTATGCAGGACCTCCGCACCGAAATGGCGCTGACCTTGGAGCGCCTCGGGATCCAAGTCGAGGCTCATCATCATGAGGTCGCGACGGGCGGCCAAGCCGAGATCGACATGCGTTACACCACTTTGACGCGCATGGCCGACAATTTGATGATGTACAAATATGTGGTGAAAAATGTCGCGCGCAAACATGGCCTTACCGCGACGTTCATGCCCAAACCACTGTTTGAGGATAATGCCTCGGGCATGCACGTCCATCAAAGTTTGTGGAAAGGCGACTCAAACCTGTTTTATGCCCAGACGGACTATGCGGAGCTGAGCGGACTCGGACGCTATTACATCGGTGGGTTACTCAAGCATGCCTGGGCGCTATGCGGGCTTTGTGCGCCGACGACGAATTCCTACCGCCGCTTGGTGCCGGGTTACGAGGCTCCGATCAACCTTGTCTATTCGAAGCGCAACCGCTCGGCCTGCTGCCGGATTCCTATGTATTCGATGAACCCAAAAGCAAAGCGCGTTGAATTCCGCACGCCCGACCCATCGTGCAACCCCTATCTCGCGTTCGCCGCGATGCTCATGGCCGGGCTCGACGGGATTGAACATCGCATCGACCCGGGGAGGCCCATAGACAAGAACCTCTATGACTTGCCGCTCGCCGAAGCTAAGGAAGTGAAGTCGACACCCGGTTCGCTGAATGAAGCGCTAGACGCGCTTGAATTCGATCACGCCTTTCTGCTGCGCGGCGATGTCTTCACGAAGGATGTTATTGAAACCTGGCTTGCCTACAAGCGGACGGTCGAGGTTGACGCCATAAGGTTGCGTCCCCACCCTCACGAGTTCCACCTTTATTACGATGTGTAGCCAGTATATCCTGACATCGAAATGGTCTGGGAGACTGGCTGATGTTCTACTGGGAGTACATTGACGATCCTCGCTGGCGCGAGGAGCCCGGCACGGTGCATAAGCTCAAGCTTCGTGAAAAAGAGATATTAATCCAGCCGCCAGCCATGGGCGATGAGAACAGGATTTTGCAGAATGGATTGCAGGTCGCTCAAGGCATAGGCCGTGTCGAAGAGCGGCAGAATTCCATAGTGCGCTTCAAGGTTATTTTGGCAGACGAAAACTTCAACGCTGACGCCGGTCTCACATGCAGCGGACTTACACTCCGTGTGAGTAAGTATGACGCCGGTCCAACGGTGATCGTCGCCGGGAAAGAGTTGCGGCAATACAAAAACGTGGAATGCAAAATTGTAGATTAGGGGCGTTCTCGAGGTCCTTACAACCGCACATCCCTTTTCGGCATTGATGAGCCGCTTGTTCTAGAAGATCGCGCGCTCAAAAGCCCATATCAGCACCCATGCTCGGACGCGCGAGGTCCTTCGGTTTCGGCTTTTCTGCCACCATCGCCTCGGTGGTTATAAGAAGACCGGCGATGGAGGCGCTATCCTGCAGCGCGCATCGCACCACCTTCGCCGGATCGATGATGCCTTTGGCGACCATATCGCCGTACTCGCCAGTCTGAGCGTCAAAGCCGTAGTTATAGCTGCCCTTATCGAGAATCTTTCCAGCCACCACACCGCCATCCTCGCCCGCATTGATCGCGATCTGGCGAACTGGCCATTGCAGCGCCCTCTTGACGATTTGTATGCCAGTCCTCTGGTCTTCATTTTCCACTCGGAGGCCATCGAGCGCTTTCCCGGCATTCAGCAAAGCCACGCCGCCGCCCGGAAGGATGCCTTCCTCGACTGCCGCGCGCGTCGCGTGGACCGCATCCTCGATGCGATCTTTGCGCTCTTTCACCTCGGCCTCGGTTGCGCCACCCGCTTTGATAACAGCGACGCCGCCCCCAAGCTTTGCCAAGCGCTCCTGCAACTTCTCGCGATCGTAATCGGATTCCGTTTCCTCAATTTGCACCTTAATCTGATTGATACGCGCAGCAATGGCGGCTTTATCGCCAGCGCCGCTGATAATCGTGGTCGCGTCCTTCGTAATTGTCACCCTCTTGGCGCGGCCGAGCTGATCCAGGGTGACGTGATCCAGCTTTACTCCAAGCTCCTCGGATATCAATTCGCCCCGGGTCAGAGTTGCTATGTCTTCGAGCATGGCCTTGCGGCGGTCGCCAAAGGCAGGGGCCTTGACCGCCGCGACCTTTAAGCCGCCACGCAGCTTGTTCACGACGAGCGTCGCTAGTATTTCCCCCTCCACGTCCTCAGCAACGATAAGGAAGGGCCTTCCGGATTGCGCGACCTTTTCCAAGAGCGGCAAGAGCGGCGGCAAGCCGGACAGCTTTTTTTCATAGATGAGTATGTAGGGGTCTTCCAACTCAGCCAGCATCTTATCGGGATTGGTGACGAAATAGGGCGAAATATAACCGCGATCGAACTGCATTCCCTCGACGACTTCGAGCTCGGTTGTCATGCTCTTCGCTTCCTCGACGGTGATGACGCCCTCATTGCCGACCTTCTGCATGGCCTCGGCGATCATATTGCCGACCTCAACGTCGCCATTCGCAGATACAGTTGCGATCTGGGCGATCTCTTCGTTTGACGTAAGCTTTTTAGCCTTGGATTGGATGTCCTTCACGGCCGCGGCGACCGCGGCGTCGATGCCCCGCTTCAGATCCATCGGATTGGCGGCTGCAGCCACAGACTTGATTCCCTCTTTTACAATGGCATGGGCGAGAATAGTGGCCGTCGTCGTACCGTCGCCCGCCACCTCCGAGGTCTTGGATGCAACCTCGCGGACGAGTCGCGCGCCCATATTCTCGAAATGGTCCTCAAGCTCGATTTCCTTGGCGACAGTCACGCCATCCTTTGTGATGCGTGGAGCGCCAAAAGATTTCTCGATGAGTGCATTGCGGCCTTTGGGGCCAAGCGTGATCTTCACCGCATCAGCCAAAATTTCTATTCCGCGCAACATCTTCGCGCGCGCCTCTTGCGAGAAAGACACTTCTTTTGCGGTCATGACGCCTTCACTCCATCTTGCGGACGCATCCAAGCCAGCATTGCGGCTTCCGGCGCGCGAGAAAACATGTGGTCACGCTCTAGGTTTAGGATGAATATTTTCCCAGAAAAACAAGGCAACCAGGAGAACAAGTATAGTAAATATGCGACCTATGTGGAAGGAATGTCTTAGATTGATGTGCTCTGTATAAAATCGATCTTAACCGCCTCTTTATGAGTGCTTGTCAGGATTGGAAGCTCCTTGGTATGGGCAGCGTGTAACCGTCGAAATCAAAAAGCACTGAATAGAGCTGTTCTATGTCCTCGATCTCGTCCGCGCGGAGGCTTGCGAATTCCTGTGCTCGCGCACGCTGCGAAAGTTTTCCGTGATTTTGGTTGAGAAAGCGGAATAGCAGGTTCACGGTGCGTTCCGGCATGTCGACGATGTTTTGCAATCCCTCACGAAAGCGGTCATGGGCCGCTAAAAATTGAGCCTCTTTGGGAAGGCTTTCAAAGATCGTCGTCTCCACGGCCTCGAAGAGGAATTCGGCATGTGGCGTCGCATCGAAATAGCGGTAGAAATCGGCCGTATCATTGAGAACTTCCACGTTGTTCCGAGGTGTCGGCTGCCATTCGATATAGGGCAAGAGCCGCTTTGAGTAGGTCTCCAGGGTTTCGACGTAGGCGGTGATCCGGTCAAGAATGGTCGCAGAGACTGGAAAAACGATGCCGGGCGGGCTAAAGCCGCGCCGCGAGAGCGTGTGATGGATTAGATAGCGGTGAAGCCGCCCGTTACCATCTTCGAAAGGATGAATGTAGACAAAGCCAAAGGCGAGGACGGCGGCGGCAATCACTGGATCGAGTTCGAGCGCCGCGCCGTTGTCGAAAGCGATCAGGCCGTCCACGAGAGACGCTAGGTCTTGAGGGCGAGCATCGATGTGATCGGGTAGCGGCATGCCGGTGCTTCGGTCGTGCTCCCCGATGAAACCGCCCTCGGTGCGGAGGCCCAAAGGCACGAAGCGGTCATCACCGATGACTACTTTCTGTAGGCGCAGCAGATCGTCGAGGTCGAGCGGAGTTTTGCCTGCTTCGGCGATGGCGCGCCCCCATCGCTGGATGCGGTTCTGCGGCGGCCGCTCCCCCTCTATGGCGTAGCTGGATCGTGAGTCTTTTAGGAGCAGAAAGGCGGCCGTACGAGCGAGAAGATCTTTGGGGACTTTGGCGATGGCGGAGGCGGCTTCGCCAGCGAGATTTTTGCCGATATATGCTTCGAGCTTAGGCGTGCGCGTGACGAGAGGGCAGAACAGAGGCGTACCCGGTAAATTATTGATGACGCGGTGCCGTGCTGACCGAATGCCTGGAATACCGAATTGGAGCTTGCCCACCACGGGTTCGTAATTACCCGCCGTGACGTTAGGAAGGGCAAGTTCCTTTCCGGTCAGCCACTCATACAAAAACCATGCCCGTCGCGTGTACCGTCCCGTCGGAGAGGTTATGACCCAATCCACGATTGGGTCTGGTCCCGTTGCCAAAAACAAGCGCTTCAGGACGGTTAGATCAAGCGGTTCATAGCGCAGTGCAAAAGCGAGGTGGTCTTCGAGTGCATCCGCGGGCGCGTATCCAGAACTGAGAATGGTCCATTCCGGCGTTTCGAGGCGCCGCTGCTTTCCGGGGTGGGTTGCGAAAAGATGGCGCGGCGGCGGCACTTTAAGGTCGAAGGCGTCAATCAGGGCAGCATAGCCCGCCGGTTTTGCGCGCACAGGCAGACGGTTCTCGTGCAAGACCGTGACAAAGTCCGGGAAGGGATGAAAATGAGCGCTCATGGGAAATTTCGCTTAGCCTCGCACAAAATCAGCTTGCGGCCCGCCGATGCCGAAAAAAACGATTATGGGCGCACAAAAACGATTAGATATAGGCCTTCCGGAAAAAATTTGCATAATTTGTTCTGCAATTTGTGGCCGTAATCGATAAAAAGGGGCCCATGCAAGCAAATTCACGCGCGTAATTATGTGGAATGTTGGGGGCCGAATACGGCTTCCATTACTCGGGTCTTCAAACGGTCCGCGGTCCGTCCTCGTGAAAGAATGCACCGGAGCGTCATGCGAAGATACGCATTGTTCCGATCTTGGGAATAAAAAGCAACCTCGCGCGGTCATTCCGTTGCAGGCCTAGCCTGTAAGTTCTAGCATCCCCTACGCGATGGTCATCTGCACGCTACCCAACCCAAATGAGGCTTTCTATGCGCATGATTCTAAGACGTACCATTGGAGCGGTTCTCCTTGCCTGCGCGCTCTACGCTGGGCTTTCATCGGCGACACCAGCTTCCGCTGCGATGGAAGACAAAGACCTCGCGTCGGCTCTGCGCACTGGCGGGTTCGTGATCGTCATGCGGCACGGCAGCACCTTCGCCGACCAAGCCGATACCGATCCCCTCAACTATGAGAACATTGCTGCACAGAGAAACCTCGACGACAAAGGCAAGGCGTTAGCCGCTGCCTTCGGCGACGCGCTTCGTAAGGTCGGCGTTCCAATTGGAGAGGTCTATACCAGCCAATTCAATCGTGCTTATCAAACGGCCGTGCTTGCCGGCTTCAAAGATACTAAGAAGTCGGTCGATATCACCGAGGGTGGTCTGGTCGTGTCACCGAAGGAGAATTCGCGCCGCGCCGCCGCGCTTCGCAAGATGGCTTCTGCCGCGCCTAACTCCGGCACCAACACAATCATCATATCGCACAAGCCGAATATTATTGATGCGTTCGGCAAGGACTGGTTCGATATCAAAGAAGGCGAGGCTTCGATCTTCAAGCCGGAGAACGGCAGCTATGTTCTCGTCGCCAAGGTGCAGATGGACGAATGGCCTCGCATCGCAGCCGCGAAGTAGCGGTTGCAAGCGCAATCAATCCGTTTTGCCTACAACCGGCGTCCGAGGCCCAATCGGATGCCGTTTTTGTCGCAGGGGACAAGGATCGCGAGTCACTTCAAATGAAGGCGCTCCAGGGCCTCGCTTCTGCCAAAATGTAACTATGTTGATGTCAAAAGATGCGGCACTGCGCGTTCGCCACGGCGACCCAGGCGCGTCGATTTAACATTTCCCAATAAAATGCAAGATGAAGCGCAGTCCAAAGTTATTGTCCCTCTTTTTCGCCGGGGCAATTTTGGCAACGGCCGTTCCGGTATCCAGTTTCGCGCAGGGGGCAACTTCGCCGAGTGCCAATCCGGCGAGCCTCGCGGCGGCAAAGGAATTGCTGTTAGCTACTGGCGCAACAAAAAAATTCGATGCGGTTATCTCCATGATGAACAAAGATATGGAGGAGACTTTTCTCAAGCAAAATCCGGGTAAGGAAGCTGAGATCAAGAAGGTCATGGAGCTGCTGCCTGCGAAGCTTTCCAGTGGAAAGCAAGAACTCATTGATCAAATCGCGGCGCACTACGCAACCCACATGACCACAGAGGAACTTAATCAGCTCGTGGCTCTCTTCAAAAGCCCGGCTGCCGTAAAGTATCTTGACATGCAACCAGAATTCGCGAAAGAGAGCGCCGCAATTGGCCGAAAGTGGGGAGCGAAGCTCGGAGCAGAGGTCGACGAAGAGGTACGGAAAGCGCTCAAGTAGCGTGGCGGCGGCAGCGAACTTGCTTCCTGGGAATACTTTATCGGAAACCTTTGGATAAGCGCTGCGCGCGTCCTTTTTGTGTTCTGCTTGGCGTCGGCTTGGTTTGGGCGATTATACGGTTGACAAACCCAGCTTAATTAAGTAGTTTCGTATCAACACGATACGGGACTCCGGCTATGTCTGTTCTAAGCAAGCTACATTTTCGCGATGAAGAGGCGGCCTTTAAGAAGGTCGAGGCTCTTCTTTGGCCGGAAGGTCCGGTCTGCCCCTATTGCGGAGGCAAGGATCGGATTTATGTGCTTGAGGGTGTCCGCAGCAAACCTTCGAAGAAGAACCCCGAAGGCGTTGTTCGTCACGGCCTGAAGAAGTGCGGACACTGCCGCAAGCAGTTTACGGTCCGTGTGAAGACGATCTTCGAAAGCTCGCACATTCCACTGCACAAGTGGCTTCAGGCAATCCACCTTCTTTGCGCCAGCAAGAAGGGGATCAGTTCGCACCAGCTTCACCGCGTTCTAGAGATCACCTACGAAGCGGCTTGGTTCATGAGCCATCGCATTCGCGAGGCAATGCGGACTGGTAGTCTTGCCCCTATGGGTGGCCCTGGCTCGATTGTCGAGGCGGACGAGACCTTCATCGGCAAGAAGGAAGGTGTGGTAAAGCACCCGAACGCTCGCGGCTATGCCCACAAACAGGCGGCGCTAAGCCTGATTGAGCGCGGTGGTGAGGTTCGCAGCTTTGTAATAGACAAAGCGGACACTGCGAACATCAAGCCGATCATCGATGCGAACCTTGCCAAAGAGTTTATGCTGATGACCGACGAAGCTGCACTTTACCGCAGGATTGGCGCAGAGTTTAAACACCACTTCACGGTTGAGCATGGCAAGGGGGAATATGTTCGGGGTAGTGTTCATACGAACACGCTTGAGGGCTATTTCTCAATCTTTAAACGCGGCATGAAGGGCGTGTATCAGCATTGCTCTGAAAAGCACTTACATAGATATCTTGCTGAGTTCGATTTCCGCTATAACAACCGCGTTGCGAACGGTGTCCATGATGAGGATCGGGCCGAAAGGGCACTTAAGGGCTTCAAAGGCAAAAGGCTGACTTATGATCAACCTAGTTAGCAAAACAGCTAAGAAGCCTCTGTGATCAAGGTCTAAACCCTAACTGTTAGCCGTTTGGCTAGCTAAGCTTATTTAGGTGGGATGGGAACAAAAGGTTGATGTTTGTGTCTTAGATGTATATCTTATCCATGTGGATAAGGTTTTAGGTGAGGCAAATGTCAGCTATTCGCAAAATCGCACGCCACCTGATAGATAGGGCCTCGTTTCCGGTGGCGGAGGTATGCGCCATTACCGGTCTTTCTACTAGCCAAGCCAACAACATGATTGACGATCTGGCCCCGCTTGGCATCGCTGAGACAGGGAACGGTGCGCGGAGTGTTGAGGCGCGCGGTCTATTTGCCGTTGCGCTAGGCCACGATATGGCTTCGTGGAACTTGAAACCAGAACAGCGTACCTCTGTAATTTCGGAAGCTTTGCAGTCTAAAAAGGTTTCCATTGACGTCCCGAATACCGCTCTTTCGGTGCGCGTGGATATATATAGAAAAAAAATAGTGTCTGGCCTCAAGTCCTTATTCGAGGCTGAAGAGGCTGTAACGAGCATTCCGGCTATTATGCAGGGTGAACCTTGCATTCGCGGCACGCGAATACCCGTTTACATGATTGCAAACCTCGCAAAAGCGAGTGGAAGGGAAGAGGCGGCGCGCGCGTACGGGTCGTTAACGGAGAAGCAGATTAATCTAGCATGCGTTTATGCAACAGCTCGCCCACGTAGGGGGCGACCAAAGTCGCTTAAGGATCGGCTGCCTCCGCACAAGGGCAAGAAATCCAAAAGCGTGGTTGTTGATTGAACTCACAGTGCGCAGGCTTCTTAATTGACGAATGCTTAAGCCACGAGCTGATCGAAATCGCTGCAGCTCGTGGCCATCATGCGTTAGGCGTGTCCTTAATGCCAAGGTTAAGAGGAAGAGGGGATCACGTTATCGCCCGCTATGCGCTCGACCGAGATTTAATTTTGATCACGAATAATATCGTAGATTTTGAGCGGGTATACCAAGAAAAAGAAATTCATCCCGGAATAGTGTTTTTTGAGAGCCGTCATTCGAGGCTGCTAGCCTTGTCGTACCAACAGAAAATGATGGATTTGGCGCTTGATGAAGTCGGCGAGCGAGAGCCAATACAAGAAGTTATATATGTCACCGCGACTGCACTAAAATCACGAAGGGTAAGGATAGAGGTAGAGCGGTATCATCTACCTGAACTTTGAGTTTTTTTAATTAAAATAGAGCGTGGAAAGCCTAACTTCACGTATTGACCACAACTGAAAGCCACCCGATATTTGCGTGCAAATAGCCCGGCCTTGGGCGCGCTGCGTAGTGCGCCAAGTTTGTTTGCCCATCCCCTGGCTCAACTCTCACGAACGGGGTTCAAGTTGGCAAACACGGCGAAAAAGACGCCTCCAGATCGCATTAGAGGCTTTACGTCATTGGACGACCATCAAGCAGCTACCTATGAGGGCAAAATTGTTAAATCTATAATTGATGGGTTCAATCTACGGCGCATCTGGCACGACGGAGAGTGGTGGCATTCGGTAATCGATATTGTTGGCGCTATCACGGAGAGTTCGCAGCCAAAGCGCTATTGGACCGATCTCAAATCGAAGATGGAGAAGGAAGAAGGGTTTAGTGAAACGTACGAAAAAATCGTACGCTTCAAACTCAAAGCAGAGGACGGCGCGATGCGCCAAACTGATTGCGCTCCCAATGCTACTATTTTTCGAATAGTCCAATCGATCCCTTCTCCAAGAGCCGAACCGATAAAGAGGTTTCTTGCTGAGCTAGGCGCTGAGCGCATTGAAGAAATTGCACAGCCGTCGAAGGCGGTTGATCGGGCGATCCAGACATACCGGGATCAGGGCCGGGACGATGAATGGGTTGACGGGCGTCTCCAAAACATTTCAGGCCGGAACGAATTGACGGATGAATGGAAAGAGCGCGGCGCTACCGACAAAATGGGTATTTTGACTAACGATATGAGCAAAGAGATGCTTGGCGTCACGGTTGCTCAGCATAAGGAAATGAAGAGGCTTGAGAAGAAGCACGAACTCCGTGACCAAATGGACAACCTGGAGCTTGCAGTTGTAACGCTTGGCGAGCGCGCCGCAAAAGCGATCATCGTTGCTCAAGACACCAAGACATACGATAAAACCAGAAAAGCGACGATGACAGGCGCTAAGGTCGCCGGGGATGCCGCTCGCAGGATCGAAGAAGAGATCGGCAGGAAGATAGCGAACGATTCAAATTTCCTTGTCGCCATTCCAGAAACAAAGCTGGCTATTTTGCCAGACAGCGAGGCAGCCATGCCGGAAAAGAAAAAGGGCAAAAAGCAAACTCAGTCCGAAAAATTCGAGCAAGCCGCCCGCGATCTTGGCTGCGCCGAAGACGAATCCGCCTTTGACGATATCGTAAAGAAGGTGGCGAAAGCGCCGCCTCCTCGCCAAGACGAACACCCGAAACAGAAACGTAAACCCGCCAAATAGACGGGTTTTTTAATGGAAGCCACAAGGATGAAAGAACGACATAGGTTTGATGTGATCGACCAAGAGCAGCTCGCCGCTCAAATAGTCGCTGTAATGGAAGCTCATTTTCAGCGACCCAAAATAGACGAGCAGCTATCTGTGCTCCGATTGGCTATTCATCAGGTTTGTTCTCGTGATGGTCAATCTTTTGAAGAAGCTCTATCACCTTTTTCAACCCGTCATTCGAATGCCAGATGAAAACCATGTTATTATAGCCTTGCCTTGGCTTTCCAGCCTTTGCCGGAATTTGGGCCGGCTGCATTTGCTGAGGATTAAACGTGAAAAGCCCCTCGTGTTCGGCTTTGAATTTGAATGCAGTGGCAAGAATTTCGTCATCGATACCATTCAATGTAACGCTGCCAGCCATGATAACCTCCTTAGCTGTTACTAAGGAATTAGTTAGCTGAGTCGAGTGGGTTTGTTAAGCCGATAATCGCCTTGGTTTGTGCAACGCAGGACAGAGAAGTGCTGGGCGCGACCTGTGTCTCCGGGTTACCGCCCCAACCATTAATCTGCATCCTGGGAACGTAAATGCAGGCCACATATGATGGCAGCGTGCGAGATTGTGCGTGACGAAGGGATCGAAGCCTGACGCTATATCGCCTTGATTTCTAGCAAGCGTCCGGCGATGGTTGCAAGTGTGTTGGATGGGATTGCCGTTTCTAAGAGTGGCGGCCCAGTAATGGTCATTCTCCGCAGAAGCTATCGCGGCAAAAGCATGGGCGTGGAGCATAGCGGCGACGCCCGGAAAGCGCCTTATTGACGGCATTCCTTGCGGCGTTTGGACGTGCCATAGCTGAGGTGGGAGCGATCACTATCGTTGGCGATCTTAAATATTGCTCCATCGGTCGCGCGTGGGCGAATAAAGAGGAGTTTCAATGAAAAAACTAGCACTTGTATTGGCTGCACTGGCGGTCTTTGCTTCTATTAAGCAATCTTCGGCACAAGGAGATAACAGGACAACCTTCTTTCTCCAGGACATAAGTAAAGCGAAAGCGCATGTAGATAAGTATGTTTCTCCCCAGTATCAACTCTCTTTGGTAGATGCGGCCGGAGAAGATTGGCTGTTCAGAGCTGTCTCCAAGATAGAAAGAGAAAAGTGGTTGAAGACCACCCAGTTTACTCCTGAACAAAGTAAGCAGATCAATGATTCACTAGATGCATTGGCCGCGGCTGCAGCTAAAAAATTTCCCGTTTTCAAACCTCTGGACAAAATATTTGCTTATGGCACACCGGAGGAAAAAGAAATGATGAAAGGAAAGATTAATAATATTCAGGAAAGTACAATATACAAAATAGGGCTTCTAGATGAAGTTTGGCAGGTCGTGAAAGATAACTATGGCACACCAAAATACCGTTGGAGGGCTGGGTACGTTTGGTCTAGAAATAATAATAAAACTCTAACTGATCACCCATACTGCCGCATTCTTAATATTAACATTTCTCAGAATTATCAAGGAGGAGGCACGTATGGCGCAAGCTATGCGGGGTTTCAAACTCGTTATCTTTCCGGATGTCCTTAATACATTATAATCCTAAAATTGAAGAGCCCGGTTTTACACGCATTACGGGCCTCAGACGGGGCTTAATTGGACAGAAAGAAACGTCTTTGGCGCTCCGCCTGCGGGCATGAACCTCATGGACCCGCAGCGGGCGCAGGCGTTGAAGCGGACGACGGCGGCAAATGGGACGAAGCCGGGATCGTTCACAAGGGTGAATACGTGATAAGCAAGGCGGCAGTCTCTCGCATTGGCAGGGATGCCTTGGACGCCCTCAATAAAGGCGAAGCGCCTACTTTTGGCGTGCCCACCCTCGCAAGTCGCAACGCCTTCAGCTCCATCTGCAACCCCCAGCTTCACATTCAAGTGAATGGCAACGGAGACGCTTCCTTAGCTCAAAGGATCGGCAAGAGCGCGGGCGCAGCCATGAAAGCGCAGCAGGACGCCTTCAAGCGCTCCGAAAGCCAACGCCTCGCCGAGCAAGTGAGCAAACTGGCAAGGGCGCAGGATCGCCACAACGAGGGAAGTTGTTTCAGCCGGGCTGAAACCTCAGTAGCGGCGAGCCGTTGCCTACTTTTTCTTCCTAGCCGCTTTCGGTGATTGCGGAACCAATGGTGCGCTCAATGCAAGCACGGTACACACCAGCCTACTAGCGTGGTTGCGTGCAGCCTGCCCGGTCAGAATAGTCTGAAGTAGCAAGCCGCCAACGAACAACGCGCGCCTTGCAGATTCTTCGATTGCCCATATCGAGGCAATGCCGAAGGCGATCAGGATGCCCAGAGCGAGTACATGATAGTCTCGCGTAAACAAGTATTCCTTGTTCGCATGAAGGACAGCTGGCTTGTCCGCAACATCGCGATAGAGCCGATACCAGGTTGCATTCTGTTGATCTGGTTCGATAGGTAATTCACCTAGCCGCGTCTTGACGCCGTCCATGTCAACACGTGCATCTTTCGGGCCGTGCTCCGTAAAGGCCCTTGCGCCCGGCAGTGGATGTTTCCAGCGCATAAAGACAATACGCGCCTTCGTTGTAGCATCGAGCTGAGCGTTGAAGATGCCGATAAGCACCGCGCACAGGCCAGCCGGTACAATCCCGCCGAGAGCTTTCCCTGCTTCGATCCAATCGGCATTGGCGAAGGAACTTGCCGAGGCGATACCGTACAGCACCATCACATTCGCCATGACCACGAGCGTTAACCCACGCCGGTTCTGGTCCTTCAACGTCCTGTCGGCCATCTTTCCCGCTTTGGCTTTGAAGCATAATTTCGACGGCAATGGCGCAGCGCGAACGAAAAATCAGGCGGCGCGGGCGTACTCGGCGTGAACCGTAAAGCTGCCGACGTATCTCCCGAACTTTGATTGCCCTTCGTCGACCAGCGCGGGGTTCTTATAGTTTGGATTGGATGAATAGACGTGGACTTTGTCGCCGACGATATCGAAAGTGATATCCCATGCTTGGTTCTGTGTGATCCTCTTGTACCCAGTATAGTAGTTAAGGTGTCGAGAGGGTGCCTCACCGATCACGATGAACTGTGGCTTGAGCACCTTCAGCCAGCTATCCGGAATTTTTCCGGAATCCCTGCCGTGATGAGCGGCGAATATTACTGTTGTCTTTTCAAGTTTAATGTCGTTTTTAATGCTTTCCATGAATTCGGTCTCTAGATCGCCGAGCCACATGAAACTAGCTCCTCCTTTGACAGAGTAGCGAATAACGGCAGATGTGTTGTTGTAGCCTTCACCTGCGTCACATGCGGCAAGTGCTTTCTTAAAGTGTACGTTGGACATATCCGGCCACAGTATTTCAATGCCAGCTGCGCCGCGTTGTTCGTCTGCAAGATTCAACCATTTCCGTGAGCAGTCTTTGTGGATGTAGAAGGCTTTGCTGCCGTCCCGGAGCTGGCAGTATCGCTTGAATGAGACTGTATTCTCGTCCTTTACAGCCAGATTTTCTACAACATAAAAGTTTGCAATGGGCATCGCGTCGTCTAGACGTTCAATTCCCCCGAAATGGTCTTCGTCCGGGTGCGTGCAAATGAACCGGACAATCCCTCTACCTCGAGACGCCTCCTTCAACTCGGCGATAATGCGGTCCGCATTCTCGTCTGAGAGATCGCAGTCGATGATGGTGAAGCTATCGGAACCGTGTTTTATATAGAACATGTCGCCGTTGCCCACGGCGAAGCTTTTTATTGTTGGCATCCCAAGCCCTTGTCATTCTAATGGGTTTCGAGGCGGCACGCTGTAGCGCACATGAAGGCTGTGATTCCGCCTAGCTCGCAAGCTGAAATTGTAAATTGTGGCCGCGCGGTGGCACGAAACACCTTGTGCGAGGAACATGCGCGGAACAAATTCCGGGACTTTTCCGTGACTCTCGGCTCCGTTTCCGAGATTTCGTGTACGTTTCGTTCCGTTTTAGACTGAATGATGATTGCCGGGTTTGAGGGAAAAACCCTTGCAAAACAAGGGATTTATTGGAGCGGGCGATGAGGTTCGAACTCACGACCCTCAGCTTGGGAAGCTGATGCTCTACCGGCTGAGCTACACCCGCATGCGCACAACATTAGCACCGCGCGCGCGCTTTGCAACAGTGCCTTTATCGCCTGTCACATCTAAATCGAAAAATTGCCTTGCTTGGCGGGGTAAGTGACGAGGCCATCAACGCCAATCACCGCCGCCTCGTTGATGTGCGCAGGCTCCAGCTTGCCCTCGCCCATAATGTGGATCACAGTTTCACCCGTCGCGATGAGGTAGTCGGCGATGATTTGCCGGTGGCATCGCCACCAGACAGCCTCCGCGCACATAATAGCGCAGACATTTGCAGCGCCAAGTTCACGCAGCTCCGCGAGCCCGGCTCGAAACTCTGCCGTCGCCGTATAATCCGCATAGTTGCGGAAGCTTTCATTTTCCCAATAAGCATTGGGCGATGGCCCGGCGTCCTTGCGGCGGTGACGCAGACCGCCCAACTCCGGAATGCGTCTATAGGAAATGCCTCCATCCTCAAGAGAACCGGTAAGCGAGTTTTCATTAAACTGCGGATTGAAGCGCGATTTCGGGATGGTCCGCACATCGATCAGCAGCGTTACGCGCACCTGCTGCAGCATGGCTATAAACTCGCCAATCGTGCGGTTGGAATGGCCTATTGTGTAGAACACGGCCATGCGATGGCGCTGCTCCAAAAAAACGCGACGGGCTAGACCCCGACGGATAACGATCAGGTTAGCGCACTCGTTCCGTTGAGTCGCGACGGTGCTTGCCAGATTTATCCCTTGTCCTTGAACAAGGCCGTGCGATCGAGCCGATAGACGCGCCGCGCGTTCTCTGAGAACACTTTCCGCCGGTCCTCCTCCGAAAGCGGCACCGCATCGACAAAGCGCTTCGTATCATCGAAGGCACGGGCCGTTTGCGGATCAATGCCTCGCACAGCACCCAGCATCTCAGAGGCAAAGAGGATGTTGGAGGTGGGAATGGCTTTGAACAAATTGTCCATCCCCGGCTGATTAAAGACAACCGTATCGAAAAACACGTTTTTGAGCAGCAGCTCCTCGAGTGGCGGCTTCTTCAAATCTTGCGTCAGCCCCCGGTAACGCGCCCATTGATACGGCACCGCGCCTCCGCCATGGGGAATGATAAAGCGTAAGGTCGGGAAATCCTTGAAGATATCCGATGTGATGAATTGCATGAATACCGTCGTGTCAGCGACGAGGTAATGGCCACCGAGCGTATTAAAGTTCGGATTGATCGAGGCGCTGACGTGGACCATGGCGGGCACATCGAGCTCGACGAGCTTTTCATACAGCGGATACCACCAGCGATCGGTGAGTGGCGGATCGCGCCAATAGCCGCCCGTGGGATCGGGGTTGAGGTTCACGCCCACGAAACCATAGGACTTCACGCAGCGCTCAAGCTCAGCGATACAATTGGCCGGAGATACCCCAGGAGATTGAGGTAATTGGCCAACACCGAGGAAGTTATTGGGGAACAATCCGCAGATGCGATGGATGATTTCGTTCGAAACCGAAGACCACTCGGCGCTCGTTTCCGCCGTGCCGATGTGGTGGCCCATGCCGCCTGCGCGCGGCGAGAAAATGGTAACGTCAGTTCCACGTTCGCGCTGCAAGGCGAGCTGCGGCTTCACGCTTTCGCGGAGTTGGTCGTCTGTGATCTTGAGGTTTGCAGCGGAAGGCTTTTGAGCTGGGTCTTTGAGCGCTGCGATTTGCGCCTTGCGAAAGGCGAGCAGTTCCTCCGGCTCAGTCGTATAATGACCGTGGCAGTCGATCACGAGCTTTTGTGCCGGCTGCTGAGCCCAGACCGGGAGGCCCGCCGCCAACATCGCGCTCATGGCGCCCGCGCCTTTCAGTGCATCTCGTCTGCCGATAATCATGCTCTTCCCCCTCTTTTGCATCCACCTACGCAATATCTCCGCTGTAAGTTGAACGGCAAGAAAAAGTATAGCGTCGCGCATGACGGACGCGAGCGTCGTAATTTGAAATCGATTTTTGGTGGAACGGCTTTGCTAGGGGGCAATGGCGAGTGGCGCAATAGGAAGCTTCGGCTTGCTATTGCGCGCTTGGAATACTCCCGGTGTGAGAGTGCACACCGGGACTCTGATCGCAGTGGTCTTATTCCACTTCTTTACAGCTTACATCATCCGCATTTGCGGCAATGGCGCCACCTGCTCGCCCACCCAAGAGCTAAGCATTTGGTGATAGAGAGACGCGGAATGCCACAGCACGCGTTGATAGACCCGGCCCTTGGGCGAATCAGGCTCGACCGGCTCACACAAGTCTAAACCCATCGTGAGGTGATGCTGGTCGGCATCGGTATGCACTTTCCAGTAATTCCCGCTTAAAATATTCAGTTTGTCGAGCACGGGAATGACGGCGGAATAAAAATCGAAGGCGACGCCTTCGCTCAGTAGATTGAGCCCGACAACCTGTACGTCGTGTGGCTCATACATAGCGCTGCGCCATGAAAATGCGACGCAGTTGAGCGTCTCTTGCGTCGCAGGCTGGTCGCCAGGTTCCGCGCCAGCGAGAAATCCATGCTCCCCCATCCATGCAATGAGCTGGTCTGGGTGATCAGCCTCCTCAAGAGCGTGTTCGGCAAAAACCGGCTGATAACGCTTGTCGTGACAAAACGAATAACGCAGGCACAGCGCTTGTGTAAATTCACGCGACTGATGAATAAGCTGATGCACCCATTGTAAATCGTTCGGCCGTTCGGAAAGAGATATATTTTTGAAGAATGCTCCCTGCCGGATTTGAGAACGATATTCTTCAGATATATTGAGTAACCATTCCATTCAACACCCCAACGTTACTAGAAAAACTCCATGATCGTATCAATGATCATGTGCCTTCGCGGGTATAAGTGTCGAAAGTAACAAACAAATAACATATATATGAACTTATTATGATGATAAGCTAACCTATCCCATGTATAAATATTTATTATATATTATTATCGAAGAAGAAACATGCAAAAATATTGAAAGCAGACACAATAGATTGCTTCCAGCCAGCAAAGCTGGCCCTCGCAACGACGATGTGCAGCGTCATCACGAGGCAGCAAGTGAGATTTCGTTGAACTGCGGAGGCTAGTAGGCCGCTAGGAAAACACTCGGCTTCGCGCGTGCGCGTCCTAAAGCCGTGACAGCGCCTGATCAAGGTCGGCGATCAGGTCGTCGGGATGCTCAAGCCCAAGCGAGATGCGCACAAGACCCGGCACGATGCGAAGCTCAGCCTTGGCCTCGTCGCTAAGCCGCTGGTGTGTCGTCGTTGCCGGATGAACGATAAGGCTTTTCGCGTCGCCGAGATTATTCGAAATCTTGATAACGCGCAGCGCGTTCATAAAGCGAAAGGTCGCGGCCTTGTCCCCGCGAAGTGTAACCGCGACAAGAGGGCCCCCGCCCTTCATTTGCCGTGCCGCAAGCTCGCGCTGAGGATGATCGGCGCGGCCAGGATAGCTCACTTTCTCTACCTTGGGGTGCGCCGCGAGATAATCGGCGACCTTTGCAGCATTGGCTGTGTGGCGCTCGACGCGCAGCGGCAAAGTTTCGAGGCCCTTCAGCAGCACCCAGGCATTGAACGGGCTGAGCGACGGACCTGTTTGGCGAAGAAAATTCTTCAGATGCTCTTCGACGAATGCCGCGCTCGACAATACAACGCCGCCGAGGCACCGGCCTTGCCCGTCGATGTGTTTCGTCGCGGAATAGATGACAACATCCGCGCCGAGCGAAAGCGGCTTCTGCAACATCGGTGTTGCGAAGACATTGTCCACCATGAAAAGAGCGCCGGCCTTTTTGGCAATGGCGGCCACGCCTGCGATATCGACAAGCTCAAGCGCGGGATTGGTGGGCGTCTCGCAGAAAAGCACGCGGGTGTTCTCCCGCACCGCGCCCTGCCAGGCGGTAAGGTCGCGGCCATCCACGAGAGTCGAGGAAATGCCGTACCGGGGCAGCAAGTCTTCGACGATGAACCGGCAAGCGCCAAAAAGCGCCTTCGCCGCCACAACATGGTCGCCCGCGCGGAGACAACAAAGAAGTGCAGAACTTACAGCAGCCATTCCCGTAGCGGTGGAGCGCGCAGCCTCCGCGCCTTCCAACAGCGCCATGCGGGCCTCAAACATGGCAGTTGTCGGGTTGGAATAGCGGCTATACACAAAGCCTTCGGCTTCGCCCTTAAATCGCGCCTCTGCGTCTTCCGCATTTTCATAGACAAATCCGGAAGTAAGAAACAGGGCTTCGGACGTTTCGCCGAAAGATGAGCGCAGCGAGCCGCCATGCACGAGAAGAGTATCAGGATGAAGCTTTGCGGTGTTTTTGTCTGACACTTTCGCCTCCCAGGACAAATAGAAGCCGTGCCGGAAAGGGCAGACGGCCTTTTAGCGATTTGTTTAGCGTGGCTGCAAGCCGGCCGGCAAATGGACCACGATCGCTACGGTAGCATCGGTTGTATGGTTCCCGTCAAGCCATTCTTGACGGTGACGGCTGCGGGGTTCTATCAGAGGAGGATGCTCGCAGCCCGAGCAAACACATAGCATGGAGAAAATCATGCGCGCCGCCTTTTACACCGCACAGGGGCCAGCTCGCTCCGTCTTGCAGGCTGCGGATCAATCCATGCCGGAGCCGGGCTTCGGCGAGGTGCGGGTTAGGTTGAAAACTTCGGGCGTGAACCCTTCCGATTGGAAGTCGAGGCGCGGCGGGTTTGGCCGGTCGCTCGCGTTTCCTCTTATTATTCCGCATAGTGACGGCGCGGGCGACATTGATGCGGTTGGCCCTGGCGTTTCGGAGAAGCGGCTCGGTGAGCGCGTCTGGATTTGGAACGGTCAATGGAAGCGTCCCTTTGGGACGGCAGCCGAGTTTATCGCGCTGCCAAGCGCGCAAGCCGTGCCGCTTGCTGATGGCGTGGACTATGCGGAGGGCGCTTGTTTTGGCATTCCGGCCTTAACGGCGATGCAGGCCGTCCGGCTCTCCGGCGCGGCACCGGGCGTTACCATTCTAGTCCACGGCGGCGCAGGGGCCGTCGGCCATTACGCAATTCAATTCGCCAAATCTCGCGGCGCACGCGTTCTCTCGACCATCAGCAATGAAGCGAAGGCTGCTCTTGCAATGGCGGCGGGAGCAGACGCCACTATCAATTATCGGACGGAGGACGTGGGAGAAAAGGTTCGTAGTCTTACCGGCGGTGTAGGCGCCGATGCGGTCATAGACATGGACCTCGCGGCCAACGCGAAGCTGCTCCCGGGGGTGCTGCGGCCCTTCGGAACCGTTGTGGTGTATGGAACCGGAGCCGCGGAAGCGGCGATCCCCGCTCAATGGGTGATGCTGAACAGCGTCGCGTTCCGTTTCTTTCTTGTATACGAGCTTAGCCCTGCCGATCGAGCGGCCGCGATTAACGAATTTCAAGCGCTTCTTCGGGAGAAAAGCGTCACACACAACATTGGTCAACGCTTCCCTCTCGCAGAAATCGCAACCGCCCACGAAACGCTGGAAAGCGGTTCTTCGACCGGCAATATCATTCTCGATATTGCGTAACCGCGCGCTAAGCCGATCTCGCTCCCAAGGCAGCGAAGATCAATGCGAAGCCGGTGAAGAGCATGTTGATGCCGACATAAAGCCCTAGCACCCATGTGGCGGTCGACGGCCAACCCGCGATTACAAGCCCCGCAAGGATAAAGTCGATGATGCCGCCAATGATGATGAGCACCCAGCGGCTCGTATCCTGCTTCACCGCGAAAGCGAATATAAAGCTCGCTATGCCGTGGAGGATGAAATAGGCGATGAGCAAGATTGTCAGCGTAACCGCCCCTTGAAGCGGAAATAACGCGAGTACCAAGCCGAGGATCGCCGTCAGTACTGAAAGCAGTAGCGAGGACCAATAGCCCGGCGCGTGCGGCGCCCTGTACAAAGAGACGCCTCTCGCAAAGCCCGCAAGGAATAAAAGCCAGCCGACAAAAGCGGTGACGGCAATAGAAGCGATCTGCGGCACCGCCACCGCTAATGCTCCTAAGATCACCAGAATAACGCCCTGGATGGTAAAACGCTGCCAGTGCTCTTTCAGGGTGCGCCGCATTACTTGCACAAATTCCTCTGGGTTCACACTATGAGAGCTCATCGCTTTTCCTTCTCCTGGCGCAGTGCCTTTGGCGCCGCCAAATATTATAATAATACTCTAAGCGCGTCCGCTCATATCAGAATAAGAGCAAGCTTTTTCCTCGGTAATCGCTCAGTGGAAATTGCTTACGAAATGTCGCACGAAAGGAGTATGACTAGCGTCAATAATTTGCTTAGCCTTGGAATGATGAGGGTAAAATGGCAGCAGGCGATGCCCTTTTAAAACCCGCGCGCCGTGATCTTTTGCGTGCGGGGATAGGTTTTGCCGCTTATATGGCGGCTCCGGCGGTAATTGGCCGGGCAAGTGCCGGAGTACCGGCATGGAAGTCAGACCCCTTCGCTCTCGGCGTAGCTGCTGGAGACCCAATGCCAGGCGGTTTCGTGATCTGGACGCGGCTTGCCCCAGCCCCGCTTTCAGCCGACCCACAAACGCCGGGCGGAATGTCCGGCCCTGACGTGCCGGTCGCCTATGAGGTTGCCGCTGATGCGAACTTCAAGAACATCGTGCTGCGCGGTGAAGCGCCCGCCGAGGCAAAATACGCCTATTCGGTCCATGTGGAGTTGAACGGGCTCGAACCGTATCGCCCCTATTGGTATCGCTTTTTAAGCGGCGGAGCGCAAAGCAGGGTTGGGCGTGCCATGACAGCACCGCTGCCCGGAGCTTCCTTGCAGAGACTGCGCTTCGGCTTCGTGTCCTGCTCGCACTATGAGCTTGGTTATTTCTCAGCCTATCGCCACCTCGCTGATGAACAGCCGGATCTCGTCGCCTTTCTCGGCGACTACATTTACGAATATGTGGAAGAGCGGAAACCTACAGTGCGCAGACATAGCGATGGCGTCGAGGCGACGGACCTTCGAACCTACCGGAATCGCTACGCTCAGTATCGCACAGACCCGGATCTGCAGCGGCTACACGCCGAAACGGCGGCGCTTATGACTTGGGACGACCATGAGGTGCAAAACGACTACGCCGATGTTTGGTCGCAGACTTTTGACGATCCGAAAGCTTTCCTAGTCCGGCGCGCCGCGGCCTATCAGGCCTTTTATGAGCACATGCCACTACGTCCGAGCCTATCGCAGCCGGATGGCCCGAACATGCGCGTTTACGATCGCTATACCTTCGGCGATCTTGCTCAGTTTTCGGTAATTGACGGACGGCAATATCGCTCGAAGCCTGCTTGCTACGCGCCGCCGAAAAAAGGCCGTGGCCATCTGGAATCGAATGAGAGCTGCCCCGAGCGGCTGCAAGCGGAGCGCAGCCTGATCGGCGCCGCGCAAGAAGCTTGGCTTTTTGACGGCCTGGCGACATCAAAGTCACGCTGGAACATCCTCGCGCAGGACGTTCTGATGACCGAGATGCGCCAAAAGCAAGAGGACGGATCAATCGGCTATTGGACGGACGATTGGAACGGATTTCCCGCCTCCCGTGAGCGGCTGCTTCAGCATATTCACGCGGCGAAGGTCCCGAATCCGGTCGTTCTAACAGGTGACATTCATTGTTTTTTCCAGAACGATCTCAAGCTTAAAGGTGGCGATCCGGCTTCGCCGACTGTAGCAGCGGAGTTTGTGGGCACATCGGTCACGTCCCCTGGCGCGCCGCACGAATATTTCGCGAAATATTTGCCGGACAATCCGCAGGTCAAGTTCTTTGAAGGTGGCAAGCGCGGCTATGTGTCGGTAGAGCTAACGAAAGAGAACTGCACCGCGCATTATAAAACGGTCTCCGACGTGAAGGACCCGAATGCGACCGTGTCCACGCTCAAGACCTTCGTGGTGGAAAATGGAAAAGCCGGAGCCGTCGAAGGGTGACAAAGGGCGCTATGGACGTCATGTCGCGTTTCGCTTACAAGCTCCTGAAACATTGAGGCGCTCATGGGACTCATTACCGATCTCTTCACTTGGTGGCATGGGGCTACGCTTTCGACAAAGCGCTACACTGCCGCGCATGGTAAATTCGTCGGCGAGGATGAAGGCGGAAATCGCTATTACGAGGATCCCAAGGATATAGGGCCTGCTGGAAAACCGCGCCGCTGGGTCATTTATCATGGTTATGCGGAAGCCACGAAGGTTTCGCCCGATTGGTTCGGCTGGCTGCACTATATTGTAGACGAACCGCCGACCGAGGAAAGCTATCACCCGAAGCCGTGGCAAAAGCCTCACATTCAGAATATGACGGGCACGCCCTTGGCGTATCACCCACCCGGAAGCCTTGTTGGCGAAATGCGCCGCCCTCGCGCGGATGGCGACTATCAGCCTTGGGTTGCGGAATAGGGGATATCTTTGAATAATACGGCGCGGACAGCTCCAGCAGACATGGAGCGCGTCCGCTCGGCAGCACTGGCCTACGCCTTCGACCTTCTACGCCCGAGCCTTTGCCACAAAGGCGGCAACTGGACTGCCGATTACGTTCGCCTGCGGATTAGCGCCCGCTTGGCCTCTTGAGCCTCACCGTTGAAAAATGGAGGCAGTAAAGAAAGAACTTGTCTCGCTCGTCATCTTTCGAACGATTTTTGAAAGAAATTGTACGTGCATTCGCTGCCAGTAGGGTCGCGGCCCATAATTTTTAATCCCAATCCTGCAACGGCAGGTATCCAGTGACCGGAATGTCAGAACGAAGCGAGATCAATGGCATAGTCCGGTTGCAAAGTTTGCCGCCTAAAGCATTTTGCGATCAACTATATCCGGCATGGCGCATGGCGGTTTCCTGGATCGCTGCGGCGGCGTTGCCGCCTCGCGATGACGCAGCACATCGTCATTGCGACGGCCAGCAATGCTGGCAGGAAGCAATCCAGAAATCGCAGCCAAAGTACTCGACGATTCAATCCGATCTCAAACTGGTCTAAAGCAACGTTTCTGGCGCCCTTCTTAGCCTTAGCAATGCAGTTTTGCGCCGTGCTTCCAGCTAAAGCCGACAAAATTCAAAATGCCCTCGCCGTATTTGCGGCGCTCGACAAGGTGACGGGGCGCGTTTCTCCGTTGGAAGTGCGCCTCGGACAGACAACCACCTTCGGCGCGCTAAAAGTAACGCCTAGAGCGTGTTACACGCGTCCGGCCACTGAGACGCCACTTACATCGGCGTTTATCGAGGTGGATGAACAGCTGCTCGATGGCTCATCGCGGCGGATCTTTACGGGCTGGACCTTCGCGGAAAGCCCCGGCCTTCACGCCGTTGAACATCCGGTGTTCGATATGTGGCTTACGAGCTGCAAGATGCCCATCGAAGAGAAGTTTGTCGGCAGACGGTCGAACTCACCGAGACCTTGAAGCGCCTGCTCTAGCCGCCGGTGAAAGGCCGCACGGCTGATCTCCTGCGCCCCGAACTGCCGGAGATGATCGGTCACGAATTGTGTATCGAGAAGGCAGAAGCCGCCGAAATTGAGCCGGGCAACAAGATAGATAAGCGCGACTTTGCTCGCGTCTGGCTCGAATGAAAACATGCTTTCGCCGAAAAAGGACCGGCCCAAGGCGACGCCATAGAGCCCGCCGACAAGCTTACCGTCGCGCCATGTCTCAATCGTATGGCAGTAGCCCATAGTGAATAGCTCGGCGTAAAGCTCGCGGATGCGTTTGTTTATCCACGTCGTTCGGCGCCCCGCTCGCGAGGATGCGCACCCGTCGATGACGCCTTCATAGTCGCTATCAACGCGAACTTCGAATTTTTCTTGCTTTATAATCCGCGAGAGACGCTTCGGGACGTGAACCCGGTCGAGGGGAAGAATCCCTCGGCGTTCGGGCTCGATCCAGTAAAGCGTTGGGTCGTCACCGCTTTCCGCCATAGGGAAAATGCCACAGGCGTAGGCCTTTAGAAGGACCTGGGACGTGATTTCAATCGTAAGATTTGACGGCGATCCCATGCGCTGCGGGTTGCCCTTTAGTCGAATAACTTCTCCAGCTGCCTAGTCTAATGCTTTTGGAGAAATTTTTCGAGCCAATGAATGTCGTACACCCCATCAACGATGTCTGGTTCTTGAATGAGGGACGAGAAAAGCGGAATCGTAGTTTCGATACCGTCAATGACGAATTCGCCCAGTGCGCGCCGCAGCCGCATCAGCGCCTCATTGCGATTTTTCCCGTGCACGATGAGCTTGCCGATCAAGCTGTCGTAATAAGCGGGAATGGTGTACCCGGCATAAACGCCCGAATCGACGCGAACTCCGAGGCCTCCTGGCGGGTGGAAATAGGATATTTTTCCCGGTGATGGGCGGAAAGTGGTTGGATTTTCCGCATTGATGCGGCATTCGATGGCGTGGCCGTCGAAGCGCAAATCTTCCTGGGTGAAGCTCAAGCCAGCCCCTGCGGCGATGCGGATTTGCTCGATGACGAGATCGATGCCTGTCACCATTTCCGTGACCGGATGCTCCACCTGCAGGCGGGTGTTCATCTCTATAAAATAAAATTCGCCATCTTCGTAGAGGAACTCAACCGTACCGACATTGCGGTATTTCAACTTCCGCATGGCGTCGGCGACAGTATTGCCAATACTTTGCCGCTGCGCTTCGTTGAGAGCGGGTGAAGGGGTCTCCTCCAGGATCTTTTGGTGCCGCCGCTGAAGCGAGCAATCGCGCTCACCCAGATGAAGGGCGTTGCCCTTACCGTCGCCTATGACCTGTATTTCAATATGGCGCGGCCGCGTGAGATACTTTTCCAGATAAAGCGAGTCGTCGCCAAATGCGGCCTTGGACTCGGCGCGGGCGGTTGACAGCGCCATCGGCAAGTCGGCCTCTGTCCTGGCGATCTTCATGCCGCGGCCGCCGCCGCCTGCCGCTGCCTTTACGAGTACAGGAAAGCCGATTTCACGCGCGACGCGAACAGCCTCGTCGTTATTAGTTATTGCGCCGCCGGAGCCCGGTACCACAGGGATACCCAGCATTTTCGCAGTCTCTTTGGCTTGAATTTTGTCGCCCATGATCCGGATATGCTCCGGGCTGGGGCCGATAAAGGTAACGCCGTGCTCCTCGAGTATCTCGGCAAAGCGCGCATTTTCGGACAGGAAGCCATATCCTGGGTGAACAGCGTCGGCGCCTGTAATCTCGCAGGCTGCAAGCAACCTTGGGATATTCAGATAGCTTTCGCTTGCGGCAGGGGGCCCGATGCACACGCTCTCGTCTGCGAGACGTACATGCATCGCGTCAGCGTCGGCGGTGGAATGTACCGCGACGGTGGCAATGCCCAGCTCTTTGCAAGCGCGCTCAATTCGAAGGGCGATTTCCCCGCGATTGGCGATCAGGATCTTGTCGAACATCCTGCGCCGCCTATTCGATAATCATGAGAGGTTCGCCATATTCGACCGGCTGCCCGTTCTCGACAAGGATGCGTTTGATGGTGCCAGCTCTCGTCGCAGGGATCTGGTTCATGGTCTTCATGGCTTCGATGATCAGAAGCGTCTGCCCTTCCCGGACCACCGATCCTACATCGACGAAATTGGCGGCTCCCGGCTCCGGCGCGCGATATGCTGTACCAACCATGGGCGAAGTGAGCACACCGGGATGGTTTTCAAGATTCGAAGCGGGTGCGCCACCAACGGATGCCGATGATGCAGCGGGTGCTGGCATATGGGCGTGCGGCATCGCATAAGTTGGAGACGGAGCGCGGGCGACACGCACGCGACGGTTATTTTCCTCGATCTCGATTTCCGTGAGGCCTGTCTCGTTGAGGAGATTGGCGAGGCTTCGGATCAGATCCTCATTGGGTGACGATGAACGGGCCGGATCAGACATTGGAATCCCTAATAGATGGAGCCGGGGCGGAAAGAAGGCTGCTCTCACCAGCGCCGAGAACCGAGATGACCGCAGATAGAGCCAACGCATAGCTTCCGGCGCCGAAGCCGCAAATCACCCCCGTCACTCCTGGCGAAACATAGGAGTGGTGCCGGAAGGGTTCGCGCTTGAAAATGTTACTCAAATGGACCTCGATAATTGGCAAGGACAGCGCCTTGAGTGCATCCAGGATAGCGACGGATGTATGGGTGTACGCGCCAGCGTTGAGGATTACCGCGCTCGCTGCGTGGCGAGCTTCTTGAACCCAATCGACGAGCACGCCCTCGTGATTCGTTTGACGGAAGGATATCTCGAAGCCTGCGGCAGAAGCTTGGGCAGACAGACGCTCTTCAATCGAGGAAAGCGTGTGCGCACCGTAGATCTCCGGCTCGCGCTCGCCCAGCAGATTGAGATTGGGTCCGTTGAGAACGAAGATTGGCTTCATCAGTTGAGATGCTCCGCAGAGCTAAAGAAAATGGCCGCAACGGCGCTGCTGCGGCCAGTGTTAGCAGCTTTTTTTTTCTAGTGCAAAAAGCCTATGACTTTTTCTCGCCTTTTACACCGGCGGGCGTGCTCGCATCGGTTACGCAAGCCTTGCATCCAGTTTTGCGGGTCTCTTCGACAAGCTGCTTAAGCTGCTCGGCGTCAATTGCACCCGGATTCGCTTTGTCGCCGACGATAAAGGAAGGGGTGCCATCGATAAACATGCGGCGCGCGAGATCGGTAAACTTAGCCAGTGTCGCTTCCGTTTCAGGCGAAGCCATATCTTGCTTCAGCTTATTCATGTCAACGCCGATCTGCTCGGCGTATTTAAGAGCGGTCTCCTTCGAGGCATGGCCAGCGCCCAGCATCGCCTTGTGGAACTCGAAATATTTGCCCTGTTTGGCGGCGGCGATGGCGACTTTACTGGCCTCCGTGGAGCCCGGTGACAGGATTGGGAACTCCAAAAAGACGACCTTAAGGCGCTTGTCGGTATCGATGAGCTTCATCAGCTCAGGCAAAGTCTGCCTGCAATAACCGCAATTGTAGTCGAAAAATTCGATCAGCGTCACGTCGCCGTCGCCCACAGTGAAAGGGGCGAGCTCGGTTTTCATGCTGGCGAGGGACTTATAAAAGTCTGGCATGCGTGAGCGCGACGCTTCGGTGCGTGCTACTTCCACCTTCTTTTCATAGGCTTCTTGCACCTCAAGAAGCACTTCAGGGTGCGCGACCAAATAGTCTTTGATGACCTTTTCAATGGACTTAACTTGGCCTTCGCTAAAGCTCTCGGATTGCGCCACAGCGGGGGTGGGCATTAGGCCTCTCATCGCGACGAAGGCAAGAAGCGCCATGGCGGAGCCAATGGCCCCAATTTTCATAGATTTCATAATCACAATCTCCTGGGGGACATCCTACTAAATAGCTGAAGCAGCTTCGCTAGCCACGCTGTTTATCGACTTTGAAGTTCACAATATCATCAGCTTTGAACCACCCAGGCGAATGTTGGGGCAAGCCAAGCTTGGCGCGTTCCGCCAGTGCTTTGGCTGTTTTTATGTCACCTTGATGAAAGCTCGCTAGGGCAGACGCGAGATCGGCCTCCGGCAGGCGTCTTAGCTTGCCAAATGCCTGCGCCTCAAGGCGATAGCCGAGATGGGAATCCTCTTCATCCAAAAGAGCAACGCGAAGCAGTTGCAACGCTTCCTCAGACGTGCCGGAATTCCCGCTCTCCAGAAGAGCCTGAGCAAGTTCGATACGCATGAACCCTGACTTCGGTACAAGAGCAACGGCCTTACGCAACGGCGCTACAGCATCGCGCGCATTTCCGCTTTCTATGAGAAATGTGCCCTTGAGCTCATAAAACCAAGGGTTTTGAGGCACGGCCGCGATCAATTCCTCGATAGCAGGCGCCGCTGCCTGATAACCGCCGGTATGAAACTTGACGATGGCGCGGGCATAACGGGAAGGCAAACTGTTGTCGGAATACTGACGCAGAACGCGCTGCGGATTGTTTTGATATGTGTAAGCGGCAATCTTTGCGCGGACAAGGTCGTGCCGAAACTGTAGTTGCGGCGCGTCTTTCTGGTTAAAGAAAGGGCTACGCTGAGCTATTTCCTGAAGCTGCGCAATACGGTCTACGGGCACAGGATGGGTCTGGATATAAGGATCGACGAACTGGGCGGAGGCAAGCGATTGATCCGCAAAATAGCGGAATGTCTTAAGCATCCCGGCTGGAGACTGCTTGGATTTCGTGAGAAAATCGACACCAGCTTGGTCTGCTGATGATTCTTGTGCGCGGCGATATTGCAGAATGGAACGCTGAAGAACTTGCTGGCTGCCGAACATGAGTGCGGTGCCACCCTGTGCGGCGTCCGCATTTCCAGATACCGCGCCTCCGACAACCGCGCCAATGCTCAAGAGTTGAAGCATAAGCGCGGCAGTCTGCATTTTCGCGATTTGCTGACGCAGTCCTGCCATGTGGCCGCCGGTGATGTGTCCTGTCTCATGCGCGATCACGCCGATGAGCTGGTTTGGCGTTTCAGAAAGCAGAATTGCGCCAGTGTTTATAAACATATTACGCCCGTCGATCACGAAGGCGTTGAAGCTGGTGTCGTTGACTAGATGAACTTTGATGTTTTGGCTTGTGACCCCAGCCGCGCGAAATATGGGTGCTGTATATTCGGTGATAAGCGCTTCAGTCTCCGCATCGCGAATGAAACTGAGCTGCTGCGCCTCCACAGGCGGAGCCGATGCGAATATCCATGTGAACGCTGCTACGAAGGCCGCCATTTTCGATATAAATCGCGGCGAATTCTGAATAATCTGCTTCATCTTTAACCCAGCTGCGCGAAATGCCGGCGCTCTTGTCCGTCCAATTGTCATGTTATTATGTACCCTGGCTGGCGTCTGGGCCTTTAACGCGCCCTTGAAAGCGTAAATATCATGGCATGACAACGATACCTTCCCAGTGCAGCATGTGGTTGAAAATCGGGCGTAAGGATGACGTTCGCGCACGCATTGCAGCCGGATCCAGGCCGAACCCCAGACTCTGAATAGTTGCTTTCCAATCTTCGATAGGAGTTACAACAGTGGAGCGCAAATTAAGCGCCTTGGCGTCTGAAGGCGGCGGCTTCTCTCCATCCTTGCGAAGCGCAATCGATCCGTTCGTTGTTATGGACGTGATGCGGGAAGCAAATAGCCGGGAGGCGGCTGGCGAAAGCATCATCCATATGGAGGTTGGGCAGCCTGGTACGCCTGCGCCACGTCTCGTTCGGGAAGCGGTTAAGCGTGCACTCGATCAGGGGCCGCTTGGTTACACAGACGCGCTTGGGCTCCCATCGCTTCGCGAACGAATTTCCACCTATTACCGTGACGTCTGGAGTGTGCCTGTATCGCCGTCGCGCATCGTCGTGACCACGGGGTCGTCGGCGGGATTCGTGCTTGCATTCCTCGCATTGCTCAATCCTGGCGATGGCGTTGCTCTCCCCGCGCCCGGTTATCCTTGCTACCGGCAAATCGCTCGCGTGCTGGGCATCAAGCCTGTTTCCTTGGCGGCGCGTGCGGAGCATGGGTTCGTGCCCTCGGCGAGCGATTTGCGCCAGGTGTTTAAGGACGGCTTGGCGCGCGCCGTGCTTCTTGCGAGTCCTGCAAATCCGACCGGCACAGCATTATCCGCATCGCACTTGCGCGACCTGATAAATGCCTCCAGTGAATTCGGAGCGTGGTTTATTTCAGATGAAATCTATCATGGCCTGACTTATGGGGAGCCTGCGGCGACGGCGCTCGCCTATTCCGACGATGCGATCATCATCAACAGCTTCTCGAAATATTTTTCGATGACGGGCTGGCGCATTGGCTGGATGGTTGTGCCGGGGCGTCTCATTCGCGTCTTCGAACGGCTCGCACAGAATTTGTACATATCCCCGCCGACGATCTCGCAGGTCGGCGCGACGGCTGCGTTCGACGCCACCGAGGAGTTGGAAGCCTATAAATCAGTCTATGCTCAAAACCGCGCGCTGCTTTTGGAGGAGCTGCCGAAAGCAGGCTTCAATAAATTGGCGCCTGCTGACGGGGCATTCTATGTCTATGCCGATATCTCCGCCTTTACAGGCGACAGCGAAAGTTTCGTCCGCCGGATGTTGAAGGAAATCGGCGTGGCGGCGACGCCGGGCGTCGATTTCGACGAAGCCGAGGGGCGTCATTTCATGCGCTTCAGCTATGCGGGAACGCATGACCATATGCGGGAGGCGATGCGCCGCATCCAAGCTTGGCGTGCAATTCGCTAAATCTGAGCCCCAAGCTTGGCGGGGCCATGCATACCTCAGGTATCTTGATGGATAATCTTTCGGCGATTACCCCTCCATTGTATTGGCTGCAATTGGTGGGCCTTGCGGTTTTCGCTTCTTCTGGAGCCTTGACCGCTTCACGCAAGCAAATGGATATCGGCGGCTTTGCTGTGGTGGCGACCGTCACAGCAATCGGCGGTGGCACGATACGCGATCTTCTCATAGGGGTGCGCCCTGTATTTTGGATAACCGAGCCGATCTACCCGCTCACCTGCGTCACGGTGGCGATCTTGCTGTTTTTTACCGCGCCTCTTTTTGAATCGCGGTTTCGCGTGCTTCTATGGGCTGACGCAGTCGGGATGTCCCTATTTTGCGCAACCGGAACTGAAAAGGCGCTTCAAGCGGAGATTCCAGCCGTCGCTGCCGTATTCATGGGTGTTATCACAGCTACGTTCGGCGGGCTCGCGCGCGACGTGCTATGCGCCGAGGTTCCACTCATTTTGAGAAAAGAAATCTACGCGACCGCAGCGCTTGCAGGTGCAATCACATATGTGGTTTTGAGCCGCATGGGGTTCGACAGGCTGACGGACATATCCGCCGCATTTGGAGTGTGTTTTCTGATACGCGGCGTAGCTCTGGCGCGCGGGTTATCTCTGCCCGCCTATGGTCACAAGCCGGGTAGAAGCTACTGACACGCGCCCAGCGCGACTAGCTGTTTCGGCCCGGGGAGACCTTCCCCAGACAGCATGGCTGTCGCGGCAAAAGCTCCCAAGGCATTCAAACAGGGGTGGCTATTTCAGAGGCTCATCGCTGCGGGAAAAGAGATAGTTAACGCCAATCTTCGCCGTGTGAGCTGTCAGCTCATTTGTAAATCTATGATTGTCCGGTGTGGTCCGAAGCTCTTCCGAGCCAAAATCAAAATATTGATATTCGGCCTTGACGCTCCAATTTGGCGCGAATTTGTGCTCGACGCCGCCGCCAAGGGTCCAGCCGGTCAAAGAATCGGTCTTGCCATCGCCCTTGGAATTAGCATCCGTGATTTTTATGTCGCCGTCGTAGAAAGCAAAGCCTCCCTTGGCGTAAAGCAGAGACCGGCTGAAAGCGTAACCGAGCCGAGCCGTAACATCGCCATACAAGCTCCTGTCGATGCTGCTCTTGATCGTATCGCGAGAGCCAGGCTCGATCGTCACATTGTTAAAGGCGATTTGGCCGAAATCCGCTTCTATGCCTAAGACCAAGTTACTGGTCTGCAAATTGTAGCCAATTTGACCGCCGATGAATATGTCAGAGGGATCGTTTTGAAATGTCTTTCCAAAATTGTCCCGGTCTACAACATTAAGGTCGCCTAGGGCGGCACCCATGTGGCCACCGGCATAGAAGCCCGTCCAGCTCGAAATCGGAGCGTAGACCGGATCTTTCCAGCTACCCATATTTTCGCGATAGATATCCGCTGCATTTGCCGAGGTGGCTGCAAGCGCGCCCGCGAGCGTCAAGCCCAAAAGGCCGAAATATGACTTTCTCATCGTTATCCCCATCGCGCTTGCCCGTCTTTCCCAGGGAGCTTAGCTGCGACGCTTCATCTGGGCAACTGAAGCCTCAATCCAGATTAGAACAGGTCAGAACGCCGATAATTTGAGGGTTGTCAACAAAACACAGCAAAAACAATAGCTTGCCTTCATTTTTGACAACTCCCGTGCCGTGGCGTCTTTGTCACTAGCCCGGCAAATCGGCATTGACGTTTGAGGGAAAGCTCCCGGGGAGTTTAACAGAACGAAGACGCCAAGAGCTCGCGCTCGGCGGAACTCTTGGCGAAGATGGTAATTGGTCAAGGCGATAACCGGCGACGGTCTCGCCTATGGCTCCAGCTCGGTGTCCCAATATAGATAGTCGAGCCAGCTCTCATGCAGATAATTCGGCGGGAAGTAGCGGCCATTTCGATGCAACTCATGCACCGTGGGCCGATACGGCATCTGCGCAGGCCACATCTTGGCCTTCGCTGGCATTTTGCCGCCCTTGCGCAAGTTACAGGGTGCGCAAGCCGCAGTCACGTTGTCCCAGCGAGTTTGACCGCCACGGGATCGCGGGATCACATGATCGAAAGTGAGATCATGCGAAGAACTGCAATACTGGCATTGAAAGCGGTCGCGAAGGAACACGTTGAACCGGGTAAAAGCGGGATATAGCGCCGGTTTTACGAAGGTTTTAAGCGAGACAACGCTCGGGATCTTCATCTCGAAGGTTGGGCTGCGCACGACCCGATCATAAAACGACACGATATTGACGCGATCAAGGAACACCGCCTTGATCGTTTCTTGCCAACTCCAGAGGGAGAGCGGGTAATAGCTCAGCGGCTGAAAATCAGCGTTGAGCACCAAAGCCGGACAACTCTCTGGCGGCGTTTTTAAAGCCAAGGCCGTCACGTTTACCTTTCCTCAACGGCTGCCGTTAAGTGGGGGCCACGCTCGCACGACGTAACTCATACTCAAACTGATACTACAAGGGCATGTCAATTCTGTGAAGAGCTTGGTTGCTGCACGTCTTTCCCGAACTTGGCCTTTCGGACGCATGCATTTCGCACCGGCGAATCCATCGCATCTGTGAAGAAGCGCCCGCCAGTGGCCCAAAACCCAATGAGTGAGCTTCGCCATATGGCACTTCAGAGCGTCAGGAAAGACAGAGGTGTCGGCCATCACCGCCAGTATGAATTTGGTCACGCTGCAAATTCAGATAAAACCGATTAGTCAATATTCTTTATAAAACATTTACGCTTTATCCATGGATAAAATCTACAAACGAGGCAGAAAGGGGGGGTACCTATGGAGTTCTGACGATGAAAAGAGAACTTCTTTCTCTCGGAAGTACTGTCATCCTAGTTACCTCCCTTGTCTTCGCCCCTTCGACTTCTTATGCCAAGACCACCAGCGCTTGCGAAGCGGAGTGGAAGGCAAACAAAGACACGATCCAGAGTGGCGGTAAGACGAAAGAAGCGTTCATAAGCGAATGCCGGAACGAGCCACAGTCAGCCCCAGGTCCGTGGGCACCTACGCCACCGCGCAGGTTCAATCAATTTATATCGGAAGCCGAGGCCCAGGCGCACTGTCCTGGCGAAACCGTGGTTTGGGCTAACACGCGATCAAAAATCTATCACTTTAGAGGCTCCTACCATTACGGACGCACGAGTAACGGTGCTTATATGTGCGAGAAGGATACCCCTGCCGCCCTCATCCGGGCACCCAAGAATGAGATGCACCCTAACGCGCCGTTGCCAAAATAGCCGCTGAATCAACGGACGGTGTACGCCACCTCAAGCTTGGCTTGGCGTCTCCCGCCGAGCAGCCCAGCTACCAATCAAACTCGCGAGCAGAACAGCGATGATGCCGGTCAGGAATATGCCATCGAATGTGCCCGCACCTCCAATCGAAGCCACTGGCGCGCCCAAGGTACGCATTGCGTTCAGATTTAGGAGGTCCGCACCAATGAGCGTTCCGAGACTGCCGCTGACATAGGCAACTGCTGGAGCGTGCTGCCAGGAAACGATACATGACACTGCGCAGGCGACTAACGGCGGAATGAATATCGGTATTGCGATGCCTGCACCCGGTATGGGCGTCGCTATGGCGTAGCAGATGGCCGACACGACAGCGGTTGCGATAATGCCGGGGATCCAGATTTGGCTCTTTACCAAAAGGTAAACAGACAGAAGGATCGGTATCACCGCTCCGCCGACATTGATGGCGATGATCGTTCCGGGCCAATCGACTTCAGTGGGAATGACATATTCGAACCCAAAGAATTCGACCCTTTGCCTAACAACGACGGTCTCTTCGGGAAAATGCTTAACTGGAATATTAATATAAGCGCCGATGAGGCTGCCGAGCAGAAGCAGCAGCGCAGTGGTCGGTCTGATCCCCAAGCGAGCGTAAACATAGCGCATAGCGCCGATTTGGATGAGCGCGACGAGAACTGCCAGCACGCCGGCAAGAAGTAGGTAAACCGTCCAAGGCAGCGGCAAATATTGTAGGTGGCTCGAACTCATTGCAGCTTTCCCCACCAAGGCGCAGACGCGCGGAGAGTGACCGCATTAAGACTATTATGACTTATTTAACGCCGGGTGCATGGTGGGGCGGCACTTGATTGTTCCTGCTCCGCGTCTGACAGAAGCGTCGCTTGATTAGCCTCAAAGACCGACACATCAACCAGACCGGTCCTCGACAATGATCAAGGCGAAAGGCTGGGTCGGGTCGAAAGCAGGCATGGGCTCGATTTCTGAGCGCAACCGCTTAACCCTCAATAACGGAATTGCAGAAAAAAATCTTTCTTGGCAGTTTATATGGAAGCCAGTCCGAGAAGGGACATTGAGCAGGATTTAGTCAACCTCAGGTGCGGCGACACTAAGAAGGCCGCTAGGGATATTTAAGTGTTAACCGAAAGTCATACTCAAGAATGCCTGAGCTTGGCCTATGTCCATGCTGTGACGGGGCTGGCGGGCGTGAACCTTGAGCCACACCCCGACATGATTACGGGGTAGATGGCACGTTCAAGCCCGTAATCAACTGGAACGGGAAGCGCGTCGAATCCGGATACAACGTCGCCGCAGCGACGACAGAGCTATCACCCGAGCCATTCTTCGGGCGGATCAAGAAGGAGGCCAAGGAATTCGCCGACGAATGCAGGTTTGGTCACACTTTTCGCGGGAGTTTCGGTTTCACCATCGAGACGCCTGTACTTCCGAACAAGTCGCCGACGATGGAGATCGTCGAACAGACTCCGCCTTTCGAACGGCGCGTTATGCAGCGAATTGCCCGAGGGCTGAAAACGGTGCAGATTGCTGTGACCGAACAAGATCCGGGACCGATAACGAGCCACTTCCGTACTGGCCTGTCTGCCAATATGTGTGAGGAACTGGCCGAAATCGCTGATGCCGTGAAGGGCGAGCGACTGGGCTTCGAGTTCGCGTTCTCGCCTGAGTGGCGTGTCTCTCCCGACATCGTGATTGGGGAACGCTATGACATCTCGACCGCCCACGTTGAGCTGATAGTCGACGCGGCTAAGCGCCTTAGGCTCCAAGAATTTGAGCGGAACAGGACAATTACTGGCCGCGTCATACGATTGAAGTCTGAAAATGATCCATCAAATCTCCTGAATCCCGTCGGCTCACGAGAGATTACGATATCCTGGGCGAGTGAAGATTTCGGTGAGATCAACGTGCGCGTTGCGCTATCGCCAGAAGAGTACTTGGACGCTGTCGAAGCACACAAGACCGGTCGGCACGTCCGTGTTGCTGGTCTGATCGAGAGAATTGGAAAAACGTGGCGGCTGGCAGAGCCGCGTGAATTCGCATTAGTTCCTTGATGTTCGCTAGCCATGCTGGCAACGCCACACGTTCACGCAACCTGTTGCGATAAGCGTAGTCGGCGCAAGCCGAGGGACGGTTGATACCGACGGTTTTACTTCAGCAGGAGACCTGTTGCTCAAAGGCCAAAATGGCAGCAAACGGCCTAAAGGGCCATTTCCGGAGCCGCCGACATCGGCTGCTGGCCCTAGCGTCAGGAGCCCGATGGAAGCGTTCAGATCTCCCCGTCGCTTGGGCTTTGGTTCGGGCCAAGCTTCGGCCCCGGTTCAGCTGAGGCCGAAGGCCGCGTGCAAAAAGGCTCCTGCCGCCTTGAAGCCTTCTGGATCGATCCCGTGCGCAAGGCCTGCCCGTATTTGCCACTGCACTGGCACACCAGCGGCGGCCAAACCGGCGCGGGCAAAATGAATGGCGGCAACAGGTATAACCTCGTCCGCCGAACCGTGGATCAAAAGCACGGGCGGCTTTACCTTAATCTCAGCGGCAAGCCGTTTCGCGCCGGCCAAATGGCCGGAGAACCCAACAATTGCGGCAGGAGCCTCAGGTAGACGAAGCCCCGTTTGCAGCGCCATCATCGTACCCTGGCTGAAGCCGACGAGGGCTACAGAAGAGAGTGGAAGGTTCAGCCGTTTCGCTTCCGCGATTATGAAGGCCTCCAAAGTCGGCTGCGCCTCGCGCACGCCGCGCTCCCATTCTTCTTCGGAGCGAGTTTGCAGGGAAAACCATTGCCGCCCACCGAAATATTGCCCGGGAATTGTCTCCGGTGCGTTCGGCGACACAAATTCCGCATCGGGAAGCACTGACGCCCATTCTTTGCCGAGACCGATCAGATCGTTGCCGTCGGCGCCATAGCCGTGCAGGAAAATTACAAGCTGTTTTGGCGCACCGCCCGACGCGGGTTGGATGCGAGGGCCGTCAAGTTGCACTTGCATATTGTTTTTCCATTAACAGTAACCACCTCGCCCTTAAGAGCAGATGCGATTCTTGGCAAGAGCCGATTGCGGCCCTGCAATAGGGTGGCGGATTAGAGTTTCGCTTCGTCCGGCGTCAATGCGCGAATAGCGAGCGCGTGGACAGGTCCAGCGAGTTCGTCCTTTAGGACTGAATTGACCTGCCGGTGGCGGTTGACCCGGCTTTGACCTTCAAATGAGCTGGACACCACGATAACGCGGAAATGAGTCTCTCCGCTATGGCCCGCATGACCTATCATGGCCGCATGGCCAGCGTGTTTGGCTGACTCATTTTCAACGGTGAGCTGAGTTGGTGAGAAGGCTTTGGACAATTTCTCACGGATCGATTTTTCAATGGACACACAATTTCTCCGTGCAGAAATGTTGCCTTCCGGCGTAACCTTCTAACGAACCATGATTTAGGTTCCTGTCAAGACCTTGTAAGGCAGGCGCGGGAATCGCATACTGATGTTTAGAAGGTGAGTTGGGCGCGGCCCGCTCTTAAGACTAGGCTTGATTTCGGCAGATGAAACTCGAATCGAAATATTTCGACAGCATACGCGTGAGCAGGGGTCGCGGGCGAAGCGGCGGCGGCGTCGATCCGCAACCGGCTGTGCAAAATTGCCAGTGGGCCAACTGCACCAAGAAGGGAACGCATCGCGCCCCGAAGCAGCGTCCGGCTGAGAACGAGTACTATTACTTCTGCCGCGATCACGTCGCCGAATATAATAAGTCCTATAACTACTTCGCCGGCATGAATGACAGCGAGGTCGTTGATTTTCAGAAATCCGCTGCGACAGGTCACAGACCGACATGGTCGATGGGGGTTCACGGCGCGGATCCCGGAGCTTGGGATACCTTGCGCGCCGATGCCGCAAGTGGCGCCGCTCAAGATCCGCTCGAAGTTCTAAAAGCTGCCCGTGGCGGTACTCGCGCTTCCCAGCAGCCGCCTCGCGAACCGAGGCCGCGTGCCATTCACAAAGGCGCAAAGAAACATTTGGCTTCCCTCAGCCTCGAAGAACATGCGACGGCGGAAGAGATCCGAACTCAGTTTAAAGCGCTCGTAAAATTGCATCATCCGGATCACAATGGCGGCGACCGAGGCTCCGAGGAGCGCTTCCGCGAAGTGATTGCCGCCTATAACTACCTGAAACAGGCTGGGCTTTGCTGAAGCTCACAGCGTGAGTAGGGTATAAATCAAAACATAGAATACGAAGTGCCGAGGGAGAAATGACGAAAGCTGAGTCGCGCGATGCTGGCCTGCCCGACATGAAGGTGTCGGTGCGGCAGGTTTTTGGCATTGACAGTAAAATGGAAGTCCCCGCTTATTCGCAGTCTAGCGAATATGTGCCGGAGCTTGACACCGATTATCTTTTTAATCGGGAGACGACGCTCGCCATTCTGGCTGGCTTCGCGCATAACCGCCGCGTCATGATCCAGGGCTATCACGGTACAGGCAAATCGACCCATATCGAACAGGTGGCGGCGCGGCTGAATTGGCCCTGCGTGCGGATCAACCTCGACAGCCATGTGAGCCGTATCGACTTGGTTGGCAAAGACGCCATCGTCATTCGCGACGGGCAGCAAATCACCGAGTTTCGCGAGGGCATTCTGCCATGGGCGCTTCAGTCGAACACTGCGCTTGTTTTTGACGAATATGACGCCGGACGCCCGGATGTGATGTTTGTTATCCAGCGTGTGCTTGAGGTTCAGGGCAAGCTGACGCTTCTCGACCAGAGCCGGGTCATCAGGCCTCACCCCGCGTTCCGTCTGTTCTCGACGACGAACACGATCGGGCTTGGCGATACGTCCGGCCTTTATCACGGAACCCAGCAGATCAACCAAGGCCAGATGGACCGCTGGTCGATTGTGGTGACGCTCAACTATTTGCCGCATCAGGACGAGGTCAATATCGTGCTGGCGAAGGTGAAGGGCTCTCAGACGGACGAAGGCCGCCGCACCGTGGCGAATATGGTCCGCGTCGCCGAGTTGACGCGCAACGCATTCGTGAATGGCGATCTTTCCACCGTTATGAGCCCGAGAACCGTCATTACTTGGGCGGAAAATGCGGCCATCTTCTCGGATGTCGGATTCGCCTTCACATTGAGCTTCCTCAATAAATGCGACGAACTCGAACGCGGCGTCGTCGCTGAGTTCTATCAGCGCTGCTTTGGCGAGGAGCTTCCGCAATCAACCGCAAATATCGCGCTGAGCTAGCGGCGTGTGATGAAACCAATTGGGCCGAGCAACAAAAAGAAGGCCGATCCTTTAGCGCCGTTCAAGCGCGCGCTTACGCTTGCGACACGCACGCTCGCGGCCAACAAATCGATGAATGTCGTTTTTGGCTCCGACGCGCCTGGCTTCGACGGCAAGACGGTGCGTCTGCCGCAGCCAAGCCGGGTTGTGACGCGGAAAGAAGTTGCGGTTATTCGCGGACATGCCGATTCCATCGCGCTTATGATTTCCGCGCATGATGCCAAGCTGCACTCTTCACTTGCACCGTCATCCGGGGCCGCGAAGTCCGTATTCGATGCGGTGGAACGCGCGCGTGTGGAGGCCGTTGGGGCGCTCCGAATGCGCGGGGTCGCAAAAAATCTGAGCGCGAAGCTTGCAAGCCGATATGAGCGTTTGCCGGACAGCGACGTTGAGAGGCAGGATGCGCCTCTCGAAGACGCACTTGCTCTCATAGTGCGTGAGAAGCTAACCGGCGCGAAGCCGCCGCGCGGGGCCAATGGCATCGTCGAGGTCTGGCGGCAGTGGGTCGAGGACCGCGCAGGACCGTTCCTTGATCGGCTGGACGGCGCCGTCGACGATCAAGCGGCCTTCGCAAAGTTGACGCGCGATATGCTTGTTGCCCTCGAACTGATGGAAGGGCAGCTCGAGAACGCTCAAGACGACAGTAATTCTGAAGCCAATGAAGACGATAACGCTGCCGGACAAGGCGCGGAGGAGCAGACAGAACAGGATTCTCAGCCCATGGAGGCTGAGGCTGACGAATCTCCTGGAGCCGACGGCCAAGAACAGAGCGATATCGCTCAAGTTAGCGAAAAGGACTATGATTCGAGCGAACAGGATGGTGATGAGCAGCCTCAAACGCCGCCAAGGCGTCCGAATACCTCCGTGCTCGATGCTCCCGAAAATTTCGGTTATCAGGCCTTTACGCGCCAATTCGACGAGTTCACGACTGCCGAAAATCTTTGCGACGCCGAGGAATTAGAGCGGCTTCGCAGTTTTCTCGATAAGCAGCTTTCCACCTTGCATGTTGCGGTGAGCAGGCTAGCGAACCGTTTGCAACGCCGTTTGCTTGCGCAACAAAATCGGGCGTGGGACTTCGATCTGGAAGAAGGAATACTCGACACCGCGCGCCTTTCGCGCGTCGTCACGGACCGGTTCCAGCCGCTTTCATTCAAACGCGAACGCGACACGACCTTTCGCGATACCGTTGTTACGCTCTTGCTCGACAATTCGGGCTCAATGCGAGGGCGCCCCATCATGGTCGCGGCGTGCTGCGCCGATATTCTCGCCCGCACGCTTGAGCGTTGCAGCGTAAAAGTTGAGATTCTCGGCTTCACGACGCGCCAGTGGAAGGGCGGCCAATCCCGCGAGCAATGGCTCGCCGCTGGCAAGCCCGCCAATCCGGGACGCCTCAACGATCTAAGGCACATTATCTATAAGGCGGCGGATACACCTTGGCGGCGGGCAAGGCGCAATCTCGGATTGATGATGCGCGAGGGCCTGCTCAAGGAAAATATTGACGGGGAGGCGCTGGCCTGGGCGCATGCGCGAATGCTTGCGCGGCCTGAGCAGCGGCGAATTATTATGATGATCTCCGATGGAGCGCCCGTGGATGATTCAACGCTCTCAGTCAATTCCGGCAGTTATCTGGAACGGCACCTGCGCCAAGTGATCCACGAAATCGAGACCTATTCGCCGGTGGAACTGATTGCCATTGGCATTGGTCACGACGTGACGCGTTACTATCGCCGCGCCGTCACAATAACTGACGCCGAGGAACTCGCCGGGGCCATGACCGAGAAGCTCGCCGAGCTCTTTAGCGATGACGCCGGTTTCGGCGCTGCGCGTGCACCGTTCCGGCGAGGCCGGCTTAATTAGGACGTGATCTACGGCGGGGATCTCTAATGTTCCCGCCTGCTCCCCGCTTCCCTTACATCGTCACAGGCGCTCATCACGTCGGACATCGAGTTCGAACTCTTCTTCAGGCATTTCTTGAAGCATCTCGACTATTTCCGGATCAGCGCCGTTATCACGGGCATGTTCAACGAGGTCTTCTTTTTCTGCCGGGAAATCGATCCCCTTCAGCATCTTCGCTATTTCCTGAACCTGCAACCTTGTCATGGCCGAATTCCTCATTTTCAGCCTACAACGAAAGCTCGCAGCGTAAAGTTCCCTGGCGCAAGATGCATAAGTACCAACATATTGACCGTCTGTGCGGGAATGGACCCTAGCCGGTCAGCAAAGAGTAGGCAGAATGCAAGAGCGTGGTTTCGTTCTCGTCACCGGAGGGTCTGGATACATCGCGGGATTTTGCATTGCTCAGCTCTTAAGGGAAGGCTGGCATGTTCGCACTACGGTTCGTAGCCTCGCTCGGGAGCAAGAGGTCCGGCACGCGCTTTCACGGCTTGTTAATAGCACAGACAGACTCGACTTTTTTGTCGCCGATTTGAATTCCGACGAGGGTTGGCGCGAAGCGGCCGAAGGGTGCGAATATATAGTGCACGTTGCGTCTCCCGTACCTGCGGTAATTCCCAAAGACGATGAAGAGGTAGTGCGCCCCGCGCGGGATGGGGCATTGCGGGTGGTGAAGGTCGCACGGGATGCCGGCGTCAAACGAGTGGTGATGACCGCATCCACCGCTTCAATCGCTTATGGTCATGGCAGCCGCAACGAGCCTTTCACTGAAGCTGACTGGACGGACGAAACCAACCGCGCCGATACCTCGGCTTACGAGCGCTCTAAAACAATAGCCGAGCGCGCCGCTCGCAAATGGCTTGCCAGCGAAGGCGGCTTACCCGAACTCGTCACCATCCATCCAGGCGCTGTGCTTGGCCCTGTCCTTGGAAGGGACTTCTCGCCCTCTATTGAAATTGTGAAAAAGCTCATGGAAGGCGCACTGCCCGGTCTGCCTCGCTTTGGATGGCCGCTCGTCGATGTCCGGGATATAGCGGATTTGCACTACCGGGCCATGCTCGCGCCTGGCATCGCCGGTGAGCGCTTCATAGGCGCTGGACCTTTCGTTTGGATGGCCGAAATCGCCCACGTTTTGAAGTCTAGGTTGGGCGATAAGGCGAGGCGCGTGCCAAGAAGGAAACTGCCGAACTTTCTCATTCGCGTGTCGGCGAGATTTGACCCCATTGTTCGCAGCCGGCTCTTTGAACTGGATAAGTTCCGGCCGGTGTCAGCGGAGAAGGCCAGGCGCGTTCTCGGCTGGGTCCCGCGCTCCACGGACGAGACAATCCTTGCTACTGCGGAAAGCCTGCTGGCGGAAGGTCTTATCTAAGTACATGGCTTGGATTTAGCCGGAGCTGTGAAATTGAACGCAGCTCAGCGTTGAATTTCATAGAGAGATTGCACAAAGCCAGAAGAATAAGCGGTCGTCTTTACGTGCGAGAGCTTCACGTCTTTTCGAAGCGGGCCAAAAAGCGGGAGGCCAGCGCCAAGAAGGATCGGAATTCGCGTGAGGATCGCATCGTGCATCAACCCTTCGCGCAGAAAGGACTGGATCACCTGTCCGCCATCGACATATGCGCGCTTCCACCCTTCGCGCTCAAGTTCGCTAAGGAGATGTGCCGGTTCTAATTGGCTGAGCCGGACCTTGCCAATGAGGTTTGGCCGAATATCGCTCTCGCTGAGCGAGCGGCTGAGCACGACAACCGGCTTATCGTAGGGCCAGTGACCGAAGCTCAGGGCCTTTTCGAAGGTGCCGCGTCCTATAATCAAGCCATCAACCGATGCCATGAAATCGCTATAACCGTAATCGTGACCAACGTCCGGCCAGTTCTTTAGCCAGTCGGTGTCGCCGTTTTCCCTCGCAATAAATCCGTCAAGACTGGTGGCGATAAAGACGTGACAACTCGTCATCCATGCATCTCCTCTGGAAATGCGTCTTGCCCAATCTACCGTTCACGAGCAAGGGCATTTGGCGATGATGACGGTGTTTCTGTGGAGTGAGAAGCTCCAGGCGCTGCCTCGGTTGACATTAACGTAATGATACACCATTACATCGATAATATCAGCAGATCACCTCAAGGAGCCATCCGATGGCCGCTTTCGCCACGCGTCTTGGCTTGCTCCTTGCTCTTCCGGTCTGGCTTTTAGCGGTCGCCTGCGGTCCCCTCGGCGCGAATGCCAAGGAACCCAATGTGGTCGTCACTATAAAGCCGGTGCACGCTCTCGCGGCAGCGATCCTGGATGGGGTCGCCAAACCAAAACTTCTGCTTGAGGGCGCAAGCTCGCCGCATTCTTACGCAATGAGGCCGTCCGACGCGGAAGCGCTAAGCAATGCCGACGCTATAGTTCGTGTGTCCGAAAATCTTGAGGTCTTCCTTGAGCGCACAATAAAATCGCTGCCGAAGAGGGCACGCCTCATCGACCTTGAGGAGGCGCCAGGTCTCAAGCTGCTTCCTGTGCGGGAAAGCTCAGACTTCAACACGAAGATGAGCGAAGCCTCGGCAGATGAGAGCGATCATCATCATGGCGGAAGCCACGACGTGCATTTCTGGCTCGATCCCCAGAACGCGATGATACTCGCCGATTATCTTGCGGCGGAGTTCAGCGCAATCAGCCCGGAGCACGCCGCGCAGTTCAAGGCAAATGCGGAAAGGCTTAAGGCCAAGCTTGTTCTGCTCGATAGTGAGTTGCAGCAGGACATCGCGGGGGTGTTGAATAAGCCGTTTGTTACGTTTCACGATGTAACGCAGTACTTTGAGAGGCGCTACGGACTGAAAAGCATGGGTGCGATTACGGTCAGCCCTGAACGCGCCCCCGGCGCCAAACGGCTTGCCGCCATTCGAGACAAAATTAAGGAAGGGGCCGTGGTCTGCGTCTTTTCCGAACCGCAATTTCCGCCAAAGCTTGCCGGCACGCTTGTCGAAGGCACTTCCGCGAGGCAGGGCGTCTTGGACGAGATCGGCGCTGATCTTCCGGCTGGTCCCGATCAGTATTTCGCATTGATGCGGAAAAATACCCAGAGCCTCGCGGCTTGTCTTAGATATTGAATGCCATTGGCGGCCGGAAGCGTCATTGCTTAGGCAAGCAAGCGCGGCGGGAAGCAATCTATCCCATTTTGCGATCAGCTATAACCGGCATGGCCAATGCCGAGTCTGCTGGACCGCCACGGCGCGACGCGCCTCGCGGTGACGTTGCTGGGATCGTCATTGCGACGGCGAGCGAAGCGTGGCCGGAAGCAATCCAGTGTCACGAAGCCGCTGATTGGGGATCATCTGATTCAGTCTGGTCCCAAACTGCTATAGGACACGACTCCCAGCGCTTCCACTGAATTGCCACGGCGACTCGCTACCCTGCGAATACGGGCCACCGATAGCTGCCAACAAGGTTTGCTTCGGTGCAAGCCGATCCCAGCTAAACGCCGCGAACCAACGCGCCGACTGCCAGAAGAATATAAGCGGCGGCGGGCACCCAGTAAGATCCGCTGAGGGGCACATTGGCTGCCACCTGCGGAACAAAATGCGCGATTAGCCCCACCAGAAAGAGAACCAGTGATATGAGAAAAGTGGTGTTGGTCGGCGGTGTCAAGTTCGGCATAATCATCCCCCAAGTTACTGCGCAGACTTATGAGCGCGCTTTTGGCAATTCCATGACGCGAGCGAAATTCTAATAGCCTATTCAACCTCGCGTCGCGGGCTAAACGCATGAGCGGCGCTCCAAAGTGCGCCACCCATTTAACCACAGCTTAAATTTACCTCAAGCTTGCGCAGAAGCGTTGAATGCGGCGGCAGGAACTCCTCAAGCTCTTCCGTTGAGCAAGCGTAGGAGATGCGGAAATATGGCGACAAGCCGAACGCCGCACCGTGGACAACCGCAACCCCTTCATCTTCGAGAAGCGCGGTCACAAAGTCTTCGTCGTTTTCAAGAACCTTGCCAACGGGCGTTGTCTTGCCGATGAGTTTCGCACAAGAGGGATACACATAGAACGCGCCGTCGGGCGTCGGGCATTCCAAGCCCTTGGCTTGATTGAGCATTGAGACCACGAGATCGCGCCGGTCTTTAAAGCTTTCTGCGCGCTCTTTAAGAAAACCCTGCGGACCATTCAGCGCCTCGACGCTTGCCCATTGGCTGATGCTGCAGGCGTTCGAAGTCGTCTGCGATTGAAGCTTCGTCATCGCCTTGATCAGGTTCTCCGGCCCTGCTGCGTAGCCGATGCGCCACCCTGTCATCGCATAAGCCTTTGAAACGCCATTCATTGTGAGCGTGCGCTCATAAAGACCTGGCTCGACCTGTGCGGGCGAGGTGAACTCGAAGCCGTCAAAGACAAGATGCTCGTACATATCGTCGGTCAGCACCCACACCTGCGGATGCCGCATCAGCACATCTGTAAGCGCCTTCAGTTCCGAGCGCGTATAAGCCGCGCCCGTAGGATTAGACGGATGGTTGAAGATCATCCACTTCGTTTTCGGCGTGATGGCGGCTTCCAACGCTTCGGGCTTCAACTTGAACTTCGTGTCGATGCCAGCTTCGACAAACACCGGCTTGCCGCCTGCCAGAAGCACAATGTCTGGATAAGATACCCAATAGGGCGCTGGGATAATAACCTCGTCGCCGGGGTTCAGCGTCGCCATCATGGCGTTATAAATGACCTTTTTGCCGCCTGGCGCCACGAAGGCCTGCGCAGGCTTGTAGTCCAGGCCGTTCTCGCGCTTAAACTTGCGGCAGATGGCTTCCCTCAGCTCGGGAATGCCTTCCACATTGGTGTATCTCGTTTTTCCATCGCGGATCGCCTTGATTGCGGCTTCCTTGATGTTCTCGGGCGTCTCGAAATCGGGCTCGCCAGCGCCAAGGCTGATCACGTCCTTACCCGCCGCTTTAAGATCCCGCGCCTTGGATGCAACAGCGATAGTCGACGAGGGCTTCACGCGGGCAAGCGAGTCGGACAGAAAAGCCATGATAGTCACTCCGGGATGAGATTGCGCCGGAAAGCTATGCCCGCCAGCGCTTCGGCGCAAGGCTTTTGCGAATATTTCGCCAGTGCGCCGTGATCAACACCGGGTTACGCAGCCAGCTTTCGCGCGCTCCAAGCCTCTACGCCTTCATGTTCAAAACGAAATGCCCCGGCGATAGCGGTTTTCTCAGACATTGGTGCTGCTCCGTTGTGCAATGTTTGGCGCCTAGGGGCTAAAAATACAAATACGCAATAACAAAGGGCATGATCGGGCGAACGGAGAGCGCGGCTCAATTAGTTGCGCGGGGTCGATGCCCTTGATTCTGGGCGCAGCATCCACCTTGTGAGCGCAATTGCGGTCAGCGCGCCACCGAGTTGCGCGAGAATAAAAACTGGAACATCGATGGGCCTTATGCCAGCGAAGGTGTCGGACAGGGCGCGCGCAATTGTGACGGCGGGATTTGCAAAGCTTGTCGAAGCCGTGAACCAGTAAGCGGAGCTTATATAAAGACCGACCGTGAAAGGCACGGCCTCGGGCCTCCAGCGGAGCGTGCCGAAGATTGTGAGGAGTAGGCCGAACGTCGCCACGAATTCGGAGAACCATTGCGAGGGGCCACTTCTTATTTTGACCGAGAGCTGAAAGAGGGTCTCGCCGAACATGAGATGGGCCGCGAGCGTGCCAGCTATCCCGCCGAGAATTTGCGCGAGGATAAACCCTAGCGCCACCCGGCCCGCAAGTTCACGGCGCACCCAAAAGGATAGCGTGACGGCTGGGTTGAAATGAGCGCCCGAGATGCCGCCAAAAACAATAATGAGCACGACAAGAATCGCGCCTGTGGGTATTGTATTGCAAAGAAGGGCTAACGCCTCATTGCCGCCGGCGAGCTTCGCGGCCATGATGCCGGAGCCGACGACCGCAGCCACCAGAAATCCGGTGCCAAGCGCTTCTGCCGCTAATTTGCGGGGGAGATTTGCTGCCTTCACTAGACTTTCTCCGGTGTATCGGTCATCCGGCCGATCTCTTCTATATTCCTCTGCAAGGCTACGCGCTCCAAGGAAAGCATTGGGAGACTGAGGAAAACGTCGAGGCGCTGCCTAAGCATCCGGTGGGTGTTGGCAAATGCGAACCGCTTCTCGGCCTCCGCCCCTTGGGCTGTGGACGGATCAGGGAGCCCCCAATGCGCCGTCATTGGCTGGCCGGGCCACATCGGACAAACTTCGTTGGCCGCGTCATCGCAAACCGTGAAGACGAAATCCATCTGAGGCGCGCCTGGCGCGGCGAATTCATCCCACGATTTCGAGCGCAGCCCGCTTACATCGTAATTAAGCCCCTTGAGGAGATCGAGCGCATAGGGATTGACCTGTCCGCTCGGGTAGCTCCCCGCGCTAAAGGCGTGGAATTTGCCCTTTCCGATCCGATTGAGAATGGATTCCGCGATGATCGACCTCGCGGAATTATGGGTGCAGAGGAAAAGTACATTGAAGACGCGTTCAGTCATGAGGGAGGACCTCTTCCTTCTTGCAGAATCGACCGGTGTCTAGGAAAGCTGTGCCGCAAAGCTCCGGACGGCCGCCGCAGCAATCACTCGTCAAAAAATCGACGAGCTGGCGCACGCCTTCGACGTAAAGCGCGTAGCGAATGAAGCGGCCCTCCCGAGTCTGCGTCACAAGCCCGGCGCGATCCAATTCCTTCAAATGAAAGGAAAGGGTCGTCGGACCGATGCCCACGGCCTTTGCTATCTCGCCTGCCGGTAAACCACTCGGCCCGGCTGTGACGAGGTGACGGAAGATCGCGAGTCTGTTTTCCTGGGCGAGGGCGGCAAATGCTCTCACGGCAGCACTGTTTTCCATAGATCAACAATACCATAATTATTGAACTATGCAATTAGGCAATGTTAGAAAGAAGATCAGCTAGGAAAAGGGCATTAGCCATGAGCGTCGTTATCTATCACAACCCCAAATGCGGGACCTCCCGCAACACCCTCGCTATGATCCGTCAAAGCGGCGAGGAGCCGGAAATCATCGAATATCTGAAGACGCCGCCGTCACGCGAAAAGCTCAAGGAGCTTATCAAGGCGATGGGCATCTCCGTTCGCGATCTTCTCCGCGAGAAGGGCACGCCCTACCAAGAGCTTCAGCTCTCGGATCCGAAATGGAGCGATGACGAGCTTATCGAGTTCATGCTTGCTCACCCGATCCTCATCAACCGGCCTATTGTTGTAACGCCGAAAGGTGCAAGGCTTTGCCGCCCCTCCGAGGCTGTTTTGGATATCCTGCCTAATCCAAATATTGGAGACTTCGTCAAAGAAGACGGCGAAGTGGTCAAATCTCCGCCTGCCTAAATGCTGCGCGTTTTTCTTGTCAACTCATCAGGTTAGGCTTAAGGCACGGCTAAGCAAAAGTCTGGGGAGAATTCACGTGGACAGTGTTGCTCGCACCGCGTCGCGGAAGATGGCTTGGCGGCTCATTCCGTTTCTGATGCTCTGCTATTTCGCCGCCTATCTCGACCGGGTGAACCTTGGCTTCGCGGCCCTCACCTTCAAGGGCGATCTCGGCATTAGCGACGCCGTCTTCGGGCTCGGAGCAGGCATATTCTTTGCGGGCTATTTCATCTTCGAGGTTCCATCGAACATTCTGCTCGAGAAGATTGGCGCGCGCGTTTGGATCGCGCGCATCATGATTACTTGGGGCATCATTTCCGCCGCGATGGCGTTTGTTAGCGATGCGACGAGCTTTTACGCCATCCGTTTTGCGCTTGGCGTTGCGGAAGCGGGCTTTTTCCCCGGCATCATCCTTTATTTAACTTACTGGTACCCCTCTGCCGAACGCACGCGGATGGTCGGCCTGTTCATGATCGCGGTCGCTTTGTCGGGCGTGATTGGAGCACCGCTATCAAGTTGGATCCTAACCACTTTCGGCGGCGTGTCCGGGCTGAAGAGCTGGCAGTGGCTGTTTATCATTGAGGCCATTCCAGCAATTGTGCTCGGCTTTGTGACCTTTTTCTACCTGACCGACAAACCTGCTGACGCAAAATGGCTGACGCCCGACGAGCGCAAGTATGTAACGGACCGCATCGAAGCCGAACGACTCAGCCGTGAGGGGATCCGCAAATACACGCTGGGCGAGGCGCTTTATAATCCGCGCGTACTAGGGCTTGCCCTTGTGTATTTCGGCATCGTTGTAGGGCTTTATGGGCTTGGTTTTTGGCTTCCACAAATCGTTAAAGGTTTCGGCCTGACCACTGCCATGACCGGATGGGTCGTTGCCATCCCCTACGTTTTCAGTGCAATCGTGATGGTTCCGTGGTCGCGCAATTCCGACCGGACCCAGGAGCGCGTTTGGCATGTGGCACTCCCGGCGTTTCTGGGAGGCGCGGGCCTGATCGCTGGCGCATATTTTAGCGATCCGATAATGGCGATGGTTGCGCTTACGCTAGGCTCTATAGGCATCTTCGCCGCACTGCCGACCTTTTGGTCGCTGCCCACAGCCTTGCTCACCGGCACCGCTGCCGCCGGAGGTATCGCCCTCGTTAACGCCATCGGCAATCTTGGCGGGTTCGCAGGCCCTTACATGGTCGGCTGGATCCGCGACAGCTTTAAAGACCCTGCGCTCGCCACTGCATCACTCGGCGTATTTATGATCTTGGCCGGGGTGATCACCGTCGCGCTGGGCCATGATCCGAAGTTGGAGGCTGCTCCCGCGCCGAGCGAGGCTTGAAATAACCGAGGTGAAAGCTGCCGTCAGACGGAGGCGGCGCTTTCATTCTGCTGAGGCTAGGAGCCCGCTTAAACAAAGCCTCCTCCGAGCAGGAGATTTCCACGTAGAGTCGGGGGGAGACAGAAAAGCCTCGGTCCAGTTCTACGGCCGAGCTTAGCGCTGATGCTGCCTGGCTGCCGGCGCGGACTGAAACTTATTGTTAAGAATTGGCCCCTAACATTCGGGCTCCCAGCGATCTCGACGAGGCAGAAAATTCCGGCACAGCGACTTCACAAGGGGCGTTGCGCCAAAGCCCGGTTTGCAACAAAAACCGTGCAAAATGGCCAGCGTTTAGCAGGTCGCGGCATCACCCGTTCGCTGTGAAATCCGTGGATGCGCCCTGTGAAAAAAGGTCAACGCCGTTGGCGGGTGCGCGAGTGAGCCATATGCGTGAAGGCCAGAAATATACCGACCTCATCGGAGACATCCACGACGCTGCGCTTAATCCGGCGCTCTGGACCGCCGTACTTGCGAAGATTATGAATTTCGTTGGCGCCAGGACTTGCGCAGTCATCTCGAAAGATCCTGCGGGTAGGCTCGGAGACATAAGATATCACGTTAACATCGATCCCCACTTCGCTCAGATTTATATTGATATTTATGCTGCACACGATCCATTCGCGACTTTCATCGCAAGTCATCACTCGCGGCTGCCGCGTATTGGAAGGGTTATGAGCATTCCCGAGCTTGTGCCTTATGATGAGTATCGCCAGGGAGCCTTCTATAATGAATATTTGCGCCCTCAAGATCGAGCTGACACCGCATTCGTCATGCTCGAAAAATCGGAGACAAACGCGACTTTCCTTGCCCTCACGCCTGATAAGGCAAACAGCATGCTCGATGACGCCATGCGCCGGCGCATCGCGCTCATCGCGCCCCATGCGAGTCGCGCCTTGCTTATTGGTAAGGCAATGGAACTTAAGCAGAGCGAAGCCGCGACCTTTGCCGATACGCTGAATGGTCTCAGCGCGGGTACGTTTCTCGTCGATGAGAATGGCCGGATCGTCCATGCTAATGCCGCTGGCTATGACATGCTCTATGCGGGTGATTTTTTGCGCTCTATCGGCGGCCGGCTCGTGACCCGCGATCCCCAGGTCGATCAGACCTTGCGCGAGGTCTTTGCCGCCTGCGCCCGCGGCGACGCCGGGATCGGCGCCAAGGCCATCGTCTTGCCGCTGAGCGCGCATAACGGCGAGCGCTCCATCGCGCATGTGCTGGCGCTCACCTCGGGTGAACGGCTCAGCGCAGGCCTCGTCTGCAAGGCCGTCGCCGCCGTGTTCGTGCGCAAGGCGACGCTGGAGAGCGCTGCCAATGTTATCGCACAAAGCTTTCAATTGACGCCAACCGAGCTGCGCGTGCTGCATGCCATCGTCGAGATTGGCGGCGTGCCCGAGACGGCGCTGGCGCTCGGCGTCGCCGAAACCACCGTCAAAACGCATCTCTACCGTCTTTTCGATAAGGCTGGCGTCAGCCGTCAAGCCGATCTCGTGAAGCTCGTCGCCGGTTACTCCAATCCGCTCGTTGGATGAGCCTTGGGTGCACGCTCTTGGACCGGCTCGCCATGGCAATCCAGTGGAAACGCTTGTACGTGAATTTGGATCGCTTCCGGCTAAGCTTTGCTCGCCGCCGTTACCACACTGGTCTGTACGACCGGGACTGACCGGCCGAGTTCCTGTCGAAGAAACGGAATTGGTGCAGTAGAGTGAGCAAATCCGTCAATCGCCATATTGCCCGCTCCTTTTGTCTCTAATAGAGCTATCGTCAGTCAAGTTTCCCAATTGAGGCGTGAGATGGTATTGCGGCCCCAAATTATTGCGCGCGCGTTTTTTGCGATATTGCTTCTCGTCACAAGCGGAGCGTTGGCGCAGCTTCCTATTGCGCCTATTGCGCCGAAGCCAGTTGCGCAGACCCCCGCATCGCCGAGTTCTGCTACATCAGCAATAGCCGTACCGGTCAACGCTACTGAACTCACTAAGCGCGTCAATCAAGAGGTCGGCGTCGATATCGACGCCAAGCTTGGTGCTTGGCAAAAAGAGCTTGATCGGATTGACGGGGAACTTCGCAAACCCGGTTTGCGCGGCAACGGCCTCAACGTCCCTCGTGACGACCTATTGAAACTTAGGGCGGATGCGGATGGTTTTTGGAGAAGGCTTGAAACTCCTCTCAATGCTGTCCAAGATCAAGTGGATCGGCTTCCTCCCCCGCCTGTCAACGGACAGCCCCCCGAGTTTGAGCAAGCCGCACGCTTTCGGGCAGACTCGCTCTATCGCTATGGGCTACTGACGAACGCAAGAAATTCTCTCGATTCAACTCAATCCAGGATTAATCAGGTCCTCAATACGATCCAAGACATTCGCCGAAGAAATTTCACAAACAATCTCTTCCAGCCTGTGCCCGGCGTTTTTTCCGCCGTAACTTGGCAGACCGTCCCTGAATATGCCAGCCTCGCTCTCAGTCGCGTTCAAGAGACCGTTGAGAACTGGTGGCGCCAAGTAGCAGACAAGGATCACGTTTCCTATCTGGCAATCCAGGCGCTCCTGCTTTGGGCGCTGCTAGCGTTCCTTCGCTGGCGAGGCGTCAGCTATTTACGGCGCTGGAACGCGGATAGCGAACCGCCCTTTTGGAGGCGAGCCTCATCGGCGGCCGGAGTCATTTTGCTGCGCTCGCTGCCTCTCGTTCTGCCGATCGTGTTCCTTTACAATGCGGTCGCTGATGCGCAGCCTTTCCCAAATCCGATAGCGGCGCTCTTTTATGCCGGAGGGCGTTCCGTTATTACGCTCGTGGTTGTCAACGCATTGATCTCGACGGTGCTTGCTCCAAGCGCACCGCATTGGCGGCTACTGCCAGCGTCGGACCGAGCGGCAGCTCGCATCTGTAGACTCGTTCTCGCAGTTGCTCTGGTCTATGGCGCGACAACGTTCATTTACACTGTCACCCGCGTTGTGCAGGCGCAGTTCTCGCTCACTCTCGCACTGAGTTTAACCGCGAACTTAGTTTTGGCCGCGCTCCTTGTAGCGATTTTGCAAACCCCGCTTGAAGAGAGGCGCGTGGAAAGCCTGCCTTCGCTGACTTGGTTAAAAGTGCTGCGGTTTCCGATGTGGCTTATCGCCCTTGCAATCGTACTGACGGCCGTATCGGGGTATCTCGCGCTTTCACGCTTCATTGCGCAGCAGCTTATTGTCACCGGGTCGATCCTGGTTGTGGTCTATCTCTTGCTGCTATGGGCGGACGGCTTGGCTCAGGGGATGAGCGACGAGACATCCGCCGTCGGCCGTTGGATGCAGACCACATTGGGAGCCGATCAGCGCCGCCGCGAGCAGATCGCTGTGCCGGTCAGCTTAATCCTCAAATTCGCGGTGTTCTTGCTGTCTATCCCGCTGATTTTGCTGCAATGGAACTACCCATGGGTCGACATTCTTGACTGGTACCGGCAGCTATTCTTCGGCTTTCACATCGGTAACACTCAGGTCTCGCTTGCGGTAATCGCCACCTCCGTCATCGTATTTGTTTTTGGCTACTTCGCCTCAAAACTTTTGCAAGGCTGGCTGGATGCACAGATCCTGAAACCCGCCGGACTCTCGGGAGGCCTGCGGGATTCGATCCGCACGGGCGTCGGCTATATCGGCATCTTCGTCGCCGCGCTCATGGCCTTCTCCTACGCAGGCTTCAATCTTTCTAACCTCGCCATTGTAGCGGGCGCATTTTCTGTCGGCATTGGCTTCGGTCTTCAAAGTGTGGTGAGCAACTTCGTTTCTGGGCTGATCTTGCTTGCAGAGCGACCGATCAAGGTCGGAGACCTCGTAGTCGTTGGCGGCGAAGAAGGCTATGTGCGGAAAATTAGCGTCCGTTCAACGGAAATAGAGACCTTCGATCGCGCGCACGTCCTTATTCCGAACTCGTTTTTTATCACCGAAAAGGTCAAGAACTGGACGCTTCGCAACAATTCTGGGCGCGTCACCATAGCGGTCGGCGTTGCTTATGGATGTGATCCGAGATTGGTTAAGGCAACTCTTCTTAGTGTGGCCGAGGCTCACCCCAACGTCATGTCCTCGCCCGAGCCGTTCGTGGATTTCGAGGATTTCGGGGCGGATACGCTGAACTTTAAGCTCTTTGCGTTCACCTATGATCTGAATAAGAGCATAGCCACGCGCACTGACTTGCGCATCGCTATTTTGGAGGCGTTCCAAGACGCCGGTATCGTAATTCCAGCCCGGCAAACGGACGTCACCATTCGGGAAATCGACTGGCTACGCGATGCCGTGACCCAATATGTGGCGAATTCCCATAATGGGCAGAACGGAGTCAACGGCAGGCGTTTAGGTATTGAGTCGCCAAACCCATCCGGCGCGTGAGGCTCTTCGCCTTCGGCTCAGCAATCCTGCAACGATGTAAAAAAGGCGCGGTCTCTGTTGAGACGCGCCTTTAAACGATACCGAAATCTAGACTTTCGCCTTTGCGACAGCAGGAATTTCAGAGCATGGGCTCTTTTCCTGCTTAAGCGTCTTCTTGCCCTCTGGCGGCTTTCCTTTGAAAAACTTCGCCGTTGCAATGGCGACCTGCGGCTGGCTCGGCCCGTTAGAAATCTGCTGAATACCGTCTTGGTACCATCCGTCATATTTGCGAGCGGAGGCTTCTTCGCGGGCCCGGCACCAAACCACCGCGGACAGCTCGGCGAAAGTAAACTTATTCGTCGTCGCTGCGGCGAGGCGCAATGTGTCCGGACCTTCCTCAGTCACGACCACGTCCTTGACTGTGAAAATTCCTGCTTGCGGCATTTTCGAAGTATCAACCGCCGTCTGAGTTGGCGCTTGGTCGGCATTTGGACCGGCGCAACCACATATGAGCAAGGCGGCGATACACGGAAGGGCTAGGCGCTGAAACATTCTTGTACCGATATATGAGCTCTGAGTTTTTAAAACCGCCTGCATTGGCGGATCGTACAGTCTCGCAGCGTGCAAGCCGATTCTAGGCAGTTCTGTGGCCTGGCGGCACTTTTCGATTTTAGGCTATCGTAATTGCTGTGCGAATGTTGCAATTTCGCATTGTCTCTCAACTGAGGAACATCAGTCGGTTGAGCCATCGGGCCAAGAGCTTTCTCTGCGATTTCTTGCCGCTCGCGCCTCGGCTTGTTACAACTTTCGGGCCCTCCCATTATCATTGAGACTTTTCAGCAAGCGGGAAAATACAGTGACAGACACGCGCAACCTCTTTTCTGAGCTTCGGTCGAATTGGAAGCAGGGCGGAAAAATCGCGCTCGAAACAGGTGATGGCAGGTCCTTCACCTACAACGGCATAATCGAGCTTTCAGCCCAGCTCGCTCATGTGCTGACGGCAAGCGGCGTTAAGCCCGGAGACCGCGTGGCGGCGCAGGTCGAAAAGTCGGCGGAGGCGCTTTTTCTTTACCTAGCCTGCTTGCGTGTTGGCGCTATCTACTTGCCGCTCAATACGGCTTATACGCAAACTGAGCTCGACTATTTCTTGCGTGACGCCGAGCCGGCGCTGTTGGTCTGCGATCCTGAGAAGGCAGCGGCGTGCGAAGCGCTTTGCCGCGAAACTGGCGTTTCGAAATGCCTTACGCTCGGCCAGAAGGGTGACGGCAGCCTCATGACGCTTGCGGCCCAGCAACCTAGCTCATTCGAAGATGCTGGCTGTGGCTCCACCGATCTCGCCGCGATCCTCTACACCTCCGGCACCACAGGGCGCTCGAAAGGTGCGATGCTCACGCACGGCAATTTGTCGTCCAACGCCGTTGCGCTTATCGAGACATGGCGCTTCACCGCAAACGATGTGCTTCTTCATGCGCTGCCAATCTTCCATACCCACGGGCTCTTCGTGGCCAGCAACGTGGCGCTCATGTCCGGCGCGAGCATGATCTTCCTTCCGAAATTTGATCCGAACGAGATCTTCAAGCTTATGCCGCGCGCGACAGCCATGATGGGCGTCCCGACATTCTATGTGCGGCTCCTGGCGGATGCGCGGCTCACCCGCGAGACCACGAGCCACGTGCGGCTCTTCGTGTCGGGCTCAGCGCCGCTTCTCGCGGATACTCACCGGGCCTTCGAAGAACGCACCGGACAAGCCATACTTGAGCGCTATGGCATGACCGAAACAAATATGAACACCTCGAACCCTTATGACGGAGACCGCGTGCCTGGCACTGTTGGGCTTCCGCTGCCGGGCGTGCAGGTGCGCATCACAAATCCGGAAACGGCTGAGCTATTGCCCGATGAAGAGATCGGGATGATCGAAGTGCGTGGCCCGAATGTGTTCATGGGCTATTGGCGCATGCCCGAGAAGACAAAGGCAGAGTTCCGCGAAGATGGCTTTTTCATCACCGGCGATCTCGGCAAGATCGACGCGCGCGGCTACGTCCACATCGTAGGACGTGGCAAGGACCTCGTTATCACGGGCGGCTACAACGTGTATCCGAAAGAAGTGGAATTCGAGATTGACGCTTTGCCCGGCGTCGTCGAAAGCGCCGTTGTTGGCGTTGCCCACCCCGATTTTGGCGAAGGCGTAGTTGCAGTGGTCGTTAAGAACAAGGAGAACCAGCTCGATGAAGCGGCTGTGCTCGCTGCATTGAAGCCGCGCCTTGCGAATTATAAATTGCCGAAGAAGGTGCTCTTCGCGGAGGATCTGCCGCGCAATGCGATGGGCAAGGTGCAGAAAAACATTCTGCGCGATGCCAATGCCGGGCTTTTCTCGCGCTAACACGCACATTCCAAACAGCGGCCCCGGACGCGACAAGGGCGTCCGGGATCACGCAGGTTCTGCTTAGCCAGCGTTTCGACCAACGCCCCCAATACCTGCCACGGATCGTTCCAGCGCTCCTCGTTCGAGCCAACGACGGAATTGCGCCGAAAGGTGATTTTTTGCCTAAGCAGGTTGTTTTTTACCTGGACAACGTTTCGAGTGGCGCCAGCGAATGTCTGATCCTGGGGGCACCGCGGTCGCGCACGTTGCCGCAAAAAACGAAAATGACCCGAACCGGTATTCGTTGGCAAGCCAACGAATACCGGCTTAAGGCCAGCCCCTCACATCACCTTTTTCACAAATTCCGATTTGAGGCTCATCGCGCCGATGCCGTCGATTTTGCAATCGATGTCGTGATCGCTATCTACAAGGCGGATGTTTTTCACGCGCGTGCCGACTTTGACGACCTTCGAGGAGCCTTTGAGTTTGAGGTCCTTGATGACGGTGACGGTATCGCCATCTTGAAGCACGTTGCCGACGCTATCCTTATAAACCTTAGCGCCGTCTTTGGCGGGGACGCCTGCGTTGGCGCCCCATTCGTTAGCGCATTCTGGGCACACAAAAAGGTTACTCTCTTCGTAAGTAAATTCAGATGCGCATTTGGGGCAGGGGGGCAGCTGGCTCATGGAAGTCCTTGGGGGGGAAGGGCTAAACAGAGTCTACCAAAAGGGATAGCCGATGTTGGGACAAGAACTCTGCTAAAATAATATGACCTAAACAGACATTCGTTGGCGATGCCAGCAGAGTTTGCTTAGACACTGTCGCTGCCCCTCGGACGCGAATGCCGCTCTGATCGGAGCCAATACTCAACTGGTCAATTTATATCCCTGCGACAGCCCATTTCGAGGCGTCCGTCGAAGCTGTCGCGCGCCATCAAATGAGCGCGGCCGGTTCGCTGCAAATAGATGACGGAACAAGCGTCCATGAGCCGCACCTCGAAATTCGCAGCCTTGATAATCGGAGCAAGCTTCATGACCCAAACTGCCGCAGCGGCTCCAAACGCCGCCGAAGACCCCCGGATCGATCCCCAAATTCGTCCGTTCCTTGCTGAGGTCAACAAGGATAGCAGCCCCTTCTGGGAGCTACCGCAGCCGAAACCGCAGGAAGTTCTCACCAAGCTCCAGTCGCAGACAGCCGTCGATATGTCTGGCGTCACCACAACTGAGAAAACCATTAACACAGGATGGCCGCACGGTTAAACTCTACATCATGAAGCCTGAGCATGTGAGTGGAACGCCCGGCCTCCTGCTCTTCATACACGGCGGCGTTTGGATCATCGGCAATTTTGAGAATCATCAACGCCTGTTGCGCGACCTCGTCGTGGGCTCCGGCCAGATTGGCGTGTTCGTTGAATATACTCCCCTCCCGACGGCAAAATTTCCAACGCAGCTGGAGGAATGCTATGCTGCACTGAAGTGGCTTGCCAAGCACGCGAGCGAGTTCGGCGCAGATGGCAACCGCATCGCCATCGCCGGCAATTCGGTTGGCGGCAATAAGACTGCCGCGCTTGCTCTCATGACCAAGGACCGCAAAGGCCCCAAGATCAGCTATCAGGTGCTTCTCATTCCGGCGACCGACGCCAGCGTTGATACTGACTCCTACCATGAATACGGGACTGGCCGCTTCCTGGCGCGTGCTTTCATGAAGTATGGCTGGGATCTCTACGCTCCCGACCCGAAGACTCGCGATAATCCCTATGTGTCACCGCTCCGCGCTAGCGCCGAAGAGCTGAAGGGGCTGGCCCCGGCGCTCGTTATTACCGCAGAAAACGACCCTGCAGCGCGACGAGGATGCCGTCCGCCGCCAGGATTGCGCGAAAACTTTTGCCTAATAAGTAGCCCGGCCACCGGAGAGATCGAATACCGCTCCAGTGGAAAACGAGCACTCCTCCGAAGCAAGCCAAGCCACAAGACTTGCAACTTCTTCGACGCGCCCAAAGCGTCCCATCGGTATTTTCGAAAGCATGAACGCGATATGGCTTTCGGTCATTTGCGCGAAAAGCCCTGTTTCAACAGCGGCTGGGGTGACGCAATTCACCCTGATGCCCGATGACGCAAGCTCTTTTCCTAATGTTTTCGTGAGAGCGATCACACCCGCTTTCGAGGCCGAATACGCCCCGGCATTGGGGTTTCCCTCTTTTCCGGCGACAGACGCGATGTGAACGATCCTGCCGTAATTTGTCGATTTCATGTGTGGAATGACGGCTTTCGAGCAAAGAAATGCCCCCGTCAGGTTAACTTCCAACACGCTGCGCCAGTGCGCGGCGTCATACTCCTCGATGGAAACATTTGGCCCGGTAATTCCGGCGCTATTCACGAGAATATCTATCGAACCAAACGCAACTTTGGTCTCTTCTGCGGCGCGAAGAACGGATTGCTCATCGCTTACGTCAACAGTGAAAGCGCGCCCTCCCAACTGCTTTGCGGCTTTTTCCGCTTCGCGATCATCCGCATCCCAGATGGCGATTTGGGCTCCCGATTTCACAAATCGCTCGGCGATTGCGAGCCCGATGCCCTTGGCTCCGCCGGTGACGACTGCAACTTTGCCGTCCAGATCAATCCTGTTCATATGTCATGTCCTTGCTAATGCAGGCCCTAAGCTCTCAATGGTTATGCCGCGATTCACCGCGTGTCTCGATTATGTCGAGATAGAGAGTAGCAGGCTCCAAGCATGCGCCCGTCGCTTGCTGCCCCACCATGCTGCGGTAAATTTCTTCCCAAGGGGTTTTGTTTTGCAGCACCGGCGGCTGCCAAGCAGCGCGGCGCGCAGCCAGTTCCCCTTCGGGGAGCACAACGTCGACCTTTCGCCTGGGCAAGTCGATGCGGATGCGGTCGCCGGTTTTCAGCAACGCAAGGCCGCCGCCAACCACGGACTCGGGCGAGGCATTCAAAATTGAGGGGCTTGCCGAAGTGCCGCTCTGACGGCCGTCCCCGATCGTCGGCAGCGTAGTTACGCCCTCTTTGATGAGCGCAGATGGCGGCTGCATGTTGACGACCTCGGCGCCGCCTGGATATCCGACGGGGCCGCAATTGCGGATGACCAGCACTGAATTCGCGTCAGCGCCAAGGTCAGGATCATCGATGCGGGTGTGGTAGTCCTCGGGGCCTTCAAAGACGATAGCCTTCGCCTCGAAAACATCAGGGTGTTCGGGATTCTGAAGAAAGCGCTTGCGGAATTCGGGATCGATCACGCTGATTTTCATCACCGCGCTGTCGAAGAGATTGCCCGACATCACGACATAACCCGCCGCCTCTTTGAGCGGCTTTTCGTATGCGCGGATCACTTCGCGATCCGGCTCGGCGACGGCAGCCAGGTCTTCCGCGAGCGTGCGGCCGGTCACGGTACGCACGTCACCATTGAGTTTTCCCGCTACGAGCAATTCCCTCATGACGGCCGGTACCCCGCCTGCGCGGTGAAAGGCCTCGCCGAGAAAACGGCCAGCAGGCTGACAGTCCACCAGCAGTGGCACGTCGGGACCGAGGCGCTGCCAGTCATCAAGCGTGTGATCCACGCCCATGTGACGCGCAATCGCCACCATATGTATCGGACAATTTGACGATGCGCCGAGCGCGGCAGCAGCCACCACGGCATTTTCGAAGGCCGCCTTGGTCATGATGTCGGACGGACGAAGGTTTTCGTGGACCATCGCCACGATCCTTTTGCCCGTCTCATATGCGATCTGACCGCGCTCGCGATGCGGCGCCGGGATCGCCGCGCAGCCTGGCAACGACATGCCGATGGCCTCGGCAAGCCCATTCATAGAGAGCGCCGTGCCCATAGTGTTGCAATGGCCAACAGACGGCGCTGACGACGCAACCCGATTGATGAACTCGTCATAATCGATCTCGCCCGCAGCAAACCGCCTGCGCGAATCCCAGACGATCGTTCCTGAGCCCGCCAGCTTCCCTTGCCACCAGCCATCAAGCATCGGGCCGCCAGATAAGACAATAGCGGGTATGTTGACCGTCGCCGCACCCATCAAACATGCGGGCGTGGTCTTGTCGCAGCCGGTCGTTAGAACCACTCCGTCGATCGGATAACCGTGCAGGATTTCGACGAGCCCAAGATAGGCGAGATTGCGATCGAGCGCCGCCGTAGGCCGCTTGCCCGTCTCCTGGATAGGATGCATCGGAAACTCAAGTGGAATGCCGCCTGCATCGCGGATACCATCTCGCACGCGTGTCGCGAGTTCCAGATGATGGCGGTTGCACGGTGACAGATCGGAGCCCGTCTGCGCGATTCCGATTATGGGCTTGCCCGACTGGAGTTCGGCGCGGGTAAGCCCATAATTCATGTAGCGCTCAAGATAAAGCGAGGTCATGGCCGGATCGGTTGGATCGTCGAACCAGCGGCGGCTGCGCAGCCTTTGGTTGGAGCCGCTTTCCTTCGAGATTTTGTCATCCTGGTTCATGTCACCACCGTGTTCTCAATCCGTGCATCAAGCAAGTAGTAAGGCTGAATGCAGTCGTTCCGTTGGAATACTCAAGTTTTAAAATCCACCGCCGAGCCTAATTACTATTATTTGGTAAGCCTAGTCTGACGTTTACATTTGCAGCGGATGCGGTTTGTACTTCCATGGCCATAGTCATGGGTGGCCATGGGGATTAACTTCCCCTCACCCCAACCCTCTCCCCAGAGGGGAGAGGGAGTCTCCACGGCGTCCCTCACCTCTAAGGGAGAAGGGTCCTCAACAGCAGCCCCTCTCCCGGGAGAGGGGCTGGGTGAGGGGGGTACCCTAGCGATAAATGCGTTGAAGCTGCCGCTCGGCAAGCTTCATGGCCCCTTTGGCGTCTTCGCGGCCAGTTGCGTAAGTGGCAAACATGTCGAGAAGGACAAAATCGGCGATGGCGCTCGCGGCTTTTTCGCCAACGGTGCCTAGTCCGGCGGCCGTTTGCGAACGCTTTGCGGCCTCGCGGAATGGCGCGCGTTTCGGATCGGAGGTCCAAACCGGATTTGCATCGTAGCCGTTCAAGCAGTGGCTAAGATAACCGGCAGCCGAGATAAGCCAAGGATTGAAGTTTTCCGCTTCGAGCATGAAAGCCATAAGCGCCTTACAGGCTTGCGGATATTTCGTGTAGCGCATCGCGAGCAACGGGAACATGAGGTGGAACTCGGTCGCATGGCCCACGGGTCCGATTGGCCACACCGCATGATCCATATCGTCCGCCATCTCTTTCTTCGCAGGGTCCTTTTGAGCTGCCGCATAGATGGAAATGCCGTTGCCGGTCCAATGAATGTCGCCCGAGAGGAACGCCTTGTTATTCGAGGCATCGTTCCAGGAGGCGACCCCTGGGATCATGTTGTCATAAAGAAGTTTCGCGTACTCGAGAGCCTTTGCGGTTTCCGGAGAGTTGATGACGACCTTATCATCCTTGTCGACGATATTACCGCCATGGGACCAAAGGCACCAATGCGCCCAGGCATTGCCGTCGCCCGACGCATGCCCGAATGGAAACCCGCCGGGCGTATTATTCTTTTTCGTGGCTTTGGCGAATTCCAGAAATTCTTCCGTCGTAGTGGGGAATTTCGAGAACCCGGCCTTTTGCATCGAAGAGATGCGGTAATTGGGAAGATTGCCGTTAAAGCAAAGCGGGATGTCGATCCACTTGGTTCCCGTTCCCTTGCCGTATTTTACCGCGCTGTCGACCCAGCCGCCGTACTTCTTGCCGAGATAATCGGCGACGTCGGTGACGTCCATGCATTTGTCTGGGAAGAGATGCGGCAGCGTATAGAGCCCCCAGAAGAGGTCAGGCCCAGCTCCGGTATTGGCGGCAACAGAAGCCTTCGGCTGCACGTCTTCGTAAGATTCGCGAGAAACGGTGACTTTAACACCGGTTGCCTTGGTGAACGCATCGAGCAGCGCAACGAAGGCGTCATCCTCGGCCTGCACGAAATATTTCCAGCGAAGCATGGACAGCGTCGCGCCCGATTCGGGTTTCCAAGGAGACCCCTCAGCCCAAGCCTGGGCCCAGTCGAGCAGCCCAAGACTGCCAGCAGCGGCAAGCGCTGTTCCGCTCTTAATGAGACCCCGACGAGTAATTTCCACCATCTCGATTTCCTCCGTTAATTCTTGTGTTTCTTATTTTTGGTACAGGTTGAAGGCTAAAGGCAATTGTTACCTAGTTGTATTGCATTCGTCGCGCTTGGCCTTTCGCTTTCGACCATATCCGTTGGCGCAGCACCGCAACATTGCTTCGAGGTTTTCGCGCTGATATAGCGCTAAATGCATTTTTAGAGATAACAAAGTGCCAGCGAGGCAGCCCAAATGCCAATTCCATATAGACATCACGTATTTTGCTGCACAAACCGGCGCCCGGAGGGAGACCCGCGCGGCTCCTGCGGAGCGAAAGGCTCTGAACGCCTTCGCGCTTTCATGAAAGAGCGGGCAAAACAGCTCGGCATCGAATCCACGCGCGTCAATACGGCAGGCTGCCTTGACCAATGCGAGCACGGCCCTGTCATCGTCGTCTATCCCGAGGGAGTTTGGTACAGCGCAAATAGCGAAGCCGACATAGAGGAGATTCTCAAGGAGCATCTTCAAAACGGCCGCCCCGTGGAGCGCCTGCTCATCCAGACGTCATCTTAGCCCTTTTCAGGGGACGCGAGCGGCCATCGCTTCGGGCATAATATTTCGTTGCGTGGTGTGCAGAAGACTAGCGGCGGGGGAATATCATGCAAAGTGAAAGCAAGCTGCTTTGGCAGCCGGGGGAAGAGGCTAAGCGCTGCCGTATGGCGCAATACATGCTTTGGCTTGAACGCGAAAAAGGGCTCAGCTTTCCGGATTATGCAAGCCTGTGGGAATGGTCGGTTTCCGATATCGAAGCTTTCTGGGCTTCGATCTGGGATTACTTTCAGTTCAAGGTAGCGACGCCCTATAAAAAGGTGCTGAGCCGCCGCGAAATGCCTGGCGCGACATGGTTCGAAGGGGCGACGCTCAATTACGCGGACCAGGTTCTTCGCCACACAGAAGCGCCAGACGCAACTTCCCGCCGCGCTATCGTCTACACCTCGGAAAACGGCGAGGTTCGGGAGAAGACATGGGCCGAGCTTCGCGATGAGATTGCTTCCTTTGCGGAGGCGTTGCGCGGCATGGGCGTCAAGCGGGGCGACCGTGTCGTTGCCATCATGCCTAATATTCCGGAGACGATCATCACCTTCCTGGCAGTCGCAAGCATAGGCGCGATCTGGTCTCTGTGCTCGCCCGATATGGGGCGGCTCGCGATTGTGGACCGCTTCCGCCAGATCGAACCTAAAGCTTTTATCGCCGTCGATGGCTACACCTATGGCGGCAAAACATTCGACCGAAGCGAAATCACGCGCGCGATCCTGGACGATCTCCCGAGCGTGGAACACGTCGTCATTCTTCCCACGGTTAAGGATGCGGTCGACACAACGCTGTTTCCCGCTGCATCCGACTGGCGAAGCTTGGCGTCACGGCCAGCGCCTCTTCGCACCGAGATAGTCCCGTTCGACCACCCGCTGTGGGTCGTCTATTCCTCGGGCACGACCGGACTGCCGAAGCCCATTGTGCATGGGCATGGCGGCATCATTGTCGAGGCGGCTTTGCTGCACTGCCTGCATGGCGATGTCGGCCCCGGCGATACGATCCAATGGTATACGAGCGCTGGCTGGATCATGTGGAACTCGCAGGTTAGCGCTCTCGCCGCAGGAGCTGCCGTGGCGCTTTATGATGGTGCGCCAGCTTACCCCGATCTTGGCGTGCTTTGGCGCTTTGTTGAGAAAGCGCGGGTTACAAAGTTTGGCTCTGGCGCCGCCTATTACCACAATTGCGCGAAGGCAGGGCTGCGGCCAAACGAGATTGCCGATCTCTCCAGCCTTCGCGGTCTTTCCTCAACAGGTTCGCCGCTGTCGCCGGAAGGCTACGAATGGATATACTCCAATGTCCGAAGCGACATATGGCTGGCCCCGATTTCCGGCGGAACAGACTTCGCAGGCGCGTTTGTTTGTGGCGTCCCGCTCTTGCCGGTTTATGCGGGCGAGATGCAGTGCCGGGCGCTTGGGCATAAGGTTGAAGCCTGGGATGACAATGGAAAGGCGCTCACAAACGAAGTGGGCGAGCTGGTTTGCTCCGAACCGGTGCCGTCAATGCCCCTCTATTTCTGGAACGACGCCGAAAACAAGCGCTACCATGAGAGTTACTTCGATATGTATCCGGGCGTTTGGCGTCATGGCGACTGGATCCGCATCACACCCACTGGCGGGGCCATTATTTATGGCCGCTCCGACGCAACCGTAAACCGCTACGGCATCCGCATGGGCACAAGCGAGTTCTACCGGCTTGTCGAGGAATTCCCCGAGGTTGCGGACAGCCTTGTTGTCGATCTCGAATTTCTGGGCCGGGAGTCGTTTCTGTATCTCTTCGTGAAGATGCGGGACGGCACTGTTTTGGACAAGAAACTCGAGGAAGCGATCCTCGCGCGGATCAGGCAGTCGCTTTCGCCGCGCCATGCACCAAACGCGATTTTGGTTGCGCCTGACGTGCCCTATACGCTTTCGGGCAAGAAGCTCGAAGTGCCTGTAAAGAAGCTTCTGCTCGGCCAACCGCCGGAAAAGGTCGCGAACAGAGACGTGATGGCGAATCCAAGCAGTCTCGATTGGTATATCGCGCTCGCGAAGGAGCGCAACGCTGCGGTCGCGTAGGGACATCATACTATCGGCCGCATTCTAGCCGAGTTTTTTTAAGCGGTCAGGAACATGGATTTTTCAAAAGTTAGGTCGCAGCAATAATGTCCGTCTTTTGTTGCTGCGAAGTCTGACCTAGCCACAGGCCTGAAGTCAAATCCCCGAAGGTAGTTGGTTAACTCACCAGCGGTCGTGCAGCCTTGATAGACCTCGAAATCTGCTGCTTCCGTCTTTATGAAGCGGACCCGCCTCAGGACGTTCCCAGCTCCTTTAAGGACGAGAAGTTCAGACCCCTGGGTGTCAAGGACGAGTGCGTCATATCGGCCTCTACTTTCGGACATGATGCTGTCCAAAGTGCGCGACCTAAGCTTGATCCTGCTGATCATATCGATGTCCGGCCAAATTTCCTTGTGCCTTTTAAAATCGAAGATAGACGATGAAAGTCCATCATTGTTGGACAGGTTGAAGGTGTACTCCTCACCTTCCTTGTCTGTCACGAGGGCGTTAACTGCCTTTTGTTTGGGATAGCAGGCGATATTTTGGGTCAATCTATTGAAGACATCTGGGATAGGTTCGATCCAAAGCACATCAAGATTGCGCCTTGCATAGGCGTCCCTCTCCTGGCCTGTGTTCGCGCCCACGTGAATAACGCCTTTGACGCGATCAAGAAAATCGTCCGGTGTGGAAGTAAATGCAGTTTTGGTCCGCTTTAATACCCGGTTTGGATAGGTGTGATTCTTGACCGTCCTGAGAAAGCGGTTGAGCGCTGTTTTTTGGCCCGCGCCGATTACGGCACCCACGGCATCTACCCCACCTGCTTCCCCGAATATAAACTGTATAAAATCATGGCGAGCCTTGCCGGGTATGGCGATGATGACGTCATCTTTCACGACAGTGAAAAAATCACCGCATCGGTTTATTGCGGAAATCACTTCATCGATATTCGGCCAGTGTTCCCATTTGTGGGGGCTCGGCGGCGGTGCGAGAATGTACCTCGCGTCATCGATAAGGATGGCAGTGTCAGCAAACCCACTTTCGGCGATCGCCTCAAGCTCAGAAAGTAAAGGGCATTCTGCATCCTCGCCGGCCGTTTTTCCACTGCTCCAATGGGCGTCAAGCCAAAAAAGCGGCTTTTCGAAATGCGCCCTAAGCATGGGGAGTTTCTTTGCGGAATTGCCCAGAACGAACTCAACGTTGTTTAGAGCTCTATGTTTTTCTTTGGCCGACCTCCACAAATCTTCACTAGCTTCGATTGTATAGACACGCTCGAAATGCTGGGAGGCCCATGCGGCAGTGACGCCGCTGAATGTCCCCGTCTCGACAAACGTCTTGAGTCCGAGACGCTTCTTTAGAAAAAGTGCAATGTTCTCGGGCACTCCAAAATGAATCAATCCCATGAGCTTTTTTCCTCGGAACTGAGATGAAGCATGTGCGTCACCTACCCCAAATCGTCGCCTGGTTAGCTGCGCGTAATCAGGTCGCGCCGATTAGCTACATGTAACCCGCACTGATCAAGCTTATGCCAACACCTCATGCGCAACCCTCGGCAGAATTTCCCACCGGCGTCTTGCGCGAAACTTTCGACCAGGTCGCATATCGCACAATCAATTGGGCACTGGTGCATTTCGACTTCAGCCGCGGATTGCCGCACATGGCGTACCGCCGATCCAGCTGGGCCCAGTCACGGCTGTTTAAAAAACCGTGCGGCGGCAATCGCGCTACTCAAAACCGACTTTTGCGACATGCGGTGATCGGGGGTCAGCCACTCCAGGGTATAGTATATCAGCTCTAGCAACTTTCATTGCTTCACACGCCCCTGGGCGCCCCGCATCGGGCTTGGGACAGGGGAGCGACGTCAACCTGGCTGTGCGCGGCGCTCCACAAAACGAGGCTGCTCGTGATCTGCATTGACGCCCAGCATGTAAAAGCGGCCTTGAAGATGGAGATCAACAAAAGCCACCAAGCCGCTGATTTCAACTAATTCTGCTTTGCCACCGATTGCGGACGAGGCCGATTCCAGTTGGGATGTCTCTTCCCGACCCCCAAGCTGACACGTCAGTAAAAAGGTCGCGAACAGACGCGCAAGCGCGTTCCGCGATGATAATGTGCTTCTTCTTATCGGTGGCGTGATTGCTCCATTAAATCAAGGAGCGGCAAGCACGAGCGTCCAATAAGTCTTATATTTGGCATCTGGCCTATACTCATAGGCGATACCCATATGCTTTATTTCCGGAAGCAGCATGTTCCTGCTGTGCGGCGGGCTCTTTTTCCAGCCGTCGACAATTTCCGCGACAGTCTTCTGACCGGCACCTACATTCTCGGCGGCCATATGATAGTTATAGCCGGCAGCTTTAAGCCGTTTGCCGACATCGGCGCCGTTCGGCCCATAGTGGGACATATGATCCTGTTTCGCCATGTCCTCGGAAAGCGCCGCCGCCGCTGCAGTCGCGAGCGGGTCGATGGACAATGGCTTGAGACCCTTCCCTGCACGATATTCGTTTATCAGCCGAAGCGCTTGATCGACATCGATCTTAGGCTTGTCATCGACTTTCTGTGAGACAGGCTGCGCGCCAGACTGGAAGTGCGAAGAGAAATTATCCCAGATACCGCCTAAGCCGGAAGAACTAGAGCCGGTAGCGGGCGTGGAAGCGGCCGTGGCTGTCTGCGTCTTTGCTGATTTGTCAGGCTCGGCGGCTCCTCCGCCGATACCGGACAAAGAGGGCATACTGCTCACTGACGCGCAACCCGATAGAGAAGCGCATAGCAAGAATAGAATCATCAGACGTGCCATTTTGCACGCTCCCCTCACGCCCGGCCCGCAACATTACGGTAAAGAATTCCTTACCAAGCGCATTGCAATTCCGCACTAAGGGAAAATCGCGTCAACATAATGATGAATGGCGGGATATGTTTGCTAAGTTTAGACAAATCCCATTCGCCAACATTGTGAGGCTAACGATGAGAGTAAGCATTCGGAAAATGTCCGCCGCATTGGCATTCGCGCTCCTGGCCTATGCGGTGCCCGCAGCCGCCGACCCCATGCTCGCCGATTTCGAATACCCGTTTGAGGTGAAGCATTTCGATTTCACCTCGCAAAAACTTCCCTTATCGATGGCGTATCTCGATGTCGCGCCGCAAGGTACGCCTAATGGCGATACGGTTGTGCTGTTCCACGGCAAGAATTTCTGTTCCGCCACATGGGAGCAGACGATCCGGGCGCTCAGCGGAGCCGGATACCGCGTGGTTGCTCCCGACCAGATCGGCTTCTGCAAGTCGTCAAAACCCGAACATTATCAATATGGCTTCCATCAGCTTGCCGCGAATACGCGCGCGCTTCTTGATAAGGTCGGGATCAAAAATCCCATCATCATGGGCCACTCGACCGGCGGTATGCTCGCCTTCCGCTATGCGCTGATGTACCCCAAGGAGATGAAGGCGCTTGTGACGGTCAATCCGATCGGCCTTGAGGATTGGAAGGCGAAAGGGGTGCCGCTCGCGACCATCGACCAGCTCTACCAAGGGGAACTAAAGACGACCGCCGACAGCATTCGCAATTACGAGCGCAATACCTATTACGCAGGGGAATGGCGGCCCGATTTCGACAAATGGGTCAACATGCTTGCGGGCATGTATACGGGCAAAGACGGCGAGTTGTTCGCGTGGAGCCAGGCGCTGACCGCCGACATGATTAACGTGCAGCCGGTTGTCTATGAGTTCGGTAATATTCGCGTGCCGACGCTGCTGCTTATCGGCGAAAAGGACAACACCGCGATTGGGAAAAACCGCGCTTCGCCGGAGGTCGCTCAGAAGCTCGGCAATTATCGCGAGCTTGGCCCAGAAACCGCGAAAGCGATCAAGGGCTCGACCCTCGTAACCTTCCCGGACTATGGCCATGCGCCTCAGATCCAAGCTCCCGATAAGTTCAATGAAGCGCTGCTCAAGAACCTTGAGAAACTGCGCGGTCAGAGCAAAACCGAATAGCGGCGGTGGCGCGCGTTCCTCGTTCTACGTCCACAAAGCGAGGATCGCGCCCATGATGAGAAGCGAGACAAGATAATATCCGGCATTGATGAACCAAAGCCGGATAGGCTTGCCTTCATAAAGCACCGGACCAAGCGCCACGGGCGCAACGAAGCCAAGCCAATTCCAAAATCCGGCCGAAAGCCCCGCGCGGATGCCGCTCACATGCAGATAGGCGGACGCGAAAGCGAGCGCGTGAGCGAGAACAAAGCTCATTACGAGAGCGCTGATAACCATAGCCGCCATTGCGGCTGGCTTTGGCTTCATTGAGCCAAAATCGACATTTACAAGCGATGCCCACTGCTTGCCAAAGAGAGGGCCGTACCACAAGAAACCAAGCACCATCTGTGCGAAGGCGGCGACGATGACTGCGGCATAATTGATGTCGGGGCTCATCGTTATTCTCCAGTTTTCTTGTGTGCGCCCAAGGCAAGGCGGATGTCTGTGGTGTATATGCGCCCGGTCAGCATATAAACTAACGGGCAGAACACAACGAGCCGTAACTTCGCAGCAGGTAAAATGCGCGACGAACCAGGATTATCCATCGATAAAAACCAGGACCTCTTTGGCCATCCCAAAGGTCTTTCCTATCTGTTCGGCACCGAGATGTGGGAGCGTTTTTCCTATTACGGAATGCGCGCGCTTCTTGTTTTCTATCTCACAAAATATGTGCTGTTACCTGAGCACTCGGGGCAAGTGATTGGGCTGGCGACGCTCAGGGGTGCTCTTGAAAGCATCACTGGGCCACTAGGCGCACAGCCTTTCGCCTCGCTGATCTACGGGCTTTATACCGGCTTTGTTTATCTTACGCCGATCTTTGGCGGCCTTCTCGCGGATCGCGTTTTAGGCCAACGGCGCATGGTCATCATTGGCGCTGTGCTTATGGCCATAGGCCATTTCATGATGGCGTTCGAGCCGTTGCTTCTCTTTGCGCTATTAATACTGATCCTTGGCAATGGCGCATTCAAACCAAACATCTCGACGCAGGTCGGCAGCCTCTATGCATTGGGCGATCAGCGACGCGACCGCGCTTATTCCATTTTTTATATGGGCATAAACCTCGGCGCGACTTTGTCGCCGTTGGTGTGCGGAACGCTTGGTGAAGAGGTAGGCTGGCATTACGGATTTGCCGCCGCAGGCGTTGGTATGCTTATCGGCCTTGCAATCTACCTTTGGGGTCTCCGCTACCTTCCGCCTGACCAGTTGGCCAAAGCTAAGGCTGCGCACATTGAGAAAAAACCGCTTACGGCAACCGAATGGGCGGCGATTGCATCTCTGCTCATTCTATTTTTGCCGAATACTTTATTTTGGGCAGCATATGAACAGCAAGGCAACACAATAGCGCTATGGGCTGACAGTTACACAGACCGGTCCATCAATCTGTTTTTCTGGCAAGGCCATATACCTGTCACGTGGTTTCAGTCGTTCAACCCTCTTATGATCATCGCGTTTACGCCTCTGATCGTCGGTTTTTGGACGCAGCAAGCTCAGCGCGCAAGCGAGCCGTCGAGCGTCAGAAAAATGGCGATTGGCTGTTTTTTTCTCGCGGCCGCATATCTCGTGCTCGCGCTTCCGGCTATCAATGCAGACGGTGGCGCCAAGGCGAGCTGGCTTTGGCTGGTCCTATATTTCGTTATCCTCACGATTGGAGAAGTGTATTTGTCACCAATCGGGCTGTCGCTCGTCTCCAAGGTAGCGCCGGTGAAGGTCCTGTCGCTGATGATGGGCGTTTGGCTCGCAACCAGCTTTGTAGGGAATTTCCTGGCTGGATGGCTCGGTTCTTACTGGAGCTCAATGAGCAAAGCGGATTTCTTCCTCATGATCGCGGCCGTCGCGGGAATTGCGGGCGCGTCCATCTTGCTTTTAAGCTGGCCTTTGAAGCGAATGCTCCGCGCCTAACAATCACTTGCGCGCAGTTATCTTCCTACCTTATCCGGTGCACAATGCACCGCTCGCCGATCATTGGAGACGTAATGAGCTTAGACTTTATCCTTGTGGCAGGACCTGTGGTCCGCGCTTCGAGCTGGGAGCCCACGGCCAGGTGTCTGCGGGCAGAGGGGCATCATGTCCAAACGCCAGACGTGCTCGCCAACCGCGATGCGCCGCCTACTTGGAGAACATTTACCTCGCATCTGCTGGAACACATCACCCCCAGCAGTGAACCGATTTTGGTAAGTCACAGTTCGGCGGCTCCGTTGGTCGCCGATTTGGCAACCAAGCTGCCCTGCCGCGGCATAATCTTTGTGGATGGCGACGTCCCCCCATCGCAAGGCGCGGCCTCGCCGGGAAGACCAGCCCTTCGCGATTTCATCAAGAGCCTTGCAGATGCCGACGGAACGCTTCCAATTTATTCGAGATGGTTTGCTGGCGATGCGCAACGCGAGTCGCGTGTTGGCTTGGATATCCTGGCGAAGGATCCTGTAGCATTTGCCGCGTTCGAAAATGAACTAATAAGGTTTCCTGCCGATTGGTTCGACGACACGATCGAACTCGCGAAATGGGATCATATTCCCACTGGCTTCATTCAGACTTCCCCGTTCTATGATGATGCGGCAGCAGAAGCGCAACGGCGGGGCTGGCCAGTTGTGAGACTGCAAGGCACGCATCTTCATCCAACGCTCAATCCGGCCGAGACCGCGAGCGCTATTCTCTCGGTGTCGCACCAGCTTACTTCACGCGGGGCGCAGTAGTTGGTTCCTGTGCCATCTCGGCAGATCGAGAAAGCCCGCTTTCAAGTCACCAACTTGCCTCGCTTTGGCGGTGAGCCTGGGTTTGGACTTGCGAGCCGCCCCGCTCTATAGATACTCCGCCCCGGCCTCTTCAGCGAAGCGGTCCGGGCCTCCCTCCCATACGATGCGCGAGTGCTCCAACACATAGACGCGGTCCGCATGTGGCAGGGCGAAGGTCACATTTTGCTCGCCGAGCAAAACTGTAATGGAGGTCGTCTGCCTCAGCCGCTCCAGCGCCTTCGAAAGTTGCTCCAGGATCACCGGCGCGAGGCCAAGCGTTGGTTCGTCGAGGATCAGGAGTTTCGGTTTCGTCATCAACGCCCTAGCAATGGCAAGCATCTGCTGCTCGCCGCCCGATAGCGTCGCCGCATTTTGCTTTTGGCGCGATTTTAAGATCGGAAAGAGATCGAACAGCCAAGTGAGCCGTTCATTGCACTCTGCCTTTGATTGATGTTGCCCGCCAAGATCGAGGTTCTCGCGGACGCTGAGTTCGCCGAAAAGCTCTCGCGACTCTGGGCATTGCACGATCCCGCCTCGCGCGATCGAAGCCGCCGACTTACCGCGCAAAGGTGTGTTCGCCCAGGCTATTTCACCTGAATAGGGTACGAAGCCGGAGATCGCGTTGAACAGCGTTGTTTTGCCAGCGCCGTTAATGCCCACGATCGAAACGAATTCTCCCTCATGCACATGGAGCGAAACGCTCTCAAGCGCCTGCGCCTTGCCGTAGAATACGCTCAGGTCCTTGACCTGAAGGAGGGGCGTCGTATCGCGGAAGGTTGACTTCTGGGCGAGCATGTGTTTCGAGAGCGCCCCCGAGATACACGCGGCGCACGGTCTCGTCGCGCATGACTTCATCAGCCGTGCCTTCCGCTATGCGCTCGCCGAGATAGAGCGCCAGCACTCGATCCGCGAGCGCGGCCACACTTTTTACGTTGTGATCGATGAGAAGCACAGCGCGGCCTTCCTCCCGGAACTTTCGAATAAGCTCTGAGAACTGAGCCGTCTCGCCCTGGGTTAAGCCAGCGAAAGGCTCGTCCACCAATATTACGCGCGGATCGCGGGCAATGGCTTTCGCAAGCTCAAGTTTTCGCAGGTCGGCAAATGGCAGCGTGCTTGGCCTTCTATCGAGAACAGAGCTTAGGCCCACGCTTGCGGCGATCTCGCAGGCGCGCTTGTCAACCTCAGGGGAAGCGAAAAGCCGAATGAGGCTGTCTGGCAAGAGCGCAAGCTTGATGTTTTCCTGCACGGTCTGGCGATGAAGCGGGCGCGAATGCTGAAAGACGATGCCGAGGCCTTTGCGTGCGATTTGATGCGAGGGAAGGCCGCCGATTTCCTCATTGTCCAGTTGCACCGAGCCTGCGGTTGGCCGCTCGATACCCATGATGCACTTCATCACGGTCGATTTGCCTGAGCCGTTCGGTCCAATGAGGCCGAGAATTTCACCGCGCCGCAAATCGAAATCCAAATTATTGACCGCGACGAGACCACCAAAGCGCTTGGTTAGTCCTCTGATTCTAAGGCAGGTGCCCACATCCGCCCCCCTCATGCTCGCTCCCCGCGCGAAATCATGCCCATAAACCCATTTGGAAAGAAAAGCACCACGAGCAACGCCGTGACGGAGACTATGAGCGTCGCAAGTTCGCCGGTGGGCCGCAGCATCTCCGTCATTCCTATCAGGAAGATCGACCCAATCGCGGCGCCGATGATGGTCCGGCGTCCGCCAAGCACAGCCGCGATGATGATCTGCACGCCGACCGCAACGTCAATCAGGGTGCTGACCGACGCCGTGCCGAGGTAGAATACTAAGAGAGCACCACCGAGACCGGAGAAGAAGGCGCTGATTATGAAAGCTGCAAGCTTGTGCTTCGTGACGTTGAAGCCCAGCGCACCCGCCTGTATTTTGTCTTGTCCGCTCGCCTGAAGAATTAGCCCGACCGACGAACGGGACAGCGCGAATAGAATGATGCCGCTGACCACCATAAAGCCGAGCGCAATCCAATAATTCGTCGCCGCGTCGATGGAGATGACGTCGGGAACAGTGAGGCCGATCTCACCTCCGGTCAGGTCAGCAAAAACCACCACGAGGTTTTGCATGATAAGGACCGCCACGACCGTCGTCAGGCTGAAATAAGGTCCGCTCACGCGTAGCGCTGGAAGCGCCAGTAACGCGCCGCCTATAACAGCAGCGAGCGTTCCAAGCGCCACGCAGGCCGCGATCGGAAGGCTGTATTGGCTATTGACGATGCCTGCGGTGTATGCGCCGAGCCCGACAAGGAAAGTCGGCCCGAAATTCACCTCGTTCGCAAAACCGAAAAGCAGATCCCAAGCCATCGAGAACACGCCGAAGTAATAGGCGAGCGTCAGAAGTCCCAATACATAGGCGGATACCCATAGAGGCAGGAAAGCTAAGGCCACCACAGCGATGAGCACGCCCCAGAAAAGTGGCGCGGACAGGATACGAAGGACCATATCAGCGCCTCCCGAGCAGGCCGTGCGGCCTTATATACATGACAGCCACGAGCAGCAGCAGCGACGGGATAAAGCGATAGGCGGGCGAGATAAGGTAGGCCGTGAGAGTCTCGATATATCCGACGATATAGGCAGCGATCAGCGACCCCGTCACACTGCCGAGGCCACCCAAAACGACGATGGAGAAGGCACTGCCTGTCAAAGGCCCAACGCTATAGGAACTCACCCCCAGAAACATGCCGAGCAGGACGCCTGCGATGCCAGCAAGCAAGCCGTAAATCGCCCATACCGCGATATAGATCCACGACAGCTCGATACCGAGAAGCGTTACGCCGCGCGGGTTCATGGACGCGGCGAGCACCGCTTTTCCGGCGCGGGTGCGGTTCACCAACAGCCAGAGCAGCCCGATAATGGCCCAGCAGACAACAGCCGTGAAGATTTCGTTTTTCGGCGTCCGCACCCCCGCTATATCGACAACCCCTTCGACTATGGGCAGCACAGTCTTCGCGTTGTTCGTAAAAAAGTAAGAAATTAGCTCCTGAAGAATGATGCCCCAAAGCAGCGTCGCGGTGAGTACGAATATTTCGCGCTCCTCATTGCGTATCTGCTTCGATCTTTGGATCGGCTTTATGATAATGGCGTAAGTCGTAAGAGCCAGAACGATGCTTAAAGCCACACCAAAGGCGGCGCCAGCATAGTTACCCATTCCGAAATTACCACTCGCAGCCCATGCAGCGACCGCAGCCACAACCATAAGCGCGCCATGGGACAAGTTCAGGACGCCGGACACGCCGAAGATCAGCGTGAAACCCATCGCACCCAGCGCGTAGAGCGCGCTTATCGCGAAGCCGTCGATAAGTATCTGCAAGGTAAGCAAGGGGGATGCTCCACTGCACTTTTATTTGGAGAACGGAAAGAAAAAGCCCCGGATATGAATCCAGGGCTTTTGATGGAACTCAGTTGCCGCTGCTGACTTTGATGAAGGATGGGAAATTCAGCTTGCCATTTGCGACATTCGCCGGCCAAAGATTGGTTTGCTTCCCATTTTGCCACTGAAGCATCAGGCCGGTTATCGCGCCAGGGCCGGTTTTAAGCCCATGCACCTGCGGGTCGCCTTTCGGCAGAAACTGAACACGGCCGATTGTGCCCTCATAGTCGGTCGCTTCGAGCGCCTCGACAAGCTTATCGCTGTCGGTTGAACCGCGCGCGCTTGATCGCCTCGGCGATGAAATAGACTTCGTCATAGGCAGTGTAACCTGCATAGGACGGGATATTGCCGTACTTCTTTTGGTATGCATCGACGAAGGGCAACGTCTTCGGCGTCACCGCCACTCCTGGCCCAGATACGCCTTGATAGAGAACGCCTTCCGTTGCGCCGTTCGTGTCCTTCCAGAAGGTCGAATTCGTCGCTTGTGACGAGATACCAAACATGGGGATGGGAACTTGCTGGTTTTTCCATTGCACGGTTGGCTGGGTGCCGACGTGCGAAATTCCCGTGATCATCACGTCGGGCTTCAGGCCCTCGATTTTGTTGAAGATCGGGGTGAAGTCGGTCGTGTCCGGAGAGAAGCGGATATGATCGAGGACTTTCAAGCCGATCCCCGGAAGGCATTTTTCATAGCCCTCATCGAGCGGTTTGGTCCAGGCGGCATCCTCGCTCATGATGACAGCCGTCTTCATCTTCAGATTTGTGACGAGTAGGTCTTTCGCCGCGTCGCAGACGGACTGAGCAAGCGCGGTCGATGTTAGATAGCCGTGGAACGTGTATTTATTGTGCTCGTAATCTTTGGCGATGTTCGCTGTGATTACGTTGGAGGCTGCACCCGGCGTAATCATTACGGTCTTCAGACGCGCCGCCCAAGGCTCCAGCGCAAGCACGACCTCGCTGATAAAGCTTGCGATAACCACGTTTACTTTGTCTTCGCTGACAGCGCGTTGGAAGGCGCGGACGGCATCCGCAGAGGAGGAGTGATCGTCATAGGTGATGATTTCGATTTTGCGCCCATCAACGCCACCCTTTGCATTGATTTCTTCCGCAGCAAGCTGTGCAGCGAGCGGAATGGAGGAGCCAGCGACCGCCTGAGCTTCAGCGATGACGCCTATTTTGATGGGATCTTTGCTCTGAGCAAGGGCCGAGGGAAGACCAGCACATGCAAGAGCAGCAACGCTGCAAGCCGCCGTCGCGAAGAGCTTCTGGCGCGCTAAGCCGAAAAGAAGACCAAACATTCGTTTCCTCATGTTGATATTTTAGGTTTTTTCTTAATTATTGGATAGCGATGCTAGCCAACTCCAGCGCGTCTCGCAATAAGGCGTCCGTCGATTAGCTCTAGCCTTTAGGAGAATGTGGCTCAGCGCCGGTCAAGTGGGAGTCTTCTGCTGGATCTTCCAGGAGAGTATTACTTAGGGGCGTTTTATACAGGAGCAAATGGACCGTTTTGACTTTCTTGCCGAATAAGTTTGTAAAAAACTCCTTGGATATGCGGCGCGCAGCGGTGAGGCGGTGACCGCCATTCACGATGACCCAGCGTCCGCGGCGCCCCAAGCGGACGATCACGGGGTCGGCGTTGTTATATCCATATCGCCGAATAGAACGCATGACCGCATCAAGGCGTTCGCTGCTGCCTCTATCTTCGTTTTTGAAAGGTAATTTGTCGAGCGCCCAAACCGGCACTTCAATCTCAGCCATGTCTTCGTAAAACTGGAGGCGGGCGAGATCCTCAACGCTCTCCACCCACTGAACGCCAGGTATCGGGTTTTTTGGCATACCCAATATCCTCCAATCAGGGTGGCGTGATCAGCATGCGCTGCGTTGACAGAAACCGCAAGCAATGTTCAAGCCGAGAAGGCTGCAGCGCCGCAGCAATTTGATGCGCGAGCACTTCTCGCGCATCAACAGCGTCCACCTGCGGCGTAATCAATCGCAAATCCAGCGTATGAATTCCCGGAACATCCATGTGAGCGCAAGGAACATCCAAGCTATTGCGAACACCGGAATAAGGTGACGGGCCCATTTTATGCCGTCAAATCCTGCGACCCAGGCCGCAACCGCAACCAGAGCAAGAAGGGCGACAAGCCAAAATTCAAGTGTCTTCACGCTTTTCATGGAAACCCTCTAAGAGCTCAAAAATCTTTGGCCGGCCCCGAACGATACAAATTCCGTTTAATGCGCCTTGCAATCAACGTCCAGAATTTTGCATGGTGCCTCAGATTTAGGCGTTAGTGCGACGGTAGAGGAGGAATTCATGGCGCAGCTTGCACCTGTTCTGGAACATATTGAAAAGAACATCGATCAGGCGCTTTCGCGCTATCTCGATTTCCTACGCATTCCCTCGATCTCGACCGCCCCCGCCTATAAAGCGGAAGTCTGCCGGGCGGGCGAATGGCTGGTTGAGCAATTTAAAGAACTGGGTTTTACAGTCACGCTGCACGACACACCTGGGCATCCGATCCTTGTGGCGCATCATGATGGCCCGGCGAGCGGCGCACCGCATCTGCTTTATTACGGACATTACGACGTGCAGCCGCCCGAGCCGCTCGAATTGTGGGATAGCCCGCCATTCGAGCCTGCAATCGTGGACGGCCCGCACGGAAAAAGAATCGTGGCGCGCGGCGCGGTGGACGACAAAGGGCAGGTCATGACCTTCCTCGAAGCCTTCCGTGCTTGGAAAGCGATTCATGATTCGTTCCCTGCTGAAATTACCGTCCTTATCGAGGGAGAAGAAGAAGATGGCAGCGCCTCGCTGCCTGGCTTTCTCGCCGCTCATGCGGATGAGCTGAGTAAAGCCGCCGCCGTAATCGTGACGGACACTAACTCTTGGGACATTGACACGCCTGCAATAACTTACAGGCTACGCGGCCTTACTTATGTGGAAGTGACGCTCGAAGGCCCATCTCGCGATTTGCATTCTGGCCTCTATGGCGGTGGGGTCCTGAACCCCATCAATGCCCTTACTGAAATTCTTGGCCAGCTTCACGACTCCCAGGGGCGCGTGCAAATTCCTGGTTTCTATGATGACGTGGTTGAGCTTTCTCCGAGTGAACGTGAAGCCTGGGCGGCACTCCCCTTCGATGAGAAGGAGTTTTTAGGCGAGATCGGTCTCACGCAATCCACGGGCGAGGCGGGATATACCCTTCTGGAGCGCCTGTGGGCGCGTCCCACCTGCGATTTGAACGGCATTTGGGGTGGTTACATAGGAACCGGCGCCAAGACTGTTATTGCAAGCCACGCATCGGCAAAGCTCAGTTTCCGGTTGGTGCCGAACCAAGACCCGCAAAAGATTCTCGCTGGCCTCAATGCGTTCCTTGAATCGCGGACTCCGCCCGATTGCCGCTGGCGCATAGAGAAATTCGGGGCATCGCCGGGAACTCTCGTTCCTGTTGAAGGCCCGTTTATGCGCGCGGCGCGTGCGGGACTCGAAGACATCTACGGCAAGAAGCCCGCTATGGTTGGGAGCGGAGGCGCAATCCCCGTCGTCGGCATGTTGCAGAAGCAACTTGGCCTCGATTCTATTCTCGTAGGTTTCGGGCTCTCCGACGACCGCATCCACAGTCCGAATGAGAAATTCGAGTTTAAGTGCTTCAAGAATGGCATATTGAGCCACGCTGCCATCCTTGCGCGCATGGGCGAAGTGAACGCTTGAAGCAGCATAAAGATGGCCGGTTTGACCGGCCATCTTAGTGACTCAAGGCTCTAAGCCTGCGAAGCCATTGGTGGCAGCGGCACGCCGCGTACCCCTTCGAATGCGCGTGCGGCCTTGAGGATTCGCGTCTCGGAAAGACGCGGCCCGACGATTTGCAGGCCGATTGGCAGGCCGGCCGAGGTAAACCCGCAGGGCACGGAAATCGCTGGCTGTTGGCTGAGGTTGAACGGATAAGAGAATGGCGTCCAATCCGTCCACCGGCGGCCGTTCGAGTCTTGCGGGAATTCACGGCCAGCCTCGAACGCGGCCAAAGGCAATGTTGGGGTAACGAGCAGGTCGAATTCGTTGAAGAATGCGGAAAGCTTGCCTCCTACGGTCGCCCTTTCGCGCATTGCAGCGAGATAATCGAGATGCGAGACCTTTTGCCCTTCGGCGACGATGGTTTGGAAGCCGGGCTCCAGCGTTTCGAGCGCCTCAGGCGTCAGCGTGGACGCAAAGGAAGCCGCGCCACTGAACCATAATTTTCGGAAGATGCCCTGCGTTGCCGGAATGCCTGGGTCCGCATCGGAAACACGAGCACCGAGGTCTTGGAACGTTTTCGCCGTTGCTGATACAGCTTTCTCGATCTCGGGATCGACCGAAGCGCCACCCAGATTGATGCAATACGCGATGCGAAGCCCCTTCACGCCCTCATCGATTTCTTCGATATAAGAGGGGGGAGCGAACGGCGCTGCAAGCCAGTCGCGGGCATCCGGTTGAGCCATAGCTTCCAACATGACCGCAATGTCCTTTACGCTGCGAGTCATGGGACCGAGATGAGCGAGATCGCCATAAGGGCTCGCCGGATAGGCGGGGACGCGGCCAAAGGTAGGCTTCAGCCCAACCACGCCCGTGAAGCCCGCCGGAATGCGCACGGAGCCGCCGCCATCCGTTCCGATATGCAAAGCGCCCATGCAAAGCGCTGCCGCAACTGCCGCACCGCCGCTAGAGCCGCCCGGCGTTTTCGACAAATCCCATGGATTGCGCGTAATGCCAGTAAGCGCACTGTCTGTTACGCCTTTCCAGCCGAATTCCGGAGTTGTGGTCTTGCCCAGGAATACCGCGCCGCGCTCCCGCAGCCGCGCGACGCATGGCGCATCCTCCGTCCACGGTTGGTTCGGGTCGACCGATCGCGAACCGCGCAGAGTTGGCCAGCCTTCGCTGAGAATGATGTCTTTGATGGAGGTGGTCACGCCGTCGAGCGGCCCGAGAGGCTCGCCCCGCATGTGTCTTGCTTCGCTCTCCTTCGCTTGGGCGAGTGCGCGCTCGCTATCCACGAGGCAGTAAGCCTTGACGGCATCATTATGCCGTTCGATCTGGCCCAACGCCGCTTTCGTCGCTTCGACCGGCGACAAGGTCTTCGCGCGGTAATGGGCCGCGAGTTCGGTGGCCGTAAGCTTTGCTATTTCGAAGGTCATGCGCATTCCCCCAAGGCACGAGATTGCTCGCTATTATCGTTAAGACAATTATGGGCGCCAGCACAGCTCGCGGCAAGCGCGATAAGGCACCCAGGGGCGTTCGCTGGCCCCCCAAAAGGTATCCCTTGAGAGCCCTCTTGAGCCTCACGGTGACAAGAAACGCCAATTGCGATAAAGTACAACCGCTATGAGAGAAGCCTTTCACCACTTCCCGCCAGAGAAGGCGAAGACGACGCAAGCCGCCGAGGGCCTGTTGCGTCGGCGTTTCACCGTGGCCGATGTTGAGGCCATGGTCCAGGCTGGCATACTCCCGGAAAAAGAACGGGTTGAACTGATCGGTGGGGAGCTGGTGCCGATGACGCCGAAGGGCAATCATCATGAAGTTTTAAAACAAGCGCTAACTTTTCATTGGGCGCGGCGTCTTCCAAAACATCTACTATTTGCAACCGAGACCACGTTCCGGCTCACCCCCGACACCTATCTTGAGCCTGATTTTGTCTTTCACGATAAGGCGATTGGGCTCAAGGGCCTTACGGCAGCAACCGCCCATCTCGTGGTAGAAATCGGTGATTCAAGCTTCGCCTATGATATTGGCCGGAAGGCCAAGCTCTATGCTGGTTTCGGTGTTCGCGAGCTTTGGGTGATTCATGCCGTGCGGCTCGAAACGCATATCCACCGCGAGCCATCGCCGGATGGCTATGGCGATATAAGCGTTTTTTCGAAAAGCCAAATGCTAGAGCCGGACTTCGCGCCGGAGCTAGCAGTAACGCTTGCAGATCTCGAAATCTAAGTCGTCTGCCTACCGGGCAACGCAATGTGAAAACGCTGCTTTCTTTGTGCCGAAATGAAACGCCATGGTACCCGAGTGGGGCTCGAACGCCATGGCATTTCAGTAATTATTGCGATGCAGGCCTATTTCAGAGGCTCGTAGCCGTGCCCTACGTGATAATTCAGGCCGGCCTTTACAACATCTGCGGTCAAATCGGTCTTATAGCTGTCAGCAGCGGAGAGCACGAGGTTGTGAGATCCGAAATCAAAATGCTGATATTCGATCTTGGCGCTCCAGTTCGGTGCGAATTTATGTTCGATGCCGCCGCCAATGGTCCAGCCCGTTGATGAATCTGCGCTGGCTGATCCGGCGTCAGTGTCGGTGACCTTGATAGCCCCATTATAGAAGGCAAAACCGCCCTTGGCGTAAACAAGCGTGCGATCAAATGCGTAGCCAAGCCGTCCGGTCACATCGCCATACAGCCCGCCGCTGATCTTATTCACGAGAGTGGAATTTCCGGGCTCTTGTTTGGCGTGCTCAAGCCCCATTACACCGAGGTCTAACTCGACGCCATACACGATATTGCCATGCTGGAAATTATACCCGATCTGGCCGCTGCCAAGAACGCCTGAAGCGTGGTTATCGAAGCTGGTGACGGTGGTTTCCTTTTTCTTTTCGTCTGTGTCCAGGCTGGTGACCTTCACGTCGCCCCAGACGCCGCCGCCATGGGCGCCGAAATAGAGACCTGCCCAAGTCGCGACGGGAACGTCCATCGGACCATCTTTGTAGCCGCCAGCTTCACCCCGGTACATGTCGGCGGCGGAGGCGGAAACGATAGAGGCTGCAACGACGGCGAGCAGAGACGCGCCGAAATAAAGTGATTTTTGCATGATTAACCTGTTACTCAAGAGTCCAGCGGCAGAAAATGAAGGCCCCACGCCTTCTGCCACGTTCGACATTTTTATTACAATTTTATGGATGGATCGGCCAGGGAAACGGCGCAAGTCGCGGCGCGATTGCAAAGGCCTTGTGGCGAGCAGGTGACAGCGCCCCCTAGTGGGCAGAGAAAAACAAAAAAGGCACCCGAGTAGGACTCGGACGCCAGAGCACTTACAGGGATTTGGCGAAGCCTATTTCAGAGGCTCGTAGCCGTGGCCAACATGGTAGTTTAGGCCGACACGGGCCGTGTGGTAGGTGTGGTCGACCTTAAGCGACCCAAATCCGGTCTCGGACCCGCCATCATTGGGAGAGGGATTTGCGACTTGTGTCCCCAGATTTGAACTGCCAAGATCGATATATTGATATTCGGCCTTGAGCGACCATGCTGACGTAAGGGCATATTCGAGACCGCCGCCCAGCGCGAAACCAACATGCGTATCGTCGCTCTTGGCTGATGCGGTAGTTTGGAAGCCCCGGAAATTCGTGCTGTTTGTCACGCTATCATTGACGCTGCCGTCGAGACGCCAAGCGCCGCCAAAGGCTAAACCGCCGGTGGCATAGATCAGCGCACGGTCAAATGTATAGCCCACGCGACCGCGCACGGTTCCAAACCAATCAAGGCTGCTATTGGCGGTAACGTTCGTTATAACGTCGGGCTGCCCGTTGAGATTGATGTCCGCGACGGATCGTGTTTTGGCGCTGCCGCTAATACCGGCGCGTTGAAGGTCAGCCTCTATACCGAACACGAGGTGGTCATCTTGCTGCCAATTATATCCGATCTGACCACCAGCAAAACCGCCGCTGCGATCAAAGCTAACCGGCGCAGGATTAGAGAACACGAAGCCTGGCGGGGTAGTGCGCGAATCATCATCGAATGCGTTTGCTGTCGCCGTACCTTTGCCAGCGCTCGATCCATACCCGCCATTGACGCCGAGATAGAACCCGGTCCAGGTCGCAGCATAAGCATCCTTAAAGCCGCCAGCCTCGCCACGGTAGATATCAGCAGCCGATGCCGGAACGATAGCAGCCGCAGCGACGGCCAACATGGACGCGCCAAGATAAAGAGCTTTTTTCATATGAATTTCCCATTCTTTCAAGTAACCCGTGCGGTGGGAAACCGGAGTGCCCCTCTAGCTCCCGCCGCGCCCATGGATGTGGCTATGATTTGGAGCCTGAATGCCAGCGTTGAGCCGCGCTCTTTGTGCGAATGCGAAGGCTTGTGACTCGCAAGCTACAGGTAAGCTACGGAGCTACAGCCCATAATTGCAAAAGCCCCGCGCCATAGCGGCGAAGGATAAAATTAACGCCTGTTTGGCAAGTTCCGCCAAGGTCCATTCAAAGCCGAGGTCGCGCAGCGTTGCCCACTCGCTCCAATCCAGCGGGCCAATGCCTGCGGGGATGGGGATCGCGAAATGGTTATCGCCATCGACTGCTCCGACCTGGCTTCCCGCTGCCGCAAGGATCGCGTCGAGCCGGATGGGAGCAGAGCTTTGCGCTTGAAAGGGAGCAAAACGGAATGGACCTCTTTGGAATCCGCGAGTCTCTTTTGAAGCGTCCGGCGCGGATGGCTTTGCACGGAGGAAAAACACAGGCGACGCGCTAAGCGTCCGGGTGGCATCCAAGAGCGCCGCGACTTCGGCCTCGCCGCTGAGAAGGATCGCGCCGTCTGCCGCAATCACAGCGGGCAGAATCCCAGGAGGCGTCAGATTTGCTCGCACAGCTTCCCGCAGCAATCCCGTGCTCCGCACTTCCGCCGTGCCCGTGGACAGCGACCAAGAAACGGCGGCAAAAGGGCGCTCTGACATTGCGATGTCGCCGAGGGGCACATTATCGGCGAGCGCGTTGTCTATTGGTCCCGGCTCGAACAAGCCTGCATCCGTGCGCGCCGCGCGCTTCCATGTCGCCGGGCGGGCAAGGCTTTCGAACGCGCGTTCAATTTCGGCTGCGCTTGCGCCATGGGCGAGCAAGCCCATCGGCAGAACAGCGCTTCCCGCCGCGCCAAAGCTATCCACCGGCAAGCCATGCGCCTCGAAGGCTTGGATCGCGCCAAGAATGGCGGCGGCGTATACGCCCCGGCTTGAGGCGGCAATCGCAACACCGTTGCCCAATATATTCGAGCAGAGACGCTGCACCGCCACGGTGGATGTAAAGTCGATAGATTGAAAAGAGCGGCACGGCCGGGGCGTTGTCCAGCCCGCGATATGTTTCGGCCGGATGCCGAGTTCCTGAGGCAGAACAAGGCGGCAGTTTGGGGCGCCCCTTGCCGCAAGCGCGTGCTTCTCCAGCGGCGCGAGGTCAGGGTCGCCAGCCGTCGCCACAAGCAGCGTTTCGTCGGCCTCTTCGAGAGAATTCGTCGCAAATTCGCCATCGGCGGCATCGGCAAAGATGATGGTGAGATCGAAGGCGAGTTCCTGCTCTTGCAACCAGTAGGCTGTCTCGGGGTCATCAAATGTCATGCCGCCGGGCCTACCTGCGCCAAAGCTATCGGCGCTCAGGAGCCGGATTTCGCCGAGCGCCTCAAAGCCGGAGATCAGCGCTGCTTTGATATGTGGATCGAGCTGATCTTTCGCTCCCGCCGGACAAATGACGAGCCGGGTTGGCCGTGCAGGCGCAGGGTTGAAAGGAGACCGCGCCGGTAAATGGGCAGCAAAACTGGCTTCGAAAAGCTCGGGCGACGCACGAAACGCCGCTAGAAGGTCGCCCCACGCAAGCGCAAGGCAGACCGTTTCGCGGATTGCCGATACGGTCGATCGAGCAGGGCGCTGGGAAAAGAAGGCGTCCTCTTCGACGGCTTGCCTTACGCCTATATCATAGACTGGCTGCCCTTTTTGCTGGGCGCATAGGCGGCCTGAAAGCACAATCGCAAGCTCATCTACGGGCTCGCCAGCGACAAACACCGTCTCGCCCCGGGCAAAGACCTTGATCGAGCAAAACTGATAAAGCTTCTCTAACTGCTGCGCGCTGAGGCCAGCGAAGGTGCGCGCCGATGCCAGGGCTTTCGCAAATTGGGAAGACGAGTCCATCGTCTTTTCCTAAAGCGATTTTCCTTTGAGCGAAACCTGAAAGCGGCGTTGCAGCTTGCTTCCTTGATCGCGTAAATCTTGCGACCGGAGAGGTGCGAGATTTGCAATCGGATCTTGCAACTATAAAAAGGCGGCTACACTCGGGTTGTCTTATTTATTTAAGGATTTTGATGCCAGAGAAATTTGAAATGATATTCCACGGATTAGAATAGTCTTTCATCTCACCGTTGAAGTCCCAGGTCTCACGCAAAATTGCGTTGTCAGAGGGGTTGCAACAAATACGAACATATGAATTGAAATTCATGGATAAAGTCTGTGATTGCAGTCCAGCCAAATCACGTAAAACGTATCGTCGATAATCAAACCGTGTACGCGACCGTGCTCATTTACCGATAGCGAAAACTGGTAAGCAGGGTACGCCTTATATTGCTCATTGAGGTGAGCAAAGCCATCTGGCCTTGAGGTAGCGTTCCAATCAATAGAATGGTTGCGGATAGTTTTGTTATATTGTCCGACGAAGGAGCTTACCTGCCAAGAGGACAGGTCTCGCAGTCGCTCCATCAACGTTCGCGTATACTTGGCAGCGAATTCCTGAGGACATAACTCAATATCTGTTCCATCGAAAAGTTTAAAACTAAATCTGAGGTTCGCATCGCCGTCTTTGGACCGCTTTATACCTGAACCGGTTGCCTTAGGCGTTTCTGTTTTTTTTATCATTTGACCTCAAAGGGAACGGTAATAGGAAGCCATCGTTTCCTTTGAAATGTAATTACTGCAGGGCTCGTGAGGCGGAAGATCGCCCCTCGCTTCGATCCAAGGGCGCTCTCGGTGCGTCATAATTTCAAGCGCTACCGCAGTTTCCGTGCCAAAAATGTCGATGATCTCATTTAAGAAGTTCTCCAGACCCTCGCCGAGCCGAGGCCTGCGAATCTCTTGTTGGATTGGCATCCATTTGTAGTCTTTGAAGCGATGGTACTGGGAAAGGAGTACAGGTCCATGGACCCAGGCCTGAAAATCCTCCTCAAATAGTGCGCCACCCTTCAGGGCAAGATGCCACGCCTGCGCATAATAAAGGAGCTTCTGAAGTTTTAAGTTGGTCAGAAGCTCACCACGCTCACGACATTCGCAAAGCATGTAGTCAGCAATTTCCTCTTGGCGTGTTGGCATGTTAGCTACCTCCCGACCAAGCCAGTATAGAATCAGCTATAGCACGCCATCCTGTGGATATCGTGCATAGACAAAACAAGACTTGTGAAAAAGTTGACGCCCTAGCATCACGTTACACGAGATGATTCGCTCAGTCAACTCAGATGTTCTTTATTTGTTCTTGCTAAGAGATCTCCGCGCAGCCTCTCGAAGCGACCCCATGGAATGCGCAGAGGATCGAGATCAAACAGCGTATTAAAGCGAGAAAGATGTTCCGCAGCCGCAGGACGCGGTGGCGTTCGGGTTCGTGATCTTGAAGGAAGCCCCTATCAGGTCATCCACAAAATCGATCTCCGATCCCGACATATAGGGGATAGACACGGGGTCAATCACGACGCGCGCACCCGATTTTTCAATCACGAGGTCATCGGCATTGGCGTCGGGAACGATTTCAAATTCGTAGCGAAAACCGGAGCAGCCACCGCCCAGCACGCTTACCCGCAAGGCCCTCTGCCCCGCTTCACTCGCGAGAATATCGCGAATACGGTTGGCGGCGCGGTCGCTCACGCTTATGTTCGCATCAATTGTCATGACGCTTGTTCGCCTATGTTGAACCTTCCTAGGAGTTTGGGTGTTCGAGCGCCAAAGTCAACCACAGAAGCCGAAGGCCGTGAACTAAATACTATGGAAGAGCTTGCATCTTACGCGGCGCATCCCGAAGCCAGCAGAGGCCGCCTTTACGAAGAGGCGCCGTGCCCGACCCGCACGGTATACCAGCGCGACCGCGACCGCATTGTGCATTCGACCGCGTTCCGCCGCCTTATCCACAAAACGCAAGTCTTCATTTACCATGAAGGCGACCACTATCGCACGCGGCTTACCCACAGCTTGGAGGTCGCGCAGATCGCGCGGACCTTGGCGCGGACGCTGCGGCTGAACGAAGATTTGGTTGAGACGCTCGCCCTTGCTCATGATACCGGCCACACCCCGTTCGGCCATGCCGGGGAAGATGCTTTACATGCAGCGATGAAGCCGGTCGGCGGCTTCGACCACAATGCGCAGAGTTTGCGCATCGTGACGTTGCTCGAACATCGCTATGCGGCGTTCCAGGGTCTTAACCTGACTTGGGAAACCCTGGAGGGACTTGTTAAACATAACGGCCCGCTCACGCTGCCGAGCGGGGAGCCGGTGGGCCGGTACGCTGCTGAAGGACTGCCGCACGCCATCCGGGCCTATGCGCAAATTCAGGATCTCGGGCTTGACACCTTCCCGTCGCTGGAGGGGCAAATCGCAGCGCTCGCCGACGATATCGCCTATAATAATCACGACATCGACGATGGATTTCGCGCAGGCTACATCGCTGTGTCGGAATTGGAAGAGGTGCCGATGGCGGGGCGCGCAATGATGCTGGTGCGCGCGCGACATGGCGATCTCGCCGATGGTCCGCTCGTTTATGAAATGAACCGGCGCATGATCTCCGCCATGGTTCAAGATGTTCTCGCGGAAACGAAAGGGCGTATTGCGGATGCGAAGCCAGCAACGATTGACGATGTGCGCGCTCTTTCCGCGCCGCTCGCGCAATTCTCGGAAAAGATGACCGCCGACATCTCGGAATTGCGCCGATTTTTGTTTGCAAAGGTCTATAAGCATCCCGGCTATCGAAAATAAAATGCGTTCCGCGCAGAAAATCGTTATGCAGCTCTATGAATATTTTTCGCAGCATCCGGACGAGATCCCAAGCGATATGCATAAGGGCGCGCAGGCGGCGGACCCGATTGCGAAGCAGCGCATCGCCGGTGATTTCGTTGCGGGCATGACGGATCGTTTCGCCCTTCAGACCTACGTCAAGCTTTTCGGCGCCGCAGCAAATTCGAGCCCGATATTTGACGCCACTCCAGAATTGCGCTAGCCCGCAATCATTGCAGCGGCAGCCCATATAGATGCGAAGCAATAGATGAACACGTTCACATTATTCGAACAGCGGATCCGGGCTATCCTTGAAGAGTTGCGGGCTGAGGCCGTGCTTCCGGAGGATTGCCCTCTCAATAGCTTCGTGGTGGAGCCGCCGCGCGAGGCAGCCCATGGCGATCTCGCCACCAACGCGGCCATGGTTCTTGCAAAACCGGCGCGCCGCAATCCGAAAGAGCTGGCTGGCCTTATTGCTGAGCGGTTGAGCCGCGAGCCCAGCGTGGAAAAGGCTGAAGTTGCGGGGCCAGGTTTTATTAATCTGACGCTCAAGGCAAGCTACTGGCCAAGCATTCTGCGTTCAATTTTGACCGAAGGCGAAAATTACGGACGCAGCCAAATAGGCGCGAATGAGCGGGTCAATGTCGAATATGTCTCGGCAAACCCAACAGGGCCTATGCATGTGGGGCATACGCGCGGCGCGGTTTTCGGCGATGCGCTGGCGAATTTGCTTGAGTTTGCAGGCTACAAGCCGACGCGCGAATATTACATCAATGATGCGGGTGCACAGGTCGATGTTTTGGCGCGCTCGGCCTTCCTCCGCTATCGAGAGGCGCTTGGCGAAGATATCGGCGAAATACCGGCTGGGCTCTATCCGGGCGACTACCTGAAGCCCGTTGGCGCGACGCTCGCAAAGGAATTTGGAAAAGAGCTTTTGCAAATGGGGGAGGCCGATTGGCTTCCAAAAGTCCGTGAGCGGACCATCGCGGCGATGCTCGATATGATCCGCGACGATCTCGCGTCGCTCGGCATTAAGCACGATGTCTTTTTTTCCGAACTTTCCCTTACTTCCAACGGTCAGGATAAGATCGCGGCAACGATTGAGACCCTCCGTGCGAACGGCCTTGTTTATGAAGGCAGGTTGCCGCCGCCGAAAGGCAAACCGCCCGAGGATTGGGAAGACAGGGAGCAAATCCTGTTTCGCGCCACCGATTTCGGCGATGATACAGACCGCGCCCTTTTCAAATCCGACGGGTCCTACACTTATTTTGCCGCCGACATGGCTTATCACCGCGATAAAATCGAGCGCGGTTTCAAGCATCTGATCAGCGTGCTCGGCGCCGATCACGGCGGCTATATCAAACGGCTGACCGCCGTAGTGAAGGCGCTTTCGGAGGGCGAAGCCGACATCGACGTCAAAATTTGCCAGCTCGTCCGCTTATTGCGCGGCGGCGAGCCCGTGAAGATGTCAAAGCGGTCGGGTCAGCTCGTCACTTTGCGGGAAGTTGTGGATGAAGTAGGGGCTGGGCCGGTTCGCTTCATGATGCTGTTCCGCAAAAATGACGCTCCGCTCGATTTCGATTTCGACAAGGTGCTTGAGCAATCGAACGAGAACCCGGTCTTCTATGTGCAATATGCGCACGCGCGTGCCTGTTCGGTGCTGACCAAGGCTGCTGAAGGCTTTCCCGACATAAACCTTTCCCCCGAGAGCCTCGCAGGCGCCGACTTAAGCTTGTTGACCGATGAAGCTGAACTGGCGGTGATTAAGAAGCTGGCGCAGTTTTCACGCGCTGTAGAAGGGGCCGCGACGGCGCATGAACCGCATCGAATCGCATTCTTCGCGCACGAGTTGGCGGCTTCATTTCATAGCCTTTGGACGCGAGGCAAAGAGTTGCCACATTTGCGGTTCATGTTGCAAACAAGTCGGGACCTAACTCAAGCGCGACTCGCGCTCATTGCCGCAACCGTGCAAGTCTTACGGTCGGCTCTACATTTGCTTGGCGTACAAGCAATTGCTGAGATGCGTTAGCTCGCCGCGTCCCCCTGGTGTATTGGAGGAAAACCGTTCGATGTCTACGAATGATGATTCGGCATCGCGCCGTGGAAGGCGTCCTGAACAGGGTGGGCAGCAAAGGCGCCCTCAAGGGCAGGACCACGACGATGGACGATGGCATCAAGCACCCCGTGACCAAGGGGCAGGTTCCCATCGGGATCCTCGTGGCCGGAACGAGCCGCCGCCTGCACAGGGCAACCGTCCCTATGATCCGCGCCAGAACGCTTATTCCGCCTTTAGCAGGCATTCTTACGAACCACCCCGGCAGGAGGCCGCACCGCCCCCTCCACCACCTCCTCCTGCGCCAAGACGTGCGCCCGACCCAGCGCCGCAGAGCTATCAGCAAAATTATTACCCGGAACCCGCTCCGCGGAATGACCCTCCTCCACGTCCCTATGTGGAGCAAACCTACACGCCTCCGCCTCTACCGTCCTATGAGCCGGAGCCGCACGCACCTTCCTATCCCGAAACCGGCCGCGACGATTTATTTGGCCGTGAATCGGGGCCGGTAGCCTACGAGCAAAACCATTACGGCGTGCAGCATACGCCGCATCGAAGCGATGGCTACGACCAGCATTCAGAGCGCGACAGCGTCCTTCACTCCAACGGCCGTGGCGACGACACCGGCTATCTGCATCGGGAGACGTCCTCTCCGCTGGACGATTACGAGCGCGGTTTCGCTGCTCGCATGGCGGCGCAGGAAAGCCAATCATCACGCTTCTTTCTACCTGACGAACCCGCCCCACAGCCTCGTCAAGCGCAGCCAGAGCGGGGCTATGCGCCACCGCAAAATTACGATGCGGGCGGCTATCGCCAACACGAACAGCCAGCCGGACACTACGGCGCGGATTCCTATGACGGCCACCAAGATCAGCATGGTGGCTGGGATGACGACATGCATGCCCCCCATGGGGAAGAAGTCCGCAGCGGCCTGCCTCAAACCATGTCCCATGGCGGCGAACTTGACGAAGATTTTTTCGCCGATGAGGACGAGTTTGATCATGACGAACAGCTTGCGAAGCCCAAAAAGGGCCGGAAAAAGCTTATAGCCGTGGCGCTTATTGGAGCCATCGGCGTTGGAGCTGGCGGAGCTTATGTTTATAAGACGATGAAGGGCGGACACGATGGATCACCGACTCTCATCAGAGCTGAAAAGCCATCCAGGGAACTTCCAGGCAATCCGGGCGGCAAGCAATACGCCAATGGCGACAAAACGATATATGACCGACTAGGGCCAGACGGGACGCAAACACAGGCAGCGGTCATGACCGCTACGACCCCGGCGCCGTCCCCTACCGCTTCCCGGCCGCAGGTATCGGCAAACGCCGGTAGTTCTCTGGAAGAGCGAATTGACGAGGCGCTCCGTAAGGCACAAAAATCTGGAGACACGCCGCCCAGTTCTGCCGCTCCCAGTGGTGGACGTCCAGGCGGCGACATGCCGACAGTCGTCCGGGGCGAGACATATAGACCGGATGGCACACGCGTCGACGCCCCCCGTCCCGCAATTACACCAAACTTCGGAAATGCTGGACAGCTACCGGGGTCCTTCGCTCCTTCTCCAGCGCCGGCCAGCAATCCACCTGCGCCCGCTTTCCGCGCCTCACCGGCTCCAGCAGCCCCCCCACAACATTTTGCATCACGAAGCATAACTCCGGCTTCGGCGCCGGCCGCGCCAGCAGCTAGCTCCTCGGACGCATCAGCTCCCGGATATTATGTCTCGCTGAAATCCGCTCCGGATGAGAAGGCCATTCAAAGAGATCTAACGGTCTTGGCGGATAAGTACAAATCCGCGCTTGGCGATGTTCAGCTCGCTACGAAGGTTGCGGACCTCGGTGACAAAGGCGTAACCTATCGTGCTGTGGCTGGTCCCTTGAATACCAGGCAAGAAGCAATGGACCTCTGCAATAAGCTTAAAGCGGCAGGCGGCTCTTGTTTTGTAACCAAGTGAAAAGCCATCTCGTTGGAAGCATAACAAGTGAGCGAATCCCTTGGTCTCACGCGCATTCATTTGCGGCCTCTCCGGCCTTGGGCTGACAGAGGCTGAAAAAGGCTTCATCGCAGAGATGAAGCCGGCCGGGATTATTCTGTTCGCCCGTAACGTCGAAAGCCCTGCTCAGGTTAAGCAGCTGGTTGCCGACGCGCGTGTGGCCGCCGGGACGGAACGCTTCCTGGTTCTCGTGGATCAAGAGGGCGGCCGCGTGCAGCGTCTTTCTGCTCCGCATTGGCCTCGTTACCCGAAAGCTCAGGCATTTGGGCGTCTTGCCAATGAAGAGCGTGCCGAGGATTGCGCGCGGCTCTGCGCAAGGCTGATCGCGCACGATCTCCATGAGCTTGGTATTAATACGACATGCGCTCCCGTTCTCGACGTGCCGGTGGCAGGCGCAGATAATGTGATCGGCGACCGGGCTTACGGCAGCGATCCAGCAACGGTCATCAGGCTTGGCGGCGCAGTGGCGCGCGGGCTTATGGATGGTGGCGTGTTGCCGGTCATGAAACATGTTCCCGGACATGGCCGGGCCATGGCGGATAGTCATTTGGCTCTCCCCGTGATCGAGGCGCCGCTTTCCGAGCTAAAACAGTCGGACTTCACTACCTTCGCCGCCTTGCGCGACTTGCCGATGGCCATGAGCGCTCATGTCGTGCTCACCGCAGTCGACAAAACCGCGCCGGTTACGTGTTCCAAAAAGGCGATCGATGAAATTGTACGCGGCTTCATCGGCTTCGACGGCCTGCTGATGACCGACGATCTCAGCATGAAGGCGCTGTCAGGTGATTATGGAAGCCGCACGCGAGCCGCTTTAGAGGCGGGCTGCGATGTCGTTCTTCACTGTAACGGAAAGATGGCGGAGATGAAGGAAGTCGCCGCTGCCTCCCCAGTGCTCGAAGGCGCGTCGCGCCGCCGCTTCGAGGCAGCATGGGCTCGGCTGGATAATCCTGCGCCATTTGACCGTGGGGAAGCGGAAGAGGCTCTTGCGGATTCACTAGCGGCTCTAGCCTGAATCGTTCAAACTCGCGTCAAGAAGTCAAGCGGAGCATTGACGTGAGCATTCAAAACAGCAACGGCAAACAACCAGCGGCGCAATCTCCGCTTACCGAACAGTGGGATGCTCCCGAGCGTCTCCCGCCTGCGCCAGATGACGACGGCGATATTCTCGTTCTTGAACTCGACGGCTTCGAAGGCCCTCTTGATCTTCTCCTTGTACTGGCCCGCAACCAAAAAGTTGATCTTACAAAGATCTCAATTCTGCGCCTCTCTGAGCAGTATCTTGCCTATATCGAGGCCGCGCGCGAACTACGTCTTGAGGTCGCCGCCGATTATCTCGTTATGGCAGCGTGGCTTGCCTATCTGAAGTCCAAGCTGCTATTGCCGGAGAAAGAGCAACCGAACGACGGTCCTACTGGGCAGGAGCTTGCCGCGCAACTGGCCTTCCGGCTGAAAAGGCTTGATGCTATGCGTGAGGCCCTATCGAGGCTCATGGGACGGAAGAGGTTGGGCATTGATCTCTTTGCACGTGGAATGCCTGAAGGCATTCGCGTGATCCGATCGAGCATATATCAGGCGAGCATATTCGACCTTTTAAAGGCCTATGCGGAGCAGCGCGCCCGGCAAACAGTGACCGAGGTCAAATGGGGCGGTCGTGTCGTGTGGTCGATCAAACAGGCGCGCGAACGACTTTCCAGCCTTCTTGGGCATGAGGCTGACTGGGCGGAGCTGGACAAGTTCTTGCAGGAGTACAAGCCTTCGCCGGTGCTGGGCAAAACTGTTACCGCTTCCAGCTTCGGCGCAACGCTAGAGCTTGCCCGCGAAGGCTATCTCGAAATTCGCCAAAGTAGGCCTTTCGGCCCGCTTTATCTGAAGTGGCTAAATAAGGGCGCTGAAGAAGGCGCGGCTTAGGCGGCATATGGGCGCGCTGCCGCCAAATTTTCTTGAGCAATACCTGCGCTCAACTCTCCCTTGCGTCGATGAGCGGATTTTCATCCCCTCGCTTTGTGTATATTTGTACCTGATATATGCTTCTGCCTCATGGACCTTCAGGACATCAAAGCCTTCGTCGCTGTAGCGGAGACCGGCTCAGTAAACCGTGCAGCCGCCCGGCTTCATCTTACGCAGCCCGCCACCACACGCCGTATCCAGAGTTTCGAGGCCGCAATCGGCGGGGCCGAGCTGTTCGATCGTTCTATCAAGCCAGCCGTTCTCACGGCACTTGGCAATCATGTCCTTGAACATTGCCGGCGCGTTCTCGCCACTGTGGCAGAACTGGAGGCTTAACCCACCCGCCAGGAAGGCGCGCTCGCGGCACAAAAAAAGCTTAGCGTCGCGCAAAAAAGCTTAGTGTCGCGCAAAAAAGCGTGGCGCAGCGCAGAAAAATAGTCCACTGCTGGTGCAATGCCAATTATTAAGGTTCAACGATGCTTAGGCTGCACCGAGATGAGGTATTTGTTCCAGGCGGCGAGCCGACCGTTACTTACGTTAAGCGTGAGCAGAGTAATATAGAAAGAGACTTGGCTCGTGCTATAGCGATACCCAATCAAATTGTGTCACTAGCTGGCCCGACTAAATCCGGAAAAACGGTTCTTTGTAGAAAAGTCTTAGGAACGCGAGACTTTCTTTGGATTGATGGCGGTCAAATCAAATCGGCAGACGATCTCTGGAACAAGGCCTGCCACGAACTGAATCTGCCGCTACTGTCGGAAACCAGTACCGAGACGCAAGTCGGAGTTGATCTCAAAGCAGGAGCTATCATCACTGCTAGCGGCTCACGTCTAACTCGTTCGGCAAAAAGGGAATCTGCGCGAGTTGATTCTTTGCGCGATGCCATTGCAGCGATAATGGAAGAAAAAATTGTCTTTGTAGTTGACGATTTCCATTATTTGACGCCGGAAGCTAGAACTGAGTTCATGCGCAATGTAAAAGGAGCAGTTTTTAACGGCTTAAAGGTGGTCCTTCTTTCTGTTACGCATAGAGCATTCGATGCGATAAAAGCCGAATCTGAATTAACAGGTCGCTTGATTTCTATAACATTGCCTGAATGGTCTCTAGAAGAGCTATCAAAAATAGCTGAATTAGGTTTTTCTGCATTAAAAGTTAATATTAACAAGACAATGATTGAGACGTTGGCAATCGAGGCCTCACAAAGTCCATTTTTAATGCAAAGGTTTTGTTGGGAGTTATGCTTTGATGCCGAAATTGCAACGTCACCATTGTTATCCTGGCAAGACATTCCGCAGGATGTCCGTCTAGATGATATTTTTGCTAGAATTGCTCGTGACGCAGGATTGCCGATATACCAAAAGCTTGTTACGGGGCCGCAATCCCGCAAAAGCCGGAAGAAAAGGCCGCTAAAATCGGGGGGGGAGGTAGATATATATGAAGCAACATTACGTGCGCTAGCTGAGACTGGACCAAAGCCATCAGTGAAGTATGATGAGCTTAGAGATACAATGAATGTTCTATTAACAAGTGGCTCTATGCCGCAGAAAAATGAAATAACTTCAGCTATAAAGCATCTTGCTAATATTTCTTGGAAATTAGGTTCAGAAGCAGTTCTTGATTGGGATGAGGACAAGCAGGCGGTGAATCTAATTGATCCTTGGTTGCGCTTTTATTTGAGATGGCAAATAAGAACCGCAAACTAAGCGCTTGCGATTGCCAACTCCTAAGTGTCTAAGCTTTCTGGCTCACTATCAAGCCGCAGGCTAAACCAACGTTGCAAGCTGGCGCATGAAAACCCGCACGGCGTCGAAAACTTCTTTCGCTTGCTCGCTTGTACATGTTTCTTTGGGGTGCATAGTTGAGTTCCGCCATGCCTGTTTGACGTGGTAGAGATTGACGTGGCGGCCGGACCATTCATCACGCTGCTCACCTCTTGGCATTAGTGCGCGGTATCCCTGGCTACATCTCACACAAAGGCTTTACGGCAGAGGACGGCGAGCGAGTAACAATCGTCGAATTCGAATCCGAGGAAGCGCTGCGCGAGTGGCGAATTCATCCCGAACACGCTAAAGCAAAAAGACGCGGCATTGAGAGTTTCTACGACGACTACAAAATCCAGATATGCAGCGTCATCCGTGATCGTTCGTGGACCAAAAAGCGAGATGCAGACTGAACAGTCCGCACACAATTCCGAAATTTCAAGAGGGGGAGCGTGACGTGCTTGCATCGCAACGCAATCTGTTCAGCATCTCTCGCGACGTTTGTTATCTAAACGCGGCCTCGATGAGCCCGCTTCCTCTCGCGGTCATTGAGGCGGGGACACTTGGCGTCGCGCGGAAAGCACAGCCATGGACGCTGGATCCGGGGCTGCCTGCCGCTCAATTCGATCGGGCTCGCGCTGCTGCGGCCCGTTTGCTTAACGCCAAGCCGAATGACGTCGCGCTAGTCCCATCGGTAAGCTATGGCATCGCCACCGCTGGCAAAATCCTCCGCATAGGTGCAGGAACGCGCGTGCTTATCCTTGAGGACGATCACGCGTCGCCGGTCTTGGAATGGATGTCGCAGGCGTCGGCGCGGAATTTTACCGTCGAAACAGTCAAAAAGACTGGAGACGGATGGACCGAGGCTTTGCTGGAAGCAATCGAGCGCCCCGGCGCAGCGCCGCTCGCGGTTGCTTCCATATCCTCCGTGCATTGGGCTGATGGTGGCGCCGTCGACCTTGCAACTGTGGCGGTGAAACTTCGCGCCTATGGAGCGGCGTTTCTCATTGACGCAACTCAATCAGCAGGGATTCTCCCGCTCGACGTTGAGATGCTCGACCCAGACTTTGTTGTTTTTCCAACCTACAAGTGGCTGCTGGGTCCTTACGGCAGGGCTTTCCTTTATGTCGCGAAGCGTCATCAAGACGGGCTTCCGCTGGAGCAAATAGCTTCGGGGCGGCGCGAGATCGAGTCGGAGCGGACGCCTTATTTAAGTGATATAAACTACCTTCCCGACGCGCGTCGCTTCGACAGCGGCGGCCGCGACTATCTTATTTCCTTGGAAATGGCCGCAATCGGGATGGAAATGATGTGCGCTTGGGGGGCGGAGGCAGTTGCTGCCCGCCTTCAAATGCTGACAGAGCGCCTTATGCAAGGATTGACCGGGCTTTCTGGAGTAAAGGTCCTACAGTCGAAAGATCAAGCACCGCATATTTTAAGCTTGGCCTTAACCAGCGGCGCGACGGACACGCATATAAAGCGTCTCGCCCAGCAAAATATACACGTTTCCCAGCGGCTCGGCAGAATACGCGTTAGCCCGCACGTCTATAATGATGAAGCGGACATAGACCGCTTGATCGAAGCGTTGGCGAGATCAGTTTCTTCAGCTTAGGCCAAAGTTTCTGCGCCACGAATGCCCCCGATTGACGGATCCCTTGCCAGATCTGCGCAAATCAGGCGAACTATTCCTGTGAATAACGGGGACGGCTCCTGCCATGGCGAAGAATGACAAAAAATTGGACAGCGAAGGCGCAGGCAGCCGCGCGCCAATTTTGACCTTGCCGCTTCCTGCCAATGTCGCGCGGCTTCCATCGGCCGACCGGCGAGAAAAGCTACGCATCGTGGAGGCGCTCCTATTCGCGGCCTCCGAACCTCTCGACGAATCATCACTCGCCAAGCATTTGGGAGCAAAGGACGACGTCGGCCAATTGCTGGACGAGTTACAAACTCTCTATGCCGGACGCGGCGTCAATGTCATACGCATTGCTGGGAAATGGGCGTTTCGCACGGCGGAAGACCTCTCCTTCCTGCTCGAGCATTATTCCGTAGAACAGCGCAAGCTATCGAAGGCAGCGCTCGAAACGCTTGCTATCATCGGCTATCATCAGCCGGTAACGCGGGCGGAAATCGAGGATATACGTGGCGTTTCCACATCCAAGGGTTCGCTGGATGTGCTCCTGGAAATCGGGTGGGTCCGCCTTAGAGGCCGCCGCAGAGCGCCAGGCCGCCCCGTGACTTACGGAACCACAGAGGTATTTCTCGAACATTTCGGATTTGACTCGATCAAGGACCTCCCAGGCCTCGCCGAGTTGAAAGGCGCCGGTTTGCTCGACAGCAATTTGCCGCCGGGCTTTATCGTTCCCGAACCCGATGACAGTGTAATACTGCGCGAAGACGAGGACCCGCTGGAAGATGAGCCCGCAGGCGCGCACTTCCCGGCCGATGACGAGCCGGAGCCGCTACAAGCACAAGAAGAGGAAGCAGAACGGCCTAAGGAGCTGGCTGCCGCTTCGTCCGGCCGGTAGCTGCGACCTCTGAACCTCTGACGATCCGATTTGCGGAAAAATGGATCGCATTTCATTTGCATCCGGATGGCTGGGGCTTAATATCAAGCTTGCGTGCGCTTTAACGGTGATGCGCTTCAAGCGCTTGACATGACGCGCCTGTGCGGCCACGTTCACAGACAAGATTTCTTATGCGTGGAGTAGCCCCTGTCGATGCGCAGGACGGGGCGAAGGGAGTGGAAAATGGATATCGTGCCGCACTATCTTATGTTTGGGGCCGCATGGAGCCTGCCGCAGCTTCTCATCGTCCTTCTATTGGTTGTAGTCCTTTTTGGTAAGGGTAAGGTATCGGACCTGATGGGCGATGTCGCCAAGGGGATCAAGAGCTTCAAGAAGGGCTTATCGGACGACGAGACGACAACGCAGCCTGTCGCTCAGCCGAAGCCGTTGGACAACGAGGCGGCTGCCCGGACAGAAGTAAAATCTCCGTCCAATACGGAAACAAAAGCGTGAAACGCGCGAATAGCGCGAGTAAATCACGTTTCATATGCTTATTCTTAGTATGACGCGACGGGCAGTCTATGTTTGCGTGGTCTGAACTACTTCTCATCGCCATTGTGGCGCTAATATTCATCGGACCCAAGGAACTGCCGCATGTGCTGCATTCCTTAGGGAAAGCTGCCGCGAAGCTGCGCCGCTCCGCAGATGATTTTCGGCGTCAATTTGAGGATTCGATGCGGGATTCCGGTTACGGGGATTTGCACCAAAATATCCAGGATTTGCGTCAGTTGAACCCTGCAAACCAGCTTAAAAGCACTATCGATAGCGCTCTGAACCAAAGCTACAGCCCATCACCATCGTCACCCTCACATGCGGTGACTGCTGAGATCTCCGCCTGTCGGCGAGATTTCGCAGGCACCATCAGAACTTCAGAGACTTGCCGTCCGAAATAAAGCACGAGGCCGATGGGTCGCACGAACAGGCCCCAGCTTCCAGCGATGCCAGGCCCGATGCCGGAGAGACCAAACCACTGCACAGCGAACATGCCCAAGACCATAAGCCCGCAGGCGCACCGTCCAATGACGGACCGCCAAGCGGACGCGCTGTAGCTTGAGCGCGTCCAGATGACGGTGGCAAACCCAGAAGAAGACCTTGATCAGACAAAGGCGCCGTTGTTGGAGCATTTGATCGAGCTCCGGCGGCGGCTCATCTATTGCCTTCTCACGGTCGGCGTGTTTTTTATTTTCTGCTACATCTTCGCTCAGGACCTCTACAACTTCCTGCTTATTCCGTACCAGCTTGCGGTGGGTGGCGAGACGCGCATCGATTTGATCTATACTGCGCCGCAGGAGTTCTTTTTAACGCAGCTCCGTGTGGCGCTTTTTGGCGCTGTTGTCTTGTCTTTCCCGATGCTGGCGGCACAGCTTTATATGTTCGTGGCGCCTGGCCTTTACCGGAATGAAAGAAAGGCATTTTTGCCGTATCTGGTCGCGACGCCAATATTGTTCATACTTGGCGGTGCGCTGGTCTTTTTCATGGTTATGCCGCTGGCAATGGGGTTTTTCTTAAAGATGCAGCAGGTTGGCACCGGCCAAGTGCACATCCAGCTTACAGCGCGGGTAAGCGAATATCTACACCTCATCACAACCCTGATCCTGGCTTTTGGAATCGTCTTTCAGCTACCCGTTGTGCTGACGCTGCTCGCTCGCGTCGGCATGGTAACGTCGGAATGGCTGCGCAAGCAGTGGCGCTATGCGGTCGTTATCATTTTCGCCGTTGCCGCTTTTCTCACTCCGCCCGACATTCTGAGCCAGGTAGGGCTCGCGATCCCGACGCTTCTGCTTTACGAGCTGTCAATATTCTCGGTCAAAATTGTCGAACGCCAGAAGGCTGCGGCAGAGAAGAGACGCGCTGAGAGCGAAGGTGACGGGGCTGCCTAGTAAAGCCCCTGTCATCTCCGCCGCCGAAAGGCTGAAATAGTGTGCTCGCGCAGGTCCGCGAGCTTCACTTATTGAAGGCTAAAGCGGATCGCGTCATGGAGACAGCGAGCGCGGCGTGGCCGGAAGCAATAACCCCAGAAGTCCTTACCTGGGCTGCATTTGACCGCCTCTTGCCCCTTTCCCGCATGCGAGTAGATTGCCAGCGGATGCGCAAAATATCGCGCTCCAAAAAAAGCGTCATTCAACCGCAATGCTTCCCCCCGCGAAACACGCTAGAGGGGCATGAATTCACCGGGGCTCGGAACTCGAAACTAGCTGAGCCGTTAACGAAAGCCGGGTGCGGGCGGGAGGACCTATGACGACAGCAGAATTGACAGGCAATTTCAGAAAAATCGGGGACGTCGATGTCGCCGGTAAGCGCGTGCTTGTCCGCGCGGACCTCAACGTTCCCATGGTGGGCTCCGAAATTATCGACGCTACACGCATTGAGAAACTACTTCCCACCTTGCGCGATCTCACAAAGCGCGGTGCCAAGGTCGTTATCCTTTCGCATTTCGGCCGCCCGGACGGCAAAGCCGAAGCCAGATATTCGCTGCGCCCAATAGCAGATAAGCTCGCGTCTATGATGGGCGGCACGCCCGTATCCTTCGCCGAAGACTGTGTTGGCCCGGCTGCGGAAACCGCTGTGGCCCGGCTCAATGAGGGCGCGATTTTGCTCCTTGAGAACCTCCGCTTCCACAAAGGCGAGGAGGAGAACGCGCCCGGATTTGCGGCGGAACTCGCAAAGCTCGGCGATATCTACGTGAACGACGCGTTCTCGGTATCCCACCGGGCGCATGCCTCAACAGAAGCTATTGCGCATTTACTGCCTGCTTATGCAGGGTCGTCCATGATGGCGGAGATCGAAGCCTTTAAGCTTGCGCTTGACCGGCCCGAGCATCCAGTTGCTGCTATCGTCGGTGGCTCCAAGGTCTCCACCAAGATCGACGTGCTGGTGAACCTCGCCAAGAAAATGGACGTGCTCATCATCGGTGGAGGAATGGCGAATACCTTCCTCTACGCTCAAAAATACGACGTGGGGCGTTCATTGCACGAGCCGGGTTTCGTTGCCACCGTTGACGCAATTCTTTCGCAAGCGGCGGAATCCGGCTGCCGTGTCGTGTTGCCCGTCGATGTTGTGGTTGCGCCCGAGTTTAAGGCGCATGCGCCTTCTCAGGTGGTGCCTGTAAATCAAGTTCCCGCTGGCCAAATGATCCTGGATGTCGGCCCGCGCTCTATCGACGAAATCACGCAACGCTTGGCGACCTGTAGAACCTTGCTTTGGAACGGTCCGGTAGGCGCTTTCGAGACTCCGCCCTTCGGCGAGGGAACATTCCGGCTTGCGCGCGAGGCGGCAAGGCTCACTCAGGAAGGCAAACTTGTAACCGTGGCAGGTGGCGGCGACACCGTAGCCGCGCTAAATGCCGCTGGGGTTACAGACCAGTTCACCTATGTTTCCACAGCCGGTGGCGCTTTCCTTGAGTGGCTTGAGGGCCGGACGTTGCCAGGTGTTGCAGCATTGGCGCGCTCGTGACATGAATTCGTAAATTCCAATTTTGGGAGGCTTCGATGGCCCGTATCACACTCAGACAGCTCCTCGATCACGCGGCCGAGCATGGCTATGGCGTGCCCGCATTCAACATCAACAATATGGAACAAGGCATCGCTATCCTTGAGGCGGCAAAACAGACCGATAGCCCCGTCATCATTCAGGCAAGCCGTGGCGCACGCGCTTACGCTGGAGACTTGCTTTTGGGCAAGCTTGTTGAAGGGCTTGAGGCGCAATATCCGGGAATACCGATTTGCCTTCACCAGGATCACGGCAATAACGAGCAAACCTGCGCCAGCGCAATTCGGCTTGGCTTCGATAGCGTCATGATGGACGGCTCCCTAAAGGAAGATGGCGCAACGCCCGCCGATTATGATTACAACGTCGCGATCACGGCAAAAGTAACCGAAATGGCCCATTATTCGGGCGTGTCCGTTGAGGGCGAACTCGGTTGTCTTGGCAGCCTTGAAACCGGTATGGGCGACAAAGAGGATGGCCACGGCGCAGAGGGCGTCCTGTCCAAGGAAATGCTGCTCACCGATCCTGATCAGGCAGCCGCCTTCGTCGCGCAAACCAAGGTGGACGCGCTCGCCGTGGCCATCGGCACGTCTCATGGCGCCTATAAATTTTCTCGCAAGCCTACCGGCGACGTGCTTGCCATGAATGTCATCGAGGCTATCCATCAGCGGCTGCCGAACACGCATCTTGTCATGCATGGCTCGTCTTCGGTGCCGAAAGACCTCATCGATCTCATCAACGAGGCCGGCGGCGCTATTCCGGAAACCTTCGGCGTGCCTGTTGAAGAGATACAGCGCGGCATTCGCCACGGCGTGCGTAAAATCAATATCGACACCGATTTGAGGCTCGCCGCGACGGCCTATATCCGCAAAGTTCTTTCAGGCAACAGGGCAGAATTCGACCCGCGTAAATATCTGAAGCCCGCGATCACGGCGATGCAGAAAATCTGCAAAGACCGCTACGAGGCTTTTGGAACGGCGGGCCAAGGGTCGAAGATTAAAATCGTTCCCACTTCCGAAATGGCGAAGCGCTACGCGAAGGGTGAGCTCGATCCAAAAATCGGGCAGGCAAAAGCCGCGTAACGATTTATTAAGATAAAGCCGGAGGGGCGCAGCATGAGACGCGAGCCACGAGATTGGCCCGATGCGGTTGTTTTTGATCTTGATGGCACGCTCATCGACAGTGCTGCGGATATCGCGTATGCGCTGAACAGTGCGATTGAAAGACGTGACCTTCCGCCTTTTCCCCTCCATGAAGTAAAGCAGATGATCGGTGGCGGCGTTCCAAAGCTTGTAGAACGCGCGCTCCTTGCTCACGGAGTATCGCGCATCGGACTTGCTCCGGTGGCGGCCGACTTTATCGAAATCTACAGAGATAATCTGACTAATCAAACCACGCTCTATGAGGGCGCGCGCGATCTACTTGAGAAATTGCGTGCTGAGGGGCGCCCTCTCGGCCTTTGCACAAACAAACGGCACGATCTGACTTTGCAAACGCTTCAAGAGCTTGATCTTGCCAAATATTTCTCGGCGGTCATTGGTGAGCGGGAAGGTGCACCGCGAAAGCCCGACCCAGGTCCTTTGCGCGGCGTTCTTGCCGCACTTGATGCCGCGCCGGGCCGTGCCGTCATGGTCGGCGACAGCGCGGCGGATGTGGGCTGCGCTAGAGCGGCGGCCGTGGCCTCGGTCGTGGTAAGCTTCGGCTACAGCCGGATTGAGCCAAGCAAACTAGGCGGAGACGCTTGCATCGACAGGCTCTCCGATTTGCACCGCTGCTTTCGGAGCCTCTCTGCCTCTGAACCCGTTATTTTCGCTAACTAATGTTGCCGCAAAAGGCCTCAATGAATGCGTGGGTTAACTATTTGTAATGCCCCGGCAAGTGGTTCGTAATTATTGTCCCCTTATATCAGCTTCAGGAACAATCCATTGAGGGAGTTCTGAAGCTGATGCCATCCGGTCAAATTCAGGATGTAAGAAGCGAAACACGCGCGCGGTTGAAGTTGAATTTGAGGCCGGCACGGGCAATCATGGGGGTTAGCCTGTTGGGCGCCGCCCTTTTCGCAACCATTCCGCAAAGTGTTTTTTTCGTTAACAAAGCGGTCGCCCAGGACACATCGGGGCGTGCTCCGCTCAGCTTCGCTGATCTGGCCGACAAAGTGCGGCCCACAGTCGTCAGCGTAAATGTTAAAAGCAATGGCGGATCGGCAGACGTCGCAAATCGTGACTTCCCCATGCCCGATTTGCCGCAAGACCATCCGCTTCGTGAATTCTTCGACCAGTTCAAGCGCAACCAGCCCAACGAGCGGCATCCGTCCCGGGCGCAAGGCTCTGGCTTCCTGATCTCAGCCGATGGCTATGTGGTGACGAACCATCACGTTGCCGACAAGGCGGACGAGATTGAGATCACCTTTGAAAATGAGGAAAAATATAAAGCAACTATCGTTGGCAGCGATGCTCGCACGGACATTGCGCTCCTGAAAATCGACGCGAAGAAGAAGTTTGACCGCTGGCTCGATTTCGCCGATTCCGCTCCTCGCGTGGGCGATTGGGTGCTCGCAGTCGGCAATCCGTTCGGACTTGGCGGCACGGTTACGGCTGGTATCGTCTCAGCATCTGGGCGCGATATCGGCTCCGGCCCCTACGACTTCCTGCAGATTGACGCCGCAGTGAACAAAGGCAATTCCGGTGGACCATCGGTGAACCTCGACGGGAAGGTCGTCGGCGTTAACACAGCCATTTACAGCCCAAGCGGCGGCAGCGTCGGTATCGCCTTCGCCATTCCAGCGGCAACGGCACGTGATGTCGTCCAAAAGCTGAAGGATAGCGGCAAGGTCAGCAGCGGCTGGCTCGGCGTGCAGATCCAGAATGTGGACGAAAACATCGCCGAAAGCTTGGGCCTTAAAAATCCAAAGGGCGCTCTCGTCTCTAAAATCCTGACGGAGGGACCTGCGGCAAAGTCCGAGCTCAAGGCGCAGGACGTTATTGTGAACGTTAACGGCAAAACTATCGGTAGCTCTCGCGAACTCGCCCGCACCATTGCGGGGCTGTCGCCCAATACCGATGCGAAGCTGCGTGTCATACGCAATGGCGAAGAACGTGATGTGGTCATCAAGCTCGGTGAATTCCCAAGCGGCGACAAGGTCGCGTCGCTCAGCACCGGACCAGAGGCTCAATCCGGTAAGGAACTGGAAGAACTCGGGCTAACCCTTGTGCCTGCATCTGAGCTACCCGGCAGCAAAATAAAAGAAGGCGTCGGTGTTTCTAACGTCGATCCAAGCTCGAAGGCAGCCGATCAAGGGCTCAAGCGCGGTGACATTATCGTGCAAGTTGGCGAAAGAACCGTATCTACGCCGGAAGACGTGGTCGATGGCATCCGTGAAGCCCGTGAAAAAGGCAAAAAGAATGTCCTCGTTCAGGTTCGGAGCCGCGATCAGCAGCGCTTCCTTGCCCTCCCGATAGAAAAGAGCGAGCCGGGCAAAGCCAAGGACAAGGATAAGGATAAGGATAAGGACTTAAAAGATAAGGATGCGCTGAAACGCAATAAGCACTAATCCGATGCTATACTGGCGAGGGCGAATTTCGCCCTCGCAAAGTTTCTTAACGAGCGCCGAAGTGGCGCGGTATTTTTAGATAATGGTGTTTCGATGCGCGTTTTGATCGTTGAGGATGATCGGACAGCCGCCGGCTTCCTTGCAAAAGCGCTTCTTGAAGCGGGCTATCAGTCCGAAATAGCCGAAGATGGTGAGACAGGCTTCGAACTCGCCACGACTTCATCTTTTGGCGTCCTCATCATCGACCGTATGCTGCCAAAGCTTGACGGACTGGCACTTGTCGAGCGGCTTCGTGCTCGCGGCGACCGGACCCCTGTCCTGATCCTAAGCGCGCTCGGTGCAGTTGATGACCGCGTCAAAGGCTTGCGCGCTGGAGGCGACGATTATCTGTCGAAGCCTTATTCGCTTGTCGAGCTTGTCGCGCGGATTGAAGCCCTATCACGGAGGGGCGCGCCGGAAGGCGCTGTCACGTCTTATTCAGTCGGCGATCTTGTACTCGACCGCCTCTCTCACAAAGTAACGCGTGGAGGCGAAACCATTATTCTCCAGCCGCGTGAATACCGGCTTCTTGAGTATCTTATGCGTCATGCAGGCCAGGTGGTGACGCGCACGATGCTCCTTGAGAATGTATGGGACTATCATTTCGATCCTCAGACGAACGTGATCGATGTTCATATTTCGAGGCTGCGCGGCAAGATCGACAAAGGGCAGGATAGGCCGCTTTTGGAAACTGTGCGCGGAGCAGGGTACATGATCCGCAATGACGCGCGCTAATGCTCAAAGCTTGATTAAGCGCGTTCTACTCGCTTCGCCCTTCCGGCTGTTTGCGGTCTATGTTTCCTTATTTTGCGCGGCTGTCGCGATAACCTTCATATATGTCTATCTCGCGATGCAAGGCTTCCTCGCGCAGGAGGCCGAAACGGCAGTGCAAGCTGACGTTGAAGTGTTGCAGGCACAGTACCGCGAGGGAGGCCCTAGCGCTCTCCTTAACGCCGTATCAGAGCGTTCCGCGCCATCGGGCAATGCGCTCTATCTTCTTACAGACGGCACAGGGCATCGGCTGGCAGGCAATATCGAAACAGTCGCGGCGCATCTGTGGAACACACAAGGTCCTGTTGATTTCGCATATCGGACTCGCAGCGGCGGCAAGGTCGCCGAGCGCCAGGCATTCGGTTTTGTCGAGCGTTTCCCAGGCGACCTTCGCCTCGTGGTTGGCCGCGATGTCGAAGCCCAGGAGACGGTGAAGCGCGTGATGCGTTACGCCTTTCTTTTGGGATATGGCTTTATCGCTCTGATCGGTTTTGCGGGCGGAGCCATCGTCAGCCGCCGTCTTTTGCGTCGCGTGGATGCAGCCTCCAACGCAGCGCGCGCGATCATGGACGGCAACCTAGCCGAGCGCCTTCCGGTAACAGGCAGGCGGGACGAGTTCGACCGGCTCAGCCAAAGCCTGAACGCCATGCTGGACCGTATCCAGGATTTGATGACCGGATTGAAGGACGTGTCGGACAATATCGCACATGACCTCAAAACGCCGCTTCATCGGCTCCGCACAAGGGCCGAGCGCGCATTGCAGTCCAGTCCGACGCCCGAAAAACTTGCGGAAGCGCTTGGCACTGTCATCGAAGAAGCCGACACGCTCATTCAAACATTCGATGCGCTTCTCAGTATCGCGCGGCTCGAAGCTGGTTCACGAGCGGAATCCTTTGGTCCGCTGAATATTTGTGCGCTCGTTCGCGATGTCGCCGATCTCTACGAACCGGCGTCTGAAGAGCAGCAACTGCGCTTGAGGCTTGCCTGCGTCGGGGACATAATGATAGCGGGCGAAAAGCACCTCTTAGGCCAAGCGATGGCAAATCTACTTGATAATGCGATCAAATATGCATCGCCTGCGAGCGGGGACAGCGCTAATAGCGAGGTCGAAGCGGCATTCGTCGATATCGGGTTGGAAGATAAGGGCGACGCTGTCGATATTATCGTGGCCGACCACGGCCCGGGCATTCCTGCGAAGGATCGCGAACGCGTGCTTCAACGCTTCGTTCGTTTGCAGCCAAGCCGATCCATTCCGGGCACCGGCCTTGGACTTAGCCTCGTGGCAGCCGTCGCGCGCCTTCATGGCGGTTCAGTTTCGCTCGAAGACAATAGGCCTGGTCTGAGAATACGGCTCAGAATACAGAAGAACCTGCCTCAGACGCCCAAGGCGGGCACACCCGAAGCCCGCGCGTTGCTGCACCATGCAAGCTAATGCGAACATTCTCGCGGGGCGGCTCCGCGAGTCGCCGCTCGATGACGATGATGGGAACGGGCGGCAAAGACTTGAGCGCCTACTCGCTTCATTACGAGCGCGCGGCAAAGATTTACCCGAAAATGCCGCGAAGTTCCTGAGCGGTGTATTTTCGGGTTCATCGTTCCTCTCAGGCTTCGCGGACCGGCAGCCAGACCTCCTGCATGAGCTGTTACTTGCCGAACCCGAGGCGCAATTCGAGACTATCCTTCATCGTACCGCCAACGCCGCCCGCGAAGCTCGGTCCACGCGCGACATAATGAAGGTGCTACGTGAGGGGAAGGCGGAAATCGCGCTGCTCTTGGCGCTCGCCGATCTCGGCGGTGTGTGGGGTGTCGAAGAAGTTACGGCGAGGCTCAGCCAAGCTGCCGCGCTTTTCGTGAGCGCCGCAGTGCGTTTTCTGCTCAACCATGCCGCTGAAGCCGGCCAATATTTGCCTGAAGACCCCGCCTCGCCCGAGAAGCATAGCGGCCTCATAGTCCTCGGAATGGGCAAGTTCGGCGCAGATGAGCTGAATTACTCCAGCGATATTGACCTCATCATCTTCTTCGACCGCGAACGCGCTCGTCTCGCACCGAATGTCGAGAAAGGCGCATTCTTCGTGCGGCTTACCCGCAGCCTTGTCCAAATTCTGCAAGAGCGCACCGCCGATGGCTATGTTTTCCGCACGGACTTGCGCTTGCGCCCCGATCCCGGTTCCACCCAAGCCGCCATCTCGACCGCCGCCGCGCTTCGCTATTACGAAGCTCTCGGGCAAAATTGGGAGCGGGCCGCATTTATCAAAGCCAGACCCCTGGCCGGTGACATTGAGGCGGGCGAAGAATTTTTGCAGGCGCTCCGCCCCTATATCTGGCGCAAATATCTCGACTATAACGCCATCGCCGATATTCACGCGATGAAGCGCCAGATCCACGCGGCGAAAGGGCATGGGCAAATCGCAGTCGCGGGCCACAATCTGAAGCTCGGGCGCGGCGGCATTCGCGAGATCGAATTTTTCGTTCAATCGCAGCAGCTTATTGCGGGAGGGCGGCAACCGCTTCTTCGCACACGTCAAACCCTCGCGGCGTTGGAGCAACTGGCTAAGCTCGACTGGATCAGTCAAGAGGCTTGCCAGGAACTAAGCGACGCCTATCGATTTTTGCGCCGCATCGAACATCGGCTTCAAATGGTGGCCGATCAGCAAACCCATAGCTTGCCTGCGTCTCCCAGCGAACTTGCAGCGTTTTCGCGCTTTGCCGGATATCGGCACCTGCCGGAGTTTGAGGCGGAGCTTCGCCTGCATATGCAAAATGTGCAGAGACATTACGCTGCGTTATTTGAGAGCACGCCGGAACTCACCCCGCAACGCGTGCATGGCAATCTTGTCTTCACTGGCGATACCGATGATCCGGCTACGGTGGAGACTCTTATAAAGCTCGGCTTTAAAAATCCTTCTTCAGCCATCGCCTTCGTCAAAGGCTGGCACTATGGACGCTATCGGGCGATGCGTAGCGCCAGCGCACGCGAAATATTAACTGAATTCACGCCCGCTCTGCTGGAAGCTTTGGGCGAAACCGCCGAGCCCGATCTTGCTCTTGTAACGTTCGATAGATTTTTAAGCGAAGTTCCTGCTGCCCTTCAGTTTTTTTCGATGCTGCGCAGCAATCCAGGACTTTTGCGCCTCCTTGCGCAGATCATGGGATCGGCCCCGCGCCTCGCCCGCATATTGAGCCGCAGGCGGCGACTGATGGATGTCATTCTCGACCCCGGATATATCGGCGAGCGGCCCACCGAGGCAGAACTGCGAAGCCTGTTCGGCAGAGAAATGCTGGAGGCCAAGTCCTACGAGGAAAAGCTTAACCACGCGCGAATAGCCGGTCAGGAACAGGCCTTCTTAGTCGGCGCCGGACTGTTGTCTCAGCAGTTCACGCCGCGGGAAGCCGGGGAGGCTTACTCGCTGCTGGCGGAAATCGCCATCGAAACGGTGCTCGATGCCGTTCAGCTTGAATTTGGCGGGGAATTTCCTCGTCCTGCGGTCATCGCCATGGGAAAACTCGGCGGGGGCGAGATGACGGCATCTTCGGATGTCGATTTGATCGTGGTCTATGACGCGACAGCGCAACAAGCTCCGGGTCATTACGCCCGCTTTACCCAAAGGCTCATCAGCGCAATCTCCGCGCCCACTGCCGAAGGCCAGCTTTACTCTGTGGATATGCGCTTGCGCCCCTCAGGCAAAGCAGGGCCGGTCGCGGTCCGCTTTGATGGCTTTCTGACCTATCAGCTCGAACACGCCTGGACCTGGGAGCACCTTGCTCTGACGCGCGCCCGCGTTATTGCCGGAGCGCCGGATTTGCGGGACCGTTTGCAGGCTCAGATCCGAAGCGTGCTGACCGCGCCTCGCAATCGCTCGAAAGCGGCGGCGGATGTGCGCGAGATGCGTGCGATGATCGAGAAGGAAAAGGGAACCCAGGATATTTGGGAGACGCGCAATTACAATGGCGGCTTGGTCGACGTCGAATTCATCGCGCAGTTTCTGCAAATCATCCATGGCGCCGAACGGCCTGAGATTTTGAGCCAAAACACCGCTCAAGCGCTGCGGAATTTAATGAAGGCTGGCTTTTTAAGCGCTGGCCACGGAGACGCCCTGCTTCGCGCGGCGGAACTCTACCAGAATATCACGCACATAGTGCGCCTATGCTCGGATGGGCGCTTCGATCCGCAAACCGCGCCCCGCGACATGTTAGAGCTTTTGTTCACCGTAACGGGGGAACCCGATTTGGCCCGTCTGGAAGCTCGCCTGCGCGACACCTATGTCGAGGTCGCGAGCCTTTTTGGAACGCTTGTCCAATAGCCCCTACCAGTTCGCATGTTGCGTACAATCCGCGAGGCAACTATCGGCAATGCAGCGGCCTTTGCACGCGCTGATGACAAAACCAGCGATGGGCAGAGGCACCCCTTCGCGTGGCCGTCAATGGCGCGAATTCTCTTCGTCGCGCTAGCGGCTGCGGCTGTGGGGTTCCGGGTCTGGGAGCCGTTTTCTACGATAAGCATCATCGGTGTGCTCGGTCTCGTCGTTGGCGGCTGGCCTATTCTCAAAACGGCAATCGGCAATCTCATGGAACGGCGCATGACGATGGAGCTGTCGATGACCATCGCCATCGTCGCAGCAGCCGCCATCGGCGAATTCTTCACCGCTCTCATCATCACCCTGTTCGTCCTTGCCGCAGAAGTTCTCGAAAACATGACGGTTGGGCGCGGGCGGAAGGCAATTCGCGACCTGCTCGAATTTCTCCCGCGAGAGGCGACCGTCCGCCGGGCTGGCTCGATCCAGACTATTCCGGCAGATGAACTTGCGCCCGGCGATGTGGTGCTCGTTTCGCCAGGCGAGCGCATCCCGGTCGACGGCGCGGTGCTTTCCGGCCATTCCTTCGCGGACGAATCCCGCATCACGGGAGAATCCATGCCTGTGGAGAAAGCCGCTGGTGGCCATGTGTTTGCAGGGGCCATCAACCAATCCGGGGCGTTAGAAATCGCCGCCGAGCGGATCGGGCGCGACACGAGTTACGGTAAGATCATCGAAGCGGTTGAGCGCGCCGAGAAATCCCGAGCGCCTGTGCAACGTCTCGCCGACCGTATGGCCGGTTATCTCGTCTATTTGGCGTTGGGCGCAGCCCTTCTGACGTACCTCATAACGCGCGATCTCAATTCGACGATCTCGGTCGTAATCGTCGCTGGCGCTTGCGGTATAGCCGCAGGCACGCCTCTCGCCATACTCGGGGCAATCGGCAGATGCGCGAAGCTTGGCGCGATCGTAAAGGGCGGAGCCTCTTTGGAGACGCTAGGGCATGTCGATACGGTTGTCCTCGACAAAACCGGCACCTTGACCTATGGGCGGCCGGAGGTGCAGCAGGTGCTTGCCTCCGAAGGCATAGAAGACGACGAGCTCCTTGATGCAGCAGCTACAGCCGAACTGCGTTCCGAGCATCCCATCGGCAAAGCAATCGTGGCTTACGCCCGCAGCCGGGGCCTCAACATCATCGAGCCGGGGAGCTTCTCCTATATCCCAGGGCGCGGCATTGCGACCGAGTCTGGCGGCGTCACAACTCTCGCTGGTAACAGGGCTTGGATGATCGCTAACGGAATCGCCCTGCCAGCTCCTTCCAGTCAGGGCGCAGCCGTGGGTTCCGAAGTTTTTTTCGCCCGTGATGGGCGATTGCTTGGTTCCATTGTGGTAGCTGACGCGCTTCGGCCAGAAGCGAAACGAGCGGTCGCCGCCCTGCATCGAATGAGGATTCGAACAGTTCTTTTGACAGGGGACACCAACGCAGTTGCTGTCTCCGTCGGCGCGGCACTCGGTATCGAAGAGATCGGTGCGGAAATGCTGCCGGAAGATAAACTCGCCCGCGTCCGAGACCTGGTTCAGCAAAAGCGTATTGTCGCCATGGTGGGCGACGGTGTGAACGACGCCCCTGCGCTTGCCGAAGCCCAGGTTGGCGTCGCGATGGGCTCAGGCACCGATGTCGCGCAAGAAAGCGCCGATGTGGTCTTGCTCGGTAACGATCTTGAGCGCTTCGTCGAAACCGTTGCCGTTGCCCGGAAAACGCGAGGTATCATCTGGCAGAACTTTGCGGGTACGATCGGCATCGACATGGCCGGCATCGGTCTTGCAGCCTTTGGCTTCCTTAACCCAGTACTGGCCGCGGCAATTCATGTCACATCGGAGTTTGTATTCATCCTCAACTCGGCGCGCCTATTGCAAATGCCTGACGAAGCAATCATAGCCGCCCCACGACGGAGGCCAAAAGTCGTGAAAGTTTGAGCGCAATAACGCCCATTCCTCGGCTCAGGCCGCGATTATTCAGCGGGGGGTACCCAGGTGAGTTGCAAGCGGGTCGGGGCCATAGCGATTGGCGCCGTCTTGGCCCTTAAGAACGGCAAATTGCCATATACCCCAAATTAGGGACGCAGCGAAGCACATGGCCCCGATTGAGATGACGCCACTGGGAGCTTGCGCCACAGGGCCGGAGAGCAATGCGAGGAAAGGTAGGATCAGAATAAGCGACCACACTCCGCTCAAGCCGCGATCATGCAGACGCTTCACGCAATGTGCTACGAGGCTCCAGAATAAGATTAGAGAGACGCTGATAAACAGAACCTTACTAGCAAAGATGAAGAGCTCGGCGTCCGGTGGATTTGTTTTTAGAATCCAATCGCCAAAATCATGGTTGTTCGTAAACTCAGGGTGCAGATTTTTGAATGCGATAAGGCCAAGACGCAAAGTAAGAAAAACGAAGCACGTTGTAACCGCAGCAACGCTAATACTTGAAAACCAGAAGCTTTTTCGGCCGATGCGGCCGCGGAGGCCAAAGAAGATATTCGCTAAACCCATGTTTTTCTTCCCCTACTCATTTAAGAAGCCGCCGCTTTTGCATCTTCGACTCGGAGGCCTAAGTGCACCGATCCTATCATTTCCCCAAATTAACCGCAGATTTTAAATCATTCAACCGGCACAAACCGGCGAAGGACCTTGCCGGGATTCATAATGCCGCGTGGATCGAACGCCGCTTTGATGCCCCGCATCAATTTCCAACCAACGCTTACATGGCCTGTCACGAAGTCGAACCAATTCGCATCTATCGTGCTGATTTTCAGCAGGGGGAAGTTCGGTGAAGACGTTTATAGGCGCTATTCTATTGTTAATTTTTTTCCAGTCCGCCTCGCGCGCAATACCTAACGGCGAGGTCGACGATAGCGACCAGTTCACAGACGTCGTTCGGCTTGATTTCGCCGATGTCAACAAAGGATCTTGCACAGGTATCCTTGTGTCGAGGCGGACAGTCCTCACTGCTGGTCAGGCAACTGGCTTCGCGCTTGAAGATATCGAATCGATGAAGCAGCAAAACAGCATAGCGAGCCAGCTGTCATCGCCATATCTTCCAAGCTAACCTATCGCTTCGCTTGGGCCCATCCTGCACAAGGATGCGCCCATACTTTTGACGCGAACTGGACAGCCGTGGATCATATCCCATTTCAGCACAAAGTTCTCCTCTACCAGAAACGGTGCGTGTCTTACCGATCTGCACGCGCTGTGACCGTGCTTGCCGAAAATGAGTTCACCACGCCTGAGATCGCGCCAATTACGGAATATGCGATGAAGCAGGTCGAGGCGATCTTGGAAAAATATATGGCACGCACACGGGCGCTAAATTGACGCCGCGACGCGGAAATTGGAAAAGTCTTGAGTTGCATCATTCGGGCTCGCCTGATACTAACTGGAGACCAAATGCAAACTGTGGCGATGTTAACGAAACGTGAACACGGCTGGCCTTTGGCTTCGTCGTAGAATTTCCCTATGGAGTGGTGGCCGAGAGGCTGAAGGCGGCGGTTTGCTAAACCGTTGTACGGTTGAAAAGCCGTACCGAGGGTTCGAAATCCCTCCCACTCCGCCATCAGCGGTTTTTTCCTCTGAAAAAACAGCAACTTGACTTGAATAGTGGCTAGCAATTTCGTGGCTGTTAGCCATTTTGACTGCGGAGTTTCCCGCCGCGGTACCCCCCTTTTGCGCCATCTGCAGGGTCGCTATCGCGCTGTCGGCAAGCCGCGACCTGTTCGCCGCCTTGGTATAGCGCTCGATTTCTTTCAAAGTGGTGTGGCCGCTGACCGACATGATTTCATGGGGCGAGCAGCCGGCCTCGGCGAGCCGCCGGCAGCAGGTTTTCCTCAGGCCGTGTGGTGACCGACCTTTGGGGACGCCTGCTTTTTGCGCCTTGTCTGTGAACCAATTGTAAAAGCCGGTCTCGGTGAAGGCGCCGCCGAACTGCGTCTGCAGAAAACACTCTTGCCTCGCGCTCGCTGAGACTGCCTCCAACGCCGCGCTGAGCTGAGGCAGAATCGGAATGTCGATCTCGGCACCGGTCTTTTTTTGCCGGTAAAGCAACCTGCCCGAAACTATATGTTGAGACCCAAGGCGAATGACGTCGCTCCGGCGGGGCCCCGCGCATAGCAAAAGCTCAAGCGCGAGCCGCTCACGCGTGCCGATCGGATAGTGATCGGCAAAGCGCTCGATCTCGGCATCCGACCAATCCTTAAAGCCTTTCACCTTGTAGCGGAGCGGCTCGATCTCTGTCATAGGATTGACCTTGATCATTTTGCGTTTTTTGGCGAGCTTCATGATCGCGCGTAGCATGCGTCTTAAATTATTCGCCGCCGCGGGCCGATCCGCCATTTTGTCGAGGATCGCTGCGATATGCTGCTCTTCGAGCCGCGCCAGCGGTTTGTCGCCATGCGCCTCGCGAAAGCGCTCGAGAATGCCCCTATAGGTTTGGCGCGTTGCAACCGATAGGCGAAGAAAGCCGGCGGTCTGGTAATAAAGCGTGATGAGGTCCGCAAGGCTTCCTGGCTTTATTTTGCTTTTGCCGGCCTCGATTTTCCCTCCCGCCAAAGCCGCCTCACGGGCCGCCATAAACTCAGGTGACCAGGGAAGACCAGGAAGCGGAGCTCGCTTGATCCCGGGGTGCCGCAAATACCAGCGCGGCTTGCCGCGGCAATCGATATAGCCATGGCAATATTTCGGTGGCTTGCGCATCATCGAATGACCTCGTCCCACGGGTTCGGCCCTTCCTTTTCTTCGAAATCAGCGTCTTGCCGGACAACGGCCAGCGATTCGTCTTTTATGCGGTCCCAATCGTTGGCAAGAGCCGCAGCGTCGAACAAAACAATTTTTTTGCGGACACGATAAGGCTTGTGCACTTTGCCCTCGTCCACCCAGTCGCGAAGTTGGTTTTCACTGATACCCAGCATAGCGGCCGCCTGACTTGCGCGAAGCGCCAAGGGAAAGGGGCCATCACGATAGCGAGACATGGAACTCCCCTCTACCTAATGAGCGCCTGGATGTTAATCATGCCGCCGCAGCATCTTTGGCCCCTCCGTCTTGCCACTGTCTCGCTTGGCAGTGCCTATCCACTACATGAGCTTCTTTCTGCTTACTGCTGTGGGATCAAAATAAAAACCTGGAGGCCTCTCCGTGAGCGGCTTGTTAGGCGCAGGAGGGGAGGGAGGAGTTTCTGCGGCAGGCGGCAACGCAGAAATGCCGGGCGGCGACATGGGTTTTTGCCCCATTTTTTCTGTCGCGTCATTGCAATAGGCCGCGATCAGCCTATTGAACTGCGAATAGCTTACGCCGAGGTGTTCCTTAAACTTCGCGTAAACCCTTGTCCTGGGCAATTTTCGCTCAAGTTCCGCGGAAATCTGGGGCGCGAGCGCCAAAAATAGGACCCGTCCTTCTCCCCAAGGGGCTCTGTTCTGCTTACTCAACGTCTGCTCTCCTGTAGGCGACATTAAAGATAGTTTAACAGCGATCACGTGTGCGGCAAATAGCCAACCGCCAGGCTCACGCCGATTTCCACGCAGAGCGGCGCAGAGATGCGCGAAGTTTCGCTTGCTTTCGACGAGTTGAGCCTAGTTGCGACGAGAACAGAGAGTTTTTGGACGCAAAATGTGTAAGGCGGCGCAAGCGCTCTCACTGAGGTCGAAGCTCCTCTACGTCATCGAGATGGAGGAAACCCAACTTTGTGGACCTTGTCTATCGCCTCCAAGCGATAAGAACGGCTCACCGGGCTGAGGCCGCACTGTTGCTGTATCCACGAAGGCCGAAACACAGCGACGAGCACTGCGACGAGGGAGCTGTTCACGATTTTGTGATCGTCTGTTGTGCAGAACTCACACAGCTGTGATTTTTCGTGATTTAACCGAGAGTTAGGATCTAAGACGGCGTTTTCCACTTGGGGTTGCGGCAGATTTTGAGCTTTGCCCAGAGTCTGCCTCTTTTTTTGCCGTTGAAGGATTTGCACAACCGGACTGAGTGAGCGTCGATGGAACGACACCTGTGTTAGGAAAGCAAAAACAAGGGCCAAGCTAGGTCGCAAGCTTCTATCCGCATCTTCACCGCAGAAACTCCAGCGATGCTGCACAACACTTTGTCACAATCAAAAATAGCAATATTATTTTTTATGTAAAAACATTTATTTTGATATGGAAATGCCAATGCCAAAAGCGGCACTGGCCTCTAAAAGTATATCTCTTGACTAAATAAATATTATTTGAGATCGTCTAGGAGAAGGTACATGAGAAAGCAGAGCAATGCTTTCGAGAAAGCATGTACAGAAGATTAGTTTCGTGCCATTGAGCGCTTTGGTTGTTAAAGTATAGTTTAAAGCAGACGTTATTGCGTAGAGAGATAGTTTATGTGCTTAAAAAATGTTTTTTGTAATACGGCTTTGCTTTGCAGGTTTTTTGAGATCAGACCTTTTTGCATTCGCTGCGGCTTCCGGCGACCTTAACCGGCGCGCTGCCCTGGCACCCCATACTTCTCCCTTTTCTTTGCCGCGGCGCAGCCGCTATCGGCCCCCGGGCGATAGCCCTGCCGCGTTCCCCAAAATCTTGTTGGCACGCCCATCCTCAAGGAGCGCCGACCATGCCTCTATTTTTGTAATGGCTTTCGCCCAGGCATAGGGGCGACTTTTTTCAATAACGGCAAACTTAATCCTTGGAGATTTCTGCATGAAAGACGTCGATCAGGATTACGTATGCTTAGGTCGTGACGAACTAACCATTGATGATATTTTCGAAATAAGCCTGCTTCAGAAAAAAGTTGCTTTGCCGGGCAATGCAGAATTTGCGTCGAAGCTTCAGGAATCCTCGGAATTAGTTGAAAATGTTTTCAAAAATAAAACGGTGGCCTACGGCATCAACACCAATTTCGGCGGGCTCGCCAAGGGAACCATATCAGAACATCAGGCGGTCGATCTTCAGCACAATATCCTTTGGGGGCTAAGATGCGGCCTGGGGCCCCAACTCGAAGGCCGCTATGTCCGCGCCGCCATGGCGATCCGGACGAATACACTCGCCAAAGGCGTTTCGAGTATTCGGCAAGAAGTCTTGGAATATCTCAATCTTCCCAACCACATGCCCCTGACTGGAGGCAGGGCTTTTATCTTGTAATATCGGTGGGAAGTTCGCCCATGGGCAGTCCCCAAGAGAATAATACTCGTCATTAACCTCCAGGAATATGGATCGTCATGCCCCACGCCGTCCCACTATTTAGCCCCACCCATCTTGGAAGTGGCTACAATGCCGCCGTCGATCTCATCGAGCGGAACCTCGTGGCCGGGCGCGGGTCGAAAATCGCTTACCGGGATAGCAGCGGCGCCTATACCTACGGCGAGTTCGCCGAGCGCGTCGATCGCGCTGCCAATACCTTGCGCGGCTTGGGCTTGGAGCAGGAGCAGCGTGTGATGCTCTGCCTCCTCGACGGCATCGATTTCCCGACCATGTTCCTGGGCGCCATTAAGGCTGGGATCGTGCCTATTGCCTGCAATACGTCGCTGACCGCTGCCGAATACGACTTCATGCTGCGCGACAGCGGCGCGCGCGCGCTCATCGTTTCCGATGCCGTCTACGGGCGATTTGCATCGGTCCTTGCGAACCAGCCTAAGCTCAAATGGACGATCGTTTCGGGCGATCGCAAGTTAGCGGATGGGCTTTGGTTGTCTGAGCTTCTCGCGGCGGCGCCGCCGCGCGCCGCTGCCGCGGCGACCAAGGCTGACGACGTCTGCTTCTGGCTCTATTCCTCCGGGTCGACCGGTACGGCCAAAGGTGTGATGCATCTCCATTCGCACCTTACCCTAACCGCCGAGCTCTTCGCCAAACCAATCCTCGGTATCACTGAAAACGATACCATCTTCTCGGCCTCGAAGCTGTTTTTCGCCTATGGTCTCGGCAATTCGCTGACATTTCCGCTGGCCGTAGGTGCCACCGCGGTGCTGATGGCGGAAGGAGCTATCCCCGAGGCGGTGTTTCGGGTCTTGCAGGAGCACCAGCCCACGATCTTCTGTGGCGCCCCGACACTTTACGCAGGGATGCTGGCGAACCCGGACCTTCCGAAGCGCGGATCCCTAGCGCTCCGCCTGTGCGGCTCGGCCGCCGAGCCGCTACCCGAGAACATCGGCAAGCGCTGGGCCGAGCATTTCGGCGTTGAGATCCTTGACGGCATCGGCTCGACAGAAATGCTGCATATTTATCTCTCCAATCGACCAGGTGAGGTCCGTTACGGCACCACGGGCAAGCCGGTACCAGGCTATGAAATTCGTCTCCTCGATGAAACGGGCAAGCCCGTAGCCCAGGGGGAGATTGGCGAGTTGGAGGTCAAGGGCCCAACCAGCGCCGCCGGCTATTGGAATTTGCGCGAGACCTCGCGCAAGACCTTCGTTGGTGAATGGACGCGTAGCGGCGACAAGTACTTAGAGGATGACGACGGTTATTTTGTGTATTGCGGTCGCGCCGACGACATGCTGAAGATCGGGGGCATTTACGTCTCGCCGATAGAAGTGGAAGCGGCGCTAACGTCGCATGCAGCCGTGCTCGAAGCGGCGGTAGTGGGCCAGCTCGACGAGCAGAAACTCACGAAACCCAAGGCCTACGTTGTACTGAAGCCCGATCACAATGGCACGTCAAAGCTCGCTCGGGCGCTGCAAGACTACCTGAGATCGCGGCTGGCGCGCCATAAATGCCCGCGCTGGATCGAATTCACCGACGAATTGCCCAAGACAGCCACCGGCAAGATCCAGCGCTTCAAACTACGCACTCGCGACATCAGTAAGGTTTCCCTGCATGAGATAGACCTTTTTCAACTGACACCCCTGGTGGGGAGCGAGGTCCCACATTCCGAGGCGCGTTCAAACGGCACCGTTGCCGTTGCAGGTGGCGCTTGGGCGCGGGAGCTGGCCTCGATGGCGAAGGAGCGTCGCCTGGACGTAGTTGTCGAGGTGGTTCGGGCAGAGGTGGCGCGGGTCTTATCCGTGGACACCGGTGCCGTCGCGGCGGATCGGCCATTGAGAGAACTGGGGCTCGATTCGATGATGGTGGTCGAACTAGGTAACGGGCTCAGCAGGAGCGTGGGATCAGAGCTGCCGGCGACGCTGGCATTCGATTACCCGACACCCGTCGCGATCGCGGCGCACCTGCTTGATAAGGTGCTGTTGCCGTCGGAATTTGCAATTGCTCTGCCGTCTATCGTCGTGACGCGGCCTGTGGAGGAGCCGATAGCGATCGTCGGGATGGGTTGCCGGTATCCAGGCGGGGTCACAGACCCGGAGTTGTTCTGGCGATTGTTGGCTAACGGCGTGGACGCGGTGACCGAGGTGCCGGCGGAGCGCTGGGACATCGACCTGCTCTACGATCCGGACCCCGAAGCGAGTGGTAAGATCACTACGCGCTTTGGCGGTTTTATACGTGAGGTCGACAGGTTCGATCCCGAGTTCTTCGGGATCGCGCCTCGTGAAGCACTGAAGCTTGACCCGCAGCAGCGCCTGTTGCTCGAGACGAGCTGGGAAGCGCTGGAGCGAGCCGGCCTGAGACCCGAAACACTTATGCGCTCGAACACCGGCGTCTTCGTCGGAATGATGTCCCAGGACTACGGCCAGTTGATGGTCGACCGCGGCGGGCTGGAAGCGCTGGACGGCTACATGACGACAGGCAGCGCCGGGAGCGTGGCATCGGGTCGGATCAGTTACCTATTGGACCTTGAGGGTCCGAGTATGACGGTGGATACGGCGTGCTCATCCTCCCTGGTGACGGTGCATTTGGCCTGCCAAGCGCTGAGTCAGGGGGAGTGCTCGCTGGCGCTGGCTGCTGGCGTGACCTTGATGCTGACGCCGACGACGTTCGTGGAGTTCAGTCGCCTGCGAGGCCTCTCTTCGGACGGGCGATGCAAGAGCTTTTCGGCTGCGGCCGACGGGGCAGTATGGTCCGAAGGATGTGGAATGCTGGTTTTGGAGCGGCTGTCGGATGCGCGGCGCAACGGCCATCCGGTGCTGGCGCTCATCCGCGGCACAGCGGTTAATCAGGACGGCCGCAGCAATGGCCTCACCGCCCCCAACGGCGCCTCGCAGCAGTCAGTCATCCGGCAGTCGCTTAACCGAGCACGTGTCGCGCCATCGCAAGTGGACTACGTCGAGTGCCACGGGACGGGCACCGCACTGGGCGACCCGATCGAAGTGCAAGCCCTTGGCGCGGCGCTTGCGAAGGGGCGTGACGCAGCGCACCCGGTCATGATCGGGTCCGTGAAGACCAACTTCGGGCACACGCAAGCTGCAGCCGGTGTGGCGGGAATCATCAAAGTGGTGCTGTCGCTGCAGGAGGAATCGATTCCCAGGAGCCTCCACTTCGCGTCGCCCAGCCCGCACATTGCCTGGAGCGAGCTACCTGTGAAGGTGGCGGCCGAGGCAATGGCGTGGCCCCGCAACAACAAACCGCGCCGCGCTGGGGTATCGTCTTTTGGGATTTCCGGGACGAACGCGCATGTGATCCTCGAGGAAGCGCCGGTGGAGGATGTGGCGCAGAACGAGGCGAGCCTGCCGCCTCCGCCTACTTGGCCGTTGATTTTATCGGCGAAGAGCGAGGGGGCGTTGCGGGGTCAGGCCGAGCGGCTTGGGGCGCATTTGCGTGAGCATCCGGGTCTGCCCCTTGGCGATGTGGCCTATTCTTTGGCGGTGACGCGGTCACGGTTCGAACAACGGGCTGCCCTTGTGGCGAAGGATAAGGACGAGCTGCTGGCGGCGCTTGATGCGCTCGCCCAAGGACGGCCTACACCAAAGGCCGTGCTTGGACGCGCCCGCAGCAACGGGAAGGTGGTCTTTGTCTTCCCCGGTCAGGGATCGCAATGGGAAGGGATGGCGTTGGGGCTACTTGAGACCTCGCCGGTGTTCAAGGCTCAGTTCGAAGCCTGCGAGCGGGCGCTTGCTCCCCATGTCAATTGGTCCTTGACCTCGGTGCTGCGGGGCGAAGGGGACGCCAGGCTCGATCGTGTCGATGTGGTGCAGCCAGTACTGTTTGCGGTGATGGTATCGCTTGCGGCGCTGTGGCGATCCTTAGGCGTCGAGCCGGCTGCCGTGATCGGCCACAGCCAGGGCGAGATCGCAGCCGCCTTTGTCGCGGGCATTTTGTCACTGGAAGACGCAACAAAGATTGTGGCGGTGCGCAGCCGGGTGTTGAGAATGCTCTCCGGCAAGGGTGGCATGGCGGCGGTGGAGCTTGGGGTTGAGCCCCTTGAGAAGCACTTGGCGCGCTGGGGCGAACGACTTTCCATCGCGGCTGTGAACAGCCCGCAATCCACACTGATCTCTGGCGATCCTGAGGCTATCGACACTCTTTTGGATAAGCTTACGAAGGCGCAGATTTTCGCGCGCAAGATCCAGGTGGATTATGCCTCCCATTGTGCGGCTGTGGAGGAGGTCCAAGAGGCGCTTTTAGAACAGCTTGGAACAATCACGCCGCAATCTGGACGAGTGCCCTTTTATTCGACGGTGACGGGTGGGCGGATCGAAAGCGAAGAACTCGACGCCGGCTATTGGTACCAGAATTTGCGGCAAACCGTGCGTTTTGCCGATGCGGTAGATCAGCTAGGCGATGACTATGGCTTCTTCGTCGAGATCAGCCCGCACCCGGTTCTAACGCTGGCTTTGCAAGAGGCGCTCGAACACGCTGGTCGCGATGCGGCCGTGGTTGGCACGCTGCGGCGCGAAGAAGGTGATTATACCCGCTTCTTGCTGTCCTTAGGCGAGTTGCATGCGCACGGGTTGGAGCTCGACTGGCACACCTTCTTCTCACCTTATGGGCTGCGGCGGGTGACCTTGCCAACCTATGCCTTCCAGCGCGAGCGCTTCTGGCTCGATGCGCCGAAACGCAAACAGACCGACGTCGTCTCAGCGGGGCTTGCCTCGGCGGAGCATCCTCTCTTGGCGGCGGCGGTGCCGCTGGCCGATGGCGAGGGCTATCTCTTCACCGGGCGTCTGTCGCTCTCAGATCATCCGTGGCTGGCCGATCATGCCGTGTTCGGCACGCCGATCCTGCCGGGAACGGCCTTTCTGGAGCTAGCATTTCTGGCGGGGCAGCATACGGATCTGGATTTTGTCGAAGACCTGACCTTGGAGGCTCCCCTGGCATTGCCTGCGGAGGGGGCGGTTTTACTGCAGATGTCGGTGGGGGCCGCAGATACATTCGGGCGTAGGCCACTCAGCATTTACGGGAAAGCGGCTGATGCGCCAGCAGATGCGGCCTGGACGCGGCATGCGTCTGGCATGCTTGCGCCAACGGAGACACAGCCTGCCTTCGATTTGCGCGCGTGGCCGCCGGTGGGAGCCGAGCCTGTGCCGATGGAGGGGGTTTACGAGACGCTGGCCGAGGCTGGTCTTGGCTATGGCCCCAGCTTCCGGGGATTGCGGGCGGTCTGGCGGCAGGGCGAGGAGCTATTTGCCGAGGCGCATCTGGCCGAGGAGCTGGATGAAGCAGGCTTTGGCCTGCATCCGGCCTTGCTGGATGCGGCGTTGCATGGGCTGGTCCTTGATATCGGCGCGGGGGCCGTGGCGCTGCCGTTTTCTTGGGCCGGGGTGTCGCTTCACAGCATTGGGGCGAGATCATTGCGGGTGCGCTTTACGCGCGACAAAGAGGACGGCGCCGTTGCCGTGTTTGTCGCCGATGCGGCAGGCGAGCCGGTTGCCTCCGTGCAGGCTTTGGCCCTGCGGCCTGTGTCCTCCGAGCAGTTCCTGAGCGCTGTCACTGGCCATCAGGATGCGCTGTTTCATCTACGCTGGATGGAGCTGCCTGATGCACAGCCCGCTTACCAGCCCATCCGTTGGGCGATCCTGGGATCAGGGGCGTTTACCCCTGCCGACGATCGCTATTTGGATTTTGCCGCTTTACAGGCGGCTCTCGATGAGGGTGTAGCGCTGCCCGAGGCGGTGATCGTTCCTCTGAGCGCGTCGGCGACCCATGCTCCCTCTGCCGCGCATCAGGCCACGGCCGCGTGTTTAACGCTGTTGCAAGGCTGGATCGGCGATGCGCGTCTTGCCGAGGTTCCGCTGGTTTTGCTCACCGAGCGTGCCATCGCAACAGGGGCAGGCGAGGATGTGCTTGATTTAACCCATGCGGCTGTGTGGGGTCTTGTGCGCACGGCGCAAAACGAAAATCCAGGCCTGCCGCTGTTCTTGGCCGATACGGATGGGAAAGAGGCCTCGCAGCAAGCGCTGGTGGCCGCGCTCGCCCCCGAGGAGCGGCAGTTCGCGCTGCGCGACGGCAAGCGCTTTGTTGCAAGACTGGAACGAGGCCGCTCGAAAGACACCCTTTCCGTGCCCGACACGCCTGCCTGGCGGCTGGATATTCCGGCCAAAGGCTCCTTCGATGACCTCACTTTTACGTCTCATCCCGATGGCCTTGCGCCACTCGCGGGGGGGCAGGTCCGCATCGCCGTCCGTGCCGCGGGGGTTAATTTTCGGGATGTGGTGATCGCCCTGGGCATGATCTCCGATAACGTGCCGTTGGGGAGCGAAGGGGCAGGCATCGTGCTCGAAACGGGCCCGGACGTCGATGGCTTTGCCGCCGGCGACCGCGTCATGGGGATGTTCCAAGCGGCATTCGGTCCGGTAGCGATCGCCGATGTCCGGACGCTGGCGCCGCTGCCGGCGGATTGGTCCTTTGCTCAAGGCGCAAGTGTTCCTATCGTTTTTCTTACGGCCTATTATGGCCTGGTGGAGCTTGGAAAGCTCAAGGCAGGCCAGCGTGTGCTCATTCACGCGGCTGCTGGCGGCGTCGGCGGCGCGGCGGTCCAGATTGCCCGCCATCTTGGCGCCGAAGTCTTTGCCACGGCAAGTCCTGGCAAGTGGCCGGCCCTTAAAGCGCAGGGCTTCGATGCGGCCCATCTTGCCTCATCGCGCGATCTTGGCTTTGAGGCGCATTTTCTGCGCTCCACGGTGGGGCACGGCATGGACGTCGTGCTCGATTGCTTGGCGCAAGAGTTCGTCGACGCCTCGCTGCGGCTTCTGCCGCAAGGCGGGCATTTTTTGGAGATGGGAAAGACCGATATCCGCGAGGCTGCCGCCGTCGCCGCCGCTCATCCTGGGGTAATCTACCAGGCCTTCGATCTTCGTGAGGCTGGCCCCGAGCGTATCCAGGAGATGCTGGCCGAGCTCCTCAAACTATTTAAGCGCGGCGCGCTGCGGCTTCCACCGATCACATCCTGGGATATCCGCCGGGCCCCTCACGCCCTTCGGACCCTGGCTCAGGGACGCCATATCGGCAAGTTTGTGCTGAGCTTACCGCGCCCGCTTGATCCATCTGGCACGGTTCTGATCACGGGGGGCACGGGCACGCTTGGCGGTCTTGTGGCGCGTCATCTCGTCAAGAAGCACGGGGTGAAGCACCTGCTTCTGACCTCGCGTCAGGGGGCATCCGCTGCTGGCGCCGCTGCTCTGCGCAGCGCCTTGGAAGCAGACGGCGCCGAAGTGAGGATCGCCGCGTGCGACGCGGCCGATCGCCATGCGTTGGAAGCCCTGCTGGACGGCATTGCGGTCGCGCATCCCTTGACGGCGGTGATGCATACGGCCGGCGTCCTCGACGATGGCGTGCTCGGCGCCTTGACGCCCGAGCGTCTGGAGCGAGTGCTATCGCCTAAGCTCGATGCCGCTTGGCATTTGCATGAGCTGACCGGGAAGCACGATCTTGCGGCCTTTATTCTGTTCTCCTCGGTTGCGGGTGTTTTGGGCGCTCCTGGCCAGGCCAATTATGCCGCGGCCAATACCTTCCTCGATGCTTTGGCCCAGCACCGGCGGGCGCTGGGGCTTCCGGCGACATCGTTGGCTTGGGGATATTGGGCCGAAGCCTCCGGTATGACAGCGCAGCTTAACGCTGCCGATCTCACGCGGATGCGCCGGCAAGGCATGCTGCCCTTGTCTTCGGATCAGGGGTTGGCGCTGCTTGATGCCGTCTTGCAGCGGCCCGAGGCTATGCTTATCCCTTGCCGCTTCGATCTGGCTAGCCACGCGGATACGCCCCCGGCCTTGCTGCGCGGTCTGATCCGTACCAGGCGGATTGCCAGCAACACCGTCCAGGACCGCTCATTTGCTCAGAAGCTTTTGTTGCTGTCTGAGGTGGAACGCGAGCAGGCTTTGCTCGATCTTGTGCGCACCGAAGCGGCTGCGGTGCTGGGCCTTGCTGGTCACAACGCGCTCGAACACAAGCGGCCCTTGAAGGAGTTCGGCCTTGATTTTTTGATGGCGGTCGAGATCCGCAACAAGCTCTCCGCCGCCATGGGCCTCAAACTGCCGGCCACACTCCTGTTTGATTATCCAACGCCTGCTGCCCTTGCCGACTTCTTGGCCTTGAAAATATCAGGCTCACCTTCTCCCAGTAGGCCCGCGCTGCAAGAGGAACGCCAAATTCGTGTGGCGTTAGCCTCGGTTTCCATCCAACGACTGAGACAAGAGGGCTTGCTCGAAAGACTGCTAAGCCTTGCCGATCCTAATGTAGGACACCTCTCTCCCTTGGAGAGGGCTGAAACATCGATCAAAACCATGGGGGTTGATGAACTCATCAAGCTCGCCATGGGAGGCGCTAACGATTCTCGTGCGGGAGTACAAAGATGAACACGTTTGATGATGTTGTGCTTGCTCTGCGTACTTCATTGGAGGAGGTTCAGGCTTTACAGCGCCAAAACAAGGACTTACTGTCAAAAGAGAGTGATCCGATTGCGATTGTGTCAATGAGCTGCCGGTTCCCTGGCGGGGTTAGCACGCCCGAGGAGCTCTGGCAGCTGCTGCTCGCTGGCAGGGACGCTATCTCCAGCTTTCCCAACAATCGGGGATGGGATCTCGAGGGCCTTGGGCAAGCCCGGTCCGCGAAGGCGGCTTTGTTTACGACGCCGACCGTTTCGATCCCTTCTTCTTCGGCATCAGCCCGCGCGAAGCGCTGGCCATCGATCCGCAGCAGCGGCTCTTGCTCGAGACAGCCTGGGAGGCACTGGAACGCGCTGGCATCGATCCTGGCTCGCTTCACGGCAGCCAAACCGGCGTCTTCGCCGGTTTGTTCGCCAACGATTACGTCTCACATGAGGTCGCCCGGCGAGATGATCTGAAGGACTATATCGCCACCGGTAGCTTTGCGAGCGTTGCTTCGGGCCGCATCGCCTATACCCTCGGCCTGCAGGGTCCCGCCATCAGCGTGGACACGGCTTGCAGTTCGTCCTTAGTTGCCCTCTACCTGGCGGCGCAGGCGCTGCGCAAAGGCGAGTGCAGTTTAGCGCTGGCCGGCGGCGTGACCGTGATGGCCACCCCAGGTACCTTTATCATGCTGGATGCGAATAGTGCAGGCGCCCCCGACGGCCGTTGCAAGTCGTTCTCGGCGAAAGCCGATGGCGCAGGCTGGTCTGAGGGCGCTGGAATGCTGGTTTTGGAGCGTCTGTCGGATGCGCGGCGAAACGGCCATCCGGTTCTGGCGTTGCTGAAGGGGTCTGCGATCAACCAGGATGGCAGGAGCCAAGGTTTGACCGCGCCGAACGGTCCTGCCCAGGAGAGCGTGATCCTGCAGGCATTGTCGGATGCGGGATTGTCGGCTGCCGATATCGATGCGGTTGAGGCGCATGGCACCGGCACTGTTCTTGGCGATCCGATCGAGGCGCAGGCTTTGCTTGCGGCCTATGGCGAGGCTCATTCGGCGGAGCACCCGCTCTGGCTCGGCAGCCTGAAGTCCAATATCGGCCATGCGCAGGCGGCCGCCGGTATGGGCGGGGTCATCAAGATGGTGCTGGCGCTTCAGCACGGTCTATTGCCGAAGACGCTGCATGCGGAGACCCCATCCGAGCATATCGATTGGTCTTCGGGTACGGTACGGCTGTTGAACGAAGCGGTCCACTGGGACGGCCAGGGGCGTCCACGCCGAGCTGGGGTGTCGTCCTTTGGGGTTTCTGGGACGAATGCGCATGTGATCATCGAGGAAGCGCCGGTGGAGGATGTGGCGCAAAACGAGGCAAGCCTGCCGCCTCTGCCAGCCTGGCCGTTGATTTTATCGGCGAAGAGCGAGGGGGCGTTGCGGGGTCAAGCGGAGCGGCTTGGGGCGCATTTGCGGGAGCATCCGGGTCTGTCCCTTGGCGATGTGGCCTATTCTTTGGCGGTGACGCGGTCACGGTTCGAACAACGGGCTGCCCTTGTGGCGAAGGATAAGGACGAGCTGTTGGCGGCGCTTGATGCGCTCGCCCAAGGACGGCCTACACCAAAGGCCGTGCTTGGACGCGCCCGCAGCAACGGGAAGGTGGTCTTTGTCTTCCCCGGTCAGGGATCGCAATGGGAAGGGATGGCGTTGGCGCTGCTTGAGACCTCGGCGGTGTTCCGTGCTCAGTTCGAAGCCTGCGAGCGGGCGCTTGCTCCTCATGTGGAGTGGTCCTTGACCTCGGTGCTGCGAGGCGAAGGGGATGCCAGGCTCGATCGCGTTGATGTGGTGCAGCCAGTACTGTTTGCGGTGATGGTGTCGCTGGCGGCGCTGTGGCGATCCTTAGGCGTCGAGCCGGACGCCGTGATCGGCCACAGCCAGGGAGAGATCGCAGCCGCCTTTGTCGCAGGCGCGCTTTCGCTGGAGGATGCCGCTAAGATCGTGGCGGTGCGCAGCCGGATTTTGAGAAGCTCTCCGGCAAGGGTGGAATGGCGGCGGTGGGGCTTGGGGTGGAAGCCTTGGAGAAGCGCTTGGCGCGCTGGGGCGAGCGGCTTTCCATAGCTGCTGTGAATAGCCCGCAGTCCACGCTGGTCGCGGGCGATCCCGAAGCCATCGATGCGCTAATGGATGAGCTTACGAAGGCGCAGATCTTTGCCAGCATGATACGAGCGAATGGTGCCACGCATTGCGCGGCAGTAGAGGAGATTCGCGAGGCGCTTCTGGAACAGCTAGGCGCGATCACGCCGCAGCCGGGCCATGTGCCGCTTTATTCGACAGTGACGGGGGGGCAGATCGAGGGCCAGGAGCTCAACGCCGGCTATTGGTATCGGAACATGCGGCAAATGGTGCGCTTTGCCGATGCTGTGAGTTAGTTGGGTGATGAGTACGGATTCTTCGTCGAGGTCAGTCCGCACCCGGTGTTGAAGTTTGCGCTGGAAGAGACGCTCGAACATGCTGGGCGCAATTCAGCCGTCGTTAGCACGCTTGCTCGCGAAGAGGGGGATTATGCCCGCTTTTTGCGGTCCTTGGGCGAACTGCATGCATGCGGGTTGGAGTTCGACTGGGTCGATTTCTTTTTGCCTTATGGTCTGAGGCGGGTGGATCTGCCAACCTATGCCTTCCAGCGCGAACGCTTCTGGCTTGAGGCGCCGAAACGCAAACAGGGCGATGTCGTCTCAGCGGGGCTTTCCCCGGCGGAGCATCCTCTCTTGGCGGCGGTGGTGCCGCTGGCCGATGGCGAGGGCTATCTCTTCACCGGGCGTCTGTCGCTCTCAGATCATCCGTGGTTGGCCGATCATGCCGCGTTCGGCACGCCTATCCTGCCCGGAACAGCCTTTTTGGAGCTGGCGCTTCTGGGGGCAAATCATGCCGGTCTCGATGGCGTCGAAGACCTCACCATGGAGGTTCCTCTGGCATTGCCTGCCGACAGGGCCGTGCTGATCCAGATGTTAGTCGGGGCCGCGGATGCCTCTGGGTGCAGGCCAGTTAGCATTTACAGCCGGGCGGACGATGCGCCGGATACTCCATGGACGCGGCATGCGTCTGGCATGCTTGCCCCTGAAGCGGAGAGGGCTTCCTTCGATCTGCGGGCATGGCCGCCGACGGGGGCTGAGCCTGTGCCGATTGAGGGCATCTATGAGACGCTGGCCGCGACCGGTTACGGCTATGGCCCCAGCTTCCAGGGGGTGCGGGCGCTCTGGCGCCGGGGCGAGGATCTGTTTTCCGAGGCGGTTCTGCTCGAGGGGATGGCAGACGAGGGCTTTGGGCTGCATCCGGCTTTGCTGGATGCGGCGCTACATGGGTTGGTATTGGAAATCAGCCACACCGGCATTGTCCATCTGCCCTTCTCCTGGAGCGGGGTGTCGCTGCGCAGTGTTAGAGCGCGCTCGCTGAGGATGCACATTGCGCGCCGTCCAGGCGATAATGCGGTCGCGCTGTTCCTCGCCGATGCCGTTGGCGAGCCGATTGGCTCGGTCCAAGCGGTGACCACGCGGCCTGTTTCTCCCAACCAGTTGCTCGACAAGAAAAGTTCTATTGATAGTTGGCGCTACCGGATTGTTTGGAAACCTCTTGCTGAAGACGGCTCGACGGTCGATGTAAGGGGGCTGGCTGGTAATTGCGCCCTCTGACCAGGATGAGCTGGCATCCGTTCTCAGCAACGCCCTTCGGGAGCGCGGGGCGCAGGTGACAGTTGTTCGGGTGGACCCCAAGGAGGCGGACCGCAGCTGTTTAGCCGAGCGCTTGCGCGAGGCCTTGGTCGGGGGGCTTCCGCTGCGCGGCATTCTATCCCTTGTCGCCTTTGATGAGAGAGCGCTGCCGGAAGAGCCGTCCGTGCCGACCGGTTTGGCGCTGACGCTTGCCCTTGTGCAAACACTTGGCGATCTGGATATCCAGGCTCCTGTCTGGCTCCTCAGCCGCGGAGCCGTTTCCATCGAGCGCTCCGATCCGATTACGGCACCGCTGCAAGCCCTCATCTGGGGGCTGGGCCGGGTGGCCGGGTTGGAGATGCCGAAGTGCTGGGGCGGGCTGCTCGATCTTCCCGGCCGGCTCGATCGCAGAACGCTCGACCGCTTCATATCCGCGATTGGCAACGGGTCCGGGGAAGACCAGCTTGCGCTGCGCGCCACGGGCTTATTTGCCCGCCGACTTGTCCGGGCGCCCCTTGGAAAAGCCGAATTTGAACGCCAGTACCAACCCAAGGGGACCATCCTCATTACCGGCGGGACAGGAGCGATTGGCGGGCATGTTGCCCGTTGGCTTGCCGGTCAAGGGGCTGAGCATCTGGTGCTGGCGAGCCGCAGGGGAGAAAACACCCCCGGTGCGGCGGAGCTGCGCGACGAACTCGTCTCGCTTGGCGCCCGCGTGACGCTAGCCGCTTGCGATGTTGCGGACCGAGCCGCTGTGGGCGCTCTCATTGCTGAGCTTGACGTGCAGCGTTCACCCATCCGGTCCGTCTTTCATGCGGGCGGTATTGGATCGCTGTCGTCTCTTGGAGAGACCACGTTAGCAGATCTCGCCGATGTTTTGTCCGGCAAGGCAATAGGGGCGCAAAATCTGCATGATCTGTTGGACGGCCGTCCCCTTGATGCTTTCGTTCTTTTCTCCTCGGGCGCCGGGGTGTGGGGCGGTGCGCTGCAAGGTGGGTATGCGGCCGCCAATGCCTTCCTCGATGCGTTGGCGGAACAGCGCCGTGCGCAAGGCCTGACCGCGACATCCATAGCCTGGGGGGGCTGGGCCGATGGCGGTATGGGTGACACGGCAGCCGTCGTCGAGAGATTTTCGGCGGCGCGGCATACTGCAGATGCCCTCGGCACTTGCTATACGGGCGCTACAATCATGCCTCGATCACGATGAGACGAACGCCGTTGTCGCTGACATCGACTGGAGCCGGTTTGCGCCGTCCTTCGCGGCAATGCGCAGGCGCCCGCTGCTCAACGATCTGGCGGAAGCCCGTCGCGCCCTAACGGCCGCCGACGGTGCGACGCATGCCACACCTTTGGGGGAAAGAGCCAGCTTTCTCCAACGCTTCTCGACCTCTAGTGACAAACGGCAAGCGCTGCTTGGTCTCGTGCGTACGGAAGCCGCCGCCGTTCTGGGGCTTTCTGGGCCAGATGCCCTAGAGCCTCAACGCCGGTTCCAGGAACTAGGCCTGGATTCCTTGATGGCTGTCGAAATCCGCAAAAAGCTTGCCACCGCTACGGAACTTAAGCTTCCGGCAACGCTGCTTTTTGATCATGCCACACCAAGCGCAGTTGCCGACGCCCTGCTTGCCCTGCTGGAAGCCAAGCGAGTGGCAAATTTTGCAGAGAAGTTCTTCCACGCAAGCGAAGGCGAAGACGGTTTCTTAATTCGTCTGCTTCGGCAAGCACATGAAATAGGAGCCGAAGAGGAGGCTCAGAAAGTCCTGCACGCGGCAACGCAATTCCGGGTGATGGCGGAGCGGGCGTCGGATCATGGGAGGGGCGAGGCTCAAGAAGAGGTTCCCATTCAATTGGCCAACAACCCAGAGGGGGTTCGCATCCTATGCTTCCCCACGTTTCTGCTTCCCTCTGGACCGCTCACCTTCGCGCGTTTTGCCGCCAATTTAAAGAACCGGCATGACATTTGGGTCATTCCTCATTCTGGCTATCGTGATGGACAGCGGCTGCCGCGAGATATCGATGCGTTCATTGCCTCTCGGGGACAGTGTGCGCTAGACTGCGCAAATGGCACCCCTTTCATTCTCTTGGGTTATTCTTCGGGGGGGTGGATTGCCCATAAGGTGGCCGAGCATTTGGAAAGCATTGGACATCGCGCTGCTGGCCTAGTGCTCTTGGATTCTTTGAAATCGACCGCATTACCCCATCGATGTCTCGTACAGTGCATAGACACGCTATCGGAACACCTCTCGATTTCGGTTCCGTTGACGATGCGGCGATGACGGCGATGACATGGTACGGCCAGATGTGGAGCTACCCCGGTCAAGATGGATCCGGCTCGACATGGAAACCTGCAAGACTGCCTATTCCAACTCTTCTTGTTCGAGCGACTGAACCTATGGAGAGCTCGAACCCAGCCGAATGGCGAGCGAGTTGGAATGGAGCAACCCGGATAATAGACGTTGCAGGAGACCACAACTCTATCTTGCAGAACCAGGACACCGCTGACGCCGTAGCAGAATGGGTCTTGTCTTTATCAAATGACCCTACCTGAGCCCTCACCTTGGCCGATCAGCGCAGAAACACAGCGTAAGCAGATTCGGTATGGCCAGTGATTCAGTGGAACCGCAGCAGCGCAGAAGAGAACTCTCTCACGTGATGGGAATGGCATGTGCTCGTTGACGATTGCATCTGGATTAGGCCCGAGGCGCCGCCGAGGTGAAGACTACGCGGTCTTGCAAGGAAACGCGGCCGATCGTGTCCGGGCAGAGTAAGCCTGCCGCGATACGCGGCCGTCGCCTTGATCCGAAAAACGCCTTTGCTAAGATCGATGGAAGTCACCTCGGCTTCGTTGAAATCAATGACTTGACCGATCGCCGGATAGATTGCCTTGTAGAAGGCTTCTTTGGCGGAAAAGATAAGGGTCGCGATAAGGTTCGGGTCTCCCAAAGGCAGGAAATCGTACTGCCTCCCGACCGCACATGCATATCTCTGTAATGGCCTCGCGCGCTCCATCGCTCACGATAGGCTCAATGTCGAGGCCGATGCTAAAGGTCCCCGCTCGTTTAGCGACGACCGCGCAGGCGATATCTTTCGTGTGCGCGATCGAGCCCACCATCCCCGCTGGCCACAGCGGCGCTCCAGACATATCGCGGCCTACCTTGCACAACCGTCCTGTCGCGATCGCAACGCCTCTTCAGCGCGGAGGCGCCCGCCAGAAAGCTAACCTGACGCTGCCTAACGGAACTGCGAACCGCGGCTGGCAAGAGCTGATCTAATACCGGCGGTTATTTCTTCCACGGCGGCAAGGACAATGCCGCCGTTCCACTGGAAGTCGAACTCTGTGGTGGCTCGAAGACAGTGCCGCCAAACGGTCCCGCAGTGCCGGGAAGGCACCTTAGGAGTTGCGATGTAATTCCTTCATGGCAGTCGAGCATCAGTTCATTATTAGGTAGTGTACACGATGACTTTTTCTAGTGGTTCGATAGCTCTTAAACAACCTGCCCACTCAATCGGTGGTGTGGCGTCGAGGATTTATATGAAATCGGGAAATTCCACCACTTGGGCATGTGCCGGAGAGAAGATGTATGCCTGGACCATTCGAAAGGAGCGGCACGGGTTCCCAATCACGCCATGCAGGTCGAAGTGGTGCCACATGGCAGCTCGACCGCCCCGATGTTCTCATTCTGACAATGGCCGCAGGCGTCAATTACAATGCCATCTGGGCGGCGCTTGGAACACCACTTCTCCCCTGGATGTCCATAAGGTGCTTTATGACATCGCAAGGCTCGAACACGCTCCGGCAACTTGGGCTGTCGGCTCCAAGGTGAAGCGCTGGAAAGTCGGCGATGAAGTCGTGGTGAATGGCCGACCAAGATGATGGCGACGACGATCAGTGCCATGGCGGCGATCCAATGTTTTCGCCTTCTCAGCGCTCGTGGGGTTACGGTTGGACCGGGTATTTTCGCAATTCGCGCGCGTTGAGTAGTGAGCTAGTGGTTCGCCGAACTATCTGACCTGCGAAGAAATCGCCTGCTACACGGTCACTTGCCACGGCCTATCGGATGCACTTCGGCCATCGGCCCCGTGTGCTGCGGCCTGGCCACAATGTGCTTATCTCAGGGGCGCATCGGGTGGCCTGGATCGATGGCCGTGCAGCTTTGTGCGACGGCTGCGCCAATGCTATCGGCGTCATTTCGGATGACGACCAGACGCGACTTCGAAATGCGACTCGGCGCAGGGGTGTCGATGACTGGCAGAAACTTCAATTGCTGGGACAGCTTCCGACGGTTGGCACGCCGAATACGACGAGTGGTTTGACGGAGTTGCGTTTCGCGCGGCCATCTGGAACACACCGGCAAAGGCAATCATGTAGACTTCGTCTTTGAACATCCAGCGGAAAGCACCTTCCCAGTTTCGGTGTTCGTCGTGAAGCGCGGCGGCATGGTGGTTATCTGCGCTGGGACCAAAGGCTGCGATCTACTTTCGACGCGCGCTATCTCTGGATGCATCAAAAGCGCGTCCAGGGCCTCGCATAACGCCAACCTGCTCCAGGCAAGCCAGCGAACCGGCTCGTGCTAGAGCGCCGGATTGATCCGTGCATGAGCGAGGTTTTCTCCTGGACCGATATTCCAAAGCACACATGCGCATGTCGAAGACAGGCGTCAGCCGGGAAATCGCGAGTACGAGTGGTGACGCGCCGCACGCCGGCCTGCGCACTTTCGAGGATACGATAAAGGCCTCGAAGGTAACCGGGTGTTTTGAGATTGAGGTAACGGACTCGTCTGAACCGTTAAAATGCATCACAAACCTTGTTGGATGGCCTAGAGCCATTCCCGATTGAGATTACGCATATCCGGCGTGACGAAAGAAGTTTTTGCATTCGGCATTGGTGAACAGGCTGAGAAGCGCACCGATGCTGCAGCCATAGGCTTTCCATCGTGCGCTCGGCGTGTTTACGCAGGTGCGCCTTGAGCTTGGCGAAGGCCTGTTCGATCGGGTTGAGGTCCGGCGAATAAGGCGGCAGTAGCGAAGCCCGGCGCCTGCGGCCTCGATGGCTTTGCGGACCTCTGCGCCCTTGTGGGAGCTGAGGTTGTCCATGACGACAATGTCTCCGGGTAGAGCGTGGAACGAGCACCTGCTCGACATAGGCCTGGAACCAGTCGGCGTTCATCGGTCCGTCGAGCACCATCGGCGCGGTCAGACCGTTGCACCGCGAAGCCAGCGGTGAAGGTGGTGACGCTTGCAGATGGCCATCGAGAATGCGGCCTTGACACGCTCACCTTCGGGGCGCCGCCGCGTAGCGGGCCATCTTCGTGGCGCCGTCCGTACCGTCGATGAAGGCAGGAGCTGGCCCGATGGAGCTACTCCGCGGACGCAAGCCTCGCGCGCCACAGCCACGTCCGAGGCGTTCCTGTTCGCTGACCAAGACACTTTTTTTGAACATGATCCCGCACCGTCCGAAGAAGCGCCGAGACCGCGCTTGTGCTCGTTTTACAACGCCACGCTCGGTGCGTATGCGCATGAAAGCGGACGCTGTTTTCAAACCGGACGCTGCGGAGCGTTATGACGGACGCAGCATTTTGCGTTGGGCTCACACCACACCGACGGGGCGGTGCGCAGCCGACGTCTGATCCTTGTTTCATTCTATGGTTTGTGCCTGGTGTTAAGAGAAGTAGCTTATTTCTGGCGTCATTTTCCGCCGTCTCCACCTGCGCTGATTTCGCCATCGCCGCCCGTTTCACGCAAGTTTTCCCTTGAGGGCGAGCGGATAGCGTTGTGGACAGGCGGTCCAGGATCGCGTCAGCGTGGGTGGGATCGCCGATGGTGGCGTGCCAATGGTCCACTGGGAGTTGGAGATGGGGCGGAGCTTGAGCTGTTCCCAGTCGAAGCACGGCTGAGAGATTAGGAATTGGCGTGGTGAAATAAAAGAGGAGTTGTCTTCGGTACGCTACGACCACTCGTGTTCGCGTTCGTGACTGCGAGCAGTCTTCGGACATGCACAATCGAGATCTTTGAAGTCCGCTACATCCCCGATGGCGTAAAGCCGAAAAGTGCGTTTCGCGTCGAGCCCTCGGCCCCCGGAGACCTGCGAGAAACTCAGGCACTGAACCACGCCCGTCGGCAATAATGATGTGGCCAATGACTTGCTCTCTTTGCAAACAATGTTGTCGTCTCAACCTATCGCCGCCACCCAACAAAAATGAGAATGATAAAACGAGAGGTTGGAACTGCCACAGCGATTGTGAGTGGCCCAGAAGCCGAGGGGCGTGAACAGAAGCATGGCCCCCTTCCTGCGAGGCCTGCTCCTCGTTCAGGAGAGCCAGCCCAACGCAGATCTTTGGCCGGAATTTCCGGCGTAAACAGATGAGAAAGAGGCTTGCAGTCGAAGAGACGTGCACGAACTCACGGGCGTCAACAGCCACTCATCTCCGAGCTCGGAATCCGCTTCACAATGTCTGCATCGATACCATGGTAGAGCTTGCCCAGCTTCGTGTAGCCTGTCTACGAGCTGCTGAAGCCGTAAAGTAAAGGCCTCCGGATACCTCCCGCTTCGGCACTGACATTGCCGGGAACCTCGTGCGTCATCCGCCGCAGCGCGTATAGCATCTTAGTGCAAACAGCCAGATCTAAGGCTCCCGAAAGCCTCAATGTTCAATCAGGATGTGACTGTTCCGCTCTTGCCGTCGCAGAAAGCGACGATGCCCTTATGCGCTTGCTGCCGCCATGGTGCCCTGCGCTTGCGAGCGTCTCCGGGCGCACTATTTCAGGCATACATTACTCACTCACCTATCAGCAATCAATGCGTTCGCGAAGCTTCTTTTGCTGCGCCTCGATCAGGGTGGAAGAAGCTTCCCGGTGTCGCTATCCAGCGCGCCCGTCGCCCGATCTTTCTGAAAGCCAGAGCTTGCGACGACCTGCAGGACTGGCCTTCGTAGGCATCGACCTCGATGAAGCAGAGGATCGCCTGATGATCGAATGTCGATTTCAAACACACCCGAGCCCCGCATTTGGAAGTGTTCGCACGAGCGGAAAGCTAAGACTGCGACGCTCTCGCCGCGATAAGAGGCGCGTTCGCCCGCGCTGACGAAGACCTCGACGGTCGCTTTCGATCGCGCCCGTTCCTTGGGGGTTCAATGGACCGTCCCATATGTTAGCAGTGGCCACCACTTTCCCTCAAGGGCCTTCTTGAGCGTCGAGCCGAAGGCCGAGTAGCTTCGGGGGGGAGAGGGCTTTGGCTTTGCCAAATGTAGGCCCACTCCACACATCTTGCCCGCCAAAACTCTGACCGTCTTTGGCCGTCTCTGACCATCTCCATCCATATCTGGCGAACTCTGGCCTTTACTGGCCATCTCTAGCTAACCTGGCCATCTCCGGCCGGTTTTGGCAGACTTTGGCTATCTCTGGCCGCATTTGTGCTCTTCGGTCCCATGTCCTAAAAGTTTTAAAAGCCGAGCTTTCGGTGTATTATCGCCGCTCCACGGGCGGAGGAGCGCGATGAAAAAGGCAGGGAAGCGAGCGGCTTGGGAGAAGAACAGTGGCATTCACAGTGCTGATACCGCAAATTTCCGCTGAATTGCGCCGAAACCTGCCGAAAACGCGGGTCTATGAAAAATTTAAGGACCGACTTGGATCAGCTATCGGTCCTTTACGCGGGTGGTGGCGGTTCACCACAAGGAACTTGGAGGCTACGGTGAGACAACACACGCCGCTTCATCGAGCTCATGAAGTCCTGTGGCGCAGGTCCCGAATGTGGAGGAGCCGCTCCATACCGAGGCAGCGGAGCTCCCGACCTTCCATTACGACCCAATGGATGCTTACCGGAAAAAGTGGGTTTCACGATTTACTACGCCACGTAGGTGTGTTTTCGCGAAAAAAGTGTCGAGCTTTGTTCAACGACCGGCGCCTCGACAATGATGGTGTTGCGCTTCCGTTTATGCTCTACGGGCAGGGGCGCCGACGATCGCAGCCTTCTCCATGCCAGGCGACGCGCTGAGCTGAGGTCTATGAAAAATCGAAGATCGCTTTGCATCAGCAGCGGGATGCGGAGCGGCCGCCCGGTCTGTTTGGCGCGTACGGCGAAACGCGATGTCACGCCGGGAACCTCCGACAGGAGGCGCGTATCGTCCCTGTCGTCCCTATTCCCCTTTTTCGTCTTGTTTTCCAGTTGTTGTAATGGCTTAAACAGGACGATCCTCAAGGACCATCGTCCCTGCATCGACCCTGGATCGTCCCCGTGCGCCGAGCATCGACCCTGCCCCTCCTGGCCGCTCGACACCGTCCCTGATCGCCCCCCGTCGTCCCTGGGATCGTCCCTGCAAAAGGAAAGCGTTTTCAGGTGTTTAGGCGTAAAGGGACGGTAGGGGCGATCCCTTCACCTCTTTAAGGGAAAAATCGTTGTCTTTTCTTTTTCGGATGTCGCAAAAAAAACGCCGCGCCCGTTGGAGAGCAGCGTTGATCCGGCTCATGATGAAGTATTCAGCGCTGGCGGATGGACACCCAGCGCTCGCCATTCGATTTTCCCCGTTCGATGACAATGCCTTTTTTCCGCAAAGACGGCGCGGCAAGGGTGAGACGCGATGTCAAGGTTTGCGGATTGCGCGGCCAGCTGCGTTCACGCAGCGCGCCTTCCGGCGCCCAATTGCTGAGCTGGGTTAGAAGCTCGCTTCCCCGGCCTTTCCAGCATCGACCGGGCTGCTTGTCGAGCATTGCGAGCAAGGACATGGCGACGGGATCGCCTTCCAAGACGCCGTCGACCGCTTCGGCCATGTTCTTGTCGAAGGCGGCCTGGATACTACCCGGCTCCCAGAGCCCAACCTCGCAAGCCCGCGTCCATCGGATAAAATTCGCCATGCGGGGAAGCCGATCGAGCCTCACCGCTGGAAGCTCGCGAAGGCCAGCCGCAATCGCATCGAGTAGCGCTCCAAGGATGCGTGGCCTTGCCGTTTCCAGCATGACGGCGAACTCGTCGTCGGGGAGGCGCCTGGTTTCCGAAATGCTGGCCAGCGTGACGAGCACCGCCCGGTCAGCCAGATCGCTTCTGGCGATGACTTCGCCGACGCTTGTCAGGAGCACCGGCCGACAAACATCGATCAAGGTTTCGTCGGTGTCGGTGTACAAGGTCTTGGTCGAAAAACTGCCGCCGGTCGCCACCCGGCACAGCGCGTCCGACATGGTAGCGGAAATGCTCGATAAATTATCGAGGACAAGGCAGGCGCTGTTGGCGGCGCTGATGAAGAGGTCGCGCTCGTCGCGCGGCGTCGAGCGCAAGGGGGCAGCATTGGGATCGACGAGAGACCGCAGCACTTTTGCCGCGGTTGATTTGGCCGATCCCGCTTCGCCGCAAAGTGCAAGCAGCGGGAAAGGTCCGCGGGGCCGCAACGCCGCGAGCAACCAGCCGACAATCAACTTGAAGTCGTCCTCGGCCGCCACATTAAGCAAGGGCCGAAGCGCATCGATGGAGCCGCCGCGCAGAGGCTCCGGCAAAGCCAGCATGCCCTTGCTCCTGATAAAGCGACAGGCGGTTCGTTGACGATGCGCCAGCCTTCGGCCGAGATTTCAACCGCACGCCAAGTGTCGTCGCAAAGATCGAGATAGAGCTTGCCATCCTGACTTGCGGTGCGCGTGAATACAGGCGCCGTCTCGCCATCGAATTGGGCCATGGCACCAAGCGTGCAAAGCGCCTGGTTGAGAGCGTCCGCTTTTGGAGCGATGCCGGTTGCCCGAAAATAGCGATAAACAAGCCACTGCTTGAAGCCGATGCTGCGGAGCGGCCAGACTTCGCGATGGCCGTCTGCCTCGACGAGCGCGTAAGCGGTATCGTCGGGGCTTTTGAAGAAGCTCGCGGCGTCGCCGGCGAGCCTCACGAGAGTATCGGCTTGCGTCGGCTTGCGATCATCCTCCTCGAGGGCGCTACTTCGATACGCTTTGACTTGTTCTTCGCATCGGGTTTTGCTTGCGTCTCAATAAGCGGCTTCGCGCCTCGGATTGCGGCTTCGAGCACGGCATCGAAGCGCTCTGGCGCCTTGCAATGCAATTCGCTTACATCCTTGAAGCCATCGAGGTGGGCAACGCGGATCCGGGACGCATGCTTCGATTTTCGAAGTCTGGCCAGCATGGCCTCGCCGCCGGCGTCGGGTTCGATGAGGGCCACGATCTCAAAGCCGTTAAGCGCTTCGTCATCGCGCTCCGGGTTGAAATTCGTGGCGCCAGGGATGCCGAGCGCCGCATAGCCGCGCTGCCAGAGCGTATGGCAATCGCTCTCGCCTTCGACGAGGTAAAGCTCACCGCGATCGGCGTCCGGCAACCGCTCGAGGCCGTAAAGGCCGATGCGCCTTTTCTTTTTGCCGGTCCCAGACGAGCTTATTCTTGCCAAGCATGGCAACACGGTAGCGCACGCGCGTAACGGTGCCGTCGGTGTCGTGATAGGGGATGGCGACAGCCATTTGGTCAGGATGATAAGGGTTCTCGATCGTTTCGAGCCCAAGTGCGCGCAGCTCCTGCAGCGAAAGGCTTTTTGCCGACGCATAGGCTTCGAGCGTGACGCCTTGCTTCGTGGACGTGCTAATTGCGAGTTCACCGGCGATGGCCCTGGCTGCATCGATCAGGAGAGTATGGTCGACGAAAGCGCGAAGGTCGATGAGATCGCCGCCGCCCTCGCTGGTGGCAAAGTCGGACCACTTGCCGCTTTTCGCATTGATCTTGAACGAGCCTGGCGAGCCATCGGCGCGCGCCGGATTCTTCACCACATATTCGTGGCCTTCCCAGCGCCCACCAGGAAGCCAGCGCTCCAACAAAAGCGTGGACTGGCTCAACGCCGCTTTGGCGATATCCTTGAAAGTCAAGCTGAGGTTCCGTTCAGGCATGACTTGACAGTCGGAGCCGAAGCCCCGTTTATGGTGCTCATCATCATGTTTCCTCTTAAGTTGAAGCTCTCGCCGTTGCACCGGCGGGGGCTTTCTTCGTTTCTAGCTCACGCGATCACGCTTTCTCTTCGACCCTCCCAAATCGCGCTGGAAGGTTCGGCCCGGCGCGTGGAAGGCAGGAAAAATGCCTTCCACAGTGATGGTGTCCGTCTGTCCACGCCGGTTGGACGAACAGTGTCCGTTTGTCCGGTCTGTCCCATTTGTCCACGCGTTTGTCCGCGTTTTGGAAGGATTTGGAAGGTAGATGGAAGGAAGGCATGGAAGCTTTTCCTTCCTTCCGACGCACTTTCCGCGTCTTGACGAACGTCGCATTTGGACAAACGGACAAACGATGCCGGTCATGGCAGCCTCCATATCTTCGGCAGGCCATAGCCGCCGCCTTCGATAATGACGCTCAGGCTCTTTGCGGCACGGTAGACGGAACCGTTCGAGAGGCCTTTTTGCAGGGCGTCGGCCTTCAATTCCGTCGCGACGCGGGGCCCGTCTTTGAGTGCCTTCGCCAGCCACGCGGCGGCGTTCGTGGTCGCGACCCCAGTCACCTTGCGTATCGTTGGCGTCGCGCGCCTTTGCGGGGATGGCGCTGTGCTCGCCGCTTTCGTCCTCCTGACGCTGTCCTTAGGCTCCGGCGCGTACACTGACGCGACGGTCAGCTTCCCAAGCAACGCGGCTCGTTTTGATGCCGCTTGGCAGCGTCACGCCTTCAATGCGATAGGCGAGACGCAAGGTGTCGGGAGCGTTATTCGCCTTGGCTCCGATCAGGAGGCGGCGCTTTCGCTTGATGAGCGGCTCGTCGTCGTCCGGATCGGTGACCGCCGACCAGGCGCCGCGCGCGACCTTTCGATACACATCGGAGCCTGCAAACACATCGCCCGAGCCCTGCTTTGGCGGATGGGTCAGTCCGACAATGGCAACCTGCTTTTTCGCCGCCCAATCGAGCAAGGGCTTAAGGCGCGCGCGCATGGTCACATCGTCATAGGAACTTGCGCCGAAGAACGAGCCGATGGGCGACAGCACGAGCAGTTGCAGATCGGGCATGGTATCCGCTTGCGCGATCAGGGTGTCGAGTTCGCGCGTTAGGTCGAGATGCGGCCCAAACGCGATTTTGTTGAGATCGGCGCCCGCCGCCTCGAGCCTTGGCCGGATCACGCTCGCCGGATCATCCTCGGTCTCGCAGAGGATGGCGGACCCAATGTTTGCGCGAGAACCATCGGGCCAGATCCCACCAGCCGATAAAGTTGCGGCGATAAAAATGGCAATCTGGCTCTTGCCCATGCCGGGCTGACCGGCGATGAGGGTGAGCGCGCCTTTGGCAGCAACTTCGGGCCACAGCCAGGCGATCTCCTCGGCCTTGATCGCCGCAGCCGGACTGAAGCTTGTCCGCTTTCTTTCCGCGCTATGATCTTGCGCGGACACGGCCCAAAAATCGGTCGGCACTGAAAGGCGGTCCTTGGCGAATTCGACGAGCCTAAAGCCACCAAGATTGGGGAGCGGCAGAAAATGGTTGAGCCTTTTCGCCCCGTAGCGGGTGGCAAGCGCCGCCTCGGCTTTGTCGGCGCTATCGGGATGAACAGGGGCGATAAAGCGCCAGACAGCGATCCAGCTCGCAACGCCTTTTAGGAGGATCGCCGGCTGCCGTTCAAATTCCTCGATCTCGGCCTTGCGTGCCTCGGCAACTTCGATGCCAATATGTCGTGTGGCGTGCAGATCCTCTCTCATTGGCGCGGTGGTAAGAAGATGGCGCGGCGCGGCCATCAGCGCGCGGAGCTCGCGATTGTGACGGAGCTGTTCGGCGATAAACGACTTGGCTTGGCCGTAAGTCTGCGGCAGGAAGGTTTTGACGTGCACCTTGCGCGCGCCGATCCCGGCCAGCACCCAGGCTTGCCCTGGCAAAAAATTCTCAAGAAAGGCGACGCCGCGATCGGGATCGAGACCAGCGCCGAACAGCTTTCTAAGCATGCTCCGGCCCTCCGATGAGCTTCGGACCGGTCGGCTCGATGATGCGCACGCCCTCGTAAACCCGGCCATTTGATTGCTTCACCTGGCCGCCATTTCTGGCCACGTAATCCGACATGCGTCTGCCGAAGACGAGATATTGCAGCGCCGTCGCGCCGTTCTGTGCACACCAGGTTTCGTAATGGCCAAAGGCGTCCGAGGCCTTCACTCGCGCCTGCGCACTAAAGGAGAGGCAGCGGGTGGACCATGCCAAGAAGCTTCCCTCCGCATCGAGCCCGACATCGTTTGCTGGCACAGGCAGAGCTTGGAAATCGAAGGCAGGCTGAGGTGCTGCTTGCGCGCCTTGCGTTTGCGAGCGCTCGCGCAAGATCGTGACAAAGGCTTCCGCCGCCACCGACAGACCGATGGCCGAGCCCGCCTCGACGAGGAGCGCAACAAACACCGAAAGCAGCCGCCGGATCGCGTCGGCGCCAAGGCTTCGCGCCGACATCCAGTCGAGCACCTCGGCTTGCGGATCGCTGACCGTGCCCGTGGCGGGCGCCGCCTTCAAGGACGCGCGCATCCTGTCGATTTTTTCCTCAAGGCGGTCGGCGGCCTCTGCTGCCGCAAGCTCTTCGCGAAGCGCCAGCACCGGCGCACAAGCCTCGCGCTCCCTTCGGCTTTCAATCCTGCGGCAGCCGCCGGTATATTTTGCGGTCACGGCATTCGCCGCGATGGCGCGCTCGATCGACGCCTCGATATTGCCGACCGGGCGATGGCCCGGCAGCGCGTCGAACTCCTTTTCGAGCCGCGCGATCTCGGCTTCCGTCTGTTTGCGGCTCTTGATCGTGCTTTCGGCCACGCTCGCGCTGTGATCGCGCGTCGCCGCCGAAAAGCCAAGCGCGGACGTAATGGAAAAGCCGAGGCAGGCGAGCCAGAGCCACAGCGCCTTTTTATCGAGGTCCGGGCGCTTGTCGCGGATCAACGGCCGCGCAATCGGGATGCCGATCACGAATAGCGAAAAGCCAAGCGAAGCCAACACCCAGGCGGCCTTTTCCTGATCCGCCGCGCCGAGGCTATGGGCGAACATGGCGTTAAAGGCGGTCGAGACCACTGCCACCGCAAGCGAGGGCAGGCCGACAAGCAGTAGGATCAGCGCACAGAGCCAAAGCGAGGCCTTTTTTTCCTGCGGCGTCCAGGTGGCCTCTTCGTTGAAGACCACCACTTTGCGTTCCGGGATCTCTTTGAACATGGTGCGCCTCCATTGTCTCACTGTTCACCAAGCGCGATCAGCTCGCGCTCAAGCGGGGGCAGGCTCGACAGTAAGCCTGGGAGAAGGACTGCTGCGATGACGGCGCCGATCAGAACCGCGCTCCAAAACAGCCAGAGCATGAAAACCCCTGGGCTAGTGGCCCACAGCTTCACGACGAGGAGCGGAAAGGACGCGACGATGAAGCCCATCGCGCAGTCGATCACATAGCCAAGAAGTCCGCGGTGTTCCGGTACAAGCGCGCCGCCAAAGCGCATGAGCGCGATCGTGTCCGCGACATAAAGCACGGTCCCGATGCGCTCGGCCAAAGAGCGGCGTCGCTCCGCTCCTGGACGAGAAAGAGCCGAACCGTTCGCCGACACGGAAGTGTCGGCAACGGTCGTGGTCGAAACCTGTGGCATGGCTATCTTCCTCCTCTACGGCGCGCTGCCGTCGCTATGGCGCGGTGCGCGTGGCAATAGGCGGACATGCTCGCGCCCGCAAAAACCAAAACCTTCCTGCTTCGGATCACCATAGGGCCAGCGGCAGGAACTCGCTCGGAGCCCATCGAGCGCCAGAAGCGCGGCTGACACTGTGAGGAGCGCAACTTGGCTTTTGGGTTGCGGCAGGACTGGCACGGGCATCTTGGGGCGGCACAGCTCGCGTCTTAGAGCGACGCGCGGCCGTTGTGCGCTCAGCCGCTGCGGTAGCGAAAGGCGATGCACCTTTCCGATCACGGCATTGCGGGTGACATTGCCGAACCGCGCGGCAATGGCTGTAGCGCTGAGGCCTTCCGCCCATAGGGCCTTGAGCATATCGATGCGTGCAGGAGTCCAGCTCATGAGATGACACCGCGCCAAACAATGACCGCTGGGCGACGCCTTGAGGCCCCAGCGCACCTGGCCGCAACCGAGTTTGACGAGGCATAGAGATAAGCCTTGCCCCCAGCGCCCATCGGAACGGTGTGGATGCCGCTTTCCGCCTTGGTGAGCTTGATCGCCTTTTCGACGGCTGCGCGTTGGCTGGCAGAGAGGCGAGTTATTTCGGAGGTCATGATCGATCCCTCCCACTCAATTCGGCTGCGGCGAGGTCGCGCTCCACGTCGTTCTGCTGATCGATGATGCGCCGGATGAGATCGGTAAGGGCAATGCGCCGCGCCGTGTCTTTCGCCTCGGCAGCAAGACCGGACGCGTCTTCGAGCAGCTCCCTCGCGCGGCGGAGTAGGCATTTGAGTGTTTTAAGTTCGGACCGTCTAAAAGGCATAGGATTGTGGCTTTCGCAAATTGTGATAATGTCACTACGTAAGGACAATAATATATGACAATGACACATGCAAGTGACACCGGCACAATTTCGCATGGCGCGAGCCGCCTTGATGTGGACCGTACGGGAATTGGCTGAAAAAGCCGGGGTCCATAGAAATACGATAGTCAGGGTTGAGGCTGGAGAAGCCTCGCATGGGCCAACCATGGCCGCGATAAAGCGAGCGCTAGAAGACGAAGGTATAGAGTTTCTGTCTGCAGTGCAGGACGCAGGTGGTCCAGGTGTCCGATTTAAATCAGGGGTGAAGGAACCAGAGCGCCCGGAGCAACGCTCGGCTTCTGGTGACGACCGTTCCCCCGGAGGCATCAAAGCCCTCGACCAAGAGATGGCTGACCATTGGGCGGAGCAGCCTGGTAGATGGGCGAAGCTCTCAGAATCCGGGCGGCAGGCGATCAGCATGGATATGTTCGGCGATCCCAACGCGGCAGATGGAATGATCTTACGCGGCACGGGACTTTAGTCCCTCAGCGGCGTGGATGAGACGTCGGTGCTAATCCCTCGATTGAGGGATTCTCCGCTTGAAAACGTTGGAAGTGTTAGCCAAATTCAAAAATATCTCTTACAAGACAGTGAGGCAAAACTTCCTCGTTAGCCAATCTAAGCTTATGAATTACTTGGTTTTATTCAATCCCTCCCACTCCGCCAGCCCTTGTGGTTTTTCCTCTTTTAAAACAGCAACTTCTATGAAGCTGCTGCAGACGTGGAATATTGATCGCCGCGTCGGTTTTCTTCCGCTGGCAGATCAGCCATCCGGCGAAGACGTGCTGCGGTCCAGGACCGATTACGCCGCTGCGCCGTGGCGCAGATGAAAGCTCTGGAGCCAGGCGCTGGCGCGTCCTTTTCTACAGCGAAGCGATCAAGCCGCTAGCGCCAGCTCAGCTGCAACGGAGGCCCAACAACGAGCATTCTTGGCCCTCCGCACAGCGTCCGATTTTTGTCGCGCTGTGCGTCACTTGGGCTGGCTCGTTGAACAGGAGATCGCGGGCGAGAAAAGTCTCTCACTGACCTACTTGAAACTCGACCAGGGCAACGAGCTGACCTGCGCCGACGGTTTGACCGGGCCTTACCTTAAATTCCCGGAGTATCCCGCCATGGCTGGCGGCAATGGTGATCTCCATTTTCATGGATTCGACGATCATAATTGCATCGCCAGCGGCGACGTTATCGCCTACTCCCTTTAGAACCTTCCACACATTTCCCGGAACCTCAGACAGGATCGCGGCGTGACCGTCCGGAACTTCATCTGAGCCGAAATCTTCGCAGAGGGGGTCTGAAGGCTCTACGTCATTGAGGTCCTTCCAACGCAACCGCTCGTTATGGAATGCTGCTTGCTGCTTTAGCTTGAATGTTGAAATCTCATCCTTTTCGCGATCAAGCATCTTCCGGTAATCGGCATAGGAGAAGGCCGTTTCTTCAATGTCGATGGGATATGCGCCGTGCGGGAAAGCGGCGCGCGCTTCGAGCAGCTCATCTGCTTCGACTGGGAAGAAACGGATCTGGTCAAAGAAACGCAGCAGCCAGGGCTTGCCGCGTTCGAACACAGGCGTTTCGCGCCAACTGTTCCAGACTTGGATAGTCCTGCCGAAGAGCTGGTAACCGCCAGGGCCTTCCATGCCATAAATGCACATATAGGCCCCGCCAATGCCGACGGCGTTTTCGGGCGTCCATGTGCGAGCCGGGTTATATTTCGTCGTTACCAGCCGGTGACGCGGGTCAATCGGCGTCGCGACCGGCGCGCCCAGATAGACATCGCCCAAGCCCAATACCAGGTAAGAGGCGTCGAACACGATCTGGCGCACTGCGTCTTCGTCGGCGAGGCCGTTGATGCGGCGGATAAATTCGATGTTGGACGGGCACCAGGGCGCGTCCGGCCTGACAAGCTCCTGATATTTCCGCATGGCGAGCACTGCCTGCGGGTCATTCCAGGAGAGGGGCAGATGCACAATTCTACTTGGAAGGCGCATCTCGTCGATTGAAGGAAGCGACTGCTCCACCTCGCGAAGGGCGCCAAGAAGCCGCGCACGCGGCAGGGCAGAGCCATCGTAGTGAATTTGCAGCGACCGAATCCCCGGCGTGAGGTCGATCAAGTGCAAAAGACCTGCCTCGGAGAGCGCCTGCGCCAAAAGATGCACGCGCATGCGCAATCCAATGTCGAGGACCATGGGCCCATATTCGACGAGAATGTTGTCGTCGCCAGCTCGGCGATAAACGACCGGGACCGGCCCGCTCTCGTCTTGGCCGATGATCGCGCTCTCTGTGCTTCCCTTTGACGTAATGATCGTGGGACCCGCGACAGGATCGCCATCTCGCGCCACTGATTCGAAGCGGACTTTGTCCCCTGGCTTTAGCTGCCCCACCTTCCACATTTGATCTCTGGCGACAACGGCTGGGCAAACAAAACCGCCAAGGCTAGGACCGTCTGGGCCGAGAATGATCGGCATGTCACCTGTAAAGTCGATGGAGCCGATAGCGTAAGCGTTGTCGTGAATATTCGAGGGGTGAAGCCCCGCCTCGCCACCATCGAGCCGCGCCCATTCGGGCTTGGGTCCGATCAGCCTGACGCCGGTGCGCGAGCTGTTGAAGTGGACCTCATATTCCGCAGAGAACAGCGTTTCAATGTCGGCATGTGTGAAGAAATCGGGCGCGCCGTGTGGGCCGTAGATAACCCCAAGGCTCCAGGATCTCGTCAGCGGCGGGATTTCGTCTTCCGAGAGAGGCTGGGGCGCGGCAAGGCTCTGCTCCTCCTTGCAAAGATGGATCGTGTCGCCTGCCGTGAGTGCTCCGGCTGCATGTCCTCCGAATTTACCCAGCGTGAAGGTCGCTTGGGAGCCAAGAAAATCTGGAACATCGAGGCCACCGCGAACCGCGAGATATGTGCGCTGTCCAGGGCCTTGGATCGTTCCGAGCGACAGGGTTTGACCGCCAGTGATTACTATGGGCGCGTTGTTGTCTACCGGGATGCCATCCATGCTGGCGTCCATTCGGGCGCCCGCCAAGGCGACAATACAATCGGTGTTGAAGCGAAGCGTGGGGCCGCGCTGCGTCAGTTCAAACGCTGCCGTCGTTTCAGGGTTTCCTACAATCCGATTGGCTAGCCGGAATGATAGCTCATCCATCGGCCCGCTCGGCGGTACGCCCACATCCCAAAGCCCGAGCCGCCCAGGCAGAGCCTGGACCGTCGATTGCGCGCCGGGCGCAACAACATCGATAGTGTGCGGCTTGAACGAGAGCGCACCCAGCGCCGCAGTCGATACCTTGCCGGACTGAAATATCTCCGAACTGGCAATGGTCCTCAGATATTCGAGATTTGTCTCGATGCCCGCAACAACGGTCGCTTCCAAGGCAGAACCGAGCTTCGCGATCGCCTCCCGTCGCGTGTCCGCCGCGACGATGACCTTTGCGAGCATTGGATCGTAGGAGGCAGTTACCTCGGTGCCCGTCTCGACCCAACTGTCCACACGAACGTCAGCGGGAAACTGAACTTTGGTGAGAAGCCCCGCGCTTGGCCGGAAATTGGCGCTTGGGTTTTCCGCGTAGAGGCGCACTTCCATGGCAGCGCCTTTCGGCTTCAAGCCTGCGATGCGCGACAGCACGTCCTCACCCGCCGCTTGGCGGATCATACATTCCACCAAGTCCACCCCGTAAACCATCTCGGTAACGGGATGCTCCACCTGGAGCCTTGTATTGACCTCCAGAAAGTAGAAGTCATCGCGGCCAACGTCATAGATGAATTCGACGGTTCCGGCGGATTCGTAGTTCACGCTTGCCGCCAGCGTTACTGCCGCGTGATGAAGCCGCTCGCGCGTGCTTTCCGGAAGATTGGGCGCGGGCGTTTCTTCGACGACTTTCTGGTTCCGCCGCTGCAATGAGCAGTCGCGTTCGCCAAGAGCGATGACGCGCCCTTTGCCATCGCCAAAAATCTGCACTTCTATGTGACGCGCTTCCACGACGAAGCGTTCAAGATAAAGCCGCCCATCGCCGAAACCAGCTTTCGCGGTCCTCTGGACAGCCTCAAAACGCTCGCGCAGCATTTCCGGCGTATCGCAGCGCTGCATTCCGATGCCGCCGCCGCCCGCCACACTCTTCAGCATGACCGGATAGCCGATCTTCCCGGCGGCTTCCAAAGCCTCGCTCGCGCTTTCGATTAGCCCGGACCCCGGCAGAAGCGGTACACCACTCCGTTCGGCAATCTCGCGCGCTGTATGCTTCAGGCCAAACAATGAAAGATGCTCGGGCCTTGGACCTATAAAGGCGATCCCGGCTGCCGCAAGCGCCTTTGCGAAATTGGCATTTTCCGACAGGAAACCGTAACCCGGATGAACGGCTTCGGCCCCAGTCTCGCGGCAAGCGGCAAGGATTGCGTCCACCGACAGATAGCTCTCGGCGGCGCTTGCAGGTCCGACGCGAACACGTTCATCGGCGTCAAGAACGGGCCGGGTGAAGCGGTCCGCGTCCGAATATACGGCGACAGATTTTATGTTGAGGCAGCGCAGCGTGCGCTGGATTCGGGACGAGATCTCGCCCCGATTTGCGATCAGAACTTTCGTAAAAATGTCACGCCTCCGGAGCGTTCCAGATCAAGACCTGGAGCGGGGTAGGATTGAATCCGTTGCATGGATTGTTGATTTGAGGACAGTTCGAGATGACGCAGAGAACGTCCATCTCCGCGACCATCTCAACATAGTCTCCGGGCTTAGAAAGACCGTCAGCGATCGCAAGTTCGCCATTCGGCATAACCGGCACATTCATGAAAAAGTTGATGTTTGGAACTATGTCGCGCTTGGACATTCCATATTTCGTGACCTCGATCACGAAATTTTCGCGGCAGGCATGCTGATATTTTGTGTGATGCCCGAAACGCACCGTGTTGCTCTCGCACGAACATGCCCCGGCCGAGGTATCGTGCTGGCCGCTGGTGTCTGCGATGACGCGCAGCATGGTGCGCCCTTCATTTGAGATGAGCCGCGTTCCTGTCGTGACATAGGCCGAACCCTGCGCGCGCAATGTGTCCTGTGCGCTGTAGCGCTCGGAGAAGTCGTCCGCGCGATAGAACAGAGTATCCGCCGACTGTTGGCCTTCGCTATCGACAATGCGGAGGATTTGTCCGCTGCGGACGATGCCGGACCAACGACTTTCGGATGGGATGATGTGATTTAAGATCGCACGCGCCGGATCACGATCATGCCTAGGACGCGCTTTCGCAAGAGCAGTATTTGTAACCATTTCGATCTCTTCCACGTTTAGGCTGAGAAAAAGGACGTTGGTGTTTTCGAAGGCACGAACTGCCTCTTCCGTCGCCGTCCGGGTGAAGTCATCGGGCGAAGGGGCCGAGCGCGCGGAACTTTATCGCCTCGACAGGTTGAGGTGCATATTCGGTGCACGGGTCCATCGGGTGCGGACAATTCGACAGGGCAACGAAAAGGTTCATCTCTGCCCTGAGATCGACGAAGTCACCCTTCTTTCTTTTGCTTTCATCCCAGGTGAAAGCTCCATCGGCGTTTACGCTAACGGGTGCGAAGAAGGTGACGCAGGGATGGATGTCACGGCGGCTCAAGCCGAGTTTGGCAGCCGCGAGAACGAAATTATCTCGCGTGTTACGGAATGAGCCGCTACCATATTTTGCCAGGTTCGAAGCCGCTGTTGATCCGCCAGCAAGCGCGTCATGGGCGAAAGACGTATCCTCAATCACGGAAAAGAACACTCGGCCCATGTCGGAGAGGAGCATGCGTCCCTTTTGGATCGCCGTACTCCATTGTAGCTTGACCGTATCCGCGTGGTTCGAGCCGCTCGCTGGTGTCATCCTTGTTCCAGGCGAGAAGCGAAACCGAGGATGTGCCGGTCACATTGACGATGCGTAGCGCTTCCCCTCGCTGCAAGACGGTGCTCCAATACCAACCTCCAGGGATCGTTTCTCTGTGAATGAGGCAGCTATCAGCAAGTTCGCTTTCGCTGCTTTTTGTGCGCTCCGGCAACGCCTTCGGCACTTTTCCCTGGGCGGTCGATTTTAGCGCCGCGTAACGCTCGCGGTTCGCTTCTATCAGCTTACGTTTTTCTTCCAGCGGAGTGTCCCCCATGATCGTACCCCTCCCTATTCCGACGCCGCGTCGCGTATAAATGGATGAACCTGTGGAATCAGAGCTGCCATCAGCTCCATTCTGCCCGAGATCACGCCGCGTCTTGTCAGCAGCTCATTGGAGATCGCCTGCAATTTTTCGGCAGGCCCCTGTATGAGAATGACTTCCATTGTCTGATTGTGCATCAGATGCACGTGCAGCGAACTGATAACCTCGTCGATATGTTTGAACTGAATGTCAGCCAATTGCTTTTGCAGTCCCTGCACCGAGTTGTCGTAGAAAAGCGTGATGGTTCCGACCATTACGTCGTTTCCGAGCTGCCGCCGGTGCTCGACGATGGATTGATGCAGCATTTCATTGATGGCCTGGGATCGGCTCGCATAGCCTTTCCCCGCAACCATCTCGTCCAATTCAGTGAGGAGCTTTTCCGGCAGCGATATGCTGATACGGCTCACTCCTGCACTGTCGCTTTTCAACGGCTGAGACATGACTTTAAAACAGGTGGCTGTAGCGCTCGATTTCCCACTGACTGACCGCCAGATGGTAAGATTCCCATTCGTTCTTTTTATAGGTAACGAATTCGTCCCTCAGTTCCTTTCCGAGGGTCTCTTCGATAAAGGGATCTGACGCAAATTCCTGAACAGCCTCCGCGAGTGTCTGAGGCAGGAATTCGATGCCGCGATCCCGCCGTTCGGCATCCGAAATCGTGTAGAGATTGTCCTCGTTCGGTGCGCCCGGATCAATCCTCTCCCTAATCCCTTTCAGTCCGGCGGCAAGCGCCAGCGTAGCTGCTAGGTACGGGTTTACTGCTCCATCGACATTGCGCGACTCGCAACGGCCGCCTGCCCCCGGAATACGCATTGAGTTGGTGCGATTGTTCGATCCGTAGGAGTTAAAGACAGGCGCCCATGAGAATCCCGCCATTGAGCCTTGGCGCACGAGACGCTTATAGCTGTTCACGGTTGGTGCGAACGCCGCGCATAATGCCTTCCCATGACGGAGAACCCCGCCGACAAAGTAATAGCCAAGTTCGCTCAGGCCTAAACCGCGTGGATCCTTGCCGCGATCGCAGGCGAAAAGATTAGCGCCTGTTTCAAGGTCGTAGAGCGACATATTAAAATGCGCGCCGTTGCCTGTCTTGTCCGCGAAGGGCTTCGGCATCATCGTTGCGATAAGCCCTTCCTCCTTCGCATAGTGCTTCGCCATATAGCGGAAGAATATAAAGCGGTCGCAAGTGGTAAGCGCGTCAGCGTAGCGGAAATCGAACTCATACTGCCCGTTGGCATCCTCGTGATCGAACGAATAGAGATCCCAGCCAAGGTCGTTGATGCAAGTCGCAACCTTGTCCAACCACGAGAAGCTGTCGAGAAAGCTGCGAACGTCGTAGCAAGGCTTCAAGAGCTTATCGTCCGGATTGGGAATTTGCAGAGCCCCATCCTGGCCTTGGCGCAGGAGAAAGATCTCGCATTCTATCCCGAGATTAAAGCCAAACCCCATTGCCGCCGCCTCAGCGAGCACTTTCTTCAGCGCGACACGCGTGTTTAGCGGATACGGCTTGCCTTTGAAGGTATTGTCGGCCGGCATCCAGGCGACTTTCGGCTCCCAAGGCAGTTGCACGATGTGATTGATGTCAGGAACAGACGCGATCTCATCGTCGTTTGGCGCTTGGCCGAGACCATCGAGCGCATAGCCCGTGTAAAGCTCGGACCCTTCCACCATATGGCCAAGGTGATCGATCGGCACGACTTTGCCTTTCGGTACTCCGTGGATGTCCACGTAAGCGCCGATGCAATATTTCACGCCCTTCTCACGCAGCTCGCGTTGCAGTGCCTTTATGTCTTCCCTATGCGCCATGGATGCCCCCTCCAAAATAGGAATGTTCAAGGGGCGGCGTTTCGCTCAACCCCCGACTGATAAGCTCGCTTAAATCCTCGACCATCCAAGCGAACCACATGCGGCCCTTTTCCGCCGTCGCTTGGCTTGGCTTGCCCGTCACACCGTTCAGGCTGGTCCTGTTGACTGGGTGCGCAAAGACGAGACCGGCTGTCCGGTCGGGATCATCTGCTTCGTTCAAAAGATCTTGCCGCACCATTTCAGGTGCCAACGCCAGCATCAGCGATGTTTCAGCATCGTTGGCGTGCCAATCGTCTCCATCGGCAAAATGAAAATCGCGGACGCGCGGGCTTATCGAAGCAGAATTGATAAGCGCCACCATGAGATGATCATGTTGGGAACGAAGCAGGTCGAGCGCGCAGCGCAAAGGCGCGGCATTGCCAACATGAGTGTTGACGATAAAGAGCCTTCGCACGCCGCTGTAGTAAGCGGAAGCACCTATTTGCGCGATCACCTCTATGAGTGTGGCAGGCGTAAGCGTAATCGTGCCCGGCCAGCGGCGGCTGTGCCCCAGCGAACAGCCATATGGCATTGTTGGCAGGACCGGAACGCCCGTTTTCTGAGATACCTCTGCACAAAGGAGATCGGCAAGAACGCGCATCCATCCCGCAGCCCATATGCGGACCATGTTGCTCAATCGCGCCGACGGGCAAAATTGCAGCGCCCTTAGCGGCCTGCAAATCCGCCGGGAGCTCAGCCCAGGTGCGTTCCGACCACATCATGGCGCTGCTGTTCCTATTCCACATTGTCATGGACGTTGGTCATGCGAGCCATCATCGGGTACAGATCATCTTCGCTGTGGTCGTCGCTTGGAGCCGAATAAATCAGTTCCTCCAGCCGCGCTTTCGTCGCCAGGAACGGCTTCGATATGAACTGGCCTGCGGAACGGGGCCGTGGCACAGGCACTTCTATAAGTTCCTGGACCTCGCCGGGATGCGCCTTGAGCACAAGGATTCGGTCGGCGAGATAGATCGCCTCTTCCAAATCATGCGTGATGAAGATGATCGTGATGTCGATCTTGCGCCAAATCTCCAGGAGATGCGCTTGCATCCGGCAGCGGGTCTGCGCATCCAATGCGCCGAATGGTTCATCCATGAGCAGGATGCGCGGTTGATTGGCAAGAGCCCTCGCGATTGCGACGCGCTGCTTCATTCCTCCCGAAAGCTGGTGCGGATAAGCGTCCGCGAATTTTTCCAGGCCGATAAGCTGGAGCCACTGCAAGGCCTGACGCTCGGCGTCCCATTTATCGCGGTCGTTAACGAGAAGGCCGAACATCACGTTCTTCTTCACTGTCAGCCAGGGAAATAGCGAATAACTCTGAAACACCATTCCGCGGTCACGCCCTGGCCCCGTGACCGGCTTTCCCTCTAGCATCACCGATCCGGAAGTTTGCTCTTCAAGGCCTGCTAGGATCCGTATGAGCGTAGACTTCCCGCAGCCCGATGGTCCGACGATGCAGAGAAACTCCCGCCGGAAGGTTTGAAAACTGATGTCCTTGAGCGCGACGGCTGGGCCGTTTCCTGCACTAAAGACCTTGCCGAGATTGTCGACAGTGAGAAGCACGTCCCGCTCCTTGAGGCGCGCAAAGCGCTCCCTGACCGGCTGCTCCTGGTCCAGATATGACGGTAATTGAAGAGTGGCTGTTGCAATGGGATCTATTTGGTTCATCGCTTTATGCTCCCTTCGCTAGGGGGCGATCCCAGGGAAAAAGACGGCGCCCAAACAGAGCAAGCGCCATGTCCATCCCGAGGCCGATAATCCCGATGATGATGATGGCCGCATAGACATTGGCGAAATGCTGGTATCTCGCCTGCTGCGTGATGAACCAGGTGATCCCGGATGTCGTGCCGATAAGCTCGGCCACGATGAGATAGGTCCAAGCCCAGCCTAGCAATATGCGCTGATCGCGATAGAGGTCCGGCAGAATGCCTGGGATGACCACTTTCGTAAGCAGTCTCGTGCCCCGCGTGCCTAGTGTTAACGCGGCCTCAACGAGCGCGAGATCGAGCTTGCGAGTGGTGTTGGCGATTATCAGAACCTGCTGAAACAGAGTGCCGATGACGATCACCGCGACTTTGGGCCCATCGTATATGCCTAAAATCGCGACGGCGAGGGCTCCGAAGGCAGGCGCCGGAAGATAGCGAAAGAACTCAACAAAAGGCTCGTTTAGCCGTGAAACGGCGGCATAGGTTCCACAGAGCAAGCCCAGAGGAACGCCGATCAGGGATGAAATAACAAAGCCATAGAAGATAATCTGGATGCTGTGCCAAAGGCTCTCATGCAGCCATTGACCATCCTTCGATGCAGGTGGCGTCACGAACGACTTGAATAGAGCGATCACCACCTCATGGGGTGCTGGCAAATAAATCGGGTTCGCTGGCGTTCCCTCGGGCGGTGCTCGATTTTCACGCCGCGCATCGGCGGCCTCTGATGCGAATGCAGAATTCTGCATTCGCATTCCCGCCTTGAGATATGCGACCGATCCCGGATTTGTGATGAGCATTTGGGGATGCCAAACCGCCGGTAGGTAGCTGACGAGACACCAAACCAAGATCGGCAACAAAAAAGATGATACGGCGAGCAGGAGCTTCGCTCGCGGCGCTATCGGCTTGTGAACTTGAAGCCACTTCACCACCGTTAAGTCCTCCGCTCGCCGGTTCGAGTTATTTCGCTAGCGATGGATCGATGTAACCGTCGACATCTTGGGCTTCTTTGTAGACCGCGTTCTTCACGTTGAAGTCGTCGACAACTTTTGACGACCCGTAAAGGGAGCCAAGCCCCTCGGCCTTCTTAAAAACCTTAGCGCCATCGGCTACGTCGAGAAGATGCGTCCCGGCGAGGAGAGGCTTATAGGCGGCAGGCTCCAAGCCACTGCGCGCAGCCATAATCTTTACGGCGTCGTCTTGTGTCTTAGGATCCTGGATATAATGGACAACGCGATCCCATACTTTGATGAGCTTGCCCCATTCCTCGCGATGAGCGCTAAGGCTCGCAGGGCTGACAGCTAAAACGTCATAAATGAGCCCAGGCGCCTTCGCTGAGGTATAGATCGACTGCGAGCCGGGAATTGCCTTCAAAGCCTCGCCCGAAACCGGCTGCCACGCCCCAATCGCGTCGACTTGCCCCGAAGCGAAGACTTGCGGAGTTTCATTGGTTTTCGCGTTCACCAATGTGACATCAGATTCCTTTAGGCCTGCAGCCTGAAGCCCATGAAGCAGAAGCAAGTGTTCTACAAGCCCAACTTCGATGCCGATTTTCTTACCCTTGAGGTCCTGAACGCTCTTGATCCCCGGCTTGCCGACAATCATGTCGTTGCCGTCTGAATAGTCAGTGAGCATGATCATGACGCTCTTGCCGCCGCCAGCTCCCGTTACGAGGGCGTCGCCATTTGTCATGAGGTTAGCGTCGAGTTTGCCCGCCGCGAAGGCATCCAATGAGGCCGAATAGTCAAACCACTGGAAATTGACGTCGAGGCCAGCCTCTTTAAGCCAGCCTTTCTCTATAGCGACTTGAAATGCAACCCAACCCGGCCAGTCGCTGTAACCTATGGTCAACTGCGCGGCGTTCGCAGCGCTCCCGGCTCCTGTCATGGCAGAGAATGCGAAAGCGACTGCTATACAGACTCTTCTTAGCATCGGTAGTGCCCTTTCGTTTTCAGTATTACGAAATACGAAATTCGTAATACTTCCTTGTGCTGACTAATAAGCAATAGCTGTGCCAGTTGCGTCTCAGAGATGGGTTGGGGTGTCCGTGCTCAGACATAAGAAATTGATATTAAATAGAAAAATAGACGGTCAAAAAGGAACCTCACGCTTGAGCGTCAGCTTTGCTGTCATGATGATGGCAGCGTGAGAGAAGTGGTGGAGAGGAATTAGGCGTCATGCACATTTGGAATGCATACGCCTTCCGATCAGCGCTGCGCCGATATCGTGGAAACACGCTCATCCTCGAAACTGATATCGAGATCACGGCATCCACGACGGTGAGTTTTGCAACAAAATCGGCCACGAGCCGATAGCACCTGAAAGGCCAACCTCCCGCCAGGGAAGACAGTCTTGCGGGAAGTAAAACGCGAGCGTTCTAAGCGTTCGAAATCATTGACGCCGAAATATTCGAAACAATTTGTGACAAATTTCTACTGATGATGCGGCAATGGATGAATTTCCGCGAACAGATAAAGAGCGAGGATAAACGGATTTTTATCCACCTTGAGACAAGATACGCTCCAGCCATCAACAAACCAGCCGGATGTCATAAATCTAGCCGGTGATTGATTTTCTTTACCAATGAATACTTTGAGTAAGAGTATTATAATGGTTCGAAAGCTTATCTTTATATTTGGAGCGCTGGTAACGGCGGCGATCGCTACGGAACCCATGCGCGCAGAGCCGCTAGATACCACAATGAGCGGCACTTCCACCGCACCCGAGCCAGCCATCATCTTACCGCCAGCGACCCCGGAAGCGGAAGCTCTGCGCCAAGCACTCTCGCGTCTTCCTGCGGGAGATAGCGACGAACAGCGCAATGAAACTGCAGCCCTCGTCTCTTTCTACGAGATGCGTGGCTACGCGCCGCTTTGGCTAACCTCGCAGGGCGGCCTCACTGCAAAAGCATCACTGTTGATTGCTGAAATAAGGCGCGCCGACGAGCGGGGGCTCAATCCACGCGACTTCCCGTTGCCCGCAGGCCTAGAGGGGGACGGAACGGTAGCCGAGATAGATGGCACCTCCGCCGCGACGCCTCCGGCAACGATCGCCGCGAGCGAGATCAGCATTTCACTTGCGATCCTGAAATACGGCCGTTACGCCCGCGGAGGCCGGATCATTAATCCCGCAAGTCAATTGAGTTCATATCTCGACCGCCGCCCCCAACTGCTCAAGCCGATATCAATTCTCGATGGCATCGCCGCTGCGGAGCAACCCGATGTCTATCTTCGGAGCCTGCATCCGGCCCATCCGCAGTTCGAGAAGCTCCGCCAGAAATATCTGGCCCTCCTTGACCGCAACAAACAGCCAACCGGCTTGAATAAAACCCGAGCCTTGGCCGGAAAGAGCGCTGAAGTAAAGAAGCTGCTCGCCAACATGGAAGAATGGCGCTGGATGCCCACCGATATGGGTGACTTCTACGTCTGGAATAATATTCCAGAGTTCACCCAGCGCGTAGTCAAGGACGGCGAGGTCCTGCGGAAGGAGCGCATTGTTGCGGGAGAGATCAGCAAGCAGACGCCAATCTTCACCCGGCCCATGCGGAAGATCACGTTCAGACCCACATGGATAGTGCCTGATTCAATCAAGGTGCGTGAATTGTGGCCCGATATGCTTAGAGGCGGCAGCTTAATGCGTGAATGGGGGCTGGAAGTCCGCACCAAGGACGGTCAGCCGCTTGATTGGAGGAAGATGCACTGGGCCGCGATCGATATTCGGGAATACGACGTGATCCAGCCGAATGGCCCGAAGAGTGTGCTGGGTAAGGTCAAGTTCTCGTTTCCGAACCAGCACACTGTCTTCATGCACGGCTCGCTGGCAAAGGACAAATTTATGTTCAGTGCGGTTCAGCGAACCTACAGTCACGGCTGCATGCGAGTCGGCAACCCGATCGGACTGGCCGAGATTCTGCTGCGCGAGGACAAGGGCTGGGATTCCACCCACGTCGCCGAGATCATCAACACGGGCCCGCTCAACAACGAGATCGCCCTAGACCACAAAATTCCCGTTCACATCACCTATTTCACAGCCCTGGTGGACGACGAAGGCAAGCTTCATACTTTCGGTGACGTCTATGGACATGAGCGACGCATCACTCAGGCCCTAGACGGCAGGTGGGGCCAGATCGTCAAGGGACGCGATCACCTTGCGCCAGTGGGACCGCATATGGCCGCCGCGCGCCAGACGCGTTTTGCGGGTGAACCCCACTAAAGATCCACGCGGCCGACGGTCACGCAATAAACGCAAGGGCGGACGAGGTTGCTTCGATTCCATCCTCGGCGACAGTGGCGACTTTTACCGCCTCGAGGAGCTGCACAATAAGGGTGGGAGATGGCACTTGCCGAAATCTCCCCATTGATCACTTTGACCCGAAGCCGAACTCGTGGCTCGCCACTCGGCGCAGCATTTGCTTGGTCCACATCCGAGGAATGCCCGGGGAGATGTAGAACGCAGCCGGTCTGCCGATGATCGGAGCGCCCCAAAGCTGCGGGAAAAGTGCACGCTGAGGGGCTTCGGCGAGGAAGGAAGGCTGGCGGTTGACGCCAGGCCTCATTCACCGGAAATGGAATGAATTAGCTGGCATTCCTCTGCTGCTGCCGACGCACCCTATCTTCGAGGCGCCGCCGCACGGCACGGAATGTGTCGCGCACCGCGATCCTCATGGCGTCGTGTCTTCTGCCGGTACCTGGATCGTGGTATATGTTGATGTCCGGACTACCGGTGGCCGTAAGACGCACGCGAAACCGAAAGGGATCGCCTGAAAACTGCTTTGCGCCCGGCTGCAAGACAGTAATATTGAGTGACGTCATAACCTCATTCATATCTTCAAGGTTTGCGATTTCTTCGCGGATGTAGCCTTCTATGGCGTCTGACTGTTTAACGCCATCAAAGGAGATATGAGTTTCAGTCTGCATGGTGGAAGCCTCATTGGTTGGTGGGTTCCGTCTGTGACGTCTTCGTTCTTCGAGACACTTGTCAGAGCCGGGTTGAGACGATGTGCTCCGGTTGCGTGTGGTCTCGGAATTTCTTCGCTCCTATCTGTTGCTGGTTTAAGTGATGTGTCCTGTAGCCGCAAAACCCGGTTGATCACGGCGCGCCGTGCTTGGACGGTTATGCAATTGATCGATAACGCGCTGCTTAAAGTCGACTTGCTTCGGCGAGGCCGATTTTTTCCATGTAATCCGGAAAATTTCTGTCGCCGACGTCAGCAAAACGCGGGCCAAGCCTTATGATCTTTCGGCTGTAACGGCCTATCGCTTTGCCTAAAACGGGCCATGAAACATCTTTAGCTCAAGAAGATGGTTTATTCACGTTGATACCATCTTGGTGCGAGTTGAGAACTGACGGTGGCCGCTTCAGGCGCTCAAAATTTGCTGCATCTTGCGCACGGAAATCGGATCGCCCCTCTCAACTACGCGAAGTTTTAATTCGTGCCGATCGGCTTGCGGCTGCTCCGGTCTGCTGCATGTACTCCAGAGGTCTCTCTGATCCCATCCGCTCGAATCCTTCGAACCTTTAGATCCTTCAGGCATCGTCAACATTTCCCGCCCAAACGAGAATGCTATCACTATTTAATATTCGAACACCGTATGGCTTTGTCTTCCCGGTCGGGAATATATTTTCCCTCTTTAACACGGATTTTGCATCGGCAATCGCTGCTTGAAGATTCGTCGATGAGGTCACGGAACGATCTAAGACTCGCGGTACACCGCTTTCAGATGGCATAGTCAACCATTCATACGTGAACATCCCATTCTCCTTTACACTTCTGTTGAGTATATCACGGGAAGAGGCAGGCAGAACAAAATGTCAACCGCGCCAAATTTCAACGGTTCCACCGCTCACATGCGCAGTCAGGCGGATTAAAAAGATGACGAGAAAACGGAGCGTCCGGCGTTTGCAAGGAGCCAACCATCGCCTCGGTTGGGGTGTCCAAGACCGCGATGCAGAAGGCGCGCAAGTCGCTGATGCCATGGACGACAATATCCCAATCCACCTTCCAAAAGCCACCTATCGGCGCCTCCGGGGAATCGCCTGGGAGCGTCATACACCGCTGCAACGACTCGTCGAAGAAGCAATGGAAGAGTGGCTTGCGCGCCAGCCTATGAGGCCAGCGGCCCCATCATCCAACTAGCCACGGCTATCTCAACCGCGTACAGTTGAGCCAGTGGCTTGAATGCTCTGCCGCAAGATAGGGCTTTTTTGCAGATGCAACGATTGCCATCGACGGGTCCAAATTCAAGGCGCGTCGAGTGGACCTGTCTGCTTGCCGGTCGTAATGTTCTCGCAATTCTCGTCTATCGTTCGCATCTCATTAATACTGACTGGCGGGGATACTCGATTCCTCGCTATCCCAAGGATAACCGGCGGAAGCCGAATAGCGTTGAATGAGGGTCCAAGGGCGTCCCGACAGGCGCGGGATTTCGAGAAACGAAATATCGGAAAGGGCATCCTTATGACGCACAAATACACAGTCGGACAGGCCGTTGATTTCAGCGCCAACCATCTTCGGGGCGCAGCTTCCGGCCCTTATGAAGTTTGCCGTCTCATGCCGATGTCGGAGGCGGACCCGAAGAACCCACGCTATCGCATCAAGAGCATTTCTGAGAGGCATGAGCGGGTTGCTTCTGAAAGTGATTTGACACCCTCAGAGCCGACCGACACGCTGTTTTCTTGATTATCCCAAGGTGTAAAATACTGTGGCGTTGAACTTTCCAAATCTAAGCCGCAGCTACGATCCGAATCGGCGTACCGTTCGGTTCTGGGGATATGACGGCGTAACAGAACACCTGTTCGTGATAAGTGAAGAGGCGTTGAAGAGAGTTCGGCCCGGCGCGGCGGTCGATGAGGAAAGCATGCTGACCACGTTTGATGCCAATCGGGACTTGATCTATGCGACCGCCATCAAAGTTTATGCCCGCGGCCGAAATAGTTTTTATGATTTAGGCGCTAGCGACTTTTGATTTTCCGCGAAGCTTAAGCCGAGCAGACGATCCTCATCCGAGACTCTCTTCGAGCGTCCCGTGCGGCGAGCCGTTTCCTTGGTGAAACGAACAACGTTCACGGTCTCGCCTGAGGAATCGCCAAGTTGGCGGACTCTTTCCATATCTCCACCAGCCCCGTGCTCCGTCTCTGGGCAGGGCTAGTACCCGGAATCATTGATGCGCGAAACGGGGCTTTAGGCGTTTTTGGTGGACCTCGGATTTTTGCCAGACGAATGGCCTTGCAGTCTCATTATAGCTGTCGATGAATGCCTGGATGTGCGCCTTCAGCTCGCCGATGGAGGTGAAGGACGTGCCGGAAAGCGCCTTTCCGGCGAGGATCGAGAACCAGATTTCCACCTGATTAAGCCAGGACGCCTTTGTGGGCGTGAAGTGGAAGTGAACGTTAGGATGGCGTTTAAGCCAGCGGTCTTCCTTGGGCTTGTGGGTGTTGAGGTTGTCGAGGATGACATGGATGTCGCGGCCAGGATGCGCGGCGGCGATCCGGTTCATAAAGTCCAGAAATTCGACCCTGCGGCGCCTTTTGTATTGCCGTCCCGTCACCTTGCCGGTGGCGACATCGAACGCCGCAAACAAAGTTGTGGTTCCGTGCCGCTTGTAATCGTGGCTTTGCCCCGTCAAGGCGCGCCCGTTGGCGAGTTTGAGATAGCCTTGTTTGCGTTCCAGAGCTTGGATGGAGGGCTTTTCGTCGACCGCAAGCACGAGCGCGTTGCGCGGCGGATTAAGATAAAGCCCCACGATTTCGGCCGCCTTCGCCGCAAAATCGGGGTCATTGCTCGCGCACCAGCTTTTGCGCGCGGCAAGATCGATCTTCTGGGCGCGAAGAAAGCGCCAAATATATTGCACATCGACATCGCCAAGAGCGGAGGCGATCAGCGGTCCCGTCCAGCGCGCATAGCCCTTCGGCACGGGGCTGTCGAGGACAGCCAGAATGCGCTTGCCGGTCTGTGCCGTGTATTTGGGATCGTTGCCCCGGTTGCCGGTCTCATCTAGTGGAGCGAATTTGACATTTGAGTCCTGGCTGCCGCGCGCTCGTGCTCAAATGTCAAATTCAAAAGCTCCACTAGAATCAAAAAGTTACTAGTGGTCCTTTGATTCCGGCATTTGCTCCCGATGGGCCGCAAGCGGATGCAAATGCCGGAATCGGACCACTAGCCCCGCCAGCCGCTTTTCGGCGTAGCGCACCCGCCATTTCGAGGCCGTACCCGTTGTACAGCCCACCTCGCGGCCGATTGCGCGCGTTGGAAGACCATCGGCCGCCAAAAGCACAATCCGCGCCCGCTGGCGCAGCCGATGTTCCGTTTTCGTCGAGCGGGCGAGCGCTTCAAGCTCGGCCCGCTCCTCTCCAGTCAATATAATCGCTGTCGCCTCAGGGATGCTTTTCATGCATCCTTGAATCACGACTTATCGATTAGCGATAGTGGGTACTAGCGGTTATCGACCAGGCATTTACGCGTTTGCGCTCCGCACTTGCATTTTCGCCTCGGTGCAGACCATAAGTTTGCCTCGACCATGAGGGCATATGATGAACATCCACCAGCGCGTCTTTTCCGGCGTTCAGCCGACAGGCAACCTGCATCTCGGCAATTATCTCGGCGCGATCACTAAATTCGTGGCGCTGCAAGAGACGCATGATTGCATTTACTGCGTGGTCGATCTACACGCGATCACCGTCTGGCAGGACCCGGCTAATCTGCGCCGCTCTACGCGCGAGGTCACGGCTGCCTTCATGGCCTCGGGCGTCGATGCGAAAAAGCATATCATTTTCAACCAGTCTCAGGTGAGCGCCCATTCCGAACTCGCCTGGATCTTGAACTGCGTCGGGCGCATCGGCTGGCTCAACCGCATGACGCAATTCAAGGAAAAGGCGGGCAAGGATCGCGAGAATGCGAGCGTCGGGCTTTACGTCTATCCGGTTTTGATGGCGGCTGACATTTTGGCCTATCGCGCGACCCATGTGCCGGTCGGCGATGATCAAAAGCAGCATCTGGAACTCTCCCGTGATATTGCGCAGAAATTCAACACCGACTTCGCCGAAACAATCGCTGCGGAAGGCTTCGCGGAAGGTTTCTTCCCACAGCCGGAGCCTCTCATTTCCGGGCCAGCCACTCGCGTCATGTCTCTGCGGGATGGCACTAAGAAGATGTCGAAATCGGACCCATCCGACCTCTCCCGCATCAACATCGCGGACGACGCGGACACGATCGCGAAGAAGATCAGAAAGGCGAAGACCGATCCTGAGCCGCTGCCAAGCGAAAAGAAGGGTCTGGAAGGTCGCCCGGAAGCGGAAAATCTCGTGGGCATCTACGCTGCCCTAAGCAGTCAGGATGCCGAAGCCGTGCTTCGCGAATTTGGCGGCTCCCAATTTTCCGTGTTCAAGAACGCGCTTGTTGATCTCTCAGTAGAAAAACTCGGACCGATTGGCGCGGAAATGAAACGGCTTTCGGCGGACCCGGCTTACATCGATAGCGTGCTGGTGGATGGAGCAGACCGTGCGCGGGTCATTGCGGACGAGACAATGCGGCATGTGCGCAACATTTTGGGCTTTGTACACAGAGAGCATTCCGAGGCATTGCATGCTAAGATCACCGCTCGGCGTTAATATGCGAGCAAAAGTGCATGGCGGATCGTAAGCTACGAGACCTTTTTACCGAAGGCCACAAGCGGAAGTTCTTGGTTATTGTTGATGAGTTCCCCGAGGGCGAGACCGCTTTATTTTACGCTGCGCGAAGGGCAAGCCGCACTGGCGGAGGCCTTTCGCTCCTCTTTGTTATTCAGCCGCCTGAAATGACCCATTGGCTTGGAGTGGAAGAGGCCTTCCGCGAGGAGCAGCACAACAAGGCGAGGGCTGTCTTCCGGCTGCATAGCCGCAAGCTCAAAAATTGGGGTTTCGAGGACATGCTCGCCGAAGAGATCATTCGGGAGGGGCATAAGGCCGAGGAGATTGTGAAGCTCCTCGAGGAAGATCAAGACTTTGGCATTCTGGTGCTCGGCGCATCGACCGATCCGGCTGGACCGGGGCCGCTTGTTTCTTCGCTAGCCGCTGGTTCAAAGGCTGCCAACTTTCCGATTCCCATAACTATTGTTCCCGGGACGCTCACTTTCGAAGAAATCAAGGGGCTGGCCTGATCCTGTCACTCAGCTTTGACTTGAAATCCGGCTTTCACACCGCCTAATTAGCCATGAGATTGCATTGCTCGGGCGGCAAAGGGGAAACAAATGTTCATTCAGACCGAAGCGACACCAAATCCAGCGACGGTGAAATTTCTTCCTGGTCAGCAGGTGCTCGCGTCTGGCTCAAGAGAGTTTCGCGACAGCGCCGAAGCTGTGCCTGCCTCGCCGCTTGCCGCACGGCTCTTCGCAGTGGAGGGCGTTACTGGCGTCTTCCTTGGTTCCGATTTCATCTCGGTTACGAAGGGCGACGGCGAGTGGCAGCACCTCAAGCCCGCTGTGCTCGGCGCAATCATGGAGCATTACCTTTCGGGCGAGCCTGCTATTGTGGGAGAAGCCCATTCAGGCGATGCAGCAGGCGAGGACTTTGCCCCAGAAGACGCTGAGATCGTCGCCACGATTAAAGAACTGATCGAAACGCGCGTTCGCCCGGCGGTGGCCAATGATGGTGGCGATATCATCTTCCACGGGTTCCGCGATGGAGTGGTCTACCTCAAGATGCGAGGCGCGTGTTCAGGGTGCCCATCTTCAACCGCGACGTTGCGCCATGGCATTGAAAATCTGTTGAAACATTTCGTCCCCGAAGTTGGTGAGGTGCGAGCAGCCTAGCCCTGTGGGCGCCAGTGGCCTACATCTTGTGGCAGGAAGTCTCCCCTGAACAAGAGATTGAGGTGCCTATGGCTGCCCCCCTGGCGACCGATTGGTTCAACCAAGTTTTTCTGGAAGCACGCACGCACAACAAATGGCAGGACAGGCCAGTTGACGACGAATTGCTTCGCCAACTTGTCGACATCGCCAAAATGGGGCCGACGAGTGCCAATCAGTCTCCGGCGCGTATCATTTTCTTGAAGACGCAAGAAGCTAAGAAGCGCCTGGAGCCGTTCCTTTCGGAAGGAAATCGGGCGAAGACCATGAGCGCGCCCGTCTGCGCGATTATCGGCTACGACATGAAGTTCTACGATCATTTGCCAAAGCTTTTCCCGCATGCTGATGCAAAAAGCTGGTTTACTGGCAAGTCTGAGCAGGAGATCGAGGTCTCCGCGATGCGCAACGGCTCCCTCCAGGGCGGATATTTCATTTTAGCCGCACGTGCGCTGGGCTTAGATGCAGGGCCAATGTCTGGTTTCGACAATGCAGGCGTTGACCGGGAATTTTTCGCGGGCACCAGCATCAAGTCGAATTTTCTCTGTAGTATCGGCTATGGCGACGCTTCCGGCTTGTTTCCTCGCTCGCCCCGCTTCTCCTTCGATGAGATGGCAAAAATCATTTAAGCAACGAGTTCAGCGTGAAAATCCTCGCCATTGAAACAAGTATGGGCCGAAGCTCGGTGGCTGTTACGACAGGTAGCAGCGACGAGCCTGTACGCGTGGCTTGGCTTCACGCTGGCGAGCCGCAGGCTGAGAAACTTGTTCCTCTCATTGGGGAGCTCATGGCCAAGGCCGCTCTGTCCTTTCACGCGCTTGATCTTATTGCTGTTTGCGTCGGTCCGGGCGGCTTCTCGGGCATCAGGACCGGCGTTGCCGCCGCAAGGGGCATAGCTCTGGCGGCAAATGTTCCGATTGTGGGCACAACAAGCTTCCGCATCATGGCGGCGGCCTTTTTGGCGCAGCATATCGAATATGCCTCAAAATCCTTCGGCCTTGCCGCGCCTGCGGGCTCCAACATGGTCTACTGCCAAGTTGTCGGGGCCACAGCGAGTGAAACCTCGGCGATTGAGGCGTTGCCGCACGATCAAACAGCGGCATTTTTTGAAGGCAGGGCTTCGTGCATAGCTGGTCCCGCCGCTGCCCGCCTGACCGAAATGGGCTATTTGTCGCTTCCGGTTCTTGCCCCGGATCTCATTCCGAACGCCGAGACGCTGGCTGCGGTTGCCCGTGATTTGGACCCCGCGCGCGACCTGCCTTCGCCGTATTATATCCGGCCCGCCGACGCCAAGCCGCAAACAGGATATGCTGTTGCCCGGAAAAACGATTGATATCTTCCTGGCGTCCGCCTGCGATGCGTCCATGCTCGCGGCATTGCATTCCGCAGCCCTGCCGCCAGGATGGCCCCCTGAAACGTTCGAGTCCTATTGTGAGTCTTCGAATTGCACTGTTCTGAAAGCAGTGTCCGGCGCGGAGATCTGCGGCCTTGCTGTCTTGCAATTTGCTGCGGACGAAGCCGAACTGCTGGCCATCGCGGTTCGCGAGGACAAACGCGGTCTCGGCGTTGGGTTCTCCCTGCTTCGCGAGGCGCTCGGCGTATGCCGGGAGAAATAGGATGCCAGCTCTCTTTACCTCGAAGTGGGCGAAAATAACGCCTCAGCATGCAGACTTTACGAGAAGCTTGGGTTCCAAACCACAGGCCGGCGCCCGAATTACTATCGATCGAATACTCCAAATCCCGAAGCCGCTCTCATCATGAAATTCAATTGTTGACCGCAAGGCGCCCGGTAGCGTGGACGTGTCCATTGCTGGGTCAATGATATCGCGCCCCGCTCGGGCTTGGCGGCTTCTGCAACGCCAGAGGGAAATTTTCAAAAGGATTGAAAAGCGCTCATGTGCAACAAAGAAGAAGAGCAACTCGCGCCTCCGCGCATTGAGCCCCGCATACGTTCAGCTCCCAAAGTTCGGCAAGTTTATTGGTGCGAATACCCGAGAGATGCCATTCTCCCCGAAATGTGGAAGATTCGACCTGTGATTATTGTTTCGCATAGGGCGAAGCTGCGAGGTCCTTGCCTTGTGCTACCCATATCGACTGCCATATCCAACGAAGGTGGAGAATGGACATACAAGCTGCAAAGACTAGACGGGTTTGCTGGAAATTGGGCTATCTGCAACCATGTTACGACCGTCTCAACAAGCCGACTTTCGCAGATCGACGGCAAAATCCCCAGGCTGGATCAAGAGGAATTTAACGCTATCCTTGACCTGATCGGGGCTTGGATACCGGCCCCCATTCGGGGTTAATTGTAGCTCTTGCATAACAAGTTCTACCGTATTATCTTTGAGTCACATACGGCGCTGAAAGGTGTCCGCTGCCCGAAAGGGAGTCATTTGCCAGGGGAGCTTAACGGCTCCCTTTGGTTTTTCTAGCGTCTAGTCTGCTGCATTCCCATTTTCGCCGGGCGATTGTCTTCCCCAGCACGTTCAAGCCCAAATTTCGCCGCGATGGTTGACCTTGGGACACGCAAGACTTAATGAGATTATAACGAAATACGTCTTGGGATTAATCAGAAGCAGATGGACGGTCTTCTTTTTTATAGCTGGCCTGCAAAGCTGTTCAACACTTTGCGCGGGGTCATGCTTCTAAGCGCGTTTTTTGCGTTTACGCTGCCCTTGATGCTCGTTCAGTATTTGTTGACCAAGTTCGATCTACCGCAGGCGCGAACGCTTCCTCATTTCTATCATAGGTCTGTGTGCAGACTTCTGGGCATCCGCGTTCGCGTGGTTGGAAAAGTCGATCCAGATCATCCCGCTTTGTTGGTTTCTAACCATCTTTCGTGGCTCGATATTCCAGCTTTGAGCACGATAGCTCCAGTATGCTTCGTGGCGAAGGCGGAAGTCGGCACTTGGCCCTTTGTGAGCGCGCTGGCGAAACTTCAGCGCACCGTTTTTGTCGACCGCACACGCCGGACGCTTGTTAAGGACAAGGCGGGAGAAATCGCTGAGCGTCTGGCGCGCGGCGATAATATTGTTCTCTTCGCCGAGGGCACAAGCAGCGACGGCAATAGAGTTTTACCATTCAGAAGCTCGCTTTTCTCGGCGGCGGCCTTAGCTCCGCAAGTCGCTAACGACAATGATACAAATGCCGTGGTGCAGACCGTGGCCATCACCTATACTCATCTTCATGGGCTACCAATTTTGCGCCATGAGCGCCCGCTTGTGGCCTGGTATGGCGAGATGGATATGATGAGCCATGCGTGGAACGTTCTGAAAAGCGGGCCGCTTGATGTCACTATACGGATCGGAGAGCCGGTGCCGCTTACCGCTTTGCGCGATAGGAAGGAACTCGCGGCGTTTTCCGAAGCCAAGGTTCGCCGTGATTACGTGGAACAATTAACATCTCGGACTCGAGCGGCGTGACTGCCTTCTTACAAGCAATGAAACAGTCTCGGTCGCGGTAATGACCCTGGATAAAGAGAAAATCTTGGAACGTTCGGCCGCTGGCAGCGCAGCCGTCGCTGGGGGCAAGAAGGTTTTTGTTAAAACCTTTGGCTGCCAAATGAATGTCTACGACTCTGAGCGCATTGTGGATGCGCTGGCGCCTGAAGGGTATTCCGAGACCGCGTTGATCGAGGATGCCGACCTTGTTGTTCTAAATACCTGTCATATTCGGGAGAAGGCGGCGGAAAAGGTCTATTCCGAGCTTGGCAGGGTTCGCCAAGTGCGCGATGCGCGCAGACGCGAGGGCTTGGATTCAATAATCGCCGTTGCAGGCTGCGTCGCTCAAGCTGAAGGCGAAGAAATTGCGCGCCGCTCCCCGGCTGTAGACATTGTTGTTGGGCCGCAAAGCTATCATCGCTTGCCGTCATTGCTCAACCGGCAGCGTTTCAGCAAGAAGCCGCTCATCGAAACGGAATTTCCGGCCGCCGAAAAGTTCGAGAATCTGCCCCCACCGGTTCCGCGCGTCATGGCGAGCGCCTTCCTGACTATTCAGGAGGGCTGCGACAAGTTCTGCACGTTCTGCGTAGTGCCCTATACGCGCGGTTCTGAATATTCCCGGCCCTCGGCGCAGATTCTGGATGAGGCGAAAAGGCTTGCTGATCGCGGCGTGAAGGAAGTGACCCTGCTTGGGCAGAATGTGAATGCATATAGTGGTGAAGGGCCGTCAGGCGAAAAGTGGACGCTTGCGCGACTGCTGGATGCGCTTGCGGAAATTCCAGGCTTGAAGCGGCTTCGCTATACCACGAGCCATCCAAACGATATGTCGGACGATTTGATCGCGGCTCATCGTGATCTTCCGGCACTTATGCCCTATTTGCATCTGCCCTTTCAGTCCGGTTCAAACCGAATTCTCAAGGCCATGAACCGGAAGCACACCGCAGCCGACTATCTCCGCATTATCGATAGGTTGCGCGCGGCGCGTCCTGATCTCGCATTGTCGACCGATGTTATCGTGGGGTTCCCGGGGGAAACCGAGGAAGATTTTCAAGAGACGCTTCGCATCATCGAGGCGGTGAAATACGCCCAGGCCTACTCTTTCAAATATAGCCCGCGCCCTGGAACGCCTGCCGCAGATAAAGATTGTCAAATAGACGAAGCCATCAAGGCGGAACGCCTGGCTAGGCTGCAAGCTGTTCTCTTTGCGCAACAAAGCCAATTTAACGCCGGTATGATCGGGCGCGAATTCGAGGTTTTATGGGAAACGAAAGGTAAAAAGGATGGCCAACTGGTTGGCCGTTCGCCATACTTGCAGGCGGTTCACGCAGAAGGGGACCTTGCGTTGCTTGGAAGGATCACTCGCGCCGAAATCGTACGCTCTAGTCAAAATAGTTTGCAGGGCGTCATAAAACTTGAAGATGTGACGACTATATAAGTTACATACGCAGGGTGTTGTTTTGTTAGACCCCACGCACGGAGATTAAATTTTTGCCTGGTGTTTCTACACCATCCAATCGGCGGACAATGGGCGGAAGCTCACGTCAACAGCCATGGCGCGGCAGTTCGAAGCCGCAAGCGTCGGAGGTGCTCTATCGTGTTGAGATCACCTTTGAGGACAATCGGAAACTCGCCAATGTTCTCGGCGAGTTCGATGCTCATCTAGCACATCTCGAAAACAGGCTTGGGATCAAGGCCATCGTTCACGGCAATGTTGTTGTGCTTGATGGCGACAAGGAGTCCTGTCTTCACGGGAAATTAGTGCTGGAAACACTTTACCAGCGAGGAAGTAACGGTCCATTGACTCAAGGGGACGTCGAAGGCGCGATTAGGCATTTGACGAGCGGCGCCGCGATGCCTGGGCTGAACTCTCCCGAGCCGATGCCGTCTTTCGGTGAGCTAAAAACACGAAAGCGCACCGTTATCGCACGCACCCCTGCGCAATCGGACTATATCAGGGCTTTGCAGAGCCGCGAGATGGTGTTCGGAACAGGGCCAGCCGGAACCGGCAAGACATATCTTGCTGTAGCTTACGCCGCAGGATGTTTGGAGCGTGGCGAAGTTGATCGCATAATTCTGTCCCGTCCCGCAGTCGAGGCCGGCGAACGGCTTGGTTTTTTGCCGGGGGATATGAAAGAAAAAGTCGACCCTTACTTGCGCCCCCTATATGACGCACTTTATGACGTGCTCGTGCCTGAACGTGTGGAGCGGGGGCTTGAAACCAAGGTCATCGAGATTGCTCCGCTTGCTTTTATGCGAGGGCGCACCCTAAGCCATGCCATTATTATTCTGGACGAAGCCCAAAACTGTACCGCCATGCAGATGAAGATGTTTCTCACCCGTCTTGGCGAGGGCAGCAAAATGATCATAACCGGCGATCCGTCGCAGGTCGATCTTCCGCATGGGCAATCTTCCGGTCTCGTTGAAGCTCTCGACGTGCTGGCGGATGTCGAAGGCATATCCCATGTCGCTTTCAGCCGTTCGGACGTGGTTCGCCATCCCCTTGTTGGCCGAATCGTTGAAGCTTACGAAACAAAGCGCTAAATAAAGAGCGTTATGATATTACCCACCATGGATATGACACTGGACAATCCCGCCGCTGATGATGGCGCTGCCGATCAGGATGGCGAGCCGTCGCGAAGTTGGGCGGAGATTATCGTTGAAGATGACCGTTGGCGGTCTGTAGACGGTTTGAACGCTCTGCTGCTGGAACTCGTTTCAGATGCATTGACTGAGGCTGGCCTATCGCCAGAGACCCATTCCGTCAGCATCGCGTTGCTTTCGGACGCCGAGGTTCGTTCTCTAAACCGCGATTTCCGCGGAAAGGACGCACCCACGAATGTCCTCTCATTTCCAGCGCCTCCAGCTCCGGCTGCGCCATTAGACGGCCATGAGCCCGTCTTTTTAGGCGACATTGCTCTCGCTTACGAGACGATGAAGCAGGAAGCCGAAGCGGCGGCAAAGCCCATTCTGCATCACGCGGGGCACCTCACCGTTCACGGAGTTCTGCACTTGGCAGGCTTCGATCACGACGAGGATGCCGAAGCCGAACAGATGGAAGCTGCTGAACGGGTCATACTGGCCCGATTCGGCATTCCTGATCCCTATGGCGAAGCGGCTGACGGCAGCCCGCAATCTCTCTCTCATTAACGCGGCGACTTCAAGAAAACCATGTCTATCCAAACTTCATTCGAAACCGGCAAATCGAAACACACGCCGAATTGGCTTCAGAGAATGGCGACGAATCTCGGCTTCTCCGGCCAGGAGAATCCGCGCGAAGCCCTCCAGCGCGTTATCTCCGAATCAGGTTCCGAAGGAGAAGATCCTCTTTCGACGAAAGAACGCGCGATGCTCCTCAATGTTCTCGGCTTTGGAGCCCTGCGCGTCTCGGAGGTAATGGTGCCGCGCGCGGACATTATTGCCATCGGTGAAGATCAGTCCGTTTCGGCGCTGTTGCAGCTCCTTGCTTCGGCTGGTCATTCCCGCATACCGGTCTATCGCTCAAGCTTGGATGATCCTCTGGGGATGGTCCATATAAGGGACGCTGTGGCATGGGCGACGGCTCATGGAGCGCTAATTTCTCCGCCGCAACACGGTGGTAGTTCCGAAGAAGCCGTTCACGGCGTCCTCGGCCAGTTGGACTTCAGCCTTTTAGATCTGAACAAGACAATCGCGGAGAGCCAGCTTGTTCGCGAGGTTCTATTCGTTCCGCCTTCGATGTCTGCGGTGAATCTGCTTGCCAAAATGCAAGCGCGGCAAATCCACCTCGCCCTCGTTGTTGACGAGTTTGGAGGGACAGACGGGCTCGTGTCATTCGAAGACCTCATGGAAGAAATCGTTGGCGATATCGCAGATGAGCACGACACCGATGAGGCCCTTTCGATAGGCTTCGAAGACGAGGCGTTTGTGGCAAGCGCGCGCACGCCAATCGAGGATGTGGAGCAGGTGCTTGGGCTCACCCTCACCGCGCCGGGCGCTACAGATGAGGTCACGACCTTGGGTGGGCTTATTTTGGCGATAGCGGGCCGGGTGCCGAAGCGCGGCCAGATCGTCGAACATCCGTTAGGTGTTACTTTCGAGATTTTGGAAGCGGGTGCGCGCCGCCTTCATAAAATTCGCATTTTCAGGCAGCTCGCCCTGCCTGCGCCGGAAAATGTGGAACCCGCACCCCTTTTGCTGCCTCCTCCTAGCGATTTCGGTGGATCAAAGTCTACCTCCAAGAAGGATTCTGGTCTGCCTGATGCAAAAGCAGCCTAGCTTTTTTCTCTGATCGGCATAAAAAACGCAAATACCCTTTGCACGTTCCGCTGACCTTCCGCCGGGCGTACCTCCTCACACCTGCATTCGCGAGATAAATGGACTCATTGCCGAAGCTTATCGCTGGCCTCCAGCGCTGGAAACTTGCGCTTCTAGCCGCTCTGGCCGGGGCGCTTTCGGTTTTGGCAATGGCCCCGTTTTTTGCTTGGCCGATCCTCTTCATTACATTCCCAATTATGATCTGGATCATGGACGCGGTCTGCCGGGAACGCGTTATCATCGATCCAGTTGCTCGCCTTCGTTCGAAGCTTTTTGACGCCGCAATCGTTGGGTGGGCCTTCGGATTCGGCTATTTTCTCGTGAGCATTTACTGGATCGGCTACGCCTTCCTCGTAGATGCCGAACGCTATGCGCTCTTGATGCCGTTTGCGGTCGCCGCATTGCCCGCCGGGATCGCTCTATTCTACGCGCTCGCCGGTGTTCTTGCCGCCATTATGTGGTATCGGGGATATGCTCGGATTGCGGCCTTTGTCTTTGCTTTTTACTGTGCGGACTTGGCTCGCGGATATCTTTTAACGGGATTTCCTTGGAATCTCTTCGGAGAGGCCCTGGCAGCCAACGACGCTCATATGCAAGCGGCGGCATATATTGGCGTTTATGGATTAACGCTCGCGGCCTATTTTGTGTTTTCCGCCCCTGCCGCCTTCATCGCGGCTCCTGGCTCACGCTATGCGCGGCTCGTCGCGCCGGCACTTCTTGCGGTGATTTTTCTCGCTGGAACTTACGGGTTTGGGCTTTACCGGCTTCGGGAGTCGCTGGGTGACGTCGGTGGCGTGCGCGTGCGCATCGTGCAGCCCAACATTCCTCAAAAAGATAAATGGAAGCCCGACAACCGCAGATGGATTTTCGAGCGTGCCTTAAGCTTAAGCCGTTCGGGCGACGATGGCGCCGATATTGGCACTTTTACTCACGTGATCTGGCCTGAGTCTTCGGTACCTTTTCTTTTCGGGTTCAATCGGGAGGTTTTTAGTTCAGAAGCGCGTGATGTGCTTGCTGAGCTCATTCCCAAGAAGACATCGCTTATCATTGGCGCTGAACGCGCTATAGGTGAGCGTGTACCCGATGGGACCTATAGTTTTGCTCAAGTTTTCAACAGCTTGTTCGTGCTTGGTGAAGGCGCGCAAATTCAGGCGATATACGACAAGGTACATCTTGTTCCTTTTGGCGAATATATGCCTTTGCGCGAGACGTTGGGCAAAATTGGATTTAGCGCATTGTCTCATCGCCTCGGCGGATTTGAAGCTGGGACAGAGCCTGGCGCGCGGATTGATACCGCTGGGGCGCCACCTTTCAGCCCTATGATTTGCTATGAAATCATCTTCCCCGGTGAGGTGGTTGATGGCCGCCACCGCCCCGACTGGCTTATAAACGTGACAAACGATGCCTGGTTCGGAGATTCGACCGGGCCTCATCAGCACCTTCATCAAGTCAGATTGCGTGCCACAGAGGAAGGCTTGCCGGTGATGAGATCCGCCAATACAGGCATATCGGCAGTCATCGATTCTTTTGGCCGCATTCTTGCCAAACTAGAATTGGGTAAAACCGGCGTGATCGACCATACTTTGCCGCGATCATTACCGGAAACGTTTTATAAAAAAACCCGTCTTCCTCTGTTTATTGTTTTATTTCTCTTTCCTGTTGAAATTTATCTGGTTATGGTTGCGCTTACGGCTAATGAGTGATTCCATTCGCGCGTGTTCGGCACCGGATTTTTTCCGGAACGCAATATCTGGTTTTCACTGACGACTTGGAAAATACAGTACTTGCGAGGCGAGAAGCAGCTTGACGCCTCGCAAAGGTATAACTACAACTTCAAGGTAGTAAACCGGGTCGATCGAATGTGCAGGCACAACTTAAAGATGGCGAATTGAGATGGGGCGGAATATGGGCATGGTGGAGTCGTCAGTGTCGATGTTGACCGGTAACGATGAGCTTTTTGAAACTACCGGGCGCAAGCCAAACCCAGTAGACGTCCATGTTGGAAGCCGGGTCAGATACCGCCGCATGATCGTGGGAATGAGCCAGGAGAAGCTCGGTGAGAAAATGAACCTCACCTTCCAGCAAATACAAAAATATGAAAAGGGCACGAACCGCATAGGGGCTAGCCGTCTTTTTCAACTCTCGAAGATTCTGGATGTGCCGGTCGGGTATTTTTTCGAGGACGCTTTTGCTAACAGCGCGCCTTCTCACGCAATCCAGGGTCTGCACGAGCCGGAGCAAGAGGGCTTCCTTCTTGACTTCCTCAATTCGCGCGAAGGGCTTGATCTGAATAAGGCGTTTGCCAAAATTCAGGATCCAAAAGTGCGTCGCCGCGTGATTGACCTCGTAAGGGCCTTGTCAGAGGAAAAGCCGGAGATTAAGGAAGTGCAAGCCGGGATCGAAAACGATCTTGCTTAACGTGGCGGATCGCGCCACGTTCCTCCAGCAGCTTGCAATGAATGGAACGGGGCCGTGTCTCGCAAAAGCTATCTCTTCACCAGTGAATCTGTGTCGGAAGGACATCCCGACAAGGTTTGCGACCAAATCTCTGATGCTATCGTCGATTTGTATCTTGGAGCTGACCCGCTGTCGCGGGTGGCTGTTGAGACACTGGCCACGACAAACCGGGTAGTCTTGGCCGGCGAGGTCCGTGGCCCGTCTTCGATTAGCAAGAATAATCTCGTCGACACGGCACGCCAAGTCATCCGTGATATTGGCTATGAACAAGCCGGGTTTGACTGGCGCAAAGCCGAGATCGAGTGCTACGTCCACGAACAATCTTCCGATATCGCTCAGGGCGTAGACGCGTCGGGCGAAAAGGACGAGGGTGCGGGCGACCAGGGCATCATGTTCGGCTATGCTTGCCGCGAGACCGAGAAGTCTCATGCCTGCCCCGATCTACTACGCCCATCGCATCCTCCATGAAATGTCGCAGATGCGGCATGCGGGAAAGTTGCCGGAGTTCGGGCCTGACGCCAAAAGCCAAGTCACACTCTTCTATGAAAATGGGAAGCCGGTACGCACGACCTCGGTCGTTGTTTCGACGCAGCATGGCGAGGATGTAAGTCAGGCGCGCATTCGCGAGATCGTCACGGAAATCGTTACGGGCGTGCTTCCCAGTGGATGGATGTGCCCGAAAGAGGAATTTTATGTCAACCCGACGGGTCGTTTTGTTACAGGCGGTCCAGACGGCGACGCCGGGCTAACCGGCCGTAAAATAATCGTGGATACATATGGCGGAGCCGCGCCTCATGGCGGCGGCGCCTTCTCGGGGAAAGATCCGACGAAGGTGGACCGTTCCGCAGCTTACGCAGCGCGCTACGTGGCAAAAAATATCGTCGCCGCGAACCTGGCTGACAAATGCTCGATCCAGCTCGCCTACGCCATCGGCGTTGCGAAGCCGCTTTCGGTCTATGTCGATCTCTACGGCACTGGCCGCGTCGAGGAAGATAAGCTTGAGCGCGCGATAGCCGAGGTGATCGACCTCAGCCCTCGTGGCATTCGCGAAGGCTTGGCCTTGAACCGCCCGATCTATCGCCGTACTGCTGCGTATGGTCATTTCGGCCGTGCGCCCGACAATGAGGGAGGGTTCTCTTGGGAACGTCTCGACCTCGTGGAGCCACTGAAAGCCGCTCTAAGCTGAGCGCCTTGCTACAAAACACCGAGGCGGCGGCGCAACACTCGCCAGACGAGTTAGACGCCACCGCCACTGGCTCCGCTCACCGCCGATTTTTCGGGAGGCGGAAAGGACGCAAGCTCTCCAAGCACCAATCAGACCTGCTGTCTGGCAAGCTCGCCGAGCTAAGCGTCTACTTAGGCGCCCCTCGCCCCAACGCGGACGAATTGCGCCGTCGCTTCAGAGCCTTGGTCGATGAAGTGTGGCTGGAGATTGGGTTCGGCGGCGGCGAACATTTCGTCTGGCAGGCCGAGCACAATCCGAGCGTTGGCGTCATCGGGGCGGAGCCGTTCGTCAATGGCGTGGTGGCCGCGCTGTCAGCTATCGAAGAAAAAGGGCTGGAGGAGCGTGTGCTTTTGCACGCCGATGACGTCACTTTTCTGTTGGATTGGCTTCCGGCTGCCAGTATTTCACGCGGCTTCATGCTATTTCCCGACCCGTGGCCTAAGAAACGGCACCGCGAGCGGCGGCTTTTTAATTCAGCGTTGCTTGACAAAATAGCCCGCGTCCTCGTGGCTGGAGGCGAGTTCCGCTTTGCCTCCGACATCGCCGACTACGCGGAATCTGCGCTTGAAGCCGCAAAGACGCATCCGGCGTTCGAAATTGTCCAAGTTTTCACAAGCGAAAATCGGTCGACCGTGCCGGACTGGCCAATTACGCGCTATGAGGCAAAAGCGAACCAAGCGGGGCGGTCAGCGACGTTCCTGGTGTTCAAAAGAAACGGTAAAACGCTCTCTTCGTAGGCGAGGAATGCTGCAAGGGACTTGAACCGGGAGGCTAATTCACCTATTCTTTTGCTAGCTCAAATCAGCTCTGATAAAGAGTGGGCCTGCCGGTCCGCTCTTTTTGTTTATCTGGCGCTCTCTTGTGCCGGTAATCAGAACGCATGGAAACAGGCCACGACGACTTGACAGAAGCACAACGCACCGCAAATCCGGACGCGCCGACGACTCGATTTCTACGCGAGACTGGACCCGCTGCGGCTATCGCGGCGATAGCAGAGCCCGTTCTGGAAAACATGGGCTACAGGCTTGTTCGCGCCACTGTTTCGAAGCGGGACGGCGGCACAGTACAAATTATCGCCGATCGAGCTGACAGGGCCATCAATGTTGATGACTGCGCCACGATCAGCCGGCGGCTTTCACCGTTGCTCGATGCCAACGATCCGGTGGACGGGCGTTACTTTCTGGAAGTCTCCTCGCCCGGCATTGACCGCATTCTCGTGCGGCCTTCAGATTTCGAAGACTGGGCCGGATATGAGGCAAAGGTCGAGCTGTCGGACTTGGTCGACAACAGACGGCGTTTTCGCGGCATTATAGAAGGGTACGAGGACGGCGAATTGCGGATCCAAGTGCAACTCGAGGAGAAAGGCGAGCCTCAGACAATTGGCTTGCCAATCGACTTGATACAGGATGCAAAGCTCGTGCTGACGGACGAACTCATCAGAGCTTCTCTAACAAAGGCAAAAGCTGCTGGCCAAAAATGGGCTGAAGGCGGCGAAGTCGAAGATACGGAATTGAATAACTCGGAGTCGAACGATGGCGCAGATAGGAATTAGCGCAAACCGCCTGGAATTGCTGCAAATCGCCGACGCGGTGGCGCGGGAGAAGTCTATCGACCGCACGCTCGTGCTCTCCGCGATGGAAGACGCCATTCAGAAGGCGGCCAAATCGCGTTACGGAAGCGAGAACGAGATACGCGCCGAGATTGACCCCCGCACTGGCGAAATAAAGCTGTCGCGGCTGCTCGAGGCGGTGGAACGCGTGGCCAATGAGGCCACCGAAATCAGCCTGAAGGACGCGAAAAAGCGGAACCCTGAGGCCGAACTGGGCGATTTTATCGCCGAGCCACTGCCGCCGCTCGATTTCGGCCGGGTCGCCGCGCAGAACGCGAAGCAGGTTATCGTGCAGAAAGTGCGCGACGCTGAGCGCGAGCGCCAATTTGAAGAATACAAGGATCGCATAGGCGAAATCGTGAGCGGGGTCGTGAAACGCGCCGAATACGGTAACGTCATGATCGACCTTGGCCGCGCCGAGGCGATCATACGCCGCGATGAAACTCTGCCCCGTGAGAATTACAAGCTCGGTGATCGGGTGCGAGCTTTTGTCTATGACGTCCGGCGTGAAAATCGTGGTCCGCAGATCTTTCTGTCGCGCACCCGGCCGGAATTCATGGCGAAGCTTTTCGCACAGGAAGTCCCCGAAATTTATGATAGCATCGTCGAAATCAAGTCCGTCGCCCGCGATCCGGGAAGCAGAGCCAAAATCGCGGTGGTGTCGAAAGACACGTCCATCGATCCGGTCGGCGCCTGCGTCGGTATGCGAGGCAGCCGCGTGCAGGCCGTGGTGAACGAGCTGCAGGGCGAGAAAATCGACATTATTCAGTGGTCCGGGGATGCGGCGACCTTCATCGTGAACGCGCTTGCGCCAGCCGAGGTGGCGAAGGTCGTGCTCGACGAGGAGGCCGAGCGCATCGAGGTCGTTGTGCCCGATGAGCAGCTAAGCCTCGCCATTGGGCGCAAAGGGCAAAATGTACGGCTCGCTTCGCAGCTAACCGGCTGGGATATCGACATATTGACAGAGGCCGAGGAGTCTGAGCGGCGGCAAAAGGAATTCTCGGAGCGCACGAACGCATTCGTGAATGCGTTGAATGTTGACGAGATGATCGCGCAGTTGCTTGTGTCTGAGGGCTTTGCGTCAGTCGAAGAACTCGCTTTCGTCGAAACGCACGAAGTCGCAAATATCGAAGGCTTCGATGAAAACACGGCGCAAGAAATTCAGGAGCGAGCTCGCGAATTCTTGGAGCGCCAGGAGGCTGAACTCACTGAGAAGCGCCGCGCCCTTGGGGTTGAGGAGGCGCTCGTCGAAGTGGAAGGCCTTACATCGAGCATGCTTGTCACGCTTGGCGAAAACGGCATTAAAACGGTCGAAGATCTTGCCGATTGCGCAACTGACGAGCTTGCCGGTTGGCAGGAGCGTGCTCACGGGCAGACGAAACAGCATCCGGGGATATTGCAAAGCTTCAATCTCGCCAAAGCGGATATCGAGCAGCTTATCATCAGCGCTCGCATAAAGGCTGGCTGGATTGAGGCGCCGCAGCCAGAAGCCCCGGCAGACGGAGAGGTTCTAGAGGGCGAAGAGGCCCACCATGCCGAGCCAGAAGAAAAAACCGTTTGATTCGGAACCAATACTGGAACTTGCTGAGGTGCACTCTCATTTAATAGAGGGTGGGCACGATCACGACCTCGGCGTTTCAGTTAGGACTTGCATCTTAGAACGCGAGAGGAGGGAGAAGCCCTTCCTCCTGCGGTTCGTTCTATCCCCCCAGGCTCAGGTGGTGCCCGATATAAAAGGTGATCTTCCAGGCCGTGGGGTGTGGTTAACTGCTACAAGAAGTGCTATTGAAGAAGCGGTGCGTCGGCGGGCTTTCCAGCGGGGCTTCAAAAAACAGGTCAATGTACGGCCGGATCTGGCAGGCCAGGTTGAAGAGCTTTTTAAACGATCTGCGTTAGAACGTCTTTCTATCGCAAACAAGGCCGGATTATTGGTGGCAGGGTTTGGGAAGGCTGAAGATGCTATCAAACGCGGTGAACTCATCGCGCTTCTTCATGCAAATACAGCCGCGAAGGATGGTCAAGCTAAGCTTGACAGGAGATTTGCGGCGGTGTCTTCGGGAAAAGATCACATCCCGTTGAAAAATTGCTTCACGTCCGAGGAAATTAGCTTGGCGGCGGGAAGCGCGAATGTGATACATGCTGGATTAAAAGAGGGCGGGGCATCCCGCGCGTTCCTTAAGGCACTTGAGCGTTTTAGCGATTATTGCACCGGGGAAGTAGATGCTTCGCCGTGCCAGGGTAAAGAATGAGCGAAACGAAAGAAACGGACGACAAGACGGCCGGTGGTCGCAGGACCATGACGTTGAATGTGAAGCGGACGGTTGAGCAAGGCCACATCCGCCAGAACTTCAGTCATGGGCGGTCCAAATCCGTTCTGGTTGAGACCAAACGCAAGCGCCCCCCCGTCGCCGGTCACGGCGTCCTAGAGGAACCACGCCCGAAACCTGTCCCCGAGCCACAGAAGCCGGAGCACAAGGCGTTCCAAAAGCCAGCGTCTCAGGAGTCCGGGCAAGGGGATAAGCGCCAGCAAAAAGTGCTGCGTCAGCTCTCCGCAGGAGAGGTCGACGCCCGCACGCGCGCGCTCATCGAGTCCCGCAAACGGGAAGAGGTAGAGAAGCGGGAGCGCGAAGCCGAAGAACTGGTTCGGCAGGCCGAGGAAAAACAACGCGCGCTGGAAGCTGAGCAGCAACGCATTGTAGATGAGGCTGCGGCCAAGATAGCGGCAGAGGAAGCCGCAAAGCTTCGCTCCTCTGAGGAAGCAGTGGCGCCAACTGTTGCCACGCCGGTCGAAATTGAGACCCAAGAACAACCCCGCGCAACTGAAACTGTGGCCCGTCAGGCGCAAGCGCCTCAGCGCGATAACGCGCGCCCCATGCAGCGGACGCAGCACGGCGATGCTCGCGGCGACACACGCGGTGAAGGAACTGGCTTCCGCCCCCGCGATGGTGCTGCCCCACGGGACGGCCAGCGCGGACCAGCAAGGGATGGCACGCGTGACGCAGCGCGGCCTAGTTCCACAGGAGCAAGACCAGGAGGAGCAGGCCCGCGGCCTCCGTTCGGCGCGCCGAGGCCCGGTGGGCCAGCCCCAAGAACGCCCCCCGCACCAGATCTGGTGGCCAAGCCTGGCCGTGACGTTGCCGACATTGGTGTGCGTGCTCGCGCCACCGGCGGTGACGACGATGAACGTGGACGCGTAAGGCGCGGCATTCCGGGTAAGCCTGAGCGCGCCGCTCCGACGCCAGTTAAGAAGGTTGCCGATGATAGAAGCGGCCGTCAGCGGCTGACGCTCGCCAACGCGCTTGACGATCAGCAGCGCGAGCGCAGCCTTGCCTCACTTAAGCGTCAGCGCGAGCGGCAAAAATTACAGGCTCTCGGCGCTCAACAAGAGCGCATAAAGATCGCGCGTCAAGTGCAGCTGCCCGAGGCTATCACGATCCAGGAACTCGGCAACCGCATGGCCGAGCGAGCCGTCGATATCATCAAGTTCCTGATGAAACAGGGGCAGATGCTCAAGATCAACGACGTGATCGACGCCGACACGGCCGAACTCGTTGCGGCTGAGTTTGGGCATACGGTCAAGCGTGTCTCTGAAGAGGACGTCGAGGAAGGCTTCATCGGTGAGATAGACGCCGCCGAGACGCTCAAACCGCGCGCGCCAGTCGTTACTATTATGGGTCACGTCGACCACGGCAAAACCTCTCTCCTCGACGCACTTCGTCAAACAAATGTCGTCGCCGGAGAGGCGGGCGGTATTACGCAGCACATCGGCGCATACCAAGTCGTCACAAGTGCTGGCAATCCGATAACCTTTATCGATACGCCGGGCCACGCCGCGTTCACCGCAATGCGTGCACGCGGCGCTAAAGTAACGGATATCGTGGTGCTGGTCGTGGCTGCCGATGACGGCGTCATGCCGCAAACCATCGAAGCCATCAATCACGCGAAGGCTGCGGGCGTCCCCATCATCGTCGCCATCAATAAAATGGATAAGCCGGACGCCGATCCGCTGCGAGTGCGAACCGATCTTCTTTCTCACGACATTGTCGTCGAAAGCATGGGCGGCGACACGCTTGAAGTTGAGGTATCGGCAAAACAGAAGCTCAATCTCGACAAGCTTCTCGAAGCGATACATTTGCAGTCCGAAGTGCTCGAGCTTAATGCCAATCCTGACCGGGACGCCGAAGGTATCGTTATCGAAGCGAAGCTGGAACGCGGCCGTGGGCCAGTCGGCACAGTGCTCGTGCAGCGTGGTACGCTGAGGGTCGGTCAGATCATAGTGGCCGGCCGCGCTTGGGGCCGTGTGCGCGCTCTCATAGACGACAAGGGCCTGAACGTTGCCGAGGCCGGGCCTTCGGTGCCAGTCGAAGTGCTCGGGTTTGACAGTGCTCCAGAGGCTGGCGATCAGCTCGCCGTCGTGGACATGGAGTCCCGCGCCCGGGAATTGACGGAATATCGTGTGCGCAAACTTCGCGACGTTAGGGCCGTAGGCGCGCGTGGCTCGCTTGAGCAGCAGATGAACCAAGCCGCGAAGGGGGGCAAGAAGGAATTCTTGCTCATCATCAAAGGCGACGTACAAGGTTCGGTCGAAGCCATCATGTCCGCGCTCGATAAGCTTGGAAACGAAGAAGTTGGCGCTCGGATCATCCATTCAGCCGTGGGTGGGATTGCATCCTCCGACGTTGCCTTGGCCGAAGCTTCCGGCGCTGTAATCATCGCGTTCAACGTCCGCGCCGATGCGCAGGCGAAACAGCAAGCCGAGCGCGATGGTGTCGAAATTCGTTACTACAACATCATTTACGATCTCGTAGATGACGTCAAAAAGGCTATGTCGGGTCTGCTGCCGCCGCTCACACGCGAAGACTTCCTCGGCAATGCTCAAATCCTCGAAGTGTTCAACATCTCGAAGGTTGGCAAGATTGCCGGGTGCCGCGTCACGGAAGGAAAAGTCGAGCGTGGAGCAAGCGTGCGCCTCATCCGCGACAATGTGGTTATCCATCAGGGCAAGCTCTCAACACTCAAGCGCTTCAAAGACGAGGTGCGTGAGGTCGTGGTTGGCCAGGAATGCGGTATGGGCTTTGAGAACTACCATGATCTCAAACAGGGCGATATCATCGAATGCTTCCGCACTGAGACGGTGATCCGCTCGCTGTAACTTCGACTGTCATCGAAAACCGCCCCATCCAAGCCCTCTCCTGCGGGAGAGGGGGATGCCCGGCGGTACACGATGCGTAAGCTGACGCCGGGCTAACACCCGGTTAGACGGAGGCGTCATGCGGTCAGATGGCAAAATCGCGGCTCTGCTTGGAATTGACTTGCCCATTCTGCTCGCACCGATGGCAGGGTCGGGCACTCTGGAGCTTGCCGTCGCGGTAGCGGAAGCAGGTGGTCTGGGCAGCCTCCCCTGCGCCATGCTGACGCCAGAGCAAATCAAGACTCAGACGCAAATCTTCCATCAGCGCAGCAGCCGCCCGGTCAATCTCAATTTTTTCTGCCACACACCGCCAACGAGAGATCCAGCGCGGGAGGAAGTGTGGAAGCGCAGGCTTGAGGTTTATTACCGGGAACTCGGACTTGATCCGAACGCGCCGATCGCGGCTGCAAACCGCGCACCATTCAGCGAAGTCCATTGCGAGCTTATTGAAGAGTTGCAGCCAGCCGTCGCAAGCTTTCATTTCGGTCTGCCGGAGCCAAAGCTGCTGGCGCGCGTTAAGGCGACCGGAGCAAAAGTGCTATCGTCGGCAACGACTGTTGCTGAAGCTCGCTGGCTTGAGGCCCACGGCGCAGACGCTATCATTGCCCAAGGGGCGGAAGCGGGTGGCCATCGCGGCACGTTTCTCGACGGCAGCATTTTCGAACAGCCCGGAACGATGGCGCTCGTGCCGCAGGCCGTGGACGCGGTAAAGGTTCCAATTATAGCATCAGGTGGAATAACGGACGCGCGGGGCATCGTGGCCGCATTTGCGCTTGGCGCTTCCGCCGTTCAGATAGGCACGGCCTATTTGTTCTGCCCAGAAGCGAAAATTCCGGCACCTCATGCACGAGCCCTTCGCGAAGCACGCGACGATGGCACTGCGCTCACGAATGTCTTTACCGGCAAACCGGCGCGTGGCTTCGTTAACCGCGCTATGCGTGAGCTTGGTCCAGTTGCGCCCGAGGCTCCTGCATTTCCACTCGCGGCGACGCCAATCGCCCCACTCCGCGCTCAGGCCGAAGCCAACGGCTCAGGCGATTTTACTCCGCTCTGGGCAGGACAAGCCGCCGCCCTTGGTCGCGAGATGCCCGCCGCAGAGCTGACACGAAAGCTGGCCGAGGAAGCGGCAAGCCTTCTTCGCAGGCTAGCAATCTAAAAATCAGGACGTTTTCCGCGATTGGTAAAAGATGCCACCGGCCAGGGAGCCGGCATAGCGCTGGATGGCCGGGTCAAAAGCCCGGCCATGACAATGATTTCAGGTGCCCTCTTTGTTTCCAAATGAACGGCATCGCCATTTCCTATAAAATCGCGCGCCAATGCCATGCTATCATGCGTCTCTTGCGGGAATGGCCGTCTCTCTCGTTGTCGTGGCCGGGCTTGACCCGGCCATCCATGATGGCGGGAGGCTCCGATAGGATAGCAGCGTTCCTCGCCGATAAGGCAGAGCCTCTTTCTTCCATCTTCAATGCCGCTAACTGCCCAATTTTATGCTAATTGATAGCACTTGGCGGGGTGAGGGATGTTTGAGGTCATACGCGAGGCATTAATTTGGCTCATGAGCTGGGTCTTGGACCGGCGGCCGCATAGCAGTGAAGCTTTCCGGCTGTTTTTGCTCATTTCCTTCACCATTGTGGCGACATGGCTCACTTTTTACTGGCGCGATCTTGCCTATCGCTCCCCGACAATAAGGCGCAGATTACTGCCGGACGAACGCTATGCCGGGCGATATCTCCAGGCTGTCTGGCGTGGCGACGTCGTGCGCTATGCCATCATCAACATATTCTTCAACCGGGCAAAAAAACGGTTCGAGATTGCAGGCCGCTCGTACAATTCAGAAGGCAACGACGTGTCCTCCTTCAAATCCACCTACGTGCTTTTTCCTGCCGATAAAGACGATAACATCGAATTTATCTGGCAAGGCGCGCGCTCAGACTCCGGCTATACGCGGATGACCGTGGAAGGGGGAGATGAGGACTATATTCAGGGCATCGGCCTTGTGATGCGTTTCGATGCCAATAAACCAAAAGCCTTTCCAATCCGCTTCAAGCATCTCCATAACCATTTTGTGAAAGAAGCGCTCGGCGTTCACGCGCCCGCCCATGCAGTGGACGAGCCCGAATTCATAAAGAAATTTCACGCCATGTACGGCGATGCGGTGAAAGCAGGTCTCACGGCGGAAGAGAGGCAGGCAACATAGTTGCGGTGCTTGAAGTCAGCAACTATGTTGCGGCTTCAATCGAGATAGGTTCAAATAATAAATTACGCTGCCGCTCGCAGGGCGCTTGTGTCCTGTGCAAATGTGCATACATTCGCGGCTTCGGAGAAGCCATATATGAAACCTCAAACCACAAAGGGCCCTTCGCAGCGTCAATTGCGCGCTGGCGAATTGATGCGGCACGCACTCGCCGAGATTTTCATGACGGAGGACATCGAAGACGATGAGCTTCGCGGTGAAATCGTCACGGTTTCCGAGGTTCGGGTGAGCCCTGACCTGAAGCACGCGACCGTATTTGTCGCTGCACTAGGCGAACGGAAAAACGAAGACCTTGCGCGGTCGCTCAATCGCCATCAGCGTTTTCTGCGCGGTGAATTGGCCAAGCGCATCGAATTAAAATACGTGCCCGATCTTTCATTTCGCGGAGACCACTCCGTGGAAGCGTCTGATCGCATCGAAGAGCTGCTGCGGTCGCCCAACGTCGCCCGCGATCTGAAATAACCCTTACGCAAAGCTACAAACATGGCACGCCGCAAAGGCAACGACATTCACGGCTGGCTCATATTGGATAAGCCGCAAGGTTTGACATCGAACCAGGCGCTCGGCCGTCTCAAGAGGCTTTTTCAACCCAAGAAAGTCGGTCACGCAGGCACGCTCGATCCGCTCGCTACAGGCGTGTTGCCTATTGCTTTCGGCGAGGCGACAAAAACCGTCGCCCATGCTGTCGAGTGCGAGAAGAGCTACGAGTTTACAATACATTGGGGTGTCGAAACGGACACCGACGATGCCGAAGGCAAGCTCGTGAAGCAGAGCGATGCGCGGCCCACCCGCAAAGATATAGAGGCCGCGCTGCCTGGCTTCATTGGCGATATTCTGCAAACTCCGCCCGCCTATTCGGCGATCAAAGTTCAAGGTGAGCGTGCTTACGACCTCGCGCGCGATGGCGAAACGGTAGAGCTTGCGCCGCGCCAAGTGTCAATTTTCGAATTGGAAATAGCGGACATCCCGTCGCCTGATTTTGTTAAGCTCATCTGCGCATGTGGCAAGGGCACTTATGTGCGCTCTATCGCGCGAGATCTCGGCCGTTTGCTTGGATGTTATGGTCACGTATCCGCTCTGCGACGCACCTCCGTCGGACCATTTGACCAAGGAAGTGCAATTTCACTGGAAACGCTCGACAGTTTGAGCAATAGTGACGGCGGCCAAGATGCTCTTATGAGCACTATCATTCCTGTTGAGACGGCGCTGGACGGCATCCCGGCGCTCGCCATAAGCGGGGATGACGCGGCTAGGCTAAAGCGGGGGCAACCCATCCTCATTCGAGGAGGGAATGCACCAATCCTGAACGGCCCAGTTTATGCAACCTCTCGCGGGGTTCTCGTCGCCATCGGCGAGGTCGAACGCGGGGAAATGCATCCCGTTCGGGTTTTCAATATCCCCGCCTGAAGCCGGTTCAGTCTATAACGTATGGAGAAAACCGATGTCGATTGCAGCTGAGCGTAAATCCGCGCTCATTGAAGAATATGCTGTGAAGCCCGGTGATACGGGTTCGCCGGAAGTTCAGGTTGCTGTTCTCACGGAACGAATCGCTAACCTGACGGAACATTTCAAGACTCATAAGAAAGACAACCATTCGCGCCGTGGCCTTTTGAAGATGGTCAGCTTGCGCCGTAGGTTGCTCGATTATGTAAAGGCTAAAGACGAAGCCCGCTATCGCGAGCTTATCGAGAGGCTCGGCATTCGCCGCTAGCTTTGCCTATACCGCAGATATTTGTGAAAGCCGGGCTGACTGCCCGGCTTATTCCGTTTCTTTTCTAGGAGCGGGCGTGATTCTGCGCTAATGATTGCGCGCGAACAAAAGTACGCAAAGAAAAAGAGCCGGGGGAAGGGCCTCCGGCTATGGTTGTTGGAATAAGACAAGATGTTTGAAATCTATCGTGAAGAAGTCGAATGGGGCGGACGTACGCTCAAGCTTGAGACAGGTCGCTTCGCCCGGCAGGCCGATGGTTCGGTTTTTGCCCAATATGGTGAGACCTCGGTGCTAGCAACGGTCGTTGGTGCTCGCACCGCGGACCCTAGCAAGGACTTCTTCCCTCTTACTGTGAATTATCAAGAAAAGGCCTACGCTGCCGGCAAAATTCCGGGCGGCTATTTCAAGAGGGAAGGTCGCCCAAGTGAGCGCGAAACCCTCGTATCGCGCCTTATCGACCGCCCAATTCGGCCGCTCTTCGCGCCGGGCTTCAAGAACGAGACGCAAGTAATCGTCACCGTGCTGTCCCACGATATGGAGACGGATGCTGACGTGTTGGCGATTGTCGCCGCTTCGGCTGCTTTGACAATCTCCGGGCTGCCATTCCTCGGCCCGATAGCCGCTGCGAAGGTCGGCTATAAGGATGGCCAGTACATTCTCAATCCCACCCTCGATCAGCAAAAATCGGCCGATCTCGAGCTTGTTGTAGCGGGCACGGGCGACGCAGTGCTCATGGTCGAGTCCGAGGCGAAAGAGCTTTCAGAAGAGATCATGCTTGGCGCCGTAGTCTTCGGGCAAGAAGGATATCGCCCGGTAATCGACGCTATTATCGGGCTCGCTGAGCAAGCCGCCAAAGATCCGTGGGATCTGCCGGAAGCGAAGAACGAGTTCGAGGCCAAGGTTAAGAAGCTCGTCGAAAAAGATTTGAAAAAAGCCTTCCAGATCGCCGGAAAGCAAGAGCGGAACACGAAGGTCGGCGAGGCGAAAGCCAAGGTTCTTGCGGAACTTCTACCCGAGGGCGCAGGCGCGGGCGAGAAGGTCAAGCTCGCGGATGCGTTCAAGGAAATTGAGAAGAACGTTGTTCGCACGAATATTCTCAAGACAAGCAAGCGCATCGATGGCCGCGATTTGGTAACGGTTCGGCCTATCGACTGTCAGGTTGGCGTTATTCCGCGCACCCATGGCTCGGCGCTTTTCACCCGTGGCGAAACGCAAGCGCTGGTCGTTGCTACGCTCGGAACGGGCGAAGATGAGCAATGGATCGATGCGCTCGAAGGAACCTATAAGGAAACCTTCCTTCTGCATTATAACTTCCCGCCCTTCTCGGTTGGTGAAGTCGGCCGCGTTGGCTCGCCTGGGCGCCGCGAAATTGGCCACGGTAAGCTCGCTTGGCGCGCCGTACATCCGATGTTGCCGGACGCTGAAAACTTCCCCTATACGCTCCGCGTCGTCTCGGAAATCACCGAGTTCGAACGGCTCATCATCCATGGCAAGCGTTTGCGGTGCATCGCTGGCAATGATGGATGCGGGCATTCCTTTGAAAAGTCCAGTCGCTGGCATAGCGATGGGTCTCATCAAGGAAGCGGATGGTTTTGCGGTTCTCTCCGACATTATCGGCGATGAGGATCACCTCGGTGATATGGACTTCAAGGTGGCTGGCACAGCTCAAGGCGTGACAGCACTCCAAATGGACATCAAGATAACGGGCATTACGGTCGATATCATGAAGACCGCGCTTGAGCAGGCGCGTACAGGCCGGTTGCATATCTTAGGTGAAATGAGCAAGGCGATTGGCCATGCGCGCGATGCTCTTGGCGAGCACGCACCGCGCATCGAAACCATCACAATCCCGACGGATAAAATTCGCGAAGTCATCGGCTCCGGTGGCTCTGTGATCCGTTCAATCGTGGAAGAGTCGGGCGCTAAGATCGACATTTCCGACGATGGCACCGTGAAGATCGCGGCGGCAAACCAAAGCTCGATCAAAGAAGCGATGAATCGCATCAAGGCGATCACGTCCGAGCCGGAAGCCGGCGAAATCTACAAGGGCAAGATTGTGAAGATCGTCGAGTTCGGCGCCTTTGTGAATTTCTTTGGTCCGAAGGATGGGCTGGTTCACATCTCCCAGATGGCCGACCGTCGCTTGAAGCATGCTTCCGAGGTTGTGAAAGAAGGCCAGGAAGTTTTCGTGAAGTTCATGGGCTTTGACGAGCGGGGCAAGGTGCGTCTCTCCATGAAGGGGATCGACCAGAAAACCGGGAAGGAAGCGCCTGCTGACCAACCCGTGCCGCAGGCCGCCGACTAAGGCCGCATTCGTGTTCAATGAAAACCCATACAGGCCGCCTTCCGAGGCGGCCTTTTTCTTTTCCTGGTCATGGCCCAGCTTGAACAAGCCATCCAAAGGTCGGCCATTGATGGCCGGGTCGAAGCACGGCCATCAAAATCGAGAGGCGATGCTGCAGCCCTGGCGAGCCAGGGCTGCAGCATCGCCACGGCGGTTACACCTGATCGCAAAATGCTCCAGCAATACCGGTTATGCCCGGATTGCCCTTGTTAACAGCGAACCGGGCCTAAGGCGTTTGCGACCAGATTGAAGCACGGGATTCTCGAATCTGCGTTTTTAAGGTTTGGATTGCTTCCGGCCAGCTTTGCTGGCCATCGCAATTGTGTGTTCGGATTGTGCTAGATATTTCGGCGTGGATGGGTACCCGTTCGCAATGTGGCCCGCTTGGTGAAGCCAAAGGCCGCCGTCATCGAGGGCTCCCATCCACGCTTATCCTCACCGCTTGCATGGTAGGAAGGGTTCAGCGCCCGCACACAATTTGAAGCTACGAGGGAACCCATGGCTTATAAATATGCGATCGGCATCGATGTGGGCAAGGACCATTTCGATGCCGCGCTGCATGGCGCGCGGGCAAAGCCTTCGCGCTTTTCAAATAGCGGCGAAGGCTTTGCCGAATTCCGCAAAGAGTTCGAGGCTGAGTTACCGCAGGCGCTCGTCGTCCTCGAAGCCACAGGCGGCTATGAAACCGCCTTGCTGGCAGAGCTTCTGAGCCATGGAATCCCCGCGCACCGGGCCGATCCCTTGCCCGCTATGGCTGGGAGCGGCAGGACATGCTCCGCCTCTTTGAGCTCAAAGACAAGTCCCAGCAAGAGCTTAACACGCTGCTGGCCCGCCGCCAGGATTTGCTTTCCATGCGCATCGCCGAAGAAACCCGCCTCGCTCATCCGCGCTATCAAGACGTTCAAGCCTGCCTGAAAGCCGTGCTCAAAGCCCTGACCGGCCAACTCGAAGCCATCGAAGGCCGCATCGATGCCCTCATTGGCGCGTCTCAGGAGCTCTCGGCCAAGCTCGAACTCATGACCCTAAAAACGGCAGTTGCCCCTCGCGCCTCACCATTTTGAAGCGGCTGCTCAACCTATCGATGTGGGATTTGGCGGTCAGGCCGGTGCCATGAGGCGTGGTGGAGCACGCAGCTTGCGTCCGCCAAGCCAGGATCGCACGGCGTGGGAGAGTATCCGGCGCCAGCGCTGGCGGCCCGTCAACTGCTCCGCATTTTGAGTAAGCTCGCGCAGGAAGCGGGCGATGCTTGAGAGCACCTTCGAGGCCCAGCCAGCCTTGGCGTGGGAGCTCGACACTTTCAGCGTGGTCTGGCGGGCATGCCGGGTGGTCTCAGCGATGGCCGATAAGAGCAGCGGACGGCTGGTGACGGCCTCCAGGTGCCGGTCCGGTTCGGCCAGGCGCACGAACAGGTTCCACCAGTTGTAGATCAGTGAGATGAAGCGGGCCATAAGCTGGCAGCGAGGCAGATCGCGGGTGGTGAAGCCGGCCCAGCCCCACTGGTTCTTGAGTTCGTCGAAGGGATTTTCGCTATCGGCCCGGTCGCGGTAGAGCTGGGCGAGCGTCAGAACTTCCTCCTCAAGGGAGGTAACGAGCACGCCATATTCGTAGGCGTCCGCGTCCGGCCCGATCTCAACGAAGCCGAGCGCCAGCTGGTTTTCGCGATCGCGCCCGGCGATGGTCAGGCCCTCCTTCAGCCGGCGGCGCAGGATCACCACCTGGCGCTGACGGCTCCAGCCTTCCAGCCGCAGCGTGTCCTCCCTTCCCTGCCAGCCTTGATCACGCTTCGCGTGAATCAACACTTGAAGTTGCCGACTCGCGCGCAAGCCGTCGGTGTCCGGCATTGGTCCAGTCGCTTTTGGAAAAAGTTTTCTTGATCAGCTTCTTGACGTTGGCGGTGAGCCGCAGCTTGAACAGATAGGGAAGCCCTCTCTGTTCGGCTTCGCTCATCACCGCTTCCGTGCCGAAGCCGCTATCGCCGCGCAAAAATGCCGGCCAGCAATCGCGCGGAATGCGATCCAGAAGCGCCCACAGCCCTGGCGCCGCATGCTTCGATGCATGCTCATTGCCCGGAGCAACATCCACATCGAGCACCAGCCGCAGACCGGCCATCGTGTAGGTGTGGTAGACATGGCTGTGGTCGGATTCCGACATTTGCATCCGCTTGCGGCCTCATCGAGAGCAAATGTCGGAATCAAAGGACCACTAGCAACTTTCTGATTCTAGTGGAGCTTTTGAATTTGACATTTGAGCACGAACGCGCGGCAGCCGGGACCCAAATGTCAAATTCGCTCACTGGCCGTCCCGGCTTCTTGGGATTGTAGCCAAGCACGGCCCCTTCCTGATGGCCGTAAAGCGGCTTGACCGTCGAATCCATGTCCAGAATCCACGGCTCGGCCAAAAGCGGCGCCGTGCAGTAATCCAGATGGCGGTGCAGCCACTCTCTGCCTTCGTCCTCTCCGATGGCCTTGAAGGCCCGGCGCACCGCGTCCTCGCTGACGATCTTCTTCATGCCCAACAGCTCAGGCAGCACGCCATCGTTACGCAGCGCCGTGATGTGGGCGTAGCGCTTATGCCCCGCCAAAACCGAAAGCATCGTTGTGCCAAGCACATCGCGCTTCTCCGGCGCGTTCGGGCTCGTATAGCCGAGCGGGCAATCGGCCACGAGCGCGTCGAACAGGTTCCCGCACCTTGAGATAGTCGATGAAGAACGGCAGCTGCCCGTAGGGCGTCAGCGGCGCCGCGGGATCCCATTCCACGCGCACCGGGCCAGCCCAGGTGTCGAGCGTTGCAGGCGCCGGAGCAGCGTCTTGCTCAATCGGCGGTTGTTCACCCGCTGGGTGAACCGGAAGGCGGGGCATATCGTGGCTCATGCGCTTGATATTGCGCGATTCCCTCGCCCATCACATGCTGTCAACTGCCGGATTTAGGTTGAAGATGGCACTGACATGAAGTCATTCTCACTAGCGGGGTTCAAGAATTGGCAGGCATAGCTTGCCTGGCATGATCGCAAGTATTGCTTGATCCAGTCGGCGGCGGCGCGCGGTTTAAATTCGTCAAGCATTTCACAAAATTCTCCGATTGCCACTTCAATCGCCAGGCCCGTGGGCGCGTGACATGAGCTTCAGTAGGCCGAAATGAGTTGGAACGCCTGCCCTGTGACCCGCAGAATTTCCGGGAGATTGTCGAAGCGGATCTCCGCCGAACTTATCTGGTAGTCGCCATTCTTAGAGGACCACGACGACGCCCGTCAGTCGAACGCTACATCGATCATTGATTACCTAGCGCAGCAACCGCTTTTCTGATCGTTAGGGCGATCTGCTCGTTAACCGCCTCTTTTGCGGCAAAGCCTGACCATTGCTTTGGGTCGAGCGGGCGACCAAAACGTATGGTCAAGGAATGGAAATGCGGAAAACGATGATGAACCGGCCAGGCCTTGAAGGTTCCTTTAATAAAGACCGGAACGATTGGCACCGCCGTTCCAAGCACGAGCGCCCCTATTCCGGAAAGAAAGGGCTGTAGCGTGCCCTCGCGGCTCCGCCATCCTTCGGGGAACCAGACGAGGACGTTGCCGGACCGAAGGGCCGCCGCACTGAGAGCAAGTCCTCTGCGAATGCCCAGTGAAGGGTCGACGGAGAAGACACGTGCGCGTCTGCTTAAGGCTCGACGCCAGCTACTCCCAAACAAAATATCCGTCGCTGCGGCCCAATAAGCCTGTCGCAGCACGGGCCAAGGCAGAGCGGCGGAAAGTGCGAACGGGTCGAGATAGCTTGTGTGGTTCGGGCAAATCAAATAGGGCGCGCGCTCCGGTAAATTCTCAAGCCCCTCGACTTTCAACCTGAAAAGCGTCCTCATGATGAGGCGGTTGAGGGCGTTGGCGGCGTACCACGCGGCACGCACGATCATCCCGTACTCTGGGGGTAAGGGCGCTTCGGCCGGCATGCGTTGCTTGCCAGCCGTCGAAGCAATGACCACGAAATCCCTAAGCGTTACGATGCGCGATAATGCCGCTTCATCAAGGACGCCTCCGAACTCCTGCTCAATTTCCATCGTAAGCGATACCCAGCCCAAGGAATCAAGGCCAAGGTCTAGTCCTGGGTTCATCTCGAGCGATAAAGGCCGATCGGGAAAGCGCGCCTCAAGCCACTGCCAGAGGCGGCGCCTTGCGGGATCGGCGAGGAACTCACGATCCGCCACCGGCAATTGATAAGTTGCGGCGCGAGTTTCGGCGCGCGCTCTCGCTTCCCGGTAAAGCGCTGGAAGCAAATGCCGCCGTAATATTCCGATATAGGTGCGTGGCAGTGGTTGTCTGGTAAGAGCGAAGCCGGATAGCCGCATGTAATTCGGCAGTAAGGTGGCGGAGCTGGCGAGCGCGGCGCGCACCGCCACTTCTGTCACTTCTAAGCTGCCGTTTGCACGCTCCGACGGTGAAGGAACCACGAGCCCAACGAGCTTTCTTCCCTCGGTCAGTATCGCAACTTCGCCTATTGCAGGGTTTGCCTCATATTGGGACTCAAGGATTTCCGGAACAAGTTTTTTGCCGCCTGGCAAGACGATCATCTCGCTCGCTCGGCCGGCGGTATGAAGGTAACCATCGGTATCGAGCCTGCCACGGTCTCCGGTGCGAAAGAATCCATCCTCGGTAAAAGCCGCTCTTGTCCTTTCGGGATCGTTGCGGTAGCCGGCGAAGACATTTGGCCCGCGCACCTCAATCTCGCCGACGCCGTTCGGCTCTGGCTTGGCGATCCGCATTTCGAGTTGGGGGAAAGGCTCGCCCGCGCTACCCGCCCGCGAGCGCCCCGGCCGGTTGAAGCTGAGGATCGATGCAGTCTCGCTCAACCCATAACCGGTAAGAACGTCGTAGCCCAGACCAAGCAATTTCAATTCTGTTTCTTCTTCGAGCGGGGCGCCACTTGAGACCAAGCGGTATAGGCATGGCGCCAAATTGCGACGGATCGCTCCGAAGATTAGGCGCCCGTGACGCCGCTCGCCGCGCCGTGTCAAGGCAATTGAGAGTCCGAGTAAATGGTGGAAGGCCCAAGCGGTCACGCCTCCACGCGCATCCACCTCTCCTACGATCGCAGCGAGCAGGGACCGGTACAGGCGGGGTACGCCGATGAGCATCGTTGCGCCACTAAGGCGGATGGCACGTGCCAATTCCGGGCTCCTGGTTTGGCCCGGCAGGACGACAGATGCGCCCGTGCTCAGCGGTAGCAGGAGGCCAACCACGAGCGGATAAATATGATTTAGCGGCAGCGGCAGGAACGCGCGCTCACGAAGACCGGCCACACCCGCTTCGGCCAAGGCATCGATGGTCGACATAATGTTGGAATGGGTCAAAGGCACGGCTTTGGATGTGCCGGTGGTGCCCGAAGTATAGACGATCAACGCCAGATCGTTCGGTTTCGCCACCGGGAAGGCAGGAGGCTGGGCAGCGTTTTCTCCAGCGGACGGAGAAAGAGTATGAAGGAGCAGCGCTCCGTCAGGTTGAGGAATACCGGCGGCGCGGATGCCCTGCCCCGAAACTTCGCGATCGCTAAACAAAAAACGACATCCGATTATTTCGAGCAGGCTTGATCGCTCGGCCTCGCTTTGTTGCACATCGAAGGGTGCGACGGCGGCGCCAACCGCAAGAATGCCTAGGCACGTCGTCACCCAGGCAGGACTATTGGAGGCGAGAATGCCGATAGGTTCGCCGAGCGCGACGCCTCTGTTCCGAAGGCTCTTGGCAATGTTGTGGGCGCGCTCCGCCAACTCGTTGAATGACAAAGTTTCGCTGGCATCGCCTTTAAAGCTAATAAGCGCGGGCGTTTCGCCGAATCTTAAAAACTGCTTCGGTAAATCTTGAAGCGTGCCTGCCTTAGCACCGCCCACCATTCCCCTAGGTCCCGCGAGCTAAGGTAAAAATATGAAATTATTATATCACGCAACACAAATTGCCAATTGACATATCTCAACCAGTTTCGTGGCATAATTTAAGGCAAGCAATGCCTTCTGCAGGGTAAGCTATTCCTACCGTGGACGGAGGCATCGCAGCTGTTGGGTATCAGGCGCTGAGAGCGCATATGACAGAAACGCCCCTCTTTCGCAGATCGCCATGAAAGACTGGAACGCCGTCATAACCGTTAACGATAGCGAGGGTTTTCGGATAGCCCGCCGGGAATTCCGGCGCTTCGGCGACGTGCAAGCCACGGATTATCACAATGTTCTCGTCTTGCGTGTCCCCGATATCCTGAAGTTCATCGAGGCGTTCACCTCGACAATCGAGGCGGACAAAAGTATACTCAACTGCGTCTCTCGTGTCGCGCCAGCGCAGGCGGTTTTCGCTTTCTCGACGCCTGAGGAATTCGAGATCAAGGCCCGCAACATCGTGCTGGGCTGGGCGGCGCGTCTTTGCGGCAGCTCGTTTCACGTCCGCATGCATCGGCGAGGGCTGAAGAGCGGGCTTGCTTCGCCTGGCGTGGAGCGGTTTCTGGATGACGCCGTCCTCACCGCAACCCAGGAGCTGAGCCAGCCAAGCCGGATCGATTTCGCGGACCCAGACTACGTCATTGACGTCGAAACGGTTGGAAACCGGGCTGGCCTGTCCCTTTGGACGCGGGACGAGCTTCGCCGCTTGCCGTTTCTACGTGTCGATTAAGGAGGATACGATGCCGCTTTACAAACTCAGGCCCATCGACCTGACCGATCCGAACTGGGAAGCAAGTTCGCATCGGGCGGCCGCGATCGTTAGGGCGCGCGATGAAAAGGCTGCCCGCGCCATCGCTGCGGAGGCGTTTGATGTGAGTACGGGCTTCCGGCCGGGACGCGGCCTCAGGACGCCGCCATGGACGAGGCCCGAGCTCGTTACCTTGGAGCGGATCGAGGATCCACGCTGGGAAGAAGAAGGGCTGGATGAGGTGCTGTATCCATCGTTCGAGGCCGACCTAAAAAGCAAACCTCGGGCAGTCTAACCGCTAGCCGATTTAGCGGAGCCATCATGTCGAGGGCGTTACCGCCTTAATCCTCCCGCTTCCAGGTCATGCGGACGAAATAGCCTGCCCGATCGTAGTGGGTGTCTAGATCCCCCCTATATGCGTCGAAAATCGCATGTCCGATCCGCCGCGGCAGGTGAACGTCGGTCGTGGTGATGGTGACTTTGCCATCGGCCTCGTCAATGCTCAGAATCCGCTGAAGGGCATGTTCGGCGCGTTCGGCCCGTTCGGTATTACGGGCTAGATCGACGATCTCCTGCTTATGAGCGGCGAGGAAGCCGCCGCTCAAGATGACTTCGCCCGCTGGGTAGTTGTCATTGATGCGGTGGCAGGCCGGGCAAAGCTCCTCCTCAAGGCCTTCAACCTTTTCTTTGGCCCAATGCCAACGCCCGCCGGAGTTTACGGCGCCGCACTGCGGGCATAGGCATGGTTTGCTGGGCTTCTTGCGCGCCTTATAGGGATCGTGCACCTCTTCCTGAATATTATGCCACTTCATGGCGTCGTGGCGGGGCTCGGCGCGATGGATATCTCTGGTTTTCATGAGCTGGCTCTCTCGCATGCGCCACGTTCGATTGCAGGGCGGTCGCACGAACGCTCACATTCTCTCCGTTGCCCGGCCCGCTCCATGATTTTTGTCAATGCAGTGAGCACGCGCGATTGCCGCTGCCCTCGTCGAGCAGGGTGTCATCAACATTGACCCGGCCGAATGGGCGGCCCCGAAGCACGGCAGACGATGAAGTTCGATGCGCGGTTACGGGTGAAATTCGGGGAGTAACCGCTGATGCGTCGCGGACCAGAAGGCACACGGATCACTATAGCCAACAGCTCGCCAGGATATCGGCATCTGTGGACGTGGTGGCTCCCATCGCCTCCGTAGCGCGACGCAGCGCATCGAGCGCCTGACGCTTCAAAGTTTCGAGATCGGCGCGGGCCTCGGCGATCACGGACTCAATATCGCGGAAGGCGGCGGAGTCGCGATCCATGACTAGGCCGCAAATGCTGCGGATGTCCCACCGCCCCTCCGCGCCGGTGACGATCGCCACGCAGGCCCATATCGAAAATATAACAGCGGGGTGCCGTTGGCCAAATTGGGTTCGTTTCGCAGAACAAGCCTATCTATTTATACAAGTACTTTCTGGCCGCACGGGGTTGGTCATACGAGTTAGGGCTTTCCCGAAATGTCTCTCAGTCGGCGGTATTAATGAGTTTCGTGAATTTCCCGAAATTAAATTGATAGCGAATTTCCCGAACTTAATTGCTGACTTGCGAATTTGCGTCGTGAATTTGCTGCCCGGAATTAGCCGCAAAGCGTCGCGGACGTGGCGTAAGCGTTGGCTTGAGCGCCTTGCTAGTGTCCTGACTCGCAATTAGCCCCCAAGAACTCATGCGGCCTGCGCCATTTCGAGAGCGGCGCGGGCGCGCTTGATTTTATCGAGGATGGCGGCGCCTTCCGCCTTCCATTTATAGGGGCGCGGATTGGCATTGCGCTTGGCGAGATAGGCTTCGATATCGCGCACGAGTTCGTTCACCGAGGCAAAGCTGCCGGTCCGGATGACGTCTTCTGTCAAATCGGCGAAGAAGCGCTCAACGAGATTCATCCAGGACGAAGAGGTGGGGGTGAAGTGGGACTTGAAGCGCTTGTGGCGCTTAAGCCACGCCTTAACCTTTGGATGTTTATGGGTAGCGTAGTTGTCCTGGATCAGATGGATGGCGAGGCCCTTGGGCGTTTCGCGATCGATCTGCTTTAAGAACCGCAGCCATTCCACATGCGTGTGGCGCGTTTCGGTGCGTGCGATCAGCTTGCCTTCGAGTGCATTAAGCGCCGCAAACAGCGTCACCGTTCCATGACGCGTATAATCGTGCGTCCTGGTGCGCGGACGGTTCGGCGCAAGCGGAAGTCCAAGCTGGGTACGCTCCAGCGCCTGGCACTGGCTTTTTTCGTCGCAACATAGCACCAGCGCCTTCGCAGGCGGGTCGAGATAGAGCCCGATCACGTCCCAGAACTTTTCTTCGAATTTGGGATCGTTCGAAAGCTTGAAGGTCTTGATAAGGTGCGGCTTCAGCTCGTTTTTCGTCCAGATGCGCTGCACCGTGCTGTGGGATATGCCAGCATGGCGGCCCATGCTGCGCACGCTCCAGCGGTTGCGGCCCTCTGGCGGCCGGGTGGCCTCGGTGATGACGCGTGCAACCTTTGCCTCGGCGATCGAAGGCCGCCTGCCGCGTCCGGGCTTATCTTCAAGACCGGCCAGGCCTTGCTCCTCGAACCGCTTGCACCACATCGAGACGCGTTTTGCCGTCGTTCCCAGTTGCTCCGCGACGGCTTCCACACCCTTGCCATCCAGGCGAAGCAGCACGATCTTCGCACGCTCTTGCTCGCGGACAGTGCTTGTGGCTGCCCTCGCTCTGCGCCGCAACTCTTTGACGGCCTCTGCATCCGCCTGAATAAGCTTTACCGGCCGGCCCATTGCAAAATCCTCCCCGCAAATCACCCCGGCAAAGATATTAGGCGGTATTTGCGAGACGGGATACTAGATGTTATGATGTCTCGCCCGGCATTACTCTTCTGGAAATGCTAATGTCCGGCGTCTAATAGGATCTCGCGGCGCCCTGTACGGCTTGGCGCACCAACGATCCCCTCATTCTCCATCCGCTCGATGAGCGAAGCCGCGCGGTTGTATCCGATGCCGAGACGCCTTTGCAGGTAGCTTGTCGTCGGCTTTCGGTCCTTCAACACGATGTCGACTGCGCGCGCATAAAGATCGCCGGCGCGATCCCCGCTATCTTTCGGCGCGTCCATGCCGTCCAGATCGTCCGAATCTTCCAGAATGTCCTCGCGGTAGGATGGGAAACCCTGAGCTTTCAAATAGCGGGTAACGCCTTCAACCTCTTCATCGGAAACGAAAGGTCCGTGTGCGCGGATGATACGGCCGCCAGCCGCCATATAGAGCATGTCGCCTGCACCAAGGAGCTGTTCCGCCCCCTGCTCACCGATGATGGTGCGGCTGTCGATCTTCGAAGTAACCTGAAAGCTGATGCGACTCGGGAAGTTGGCCTTGATCGTGCCGGTCACAACGTCCACGCTTGGCCGCTGCGTCGCCATGATGAGATGGATGCCCGCTGCCCGCGCCATCTGCGAGAGACGCTGCACCGCAAACTCGATGTCCTTTCCCGCCACCATCATAAGGTCCGCCATTTCGTCGATCACGACGACGAGATAAGGCATGGATACGGGATCGAACGTCTCTTCCTCTTCCATCGGTTCATCGGTGCGCGGATCGAAGCCGGTTTGCACCACGCGGCGCAGGGGCTGACCGCGAAGCTGAGCTGCCGCCGCCTTCGCATTGTAACTTGTTATGTTTCGGACCCCGAGCTTGCACATGCGCTCGTAACGGGCGTTCATCTCCTTCACCGTCCATTTGAGCGCGGCGATGGCCTTTTTGGGATCGGTCACGACCGGCGCGAGGAGATGCGGGATGCCATCATAGACTGAAAGCTCCAGCATCTTGGGATCGATCATGATGAAATTGCACTGGCTCGGCGGAAGCCTATAGAGCAGCGAAAGGATCATCGTGTTGATGCCCACGGATTTACCGGAGCCAGTGGTGCCAGCAATCAGAAGATGCGGCATTCTCGCGAGATCGGCCACAATGGGCTCGCCGCCAATGGATTTTCCAAGGGCAAGCGGCAGCGAAGCCTGCGACATCTGGAAGGCCGAGGACTTCAAACATCCCCCGCAGCGATACGATCTCGCGCTTCGCATTTGGAAGCTCGATGCCGATTGCGTCACGGCCCGGAACGACAGCAACCCGCGCCGAAATCGCGCTCATAGAGCGTGCGATGTCGTCGGCAAGACCCACAACGCGCGATGATTTGGTGCCGCGCGCGGGCTCCAATTCGAACAGAGTGATAACCGGACCCGGGTAGATTCCAGAAATGCGGCCCTTCACACCAAAGTCGCCCAATACACTCATCAGCAGGGCCGCACGCTGCATGAGCGCTGGATCATCAGCCGCTGGCTGAGCGGACTCGCGCGGTGGAACCGCGAGAAGAGAAACGGGCGGAAGAGCTGCGCTAAAATCAGCCTCTTCGGTATCCTCGTCATCTTCGGCTTCATCGGGCTCGTCGATCTCAACTTCGGGGCTAGCCTCACGCTTCGGCGTTAACTTTGGCGCGAAAATAATACCGTTTGCGTGTTGAGCGCCCGAGGCGACGCTTTCGAATATGCGTTGTGCTCCCGCTTGTGCGGCTTGGCTCGCCTTGGCCGTGAAACGCTTAAAAGGGGCGTTGACGTTTGATCCGCCCTCTTCAGTTTGGGCGGTTTCCAGCGGCGGTTCGGAGCGGGATGGGCCGAAGAATGGCTCGATACGTTCGCTGTCGGAAACATCGTCCTTCATCTCGCCGTCGCGATGACCGTTGGTCCGTGGCTTGGAAAGACCGCTTGCAGCCGAGCCGCTGCCGTTCCAGTTCGTGAATGGTGAGGGCGAACTATCTCTATTACGCGTCCCCTCGGCCATGGCGGGTTCCGTAGCGCGCTTTTTTTCAGCCTTTGCAGGCTTCAAAGACGGCGGCTCCGCCTGAGCGCCCTCCATCCAGAATTCTCGTGGCCTCACAGGCTTTGGCCTGGCGGCTGGCGCACGGTTGCCGAGTGCGACACGCTTCGTCCAACTCGTGAATTTATTTGCAAAGCTAATGCCTGCTTTTGACCTAGCGGCAGATGCCCGGAAGCTAGATGCGCTCGATGAATGCTGCGCTCCGCCCTTGAGTAGTAGCAGTAGCTCGCTCACGCTCAGCCCACATGCCCTGCCGACGCACCACCCGGCTGCAATTCCAAAGAGCAGGGCGAATAGAGGCCAAAGAAGAAGTGAGGGAATGACGGCGGAAAGCTTCCCGAGACGATAAACGACGAAGTCGCCTGCGAACCCGCCAAGCCCATGATTGAGAAGCCACCTCGTCGGCGCAGGGAAACTCGCAAAAAAGGCAGGCAGCGCAAGAAAGGATGCGACCCAGTAGGATAGCCGTAACCGAGGCTCACGGGGTAAGTCGCCTTGCGCGATTTGAAGGCCAAGCGCGGCGATAGGCAGGATGAGGATCGCAGCGGAGAGGCCAAATGCCTGGATGAGGGCGTCTGAAATGCCAGAACCCGAATAGCCGAGCCAATTTTGCGGCCGCGCCTCTGTTGCGTAATTAGGGCCAGGATCGACATATGACCAGCTCACCAAGGCAAGCCAGCACGCCGCCGCCATGGCCAGAAGCAACAACCCTAACAGGCGCCAAGGCAGGCGGCGCAACTCGGCTGCTAAGGCTTTCGGCAAAAAACGAGTCTGCCTCCTCTGCATCTGCGCACGACCTCACACATAGCAGCGTTAAGCCAAGGCGCAGGCAAGACGATCCAAAGCCTCCCGCGTTGTATCGAGCGGGTCTACCAAAGCTAGCCGTGCATAATCCGCGCCGGGATTAAAGCCGTTTCCATCGGGATGAGCCAGATAGGCTCCAGGTAGGATTTTGACACCGCATCCTTTCCAAATAGTTTTCGCCGCCGCTTCTCCTCCACCAAAATTTGAAAGATTAAGCCATAGGAAGAACCCGCCATCGGGTCGGAAAAAGCCGGGCAAGTGCTTGAGCTTCTCCGAGGCGAGCTTGGAATTTCTCGCGATAAAGCTCCCTGCTCCGGTCAACATGGGCCTCATCTGACCAAAGCGCTGCGGAGGCGTGTTGGATTGGCAGGGCGATTTGCGGGGAGGCCACGTTCCGGTAGCGTGTATAGTCTTTGATAAAATCTGCGTCCCCGACAATGATGCCCGAGCGTAGGCCTGGCGCGTTAGAGCGCTTCGAGAGGGAATTGAAGGCCAGAACCTTATGTAATCCGCCCGACTTAGCCGCAACCTCGAGAACGCTAGGCGGCGGCGTGGCCTGATAGATTTCCGAATAGCATTCATCGGAGAAGACGTAAAAGTGATGGGCGCGGGCCAGCTCTATTAACCTTGCCAGATAATCGGCGGATGCGACCGCGCCCTGCGGGTTTGCCGGAGAGGCGATGTAGAACGCTGCGGCGCGATCCAACGCTTCTGGCGCGATTGCATCAAGATCCGGCAGAAAGCCTGTGGCGGCTGTAGCGGCGAGAAAGACGGGCTCGCATCCCGAAGTCAGAGCCGCCGCATAATAGGCCTGATAAAAGGGGTTCGGGATGAGCACAGTGGGGCGATCATGACCTTTGTGCTCGCAGGCGATCGCCAGCGCCGAGACTAGGCCTTCGCGCGTGCCGCAAAGTGGAAGGATGTGCTGGGTAGGATCGATAATGCCTGGCGAAAAGCCGTACCGCCGGTCAAGCCACGCCGCGATGGCGGAGCGAAGCGCAGGCGTCCCAGCAATTGGGGGGTATTTCCCGAAATCTGCTTGATGGGCAGCTATAATATCGCCGGCGAAGCTGGGGAAGCCATGGCGCGGTTCCCCAATGGTCATGTCGATGGGCGATGCGCCGGGCTTTTCGCCGTCGAGCAGGTCGCGCAGCCGCTGAAACGGCGAGTGGATTGCGGAAAAGGAAGGGCGGGTCACTGAATTCTCGGCTCGTCTTGTGCACCTGGACGATACCGGCAGCTCGTTACGATGACTTAACTGAATTTGGACGCAACAAAAAAGCCCTCAGACCAGACTGTGGCGGATAGACTGCGCATGAAAATACATTTGGCGCCCCCAAGCGTGTCGAGGGGGCCTGTGCCCTGTTTATGAGGTAGATTTACGGTGCAATATCATTGCGCTCCAAGGCGCTGATTACTGCTAGAACAAGACATATTTGAATTCGTTTAACACTTGATCAATGGAATTTGAAGGGGCGCTCCCCAATCCGGCGAGGTCGCTCCAAAGGAATTAGAGAAGGCCATGCGAAGACGATACTGAGCTTCAGCCCTTATCCCTCGTTGAAGACGCCGAGACCGGAGATCGCTTCGTCCTCTACGCCACGCCGAGCGGATTTGAGCTTGAACTGCGATTTGAGGGTGAGGAACCTTGGGCCACTCAAAAACAGATGTCGGAGTTATTCGGCATCAAGCAGCCCACGATTGCGAAGCACATTCGAAACATTTTTGACGAGGTGGAGGTGGATGAGGGAAGCAATATTCAAAAAATGAATATTGCCGGATCTACCAAGCCGGTGGTCATCTATAGCCTTGATGTGATTTTAGCCGTCGGCTTCCCCGTATTTAGTGGAGAGCCATTTGTTCCTGCCGTGCCGTTACCCTGAATGCCGTCTCGAACTCTGCAGGGCTCACATAGCCAAGGCTTGAGTGGCGCCGACATGGATTATAGAAGCCTTCGATGTATTGGCCAATCTCTTTGCTGGCCTGCCAGCGCGAGGTGAAGGCCGTCCGCCAGATCAGCTCGGATTTGATGGTCTTGAACACGGTCTCGACCATGGCGTTGTCGTAGCAGTTGCCGCGCCCGCTCATGGAGAGGACAAAGCCGCGCGCTTTTGCGAGCTTACGATACTCGTCCGAGCAATATTGACTGCCGCGATCCGAATGATGGATCAAGCCGGCAGGCGGGTTGCGGCGCGTGATGGCGCGTTGCAAGGCTTCCAGGGCCAAGCCCTTTTTCATCCGGTCGCTCATCGCCCAGCCGACAATGCGGCGTGAAAATAAATCAAGCACGATCGCCAGATAGAGCCAGCCTTCGGCGGTCCAAACATAGGAGATATCGACGCCCCATTTCTCATCGGGCCCTTCCGCGGCGAAATCCTGAGCAAGCACGTTTGGCGCGACAGCTCCGCCATGGTCGCTATCTGTCGTCTTCTTGAATCGCATCTTTGGGCGGGCTTTTAGATGGTTTTCCCGCATGATCCTCGCCACGCGGTGGCGGCCGGCGCAAAGGCCCGCCTCCTGCAGTTCCGCATGCATCCTGGGGCTGCCATAGGTCTCGCGCGACTGCGAAAACTGCGCGCGGATATGGGCGAGCAAGATCAGGTCGCGCCGTTGGCGGCAGCTCGCTTTCCGAGTTTTCCAGGCGTAGTAGCCGCTCACGCTGACGTTCAGGACGGCGCACGCCGTTTCCACCGCGATGTCGGCCTTCTTTGCATCGATCAGCGCAAACCTCATCGACTTGTTTCCTTGGCAAAGAAGGCGGTCGCTTTTTTTAGGAGGTCACGCTCGGCCCTAAGCAACTCATTCTCGCGGCGCAACCGCGCCAGCTCCTTCTGCACGTCTTCGTGCGGACCAGAAAGAAGCTCGGCCTCCTTCATCCGCGCTTTCCAGGTCTTCAGCGAGGAAAGGCCAATGCCCAAATCGTGCGCCACCTGCTCGATCGTCCGGCCGCTCGTTAATAAAATCCGCACGGCTTCCCGCCGGAAGGCCTCATCGTAAACGCGCCGCTGAACCTCTACTTTTTTCACCATCTCGTCTCCCCCGATGTTTACAAATTACAATAAAAGCCCTCCACTTTTTCGGGGGAAGCGTGGCAAAATATCGGATACTAAAAAGAAGGAGAAAGTGTCCGTTGAGTTGGCAGCCTATCGCGATCGCGTCCGGCTTGAGAAGGAAGCCAAGGGTGAAATTGAGGTCGGGAAGCTCCTTGAGCATGCTCGCCTTCTCGCGGCAGAAAAGCGACAAAAGCAGAAGAAAAAATAAACGCTGCTTTCCGAGAGGCTTGTTCACGGGAGAGGTACCGAGAATTCCCCTTGAGTTTGATGTTTGGGGCCGTGTTACCATGCTGCAGGCATCAAAAAAGCCCCGAGCGTGAAGCCCGAGGCCATTTAACATGGTCGCCAATTGCGAAATTACTTCGGGCCGTTAAGCCCTGCGCGGCGCAACGCGTCCGCTAACGCCCCACCTCCGGCGCTTGCCCCCGAAGATTTCGGCGCGGCGCTCATTTTCCTTTGCGGGACCTGACCCTTCGGCGCTGCGGATCGATTGCCTATCGCTTGCTCCGAGCTCGTCGTCGAGCCGAAGGCTGAGCGAAATGCGCTTCCTGGGCTTATCGACCTCCATCACCTTAACCCGCACGATGTCGCCGGGTTTAACCACCTCGCGCGGGTCTTTTATGAAGGTCTTCGACATGGCGGAAACATGCACGAGCCCGTCCTGATGGACGCCGATATCAACGAAAGCGCCAAACGCCGCGACATTCGTCACCACGCCTTCGAGCACCATGCCCGGCTTGAGGTCGTTGATCGTCTCCACACCGTCCTGGAACGTTGCTGTTTTAAAGGCTGGACGCGGATCGCGACCCGGCTTTTCCAACTCGCGCAGAATGTCGGTCACGGTCGGCAAGCCGAAGCTATCGTCCACGAACTCTTTCGGCGACAATCCGCGCAGGATTGGTGCGTTACCGATCAAGCTTTTGATATCGGTTTTAGCGGCCTTACTAATACGGCGCACCACGGGGTAAGCCTCCGGATGCACAGAAGAAGCATCCAGCGGGTCGTCGCCATTCGGAATGCGCAAGAAGCCTGCGCATTGCTCGAAAGCCTTCGGTCCAAGGCGCGGCACCTCTTGGAGCGCCTGCCTTTTCCTGAACGGACCATTCGCATCGCGGTGAGCCACGATGTTCTTCGCAAGCCCTTCACTGATACCCGAAACGCGCGCAAGCAGCGGCACCGAGGCTGTGTTCACATCCACGCCCACCGCGTTCACGCAGTCTTCGACCACAGCGTCGAGCGAGCGCGAAAGCTTATGCTCGGCCAAATCGTGCTGATATTGGCCGACGCCGATGGATTTCGGGTCGATTTTTACGAGCTCCGCCAGCGGGTCCTGCAAGCGGCGCGCGATAGAGACAGCGCCCCGCAGAGAGACGTCCAGATCCGGCAGTTCGGCGCTGGCATAGGCGCTCGCGGAATAAACCGAAGCACCCGCCTCCGACACCATGATCTTCGTGAGTTTCAACTCAGGCGCCAGCGCGAGGAGTTCGCCCGCGAGCTTGTCCGTTTCGCGTGATGCGGTGCCGTTGCCGATGGCTATGAGGTCCACCTTATGATCGCGGCAGAGGCGGCCAAGGACGGCGAGAGATTCAGTCCATTGCCGTTTCGGCTCATGCGGATAGATCGTGCTTGTGGCGGCGACTTTGCCTGTGGCATCGACGACCGCAACTTTCACGCCGGTACGGATGCCCGGGTCGAGGCCCATGGTCGCGCGGGTTCCGGCAGGTGCGGCGAGCAGAAGATCGCGCAAATTACTTGCGAAAACCCTGACGGATTCGTCTTCGGCAGCCTGCCAAAGGCGCATGCGCATATCCACGGCGAGATGCCCCTGTACGCGTGTGCGCCATGCCCAGCGCACCGTGTCGTTCAGCCATTTGTCGGCAGGACGTCCGCGGTCTGCAATGTTGAAGCGGCGCGCGATGCGTTGCTCGTAAAGGCTTGGCCCGCTTGGCGCTTGCGCTGGGTCCTCTGGCTCGAAATTGAGATCGAGCACTTCTTCTTTCTCGCCCCGGAACATCGCCAAAATGCGATGCGACGGCATTTTGGATAGAGGCTCGGTGCTTTCGAAATAATCGGCGAATTTTGCCCCCGCCTCTTTCTTGCCGTCGCGTACGCGAGCAGCAAGACGGCCTCGGCCCCACATCTCTTCGCGCAGGCCGCCAATAAGGTCGGCATCTTCGGCGAAACGCTCCACAAGAATAGAACGCGCGCCTTCGAGGGCCGCAGGAGCGTCGGCCACGCCTTTTTCCGCATCCACGAAAGTGGCAGCGATCGCATCAGGCATCTTCGACGGATCGGTCAGGAGCGCGTTGGCCAGTGGTTCAAGCCCTGCTTCTTTCGCGATCTGCGCTTTTGTGCGGCGTTTCGGCTTGTAAGGCAGATAGATGTCTTCGAGCCGCGCCTTCGAGTCCGCCTGCATGATCTGCGCTTCGAGAGCAGCATCGAGCTTGCCCTGTTCGCGGATACTGTCGAGGATTGCAGTCCGTCGCTCCTCCAATTCACGTAGATAGCGAAGCCGCTCTTCCAATGTGCGCAATTGCGCGTCGTCGAGGCCGCCCGTCGCTTCTTTGCGGTAACGCGCCACGAATGGTACCGTCGAGCCGCCGTCGAGCAGCTCTATCGTTGCTGTTACCTGCTGTGTCCGAACTCCAAGTTCTTCCGCAATCCGCTGTTCGATAGATGTCATCACTCGCTGTCCCGCTGAAGCAACCTTCCGCGCCTCGCCACAAGACGCGGCGCGAATCGAACCTGTAGTTTACAGGGTCTAGCGTCTTCGTTTCAAACCAAAGACCGCATCAGTTGTAACACTTCCGCATGGTTGAAGTGGGGCGCGTAGAGCGGCTGAGTTAATCGCCCTGATTTTCGTCGGATGATTTATTGCCTCTGCGAAGAATGCGCGAGCCGGTTACAGGGCGGGTAAGGGATCATGCAAACCATACCGAAAGACCCACGTAGGACCGGGTACAGCCAACAAGGAAAGCTTTGCCTTTGGCAATGCTGTGTAAATGCCTCAGCGGGGCTGTTTTTCTCTTCTTAGGCACGTTAGGCACGGTCCAGGCTTGGTATCGTTCATTTGCAAACAGGAGTATGGCGTGTCAATTAAGCTGACTTTTGCGAAATTTTTGTTTTGCTTTGGAATCTTTCTGTACCTCCGCTGCCGCCGCTGCGACTTGGACAGTTTCCGCGCCAGACACGATCAGCATGCAGGGCGAGATTGACAGAAGGAGACGCCGCCAGCTTTTCCAAGCTTCTGACAAATAACATAACAAAATTGATAGTCAATTCGGTTGGCGGGGATGCAGAAGAAGGTCTTAACATAGGAAAGATCATCTTGAAAAGCCGGATTGATACTGTTCAAGTCACCGGGCTATGCGTTTCCTCTTGCGCAAATTACATATTTACTGCGGCAAAAAGAAAAATCATCAAAGATGGTATCGTCGGATTTCACGGAAATATTACGGCTCTTTATTAGTAACGAGACGAGCTGATACTATCCAAAGTTTAAAAGAAGAGGGCCTGTCCGACCAGAAGATAGCCGATCAATTTAGCGATAGTCATGACGAGAGTTTGATAAAAGAAGAGGCCGATTTTTTTCTTTCTTTAGGCGTGTCCCAAGCACTTTTTGACCGAACTCAATCGAACAGATAAGGGAAAGGGTGATGGAAAGAAATACAGTATGCTAGCACCTACTCCTGCGACTTTTAAAAAATATGGGATTTTAGGTGTTGAGGGCGATCAAAGCCTTGAAATCATAAAGGGATGGGGGAATTTAAAATATCCTGTGCTTATAGACTAAAACTGGAGCCTGCCGCGAAATGGCGGCGTCGCCGAAAACGCATTCTCATAGTATGGCCTCCAGCTAGCAGCGGTTTCTTGTTGTGCTTGAGCTATCCCGGCGCTACTTTCCTTGCATGAAGCGCATTCGCCAACCACGGCTGACATTGTCCGAGCCAACCGGCATTAGTTATGACCCGGTCACTGGCGCCTGCGCTCATGCATCTCCTTCGTAACTAGATTTTACGTATCGGAGCCAAATGCGAGCGCGGGACCAGCGCTTGCTCCGGCACGCTCGTCTCCGCTCGCCCTCATAAAGGGAAGTAGCGATGTCTTTCACAGGTAAAGATTTGATCAGCTTAGGCTTTGAACCTGGAACATGGTTCAAGGACGCGCTTCCGGCCGCCAACAAGATGCTGGCGGATGGCAAGAGCCTGGATGAAATCAAGCTTGCGGTCTTGAAATTCGCGCCACCTCCAGCGCGTGGCCTGCGAGCACCCGGAGAGACCGGATTTCAGCCTCAACATCGTCGCGGCAAACGCCGACGAGGAGGCCAACGTCGCCTATGTCGTCAGGCATATGGAGGCGCTGATGCGCGTGCCGACCGTGGTAAAAGGCGCGATCATGCCAGACGCTTGCCCCTCGGGCGCGGCCTTGGGCACGATCCCCGTTGGTGGGATCGTCGCGACAGAGGACGCTATCCATCCGGGCTTCCACTCGGCGGATATTTGCTGTTCGGTTGCAATTTCGGTGCTTGGAGACGTGGATCCGGCTGCCGTCCTGAACATTGCTCATGAGCGCACGCATTTTGGTCCGGGAGGAAGGCCCGAGGGCAAGCGCTTGCCCGTGCCTGCGGATGTTCTCGCGCCATTTGAAGAGAATGTATTTCTACGCGGTTTGGAAGAGGCGGCCACGGCGCATTTCGGCACGCAGGGAGATGGCAACCACTTCTTGTATGTGGGTCGCATAAAATCGACAGGCGAAGTAGCGATTGTCACCCATCACGGATCGCGGAAGCCTGGAGCGATGCTCTATAAACGCGGGCTCGCAGCTGCCGAGAAATGGCGGAAGCTAATTTCGCCGGAAACGCCGTCTCACAGCGCATGGATTCCCGCCTCCGATGCGGAGGGCATTGCCTATTGGGATGCGCTTCAGACGATCAGAGGCTGGACAAAAGCGAACCATTTCGCGCTTCACGAACTGGTTTGTGAGGGCCTCGGCCTGAGCGCGAAAGACCGCTTCTGGAATGAGCACAATTTTGTCTTTGAGCGCGATGGCCTTTATTACCACGCGAAAGGGGCGACGCCCGCCTGGAGGGATTTTGCTGCCGACAGCACCGGGTTGACGCTCATTCCGCTCAACATGGCGGAACCGATCCTAATCACGCGCGGCCTTGACGCTGACAATGGGATTGGCTTTGCGCCTCACGGTGCCGGGCGTAATTTTGGCCGGAAAAATTATTTGCGCCGCCTCGGAGATCATTCGCCCGAGCAGGTCTTGGCGGAGCAAACCGCTGGTATTGATGCACGCTTCTACTGCGGCATTCCGGACCTGTCCGAGTTGCCCGGCGCATATAAAAGCGCGGAGGCCGTTCGCGAGCAAATCAGCCAATTCGGCCTGGCTGAGGTCGTAGACGAGGTTCTGCCATATGGCTGCATCATGGCAGGGGACTGGGAAAAGCCCTTTCCACGAGCACCGGATGAAAAAACGGGCGAACAAGACGCAATAGAAAATAAGATACGTCTGGCGGTCATTCGGGAAGACTGACCGCCAGGCTATCGTCAATGGCGGCGCTGAGCGCGACGCTGCAATTTTCCCTAAGTTCGCCTGCGTGCTCCCGAAGGCAATCGGAGATGCCGCCATCGTTGCTCCTCGCATTCACGCAGAATTTCCGGATGTCCTGATTACATGCTGTCTTACTGTCTTCTCGCGCATCCCGCGCAGCTCTCATGGTAGCTACGCAAATTTCTCCCAGTTGTGGCGCATGTTTTCTAAGACAAAAAACAATAGCTTCGCTGCCGGGCCGTTCGCTGGCGCAGTATTTTTGCCGGTCCGCCTTACAGCCTTCCCTGATCTTGGCTTCGGTGATTTCGGCGCCAGTAGCAATGCTCTGGCTCAGGGCAGTAAGGCTTAGCGCAATAGCGGCGAGTTCTTTCAATCTCATTGCTATATGCCTTATTTTTTATTTAGTATTGGGTAAATTGTTGCCAGATTCGCGCAGAATTTTCGAAGAAAAAGATATATTCACAATTGCCTGTCGATAAACTGTGGGCGACAGAGATTGTTGTGGCCCTCAAACTTTTTCTGGTAGCGTTCTCAGCACATACGAATCGCCTATTTTTATTGGGGGGGCAAGTTGATCACAAGAAAATCAAGCTCGGCATCGCTGCGAGCGGCTGTTACAGCGCTTGGGCTGTTGACAAGTTCTTTCCTGGCAAACACAGGGCCAGTCGCTGCGCAAAGCGCGCCTGAAGCTACGCCTCAGCTTGGGAATGACTACATACTTCTGACGGTTTTCCTAAAGCACGATCAGTCTAAGCCGCTCGATGAAATCAACAAGGAATTGGCCAATAGAGACTGGGCTCGTGAGTTTCCGCCGGCCGGCGTCGAGGTGGAGTCGTGGTACGTCATGATGGGCATAGGTCAGGTTGTAACGCTGCGCTTGCCGCCATCTAAAGTTCGCGAGGTCAATCGCATCTTGGAGAAAAAGGCGTGGGGACCTTATCGCACTGAGTTTTATTTGACCTATGATTACAAGCCCACCGCCAAGGCGGCGCATGAGAAGGCACTGCAGGCCAAGTAGCGGCGCACATGGTCGAAATTCAACAGCGGCGAAGCCTGGGGGGCGATAATCGTAACGCGGCGGCTTATTCTTCGGCCGCCCGAACTTAGCGACGTTCCTGCTATAGCACGCTTAACAAATGACAAAGTGATCGCGCGCTGGGCTAGCGGAATTCGCTACCCCTACTCCGCGCTTGAGGGTCGCAAGTTCGTGAACTGGTCGGCCGCCCGGCGACGTCGGCTCGACGGGCCCGGCGACCTGCTGATTACGTTGCGCTCCAATCCGCGCCTCGTAATCGGCTGCATTGGCCTTAGCGGCCGCCAGGGTAAATATGCTCTCGGTTACTGGATGAGCAGGGCCTATCGCAGGCGGGGCTATGTCAACGAGGCAGCCAAAACAATCATTGCTATGGCGTTTAGCGAAGGTGCGCAGGCTATCATCGCGAGCTTTTACGTGGGGAATGACGCCTCGCGGCGCGTGATCGAGCGGCTTGGCATGAAGCGCTCCGGCATGGGCTATGGCCGCTCGCTATTTCGCAAGCGAAAGGAACGATTGATCACTTATCGCCTGACCGCTGCGGAATGGAGGGCCAAGCTCGCTCCCGCAGCCAATTGAGAAGAGCTTAGCGAGGTGTGTGGTTCAGACTTGTGGTCTGGGCTGCTTTGCTGAGCGCACTAACTGGGCGCAAGGTATGTGGTGTGCCTTGACGCCGCGAAGCACAGCGTAAAGGCGTGGCTCGGTGCGAGTACCGCCGCCGGGGCAATCGCGGGAAGAACGAGCTGCGCGCAGTTGCGCATTACTGCGGAGAGAGGCCGGAGGGCCGGCGCGATTTAAAAAGAAAACGGCGTCCGCGAAAGGCACTCTCGGACGCCGTCGATAGACCGCACTTGATGGGAATCGGGCCGGTCTATTTCAGAGATTCATAGCCCTTGCCAACGTGATAGTTGAGGCCAGCCTTCACGGTCTCGACCGTTAGATCATGACCGAATCGGAATCCGGGATTGCACTCAACGCAAATAACGGAATCTTCCTTGCCGAAATCGAAATGCTGATATTCTGCCTTCACGCTCCAAGCGGGAGTGAGCGCATATTCAAGTCCGCCACCGAGCGTCCAGCCAGTAAACGCACCGGTGCTCTTCGATCCAGCTGCAGTTTTAGGGTCGCCGCAACAATCCATGCGTGCTTCCCCATCAAAGAAAGCAAAGCCGCCCTTGGCATAAAGCAACGCAGGGCCGAAGGCATAACCAAGACGACCGGTGACATCCCCGTAAAGGCCACCAGCTTGCCGAGCGGAAGTGCTGCCATGACTAATAGGATCCAGAGTCGTGTGACTTATGTCCATTCCGCCAAGGTCAGCCTCGACACCAAGAACAATATTGCCATGCTGCCAATTGTAGCCAGCTTGCACGCCACCAAGGAGACCACTGGAATCATTGGAGAATGAGCTATTGAGGACATTCTCCCAGCCGTCTATGTCAGTCACCTTTTCGCTGCCTGCGGCACCGCCAAGATGCGCGCCGACATAGAAGCCGGTCCAGGTATTGGCTGGAACGTAAACCGGCGCATCCTTGTAGCCACCTGGCTCAGCACGATACATATCAGCAGCCGATGCCGGAACGATAGCAGCCGCCGCTACGGCCAGCATGGACGCGCCAAAATACAGCGATTTTTTCATGAGTAATTCCAGTCTCTCAAGTTATGACCGCGTGTGCGATCATGTGCCCCAATGGTTCCCAGCGCCCTGGGTAACAGTCGCTCGTTTAAACAAGCGTGGTAATCTTCGTAGGAATTAAGCGATAGCCGTCGCTTCTGCGAAACTCTGTGTCACACAAGCGACAGAGTTTGACCGGCGGGGATCACTGCCGCTGAGGTCGATTAATTCCTCACCTGTACCACTAAAGCATTTGAAGTCAATCGAACGTGACGAGTTTATCGCCTGCACCCTTGGAGGTGATGACGGGCGAAATTGAGAATGGGCTGCAACGCGCTCGGCGAAGCAGCCCAATTCAGTTATGGCAAACCTCGAAATCGTCAGCGGACCAAAAACCGCTTAGACGGCCCGCCAATTCGGTTTGGACGGGTCCATCGACGTGTAGTTCACGGGCCCCATCCCGCAGATGGCGATAATCACCGGCTCATGATGGCCACGAATGACGCCGTCGTAATGCGGTGTCCCTGCAATTCGGTGGACGAAGCTCCCGGCGGGAACCGGCACGCACGAGGCGGGATCGAAATCAGCTCCGCTGTTGCACCACCAAGTTCCAGCCAACACCATGCAGAAGCGGTCGGTGGTGTAGCTGTGCGGCGCGCTCATATAGCCAGGCCACCAGCGGATGAGCGTGTAATACAGACCGGGCTTCGTGGGATCGCCTGTGAGATTAATACGGTCGACGCTCTTCTCCGGGTAGTTCGGCGACGGTTTCCACTCCAATTTGTCCGGCCCGACGATAATGGTTTGCTCCGGGTTGAGCGGACTTGCCAAAGCGCTTGAAATTCCAAGCGGCAACGCCGAAAGAAGCGCCGTCGCCAGAAGGTCCCGGCGGCTAGTGTGAATATCATCCATGGTAGGTTTCCATCCCCTGTTTTGTGTTTTGAGAGTGTAGCTGACAGAAAGAATAGTTGCAGCCCGTCTCTTCAGAAGTCACGCTCTGTTCAACGCGGCGGCAATGAGCCGTTCGCTTTCGGTCCAGAGCCGGGCGGCCATGGCGGCATCATCGACGATACGATTTGACGTGACCGCCTTCCGCTTAACGAAGAATGCTCCGCTCACGTTCTCGATTTCCGGCGAAGTCGCGACATAGAGCGAGTTTAGCGCGCCTTTCTCGGGCGTCAGAAAAACCGGCTTCAAAAATCCCCACATCAAACCCGTCATCCCGCCCTTGTCGCCGATGTGGGTTGCGACAACTCCTGGATGCAAGGAATTCGCAGTCACTTTGCGACCAGCCAGACGCCGCGAAAGTTCCTTCGTAAAAAGAATGTTTGCCAGTTTCGAGCGGCCATAGGCGGTAAACATGCTGTAGCTGCGCGTCAGCATCAGATCATCGAAATTGATCGTCTCTCCGCGAGCCGCGACGGACGACACGTTGACGACGCGAGAATTCCGCACGCCTTCGCTCCCGGTCCGTTCGAGTGACGGCAGCAGCTTGTTTGTCAGGAGAAATGGCGCAAGGTGGTTGACCGCAAAGGTGGTCTCGTACCCGTCCTTGGTTACTACACGCTGCCGCATAAAAAGCCCGGCATTGTTTACGAGAACGTGGAGTTGGGGATATTGCTGGCTGATTCTGTCTCCCAAAGCGTTGACAGCTTTCAGGTCGCTAAAGTCAGCGATAAGCAAATCCGGCCTCACGCCCGCTGCCTTTTGCGTGACAAAGGTCCGAGCTTCCTCGCCACGGTTTGCATCCCGGCAAACCATTACAACCCGCGCGCCCGCTTTAGCCAGTCCAATCGCTGTCCAAAGCCCAATACCGCTATTTGCCCCCGTTATAACGGACGTCTGCCCTGAAAGGTCAGGCAGAGTGTCTGGCTTCATCATCGCGGTTTCCTTTGCATTCAAAAAGGGCAAGCTGCTCGCGCGCAGCGCGCAGATCGGGCGCATCGTGCCCTTCTTCCAATCCCGCATAAATGGTAAATAACAATTCGTGCGCCTCTTCGGCTTCTTTGGCGCCCGCCGCATGACGCGCCAGAGCGGTCGCGATTCGAAGCACTTCAAGCATCGCGCCGCAACGCCGGGCTTTCCTCATGGCGATTTCAAAATTTTGATAAGCCTCCGCCCGGCGCCCGAGAGCTATTAGGACCTCACCGCGCACCCTCCGCAAACTAGGCTCCGACCAATTCTCGCCAGTCTTTTTGACAACCGAAAGCCCTTCATCCAGCTTGATGATCGCCTGTTTGAAGTTTCCGAGCTGCAAATAAGCGCCAGCAATACATTGCAACTGGAAAGGACGAAACATCGGAGATTGTCTCGTGTCCGCATTCGCGGTAGCCAGCTGCATGAGCTTGATCCCCTCTTCGGCATTCCCCAACCGGGCAAGTAAAGCTCCGCGATTAAAATTGGCCCAATGTTCGAACAATGGAAGTTCGTGGGCTGCCCGATGGGCAATAGCCATGTTTATATGAATGGAAGCATCCTCAACATCCGCGCAATGCGTTGCAAGGAAAATGCGCGCTCCCAAAGCGATTGCCATGCTAACGGCATCCACGCCACTGCTTGCCGCGGATAGCGCCTCATTACAGGCGGCCGCCGCCTGATCGGGATACCCTAGCGAGAAGTAAACACGGCTCAAGTAAGAGAGTGCGACGACCAACTCATCGGCTCTACGGTGGCCGGAGTCATTCTCCTTTTGATTCCGGTAATCCGCCACAACGGCTTCGAAATGCTCCCTTGCCGCAGCAAGCTCGCCCATTGGCGCCAAAACTCGGCCCATCATGCAATGCGCCAAGTTGAGCTTGAATCTGCGACGCTTGGGCGAGTTCGAAGAACTGCCGCGCCAATGCAAGTCCGGCATATAGCTCCGATCTTACCCAGCGAATGTTACAAAGGCCGGCAAGAATCTGAAGCCTTTCACGGACCGGCGTAGTGTCATCCGTGAGCTTCATAGCGCGCTCAAAGGCCCGCAGTGGTTCAGGCGCTCCAGAGCCATGCACTGTCACTAGTGCTGGTCCTATGGCGATCAGGAGCTGCCTTTCAAGGTGGTCCCGGTCCGAGGAATGCGGAGTACTTCGCAGCAATTTCAGGCCACGATTCAGGTGTTCGACAGCGTCTGGCTTAGCGGATCGCGCAAGCGCGGCGCGTCCCGCCTGGAGCCACCATTGGGCTGCTTCCATGTTTTCGCCAGCCCGCGACAAATGGTGGGCCAAAGCCTCTGGTTCTCGCTCCCTCTGCGCCGGGATCGCCTTGATGGCTTGCGCGGCTTGAAAGTGAAGCAATTTGCAGTCTTCTGCTGACAGTGTGGAATAGACAGCGTCTTTCGCGAGCGGCTGCTTAAACTTATAAGTTGCCGAACCTGTCGCGCGCATTATCAGACCGGCGTCCATGAGGCGATCAAGCGCGAGATTAAGCTCGCCGTCGCTCATACCTGTAACACTTGCCAAAACCTCGCGACTGAAGCTTTGCCCGAGAACGGCGCAAATCTGGGCAACGGGCTTTTCCTCTCCGAGGTGATCAAGCTGCGCCAGAAGAGCTGCGTGGATGTTAATTGGAAGCACCCCCAACGGTGCGTTCAGGCGTCTGCTTGGTTGCCCATCGAGCCCCAAAGGCGCGCCGATATCGAGGAACGCCTTTGTTAATTCCTCTACAAAAAGAGGAATGCCGCCCGAGGCATCAATGATTTGCTCCGGCATCTGCGGCGCAAACTTGAAGCAATTTGATGTTTGCGAAACATACGCCGATTCAGCCGGCCCAATGGGCTGCAATTCCACCTTCGTGACCTGGGCGTTGTTCCCTGTCAGCTCAGCGCCGGGCCGAGACGTGGCGATCAGCATGATGCGTTGTGACGGGACGCTTCTTACGATAAGGTCAAGAAGCTCTCGGGAAGCGCGGTCTGCCCAGTGCAGGTCTTCGAAGATTACGAGCAATGCGCCTTGTAGCGCTTGAGCTTCAACCAGCGTTGAAAATGCCGGCAAGTACAGCTCTGATTTTTTTGTCTTCCTAGCTTCCAGGTCCGCGTCGAGACCATTGCTTGGAAGGCGAAGCAGATCTCTAAACAGAGAAAATTCGAGAGAGGATCCTAGACCGAGCGGCAAAAGAAAATCGCGCAGTTTTGATCGCTTTACGTGCGCAGTGTCGCCGCATTTGAAGCGGCAGAGACGCTCCATCATTTTGGCAAAAGGATAAAGCTCGCAATCCTTGTGATGCGGTGACGCAAACAGCCGCATTTTGGCCGACGGGATACTTGTGAGGCGTCGTTCGAACTCATAGGTGAGACGCGATTTCCCCATGCCCTGCTCGCCCGAGATAATCACCGCCTGGCCTGAGCCACGGCTCGCCGCAGTCCAGAGCGCTTGCAAAACGCTGAGTTCGCGATCGCGGCCGAAAAGCTGGAGGCGCTGCGAGCGAAGCGCCAGAAAACGGTTTTCGGTTTGGCTTGCCCGCGTAACCGTGAAGACACGCACCGGCTCAGGGAAGTTGCGCAGAAATGCCGGCGCAGCATCGCTATACTCGAATAAGTCTTTGACAAAATCTTGCGTGCCTTCGGTGATCAGCACCGTATCGGGGGGCGCCAGATCTCGCACACTGGAAGCTTGCAGGAAGGTTGGTCCGCGCTTTTCGCAGCAGGTGTCCGAAGCGCTGCCGTTCATTATCACTAGGCCAGACGCAATTCCAATCCGGACGTCAATTCCGGCGAGGTCTGCAGCAGACCGTTTCGCCGATATCAATCTGAGAGCAACCAGTACGGCCTGCTCTGCATCCGTCTCCCTCATTTTGCTATGGCCGAAACAAGCGACTATGCCGTGATCGGGCTCCGATTGAACGGATGCTCCAGCGGCCTCAAGCACTTCGGCGGCATAGCGCTGAAACATACTGCTCGCTGTATTGCCGACGGCTCCTCCAGCGCCGAGCGTAAGCCCGCAGCACAGGATTGTAATCACTCTGCGAGCCAAGTGATGCCGCTGAGTAGTACCGGAATGAATCTCGCTCATCGGCCGGGTGCGCCTCCGGCCGTTCTGATTACGCAACACACTGTAGTTGTCATTGCCCCCGCTCTGACTTTACGCCGAGTTCGCAGCGGCCCCCCAACTGCGTTTTCTACAAAGTAGATTTATACAATCACATAAGGGGAAAAAAAGGCACGCGTGAGAAGTTGATGCTATTTTGCCAGAGCGCAAGCCGCCTACGCCCGGTGCTAGGGCGCCAAAATATTTCTTCACAAAATTTTAAGCCGCTTTCTCCTAACACCAACTCGACAGGTTGTGTTTGCGCGTGAGGAGTAACAATGGCGTCAATACCGGCATCTTCGCAGCAGAGTGCGACACTTCCATGTCATAGGTCGCGAAATTTGGCTCAGTTGCTTGGCATTTCAGATGCGGAAGCGAAAGATTACAGTTTGTCCGGCCGGGTGCACATCATCCTAAAGCTCAAAGGAGCGCGCAGCCGTGAGATTACAAGAGGACAGGCCGGTTCATGGCTGTATGATATTAGCCGCCACCTCAGCCTTTGCGCGGCCTTGCGCATGGAGTGCGAAGCGTTCGCTGAATATCTCTTGGAACAGAAACGAGAGCACCTGGAGGCGCTCGACGAAGATGACGCGGCGCCCATAGGCGAGGTGCCAGCGGTTCATATAGCGGCCCCTGAGCAATCATGATTTCGGACCGCCAACTCCTAAGCTCCATCGAATTCGACGGCAAAAGCGCCGCTGAGCTTCGGGTGCGCATGGAGCACGCGCTCGTGGCCGAGGGCAACCTCAAGCGCGCCAAGGCCTTGGAAATGAAAAAATTCGATCAACTTCCGATCGCCGCACAGGAACGAGAGGCATATGCCAGCGAGGCTTACGCCGTTGCCGTGATCGAACAAGCCCGGGCTGCCGCCGCGCTTGAGGAGCTGAAGGCGGCACGTGCGCATGCACGGCTTACGATTGAAATCTGGCGCACTTTGGAGACCTCGCATCGGGCGATTTCGCGGTTCCCGTAAGGCAAAGCGGCTGCAAGCTCGCTTGGTGACTAATTTTTATCGCTGCCGCAATTTTTGGCATGAGCATTGACGCGCTCTGCCAGCTCAGTCGCTTGGATCTTTTCCAGCGGGCTTATCATGATGCCGTCGCCCAGGATCGGATCGAGGATTTTCGCCACCCGAATTACTTTTCCTTCCACGATGAAAGCCAGGTGCCGGCCCACATGCGCTCTACTGAATGCCTGAATGCGTTCTCCGCTTTGGCGGCTAAGGTTGAGATTAAGAACGATCTGGCCTTCAGTAAGACTAACATTGGCACTGGTGAAGTCAGGCATCGAGAGCAGTGGCGCGCTCGCAATGTGAAGCGCATTGCCGTCCGGCCCGGTGACAGTTCGAGCGCCTTGATCTTCAACCGCCACTATCTCTAGCTGGGGACATTCGGATGTATTTGCTGCATTTGCCAATGAATACGCGGCGGATGCCGCGACGCCAATCAAGGCAACTGTTCGGCCAAAGGACCACATACGTCGCATGCGCACTTCCCCTTACAACAGCTTCGCTTGATCCCTCTCTCTCAAGCGAATATTTGACAGGGCTAGGTTCATATCATGTACAATTTTCTCACGCTGTGCTCGCCAGCACAGCGTCCCCCCTCTGACCGTGGCATGCTTGCCACGCGCTGGCATCTTCAACATATTTTCCGAAGGCGCCAGGAAACGGGGAAATTTCATGATCGTCGTCACAACAGAAAATGTACCGGGCTATCGGACTGTCGAAGTTAAGGGCGAGACCTTTGGCGTGGTCGTGCGCAGCCGGGGCATCGGCGGGAACATAGTTGCAATGCTGCGCACGATCTTCGGCGGTGAAATCCATGAATACACCGAATTGCTGAATAGAGGCCGGCAAGACGCGATCAATAGAATGATAGAAAATGCACGGGCAGCAGGCGCGAACGCTGTTGTCATGATGCGTTTCAACTCGTCGGCCATCAATAATCAAATGAGCGAAATCGTAGCCTATGGCACCGCAGTGGTGCTGGAAAAAACGAGCGTGTAGTCGCGCATCGAGGCGGCGATCAAACGCCCTCTAATTCTGGCGCGGGTATATGGCCATCAAAGTCACGCTCATGGTGGCGATCAGCTTGGACTTGCCTGCGTCAATCGCAAAAGCCTGTCCCTCGCATACAGTGATTGTGCGGCCCGGCTTAATAACGCGGCCACGAAATACGAATCTCTTACCCTTTCCGGGAGCAAGTAGATTTGTCTTGAACTCAACGGTCAAGACATCTGCCCCGGCAGGCATTAGTGAAACTGCAGCCATGCCGCACGCATTGTCGAGCCCGACTGTAATAACGCCAGCATGCATAAAATCATTTTGTTGAGTGTATGCTTTGTTGTACCGCATGCTGAGTTCGGCTTCGCCCGGTTTTACTTCTTCGAGTGAAATACCGAATGTCTTTGTTGCAGCCTGGCGTTCAAAGATCGCGGAAACTCTCTCTCTGAAGTTGGGGTCCTTTGCTTCGAATTGGGTCATGATTCCTGCTGACTCGAACAGTTGCGCGCTTCTGGGGCGGAAGCGTATCTCACAAGCGGAGGCGAGGCAATACGTTAGCGTATGGATGGGGGCGGCCAAACTTTACTGCGTTATGCATAGTTTTTTCGAATTAACGATTCGGCTTAGACTTTGCTATTGCGCAAGTGTTGTTTGCTAATAATACAAATAACAAGCCAGCCTAGGTTGTATTTCTTCAAACAAAAATTTGATGACGCAATCTGCATAGCGAAGCGGACCTTCGCTGGTGTAACAATATTTACACAAACTGAAAATACAAACGCATTTTCAACGAAAAATATAAAATATATACAAGTCTGGCTTAGGTAAAAACTGCATTAGACTATGAAATATATAAAAGTCAGTTTTATATTGATGCATTTTTGCTTTGAAAAGGAGATGTATACCTAAGAAAAAATGATCGCGTTCAAAGTGTGCTTTCGAATAAATTTTTTGAATTGCCCGGGAGACCTGAGGTGATGCGTATCTTATCAGAAAACAATAATGTCGACGAACTACACAATTCCCTACAAAGTTGTTCTTCAGAGGAAGTAAATGGCCTTACCCATGGCAGAAAGTTCAATATATCCGTAGAAAAAAAGATTGAAAAGCTTTGGCTGGATGCGCGGGGACTAGGGTGGGATTTCCGAACATTCGTAGTATTCATATTAGAAATATTGACAATAATGCACTACCGGCGGAGCGTTGATGAGGAGATTCAGCCGCGACCCTCAACGCGGCGCAAGCGCGAAGCCGCGTGATTTCTCGCTGATGGCGTAATCAGTAGCGCTGGCAGCACGCGCTCCGCCGTCGCAGCAAAAGAGCGCTGGCATCAGAGCCAGTGCTCTTTTGATTTTGACCGGCAAGCTCTGCGAAATCAGGGCCAGATCGGCGAATGAGTGCCGAGTGCGACCGAGGGGCGATCCCAATGTGGTGGCGTCCTAGACATTTTCGCCGAATGCGCGATGGCCGAGAGACGCCCAAATCCGCTGGCGCTTTCCTCAAGAAAAGGCGCTATGTCGCCTCTGGTCTGATCCGCGATGGCAAGGCCGTCGGGCAAACGCCCAAGATGGCGCAGGTAGTGCGCCGTCTGGGCGAGTGAGACGCGGACATGCCAACTTCCGCCCTCCCGCGACTGGCGCATAAGTGCGCCAAGCACCGCAAAGGCCATAAGGTAGCCGGTGCCGTGATCGAGCGCCTGACATGGAAGCGCCATGGGCTCTGACCGTCCCGCCGCTTCGGCTTCAGCGTGATTAAGGCCGGTTGCTGTCTGGGTTAGCGAGTCGAAGCCTCGCCGATTTGACCACGGCCCCAGATGACCATAGGCGGAAAGGCTCGCGCAGATGATGCCGGGCCGGATTTCTGCGAGTTCCTCCGGCGAGAAGCCAAGCTCGCCTACACCGCCGGGGCGGTAGGCTTGAACAAATATATTCGATTTCGCGACGAGCTGACGGAGATGCGCACGGCCCTCTGCGTTGCGAAGATCGAGCTGCGCAGAGAGCTTGCCGCGCCCTGTATCAATAACCAACGGCGCAATGGACGGGAGATGCGGGGCCGTAATGAGCATGACTTCGGCCCCATACGCAGCCAGCGTGCGGCCGCAAACGGGACCTGCGATGACGCGAGTTAAGTCGAGGACCCGAATGCCGGAAAGTGGACGAGAGCCATGATGCAATTGTTGCGGCTCTGCCTCGCCGATTTTTTCAATTGTGAATAGCGGCAGCGTCCTTATCGCCTGACCTTGCGGGTGCGCGTCCCACTCCTCGAAGCTGCGCATCATCGCCACGACGAGCCCAACCTCAGCAGCTGCGTTTTCAAAATCTTCGGCTTTCCAATTGCCAAGCGCTTTCGCAACAGCGTCCCGGTCGTAGCCGCAGGCCAATATCCTAAGAACGCCGTCGCGGTGATGCTTAAAGTTTGTGTGAATCCTCACCCAGCGCCCATCGCCGCATTGATAAACGCCAGCGATCTTATCCCATAATTCCGGTGCAGGGGCGCCGTTAACGCGCAGATACCGTTCGCTTCGAAATTCCGCTGCGGCGTGCCTGATGTCGACCGATACATCTTGGCGCTCGCCGCCGCGCGCGTAGTGAATTTCTGCCGCCGCAAGCGCGCTCGCCGCGATCAAGGTTTGTGCGAGCGCATCGACCCGGAAGGACGAAGGAAGGACTGGCTCCGCGCCGCGCAGTTGCAAATGACCAAGTGCGGCTTCATCGAAGCCGCCGGCGCCCCAAAGCTCGCGGATGATTGCTTCGGCCGATTTTTGCTGCATGGCTTACCTCCCCGCTCAGCTCACGCACGCCGGGCGCGGCAGCGCGCAATCCGAATGGTCTTATTGTCCGGCAGTTTTGTCGCCTGGCTCCTTAATAAGGAGTTTCAGCTTCTCCGGCATCGGTAAAGCGAGATTCACGTTTTTCGGCGGGATCGGGCTCTGGAACCATTTTGCGTAAATCTTTTCATAGTCGCCGGACTTCATAGTGCTCGTCAGCACACCGTCCACAAGCTCCTTGAAGCGATGGTCATCCTTGCGGATCACGAGCGCATAAGGGTTGCTCGGAAAAGAATCCTCGAGAAAGGTGTAAGCATCCGGGTTTTTGGCGCTCGCCTTAAGTCCAGCCAAAATCACATCGTCGTCCAGGAAAGCAGATACCTTCCCGCTCTCCATCAAATAGAAAGACTCCGCGTTATCTTTGCCCTGCATGATGGATAGGCCAAGGGACCTGTCGCTGCTCAGCCCCAGAACAAATGGATTGGAGTTCGAGCCGCGCGTGAGGACAATCGTCTTGCCTCTCAAATCGTCGGAGGAGGTGGGGTTTTTGCTCTCACGTCTGCGGCGAGAATAGCCTTCCGCTTCGACGCGCAGCTTGCGCGATACGAGCCACCGGAACTCGGGCACATAAGTGGTGACAGAAAAGTCCACCTGCCGTTGGCGGGCCTCCGTATTTGGCGTAGCGCCGCATTCGATGGCTACCATTCCTTGCGAGACAAGCTGAACGGCGTCGGATGGTGTGACGCGCTGATAGTTTACCTTGAGATCGGGGAGTGCCAGCTTTTCCTTTATTCGGGCAACCACCAGGCCGCATAAATCGAGAGAGAAGCCAAGAGGCTTTTGATCGCCGCCAACGTAGGATAAGGGGATCGCTGAATCGCGGTATCCAATGACAATCGTGCCAGTCTCTTTTATTTTTTGTAGCGTCGGACCAAGGTCCTGGGCGCTTGCGCCGCTAATGCCCGCCAAACCGCAAAAAAACACAAGCCCAAGACATTTCGCCAGCTTCAACATCTCTTTTGCATCCCTCAAATTGTTTAGTCCTCAAATTGCTGTCCCGTGGTCCTCGAACGGACCTCGCCAGAGCCAGCGTTACGCTATTACGAGTACATTTAGAAGTTGTAAGCCGCAACGGACGTGTTCGCCGGTTCCTGCGCTTCGTGTCGTTGGGAATGGGTCTCACTAGTAATGCGCGCGGTCTAGTTAAAGGTAATATTAAAATTGCGGTGTCTGCTTTCAAAGATACTTATAACCTTATTCAGTTTGTTGCGCGAGTTCAGCGTGAGGGAAGCTATCCTTGAAGACAACATTAATCTTCTTTGGAGATTTCCCATGAACAAGCTTATTGGTCTCGTGATTGTATCGTCTCTGGCGCTGGCGCCAGCCGCTGCCGCGCAGCAAAAACGCGTTGCGATTCGGGCTTGCGTTTCTGACGTTAAGCAGTTTTGCTCGAACGCTCCGGCGAGCAAGATGAGGGATTGCATCAAGACAAATTTCAAGTCGTTCTCGCCGACCTGCCAGAAAGCTGTAACGACGAGAGTTGAGCTTGTGAAAGCTTGCAAAAGCGATGTTAGAAAAAACTGCGCCGGAGTCTTGCCCGGTGGCGGCCGGTTGAAATCGTGCATAAAGGCCAATTTCGTGCGCTTTAGCAGACCCTGCCAGGCGGCTATGGTGAGATCCAGGCTAGGCGCTCTCAAGGCAAGGCTTAGCGGGCAACGCTAGCGGGCGCGTGGCAACCAGCGCTTCGCTGTGCTGAGTAGCTTTAGCGAAATGGCTGGTTGTTTGAGAGGGCGACTTTCCTTATTAATTAAATAAATTTCTGTAGGGAGGCCGCCCATGAAAAGCTTCGATGTCACCGCTTTCGGAGAACCCCTTCAACTCATGGAGCGCTCGACGCCAGAGCCGAAGGGCGCAGAGGTTCTGCTGCGCGTCCGCGCGGCAGGCGTATGCCATAGCGACTTGCATCTTTCGGAGGGCGGCTACGACATCGGGCAAGGAAAGCGCCTCAATGTTGCAGACCGCGGCGTCAATCTACCGCTCACAATGGGCCACGAGGTCGTAGGTGAAGTTGTAGCGCTTGGCCCGGACGCTACAGGCGTAAAGCCAGGCGATGTGCGGCTGGTCTTTCCGTGGATTGGCTGCGGAACCTGCTCTGCCTGCCTGCGAGGCACGGAAAACCTATGCAAGGCTCCAAACTGCATCGGAGTTCACCGCGCAGGTGGATATGCTGATCATGTGTTGGTTCCTGACGCCAAATATTTGCTCGACATTGCGCCTTTGACGCCGGAACAGGCAGCTCCCTTGGCCTGCTCGGGAATCACGGCCTATAGCGCTATTAAAAAGCTCGGAACTCTTATTCACGAGGCTCCCGTAGCAGTCATCGGCGTGGGCGGCGTAGGGCTCATGGGAGTGACCCTGCTTAAAGCCATGGGAGGCCGCGCTATTGCCGTCGACATAAGCGAAACAAAGCGGGAAGCGGCTTTGAAAGCGGGTGCGATTGCCGCAATCGATGCAAAAGCGCCTGATGCAATCGCGCAACTCTCGAAGGCGGCTAAGCCTGACGGTCTGCGGGCCGTTATTGATTTCGTGGGTTCGCCGGAAACAGCGGCGCTTGGCATAAACGCCATGGCGCGCGGCGGCCAATATGTGATTGTCGGTCTCTATGGCGGCGAATTGCAATATCCGCTGCCGTTCTTCCCAATGCGGGCTTTGACCGTTCAAGGATCTTACACGGGCAGCCTTCCCGAACTGCAAGAACTAATGGCATTGGCCCGTACAGGCGCACTTCCCGAGTTTCCCGTGAGCAAGCGCCACATGCATGAGGTAAACGACGTGCTCGAGCAGTTGCGGGCTGGGCAAATCGTCGGCAGAAGCGTCATCGCGCCCGCAAACTAGCGCATTTTGAGAATCAATGGCTTTGCCATTCTGGATTGCTTCCGGCCAGCTTTGCTGGCCGGAAGCAATGACGGCTCCAGCAACCGTCTTCGCGAGGCGCGTCGCGCCGTGGCGATCCAGAAAACCCCGGCATTCGCCATGCGGTTATGCCTAGCCGCAACATGCGCTAGTCTGACGTCCAATCGCCTAAGCGGCAGCGCTGGTTTTGATTTCCGCTAAAGGTTTGAGATACCCGTAAAGAAATAAATCCCAAGGCCTGTCGTAAATATCAAATCGCCGTAAAGGGAATGCTCGAAGGCGACGGCCCAGAATGACCGCGTGCTGTAAAACCGATAGGCGAATATCACTCCGCCCACGAAGCTAATCGCCACTGCGTGCCAATGGAACGGAGTTTGCCGGTAAGCAAATAGCGTTGCGTGCATAAAGGCAAACAACAAACCGTTGAAGACAATCGCAGCACGTTGGTGCTGTCCGAATAAGCACGCATAGCGATGAAAGTAAAAAACGCGGTAGAGAATTTCTTGTGTTGTCACGGAAAGCACTGGGTAAAGTATCATAACGCGAAGCCAAAGTTCTGGCGCGCGGTCGGGGAAGGCCATAAAATATTGCGGAAGAGCCTTATAGGCGTAGAACGTCAGCGCACCTCCGCAAATCGCGAACAGACCTAAAATTTTGAGAAGGTCGACAAAACGCGGCAGGCGAATAAACGTCCGCATCCATTCATAATTGCGCTCCATAACCAGAAGGAGCACGAGAGCACCCATGACCCATGGAAGCAATCTGAACAGCGGCACCCGCTCCACATAGACGAAATGATACGCCACAATTGGCGCGACGATGTACAGAAGCGTCATTTCGATTGTTAGTCGCACGCGGCGCAAATGTGTCATGGGCTGCACTTCCCGAATTTCATATCACTCAGCCGGATTGCCCATTCGCCGCCAAGAAATCAAGCTGGAAAGCTGCTTGCTTAGGAAAAGAGTGCAAAGCGTTGCAGCGCGGTATTGCACACCGGCGGGCTAACAATTATGCAAGAGGTGTAGGCATTGTGTGCAAAGAGGCAGATGATTAAAATTTCTATTGTTGTCCATTAGTCACAACTTAGGCTAAGCAGGTGGTATGAACATTTCTCTTCGCCTTCTGCGATATGTAACTGCTGCCGCTGACTGTGGAAACGTGACAGAAGCTGCACGTCGCCTACAGGTCTCGCAACCCTCTGTATCTGCCGCAATTGCTGAACTCGAGCAAATGCTTGGCGTGACAATCTTCGTCCGGCATCACGCAAAGGGTGTGACCCTGACACCGGCGGGCCAACGTCTCATAACCGAGGCGAGACAGCTTTTGAAGCACGCCGAGGAGTTTTCCAAGACCGCAGAGGCGTTGGGCGATACGGCGCGAGGCGAGATTACCATCGGATGCTTCCCAACTTTGGCGGCGCGGTTCATGCCGTCTCTGATGCTGGAGTTTTCGGAGCGATATCCAAAAATAACGCTACGTCTCGATGAAGGCGACCAAGAGCAACTGATCCGCGATCTTGCACAAGGACGCATTGAAGCAGCGGTGTCCTACGAGTTTGGCATTCCCGACGGGTTCGATTGTAAGCCTCTGTTGTCGCTGCCTCCGATGGTCGTGCTTGCGGCGAACCATCGCCTAGCGCGGGCTAATGATGTCAGCCTAACCGAACTCGAAAAGGAGCCCTACATCTCGTATGATGGGCTGCACGTCCGTGAGTATTTCATGGGCCTTTTCAACTCTCTGGGTCTTCAGCCCAACGTTGCGCTTCGGCTTCGCTCCTTTGAGCTCATCAGAGGACTAGTCGCTCGCGGTCATGGTTATTCGATCAATACCGTCATGCCGCTTACATCCACCACGTCTGACGGCGGTCAGGTTGTCGTAAAACCTCTTCGGGACAAAGTTCCTCCCGCGCAAATGGTCTGCGTCACGCCCGGCTCTCATTTGGTGAGGCCAGCCGTAGGTATTTTCGCTGAATTCCTTGAATCGGCGCTGCGGGGCCACGGCTATTCCAACGACTTAGAGTGCCCTGCGGCATCGTCCGCAGCCTGACGCGCCTACTCGCGCTGCAATGCGCGGTTCACAATGAGATTCGCCCACCCCTTGGAGCGGAACTCTTGCTTGATTTCCCACGGATCATAGCGCGTCTCTAGCCATTCGAAAAACGTGATTGGTTCCTCGCGGCTATCAGCAAAATAACGCTGAAAGAGATAGTCGAGCACGCCCGTCTCGGACTTTCTGAAATGTCCATATTTCAAGCTGAGCTGTTTTACTGCTTCTTCTAGCGGCTTTTCTTCCTTCATATACATGAGAAGGGCGCTCATGAGCCCAGCGCGGTCGGCGCCGGATTTGCAGTGGAACAGCGCGGGATATTCAATTTCTTCAAAGAGCTTCCTTGCCTCGTGGATCACCTCGGCAGTAGGCACCATCCGCGATTGCAACGGAAAGTTAACGAGCTTAATGCCGTGGCGGCGGCAGGCCTCGACCTGAAGGCGATAGCTTCCGCAATTACGCTCGCCGCGCAAATTTACTATCGTCCTTACGCCTCTACGCGCCAGAGAAGCAATTTGCGCAGGACTTGGCTGTGCCGAACGCCACACGCCTGGAGCAATCTGATGCCGATTGGCGTAGATCGCCCGAAAGATGTGATGGTCGACGAAGAACAAGTCGAAATAATCGAATGTCTTGTTCGCCGGACCTTTTAGCCAGCCGGGCGCGCGCTCATTCACGCGGTTACGAAATCCGCGATACTTCATCGATGCCGCTTTTGAATAGGGCTTGAAGAAGCGCTTGGCGTAGCCGACCGGGTTGACTTTCATTCACCAACTATAGCTAGAGGTTCAGGTCAGGTTCCTATACCGCCTCGCAGACGCTTTCGCCAAGTGGCAAATCCCCCAATGTCGTCCAAAAACACCTATTGCAGTAAAAACTTCCCGTTAAGGAAGCGAAACTCGGCTGGATCGATGAGCCGGTTGCTGCAAACCCGGACGCGATTGACCTTTCCGTCGAGATTGCCATTCCAAAATTCCAGAAACCCTAAAAGTTTTGGATAGCGTGGGGCGATATCGTAATCCTGCCAGACAAATGATTGCAAAAGCGCCGGATGATCCGGCATATGGTACAGGATTTCAGCGGTCGTTAGACAATAGCCCCTGAGCTGCGTAACGAACTGCTTATCGGCCATGGGCGACTTTCCTTTCCTTGGATGGTAAACACTTGCCCATCGACCATGGTACCGCAAAATTCGGCACATATAAATTTTTTCTTTACAAATCAAAGTGTTAGCAGCAAGGCGTGAGTGCTGCTGCTAAACGGATGCCATCACGAGGCGCATCGCACCACGGTGATCCAGGGCAATCACTAAAGCGTATGTGCTGGATTGCCTCGCTTCGCCCGCAATGACAAAAGGGCATCGCGCTGCGCAAAGCGCCTAAAAAGTGGCCCAGCCGCTCAATTCGCGTTTCACAATCGCAGATAAGGCGGCGATGCTTTCTGGTGCATCGTTCAGGCATGGGAGTGCCGCGAATTTTTCGCCGCCATGCTCATGAAAGATTTCGGCCCCTTGCATAGCGATTTCTTCCAGCGTCTCGACGCAATCGGACGAAAAGCCTGGGGCTACAACAGCGAGCCGCTTCACGCCGATTTGCGCCAGCTTCTCAATTGTGCTCGCCGTGTAAGGTTGGAGCCACTCGGCGCTTCCGAAGCGTGATTGGAAGGTCAGGATCAAGCGCTCATCGCTCCATCCAAGCGCTTCCCGCAATAGCCTCGCCGTTTTCACGCAATGGCAGTGATAAGGGTCGCCCTTCTGAAAATACTCAAGGGGAAGGCCATGAAATGAGGCGATCAACACCTCGGGCTCGAAATCGAGCTTAGCCAAGCTTTCCCGCACGGAGGTGGCGAGCGCATCGATATAACTGGGGTCATCATAATAAGGCGGGACAACCCGGATGCTTGGCTGCCAGCGCATCGTTTTCAACGCATCGAAGGCCTTGTCGCATACCGTCGCACTCGTGGCCGCCGAATATTGAGGGTAAAGCGGAAAAAGCAGAATGCGGTCGCATCCCGCCTGCTGCAACGCCTCAAGGCGCGATTTGATGCTAGGATTGCCGTAGCGCATCGCCCAGTCGACCTCGATGCTCTCGTTTTGTGGGAGAACCGCCGCGAGCTTTTCTGCTTGGGAGCGCGTGAAGGTGCGTAAGGGAGACTCGTCCCGCTCCTTATTCCAGATCGCGCGATAAGCATGACCGGAGGAAAAGGGCCGTTTCGTCAGCACCATAAGATTTAAGATCAGCCACCACTTGATGGGGTTAACCTCAATCACGCGGCGGTCCGATAAAAACTCTTTCAAATAGCGGCGCATCGGCCAGTAGCCGGTCGCGTCCGGTGTACCGAGATTAACGATCAAGACACCGATGCGACCATGCTTGATCACGGGATGATCTTGCAGCGCCTCAGCCGGGCTTGCCGTTGAATCGCGATCTACGAGCGGAACTTCATTCACGGCGCCTTCTCCCTAAGCCGCGTCAGGCTGCTTTCCCCATCGCGCCGCTCCGTTATAACGTTGATCTCTCTCATAAAATCAAGGTCTTCTTCTGCGGCATGTGTTGCTCGGAATTGGACACAGCCCAGAAGAAGCCAATGCGCGTGCCGTTTACTTGCGAAACATCGCTGCACTTGCTGAGGGTACCCCGGCAACCGCAGTGCTGGCGTTACGCAGCCCTTCGCTCGCGCCCAAGCAGAGCCAGGCCTGCGGCGACAGAGATGAACTCGTCCTCTGCAGAGAATTCCGCCGATGGAAAACGTGCTGCCATCAACTCGCGAATAGCAGGGACGAACGACGTACCGCCGGTCAAAAACACGTGGTTGACCTGCTGTGCCGTAAGGTTGCTTTCCTCGAACAGCTTCGTCACCTCTTCGTCAATCGCAGCAATTTCCTCCGCGATCCAGCGATTGAAGTCCGCCCGCGTAATGGTCTCGTTGACTTGGACCGGGCCGTGTTTGAAGTGCAGAACGGCGCTGTCTTCGGAGGAGAGGGCGGTCTTGGTTGCAGAAACAGCTCGATAAAGATCGAAACCCAGTTCCTCCTCGATAATGTAGATCAAACGGTCGATTGCGTCCGGGTCTTCGGCCGTGCGTTTCAGCATTCGAAGCTCGCGAAAGGTTTCCGCCGTGCGCAGAAAGGATAGATCGCTCCAGCGCTGAAACTGCGCGTAATAATGCGCAGGGATTGGCAGGCGCTTGTCCATGCTCAGATAATGCGTGCCGAGGCCAAGCTTGGGGCACACCATCTTTTCAATGATACGAAAATCGAGCCGGTCGCCCGCGATCCCCACGCCGGAAGTTCCAAGCGCTTCCATCGCAAGACCGCCGCTTGCCGGGTAGAACCGGACGAGCGAAAAGTCGCTGGTTCCGCCGCCGAAATCGGCGATGACGCATAGCTGCGGCGTTGTGATCCGGCTGGCGAATTTGTAAGCAGCCGCGAGCGGTTCGGCGACGAATTCAATGTCGTTGAAGCCGGCGCTGGCAAAGGCGTCCGACAGTCTTTTCAGGGCCAGAGTCTCATCAGCAAACTGCCCGGCAAAACGGACCGGCCTCCCGGCGGTCGCAGAATTGCCGAGTGGCCCCAGATTACGTTCCGCGCTCGCACGCAGTTCTTTCAGCACCAGCGCTATCAAATCTTCGATCGTGTAGCGGCGCCCAAAAATCGCCGTCCCGGCAAAGTTGGGATTTGCTACCATAGACTTGACGGATTGGATAAGCCGGCAGTCGCTGCCATGTTGCAGATAGGCAGCGACGGCTTCCGGACCGGCCTTAACTTCCGGTCCCGCAAAGTCATTGCCCCTGACGAAGCAGAGGATCGAACGGAAATTCCCGCTACTGCTGCCTTGTTCATGTCGAGCGACGGCGACATCGCCCTCAGCTTGAGCCATGGCGACAACACTGTTGGTCGTGCCGAAATCGATACCGACACTCATGGGATACCTCATTGTTGCGCAGATAGCGTTGGGCTATTGGCCGACGCTTGAAGCGGAGTAGAATTTTTGGCTTTGAGATTCAAGACGACGGCCGCCGAGTAGCTGCGCCCGCTACACCTTTAGCGCCAGTGTTCGGCAATCCAAGGCGTCGGCCGCACCCGCTTATAAAAGATGTGATACCAGCGCGTGGCTGGCCAGCGTCCGACCACCGCCTCATCCGGGTCTGGTTTGCCTGTGAAGGCCACCACCTTCGTTTTCGGCGGAAGCGCGGGCGTGACGAAAAGGTTGAGCGGCCAAGTTGGAACAAGGCTGTGCTTGAAGCTGACGCACCATTCGTCGGGCCAAAATTCCATGTCCTTAATTTCACGCGAAATAAAGGTCTGGCTATTGCTGTGGCGCGCGAAAACCTCCTCGGCGTGGCCCATAATGCGATCGTAGAGATAGGTGTGCCCACCTACGGGGAAACGGTAGACGGACGTATTCCCTATGCGCTCATTCGGCTGCGTCCAATTCCGCGCCACGCAATAATGCCCTGGCTTGTAGTCGAAAAACTCGTCAAGGCTGCCCGTCACAACGATATCGACATCGAGATAGAGAACCTCCCCGGAAATGCCCGGCAATTCCTTTTGCCACAGCGAGATCTTGCGCCAAGGAAACCACATCCGCCTTTCGGGAAGTTCGATGTGAGGCAGCGGGAAAGTAATAACATTGGGATCAATCCCCTCAGCGTCGTCCGTGTAGCAGACAAGCCGAGTCGGCCGCTTCGTATGACGTTGAACCATGGAGTACAGACGGTTCACGTAGTCCGCGCCGTATCTCGTACCCCATTTCATGCAAATGACGGTCTGTGTCATCGATTGGCTCTAAAGGCGGTGATGGTTGAAGACTCGGAAGAAAACGCAGAGCAGGAAGAGGAAGGGTGCTTATAGCGGCCAAGCCGCCGCCTGTCACCTCATGCGCTGTATTATACTGAACGGTAGAAGCATGTCTTGTTTCGATGAACCTTGTGGGTTAGAGACGGCAAGGCTCATTCAAACTCATAGAACGGCAAAGAATGACGATTTGGGGCCAATATAGCCGCTTTGGCTTGGTCGTGGCTGCGATCACCGCGGCTGTGGACCAGATCCACAAGGCATGGATGATCGGCGTCTTACAGGCGACCGAGGGGGCGAGGATAACGCTGACGCCCTTTTTCGATCTCGTGCTGGCCTGGAATAAAGGCATTTCATATGGCTTGCTTAAACAGGACGGTGGGGCAGGCCGTTGGGCGTTGGTCGCGTTTTCAATCGCGGCGGCGCTCGGCTTGATTTATTGGCTCGCGCATCTGCAAACCCGACTGGCGGCGCTTTCCGTTGGCCTTATCGCTGGCGGCGCTGTGGGCAATGCGATCGATCGCGTGCGCTATGGCGCTGTCGCCGACTTCTTTTCGTTCCACGTGTCGGGATTCCATTGGTACATCTTCAATCTGGCCGACGTAGCGATTTCGCTGGGGGTTGCCGGTTTGCTTTACGATTCACTCAAATCAGGCCATAAAAGAGTCGGAAACCAACTCTAAATGCTATCTCTGGATAGCGAACGGGGCAGTTTACTATGCTCAAATTCAAGGGATTCTTGTCAGGCGTAGCGTTGGCGGCTGTCGCGAGTATCTTGGTGAGTGGCTGCAGCTCGGATATAGGGCTGGGTTCGATTGGCTCGGGCGCAAAGCAAACCCTGCTCGGAAAATCGGATGGCGAAGCAACGCCAGATCTCCCTGACCGCCGTCCGCTGGTCATTCCTCCGCAAAATACGTCATTGCCGGTGCCTGGACAGGCTTCGCAGCCAAGTGCGCCTCCGGCCCGATAGCGAAACGGGACCAGCTGCTTACCGGTTTTATATCGAAAGGTTTGGCGCTCCGTCATGTCATGGCCCGGCTTGACCGGGCCATCCACGGGATGGGACCCGACGATGGTCAGGTGCAGATCCGTCGACGATACCGCCAGTGAACGCGCTTCCGTTGCCTTGCTTGTACTCATAACTTAAAAAAACGTATTCTCACGGGTTTCGCCTGGATCGCCGGGTCAATGCCTGGCCATCCAGCAGAGAGATGCCCTCCCCGAGGGCAATAAAAAGGCCCCGGTTAGGGGGCCTTTCGATCCAATCGTTCGGACGTTTACTCGCGATTGCCGAAGAGCTGCAAGAGCGCCATAAACATGTTGATGAAGTTAAGATATAGGCTCAGTGCTCCCATAACTGCGCTTCTGCCCAAGCTCTCGCTGCCTGAGCTTGCATAGGTATAGTACTCGTCCTTAAGGCGCTGCGTGTCATACGCCGTCAGACCAGCGAAGATCAGGACCGCAAGTGAAGAAATTGCGAATTGCATCGCGCTCGAATGTAGGAAGATGTTCACTACACCTGCAATGACGATGCCGATAAGTCCCATCATCAAGAAGGAGCCCATACCCGAAAGATCGCGGTTGGTGGTGTAACCCCAGAGGCTCAGCCCGCCAAACGCGGCAGCCGTAATGAAGAAGATCTGCGCGATTGACGACTGCGTGTATACGACAAAGATGGATGAAATTGATGCGCCCATCAAAGCCGCGAACAACCAAAAGACCGCTTGAGCGGTGCTCGTGCTCATTGAATTAATGCGTGCCGCAAACAAGAAGACGACAGCCAAGGGCGATAGGGCGAGCACCCACTTCAGCCAAGTCGTGTAAATTGCAACACCGAAAGGCGTAAAATAGCCGCTCTTTATATGGGCGAGGCCGCCAGCCATTTTCCCAGCGAGCGCCGGGTCGTTCGTGAATGCCATGGCATAGACCATGTATGCCACAACGCCCGTGACAAGGAGACCTACCCCCATGTAATTGTACACGCGGAGCATATAGGCGCGCAAACCTTCGTCGATTGCGAAGGCATCCGCACGCGAGCGAGCTTGCGTATCGTAAGCCCGTGATCTGTCGTAGTCTGCCATTTTCCAGTCCCTAACTTTCTTCTACCCAAAGGTCTGCGTTACCTGATGGTACAATTTAGGCCAAGAGCGGGCGGAATAAAAGCACCTTTGTGTCAAAGGCTATTCATCCCGCCTGTCGATAGTCACTCCGAGCGCAAGTGGCGTGCCGGTTTTACCGATAGGACTCTTGCTGTGCCGAAAACTCCCAATACCACAACAAATATGGTCTCGACCAAGGAGGGCTGCAATAGCGCCTTCGTCGACAGACTAAAGCTTAGCCCCATGATAAGTTTCACTACCAAATAGGCGGCAAGAAGACCAAGCCCGGCGGCAATGAAGGAGAGGCAGGCCGCCAGCGTGAGATACTCGATCAGGTGAGCGGCAACGATGCGGCGCTTGCTTGCCCCTAAAGTGCGGAGCACCACGGCTTCATAGATGCGCCGCCGCTGCGCCGTGATAAGCGCCCCAGCGACGACAAGCGCCCCCATAATAAGCGTAACGCTTCCGGCAATCCTAACCGCGCGCATGACCTTTTCGAAAACGCCATTGATGGACTTAAGGGCGTCACGCACGCGGATAGCCGACACCGTAGGATAGGCGGTCGCAATCGCCTTCAGGGCTTCCGATTCTGCGCGAACATCTGCCTGCTTGCCATCAGGCCAACCGAGGGTCGCCAGATAGTTGAATGGCGCCTGGCGAAGGGCATTCGGTGAAAAAATCATTACGAAATTAATGTCAATCGATCCCCATTTCACCTTGCGGAAATTGGCGATCTTCGCGATGAGGTTCCGTCCGAGCACGTTTATTGTGACTGTGTCGCCGATCTTTAAATTCAATGCCTTGGCAATCTCTGCCTCGAAGGAAACAAGCGCGTCGCCCTCATGATTGGCGTCCCACCACGACCCCTCCAGCAATTCGGACCCTTTGGGAAGTGCCTCTGAATAGGTAATGCCACGGTCGCCATTGAGAACCCACTCCGCATTCGATGGCGGCTTGATCTGCTCCACTGGGACTCCTTGCAATGCTACGAGCCTGCCTCGCAGCATTGGAGCGGTTGAGCTGTGCGCACCCGGCGCTTTTTGAGCGAGCAATTGCTGGAACGCTTGCAGATCCTGCTTTGGTACGCCGATAAAGAAATAGCTGGGTGCGTGTTCCGGAAGCCTCGTCTTAAGTTCGTCCGTCAACGAGGCGTCCACCAGAGAAACCGCCGTAAGCAAGGTCAGCCCAGCGCCCAGCGATAGCGCAATGGTCCGGGTGAGGCTCGCAGGACCGCCAATATTGGCGAGCGCCAGCGCAAACTCTGCCCTTTTCGGTCGCCGGAGATTGCGCGCGGCCCGTCTTATGCCATTGCCCGCAGCGAAGAAGAGCGCGAAGGTTCCAAGAAGCGCAACGCAGGTAATTGCCGCGATTTTCTGCTCTTGCGAGAGAAGAATTGCCACTATCGCAAGCGCTGCAATAATTGCGGCGGACGCAATTCGATAAGGCCTTGGGGGGAAGGCCTTCCGCTCCTCGCCTGCACTTCGGAATAACTCAGCCGCGCGAACTTGCTGCGCCATGCCAAGCGGCCAGAGAATAAAGGGAAGCGCAGTCAGCGTTCCAAAGAGAGCCGCTAGCGCTAGCGCATGCCACGAAAGACCTGCTTCGATGTCAATTGGCACCAGCCCACGCATTAACTGCACCGAAAGCATGGGTACGGTGGCCGCGATTGCGAAACCGGCGAGAATTCCCAAAACGGCAAGCAAGGCGATCTCCCAAAAGAAAATTTGAAAGATCATGCGCCCGCTTGCACCAAGGGCCTTGTAGGTGGCGATTGTCATCCGGCGACGCTCGATAAACGATGATACTGCGTTCGCGACACCAATGCCGCCGGTTAACATCGCCGTGAGCCCGACGAGGGTTAGAAACTCCGTCAGCCTCTTAATGGTATTTTTTATACCAGGCGACGGGTCGCTGCTATCGCGAACGAGAAATCCGGCTTCTGGAAATGTCGTCGCGAGCGCATCTTTAAGCGGCGGCGTTCCCTCATTCGCTGCGCTTTTTACGCGATAGCTCCAACGAACGAGACTGCCAGGTTCGACGAGGCCCGTTTTCTTCAATGCATCTATCGAAAGCAGAATGCGCGCGCCAAACGCTGGCCCGGCGGCGAGGCGGTCTGGCTCCTGATCAATCACCGCCGTGACAGGAAAAGTCGCAAGGCCCAGCGTGATGCTATCGCCCAAGCCGATCTGCAATTGGTCGAGAAGTGTGCGATCGATGGCAAGTCCGTCCTGCTGCCGAACAGCCTGATCAAGCTGGCGTCCACCCTCCAAACTGACTTCGCCGTAAAGCGGATAAGCCTGGTCTATCGCCTTGAGGTCGACGAGGGCTTGGGCATTGCCATCCGGCCTTCGCGCCATGGCTCTAAGGGCCGCGATTTCGCTCACTTTCCCATGGGTCGTGAGGAACTGGCGTTCCGCTGCAGTTACCTGGCGGTGTACGAGCGTTGCCTCAGCGTCACCGCCGAGCAGAATTTTACCTTCGCGGGAAAGCGCGCTCTGAATAGCATCGGATAGCGTGTTTATCGCACCGATAGCACCAGTGCCAAGCGCGATGCAGATGAGGAAGATCGTGAACCCCGAAAATCCTCCATGAAGGTCACGCAAAGCCAGACGCAGCGCGAGCGGCATAGACCCGAGGATTCTCTGAACACTCACTGTTTTGACAGGACTCATTGTTGCTGGTCACACGTTCCTAGAAAATAACCAAGATCTAGTGGAGCGAATTTGACATTTGCTCGAGCGGGCCGCAAGCGGATGCAAATGTCAGAATCGGACCACTAGTACCATAGTGGCCTGTGTAAAAGCCTGCTCTTGTCAACCTTTACACGGAGCCCAAGCTCACTGAGGCAAGCACCGGCCCAACGGAGATACCCTTGCTGAACTATTGACCACAGCCGCGCAATCGCGTTGGTTCACAATCTCGTCAGCTACCACATGTTCTATCCGGCGGAAGCATCATCATGAAAAAAATTCGCGACCAATTACTCGTATGGCTGGGCACTGCGGGCGGCGCTCTGCTCATCATTGCTAAATGGGGTGCCATTGTGAGAATAGCGTCCTGGGCATATCGAAGCGTGGCTCAGCTTTTGTCATAGCGAAATCAAAATGGTGCGGGGAGCGCGCGAAGCGCCTCAGCTGGTAGGCGCCAGCCAGCGCGCAAAGTGGAGATTCAAGTTTTGCGGTGATCGCTACGTAAAGGAGTGTACCGGCTCGGCATGGTGCTTTGTGGACAGATCGCCGTGGTCGTTCGACTCCACCAAATGCACCTCATAACCCCACAAATTGGCGAGATGCTGCAATACGCGCTCGGCGTCCGTTTCCTCCAGCGTCACCCCGTCCACGACATGATGGCGAAGTTGAAGACGGCGGTCGCCCTCCAGGTCCACATCGACGATCTGAATATCGGGGTCATGGCGGGACACGTCGTAGTGGCGAGCGAGACCACGGCGGACGCGCATATAACCGCGTTCATTGTGGATCGCGCCAACGGATAGGTCTTTCTCCTTGTGATCGTCGACCACAAGGAACAGCCCCAGCTTCCGAATGATGTGCGGGCTAAGATATTGCGACACAAAGCTTTCGTCGCGATAATTGGCCCAAATATCTTTGAGGGCATTCATGGAATCGCCTCGGCCCGCAATGTCCGGGAACCACTGCCGATCTTCAGCGGTGGGCACCTCGCAAATGCGTTCAATATCCTGCATCATGGCAAAGCCGAGAGCATAGGGATTGAGGCCCCAATAGCGCTTGTCATCAAAGGTCGGCTGCATCACCACATTTGTGTGTGAATGCAAAAACTCCATATAGGAGCCGTCCGTGATCTGCCCTTTTTGAAGGAGCCGGTTCATAATTTGGTAGTGAACATAGGTCGCGCAGCCCTCGTTCATCATCTTGGTCTGACGCTGAGGATAGAAATACTGCGCGATCAGACGCACAATCCTGATGACCTCACGCTGCCACGGTTTGAGGCGCGGCGCCGTCTTTTCAAGAAAATACAGGATGTTTTCTTCAGGCAAGCCTAGCAGGGCGCGTCGCCGGTCCGTCTCCGAGCGCTTTTGCGCGCGCTTTTTTTGTTCAGGCACCGTGCGCCAGAGGTCATTGAATAGACGCTCGCCGTGTTCACGCCGCTCCCGCTCGCGCTTTTCTTCCGAGCTGAGGTCTATCGAACGTTTGCCTGGGTAGCGGTGTATACCCTGGTTTTGCAGCGCATGGGCGGCGTCGAGAAGACGCTCGACCTCGGCCACACCGTAACGCTCCTCGCATTGCGCGATATAGCCCTTGGCGAAAGCCAGGTAATCGAGAATGCCGTCCGCGTCGGTCCACTGCTTGAAGCAGTAGTTGTTCTTGAAAAAATGATTATGACCGAAAGCTGCGTGCGCGATGACGAGCGCCTGCATCGTGGCGGAATTTTCTTCGAGAAGATAGACAACGCAAGGGTTGGAATTGATAACGATTTCGTAGGCTAGTCCCTGCCAACCCTTCCGGTAGAGGGTCTCGTTGCGAACGAATTGCTTGCCGAACGACCAGTGCTTATAGAAAAGCGGCATCCCCGTTGATGCATAGGCGTCGAGCATCTGCTCTGTCGTTATCACCTCAATGCGGGGGCGATAAATGTCGAGCCCAAGCTCGCCGAGTCCGATTTCGCCGATCCCGTCATAAATATGCGAGAGCGTGCTAAAGTCCCAGTCGGCGCCTTTGAAGAGAAGATTGTCTTGCGCAACTGTCATTGACGAGATGCCCCCGTTGAAGACGCGCCGCTTTTTCTTTCAAACAATTCTCGGAAGACAGGATAAATATCCCGGCGGTCGCGAACCTTGCGCATCGCCATCGGTGTCTTAGGATCAAGAACCAATTCGTAAGCTCGCCAAAGCGTGCTCGGAGGCTCGGCCGCGCCCCGGCGTCTTTCCTCACGGTCACGGCCAACTTCGATATAAGCATAGTATTGGCATAGCGGAAGAATAGAAGTCTTCAGCATCGCGACGGTCTTCTCATTGTCGATGGGTAAATTATCACCATCGGAAGCCTGGGCCGCATAGATATTCCAGTTGGCGAGCGGATAGCGATCCGCCACCACCTCCGCCATAACTTCAAGAGCCGTAGATACCACCGTGCCGCCGGTCTCCCGGCTGTGGAAGAACGTTTCCTCGTCGACCTCCTTCGCCTCGTGCGTATGCCGGATAAACACAACCTCAACATAGCGGTAGCGCCGGCTCAGAAAGAGGTAAAGCAGGCTATAAAAGCGTTTGGCCAAGTCCTTCAAATGTTCGTCCATGGAGCCGGAGACGTCCATCAGGCAGAACATGACGGCCTGCGCCACGGGTTTCGGCTCAGATTCATATCGCCGGAACCTCACGTCCACCGGATCGATGAACGGGATAGTGCGAGCGCGCTTGGCTTGCCGCTCAAGCTCCGCGCGAATGGCGAGAATTGCCTCTGGATCGCCAGCGTTATCCTCAAGGTCTTTCAGGCGCGCCTCAAGCTCAGCGATGTCCTTTTCGCGAGGACGGCGCAGCGCAATGCGGCGCGATAGGCTGTTGCGCATGGTGCGGGGAACGGACAGGGTCGAGGGGGGGCCGGAAGAGCGAAAGCCTGCGCGTCTCGGCTGAGCCTTTTCTTCCCCCATGATTTGGCGCTTCGCGAGGTCCGGGAGTTCAAGGTCCTCGAGAAAGAGATCAATGAACTCCTCATCGGAAAGCGCAAAGCGGAATTCATCCTCGCCACTTCCGTCGGCACTTGCACCACCCGCGCCTCCGCCCTGTGGAGGACGCTCGATCAGATCGCCCTCGACATAGTTCTTATTTCCAGGGAGCAGATATTCGCGCACTCCTCCCCGGCCGCTGCGGCGCAGAGCGGGCTCATGCACACCATCGGCGGGGACTGAAATCTCGCCCCCGCGCGCGGTATCCGTAATGCTGCGGCCCCGAGAGGCTTCGCGGACGGCTTGCTTCACTAATGCTCGGGCTCTGCGGATAAACCGCTGCCGATTTCCCAGACTTTTGCCGCTCGTGTCGCGGCGCCGATCTATTATGTGCACGGTTCGCCTATCCAGCTTGTCTGACGCGCATATACCACTCAACAAGTCTACGGACCTGACGCTCAGTATAGCCCCTCTCGACCATCCGCTGGACAAATTCTCCGTGCTTTTTTTCTGTCTCGCTGTCTTTCTTTGAGCCGAAGCTTATCACGGGGAGCAGGTCTTCAACCTGGCTGAACATGCGCCGCTCGATGACCTCGCGAATTTTCTCGTAGCTCGCCCAGGACGGATTCTTGCCGCCGCGCTGAGCACGCGCCCTTAGGGTGAACTTTACGACTTCGTTACGGAAGTCCTTCGGGTTGGCGATACCAGCGGGTTTCTCAATCTTCGAAAGCTCCTGATTGAGAAGCTCCCGGTTCATGAGCTGTCCTGTATCGGGATCCTTGAAGTCCTGATCCTCAATCCAGGCGTCGGCATAGGCTACATAACGATCGAACAGGTTTTGGCCGTAGTCGTGATAGGACTCGAGATAAGCTTTCTGGACCTCGTGGCCGATAAATTCAGCGTAACGCGGCCCCAGCTCAGCCTTGATGAATTCGATATAGTTGTTCTCGATATCATCAGGGAATTGCTCACGGCGGATCGCCTGTTCAAGCACATACATGAGGTGCACTGGATCGGCGGCAATCTCCTGCGTGTCGTGATTGAAGGTTGCTGAAAGGGTCTTGAACGCGAAACGCGTCGAGATGCCATCCATTCCTTCGTCAATGCCCGCATGGTCGCGGTATTCCTGCATGGTGCGCGCTTTCGGATCGACTTCCTTTAAGCTCTCACCATCATAAACCCGCATCTTTGCATAAAGGCTTGAGTTTTCATGTGTCTTCAGCCTGGAGAGCACAGAGAAGCGAGCCAGCATCTCCAGTGTACCCGGAGCGCAAGGCACCTCGGCGAGCTCCGAGCCGCTGATTAACTTTTCATAAATCTTCTCTTCCTCATGCACGCGGAGGCAGTACGGAACCTTAATCACGAAAATGCGGTCAATGAACGCTTCATTCGTCTTATTATTCTTAAATACACGCCATTCGGCTTCGTTCGAGTGCGCCATGACAATCCCATTGAACGGGATTGCACCGATATTTTCCGAGCCGACATAGTTCCCTTCCTGTGTGGCAGTCAGAAGGGGGTGCAACATCTTGATCGGCGCCTTGAACATCTCAACAAATTCGAGCACGCCTTGATTGGCGCGGTTCAAGCCACCAGAATAGGAATAGGCATCGGGATCGTTTTGGGCGAGTAGTTCCAAACGGCGGATATCAACCTTGCCGACCAGGGACGATACGTCCTGGTTGTTTTCGTCGCCCGGTTCTGTCTTTGCGATTGCGATTTGACGCAAACGCGAGGGCATTATCCGCGCCACTTTGAACTTTGTAATATCTCCGCCGAACTCATCGAGCCGCTTCAAGCACCACGGACTCATTAGGCCCGTCAAGCGCCTGCGGGGGACACCGTACTCGCTCTCAATGCTGGCCCCCATCGTTTCGGGATCGAAAAGGCAGAGCGGACTTTCGAAAATCGGGCTGAGTTCATCGCCCGCTTTCAGCACATAGACCGGCTTTGTTTCCATGAGCGCTTTGATGCGCTCCGCAAGCGATGACTTACCGCCGCCGACCGGACCCAAAAGATAGAGGATTTGCTTACGCTCCTCTAATCCTTGCGCGCCCTGGCGGAAGAAAGCCACGATACGCTCGATGGTTTCTTCCATGCCGAAGAATTCGGCAAAGGCTGGATAGATTCGGATGGTGCGGTTCATGAAGATGCGGCCGAGGCGTGTGTCCTTCGCCGTATCGACCATCTGAGGCTCCCCAATGGCGGCAAGAAGCCGCTCATGAGGAGAGGCATACATCAAAGGGTCCGCTTTGCACCCTTTGAGATAATCGGCCAGAGACATAATGGTCTCACGCCGCGTCTCGAAGCTTCGTGTGTATGTTTCGAACAATTCAATTGACATTGCGACCCCGCTGATCGTCATTAGAGCCAATCCTGGCGCGGAGGGTAAGCATCCACGGGATGCTGTTTTCGTCCTCCGCGAGGAGCCAAGGCGGCATGAAGCCAAGCCCTCCGTCTTTCGCGCGAACACCGTTTCTCCAAAAAGGAAAAAGGGTGCTCTCTCTGTATGTCGTTCGCGAGGTGACGAATTGAAGAGGCGCTATTGGTACGGCTCCCAGTTAAAGTCTAATCCGCAGTCTGAAGCACCGCTTCAGTCCTGCCAATTAGGAATTTAGCAGTAAGACAATGCCGGAGAGCCGAGGCGCACCCCCGCCCGACATGGTTTTTCATAATAAGCTGCGATGCCGCTGTTGGAAAGCACAACCTTATGAAGAGCCCAGACTCAGTTGCTCGCTTATGCTGAAAATGAGACAAAAATAAAGCGCCCTTGACAGCATTATCCGCGGCCGGACGCGAAAAAAGCGCGGGTTGCCCCGCGCTCTATGAAAATTTTAGGCGACCAGCGCTCTATTAAATTTACGCGAGCTGAAGGTTAGCTGCGGAACTCTTGCCGGTGCGGCGATCCGTTTGAATTTCAAAGGAAACCTTCTGTCCCTCAACAAGGCCGCGCAAACCGGCGCGTTCGAGAGCGGTGACGTGGACGAACACGTCCTTATCGCCATCGTCAGGCTGGATGAAGCCATAACCTTTTTGACTGTTATACCATTTCACGACACCCGTCTTCATGGGTAAGTCCTTTCGCTAGTCAGATGCATAAAAGCCACGTCAAACAGGCGCGTGACGCGGCAGGTCGTCGATGTTTGGAGAGAGGTAGGAACGTGCGCCCTAACGCGAAAGGCGAGGGAAACGGCCCAGTCGTCCGGCCAAATCGATTGCGAAAATATAATCTCTATGAGAAGCTGCGGCAAGATTTATTCAACAAATATAAAATCCATTTCCACAACTAATGAATGTCCGGTTTCTGCGTTGCACGCATTAATCGGGCTTATTTCCGCTTGCGCTTAAGCCTAATCGCTACATAAACGCTCTCATCTTATAGTTAACAAAATGCTGCCGCAAATTTTGTCTGGCAACAACTTGGCGAGACCGTAACGCTGTGGCCAAATCGCGGAAATTCTCCCCGCGATTTGGCTGGTTGCTCGGTGGCTATTTGTTCACAGTGGCAGCGCCGGCCATGCAGACTACTTCGTCTTGCGTGCCGGTAGCGCCTGAACATCCGACCGCGCCGATCAGCTTGCCGTCCTCAATCAGCGGGATTCCACCGCGCGAGGCGACCACATCGTCGAGCGTCACGATATTTTTGGCATCGTTCTTGAGGATTGCCTCTTCGAATACCTTCGTAGGACGGCGGAATTTTGCAGCCGCCCGCGCCTTGTGCTCAGAAATGGCAATTGAAGCGAGCTGAGCGCCATCCATACGGAGAAAGCTAACCAAATTACCGCCGGAATCGACGACGGTGATATTCATCGGCCAGCCGCGCTTTGTTGCTTCAGCCGCTGCTGCATGAATGGCCGCTTGCGCCTTGTCGGCTGAAATCGGCGCGCCGTATGGAACGTTGAAGGGCATCTTTTCGGGAACAGCATCAGCTGGGCTGGCTGCGGGGGGTGTTGGTTGCTGAGCCACAGCCGCAGTCGCGCATAGAAGCGCGCCAGCCAAAGTGGCGCTCAGTGTACGGATGAACATTGATTGTCTCCCTAGAATATCTCTCGCCGTGCTGTTTTAGCAGGCGGGCCATCCTATCGTCGTGACTATGGCGAGTCGACGGCAAATCCGCCCCACTTTAGGAGGAAAAACCCTTACCATATCTGCCGCTAATGTGGGGTGCGGTCCTCACTTCTTGATGAGAGGGCACTCACTCTCGTCAAGTGGCCGGTAGGCCTCCTTACCGGGGACGACCGAGAGCACATTGTAGAGATCCCAAGGCCCCTTGGACTCAGCCGGCTTTTTCATTTCCAGAAGATACATGTCGTGCACCATGCGCCCATCCTCGCGAATGATGCCATTCTTGGCGAAAAAATCGTTCACCGGCGTTTCCCTCATCTTGGCGAGAACGGCCTTCGCCTCGTCGGTGCCTGTCGCATCAACGGCCTTTAAATAATGTGTGACCGCCGAGTAAACGCCCGCCTGGAACATTGTCGGCATACGGCCGATCCGCTCATAAAAGCGCTTTGCAAAGGCGCGTGTTTCATCATTCAGATCCCAATAAAAGCCCTCGGTCACAATCAGCCCTTGGCCAATTTCGAGACCAAGCGCCTTGGCGTCGGTTATAGCCATCAGCAATGCAATGAATTTCTGAGGGCTGTCTTTGCCTATTAGGCCGAATTCATGCGCCTGCTTGATCGCATTGGAGGCATCGGCTCCGGCATTCGCAAGACCGATAACCTTCGCCTTGGAAGCCTGAGCTTGCAGAAGAAAAGATGAGAAATCATTCGTGTTCAGCGGGTGGCGCACGCTGCCGACCACTGAGCCCCCCGATTTTTTCACGATGTTCGAGGCGTCACGCTCCAACGCCTGCCCGAAGGTGTAGTCGGCGGAAACGAAATACCAGGAGTCATGCCCCCGTTTAACCATCTCTTTGCCGGCGACGTTGCTTTGGCCGTAGGTATCATAGGTCCATTGTATGCCGTTCGGCGAACAAGCCGTCCCGGTAAGATCAGATGCGCCGCCGCCTGAAATCAGCAGAACCCGATTTTTTTCTCTGGTGAGATTCTGAACGGCAAGCGCGATAGACGATGTCGGCACGTCGGCGATGACATCCACCTTCTCCTTGTCGTACCAGTTGCGAGCCAGATTGGCTCCAACATCAGGCTTATTCTGATGATCGCCGCCGATCACTTCGATGGGCTTGCCTCGAACTTTGCCGCCGAAATCTTCTGCCGCCATCTGCGCCGCCAGCAGCGATCCCTTGCCGGTGCCATCGGAATAAAGGCTCGACATGTCGGTCAACACGCCGATTTTTACAACGTCGTCGGAGATTTGCGCCTGCGCTCCGCCTGCTGCCAGAAAGATCGAAATTACTGCGGCCAAAGCCTTCATGCGCCTGTTCATGCGTCGTCCAATTGCCCTTGTGATTTTCTTGATGCCATACGGCATCGATTAACAGTGGGCGTCAATGGAAATTAAGCACCAATCGCCGAGGCAACGCCGCATGCGTCAAGCGCCGCAACAGGTAATTCCGTTCATATCGCTAAGTCTTGTTGAACGAAGGTTGCCGTATGAGCAAAAAAACGGTGGTTTGCCTGGGCGTCTGCACCGTCAAGCGGCCGGGTATGCTGGCAAACTGCTTGCGCTCTCTGACCGCACAGGAGCATGTATCAGAGCTTGAGGTCCACATTGCTGTTGCTGACAATGACAGCGAGCCGACATCGAAGCCCATCGTCGAGAAATTCGCCGCAACTTCGCCGTTCCCTGTCCACTACCGCCACGAGCCGAGACGCGGCATCCCGATGGCGCGCAATGCCGTGCTGGACATGGCGCTCTCGCTGAATGCAGACTGGCTCGCCTTTATCGACGACGACCAGACGGCACGCCCCACATGGCTCTCGAAGCATTTGGAGGCCGCGCATCGCGATCAAGCGGATGCTGTTCAGCCTCACATTATTAGAGTGGAGCCCGATCCCGCCCCGTTCTGGTCCTTGGGAAGCGGTCACGATGTGGAGGATGCCTCTTCAGACGCACCGCTCGAGCAGCGCCTGCAATCTTCCGCCGGAACCTGTGGCGTTTTCTTCTCCACACGGTTGATACGTCCGGATGGGATGAACCTGCGCTTCGATGAACGGCTTGCTCTGGCGGGTGGCGAGGATACCGAGTTTTTTCACGCGGCAAACAAGCGGGGCGCGCGGATCGTTAATTCGCGCCTGCCGGTGGTCACGGAAGAGGTCGCCAGATCGAGGCTCACCTATTGGCGTTATGTTTTGCGCGGGCTTGCTCGCGGCGGCCAATTGTTCGGCGTGTACCGGAGTAAGAATGGCTACCGTCGCGCCGTGCGGAAATATCTTTTCGTGTCGCTCGTCCGCATAGCTCGCGGTGTCGGTCAGATTTTGATTTCGCCCATATTTGCACCGTTCGATCTGCGCCGCTTCAAGTTCACCGCATTGGAGGGCGGTCGTAATATTTTCGTTGCGGCGGGCGCGCTTGGCGGGATGATGTCTCTGCAATACGAGTATTACCGCCAGATTGACGGCTATTGATGCAGATTGCCTTCGCGCGGCGCATCGCGCTGTGGCGATCCGGCGGAAATGTTGGGACCGTTGCCCTGGATTACTTCCGGTCGCGCTTCGCTCGCCGTCGCAACGACTGAACCCTATTCAGGTCCGCTGCAGCCTTTGCTTTAGAAAATACTCTGCTTCGAAGGCCGCTTCCATCCACCCGCTGCGGATAAGGAAATTATATGTTGGCTTGCCAAGCTTTTTGGCGAGTTTGCGCAGCCTCATGCGCCCATCATTATGCTCGACCGTCGCAGGATAGTTGAGCGGGCCATAAATATATGAATTGGGCATCGCATATAAATTTTCCTCGACGCCCCGTGAGCCTGCGCGCGAAGGGTCGATGAGGTGAATGCGCTTTTGCATGTACGTCGGGATATGGATCAAATGAGGATTGTTGGAGCGGCAAGGAGTGCGGCAGAATTGGACGCCGTCTATTGAGGCTTCCTCAAGCTCAACATCACATGGCCCAGAGACGTTCGTCCCCTTATTGAAGCGCAAATGCTCCATATTCCCGGCTTTCATCGCGTCAATTAAGGCGGGAATCGAATGTTTGATGAATTCCTTCGAGAAGCGCCAATCGTGCTCTAGCTGAAACGCGTATTCGGTCTCAGAAAGCACTATGCTCTTTTTGTAGCCGAAGGCGAGCCCGTATGTGAAATGGATTTGATAACTTCCATAGACGTCATGAAAAGAAGAGACGAGTCGGCAAAGGCCGTCATAGCTTCGGCGAAATGGTGCTTGATCTATGAAAAAATTCGTCTTTGTGACGATATCTACGCCGAAAGCATCATAAAAACTTTCGACCGTGTCCTTTACAGGAATTTTTCGAACGTCAACTTCTGAACAATTAGAAAAAACATTCAACGTAATCTGCATTACTTCGCTGCCGCCCAACTCTCGTTCCGCACGAGCATATGAAAGCGCATGGCGCTTTTGCGAGGCTTGTCCCGGGATTAGCTATCGTAGTTCGTCACCGGCACCAATTTTTGAAAGAGCTGGCAACGAATTGCCCAGAAGAAGGGCTAGTACCCACTATCGCTAATCGATGAGTTGTGATTTAAGGATGCATGAAAAGCATCCCTGAGGCGACAGCGATTATATTGACTGGAGAGGAGCGGGCCGAGCTTGAAGCGCTCGCCCGCTCGACGAAAACGGAACATCGGCTGCGCCAGCGGGCGCGGATTGTGCTTTTGGCGGCCGATGGTCTTCCAACGCGCGCAATCGGCCGCGAGGTGGGCTGTACAACGGGTACGGCCTCGAAATGGCGGGTGCGCTACGCCGAAAAGCGGCTGGCGGGGCTAGTGGTCCGATTCCGGCATTTGCATCCGCTTGCGGCCCTCTCGAGAGCAAATGCCGGAATCAAAGGACCACTAGTAACTTTTTGATTCTAGTGGAGCTTTTGAATTTGACATTTGAGCACGAGCGCGCGGCAGCCAGGACTCAAATGTCAAATTCGCTCCACTAGATGAGACCGGCAACCGGGGCAACGATCCCAAATACACGGCACAGACCGGCAAACGCATTCTGGCTGCTCTCGACAGCCCCGTGCCGAAGAGCTATGCGCGCTGGACGGGACCGCTGATCGCCTCCGCTCTTGGCGATGTCGATGTGCAATATATTTGGCGCTTTCTTCGCGCCCAGAAGATCGATCTTGCCGCGCGCAAAAGCTGGTGCGCGAGCAATGACCCCGATTTTGCGGCGAAGGCGGCCGAAATCGTGGGGCTTTATCTTAATCCGCCGCGCAACGCGCTCGTGCTTGCGGCCGGCGAAAAGCCCTCCATCCAAGCTCTGGAACGCAAACAAGGCTATCTCAAACTCGCCAACGGGCGCGCCTTGACGGGGCAAAGCCACGATTACAAGCGGCACGGAACCACAACTTTGTTTGCGGCGTTCGATGTCGCCACCGGCAAGGTGACGGGACGGCAATACAAAAGGCGCCGCAGGGTCGAATTTCTGGACTTTATGAACCGGATCGCCGCCGCGCATCCTGGCCGCGACATCCATGTCATCCTCGACAACCTCAACACCCACAAGCCCAAGGAAGACCGCTGGCTTAAACGCCATCCTAACGTTCACTTCCACTTCACGCCCACAAAGGCGTCCTGGCTTAATCAGGTGGAAATCTGGTTTTCGATCCTCGCCGGAAAGGCGCTTTCCGGCACGTCCATCACCTCCATCGGCGAACTGAAGGCGCACATCCAGGCATTCATCGACAGCTATAATGAGACTGCAAGGCCATTCGTCTGGCAAAAATCCGAGGTCCACCAAAAACGCCTAAAGCCCCGTTTCGCGCATCAATGATTCCGGGTACTAGGTTATCCTCACAATTAGGAGGCGAAGATGATAGTAGACAAGCTCGCTCTTATTGCTGCGGCGGCCTTCGCAGGGGCGGCAGTTTACATCAACATTGCAGAGCAGCCCGCGCGCCTGAAGCTTGATGATATGGCGCTGCTTTCTGAATGGAAGACAAGCTACAAGCGAGGCTTCGCCATGCAAGCACCCCTTGCTTTATTGTCTGGCGTGCTCGCAATCGTGACTTGGTGGCTGACCCGGGATTGGCTTTGGCTTGCGGGCGCCGGGTTAATCCTAGCGAATTGGCCTTATACGCTGCTTGCAATCGCGCCGACCAACAACGCGCTGATGGCCATCCCAAATAAAGAGGGCGGCGCTGCTTCACGCCGCTTGATTGTTAAATGGGGGTTGCTGCACGCAGTGCGAAGCGCACTTGGAATCGCAGCGACGCTGATGTTCCTGAATGCGTTGGGCTGAAAGTTGCGTGCGAAGCCACCGTTCCCTCTAAAATCCTGAGACAACGGTGCGTGTGTGCTCGACGACAGGGGCAGCAGCGAAATGCGACCCAACGAGCTTGCGCCATTCCTGGAAGTCTTCGGACTCGCGGAAGTGGACCATATGATCTTCCACTGTCTCCCACTTCACGACGAGGCGGTAACGGGACGGTTTTTCAATAGACCGCTGCAACTCCACGCCATGGCAGCCTTTTGCGCGCTGGAACAGAGGCGTAGCTTTCGCCACGGCAGCTTCAAACGCCTCTTCTTCGTTCGGCTTTACTTCGATCTCGGCGATTTCAAAAATCATATCTTTCTCCCTCTTTTTTAGGATCACTGCCGTGCTAAGCCCTGGACATAGCTCGGCGAAGCATGGACAGACGCATCGCACCGGTGATCTGCGCCGAAAGCGCATAGACGAGAGCGCCGCACGTCACAAGCGCCACGAGCGCTCCAGCCTGCACGAGGCCACTATGCGCTGGTGTAAAAAAGCGTTCCAGAGCCTGGCCAGTGAAGTAAAGCGCCGCACCCATAGCTGCACTCGACACTAAGATCAGCGGGGCGCGCCGTCTAAGAGCTGCGTCAAGCCGGAAATGCCCGCGTCTCATAAGCGTCGCCGCCAAAAGAATTGCGTTGGTCCACCCGGAGAGGCTGGTTGCGATCGCGATACCGACATGCCCGATTGTGAAGAACAGCGCGAGCGAGCCGCCAATATTCACTGCCACCGAGATCATGGCGAACCACATTGGCGTCGATGTATCCTCGCGGGCGAAGAAACCGGGCAGAAACACCTTGGTCATGACGAAGGCGGGCAAGCCCACGGCAAATGCGGCAAGCGCGGCGGAGACTGCAACTGTATCGGGAGCCGAAAAGGAACCGCGCTGGAAAAGCACCTGAATGATCGGCTTCGGAATAACGATGAGCGCGACCGCCGCTGGCAGTGTGAGGAGTAGCGCAAATTCGAGGCTGCGGTTTTGGCTCGCCATTGCCGCGCCCTCGTCCCCATCCGCCAGATGGCGTGTAAGAGTCGGCAGCAGCACCACGCCAATAGCGATGCCCACCATGCCAAGCGGAAGCTGATTGATGCGATCCGCGTAATAGAGGTAAGAGACCGCGCTCGCCTGCAATGAAGCAATCATGGTGCCGATGAAGATATTCACCTGATTGATGCCGCCGGTGATAAGGCCCGGCACTGCGAGCACGAGCAATCGCCGCATCTCAGGGGTTATACGCGGCCAGCGGAAGCCAAGGTCCATGCCGAGTCCGCGAGCGGCCCATGCCACATAAAGGAGCTGGGCAAAGCCTGCCACAGCCACGCCCCAGGCCTGAATGATGCCCGCTTGAGGCTGATCGTAAAATCCGGCAGACGCCGCGAATAAGGTCACGCTGATCAAAACGAGATTGAGCAGCACGGGCGTGGCCGCTGGCGCGCTGAATTTTCCGAGAGCGTTCAATATGCCCGCCGTCAGCGCGACAAGCGACATGCAGACGAGATAGGGGAACGTTATCCGCGTGAGCAGCACCGCAAGCTGGAACTTGGTCGGATCGCTGCTAAATCCAGGTGCAATTAATTGCACAAGATAGGGCATAAAGATCTCGGCGGCGATCACGGTCGCCATAACGCCGACGAAGAGGATGGCCAGCGCTTGCTCCGCGAAGCCGCGCGCGCTCTCCTTGCCTTCAGCACGCAAGCGTTTCGAGAAAAGCGGTACGAAAGCGGAATTAAACGCGCCTTCGGCAAACAGCGCCCGAAACAGATTGGGAAAGCGGAACGAAACGAAGAAAGCGTCCGCGACCCAGCCGGTGCCCATTACCGCCGCGAGCAAAACGTCCCGGACGAAGCCGAAGACGCGGCTAACCGCCGTCAGGCCGCCTACTGTGAGAAAACCGCGATAAAGGCTCATGAGCACCAGTTGCTATTTATTCGAAGATGCTATGGGACAGGTTTACGGCGGTGGCAAGGACGCGCTACGTAGGAATGCTGTAACTTCGGCACCCAGCACCAACGCTAATTTCGTTGCTTTGATTAGTTTTGGCACGGCTAAATCGTTACACAATCCCGTTTCGCAACGAATAAGGGATTTACGTAATGATACCCACCCGTTTCGCAACGATTGAACAGTTGCCGGGTGATCGCTCCTAACCGCCCCTTACGCGACTCCTGCACGCAGCAGATCGTGGATGTGCACGATCCCGACAGGCGCTTTATTACTATCCACCACGAACAGCGCCGTTATTTCCGACGAGTTGATGATCTCCAAAGCAGAGCTCGCCAGCGTTTCGGCGGTCACGGTTTTGGGCGACCGCGTCATGATTTCCGAAACCGGGCGGCTAAGCAGTTCCGGCGCCATGTGACGCCGAAGATCGCCATCGGTTATAATGCCAGCAAGGCACCCATTTTCGCCGACGACGCCGAGGCACCCGAAACTTTTCTCAGTCATTACCACGAGTGCCGTGCTCATTTTTGCATCGAGGCCGACAAGCGGAAGCCGGCCAGCGCGATGCATGATGTCGCCGACATGCTTGAGGTTTGCGCCGAGTTGGCCGCCCGGGTGAAACATTTTGAAATCGAGCGGCGTGAACCCGCGCCCTTCCAATAAAGCTATCGCCAGGCAATCTCCAAGCGCGAGCTGGACAAGCGTCGATGTCGTGGGCGCTAGGCCGTGAGGGCACGCTTCCGTGACTTGGGGCAGGTGCAGAACAATGTCAGCGGCTGCACCGAGAGCGCTTTCGGGGCGAGAAGTCATTGCGACGAGCGGCACGCGAAAACGGCGCGAATAGGAAATGAGATTGGCAAGCTCCACGGTCTCACCGGACCAGGAGAGCGCAAGAATGACGTCCTGCGCCGTGATCATCCCAAGATCGCCATGGCTAGCCTCAGTGGGATGAACGAATTGAGCAGGCGTGCCAGTCGACGCCAGGGTGGCGGCAATCTTCTGGCCGATATGGCCGCTTTTTCCGATGCCTGTTACGATTACTCTGCCCTTGCAGGGCAGCATAAGCTCAACGGCAGCCTGAAATTTTTCGTCCAGGCCATTGCCTAGCGCGGCTTGTAGCGAGTTCAGACCATCGGCACCGCATTGAAGCGTCCGCCGGGCAACCGCCGTGAACTCCCGATCACGGGCGGTTTCTATTGCAGCGACTGCCGCCTGCGCTAAACCCCGGTTCATTGCCAACTCCCAGCTCACGCTTTTCTTTTTATAGCGACCAAAGCGTTACGGCAATTTGGAAAATTTAGGCAATAGAGTTTAGCGCGGTAGTGGTTATTTATTCCGCAGCCTTGGCAGCCGAGAATGGAAGTTCGTCTGTCAGCTTTTTCAGCTCCTCGCCGAAACGGGGCGCCAAATCGGCTCGCGCTAGCGCAAAGGCGACATTGGCCGTTAAAAATCCCAGCTTTGAGCCGCAGTCATAGCTCTTACCCCGGTATTTATAAGCGAAGAACATCTGATCCTGCATGAGCGTTTTCATCGCGTCGGTAAGCTGAATCTCGTTACCGGCGCCGCGCTCCTGATTCTTCAAAATCCCGAAGATTTCCGGCTGCAGGATGTAGCGTCCCATGATGATAAGATTTGATGGTGCAGTACCGGGCGCTGGCTTTTCAACCATGGAGCTAACGCGCCAAAGCTGCTCGCCCACCTCTTCTTGAACCCCTACGACGCCGTAAGAACTCGTCTCTTCCGGCGCGACTTCCTCAACCGCGATCACATTTATCTTCGCCGCCGCGCCATATTTTCCGCGCAACTGGTCATAGACCTTAATCATCTGAGCAAGGCAGCTTTCACCGTCGGGAAGCACGATCACGTCGGGCAGAAGGAGCGCAAAGGGATCGTCGCCTGCGATATCGCGAGCGCACCAAACAGCATGGCCAAGCCCTAGCGGCTCTTGCTGACGGGTGAAGCTCGTTGCGCCGGGTCCGGGTAAAAGATGCTCGAGATTCAGCAGTTCTTCCTGCTTATTGCGGCGCTTCAGAACTTCCTCAAGCTCGAACTGCCTATCGAAATGGTCTTCGATAACGCCTTTATTGCGCCCAGTTACGAAGATGAAATGCTCGATGCCCCCGGTACGGGCCTCGTCGACGACATGCTGAATGATTGGCCGGTCTACCACGGTCAGCATCTCTTTCGGCATCGCCTTGGTAGCGGGTAGAAAGCGCGTGCCCAGACCGGCGACTGGGAAAATGGCTTTGCGTATAGGCTTGCTCATAGGGACGTTTCCATGGAGGCGAGTGGTTTGCTTATTGATATAGCGGAGAAGCGCGCATGTTTCAGCCGAAATTGAGGCTGCGGCTCGGTCCGCCATGATGGCGGGAGATTGGCATAAGATGAGAAATTCCTACGCATATTGGAAGCATATTCGCTTTATTGCTGCTTTGCTTTGCGGAATTGCGATCGGCATGACGTGCCCGGCCGCCTCTGCGGGGTCATTTGACCGTCTGCAAGAGGAAATTTGGCCTTCAGCGCGGCAGGCTGGCATAACGCGCCCACTGTTCGACGCGGCTTTTGCCGGGCTTTCTCCCGATCAAGACGTGCTTGATCAGGCCGCACACCAGCCAGAATTCACCATATCACCTGAGCACTATATCTTGCGCCTTGTGACGCCTAAGCGCGTGGCCGACGGCAACGACCTACTCAAGCAAAACAAAAAGATCTTCGCCGCCATTGAAAGGCGATATGGGGTCAGCCGTTACATATTGGCTGCGATCTGGGGGATCGAATCGAACTACGGCACCGAGCGCGGCACTAAGAACGTGATTCGTTCGCTTGCAACGCTCGCGATTTCGGGCAAACGCAGCGCCTTCGCGAAAACTCAACTGATCGCCGCGCTCAAAATTTTGCAGCATGGTGACGTGAAAGCGAACGCCATGGTTGGCTCCTGGGCCGGAGCCATGGGACATACACAGTTTATCCCCACAACTTACATCAAATTTGCAGTGGACTTTAGCGGTCGCGGCAAACGGGACATTTGGGAAACGCCCGCCGACGCACTTGGCTCATCGGCGCACTATCTTAAACGGTCGGGATGGCGGACGGGAGCGGCTTGGGGTTATGAAGTTATCCTGCCGCAAGGTTTCGACGCGAAACTTGCAAGCGAGATGATTCACAAACGCGCAGTCGCAGTGGGAAAAACTCGGCATAAAGCGTGCAGATTCAAAAGCTTTTCCGCGCTCACGAGAGAGAGGCTATCTTTATCTGCCCTCGGGCGCTCAGGGTCCCGCTTTCTTTGTCGCAGAAAATTTCAATGTCATTAAGAAATATAATAGCTCAGACCTTTATGCTCTTGCTGTGGGTCATTTAGCAGACCGCCTTGCGGGCGGCGACGCTTTGGTGAAGAGATGGCCGTAGAACCCGTTGACAGAGTCAATAATGATGCTGCGCCTAAAGCAGGCTTGATCCTAACGAAATATGCACTTACACAGCTAGGTAGTTTTTGGGGGTGACGTCTCTTGGGCAGGTCCTTTGAGGAAGACCGGAAATTCGCGGGCCGCTTCGGCAGCGCCACTAAGCTTGTCCTGAGCATGTTAATGGCTGCGTCGCTGCAGCTTGCACCCGCGCCAACATTCGCGCAAAGCATCAGCAGCCTCTCCACAAGTTACATTACGCCATTTCCGCAGACCGAACGTTATCAAGTCCGCGTTATCGGCGACTCGCTCGGCAATGGCCTGACAGCAGGTCTCGAAGAAGCGTTCAAGCAGGACGGTTCGGTGCAGATTTCGGGTGTGTCCCGCTGGAGTTTCGGCTTGGCGCGTGGCGAGCAAGGTGAGGTCTTCGGCGAAGTCGATCGGATGCTGGCTGGCGGCCCTGTCCATATCGTCATCATCATGCTTGGCGCTAACGATAGAATTCCTATCCGGACGGCGAATGGCCGTGCGCAGCCGGGCACACCCGAATGGGCGGAAGCCTATGGCAAAGAGGCCGAGCGGCTTATTAAAAAGTTGAAGGCGGCAAATGTAGCCGTCTATTGGGTTGGGCTGCCGATCATGAGCAACCCAAACCTCAGTGAGACCGTTGCGGCGATGAACGACGCTGTGCGGCAAGCCGCGTATCTTAACGGTGTGAAGTTTATCGAAACCTGGTCGGGCTTCACAGACCAACTTGGGCATTACAGCGCATACGGGCCAGCGCTGACCGGGCAGACCAAAAGGCTACGCGAAAGCGATGGCATTGGCCTCACAGCCCTCGGCAACAGAAAGCTAGCCAATTACGTTGAAATCATCCTCCGCCGCGATCTCGCCCAGGCGCGCTTGAACCGGAATATCCCGCTTGCGGGAGATGAAGAGGAGCAAGCCAGGATCGTCCCCGGCGGCTCGCGAACAACCCCGGCTTCGACTGCTGCAGCAGCGGCTGCTGGCTGGAAGGGATCGGTCGGACCGGACGCAAAGCAAGAGCGTTCATCGGCGCCTGCTCCTCAAAATCGAGACAGTGCTCAAGTTGGCGGTGCGCGCGATGCAGCAGGCGGGGCCTCCAATTGGAGCGCCACAGCAACCCCTGCGCAGCCAGCAGGGCGCGATCAGGCAGCATATTCTGTAGGCTTCCAGCAGGGCGAAATGATCCTTAACGATCTAGGCAATGGCCTAACCGCAATTGCGGTCATTTCGCCTGTTAGTGAGTTTTCGATCCGCGATATTCAGCAGCAAACGCCGCTCGCGGACCGCGTTTACTTCCGAGCCCTGAGCCGGGGCGAGGCGCTTACCCCAAAAGAAGGCCGCGCCGACGACTTCCGTTGGCATGGCAACTCGTCGCCAAATTCTCAGTAAAATCGAAGCATTTAGCCGGTACGTTGTCATGCATGTTAATGAAGTGCGAGATTCAGGTAGGCGGCGTTTTGCGCCCGCAGCCTCCTATCTTTTCGCGCTCTGCTTGCTTCCGATGCTTTCGGGATGTCTTCCCGGCTTCAAATCAAATGATGACGTAAGCGGCTCATTCGCCGACGAGGGCGCGGGCGCCGCGCCAGCCCTAAATCGCTCATATAAATCCAGTTTTCTTTCTCTTCAGTCGCTTCCCTTTGGGAGCGGGCAGAAACAGCAAGTGCTGCTTACACCTGACAGCGGACCGGGGCTTTTCTCCGCCTTTTCCACGGTCGCTACGCGCCAGCCTGGTAAGCCGGGAGGCTTTGCTCCCGTTCACGAGGCGTCCGCCGCGTTCGAGCCTGCGGTGCTGCCCGCTGCGGAATCGCTTCGGCACTTTTATGAGGCGCTGACCGCCCTATCCTCCGGGCGACGCCGCGAAGTGACAATTCTTCACTTCGGCGACGATCACATCGTTGATGATCGCTTTGCTGGAGATTTGCGCGAGCATCTTTCGAGCAGGTTCGGCAATGCTGGCCGGGGCGTCATGACCGGACTGTTCCCATTGCGCGGCATGAAAGTTGACCGGGGCGGAAATTGGCAACTTGCGAGCAGCGCAGCCGGAGCGCCGGGCTCTTACGGCATCACCGGCGTCCGCATCTCGGCCAAGGCGAGCGATGCTTGGGTAAGATTTGCCCCGGCGCAGGGCACTGTTGACTGGCTTGAGGTTACGTTCGCGACCGGGCCATCGCAGGGCAGCGCCGTTGTCACCGTAGACGGCGACGCGAAGGTCGTGCCTACAGCCACACCCGTTCCCAATCAGACAACGATCCGTATTGCCGCAAAGGCGCGCGAAGTGGTTATCAGGCCGCGCGGAGACGGTGAGATCTCGCTACTATCTGTTTCGACGGGCACGAACACCGCTGGCCTTCGCTATTCCAATCTTGGCCTTCCGGGAGCAACTGCGGCGGCCCCCGGAAAATGGAACGCGCAATTTGCGGCGAACGATCTTCAGAAGCTCAATCCAGACCTTATTATACTAGGCTATGGCTCGCGCGAAGGTTTCCACGATGATCTGGACGTCGGCCAGTATGAGATCCGCTTGCGTCTTCTCATCGATCAGCTTCGAGTCTGGGCGCCGCAAGCCTCGCTTTTGATTGTTGCGCCCCCGGACGCCGCGCGCTTGCCCGCTTACGCAGGGTCCGCCGGCGCGCAGGTGTGCCGTTCGCTCGATGCGCAAGAAACCGCAAAATACGATCGTATGCTGTCAGGCGACGATGAGCGGCTAGCGCGATGGCACGCCCCGCCTCGGCTCGACGCGGTCCGCACGTCCCTGAGGCGCAGCGCCGCGACGGCCGGAGCATATTATTGGGACTGGGCGAAATTCATGGGTGGCCCTTGTTCGATCCACGCCTGGACTTCGGCAAAGCCCCCACTGGCTGCGCCGGATCATATTACGCTCACAGAAGCTGGTAATGAGAGATCGGCAAGAGCGCTCTTTACCGAGATAATGGCGGGATACGATACTTACCAAAGGACCCTTCAAGCGAGGGCGCAGGCAGCGGCGGCGCAATCAGCATCTGCCGCACCTGTGAAGCCAGCGCGCAAAAAGCGCTGAGGTGATGCTCATTCCCCTTTTCTTTTCCACTATTGGCTAAACACATGGATCTGAATGAGAATCCGTTCACGGTATTGTCCTATGTGAGCGGCCCTGCGCTCCTCACCAATTCGACGGCTCTTCTTCTGCTCAGCACATCGAATCGCTTCGCCCGGGCGGTTGACCGTTCGCGCGAGCTTATGGCGTATCTGGAAAAACCAGACGGCAAGCGCCTGACATCGAACGCCGCTCGCGAACTTGGGATGGCGCAACAACGCGTCCAGTTGCTCGTTCATGCGATCACGCGCTTCTACCTCTCAACAGGCATGTTCGCGATGGCCACGATGCTCTCGATCGCTGGCGCAGTTTCAGGAAAGTATGTCGGCGGCTTAGTCTTCGAGGGGCTGATAATATTCGCGGTTGTCTGCGGTCTCGTCGGCTTTACCACGCTGGTTTTCGGCGCTGTGTCGCTTACGCTGGAGAGCCGCCTTGCGGCGCGCTCTCTCGATATTGAGGCTAAGGAAGCTATGGACGCGATCGAGCATGCTTTGCACCCAGCGGTGCATTACGGAACGCGAGCAGCTATAACGAACGCGGGCGGCGTCCAAAGTCCCGAGATGGCCCACGAACAGGCGTGATTTGCCGATTGCACAGCATCTGGGCCCGCAAGCGAAGATCACGCGGCATGTCATTGCGAGCAGAGCGAAGCAATCCAGCATCGGCGTTTAATGCGTTGCTGGATCGCCACGGCGGCTTAGGGCGCCTCGCGACGACGGATGCAGGGGCACCAAATTGCTCAAGCCTGACCCCTGCATAAGGTGCTGTGATTACTCAGCCGCAGCCAGCGTCGTCGACCGGGGCGAATTAAGCGCCGCCTCAAGTTCAGCGTATCGGGCTTCGGCTTTCTTAATATTGGCCTCTTTTACGTGACCGAAGCCGCGGATCATGTCCGGAACGCTCGCATATTGCGCAGCCAGAGCAAGGTTCGCACGGGTCAGGACGGTAAGAAGCTTCTCCACGCGCCCCTCGTAATCGGCAAGACATGCACGCTCTGCCTTCCGCTCGGCTGTGCGTCCGAAAATATCCCAGCGCGTACCCCGCAGGCTTTTACCCTTCGCGAGTAGCTTCATGGCTTTAAGTATCCATGGGCCGAACGTGCGCTTTTCGGGAAGTCCGGTATCTGGGTTGCGGCGGGTCAGGAATGGTGGTGCAAGGTGAATAGCGACCCGGAAATTGCCATCGAACTGCGCATGGAGGCGTTTCGCGAATTCACCATCGGTGTAAAGCCGGGCCACCTCATACTCATCTTTGACGGCCATGAGCTTGAACAGATTGCGGGCGACGGCCATGGCAAGCGCTTCGCTGCTTGGGGCGATTGCCCGCTCGCGTCCGCGCACCTTGCCGACAAGAGCACGGTAGCGGGCCGCATATGCCGCGTCCTGATAGGCGGTGAGATCGCGCACCCTGATTTCGATCAATTCATCGAGCGTCTGCGATAATTTCGGCGGGGGCGCAACCTTCGCCATGATCGCTGCAGCATCAAGCGAAGCCTCGCGTCCAAGTTCGAATGCGCGCTTGTTCTGATCGATGTTCGCGCCATTCAGCTCGATTGCGCGCAAAATCGCGCCGCGTTCCAAGGGAACCAAACCCTTTTGCCAAGCGAAGCCGAGCAGCACCATATTTCCATAGATGGCGTCGCCAAGAAGCGTAGTTGCTATCGCCTGTGCTGGGCATTGCTCCACACCACGCGCATTAGCCTTAAGCCGCGCTGCCATGCCGGCCTTATCATAACCCACCGCATTATTAGCGACGAACTCCGCCGTCGGCGTGACCTGGCCATCGGTGACAACCGTCGTCCGCCCAGCATCCATCATCGGAAGCCCGCTTTTGCCATGGGCTACGACGATATCAGCCGCCAAAACGAGATCGGCCTGACCTAAACCAATGCGAGGACTGTAAAGCTCGGCCCCTTGTTCCCCGATACGTAGATGCGAATAAACGCCGCCGCCTTTCTGTGCGAGGCCGATTTGGTCGAGGACGCGGACCTGGCGATTCTGGAGGTGAGCGGCCATACCGATTATGGCGGCAAGCGATGTGATGCCGAGGCCACCGATGCCGGTCATGAGGATGTTATAGCCATCGGAGCCTAACGCGGGAAGAACAGGCTCGGGCAGAGCCGCGAGAGCGTGGGCAGGCGGCGCGGAACGCTTCAACTTTCCGCCATAAACCGAAACAAAGCTTGGGCAGAAACCATCAACGCAGGTGAAATCCTGGTTGCAGGTAGACTGATTAATGCGGCGTTTCCGGCCAAATTCGGTTTCCACAGGCTCAACCGAGAGACAATTTGATGCGCGCGAGCAGTCGCCACACCCTTCACACACAGCCTCGTTGATGAAAGCGCGACGCTCGGAGTGCTCCATGAGCCCACGCTTGCGGCGCCTGCGTTTTTCCGTAGCGCAGACTTGATCGTAAATGAGTACGCTAACGCCCGGCACATCGCGAAGCTCGCGCTGTATAGCATCGAGGCGCGAGCGGTGATCGAACGTCACGCCAGCGGGGATCATCTGATCACCCCGGTGCCGTTCCGGGTCATCGCTGACAATGGCAATCCGTTTCACGCCTTCCGCACGCATCTGAGCTGCGATCTGCGGCACCGTCAGCGCTCCATCAACCGGCTGGCCGCCGGTCATCGCCACGGCGTCATTATAGAGAATTTTATAGGTAATGTTGTCTCCCGCAGCGACCGCCTGTCGAATGGCAAGGCTGCCGGAATGGAAATAGGTGCCATCGCCGAGATTGGCGAAAATATGCTTCTCGCTCGTGAATGGCGCTTGTCCAGCCCACAGCGCGCCTTCGCCGCCCATCTGCGTATAGCTATCGCTGGCGCGGTCCATATAAGAGGCGAGGAAGTGGCAGCCAATCCCCGCCATTGCGCGGCTACCATCGGGCACACGGGTCGAGGTGCTGTGCGGACAGCCGGAGCAAAAATAGGGCGAGCGCACATGAAGAGGCACCACAGCCGCAGCCGACTTCGCAGAATCGGTAAGGCGCGCTTCGATCTCGCGCATATTCTCAGTTTTCCATTCCTGCGGCATCATGCGAAGAATGGCGCGCGTGACTTCCGCAGTGTCTATGTCGAGGATATCGCTTATCAGAGGCGCGCCTGAGCTATCGCGCTTGCCAACAATGCGTGGCCTGCGGCCATCGGCCAGCCCATAGGCAGCCTCCCGAAGCTGATGCTCGATCACGTCGCGGCGCTCTTCGACGACAAGAACGGTCTCCAGGCCATCGGCGAAGGCACGCGCGCCCTGTTCTTCGAGCGGCCACACCAAACCTACCTTGTAGACGCGAATGCCAAGCTCTGCGGCGCGCTCGGTGGAAATGCCAAGGTCGCGCAGCGCTTGCCGCACATGCTGATAGCCTTTGCCGGAAGCGGCAATGCCAAAACGCGGATTGGAACTGTCAATGGCGATCCGGTCGAAGCGATTTGCGCGCGCGAACGCCATGGCTGCTGGCAGACGGAAATGGCGGTTTACCTCCTCCTGCTGCTGCGGCGTGAGGTGCAGGCGCCCATTTCGTCCGCCGGGAGGCGAGGCAACGTCTTGAGGCGCTATTGAACTATACCGGCTTCTGTCGATGCGTATGGTGGAGCTTGCATCCATCGTATCGGCTATGGCCTTCATGCCCACCCAAAGGCCCGCAAAACGCGAAAGGTCGAAGCCTTTCATGCCAAATTCCAGAAGCTCGCCGACATCGGCGGGGCTCAACACGGGAATTTCAGCATCCATGAGGGCAAAGTCGCTCTGATTTGGGAGCGTAGATGATTTGCAGGAATGGTCGTCGCCAGCGAAAGCAAGGACGCCGCCATATGGCGAGGTTCCAAAAAAGCTTGCGTGCTTAAACGCATCGCCGGAACGGTCTACGCCCGGCCCCTTGCCGTACCAAATGCCGAATACGCCATCATATTGGCTGCCTTGGAACAGCCCGACCTGCTGGCTGCCCCAAACGGCGGTTGCGGCAAGTTCCTCGTTTACTCCCGGCCTGAAGATAATGTGATGCTCAGCAAGCCGCTTTTTTTCCTGCCATAGTTGCTTGTCGTAAGTGCCAAGCGGCGATCCGCGATAGCCCGAAATGAAGCCAGCGGTGTTAAGGCCGTTTTTGGCGTCGATCTCCCGGCGAAGCAGCGGAAGCCGGACAAGGGCTTGCACCCCAGTGATAAAGACCTGTCCTTCCTCGACATCATACTTATCATCGAGACTTACGGAGGGAGCGTAAACAAGCGTGTCCATGGGTATTCCTCGCCGATTTTTTTATGAGTATGACACTAGGAAAATGAAAAGACTTTGCAAAGTCTGACGGCCAGGCTTAGCTTAACTGATATATTATTTTAGAATCCGCTGAGGTTTTGCATAACTCATGCTGACTGACCTCGACCCCATTGATCGTCATATCCTTCTGCTTCTCCAGGCGGACGCATCGCTTTCGACCGCTGAGATCGCAAACCGCGCCGGTGCATCCCAATCTTCCTGCTGGCGGCGCATCGAAAAATTGGAAAGCGCAGGCATTATTAAGAAGCGCGTGGCGTTGCTTGACCGGCACAAGCTGGGCTTGGAAATGATGGTTTTCGCTCATGTAAAGCTGCAATCTCATGGGCAGCGTACGCTCCCTAAATTTGAGGAAGCCATCCGGCAATTTCCAGAGGTTGTGGAATGCCACACCTTGTTGGGCGAAACCGATTACCTTCTCCGTGTCATCACTCGCGATACGGCCTCCTACGAGGCGTTTTTTCGTAAGCATCTGAGCCAGGTCGCGGCGGTGCAGTTCACGAACTCATCCATGTCGCTCTCCGAAGTGAAATGCACGACCGAGCTGCCACTTTCGTTGCTTTGGTGATGCAACACACGGCGAGATAGTGTACCTTGCGCCTTATCGTGAGATTAAAAGCCAAGCACGAATTGCTCCGGCTTATTCTTGGGCGCGTCTTCTGTTGGCGCGGCAAGCTGCTCGGTCAGGCTTGCATCATTATTGGCGGGCGAGTTGACGCGGGTTGAAACCGGCCAGATGCGCAAATGCTCAGGCGCGCAAGATTGCAAAAGATCCGTGTCGCCTGTCTTCAGCCACGCCAGAGCATCTTCCCCCGGCAGAATTGCTGGCATCCGATCATGAACGGCAGAAATGTCAGCGTTGGCGGGCACGGTTATGACCGTGAAGGTTAAGAAATCGTTCCACTGTTCCCAGAGTCCCGCCAGCATCAGCGGCTTCTCATCCACGCTTGTCACGAAATAGGGCTGTTTTGAGCGACCCTGCCGTTGCCATTCGTAAAAGCCGGAGATCGGCACGATGCAACGCCGCGACTTCAGCGCATGGCGGAAGGCGGGCTTTTCGTGCAACGTTTCGGCGCGAGCATTGATGAGTTTCGAGCCGATGGACGGATCTTTGGCCCAGAACGGCACCAACCCCCAGCGCATCGGCTGAAAGCGCAAGCCGCCGTCTGCGGTGACGATCACGCCTGCCGCATGGGTTGGGGCGACATTCCATGATGAGCCGAGCGTCGGCGCGATCTCGTCAATAAGCTCGAAAAATTCCAGAATCTCGGTCCAGCTAAAGGCCTGGGTGAAGCGTCCGCACATAACCCGTCTGTCGCTCGTAGTTTTGGCTAGGATATAGGGTGCACGGGCGCATAGGACGAGAGCGGGAATTGAAGGGCGTCGCCGATTGACTTGAGAAGCCGTGCTTCATCGCCATCGGCAAAGCGAATTGTAATCGGGAGCGTTGACGTGGAGCGATAGAGATCTTCGAAAACGCTTGCTTTTCCGGCCAGCCGGACATGATCTTTTTCGGTGGTAATGAGATCCGCGCCCGTTTTTCGCGCGAGGTCGAGCAGCTGTTGGGCTTCCGCTTCCGTGTATGGGTGATGGTCCGGGAAGCTGATCTCTTGGGCAACATCCAAACCCGCGTCGCGAAGTGTGGCGAAAAACTTAGCCGGACGGCCTATGCCGCAAAATGCGATGAATCGGCGTCCCGCTAGCTGTGCAGTCGAGGCAGGGGCGATAGTGGCATTGAATATGGGAATGTCGCCGAATTTTTCCTCTAAGTCGCGAGAGCGGCCCGGGCCTAGAATGAGAACTGCGTTGGCCTTGGAGGTTTGAAATGCAAGTGGCGCTCGCAATGGTCCGAGCGGAAAGACCCTCCCCGACCCTATTCCTGCCCCCGCATCCACGACCAAGAGGCTAAAATCCTTTTCAAGCGACGGATTTTGAAATCCATCGTCCATAATGATCATGCCCGCCCCGAGCTTTTCGAGGAGCTGCGCCCCGGCGGGACGTTTGCGGCTGATGATAGTCGTTGCCGCGCGGGCCAGAAGCAGCGGCTCGTCGCCTACGGCTTCGGCATTGTCGGTTGCCACGTCTACGGCGCGGGGGCCAGGGTCCCGGCCGCCGTAACCGCGCGTTAGAAATGCGGGTTTGCGGCCTGCCTCCGCTAAGAGAGCCGCGAGCTTGAGCGCGACGGGTGTTTTGCCCGCGCCGCCCATCGTAAAGTTGCCGACGCAGAGAACCGGCACTTTGCTGCGGTAGGGCTCGGCCATTGCGAAGCGTACCGGGACGACGCTTCCATATAAGAGCGAGAGCGGCCAAAGCGCCCAGGCTGAAAACGGCGCTCGGCCTTCAAACCACCAGGACGGTGGCTCAAGCCGCATGCTCTGCGCTCATCTGCTTGGCAGCCTTCATCTGAGGAAGCTCTAGCGAGGCCGGAACATAAGGCTTCAGAGCCTCTAGCGTCTTTTCGAGAGCACCGCTCAAAGTTCCGATGGCCGCGGATGCGCGCCGCTTCATCTCTGCGGCTTCCGCCGGATTTTCGAAAAGCGCCTTTAACGCTGTGGCGAGATCGTCCGGCCCGGATATTAGCCTGCAGCCTTGGTATCGTTCCAGGACCTGGTAGGTCTCGTGGAAATTGAAAATATGTGGCCCGCTCAATACGCCAGAGCCGAGCTTGATGGCCTCGATTGGATTTTGGCCGCCATGCGATACAAGCGATCCACCGATAAAGGAAAGCGGCGCGAGCCTATAGAAAAGCCCGAGTTCACCGATGGTGTCGGCAAGATAGACTTGCGTGTCATCGCGGACTGCTTCCCCGGCGGAACGCCTTGCAGCCTGCAAATTGCGTTCGGCCAACAGGCTTGCCACGGCCTCGCCCCTGCTCGGGTGACGAGGCGCAATCACTGTGAGAAGCGATGGCATGGCGCTTCGCAGCATCTCGTGGACCCGCGCAATAACTTCGTCCTCGCCGGGGTGGGTGCTTGCAGCAAGGAAGACGGGACGGTTTGCGAGCGCAGGCCGCAGCGATTGCAGGTCTGCCGCGTCGACTGGCGGCGGCGGCGCGTCAAATTTGAGGTTGCCTGTAATGGTCGCACGCCTCGCGCCCAGGCTTGTGAGCCGCTTCGCGATCCGCCAATTCTGGGTGAGCACGAGGTCAAAACGCGAGAAAACGGGCTTGCTCAAGCTCGAAAGCTTTGCCCAGCGTCTGGCTGACCTCTGGGACATTCGCGCATTCAACAGCACGAGCGGCACTTTTCGATCCGTGGCTTCCACGATAAGGTTCGGCCAGATTTCGGATTCAGTGAATAAGCCAAGGTCGGGCTGCCAATATTCAATAAAACGGCGGCAGAAGCTTGCGCTGTCTAGCGGCACAAACTGATGAATCGCACCTTCCGGCAGCCTCGCGGCTGCGATCTTCGCCGAAGTGACGGTGACTGTGGTTAACAGAATATTGAGCGCAGGGTAGCGTTGCTTCAACTCTGCGATCAGGGGGAGGATGGAATTCGTTTCGCCGACGCTCGCCGCGTGGAACCAAAACAATGGTCCTTTAGGCCGCATGGCTGTGGGCCTGCCGAGCCGCTCAGACAGCCGGTCGGATAATTCCTTGCCGCGTGACGCCCGGCGGCGGAGAATGGTCATCGCCGCAGGGCGCGCCGCCCATGTCAGTCCACGATATACAGATAGCAAAAAGCCAGAACGGCGGCTCTTGTTCGCGACCTTTGGCGCGGTGCGCTTTGCATCGCTACCCGCCAGAGCGTAAGCGCGTTCGGTCGCAGCGTTCATCGCAGCTTCCACGCGCTTGCGGATTGCCTCAAGTTCGTCCGCGCCAGCATCGCGCGGTACATAAATCGGATCGCCCGCAACGATGCCGAGTTTGGAAAACGGCAGGTTGATGGTGAACCTGCTCCAGGTTGGCAGCGTAAAAAAGCGATTTGTGGCGATCGCCACCGGCAAAATGGGGCGCCCCGATATTTTGGCGAGCGTGACGATCCCCATGCCAGCCACCCGAGCCGGGCCGGGCGGAATGTCAGCAGTCATGGTGACACTTGCATTCGATCGCAGCGTCTTGAGCGCAGCCCTTAGTGCAGCAGCGCCGCCCCGATCCTTGCCCGACTCTCCTGCTCCTGCCCCGCGGATAAGTCCCATGTCGAAATGCTGTAGCGCCCGGCCAATCATTTCGCCGTCGGTATGTTTCGCGACCATGTTATAGATGCGCATCGACTTCGGCTTGGCCACCGGCAGCAATAGAAATTGCCCATGCCACATGGCCCCGATCACCGGGTTTAGCTTTTCGAAGTATGAGTCCGTATCGACTGGATCACGAATAACGGTGGAGGTGGCAAATACAGTGCGTATATGGCGCGCTGTCAGCTTGCCAATGGCGTTCATGAAGCCTTCCGACTGCTGAAGCCGGCGCGCGAGATTCCCTGCGCGCTTCTTGGTAGGCTGCGTTGCCATCAGGAGCTGGAACTTTCCTGGCCCGCTGTGATCGTCACGTTCGTTTCCGGGTCGAGCAAACGGTGCATATGAACCACAAAATAACGCATCAGAGCATTGTCGACGGAGCGCTGGGCTGCCGCTTTCCAAGCATCATAAGCAGCAGCATAATTTGGATAAATGCCAACAATATGGAGCGCGGAAGGGTCGGTGAATTCGGCACTACCGACAGACCGCGTTTCGCCGCCGAATACCAGATGCAAAAGCTGAGGGTTTGGAGTGTGTTGGCTCTTACTAAACTCTCGTGCCATGCGCTGTTCCAATGTTATGCGCTGCGTCGCTCAACCGCTCACTCAACATCTGATGCAAATTTGGAGCCGCTGCAAGAAATCCCTGAACTTTTGCCTCAACAGTATTAAAGACCAGCGGCTGACCGGACGCAGCCGTCGCGCGGCCGCCTGCTTCGGCGACGAGAAGAGCGCCAGCGGCGATGTCCCATTCCCATTTTGGGTTGAGAGCGAAGGCTGCATCAATTTCGCCGCGAGCAACGAGCGCCAAGCGATAAGCAAGCGAATTTGCCCAAACCGGCGTGAGTGCGGGCCATGGTTCGCTCCAGATAGGCTTTTTCAGGATGCCGTCAGATGCCGCGATACGGGCGCCCGCCAAAGTGCTGCTGGTGCTCGGTGAGATCCTACGCCCATTCATAAAGGCGCCGCCACCGGCCTGAGCCTCGAAAATCTCACCCCGCACAGGATTTGCAACAACCGCGAGCGTTGGCCGCGAATCTTCAACAAGCGCCAGCGCTACCGTCCAATCGTCTTTTCCTTGGATAAATGCGCGCGTTCCGTCGATAGGGTCAACCACCCAGACCTTCCGGCACGTCAAGCGGCTGGCATGTTCGGCGCTTTCTTCCGAGAACCATCCATAATCGGGACGCACGCTTCTAAGACGCTGCGCGATAAGCACGTCCACAGCCAGATCGGCTTCGGTGACAGAGGTGCCATCCGCTTTGTGTTTCGTGGAAATGGGACGCAGGAAGAAGCTTAGCGCAAGCTGCGCAGCCTCCTTTGCCGTCTCAAGCAACAGCCCAAAATCGCCGGAACGATCGTCCGCCATACCTCGAATTAAATCTCACTGAGCGCTAAGATATAGCAACGGATATCACGTCGAGCGTTAGGGCCGCAAATATTATAGCGCCGAAAAGATTATTGCTGCGGAAGCGCTGAAGGCAATTCTGAGGATCGTCAATGTCAAGCGTCGCCACCTGCCAACAGAGATGCCCAGCCGCGACAACCATGCCGCAATAAAACCAGAAGCCCGCATTGACCAGCCAGCCAGCGAATGCAAGGCCGCCGAGCGTCAGGCCGTAAAATCCGCAAAGCCACCAACGCGTTGCTTCGCCAAACCGCAACGCCGTGGATTTGAGGCCAATGACCGCGTCGTCTTCCTTATCCTGATGGGAGTAGATCGTGTCATAACCGATTGTCCATGCGACCGACGCGGCGTAAAGGAAAAGCGGGGCAACCGCCAAATCGCCGAACAATGCGGCCCAGCCCATCAAGGCGCCCCAGGAGAATGCCAAGCCAAGGACAGCTTGGGGCCAGAAGGTCACTCGCTTCATCAGAGGGTAGATCAGCACGATCCCAAGAGAGCCGAAACCAAGAGCGACGGCAAACGCATTGAATTGCAGTAGCACTGCAAGGCCCACGAGGCAGAGCGCCAATGCGCAGACAATGGCGCCGAAAAGCGAGATTTGCCCGCTGGCGAGAGGCCGGTTCTTCGTTCGCGCTACTTTGGCGTCGATGTCACGGTCGAGGATATCGTTGTAGATGCATCCGGCACTCCGCATCGCGAATGCGCCGATGGCGAAGAGAACGAGAAGAAGTGGATCTATGAATTCTTCCGATGCGCGCGCTGCGAGCGCAACCGACCACCAGCACGGCCATAAAAGCAGCCAGACCCCTATGGGCCTGTCTGCACGCATCAGGCGTAGCCATGGTTTCAGCGATTGCGGCGCGTATCGATCTACCCAATTTAATGGCGCAGCATCGGCGGGCGCACTTGAAGAGCTTGTCCCGGCAGAGTTTTTGCGGCCTATTTCCGTTTCGGTCAGTTGCATTGCTGGCTCATCTGACAACGTCTGGGGTCCACGATAATACAAACAATACAAATATTGTGCCAATTTCTTGGGGCCTCTTCATCTCAACCATAGAAAATTACTCATGACAACCTCGTTGCATCGCCTATTTGTCGCTAATTATCTCAGAGAAAATGAAGAAATTGAGCTCGACTCGGCACAAAGTCATTATCTTGTACATGTCTTGCGGCAATCAGTTGGTTCATCGCTTCTCGTATTCGATGGAATGCACGGCGAATGGATTGCGCAAATCTCTCGAATAAAAAAAAGCAATTGCCTAATTCGCGTTCAAGAGAAGGTCAGGGAGCAATCAAGCCCGCAGGATTTACATTATCTCTTTGCCCCTCTAAAGCAGGCCCGTCTCGATTACACTATTCAAAAGGCTGTCGAGATGGGCGTCTCGGAACTACAACCTGTCATCACGGCTCATACTGTTGTGCAGCGGATTAACGTCGAAAGAATGCGCGCGAATGCTATTGAAGCGGCGGAGCAATGTGGAATTCTTAGCCTGCCTGAGATCAAGCCTTCCGTTAAACTGCAAACCTTACTTAAGACTTACCCTGATGAGCGCGCCGTCATATTTTGCGACGAAAGTGCCTCATCTACATCCCCGCTGACGGAATTGGAAAAGCTGAAAGATCGCAAGATCGCGGTGCTCGTCGGTCCGGAAGGTGGATTTTCAGAAGACGAACGCCGTGTGCTGCGCTCAAGAAGTTTCGTCCATCCGATATCGTTGGGACCGAGGATTATGCGCGCCGACACCGCCGCCGTCGCCGTGCTCGCACTTGTGAATGCGGTTTTGGGAGACTGGCGTTGACGAGCGCGTACAACCAAGCCAAACCATGGAAGCGCGGAACAATTGCTGCATATCGCGGCATTAGAGTGGGATGACGATGCTAACCAGCGAGAAACAGTCCGAGAGTCCTGCCATTCAGAACCGGGAGGAACTCGTTGCCTATATCGCGCAAGGCGAGAAGCCGAAGCCGGAATGGCGGATTGGGACTGAGCACGAGAAAATCCCCTTCTATGTCAATGGCCTTCGCCCAGTGCCCTATGAGGGGCCGGCTGGTATTTCGGCGTTGCTGCAAGGCATGTCTGAGAAATTCGGGTGGCGTCCCGTCTACGACAAAGAGCATATAATCGCGCTGGAAGAACCGTCTTCCGATCTCGGCGGCTCGATCACGCTAGAACCCGGCGGCCAATTCGAGCTATCGGGCGCGCCGCTCCAGACGCTGTTCCAAACCTGCGAGGAGGTGGGCCGCCATCTGGCGCAGGTGCGCGAAGTGGCGGACCCGCTCGGTATCTCCTTCTTGGGCCTCGGCTTTTCTCCCCTTTGGCGGAGAGACGAGACGCCGCAAATGCCCAAAAGCCGCTACGGAATCATGACCGCGTATATGCCGAAGGTCGGCGGCCATGGCCTCGACATGATGTATCGCTCGACGACCGTGCAGGTGAACCTCGATTTCGCCAGCGAAGCGGACATGGTGAAGAAGCTGCGCGTTTCGCTCGCGCTTCAGCCCATCGCCACGGCGCTGTTTGCGAACTCCCCATTCACCGAGGGCAAACCGAACGGCTATCTGAGCTTCCGCAGCGCGATTTGGCTCGATACGGACGCCGCCCGCACGGGGATGCTGCCTTTTGTGTTCGAGGACGGCATGGGATATGAGCGCTATGTCGATTATGCGCTTGATGTGCCGATGTATTTTGTCCGCCGCGACAAGAAGTATATCGACCTCGCGGGCGCGTCCTTCCGCGCCTTTTTGAAGGGCGAGCTGCCGCAGCTTCCCGGCGAGCGCCCGACCATGACCGACTGGGCGGACCATCTGACCACGATTTTCCCGGAAGCGCGCCTCAAGCGCTATCTTGAAATGCGCGGCGCGGATAGCGGGCCGTGGAGCAGCTTATGCGCTCTGCCTGCGTTTTGGACGGGGCTGCTCTACGAACAGGCGAGCCTCGACGCCGCCTATGATCTCATCAAAGATTGGACGGCGGAGGAGCGCCAGCAATTGCGGAACGATGTGCCGAAGCTCGCGCTCAATGCGGCCATCCGTGGCCGAACGGTCCGGGACATTGCCCGGCAGGCGCTGGACATATCGGCGGCAGGGCTGAAGGCGCGCGCGTTTAACAATCTCGTTTCCGGCGATGAAGGCATCTTTCTGGAGCCGCTGATCGATGTGATCGAAAGCGGCCAGACGCCTGCGGAGCATTTGCTCGCGCGCTATCACAATGAATGGGGCGGCGATGTTACGCCCGTGTTCCGCGAGAACGCTTATTAGCGTTCTCAAGTATACTAGTCGCGACCACCAACAAGGCCGAATAGCAAGCTTTTTAGGCCGCTAGCAATCCCGCTTCGTTTTTAATACGTCCCACTTCGGATAAGCTTCCGCTATGATTTAGCGCAAGATTATCGATTTGCCGAAGGCATGGGCACCAAAGATGTTTAAGAAAATTGATATCGCCAACGTTCCTGGAAGTTTCAAAGGGTTCACTTGGCGTACCGATGTGCGGGACCGCGGGGAAATCCGGGTGAGTTCAAGAAATTAAATCTAATCTATGGAAGAAATTACTCTGGAAAGACCACCTTGTCCTGCGTTTTCCAAGGCTTCGAGAGGAACTACTTGCCGGATAAGTTTAAAGACCCGAATTTCGACATCACCACAGACACAGGTAAGCTTACTCAACAGAGCATAAACTCTAAACCTTATAACATCCGGGTATATAATAAATACTTTGTGGATGAGCATCTTAGTTTTTTAAGGGACCACGATAATGGAGAGATAAGACCATTCGCGATCATCGGCAGCGAAAACATAAAGTACGAGGAACAAATCCAGGAAAAGCAATCCACTTTAGGAGATGCTGCAAGCGGCATAGGTCTTAGAGCTGAGTATGCGGAAAAATTCAGGAATTCTACCGAGAAGAAAGGCAATGGAAGAAAACGCAAGATGATCTAACCGAAAAACTAACAAAATTTGCCAGTAACGACATTAAGCGCAATTCTTTGCATAACGAAGTAACCTATGACATTAGAAAACTAAAGCAGGACATAACAGCCGTTAGGGGAGGTACCGAATTTGAGTTATCCGACGAGAAGGTAAAAAAATTTACAGAACTTCTCAAAGAGGAAGCCCTGCCAGATATAAATAAGAAACCTTCATTTGTACCCAAAATATCGTCCCTGCACTCGAATGCGCGTGCTTGTCTCTTGAGGAAAGTTTCACCCTCGGTGGCAATTCAAGAATACCTAAATGACGCGGTGTTACAAAGCTGGGTTAAAGCGGGAATTGATCTACATCGTGGTCATCGCGAAGCATGCGGCTTTTGCGGTCAGATGCTACCTGATGATCTATGGGAGAGGTTAGATGCGCATTTTAATAAGGAATTGGGAGAGCTAGAAGCAGCATTGCGGGCGCAACTGGTTGCAGTTGAAAACGAGAACGTGGCAATAAAATCAATACCTTTACCAGATAGGGCGAGCTTCTATGCTTCCAATCGCGAAGAGTTTGACGATGCTAAACGAGAATTTGAAATACAGCTAAAGGTTTACGAGACGGAGCTGAAGAGACTAGCGGAGCAAATCAAAAGGCGGCTTTCAAATTTATTTCAACCAATAGAGATTGAAGTCCTTAGCGATAATTCCTCAAAGTTATCCGACTGCATCTCGTTTATAACCAACCTGATAGAAAACAATAATCGAAAAACACATACCCTTGCATCAGATAAGAGAAACGCATGCACGGCGCTCAGATGGCACGCAGTCGCGCACTACGTCCGCACGATTGATTTGACTTCCGAAGAGGCGAAAATTCTAGCCCTGGAGACGGAGGCCAAGCAACTTGAAGAACACGCGGACGCCGCGCAAGCCCAGGTTGCAGAGTGTGAAAGGCAAATTGATGTATTGAGGGCACTTCAAAAGGACGAAAAACAGGGCGCAGAAAAAGTTAATGAACTTTTAAACAATTTCTTTGGCCATAATGGTCTCCAGCTTGTTGCTATCGAAGAAGGCGAGACGACCGGAGTCAAGTTTCAAATTATGCGAGGAGAAGAACTGGCTTATAACTTAAGCGAGGGTGAAAGCAGCCTCGTCGCATTTTGTTATTTTATGGCCAAGCTTGATGATGTCGATACGAAGGGCAAGGATTTAATTGTTTGCATAGATGATCCAATTTCTAGTCTTGATAGCAATCACATTTTCTTCGTTTTCAGCCTTATTGAGAGCATGCTAACAAAACCGCTTAAGAATGCAGATGGCTCAAATCTCTATCGATATAAGCAACTTTTTATCTCGACACACAATCTTGAATTCTTGAAATATCTTAAAAAGCTATCTCTTCCCAAAAACAAACACGGCGACACGGGATTTTTTATAATAGAGCAACAAGGGTACTCGAGCAAAATTCGCCTTATGCCTGATTATCTCAAGAATTATATAACAGAGTTTAACTATTTATTTCACCAAATATATAAGTGCAGCAACGTAGATCCCGGCGTTGAGCATGAATGTTTCTACAATTTCGGGAACAACCTGCGAAAATTTTTGGAAGCCTACCTGTTCTACAGGTATCCAAGCTACTACAACACGAGCCAAGAACGATTACAGAGGTTTTTTGGCGACGACAATAATGCAACCGCGCTTACAACGCGCGTCAGCAATGAACTCTCTCATTTGGAAGAAAGTTTCGACAGGAGCATGAGCCCTATAGAAATCCCCGAAATACCGACGTTAGCTAAGTACGTACTTGATAAGATGTATGAAAAGGATCCGGATCAATATAATGCATTTCTAGAGAGCATTGGGGAGGAACCCCGCATCGCGTTAGCTGCGTAGGGCAGGTAAAAAAAATCGGCTAGCGCAGGTGGCGGCATACGCAGCCACCTGCGACAAAGGAAACCATCAATGACCTACATCATGGTTGACGTTGAGTCTGACGGTCCCATTCCGGGCGACTACAGCATGGTTTGCTTTGGCGCCGTGGCCGTCGAGGAAGGGCTTAGCCGCACCTTTTATGGCCGCCTGAAACCCATCTCGGACAAGTGGATTCCCGACGCTCTTGCCGTCAGCGGGTTTACTCGCGAGGAGACGCTGGGCTTTGACGAGCCTGCAAAAGTCATGGAGAGTTTTGCGGACTGGCTGAAAGAAAATTCAAAGGGCCGCCCATTCTTCGTCAGCGACAATAATGGCTTCGATTGGCAGTTTATTAATTGGTATTTTTGGCATTTCACGGGTGGCAACCCTTTCGGCCACTCAAGCACAAATCTCGGCTCTCTCTACAAGGGGATGGTCAAGGACACATTCGAAACCTTCAAGCATCTGCGGAAGACATCGCACACGCACAATCCGGTGGATGACGCGATGGGAAATGCGGAGGCGCTTCTGGAAATGAAGCGGCTTGGGCTGAAAATCCGCCTGTGAGTTGGAAGGGAAGAAAGGGCGGCTCCGTCATCCCTTCCCTATCCATGCCAAAGACTATTCCCATCAACCCACCAAGCTCGGCAACCACATCGCGATATCCGGCACAAGACAAACGGCCAGGATCGCCACGAACATCAGGAACACAAATGGCAGCGCGCCCCACATGATGGTGGAGATCGAAATATCGGGCGCGATGTTCTTGATCACGAACAGGTTCAGCCCGACGGGCGGATGAATCAGGCCCATCTCCATAACGATGGTCATCACCACGCCGAACCAGATCAGGTCAAAACCCGCCGCCTTGATCGGGGGCAGCACAATCGGCGCGGTCATCAAGATGATCGAAACCGGCGGCAGGAAAAAGCCGAGCACAATCACGAGCGCCAGCACCGCCGCCAAAAGCGCCCATTTCGAAAGTCCAAGCGATGTCAACCAAACGGCGGCGCTTTGCGAAATGTGAAGATAGCTCATCACATAGGCGTAGAGCAGCGAAAATCCGATGATGAGCAAGAGCATGGAGCTTTCGCGCATCGTGCCCGTCAGGATCGGCATCAGCCGCTTTGGCCGCCAAACACCGTACATGACGCCGATGACGAGCAGCGCGAGCAGGGCTCCGACGCCCGCCGTCTCAGACGGTGTGGCCCATCCGGCGTAGAGCACGACCATAACGCCAGCCAATATGCTGACGAAGGGGGCGACCCAGGCGAGCATCGCTATTTTCTCGCGCAAGCTGTAGCTATGCTCTTCGAGAATTGCTGAGCGGAGGCCCTCTTTTTCGAAGGCGGCCAGCGCCGTCTGGCGTTCATGCCGGAAGCGCCAGATGGAATAGGCCGCAAAGAGCATCATCAGCAGCAGGCCAGGGCCAATGCCTGCGAGAAACAGCTTGCCGAGCGATACCTCCGCCGCGACGGCGTATAGCAGCATCGTCACCGAAGGCGGAAGCAGAATTCCGAGCGTGCCGCCAGCCGCGATGATGCCTGCGGCGAGTCCTGGCGAATAGCCGCGCTTGCGCATTTCGGGGATGCCAGCCGAGCCGATGGCCGAGCAGGTGGCGGGCGATGAACCGGCCATTGCGGCGAAAAGCCCGCAGGCCAAAGTATTGGCCACGCCTAGTCCGCCTGGAATTCGGTGAAGCCAGGCGTGCAGCGCCGTGTAGAGATCGCGGCCCGCATCGGATCTGCCGATTGCCGCGCCCTTGAGGATGAACAGCGGTATGGCGAGGATGATGACATTCGCCAGCTCCTCATAAACATTCTGCGCAATGGTATCGACCGAAGCGCGCGGCATGAATAGGATCATGAACGTCATGGCCACGACGCCAAGCGCGAAGGCGATGGGGATGCCCGAGAACATGACGATCAGCGTCACGACGCAATAGGCGATCCCGACCGTGGCTGGCGAAAGCCCCACAATTAGAGGCATGACAGGCCGCTGCCAAAGAAGCAGCCCGGCAACCACGGCCACCGCAGCAAGAAGGACGATCAGCGATTTTTCACCCGCCTGCACCGCAATCTCAACAGCCAGCAGCGCCATGCCAAAAGTCATCAGCGCATAGGGAACCCACATCGGCGGCGCCCATGTGGATTGCGATACTTGCTGCTCGGTCCAAGCCTCATACACCAACGCGCCCGATTTCCAGGCCATGAATGCTATAAAGATAAACGACAGAGCATCGATCACGACATTGCGGCGCTCGCGCCAGCGTGCCGACAAAAATGAGCCAAGCACTTCGATGCCGATATGGCCGCGCTTGGCTTGCACAGCGGCCGCCGAGATGAAGACCGCGCCCGCGACGAGAAATATTTCCATCTCGTCTTGCCATTCGAGGCCGCGTCCGAGCAGATGCCCGGCCACGACCCCGGCGGTCAGGATGACGCTCGCTACGACAAGCGCGATTGCGCTGAGATTGAAGAAAAGCTCGCTGATCCGGCGGACGTAGCCGCCGATGCGGCTCTCGTTCCGTGGACCATCCTCATGATCACCGCTGGCAAGGATCGCGTCCGACCGCAATTCGGCGGACATTAAGCAACCGCCTTCGCGCTTTGGAGCAGTTCCGCCGCCTCCGTCGATTTTGCCGCGAAATCTTTCCAAGCGCTGGCTTCTGCGATGGCCCGCCACTTTGCGAGATCATCCGCGTTTAAATCGCCGATCGCGGCCCCCTTCGCAGCATACACTTTGGCGACTTCGGCATCGTCCTTTTTTGCCTCCTGCATACCGAACGGCTCCAGTTCGGCCCCCACGTCTACAATGATTTTTTGTTGATCAGCGCTTAGCGAATCGAAAATCGCCTTAGACATAAGAAGCGGCTCGCACATGAACCAAATGGCTTCGCCGCGTGCCGTGGTGAGCGCTTTTGCGAGTTCTTCGAGTCTGAAGGAAATAAGGCTCGTGGAGGAGGTAAGTGCCGCATCCAGGGCGCCCGTCTGCATCCCGAGATAGATCTCGTTTGAAGGCATGGTGGATGCTTGAGCGCCCGCTGCCGTCATCATGAGGTCCATTTCACGGCTGCCCCCGCGGACCTTCAGCCCCTTCACATCGTCCGGCAGTTTGACGAGTTTGTTGCGCGAAGCGATGCCGCCGGCCTGCCACAGCCAGGTGATGAATTTGATGCCTTTGTCTTCGGCGATTTTGCTGATCGACTTGCCAATTGGAGCGTCCTTCCAGCGAGCGCCTTGCTCGTAAGTCGTGACGAGGCATGGCATCAAGCCAAGGTTCAGCGCATGCACCTCGCCGCCAGCATATGGCAACGGGTAAAGGGAAAGATCGAGCGCTCCCTTTCGCATCGCCGAGAATTGGGCGTTCGTCTTCATGAGAGACGAGCCAGGATAGATCTCAAATTTCAGCGCGCCATTTGTTCTCTTCTCGACTTCCGCTGCGAAGCGGCGGCAGAGCCTATCGCGGAAATCGCCCTGTTCCATCGTGCCGCCAGGGAATTGATGGGAAATCTTGAGAGTGCGCGCTGTTTGCGCATGAAGAATATGTGGCGCGGCAACGGACATCGCTGCACCAGCGACGAAAGCGCGTCTGGAAATCATGATTTTCTCCCATGGAGCCGCATCGGCACGCGGCCTTATAGTTCAGCCTACATCGTATCACCCGGACAGGCACGACAGGGATTCGCCTTTTGGGTGATACCAAGTCGCACGCAAAAGCTGCGACAAGAGTTCAACGCAATAGCCTTAGTTTTTTCTCATTTAGCCCTCAGCTTGAGCATGCCGAGGGGGGGTCATATGAAAGAATGAATCAGATGCGTACACTTACTTCAGCGTCCTTTGGATTGGCGCTCGCTGTTTCGGCATTTGCTCTTGGTAGCGCGCCGGCTTCGGCTCTCGAAGTACAGCCAGCGGTTTCACAAAGCGCGGTCGCAACCGATGCGACCAACGTTCAGTGGAGCCCGCGCTGCCGCCGGTGGCGCCGTTATTGCCACAACCTGCATCCGGTCAGCAAATGGAAGTTCCGTCGCTGCCTCGCGATCCACGGCTGCAGCTACTAATTTCGCATTACGGAGGCGGTCGCAAGCCCGCCTCCTGCACTATTATTCTATTTATCCGGTCGCCTCAGCGGCTTTTTTTTTGCCTTGAGATATTGGCACCTCGTCAGGCGCCATTGATACACTCACGCGAAGGAGGCTGTCCGGCCGCTTGCTCAGCCTGGGCCATTGTGCATGCAATAAGCGCCTGTTAACCCATCTGACGGAAAGAATGCGCGGGAATGTTGACGGGGAGTAAAGCTTGAGCAAGACGGAAGGTCTCCCGCAAAAGCATGAAAGACCAGCCTCGGAAGGCTATGTGGGTGAGTCGGTCCAGCCTCCTCAAGCGGTACTGTTTGCCTGCAACATGAATGCGATTCGCTCGCCTATGGCGGCTGCGATATTACGTCACCTCACGGGCCGCAGGATTTATTGCCGGTCGGCGGGCGTCCGGCCCGGCGAGATCGACCCTTTCGCAATCGCCGTCATGGATGAGATCGGCATCGATATTGCTAATCATCGGCCACGGTCGATCGAGGATTTGGAAGACACATCGTTCGATCTCATTGTCACGTTAGCGCCCGAAGCACATCACAAAGCGCTTGAGCTGACACGCACCATGGCCGTCGATGTCGAATATTGGCCCACCATGGATCCATCTGCCGCCACAGGGAATCGTGAACAAATTTTAGGAAATTACCGCGCGGTCCGGGATGCGCTGTTCCAAAGGATTAAGAGCCGGTTTACGCTGATTGCTCCGCCGCAAGCATAAAGGACGGTGGGCATTCCTCAATGCGGCTTGATTTTGCTGTTCTAAAAGATCATTCTCCGCACCACTCATTATTTTGCTGCAATGGCTTTCGCATCCCCTTAATCCTTTCGGGCGAGTGTCATAGCGTTGAAGACGCGGCGGCTTTTTCTTGGCAGGAGACATGTCGAAAGAAGAACTACTGGAATTTCCGGGTCTTATAACCGAGCTTCTACCGAATGCGACATTTCGGGTGAAACTTGATAATGGCCACGAGATCATCGCGCATACGGCGGGCCGCATGCGCAAAAACCGTATCCGCGTTCTGGCAGGCGATAAAGTCTTGGTAGAAATGACACCCTATGATCTTACCAAAGGACGCATCACGTATCGATTCAAGTAGAGCCGCAGTCGCCCACTTCACGCAGTTTGAAGACGCAAACCCCGCACGCCAAGCGGCCTCGGGCGCGCGTCACCAACTCGTGCTGGCAAGTGCGTCTCCGCGCAGGCTAGCCCTGCTCGAGCAGATCGGCATCGAGCCGGACGCCTTGCGACCGGCGTCGATCGATGAGACACCGCGCAAGGGCGAGCGGCCGCGCAGCTATGCGCAAAGGCTCGCGCGTGCGAAGGCTGTTACCGCGAAGCAGAGACTCGAGCGCGAGGCAGATCTCGCGGGCGCATTCGTAATGGCAGCCGACACTGTCGTCGCTGTTAGCCGGATGATTATTGGCAAGCCCGAATATTTGAACGAGGCTGCGGCGGCATTGGAAGCCCTGTCTGGGCGCTCCCATCGCGTTTACACAGCCATGTGCCTTGTTACGGATAAAGGCGCGGTCAAAATGCGCACCGTTGAGACGCGCGTGCGTTTCAAGCGGCTATCCCGCGAAGAGATCGATAGCTACCTCGCGAGCGGTGAATGGCGCGGCAAGGCCGGAGGCTATGCAATTCAGGGAATAGCCGGCGCCTTTGTGCAAAAAATTGTCGGCTCATACACCAATGTGGTGGGACTTCCGCTGAACGAAGTTGTGCAACTTTTGACCGGCGAAGGGTTTCCCGTTTACTTCAACTGGCTCAACAGAGCAGAAGTCGATTCGACTTAATATGACTGACAACGACGGCAACGGGACAAATTCTGAGCGAGATGCTCCAAATTGCGTGATCTGCGGGCTTCGCCCGCAGGTGGATCAATATCGGCCGTTCTGCTCCAAGAGATGCGCAGATGTTGACCTCAATCGCTGGCTTAGCGGAGTTTACGCTGTGGCAGGCGCAGAAGACGCTGAAGAAGACGAAATGCCGCCGCCCATAAGTTAAGCAGTTGCGATCTGCTACACCATGGCGAATGCCTGGATCGCCGCGCGGCATTGCCGCTCGCGAAGACAACATGCGCATATCATTGCGATGGCGAGCAAAGCACGACCACAAATTCAATCTGATCCCGAAACACGCTGTCTTAACCCCCTCTCTCCGCTGGGGAGAGGGTTGGGGTGAGGGGATCGGCAGCGCACCCTTTCACGCTGCGCAGCGTCCGCGATGACAATGTCAACTAAAGCCGATCTGATCTAAAGTGGCGATTACAAGCTCTTTTGCACTGCGAGGTTGTCTGGCCCGAGATCCTTTATCTCCACATCATATCGCCATTGCCCCCAAACAAAGCTGACAACCGGCGCTGTCGATGCTGGGGCGATATTCATTATCCGCCCGTTATCCGGCACCACTTGATCAGTAACAAACTGCCGCTTAATGACTTGCAAGGCGATCCGCCGTCCATCGGAGGTGACGAACTCGCTTCGATAGCCGGCCTGGAGTCTCGAAGAAGGAATATCTAGGATAAGTTGCTCGGCATCGTTGGCGCTAAACGCTTTCGTTGCCTTGGCATTTTCAGCAAGCTTTAGCTCTGCGCTTACGCCATTGAAGCGGGCGGTTTGCAATCGAGCGGGCGAGGCCGTCCGCCATATCGCGTCTGAAAGATGCTTGGTGAGATGCCCATCGCTTGGAGTGCCAGCCGGGCGCGTAACTTCAAAAAACAAAATTAAACCGCAGAGAGGGAGGGCCGTTAAAATCGCATAGGAGGCCGCCTTTGCGATGGCCTTAGCCCAAGACGCTTTTACTCTATTCTCGAAATCCACGTTATTTCTCATGGTTCTAATTATAGTTCAGAATTGCGAATTCAGGCATAAAAAAAGGTCACGCCCAATCATGGCTAATTCATGATCTAACGCACGCCCTGATTAGCGTTCTCTTAAATAAAAACTTTAAATTGAAAAATATTTAAGCGGTGGTAGAACAGAATCGCCTGATGTACGCAGCACAACATCATCAGGCGTTCTGTTCTCATCGCGGAATTGAGGCCGCGTGAGAACCTGCTGCAGCGCTTTTGCTGCTCCCCTTTATAAAAATCTATCTAGCTGGAATTGTCACCCAAAAAAGCAAATTCATTTTTCTGATCTGTGTGTATCCTGTGATTAAAACAACCTGAGCGACATTAGTTTTCTGTTGTTCCGTCGAATAATTGTAACTGATTGTTGCGAATGGCCTGCGGGACGGCCACGCCCAGATGTTGAAATGCCTTCAGGGTGAGCACACGGCCGCGAGGCGTGCGGGCAATGAAGCCCTGCTGCAAAAGATAAGGCTCGATCACTTCTTCGAGAGCATCCTTACCCTCACTCAGCGCCGCGGCGATAGTCTCGATGCCGACGGGGCCTCCGCCATAATTTTCTGCAACGCAGCGTAAGTAGCGATGGTCCATAGCGTCAAGGCCGAGCGCGTCAACTTCAAGCTGGCGAAGCGCCTTATCCGCAATTGGACGCGTTACTTCCGATACGCCATCGACAGCCGCGAAATCGCGCACGCGGCGCAGGAGGCGTCCGGCAACGCGCGGAGTGCCCCGGCTCCGGCGCGCTACTTCTCTTGCGCCATCCGCCGTCATCTTCATGCCGAGAACGCGAGCAGCCCGCGTCACAATGTCTTCAAGCTCATCTTCGTTATAGAAGTTGAGGCGGATCGGAATGCCAAAGCGATCGCGCAACGGGGTGGTGAGAAGCCCTGTGCGGGTCGTCGCGCCAACGAGAGTGAATTTCGCCAGATCAATGCGGACTGAGCGCGCGGCTGGGCCTTCCCCGATAATAAGATCGAGCTGGAAGTCCTCCATAGCCGGATACAAAATCTCTTCGACGGCCGGATTCAGCCGATGGATTTCATCGATAAAGAGCACGTCGCGCTCTTCCAAATTGGTTAGCAGCGCCGCAAGGTCGCCCGCTTTTGCAATCACCGGGCCGGACGTCATCTTGAAATTCACGCCAAGCTCGCGCGCGACGATCTGCGCAAGCGTCGTTTTACCGAGGCCGGGCGGCCCTGCAAAAAGCACATGATCGAGCGCGTCGCCACGACCGCGCGCAGCGTCGATAAATATTTTGAGATTAGCGCGAGCGAGCGCTTGTCCAATGAATTCGGAAAGCCGCTGTGGCCTGAGCGATAGCTCGCCCGCGTCCTCGTCTTGCCGTTCGCGATCCATAAGGCGTGTGTTCATGGTCAGACGCTAGCGGATTCCTCGCTGAACTGGAATCACAAGCTTCGGCAGCTCGTGGATAAGTGCTTTGCTCCCCAGCCGCGCCTCCCTCAACCGGGTCTATCGGCAAGCGCTTTTTCAATGTGCTCTGAGCGAGACTGGAAGCGCTTTGTCGCGTAACAGTCCTGAAATGCTCGATTTTGAAAGGTGATTGGGATGCCTTATCTGCAGTTGGACACGCCGTTCTCTTATTCCCTCGAAGCGAAGCAAAGGCTCGCCAAGCGGCTGGGCGAAATCTATTCGGAGGTGATGAACTCGAACATTAATCGCATTACCATCGCCATAAGGGAGCTTGGTGAGGGTGGCGTCTGGCGCTGTGGAGAAGGGGAACCACGCCCGGCTGCGCTTTTGATGTGCGATATCCGCCGCGGCCGGACGGCTGAGCATCGGGCCATGCTGGCTAAGCAGCTTATCGACGCGTGCATCGAAATTGTTGGGCTTAGGGAAGACAACCTGAACCTTGAGTTCACACAGCACGCCGGAGACGAGATGTACCATACGCTTTATGGCGGTCTCAGCGACGATTGGACTCCCGGCAAGCCAGACAGCCTGGGTAGCTGAGAACCATAAGCGTCGCGGCTATTGAGGCCGCCCTAGCTCAAGCCGCTAAAGCTCGATGCTTTAGGTTTACCCTTTCGCCACTACCCGACACGTAAACTCCGAAGGCTGGTTAGTAACCGGCACGGGGAAACACCGATGAATTGGTTAGGACGCGCGGTCGAGACGATCATCTTGCAAAGCCGCTGGTTGGCGGCGCCGTTCCTGCTTGGACTGGTTCTCGGATTGGCGGCGCTCGTCTTCACATTCATAGCAAAGCTGGGTGCCTTTGTGAGGCTCGCAGCTATGGGCTCGACGGAAGAGGTGATCGTCGGAATACTAAAGCTGGTCGATCTTTCGCTTACCGCGAATTTGGTGCTGATCGTGATTTGTTCGGGTTACGAAAACTTTGTAACCCCAATCGACCGAAGCAAGAACGCCAATTTGCCCGAGGGGCTCATCGGGATCGGGTTTTCAGGTCTAAAGCAGAGACTGCTCGGCTCGATTTTGGCGATCGCTGCAATCAATGTGCTGGAATGGTTTATTGATATCGAAAGAAGCGTCGACAACGCGAAGCTGAGCTGGGTTGTCGGCATTCTCCTCGCATTCGCGGTAGCGATGCTTCTGCTGGCCATCGCGGACCGGCTTAGCCATTCCCCTGAAAAGAAGGGCTAGCTCAACTCAAAAGCCACCGATCCGCGATTTAATCTGGCGCCAAAACGCTCTCTAAAGCCTTGCGTGGATGTAGCGCCCCCAGAGTTCATCCGCGATGGCCGTGGCATCGCAATCCACCCCCTGCCGTGCGAAGTAGCGGCACACATTGGCCACGTCGCGGGTGAGCAGCATTTGCGCATTCGGGTTCACCCTCGCATCGACCGCCTGCGGGAAGTCGATAATCACGGGCCGCTCCTGCCAATAGAGTATATTGTAAGCCGACAGGTCGCCATGCACTACGTGATGGGCGAGCATCGTTGCGATGTTCTCGATCAGACGCTCCAGCACTTGGCCAGCTTCCGCGCGATCAAGGCGGATCGTGCTGAGCGTTGGCGCTGGCGTGCTGTCATCGCCGACAAATTCGATGAGGAGGCCGTTGGCGCCAACATTTATCGGCCGGGGCACGTCGGCTCCCGCTGCATGTAAGGCCCGCAGCATGGCGTATTCGTGGGTGAGCCAGCTCGCAAATTGAAACACGCGGCCCTTCCGGGTCTTGGTGCGCATGGCTCGCACCTCGCGCGTGGTATGGGCGAAGCGGCCTTCCTGATAAATCGCATCATTGCGAAAGGCGCGATGCGCAAGCGGCCGATAGAGCTTGAGCGCATAGTATTTGTCGGGCTGATCGGGATGCGCCTTGGCGCAATAGACGGTGGCTTCCTTGCCGCTTTTTACGGGGAAGAGTACGTCGACGATGAGACCCTCGTCAAAGAACGAGGCAATCTCTTCGTAGGGAACGATGTCGTGTGTCAGTTTCACTGCTCCAGGGATTAAGAAGGCGTTGTTCATGCTTCCCGCGAGCGGAAAGCGTTTGCTGCTCGTGTTGCATGGCTGCCTCCTTTCATCTCTGGCTTTTGAGGGGCGTGGCGCGATCAATGACCAACGCCAGCCTGAGGGGGAGATCTCCCCTAGAGTTTTAGCTTGTACCACGGACGAGGCCGTGAATCGATTAATTCCGATACGCGGTTATCAGGATTTCATTGGGGCTCTGTGAGCGCGAATGATGGCCTTTGCTTCAGCTGGGCGTGCCAAGCGCGAAGACCTGGGAAGCGCTCTTTCCAATTGTGCTCCGGCGAGCGGAAATCGAGATAGCCCAGCGCGCATCCAAGAGCCACATGCGCTAGGTTTACAGACCCTTCCAATTCGCCGGGATGCTGCTCAAACCATTCGAGCGCAGAATTGACTTTATCCCACTGTTCGTCGGACCACACAGACCAGCGATGCCCTTCGGGGCGCAAAAAATTCTCATAGCGCGCAAGTAAAGCAGCCTCGCAGATCCCATGCGCCAATGCGTGATTGGTCAGAACGCGGTAGCGCAAGCTCGGGTCGCGCGGAATGAGCACACCGCCGCCAGCCAATTCATCAAGATATTCGCATATGACGGTGGAATTGAAAATTGTGCTGCCGTCACCGATCACCAGCGCCGGTATTTTCCTCAACGGATTGCGTTGGCGAACGCTTTCGTTTGGCTTCCCAGGCGTCACCGTCACCGGCTCAAGTTCGATGCGGTCGTTGAGGCCAAGCTCTATCGCCGCCGCGCGTACCTTGCGCGCAAACGGGGATGCGGGAGCGTAAAGTAGTTTCATGCTTGCTGACATTATGGGTACCTTCTCTGCATTGCTGGCCAGAATAGACCACGAGAGCGCGGACGTCAGTATATCCTCAAGTCTCAGCGGACAGGCGCTTCGGCCTCTTGCGGGGATCCTCCGATTGGAATCGAAGCGCTTTTGTGCTTCTTTTCGTGGATGGCCAATTCACGAATAGCTGATCAATCCGACCCGTCCGCGCCGCGCCGATTTCGTGCAGGCTGCCGCGTTTTAGAGCTTAGCGATCCCGTCCAGAACGCCCGCTTTCCGGCGCGGCTGCTTTACCCCACTTTGTCGGAGGAACGAGCCGAACGCATGGGTCCTTACGAACTCAGCGTAGCCAGGGACGCGCCTATTGAGGGTGAAGACCTTCCGCTCGCGGTCATATCGCATGGCGGCCGCTCAACAGCCCTAACCTATCGCGGCATGGCTTCTTATTTGGCTCGGGCAGGTTTCGTTGTGGCGCTACCGGATCATCCAGGCGATTGCCGCTCGGACGATAGCCTGGCCGGGACCGCCGCAAATCTCGAAAACAGGCCACGCCATATCCGGCTCACGATTGACGCCGTCTTCGCGGATGAAGCGGTTGGGCCTCGGCTTTCGCGCGAGAAAATTGCTGCGATCGGCCATTCGATGGGCGCGTATACGGCTCTCGCTGTCGCGGGTGGGCGCCCGCACGCTGGACGCCACGAGACACCGGACGGACAGATCCACGCCGTGCCCGTGTCGCCTGATCCCCGGGTTCGCGCCCTTGTCCTTCTTGCACCAGCTTGCGCATGGTATTGGATCGAGGGATCGCTAAGCGGCGTCAATGTGCCAATGCTGGTCATGACGGCAGAAAAGGACGAAATAGCCCCGCAGCTCGGCTTCGAATTCATTGAGCGCGACTGCAATCCCGCTTTGGTCGAGCGGCGCAAGATCCCCGGAGCCGGACATCATGCCTTTCAGAGTCCGTTCCCTCCGAAAATGACGCGCCCGGACTTCCCGCCCTCGCAAGATCCGCCCGGCTTCGATCGCGCGGCGTTTCAGCCGATTTTGCACGCCGAGATAGTGTCGTTTCTGCAAGGTGCGCTTTGAACAAAAGGTTTGAGTTTAAATAAAATATGATGGATTTTATACCACAGTGGGGAAATCTGCCTAAGGTGGACGAATGAGCGAGCCTAGTATCGAAGATGAAATTGCTTCCTTAGGTAGGCGCGCAGATCAGGCCTGCACAATTCATGCCTTCCTCCGGGACCGTTATGCTTGGAGAGCGGATGCGCTTGACTACAGCCTCATGGCTGTAAGTACCTATCTTTTAGGCTTGAGCTTCGTAGAGCCAGTCGTTGGTATATCCCTAAGCTTTGGCGCCGACACAAAGATTGTTGTCGCTATTCTTTCGATAGCGACATTCTTTCTTTCCGTTGTTCAGTTTAAGAGCGACTGGAAGTTACTTACTCAGGCCCATTCCGATGCTTTCTCTGAAAGCGCAGCCGTGAAGAGCGAGTGCGGCACAATCTTAAACGGCACTAGGGTCGCTAGCCTGGCTGAGCTCCAGCGCATACGCGGCCGCTATGATCTCATTGCCGATACCACGACGCCCATCCCCGAAAGTCAGTTCGTTAAAGGGAAGGCGAGGCACTTACGGAAAATATACCTCAGTAGATATCTCGACTCGCACCCTGGGGCGCTTCCCGCACTAATTTTTGCAAAGCTCGTCCTGCGTGACAATTTTGGGATCAATCTATTGGCGCCTAGTGACGATAGCTCGGCAAGCAAGCAAAGCCGCCAAGCTTTATCTTGACGCATCGCGCGCCGTCCGCGCCACGGAGTACGCGCCCGATTGTTTTTTCTACCGGGTTAAGATCGTATTTGGCATCGGCGGTCTTCCCTTCAAGGCTTTCTATGTATGCCTCTATGCGTGGGCGCTTCGGTCGTTAACTTCTGAATAATTCGGGTATCGGCTACGATGTTCGTCTTTGTTCACGGAGAACGAATCAGGCACGCCAAGACTGTTCGCCAACCTAAAGCAGGGTAAATGCAAGATGGCTACAGGTAAGAAAGCTGGCAGTGAAGCTAGCAAGGAACTGAAGAATCCGAATTCAACCAAGGGTCAAAAGACGGTTGCCGGCTCTGATTTGGCTCAGAGACCAAAAAAGAAGTAAGGTAAGAACATTTCCTGCAATCTCATGTTCGGTGCTTTCAACTGCCACATGGCGGTTGAGAGCACCGGATCCCAGGGCAGTCATCGATTCGATCCTGAATGGTTTCGACCATGTAGTGCGGCGATACGTAGAAGCTCTTGCCTTGGGTTAGCCCTCCATTTTTGGGTCTTTTCCGCCGCCTCGCGCAAAACCCGCCTTGTCTCCCGCTGCGATTTCCGCCGTGCCAAGCGCATCCGCGAGGCGTGCGGCGGCGGAGCCGGGCTTCAGCGGCTTTTGCTGGCTCTCATGCGGCGCCCATCCGCTCAGATAGAGGATCTCGAAGGTCGCCTTCACGCGGCCTGTCCCGGTGCCGAAGCGCTCGGCATAGATTTGCGCCGCGCGTAGAAGCGTATCGCGTCGCATCGGTTTTTTCGAGCGGGCGGCAAGCGCATTTGCGGCACCCATGGCTTTCAACTCCCGCATGAGAGCGAAAGCGTCCGCATATGTCACGGTCAGTTGCTCCGTGTCAGCCACCGGCAGCGCAAATCCTGCGCGCTGCAAAAGGCCGCCCATGTCGCGGATCTCGGCGGTGGGGAACACGCGAGGCGACACCCCGCCCGCCGTTTCCGTTTCAGCTATCATAAAGGCCTGCCGCAATTCGATCAGGCTGTCACCGCCGAGCAGCGCCGCGAGAAAGAGACCATCGGGGCGAAGCGCGCGCCGGATTTGCACAAGCGCTCCTGGCAGATCATTGACGAGATGCAGCGAGAGAACAGAGGTAGCAAGGTCGAGCGAGGCGTCTTTCAACGGAAGCGCTTCTTCGTCAGCTACGGCGCGCGGCGCGGGACACATGCGAGCAGACGGCAGGCCGCCGCTCAGCGAAACAACCTTAAGGGCCGGATTCACTTCGGCTAGTTGACGGGCCATCACGCCGTGCTGCGCGCCAATATCCGCCGCGATTTCGAATGTTCGCTTGATGTCGGCAATCCGGCTAGCAAGTTCCTGCGCGGCGTGCTGATGCAGAAAGTCATGCTCGTGCAAACCGGCCGCTGCCCGCGCCTGGTTCGCGCGGATTCTAGAGCGGTCGAAAAGGTTCGGGCTGGTCATCGCATCGCGCTTTCTCTAATGTGCATCTTGGATTTACAATCAAGTGATTTTCTTTTCCGGCAAAGATGCTCAAACCGTTGTTTCGCCTTGGGGCTTCCAGCCTGCGTTATTCGTTCGATCTCGTTCTGCCCGCAGTTTGCGTTTCCTGTTCTACTCTTATAACGCGCCACAATCTGCTTTGCCCCGAGTGCTGGCGCAATCTGCATCTCATAACGCCTCCGTTTTGCAATAGGCTTGGCATTCCGCTTCCCGGATATGAGGCCGGCGAAGCGCACGTCTCGATGCAGGCGCTCGCGGATCCGCCGGTGTTTTACAGAGCGCGCGCCGCCGCACATTACGCAGGCATTATGCGGCGTTTGATCGTGCGCTTCAAATTCGAGGATAAGCACGAACCGCTGCCGCTTTTCCTAAAGCTCATGCGAAACGCCGGGCGCGAGCTTCTGGCGGATGCGGATGTTCTCATTCCCGTGCCGCTTCATCGGCTGCGGCTTCTACAGCGGCGCTTCAACCAATCTGCTCTATTGGCGAAGGGTCTAAGCCGCGCCACGGGCATACAAGCTGAAGTAACCGCGCTGAAGCGAATTCGCCGCACTCCATCTCAGGTCGGGCTGGCGCAAGAAGAGCGCGAGCAAAATGTCGCACGAGCATTCGAGGTGGATAAGACTAAGGAAAAATTGGTGCGCGGAAAAAGCGTGCTTCTTATTGATGATGTAATCACGACCCGCGCGACTGCTAATGCTTGTGCCGCTGCGCTTCTGGAGGGAGGAGCAAGCCGCGTCGATGTCTTGGCTATCGCGCTTGTGGCTCAAGGCATGACATTTGGCGGCGAAGAAGATCTCGCGGACGCAAACACTAGATAGCGCGGCCTCGCGATCCCATTTGTGTCCGGCTTGGAGTTGAGAGGGAAATCTACGAATGGCGACGCCCGTTACAATTTATACGACCCCGTATTGCCCTTACTGCACTCGCGCAAAAGGCCTGCTGAAGCAGAAGGGCGTTAATTTCGATGAAATTGACGTAAGCCTTTCCCCCGACAAACGGCGCGAAATGGTCGAGCGCGCAAAGGGCGGTTACACTGTGCCGCAAATATTTATCGGCGATATTCATGTTGGCGGTTGCGACGACCTTCACGCTCTCGATGCGAAGGGTGAGCTTGATCCCATTCTGCAAAACGGAGCACAATAGGGCTTCATAATTTGGGAGTCGGTAGCCATGGCGAAGACAAAGGACAAATTCCGTGCGGGCCTCGTTCAAATGCGGTCGGGCAGAAGCATCCAAGAAAACCTGGCTCAGGTGGAAGCTTTCATTCGGGAGGCGGCGGCGAAGGGCGCTGATTTTATTCAGACGCCTGAAAATACGCTTCTTATGGAAGCCAACTCCAAGCAGCTTCTGGAGAAAATCACTCCCGAGGAAGCGACTGAGGGGCTCGCCGTTTTCTCGCGCCTCGCTCACGAATTAGGTGTGTGGCTTCACATCGGCTCAATCGCGATCAAGCTCGACGACAAGCACGCAGCAAATCGCGCGTTTCTCTTCGCGCCCGATGGCAGCTTGGCGGCGCGCTACGACAAAATCCATATGTTCGACGTGAACCTTCCGAGCGGCGAAACCTACCGCGAGTCGGCAACCTTCGTGCCGGGCGCAAAGGCGCTTCTTGTTCAATTGCCGTGGGGTGGTCTTGGCATAACGACCTGCTACGACATGCGCTTTCCCGAGCAATATAAAGCGTTGGCTCAGGCGGGTGCGAAATTCCTCACCGCGCCATCTGCTTTTACGAAAGTCACGGGCGAAGCGCATTGGCACGTGCTTGCTTCGCGCTCGCGCTATAGAAAATGGCTGCTTTGTTTTCGCGGCAGCGCAGGGCGGAGAGCACGAGTCAGGCCGCAGCACCTTCGGCCACAGCATTATCATATCGCCATGGGGCGAAGTCTTGGCTGAGGCGGAAAAGGAGCCGGGCGTTATCCTCGCGGATATCGACGTGACGGAGGTGGATCGCGTTCGCGCTCGCATTCCCTCGCTCGATCACACGCGCGACTTTGATGTAACTGTTGTCCCATTGGCAGAAGGAGCCAAACTGGCCGCGGAATGAAGTGCTGTTCGCCCAGCGCGAAAGGTGCGGCGCGTTTTTTAGAGGAACCGTACCGATAGTTCAACTATGCCGTCTCTTTCCTGCCAGATCAGGAAGAGCCGGTCGTGATCGAAATGGAATTCTATACGGTTAGCCGCACTATACATGAGAATATTCGCTGATTTGTGCTTCCATGAGTTCCCCCCTCCGACAGCGATTGGCTCTCCTAATTTCTCTATCACGGAACTTTTTGTGTCATTCGCATCAAACCAATGTTCTGCGCCATCAACGACTATGCTCAGACGTACAACTCTCATGAGACGGTCCGTTGGCCTAAAGCTGACTTATCTAATCTTAACAACGTAGCGCACAAAAGGATCGACGGGCGTGATGCTGTCATAAAGCTTGCGCGCCTCGTTGATTTCGTGGGTGTGCCAGTAGAGCCTTGACCAGCCATTTTCATGTGAGAACCGGATAAGCTCGTTGATGAGCGCACGCCCCGCTCCAATTCCCCGGGCGTGCTCCGCCACAAACAGATCTTCCAAATAGCAGATAAGCTCAGTGCCCCAGGTATACGGGTGGAGCACATAGTTCGCAAAACCAATGAGTTCCGTTCGCCCATGGCCTAAGTGCCTTTCGGCGACGAGGGCGTGTATCGGAGTGCGATAATCCATGATGCGCCGCCAGAGGCTGGCGGTAATATCCGGCGAGATCGTGACCTGAAAGAAATCGCAATAACCTTGCCACAAACGACGCCAACCGGCCTCATCGGTTGCTCTTGCCGGCCGCACATTGCACACCATCCCCCCGCTTACGCCCGTGCTCAAATTGCCTCCGCAGATAAAATGTAATTGACCGACACATCGGTAGCCGACAGCTCCCACGCGCCAGCAATTGGGTTCAATATGATTCCGCTCCGCCGCATTTCTTTGAAATGGACATCGGAGAGCGCGCCCGACAATTCCTCCGGCTTTATGAATTTGCGCCAGTCATGTGTGCCCCGGGGAATGAGCCCCAGGATATGTTCAGCCGCAACAATCGCGAGGGCGTAAGATTTCATCGTCCGGTTCAATGTGGAGACAAAAAATAGGCCCTTATCCTTGCATAGCGTCCGGCAGGTTTTAAGAAAAGTGGAGAGATCGGCGACGTGCTCCACAACTTCGGAGGCGATAACCACGTCAAAGGTCGCGCCTTCACTCGCCAGATCTTCCGCCGTCACCGCGCGATAAGAAATTTCGAGGCCCTGGGTCTGGGCGTGCGCCTTCGCCACCTCGATGGATTGCGCAACAGGATCGATCCCCGTGACAGCGGCGCCAAGCCGGGCGAGCGGTTCGGAAAGAATGCCGCCACCGCACCCGATATCGAGTATCGAAAGCCCTTCGAAGGGACGATACCGATCCTGCGAGCCGTTTCGCCATCGCCGAATTTCTTCCACGATGAAGCTCAGTCTCGCCGGATTGAAGGCGTGTAGCGAACGAAATTTTCCGCCCTCGCTCCACCACTCCTTAGCCAGCATCTCGAAATGACGCACTTCGTCACTATCTAACGAGGCGCTTCGCCGTGTTTCTGCCTTAATCTCCATCGATGGCCTTCATGCTAAAAGATTTCTAGTGCAGCATATGCTGCGTATCATCTGAACCGCCGTATAAAGCATAAACCACGCAAATGCTCCTGGTCATGAAGTTCGGCGGAACATCCGTCGCCGATGTCGCCCGCATCAAGAATGCCGCTCTGCACGTGAAGCGCGAGACGGAGGCGGGCAACCGCGTCGCTGTCGTTGTGTCCGCCATGGCTGGACACACAAACCAGCTTGTCGCGTGGACACGCGAAGCAAGCGCGATGCATGACGCACGCGAATATGATGCCGTAGTTGCGTCAGGTGAGCAAATCACCGCGGGCCTCATGGCGATCTCCTTGCAAGCGCTCGGCATAACGGCACGTTCATGGCAGGGATGGCAAGTTCCTCTCGTGACCGACGATGCTCATGGGACGGCGCGCATCGACCGCGTTGAGGCAGCGCAGCTTCTGGGGAGATTGCAGCAAGGCGAAGTCGCAGTTCTCGCCGGTTTTCAGGGCATTGGGCCAAATAATCGCATCACGACACTTGGGCGAGGCGGTTCGGATACGAGCGCGGTCGCGCTTGCGGCGGCGCTGAAGGCTGACCGTTGCGATATTTATACAGACGTTGACGGAGTCTATACGACTGACCCCCGGATCGTGCACAAGGCCCAGCGGCTCAATCGCGTTTCCTATGAAGAAATGCTTGAAATGGCCTCGCAGGGCGCGAAAGTGCTACAGACGCGTTCGGTAGAACTTGCAATGGTTCAGGGCGTGCGTGTACAAGTGCGCTCAAGTTTTGATCCACCGGAAAATTGCAAGCCCGCGCAAATCGGTGTGGCCGAGGAACGTGGTACGCTTGTTTGCGACGAAACGGAAATGTTAGAGCAAAGAACCGTTAGCGGTATCGCCTACGCGAAGGACGAGGCTAAGGTCACGGTCCTCAAAGTGGAAGACAAGCCCGGCGTAGCGGCAAGCATATTCATGCCGCTGTCGGATGCGAACATCAACGTGGACATGATCGTCCAGAACATTTCCGAGGATGGCCGCACCACAGATTTAACTTTTACCGTGGCCGCTGCGGATCTTTCGCGCGCTCTCGAAGTCCTGCGCAATCTGAAGGACACAATCCGCTACCGCGATTTGCGCGGCGATAATGACGTCGTGAAAGTATCGGTTATCGGCGTCGGAATGCGAAGCCATGCTGGCGTCGCCGCTCAAATGTTTCAGGCATTGGCCGCCAAGGGAATTAATATTCAGGCAATATCTACGTCGGAAATTAAAATCAGCGTATTGATCGGCGCTGCATATACTGAGCTCGCCGTGAGAACCTTGCATACCCTTTTTGGCTTGGACCACTAAAGCGTGTCATAGATTAGTAATAAATTGCGCTCTATTTCAAAGAGCGTGTCCATTCTCTCAACCAAAGGTCTTTAAGGACCAGGCAGAATGCCCTGGACGGTGAGTGCACCCTGGGTTCTGATCCGGCAGCTGCGGGCGATAATGGCGAGTGCGTCAGAGCCCCAGTGGAAGCTGGACAGAATCGTCAAAGTAATCGCCTCCAACATGATTGCGGAGGTAAGCTCGATCTATGTCCGGCTTCCAGATGGCACTTTAGAGCTATTTGCGACGGAAGGGTTGAGACGCGAAGCGGTGCACCAGCTGCGCATGAAAAAAGGCGAGGGCTTGGTGGGCCTTATCGCCGAGTGGGGCGAGACGATCAATCTCCCGGATGCGCAAAAGCACCCATCCTTTTCTTACAAGCCTGAGACAGGCGAAGAGATCTATCACTCCTTCCTCGGCGTGCCCATCATTCGCGAGCGCCGCGTTCTCGGAGTTTTAACAGTTCAGAATAAGATAGAGCGGACATATACCGGCGAAGAAGTCGAGGCGCTTCAGACCACCGCCATGGTGATTGCGGAAATGATCGCCGCTGGCGCGTTTGCGGGTTCGGCTTTGCCTACGCCGGAGAAGCGCGGCATCTCCGTGACCCTGAAGGGGATTTCGCTCGCTGACGGCCTTGCTCTTGGCCACATAGCGCTTCATGAGCCAAGGCCCGAGGTCATCAAATTCTTCGCCGATAACATTCCCGGCGAGATCGCGCGCCTCGATCGCGCCATCGAGAAGCTTAAGGAAGAAATCAACAGCCTTGTCAGCCGCGATGCCAGCCCGGGCGCTCTTCACCATAAAGAAATCCTCGAAACGGTGCGCATGCTCGCAAATGACCGGGGCTGGGCGCGCCGTATGCGTGAGGCAGTATCCGCGGGCTTGACTGCGGAGGCCGCGGTTGAACGCGTGCAGCAGAACATCAGAGGTCAATTCTCGCGTCATGCGGACCCCTTTTGGCGCGACCGGATGCACGATCTCGACGATTTGGCAAACCGGATGCTTCGCATTTTGAATGGCCATGACAGCGATGCCGCGCGAGCGCGTCTGCCCAATGACGCGATCATCGTTGCGCGCAATATGGGGGCTGCCGAGCTTCTGGATTACGACACGCGGAAAATACGCGGTCTCGTCATTGAAGATGGAGGAGCCACAAGCCACGTCGCTGTCGTCGCGCGGTCCCTCGACATCGCGGCGCTCATGCAAACGCGCGATGTGATCTCGTCCGTCGATCATGGCGATCCTGCTATACTCGACGCCGAAACTGGGCAAATCCACATCCGGCCCTCGCTCGAGCTGATCCGGGCCTATGCGGACAAGGCGCGCTTTCGTGCTCGCCGCCAGGCGCAATTTTCAAAGCTTAAGAATACGCCTCCTGTCACCCTTGATGGTGAGAGAATCTCTCTCAACATGAATGCGGGCCTCCTCGTGGACCTGCCAAACCTGCATCAAAGCGGCGCCGATGGCATTGGCTTGTTCAGGACCGAGCTGCAATTCATGGTCGCCTCTAAGTTCCCGAAAATGCAGGATCAGCAGGCGATTTACTCACGGGTTCTCGAAGAGGCTGAAGACAAGCGCGTTGTGTTCCGCTCACTTGACGTTGGCGGCGACAAGGTCTTGCCCTACCTGAAGCACGGCAAGGAAGAGAACGCCGCACTCGGCTGGCGTGCGATCCGCATGTCTCTCGACCGGCCAGCGCTGTTCCGCACACAGGCGCGTGCGCTGTTACGCGCGGCGGCGGGGCGTGAGCTTTCGCTCATGCTACCCCTTATCGCTGAAGTTTCGGAGTTTTCGGCAGCTAAGGAGCTCATTGATAAGGAAATTGCGTACTCTAAGCGTCACGGCCATGCGCTTCCGCAATCCATTAGGCTTGGGGTGATGGTCGAGGTTCCGGCTCTCGTTTATCAGCTTGACGCATTATTGCCGCTTGTTGACTTCATATCTGTGGGAAGCAACGACCTCTTTCAGTTTCTTTTTGCAGCCGACCGCGAAAATGACCGCGTCGCGCGGCGTTTCGATCCCCTCAGTCCAGCCTTTCTGCGGGTTCTGCACGAAATCGTGGTAAAGTCCGCAAAGTATGGCGTTGAGTGCGGACTTTGCGGTGAAATGGCTGGCCGCCCCGTCGAGGCCATGGCCTTGATTGCGCTCGGCTACCGCTCAATATCAATGTCACCGGCCTCTATCGGCCCCGTGAAATCCATGGTGCTTTCGTCAAATGTTAAGAAACTAAATGGCGTCATCCTCAGACTGATCGAGGGCCATAGCCCGAACATCAGAAGAGAGCTTACCGATTTCGCTCGCAACAATAAGATTGATATATAGGACCGGGCGCGTGGCTGGGCTTGACCAGGGCGCCTAGCACAGCATAGCAAACAGCTAATTCGAATAGTTTCGCCGTGGCTCGAAGCGCGCCTCCGGCCATCGCGAAGTGAGATATCAATGCCATCGATTCCTAAGGAAAAACTAAACCGGCTGGTCTCCCGTTGGGAAACGCTTCAAGCGCAGCTTGCTGAGGGAAGCGACCAGGAAACCCGTGTCAAACTTTCGAAAGAGTTCGCCGAACTCGATCCTCTCGTGGCCTCGATCAAGGCATTGCAGGATAAGGAAAATGAGCGCGACAATCTGCGCCTGCTCCTGAAAGATCCAGCCACCGAGCCGGATATGATGGCGCTTGCGGAGGAAGAATTAACTGAGATAGAGCCTGTCGTCGAACGGCTTGAACACGATCTCCAAGTGCAACTTCTGCCGAAGGACGCCGCGGACGAAAAAAGCGCGATCCTAGAAGTGCGCGCTGGCACAGGCGGCGAAGAGGCCGCGCTTTTTGCCGCCGATTTGTTCCGCATGTATCAGCGTTACGCCGATCTTAAGGGGTGGAAGGTGCAGACCCTTTCGATAAGCGATGCCGACGCTGGAGGGTTCAAGGAAGTTGTCGCCAGCATTAGCGGCAAGGGCGTGTTTGCCCGCATGAAATTCGAGTCTGGCGTCCATCGGGTTCAGCGTGTGCCGGAAACGGAAAACCAGGGACGGATTCATACGTCCGCCGCGACCGTCGCGGTGCTTCCGGAAGCGGAAGATATCGACATCGAAATTCGCGAGTCCGACATTCGCATCGACACTATGCGGGCGAGCGGCGCGGGCGGTCAGCATGTTAACACCACCGACTCAGCCGTTCGCATCACCCACATCCCCACAGGAATGATCGTAACGTCGAGCGAAAAATCTCAGCATCAGAACCGTGCCCGGGCGATGCAAGTTCTGCGCGCGCGGCTTTACGATATGGAGCGAACAAAAGTCGCCGAGGCGCGCGCCGCCGAACGGAAAGATCAGATCGGCTCCGGCGACCGTTCGCAGCGCATTCGGACTTATAATTTTCCGCAGGGGCGCGTGACGGACCATCGCATTAACCTCACGCTTTATCACTTGCCACAGATCATGCAAGGCGAAGGGCTTGACGAGATTATCGACGGTCTAATCACCGAGCATCAGGCGAGCCAGCTTGCCGCCGAAGAGACAAGGACAAATGCCTAACGGCAGACTTCATGAGGTGACGGCGGTCGTCGGCGGGATCACCATTGGCGAGGTGCTTCGATCGGTAACGGCGTCATTTCGTACGGCGGGGCTCGCGGAGGCGTCGCTGGATGCGCGGATTCTGATCGCCGAAGCCTGCGGGCTGCCCCCAGAAGCCACCATTACGCGTCACGATTTTCAGCTTTCGGAAGACTATAAACGGCGCATAGACGAATTTGCCGCCCGGCGTCTGCACGGAGAGCCTGTCTCGCGCATTCTTGGACGGCGCGAGTTTTGGGGGCTTAGCTTTTCCATTTGTCCGGACGTTCTCGACCCGCGTCCTGATACCGAACTTCTTGTCGAAACCGCTCTCGCTCACGCAAAAGCCCAAGGCCTTACAAATGCTCCTTTGCGCATCTTGGACTTGGGCACTGGTTCAGGATGCCTGCTTGCCGCGCTGCTTTCCGAACTACCGCAAGCGCGAGGAATTGGGGTTGATGTGAGCCGCCGGGCGCTCGCGGTGGCGCAGGAAAATTTACACCGTTTGGGGTTGCGTGGTCGCGCGGCCTTCTTATGTGGAGACTGGGCGGCGGCGATTTCCTGCGAATCTTTCGACATTGTCGTGTGTAATCCGCCCTACATCGTTTCGTCGGTGATCGATAAGCTCGACAGAGAAGTGAGGGGATTTGATCCTTTCCTCGCGCTGGACGGCGGCCCGGATGGTTTGGCGGCCTATCGCACGCTTGTGCCCCAAGCAGTCAAGTGTTTGAAGGAAGGCGCGCTCCTATTGCTTGAAAATGGCATCGGGCAAACTCAGCAGGTCTTAGAGATTGTAGAGGGATGCCAAGACGAGGCCCTAAAGCTGAATGCTTTAATTCTGCTTGATTTATGCGGTATTGACCGGGCCGTTGCAGGAGTGCGACAGTCACCGAGCCATCAGCCGTAGATCAAAAAAAAGGTTGGAAATTCGGTTCGTTCAGGATACCGTTAGAGGCGAGAGGTGACCTCGGAAACTAATCCCCAGCGTGCGGGTTTACAAGAAGTTACGAGGTCAGAGACGTAGCGCTACCAAAAATCCGTCGGGGGTTGACAGGCCCGCTATATAGGGCCGCGACGTGTAGCGATATTGGGACATCGTTCTAACGGGAAGAGCCTTACAACCTGGTTCAAAATCGATGCTGCGCGGGGCTGGATAGCAATCGATTTAGCTGGTGTTTAGTAGAGATCCGCACACGAGACTTGCACAGTCAGAGTCATCGTTTGCGCCGCTTTTTAAGCTTTTGTTACCTTCGATCAAGACAGGACCCATGAGGCAAGGACAGCAAAACCGCAGAGGCCGCAATCGTGGCGGCCGTAAGCCGCAGAATTCAATCAGCCGGAACTATGAGTTGAGCGGCCCCGACGTCAAAATCCGGGGCACTGCAATGCATATTGCGGAAAAATACTCCTCGCTCGCCCGCGACGCGATGGCCTCCGGTGATATGGTTGGCGCAGAAAACTACCTGCAACACGCCGAACACTATAACCGCATAATCATGGCAGCTCAGGCGCTGAACCCGAATGTCCCTGGCATGGAAGGCCAAGGCGGCGGCATGAATGGCGGGGGACGCTATAATCCGTCGGAACATTTCCAGCGCGATTTCGATGGCGGGTCCGATGACGACGATGGGGACGATTTTCCCCAGCAGAAGCCGTTTCATGATCGCGGCTCCCATGATCGCGGTCCCCGTGAGCGCTCGCCCAATTACAATCAGCATCAGCAGCCTCAGCCCTACATTCCGCAGCAAGCATTTCCACAAACACAACAGCCGCATCAACCCGCGCCTGCTGCCGCTGCAAATGGCGAACCGGCCCATGCCGCCGAACAAGAGCAACCTGCTCCTGCGGAAGGCGATAGAGGACCAAGACGCCGCCGTCGTCGCCCGATTGGCGAAGCGCCCAAAAGTTACAACGGCAGAAATGGCGCCTCGCATGGGCCAGCGGAAGGCTTGAACGGAGCGGTTCCAAACGGCCCCGCGCCGGACGAATCTGTCTCCTAAAGCATATTGACGTCATTGCGAGGCGGCTTCAGCCGCCGTCGCGATCCAAAGCAGCATCAATGACTTATGCTCTGGATTGCTTCGCTCCGCTCGCAATGACGATCCTTGCAACGTCATCGCGAGGCGCAGCGCGCCGTGGCGATCCAGGGCTTCTAATCTCAAAATGCGTTAGCTAGAATAAAGCTGCTGAGTTGCACCTCGCCTAAAAGCGTGCGCGTGTCGTGCCGGTGTTTGTCAGTCCTGAACGGTGATTGTGTCGCCAGGGCTTACACGGCCACCGGCCACCACCTCGGCATAGAGTCCGAGATTGGCGTGCCCCCAGGTTCGCTCCATCGCCGAAGGGACGGATGGGCCACGATGCGCGGTTTTGGGATCGACGCTTGTGGCTTCACAGCGTTCGGTCTCGTCAAAAACCTTAATTGACGCTGTGCCGCAGCGGATCGTTTTGCCGACCCACTTCCGCTCTTCCCATGCTCCAACCCCGCGAAAGTAGATATTCGCGCGGAAGCGCAGCGGGTCGAGCTCCTGTCCCATGGCGCGGCTCAAGTCATGAACCGTTTCAACATTCACAAGGTGCACCGCCTTCGCTGCAATATCTGTGAAACTATGGCCCTCCGCTGAAACGATGCGCGGCGGCCCGCGCAGCTCGTTTTTCATATAGGCTGCCAAAAATTGCTCAATCATTTGTCGCCCGAGCTTCGTTGCAAGACATCCTTTAGCGACTTGTTTTCCCTGACGAAAAATGGTGAGCGTATGGTCGGTTTCTTCAAATACCGACGTCAGGCTCGCGAGCCGCTCGTGGCGCATCAGCATGAGAAAGTTGATCTTCGGAAGCCACTTAGGCTCTTGCGGATCGAAGCGGCCACTGCCGTTCTCAATTGCATATGCCCGATCGAATGCAATGCCGTGCCCGGTTTCTAAGGCCACGCCGGGAAGAATCTCACCATTAAATCCCTTAATGGGATAGCGAACCAGTGATTCAATGATCGGAGCGCTCAATGTAATTGGTTCCTCAAACCTTTTTTACACGTCGTCTTGCCATATATCATGCAATCAGCGTCATCTATTCCGCATATTCACGGCACAGACCGCAGGCACATCGAGGCTTCCCATGAATTTCGAAAAGCTAACCGACCGCTCCAAGGGCTTCTTTCAGGCTGCTCAATCGCTTGCGCTCCGGGAGGGGCATCAACGGCTTTTACCAGAACATCTTTTAAAAGTATTACTTGATGATAACGAGGGCATGGCGGCTGGGCTTATCGAGCGAGCCGGAGGACGCCCCGGGGATGCGCTTGCACGCGTGGAAGCAGCGCTGGCCAAGCTTCCAAAGGTTACGGGTAATGCGGCGGGCCAGCTCTATATCTCCCCTCAACTCGCAAAGGTGCTTGATCAGGGGGAAAAGATCGCCGAGAAGGCGGGAGATTCCTATGTCACCGTCGAGCGTCTTCTGCTTGCCCTTTCCATGGAGAAAGATGCCGACACTTCGCGGATCCTCGCCGACGCAGGCGTAACGCCAACGACGCTCAACGCTGCCATCAACGATTTGCGCAAAGGCCGAACCGCGGATAGCGCTTCCGCCGAGCAGGCCTATGACGCGCTGAAACGCTATGCCCGCGATCTTACCGAGGCGGCCTCGAAAGGCGAACTCGATCCGGTTATCGGGCGCGACGAGGAAATACGCCGGACCATTCAGGTTCTGTCGCGCCGGACGAAAAACAATCCCGTGCTGATTGGCGAGCCTGGCGTCGGTAAGACAGCAATCGTCGAGGGGCTTGCCCTGCGCATCATAAATGGCGACGTCCCTGAGAGCCTGCGCGATAAAAAACTACTCGCTCTCGATATGGGTTCGCTCATCGCAGGTGCAAAATATCGAGGCGAGTTTGAAGAGCGGCTGAAGTCCGTGCTTCAAGAAATCACGTCCGCCGCTGGTGGGATCATTCTTTTCATCGACGAGATGCACACCCTTGTCGGGGCTGGCAAAGCAGAAGGCGCGATGGATGCGTCCAACCTGCTGAAACCAGCATTGGCGAGAGGAGAGCTGCATTGCGTCGGCGCAACAACGCTCGATGAATATCGCAAGAACATCGAAAAAGATGCTGCGCTCGCGCGCCGGTTCCAGCCGATATTCGTGTCCGAGCCAACGGTCGAAGACACGATTTCGATCCTGCGCGGACTGAAGGAAAAATACGAGCTTCACCACGGCGTGCGCATCACAGACTCGGCGCTTGTTGCGGCAGCCACCCTTTCGCATCGCTACATAACCGACCGCTTCCTTCCCGATAAGGCGATTGACCTTATGGACGAGGCGGCCAGCCGCCTTCGGATGCAGGTCGATTCGAAGCCAGAGGAACTCGACGAACTCGATAGGCGGCTGATTCAGCTCAAGATTGAGCGTGAAGCTCTGAAAAAGGAAACCGATCCGGCCTCCAAAGAACGGCTAAACCGTCTGCAAGGCGAAATTGCTGAGTTAGAAGAGCGTGCAAATTTGCTGGCCCGGCGCTGGAAAGAAGAGAAGGAAAAGCTTGCCTCGGCTCAGAAGGTGAAAGAGGAGCTGGACGGCCGCCGCAACGAACTCGACCAAGCGCAGCGTAAGGGCGACCTCGCGCGCGCCGGCGAGCTTTCCTATGGCATTATTCCCGATCTCGAAAAACGCCTAAAGTCAATTGAAGAGGCTGCCGAAGCGCATCACGGAATGGTCGAGGAGGCGGTAACGCCAGATCACATCGCGGGTGTCGTGTCGCGTTGGACCGGCATTCCAATCGAAAAAATGCTGCAAGGCGAAAAAGAAAAGTTGCTTCGCATGGAAGACGCGCTTGGTAAGCGGGTTGTCGGCCAAGCCGAAGCCGTGCGGGCAGTATCGACCGCCGTCCGCCGCGCAAGGGCCGGATTGCAAGACCCGAATCGGCCCATCGGTTCGTTCATGTTTCTTGGGCCAACGGGCGTCGGCAAAACCGAACTCTCGCGCGCCCTCGCGGCGTTTCTGTTTGACGACGAAAACGCCATGGTCCGCATCGACATGTCGGAATACATGGAGAAGCACTCCGTTGCCCGGCTTATCGGTGCGCCCCCCGGCTATGTCGGCTATGAGGAAGGTGGCGCGCTTACCGAGGCTGTGCGGCGGCGGCCTTATCAGGTCATTCTATTCGACGAGATTGAAAAGGCGCACCCGGACGTTTTTAACGTCCTGTTGCAGGTTTTGGATGATGGTCGCCTCACCGACGGGCAAGGGCGGACAGTGGATTTCCGCAATACCATCATCATTATGACGTCCAATCTTGGCGCGGAATATCTCGCGAACCAACCGCCAGGTCAGGATGTCGGCGAGGTGCGTGATCAGGTGATGGCGGTGGTGCGCTCGCATTTCCGGCCGGAATTCCTGAACCGCATCGACGATATTCTCCTGTTCCATCGCTTGCGGCGCGAGGAGATGGGCGCGATCGTCGATATCCAGTTGAAGCGTTTGCAGCGACTGCTGGATGAGCGGAAGATTGCGCTCAAGGTTGATGATAGCGCGCGAATCTGGCTTGGCGACCGTGGTTATGACCCGGCTTATGGAGCGCGGCCGCTGAAGCGCGTCATTCAACGCGCGATACAGGACCCGCTGTCAGAGCTGATCCTTGAGGGCTCGGTGAAAGATGGCGACACAGTGCACATCACGGCAAGCGCCGACGGATTGATTATCAACGACAAGGCCGTGCGCCTCGCGGCGTAGAACCGGGAGTCAAGTGATTGAGGGAGCGGTGCGCCGCGCCCTCAATCAGTCAGGCGTCTGATTGTTCGCTGGCCATGTCTCCGGGGCGCCCCACGCTTGTATAGATGAACCCAGCCGCGCGCGCCAAATCTGGCCGGTAGATGTTGCGGAGGTCGATAAGCGCATCGCCTCGCATCTTGCTTTTCATCGCGGCGAGATTGACGGCGCGGAATTCATTCCATTCGGTCAACACCACAGCGACATCCGCGCCTTCGGCGGCTTCGAGTACGCTCGCGCACCAGTTCACGCCCGGCAGCAAAGGTTCGGCTTGCTTTCGGCCCTGTGGATCATAGACCCGGACGATAGCGCCGCGCTCCTGAAGCATGGGCACAATCACAAGGCTCGGCGCATCTCGCATATCGTCGGTGTTCTGCTTGAAAGTTACGCCCAAGACGGTGATCGTCTTGCCTAGTACATCGCCATCGGCTGCGCGGATGACCCGATGCGCCATGGCGATTTTGCGTTCGTTGTTGACCTTCTCCACTTGCTCAATAAGCGTAAGCGGAGCGCGCGCCTCGCGCGCAGTCCGCGCAAGAGCCGCAACGTCTTTCGGGAAACAAGAGCCGCCATAGCCTGGCCCAGGATGCAGGAATTTATCGCCGATGCGCCGGTCGGAGCCGATGGCATGTGCGACCTGCTGGACGTTGGCTCCGACTTCGTCGCAGAGGTCCGCTATTTCGTTGATAAAGCTGATCTTCATCGCGAGAAACGCGTTCGCGGCATATTTGGCGAGTTCTGCGGATTCGCGGCTGGAAAAGATAATCGGAGCGTTGCGAAGCCGAAGCGGCTCATAAACGCGCTCCATCACGTCTCGCGCGCGATCATCATCTATCCCGACGAGCACGCGATCAGGATGAGTGAAATCTTGGATCGCAGAGCCCTCGCGCAGGAACTCGGGATTTGAGCACACGGCGAAGTCTGCATCGGTACGCAAGCGGCGGATGCGCTTTTCGATTTCGCGGCTTGTCCCGACCGGCACGGTGGATTTCGTCGTGATGACGGTAAAGCCATTGAGATGCGGCGCAAGCTCTTCGACGGCCTGATAGACATAAGACAGATCGGCATAACCGTCGCCGCGCCGCATGGGCGTGCCCACTGCGAGGAAGATCAAATCGGCGTCGCGCACCGTTGGCGCAAGCTCGGTGGTGAAATGCAAGCGGCCCGCGCGAACATTCTTCTCGACCAATGCATCCAAGCCCGGCTCATAAATCGGGATTTCGCCGCGATGCAGGCGCTCAACCTTGTCCGCATCCTTTTCGACGCAAGTGACATTCCAGCCGAAATCGGAAAAACAGGCGGCGGATACTAGGCCGACATAACCGGCCCCGATCATGCAGATGTTCACGAGAAGCGTCCTTTGGTGCTGCGCTAGCGCAGTTCTAAGCCAATAACAGACCGAGCGGCAAGGGCTTCACGAGTGAGGCCAGGAAACCGTGCCTTCAACATAATGGAGTGCAGATGGCTATCTCATTCGGATGGGTCTCGCGCCGCGTGGAGTACAAGCCTTCGCAATGAGACCTGGCCGCGCGCCTTGATCTGATCTTCAATGCTAGTGAAACGGGCCGGACGCTGATATTCATCACCGCTGTAAGGGTAAGAGGTAATCTACCCCTCCTTAGGCAAGCTGCCATTGGCCTGTCTGATCGCAGGGACGGCAGAATATTTTTTCTATCATGGACAGATCAATGAACCGGCTCATTCCCCTTATCTTTCTCTGCCTGATGGCCCCAGCAACGCTCGCCGCTCCCGGCCATAAGTGGGAGCGCTATCTCAACTCCCGCTTCGGCACGTAGGCCGAATACCCCGCCGACCTCTTCATGAACCCGGTCACATCAGACAATGAAGACGGCAGCACATGGATGACGACCGATGGCGCCATCCTGAAAATCTATGGCTTCTTGAACGCGCTGGAGCAAACGGCTGCCAGCTACGAAGTCTTTCTGCGCGAGAACTCGCCGAAGCGTTACGCCGGAGCTTCGTATCGCGTTTTGAAAAAAGACCTGCTCATCCTGTCCGGCGTCACGGACAAAACGATTTTCTACGAACGCTACGCCTTCGGCGACCCCTCTGGCACAGTCCATGCGGTGGTCGTCGAATATCCGGTCACGGCGCGTGCGACCTTCGATCCGGTCGTCGGACGCATTTCAAGCTCGCTCGGCTGGACGAAATAAGGCTGTTTTTTTAGGCAAGTTTAATGGCGTTGAGGGAAATCGAACCCTAACCTCTGCACGACTCGCTCTAAAGCTAAGCCGCCGCAAACTCGCTCCGCGCGTATCCCTAAAAGGCAGGAGAGACCCCAAGATCTGAGTAGCGTTCACTGCGACGGACCTTTTGCTCCGCTAGCGGAGCTCTAAGCTAACTACAAAAACCGAGTGGCAACGGCCCTGATTTTGCGTAGCAATGAAGCTATTTGATTAGGTGACTTTTAGCGATCGTTTAAGCGTAAGATCACCCCTTGAAAAATACTCACTGCTGCCAGTCCAAAAAGCAAACCACCTGCCAGCCCGCTAAAGGTGCCGGCGAACGACACAAAAAGAGGCGTTAAATGAATTTTAAATACATGATTAACCAATACCAATCCAAACACGCCAGTTACTAAGCCTAAAATAGTTGTTGTGATGAGTATAAATGCTTTGAAGCCTTTAGTAATTGATTTTTGATGTAACCCAATTAATACCGACGTGGAAACAACACCAAAAAGAGTCAGTAGAAATATAAAAAGTAAAACTCCGGTCAATACAACAATGTATATTGCCGTAATGAGTAACACGGCGAGCGCTAGCGATACAACCAAAAGCAAACCCGGCGCAAAATCCGCATTCGCCGGTATGTCGGTTGTTTCCGACGGTATATCGGTTGTTTTGGCTACTGAGGCTGTATCATCTTTTACTTTTACGATACTTTGCTTTACCGTATCTGTTGCCCTAGCCTGGTGATATCCTAATGCTGATAAACAAATTAGCAGGATAACAAAAAACTCTTTTGTGATGCTCATTATTTTCTCTGCGGGTTCAAAATGGTAAAGGGTCGAAGTCGAGAGCAATTGCTGGGCCCCTTGTGATCCGAGCTCTGTCCAGGCTGCCAAAGGATGAGCTTATTAGTTTTACGACACGGGATGCATCAGATTTGGAGAGTGACTACGCGCTCCTGTCACGCGCAATTATGGAAGGGTATCCGACAACGGAGGGGATCGAGACTGACTGATTGTTGGGGTGAATTTCCCTTCAAGGAAGACTGCCGGTTGAACTGAGAAAGTCCGGTTGTGATCCTGTTGAAACGACCTAATTGCGCAGCAGACTATTTCAGCGGCAAACCCATTCTTTCCGCCCTTGATTGCTTGCGATTTTAACCGCCACGGGGTCAGGGATGCAAGTCGTCACGCGTTCGCATCCCGATTTTCGCTACACCAGTGCGAATTCGCTCTTCGCGTATCCCTGAAAATAGAGAAGCGTGGTGAGGTCCGTGTGGTTGACCTGCGCTGCCGCTTCCGCCGCCACGATAGGTTTCGCCTTATAGGCGACGCCAAGCCCGGCGGCTGTAAGCATGGCGAGATCGTTCGCGCCGTCGCCCACCGCGATAACCTCTTCGGGCGTGATGCCGCGCGCCATGGCTTCCTCCTTCAGCGCGGCCAACTTCGCCTCGCGGCCAAGTATCGGCTCCGCTACGCCTGAAAGCCGCCCATTCTCCCAAAGGAAAACATTCGCGCGGTTGCCTGCAAAGCCTGCACGCTCCGCAATAGCGTTGGTGAAGAAAGTGAAGCCGCCGGAAACGAGCATCGTGTGCGCACCATGCGCCTTCATGGTTGTGACGAGCGTCCGCGCGCCGGGATTAAGCGTGATCCGCTCGTCAAGGACGCGCTGCAAGTCGCCTTCCGTCAAGCCCGCGAGCAAGCGAAATGCGTTCGCGCAATGCGTCCTCGAAATCGAGCTCGCCCCGCATGGCGCGTTCCGTCAGCGCGGCAATCTCGGTCTTGATGCCCTTGAGGTCCGCCATTTCATCGAGGCATTCCTGCCCGATAATCGTCGAGTCCATATCCGCGATGAGCATACGCTTGCGCCGCTTCTCCATAGGCTGAACGCACCAATCGATCGGGTGCGACCCTACTAATGCCGCTGCGAGCTTTTTGATCTCTGCGCATTCACCCAGGATGATGTCCAAAGCCTCGCCCTCGGCGAGCCAGTGCAGGTGAATATTGCTGCCGATAGCGGTTTTGACGCGTTGCCCGAGATCTGCGAGCAGGTGTTCTGACCCAGGCGCGGCAACAAATGTGATCGCGATTTCCATGAGAATGCTTAAACTCGAACTCAGATGATTGAAGAGCAACGCATATGCGCGGTCCTTATCGCAGGACCAACAGCAAGCGGCAAGTCTGCCCTTGCGCTTGAACTTGCCGAGGAGTTCGGCGGCGTGGTGATCAATGCCGACTCCATGCAGGTTTATCGCGATCTGCGCATTATCACAAATCGGCCAGCGCCGGAAGATGAGGCGCGCATACCGCACCGGCTCTATGGCTTTCGTCCTGCGGCGGAGCCCTATTCGACAGCGCAATGGCTGAAGGATATCAAGCCGGTGTTGGCGCAGGCGATTGACGAAGGGCGAATTCCGATCGTGGTTGGCGGGACGGGTCTCTATTTCAAAGCGCTGACGGAAGGGCTGTCCGACATTCCTGAGATCCCTCCGGCGATCCGCGAGCGCTTTCGCGAGGCGTCGCGGACATCCCCATCTGAGGTGCTGCATCGTCAGCTTGCGGAGCGCGACCCACTGACGGCATCGCGCATCCGCCCCAGTGATCCGCAGCGCATCGTGCGCGCTCTCGAAGTTTTTGAGGCGACAGGGCGCCCCCTAGCGGAATGGCAGGCGCAGAAACAGCCGCCGATTGTCAGCCCGGAAGACGCATTTTGCCTCTCGGTCGATGTCGAGCGCGAGGAACTTTACCGGCGATGCGACCAGCGCTTCGACGCGATGTTGTCTCATGGCGCAATCGGTGAAGCGGAGGCTATACTAGCACTTGGACTGAGCGATAGTTTACCGGCCATGCGCGCGGTTGGGCTTCCGGAACTTCTTGGCTATTTGCGGGGTGAGCTTAGCCTCGAAGACGCCAGAACGAGAGCAAAAATCAAAACGCGGCAATACGCCAAGAGGCAACTGACTTGGATTAAAGGTAATTTTTGCAATTGGATTTCAGGAAATGCGAAATTTATGGAACGAATAAAACGTGAACTCGTTATGTTTTCGCAAAAGAGCTTGACCGGGAAAATATGACGGCGTAGGCAAGCTCGAACAAGCATAAATCGAAGAACTGGCGGCCGTTGAAGGCCGCCGCTTTTTTGGAGTTAGCCTATGGCCCGCGCGATGACAGGTGCTGAGATCGTTTTGCAAGCGCTCACCGAGCAAGGGGTAGAGCACATTTTCGGGTATCCAGGCGGCGCTGTGCTTCCGATTTACGACGAAATTTTCAAGCAGACGGCGGTGAAGCATATTTTGGTCCGCCATGAGCAGGGCGCGACCCATGCGGCGGAAGGCTATGCCCGGTCCAGCGGTAAGGTCGGCGTTGTCCTTGTCACATCAGGACCCGGCGCGACCAATGCCGTTACAGGGCTTACCGATGCGCTGATGGATTCCATCCCCATGGTCTGCATCACGGGGCAGGTCCCGACGCCACTGATCGGCTCCGACGCCTTCCAAGAATGCGACACGGTCGGCATCACGCGCCCTTGCACAAAGCATAATTACCTTGTGAAGGACGTGAACGACCTTGCGCGCATTCTCCATGAAGCCTTTTATGTCGCGCAGAATGGCCGCCCTGGCCCGGTTGTGGTCGATATTCCGAAGGACGTCCAATTCGCAAAGGGCACTTATATCGGCCCAAGCAAGGTCGTGCATAAGACCTATCGCCCGCAGCTTAAAGGCAACTCTCAATCTATCCGCGATGCTGTCGACATGATCGCCGCCGCGAAACGCCCCGTTTTCTATACCGGCGGTGGTGTTATCAATTCGGGTCCAAATGCATCGAAACTCCTGCGTGAGCTTGTCGACTTAACAGGCTTCCCGATCACGTCAACGCTCATGGGGCTTGGCGCCTATCCCGCCGCATCTAAGCAGTGGCTTGGAATGGTTGGGATGCACGGGACCTATGAGTCGAACCTCGCCATGCATGGCTGCGATGTGATGGTTTGCGTTGGCGCGCGTTTCGACGACCGCATCACGGGGCGGCTTAATGCGTTCTCGCCCGGCTCGAAGAAAATTCACATAGACATTGACCCTTCATCGATCTCAAAGACCGTCAAGGCGGATATCCCGATCATAGGCGACTGCGCCTATGTGCTGGAAGAAATGCTGCGCGTGTGGCGTGCGCGGTCGCCAGCGATTGACAAGCGAGCCTTGAAGGCTTGGTGGTCGCAAATCGATGGCTGGCGGAGCCGCGATTGCCTGAAATATAAGAACCGCAGCGACGTCATCATGCCGCAATACGCCATTCAGCGGCTTTATGAGCTCACGAAAAATCGCGATACCTACATCACCACGGAGGTAGGCCAGCACCAGATGTGGGCGGCGCAATTCTATCGTTTCGAAGATCCGAATAGATGGATGACGAGCGGCGGCCTCGGCACGATGGGCTACGGGCTCCCTGCTGCTGTCGGGGTCCAGATCGCGCACCCGGAAAGCCTCGTGATCGACATTGCGGGCGAGGCGTCCGTGCAGATGACCATGCAAGAGATGTCAACCGCCGCGCAATATGATCTGCCGATCAAGATTTTCATCCTGAATAATGAGTATATGGGCATGGTGCGGCAGTGGCAGGAGCTTCTGCATGGCGGGCGCTATTCGCACACCTATTCGGAAGCATTGCCGGATTTCGTCAAGCTCGCCGAGGCCTACCACGGCGTTGGCCTGCGCGCTGAAAAGCCAGATGAGCTGGATGATCTTATCTTGGAGATGATCAACACGCCTCGGCCTGTTATTTTCGATTGCCGTGTATCGAAGATGGCAAATTGTTTCCCGATGATTCCGTCGGGAGAAGCGCACAATAACATGATCCTCGGCGACGAGTCCGCCAACGAGGATATTTCCTTCGAGGTCTCGGAAGAAGGAAAAATGCTGGTTTAATCTTCCGCTGAAGACGCCAGACTTGATATGGCGGCGTTTGCTCCGCCTATTCGTAGTGAATATCAGCCGAATGGCCCTTAATCGGGTCACTAGGGATGGTGAGTTGTCATGAATATGATGCAATGGGGTTCGGCTATGCCGTCCGGAAATCCGCAGCAGCCGAGCATCGAGAAACACACGATTGCGGTTCTCGTTGAAAACGAACCGGGCATACTGGCTCGTGTCATCGGACTTTTTTCGGGCAGAGGCTACAACATCGACAGCCTGACTGTCGCAGAGACCAGCCACGAGGCAAACCAATCGCGCATTACAATCGTAACGCGCGGCTCCCCTCAGGTGATCGAGCAGATAAAGAGTCAGCTGGGCAGGCTTGTGCCGGTGCATGGCGTGACGGATCTCACGGTAAAGGGCGATCCCATCGAGCGTGAGCTTGCTTTGGTGAAAGTGGCTGGCAAAGGCGAAAAGCGCGTCGAAAGCTTGCGTCTCGCCGAGGCGTTCCGCGCTCAGGTCGTGGACGCAACCACGGAGCACTTTATTTTCGAGATCACAGGGCGTCTCTCAAAAATCGAAAATTTCATCAGCCTGATGAAGCCGCTTGGGCTGGTCGAAGTCGCGCGCACCGGCTCCGCCGCCATCGCCCGCGGCGCGGAGCCCATGTAATGCTCGGATCGCTGACGTGAATTGAGGGGCACCATGGCGTTTGAGACCTGGGCACTGTTTGTCGCCGTAAGCATATTGCCTGTCTTGAGTCCGGGACCGGCGATACTGCTCGCCATTTCGAACTCCATCCGCTTCGGGCCTTCCGCGACCTTTTTTTCCGCGCTGGGAAACACGCTGGGTCTGACAATACTTGGTTTCGCGGTAGCCTTCGGCCTTTCGGCGCTGATGACGGCGTCTGCGGCCGCCTTTACAATCGTGAAGATCGCGGGCGGCCTCTATCTGCTCTATCTCGGCGTGAAGTTATGGAGAAGCGGGAAGGCGTTAGAATTCGATGCAGCAACACGCGGGCCCGCAAAAAGTCCAAGGAAGTTCTTTCTGGAAGCGCTGCTTCTTGCGCTGACGAACCCAAAAGGCCTTATTCTTGTCGCGGCCCTCATCCCTCCCTTCGTGAACCATAGCCTTCCCGTATTGCCGCAAGTCGCCATTCTCTCGCTCACCTTCGCCACGATGTGCTTCTTCAATCATCTCTTCCTGGCTTTCGCCGGAAGCAGGGCAAGGCGGTTTCTTTCGTCCGAACGGCGTCTTCTTGCCGTCCGCCGCGTGCTTGGATCGCTCTTCATGGGGTTCGGCGTGGCGCTAGCGCTCACCTCGCGCTGAGGAAGTCGATATGGACCTCAGCCCGATCACATTTCTGGTTACTTTCGCAGGCATACAATTGCTTGCCGCGATGAGCCCTGGACCAGCTTTCGCGGTGGTAACACAAAAGTCCCTCAGCGGCGGCCGCGCCGCAGGACTTGCAGCGGCGGCAGGATGCACGATCGGGCTTGGGGTTTGGCTCGCCGCGACCATGATTGGGCTTACTTTTCTGGTCTCAAAATTCTGGTGGCTCTACGCGGGCTTGCGTGTGCTGGGTGGCGTCTTTCTCATATATCTCGCGTTTCAGCTTTGGCGGCATTCTCGCGACCCATTCTCTCCAGATGCAGAGCCAGCAGGCATGGAGAAAAGTACGCTGGGCAGTTTCAAAGCCGCCCTTCTCGTTCAGCTTTCAAATCCAAAGGCGCTTGCCTATTGCGCAAGTGTTCTCGTAACACTCTTGCCAGCGGAGCAAACCCTATGGATGAAGGCAACCGTTCCCTTGCTCGGCTCGGCAGTTGAAGGCGCATGGTGGCTATTCGTAGCAATGGCCTTTTCGACGAGCGCCTTTAGAAAGCGATACGCTGGTTTGAAGACTTATCTCGACCGGGTAATGGGTGCCGCTCTTGGCGTCCTGGGATTGAAGCTTTTACTTGACCAGGCATAAAGAGCGCGCAATTCCATGACTCAACCCTCCATCATCGAAAAACGCTAAAAAAGAGGATTTACCATGCGCGTTTACTATGATCGCGACGCTGACATCAATCTCATCAAAGGCAAAAAGATCGCCATCGTTGGTTATGGCAGTCAGGGCCATGCCCATGCTCTCAATCTGCGAGATTCGGGTGTTACCGATGTTGTGGTCGCTTTGCGGCCCGGTTCGGCTTCCGCAAAGAAGGCCGAAAACGAAAAGCTCAAAGTTATGAGCGTTGCCGATGCGGCGAAATGGGCGGATGTCGTTATGATGCTCACGCCCGACGAACTGCAAGCGGACATCTATCGCGATCATCTTCATGCGAATATGCGTGAAGGCGCGATTCTTCTGTTCGCGCACGGCCTCAATGTTCATTTCAATCTGATTGAGCCACGCGCTGATCTCGACGTCGGCATGGTCGCGCCAAAGGGGCCCGGGCATACTGTTCGCTCGGAATATGCTCGCGGCGCAGGCGTGCCGTGCCTTATCGCCATCGCTAAGGATGTGAGCGGCAACGCCCATGAACTTTGCCTGTCATACGCCAGCGCAATCGGCGGCGGACGCGCCGGCATCATTGAGACCAACTTCAAGGAAGAGTGCGAAACCGATCTTTTCGGCGAGCAGACCGTTTTGTGCGGCGGCCTTGTGGAGCTGATGCGCGCTGGCTACGAGACGCTCGTCGAGGCGGGTTATGCGCCCGAAATGGCCTATTTCGAATGCGTGCATGAGGTGAAGCTTATCGTCGATCTCATCTACGAAGGCGGCATCGCCAATATGAACTACTCGATTTCGAACACGGCCGAATATGGCGAGTATGTTACTGGGCCGCGCATTGTCGATAGCCGCGTCAAGGAAGCGATGAAGGCGGTGCTTACCGATATCCAAGAGGGCAAATTCACGCGCGATTGGATGCTGGAAAATCGGGTCAACCAGACCAGCTTCAAAGCCCAGCGCGCCAAATGCGATGCGCACCCGATCGAGGACACCGGACGCCGCCTGCGCGCCATGATGCCTTGGATCGCGGAGCGCGCGCTCGTAGACAAGACGCGGAATTAAAGCGGAAGCCCATCTCATCGCGGAAGGTGCTCGCGCTTATCGGCGATCTGGCAGAGATGCCGTATACGCCCAAGGCTGGTTGCGGGAGCGATTGTGGATGGCCGGGTATAACGCCCGGCCATGACAATGGTTGCAGTCACGCCATCGCCCAAATGAAGCGGAGCCGCAAATTCATTCTACAATGGCGACAGCTATCATCTGTCCGCCCAATCTTGGCTGGATTGCCGTCTCTCTCCGCTGTCTTGGCCGGGCTTTGACCCGGCCATCCATCTATTTCGGTCTCAGGAATTTTCGAAATTTATTCAACAGGTTGACGTGTAGGAAAGCGCAAGGCTCTTATCGCGATCCGCCTAAGAAGTGGGACACCGGCGAGGGTCCGTTGCTAGAGCATTTTGGGACCAAAGCTTTGCAATGTTGGATTGCTTCCGGCCAGCTTTGCTGGCCGTGGCAATGACGTCATCGCGAGCGGCAACGCCGCGTGGCGATCTACCGTGTCTGTTTTCAAGCTGTTTTTGCGTGTTTCCAGACTTGATCGTTCTTGAGCATGGCGCTCAGGATGACGATGAGTTTGCGCATGACGGCGGTGACGGCGACCATGTAGGGCTTGCCCTTTTTCATGAGGCGGTCAGCGAAGCTGCGAAACACCGCGTGATGGCGGATCGCGGCTCTTGCCGCCATGAACAGGCAGGAGCGCACCTGGCTTCGGCCTGCGAAGATGCGCCGTCGTCCGTAGCTCTTGCCGCTGTCGCGGTCGTAAGGAGCAAGGCCTGCCAGGGCGGCGGCGCTCGACGCCGGAATGGAGCCAAGCTCGGGCATGAAGGCATTGAGGGTGTAGGCGGTTATCGCGCCTACGCCCGCCACCGTTTGCATGAGCCTGTCGCGGTGGTGAAGCGCCGCATCGTTCCGGGTGAGCGCCTCGATTTCCGCCTCGATGGCGCAGAGTTCCTTGTTGAGCAGTTTGATATGCCTTTCCACGCCCTGGCGCACCGCTCTCACGCTGACATGTTCAAGGCGGCATTGCTCAGCCTCGATCATATCCTGGAGTTCAGCGCGCCGTTCCACCAACTCGCGAAGCGCGGCCTGTTCAGGACGCGGCGGCTGATAGAGCCGGAGACCCGGCTTGTCGCGGCCATATTCGGCGATAAGGCAGGCATCGATGGGATCGGATTTCGCATGGCGGCCGCGGAATTTTGCATAGGCGCGCACGCTCGTCCCATGCGCGCGATGGCAGGCAAGCTGAAGCTCGCATGCGGCTTGCAGCACGGCTGCTTCATACCCTCCCGTCGCCTCGCACATGACAAGCAAGGGGCCAAGATCAAGTTTTTCGTTGCGTTTTTTCTCGCGCGCCAAAAGGCGGCGGACGGCGCCTTGCGTGTTGGGCACGGAAAGGCTCTCGCCTGAGGGGAGGATATGAACAGAAAGGCTGTCCTTGGCCACGTCAAACGCGATCACATGATTGAAACGGGCAGCAAGCGGGGGCATGATGGCTGTGTTCATCCGGGCGTCCATGATTGTATGCGGCCGCAAAGGCCTCTCTACCGTTCGGATGGCCAAGGGAAGACGGCGCGGACCTAAGATCGCCAACGATCGTTAAAGATTGATCCAGAGAACGGCCGCGCGCCGCCCAGAACGAAGGATGGCCATCCTTCGTTCTGGGCCCAGTTTCCCGTGATTCGCAAACCGCCGGATACCAAGCCGCCAGCAACATACAATCGCGATCCGCCTAAGAAGTGGGACACCGGCGAGGGTCCGTTGCTAGAGCATTTTGGGACCAAAGCTTTGCAATGTTGGATTGCTTCCGGCCAGCTTTGCTGGCCGTGGCAATGACGTCATCGCGAGCGGCAACGCCGCGTGGCGATCCAGAAGACCGCAGCATTCGCCCTGGTCACGGCTGATCGCAAAATGCTTTAGGGCTCTTCAAATAAAGTCAAAAAAAGCCAATCTGCAGGTCGTCGTCCTTTCCGTTTCAAAGCCTCGCCGATTAACCATTCGCCTTAACTGGCGATTAATGCGCCCAGCATAAGTTTCAGAAAAGTTGCCGCATCGCAGTAGCGGCTTGTATGCGTTTGTGGGGCATTTTGTGAACGTGTGGGGTGATGAACAGCGCGTGGCCGTCGAGCCGAAGGCTCGGGCGGCGCTTCCAGCACGCGTAGCATGGCTTGCAGTCTTGATACTCAGACATGTGCTTGCCGCTGCACGCGCGTTCATGTGGTTCGCCTGGCGCACATTCCGCTTGTTTGCCATTTGGCTCGTGACAAAGTCGCCCTTATCGGAGCCACGGCGAAACTCACAGCGCGCTCTTCTCCGCCTCATTCCATGGGTTCTTGCGGCCTGCGGTTGGGTCATCCTTACTATCGCTAGCCTTGTCGCTTATTATGCGGCGGTATTGCCGGACCCTCGCGACGCAGGGGTCTTCAAGCAACCGCCTAACCTTATGATCCTCGCCAGGGGAGGTGAGTTCATCGCCGAGCGGGGAATGCGAAAAGGCTATGTTCCATACAAAGAAATCTCGCCCGACCTCGTTAAAGCGCTTCTAGCCACGGAAGATCGCCGGTTTTTCTATCATTTTGGGATCGACCCCGTCGGTCTTCTGCGCGCGTTCAGCGCGAATTGGCGCAACGGCGATGTCGTGCAGGGCGGCTCTACCATCACTCAACAGCTTGCGAAGAACCTGTTTTTGCAGCCAAAGCGAACCTGGACGCGCAAGGCCGAGGAATTCATTCTCGCATTGTGGCTCGAAAGCCGGTTTAAGAAGCAAGAGATTCTTGAGCTGTATTTCAATCGCGTCTATTTCGGCGGCGGAAATTACGGGATAGGCGCTGCGACCCATCACTATTTCAGCAAAACACCTCGCGAGATCACACTCGCTGAGGCAGCGTTGCTTGCAGGCTTAATAAAAGCGCCCTCTTATTACTCGCCATCAGCCAATATCGATCGTGCCCGGAAGCGAGCCCGCGAAATTCTGCACATGCTCGCGGAAACGGACCAAATTGACATCAACCAATATGCGGAGGCGCTCGCGACCCCGCCGCAGCTCAAGGCTCCGCCCTCAACGCCAGGCTTCGGGCACGTCGCCGATTGGGTGGTGGAGGTCACGCCGATGCTGACCGGAGACACGGATCGCAATCTCGTCGTGGAAACGACAATCGACGCCAGTCTCCAGCTTGCCGCCCGCTCGGCGGTCGAAAATGTGATGCGAACTAAGGGCCGGAGCGCGCACGCTTCCGAGGCGGCTGTGCTGCTTTTGACCCCGGATGGAGCCGTGCGAGCGATGATCGGCGGCAGAAATCATGCCGAAAGCCAGTTCAACCGGGCTGTGCGCGCAATGCGGCAGCCTGGCTCAGCGTTCAAGCCCTTTATCTATCTCGCCGCGATCGAGAGCGGCAGCTACACGCCGGACACTCTAATCGACGACAATCCAGTAGATTTGGATGGCTGGCGCCCGGCGAATTTCGGCAACATCTATCGCGGGCAGATTACGTTGCGCACCGCGCTCACTCATTCAAGCAATATGGCTGCCGTCAAGTTGGTGCAGGCCGTGGGCGCTGCCCGCGTCGCCGATACCGCCAACCGGCTTGGTGTTTTATCCGCGCGCAATGTTGGCCCGACGCTCGCGCTCGGCACGTCCGAAACCACACTCTTGGAAATGACGTCCGCATTTGCAGTTTTCGCAAATGGCGGGATGGCCGTTGTCCCGGAAGTCGTGGAGCGCATCAAAGACGATGCAGGCCATGTCCTATTCGAAAGGGCAAAGAACCCTACATCTCGCGTGGTGAGCGCGCGTGCGGTGAGCGCCATGAACGATATGATGAACGCCGTCGTCGCGGGGGGCACAGCGCGCGGCGCGTCACTTGACTATCATCCCGCTGCCGGGAAAACGGGCACCAGCCAGAATTTCAAAGATGCCTGGTTTGTCGGCTATACGGCGCAATGGGTGGGCGGTGTTTGGATTGGGAATGACAATGCCTCGCCAATGCGCGGCATCACCGGCGGTTCATTGCCCGCCGATATTTGGAAGGAAATCATGAACAAGGCTCATGAAGGCTTGGACATGAAACCCCTTCCCGGCACAGGCATAGACCCTGAATTTGCTCAGCGCGCAGCGGTAGAGCTGGGGCTGGCCGACGTTCCGCAGCGAAACCCGGCTAGAAAACGTGAACCGGATCAAAGTGATAATCGCCATTTGTCCGAAGCGGACGGCGCGACTTCCGGGCGGCAAATCGCTGCGCGATGAGGGCGAACTAACCCCTACGCTACACTCGATTCATTGCAGAAACTATCCCCCCACCCCAGCCCTCTTCCCCAAGGGGAGAGGGCGCAATGCAGCGTTTCATCCCCTCACTGGGGATAGGGGGCTTGACCGCTGAAGCTGCGGCAGCGTCCCGTCGCCCCAGCGGGGAGAGGGACAGGGTGACGAGGCTGCTTATGCCCTCTTCCAGCAGAGCTGATTTTGAATTAAAAAGTCGCGATCTAGGCGGCGCTACCAAACCGATGTAGCTCAGCGCCATGGGCCTTTAGCCATAATCTGGCCTTTTGCATGCCAGGAAAGGCGTCGCGAACAAGCCGCCAAAAGCGTGGGCTGTGGTTCATTTCGCGAAGATGCGCAACCTCGTGAGCCGCGACGTAGTCCAAAATAAAAGGCGGCGCAAAAATGAGCCGCCATGAAAAAGAGAGGGTGCCAGTTGTTGAGCAGGAGCCCCAGCGTGTGGCTTGATCGCGGATGCTGAGGCGTTTAGGGGAGCAGTTGAGAGTTTTAGCGTGACGTTCTACACAGATGGCGAGGTCTTTGCGGACTTCCGCTCGGAGCCAGTCGGAAAATCGGCGTGGCGCGTGTTCTTCATTTCCATTTACGCAGAGCTCCGGAAGGCCCGTGTCACTGCGCATGCAGCTCAAGCCGCGCCAATCAGCAAGACCAGCAAGCGCGGGAGAAACAGAACAATGATCTGCGTCGCGCCCCTCAATCCAAACAACGCCTCTACTGCGGCTCGGCCCGGTGAAACTAAGTTGGTGAAACTCACCCCGGAGCGGAACCACGGCTCCATTCACGAAGGGCACCGGCTGAGGCAGCCGCTCCATCTGTTTCTTCAGCCAGTCCGCGTGCCGGGCAAGGAAAGCGCTTGCATCTTCAACGCGCCCGCGATTGGGAAGCGTGAGTATCGCCGCTCGCTCCGTGTGGCTGACCTTCAGCGAAAACCGCTTGGCTCGATGCGACCGCCGCAGTTCAACCGGGCATCCCACATTAGCAATGCGAAGAACTTCCGCTGGTTCACTGGAGGTTGACGGCCTAGTTAGCATGAAGGTTTTATCTTGCTAAAACGAAGGGTTAACTTGAGAGCAACTCATTCAAAAGAATAGCATGCATTCACAACACAGGCTGCGGCCTTTCTGCAACAATTCGCAGAATAAACCTTGATAGTAACCGCTATTAACCTGCATCACCATGCTTATTCTTACGGTCATATTCTAAAACATAGGGGGCCAAGCGAGGCAGCGCATTTGCTTTCTGGTAAGAAGGTAAATATGTCGAAATTTTTCAAAGCGCCGTCAAGCTGTTGGCAACTATTGCGTCCAAACAACGCAGGAGACATCCTCGCGCTAACGCCCATTCGGAAACACCGCCATCTCCGCAATGCGCCCAGATTTACGGCGAAAGTCGTAATTGTGCCAAGTTAAGGGCTTTTCTATCGGGTGCCCGTTGAGCTATTGTCCGGGCGCAATCATGCCTGACCTATCTAACCAGAAAGGCGCTGATGCTGATGGAAATTTCCGCCTCCGGCAAATAACGCGCGCGAGCCAATATCGCGAAGATTAGCTTCGCTTCGCCGCGCCTCTGTCCAATTAACAACGCGAGCGAAGTCATGCTTTCCTGGTTTGAAAGACTTATTGACCCCTATAGAGACGTGCCTCTTGTGCAGCCGCCTTCAAGGCTCGGCGCATTCTACAGGCATTACCTGCGCCATGTCTGGTGGGCTTATGCGCTCATCATGCTGATGGGGCTTGCCGGGTCGCTCATCGAAGTATCGCTGTTCACCTTCGTCGGCAAGCTTGTGGACATGGCGAAGGCGGCGGCAGACCCGCGCTCGTTTTTCGAAGACCATTGGCAAATATTGCTTGTGATGGCACTCGTCGCTGTTGTTGCTCGTCCCATTGCGTTTGGGTTGCATGCGCTGCTCATCAATCAGACCGTTAACGCCAATGTAATGGGTATGGTTCGTTGGCAACAGCATCGCTATGTGCTGCGGCAAAGCTTGTCCTTTTTTCAGAATGACTTCGCTGGGCGTATCGCGAATAAGATTATGCAGACGGGGCCCGCTCTACGCCAAACCGTCGTCGAGATTGCCGACGCCCTTTGGTATGTGGCGATCTACTGGACAAGCGCGGCAGTCATTTTCTTTGAGATGGATGCCCGGCTCTTAATTCCCCTGTTTATTTGGCTTGCGGGCTTTCTCGCGATGATCTGGTTTTTTGTGCCGCGCCTGGTTGAGCGCGCAACGACCGTGTCTGAGGCGCGCTCGACGCTTACGGGTCGGATCGTCGACAGCTACACGAATATTCTCACCGTGAAGCTGTTCGCCCACACTGAGGGCGAGGACGCCTACGCGAAGGAGGCACTTACCGACCAAGTGGTCAAAGTAAAAAGCCAAATGCGCCTGATTACGGCACAGGAAATGACGCAATGGGTCCTTACCGGGATGCTTATCACGGGCACGACCGGGCTGTCACTTTGGCTTTGGGGTCAGGGCTTTATTTCGCTGGGCGCAATTGCAGTTACCACGGGCCTCGTCATTCGCATAAACAACATGGCCGGCTGGATCATGTGGGTCATGACGGGCATCTTCGAAAATATTGGGACTGTTCAGGAAGGCCTCGAAGCGATTTCGAAGCCTTGGGCAGTCGTTGATGCCCCTAACGCCAAGCCGCTTCGCGTGCCTAAGGGTGAAATTCGCTTTGACAATGTGAAATTTCACTATGGCCGCGAGAGCGGTCTCATGCAAAATCTGTCGCTCACGATCAGGCCCGGCGAGAAGGTCGGCCTGGTTGGACCGTCCGGCGCGGGGAAGTCGACGCTCGTCAATATCTTGCTTCGCTTCCATGATCTGGATGCAGGCCATATCCTTATCGACGGTCAGGATATCGCCCTGGTCACGCAGGACAGCCTGCGCGCGCAGATCGGCATGGTGACGCAGGACACATCCCTTCTGCACCGTTCAGTGCGGGAAAACATCCGTTATGGGAAGCCATACGCAACGGAGGAGCAAATCCTCGCCGCGGCTTCTCAGGCGCATGCGCACGACTTCATCCTTGGTCTTGAGGACTACAAAGGGCGAGGCGGCTATGACGCGCATGTTGGCGAGCGAGGCGTCAAGCTTTCGGGAGGCCAGCGCCAGCGCATTGCCATTGCGCGGGTTCTTTTGAAGGACGCCCCGATCTTGATCCTGGACGAGGCGACCTCTGCGCTCGATTCAGAAGTGGAAGCCGCGATCCAGGAGCAGCTTTATAATCTGATGGCGAACAAGACTGTGATTGCCATCGCCCACCGCCTTTCCACCATTTCGGCGATGGATCGACTCCTTATTATGGAGCGCGGGCGCATCGTAGAAGATGGAAGCCACGAGGAATTGCTTCGCCAAGGCGGTCTCTATGCGAGCCTTTGGGCACGGCAATCGGGCGGCTTCCTATTCGAGCAGAGAAAGTCGGCTGCGCCTCTCATCGAGACGGAAAGATATGCAGAGACCCAAGCCGCTGGCGAGTAGTTGTGGCTCGCCAGCCAGCCAAGCCCCGCCTCGTTAAATACCCGATGGTCCGCCGCGCGGCCCAGTTCCGCCGCCGCGAACAGGGGGCATCGTCACGCTAGACGACCGGCACAAATTGCGATTCTGTTCGCCTTGAGAGCAGCTTCGAGGCGCAAAGTCTTTCGTAAAGCAAATTCGTACGTCTCTAAGCAAGTTACGGGAGCACCCAACCTGTATCATGTCCGCTGAGAGCTTGGGATTCGCGTCCACGAAGGCCTGCCGGACTTCTTCTGGGGAGACTGTGAGCGGCTGAGACAAATCTGCGAACCGTTCAGGAATGCGAATGCTGCGATAAACACGCCTCGCTGAATCGTAATAATCGCGGGGTGAAAGCCCTGAGCAGGTGCCGTGCTTTTTGTATTCCTGTATCACGAGCTTGGGGCTTGGCATAATATCGAGCATTCCGTCGATGATTTCCCGCGGTACCCAGGGCCGCTCCTGCGTGCGGCACATTTCGGGCCAGCCGCGACGCTCATATTGGGGCCAAAGGCCGTGCAAGACGAAAGCGTAAGGTCTCCCGCCGTTACACTGCTGCTCGTCCGATCCGCCCCGCCGGTAGCTATTGTTCTCGCGCTCATAGCCCCGGTCTCCATCGCGATCATATCTGTCACGGCGGTCGTAGCTATCGGAATTGTCTTGATTGCTTCGGCTCTGGCAATAAGTCGGAGACCAGCTTAGCGTGAGGATGTAATAGTCGAAATCGCCAGGCGCAGCGCCTCGTTCGCCCTGAGCCATCACGCCACTCGGCGCAGCCATGGCCGCAATCAGGCATGCGGCGGAGAAAAAGACGAGAAACCTAGTATTCTTAAACATAACCGCATTTAATTGCTTAATTTTGCTCATAATCACTCAACTCAAAAAATCACAGAACGAAGCAAGAACGTAACGGTTAATGAGGCAATGTCAAGCGCGGCGCCAAGCGCCGCCGTAACTTCGCCTCACCGAGTGGGTTGAGCTGGCGGCTCACCGAGAAAGCGCTTCAGAGGGTCGGGCGCCACGCCTTGTCCTTCGGGGGTGGGGAGCGGTTCCTGCGCAAGGCCTGCTCCGTAGCGGAGCGCCGTCCTTGGCTTTAGGATGCGGTCAAGCTCGGAAGCCGCAATATATTGCCCGGTGCAGGATGGCTGGATGCCAAATTGATACCTAACCTCGATATCGCGATAGGCCACGTTAACTGCCTCCGCGCCGTATTCAGTGGTCCCGAACACCATGCCTTTCGACGGCAGGCAGAACCCGGCTGCAAGCGGCTTTAACTGATCGGCGAAGACAATCAAGCGCTTGGCGAAATTACGGTCGACCTTTTCATAGGTCATAATCGGATTGGCCGCAGACCAGATGAAAATAAATCGATGTTTGTTAGCCGATACAGGTGTGATGCCCGCGAACGCGGCGTCCGGCTCGGTGCGGGACTGTTCTAGTAACTCATTCATGATTTCGGGGGGAACCCCGTTTATAATCGTTTTTGCTTGCTCCCCGGCAGCAGCGGCGGAGGAACAAATGACGAGCGCAATAACGCTAGTTGCTGCGCCCTTGCAGAAGGTATTCCTATTAATCATAAGAGCAATGTTGGTGCCGCGCGACGATTCAGTCAACGAATTCGCGCGAATGTTGCTGGCAAATGCGCTAGAAATTTGCAAACTGGCAATCGACAAGGCGGAAGTTTTGCCTTAAGTAAGCACAATTCCAGAACGACTGGCGCGGCCGGGCTCGCGCGTTTCGGCGCAGCGGAAACCTATCTTGATTGGCCGTAGTGAGGATTCCAATTATGAACATCATTGAAACGCTTGAAAAAGAGCAAATGGCGCAGCTTGAAGCTAAGCGCCGCATTCCGACCTTTCAGCCAGGCGACACCGTGCGTGTAAGCGTAAAGGTGGTCGAAGGCAGCCGCGAACGTTTGCAGGCTTACGAGGGCGTTTGCATCGCGCGCTCTGGTAAGGGCCTCAACGAAAGCTTCACGGTACGGAAGATTTCATATGGCGAAGGCGTGGAGCGCGTGTTTCCCGTCTATTCGCCGTGGATCGACAGCATCACCGTGGTGCGTCGTGGCAAAGTCCGCCGGGCGAAGCTCTATTATTTGCGCGGATTGCGCGGCAAGGCCGCTCGTATCCCCGAGCGCACAGACAGTCGGGCTAAGGCGCTAAAGGCGGAGTTCAAGAGCTTTAAGCGGCCCAGAGGCGCTCCGGATAATTTGAAGCTCATAAAGGGCGTTGAAGCTGCCGATGAAAAGCGTTTGAACGATATCGGCATCATCAAGTTCGAGCAGCTAGCCAACTTCACGGATGAAGAAATCGCGCAGGCGGACGACTATCTGAAGCTTGGCGGCCGCATCGAGCGCGAGGATTGGCCAGGCCAGGCGTTGAAGCTTTTGGCAGAGGCGACCGCCGGTGAAGTTCCGCCGGTAGAGGAAGAAGCTGCAGCGCAGGCTTAAAGCCATTATGGCCCTGCCATTGCGCTCAAATTCCGATCCACGGCCCACATTTCGAATGCAAGAATAGAGCCTTGCGCGCGTTGTTGAAAAGCAGCGCGCGTTGCTACTTGCGTTCATCGCATCTCCTTCCTAAAACAAGAGAAAAGAAGGCTCTGCGCGAGGCGAGAACAGGTAACGGCCATGAAAAGAACGCTTTACGATAAAATTTGGGACGATCACGTCGTCGAGACGCAGCCCGATGGCACGAGCCTCCTTTATATCGACCGGCATCTTGTTCACGAAGTCACAAGCCCGCAGGCGTTCGAGGGATTGCGGATGTCGCGCCGCCGTGTCCACGCCCCGGAAAAGACCTTGGCCGTTGTGGATCATAATGTGCCGACGACAGACCGCAGAAATGGCATTGATGACCCCGAGGCTGCGCTTCAAGTAGAGACGCTCGCGGCGAATTGCGCAGAGTTTGGCGTCGAATATTACAACGAACTCGATCCGCGCCAAGGCATTGTCCATATCATCGGGCCAGAGCAAGGTTTTACGCTGCCGGGCACGACGATCGTCTGCGGAGACAGCCACACCTCAACGCATGGAGCCTTCGGGGCACTCGCGCATGGCATCGGCACATCCGAGGTGGAGCATGTGCTCGCCACCCAAACGCTGATCCAGAAAAAAGCCAAGAATATGCGGGTGTCTGTAGATGGCGTGCTGCCTCACGGCGTTACCGCGAAGGACATCATCCTCGCGATTATCGGCGAAATCGGCACTGCGGGCGGCACCGGCTATGTCATTGAATATGCTGGCGAGGCTATCCGCTCGCTGAGCGTCGAAGGCCGCATGACAGTCTGCAATATGTCCATCGAGGGCGGTGCGCGCGCAGGCCTGATTGCGCCCGATGCGAAGACTTTCGATTACATCAGAGGGCGTCCGCGTACTCCAAAAGGGGCGGCGTGGGAAGCTGCGCTGCGCTATTGGGAAACGCTTCCCTCCGATGAGGGCGCGCATTTCGACCGCGAGGTCCGGCTTAACGCAGAGAGTTTGCCGCCGCTTGTTACCTGGGGTACGAGCCCGGAAGACGTCGTGGCGATCACCGGCGCTGTGCCCGATCCAGCAGCGATTGCGGATGAAGGCAAGCGCGCAGCGATTGCACGCTCGCTTGCCTATATGGGGCTTCAACCCGGGACCAGGATGACAGACATCCGATTGGACCGTGTGTTCATTGGCTCCTGCACCAACGGCCGAATCGAAGATTTACGTGCGGCTGCGAGCGTGGCAAATGGCCGTCGCGTTGCTGAAAGCGTCCAGGCGATGGTGGTGCCAGGTTCCGGTCTCGTGAAGGAACAAGCAGAAGCGGAGGGCCTCGATAAGATATTCCTCGCCGCTGGCTTCGAATGGCGTGAGCCGGGCTGCTCGATGTGCCTCGCCATGAATGCGGATAAGCTCAAGCCGGGCGAACGCTGCGCTTCGACTTCGAACCGCAATTTCGAAGGCCGCCAAGGCTTCAAGGGCCGCACGCATCTCGTTTCGCCAGCAATGGCGGCTGCCGCCGCTGTCGCGGGCCACTTCGTGGACATCCGGTCTTTCGCTTAGCGATAGGCTGGAAGTTCTGTCTACATGTCTCCTAAGCCCCGGATCAAATGCCTGGGCCATCCTCACAGGATGCAATCCCATGAAAATCCCGGCGCTGCCATTTACCGTCACAGACTGGTCGCAAGTGCCAGTGACCATGCATCCTGGCGAGACCGGCCAAGCCCTGTGGCGCACTCTAAACATTGGGGACATCCGCATTCGCATGGTTGAATACACGCCCGGTTATTTGGCGGATCATTGGTGTGATAAAGGTCACATCCTTTTTGTGATCGAGGGTGAGCTTGACACCGAACTAAAGGATGGGCGTACTTTCAAGCTCACAGCAGGCTGCAGCTATCAGGTTTCTGATTTTGGGGACGCCCCCCACCGTAGCGTAACGCAAACGGGGGCCAAGCTCTTCATTGTTGACTAGGCTCAACGCTGGCGAATGAAGCTGCTCGATACGCTGGCACGCAGAACAAAAGGCATCTCGTGACTGACGACGGAAACCCTCATGGACCATATCTACCGCCTGGAACACCGGTTCGATATGACGGCCTCGACGAAGGCGCCCCGGAGTACGGCGTCATCATCCATTGCTGGCTCGATGACGAGATTGGTGGATACGACTGCTACATTGCTTTCTTCGGCAATCAGCAGACTGCCGGGAAACCGACGAAAAAACCCTATGTCCTTCGATACGCATCAACTTCACTGACGGTGCTCGATCTTGACGCTACTGATTGAGTCTCGACCCTAAGCTCTTCATTGTCGGCTCAAGAGATGGAGCTGGCTTAGCGCTCCTAAAATAGTTTCCCTCCATTCGGCACTGGCAAAGTTGGCGCGACGAGCACCACGCCGCCCTCTTCATCCGGGAAACCAAGCGTCAGCACCTCCGACATAAACTTTCCAATCTGGCGAGGCGGAAAGTTTACGACCGCCGCAACCTGCCTCCCAAGCAGCTTTTCGGGCGTGTAGTGCTTCGCGATTTGCGCGGAGCTTTTCTTGCGTCCAATCACCGGGCCAAAATCAATAACGAGCTTAATCGCAGGCTTGCGGGCCTCGGGAAACGGCTGCGCCTCGACAATAGTCCCGACGCGAATGTCGACAGCCTCAAAATCCGCATAGCTTATGAGCGCGCTTTTCTCGCCAGACTCTTCCACCAGCTCAGTCCTTCTTAGATTATGATCAGGTCAGCGGCCAGCCACCAGGGACAAGGCTCCATGCCAACCTACATCTGCACCATAACCGAAGGGGCTCTTTCGCAAAATAAAAAGGCCGAAATTGCCAGCAAGATAACGCAGATTCATAGCGAGGCGACAGGTGCGCCCGCCTATTTCGCGCAAGTGATCTTTCACGACTTGCAGCGATACGCGAGCTAAGCAGAATTGCGCATCGCTGCACGGCGAACCGAGTGGCAAGCAGACGTAGTCGACATTTGAGGGGATCGAAATGCCAGAGCCAATTAGTCTGAGCGCCATTCTGGGGAGCGCGGAAGCGATCGTTCGGACGACCGAGCTTGCAGGCAAAATTGCCCAGCTTTTGGGAATGGTGGAGTCGATCGATGGCAAGATTGACAAGCTAATCGAAGTCCACTTAAAGGCCGGCATGAGCGCTCTTGAGGCTGCCCAATACAGCGATGAAGAACAGATCACCCTCTTGCGAAAGGCGCGTGACGAATTTCTACAGGCAATCCATTTGGAGAAGTCTTACAGATTGGCGCTGGCCTTGCTGGGCCTTGCTTGTTGCCATAGCTGGCTCGGGGACAAGAGAAATGGCGAGGCCGCCCTGGGGCAAATCTTACAAATAGACCCAACCGCACAATTATCGATGGCGGGGATGATGGCTAATCAGGCGGCTAATGAATTTGGTAATGCTCCTGTGATGAGTGAGGGGTGGAAGTGGGGGGTTGGCGTGGCCGCGGTTTTTGTCGCTCTCGCTGCTTTCGGATTTGCTGTTACTATGCCGTCACCGCTGGCACTTTTTGCTATAAGCGTCGCAGGAGCATTAGGAGTGGTAGGTTTGAATCTCGGCAGAAAGATTGCGACCACTTCAGGCCGAGAAGCAGTATACAAGGCGAACTTGCAGGTTTTTTTAACGGCGGACGGGGATGTCGGTAGGCTTGTAAAGATACAAAAGATCGTGGCTAGTTATTTGATGCGGCCAATCCCCTGGCTGAATGCCCTGGAGATCGCGAACGCGTAGTCCCTTCGCCGCCGCGCACTCCCCTTTCCGAATAAAAGGTGATCTCGCGCTAGCTCTGCTTGAAATGCTTCGAAAGCTTGAGCGCTTGCGCCTGATAATGCGAGCCAATGTCCTGCCCGTAAAGCTGCTTTGGCAGCGCGCCTAGCGGCTCATAGATGAGCCGTCCAATGATTTGCCCATCTTCCAGAATGAACGGCACCTTATGGCTGCGCACTTCAAGAACAGCACGACTGCCTTGGCCGCCGGTTTCGGTCATGCCAAAGCCCGGATCGAAGAACCCCGCATAGTGTACGCGGAACTCGCCCATTAGCGCGTTGAAGGGTTCCATCTCCGCCGCATGGCTCGGGGGAACGCGCACCGCTTCCTTCGAGGCAAGAATGTAAAACTCGTCGGGATCGAGAATGATGCGCTTTTGGGGCGACACCATAAGCGGCTCCCAGAATTCATCCACATCATAGGCGCCGACGCGATCCACATCGATGACGCCAGTGTGGCGTTTGGCCCGATAGCCGATGAGCGGATAAGGGCCGCCCCCGCTGAGATCGACCGAAAGCTGCACCTCGCGCGGATGGTTTTTGTCGTGTCCTGCCTGGCTTGCCCCCGTGCCGCGAAAGCGGATTTGCGAAAGCCGCGAGCCGCTGCGCACAAGGATCGGGAAGGTTTGCGGGCATATTTCGAGAAATAGCTTCCCCCGATAACCAGCGCCGGTTTGATCGAAGCCGGGGCCGTGATCAGCGATGACCCTGGTGAAAACGTCGAGGCGGCCTGTGGAGCTTTTGGGATTAGCAAAACCGGCAAGCGTTGCCGGAAGCGCAAGCGCCTCTTCTATTTCAGCAACGTAAACACAGCCGACCTCCAGCACCGCGCCTTGAGTGAGGTCTATCGTGTGCAGCACAAAACGCTCGATCTGCTCCTCAGTGCGCGCGCCTGGACCCGGCATGAAGCTCGCACGCACCCGGAAGGCGCGGCGCCCAAGCCGCAAATCCAAACTGGCGGGCTGTATCTGCCCAGCGCCGATGGGTTCGCCGGCCGAGACTGCACCAGCTTCGATAAGCTCAGCAATGGACTGCGACGGAAGGATTCCTGAAAATGGCATGTCTTATGCAATAAGACATTTCGGCCCCGGACAACAACACGTTTCCGCAAATTCCATAACAAGCGGGGACGGAACCTGTCTTCTGCCAGCAGCATTGAGCCTTGGTTTGAAAGAGAAATTCAATATCGCAATATTGTAGTGCCACCGCACTTGGCGCTATAAAGGATGGACTTTTCGCCTCATACAGCTTCCAAGGAGAGATCAGTGGTTCTCGGAGAGGCTCTTAGCCCTCGGCCCGGCGTGCTGGCAGTCAACCCCTACGTGCCGGGGCGGTCGAAATTGTCCGGCGAAGGGCCGGTCATCAAACTGTCTTCAAACGAGACGCCGCTTGGGCCAAGCCCGCGCGCCGTCGAGGCGTATCGAGAGGCGGCGTCCCGGCTTGACCGTTATCCCGACGGCTCCTGCACTGTGTTGCGCGAAGCGCTCGGCGCAGCCTATGGCCTGAACCCAGCACATATCGTCTGCGGCAATGGTTCCGACGAACTGTTCCACGTGCTCGCGCAGGCCTATCTGGGGCCAGGTGACGAGGCGATTTATACCGAGCACGGTTTTCTCGTTTACCGGATCGCGATTTTGGCGGCTGGAGCCGAACCCGTCATTGCGCCCGAACGCAATTTGACCACGGATGTTGATGCGATTCTTGAGCGCGTCACGCCGCGCACTCGCGCCGTTTTCATAGCCAATCCGAATAATCCGACTGGCACATATCTGCCCTATCAGGAGCTGCGCAGACTGCGTGTTACGCTACCTGAGAAGGTACTGCTCGTGCTTGATGGCGCCTATGCTGAATATGTGAATAAGAACGATTATGAGGCAGGGATCGAACTCGTCGCCACGACGCCGAATACGATCATGACGCGCACCTTCTCCAAGATTTACGGTCTCGCGGCGGCGCGCGTTGGCTGGGCTTATGCGCCCGCGCATGTGGCCGAGGCGCTGAACCGCATCCGCAGCCCCTTCAATGTCGCCGGCCCCTCTATGGCTGCGGCAGTGGCGGCACTCGGCGACAGGGCGCATATCGAGGCAGCAAAGGCGCATAATGTGCTGTGGCGTGATCGCGTGACCCACGAACTGCGCGAGATGGGTTATGATGTTGCCGAAAGCTCCGGGAATTTTGTGCTGATCCCGTTCGGCAAGGAACCGGGACGCACGGCTCAAGACGCGGATTTGCACCTCAACGAGAGGCGGATCATCTTGCGCCAGCTTGGAGCCTATCAGTTGCCTCATGCGCTCAGGATGACAATCGGCCTCGAACATGAGAACCGCGCCACGCTCGACGCATTGCGCGAATTTGCTGGGCAATAGGCACTAGAATGACAAAACCCATGTTTCAGCAGGCCGCTCTGATCGGCGTCGGCCTTATCGGTTCTTCGCTCAGCCATGTCATGCGCCGGAACAAGCTTGCCGCGCGGATAACCGCCTGCGCAAGGTCTGAGGCGACGCGTGAGACGGCACGACGGCTCAACCTCGCCGACGAAGTCTTCGAACATGCAGCGGATGCGGTTCGCGGCGCGGATCTTGTGATCTTGTGCACCCCTGTCGGCACTTTCGCAACGCTCGCAGCCGAGATTGCACCACATCTAGCCCCAGGTGCAATTCTCACCGATGCCGGTTCCGTCAAGACGGCGGCGGTTCGCGATATCGGCCCGCATGTGCCGCAAGGGGTGCATTTTGTGCCAGGCCACCCAATCGCAGGCACGGAATATTCCGGGCCAGAAGCAGGATTTGCCGAACTATACGAAGGTCGCTGGTGCATCTTGACGCCGCTTCCCGATGCCGACGAGCAGGCAGTGGCAAAGCTGAAAGCATTTTGGGAAGCCTGCGGCAGCCAAGTCGAAATCATGACGCCGGAGCATCACGACCTTGTGCTCGCGGTGACTTCGCATGTGCCGCATCTCATCGCATACAATATCGTGGGGACGGTCTCAGACCTTGAACGCGTTACGGAAAAGGAAGTCATCAAGTTTTCGGCTTCGGGCTTCCGCGACTTCACGCGCATCGCCGCGTCCGACCCGACCATGTGGCGCGACATATTCATGAACAATAAAGAGGCGGTGCTCGAAATCCTTGGGCGCTTCACGGAAGACTTGGCAGCCCTGCAGCGCGCGATCCGCTGGGGAGATGGCGACGCGCTGTTTTCACTGTTCACTCGTACCCGCGCCGTACGCCGCGGTATTATCGATGCTGGCCAGGAGACGCCAGCGCCTGACTTCGGCCGCAAAATCCCTCACGAGAAACCGCAGCAAAAACAGACAGCCTAGCGAGACTTTCAGTACGCCCTTTCACTCCATTTTCCCTTCGAGAAATTTGCCGTGGAATTTTGGGTCTTCGCCTATGGCTCGCTCATGTGGCGGCCAAATTTCAACTACGAGGAGGCGGTCCCCGCGCTTCTCGAAGGCGCGCATCGCGCGCTCTGTATCTATTCGGTTATCCATCGCGGAACCCATTGGCGTCCCGGGCTGGTGCTGGGCCTCGATAAGGGCAGCCATTGCCAAGGCATGGTTTTTCGCGTGCCGCGGCACCTCGTTCACGATACGCGGAGCTATCTCAGACGCCGCGAGAATGTCACCAACACTTACGCCGCCGTTGTGAAGCCGGTAAAGCTCCTGGATGACAGCAATCGCACGGTGAACGCGCTCTGTTTTCTAGCAAATCGGAGCCACCCCCAATATGTCGGCGATTTGTCGCTCGAAAGACAAGCCTATCTTGTGCGCCGTAGCATTGGGGCCTCTGGTCCCAATATCGATTACGTTGTTAACACAGTGGAGCATTTGCGCGAGCTAGGCGTTCACGATGAGCGCCTCGAACTTCTCATGGCGCGGCTCGGTCATAGCCTGACAAAAGCAAAAAGCCGCATGCCGCGAGGTTGAACCTGTTGCGGCCAGCGGTCATATAAGCGAAGGCCTGTGTATAATTCCGGAGGCGGCAATGCTTGATGGAACAACTCACCGCGATCGTATCATTCGAGCAGCGATGCACCTTTGCCAGACGCGGGGTTGGTGCGATCTAAGTTTGGGTGAAATAGCGGGAGAAGCTGGCATTCCGCTGGCGGAACTCCGCAACAGCTTTCAAAGCAAGGCGCAGATCCTCGCGGCCTTCAGCCGTGCTGTGGATCAAGCGGTGTTGGAGAAATTTCCTTCGCCTGGGCCAGACACGGCGCGCGACCGGCTCTTCGATGTTATTCTGACCCGTTTCGAGGTCATGCAACCCTATAAGGGTGCGCTTCGCCGCATACGGGACGATCTTGGCACGAGTCCGGGGGCTGCCTTGTCGCAGGTGCGGCCTGTGTTGAAGTCGCAATATTGGATGCTCGCAGCGGCGGGGATAAGCGGAGAAGGCGGCCTTGGGCTTGTGCGGGTTCAGGGGTTGCTTGCGGTCTATTCCGCGATCCTTCCCATATGGCTCAATGATGACGACCCGGGAATGGCGCGCACCATGGCGGCGTTGGATCGCCGCCTGCGCCGGGGTGAATCTGCTATTCGCGGGATTGAGCGCTTTCGTAATGGTCTGGAGCATTTCGCCCGTGCGATCACAGGCAAAAGACGCGAGGAAAAGCCTTCCGAAGCCTCTGGCGGCCAACCTGCTGGCCCTGGCTCCGAACCGCTACAGGTTTAGATATATGGCTTTGAGCAATCCGCTGTGCGTTCACGAAAGCAAGTTTAATCCGAACGTTCTCACTCTCGCGTAGCGGATAACGATCTCAAGCTAGTGTAGTCCGCCTCAGTGAGAGTCTTACTGCGGGCCAAGTGCTCACTTAAGGGGATCCCTAATGACTCAAAAAAATTCAAGCCCCCGAAGTCGTGCTGGCTTAAAGGAAAGCCCGTCAAAACTGCGGCAAGCCCGATTGAATATCCCTCATGAAGGAAAAAGTATCGTGACTCACAGAATTGTGCCAAATCTTCCCATTTCTGAAGAAATTGATCACTTTTATCGCTCTTCGTAACTGAAAATAAGAATTCCAGTATGAACGGTATATTGTCATCGCTTTCTTTTAATGCGAGTTCTTGGCGAAATAGCCGCATCATGCGTAATCCACCGCGAGCCCAGGAGTGCGGTATGTTGTTCAGCGCTTCGTTTCTGTTATAAGCCCAAGATCTAATTTTGTAGGCTCGCAGCCCAGGCTCGAATATTTCATCTTCTAATTCGACTTTGTCGAAAATCCTACCGTCAGCATCTAAGAATATACAGGTACGATGTAGACGGAGAGCGTTGCTGATAACGCAAAGCTTGTCATTATATCCGAGAACGCTTCTTCGTTTGTGTGAAAATACTTTAACATTACTAAGATCACGAAACGTAGATGGGCAATCGGAAAAGATTACGAATGGCGCTCCTGGTGCAAAGCGCGCCAAATCACCAGCAAGCTGCTTGGCGAGTTCACTATATTTCTGTCCCAAGGCCAGTGTGCAAAAGCAAAAATCCCTCAAGGTTTTGGTCCTCCGCTGGAATTACCGTCAGTTTTCATTGCTGTGTTAGTCGATCCCCGGCTCCGGCAAATTTGTCGGCCGTCGAGGCGGACAGCAGCAGCACCCAGTCGCCGTCGGCACTGCAAACGGGCGCTTCGAAGTCCCGTACTACTGCAGTCGAAAGTGGCTCCTGTGGCGTATGGAGAAAGCGCCCGGCTGAGGGATCGAACCAGCGAGCCGTGACGTAAGGAGCCGCAAGCTGGCGCATATCGATGATGATGCAACGCGGCGTCGGGATATAAATCAGCGCAAGCTTACCGTCTGCCGAGCGCGCCGCCACCGCCTGTTCATAACCACTGAAGGTCCCACCCCTTAGAACCCGACCGTCAACGTCCGGTTGGAGGGTCGCCCATGGCAAAGATAAAATGAAGTCCCGAAGATGCACGCAACTCAACGTACCTGGGCTATCAAGCGCCTTGTGCCAATCCATAGATTGCGTCTCGATCGTCGGCGCATTGAAATACCAAATCGGATTATTGCCGAAAACCTGACCCGCCGCTCCCGTAAGCACCGCCTGCCATGCCTGGTTTCTAACTCTAAGAGGGGTGCCGTTTGTCTCGTTCTCATAAGTACTTTCGATAAGAAAATATGGGGCGCTATGTTTTTTTGCTAGGCGTAATGCCTTTGTTACTGCAGGCCCATAAGTGTAGATTGTATCTACCTGCAACGGCAGTTCATCAGACGGCCAATAATCCAAGCCGTTTGTTTCGGGTGCATTGTGGGCTACGTTAAGCGCCTGCGGTTGGGCTGCACGAATTCCCTTGGCCACAACCTGCACCAGTTCCCTTTGCGGTGGATTATAGTCCCCGCTGTGAACCCAGATAATATTGTTAAGCTCCTTAAATCTATTTCCAACATAGAGGCCAAAGTCGCCCAATTTCTCAGGCCCATTCGCGACCATCTCCTGATACCAGCCTTCTGGGCCGCCGCCGGCTCCCGTATAGGCGGGCGCCAGTAGAACGGCGAGCCCCTTGTCCGCCGCGCGGCGCAGCACCCACTCCGCGTGATCGAAGTAACGGGGATTGGGCGTTGAAAAATCAGTATCTTGCAGAAATGGCGGCTCGCCATACGCATTGCGCGGAGCGTTGTCCGCAAACCGATGTTCAAGGAGATTCACGAGCAGGGTGTTGAAACCCTTGCGCCGCCGGTCTTCAAGGTAGAGTTCGGCGTCCTCGCGTTTGAGTTGGGTCAATAGAGACCAGGCGCTGTCGCCAAAAATAAGAAAGGGACGGCCTTCTGCATCCAAGAGGAAACGCTGCCCTTTGGCTACTGAGATGGGAAATTTGAGTGGCGCAAGTGGTTGGCTCTCAAGGGTCTCCCACTTTGCGCCATCCTGATTAGACGCCTCCGGCAAGCAAGCCGCAGCCATTGCTGGTGAGCGCTTCCTCGCGGCAAATAGGCCTATCAGCCCCGCCCGCAAGCAATATTGCTGACCACCTCAAGGCTGAGGCGATAAATTCCCTGCGGCTAGCCATGCCATACTCTCCGGATCAAGAAATATCCAGAGAGTACTTCGTTAGGCTTGCGCGAGTGTAAACTATGGCAGTCTACAAAAAATATGGAAATCGTGTTGCAGTTCTCATGCAACTTGGAGAAATTACTCGGTTGAAGACGTATATTTGCGATTTTCCTTCCTGAAAATGTTCTTGAGAACCTGCAAGCAGTCAGTGGACCGCAAAAGTGTGGTCCGCTGACTGCTTATGCGAGCCTCGATTAACTTGAAACAGGCTCCGCTCCGATGATCTTGGTTGCGATCTCGAAGACATCAGGCGACAAGCCGCTCTTCGCTAACACGCGCTTCAAAGCCGCTTCCGCCAAGGCTTGCCGCTTCGGCTCGAACATGCGCCAGCTCTCAAACGCTCCCAGCAATCGCGACGCAATTTGCGGATTGAAGCCGTCAAGTTCGATCACAGCATCGGCTACCAACTGATATCCTTTGCCGCTCGCATCGTTGAAGCGCACCTGATTACCATGAGCGAACGCGCCGAAGACTGAGCGCACGCGGTTGGGGTTTTGCATTGAGAACAGAGGATGCGCCACCAGCTCTGAAATGCGGGCGAGTGTTTCTGGATGCGGCGAACTTGCTTGCAGCGAAAACCATTTGTTCATGACGAGCGCTTCGTTTTTCCAGCGTTTGTGGAAACGCTGTAGAGCTTGGTCGTAGGCCGCGTTGCCCATGAGCGACAGAATTGAAAGCGCGGCCATGGATTCCGTCATGTTGGTCGCGTTCTGCGCCTGCTCCTTCACTTTGGAGGCGGCAAATCTGCTTCCGCCTGCCACAAGCAGGGCCAGTGCGCTGTGCCGCAAAGCGCGCCGCCCAGTACTTTCTGCGTCCGGGCTATATGGCTCGGCTGGCGAGCTTCTCTCGTACACCGCTTCCAGGATTTTGCGGAGGCCGCGCCCAAGTGCAGCGCGAAGTGTTTGCCGCGCCGTGTGAATGGCTTCGGGATCAACATTGGCTCCGATCGCCAGCGCAATATTGTGCTCTGACGGCAGGGCTAGAAAATTGGCCCGGTAGCTGTGCTCAAGACTGTCATCGTCAGCGACTTCGCCGAGCGCCGCAACAAATCTCGTATTCGGCTTCGGCGTCTCTCCCTTGGCTGCGGCCTCCGTCATGGCGATGAGATGCTTCAATGCAAAGGCTTGAGCCGTTTGCCAACGATTGAAGAGATCGCTATCGGATCGAAGGAGCGTCAGCATCTCCCGATCCGTCAGCGAAGTGTTGAGGTTCACGGGCGCTGAGAAATCGCGGAGCACCGATAGCATCGGCCGGCTTTCGACGCCTTCGAATGCGAAGATCTCCTTCTTCTTCCTCAAAGTGACCAGCCCGTCCTTGATAGGCTTGCCATCGACCTTCAAAGGCAGGTCCTTGCCGTTTGCGTCCACAAGACCGAGCTTTACCGGTATGGGAACCGGCTTACGCTTCGTGTCATCCGCGCGCGGTGGATAAGATTGGGTCAGCGTAAGGCGCGCTGATTTTGAAGCGTCGGAATAGGTCAGGCGCGCGTCAAGCTGGGGCGTCCCTGCCTGATTGTACCAAAGGAGGAACTCCGAAAGATCGGTCTTATTTGCATCTGCCAAAGCGCCGATGAAGTCTTCGACGGTTACGGCTTGGCCGTCATGCCGCTTGAAGTAAAGATCAAGCCCGCGTTTGAAGCCGTCGCGCCCGAGCGTGGTTTGCAGCATACGGCAAAGCTCGGCACCTTTGTTGTACACGGTCCGAGTATAGAAGTTATTGATCTCGATGAACGACGATGGCCTGACCGGATGGGCAAGCGGGCCAGCGTCCTCCGGGAACTGCCCGGCCTTAAGAAGCCGGACATCCTCGATGCGCTTCACAACGCGCGAGCGTATATCGGAGGTAAATTCCTGATCGCGGAAAACGGTCAGCCCTTCCTTCAGGCAGAGCTGGAACCAGTCGCGGCAGGTGACGCGGTTGCCGGTCCAATTGTGGAAATACTCGTGAGCGATCACGCTTTCGATGCGCTCATAGTCGGCGTCCGTCGCGGTATCCGGCCGCGCCAGGATCAGCGCATCGTTGAAGACATTGAGGCCCTTATTCTCCATCGCGCCCATATTGAAATCGGAGACGGCCACGATCATGAAAGTATCGAGATCATATTCGAGCCCGAACCGCTTCTCGTCCCATTCCATGGAGCGCTTCAGCGATTCCATCGCCCAGCCGCAGCGATCTTCCTTGCCGGGCTCCACGTAGATGCGCAGGTCGATCTTGCGCTTGGAACGGGTTTTGAAGCTGTCCTGAACGAGGGCGAGGTTGCCAGCGACGAGCGCAAAGAGATAGGACGGCTTCGGAAATGGGTCTTCCCATACTGCGAAATGGCGGCCACCTTTCAGCTCGCCGCTATCGACGAGGTTTCCATTGGCGAGAAGAACCGGAGCTTGTTTCTTATCCGCCTCGAGGCGCACGCGGAATTTCGCCAGCACATCCGGGCGGTCGAGATAATAGGTAATCCTGCGAAAGCCTTCCGCCTCGCACTGCGTACAATAGACATTCTGCGAGCGGTAAAGCCCGGTCAGCGCCTTGTTCGCTTCGGGATCGCAGATTGTCTCGATCTCTAGCGCGAAGGGCTGCGCGGGCGCGTCCTTGATGGTGAGATCTTTATCTGTCAGCGTGTAGCCGGATGCCGGTACCTCAACCCCGTCCACGCTCACGCGCACGAGCTTCAGCAACTCGCCGTCAAGCTTCAATGCGCGAGCCTTCCCCTTGGCCTCGGGATTTGGCTGCATCGACAGCCGCGCCACCACGCGCGTTTCCGACGGGTGCAGCGCCACATCAAGCTCTGTTTCCGTGATCAGAAATGCCGGTGGCGCATAGTCTTTGAGGTAGATCGCACGTGGTTGGTCGGTTTTCATGTATACATCCTCGCTAGGGGCGCATAATTAAGCCCGCTTCCGGGCGGTGGCAAAGCGCTTTTTCTCGAAAGCTGCGGGTTGACCGCAGGCCGCGACGCAGACACTTTCCTCAGCAAAAGCGTTAGCGTCTTCCTGAACGAACCGGACATCAGCACAATGGCCAGCTCCGCTATACGCATCGTTGGCCTTGACCCAGGCCTTGCTAACATGGGTTGGGGCATAGTGGATTGGGACGGCTCGCGGCTGGCATTTGTCGCTTGCGGCACAGTCGTAACGCGGGCCGACCGCTCGATCCATGAAAGGCTCGCATGGCTTTTTAAAGGACTTGAGGAGGTGTTGCAGCAGTGGGCTCCTCACGAAGCGGCGGTAGAGGAAACTTTTGTGAACGGCAACCCGCGTTCCGCCTTGAAGCTTGGTCAGGCGCGAGGAATTGCGCTGCTTGCTCCCGCCCGCCTTGGGTTGAGCGTCGCGGAATATGCTCCAAATTCGGTTAAAAAAACCGTAACCGGCACAGGACACGCCGAAAAGGCGCAGATTCGAGCCATGCTCCGCCATCTTCTGCCAAAAGCGACGCCGGAAACGGACGACGCCGCCGATGCGCTCGCGGTTGCGATCACGCACGCTCATCATCGGCGCTCGCGCGAACTTATCGCTCGATATTCAGGGCTTGTGCAAAACTAGCAATGCCCGAGCGCAAACGCCATTCGACTCGCGCTAGGATTAAAACATGATTGGAAAACTGCGCGGCTTAGTCGACACGGTTGGTACCGACCACGCGATTATCGACGTGGGCGGTGTTGGCTATGAGGTCGCCTGCTCCTCCCGCACCCTGTCAGCGCTCCCCGCTCCGGGTGAAGCCGTCTCGCTCTCAATCGAAACGCATGTGCGCGAAGACGCTATCCGGCTCTATGGCTTTTTGAGCGAGGCTGAGCGTGGCTGGTTTCGCCTGTTGCAGAGCGTGCAAGGCGTCGGCTCGAAGGTGGCTTTGTCGATCTTGAGCACGCTTGATATCAATCATCTGGCGAGTGCAATTGCGTTGCAAGACCGGGCGGCGGTCACGCGCGCGCCGGGTGTTGGCCCGAAGGTTGCGCTGCGCATTGTGAATGAGCTGAAGGACAAGGCGCCACCGATGGCGATTTCAGCGGCAGCTTTCGCGGGTGGGCCGTCAAGCAATGGCGGAACAGCACCTTCCCACGAGCCTTCGCCAGCAGCAGACGCCGTCTCGGCTCTTGTTAATCTCGGATATGCGCCGCTGCAAGCCAACGCAGCCATTTCCACGGCGTTGTCCAAGGCGGGCGATGCGCCTCGCACCGCAGACCTGATCCGCCTCGGACTGAAAGAACTCTCGAACTAATCGCCGCTGCGGCAGCTTGGCCGATATAGCCGCGAAGTGTTTTCGCCTATCATCTCTTCTACTAAGCGCAGGAAGAGCAATGACCGACGGCTCTGCGAACACGCCGCCCTCCTCTAACGCGGAAAATGATATCCGAGGCTTGAAGGCTGGGCTGCTTATTGCACTCCTCGGACCGCCGTTGGGCGTCCTCATATTGGAAATTCAATTTGTGGGCGAGGCGATCATTGAGCGCAATTATGTAACGGTATGGGTCGTCATCGAGGATGCGATCCGTACTCTGCTCCCAGCTATATTGTACTCTTACATATTCGTCGGAATCCCAGCGCTCGTTGTGGCGCTTTATGCCGGTATCCGGATCGGCACGCGCGGCTGGCTTTCGTTGCTGGAATTCTTGATACTTTCGGTGTTTCTCTCCCTTGCAATGGCAGCTCTGTTGCGCGGCGTGCAAGGATTAATCTCAGCTTCAAGCTTGAGACTTCTACCGCAAACTCTGATTACGGCATTTATCCTGCGGTATCTGATGCTGCGTTGTGGGATCATGAAGCGGCCGTCAAATAGATGACGCTGCGAAGGCACGGAAACCGCTAGGCTCTTGCGCTAAACGCATTGCGTCGCTTGCCTAGTTATAGTCGCGAAGTATTTTCGGCTATTGGTCTCTTCAGCAAAGGGAACGACTAATGACCGACGCCTCTGCAAATATGTCCCCTTCGGAGCGCGGCTGGAAAGCTGCTCTACTCATTGCGCTACTTGGGCCCCCAATTGGCGGGCTTATAGTGGCAATTCAGATTTCAGCCGACCAGATTATTAATGGGACCAAGCCAGCAATCGGCACTCTGCCAGCGCTCATGCTGTTCTCATATATGTATATCGGCATACCAGCGATCGTTGTGGCGCTCTATGCCGGCATCCGGATCGGTACGCGCGGCTGGCTTTCGCTGCTTGAATTTCTGATGCTTTCGGTTTTCCTTTCTGTTGCCCCATTTGCTCAGTGGGGAGGCATGTTCCCAGTTGGTGCTCAGTGGCGAGAGGCGCTGCAAGGATTAATATCACTTTCGAATTTGATACTTCTGCCGCACACGCTGCTGACGGCATTCATCTTGCGGTATCTCTTGCTGCGCTGGGGGATCATGAAGCGCCCGTCCAACCCAAAAACCGCAGCGAATGCAGAAGCATAAACGCGCTTCTTGCATTGCCTCGTTCTTTCCGTGATCCTTGCAGGAAAATGGTTTCAAAGAGCGGCGCGGCAGCAAGGGAGAAGCGGAAAATGTCGACCAATGTCAAAAATATCAGACCGGCGGATCATATTTCGGATGTCGAACGCGCGGTGCGCATCGACCTCGCCGCATGCTACCGGCTTGTCGCGCATTACGGCTGGGATGACCTGATTTTCACGCATATTTCCGCGCGCGTGCCAGGGCCGGAGCATCACTTCCTCATCAATCCTTACGGAATGATGTTTGAGGAAATCACCGCATCAAGCCTCGTCAAAGTTGGTTCCGACGGACACGCCGTGGGTGAATCGCCTTATCCTGTGAACCCGGCGGGTTTCACGATCCATTCGGCTATCCACGAAGTACGCGAGGATGCAGGCTGCGTCATGCATCTTCACACTGCCGACGGAACTGCTGTGGCGACCTCATCAGAGCGGCTGTTGCCGCTAAACCAGACAGCGCAATTGATCCTCCCCGAGCTTGCATATCATGACTATGAAGGCGTAGCGCTCGACCACGATGAACGCCCCCGCCTGCAAAAGGACCTCGGCACGAAGAATGCCATGCTGCTGCACAATCACGGAACGCTGACGGTTGGAAAGACCTGCGCCGAAGCGTTCGTGCGCATGTATTTCCTAGAGCGCGCTTGCACTATGCAGGTGCGGACCCGGATGCTCGGCGGCATCGAGAAGGATTATCCAACACGGCCTGAAGTGATTGAGAAGAATGCTGCGATGGGCAGCAGCGGTTCGCTTGGAAAACTCGCGGATCAGCTCGCTTGGCCTGCGTTGCTTCGCAAGCTCGACCGTATCGATCCGAGCTTCCGCGACTAAGCCTGCGTCCCGCAACATCTCCCCTTCCGCAAGCGCGAATCAGCTAAAAGCTAAGATTGCGTTAACGGAGGGGGAAAATGGCGAACTTCAACACGCATCTTGCGGTAGCAGCGGTCGGAAGCGGTCTCTGCGCAACGGTAGCGCTTGCCGGCAATGTAGCGCCGCATAACTATCTGCTGACTCTCACACTCGCCGGAGCGCTTGGCGGCATATTGCCGGACATCGACCTGGAAAAGGCGATGCCCTCGCGAATGCTATTCGGCGCGCTTGGCGTCGTCATAGCGTTCATCGCTCTGTTCGCGTTCAAGGGACAATATTCCATCGCTGAGCTTTGGATTATCTGGCTCGGCGTCTATCTGCTTGTTCGCTTCGGCATATTTAAAGTTTTTCACGAGCGCACGCGGCATCGCGGCATTTTCCACTCCTTACTCGCTGGCGGCTTCTTTGCAACGCTGACGGCCATCATCTTTGACCGCATTTTTGGGGAACCGCCGGCGCTCGCGTGGCTCACGGGTCTCTTCGTCCTGATCGGGTTTATTATTCACCTCGTGCTTGACGAAATCTACTCGGTTGACATTGAAGGAGCCACCCTAAAGCGCTCTTTTGGCACCGCTCTCAAGGTTTTTGACCATCACTCGTGGCAGGCTTCAGGATTGATGGCCGCGGCACTGGCGCTTACCATTTGGTTCGCGCCCCCATTCCACGAATTTAGCGAAATCGTGAAACCGCCGGTTTTCTTCACCTTCCTCAAGAACAGGCTTTTGCCGAAGGGCCAGTGGTTTGATGCGCATCCCGCGAATACGACCGCTGCACTCGATCAGAAGTAAGCGCAAGCAGACTTCCATAACCTTTGAGGGAACTAGCAGAGCCCCTTAAATGTTCAGCGTTCACTTGGTTTTTTGAACCAAAACAACCTAAAGCAGCGATTTCCTCCTGCCTGAAAGTTCGATCAGGCATTCGGGCTCCGCTGCAAACCAAGCGAAACTACCCCAGGCAAGCACGTTTATGGTTTTCTTGAAAGGTTGCCCACTGCGGTCAAGAAATGCTGTTACGAATGCAACGCGATCCCTCGGAAAACCACCTTTATCAGCAATGCTTAAGAGCGCAGCCTTACGTGTCTCTGATATTGGGCCGTCCGAAGCCACAATCTCAACAAAGACGAGCAGAGGCTGAGAGGTATCTAAGTCGGCGAGTATCACATCTGGAAGATTTCTATCAGCGGCAATGTGAAGCCCAATTCTCTTAGCCAGTTCATCATCTTGGGTGACGACCTTGTCGCGACTTTCACTAAGAAATATCACGGCAGGTTCTTTTAGAAAACGAGGAGCAAAGACCTCGATAACCTGCTGGGCTAACCACGAGCTCGGCCCTGGCGCCATACGTCGCGCCTCTCCACTTGGGAAGCGCACCAAGATGCGCTCGGTTCCGATGGTTGCGCCCTGACGCATCAGAGCGATTCTCATCCGCGCATTTGGAGTTAAAAACTTCGCCTGCCACACGACAACAGCATCTTCGAAAGATTTTTCCCCGAGTTTGGGGTCGAATAGCAGGGCGAATTCTCTTTCGAGGGCATATCGACCTAACGACGATGTTGTCGGCAGCCCCGCCCGCTCAACCACGGCGCCGTTCGTTACCAGCGCGTTTCTCAGTGTGTCGTCTCGAACAGACTCTCTTGTGTTACCAGCATACCAACGGCCGGGAATCGCGCCTTTTGAGGGAGTAACAGACTCCTTCGCCCAAGCTAATCGATCTGCAACACTGGTTCGTGCTGCTTGGAGATCCGTCATTCGGGTCACCTGATCTGGCCTCAACCAGATGTCCTGACCGTCAATCGCATTTAGGTACAACATTACAAAAACAGTGCGGGCTGCAACCTCCCACACACAATGATGACGATGAGGTGTCCCCTCCGGAAAAACAACGGCGAGCTTGGAGTGAACATCTTGCCATTTCGTTATTGAAGCAAACTCAATCATAGTTGCTATTTGCGAATAACTTGCGCAACTCCCGCTCTACTACTGCCTCGGAATTCTTCCGGCGAAATAGGGGGGCAAGAGAGTTTATCTCTTCCGCTGTCGGCAGGGGCAGAGCTTCAAGTTCAAACGCAGATACGGCCACGCTCCCGCTGATGCATCGAAAGGCGGCATCAACAACCCTAGAGTTGAGAACCGCAGCAACAATCGCAGGAGCAACTTTCGGATTGGGGGTCAGTGGCTTAATCATGTTAAGGTGATTTTCCACGACGACGGCACCGTGGGCTGCCAGAAAAGAAGCCGGAAGTTCGGTAGCTATGAGACGGCGCGATTGTTCCTTAGCGGTTGTTCGTTGCAGCAGCACGCAAGGAGTTGTAACTCTAAGCCAATCATCCCCCTTCTGCATACGGAAGAAGGGCTGATGATTTTTCTTATTTGCCCGGAATACAAACTTTCCATCGGATGTAACTGCCTCGGCCCAAACGAGCGGGAGCGTGTCTGATGTTCGCTTGTCTGTAAGCTGCGATTTGTGCCTGTTCCAGACTAATGGCCCTGTGGAGATTTTATATCCCCAATCGATAAGGCGTGCCGACAAATTTGCTAAACCGTCAACTATTGACTGCTGAGTCGGCTCGCGGGGTGCTAACCAAGGATCTGTTGCCCGAACAGGTAACCTAAACTGGCCCACATGGGCCACCCTAGCCTCACCCATCTCACTCACATCTAAATGGTGAACCACAATAGAAGATGCGCGATGTCCCTTCACATAGGTAACTAGGGCAGCTTCTTGTAAAACGTCCTCGAAAACTCCTTTGCGTGAGGCAATAAAATCAATAGAGAGGGGAGCGGCCTCGTCGGCCAATAACCCCCGCAAGGCCTTAAAATATTCTCCGGCCAAAAAGCTCGTTGGCGTCACAAACGATACTATCCCGCCGGGGCGCGCCCAACGTAACGCGAGGTCAGTGAAAAGACCATAGAGGTTGGCATGACCATATAGGCTTCGCTGATAGGTTTGTCGGAGCTGTCTAGAAAGGGTGCGTCTTCCATAGGGAGGGTTGCCGATCACGAGATCAAATAGTTCTAGGTCATCGGGCATCTGTTCAAGGCTGTCACAGACGGTGACTACTGTCGGAAACGCTGTTTTGGCGGTTTTAATTTCCTTGGCGAATATAATCTCAAGCCACGCCTGCGTGAGCCATGCCGCAAACGGATCAATTTCGAAACCGCGCAGGTGCGCGGCAAAATGTACGAGAAGCTTCGCAGCGCTAATACGACCTAGAGCATTGCGCATGCACAGCGCTACCGGCACCAAGAAGGCGCCCCCGCCGCAGGCTGGATCAAGGACACGAGCCGATTTCCAATCGACCCCTGCTTCCGTCGTTAGCTCCAATAAGCGTTGGGTCAACGCAGGTGGTGTATAGTAGGCTCCGCTAATGCTCCGCAATTCTGGCGGTAGCATCAATGTATAAAGCGAACTTAATTGGTAACAAGCATCCTCAACTGGCAATGTAGTGGCAGCATGGCCCAACGCTTCAGCCAGATTCTGGGCTCGAAAGTCCAGAGCGTAAGACAATGCTAGCGTAAACGGCGAAAGCTTCGGGTGACGCCTCAATTTGTCGCCGACACCAGCTGCGTAAGCTTTGACCGCTGCGGATACGAAAGACCAAGCCGCAATCTGTCGGCGGCGAGGATCAATGGTCTCGATCCAGGCTTTCGCTTCAGTGCGCCTTCCCGCAAGTTGCGTCGGGCTCCGTTGTTTATCGAACGCGACAGTTACGGAGTCTTGCAAAGAGGTCTTTTGCCGGACGCTTTGCTTCATGGCTGGATGTCCCCCAGTGTCGTATCGCAATCTCATTTGATACGCGGGACGCAACAGATGCCATTTAATTTTTAGTTAACTTACTAGCGCTTCCTTATGCAATGGAAATCTGGGTTTCAATTCACCCGGCTCACGCTAAACTCGACCGCGTCCAAAAGCGCGGTCTTCGCCTCGCTCTTCGGGAAAATGTCCAGCGCCTCGCGCGAAAGCTGTCCATAGGCGCGCGCGCGGTGGATCGTCTCGTCAATTGCATTGTGACGGCGCATCAGCATGATAGCGTGCGCGAGATCGGCCTCTTCGATGACCCCATCTTGCAAGGTACGCCGCCAAAATGCGCGCTCGTCGGCACTTCCGCGCCGGTATGAGAGCACGACTGGCAGCGTAATCTTCCCCTCACGGAAATCATCGCCGACACGCTTGCCAAGCTTTGCCGCTTCGCCTGAATAATCGAGCGCGTCGTCGATCAACTGAAATGCAAGGCCGATATTTGCGCCATAGGCACGCAAAGCCGCCTGCTCTTCTTCGTTTCGTTCCGTGATCACAGCGCCAATCTCGGACGCCGCAGCGAAGAGCGCCGCCGTTTTCGAAAAGATGATCGTCAGATAGTCATCTTCGGTTGTTGACATATCCTTTGAGGCGGAGAGCTGCATCACCTCGCCCTCGGCGATCACGGCGGATGCATCGGACAAAATCCTGAGCGCGCCGAGCGAGCCGACCTCGACCATCATCTTGAAGGCTTGGCCAAGGAGAAAATCGCCGACCAGCACGCTGGCTTGATTTCCCCATAAAATGCGCGCAGTCGCTTTGCCCCGCCGCATGTCGCTTTCATCGACGACATCATCATGCAGGAGCGTCGCCGTGTGCATAAACTCAACGCTCGCCGCAAGCTTGATATGGCCGCGCCCGCGATAGCCGCACAGCTTCGCCGAGGCAATCGTCAGCATAGGCCGCAGCCGCTTGCCGCCTGAATTAATCAAATGACGGGCAAGTTCGGGAATCAGCGCAACGTCGGAGCGCGCGTGCGAAAGAATGATGTCATTGACCAAGGCCATATCGTCACGCACAAGGCGCAGAAGAGGCTGCAACGCGGCGGTCGGGTCGCTGCGTTCCTCTACGGACAAGACCACGCTCATACTCTCCTCCGCCTACTGCGCATTGCAATCTATATTGCCAGCTTCCGCAGCGTCACAGCGAGTGAAACACTGCTTTGATAAATCCGCTACGTGGCTTAATGTCCCTGCGTGGCGGAATGAAGAGCAAAGATACACTACATGAGAGAGTTGCTTCGCACGACGGATGTCGTTCTGATTAGCTTTATCAACTCTTTGTTAAGCGATGCCGATATCGCGGTCTTGATCGCAGACGTTCACGTCAGCTCGATCGAGGGCTCGATTGGAGCGTTCCCGCGTCGCGTACTCGTTCCGGCGGATGACTGGGAGGAAAGTATAGAAATCCTAACCGGCGCTGGACTTGGCGAGCAGCTTGGAATCCGCCCGTCAAAACGTCCGCCATCGTCACCCTAACTCGCATGGACGCAGTGTGGACGGTATCATAAGCACAACTTGCGATGCTTTCCTTGATGGTCGCGTCTCGGTGAAACAGCCCGAGAAGGGCTTTCGCTCAGGCCTCGACGCCGTGTTTATGGCTGCGGCGTGCCCAGCGGAAGATGGCGACCGCGTTTTGGAGGCTGGCTGTGGCGCAGGCGCGGCATCGCTTTGTCTCTTGGCGCGCGTTCCGGGCGCGGAGGTCACAGGGATCGAGGTCGATCCTGATCTTGCGGAATTGGCGCGCGAGAATGCCCTTCTGAACAATTTGTCCAACTGCTTCGCCGTTCACACCGCCAATCTAACGGCGCCTTGGGCAGATTTGGAACCGCTCGGCATTGGCCGGGAGGCTTACGCCCATGTGATGGCCAATCCGCCTTTTTATCTGCGCGGAAACGCAAGACTTTCGAGCGACAGACGGAATGCGCGCTCCCGGGCGATGGATCACGACGAGCTGGATATGTGGATGCGCTTCCTCGCCGCTGCCGCGAAGCCCGGCGGGACATGCACAATCATTCACACCATTCAGGCGCTGCCGGAGCTGCTTGAGACCTTGAAAGGGCGCTTTGGCGGACTTCGCATAACACCGCTCTATCCCAAAGCCGGGGCCGATGCCATTCGGGTAATAGTTCGCGGAAAAAAAGGCAGCAGGGCAGGTATTTCGCTCGAAAGCGGCGTCATCTTGCATGAAGCAAATGGCAGCCAAACCGCCGCCGCCGAGGCTATTCTTCGACGGGGCGAAAAGCTTCCGTAATGCAAATCTTCATGAAATGGCGCTGACCTGTGGATTCCCCCCCTCAGTTCCGCAGACCTTTGGCACGAAGGCCTAAAATTCAGGAGCAATCATTTCGTCCTGATGCGCCGAAACGTAACGATAGAGCAGCGCAGTTAGACTGTCTGGATAGGCATAGAATTCTTGGTCCAGTCCGCTTAACTTTTCTATGATGTTAGCGGATAACTCATGAATGCTCGCCTGTCGCGCCGCAATATCCGACCACGAAATGTCTGGACCAACCGCGTCAATCGCACGCTCTACGATGCTAGCCATTTGACCCGCACCAATAGCGTTGAGAGCATTAACAACATCGGGAACTAAGCTCCCGCTGCTATTCCAGAAATATTGATGAAAACCGCCGTTGTTCACCTCAGCTTCGAGTTCCCAGATGGCCCGAAAAGTACGTTCGGCGACAGACAACGCATCGTATTCCAAACGCCAAAAGCGTGCTTTTGAACTCTCGGCTAGCGTGATCAGCCGTTGGTTCACCTCTATCTCTTTCGTATCGGTCGTCATCCCGCCCACTCCATCAGCGATTGGCGGCAGACAGCTGGCTTCGGCGCATCACCGTCCTCGCCGACAAAAATCTGTCGAAGACAGTCGGCGCACTTCCATTGCCCATCCTCAGCCGCGCTGGTGGACCAGCGACTTAGCTATCATGCAGTGAATGCCCTTGGAGCCATTGACAGTCTGCGTCACACGAAGATCGGCGGCGAGGCTGCAAAGCGTATAAGCGTCTTCTTTTCCTAGCTTCGCCTTCTCACCAAGCAATCGGATCATGTCGCGCAAGGCCATCACGACGCATTGATCGAGATCAGGGTCCATGCCCATGGTGATGTAGTGGGTCGGCGTCTCCGCGCGCGGATAGGTGAAGCCCGGTTTTTTATGCAGCACGAAGGTGAAAGTGCCCTGCAATGCCGTCTCGATTGCGGTGATGCAGACTTCGCCATCGCCCTGCGCGGCATGGCCGTCACCGCAGGAGAACATTCCGCCTGGCACGAAGACCGGCAGGAATAGGCTGGCTCCTGGGATCAATTCCTTGTTGTCGAGATTGCCGCCCATGGCACGTGGCACGAGCGACGTGATGCGCCCCCAGCCCGGAGGCGGCGAGAGCCCCATAACGCCGAAAAATGGCGAGAGCGGCAATTCGATGCCGAAGGGCAGGCGGGCAATATTCGCTTCAAGATCGAGTGGGATGTTGATGTGACGGAACTCGGGGAAATCATCCGGCAGAGTGCCGCCCAATGGCCGTATAACATTCCAACCCCAATCCTGCCTAAGTCGGACATCCTCGATTTTTACCTCGATCACGTCGCCTGGCTCGGCTCCGTTGATGGCGACGGGACCAGTCAAGATATGGCCCGGCAGCGTCTTCTCGGCATTCTGATGAACGTCGTGGATTTCAGGCGGGGTATGGAACGGCGCGGGTGGGATGAATTCCGGCCCTCCCGAGACAGTATCAATCGTGACAGTGTCGCCGCTCTGGATCGTCATCACAGGCTGCAGCTTTGCGTCGAAAAAACCCCAATGGCAGCTCTTACCGCTGGCCGCGAGATGATGTTTCACTATCGAAAGCTCCTGTAATTTCGCGCAGGCATGGCGAGGAAGCCGGATCGCTGGCACCTAGAATGACTTATTCGAGAGGAATTTGCCGCGACCGTCAAGAACAAGCAGGTCTCATTGTCCGGCCCTCCCTGGAAGGGGCGAGAGGCTTCCGTGACACAGGTCATCAGGAAATAACGCAGCCGAATACCTTGTTAACGCTCAATGGCTACACATCTCCTGACCAAACATACTGAACCTATACCGGCGTTTCGGATATCACCCCCGCTCATGGCGTTATCTTCCTGAGAAGATCAAGAGAGGCGGGACCGCTGGTATCGGCACCGAAACCGTAGCGTTGAGCGGAGCCTTCATGCAGGTAGATAGCGAACGACTTCCAGCTTTTAGCATTAGCAATTTCTGGGACAGGATCACGCCAGATTGGTTCCGGTCAAAAGGCACGGTGATTCCGGTTATCCGGCTAACCGGCACGATTGGCGCCGCAACGCCGCTGCGGCCAGGGCTTTCACTCGCGGCTTGCGCAAACGCCCTTGAGCGCGCCTTTTCCGTGAAGAAAGCTCCGGCCGTAGCCATTCAGATCAATTCGCCGGGCGGTTCGCCCGTCCAATCCCGCTTGATCTATGAACGCATCAGAACGCTCGCGACCGAGAAATCACTCAAAGTCTTCGTATTCACCGAAGATGTCGCAGCTTCCGGCGGGTACATGATCGCCTGCGCCGCCGATGAAATCTATGCGGATGCATCCTCGCTGGTCGGTTCAATTGGCGTGCTTTCAGCGGGCTTCGGCTTTGTCGACCTGATAAACCGCCTCGGTGTCGAGCGCCGCGTTTATACATCCGGGGAGAACAAGTTTCAGCTTGATCCCTTTAAGCCAGAAAATCCTGATGAGGTTGCAAGGCTTAAGCGTATCCAGGAGATTGTTCATCAAGACTTTATCGCTCTTGTGAAAGAGCGTCGCGGCAACCGGATCGCCACCGCAGGTGATAGCTTATTCACAGGAGAATTTTGGTCAGGACGTCAAGCGCTTGAGCTTGGCCTGATTGATGGCATTATGGACATTAGAACAAAAATGCGTGCGCTTTACGGAGAAGATGTGCGGCTGAAGCTCATCTCCACTGAGCGCGGGCTGTTCCGCCGGAGGACGGGTGTGGGTCTTTCAATGTCCGGCCTGGAGTATGGCGTCAGCCTGGGAAAAGGCTTTGCTGATGATCTTATCTCCGCTTTAGAGGAGCGCGCCATTTGGGCTCGCTTTGGTTTGTAAGTCCGGAGGGCGCCGGCTTCTGTGATCGTAACAGTCGGGGTTTAGTAATGTCGCATGTTGTTGTAATCGGCGTCGGAGTCGTATCGCTGTACTTTGGCTATCGCTGGGTGCGGCGCGAGTTTGAACGGGTTGAACAGGCGCTTAGAAGGGCTGATCGCCGCATTCGGCGCGAGAAGAGTACTTCTCAGGCGACGACGTTGGCCTTTGACGCCATTAACGGTGTTTATCGCCCCGCAGACTGAGCACCACCAAAGCATCGGGACAGACAGCCCACACACTCGTTGGGCTGGTGACGCTTTATCAACAAAGCGATATAGTCCCCCAGGATGCGCGCGGGAACTTAGCTATGCAGGGCAAATCGATCCTCCTTATTATCAGCGGCGGCATTGCTGCCTACAAAAGCTTGGAGTTCATTCGCCGCGTTAAGGAGCGGGGTGCGCGCGTCCGCTGCATCCTGACCTCCGCCGCGCAGCAATTTGTTACGCCACTTTCTGTCGCCGCCCTGGCCGAAGAGCCAGCCTTCACAGACCTATTCGACCTTAAGAACGAAACCGAGATTGGGCATATCCGCCTTTCTCGCGAGGCTGATCTTATCGTCATTGCGCCCGCCACAGCCGATCTTCTCGCGAAATTGGCTCACGGCCTGTGCGATGATCTTGCAAGCACGGTCATACTCGCGGGAGATAAGCCCATTCTCGCCGCGCCTGCCATGAACTGGCGCATGTGGGAGCATCCCGCCACGAGACGCAATCTTGCGCAACTCAAAGCAGACGGCGTGCACTTTGTCGGGCCGAACGAAGGTGGCATGGCCTGCGGCGAGTGGGGCCTGGGCCGCATGGCTGAGGTGGACGAAATTGTGAGCGCGGCCGAACGTCTGCTCAGCGGGCAGACGGACAAGTCCCTTCGGGGCCGTCACGTCGTCGTCACGGCTGGGCCGACCTTTGAGCCTATTGACCCTGTTCGCTTCATTGGAAACCGTTCAAGCGGTAAGCAAGGCTATGCGATTGCGGCTGCAGCGGCTCGCCTTGGCGCGCAGGTTACGCTTGTCGCCGGGCCAGGATCGCTGCCAGATCCAATGGGCGTTCGTGTGGTTCACGTGGAGACGGCACAAAAAATGCTAGAAGCCGTGGAAGCTGCGCTGCCGGCGGACGTTGCGGTCTTTAGCGCTGCGGTTGCTGATTGGCGCGCGGCTGCGGTTCAACCGGAAAAAATCAAGAAGAGCACATCGGCTCCTCAATTGCGACTGGTGGAAAACCCGGACATTTTGAAAACAATTTCGAAACGGACCGGCGAGCGGCCCCAGCTCGTCATTGGCTTTGCGGCGGAAACCGAGAAAATTATTGCTCACGCGGTTAAGAAGCTGGAAAGCAAGGGATGCGATTGGATCGTCGCCAATGACGTGTCGCCAGAGAACGGCGTGTTCGGCGGCAATCGAAATACGGTGCATTTGATAACAAAGGCGCAGGTTCAGAGTTGGCCGGAGATGGCGAAAGAAGAGGTTGCGGAGCGCTTGATGACGGCGGCCGCCTTATTCTTGCGCGAAGAAACGGCTGCGTCGGCGGGGACGGACATGAAAGCGGCTCATTGAGGGATGGTTCAGGTTCGATTCATCATTCTGCCCCATGGCGAAGGTCTGCCAGCACCTGCTTATCAAAGCGAACTAGCAGCAGGGCTTGACCTTCTGGCTGCGGTTGAAGAGGGCGAGAGCGTCACGCTAACGCCTGGCTCGCGCATTCTTATCCCAACGGGCATCGCGATTGAGCTTCCCGCAGGCTATGAAGGGCAGGTGCGCCCCCGTTCCGGCCTCGCTTTTCGCCATGGCGTGACGGTCTTGAATTCGCCGGGCACCATTGACGCCGACTATCGGGGCGAGGTTAAGGTTCTGCTCATCAATCTTGGCAACGAGCCGTTTACCGTCCGGCGCGGGGAAAGAATTGCACAACTTATTGTGTACCCTGTAGCTCAGGCAAAGCTGGAATTGACGCATCAGCTTGACGCAACGAGCAGAGGATCGGGTGGATTTGGATCAACTGGAAGCTGAAATTCGCAACGGTTTCCGCTATGCTCTCCATTCATAGGTCCTATGCGTACTCCTTAAGTTATGGATCAAAGCGTTTACGTGTCATATTAGAGGAGTATAAGCTCCATAACGTGAAGTTCAGGCCAGCCCGGCTTGGCAAACCCAGAAAGGGGTTCTCATGGTTGAATCTCATATCTGGGGAGGAACGATCAGAAAGATGTGGTGGTCGGAAAGCGATAAATTCCGCGACCACTTGCTAAGACTGGATAGCGATAGCCGCCGGATGCGTTTCGGAATGGCTGTGAGTGACAGTTTCATCAGCGATTATGCTGCACGCATAGGCGAGATGAAGTACCTAGTCTACGGCTTCTATGTCGACGGCGAAATGCGCGCCGCAGCCGAGATGCGCCAGATTGGAGACGCCTGGTCCGTGGATGCGGAAGGCGCGTTTTCGGTGGAGGATGCGTTCCAAAATCGAGGCATCGGCACCGATTTGCTGGGCCGCATTATCAGAGCCGCGCGTAATCGCGGCATCTCGCGGCTCTACATGAACTGTCTCGCCGAAAATCATAAGATGCAGCGCATCTGCCGTAAGTTCGAGGCGGAGTTGCACTTCGATCATGGAGAGGTTGTGGGGCGCGTGTTGCCCGCAACGCCAACTTATATCTCCATATGGGAAGAAGCGCTGGACGACTCGAACGGCTTTGTCATGGCCGTCCTGGATGTCCCGCGAAGCCTTAAGCCAGCGGCTTAAGCCAAATAGTAGTCGCATCGCGGGGGCTGCTTGCGCACGGCGATGCGATTTTCGCACCGATTAGCGAACCTCGAACATGCCTTCTATCTCCGCAATCGCACCACGGGGAACGATGTAGCCGATGGTCGTTCGTGCGTGCCGTCCCTTCTCGCCAAATACTTCCACCATGAGATCGGAAGCTCCATTCATCGCTTGCGAGACATCTTTGTAATCCAGCGTGACGTTGAAAAAGCCTCCCAACCGGACACAACGCACGACCTTGTCGAGATCGCCGACTGCAGCCTTAACCTGTGCGAGAACGTTTATGGCACTCAATCGCGCGGCGACTTTTCCTTCCTCGGTGGTGATGGTTTCGCCGAGCTTCCCAATATGTTGCGACGCTATTTTACCGTCAGGTCCGAAGCAGAGCTGACCTGAGATGACGAGCAGATTGCCGGTTTGCACAAAGGGTACGTAATTTTGCGCAGGCACGACAGGTGAGGGCAGAGTTATGCCTCGTGCGGCAAGCCTTTGCTCGGCTGAATTCATCGTCAGTCTCCTTTGAGGTAGGTAATTTCGAAGGACGATGCCATTTTCACGGCGTGCGCTCTATCCCAAATGCGCCGATGGCGAAGGCAACAATTGTTTGCATTGCCGCACTTCCAAGCTGCCGCTCTTCCTCAAGGCCCAACTTACCGGTGCCGCCATTCCATCACCATGTACCAAGGCGCTCGGCGGTATGATGCTTGGCGCTCGGCGTCTCCTGACTGTGGGCTCGGCTCGTCGAAAAAGCTGAGTTGAAGGCCCGCTTCCAATAAAGCGCGCATATAGGATGAGAGTGGGCGATGCCAGTTCTGGATGCGGATACCCGACCACTCCATCCACTTGGGAAACTCCTCCAGATATCGATCAACCGCATAATGGATTTTGCGGCCATCCTGGTCCTTGATCCAGCCGTTGGAGGTACTGGTGTTGAAGCTGTTCAGGTTGGCGATCAGCAGCGCTCCACCCGGCTTTAGGACTCGCGACATCTCTCGAATCGCAGATCTAAAATCCGGGATGTCGATGAGGGTCATGTAGGATACGACGAGATCGAAGGTTGCATCCGAAAAGAGCAGCTTTTCTGCGCATCCAAGTTGGTAATCCCCGGCAGGATCAAGCGACTTTGCCCGGTCGATCAGCTCAACAGTTGGGTCAATGCCAACGGCGGAGATACCTCTTGCTTTGAGCATCCTACAAAATCGGCCTTCGCCGCAGCCAACATCAAGTGCGCGCTCGTAATGCCCCGCATTTACCCGAGCCAGCATGACCGGATCCAACACATGTTCGCGTCCCCAGTCTCCGCGATCACCCATAGAAGTGATCCAAGCACCAGCAGATTGGTCCCAACCATCGGTCATGATGTTCTCCAGAAGAATTAGGATAAGCGCCCCGAGGCTCCGGCTGAACAACTAAGCGACAGCTAGCCGCGATCTATTCCAAATGCGCCGATGGCGAAGGCAGCCCAGCCAATAAGCAAGGACACGCCGCCGAGAGGTACGATGCCGCCGCTTGATGTGAAGCCATTCGCGACTTGGGCATAAATCCCGCCAGAGAAACAAACGATCCCAATCGTGAATGCAATCGCCGCGCCCTGCAACGCCCAGCCGGACCAATCCGCGCGTCGCTTTTCGGTGACAATTAAGAGAAGCGCCACTGCGAGCAACGCCAGCGCATGAAGGGCATGATAGAGCTGGCCTGTATTGAAGATGCGCATTGGCACCGCGAGAGAAGCGGCGTCCGGCAGGCTGTGCGCGCCTATTGCGCCCGCGACAACGGCCAGTCCGCCGAAGAGCGCCGCGAGAATGATCCAAAACCGAGGGCTCATCGAAACTCCTTTTGCGCGCCAAAGCGTAAGCGGCGCTGTCAGCCCTTACGGCTTACCGGGGCGGAAGGCGAGTGTCAAATGGACGGTCCGACCTGCCTCCCAAGCAGCTTGGCAATGCGCCTCTTGGCGACTTCACAGCCATTTCAGCATATGGTAATAAAATAATTAAAATAAAAAAAACAAATTGAAATACTGGCCAAAGCAATATTTGAGAGGCTTCATATGATCACGCGCACGCTACGGGCTCGCAAAAGCAGCGGCCATTATCTCAGTCCAAAAATGTTAGCTGTAAGCGCTGCCCTGATGCTTGCAGGTCAATCCAGCGCATATGCGCTTTGCAATAGCGTCAAGGATTGTACGAAAAAGGATACCTGATTACGCGGTTGCGTCCGCCTGAAATGGTTAATAGAACAAACAGGGAACATGCTGTTTTGCAAAGGGATCTCCAATGGCGCGCAACCAAGTGCAATTCCAGAAAGGCATGAGCGAGGCCCAGTTCGATGAAATGTACGGGAGCGAAGCTCTTTGCCATGCCGCGCTGGTGCAGTGGCGCTGGCCTGACGGTTTCGAGTGTCCTTGCTGCGGTGGCCGGAAGCACTGCATTGTCAAGCGAGGCGCCCGGTCTTTGTACCAATGCAATGCCTGCCGCAAGCAGACATCGATCACGGCCGGAACCATCTTCGCGTCCAGCAAACTGCCGCTGCGCCTCTGGTTCAAAACCATGTATCTGGTTACGCAATCGAAGAAGGGCATTTCCAGCATCGAGCTCGGGCGGCGGCTTGGCATCACCCAGACGGCCGCCTGGACCCTCAAGCACAAACTCGCGCAAGTCATGATGGAGCGGAATGCGGCCAAGCGCCTGCAAGGCCAGGTACAAATGGACGACGCCTATCTCGGCGGGGCCCGCCCCGGCCGGCGCGGGCGCGGCGCCGCGGGAAAGACCCCTTTCGTGGCCGCTGTGGCGGTAACCGGTGATGGGAAACCCGATCGGATTATGCTTCGCCGCGTTGCTGGCTTCCGCAAGATTGCGATTGCCAAACTCGCAGGCGCGGCGCTCGCCGCCGGCGCCTGCGTTGTCTCCGATGCGCTCTCATGCTTCACTGCTGTCGCCAGCGCCGGATGCACCCATGTGCCGATCAAAACAGGCGGCGGATCGAAAGCGGCCCAAAAGCCGCAGTTCAAATGGGTCAACACAGTCCTAGGCAACATCAAGGCCGCAATGGTGGGAACCTACAGAGCTGTGCAAGCTAAACATGTGCCGCGATACCTCGCCGAATTCGAGTATCGCTTCAACCGCAGATATCAGCTTGAAACAATGATCAATCGGCTCGCATATGTCTCGCTCAGGACACCGCCCATGCCATATCAGCTGCTAAAACTGGCTGATGTTTATGCGTAATCAGGAAAGGATATTACAACAGCAGCAGCTTCAAAGGGATGCGGACTCCTATTCATACAAACGCGCAACACCAATTGTACCAGTGCCAACGTACACGGACCCGAGTCTTGCGGACCGCTCAATACGAGCCCACCTGTTTGCGCACCCCAAAATACGCTTGAGGTCAATGAAGCGGCTCTAAAACGATGGAAGCAGTGCGCCACTGATCGCATCGCCCAACAGGGCCCTTTCGCATCGGGCTTGAATGACGTCGCAGCCTGCAGGCAAGCAAAATGCGCAGGTAACGATGATGACGTGAAAAAAGCCCTCGCCTCCATCGAAAGTGTCATCAAGGCAGGTCAACAGTCACATGCCGATGAGATTAAAGGCCTCAATCCACCGACCACAACGTGCACACAAATTATAGAGAGTCAGAAGGCTCAGCGCGGGAAAAAAGCATAAACCACAGGCCGCTACAACCTCGCGGACTTTAGCGCCATATGAGAAGTCTGCGCTAAAGTCCGCGGGTTTTGCCAGAAGAAGCCGACGCTATTCCGTCGATCCACAGCTTAAAGATGACGGAATCGAGAAGCGCCTCAAACGAAGCGTCCACGATATTGGGCGAGACGCCGACCGTGAACCAGCGGCGGCCAGTCCGGCGGTCCATGCTTTCGATCAAAACCCGCGTAACGGCATCGGTGCCGCTGGAGAGGATACGGACTTTAAAGTCCACCAGCTCCAGCGTCTCAATGCTTGGTTGATAAACGCCGAGGTCCTTGCGTAGCGCCTGGTCGAGCGCATGAACGGGACCGTTTCCTTCGCCGACATTCATGAGAAGCTGGTCGCCGATCTTAACTTTGACGATGGCCTCGGAAACGGTCACAAGCGCGCCCCTTGCGTTGTGCCGCCGTTCGACCATCACGCGGAAGCCTTCGACCTCGAAGAAAGATGGCACCTCCCCGAATGTGCGCCGCGCAAGAAGCTCAAATGACGCGTCGGCGGCTTCATAGGCGTAGCCCTGCGCCTCGCGGATCTTGACATCCTCAAGGAGCGCGGAGAGGCGCGGATCGTCTTTATCGGCAGCCAATCCGATGCGCGCCAGCTCAGCGACGATGTTCGACCGGCCCGCCTGATTTGAAACGAGCAGTTTTCGTGCGTTGCCAACCCTTTCGGGCGGCACATGCTCATAGGTGCGCGGGTCTTTATTTACCGCCGATGCGTGGATGCCGCCCTTATGCGCGAATGCGGATTCGCCCACGTAGGGCGCGTGACGATTGGGCTGCCTGTTGAGCAGTTCGTCGAGCTGCCGGGAAATCGCTGTTAGGGAGGGCAACGCTTCTGGTCGAATGCCAGTTTCAAAGCGGGACGAATAGTCTTCCTTGAGAAGCAATGTCGGAATGATGGACGTCAAATTGGCATTGCCACACCGCTCCCCGAGACCGTTCAGCGTTCCTTGCACTTGACGCGCTCCGGCCCTGATCGCGGCGAGTGAGTTCGCCACCGCGTTTTCCGTGTCGTTGTGAGCATGAATGCCAATGTTTTCGCGCGGCACATGCCGGACGGCCTCGGCCACGATCGTCTCGATTTCGTGAGGTAGCGTGCCGCCATTCGTATCGCAAAGAACAACCCAACGGGCGCCTGCTTCATAAGCGGTCTTTACGCAAGCGATGGCATAGGCCGGGTTAGCCTTATATCCGTCGAAGAAATGTTCGCAGTCGATGATGGCTTCACGGCCTTCCGCGCGCACAACTTTCACCGACGCCTCGATTGCCTCAAGGTTCTCTTCCGGCGAGATTTCAAGCGCGACTTCAACATGATAGTCCCAGCTTTTGGCGACAAGGCAAACAGCGTCGGCCTTCGCTTGCGCCACCGTTTGAAAGGCTGGATCGTTAGAGGCAGAACGCCCGGCGCGTTTCGTCATGCCGAAGGCTGTGAGCTTGGCGGCTAGTTTTGGCGGTGCTTCAAAGAAGGCGGTATCGACGGGGTTTGCGCCGGGATAACCGCCTTCGATGTAGTCGATGCCGAGCGCATCGAGCCGCTGGGCGATGACGAGCTTGTCTTCGAGCGAAAAGTCGACGCCCAGGGTTTGCGCCCCATCGCGAAGCGTTGTGTCAAAAAGATAAAGACGCTCTTTCATGCCCAATTCCTTGCGCCGTCTTCTGCTGCGATCCAAGACTGCTGCTCGACGGCGTTTCGCTTATCGCGCAACTTCCCACGTGGTTTCGATCTCGCCCGTCGCGGGATTTTTTGCATCCTTCAGCACAATGCCCATGGCGACTAACTCGTCACGAATGCGGTCCGCTTCAGCCCAGTTCTTGGCTTTTCTCGCTGCCAGCCTTGCTTCGATCAGCTCCGCGATGCCGCTCTCGCTGATAGAAGCGCGATTTTTCTCGAAGCCTAGAAGACGTTCTTCGAAGGAAGCAGGGTCCTGAATGCCGATCAACTCAAGTGCATTGTAAGTCCACGTTGCAATTTGCGCCGTGTCGCTACTTTCTTTTTTGTTTTCCCAAAGCTCGTGCAAGACGCCCAGCGCAGCTGGAGTGTTGAGATCGTCTTGAAGAGCTTCCAGAAACGCCGGAGCCACCTCCGCCGAGTTGGGCCGATGATCGCGAAGCAGCCGCGAGAACTTGATCAAAGCCTGTCGCGCCTGCCGGGACGCGGACGCGGTCCAGTCCATTGGCTGACGATATTGTGTCATCAGCATCTGATAGCGAATAACTTCCCCCGGCCAGTCGCGGAGGAGGTCGTTAATGGTCACGAAATTGCCGAGCGATTTCGACATCTTGTCGCCCTCCACCTGAAGATGCCCGTTATGCATCCAGATGTTGGCCATGATTTTTGTGCCATGCGCGCATGTGGACTGCGCCACCTCGTTCTCGTGGTGCGGAAATAGCAGATCGATGCCGCCACCATGAATGTCGAACACCTCGCCAAGGTGCTTTTCGGACATGGCTGAGCATTCGAGATGCCAGCCCGGCCGCCCGTACCCCCATGGGCTTTCCCAGCCTGGGGCCGAACCCTCGCTCGGTTTCCAGAGCACAAAATCCATCGGGTCACGCTTATATGGCGCCACTTCCACCCGAGCGCCCGCGCGCATTTCATCAAGCGAACGCCTCGCGAGCGCGCCATAATTTGGGTCCGAAGGAACATGAAAGAGGACATGACCTTCTGCTGCGTAGGCATGGCCACGCGCGACAAGCCGCTCCATAATGGAGATCATCTCGGGGATGTGTTCCGTGGCGCGAGGCTCGATGGTAGGCGGCAAGCAACCAAGCGCGGCCACATCGGCATGAAATTGCGCCGCCGTGCGCTCCGTCAAGTCGCGAATCGAAACGCCTTCTTCCGCCGCCCGCGCGTTGATCTTGTCGTCCACGTCGGTGATGTTGCGGGCGTAGATGACCTTGGTCTCACCCTTGCCGCCGTCCCATTCGCCCTTGGCCGCGAGATGCTTCAACAGCCGGAACAACACATCGAAAACGATGACGGGGCGCGCGTTACCAATATGCGCAAAATCATAAACGGTCGGGCCGCAGACATACATGCGAACCGAGGCCGGATCGAGCGGCTGGAAATCTTCTTTGCGTTTTGTGCGGGTATTATAAAGTTTCAGTGGCATATGCCCTACCTTTGCTGGCCGGGCATAAATTTAAATGAAAAAAGTGCCGCGCCAGCTTCTGTTTTAGCTCGCGATAATAATGCAGGCAGTCTTGCGTGACACATTCCGTCTCATGAATGGACCATCGCCGTAAATTGCCTTGCGGTCAAGCGCGACGGTGGTTTCTTGATTTGAAACCGGCGCTCCAAAGCTGAGAAGCGCGCCACCTGCTTAGCATTCACCGCCAGCTCGCAGCGGAAGCGACGCAAAAGCCAGCGTATGCAGAGGTTATCGCTAGTCAAAGCTAATGTTGGTCTCCGCCTCTAACTTGCGATGGCTGGATCGGTTGCGGGCGATTTTTCCACAAGGAGGAACAGGAACCAATTTCTTACTGCGGAGGACACAAAGAACGCGGATATCAAGATGACCTATCCCCGATTGGTCCCCATGCGAACACCAGCAGGATTGCATTGGCGGGCAACGCGCTCCATACTCCCAGTTAACGAATGCGTGGCCTTTGCCGGGCCTCTACATATGGCGGATAAGATGACGGTTCCAATGCGCTTGCTTACCTTCGTGTGCGCCGTGACAGCGGTCGCGGCGATTGGTCATGGTGCAATGGCCCAAGGCTGGGGCGGTGGCGGAGGCGATTACGATCGATATGATCGCTATGATCGGGGCCCTGACCGCAATTACGAACGCGAACGCGCGCCGAATTATCCGGCCCCGGTTTATGGCCAGCAAGGCTACGACAACCAACAGCCGGCTGCCCCTCGCCCGCAAAATTATGGCAGCACGAATCCGAGATGCCGTGAGCTTGAGTTTCAGCTTACGAACGCAGTAGCTCAGAATGGGTTCAACCAGGATCAACTCCCGCGTGTCGAAGCCGATATGCGCCAAGCCGACGCGCAATTTCAGCGCGCACAAGCTGACGCGGAACGCGCTGACTGTTACGAGGACATGTTCCTCTTCGGGCGCTCGCTCAAGCGCTCCCCCCGCTGCGTCGATCTTGACCGGCAAGTTCAGGCGGCGAAAGCACGGCTTACGCAGCTTAAGGTTCAGCGGGATGGGCTTCAACGTGGTTCTTCTTCGCCACGCGGGCGAAGGGATGAAATAGTCGCCGAGCTCGCTCACAACCGTTGCGGAGAAAATTACGTTCGCGAATATGAATCGCAGCGAAGCCGTAGTTCTTCGATATTCTCGTTCTTCAGCGACGAAGACTCCGAAGATTCAGGCCGCTACAATCCAAGCTACTCGAGTTCGACCTATAGGACGATGTGCGTCCGGACCTGTGATGGCTTTTATTTCCCCATCACAAACACGGCCGTGCAGAGCCAATTCCAGGAAGACGAGTCCAAGTGCCGGTCTCAATGCGCAGCGCCAGCAGAGCTTTATTATCATCGCTCGGATCAAGACGTTGATCAGATGGTGGCGCTGAATGGCAGGCCTTACAGCCAAATGCCGAATGCGTTTCGCAATCGCAAAGTCTTCATCCGTGGATGTTCCTGCAATCAAGGCGAATATTCACAGGAACAAATCGCCAAGTCTGAGGAAGCGCTAAGGCAGCCGCCACCTCCTTCGAATTCCAAACGCGCCGATGCAAGCGGAAAAACGGCTGATGCCACACCCGCTTCGAAGGTGGGGCAGCAATCCTCTGCGCCCGCCGCGCCTCAGCCGCCTGTCGCAGCAGCACCGCAGCCAACGGAAGCCGCCGCTTCGCCTCGCTAGAGCATTTTGCGTTCATCTATAAGCGGAATCGTGAAACTCTTGGATCGCCGCAGCGGCGTTGCCGTTTCGCGATGACGATTGCCGAGTACGTCATTGCGATGGCCAGCAAAGCTGGCCAGAAGCAATCCAAACCTTAAAGGAATCCCGTGCTTCAATCTGGTCGCAAACCGCTTTAAGCACAAAGCAGCGTCTCGTTAGTTCTGGATGGCCAGGGCCATGAGATTGAACGGTCATTACGAACACGCGTGCTGAGCTATGGCGATCAGAATCTTTGTTATGGATTGCTTCCGGTGACGCTTCGCTCGCCCCGTTGCAACACGGCCTCAGCTTTCATCTTCAGTATCGGTTTTAGTATCGGTGCCACGAAATCCTGTGGCGAGCACGTAGAGTTCGGGCGATTCCGCTCGGCTGGCTTTTGGCTTGAGGTGCCGGACCGTTTTAAAATCGCGCTTCAATATATCGAGCAGAGCTTTCTCGCTGCCGCCCTGAAAGACCTTCGATATGAAGGCGCCGCCGGGCCCCAAAACGCGGATTGCGAACGCAAGCGCCTCCTCGGCTAGCCCCATTATGCGAAGGTGATCAGTCTGGCGATGGCCGGTTGTTGGAGCCGCCATATCGGACAACACGATGTTAGGACGCATTCCAGCCAGCGCTTCAATCAGCTTTGCGTCAGCCGAAGGATCGCTGAAATCCTGCTGTAAGATGGTCACGCCTGGAATTGGATCGAAAGACAGAAAGTCGAGCGCGACAACCGCGCCACGGCCCTCAGCCGCTTGCACGCGCTTCGCGGCGACTTGACTCCATCCGCCCGGCGCTGCGCCGAGATCGACCACAATGTCCCCAGGCTTGAAGAGAGTGTACTTGTCTGCAATTTCAGCGAGCTTGAAGGCTGCGCGGCTGCGATAACCTTCGCGCTTGGCTGCCGCCACGAAGGGATCGTTCAATTGCCGCTCAAGCCATGCCCGGGAAGACACGGTCCGTCCCCGAGTTTTTTGCAGCTTGACTCTAAGGGAGCGCGCCCCGCTTCGCGGTTGATCGGTCATATGGCAGAGATGTTGTTTCGAGCCTTCGTTCAGGCTTGCCTATATCATGCTTCGCCCGATGTTGCTGCAATGAATCCTCGGCGATCAGGGTCGCGAGTATGCCCTCGCGGAGCCCTCGGTCTGCAACGCGTAAGGAATCCGCGGGCCAGACCCGGAGCATCGCCTCCATTATTGCGCAACCTGCAAGAATTAGATCGGCGCGTTCATAGCCAATGCAAGGCTCGGCGGCTCGCTCGTGGTAGCTCATGCCTTTAATTCTCTGCGAAACCGCGCGAATGCTCTCCGCCGGGAGCCAGCATCCATCAACCTTCGCTCTGTGATATTGCGAAAGCCCAAGATACACGCCAGCGATCGTCGTTACGGTGCCCGAGGTGCCGAGCAAATGCGTTCCGCCCTCAGCCATTTTCCCGGCGATGCCGTTGGCGTCGCTGAAGGCCGAAAGCTGCGTTTGAACATGATTGACCATATCGTCGAAATGGATGCTTTCGGCGTATTTGCTGCCAAAATGTTCCGCCAAAGTCACCACCCCAAAGGGCAGGGAAGTCCAGGCCTCGATAGTATCTTGCATACGAAGGCGGTCCTCGATGGAAACGCGCTTCGTCCTGTGTTCCTTTGCGAGATTGAGCCAGACAAATTCCGAAGAGCCGCCCCCTATATCGAAGATCAAGGCGTAGTTGCTGCGTTTGTCGATAAGCGATGCGCAACCCGAAACAGCAAGCCGCGCTTCGGTCTCGCGTCCGATGATCTCAAGGGAAAGGCCCGTCTCGTGCTTTACGCGCGCTACAAACTCCGGGCCATTTTTTGCGATGCGGCACGCTTCCGTAGCGACAAGTCTTGAACGCGTTACGCCCCGGCGCGCCATCTTGACGGAACAGACCTTCAGCGCTTCGATCGTTCGACGGATGGCCGCTTCGGAAAGCACGCCAGAATGACTTACGCCCTCGCCAAGTTTGATAATTCTCGAGAAAGCGTCGATGACCGAAAAACCGCGGCGCGAGGGACGCGCCACAAGGAGACGGCAGTTATTCGTGCCGAGATCAAGCGCGCCATAAACAGCGTCGCTAAAATTCGTGCGGTGCGAAAGGGCGCTTTTTGAGGTGTTGCCTCTAGCGCGATGAGGATCAGGAACGCTTTGTGAAGCGTGATTGAGCCTATGCGATGCGCCGGGGTGCGGGAGGCTATGGGGTCGCGCTTGCAGTGTATTGCCTTCGCGGAGATCGGCCGCCGATACAGCGTCTTCGGCAACGAACCCAGTCTCTCGCCTGTTCACTGCTTGACCTCCGTGCCGGTCTCTTTTGATTAGCTGCAGAGACTCCGCTAACAAAGTAGAGTATCAGCTTTTTCTTTTTGCGCAAATCAGTAGGCGAACGGATTGGTGCTTTTACTAGGCGCCGAAGGAAAGACGCCCGCCCGCTGCGGTTACCTAACGAAAACACAAAAAAGAGGGCCGGCTTTTAACCGGCCCCCGCGTTCCAATATCTTAAACGCGTGTTAGTCGGCGATGTTTCTACCGCTTGTCTCGCGCACGAAGAGCACGCCTATAACGAAGGTCATGGCGGCTACGATTATAGGATACATGAGACCCGCATAGATATTGCCGGTCGCGGCCACGATGGCGAATGCCGTAACCGGAAGGAATCCGCCGAACCACCCGTTACCTATGTGGTAGGGCAACGACATAGCCGTATAGCGGATACGGGCCGGGAACAGTTCCACTAGCATGGCGGCGATGGGTCCATAAACCATCGTAACAAGGATTACGAGGAGGGTAAGAATACCCACGACCGTCCAGTTGATGCCATCTATCGGCGACTTAGCGGGATAGTCATTAGCCTTAAGGGCGTCGGCAAGTTCCTTAGCAAAGCGAGCACCATCGGCCTTCGCATTTGGGCCCGCCGCATCATAGGACTGGATAACGCTGCTGCCGATCTTAATTTGAGCAGAACCCGATGGGCCCACTTCGTTGTTATAGGGAACACCCGCTTTTACGAGGGCCGACTTTGCAACGTCGCAGGGAGCTGTGAACTTCGACTTGCCGACGGGATCGAACTGGAGGCGGCATTCATTTGGGTCGGCAAGGACTGTTATAGGCGTCTTTTCGATTGCGGCGGAGAGATGCGGGTTTGCCGCCTTCGTAAGCATCTCAAATAGTCCAGGATAAGCAAAGGCTGTGCCACCTGGAATTAGCTTCAAAACGCCCGTAGGATAGTAGGTTAAGACTGCGAGCAGGCACCCTGCCATAATGATTGGCTTGCGCCCGATCTTATCCGAGAGCCATCCAAAGAAAATGAAGAACGGAGTTCCGATGGCGAGGGACAGAGCGATCATGATGTTCGCCCAATAGGCATCTACCTTAAGCGTCTGGATAAGGAAGAAGAGCGCGTAGAACTGGCCAGTATACCAAACGACAGCCTGACCGGCGGTTAGTCCCAGAAGCGCTAAGAGAACGATGCGTCCGTAGGTCCAATTGCCGAAGGCTTCGGCCAAGGGCGCTTTTGAAGTACGGCCTTCTTCCTTCATCTGCTTGAAGACTGGAGAACTCGCTCAAGCTCAACCGAATCCACACCGAAACGCCCAGCAGAAGGATCGAAACGAGGAACGGAACGCGCCAGAGCCCCCACTCCGATGAGAAGGACGCCGTTTGCTCAGCAGTGGTCGAGCCGGGCGCCCAAGTACGGCAAGCCAGGATAACCAACAGCGATAGAAACAGGCCAAGCGTCGCCGTGGTCTGAATCCAGCTTGTGCGATAGCCGCGGCTATCAGGCTCAGCATGTTCGGCAACATAGATCGCCGCACCGCCATACTCGCCACCAAGCGCTAGACCCTGCAAAAGACGAAGCGCGATGAGCGTAACCGGCGCGGCCCAACCAATTGAGTTAAAGCCCGGGAGCACGCCTACGATAAAGGTCGACAAGCCCATGATGACGATTGTGATCAGGAAGGTATATTTTCTGCCGACAATGTCCCCAACACGTCCAAAAACGATGGCGCCGAACGGCCGCACGAAGAAGCCGGCGGCAAACGCGAGCAGCGCAAAGATAAACTGGCCGGACTCAGTAAGACCGGAGAAGAAATGCGAGCCGATGATGGCCGCAAGCGATCCGTAGAGATAAAAATCGTACCACTCAAATACGGTGCCAAGAGAGGAAGCGAGAACAACCTTTCTCTGCTCGGCGGCCGATATCGCCTCAGGTCTTCCGAAAGCGCCATTTACGGTAGTTTCTGCCATTAACCCCTCCATTAATCAGGTGGTTCTGCGCAATATCCCAGTGAGTTTTTAAAGTCGCCGAAATACGGGCGTTCATTCGCAATTCGTATCACAGATGATTTCTGGGCGGTCCTAAGACATTGGAGCTAATACTATTGTGTTAAAACTTTCGAATAGGGACAGATAGAGAACATTGGTACCTTAAGCCACCCACAATCACTAGGTTTTCCCCAAACGATACATTACTGCTTGACAAGAGTCGGCGATCACAAATGTGCCGCTGTTTGTATGCATTAGCACGTGCTACGGCTGGCGGCGGCAAGTCCGTGAACACTGCCGCAAAAAGAGATAGGGATCGTCATATGACGGGGTTGACTTTGGGGGCGAAGGAGCAGTTTCGCGTGTCGCGAGCCGAGGAGCGCCGGGTTATCATCGCGTCTTCGGTGGGTACGGTTTTCGAGTGGTACGATTTCTATCTCTACGCGGTGCTCGTGCTCTTTTTTGCGCACCTGTTTTTTCCAAAAGGTAATGAGACCGCGGCGCTGCTTGGCGCCTTTGCGACCTACGCTGTGGGCTTTATCGTCCGGCCCTTTGGAGCTATCGTGCTGGGACGCCTTGGCGACATAGCTGGCCGGAAATTCACCTTCCTTATCTCGATAATTTTTATGGGGTTCTCAACCTTTACGGTTGGGTTGCTGCCTACTTTCGAAGAACTTGGCTGGATTGCACCCATTCTTCTTGTGTTGCTTAGGGTGCTGCAAGGCGTGGCTCTTGGCGGCGAGTATGGCGGGGCGGCAACCTATGTGGCCGAGTACACCGAGGCTCACAAGCGAGGCTATGCAACAAGCTGGATTCAAACGACGGCATCTGTAGGGCTTTTGCTCGCCATTCTGGTCATTGGATTGTGCCGCTGGCAGCTTAGCGCAAGTGATTTCGAGCAGTGGGGCTGGAGAATTCCCTTTCTTCTTTCGATTTTCCTACTTATTCCATCTATCTATATTCGAGTTATTTTGCGTGAAACGCCAGTATTCATTCGCATAAAAGCCGAGGGACGCTCATCAAAAACCCCGCTTTGGGAAAGTTTCTTTCGCTCACCGAACAACAAATATGTACTTCTTTCCTTACTTGGAGCAACGGCTGGGCAAGGCGTTGTTTTGTACACTGCCCAGTTTTACACTTTGTACTTTCTCACTATTCCCCTTCAGCTTGATTACCTAACCGCATATGTTCTTACTGGTATCGTTCTTGCAGCGAGCATGCCATTCTTCGTGGTCTTCGGATGGCTCTCCGATAAAATTGGTAGGCTGAAGATTATCCTGGCAGGCTTATTACTTGGAGCGCTCACGTATTTCCCGCTTTTTCAAAGTTTATCTCAGGCGGTTAATCCGGCTCTAGTGCAATTCCAGAGAGCAAATTCTATTTCCATTCGAATGGACCCCAAAAACTGCAACTTCTACCTTTTCTTAACGCCTTGGTCGAATTTCACGACTTGCGATCAGGTCACGGACTTTCTGACGAAGTCGGGGCTATCATTCAAAAAATCCGACTCACCAGGGTTTGATGGGGTTCTTGTTTCGATCGGATCGCAAACCGTGGAGATTGGGGGGCAGCAATCTGCCGACGTTGGCAACATCCTGCGTCGCGCATTGTTCAGCGCTGGCTATCCAGGTCTCACCTGGAAGTTTGTGAATGGCGAAGTACAGATGGACAGCAGAGGCCGCCCTGCCTTCGAGTTTCAAGGCGCAGATCCAGCGCGCGTTAACTATTTTATGTCGGTGGTTATTCTGTTCATACTGACGATATACGCAACGATGGTTTACGGGCCGATGGCTGCATTTTTGGTGGAGTTATTCCCCGCCAACATTCGTTATACCTCCCTATCTTTGCCCTATCATATCGGAAACGGCATCTTCGGGGGCCTGCTTCCTTATCTTGCAACCGCAATTGTTGCTGCCACCGGGAACGTTTATGCGGGCCTCTGGTATCCGGTGACGATAGCACTGATCAGCTGCGTTGTTGGGGGGCTGTTTTTGCGGCATCGCGTGAGAAAGTCCATTTTCTCCTAGTGGCAATTCCGCAAGATAAATTCAATGCTGGCGCGGATCTGAAAGTCTGTTGACCATAGCCGCGACAGCTTTGATTTGTGGCGCGTCACGGGAAAGAAAATCGAGCCCCGTATAGCCCCACCAATCCCAGCAGCTATTCGGATTAAGGGACGAACGGTCCGCTTGGGGAAAAAGAATAATCAAATCGTTTGTCTCCGCCCAATCGGCGAAGCCTGATCCATGGGTAAATGCATCTCCGACGAGAGCGCGGGACTGCTTGCAGCCGTGAAACGCGACGTGAATCATACATTGCGTGTGAGCCCGGCAAGCCGAAGGCAAATAAGCGATCCCCTGATCGGCTAAGAGCGCGCCGGCAGAACCGTAAGGCCGCTGATCGAAGGTGATGAAGTTTTCTTCCCGGGCCTGTCCCTTGGGCCGCAGACTTTGATAGATGAAGCCGAGAAGCGCTCCCGCCTGATCGTAGTTGCAATGGTCGACATATGGCGGGTCGCTTCTTGAACAGGCGGCGCCTGTCTGCGCTGTAAGGAAGGCATGTCCGCCGGGACGCCCCGAGAGAAAAAGAATATTTTGCGGGGGTGTCCCTGCCGCTAGATAGAAGTCTCGCGCGGCTTCAACAACTTTTGCAGCAACTGTATGGTCGTCCTGTCCGGTGTAGAGGTACACCCTGCTGCGCTTCAAGCCTGAGAGCGGATCTATCTTGCCCTCACCGGCGAGACGCGCCGCCTGCTGCGCCAATCTTGCGCTATCGAGCACGTCGAAACCGGCGAGGCGATCTGCCATGCAACCATTTTCGGCTTGAGCCAGATTTGCCACGAGCGCGGCCGGAAAATAGGGCGCGGATTGCGCAACAGCGCTATAGGCGCAACCGAATGGCCCGGCCGCCACAATACCCGCGCCGATCACAGTGCCTGAGTGCGCGACTTGGTACTGTCCAGCCATATAACCGCCGGAAGAAAGGCCAGACACCGACGTTTTCGATAGGTCAGCACCCAGCGCGGGGAGCCCATCGGCGCTTGATTTCGTTCCAAAAAACGCTGCGATCAGACAAAGAAGCAGGCCCGCCCCGATAGCGGCCTGCCGCCGGTCTATCATCGGAATAGCCAGCCGAAGAGGCTTGGTCGTCTCCCCGCGCTGCGCGAATTTTGGCGTGAACTAAAAAGGGAAAACGGATCGTCACTTGCTCGCGAGTCGGCCAACCTCGGCTTTTTTAATTCGTAGTAGCTCACGAGCCCCTCATGGTCGGTCACTGTCACTGCCGTTTGAGCCCAGTCCCATTTGGATTTCGCTTCGCCTATCAGATAAGGCTCGATGCTTAGCACTTGCCCGCGCGAGAGATCGATAATCGCGACTGATTCGAAAACGTTACCTTTTCTCTCTCCAGCCCGGTAACGGAGCAGCCCAATGCCGGACAGGCCTTCTCTCAAGGGCGTCCATTCCAAAATCGCCGCGTTTCCATCGCCAATCATTTCGAGCGGAACGGGGATTTTGGGATAACGGTCGTTGAGCGCAACAAAACTTCCGGTCGCGGTGCGATAAATGTCCCAGCCGTCAACATTGGGCGCAATTGGCTTGACCACACTATCAGCAGTGTCGCCGCTCGCCGTCTTGTAGGCATCCCTCGCCTCTCGCAAGAGCGGATCCAGCTCAAGCGCCTTGCGATAATCCGCAAGGGCGGTTTCGGCTTGCCCAGCCCGTTCCCGAAAACTGCCACGAACGCGGTAGGCCTCGGCGTTAACAGGATCGAGCTCGATTACCTTACTTAGATCTTGATCGCCGCCCTCGACGTCGCCGAGGCTGTTCCTGGCTTGTCCACGCCATAAATAGGCTTCCGCTAGCTTCGGATCGATTGCGATTGCCTTATTTAGATCCTCAAGCGCGAGGTCAGCGCGTTTTCTCTCAATGTTTTGAGACGCGCGGCCAACAAGTGCGGCGGCATTCTCGGGAGCCAATTCAAGCGCTTTAGCGAAGTCGCGGGACGCCTGATTGGAACGCTTGTCCCTTGCATAAGCGCGCCCCCGGTAGACATAAAGTTCGGCCCTATCAGGAGCGAGCGCAATGACTTTGTCTAAATCTTGGATCGCGTCGTCATTGCGTTTGAATAACATGTAGATGGCTGCGCGATTTTCATAAGCGGGCGCGTATTGACCATTCAGAGTGATTGCACGATTGAGATAGCGAAGAGCGGTGAAGTGCCGTCCCAATTCGCCAGCGGCTTTCCCCCGGCCATTGTAGGGGACCGCGCTCGACGGCATGATCTCAACCGCCTTTTTGAAGTCGCTCTCCGCCGCTTCGAGCCGCTTGAGCTTCTGGTTAGCGTTTCCGCGGTTACAATAGGCTGCGCCGAAACTTGTGGACAACGTGACGGCTTTATCAAAATCTTTGAAGGCTTCCTCAGGCCGGTCCATGTCCAGGAAGACATTTCCTCGATTATTATACGCTGCCGCGTAGTCGGGATTGAGGAAAATAGCCTTGGAGAAGTCAGCCAAAGCTCCGTCGAGTTGTTTTAAGCGCCATTTCGCTACACCCCGGTCACTGTATAGAGCTGCTTGGCGTGCTCCAGGCAGATCTGGGTCCTTGAGCGCGTCGTCATAAGCCTGAATGGCGAGATCGAATCGGCCCCGAAGCAAAGCGGCTGTCCCCTCTTGGGACTTAATGATCGATTTATCGACTGCCGCATGTGCATCCGCGCCTATAAGCAGAATCCCGGCCGCAAAGGATAAAAGCCAAATAGCCCGGCCTCCTATCTTATGCACCTTCATAACCCGCATCCCTCCGCTGAGCCGAGCACGGCCATTGCCGTTCTTCAAATCTTGTTTCTCGCCTGCTGCAACGCACCCTGCTTTACGCCCGTCTTACCTTCCGGTACACATCGAAACAAATCATGCGAAGTTCGTGCCCATGACTTCTCGATTATCAATATCTTTTGCAGCGGTTTTTGCTCTCGGTCTAGTCTGCCTCGTGCAACCAGCCATTGCAACTACAGCGAGCAACACTGAGTATAGCCTTACGGCTGAAAAGGGACCAGGGCAACCTGCTGCCACAGCGAATCCTTACGAAAAAGCCGGTTCCCGCAATATTAACGGGCGCTCTCAAAATTCCATTCGCATCGCACAAAGTGATGGCGGCAGCGGACGCAAGAATAGTGAGCGCGAAAAAGACTCGTCTTTTGATCCTCCGCTCCCAACACGGCGAAAATCCGCTCCCGCCGTTCCGGCAGCATCAGACAATTCAAACACCGCACCGCAGGCTTCGGGCCACACGGTGGCGCCAGAAATTGATCAGGCGCTCGGGCAGGTGCTTCTCTTTTACTTTAAGGGCACTCAGCCAAGCGATTCGGGCCCAAAGGCGATCCGCGCGTTACTACAATCGGGACATATTGCGGGCGCTGTATTCACCCAGGAGAATGTCGTTTCGAAAGCTCAGCTCAAGGAGATTATGAAGTTCCTTTGGCAAGGAAACGCGAATTCGCGGCCCATTTTTGCCACCGGCGAACTCGGCGGCGATTTGGACGCCTTCCCCGTGGTCAAAGACTTTGAACGATGGCCTTCACAGCAGACTGTTGCCACAAAAGGCGACGCCCAATACGCCTATTCCACCTATCAATCGCTCGCGTCGAATTTGGCCACGCTAGGGTTCAATTTGAACTTTGGACCTTCGCTCGTGTCCGAGCCTAAAGGACAGCCATCAAACACCTTTGGAAGCAACCCGCTGCAAGCAGGTGTATTCGCGAAGACTTTTGTCCTGGGACATCGCGATTCAAGCGTCCTTCCAGTGCCGATCGTCGATGAAAGTGAACTATCGATTCGAGCCTTAAAAACTCTTCTCGTATCCTATCCAGATACGCCTGTGGCATTTACTCCAGTGAAACAGGAACCAATGCAGTTCGTGCAGAACAGCGGCATTGTAAGAGGAGCCCATTTTTGTTTTATTGCCCTGGATGGGAAGCAAGAAGAGGAAGGTGTAGCCCAATATTTCGGTCAAGGATGCGACATCCTTGTGTTGAATGCCGGTACAGATTCACCTGCTGCGGCTCGCGAGCGCGTCGCGCAAGCCGTATCCGATGCCATCGCGAAGGGAGAACTGTCGCTGAACGAACTCACTCAAGCCGCTCAACGTTTGTCGGCGCTTCGGTCTTCACTCGCACTGCACGGCGATGAGCACCCAACCAAGAGCGCGCACGCACATTAGCGAACGTTTAAGCGCTCTGAGACCAGATTAAATCGTCGAATCCCCAGTCTGCAACGGCCCCTCACCCTGCCCCTCTCCAATGGGCGAGGGAACGCTGTGGCAGCTTTACGCGATTTTCTCCCTCTCCCGGCGGGGAGAGGGTGGGGTTAGGGTGCAGATGGACGGCAGCAGAGCGGGTCGATGCAATCCAGACCTAAAGAAGCAAATTCGAAAATCCCGTGCTTCAATCTGGTCGCCAAACGCTCTAAAATTGGTCGGCGGTGAGCGCCATCATAGGCTCCGCACCAGCCGTGAGGCTTTTGAAACGGCTATCGACCTCGGGCAGCATTTTTTGCGCGAAGAAACGCGATGTCTTGATCTTGGCGTCGTAGAACGCCTCCATTCCGTTCGCGCCAGCGCTAAGCTTTTGCTGTGCCACCTGACGCATTTTCAACCACATCCAGCCAAGGCAAACCAGACCGAATATGCGCAGATAGTCGGTCGCAGCTCCGCCTACGTCGTCCGGATTGGCAAAGCCTTTTTGGGCGAGCCAGAACGTTGCCTGCTGCAGTTTTCCAAATGCATCATCGAGCGGCGCAGTAACGTCAGACAGCGACGGATCGGCTTTGGCCTGCTCAAGTTCGGCCTGCACCGTTGCAAAAAATTGCTGGATCGCCCGGCCGCCATTTTGCGGCAACTTCCGCCCCACGAGGTCGAGGGCTTGAATTCCGTTTGCGCCTTCGTAAAGCATCGAGATGCGGCCATCGCGGACGAACTGCTCCATGCCATGCTCGCGGATGTAACCATGGCCGCCAAACATCTGCTGCATGTTGATCGCCGTCTCAACACCGCCGTCGGTGAAATAGGCTTTAACTACGGGCGTCACCAGCGCGATGAAATCCTCGGTTTCCTGCCGGACTGCGGCGTCTGGATGATGCGCGATCCGGTCGATACCGAGACCAACCATAACCGCCAATGCACGCGCGCCTTCGCTGAACGCTTTAGCGGCGAGCAGGTTCTTGCGCACATCAGGGTGAACGATGATCGGATCGGCGGGCTTGTCCGGAGCTTTCGCGCCCGTCAGCGAGCGGCCTTGCAGGCGATCCTTGGCATATGCCACCGCGTTTTGACGAGCGACATCTCCGATCGCTAAACCTTGGATGCCGACGCCGAGGCGCACCGCGTTCATCATCGTGAACATACCGGACATACCCTTATGCGGCTGACCCACGAGCCAGCCCACCGCCTCGTCGAAATTCATCACGCAAGTGGCTGAGCCCTTAATTCCCATTTTATGCTCGATGGAGCCGCACATAACGCCGTTGCGCATCCCCGCCTCGCCGTCTGCGTTCGGCAGGAACTTAGGCACGAGGAAAAGCGAGACGCCTTTTATGCCGCCGGGCGCATCAGGGAGCTTCGCGAGGACAAGGTGAATGATGTTGCGGGTTAGATCGTGCTCGCCGGATGTGATAAAGATCTTGGTCCCCGAAATCTTGTAAGTGCCGTCGGCGTTGGGAACCGCCTTGGTCTTCATCATGCCAAGGTCGGTGCCGCAATGGGGTTCGGTGAGGCACATCGTACCGGACCATTCGCCCGCCACCATTTTCGGCAGATAGCGGTCTTTCAGCTCTTCGCTGCCGTGCGCCTCAATCGCCGCGTAGGCGCCGCTGGTAAGGCCAGGATAGGTTGAGAAGGACAGGTTCGATGCGCAAAGGAATTCCTCGATGGCGAAAGAAACGCTGTGCGGCAGACCCTGCCCGCCATATTTCGGATCGGCGGTCAACCTTGTCCAGCCGCCATCAACATAGCGATCGTAAGCTTCTTTAAAGCCCTTCGGAGTGCGGACGACGCCGTTTTCGTAAATGCAGCCCTCCAAATCGCCCACCTGATTCAGAGGTTGGAGCACCTCTTCACAAAACTTGCCCGCTTCCTCAAGCACCGTTGAGATCAGGTCTGGCGTCGCCTCCTCGAAACCCGGAAGCCGCGACAGTTCCGAGCCATCAAACACTTCGTTCATAAGGAAGTTATATTCGGCAACTGGGGCTTTATAGCTTGGCATGTTCCCTCGCTGTTTGGATGGCGTTCCGGATTTGAAGATGCAGTGCTCGTGCGCATTCTCCGATACGCCGCCGTCTTCGAGCAAGACTTACCTTTTTGTATTAAAACTTGAGAGATTGCTGCTTACTTTGAAAAGATCACGGCGCTGCGCGATTTTTCAGATTGCGATATTGGGTCGAGAACTCACTTTGAGATATCGGCGACCACCTCAACCTCTTCATTGTTGATGTTCAATGACTGCCAAAACTCCAATTCGCCTAATTCGCAGTAGCTGATGCAAATGCAAACATCTTCTCGCTGCGGGGATCGCCTAGCAAATTCAACAGCCTCAATGCGAGCTTCTATTGCCACGCCCCCGTTGAGGGGAACCCGGACGAGCTGCCCGGGACGGAGATCGCCATCAATGACAGAGCCTGCGAGGACGAAGAGCTTCCGACTTTCCAACGCAAATGTGTCGAGGACGTAGAATTTAGACATGATGCTGAGCCTAGCATCATGAAGTGCTTGCCGGATAGAAACAATAAGCGGCTATCTTGATTTAAAATCAGGTCAAAGCCTGGATGGTCCGTGCCACGGAACTTCTTTGTCCGCTGGGTTCAAGCTGTCTCTGTATTGCGGAGCCACTTTCGGGACCGTCTGCTGTGCCGGGTAATCGTTATTTGATATGTTGGAGTGGGCGCTGAAGGCTCATCCGGCAAATTCTGTTTGGAGTGGCCTCGCTTACGCGGTCCGGCTTTCTTTCCGACTCGAAAGCCAAATCTGCAGCAGTTCCGTACCGCTGCGAAGCCTTGAAACAATGGAGGTCATCGTCGCACGTGCGTCGTCGCACACCTGCGGATTACGACCGCAAAAGCCGCGCACATCGTCCACTGTTTTTTCTGCAGAAGAGATCAGCCGTTTGTTGTCCTCGCGCGAGCCAGGCAGGAGAAGGCAAACAACCATGATCCAGAAAGTAAGCCTCAGCAGAAACATCATGTGCGCAGCCCTGCACCAACTTGTTCTGCGGATTGTAGAACTGAGGCCACAAAATAACATGGAAGCTTAATCTTACAGCTTTAATGGAATTTGCTTTGACTTTTATATAAATAAGCCGGTTAGCGCGCTGTGGTCCTACACCGATATCTAACTAATTGCACCGCACCATGGTTAGCGCTACACTGCTTGTTATCGGAAACTTTTCTTAAATTGTTCGTGCAGTAATCGTTGCCGTCATGACGCCATTGAAAGCGCGCCTCACTCTGTTTGCCGTTTCGGCTATATTCCTTGCAACAGCGGGTAACGCGCTGTTTTTGCAAGAACGGGCGCGGCTACGCCGGCTTAATGACGGCCCAACGACTGCCGTGTCCATCACACAGTTCCCACTTGATAAGACGTCCGATGCCGCCCGCGGTCAGCCAAAAGCACCGGCAGCGCCGAGATTAAAGCCAGGCGAACATGATCCGCGCCTGTTCATCGCCCTGCAGCGTGAGCTCACTCGGAAGGGGTACGAAGCACCTCAGTCACAAGCCTCTGGTCTTCGCGCTGCGCTGCTCGCCTATGAATATGACAGCGGGCTTCGGCTGACCGGCGACCCTACCGAAGCGCTTCTGAAGCGGCTTATATTCGATTTAAATCCGGCACCGCGTGGCCTCTTTGCCGACCGGGCCGAAGCTGACGCGAAATTGGTGTTGGAAACGCAAACCATGCTTTTGGAGCTCGGCTTTTTTTCGGGCACCCTTTCGGGCCGCATGGATGTATGGACCATTAACGCGGTGAAAGCATTCGAGCGCCATCGTAACCTGCCGCTCACGGGGCGGCTGACGGAGACGACGCTCCTGGAGCTCATCTCCTACTCGGGACAGCCGATGCGGCGCGCGGCGGAATAGCCGCTGACCCCAATCAGTGGACACGCCAAATTTTGAGCATTCGCGATTAGTAATAACCGGACTGGCGAATGCCAAAGTCACTTGGATCGCCACGGCGGAAAGCGTCAAGATGTACCCCTCCACGAAAGACTGGCCATGTTGAAGAACCATAACGGCAAAGGGCGAAGCGCCACTAATGACTATGTATGCTAGTTTTTATCGATAAATCCGGCGACCCGGGTTTCAATCTTGCGCGTGGCTCCAGTCCGCTTTTTGTCGCGGCCATGGCCATATTCGCGAACCAGCACGACGCAATTGCAACGCAGAAGGCGATAGCCGAGAGCGAAGCGCGCAAGCTGCACAAGCCTGAGTTTAAGTTCAGCGGCTGCCAGGACGTCGTGCGCGATTGCTTCTTTGCAGGCGTCACAGATTGCCCATTTAAGGTGCGTGCCATTGTTGTGCAGAAAAGCATAATCAATTCGCCGCGCTTAATCGGCGACAAGGATCGATTTTATGAATATTTTGTTAACCGCATGATAAGCCACGACGGCGCTGCGCTCAAAGACGCGACAGTAATCATCGATGGTTCAGGCGACCGAAACTTTCAGCGAGATTTAAAGGCGTCCCTGAGAAAGAAGGGGAAGAACGGCGCCATTAAAGACGTCCGGCTGAAGGATTCAAAAAAGGACTCGTTGATACAGCTCGCCGATATGTGCGTCGGTGCAATCGCGCGCTCTTATCGCAACGACCGGAACAACCCAGACCGCTGGCGTAAAATGCTAGGCCACAAGATTGATGATGTTTGGGATTTTGGGATATAATGCGCCCCAGTGTCCTATCCCGGCGCGACCGGGAACACTCGCCATACGGCTACAGTTCGGAACACCAGGGGCGACTTTGCCTGACTAATATAGGACAGAATTCGCGACGCGTCCAGTTGACACGTAAATTGTCGAGCATTTCAGAGCGAACAAAACACTTAAGCAGTTATTTCGTCGCTCGGCTGGTCGCGTTTGTTTCTCAATGAGTTAATCAATCACCCATTGGTAACGACTAACGGCGTATGGAAACGGTAAACGCCGACGCTATTTATCACAGGTGAATGAGCCGGGCTTGCGCCCATATTCGCGCGAGCCGCGATAGTGGGTGAACCCTTCGGATCCCACCCAAACCACCGCCCCGTTACAATGCGATTTCGCCTCCGCCTCGGTCGCGTAATGGCCCGGCTTGAGCGGTTTATCCGCAGTATCTGATTTAGCCGCCGTCTGCCCGGCCGCTTTCGGCTTCTTGGTGGATGGCGCGCCGCCGCCCTGGACAGGCTTAGGTGGTTCAGCGGTGGCCGGCGTAGGCGCTTGCGCCAGAAGCGTCCCAGCAGAGAAAAACACGACGCTTGCAGCAGCGATGAGCTGGATCGAAGCTTTCATGCGGATGTCCTCCAAAACGGCTTGTCTAATGCCCTAACATCACGAAGCAAGCAAATAAATGACTCCGGCATTTTTTGCACCGTTTCCCAAACAGGGGCCCCCTTATTCGGTGTGCCGCCGCCGAAAAGGCAAGTAAGCTAAGCAATAGAAGGCGCGCAGACGCCGATCCCAAAAATGTCCGGCCAACCGACACACGCGTGCGGAGGAAACCAGCATGACACAAGCGCAGCCCCAGAAAGGGGCATGGCTTATCGTGACTATGATGTTCTTCTTTATGTTTATCAATTTCGCGGACAAGGCTGTGCTTGGCCTTACCGCCGTGCCGATAATGAAGGAGTTAAACCTCACACCGAAAGAATATGGTCTTGTAGCGTCGAGTTTTTTCCTTCTTTTTGCAATTTCTTCCGTTTCGGTTGGGTTCCTTGTTAACCACATACAGTCGCGCTGGGCGTTGTTTGTGATGGGCCTGATCTGGGCACTGTCTCAGTTTCCAGTACTCGGTTCGGCAAGCTTCGCCACCTTGATCGCGTGCCGTGTGGCGCTCGGTGCTGGCGAAGGCCCGGCTTATGCTGTGGCTCTTCATGCCGCCTATAAGTGGCTGCCCAATGAAAAGCGAACACTTCCAACCGCAATCATTTCCCAAGGATCGACCGTGGGGGTGTTGGTCGCGCTGCCCTGCCTTCAATGGGTCATTGAGCAGTCTTCCTGGCGCTGGGCTTACGGTACACTTGGCATCGTGGGGCTAATCTGGAGCGCAGTCTGGTTACTGGTTGGCCGCGAAGGAACGCTGCCCGCAACGATCAAGACCGAATCGGGAACAGCGATTGAACGGCTCCCCTACTCGTCGCTGATTTTCAATCCCACCGTGCTTGCCACGTTTGTCGCGGGCTTCGGCGCGTATTGGGGTCTGTCCGTGGTTCTCGCGTGGTTCAATGCATTCCTCATCACCGCGCTTGGCATGGATCCGACTGCTGCGAGTTTCGTCGCCGCGTTTCCCTGGGTTGTCGGTATGGTTTTCGTGATCGCAATTGGATGGCTTTCCCAGACCCTCCTCACGAGAGGCGTCTCTTCCCGCGTCGCGCGCGGCGTCTTGGGCAGCGCCTGTGTCGCCCTCGGTGGACTTTCGCTTATCCTCATGCCCCATGCCGGGCCGAATTGGCTTAAAATCGCGATGGTAGCCGCCGGTATTTCGGTGCCTTCGGTGATCTATGTCGTGGGACAGGCAGTTATAAGCGAAATCACGCCGGTTTCGCAGCGTGGCGCCATGCTCGCAATCAATGTGGCGACGTACACAACAGCCGGCATCTTGGCGCCTTACATCATGGGGAGCACAGTGCAGAATGCGGCTACCCAGGCCGAGGGTTACTTGGATGGCTTTGTGATCTGCGGCGTCATTACGCTCATCGCTGGCCTGATAGGGATGGCCTTTATCCGCCCAGGGGAAGAGGTCAGGCGCTTCTTGATGCAAGCGCTGTCAGCAAAACCCGTGCCTGCGGAATAGCCGGGACGAGATCAAGAGTGTCAAGGCGAGCCAGAATCCGAGCGCGCTTTGACATCACATCACAGGGTATTTAGGAGCGCGCGATTGATTCCTACGCGCTTATGTGTTTTGCTCTTAACGCACTAAGACGAACAATTTTCAGTAGCGCGGCTATTTTGCGTAGTTGAACGGCGTTCGAAATGCTCTAGAATCGTGCAAATTTGCGATCTTCCTGAAAATCGCGTTGCTTGGAGACTTTGAGCATGGACACTTTTTCTGGCGACACCGCTAAGACCACAAAAGATTCGCGCGGATTCGAATGGAGCGATCCCTTTCTTCTCGATGACCAACTCAGCGAGGAAGAGCGGCTGATCCGGGAGACAGCCCATGGATATGCTCAGGAGAAACTCCAGCCTCGCGTGCGTGAAGCCTATGCGCAAGAAAAAACGGATCGCGCAATTTTTAATGAAATGGGCTCGCTTGGGCTTCTAGGCCTCACCGTGCCCGAGGAATATGGCGGCGCGGGAGCTTCCTACGTGTCTTACGGCGTCGTGGCGCGTGAAGTCGAGCGCGTGGACTCGGGCTACCGATCCATGATGAGCGTGCAGTCCTCCCTCGTCATGCACCCAATCTATGCCTTCGGCGACGAAGCGCAGCGCAAGAAATATCTGCCGAAACTTGCCAGCGGCGAATTTGTCGGCTGCTTCGGCTTGACCGAACCCGATGCAGGGTCGGACCCTAATTCAATGCAGACTTACGCGGACAGGATCGACGGCGGCTACCGTTTGAGGGGATCGAAGACCTGGATCTCGAACTCACCCATCGCCGATGTTTTTGTCGTGTGGGCGAAATCGCGCGCGCATCAAAACAAGATCCGCGGCTTCGTTCTTGAAAAAGGAATGCCAGGGCTTTCCGCGCCGAAGATCGGAGGCAAACTTTCACTCCGTGCTTCAATAACTGGTCAGATCGTCCTCGACAATGTTGAGGTGCCCGAAAGTGCGCTATTGCCAAATGTCTCCGGACTGACGGGGCCATTCGAATGTCTCAATCGGGCGCGCTACGGCATTGCCTGGGGCGCGATGGGAGCAGCCGAGGATTGCTTCTTCCGGGCGCGCCAATATGCGCTCGACCGCAAGCAGTTTGGACGGCCTCTCGCCGCAACGCAGCTCGTGCAAAAAAAGCTTGCCGATATGCAGACGGAGATCTCGCTCGGTCTTCAGGGCGCGCTGCGCGTGGGCCGCTTGTTCGACGAGGGCAGAGCCGCGCCGGAAATGATCTCCATCGTCAAACGCAACAATTGCGGAAAGGCGCTCGACATCGCGCGGGCGGCGCGGGACATTCATGGCGGCAATGGCATCTCAGAAGAATATCACGTCATGCGCCATGCCCAAAACCTCGAAACCGTGAATACATACGAGGGCACGCACGACATCCACGCGCTCATTCTTGGCCGCGCAATCACTGGCATTCAAGCATTCTCGGTTTAATCTTCGCACGAGAAATTTTCCTCATGCTGCGCTTTTGAGAGTACAGCATGAGGAGCTCGCTTTGCCGTAAGTGAAGGTATTTAATTTGTCTGATCTACTTGCAAATGTGCGCGTGCTCGATTTGACGCGCGTGCTAGCCGGTCCATGGGCCACGCAAACGCTCGCCGACCTCGGCGCCACCGTCATCAAAATCGAAAAGCCGGGCACTGGCGACGACACGAGAGCCTGGGGTCCGCCGTTTGTGCACGGCCATGAGGGCGAGCCGATTCCCGGCCTTTCCGCCTATTTCACCTGCGCGAACCGTGGCAAATATTCGGTTGCCATCGACGTTGCCAAACCGGAAGGCCAGGAGCTTGTGCGCAAACTGGCGGCTCAATGCGACGTCGTTATAGAAAATTTCAAGGTTGGCGGATTGCGCCAATATGGTCTGGACTACGCGTCGTTGAAGGCCATTAATCCGCGCCTCGTCTATTGTTCCCTGACCGGCTTCGGCCAAGACGGCCCCTACGCAAATCGTGCAGGCTATGACGTGATGGTGCAGGGGCTTGGGGGCATGATGAGCATTACTGGCCAGCCCGACGACATGCCAGGAGGCGGCCCGGTCAAAGTGGGCGTTGCCGTGACCGATCTTCTGACCGGCCTTTATTCCACGATAGCGATCCTCGCCGCTCTGCCGCGCGCACGCGAAACCGGCGTCGGCCAGCATATCGACATTTCGCTTCTCGACGTGCAGGTCGCGGCGCTCGCCAATCAAGCGGCCAACTATCTGGTGTCGGGCGTTGCGCCTGTGCGGATGGGTAATTTGCACCCGACAATCGTGCCCTATCAAATCTTCGACACTGCCGATAAGCAGATCGTTCTCAATGTCGGGAATGATTTTCAATTTGCGAAATTTTGCGCGATTTTGGGCGTGGAAGAGTGGAGCAAGGACCCGCGTTATGCGACGAACCCTGCGCGCGTGGCCAACCGGATAGAGCTTTGCGCCGCCATCGCCGAACGGCTGAAGACAAGGCAGGCGCAAGTTTGGCTGGATGGATTGGAAAAGGCCGGTGTTCCCGCAGCGCCGATCAACTCAATCGATCAGGTTTTCGCGGACCCGCATGTGAAATTTCGCGGCGCGCGTCTCGACTTCGAGACCGAGGACGGGAACATCCCAGGCGTCGCATCGCCGATCCGCTATTCGCAGACACCCGTTTCCTATGACCGCGCACCGCCGAAGCTCGGAGAGCACACCGAAACCATATTGAACGAGATGCTGGGACTTTCAGACGAGGATCGCAGGCGTCTCCGCGAGGCCGAAGTTACAAATTGAGGGAGCTGCTGTCGAATCACTGTCAGAGTGAGGGCACATGCCCAATCAATATTACGGTTTCCAACTTGTCTTCCACTTGAGCGCCCGCGTCATCTGAAAGGTACTAACCCTTGGAACGGCGAAATGATCACAAACATCGGGCAGCTTGCAATTCTGACGTTGTGCCCTCGGTTTTGAAACTTCAGTGGTAACTACCGCCCGCTCTGGCTGTGCAATAGCATATGCGACAAGGAACGGATCTGCGCCGATTGTGATCAGCTCGTTGTCCGCAAGGTTCTGGCCATATCCTTCATCAAGCACACGCCGAAGAACCTCGCGGTCAACCTCCTCATCCAGCAGCAATGCCTGGACAGTAGCCTTGTCCTTACGCCAAGCAAAAAACGGATGGCCCTTGTCGTGCCCTGGACTGACCTCGTCAAATAGTTCGCGAGGGATCTTGAGCTTGCCTTGTTTACCTTGATGCACAAGCCATTCCCAAAATTCCGGAACTTGGTCAACCGCGTAGTAACTATCTTTGGCTGTTATGATGACGTTGGCATCAAGGAGATAAAGCATTTATTCACGCCCTCACGCCGAACCGGAGTGAAGGAACGAGCGAACAGCGCCAGCATTGACGCCAAGAAGGCGAGAGGCTTTTGTCGGTGATAACATGCCATCATCGAGAGCGCGCCGGGCAAGGCCAACCAGAGCCGGTCCAAGACGATGGCGTAGCACAACATAACGGTTTGGACCTCGCTCTCGAGGCTTCCCAGGGACTCGCTCCTTGCTGCGGCGCCAGTCGTTATAGAAGCGTTCTGTCAGCTGCTGATATTGAACAGGATTAATCTGATTGGCACGTAGAAGCTGATAAGCAACCATTCTGCGGCTGAGGTTATAGTCGGAGGCAAATGCAGAGATATTCCCGAGAACGTCATCAAACTTTGTAGGCCTCAGATCTGGAAGTTTACCGAGATCGTTGGGGGGGAGAAGAAGCCGGCCTGCAACATCATTGCAGAAGCGCTCGACGCGGGTCTCATGCGACGAGCCACTTATGCCGGTCTGGCCAAGCCATAGATGTGCAGCCTCATGAAGCGCAGTAAACGACCAGGCTGAACGGGCATCATTGTCGTTGATCACGATAAAGGGCGCGATAGGATCCGCTATCGCGTAGCCTCGAAAAACAGCCGACGGTATATTGGAATGATGGCTGCCGAGGTTGCCAACAAGCAAGACGAAGATACCATGACGTTCAAGACAATCGCGCAAATATGCAAACGCCGCGCCCTCGTCCCTAGCGCTTCTGAATTTGACCAGATCAAACTCGATTATTGCGCGGATACTGTCCGCCACGGCGGCAGCCCCATCCTTCATTGATTTTGATGCGATGAAAGAGAGAGGCTGAACTTCCTCATCTTCCAACAGCGATTTCACAAGGTCCTGGCGGGCTCGAACATTACGAATAAGAGCATCGAGCTGGGGGTCGAAATCAACCGGGGGCAATCCGGCGGCACGCCGGAAGTCCTCGCCACGATTGCCCTGCGGCGGTGGCTGACGGAGATAAAAGGTAACAAGTGGACGCCGGTATTTATCAGCCATATTCGTAAGCTGACTGTACGACGGCTCAAGCTCACCCTCCTCTAAGGCTTCCAGCCGCGCTGGCTTAATTCCTATTGCCTTGGCCGCTTCGGCCAGTGAAAGGCCGGCAGTCTCACGCGCCCATCTGAGGATGATGGGATTAACTGCAGGCATCGGTGCAGCGCCATAACTTGGGGTTTTCGCGAACGGCATGGCTGGCAAACATGCTCGAAATTCCTATGCGGCGTAATTTTCGTCAAAATTCAGCCCGTAACGCGGCGGGCATCTCCATTTCTCTGACGGTGCCTTAGCCATTATATGCTACATCTGTTAATCGCCCAAGATCTCCAGGTACCGGCGAGGCAAACTCTGAAAAAATAGTATAACTCCTGCGTAAAGAACCTATCTCGCATCACGCCCGAAGCCTGATCGCCACAGGGCAATGCCGCCGAGAGCAGCGAGGCCGGTCGAAATCAGCACGCTATAGCCCGCCAGCGATAAGCCAAAAATACGGAGCGCCGCTTCGTCACAGCGGACGGGGTGGTTATTCTGCAAGCTTTGCGAGAGTTTTCCCATCGGCTTCAGCGCGTCGCCTCCAGCAGCGCAAGTGTCAGGCCCCGGCCAGAAATGCCACTCGGCCCCGGCGTGATAGACACCCAAGCCAGCATTGTAGATGAGGCCCGCGCATACAATCGCGAGAATCACTGCCGCGATGCGCGGCGAGGTGTATGCGAGGATGGCAGCGACCACTCCGCCCGGCACGGCGACATAATAGGGGATGCGTTGCTCGAGGCAGAGTGGGCACGGCGCGTAATGGCCGAAAATTTCCAGCCCCCAAGCCCCTGCCAGCGCTGCGAAACTCACAGCCGCAATGACGAGCGCGGCCTCGCCTATTCTCATTGCTGGCGCATTAGCGGATGTTCGTTGGATGCTACGCGACATATTTCACAATTACAAAGCCTGACACGATGATCGCCACGGTAACGAGAGCGACAGCCTCAAGTCGGCGTTCCAGAAAGCCGCGGATCGGTTCGCCATAGAAATAGAGCAACCCGGCAACGAGAAAGAACCGCAAGCCCCGAGTAATGATCGATAACACGACGAACAGGCCGAAATTATAACCTGCAAAACCGCTTGCCAGCGTTACAAGTTTGTAAGGGATGGGCGTGAGCCCCTTCAGCAGGATAATCCACGCGCCCCACTGGGCATAGGTATCGCGAAAGGTCTCGATGCTTTGCCCGTAGCCATAGAGGTTGATGATCCACTTGCCGAGGCTTTCGTAGAGCAGCGAGCCTATCGCATAGCCGAACATGCCTCCGACCACCGATGCCGCCGTACACCATGCGGCGAGGACGAAGGCGCGCTGGCGTTGCGCCAAGATCATCGGAACGAGGAGCGTATCAGGCGGCAGAGGGAAGAAAGAGCTCTCCGCGAAGGAAACACCAACGAGCGCCAAGAGAGCGTTCGGCCCTTCGGCGATGCGCATGATCCAATTGTAAAGGCGTCTCAGCATAATTTAAGCAACTATGGTATGGAGCACATTTTAAAGGCGTGATAGCTGCTCTCGCAATTATTGTCCATGAGCAGCAAGCGCCGGAAGAAAAAATGCCGGTGAGGAAAGCCTGAACGATGTCACGCATGACGGTTATCTATCGCGTCCGCAGCGATAGCAAAGCAATTGCCGCAAGGGCGGAGGCAATCGCCGTCGAGCAGAGCGTTGAGATGCCATTGAGCGCCATCTCAGACGAAGGCGTATTGCGTGATATTATCGGTGAGGTTCAAGACATCCGCGAACTTCAACCTAATCTCTTCGAAGCGCGCATCGGCCTTTCGATATCAACCATGGGCTCGGACGCCGGGCAGCTTCTCAATATGTTGTTCGGCAATACGTCTATTCATGATGACGTCTCCCTGTGGGATGCCGAATTCCCGGCTGAAATGCTGAACCAATTCGGTGGCCCAAGACAGGGCATCGCGGAGCTGCGGGACCGATGCCAAGCACATGGCCGCGCGATGACATGTACCGCCCTCAAGCCACAGGGCTTGCCGCCTTCAGACCTTGCGTCGCTTGCAGGGCGGCTTGCTGAAGGAGGTCTCGACTTCATCAAAGACGATCACGGCCTAGCGGATCAAGCCTATAGCCCGTTTGAAGAGCGCGTGCGCGCATGCTCGAAAGCCGTCCGCGAGGCAAACGCGCGCACGGGCTTCCACGCCTGCTATGTGCCGAATGTGTCGGGTGATTTTGACATGGCCGTGAGACAGCTCATGCTTGCGGTCGAGGAGGGTATCGGCGCGGTGCTGATCGAGCCGATGATCATCGGGGTATCGAACTTCCATCGCCTTGTGCGCGAATTTCCAGGAGTAGCGTTTTTCGCACATCCCGCCATGGCGGGAGCATCGCGCATTGCGCCGCCATTTCTACTTGGCAAGCTCTTTCGCCTGTTCGGGGCAAGCGTGACAGTCTATCCGAATTATGGTGGCCGTTTCAGCTATTCGCCGGAAACATGCAAAGAGATCGCGGAAGCGGCGCGAGGACCTTGGCAGACGCTCAAGCCATGCGTGCCAGCTCCGGCTGGCGGCATGACTCTCGACCGCGTTCCAGAACTCCTGGAATTCTACGGGCCTGATACCATGTTGCTTATCGGCGGCAGTCTGCTATCGGCGAAAGAACGGATGACCGAAGCGGCGGCAGCTTTCGTTGCGCGTGTTGCCGGACAGGCGGGGAACTAAGCTCATGGATGACAAGTCGAATTTCCGCTCCTCAACGTCCGGTTTCCTCTGGGACGATGTGGATGTCCTCACATACAAGGACGAAGGCAGCGCTCCGTTCAAGGACATCACTCGCCAGGTTCTCTTCCACCGGCCCGAGCTAGGTTGCGAATTGCGTTACTTCGAAATGCAGGCGGGTGGCCATTCGACCCTCGAAAGGCACGAGCATGTTCATGCCGTGATGATCTTTCGCGGCAAGGGGACATGCCTTGTGGGCAGTGAGGTCCGAGAGATAAGCGCGCCCGATCTCGTTTTCATCCCACCCATGACCTGGCATCAATTTCGCGCGACTGCGGGCGAGCCCTTCGGCTTTCTCTGCATGGTGAACGCAGAGCGCGACAAGCCACAATTGCCCTCGGAAGACGATCTGCAGCGGCTTAAACAGGAGCCCGCAATAGCCGCGTTTCTCAGCGCTTGACTACCTCCGCACGAAGCTAAACGGCCACGCACGTCTATCCACGCGCAACCAATTCATGCCGGATCGTTATACCTTTTATGCCAACCATATCTTAGACGCATAGAACTTGCGGCTCTACTCTGCCCTTCCCGGAACTGAGAGAGCCGTAACGATGCCCCGTGAAGAATCTTCCACCGCCGCGCCAACTGAGCATTGGCGAAGCAACTTAATTGTCTGCCTCATGGGTTCCTTCACGACCATCGTTGCGATGACATTGCTTCTGCCGTTCCTGCCGCTTTACGTCCAGCAGTTGGGGGTTAGCGACGAGGCGGCAATCGTGCAGTGGTCCGGCGCTGCCTATGGCGCCACCTTCTTCGCGGCAGCGCTCGTGGCGCCGCTATGGGGGCGCATGGCCGACCGCTACGGGCGCAAGCTGATGCTTATCCGAGCAAGCCTCGGTATGGCGATTACCATGTCGCTGATGGGCATGGCAACCAATGTGTGGCAGCTCGTGGGCTTGCGACTTTTGGCCGGATTTCTCGGTGGCTATTCCTCGGGCTCTGTCATTTTGGTGGCAACACAGACGCCGAAAGACCGCTCCGGCTGGGCGCTTGGCGTGCTGTCGTCCGGGATCATGGCTGGCAATGTGGTCGGCCCATTGATCGGCGGCACACTGCCGCCGATGATCGGTATCCGCGCCACATTTTGGCTGGCCGGAGGCATCATCTTTCTAACCTTCCTTGCCACCTGCTTTTTCATCAGCAAGGAGCCGCGTCCTGCGAAGAAGGACAAAGTCATCGCGAAAGGCGGCTGGACCAGCATACCGGACAAGCAGCCTGTGATGGCGATGCTGCTAACGGGGCTTTTGCTGATGCTGGCAAATATGTCAATCGAACCGATCATTACGGTCTATGTTGCCCAGCTCGTGGACGATCCCTCAAAAGTCACGCTGGTCGCTGGCGCGGCGATGTCGGCGGCAGCACTTGGCAGTATCCTGTCCGCCTCTGCCCTCGGACGGCTCGCCGACCGCATAGGCCATTGGCGCGTCGTTATCTACGCGCTGACCGCATCCGCCCTTCTTCTGATACCACAAGCCTTCGTCACGCAAAGCTGGCAGCTCATCATGCTGCGCTTCCTGATGGGCGTTGCGCTCGGCGGCCTCTTACCTTGCATAACGAGCGTCATTCGCCACAACGTACCCGATCATGCCGCCGGAACCGCATTGGGCTATTCCACCTCGTCGCAATATGCGGGCCAAGTCGCCGGTCCTATGCTCGGCGGCTTCATCGGCGGCCATATCGGCATGCGCGCCGTGTTCATTATTACGTGCGGGCTCATGGCAGCGGGAGCCGCATACAACCGGCTGATCCTCAAGAAAAGAAACCGTTCCTAGTAGCTTGTGGGGCGATCACTTAGGAAGGACGGCAATGAAACTAATCCGCAGCCGGCGAACACGAGGTCGCCGGCTGCGGCTTTACCGTCGATTACTTACGAAAGCACCCGGATGTGCCCTTGCGAGATCACTCACACGATGCGGATTGACATGTCCGCAAGCCCCTCAAGCTTGCACAGAAGCACGTCACCCTTCACGACCGGACCAACATTTTCCGGGGTGCCGGAATAGATGATGTCGCCCGCCTTGAGCTCGAAGGCTTCGGACAATCTCGAGATCTGCTCGGCGACGCTCCAGATCATCTTCGCCAGATCGGAATTCTGCCGCACCGCGCCATTGACCGCGAGCGAGATCGCGCCCTTGGTGAAGTGGCCGGTCTTCGCAGCCGGGGTGATCGGACCAAGCACTGCGGCGTGGTCAAAGCTCTTGCCAATTTCCCACGGCTTCTTTTCCGCAGCCATTCCGTTCTGCAGATCGCGCCGGGTCATGTCGAGGCCGAGCGCGTAACCATAGACGTGATCGAGCGCCTGTTCCGGCTTGATATTGGTGCCGCCGGATTTGAGCGCCGCGACCAGCTCGACCTCGTGGTGATAATTTTTCGTGAGCGATGGATAGGGATGATCTGCGACCGCCCCTGTGGGGACATTCTGGATCGCGTCGGTCGGTTTCTGGAAGAAGAACGGCGGCTCCCGGTCGGGGTTCGAGCCGCGCTCGATTGCATGAGCGGCGTAGTTGCGGCCAATGCAGTAGATGCGGCGCACCGGGAAAACATCAGTTTCGCCGACTATCGGGATCGTCACGGCTGGCACTGAAAAGAGCGGCTTCGGGCCTGTCTGCGCCGCAGCCGGAACGCTCGCCGCGCCCGTCAGCGCCAACGCTCCGCTCGCAAGCACAGTCCTGCGGTCGATTAATGTCATGACGATCTCCCCTTCTCCATTGCTCTTGTTCTTCTCGCCGTCGCGCGACTCACCCCCGTAGCAATACGGGGAGCAGACAGGTTTTGCCAGACGGCAATCGTTCCGTTCGATACACGGAAGAAGGATCTAATAATCAGAAGGACGCCCGGCGTGCAACCATGGAGGGCCATCCACCATGTTCGCAGGGCTTCTTTTCGGGGCCAAGGCTGTCTCCCAGCAAGCCGAGAGCGGAGGGGAGGGAGATGTAACCTCTGGCACCCTTTGTGCGACGTTCTAAAGTCTCGGCTACTGCCGGATACGTGCGCGCCCGCCTGCGAAATTCATCCTATCTCATTAACGGATAGCTAGCTTCGCTGCCGCTTATTGATGCGCCAGCGGGGTAATTCCCTCATTATTATGGAGGTGTTAGACAAAATTTATCGAGGCATCCATGAATTCCGCATTTGTTGTCGCCACTGAGAAACTTCCGCGCGCTAAGGTTGGAGGGGTGGATGATCCATCGGTCCGCTGGGCCGGAGCCTTCGCCGCCTATGGCGGACATGGAGCTACTCAATCCTCTACGATTGTCTACGAGATCGAACCCGGCGGCCGACTCGGCTGGCACACTGACGCAACGGAAGAAACGCAATATATCCTCGCCGGCACCGGTGAGTTGCACATGGAAGATGGCACCACACACCAAGTCAAACGCGGCGATGTTTTCGTTATCCCGACGCCTGTGCGGCACGACCTAGTCAATACCGGCACGGACACATTGCGCGCGGTCGCCTTCTTCGCGGCTGCAATGTTCACGCAGACATTCGACAATGCGATGATTGCGCCGAACGTCCATGTTCTCGGGACGCCCAACCGGGACGGCTAGCCATCTGGTGTAGTGCTCCACATCCCAATAGGCAGCTTTGACCTTGGACTGGTTTTGGTCAGGTGGAAGTGATAGCTTAGCAAATACTTCTTGGTTAACGAAAGCGCCTATATGGTCGTGAATTTTGACCCCGCTATTTGCTATGCAAACATTTGCTACATACAGGTGGCGTCTGACCAACAAGCGCCAGCTAGTCAAAATGCAGTTCCAAAGCTGCCAGACCATCCAAGCGTGTCCGACGTACTGGAATATAGGAAAAAGCTTTATGAGTGGAGCATAAAGCGATCTCAAAATTCGGAGCGTGGTTCAGTAAACAAGCAACAATATCCACACGACATTCCCGCTCCGGTGCTACCTCCACATCCGAGCGTGTCTGATGTCTTGGAATACAGAAAACAACTTCATGAGTGGAGCATAAAGCAATCCCAAGATGCTGATCGCGGGCGCTAGCCATTGCTCGGGCGAGACAGCAAAAAATTAGGAGCTTGAGCGCGATAATAATCGCAACATTCGAATACAGCAAAGGCTTGGCCCTCAGCTTTTTTTGGGTATAGAGTTCACGAAAGCTGATCGAAGCTCAGGCCGTCCGTAGGCATGCCCTCGGTTTAACCGCGCGTACCTCTCTCCTCAGACCGGCTTGTTTTAAGTAATCAGCCCAAGGGCGAGGGTGAAATATGCCAAGTAACCGAGAATTTCGCTTAGCGCGGGCCGGGCTTCTATGCCTGTCGCTGCTTATCGTATCTTCTTGCGGGCAAAATCAGCAAGCTCAGAACCGGCCCGCTGCCCCGCCTCCCCCTGCGGTCTCCGTCGCCCACCCACTCGAAAAGAAGGTGGTGGAGTGGGATGAATATACAGGGCGCTTTGATGCAGTTGATACCGTCGAGGTGCGCGCGCGCATCTCTGGCGTGCTGAATGAAGTGAAATTCACCGATGGGGCGATGGTCAAGAAGGGCGATCTCTTGTTTGAGATCGATCCGCGTCCCTTCGAGCGCGTTCTCGATCGCAGCCGCGCTGCTCTTGAAGCAGCGAAGGTGCAGGCGGAATTTGCACTGAAGGATCTAGACCGCGCAAAGCCACTCGTCGCCAATAACACCATTTCGCAGCAGGTTTTTGACCAACGGACCCAATCACTGCAAGTATCGCAAGCGAACGTGCTCTCGGCTGAAGCGAGCGTGCGCTCCGCCGAGTTGGATGTAGAATTTACTCGCATCACAGCGCCGATTTCGGGCCGGATCAGCCGGAAATATGTGAGTGAAGGAAACTATATCACCGGCGGCTCTGGAAGCGGGACACTGCTAACGACAATCGTTTCGACTGATCCAATTTATTTCTATTTCGATGTAAGCGAGGCCGAATTTTTGAAATATCAGCGCCTCGATAATCTAGGTCAGCGGCCGAGCTCGCGAACAACAGCGAATCCAGTCGAGCTTGCGCTTCAGGACGACACCGGCTTCCCCTATAAGGGAAAGATGAATTTCGTCGACAATCGCATCGACCAGAACACAGGCTCGCTGCGGGGCCGTGCAATTTTCGATAATCCGAAGCAACTCTTCCAGCCCGGGTTATTCGCGCGCATCCGCCTCGCAGGCAGCGGCGAGTACACGGCAATCATGCTGCCAGACGCGGCTATTGCGACAGATCAATCCAATCGCTTCGTGTTTCTTGTCGCGGAGGATGGCGCCGTGAGCGCAAAGCCGGTGGTGCTTGGACCCCTCATCGATGGGCTTCGCGTCATCCGCAGCGGCGTAAGCGCCAATGATTTGGTGATCGTTAACGGTATCCAGAGAGCGCGGGCTGGCATCAAGGTCAAGCCTGAGCCAGTCACAATAGACGCAAACAATGCGAAGGCGGCGTCTTTAAAATGAATTTCAGCCATACCTTCATCCGCCGTCCCATTTTTGCGGCGGTTCTTGCGATCTTCATCGTAATAATAGGTGCGCTCGCCTATACGCGGCTGCCTGTCGCGCAATTTCCTGATGTAGCGCCGCCGACTGTTATCGTCTCGGCGCAATATCCCGGAGCGAATGCTCAGATCGTGGCGGACACGGTCGCGACCCCCATCGAGCAGGAGATAAACGGCGTCGAAAACATGCTCTATATGTCGTCGCAATCGACGGCTGATGGGCGCGTCACCATAACCGTGACTTTCGAGCTTGGCACAAATCTCGATCAAGCGCAGGTGCTGGTGCAAAATCGCGTGGCGGTGGCTCAGCCGCGCCTGCCAGCCGAGGTACAGCAGACCGGCGTGACGGTGAAGAAAAACGTTCCCGACCTGCTCATGGTCGTGCACATGATCTCGCCCGATAACACCTACGACCAGCTTTATATTTCGAATTATGCCCTGTTGCAGGTGCGCGATGTCGTGGCGCGCGTTAAGGGCGTCGGCAATATCAACCTTTTTGGTTTGCGCGAATATTCGATGCGGGTCTGGCTTGACCCGGACAAAATTTCCTCTCTCGGCATGACGGCCACAGAGGTTATAGCCGCGCTCCGGCAGCAAAATATTCAGGTTGCCGGTGGCGCGCTCGCGCAGCCTCCGATTTCGAACAACGAGGCCTTTCAGACGAGCCTTCAATTGCGCGGACGCCTTGCTCAGCCTGAGGAGTTTGGCGAGATCGTTGTTAAGACCGGCGCGGATGGGCGGCTTACCCGGTTGCGCGATGTCGCGCGCACCGAACTTGGCGCTCTCGATTATCTGACGAACGGCTATCTCGACGCAAAGCCAGCTGTCGTTCTCGCAGTCTCGCAGACTTCCTGGAGCGAATGCGCTCGATGTGGCAAACACGTCAAGGCGACGATGGCAGAGCTGTCCAAGGGCTTTCCGAAAGGCATCGAATACCGCATCGTCTACAACCCGACCGAATTCATTCAGCGCTCCATCGATGAGCTACTCCGCACCATTTATGAGGCCGTTCTTCTGGTCGTCATCGTGGTGCTGGTGTTTCTCCAAACTTGGCGCGCGACGATCATCCCGGTGGTCGCCATCCCGGTGTCGCTGATCGGCACCTTTGCGGTGATGGGAGCGCTTGGCTTTTCCATCAACAATTTGACTCTGTTTGGATTGGTTCTCGCCGTCGGCATCGTGGTCGACGACGCCATCGTGGTCGTGGAAAACGTCGAGCGCAAAATCGAGGAGGGGATGCTGCCCCGCGAAGCGGCGTTCGAGACCATGAACGAAGTGGGCGTAGCGCTCATCTCCATCGCCCTTGTGCTTTGCGCAGTCTTTCATCCCCACGGCGTTCTTGCAGGGCATTACCGGGCAGTTCTATCGCCAGTTCGCCTTAACAATCGCCGTCGCGACGGTGATCTCTGCCTTCAACTCGCTGACCCTCAGCCCGGCACTGTGCGCCATTTTCCTGAAGTCGCGAGAGGAAAAGGAAAAGAAACGCAGATTCGACCTCTCGATCCTGACTAACTGGTTCTTCGCTGGCTTCAACTACGTCTTCGACGCGCTCGCCGAAGGATATGCCAAGCTCGTGGGGGTCTTAGTCAGAATTACACCGCTGATGCTTCTGATATATGCGGGACTGATCGGGGCGGCTGGTTATCTTTTCGTTACCGTGCCACAGGGCTTTATCCCTCAGCAGGATCAGGGCTATTTGATCGTCTCGTTCAGCCTGCCGTCCGGGGCTTCCCTTGCCAGAACGGACGAAGTTATGTCGCGGGCGGAAAAGATCATTCTCGGCACGCCCGGAATTGCGCACACTGTAACATTCACCGGCTTTTCAGGAGCGACGCGTACAAATTCTCCAGACGTCGGAGCAATTTTCGCAGTCCTCGCTCCATTCGAGCAACGAGCTGAAAAGGGGTTAACGGCAACCAAGCTCGTCGGCGATCTTCGGGCAAAGCTCGCTCAAATGAAGGAAGCAGGGGTATTTGTTATCGCGCCTCCAACGCTTCGCGGTATCGGCACCGGCGGCGGATTTTCCATGTATGTTGAAGACCGGCGCGGGCGCGGCCTGCAAACATTAACGCAGGCGACCTATGATCTGATGGCGGCAGCCAACCAGACACCAGGTCTTGCAGCAGTGTTCACGACCTTCAATACCAATACACCGCAAGTCTTCGTGGATGTGGATCGCGTGCGCGCGCAGATCTTAAATGTCCCGCTACAAAACATCTTCGAGACGCTGCGCATATATCTCGGCTCCGCCTATGTGAATGATCTCAACCTGTTTGGCCGGACATACAGGCTTACAGCGCAGGCAGATGCGCCTTACCGGATCTCGAAGAACGACATTTTAAAGCTGAAGGTGCGCAGTGATAATGGCGCAATCGTTCCTCTCGGTTCGGTCGTAACCTTCCGCGACATTGCCGGACCCTATCGCCTGCCGCGCTATAATCTTTATCCCGCAGTCGAGCTTCAAGGCGCCACAGCTCCGGGCGTTAGCTCCGGTACGGCGCTTAAGCTGATGGAAGAACTCGCGGCGCGAACGCTGCCCGATGGCATAGGCTTCGAGTGGACCGATCTATCCTACCAAGAGAAGAGCGCAAGCGGACAGGCGATCTATGTCTTCGCGCTCGCGGTGCTATTCGTTTATCTCGCGCTCGCTGCCCAGTATGAGAGCTGGACGCTTCCACTCGCAATTATCCTGATTGTGCCTATGTGTTTGCTGTCGGCGCTATTGGGTGTTTCATCACACGGTTTGGATGTTAACATCTTGACCCAAATCGGATTCGTGGTGCTCGTCGGACTCGCTGCAAAGAACGCGATTCTGATCGTTGAATTTGCGATCCAGCTCGAAGAGCAGGGCCGAACCCGCTTTGAGGCAGCGATTGAGGCATGCCGGATGCGGTTGCGACCCATTTTGATGACGTCCTTCGCCTTTACGCTTGGCGTCGTTCCGCTATATATCGCAACAGGCGCGGGCTCCGAGATGCGTGTCGCGCTTGGCACTGCGGTGTTTTACGGCATGTTAGGTGTTACCTTTTTTGGTCTAATCTTTACACCTGTGTTTTACGTCGCGATCCGAGGTCTATTTGGTAGTACGGCGCACAAACACGAGGCGGAAACGATACAACCGAAGCCGGCAGGGCAAGCTTGAGGGCGACATGACGCTCATTCTCGCAGAACGGGCAACAACAGACGGAGAGAGTCGGCGTTCCAGGGGTTACACTGACAATGTGATCCCGCATCTCAGCCGCTGGGTTGCGGCAGGCGAGAGATGCGCCCTCGTGACGCTTGTCGGCGTCGACGGCAATGCCCCACGCGCGGCTGGCGCCCAGATGGCTGTTTCTGAAAGCGGAAATTGGGCGGGCTATATCTCTGGCGGCTGCCTGGAGCAAGCGATCGCGCTCGAAGCGGTGGAAATCATCAAGTCCCAGCGTCCGCGCCTTATACGCTATGGGAAAGGCTCGCCGTATTTCGATATCCGGCTCCCCTGCGGTAGCGGGCTTGATGTCCTGATCCAGCCTTTCCATGACAAGCGGCTGATTGTTGAGATGGAGCGCCATCTTGCTGCCCGGCAGCCCTTCGCGCTCCGTATTGGCATCGCAGATGGCGTGAGCGCTATTGAGGCCTTAGCGAAGGGTACGCCCCAAGAGACACAGTCCAACCGCGATGGAGATGCATTTCTTCGCGTTTACGCGCCCGCTGTCCGTCTCCTTGTTATCGGAAGCAGCCCAATCGCCGTTGCTATTGCCGAACTCGCGGCTTGCTCAGGGTTCGAAACCGTATTTCATGCGCCTGATGTAGAGACGATTCCGGCGCTGCCCTCAAAGTGTTGCACTTCACCGGCTCTCTTCTAGCGCCACGTTTGGCGCCGATTGCTGGACTGCCGCAATCCTCGCATTCCATGATCATGATCAGGAAATGCCGATCTTCTCGTCGCTGCTCGGCAGCTCTTGCTTCTTCATTGGTGCAATCGGTAGCCGCAACGCTCACGAAGCAAGAAAGCGCGCTTTAGGTGAGGCTGGATTTTCCAATGAGGTGGTCGCCCGCATAAAAAGCCCTGCTGGGCTTTTGCCAGGATTGAAGACAGCGCCTTATGTGGCCTTGTCCATCTTAGCTGAAGTCGTCGCGGATGCGCGCGACCGGCAGCTTATTTCTTGAGAAGCAGGTTCGATGGAAGCGCCCATGACATTTGGCGCCATTATTCTCGCGGCAGGTCTTTCGAAGCGCATGGGCGGCCCGAACAAACTGCTCCAGCCTTATCGCGGCAAACCCCTTCTCGCTTTCGCGCTTGAAACAGCGTCCTCACTCATGCGCGAGAGGTCCGGCGCGCGGCTCAGCTGACTGCGTTGTGGTTACGGGCCGCGATGCCCGTGAAGTGAGCGCGATGGCTGCGTCGCAAGGATTGCGGTGTGTTCACAACCCCGACTATGCAACTGGCCTTGGCACATCTATCGCTGTGGGGGCATCGGACATAGGCAGCGGCGTCGCAGGCATTTTTGTTGCGCTTGGCGATATGCCATCGGTTCTCGCAGCGGACTACGACGCCGTCGCCGCGCACTTTAAGCCGGGCGCGATAGCTGGTTCCGATTCATAATGGCACGCGAGGGCACCCGGTTCTGTTTTGCGCATCTTACCGGAGCGAACTTGCCGCGCTAGGCGGCGACGAGGGAGCACGATCCATCCTGAAACGCCATTCCTCGCGCACTCATTGAGATCAATTCGGAGAATCCCGGCGTGCTTCAGGATTTCGACGAGCCGCAAGATTTTCTTCTATAGGCAAGTAAGCCAAGCATCACGTGGCAGAGGAGGAAGTGTTTCTAAGCCTCCCGCGCCCATTCACATCAGCTCCACAGTTTGAACATGTCCATCCGCCCAAAGCCCATTGACGCCAAGTCTTGGGCAAACGGAAGGTTGGCCGTATCGTGCCGCAGCTTGGACAGCGCAGCTTTAGAAAAAGGCCAACGATGAAAAAGTAGGAGAAGGTGACGACAAACGCCACAACTGGCGTAAGAAGGCGTACATTGAGGCCGTAAGCACTCAATACATTTCTGGTGAGGGGGCTGAATATCAGGATGACGATGAACAGTCCGACCAAAACCCACCACGGATATCTACTGCCCATAAGAAGCTCCAAATATCAAGTTGCCCAGCCCAGGAACCCTAGCGCGATTGGGGAATTGAGCAAGGATGGATTTTCCAACGCGGGTGCTGCGGCAAAGTTACGACGCTGGAGACGCCTCTCTGACCTTCCCATGCCGGTCCAGCTCAGCACCACAGCTTGAACATGTACGTCCACCCCGGGCCCATTGACTAAAACTTTTGGGTATCCTGAAGCGTGGCAATTTGGTCGAGCAGCTTGCGACACCGCCGTGTGAAAAACGAGCTATCAACGAGCAACATTTCAGCAAAAATGAGCACAATCGCCACGAGGAAGGTACCAACTTCCCGATATGGCCAGCCCAGGCCGAAGTTTTTCAATACATCTGCGACTATGGGACTGAGTACGGCAATGACGAACAGGTACCAAAGAAGGGACCACCAGTCTCTAACCATTAAGACATCCCAGAATTTCGAGTTGCCGGACGCTAAGAAGCCTAGCGGTATCGGCGAATTGAGCAAGGAAATCTTTCGAACTGAAAGTGACGAAGGAATGGCGGTAACGCCACCTCGCATCAGCCCTCTTCACATGGGCTGAGGGAGGCTTCCGAAGCCCCCTCTTTCTTGCCTTCGCTAGCAAGTCTGAGGGCGTTCCGCTGACGCTGCAGACTTCAGTGCTAAATTCTTTACGATGGCGAGCTGTATTAGCTTGCTAAACGAGCAATACTCAAGAATACTTTACTCAATATCGCCGCGGCCAGCGTGCTGGGTAAGCGGGCAATTGCTGTTTTCGCCCATCATGCGGCCAATAACATTAGGAGATCGCGATGCAAACTCCGCCGAATTTTGCTGAGCTTCCTGAATCCGTCCGCAGCATTATGAAATCGAGCATTGAACAGGCCAAGAAGGCGTTCGACACCTTTGTCGCAAGCAGCGAGAAGATGATCCAGAGCGTCGATACGTCGTCCAATCCTGCGGCCGACAGCCTTAAGCAGCTTAACGAAAAAATTGCTACGTTCACCCGCCAAAATGCGGAAGCCAACTTCGATCTTGCCCTTAAGCTGGCAGACGCGCGGCAGTTAAGTGAAATAGTCGAGCTGCAAAACGCTCATGTACGCGAACAGATGGAAACCTTCGGCCATCAGCTCGAAGAATTGCGGGAGCTGACGACCAATGCGGTTAAGGAAGGATCGCGCACGGCCGCCTCTGCCATGCAGGCGCCGCTTCATATGCCGTCCGGCACGTGATCGGCAACCGCGAACGACGATGAATTGAGGACCCGCGTACAGAATTCGTAAGCGGCATGTCCCGAAAAAGTAATTTTCGCGTCTTCTTTTAGTTTACGGGCAATTCGATGCCGGACCGTGCGCCAAAAGCTGGTTCCGGCGTCATCATCTGACTAACTCACTGAAATGATTGGCTGGGGTGCCAGGGATCGAACCTGGGAATGCCGGAATCAAAATCCGGTGCCTTACCGCTTGGCTACACCCCAATTTTCTGAGTCTACTTTTTTGGGATTTGCCTGGGTTTATATGGTCCTTTGCGCCAGGGCGCAAGCGTGAACAGGGAAACACCCGCAGGGAATTTTCTGCATCACGCGGCCCGCATGGGCGACAGCTTCACGCCTGCTTTTTCGAGAGCCGACCGCACGGCGCTGGCAACTTCGACTGAGCCGGGCTCGTCCCCGTGAATACAGAGCGTGTCAACCTGGGCTTTAAGAATCGCCCCCGAAACCGATACTATCTCTCCCTCGCAAGCAAAGCGGATAGCCTGAGCTGCCGCCGCCTCAGGGTCATGAAGAACGGAACCGGCTATTGACCGGGCCATGAGCGACCCATCGTCGTGATAGCGCCTGTCGCAAAAGCCTTCCCGCGCGAATGCCAAGCCTTCGCTCTCGGCGGCCTTTTGCAGTTCCGAGCCGGGCAGCCCGACGAAGATCAGAGTCTCGTCGATTGTCTTCACGGCGCGGGCAATCGCGCGCGCATAAGCTCCATCTTTCGCCGCCATAAGATAAAGCGCGCCATGCGGCTTAACGTGGCGAACTTTCGCGCCGGAATAGGCCGCGAGCCCTTGCAGCGCTCCTATTTGGTACGCGACGAGATATTCAAGCTCCTGTGCATTCATATGAATGGAGCGGCGTCCGAATCCCCAAAGATCATTGAAGCCCGGATGCGCGCCGAGCCCAACGCCACGCTCCTTGGCGAGGCCCGCGAGGCGATGCATGATCGAGGCGTCGCCGCCATGAAAACCGCACGCCACATTTGCGGAAGTCACGATGCCGAGCAGTTCCTCGTCATGGCCGATTTTATAGGCCCCGAACCCTTCTCCCATGTCGGCATTGAGATCGATTTGCACAGTTGTCCTCATTCAGCGTAGATCATCTTGCTAGGCCCCATCCTCTGCCCATCCCTTGGCAAAGTAAAGCTTCGCGCTGGCGCAAGGCCAAAGCCTGCGGTAGGCATCTAAGATGGTCGCCGCATGGCGGTGGAGGGCGGGGGCATGAACCGGGACGAAACAGTTGCGCTGTTCTTGCAAGGCAAAGAGGCTTGGAACGCCTGGGCCGAGAAGATGCTCGCCGAGCGCAAGGCGATGGTGGCGGATGGCCGCTGGGTCAACCAGCAGAATGAATGGGGGGAGCAAGCCCGGGCCGATTTCTCCAAAATCCTCTTTCTTGTAAGGGGGCTAGAGGGGACCAAAGAGGCAGCGGGAGAATCAAGCGAAGAGGAAGGCTCCGCAACTCCTTCTATCAAATCGATTTATCTTAATACGAAGGTAATCGATTTTGTTGGCTTCATTTTTCCTGACTACGCCAATTTCTATAGCGCTACCTTCTCCGACGCCTATTTCGCAAACGCCACCTTCTCCGGTAACGCCGATTTCAAAACGGCCACCTTCTCCGGCAACGCCAATTTCTATAGCGCTACCTTCTCCGACGCCTATTTCGCAAACGCCACCTTCTCCGGCAACGCCGATTTCAAAGAGGCCACCTTCTCCGGCGACGCCTATTTCGAGAACACTACCTTCTCCGGCGACGCCTATTTCGATGGCACTACCTTCTCCAGCATCGTCACTTTTTGCGGGCAAACCTTTACAACCGACATATTCTTCAATGGCGCGAAATTCGAGCCCTCCAGCTACGCAAATTTCAGCCTCGCCACATTTGAGCGGGTCGTGCAGTTCGAGGATGCCTCATTCGAGGGTGTGGCGGACTTCAATGCCGTCTGGTGCAAGCGCACCTTCAGCATGGCGCGGGCGCGCTTTAAGGGTGTGCCGGACTTCATTCAAGCCCATTTCGAGGAAGCGCCCAGGCTCGACAATGTTGTGGTGGAAGGGCGGCTGCTTGAAGGGGAAGCGGGCGAGCGGGAAGAGGGCGAAAAGCTACCGCACCACATAAAGCTGCACCGCTGGCTTAACGCCCTGAGCACGTGCTATCGCCGCGTGCCCAGCGGCATCACCCAGGGAAGCGCTTCCCGTGATAGGCCTGCGCGGTGGCGCGCGCTCAAACGGCTCGCCATCCAAGGCCACGACACCGACCGCGAGCTGCAATTTTTCTCGGGCGAAATACGCTCGCAGCGTTTTGCCGAGCATTGGCCGTTGCCCTGGCCCGTGTGGAAACTCAAGCCCTGGGGGAGCGCTCTCAGCTTTTGGGCCGGGCTGTTCTATCAGATGTTCTCGAATTTTGGGCGGTCGCTCGCCCGTCCGTTTGCCTTTTGGCTTCTGGCGGTCGTTGCAGGGGCCATCTTTTATGCTGCGCAAAGCCCGAGCGCTGACATGGTGCACAGACGGCACCGCCAGGAGGCAAAAGGGGCATGGCCGATCTCATCGTCCATCTCGGGCGCCTGGCATGCTGCGCTGTCCAAGACGGTTCCTTGCTATACTGGTGAACCGACGCCGCCGAAAGACAAGAATAATGACACGCCACCCTATGTCGGTGCGCTCTCACCAAGCCTCGCAAGCGGCACGGATGTCGCGAACGAAGCTTGGCATCTGGCCTTCCGCAACGCCTTCATCATTCTCGATGGATCGCCCGAGGCCGCGCATCGAACCTATGGCTGCCTCTATGGCGTGGAGCTTTATGGCGGCTCGAACCCGCTCGCGGTGGTGCCGAGCGCCGTCTCCACCGTCAGTGCCGTGCAGAAACTGTTCTCGGCGCTGATGATCTTCCTGTTCGGGCTTGCGCTCCGCAACATGCTGAAAATGAAGTAGCGAGTTGGAATCCCCATTGTCATAGCCGGGCTTGACCCGGCTATCCAGAAGTCATTGAACCATCGTGCTTTTCCTGGATGGCCCGATCAAGTCGGGCCATGACAATCTAGATAAATGCCCCACTCAATCAGATCGCAATCTAAGCCGGTAGGTGATCGGACGAGCAGCTCGATTTCCATTCCACCGTTTTCCTCACTCAGCGTAGATCATCTTGCGCGTCATCCCGCCGTCGATGACAAGCTCGGCGCCGGTGATGAAGCCTACTTGATCCGACAGCAGATAAGCAACCGCTGCGGCGATGTCTTGCGGCACGCCTACGCGTCCAACGGGATGCTGGCGATGATCTTCTTCGGACAATTTTGCATTGACATCCACATTGATCCAGCCGGGAGAGATGCAGTTCACCCGGACATCCGGCCCAAGCGAAATGGCGAGCGAGTGAGTGAGCGCCACGAGACCGCCTTTGCTCGCAGAATACGCGAAGGTGTGTGGTTCCGACATGTGGGCTCGCGTTGATGCAATCAGCACCATCGCACCGCGAGCCGTGCGCAAATGAGGCTCTGCATATTTGGCGAGAAGAAAAGCGGCGGTGACGTTCGTCGCAATCACCTTATTCCAATCGTCAAGCGTCGTCTCCGCGAGCGGTTTGCGGCTCATAATGCCTGCGTTGGAGACGATCGCGTCGAGGCGGCCGAATGTGTTCAGCGCCTCGTTCACAAGGCTTATCACATCAGCTTCAACGGAAACATCGCAAGGCACCGGCTGCCCCGAAACTTCAGAAGCGATTTGGCTTGCCGCTTTCGCATTTCGATCTGCGCAAACGCAGTTCCAGCCTCGCGCGGCCAATTCGCGAACAGTCGCCGCACCGATGCCGTGCCCGGCCCCGGTAACAATTACGGTTTTGGCATTTTCCCGTGACATCGGTTTACGTCTTTGCAGTTGTACAGGCTTGCGAGCAGGGCTAATTTCATTTCAACAATCGAGGAGACCCAATGAGCCAGAGCGCCGCGCTTCCCAATGAACTTGACCTGTCCGCCTATTGGATGCCCTTCACGCCCAATCGCCAGTTTAAAGCCAATCCGAGGCTTTTGGTTGCAGCCGAAGGCATGTATTACACAAGCGCCGATGGCCGCAAAGTGCTGGACGGGACGTCGGGTCTTTGGTGCGTGAATGCTGGGCATGGGCGGCGCGAGATCACTCAAGCCGTCGAGCGCCAGATCCAGACGCTTGATTACGCGCCCGGGTTTCAGATGAGCCACCCCTCGGTCTTCGAGTTTGCGGCGCGTCTTGCGCGTATAACCCCTGAGGGACTAGATCGCGTATTTTTCACAAATTCCGGCTCAGAAGCGGTTGATACGGCTCTCAAAATTGCGCTCGCATATCACCGCGCGCGCGGTGAAGGGCAGCGGACGCGCTTTATTGGCCGCGAACGCGGATATCACGGCGTTGGCTTTGGCGGCATGTCTGTGGGCGGTCTGGTCAACAACCGGCGCGCCTATGGGGCGATGTTACCTGCTGTGGATCATCTGCGGCACACCCATGATTTAGAACGCAACGCCTTCTCGCGCGGACAGCCGGAGCATGGCGCGGAATTTGCCGATGATCTGGAACGGATCATCGCTCTTCACGGCGCGGATACAATCGCTGCTGTTATCGTCGAGCCGATGGCTGGCTCCGCCGGTGTGCTGGTACCACCGAAGGGGTATCTCGAAAAGCTCCGCGCCATCTGCGACCGCAATGGCCTTCTGCTCATTTTCGATGAGGTCATCACCGGCTTCGGACGGTTGGGCAAGCCATTCGCGGCGCAATATTTCAACATAACGCCCGATATTATGACGGTCGCCAAAGGCATCACGAACGCCGCTATTCCCATGGGCGGCGTCTTCGTGAAGCGCGGCATTCACGATGCAATGATGCAAGGACCAGAGCACATCATCGAACTGTTCCACGGCTACACCTATTCCGGGCATCCTGTGGCTTGTGCGGCTGGCTTGGCGACACTCGACATCTATCAGCGCGAGGGACTTTTGGAGCGAGCCGCGGGCCTCGCACCTCTTTGGGAAGAAGCGGTGCATTCTCTGCGCGGCAGCCCGCATGTCATAGATATTCGCAATATCGGCCTTGTGGCGGGTATTGAGCTTGAGCCACGCGCCGATGGCGTGGGCAAGCGCGCTTATGATGTGTTCCTCGATTGCTTCCAGAACGGCACCTTGATCCGCCAGAGCGGGGATACCCTAGCGCTCTCTCCGCCCCTCATCATCGAAGAGAGCCAAATCCAGCAAATCGTGGATCACATTTCCGTGGCTTTGCGCCGGGTGCATTGATCTGCGCCGCTTTCACACGCATAAATTGTCGCTAACCGCTATTTTCGTAGCGGTTAGCTTTCCTCCATACATCCCAAATGCAATTTAAACTCGATACTGCCGCACAGGCTGAGACTAAGGCATCGCCGAAGCCGCCGGTCCATAGAGATCGCGTTGTCTACGGCATGGCGGCCTCCGCTGCTTCGTTTTTCATGCTGAACACGATGAACGTGTTCGCGAAGCTTCTGAGCACTCACCATTACGCGATCGAGGTCGCGTTCTATCGCAACTTCATCGCCGTTATTCCATTTGGAATTTACATATTCCTGTTCGGGCGGCGCGATCTTCTCAAGATCCACAGCAGGTTCGACGCTATTGTGCTGCGCTCCCTGGTCGGCACGATCAGCCTCATCGCAACATTCAAAGCCTTCAACGCGCTGCCCATGGCGGACGCGCAGGCTCTGTTCTTCACTTCATCGCTTTTCGTGCCGATCCTTGGTTATTTCCTGCTTAAGGAGAAAGTTGGCCCCTATCGCTTGAGCGCCGTCCTCATTGGCTTTCTGGGTATGCTGGTGATGGTTCGGCCAAGCGGAGCGGTAAACCTTGCAGGCGCCGGATTCGCCATATCGGCTGCGCTTATGCACGCGGGTTTAGGCACGCTCCTGCGCGTGCTTGGCCGGACAGAGCGGCCGGAAACGGTGACTTTCTATTTTCTCTTGCTTGGCACGGCCATGACCTCGCTCGCCATGCCGTTTGTGGCGACAGTACCCACTTGGAGCGATGTTCCTTTGCTCATCGGAGCGGGCCTTGCGGGCGGATGTGCTCAGATGCTTCTGTCGGTCGCTTATAAATATGCGCCCGTCGCGCTTGTTACGATTTTCAACTACACCGGAATTATTTGGGCCACCGGCTATGGATGGTTCATTTGGGGTGATTGGCCAGGCCCTCCGGTATGGATCGGTGCAGGAGTAATCATCGCGTCGAGTATGTTTATCATTTGGAGAGAAAATCGCTTGGCTCGCCGCGCCGCAGCGCTTGCCGCCTCAAAGCCGGTGAAATAAGGATTAGCATATTGAGTTTAGCTGCGCGCGTCGTCATCGCGAGCGGCACCGCCGCGTGGCGATCCAGTGGAAAACATCCGAAGCGGTGGCCCTGGATTGCTTCGCTCCGCTCGCAATGACGCGATTCTATATCAACGCAATTCGCTCTATGCGCATGTAAATATTTACGTCCCCTACATTCAACCAGGGGTCTAATCAGCGATATTTGAGGAAGCATGTCACCGCAATGGTATGGCGACGTTGAAGGTTGCGTTGATGCGGTGCTTTCCCGTGTGGGATCAGAGGTGGTTCTGGGTATCCCCATTGCCATCGGCAAGCCGATCCATTTCGTCAATGCGCTATACAGGCGAGCGGTTCGCGACCCGAAGATCAAGCTCAAGATTTTCACCGGCCTTACCTTTGTAAAACCTACGGGCGGAAGCGAACTCGAACGCCGGTTCGCTGGCCCCATCGTCGAGCGCATGTTCGGCTAATACCCCGATCTCGATTACGTGCAGGCGTTGAAGCAAGGACATTTGCCGCCAAACATTGAGGTGCACGAGTTCTTCTTTCAGGCGGGCACATTCCTGAAAACTCCACTTGCGCAGCAGAATTATACGAGCCTGAACTACACTCACGTCAGCAAGCATCTCTTGAATTTGGGCGTGAATGTAATAGCTCAGCTTGTGGCTTGCGAAGGCGCTGGCGAGGCGGCGCGATTCAGCTTCAGTTCCAATACTGATATCACGCTCGATGTCTTACCTACTCTCATGCAACGGCGCCGCAATGGCCAAGGCATCGCGGTGGTGGGGCAAGTCAACCACGCAATGCCCTTTATGGAAGGGGAAGCAACAGCGGCAACGTCTGCCCTCGACTATGTCATCGAGGGACCAGCCTATGAGTTTCCGCTTTTCGCCCCGCCCAAAGAGCCTGTGGCACTTGCCGACTATGCCGCGGCCATTCATGCGGCGGTTCTTATTAAGGACGGTGGAACAATTCAGCTCGGCATCGGAGCCTTTTCCGATGCGCTTACCCATGCGCTTATCCTGCGGCAGAAGCGAAATGCAGAGTTTCGAGCGCTTGCAGCGGCCCTAGGCGTAGGCAGGCTTACACCGCGATTGCTGCCGGAAGTGGCGCCATTCGAAAAGGGGCTTTATGGCGCAACCGAGTTGTTCGTCGATGGCTATCTGGCGCTTTACCAAGCGGGCATCCTCAAGCGCCGCGCCTTTGATGACGAAGATATGCAAAGACGCGCGGATGCGGGCCTGTTGCCCCCCGAAGAATATGCAAAAGGCGCGCTTTTGCATGCGGGGTTTTTCTTCGGCTCGAACAGCTTTTACGAAGCGCTGCGCAATCTGACGCCGGAAGAACGCTCGGCGTTTCGCATGACCGCAATATCATTCGTCAATCAGCTTTATGGCGGCGAAAACCTAAAGCGCGCGCAGCGGTCCTCATGCTCGCTTCGTCAACAGCGCCATGATGGCAACTTTGCTCGGCGATGCTATTTCCGATGGGCCTGAAGATGGGCGCGTCGTGAGCGGCGTCGGCGGCCAATATAATTTCGTGGCTCAAGCTCACGAGTTGGAGAATGGGCGCTCGATTCTCGAACTGCACGCTTCGCGAACGAACAAAGGCCGCGCGACCTCTAACATCCGCTGGACCTACGGACACATCACCATCCCCCGGCATCTAAGGGATATTGTTGTGACCGAATATGGCGCTGCGGACATTCGCGGTCTTTGCGACCGCGACATCATCGCTTCTATGCTTTGCATCGCCGATAGCCGCTTTCAGGACGAGCTTCTCAGAGACGCGAAGGCGGCACGGAAAATCGAATCCGCATATGAAATCCCTGCCGCGTTCCGAGGCAATACTCCGGCTCAAATTGAGAAGGTGCTCGGCTCCGCTCGCGCCGATGGGTTGTTGCCTGAATTCCCATTTGGAACGGACATGACGGCTGAAGAAAGGGAGCTTCTACCGGCGCTCAACCGCCTTAAGGCAGCACAAAGCTCGCCGGTGCAACTCTCGGCGATGGCCTTCCGAGGCTGGCAAGCCGGAAAGACCAGTGGGCCCGAACGGAAACTTCTTCGCCGTCTCGACCTCGACGCGCCCAAATCTGCAAAAGAGCGCGTCTTTGCTGCCCTTGTGCGCGGCGCCCTTCGCTAAGCCCTCGGGCGCTGTGCAGGGATTGCCAGTCAGCAAGAGGGTCCGCACAAGCACCCGTTCAGCGGGTAAAATTCGCCACACAATCCCCCAAAGTGTGCTGGCCAGCACAGCGCGAGCCTTGCCGTTGAGCGACAATAGCGCTCGCATCGGCGCTGCCATTATTGCGCCATCTGGTTGGTATTCCTGAAAAATCTTCATCAGGAATGCGCGGCTGGAAGGTTCCAAGGCTCTGCCGAGCGTAGCAAACGGGTCTGGGGTTATAGAATGACGAAGAAATATAGCTGGTTGCTCGCGGCTTTAGTTGCCGGGCAGATGGTGTTGGCTGGTGGATCGTTCGCCAAAAGTCCGAGCCAGGTTTGGGCGCACCAACAGAGTGATCTGAAACCGGATCCTGGCATCCAATTCGGAAAATTATCCAACGGCATGCGCTATGCGATTTTCAAGAACGCGACGCCGCCCGGTCAAGCCTCCATCCGCCTTCGGATCGGTTCAGGCTCGTTGAATGAAAGCGATGCGCAGCAGGGCTTGGCCCACTTCTTGGAACATCTGGCCTTTAAGGGCTCGAAGCGCGTTCCGGAAGGCGAGATGGTAAAAATCTTGCAACGCAAGGGATTAGCCTTCGGCCCCGACACCAATGCCTCGACGAGTTGGACCCAAACGGTCTATATGCTCGATCTGCCGCAAACGGACGCGTCCACAATCGAGACCGGGTTCATGCTGATGCGCGAAACCGCAAGCGAACTCTCATTGGATGCGACGGCCATGGAGCCAGAGCGCAATGTTGTGCTCTCGGAAGAACGGTTGCGGGATACGCCAGGTTATCGAGCCACAAAAGCGCGTTATGGAACGCTCCTCGAAGGCCAGCTTGCGCCGAAACGCTTTCCCATTGGCGAAAAGGACGTGATTAAAAACGCACCGGCAAACCTCATAAAAGAGTTTTACTCCGCAAACTACCGCCCCGACCGCGCCACGCTGATCGTTGTTGGCGATATCGATCCGGCAGCGATTGAAGAGAAAATCAAAGGCACCTTTGGCGATTGGGCCCCAGTTGGTCCCGCCACTTCCGAACCAGAGCTAGGCGCGCTAAAGTCACGCGGATTTACTGCACAAGTCATTGAGCAACCGGGGTCCAATACGTTGGTCTCCATCAGTTGGCTCAAGCCCTATGTTGAGGCCGCCGATACTAAGACCAAGCGCCGCACTGACCTGGTCGACGCACTGGGGCTGGCCGTGCTTGATCGGCGTCTCGATAAAATTGCCCGCAGCGAACATCCGCGCTTTCTTGGAGCAGGTGAAAGCTATTCGGATTCCTTGCACTCGGCCAAAGTCGCGAGCGTCTCGGCGACAAGTGCGCCGGAGTCTTGGAAGGAGGCCCTTGCGGCCATCGAGCAAGAACAGCGCCGCCTTGTGCAATATGGCGTGAGCCAGGACGAGCTTAACCTCGAAATTCTTAATTGGCGGACGGCCCTTGAACAGGCAGCGGCAACGGCCGCAACTCGCACGACGCCAAGCCTCGCAGCGGGAATCCTTGGGGGGGTGGAATCGGACTCTGTTTCGACATCCCCTGCCGACGACCTTGCCCTATATAACGAGATGGTGAACGGCTTGACGGTTGCGGAAGTCAACGCAGCCCTGCCTCACATCTTCAAAGGAGCGGGTCCGCTTGTGCAAGTCGCTACGCCCGTTCAAATCGAAGGCGATAGGGCGACGGTCGAGGCTGAATATAACAAAGCCCACGCCGTAGCTGTGAACGCGCCCCAGATCGAGGCCGCCGTCACATGGCCTTACACGGAATTCGGCAAGCCCGGAACCGTTGCCGAACAGAAGACCATCGCCGATCTAGGCGTTGTCACAGCTCGCTTTGAAAACGGCGTCAAGCTTACCATCAAGCAAACGAACTTCCGCCAGGATGAAATCTTGGTGGCGGTGCAGGTGGGCAATGGCTATCTGGACCTTCCCAAGGAAAGTTCCGTATGGCTCACAAATGCCTTTGTGTCCGGTGGCCTGAAGAAGCTTACCTTGGATGATATCGTCCGGATATTGGCCTCAAAAGTCGCCGGCGCGAATTTCTCTATCTCCGACGACGCGTTTATCTTTTCGGGACGCACCAACCAACGCGATCTCGATTTTGAGCTGCAGCTTTTGACGGCTGACATCATGGAGCCCGGCTATCGGCCTGAGGCAGTTGAACGCAGCCGCAAAGCGTACATCAACGCGCTTCCGCAGTGGGCGGCAACAGCCAGCGGCGTCTATTCCCGCGACGCGAGCGGCCTCTTGCGCAGCGGCGACCCACGCTTCGTGACGCCGAGCCTTAAGCAACTCGAAGCTGGTAAAGTCGAAGAGCTCAAAGAGATGCTGCAAGGTCCGCTGGCAAACGGCGCGATCGAAGTGACCATTGTCGGTGACGTAACGCCCGAAGCTGCGATAAAGCTGACGGCCGCCACATTTGGCGCCCTGCCATCAAGACCGGCGGCAAAGGTAGCAGACGCCGCACGGACGATGAAGTTTCCGGCTGTGACCAAATCTCCGGTGGAGCGGACTCACAAAGGGCGTCCCGACGAGGCAATTGCGTTCATCGGTTGGCCTACGACCGATTATTATGCGGAACCGGCACTTCCTTATGCGATGAACGTTGCAACCGATATCATTGAAAATAGGCTTACCGATCAAGTCCGCAGCAAAGAGGGGGCAACCTACTCTCCGGGAGCAGGATCGGATATGTCAAGGACCTTCCCTGGCTACGGTTACGCCTGGAGTAAAGTCGAAACGCCCCCGGCGAAAATCGACAGCTTTTACGAAAATGTCTCGAAGATTACTGCCGACATTCGAGCCAATGGCGTCACTGCGGACGAGTTCGCACGGGCTAAAACTCCCATCATCGAGCGCATAGCGAAACAACGGCAGCTTAATGAATTCTGGTTTGCGCACCTAGTTGGAGCGCAGACAGAGCCGCGTTTGTTTGACGATATCCGCGTCCAACTTTCTCAATACGAGAAGCTGAACTCCAGAAGTCATCAAGGGGGTCGTGGCTCAATATCTAACCGACGACAAAGCCTGGAAAATGGTCGTCAAGCCGGAGAGCGCTGAGGCGACTGCGGGGAATCCCGTCATCAAGTAAGAAGCGAGCGCTTTGCTCAGCCTTGCTCGTCATTTGATTGGAAGCGAATGACGAGCAAGGTTCTTGCCCTCTAAAACCATCGCTCATAGCTCCGAACCGGGCGGAAGTGCCGTGAGATCAAGTCCATGATGCATCGCGGCCACGCTGAATAGCATTCAATCAGTATCCACTGTGGAATACGTGGAAAAGACTGAGTTAAGAACTTTGGGTTACTATCAGTGAGACGAGTGCTGAAGCACCGTGAGCTTTCAAGCAAAAAAGGAAGACGGGTCAGCACGCGGAAGAATATCTCGACCGTGATAGACCCCAGTATTTTCCGCGTGGAGGAAGTTATGGCGGTCTTAAATCTTCAAAGCAGCGAGCAATTTCGAAACGAGCAGTTAATGACGCTTCATCGCGTGGTGAGCGATGCTGTCGACCGGCTTTCCCGGATTTATAACACCGTGCCGATGGGCGAACGCCTTCACCGCGAAGAAGATATTCCGGTCAAAGTCCGGCATCTCCAGGAAGTTCGGCAGGTGGCTCAGGACCTCGCATTTGCGATCGCTCAACAAGAGCAGTTTAGCTACCACGAACTTTAGCCGAATTTAAACCAACACCCGCCAGAAGAGTTGGAATGAGCAGCTTGGTGGCGCGCTTTGTCTGAAGCAGGCACGTGCGCGCACGCTGAACGTCGCCGCGACTGGCACAGTTGGCTGGGACCAAGCTCAATTTAACTGGCGAAAATCGCTAGAACTTTCGTTCTTGGGGTTGTTCTGCGGCGCGTTCGCAGCTAATAAATGGGCCTGAATTGCAAACCAAGGTGCAGCCAACAAAGGGTAAACGCGAAGACGCGTTGATTTTGTGGATCTTTCTGCCTTTGGAGGGGTGGCCGAGTGGTTGAAGGCACCGGTCTTGAAAACCGGCAGGCGGGCAACCGTCTCGTGGGTTCGAATCCCACCCCCTCCGCCAACATTGGCAGCTAAGATGCCGATTTGCATAGTTATTTTTCGGAAAATTGAGAACCGGCCTTACTTTTAGTCTTACAGTTGAACGCGGCTTGGGGCGAATTAGCGCTGACAGTCGCGAACAAAAAGTCGCCTTCGTGCGTGTGAGACACCGTACAAGCCGGCTCCGGGTAGGTGCTATCACCCGCGCGCGAGGCTTAAGCTGTAACCTGCCCTAAGCTCCTTCCCGATATATTGGTGCACGCGGAATATTTCTTCGTACCAGCCGGACGAAAACGTCCTGCGTCGCAGCCTGGCTATTTAAAAATTCGAGGCTCGCATTTTTTAAAGCGTCGAATTTCCCGAAAAATTATTTGTTCCGCACTGCTCGCCGGAGCTGGCAAAGCAAAGCCGCTTCAATCTTCGCGCACCACGAATTAATTGTCGCCGAACCAGCTGGTTGCTTCGATCCCCGTCGGGTTCGCCTTGCGCGTGGGCTTCGTGATACATTGGCAAACCACACTTAGGGCAGTAATAGCTTAAGCCTCGCGCGCGTGCATCGTGTCGGGAAGGGTCGCAGCGGCAGCACCGTTAGCTCAGCTGGATAGAGCACCAGATACGAATCTGGGGTTCTGGAGTTCGAATCTTCCCCGGTGCGCTATTAAAATCAAAGACTTAAGCCATAATTTCGATGTTTGCCACGGTCCCGCTTTGCTATCCATGGCAACGCGTGTGGCAACATTTTGCAAATTTCGTTGCCATTGGATTATCTCCAGCCGGACGCCAGAGCTTTGGCCCGCCATAATCCCGGCGCCAGCGACTGATTTGCGTTCGCCCGAACGTTCCGCGATCCGACGCCTAAGCAATGTTGCTACGGGACCCCATCAACTATATAGAAACAGTCGACCGTGGGCTGCGTCTTCTTTGAAGACGAAGGCTAAGGGGCTTTATATCGAAAACGGTTAGGCATTGTTGAGTGTGACTAGAGCGACCTCGCCAGGGCGGTAGGCGTGATCGAGCGTCTCGACCGGATTGCCGTTCAGATCGAAACGGACGGCAAAATCAGGCGTGTAGTTAACAATAAAGCCGGTTGTTGGACCCACGGCTGTCCGGTTCATTTTTTTCTCAGCATGCGAAGGCCATCTGCGCAGTATCGGGTGGGATTTCGAAGTCTTTCTCAAGCAGACGGTCGATGCGTTTGCGTTGCATGAGGTTCGCTTTCACAAGTCTTGTGAAGGCGAGCAGCGTGAGGGCAGCTTTCTGTGCTTGATAAGCGAGCTTCAGCAAGAGATAGACGATCAGGGCCACCGTAATTTGCGTGCGGATGGCGTTTTCGGAGGTGCCAAGAAAGCTTTTGATCTTAAGGTTTTGCTTCACCCAGCGGAAGAACAGCTCAATCTCCCAGCGCCGCTTATAGAGCGCGCCGATCTCGTCCGCGCTGGCGTCGAGATCGTTGGTGAAAAGGCGCAAGACCTTTCCTGTTTCGATCCTGACGCGAATTTCGCGGACCGGATCGCCATAGGGGCTTTTCCGGCTCTTGGCTTGCCGGATGGGGAGGATGCCGATCCGGTCCGAAAGAACCGACCCCCCGTTCGATGCCGCTCTCTCTTCTATGATGCGAAAGGGCGTGTTGGATTTGAGCCGCGTGACGATCCGGCAGCCCGCCGCGTCAAGCCCGGCCCAAGCGCTCAAGTAGCACGCCGTGCGGTAGCGCGCCGTGAATGCCGATAATCATAATAACCAAGATCGAAGACGTAAGTCGTGCCAGCCTCGATGGGCATCGCCTTGGCCACGGTGATCTCGTTTATATTCGCCGCCGTGATCGCCAAATAGACGGGAAGGCCCGCATCCGCATCGAGGACGAAATGGGCTTTGGCGGCGCAGACATCCGAGGAGAAGCGCGCCCAGTTTGCGCTCAGCCTGCCAAGGCGCACGCTCGTGGCGTCGATGAGATAAACGGTCTCGGCGAGCGTGCGGCGAAGCTTGCGATGGGCCTGCTTCATGAGGTCAGAGAAAAGCGCGGTGAAGACCGCAGCGGGCCGCTTGGCATTCGCATCGGCCAGCGTCGAGCGTTTGATGGGCTTCGCCCCCAGATGGTAGAGCCTGGTCTCGTGGCTTTGCAAGGCGCACTCGATCTCGCGCAGGCTTTGCGCGCCTGCGAGCTGGCCATAGGCGAGAGCCGTGAACTGGCTCCGCATGCTCAGCGTCCTTGCTCCCCGATTGCCGCCCAGTTCATCCACAAGTGCGTCGAAGCGGCCCCAGGGAACATGCTGCAACAGACCGTGAAAAACGCTATTTTGATGCCGCATGGCATTGCTCCTTTCCGTGTCCAGATCGTCGCCAAACGTTCAGACCGGAGTAGAATCAATGCCATGCGCCAAGTCTATAAAATTAAACCGGACAGCCGTGGAAGCAAACCCGACCGCGCCTTCGCCATCCAGCGATAGAAAAGACCGCGGCTGATCCCATGCTTATCGGCAACGGATGCCAGCGTCACGCCAGGTTGCAAGGCCTCATCAAAAAGCTGCGCCTGCTCGGCTAGGCTCCATTTGCGCAGCCCCTCGACGGCACCAAGACTCTCGGATCTCGCCTTCATCGTCTGTCCTTGTGGACGTCCACAAAGACACGAAGACACTACACTAAAGCCCCAACCCGCAAGGCAGCCTTCAAAGGACGCTTACGGTCATGTCCCCGGTGGTGGTGTAGCTTGGCGGGAGCAAGCGGCTCGCAAAGCGCGCTCTGGATGGCGCTTTCAAGATTGAATTCGTCGGTTTGCTCGACATTATTTAATGCGTTCGAATTTTCCGAAAATTATTTGTTCCGCCCTGCTCACCGGAGCCGGCAAAAAAAAGCTGCTTTCAATTTTTGCGCGCCACGAATGAATTGCCGCCGAATAAAATGCCATGGGATTTTTTAAACCCGAATTCTATTGCGGCGGCTTTATTTGCCGCGTGCGCTCCACAAAATTCCAGAATTGCCGCTTTTTCCTCTGCAGTGATTGACCCGTACGAATACTTCGCCGCTCAATTCCAGGATTTCCCAGCCATTCGCGGCCTGCATCTGACCTGCCCTGTTTCTTCGGACCACGCTTAACTTGAGACCCCGGCGTTTTCTGCCTTTCGTGTTTGTCCCTGGCGGGACGGTTGGGCGACGGGGCGGGGCGCGCAGAACACAAGGCCACGAACGATGTTGGGCAGATCGAAGATCGACGATTCCGGACCACCGAGAGTGATTCGGAGAAATTCCACAAGGACATTCCGCGCGCGATGCCGACGAAGCGCGTGAGCCATTTGCGCTGCACACTCATTTTCCGGTAGGTGTGGGGGGGCTTGCCGATGGCCCAAAGCTGCTTCAGGGCCCTGTGGTTTCCGCGACGCTCCGCTTCAGCAAGCGTGAATTCATACGACGACAACTCGCTCGCGGGCCAATCACCAATCTGTCCGGTGCCGACATAGGCCGCAACCTTTCCCGGAAAGCGTCCCGCATAGAGCACGCCAAGCGCCGAGCCCCAAGAGTGCCCATAGATCGCGACCTTGTGCTTGCCGAGGCGCTTGCACACTGCATCGACCAGCTCGTCGAGATCAGCGATAAACCGCTCGACCGTCATGGAAGATGTGGGAATCTTGATGTCAAACGATTTACCGGTGCCACGCTGCTCCCAGTAAACGACGGTGAAGCTCTTCTCAAGCGGCCCGTTGAAGTGACGGAACAGACGCATCTCCGGAAAGCCCGGGCCGCCATGCAGAAGGATTAAGGGCGGATTGGTGACGCTCTCGCCACGGATCATCACCCACTGATCGAGTCCGCCCAGACGGTGATAGCGGATCTCCGCGATACTGCCCGGAACGATCTCGCCCTGGGGTCCCGAAACGGCGGCGTCTTTCCTTGATGTCTCATCGCGCCCCCTGAAGTTCGCCCAGAGCATGTAGACTTCCCTGCACTTGAACACACGCTCGACCATGGCATCGTGGCAGTATGGAAGAGCCTCACTGTCTTTCGCAGGCGACGACATTGGCGAGGGCAATGACAAAGAAGCCAAAGCCCATCGCAAGATCAAGAATAGCCTCCCTCTCAGGCTATCATTCGAAGTCTGCTATCTGTTTGACGCAAGGCATGACCACTTCCCGGGTTTGACCCTATGATCGTAACGGTGCTGCAACCTCAATGGACGTTTACGTTCC
>CAVPNP010000021.1:0-168216 GCA_963706665.1 uncultured Alphaproteobacteria bacterium
CCTAGAGCCCCACGGTCACGAATCCGGGTTAACGGGAGTGGGCGAGATGAGGCTTTGGAGGTAATCGGGGTCCCATCCGGCAAGTTTTCTTCGGAGTTTCAGGCTTTTCTTGTCTTTGGCTTGGCGGACGAGGTTGACGGCGAAGTGGCGGACGACGGCCATGTTTTTGGCGCCATGGCCCTTGCGGACGCGGGATAGATCGTCCTTGAAGGTGACGTCGAGCACCCAGTGGAGCGCGTTCTCGATGCCCCAATGGGCGCGGACGGCTTCGCCAAAGGCTTTGGCGCTCATGGGCCTGGAGGCGATGTAAAAGCGGCGTTCGGTCCTGACGCTTTGCTTGGTCCCAACCCTGCTTTCGATCATGGCGATGGCTGAGAGCTTGGGAAAGCGGTATTCGCCGGGAAAGCGCCGCCCGCCGTCCATCCAATCGACAGCCCGGCTCACCGTGCAGCGCCGCTCCTCGATGCGGCCATGGCCTTTGTCCACATCGAGATGGCGATCCACGGCTTCCTCGGGCGCCTCGTCGAAAAACCGTTCGATTTCAGACAGAAGGCTGGGTTGGTTCCCCTTTACGGCCAGAAGGTAATCGGCGCCATGCGCCACGATGCTTTGGGCGATGTCAGGGTTGCAAGCGATGGCGTCGATGGTGATAAGAGCGCCCGCTAACGCGCCCGAGGCGGCGAGGCGCTCGAGCAGCGCCGGGATCGCGGTTATCTCGTTCGATTTGGCTTCCACGGCCTCCTGGCCGAGCACCATCTTCGCATGCGTGGCGAAGGCGGAGACCAGATGCAGGGCGGCCTTGCCCGCGGCGCGGTCGTGGCTGCGGCGTGAGGTCTTGCCGTCGATGGCGATGAGATCGGGCGCATCCGGCCTCAGCTCCCGCGCCCAGCTCAGGAAACAGTCCCGGAACAGCCCGGGATCGATGCGGTTCATCAGGATATTGAGCCAGCGCGCGCAAGGAACGCCGTGGTGATAGGGAAGGAAGCGACGCAGAAAGGGCAGATGGTTCTCGCCCCAAGCGGCGATGTCGTCGAAATCGTCGCAGGAGGCGATGCTGGCGGAGACCACCAAGAGCAGCACCTCCGGCAACGGATGGGCGACGCGCCAGGCCTCGCGCGCGTCCTGGATCTGCGAAAAATGCTGCAAAAGGCCGCGCAAGCGCGGTTTAGGGCCAAAAGCATCCATCTCAAAGCCTCCCGAATCAGAAAGCCCGATGGAATCACACAAAACGCAATCGTTAAATAACCGTTAATCTGAGTTCGTGGCCCTGCCTAGAGCCCCAAGCGCATTGACACTCTCCTCAGTGTTTTCTACCTTCATATTTTTCCGGGCGGTATCAGCCTTCTATCTAAGCAGAGATTCTTAGCGTGGCCAACGGATCGCGATTTCGCTCCGCGTTAAGGGCGGCAACGGCTTCATGAATGGCTGCGTCGAGAGTGGCTGCATCGGAGAAGGTCTTGTGGGCGAGGTTGTGGCCTTTAAGATCGCGCCAGACAGGCTCGATGTCATTGAGTTCCGGCGCATATTTCGGCAACCATTCGACGGTGAGCCAATGGGCGCGGGCAGCGAGCGCTGCCTTCGCGGCCTTGCTCACATGAATAGGGCCGTTATCGAGCACCATGACAACCGGCTTGGTCTTAAGGCCCGGTTTGGGGCCATAGAGCCGACCGAGTTCTTCCAGAAGAGCGATGAAATCGGTACTGCGTTTGGTCCGGGAGGTGGTGACGATCAGCTTGCGCGCGGGCCAGGCAAGCGCGCCCGTCATGGCAACTTTTTTAGCTTGCCCCGGTGCGGGGACGCGCAAATCGGCTCCGCGCTTTGCCCAAAGTGAGCGCTTGCCGCTCACGATAAACGTTCGCTCCCGCGCGCCAGATAGGGATGCGTCAGCGCCTCGCTCTCATCGGCGTAAAGCAGAACAATATCGCCAGCCTCGGCTTGCTGCCGGCGCAGCTTCAATCTCAAGCCAACACGGCCGATCTCATCGGCGTCTTGCCGCCCCTTCAAGGTGTGACGCGGCCGGCGCCAGCGGAAGCCCCTTTTTTGCGAAGCACTTTGGAAAGCTGCGACCGTCCGATCTTGACGCCTTCGCGCTTCTCGATTTCGGCCATAAGGCGCGGGATCGTCCAATTGGGCCGGTTGGCAACCGGGGCTTCGAGCAACGGTGCGATAACGCGAAGCGCGGCCTGGGTTTTGACCGGCTCAGGCCCCGCAGCCACGCTCGCTTTCAGCGCCTCGATGCCGCCGCGCATGAAATCGCTGCGCCAAAGCCGCACCGTATCCTCGCGCACGCCGAACGCCTCGGCAATCCGCGCGCTGGTCCAGCCGTTGAGCGTCAGCAGCACTGCCCGCGCCCGGTCCGCCTCACCACGCGCCCGCGACGCCGCCAAAGCTTCCAGCGCCGCGCGCTGTTCCTCGTTTGCCTTTACTGGAGACCTGCCAGCCATGTTCCGCCCTCGCGAATCGATGCAAGAACGGAATCACACTCCCCATCCGTTGGCTAGCCTTATGGAGTTTGCTTAGGCGGGGCTAGGAAGCTGCCGATGAGATTGCCGTAGAAGGGCAGGTGCTCGTCCATGATCTGGGTAAGCTGCTGACCCGTTGGATTGCGCCAAGCGCTCCCTGCAATTCTGCGCCGACCGAGGTGATTGGCTTGACCCCAACCTGCACCATGCGTCGAGGATCGAAAATTCGTCAGCTGTTGCAAACACAACGCAGCACGGGATGCTATTTGTCGCGTTTTGTGCGAGCTGTCCCGTAATATTCGTCGTTCGGACGCATATCCACGGCAATGGCCAGGCGGTTCGACATATTGTAGAAGGACGCCACGGCGGCAATGTCCCAGATGTCCCGGTCGGAAAAGCCCAATCGGCGCAAAAGATCGCGATCCGCGTTTTCGATCCGATCAGGTGTTTCTGTGAGCTTGGCAGCGAAATCGAGCATCGCTTTCTGTTTCGAAGAGAGAGGCGCGGAGCGGTAATTGTGCTCGACCATGTCGCCCAGCGTCGGGTCATTGGAGCGGTATCGCACTGCGGCTCCGTGCGCGGTGAGGCAGTAGTGGCAATGATTGATCGAGCTTACCGCAACCGCGATCATCTCTCGGTCAAGCCGCGAGATGCCGCTGTCGCCGAGCATGAGATCGTCAGTCATATCTATAAACGCCTTCAGCTTTTTATTATCGAAGGCGTATGCGCGCAGCACATTTGGGACGAAGCCCAATTTGTCCTCGCAAACGCGCAAGTATTCGTGATTTTCGGGCTCAAGCTCAGCCTCGGGGAGGTCTAGAGCCGTGACGGATTCATCCTTGTGCAAGTGTTTACCTCCATGCCATTTGTTCATCCTTGGGCCAATTTGGCGATCGGCCTTATCCAGCCCGTTGCGCCGCATAAGGCCAAAAGCGGTCATCTGATCGGTCCCAGATTAAAGGGGCGCCTCAGGCCTAATTATTTTTTGGTTTAACCGGGGTGTTACCGCTAGGCCCGATCGCGGTGACCTGCAAGATTACTTCGCCATCCTTGGCCCATGCAAAATGGGGCGTCTTCGCTGGCTCGGAATACAATGTGCCGGCAGGATAGGCCTTGAGTTTGCTCTCGTCCCATTGATCGCCAACGGCAAAGTAAAGCGTGCCGGACAAGACCAAGACGGTCCGCACCGCGTCAGGATGCCAATGAGGCTGATTCTTCATGCCTGGCGCAAGCCTGATGCGATCGACATACAAGCCGGGCTGCGAGGAATCACCGATTAGAGTGACATGTTGCGGCGCTCCGGGAAGCCCTTTGTAAACGATATCCTGCGGCAGTTTGACGACGCTCGTGTCGGCGTTTTGAGCGAATGCCGAGGTTCCTGTTCCGGCCATGCAAAGGGTCAGAAGGAGGACTAATGGTCTGTACATGCTTATCTCCTGTGGTCGTCATCAAAGAGAGCTTTCCCGCTTTGCGGAATGGCACTGTTGCGGAGCACTCCAGCCCGGGCGGTAAATTTACCGCCCGGGCCGACATCACGCCCCCTGCTGTACGGATGTGTTGGCACCGAAAGCGGCAGCCGATGATCAAGTCTCGCCGCTATAGCGCTGAAAAAGCTTCGCTGCGTTGTCCCAGCGAATCATCTGCATATACGCGTCGACATAGCTGGCTGCCTTAGCGCCAAAATCCATGTGATACGCATGCTCGTACATATCGAGCACGAGCACCGGCTGACCGGAGGCGAGCGTCGTGGTGTGATCGGCCGCCCAGCTATTGACCAAGCGCTTGTCGCGGGGCGAGTAGGTGAGGATCACCCAACCGGACCCGCCGCCCTCGGCCCTGCCCATGGCGGAGAACTCTGCGCTCCAGCGCTCGAAGCTGCCAAAATCCCGCGCGATCGCAGCAGCCAGCGCCCCCTCCGGCCGTCCGCCACCGCCGAGCGCATTGAAGAAATGTTCGTGCAAGATCATTGAATTGGTCGCGATCAACTGCTCGCGCTTGAGACCGTTGATCAGGAAGTTCGGCGCAGTTGCCCAGTCGATGCCCGCCAGCTGAGCCTCGATTGCATTCAAGCGCTTCACAGCTCCGACATAGTTGTTCTCGTAGTGGCTGATGAGGATCTTTTCGGACATGCCTTTGATATGGCTCGGGTCAAAAGGCAGAGGTTGGGGTTGGTAAGGAACGGGTGACTTGGCCGGAGGAGCGGCAGTTTGCGCTGCCGCGGGCGATTGACTGACCGCGGCTGTGGCGATGACGCCTGCCGCTGCAATGCCGGTGGCTTCGATAAACCGGCGCCGGTCGAATTCAGTGCTCATAACATTTCTCCTCTTGAGTGAGATACGGTCGCGACCATCATCCTTGATAGGCGTTGTAGACGGTCGGAGTTGATCCTGAGCGCCCCTTCCATTCTGCTGCCGTCGGGGCGCTGGGCTATCGCTGATGTCGCTTATTGTTTTGCTTGATCCTTTGTCAGATCCTTGAGAAGCGCATCTATACGAGAGGACATCTCTTTTTTGGCGTTGTCGTACTGAGTTATAACCCCCGGGAGTTCGTTCCAGTGCTCCACCTTTGCGTTACCGGCTGACTCGACTTTGCCGTCGTAGTTCATCACAACAACTCGAACCGCGGAGCTGGCCTCCTGCTCTGCCAGGGCTTGCGGTTCAAAGGTCCCGACGTTGAATCCGTCGGCACTGAGACTGCGGACAAGACCGGGCGGAACTTTTGACTCGCGCGTTTCTGCGCTCACCGCACGCGAAACCGCGCGCAACGAAACACCGCGCTCTTGTGCGGTCCGGTTGAACAGCTCAGCCGCTACCACACTTTTTGAGGACCCGTGCTCACAAACGAAGACGACTGTTTTGCCGGCTTGGTCGGCTCGGCTGGGGTGGGACGCAAGCGCCAAGGCCGTGATAGCAAATAAGGCGACTGCAGCTATTTTCACGAGATGGGACCGCATAAGTGCTCCTTCACAAAAAAACTTCGTCCAAAGGTTATCCTGTTTTTTATATGATACAGGTGTTGCAAACAAAATCATACTTGTGATACATTTTCAATATGAACGATGCCGCAACCAGCGTGACTGTCACGGAAGATCGCTGGCTATTTCTCATCCACCAGTTGCCAGCAAAACCGGCCTATCTACGCGTCAAAATCTGGCGGCGGCTCCAGGCCCTCGGCGCGGCCGCCGTCAAAAATGCGGTCTACGCGCTGCCGGCAAACGAGCAGACCCAGGAGGATTTCCAATGGGTGCTCAAAGAGATCATCGAGGGTGGCGGCGAGGCCATCATCTGCGAGGCCCGGCTGATCGCCGGTTTATCGGACCAGGAGATCCGGTCGCTGTTCACGGCTGCTCGCGATCAGGACTATGACGCGCTTGCCAAGGAGGCAGGCGCCCTGGCGGATGCCCTAAACGAGGATGTCATGAGCCAGGCTGAAGGCCGGTCGCAATTGGCGCGGTTGAAGGCCAAGCTGGCGCAGGTCGTCGCCATTGACTTTTTCGGCGCGAACGGCCGCGAGACGGTCGACGGCCTGCTCGCAGGCTTAGAGGCCAAGCTTACGGAGGATATGATGGCGGAGACGCGTGAGAGTAGCGCGGCGCATCAGGCCGCGGATTTGGTCCACTTAAAGGATCGCATATGGGTGACGCGCCAAGGGGTGCATGTTGATCGCATCGCATGCGCCTGGCTGATCCGGCGCTTCATCGACCCTACTGCCCGTTTCAAGTTTGTGCCCGGCCAAGGCTATGCGCCGAATCCCGGCGAACTGCGCTTCGACATGTTCGAAGCCGAATTCACCCATGAGGGCGACCGCTGCAGCTTCGAAGTGCTGCTCGGCAAAGCTGGCCCAACCGATCCGGCATTGCAGGCGATTGCTGAGATCGTCCACGACATCGACCTGAAGGACTCGAAGTTCGGACGGGACGAAGTGGGCGGCATCAAAACCCTGATTGCGGGCGTCGCGATGGCGCATCAGAGCGACGAGGAAAGGCTTACTCGCGGCGGCGCGATCTTCGACGATCTTTACGAATATTTCCGCAAAAAGCGTGGCTGACCTTCAAGGACCAGCGGGTTTCGAAAGGAGAGTTACATGGACGGTATATCCCTTGAGCATTTCAGGCAATCGCTGAAACTGGCGCTTCCCCCCATCATCATCGATGTGCGAGCCGAAAGCGCTCACGCGAGCTCTGGAGGCGTAATCCCTGGAGCCATCCGCCGAGATCCTGACGCCGCTCCGGTTTGGGGGGTGAACCTAGAATTAGCGCGGCCGATTGTTGTTTACGGGGATGGCGATGCGGCGAGCCAAGGCGTTGCCAAGTATCTGCGTGACTGTGGGCTGCCGGCCTACTATCTCGAAGGCGGCTTCGAAGTCTGGACCACGAGCGGTGGCGCAATCGTCGCAAAACCTGGAAAACCCTCTGTCTGGGTTACGCGGGAGCGGCCCAAGATCGATCGCATCGCCTGCCCCTGGCTGATCCGCCGTTTCATCGATCCGGATGCGCAATTCATCTACGTGCCTGCTGGCGACGTGCTGAAGGTCGCAAATGACACGGGTGCGGTCCCCTACGACATTCCGGGCGTTGTCCTGACCCATCGCGGAGAACGCTGCTCTTTCGATGCCTTCATTGAGGACTACAAGCTTGTCGATCCGGCTCTCTTACAGATTGCCGAGATCGTCCGGGGAGCCGATACCGATCGCATGGACCTTGCTCCTCAAGCCGCAGGCTTGTTTGCGATCTCGCTCGGCCTTTCGGTCAATATCCCCGATGACCACGCCATGCTCCGCTACGGGCTTGTGATCTATGACGCACTCTATGGCTGGCTCGTGGCAGCAAGGGACGAGGCCCATAACTGGCCGCCCGCGATGCAAAGGAAGGCGTCATGAGGACCGCATTTCTACTTCAGGGCGTAGCATCGCCCTGCTGGCGGGGGTGCTTTTCGTCGTGTCTGCAGCCGCAGCGGATGACACACGCAGGCTTTCCAGCGCCGAGATCAAGCGTCTTTACCGGGAAGGTGGTTACCGATGAGGTCCACTACACCGACCGTTTCGAGCGTGGCGGCAAGTATGAGGGCGTTTTTATGAACAAACGCCATTCCGGGACGTGGGAGGTAAAAGACAACCAGCTCTGCATTGCGAGGACCTCCGAGCCACCTGACTGCGACACGCTCTGGCGGTCCCGAAGCAATCCGCTGCGGCTGCAACGGGGCAAACTCGGGTCGACTGTAAGAGACAATATCGTGGTTCAGGCAAGGTGAGGAGCCAACGAGTGTCGGCCTGAAGGACCGCTTGCAGAAGGAAAGGTCATGCCGCGAATGGGAAATCTGAGAGCAGTATGAGCGAAATCCCTGATTGTTTTGATTGCGGCGCCGATTGTCGCCCGGCACCGGAGCAACGCCAATTTGCAGGGCTTCATCAAAGGCGCCTATGGCGCGGCAATCGGGACCATCTTGGGCGCGTGCGTCCTATTGGGGAAAATCGCCATTGGCGACTGGCTGACGATCCTGATCGCGCTTGTATCGCTTGCAGTTCTGTTTCGCTGGAAGGTCAGCAATCCGCTGCTGATCGCGGTTGCCGCGGCCGTGGGCTTAATCGCCTTTCCGCTGCTGCAACCCGCCTGGGTGATGATCCGATGACGCCCGCATTATCAATTCGCACGAATGAGCGATTCACACTGACCAGCACCAAAAAGGAGGCATCGATGAAAGCCCTCGTTATTGTCGCGATGATCATACCGGCAACGGCAGCGTTCGCCGGCAGCGAAAACTTCGATACCGTATCGCCTGGCTCATTACCTTCGGGGTGGACCTGCGGCGTGACCGGCAGTGGTTCGCCCATTTGGAAAGTTGAACCAGACCCATCGGCTCCAAGCAAGCCGAACGTTCTCAAGCAGTCGGGCCAGGGAACCTTCCCATGGTGCGTCAATAAATCGGTATCGATCACTGACGGCTTTGTTGAGGTCAAGTTCAAGCCACTCAGCGGACGCGAGGATCAAGCTGGCGGCCTTGTGTGGCGCTGGCAAGACAGCGATAATTACTACATTGCGCGCGCCAATGCGCTCGAAAACAACGTGTCGCTCTATCGCACAAAAAAGGGAGTTCGACACACCATCAATTATGTAGACGCGCCTGTGGCAGCCAATCAGTGGCACACCTTGCGCGTCGAGTTTTCCGGCAAAGCCGTCAAGGTCATGCTGGATGGCAAGCAATATATCGCAGCCGACGCCGATCATATCACGCCGGGCGCGGTAGGCGTTTGGACCAAAGCGGACAGTGTCACGGCGTTCGACGATTTCTCGTGGGGCGGCCAATAGAGAGCGGTAATGGCAACGCCGCGCTAACAAATCCGGGAGACGAGAGTCATGCAGAGACTCATCTTAATAGGGATCGTGGCTTTGGCGGTGATTGCTGCCCTGGTCTGGCGCTTCCCTCCTGGCGCACAAACGCCGACCGTTGTGGTCTATGTCAGCCATGATCAGGTCTTCTCGGAGCCCATTCTCAAGGATTTCGAGAAGGAGACCGGTATCAAGGTGCGGGCTGTCTACGATACGGAAGAAGCCAAGAGCACGGGTGCGATGAACCGGCTCATTGCTGAGAAGAACAATCCGCAAGCCGATGTCTACTGGGCCAATGAGCCGATCCGCGCAGAGGTCTTGCGGCAGCGTGGGATTGCCACACCCTATGTTTCGCCGAATGCGGCCGGTATTCCCGCAGCGTTCAAGGATCCTCAGGGATATTGGACCGGATTTGCGGCGAGGGCGCGCGTCCTGATTGTCAATCGCGCGGCAAGCGTGGAGCCAGCATCGGTCATGGCCTACGGTGATCCACGATGGCGCGGCAAAGCCGTGATCGCCAATCCGCTCTTTGGCACCACGACAGCTCAGATCGCGGCGCTCGCCGTGCTGTGGGGCGATGAGCGGCTGCGCGGCTTCATGCAAGAGCTTCGGAACAACGACGTTAAGGTTTCTCCGAGCAACGGTGATAGCGCCGATCTTGTTGCGCGCGGTGAGTTTGTTTTCAGCCTGGTAGATAGCGATGATGTGGTAAACCGGCTGAGGCAGCACGAACCCGTTAACATGATCTACCCGGATCAGGGCCCGGATGATATCGGATGTCTTATCGTTCCCAATGCCGCGGTTTTGATCGCTGGCGCTCCTCACCCCGACGCTGCACGCAAGCTCATCGACTATTTGCTCTCGAAAGAGACCGAGCGCAAGCTCGCGGCTTCGAACGCCGCGCAGCTGCCGCTGCACGATGGCGTCGAGGCGCCGCCTGAGTTGGGGCGGCTCTCATCCATCAAGACCATGCGCGTAAACTATGCCGAAATCGCAGCGAAACTTCAGGAGATCCAGCCCTTCCTGAAGAGTTGGGCCGGGCCATAATCGTGACGGAGCGTCTAACCCTCACATGCGCAGCACTCTTATTGGCCGCGGTCGGGCTTTCCCCCCTCGTAGCCATGCTGATCCAAACGCTCTATGCCGATGGCCATTTCAGCTTGAGGTCCTATCAAAGCTTCCTCAGCTCGGACGGGACATTTGTATCGTTGATGGGGCATAGTTTATTGCTGTCATTCTTGACGGCAGGCTTTGCGACGGTCATCGGCGTGCCGCTCGGCGTGTTGCTGGGAAAGTCGAACCTACCCTTTCGGCGCCCGCTCGCCGTAGCCTTCACATTGCCGTTGTTGCTGCCACCGTTCGTTTCCGCCGTTGCGTGGTCCAGCGTCTTCGCAAGAAATGGCTGGTTTGCAGGAGCGCTGCCGCCAGCGGCAAGAGACCTCATTTCCTCCGCCTATTTCGGACTACCGGGCTGTGTTTGGGTGCTCACGGCGGCGCTGATGCCGCTCATCATGCTACTGACGATGGTCTATTTGCGAACGGTGAGCCCGCGGCTCGAGGATGCCGCCCGGCTCGTCTGCGGCTGGCCTGGTGTCCTCAGGGGCATCACACTGCCTTTGATCGCGCCGGCAATCCTGTTCGCGTCAATCCTCGTTTTCCTCTTAACGCTCGGCGAAGTGGGGGTACCGGCCTACTTGCGCTATCCCGTCTATGCGTCGGAGACGCTCACGCAATTCGCGGCCTTCTACGATTTCGCGGCAGCGACCGTGGCGGCAATGCCCTTGCTCCTGGTCACGCTTGCCCTTTTGGCGTTGCAATATCCTCTGCACAGCCGTGTGCTGGAGCTGAGCAGGAACACGTTTGAGGCGAAGACGATCGAGATCGACCTAGGCCGCTGGCGCAGGCCTTTGTTCTTGCTCCTGGCAGCATGGGCCGCGATCACCGTATTGCTTCCTTTTACGGTGCTCGTCCTCCAGGCGTCGCAGGGAGACATTCTTGCAGCCTTTACCCAGGCGAGCGACAGCATGTTGCGCGGAATAGTCTTTGCTTTCCTCGGCGCGTGCCTACTCACCGCGATGGGCTTTTATTGCGGTTATCTCGTTGATCGGCGCTCGCTTCCCTTTTGGCGCGCCGTCGATGGGCTTTCCCTGCTGTTCTTTACGATCCCTGGAACAGTAATCGGTATTGGCCTTATCAGCCTTTGGAACCGGCCGGTCACGAGCCTGATTTATGCATCGCCAGCGATCATCATCCTCGGATATCTGGCGCAATACGCGATTTTGCCAATACGAACGATTGCAGCAAACCTTGAGCGCATTCCTGTGTCATTGGAGCAGGCGGCGCGGCTTTCCGGTGCCCGCTGGTTCATGACCCTCGACAAAATCATTGTGCCCATGGCCAAGCGCGGTCTCATCGCAGCTTGGGTCATAAGCTACATATTCTGCCTGCGCGATCTCGGTATCAGCATGGTCGTTTATCCGCCAGGCTCGGACACGCTGCCAGTGCGCATTTTCACGCTTATGGCGAATGGTGCGCCCAGCCTGATCGCGGCGCTTTGCCTTATTCTTGTTGCCAGCACACTGCTTCCGTTGGGCTTGATCTACCTCTGGCTTCGCCGCTCGCGAGATGAGCGTGTCCATGATTGAGCTCAGGGGGGTCTCGAAGCTTTATCGCGGCAGGGCAGTTGTTGACGCGCTGTCCCTAAAGGTGGAAAGCGGCGAACGCCTCGTGCTGTTTGGGCCCTCCGGCTGCGGCAAATCCACAATACTTCTCATGATTGCCGGTCTCGTCATTCCCGATCAAGGGGAGATCCGCATCGATGGGGAGATCGTTGCGGCATCGGGATGGAATCGACGCCCGCCACATGAGCGCGGCATCGGCATGGTGTTCCAAGATTTGGCGCTCTGGCCCCACTTGACCGTTGCGCAGAATATCGAATTCGGCCTCAAGGCCAGGCGGATCGCTGCGAAGGAGCGACGACAACGCATCAGAGAAGTTGCCGACGTCGTAGGGCTTGGCGACTATCTTAATGTGCGGCCGGGGGAGCTATCGGGCGGGGAGCAGCAACGCGTCGCCCTCGCGCGTGCCCTTGCGTTGCGGCCGCGCATTCTGTTGATGGACGAACCTCTTTCCAGCCTTGACGAGGCTTTGAGCCGCAAGCTGCGCGCCGAGATTTTGCGGCTCCACGCCGAAATCGGATTCACATTGGTTTACGTCACGCATAGCCGCGACGAGGCGCGGGATATTGGCACGCGAACAGTGGTCATCGGACGCAGTTGCGGTAATTTCGGAGCGAGCTAAGCCTCGGCCTGTCAAAGATCCCAGAAATGCTGTTTGTGAGGGTGCAAGCCACCGTCACCTTTGATTGGCGAACATACTCTCTTACCATCTCCGGGTGAGATATCAGAATGCCTTACAGAAACTTAAGCGCGTAGAGCGAGCACGCATGAGAAGAAATGTCCGCAAGCCGGTGACAAAAAAGTTTGTTCCTGGACAAGTCGAAGATCGCCGCGACGCCTTCCTTTGGCCATCGGCCGTTTCCGTTTTAACGGTGATAAGCCGTAGTGATGCAAAAAGATGATTGGCCAGGTACGGCTTAGAATCTTACGTCCAGCCACTCATCTTTTTGCATCAACTGGCGAGTGAGGTTCGTCTGCTGGAACGTCCAGCATCGTTCGCGAGGAGCAGGGCCCACGCCAGATTATACAAAAGCGGACCCCGGGGCACTGTTAGCGAAGGCCTTAAAACCCGCTTGTTGCACGTCCGCATTCGAGGGTGCTGCGGTCATTCATACTCCGAGATGAGGGCTATCCCTCGCCGGCTCGAGGTGCTGCGCGCATTTCCGTCCTCTAAATCGGCACGCATCGAGATTGCAACTCTCCTGCTTGCCGATCCTCAGGAGGGGCAGCAACTGCGCGGGCTTGATTATCTCGGAGGCATTGAGCTCTACAAATATGAATGGCAGAGGGTGAGCGCCGTGTTGCCCGAGCGGTTCCGCAATCGCTTCGAAACTGTGAAGAAATAAGCAATGTTTTTCATTCCGGGTTTCTTGGTCGCGATTCTCACCTTCCCCGGGATCATCGTCCATGAAGTGGCGCATCGCTTCTTTTGCGATCTTGCCGGCGTCCCTGTGTACAGGGTCTGTTATTTCCAGGTTGGCAACCCTTCCGGCTACGTGATCCACGGCAAGACTAATCACCTTGGCGCGAATTTTCTGATCTCGATCGGGCCGCTTATCGTCAACACCATTCTCTGTGCCCTCATTTCGTTCACGCCGATCATGGCTTACGATCTCCGTACTGCCGACACACCAATTGTTTTCCTGGTCCTGCTCTGGCTTGGCATCTCGATCGGTATGCACGCGTTCCCAAGTGGGCAAGATGTTCGGAATTTCTCGCAGTCGGTCCGTATGAGCGGAGGTCGCGGACCCTTATATTTGGTGGCGAAGGCTTTTGAGTATTTGGTGCGGCTAGCCAATCTCCTGCGCATCGTCTGGTTCGACCTGTTCTATGCTATTGGCGTCACCGTGGCGACCCCAGCTCTAGTCGCGGCATCAACCGCGTGAGACATCGTACATCTGGCTTTTACGCTCCGACTTTGCTCGGTATCGAAAACCGCAGTCACAAATAGGCAGGGTCACACAGACATGAAGGCAAAGCGCTAATCTTTCCGCTTCACCCTCGGAAGCCAACAGAAGCGTTCCTCCCTGAAACTTCCGCTCCCGGCCTCGAGCGCCTGTTATATATAACAAGGCGTGTATTTTGCCTAAGCTGAACTGGCGCGAACCTTTGAGTTCGGAAAACCGGGTTACGCGAACCCAAAATGGGTAACCAAACTCAAGTTCTATCTGAGTATGGATTTTTGACTAGGGCATATAGCCGCCAAGCCACAGCATCTGAGTTTTTCGTATAACTGCGAGCTCTTGCGTTGCATGGGAGGAGCAAGGCCTCTAGTGGAAGTGGTGCTGGAGGAATTTCCATGAAAAGAGATAACGGCGTCCCCGCGGCCGCTGGCAACGGGTTTACACGCCGCCGCCTGCTCAAGACTGGGGCTGCAGGATTTGTGCTCGCGGCCTCCCCCTTCAGAATCAATGTCCTTCGCGCGGAAGAGCCGCCAATTAAAATCGGATTTCCCGTGCCCCTTACCGGGCCGTTCAACGTGCAGGCGCAGGATCAAGTCCGGGCTGCGCAGGTTGCTATCGACGAGTTTAACGGCGCCGGCGGGCTCAATGGCCGCAAGGCGGAAATCGTGGTGCGCGACGACAGGCTCAACTCCGATGAAGCGGTGAAGTGCGCCATCGAGCTGATCGAGAAGGACAAGGTCCACTTCTTGGCGGGAAGCATTTCTTCGGCTGTGCAGCTTGCCGTGAACGGGGTGGCGAAACAGCGCGGCGTCATCTATAACTCGATTAGTCAATCGGACGCGATCAACGAGGCGCCCCACTCTAGCAAATACACCTTCCATGAGGCCATGAACCCTCATATGACGGCAGGCGCTGTCGGCCGATATGCCTTCCCGAATTTTGGAACGAATGTGGCTTTCCTCACCGCGGATTATGCCTATGGGCATGAGATGGTCCGGGCCTTCCAGAACACCGGCAAGCCTTTCAGCATTAAGACGCTCATAGATGTGCGGCATCCACTTGGCGCGGCGGATTTTTCGGCGTACTTCCCCCAAATCGCGGCTCTCAAGCCCGATGTCTTGTGCATCTGCAATTTCGGACGGGACCAGCTAATCTCGTTGCAGCAGGCGACGGATTTCGGTCTTAAAAAGTCAATTAAAATCGTGGTGCCGGTTCTTCTTTACGCGGGCCGCGTGGCCGCGGGAGAGAAGGCTTTCGAAGACGTCGTGGGAGCTACATCCTATTATTGGTCCATCGAGCAGAATATCGAGTTGGCCAAGGAGTTCAACGACAGGTTCCGCAAGATGCACGGAGGAGCCGTCCCGTCCGATTATGGGGCACTTGGCTATGGCGGCGTAAGAACTCTTCTTAATGCGGCGAAGAATGCGGGCACCACGGAGACGGATAAAGTTATCCAGGCGCTTGAGGGCCTAGAGTATGATTACTATAAGGGCCCCCAATATTATCGGAAATGCGATCATCAATCGGTTCAGTCCGTCTACCTTCTGGAGTCAAAAACGGCGCCGGCTGGAGAAGGAAGCGATGTATTCCGGCTGCTAGCCATCGATGCGGCGAGCGAAAATAAGCTTAGAACTTGCGAGGCGTTAGGCAATAAGGCTTAGGCAAAGCTTGTGCTTAGAGATGAGGAAGGGCTCGTGTAGACTGGCAGGCGAATGAACGTCCGTTGCTGGCGCGAGGACATTTTATTCCGGCGGGAAGAAATAAAGAAAGGGAACATCGGGTGTGGGCCCGCAGCGTCGGCTTATCTCGAATAGGAGGCAATTTTCGAAATGAACCCGATGTCCGAGTTCGGCCTTTAGCGTGCATGCGGGCCGTTGCTTGGGCTGCCTCGAGTTCACGGCGAACCACTTCCAGCCAATTCGAAGCGAGAGACCCTCTGGGGCGCGCTTCAATGTGGCGTTGATGCTCGACTCGGGAACCAAGCCTATCGGCCTGGTATTATTGGCTAAGGGGCAAGGTCGATTAATGAGCGAGGCAGGATGCAGCGTCAGCTCAGGCTGGTCCTTGAGTAGTACAACTCAAATCATCCTCGCTAAGCCGTAGCCTCGACATGAAGCAGGCAGTGCTTTGTGGCCTGAAGACGAACGAGGAGTATTAAAATGGCAAGTGATACCCTCCAACCGCAGCCGGACGTACCACAAAAGGAAAAGCCGAAGCTTCTAAGCCCCGGCACAAAAGCCCCGGACTTCACTCTGAACGTTACGCCGGATCAATCCCTCACGCTCAGCGACCTCAGCGGCAAGCCCGTTATCCTGGCTTTCTATCCCGCCGATTGGAGCCCGGTCTGCGGAGATCAAATGGCGCTTTACAATGAAGCTCTGCCAGAGTTCGAAAAATATCATGCCGTCATGCTGGGCGTCTCCGTCGATGGGAGCTGGTGTCACGACGCCTTTGCCAAGCATCTGCACATCCACTTTCCGCTGCTTTCCGATTTTGAACCGAAGGGCGAAGTCGCGAGACGTTATGGCGCCTATCATGAGCGCGATGGTTTCTGTGAACGGGCGCTTTTCGTGATCGGACGCGAAGGCCTTATCTCTTGGAACTATCTCTCTCCTGTTGCGGTCAATCTAGGCGCTGACGGGATCCTTCAAGCGCTTGCTCAACTTCCTCACTAATGGAGACAGCGCAACGATTACGCCTGCGGCGCGTGTGGCTCGAAGAGTTTCGGATGCTGCGCCACATATTCACGAACGCTCGTCGCGGGCCTTCCCGTGATCGCCTCAACATCATGCGTGATGCGATCATAGCGGTTGGCGGCATGGAGGCGCGCCATAGTCAACAGGTGGCCAAAGACATGTTCGGGCAAATTGCGGTTGCGCAGTTCCCGGTCGCGCCACTCCTCCAACGAAACATCGATATAGGTAATGGTTAGACCGAGAGCGCTGGAATATTCTGAGGCCACGCCGCGCATATCCTCTGATCGCGGGCCGGTCAGTTCGTAGACCTTGCCGATATGATGGGCAGGACTGGACAGTAGGACCGCGATCACCTCCGCCACATCGCGAGCGTCAACCGGGGACGTCTTCCCGCTGCCAAAAGGCAGGCGGATCGTGGAGTCTTTGGCTATCGATTCCGCGGCCCAGGCCGAAAAAAAGGGGTTCTGAAGGAAGACCGTTGGCCGGACAGTTACGACCGGTAAACCTGACCAGTCCAGCACCTGCTCGCACGCCCAATGCAGGCGTTGCTGGTGAGAGTCCGTCATTTCGGTCAAGCTCATTTGCGACACTGTCATCTGGGAGATGTTGACGAACACCTCGAGATCACTGTGCTGGCGCGCGACTGCTGCGGCGTAGACTGTCGCCTCCAGATAGGACGCAGATACACCCATGCCGAAATACATCCGGCGGCACCCCGTCAAGGCACGCTCGATATCCGCTGGGCGGGTTAGTCCTACTGAGTCACAAAGCCGCATTTTTAGGTAAAGCAAAAAACTGCGAACAGATTTATGAGGGCGATTCACGGTTCGGGGGATAGCGAACATGGATCGGCTTGAATTGGAGGAGAGTGGATCGCGTTTTGCAGCCTTTGTCGAGAGTTTAAGCGAAGCAGTGGGACACCGCGACCGCGCGGGCCCGCTTCGCGATTACTGCGCGGGCCTCCTTGCCGGCTGCGAACGTAAGAGCGTGGAGCCTTTGGCGGCGATCACGGCGCCGGCGCGGGTTTCGGCGCAGCACCAATCGCTGTTGCATTTCGTGGGTCAGGCGCCCTGGTCCGATGAAACTGTTTTGGGCAAGATCCGGGAGTTGACGCTGCCTCTGCTGGAAAAACGCGGGCCGGTTGAAGCCTGGATCATCGATGACACGGGCTTTCCGAAGAAGGGCAAGCATTCGGTTGGCGTGGCGAGGCAGTATTGCGGTCAACTCGGCAAACAAGACAATTGTCAAACCGCGGTCTCGCTCTCGATTGCCAACCGGCATGGAAGCCTTCCCATCGCGTATAGGCTTTATTTGCCGAAGGAATGGGCCGCCGATGAGGAGCGGAGGCGGCGGGCAGGCGTGCCCGTCGGCGTGACGTTTCTAACCAAGCCTGAGATTGCTTTGGAGCAGATCGCAAAAGCTTATCAAGACGGCGTTCCGCCCGGCGTGGTGCTGATGGATGCGGGCTATGGCGTCAACACGGCGTTGCGCGAGGGCGTGACGGCATTGGGACTGAGCTACGTCGCAGGCATTCAGCCGCAGACATCGGTCTGGAAGGAGGGCGAAGGCCCCTTGCCGCCAAAATCCTTCAGCGGCAACGGCCGGCCGCCAAAGCTCATGCGCCGCGATGAAGAGCACAAGCCCGTATCCGCAAGAGAGCTTGCCCTGAGCCTGCCGCCAAACGCTTGGGAAACGATCGCCTGGCGGGAAGGCGCTTGCGAGACGCTTTCCTCGCGATTTGCGCGGGTGCGTGCCCGTGCAGCCCATCGCGACTATAACCTGACGGAGGCGCGGCCAGAGGAATGGCTTTTGATCGAATGGCCGGAAGAAGAGCCGGAGCCAACGAAATATTGGCTCTCGACTCTACCGCAAACCATTGGCTTTGTGTCTCTTATCGATACGGCAAAACTGCGCTGGCGGATTGAGCGCGATTACCTCGATCTGAAACAGGAAATAGGCATCGGCCACTATGAAGGGCGGGGATGGCGCGGCTTTCACCACCATGCCACACTGTGCATCGCCGCTTACGCCTTTCTGATCTCCGAGCGGGAGACGATTCCCCCCTCAGGATCCCGTTCCGCCCGGCGACGCAAAAAACCTTCTCTTCCCAAAGGTTACAGGCCACGGGGACATGCCGCTCAGGCCCGAGAGGCACATTCCAAACTCCATCGCAACGCTCAGACGCAGGATCGCCACCGCCTTGGCGAGAACCCTGCCGCGATGCCCCTGTTGCGGCGCAAACTACCGAATGAGATTGTGACGCAGTAGGATTAAGTTTGGTTTAGCAAAAACCTCGGGAGTAGCCTATGAGCACGACCTGTCAAAGCTGCTCCATGCCGCTGGCAAAGGACCCGAATGGCGGGGGCTCTGAGGCCGATGGATCGCGGAGCGCGAAGTACTGCTCGCTCTGTTACCAGAACGGCAAATTCACCCAGCCTGACTTCACTGTGACCGAGATGCAGGAGTTCTGCATCGAACAGCTACGAAAGAAGGGCATCCCACGTTTTCTTGGGTGGTTATTTACGCGTTCCCTTCCGCGTCTTGAGCGCTGGCGCATATGAGCGTACTCGGCAAACTTGCAAGCGCTCTGGGCCGCAGCGACGACGCGCCGAACCAGGAGCTTGCAATCGAACTCGCGGCGGACGGCAATCACGCAAATGTGGCCGAACTGGCCAGCGCGCTGTCCAAGGCGCCAAAACCAACCCAGAACTGTGCCATCAAAGTGCTTTACGAACTCGCCGCCTTGCGCCCCGAGCTTGTCGCGCCCCACGCAGAAGCGTTATTTCTCGCGCTCAAGAGCCGCAACAAAAGGCTCGTCTGGGGTGCCCTGGCGGCGCTCGATGCCCTCACCGCCACCAACCCAAAGCTGATTGCGGCGCGGCTACCGGACATATTGGATGCGGCCAGCCGAGGTTCGGTAATCGCAAAGGACAAGACCGTCTCGATCCTCGCTACACTCGCCGCCATTCCTGATACAGCGAACGCGGCCTGGGGCCGGTTGTTAGCGATACTCGACAGCAGCGAGGTGAACCAGACCCCCATGTATGCCGAAGCCGCGCTACGCGCCGCGCCGGTGAATGACCCGCATGCACTGGCGGAAGTCATCCGGAAACGCCTAGTCGATGTGCAACAGCCGGCAAAGCTTGCCCGACTTGAAAAGGTCCTGCGCAAGCTAGCCCCGATCGATCGGCTCGCCAAATAACCTCGTGAGCATTCGTAGCGTAAAGGATGTTAGCTCCTAGATCCCGGCAGATCGATCTCGCCTTCGACCACGTGATGCAAGTCTGTGCCTTCAGCGGTTAGCACGGCGCGTACATGAAGCTTGCCTGCCGTCAGCTTCTTCTCTCGCACAATGCGCTCAATCTCCTGCTGAGAGGTGACGCCAACATGCTTCAGAAATTTCCGCAGCGACATGTTGAAACGTTCGTCTTCCATTTCCAACCTCCATCAGCGCCACGCGGATTTCGCTAATTCGTGACCATGGTAGCGCTTTGTTTACGGCGCACACCCTGATAAGATTTCGCATTATCCCTAAATAATATGGGAGCGCAGAATAAGCCTTCGCGGGATCGAGACCTATGACCGTGCAGACCATAGCCGCCGAGTTCCTTGGGCCCCATTCGGGAGCCATGGTCGATCCATTTGGGCGGCACATAACTTATCTTCGCGTCTCGGTGACGGATCGCTGCGACTTCCGCTGCGTGTATTGCATGTCCGAGCATATGACCTTTTTGCCGAAAACGGACCTTCTGACGCTTGAGGAGTTGGACCGGCTTTGCTCGGCCTTCATAGAAAAAGGCGTGCGGAAGCTGCGCTTGACGGGCGGTGAACCGCTCGTTCGCAAGAACGTCATGTGGCTCGTAAACGCCCTCTCCCGGCATTTAAAGAGCGGTGCGCTCGAAGAGCTTACCTTCACCACAAATGGCAGTCAGCTCGCCCGTTTTTCGGAGGAACTTGCAGCTGCTGGCGTGCGCCGCATCAATGTTTCTCTCGACACCCTGGACCCGGTGAAGTTTCAGGCCATTACGCGCTGGGGAAATTTCCAAAAAGTTATAGAAGGGATCGACGCCGCACAGGCTGCGGGGCTTCAAATCAAGATCAATATGGTTGCCCTAAAGGATGTAAACGAACACGAGATTGAAGAGATGGTGCACTGGTGCCACGGGCGCGGGATGGACCTCACTCTGATTGAGACTATGCCTCTGGGCGACATTGACGGCGACCGCACCGATCAGTATTTGCCGCTTTCGCTCGTTCGCGCGCGGCTAATGGATCGGCTCACGCTGGACGAAATCCCCTATCGCACAGGCGGACCGGCGCGCTACGTGCGAGTGCGCGAAACGGGCGGGCGTCTCGGCTTCATCACCCCGCTCACTCATAATTTTTGCGAAAGCTGCAACAGGGTGCGCATCACCTGCACCGGCACGCTCTATATGTGCCTTGGGCAAGAGGATGCGGCGGATCTCAGAGCGCCGCTCCGCGCGAGCGATTCGGATGAACTCCTCTTCGCCGCGATGTCCGAGGCGATCAGCCGTAAGCCGAAGGGCCATGATTTCGTCATTGATCGCCGTGGGCAGCGGCCTGCGGTCGCGCGCCACATGAGCACGACCGGGGGCTAAGCGCGAGGGGCAGCCAAAAAAGGCTCATCCAGCATCTATTTCCGATTAACTCTCTCTTCAGGCTGAAAGTCTGGAAATGATGCCTTCAATCCCAAAAACAAAAATTGTCATGCCGCCCACGAGCAAATGAGAAAAGGTTGCCGCCAGGAGCGAGTTCGTTCTCGCGAAAATCCAGCCCCATAACAGGCCCGGAAGAAATGAAGCGAGCGCGAAAAACACGCTGATATGCGCGTGCCCGGCCGCGAAGACGAGATTGGAGACGAGGATGGAGCACCACTGCCGCTTCGCCTCGCTGCCGTGAAGAAAGGCGTATAAGGGAGCCTGAATGCCCGACCGCGCAACAAACTCCTGCATAGGGGTCAGCAATACATATACGCCGAGTGCGAACCAGTACCAGGTGCTTAGCGGCACTGTATGATCGCTCACTTCGACATGTGCGTTGCCTATGAGAGGCAGATCGGTAAATTCGCTAAAGCTTCTGATAAGTATCCATTTCATGATAAGGAAGAACGCTAGAAAAATCGCCGACGCTTCCAAAGAAAACAAGAGCGAGCTTCGCCAATTGTCGAGACGAAGCCCAAAAAAGCGTGCAGGAAGCCCGCTTGTAACGACGGTCGGGAAGAAAAACAAAGCGCAGAACATGATGATAAGTGGGCTCAGAGCAAAATTCGCGTGGGCGATGCTTTTGAATTTCGGCAAAAAGCTCAGCGCTAGCGTATAAAAGGAAAGCACGCACAGCGTCGTCACGATAATATGGCCGACGCCGCTGCGATAAGCGGCGAATTGGTTTTCCAACTGCAGGCTATTCATTCGAAGCGCCGCAGATTCGTGAACTTGCGTCGCAAGGTGACGGCGCAGTTTGCCCACTACGACATCGCGAACACGCCTCGTCTTTATCTTCAGGTGCGAAGCGGCGAGGTCGAGCACAGCCACGATGACGTCGGATTTCGCTAGAAATGTCACTGCGCTCGGCTTCCCATCGACGAAGGACACCTCGCCGAAAATATCGCCCCGGCGCAGCGCGCCAATTTCATAGGTCGCCGGACAGCCATCGACGGCTGAAATGCCCTCCTTGGCCAGCGCTATTTGGCCATCCATGATGATGTAGATCTTGCCAGGGTTTCGCGAACCTTCAGGGAGAATAGTCCGGCCTTGGCGGAATTTCTTTTTCTTGATGTGGGGCAGAACGAGGCGGATTTGCTGGCGCGAAAGGCGTGCAAAAAGCGGATTCTTTGGAATTTCAAATTGAGAGCTTGCCTGGCGGCCTGTGAAATCCGAAGCGGTCGTCCGGACAAGCGCATTTACAAATTCAACCATGATCCCTCAACACCGTTCAGCGTATAAAGTGCAGCCTTAGTCTCCCGCTAATTCCTATTAAAGACAGAGAATGGTAAACTGACCTGTATTTCCAAAGTGTGAGGAGTAGTGCTCGCGTTTTACTTACGGTTAAGGGCCGAATATTTTAAAGCTCCTTGACGCTGACATGGCTCTCTTTGCGCTACGCGCACGAGCATGTAAGGGCGACGGCGGCCAGCCGCGCTAGAATCGAGGCTCGCCTCGTCGCTTTTTCGAAATTATGCGCTGAAATCCTTGCGTATGGCTGGTCAAATTACGGATTTTCCCTGTGTGACAACCGGATCGATGTGCCCAATTTCCCAGGAAAAAATATGTCTAAAAGTCATAATCTGACGCATTATGTCCCAGTGACGCAAGTATAATTCAAATTGTTTTTATAATTGAAACTCAATTTTTGTTGTCTTAAGCCACGCCAATTGCTGCTTATATCCTTGCCATGGTTCTCTTAATGGGTCGCCGTCGGACTAAACTACTATCCGACGGGCCGCTGCTTTAGCTCAGATCCAAATGTTCTACTTGGGTATGCGATGCAAAGCAGCATCACCCAGGGTTTTGAGAGATGAAAACGCACACATCATTGTTTCCTCGCATTTATCTTGCCGTTGGCTTGAGCGCCTTGATTTTCTCGGGAATGGCCGAGGCGCAGCAAAGAACGGTCAGAGCATGCGAGGCGGAGTGGAAGGCGAATAAAACAGCGATTCAGTCTAGGGGAACGAAGAAAAAGGACTTCATGGTCCGGTGCCGCACTGGAGCGAGCGCAACCCCGTCTCCCGCTATTGCGCCGGAGTCTCCTACCGCCAATGTTCCACCACCGGCACAGCAATCCCCGCGCGGGGTGAGGCCGCGTAGGGCATTGGCGCAAACGCCACTTAAAGCCGGGCAATTCACAAGTGAAGCTCAGGCCAGGTTCCATTGTCCTGGTGACACGGTCGTTTGGGCCAATACCAAGTCCAACATTTATCACTTCAGCACAGGGCGGCGTTACGGCAAGACCAAGAGCGGCGCCTATATGTGCGAAAGGGAAACCTCCGCTGCTGGGTTGCGCCCCGCGAAAAACGAAAAGCGCCCATAAGCTTGATGAAGGCATATCCCTCCGCTTGGTCCAGTTGAGCGGAGGCGCGTTCTGTTGCAGCACGTTTATTGCCGGAAACGGCTGACAATTCTGCTTAAGTCAGCCGCTGGTGCTGGACGGTGCGCCTTGTCCAGTGTCCCATGAACGGATAAGAAAACGGCGTCCATGCTGGGCATTCGGACCGCGCCGCAACCTATTTCAGCGGCTCGTATGATGGGTGAACGTGATAGTTTAGGCCGACGCGGAAGGTGTGAAAAGCGTCATCGTTAATCTTGACCTCGTCGGACAGTGTAAAGGGACCGGCCGGTTCCGGTTTGTGCTTGCCGAGATTGATGTACTGATACTCCGCCTTCAAGGACCAAGCGGGGCTAAACTGATACTCGTAACCGCCGCCGACCGTATAACCCGTGGCGGTCTCATCTTTTTTGAATAGAAAAGGTATTTCAACAATCCCGCTTATCCGATTCTCGATGCCACCGAAGGCAAAACCGCCAGTGAAATAGATAAGCGATGTATCAAAGGCATAGCCTATGCGACCGCGAACCGTTCCAAACCAGTCAACCTCGGATTTAGCCGTTGTGCTGAACGGAAACTCTCACTAGTATCAGCGACGACGGCGATAGTCGCCAATAGCAGAACCCTCGATATCTGCCTCGACGCCAAGGACCAAGTGGCTACCGGACATTTGCCAATTATAGCCAATTTGGCCGCCGCCAAATCCTCCAGCGGGATCAACGCCACCAAAAGCTGGATCCACTCCGTCGGACGGAAACGAGAATTGATTGCTGCTGGCGCTCCAGCCATAGCCGCCGTTAATGCCTACGTAGAAGCCGGTCCAGATGGAAACCGGAACATAGATGGGGGCGTCTTTGTAGCCGCCCGACTCAGCGCGATAGATATCCGCAGCCGATGCCGGAGCTATCGCGGTAGCAGTAAGGGCAAGCATGGACGCAATAAGATCGAATGGTTTCAGCATGGATATCTCATCTTGTAGGTCAGCGTGCTTGCTTTTTCCGCGTCACCTGCGCGGAGGCCTCAGGTAAAACACAGAGAATCTTTAGGTTGCATTTTTATTGAAATGCAACCTAAACGGCCAGCAAATTAGCAGTGCGGCCTGCATATTGCGAAAGCGTGTGACAGAGAAGCGACAGCTCTGCCGCGCCATGTTGCCGGGCAGAAAAAGGCGAAGGTCGCGGATAGACTGCGCTTTCCGCCACCACATCGCACCCGGTTCGACTAGAACATCGCGGAGTGAACGCGATCCGGCGGGTTGTGCCCGTCCAAGAAGGTGCGGATATTGATGATAACCTTCTCGCCCATGTCAACGCGCCCCTCAATCGTCGCCGAGCCGAGATGCGGCAGCACCACGACCCTGTTATTCTTGAGAAGCTTGGGGTTAATGGCGGGTTCGTGCTCAAACACGTCGAGGCCAGCGCCTGCGACCTCACCAGCGTCGATCATGCGCGACAAGGCATTTTCATCGATCACCTCGCCCCGCGCCGTGTTCACGATATAGGCCGTCGGCTTCACAAGCTTGAGCCGCCGTGAGGACAGAAGGTGGAATGTCGCAGGCGTATGCGGACAGTTCACCGATATGATGTCCATATTTGCCAGCATCTGGTCCAGGCTCTCCCAATAGGTCGCGCCCAATTCTTCCTCAACGGCGCCGGGCACGCGGCGACGATTGTGATAGTTGATCGACAAGCCGAAGGCCTTGGCCCGGCGCGCTACCGCGCGGCCAATGCGGCCCATACCGATGATTCCAAGTTTTTTGCCCCAAATACGGTGGCCTAGCATCCAGGTTGGCGACCAGCCGCGCCATTCCTGCGACTCCTGGAGAAAGCGCGCGCCTTCGACGAGCCTGCGCGGCACGGCGAGGATCAGCGCCATTGTCATGTCCGCTGTGTCCTCGGTCAGAATTCCAGGCGTGTTGGTAACGATGATGCCGCGGTTGCGTGCTGATTCAAGGTCAATATTATCGACACCTGTCCCGTAATTTGCGATGAGCTTTAGTTGTGGTCCGGCAAGCGAGATGAGGGCTTTATCAATTCGATCAGTCACGGTAGGCACGAGGACGGCAGCAGATCGCATGGCCGCTGTAAGCTGATCGCGAGTCATGGGGGTGTCTGCGGCATTCAACGTTACGTCGAACAGCTCGCGCATGCGCGCCTCGACGGCCTCAGGAAGTTTGCGAGTGACTACGACTTTGACATTTTGTTGGGTCATGGATGAGCTCAAGACGCCTTGCTGGCCCTTTTTCAGAAACATGCTACGCAGGTTCAATTAAGTTATCTAACAGATGCTTCTCATAATGACAAAGCCTCGCATTTGCGAAATGAAATTAGGCCGGGCTGCAGCCGCATCGCGGTTGCTGCGCGCGCTCGCAGCATTGCAGATTGTAGGCCTCCTCCTGGCAGGCGCTGCGGTTGCGCAAAAAGCACCGGAGCGCAAGGTGGGCACCGTGACAGGCCTGCCATTGCCACGCTTCGTTAGCCTCAAGGCCGATGAGGTAAACTCCCGCGTTGGTCCTGGCAGTGATTATGCAATCGCATGGGTTTTCCGCCGCGCTGGCCTTCCAGTCGAAATTCTAGCCGAATTTGAGAATTGGCGCCAAGTTCGCGACAGCGAAGGCCAAAGCGGCTGGGTGGCGTCTTCGCTCGTAAGCGGCAGGCGTTCCGCAGTCGTCGCGCCCTGGGTCAAGGAACGCACGCTGTTTCAGCTCATGTCCTCGCGAAGCGGCTCGGCGACGGTCGCTCAAATGGAGGCCGGCGCTATTATCGACATCGCCGAATGCGATGGGGAAGCTTGCGAAGTTTACGCGGGCAAGCAAAAGGGCTGGGTGCCTCAGAAAAATCTCTGGGGCGTATATCCGGGCGAGATTGTCAAATAATAGTCGGTAACAGAGGGTGCGGGGCGCGTAATGAGTGTTGAAGCAGCCGGGATCTTCCGGTCGCCTTTGCCATCTGTTACGGAGGTATTGATTGCCTTCACCGCATTTGCGGCTGTTTGGTCACTCTATGTTTTGCTGGCCTGGAATTTGGACCTGCTTCCGGAAGCGGCGCGACCTTGGTTTCGCGTCACTATATGGCTCGCAGCTGCCTCTGCATGGACAGCATGGGTGCGGCCTGCAGCTCCTTGGAAATGGCTTGGCCTACACCCCATTACATTGCGTCAGCTTGGGCTTGCGCTCGTTGTCTTCGCCGTGATTGCCGGATGGAATTTGGTGCGTGTGCAATACCTCATGCCACCCCTCAATCGGTTTTCTAGCCTGACATATGTTGCTGCGGCCTGGAGCTTCATCGGCGTTTTCATCGAAGAGCTTTTCTTTCGAGGCGCCATGCAGGCGCGCCTGCAGGAACGTCTTGCTCCAGCATGGGCGATTGCCGTTACGTCTGTCCTGTTCTTGGCGATTCATGCGCCTGGCTGGCTGCTGCTTTCGATGCAGGTTAACCCGCTGATCGTAGCTTCGGTATTCATAATCGGATTGATCTGCTGCATCCTCCGCTACTGGAGCAAGAGCCTCTGGCCCGGCATCGCAGCACATTGGGCGCATAATTTGGGCGCTATGCTCTAGCCGCTGCGGGCGAAAAGATGTTGGCGCAGGAACTGCGCTTTTCACTGCGGACTTGCACATTTTCTGCATTCCTACGATATTGCGTTTGGGAGGTTGGCGCAGACGTATCTCTCGCCAATCGGGTCAGGTCCGGAAGGAAGCAGCCCTAACGAATTCGATGCGGGTTGCGTCCAACCTCTCACCGCCAGCAAAGGCAGACAAGGTCAATTAGGGTCCGCTGCTTACGCTCCGGCCCGTTTCCACGGCCAATGAGCAAGCCCAGCGACAAAACCTCATCCCGCCAATTATCCTCCTCTCCAGAAGGCGAGGGTGCGGGAGCTGCGCCTTACGTTGTCCTCGCCCGCAAATACCGTCCGCAAAACTTCGACGATCTTATCGGTCAAGAGGTGATGGTGCGCACCTTGCGCAATGCCTTCGCCATGGGGCGCATTGCTCAGGCCTATATGCTGACCGGCGTTCGCGGCGTCGGCAAGACCACGACTGCGCGGATCCTTGCGCGCGCTCTAAATTACGAAGCGCCCGGCGGTGGGACGGAAGGAGCGTCGCTCGACATGCCGCAGCTTGGCGTTCACTGCCAGGCCATCATGGAAAGCCGCCACGTCGATGTGCTTGAAATGGACGCTGCCTCGAATACCGGCATCGACGACATCCGCGAAATTATTGAAGCAGTGCGCTATAAGCCCGCTGCGGCGCGCTATCGCGTTTTCATTATCGACGAAGTTCACATGCTTTCGAAGTCCGCCTTCAATGGGCTTTTGAAGACGCTTGAAGAGCCACCGCCCCATGTGAAGTTCATATTCGCGACCACGGAAATCCGCAAAGTTCCGGTTACGATCCTGTCGCGCTGCCAGAGGTTCGACCTGCGCAGAGTCGAGCCTGAGCTTCTAACGGAGCATTTCAGCACGATCCTCAAGAAGGAAGGCCACAGCGCGGAAGATGGCGCTCTGCCTTTGATCGCGCGCGCCGCTGAAGGCTCAGTTCGCGATGGGCTGTCGCTGCTTGATCAGGCGCTCACGCTTGGACGCGGCCATTTAACGTCGGCCCTTATACTGGAAATGCTCGGGCTTGCGGGGCGGGGAGCGATATTTGAGCTGCTCGACCAAATCTTTCAGGGAAATGCCGCTGCGGCGCTTCAGTCTTTGAGCGCGCTTCACGATGTCGGCGGCGATCCTGTGATGATTCTCACGGATATCGCTGACACGCTTCACGCTCTTAGCCGTTTGAAGGCTCTCCCCGGCCAATATCCCCCGGATTTTTCCGCCGAGGATCGCTCGCGTGCGGATGGGCTTGCGGCAAACTTGTCCGTGCCGCGTTTGGCAATGGGTTGGCAAATGCTGCTCAAGGGGTTGGACGAAGTCTCCCGTGCGCCGCGCCCTTTCGCTGCGGCCGAGATGCTCATCATCAGGATGTGCTACGCGGCCGCGCTTCCTTCGCCTGCGGAGATCATTGACGGCTTGAAAAACGGGCGCCCCGTGCAGCCGAATGGCCAGGGCGCAAACCACCGTCAAGCACCCGCCCCGATCAGCCGGGAACCGCGCGGCTTGCATGAGGCCGCTGCCGTTCGTGCACCGCAGGAGCTTCAAGAAAAGAAAGCTGCTCCTGAAAAGAGCGCTCTCCCCACCTTCGTCTCCTTCGCCGAAATCGCCGCGCACGCTAACAAGGTGAGGGATATTATGTTGAAGTCGGCGCTAGAGGAGAAGGTCGAACTTGTTCAATTCGGGCCGGGCTTTCTTGAGCTTCATCTGCTGGAGGGCGCGCCTCAAGGCATCGCGCAAGACCTCGCGCGCAAGCTTCAGGCATGGACAGGCTCGCGCTGGGTTGTTTCGCTATCGGAAAAGCGCGGGCAGCCTCCGCTTGGAATGCAGCATCGCGAAGAAGCCGCGCGCAGTGTTGAAGAGATGCGAAGACATCCGGCCGTGAAGCGCGTAATGCATCATTTCCCCGAAGCGGAGATAAAAAGCGTTCGCACGCTCGACAAATAGGAACATTCAGGGCACGCCGCACATTATGGGCGGCGCATGCCAGGAGAACACAATGAAAATCATGGACATGATGAAGCAGGCCCAGGAACTGCAAACAAAAATGGCCGAGATGCAGGCCGAACTCGAAAATTTGCAGGTTGAGGGTGTGTCCGGCGGCGGCCTTGTCAAAGTTGCGCTGACGGGAAAGGGCGCGATGGCGAAGCTGTCGATCGACAAGAGCCTATTCAAGCCCGAGGACGCCGAAATCCTCGAAGACCTAGTAATTGCCGCGCATAATGACGCAAAGCAGAAGGTCGAGCAGGCCATGGCCGAGAGGATGCAGGCCCTTACAGGCGGCTTGCCGTTGCCACCCGGCATGAAGCTGTTTTAGGGCACTGGCGTTCTTCGCTGGCTAAGCCTAGCAGGCCATTTGAGCAGCGAAACTCTTAATCTGCTGGTCGGTTAGCCTAGACTTGTATCGCGGCGTCACGACCAGCTTTTCTAAGAGCCGCCCAAAATGTCCTGCTCATCGTCGTCAACAGCATAGCCGAGCTGATCGAGAGCATCTTCTAAATAGTCGGGCAGAAGCGGCAAACTAAAAAGATAATTACTTCCATCTCGCGCATGCTCGGTCTTAGCCGTTGCAATGGCCTCATCGAGTTCTTCGGGCGCGTAAGTCCCGCGACCGATCCAAGCCAGCGCGATCAGGCTCCCTAGCTCGTCTTCATTCAGGCTATTGAGAAATTCCCGAAGTTCCTGTCGCGTCGCATCGTCGGGCAAATCTTCGAGAATGGTTTCGCCATTGACGTCGTCGCCGTCTGTGCTTTCCGGCTCGTCCCAAGCAGCTACTTTGGCGTCGATCTCACGCGAGCGAAGAATGACATGCGCCACCTTGTCGGTTGAGATCTCTAACATCCCTGTCCTCTAAATAGTTTACTTCACGGCGTTGAGATGTGCCGTTACCTGCTCGAAGACGCGATGGAACATCACAGGCGTTAATCGTCCTGTATTTGTGTTGTATCTTGAACAGTGGTAGCTGCCAAAAAGTTTCGTACTTTTTCCCAAATCAAATGTGCATCCGTGAGAGAAAGAATATTGTGAAGGCTTCAAGGAAGATGCGCGGAGGGTTGCTTCGAAGGCGATGCGCCCCAAGACAAGTACGGCGCTCAAATTCGGCATTTCGGCAATGGTGGCCGAGAGAAATCTTGTGCAGGTGGAAATTTCGGCGGGGAGCGGTTTGTTCTGCGGGGGAACGCAGCGGACAGCATTCGTGATGCGGCAGTCCACGAGTTCGAGCCCGTCGCCGGGGCTTTCGCCGTAAGAGCCTCTCGCGAAACCGAAAGCAATCAATGTCTCATACAGGAGAACGCCAGCATAATCGCCGGTGAACGGTCGCCCCGTGCGGTTCGCTCCCCGAAGGCCCGGCGCTAGTCCAACGATCAGAAGACGCGCGGAAGGTCCCCCAAAAGAAGGCACGGGAGCGTTGAACCATTCAGGAAATTGGGTCCTGTTCTGCTTCAGAAATTCGGCGAGCCTTGGGCATAGAATACAGTCTTGCTCCGGCTCGCTCCGTAAATTAGAAGGCGCTCCCTCACAATTGGGGGCAACCGGGGCAAATGACATGGTCCCGCCCCTAATTAATCAGTCAATCAACTTCGAGCTGAGTTTCCCGCGGCACGCCTGGGCTCACACGCTCATGAAGGCGCTGCTGCTCATGCGGCCCGAATTCTCTCCCGTTCTCAAGACGCTGCGTGCGGCAGATGTCTTTCTGGAGGTCGGCGAGGTCAATGAACTGATCTGCTTGGCGTCTGAGTTCGTCTGCGACCATCGGAGGCTGGGTCGTGAGTGTCGATACTACGCTGACGCGCTTGCCCTTATGCTGAAGCGCCTCCACAAGCGTGCGGAAGTCTCCATCACCTGAGAAAAGTACGATATGATCGAGGTGATCCGCCAGCTCCATTGCATCGACGGCAAGTTCGATGTCCATGTTGCCCTTAATTTTGCGGCGTCCCGATGCGTCCGTGAATTCCTTGGTCGGCTTCGTGACCATCGAGTAGCCGTTATAATCGAGCCAGTCGATAAGAGGCCGTATGGATGAATACTCTTGTTCCTCGGCGAGTGCCGTATAATATAGAGCCCTGAGCAACAGCCCTTTGCCTCGAAACAAATTGAGTAGCCGTTTGTAATCGATGTCAAAGCCCAACGCTTTAGCTGTAGCGTAGAGGTTCGCTCCGTCAATAAAAAGAGCAACGCGCTCCGTAGAGTAGAAATTCATCCGTTTTCCTTGGCTTCGAATCTCGGAAGCAGTTGTACCTATTTAGTTTTTGGCGATCTAGGCCCCACTCCCTATTCATGCCAAATTGTGGTAATAATAAGTGACTTCTCAACACTTTCCGCGTTTAGGGCGGCATGATCGTCATTGCACTTGGCTCCAATTTGTCGGGTAACTGGGGAACTCCAGAACAGACTCTTCGTAGAGCACTTGACGAACTAGCTAGGTCCGGCATCCAAATCATCGGATCATCTAGGATATACTGTACAGAAGCGCTGGCAGACGCCCCTCAGCCCAATTATTTGAATGCCGTTGCTGCCGTGTCTACGCCCATGCGCCCTTGTTTGCTTTTGCAAGTCTTAGAGCAGATTGAGGCGCGAGCAGGGCGGCTTAAGGCGCAAAAAGGACGGCGCAAGCACCATCGATGGGGCCCTAGACCTCTCGACCTCGATATAGTGGACTATAAAGGGTTGATTTGCAACTGGAAGAGGAAGCGCCCCCTTGCGTCAATGCGCGTCGTACTGCCGCATCCGGAGACGCACAAACGCGCGTTTGTGCTGTGCCCGTTGCACTACAACTTTCCCCGCTGGCATCACCCAGTTTTTGGACTAACGGCGGCCGAACTATTGAAACAGCCACTCGTGCGCAATGCCGGACTAATCCTCAACGATGTGGGCGCCTTGGTCTAACCTATTTTTGGCCGCAATGAATGTAGCGATCAAGAGATGCGCTGCGCGTGCTAGCAGCGAGGCGCTCAGTGCTCTTGCACGACCGTCAACATCCTAGTGAAGGGCAAGCTTCACAAAGTTCTCCGCGAGGAGCGAGCGCTCTGCGCGGCAACTTCGCGTGGTAAACCGTACCCCGGGATAATTGTGCAGTGCCGCCATGGTTTGGGCGCTTTTAACTCCCGTTTCTGTCGATCCATACAATGCGGGTGAAGAGAGGCCTTGGCGGCGCATGAGCGGCAAACTGAAATTAAGCGTGGCGCGGCTGGCGGCGGGTTTTGGCGCAACAGTGGTGGTGTTTTGTATCCTCACGGCTGCAGCCTCGGCAGGAGAAACGCCAGCCAAAGAGGGTGCACCTGCTCAGCAAAGAGCGAATGCTCCCGCCGTTACGGTTGTAGAGGCAAAACGCATTACATTTGTGGATAATCTGTTGGTAACGGGTTCGCTCGTGCCTCGTGAAGAGGTCATGGTTGGACCCGAGATAGACGGCTACCGTCTCACAGGGCTTTTGGCCGAAGAGGGTGATAGGGTCGTTGCGGGGCAAGTACTGGCAAAGTTGTCGCGCGAAATCCTTGAAGCGCAACTTGCACAAAATACCGCTTCAACCTCGAGGTCCCAAGCGGCCATCGATCAAGTCCGCAATCAGATTACCGAAAGCGAAGCAACACTGCACCAAGTGGAAGATGCGTTTAATCGCATAAAGCCGCTTCGCGAAACCGGCGTTGCAAGCCAAGCCGCATTCGAAGAGCGCGATGCGGCATTCCGGACTGCCCGAGCGCGCCTCGCAGCCCAAAGAGAAGGGCTGAAGCTTGCCGAGTCCGATCAGCTTCTTATTCAAGCGCAACGTCAGGAACTTGAGGTGAAACTCAGCCGGACAGACATAAAAACTCCTGCTGGTGGTGTAATTAGCCGCCGCACCGCGCGCATCGGCGCCGTTTCCTCATCCTCCTCGGACGCTTTGTTTCGGATAATAAAAGAAGGTGAGATCGAACTCGACGCTGAGGTGCCGGAGTTCTACATGGCGAAGCTCAAAATGGGCCAGCCAGCGCGCGTTGAAATTGCCGGTACGAGCGAAAGAACTGGTACTGTTCGACTTGTATCATCTGAAGTTAACCCGGCAAGCCGTCTCGGCCGAGTTCGAATTTTTCTTGGTGATGGCCCCGATCTCCGCATTGGCACATTCGCGAAAGCCATGATTGACGCGGGACAGCGCGAGTCTATCGGCGTGCCGGCAACGGCCGTTCTTTATCAAAATGATTCAGCAACGGTTCTGGTTGTTTCAGACAATAAGGTAAGGGAGCGCCAGGTGAAGCCGGGCCTTCTGACTGGAGACGGCGTCGAGATAAAAGAAGGGCTTAAAGAGGGTGAGGTGGTCATTATGCGGGCCGGCTCACTCCTGAAAAGCGGCGATACCATCTCTCCTCAATTCGTGAATAAGCAAACTGCTGCCCAGACCTCTGCGGGCGAGGCCAGAAAATGAGCAGTAACAATAGCAATCTCTCTGCCTGGGCTATTCGAAGACCGATTCCCTCTCTCGTTCTATTTTTGGTGCTGATCACGCTTGGGCTGATGAGCTTCAAGGATATGCCGGTCACGCGAATTCCGAACGTCGATATACCTATTGTTACGGTCAATATCACGCAGTCGGGCGCCGCACCGGTTGAGCTTGAATCGCAGGTTACAAAGCGCGTGGAAGACGCGGTTGCTGGCGTAAGCAACATCAAGCACATTCGGTCTTCCATTACCGATGGCGCCTCCTCCACGACAATAGAATTTCAGATTGGTACCAATACCGATCGAGCCGTGAATGACATTAAGGATTCGGTCGCGAAAATCCGGCAACAATTGCCGCGAACCATTGACGAGCCTGTAATTCAGCGGCTTGACGTGGAAGGGCTCCCGATCATTACTTACGGTGCGTCAGCGCCATCCATGACGCTCGAAGAGTTGTCTTGGTATATCGATGACTCAGTCGCGCGAAGGCTACAGGGCGTTCGTGGCGTCGCGCAGGTGATCCGCATTGGCGGCCTTACGCGGGAAATCCGCGTGTCACTTATCCCTGAACGTCTCCTAGCGTTGGGTATAACAGCGGGGGAAGTCAACCAGCAGCTCCGTGCGACCAACACCGATCTTGCTGGCGGCAGAGGCGAAATCGGCGGGGCGGAACAGTCAATCCGCGCTCTGGCGAGCGCCACGACAGTAGAGCGCTTGGCTTCCACCTCTATTACGCTCGTGGGCGGCCGGAAGGTACGCCTCGATCAGCTTGGTCAGATCACCGACTCGGTCCAGGAACGGCGCACATTCGCGAAGCTTGACGGCAAAGAGGTTGTCGCCTTCCGGATCGTCCGGGCGAAGGGCGAAAGCGACGTGCGCGTAGCAGAGTTGGTCGCCGACGCCATCGACAAGATTACAGCGTCTAACCCGAACGTCAGCTTCGAGAAGATCGAACTCGTCGGTTGTTTTCACGCTCGGAAGCTATCAATCGGCGATGCACACGCTCATTGAAGGTGCTGCGCTTGCTGTTCTCGTTGTGCTTCTTTTCCTTCGTGATTTCCGCGCGACAATCATTTGCGCGGTTGCGCTGCCGCTTTCGATCTTTCCGACGTTCTGGGCGATGCAGGCGCTCGGCTTCTCGCTGAACATCGTCACATTGCTTTCCATCACTCTTGTGACAGGTATCCTCGTCGACGACGCTATCGTGGAGATCGAGAATATCGTCAGGCATATGCGCATGGGTAAATCACCCTATCGCGCAGCGCTCGAAGCCGCAGACGAGATCGGGCTTGCGGTTATTGCCATTACATTCACGATTATCGCCGTATTCGCGCCAGTCAGTTTCATGGGCGGAATCGTTGGGCAATATTTCCGGCAATTCGGGTTAACGGTCGCGGTCGCGGTGCTTATGTCGCTCCTTGTTGCCCGTCTCGTTACACCCATGATGGCCGCCTATTTTATGCGTCCGCACCAGGGGCACGACCACGAAGGCCTCGTCATGCGCAACTATACGCGCCTGATCGACTGGTCGGTTCGCCACAAATACGCGACCCTATGCTTAGGCTTCGCCGTGTTTGCGCTGTTTATAGCGAGTGCTTTCGGATTGCCTTCCGGATTTCTTCCATCGGAAGATTCCGCCCGCTCGCTCTTTGCTATTGAGCTGCCCCCGGGATCCCAGCTTGGCGACACGGAGATCGTAACAGAAAAAGCGGCAAACGTAATTCAGCGTCATCCCGAGGTGCGGAGCGTTTTCATCGATGGCGGCCGTATTCTTGGCAATACCGGCGGCGTTGAAGAGGTTCGCAAGGCGACTATTACTGTGCACTTTTCTCCGCGAGAGGAGCGCAAGCTTCGGCAACAGCAACTTGAACAGATTATAAGCAACGAACTCAAGGATATTCCCGACATTCGTACTTGGGTGCTTAAGGATAATGGGCAGCGCACCTTCACCATCGAAGTAACGGGGACCGATAATCAAAAGGTGATTGAGGCGGCATCGCAATTCGCAAGCGAAATTCGAAGCGTGCCGCTTCTTGCCAATGTCGTAAATGGCGCTGCGCTCGACCGGCCCGAGATCCAGATAAAGCCGCGCCCTGTGATAGCCGCTGAGCTCGGGGTCTCCACCGAAAGCTTGTCGGACGTCATTCGTATAGCCACACTTGGAGACGTAGACGCCAATTTGGCTAAGTTCAATGCGCCCGACCGGCAAGTGCCGATCCGCGTGCAACTCGACGAACAGGCGCGGGCGAGCCTCCAGACATTGCAGCACTTAAAGGTGAAGACTGGCCGAGGCGACATGGTGCCGCTTATCACGGTTGCGGATGTCACTCTTGGCAAGGGGCCCTCTTCCATTGACCGTTACGACCGTCTACGCCGTGTCGCTATCGGTGCCGATCTCGTTGGTACGGATGCGCTTGGTGAAGCTTTGGCCCAGGTTTATGCGCTGCCCACTGCGAAGAATTTGCCGCCGGGCGTTTTCATTCGCCAGTCTGGCGACGTTGAGGTGATGACCGAGACCTTCTCGAACTTCGGCTATGCCATGGCCGCTGGCGTCATGATGGTCTACAGCGTGCTTGTTATCCTGTTCGGCAGCTTTGTGCAGCCGGTCACAATTCTTCTATCGCTGCCGCTTTCCATCGGGGGGGCAATTTTCGCGCTTTATCTGACAGACAGGCCGCTTAGCCTCCCGGTCTTTATCGGCTTTCTCATGCTGATGGGCATTGTCACGAAAAATGCGATTATGCTCGTGGATTTCGCGATAGAGGAAATGCGCAATGGTGTCCCGAGGGTGCTGGCCATTGTCGATGCCGGGCGGAAGCGCGCCCGTCCTATCGTCATGACAACCATTGCAATGGTGGGGGGCATGTTTCCGAGTGCGCTGGCGTTGGGACAAGGGGGCGAGTTCCGCTCGCCCATGGCGATTGCGGTGATTGGCGGCCTACTTGTCTCGACGGTGCTGTCTCTCGTTTTCGTTCCGGCCTTCTTCATGGTCATGGACGATGTCGGTCTCTTGTTCAGATGGATATTCGGACGCTTTATTGGTCCGAAGGACGAACCTGAAGACGGCGCGGGGGAAACAAAGGCGCTGTCCGTGCCAGCGGAATAGAAGGCGGGGGGCACGGGCCTCCCACTCTCATGGGGATTCTCTAATCCACGTCTTTAAAGGTTGGATTGCTTCTGGCCAGCTTTGCTGGCCATCGCAATGACGGACCCGGAAATCGTCGTCGCGAAGCGGCAACGCCGCTGTGGCGATCCAGGAGTCTCACGACGCCGGTTATAGATGATGGCAAAATACGCTAAAGCCCGCACCAGCGCTTGATTATCCCGCTAAAGATAGCTTCCGCCTGGTCGATCCGGTTAATGACGCAGTACTCGTCCGTCTGGTGCAGCATATGCGGTTCGCCAGGGCCGAGAATAACGGTCGGCGGGTTCCCCATGGCTGGCTTGAGCGCCGCCGCATCTGTAAAATAGTTAGCGCCGACAATGGGCAAAGTCTCGCCCGTTACCGACTTCGTGAGTTCGGCCACTTCCACGATCCATGGATCGGCGGGATCGGTCCAGACAGAATCGGAAGTGCCCATGACCTCAAAGGCCACCTCCCCGCCGGTGGCGGCGATGAGGCGCTCAAGAAGCTGCTCCCGCACCACTCCTGGCACAAGCCGTAGGTCCACACCAAAACGCGCTTCATCGGGAACGGAATTGACGTTAAGGCCACCTCTAAACCATCCAACGTTGACGGTCGGACGGCCAAGGATAGGGTGCGAATAATCCGAAAAATCGAAGCTTTCGAGCGCCAAGACGGCGCGAGCCGCTTTATAGACAGCGTTTACACCCTCGTGCGGCATCGCCCCATGAGCCGTTACGCCCTTCGTAATTCCTTCGAGCCACAGCACCCCCTTATGGCCTGCCAGCACTCGATTGCCCGTCGGCTCGGCAACGACCATAGCGCCGGCTTTCGGCACCACGCCCTTGGCCGCAAGATAATTCGCGCCCTCGCACCCGCGTTCTTCGCCCGCGGTAATGACGAATAAAACACCCGGCGTGCCCTCAAGCTTTGGTGCGAGCTTAAGCGCGGCGGTGACAAAAGCAGCGACGCCGCTCTTCATGTCGGTGCTGCCGCGTCCATAGATCCTACCGTCCACGACTTCCGCTTCGAACGGCGCTTTACTCCAAGGCGCTAGTCCGAGCGGTACCACGTCCGTATGCCCGGAAAAGCAAATCGGCAGTTTGCCGTCTTGTCCGCCAATCCATGCGATAAGGTTTTCGCGGTTCTCTCCCATTTCATGGTAAGCAGTCTTAAAACCTGCGCGCTCAAGAATTTCGCCAATATACCGCGCGCAAGGCGCTTCGTTCCCAGGCGGATTGATCGTTTCAAAGCGGATAAGTTCGCGCGTAAGTTCGACAGCAGAGATCATTGAGCGGCTCGCTTTAGGTCATGGGCAGCCATAATGGCTACTCCATAGTTAACGACGTAACTCTTCGAGATCACGATAATAGTCAAGCGCCTCTGGGTTAGCGAGAGCCTCTTGATTTTTGACTTCGCGGCCATGCACGATATCGCGCACGGCGATTTCGGTGATCTTGCCGGATTTGGTTCTCGGAATATCGGGAACCTGCAAAATCAGCGCCGGAACATGGCGGGGGCTCGCGCCCGTTCGAATCTTCGATTTGATTTTTTGCCGCAAATCATCATGGAGCGTGCGCCCCTCGCTAAGGACGACGAAAAGCACAACGCGCACATCGTCTTGCCAGTCCTGTCCAATGACAAGCGCCTCTTTTACTTCCTCAAGCTGCTCGACCTGGCGGTAAATTTCGGCCGTGCCGATCCGAACGCCGCCGGGATTGAGCGTCGCATCCGAACGCCCATGGATAATGATGCCCCCATGCTCCGTCCATTCCGCGAAATCGCCGTGGTGCCAGATGCCGGGGAAGCGCTCAAAATAAGCATTATGGTATTTGCGGCCGTCCGGGTCGTTCCAGAAGGCTACGGGAATGGAGGTGAAGGGCTTGGTGCAAACCAATTCGCCTTTGCCATGCGGGAGTTGGTGTCCCGCTTCATCGAAAACGTCCACCGCCATGCCAAGGCCTGGCCCCTGAATTTCGCCGCGATAAACTGGCGAAAGCGGGTTGCCTAGAACGAAGCAAGAGCAGATGTCGGTGCCGCCAGCGATAGAGGCGAGCTGTACATCCGTTTTGATCGCGTCATATACGAAATCGAAGCTTTCGGCGGCAAGTGGCGAGCCCGTGGAAGTTATCGTGCGGACCGTCGACAGGCTGTGCGTGTCGCGTGGTCTAAGCCCCGCTTTCTTGACCGAGTCGATGTATTTCGCGGAGGTGCCGAAGATGTCGATTTTCTCTGCATCGGCGTAGTCGAAAAGAATGTTGCCGCTCGGATGAAACGGCGAGCCATCGTAAAGCGCGAGCGTCGCTTCGCAGGCCAGCCCCGCAACGAGCCAGTTCCACATCATCCAGCCGCAGGTGGTGAAATAGAAAAGACGCTCGCCCGCGCGCAAATCGCAATGAAGCTGGAGTTCCTTCATCTGCTGAATGAGCGCGCCGCCCGCTGAATGCACGATACATTTTGGTATGCCGGTCGTGCCGGAGGAATAAAGAATATAGAGCGGGTGGTCGAAAGGCAGGCGGGCAAATTCGACCGGCTTCGGTGAAAATGCGCCGAGGGTATCAGTCCAGGTTTGGGCCCGGCTCGAATGTTTGAGAATATCCGCAGGATTGCCGAGATAGGAAACGATCAGGGCGCGCTCGACGCTGGGCAGCTTGTCGAGGATCTGATTGACCTTATCGCCGATAGAGATGGCTTTGCCGTTATAATAATAGCCGTCGCATGTGATAAAAACTTTCGGCTCGATTTGTCCGAAACGGTCAAGCACCCCCTGCACGCCAAAATCTGGTGACGCGCTCGACCAAATTGCGCCAAGCGATGAAGCCGCAAGCAGTCCGATAATTGTCTCGGGCAGATTTGGCATAAGCGCCGCCACTCGGTCGCCTGGGCCCACCCCTTGCGCTTTCAACCACTGCTGCGCCTGGCTGACCTGAGCCGTCAATTCGGCCCATGTCAAAGAACTTCGAACCTTGTCTTCCCCCCAAAAAATCAGCGCGGGTGTATTATCGTTCCTTCGCAGAAGATTTTCCGCGTAATTAAGCTGAGCGCCCTCGAAAAACTTTGCATCTTCGAAGCGTTTGCCGGGGGTAAAAATTGGCCCATCGCCGCGCTCTCCGATGACACCCAAGAAGTCCCACGCCTTGGACCAGAATGCGTCCGTTTCAGCGACGGAAAATGCATGGACATCCTGGTAGCTCTGCAGGTTGAGCCCTCTTTCGGCGTTGATCTCACGCATGAGCTTTGAAAGCAGGGAGTTGTTCGCGAACTCAGCGCTCGGCGACCAGATCGGCATCGAATTCATGTTAAAGCTCCAGAGGAAAGGCTCGCCATTACCAAAAAAAGCCTTTAAACTTAACTACTCACCCGTTCGGGCGTTGCTAGTCGGCTACCACTGGGGCGCGGCCGGCAGTTTAGGATGGCTGTTCGAACGTTGATATACTGAGAATGTATCAAATCGGTCCAAAATTTCGATACGTTTTTCGTAGCTTAGCGCTACTGGCCGCATTTGTTGCGGTCTTCGCCGTGGCCTGCGCCGCCGCCTTTCCATATTTGGTGAAGGGGCGTGCCGTGCGCGAAAGCATTGTGCGCAATCTATCGGCTTGGAGCGGCGGCCCAGTTACAATCAACGGTCCGATCAGGGTCGAGAGCTTCTTCGATCTTGCGATCGAGGCAAGGGATGTCCACCTGTCCGCGACCAGCAATCTCGCGCCGGTCAGCAGTGCGGAGGCCGCGTCGGTCAAGGCTGTCGCAACCTTTTCAGGACTATTGCGCGGCAAAATCGAATTCAAGAAGGTCACAGTAAACGCGCCCAAACTCGTTTTGCACCCAGATCTTTCCGCTCATTTGCGGCCCGGCCTTTACGGGCTCGATACAATAGATATGGGCTTGGCTTGGGCAGACAGGAGCCCATTTCCTGATCTTGTTCTGAAGGCCGTGGAACTGCAATTCGGAGATGACGCCCGGACTCCACTCCAATCCTTCCGCTTTCCCGAAATTCGAGTGAGCAAGGGCGTTCCGCCTTGGTCTGCCGAGGCGCGGAAGAAGTGGCGAGATGCCCCTAAAGCGCCTTTCAATCTATCCGTGAAAGGAGAGACGGTTCAGGCCACATTTTTGGGGAGCCGCAACACCGGCGCCGATGCGGTTATGGGGTACTTGACCTTCGCGTCATCATCTGAAGATGCGATAGCCGGAAGAATAAGGAACGCGGTGGTCCCTTGGGAGACTTCGAATGACATCGCGTTATCTGGTGAATTCAGCTCGTCGTCGGCTCGCATTGCGCTTGATAACGCGACGATACGGTTTGGCAATTCCACGGCGAAGGGTTCCGTTGCAATAGCGCTTTCCGGAAAACGGGGCCTGCTTGAGGGTACTCTCGCCTACGACGCGCTAGACTTGACGGCATTGGTTTCAGATGCGCCCGATGGAAGGCCTCAACTCTTTTTTTCCTCTTCATCAAGCGCCACAGTAAAGGCTGATGCGCAGCAAACTCTCGATTTGGATTTGCGCATATCGGCGGAACGTCTTCGCGCCAAAGACTTTGAGGCCGGCCCCTTCGCCATTGCCTTAACGTCTCAGCCAGGCCGGACAAGCGCTGACATTGCCGAGCTTGGCCTTTTTGGTGGCACCGTCAGCGGACGGCTTGAGCATAATCCTATCGTTTCGCCTGGCGTCTCAATCAAGCTGAGAGGGACTAGAATCGAAGCTGCCTCGCTAGCGGGAGCGCTTTCCCTTCCACTTCCACTGCGAGGTCCAGCAGGCTTCAGCGCGAGCTTGGAGGCGCCTGCAGGGAATTCGTTTTCTAGCGCTCTCTTAGGAGCCATAGGAAGTTTCAAGATTATGCTGCCTTATGGCGGCGTCGTCGAAGGCGAAGCGTCACGGAGATTGAGCACGGCGCTTGATGGGCACGACCCTGCGTGGCCTTCCGCCGCTACTAGCAGCCTGCCTTTGTCCCAAGCGAATGTCTCAGGCACCATAGATGGCGGCGGCGTTGCCGCGACCGTGGAGGCGGACAGCGGCAATATTCGGTTATTTGGTTCACTCACCGTCGCCCTTCCTGGCTATGCGTTGAGCGGCAGCCTTCTTATTGGCCAAACGGAAGGCGAGCAGGCCGAACCAGTAACCGTGAATGAACATTCGCCACGAGAACAGACGCTCGCAACGCTCATGATTTCCGGCACGGCAGCCGCGCCGGACTTCGCCCTTACGCATCGGGCAAATCTCTCCAACTGAGCCTAAAGCATATTGAGTTCAGTTGGGCACATCGTCATCGCGAGGCGGCTTCAGCCGCCGTGGCGATCCAGAGCAGCATCAATGACTTAAGCTCTGGATTGCTTCCGGCCACGCTGCGCTCGCCGTCGCAATGACCCAATTCTATCTCAACGCTATCCGCCTAAAACTTCTTTCCATAGCTGAGCGTGGCGTATGGACGCCAATTCACCTCGCCGGAGTTTTGCGAAAGGCCACCTGAGAATGATAGTTCGTGCATGCCAATGCGCAGACTGAGAAGCGGGCCTGCACGGATGAAGTTGCCATATTGATCAAGCGGCTTTCCTTCTTTGAAAAGGCCAGCGTCCGCGCGCGTTGCACCAATTTCGCCACCCAAAGACAGGCTTGCGCCTCGCTCGAGCGCGGTAACTTCGTAGGCGAGCCGCGAATGCAGCGTGGTCTGTTTATTAAGCTCAAGCCAGGACAAATCGACGGACGCCCAGAGGCGGGGTGAGGGGCGCCACCAACTCTCAACGGCAGCTTTCGCGCCCCAGTTTTGCTCGACGCTCTGCTGACCCGCATCCCAAAAGAAACGATTTTGCCCCTGAAAGGCCACTCCGCCGTAAAATTTAAGCCAGAGAGACCCGCGATTATATTGATAGCCAGCCATCAGATCGCCAAGCGCAGTGGTGCTGCCAGGCAAAAACCCATTTGAAAAAACACGCGCGTTGGTTTCGCCATACAAGCTAGCAAGACCGTCTGCGCGAAGGCGAAAACCAGGCTCCGTGACAGGCCCCGCGACGCTCCATATTGATGTCGAATAGAGACTGACGCCACGCCCATAGTAATCGCCGCCAACATTCACTTCGAAACGTGGCGGTTTTACTTCTGGTTCATTCGCGTATGAATGGCTGAACTGCAGAAATATGAATGCAACCACAGATTGTAAAAAAGTGACAGATACGCATGACATGAAAAAACTCTAAATTAACTTTAGCTAGGCTAGCGCGCATTAGGATATTTTCAACAATTTTTATAATATTATTTTCATTTTTTTAACAAAGGACGGCTTAGCCAGGAGGAATTGCCCTTGACTTCATATAGCGCTCAAGCGCAAATCGCCCTCGCGATTGCAACGCGGGGTTAGATGAAGCGCGGTTTTCTGGTCGCAATATTCGGCGTGCTCAGTACCATATTAGTTGGTTGCGCTCCGTTCGTTGCAAGTCACGATGCGGAGGTTGAACAGCGGACAGTCAAGACGCCCGTCGGGATGCTGCGTTTGGCGTTCAAGGAAGAGGGGCGCGGACGGCCCATACTCTTGCTGCATGGCCTTGCGACCTCAGGCTACACTTGGCACAGCATCGTGCCAGAGCTAGCAAAGAATCATCGGGTTATCGCGCTCGACCTTCGGGGCTTCGGCGCATCCGACAAGCCGATAGATGAGCACTATTCGATTATCGACCAAGCGCAGGCCGTCGAGGCATTCATCGAGCAGGAAAACTTGCGCGACTTGACGATTGTCGGGCATTCGTTCGGGGGCGGCGTCACTCTTGCGCTGGCGCTGAAGCTTGCTCAAGAACGCCCGTCGCGTATCCGGAATCTCGTCTTGATCGATAGCATCGCCTATCGGCAGCCGCTGCCGGTTTTCTTCCGTTTATTGAAAGTTCCTATGGTCGGCGAACTCAGCATGACGCTCGTTCCGCCCGAGGTCCAAGCTACTCAAGCGTTGCGTCTTGCCTATCATGATCAAGATAAGATTTCGGCGCGCGCGATCGCCGAATATGCAAGCCCACTCTACTCACCGGCCGCAAAGCACGCGCTCACGCAAACCGTGAACCACATCATTCCTGATGATATTGACGAGATATCTGAGCGCTACAAAACGTTGAGGCTTCCAACGCTTATACTCTGGTGCGATGGCGACAAGGTAGTGCCGGTAGCGCTCGGGCGCCGCCTCCACGAAAATATTCCATCGGCAGAGCTTACGGTTTTCAGCGATTGCGGACATTTGCCGCAAGAGGAGAAGCCACAGGATACTGTCCAGGCGATCCAGGGATTTCTGGCGCGGACGGACAATAAGTCGCGATAGTCACAAGCCGTTCCGCGAACAGCACGGCTTGCTTTGTCTGCCGAGTCGGCAAACCTCACAGCTTGCGCCCTAAAGCATATTGTGGGTGCCGTCGCAAAGCGGCGCATCCAGCGTCTGCTTGCATCCGCAAAAATTCACCGCCTCTGAGCGCTCCGCCTTGAAGCGGACCGGGCTAAACTCGGTCCCGGCATGGGAGCCATCACAAAATGGCTGCCTCGTCGAGCGTCCGCATGTGCACCAGAAATAGACTTTGCCTGCCTCAACCTCGACGAGGTAGGGGCTCATTTCAGAGACAAACTTGTCATCAACCATTGTAGACCCCGTGGCGTCGCGCGAAGGTGGAATTAGCCGCCGAAAAGGCTGTTGCTTCGTTCTTAGGCTCAGTTCTGGAATGGATCATGCACGAGGATCGTATCCTCGCGCTTTGGGCTGGTGGACAGAAGCGCAACAGGCGCGTCTATAAGCTCTTCGAGTCGCTTTACATATTTGATCGCCTGCGCAGGCAAATCGGCCCAGGAACGCGCGCCTTGCGTTGACTCCTGCCAACCCTTCAGCACCTCATAAATGGGCTGGACGCGCGCTTGAGCACCCTGCGCCGCAGGCAGATGGTCGATTTCGCGCCCGTCGAGGCGATAGCCCACGCAGATTTTCACCTCATCAAATCCATCAAGCACGTCGAGTTTGGTAAGCGCGATGCCATCCATTCCAGACACTTTGCTGGTCTGGCGCACAAGGCATGCATCGAACCAGCCGCATCGGCGTGGGCGCCCGGTGACGGTGCCAAATTCGTGACCACGCTCTCCAAGCCGCCGCCCTATCTCGTTTTCTAGCTCTGTCGGGAACGGTCCCTGTCCGACCCGCGTCGTGTAAGCCTTGGTGATACCAAGCACATAATTAATCGAGCGCGGGCCAAGGCCGGAGCCGGTCGCCGCCTGAGCCGCCACGGTGTTTGAGGACGTCACGAAAGGATAAGTGCCGTGGTCGATATCGAGAAGCGTGCCTTGCGCTCCTTCAAAGAGAATGCGCTTTCCTTCCCGCTTATGCCGGTCAAGGAGCTGCCAGACCGTGTCGATGTAAGGCGTAATGCGCGGCGCGATACTGGCCAATTGCTCGAACAGTTCATTTCTGTCGATTTCCGGCTGCGCCAAGCCCCGGCGCAGGGCATTGTGGTGGACAAGGACGCGGTCGAGCTTCGCAGGCAAGGTCTTCAAATTCACGAGGTCCATCACCCGGATCGCCCGGCGCCCTACCTTATCCTCATAAGCAGGACCGATCCCCCGCTTGGTGGTGCCGATCATGCCGTCCCCGGCTGCGTGCTCTCGCAGCGCGTCGAGTTCCCGGTGCAACGGCAAGATGAGCGTTGCGTTATCGGCAATGCGTAAATTCGTGGGGTTGATCTCCACGCCCAGCCTCGCGATTTCTCGAATCTCGTTGTCGAGCGCCCAGGGGTCGATCACAACGCCATTGCCGATTACCGAAAGCTTGCCGCGGACAACTCCGGAAGGCAAAAGCGAGAGTTTGTAGGTCTGATCGTTGACAACCAGCGTATGACCCGCGTTATGTCCTCCCTGGAACCGCACAACGATGTCTGCACGCTCGGAAAGCCAATCGACGATCTTACCTTTACCCTCGTCGCCCCATTGTGAGCCTACGACCGCAACATTTGCCATTTGAACCTCGGATATTTCCTTAAGGCAACTTTACCCCAAAGCTTGGCACATAGCCAAGGCGGGGACATAACGCAATGTGACTGATTGGCGGTGGCGTGAAAAAAGATGAGCGCAATCGACCTGGGAAGGATCCGGCATGAAGCCGCTTCGTGACAATGCTGGCCTCCTTTTGAGCCTTACATCGCTGTTCTGGGCGGGAAATGTGATCGTTGGCCGCGCCGTTGCCGGAACCATTCCGCCCATCACGCTTGCATGTCTTCGCTGGACGCTGGCGACTCTTATCTTCCTGCCGTTTGCGTGGCCACATCTGCGCAAGGATGCGGGACAGATTGCCAGGAGCTGGCGAACACTCCTGTTCCTGGGGTTTATCGGCCCAGGCTGCTACAACACGCTCTCTTATATGGGCCTAATATGGACCGAGGCCCTAAATGGTCTCGTCCTGAACGCAGCAGGCCCGATATTCATCGCGCTCACAGCTTGGGGGATCTTCGGCGACAGGCTAGGCAAGCTACAACTCGCAGGTCTTGCGATGGGCTTCGTCGGAGTCCTGATCGTCATCGCTAAGGGAAACCCCAGCCTGCTGGCCGAGTTTACCTTCAGCCTGGGGGACATCCTGCTTATCATTGGGATGTTCACCTGGAGCATCTACACCGCGTGCCTTCGCCTTCGTCCGGCGATAAGCTGGCAGAGTTTCAACGCGACGGCCTATGGCGTGGCTGCTCTCGGCAATTTGCCGCTAGCGATCATGGAAGGGGGGTCTGGGACGGGCGTAAGCGCCAATGCTGCGACTTTTGCCACGATTGCCTACATCGCCATCTTTCCAAGCATTCTATCCTACATCTTTTACAATCGCGGCGTCGATCTTTTGGGGCCAACGCGCGCGGGCCTCTATCTATTCCTGGTGCCAGTCTTCGGCGCGATTCTCGCGGTGATTTTTTTGGGCGAGCAGCTTCATGCGTATCATGCCTTTGGCTTCGCTCTGATAATGGCGGGGGTTTTGCTCGGAAATAGCTCCCGCACCATTAAGGCCGCCATCACGCCAGCGCACGCGGCTCCAAGCGAGGAGGAAGCGCGGCCTTAAATCTCATTACCGAAGACCATTTGCGAAATCGCTGGCGCAAACAGCATCTCGAAATCGGGGGGGATCAGGCTCCCGGTCATAAGCTCAACGATTTTCCCATGGCGGAAGCGCATGAGAAGAAGTTCGCGCATTGTTATGCGCCGGTGGGTTGGCGGGATACCGAAGACCTCACCGACGTGAGTGGACGTTGCGGAGACACGGGCGAGGATTCGTCCATCAAGTAAAGGCGCTATGTCCTCCACTATAAGCTCGCGGTTGGCAAATTGTCCGCTAACTGTCTGGCCAAGGACTTGGAGATACTCGCCCTTGCCTTCAATAACGCCCGTAGGCTTCAATATCGTGGTTACTCGAATGCCGTCCGCGACGAGATCATCGAAGGCGCTTGGATTTGCGCCGCCTAGAATCTCATCGATGAAACGGCGAGCGTTAGCCAGATTTTCTTCGAGGTGCGCGTAATCAATCTGTTCCATTGCCGCAGTTCCCTAAGTTCTAGGGACACTAACAGCCAATGGGCCGCAGCCGTTCCTGCAGAATTGCAAGCCGCGCTTGGGTTGGATGCTGGCGGCGGAAGGCAAAACCAAGAAGGCGTGTTGACAATGTACATACAAAGCATGATATGTATTGTTTTGTATGTACAGCGTGAACACAAGGACTTTGAGCTATGGCACTGACTCGGCGACCGGAAATTTCGGTTCCGCGCACACTGGGACGCTCAAAGGCGGCCTCACCGGCAGACAAACCGAAAAAACGGAAGGCGCCGGCGTCTAAAGTCATCAATCTGCGCATTGACGATGCGACTGATAGATTGATCGACGATGCCCTCGCTTTGCTTGGGCAAAGCCGTACCGAGTTCATGCTAACGAGTGCTAAGGTGCGAGCGCAAGAGGTGCTGTTAAATCAAGCGCATTTTACGCTTTCTCAAGAAGCGTGGGAGGCGTTTGAATCGGATTTGGCAGCTCCCGCTACTCCCACGGCGGAACTAGTCGCACTGATGTCGAGAACACCTCTTTGGGCAAGATAGCTGATCAAAAAAGCCCGTCCGACAAACGACCATCAAAACTTACCAAGCCAGCCCAGCTTCGAGCTGGCCACATTGTGTCTAGTTTTGACTGTGGTGAAGAGGTTCTGAATAGCTGGCTTCAGAAAAGGGCTCTTCCTGCAGCCGCAGAGCGCACAGCTATGACTTTTGTGGTCTGCCGCAGCAAGAAGGTAGTTGGATTCTATTCCCTCGCAGCATCCTCAGTTTCGCATTCCCAAAGCACGTCAAGCTTGCGCCGGAATTGTCCGGATCCCGTTCCGGCAATTTTGTTAGCTCGCTTGGCCGTTGACGCGGGCGAACAGGGTAATGGGCTGGGGCAAGACTTAATGCATGACGCTGCATTACGAGCTTTGCGCGTTGCCAACAACGTAGCGGCTCGAACTCTTTTGGTTCACGCCTTGAATGAAAAGGCCGCTAATTTTTATAAAAAATTAGGTTTTTTGGATCTGCCAACTCAAAAACCGCCAATGACTTTACATTTGCCGCTTGCAAAGATTGCAGCAGCGCTAGCGGCGCAATGACTAGCTAAACCAAACGCCAACGTTCTCAGCATCGCAAAAAAGCAGCGGAGAGGTTGCGCCTTATATAGCGCCGCCAGCCTCCGTCTTGAGCCAAGCCGCGCAACAAGCCTTGGCCAAATCGCGCACGCGCAAGATGTAGCTTTGCCTTTCCGTCACCGAGATGACACCGCGCGCATCGAGCAGGTTGAAGATGTGGCTGGCCTTGATGCACTGGTCATAGGCCGGAAGCACCTGCAAATGCCTCTGATGGTTTGCACCGGGCTTCGGCTCGCCCGCTGCAAGGAGCGCCTTGCATTCCTTCTCGGCGTCGCGGAAGCGTTGAAGCAGCAGATCCGTATCGGCGAACTCGAAATTATGGCGTGAGTATTCTTCCTCGGCCTGTTTGAAAACGTCGCGATACGTCACGCGCTTATCGTCGTCACGGCCATTGTAGCTAAGGTCGTAGATGCTATCGACGCCTTGGATATACATCGCCAGCCTTTCGAGGCCGTATGTAAGCTCGCCGGAAACAGGATCGCAATCGAAGCCGCCAACCTGCTGAAAATAGGTGAATTGCGAGACTTCCATGCCGTCACACCAGACTTCCCAGCCAAGTCCCCAAGCGCCAAGAGTGGGGCTTTCCCAGTCATCCTCAACAAAGCGGATGTCGTGAAGAAGCGGATCGATGCCGAGCCGCACCAGGCTTTCGAGATAAAGCTCCTGAATATTGGCGGGTGATGGCTTCAGGATAACTTGGAACTGATAATAGTGCTGAAGCCTGTTTGGATTCTCGCCATAGCGGCCATCCTTAGGACGGCGCGACGGCTGCACGAACGCGGCGTGCCAGGGCTTAGGTCCAAGCGCGCGCAACGTTGTCGCTGGATGAAAAGTGCCCGCGCCGACTTCCATATCGTAGGGTTGCAGGATCACGCAGCCCTGTTCCGCCCAAAAATGCTGGAGCGTGAGGATCAAATCTTGAAAGGATTTCGCGGGGTTTAAGGTAGCCGCGGGCTTAACATGCTTCATGGATGGCGCTTCTTGGACAAGGTTGGCCGTTCGCCGACGGCGTGGGCACCGTAAATCCGGGCATACCGATAATCAAGCGTGACCACCGTGCGGAATGACGTGCATCCGCCGTTCCGGTGATACAAAACGCAAGATGGTTCGCCTGGGTTTAACTGCAATGAAGCGGAATCATTTTTTTGCCTCCCCTAAGTATCCGATCCCGGCCAGGGAGGGTTTCAAGGCCTTCGTTCTCGCGCTCATTTTTTCGGAGAGGCAAGTGCGCAACGCTTCCGGCGCTAACTTTCCGCAAGCGTCGTCGCGCTCTTTTAGCCAATTGCGCTGCGCTTGTTTTACTTCTTCCTTTTGAGCGGTGGCGTCAGTGTTTCGAAGCTTAACCTGATAGAGCGTGTCGAGGACTCTATCGGCTCGGGCCAGCTTCCAGTCGGCGCATATTTCCTTTTCGGTTGCTGTTTTCGCCTTGAAGCAATCGAAGGATGCTAGCGGAGCAAGCGGGTCGGCGCGCATGAGCGGTTTAATGTCTTTCATCGCCACGCGGATAAAATGGTACTGCGTGCCCACCTGACCAGCCGAGAAACGGAAGACAAGCCCCTCCTCATCCCAAGTATAAGCCTCGTAGTTGGACTCCAATGGCGCAGTACCCTTGGTAACCAAATCTGGATCGTATTTCTCTCTATTGAGCTGATCATCAAGACCGAGGTCATCCCGGACCAACCCCGGCATAAGCTTGGCCAATGATTGAAGTCCCTCCCGCCCGAGAAGTTCGGCGATCATAATTCGCCGCCCTGACGGTTTCAGATAAGTCCGCGCGAAAAAAATTGTGACTAATCTTCCCTCGCCAACGTAGCGGGTCCAATCGAACGTCACAGTGAATAACTTATCATCGTCCCGCGCGCCCCCGGAGGTGAGTTCTCCAGTAAAGGGCTCGTCGTGGGGCAAGCGCATCTCATTGTTGGCAGCTTTCTTTTTCAAAGTGCCAAATTCATCCGCTATTTCCTTTGCAAAGGCCTTAATATCAGCATCAATAGCCGCATTCCCTATTTGCGGATAGATGATCTCCATCTTGAAGCGCGGGCCTTCGTCCGCGATGGATTCAGTTCTATAGTCGGCTTTACTCACTCCCGTCATAAGAAGCGTTGCAAGCACGGCCAAGAGTCGAGTGAGCATTGCTTTTCCCTCCAAAGGGCGCGGGATTTGCAGTAGCTCCGGCTTTTACGCGGAGACTACCGCAAGAAGATACGACCCTGCCGCCTCGCTCGACTTAAGCGGATCAAGTTGAGATAGGATCGGGTCATTGCGAGCAAAGCGAAGCAATCCAGAGCTTAAATCATTGATACTGCTCTGGATCACCGCGGCGTCTAAAGCCGCCTCGCGATGACGATGTACACAGCTGGCCTCAATGTGCTTTACCCGAGTCCAGTCAGAGAGGGCTTCAGATCTTCTGTCCTCGCGTTGATCTTCTGGGAAAGGCATTTGCGTAACGCGTCAGATGCCAATTTCCCGCAGGCGTCGTCGCGCTCTTTCACCCAATTGCGCTGCGCTTGCTTGAATGGCTCGATTTGGGGAGGGTCGGTTATGTCCCGAAGCTTATCTCCATACACCGTGTGCAGGAATCTGTCGGCCCGAGCGAGCTTCCAATCCGCGCAAATTTCCTTTTCGATTGCCGTCTTCGCCTTTGCGCAATCGAAAGAGGCGAGCGGAGCAAGCGGATCGGTGCGCATCAGCGGCTTGATGTTCGCTATTGGTATCTCAATCGCCTGTGTATGCTTGAAATAGTTAGCCACCTGGCCAGCTCCGAAAATAAACTGAAGACTGTCCGGGCGCCACAGATAAGCCTCGTAGTTTGAACTCGATGTGGCGCAGTGCCACTGGCAACCAGCTTGCATCATAGTCCTCAGCCAACTGTTCTTTTGGAGCAGCGGCGGCACAAGCTTGGACAAGGATTGAAGCCCCTCGTGGCCGAGAAGCTCGCCGATCATAATCAGGCGTCCCGTCGATTTCTGGTAGTTCCGCCCAAAATACGCTTTGACCACGGGCCCTTCGGCGGCTTGGCGGTCCCAAGAGAATTTCACTGAGAATATCTGGTCATCGTCCCGGACAACCTCGAAATCGAGAGACCCAGTGAAACTCAAATTGTTAGCTTTCAGAGTTTCGTTGGTCGGAGCGCCCGCTTTCAAGGTCGCGGAACCCGTCCGCGATTTCCTTCGCAAAGGCTTTGAGATCCGCATCGATCACCGCATTTCCTGTTTGCGGATATTTGATCTCCATTTCAAAGCGAGGACCTTTGTCCTTGATCGTTTGTGTTTTATAGGCCGCTTCGCTCGCCCCTGTGATAAGCAGGGTTGCAAGCACGGCGAAGAGTCGAGTGAGCATTGAGCCTCCCTCTGAGCAGGTGAGATAATGCTGAAGTTTTCAGTGTCTTACGGGCATGTCTCTTGCAGTTTCTGCATCGCTTCCGTGACACCATCCAAGGAATACTGGTCCGTCGTAACGGTCCCTTTGGCCGAAGTCGCTTTCACGATCATCGGGCCGCCACGCGACATAGCAGCGATAAGCTTGCGCTCTGTTGCGGCTTCTTTAGCGAAGACCTTCTCGTCCTCTGCCGTTAAAGCGAAATTCTGGCCGGAAATTGTGACCGTTGCAGCGGAATTGGGCTTCACGGGATAGCCTTGCTTCACGCTTACTTCGTTGTGCACTCCGTCCTTCTGCCACGTCGTGACATAGAAAATGACTGGCGTGCGCTTCGCGGCCTTAGGCTGCATATCCGTGGGCGCCGATGCTGCGAAGCAAATGCGACCATCCGCGCCATCATGAACGAAAACGTTCCAGTCCTTGATCTTTTGAAGCAGGCGCGCTTTTTCAGTGGCCGTTGCCGTGGCTGGTTTCTTTGCGGGTGCGGCAGGTTTCGGCTTTGGGGCAGCCGCCGCAGGCCGTTGCGCAGGCTGCGGCGCCGTTTGCTGAGCGAAGCCCAGTGAAACGGTAGAAGTCACGAGAAATGCGGAAATGAGCAGATGCCGCAGCATGCCAAAGCCCCACGTTAATTAAGAAAACTATCCCTCCATTATTCTTATGAAGCCAGTCAAGGGCAATTTTTGGACTGCCGCCTTTTGAACTCGCCATTCTCAAGCTCTAAAAACGGCTCAGCAGACCGGGCAGGGAAGGACCCAAGACTTCTCACGCGGTCATACATCACTATAGCGCCCGCCATCGCGACATTGATGCAAAAGGACGTTGGAATCTTAATGACATGGTCGCAGCGCGAGAGAAGAGGAGCCGAAAGCGCTCCCATTTCTGGCCCCAGAACATAGGCCGCATAGAGCGGGTGTTTAAACGCGGGAAGATCGGTCGCGCCCTCGATGAGTTCGACGCCAACAAGCTTGCATTTTAGCGGCAGCACCATCTCGTCCGCCGACGCCCATTGATAGACTGGAAGATGAAAGGTCGCCTTCGAGGTGTCGGACTTTGCTTCGAAAGCGCGAGGATGCGCACCGATGGTGAAAAAGTATTTCGCGCCGAATGCGTGAGCCGAGCGTAAAAGGTTGCCCAAATTCATGGGCTTCGATATCCGTTCTGCTCCCATTGCGAAATAGCCGCGCATTCTCCCGCCTTTTCCGCCAAAAGATGAAGGCGCACAAACTGAGGTAGGCCATGAAAGCTATATTATGCAAGTCCCTCGATGGACCAGACGCTCTTGAAATCGCCGAATTTACCCGAGTGCCAGCCGGGCGCGGGCCAAGTGGTTATTCGGGTTGCGGCGGCTGCGTTGAATTTTTTCGATACGCTCATGGTGCGCGGGAAATATCAGAACCGGCCTGAGCTTCCGTTTTCTCCCGGCGGAGAAGTTGCCGGTACGATCATCCGCATTGGCTCTGGCGTCGAGGGGCTGAGCGTTGGCCAGCGTGTTCTCGGCTATGTGGGAAGCAATGGATGCCGTGAAGAGGTTGTGGCTTCTGTAGGCGACGTTATTCCACTGCCCGATGGCGTATCGTATGAGGCAGCGGCTGCGATGCCGGTCGCTTATGGGACAGCTTTGCATGGGCTTGAGGATCGCGGCCACGTCAAGCCAGGACAGACCGTTCTGGTTCTTGGCGCGACGGGCGGCACCGGCTTGGCGGCTGTCGAAATTGCAAAGATACTTGGCGCAAAGGTGATCGCCGCTGGAACATCAGACGAGAAGCTCAAGATTTGCGCGGAGCGAGGGGCCGATACAGCTTCTCAATCTGACAGGATTAGACTTGAAGGAGACGCTTCGAAGCCTGACGGATGGCAAGGGCGTCGACGTCGTTTACGATGGTATCGGCGGTCCTTACGCAGAACCGGCGCTTCGTTCGATGGCATGGGAGGGGCGCTATCTGGTGATTGGCTTTGCCGCCGGAGACATTCCCAAGATTCCGCTCAATCTTCTTCTTCTGAAGGGATGCGAATTGGTTGGCGTATTTTGGGGACGGCATGCAAAGCAAGACCCCGTTGCCTTCCGCCATCAAATGGACCGTCTCCTAAACTGGTGCGCCGAGGGGAAATTGCGTCCGCATATCGATCATGTGTTTCCGCTTGAGCAAACCGGTGAGGCGCTGAAGCTGATGGACACGCGAAAGATCAAAGGAAAAGTAGTTATCAAGCCTTGAGCGAGAATGACTGAGCGCAAGCCAAGCCATATTTTCGTTTATGGAACTCTCATGAGGCGCGGCAAAAGCCCATATGCCGCGCTTCTGCGGCGACGCGCGCAATTCGTAGGCGAGGCATGGGTTCCGGGGCGGCTCTATCATCTTGGCCGCTTCCCCGGAGCGGTACCGGATCGGGATAGCAATACCAAGATTTTCGGCGAAGTCTTCAGCGTGACAACGCCGGCATTGCTCGACGCTCTTGATCGCTATGAGGGCTGCCACGCGGACGATCCGGAGCCTCGCCTATTCCGCCGCGAGGTCGTCGAGGCCCGGCTCACTCGTGGCGGTCTCGTTGCCGCATGGACCTATGCCTTCACCGGAAATATAACGGGCCGCCCAAGGATTTCCTCGGGACGCTTCCGCTTGGTATGAAACTGCCGCGCGCAAGCAGTTTTCAGCAAAACATGCCGGCAGGATTACCGAATTTGAAGACCGCATTTCAGCAGAAGGCGCAGCAGGCCCTGATTAGGGGCGTAGGAGGTGCCGCAGGTGTCGCGATTATGGTTGGACTTGCCGATTTGGCAGCACTCCCGCTGGCTGCAGTTCCGTTTGCCACATCCATAGTTCTTGTGATGGCTGCCTGCGAGAGCGCACCCGCACAACCGCGCGCTATTGCAGGCGGTCATATCTTATCGACGCTCAGCGGGCTCGATGCAATGGTATGCCGTAATCGCGGTTGGGATGGCCGTGTTTTTGATGCATCTCACCGACACCACGCACCCGCCAGCCGGAATCGACGCGCTTGTCGTTGTCACCGCCCACCCTTCATGGACATTTTTCTTCGAACCGGTGCTTGCTGGCGTGATTGTTCTAATTATTTTTGCTTATTGCTATCACCGCGTCACCCAGCCGCGAACTTGGCCCATTTCCAAACACTAAGCGGGCAAGCGCGAGGAGCGACGCGCTATTTCGCCCCGTTAAGCACCATGAGCGTGGAAACGCCGTGTGCGAGAACGCGGCCTTCCTTGTCCGTTATGCGTGCATCGGCTGTAATGATCTGGCGCCCCTGCGAAATCACGCGGCCTTCGGCGCGGACGAGGCCGGTTCGCGGGAATATTGGTCGGGAAAAATTGCCCTTCGTCTCAATCGTCGTATAGCTGACGCCCGGCGGCAGCAGAGTGTGAGCGGCGCAGCCGGTTACGCTATCGATGAGCGTCAGCGCCCATCCGCCGTGGATCGTTCCGAGTGGGTTGTAGATGTTTTCATTCGGCTCTCCCTCGAAGACGGCAAAGCCGTCGCCAACCTCCGCAAGCCAAAACGACAGGGTCCGCGCTATCGGTGGAGCGGGAAGCTGGCCATCGATAACGGCCTGCAACATTTCCTTCCCGGACATGCCAGCGATGTCCTCCGGCTTCGCCACTCCGTAATTTCTCGCAAGCATCCCTGATAGCCCTTTCCATGTAGATACAAATTATGTATATGCATATACCCATGATAAAAAGAGTGCAACCACCCAAATCGCTCATGAATGACGCGCGCGCCATGATCGACAATTGCGCGGGGTGGAACAGCCGTCTCGCTGCCCGCCGAATTACGCATTTTCTTGAAAAAAGGATGGCCTCCTCCGGCCTCACAATCGCGCAATTCGGCTTGATGGGGCATATTGCCTCAGCACCCGACGACACGCTCGGCGCGCTGGCGGAACGGACTGGACTGGATCAGTCCACGCTGTCGCGAAATCTGCGTGGCTTGGAACAAGAGGGATGGGTAGAAATCGCGACGGTTGAAGGTGATCTTCGCCGTCGCGCCGTTTGGCTCACGGAAATGGGCGCACAGCGCTTGGAAGCCGCGCTTCCAATATGGCGCGTGGCACAGGCAGCTTTGGCAAAGCACGTTTCACCAGAAGTCCTCCGCAGTCTCGCACTCGCCTCGGAAAGGCTTACTCAGGAGTAGCGGGCGTGCGACAGCCCCTAAAGCGTTTTGCGACCAGATTGAAGCACGGGAACTTTCGAATCTGCGTCTTTAAGGTTTGGATTGCTTCCGGCCAGCTTTGCTGGCCATCGCAATGACGGCCCCCGAAATCGTCATCGCGAAGCGGCAACGCCGCTGCGGCGATCCAGGAGTTTTACGATGCCGGTTATAGATGATCGCAAAACGCTCTAGCGTATGACCTCAGGCTGTTCGGATAGACGGGAGACAATGGTCGAGCCGGGAATATACGCATCGAACGCCGCCCAAAACTGCTCCCGCAACTCGTCGCGCTCCTGTAAGATCTCGTGCTTCGATCCAGCCACCACAATCCGCGTACAATTCTTAAGGCGGCTGGCAAAATGTTCGATGGCATCGGTCGAGACGATTTGGTCATTACCTGCAGCGACGACCAGGATTGGAACCCGGACGCTATCAAGAAAGCGGAGCGAGTTGATCATCGAGACAGAGCTACACGCAGCCGCAACCCAGCCTAAGGTCGGGGACCCAATCGCAAGCTTGGGCGCGGCTTTAAGAACATCTCTCGCCCGTTCGAAGCGGAGACGGTCGGAAGTCAGGCGGTTGCCATCGAATGGAACGGATTCCCATGCTTGAGCGCCGCCGCCAGGGACAAAGAAGTCGCCAAGGCCCAAAAGCGTAGCAGCCTCCGTCACAGCGTAGCGGACGGAGTTGCTTCTCTCGCTGCCAGCGAAACGTATCATCGGCGCGGACAGTACAATTCGATCCCACCAGCAGACCTTGGTCTGAGCCAGACGCAGTACAAGGTGGCCGCCCATCGAGTGTGCGAGACAATAATATGGCGGCGGGCAATCCGGCAGAACGATCTCGGTCATGAACCTGCGCACATCTTCGTCATGACGAGCGAAGGTCTCTGCGTGCCCCTTCGCGGGATTTCTAAGAAGCCGTGTTGAACCGCCTTGACCGCGCCAATCCATCGTCGCGACCGCGAAGCCCCGGCGGCGCAGATCGGTGACGGTCTCAAAAAATTTTTCGATGAATTCGCCGCGGCCGCCAAAGAGGCAAATCGTGCCCAGGCGCTGCTCGGCTGTCGTGTCCCACCTTGCGTAGCGGATTTTGACGCCATCCCTTGCTTCGAGAAACCCAGCCACCGCGCCATTTGGGACTGGATTGCGCGTAATGCTTACTAATTCCGCTGTGTTATTTGTCATGGCCGAGTGCTCCCGAAAACCTGAAAAAAATCTAGCTATAGTGGAGTTAACGCTCAAGCCTTCCCTTGAAAGAAAGTAGGGCGGAAATATAGCGATGATGGCAGGCCGAGAGGCTGCAAAGATAGTCCGCCCTGCCTTTGAGGTAGGCGTAAATTCTCTCTTACTACGGGTCGCATGTGGGCAGGTCGAGTCGCACCGGATCCAGAAGCGTCACGTTGCTTTGGTCCGGTAAAGCGATATCAGGGCCGAGCTTGACCCGACCAGCCACTAAGCAAATTGTTTTTACCTGACCAACGGTGGCGTCTGCGATGTCCGGTTCTGGGGCCTTGTGGTCGTGCACGCTGCTACGAGAAATGGGATTGACCCCAAGCAGACTCTGGGCGCGACGTCTTCCAGTTCCGCTGTTTCAGCGTCTGCCGTTCGTTGCATCGGCGCGTGTTTTGATCCTACTGTCGGCAGCGAGAAGCTAACGACCTGCAAGAGTTCATGCCCCTCGTGACCTGCTGAGGAGGGCATCTCTGCGACACGATGCCTTTAAGATGGAAGTCGTTGAGCTTAGTTAGACGTCCGACCCATCGCAAAGCGTTTGAACGAGCCTCATCACGATCGGCGCACGGGCTTCAAGAAACTCTTCATAAGTAGCTGTTGAGTAATCGAACTCGGACGGTTTAGGCGGAAGGTTCGATGCGAATACGCCATCGCACTTCTGCCCCAGATCTGTCGCGCACTGCGGAAGGTACCTAGTTGGATCAGAGTCGCTCACCGCATTGTTAGCAGCGGCGGCTAGCATGCAAATATTGATGACAAGATTATCATTCGTCTTGGCCCGGATGCGCTTCAGATGCGCGCGCGGGTGGAGGTGGTGGAACTGCTTCTTATTGTAGGCGGACAGAGCCACGGCGGTGTCGATATACGCCCCGTTCGTAAGATTGCGGGGCTTGTTCGCCGCCAGCGCGAGGATATAGGCGCGAGAGCGCGAAACATTGCTCCGGAAGGCGATGTGCATCCATTCCTTCTCGCTCGGCGGCTCTCCAAAATCGGCCGCCGAGCCGTTGCCATTAATCACGAAGGCATAGACTGTCTTGATATCGTTCGAGACGAAGCTCTCGCCGCCAACTTTGTAGCGTTCCCCGAACGATGAACGCCAGAACCATTGCCGGACCCTGTGCACCTGATCAGGGGAGAGATGGTTGGTCTTCGCGAAGATGTGGCAGACGATGACGACCAAGGCCTCATACGAGAGAAAGTCCCAGCTGAAGATCTTAAACTCGGTCGACAGAAGGTCGACCGTGTGGAGGAGCGCCCGCTTTGTCGTATCGACAAGGTCGCGCATTTCATCCTTTTTGATGTCGCGCAGAGTCCTAAGTGCCTGCTCCTTGATAGTCCCGAGCTTTACTGCTGATAAACACTTCAGCACCGTCTCGCGGTTGATGTCCTCAAAGCCCTTCGGTCGCAGCGCCTCGCGAATTTCGTCAACCTCGTCGTTGAGGTCGAAATCCTTGTTCCACGTCGCCGCGACCATCAAATCGTAGGTGGACAGTTTCGTGCCCGAGCTGTTGATGCGTTCGAAAATTGGGCAAACTTCTTCGATCGTAAGGTCCTTAAGCGTGACGACCGGCAGACGGTATTCTGTGAAGGCGGCGATAATGGAGTCCAGACGCTCTTGATAAATAGCTGCCTTCTCGTGGGTCTGGAGGGCCGCCCGGAAGTTCAGAAGCTGGGTTGTATTGAAGATCTTGCGCAGCGGGAACTGATGCAGCTTCAGATCGTCCGGCTTCCGCAGGAACTTCTCTTCTGCAAGGTCATAGACCACCGAAAAGCCGCCATCCTCTTCCTTGGCTCCAAGGCAGGAGTAGATAACAGTTAGGCGTTGTTGCCCGTCAAGAACATAATCGGTCGGCTCCATGTCGTCCGTTGCCGGAAGGTTGAACTCTCCAATGTTGCGCTCTGCGCGCAGCTTCTCGCGCGTCTTCCAAAGGAGAAGGCTGCCGACCGGATAATTGTTGGCGAGACTGTCCAGCAGATCGATAGCCTGTTCGTCTTTCCAGACAAACTGGCGCTGAAATTTCGGCACTTTTGTCTCGCCCTTGTTGATGCCAGCGATCAGGGTACTGATCAGGCTGATGTCTGTGCTGATGCGGCTCAAGGCAGTTGTGCGCATACCTTTGGCTCGTCCACGTTTCCTTGTTTCCGGGGGCACTGGGCAGTGAAGAACAATTTAGTACATGGAATCGGCGAGATCTGGCAATTCGCATGTTCCCGATCAAGCGTTGGCTCGAGTCGATTGTCTCAGAGGCAAGAGCCTTCATTGGGGTCGGGGGCGCTAAACGAAGTGCAGCCGACGGTGCAGACGACAGCTATTGGCCCTTCACGTTAGGGGCCACGCGTCCGCTTCCGGGCCGTTACGGTCTTGACGCTCGGGCCCATGCGTTGGCTGAGCGATGCAACGCGCTTAGTGTTTGCATTCATTTGTTAATACTGGATGGCCGATCAAGCGCGGCCATCCAGTGAAGAGGGTCAGACTGCGGATTGCAGATTAGAAAAACCTGGGTGTTGGCGGCGATTGAGTGACCTCGACGCGGCTTTTTTCTTCAATGGCGAACTCAGCGGAGTGAGCAAATCATGGACAACCCGCAAGAGATGAACCTGCCGCGAGGTGCCTGTCTTCGTGAAAATGTTCTGTAGGTGACTCTTGACCGTATTCTCGGAAATCCGGAGCGCCGTGGCGACTTCCGCGACGTTGCATCCGTGCAAGAGCTGCTCGAGAGTTCGCGTCTCGGCCGGAGTGAGGTCGAAGCACTCCGCTATGCCTGAAAGGTCGGTTTGAGCAGGTTCACTCCGCTGCTTGATAAAGAGCGCGATGACAGTGTGCAGCCCGCCATCTTCAACGCTGATCGGTTTTAGCGAACCCACCGCAGCGCCATTCGGTGAGGATGATGACGAAAGGGAAATGTCTAACGAGACTCTCTCCGGCGGCAAAATGCGAACCTCTTCAGTCACATATTGCAGCGCCTTCAGTAGGATAGTGGTGGTTTTTCGATCCTCCGTTTGGATAAATCCGTTAGCGATTCGGATGGGCCATCCCTTCGCAAACATGTTGTTCGCTGCACGATTGGCATGGAGGACCTTTCCGTTTGTGTAAGTTACGACAACGCCTGCATTCAACTGATCGAGGACCGCGCAAAACGCGTCGGAAACACTCATCATAGAGAACCCCACTCCTATCACGAGCTTGAAATACGGTACGCTTTACTAAATATGAAAAGAAGTTAACACAATTGAGATTAAATACCGCAAGAATTTGGCGTCACTGCGTTCGACTTAGGGATGGCAATAAGGGGTTATCAGAATGTCGCAAGGGGCTGCCGCTAGAGCATTTTGGGACCAGATTGAATCAGATGATCCCAATCAAAGCATGGCAATGTTGAATTGTCATCGCGAGCGGCAACGCCGCGTGCGATCGGCTGTGACCAGCGCGAATGCTGCGGTCTTCTGGATCGCAAAATGCTTTAGGTAAGATTTAGCAGCGCCTTAGCTTGCAGCCGAATAACGGTTGCGCACCTTTGCGGCCGCGCTGACGACTATCGCGTCAACTGCAGCGGCATGGTCGGCTGATTCGAGAATCACTTTTTGCAGCATCTTTGCGCCTGGAAGCCGTTGAGCCTTCACTACCTCCTCCAGTTGCGCTTTATCGAGCTTGCCAAGAAAGACGCGGGCTTCCTGCTCGCGGCCATTGAGAAGAGCCGCTTCAATGTGGCATTCGAGTGGGTCGAAAGTCACATTATGGAGCATGGTATGTGGTTCCGCTTGCTTAGGTTTGACCGGCTGAGCGGCCACCTTCTTTCCCTGCTTTGAAACGGCCGGCTGCGCGCTCGTATCGGATTCCTCAAGCGTAAGCGCCGCTTCTACCTTTGCGGCAAAAGCCGGATTAGCATCAGCCTCCTCGATAATGGCAGCGAAAAGGGCGCGCAATTTGGGCAAGGATTTGTGATCGGGAGTCTGCATTAAGCGGCAGCCTCCTTCTGGTAGTTCAGAATAATGGATTCGACGACTTCGCCGCAGAGCGCACGAACAACAGCAGCGCCCGATCCGTATTTGTCTTCTATGGAAAGGGCTTCGCCTCGATATTCAAAGGCTTCGGCAATGCCATCATTCTCGGGGATTGCGGTGCGCATGACAGGGTGCGATGCGGCGACGTTGCCGAAATTCAAGCGTTGAAAAGTTCCGTCGCGCCAGAAATTAACCAGGGAAATATAGCGACGCTTCTCTTTGGGTATTTCCTGCACGTCCTGAAGCCGTTGTTTGTCCTCAATGACACTCGATATGCGGTCGACCGCGTAGCTCGACACGAAATCGGGCCGGAAAGGCACTATGACCTTATGCGCAACGCGCAACGCGGCAAGCGTCGAGAAAGATAGGCCCGGTGGGCAATCGAATATCACAACATCGAAGGCGTCGGCGAAGTCCTTGAGCATCGTGGTAAATTTCCCAACAACGGCCCTCTGCGCTGAGTAGAGATTATTGTTGGCGCGCGCGCGATTGTGGAGGAGTTCGTTTTCCACGTCCTCTAAATCGAGCGATCCATTGAGCAGAGAAAGCTTGCCGAGCGGCGCTTCGATATCGCCCACGTCGTGCATGATGAATTCGTCTGGCCGGAGCTTCGGCCTATCAAATTTCTCATCGAAATAATCGGCGATGGTTTTGCGGCTCCGCCGAGCCCAATCCCACTTTTCACCGCCGATAAGGATAATAGACGAGTTGCACTGCGTATCGAGATCGACCACGAGCACACGCTGCTCGCCGGTTACGGCGAACCCATGCGCAAGCATCGTCGTAATTGTTGATTTGCCAACACCGCCCTTGCGGTTGGCCACTGCTAGAAGAATGCCCATTGCGTCTTGCCTCCAGACGCATTCCGGTGAGAGGAAAACCCTTGCCACAGGAATGCAACCGCTAAGCCGAAGCGAGCGAATCAATCAAGCTCGCGGGTGAGCTTCAGAGTAAGCCTGAAGCAGGCGGTCGCGGTCAACCGCTGTGTAGCCTTGCGTAGTGGAAAGGCTGGCATGTCCAAGAAGTTCTTGGATAACGCGAAGGTCCGCGCCACGGCTTAAAAGGTGGGTCGCAAATGAGTGACGCAGAGCATGGGGCGTCGCCGTGACTGGCAGGCCAAGATTGCTACGCATCCGCGCAATGAGCAATTGTACGATCCTTGGATTGAGGCGTCCGCCCCTCACACCGACGAACAGCGGACTGTCCTGTTCCAGGCGATGTGGACATTTGCCGAGATAGTCTCCCACCGCCTTTTGCGCGACAGGGAGCACCGGGGCGAGCCTTTCCTTTCCGCCCTTGCCCTTTATGCGGAGGACATCGCGAGGAGGCAGCGGCGCGTCTTTCCTATTCAGCGAAAGGGCCTCTGAAATGCGTAAGCCTGAGCCATAAAGAAGAAGCAGCACGGCCTGATTGCGCGAGCCCGTCCATGGATGATCGCTCATTTCTCCGTCGAGAACGGCTTCATCCACCACATCTTTCGCTTTCACCTCAGTCAGCGGCTTTGGCAGCCGAGGCGGCAGTTTCGGCAGTGCGACGGTAAGCACAGAGCGATTTTGCAGCGTTCCCACGCGCTCAAGATAGCGGAAGAATGACCGCAGCGCGGACAGCGTGCGCGCCAGTGTGCGGCTGCAAGCTCCCTCATCGCGCCGTGACGCCAAGAATGCGCGGATGTCGGCGGGTGAAAGCGCGTTCAATCGCCCAAGAGAGACAGCGCCCGCCCAATGCTGGTTCAGAAATTCGAAAAATTGCCGCCCGTCCCGTTCATAGGCCTCAAGGGTATTTTCTGAATAGCGGCGCTCAGCGCCAAGATGAGTGAGCCATGCTGCGAGCGCCTTGAAATGCGCTCCCGCACCGCCGTTCTCTCCCTTGGTAAGGGAGTGAGGCCGCAAGCCTTCGGAAGACAGAGAATGGGACGGGCGGCCTTTGCTCATAACACCTTGGTTTCTTTACAGGATAGTTTGGCCGGTCTTGGCCCAGTCGGCCACAAATTGCGCAAGCCCCTTCTCGGTCAAGGGATGGTTGACAATCTGCTTCAGGACCGCAGGCGGCACGGTTGCGACATCTGCGCCCGCAAGCGCCGCGTCTGTCACATGGCGCGGATGCCGGATTGATGCGGCGAGGATTTCGGTGCCGAGATCGGGATAATTGTCGTAGATCGTGCGGATATCGCGAATGAGGTTCATGCCATCTTCGCCAACATCGTCGAGGCGGCCGACGAAGGGCGAGACAAAAGCCGCGCCAGCCTTCGCCGCAAGAAGCGCTTGGTTGGCGGAAAAGCAGAGCGTTACATTGACCATTATGCCACTTTGGCTAAGCGCACGGCACGCTTTGAGCCCGTCCCAGGTGAGCGGCACTTTGACAGTGACGTTTTCAGCGATCTCCGCGAGTTTGCGGCCTTCCGCCAGCATTGTCTCGGCATCAATCGCCGCCACTTCCGCGCTGACTGGGCCTTCCACAATCGAGCAGATTTCGCGAATTGTTTCGATGAAGTTTCGTCCCGCTTTCGCAATAAGCGACGGGTTCGTCGTCACGCCGTCCAAAAGGCCGGTCGCGGCAAGCTCACGGATTTCGTTCACATCAGCCGTATCGACGAAGAATTTCATAAGCTTGCATCCTTCCCATGAGCAGCACTCCGAGGAATGCGCAAATTAACTGCTCCTGGTTTAGGATTTCTAAACGCCATTGCCAATGCGGCAGAAGTCGCGCCTCGCCCGGCCCCCAACCGTGATCTCACGCTGAGTCCGGTAGCAAGCATTTATGCATCCACGAACCGGACCTAAGGTTGACACTCACTTAGGTCCAGATAAAAGGCCTCGTTCTCGCGGACGTGCCGCATTAGCACTGCAATCAGTTCGGCGTCTGCATCTTTGGAAAGAACGTCAAAGCTATCAAGTTCATCGACCCAATATTGGTTCAGGAGGTTTGACCGCTCTTCCTGGGAAGAACGCGGTAACGGCGTTCCCAGACTTCCGACAACTTTTTCGAGCTGAGTTGCAGCCGCATGCGCGCCGACAGCCCGGAGGGCATCTATGACTTCAAGCGCATCACGATCGAAGGTTGAAGTCAGAAAGGAATTTAGCCCGCCATTGTTGGCTAATCCCATGTACTGAGAAGCGATAGCGGCGGCTCGTTTGATGTCGCCCTGCTCATGTAACGAAGGATCGCTGAGCATAACAAAGTTATTCCATGCCTGGTATGAACAGATCCACATCTTGTTTCCGTCCATTACATCAACCCGAGCTGAATATCGGCATTTCGAGGTTGCACAGAACATTTACCAATTGGTTGTTCCGCTGTGCTCGCCACGATCATGAGCTGTACGCTGACACCCGGCTGTGAGCCCCTGAAATAAACCGGTTAGCAGGGTGACATCCCTGTGTGCCGTAGCTGTGTTTGGCTCATAAAGGCGGCGTGCTTTGGGCGCGCAAGCTTAATCACCATTACCCCTCTCAAGGAGGACTGAGGTGAACGAACGCTCCATACCAAGTCAGTTGCATTGAGCCCGCGCATCGCTCATCCTCCCGCAAATGCCGCGCTCGCAGATACCCCTTTTTGATGCGGATGTTTCCGCATCCGCCACGGCCTTCGACGCCGCGCCCGTTACTGTGCCGGTCCTGCTTCCGCTCGCGCTGAACGACCCTTATGACTATCTCGTAGGAGACGAGCCTCTTAGCCCGGGCGATTTTGTCATGGTGCCGCTCGGTCCTGTGAAGCGCATTGGCGTTGTGTGGCGTGACACCGGAAATCGCCGCAAGCTCGCCGATCCGCGCAAGCTGAAGCCTGTTCTCGCGAAACTCCACGACGTTCCGCCGCTGCCGCCGATCAATCTCGCCTTTGCGGATTGGGTCGCCCATTACACGCTCGCGCCCAAAGGCGCAGTGCTCCAGATGATGATGAGCGCGCGGCTCGTGTTTGAAGCGGAAGAGCCGCGCTGGGGTTTACGCCTCGGCGGAAGCATACCGCAACGCATGACGGAAGCGCGGGTGCGCGTTCTTGCCGCCGCCGGTGACAACGTAGTTTGGTCCAAGAAAAAGCTGATGGACCAAGCTAGCGTCAGCGCCGCCGTGATCGACGGACTGGCGGAGGCGGGCGCGCTGATACGGGCGGAACTGCCCCGCGCGCGGCCATTCAGCCCAAAACCGGATTTCGCGAGCGCCAATCTCAACGAGGGTCAGGCTCGCGCTGCCGAGGCCCTATGCGATACCATCCGGCGCGGCGGTTTTTCCTCGACCCTGCTCGACGGCGTTACGGGCTCAGGCAAAACAGAAGTTTATTTCGAGGCCGTCGCCGAAGCACTCCGCCAAGGCCCGGGTCAGGCGCTGATCCTGCTCCCCGAAATTGCGCTGACAAACCAGTTTCTGGAGCGCTTCGAGGCGCGTTTCGGCTGCCGCCCCGCCGAATGGCACTCCGCAGTCCCGGCCAAAGAGCGCGCGCGGACATGGCGCGGCGTCGCCGAAGGTGAGATTCGCGTTGTTGCCGGGGCGCGATCCGCTCTCTTCCTTCCCTTCGCCGATCTCAGCCTAATCGTCGTCGATGAGGAGCACGATTCCTCCTTCAAACAGGATGACCGCGTGACCTATCAGGGGCGCGACATGGCGGTGGTGCGCGCTTCTCTCGGCAAAATCCCGATCATCCTCAGTTCCGCGACGCCATCGGTGGAAACGGTGGTGAATGTCCGCCGGGGACGCTACGCACATGCGGTTCTCGGCGCTCGCTTTTCGGGCAACAGCCTTCCCGAGGTTGCCGCCATCGATCTCAAATCCACGCCGCCTGAGAAAGGGACGTGGCTTAGTCCTCCCATCATCGACGCTGTAAATGAGGCGCTTGCAAAGTCTGAACAAGCGCTGCTTTTCCTCAACCGGCGGGGCTATGCGCCGCTTACGCTCTGCCGCGCCTGCGGCCACCGTTTCACTTGCCCCCAATGCACGGCCTATCTTGTGGAGCATCGGTTGCGGGGACGGCTCATCTGTCATCATTGCGGCTTTGCGCTGCCATTTCCGAAAAATTGTCCTGCCTGTCATCGGGAGGGGCTGCTTGCTTCATCTGGCCCTGGGATAGAGCGCGTGATGGAAGAGGTGAACCAGCGCTGGCCCGGCGCTAGAATGTGCGTGCTTTCGAGCGACCTCGTGCCAACGACTGCCGCCTTGCGGGAGATTTTAACGCGCATCACGGAGGGCGACGTGGACATCATCGTCGGCACTCAGCTCGTTTCGAAGGGACATAATTTTCCGAAGCTGTCCTTTGTCGGCGTTGTCGATGGCGATCTGAGCCTCGCGACAGCCGATCCGCGCGCGGGCGAGCGCACCTTTCAGCTTTTGCATCAAGTTACGGGGCGAGCAGGGCGTTTCGGTCCGCAGGGGCAAGGTCTGATCCAGACTCACTTCCCCGACCATCCGGTGATGCAGGCGCTTGTGACCGGCGACCGGCAAGCCTTTTACGATGCCGAGATCGCCATGCGCGAAGAAGCGAAGTTGCCACCATTTGGACGGCTCGCCGCAATCATCGTTTCGGCGAATACGAAGCCGGAAGCCGAGGCCTATGCAAGAGAGCTAGGATTGGCAGCTCCTGCCGCGCGTGCGATTGAAGTATTAGGGCCGGTCGAAGCTCCGCTCGCGATTATTCGAGGGCGGCACCGTCAGCGTTTGCTTGTGAAGGCGGCGCGTGAGGCTGATCTGCAAAGCTATCTCATTGAATGGCTTGCGAGCGTGGAGCAGCCTCGTGGCAGTCTGAAGGTGAATATCGACGTTGACCCCTATAGCTTTTTATAGGGCGCATCGGGGGCCAGAGGCGGCACTGCGACGGCGGGCGAAGTATTTCTGCGCATTGTCATTGCGACAGCGAGCGGAGCGTGGCTGGAAGCAATCCAGGCAACGCTCGGAGATTTCCCGCTGGATCGCCACGGCGCGATGCGCCTCGCGACGACGATTAATTATATCGCTAAGCGAGTGCGCAGCGATTGGAGCCGCTCCAGCCGGTCTTGTGCGGCGCTGCGATTGTCATCGCCGGAGGCCTCGTCAAACGCCTGCTGCGCTTGAGCAATTTCGTCGGTCAACATTTCTGCCGTAAGCTCGTTGAGCGGCACGGCATATTCAGCAAGCACGATCGTAAGCTCCGGCCCCACATCGGCGAAGCCGCCGCGCAAATAATATTGCGTCTCTTTGCCGTTCAGCGAAGGGATGGTCAGGATGCCTGGGCGAAGTTGTGCGACGAGAAGCGCGTGGTTCGGAAGCGCGGCAAGATCGCCTTCCTGGCCTGGAATAATGGCCTCGGCGATGTCAGCCGAAACGAGCTGCCGCTCGGGCGAGACAAGTTCAAAGTGAAAGGTGTCAGCCATTGCGCAGGCCTGTCATTTCTCGAATTAGATTAGCGGAAAGGCCGGGATAACCAAGCCTTCCGATGCGAACATCCAGCTCTATTAAGCCGCAGCAGCGAGTTCTTCCGCCTTTTTGATGGCTTCGTCGATGGTGCCGACCATGTAGAAAGCCTGTTCGGGCAGATGATCGTAGTCGCCATTGCAAAGGCCTTTGAAGCCTTTCACGGTATCCTTCACGTCTACGAGCACGCCCGGCTTGCCGGTGAACACCTCAGCCACGTGGAACGGCTGCGACAGGAAGCGCTCGATCTTGCGGGCGCGCGCCACGATGCGCTTGTCTTCTTCCGAAAGCTCGTCCATGCCAAGGATCGCGATGATGTCTTGGAGCGACTTGTAGCGCTGCAGGATTGACTGCACCTGACGTGCCACTTGATAGTGCTCCTCGCCAACGATGCGTGGCTCAAGCGCGCGGCTCGTTGAGTCGAGCGGGTCCACAGCAGGATAGATGCCTTTTTCCGAGATGGCGCGAGACAGCACCGTCGTTGCGTCCAAGTGGGCGAACGAAGCCGCAGGTGCGGGGTCGGTCAAGTCGTCGGCAGGCACGTAGATCGCTTGCACAGACGTGATGGAGCCCTTGGATGTCGAGGTAATGCGTTCTTGCAGCGCGCCCATGTCGGTCGCAAGCGTCGGCTGATAACCCACCGCCGAAGGAATACGGCCAAGCAGAGCGGACACTTCCGAACCGGCTTGGGTAAAGCGGAAGATGTTGTCCACGAAGAACAGCACGTCTTGGCCTTGATCGCGGAAATATTCGGCGACTGTGAGGCCCGTCAGACCGACGCGCGCACGCGCTCCGGGTGGCTCGTTCATCTGGCCGAAAATCAGGGCGCATTTCGAGCCCTTAGTTGAGCCCGTTTCATGCGGATCAACGTTCACCTTGGACTCGATCATTTCGTGATAAAGGTCGTTGCCCTCACGCGTGCGCTCGCCCACGCCAGCGAACACCGAATAACCGCCATGGTGCTTCGCGATGTTGTTAATAAGCTCCTGAATGAGCACCGTCTTGCCCACGCCGGCGCCGCCGAAGAGGCCGACTTTACCACCCTTGGAGTAAGGCGCGAGAAGGTCCACAACCTTAATGCCAGTGACAAGCACTTCGATTTCGGTTGACTGCTCTATGAATGAAGGCGCGGAGGCGTGAATTGGGCGGCGTTGATTGGATACAATCGGGCCTGCTTCGTCAATCGGCTCGCCGATGACGTTCATGATGCGGCCAAGCGTTTCCTCGCCGACCGGCACCGCGATTGCCTCGCCTGTGTCGTTTACTTCCTGTCCGCGCACGAGACCGTCGGTGGAGTCCATGGCGATGGTGCGCACGGTGTTCTCGCCGAGATGCTGGGCGACTTCCAAAACGAGACGACTGCCTTGATTCTGCGTCTCAAGAGCATTCAGGATCGCAGGCAAATATCCGTGATCGAACTGCACGTCAACGACAGCACCTGTCACCTGCCGAATGCGGCCAACTCGTCTTTCGCTCATCTCATTATTCCCCAAAACCGTCGTTCTTTCACTGCTGTGGCTGGCGCTTGGGCGGCTTTACAGCCATCTCATGCTGCCGGACTAAATTCACTTGGCACCGCTCGCAAAAGTTTTACGGGCGGTCCTTATGCCGTTGCTGAATGGCGGTGCGGCCAACCATTCCTCTGCGGCCGAGCGATGCTTGGCGCCCTGTTTCTAAACTGCCTCCGCACCGGAGATAATTTCGATAAGCTCTTTCGTGATAATGGCCTGCCGCGCGCGGTTATATTCCAGCGTGTAGCGGTTGACCATGTCACCAGCGTTACGCGTGGCGTTATCCATCGCAGTCATTTGCGAAGCATAGAAGCCAGCGTTGTTTTCTAAGAGAGCTCGAAAGATTTGGGTTGCGATATTGCGGGGAAGAAGTTCGCGAAGGATATCTTCCTCGTCGGGCTCGAATTCATAAATCGCGAGCGAGGCCTCGGCAGCGTCCTCTTTTGCTTCTGGAAGCTTAACAGGAATAAGCTGCGTAGCGCATGGCTTTTGACTGATGATATTCTGGAATTCAGAGAAGAACAGGGTCGCGACGTCGAACTCCTCATTCTCGAAGCGCTTCAGTATGCGCTGCGCGATGTCGAGTGCGTTGACATAGCCAAGCTGACGCACACTGCGCAGATCGACATGTTCGATATAGAGTTTGCCGAAATCACGGCGAAGCTGCTCGGCGCCCTTTCTGCCAACGGTAAAAATCTTGACAGTCTTGCCAGCGGCTTGCAGCCGCCGGATGTGATCCCGTGCCAAGCGGCCAACGTTCGAGTTGAACGCGCCAGCGAGACCACGCTCACCTGTCGCAACGATAACGAGGTGGGTATCATCCCGCCCCGTCCCCGTCAGAAGCTGCGACGTTGCAGCCGTGGGCGTAACGCGCGCGCCGAGACGGCTCAAAATTGCATCGAGCCGTTCCGCATAGGGGCGAGCCGCGAGCGCTTGATCCTGAGCACGGCGAAGCTTCGCGGCGGCCACCATCTGCATGGCCTTCGTGATTTTCCGCGTCGCTTTCACTGACGCTATGCGCGCTCTTAGGTCCTTAAGACTAGGCATGATCCTCTCCGCAAGCCTCGTCTCTAGGCGGCAAATCGCTTGGAGAATTTCTCCAGGATAGCCTTGAGTTTCTGCTCTGTGTCCGGCGCAAGTTGCTTAGAAGTGCGGATCGCGTCGAGCACTTCCTTGTTGTCGTTGCGCATCACGGTGAGGAGTTCGCGCTCGAAGCGGTTCACATCGGAAACGGGGATCGCATCGAGATAGCCACGCGTTCCGGCATAGATCACGATAACCTGTTCCTCGACCTTCAACGGCGAGAATTGCGGCTGTTTCAAAAGCTCGGTGAGCCTCGCTCCACGAGCGAGCAGCTTCTGCGTTGCTGCGTCAAGGTCCGAACCGAACTGCGCGAAGGCCGCCATTTCGCGATATTGCGCCAACTCGCCCTTGATCGCGCCCGCAACCTGCTTCATCGCCTTGATCTGCGCAGAAGAGCCAACGCGGGACACCGAGATACCAACGTTCACGGCGGGGCGAATGCCCTGATAGAACAGGTCGGTTTCCAAAAAGATCTGGCCGTCCGTGATCGAGATCACGTTCGTTGGAATGTATGCGGATACGTCGTTTGCCTGCGTCTCAACAATCGGGAGAGCCGTGAGAGAACCCGATCCGTGATCGCTGTTGAGCTTCGCGGCGCGTTCCAAGAGGCGAGAATGCAGATAAAACACGTCGCCGGGATAAGCTTCGCGTCCTGGCGGACGGCGGAGAAGGAGCGACATCTGACGGTAAGCCACGGCCTGCTTCGACAAATCATCATAGATGATTAGCGAGTGCATGCCGTTATCGCGGAAATATTCGCCCATCGTGCAGGCGGTATAAGGCGCGATGAACTGCATGGGAGCCGGATCGGAGGCGGTAGCAGCGACGACGATCGAGTAGTCGAGCGCGCCATTCTCCTCAAGGACTCTGACGAATTGCGCGACGGTCGAGCGCTTTTGACCAATTGCGACGTATATGCAATAGAGCTTCTGGCTCTCATCGCCTGTCGCGTTGATCGATTTCTGGTTTAGGATCGCGTCGAGCGCGACAGCGGTCTTACCCGTCTGACGGTCGCCGATGATAAGCTCGCGCTGGCCACGGCCAATCGGAATCAATGCGTCGATGGCTTTAATGCCAGTCTGCATCGGCTCTTTCACGCTTTCACGAGGAAGAATACCTGGCGCTTTCACGTCAACGCGGCGCTTCTCAGTAAACTGAATCGGCCCTTTGCCGTCGATAGGATTACCGAGGCCGTCAACAACGCGGCCAAGAAGGCCCTTGCCAATCGGCACTTCCACGATGGCGCCCGTCCGCTTGACGGTGTCGCCTTCTTTAATGCCCCTGTCTTCGCCGAAGATCACGACGCCGACATTGTCGGTTTCGAGGTTCAGGGCCATGCCGCGAATGCCGCCGGGAAATTCGACCATTTCACCGGCTTGCACATTATCAAGGCCGTATACGCGAGCGATACCGTCGCCCACAGACAGCACTTGCCCAATCTCCGAGACTTCTGCTTCCTGTCCGAAATTTCTGATCTGCTCTTTCAGGATCGAGGAAATTTCAGAGGGGCGGATTTCCGTGAGCTCCATCAGCTGGCCTCTTTCATCAGCTTTTCAAGATTTTTCAATTTTGTTCTAAGTGACGTGTCGATCATCTGGCTGCCGACCTTTACGACAAGGCCGCCTAGAAGCTTCGGATCGACGGTAAGTGTCAATTTGGGTGCTTTACCCAATTTCTGGCGGAGCGTGTCCGCCAATTCCTGCGCCTGCGCGGGCGTCAACGGTGCAGCAGAAGTGACGCTGGCCTCGACTTCGCCACGCTCTTTCGAAGCCTGCGCCTTGAAGGATTTAATGATGCTCTGAACAGCGAAGAGGCGGCGGTTTTTGGCGAGAAGCAGGAGAAAGTCCCGAACCAGTCCGGTGATCCCCGTCTTCTGGCAAACTGCTTCCAGACCCTTCTGCTGTTCGGCGCCTGAGAATATGGGGCTCAGAACAAGCCGGCGGAGTCCGCCGCTTTCATTCAAGAGGCCCTGAAACTTGTCGAGCGCCACTTCGGCAGATTCGGCTTGACCTTGCGATTGAGCGAGATCGAAAAGCGCTCCCGCGTAACGCTCCGCTACCGTAGAAATTTCTCCGCCGCGAGCTGCCAAGACGTCCTCTCCAACAAAGTAAAAGCCGCTGAACGCTCAGGGCGCGTAGCGTGCTTAAAAATCAGGGTTTAATTTTCCGGATTGAAACCCGGCTCATGCCTCAGTGGCTTCTAGCATAGCCAATTGCCGAATGGCAACCCGCTGCGGCAGTTTGTACTTTCTTATTGGGCGTAATTTCAGGGATGCCAAGAAGTCTTTGCAAATTAACGCGAAAAAAGGTGACGAAACTCGGCAAGGACTGCCTCGTAGACGCCGCGCTTGAAAGAAACGACCTGTGACAAAACCTCATCGGCAGTCGCCCAACGCCATGAGTTGAATTCGGGCTGGTGCCCATCGGGTGAAAGGTTAATCTCAGTTTCATTGCCGGAAAAACGCATGGCAAACCATTTTTGCCGCTGGCCGCGATATTTGCCTTTCAAGGCTTTTCCCACGGCTTCCGGCGGCAGATCATAGAGCACCCATTCCGCACTTTCGCCGATCACCTCAGCGCTTTTTACCCCTGTCTCTTCGTAGAGTTCACGAAAGGCGGCCCGCCTTGGTTCTTCACCCTCGTCTATACCCCCCTGCGGCATCTGCCAGCGGCTTGCGGTTTCTCCGATGACGAGGTTGTGGAAGCGGTGTCCGACCCAAATTCGGCCCTCCGAATTGATAAGTACGATGCCGACGCAAGGGCGGTAAGGCAGCGTAGTTAGATCGGCGAGCTGCGTGTTTGTTTCGTGCTTCATGAGGAGAGACCATACTATTCGTGAAAAGGCGAGAGGGGCCGCGTAGCCCGTGCCCGGTTGCGTATCGGCTGGAACGGCCTTGGGTTATTCTTGCGATTCTATCTGCTACTGTTGGCGAGGCTGTGAAAGCCAAGCCGGCCTGTCACCGTTCTGAGCTATTGGGGCATCTGGCACCCCAGCAATCGGTTGGCTTTCGGCTCTTCCTTCGACCACGTTTGTTTGCGCCTGCGTATCGGCTTCCACTACCGGTAGCACAACGGGCCTCGGCATTTGTCTCGTATCTACGGGGAGCACCAGTTTCAGATCATATTCGTGACCAGGGTCTGCACTGGCGAAATATGCGACGAACGCACCGCAGACTGAAAAGAATACGCCCGCGATGATGAGAAGCGTCTTCATTTTGCGTTATCCATCATTAGCAGCCGAACATAGTAGTCTCACTCCTGCGAATATTTACAGCTCACCCGTTACGTCCGCAACACACTGCGTATCAGGAGGCACTTAATAACGTGGCCGGGTTTGTCCCGGCCACGCTCATTATCCACTGTTCGATCTGCTTTAGTTCGGAACAGCCGCTACCGGCGCTGCTGGCGCGGCGGCGTTTTCGAGCTTTTTCGCATTCTCGATCTTCTTGCCGTGGAGATAGTCGATTGCCGCTTTTAGCTGCACGTCCTTCTCCTTGTCCTTCGGCACGTAGGCGATGCTTCCGGTTGCTTCTGGGGCGCTATCGTTCTTCAGATGCCCGCGAAGGCTTGCCTCACCCTTAGGAGCAAAAGCAGCCATTTGCTGCTTCATCTCCTCTGGCAATTCGGGCTCGACAACATAGTTGGGATTGATGCCCGTCGCCTGGATAGATTTGCCTGATGGCGTGTAGTAGCGAGCTGTTGTCAGCCGCAGCCCACCGTTACCCCCAAGCGGGATCATCGTCTGCACCGATCCCTTACCGAAGGAGCGGGTTCCGATCACCGTGGCGCGGGTATGATCCTGAAGAGCGCCAGCCACAATCTCGGACGCCGATGCCGAACCGCCATTGATGAGAACAACGATTGGCTTAGCTTCCGTGATATCGCCCGGCTTCGCATTTACGCGCTGACTTTCGCTGGCGTTCCGGCCTTTCGTCAGAACGATAGCTCCTCTTTCAAGGAAAGCGTCCGACACCGCAATCGCCTGATCGAGCAGCCCGCCAGGATTGCCGCGAAGGTCGATGACATAGCCCTTAAGCTTCGGACCAATTGTCTTCTTAAGGCTGTCAACGGCCTGCTTCATATATTCGTAGGTGTGCTCGCTCTGGAACGTTTTGATCTTGATCCAACCGATATCATCCTCGGCGCTGAATGTGACCGGGTTGATGCGGACCACATCCCGCACGACCTTGGTCTGGATCGGCGCTGCAACGCCCTTACGCACGATGGTCAGCACGATAGGCGAGTCTACTGGCCCACGCATTTTTTCGACGGCTTCATTCAAGCTCAAGCCCTGAATGGAGTCGCCGTCGAGATGCGTAATGTAGTCGCCCGCCAAAACTCCGGCGCGATCAGCCGGTGTGCCGTCGATTGGCGATATGACCTTCACTATGCCGTCTTCCATGGTCACTTCGATGCCGAGACCGCCAAACTCACCGCGGGTCTGCGTCTGCATGTCTTGGAATTCTTTGGGCGTTAGGTAGCTGGAATGCGGGTCGAGCCCGGTCAGCATCCCATTGATTGCGTTCTCTATGAGCTTCGTATCGTCGGGCTTTTCAACATACTCCGCACGAACACGCTCAAGCACGTCACCGAAAAGGTCGAGCTGTTTATAAATTTCAGCATTGGCGGCAATCGCTTGGTCGCGCCGCGTGGACTGCAGTATGAAAAAGCTGGTGGCACACACCAGCATTATGAGGAAGGCACCAAGCGCGAGTTCCGATTTGCGCATTTATCTCTAACCTTTTCCGATGCCCGCTGACCACCATGGCGCGGGATCGATGGGTTGCTGATCTCTACGAAACTCTACGTAGAGGGTGGGACGGATTGGCGTTTTTTCGCCGTTCCGGACTTCGACTGTGCCCATAACTCCAACCGGCTCGCCAGCGAGCACGAATTGGCCGACTGTGGCCTGAACGTGATCCATCCCTGCTATCACAATATGATAGCCTCCACCGGGATTGATAATCAAGAGTTGACCGTAGGACCTGAACGGTCCTGCATAAAGTATCCAGCCATCGCAGGGCGAAACAACCTGCGCGCCCGCTCTTGTTTCAAGATGCACACCCTTTGATGGCGCACCGTCATCTCCGTTCTGGGCAAACCTAGTAAGCATTCTACCTTGAACTGGGAGCGGTAGAAGCCCCTGAGATTTCGCAAATGGTATCGAGGGCTTCATTCGGCCAGGTTGCAACAACGCTGTTTTTGACGCGTCGGGCTTTAATTCCGCAGAATTTTGTTTCAATTCGTTTTCGTAGGCGCCTAGCTCGGACCTTTTTCCTACCTCAGCGTCAAGAGTAGGTAAAACCTCTTCCAAGTTTTTTAGGCTTGCCACGTGGATTTTGGAGGCGCTTTTAAGTCCCTCAAGATTAGTTAATGTTGTCTCAAGCTGTTCTCTGTTCTCTATAAGAAGAAGATCGATCTGGCTTTTGAGGCGGCTTGCTTGCGATTGCTCAGTCTTGCGAATGTGTTCTTGTTTTTCCGCCTGCTTCTGCGCTTTTTCAAGTTCGTCAACCTCACTCGAGATCTGCGTGGCGAGCTTCTCAACATCCTCATAGAACGTGGCCAAGACCATGCCGCTGCGGATCATATTAAGGGCATCGCGGCTATGGGTAATCATTACGGGCGGCGGCTGGCGGCTCATGCCCTGCATCAAGGCGAAAAGAGCTGACATCTGCGCGCTCTTGTCATCGAGTTTCTCGCGCTGTTCTTTCACTTTTAGCCGCGTCTTGGCGAGCCGCTCTTCGATTTCCGTGAGGCGCCTTTCCGAGAGGCGCAGCGATCTCGCCGTGTCTATCAGACGGGCCTGCATCCGCGCCCGATTGGTGGCCAGCAACCGCTTGTCTTTGGAAAGCTCTTGTTGCTGCGCTTGGATTTGTTCGAGCCTGCGCTTGCGGCGAATATAAAGTTCCCGGGCCTCTTCGGCTTCGAGCTTCGCGTCCTCAGACCCTTCTTTCCCCTCGCGGCGCTTGGGGCCCGTCCTGGTCGTTTTAGCGGGCTTTGCCCTTACTTGCGGTTGTCCGATCTCTGCGCTCGCGTCCTCAGCGGCAGTAGCAACGGGCGCGAAAGCTAGCCCAGCCCAAATACTGCATAAACAACTGGCGAGTGCAGCGCGGGCGCGAAAGGTGTTTGCGTTCATCGGGCTCGCAGGGAATAGAACTTAATAATCATGCCGCCTTTTATAGGCAGGCTCTCACATTGAGGCAAGGGTTCGCCTTTCCACGAAGTAAACGCATCCTCCTCCTCCGAGCTAAAGCCTCTCAGATCGCGGAAGCGATGCGCCTCTTCTAACGTGGCCCTAAATTTGGTTTTTTTATTGCAAGGCAGCGGAGCATCCTTTGTCATATTTTTTTGAGGACAACAGCTCCGCCCTCGTCCCGCAGGACCTGCCGGTAAAAGCAAGACAGTCTGCCGGTATGACAAGCAGCCTCGCCGTCAAGTTGCACGGTGATCCAAAGTACGTCCTGATCGCAATCGGTCCTAATTTCCTGAACCAGAAGACGGTTGCCGCTGGTTTCGCCCTTACGCCAAAGCGCCTTGCGCGACCGGCTCCAGAAGTGAGCCTCGCCGGTATCAAGCGTCAGGCGCAGTGCCTCCGCGTTCATGTGTGCGAACATGAGAACGCCCCGGCCATTCGCGTCCGTCACGATGGCCGAAATTAACCCCGCCTCATCGAAGCGCGGCATGAAGGCGCTACCTTCTTCGATCTCTTGTTTGCTGGTCACGGCTATTTCATACCAATCGCGCGGGCGCCATTGACGAGATGCAAGAACCGCTCGCGGTACCCCGCATCTTCCTTAAAAACGCCGGTGAAGCGTGTCGTGATTGTGGTTGTGCCAGGCTTGTGGACGCCGCGCGTTGTCATGCATTCATGCACAGCGTCGATCATGATCGCTACCCCTCGTGGCTGCAAGACCTGCTCGATGGCATTTGCGATTTGCGCCGTCATCGTTTCCTGCGTCTGCAATCGCTTGGCGTACATGTCAATGACACGGGCAAGTTTCGAAATTCCGACGATCCTGTCGCGCGGGAGATAGGCGACATGCGCCACGCCGACGATTGGGAGCATGTGATGTTCACAGTGAGATTCCAACCGGATGTCGCGAAGCATAACGAGATCGTCATAGCCGTGAACGTCCTCGAATGTGCGTCTCAGGATCTCGAAAGGGTCTCCCTCATAGCCCGCAAAAAATTCGAGGTAGGCATCAATGACACGGCCCGGAGTATCGAGAAGACCTTCGCGCGTTGGGTCATCGCCAGCCCAGGCAATGAGCGTGCGCACCGCTGCTTCCGCTTCCTCGCGGCTTGGCCGTTCCACGTGTGTCGTGTAACTGTTAGCGTCGCTGCGTTTCTGAGGATTTGGACTGAGCGTCTGATCTATCGTACCCATGGAAACTTACTCTCTGCGGCCAGCGCGGTTACGAAGGAAAAGGCGCTTCGCCGTCCGGTTCTATTGCTGCCACCCTTTTGTTGAAGCGCGCAAGCCTACACGAATTCTCAAAAACTGGCAGTTCATTTAATTGGGGGCTTGAAACGCCGGCAAAGTAATTGCAAGGGGCGGATCGCCGCAACATATAAGCAGCGGGCCGAAGAAGGCCAAGGGGAAAGGGCGCGGCAGGATCGTAAAGATGGTTGATCTGGAAGATATATATAGCGAGAAGGTTCTCGAACTCTCGGCCAATATGCCTCGGACGGAGCGGCTCACAGCGCCCGACGCAACCGCTAGCGCATATTCCAAGCTCTGTGGCTCGCGCATTACCATCGATCTGAAAATGGATGGGAGCATAGTCACCGATTACGCGCAAGATGTCCGGGCCTGTCTTCTTGGCCAAACGTCTGCAGCCGTGATGGGCGCGCAAGCCGTTGGGTCCACAGCCACCGAACTCCGTGAGATTGGCGCGCAAATGCGGCTTATGTTGACCGAAAATGGCCCTCCGCCAAACGGCCGTTGGGCGGAACTAGCGATCCTTGAAATGGTGAGGGACTACAAAGCGCGTCACGCTTCGACCCTTCTGGTTTTCGACGCCGTTGAAGACGCCATCGCTCAGATCGAGGAGAAAAGGCTCTCGAAACCGGACGTTTAGGGCGCTTAGAAGCTCGCGTGAAGACTCCGCGCTTACTCCTTATTTCGGCGGCGTTTTTTCCACTTCTTTATGCTTATCAAACGGCGCTTTTACCATTTTTGGCTCGATAGCGAAAAAATGGCTTGACCTGACGCGTGATATGGCCACTTAAAGCAACTCGATTGCGAAACGATAGCGCCATAACAGGGCGCCGGGGAGGTGACTTCTGCTCATAAAAGCTGCGTAGGCAAGTTCGTTGCAAGCCTCGTGTGCTGAAGTGCAGAAATAGCCTGTCTGGCAACTCCGCTCCGCGCGGTGAAGCGTTCGTCAGCAGCATCGGATTAACTCTTTAATGGGAGGTCCCATGCGATGGACATTTACCCGACGTCTGCGGAGCTCATCCGCGCCGTTCCTATAGAACTACCTTTTATCGGTGTGCGTCCGCACGCCGCAAAACGCGCTGCGCTCTGGTTCGTGGATAATTTCCCAGGCGAAACGCTTTATGCGGTGAAGGCGAATGACTCGCCCGCGATCATTTCTGCGTTGCTTGACGGCGGCGTCCGTCACTTTGACGTGGCGTCGCGGCACGAGCTTCGCGAAATCGGCAAGCTGCCTAACGTCAACATGCACGTCATGCATCCCGTGAAGTCGCGGCGTTTTATAGCCGAAGCCTATCACGACTTTGGCGTCCGCACCTTTGCGCTCGATTCCGAAGCAGAGCTTGACAAGATCCTCGCCGAGACGAACGGCGCGCAGGATTTAACACTTCTCGTGCGTCTGGCATGTCCATCGACCTACAGCGAGATCCCCCTGGAAGGTAAGTTCGGCGCGTCTTGGAATGAGGCGCCGCAGCTCATCCGTCGCACCCGGCAGGTCGCCGATGTGCTTGGGGTGACGTTCCATGCGGGTTCGCAGATGATGTGCCCGGTTGGCTATGGGCAAGTGCTTCGCTCTGTGTCGCAGCAAATCGTGAGAGCCGCCACGCTCGTTGACATCATCGATGTCGGCGGAGGCTTTCCGGCGCGCTATCCCGGCATGGAGCCGCCGCGCCTTGACGCCTATATGGACGAAATCCGCAGCGCCTTCGATCAGATGGCGGTCGGCTATTCCTGCCAACTCTGGTGCGAACCAGGGCGCGCGCTTGTCGCTGAATCGGAGTCTGTGATCGTCAAGGTTGATTCAAGGCGGCGCAACACGCTTTACATCAATGATGGCGCATTCGGTACGCTCTACGATGCGGCGCATTGTAAGTGGGTTTTCCCCACTCGCGCTTACACCGTGGATGGTGAACCGATGGATGATGCCGCGCTGGCCGAGTTCGACCTTTACGGGCCGACCTGCGACAGCGCCGATCATTTGGCTGGACCGTTCATGCTGCCCGCCAGCATAGCGGAAGGCGACTATATAGAGATCGGCAACATCGGCGCTTATGGGCGCGTTATGGCCGGGCACTTTAATGGCTGCGGTTATTACGGGGAAGCGTTCCTCGACGACGAGCCCATGCTTTCGATGTATTCGGAAGCTGCGGAAGCGCTTTCGTTGGTTGCCTCAAGCGCTCATTGATATTGACAACCACCTGAAAGGCGTTCGCGCCTTTCAGGTGGTTTAGCGCGCCGGTGGCAAGCGTGGCGCGCTCACGCCCAATCGTGATGCCCATTGGCCGGTTGGCATTTTCACCTCGGCCGCGCGTTCTTTCCTCACACTCTTAAATAATCCGTGCGGTTAACAAGCGAAGCGACGCTTGCGAAGCAAATCTCAATTTTTAGAAAACTATATCAACCCCTCGCATGATTCTTGCACGACTATTCGCTTATAAATATTCGATAATTCGAAATAGAGGTCAAAAAATACAATGAGTGCTTCTATCATAAATCTTATCATCCAGCTTATATCCGGCGCGGGTGGCAGTAGTCTTCTGGCAAATGCGGTTAGCAAACTCAATCTTGGTCCGGTCGGGAACCTTATTACCGGTGCGCTTGGTGGCGTTGGCGGTGGTCATTTGCTCGATTCAATTCTTGGCGGCGGCGGCACTGCGGCTGCAGCCAACGCGGCGAGCGGGCTCGACATTGGGTCTATTATCTCCCAAATCATTGGCGGCGGCGTGGGCGGCTCGGTCCTGACCGCTATTGTAGCCCTTGTTCGCAATGCTATGAGCGACAATCGGGCAACCTAAGCGAAATATAGTTCTATTTTCGCCTCCGCGCGGTCAAAGCCGTGGGGAGGCGAAATCATGGCTCCTGCGCTGGCCTCCGGGATTTGCCGCCGCGATCGGCCTCGCGCATCGCCCAATAAAGCGCTCCCAAGGCCACCACTGCAGCGAAAAGATGAGCTGGCGTTCCGCTGGAATAACCGAGTCGCCAACGGGGTAAACGACACAGAGCGCGCCATGAAGGCTATCAAAGGTGCCGAAGGCAAGCGCTTGATGTATCAACAAACTCGTTCATCAGGGCTTGCTGGCTAAGTTCGCTTCTCGGAAGCGGTAGGGCGATCATCCTGCCGCTTCCGTGGTTTGCCCTTTTTCATGTCTTTGTGTTGCTTGGGAGGAGTATTAAGAGCACGATGCAATGCCTCATCACGCCGTTGCGCAATTGCCTGATTTTTCTCCTCAGCCTTGCTCATCGAGCTCGATGATTTCGTCGTCCCAATCGATGTCACCGGCGGTCATCTCTAGCTCCTTATTAGCACGCACTACAACCAGTTTTTTAACAAGTTTGTTCCCAATAGCAAATTGGAAACCCAGGGTACTACACAATTCCTTGACAAACTACAACTTGCGCCGCCACTACCGACAAAGGTGGGACCCAAGGTCGCAAAAGGTCAAGGTTTCTTGTTGTTGGGGGGATAACCCCATTAGTCTTAAAATCCTTACCGTGTGATAAAGCGTTCCGTATATTACGAACCGCAGCATAGAAGGCAACGGGCCAAGCAGCTGCAAAAGCTCCCCTTTTGTCGCCTCCATTTAAAAGAGAAGAAATTTTAAACCCACCTTCAAAAGTCGTTTCGGAACTGAAGGCTCCTATGTTTCGGTTGACCTCCTTCCAGACCATGTCCGGATCAACCATCTCCTGAAGAAGCGCGTGAATTTTTGGAACTTCATTATCTTGCTTTGACACTCCTCCAATAAGCGAGACTAGCTTTTCTGCCGTCTCGTTAACCCTATGGCTTACCGCAGGCGCAGCTAATAGCCTACGGACGGAGGAGCGCACCTTTGCATCAAGATAGGATCCTGCAGCATATTCTATAATACGGTGATAATTAAGAAACCTTGCTGCAGCATCACCTTCCAAAGAAGCACGCCAAAAATGAAGAAGATTTTCATCCAATTTCCGTCCGTCGATCTGGGGCGGAAATTGTCCGTCTATATACCGAGACCTGGATTTAAATGACCGAGCTTCATTTTTGGGTGTATGCAAGGCTATTAATGGCGAACCCATATCGTAATAGGATATATAGAAATTTAGATGATTAATTAGTTTTAGGACTAGGTCCTCATTCCATTTGATGGGCCTCACCCAAAACGAACGAGCTTCGAATTCTGTTCTGTCTTCCGGCTCAAGATTTCTGACAAAGCCAAATTGCCTTAAATTTCTGTGCTCTGTATCCGAAGGCTTTAGAAATTTAGTATTAGCAGCGATCATGGAGAGCTGCTTGCTGGCTTCTGCGAAACGGCAGTCGTATTCAACACCTTCAAACAAAAAGGTAAATTGGCGGTTTTTAACCTCACCTTTAACCGGAAAGACTGTCCATATAAACTCAAGCGCGTTCTGATCTGAATGCAAAAGGGCACTGAAGCGCTCAGGAAGATAAATCTTATTAAGAACGTCGAATATCTCATCTCCATCGCTATCAATACTGATAGCGAGCGCATCTTCGCACCAGGGGTTGACGACTGCGGTGTGTTTAGTATCACCAAGTTCAACTTCTTCGATTGTCGAGCTCGGATTGAGTTTCAAAAAATCAGCCAACCGATCTCTGTATTCTTCTAACGTTGGCATCCGCAGCTCCGATTTTTGGAATCAAAGCCGGTATAGCTCAAATATGCAGCTTGCCGCAACAGAGGCGATTAGCTGAAATTAGATCTTCATTTTCGAACTACATCAAGTATATAATTCCCTACGGATCGATTAAATCGGCGCGCGCAAGCAAATAGTTTTATGACAAGGTGCCAAGTGGAGAGCACAATAACGACAGCGATAAGAAGAGATATTATAATAACGATGATTTGTTCAAATCTTTGGTAAATCTCAAGCTCGCTCCAGGCCTGCCGCGTTTCTTTTATAAGAGACCGGATCAATCTCTTTCTCCAATATGCGCGCCGGTGGTCATCGCCCGGCGCAGCGCTGCGTTCTTCAGCTCCAGCGGTTGTAGAGTACTCGATCAGGCGAGGCCGATCAAAAAGCGCGCCACGGTTGGGCGGCTTGCTGCCTTTAAGCGTTATTTCAACAAGAAGAGGGATTGGCGGTTGCGCGGGTCGCGGAAATACATTGTAAATTTTTGGACGCGCCGCGAATGAGTTTTTAAAGACCAAGGTGGAGATAGCCGGACATGACGGAAAACCTGCAGGATCATATTCGCAGCGGCCAAGCCGATTGCAGGCACGATCTCGAAGTCCCCGAAGTTGACCTTTTAACGCCGCTCACGCTGCGCGGCATCACGTTCCGAAACCGGATTGTCGTCTCGCCGATGTGCCAATATTCGGCTGAGGATGGCTTCGCCAATGACTGGCATTTCGTGCATCTGGGAAGCAGAGCAGCCGGCGGCGCGGGGCTCGTGTTCGTTGAGGCCACGTCGGTTACGCCCGAGGGGCGCATCACACCGGGTGATGTGGGACTGTGGAGCGACGCCCATATCGAGCCGCTCGCCCGCATCGCAAAGTTCGTCCAAAGCCAAGGTGCCGTCGCCAGGGATTCAGCTTGCGCATGCGGGACGGAAAGCAAGCTGCGAGCCGCCGTGGAAAGGCGGAAAGGGATTGAGCCCGGACCAAGGCGGTTGGACTGTGTTCGCGCCGAGCGCCATTCCTTTCGACACCGACCGTCCGATGCCAGTTGCAATGAGCAAGGAAGATATTGAGCGCGTCATCTCCTGCTTCGAAGCTGCCGCGCATCGTGCGCTAAAGGCCGGGTTCAAAGTGATCGAGATTCACTCGGCCCACGGCTATTTGCTGCACGAATTCCTCTCGCCCATCAGCAACAAGCGCGACGATGAATATGGCGGCACTCTGGAAAACCGGATGCGGATGCTGCTGCAAGTCACGGAGCGGCTGCGCAAGATGGTACCGCAAGACCTGCCGCTATTTGTGCGCATTTCGGCGACGGACTGGGTCCCTGGCGGCTGGGATATTGACGAGTCGGTCGAACTCGCCAAGCACTTGAAGACGCTCGGCATCGATCTAATCGACACGTCCTCGGGTGGCACGTCGCCAACCGCCCGCATACCCCTTCAGAAGGGCTATCAAGTACCATTCGCGCGGCGCATCCGGGCGGAAGCTGGCATCCGAACGGGAGCCGTCGGCTTAATCACAGAGGCGGAACATGCCAATGACATCATCACCGCAGGCGACGCCAATATGGTCTTCATCGCGCGGGAATTTCTCCGCGATCCTTATTGGGCGTTGAATGCCGAGCGCGAACTCCATGCCGAGCCGGACTGGCCTATCGCTTACGGATATGCGGTGCGCCGCCGAGTTTAGGCGCACAACCGGCGGGGCAGAGGGTGGCTCCGCCGCGACGAATCATTCGACTGCCGTAGTGTGGGCATTGGCGTTTATCCCAACAGATACCCCTAGAACACTCTGAGATTCTTGCGACCCAAAAGCAAAACGAACTTGCGATATTCTGTATATAACCGTTAGCTATACCAGCCCATTGCAGGGAATTCCAACACACCTTTCAGAGACAATCCGGCAACTATGCACTTGACTTAGCAAGCTAGACCTCGTATATTTGATGGCAGATAAGGAACGCTGCCATGACAAATTTAACAGCTCCGATCTTTAATGACGAAGACAAAGCCCGCGAGCACATTGAAGCTTCGCGCTGGCCCGATGGCGTCATTTGTCCATTTTGCAATTCTAAGAACGCAACCTGTATGGGCGGCAAGACCCAAGCGGGTTATTTCCTCTGCAATGATTGCCGGGACAAGTTTACATGCCGCACCGGCAGCGTTATGGAGCGCTCCCACATTCCGCTGCACAAGTGGCTACTTGGCCTTCACCTCATGGCCGCCAGCAAGAAAGGCGTATCCGCCCTTCAGATGCAGCGCATGCTGGGCCTTGGCTCTTATCGCACGGCATGGTTCATGTGCCATCGCATTCGCGAGGCTATGACCTCTGAAAACTCTAGCCCGATTGGCGGTCCTGGATCGATTGTCGAGAGTGACGAAAGCGTTTTCGGCGGCAAGAAGAAGAACCGCGCTTATGCGAAGGAAGAGCCGAAGAAGCAGACGGTTCTGACGCTTGTCACGCGCGACGGCGAAAGCCGTTCCAACCATATTGCGAATGTGACCGCCAAAACGCTTCGCGAGACGATCGGTAAGGCTGTGCACAAGGGCAGCTACCTCATGACGGATGAGCATCCGAGCTATCCGTCTGTTGCAAAAGACTTCGCTGGACACGGAAAGGTGAACCATTCAGCGAATGAATACGCCCGCTTCGGCCTTTTCCACATAAACACCGCCGAATGCCGCTTCTCGCTTATGAAGCGTTCAGTTTACGGTTCCCATCACTCAGTTAGCGAGCACCACCTTGGCCGTTATCTTGTCGAATGGGATTTCAAATTTAACACCCGCAAGATGACAGACGGGGAACGTGCCGCGCTTGCCCTGAAAGGTGCTGAGGGGAAGCGTCTCACGTACCGGCCAATTGGCAAAGCAGTGTAAAGCAGTAGGAAAAAAGCCTACTACAAAATAGGCGAATCTCTTAACTTGACTTAGCTGCCTCCGGCGAGGCCCCAGAGTGGTACTCTGGCTACCCCATGCCGGAAAGCAGTATCGTCGCGCCTCCACCCTTCTCCCCTACAAGGCTCGAAGGAGAGGACACCACGCGATGCCATCGAAGGCGGAGGATCCCTGCCAACGATGGGCCGATGCTACCATGAACGGCGGTTAATCCGTTCGATGGGCCGGAAACCCCAACCCTTTGCAAGGTTGGAGGCCTCCAACCTGAAGGGTCCGAACATGACCATTCAGGTTAATGTTCAGATCAAGGTGGATTTAGCTGCGTGCCTTTGGGCGCTTGCTGCTATCCTTCACGCCTTGATCTGACGGGAAGGCTGGGTCAGTTACCCCTGGCTCAGCCGACTTCGTTACCGGGCGGCCGCGCTTCTTGCGTTCGGCCTCTGGCTTCGGTTTAGTGATTGGCTTCGGTGGCGTGCTAAGAAGGCGCTTTAGCGCTTCTTCTCGCCGCCTTTCCGTTTCTTCCTTTGAGTAACCGTCATCGTTGTTCATGTTTGAGTTCGTCAATGACAAAGAAAAGTAAGGCCAAGAAGCACCAACTGGCTTCAGCTTCCGCTCCAGATGCTGGCTCAAATAACCAAATCAAGAACATCTTGAGCGAAAGCCAGCGGGCCGAGATTGGAGCAATAGGGCTTGCATCTCAAGCCCTTATAACAGCCCTTGAGTCATTCTTCCCGTTCACAATCGCAAACGAGATCCTCCTTGCGTTAATAAAAAGAACAGCAAACAGCACTAAGGACAAAATTACATGGATGAAATTGGGCCTTAAAGGCCTACCGATCCCTAGCGCCGTTAGAGATGGGATTCAACAATCTCTAGATGCCGCGAACCAATTCCTTCATCTCAGAAACAGTGTCATTCATTGTGACCTAGTTAATGCCGAAACCGGCTCTTACCAGGGCAATACAAAGGTTTCGCTCAAAAAGGAGGATTTAGAGTTCATCTACAACAATCTCTGTTGCACATACGATGAGATTACGGGAGCGACGGATTTCCTATCAAAAACCGCAAAACTCAGCACTTCCGGTCTTTCCGATCAAGATAGAGAGCGGCTTTCAAAAGAAGTTCAAGCGTCGGAAAATCAACTCCAAACTCTTCTTGCCCAGCGAGGATCAGTTCCGCTGCCTCCAGGACTTCCTTCGGAAGATCAACTTGTTGAAGCTGAAGCCTTGAAGCAGGCGACCGAAGCCACAAAAGCAATCGAAAACCCTTGGCGTCACTCTTGGTTTCATTTCGCAGAAGCTTTGCCGCCGCCTCATCTTCGACAAGCCTTTCAACCGTGGTTTGTTGAGGTTCTTGCTGAAGAGGAGAAGGCCCCCGCTTCTTCTGGACAACCGAAGGGTTCGAAGGGCGGGTCATAGTGCACCCGCCTTTGCCGACCTGTCACGCGGCGATAAACCTGCGCCGCTTCGGCTTGCTAAGTCAAGTGCATAGTTGCCCGAGCGTGGCTTTCTGCGTCCTCGCGATATGATTCAGTACTGCAACGAAATCCTAAAGGCATTTCACGCCAAACCTAACGAGACCGGGTTCGACAACGAGCTTGTACGCAGCGCGGAAGAATCTTATTCGCGATATTTTATGCAGGAATTAGAGGATGAACTGCACAAACATTCAAGGTCCTACGAAAGCTATTTCGAGGTCTTAAAGGGGCTCACGAACGTAACGTTTTCACGAGAAGAATTTGACACAGCCTGGAGTGAGCGTCGAACAATGTTTGATGGCAATGAGTTGCCTGAGAAAGCTTTGGAAGCGCTGTTCGAATTTTCGGTGATAGGCTACTTGGCAACTGGAGGTCGAGGGGCCGGAAGCAAGTATATTTGGAGGTATTTAGAGCCACGGGTTCGATTCAATGCTGATGCTAAAACCTATCAAGTTCATCTGGGTCTGAAGAATGAGTTCGACTTGAAGCTATACGCACGGACGAAAAAGATAAATAGCTCGGTTGCGTAGCGACTCTCGTCTCGGACCCTCTCGGTATGCAAAATGCTATCCAGAGCCACCAGCTAGCGGGGCTGTGACGAGGTGGACTTAAGGTTAAAAGCTGGAATCTGTTTCCTTGCACGGAATGATAACAGCTACGCATTTAAACAGATCACAAAAGCCCGATAAGCGCCTTTAAAGCCTCAATGCCGATCACGATGGCGGCACCGATATAAATCGCGCCTAAAAGGCCGATTACGGCACCCACAGCGGCCGCCTTCCCGTCTTTTTCGATAAGGCCGATGGCCATGAGCGAGATGCCAATTGCTGGGAGCGCATTACCGAAGGGCACCGGCATCATGAGAAAAGCCCCGATGATCGCGATGTAGAGACCAAGCACGCGCTCCGCTACGCCCGTCACAAGCCAGGTCCAGCGCGGTCTCGCCCACTTCTCGACCCAGAGCAGGAACTGCTCCACCTTTGCCGCGATCTTTTGGAACAAGCTGGCCGAGATCGTCCGATTTTCGATGAAGGCCGGAAGCCAGACCTCGTCGCGACCGAATGCCAGTTGAAGGGCAAAGAGCACGACCGGCGCGCCTAAGATGAATGACATCCCCGGTATGATCGCGTTCGGAAGAGCGAACAGAATTATGAGCGTGCCAAAGCCCCGGTCTTTGAGAGCGTGAAGGATCGTGCCGAATTTCACGTCTTCGCCGCGCATCCTGAGGGCGAGTTCTCTCACCACGCCGGACGTTCGCTCTTCACCCAACTTTGAATCGGGCAATGGGTCGATCTGCCTGGCCTCTGGGGCGATCACGCAGCCTCGCGTTCCTGATCTTTATCTTCGTGCACCGGCAGAATGCAGGTCACGGTGGTGCCTTCGCCAGGCCTGCTCTTGATATCAAGCTTCCCGCCGTGCATTTCGACGAGCGAGCGCGAGATCGCAAGGCCGAGCCCGGTCCCTTTATGACCCTTTGTGAATTGGTTCTCCAACTGCTCGAAGGGCCTGCCGAGGCGTGCCAGATCATGCTTCGCGATGCCCACGCCCGTGTCATTGATCGCGATGCGCACGCTTCCTTTATACCGATAGGCGCGCAATACAACTTTGCCGCCCGGCAGCGTGAACTTTATGGCGTTCGAGAGAAGATTGATGACGATCTGCTTCAACGCCCGCTTGTCGCCGAACACCGAAACGAGAGGATTGCCTCCCTGGATAAGGGTGACATTGCGTTCACTTGCGACGGGGCTTAAGACCCTGAGGCAATCGGTGAAGAGATGTCCGACCTGCACGAGTTCGGGCGTCAAGGTCACGCGGCCAGCCTCGATCTTCGCCATGTCGAGGATATCGTTAATCATGTCGAGCAGATAGCGTCCACTGCTGTGAATGTCGTTAACGTAGCTTGCATATTTGGCGTTCCCGAGGGGGCCGAACATTTGGCCGCGCATCATCTCTGAAAAGCCGATGATCGCATTGAGCGGCGTGCGCAATTCATGGCTTACATTGGCGAGAAATTCAGACTTAGCTTGATTAGCGGCTTCGGCGCGGATCTTTTCGGCGTTATAGCCTTCGGCGAGTTCGCGGAGTTGCTTCGTCTGCACTTCGAGACGGCGGCGGCTTTCATCGAAACTCGCCACTGTCGCGCGGAGCTGCTGCTCGCGGTCGAATAGACGCCGCTCGCTCAACTTTGACCCAGTGATATCGGTGCCGATGCTAACGAGACTGCCTTCCCCCGTCCAATGCTCTCCAATCTGAAGCCAGCTTCCGTCCGCGAGCTGCTTTTCGACAACTTGGGAGCGCCTGGTTCCGTTCCCTATCGCCGGCGAACCTTGAAGGATCGGCTCCTTGGCCTTGGATTGAAGCTCTTCGAACGTTATCCCGGGCGACGAGACGGCTTTGGGGATCATATAGACTTGCCGGAACTTGCGATTGCAGGTGATGAGTTTCCGGCTGGCGTCCCAAAGGGCGAAGGATAAAGGAAGGGACTCGATTGCAGCGATGAGCTGCTGGGCTGTTTCCTGCGTCTCGTGTGGCGTGTCCGCAGGCGCTTCCGCCCGCAGCAGGATGCCCTCAAAGATCGGATTCTTGCGTTCTCCATTCCAGGAAATGACGCCTCGCAATTGGAAATAGCCCCAGCTTTTGTCATCTGCCTTGAGGCGAATGGTCCAATTTACCGTATCGCATTTCGTCCGCAGGGCATCGGAAACGCGGCTATAGAGACAATCGTCGGTGTGAAGATACGGACGCAGCTCGCGGAAGGTTCGCGGCATTTGCCGCAGCGGCAATTGCAGGCTAGCGGCTGCGTCGCCGAGCCAATGAATATCCCCATTAATCAAATCCCAGTGGAGGGGAGCGCTCGCCCCTCCAAACTGCGCGTGCTCGCGGAGTTCGATCTCATCGGCAAGCGACTGGCGCTGCCGCCGCGCGCTCCGCTCAGAGACCGCGTTTGAAACAAAGCTAAATCCGGCAACGAAAAGTAGAGTAAACCGGAACCCGGCGGGCAACACCGCAAGTCCAAGCGTGTGCACACCGAGCAATGATAGCGCGAGCGCCCCGCAGGTTAATTGTATCGCGGCAAATCGCTCCGATACGCTTTGCAAGGTTTGAGTGTAGCCGGTCCTCGCCCAGGCAGATGTACGCCGCGCACGCGCAAGTATTCCTGATCGCGCAAGCCCACGAAGCGCCAAGCGCTCGCAAGCATAAGAGTGGCCTGTAATCCGAGAGGACATGTCCTTCGCGCACTGTTGAGGTTAATGCAACGTCACCAACATGCTTAACATGCCCGTTTTAAGTTAACAAAGCCTTGATCTTAACAAGCGGTTACAAGGATGGGTTAAGCGAGCTTTGCCAACACTTGTTCGAGTCCTCAAATCGCTTCATTGCCCTTCCCGGTCTTGGAGGGGTGTTCCTGGTCCAATAGGCAACCAATTGTTGCTGCACGCATCGCATCGAATCAACTATAGATTGCGGATGGAGCCGGGGGCATCATCGATGCCGGCCCGTGCGCGCTTTTGTGGAGATCGGTTTGGCCGCCAGGAAGATCGCATATCTTGCAATTGCCTTCGCGCTGGCCCTTTGCTTGCCTGCTTCGGGAAGTAAAGCCGCCGAATATGGCTACACCACTTTCCCGTTAGGATTTGCCGCATTTGGAGCGGGCATCACGCCTCCGCCCGGCCCCTATCTCAACGACATTGCCGGCTTTTATAGCGCCAAAATCGATAGGCTGAGAGTGACCGGCGCTCCGACCGACACTAACACCAAAATCGATCTGTTCTTAAACTACGTGAGCATTCTCTATGTCCCCAACACAGAAGTGCTGGGAGGGCATTTGGGCTTTAGGTTAGCAGCTCCTGCTGGCTACATCAGTATCAATTCGCGACCTCTGGATATAGTAGCCCCCCCTGCTCATACCGAAGGCGGAGGTTTGGGCGATTTGATTTACCAGGCACAACTCGGCTGGGATATCGGCGATTTCTCTCATACTGTTCACTTTGCCATCCTTGCCCCCACAGGGCGCTACGAGACAGGTTTCAAACCGATAACTGGCCTCAACCGGCCTGCGTTTGACTTGGGTTGGGCCTTTACCTGGCTCGATAAAGCCACGCAGATTCAATTCAATGGCGATTTTGGCTATACCACCTCTATCGAAAACTACGCGAACCAATATCAAACAGGTGACGAATTCCGCTTCGAATGGGCAGTCGGCAAGAAGTTCGAGTCCGGTTTGATAGTGGGCATTGTTGGCTATGACTATCGCCAGGTTACCGGCAACTCAGGGCCAGGGGCACAATCCTCTTTCGTCGGGAAAGTAGATGCGGTCGGGCTCGGCCTGACATACTCAACAAAAATTGAAGATACAGCGGTCACTTTTGCGGCGCGAAATTACGAGGAGTACCACTCGGTACATCATTTCAGGGGGAACCTGTCGATTGCTACGGTCACCGCTGGGTTTTAGTCCCCGGGTTCAGCCTGAGCAGCTGCATTATTCGCGTCAGTATCCCAGCCGATTTTGTTGCGGAGGAATGTGAGTCCCAGCGCTGCGAAAGCAGCTATCTCCTTGTTATCTTTGCCCGCACCGTGACCACCAGCCGTCTGTTCCCAGAAATAAGCCTCGTAGCCCATCGCCTGCAGTTTGGCGGCCATTTTTCGGGCGTGTCCTGGATGAACCCGGTCGTCTTTCCGGCTCGTTGCAAGCAAGATTGGCGGATAGCTCTGCCCGGGCTTGGCCTGATGATAGGCCGAGTAGCTTTGCAGAAAGGCCCAGTCGGTAGAATCGTCTGGATCCCCGTATTCCGCGATCCAGCTTTGACCTGCCAATAGCTTTGTATATCTGCGCATGTCGATCAGTGGGACCGCGCAAAATAAAGCGCCAAAACGCTCGGGGTAGCGAACGAGCATATTGGCGATAAGAATGCCTCCATTCGAACCGCCTTCGGCAGCGATCCTGCTTGGTTTTGTGACGCCGCGGGCGACAAGGTCGGCCGCAACAGCCGCGAAATCATCATGGGACAAACGCTTGCCCTCGCGCATCCCGGCCTCATGCCACCGCGTCCCAAACTCGCCGCCGCCGCGAATATTTGCCACGACACGGGTGCCACCCCGCTCGAGCCACAGCTTTCCTATACCCACACCGTAATAAGGCAATTGTGATACATCGAACCCACCATAGCCGGAAAGGTGGACGGGCGCTTCCCCGGTCTCCTCGTTTGGACCGACTTGGGTGTAAGGGATGCGCTCCCCATCGACGGAGATCGCTTCATGGCGCGAAACGAATAGTCCCTCAGGCGAGAAGGCTGGCGGCGCTCGCCGTAGAATTTCCCATTTCTTTGTCTCCTCCAACAACATCAGGGTTGGCGGCGTGATAGGATCTTCGACTAGCGAAAGCAGATCGCCATTACTTTCGCTTGTCTCAATGTCGAGGGGCCACAAACGGGCGACTGCAATCTTCGGCAGGTCTTGAACGTAGGTCGATGCCCAGTTTTGACTTGGATCAAGGATTTCGAAGCTTGGGGACAGCTCATCCAGAATCGACAAAAGAAGCCGATCCCCAACCCAACTGAAGGATTCAAGCGCGCGGCGTTCGCCGGGGACATATAACACACGGAAATCTCGTTGACCTTCGATGAAGTTGCGGAGGTCAATTCCGAGAAGCGTGTCTTGCGGATATGTCTCGCTGCCAATCGTCCATGGGCTACGGCGCTTGACGGCAAGCCACCCCCCGTTAATGGCACACTCGATATCGCGTGGCAGGTCGAGTTTCGTTTTGATGCCATCGCGATCGCCAATGGAAACCGATATTTCAAAAAAACTGAGATATTCGAAAAACTGGATCGTCTCGCTATCTTGCGAGCGATCAAGCCCCGCCCGCAACGCCATGCTGTCATCTTGAATTTCGTGGATGATTTGTGCCTGGGAAATATTTTGGCCGCGGCTCCATACACGTGTCGTTCTTGCATAGCCGGAGCGAGTCGCCATGCCCTTGCCAAAGGCGCTCGATACGAGCAGCGTGTCCTTATCCAGCCAATCTGCGGATCCCTTCGCTTCCGAAAGCGTGAAGCCGTCAGCGACGAAATCTTTAGTAAGCATATTGAATTCGCGTAAAACGACAGCGTCGCTTCCGCCGCGCGACAATTGCAAGATCGCACGCTCATGATCAGGTGGAAAGGTTACAGCGCCCCGCCATACCCAGTCTTCTTTTTCCTGTTCAGCGAGGCGATCAAGATCGAGGAGAATATACCACGCGGGTTCGCCGGTGCGGAAGCTATCGAGCGTCGTTGAACGCCAAAGGCCGCGTGGATGGGTCGCGTCTTTCCAAAAATTAAACACGAGCGCGCCCCTGCGGGCTATGAACGGTATATTGTCTGGCCGATCGAGTATCTCGATTAACGTGTCCCGGTCTGAGATGAAGTCAGAGCCGCCAAAGCGCGCCAAGGTTGCCGCGTTTTGCCTGTCGACCCAGGCAACGGCTGCCGCCCCTTCGATCTCTTCAAGCCATAAATACGGATCGTCGTCGGGAGCAGAAGGAGTGGGGCGCGCGTCGATCGTCATGGGGGAACACCGCAGAGTATAGGAAGGCGAAATGCGGAAAAGTATTTAAATAAGCGAGGGTTCGTGTACCGAAGTCAACCCTCGCCAGGCAATCGCTGGAGTTCCTTTGAAATCACCCCGTGTCGCCTTACTGTTCAACGGCGCGTTGCGATTGAGCCGCCATTGTAGCGTTTGTGGGAGCAGAGACTTCCGCGCAATTTCTCAATACTGCATCCAGCAGCCCGGGAAACTTCGCATCGACTTCATTCCTGCGGAGGCTTGAAATAAAGCAAACGCCTTCCTTCCGCTGCACAATCAACCCGGCCTCGCGGAGAATGCGATAGTGGTGGGATTGGGTGGATTTGGCGATATCGAGTCCGGCGACGGCTGCGTAACACGCGAGCTCACCGCGCTGCGCCAGGTTCCGCACTATATACAGCCGCACGGGATCGCTCAGCGCATAAAGCACCGATTCAAGCTTAAGCGTATCAGCTTCGAGCAGCGTTTCACCCATCTCGCAAAGATGGCATGGTTTGTCGCGAGTTCAACGCTCAATAATCATGAACAATGAAGAGATTGAAAACCAGCTGTGGATTTCTCTGAGTTAACGCCTCGTCCTGGCCTAGCCTTGCCCCACACTCGGCAAATCGATTCGAAACTAGAGCGAGGGCGTGATGGGCGCGACGAGTGCTAAGGCTGCCGCAGCGGAGCGGACATTCACAGTCGATATGTGGTGGACTGATCTTCACGATGTGGAAATCGGATTTTTCGTTCATTCACGGCATCGGGCGAAATCGCGTCAGTTCACGCAAGACTCGGACGTGATCGGCGAAGTGCTCGAAGGCGGAGAGCGCACCGCCCTTATCACCTATCGCGAAGGGCTCTGGAAATCCGAAAATCCTGGCGAGAAGCGTCTTGTTCTTAAGCTTTTCACGCCATCGATGAATTGGCGCGCCAGCATGGATATGCTTGTCGCTCGCAGTGTGCAGCTCTCGGCGGGCGCGAACGGCTTCCCCGTGACCGCGTACTCTGTCCATGTCGAGGGGCTGGATCAGGTCATTCAATTGGAGCGGTCCGCGCGGAAATGGCCGGGGCTTCCGGAACAATTCTCGTTCTTCCTCATGGAGGGGGGCGAAGCGCGGCTTTACCGGCTAAGGCAGGACTGGATCGATATTGGCGGAGATTATACGCTTTACGATCAAACCGGCGCGCGCGTTGGCCGTCTCAAAGGCCACTTCTTCGATATCGGCGGACGCTGGGACGCGACGCTGGCCCCGAAGCAGCCCGCGCATCTAGCGACCATGCTTCAACTCGTATGCGCCATGCTCAAATTCAACGGTGCTGCGCGGCGGCACGTCAATCGCCTCACACACAGCGTTACAAGCGGCGCTGGGAAGCTCGCACTTGAGAAGCAGGAAACCGATCTTTACCTCAATCCTCGGCGCCCGCGATAGCGCAGGCGTTGGCTTTTGCCAATGAGAATTGCCGCCCGGTCTGGCATCGCCGCAAGGAGGCGTATCAAGTGCTCGCGCTTCATGGCGATGCAACCGGCGGTCGGCGCAAAGTTCCGGCGTACGACATGCAGAAAAATCGCGCTGCCGCGCCCCTGAGCGCGTGGCACGATATTATAATCGAGCACGGCGACGATGTCGTAAAGATGATCCTTGCGCCACATACGCTCGGCGCTGGCCGGGTAAGGCATCGACACTCTGCGGTTATAATTGCGGTCGCCAGTTGCGTCGCACCATCCATCGCCCGGGCGGATGGGCTGAAGCGCGAGGCGGCTCCTTGGCCGTGACACGCGATCTTGCCGGTAATAGGCATAGAGGATGCTCAAGCGCCCCATGGGCGTTGCGCCATCTCCCTCTTTCTTGAGGGCCCGGATACCGCCTCGACCAAGAGCAACCGGAAATTGCAGGTTGCCATATTTCAGATATCCGCTGGCCGCTGAATCCGAAATGGCAAAAATCATGATGGGAGACGAATTTTTACCCTTTCTCCTGTGATTTTCCGTTAGATTCCATTTACGCCGCAAAAATCCCACCATTGCCCTGCTGAACATCCTACCTTAAACCAGAAGAGCAAATTGGCATGGAGCATTCTTATGACTGTTACGCGCAAAATCCTGATTGTCGACGATGATCGAGATCTCGCGCAGTCGCTTGCTGAACAGCTCACTCTGCATAAAGAGTTCGATACAAGCATTGCGCATAATGCCTCGCAAGCGTTTTCGGCGGTCAAAGACGGTCACGTCGACCTGGTCCTTCTCGATGTTGGTCTTCCCGACGTCGATGGAAGAGAAGCTTGCCGGATTTTGCGGAAAGATAACTTCAAAAACCCAGTTATAATGCTAACCGCGCATGAATCCGATTCCGATACTATCCTGGGACTGGAATCAGGCGCCAATGACTATGTTACCAAGCCTTTCCGCTTTGCCGTTTTGCTTGCCCGGATCAGAGCACAACTTCGCCAGCACGAGCATAGCGAGGAAGCCATATTCACTATTGGGGGATATACATTCCGGCCAGCCGCAAAGATGCTCGTCGATCAGAAGGGAAGCCGAGTCAGGCTCACGGAAAAAGAAACCTCGATCTTAAAATATCTCTACCGGGCGGCCGAAAAGGTAGTGTCGCGCGATGTGCTGCTGCACGAAGTGTGGGGATACAATGCGGGCGTGACGACACACACTCTTGAAACGCATATTTATCGCCTGAGGCAGAAAATCGAAAGCGACCCTTCGCACGCGGAACTCCTCATTACTGAGGCCGGGGGGTACAAACTCGTTCCATGAAACTGTAATTGCCAGCAGGCGCAAAGAAATGCGACAAAAAATTCAATCTTGAGTTGTAGAAGCGAATCGCCGATAGGTCTGGGGACGTTGCTGTTGGGTTAAAGGAGTCCCCCCTCACAATAGGCTAAGATCACATGCTCGACCCCAACATCGAGCTTCTGCAAACACTGCCACTTTTTCGCGGGCTTCCCGACAAACAGCTCCGGGCAATTCTGGCAGCCATGCAAAAGACCTTCTTTCAAGCTGGCGAAGAGTTGATCACTAAAGATCAAATCGGCAATACGGCGTTTCTCATGATAAGCGGCACCGCCCGCTGCTATGATTTGCAATATGGCCAAGCGCTCAAAGAAGTACTTCAGCGTGGAACACTGATTGGCGAACTCGCGATGATTGTGGAAACTCTCCATAATTTTTCGGTAAGAGCGACCGATCGCGTGCGCGCTCTGGCGATTCACCGTGAGGCACTGCGAACCGTCATGGAGGCGGATGCGCTGATAGCGCAACAAATCTCGGACAATCTTTTGCTGCGGCTGCGCGGTTTTTCGAGCGAACTTCGGAAATTCGACCGGCGTCTGGCCGTTATGGAGAGCGCAGGCCTGTTTGATGAGACGGCAAAACAGCTGCGGAGGCAGTTGTAGTGCCCCGCTGCCACTTTGCAGCCCGCGCAGCTAGCGATACAAGACCCTAAGAAGGGGACCAACGCATGAATAGCGCCACAATTGCCGTAGCCGGCGAGATCACCGAAGATCAGCGATCCGCAATCGTCGCGCCGCTTCAAGAATTCAGTACTTCGCGAGGCTTCGAATTCCGGCCGCAAAGCGTGCAGCTTGTCCTACGAGATGGTGACAAGATAGCCGGAGGGCTTCTCGGAAACACCAATTGGGATTGGCTCCGCATCGAAATACTTTCCGTCGCAGAGCATCTTCGCGGTAGCGGCCTTGGCCGGGCTCTTGTCGAGAAGGCCGAAACAATCGCGCAAGAACGCGGCTGCAAGGGCGCATGGGTTGACACTTACAGCTTCCAAGCGCCTGGCTTTTACAAGCATCTTGGCTACCAAGTCTTCGGAACGCTACCGTCCTATCCGGGCGCCGAGCAGCGGATATTCTTCATGAAGATGCTCGCTCAAAAATAACCGGCTTTGAATTCACGATAGCACTCGTGAAACCAGCCGCATGGAAGGAAGGCGGAGCGTTTGGGCTTCGCCTTTTCTGCGCGTTCTTCTGGTGACAGGGGCAACGGATCGCTATCTTTAGCCGATGCAAGCTGCGGCAAATAGCGAGGTCGCCATGCAATACGGCTCCGCCAAAGGTTCCGACGTTCTTGTGAAAGCGCTCGAAAACGAGGGCGTCCAATACATCTTCGGCCTTCCAGGAGAAGAAAATCTCGATTTTCTGGAATCGCTTCGGGTTTCGAAAATCACGCTTGTCGTTACGCGTCACGAACAAACGGCGGCATTCATGGCCGCCACCTATGGGCGCCTGACCGGCAAGCCCGGCGTTTGCTTCAGCACGCTTGGCCCCGGCGCCACCAATCTCGTGACCGGCGCGGCATTCGCGAGCCTCGGCGCGATGCCAATGCTGATGATTACGGGCCAAAAGCCCGTATTGCAAAGCCGACAGGGCCGTTTCCAAATCATCGATACGGTCTCAATGATGCGGCCGCTGACGAAGCTTGCGAAACAAATCATCGACGCGCGCAATATTCCAACGCTGGTTCGCGAAGCCTTCCGCGTCGCGCAGGAAGAAAGGCCCGGCCCGGTTCATCTGGAATTGCCGGAAGACATTGCCGAGCAGAGGCTTGATCGATACGAACTCGTTCCCATAACTCCGATGCCTCATCCGGTGGCTCCCGATACGGCAATTTCCGCAGCCGCCAGGCTCATCGAAAAGGCGGCGCATCCACTTGTCATGATAGGCGGCGGAGCCAATCGCCCTGGCCTTGCGCCTGCTCTCTCGGCTGCGGTTCGTTCGCTTCGAATTCCGTTCTTCAATACGCAGATGGGCAAAGGCGCGGTCGACGGAAATTCGGACCTTTTCTTAGGCACCGCCGCGCTATCCGAAGGCGACTACCTACACGACCTGATCGAGAAGGCCGACATCATCATCGCCATCGGTCACGACACGGTAGAGAAGCCGCCCTTCATCATGCACAATGGCCGCCCGCATGTGGTGCATGTCGACTTCAACCCAGCGGATATAGATCGTGTCTATTACCCTGACCTCGAAGTCGTGGGCGACATCGGCGATTCAGCGACACGGCTTGCCGCAGCACTTCAGGGGCACTCGTTTGATTCTGGCTATTTCCTTCGAGAAACGCGCAGAACTTTTCGCGCATATAAGCCAAGGCGCGAGCGATTCGCGCTTTCCCATCGTGCCTCAGCGCCTCGTTGCCGATGTCCGCAAAGTCATGCCAGACGACGGAATCCTCTGCCTTGACAACGGCATGTACAAAATTTGGTTTGCCCGGAATTACCGCACGCATATCGCCAACACGATCTTGCTCGACAATGCGCTTGCAAGCATGGGCGCGGGTCTGCCTTCGGCGATGACGGCGGCATTGCTCTACCCGGAGCGGCGCGTCATGGCTGTCTGCGGGGATGGCGGTTTTCTGATGAATTCGCAGGATTTGGAAACCGCGATCCGGCTGAAGCTGAACCTTGTGATATTGATCGTCGAGGATCATGGCTACGGCATGATCCGTTGGAAGCAGGAGGCATATGGCTTTCAAGACTTCGGACTGTCCTTCAACAATCCTGACTTCGTCACCTATGCGGCAGCCTATGGCGCCAAAGGAACGCGCGTCGCGTCTGCCGATGAGTTAGCGCCCGCATTGGAGGCAGCATTTGCTGCAGGCGGGGTGCAACTCGTCGTTGTTCCAATAGACTACTCCGAGAATAAGCGCGTATTCACCGACGAGCTTGCACATAAGGTAGATGCGGACTAGTCGTTGCTTCCGTTTCAGGGGAGCAGCGGTTGGGTTCTCATCTTTATAGCTACTTCACACCTTACCATGATGACCTCGACGCGGCCCTTCAGGCTCTGCGCGAAAAGGAATTCCGAGCAGGACACTACGATCCTGCGCTATTCGGAACGGCCCAACCGAGCCGCGATCTCGTCGAAAGCGCTGTGCTTAAGAATAAGGGGCCAAAGGCTGATGCGGTCTATGGCATCCTTGAGCACGTTCCACGTGGCCAAGCACGCTACATCATTGTCTTTGCTGGCGGCGTGCCGAGCGAGATTTTCTTCCTGGGATATTCCTGGGACTGATTTACCCGTTCAGTTGTACAGAGCATATTGCATTATCCGTACCCAACATAAAATTTAGATAAATCTTAATGACTTTTTGAAACTCTGACATGGATGCCGGGCTGTGGCCCTAACTGCATTTGCACGGCCCGTTGGAGGATCGGTTCATTTACCGACAATCTACTATGTCCGGCAGCACATAGGGCGCAAAGGCGCAGGAAGAGAGGTGCATCCTTGAAGATGCGTTTTTCTCACACCGCAAACCCTCGGTTCCGCAAGGGGGAGCTCAGGCCTCGGTAACGCAGCAGATAGGGCTGTAGGCCGTTAGCGTTTAAAACGCTGAGTTAATAGCGTGACCTGTCGGAACTCTCCAACCGAGCCGCGATCTCGTAGAAAGCACTGGGCTTATGCGAAACAGGCCGAATGCGGCTACGGTGTACTAGATCCTGGATCGCATAGAACGCGGGCAAGCGCGCGAAATCGTTATTTTTGCGGGCCGCTCACCACCTGCGATCTTCCTCCTGGGGTAGTCTGGGACTAATTTACCCGCTCAATTGAAATCCGCCGTCGCCACTTTGCGGAGCAAAGCGGCTACCGTTCTTTCTGTGTCGTGTTGGCTGAAGATAATAATTTTTAGTTTAGTGGAGATATTTAACTAAGTTCACTAGCAAAACCTAGAATGTTTTCTGCTAATTATCTCAGTAAGCGGCGATTTAATGCTGCCGGGGTGAATAACATTGCCCTGCGGTTGCCTAAAGCGATTTTGCGCATCTCAAAGGCGCGATGGCATGAATTTGTCAGTTGAAGCAACGGACAATGCGATGATGGCGCGCTGCGTGGAACTTTCGCGCGCCGCAGCGGCCGCTGGCGAATATCCCTTTGGCGCGGTTATAGCCCTAGACGGCGAAGTCGTGGCGGAAGCAACAAACCGCACCATCCGCGATGGGGATATCACGCGCCACGCTGAGATTATTGCCCTGTTGCAGGCGCAAAAACTAATCGGCAGAGACGGACTGCGGCGCTGCACGCTCTACTCAGATGTTGAGCCCTGCGCGATGTGCGCCTATTGCATTCGCGAGGCGTGGGTAGGCCGCGTGGTCTATGCCCTTGGCTCGCCTGTGATGGGCGGGTTTTCGAAATGGAACATTTTACGCGACCCCGATATTTCGGATCGCATCCCCCAGGTGTTCGGTCCTGTGCCGGAGGTGGTTAGCGGCGTCCTTTTGCGAGAGGTACGGCAAGCCTGGCAGGAATGGAATCCTGTCGCGTGGGAGATGATAAAGCTTCGAGGCCTTCTCAATCATCGGCTGGAAGAGCATGGGACGGTCCAACGGCGGCCCGCGCAAGGCCGCTCGCTTTGGCGTCACTTGAGTTCTCAATTCACGCGGGCGAGCAAATCTCTGATCAAAACTGACAAGCCGCAATGACGGGACCGGAAGGATTGCGGCAAGTATTCAATGGCCCTATCCCGGATTTTAATAATCAATTTATCACGTGTAGATGCAGGTCATTGCCCGTCGCGGATTTAACGGACATTTTAGAGGATGCGGGCGGGAATGGGGCGCTATTTTGAAGAAAGGAGTGCCATCATGGCCTCTCTATACGCCCAAGGTGATCTACTTATCGAGCGTGTCGATGACCTGCCGCCCTCCGGCACTATCTCTGACGCAGGATCGGACGGTGCCGTAGTTCTGGCGGAAGGCGAAGCCTCCGGACACCGCCACGCGATCTATGAAAGAGTAACGATGTTCCGGGACGACGCCCTTGCGCGCGACATCCCGAGCGGCCTCTATGTTGGACATGTTCGAGTAGATGCACCTTCAGCCCTGATCGAACATGACGAGCATGCGCCCATCAGTTTGCCAAAAGGCACCTATCGGGTGCGCCGGCAGCGCGAGCTCGAGCCGAAGGATGCCCGGATCGTTGCAGACTAACTTGGACACGCTGTCCCCGGAGCAAACGGCTCTTCTCGATCAGTATCGCAAACGGTGGACAGAATTCCGGCTGTCCACAGCGCAAGCGGATAGAACGATCGCCGAGGCCGGTGTGCGGTCGGCATACACGGCCGCAGGCTATCCGCTGCCGAGACAAATCGTCTGGTGCGATGGACCGCTTGAAATCGCGAAGCTTTGGGGACGCGCCTCACCGAGCGATAATGTTGGGGCAAATCTGAAGGTGGCCCTCATTGACAGGGTTCGCCGCCGTGTCGCCACCGATATTTGCCGCTCCGTTAGCGCGGAGGTGCTGATTACTGTCGCCCAAGCAATAGGCTCGCCAGGCAACGATAGCTTGAGCAGCGCGGTTGTAGAGGCAGTATTGCGCAGCGCCGAGGAAGTGCGGCCTCCTATTCTGACTCGCATCCAACAGCTATTTTCGTGGTCCCCAAGCTTGCGTAACGCGGCAGGCTTTTGGCTTAGCTTTAGGGATGCCAGCTTCAACCAGCACGAGCTTAGCTGGCTTGGTACCTATCAATATTTCCGCGATGTTTGCGGCTTTTGGGGCGAGACGGAACCGCTTGAAGGTCTCTGGCTCATCGCGGGTAACAGCGGCTGGGTTTTGCCACACGAAAATGTCTGCTGGATCGCGGACCGGCATAACATCCTGCAGTCGGACGCGAGGGGGAGGCTCCATTGCGCAACTGGTCCAGCGCTTCAGTACCGCGATGGCTGGTCGGCCTATTCCTGGAAAGGAATCGAGGTTCCCGGCCGGCTCATCGAGAAGCCTGAGCGCATTACGACGACCGAGATCGATTGCGAGCCCGATATACATCTGCGGCGCTGCATGATCGAAAGAGTAACGCCCGAGCAGTATGTGACCATGGGCGGCGCGCTTCCGGTGTCTGAGGATGAAACGGGCATTCTTTGGCTTAAGAGGTGGTGGAACGGTGACGCCTGGGCTGCGGTTGAGGTTACGAACGGCACGCCTGAGCCGGACGGCACGCGGAAGCATTACTTCCTTCAAGTGCCGCCCGAAATGCGCACGGCGCGCGCGGCTGTCGCTTGGACCTATGGAATGACCGAACGGCAATATGCACGCCTGATGGTCAGAACATAACTTGCCCGACTACTTTTTTGGGGCACATGCAAAAGTGGCTCGCCGATTTTATTGGCTGACCTGCCTACTCCAGTTTTGCGCCTTATTCAGAAGCTCGATCACCTCAGCGTCTGAGGTTTGAGTGAAATCTTCATAATGAGCTCCGACCGCATAGAACGGTTCCGGGGTCATGAGGCAGATCACCTCGTCCGCTTCTGAACGGAGCGATTCAATCGTATCCGCAGGTGCCACTGGCACAGCCAAAGCCACATAGGCCGGTTGAGCCCGTGAAAGTCCCTGCAATGCCGCCCTCACCGTCCCGCCTGTCGCGATACCGTCGTCAACTACGATCACCGCGCGTCCGCGCACGTCAATTGCGCGGCGTCCACCAAGATAGCGCTCGCGGCGGCGCTCGATTTCTGCGAGCTGTCGCTCAATCTCCTCCTCGATATAGTCAGGCGGCACTTCGAGCTGCGTTACGACATCCTTATTCACCACGGCCTGCGGATGAACGCCATCAACCACGGCTCCAAGCCCGAACTCCGGATAGCCCGGCGCACCGATTTTGCGCACAAAGAGGAGATCGAGAGGTGCCTGGAGCACCTTCGCGACCTCATATGCGACTGGCACACCGCCGCGCGGTAACGCCAGGACCACTGGATTGCGCTCACGAAAACCGGCGAGGCGTTTCGCAAGTTCGCGGCCCGCTGCGGCGCGGTCTCGAAAACTGAAAAATCCAATGGCCATTGTCACGCCTCCATGCGGAGTCGCGGCGTGAACCATTCCTGAGCTGCCGCAACGACAATCTCAAGCGTTCCTGGTTCCTCGAATAGATGACTTGCGCCAGGCACAATTTTGAGCTGCTTCTCGCAGGTGAGTTGCACAAAGGCTCGCTCATTGAGCTCAATCACGCCAAAATCCTCTCCGCCCACAATGAGAAGCGTCGGGGCATGAACAAGAGGTAGTGAGGCACCCGCCAAATCTGGCCGTCCGCCGCGCGAAACAATCGCCGCAATCGAATGACGCGTGATGGTATCGGCGAGAAGCGCTGCGGCTGCCCCGGTGCTTGCTCCGAAATAGCCGAGAGGCAGATTTTTGAGGTCCGTTCGTGAGCGCACCCAATCGGTCGCGAGCGCAAGCCTTTCGGCGAGTTTTCGGATATCGAACACGTTTCGCCGATCCGATGCTTCCTCCTCTCGAAGAAGATCGAATAGAAGCGTGCCGAGCCCCACGCTTTGCAAGCGTTCGGCGACGAAGCGATTACGCGGGCTCAAGCGGCTGCTGCCGCTGCCATGGGCGAAAAGAACGAGCCCGAGACCTTCGGCGGGGAGCACCAATGTCCCCTGAAGTTCGAGCGGCGAGATCAAGACCTCTGTCTCTGGACGGGCATGGCTTACGGCCGCTGCCGACGTATGCTGTCTGGCCATTCGATCTCCCCACACTTAGCGGATGCGCTCTTGCAGTATTCGCCTCCGCAAAGCGTTGAACTTTGACCAAACTCAAAGATGCAATTTTAAGGAGCTGAGGGCTGGCGCAAAGCTCGGCAATATGGTGCGGCGTCGAGGGAATTCAGGCTAAACGCTGAGATACTTCTCGCGAACCTGGGGGGTCGCTGATAGCGCGGCACTGTCGCCGGTCCATACCACTTCGCCCTTCTCGATGATGAAGTGGCGTTCAGCGAAATCGGCCAGAGTATCGACCTCCTTATCGATAACGATGATGGAAAGTCCCGTTCCGCGCAGGTGGCGGAGGCGCTCCCAGATCTCCTGGCGGATGACCGGCGCGAGACCTTCCGTCGCCTCGTCGAGTATGAGGAGGCGAGGGTTGGTCATGAGGGCACGGCCGATCGCGAGCATCTGCTGCTCGCCCCCCGAGAGTTGGTTGCCACCATTGGAGAACCGTTCCTCAAGGCGCGGGAAGAACGCTAGCACCCGGTCGAGCGTCCATTTTTCGCCGCCGCTCTGCCGGTCGATGCGGGCCATCAGCAGATTCTCGCGCACGGTCAGATTCGGAAAAATGTGCCGGCCCTCTGGGACCAAACCTATGCCGAGATGGGCAATTCGATGCGAAGGCTGGCCCGCAATCATTTGCCCAGCGAAACGAATTTCCCCGGATTTAGGCCGCATCAGCCCCATGATCGAGCGGATGGTCGTCGTCTTGCCCATGCCGTTGCGGCCCATCAGCGTAACGGCTTCCCCATCGCGCACGTCGAGGTCGACGCCGAACAGCACCTGACTTGCACCGTAGGATGCTTGGAGACCCCGAACTTCGAGCAGCATGGGTACCCCCTTAGTGATAGCCCAGATAGGCGGCTTTAACATCCGCATTGTTGCGGATGTCATCCGGCGCGCCGGTCGCAATCACCCGGCCTTGGACGAGAACGCTCAAACGATCGGCGAGAGCGAACACGGCGTCCATGTCATGCTCGACAAGCACGATTGTATAGCTCTGCTTCAGCTCGGCGAGCAGGCGGATCATGCGCCCAGCATCCTGCTTGCCCATACCGGCCATGGGTTCGTCCAGCAGCAGCAGGGCTGGCTGCATGGCAAGCGCCATGGCCAGTTCAAGTTGCCGCCGTTCGCCGTGCGATAGGACATCGGCGCGAGTTCTGGCGCGTCCATCAAGCCCGACCTGATGAAGAGATTCCATTGCCGGTCCATTGAGTGAGGTGTCGCGAGCCGCCGCACTCCACAGCCGAAACGAGTGTCCAAGCCGCGCTTGCACCGCTAAGCGGACGTTCTCCAGCCCCGTGAACTCTGGCAACACGGACGTAATCTGAAACGAGCGCGCGAGACCGAGTTGCGCTCGTCTGTGCGGCGGCTCGCGCGTTATATCCTGCCCCTTGAAGTGGATGGTGCCGCTGGTCGGCGGCAATTCCCCCTGCAACTGCGAGATGAGTGTCGTTTTTCCCGCGCCATTCGGACCGATTAGAGCGTGAGTTTCACCGGCAACGATTTCGAGGCTCACATCGCTGGTCGCGACGACACCGCCGAAACGCTTCACGAGATTGCGGGTCGATAGTAAAGGCGTGGCGCTCACGAGCTCTCCTCCTTCACGCCTCGGGGAGTGAGTTTAGCAATGTCCATCAGGCCGCCCTTGAGAAATACGGCGAGCGCTATGACGATCAAGCCGAAGGGCAATTGCCAGTGTGTTGTGTAGCCCGACAACACGAACTCAAGAATAAGGAATACGGCTGCACCGATGACCGGCCCCCACACTGTCGCGAGGCCGCCAAGCACGCACATAACGACAAGGTCGCCGGAGCGAACCCATGACATATCAGCCGGGCTGATGAACTGTTGGCCTGCGGCGAGCAGCCCGCCCGCTATCCCCGTGAGCGCGCCCGAGATCACGAAGGCGGTTAGCTTATAGCGCAGCGGTGGGATGCCAACCGCCATCACGCGCCGCTCATTTTGGGCTGCCGCCCTGATCACCATTCCGAAACGGCTTCCTACGAGCCGCTGCACGAAGATGAGCGTCGCGGCTAGAATTGCGAGCGAGGCATAGAAGAACGGAACGCGGTTGCCCACATCAACCCCTGCGAGCGAGAGCGAGCCAAGGATCTGCAAGCCGTCCTCGCCGCCATATTTCTGTAGGCCGACGAACATGTAGTAAAGCATCTGGTTGAATGCGAGCGTGATCATGATGAAGTACGAGCCGCTCGTGCGCAGCGACACAGCCCCCATGAGTGCCGCTGCGATGCCAGCGACGAGTGCGGCAAGCGGCAGGGAGATAAGCAAGTTGCTTGTTGCTGGCAGCGCGAGCGGCCCGATGGTGAACGCTTCACCATTGAAGTCGTGATAGGCAAGGATGGCGACCACATATCCGCCAATTCCGAAGAGGCCCGCATGAAGCAGGCTAACGAGGCCTCCGAAGCCCAGCACGAGATTGAGCGCCACAGCCGCGATTGCGAAAACCACAACGCGGGTTGCCACTTTGATGGCAAATGGTTCGCCTAGCGCGATGGCAATCGGCGGAACCACAGCCAAAGCGACGAGAAGAAGTGCTATCGGCGCCAACTCCTTCAGGAGCTGCGGACGCGAAGCTTTATCCGATGCGGTAACTGCGAATGGGAGTGTGTCAGTCATGGACGGGGAACAGGCCCTTGGGGCGGAAAGCGAGGATGATTGCCATGGCGAGGAAGATCACCATGCTGCCGAGAGCGGGGTTGAGGAGAACTCTGCCGAACGTATCTATCAGGCCGATGCCGAGCGCGGCGATCAACGCACCTTTGATCGAACCAATGCCTCCGATGACGGTCACGACCAGAGCGAGGATCAGGATCGGCTCGCCCATGCCAACCTGCACGGCGAGGATAGGTCCCGCCATAAGTCCCGCAAGTCCGGCAAGCGCTGCGCCAGCAGCGAACACTCCGATGAAGATCAGATCGACATTGACACCGAAGGCCCCAGCCATAGCGCGATTACTGGAACCGGCGCGGACCCACATCCCGATCCGCGTCCGCATGATTATCAAGTAGAGCAGCAAAGCAACGGCGAGGCCAACGGCAAGTATGATGAGACGGAAGACGGGGTATGGTACTCCAGGCCAGATCTCAATCGAACCGTTCACCGCTTCGGGCAGCGAAAAGCGCAGGGGTACCTTCCCCCAAATCAGGGTCACGATTTCATTGAAAACCAGAATGAGACCGAAGGTGACGAGGACCTGATCAAGGTGCGACCGGTTGTAGAATCGCCGCAGCAGCGCGATTTCAAGAATCGCGCCCACGAGTGCAGTCGCAGGGATCGAGACGGCAGCGCCCAAGAGAAAGCTACCCGTGGCCTTGGCAATGGCTGCGGCGAAGAACGCGCCGAGCATGTAGAGCGAACCGTGGGCGAGATTGATCAAATTCATAATGCCGAAGACGAGCGTAAGCCCGGCCGACATCAGAAAGAGCATCACGCCCAGCTGCACGCCGTTGAGAAGTTGCTCGATAAAGAGAGGCAACGACATGTCGTACTCCTGGGCGCGCCGTCCTTACGATGATCAATTCGCCTTCGGCATGTTGCATTCTTTCGCATAAGCGTCGCCATAGTCCGCCGCGATAAGGCCCTTGAGCTCCATCACGGGGCGACCCTTCCCATCCTTGACGATCTCCGTCAGATAAAAGTCCTGGATCGGGTAGTGATTGGTATTGAACTTGAATTTGCCGCGCACGGTGTCGAATTTCACGTTTTCTAGCGCCGTCTGGAATGCGGCCTTATCCTCGATTTTGCCGTCAACGGACTTGAGCGCCGCATCGATCAGTCGCGCAGTGTCGTAGGCCTGCGCCGCGTTCGGTGACGGCAGCCGCCCATAGGCAGCTTCGAAGTCTGCAACGAACTTCTTGCTTGCCGCATTGTCAAAGCTTTCGCTCCAGAAGCTCGACGCAGAGGCCCCAAGAGCGGCGTCTCCCATGGCGGGCAAAACGGTCTGGTCAAGCGAGAACGACGGTCCGAATAGGGGAATCTCGGCCTTGAGCCCCGCCTGGGCGTATTGCTTCACGAAATTGATGCCCATGCCGCCTGGGTAGAAGAAGAACACAGCATCGGGCTTCTTGGAGCGGAGTTGTGCAATCTCGGCGGCATAATCGAGCTGACCGAATGCGGTATAGACCTCATCGACGATTTCGCCTTTGAAGGTGCGCTTGAACCCAGCCAGGAAGTCCTTGCCTGCCGGATAGTTCGGGGCCATCAGGTAGACGCGCTTCACGCCTTTGTTCGTGAGGTGAATGCCCATGGCCTCGGGCGCTGTATCGTTCTGGAACGAGGCCGCGAAGTAATGCGGGTGGCACTGCTTGCCTGCGTATTGCGACGGACCGGCGTTGACGCTGATGATGAACGCGCCCGAGTCCAAAACCGGCTTTGCGATGGCGAGCATGACGTTAGAGAAGTTCACGCCCGTGACGATGTGAACCCGGTTGCTCTCGACCATTTTGTCCGCAAGTTGACGGCCCGCGTCAGGTTTGGCCTGGTCATCCCCTTCGATAACTTCCACCGGGCGCCCAGCGAATGTGCCGCCGACGCTCTTAATGCCCAGCTTGAAACCATCGAGAAGTTCCTGGCCGAGCTGTCCCGACGGGCCGGAAAAGGTCGAGATGAACCCGATTTTGATCGGCGCTTGCTGAGCAAGGGCTGAGTGTACCAAGCCAAGCGTTGCAGCAGCTGCAATGAGCAATGACCGCATTTTTTGTTTTCTCCCGAATTGTTGGTGAAGTTTCTTGTCGGCAAGCATTCAAATGACCGCGTTTGAACCCTCGGCGAGGCCGGAGCCGCCATACAGCCATTGCAGACTGTCATAGTAATCTTCGACCGACATTGCGCGCATCATCGCATTTCGTAGAGCGGCGTGGCCGCTGGCCGGATGGTAGATGTGGTCGCCAACGAGGCGGGACTGGATCTGAATGCGCGCGGTGCGATGAACGCGCTTTTTGCGATATTCTTCGAACGCCCTCGGAAGGTCTTCCTTCCAAGCGGCCAATTCATGGCTAAGGCAGACAGCATCCTCCAAGGCCATGCAGGCCCCCTGCGCCATGTATTGCAAGGCTGGATGCGCTGCATCGCCAAGGATTGCGACGCGGCCATCGACCCAGTTCAAAACTGGGTCCCGATCACACAGCACCCACATTTTCCAATCCGTACCACGGTCGATGATCTTTTTCGCAATCGGGGCGACGTGAGTGAAACCCTGCATGACCTCCTCGGCTGTGACAGGCTTGCCAGCGACCGGCTCCGGCGCATCATTGTGGTAGGTGACGACGAGATTGAATGCTTTCCATCCTGATAGAGGATAGTGGACGATGTGGCATTTGGGGCCAGCCCAAAGCGTTGCCGCGTTCCAACGCAGATCCTCGGGCATCTGTTCGGCCGGAATTACGGACCGGTAGGTTGTGTGGCCCGCGACGCGCGGTGCGCCATCCCCAACCAATTGCGCACGCACCTTGGAGAATAGTCCATCGGCGCCAACCAACGCCGCGCCCTCGACCTTGCTGCCATCTTTCAGGACCGCATGAACGGTGTCGCCATTCTGTTCGTAACCGGCGACTTCACTCGATGTTCTTAGCTCGACGAGGGGATTGTTGCGGCACGCTTTCAGAAAAACGCCATGCAGATCGCCGCGATGAATAACCGCGTATGGGTTCTTGAACCGCTCGCGAAAGCGCTCATCAAGCGGCACCAGCGCTATGCTCTCTCCAGTCATGGCATCCATGAGTCGCAGCGCGTCGATATATACCGCCATTTTGCGCGCCGCGTCGCCAACACCGAGATAATCGAACGCATGAAACGCGTTCGGCCCTAGCTGGATACCTGCGCCAATCTCGCCGAGTTCGGGCGCGCGCTCCAGCACGAGGCTCTTGATCCCCTTTTGAGCAAGCCCTAACGCCGTCGCAAGGCCGCCAATGCCGCCGCCAGCGATCAGGATAGGACGCTCGGAGATCATGGCTGTGCTCCTGTCGATCAACGCGACTTGGTTACACGAAAACTGTTGAACTGATTTGCTGCAGTCTATGTCTCTCCGTTACGGGGGCGAGCATCATCGTGCGCGCTCCTCGTAATAGCCGAGTTTCTCCTGCAAGGGGGTATCGTGGATACGGATCAGGAAGGCAGGCTCATCGCCTGAGGCTTTGTGTTCGATTGCCGCGAACACAGGAGCGGAGAACGAGTCTTTCGGGCCCCAGCTATGCGTTACACCGTTGATGACTGACGTGCCGCTTCCGCTGATCACATGATAGACGGCGCTCGACGACCGTAGCGGCGGACGGCTCACCTCATCTGGCCGCAGCATCATCGCCGTGAAGCCCATGGTCGGAAGGCAGCTTTGGCCGGTCTCGGGGTTGATATAGTCGAGTTCGACTGGTTCTGCGCCATTGTGCTCGGCCAAGGCGGTACAGCGCCGCTTCGGTGCGCTCCCAAGGAAAGCGCATCATCGGATAGCTGGCAGGTGCTGGGCGGTCGCGGCGGCGAACGGGCGCAAGGCCAGCCGCACGGTATTCGACTTCGGATGCGTCTGGACGATTGCGCGGCGTCTGAAGCGGCGCTTCGACGGCATAGGAGCCTTCCAAATAGACGAACAGCGGCAGATCGAGCGCATCGAGCCAAATGACCGGCGCAGTTCCGCTGTGGCCATGATCGTGCCAGCAGCCGCCGGGCGTCAGGATAAGATCGCCGATGTGCATCGGCAGCTTCTCGCCATCGACGACGGTATAGGCGCCTTCGCCCTCGACAATGATGCGTGCGGCGCTCGGCGTGTGCTTGTGCGCGGGAGCTATCTCGCCAGGAAGCAGAAGCTGCAAACCGATATAGATCGTTGACGTGGCCTGCATCGCGCCCTGGCCGCGGCCCGGGTCAGCGAGGAACAGTACGCGGCGCTCGGCCTTCTCGACGGGCGTTAGCTCTCCAGCGCGGAGCAGCAGCGGGCGGACATCCGAAAACGCCCACAGATGAGACTTGGTGACTGGCGCGGGCGAACCGTGCGGCAGGACATTTCGCATCTGCGGCCACAGCGGCGCTACACCGGCGCGTCCCATGGCATCACGATAGTCTTGCGGCAATTCCTCCAGTGTTCCGAGCTGCCCCATGGATGCCCCCCTTCTGTCGAAGCCCGCTTGCCGTCAGCAGCGCTCGCTCGCTGCCTTCATCAAGATCGATGCATATGATATGTATGCATGTCAATATATTGCTTATTATACTTTTGCTTTCAGTATGTTTGCTTACTACTATATAGCAGATTGAGTGTCGGCGCGGGCCGGCGGTTGGAGGCAGGCGTTGAAGCAGGACGAGGATCACGAGACGGCCGGCGCGACAGTTCGAGGCATCGATAGAGATTTATCAAATGCCCGGAAATCTCATCCGCCGTATGCATCAGGCATCGCAGGCGATTTTCGACGCGGAGGTGGCCGCCGCCGGGTTCGATCTAACCTCCGTGCAGTTTGCCGCGCTAACCGTGATCGCGGCGCGTCCTGGCCTCGACCAGGCGACGCTTGCCAGCGCCATCTCGTTCGACCGTGCGACGACGGGCGGCGTGATCGATCGTTTGGAGGCGAAGGGCCTCGTCCGGCGCGAGATTCCGAAGTCTGATCGGCGGTCGCGGCATCTGCATGTCGAGCCTGCGGGAAAAGTCATTCTGGAGGGAGTGACGCCCGTCGTGCGGCGCGTGCAGGAGATGATGATGGCCGGGCTAAGCGAGTCTGAGCGCGCCAAGCTCCTTCATCTGTTGAGCAAAGCGCTGAACGCAGTCAGCGATGTGAATAGATCTTCCGCCAATTCAGCGCTGCCATCGCCCTCGATGGCGACAGGCCGAGTCCGCGCGTCCGAAAAAGCCTAATTCTCGCTATTCCGCCAGTTCGGCTTGAGGCTCGGCCTGTTCTCGCTTCTTCGGCCGGCTCGCGGCGCGAGCACAGTTGAATGAGGACGGGCAGCACCATCAAGAATGAGCGGCCGGTGCAAGAAGAATGCCGCCCACGACCACGAGCGCCAAAGGCTTCTGCACCTGCGAGCCGATGCCGGTCGATAGCGCCGCCGGCAAGAGGCCGACGCAGGCCGCGATACAGGTCATGACCACGGGGCGCATCTGGGTGCGGCAGGCCCGCACGATGGCGGTGGTGCGGTTGACGCCAGCCGCGATCAGTTGGTTGTAATAGGAAATGACGATAATGCCGTCCATGGCCGCAATGCCGAACAGCGCAATAAAGCCGATGGCGGCCGAGACGCTGAAGGCCGTGCCGCTGAAGTAAAGCGCGAAGATGCCGCCCACAAGCGCCATCGGGATCACGCTCGCCGCAAGCAGAGCGTCCACGATGGACGAAAAGTTCATGTAGAGCAGAATGATAATGAGCAGGATGGCGAGAGGAGCGACGACGCTCAGCCTTGCCACGGCGTCTTGCAGATTGCCGAACTCTCCGGCCCACTCCAAGCGATATCCGTCCGGGCGCCGCACCTGCTCCTCGACCTTCTTCTGCGCCTCCAAGACCGCGCCGCCAAGATCGCGGTCCCTGACCGCGAATTTGATCGGGATATAGCGTTCCTGCTTCTCGCGGAAAATGAAGGAGGCGCCGGAAACGAGCGAGACCTCGGCCACATCGCTCAGCGGGATGGGAATGATGCCGCTTCCCGAAGGGCTCGTCGCGCCTATGGTGATCCTGCGAATGGCGTCGAGGCTGTTGCGGTACTCGGGCGCAAGCCGCACCATGATGGGGAAGTTGCGGTCGCTGCCGTCTTCATAGAGATTGCCCGCGGCCTGCCCGCCGATCGCGGCCTGGATGGTGGCGTTGATGTCGCCCGGCGACAGCCCGTAGCGCCCCGCGCGCTCCCGGTCGATTTCGATCTTGACGGTCGGCTGGCCGAGCGATTTGAGGATCGCAAGCTCCGTCACGCCGGGCACGGTTTCCATCACCTTCTTAATCTTCGCGGCGGTCGCTTCGAGAGTTTGGAGGTCGTTGCCGAAGAGCTTGATCGAGTTCGCGCCCTTCACGCCCGAAGCGGCCTCGGCCACATTGTCTTCGATATATTGCGAGAAATCGAATTCGACGCCGGGAAACTCCTTTTCGAACTTTTCCGTCATCTCCTTCGTGAGCTTCTCCTTGTCCATGCCTTTTGGCCAAGTATCGAAGGGCTTGAGAGGAACGAAGAATTCCGCGTTGAAAAAGCCGGTGGCGTCCGTGCCGTCATCGGGGCGCCCGTTCTGAGACACGACGGTCTCCACTTCCGGATAGTTTCGAATAATGTTGCGCATCCGGTTGACATAGCCGTTGCCCTCTTCGAGCGAGATCGAGGTGGGCATGGTCGCCCTGATCCAAAGATTGCCTTCTTCGAGATGCGGAAGAAATTCGAGGCCGAGCTGGCGGACGCAGTAGCCAGCGCCGAGAAGTAAGGCCAGCGCGGCCATAAGAACGACGGTTCGATTAAACAACGCAAAGTTCAAGAGCGGGCGGTAGGTGCGATTGAGGAACCTGACGATTGAGGTTTCGACCTCTTCGACGTGGCCTGGAAGGAACAGGGCGCATAGCGCGGGCGAAATGGTAAAGGTTGCGATCAAGCCGCCCGCAAGCGCGTAGGCGTAAGTCTTCGCCATCGGACCGAAGATGTGGCCCTCCACGCCTGAAAGCGTAAACAACGGCACGAAGCCTGCGATGATGATCGCCGCCGAGAAAAAGATCGATTGGCTCACTTCGCCAGCAGCATTGGCAATGGGCGTGAAATGCCGAAGGAGCGTTGGAGAAAATTTGCCGTAGAGCAGGGGATTGCCGGCCGGGCGCTTGTGCTGCGCCTCCGCCATGTGGCGAAAAATATTCTCAACCATGATCACGGTCGCATCCACGATCAGTCCGAAATCGATGGCGCCGACCGAGAGGAGGTTCGCCGACTCTCCCGTCGCAAGCATGATAAGCACGGCAAAGAACAGCGCAAAGGGGATGGCGGAGGCGACAATGATCGCGCTGCGCAAATTGCCTAGAAACAGCCACTGCACGAAAAAGATCAGCACGACGCCGACCACCATGTTGTGCAGCACCGTTTGCGTGGTGATGGCGATCAAATCGCTGCGATCATAGATTCTTTCGATCTTGTACTCCCGGAGGGAGAATTCCGATTGTGTTGATCTTCTCGATCTCTGCTTGCACCGCTTTGATTGTTGGCGTGCTTTGCGCTCCGCGCCGCATCAGCACGATGCCCTGAACCACATCATTGTCGGCTTCGTGACCAGCGATCCCTAGACGCGGCTTGCTGCCGACTGAGACTTGCGCCACGTCTTGCACCAAAACCGGGCTATTGCCGGAGATCGTCAGCACAGTCTTCCGAATGTCATCCATGGAATGAATGAGCCCGACGCCGCGCACCACGGCTGATTGCGGCCCAAAGTTGACGGTCTGGCCGCCAACATTGATGTTGGCGTTATTGAGCGCTTGCAGGACCTGCGGGATGGTAAGCCCATAAGACATGAGCCTGTTCTGGTCGATGGTCACTTCGTAGGTCTTGGTCTTACCGCCCCACCCGGTAACGTCCACGACGCCTGGCACGGATTTAAAGCGGCGCTGGAGAATCCAGTCCTGTATGGTCTTGAGGTCCGTGACGCTGTATCCCGATGGCCCGATGACCCGGTAGCGCATGATCTCGCCAATGGGGCTCGTCGGCGAGATCGCGGGTCACGCGGCCCGAAAAGGGTGAGAAAACCGGCGTCGTCTTGTTATCGTTGATGAAGATTTTGCCGTCCGACGCGTGACCCGTGCGGAATGGCATCAATTCCACCGGCACGATTTTCAAATTCGCCCATTGCGCCTCGGAGGGCATGAACGTGCCGGGTGCGTAATCCTTGACGAGGGCCTCTTTGACAGACTCCTCGGCTGGCTTGGAGTTTTGCCAGAAGTAATAGCCGAGCGTGGCCCCAGCGGTCAAAAACAACAAGGCCAAGCTAACGCGGAGGGAGGGCTTATTGGCGGGCCCCGCGGCCTTGTTCCTCTTTCAAAACTCTATCCGACATCGAGACACGTTCCAAACAATGCTCAGACGCTCACGCGATCATACGGCTTAAGCTCAACGCTCGCCGACCTGCCGATTTTCATGCATGATGCAGAAACTACGCTATCCCCCACCATCTCACATCGGCAGCCTTTGACCGGTTTTCATTACGCCACATTCAGTCCGCTGCTTGCGCACACTATAGCTTAACTTTTTATTAACGAGAGTAAAAAAGCCACTTACGGAAGCGATTTGCCTGAAAAGGCTGCAATGTATGTGCAGTTAAGATTTATTTAAAAGGTGGTTTCGTGTGAACAGCAAAGATGTCGCAGATTGTCGTCTTTTTTATCAATCTGTTTTCTAACTTCTTATATGCTTTGTTAGTTGGGCAAAGCATTTGAGCGTCGAGCCGCGATCAACAAGAAGAGAAGATTTGCTGGCTTTTTTGTGAGTATCCGGGAGCTCCTTTGCCACGCGCGATTGCTCAAGGATGACATCCTCTCGCTTAAGAGCGAATCTCCGTTGGGAGATTGGTGGTGCGGGCGGAGGGACTTGAACCCCCACGACTTGCGTCACTGGAACCTAAATCCAGCGCGTCTACCAATTCCGCCACGCCCGCCGAGGCCACTTTGGACGCACTCTATACCATAGTTCGCGGAGGCTGCTAGTGCCTTTAACCGGCTTGATGTTCGGGCATAGAAGGGGTGCTTGCCAGCGCTGAGCAAACCGGACATCTTACAAAAAACAAACCGCACTCGAAGTCCAATGGCCAATACTGCAAAAAAAGAAATCAAGCCCTCCATTTTGGAGGTGATCGGCAATACCCCGCTCATAAGACTCCGCCGCGCCTCCGACGAAACGGGTTGCGAGATACTGGGGAAAGCTGAATTTTTAAATCCCGGCCAGTCCGTCAAGGACCGCGCAGCCCTCTTTATTGTGCGCGATGCGGTTGAGCGCGGGTTGCTGCGCCCTGGCGGAACCATTGTCGAGGGCACGGCTGGAAATACAGGTATCGGGCTTGCGCTTGTCGCTAACGCAATGGGCTTCAAGACCGTTATCGTTATTCCCGAAACCCAAAGCCAGGAGAAGAAGGACGCGCTGAAACTCATGGGCGCGGCTCTCGTGGAAGTCCCCGCGGTCCCCTATAAAAATCCCAACAACTATGTGAAATATTCGCAACGGCTTGCGCACCTGCTCAATGAAACTTTGCCGGAAGGCGCGATTTGGGCCAACCAATTTGACAATGTCGCGAACCGTGATGGTCATATTCATACGACAGCGCAGGAAATTTGGCAGCAAACAGAAGGCGCCGTGGACGCCTTCATCTGCTCGATTGGAACTGGCGGCACTCTTGGCGGCATCTCCATGGGCCTTAAGGCCAAGCAAGATAGTATTGTCATTGGCGTGGCAGACCCCATGGGCTCCGCAATGTACAGCTATTATGCAAGTGGCGAGTTGAAGGCGGAGGGGTCCTCGATAACGGAGGGCATCGGCCAGGGCCGTATCACCGCAAATCTTGACGGCGTCCAGATCGACAAGGCCTACCAGATAAGTGACGCAGAGGCGTTGGGCATCGTCTACCAGCTTCATTCCGAGGAAGGGCTTTGCCTCGGCGGCTCCAGCGGCGTAAATGTTGCGGGCGCCATCAGGCTCGCGCGCGATCTCGGCCCAGGCCATACCATTGTTACCGCTCTTTGCGATTATGGCACACGGTACCAGTCCAAGATGTTCAATCCAGAATTTCTCCGCAGCAGGGGGCTTCCTGTTCCGGCATGGCTTCTGTCCAGCGCCCCTCTGCCCCAGGTCTTCGAGCACACAGGCCAGTTAGTTTAGCTATTTGGGGGTAATTATGACCGATTTTTCGTCGAAATGGCTCGTCGAGACGGATTGGCTGCAGGAGCGACTTTCCGCGCCGGGCCTTATTATTATGGATGCCTCTTGGGCTGTAGGCGGAGATAGTAAGAGCCCTCACGAGCTTTTCCTCGACACGCATATTCCAGGCGCTCTGTTTTTCGATATCGACGAACTCTCCGATACCGCCACGTCACTTCCACATATGCTTCCGCCGCCGGAAAAATTCGCATTGCGGATGCGGAAAATGGGAGTTGGCGACGGCATGAAAGTCGTCATTTACGATTCGCGGGGCTTTTACAGCGCCCCCAGGGCCTGGTGGATGTTCCGCGTCATGGGGCATGATGATGTTGTTGTGTTGAACGGCGGATTGGCCAAGTGGCGTGCGGAGGGGCGTCCGCTTGAGAAGGGCAATCCAATGCCTCGCTCCGAGCGCCATTTTACGGTGCGCAAGAACTCAGCGCTTGTGCGCGACCTGGACGATGTGATGGCAGCCGTAGATTCGGGACACCCGCAGATAGTAGACGCGCGCTCCAAGGGACGATTTGAGGGACGCGAACTCGAATTGCGGCCGGTTCCCCGCCTCGGCCATATGCCGGGAGCAAAAAATGTGCCCTTCGGCAGTTTGATAAACGCTGACGGGACAATGAAAAGCGCCGATCAACTGCGACATGCTTTCGAGGAGGCAGGCGTCAATCCTGAAAAGCCTGTGATTACAAGCTGCGGGTCTGGCGTTACCGCCTGCATTCTATCTCTCGGCCTCGCTGTTCTCGGCAATGAGCATGCCGCAGTGTATGATGGGTCGTGGACGGAATGGAGCGCTAACCCCAAGGCGCCGGTTACGCTCGGCTAGGAGAAGGGGCCCGCTGCGCTCCCCAACGACGCTTAATGAAGCCCGTGCTCTCCGGCCATTCTGATGAGTTGCGCTGATGTCTTGACGCCTAGTCGCTTTATCGCGCGAGCGCGGTGCGCTTCGACGGTTTTCTCGCTGATGCTCAAAGCGTGGGCGATTTGTTTGTTTGAGCTTCCCCGGATTAGAAGCTCGACAACTTCGCGTTCTCGAACGGTAAGTTTGCGCATAGGGTTGTCACGCTCAATTTTCGAAATCGGCATGTCAGTCGGCTTACCTTGAGACGGAAATATCTGAATTGCCTCTTCGGTCGCCTTCCTGGATGACCAATATGCGGCGTCCTCTTCGGCTATCCGGCGAATTCGAAGATTGCGAACAAGGCGGATTTCCTCAGTCAGCGGTTCCGTGGCATGGAACAGCACGATATATCCGCCGAGTTTTGTATCCCAGATAATCTCAACCGACGTTTTTGCAGTGCTCTTCCTATCGCGCACGATTGTAACGCGCGGGATTGTGAGCTTCGCCCTTGTGGCCTGCTTCAACCGCTCAACATCCTCCTCCATACCAAAAAGAACGGGGAACTGCCTGCATAGCGGCTCGTCCAGTTCGAGGGTGTTCGCGAGTTCGCCTTGCTTGAACCGAACAATTTGCGAGGCATCCGCCCATCCGAGCCCAATCACTTGCGATTGGAAAAGGGACTCGATGGCAAGCATCTGGATGTACGATGCAGGCGAGGGCTTGAAACCGATAGAAGCGTCGTTCTGTTTCATTAAATGTGCGAGCTCAATTTGCTCGGCGCCAGCTAAGTCAATGTTAACCATTATGAAATTACCAACACGTAATTAACTATGACTTAAGCATATTATCTATGCCGGATTTTTGAAAGAGGTTTGAAGCGTAGTGCGGCGCCAGAAGCTCTCTAACGCCGTAAAGTGAGTTTCTCGATCACTTTTCGGTTGACAGAACACCCGACACACGCAACCTAAAAGACGCTGACCGATGCATGCGGGAGAGATCAGTAAACGCTGACGCCGAAGGAGCAACCGCCCCGGAAACTCTCAGGCAAAAGGACCGCGCGCAGACAGCACTCTGGAAAGAAGTTCCCAATCTTTGGGCGCTCACCGACGGGGTAGGCCACGCTAATCAGCGGGGCGAAATCTCTCAGGTTCCGTGACAGAGGGGGCATAAGCCGCGAAAGCGGTGATGCTTTATTGTCACTGGAGCGCCGATGAATAGCACCCAACCTCGGCATGATTCTGCCTCAGGCGTAGAGAAGCCAACGCTTCGAGCGACGCCTTTGCACGCCCTGCACCGGGAACTCGGCGCAAAACTTGTGCCTTTCGCCGGATATGAAATGCCCGTCCAATATTCGGCGGGCATTGTGAAGGAGCACCTGCAGGTCCGCTCGTCGGCGGGGTTGTTCGATGTATCGCACATGGGACAGGCTCGTCTGGAGGGACCGAGCTTTGAGGCGATCGCTTCGGCGCTTGAGGCATTGGTTCCCGGCGATATCGCGAGCCTCAAACCCGGCGCCCTGCGCTACACGCAGCTTCTGAATGCCGAAGGCGGCATGATCGACGACCTTATGGTGTCGCGCAGCGTTGATGGCGGTGAGATTGGCATCGTCGTCAATGCATCACGAAAAGAGATCGACTTTACCCATATTCGGCAGTTTCTACCAAGTGGGATCGTCTTGATTGAGGAGCCGGATCGCGCCCTTCTTGCGCTGCAAGGTGCGAAAGCAGCCGCTGTACTTTCAAGGCAATTCCCGGGCATCGAAGGTCTTGGCTTTTTGAAAAGCGGGACTTTTCGAGCCGGGATAATCGCCGCTGTTGTTTCCAGATCTGGCTATACGGGCGAAGATGGCTTTGAGATTTCGGTCGCTTCCGCCGACGCGGAACCTTTGGCCCGCCGTCTTCTAGCCGCCCCGGAGGTCATGCCGATTGGCCTTGGCGCGCGGGATAGCTTGCGGCTCGAAGCCGGTCTTTGCCTTTATGGACAGGATATGGGCGAGGATACGTCGCCTATCGAAGCCGGTCTCGCCTTTTCCATCGGCAAACGCCGCCGCTCAGAGGGCGGATTTCCCGGCGCGGATCGCATTCAGCGCGAATTGGCGACTAAGCCTTCGCGTGTGCGGGTTGGGCTTATCGTCGAAGGCCGCGCGGCGGCGCGAACCGGCACACTTATCTCCGATACCAGTGGAGCTATTATAGGCGAAGTCACAAGCGGCGCTTTTACGCCTTCCGCAGGCGCGTCCATTGCAATGGGCTACGTGCCTCCAAGCTTCAGCAAGGTTGGGACAGAGGTCGCAGTTCTTGTGAGAGGCGCAGCCATTCCGGCCCGCATAGTCGCAATGCCTTTCGTTCCGCACCGTTATTTCCGCCAAGCATAATCAAAGGTGAAACCCATGGCGCATGTCAAATACACGAAAGATCACGAATATATTCGCATCGAGAATGGCATTGGCACGGTTGGAATCACCAACCACGCGCAGGAAAAGCTTGGCGATGTGACCTATGTCGAGCTTCCCACCGCCGGGAAAATCGTGAACCAAAGCGATCCGGTCGGCGTAGTCGAGTCCGTGAAGGCGGCAAGCGACGTGTACACGCCCGTCAGCGGGGAAATCGTGGAGGTCAATGCCGCGCTGAACGATAAGCCTGAACTCGTGAACCAAGACGCCGAAAATGCCGCTTGGTTTTTCAAGATCAGGATCGCGCATCCTTCTGAGCTGGATCACCTTCTTGAGCGCGACGCATATATTTCCTTCGCGGAAGGTGAGGTCTAATGCGCTACCTTCCCCACACCGATAGCGACCGCGAGGCGATGCTGCGCGTGATCGGCGCGGCCAATGCTGACGCGCTTTTTGCGGATGTGCCGCCGTCAAAGCTCATGCGCGATCTGCCGGATTTGCCGCGCAAGCAAAGCGAATTGGCGGTCGAGCGCGCTTTGTCCGCGCTTGCGGCGCGCAACGTTCCCGCAGGTTCGGTTCCATTTTTTGCGGGGTGCGGAGCCTATAAGCATCATGTGCCGGCGACGGTGGATTACGTCATCCAGCGTTCCGAGTTCATGACGGCCTATACGCCCTATCAGCCGGAAATTGCGCAGGGCACGCTACAATATCTTTTTGAATTTCAGAGCCAAGTCGCGGCGCTGACAGGCATGGAGATAGCAAACGCCTCCATGTATGACGGCTCGACGGGGGCGGCCGAAGCCGTGCTCATGGCGCATCGCGTGACGAAGCGTTCGAAAGCCGTGCTCGCGGGCGGTCTGCACCCCCATTATCGCGCCGTCATCGAGACGATTTCGCGCTACTCGGGCTATGATGTGGAAGCGAGCGCTTCCGATCCTGCGACGAGTTTTGACGTTGCTTGCGATAGCGAGCACCTCCTGCGTCGTGGTGCAAATGCCTGATGTCTTCGGCCGCGTTTCCGATCTTTCGGAACTCGCGACGAAGGTTCATGCGGCTGGTGCTTTGCTCATCGTGGCCGTGACCGAGGCGGTGTCCTTCGGCGCGTTGAAATCGCCGGGGGCAATGGGTGCGGACATCGTTGTCGCTGAAGGGCAGTCCATCGGAAATGGCTTGAATTTTGGCGGCCCCTATCTTGGCCTGTTCGCAACAAAGCAGAAGTTTTTGCGCCAAATGCCAGGGCGCCTATGTGGAGAGACGGTCGATCAGGATGGCAAGCGTGGCTTTGTGCTGACGCTCTCGACCCGCGAGCAGCACATTCGCCGCGAGAAGGCCACGAGCAATATCTGCACCAATTCCGGCCTTTGCGCCCTCGCATTTACAGCGCATCTAACCTTGCTCGGCGAAGCGGGATTGCGAAAACTAGCGGCTCTAAACCACGCAAATGCGGTGGCTCTCGCGAAGGCGCTGGGAGGCGTTGCAGGCGTCGAGGTGATAACGCCGCATTTCTTTAATGAGTTCACGATCCGCACGCCGAAGCCAAGCGCAGCCGTCATCGACGCGCTTGCGGATCGCGGCGTCATCGGCGGTGTACCCGCGAGTCGCCTTTGGCCAAATGAGCAGGGGCTAGCGAACCACATCATCGTCGCTGCAACCGAAGTCACCACGCCAGAAGACATTGCCGCGTATAAGGCAGCGCTAACAGAGGTGCTCCATGGGTGAAATGCCAAAGACTTTAGCCGCGCAGATGGCCCATAGCGCTGAAGCTAAGACCTTCACGGGCAATCGAGGCCTCGCAATCGACGAACCACTGATTTTTGAGATTGGCTCGGCGGAAACGACGGGCGTCGATTTCGAAGAGCCGCAGGAAAGAGAGACTCGCCTCGGCGGGTTGGAACGCCGTGAGCCGATGGGGCTTCCCGGCCTCTCTGAGCCGGAAGCCATCCGGCATTATGTTCGTCTGAGCATGAAAAATTACTCCATCGACACGGGCATCTTCCCGCTCGGCTCCTGCACGATGAAGCATAATCCGCGCTTGAATGAAAAGATGGCGCGTCTGCCAGGCTTCGGCGATATCCACCCGCTCCAGCCCGAGAAGACGGTCCAGGGCGCACTTGTGCTCATGGGGGAGCTAAGCCGCTGGCTCTTGGAACTAACGGCTATGCAGGCGGTGTCGCTTTCGCCCAAGGCAGGCGCCCATGGCGAGCTGTGCGGCATGGTGGCTATTCGCGCCGCACTTGAAGCGCGGGGCGAAGCGTCCACGAGACGTACCGTTCTTGTTCCTGATTCGGCCCATGGAACAAACCCAGCCACCGCCGCGCTGCTCGGCTTCACGGTGCGTGCAGTTGAGGCGCGCGAGGATGGCACGGTGAGTGCGGAGGCTGTGCGCGCGAAGCTCGGGCCAGATGTCGCCGCGATGATGCTGACCAACCCCAATACTTGCGGGCTTTTCGAGCGCGAAATCGTTGAGATCGCCGCAGCGCTGCACGAGGCGGGTGCCTATCTTTACTGCGACGGCGCCAATTTCAACGCCATCGCCGGGAAAGTACGGCCGGGCGATCTTGGCATCGACGCAATGCACATCAACCTACACAAAACCTTCTCGACGCCCCATGGCGGCGGAGGGCCAGGAGCCGGTCCGGTCGTGCTGTCGTCTGCGCTTGCACCCTATGCGCCAGTGCCTTTTGTCTCCCAGGACGGCGGACAGTTGAAGCTCGTTGAGCATGTGGAGGAAGCGGGCGAGGGCGAGCAGCCATTCGGCCGACTCGTGGCCTTCCATGGTCAAATGGGCATGTTCGTACGCGCTTTGACTTACATGATGAGCCATGGCGCCGACGGCATCCGGCAAGCCTCCGAGGATGCGGTCTTGAATGCGAATTATGTGAGGGCGTCCCTTCGCGACGTCATGACCCAACCTTTCGGCGACCGCATCTGTATGCATGAAGCGCTTTTCGACGATCGCTTCTTGAAAGGCACGGGCGTTTCGACCCTCGATTTCGCCAAGGCGCTGATCGACGAAGGTTTCCATCCGATGACGGTCTATTTCCCGTTGGTGGTTTCCGGGGCCATGCTCGTCGAACCGACGGAGTCAGAGTCAAAGCAAAGCCTCGATCAATTTATCGGCGCAATGCGGGCGCTGGCGGAGGCGGCAAAAGCTGGAGACACGGGCCGATTTACGGGTGCGCCTCGTTTCGCTCCGCGCAAACGTCTCGACGAAACGCGCGCCGCACGTGAGCCGGTCCTGACTTATCGGGACAAATAATCGAAAGCCCGCATAGCGCGTTTTGCGATTACCCCCGACCTGCAAAAATGACGGACCGTGTCCGTCGTCCATGATAATATCCACGCTGTCATGGCGGCGCTTGACGCGGCCATCCATCTGCCTCACGCACTCGCCGGAATTTTACCAATAAGCCTACCTTGCCATAGCGGAAACCGCTCGCCTCCCTCCGCGACCTGCAAAAGATGGCTAAAGCGGGGTTCCGGCATGGCAAAGCTCCGCTTCTACTAGCGCCAAAAGCCTCCAGTTCTCGCCTTCGTTTCACCCCAAGATTGTCTCGAATGTCACATACGAGCTTGGGCTCCGCAGTTCGGTGAATTGAAGATGAACGAGCTGTTCCTGATGAGTTCAGGGGTGTGGGTTCATGATTTATTTACTTTCTCCGGACTGCTCCGGTTCCAATCTTGAGGTTCTCCATGAAAAAGCTGGTACTCGCCTTGATGGCACTCGGCAGCGTTGTCTCTCTTTCGGCTGGCGTAACGCAGGTCGCCCAGGCTCAGAGCTATGATCGCTACGACCCTAATGACTCTCGCTATGGCCGCTCCAGCGACGACAATGACCGCTATCGTTATCGCCGTTACTCAGGCTGCCACGCAACAATTCGCGCCACGGGCATCGCTTATCCGGTAGCCGCGCTTTCTCGCTCGAGCGCTAGGAAGGCTTGGCGGCGCGAAGCAGAGTTGGTGTATGGCCGCGACTTCAATTGGAATGACGCTCGCAGCCAAAACATTACTTGCGAACCCTATAAGCTCACCATTCGCTGCACAGCAACAGCGCGCCCCTGCGCTTAGCGCTTTTGGCGCCACCCCATCAGGATGGCCCGGCTTGGCCGGGCCATCCACGTCTCCCAGGATCGGCATCGATTCGGGAATGTTTGGTTCAATCTGGGTCTAAAGCGATCTAGTCTCGGCTCGCGTAATCTAGGCGCTTCCGCATCAGGATTTCATCGGAAGCATTGGACGCGAGTTTTTCGATGACCGTCTGCGGAACGAAGCCAAAACGCTCGTAAAAGGCCTTCGCTCGCGTGTTGAAACTGGAAACACAGAGCCAGAGCTGGCGGGACTCGCCTTTGCGCGCTTCGCTCTCCATCCATTCGAGAAGCCGCAGCCCGAAACCCCTTCCCTGATATTCAGGCAGAAAGCCGAGGAGTTGAAGATAGGGGCCGTGCAGCCAGGGGTCCTGGATGGTTATGATCCCGGCGAGCTTGCCCTTTGCCAGCACCTCAAATCGCCGCACGGAAGGGCGTTCGGTTTGCAAGGCGCGCACCATGCGTTCGGCTGGCCAAGCGATGACGGACCAGGGCGGCATAGCCGAAAGCGCGTGCCCCAATATCTCCGCGTTCTTATTGGTCAGCGGTTTCAGGACTATCTCGCCCAGATCATGCGACTTAAGTGCGAACATTCGAGGCTTCCGATGTCGTGCTGATGTGTGCGAGCAGGTGGCGGCCCCTCACCCCAGCCCTCTTCCCCAAGGGGAGAGGGAGCAATACAGTGAGGAAGCGGCCACAGCGTTCCCTCTCCCCGCCGGGGAGAGAGGGTAGGGTGAGGGGGCCTTAGCGTGGGTTGAGCGGAACCTTTGGAATGAGAGCTGTGGGAGAGCGCTCACCGCCGTCCTCGCCACCGCCGACTTCCTCAAGTTTGGCAATGGGCTTGCTCTCGATGATTTCGAGCGTGAGCGATTTAACCCCGTCCTTCTCTTGGACGACAACGCGCACGGTCCCACCGCCTTCGAGCTTCCCGAATAGCAGCTCTTCCGCCAGCGGCTTTTTGATGTGCTCCTGAATGACGCGAGCAAGCGGGCGCGCGCCATAGAGTTCATCATAGCCAGTATGGGCGAGCCATTCGGTCGCCTCCGGCGCAAGTTCGATCATCACATTGCGGTCAGCCAATTGAGCTTCGAGCTGGAAGATGAACTTGTCGACCACCTTCGCGATCATCTCACGCGACAGGCGCGAGAACGCGATGGTGGCGTCGAGACGGTTGCGGAATTCAGGCGTAAACAGGCGCTTGATCGCGTCCTCGTCCTCACCTGTGCGCTGCGTGCTGCCGAAGCCGATTGCGGCGCGCGCCATGTCAGCCGCGCCCGCATTCGTCGTCATGATAAGGATGACGTTGCGGAAATCGACCTGCTTCCCGTTATGGTCGGTAAGCTTGCCATGGTCCATGACCTGCAACAGCACATTGAACAGGTCAGGATGCGCCTTCTCGATCTCGTCGAGAAGCAGCACGCAATGCGGGTTCTGATCGACGCCGTCAGTAAGCAAACCGCCCTGATCGAAGCCCACATAGCCGGGAGGCGCACCGATCAAACGCGATACGGTGTGGCGCTCCATATATTCTGACATGTCGAAGCGCAGGATCTGCACGCCGAGCAGGCTCGCGAGCTGCCGCGCAACCTCTGTCTTACCGACGCCGGTCGGGCCGGAGAACAGATAACAGCCAATCGGCTTCTCAGCATCGCGGAGACCTGCCCGCGCTAGTTTGATCGCTGCTGAGAGCGCGTGGATGGCCCGATCCTGACCGAAGACGACGCGCTTCAGGTCATTCTCGAGATTGCGCAACAGCTCCGTGTCCGATTTCGAGACCGTTTTGGGAGGTATGCGCGCCATGGTCGCGACGGTGGCCTCGACCTCCGGGACATCTATTGTGCGTTTGCGCTTTGCGGGCGCGACAAGCATCTGAGATGCGCCCGTCTCGTCGATGACATCGATCGCCTTATCGGGGAGCTTCCGGTCATGGATATATTTCGCCGACAGTTCAACAGCGGCCTTAAGGGCCTGATCCGTATATTTGATGTTATGGAAGTCCTCGAAGTAGGGCTTGAGGCCCTTCATGATCTCGACGGCGTCCGCCACCGAGGGCTCAGTCACATCGATCTTTTGGAAGCGCCGGACAAGCGCCCTGTCTTTTTCGAAGTGCTGACGGTACTCCTTGTAAGTCGTCGAGCCGATGCAGCGTAGGACACCCGACTGCAAAGCAGGCTTCAGAAGATTAGACGCATCCATCGCGCCACCCGAGGTCGCGCCCGCTCCGATAACGGTATGAATTTCGTCGATGAAGAGGATCGCGCCGGGATAAGCCTCAACCTCCTTCATAACCGCCTTCAGCCGCTCCTCGAAATCGCCGCGATAGCGAGTTCCCGCAAGCAGCGTCCCCATGTCGAGCGAAAAGATCGTCGCATTCGCCAGCACCTGAGGCACCTCGCCACGAACAATCTTACGTGCGAGGCCTTCGGCGATGGCGGTCTTACCGACGCCCGCATCCCCGACATAAAGCGGATTGTTCTTCGACCTGCGGCAAAGCACTTGGATTGTGCGCTCGATCTCCTTGTCGCGCCCGATCAGAGGATCAATCTTGCCGTCTTTCGCCTTTTGATTGAGGTTGACGCAATAAGCCTCAAGCGCATCGGTGCTGCGTTTCTTGTCTTCCGCACCGTCGACGGTCGCCGCATCATCGTCGACACCGCGAACGCTGCGCGGCTCGGACATTCCCGCGCGCTTCGATATGCCGTGCGAGATGAAGTTCACCGCGTCGAACCGCGTCATATCCTGTTCTTGCAGGAAATAAGCCGCGTTGCTCTCGCGCTCGGCAAAAATCGCCACGAGAACATTCGCGCCGGTCACTTCTTCGCGGCCGGAGGATTGCACATGGACGACGGCGCGGTGAATGACCCGCTGGAAGCTTGCTGTCGGCTGGGCTTCGCCGTCCTGGTCAAGAATAAGATTGCTGAGTTCCTTATCGAGGAAGTCGGTCAGCTTTGTCCGAAGGCGCTCTATATCCACATTGCAGGCCCGCATAACCGAAGCCGCATCGCGGTCATCGACCAGCGAAAGCAGAAGATGCTCAAGCGTGGCGTATTCGTGATGACGCTCGTTAGCGTATTCGATTGCGCGATGGAGAGAGTCCTCTAGGCTGTTTGAAAATGATGGCACTGCCGCACCTATTCCTTTTCCATGGTACACTGCAAAGGATGCTGATGCTGGCGCGCGAAGTTCATAACCTGTGTGACCTTCGTCTCAGCAACCTCATAGGTATAGACGCCACAGATACCGACGCCTTTCTGGTGCACATGAAGCATGATGCGTGTTGCTTCTTCGCGAGGTTTATTGAAGAAGCGCTCAAGCACGTACACCACAAACTCCATTGGCGTGTAGTCATCATTCAACAACAAAACCTTGTAGAGGCTCGGACGCTTGGTCTTCGGCCTCGTTTTTGTGACGATCCCGGTTTTTACATCGTTCTCGTCTTTACCGCCTTTGTTGCCTGCCATTAGCACGACCATTGCACGCCAATCATAAAGAATTCGGGTTTCAGAGACCTTTCCTTCATTTCGGCCACACATCCTTGAAAGCCGCTATCCCTATACTCCCGTTTATCAGTTTCGTCTGTCAAGGCCCGTATGACCGGGAAGTTTAGACAATTATATAGCTTCATTGGCTCACTGAAAAAGGGTTGGTTGTATCACGCCTTATCAACTCCGAACTAGACGCGGCTTTTAGGGCGCGATCATTCTAAATCCACATAATTGCAACACATCGTTAACGCACGCTATAGTAACTTTTTTTGTGGTGAACAATCATAAGTAGAGGAGGGTGCAACCCGCAGGGTAATTCCTACCATTCCATTTATGCGTTGGGCGGCCGCCTTGCTGACGACAAAGTTTTTTGCATTTCCAACGCCTTGAATGAGCCGGCAAAGATTGATGAAGATCGCGGATAGCTATCTAAAACATGCGGCCAGGGGAGCGCAAAGGCTCATTTGCCTGCTAATCTGTGCGTCGATTGCCGTCACTCTCGCACCAAACGAAGGCGTGGCAAGGCGAAGATATTATCGCGCGCGCTATTCGCCCCCTGCCGCAGCCATGGCGATCGATCTCCATACTGGACGCATACTGTATTCGAAGAACGCCAATGAACTGCGCTATCCCGCCTCCGTGACCAAGGTAATGACGCTCTATTTGCTGTTCGACGCCTTGCGCGACGGCAAGCTTACCATGAAAAGCGAGTTGCGCGTGTCCGCTCACGCCGCCGCGCAGTCACCGACCAAGCTTGATCTGGGTGAGGGCGAAAAAATCGCTGTTGCCGATGCAATCGGCGCCATCGTCACGAAATCAGCCAACGATATGGCCGTGGTCGTGGCGGAGACGCTTGCTGGCTCCGAGGAAGAGTTTGCGCGGCGCATGACGCAGAAGGCGCGCACAATCGGAATGCTTAACACCACGTTCAAGAATGCGTCGGGCCTGCCAAACCCCGATCAACGCACCACCGCGCAAGACCTCATAATTCTCGGTAAAAATATCCTCGCGGACCATCCCGAAAGAAGCAAAGTTTTCAGCACCCGCTATTTCCAATATCAGGGCGACGTCTTCCGGAACCACAATACCCTCCTGTTCTCCTATCCGGGCATGGAGGGCATGAAGACGGGATTCACCACGGCTTCCGGTTTTAATTTGCTCGCAACAGCCCGGCGCGGCGACAAGCGATTGCTCGCAGTCGTGCTTGGCGGACAGTCATCGAGCTCCAGAAACACGGCCATGCGCAATATTCTCGATAGCTCATGGTCCAAAGCGATAACGCAAACCGCCGCTCGTAAGGCTGGAATCTCCGTCGCTTCGGTCAACCCGAAGCCGTTGCCACAGCCGCAAGAAACTGCCCCTGCGAGAGTTGAGATCGCAGCCACACAGCCAGCGGTGCGGAGCCACGGCGTCAGTCACATTCCAGCTAGCCCCATTTCCCAGGCGAGAGTTAAACCCGATCGGGTGTCTAGTTCTATTCTACTGGCGTCACTGGAAGCGGGCCTCGTGACCTCGGTGCACAGCGCCGTCCAACGAACAGCGCCGGAGTCCATTGCTTCCGATACGACAACGGACGAACCAGAGGATAGGGCCGATAAAACGCGAGCGTCACGCCCTCATTACGCTGCGCCTTCGCCACAGGAGATCGCCAGGAACGAAACGCTCGTCAAACAGGCGCTTAATGCTCAGGAGGTGAACGTTTCCGTCCATTATAAAACGGTCCGAGGGCGCGAAGAACCGTCTCTCGCGGCGGTCTCAGTCGATTTGGCTTCAGAAGCGCAAGCTGTGAAACATGAAGCGCCAATCGCGGCAGCGGAGAAAGAGGAACCAGCTGAGCCGCAAACCTTGGCGGCGGCCACCGTCGCTGTCTCGCAGAAGATAGATCAGCCGGGCCCATTTCACATACAGGTGGGAGCGTTCGCAGACCAGACACAGGCCGAGGAGCGAATCGCGAGCGTAAAGCAAGCGCTCGGAAGCCGGATGCTTAAAGCGCATCCCGAATTTATCATGCAGATCGCTTTGCCGTCGGGCACGACGATGTATCGCGCCCGCTTTAGCCGCTTCACAGACGAGGGAAGCGCAAAATCGACTTGCAAGAAGTTGAAGCGCAGCGGCATTGAATGTTTGGACATCCGAGCGCAGTAAGTCATACCACGGCCACTTCATCGCCACTCCTCCGGCCATATTCCGCCGCAACAGCCAGCGCAATGTTAGATATGCCGCTGTTAGGCTGAGCTTGCGAGGAGGGCATCGTGGCTGAGATTTCCCCGAACTATTTTCCTGTCATCGGCTTGGGCGCCGTGGCTCTGTTCATTCTCTTTACCGCGAGCGTGCGCATCGCAAAGGAGTATGAGCGCGGCGTTATTCTCCGCCTTGGGCGGCTTGTGGGCTCGCGAGGTCCCGGACTTTATTTCCTGATACCTTTTGTTGAACAGCAGACCTTGATCGACATGCGCGTCGTCACGGCGGGTGTCGAAAAGCAGGAAGCAATTACAAAAGACAACGTGCCGATTAAGGTTGACGCTGTGGTTTGGTACCGCGTCATCGATCCCGCGAAGTCAGTGGTAAAAATCACGAATGTTTATACCGCCGTTACGCAAATTTCGCTCACCACGCTTCGGAACATCATAGGGCGGCACACGCTCGACGACGTGCTGAAGGAGAAAGACAAGCTCAGCGAAGAGATGCGCGTGACAATCGACCTGGTGACAGAGCCGTGGGGCATCCAGGTTCAAATGGTTGAGATGAAGGATGTCGTTATCCCTGCATCCATGCAGCGTGTAATGGCGCAGGAAGCCGAGGCGCTACGCGAGAAGCGGGCGCGCGTGATCAAGGCAGATGCCGAGGTGGAAGCAGCACAGCGTCTGCGTGATGCTGCCGTGACCATCATGGAATGCCCAGCGGGCTTGGAGCTTCGCCGGATGCAGATGCTAACCGAAGTAGGCGCCGAGCAAAACACGATGACCGTCGTCATGATGCCCTCGGAATTTGTCTCGATGGCCAGCGCTATCGCCACCTCCCTGAAGGACAAAGGCCCCGCAAATAAATCGTGATGTTATCCGATTGACGGCGCGCTTCACTCAATCGGACACGGCGCTGGCGCGGGAATCGCTACAGCACCACGTCCGCTTCGAAGGCGATGTGGAGCGCGCCCTCAATTTTTTTCGCTTTATTTGAGCCTCGCACACTTCGCTTAAGGTTCATGTTCCATAAGGGCAGTGCTGGCAGGGAAAAATATCGGGCGCCACGATTTTGGCATTGGCCCGCGCAAATATTGGCATCGCTATCCCTTTCTCGCGGCCCTGTCAGCGCCTTTACCAATCGGAAGCGTGTCCCGGTTTTGCGGCGGCTAGATTTTCTTCACTGAAGCTGCGTGATGACTGTTTTCGCGAGGCGCATGGCACCGCGACGATCCAGTGGAAACATCAAGGCGTAATGCAGGATTGCTTCCGGCCATGCTTCGCTCGCCGTCGCAATGACCCGGGGCCCCGAGCAAGCTTCACATGCGGCCGGTGTTGCGGCGCTAGCGGCTTCCAGGGACGCCAGGATTTTCTTTTCGAGGCGCGTTCGAGCTTGTGTTGGAAACGCGGAGCTGATGCGGCTTCAATATGCAGGTTTTTTCTTTATCCAATTCGACGAAAGCGGGGTTTGGCCGGTCCACAAACTCGGCCTGCGTGACGAAGCCCTGTCTGTTGACATCGTAATATTTGAAATCCGCTACTCCGAAAAGCCGGTCCAGTCTTTCCAAACGGGCAAATTCCTCTGACGTGAGCTTGCCATCGTGGTTGGCATCGGCTTCCTTAAAAAGGGAGAGCGCATAGGTCCGCCATTCGTCGCAAGTGACATTGCCGTCGTGATTAAGGTCCCATGTCTGCGCCGCGCGGAGAAAAGCGGTGTCCACTTCTGAGTTGCTCGACCCGAAAGAACCAAGAGAGGTCGTCGCGCAGCCTGATGCAAGAAGCGGAAGGGTAAGCAGCAAAGCGGCTGTTCCCACGCGAGAAATCGTTGATCGTAAGCTGATTTTTTCAAACATTTACGCGAGGCCCCAAGACGCTAAGTGCTGAGGATGCCGTCAATTATGGTGAGATTTTGGTGAGTAGCTCCGCAATTGCCGTTTCTCATCCATTATTCCTAGCGCCCCACATTTCCTTCCCTCCTCCACGTCAAATGCTCCGCTTGCTCTGGCTTTGACTGTACTTTAAGAGGGCATTGTGCCGTCAACTCAACCATTGGGTCTAGTTGCGGCGTCGCAGCAAATATGCCGTGAGGGGGCTTCGTGCATTTTCGACTGATAATTGGCTGTTTGATTGCCCTTTTCACCGCCACATATGCTCGCGCTGAGGGCTGCCCCGGAAATCCTAACGCGCTTGGCGTCAGCCGCGTGATTGCCGTTGATCCATCCGAACACCGCAGCGTCGGCTCACTGGAATTCGCCGAAACATTGCCGCTACGCGATCATGAAATCGTCTTGACGTTTGATGACGGCCCTTTGGCCCCGCAGACGGCCCAAGTGCTCGACACCCTGGCTGCGGAATGCGTTAAAGCCACCTTCTTCGTCGTTGGAGAGATGGCAAAAAACAACCCCGCCCTTCTCAAACGCATCCACAACGAAGGCCATACCATCGGAACCCACACGCAGACCCATGCGCATATCGATAAGGTATCGGCCGAGGTCGCCAGGAAAGAGATCAAAGGCGGCATCACCTCGGCTGGTGAGGCTCTGGGCGATCCCACGGCAGTCGCCCCATTTTTCCGCTTCCCCTATCTCGACAGCAAGCGCGCATCGGTGCAATTCGCGTTGGACCAAGGGCTCATGATCTGGAGCGTTGATATGTTTATCAGCGACTGGCTGGAGATGTCGCCCGATCAAGTCTTGGCGAAGGCGCTTGCTCGCATCGAACGCCGGAAAAAGGGTATATTGCTCCTGCATGACATTCAGAAAAGAACGATGCTAGCTCTCCCCGCGTTACTTCGGGAGCTGAAACATCGGGGATACCATATCGTCCATGTCGTGCCTGCCGGACCGACGCAACCTAAGACCGAAACCACGGCGCAGCAATGGGCGGCGGGAGGTTGATCCGCCTCCGAGGAATGCTTGCCTCGCTCATAAATTGTTGATCGGCCGCCATCTATTCACAGAACCGGCGCCGCGATACTGTTCGCGCCGGAACTGCGATACCGAGGAGAAAATTATGTCAAGCGATGCTCTTGAATCCGACGTCATGGGATTGACCAAAGTCGCTCCGTTTTCACGCAGAGGTTTTATGACCGCAACCGCAGCCACCGCAGCTGGCTACACACTCGCAGCCGGGCCTGTACGCGCGGATGTTATAAAGACCGATACAGTCGGGATAACCGATGGCGAAGCCAAGATCAAAGTTGGCGATGGCGAAATGCCCGCTTATTTCGCTCGCCCGAAGGGAGTGTCAAATCCTCCTGTAATCCTCGTCGCGATGGAGATTTTCGGTCTTCACGAATATATTAAGGACGTAACCCGCAGGCTTGCGAAGCTCGGGGCTTTTGCTGTCGCCCCTGACTATTATTTCCGCAAAGGCGTCGATCTCACCAAGATCACGGATATCCCTGCACTACTGCCGATTGTGAACTCCAAACCCGACGCGGAGCTGGTATCCGATCTCGACGCGACAGTCGCATGGGCAAAGTCGCAAGGCGGCGATACGAACAAGCTCGGCATCATCGGCTACTGCCGCGGTGGCCGTACGGTGTGGATCTATTCGGCGCACAATCCAGGTCTCAAAGCAGGCGTTGCTTTCTATGGTCCGGTTGTGGACACGCAAAATCCTGTTTGGGGAAAAAGCGCCACCCAGCTTGCTCCAGAGATGAAAGCGCCGGTGCTCGGCCTCTATGGCGAAGCCGATCAAGGCATCCCGGTCGCTCAGGTAGAGGCGATGAAGGCTGCGCTTCAAGCTGCGGGCAAGAAAGCTGAGTTCAAGGTCTATCCGGGCGCGCCGCACGGCTTTCATGCGGACTATCGCCCGAGCTACAGACAGGAAGCCGCCGAGGACGCGTGGAAACAAGCAGAAGCTTGGTTCAAGAAGAATGGCGTCCTGTAGGACAGATCGGGGCCGTTGCGCTTTCCCTCTTCCTTGCTTCTCCCTCTCTCCCCGCCGGGGAGAGGGTTGGAGTGAGGGGCTTAAGCCTCCTCATTCACGAGCGGCGTGAGAGCTGCACGAAGCGCTTCGGGCAAAGGGGTAGGGCGCCTTGTTGCACGATCCACATAGACATGTACGAAATGTCCTTCGGCGGCCGCCTCTTCTTCATCCTCTCGAAACAGCCCAATTTCGTATCGCACTGACGAACCGCCCAGGCGCGCAACTCTCAAGCCAGCGGTGACGGCTTCCGGGAAACTGATCGGAGCGTGATAGCGGCAGGACGTTTCAACCACCAATCCTATGACCGGCCCGTTCTCAATATCAATTGCGCCCATCTCAATGAGATAGCGGTTCACCACCGTATCGAAATAGGAATAATAGACGACGTTATTCACATGGCCATAGACGTCATTATCCATCCAGCGGGTCTGGATTGGTACGAATAGCGCATATTTGCTTCGCCGCGCCGGAGACGGCCGCATTTCACCAGAACTCAAGCTTCTTCTCCCGGTTTAGGACCGCAATCCACGCACTATAGCGAAGCTGCGCCGCTAACACGATGGCGGCAATGTGGTGCGGGCGTGCAGATGCGCATCGCAGCGGAAGAAGGCCGGAAGGCCGCCGCGATGTAAAACAAAAACGGCGTCCGCTTGAGATCGGACGCCGCACATAGACCGCACTTGAAGGGATTGTAGGTCTATTTCAGAGGCTCGTAGCCTTGGCCAAAGTGGTAGTTCAGACCGACACGGACTGTGTTCAATTGCACGTCACCCGTTTTGGGGACGCCGGGCCGTTGGACAGATCCGGCAGTTAAAACCGGATCGCTATGACCAAGGTCGATGTATTGGTACTCAGCTTTGAGCGACCAAGCCGGTGAAAACTTGTATTCGACGCCACCGCCCGCTGCAAATCCGGTTTGCACACTGTCGGAGCTGAAGACGTTGTTGTTGGCAACAACATGGAATTGGTTGTTCACGTTGCCATATGCGAAACCGCCTGTACCGTAGACGAGCAGCGGACCCGTAGCATAACCGATACGGCCGCGCACTGTGCCGAAATAGTCAACGGAGATCTCGTGGTTAGCAGGAACGCCATCAAAGATGGTCGTTACGCCCTTGTTGTCAATGCCGGTCCCTTGGATATCGGCCTCGACACCGAAAACCAAGTGCGGGTGCAAGATGCCTTGCCAATTGTAGCCAATCTGGCCGCCACCAAAGCCGCCTTCGTCCTGAAGGCCGCCGTGTTCTTTCCTGGCGTCGAAGGCGTAGCCGCCGTTAACACCAGCATAGAAACCCGTCCAAGTCGCAACCGGAGCATAAACGGGGCCATCCTTGTAGCCTCCCATTTCGCCGCGATACATATCAGCAGCCGATGCCGGAACGATAGCTGCCGCAGCCATGGCAAGCATCGACGCGCCAAGGTAAAGCGATTTCATATTGGTAATGCCCCTATTTTGAGTGCCCGAGTTGCGGAAATCGATAACAGCCGTGATCTCCGCCAAGTTCAGCTATGCAGTTAATGCAATCATGCGCGGAAAGCCAAGTTGCAAGTTGCGCCGACTATCCGATTTTAAAGCCTTGTGGCGTCGAGGCCATAGCTCCTCAGCCCAGCGGTGCCAGGGTTTGTCTCTCGTTCCTCACCTGCGCTACTCGCGCATCGCTGAGCGCGGCTAATGCGCGAACAGCGCCGCAGTCCTCGGGCGCGCCTGGACGATAAGACGCGGCATTAGCAATGCTCATTGTCCAAAATTCGGCTCGCGTGAAGTTGTAGCCTGCTGCATTCTCATCTGGGGAAAACGGGGGACCGGCGATGCGCGTGGCGATTATCGGACAGCAGGACTTTGGCAAAGCGGCGCTCAACGCATTTTTGGCACGCGAAGACGAAATCGTTGGCGTTTTCTGTGCGCCCGAAAAGCCAGGCGCGCGGCCTGACCCGCTGCGCATGGCGGCGGAGGAACAGGGGCTGCCGCTTTTCCAATTCGCGAACTACGCGAGCATAGAAGCACAGAGCGCGCTGCATGAGCTGCGCGCCGATATCGGCGTCATGGCGTATGTTCTGATCTTCGCTCCCCAGGCATTCGTCACGATCCCAAAATTTGGGATGATCCAGTTTCACCCCTCGCTGCTGCCAAGGCACCGTGGCCCCTCGTCCATGAATTGGCCGATCATGATGGGCGAGACCAAGACCGGCCTCACGGTTTTCAGGCCGACAGATGGTCTCGATGAGGGTCCGGTACTGGTGCAAAAACAGGTCGATATCGGCCCCGACGATACGCTCGGAACGCTTTACTTCGAGAAGATTTTTCCTCTCGGAATTGAAGCGCTCCTCGAAGCTTCAAGCCTTGTTGCCGAAGGTATGGCGCGGGAAATCGTGCAGGACGAAGCCCATGCGAGCTATGAGGGCTGGGTAAGCGTCGCAGCTTCGCGCATCAACTGGGCAAGCCCCGTCGACCAAGTCTACGACCTGATCCGAGGCTGCAATCCAAGTCCGGGCGCTTGGACAACCATATCCGGCGAAACGCTTCAGATTTTCGACGCGCGAAAGCGAATTGCCCGAACATTTGGAGAGGTGAAAGGAAAGAAGATCGGACAGGTTGTTGAAGCCGGTCCGGCGAGCTTCACGGTGCTCTCGGCGGGGGGCTTCATCGAGGTGCTGCGCTGCAAACGTGGCGAAGGCAAAAAAGTGTCTGCAAATGAAGCGGGGATCACGACTGGGATGATGCTGGGCGCCTGATGCGAGCTTCCACTGGCTGAGAAAAAAGGCTACATTGACACATGGTATTTTGTATGCCAATTACCGAAGATTAGGGTTGTATCCCTCAACGATATTACAATCTGCCAGCCACGAGGAACGAAGGGCCTACGCTCCATGGATGCTGTATCGAACGCGCCGAGTGCCGCGACGACCACCACTGCGGATGACACTCTTAAGCAGAAGACCAAAGACGGAAACGTCGTTTCAGGCGGTCATCTCGTCGCCAAGGCCCTAAAGGCTGAAGGGGTGGACACTATCTTCACCCTCTGCGGCGGCCACATCATCGACATCTACGATGGCTGCCTTGATGAAGGCATTCGCATCATCGACGTGCGGCACGAGCAGGTTGCGGCCCACGCGGCAGATGGTTACGCGCGCCAGACCGGCAGGCTTGGATGCGTCGTCACGACGGCTGGCCCAGGCTGCACCAACGCCGTAACGGGCATTGCCACAGCGTTCCGCTCCGAAAGCCCTGTTTTGCATATTGGCGGGCAAAGTGCGCTTGGTCAGTGGAAAATGGGTGGCCTTCAGGATCTGCCGCATGTGGACATCATGCGGCCAATCACGAAATTCGCGTCCACGGTTATGTCTACCGAGCGCATCGCCGATATGGTCTCCATGGCAGCGCGCGAGTGCTTCGCGGGCGCTTATGGCCCATCCTACCTCGAAATTCCTCGCGACGTTCTTGACCGCGAAATTCCAATCGAGAAGGCCGTACTGCCGAAGGCCGGCCACTATCGCGCGACGACCAAATCCATCGGCGACCCGCGCGATATCGAGCGGCTCGCGGACATTCTGGTCAACGCAGAGCGGCCAGCTATTCTTTATGGACAGCAGGTTTGGGCTGCGCGCGGTCATGAGGAAGCCATTGCGCTGCTTCGCGGCCTCGATGTTCCCGGCTATTTCAACGGCGCGAGCCGTGGTCTACTTCCGCCCGGCGATCCGCACCACTTCGACCGCACACGCAGCCAAGCTTTCGCCAAAGCTGACGTTATCGTGATTGTCGGCACTCCATTCGACTTCCGCATGGGTTACGGCAAGCGCATCTCCGTGCCGACGCTTGTTCAGATCGACCAGGACTACCGGACCGTCGGCAAGAACCGCGACGTAAGCTTTGGTATCGCGGGCGATCCGGGTGCGGTGCTCGCTGCTGTGTTGCAGGCTGCTTCAGGGCGGCTAAAAAACGATAAGCGCCAAATGCGCCGCGAATGGATGAGAGAGCTGCAAGCTGCCGAAGAGGTGGCGACGCAGAAGCTTATGCCGCTCTTCCTGTCTAACCAGAAGCCAATCCATCCCTATCGCGTGGCTTGGGAAATCAATGAGTTCCTGAACGAAGACACGATCTATATCGGTGATGGCGGCGACGTTGTTACGATCTCCGCGCAAGCCGTGCGTCCACGCGCCCCTGGCCAGTGGATGGATCCGGGCGCGCTGGGTTCACTCGGCGTCGGCACCGGCTTCGCGCTTGCCGCAAAGCTTGTGAACCCCCAGAAGGAAGTCCTCTGTTATTATGGCGACGGCTCCTTCGGTATGACGGCCTTCGATATGGAAACCTGCGACCGCTTCGGCGCTCCCTATATCGCGGTCATCGGCAATAACTCCGCGATGAACCAGATTCGCTACGGGCAACTTGCTAAATACGGCCCGCAGCGCGGCGACATCGGCAACAAACTTGGAGATGTCGAGTTCTCCAAATTTGCGCATATGCTTGGCAATCACGGCGAAGAGGTGCGCGAGCCCGGAGATATCGCGCCAGCGCTGCAGCGCGCTCGTGAAGCCGTACATCGCACAGGCAAGTCCGCCGTCGTAAATATTTGGGTCGATCCGAATGAATACGCGCCCGGCACCAAGAACCAGACGATGTATAAATGACCATAAAAATTGATGGACGCTGGCGAAGGCGTCCATCATCTTCAACTTGAGCATGCTTACCAGGGGTGGAAGGCGATATGGTTAAAGCGTTAGAAGGGGTTAGAATCCTCGATTTCACGCACGTTCAATCCGGTCCAACCTGCACGCAGCTTCTTGCGTGGTTTGGCGCTGACGTGATCAAGGTTGAGCGGCCTGGAACCGGCGATATCACGCGTGGTCAGCTCCGCGACGTCCCCAATGCGGACAGCCTTTATTTCACGATGCTGAACCACAATAAGCGCTCCATCACCCTCGACACGAAAAATCCGAAGGGCATGGAGGTTCTGGAGGCGCTCGTAAAGTCATGCGACGTGCTTGTTGAGAATTTCGCTCCCGGCGTGCTTGATCGTATGGGGCTGACCTGGGCGCGCATTCAGTCGCTTAACCCGCGCATGATCGTGGCATCGGTCAAAGGCTTCGGCCCTGGCCCCTATGAAGATTGCAAAGTTTACGAAAACGTCGCGCAATGCGCTGGCGGCTCCGCTTCAACCACCGGCTTCCGCGAGGGTCCGCCGCTGGTGACTGGCGCACAGATTGGCGACAGCGGCACCGGCCTTCACCTTGCACTTGGCATCGTGACCGCGCTTTACCAACGCACTCACACAGGTCGCGGTCAGAAGGTTGACTGCGCGATGCAGGACGGCGTGCTTAACCTCAGCCGTGTGAAGCTTCGCGATCAGCAGCGTCTCGCACATGGCCCCCTTGAGGAATATAGCCAATTTGGGGAAGGCGTGCCGTTCGGCGTGTCCGTCCCGCGCGCTGGCAATGACTCAGGCGGCGGACAGCCTGGCCGAATTCTGAAATGCAAAGGCTGGGAGAACGACCCGGACGCCTACATCTATTTCATCACGCAAGCTCCCGTCTGGGAGGCAATTTGCGATGTGATCGGCGAGCCCGGCTGGAAGACAGACCCAAGCTATGCGACCCCGAAAGTGCGCCTCCCTCGCCTGAACGAGATCTTCGGGCGGATCGAGCAATGGACCATGACCAAGACGAAGTTCGAGGCCATGGATATTCTGAATAAGTATGACATTCCTTGCGGTCCGATCCTTTCGATGAAAGAGCTGGCCGAGGATCAGTCGCTGCGCGCTACCGGCACCATTGTTGAGGTCGATCATCCGACACGCGGCAAATATCTTTCGGTTGGCAATCCCATCAAGCTCTCCGACAGCAAAACCGAAGTCGTGCGGTCGCCTCTTTTGGGCGAACATACCGGCGAAATTCTGAGAAGCTTCCTCGGGTTCGGCGAGGATAAGATCGCGGAGATCGAGCAATCTGGCGCTATCGGCGAAAGACCGCGCGCCGCCGCTGAGTAAAGCGCAATGCTAGTAGGATACCGGCTCAGGCCGGTATCCGAAAAGGCGCAATGAGCGCGTGATGCACTTTCTCAATGCTTGTTTCTATTCATTTCGGCGATGATCTCGTGAGCAGTCGGCAATACTGCTGCTCCGCTTGCCATCATTTTCTTAACCCGCTGCAGCATGTCCTGCGCCATCTCTGTGGCACCCGGGCCACAGTTTTTTGGGTCACGGAATTTCCGGGTATAAGTATCAGTCAAATCCTGAACAACTTCCTCGAACGATATGGGCCGATAATCTTTCAATTTCTTTTTCAGTTCCTCCTCCAACTCCGGCCACTCCTTGCCTGCTTTGACGAGATAGGCATCTAGTTCTGCAATCTCAGGCGCAGACAAAGTTCCTGAGCAATGTTGCCCAATAACCTTCGCATCAACCACGCCACCGAGGCTTGGAAGGGCTCCCGCATTCGCATTACTTCCTTCCCATGTGTATGCGGACGCGCGCATTGAGCCAACAATCATAGCGATACCAATGGCGGCGCACGAAAGCATTCTGACAGTTGTCATGATCTCTTGACCTCGATTTAGATCCGCGCGAACACAGTAATCACAAATGCTGAATTAAGCTGTGCTCGTCAACACAGCTAAGCATTTTCGGTTGTGCGGCAGATCGCTCAAACGCCTCGCACACAATCTGAGCTTCAGGAATTTGAAACATAGAACCTAACTTCAGCTTGGCAGCTCACTCTGCGAAGACGCCGTGCTTCTCTACATGCGCGGCGAGTCCAAGCGTGTGCTCGCGAACGAGCCTTTCGGCAAGGTCTGCGTCGCGATCGCCAAGAGCGTCGATAATCCGCCTATGTTCCGCAATGGAGCGCGCGGCGCGGTTGTCTTGACGTAGAGATACGGTGCGGATCGCGCGCGTATGGATGAATAAGTTCTGCGTCATATCCACGATGAGATCGCAACCGCCTAGCTTAATAATCTCCTGATGAAATTTTATATTCGCCTCTGAATACTCATTCAGGTGATCGGACGGAGCCTCGTCTTCAAACTCGTGGAACAACTCCTGCAAGGCCTTGAGCTGGGCGTCCGTTGCATGTTTCGTTGCGAGGCGGGCAGCCATACTTTCCAATGCCGCCCAGACAACGATCATTTCGATGATCTCATTTTTCGACTTGCGCACGACATAGATGCCGCGCCTCGGCACGGCCCTAACGAAGCCTTCTTGCTCCAGAAGCGTCAGAGCTTCCCTGATGGGCGTGCGGCTCACGCCAAGCTTCTGAGAAAGCTGGCGCTCATCCAAACGGATGTCCTCAAGCTGGCCGTAAATATCCATGTCAGTAATGGCACGTTTCAGCGCGTCGTATGCGAGGGCGCGAAGGCTCGTGCTTGCCTCTATCGGCACGACTTTGATTTCCGGCCGGTTTGCCGTCTGCGCCACGAATATTTTCTCCATTGTCTGGCTCCCTCGGCCTTCTCCTGGGCTTTGAGGACTCTCAATGGATACAGTAGGACTTGCAAATACACAACATTGAGATGCTTAAGGCTCAGTGCGGCCAAGTCTTGACCGCCGAAATTTGTAAGCAGAAACGGTGCTCGGCGGCTTACTTTTCGATTATCATGCTTGACACAATCTTAGTTTGGCATACGAAATACCACGATCCAACGCGGAAGTCAAAGCTGGGGGTGCTTCTGTTAGTATGGCCTCTGGCATTGGCTTCAAACAGTTGCTACTCACGGTACCTTGCCAGGCACATGCGGCACCCTGGTAGATCCATGCTAAACACGAATGAAGACCGCAAAGGAGGACTCTCTCATGGCGGAAGCAGCCGTTCGCAGTGTACTTGATCGCGCAAAAGCTGAAGCTCGCAACGCGCTAACCGCCCCAGAGGGCAAGCTGATTTGCGACGCCTACGGAATTACGGTTCCAAAGGAAGGTGTTGCGAATTCAGCGGCCGAAGCAGTGGCGCTTGCAGAAGGCATGGGTTTTCCCGTCGTTCTGAAGATTGTTTCTCCGGACATTCTCCATAAAACCGAAGCGGGCGGCGTGCTTGTCGGAATAAAGAGCGCCGACGAAGTGTCGCGCGGCTATGAGACAATCCTCGCCAACGCGAAGAAGTATAAAAGCGACGCCAAGATTGACGGCGTTCAAATTCAGCAGATGCTGAAGGGCGGCCAGGAAGTCATCATCGGCGCTGTTACGGATGGCTCGTTCGGCAAGCTCGTCGCTTTCGGCCTCGGCGGCGTGCTCGTGGAAGTTCTGAAGGACATCACCTTCCGGCTTGCGCCTTGCTCACGCGAAGATGCGCTCTCCATGCTCGACGGTATCCAAGCTGCGGAAATGCTGAAGGGCGTGCGCGGTGGCGACGCCGTGAACCGCGAAGCGCTTGCCGACCTGATCGTGAAGGTTTCGCGCCTGGTCAGTGACTTCCCCGAAATTTCAGAAATGGACCTCAATCCGGTCTTCGCCACTAAAGACGGCGCGATTGCAGCTGACGTGCGCATCGTTGTCGACTTCGAAGCGAAAGAGCCGCGTTTCCGCCCGAATGAGGAAGACGTTGTCCGCTCGATGAACCGGATCATGAAGCCGAAAGCGGTAGCCGTCATCGGTGCTTCCGCTGAGGACGGGAAGATCGGCAATTCGGTGATGAAGAACCTGATCAATGGCGGCTACAAGGGCCAGATCTATCCGATCCACCCGAAGGCTGAGGAGATCCTGGGTTACAAAGCCTACAAGTCCGTCAAAGACGTACCCGGCGTCATTGACGTCGCCGTCTTCGCGATCCCTGCGAAATTTGTGGCCCAAGCGCTCACCGAATGCGGCGAGAAGCAAATCCCTGGCGCCGTTCTCATTCCCTCCGGCTTTGCTGAAACCGGTAATGTTGAGGGTCAGGAAGAAATTCAAGCTATCGGCCGGAAATACAATATCCGCCTGATGGGCCCGAACATTTATGGCTTCTACTACACGTGGGAGAACCTCTGCGCGACCTTCTGCACGGCCTATGATGTGAAAGGCCACGCAGCACTGTCGTCGCAATCCGGCGGCATCGGCATGGCGATTATCGGCTTCTCGCGCTCGGCGAAGATGGGCGTGTCGGCCATCGTGGGCCTCGGCAACAAGTCCGATATCGACGAGGACGATCTTTTGATCTTCTTCGAACAGGACGATAATACTCATATCATCGCCCAGCATTGCGAAGACCTGAAAGATGGCCGCGCTTTTGCTGAAGTTGCGAAGCGCGTATCGAAAAAGAAGCCGGTGGTTGTCCTGAAGGCTGGCCGCACGTCGGCTGGCGCGAAGGCTGCCTCCTCGCACACGGGCGCGCTTGCTGGCAATGACAAGATCTATGAGGACGTGTTTAAGCAGTCCGGCGTTATCCGCGCCCGCTCGCTGCGGCAGCTTCTTGAGTTTGCGCGCGGCGTGCCGGTGCTGCCGACGCCAAAAGGCGAGAACGTCCTTATCATCACCGGCGCTGGCGGTTCCGGCGTGCTTCTCTCTGACTCAGTGGTCGATAACGGCCTGTCGCTCATGGCAATGCCGGACGATCTCGACGCCGCTTTCCGCAAGTTCATTCCGCCCTTCGGCGCGGCAGGAAACCCGGTGGACATCACGGGCGGCGAGCCTCCGCAGACATACAAAAACACTGTCAAACTCGGCCTCGAGGACGAGCGTATCCACGCCCTCATTCTCGGTTATTGGCACACGATCGTGACGCCGCCGATGGTGTTCGCGAAGCTGATGGTTGAGGTGAAGGAAGAGATGGCCGCGAAGGGCATCGTGAAGCCGATGGTGGCCTCGCTCGCCGGTGACGTCGAGGTCGAGGAAGCTTCTCAATATCTCTACGATCACGGCATTCCGGCCTATGCTTATTCCACCGAGCTTCCAGTCGAAGTACTGGGCGCGAAGTACAAGTGGGCGCGCGGCGCAGGGCTGCTGTAAGCTTGGAATTGAGAAGTCGCGGAAAGCGCTTCGGCGCTTATCCGCGACCTGATCACCATCGTGCGACGATGCCGGATGCGGGTCCATGGCCGGTTTCGGCATGTATCATTTCAGGGCATTGTCATCGCGTGCGGAGCGCGGCACGAAGTGCGGCGGTGCAGACCGATCACGGGCTGTAAGCATGTCTCCCTGTCGCCGAACTACCACAGGCTTTTGAAATCGCGCGGCAAGCTTGGCTCAAGGTTTGGCTTCGGCGGCGCAGATCTGCTAGTCCTGTAACCCAACATGGTGAAACCACGGCTGTTTTGGTTTCCGCACCATTGGGCAGTCAAATAGGGGCAATCCAATTATGAAATCGCTTTATCTTGGCGCGTCCATGCTGGCCGTTGCAGCGGCAGCTATCGTTCCGGCATCGGCTGCTGATATGTATCGCGGCGAGGGCAGCTATAAAGACGGCTCGGTTTATGCTCCGGTTGCGACCTGGACAGGCTTCTATGCGGGTATCAACGGCGGTTATGGCTGGCCGGCAGATAGCTTCGAGAGTTTCTCTCCAGCTGGAGGCTTTGGCGGTGGTCAGATCGGTTACAATTTGCAGGGCGCATTTGGCCACCCGCACCTACTCCTTGGCGTCGAAGCCGATATCCAAAGTGCCGGCATCTCTGATTCCGGCACTTTCATTGGTGAGGGAACCGATGACATCAAAGCAAGCCTGAACTGGTTCGGAACAGTTCGTGGCCGCATCGGCTATGCTTTTGACCGCACGCTCATCTACGCCACCGGCGGTTTCGCCGTCGGCGAAGTAGAAAGCAAAATCAGAATCAGGGAAATTGACTCGTCCTCCTCAACAAGCGAAAGGCAGACTGGCTACGTGCTTGGCGGTGGTATTGAATATAAGCTTAGCCCCTCATGGTCGCTCAAAGGCGAATATCAGTTCCTCAGCCTTGACGCGAGTGACCTCGTTAAGACCGGCAACGGAGCAGGCCCTCTCGGCCTGACCGGCGACAGGACCGAAGTTCACACCGCCCGCGTTGGCCTGAACTATCACGTCGGCCAGGGCTACGAGCCTCTGAAATAGACCGGGGCAACTTCATTACGCTTCTATACGGCGTCCGTTGCGGACGCCGTTTTCGTGTTGTTGCGCGGCATCCGCATGACAAGGCAAATCAAGCCGGGGCGAGCTGTGATACCGCCACAACATCGCGGATGCTTATGACACCGATGAGCGTGTGATCATCAATGACAGGCACGTGACGGATACGGTGCTTGTTGAAAAGCTCAACAACCTTTGAAACGTCGTCCTTCGAACTGCAAGAAATTACGCGCGACGACATTAAACTCGATACTGGCTTCCTCAGGATGCCAATGCCGCGATCCAGGATCGCTCTCAGAAAATCGCGCTCCGAGAACATCCCGACGACTGTGTCGCCTTCCGTATTGCAAACATCTTTAACGACTATGGCGCCGATGTTTTCATCTCGCAGCATCTGCGCTGCCGTCTCGACCGTTTCGTCCATGCGGACCGAGATGATCCTCGTTCCTTTTTCTAGCAGGAGCTGCTTCACCTTCATGCGAACCTCCCATCTTGGCAGGGCTTTCGCCCTTTGCGGGGGCGGCAGATAGCGCGCGCCCTCTGGGGTTCTATTCTGGTATACAAAATACCAAGAGTCAATTGTGAACGCGCTGAGCAGCCATGCGAGCGCAATCGGGGGTTACGGCCCCTGCGCACTGAGATCGGTTTTCTGGCGTGTTTTTGCGGCTGCGGAATCGCGCCGTGGCAATGCGGGTGAAAACACCGGAAGCGTTGCTCCGGATCACTTCCGGGCTGCGCTTCGCTTGCCCCTTGCAACGGCTGCGCGAGCGTCACAGCGAGGCAAATCGCGCCCTCGCCATGACCCTCGCATGTACTCAACTACTGAACGGTAGCCGTGACTTGGCTAGTGGGATTTGCGGGTGCGGGGGAGGATGGCGCCTCACCAGGGGTCAGCAAGTCTGCGATGACGACAGCAAATGAAGCCTGAAGAGCGGCGAAGAGTGGAAGAAATAGATAAATAGACATGGTACCCCACGCATTTTGAGTTGTGCGACGCGGCGAACATGGCACACCATTTTTAAACAGATGTGACAGTCCTTAGTGTGCGTCGCAACAAATATGCCATATCCTTTTCTTCTCTGGTATACCACATACCACAACCTAGCCATGTGAAATTTGCATGGCTAGGCTGCGGCATTCGGCTAAAATCAGTCTACGCTTGCGGTTTCAGCATGATCTGCATCTGGAAGTTCGGGGAACACCGGATACACGTCCCGGACGCGCCCCATCTGCTGTGTTAGCGCCAGCACAATAAAAGGCTGGCAATCAAGCAGGCTGCGTTGTGCCGTCCCCGCTTGGGAACCAATCGAAAGCGCGGAGCTTTCTCCTGGAAGATCTCGCAGGAGTGTTCCATGGGAAAGTCCTACAAATCCGCGGCATTGATTATCGCGGTCGCATGCGCCCTTTCTGCTTGCGAGGGGCCGAGCAAATTGCCGGAAAGCGCGGGCGAGGGGCCTAAACCGCTGCTCCCGCCTCCTACCAAAACGCTAATCCCCACGGTGAACATTGCTCCGGCTAAGGGATGGGCGAAGGGCGAGACCCCTAAAGCGGCAAATGGACTCGCGGTTGTCGCCTTCGCCGATAAACTCGATCATCCGCGCTGGATTTATGTGCTGCCGAATGGCGATGTCCTTGTCGCAGAGACGAACGGCCCGGATCGCCCAAAGGATTCTGCTGGCATCAGCGGCTGGATTCAAAGGCGGGTGATGAAATGGGCTGGTGCGGGCGTTCCGAGTGCGGACCGCATAACTCTCCTTCGGGACACGGACGGCAGCGGAGTCGCCAAAACGCGCGAAGTGTTTTTGCAGGGCCTCCACTCCCCCTTCGGCATGGCGCTTATTGGCAATAATCTCTATGTCGCAAATACCGACGCCATAGTGCGTTTTCCGTACAAAGAAGGGCAGACCAAGATCACCGAACCGGGTGTGAAATTGGTCGATTTGCCTGCGGGGCCTCGCAACCACCATTGGACCAAAAACCTGATCGCCAATCGCGACGGAACGAAGCTTTATGCGAGCGTCGGCTCAAACAGCAATGTCGCCGAAAATGGAATGGATGAGGAGAAGGACCGCGCTGCGATCTGGGAGATCGATATTGCGACCGGAAACCATCGGATTTTCGCATCGGGGCTTCGCAATCCGGTGGGAATGGCATGGGAGCCTACAACCGGCGCTCTTTGGACCGCCGTCAATGAGCGCGATGAACTCGGCAATGACCTTGTGCCTGACTATATGACTGCCGTGAAGGATGGCGCTTTTTACGGGTGGCCCTACTGCTACTATGGCGCTCATGTGGATGATCGCGTGCAACCTCAGCGGCCCGATCTGGTCCAGAAAGCCGTTGTTCCAGATTATGCGCTTGGCAATCACACTGCATCGCTTGGCCTGACATTCGCGGAAGGCAGCCAATTGCCAGAGCAATTTACGAACGGTGCGTTCGTCGGCCAGCACGGCTCTTGGAATCGCAATCCTCACAGCGGGTATAAGGTTATCTTCGTGCCATTTCAAAATGGTCAGCCATCCGGCATGCCGGTTGACGTTCTCACAGGCTTTCTCGATGCGGATAAGAATGCGTTGGGCCGTCCCGTGGGAGTCGCAATCGATAAGCGCGGCGGGCTCCTTGTTGCTGACGATGTTGGCAACAAGATATGGCGCGTGATCAGTTTCCAGCCTCAGCAGAGCGCTGGTAACTCACCCTATTATGGCAACTCCCCCTATTATGATTGAAGGTTGGGTTATTGTCGCCCTATTGGTGTTTATCTAGCGCGAGCGAGCGCGCATCCATCAAGCTGAAACGGGACGGGGAACAACAATGGCGAGATTGGCTGGCAAGGTTGCGATTATCACAGGCGCAACAAGCGGCATCGGGCGGCGCGCGGCAGAAATATTCGTCGAGGAAGGCGCTCGCGTCGTGACCTGTGGGCGGCGCGTTGAACTTGGCCGTTCGCTCGAAGAGCAGCTTGGTCGCGAAAATTGTCTTTTTGTCGAGGCCGACGTTACCTCCGAGCCTGACGTGAAGCGGGTGATCGAGGCCTGCACCACGAAATGGGGCCGCATCGACTGCCTATTCAACAACGCCGGTGGTCCAGCTCCTGTGGGTGGGATCGAGACAATCCCAGTCGAAGGGTTCGACGCCGCCATGGCCACGCTGGTGCGCTCGGTCATGCTCGGTATGAAGCACGCCGCGCCCATTATGATGCGGCAGCAATCCGGCAGTATCATCAATAATGGAAGCGTGGCTGGTCTTCGCACGGGCTTGTCTAGCTCGATGGTGTATAGCGCCGCAAAAGCCGCCGTGATCCATCTCACCCGCGTCGTTGCGATGCAGCTCGGCGAACAGAATATTCGCGTCAACAGCATTTCACCGGGCGGCATTGCCACCGGCATTTTCGCGAAAGCTCTCGGAGTCTCGACTGCTAACGCAGATGAAACCGTTGGCAAAGTGAAAGCCGGACTCGCGAAGATGCAGCCAATCCCTCGCGCGGGGCTACCAGAAGATATCGCACGCGCGGCGCTGTTCCTGGCGTCTGACGAGGCGAGTTTTATCAATGGTCACGATCTCGTCGTGGACGGCGGTGTTGTCGGTGGGCGGCAATGGTCCGTTCATCAGCAAGCGCTGCAGGGCATGCGAGACGCGTTGAGTGCCAGCACATAAAGGCTTGCGCGGCTAAACGCCAAGAGATGTAACCAAATGTTGAGATCGCATCGTGCCGAGAACTGACTGTAGCTTTCTAACATGATGGGCCAAGAGCCGCCATCAAGCTATCCGAGCAGGATATGTGTAAAGGCCGGAATCCGGCACTTGGGTTATCGGACCGAGCTTTCTCATGCTGGGGGCTAAGCGGGAGTGGTGCAAACCGCTTTCCGTTAAGCCGCCTCGCGGCATACGTCAACCATGTGACTTGCAGCCTGAGCTACGAATTGACCCCGATTTGCGGCGTGTTCGTTATGCCGCTTTTCTCGCTCTTCGTTAGCTGCCTTCTAGCGACGCTCAGCTCGCTTGCGTCTTCCATCAAAATGACGGATCGGCCATTCTGTTGGCACGAAGATTTCGTGGAAATCGGCCTCAAGATTGGCAACCATCCGGTTCAACAAGCCGATCAAGCGGTGAGCGTTGCCCTGGTTTTCTCGCAAAAGGTCTCCGACCCTAGCGTTTTGGTCGCCGCTTTCCCTTACATAAATCGCGTCGGCCACACTACCGTGATGCTCATGGACATGCCGACGATGCATCATGAGTTTAAGGAAAGCCGTGTCGCCTACATCGAAGCCTCGCACCAAGTCAATGTCGGCGACATCTTTCATGGCAGTGATTGCGGAACCATGGATATCATGGAATGCCCGTTCAAGCGCCGCCCGGCGGATCGGCTTCATCGGTACTCGATCGCGAATTTGTGACGCAAAATCCCGACAGCAGGCGTCAAACTCTGACACTGCTTCGCGCACTGCGGCAGCGGGCGAGATGTGAATAGCATTCAAACGCTCACGAACGCCCGCGAGACCTGCCCGCAAATCTTCCCTATTATTCCTCCATCCACACGAAGTACAATAGGCGAAACGCCCGCGAACGTCGTTGTAGTCACTGCACTTCACACAATCGAATTCGGTTTGCTGAGCCTGCTCCGCATAATAAAAATCTGGCTTCATTCCCGCAGACGCCATGTCCCCTGCTTCGTCCATATCGATAATTATTTCTCGCTCTTCGCCTCGCCCTACCTCCCCCATACACGCAGCTATCTTCTCAACAATATGGGCTACGTACTTACGCTGGGCCGCCGAAACGAATTTGTGGGCCGATGCCCTATGTCCGCAATACGCACAGGTTAGCGGATAGATCACTGGGTGATGAGAGCTGCGAAAATAACCTTTGCACTTTGGGCAGCAATGACCCCATTGAGAATGGGTGTCCGATCCCAGCATCACCGGGATTGAACCCGGAGGTGGCTGCGGGTCGAAGGCTTGACCGATGCCACCAATACGGAAGTCGGCAACTACGGCGCCATCGCGAAGGTCAGCATACAATCCGACAATAGAGGCTGGCCCCGGCCTGTCGAGCCTATATCCGGTTGATATGGAGAGCTGGCCTTCGTTGTCGCAAGCAACATCGAAGCTCATTCTGCCCCCGCAGTGAGCGATTTCCTGGAAGTCTCTATAGTCAGCCATTCGCTACTGCGTCTCTTGTCCAGCACTCTGGATGTTTAGGGTTATCTCGAAGCTGTTACAGCATGGAACGCCTACACGCCGACCCTTAGGTGTGCCTTCGTGACCGTTGCAGTAGAAAGTATGCTTCCCCGGCGGCCAGGATAAAACGATTTGCTGCAGGTCGAGACCGCCCTGTTGGCAGCGCGGATTGGCACAGGCAAAGTATGGGGGGAGCGTGGTTTTTGTAAACCTGCTTTCGCGTGCCGAAGATTGTCTAGTGTAATAACCACAGGGATCCTGGACGATTGTCAGTTCAAGGGATCGGATGCCGGGAAAGGCTTGATCGCGATCTGTGGTCTCGCCTAGGAATGGATTGTGGTACTTCATTGGCGTTAGATCCAGGTATGCAGGAGGCTTTGGCAAAGTAAGGCGAATGACTTAAAGTCACCTTGATGTGTGACGCATCACCAATGCTTGGCCATAGAAGTCACCAGCGCTAAGAATGCAGAAACTCTAACGCGTCATTTGATTCCCGAAAAGGAGCCGCTTCACGTGTCCACCGGGACACGCATATTAATGTTTTTCTAACGCTAATGAGTGTCGATCTGGAAATTCGTGCTTAGGGCAGAATCTACGGGGATGTAACCCATTCCAGTTCGTGAAATTCACTTTCTGCAGTTTGGCGATCTGCGGAAATCCGCATTGCATCGCTGTGCAACTCTCGCTGTAACGGACGACTACAGTAGAGGTCGCTTGTTCCAGAATTAGGAGCTTAGTCGACGTTTACCGCTTTCCGTTACGCCGCGCTGAGTGCGGCGGCAGGCGAGCGCCTGTGCGAGCACAAGAAACTCATGGCGGCGACCCGTCCCTTTGCGCCAAACGAGGCCGATCTCACGAGAAGAACTGCCCGGCACAAGGGGGCGGGTAACAAGACCTGTGCCCCGAAGAACTCCAGCCTCGACAGCGAGCACGGGTAGAAGCGTCGTTCCAAGCCCATTGTCGGCCATCTGCACCAGGGTGGGAAGGCTCGTCGCTTCAAAACCTTCGGCACGGCGCTGGCCGGCAAAACTGCAGGCAGCCAGCGCATGCTCCCGCAGGCAATGACCGTCCTTGAGCAGCAGCAAAACCTCGCACGAAAGCTGTTGCGGTGTGATGTGGGCTTCGTTCGAGAGGGCATGACCTTTGGGTAATGCCACGACAAAGGGGTCCTCGAACAAACTCGACGTTTCAACCGCCGCTCCGCAGTCGCAAGGAAGCGCCAGCAGCACTACGTCAAGCTCGCCCTGATGAAGGGCTTCGATCAAGCGTGCGGTCAGGTCTTCGACGAGATAGAGCTTAAGTCGGCCATAAGCGCGGCGAAGGCTTGGAAGCACCCGCGGAAGGAGGTAAGGACCAACAGTTGGAATCACGCCCATGCGGACCGTTCCCGATAGCGGCTCGCGTGAGGCCCGCGCGGCGACCGCAAGCTCCTCCATCTCCGCGATAATCTTGCGCGCCCGATTGGCCGTATCGAGGCCAAGCGGCGTTAGTACAACGCGCCGCTTTGTGCGGTCGACGAGCCCCGCCTCGAGCAGGGACTCAAGGTCCTTGATGCTCGCGCTCAAAGTGGACTGGGTCACGTGGCACGCCGCCGCCGCATGGCCAAAATGTGCGTGATCGGCAAGGGCTACCAAATGGCGGAGATGGCGCACTGAAGGCAAGATTACCATCGCTTTTTCCGATCACTGTCTACAGAATATCTCGTTGGACCGGCACGAATTGCAAGATCATTATCTCCCCCAAAGACAGAAGCGAATTCAAACTTCCGTCAGAAAACGCAAAAAACGGAGATATGCTATGAAAAGCGCATCAAAAATATCTAAACTGCGTCTTGGATTTGCTGTAACGGCCCTCATTGGAAGCATTGCACTTACTTCTGTTGGTCTCTCCCAAGCGGTGAATGCTAGCCCGTATCACCAAGATGTGTCGCCTGATGGGAATGTAACCGGCCCTATCGCGCCCGATGCAAATGGAGGTTAACCCTCTGATGTGATCGGTTGAGAGGCTCGGCTCAAAAAATGCTAGACCGGGTCTCCACCGCGTCAGCTGCTAGCCTTAACAGGCGCGCGATGCGCTCCGCGCCAGTGCTCAACCGGAGCAGCTCAAGACGCAATCACCCGTGAGTGACACTTGAAGGCAGCCGGCAGGCCAGCACTCAGTCGTGTAGCCTCGAAGGTAAAGTAAATCGTTGTGATGGCGCGTGATAGCGCAGCGCCTCTCAATTTATCGGCTAATCGCAAAAGCCGAATGGAGCAGCCCTATGGCAATGCTACCGTATCATCCTACTCTCATCGTCAGTATCATCGCTGCCGTCATGTACCTTTGGTTGGCGGTGCTTAGCCAATCCGTTTTGGCTCCCTCGGAGCCGAGCACCCCGGCTCCGGGGCCTGCAGATCATCGGCAACCCTCACCGGTTGACATCGAGCCCGCACCCTTTTGGGACTAAACAGCCTAAAGCATCGCCCTGGTCGCGAGTCTCAGCTCGCCATTCACATTGCGGCAACACACCGGAGTTTCCGCCGCGCAGCCGCTCAGGGCCAGCGCGAAGCCAGACGCAAAATTCACTATTGAGGCGCTGACCTCCAATTTTTAATGTAATAGCTATGCCGTCATTTCAGCACGGACCGCGCCCATGCCGATCATCATTCTCGGAGCAATCATTGTGATTGCGCTTGTCCTCGCGCCACAGCTTTGGGTGATGAGCGTGCTTCATCGGCATTCCAAACCGCGTTCCAATCTTCCCCGGACTGGCGGCGAGTTTGCGCGCTATCTCCTCGACGGTATGAAACTCAACCATGTGAAGGTGGAGGAAACCGATAGCGGCGACCACTACCATCCGCTCGCAAAGGCCGTCCGCCTTAAATCGGAGCATTTCTATGGACGCACTCTAACAGCGGTTGTGATTGCCGCGCATGAGGTCGGCCACGCCATGCAGGACGCAACCGGCTATGGTCCGCTTCAAACCCGGACGCGCCTCGCCGCCACGGTCGGTTACATTGAAAAGGTGGGGACTATTGTGCTTTTCGCCTCGCCGGTCATAGCTATTGTGTTGCGCCATCCAGCCGGGATTGCGCTGGGGATTATCGCCGGGGTTTTGATGAGCGCCAGCGCGGTCGTAATGCACCTGGTCACTTTGCCCGTGGAGTTCGACGCGAGCTTCCGCCGCGCTCTGCCGCTTCTCGATCAAGGGCGGCTCATACCCCGCGAGGATCTGGGCGCTGCGAAGCACATTCTGACCGCTGCCGCCTACACTTATGTTGCTGCGGCCCTGATAAGTCTCATCAATGTCGCGCGCTGGCTGAAGCGATAACACAGTGCCGCCGTTAGGGCTTACACGAATAATCTTTATTACTCTTTGGGAAGTTACTACATAATGCGGGCGCCATTGGCGCTCTTTTTATTTCAGCCGCAGCAAAGAACTGAAAACCTATGTCGAAAAGCATGCAGGCGCAGCGCGCTAAGCCGAAGACGCCCAAAGTTGGCTTTGTAAGTCTTGGCTGTGCGAAGGCGCTCGTCAATTCCGAGCGGATCCTCACCCGTCTTCGCGCCGAGGGCTACGCCATTGCGCCAAATTATGACGGGGCCGATCTCGTGGTCGTCAATACCTGCGGCTTCCTCGACAGTGCGAAGGCAGAGAGCCTCGATGCAATCGGCGAGGCGATGGCGGAAAATGGCCGGGTCATCGTCACGGGGTGTTTCGGCGTGGAAGATAAGCGCATTCGCGCTGCCTTTCCTGACGTGCTCGCTGTGACGGGGCCGCATCAATATGACGCCGTAATGGATGCGATCCACGCGGCTGCGCCCCCTCCTCATGCACCGTATCTCGACCTTGTGCCTCGCGCGGGCTTGCGTTTGACGCCCGCAGCATTACGCTTATCTGAAAATCTCCGAAGGCTGTAATAACCGCTGCTCCTTCTGCATCATTCCGAGCCTGCGAGGCGATCTGGCGAGCAGAAGCGCCACCGATGTGCTTGGCGAAGCGGAGGCGCTGGTTGCGGGAGGCGTTAAAGAGCTGCTCGTCATCAGCCAGGATACGAGCGCTTACGGCGTAGACCTGAAATATGCCGAAAGCGTTTGGCGCGATGAGCCCGTGAAGGCGCGGTTGACCGAGCTTTGCGGCGCGCTATCAAAGCTCGGCGTCTGGGTGCGTCTTCATTATGTTTATCCCTTATCCGCATGTGGATGAGGTCTTGCCGCTCATGGCTGAGGGTAAAATTCTTCCCTATCTCGACATCCCATTCCAACATGCCTCGCCCAAAGTGTTGAAGGCAATGCGCCGCCCGGCGAACCAGGAAAAGACGCTGGATCGTATTCGGCGCTGGCGCGACATCTGCCCCGATCTGGGCATTCGCTCAACCTTCATCGTTGGCTTTCCCGGCGAGACCGAGGACGATTTCGAATTTCTGCTTGATTGGCTGCGTGAAGCGCGCCTGACACGGGTCGGTTGCTTCAAATATGAGAATGTGGAGGGCGCAGCAAGCCGGTCCATCGATGAGCAGGTCCCCGAAGAGGTGAAGGCGGAGCGTCATGAGCGGTTCATGGCGGTGCAGCAAGAAGTCAGCGCGGAAGTGCTAGCCACGCGTGTCGGCGCTGTGGTGGACGTGCTCATTGACGAAGTTGATGAGGAAGGCGCCACGGGGCGGACAGCTTGGGATGCACCGGAGATCGATGGCTGCGTTTTCATCGAAGATGCCACAGACCTCGCGCCGGGCGATCGCGTTCGCGCCACGGTGACGGATTCCGACGATTATGATCTTTGGGCTACAGTGTCTTTGCAGCAATAATTAAGAAGCAATGGCTTATTCGATAAGAGAAGCTTCGTTCGAGGATTTACCGGACATTGCTCGGATACATGTCCAGTCATGGCAGCAAACCTATGTTGGGATGGTGCCTCAGGACTATCTGGACGGCATGAGTATCCCCGCCCGGCAAAAAGCCTGGGAAGCAATTTTCCAAGCAACCACAACCGAAAACAGAAATCTCTACATCGCTCACGATAATGATGAAGCGGTAGGGTTCATTTCATTCGGTCCAAACCGCGATCAATACAAAGCTGGTCGGGGTGAAATATATGCGGTCTATCTTTTGAAGAAGAGCTGGGGAAGAGCAGTTGGATATGGGCTCTTCGAAACAGCGAGGCAGAAGTTTTGTGAGAGTGGAATTACTTCCGCTTATCTATGGGTTTTAGAGGCAAACAAGAATGCTCTTAGCGCTTATAATAAATGGGGTGGAATAGTAGATCCTGGCATCCTCCATGAGGATGAAATCGACGGTCAAAAAGTTCGAGAAATCATGGTGATTTTCAGCTTTTGACTGAACTCCGCCGATATTAGAGCATTTTTCGATCATCTATAACCAGTATCGTGAAGCTTCTGGATCGCCGCAGCGGCAGTGCCGCTTCACGATGACAATTTGCGGGACCGTCATTGCGATGGCTAGCAAGGCAGCCCGGAAGCAATCCAAACCTTAAAGACGCAGATTCGAGAATCTCGTGCTTCAATCTGGTCGCAAAACGCTTTAATACCGCAGTGCAGATGAACGTAGCTTATACTCGTAGGACGGCGGTGCGTTCGTAGAACGCCGCTTTGGCTCCGCCGTGATATCTTGCCTATGGTAGTCTGGAGCACATGCTGGGAACGGCTATTTCTATGCGATACGCGTGAACAGCATCGCCGTGCCAATAAGCAGGCCTATCCCGCCGCCGACCACCAGGGCGATGCTCATCGTGATCGCGGAAGGCTGGAGAACGGCATCGCTGGCATCCCCCGGGTTGTAGTGAACCGTGACGTTGTCTGGGAGTTCGTTCGCCAGTCGGCGCGCTTTGCTCTCGCCATAGGCTTTCGCAGTCAAACTGATCCGATGGCCAGTATAGGTCTTTCCGTTGACTATATAGTCGTATGTCACCCGGGGTTCGAAGTAGCGCCCCGCACGCGATGCGCCGGTCGTTGTTGACGGTCCAACCGTCCGCTCGATGATCCGTCCAGTTACCACCGGCCACGCGCGGGCCTTCATGCTCGCGCGCATCGTGGTGATACCTGCCACCACAGCCGCTGCGGCTATCACCAAGAGAAGGATTGCCACCATTCGTTTTCTTACTCCGTCCGCCTCTGCTGGGCTGATTTACACAAGTCTTATCGCATCAACGCCGGTTGCACCGAACTTCGCTTTTGCGTCCGTCAGGCCGCGCAAACCCTCAACTTCCACCAGTGCAGGCAAAATGTTGGCTCGCCCTTTGGCGCGCGAACCTACTCTTGGACCGAGTGAAACCATCGCCCCTTTACGCCGCCGCTGCGGAGGCCGCCGCTAAGCTATCCGCTATGGCATTTAGTGCCGCATCGGCGCTCGCTCCATCGGGGCCCCCTGCCTGGGCCATATCGGGACGGCCGCCGCCGCCCTGACCGCCAAGCGCTGCGGCGCCCGCTTTCACAAGTTCCACGGCATTGTATTTGGCGACGAGGTCATCGGTAACACCGACCACGATTCCCGCCTTGCCTTCCTCGGTCACACCGACAATAGCAACGACGCCTGATTGAATCTGGCGCTTTCCGTCGTCAACAAGGCTGCGCAGATCCTTTGGCTGGATACCGTGAACCGTGCGCGCAAACATCGTCACCGCACCAATCTTGCGGACGGGGTTCTCGGCGCTGGCCGCGCCGTTGCCGCCGCTTCCGAGCGCAAGTTTCTTCTTTGTTTCCGCAAGCTCGCGCTCAAGCTTTTTGCGTTCTTCCAGAAGGGCTGAAAGCCGGCTTGGTACGTCGCTTGGCTGTACGCGCAGAAGATCGGCGGCCTGCCGCAAAGTGGTATCCTGACCCGCGAGGTGATGACGCGCAGCGTGGCCGGTAAGCGCTTCGATCCGGCGAACACCAGCCGCGACGGCGCTTTCTTGAATGACTTTGGTAAGTCCAATCTCGCCAGTCGCGCGAACATGTGTTCCACCACAAAGTTCGACAGAGAAGGTGCGGCCGCTTTTATCGTCACGGGACGCTTCGCCCATTGAGACGACACGAACCTCCTCGCCGTATTTCTCGCCGAAAAGGGCCATCGCGCCGGACGCTATCGCGTCGTCAACCGCCATGAGCCGTGTCACAACTGGGCTGTCCTTCAGGATCATAGCGTTCGCTATATTTTCGACCGCCGCAAGTTCCTCCTTGGATAGAGGCTTCGGATGCGAGAAGTCGAACCGGAGTTTTTCGGCGTCTACGAGAGAGCCCTTTTGCGTGACATGAGTGCCAAGTGTTTCGCGCAACGCCTCGTGAAGAAGATGCGTCGCCGAATGGTTGGCGCGTATTGCGGAGCGGCGGTCTCTATTGACGTGAAGCTCGACGGCATCGCCAACTTTCAACGGTCCTTTTTCAACCGTGCCAATATGCGCAAAAACTTTGCCGAGCTTCTTTTGGGTATCCGTAACGTCGAAACGAACACCTTTAGGTGCGCTAATCACGCCTTCGTCGCCAACTTGGCCACCGGACTCGCCGTAAAACGGCGTCTGGTTGACGATGACGATCCCTTCCTCACCCTTTTTGAGCTGCTTGACGGGCTTTCCTGCTTTGATCAGCGCGAGGATTTGCCCTTCCGCCGTCTCGGTCTCATAGCCGAGAAATTCCGTCGGCCCGAGTTGGTCCAGGAGGTCAAACCAAAGCTTGTCAGTCGCGGCTTCACCCGATCCGGCCCAAGCCTTGCGCGCTTCCGCCTTTTGGTGGGCCATCGCCGAGTTGAATTGATCGACATCCACGCCGATGTGGCGCGCCTTTAGCGCATCCTGTGTCAGGTCGAGCGGAAAACCGTAAGTGTCATAGAGCTTGAACGCGACATCACCAGAGAACGTATCGCCAGATTTCAGGCTAGCGGAGGCTTCGTCGAGAAGGTTCAAGCCACGCGCAAGCGTTTTATGGAAGCGGATTTCCTCGATCTTCAAAGTTTCGCTGATAAGCGCTTGACCGCGAATGAGCTCTGGATAAGCCTGCCCCATCTCACGAACAAGCACCGGCAGCAGACGATAGAGCAGCGGCTCTTCCATGCCCAGCAGATGAGCATGGCGCATGGCGCGCCGCATGATGCGCCGAAGCACATATCCGCGCCCTTCATTCGACGGGAGAACTCCGTCCGCGATGAGGAAGCTCGATGCGCGCAAATGATCGGCAATGATACGGTGGCTTGGAAGCGCCGCACCCTCGGCAGGAACGCCCGTTGCCTCAACCGAAGCCCTGATGAGGGCTAGGAAAAGGTCGGTCTCATAATTGTTGTGGACGCCCTGAAGAACAGCCGCAACACGCTCCAACCCCATTCCGGTATCGATGGAAGGCCTTGGCAAAGTCAGGCGCTCATCAGGCGAGACCTGCTCATATTGCATGAACACGAGGTTCCAGATCTCGATGAAACGGTCGCCATCGGCATCGGCGCTGCCTGGAGGCCCGCCCGGAATTTTTGGACCGTGGTCGAAAAAGATCTCGGAACAAGGGCCACAAGGGCCAGTCTCGCCCATGGACCAGAAATTGTCCGAAGTGGGAATGCGAATGATGCGATCCTCGGGGAGGCCTGCAATCTTACGCCAAAGATTGTAGGCTTCGTCATCCTCGGAATAGACCGTAGCAAGGAGCCGCTTTTTATCGAGGCCAAACTCTTTTGTTACTAGCGTCCAGGCAAGTTCAATGGCGACATCTTTAAAGTAATCGCCAAAGGAGAAATTGCCGAGCATTTCAAAAAATGTGTGATGCCTTGCGGTAAACCCGACATTATCAAGATCGTTATGCTTGCCACCCGCGCGAACGCATTTTTGTGCTGTTACGGCGCGTTTGAACGGCAAGCTTTCCATGCCGGTGAAGACATTTTTGAATTGCACCATGCCGGCATTCGTAAACATCAGCGTGGGATCGTTTCGAGGCACGAGCGGACTCGAGGGCACGTGCTCGTGTCCGTTCTTGCGAAAGAACTCGATAAAAGTTCCACGGATGTCGTTTAGGCTGTGCATGGGCCGGATTCGTTTCTGGAGGTCCGTTCGAATTATACGGAAATTTTACAATCCAAATTGCTTATAAACACAATGCTCTACGCTTGTATCACAGCGTGAAATTTAGATACACAGGCGTTTCTCACGCCAATAGGCGTGAGCGGATAAATCCATCCATGCAAACTTGAAGCAAAGTCAAGTCCGATGATGCTTCGCAAGGAAGCTATCGCCTCGATTTTTTAACTGGCGCTTCGTCGGGGGCAATTTCAGCCTCCTCCATATCGCGATCCTCGCCTGTGCCTTCACCATCGAGAATACGTGCTGCGATAAGGCCGGCATTTCCACGAATTTGACGTTCGACGGTTTCTGCGATCTGTGGATTATCGCGCAAAAAAGCCTTTGCGTTCTCGCGGCCTTGTCCAATGCGCTGACTGTCGAAGGAATACCAGGAGCCGGATTTTTCGATAATATTGGCCTTTACGCCAAGGTCGACCAATTCACCGGTTTTTGACACTCCCTCTCCATACATAATGTCAAACTCGACCTGCTTGAAGGGAGGCGCCACTTTGTTCTTCACGACTTTGACGCGGGTCTGATTGCCGACCACCTCATCGCGCTCTTTGATCTGACCAATGCGTCTGATATCGAGCCGGACAGATGAATAAAATTTGAGCGCATTGCCGCCCGTCGTCGTTTCGGGGTTGCCGAACATCACGCCGATCTTCATACGAATTTGGTTGATGAAGATCACAAGGCAGCGCGACTTCGAAATAGAACCCGTCAATTTACGGAGCGCCTGGCTCATGAGGCGAGCTTGCATACCGGGCAGCACATCGCCCATCTCGCCCTCGATCTCAGCCTTGGGCGTGAGAGCAGCCACCGAGTCAATGACGATCACGTCGATTGCCCCAGAGCGCACCAGCGTATCAGTGATTTCGAGTGCCTGTTCGCCTGTGTCTGGCTGCGAGATAATGAGCTCTTCTAAATTGACGCCGAGCTTTCTTGCATAAATTGGATCGAGTGCGTGCTCAGCGTCCACAAAACCGCAAGCGCCGCCCTTCTTTTGAGCCTCGGCTATAACATGCAGCGCAAGCGTAGTTTTACCGGAGGACTCCGGGCCAAAAATCTCGATTACACGTCCACGCGGCAGGCCGCCAATTCCCAGCGCAATATCTAGTCCTAAGGAGCCAGTGGACACCGCCTCGACTTCGACCGGCTGATCGTTTTTGCCGAGCCGCATAATCGAGCCTTTGCCGAAATTACGCTCAATTTGGCTTAACGCCGCTTCCAGGGCTTTCTGCTTATCCATATTGCTATTTCCCTCGATAACGCGGAATGGCGCTTGGGTCATGAATCACTTGCCTTTCTTTATTCCATAGCGTCCCTGGACTTGCAATGGAATGAATGTACACGGTTTGTTCTCATACGCAAGCGCAATCCACAACTGGTGGTATTCTTCTGCAATGGGGCCCAATCCGCTGCTTCGGGGGATCAGCGACGCTGGACTGCTTGTGACCCGGGTCGGACATTCCACGCGGCGCAACCCCGTGTTAGATTTGATGTTATGAGCCGCAGATATGAAAAAATGAGGCGGATGGAAATCCGCCGTGATTTGGGTAGTCGAGTGGTCCACGAGCGAGCACCCTCCATCCGTGGCCCAGAATATCTGTTGGCGCACGCTTGCTTCGAATGTCGAAAGAGCTTCAAGAAACCTCTCCATGCGACTGCGCCAACGTGTCCTCAATGCTCGGTCCCGTTGAAGGAAATGGGACGCTCGTTTAAGGCCCCAAAGATAACGGATATCGAGCAATGGAAGAAAGTGCAGCGCCTTTGGGAAGCGGGATTTCGTTTCGTTGGTAGTGGGTCTTACGGTGGGCCCGTACTCCCAAAACGACTCAAAGAGGTTGATGAATTCATTGCCAACAATCCGAAGCATCCCTTGAAGGTAGCGCCAAAAGCTGGGACGCCGTCCAAATTGCCTCGTCAGCTCGTGGTCCTAAGCTAAAAAATGGCTTCAGAGGCTTGATTGCAGCTTCAAGTTCGACAGCAGAAATCAATCTGAGTCGCTGCCACAACCTTTGGGAGAACGAGACATAATGCAGCCCGTTCCCAGCGACCAATGAGATTTAAGCAGCAGCAGCCTTCACGGTCTCGGCCAATTTTTTGAGCGTAAAGGGCTTCGGCAAGAAAATGAATTTCTCATCGTCGCCGAGATTCTTGCGGAAGGCTTCCTCGGCATAACCCGACATGAACACGATCTTCACATCGGGATTGCGCTGGCGCAAATGGCGAAGAAGGGTCGGGCCGTCCATTTCCGGCATGACAACGTCACTCACAACGAGGTCGATCTGGCCGTTTTCGCGATCCATCACTTCCAACGCTTCGACGCCGGTAGAGGCTTCGAGAACCGTGTAGCCACGGGTGGATAGCGCGCGCGAGGCAAAGGAGCGAACGGCCTCTTCGTCTTCGACAAGCAGGACCTTCCCGGTGCCAGTGAGGTCCGCCAATTCATGGTTCGAATTGTTTTTGCTTTGCTTGACCTTGAGGTCTTCTTCGGTTTCGACATAGCGCGGGAGATAGATGCGGAACGTAGTGCCCACGCCTATCTCGCTGTCGACCAGGATCGTGCCGCCCGTCTGTTTGACGATACCATAAACAGTGGACAAGCCGAGGCCGGTCCCCTTGCCGACTTCCTTCGTGGAAAAGAAGGGATCGAAAATCTTTTCCAAGTGCTCCGGTTTGATGCCGGTGCCGCTGTCGCGCACCTCGCACAAAACATATTCGCCGCGTTCGAGGCCGCGATCTTTCAGGGCAAGCGATTCGCGTTCGGTGACATTTGCCGTGCGGATCGTGATTTCTCCGCCTTCCGGCATCGCATCGCGAGCATTCAGGCCCAAGTTCATTACGACTTGAAAGAGTTGACCCTCGTCCGCCTTGACGCACCAAAGATCGCGCCCATGCTGGATTTTAGCCTTCACCTTCTCGCCGAGGGTTCGCCCCATGGCGGATTGAAATTCTTCTATGATGTCGGTCAATCTCAAGACTGCGGGGCGAAGGGTCTGACGGCGGGAATAGGCAAGAATTTGCTTTACGAGTTCTGCCGCCCGTGTCGCGTTATTCTTTATATTCATCAAATCCTTGAAGGCCGGATCCGACGCACGGAATCGTCGCAGCAGAAGGTCTGAAAACCCGATAATCGCCGTAAGCAGGTTATTGAAATCGTGTGCGATGCCGCCAGCAAGTTCTCCAACCGCAGCGAGCTTTTGGCTTTGCGTGAATTGCTCGTCATTCGCCGCTGGCGCAGCTTCAAGAGCGATTACAACCGTGTGGACGCCGTCGGCTGCGGGGGCGAACATAAATCGGATGAGCCTGTCCGATGATGCCCGGAGAGCTGCGGTCAGCTCCACCGGAGAGGATGCTGAGAGAAAACTTTCAGAGATTGTCGCCAAGCGATCGCGAAGAGCAGATGACGCATTTTCGGAAACAAGGGATGAAAGGGGCTTTCCAATCAATTCCTGTGCCTGACCCAGGATCCCCTCTCTCTTCTCCGTCACGAGAGTTCTGAAAGGCTCTATTGGCCGTCTGCAGAATCCCTTTCGATGTGATGAGCGCCATTGCAACCGGCGACTGAGAAAGGAGCGTCTGGAATCCTTCTTCAACGCCGCCATTCGCCGTGGGCGCCGGAGAAACAATCCAAAGAGAAGAACCGTTTTCGGCCTCCGCTGACACCGGTCGAACATAAAGCATTGCGGGCCAGAAGTTCTTATCGGCGGACGCCACTTGAATCGGAATGGGCCCCTCCGATTTTGTAAGCATTCCTCTTAGGCGCGCCCTGCTGATCGGAGAGCCGCGATGACCTCGCACCAGATCGGTGATTAAGCCATCCACCGGCTTGTCTGGTGAGTAACCGAAAAGTTTCAGGAAGCTTTTATTGGCTCCCTCTATTGCAAAATCATTCGAGACGAGCAGAGCGGGGGCGGGAATAGAATCAAGTGTCGCGACGCGCCCTTCGTTACCCTGCTCAGTTCGCGGGCTTTGCGCGCCACCTGATCCTTCAATCTGCCATATTAAAATAGGTGCAGCCTCGGCGGGGTCCATGACGGGGACAACCTTCAAGGAAGCCTTATCGCCCCCCTTCCATCCCGAAAGTGCAATCGTTTCAGCGTGCGTCCTGCCTTGTCGCGCCGCAGCGAAAAGACGGAAGATCGCGGCAGCGGTGTCAGGATTGGTGCCGCCGAGCTTAGAGAGATCTTGATCCCATCCCGAACTTTCGACTGCGCTCGAAAAAGCCTCGCTCGCCCAAATCACTTTTCCCTTTTTTGTGGTCGCGGCAAGCGGCACAGGAAAAGCGGTAAAAACGCGCCTCGCTTTATCCTGGATAGGACTTCCAGGTGAATTCCACGTCAATTGGCCCGCAGTAAGAAGAATGCCAAGTGCCGCGCCTAAGGTTGCGAGAAGAACGAGCGCGATCACGCCTTGCCCGTACACCGTTAGTAGTGCGGCGGCAATTGCACCAAGTAAAAAAATCACTCCACGTCGTCGCGAACTACGCTGGGCGTAAGGCATTTGTGGCGCGGCCATATGAAATCCTCTTAATAGCGTCAACTATGAAATGATTCGCGAAAGACTTAGGCATCCGCATCAATTAAGAATGACCGCACAGAAAAAGTTAAAAAAGGGTTACGAAGGCGCTATAGCTCTGATCGCCGCTCCGCAACTGAGCGGCACGTAGCCTCAAAACTTGAGTTTCGATCTGTAACTGGCGGAGGAGCACGTGCGATGGGATCGATGAGTGTAGCCCTGATAATCATGATCGCCGTAATTGCGGTGGGCGGTGCAGGCGTTTATCTATTTTTGCCGTTGCGCAGCGTGGCCTCCACGGGGTTTTTTACACCGCGCGAACGCCGCTTGGCCTTCATTGAACGCGTATCACTCGAAGGTGGGCGGAAGCTGGTGCTGGTGCGCCGCGACGATGTCGAGCATCTGGTTATAATTGGCGGACCCGTGGACGTCGTGGTCGAAACCGGCATCCGAAGCGAGAGGATCAGCGCTGGAGCCACGATGGCGAACGGCCATAGCGACGAGAGATGGGATGGGACATGGGTGCGGCCTGAACCTGTACAAGCGACAGCCAAGCCTGTCGTGCCCGTGGAACCGCAGCTTTCCCTTACGCCAAGCAAGATCCCGGCGGACGAGCCAACGCTTGTGCTGACACCTGCGCAAGAGAGTAAGCCTGCGCATTAGGTGAAATTCAGTCAGCGTTTGTTCTGTTTGTGAGGGTATCGTGCGCGGTAAACATCTGCTTCTGCTTATCTGTGTGGCGATAGGCATTTCAGGCGAAGTCTGGGCTGCCCCGGAGACATCTGGCGAGCATTCCGCCAAAGCTGCTCAAGCTTCGCAAAACCGTACGCCCCAACAGCTTGCACCTTCGAGCTCTTCTTCTGCCGGTGCAGCCTCCGTGCCTTCGATGCCAACTGTGATGGAGCCGGACGCTCAGTCGCAGGAAGCGATGCGTGAGGTCGAAAAGATCAAGACGCAGATAGAAGAACTGCGGCGCAGTGTAGAAGCGAAAGGCCAGCAAGACCGCGACCTTAACGAGATGCGCGAGGCGGCCGAACGCGTCATTAAGCAGGCGGATACTATTCTGGAGGCCGCCCAGCCAAGACAGGCTGAAGTGCAAGAGCGGCTCACCCGGCTTAGTCCGGCGCCGCAGGCTGGGCAGCCGCCAGAACCCGAAGCGGTTACAATCGAACGCAACACGTTGAATATACGTCTGTCCCAGATCTCGGCTCCCATGACTGGAGCAGAGAGCGCTAAGTGGGACGCCGGCAATCTCCTCGACCGCATCAATCGCCGCCGCCGCGTCCTGTTCGCGGAAAGGCTGCTGCAACGCGTGCCAAGTCCTATTTCGCAGGCGTTTTGGACCGATGTTCGTACAAACGCGATAATCGGCTATCGCAAGCTGACCTCTATGGCTCAGCTCTGGGGAAATAGTTTTTTCGATCAAGCGGAATTTTACGCCGCGATATTGGTAAGCGCTCTGGTTTGGTTGTTGACAACCATGGCTGCGTTTTGGGGCATCAATCGGTTCCGGCGCTGGAACGAGCCGGAGGCTCCTCCCTTTTGGCGGCGAGCCTCGTCCGCTGCTTGGGTTGTGTTATTCACAGCCGCACCGCCTGCTGCGACGGCGGCAAGCTTTTATTTGGTTTTCAGGATTGCCGGGCTCGCTGACGCAACAATCGATCACATTCTCGGCGCAGCGTTGGCTGCCGTCTGTACCGTCGCGGCGGTGAATGCAATCGCAGTGACCCTTCTTGCGCCCGGAAAGCCTCACTGGCGTATCTTTGTGGCCTCCGACAAGATCGCGTCGCGCATCCGATGGCTGTGCGTGGGCATGGCCGCCGTCTTTGGCGCCGATCTCATCATGAGCGCGTTTAACGAGGAGCTGGCGGCGCCGCTTTCTCTCGCCATCGCTCAGAACATTATCGCAAGTATCGCATTCGCTACCCTTGGAATGGCGCTGTTTCTTCTGCCGTCGAATAGCATCGAGGTGGAAGGATCAGCGGACATGCGCTGGCTGCGCTTCCTGCGTTTGCCATTCGCCGCTGCCGCTTTAGCTATCTTCGTCTGCGCATTGATTGGCTACGCTGCTCTCGCCCGGTTCCTTGCGGCGCAGATCGTAGTGACTGGCACCATCACCGTGATGCTCTATTTGACCTACGTCGCCGTGGACGCCTTCGCGGAAAGCATGAAGGATGAAAAGGCAATCGCGGGCCGCTGGCTCAAGGAGGAGTTCGGGCTTGACGAACGGGGCCGCGCGCAGGCTGGCCTCCCCATTGCGCTTATTCTGAAGATCGCCGCTTTCTCCGCAGCTGTGCCGTTGATTATGCTTCAGCTCGGCTTCGACTGGGGCGATGTGCGCCATATCGTGCGTCAAGCTTTCTTCGGTTTCGACATTGGGAATATCAGAGTTTCCTTCGCCTCGCTCTTCGGCGCTCTCATTGTCTTTGTCGTTGCCTACACATTAGCTCGGATTTTTCAGGAGTGGCTCGACAGGCAAGTGCTGGCAAAGGCGGGCATGAGCGGCAGCGCGAGAGAACTCGATCCGCACAGGCACCGGCTATGGCGGGATCGTCATCGCAGGTGTGGCTGCTTTTTCGTCAGCGGGAGTGAGCTTTTCGAACTTCGCCATCGTAGCTGGCGCGCTTTCAGTCGGCGTCGGTCTTGGCTTGCAGGGCGTTGTGAATAATTTCGTCTCGGGCCTGATATTGCTCGCTGAACGGCCCATAAGGGTGGGCGATTGGATCGAGGTTCGCGGCGAAGAAGGAATTGTAAGACGCATCAGCGTGCGGGCGACCGAATTGGAGACGTTCGACCGGGCGCATATCGTCATCCCAAACTCGATGCTGATCTCGGACAGGGTAAAAAATTGGACGCTTCATAATGAGATGGGCCGCGTGGTCCTTCCTATCAGCGTCGCGGTCGCGAGCGATCCGGAACAGGTGCAAGAAATCCTGCAAAAGGTCGCATCAGACCACGTTGAAGTGTTGGAGTCGCCTGCTCCTCTGGTTTATTTCGAGAACGTGACTTCCACTTCGCTCGACTTCAAATTGTTCGTCTATCTTCTGAATATAAACCGTTCAATAAACGTCCGAACTGAACTGCGCATTGCCATTATGAAGGCGTTTAGAGAACGCGGCGTGCAAATCCCGCACTCCGAGCTTGATGTTTTTATTAGAGAATTCCGCGGAACGGCGCTTGAACTCGGCAAGAAGCTAACGCAAGGCGCCCCCGGCATCGACCTGAGCGGCCTTAAGCTTGGGAATGAGCAGGAGGACCTCAAGAACTAGGCCGTAACAGTAGCGTCATGAAGGCACATGCGAGTCGATTCCGAACAAACAAATTTCGAATGCCAGGCTTGGGCAGCCGAACAGATCAAACGGCGCCACGGTTGTGCGCCCACCGAGTTTTCGCTGATAAAAGCGCGCGCTTGGTCAACGGTCTGGAAGGTATCCACGCGCAGCACGCGCTACTTTTTGAAGGCTTGCGGTCCTGGCTTCGAACGTGAGGCACGCCTGCTGCCACTAATAGCCAGTGAATTCGCAGACGTTGTGCCCCAGGTGATTGCCGCTGATGATAAGTCAAACTGGCTTCTTAGCGAAGATGCTGGTCAATCCTTGCATGAAATCATCACCGATGACAGGGATCAGGCCCTGGAACACTTGCGCGCAGCATTGCGAGCTTATGCCAAAATGCAGTTCGAGATCTCGAAGGGAAGATCGCGAGTGGGACCGGGAAATCTCGCGGATCATAGTCTCGAACGACTGCCGGACCGCTTGCACTTCGCTCTCGACGATGCCGAGATGCTCAGTCTCGGAGGCGCGACGGAGCAAATTATCGCTCGTCGCGCCGGAGCTGTTGAACGGTGCCGCGATCTCTGCCTACGCCTGGCGCTGTTCGGTGTCCCGCATTCGATCGAACACGGCGATCTACATCCGAATAACATTATGGTGGGCGCCGAATTCCCACGCATCATAGACTGGGGGGATGCCTCGTGGTCACACCCGTTTTGTTCAATGGCCATTTGTCTCGACATGTCTCGTCAAGCCTTCGGCGGGGCATTCCCTGAGGAGGGCGACGTAGTGGCCGCGTATCTCGACATATGGCGCTCAATGGGAAGCGAAGCGACACTTCTGCAAGCTGTCGCGCTAGCAACGGCACTTCGACCAGTACACGGCATCTTGTTGTGGACCCGTGCCTACAATGCCATGCAAGGTGAGGCTCGACGGGTCTCGGCCGGTCACGCGGTCCAATGGCTTGGCGCATTCTAAACTTCAATATCGCCAATGAAGCGCTTTCCATGGTGGCCGAACTCCAAAGCGAGCTCTTGTGGTTTTCTACTGCTGTAATCGCCTACAGCCAGCCTTTGAGTTTAAACCAATAAAATGGAATGATCGCCGAGATAACCATAAGCACCAAGGCCATGGGATACCCGAAGGCCCATTTCAGCTCCGGTATTTTTTCAAAATTCATTCCGTAAATCGTGCCCACCAGAGTTGGGGGTAAAAAGAGTACCGCCGCGACGGAAAAAACTTTGATGATTTGATTTTGCTCGTAACTGATGAGGTTGAACGTCGCGCTTTGGAGATGTCCCACCTCCGAAATCAAATGCGCCGCGTACTCAGTGAGCGAGTGGACGTCGCGGTCGAGACTTTTGAGATTTGTTCGCGCACCGTCATTGAGCCAAGCCGCTGCGCTCTGACGGAAGAAAGTCAAAAGACGATTGATCAGGAGACTTTCGCGAAGCTTAGCAAGAAGCGCTGTGTGCCGGCCAAGTCTTTCAATAGTGAATTGGAGATTGAGCTTTGGGCGTTTTTGATTTTGGGGCGTGGCCTCCCCATCAAATAACTCCACGACAACCTTATCTAAGTCGTTGGTCACAAATTCGAGGACAGAAGCAATTCGCTGAGTAATCTGCTCCAAAATCGATGTAAACAGAAGGTCACTTGTCGCATGTGCGTTGGGAAGCCGCGCACATTTCTCTTCGAAAGTTTTAAAGGGCAGCGTGTCGGTTTCGCGGACAGTCAACAAATGCTTTGGCGTCAGTATGAATGTGACGGGAGAGCGAATGGGTCTCTGCACGGACACACCGGCGACGATTATCGCGGTCATATATATTGCGCCGCGGAACTCGTAGAAGCGAGCCGAGTCCTCAATATCGCGCATTTCGCCTTTTGTTGGAATATCAAAGCCAAGCGCTTTTTCGACGGCCGCTTCTTCCTCCTTTGAAGGATTGATTAGGTCAATCCAGATGGCGCCCTCGGCAGCCCGACCCTTCAAGTCTGTTTCTGGCCGGCGTCTCAAACCTTCATTTTCGATAGAGTAGATCTGCAACATATTAGCCCAGTGTTCAGAGTTTGCCGCCTTATAGACACCGGCGGCAATCTAAAGGCTAAGGATTGCTCCGCGCATCTCTACGAGCGTGTGCTGAACGGCAATCACGAGACTGCCGTTCCAGATATCGTCCCAATGCCGCCAAAGCGTAATCAAGTATCCTTTCTTTTTGCACCCTGTCAAAGCGGTAGCGTGGAAGCGCGCAAAGCATCGCAAGAGCGGTCTTCAGATCAGCGTCGATAATTGAAAAAGCGTTAGCTACCGACACACCGTCCAAACCGTCAGATCGGGCAGCCGTAAGAACCGAG
>CAVPNP010000022.1:0-67619 GCA_963706665.1 uncultured Alphaproteobacteria bacterium
TGCCGCGCCGGTGGCGGCGGCGGCAGGGGTGTCGCAGCTGCACCCGCTTGTGCATGCCAACACCTCGACCCTGTCAGAGCAGCGCTTTACCTCGAGCTTTACGGGTGAAGGAATTCTTCCTGCGCGATCATGTGGTGCAGGGCGAGCTTGTGTTGCCGGGTGCGGCTCAGTTGGAGCTGGTTCGTGTGGCGGTAGCAGCGGCACTGGAGCTTCCTGAATTAACGGGCGTGCGGCTTGAGGACGTCGCGTGGGTCCAGCCGGTGGTGGTTGGCGCAACGCCGGTGACGATACACGTGTCGCTGCACCGGATTCCTCGGATGCCATCGCGTTTGAGATTTACAGCGGCGAGGGTGAGGCGGCGACCGTGCATAGCCAAGGGCGCGCGGTGTTGGCTGCGGCGGAAGCGGCGCCGGTTGTTGACCTTGCGGCGCTGCGGGCGAGGGTGCCCGAAGCGATCCTGCCGGCCGAACAGGTTTATGCGGCGTTTGAGCGGATGGGCTTGCGCTATGGGGCGAGCTTCCGCGGGGTACGCCAGCTTATGCGCAGCCGGGACGCCTCGGGCGCGGTGCTGGTGCTGGGCGAGTTGCATTTGCCTGCGGCTCTTAGGGCTCATCAGGGTGATTACGTGCTGCATCCGAGCCTTCTGGATGCAGCGTTGCAGGCGAGCCTTGGCCTTGCGGTGGAGGGTGGTGGCGAGACGCTGTTGCCGTTTGCGCTGGACCGTCTTGAGGTTTACGCGGCGCTGCCTGAGGCGGTGTGGGTTTTGGTGCGTCCGCGCTCTGGCGAGACGAACGGTTTGCTGCACAAGCTGGATTTGGAGCTTGTGGACGAGGGGGGCCGGGTGTGTGCGCGGCTCACGGGCTTTACGAGCCGGGTTCTGGAGAGAAGCGGGCCGAGCGAGACGCGATCGTCACTGTCTAGCGCGCCAGTTGGTGAGCGACGCTCGCTCCGGTATGGGGAGTTGCGGCGTCTTCCCACACGGGCGAGCCTTGCCATTGGCAGAAGATGTGCTCGTGATTGCCGGCGGCGATACGGCGGAGCGCCAGGCACTTCAGGTCCGCTATCCTCAGGCGCGGCTTCTTGATCTGAACGAGACGGCGGACGTCGAGACGATAGCGGAGACCTTGCGGGGCTTTGCGCCCTTCAATCATCTGCTGTGGGTGGTGCCTCGCGCGGTTGAGCTTTCCCTTGCTGGGAGAGGCGATGATCGTTGCCCAGGAGCATGGCGTGCTTCGTGGCTTTCGGCTTCTCAAGGCGCTGATAGCGCTCGGTATGGACGCCCGGCCGTTTGGGTTAACGGTGGTGACACGGCAGGCGGTGGCAGTGGATGTGGCCGATGCCATCCATCCAGCGCACGCTGCTGTGCATGGGCTGATTGGCTCGCTCGCCAAAGAATATCCGCAATGGCAGGTGCGTTTGCTTGACCTGCCGTCTGAAGGTGCGTGGCCTCTGGAGGCGATGCTGGCGCGGCCGGCTGACAGCCAGGGCGATGTTCAGGCTTATCGGCTGGGACAATGGTACCGGCAAAGTCTGTTGCCCTGTGAGCTGCCGGTGCCGCAGCAGCCGGCCTATCGCCAGGACGGAATTTATCTCATCCTTGGTGGCGCCGGTGGCATCGGCGAGGCGTTCAGCGAGTATCTGATCCGCACCTATCAGGCGCAAACCGTTTGGATCGGGCGGCGGGTCGAGGACGAGGCGATCGCCGCCAAGCGGCAGCGGCTGGCGCAATATGGGCCAAAACCTTTTTATCTCTCCGCCGATGCTGGTGACCGGGCATCGCTTGCCGCCGCAGTGGAAACGGTCAAGGCGCGCTTTGGCGCTCTTCACGGGGTGGTGCACGCCACCATTGTGCTGAAAGATCAGAGCCTGGCGCGCATGGAGGAGGCAAGCTTCGTTGCGGCATTGGCCGCCAAGGTCGATGTGAGCGTGCGGCTGGCCGAAGTGTTCAAGGCCGAGCCCCTCGACTTTGCACTGTTCTTCTCCTCGCTGCAAAGCCAGAGCAAGGCCCCGGGCCAAGCCAACTATGCCGCCGGCTGCACCTTCGCGGATGCCTATGCACAGGCACTTGGCCAGAACTGTCCCTGGCCTGTCAAGGTGGTGAATTGGGGTTATTGGGGCAGCATTGGCGTGGTGGCATCGCAAGCCTATCGCGAGCGCATGGCGCAGGTGGGGATCGGCTCGGTGGAAGCACCCGAGGCGATGGCGTTTCTGGAGCAGTTTTTATGTTCACCACTCAAGCAGATCGCTTTCCTGAAGAGCACCAAGCCTGAAGTGGCGCAGGCCTTAGGGGTGCGCTCGGCGGACCGGCTGTCTGTAGTGAGCACGGTGCTGCCCTCGCTGGCGGAGCATCTGTCAAGGCGCAGGCAGGTGGCTTCACCACCTGAGCTAGGACGCCAGCTTGGTACAGCGGCTGCGGCTATGGAGGCCTGATATGCATATGTCTTTGCACGAGCTTGGTACAGCGACTGCGGCTATTGAAGCCTTTGAGGGGGTATTGGGCAGGATGCTCTGGGGCCAGCTGCATGCCATGGGCTTGTTTGAGGACGCTCGCATGGATGTAGCCGCATGGCGGTCGCGCGTGAAACTGCCGGCGCTGTATGAGCCTTGGCTAGCCGAGAGCCTGCGGGTGCTGCAGGCACAAGGGTATGTGCTGCGGAATGGGGACAAGCTGACGGCCGTTGCCGCGGCGCCAGATCTGGCGCAGCTGTGGAGCGATTGGGAGAGCCGTAAAGCGGAATGGGAGGCCGATCCCGAGCGATCGGCGCAAATGCGGCTGGTGGATGCCACTCTGCGGGCGCTGCCTGCCATTCTCACAGGCAAGCAGGCGGCGACGGAGGTGTTGTTCCCCAATTCTTCCATGACTTTGGTGGAAGGGATCTACAAACGCAACCGCGTGGCGGACTATTTCAACACCGTGCTGGTGGAGAGCTTGATCACCTATGTCGAGGCAAGGATCGCTGCGGATCCGGATGCGCGCCTGCGTCTGTTCGAAATTGGCGCGGGGACCGGGGGCACGAGCGCGCTCATCTTTGAGCGGCTTACTCCTTATGCGGCGCATATCGACGAGTATTGCTACACCGACCTGTCAAAAGCATTTTTGCTGCATGCCGAGGAGCATTATGCTTCGCAGGCGCCCTATCTAAAGACGCAGCTCTTCGACGTGACTGCACCGCTCGCCGCCCAAGGTGTCGAGCCTTGCACCTACGACCTCGTCATTGCCACCAATGTGCTGCATGCAACGCCCGATATCCGTCGGACCTTGCGCAACGCCAAGGCGTTGCTCAAAGGCCATGGGCTTTTGCTGATCAACGAGCTGGCGAGCAACAACCTGTTCGCCCATCTGACCTTCGGCCTCTTGGAGGGCTGGTGGATGAGCCAAGATGCGCCGCTTCGCATTCCAGGCTCGCCTGCGTTAACCGGGACAAGCTGGCGGCGTTTGCTGGAGGGCGAAGGCTTTCAGCGGGTCGCGTTCCTGGCCGAGGGCGCCCAGATGCTCGGTCAGCAGATCATTGTCGCCGAGAGCGACGGTGTCGTGCGCCAGGAACAGCCTGTGGCGGTGTATCAGCCACCGCTGGCCGTCAAGGCATCCGGCGCGGAACCGGCGGTATCGCCGCCGCCCGTGTTGACCGTTGCCTCGGCAGGGAATGCCGAGGAACGGCTGCGTGAGAAGGCGACGGCTTACTTCAAGCAGCTGGTGGCGGCGACGTTGAAGATGCCGCCGGCGCAGATTGATGCCGGCGATCCGCTGGAAAAATATGGCATCGATTTGATTCTGGTGGTCCAGATCACGGAAAGGTTACGAAGCGTCTTTGACGGGATCAGCAGTGCTTTGTTGTTCGAACACCAGACGCTCGAGGCACTGGTCAGCCACTTCCTTGCGACGCAACGAGCAGCGTTAACGAGGCTAGTGGGGCTTGCGGACGAGCCACCAGTGGCACCTATAGCCCCCGCGCCGGCTCGATCTGTCGCGCCTTTGCATGCCTTACGGCAAGGGCAAACCCGGTATCGGCGGTCAGCGAGGCAAACCGGCAACGAACGGGCGCCCGCCGTCGTCTCGAATGCACTCGATATCGCCATTATCGGCTTAAGCGGCCGCTATCCCAAGGCAAACGATCTTGCTACCTTCTGGGCCAACCTTGCGCAAGGGCGTGACTGCATCACGAGATCCCATCGGAGCGCTGGGACCACAGCCTCTATTTCGATGCCGAGAGGGGTAAGCCGGGCAAAAGCTACAGCAAATGGGGCGGCTTTCTCGACGGGGTCGATCAGTTCGACCCCTTGTTCTTCAACATCTCGCCGCGCGAGGCGGAGCTGATGGACCCGCAGGAACGCTTGTTCCTGCAGGCCTGCGGGAGGTGCTGGAGGATGCCGGCTATACGCGCGATGCATGGGCTATGCCCGCCGTGACGGTTTGGGGACTGAGCCGGCAGGCTGGCGTCTTTGTGGGTGCCATGTACGAGGAGTACCAGCTCTATGGCGGCAGCCAGCCGTTGCGGCAGCCTTTCGTCAGTCGCGGCAACCGGGTCGATCGCAAATCGGTGAGCTATGCTGCAGTTTCCACGGGCCGAGCCTTGCCGTCGACACGCTGTGCTCGTCGTCGCTGACGGCCATCCATCTCGCCTGCGAGAGCATCGCGCGCGGCACGATTGCGAATGTGCGATCGCCGGCGGGGTGAACCTCATTATCCATCCACTCAAATATCTAGTGCTATCGGCGATGGCCATGCTCAGCGGCGGCAATGGCAGCTGCCGCGAGCTTTGGCGCAGGCGGCGACGGCTTTGTGCCGGCGAAGGGGTTGGCGCCGTGCTGTTGAAGCCGCTGTCCAAAGCGGAGGCGGATGGCGACCAGATTTACGGCGTGATCAAGGGCAGCGCCGTCAATCATGGCGGCAAGACCAACGGCTATACGGTGCCGAACCCGCAGGCGCAGGCGCAAGTGATCGCCCAGGCGCTTGCCGAAAGCGGAATTCACGGCGCGTTCGATCAGCTATATCGAGGCGCATGGCACGGGCACGGCTTTGGGCGACCCGATCGAGATTGCGGGGTTGACGCAAGGCGTTTGGCGCTGCAGACGAGTGACACGCAATATTGTGCGATCGGCTCGGCCAAGAGCAATATCGGCCATTGCGAGAGCGCGGCTGGGATCGCGGGGCTGACGAAGGTGCTGTTGCAGATGCGGCATGGCCAGCTTGTGCCGAGCCTGCATTGCGAGGAGCTGAACCCCAATATCGACTTTGCCACGACGCCGTTTGTGGTGCAGCGGCAGCTTTGTGAGTGGAGGCGGCCGGTGGTGGAGGGGCGCGAAGAGCCGCGTATGGCCGGCATCTCCTCCTTCGGGGCGGGCGGCTCGAATGCGCATGTGATCGTGTCGGAATATACCGGCCCCTCCTTGGCGTCGGGTGGGCATGGGATCAGTGCGGATCGTCCTGCGGTAATTGTGCTGTCGGCGCGCAATGCGGAGCGCTTGGGCGAGCAGGTTTCGCGTCTGCTTGCGGCGATTGAGAGCCAAGGGCTTGGCGATCACGATCTCGTAGACCTGGCCTATACGCTGCAGGTGGGCCGCGAGGCGATGGAGGTGCGTCTTGGGCTGACGGCGGCCTCGATTGCGGAGCTTAAGGCAAAGCTTCATCAGTATGTGGCGGGGGCGGCGCATATCGAGGAGCTGTATCTGGGCGAGGTCAAGCGCAACAAGGAGGCGCTCTCGGTCTTTGCGGCCGATGAGGATATGGCAGAAGACCCTCAGGCCTGGGTGGCGAAGGGCAAGTTTGGCAAGCTTTTGGATTTGTGGGTGAAGGGCTTGGCCTTCGACTGGTCCCGTCTTTACGGGGAGGTGCGGCCGCGGCGGCTGTCGCTGCCGACCTATCCCTTTGCGCGCGAGCGCTATTGGGTGCCGGCGCTTGCCGCGCCGGTGGCGGCGGCGGCCGGGGTGTCGCAGCTGCATCCGCTTGTGCATGCCAACACCTCCGATTTGAGCGAGCAGCGCTTTACCTCGAGCTTTACGGGTGAAGAGTTTTTCCTGCGCGATCATGTGGTGCAGGGCGAGCTTGTGTTGCCGGGTGCGGCGCAGCTGGAGCTGGCGCGGGCGGCGGCGGCGCGGGCGGCCGGCGTGGACGGGGCAGGCGCGCTCTGCCTTGAGAACGTGGTGTTCGCCCGTCCGGTGACGGTGGGCGGCGAAGGACTGGCGTTGCATATCGCCCTTGAGGCTTTGGGCGATGGGTCGATCGGCTTTGAGATTTACAGCGGCGATGGTGAGGCGGCGACTCGTGCACAGCCAAGGGCGCGCGGTGTTGGCTGCGGCGGAAGCGGCGCCGGTTGTTGACCTTGCGGCGCTGCGGGCGCGAGAGCCCGAAGCGATCCTGCCGGCCGAACAGGTTTATGCGGCGTTTGAGCGGATGGGCTTGCGCTATGGGGCGAGTTTCCGCGGGGTGCGCCAGCTTATGCGCAGCCGGGACACCTCGGGCGCGGTGCTGGTGCTGGGCGAGCTGCAAATGCCTGCGGCTCTTGGGCTCAGGGCAGGGTGATTACGTGCTGCATCCGAGCCTTCTGGATGCAGCGTTGCAGGCGAGCCTTGGCCTTGGCGTGGAGGGCTCTGGCGAGACGCTGTTGCCGTTTGCGCTGGACCGTCTTGAGGTTTACGCGGCGCTGCCTGAGTCGATGTGGGTTTTGGTGCGTCCACGCTCTGAGGGGACGAATGGTTTGCTGCACAAGCTCGATCTGGAGCTTGTGGATGAGGGGGGCCGGGTGTGCGCGCGGCTCACGGGCTTTACGAGCCGGGTTCTGGAGAGAAGCGGGCCGCACGAGACGCTGCTGTTGGCGCCGCGCTGGCAAGCGCAGCGGCTGGAGGGGGCGGCATTTAAGGCCGCCGAGCGCCATGTGGTGCTGTGCGAGGGGATAGGCGCGGCTTTTGAGGGGGATGGACGGGGCTTGCGTCTTATGAGCGAGGCGCCGTCGCTTTCGGCTCGCTATGGCGATTACGCGGCGCAGTTGCTTGCGAAACTCCAGGCTGTTCTGGCGAGCCGCCCACAAGGCGAGGTGCTGCTGCAGCTTGTGGTTCCCTCGGCAGGCGAGGGGGCGCTGTTGCGCGGGCTGGGCGGGATGCTGTTGAGCGCGGCCCAAGAGAACCCGAAGCTGCGCGGCCAGCTGATTGGGGTTGAGGCTGATCTCGGCTCGGAGGCGTTGGCGGCGCTTTTGCAGGCTGAGGCGGGGTCTGGAGCGGGCGCGGTTCGCTATATTGGCGGCGAGCGGCAGGAGCTTCGGCTGGAGGAGGCTGCAGTGTCCGGCCGCGGCGGCGCTGCCGTGGCGGGATGGCGGGGTTTATCTGCTCACGGGCGGCGCCGGTGGTCTTGGTCTGCTGTTTGCCGAGGCGATTGCCAAAGAGGCGCTGGATACCACGCTGATCCTGACGGGACGCTCTGCGCTTTCGGAGGGGGCCCGGGCGCGGCTTGCGGGCTTGCCGGCCAAGGTGGATTACCGCGCGCTCGACGTCAGCGACGCTGTTGGACTGGAACGGCTGGTGGCTGAGATTGTGGGCAGCCATGGCGGCCTGAATGGGGTGATCCATAGCGCCGGCGTGCTGCGCGATAGTTTTGTGATCAAGAAGACGGAGGCCGAGCTTCGGGCGGTGCTGACCCCGAAGGTGGCGGGGCTTTTAGCGCTCGATGCGGCGACGCGCGATCAGGAACTCGACTTTTTTGTGCTGTTCTCGTCGCTGACGGCGGTGTTCGGCAATGTCGGCCAGGCCGATTATGCGGCGGCGAACGGCTTTATGGACGCCTATGCGGCTTGGCGTGATGGGCTTGTGGCCTGTGGCGAGCGGTCTGGGCGCACGCTGTCGCTCAATTGGCCGCTTTGGGCGCAAGGGGGCATGCAGGTGGATGGGGCCACGCTTGCGGGGCTACGCCGTCAGGGTTTGGCGCCGCTTGCCAGCGAGGCGGGGCTTGAAGCCTTCGTCCAGGCGCTGGCGTTTGGGGTTCCGCAACTGGCGGTGCTGGCGGGGGATGCGGGACGCATCCGCCAGAAGCTGCTGGCGTCGCCTGCTGCAGCAGAGCAGCAGCCCGTCAAGACGCCGGTTGCCGCCGATATTGCGTCGGACGTTCTGGAAGATAAAACCATCCGCCATCTGACGCGGCTCTTGGCTTCGGCTTTGAAGTTACCGGCAGATCGGATCGATGCATCGGAGGCGCTTGAGACCTACGGTATCGATTCCGTCATGGTGATGGCACTCACTGCTTCTCTGGAGGAGAGCTTCGGGTCATTGCCGAAGACCTTGTTCTTCGAGTATCAGAGCATTGCGGCTTTATCGGACTATTTCCTCACCCAGCACCGGGACCGGTTGATCGGGCTTTTAGGATTAGGTAAGGCGGCAGCCGCCAAGGTCGCGCAGCCGCTCGAACTGAGCGTCCCGCAACCGGGCCGGCGGTCACGCCGGCCTTTAATAAGGACAGCTTCAACGGTTTCCCAAGCCTCGAAGGCGCTTGACATCGCCATCATCGGGATAAGTGGCCGCTATCCCAAGGCGAATGATCTTGCTGCGTTTTGGGCTAACCTTAGAGATGGGCGCGACTGCATCACGGAGATCCCATCGGAGCGCTGGGATCATAGCGTCTATTTCGATGCCGAGAAGGGCAAGTTCGGCAAAAGTTATAGCAAATGGGGCGGTTTTCTCGATGGGGTTGATCAGTTCGATCCCTTGTTCTTCAACATCTCGCCGCGCGAGGCGGAGTTCATGGACCCGCAGGAACGCTTGTTTTTGCAGGCCTGCTGGGAGGTGCTGGAGGATGCCGGCTATACGCGCGAGACATTGGGCGCCCGGCATAACGGATTGGGGACTGAGGGGCAGGCCGGGGTGTTCGTGGGCGCCATGTATGAGGAGTATCAGCTCTATGGCGCGCAGGCGCAGGCGTTGGGGCAGCCTTTCGCATTGAGCGGCAACGCGTCGTCGATCGCAAATCGTGTGAGCTATGCCTGCAATTTCCACGGGCCGAGCCTGGCGGTGGATACGATGTGTTCCTCCTCGCTGACGGCCATCCATTTGGCCTGCCAAAGCCTTAGTCGAGGCCATTGCGATGTAGCGATTGCTGGCGGCGTGAATGTCAGTATCCACCCAAACAAATATCTGATGCTGTCGCAGGGCCAGTTTGCAGCGAGCAATGGCCGCTGCATGAGCTTTGGCGCGGGTGGCGATGGCTATGTGCCTGGCGAAGGGGTTGGCGCGGTGCTGTTGAAGCCGCTGTCCAAGGCGGAGGCGGATGGCGACCAGATTTACGGCGTGATCAAGGGCAGCGCCGTCAATCATGGTGGCAAGACCAATGGCTATACGGTGCCGAACCCGCAGGCGCAGGCGCAAGTCATCGCCCAGGCGCTTGCCGAGAGCGGAATTCACCCGCGTTCGATCAGCTATATCGAGGCGCATGGCACAGGCACGGCTCTGGGCGACCCGATCGAGATTGCGGGGCTTAGCAAGGCGTTTGGCGCTGAGACGAGTGACAGGCAATATTGTGCGATCGGCTCGGCCAAGAGCAATATCGGCCATTGCGAGAGCGCGGCGGGGATCGCGGGGCTGACGAAGGTGCTGTTGCAGATGCGGCATGGCCAGCTTGTGCCAAGCCTGCATAGCGAGGTGCTGAACCCGAATATTGACTTTGCCACGACGCCCTTTGTGGTGCAGCGGCAGCTTTGCGAGTGGACGCGGCCGGTGGTGGACGGCCGCGAGGAGCCGCGTATGGCCGGCATCTCCTCCTTCGGGGCGGGCGGCTCGAATGCGCATGTGATCGTGTCGGAATATACCGGCCCCTCCTTGGCGTCGGGTGCGTCTGGGGTGAGTGCGGATCGTCCTGCGGTCATTGTGCTGTCGGCGCGCAATGCGGAACGCTTGGGCGAGCAGGTTAGGCGTCTGCTTGCGGCGATTGAGAGCCAAGGGCTTGGCGATCACGATCTCGTAGACCTGGCCTATACGCTGCAGGTGGGGCGCGAGGCGATGGAGGTGCGTCTGGGGCTGACGGCGCCCTCGATTGCGGAGCTTAAGGCGAAGCTTCAGCAGTATGTGGCGGGGGCGGCGCATATCGAGGAGCTGTATCTGGGCGAGGTCAAGCGCAACAAGGAGGCGCTCTCGGTCTTTGCGGCCGATGAGGATATGGCCAAGACCCTCGAGGCCTGGGTGGCGAAGGGTAAGTTTGGCAGGCTTTTGGATTTGTGGGTGAAGGGCTTGGCCTTCGACTGGTCGCGTCTTTACGGGGAGGTGCGGCCACGGCGGCTGTCGCTGCCGACCTATCCCTTTGCGCGCGAGCGCTATTGGCTGCCGGCGCTTGCCGCGCCGGTGGCGGCGGGGGTATCGCAGCTGCATCCGCTTGTGCATGCCAACACCTCCGATTTGAGCGAACAACGCTTTACCTCGAGCTTTACGGGTGAAGAGTTTTTCCTGCGCGATCACGTGGTGCAGGATCAACTTGTGCTGCCGGGCGCAGCGCAGCTGGAGCTGGCGCGAGCGGCGGCGGCGCGCGCCGCCGGCGTGGACGGAGCAGGCGCGCTCCGCCTTGAGGACGTGGTGTGGGTCCAGCCCGTGGTGGTGGGCAGCGACGGGTTGCAATTGCACATTGCCCTTGAGGCTTTGGGCGATGGGTCGATCGGCTTTGAGATTTACAGCGGCGCGGGTGAGGCGGCGCTCGTGCACAGCCAAGGGCGCGCGGTGTTGGCTGCGGCGGCAGCGGCGCCGGTTGTTGACCTTGCGGCGCTGAGGGCGCGAGAGCCCGAAGCGATCCTGCCGGCCGAACAGGTTTACGCGGCGTTTGAGCGGATGGGCTTGCGCTATGGGGCGAGCTTCCGCGGGGTACGCCAGCTGATGCGCAGCCGGGACGCCTCGGGCGCGGCGCTGGTGCTGGGCGAGCTGCAAATGCCTGCGGCTCTTGCGGCTCATCAGGGCGATTATGTGCTGCATCCGAGCCTTCTGGACGCGGCATTGCAGGCGAGCCTTGGCCTTGGCGTGGAGGGCTCTGGCGAGACGCTGTTGCCGTTTGCGCTGGAACGGCTTGAGGTTTACGCGGCGCTGCCTGAGGCGGTGTGGGTTTTGGTGCGGTCATGCTCTGGGGGGACGAATGGTTTGCTGCACAAGCTCGATCTGGAGCTTGTGGATGAGGGGGGCCGGGTGTGTTCGCGGCTCACGGGCTTTACCAGCCGGATTCTGGAGAGAAGCGCGCCCCACGAGACGCGATCCTCCCTGTCTGCTGCGCCAGTTGGCGCGCTGACGCTCGCTCCACTATGGGACGTTGCCGTGTCTTCTGCCACGGAGGAAGCTTGGCCGTCGGCGGAGAATGCGCTCGTGATTGCCGGCGGCACGCCGGCGGAGCGGCAGGCGCTACAGGTCCGCTATCCTCGGGCACAGCTTCTTGATCTGGACGAGAGGGGGGGGATTGATACGATAGCGGAAGCCTTGCGCGGCTTTGCGCCTTTCGATCATCTGCTGTGGGTGGTGCCCAGTACGGGTGAGCTTTCTCTTGCGGGAGAGGCGATGATCATTGCCCAGGAGCATGGCGTGCTTCGTGGCTTTCGACTTCTCAAGGCGCTGATAGCGCTCGGTATGGACGCCCGGCCGTTTGGGTTAACGGTGGTGACACGGCAGGCGGTGGCAGTGGATGTGGCCGATGCCATCCATCCAGCGCACGCTGCTGTGCATGGGCTGATTGGCTCGCTTGCCAAAGAATATCCGCAATGGCAGGTGCGTTTGCTTGACCTGCCGTCTGAAGGTGCGTGGCCTCTGGAGGCGATGCTGGCGCGGCCGGCTGACAGCCAGGGCGATGTTGAGGCTTATCGGCTGGGACAATGGTACCGGCAAAGTCTGTTGCCCTGTGAACTGCCGGTGCCGCAGCAGCCGGCCTATCGCCAGGGCGGAATTTATCTTCTCCTTGGTGGCGCTGGTGGTATCGGCGAGGCGTTCAGCGAGTATCTGATCCGAACCTATCAGGCTCAAACCATTTGGATCGGGCGGCGGGTCGAGGACGAGGCGATCGCCGCCAAGCGGCAGCGGCTGGCGCAATATGGGCCAAAACCTTTTTATCTATCCGCCGATGCTGGTGACCGGGCGTCGCTTGGCGCCGCCGTGGAAACGGTCAAGGCGCGCTTTGGCGCTCTTCACGGGGTGGTGCACGCCACCATTGTGCTGAAAGATCAGAGCCTGGCGCGCATGGAGGAGGCAAGCCTGGTTGCGGCATTGGCCGCCAAGGTCGATGTGAGCGTGCAGCTGGCCGAAGTGTTCAAGGCCGAGCCCCTCGACTTTGTACTGTTCTTCTCCTCGCTGCAAAGCCAGAGCAAGAACCCGGGCCAAGCCAACTATGCTGCCGGTTGCACCTTCGCGGATGCCTATGCACAGGCACTTGGCCAGAACTGTCCCTGGCCTGTCAAGGTGGTGAATTGGGGTTATTGGGGCAGCATTGGCGTAGTGGCATCGCAAGCCTATCGCGAGCGCATGGCGCAGGTGGGGATCGGCTCGGTGGAGGCGCCCGAGGCGATGGCGTTTCTGGAGCGGTTTTTATGTTCGCCACTCAAGCAGATCGCTTTCCTGAAGAGCACCAAGCCTGAAGTGGCGCAGGCCTTAGGGGTGCGCTCGGCAGACCGGCTGTCTGTGGGGAGCACGGTGCTGCCCTCGCTGGCGGAGCATCTGTCAAGGCGCAGGGAGGTGGCTTCACCACCTGAGCTAGGACGCCAGCCTGGTACAGCGGCTGCGGCTATGGAGGCCTGATATGCATATGTCTTTGCACGAGCTTGGTACAGCGACTGCGGCTATGGAAGCCTTTGAGGGGGTATTGGGCAGGATGCTCTGGGGCCAGCTGCATGCCATGGGCTTGTTTGAGAACGCTCGCATGGATGTAGCCGCATGGCGGTCGCGCGTGAAACTGCCGGCGCTGTATGAGCCTTGGCTAGCCGAGAGCCTGCGGGTGCTGCAGGCACAAGGGTGTGTGCTGCGGAATGGGGACAAGCTGACGGCCGTTGCCGCGGCCCCAGATCTGGCGCAGCTGTGGAGCGATTGGGAGAGCAGTAAAGCGGAATGGGAGGCCGATCCCGAGCGATCGGCGCAAATGCGGCTGGTGGATGTCACTCTGCGGGCGCTGCCTGCCATTCTCACAGGCAAGCAGGCGGCGACGGAGGTATTGTTCCCCAATTCATCCATGGCCTTGGTGGAGGGGATCTACAAACGCAACCGCGTGGCGGACTATTTTAACGCTGTGCTGGCGGAGAGCCTGATCGCCTATGTCGAGGCACGGATCGCCGCGGATCCGGATGCGCGCCTGCGTCTGTTCGAAATTGGCGCGGGGACCGGGGGCACGAGCGCGCTCATCTTTAAGCGGCTTACTCCTTATGCGGCGCATATCGACGAGTATTGTTACACTGATCTGTCCAAGGCGTTTTTGCTGCATGCCGAGGAGCATTATGCTTCGCAGGCGCCCTATCTCAAGACGCAGCTCTTCGACGTGACTGCACCGCTCGCCGGCCAAGGTGTCGAGCCTTGCACCTACGACCTCGTCATTGCCACCAATGTGCTGCATGCAACGCCCGATATCCGTCGGACCTTGCGCAATGCCAAGGCATTGCTCAAAGGCCATGGGCTTTTGCTGATCAACGAGCTGGCGAGCAACAACCTGTTCGCCCATCTGACCTTCGGCCTCTTGGAGGGCTGGTGGATGAGCCAGGATGCGCCGCTTCGCATTCCAGGCTCGCCTGCGTTAACCGGGACAAGCTGGCGGCGTTTGCTGGAGGGCGAAGGCTTTCAGCGGGTCGCATTCCTGGCCGAGGGCGCCCAGATGCTCGGTCAGCAGATCATTGTCGCCGAGAGCGACGGTGTCGTGCGCCAGGAACAGCCTGTGGCGGTGTGTCAGCCACCGCTGCCCGTCAAGGCATCTGTCGCGGAACCGGCGGTATCGCCGCCGCCCGTGTTGACCGTTTCCTCGGCAGGAAATGCCGAGGAACGGCTGCGAGAGAAGGCGACGGCTTACTTCAAGCAGCTGGTGGGGGCGGCGTTGAAGATGTCTCCGGCGCAGATTGATGCGGCCGATCCGCTGGAGAAATACGGCATTGATTCCATTTTGGCGGTCCAGATCACGGAAAGATTGCGGGGCGTCTTCGACGGGATCAGCAGCACTTTGTTGTTCGAACATCAGACGCTCGAGGCGCTGGTCGGCCACTTCCTTGCGACGCAGCGAGCAGCGTTAACGAGGCTAGTGGGGCTTGAAAACGAGCCCTTGCAGACATCAATGACGCCCACGCCGGCTCGATCGGTCGCGCCTTCGCATGCCTTACAGCAAGGACAACCCCGGTATCGGCGGTCAGCGAGGCAAACCGGCAATGAGCGGGCACCCGCTGCGGTCTCGAATGCACTCGATATCGCCATTATCGGCTTAAGCGGCCGCTATCCCAAGGCGAACGATCTCACGACATTCTGGGCCAATCTTGCGCAAGGAATGGACTGCATCACCGAGATCCCGGCGGAGCGGTGGGACAACAGCGTCTATTTCGATGCTGAGAAGGGGAAGCCAGGCAAAAGCTACAGCAAATGGGGCGGTTTTCTTGACGGAGTCGATCGGTTCGATCCCTTGTTCTTCAACATCTCGCCGCGCGAAGCAGAGCTAATGGACCCACAGGAACGATTGTTCCTTCAGGAGGCGTACGCCTGCATCGCTGACGCTGGCTATATCCCCTCAGGTTTGAGCGCAAGCCGGCAGGTTGGCGTCTTTGTGGGCGTGATGAATAGCACTTATCGCGAGCAGCCGAGCTTCTGGTCGATGGCCAATCGAGTTTCTTATTTGTTTGGCTTCCTCGGCCCGAGCCTTGCAGTCGACACGGCCTGCTCGTCTTCTCTTACGGCAGTCCATCTTGCCTGCGACAGCATCGCGCGCGGAACGAGCGAATGTGCGATCGCTGGTGGTGTAAACCTCATTCTTGATCCGGTTCACTATGTAGACCTATCGGCAATGACCATACTCAGCAGCGGCAAGGAATGCCGCGCCCTTGGCGCGGGTAGCGACGGTCTTGTACCTGGCGAAGGGGTTGGCGCTGTGCTGTTGAAGCGCCTGGGCCAAGCGGAGGCGGATGGCGACCAGATTTACGGCGTGATCAAGGGGAGCACCATCAATCATGGCGGCAAGACCAATGGCTATACGGTGCCAAACCCGCAGGCGCAGGCCGAGTTGATTGGTATGGCCTTGAAAGCCGCACAGGTTCACCCGCGCTCGATCAGCTATATCGAGGCACAGGCAACAGGGACGGCTCTTGGCGACCCGATCGAGATTGCGGGGCTTAGCAAGGCGTTTGGTGCTGAGACGAGTGACACGCAATATTGTGCGATCGGCTCGGCGAAGAGCAATATCGGCCATTGCGAGAGCGCAGCGGGGATCGCGGGGCTGACGAAGGTGCTGTTGCAGATGCGGCATGGCCAGCTTGTGCCGAGCCTGCATGCAGAGGAGCTGAACCCCAATATCGACTTTGCCACGACGCCCTTTGTGGTGCAGCGGCAGCTTTGCGAGTGGACGCGGCCGGTGGTGGACGGCCGCGAGCAGCCGCGTATGGCCGGCATCTCCTCCTTCGGGGCGGGCGGCTCGAATGCGCATGTGATCGTGTCGGAATATGTCGGCCCGACCTTGGCGTCGGGTGCGCATGGGCTAAGTGCGGATCGTCCCGCGGTGATTGTGCTGTCGGCCAGGAGCGAGGAGCGTTTGGGCGAGCAGGTTAGGCGTCTGCTTGCGGCGATCAAGAGCCAAGGGTTTGGCGATCACGATCTCGTAGACCTGGCCTATACGCTGCAGGTGGGGCGCGAGGCGATGGAGGTGCGTCTGGGGCTGACGGCGGCCTCGCTTGCGGAGCTTGAGGCAAAGCTTCATCAGTATGTGGCGGGGGCGGCGCATATCGAGGAGCTGTATCTGGGCGAGGTCAAGCGCAACAAGGAGGCGCTCTCGGTCTTTGCGGCCGATGAGGATATGGCAAAGACCCTCGCAAAGACCCTCGAGGTCTGGGTGGCGAAGGGCAAGTTTGGCAGGCTCTTGGAGCTGTGGGTGAAGGGCCTGGCCTTCGACTGGTCGCGTCTTTACGGGGCGGTGCGGCCGCGGCGGCTGTCGTTGCCGACCTACCCCTTTGCGCGCGAGCGTTATTGGCTGCCGGCGCTTGCCGCGCCGGTGGCGGCGGCGGCCGGGGTATCGCAGCTGCATCCGCTTGTGCATGCCAACACCTCGACCCTGTCAGAGCAGCGCTTTACCTCGAGCTTTACGGGTGAAGAGTTTTTCCTGCGCGATCATGTGGTGCAGGGCGAGCATGTGTTGCCGGGTGCGGCTCAGCTGGAGCTGATCCGCGCAGCGCTAGCAGCGGCACTGGAGCTTCCTGAATTGACAGGCGTGCGGCTGGAGGACGTGGTGTGGGTCCAGCCGGTGGTGGTTGGCGCAACGCCAGTGACGATACACGTGTCGCTGCAGCCGGATGCCTCGGATGCGATCGGCTTTGAGATTTACAGCGGCGAGGGTGAGGCGGCGACCGTGCACGCCCAAGGGCGCGCGGTGTTGGCTGCGGCGGCAGCGGCGCCGGTTGTTGACCTTGCGGCGCTGAGGGCGCGAGAGGCGGAACAGATCCTGCCGGCCGAGCAGGTTTATGCGGCGTTTGAGCGGATGGGCTTGCGCTATGGGGCGAGCTTCCGCGGGGTACGCCAGCTTATGCGCAGCCGGGACGCCTCGGGCGCGGTGCTGGTGCTGGGCGAGCTGCAAATGCCTGCGGCTCTTGGGTCAGGCCAAGGTGATTATGTGCTGCATCCGAGCCTTCTGGATGCAGCGTTGCAGGCGAGCCTTGGCCTTGGCGTGGAGGGCTCTGGCGAGACGCTGTTGCCGTTTGCGCTGGACCGTCTTGAGGTTTACGCGGCGCTGCCTGAGTCGATGTGGGTTTTGGTGCGGTCACGCTCTGAGGGGACGAATGGTTTGCTGCACAAGCTCGATCTGGAGCTTGTGGATGAGGGGGGCCGGGTGTGCGCGCGGCTCACGGGCTTTACGAGCCGGGTTCTGGAGAGAAGCGGGCCGCACGAGACGCTGTTGTTGGCGCCGCGCTGGCAAGCGCAGCGGCTGGAGGGGGCGGCATTTAAGGCCGCCGAGCGCCATGTGGTGCTGTGCGAGGGGATAGGCGCGGCTTTTGAGGGGGATGGACGGGGCTTGCGTCTTATGAGCGAGGCGCCGTCGCTTTCGGCTCGCTATGGCGATTACGCGGCGCAGTTGCTTGCGAAACTCCAGGCTGTTCTGGCGAGCCGCCCACAAGGCGAGGTGCTGCTGCAGCTTGTGGTTCCCTCGGCAGGCGAGGGGGCGCTGTTGCGCGGGCTGGGCGGGATGCTGTTGAGCGCGGCCCAAGAGAACCCGAAGCTGCGCGGCCAGCTGATTGGGGTTGAGGCTGATCTCGGCTCGGAGGCGTTGGCGGCGCTTTTGCAGGCTGAGGCGGGGTCTGGAGCGGGCGCGGTTCGCTATGTTGGCGGCGAGCGGCAGGAGCTTCGGCTGGAGGAGGCTCAGTGTCCGGCCGCGGCGGCGCTGCCGTGGCGGGATGGCGGGGTTTATCTGCTCACGGGCGGCGCCGGTGGTCTTGGTCTGCTGTTTGCCGAGGCGATTGCCAAAGAGGCGCTGGATACCACGCTGATCCTGACGGGACGCTCTGCGCTTTCGGAGGGGGCCCGGGCGCGGCTTGCGGGCTTGCCGGCCAAGGTGGATTACCGCGCGCTCGACGTCAGCGACGCTGTTGGACTGGAACGGCTGGTGGCTGAGATTGTGGGCAGCCATGGCGGCCTGAATGGGGTGATCCATAGCGCCGGCGTGCTGCGCGACAGTTTTGTGATCAAGAAGACGGAGGCCGAGCTTCGGGCGGTGCTGACCCCGAAGGTGGCGGGGCTTTTAGCGCTCGATGCGGCGACGCGCGATCAGGAACTCGACTTTTTTGTGCTGTTCTCGTCGCTGACGGCGGTGTTCGGCAATGTCGGCCAGGCCGATTATGCGGCGGCGAACGGCTTTCTGGACGCCTATGCGGCTTGGCGTGATGGGCTTGTGGCCTGTGGCGAGCGGTCTGGGCGCACGCTGTCGCTCAATTGGCCGCTTTGGGCGCAAGGGGGCATGCAGGTGGATGGGGCCACGCTTGCGGGGCTACGCCGTCAGGGTTTGGCGCCGCTTGCCAGCGAGGCGGGGCTTGAAGCCTTCGCCCAGGCGCTGGCGTTTGAGGGGCCACAAATTGCGGTGCTGGCGGGGGATGCGGGACGCATCCGCCAGAAGCTGCTGGCATCGCCTGCTGCAGCGGAGCAGCAGCCATTCAAAACGGCTGTTGCGACCGATGCGATCACGGCACAGCCGAGCCTCAATGAGGCTCGGACGAAGGCTCTAGCGGCGTTTGTGCAGATGGTGTCGGAATTGCTGAAAATGCGTGCAGACGACATTGATGTTGATGCCGAATTCACTAAGTTCGGATTTGATTCCCTTACGCTGACGATGTTTGGCAACAAATTGAACGAGCGCTATGGGCTGACGTTGGCGCCCACAGTGTTCTTTGAGCACCCGACGCTCAAGGACTTTACCGAGCATTTGCTGAGGGAGTATTGGGGGGTACTTGCCAAGCACTTCAGGGGTTCCGCACAGACGCTGCCTTCGGCGCCGATCGCTGTTGCTGCATCGGAGGCGCCTGCGCCTGTTGTCCGGCAACGATTTAGGCATCAGCCTTCAAAGGAGCGGTTTTGGGCGGCGCAAATCCATGGGCGCGGCGCTGAGCGTCCCTCGGTCGTGCCGCTGCTCCCATCGGTTGGCAGGGACGAACCGCTGCCGCTGTCGTTTGCGCAACAGCGTCTTTGGTTTCTGTCTCGGCTGGAGGGCGGAAGCGACGCCTATCATATTCCGCTGGGCCTAAGGCTGAAAGGTGTGCTGGACGAGGGCGCGCTCAGGCGCGGGTTGAATGGTCTGGTGGCGCGTCATGAAGCTCTTCGGACGACATTCGTGGTGGCGGACGGGGAGGTGTTCCAGAAAGTTGGACCTGAGGATGTGGGATTTGATCTGGTCTGCCATGATCTGAGTGGCAGTGCGGACGCCGACACCGCACTTGAGGCGCTGATGGCGGAGGAGTCCTCCACACCCTTTGACTTGGAGAAGGGCCCGCTGATCCGGGGGCGGCTGATCCGCCTGCGGTTGCATGAGTGTGTGCTTTTGATCACCATGCACCACATTGTCTCAGACGGCTGGTCGATTGGCGTGCTCACTCGGGAGCTAAGCGCGCTTTATGGTGCTTATGCACGTGGGGTGGATGCTCCTTTGGAGCCGCTTGCGATCCAGTATGCAGACTATGCTGTATGGCAGAGGCGTTGGCTGTCCGGGGAGGTTCTGACGGAGCAGTCGGACTATTGGAGGAAGGCGCTGGCGGGTGCGCCTTCTCTGCTGGAGCTGCCAAGCGACCGCAAGCGTCCGGCGCGCCAGGACTTTGCCGGTGGGTTTGTCAGCTTGGAGCTGGACGAAGCCCTGACTGGGGACTTGAAGGCACTGAGCCGCCGCTATGGACTGACGCTATTCATGACCGTGCTGGCCGGGTGGGCATTGGTGCTATCGCGGTTATCGGGCCAGGAGGAGGTGGTGATCGGTGCGCCAATCGCCAACCGGACACGTTCGGAGGATGAGGGGCTGATCGGCTTTTTCGCCAATACCCTGGCGCTGCGGGTGGACCTGTCGGGATCGCCGACGGTTGCGGAACTTCTCGGTCGGGTGAAAGCAGCAGCACTGGGCGCTTTTGCGCATCAGGACCTGCCGTTCGAGCAGGTGGTGGAGATCGCAAAGCCCCAACGTCCGCTTGATCGCTCGCCGCTGGTCCAAGTAATGTTCGCCCTGCTGAACATTAAGGAGTTCCGGTTCGATCTACCGGGACTGAGCGTCGAATCGATATACGCTAGACCCACCACACCCGGCACTGCGAAGTTCGATCTGATGCTGGATCTTTTTGAGTTAGAAGACCAGGTTATTGGGGGACTTGAGTATGCAACAGCGCTGTTCGACCGGGAGACGGTAGAGCGCTGGGGTGCCTATCTGCGCCGGGCTTTGTCGGAGATGGCGCAGTCACCGGAGAAGCTTGCGGCCGCCGTGCCGCTGTTGCCCGAGGCCGAGCGCCACAAGCTGGTGGTGGGGTGGAATGAGACCGAAGCCGACTATCCGCGCGACAGTTGCGTGCACGAGCTGTTCGAAGAACAGGTGGCGCGGACGCCGGAGGCGGTAGCGGTCGAGCGTGGGGAGCAGCGGCTCACCTATGGCGAGCTGAATGCGAAGGCCAACCGGCTTGCTCATCATCTGCGGCGCTTGGGCGTCTGCCCTGACGCTCGGGTGGCGCTGTGTCTAGGACGCAGCCTTGACATGGTAGTGGCCTTGCTTGCGGTGTTGAAAGCAGGCGGCGCATATGTGCCGCTCGATCCGGCTTATCCGGTCGAGCGCCTCGCCCTCATGCTCGAAGACAGCGCGCCCGTGGCGCTCATCCTCGATGGCGCGACCAAGGTGGCTCTTCAGGACGTGCCTTCGAACCTACCGATGATCGCTATTGAGGCGGACGCGGATCTGTGGCGCAATGAGCCCGCCACCGATCTCACCCCCGCCACCATCGGCCTTACTCCCAATCATCTCGCCTATGTCATCTATACCTCGGGTTCAACCGGCACGCCAAAAGGCGTGATGGTCAAGCATTCGGGCTTACAAAATCTCCTGCACTGGTATTCAGGTGAACTCGGGCTTACCGAAGATGATGCCTGCTTGATATTGACATCACATAGTTTCGATCTCACCCAAAAAAACATATTAGCCCCGCTGCTCAGTGGCGGAAGATTGCTCTTGGCTAAAGAGCCATTCGATCCTCGGGCGGTTTTGAGCCAAGTCGCTGACGAGCGTGTTAGCCTGATTAATCTGACGCCCAGCACTTTTTACGCCTTAGTCGAAGTTTGCGGAGACGATAAGCTTGGGCTGCGGCGGGTGATTCTTGGGGGAGAACCAATACAGCCAGCGAAGTTACTGAACCTAAAGGTGCCGCGGCCCGAGTTTATCAACGGTTATGGACCAACCGAATGCACAGCAGTGGCTGCCTTCCATCGGTTGTCTGGCGATCTAGAACGCTATCTCACCCGTTGTGTCCCCATCGGTCGTCCGATTGCGAACGTGAAGATTTACATTTTGGATGCGCATGGCGAGCCGGTACCGATTGGAGTGGCGGGCGAACTTTATATTGGCGGCGTCGGGGTGGCGCGGGGCTATCTGAACCGCCCCGAGCTGACGGCGGAGCGGTTTCTTGCTGATCCCTTTGCGAAAAAGCCTGGCGCGCGCATGTACCGGACGGGGGATCTCGGGCGCTGGCTTTCGGACGGCACCATCGAATTTTTAGGGCGCAATGACTTCCAGGTGAAGCTGCGGGGCTTCCGCATCGAACTTGGCGAGATCGAGGCGCGGCTTGTAGAGCATGAGGGCGTCCGCGAGGCGGTGGTGATCGCCCGGGAGGATGTTCCCGGCGATAAGCGGCTCGTGGCCTATTATGTGAGTGAGGACGAGCTTAAGGCCGAAAGCTTGCGCGCGCAGCTGGCGGCGGTGCTGCCCGATTACATGCTGCCATCGGCCTATATGCGGCTCGAGGCTTTGCCCTTGACGCCGAACGGCAAGCTGGATCGCAAGGCACTGCCGGCGCCTGAAGGAGAGGCCTATGCACGGGGCGCTTACGAGGCGCCGCGAGGCGAGGTCGAAGTCACGCTGGCCACGATCTGGGCGGAGCTGCTGGGCGTGGAGCGCGTAGGGCGGCACGATAATTTCTTCGAACTCGGCGGCCATTCGCTCCTCGCGGTGACGCTCGTTTCCAGGCTGTGGCAGACGTTCGCCGTAGAGTTTCCGTTGGCTGAGTTTTTTCTTCGGCCAGTGCTTTTCAGACTGGCAGAAGGTGTTGCTCTACATATGGAGGGCCCCCCGGTGCCGGTCGACCAAGACGAGATTCTATATGAAGAGGGAGTTCTTTGATGTCCGTATCTCGTTTCCTCAAAGAGCTGCGCCGTGACGGCATCCAGATCTGGCTGGACAACGACCAGCTTCGTTACCGCGCACCAAAGGGGGCGCTGACGACCCAACGACTGCAGATTATGAAAGATAGCCGAGATGATATCCTGCGGTTTCTGAAAGAGGCGCATGCCAATCGATCGCTCGTGCCTGTGGCACGGGACGGCACGTTGCCTTTGTCTTTTGCGCAGCAGCGTCTGTGGTTTTTGGCTCAGTTCGAGGGGGGGAGTGCCGCCTATCACATGGCAGGCGGAATTAGGCTGAAGGGGCGCCTTGACTCGAATGCGCTTTCCAAAGCCCTTGACTGCATCGTGGCCCGGCATGAGGTGCTACGCACCAGCTTTGTCCTAACCGACGGCGAACCTGTACAGCGGATCGCGCCCGAAGATATCGGCTTTGCGCTGAGCGAAGTGGATTTGCGCAAGGAGGCCGATCCGCAAGCGGCGTTGCGGCAGCTTGCGGCGGCGGAAGCCACCGCGTCCTTTGATCTCGAACGTGGCCCCTTGATCCGCGGCCGGCTCGTGCGTCTTGGCGATGAAGACCATGTGCTGCTCGTAACCATGCATCACATCGTCTCGGACGGCTGGTCAATCGGGGTGCTGATGCGCGAACTGAGCGCGCTTTATGAGGCTTTCTCGCAAGGCAAAGCCGATCCGCTTCCGCCGTTGCCGGTGCAATATGCCGATTATGCGGCCTGGCAGCGGGGCTGGCTTGCGGGCGGGATCGGCGGGGAGCAGGCACGTTACTGGCAACAGGCGCTCGCCGGGGCGCCTGTGCTTTTGGAGCTGCCGGCCGATCACCCGCGTCCAGCGCGGCAGGATTATGCAGGCGCCGTGGCCGAGGTGCGTCTTGATGCGGACCTGTCGCGGCGTCTGAAAGCCTTGAGCCAGCGTCATGGGGTGACGCTGTATGCGAGCTTGCTAGCGGGCTGGGCGGCCTTGTTGTCACGGTTGTCGGGTCAGGAGGACGTGGTGATCGGCAGCCCTACAGCTAACCGCCGCCGCGTTGAACTCGAAGGGCTGATCGGTCTTTTTGTGAATACTTTGGCAATGCGGGTCGATCTGTCGGGCTCGCCGAGTGTGACTGAGCTTATCGCGCGGGTGAAGGCGATGAGCCTTGGCGCGCAGAGCCATCAGGATCTTCCCTTCGAGCAGGTGGTCGAGCTTGTAAAGCCGCCGCGGAGCCCGGCGCATGCGCCGGTATTCCAGACGCTGTTCGCCTGGCAGAACACACCTGAAGGTAGGCTCGAGCTGCCAGAGCTCACGCTGTCGCCGGTGACCAGTGTCCATGTCACGGCGAGGCTCGATTTGTCTCTGCACCTAGGCGAGGCGGGGGACGAAATCGTAGGTGGCCTTGAATATGCGACGGCCTTGTTCGAGCGAGAAACGATCGAGCGCTATCTTGGCTATTGGCGGCAGTTGCTGGAGGGCATGGTTGCCGATGACACCTGCGCGGTCGACCGCCTGCCGCTTTTGAGCGCGGCGGATCGGCAGCGTGTGCTTTGCGACTGGAACGCGACCGACAGGGAGTATCCGCGCGACAAATGTATCCACGAGCTGTTTGAGGCGCAGGCGGCGCGGACGCCGGAGGCGGTGGCTGTGGAATGCGGGGAACGGCAGCTAACCTATGGCGAACTCAACGTTCGCGCCAACCGGCTTGCCCACTATTTGCGCAAGCTTGGCATCAGTCCCGACGCGCGGGTGGCGCTTTGTGTCGAACGCAGCCTCGATATGGTGGTGGCGCTCTTGGCCGTGTTAAAGGCGGGTGGTGCCTATGTGCCGTTCGATCCCGCCTATCCGGCGGAGCGGCTGGCTTATATGCTTGCGGACAGTGCGCCTATGGTGGTGCTGACCGATCGCGCCAGCAAAGCGGTTCTTTCGGACCGTCCTGTGGACCTGCCGACGCTCGATCTTGTTGCGGATGCAGGGCTGTGGGTCAATGCGCCCGCTACGAATCTGGACCGCGCCGGCATTGGCCTGACGTCCAGGCATCTTGCCTATGCGATCTACACCTCCGGCTCCACCGGCACGCCCAAAGGAGTGATGAATGAGCACCGCGGTGTGGTCAACCGGCTGATATGGATGCAGAGCGCTTATAGGCTCGCATCCTCCGATGCAGTGCTGCAGAAAACGCCGTTCAGCTTCGACGTTTCGGTGTGGGAGTTCTTCTGGCCGCTGCTTACCGGCGCCCGACTGGTGATGGCCCGGCCCGAAGGGCACAAGGATCCAGCCTATCTCGCCGAGATCATCCAGCAAAAAGGCGTCACCACACTGCATTTCGTGCCTTCAATGCTTCAGGTATTCCTTGAGCACGAAGATGCCGCAAAATGCTTCGGCGTGGCACGGGTGATATGCAGCGGCGAAGCGTTGCCAGCCTGGCTGGTACAACGTTTTCAGGAGCGTTTACCAACTTCGGAGCTGCACAATTTGTACGGACCGACCGAAGCGGCAGTGGACGTGACCGCTTGGAACTGCGCCGCGGAGGCGTCCACCGGCAATATCCCTATCGGTCGTCCGATCTCAAACACGAAGATTTATATCTTGGATGTGCATGGTGAACCCGTTCCGATTGGGGTGACGGGGGAACTTTATATTGGCGGGGTACAAGTGGCGCGGGGCTATCTGAACCGCCCCGAGCTGACGGCGGAGCGGTTTCTTGCTGATCCCTTTGCGAAAAAGCCAGGCGCGCGCATGTATCGGACGGGGGACCTCGGGCGCTGGCTTCCAGATGGGATCATCGAGTTTTTGGGCCGCAACGACTTCCAGGTGAAGCTGCGCGGCTTCCGCATCGAGCTTGGAGAGATCGAGGCCCGGCTTATGGAGCAGCCGCAAATCCGCGAGGCGGTTGTGGTGGCGAGAGCGGATGGCGCTGACGACAAGCGGCTCGTCGCCTATTATGCGGGCGATACCGATCTTGGCGCGGAAGCCTTGCGTGGTCACCTGGCGGCCGTGATGCCGGATTACATGGTGCCCTCAGCCTATGTGCGGTTGGATGCCTTGCCATTGACGCCGAGCGGCAAGCTCGATCGCAAGGCGCTCCCGGCGCCGGAGGGGGACGCCTATGCGAGGGCAAGCTACGAGCCGCCGCAAGGGGAGATCGAGGAGACGCTGGCTCGAATCTGGGCCGAGCTGCTCGGGCGCGAATGCGTGGGCCGCCACGATAATTTCTTCGAGCTTGGTGGTCATTCGCTCCTCGCGGTGACGCTGGTCTCACGCTTGCGGCAGGCGCTTGATGTCGAGGTCCCGCTCGCCAGCCTGTTTGCCAGGCCAATGCTCTCGGACTTCGCCCGCGACCTTGGCGCGGCTGCGGCCAGCCCCTTGCCGCCGCTTGTGCCGGTTTTGCGTGATGGCGCTTTGCCTTTGTCTTTTGCGCAGCAGCGTCTGTGGTTTTTGGCTCAGTTCGAGGGGGGGAGTGCCGCCTATCACATGGCAGGCGGAATTCGGCTGAATGGGCGCCTTGACTCGAATGCGCTTTCCAAAGCCCTTGACTGCATCGTGGCCCGGCATGAGGTGCTGCGTACGAGCTTTGCTGTGATCGACGGCGAACCTGTACAGCGGATCGCGCGCGAAGACATTGGCTTTGCGCTGAGCGAGGTGGATTTGCGCAAGGAGGCCGATCCGCAAGCCACCTTGCAGCGTCTGGCCGCGATGGAAGCCACAGCTGCCTTTGATCTGGAACGAGGGCCCATGATCCGTGGCCAGCTCGTGCGTCTTGCCGATGAAGACCATGTGCTGCTCGTAACCATGCATCACATCGTCTCGGACGGCTGGTCAATCGGGGTGCTGATGCGCGAACTGAGCGCGCTTTATGAGGCTTTCTCGCAAGGCAAAGCCGATCCGCTTCCGCCGTTGCCGGTGCAATATGCCGATTATGCGGCCTGGCAGCGGGGCTGGCTTGCGGGCGGGACCGGCGAGGAGCAGGCACGTTACTGGCAGCAGGCGCTGGCCGGGGCGCCTGTGCTGTTGGAGCTGCCGAGCGATCATGCACGCCCGGCGCAGCAGGATTATGCCGGCGCCCTCACAGCGGTTAGGCTCGATGCGGTGCTATCGCAGCGCCTGAAAGCGCTAAGCCTACGGCATGGGGCAACCCTCCATATGGTGCTGCTCGCGAGCTGGGCAGGGCTGTTATCACGGCTTTCCGGCCAGGACGAGGTGGTGGTCGGCAGTCCCAGCGCCAATCGGCGCCGCACCGAACTGGAAGGGCTGATCGGGTTTTTTGTGAACACCTTGGCGCTGCGCGTCGACCTGTCGGGCTCGCCGAGCGTGGCCGAACTCATCGCGCGCGTGAAGGCTATAAGCCTTGGGGCCCAGAGCCATCAGGACCTGCCGTTTGAGCAGGTGGTCGAGATCGTGAAGCCTGCGCGCAGCCTTGCGCATGCGCCGGTATTCCAGGCGCTGTTCGCCTGGCAGAACACACCTGAAGGCAGGCTCGAGCTGCCAGGGCTCACGCTGTCGCCGGTGACGAGTGCCCATGTCACGGCCAGGCTCGATTTGTCTCTGCACCTAGGCGAGGCGGGGGACGAAATCGTAGGTGGCCTTGAATATGCGACGGCCTTGTTCGAGCGAGAAACGATTGAGCGCTATCTTGGCTATTGGCGGCAGTTGCTGGAGGGCATGGTTGCCGATGACACCTGCGCGGTTGACCGCCTGCCGCTTTTGAGCGCGGCGGATCGGCAGCGTGTGCTTTGCGATTGGAACGCGACCGACAGGGAGTATCCGCGCGACAAATGTATCCACGAGCTGTTTGAGGCGCAGGCGGCGCGGACGCCGGAGGCCATTGCGGTAGAATGCGGCGCGGCCCGGCTCACCTATGGCGAACTCAACGTTCGCGCCAACCGGCTTGCCCATTATTTGCGCAAGCTTGGCATCAGTCCCGACGCGCGGGTGGCGCTTTGTGTCGAACGCAGCCTCGATATGGTGGTGGGACTACTTGCCGTACTTAAAGCCGGCGGCGCCTATGTGCCGCTCGATCCCGCCTATCCCAAAGAGCGGCTCGCCTTCATGCTCGAAGACAGCGCGCCCGTGGCGGTTCTGACCGATGGAGCGGGCTGGAGTGTCTTAAATGAGCAGGACCTTAGCGTGCCCGTGCTCGATCTTAGCCGGGATGCGGACTTATGGTCACAGGAACCTGACAGCAATCCTGACTGCATGAGCGTCAGACTTACGCCTCGGCATTTGGCCTATATCATCTATACTTCCGGCTCCACAGGGGCGCCAAAAGGCGTCATGGTCGAGCATGGCAATGTGACCCGGTTGTTCGCCGCGACCAGCGATTGGTTTCAGTTTGGGTCTGAGGATATCTGGACGCTGTTTCATTCTTATGCCTTCGACTTTTCGGTGTGGGAAGTCTGGGGCGCCCTCCTTTATGGGGGGAGGCTTGTCGTCGTTCCTCTTAATACAGCGCGCTCTTCCGATGACTTTTACGGGCTTGTATGCCGCAGGGGTGTAACGGTGCTCAATCAAACCCCGAGCGCCTTTCGTCAGTTCATAACAGCCCAAAAGGAAAGCCAAGACGCGCATCGATTGCGTTATGTGATTTTCGGTGGTGAGGCGCTGGATGTGGCGTGGCTGAAGCCTTGGTATAGGCATCGTGCCAATGAGAGCACGGCACTGATCAATATGTATGGGATTACAGAAACGACAGTGCATGTGACGTACTATCCCTTGACACAACAAGATACAGATAGAACCGGAGGCAGTCCGGTCGGTTGCCGTATTCCCGATCTCAGGATTTACATTCTGGATGGACATGGGGAACCGGCCCCCATCGGAGTGGCCGGTGAGATTTACGTTGGGGGTGCGGGTGTTGCGCGCGGCTATCTGAACCGGCCTGAGCTGACAGCGGAGCGGTTTGTGGCCGATCCGTTTGCGGGCGAACCCGGGGCTCGGATGTATAAAACAGGGGATCTCGCACGCTACCTGCCGGATGGCAATATTGAGTTTTTAGGCCGCAACGACTTCCAGGTGAAGATCCGCGGTTTCCGCATCGAGCTTGGTGAGATCGAAGCCCGGCTGTCGGAACATATAGGCGTGCGCGAGGCTGTAGTTCTCGCACGCGAAGACGTTCCGGGCGACAAGCGCCTTGTGGCTTATTATGTATCCGATGGAGAGCTGGAGGCAGACACTCTACGATCACACCTGTTAGCCTCTCTTCCCGATTACATGGTGCCCGCGGCCTATGTGCGCATAGATAACTTGCCGTTAACGCCAAACGGCAAGCTCGACAGCAAAGCGTTGCCGGCGCCGGACAGCGAGGCCTATGCGAGGGCTGGTTATGAGGCGCCGCAGGGCGAGGTCGAAGAGACGCTGGCCACGATCTGGGCGGAGCTGCTCGGGCTTGAGCGCATCGGCCGGCACGACAATTTCTTCGAACTTGGCGGCCATTCGCTGCTCGCGGTGACGCTGGTCGAACGGCTGCGACGCCAGGGCTTACAAATAGATGTGCGCGCGCTGTTTGCCTCCCCATCCCTTTCGGGACTTGCGGCCGCGGCGGCGCCAGGCGCTGACCTTACGGTTCCTCCCAATCTGATCCCTGAAGGCTGCACGAGGATCACGCCCGAGATGCTGCCGCTGATCGCGCTGAGCCAAGCGGAGATCGATGGGGTGGTGGCTCAGGTGCCGGGCGGGGCTCAGAATGTGCAGGACATCTATCCGCTGGCGCCGTTGCAGGAAGGCATTTTATTCCATCATTTGCTGGCCGCCGAAGGTGACGCCTATCTGGTGCAGAGCCTTCTTGCCTTTGATAGCCGGGAGCGGTTGGATGGCTTTTGGGCGGCGCTTGAGGCTGTGATCGCTCGCCATGACATTTTGCGCACAAGTGTGGTGTGGGAAGGATTGCCGCAGCCGGCGCAAGTGGTGTGGCGCAAGGCGCCCTTGCGGGTGGAGGAGATAAGGCTCGATCCAACGGTTGGCGACATGGCGGCACAGCTCAAGGAGCGCTTTGACCCGCGCCACTTCCGGCTCGACGTTCGCCAGGCGCCACTCTTGTGTGGCTTTATCGCTGAGCATAGCGCCGAGGGCCGCTGGCTGCTCTTGTTGCTCAGCCATCATCTGGCTGATGACAACACCACGTTGAGAATGCTCTTCAAAGAGATCCACACACACGTTCTGGGCCACGCGGACCAGCTTGCACGGGCGGTGCCGTTCCGCAATTTTGTGGCGCAGGCTAGGCTTGGGGTGAGCGCTTCGGAGCACGAGGCGTTTTTCCGCGGCATGCTTGGCGATGTGGAGGAGGCGACGCTGCCGTTTGGTCTGGTCGAGGTGCAGGGCGATGGCTCTGACATCGAAGAGGCGCGGCTTGTTTTGGAGCCTGAGCTTTGCCAGCGCTTGCGGGCGCGGGCGCGAGTTCTTGGGGTGAGCACGGCAAGCCTGTTCCATCTGGCGTTCGCGCAAATTCTGGCGCGGACATCGGGGCGCGAGGATGTGGTATTCGGCACGGTGTTGTTTGGTCGCCTCATGGGCGGCGAGGGCGCGGACCAGGCTCTGGGCATATTCATCAACACGCTCCCCATCCGCCTTTGTGTGGGCGAAGAGGGGGCGGAGGCGAGCGTGCGCCGCACGCAGGCCTCCTTGGCGGAGTTGCTGCGCCACGAACATGCCTCTTTGGCCTTGGCACAGCGCTGCAGCGCTGTGCCTGCGCCTTTGCCTTTGTTCTCGGCGCTCTTGAACTACCGACACATCAGGGGGGCAGAAGAGGAGGCGCGTCCGGTCTTGGAGGGGATCGAGCTGCTCAGCGCCGAGGAGCGCACCAACTATCCTCTGACCATATCTGTGGACGATCTGGGCGAGGGGTTTCTTTTAACGGCGCAGGTGCACGCGCCGGTTGGGGCGGAGCGTGTGTGCGGCTTCATGCGTACGGCGCTTGCCAGTCTGGCCGAGGCCATGGAGACGGCACCCAAGATGCCGACGCGGCGCCTGGCGGTGTTGCCCAAGGCCGAGCGGCACAGGCTGCTGGTGGAGTGGAACGCAACCGAAGCCGACTATCCGCGCGACAAATGCGTCCACGAGCTGTTCGAAGAACAGGTGGCACGAACGCCCGAGGCCATTGCGGTGGAATGCGGGACGGGCCGGCTCACCTATGGCGAGCTCAACACGAAGGCCAATCGACTGGCCCATCATCTGCGCGGCTTAGGCGTGGGCCCCGACGCGCGGGTGGCGCTCTGCCTCGAACGCAGCCTCGAGATGATGGTGGGGCTGCTGGCGGTGCTGAAATCAGGCGGCGCTTATGTGCCGCTCGATCCGGCTTATCCCGCCGAGCGTCTCGTCTTCATGATCGAAGACAGCGCGCCCGTGGCGCTCATTACCGATGAGACGGGCCGGGCGGTCCTCTCGGACTTGTCCCCCGATCTGCCTGTGATCAATCTTGGCGATAAAAAGTCGTGGGCTGGCGAAGCCGCCACCAATCTTGCCCCTCCCGCCATTGGACTTACGCCAGACCATCTCGCCTATGTGATCTACACCTCCGGTTCCACTGGCCTACCCAAGGGGGTGATGGTCGAGCACAAGGGGGTACACAACTATTTGCGGTGGGCCATGGAGGCCTATGCGCCCGCGGTCAATGCCATTGTGTCGTCCTCGCTTTCCTTCGATGCCACGGTGACCAGTCTATTTGTTCCGCTGCTACGCGGCGGGATCGCCCGTTTGCTGCCCGAGGGCGAGGAAATCGATGGCCTCGAGCGGCTCCTGCGGGAGGTGCCGGACTGTGGACTGGTGAAGATCACGCCAGCGCATCTGACCGTGCTTGGTCAACGGATGCGTGCGGAGGAAGCGGTTGGTTCGGCCAGCCTCTTTGTCATCGGGGGCGAGGCGTTATCGCTCTCGACGGTGCGATTGTGGCAGGATATTCAACCCGGCGTGCGCCTTGTGAATGAGTATGGCCCGACAGAGACCGTCGTCGGCTGCGTGACGCATGAGTTTATGAGCGATTGCCAGTCTGTCCCCATTGGGCGTCCGATCGCGAACACGAAGATTTACATTTTGGATGCGCACGGCGAACCTGTTCCGATCGGGGTAACAGGCGAGCTTTACATTGGCGGGGCGGGGGTAGCGCGTGGCTATCTGAATCGGCCCGAACTCTCGGCGGAGCGGTTCCTGACCGATCCGTTTGCGGGGGAGCCGGCCGCGCGCATGTACCGGACAGGGGATCTCGGCTGCTGGCTGGCCGATGGCAACATCAAGTTTTTAGGCCGTAACGACTTCCAGGTGAAGGTCCGCGGTTTCCGCATCGAGCTCGGCGAGATCGAGGCACGCCTCCTCGATCACGACGGTGTTAACGAAGCGGTGGTGATCGCGCGAGAGGATAACCCGGGCGACAAGCGGCTCGTCGCCTATTATGTGGGTGACGCACATCTTGGCGCGGAGGCTCTGCGCGGCCATCTGGCGGCGCTATTGCCAGATTACATGCTGCCCTCCGCCTATGTGAAGCTCGAGACGCTGCCCTTGACGCCGAACGGCAAGCTTAACCGCCAGGTGCTACCGGCACCCGACGGCGAGGCCTATGTGCGGGGTGGCTATGAGCCACCGCAGGGCGAGGTCGAAGAGACGCTGGCCACGATCTGGGCGGAGCTGCTCGGGGTGGAGCGTGTCGGCCGCCACGACAATTTCTTCGAACTTGGCGGCCACTCGCTCTTAGCAGTTCAATTCGTAAGCATGCTGAAGACAAGGGAAATAGACATTTCTCTGGCCAAGCTTTTCGCGCAGCCGACCATCGAGGCACTCGCTCGCGAGGGGGCCACTCAGGATGATATTCTGTTAAAACACGGCGCCATCGCATTCCGAACAGCAGGGGATGAGCCTCCGCTTTTTCTGCTCCCCGAGGGTTCTGGGGAGATATTCTATGGCTCCCTCCTCACACGGCATCTCGCTGGAAATTTTCCAGTGTACGGTCTGCAGCTCTATACGGCGGACGTACCCGCCTTACGCACGCTGGAAGCTATGGCGGCGCGTCTTCGGCAGGTGATCCGCGCTATACAGCCGACTGGACCTTACCGTCTCGCTGGTTGGTCCTTCGGCGGAAACCTCGCTTACGAAATCGCTGCACAATTAATCGGCGAAGATGAAGTCGTTCAGTTCATTGGCCTGATCGATTCCCACTACGCGCCGACACAGAAGACTGTTTTTCCTCAATCGGATGAGGCCTTGCTGCGATGGCACGCCCTAAGAACCAATCCATCATCGGCCGTTGCAAAGCAGTTGGAGGCCCTGGCGCCCACGGATTTTGCCACGCTCTTCGAGCAATGCCAAAAATTGGCGCTTTTGCCAAAAAACCTCGCTGCGAGCAATCTTCGCCAAATGCTTTCCCGTATCCGAACACATACGGAGGCGCTTAGCAGATACCTGGGCCAAGCTCTACCCGTTCCCGTTCACTTGTTTGCGGCACAGCATAATGTTCTTAACGACATCTATTGCGGCTGGGGCCAAGTCATGCCTACCCAGCAAATTCATGTTCTTTCCGTGCCCGGAGATCACGATTCGATGGTGACGGATCCGCATGTCCTGTCGCTCGGTGCAGCGGTGTCCTCGGCTCTTCAAGAAGTGAGCGCAAAACTACCACCCCAGCAAGGGTATAAGGATTATTCCCCGCTGGTGACAATACAGGAAGCGCCGTCGGACGGGCCTTCACTTTTCTGCATACCGGGAGCCGGAGCCAATGTAGCAGGCTTTATTGGTCTCGCTGAAGCGCTGGGGCGGACATGGCACGTTCAGGGGCTGCAACCGCGAGGCCTTGATGGTCTGCAGGTTCCCCACTCGACGATTCCGGCAGCCGCGAGGGCGTATCTCAACTCTCTTGAGAAAATCTACCCTGAAGGCCAAGTGCATTTGCTCGGACACTCTTTTGGCGGTTGCGTGGCATTCGAGATGGCTTTGCAGCTGCAGGCGGCCGGACGCCCGGTGACGTCGCTCGCACTCATCGACAGTAGGGTTCCAGACGCAGAAGGAGCCGAGCCTCGCGAGTATAACCGTGCAGAAGCGCTGATTAAGATGGTCCAACTCTTTGAGCAAAGCGCAGAATGTTCTCTGGGGATTACTTTGGGCGATCTTGACGCACTCGTTGCCAAGAGACAATTGGAACTGCTGCATGAGCGGCTCGTCAGGGCGGCCCTGTTGCCACCTTTTTCCCACGCCGACCTTCTCCTCGGGCCAATACGCGCTTTTGAAACGGCGCTGCGGACCCCCTATAATCCCAAGACGATTTATTCCGGAACCATGCGTCTCGCAATTGTCTCCGACGCGGGCTTCAACGATCACGCCAATCAACGAAGGTTCCTGGAGAGCGTCAATGGGTGGCAGCGGTTCGCGCCAAATTTGGTCTCATGGCAGGGGCCCGGAAACCACATGACGGTACTTAAGCCGCCTTATGTGACCGCTCTGGCAGATTGGATGCTGGCAGGGCGCTCGGAGTAAGAGTGCGTACCGATCGCCGATGATCGGTAATCGGTACGCACTCTGCGCTTTAGGGCGGAGACGGTTGAAATAACCATTGGTTCTGCTGGAGTACAAATCCGTGCAGAGGTCAGCTTAGGAAATTTGTTTGGAGACGACATCGAATGAGAGCCGCCATCGCCGCCATCAGCCTGTTCCTCGCTATCTCACTCCCTGTAACCGCCGCCGCGCAGGACAGCAGCGGAGCGCCCATCAACGCCGAGGCGCTGTTTATGGCGCGCTGCAGCACGTGCCACGAGCCGCCGGTCCAGCGGGCGCCTGATCGTGAACAGCTGCGGTCGCGCACCACCCAGGATATTACAGAAGCTCTGACCAGTGGCGTTATGCGACCGATGGCCCAGGGCCTCAACCCTGCTGAAATCAGCGCACTCGCTCGCCTGCTCGGACGGCGGACGGCCGAGGGATCGAACGTCTCGAGCATCGCAGCGCCTGCCACGGCCCCAGCGGCCCCGTCTGCAATAAAAACGGCGCCTGCGAATGTCGCGGCGGCCCTCTTCGACAAGCTGCGCGCTGTGGTGCCCGCTATGCTGGAAAGCCCCGCACCGGGTGACTGGCTGCAATGGGGACGCACTTATGACGCCCAAAACTTCAGCCCGCTGGCGGTCATAAACCGAAACAATGTCGCTAACCTTGCCGTTGCATGGCGCGCGCCGCTGCAATCCGGCCCCAGCATGCCGACGCCACTGGTCCATGATGGCGTAATGTTCCTGCAGACCACGCCCGATGTTGTGCTCGCCTTGGATGCGGCAAATGGTGAACTGCTCTGGCGCCACGTCTACATTCCGAGCGTCCCCTCCACCCAAAAGATGGGGCTCGCCCTCTCCGGCGGACGGGTATTTGTACCGACCTCAGACCTACATGTGATCGCGCTCGACGCCAAAACGGGGGTCGAGGTCTGGGACCACACGATCGAACTCAGCCCTCCGGCAACGAATAGGCGCCATTTCCAGTTGCGCAGCGCGCCGTTGATCGTTGGTGACAAGATAATCCAAGGCGTCACCGCCAGCGCGGCGCCCGGCGGCGGCTTCATCGTCGGACTCGATATTGCGACGGGTCGCGAACTTTGGCGCTTCCACACCATCGCCCGACCAGGCGAGCCTGGCGGGAACAGCTGGAACGGCTTGCCAATCGAACAGCGCAGCGGTGCCTCCGCCTGGCATCAGGGTAGTTACGATCCGACACTGAACCTTGTTTATTTCGGCGTCGGCCAAACTTACGACACCGCTTTGCTGCTCAAACGCTCGCCAGACCCGTCGGTGACCAATGACGCGCTATATACCGACTCCACCGTCGCACTCGACCCCAACACCGGCCGGCTGGTTTGGCACTATCAGCATTTAGCTAATGATCAATGGGATCTCGACTGGGTGTTCGAGCGGCAGCTCACCACGATGAATGTCGCCGGCAAGACCCACCGGGTTGTGATGACCACAGGCAAGATGGGCATTCTAGATGCGCTCGACGCCAAGACGGGTGCCTATCTTTTCTCGATCGATGCGGGTACGCAGAACGTCATTGCCAGCATCGATCCCGCCACCGGCGCCAAGACCATCGATCCGGCCCGGATCCCTGACCCGGTGCGGTCGACCCTGATCTGTCCCAGTGCCACCGGGGCGCGCTCATGGCCCGCCACTTCGCTGAATCCCACGAGCGGTCAGGTCTTCGTGCCAATCGCCGAGTTTTGCCTCACCTTTGGTGCGGAAGGCATGCGGCTTCTTACTGCTCCCGGCACGAAGTTAACCGAAGCCAATCACCCGGATGCGGACAAGGACGGCATGATGGGCCGCCTTCAGGCCATGGATCTCTCCGCCCAAAAACGTGGCTGGAATCACGATTTGCCCGCGCCGATCTCGACGGCTGTGCTCGCCACTGCTGGCGGGGTGGTGTTCGCCGGAGACCTCGATCCTGCCCTGAAGGCGTTCGACGACCGCGACGGCAAATTGCTTTGGACCGCCCCACTGGACAATTTCCCCAGCTCAAGCGTCATCACCTACACTGTCGGTGAGGTTCAATACGTCGCCGTGGTCACGGGCCTGCGTAACACCCACGTCAACGACCTCTCCCACCGCTACCAAGCATTCCGCCGCAAAAGAGGGGAGGAAGCCCCAAGCCCAACCGGCACACCGGCGATACACGTGTTCGCGCTCGGCGGCGGAGCACCGCGCTGATCGACGCCAAGGTGGTGCTCAAAGGTGCAGTCTTGAGATGCAAAACTGCATCCATCTCTTGGGTGTTTGGTGTGGGGTAGGAGGGCTCGGCTCGGACAAGTCGAAGCTGTTTTGGTGCTGTCCGAATTCTCAATGACATGAGGCGTCAAAACAGGACAACCGCGGAAGTCTGTGGGGAAAACAGTGATTATCAAGGAGGGGACTATACGCAAGCAAACTGTCTTCATGTTTTCGGGCCAAGGCTCACAATATTTTCAGATGGCCCGCGCACTATTCGAGAACAATCCAACGTTCGGCTATTGGCTACGCAAAATGGATGGAATAGTTCGCGATCTTACCGGCAAACTAGTTCTTCCTGTGCTTTACGGCGAACGAGGAATGTCGATACCCTTCGTCGACATAACGATGACGCACCCCGCCATATTCATGGTCGAATATGCGTTGGCGCGTACCTTGATGGCCAATGGCGTTATGCCCGATTATACACTCGGTGCAAGTCTTGGGTCCTTCGCTGCAGCGAGCATCTCAGGTTGCCTTCCGATGGAAGATGCTCTGACACTTGTAGTGAAACAAGCTGATTTGGTTCAGGCTAACTGCGAGCAGGGTGGCATGATTGCGATACTTGCTGATCAGGGGATTTTGGCCCACGCACCGTGGAAGAATCAGTGTGAAATTGCCTCGATCAACTTCGAGTCTCACTTTGTGGTTTCAGCCTCGGCGAAGAACTTACTGGCCATAGAACAATGGCTGCGCGCTCAAGGGAAGGCATTCCAGACCCTCCCGGTTTCATTTGCGTTCCACTCGTCCTCAATAGACCCAGCCAAGGATGCATTTTTGGGTGCTGTCGCCGAATGCGTCATGACTGAGACAGGAATACCACTTACTTGCTGCGCCACCATGGAGTCCCTCAGCATTTTACCGAGCGAGTTTTTCTGGACCGCTGTTAGAGCGCCCATTCAGTTCCAACAATCCGTGCTGAAATTCGAGACGGAAGGTTCTTTCAACTATCTGGACCTCGGTCCCTCGGGCACACTTGCTACGTTTCTCAAATATCTGCTACCGGCGTCTTCAGAATCGACTGCTAGAGCAGTAATCACGCCGTACGGACGCGAACGGGAGGCGCTCGCTGCGATCACCGGTCGTGCCTCGCTGTGAATCGGGCTCAATGGGTGCGCCAGTGCTAAAGAGGTGACACATGAGAATCTTTGCCATCTCTGATCTGCACGTGGATTACGATGAGAATGCAACTTGGGTCGGCAGCCTGTCCCTATCGGACTTCCAGCACGATGCGCTCATTGTTGCCGGTGACATCTCGGACGTCCAAGAAAAATTTTCATGGTGTATTGAGGCGCTTACCTCTCGCTTCAAAACGGTCATGTTTGTGCCTGGAAATCACGATGTGTGGGTAATTCGTGAAAAGAATCCAGCCAATTCCTTGGATAAATTTCATGCCGTTCTCGACAGAGCGAAACAATGCGGAGCGCACACAAGCCCTTTCGATGTGGGACCAGTCACATTAATTCCGCTCTTTGCGTGGTACGATCATTCGTTTGCAGCGCGCGTTTCTGACCTAGAGCAAAGATGGACAGACTGTCATGCTTGTCGCTGGCCAAACGGCATGACGGATGAGCATATCAATCATTATTTCCTGGCCATGAATGACCATGCACCTCGCAAGACCGAGGAGGTAATTTCTTTTTCGCACTTTGTCCCGCGGATTGATGTGATGCCTGCTGCTATTCCTACATCGATGCGGTGGTTATATTCGGTCCTCGGAAGCGCATTAATTGACAAACAAATCCGACAACTTGGAGCCCGAATGCATGTATACGGCCATAGTCACGTGAATCGGCGTGTGGTCATTGATGGCGTTACATACATCAATAATGCGTTCGGTTATCCGCATGAGCGTCACATCACAAGTAAGAAGTTTGTATGTATACGTGAGTATTAAAATGGTTTCCGAGCAGAGTTTAACGCTAAACGCTCTGTATATCTGGTGCGTAAATACGGAAAATATCAATGATCAAAAACTTCTCCAGCAATATGCAACAATTCTTTCGCCGACGGAACGTGAAAAGCAACAGCGGTTCATAAGGGCACAAGACCGGCATCGCTATCTAGTGACTCGCGCGCTGGTTCGAACATCGCTTTCGCGGTTTGCCAATGTGCGACCGAGCGACTGGACCTTTTACGAGAACGATTATGGGCGCCCCTTCATCGATTCACGTCATGATTGCGCTCATACTTTATTTTTCAATGTTTCTCATTCAGGCGATTGGGTCGTTCTTGCCGTGGGATCAGCTCCAGATATTGGTATAGATGTTGAGGATTGCCGACGAGGAGCGCCGCTGCAGCTGGCAGATGCTTATTTTGCAAGAGCGGAAGTATTGGCGCTTCGGCGATTGCCAGAACAAAATCAGGTAGTTCGCTTTTTTGAGCTCTGGACCTTGAAGGAAAGCTACATCAAAGCACGTGGGCTAGGGCTTTCCTTGGCCTTGGATAGCTTCGCCTTTGATCTACGCGAGCAAGGGCGTCTGATGCTGAATTGCGATCCTGAATGTGACCGTAGGCCGGAGGATTGGAGCTTTCTGCTATCTCATATCGATGAAAATCATCTGATGGCGCTCTGCTTTTCTGGGACTCACATGCATTTGACCAACATCGTTTGCATGAAAAGCACGCCATTACTGAATGAATCAGGGTTCTCACCAATAATCGTCCGTCAAACGACATCAATGGCGATGAGGATCGTTGCCCCCACATCGGACTAGAAGCGCGGCCACTTTAGACAGCTGTAGGTAGGTGTATGGAGTTGATTTGAACAAATCGAGATGCCCAAAGCCGTGCCCTAAAAAATGGACGGTCCTTCAAGTCGCATGTGGTAAGGGTCTAGGCTTTTTATGTGCCCCGTATGCGGTACAATCAGCGGTCTTGGCCAAGGCTTCGCGATCCCTTTCAGCGTATGAAAGCGCGTTCCGCCGTGCACTGGCGCGAGGCGAGCGCCCTGACCTTGGCGCCGCTGGCAGCTATCTGGCCGAAAGCGCCGAAGCATTCCTCGACGGCCATGTGAACGCGTTCCCGTTTTTTTGGCGGCGTTCCGCAGCGCTGGAGGCATCAAAACGGGATATAACTATCTTTTGCGGCCACTATCATATGAATGACGTGGCCATCGTCGGCATTGTTAAACAATTCATGACGCCAGCGGTTTCTTACCAAATTGGCAAGACCGCTAGTAGAACAATCGACAAGAAAAGCTTTGGATATCGCTTGATTACAATCAACGGAGAAGACGTCGATACCAAACTGGTTATGATACAGAAACAGCCAGTGTCTTAGTCTAGGACCTGTTGACAAAGAGGATTCTCGAATCAGTTAAAGCGTGATTCAAGATTGCTTTCGGCAGGAGGCCCTCTTGGTTCGTGGTTTGATGAGCAGCGCGGAATGGGCATTTTTTGAGCCATTCCTGATGTGTAAGGGGCCCAAATCCGGCCGTCCGCCCTCGAACCATCGTCTTGTTTTGGATGGAGTTTTCTGGCTGGCGAGAACGGGAGCGCAATGGCGCGATTTGCCGGATTATTTTGGCAAATGGTCCTCGGTGTACCGTCAGTTCCGCCGCTGGACGCTGGCTGGGCTTTGGGACATTTTGCTGGATGCGCTCAACGGCGCGGAAGACGTCCCGGACAGCTTGCAAATGATCGATTCCACCATTGTCCGGGCGCACCATCACGCCGCTGGCGCAAAAGGGGGACTCAAAATCAGGGTCTTGGGCGCTCAAAAGGTGGCTTTTCGTCAAAAATTCATCTCCGCGTCAACGCGGCTGGGTTGCCGGTAGCCGCCGCCGTCACGGGCGGCGAGGTCTCGGATTTCAAAGGCTATGGCCCTGTCATGAGGGATGGCCCAGAACCGAAAGTTCTCGTCGCAGATAAAGGCTATGACGCTGATTTTATTCGAAACGATATGGAAAGCCGCAGCGGCGTAGCGGTCATTCCCGCCAAGCGGAACCGCAAAACGCAAGTTCCTATCGACGGCCATATCTATGCCCTTCGAAACCGCATCGAGCGCTGCTTCAATAAAATGAAAAACGCGAGGCGGCTGGCGACACGGTATGACAAAACCAAGTCAAGCTATCTCGGCTTCGTCCAAATAACATCAATCCGTCTCTGGATAAGGTACTTTGTCAACAGGTCCTAGTCTACCGCGTGGTTGAATGCTTTTGACGCTGCATCACAATACTAAGATGAAACGAGTTCTGCCTCGGAAGCGAATTTTGGCTCTGGTACGCTTTTCATGCGATTGATGTGCCGATAACAGAGATACACGGCGAGCGTGCCGAATAAAGCCGAGCCGAGCGCCTGCCCGAGCATAATTCCCTTGGCTCCTCCCAAATGCGCGCCAAGCGTAACGAACGGAACAGTTCCGAGCGTTACGCGCCCCCAACTGATGTAACTTGATAATTGCGGACGCCCCGTATTGTTCAATGCTGCATTGGACACAATGAGCGCACCCACAAACACAAAAAGAGGCGTAAACCATACGCAAAAGAAAGCGGTAATTTCGCTCGCTTGCGCGTCCGCGTTCATAACCAAATTGATTTTTGGATAAGCCAAGGCCAAGAGAAGCCACGCCCCGAAGGTGTAGACCGCTACAAAAATGAGTGCATAGGTGAAAGACTGACGGACGCGCCCGAAAAGCCCCGCGCCGAGATTTTGACCAAGGATTGACCCAATTGAACCCGTCAGTGCGAACATGCCGACGAAAGCTATTGGAATGAGACGCACGGCGATTGTCCAACCAGCGACGGCCCCATTGCCAAATTTTGCCATCGCGCCAGTCACGTAGGCGTTCCCCAAAGGCGTCGCCAAATTGGCCATGATCGCGGGAAACGCAACGCGCAGGATTACTGGCACATCAGACCAAAAAGCTTTCACACCAGAAAAAGCGATCAGCCGGTGAACGCGCCAAACACCGTTGAGGCCGGCTAAAAACATGGCAATCCACGCGATCGATAACGCGATAGCTGCGCCCTCAATCCCAAGGCCAAAGCCGAAAATAAAGATTGGATCGAGCGCAGCAGTGATGATTGCGCTTGTGAGCTGCACAAGCATGGCGCGGCGGCCGTCTCCCACTGATCGCAAGACAGCGGCCGAGACCATTCCCACGGTCAGGAAAGGCATTACTGGAAGTGCTATGCGCAGAAAGCCCGCCGTATGATCCCTGGCCTCCCCGGTAGCGCCGAATAGCTCCGCCACTCCATTGGTGAAAGGCCAAATTGCTAACGATAACATTGCCGTCAGGGCGAAGGCCAGAATGTGGATGTTCCCGGAAAGACGCCTGGCGCGCTCCAAATTTCCTGCTCCAAGCGCTGGCGCAACAAGGGCGCTGGCGGCAATTGTGCAGCCGATCCCTATTGAAAACAAAAGGAAAAATATTGTGGCCGCATATCCCGCCGCAGCGGAGATTGCCACCTGTCCCAGCTTGTTCAGGTAGAAGAGAGTGATGAAGTCAACAGCAAATATTGCGAGGAGCCCTATCGCGGTCGCTGTCGTCAGCGCCACGATGTGGCGCATTATGGAGCCTTGGAGAAATTTTGCGGGCGCCGCGCCTGCGGGCTTACTCATTATGCTATAGCCGCTTGTTTGATGCGGCCCCTGTATTTGTTTGATGCTGCACGCGAAGTGTGCAGGGGAGATTAGATGCGTTTTATAGGTTTGCTATGCATAAAAAAAGGCCCCAGCCAAGCTGGAGCCTTCCAGTCGTTAGATCGCTGCGATCTAACTAGCGAAGCTCGACTTCGCCAGCGTCGAGTGCAACCGTCACACCGTTTACGGCTTTCAGGTTGAGAGGCTGAAGCGAAATGGTGCGGTCATTGCCGCCGACGAAACTTGCGCGCTTGTACTGGACCAAAGCGCTACGGATATGCCTGCGTCTCGACTGTCGGCCAGACGCTGGAGGCCAAGCTCGAAGAGTTCAAGGCTGCGGGCTGCCAGCGCATCTTTCGTGAGAAGGCTAGCGGCATTCGTGCCGATCGGCGTGAACTCTGTCATTTGCAGAAGTCGTTTTCAGCGAAAACATGCCCAAACAGCGCGCTGAATCCACTTTTGAAATTTTTTTGGATCAGAAACACGCCGAGAAGCGTGGTCAAGCGAGGATCGCCATCTTCGCTGAGGGCTTTGTATAAGGCTGCAACTTAACATTGCTGTGCGAGAGCATCACTGTCCCCCTAACTTGGAGAAAAACGGGCTTTTGGCCTTGTTTTGCTCGTTGTAGTCCCCCTACCTAGATGTTTAGTCCCAGCATGTGATGGAATCAGTCTAACTGACCCGAAACTTCGGGAGCGGTTATGGGACAGATACTTCACGGCAGCGCCACGACCACGCACGCCATCCGAGCGGCAATACAGCGATCGAAAGCTACGGCCAAGGAGCTAGCCGAGCGGCACGGACTCAATCCCAAGACGGTTGCGAAGTGGAAGAAGCGGACCTTCGTCCACGACGCGCCCATGGGGCCGAAAGACCCGCGCTCGACGGTCTTGTCGGTCGAGGAGGAGGCCATCGCCGTGGCCTTCCGCAAGCATACGCTGCTTGCCGCTCGACGATTGTCTTTATGCCCTGCAGGCCACCATCCCGCATCTGACCCGCTCTTCCCTGCATCGCTGCTATCAGCGCCACGGCATCAGCCGGCTGCCGGACGTGCGAAGGCGACAAGCCTGCCAAGAAGGCGTTCAAGACCTATCCCATCGGCTATTTCCACATCGATATTGCCGAGGTCAGAACCGAAGAAGGCAAGCTCTATCTCTTCGTGGCCATTGACCGGACGTCAAAATTTGCCTTCGCCCAACTCCATGAGAAGGCAACACGGGCCGTGGCTGCGGATTTCTTGCGAGCCCTGATCGCAGCCGTCCCCTACAAAATCCACACCGTACTAACCGACAACGGCACGCACTTCACAACGCCAGGCAACGTTTGCTCGATGGCGCAGGAGCTCAAAGAATGCCTTGCAAGAGGTGAACGTCTATGGGCCCATGCCTTCGAATTGGCCTGCGCGAAAAGCGATATCGATCACCGGCTCACAAAGCCGAAGCATCCCTGGACCAACGGCCAGGTCGAGCGCATGAACCGCACCCTGAAAGAGGCAACCGTCCGACGCTACCACTACGACAGCCACGATCAGCTTCGCGAGCACCTCGAACACCTTCCTGGCGGCCTACAACTTCGCCAAGCGGCTCAAGACCCTTCGCGGGCTCACGCCCTACGAATACATCTGCAAATGCTGGACAGAAAACCCGGATCAGTTCAGGCTCAATCCAATCCACCACATGCTGGGACTAAACACCTAGAGTTTGTTGATTTTAGACGGGTCCATATCCGCAGTTTCTGAGATAGTTGGCGCATTTGGCAGGGGTGTAAGTCTGGAGGAGCGCGCCGATAGCGGCAAGGACGGCCTCGTAGGTGCGCGCCTTGGCTTTTCTCAGCACATGCTTGAGCCTGGAGAAGACAATCACGCGCTTGCCGCGGCCCCCAGCCACGAAGGCGCCATGGGCTGGCCGGGTCACGAAGGGGGGCGAGCGGCACCTTTGAATTGACCTATTTTCATAAACTCACTGTTCTGAGGCAGTACGCTTTTGATGGAGCGTGCGCTCGGCTCCTCATCGTTCCCTCCTCTTTCAGGAAGCTGGTGAAGTATGATTCGATCGCCCCATCGCCCCAGCGAATCGACATTGAGGCAAAAGGATGCTGCAGGATTATTTTGCAAGAAAAGCGGCAGACAACCCCACTAATCTTGCAAAATAATTTACCGGAACAGGGCGCAAGGTTAAGCTATATCAACAGCTTGGCAATAGTTCACGGATGACCAAGGCGCTGACCGGCAAAACCGCGCATCTCGTGGTCGAGGTCGCCGATTTCAAGTTTTGCCTATGATACTGGCCCGAAGGCCTTGTTTTACGCCAGCTTTGGGATCCGGGAGCTTTGGGTGATCCATGCCGAGCGGCTCGAAACTCACATTCACAGAAAGCCATCCCTCGATGGTTATCAGACCATTACGGTCTTGCGGAAAGACCGGGAGTTGCGACCGGACTTCGCGCCCAAACTTGCGGTAACGCTATCTGACCTTAAGATCTCGTTTGGCACTTAGCTTAAAGCCAGTTACGCGTTTGACGCCCAGTGGCCTCCTGGCGAACTAGGGTCTGTTGAGATTCATCGTGAGTTTATGACGGCAGCTCCAGCATAAATCATGGCGGCGAAGCTTTGATCTGTTTTGTCACTGCGCATCGCGATGCGCTTGAACTCTTTGAGTTTGCAGAAGAAATTTTCGATCAAGTGACGCCATTTGTAAATTTCGGCGTCGATATCGAGCGGTTTCGAGCGCCGTGGGTGCTGGGAGATAACGATTTTCGCGCCGCGCTCGTTGAGGGTTTCGATGATCCAATTCGGAGTCGAAGGCTTTATCGGCAATCAGCCCGCCGAAATGGACGCCTTCGATCAAGGGCTCGACGCCTACGGTGTCGATAGCGATGGCCCGGCAGCAGTTCGAAGCGCACCAGATTGCCCAAGGCATCGGTGAGAGCCAGGATTTTCGTCGTCATTCCGCCCTTTGACTTGCCTATGGCCTGGCTTTAGTCCCCCTTTTGCGCCCTGGCCGTGCCGGTGGACCTTGACGATGGTTGCGTCAACCATGGCGTATTCCATGTCGGGATCGTCCGAGACGGCGTCGAATATCCGTTTAAAAACATCGGCTTTCACCCAATGGCGAAACCGTTTGAACACCGTGTTCCAGTGACCGAAGCTTGCGGCAGATCGCGCCAGGGCGCGCCGGTGCGCGCAATCCACAGAACCGCTTCGAGGAACAGCCGAGGATCTCCGCCGGTCCGGCCCGGATCGGTCTTCTTGCCCAGACAATGCGGCTCGATCTTCTCCCATTGGGCGTCGGTCAGGCAAAAACGATCCATGGAAAGCTCCTTTGGGGAGCTTGAATCAGAATTCGCCGCGTTTGTGAATCCTGAAATCTCAACAGATCCTAGTAAATAATCCTTGGTTCGATGGGAGTGGTCGGAGGAGTCGCATCGATGTTGAGATCGGCGAGAGCACCGGCCGCGTCGTGGCGACGGTCGAAAACGGCGATCGGGTGCTTGAGGAAATGCTGATCGAACATCGCCGCCGTCATGCCGGAAGAGGATAGCCTGGCACACTTTTCGGCTTGCGTCTGACACCTATCTTGAGCCGGATTTCGTCTTTCATGACGAGGCGACGGGGCTCAAAGGCCTCACCGCCCAGACCGCGCATCTTGTGGTCGAGATCGCCGATTCAAGTTTTGCCTATGATATTGGTCCTAAGGCATTGCTTTATGCCAGCGTTGGGATCCGCGAGCTTTGGGTGATCCATGCCGGGTCGCTGGAAACTCATATTCACAGAAAGCCGTCCCTCAATGGATATCAGACCATTACGGTCTTGCGGAAAGACCGGAAGTTGCGACCGGACTTCGCGCCAGAACTTGCGGTAACGCTATCTGACCTTAAGATCTAGGCTAGCAATTAGCTCAAAACCATTGAAGCGCTTCGCATTAATATCCTTTGGTGAATAACCCAATTCTCATTGCGCTTTGATGACATCAAGGAGATCATCATTTTTCCTGGCGATGGCGCCATCGTCATCGTTTTTCACTGATTGTCATCGTTTTTCATGAGATCAGGCTTCCAATTCGGCGCGTATCGATGCCTCGGCATTGAGGCTCCGATCTCGACCAGGTTCTCAGGTTGTGCTTCGCTATTCACGAGTTGATGTCTTCATCTGAGCCATAGACGTAGATCTTTGGCCGGGCCTTGACCTTAACGAGAAATGAGCCGGGCGTCTTACTCTTTTGTCGCCAGTCTCCCATCGTTAGAAAGAGAGGGTTTACAGGGCGGCGCAAGAAGAATTCCGCATTCAGCAGCGCTTCGTAAAGGGCGGGATACTCCAGGTTATCGCCTATGATAAGAACGTCAATGTCGCTCCGAGCTGTGTCCTCGTCCCTGGCCACAGATCCGTGAATAAAAGCTGCTAAGATAGAGGTCCTGTAAGGCTCAAGAGCTCGCCGCAGGATTTCGCTGACTGCGACGGTTTTCAATACTATGTTCTGGAGTTCCTCGAAGATCGGTGAAGACGGATTGGCTTGGTAATGTCTCTGGTTACCAACATGCTTGACCAAGACAAGTCCGCTACGCTCAAGGCGCGACAACTCCCTGCTCACTCCGCCCGTGCCAGAGCTAAGAGACCTCACGATTTCGGAGGTATAGAAGCTACGCTCGGGGTCGATGAAAATAAGAGCAAGCACCTTTTTTTGCACTTTGGAAAAGAGTGCGCTCGACAAGCTGATATTTTGGATGATCGCCCCCTCATCGTGTCCGGAGCCTCCCGAGCTTGGCCTTTACCTCGCACTTTCAAGCTGGCAATGAGATTGGCCATTACATCGAGAGCTTATAGTCCATGCCGACGTCACTCAAGCCTTGGCTATTTGAGCCCTGTGGAGTTTGAGACGGCGTTCGGCCAGCAGTACCCTAGTTACAATGGCTCTCCGCCGAATACAGGAAAGTCCAACTGCGGGGATGCTAATCTCAGGAGGGAAGGGCGGTTGGAAAGGTCAACGCGGTTCCCCGGAGCAGACTTCTCGGCGCGTTGGAGATGACCTCATTGATGAGGTCTAACTCGCCGACAAACACTACGGTTTCAACCGCCCGTGTGATTGCCGTGTAGAGCATGGTCCGATCCAGCAATTTCGACTGGACAATGGGGATGATCACACGACGGAACGCGGAGCCTTGAGCCTTGTGGACGCTAATCGCCCAACCGTGTGTCAGCTTCTCAAGGTCGGCCACAGTGATCGCGTCCTCAGCGCCATCGTCGAACCTGATCCAGGCTCCCTTGGGATGGGGCTTCCGCAGGACACCGAGGGAGCCGTTCATAAATCCAGTGCAGATCGGGCCGCCGGTCGTCTGGTCCATAACCGGATTGCCGTCTGCATCGAGCCGCGGGGCTTTCGAGTAGTCGTTCTTGAGCCACATGACCTTGGAGCCGACACTCAAACCCCAGTCTTCGATGTTGGGCTGACGCGCCATATATTCGGCCTCAATTGCGCGGTTCAACTCCCTCGATCCTGCGGGTCCGTTCTTCACCTGAGTGAGGATTTGAACGTCGAGATCGTGCAAGACCGCTGTCTTTCCACGGGCCGGAGCGGGGCCGCACATGGCACGGAATGCTGCCAATGTCTTCGTCGCCACATCTCCCTTTGATGCAGGGAAGAGATAGACCCCAGGCGACAGGCCAACATTCGCATCGAATTGCTGGAGATTGATGGATGTGCCGAGCCTAACCGCAGAGGCAACGGCGGGAATGCCAGTCGCGTCATCCTGTCGATGAACGACATCCAGGGTGACGGAAGGAATGCTGTCGCTTCTGACCATTGTGTGGAAGGGCAGACCCGGTCCTATCGGCGGAAGCTGACCGGGGTCGCCGATAAAGATCAAGTTCATCTCGACGGGCAACTGGACAAGAACCCTATAGAGCGATGGCGTATCGAGCATCGATGATTCATCGAAGATCACGGTTCCAGCCTGAATACGGCGCCCCGCGTCCTCAATGTCGTGGATTAACCGGGAAAGGGTACTTGCCGGGCGTCCGGTGGCCTCGCTGATCCGCCTGACAGCGCGTCCGGCCAACGCAATTTGGAGGTGCTCAATTCTGCCTCGCTGCTCTGCCGGAAGGTCATCTCGCAATGCCTCCAAGGCAGCGAGGATCGCCCGGACGCCCGTGGTCTTACCCGTGCCAGCACCGCCACTGATGACGCAAACGCTACGTGACGTTGCCATGAAGACTGCTTCGCGCTGGGCCGAGCTAAGTTTGTAACCGATCTCGCTTTCGACCCTGACCATGGCATCAAGGATGAGCTTGCCGTCGTTGTGCCGCGGTTGCCGAAGGAATCTTTCCGAGACAAGTCGCGCAACCTCATCCTCCATGAACCTGCAGGCGCGCGACTGCAGGCTTTCAGGGTGCGGCGCGACCACGCGGCCACTCGACAGAGCGATTTCGATCGCCCGTGCAGGATCGCCACCACAAGGCGATAGAAGACGCATCACAAGAGGTTTTATGAACGCGAGAGGGGAGGCCATATGCCCGGATCGGAACCGGATCGTTAGCGCCTCCTCGACCGCTGCAGAAAGCCGTCTATGATCGTCGGGAGCAATGCCGAGGCGCAGCGCTCTAGCATCGACCTCCTGCCAGGGCTCGAAAAGCGTCATGATATAGGGATCGGCCTTGATACGGTCGATGGCACTAATGCCCCACACACGAGCGGCCGCGCCAGCGACGCGAGGCAAGACACCGTAGCGATCCAGCCAACGGAAGATTTCGACCTCGTCGGATAGAATGCCGAAGCCGTCTATGATGGCGCTACCGCGTTCAGGTCCAATAACATGCGCCAAAGACCTCAGGTCTCGATCTCGGATGCGATCATAGATGGATTCTCCGAACGCATTCCAAATGCGTTCGGCCGTGGCCCAGCCAACGCCGGGAAAGCGCTTGTCCGTTGCCAGATGGCGGATAATAGCTCGTCCTCTGGTCAGTAATGGGAGTGCCACATCCGCATGGAGTTGAGGACCATATTCGGGATGCGATCTGATCTGGCCCGTTACTCGCCAAGTTTCGCCAACGGCAGGATCGCGTGGCACTCTCTTCGCAAGAACAAGCGCACGACGAAGCTGATCTTTCTCGTCGCGACCTATAATTACGTGATCGCCGAAGCTGCTCGTGTGCATAGATGTGATGGCTAGCTCCCAGGAGGACAGCTCAAGGACCGGTGCCGTCTCATTCTCTGTGCCAGGCCGTCCTTCTATGGCCCCTGCCATGGTGTCCAGCTCTCCGTTCACTGCGACCGCCTACGACGTGCGATCGTGGGTCCACTGCGCTTCGCTCGCTGCAATTTAACCTTCACGGATTTTCGGGCTTGCGACGAGACCCGAGGGCTGGACTTCGGCAACGATCATGGAAGCCTACCAGTTTCGGCGATCACTGCGCTGAGCCGCTTCAGGCGCTCCAAGTCCCGGCGCAGCGAAGCGTTTTCGGCCAGCAGACGGAGGTTCTGCTCTTCCAACGCCATCAGGTCGGCGTCCGTTTTTGCCTTCTGCTCGCGAACCGCTTCCGCCTGCTCAAGCCGCGTCAAATTTGCCTTGCGATCACAGTCGTCGGCTTCCCGGAGGATTTCGGCGCAACGCGGATTAGTACGAAACACCTGCCTGTCAAAGCCACATTCCCTGGCGATCAGGGTCTTGTTCAGATCGACCCCATACCTTGGGAGCGGCTCGTCTTTATGGCGCTCCAAATATTCGATGAGCGCGTCGACGTGCTCCTGCGCGACCTCGACACCACTTTTGCCGGTTCCCCTCGCCATCACGTACGCCGCGATGATAGATTGATGACCTCCGCCTTCGGAAGACATTTCATCTTCTCGAGCCTGTCGATAGTCGACTGGTACTGATCGAAGAAGCGTTTCCAAGTCGCAAATCCGCCCATCTCCGTAACCGCCAGGATCATCGCACGGTGAGAGGCGATGAGCAGTTCTTTGTCGGCTCGAAGTCGTTCGATCTCAATATTCTTGGTTGCTATCAGCCTCTCCAATTCTGTACGGGACTTCTTGCTGGACCGGTCGACGGCCGTCCGAATGGTTTCCTGCTTCTTAAGGGCATTTTCTACCATCGTGCGCCGGGCTTTGTTTCGGGTAATGTCCGTGGCGTGCTTGAAGACGTCCCCGCTTCGCCTAACGATGGCCCGCGCTGTGATCGTTTCGTTTTCGGCGATCATCGCCTCCAGCAGTTCCTCAAGGATTTGAACTCTTATCTATCATCGATGTCTCTCAGGCGCTTCATCGTGTCGATGATGGAATTGCCGAATTTCTGCTCCGCCATCACAGACAAGTCTTTGCCATCAGGAAAGACCTGCATTCCCGGTTCCGTCGTGAGCGCCTTGACGATGTTGTCATAACGAACCCGCGCGTGGCTAAGCTGATTGGCCCAGCCCACGTTCCGGTGAACCTCGGGGAGGCTCTTAAGGGTCTCGATCACTTTGGCATAGCGATCCCGCATGCGCGCAAGGTTCTCCTGCTCACTTAGAACATCGGTTCTTGCCAGGTGACGACAGCCGTTGAAGCACTCCAGATGTTTGGGGCAGGGGTCAGATGTGAAGCTGTTGATGCATAGTCCATAGGGGGTCACATGTAGTCCATCGGCCTCGGCATTGAGGTAGTCGAAAGCTACATCGTCTCCGTATTCGCGCTGGATGCAGCGGAACTCGTCGACGACCGGACCACGCCCTTTATTCGCAGAGATCAGCTTGAACACCTGCAAAGCCTTGTCACCGAGCCGCTCCTCCGCTTGCCGTGGAAGATCGATATCGGCAAGGTCTTCCGACAAGCTCCGGTGATCATAGACGTGGCTCTGCTGGACGCTGCGGCGGTTGAACTTTTTGGTGATGATCGTGTCGGCGACACCGAGTCGGAATAGCTCGGTGTTCTGCAGGTGGCGAATTGAATGCGTCTTCATTCTGAAGGAGCGGTCTTCCTCTGTCAGACCGTAGCGGGCGAAAATAGTGGGGACAGAGTTTTTTCCAAGCATGTTCGACAGGTCGCCAGCAGACAGGCGTCCAATAGCCGAATACAGCGTCGTATCAAGGATGCCGTCGTCACGTCCCTCGATCGAATTTCTCATTGGTATCAAAAACATAAGTTCGTGGGGGTACAACGGAGTCCCGTCCGTAGTTGTCGTCGGGCGCGTATGTGAGAGCTTTCCGGCTTTCGCCCGAAGGTACCGCTCGACATCGTCAACGAGAACATAGGCACTCATCCAGTTGATGCTGCCGTCGAATGGTTTACCTGACCCGGTCCTGATCGGAATTTGTCGCGGCTCCCGTTCGGTCCAGAACCTGCACAGTTGCGAAGGTCTGCCGCTGGCTTGCAACGCCCGGATGTTATCCAGGAGTTTCGGATCATGGCTGTCCCGATATTGGCCTACCAGTTCCGTCGGCAGCGCAATATCGGTAAAGAGTGCATTGCCTGTCATCCGCACATACATTTCCCACGCAGGGACGAGGGCGTTTTCCGGGTATTCTGGAAAAATGCGTCCAGTCTCTGTCTGTCGTTTCAGCCTCTCGCGCAGCGGCGCGGTGATCTTTTCGATATGGTCGAGCGTCTCGCTGAGAACGTCCTGAAACATCGGCGGCACATGCTGGGTGTTCTCGTAGAAGGACAGACCATTGTTGCGCTCATCCTCTTCCTGTTTCTCAGCGAAGTGCCGGATCATTAGGGAGCGAGAGAAGCCGCCGCGTTCTCCGGCAGGGCGCCCTTCAGCGTCCTGGTATTCGCGCCATCGCTTCCAGTCCAAGGGCAGGCTTGCAATTTCGCCGATCCGAAAGCCCATGATGATCTGAACCTTAAAGGCTGCGAACCTGACGGCGTCGGAGAAGGAGCGGGGCTTTTCGGTGAACACGATTCGAACCAATTCCCAGAACGCACGCTCGTCGGGCAGTTTCGCTGCAGATTTTCTTTCGGCAAGTGAGCGGCGGAGATCGTCCTTTCCACCATGAGCATTCTGACTTTTTCGAAGGGTGTCGGCCCGTTGTTGGCCGGAAAGAGAATCGTTAGTAGGGTAGGGGACGCAAAACCGCGCGAGTGATGGAATATCGGCGAGCCTTTGCCCATCGATGACGTTTCTTACCAGCATCTCGAAATCGAGAGCTGGCCTTCCCGAAAATCCAGATTGTAGAGTTGCATTATAAGCCCACTGCACCTGCTCGGGATTTATCGCCCACGGAGGAGTGTCCTCGGCAGCGGAAGCCAGCCGCCGGACGCCCATAGCCACCTGTGTCGCACCAAGCGGCTTAGTCTTGCGGATGAGAAGCTGCTGAATAACCACAGCTTGATACAGGTCGCGCCAATGTTGCGACATAGGGCGAGGCGCAAGAGGCTTAAGGTTCATCCGTCGCCCGATCTCGTTCAGTTTCTGGAATGCAGCTGGGTCTGCGCCGATTTGGCCCAACCAAATCGTGGGAGGCGGCAACATGCCGACGAGCTCTGTTAGGTTCCAGCGAGTGTCTTTACTGACTTTGCCCTGATCGTCGCAGACAAGGTCCCAGTTGAGACGCCGCTCTGCAGCCAACCTCTTGGCCGTTGCAATGTATTCCGCATAGAACGCGTTCATGCCGACCATTACCCCGAAGCGTCAAATTTCATCTCCTCCACAATGCGGCGCACGGCGTCCAGCGTGCCCTTGAGCTGAGCATAGGCGGGAGATTGCTGATTGTTGCGCGAAGCGGCTGCGAACTCGCTCACTATGGGACGCAGGCTTACAAGGACCTCTTCGTGGATTTCCGGCTCGCCAAGTGGCATAAACCTCGAACAGGTGTAGCAGGCCAAGACTGGGTTCTTCATGCAGAGGCTCTGACCAAGGCTGCAACCGCCGATCCCGGCAATGGGTATGCCGTGCGGCACGGCTCCGATTTGCTGCCCGGGCGGAAGGCTCAATAGCGACGCCTTGTCGATCGTCTTGGTCCTCGCGATTTTGGCAAGGTTGGAATAGATTGGCGAGATCGCGAGCGCCTCGTTGATGCGTTGAGCTTGCGCAGGCGAATTGTCGAAGTAGATGTTGGCTGTGTGGTAGTTGGTGTGTCCCATGAACTCGGTTAGTCCGACATGGGAGATACCGCCGTCTGCAAGACGCTGGGCAGCAGTGTGCCTTAGGTCGGTCGCCGACCAAGCTTCTCCCGTCAATTCCTTGGTCAACTCGCTGATCGCACGACCTACGCCCCATGGTGTGAGACCGAAGAGGAGGCGAGAGGGCACCCCCTCTTCCGGCAGGATCGGCCGATTTTCCCGGCGCTTCACAAGTTCCGTAAACAGCGAGCTCCATTCGCGCTTGATTCGCCTAGTGACGCGGATGCCCTTGCGCTTGTCCCGTTGTTTGATCAACGAGAAGGCAATGTGAACCGCGCCCGTAGAGAAGAGCCTGACATCGGCGAGTTCTATTCGTGCAATCTGGCCCGGCCGAAACGCGTACTGGTAGGATATAATCAGCATACAGACGCCACGCAGGGCGTCTGTATCGAGTCCATCAGGGTCGATGGCCAACCTTGCGCACGTGCTATCGATATAGTCGACGATCATGGCCTGCTGGTCGAGCGGCAGGAAACAATCTCCAGAACGGACGACACGGTATTGATCGATCTTCGGGCTTTTCAGCGCTCGTATGATTGAGGCTGCCAGAGAACTCCAATGGCCGATATTGAGGCGACAGAGCGAGTGAAAAAAAGCTCTCAATGCCCAACTTTCTGCCGTTGTAATGTCGCTTAGAATAGACGTATTCCAATATGCACGAGCATCGAAGGCTGATGCGGTCACTAAGTAGGCAACGCAGCCAATGCCGCGACGAAGAACGTAACTACGAAGTTTTCTGCTCCATTCTGTAACCGATTGAGGATCAACGTGCTGCAGCCAATCGACCAGAACATGACGCATTATCGGCGCCAGCGGGCCGAACGTTAAAAAGTCGATCAGGTATTTACGGCCGTCTAGATCAAGATAAAGCTTATCGAGTTGCCCGAGATTTCGGATCGCGTGCTTTTCGTTCTTGAAATCGTCGAAGTACCGAACCACCGAGGGAAGCGGCGGCAGCTTGACCGTTATGGCAGTGATCTCGCCCAAAAGCTTGGGGTCAAGTTTGACGGCAGCAGAATTCAAGGAGCGCCTTCCGGAACGATTTGCCTCAATGCGTCGACAAAGTGGTTGAACGTCTCGTCCCAAACCTCGGCCAGACTGGTCTCGAAATAGGCCTTGGCATAGAGTCGCGGCATAGGAGAATCCTTCGACCAGCCGAAGAAGACCCGCAGCTTCTCCTGGGCCTTGTCCAAATCATTGCCAACATCTTGATATCGTCGCATGCGAATGACCGCCGACGTGTGACGTAAATCATGGCAGGAGACGCCACTAAGCCCTTGTTTATTCATAGATTTTTTTGCTTTATCCGATAGTGCCTCAGTTACCACTTCGAACAATTTCCCAAACGAGCGCAGTGCCAAGGGCTTTGCTTTCTGGGAGATCAACAATTGGGGGTAGGCCGTACGGCCGCGATAATTGCGGATGTAATGTTGCGCTAAATCGACAAGCTCTTTGGAAAGGGGAAGCTGACGCCGCGACTGGTCGGTTTTTAATCCCGGTTGCTCATATCGTGGATCGATATCAGCGCTTTCCTCCACGTCGAGCCAATGGACATTTTTTCCGGCGCCAGGATCGAAATCTTCCTTAAAGGAGCTGGTATGGAGCAGCGCGGCCTCGCCACGACGCAGCCCAAGATGTAACAGGAGCATGAAGATCAGCAGGTTTCGCCAGCGGAGCGTCTCGGTCTTAAACGGGTTCCGTGAGGAATCAGGCCTGAAGATTTCATGGAGGTCTTCGACCACGGATGGTGGCAGCGCTCGAATTGGGGGCAGTGGCGTTTTTGGAGTTGGCGTCAGCTGGCGATATAACGCATCTAGCCTGAGAAGCTTGGTCTCGATTTCCGAGGCACGCGCGCCTGAAGCAGTTCCCGCATAACGCAGCATGTCTGTCACGAAGCTTAAGGCCGACGTCCAGGTAGATGTCTTATCGACATTTGAAAGGGCAGCCTCGTTTCGTAGCTGCGCGAGAAAGCCAATCAGGCAGTCTTCAAGTGCGTCGGCGTCGGCGTCCGCGATTAGGCGGTCGAGGCAGTCGCTGCCGCGCTGGTGCTGTACGGAATTATAAAGACGGTTCAGCGCTGCCAGATGCTTGCGACGGGTCGAGGGTTCGAGCGAGGTTTTCAAAACGTCGCTCCAGATCGTCGCCCAAAACCGCGGAACGCAGGTCGGGCCAACGGCGACGAGACCTGTCATCATCGGTGGCAATTGCGTCGAACTGAGGCTCAACGGCATGTTTCTCGCAGGATGGCACTGGTAGGACATTCCAGTCTACGACAACAAAATGCAACACGGATAATGACCATTTATTTAAATTTCTGTGGATAGATAAAAGGTCATTACGGTCTAGAGCAACACCGATAATGACCTTTTATATAACTCAATGCATACAGATAAAAGGTCATTATGAAACAAGAAGCAACAGGTTCAAAATGACCGTCAGGTTCCATAATGCATCTTATGCGAATCCGATTTACGGCTGCCGGGACGCGTTCGTCTAAGAGGGAGTAATCCGGTGAAAGGTGATGGAAGCGGGAAGCCAGACGTCAGGCTCGAAATGGAGAAGCTTCCGTCAGACGAAGAGCTTCGGCGGCTGCTCGCCATCATGGCGGCATTGCGCGACCCAGATCATGGCTGTCCCTGGGATCGCGAGCAAAGCTTCGCGACGATTGCCCCTTATACAATCGAAGAAGCCTATGAAGTCGCCGACGCCATCGAGCGCGGCGATATGGACGACCTGAAGGACGAACTCGGCGATCTTCTTCTGCAAGTGGTCTATCACGCACGGATAGCGGAAGAGGAAGGTCACTTCGCCTTCCCAGATGTCGCCAAAGCCATTTCAGACAAGCTTGTCCGCCGTCATCCGCATGTTTTTGGTGACAAAAAAAGCTCAGGCGATGGGCTGCCTGTTCAGTGGGAAGCCATAAAGAAAGCGGAGCGCGAGGAGAAGGCCGCCAAATCAGGCCAATCCGGCGACAATTCCCTGTTCCAAGGCATTCCGGCTGGCTTGCCCGCCTTGCTGCGAAGCGCCAAATTGCAAAGGCGTGCAGCGCGCATCGGCTTTGACTGGACCTCTTTGGAGCCACTGCTTGAGAAGGTCGAGGAGGAGTGGGCGGAGTTACGTGCCGAAATAGCAGCTCCCGAGACGCCGGAAATTCAGAAGCGCCGCTTCGAGGAATTCGGCGATCTGATGTTTGTCCTCGTCAATCTCGGTTTTCACCTTGGCATCGACGCCGAGGCGGCTTTACGCGCGGCAAACACGAAATTCACCCGCAGAATAGGAGCGATGGAAGACGAGGCGCAAGCGAATGGCAATCGCCTTGAAGGCATGAGCATAGAACAATTGGAGCAGCTTTGGCAGAATGCGAAAGGCGCCGAACGCAGCCCCGAAAGTGAGCGCGATTAGCTGTCTTCGCGAGCGGCAACGCCGCGTGGCGATCTACCGTGTCTGTTTTCAAGCTGTTTTTGCGTGTTTCCAGACTTGATCGTTCTTGAGCATGGCGCTCAGGATGACGATGAGTTTGCGCATGACGGCGGTGACGGCGACCATGTAGGGCTTGCCCTTTTTCATGAGGCGGTCAGCGAAGCTGCGAAACACCGCGTGATGGCGGATCGCGGCTCTTGCCGCCATGAACAGGCAGGAGCGCACCTGGCTTCGGCCTGCGAAGATGCGCCGTCGTCCGTAGCTCTTGCCGCTGTCGCGGTCGTAAGGAGCAAGGCCTGCCAGGGCGGCGGCGCTCGACGCCGGAATGGAGCCAAGCTCGGGCATGAAGGCATTGAGGGTGTAGGCGGTTATCGCGCCTACGCCCGCCACCGTTTGCATGAGCCTGTCGCGGTGGTGAAGCGCCGCATCGTTCCGGGTGAGCGCCTCGATTTCCGCCTCGATGGCGCAGAGTTCCTTGTTGAGCAGTTTGATATGCCTTTCCACGCCCTGGCGCACCGCTCTCACGCTGACATGTTCAAGGCGGCATTGCTCAGCCTCGATCATATCCTGGAGTTCAGCGCGCCGTTCCACCAACTCGCGAAGCGCGGCCTGTTCAGGACGCGGCGGCTGATAGAGCCGGAGACCCGGCTTGTCGCGGCCATATTCGGCGATAAGGCAGGCATCGATGGGATCGGATTTCGCATGGCGGCCGCGGAATTTTGCATAGGCGCGCACGCTCGTCCCATGCGCGCGATGGCAGGCAAGCTGAAGCTCGCATGCGGCTTGCAGCACGGCTGCTTCATACCCTCCCGTCGCCTCGCACATGACAAGCAAGGGGCCAAGATCAAGTTTTTCGTTGCGTTTTTTCTCGCGCGCCAAAAGGCGGCGGACGGCGCCTTGCGTGTTGGGCACGGAAAGGCTCTCGCCTGAGGGGAGGATATGAACAGAAAGGCTGTCCTTGGCCACGTCAAACGCGATCACATGATTGAAACGGGCAGCAAGCGGGGGCATGATGGCTGTGTTCATCCGGGCGTCCATGATTGTATGCGGCCGCAAAGGCCTCTCTACCGTTCGGATGGCCAAGGGAAGACGGCGCGGACCTAAGATCGCCAACGATCGTTAAAGATTGATCCAGAGAACGGCCGCGCGCCGCCCAGAACGAAGGATGGCCATCCTTCGTTCTGGGCCCAGTTTCCCGTGATTCGCAAACCGCCGGATACCAAGCCGCCAGCAACATACAATCCAGGGAAAAGCCTGGAGTGAGCTGTTCCTGGACCCGCACGGCGGTTAAGGAGAGGTTTGCTGCAAGCGCCTGTCGAGATCGCGCTCACGCTCGGAGGCAACGCGCACTTCGAAGTGTAAATTGCCGTCCTCTTGGTCGCGCCTGTCCAGCACCTCGGTATTTTCGTAAAGCCAGTGAATCAGCGAGCCGTTGCTGTGCTCCACAATGACACTTCGGGCTGCCCTTCCAGAAAATAAGCGGTCGCGAATGAGTGTCACAAGCTCCGTTAGCCCCTGCCCCGTTGCGGCCGATACAAGCGCTGCGGATTGCTGACCGGCTACCGCGCGATTCGTGTGTCGAGTCCGCTCCTCCTCCGGCAATAGGTCGGCCTTATTCCAAACTTCGATGACGCGTTTCGACTGATCGTGCGAATTAACACCGATTTCGCTTAAAACCTGTAACACCTCGGTGCGTTGCGCCTCTGACGATGCAGCCGCAATGTCTCGCACATGCAAGATGAGGTCGGCGTCAACGATTTCTTCGAGAGTTGCGTGGAAGGCCGAGATTAGCTGCGTGGGAAGATCTGATATAAATCCTACCGTGTCCGAGAGGATAAAGGCTCCGCCATCGGCGAATTTTACCCGCCGCAGCGTTGGATCGAGTGTGGCGAAAAGCATGTCCTTGGCAAATACGCCTGCCCCGGATAACGCGTTGAAAAGCGTGGACTTTCCAGCGTTCGTGTACCCAACCAGCGAAACAACCGTTTGGCCTGTCGCTTTCCGGCGCGAGCGTTGTAGCCGCCGCGTCCGCTCGACCACGGAAAGATCGGCGCGAATGCCGTCTATGCGCTCGCCAATGGCACGGCGATCCGCCTCAATTTGCGTTTCGCCTGGGCCTCCAAGGAAGCCGAATCCACCGCGCTGACGCTCAAGGTGGGTCCAGGATCTCACGAGACGGCTTTTTTGATAGGTCAATCGGGCTAGCTCGACCTGTAAGCGGCCCTCCTTGCTTCGCGCCCGGCCGGCGAAAATCTCAAGAATGAGCCCCGTGCGGTCGAGAACCTTGGCGTTCAACGCCTTTTCCAAATTGCGTTGCTGAATCGGCGTCAAAGTATGATCCACAATGACAACGGAAACCTGCTCTGCCTTCACAATGGCGGCAAGCTCTTCGACCTTTCCAGATCCCAATAGCGTCGCAGGACGCGGATTGGATACAGGCACGATCCCGGAAAAGCGCACATCGAGATTTATCGCTTGCGCAAGCCCAACGGCTTCGGCCAAGCGCTCAGCATGGCTCAGTTTCTCGCGGAATTGGCTTTCCGATGCGACCGCCGATGGTCCGCGCTTATGTACCGGCACGATGACCGCGCCCAGCGTGGTGCTTGCACCCCCGCTTTGGGACGGCAATCGCTCGCCCTCCGGTTGGCGGTGCGCTGCAATCTGCTCTTTATTAAGCTTTCTCAATGAGGCTAATTGTCTTCGTTTTGATCAGCATCAAGGAAAGAAATAGGCCCGCCCGGCATGATTGTCGAGATAGCGTGCTTATAAACAAGTTGCGAATGCCCATCCCGCCGCAACAGCACGCAAAAATTGTCGAACCAAGTGACAATTCCCTGTAGTTTCACGCCATTTACGAGAAAAATCGTAAGCGGCGTCTTGTTTTTGCGGACGTGATTGAGAAATGCGTCCTGCAAATTCTGTTGTCGCTCAGCAGCCATATTCCGTCCATTTTTTACCCGCGGCACTCTCGGCCGCGTACTCAGTTGCCCAAAAATTAACGCCCCGGTGCTTTAGTCCTCTCCAGGCGCAGCTTGCAGACTGGCGAATGAAGATGCCAGTTACTTCTTTACGCGATAAAGCTGTGATCTAAGTTAAAAGTTCACGTGGCGAAGAGATTTCCGCCACTCCATGATAGGCGGAACGCAAGCCCTTCGCCAACTCCCCTGGCTTGCCATTCCCAATCGCTTGCCCGTCGATCTTTACAACAGGCATCACGATGCCGGAAGCTGAAGTTTGAAAAGCTTCGCGCGCAGCCTTCGCTTCCTCGACGGTGAACGGCCGCTCCTCAAAATGAAGTCCCTGGCGGCGAGCAGTTTCCATCGCGACCTCGCGTGTGATCCCCTTGAGGATGCCCGACTGCGCCGATCTTGTCACGAGAACGCCCCCCAGGGTTACAATCCAGGCATTGCAGGAGGCCCCTTCGGTCACGTATCCTTCTTCATCAACCATCCAGGCTTCATCAGCGCCCGCCTCCCTGGCTTTCTGCCGGGCTATGGACTGCGCAAGAAGCCCAGTTGTTTTGATATCGACGCGCTTCCACCGAATGTCCGGAAGTGTGATGATCGACACGCCAGCCGCAGCCTTCTGCTCGCCCTTTGCGCGAGAATGGGAGCGCGCGAAACACACGATGCTGGGAGCGATTGGTTTTGTAGGAAAGGCAAAATCGCGCCGTGCGACACCGCGCGTCACCTGCAAATAGACGACGCCGTTCCTGACCCGGTTGCGCCGTACTATTTCCCGCAAAATGACCCCAAGAGAACGCAACTCCATGGGCTCTGGCATTTCGAGTTCATGAAGCGAGCGCAAGAGACGAAGCATATGCCGACGTTCGTCGACGAGGCAGCCATCTCGCACCTCACATACTTCGTAGACGCCATCGGCAAACTGATAGCCGCGATCCTCGACGTGAACGGCCGCGCTGGAATAGGGCGCATATTCACCATTAACATAGATAACGCGCGTCACAGCTTCAGCCTTTCTTTGAACGGGCCTTAGGGCGGCGAGGAGCCGCTAATGGTTATTAGTTAGCGGCTGCTGTCGCTGTACTCAATGACGAATATCGCTGGCCCGTTCGTTGGAGTTAACGCCAAGAGCGCGAAGTTTGCGATGAAGAGCGGAGCGCTCCATACCGACGAACTCCGCTGTGCGGGAGATATTTCCACCGAAACGGTTAATCTGCGCCATCAAATACTCCCGCTCGAATATTTCACGCGCATCGCGAAGAGGGAGCGACATCAGATGCTCACCCCCCGCGCCGTTTGAGGATAAAGGGACGTTGGCGCCGATATCATCTGGAAGCATGTCGGCTGTGATCACTGACTCGGGATCGCCGTTTGACATGATCATCACGCGTTCAATGATGTTGCGCAATTGGCGGACGTTGCCCTGCCACTCATGCGATTGCAGTACCGCCATGGCGTCATCACCAATAATGCGAGGCGGCAGCCCGGACGAAACGGCGATCTGCTTAAGGAAATGTTCGATGAGCTCTGGAATGTCGTCCCTGCGCTCGACCAAGGCAGGAACCTTGAGCGGCACCACATTAAGCCGATGGTACAAATCCTGGCGGAAACGGCCAGTGGTCATTTCCCGCTCAAGATCGCGGCTCGTGGATGAGACGATGCGTACGTCCACGCTCACTTTGGGACCGCCGCCCACGCGCTGAAATTTTTGCTCCACAAGCACACGCAACAGCTTGCCCTGCGTATCAACGGGCATGTCGGCGATCTCGTCGATATAGAGCGTGCCGTTATGGGCCTCTTCAAGTGCGCCGACTTTGCGGGTGGTTTGCCCCGTTTCTTCTACACCGAAGAATTCGATTTCCACGCGGTCGGCAGCCATGGAGGCTGCATTCACGGCGACAAACGGACCACTCGCGCGAAGTGAGCAATTGTGAAGATAGCGCGCGGCCAACTCCTTACCGGACCCTTGAGGACCCGTAATCATAACGCGGCTATTTGTTGGCGCGACTTTTTGAACGGCTTGCCGCAAGTGATTCATCGCCGGGGATTTGCCAATCAGATCGGAGCTGTAGTTGCTCCTTTCCTTAAGCTCTTTGTTTTCCCGCTTAAGCTTTGAGTTTTCGAGCGCCCGCGCCGTTACTAGGACAAGGCGATCTGCCTTGAAGGGCTTTTCAATATAGTCATAAGCGCCACGCTTGATCGCCATCACAGCAGTCTCGATATTGCCGTGACCACTGATAATAACGATCGGCAAGTCCGGATGCTGTTTCTTGACGCGAGCCAGCACTTCAAGGCCATCCAGCTTCGATCCCTGTAGCCAAATATCAAGGATTACAAGTGATGGACGGCGCTCCTCGATGCTTCGCAGCGCTTCATCGCTGTCCTTTGCGAGCCTAGTCTTATGGCCTTCGTCTTCCAGGATGCCCGAGACGAGTTCTCGAATATCTGCTTCGTCGTCGACAATGAGAATGTCAGACGCCATAGCTCACTCCCTCCTTCCCGCGCTTCTCCGCGTCGTTTTTGCGGGCATTGTTCTTCGGCTCAATTTCGTCCACGCCGCCCATCGCAGCATCTGTGCTCAGCGATATCGGCAGCGCCATGCGCACCCATGCGCCATGTGTATATCCCTCGTCACGCGGAGCATCGGCCAACTCCAGAGTCCCGCCATGTTGCTCGGTTATGCGCTGGACGATGGCCAGGCCGAGCCCTGTTCCTTTTTGGCGGGTTGTGACGTAAGGCTCGACAAGTCTATGACGATTCTCCTTGGGAAGACCCACGCCATCGTCGATTACATCAATCACGAACCGCTGATCCAAGGGACGCAGGCGCACCAGAACCTTACCCTTTTCTACAGCCTCACCATTGCTTAGCTGATAGGCATCGACGGCTTCACTCGCGTTTTTCACAAGATTAGTTATCGCTTGGGTTAACAGACGGCGGTCACAGAGCGCTTCCAATGGCTCATTCAAGAAATCGATTTTGAATTCGATTTCGGGGCGGCTCATTTCGAACAGGATCACGGCCTCCCGCACGATATGACGGATGTCCTGCTCTTCGAAGACGGCTTGCGGCATCCGCGCGAAGGACGAAAATTCGTCGACCATCCGCCCAATATCGCCGACGTGACGAATAATGGTTTCCGTGCAGCGGTCGAAAATTTCACGGTCTGTCGTTATGTGGTCTGCATATTTCCGGCGAATGCGTTCAGCGGAAAGCTGGATTGGGGTAAGCGGATTTTTGATTTCATGCGCAATGCGGCGCGCCACGTCCGCCCAAGCTGATGTCCTTTGCGCAACAGTGAGCTCAGTGATGTCGTCGAAGGTCAGAACGACGCCATAATCGGCATGGTCTTCCTGTTCGCGCGTAACCTGCACGGCGAAGTTCCGCTCACCGCTTTCGCGAACGAGCGTCACCTGGCTTTGTACCGGCTTTCGTCCTTGCTTGCGCGATTTGTCGATGATTTCGCCGAATTCGGGCACCGCCGATTTCAAAGGCTTCCCGATCAGTTTGTCATCGGGCAGCCCCAGCAATTCGCGAGCGGAGCGATTGATCAGAGTTACACATCCCGTGGGATCGAGACCTATGACGCCAGCCGTCACGCCCGACAGCACCGTTTCGATAAAACGGCGGCGCTCATCGAGTTTCTCGTTCGCGCTCATAATGTCGTCGTGCTGGGTCTTAAGGTCGACCGTCATCTGCTTAAAGGTCGCTCCGAGTCTGCCAATGTCATCTCTGGCGGAGCCGGTCTCAAGCTGCACATTGAGGTTTCCTTGGCTTACCTCCTGCGCGGCGCTGATAAGCTTTCGGATAGGCGTCACCAAGCGGTTCGCAAAAACAAGCCCCGTCCAAATCGCCGATGTTAGCAGCGTCAGAGCAAGCAGCACGTACATCACTGTGAAAATTAACGTGTACTGCCCCTTCGCCTGCTCAAGCGCGTTATAGCGGTCAATGTTAATCCGCGTTCTTTGAAGCAACCGGAAAGCGTTGGGATTAACGGGCCGCAGCGCATAGACAAAGGCGTTATCGAACCCGTTGAGCTTTTTGATTGCCGCAACGCCATTGGCAAGATCCCAGCTCAGCGGCAGGATTTGGCCATCCCTCGCCCGAAAAATATCGCCCGGCGGAGGCGGTCTGTAACCAATGCCTTCCGTTGTTGCGGCTGAAATGAGATTTCCTCTTAAATCAAACACGAAAGCAGCCGGGATCGCGCGAAGGGCAGTAACAGCGGATAAAAGCCGATCGAAAGCAGCTTTATCTTCGCGAAAGAGCGCCGCGTTTTCTTCAAGCTCGCGAGCAAGTCCGACCATGTCGGAGCGAATAACCTGTCCGCTCTCTTGAATATAGGACTGTGCAACTTCGACCGAGTTGCTGACGATATTCTTCACATGGTTTGAGAAGATCGTGTCGAATGTGCGGTCTATAGAAACAGTTGCGAAGATTGCAAGAAGGACAGCAGGAAAAAGCGCGACGAGGCTGAAAATGCCTGCGATACGGAAATGCAGTCCAGCGCCGGCTGTTTGCCGCTTCCGCGCTTTCAGGAGCTTGACGATCTGAAAGCCAATAATGCCGGCAATGGCAAGAAGCAGCAGCGCATTAATCGCCAGCGTGGTTATGACCACGTCGCCTGTTGGGACGATAGGGGTCAGCCCATTTAAGATGAAGAATGTCGCCACGCTCGATAGGAGCGCGGCAATAACCACGGCGAGGCTTACCCAAAACGCAGGCGCACGCACAAAGGAGCGGCCAAGCGCCGTCTGAGCTGCGGCTTCACCGAGTCTGCGTGAGGTTTCGCGCGTCCAATGATGCGCCGCATTGAAACCGGTCACACTATGATAACGCGCCGTTTTCAGAGCGGCATTGCCACGATGACGCGCGGCTTCAAAATATGGCGCCCCCTTGTCGAGGAGCGCAAAAAGTTTTGCCCTCAAAGGTTCTGTCACTTGCTTCAAAAAATGCCCCAAGCGACCCACCACACCCCTGTTGCTCAGCTGCATCAGTGTCCTTTGAGTTTGGGGAAATTGTGGCGGTGACAACACGTTTCCGCGTTACCGGCTGTGTGGAAATTGTATCTAATTTTTACACACAGGGAAGCGGACTAGCCTGGGCTGCGGATGACCCGGATATTTTGCTCGCGAACCTTCTTGCGAAGCGTATTGCGATTTAGCCCAAGCAGTTCAGCGGCTTTGATTTGGTTGCCGCGTGTCGCCGCAAGCGCTGCCGCTATCAGAGGCATTTCTACATCGCGCAAAATGCGGTCATAGAGACCTGGCGGGGGGAGTTGATCGCCAAAGGCGCCGAAATAATCAGCGAGATACGCCTCCATCCACTCGTTGAGCTTGGCTTTTCCGGACGTGTTCGGTTCAGATGACGATATAATAGAGCCACCGACCGTAAGCTCGTTGTCGACGATATCCGCCGAGATCATCTCCTGCGAATAAAGCGCGCTAAGACGGCGGACGAGATTTTCGAGTTCCCGCACATTGCCGGGCCAAATATGGCGCTTGAGCCTGTCGAATGCGTCCTGCGTCAGTGTCTTATGTGGCAGACCACTTTTCTCGGCAAGCTTAAGGAAATGCCGCACGAGGTCCGGCACGTCCTCAAGACGTTCGCGCAAAGGAGGCATTCTCAGCGGGACAACGTTAAGCCGGTAGTACAGGTCCTCACGGAACAGCCCGAGCGCAATTTGGTTCTCGAGGCTTTTGTTTGTAGCGGCGACAATGCGCACGTCGGTCTTGATGGGCACGCGGCCGCCGACAGTCATGTACTCGCCTTCTTGGAGGACGCGCAAAAGGCGAGTTTGGGCTTCCATTGGCATGTCGCCGATTTCATCCAGAAAGAGCGTACCGCCATCCGCCTGCTCGAAGCGGCCTACCGACCGGGCAGCAGCGCCGGTAAACGCGCCTTTCTCATGCCCGAAGAGCTCGGATTCGATAAGTTCGCGCGGTATAGCGGCCATGTTGATGGCGACGAATGGGCCTTTGCGGCGCTGGCCGTAATCGTGAAGCGCGCGGGCGACAAGCTCTTTCCCGGTGCCTGACTCGCCCGTAACGAGGACAGTAAGGTCGGTGTGCATCAGCCGCGCCATGATACGATACACGTCCTGCATCGACGGGCAGCGCCCTATGAGAGGAAGGTTCTCGCCCTCCCCTTCAGGCTTTATGGACGCCCGAGCCGTTCTCGGCTCTCTCAACGCGCGCCCAACAACCGCCACCAATTCTTTCAGGTCAAAGGGCTTCGGCAGATATTCATAAGCGCCGCGCTCCGCCGCCGTTATCGCGGTCATGAACGTATTTTGCGCGCTCATCACGATAATTGGGAGTTCGGGCCTGATTTTTTTGATGCGGGGAATAAGCTCGAACGCGTTTTCGTCCGGCATAATGACATCGGTGATGACGACGTCGCCATCGCCCTGACTGATCCAGTTCCAGAGCGTTGCAGCGTTACTCGTTGCCCTCGCACTGTAGCCGGCGCGGGCGAGCGCCTGGTTCACAACGGTGCGTATAGCTGCGTCATCATCTGCTATCAGGACATTTCCAAGGCCCATATTATAGCCCTCCATTCTTGCGGGCCGAAGCTTGATACATCGGCAGAAGCGTACAGAAAGTGGTTAGGCGTGACCGGCTTTCACATTCGATTACGCCGCCATGATCGCTGATGATCTTGGCGACGAGCGCGAGCCCTAGTCCGGCGCCTTGTGCTTTTGTCGTAATGAATGGTTCGAAGAGATGCTTTTTCATGTCCTCGGATATGCCTGAGCCATTATCGGAAACTGAGATCTCCAGCGGCAGGCCAACACTTCCCGCAGAGGTAGGGAGCCGCATTCGCAGCCCCGGGCGAAACGCAGTCGATAAAATGATTTGGCCGTCGGCTTTATCGCCAATGGCCTCCGCGCTATTCTTGACGAGATTGAGAAATGCCTGAATGAGCTTGTCGCGATTGCCGGGCACGTCCGGCAAGCTTGGATCGTATTGCTGCACAATCGCGATATGGCGCGCAAATCCGGCGTGCGCGATCTGCTTCACATGATCGAGCACCGAATGGATGTTGACCGGGGACTTGTGCATGGGGCGCTCATCGCCAAAAACTTCCATGCGGTCGACCAGATCACGAATCCGGTCAGTCTCCTGTGTAATCAATTGGGTAAGAGAGCGGTCGTCCGGGGCAGCCCCCGCTTCGAGCAGTTGAGCCGCGCCCCGAATTCCCGATAGTGGATTTTTGATCTCATGCGCGAGCACCGCGGCCATCGCTGAGACGGATCGTGCCGCGTCGCGATGATTGAGCTGCCTTTCGATCATGTTAGCCATCCCACGTTGCTGAATACGTAGAAGCACAAGGTCCGCATCGTCCGGCAGCGGCGACGCGAACACATCGGTGACGCGAGGCGGATGGTCAGGAGCATGAATCTTGATGTCGTATTCGTTAACGGCGCAACCCGTCTGCCGGACTTCCTCGACAAGTGATATGAGAGGCGACGCAAATGCTAATACGAGAGGCAATGCCTTCTTTTTGAGCACTGCTTCGCTTGTGCCAAAAAACACCTGCGCAGCGATGTTCGCGAACACGATGCGGTCGTCTCTATCCACAATGAGCAGTGCATGGGGGAGTCCCTGAAGCACCGCATCGGGATTAATTGAAGAGGTCAAATTTGCGTTCTCGATACTGCTTTCGCCGGACATTTTCGAATTTGCGTGGTGGTTGAAAGTGTACGAGGCGCGCACTGCAAGGCCACCGCGCCCAAACGTTGCACATTTTTTAGGCAACCGAACCGAACGACTATCTTCTAGGCATTGTAACAAATTCGTTCCTCGTGTCAGTAACGCTTTTGTGCAGTTGCAAAAGAGCTTGGCGCTTGGCTGGGGCCGCGATAAGTTCCCTGTTAATTCTCAAACACCCTATCATGCTGCTCCTTCATGCAAGAACAGGACCAAAATCAGTTTCGGGTCGCGGCGCTCATCGTAGCGGCGGGCAGCGGGGTGCGTGCTGGGCTCGGCCGGGGACGCCCCAAGCAATATTGCTTTGTGGGTGCAGAGACCGTTTTGCGCCGGAGCATTGATGTCTTCGCGGCTCACCCGCAGGTCGAAAAAATCATCGTCGTTATCCGCGACGGAGATCTCGACCTTTATAATGAGAGCGTGGAAGGCTCCGATTATGGGGCTAGCCTGCTTCCGCCCGTTGTGGGTGGCGCGACGCGGCAGTTATCCGTGAAGGCCGGACTAGAGGCTTTGACGCCGCTCTCACCTGACGCCGTGCTCATACACGACGCCGCGCGTCCCTTTATAAGCGCCGCTTGCATCAGTGAAACTTTGGCGGCTCTCCAGCACCACGATGGCGCTATTGCCGCCGCGCCGGTTACAGATACGCTGAAACGCGGCGAGGCCGGCAGAATTACCGAGACAGTTTCACGCTCTTCACTTTGGCGCGCGGAAACTCCCAGGCTTTCGACTTTGCAAAAATTTTGGCTGCGCACCAGGCGGCGGCGGAAGCAGGTCGCGCGGATTTTACCGACGATGCGTCCATCGCGGAGTGGCGCGGCTTGAATGTCGCCCTCGTTGAAAACACATCGGGCAATATGAAAATCACCACCGCCGAGGATCTCCATTTGGCCAATCTCATTGCAACCGGAGCCCCGGCTGCACAGGGCCTCATCGATGTACGTTCGGGCACGGGCTTTGACGTACACGCATTCGAAGACGGCGATCACGTAACGCTTTGCGGAATCGAGATTTCGCACACGCACGGGCTGAAAGGTCATTCCGACGCCGATGTGGGACTGCATGCGCTGACGGATGCGCTCCTCGGAACCATAGGCGCAGGCGATATCGGCGATCACTTTCCGCCGTCCGATCCGCAATGGCGCGGC
>CAVPNP010000023.1:0-135000 GCA_963706665.1 uncultured Alphaproteobacteria bacterium
GGGCAATCGCGCTCTTATTCATGCGCTCAACCAGCGTCTGTCACAGGTGCCGGGCCTTGTCGACGTACATGTCCAGCAAGAGCTCGATGCACCAACACTGTTCTACGACATCGATCGTACGCGCGCCCAGCAGCTTGGCTACAACGTCTCCAGCATTGTAAACAATCTCAATATAAGCCTGAGTTCGTCTGAGCAGGTGTCGCCAAACTTCTGGACCGATCCGCGCAATGGCATCCCATATTATTTTGCCGTGCAAACGCCGGAATATCGCATCGACAGCCTGAACGCTCTCAACAATACCCCGATCAGCAGCGTCGCTACGCCGCAAACTCCGATCCCCAATACGCTCGGCAACGTAGCGGACATGAAGCGAGTGGCGATGCAATCGGTGTACAATCAGTCGAACATCCAGCCTGTGTACGATGTCTACGCAAACACAGACCATGTCGATCTTGGCAGCATCTCGGGCGCAATCGACGCCGCTGTCGCGGACGTTGGAAAACAGCTCAAGCCAGGCAACCGTTTCGTTGTGCGCGGCCAGATCGAAAGTATGAATTCCGCATTCGCCAATCTGAGGCTCGGTCTGATATTTGCAGCCGTGTTTGTCTATCTGCTGATGGTCGTCAACTTCCAGAGCTTCATCGATCCCCTTGTCATCCTTCTCGCGCTGCCCGGCGCTGGCGTTGGCATCCTGCTTATGCTGCTGGTTACGGGAACGACGTTAAGCGTGCCTTCATTGATGGGCGCCATCATGTCTATCGGTGTTGCCTCGGCCAATTCGATACTGCTCGTTTCCTTCGCCCGCGAGCGGCGCCAGGCTGGCCTGAGTGCAACCGATGCCGCCATAGAGGCGGGGCAAACTCGTATCCGACCCGTGCTGATGACGGCCGCAGCAATGATTGTAGGCATGGTTCCGATGGCAATTGGCGGACCGGGGGAAGAACAGAATGCGGTGTTAGCGCGCGCCGTCATCGGCGGCGTGATGGTCGGCACGGCGACCACATTGCTGTTTGTTCCTTATCTTTACTCGATCTTCGGACGGTTCGAGAGGGTTAGGGCCGACGACCCGGCATTGGAGGATGGGGAGGCCCGTCATGCATGAGCGAATGGATGATGGGCAGCCGCATGAGGACAATGGGCAGCCACACGAGTCGAAGAACTTGAGTATCTCTCTCCGCGCAAAAATATTAACCTACATGGTTGGCCTGGGTCGCGGTCCTTTCGCTTCTGGCCCTTGTTGCCTATGGCGTCCGCGGTCAGATACTTAGGGGTGAAGCTGCGGTAGCAGCACAACGCGAATTTGCAACGCTAAAGCCGGTCGTCCGCGTCAGCGGCGTAGAAGCTGTTTCGGGCCCGCGTACGCTCGATCTGCCCGGAAGCAGCGTCGCCTTTGACAGCGCCACCATATATGCCCGCGCCACAGGCTTTATCTCGAAGCGCCTGGTGGATATCGGCTGGCGCGTTAAAAGGGGCGAGCTTCTCGCTTTCATTGACGCTCCCGATCTTGATCAACAGCTCAATCAGGCGCGGGCCCAAGTTGTTCAGCTCGAGGCCGCTGTCGAGCAAGCCCGCGCCCAATCCGAGCTGGCTATTGCAACCAATAAACGGACGACTACCCTTGTCCAGCAGGGGTGGCAAACCAAGCAGCAAGGCGACGTGGATCGCCTAACCTCTCGCGCCCAGGCCGCCGCAGCAAACGTCGCAGAGGCGAACCTCAAAGCACAAAAGGCGGTTGTATCGCGGTTGGAGGAACTGACCGGCTTCAAGCGTGTCATTGCACCCTTCGACGGCGTGATCACCGCGCGCAATGTCGATGTCGGCGACCTCGTCACCGCCGACATTTCCACCGGAACGGCTCTTTTCTCAATTGATCGAACCTCGGTGCTGCGCATCCGAGTTTATGTCCCACAAGACTCCGTCTTCGCCTTGAAGGACGGCTTCGAAGCGGATGTCACCGTGCCGGAGCTTCCTGGCCGCGTCTTCAAGGGAAGAATTGCCCGCAATGCCGGTTCACTTCAGCCCGGCACCCGAACGCTTTTAACCGAGGTTGATGTCGACAATCCTAACGGCGAGTTGCGCGCGGGTATCTATTGCCGCGTGCATTTCAAGGTTCCTCGCAAAGAGCCCACGATTATTATACCCTCTCAGGCGCTTATATTTAATGCCAATGGCTTGAGCGCTGCCGTTTATGAGAACGGAACCGCTCGTCTACGCAGCCTCGAACTCCTGCGTGATAATGGCGCTCAGGTAGAGGTTCGTAGAGGTCTTAATCCCAGCGACCGCATCATTCTTAACCCGCCGGTCAACATTCGTGATGGGATGCAGGTGGAAATCGCTCAAGAACCGGCGACGAAAACCGCCATGAATGATCCTGAACCTCCGCGAGGATTAGTCCAACGGCTTTGGCATTCGAAGCGCATTGAAAATAGGCGAGCGGGCGACAGGCCAAACGAACAAAGCCGACCATAGTTGATCGCTCGGTGGGACCAGATTGAATCAAGTGATCCCAGTCAAAGCTTTGCAATGCTGGATTGCTTCCAACCAGCATCGCTGGCCGTCGCCATGACGTCATCGCGAGCGGCAACGCCACGTGGCGATCTACCGTGTCTGTTTTCAAGCTGTTTTTGCGTGTTTCCAGACTTGATCGTTCTTGAGCATGGCGCTCAGGATGACGATGAGTTTGCGCATGACGGCGGTGACGGCGACCATGTAGGGCTTGCCCTTTTTCATGAGGCGGTCAGCGAAGCTGCGAAACACCGCGTGATGGCGGATCGCGGCTCTTGCCGCCATGAACAGGCAGGAGCGCACCTGGCTTCGGCCTGCGAAGATGCGCCGTCGTCCGTAGCTCTTGCCGCTGTCGCGGTCGTAAGGAGCAAGGCCTGCCAGGGCGGCGGCGCTCGACGCCGGAATGGAGCCAAGCTCGGGCATGAAGGCATTGAGGGTGTAGGCGGTTATCGCGCCTACGCCCGCCACCGTTTGCATGAGCCTGTCGCGGTGGTGAAGCGCCGCATCGTTCCGGGTGAGCGCCTCGATTTCCGCCTCGATGGCGCAGAGTTCCTTGTTGAGCAGTTTGATATGCCTTTCCACGCCCTGGCGCACCGCTCTCACGCTGACATGTTCAAGGCGGCATTGCTCAGCCTCGATCATATCCTGGAGTTCAGCGCGCCGTTCCACCAACTCGCGAAGCGCGGCCTGTTCAGGACGCGGCGGCTGATAGAGCCGGAGACCCGGCTTGTCGCGGCCATATTCGGCGATAAGGCAGGCATCGATGGGATCGGATTTCGCATGGCGGCCGCGGAATTTTGCATAGGCGCGCACGCTCGTCCCATGCGCGCGATGGCAGGCAAGCTGAAGCTCGCATGCGGCTTGCAGCACGGCTGCTTCATACCCTCCCGTCGCCTCGCACATGACAAGCAAGGGGCCAAGATCAAGTTTTTCGTTGCGTTTTTTCTCGCGCGCCAAAAGGCGGCGGACGGCGCCTTGCGTGTTGGGCACGGAAAGGCTCTCGCCTGAGGGGAGGATATGAACAGAAAGGCTGTCCTTGGCCACGTCAAACGCGATCACATGATTGAAACGGGCAGCAAGCGGGGGCATGATGGCTGTGTTCATCCGGGCGTCCATGATTGTATGCGGCCGCAAAGGCCTCTCTACCGTTCGGATGGCCAAGGGAAGACGGCGCGGACCTAAGATCGCCAACGATCGTTAAAGATTGATCCAGAGAACGGCCGCGCGCCGCCCAGAACGAAGGATGGCCATCCTTCGTTCTGGGCCCAGTTTCCCGTGATTCGCAAACCGCCGGATACCAAGCCGCCAGCAACATACAATCCAGAAGACCGCAGCATTCGCCCTGGTCACAGCTGATCGCAAAATGCCCTAGTTTTTTGGTTTCCGGCAGGTGCTCTTCGATAGCTGTCTTCGATGGTCGAAATCTCGTGCTTTCAGCCACGCTCGAACTTGCGGCCAGATTTTCAAGGAGGCACAGCAATGGCCTCAAACATGTAGGCGGCCCCGCTCCGCCTTTGCGCCAAAGGTTCGCGCAAAGAAATCATGGTGAGGATGCTTGTTGAGGCGACAGCTGTTTTAGTCGCCTTTCCGGTAGCACCGACCAGGAAAAACTTATGAGAAAGCTTATCGTGGCCATCGCGAGCCTGTTTGCGGCGTATTGGTGGTGTGGCGTTTCGGTCGCTGCTGCTCAGACTGGTGAAACAACGCGCCAAGAACCCCAAGCGCCGCCGCCAGAGGCCCCGCAACCATCCCAATTACCGCAAGCGCCTCAATCTGCACAGACATGGCAAACGTGGCAAGCAACGCAAGAGTCGAGCGAGAACGAAGCGCCCCGCGTTAGGCATGGCCATCGGCGGCACGAGCGCTATGATGCCTGCCCAACATGCGACCGCGCCGTCAATTCCAGTGGCTGCTATAATTGCGCTCCACTGCGCGAAACAGCGTGCGGCTCCCCGTGCTTTCCGCGAGACCACGATGCGAGCCTGCTCGACAATGTCTTGATTAACGTTTTCGGCAGCCCATGCGCTGACTGCGAGGAAATTCGTTATTGAAGGGACGTCCCTTATGCAATCAGGCTCGTTGCTTCGGTGCTACAAAGTACCCATTCCCCTTCGAGCGGCAGAAATCACTAAGTCAAGCCTTCGTACCTCCACATTTTATGTGGAAGTGTAGCTGTTAACAACTTATTGATTCATATTTAGGCATAGAATCAGAGCGTAGGAACGTGAAACGAATCGCGAGGGCATTCCATGCATATTGAAACTTATCGCGCGTCTGACGTATTATCCTATGCGTGCCAAGGTGCTCTGAGTAATCGCTCTTACATGACAAAAAAATATGTTGCCTTCCAAATTCGAACAAGGGACCGTGCTGGGAATATTGTGCGCGGTTTTATATTGGGTTTGGCAGAATTTGGTTCTTTCGGGACTCGACTTTACGATTTGGCGGGATATCCCTATGAGTTCGAAGTCGAAGCATTGCGATCGGACTGGCAAATTATCGGCGATGATATGTGGAAAGTAATAGAAGAAAAAAAATTAGAAAGCAGCGATGACACAACGGGGCAAGTATCAGGCGACCAGACAAAGGGCAAAACAAAGAAATGACGTCGAGGTCCCCCAACATCATGGCCCATTAGCACTGGCAGAAGAAAATACCGTTCATGAAATAGTAGGGTGGGAGGGACCGCTTCCTCCGCCTCAAGCGCTCGGCGCATTCAGCGATGTAGTCGAGAATGGTGCAGAGCGAGTATTTCGCCAATTTGAAGCCGAAGCTGAACATCGACGCCAGATGACGAAAGAGACATTGCGCGTGCAAGCGCGCGATCTGATGGTCGGCAAGATATTAGCATTTCTGTTTGTTATGTCGATGATAGGCACAGCAATATTTGCCATCAGCAAAGGATACCCCACCGCAGCGGTTATTTTAGGAACAACGGTAATTGGTACGGTCGTTTTGGCTTTCGTAAGGGTAAGCGGTGCCCCCAATCCGACGGAGGCCAAACAAAAGAAGCGTCAACCTTCTTCAGGGAAATCCCCGGTCCGCAGGTGATAATTGCGGCTTCAAGTATGAAGCCCGTGCGACTTACTTGTGTTCCTCCCTTATTCTTTCGCCAAGGAGATGCGCCATGTAATCAAGAGTGGCCTCTTCAGCATGTTTTTTTTCGCTTGCTTCGCCAGGATTAACAGCAATTTTATGTTCCTTATTACGAAACTAAAGACTTCTCGATCATGGCGTTTATATCTTGCTTTGTCTCCGCTTATTGTAACAATGTCAGGATCACTTGGACTCAGCGCGGCCCGCATGTCTTTCACGATGCGAACCAGAGTCTTTTGAAATCGCAATTGCCTTCCCTCTGCTCGACGCGGCACGGTGCATCGACTCGGAATTGCCGAACCGCCATTTTATTAGGGCTCGTGCCATCAGATTAAGTGACGGCTGGGATGGGAACCAATCTCTGTTTATTAACAATTTCGCAGCAAAATCAATATCTTGCTTTGAAAAATGGTGGAGCCAATGAGATTCGAACTCACGACCTCTGCAGTGCGATTGCAGCGCTCTCCCAACTGAGCTATGGCCCCAGCATAGTTCCATTTAGGCCTGCGACGGCTGCGCTGTCAAGGCGCAGTGGGGTAGATCACCTAGCCAGCCTTGATCCAAGCGGCGCTTTCATTCTGACGCCAATAACTCACATTTCGGCCTTGTGCTTTCGCCTCGCGCCATTCGGCGCGCGCCATCGCTTTTGCGTCTTCATCCGCGCCGTCGAACAGGCGAATGACCCGCTCGAACCTCTCAGGCGCTTGCTCCTGCGCCAGTTCCAGCAAAAAGAGCACCTGCGCGCGATTGGGACAATCGCCGTCCAGCGTCAGAATGATGGGCTGCTTTTCTCCAAAGCTGTCGCGCATTGTGCCGTGCGGCAGGAAGGAATCGTCACGATAAGTCCAAAGGGCACTGTCGATGGCATCGAGCCGTTCAGTGCTTGAAAACCTTAAGATCGCCCGCCAGCCCCGGCTGAGCGTTTTCTCTAGCAGCAGCGGAAGCACCGTTTGCAGTGGCTGGGTTTCGAGATGGTAGAACCAGTATTCCGGCCCACTCATCCCTTCCCCTCATTGCGCTCGGCATAGGGATTTTTGGTTTTTCGCACATGCAAGCGCACCGGCGTGGGGCCGAGGCCGAAGGTTTTTTTCAAATCGTTTACAAGGTAGCGCAAATAGGATTCGGGAATAGCTTCGGGGCGGGAAGAAAAAATGACAAAAGCCGGTGGGCGTGCGTTCGCCTGCGTAATGTAGCGGAGCTTGATGCGTCTGCCTGAAACAGCCGGAGGCGCATGACGCTCCAAAGCGTCGCCGAACCAGCGGTTCAGCGCCGCTGTTGGGATGCGTTTGTTCCAAGCTTCATAGACAGTGAAGACAGACTGCATCACCTTGTCGAGCCCATGGCCCGAGAGCGCGCTTACGGGCACAAGCGGCGCTCCCGCAAGCTGGGGAAGCATCCTCTCGGCACCTATCCGCAACTGCGCGAGGCGGCTTTGCGGGTCCTCAACGAGGTCCCATTTATTGACAGCGAAAACGAGGCCGCGCCCCTCCCGCTCGACAAGATCCGCTATCGTTAGGTCTTGCTTCTCGAAGGGAGTCTCGGCCTCCAACAGGACCACGACAACTTCCGCAAAGCGGATTGCGCGGAGCGCGTCTCCAACGGCAAGCGTCTCAGGCCTCGCGGTAATGCGCGCCTTTCGCCTTAGCCCTGCCGTATCGAAAAGGCGAATGCGCTTTCCGCGCCATTCAAATTCGGCGGCAATGGAATCACGCGTCAGCCCCGGCTCAGGTCCGGTAATCATGCGCTCCTCGCCAAGAAGCGCATTTGCCAGCGTGGACTTCCCCGCATTTGGCCGGCCCGCTATGGCGAGCTTAAGCGGCCGGTCAGGCGCTCCGGCCTCTCCGCCGCTAGCGTCTTCGTCTTCGTCGTCAGGCGTGGCTTCTTTCAGGGCATCGAGCTTCAATGCAATTTCGGAGAGTAGATCGGAAAAGCCGAGGCCGTGCTCGGCCGACAAAGCAAGCGGCTCGCCCAGACCGAGTTCGAACGAGTCATAATAACCGTGGTCGGCGGCGCGTCCTTCGCTCTTATTCGTGATCAGGATGTAGGGCTTGCCGGAAGTTCTTATGAGCTGTGCGACAGTCCGGTCTGCGGCTGTGACGCCGGCCCGGGAATCGATAACAAAAAGAATGAGGTCCGATTCCGCAATTGCCTGCTCGGACTGGTCACGCATCCGCGCGGCGATGCTGCCGGGTTCGGCGTCTTCAAGTCCCGCCGTATCCGTGAGGATAATGCCGTGGCCACCAACTTTGAGCCGGGTTTCTTTGCGATCGCGCGTTAGGCCCGGCATATCGTCCACAAGCGCAAGTTTTCTGCCAGCGACCCTATTGAAAAGGGTCGACTTGCCGACGTTAGGCCGTCCGATGATGGCAACGGTGAAGTTCAATTTTTTGTCTATTCTGCAAGATCGACAGCTGGCTAATTCCGCCCCTGCAAAGACAGCCGAAGGATGTCTGTGCTCAGGGGCGGCCCCGGTGTCCTAATTCATTGCGATGAGTTTGGCTTTATCCGTCAGAATATACAACCGCTCTTCCGCGACCACTGGCGTGATGTGAACCGGAGAGCCGAGGTCTGACTCGCTTGCAATGCTGCCGGAGACCGCATCCACGGAAACAAGCATTCCCTTGGATGACGCGAGCCATAGCTTTCCGCCTGCAAGAACAGGTCCGCTCCATCTACCGTCACCCGGCAGCGGTGTTAACCATCTAATCTTGCCGTCTTTCCTGCCAAGCGCGATCAGCTTGCCCGTTGCATCGACGACGAAAAGCCCATCGCCAGCGACCCATGGGGTTTGCGAGCCAGTGATCTCACGCGACCAAAGCCGTTCGCCTTTCTCCCTCGATGTAGCGATAAGCTGGCCGCCGCGACTCATGGCAAACACCGCATCCCGGTCAACCACTGGGCGCGCAGCTTCACCTATAGCCGTCGCCGAGGAAGTAATATCGCCTTTGCGCAGTGATTCGGTCCATTTCGGATGACCCGTCCGCACGTCAAGCGCGGCCACTTCGCCGGAAGGATAGGGAACAAACACCAGATTACCAGCCACCGCAGGGCTGGCGCCCGTCAACACGGCAGCATTTTCCGGAAGACCTTTTTGCGTCCAAAGCTCACGGCCATCGCCAGCGCTTAGGCAGAACAGCTCACTTTCGGAATTAACCACGAATACGCGGCCATCCGCAGCGGTCGGCGCCTCACGAATGGGGATGTCGAGCTTCTTCGTCCAAATCGGTTTGCCGGTCGCAGGTTCGAGCGCAACCACGGTACCAAAACCCGTCGCTACGAAAAGCTTGCCGCCATCCACAGCAAGTCCACCGCCGAAACCGGCGCGCGCCATGTTGGAACTGTTAAACGGATTCCAAAAGTTTGAAGCCTTCTCTCCAGTCGGAACAAGGCTCAACTTCCAAATGGTGTCACCGTTGGTGGTCGAGATGGCGCGCGCTGTTCCTTCGGCGTCAAGCGTGAAAATCTTATTATCGTAGACGATAGGGGTGGCGGTCAGCCGGGTGCGCTTGGTCGAACCTTCACCGACATTGCTTGACCAGATAGTATGCAGCGCCGCTCCAACGGCAAGATGACCAGGTGCATTGGTCGCCACGCCACCGGGCTGCGTCCAAGACACATTCACCACCGCCGGAGGTAGAACGATAGGCTGGCTGGAAGCTTCAGGTCCGGAGATGTTTGGCTTTTCGCCCGCCTTCAAGACGGAAACTCGCCTTCCGGGAAGCCTTTCTTCTTTCTTGTCGAAGGCTCCCGTCACACTCGATACGCTCGGCATGCTGGGTGCATCCAGCCCAAACGACTCGCAGCCCGCGAGGGAAACAGATAGGAGCGCCAGTAGCGGAATAGCCGAACGCGCCGGGGCCTTCGCCGCCGCGCTACTGCGTTTTCGCATCATTCGCCGCATCCTTTTTCCCCGTTGGCTCATTTGAGCCTGCCTTTGGCTTCTCGAAAAGCAACGCTAGCATGACTTGTGCTCGCTGACGCATACCCTGCGGTGCAGAGCCGTCGCTCACAATTTCCCCAAATAGTTTCTCAGCTTCCGCTCTGTTGCCGTCTTTGAGGGCGGATAGCCCGAGAATTTCCGTCGCGGTAAAACGCCATGCGCTCGTACCTGCGCGGTAGGACTGCAATTGGCGAGACATGGCGTCGTAACTCTCGCTATCCACCGAAAGCGCCGCAAGCTGCAGCCTCGCAAAATCTCTCAAATCGGATGGAGCTGACGGATCGTCCGCAACGCTACGGTACATCCCCTTCGCGGCATCCTGCTGCTTTTTTGCAACAGATTCGGCAGCCAAATGCAAGCGCGCTAGAAAACGGTAGGCGACTGGCCCGCTTTCGGAGAGCGACGATAAGGCCTTCCGGGCATCGTCTTGCTTGCCCGCTTCAGAAAGCGTCAGCGCTTTCGTTAAAGCGTCGCCTCCCTGCGCGGCCTGTTCGGCGCGCCTCCACTTTTCGATGCTATAGCCCGCGACGACGGCGACAATGATAAAAGCGGCGCCCATCAAATAGGCTGCATAGCGTTGAAAAAACTTGGTAATTTGTTCGCGGCGATAGTCTTCATCGACCTCGCGAAAAAAGCTTTCCTCATTACTCATGGCGGAAGTGCCTTGCTTGAATGGTTTCTATCAGGAGATAAGCTCTACCTGTTTTGAGTTGAATAACTTGGCGCTCAATTTGGGGATCGAGTGACCCCCTTGGAGCAAGCCTATGACCTTGAACCTACGCGAGCCAGAAAACCGCATCCATTCAGCCTCTGCACCAAAGCTCAAGTGAGCTTTGTTTTGGACATTTTCGTGACTCCCGGCACGGCGTCTTTTTTCTTCGCCATGCCATAGACATGGCTGGCCCCTGGGAACTCGCGGCTGCGCACCTCGCTCGCGTACTCCTTGACGGCGTTTTCGATAGCTTGTCCCAGTTCTGCGAAGCGCTTTACAAAGCGCGGAACAGAGGGTGAAAGGCCAAGCATATCTTCCAACACAAGGATTTGGCCGTCGCACTCTGCTGAAGCGCCGATGCCGATGGTTGGAATAGATATGGATCGCGTAATCTTCGCCGCAAGCAGTTCAGCCATGCCCTCGAGCACAACTGCAAAAGCTCCGCCATCCGCAACCGCTTTGGCATCTTCCTCTATCGCGGCCCATTCCTCCTGCGTGCGTCCCTGAGTTTTGAAGCCGCCCATCATGTTAACCGACTGAGGGGTGAGGCCGATATGGGCCATGACGGGAATGCCGCGCTCGGTCAAATATTGGATTGTCTCGGCCATGCGGCGTCCGCCTTCGAGCTTGATCGCCCCACAGCCTGTTTCTTTCATCACGCGGGCTGCGTTGCGGAAGGCAACAGGCGGCGACTCCTCGTATGAACCAAAAGGCATATCCACGATGACAAGCGCATGCTTCGAGCCGCGAACCACAGCGGCGCCGTGCATAATCATCAGGTCCAGCGGCACAGGCACCGTCGTTTCGAAACCGTGCATAACCATTCCAAGCGAGTCACCGACCAGGAGAAAATCGACATGCGGATCAATGAGCCGCGCCGTATGCGCATGATAGGCGGTAAGAGAAACAATCTTAGACAAGCCTTTTCGCGCCCGAATATCAGGAGCGGTCAATCGTTTTGTATCCGTATGCTGTGACATGGCGGCTTTCCAAAGTTTACAACTTCATAGCCATTTTGCCGGGTTAAGGAAATACCATAAGCAATTTGCCGCGAAATCTAGGGCCACTTGCTATTCGAATACTGGTCTCATGAACGACCGTTCGTATTTCAAAAAACATTTGGTCTCGCGATAATACGCCACGGCCTTCTGGCAGTCTGGGTCTTTGGCTGCATCCGCCCGATAGACCTCATATGCTGCAAGCGACGGAAACGAAAACATTGCGACGGCAACATAATCCGGTCCCTCATGCGGAAGGAAATAGCCATGGTGCGTGCCACCGAACTTATTAACAAGCGGAATCCACATCTTCGCATACGTCTCGAACTCTTTTGCTTTGAAAGGATCGATCTCATAGCGGAGATAACAAGTAATCATCTTTACTCCGTTCATATCCGTATGCTGTGACATGGCAGCGTCCCAAAATTTACAAAGTCATAGCCATTTTGCCGGACTAAGGAAATACCATAAGCAAGCCGCAGCGAATCTAGGTTTACCTCGCGACTCTGGCACAATCTGAGCTGTCACTCCGATGAGCACGGAGCCATGTTGATCGAAAATTAACCGGCCTTGCAGCGCGCAGTTCAAAATTGAAGAAAAATTGGATAAATTCTCCCCGATTTTATTGGGAAAGCGCGCAATGAAAATCCATTCAATTCTTACAGCATTGCTTATGCTAGCAGCGTTGCTCTACGGCCAAGGCAATGCTGTTGCCGGGGCGCCTAATATTGCGAGCGGCGGTCTGGAAAGCTTCGGCACCGTAAGATCATCTGCGATAAAAGTCGGGGATGGTTATGGCTGCGGCTGGGAGTATCCCTGCGCGCCGCGCCCTTATTTTGGCCGGAAGCGCTACCATCGGCCTCTCCGTGACCGTGTTGAAATCCGAAACAACTACGGCGTGGTCAACGTCTATGTAGATGGTCATGGGCGCTATGGGCAGCGGCCAGCCTATCGGCCTTCCTGCAACTCCACATCATGCCGTTTCCCAGAAGAAGCCGCGCCAGCACGGGAAGATAGCTGCGAAGCTTCCAATTGCGAGAGCTGCGGACCCTTGTGCTGGATGAAACGGGCAAGGACTGGCTATTGCGGACATGGATGCGAGTGGTACCGGGAAAGCGCACGCATGGAAAGTGAAGAGGAACCCGAACATTATCCTCGGCAAGCTTATAAAGAGCCCCGCTATCGAGAGCCACCGCACCAGAACCGTAACCGGGACATCCGGGATGAAAGTCTGCCAGAGCTGCCAACACCGCGCCGGCCTTATGTAGGGCCACCATATCCGGCGCAATAAGAGAATACCGCGGCGCAGGCTAAGCCATTAATTTAAGAAAGAATTTTGGCCACATTCTGAGGTTGTGTTATGTTTCTACTTAGGAGAAGGTTTTGGGAGTAGGAGTTATCCAAATGATAAAGCTTATTGCCATGGCGCTAGCCCTAGTGATGGGCATCTTCGTTTTTGGACCAGCGAGCAGCGCCTACGCCTCTGTCGCACCGACTCCGATGTCTGCTCAGGCCGAAGCTGCCAAGTCAGAAGTTACAAACGTTTACTATTATCGCCGCTATCGCACCTATCGCACCTATTATCGCCGGAAGAGCTGTACGCGCTGGTATCGCACCGGCTATGGCCGCGTAAAACGCTGGTGCCGCTATTCTTAGCCCAAGATCGTCTTGGGTTGCCTCCGGCCTCGGATATCGTCCCGTGCGCGGCGCGAAGTGCTGCGGCGCAGACACGGGATCTCCTTTCGGTATCATTCTGATCCCGGATCAGCTTCGCACCGTTTCAAGCTGCGCAGCATCCGGGATGACAATGACAGCTAGGGGCTCCCGCATTTAGACGCGGCGCGCTCCGAGAGCGTCCCCGACATGCTCCATGATGTATTCGCGATCGCGCCAATCAAGCGCAACGCCGATAAGAATAACGGAAATGAACACCAACAGGAATCCCGAAACGATGCCGCGTGCAGCAGGTTCATTAATGAGCGCAGTGCCGAAAAAGACGGACACAAAAATCATCATCGCTAGGACTGATCGAGCCAGCGTAAAATGACACCGGATGCGAGCGCCGCCGCCATCAACATCCTCCAGCTTGCCGACGAGATATGGCCTGAAGGAATTGCGACTCCCCATGCCATACACGAGCTGATTGCGCCGGCAGACACGAAAATAATTCTCCTTCAGATCGCCTCTCAGAGGTGACTCCCTATACTGTGAATGGGCTGCCATCCGCGCAATACACCTCTCGCGTGGCAACGTAGAAAAAAGCTCGAACGAGCTGAATACAGGCAGCTTCTTCACGTCAGGCATATTGGTCAGCGTCCGTTAGTCCTACTGCGTCACAATCTCATTCGGTAGTTTGCGCCGCAACAGGGGCATCGCGGCAGGGTTCTCGCCAAGGCGGTGGCGATCCTGCGTCTGAGCGTTGCGATGGAGTTTGGAATGTGCCTCTCGGGCCTGAGCGGCATGTCCCCGTGGCCTGTAACCTTTGGGAAGAGAAGGTTTTTTGCGTCGCCGGGCGGAACGGGATCCTGAGGGGGGAATCGTCTCCCGCTCGGAGATCAGAAAGGCGTAAGCGGCGATGCACAGTGTGGCATGGTGGTGAAAGCCGCGCCATCCCCGCCCTTCATAGTGGCCGATGCCTATTTCCTGTTTCAGATCGAGGTAATCGCGCTCAATCCGCCAGCGCAGTTTTGCCGTATCGATAAGAGACACAAAGCCAATGGTTTGCGGTAGAGTCGAGAGCCAATATTTCGTTGGCTCCGGCTCTTCTTCCGGCCATTCGATCAAAAGCCATTCCTCTGGCCGCGCCTCCGTCAGGTTATAGCCGCGATGGGCTGCACGGGCACGCACCCGCGCAAATCGCGAGGAAAGCGTCTCGCAAGCGCCTTCCCGCCAGGCGATCGTTTCCCAAGCGTTTGGCGGCAGGCTCAGGGCAAGCTCTCTTGCGGATACGGGCTTGTGCTCTTCATCGCGGCGCATGAGCTTTGGCGGCCGGCCGTTGCCGCTGAAGGATTTTGGCGGCAAGGGGCCTTCGCCCTCCTTCCAGACCGATGTCTGCGGCTGAATGCCTGCGACGTAGCTCAGTCCCAATGCCGTCACGCCCTCGCGCAACGCCGTGTTGACGCCATAGCCCGCATCCATCAGCACCACGCCGGGCGGAACGCCGTCTTGATAAGCTTTTGCGATCTGCTCCAAAGCAATCTCAGGCTTGGTTAGAAACGTCACGCCGACGGGCACGCCTGCCCGCCGCCTCCGCTCCTCATCGGCGGCCCATTCCTTCGGCAAATAAAGCCTATACGCGATGGGAAGGCTTCCATGCCGGTTGGCAATCGAGAGCGAGACCGCGGTTTGACAATTGTCTTGTTTGCCGAGTTGACCGCAATACTGCCTCGCCACGCCAACCGAATGCTTGCCCTTCTTCGGAAAGCCCGTGTCATCGATGATCCAGGCTTCAACCGGCCCGCGTTTTTCCAGCAGAGGCAGCGTCAACTCCCGGATCTTGCCCAAAACAGTTTCATCGGACCAGGGCGCCTGACCCACGAAATGCAACAGCGATTGGTGCTGCGCCGAAACCCGCGCCGGCGCCGTGATCGCCGCCAAAGGCTCCACGCTCTTACGTTCGCAGCCGGCAAGGAGGCCCGCGCAGTAATCGCGAAGCGGGCCCGCGCGGTCGCGGTGTCCCACTGCTTCGCTTAAACTCTCGACAAAGGCTGCAAAACGCGATCCACTCTCCTCCAATTCAAGCCGATCCATGTTCGCTATCCCCCGAACCGTGAATCGCCCTCATAAATCTGTTCGCAGTTTTTTGCTTTACCTAAAAATGCGGCTTTGTAACTCAGTAGGATTAGACAGGCGCGCATTAAGTGCGTTCGCCACCTTTTCCAGGAGAGATTCTCGTCCCATGAACGAGATTGCGGCTCCAATTGAAAGGAAAGACAAGGCCAAGGTCAACATCGGGATAAAGAACCACCAATTAATTCCGAACACCAGAAAAATGATTGCCCACCCTGGCATCACGAGAGGATGCAGACCAAACCGGCACCTGATAGCTGTGCCGCCGTCCTCATCACGCATTTTACCGAAAAGATAGAGCCGGAAATCATTACGCCAGCGCATTCCTCAACTGAGTCGGCAAACGCGAAACGCTGCGTCGCTGACCTCCACGTCGAGATGCAAGAAACCATCTCCTTTGAGTCCCTTTAGGCGCGAGACGCACTCCGTGCGGGATAAGGGAGAAAAAAGCTCAAACGAGCCAAACACAGGCAATTTCTTCGCGTCAGGCATATTGGAAGCATCCACTATTTCCAGCGCGATCTGGCACGGGTTCTTACCCTATTACAAGCCTGAACAAATCGTCGTGGCTCTGCAATGCGCTAGGACTTCTCGACGGCCCAAGTTCCAGGACCAGCCACCGCGAAGAACAATGCTGCGAGGCAAAAGAGAACCGAGCGAAGTCATCTCAGTTCGTGAACTGAGCCGATCGCTCAGCGACGATAGCGACCACTTTGTCTCGCGCAGCCCTTGCGGCCTCCGATCGCTCCGCAAATTCCGGTAGGCGTAGCGTGGCCGCGAGTCTCGACAAGCATTCTGTCAATTCCGCCAATGCGGCCCCCGCTTCGTCCGCCGCCAAGCCAATCGTTCGCGCGAGAGCGAGGAAATCTTGTTGGCTCAGCCGGTCATCCTTGCCATTGAGCTTGAGCGCCATGCGGTCGCCGCCGAGCCCCGGAAAAACCCGCGTGGTGACAGCGTCATAGAGCGGTGCGAGCCGCACCGAAGCGAATGACTTAGCTCCAGCGTCGGCGATCTTCAGCATTGCAAGATTTTTCAGATGCATGTCGCCATCGGCGATCAGCCAAGCAAAGAGCGCGCGGCGAAACAGAAGGTTGAGATCTGCTGCCGGATCGGTCGATAGCGGTCGCAGTCCCTTCGCCATACGTTCGATGGTGCCATCATATTTTGCGGAGGCTGGCAAATCTAAGATTGAACAGAAATCTTCCAGTGCGAGGCGATGCTGGTCATCGATGCCCTGCCGGATGTCAAAGCGCTCGACCACCAATGCTGGCGGTATCCCATCGGGCATCTCGATCAGCGCCGCTGGAGGAACGCCAAACCCGGCAGCGCGGCCCAGCTCTAGACAGAGCCATTCGACGATTGGCAGCGTCTCGAACCCGGCTGTACCCGCCGGTTTAAGGATATGCGTAAACGGCTGGTCAATGGCTGGCACGAGAGCACCATCGGCGATAAGACTCATCGGCGCCTTGATCTGAACACCTGACAGGCGCGGCGTCTCGGCGCGCGCGTAGATTCGAGCAAGGTTCTGCTCGAAGGTCTTATCTATCTCGTCGCGCGCCGGTCCTGCGTAGCGTCCGGTGAAGCGGCCTCCTTCGATGAACGCCGCAATCGGCGTGACAAGGATGTCCGCCGGCAATGCGGCTAGCTCCTTTCGGTTCTGGACGATTGCAATGTTGGACATATAGCGTCGGCCGCGCCGAAGCGCCTCGCGCTCGTCGCGTTCGTGCAGGACTTGTGCGAGCCAGCCTTCTGGCAGGAGTGACTCGATAAAGGCTGGAAGCTTTCCCGGCTTAGTTTCACGCACAAGCTGGGGGCCGCTCCGCTTCGGAGACTTCCAGCGCCATTCGAAGCCATCATGGATCAGATTGCCCAGTGGGTCGCCGTGCCAAGCGACGAGAAGATCAAGGGCTGCCTTATTGACCGGAGCCTTGGCCGCGCCGGTCTGCTGCATAAGAAAGCGCTCGGCGCTCTCGCCCTCGCGATACCAGCCATTCTCGCGTGCTAGCGCCCAAACAGCATCCGCCGCAGCCTGCAACGAACCATATTCGTCAACGAGACGCGCCACCATTTTAGCGCGCATTTCGGCGGTGATTGCACTCGCATGTTCACTTCTAAGCCGAAAGGCTTCCAGAAACCGCTGACGCGGTGAGGACACATCCACACGCAACTCACCCAGATCGTCACCGATCACGGCAACTGCCGTCGATGGATGCGCCGGGGCAGCGTTCTGAACAATCTCAAGGGAACGCAAGCGCGTGCGTTGATTACGCCGTCCGCTAATAAACAGCCGTCCGTCCGGCGCAGGCCCCAGCAGAACGGCGCTCGCCGATGACAGGTAGGCGCTAGGATAGAGGTAATGAGCAATGCGAACGGCGTGCCCAAGGATCACGGCCTCGGCATCGTTATCGCCCTCGACATAAACCCCACGGACAAGCTGGATCAGCTCGCCCGCTTGAGCGCGATAATGCGCTTGCTTTGCGTCGATAGTTTCGCCTACAAGCTGGATCGCCATAGATTATCTCGCATCTCAGATGCGCGATAATCCCATATTAGGCACCAACGATCAAGAATTATCTCGCATTTCAGATGCGCGATAATCACTCCCACTCGATCGTTCCGGGCGGCTTCGAAGTGACATCATAGACCACGCGGTTGACGCCCTTCACCTCATTCACAATGCGCGTGGAAATATGCGCAAGCACGTCCCAGGGGAAGCGGAAGAAATCGGCCGTCATTCCATCCACGGAGGTGACGGCGCGCAGCCCCAAGACGCTGTCATAGGTGCGCGAGTCGCCCATGACGCCGACGGTTTGCACCGGAAGAAGCACAGCGAAAGCCTGCCAAATTTCGTCATACAGACCAGCCGCCCGCAATTCCTCCAAATATATCGCGTCCGCGCAACGAAGGATCGCGAGTTTTTCGGCAGAAATTGCACCTGGAATGCGGATCGCGAGGCCCGGCCCCGGAAAGGGGTGGCGCTTGAGGAAGGCATCGGGCAGGCCCAATTCACGCCCGAGCGCCCGCACCTCGTCCTTGAACAATTCGCGCAGCGGCTCCACGAGCTTAAGCTTCATTCGCTCCGGCAATCCGCCGACATTATGGTGCGACTTGATCGTGACCGATGGGCCACCATGGAAGGAAACGCTTTCGATCACGTCCGGGTAGAGCGTGCCCTGGGCAAGAAAATCTACATCCCCAACCTGATGGGCGGCCTCGTCGAAAATGTCGATGAACAAGCGGCCAATTGTCTTTCGCTTCTGCTCTGGGTCTGTCACGCCCTCGAGCGCACCAAGAAAGCGCGGCGCAGCATTCACGTGGATGAGCGGTATATTATAGGAGCCACGAAAAAGGCGTTCGACCTCTTCCGCCTCACCTTGGCGCAAAAGACCATGATCCACGAAAATGCAAGTTAATGCGTCGCCAATCGCCTCGTGAAGCAAGACGGCGGTGACGGCGGAGTCGACGCCGCCTGACAAGCCGCAAATGACCTTCCCAGACCCGACACGCGCTCGAATGCGCGCAATCCCCTCGTTGCGAAATGACGCCATCGTCCAGGATTTGTCACATCCCGCGATGCGATGCACGAAGTTTCTGATGATCGCGGAGCCGCAGGGGGTATGGACCACCTCCGGGTGAAATTGCACACCGTAAAAGCGGCGCTTCTCGTCAGCGATCGCAGCAAAGGGCGCGTTTCGCGTCTCAGCGATAGGCGAGAAGCCTTCGGGCAGCGTCGCAACACGGTCGCCGTGACTCATCCACACGGGCGCATTTTCACCTGGGCTTGCAACCCCGTCGAATAGCGGCGACGGCGCCTTTATCTGAATGAGCGCCGAACCATATTCCCGTTCCGTTGCGGGTTGAACATGTCCCCCAAGCCGGGCCACCATGGCTTGCTGGCCGTAGCAAATGCCAAGAACCGGCACGCCAGCACTAAGTATAGCATCAGGGACCTGCGGCGCGCCCGGATCGAATACGCTGGCGGGTCCGCCCGAAAGAATAATCGCCTTCGGTTTAAGAGAGTTAATCGCCTCGACCGATTTGTCGAAAGGCACGACCTCCGAATAAACCTTTGCTTCCCGTACCCGCCTCGCGATGAGCTGAGTAAATTGTCCGCCAAAATCAACGATAAGAACTGTGTCTGTCATGAGAATCCGACGGCGGAGCCTTTTATCTGCTTCGGGAAAATCGAATGGGCCCGATCATCGGGCCCATCCTAAAATAGAGTTGTTTTTTCGGGCGTAAAGCCTGCACGTTTGAGCAGCTTACCCTAAAGCAGGATCAGCGTTGATGGAAGCGGGTCTGTGTCACGCCGGAACGGGCCATCACCGGTATCCGGTATCTTTGCCACCAGCACGCCGCGTGGCGATGCTTCATGCGCGCCCGGTAGCGCTATCGCAAGAGCGGGATGTCATGATCTTTTAGGTAGCTCTCGAAATCCCGCAATCTGCTGAAATCTAGGTAGTGCCAGTTGGGGTCCTTATCTCTCGTCTCCGTGGTAAATTTAGACGGCTCTCCGCGGCTACCGCTGGCAGCTAACTGCAGCGCGTTCCACAAGCCTTCAAGCTCTTTCGGCGATAAGCTGTTCAAGTAAGCGATCGTCTCCTGTTTTCCTTTCTCCGGGTCTTTATCCCCGTGCTTGAGTTCCCAATATCTTGATAGCCACGGCCACATTGCCTGTCCCTCAATATTAGGATAACCGATACCGGCTTGCTTGCTGAATACAGTGATCGCTGCATCGCTTAAGCGCGTGGAGTTCATGTGTTCTCTGAATTTTGCGATGGCCTTATCGCTAACTTTTGCCGCCTTCGCTTGATCACAGAACTTTGCGATTGCGGCGTCGCTCAAGCGTGTGGACTTCAGTTGGTTTTTGAATGTTGAGATTGCCGTATCACTAAGACCGAAAGCCCTCGCTTGCCTACAGAAGGTTGCGATAGCGTCATCGCCAAGGCCTGCGGTTTTCGCCTGTTCCCAAAACGGCATCAAAGCTGCTTTAATGCCTGGATGAATTGCGAGATTTGCGAATGCGGCATCAGCCTTTGTTTGTTCCCAAACCTTAGCGACATTTGCGATCACTGCATCGCTAACGCCTTCAGCCTTGGCTTGTGCCCTGAGGTTTGCGACTGCCACATCGCTACCGTCTGCGGCACTCAAGTAAGCGGAGAGATCTCCCTCGTGTGCGTGGGCTGTTTTGTGGCCAGCGTAGAATGCTTGAGCCATCGTGGCTGCAAACGCTAAAGCCATTCCTGCCGGACCAGTCCACGCGGCCGCGCCAAAGTCCGGCGCTACTGCAGCCCCAAACCCTATCGCCGAAGCGCCTTGAAGGGTTGCCCCAATGGCGTCGCCCTTCACCCCCAGACGACTAGCGTCTACTGCGGTGAGGAGGCCCCAAACTGCTATGATGACGCCCACAATCGGCACGGGCCCCTTCACAACCCGACTTATCAGAGGTATTTTATTTAATGGCACCTTCGCGCCAGCGATTTTGCCGAAGATGATGCTGGCTTGATCCGCGCCGAGCAAGAGCGAGAGCGAGAGCGAGGCGTTGTCGGCTCCTACGCCTAACAAAGCGCTAAGATCAATCGCTATAGCGTATGTCAGAGGATCGCCAGTTTTAATAGCCGTATCCCAAGTATTACCGGCCATATAGATCCCGTTCAGCAGGCCCGCGACCCGTACCGCAGCTCCAGCCCACGTGTTCGGAGCCAAGGCCTTAGTGGCGTTAACCTTTTGAGAGAAGCTATTTGAGGCCTTCGTTACTCCCTCCGCGTCACCTCTTTCCGCTGCTTTCGTTGCTTCGTCCACGAACCTCTTGAGGACGCTAATGCCCTCGGAAGGAATCCCAGCTATGGACTTATTGCTTTCTAGCGCATTGACGATCCATTGCGCCTTGGCAGCCCCGGTCAAGTTCGCGGGCGCGCGGTTTGCCAAATTACCCATCCACGAAGCGGCCACCACGTTAGTAAGCCTGTTTGCTAGCCAAACCGTTCGCCCGTACGTAGAGAAAGCTGGCTTGAACATGCTGACAAAGTCGTCGTTGGCAAGCTCTGGGTGCCGTGTAAGAGCCTCTTGCATCGCGTAGCTCGCCGCCGGATCGTTGACGATGGCCTTGAACTGTTCAGCCGCCGCTCCGGAAAAGCTATCTTTGAGACTCATCTTGCCAAGCGAAGCCACATAGCCGATTAACTTTTTCCCATTCTCCGCGAACTGCTGCTGAAATTTGTCATTTGGCACTTTCCAGGAGGCGCTGTTCTTGAAGGCTTCATTCGCGGCGTCGCGATTTTTCTGCGGCAAATGCCTGCCGATTTTTTCGTCAAGCCACGTAGCCCTCTTGAGGTTCAGCACATAGCCTGGAACGATGGCGTCTATTTTGCGCTGCAAATCAAGGCGCTCGGCGGTAAGGTTGCTCACATCGGAAGCATTGCTTGCAATGCCGGAAAAAGCGGAGATAGCCGCTGTGCCCTCCGGGGTGTGTGCTCTCTGCGTGTCTACGTGGCGGGCTAAAACGCCGCCAAGCGTAGCCATACTGCCGGCATCGAAGATTGAGCGTCCGTTCAGCCAGTTCTGACTGTTATCGGAGAAGTTTTTGAATCGCTCTGCAGCGGCAGAAGCCACGAGCCCTGCGAGCCTATCGCTTTTTACGCCCGCTAACTCCTTCTGCAGACGGTCCAGCGCCTTCTTCGCCCGCTCCTGCGGCGAAAACGCCTGCCACGAGGTTTTCTCTGTCAGCGGCACAGCCGCCTCGGCTGCGGCGCCATCGATGATTTGCGACGCGTTGTGCAAAATAGCGTCGGTGTTTTCGGGCGTAAGCGCAATGGCGTGATCTATGTCTTTTAGAGACTGGGGCGCGTCGAACCCACGATCGATTTCGGCGCCCTCGACCTGCGCGACAGAGGCCTCAACAATGTTGCGGAGCGCAGGGTCGGCGCCAGCGACGATCTTGCCGGCCTCTTTCTTGAAATCGCTGGCAGGTTTGCTTCCCAAAATGTCCCAAACGGCGGCGTTCAGGTCCGCCACTGCCTTGTCCGCCTGCTGCTGAAGGGCAGGCAACGATGCATTTGCAGCTGCGTCGCCATCGGCAACGCGCCACTTCACGTCGGCAATCGCGGCTGCCGCCGCTTGCACCGCCTTTGCAAATGCCCCAGGATCACCGTCAGCCAGAGCTTGCCGGATCCGGCTGCTCGTATAATCGGTATCGCTAATTGTATTTCTGCCCAAGCCATTCCTCCCCTTGCGCTTATTGGCAGCGCGTGGTGGACTGCGAGGATAATCTCTTATCCTGACCAAAACCTGTCCACCGATCTGGAATGCGGCGCTTCAGGCCAGAAAAGTGAGCGCTAGTCGCCTACGGCAAACACTCTCAGGGTCATGACCACGCGGAGTGGGGCTGGTATGGCGTTGTGGAGCGCTGCCATTCCGGCGATAGCGCGAGGCATTGAGAAACAGCCGCTGCATAGGCGGCTTGTGCGACGGTCCCCTTAAAGAGGTAAGGCGTGCATTCCCCACAGGGTGCACGCCTTACAAATCGCGAAGCTCTTAGAAGCCTTCGCAGCTCGGAATCGCTGCGCTGCCACCAATGCGCTTTCTGGTCTGATCGCAGGAGAACCGGCGAAGCGGATCAGGAAGTTTGCTGTTGATTTCGGCCCAGTACGGTGCGTTTGGAGCTGAAACATAGGAGGCATAGAGCCAATAGCCGAATACCGCAATCACCAGCAGGAGTAGCAACCCGATGATGGACTTAATGAAACCCATGACGAAACTCGCTTTTTTTTAAGATACGCGTTGGAGCTGTATCGCTATCGATAGAATTGGAAGGATAGCGATGGTTTATAACAAATTGCGTACAGGAGTCAGCAATAACTCAACTTTGTCGTTTTTTTGATTTGTAATCGCACTAAAGGCGCATCGGGGTTAGCTATTGCTCTTTTCGCATGCCCGCGATGTAAAACCCATCCGTGCTGTTGCGCGCGGGCGTCAGTAGCAAGCCAAGCTCCGGCGCAACCTTATCGCGTGCAGGCGATTTTGATAATGTAGCTTTGGCGAGCGCGTACATGTCCAAGGGGACGAAACCGGGGTTCATATCCAGGAAGGCTTTTATCTGCTCCGCGTTCTCCTGCGGAAGGATCGAGCATGTCACATAGGTGAGAGTGCCGCCGGGCTTCAATAGAGACGCGCCTCGCACGAGAAGCTCGCGTTGCGTATCCAGGCGCTCCTGCAACTGCGCTGGCGTCAATCGCCATTTCGCGTCAGGCCTACGCCTCCATACCCCAGTTCCGGTGCAGGGCGCGTCGATGATAACCGCATCCATTCGCCCCGCGAGCGCGTCTAATGCCGCCTCTTCTCCAGGAGGAAGAGTTTGCACATTGCGCGCACCTGCCCGCTTTAGCCGCTCGAAGATAGGGCGAAATCTGACTGGATCAGCGTCATAGGCGTAGATCTGACCAGTGTTCTGCATGGCTGCGGCAAAGCTTAAGGTTTTTCCCCCTGCCCCTGCGCATATATCGGCGACTTGCAGTCGCGGCGAGACGCCAGCAAGGAGCGCGGCGATTTGGCTTCCCTCGTCTTGCACCTCAAACCAGCCCCGGCCATGTGCGGGGTCGGCCTCAACATTTGGGCTGCGTGACGGTCCCTCGCGCGCAGGCAGGCGAACTCCAAGGGGAGAGTAAAGCGTTTCGATAGCGCCATGCTTCTGAAAGGCCTTCAAGACCTTTTCCCGTGTCGCTTTCAACGTATTGACACGTAAGTCAATCGAAGCGCGCTCCGCCAAAGCCCGCCCCTCGCTCGCAGCGGTGTCACCGAAGGCAGCGGCAAAGGATGGCTGAAGCCATTCCGGGTAGTCGCCGAGCACCCAAGACGGCGCAGAGCTTAGATCATTATTCTCAAGCCCTCTCGCTTCCTCGGCGGTAAGCGGTTCCGGCGCGAATGGCCCTCCGTCGCACATTTGGGCGATTTCGTCAGCTGAGAGACCCCAGCTATGGCGAAGAGCGGCGAGCGCCACGGAGCGGGGCCGCTCTTCACCCATAAGAAAAGCAAGTGACTGCTTTTTTCGCAGGGAGTCGTAGACCAAATTACCTATGGCTGAGCGATCGCCAGAGCCCGCGAAACGGTGCGCGCGCCCCCAATCGCTGAGGGCAACGGAAGCAGGGCGCCCGCGCTCAGCGATTTCTGTCAATATCTCAATCGCCGCTTGAAGCCGTGCGCCGGGCTGCATGTCCGTATTTCTTATGTGAGTTTAAGTATTTGTCGGATAGTTCGGCGATTCGCGCGTGATTGTAACGTCATGCGTGTGGCTCTCACGCAAGCCGGCATTCGTTATGCGGATGAACTCCGCCTTCTGATGAAATTCAGCGAGCGTGCGCGAACCCGTATATCCCATCGCGGCGCGCAATCCCCCTACAAGCTGATGAAGCACTCTGCCGACGGACCCCTTATAAGGAACCTGCCCTTCGACGCCTTCGGGGACAAGTTTCAGGGTATCCGCGACTTCGCTCTGGAAGTAGCGGTCCGCCGAGCCTCGCGCCATCGCGCCAAGCGAGCCCATGCCGCGATAAGACTTATAAGACCGTCCGTGATGGAGGTAGACTTCGCCTGGGCTTTCATCCGTACCGGCAAGCAGTGAGCCGATCATGACACAGGAGGCGCCGCTAGCAAGCGCCTTGGCTATATCGCCCGAATATTTGATACCGCCATCGGCGATAATAGTCACCCCCTGTCGCGCTGCGATTTCTGCGGTCTCCATGACAGCGGTAAGCTGCGGAACGCCGACGCCCGCTACAACGCGCGTTGTGCAGATTGATCCTGGTCCGATTCCCACTTTGATGGCATCTGCACCCGCATCGATCAACGCTTTTGCGGCGTCTGCAGTGGCGACGTTTCCGGCTATGACCTGGACCGCATTCGAGGCGCGCTTGATCCGGCTTACTGCGTCCAAAACACGGCTCGAATGCCCGTGAGCTGTATCGACAACGAGAAGATCGACCCCTGCATCCATAAGCTGTTCGCTGCGCCCGAATCCGTCGTCCCCGACAGAAGTGGCAGCCGCCACTCTCAAACGGCCCTGCTCATCCTTGCAGGCGTGTGGGTGTTGCTCGGCCTTTTCGATATCTTTAACTGTAATGAGACCGACGCACTGGTAATCATCATCGACAACAAGCAGCTTCTCGATCCTATGCTTATGAAGCAGGCGCTTCGCTTCGTCGCGGCCGATGTTCTCCTTAACAGTGACGAGGTCTGATTGCGTCATCAATTCCGAAACGGGCTGGGAAGCATTTGTCGCGAAGCGCACATCGCGATTCGTAATGATGCCTACGAGCTTGCCGACCGCGTGGTTGCTGCTATTGGAAACAGGCTCGACGACTGGAATGCCTGAAATTCTATAGGTGTCCATCAATCGCAAGGCGTCTTTCAAGGTAGCGTTCGGCGCAATGGTCACCGGGTTCACGATCATGCCCGATTCGAACTTCTTAACTTGGCGGATATGCTGCGCCTGCACATCGGGCGTCAAATTGCGATGGATGACGCCAATCCCACCGGCCTGAGCCATCGCAATGGCCAGGGCAGCTTCCGTCACGGTGTCCATGGCAGCCGATATGATAGGAATGTTCAGCTTTATGCTGCGCGTAAGGTTCGTGGTGACATCAACCTCGGAAGGCAGCACTTCCGAGTGCGCTGGCCGCAATAATACGTCGTCGAAGGTAAGCCCAGTGTCTTGCCGGATGATGGCCATTTTAAAATCCTTGGCGCAGTGTTCGCCATTGGGGAGCTTGGGAAATTGCGTGAGGTTGTAACATCCGATCTCGCTTCTGTAAAATGTCGCTCTTGACACTTAATGTCCAGGCGGGGCGACGAATGCCGCCATGCGCCTTTTCAATTCGCCTTTGCATTTCGCCTGCAATGCGGAGAGAGTTGCAATGGCAACGCTTCTCCACTAGGGGAATAGTCGCCATGTTGGAATAGCCAAGACGGGATAGCCACAGCCGGGGTAAAGAATGGACGTTCGCAGCCTAACCAATGAAGTCTTCGTGTCGAGCCAGATCACAGTAGGCGACGTTGCATCCCTAGCCGCGCAAGGTTTTCGTACCATCGTGTGCAACAGGCCCGATGGTGAAGCTGATGAGCAGCCGCAGTTTAGCGAAATCGAGAAGGCAGCGGCCGAACATGGGCTATCAGTCGTCTATCAGCCGGTGAGGGCGAGCGCCATAACTGATTCCGATGTGGACGCGTTCCATGGTGCGATCACTGGGCAGCCAAAGCCGATTCTCGCCTATTGCCGGTCAGGTACGCGCAGTACGATGCTGTGGTCCTTGAGCGAAGCAGGGCAACGTTCGGTTCTCGATATCTTGCAGCGCGCCAACAGCGCCGGATACGACATGACCGGCCTCATTTCGCGCCTTGAGAAGTAAGCGGCTCAGCGACGCAGGCGTGTTGATTGCAAAAGAGGCTCAGGGCTAGCCATTGGCTGGGTTTGCCGGGTACAGCCCGGGAAACCACCTTTGAGCGAGGATTGCGGGCAATGCCAGGCGCAAGGGAGCGCGCGGCGAAGTAGACGTCAATACACCGAACTTATTGAGCTGACTCGTAAGTCGAGACGCAGTGCGTTCAGTTGGCGTCTATTTTGGCGAGTTTCTTGGCGACTTATCTGTCCATCTTTTTCTCTAAAAAAGCTTTTAAAGTCAAAGTGTTTTATGATTGCCCCGCTCGGATATGGTGCGAAATTGGCGGGTTTAATGAGATGCTGCCAGGGCAATTGAAACCCGCGCCCTCAATTGCAAGCGCGTTCTGAAACCAGATGACAACAAAAATAAGCTAGAGACTACGTCCCATGAGAAGGAAGCAAACATTACTTTCTTGAAATATTTCATATATTTAATATTAGAAATGGGTTCACATCTCTTTTGTTGAACCTAACTCCATAAGCAGAAAATACGCCTGATGCCGTCCATTTACTGCAAGGCTCACGGCGCAATGGTTTGCAATGGAGCTGATATGCAAGACTCCCCTGTAGAAAAAAAGCCAGACGGCGATAATACTGCCAGTCAGGCTCATTTTATGCTTACCCAGGCAAAGCGTCTTCGGCCTCTTTACGTCTCAGGCGTCGCGCTCATTGTGGGGGCGGCTCTTGGCGCTGCCTCATTTCAGGCGCTCCCTGCCCGTGCCGTGGCGGAACAATACTCGACCACGACGCAACAGAAGCTGCCAAGCTTTGTTCCACTCGTAAAAAGCGTGAAATCAGCAGTGGTGTCGATCCGCGTGAAGGCCGGCGCTTCTGAGAAAATGGCCATGGGCGAGGAATTGCCCTTCGGCAATGATCAAAACCCATTTGAAGGCACGCCATTCGAGAAATATTTCAAGGGCCCGAATTCACCCTTTAAGCAATTCCGGGGCATGCCTCATGGCAACCGGCAGTTCATGACGGGACAAGGTTCCGGCTTCTTCATTTCCGCCGACGGCTATCTCGTGACAAACAATCACGTGGCCAAGGATGCGGTAAACGTTGAGGTGCTTACGGACGATGGCAACACCTACACCGCCAAGGTTATAGGAACCGATCCTCGGAGTGATCTCGCACTCCTGAAGGTCGATGGGAAAAATGACTTCGCTTTTGTGAAGTTCGCACATTCGGACGCAGAAGTCGGCGACTGGGTCGTTGCCATGGGTAATCCCTTTGGCCTTGGCGGAACGGTCACGGCGGGCATCGTTTCGGCGCGAGGAAGAGACATCGGCGCAAGCCCGTATGACGATTTCATTCAGATCGACGCGCCGGTGAATAAGGGTAATTCCGGAGGCCCAACGTTTAACCAAGATGCGCAGGTGGTTGGTGTAAACACCGCGATCTACTCTCCGTCAGGAGGTTCTGTCGGCATTGCATTTGCCATTCCCGCCCATACTGTTGAACGGGTCGTTGCGCAGTTGAAAGACCACGGTCATGTCACGCGCGGCTGGCTCGGCGTTCAAATCCAAGGAGTTACGCCCGAGCTTGCCGATAGCCTTGGTCTGAAGTCGCCAGCTGGCGCGCTCATCACAACGCCCCAGGGGGGCAGCCCGGCGGAGAAGGCGGGTTTGCACGCAGGCGATGTCATCACTGCGGTCAACGGCTCCGACGTTAAAGACGCCCGCGATCTTGCTCGTAAAATCGCGGATATTGCGCCAGGCCAGGATGTTAAGCTCACTGTTCAACGCGGCGGTAAAGCCGACACGATCAACGTAAAAATCGGCGAACTGACAGACAAGCAGGCAGCCAAAGCAGAAGGCGAGCACGGACCGAAGACCAATATGCAACCTCTCGGCATTCAGGTGGCGCCAGCGTCAACGGTAAGCGGCGGCGGTACCGCTGGCCTTGCTGTTGTTGCTGTTGAACCTGGCAGCCGGGCAGAAAAGGCTGGCATAGCGGAAGGCGATGTTATCGTGAAGGTTGGCGACACAAATGTATCGCAAGCCGACGATCTTCGCCGTGCGCTGAAGGACGCGAGCAGCGCAGGCAAGAAGCATGTCATTGCGCTTATAAAACACGATGGCGACCAGCGCTTTGTTGCTCTGCCCGCCAGCGCCGGTTAGGGCTTTTCACAAAAAGAGGAACCGGCGGCTCAGCCGGTTTCTCTTTACGCCGCATCAGACCGTGAGATGTCCCGCTTTTGCAGCGGCATAGCGTTCGCCGATGTTCTTCCAATTCACGGCATTCCACCACGCCTTGAGATAATCGGCCCGGCGGTTTTGATATTTCAGATAATAGGCATGTTCCCAAACGTCGTTGCCAAACAGCACACGCCCGCCTTCCATCAGCACAGTGTCCTGATTTGGCTTTGAAACGAGGGCTAGTTCGCCATTCTTACCCACCGTCACGAAAACCCACCCCGAGCCGAACACGCGCGTGCCTGCATCATCGAGCTGTTCTTTCAGCTTCTCCACGCCGCCAAAGCCGCGGTCAATGGCAGCCTTAAGATCACCCTCGGGCTTCCCGCCATCCTTGCTCATCACTGGCCAGAACATGGTATGATTGGCGTGGCCACCGCCATTATTGCGCACGGCTGTTCTAATGCTTTCGGGTGCCTCGCTTAATTTAGCCAGGATTTCCTGTAGCGGCAAAGCCGCCAATTGGGGATGGTCCTTAAGCGCTTTATTGAGGTTCGCGACATAGCCGCCATGATGCTTATCGTGATGGAGTTCCATCGTGCGGGCGTCGATGTGCGGTTCAAGCGCGTCGAACGCGTAGGGCAGAGGAGGAAGCTTGAACGGTCCAGAGGGCGCGTCTTGCCCCACGGCATGGTCAAGGACGATGAATGTCGAAAAGGCGGCGGCTCCTGCGAGAAATGTCCGGCGATTGTGAGTGAGCATTAGCAGTTCCTCCTTCATGGCCGAACCGCACCGGTAACGAACTTGTTAGGGGCGCCCCCGCTTGCCCTATAACTATCCAGACGGCCATTTGTTCTGCGAGATATATTGAAGGCAAAAAAATAAGCCCAGGAAGCGTGCTCAAATCGCACATAGTCACCTGAAACGCATATCGAGGAGATCGGCCTATGACGTTGCCATCGTATTCAAGCGCACTGATCGTCGGTGCGGGATCAGGGTTAAGCGCATCGCTTGCAAGAAGACTATCTCGCGCTGGCATGAAGGTTGCGCTGGCTGCGCAACTCATGGAGCGCATTTCGTCTCGTTCGGCTTGACATGATGCGCTGTGTTGTGCATCACTTCACGAAGTGATATTCATATCACTAACGCCGATGCACAGCCCGTTGAAGAAGCGCGCCAGCACCTGTGATGGCGGGCTCCTCAAGAGCGCCATCACAGGTGCGTGCAACTGTCACAACTTAATGTGATAGAAATATCACGAAATGGAGCGACACACATGACGACCCGAATGATCATCATCGCCGGCCGGGCGCTTCTCGCGCTGCTGTTTATATATGCGGGGGTGGCGAAAATAGTGACTCCGCAACCATTCCTTGACCACATGGCGGCGTTTCATGTTCCCACGTTTTTACTTCCGGCAGTGATTGCCCTTGAGCTGGGCGGCGGACTTTCCCTGCTCACAGGGTGGAAACTCAAATATTCCGCTTCGGCACTGGCCGTGTTCTGCGTCCTCACAGCAGTCATCTTTCATTATGATATTAGCATTCGAACCGAGCGCACGCTGTTCTTGAAGGACTTGGCTATAGCAGGCGCGTTGATGTTGACTGCTGTCAACATGTTTGCAGCTCGCGGCGGCGCGCTGGTCTCATCATCCATTGAAAGCGGGCGCGCATGATGAAGCGATCATTGACGGTCAAAGTCGATGGGGTGGCGCTGAATGTCGAGCGCCGCGGATACGGCGATCCAGTGGTTTGCTTGCATGCAGTCGGCCATGACGGGAATGATTTTGCTCCGTTGGCCGACCGTCTCGGTGATGGCTTTGAGTTCATCTCTGTCGATTGGCCAAGCCAAGGACTGTCGGGGCATGACCACCTGCCCGCCAGCGCCGCTCGATACGCCGAACTTCTGGATGGACTTATCGCGCAGTTAAACATCGCCCAGCCGATTATCATTGGAAATTCAATCGGCGGCGCTGTCGCTGTGCTGTTCGCGAGCCGTCATCCTATTCGCGGTCTGGTTCTCTGCGATAGCGGTGGCCTGGTCGAGATCACGCCGGATGTCGTAACATTTTGCCGGCTGCACGAACGGTTTTTCGCCGCCGGAGAGCGAGGCGCGTGGTGGTACGGGCCGATTTTCGCCCTCTATTACCGAGTTGTTTTGCCAAGCCCAGCCGCAAAACAACAGCGCAAGCGCATCATTAAAGCTGCTAAGGCCAACGCCTCGGTGCTGCGGCAAGTATGGGCATCGTTTGGCAAGAGAGATGCCGACATCAGAGATGTCGCTGCTTCACTCGACACACCGATATGGGCCGCGTGGGCTCAAAATGATAGGATTGTCCCGCTGAAACGGTGCCTGCCGACGATCCGTCGGCTACAGCGTCATACCCTGTCGGTATTCAAAGGAGGTCACGCTCCATTCCTAGAACAGCCTGACGCCTTTGCAGAAGGGTTCAAGGCTTTCGCCGCCAGTCTGCCACTGTGCGTCACCCGTCCCATGGTAGCTCGGACTGGCTGATTTGTTTGAAAGGATAACGCGGTAGCGTAAGCAATGGATCTCACCTACGTATAGCGCTTCCGCTTATGCAGCGCCAAGGTTTCGCTATGCCCCCTGTTATTCGAGAAAAAGCTAGGAGGACAGGCGGTGATACTCGTGAAATGCTAATCACCGCTGCGGCCGCCGAGTTTAACGAACGCGGATATGATGGCACAGATACCAACCGCATTGCGCGGCGCGCAGGTTTTGCGCCGCAGACCTTCTACCGCTGGTTCCAGGACAAAACTGAGATTTTCATCGAGGTGTACGAGCACTGGCAACAGGTCGAGGCGGGTGTGCTTCGCGGGCTTCTCGCCAAGAATGCGCCGGATGCACGTTTGACCGAAGCGGTCATTGCACACCACCGCGCATATCTTCGCTTTCGCCGAAGCCTGAGGCAGTTAAGCTACGAGAACGACAAGGTACGCGCGGCTCGGGCAGCTAGCAGGTTGCGGCAGATATCATTTATTCAGTCCCACACGCCGACTTCGAGCAGTCCCGCAGAACTGGCGGCTACGCTATTTCAGCTTGAACGCCTTTCGGACGCACTCGCCGAGGGAGAGCTGAGCGATATGGGTCTAGATCATTCCGCGGCGCAGGCTGCCCTGACGGGATTGATACGAGACCTTCGCAAAGCTTAAATTTTTCCTCAGCCTCTATTCGCTCTCGGGCACCGGCGTTCTATCTCTGCGCGAGGGGATGGCTGCTTTGGGGGGAGCGGAGAAGCGCTTGTCGAGATACCTGTCCACGACGCCGACCAGGTCTTCGACCTTGTCTTCAAAGAAGTGGTTCGCTCCAGGCACAACCTCGTGACTTACCACGATGCCCTTCTGGGTTTTGAGCTTTTCCACCAATGTCTTGACCGAATTCCCCGGAACGACGCGGTCTTTGTCGCCGTGAACCATCAGACCGGACGATGGGCAAGGCGCAAGAAAGCTAAAATCGTAGAGGTTGGCCGGAGGGGCGACCGAAATAAACCCATCGATTTCAGGACGGCGCATCAAGAGCTGCATCGCGATCCAAGCGCCAAAGGAGACGCCCGCAATCCAGCAGGATTTGGCGTCCGGATTTGCAAGTTGGAGCCAGTCGAGAGCGGTTGCCGCGTCGGAAAGCTCGCCTGGCCCTTGGTCGAAAAGACCTTGGCTCCGGCCTACTCCGCGAAAATTGAAACGAAGAACCGAAAATCCTCGCTGCACAAACGCGTAGTACAAGCTGTAGACGATCTGATTGTTCATCGTCCCGCCGAATTGCGGATGAGGATGAAGGATGATCGCGACCGGCGCGCCGGGCGCAGCCTCGTGATGATATCGACCTTCAATGCGACCGGCAGGGCCGTTAATGATGACTTCTGGCATAGTGAAACCTCGTTTTCCGAGCGGCTGACAGCACGCGCGTTTAGTCGCGGCGCGAATACTTGACTCCTGCAGTCGGAAAACCTATAAGAAACAAGTAAGAATTATTCTCATTCAAGCCTCATTTTGGCTTCCTCGCGCGGCATTGCCGTGTGGCATATCACAAGACTGGTCTCAATTTCCATGACCTTCGCGTGTCTTCGTGAAGGAGGGCAACATGCTGCTAAGCACTAAAGGGCGTTATGCCGTGATGGCGATTGTCGAAGTCGCCAAACAAGATGTGACTGAGCCGCTTTCACTCGGGCAGATTGCTGATCGCCTGGAGCTTTCGCTTGCCTATCTCGAACAGCTATTCATGAAGCTGCGCCGCTCTGGCCTTGTATCGTCTGTCCGGGGCCCCGGAGGCGGGTATGTTTTGGCGCGCGAACCGTTTGCCATCAGCATATTAGAGGTGATGGCGGCCGTTGAAGAGCCATTCAAGATGACGCGGTGCGCTGGCGACGATTCGGCTGGATGCGTGGCCGGTCAGCGATGCGCGACGCATTTTCTTTGGGATGCGCTTGGTGCTCACATCGAGGATTTTCTGCGAGCGGCGACCCTGCACGACGTTTTGCATGGCTGCTATGCAGGTCCTGCAGCAGCATTCGGGCTAGTCGAACTCGCGGCGGCAGGAGAGTTGCAATGACCTCCACCCGCAGCTACCTCGACCATAATGCATCATCACCACTCCGGCCAGAAGCCCGCGAAGCTATGCTGGCGGCGCTCGATTGCACCGGGAATCCATCTTCGATCCATGCAGAGGGGCGAGCGGCCAGGGCCATCGTCGAAAAGGCGCGTGAGACCGTAGCTCGTCATTTCGACGCGAAGCCGTCTCAGGTTTATTTTACCTCGGGTGGGACTGAAGCCGCGAACTGGCTATTGAGGCCAGCCGCGCCAGGACAAAAGCTTGTGTTTGCCGCTGTTGAGCATCCTTGCGTTTTGCAGGGGCACGCGTTCGCGGCGGATGATGTTCGCGAAGTGCCGGTTTCTACCGATGGCTTGATCGATGCGGGTGAGTTAAGGGGCGCGATGGAAGCGCGCCCGTTCGTTGCTGTGCAGGCCGCCAACAATGAAACAGGCGTGATACAGCCCGTGGCGAAAATTGCTGAGACTACGAAGGCTCATGGTGCAGCCGTTATATGCGATGCGGTGCAGGCGATTGGCCGGACCGATCAGAGCGAGCTGCGCAGCGTCGATGCGCTCTTTTTCTCCGCTCATAAGTTTGGCGGCCCGAAAGGCGCGGGAGCCGTGGTTTTCTATGGAGACAAATTGGCGGTTCAACCGTTCATAAAGGGCGGGGGCCAGGAAAGACGCCAGCGCTCAGGTACGGAAAACGTGGCTGGCATTGCTGGGCTGGCTGCCGCTTTAGGCTCCGCCATCTCGGAGCGGGAAGCATTCGGAAATCGCGCGGGCGAAATGCGGGCCGCTTTGGAAACGAGGCTTCGTGAAATTGCGCCAGAGGCGGTGATATTCGGCGAGAAGGCCGCGAGACTGCCCAACACGACCTGCTTCGCCATCCCAGGGTTGCGGGCCGAGACGCTTTTGATTGACTTCGACCTGCAGGAAATTGCAGTGAGTTCCGGCTCCGCATGTTCCTCAGGCAAGGTGGGGCGGTCCCATGTGCTTGCAGCCATGGGTACTCCGGATGCCCTAAGCGGGAGCGCTATTCGCGTTTCGACCGGCTGGAATACCAAAGAGGCGGACATCGAACGGTTTCTGACCGTTCTCACGAAGATTTGCAGCAAGCGGCGCGAGCTTCGCGCGGCATAACACAGGATGGGGCGTCACCGCGAGCCTTGGAGCTGGATTTGCTTCGCTCGGGTGACGGAAGAAGGAGAAACACATGGCGACGCCAGTACAAGAGACGATCGAACGCGTTCGTGCGATCGAAGTCGACAAATATAAGTACGGCTTCTTCACGGACATCGAAAGCGTAAAGGCTCCGAAGGGCCTGACCGAAGACATCGTGCACTATATCTCAGAGAGGAAGCGCGAGCCTGAGTGGCTGCTCGAATGGCGGCTTGAGGCCTATCGCCGCTGGCGCACTATGGAGGAGCCCAAATGGGCGCGCGTTCATTATCCGAAGATCGATTACGAGGACCTCTATTATTACTCCGCTCCAAAATCGACTGAGGGTCCGGGAAGCCTCGCTGAAGTCGATCCCGAGTTGCTGCGAACCTATGAAAAGCTCGGCATCCCGCTGAAGGAACAGGCCGTACTCGCCGGTGTGAAAGGCGCAACGGTCACGGGACCTCGTGTTGCTGTCGATGCGGTATTCGACAGCGTGTCCGTGGTCACCACTTTCAAGGAAGAACTTGCAAAGGTTGGTGTGATCTTCTGCTCGATCTCCGAGGCCGCTCGCGAACACCCGGAGCTTGTCCGCAAATATCTCGGCAGCGTCGTGCCATCGACCGACAACTTTTTCGCGACACTGAACTCGGCTGTATATTCGGATGGCTCGTTTGTATACGTGCCAGAGGGCGTTCGCTGCCCGATGGAGCTGTCCACCTATTTCCGCATCAACGAGAAACAGACGGGGCAGTTCGAGCGCACGCTCATCATCGCCGACAAGGGCGCATATGTGAGCTATCTCGAAGGCTGCACCGCGCCGATGCGCGACGAGAACCAGCTTCATGCGGCCGTTGTGGAACTGATCGCGCTTGACGATGCTGAGATCAAATACTCGACCGTGCAGAACTGGTATCCGGGCGATAAGGATGGCAAAGGCGGCATCTATAATTTCGTGACGAAGCGGGGCGACTGCCGCGGCCGCAACTCGAAGATCTCATGGACGCAGGTCGAGACCGGCTCCGCGATTACCTGGAAATATCCAAGCTGCATTTTGCGTGGCGACGGAAGCCGTGGCGAGTTTTACTCCATCGCGATCTCCAATGGCCGCCAGCAAGTGGATAGCGGCACGAAAATGGTGCATCTCGGCAAGAACACGTCGAGCCGTATCATTTCGAAAGGCATCGCTGCTGGTCGCTCCGATAACACCTATCGGGGGCTTGTTTCCGCCCATCGCCGCGCGACAGGCGCTCGCAATTTCACGCAATGCGACAGCCTGCTGATCGGCGATCAATGCGGAGCGCATACGGTGCCTTACATCGAGGCGAAAAATGCAAGTGCGCAATTCGAGCACGAGGCGACCACGTCGAAGATCTCTGACGATCAGATGTTCTATTGCCTGCAGCGCGGCTTGAGCGAGGAAGAGGCTGTGACCTTGATCGTCAACGGCTTCGTACGCGACGTACTTCAGCAGTTGCCGATGGAATTTTTGGCAGAGACGCAGAAGCTGATCTCGATCAGCCTCGAAGGAAGCGTGGGTTAGGCGGCCATGCAGTGCACTGTTGCAACAGCGTTCCCTCTCCCCGTGGGAGAGGGACAGGGTGAGGGGCTTAACGCTTTGGACGGCAATATAGGCCCGAGAACCAGTCTAGCGCGCAAGCTCCGGCGTCAGGAGACAGACACCGAGAGAAAGCTTTGGTCGCACATCAGGGGCAGGCAGTTCCTTGGGCTAAAGATCTAAGACTGGCACGTCAGAAAATGGAAGATGCTATGCCCCTACAGAATGCGTGGTTTGTCCGAAGATTTGGCGGCTTGAGCTTGTTTCCCATTAGCGACAAAGGTTGGGCATTGTGCACTGCATTCGTAGTCTATGGGGTTGTCCTATCCAGTCGAGGGGCGCCTAGTCCCTCCTCACTTTTTCTCTTGCTGGGGTTCGTGGTGTTTTATGCAATCGCGCGATACAAGTCGTGTGCATATGAGCAATACAAGCAGGCGCATGAACAATACGAGAAAGTAAAAAAAATAGGTCTGCGAGTGCGCGGAACTAACGGGAGCCTTAAGTGACGTTAATACTGGCGGGATTATTCGGACTTTTTCTGAGCGCGATCGGCGGCTGGATGATCACGTCGCCGTTCACAGCGGTGCAGGCATTTGGCGTGGATCCGTCGCATATGGCGGACATCGGGCTTGCGCCAGCGATGGGCGCGCGTCAGCTTGCGCTTGGCTTGATCGTCGTTCTGCTTGCGCTGAGGCGCAAGTCGGGGGCGCTAGGAACTGTGCTTCTGGTTGGGTGTATCGTACCAGTGGCCGATTTCATGGTCGCCGGTAAAGCCTTCGGTTACGGCGCAGCGATCCGTCATTTGCTGACGCTGCCCTTTTTCGCAGTGCTCGGCATGGCATTGGTGCGCAAGTAGATGGCGTCACATGACGAGCGCAGGCGCAACAAATAGGTTTTGGAACTTAACTCTGGCTCGCGGCTTTGACCGGGGCCGCGAAGACGGTGAATGAAATGCTCGAAATTAAAGATTTACGCGCGGAAGTCGACGGCAAGGAAATCCTGCGTGGCTTCAACCTGACGGTCCCAAAGGGCGAGGTTCATGCCATCATGGGTCCGAACGGCTCGGGCAAGTCAACGCTCGCTTATATTCTCGCGGGCAAGGACGACTATGAGGTAACGGGCGGCTCCATCACCTGGGACGGCAAGAACCTCCTGGAAATGTCGCCGGACGAACGCGCCCATGCAGGCGTTTTCCTTGCATTCCAATACCCTATGGAAATTCCCGGCGTGGCATCGATGACGTTTCTGCGCGCCGCTTTGAACGCGCATCGTAAAGCTCGCGGTGAGCCCGAGATTTCCATACCTGACTTCATGCGCGCCGTTCGGAGCGAGGCGGAGAAGCTTAACTTCTCAATGGACATGCTGAAGCGGCCCGTGAACACCGGCTTTTCCGGTGGCGAGAAAAAGCGCCACGAGATTCTGCAAATGGCGCTCTTGCAGCCCACGCTCTGCATTCTGGACGAGACCGATTTCAGGCCTGGACATCGACGCAATTCGTATCGTCGCCGATGGCGTCAACCGGCTGCGTTCGCCGGATCGCGCCATGGTCGTCATCACGCACTACCAAAGGCTTCTGAACTACATCGTGCCGGACAAGGTTCATGTCATGGCGCACGGCCAAGTCGTGCGGTCTGGCGGCAAGGAACTTGCGCTCGAACTGGAAAAATCCGGCTACGCAGCCTACGGCGCGAACGCGGCATAAGGAGCGCCAATGACGATCCACCAAAAGCTTATCCGGCAGGCCGCGACACCGGCGGAACAGCGCTACCTCGATCTATACGCAGACGTTGCGGAAAAGTTACCGGGAGCAAAAGCGCCAGGGGTGCGGGCGTGGCGGGAGACTGCGCTCGACCAATTCGCGCTCGTTGGCCTTCCTCACCGCCGCGTTGAGGAGTGGAAATATACAGACCTTCGCGTGCTGATGCCGGAGGTGTACCCTCTCGCGGGAGCACAGCAGGGCAACGCGCCGCAAATAGACCTCGATAAGGCTCTTGGCGCAAAGCTTGCCGGGCTCGATGTTTATCGAGCGGTTTTCGTCGATGGCGAATTCAAGCCGGAGCTTTCAACCGCGCAGATGCCGAAAGGCCTCACATTTAGGACGTTGCGAGCTTGCCTGGAAGAAGGCTCCGCTCCGGCCTCTATTGCAGCATTGTCTATCCTAGAGCGAGACCCCGTTGCGGCGCTCAGCACCGCATTCGCTACCGATGGCGCGCTGATTACCGTAGAATCCGGCGCGAAAATCGATAAGCCACTGCATCTCATCTTTATCGCCGCCAATGGTTCGCCCGCATTAACGGCGACCGTAAACACAATTGCGGTCGGTGATGCTGCGGAGTTTAGCCTGATCGAAACTTACACGGGGGCGGGACCAAGCCAAACCTTCGCCTTGACGCGTCTTGCAATTGGAGCCGGGGCGAAGGTGCGGCCATGTGCGCCCAGGCACCGGCGCGGCCAAGAACCTCTCGACAGTCACCGCTGAACTTAGGGCCCAGGTCGAATACGACCTTATCCAGGTTACGCTGGACGGGGCATTGACGCGCGCTCAAAGCTTCATCCGCTTCGCTGGCGACGAGACGCGCTGTCATTACTCCGGCGCGATGATGCTGCGCGGGCGCGAGCATGGCGACTGCACCCTTGTCATCGACCACGACTCAGTTGGCTGCGAAAGCCGCGAACTCGTAAAGGCCGTGCTTGATGGCCGTGGCCATGGCGTGTTTCAAGGAAAAGTCATCGTGCAGCGTGGCGCGCAGAAAACCGACGGCAAGCAGATGGCGAACGCTTTGCTGCTTTCGGACGAGGCCGAGTTCGACTCAAAGCCAGAGCTCGAAATCTACGCCGACGACGTTGTCTGCGGCCATGGCGCAACAGCGGGGCAACTCGACGAGGACCTTTTGTTTTATCTGCGGGCGCGCGGCATTCCCGAGCCTGAAGCGCGCGCATTGCTCATTGCGTCGTTCGTCGGCGAGGTATTGGACAAGATCGACATCGAAGCCCTGCGCGAAGCCTTGCAAGAGAAGGTTGACGCTTGGCTCGCACGCGGCGGCAGCTAAGCCTTGGGCGAGGTTGCGCGGGAGAGAGGTAAGCAGAACATGACATTGATGGAAAAAGGCATAGGCACGGGCATGTATGACGTCGAGGCGATCCGTCGCGATTTTCCCGCGCTCAACCTGCAGGTTTATGGCAAGCCGCTCGTTTATCTCGACAATGCTGCGAGCGCACAAAAGCCGCGCGCCGTTCTCGATGCGCTGCAACGCGCATACACCGAGGAATATGCCAACGTTCATCGTGGGCTGCACTACCTGGCGAATGCCGCAACGGCAGCCTATGAAGGGGCACGCGAGCGCGTAGCTAAGTTTGTGAACGCGAAATCCCGCGAGGAGATCGTCTTCACGAAAAACGCGACCGAGGCCATTAACCTCGTGGCGCAATCATTCGGCGGCCTTCATATCGCGCCCGGCGACGAAATCGTACTCTCCATAATGGAGCACCATTCGAACATCGTCCCCTGGCATTTCCACCGCGAGCGGCGCGGCGCGGTCATCAAATGGGTGCCCATCACGGATGAAGGCGAATTCCGGCTTGAGGATTTTGAAGCCGCGATCACGCCACGGACGAAGATGGTCGCGATCACGCATATGTCGAATGTGCTCGGGACCATTGTGCCGGTGAAGGAAGTCTGCGAGATCGCGCACGCGCATGGCGCATATGTTCTGGTCGATGGCAGCCAAGGCGCGGTGCATCTGCCGGTCGACGTTCAGGATATTGGCTGCGATTTCTATGTGTTCACGGGCCATAAAGTCTACGGGCCGAGCGGAATTGGCGCGCTCTACGGTAAGCGCGAGCATTTGGAAGCGATGCCGCCTTATCAGGGCGGTGGCGAGATGATCGAGAGCGTAACCGTCGATACAATTCGCTATAATGATCCGCCTTATCGCTTCGAGGCAGGAACGCCGCCCATCGCAGAAGCGGCCGGCGCTCACGGCGGCCCTCGATTACATGGCGGCACTTGGCAAGGACAACATTCGCGCGCATGAAGACGATCTGCGGCGTTACGCGGAGGAACGGCTGCGCGACATGAATTCTCTACGGATGATTGGCCAAGCGGCGGAGAAGGGCGCTATCGTGTCCTTCGCCATGGAAGGCGCCCACCCGCACGATGTCGCGACGATCCTCGACCGCTCGGGCATTGCCGTGCGCGCTGGCAGTCACTGCGCCGAACCACTTCTCGCGCGCTTTGGCCTCACTGCGACCTGCCGGGCGTCTTTCGGTCTTTATAACACGCGCGCTGAAGTGGATGCGCTCGTTGAGGGTCTTCAAAAAGCGGAGCGGCTATTTAAATGACGAATATGACGGACGATCAACGTAAAGCCCCACTCGAACATGCGCCTTGGGATGAGCCGCGCGAAGCAGATCATCCTCTGCCGGAGCCATGCGCGCATACGGTCGAGGCGGTCAAGGAGTTCAAGGGTGAAGGCGAAAGCGCGATCCCTGCGGACGAGCTTGAGCGCCTGACGCAAGGCATTGTCGGCGCGTTGAAGACGGTTTACGACCCCGAAATTCCGGTTGATATCTATGAACTCGGCCTCATCTATAAAATAGATGTTAACGATGACCGCGAGGTCGATGTCGAGATGACGCTAACCGCACCCGGCTGCCCCGTGGCTGGTGATATGCCCGTATGGGTGGAGAACGCCGTTAGCGCTGTGGAAGGGGTGAGCTTGGTGCGCGTGAAGCTCGTCTTTGTGCCGCCATGGACCGCGGAACGCATGTCGGACGAAGCGCGGGTTGCGCTGAATATGTTTTGAGGGCGCAGGCTGCGCGTTATCGCGCTGTTCATTCTCGTGAAGCAATAATGGCAAGTTTTCTCTAGTTGGCCGGTCCGGCCAGAGCAATCGGTAGGAGAAATCTTTCATGGCAAGGCCAAGACCCAAAGTCGTAACACTCACGGACGCCGCGGCGGAACGTGTGAAGGCCATCATTGCGCGCTCGGAAGCGCCGGTGGCGGGGTTACGTATTGGCGTGAAAAAAGGCGGCTGCGCCGGTATGGAATATACCATGGAGTATGCACAGGAGGTCCGCCCCATCGACGAGGTCGTCGAAGATAAAGGCGTGCGCATCCTTATCGAGCCTTCTGCAATCTTGTTCTTGCTCGGCACCGAGATGGATTGGAAGGTCGATAAGCTAACTTCCAGCTTCGTATTCAAAAATCCGAACCAGACGAGCGCTTGCGGCTGCGGCGAGAGCGTGGAGATTACGCCTGCCGCTAGCTCGCTTTAGCAGTCTGGTAGTGCCCCCTTGCCACACATCAGGATGATCAGGTGACAGAAACGAAACCCGTGCACAAAGGTCGTTGCCTTTGTGGCGCAGTTTCATATGAAGCCGAAGGGCCTCCGGTCCTGGTCGCCCATTGCTATTGCAACAATTGCCAGCGAGCTAGCGGAAGCGGTCATGCAACTGGGGCAATATTTCCCGTAGAAAGATTTCGCCTGCAAGGCCAGGTAGCAGAATTTCGGCTCCAATCGGAACGTGGAACCGAGGTTACGAGGGTATTTTGCCCCACTTGCGGTAGCCCAATTCTTGGTCGCAACAGTGGCATGGCTGGCTTTGTAACAATCGCGCTCGGTACGCTTGACCACTCATCTGATTTCGAGCCCCAAGTTATTATTTTCGCTCGGAATCGGAAGCCGTGGGACAATATGGACGAGTCACTTCCGGCGTTTGCATCGCAGCCGGACTGGAAACCAACGGATGAATTATAACCGTAGATGTCCCCAACAGGTTGGCGCGGCCCTTTCACTCCCTCTCTAGTTCGGACATCAGCCTATCGAAGATAGCTGCGCCTGTTCTTTCCGTTCGACGGCCCAAGGACAAAAGGCCCGCGTTCACGCCCATTGGAGGAAGTTGGAAGCGCACGCGCCCAGGCTCACGCCGGTCGATTGCCTCATACCAGCGCCGCAAGGCAGGCACGAGCCGCACGTGCAGCTCAAAACGGGTTCGGGCGCTGGTTAAATCCTTTTCTTTTTGCGCCCGCAATGTTGCTTCACCTAAATCCGCAAACAGGATGAGATCAGCACCCCTTCAATTGCGATTATCATTGCTGCCTTAGGTAGAGCCAGGAGTCACAATAGGGTTTGAAACCAATCTTGGCGTAGCAGCGGTTCGAAGCTGGATTGTTGAGATCGGTGTAAAGAGACACCGTGCTTTTCCCCTCACCAAAGATGCGCTCGCACAGCGCTGCTGTTACCGAGCCCGCGTAACCCCGCCCGCGCTTGTCCGGTGGCGTAAAGACCGCCCCAATCGCCGCCACGGTTCGCAGGCGGCGGTTAATTGCTGCGACAGACACTGGCTGGCCGCCAACGGTCCAGAACAGATAGCGTCCACTCGCTGCAACTTGCTCGAAGATATCGCGCTGCGGCGGTGGATCGTGCTGCAAAGCCTCCCGGTGAAATTCCTCCATCCATTCGAAAAGCAATTGGGCATCTGCCTCAGTGACCGGGCGCGGAGAGCCGTCTGAGCCAGGATAAAGCGGAGGTTCCGTAAGCGTGTGGATGCGTTGCGGCATTATTTGGTCGAACGTAATACCCAACGACTTCGCTTCTTCGACAAACCATCTCGCGGTGTCGCCACTTCCCATAACGCCCGTATAGGCAACGGTGCTGGTCTCGCGGGCGAGCTGCTGACACTCGCTGCGATCGAGCGCCCCAAGCAAAATGGATCGGTCAGGAGATTTGGTCGCGCAGTGACCTGGCTCATCAAGCGTCCAATATTGGAAGCCATCCGGGAAGTCACGCGCCGCAGCCCTAATGACCGCGACCTGCACGTTGAAGCGCACTTCGTCTGCCTCGAGCGCTGGCAAGTGGTAACGAGAAAATTCCTGAAAATTCATGTCTGTCCGTTGCAGAAGGTGCTTTTTCCGATCTCTCTAAGTTGCACATTGTCATCAACTACTGAGGCGTTGCAATGGCGGAGAAATGATGGATCACTATCGGCGGGTGCTGGGCAACACTGGCTGTACAAAGTACAGTTTCTGCAACTTACCCGCATAGCAAATTAGTTTTAAAGGAGATATTCTGCAGGTAATTTCGCAGCATCATTTTATTTTTTTGAAATTGAAGATCGCTTGCAACAAGAAAACATTCGCTCAAATGAAGCGCAAATCTTGCAGCCGATGGACGTTACCACCGGCGCAATAGCTTTTGGACGATCCAAAGCGGAGAGGCTGCAAGCGCGAGCCCACGAGATTATACCGGGCGGCTGCCACACCTACGCCAAGGGCGACGATCAATACCCCGTGACAGCGCCGCCCTTTCTTGCTCGCGGCGAGGGTTGCCGTGTCTGGGACATCGATGGGAAGGAATACATCGAATATGGCATGGGAAACAGAGCGGTCGCGCTTGGTCATGCCTACCCGCCTGTTGTCAAAGCTGCCGAAGGCGCCCTAAGTTGGGGATGCAATTTCACTCGCCCAACGCCACTCGAACTCGAATGCGCGGAACAATTCCTCAGCATGATCTCCGGCGCGGAGATGGTGAAATTCTGCAAGGATGGCTCCGACGCGACTTCCGGAGCCGTTCGCCTCGCGCGTGCCTATACGGGGCGCGACCTCATTGCGCGCTGCGCCGGACATCCGTTTTTCTCGGTTGACGATTGGTTCATCGGCACAACGCCGATGGCTGCCGGAATTCCGCAAGCCACGCGCGATCTGACCCTCGCCTTCCAATATAATGACCTTGAAAGCGCCAAGGCGCTTTTCGCTCAGTATCCCGACCAGATCGCGGCGTTCATTCTTGAGCCTGTGCGAACAGACCCCCCTTGCGGCGACTATCTGCAAAAGCTGCGGGACCTGTGCCATCAACAAGGCGCGCTGCTCATTTTCGACGAGATGATTACCGGCTTTCGGTGGGACAATGGCGGCGCGCAACACGTCTACGGCGTGGTGCCGGACCTGTCCACCTGGGGCAAGGCGATGGCCAACGGCTTTTCGGTCTCCGCACTCGCCGGAAAGCGCGAATTCATGCGGCTGGGCGGCCTGTACCATTACGATAAGCCGCGCGTATTTCTACTGTCCACGACCCACGGCGCAGAAACGCATGCGCTCGCGGCGGCGATTGCAACGATGAAGGTTTACGAGACTGAGCCGGTCGTCGAACATCTGGAGCGCATGGGATCGCGTCTCAAACGTTTGCTCGATCAAGTGATTGTTCGCCATGGCCTCGCCGATTTCGTGCAGGTTTTTGGGCATCCAGCCTGCCTGCTATACGCAACGCTCGGTCCAGACCGCACACCGTCGCAGGCATTTCGCACGCTCCTTCTTCAAGAAACCATTCGGCACGGCATTCTTATGCCGTCTCTGGTCGTCAGCTATTCGCACCAGGACGAAGACCTTGAGCTAACCGCGGCGGCTTTCGACAAAGCGCTTTCGTTTTACCATCAGGCGCTAGAAAATGGAGTTAGGCGTTATCTCATCGGGCGGCCATCCGAGCCCGTTTACCGGGCCTACAACAATGTCCTGGCGGTCTGAAGCCTTGGGTTAGTCTTATATGCAGAGGATTTTCAGGTGGTTGCGGCTTGGGCGGCGTTGATGTCCGCTATGGCGCGCTCATATTTTGCAATTGTTCTGTGCCGCCGGAACTTATTGAGCAGATAAGAAACTCCGAAATCATAGGGACTGCTTGGCAACGGTAGCTCACAATGCTTGCTAATCACTTTCAGTAGGGAATATTCGCGCGGATCGCAGGTCCACGGGCGAACGGGAAGGAATTTTCGCCGGCCCGTATAATGCCTGACCTGCGCAGTTTGCCACACACGGGTATGAAGCGCCGATTTCTGTACGTTCCATGGTACGGGCAAGAGCTTAAGATCTGAACCGAGCGTCATATTCAGTGCGCACTGGTCGTTCGGCACGCAGGCGCTGAAATAGGGACAGCCATCCTGGTGGCGAATGAGATTTTGGAGGAAGCGCTCGCTGGCGCGCGTCTCCAGCCACTTCCGCGCGTTGATCATCATCACGCCAGAATTGAAGAACTCGGGCGATACGTTGTGACGTTCGCAATTCGAGAAGAAGTTCGGGTCGTCGAACCCGGTCGCGCTTGACAGGTCGAGACAGGCACCTGCAGTCTCCTCGAACCCCGCGACCCGTTCGCAGTGCAGATCGTCGAAGACTAGAATATCGCCATCGACATAGAGGACATAGTCATAATCGGCGGCCAGGGCGTCGATAGCAGCGGCTTTTAAGAACATTGCGCTGGAAATATGCGCGAACCGGCCTTGATGCCCTAGCATTGCGGAGGCGGCATCCGGCACCGGCGCGTCCAGCAAAGTGAGCTTGTGGCCGCGCGATGCCATCATGTCTTGGAGCGCGACGGGAACTGACCGCGAATATTCGCTTTGCATAAGGAACAATTCAAGCGGCGTACTGTGACTCCGCGCAATCGAAGCAAGGGAATAGAGCGTTAGGTCATGAAAATTGGCGTCGCAAATATAGACAACAGCAATCTTGTAGCGTGAACCTTCCGTTGAGCAATCAATACTTGTCACCAGCTCCTCCTTCCTTGCGGCGATGCCCGCATTACGCCTTACATCGGGCGCGTCTGGCGCCGCCAGATGTAACAGAACGCGAAATGATCAGCTCGCGGGCCTTTTGCGCAAATATCTGCCCCGCATTTTCGACCCTGAACCAGTAAGACATCGGCGGCATAAAGCGCGTGGCCGGATCGATCGACCGTGCAAAGGCGAAAAGCGCCGCAGATGCTGGCTTCAGCCCGCGCAATCGGTGCGATACTCCGGCCCAATAGGCGCGATGGGCGATGTTCCTCCTCACGCGTCGCCGCAAGCTGCCAGCGCCAGGAAGCCACGCCCCTTCGTGACGGAAAAAGCTCTCATACGCGGCCAGCAAATTCTCCAGTTCCCACTTCCAGTTTCCCCAGTAATCGGCAGAGATATTTTTGCCATGGTGCCGACTCACGCCTTGAACAGCGTCAACTACGGCAACGCGGCCAGTGCAGGCCAGGCGCATGACAATCTCGGTATCGTCCGTATAGAGGAGTTCTGGCCGAAAATGGCCAACTCGCTTCTGGGCGCTTGTACGCGCGACAAACGAGCCGATCCCAATGGCCTTGCGCGGCATGGAAAGCGACTTCGATAAACTGCTCGCAATCGATGAGCGTGCAAGGGACGTGGTCCATGCGCGTCGTAAGATCGGGCAATGGCTGTAAACCCTCCCAAGTGTATACTTTGCCGTATACAAAGGAGACATCCCTATTCTCGTCAAGAACAGTCAAAGCACGTCGTAGGCTGCCCGGCGCCATTAAGTCATCGGCGCAAACGATGAGGAAGTATTCCCCGGAGGCCCAATCGATCCCTTCGTTAAGCGACGCGTGAAACCCGAGATTTTTCTCGCGCGCCCGAACCTCAATGCGGGGATCCTTGGCGGCGAACTGCCGGGCGACCTCTACACTGTCGTCGGTTGAGGCGTTGTCGATGACGAGAATGCGCAGGTCTTCGACGCCTTGCGTCAATATACTGGTGATGCACTCACCGAGATAGCGCCCATACTGGTAAGACGGTATGACGATATCGATATTGGCCATAACACAACCTCTAGAATAAATTCCGTGTCAATCAGTTCTTGAAGCGAAAACCTGAGCAGCACCTCGATCTCGCGTTCCGGGATCGCCGTCGCAAGCGGTGAACAGGGGTCCGGCTGGCCGCAATCGTGACATCGGCCAGAAGTGACGAAGAGCGGCAGCCGCGTTTATAATCTCGCGCAGAAGCGGGTGGTCTGTAATCCAAAGCCCGAAGCACCAACCGGCGATCCCTGCAACACCGGCGAGTACACCCCTTAAAAACGTAAGGTCAAACTTGAAGCCGCAGAGAGCCACGACCACGAGCGCCCCGGCCGCCGTGCACATCGTCACCTTCAAGCTTTTCGTAAGTATCCCCGCGAACTCGCCCCAGCTGAAGGCGATATGCCTGCGTACAAAGTAGATTGAGACAAAGGCCTGGAACGCGATTGCTATCCAGAAGCTAAAGGCCACAGCGGTTAAGCCGAAGAACGTCGCAGCCGAAACGATGACGGCGGAAATAGGCCACGCGATAAGCGCTCGCAACAACACTTCGCGCATTCCGCCGAATGAGAGTAGCACAGGATAATTCAAAGTTGCGGAGAAGGAGAAAGCGTAGCCAAGTGCCATAATGCGGACGAGCGGCGCGACTTCAACCCATTGATTTCCAATCAAAAATGAGACAGCCGGATATGCAAGAATGCAGATGAGAATGAGGGCTGGCCATTGCACGGCGGTTATGTGCAACACGGCGTTGAGATAGGTGCGCTTCACATTGCTGCCGTGCCATACCTGACTTGCAAAGGCTGGCAGAGCTACAGCCGCAACGCCTGCGAGGAATAATTTGTCCGGGAGCTGTACAATAGTTAAGCTTCGGCTGAAATTGGCCACGGCGCCGGCCGAAATGAGCTTTCCGATAAGGATAAAGGGGACTGACTCATATACGCCGTAAAGAAAGACATTCAGGCCGTTATAGGCGCCAAAGCTGATGGTGCCGCCCCAATTTTTCATGAGTGGCCGGAACAGCCGAAGGTCCGGTCGCAGGCAAATTGCGAGGACACCGCTTGCAAATGCGCCAGCAAGCCAGCCTAGCGCGGCGCTCAGATAGCCAAACCCGAAGATGGCGAAAGCCAGCGTCCCGCCTGCCGTCACCGCCGCGTTGGTAATGTTAATTATCGCCACTTTTCCAAACGCCATGTCGCGTTGCAAAAGTGCAAGTATGGGCGCCGCGATAACTTCCGCGAGAAAGGCAAGTGCGCAAATACGGATGAGGAGCGCCAAGCCTTCGTGCCCATAAATCCGGGCCAGCAGTGTTGCGTTTGCTATCAGAAGAGTGGAAACGACTGCGCTCAAGAGTAACGTCGTGGTAAAAGACGCGCGTATATCTTCGAGCGTCAATTCTTTTTGCAAAATGATGTACGTCATTGTCGTGAATTCGCGCAGCCTAAACCACATTGTGCAGATGGCCATGCCGACAACCGCGAGGCCTATCTCCTCTGGCGTAAGCAGACGCGAAATCGCTGCCACCGATACGAAATTCACACAAAGGTTGGAGTAGCGGTCCGCTGTCGCGAATAGTAATGCCGATCGAACGCCCTTCATCACGCCCTCGACATCGGGGCGGCGAGAAACGTGGATGTAAGTATTTGGTCCTGACGCCGGAGTTTCTCCTCGAAAAGCAAATTCGCTTGCCTTAATTGCCGCGTGTAAAATGCGCGGTCCTTGAGCAATTTCGTGACATGCGCCTTAAGCAGCTCGACATCGAAGTTTTCGACATTCTGGCAAAACTCTCCGAGCCCCATATTGGTCAATAAAGCCGCATTCTTTGCAGAATATCCAAGAGACGCGGTGGGACGGCCGACTTTCAGCGCACAGACGACATTGTGAAATCGCGTCGCGACGACAATGTCGGTTTGCGCCATCTGAGCCATCAGCTCATGAAGCGTGGAAGCCGGTTCGGCCACAAAACGCTCCTTCCCCAAGCGTTCGCGTGTCGGAAGAATTCGGCTGCTGAGATCAGACACGGCGCGGTCGTCGATGTCCTCACCAGTCAGGACACGGACGTTGTAGCCACTGTCCAGAAGCCACAACACAAAGCTTGTCATCTTATCGAGGTAACTGGCGTAGGTGTCAGCGCCTTTAATGGGGTCCGCCCGCCAACCGTTATAAGTCATCATGCCAACGCCTATGGTGAGGGCGTGCGGCTGCGTCCCCTGCTTTTCAAACGGCACAGGCGTAGCAAGTTTGAAAGCGATATCTGGGAAAATTTCGTCGCGCCGGACATCGAGGCCAAGCTGCCGCATAAAATCTTTGGAAGGCAAATCGCGATAGGAGCGATAATGTGCGAGCGCGGCCGCCGATTTCATCAGCCAGCGGCTAAGGGGATTGGCGATGGGCCCTGCGCCTATACTGACGAAGCAAATTTTGATGCCCCGAAGCCTAGCCAAGAGGCAAACGCAAAGCAACGTAAGCGGCATCCCTTGGGGAGGCTCGCCGAAATCGTCGAGGATGCCCGTCCCCGGAATGATCATTACATTGAAGCCGCGTACGCCTTCGAAGATGAGCTGTAGGTCTTGAAAGCGCGCGCTTAGCTTGGCTGAGATCGATGAGCCTACCGTGCGCGGCGCACGGTAGGGCAGAGCAGTGATGCGATAGCGGCGTGTAACCGCCTCTGGTAAGGGACAAATACAGACGAGTTCCGCATCTGGCCGCACCTGTCTCAGAAAGGCGACCATCGCCTCAAGTGAGCCCTCATTGCCAAGATTTCCGCCGCCGAAAAGCCCGAAAATACCGATTTTCTGCCGAACACTTCCCATGACAATTCCTCAAAAAAATATTCAGCCGATCAGCCCCTTTCGCAGGGTAAAGGCCTCGGCATAATGACTAGGCGCCCGGCATTCCATTCCCCTCAGGCGCGCAAGGCTTTGGAAGGTCTCAGCGTCGAACCAGTCTTTTGAACGTTGCGTCCCGAAGTGCTTCAGCAGCAGAGAAATCTTACGCTCAAGCAGCGGCGCACTTAGCGGCGCATAAAAATTCGGCTGACCGAGATCGCCGTCCCATTTCGGGATTTCATATTCGAGAATAAGGTGGTTGCGGAACGCGTTCCAGGTCAGCTGGCAGACCTCGCGATGGTCCTGGTGAGCGTCGTCCTGACGGTGGGTCAAAATGATGTCGGGGGCGACCCGGCCCTTCAGACCCTCAAACCAAGCCTTTAATTCCCCTCCCTGATAGGGAAAAAAGCTATCCGCGAATGAGGCGAGTTCGATCTCCGTCCGCGCCGCACCCTCAAGAAAAGCAGCCGCCGATGCCCTTGCTTCGGTGGCTCGCGGCCCCGAAGCGCTCAGGACGGCCCAATATACTTCAAGCTTAACGCCAGCGGCGATCCAGCCAAGAATTGTGCCGCCCGCGCCGATCTCGATGTCATCGGAATGCGCGCCGAGGCAGAGCACCTTGAGGCGCTCGCCGGGCTTCGCCAAATTTAGCTGGCGCATAGTTCCGCCCGGGCCCTTCTCTTGACGTTACCATCGGCGTTTACGCGCCAGGGTGTATTTCCCTGCTCAGCCATATCCTCCAAAATCTGGCGGTCCCTTAGCGTATCCATCGGCCGCCAAAAGCCTTCATGCTTGTAGGCCATGAGCTGATCGGCCTCGATCAGGCGCTGAAAGGGTTCGAGAACGAGTTCCTCCCCGTCGCGCATGTAATCGAAGATCTCGGGACGTAGAATAAAATAGCCGCCATTAATCCACATGTCGGCGCGATCGGAGCTGCGAAACTCGCGAACACGCCCGCCAGCCTCGATGTCGACTAGGTGATAGGTGAGAGGTGGCCGAACTGCCAGAAATGCGCCGATTTTACCGCTTTTCTTGAATCGATCTACCATCTCGTCAAGATTTAGGTCAGAAAGACCGTCACTATAGTTGGCGAGAAAATATTCCTCGTTTTTTACCTGGTCCCGAACCGCCCACAACCGTTCGCCGATATTCCTCCAGAGGCCAGTATCGATCAGCGATACTCGCCAATCTTCTTCCTGCTCGCCAAGCAGCTCGACTTTCGAGCCATAGTTGGAGACGGCGCAGTCTGCGAAGGCTTGCGGCCGGTAGTTGAGGAAGAAGTCCTTGATGATGTTGGCTTTATATCCAAGACAAAGCACAAAATCTCTGTGCCCGTAATGGCTATAATACTGCATGACGTGCCACAAAACCGGCTGATGCCCGATGGGAATCATCGGCTTCGGGATCGTCTCGGAATATTCGCGAATTCTGGTTCCCCGCCCGCCGCAAAAGAGAACGACTTTCATTGTTGAAGCTCCCTGGGATCAATGATGGCAACCTCTGGGATCGGAACGACAAACTTCGCGCCCCACTGGCCTACGTGCTTCATTTGCCGGACGATTTCCTGCTGGAGGTTCCACGGCAAAATCAGAATGTAATCAGGCTTCGCCGCGTCGATGGCCTCTACGGGAAGGATCGGAATGTGCATTCCGGGCGTAAAGCGGCCGTGCTTGTAGCTATTCCTGTCCACAGCAAAATCGAGGAAATCCGTACCAATACCACAGTAATTCAGAAGCGTGTTGCCCTTCCCAGGCGCGCCATATGCGCAGATCTTCTTATCGGAATTCTTGGCGTCGATCAGAAAGGCAAGAAGCTTGCGTTTCGTCTGCTGCACTTTATCCGAAAAGGACGCATAAGCTTCCAACGTCCGAAAGCCGAGCCTTTCTTCCCGTTCGAGAAGAGCGCCAACCGCCGCCGACCGTTGGCGGCTCGAAGTCTTGATGAGCGAGATAGACGCGAAGCGAACCGCCATGGGTGGCGAGTTCCTCAACATCGATCAGCTTCAGCCCATGCTGGGCCGCCATCAGGTCCACAGTGACAAGCGAGAAATAGGAAAAATGCTCGTGATAGATCGTGTCGAATTGATTGCCCTCTATCAGCCTTTGCAGATGAGGAAATTCGAGCGTGATCACACCCTCAGGCTTGAGGAGCGTCCGCATCCCCGCAACGAAGTCATTGAGGTCTGGCACTTGGGCAAGGACGTTATTCCCGATGATAAGATCGGCCTGCTTCCCTTCCGCGACGAGCGTCGCAGCCAACGCCGTGCCGAAAAATTCAGTGCGCGTTGCGACGCCTTTGCCGATCGCAACCTGCGCCACATTGGCGGCAGGCTCGATCCCAAGCACTGGGATTCCTAGCGGCAGAAAATGCTGGAGGAGATAGCCGTCATTGCTCGCGATTTCGACGGCCAGGCTATCCGATTGAAGATCCAAGCGCTTTGCGATCATTTCGCAATAGGATTGGGCGTGGGCAACCCACGACGTCGAATAAGAAGAGAAGTAGGCGTATTCGGTAAAGATATGCGCCGGGCTTACATATTCGCGAAGCTGTACCAGAAAGCATTGGCTGCAAAGCTGCACGCTCAGCGGAAAATAGGGCTCCATCGCGTCGAGTTGAGCTGCCGTTAGAAAGCTTTCGCAGAGGGGCGACATTCCAAGATCGACAAAGGTGTGCTCTAGCGGCCAGTCGCAAAGCCGGCATCTATGCTGGTGTTTGTCATGTTCCACGCAGTCGGCTGCAATAGTCTGAATATTCATCCGCACGCCTCCAAGAAAATCACGAGCAAGACAATAAAATTTTTATCCACATATGACGCGTCATAATGCTGTCGTCAGCTTAATATAAAGTGAAGTATATCGATGGATATAATGATTCTACGGAATAATAATATGAAATTCGAAAGCACAACCTTCAATGATGTTTGGTTGATAAACTTAGATTCGATCAGCAGATATTAGAGGTTACTTTTCTAGGACGTTTTGCTCTCAGGAATTTTCAGATAGAGACCTTGAAACATCTTTCGTACAGCACAGTCTGTCATTCTCTAAAGAACGCGGAACACTGCGCGGGCTGCATTTTCAAACGCCGCCCCACGGAGAGGCAAAGCTGGTCCGTTGCGTAAGAGGCGCGATCTTTGATGTCGTTGTTGACATCCGGCCTCACTCGCCTTCCTACCGGCGATGGCAAGGGTTTAAGCTTACGGCCGGGAACCAGCGCCAACTCTACATTCCGGCCGGCTTCGCCCACGGCTTTCAAACCCTGTCCGACGACGTGGAGGTGCATTATCTCATCTCCGCATTCTATGAGCCCACGGCAGCGAGCGGCTTCCGATACGATGATCCAGCATTCGCAATTTCGTGGCCCCTTCCGGTTTCTGTTATCTCCGACAAAGACAAGGCGTGGCCCCTGTTGGTCAGCGACAAGTAGCAGCGGGCGTATCCGAGGCGGAAACCACAAGTCCATGTTCAGCGAGCAGGCGCGCGGCAGCGTCGATTATCGAAAAAGGAAGCGCCGCGCGTTCAGCAATATCGAGAAGGGATCGGGTGCCATCGGAAAAGTTAAGCACCCAAAGCAGCGCCATGCTCTTCTCTGGGGAAGCCTTGTCCCCGCCGATGGATGCGTAGAGGCCGCGTTTTCCGAGCTGTGGCTCGCAATGAGGATTCGTGTTTAAGACGCGCCGGTCATTTTCGATAATGTCGATAGCTGCACAGATTGTGCGGTACGACGCAGCCAGATGCTCCGGCCTGATGAAATCCAGATTGTCGCCGGAAGTATGATATTCGGGGAAGCTTCCATACAGGCTTCGCTGAAAAAGGCCGACCGGCAAATCGAAAGCAGGCGAGCAGAACTGCCTCTCATCGTAGCCGTAAGGCGCAAAGTCCATCAATGTGGCGTTCTTCCAATATTGGCGCAGCACATGAGCCATCGCCCGATCGATTTTGGACTTGCCCTGGCGGCTGTTTTTATAAATGGGGCCGCCGCCATCACCTACGCACGAGACGACCAGACCGCCGCTGATACGGCTCAGCTTTTCCTCGTTCCGCGACAGCCATGCAATGGCCCCGATGGTGCCAGGTGCGAACAGCAAACGGTAGCTGAACCTTGTTTTTATGCGCGATAGCTGCTTGCCGAGCTGCGCGAGAAGGGCTAGCCCGGCGCAATTATCGTTGGCGAGAGATGGGTGGCAAATGTGCGCCGACAGCAGGACTTCTTCTTCGGTCTCGCCTCCAAGTAGGACCTCGCCATAGGTCAGGTGCCCGTCCTTTTGCTCGGCATCGATCATGACCTCGTACATGCCGTCCGGCAGCGCAAGAAGGCTGTTATGCGTCAGGCAAAATCCCCAGCGCTCCTGATAATAGGACGTCCGATAAGGAATGAGATCAGGCTGGCTCGGAAGGGTAAAAAGATGCGGCTTCAGCTCGCTAAGCGGCAACCTCGCGTGAACGGGAATACTGTAGTTCAGGACGTGCAAATTCGACTCGCGGTAATCGACCACGCGCGAGCCATCCTCAGCCTTGATATAGGCATCCCGGATGTTCCATTCCTTGGGAATGGTCCAATCGAAGACAGGAACGCCCGACGGAATTTCGTGAACACGAATAGCAAGGTGACGGGAGAGGTGCCGCAGAGTTTCGCGTACTCCGCCTCCCGTGATACTGCGGCAGATGGGATATATCTCGGCGGCAAGCCCATAGATGTCCTCGCCTATCGCGGGGCTATCAAGCAGGCTCGCAATGCTGCCTTCGGCAAGCCCTGGAAGAGGATGATTTTCGTGCAAGCGCATTCCCATATCACGCTGCGCTCACAGCTCGCCATGGCGAGCTTGGAGCTTCGACGTGGCGCAAATCTTCGCCGAGCACGCCATCCGCAATCAGCTTTTTGATATGGCTGATGCGCTGATAGCGCGGCCCCTCGAATTCATCCAAGGTAAGGTTTGTGCTGCGATAGACTTGATAGAGCTGCTCAGCGCCGCGCCGGACATCCCATTGAGGCTGGTAGGCGGGCAGCACTCGCGCAATTTTATCGAAGCTCACGCGGTAGGAGCGTTTGTCTGGGCCGCCATCGGAAGCGATTTCGACACGCGCGCCTGGCACGATCTCCGCAACCACCTCGGCGATCTCGCGAATGCGATAATTGTGCGCACTCTGCCCGACGTTGAAAGCCTCGTTGAATACCTTCTCCTCCGGCGCATCGAGCACGGCAAGAAATGCGCGGGAGATATCCTCGATATGGACAATGGGACGCCAGGGCGAGCCGTCGGATTTCAGATAGATAAGCCCCGTGGTCACGGCCCACGCGACCAAATTGTTCAGCACAATATCGAAGCGCAAGCGTGGCGAGACGCCATAGGCTGTGGCAGGGCGCAGATAGGTTGGGCAAAAGCCATCACCCGCCAAAGGCGCAATGTCCCGTTCGGACCAGACTTTCGATTGGCCATAGGCCGTGACAGGATTGAGGTTGCCCGTCTCGTCAACAATTTCATCGCCAGCGAGACCGTAATTGCTGCACGACGAAGCCAGGAGAAAGCGCTTCACACCAGCTTTTTTAGCCAATTCAGCAAGCTTCACACTTCCCCGGTGATTGATGTCGTAAGTGATTTCCGGATTGAGATTGCCAAGCGGGTCGTTTGACAATGCAGCAAGGTGGATGACCGCGTCGAAGCCCTCAATATCCGGCACGGTTAGGTCGCGGATATCCTTCGATATCGCTGGGATTTCCGCGATATCGCCTCCGGCCGCGAAGGTGCAGCGCTTGTAGAAATCGCAGTCGCACCCCGAAACGTCATGGCCTGCCTCAATGAGCATGGGAACCATAACAGTGCCGATATAGCCGAGATGGCCGGTGACTAAGACCTTCATGCTGCGCGTTCCCTTATTTCGATGCGAGAAGATATGCCGCGAGCAACGGCGAAGGGTTGCCGGCCGCGACAAGCGCACAATCCGTGAAGCACCTTTAGTAAAGCTTGCGGTCCAGAACTTAACGCAAGCATATCGTACAGGTTGAATAGTCATTCAAAATTAATTTAGCCAAAAACTGCCCGTTAGGTTGCATTTCATCACAACCAAACATCCACTTTTACACGCAGTAATTCACTTATCTGGGTGTATATTTAGCGAAAATACCACACACCTATTACAAATGCTCCACCTTCATTCGAAACTACTAGTCTAAGATTGACATGCCGGGCAGAATCGAAGGGCTTTACTCAACGTTGGGATGTGCTGCGAACGAGTTGCGTTATGTCGATTCCACGAAGCCATTGCAAATTGGGTTTACTAAATGCGATTTTCTTCCATCTCGGGCGCAACATTGCTTTGCCTTGCGACCGCGGCATGCTCCGATTTGCCAGTGAGCGGCCCAAATGATCGCGCGATCGTCCACAGCGCCGCGACCGCGAATGTGAGGCACCCCGACTCGGTGGCTTACGAATACGCATTGGTCGACATCGATGAATGTGTGGTGAGCCACGTCTTCGACATCGACGGCGGGTCATTATTCAAAAGCTTCAAGCGCGGCAAAGGTCCAGCCCCAGAAGTGTTTGTGGGACCGGGCGATGTTCTGCAAATCACTCTGTTTGAATCGAGAAGCGGCGGCCTATTCATACCCGCCGATAGCGGGACGCGGCCTGGCAACTTCGTCACGCTGCCGCTCCAGACAGTTGATTATAATGGCCATATCTCCGTGCCCTATGCCGGAGAAATCAAAGCCGCTGGCGCATCCCCTCAAGAGATCGAGCACGAAATCGAAAACAGACTGCGGGATCGGGCGATCGAACCGAAGGCTATCGTCACTGTCACTGAACAGAACGCAAGCGCCGTGGCTGTTGTTGGCGACGTGAACAATGCGCACAAGGTCAGGATAACCCAAAATGGCGATCGTATTCTTGATATGGTCGCTCAGGCTGGCGGTCCGCGCTATCCGGGGTATGAGACCTATGTAACGCTCCAGCGGCGAGGCCGGAAAGCGACAATATATTTCAATAGCTTGGTCTCAAATCCGCAGGAGAACATTTTCGCTGCGCCGGGCGACACGATCTATGTGTTCCGCGAGCCACGCCGTTTCATTGCACTTGGCGCGGTTGGCGTTGCTGTCGGCGTGGGCGCTTCATCTGCCCTCACGGGGCTCTCAAGTCTTTTCACTTTCGATCAAGATCGCCTTACGCTGGCCGAAGGCATGGGCAAGGCAGGCGGCCTCCTCGACTCTCGTGCAAATCCCGCGCAGGTTTTCCTGTACCGGCTTGAGGTGCGCGAGTCGCTGGAGGCAATGGGCGTGGACCTAAGCCATTTCCCGCCCAGTCAGAAGGCCATCCCGACCGTCTATCGCGCCAACTTTAGAGATCCGTCGAGCTACTTCTTCGCGCAGCAATTCCCAATGCGCAATAAGGACGTGATCTACGCCTCGAACGCCGATTCCGTCGAGGTGCTCAAGTTCGTCGACTACGCGAACGCGATTGTCACCGGCATTACCGCTCCCGTTGCGGATGTGGCCATAGCTCGCCACGGGGTTCGCTACACCGTCACAGGCAAGGCGCCCGGCCTCTAGTAGCAAAAGCGGTTAATTCGGAAAGTCTGCTAATGATTAGGTCGCCTAACCATACGAATGATGATCTGGCTCGGTCGCATTTTGCCGAGGAATTTCAACCAGAGACATCGTCCATAGACTTCGACCGTCTGTTTCCGGCGATCCGGCGTCAGATCAGCGTAGCTGCTGGAGCGTGCGCTCTCATGGCGCTACTCGGTGGTATCTGGGTTCTCGCCTCAGAGCCACGCTACACCGCTAACACTTTGATCCTCATCGACAACAAGCGGGTCCGTGCCGTCGAGGAATCCTACGAGACAAACACGCCAAATGCGGACGCCGCCGGCTCAGTGGTGGACAGTCAGATCGAAGTGGCGAAATCGGAAAACATCGCAATATCGGTCATTCGCAAACTCGATCTGCTTTCCGACCCCGATTTGGACGCGGGCGGCTTGCCCCGACAGGATGCCTTCTCCCGGCTCAGGCAGACAATCCTTGGCATTTTTGGGCCGGCGAGTGCGCCGCCAGCATCAGACATTGATGAGGCGAGGCTACACCATGCCGCCAATATCTTGCGATCAAGCTTGGAGGTTCACCGTATTCCCCGGACCATGGTCGTTGAGATTGCCTACACCTCCCGCTATGCGGAGAAAGCGGCACGAATCGCGAACGCTTTTGCCGAGGCCTATCTAGCGGATCAACTGAACGCTAAATATGAGGCCACCAAGCGCGCTAGCCACTGGCTGGAAGAAAGGATGGCAGAACTTAGACAGAAAGCGATTGCATCCGACTTCGCCGTTCAGAAATACAAAGAGGACCACAATCTTATTACATCGGGCGGCAAGCTCATAAACGAGCAGCAGCTCAATGAGATAAACACTCAGTTGGTGCTGGCCCGTTCGGAAGTGGCTAAGGCCGAAGCTCGCTACAAGCGCATAGCTGCGATCGTCAAATCGCACGAGACAGAGGCCATAGTCTCCGAGGCTATTGGCAATTCAATCATCGCGCAGCTTAGAACCAGATATCTGGATGCTTCGAAACGCGAGGCCGAGATTTCGGCGAAGCTTGGCAGTGCGCACTTGCAGGCGGTGAGTTTGCGCGCAGAAATGGGCGAATATGAACGCCTCATGTTTGATGAGCTTAGCCGCTTAGCCCAGGGCTATCGCAGCGAAGTGCAAATCGCAAAGAGTAAAGAAGACTCGCTGGCCGCAAGTCTTGAAAAGCTAGTGAGCGTGAATGCAACCGAGAACAAGGTTCTTGTTGGCCTTCGCGAACTTGAGCGTGAGGGAGAGGCCTTTCGAAATCTCTATCAATCCTATCTTCAACGATATCAGGAAGCACTGCAGCAGCAGTCTTTTCCGATAATCGAAGCTCGCATCATCACAAGCGCCTCGCCTCCCATAAGGCCAAGCCATCCCAAGAAGGCTGCAATTCTTATGCTGTTCCTCCTACTGGGGGCAATGCTGGGCACCATTATCGGCTTGTTTCGCGAATTTCGGGAGCGGGGCTTCCAAAGTGACGAGCAGGTCAAGAAGGATCTGGGGCTGGAATGTCTTGGTATCCTTCCCCAATTGCCAGCGCGGCTGACAGCGAGCCCTCCAAACGAAAGCAGAAGTGAGGAGTGGACTCACCGAGCCGCCTTCGCCACGCACTCATCGCTGCATGATCCGCAGCCGAGTCCACGCTATATCCCGCCATGTCACGGGCTAATGTCCTATGTCCTAGATAATCCGGGCTCAGGCTTCGCCGAGACACTCCTTGCAGTCAAACTCGCGGCCGATGTCAAACTTGCCGGGCAGTCCTCAAAAATAATCGGCGTCGTGTCCTGTCTCCCTTCGGAGGGAAAGTCAGCAGTTTCGAAAAACTTTGGTTCGCTTCTGGCCAAGCTGGACGCGAAGACTCTGCTCATAGATGCCGATCTTCGTGCTCCCAAACTGTCGCGCTCCACCGCGCATATGGCCCGCGCTGGATTGATCGAAGCCGTCATGAACAGGCGCCCGCTAGATGAGCTTCTCTGGGTCGAGGAAAGCTCTGGCCTATCCATTCTCCCGACAATCACCCACGCAAGGCCCTCGCACACTTCCGAATTTCTGGCGTCGCCTGGAATGCGAGACGTGCTAGCGCAGGCCTCGGCGAAGTATGACTACGTTCTCGTCGATCTTCCGCCTCTTGGTCCTGTCGTGGATGCGAGAGCGATCGCGTCGCAAATCGATGCTTTCGTATTCGTTGTGGAGTGGCGTCGCACCGCGAGAAAGATGGTGCGGAACATTCTCTCCAATGAAGGCCCCATTTACCAGAAATGCGTGGGCGTTGTGCTGAACAAGGTCAATGTCGCAGATCTCAAGCTCTATGAGAACTATGGGTCAAAATACTTTCACTACAAAGATTATGCAAAGAGCTACTATCTGGACCCAGAAAAGCGCAGCCTTGCCAAGGTCTACTCCTTTATTAGATCCGACAAGGATCCTTCCATCATCAAGATAGATTCCTAACAGTATGACCAAAGAAATTTGCACAACAAAGTTCCGGGTGATCCCGATTTTAATTTCAGACGGGAAATAGAGAGAACGATGCTTTTCACAAAATTACTTCGAGCAAGCGCGATGCTCCTTGGCGCGCTTATCATCACACCGTCCATCCCCGCAGAGGCGGGCGGTGCTATCTGCAAAGATGGATCGGTTCCGGCTCCAACTCCAACTCCCTTCGTTCCCCCTCCTGCGTGGGAGGGCTTCTATTTTGGCGGAAATATTGGTGGAGCGTGGGGCGACATCAGCGATGAGCGTATGCTGCAATTCTTCTTCCCGAAGGAAAGCGCATTTTTCAGAACGGGAGGGATGAGCGGGTCCGGCCTCTTCGGCGGATTTCAGCTTGGCTATAACTGGCAAGCGGGCAATTGCTGCTTCGCCTTCGGCATCGAAGCCGACATCGGCGGGATGGACCTTGGCATTAAACGCCAAACGTTTTTGGTGCCCGGCGGTGATGCTACATTCGCGGCCTTCCGCATCGACGGCAGCGGCGGCTTTTACGGGGATATTACTGGCCGCTTGGGCTATAGCTGGGGGAGAGCCTTAATCTACGCCAAGGGCGGCGTAGCATGGTTCAATCCAGACATATCAGTCAATCAGAGCGTGGTGACAGGAGGCGCAACATCGTTCTTCGCAAACCACAATGATGGCACGCTGACGGGTTGGACGGTTGGCGGAGGCGTAGAATATATGATCAATCCACGCTGGAAGTGGAAAATCGAATACATGCATTTCGACTTCAGCAACAATGATAGCAATTGCTGCTTCGATGGTGCCAATAACACCCGATTTCTAAACAATGACGTGACAGCAAATACGATAAAAATTGGCTTTAACTACGCAATTCATCCCATATTTCACTAACACTGACTGTCAGTATTTTTTTATTTGACGCAATGGTATTTATCCATGAACAAGGCGATTTTTTATTTGATATGCCTGTGCAGCGCAGTGGCAGCAACTCGCGCCGAGGAGAAGGCGTTCATTTGGGGCGCCAATGGACACCCATTTACGGCATATCCCGGCGTCAAATATGACCAACAATTAGATATAGTTCGAGACCTGGAGCTGACGTCTTACAGGGTCAATATCAGTAGCGTGCAAGACATCCCCTCGCTCGTTGACTTGGTGAACAAGGCCAAGTCACGCAACATTGAAATTCTGCCGATCCTCACACCGGGCTTGGACCTAGACAAGGAAGACCCTGAGCGTCTCCGCCAGGCGGCCCACAAGTTCGCGGTTGTTGTGGTGTCCAGCCTCAAGGGGCGAGTCCCGGTTTGGGAGCTGGGTAACGAGCTTGAGAATCACGCCATCATCCAACCCTGCGAGATGAAAGAGGACGGGACGCAGTATAACTGCTCATGGGGTCCTGCGGGTGGAGTAGGCGAACTCGATTACTATGCTCCTCGCTGGAAGAAAGTAAGCGCCGTGCTGCGTGGCCTTTCGGAAGGAACAAAGCAGGCAGACCCTTCCGCGCAACGCGCCATGGGCACAGCGGGCTGGGGACACACGGGCGCTTTTCAGCGCCTGAAGAACGACGGCGTCGAGTGGGATATTTCAGTCTGGCATATGTATGGGGAAGACCCGGAGTGGGCATTCAAAATACTGGCCGCGCTCGGTAAGCCAATTTGGGTAACTGAGTTGAACCATCCAGGAGGCAGCTCGCAGGGTGAAAAAGCTCAGGCGGAAGGACTTCGGCGCTGGATGGGTCGCCTCCTGGAACTCAGCGGGCGCTATAATGTCCAAGCGGCTCACATTTACGAATTGCTCGACGAAACATACTGGGCGCCCAGCTTTGAGGCGCAAATGGGTCTCGTTCTCCTGGAAAAGGACGCGGCGCGCGGCTGGCGCATTGGCGCGCCGAAGCTAGCGTATCCGGCGGTTAAGAGCTTTGTGCAGGGCGGCCAGTCCGCCACCAGCCCAAGCCGCCCATAGCGGAAAGTCAGAGGTCAAGAATATACTCAGGCTCGACTTTTCCGCGCAGCAGATGCCATGCCGCCAGAATATTGCCGCGCAGTCTGCCTCTGCGGTCGATATGAGGCTCAGACCAGAAGCTTTTCGCGGTGTTGGCTAAAAGATTGCGCGCCATAAGCTCCAGGGCAAAGCCGAGCGGCATGGTACCCTTTATGACCAAATAGATCGGATTGCAGATTTGTGAGTATCCGAGCCTAACCCCGCTAACGCGGCCGGATCTCGCGCCAAGGTGAACGCCCGTTAGCCTGCCGAGTTGAATGATCTCGCCATGCCGGCCAAGCCGTCTTGCAAAGTCTATATCTTCTTGCCAACCATATAGAACAAGACGCTCATCAAACCGCAAATCCCCGATTTGAGCAGCGCGCATGGACATATTACAGCCATAAGCGCCAGTTTGCTTCGTAATCCTCTGTAAGTCTTCTATAGTTCTTTCCCTTTCAGCTTTCCTCAACAGAGCAAGGCCATCTTCGAAAGAAAATCCTGCGCCTCTTGCGCCATCCGCTGCGACAGTTCCCATTATTACAGACCAATTCGGATGCTCGGTGAAGGCGATGACAAGTTTTTCTAAATAATCATCAGCGGGCAAGAAGTCGTCGTCGAAGAAGGTTATTATGTCGGCCCATTTAAGAGCCTGGGCCATGGCACGGTTACGTTGCGCGCACAGTCCCTTCTGACCAAAAACGAAAGAAAGTTTGTAGTTCCTGGCAAAATAAGCCTGGACGTGGCTTTCGTCGGGAGCGGACACAATAACCTCTGAGGGAGGTCGCGTCTGGTCGTCGAGGTGAGCAAGAACAACCGGCAAAAGCGAAGCTCTGTTTAGTGTTGGTATAATAACGCAGACCCTCATTGCAACCTCGGTGCGTTCTTTATTGCACTTATCTATGCATATCAACATAGACGGTAAGTTGTAATTATGCTTCACAAGAAAACTCAGAAACATAAATCGGCAAGACAGTCTTCAATTAAACTTACGATCGAGAATCATGTTATCTTCTGTTTATCTTATTATGCAATTAATGGCAGGGGCACAATATACACGGCGGAAAATGACATGCAAAACACCACTGATCTTTATTATCGTGCCTCAATACTACCTAATCTAGAAGCAAAGTTGCAGGAAGCGCCCAAAAGGCGCGGATGCAAGCGCCGGCAGCGCCCGCTGGCGCAACATGTCTGCCGCTATTGTACATGACTGGTGCCCATCGTTCCGTGGAGGGGAGCGCGTACTTTCCGAAATTTGCCAGATGTTGCCTTCGGCTCCTGTCTATACTCTGTTTGATTTCCTGCCGGACGCAGTAAAAGAAGAGCACTTCTCCGGCACCGCCTTCCGCACGTCGCTCGCAAATTCGCTTCCGTGGGTGAGCCATTATTACAGAGCACTGTTTTTTGCGTGCCCGTTTCTTATGGAGCAGATTGACGTTACTCAATATGATCTCGTGATTTCTTCATCGGCAGCGTTTGCGCGGGGAGTCATTACGCGGCCGGATCAGCCGCACCTCTGCTATGTGCATAGTCCGGCGCGTTACGCCTGGGATGAGCAATTCGCCTATATACAACAGGGGAAGCTCGGCTATGGGCCGAAGGGACTGCTCTTCCGCTATTTTCTGCACAATCTCCGGACCTGGGACATACGCACGTCAAATAATCCGGACTTAATGGCTGCGAATTCAAATTATATTCGAAAGCGCATTCGGCGCATCTATGGACGAGACGCCATTGTCATCCATCCTCCGGTCGAGATCTCTGAGTTTCCATTTGAGGAAACGAAGGACGATTACTACGTCACAGCTTCATTTTTGGCGCCGTATAAGCGGACTGATCTCGTAATTTCAGCCTTCAATGGGATGCCCTCCAAGCGGCTTGTTGTCGTCGGAGAGGGACAGCAATCGAAGAGGTTAAGAGCGCTCGCAGGGCCGAACGTCGTCTTTACCGGTTATCTCTCAAGATCTGACTATGTAAAGACAATCGCAAATGCGAGGGCGCTTGTCTTCGCGGGATGCGAAGATTTCGGCATCGCCCTGGCCGAGGCGCAAGCAGCAGGCACGCCTCTCATCGCGTTTCATCGCGGTGGCGCTAGCGACATTGTTAGACCGCTCGATGTTGCCAGCAGGCCGACGGGCGTCCTTTTCCAGACGCAGAGCGTAAATGCGATCCAGGAGGCCGTCTCTTATTTCGAGGATCGAGCCTTCCTCATCAGCCCCGCCGCTTGCCATGAGAATGCGAGGCGTTTCGCTCCGGATCGGTTTCGGCGCGAATTCGCCGCAGCAATCGATCGGGCGGTGGAATTGCATCACTGAGTCTCACGGTATTGAGTGGAGTGCAAGATGCGCCCGGCGAACTGGTTCATAAACGGTCGTTTCCTGTCTCAGCCGCCCACAGGTGTGCAGCGCTACGCCGAGGAAATTGTTCGGGCGCTTGACGAGGTCATCTCGGAACGAGACTCCAGAACTGGCGGATTGAAAATTGAAGTCCTTTGCCCCAGCGGCTCCCGCACTTTGCCGGGGCTAAAGTCGATTTCGGTCCGCACCGTTGGGCGTGGCAAAGGTCATCTCTGGGAACAGGCGATACTGCCGCAATATGTGAAAGGAGGACTTCTAAGCCTAGGAAATACCGGCCCGCTCGCTGTTTCGAAACAGATCGTGTGCATCCATGACGCAAATACGCGACTATTTCCGCAGAGTTACTCCAAGCCCTTCCGCCTCTTCTATCGCACTCTATTACCGGCGCTGGGGCGGCGCGCAGCTATCATCTCAACCGTATCGCAATTTTCGGCCTCACAACTGCAAAAATTCGAAATCGCACCGGCTTCGAAGATCTCGGTCATTCCGAACGGGCATGAACACGTCAATCGATGGCAACCCAATCATTCGCGCGCGACTCGCGAGGCCGCAGGCCCCGGTACGGTGGTTTTGCTTGGCAGCCCTGCTCCGCATAAGAACATCGGCCTCATGCTCCGATTGGCCGGCCGCTTCCGCAATCAAGGTCTCAAACTGGCAATTGCCGGGACGCTTGACAGCCGGGTATTCAAGGCAAAGAGCAATAGAACCGCGTTCTCGGATGCGTCCCACCCGTTCTCTGATGAAAATGGGGTAATTTGGCTCGGCCGCGTTTCGAATGAAGAACTCGCCGCCCTTCTTCAGGACAGCTTATGCTTGGCTTATCCGTCTTACGTGGAGGGATTTGGCCTGCCAGCGCTGGAAGCCATGGCCCTGGGCTGTCCTGTGGTCGCTTCGGATCGCGCAAGCATCCCAGAAGTTTGCGGGATCGCCGCCCTTTATGCCTCACCAGATGAGGATGTGGAGTGGCTGGGGCAAATCAAGCGCTTACGTGCAGACGCGCGTTTGCGCAACGATCTTACGGAAATAGGCCGGAATCGCGCGAGGATTTTTAGCTGGCGCCGGTCCGCCCGGCTGTACCTCAACCTCATGGCTCATCTTGATAGGTGCTAAAATGGATTGCGTTGACATAGAATTGTCATTGCGACGGCGAGCGTAGCGTGGCCGGAAGCGATCCAGAGCTTAAGTCATTGATGCTGCTCTGGATCGCCACGGCGGCTGAAGCCGCCTCGCGATGACATCGCGCCCAACTGAACTCAATATGCTTTAGCACCGTATTTCTCCGCACACATCTTTGCTCTTCGTATTGCGATCAAGAACACTAGCTTCATTTGAGATTTTTACGTGCCAAATACACGATTTTGGACCATCAACGGCGACTTCCTCGGGCTACGACCGAATGGCGTGGCTCGATATGCGAGAGAAGTTACTGCTGCGCTTGATAAGCTCGTTGCGAACCAGCATCCTCTAACGGAAGGTCTTGAGCTGCGTCTTGTTTCACCGCGCGACGCGATCGATGTAAAATTCGATGCAATTCAAATTCGGCCGGTTCGGGAATTTGGTCCGCCACGATTACCCCAGTTTTGGGTGCAGGCCCAGTTGCCACGTTTTGTTAAAGGCGGCCTGCTGAGCTTCTGCAATCTAGCCCCGGTCGCGGTGCCTCGACAAATCGTTTGCATCCATGATCTTCATACGGTGCTGATGCCGCAAAGCTATGGCATGGGCTTTCGTTTGGCGCACCGATTGATACTGCCTACCGTCGGTCGTGTAGCACGCCGTATCACGACCGTCTCCAATCTTTCAAAAGGCCATCTCGTCGCCCACGGAATCGCAGAGCCGAATAAGATCGCGGTGACGTATAACGGTTGCGATCACGCCTCGCGCTGGAAGGTCAACAATTCGCGCCTAACATTCGGGCAGAGACCTTTCGCGCTGTTCTTGGGACAATCCCAAACATACAAGAATGCTGAGCTCGTTTGGCGGATCGCGCCGGAACTTGATCGTTTGGGCATCGACATATGTGTGGCTGGCGATATGAACCACGCTGCGGTGCACGCATTCGGGCCGACTCCCCCCAATATGCGGCTTCTCGGCCGCATCAGCGACGATGACTTGGCGGCAGCATTAGCGAAGGCACTGTGCTTTCTTTTTCCGTCTCGCATTGAAGGATTTGGCCTTCCTCTCGTGGAAGCGATGGCGCGGGGATGCCCGGTGATATCGTCGAACGCGCCTTGCCTGCCAGAAGTGGGTGGAAGCGCCGCGCTTTATTGTGACCCGGATGACGCTGAAGGCTGGATTACTCAGATAATGCGGCTGCGATCCGATGATGCGCTCTGGAATGAGATGCGACGCAAAGGTTTGGAGCAGGCAAAGCTCTATTCCTGGGAAAAAGTGGCAATGATATACTTGCGTTTGATGGCTGAAATCGACTGCACGCAGCCACAAAGCGGCGTTAAGCGTTTATGAGCGCAGAGCGTTGCCGGGAAGCGCTGCGGAGCGCCCTTTGATGCGTCGAAAGATGGGCCTTGCAAGCCAACACAACGGCCAGGATCAAGAAGAAGAGTATGCCGGGGTCTGCGCTGCCGCCGGAAATGCAAATTCCCATGAGCCATCCAGCAGCCATCGCTCTGGCGCTAGAGGCCAATGCAAAGATCTCGTTCTGGCCGCGACACCCGAATATTTCCGGCGCCATGAAAAATCGCAGCGGATAGCACGCCGAAAAGCAGGGTGCCCAAGAGCCCCAACTGCGAAATAACGGACACCAACCAGCTCGAAGAACGGGAGCTTCCCATGCCAATCCCAAAACCATACGTGTCGAGAAAGGATTGGAGACTTATGTAATTCCAATAGGATCGTTCTTGCCCCGAGCTCGACTCAGCTTTTTCGAAGATCATGGCTTGAATGAGATCAACAAAAGGATCGTATAATTTCGCGCTGTATAGATATATCCCGAGTGCGGTCGCAATGAGGGCCAATAGCATAGCGAATAACAACAAATCTTGAACTTTGGCTTTTGCGGAAAGCAGCGTTGACCCAATCGACATAGCGGCAAAGAACGCTAGAAAAGCGAGGCCAACATAAGCTGTACTTGATGTGGAGAAGACCAGAAGCAAGAGCAGCGCGGCCGTTAACGCAAACGCCAATGCGGACCCTGACTTCCGCCAATATACAAAGGTAAAGGCGACACACCCAAGACAACTCATGGCATATGTGGATGCCTCCGAACATCCACCGACAATTCTCCAGAACCCGGTCGCCTCAACCTCGTTAAGCAGAGCGTAGTCGGCTGTTCTTATTGGAAGCAGCAAGTCGCCTAATCCAGAGACCTTCCCAGCGAGATCAATTACGCCGAGTGTTACGTTGGCGATTACATAAGCAAAGAATCCGCTGCGAACTATTTTCAAACTGCCACGCTGGTTCATCAGTATGCGCAAGCTCAAGAATGCCAGAACGCCAGCTATGAGGTAGGCGGTTTGCGTAATGTTCCCTGCGGTAGGGGCGAGCGCGAACTCGCGTATATCTCCATTGACCGGGATGAAAGCGCTCGTTTCGCCGCCGAAGAGTCTGGGCAATATGATCGCGCTGGCCAAGGCCCAGACAGCCAACGCGCAGACGATGGTCGCAGAGACATGTTGCCGGAAAACCAGGGTAAGCTCATGCGGTAGGTTCGAGCGAAGCGCAACATTGCCAATCAAAAGCAATGCAAACATTGTATAGATGAGAGGGCTGGCGCTGCCGAGGGCAGGAATCGAGGCAATAGAAGTGCAGCCAAAGGCGAGAGACGCAAATAATCCAACAACTATAGTTCCGCCGGCGAAACGGCCAAGCAAAAGCAATGCAAGAAATACCAGCGCTCCAGCAAGAGATGGGATCATTATATTGTTCTCAGCGAGATAAAATTGGGCACGGCCTAGCGCATTTACCCTGGAGCTAAAACGGCGATCCGCGCGGCAATTTTTTAAGCGCTATCTCTGAAGCGAAGAACGGCCGGAGCGGTTCTCATCAATATCCAGATATCGGACCAAATGGACCAGGAAGTGACATATGATCGATCCAGGACCACGCGATAGCGATAGCTCGTATTGCTACGGCCACTCACTTGCCAGAGCCCCGTGAGCCCTGGGCGCGTCTTGACATAATACCGAGCCGATGCGCCGTAGCGGGCAAGTTCGCCAGCTGTAACTGGGCGCGGCCCCACGCATGTCATGTCGCCGCAAAGCGCATTTACTAGCTGCGGAAGCTCATCCAGGCTGGATTTTCTTAAAAGTTTGCCGAGGGGGGTTACGCGAGGATCGTCCTTTAATTTCTGAGTTAATCTCCACTCGAAAGCCGCTTCAGGATTATTTTCCAAGTAAGCGGCGAGTTTATCTTTCGCATTTCTTACCATGGTACGGAACTTGTAGCAGCGAAAAACGGAACGATTAAACCCAACTCTTTCATCGGCGTAAAAAATTGGGCGCCCCATCGTGAGGTAAATAAGCGCTGCCGTCATAAGCATCACAGGTGCTAATATAAGGAGCATAGAACCGGCGATAGCAATATCGAGCGCGCGCTTCATATATCCGCCAAGTGGCTTCCCAACGGCGCCTAATTCGGCTGGCTGCTTACCCTGGGTCTTAATCGACGGATGGGAGCAGATATTCGCGACGGCGTCCCCACGGGGGGCCCCTAAGTGTATCGGAAGCATAGACGCGGAGCGGGAAACGGATCTCCGCCGGTCTACGGAAGAAATAGATCGAGCGCGCCTAATTGGCCCTAAATTTATTGTCATAATATCGCATTCCCCGCCAACTATTGCGAAGGTAAAATATTGAATACTAAGTCAGAATTGCATTTTCTACCTTATTCAGGCTTTCGTTGAAAGTTTTACCGGAGAGACCTTCAAAGACCGCAAGCTTTAGCTTCGCCGAAAATCAAAGCATCTTGAATATACATAAAAGAAGATAATTAGTTATGCTCACAACGAGCGAGAGTTTCCAGGAAAAATAGAAAATTTATTAGGATTTTAATCAACCCGGCGTTCTGCAAATAAAACCCCTGGGATAAGTAGTCCTGGCTCCGGCCAGGAAGTCTTTCGGCGAATAAGCATCTGAAATTCAAAGAATTTCCCTGCCTGACGAGAGCCGGTCGCCTATCCGTGCCTCCGGGCGCTTACACGCGAACGCGCCAGGCTCTGAGCTAGTAGGCCGAGAAGATAGCCCGCCTGCAATGTTGCTAGAAATGCAATGGACACCGCAAATGCGCTCAATAATTCACGCCCACTAACGATGCTGGATGAAACCGAAAATCCAAGGACAAGAATTGAGCCAGCAACAAGGGCGCTTGCCCGGAGCCAAAAACCCATCAATAGGCCGCCGAGGCCAACAAGTAAGAAAGTAACGAGCACTTCAACCTCCCTTAGAGGTGATACAATGCAAACACACTCTTTGGTTGTAAAGAAGTATTTTTTATCGCTTCCGATTCGGATTTTAGAACAAAATTAAGGCGCCGCTTTGCCGAGCTTCCTTCGCGAGCGTGTAGATAATTTCGATGCCGTTTCGGCGCAGCACAAGCTTTGAAGCGCGCAGTTCGTTGCCCCCAAAGCTTCACAAAAGGTTGTGCCCTCAAACTTCTCCTTAAGAGAAATCGCCACTAAATTAAATGAGCGGGAAATGTTTTCTCATCTCAAGCGAGCGTTGGGGCCAGCATGTTTGGCGTTCATCATGCTCCTCAGCCCTGAATCAATGCTGAATGCAAAGGCGGCGGACAAGGACGATCACTCCTACTTGCCGCCATCCATGCGAAACGAGCGTGTGGTTCTGGCAAAAGCCGATCAGCGCGCCGAGGCTTCGCAGCCATCGGACCGTGAAAAGCGGGCGGAAAAGCCAGAGGCGGGTAGTTCGACCGAACAGAAGGCAGCCCCCAAAACCGACACAGGACTTCGCGCGTATGTGACCAACCTTTTCCGACGATCCATCAAATTTGCTTTTGGGGATTAGACCTCACGAATTTTTCCAGCCTGCAATTCACCTGCCACTGCGTCGAGTAGCTGTCCTGGACTACTTAGACACCGCCTCTTCCCGGTGCGCCTTCTTCAGAAACTCCTCCAGCTCTGCCTTCCAGAACTTCGCCACGAAGGTGGTCGAGTGACCTCGCGTTGTCTCGCTAGCCGGGACAAGAACTAGCCGCCCGTCCTTCAGCCGCTTGATCTCCCGCTCCATGATTCCGGTTTCTGGTGGATTGCGTTCATCGTCGGCCGAGTTAATTGCCAAAAGGGGAGCCTGAATGCGATCCAGTGACGGTGCCGGGTTGTAGTCTCGCGATGAATCCCACTGATACAACAAATCGTTGGCGTCCGCTGTAAAGGGTGCGGCTAAGCGGCTATCGAGCAATTTATCAGCCAACTCCCGCGTGGGCGCCGTCTTCTGATAGGCCAGCGTGCCGCCATTGCTGGCGATGCCATAGAAAACAACCGCTGCCCGCACCGAGCGAGGCTGAGTGGTGTAGTTGCCATTGTTCCACTCGGGATCGTTCCGAATGGTGTCGGTAATCAGACGCCGCATCATCCAGTTTCGGCTGGACATCTCGGTAGGCTGCGACGCCATCGGCACCAGCAGGTCCATAAAGTTCGGATATGTTGCGCCCCACATCCACGCTTGCATACCCCCCATCGAATTGCCCAGGATCAAGCGCAGGTGGCGTATGCCAAGCCCTTCCGTTACCAGCCGGTATTGGGCAGTGACCATATCTTCGTAGTTATATTTCGGAAAGCTCGCGCGTAGACCGTCGGAGGGCTTCGACGATTTGCCGGTTCCAATCGCATCCGGAAGGATGATGAAATACTTGCTCGCATCCAGCGGTTGCCCCGGACCGAACAATTCGCCTGCGAAGTCCGGCGATAGCATACCCTTGCCAGTACCCGCTGTGCCATGCAGGACAAGCACAGGTTGGCCTGTTGGCGCACCCACCGTCGTGTAGTGCACGCGCAGTTCGGGCATCACCTCGCCCGTGTGAAACCGAAAGTCCCGCGCAACCCAATCGCTTTCCTTCGGCGCAGGAAAGTCTGCGGCCATTGCCGAAAGCGCCATCACTGGCAGCATGATGATCGCCGCTACGTTCCGAACCAGACTTTGAAACTTCATCAGATGTCCATAATGCCGGGGGTCCATGAAAGGCGACATCTTATCGTAGCTGGACACCTATTCGCCAGAGATCAAAGCCGCCGCTGCTATGACCCTAGACTAAAGAAATACAATCCAACCTCTGCTTCAAATGCAAAATGGCCGGAGCAAACTCCGGCCATTCAAAAAAAGATGCGATCTGATGCGGCTTGGCCTAATGCAAGCGCTTCTTAATCCGATCTATGCTCGACGTAATCATGTCCTCGGCAATCTTGCCTGAGACCTTTTGCTCGATGAGCTGCTCCGCCGCCGCGATCGCAAGTTCAGCAGCCTGTGCACGAATTTCCTTCCGTGCGGACTCTTCTTCCTGCTTGATCTTCTGCTCGGCTATATTCAAGCGGCGCGTAATCATTTCATCAAAAGCCGCTTTCGCTTCCGTCGCATAGGCGGCCGCCTCGCGCTCGGCCTGCGCTAGAATAGCCTCGGCCTCTGTCTGCGCATTCGCAGCACGACGCTTATAATCGGCGAGAACGGCTTCAGCTTCCTGCCGAAGCTTGCGGGCATCCTCCAGCTCTCGCGCAATAGCCACGGAGCGCGAATCGAGAGCGCCCGCGATTTTGGCCGGTACGCCAAAATACAGAATCAACGCAACGAACAGCAGGAAGGAAATGGCAACCCAGGTTTCCGGATCCGCGAACATAATGGTTACTCCTTCAGCCCTTGCCTAAGGGCGGCACGAACCTCATCTTCGCTGACTTCTACCCCGGCAAGCTCCTTCACGATGTCGTTCACGACGTCAGACGTCATGCTCTCCATTTGCGCCGAAGCCTTCTCTAACAGAACGCGAACTTTTTCTTCCGACTGAGCGGACTTTGCACCCAGGTCTTTGTCGAGCGCAGCCCGCTTGACGGAGAGTTCTCCTTCGAGCTTCTCACGCGCTTCGCGCTGACGAGACTGAGCTTTAGCTTTCGCCTGGGCAAGTTCCGCTTCGTAGCGGCTCATTTCATCCTCGGAATGGCGCTGCGCATCCCGAGCCTTTTCCAAATCCGCACTGATTCGTGACGTCCGCTGACCGATGACACTTTCGATGCGCGGCAATGCCAAGCGCGAAAGCGCCAGATATAAAAGCCCGAAGGTAATCGCGAGCCAAATCAGCTGCGGCGCGAAATCACCTGGTTGCAACTGCGGCATGATTCCTCCGTCGGAAACGCCAACTCAAGGGATATGGAACAATGGCGCACCAAAAGCTGCGCCATGACCCGAAACTAGAATACGAAGAGGATGATTAGGGCAACCACGAGGCCGAAGAGGCCGGTTGCTTCGGCAAGCGCAAAGCCAAGAAGCAGATTCGGGAACTGACCAGGAGCTGCGGAAGGGTTGCGAAGTGCCCCTGCGAGGAAGTTACCGAAGATGTTACCAATGCCAAGGCCTGCGCCGATGAGCGCGAAGCATGCGAGGCCTGCGCCGATCATTTTTGCTGCTGCGATATCCATAGTGATCTCCTGCTGACTATGTTGGGATATGGTTCAAGAATGAAAATGTTCTTTATGCGTTGCGGCCTAATGGTCTCCAGCGTGGAGCGCATCATTCAGATAGATGCATGACAGGACCGCAAAGACATAAGCTTGAAGAAAGGCTACGAGGATTTCGAGCCCCATGATAAAGACCATGAAGAGGAGCGGAACCCAGCCACCTATAAAGCCAAGCCCGACGACAAAGCTGCCGAACACGGCAAGCATCGTATGGCCCGCCATCATGTTGGCGAAGAGACGCACGGAAAGGCTGATGGGGCGGGTGAAATAAGAGATGAGCTCGATTACCGTGATAAGCGGTAAGAGCCAAATCGGCACGCCGGACGGCACGAACAGCTTGAGAAAGCCGAAGCCATTTTTGACGATGCCGATAATCGTCACTCCGATAAACACAAGCAGCGCCAACGCAAAGGTGACGATGATGTGGCTGGTGACTGTGAAGTTGCCGAGGCCCGGCAGCGGCACCATACCCAGCAGATTTGCCGTCAAGACGAAGACAAAGATTGTGAAGATGACCGGGAAATATTTCATGCCCGAATCGCCGGCATTGTCGCGCACCATATTGGCCACGAACTCATAGGCGATCTCGCCGACGCCCTGCACGCGATTGGGAATAAGCGACCCATGCCGCATGCTATAGAGCAGAAAGACCGTGATAAGCGTGATCGACATCAGCATCCACAGCGACGCATTCGTAAACGAAGCGTCATATCCGAAGATGCGCAGCGGTATGTAACGCTCGATGGTGAATTGATGCATGGGGTTAATGCCACCCCCGCTATGACCTTCGCCACCGTGAGCTGTTGCAGCCTGCGCCGCCGATATGAAAAGCCAGTCGATCATCGTTGTCCTTGACCGAGCAAACAAAGCTCGGTTCTCGCTTTACTTCTCGCCCATCTTTTGCGCTTCGCGCATTGCATTCAGAAGCCCGGCTACTATGCCAAGCAACAGAAAAACAATAAGAAACAGGGGAAGCGTTTTCAGCCAGCGATCCAGTAGCCAGCCGATCATGCCTCCCACAAATACACCCGCCACCAGCTCGGTAGAGATCCGAAGCGCTTTGCCGAGCGCCGTACTCCGGCGCCCTCGCTCCTCATCCGAGAGGCTCTTGCGTCCGTCGAACTTAGCCTTAAGCCGCCGGTCGATATCACGCAGCCGCCGCTTCAGCCGTTCGCTGGACTCAGGCGAGACCTCATGACCGTCTTTATCGCCATCGCCAGGGAGGGACATTTGAAGCCGCCAAGCGCGTGTAATTTCTGCCGATTACTTAGGCCAGCCGATGAAGATAAGTCAAGCATACGCCTGCGCGTGGGCGACAATTCGCCTCTTTCTCCAAGCCGAATGCGCCCGATAATCTACTTAACGACGGCGAGTAACATGCCATCATGGCCCTTAGTCCCGACGCTCTGGATGATCGTGGCATCTACCGCAGGATTCTTCGCCACCGCGCCGGCCAATCGCATAATGCCAGCGACGAATGAATCGGAAGCAGATGCGGGGTCCACAACTCGCCCCGCGCGCACCACATTATCTGCAACGATTAATGTCCGGGGCCGCGATAGCCGCAAAGCCCATTCGAAATATTCGAGATAGGGCTCTTTATCGGCGTCAATGAAGATCATATCGAAAGGCCCCTCGCCTGCTGCTTCGATCTTCGGCAGCAAATCGAGGGCGCGGCCTTCTCGAACTTCCACTGTGCCCAAGAGCTTCGCCCGCGCAAGGTTTCGCTTGGCTACCTTTACATGCAACGGATCGAACTCAAGCGTGATGAGCTGACCGGTATCGGGAAGAGCGCGGCCCATCCAAATCGCACTGTAACCGCCGAGGGTGCCAATCTCAAGAATACGCTGCGCGCAAGCGAGTTTTGCTAGGACGTAAAGCAGTCTCCCCGCAACAGGGGAGACGCTAATGTCCGGCAGCCCTTCCTTCCGCATCTCATCTAAAGCGGCCGCAAGCGCTTCGTCTTCTTCCGCGAAGAGATTGCCTATGTAGCCATCGACTGCGTTAAAAATATCGGTCCCAGGCATCGGCGCACCTCACTTTCGGATAGTGGCGATTATTTCTTCCGAGCCTTTCGCGCAGCATACCGCGCATCGCGAGCAGCTTTACGCTCCTGCTCCAATTCGAGTTCACGCTCAGCTTCCGCTGCGGCCTCACGCTGAAGCTGGGCCAAGCGTTCTGCTTCCGCTGCAGCCGCTTCGGCTTGGCGAGCGAGTTGAGCGGCCTTCCGTTCGGCTACGCGCTCTTCGCGGGCCTTGACGAGTTCACGGCGTGCCGCGGCTCGTTCAAGAACTGCGGGGTCGTCAACGGGCGGCCGCGATTGAAAATGCTTCAACGTCGCTTGCTTTGCCTCCGCAGCACGATTCAGCCTCTCGTTTAAATTCTGCCCCTTATATCCCTTCATCCTCAGTCCTTCTCCAGATTTCCAGCCTCCGTTGCCGGTCACTCACCAGCATTTAGGGTGCTTCGAATTTCTACACCAGCGTTCGCGCCGGCCGCGCACTCAAAATTTAGCCCGAAATAACAGTCCGAATGTCTTGACCGCCACGGCGAATAATCATCCGCCATACGCGCGCGCCTTTGCCGACGACGCGTTCCAAACTCCGCGTGTTATCGATCTTTTCACCGTTAATTTCCGCAATAATGTCGCCCGGCTGGACGCCAACTCGGCGCGCGATTGAATTAGCGTCGGTCTCGATCACGACGACACCAGTCATCTCTGAGATTGAAAGCTCATCAGCTACAGCTGGCGACAAGTTCGCCACGCGTGCGCCCGCAAACGGGTTATTGCCTGAGAGTTCCCGAGCATCGCGAGGCGGTGTCTCAGGCGCTACCATGAGAGGAACCGAAACCTTCCGCCGAGTGCCGGAACGAAGAATTTCCAGGTTCACCTCGCCAGTCGCCCCCTTGGTGGTAAATCTATACTGGAAGGCATTGGGATCAGAGACTGCCTTGTCTTCGACGGCCACGATAATGTCACCGGCACGCAAGCCCCCAGTCGCCGCAGGGCCACCTGGCATAACGTTTGAAACAAGCGCCCCGGCAGCACGGTCAAGCCCAACGGCGTTGGCAATTTCGGCCGTTACTTCCGACAAGCTCGCTCCGAGCCATGGGCGCCGGACCGATCCGCCTTGCAGCGCAGAATCGACCACGAGCCGAACCATGTTAGCCGGAATGGCAAAGCCAATGCCCTGGCTGCCGCCGCTTCGCGAAAAGATTGCCGTGTTGATGCCGACGAGGCGGCCTTGCATGTCGACAAGAGCACCACCGGAATTACCCGGATTGATCGCGGCGTCGGTTTGAATAAAGAACTGGTGATCTGAAATCCCGACGCGGGTTCGCGCCAGTGCGGAAACGATGCCGCTCGTCACGGTTTGGCCTACGCCAAAGGGATTTCCAATGGCCAGCACCATATCGCCAACTTCGAGCAGATCCGCGTCGGCGAAGTTGAGATAGGGGAATTCAATGTCGGAATTCTTAATCTGAAGAACGGCCAAGTCTGTGCGCTCGTCCTTCAACAGCACCTTCGCGTCGAATTCCCGCGCGTCGGACAATGCAATCTTAATCTCCGCGTCAACGCCGCCTTGCACGACATGGTTATTCGTAACCACGATGCCATTCGGCGCGACAATTACGCCCGAACCGAGGGAATTTTGCACGCGCTCGCTTTGGCCGAATTGGCGTCCAAAAAACTCTTCGAAAATCGGATTTCTAAATGTCCGTCCCGTTTGAACACGCTGGCGCACGTAGACGTTGACGACGGCGGGGGTGGCCCGCTTGACCACCGGAGCGAAGGAAAACGTAAGTTGCTCGCGGCTCTCCGGCACTTTTGTTACCGTTTGGGCCCCGACTGCGCCAGCGAGCAAACCCAAAATAGCAAAAGCGGGAAGAAGGGCTTTGGCGGCCATCATTAGTCGCATAGCATTATGCCTAAGCGGAGAGGTTGTGATTTCGGGAATTGCACATATACCCTTCTCCCGTAACAAGAAGGAGAGGACGATATAACCCAAATCACCGAAGCTCACAAAGAAGGAAGACAGCCTTTGTCCACTGAGAAGAGGAAGCTTACCAAGTGCAGTGTCTATGAAAAAGGGCTGCGCTTGGCCGCTCAAAGAAATCGCTGCGCTTTATCAGGCCGCTGCGCTTTCGCGCTCTGAGTCCTCAGCCACCGGACCGGAATCGAGCCCTTTGGCTGATTCGTCGCGGTCCACAAGTTCGATTACCGCGAGAGGAGCATTATCGCCATACCGGAACCCTGCCTTCAGGACGCGAGTATAGCCGCCAGCGCGACTCTGGTAGCGAGCACCGAGTGTACCAAAAAGCTTCGCGACCATAGCTTCATCGCGCATCCTTGCTGCGGCAAGGCGGCGAGCGTGAAGATCGCCGCGCTTCGCCAGCGTGATGAGGGCTTCCACGACACCGCGTAGATCTTTAGCCTTCGGGAGTGTGGTAACGATTTGCTCGTGCTTAATGAGAGCCGCCGCCATATTGGCGAACATCGCCTGGCGGTGGCTTGCCGTACGGTTAAATTTACGGCCGGAACGACGGTGACGCATTCTCTTGTCCTTGAAAGTGGCGGCTCGCTTTCAAGCACACCGCCGAATTAGCTATTGCAGCATCAATAGTGGTCTTCGAATCGCTTCGCCAGTTCCTCGATATTCTCTGGCGGCCAATTCGGAACTTCCATACCGAGGTGCAGACCCATGCCGGCGAGCACCTCTTTGATCTCGTTCAGTGACTTACGTCCAAAGTTCGGAGTGCGCAACATTTCGGCCTCCGTCTTCTGAATAAGGTCACCGATATAGACGATGTTATCGTTCTTCAGGCAGTTAGCCGAGCGCACCGACAGTTCGAGCTCATCCACCTTCTTCAGCAGCGCCGCATTAAATTCAAGCTGCGGAATGCGCTCCTCGGCGACCTCTTTCCTCGGTTCGTCGAAGTTGACGAAAATAGAAAGCTGATCCTGGATGATGCGAGCCGAAAGCGCTACTGCATCTTCCGGCGAAACCGCGCCATTCGTCTCAACATCGAGCGTCAGCTTATCATAGTCGAGGATTTGGCCTTCGCGCGTGTTAGAGATCTTGTAAGAGACCTTTTTCACTGGGCTGTAAAGGCTATCCACTGGGATAAGGCCAATCGGCGCATCGTCTGGGCGGTTCCGCTCGGAAGGCACGTAGCCCTTACCGATAGCCGCCGTCAACTCCATGCGAACTGTTGCGCCTTCGTCGAGCGTACAGATGACGAGGTCTGGATTTAAGATTTCTACGTCGGAACCGGCTTCAATATCGCGAGCGCGAGCAACGCCAGGGCCTTCTTTGCGCAAAACCATCCGCTTTACGCCTTCCGAGTGGATGCGCAGCGCAATGTCCTTAATATTAAGAACGATGTCCGTCACATCTTCCCGAACGCCAGGAATCGACGAAAACTCGTGCAGCACGCCGTCGATGTGAACCGTCGTGACCGCAGCGCCCTGTAGCGATGACAGCAACACCCGGCGCAGCGCGTTTCCAAGCGTCAGTCCAAAACCGCGCTCCAGAGGCTCTGCCACTATGGAGGCAACGTATTTCGGATTTCGGCCCGGAATCACTTCGATTTTCCCGGGCTTAATGAGATCCTGCCAATTTTTATGGAGCATGTTTCTTTCCTTTATGACGGCGCCATGCCCGTTGCCGCCGCTATATTTGTAAAACGCCGGTCAAGACTTCCAATAATGCCTAGACGCGCCGCCTTTTGCGGGGACGGCAGCCATTGTGCGGGATTGGCGTCACGTCGCGGATCGAAGTCACCTGCAAGCCGCAAGCCTGAAGCGCCCGGAGCGCGGATTCGCGGCCCGACCCCGGCCCGCTAACCTCTATCTCGATCGTGCGCATGCCGTGTTCCTGCGCTTTGCGGCCAGCGTCTTCGGCTGCGACCTGCGCCGCATAGGGTGTCGACTTACGCGATCCTTTGAAGCCCATGGTGCCGGAGGATGACCACGAGATGGCGTTACCCTGCGCATCGGTGATCGTGATCATCGTATTATTGAAGCTTGCGTTCACATGCGCCACGCCTGATGCGATGTTCTTCTTCTCGCGGCGCTTAACGCGTGCTTTTTCCTTTGCCATGAAGTCTACTTCCTAAACCCTTGCGCTTTTTCAGCTAATGGACGAATCTCTTACTTCTTCTTACCGGCGATCGGCTTGGCCGGACCTTTCCGGGTGCGAGCGTTGGTGTGGGTTCTTTGACCGCGAACCGGCAATCCACGGCGATGCCGCAAGCCGCGATAGCAGCCGAGATCCATAAGGCGTTTGATATTCATTGCGACTTCACGCCGCAGGTCGCCTTCCACAACATAGTCGCGGTCAATCACTTCGCGGATCTGAAGGATCTCAGCGTCCGTCAGTTCGTTAACACGCCGTGCGTCCGGGATACTGACCTTCTCGCAGATTTCTTTCGAAAAACGCGGTCCGATGCCATGAATGTAGCGAAGCGCGATCTCCACGCGCTTATTTGAGGGGATATTTACACCCGCTATACGTGCCACTTGGGTCCTCTTAGTGTCTAGGATAAACCAGAGCGGGTGTCCGCTCACCTGTCAATACGACAACGGCGCCTGAGGGGTCTTCCCCTCAGACACGCCGCAGCTTATGGGATTAGGCGCCAAATATAATCATGCTTTAGATATAAGTCCAGACGCGAAGTGAGTACCTGCGGCTGCACTTGCCGATATTGTTACTTTATGCATGCGATGATGCCGCAGTGGATGCCGGATCCCCGATGGTTTCATCGATATTCCGCGTTACTTCCTCGATGGGCAATTTGCCATCGAGAATGTGAAGTTTGCCCTTGCTGCGATAGTAGTCGATCAAAGGCTTTGTGTCTCTATGATAGACAGCAAGCCTTTCCTTCACCGTTTCCGGTTTATCGTCAGCACGCCGCTTGAAGGAAGTGTGTGCGCAGCGGTCGCAAACACCCTCAGCCTTCGGCATTCTGAAAAAGTCATTGTAACTCTCACCGCAAGCCGCGCAGGTGAAGCGTCCCGCGATACGCTTGACAAGGGCTTCGTCGCTGACGTCGATTACAATGACGAAGTTAATGCTTTCGCCCCGCTCATCAAGAAAGGAATCAAGTTCTTTCGCTTGCTGAACGGTGCGCGGGAAACCGTCCAGGATAGCACCTTCAAAATTCTCCGGAAGATCCCTAAGCGTTTCCAGTACGACACCAACGACCACATCATCGGGCACGAGCTGCCCCTGTTCCATATAGGGCTTGGCCAGCTTGCCGACTTCAGTGCCTCTCGCAATAGCGCTGCGGAGCATATCGCCCGATGAAAGCTGCTTGAGACGGTAACGATCCTCGATGTACTTCGATTGTGTACCTTTTCCGGCGCCCGGCGGTCCCAGCAAAATAACGTTCATCGCCGCTTCGCTCCCCTAAGCTTCGCTTTCTTGATCAGACCCTCGTATTGATGCGCCAGCAAATGGCTTTGCACTTGGGCCACGGTGTCCATAGTAACACTTACCACGATCAAAAGCGAAGTCCCGCCAAAGTAGAATGGGGCCTGCATCTGGTAGGAAAGTATCTCAGGAAGGATACACACCGCCGATATATATGCCGCCCCGATCACCGTAATGCGCGTGAGGACATAATCGATGTACTCCGCAGTACGAGGGCCAGGCCTAATTCCGGGGATGAAGCCGCCATATTTCTTTAGATTGTCGGCCGTTTCCTGCGGATTCAGCACAATCGGCGTATAGAAGAATGAGAAGAAGACGATGAGCGCGACATAAAGCAGTATGTGGAGCGGCTGCCCTGGCCCCAGTAGTGCGATCACGCGGTTCAGCTCATCGGAAGAGCCCAAGAACTGATGGACCGTGCCCGGCAGAAAAAGCAGCGTGGAAGCGAAGATTGGAGGAATAACGCCCGACGCGTTGAGCTTCAACGGCAGATGCGAGCTGTCGCCCTGAAACATCTGATTGCCGATCTGACGCTTCGGATATTGTATTGTGAGTCTGCGCTGTGCCCGCTCGAAAAACACGACCATCGTTACAACGACGATCATCATCACAAGCAATACCAAGATCACCGCTGGCGAAAGCACGCCGCTGCGCCCCTGCTCTAATATGCGGTAAAGGGCCGTTGGCAATTCTGCTATGATGCCAGCGAAGATAATGAGCGACGAGCCATTGCCGATCCCGCGAGCGGTGATCTGTTCGCCAAGCCACACTAGGAACATCGTACCGCCGACAAGGGAAATGATCGTCGTCAGTTCAAAGAACCAACCCGGGTCGAGAGCCGAGCTGTTCAGCCCCTTTGCCGCAAGCGTCGCCTGAACCGTTGCTATCACCACTGTCAGATAGCGAGTGTACTGATTGAGCTGCTTTCGCCCTGACTCGCCCTCTTTCCTGAGCGCTTCAAGCGTTGGCACCACGGACGTCAAAAGCTGAATGATAATGGACGCCGTAATGTAAGGCGCAATGTTCAGAAGGAAAATCGCCGACCGGGACAGCGCACCGCCTGAGAAAACGTTGAGAAGCCCAAAGATCGAATTGGGATTATCGCCCAGCGTCTTAGCGAGTTGCGCTGTATCGATGCCGGGAAGTGGAATGAATGTTCCAAGCCGGTAAACGAGAAGCGCGCCCAACGTGAACAGCAGCCGTTTTTTTAATTCATCGGCTTTCGCGAAGGTAGAGAATTTCAAATTAGCGGCAAGCTGTTCCGCGGCGGAAACCATGACTGCAACTCCGGTCTATGGGACGCCGCTCTCCGGCGCGTCAAGCCGCAGCGGCGTGGGTGCAAGATTGCCTCAATTAAGAGACTATATAGGCGTCCTTACGCAACAAACAGGTACCGAATACCCGGAGTAAACGACAAGGTCCCTTATTCTTTTTCACGGCTCTTCTGGCGGCTTTCGCGCTTCGCCTGCGCCTCACGGCGCCGAACGGCACGCTTGCCATCGCCCGCAAGGCGATCCGGCTTCTGATGCAGAACTTCGACAGAGCCACCGGCAGCTTCAATTGCCTTGATAGCCGGGGCGGAAGCACCAGCAACACTAAATTTAAGCGGAGCCTTAAGCTGGCCTCGGGCAAGAAGACGGACACCGTCCCGCTCGCGCCTGAGCGCGCCCGATGCAATAAGGGCGGCGGCGTCGATCACTTTCTTCGCGTCGAGCTTGCCCGCATCAATCGCGTCCTGCACGCGATCAAGATTGATGTGAACGAAATTCAGACGCAGCGGATTGTTGAAGCCACGCTTCGGCATCCGCATGTGGATGGGCATTTGCCCACCTTCGAAGCCTTTGATCGCAACGCCTGAGCGCGCTTTTTGCCCCTTCACGCCCCGACCGGCTGTTTTGCCCTTGCCCGAGCCGATGCCCCGGCCAACGCGAATCCGGTTCTTGGTCGCGCCCGGATTGTCTCTCAACTCGTTCAGTCTCATTCTTTCGTCCTCGGGCGGTCTTGTCCCGCCGTAAATTTATCGCTTTTTCTGCACGACCGGCACGCCGTCTTCTTCAACGATGCGCACCAGATGCGAGACCTTATTAATCATTCCGCGAATGGCCGCATTATCGGTAACGACACGGCGGCGATGCATTTTATTAAGGCCCAGGCCGATCAACGTTTCGCGCTGATCGTGGGGTTTGCGGATAGGGCTGCCGACTTGCTCGATGGTCAGCGTTTTCTTGGTCGAAGCTTCAGGCATAATACTGCTCCTTACGCCTCAGCGGGTTGCGCCGCGGTTGCACCCTCTGCGCCATCACGGCGGCGGGTCACAATCTCGCTAACTTTCTTCCCGCGCCGGGCTGCGACGCTGCGGGGGCTATCTTCGCGCTTCAGAGCATCGAAGGTCGCACGCACCATGTTATACGGGTTCGATGTGCCAAGCGACTTCGCCACCACGTCCTGCACCCCAAGGGTCTCGAACACGGCGCGCATCGGACCGCCTGCGATAATTCCAGTACCTGGAGGAGCCGCGCGCAGGAACACCTTGCCTGCGCCATGATGCCCGTGGACGTCATGATGAAGGGTGCGTCCTTCGCGAAGCGGAACGCGGATGAGGCTGCGCTTAGCGGACTCGGTCGCCTTTTTGATAGCGTCCGGAACTTCGCGCGCCTTGCCATGCCCGAAGCCGACCCGGCCCTTCTGATCGCCAACCACCACAAGCGCCGCAAATCCAAAGCGGCGGCCGCCTTTCACCACTTTGGCGACGCGGTTGATATGGACGAGCTTATCCACGAACTCGCTTTCGCGATCGTCGCGGTCCCGGTCCCTGCCTCTTTCACGTGGTTCTCGAGCCACGAGCCTACCCTTTCATCTCGCTCAGGACGCTGCCTGAGCCATTCCTTAAAAGTTCAATCCGCCTTCACGTGCCGCATCGGCCAAAGCCTTGACGCGCCCGTGATACAAATACCCGCCGCGGTCAAAAACCACGTCTTTGATACCTGCCGCGACTGCCCGCTTCGCTACAAGCCGCCCTACTTCAGCAGCCGCAGCGACATCGGTGCCCTTCGCAAGATTCGGGCTGAGTTCCTTATCAATGCTCGACGCGGCAGCGACGGTGAGGCCCTGCGTGTCGTCGATGATCTGCGCATAGATATGCTTCGACGACCGGAATACCGACAAGCGCGGACGGTCGCTCTGCACCTTGCGGAGGGTGCGTCGAACGCGCGCCTTGCGGCGGTCGAAACGGGACAACGTGGAGGCCATAGCTGTTGGTCCTACTTCTTCTTCCCTTCCTTGCGGAAGATAAATTCGCCCTGATATTTAATGCCCTTGCCCTTATAAGGCTCTGGCCCGCGGAAACCGCGAATTTCTGCAGCGACCTGCCCGACCTTATCTTTCTCGATCCCAGAGATTGTGATTTCGGTCGGCTTCGGCACTACGATAGCGATGCCGTCCGGCACCGGGTAAAAAATGTCGTGGCTATAACCAAGCTGCAGCTTAAGGGATGACCCATCCATAGCAGCACGATAGCCGACGCCCGTAATTTCGAGCGTCTTTTTGAACCCGTCCGTGGTGCCGAGAACGAGGTTCTCGACCAGCGAGCGGGACATGCCCCACATCGAGCGAGCGCGCTTCGTATCGGAACGCGGGCTGACGCAAATCGCGCCATTCTCGAGCTTGACCTCGATATCATCGACAAGCGTGAGCGAAAGCTGACCTTTCGGCCCCTTCACCGTCACATTTTGTCCGTCCACCGTCGCCGTCACATTTTTCGGGACGGGTACCGGCTTCTTGCCAATGCGGGACATTTTCCAAAACCTTCTTATTCTTGCCTATCCATGATGGCCAGGTTGCCCCGGCCATCGAGATATACTTCCCGTTAACAGGTCTCTCTCCTGAGCTGCCGCGTTAGAAGCGGCTGCTTACCCAGGCTAGAACACGCTGCACAAAATTTCGCCGCCCACATTCTCGGCACGAGCGCGCGTATCCGACATCACGCCTTTCGGCGTGGAGAGGATCGCAACGCCGAGGCCATTCGCGATGGTCGGCAGTTCCTGAACGCTCGAATAAACGCGGCGGCCAGGAGTAGAAACGCGCTTGATGTCACGAATTACAGGCGTGCCATCATAATATTTTAGCTCGATCTCGAACTCGGTTTTACCGCCGCCATACTCGATTTCAGCATAGCCACGGATATAACCTTCTTCTTGGAGAACGTCGAGAACGCGGCCCCGCAGTTTCGACGCCGGCGTGGAGACCTTCGGCCGCTTGCGCATTTGCGCATTGCGGATCCGCGTCAACATATCGCCCAGAGGATCGGACACAGTCATTCTTTTCTGATCCTTACCAGCTCGATTTTACCAAACCGGGGATAAGTCCCTGATTACCCAATTCGCGCAAAGCAATGCGCGACATTTTCATCTTGCGATAGTAGGCGCGAGGACGGCCCGTCACTTCGCAGCGATTGCGAACGCGCGTTGGTGAGCCATTTCGCGGCAATTGCGCAAGCTTAAGCCGTGCTGCAAAACGCTCTTCCATCGGCAGATCGCGATTGCCTGCGATCTCTTTCAGTGTCGCGCGTTTAACTGCATCTCTAGCGACTAGCCTTTTGCGCTTATTGTTGCGCTCAATCATGCCGGTCTTTGCCATGGTCTTTCCTTCGCCCTCCCTTTATTGCCGGAAGGGAAAGTTGAATTGTTTCAGAAGCGCACGGGCTTCTTCGTCGGTCTTAGCAGTCGTACAGACGATGATATCCATGCCCCAAATTTGCTCGACCTTGTCATAGTCGATCTCTGGGAAGATGATATGCTCCTTAATGCCGAGCGCATAGTTGCCACGGCCATCGAAGCTTTTCGGATTCAGACCGCGAAAGTCCTTCACCCGGGGCAGCGCTATGGTTACGAGCCGGTCGAGGAATTCGTACATCCGCGCCTTACGTAAGGTGACCTTGCAACCGATCGCCATGTTGTCGCGCAGCTTAAAACCCGCGATGGATTTCCGCGCCTTGGTCATCACCGGCTTTTGCCCGGCAATGAGCGTCATGTCGCGCGCTGCTTGCTCAACCTTCTTGCGGTCCGCCGTCGCCTCGCCAATGCCCATATTGAGCACGACTTTTTCGAGACCCGGCACCGCCATCGGGTTGGGGTATTTGAATTCGCTCGCCATGGCTGCTCGCACCACATCTAGGTAATGCGTCTTCAGCCTCGGAATATATGCGTTTGTCTCTTCAGCCGTGTTAGCCATCGATCATCTCGCCCGAACGCTTGGCAATCCTCACCTTGCGTCCATCATCCGTAATTTTATAACCAACGCGCGTCGGCTCACCGCCGCTCGGATCCTCTATCGCGATATTCGAAATATGGATCGGAGCTTCCTTCGCGATAATCCCGCCATCCTGCTGCGGACTCTGCTTTTGATGGCGCCGCACCATGTTCACACCTTGAACCAAAGCGCGATTTTCGGTGGGTATCACTTGAAGGACTTCGCCGCGCTTGCCGCGGTCACGTCCGGTAAGCACGACAACCTTGTCGCCTTTTTTGATTTTGAGTTTCGGCTGCGTCATCACAGCACCTCGGGCGCAAGCGAAATGATCTTCATGTGCTGCTTCGCACGCAATTCGCGAGGAACCGGCCCAAAAATACGAGTGCCGATAGGTTCGCGCTGATTGTTGATCAGCACGGCTGCGTTGCTGTCGAAGCGGATCACGCTGCCATCGGGACGGCGGACAGGAAACGCGGTGCGCACGATAACGGCCTTCATAACCTGGCCCTTTTTCACGCGCCCTTTCGGAATCGCTTCCTTAATGCTGACGACGATCACGTCCCCAATGGTAGCCGTGCGCCGCATGGAGCCGCCCAGCACCTTGATGCACATGACCCGGCGCGCGCCGGAATTATCCGCGACGTCCAGATTAGTTTGCATCTGTATCATAGCAAATCACCTTTCAAACGGTACTCGGGCCTGACCGAGCGTCCGTACATATTCAATCCGCTGATGCCTGTGGCGACACCTGATCCAACACCACCCACCGCTTGTTCTTCGAGATCGGGGGGCATTCTTGGATACGGACAACGTCACCTTCACGGAAAACGTTGGCCTCGTCATGGGCATGATATTTCTTCGTCAGGCGCACTGTCTTCTTCAGAACCGGATGTGTAAGACGCCGCTCGACCTGAACAACCACCGTCTTGTCGTTCTTATCGGACACGACCACGCCCTGTAATACGCGTTTTGGCATTTGTCTCGTCCTTAACCCTGTGCTTCGGCTGAACGCTTCTGGCGTTCCACCGTCTTGATGCGTGCGATTGTACGCCGCACATCGCGAACGCGCGCTGTGTTATTGAGCTGCGCGGTTGCTTTCTGAAAACGCAAATTGAATTGCTCACGCTTGAGCTTAATAAGCTCATCGGTCAGCTGATCCAGCGTAAGATTGCGAACTTCTTCGATATTCATCGCCTATCCCGCCTCTAGTCCTTAGCCACAGAGGCTGTTTCGCCAAGGCGCGTAACAACCCTGGTTCTGATCGGTAGCTTCGCAGCGCCGAGACGCAGCGCTTCCCGCGCGGTCTCCTCGCCAACACCGTCGATCTCGAACATGATTTTACCAGGCTTGACCCGAGCCGCCCAAAATTCCGGCGAACCCTTACCTTTACCCATACGTACTTCGGTCGGCTTCTTTGAAACCGGCAGATCGGGGAATACGCGGATCCAAACGCGGCCAGCACGCTTCATTTGGCGCGTGATCGCGCGACGTGCAGCTTCAAGCTGACGCGCTGTTACCCGTTCCGGTTCCATAGCCTTAAGACCGAAGCTGCCGAAGTTAAGCGACGTGCCGCCTTTGGCATTACCGTGCATCCGGCCTTTGAAGGCCTTTCTGAACTTAGTTCGTTTTGGCTGTAGCATTGCTTACACCATTATCCCTGTGCGGCGCGCTCCAATAGCGCTTCACGCAGTCTCCCGCTCGCGATCACGATCTCTGTCACGGTCTCTATCCCGATCACGGCGCTGCGGACGACCGTCTCCGCGACCCCCGCCGCCGCCTTCCTGGCTCTCCATGGAAAGCCGCTCTTGCGCCATTGGGTCATGCTCTAGAATCTCACCCTTGAAGACCCAAACCTTGACGCCGATTACGCCATAGGCTGTTTCTGCAATGGCTGTGCCATAATCGATGTTGGCGCGCAGCGTATGTAGCGGCACGCGGCCATCGAGATACCATTCCGTGCGCGCGATTTCTGCGCCACCGAGACGGCCCGACACGTAGATACGTACGCCCTGTGCACCAAGACGAAGCGCTGATTGCGATGCGCGCTTCATAGCGCGGCGGAACGCAACGCGGCGTTCGAGCTGCTGCGCCACACCTTCGGCAACGAGCGTTGCATCAAGCTCTGGCTTCCGCACTTCCACGATGTTCAAATGAACTTCGGAGGAGGTAAACTTCGCAAGCTGAGCCCGCAGTTTTTCAATATCGGCGCCTTTTTTGCCGATAAGAATGCCAGGGCGAGCCGTATGAACCGTCACGCGGCACTTCTTATGCGGCCGCTCGATAACGACCTTCGAAATACCAGCCTGACGCCGCTGCTTGAGTATGAACGCACGGATGCGAAAGTCCTCATGCAGCAACTTGCCGTACTCGTTCTTGTCCGCGTACCAGCGGCTGTCCCAAGTGCGGTTAATGCCGAGCCGGAGCCCGATCGGGTTGACCTTCTGACCCATTAGGCTTGCTCCTGAACTTCTCTCACAACCACGGTGAGTTGTGAAAATGGCTTCTCAATCCGGCCTACCCGGCCCCGGGCGCGCGGATGGAAACGCTTAATGACTAAATTCTTGCCGACATAGGCCTCTGCGACGATCAGTTGATCGACATCGAGGCTATGGTTGTTTTCTGCATTGGCGATCGCCGATTGCAGCGTCTTTTTCACGTCCTGGGCAATTCGCTTGCGCGAGAAAGTGAGATCGGCCAACGCCTTCTCTACCTTCTTGCCGCGAATAAGCTGCGCGACGAGATTTAGCTTTTGCGGGCTCACGCGAAGAGAGCGCGCAACCGCCTGTGCCTCATTTTCCTTGAGCCTACGCTCGAATTTGGCCTTCGACATAGCTACTTCCTCTTCGCCTTTTTATCGGCAGCGTGGCCGTAATAGGTGCGAGTTGGAGCGAACTCGCCGAATTTATGGCCCACCATATCTTCCGAAACCATGACCGGAATATGCTTCTGTCCATTATGGACAGCGAAGGTCAGGCCCACGAATTGCGGCAAAATGGTAGAGCGGCGGCTCCAAATCTTGATGGGGGCGTTCGACTTCTTTGCACGCGCGCTGTCCGCTTTCGCGATCACATAGCCGTCGACAAAAGGGCCCTTCCAAACTGATCGTGTCATCGCAAATCTCTATTTCTTCTTCACATGGCGGCTGCGGATAATGAATTTATCCGTGCGTGGTGTTTTGCGTGTGCGTGTGCCCTTGGTGCCCTTACCCCAAGGCGTAACAGGATGACGGCCACCCGAAGTGCGGCCTTCACCACCGCCGTGCGGATGGTCAATCGGGTTCATGGCCACGCCGCGCACGCTTGGACGCTTGCCGAGCCAGCGGTTGCGGCCCGCCTTACCGAGATTTTGGTTCGAATTATCCGGGTTCGAAACCGCGCCGACGGTGGCCATGCAATCAGCCTGCACCATGCGCATTTCGCCCGAATTGAGCCTAAGGATCGCCATGCCCTGATCGCGGCCGACGAGCTGCGCGTAGCAACCAGCCGAGCGTGCGATTTGGCCGCCCTTACCGAGCTTCATCTCCACATTGTGGATGATGGTGCCGATGGGCATATTCGCCATTGGCATGGCATTGCCGGGCTTCACGTCAACTTTCGTGCCGGCAACCACTTTATCGCCGACGTTCAGGCGCTGCGGAGCCAGGATATAAGCCAGCTCGCCATCCTCATATTTGATGAGAGCGATGAAGGCCGTGCGGTTTGGGTCATATTCCAGCCGCTCGACAACGGCGGACATATCGAATTTGCGCCGTTTGAAGTCGACCAGGCGGTAGTTCCGCTTGTGACCGCCGCCACGACGCCGTGATGTGATGTGACCATGCACATTCCGACCCGCGCTTTCGGCGCGACCTTCGGTCAGCGCCTTCACCGGCTTGCCCTTCCATAGCTGCGAGCGGTCCACCAGCACTAGCTGGCGGAGACCCGGCGTAATAGGGTTAAATTTCTTCAATGCCATGGCGAATGCGCCCTTACCCGAATTCTTGCCTTACAGCCTAGTTGTAATATCGATCGACTGGCCCTCTTCCAGGGTAACGATCGCTTTCTTAAAGTCGCTCTGCTGGCCCTTGACGCCTCTGAAGCGCTTCGTCTTGCCTTTGCGAATGAGCGTATTAACCGCCCGAACCTTCACATTAAAGAGCCGTTCCACGGCTTCTTTGATGTCCGGCTTTGTCGCATCGATTGCAACCTTGAACACGACCTGGCTATGTTCGGAAGCCATGGTCGATTTCTCGGTTACGAGCGGCGCGCGGATCACGTCGTAAAGCTCTTCTTCCCTCATTTGAATCGCTCCTCAAGAGCAGCCAGCGCGGCCCGCGTCAAAACGAGCTTATCCCGCCGGAGAATGTCGTAAACATTGATGCCCTGCACCGGCAGCACATCCACATTCGGGATGTTGCGCGCGGCGAGTGCGAAATTGTCCTGCAACTCGGCGCCGTCGATGATAAGTGCGTTGGTCCAACCCAGACCATCGAACTTGCCACGAAGTTGCGCTGTCTTCGGTTCAGCCAACTCCGCCTTATCGAGAACGATAAGCGTGTTGGACTTCACCTTCGCCGAAAGCGCGTGCTTCAGTGCGAGTGCCCGAACTTTCTTCGGCAGATCATGAGCATGGCTGCGCGGGACGGGTCCAAATGCGCGACCACCACCACGGAACTGCGGCGGCTTGTCATTACCATGACGCGCTTGGCCGGTGCCCTTCTGCTTGTAAATCTTTTTATTCGGGCCGTTCACTTCGCTCCGGCCCTTAGCCTTATGCGTTCCAGCCTGACGCTTCGATAGTTGGTAGCGCACCATCCGCTGCAGAATATCTCTGCGTGGATCGAGCGCGAAAACATCATCGTTAAGCTCGATGCTGCCTGCAGAGGATGCGTCTAGCGTAATAACATCCGCTTTCATTAGGAAGCCTCCCCCTGGCTCGCGGCAGCTGCGCCCTTCCGGAAGGCGCCGGGCTTCGGCGCATCGCTCGGAAGCGGACGACGCACAGCATCCCTAAGCATCACCCAGCCACCCTTGGAGCCTGGAACGGCGCCGCGGATAAGAATCAACCCGCGCTCGACGTCGGTGCGGACAACCTGCAAATTCTGGGTAGTGATGCGCTCGTTGCCATAGTGACCAGCCATCTTCTTGCCCTTAAAGGTTTTGCCGGGATCTTGCCGATTACCTGTCGAGCCGTGGCTTCGATGCGAGATCGAAACGCCGTGGGTGGCACGTAGACCACCGAAATTCCAGCGCTTCATCGCACCTGCGAAGCCCTTACCGATGCTTGTGCCAGTAATATCGACATACTGGCCAGGCACAAAATGATCTGCCGTCAGCTCGGCGCCGACTTCAATCAGATTCTCGGGCGTAACCCGGAACTCCACGACCCTAGCCTTCGGCTCAACCTGAGCCTTGGCGAAGTGGCCGCGCTCAGCGCGCGTGACATTCTTTACCTTGCGCGTGCCGGAACCGACCTGAAGGGCCGTATATCCGTTCGAACTCTCAGTGCGATGCGCGATCACTTGGCATTGTTCGAGCTTCAACACAGTCACCGGGACGTGCTCGCCCGCGTCTGTGAAGACCCGCATCATGCCAACCTTTTGCGCCAACAATCCCGATCGCATCGGTATGCCTCGATTTCCAACCCGCATTGCTGCGGTCAAAGTTCTATCTCTAATACACATGCCGCCTCCGCCAACGCGGAGACCTTTAGCCTAACGAATGATGCCCTTTGAAAACCCGCCTGGGCGGGACTGACATCTTAACTTCATGTTTCTGCTTTATACGACGCTAAAGCTTGATCTCTACGTCAACGCCTGCTGCGAGATCGAGCTTCATCAGCGCGTCTACCGTCTGAGGAGTCGGGTCCACGATGTCGATCAGCCGCTTATGCGTCCGCGTCTCGAATTGCTCGCGACTTTTCTTGTCAATATGAGGCGAGCGGTTCACGGTGTAACGCTGTTTCCGAGTCGGCAGCGGAATAGGTCCGCGCACGTCGGCGCCAGTGCGCTTTGCCGTGTTAACGATCTCTCGTGTAGAGGCGTCAAGCACACGGAAATCGAATGCTTTTAACCGGATGCGGATCGTTTGCTTCTGAGTAGCCATAGCGTGTCCCAAGAGAAGAGGCGCCCTGTTTTAGGGACGCCTGCTCCCATTCCCTATCTATTTAATGATGCTGGAGACGACGCCCGAACCAACCGTGCGGCCGCCTTCACGAATTGCAAAGCGAAGCTTTTCTTCCATGGCGATTGGCACAATAAGCTCGACCTCGATGGAAAGATTATCCCCGGGCATAACCATCTCCGTACCCTCTGGCAGGCTAACAACGCCTGTCACGTCGGTCGTGCGGAAATAGAATTGCGGCCGGTAGTTCGTGAAGAATGGCGTATGACGGCCACCCTCTTCTTTCGTCAGAATATAAGCTTCAGCCTTGAACCTTGTGTGAGGCGTTACTGAGCCCGGCTTGCAAAGCACTTGGCCACGCTCAACGGCCTCACGGTCGATACCGCGAAGAAGGCAACCGACGTTATCGCCAGCCTGACCTTGATCAAGCAGCTTCCGGAACATTTCAACGCCGGTCACGGTCGATTTTACAGTTGGCTTAACGCCAACGATTTCAATTTCTTCGCCGACCTTGACGATGCCGCGTTCGATACGGCCCGTAACCACGGTGCCACGGCCAGAAATCGAGAACACGTCTTCGATTGGCATCAAGAACGGTTGGTCGATGGGGCGCTCAGGCGTCGGAATGTAGTCGTCAACGGCCTTCATCAGCTCAAGAATGGCATTTTTACCGATTTCGGGGCTCTTGTCTTCCAGCGCCATCACGGCCGAGCCCTTGATGATCGGAATATCATCGCCGGGGAATTCGTATTTGGTCAAAAGCTCCCGCAACTCCATCTCAACGAGTTCGAGAAGCTCCGGGTCGGCGATATCGACCTTGTTCATGAACACCACAAGCGCAGGCACGCCAACCTGACGAGCGAGCAAAATGTGCTCACGGGTCTGCGGCATTGGGCCGTCGGTTGCGGAAACCACGAGGATCGCGCCGTCCATCTGAGCCGCGCCGGTGATCATGTTCTTCACATAGTCGGCGTGACCTGGGCAGTCGACGTGCGCATAGTGGCGGTTTGCCGTCTCATATTCCACGTGCGATGTGGAAATGGTGATGCCGCGAGCTTTCTCTTCAGGGGCCTTATCGATTTGATCGTAGGCCGTGAATTTCGCGCCGCCGCTTTCGGCCAGCACCTTCGTGATGGCGGCGGTCAGTGATGTCTTTCCGTGATCCACGTGACCGATTGTGCCGATGTTCACGTGAGGCTTTGTACGCGCGAATTTTTCCTTGGCCATCTGGCTCTCCGTCTTCCTCTTTATACCGGCTATCTAAAACAAAGCCGGAAAAAGCTCCTGCGTCTCTAGGTTTCGATAAATACAAATCAAGCGAATTTCGCTTGAACTTCTTCTGCCACGTTCTGCGGCACCTGCGAATAGTGGTCAAACTGCATGGTAAACTGCGCACGGCCTTGGCTCATAGAGCGCAAAGTGTTCACATAACCGAACATATTTGCAAGCGGCACCATGGCGTTGATCACGGTTGCGTTGCCGCGCATTTCCTGACCGAGAATCTGGCCACGACGGCTCGTCAAGTCACCGATCACACCGCCAACATAGTCTTCCGGCGATACGACCTCAACCTTCATAACCGGTTCGAGCAGCTTCGGGCCTGCCTTCTGCGCGCCCTCACGGAAGGCTGCACGGGAGGCGATTTCGAATGCCAACGCGCTTGAGTCAACTTCGTGATACGCGCCGTCGATCAGCGATACCTTAAGGTCAAGCATCGGGAACCCAGCCAGAACACCGTTGTCGAGCACACTCCGTATGCCTTTTTCAACACCCGGGATGTATTCCTTCGGCACTGAACCGCCGATGATCTTAGCGTCGAAAGCAAAGCCAGCGCCCTGCTCCTGCGGTTCGAGCACGATCTTGACGCGCGCGAACTGGCCGGTGCCGCCCGTTTGCTTCTTGTGGGTATAGTCGATTTCCTGGCGACGTGTAATCGTCTCGCGGTAAGCGACTTGCGGAGCACCGACAGTGGCCTCCACCTTAAATTCGCGCCTCATCCGGTCAACGATGATCTCAAGGTGCAACTCGCCCATACCCTTAATGATGGTTTGGCCGCTCTCTTGATCGGTCGACACGCGGAACGAAGGATCTTCCTGTGCAAGGCGGTTAAGCGCCATGCCCATTTTTTCCTGGTCGGCTTTCGTCTTCGGCTCCACGGCCACTTCGATAACCGGATTCGGAAATTCCATCCGCTCCAGGATCACAGGCTTTAGCGGATCGGAAAGCGTATCACCGGTGATGGTGTCCTTCAGCGAGGCAATAGCCACGATGTCGCCAGCAAACGCTTCCTTGATGTCTTCGCGGCTGTTCGCATGCATCAATAGCATACGGCCAATACGCTCTTTCTTGTCCTTGACCGTATTGATGAGCTGCATCCCGGTCTCAACCTTGCCGGAATAGACGCGGCAGAAGGTGAGCGAGCCAACAAATGGGTCGTTCATGATCTTGAAGGCAAGCATCGCCAACGGTTCTTCGTCAGAAGACCTGCGAACCGTTTCCTCTTCCGTTTTCACATCCACGGCCTTAATCGGCGGGATGTCAAGCGGAGAGGGCAAATAATCGAGAACGCCGTCGAGGAGAGGTTGCACGCCTTTGTTTTTGAAGGCGGAACCGCAGAACACGGGATAAAACTGGCTTGTTATTGTGCCCTTACGGATAAGCTGCTTCAGCTTTGCCTCATCAGGCTCCTTGCCTTCGAGGTAAGCTTCCATAGCCTCGTCATCAACTTCAACGGCCATCTCCACGAGACGGTCGCGATATTCCTTGGCCTTTTCGAGCAAGTCTGCCGGGACTTCGGTGTCGCGGAATTTCGCGCCGAGCGTATCCTCGTCCCAAACGACAGCCATCATACGAACAAGGTCAACGACGCCCTTGAAATCGCTCTCTGCACCAATTGGCAGCTGAACCACGAGGGGCTTCGCGCCAAGGCGATCGATAACGGAAGCGACTGAGGCGTAGAAATCGGCGCCGATCTTGTCCATTTTGTTGACGAAGATCATGCGGGGCACATTATATTTGTCGCCTTGGCGCCAAACAGTCTCAGTTTGTGGCTCAACGCCTTGGTTTGCATCGAGAAGCGCGACTGCGCCGTCAAGCACGCGCAACGAACGCTCAACTTCAATGGTGAAGTCCACGTGGCCGGGCGTATCAATGATATTGATGCGCTTATCTTTCCAGAACGCCGTTGTAGCAGCGGACGTGATCGTGATGCCGCGCTCTTGCTCCTGCTCCATCCAATCCATGGTGGCGGCACCGTCGTGCACTTCGCCGATCTTGTGGCTCTTGCCCGTATAGTACAGGATACGCTCAGTCGTCGTCGTCTTACCCGCATCAATGTGAGCCATGATGCCGATATTACGATAATCCTGTATTGGTGTCTGGCGTGCCATGACTTAAGCCTTTGCCTCAGCCTTCAATTCAACCACTTACCAACGGTAATGCGAGAACGCGCGATTGGCTTCCGCCATCTTGTGCGTGTCTTCGCGCTTCTTTACCGCAGTGCCTCTGTTATTTGCAGCGTCCAGCAATTCGCCCGACAGCCGCTCTTCCATTGTATTCTCGTTCCGCCCGCGTGCCGCCGTGATAATCCAGCGTATCGCGAGCGCCTGCCGACGGTCGTTCCGGACTTCGACAGGCACCTGATAGGTGGCGCCGCCGACGCGCCGTGAGCGCACCTCAATAGCAGGCTTCACATTATTCAAAGCCTCATGGAAAAGCTCGATGCCATCGCGCTTTGCCTTTTGTTCGATCCGGTCGAGCGCACCGTAAACGATGCCTTCAGCAACCGACTTTTTGCCCTCGAACATGATGCTATTCATAAACTTTGCGACAACCAGGTCCCCGTACTTTGGATCCGGGATGATCTCGCGTTTTTCTGCTCTGTGCCGACGTGACATTATTAGCGTCCTTAAATTCTACTTCGGCCGTTTAGCGCCATACTTCGAACGGCGCTGCCTGCGCTTCGCCACGCCTTGCGTGTCGAGAACGCCGCGAATGATATGGTAGCGAACGCCAGGAAGGTCCTTGACGCGGCCGCCACGAATGAGCACCACGGAGTGCTCCTGAAGATTGTGCCCCTCGCCAGGGATGTAGCTCGTAACCTCGAAGCCATTCGTCAAACGGACACGAGCGACCTTCCGGAGAGCGGAGTTCGGTTTCTTTGGCGTCGTCGTGTACACGCGAGTGCAAACGCCCCGCTTTTGCGGGCATTCCGTCATTGCCGGAACTTTGTTGCGCTTCACTGGCGCGACGCGCGGCTTACGTATAAGTTGCTGTATCGTTGGCATCAACGCTTCCAAATCAAAACGGCGTAAGGGCCGACGGGGAAAACCACGCGCAGCCCGATCCTGACGAATGAGACGAGTGAGGCGGACGCCCCGTCATCTCGAAATATTATGTCCGGTGTCTTTGCGGCAGTGTTTAAGAGACAATGCGCGAAGGAACGCGCAAAAAGGACTTACGACCTGCCACCAGTAGGGCGGAAGATAGTTCCCACAGATCAGGCCGTCAAGCTCAAATTCGCCTTAACAGCAAAGGGATTGCGCTCCAACGAAGTATTGCCCCCTTCTGTGGTTTTCAAGACCCGGGAGACCGGCGTGCTTCCGGGCTTTCAGAGCGGGGTGAAGCGTACGCATCTTTTCAAGGGCGCGGAGATTGAGCGCGCGAGAAGCGGATGCGGGCGAAACTCGGCAGGTCTTTCTCCTCAAGCTCCCCATATCTTGCGCCAATCAACGAAGCTATCGCGCCAATCAGTATTGCGGCAAAGGCCCAGTAGGATGCTCCCGCAACAGCATTGCGAGTGGTTTCCGCAGCGCGGCGAAGCGCCTGTTCGGCCTGCTGGAGCGACACGTTGATTGTGTTTTGCGCCTCGTCCACGCGGCGGCGGGCATCGTCCTGAGAAATATTGGCAATGCGGCCGATGTCGCCAATCAACTGATCGCGCTGTTGGGATGTCCAATTGCCCTGTGTTATCCGAAGCCCAATCAGCCTAGTCACGTCTTGTACCGCAGCCTGATCGGCCTGGGCGGAAGGCGTAGTACCAAGCAGGGTTTGCTGCACTTGATTGACGAGGCCGCTCGGAGCGTTTTGCAATGACTGTGCGGCGGTGCTCCCGGCCGTACCGAGCGCACTCACAGTTTTTTCTGCAACCGTTCCAGCAGTGTAAATCGTGGCGCTTGCGCCCCCCACAATCGCGGGGATCACAACTGCCATAGTAGCAAGCGTGCACAGCGCCCATACGCCGAGACCGTAAATCACGGCCCTGGCGTCGCTGAATGTGCGGGATAGGTTGCTTGCTACGAACCCACCAATAAAGAGGCTGACTGCCGTTGAGATTAAATACCAAACGCCGCTAACCCCACCAACGGTAGCCAAGTTTTCTGATGCAGGGCTATTTGGATCGACCACGGAAGCCGTGATCCCAAGACCAAGGACGTGAAGCATGGTTGCCACCGCAAGCGCGAGCAACGCGCCGAATATCATCGAACTCCATGACAAGGGACGCCAAAGGTCGAGCCGTGGGTCAACAGGGGTGTCTGCCATTATACTCTCCGTTAGCTAACTCTTTGCAAGCTCTAACGCTGATTGGCAGCTATGGTTTCTTCAATTCAAAAATAATCGTCTTTCTATGACAAATTTCTAAGCTTCAGTTTAGCTCACGCTCGACAATAACTTCTGCCGATTTCTGTCTTCACTTAAGCGCCGCCGTCCCTCACATTGAGACGTGCGGCGGCCCAGGCGGTCGTTACGCCGACGACTGCTCCAGCCATTATATCGCTCAGCCAGTGATAATTTGCACCAAGCAGCCCAACAGCGACCGCCAGCGCCAGCAATACGCCAACCCATCTCAGTCGCGGCCAAAGAAACCATAGCGAGCCCGCGAGGGCGCAAATCGCGGTCGTGTGTCCCGAGGGAAAGGAGGCGTATTCACGACCGCCGTGAAATGGAAAGAACCCGTAGACGCCCTTCCCGAAGTAGGAAGGATTGTTGTTCACCCAAGTTTCAGGCCAAGTTCGTCCGAATGCTTCTTTCAGACCGTAGGTGAAAACCCCGGCCAGAATAATAGCGCACGCCATTCGGAACAGTGCTGCTTCAGTTGGGGTCATGCTTCCGCGCACGATGCCCCGAAATGCGGTTGCGACAATCAGGAGAGTCGCAGCGGGCGCCAGCGGCGTAGAGATATAAGTCAGCCAAACGAAGATGCAGTCGCCAGCCAAATGAGGCCGCAGCGCCTCGGCGAGCGGCCTATCGGCAAAGAGATAAGACAGTAGGATAAGACCTGTAAGGGTCGCGGCTAAGACCGATGCGCGTCCCGGTGAAAATGCCTTATTCGCAGAGTTGGGGGAAACGCTCGGCCCCCGCGATTGCATCGGGCCCATCTTGCCGATCACCCAGCAAGGCTTGCGGCGATATTGACGGTCAGCGCCAAAACAGCAGTGTTGAAGAAGAAGGCTACAACTGCGTGGAGAGTTACCAACCGCCTCAGCGCCCGGGAGCTGACCGCGGTATCTGATGTCTGCGAGGAGGCGCCTATAGACGTGGAGAAATAGAGGAAATCCCAATAATCGGGGGAGTCGCACCCTGCAAAAAGAAGGCCGGAACCCGCGTCGCTCCCATGATCGGGCCGGTAGTAGTCATGAGCATAATGAAGCGCGAACGCAACCTGCGTGACGCCCCATGAAATCATGATGGTTACGATCGCGAGAGCCCCGATCAGGGCTTTTTCCGTTGTTCCAACCGATGGAAGCTTCGCGTGGCCAATCAAACCCGCAATAGCGCCAAAGCTTGCGCAAATCGCGAACAAAATCAGTGTTAGGATGACAAGTCTGCTGTCATCCCGGCGCGCCGCCCGGGCCTGGATCCGATCCGCGCCGCATGTGGTAATGAGCCAGAATGCAAAAATGAGGTAGACAATGCCTCCCAGGTCCCAAGCAAGCACAGAGCGTATGATATGCGGCCACTCGGCCGGAAGGAAAATAAGCGCGGCGCCGGAGGCGAATGCCGCACCGTAAACGCGCGGCCTCATCATAAGGGATTGGATTAACGCCGCAGGATTATACCAGCTTCGAGCCCGAGCAGTTACCATGGCTTTTCTCCCACACTCGCGAGAACCCGCGCTAAAGGCGCGTTCCGCGTCCTAGCCGTCATCTGCCTTTTGACGCCGCTCGTCAATGCATACGGAAAGCAGAATTGAATCTGTTCAGGGATTGTCTGGGCTATTGCCGACGCCCTTTTGCCGGACAGAAGGACCACGCAAGAGGAGGCCTCCTAAGCAAATGGATTTATAACTGTCAGGTTGTCGATCCTTTGCCCATCTTGCAAATCCTCGCTGTAGAGCACATCGCACTTAGCCTCCAGAGCGGCGGCAATGATGAGGCTATCATAAAAACTATAGCGATACCGGTCCTGCAATTCCAAGCCGCGATGCAACAATTCTAGTGTGGGAAATACCCTGCAAAGCGGCATTAGCGTATCGCGGAGGAAAAGCAGCGCGAGGTCGATGGGCAGCTTGATGCGCGCTTTTCGCGTGACCGCGTTCGACACCTCTTGCGCAACCTGAAGGCTAATAATACCGGCCTGAGAGCTAATAGCTTCTTCAATTAGCTTTTCCGCGATACTTGCTTTGGTTGTGGGTTGTCCTTCGAGAGCGTAAATCAACACATTGGTGTCGAGAAAATATTTAGCGCTCATTCATCTCGTCGCGTGTCAGCTTGCGGCCTATGACGGTCTTCCCCCGCAACTTCTCCATAGTTTCGCGAAAAGCTAGAACGCGCTTCTCGCTTTTCGCATCGCTGCTAGCATAATCCTTGAGCCACCGCCGAAATTCGGCATTTAGGGTCGTTTTTTGCTGAACGGCCCTGGCCCGTGCGGCCTCTATCAAAGCTTCCTCGGCGCTTAGGGTGACATTTTTAAGCATGAATACCTCACCTTCGTGTGCACTATGTAGTGTACACGAAGCTTGTTTACTTCTCAACACCTCTGGCGACCTTCAAAGAAGAAGCGGTCGTGCCTCATAACGACAGCGCAACCGCGTCCCCCTGTGCTGCTCCGGCAATCTGCGCCTATTTTGTGTTGAGGAATTCGTCGGCAGAGATATTTGCCTGTTTCCAATATCGCCCGCAACGTGCCCTCGGGCATATCACCAGGGTGGTTCGGTATTGTTGTGTATCGAAGCATGGAAGAGTTCCGCTTCGCTTGGAATGCACGCGGTTGCACTCAGCGCCGGGAAAAGTTATAGTCAGTGTGTATTTTATGTGTATTTAAACCGATGGTAGCTATGAATGAGCAAATCAAGCCGCGAAATCGTTGCGGCGCTGTTGAAAGATGGTTGGTTTGAAGCGGCCAGACTGGGAGCCATCGTCATTTCAAGCACCCGTCTAAGCCCGGAAAAGTGACGGTCCCGCATCCAAAGCGCGACGTGCCGGCGAAGACGATTAGAAGCATTGAAAAGGCATCCGGCTTGAAACTTCTATAGGTGCAGCCAAAGAACGGAAAAAGCGAAGTGAAGAAGATTTATTACCCGGCGCTGGTAGATAAGGACGAGGACAGCGATTTTGGCGTTAGCTTCCCCGATTTTCCGGGATGCGTGAGCGCTGGCGAGACCTTGGAGGACGCAGTTTTGGGGGCCCAGGAGGCGTTGGCAGGGCATATCGGATTGATGCTGGCCGATAACGAAGCGCTGCCGTCGCCTACAGCCTTGGGAAACGTCGCGGCAGGAAAAGAGCCATCTACTGTAGCGGTCACACTCATCCCGGTGGTGCTTCCGGGCCGCGCGCGGCGCGTCAACGTGACACTCGATGAGGCGCTTCTCGAAGAAATCGACCAGATCAGCAACAACCGCTCTGGCTTCCTTGCTGAAGCTGCGCGAGCCGAACTAGCCCGCCGCAGAGCTTGATTATGAAAGCCGAGATTGTGGCGCTCGGCTCCCTCATAAAAGAGGTGAAGGCTACCCCCGCGCAAACCTCGCAAACTTTGCCTTCGGCGTGTCGAGCGCGGCGGCGCCAAGGCGGCGAGCCTTGTCCTCCTCATAAGCCTGGAAGTTGCCCTCGAACCACTCCACATGGCCATCGCCTTCAAACGCGAGGATATGCGTGGCGAGCCGGTCCAAGAAGAAGCGATCATGGCTGATGACCACGGCGCAGCCGGGGAAATCCTCAAGCGCCGCCTCTAAACTCGACAGCGTCTCCACATCGAGATCGTTCGTCGGTTCGTCGAGCAGGATGAGGTTCCCGCCCTCCTTTAGCATCTTGGCGAGATGCACGCGGTTGCGCTCACCGCCCGAAAGCTGGCCTACCTTCTTCTGCTGATCCGTGCCCTTAAAGTTGAACCAGCCGCAATAGGCGCGGGACGGAACTTCGCGCTTGCCAATCATGAGCTGATCGAGACCGCCGGAAATCTCCTCCCACACGTTTTTCTTTGGGTCGAGCGCGTCGCGGCTCTGATCGACATAGCCGAGCTTCACCGTCTCGCCGAGACGGATCGCGCCGCCATCGGGCTTGTCTTGACCAATAATCATTTTGAACAGCGTGGTTTTGCCCGCGCCGTTTGGGCCAATTACGCCGACAATACCGCCCGGGGGCAGCTTGAAATCGAGCTCATTGATAAGCGTGCGACCGTCGAAGCCTTTCTTGATATGCTCCGCCTCCAGCACAACGCCACCGAGGCGCGGTCCCATGGGAATCTGGATTTGCGCGCGCCCGACCTGATCGCGGCCAGCGTCCTCCGCGAGCTTGTCATAGGCCGAGATACGCGCCTTGCTTTTCGCCTGCCGCGCCTTGGGCGATGCGCGTATCCACTCCAACTCGCGGGCAAGCGTACGCTGCTTCGCCTCTTCCTCGCGGCCTTCTTGCGCGACGCGCTTGGCCTTCTGTTCAAGCCAGCTCGAATAATTGCCCTTGTAAGGGACGCCTTGCCCGCGATCGAGCTCCAGCGTCCATTGCGTGATGCTGTCGAGGAAGTAGCGATCGTGGGTGACAAGGATCACGCAGCCCGGATAGCCTTCGAGATAATGCTGCAACCATTCCGTGGTCTCTGCATCGAGATGGTTGGTTGGCTCGTCTAGGAGCAGGATGTCGGGCCGCGCAAGCAAAAGCTGCACCAGCGCCACACGGCGCCGCTCGCCGCCTGACAGCTTCGACACGTCGGCATCCGACGGCGGGCAATTCAACGCCTGCAGCGCCTGCTCCACCTGTGCATCGAGGTCCCACAAATTCTGCCCGTCGATGATATCCTGCAGCTTGGCCATTTCGTCGGCGGTCTCGTCGGAATAGTTCATGGCGAGTTCGTTATAGCGGTCGACCATCGCCTTTTTCTCGGCCACGCCCTCCATCGCATTGCCGAGCACGTCTTTACTCTCGTTGAGATGCGGCTCTTGCGGGAGGTAGCCGACCTTTATGCCGTCTGCCGCCCAGGCCTCGCCCTGAAACTCCTTCTCGACACCCGCCATAACCTTGAGCAGCGTGGACTTACCCGAGCCGTTCACGCCCACCACGCCGATCTTCGCATCGGGCAAGAAGGAGAGCTGAATGTCCTTCAGAACCTGCTTGCCGCCGGGATAGGTCTTCGACAGCTTCTGCATGGTATAAACATATTGCGGTGCGGCCATGGGATATTGCCTTTCGTGGTGTTCTGGCGGCGCTTCGCGGAAACGAATGGGCTGCTGCGCAAGGCTTGGAAAGCCGACGCTAAGCAGACAATGTTCGAAAGCGCGGAAAATTACGGAGTGTTGTAGCGGATTGCACGCGACGGCTCAAGCCGGTCGAATAGCCTTGAAGGATATTAGCCCCACGCGCTGAGGTGCGATTTCAGGCGATGCATGCTGCCGGCGTGATATTCGGGACAAGGGAGCGGCGTTAGGATTGTGCCGCCGAAATCAAATTTTCTCTAGGCATCTGCCCCATTTGAGCCGCGCAAGGAGCTTATCCCCTCACGTGGCGATGCCGTGTGTCAACCGTTGAACTTCAATGAAGCCGTACACCGGGAAGTTACCTGAAGTAATAGCTTTGTGGTTGCGCTGGGCTAGCCATGTCGTGTTTATTCAGTAGATAGTTAATGCTTTTTGAGGCATCATGAGATTTGATTACCAGTGTGGGCGTCGCCCTATCCATAGCAACCACTAATCTCGAAATTTTCGGCGGACAACCAAGTACCGAACGGGCTCTGCCGGTATCATTCGCCACCGGCGTGATGCCGCTCACCTTCCATTGTTTTTCACGCTTAAAATGTATTTAGAGCGCCCTCAAACACACATAGGGAGGTCGGCTTTAAGACAGTGCTCACGGCCAAAGCTTTGCCATCCTTCTTCCCGCACGCCCCTGAATTCGGCGTCCATTGAATTCATATAACTAGGACTCGCATGGCAGGCTCACGCGGCACAGACGAGATCGAAAAGATCAGAGACGTTTTGGCCGAGAAGGAGCTGCAACGTCTGCAGGCCTCTGTCAGCCCCAAAAACGATCCTGAACCGGTTGACCCGAACACGGAGCTAACGGCATCGGTAGCCAAGGTCCTGTCGGACGCCCTCAAGCTCGCGGAAACGCAAGACCATCAAGCACTCGCGAAGGCGCTTGCGCCCGCAGTGATCGGCACGGTGAGACGGGAAATCTGGAATTCTAAAGAGCAGGTCGTCGAAGCCCTATACCCGATGGCCGGTCAGCTTGTGTCGGCCTATGTCTCGGACTCCCTAACAAAACTTGTTAGCCGGAGGGATAGCGGCACGCTGCGATCATGGTGGTGGGTGTGGGCACTATTGCTGCGATTGAGGAGCATTTTTACGGGAGTTCCATATCAAAAGCTTAAGCTTTTGTATCTGCTCGGTATCCGCCTTGAACAAGTGCTTGTCGTCAAGCGCGGGGCAGGCATTTTGGTCGATGAATGGCACAATGGTGGGGGCCACAATAGCGGCGATGGCACCCCCGGGCGCCAGATGATCGCAAGCATGCTCGCCGCTATTAATGAATTTGCAACCGAAGCCTTGGCCAGCGAAAGCGGAGCGCTCAGAACCCTCGACTTAGGCGCGTCACATATCTTCTTGCGCGCGACACCCGCCTATATCATCGCCATCAAATGCGCAGGCGCAAGAAATCACAATGTCGAGCGTCACGTTAATGCTGCGCTTACTGCCGCGATTGAGAAGGATGTCCAATTAGCCAATATGGGCGCGAAGGAAACAAGCGTCCCGCCGCAACAGCAGATAGCCGAAAGAATTGCATCGAGCCTAGAGAAGCGGCTCTTTGATCCTGATGTTTCGTTTCAAACGATGCCAAGGCCGCGTCCGATTCTCGTCTACGCCTTTTTCTTAATCCTTGGGTTTCTAGGCGCAGGCTATTTAGGAAAGGTGGTGGTAGAGCGCGGAAAAGCCGAGGTCATAAAGCAGCGCGTAACTGACATCATCGCGGCATATAAAGATGGTGTTGCGTCAGAAATCCACGCGAGCGTTTCCGGTGACGGACGCATAGTAAGCTTGAGCGGTGTTGTGCCATCTCAAAAGACAGCCGACGATGTAACAAATAGAATTAGAGCAATCATCGGCGATGTAGAGGTAAAGCAACAATTCACATTGGCCATTTCACCGCCGTTTCCACCCCGAACGGTCAAACCACCGGAAAAACCTCTTGGCCAAGTAAGTGTACTAAAAACGCAACCGGTCTTAACCGCTTCCACAGATCAGTCGATATTCCCGGATAGAGATGGTTTAGAAATCGAATACCGATATGGTCTCGTCGCCATCTCCATTGCTGTTGCGTCGCTTGGCTGTTTCGCTGGCCTTCTTCTTACCACCGGCATCGATACTCGTAAGCGCAATGATACAATCATGCGCATTATTTCCGGCGGCTTGTCCGTGGGCGGAAGTATTTGGTCCATGCATTTTATATCGATACTCGCGCTTCGCATGCCTTTTATGCTGACTTATGACGTAACGCTTACGGTGCTTTCCGCTGGCATTGCCATTGTCGTGACGGGTATTGCCCTTGCGGTCGTCGGCCTTCGGGTTTTCGGCGCAAGTTCGCTCGTGCTTGCTGGCACGATAATGGGGCTTGGCGTGGGAGCCATGCACTATACAGGGATGGCGGCAATTCGAGGGGAATGCTCTGTTTCCTACACAAGCATGAGCGTTGCCATAGCCTTTATCATCTCAATCGAGGCTTGTTTAATAGCGCTCCATGTTGCTTTCCACCGCAACCGGGGCATTCTCGGTACTTGTCTCGGCTCGGTCGCACTCGGCTTTGCCATCGCCTCCATGCACTACTCAGCCATGGAAGGCACACGGTTTCTGCCACACGCTCTGACGGTAAACCTTCCTTCATTCGGCTTTTCGAGCACGGAATTAGCTCTGTCAGTGTCTCTTGTCGCCTACACCGTATGTTCGCTCTCGCTTGTCCTTTATTCTTGGCTCGTGTTTCGCACTCGTTTCTTGCGCGCTTGAGGGGGCGCGAAGCTGGCGCTGAGTAGACGATCCTCGGATGCGCGGAAAATTGCCGTGTCTCGCAATGGATTGCACGCGACCGCTCAAGCCGGTCGATATAGGAAACGCATTAACAAAATTGTCCGCTAGCACTATGTTATTGAAACACACATTAGGACTATACTGTGAGCCGATGGGTGCAGTAACGCTATTGGGATAGAGCTACGGTTATGGATCTAGTAATACGCGACCTCCCAGCGAAACTCTGGGAGAACCTAGACAAGAAAGCAAAGGCGTCCGGCCGCACGGTCGAGGCGGAAGCAGCGGCTATTTTGGAGGACGCCGTAAGCAATGTAACACCGCCCGGCGATTTGGACGACGTTCAAAAAATGGTGTGGGACATGTACGGCGGCAAATTGCCAAAAAATGAAGTCGACAGATTTCTGGCTGATCGCAAGCGCGAGGCAAGAGCGGAAGCTGCCAAGCTAGGCTGAACTCGTCCAGTCCAACCCTATCGGACGATCTTGACCTTTCCCACATTCGATAAACTGGCCCAAATCGCATCTGCTGTCCACACTTCAGCTTTTAGGCGAAACCCAACTGCGAGGCAGACAGCATCTCCAAGGGATATATTGTGGGATTTTTGAAATTCGGCATAGATTTCTGAAGCTTTTAACACGTCCTCAAGCTTCACATCCTCGACGCCTTTCAACCTTGCCGTGAACGCAGAATAAATCGCTTTAGTCTGCTCGCCATCAAAATCTCGACGTAAGCGACGTATCGCCTCGATAAGGTTCACGGTGGTCATAACAGACGAAGCTAAGTTCTGCCGGACAAGTTTACCGCCAGGCTCGTCCAAGAGATAAGCTAACGCTGCGGATGCGTCTAAGAGAATCACAATTCGCTCCTTTAAAACACGTTAATCGCAAAACGCAGCAACTTAGATGCAAAGCTTATTCGGACTATATGCCAGCCAGCAAGCACGCCAATTTTGTGCAACTAAGTGCTCTAGCCGTTAACGTCTTTAGAAGCTTAGGTAATTTCATCACCAAGACAGGTTCATGGACAATTCTGCTTTTTTTCTAATTTCCAGTAGCCTACAGAATACGAGCGCCCTGGCAACACACCAGAATTTGCCGAGTCCGCTTATCTACGAGTTAAGTCACTGAATATATTAATAAAAATCAAAATAATTCCTGATTACGCATAAACATCAGCCAGTTTTAGCAGCTGATATGGCATGGGCGGTGTCCTGAGCGAGACATATGCGAGCCGATTGATCATTGTTTCAAGCTGATATCTGCGGTTGAAGCGATACTCGAATTCGGCGAGGTATCGCGGCACATGTTTAGCTTGCACAGCTCTGTAGGTTCCCACCATTGCGGCCTTGATGTTGCCTAGGACTGTGTTGACCCATTTGAACTGCGGCTTTTGGGCCGCTTTCGATCCGCCGCCTGTTTTGATCGGCACATGGGTGCATCCGGCGCTGGCGACAGCAGTGAAGCATGAGAGCGCATCGGAGACGACACAGGCGCCGGCGGCGAGCGCCGCGCCTGCGAGTTTGGCAATCGCAATCTTGCGGAAGCCAGCAACGCGGCGAAGCATAATCCGATCGGGTTTCCCATCACCGGTTACCGCCACAGCGGCCACGAAAGGGGTCTTTCCCGCGGCGCCGCGCCCGCGCCGGCCGGGGCGGGCCCCGCCGAGATAGGCGTCGTCCATTTGTACCTGGCCTTGCAGGCGCTTGGCCGCATTCCGCTCCATCATGACTTGCGCGAGTTTGTGCTTGAGGGTCCAGGCGGCCGTCTGGGTGATGCCAAGCCGCCGCCCGAGCTCGATGCTGGAAATGCCCTTCTTCGATTGCGTAACCAGATACATGGTTTTGAACCAGAGGCGCAGCGGCAGTTTGCTGGACGCGAAGATGGTTCCGGCCGTGATCGATGTCTGCTTGCGGCAGGCATTGCATTGGTACAAAGACCGGGCGCCTCGCTTGACAATGCAGTGCTTCCGGCCACCGCAGCCAGGACACTCGAAACCGTCAGGCCAGCGCCACTGCACCAGCGCGGCATGGCAAAGAGCTTCGCTCCCGTACATTTCATCGAACTGGGCCTCGCTCATGCCTTTCTGGAATTGCACTTGGTTGCGCGCCATTGGAGATCCCTTTGCAAAACAGCATGCTCCCTGTTTGTTCTATTAACCATTTCAGGCAGACGCAACCGCGTAATCAGGAAATAATTTCTCCCCATTGGACAAAAATGCCTTAATTGATGACAGATCATCGATGGGCTTCCATTACTTCGATTTAGGAGGCCAAGTCGTAGTGCGCGTAAGCCGCCGCAGTTATGGGAGTCTCATCGCGTGCCCTGATGATTTTGGCTAGCTCCGACGCATTGTCCCATGCGCGCCAAGCTTCACCGTACTGGTTCAGCAGAGACATGTAGTAGGTCGGGTTGTTAGGCCGACGGCCAAAGCGGGCAGCAAAATGAGGGAGCGGATGATAATTTAGGCCACACTCGCGCAGAGCGCGTCGCCACATCGATTCGATGGTGGAGATGGGTACGTCTTCGTTCCGATCCGGTGATGGAAACAGGAATTTGCTCTCTTGAAAATCACGAGTAGCGAGCTGATTGATTCGAGCGATGAGCTTGGCGGTGCCGTCTCTCAGATGTTCTCGGCTCTCAAACCAGTATTTCTTTTCAGAAGGCAAGTACGGATACCATGCTCCGCCATAGAGTCGCGACCATCGCGCTCTTACCAGTCGGCTGAGCGGAGCGCGAATTTCAAAATAAAGCCGAATGCATAGCGCTTGCTGCCAGCGCTCTTCCTGGGTCTCTAAAAATTCAAAGACCTTCTGATAATCGATTTGTTTTAGTTCGCGGAGCTTTGGAAGCGACCCATTGTAGTCTCTTTTCCATCGACGCCGTAACTCTTTGTATAATTCCTCTTTGAACTTTTCACTCCATACGCCGTAATCACTGGCACGTTCGAAGATTTGACCTATGAACGAGCGTAAAACACGAGCGTTTCCCCAAGAAAGACCAGGACTAACTAACGCTTGTGCCATGGCTGGGGGCGTGACTTCGAGAAGTGAAGTTGCTTTCAGCTCAGCCGGTATCCAAAGAGTAAAAAGCTTTCCAAGCCGATCTACGTACCCCTGAGTTCGGTCCGTCATTTTCATCCGGTTTAATAATCCTTCTGCCGCACGCTTTAGTGTCATTTCCTCTACTAAACGCTTGGTCTGTTGCCATTGCTGACTCTGCTCCTGCGCTGTGAACTCTAGATTCTTGAGCCGATAGATTTCATTTCGCGCCCAATCACGCGCGTCTTCCAAAAAATCGCCGAACTCAAACTCAGAGCCTCCCTCACGAACTCCCCAGCGATAGGTCCAGCTGCTATAGATGTCGAAGGTTTTCCGGACCGCCATCCCACTCTCGTCCGAGACTCTGATTGCAAAGGATTTTCCGATTCCGTTGCTTGCAAAAATACGAAGACCGAAGCCTTTGATCTTCGTGTCCGCGATCCATTGTTCTCCCTTTTGGGGGGACTTAACGCTATTTACGAACTCAGCCGTGAGCAAACGTCGCTGTACCATTTGAAGCACGCATTGTTGGACGGAGCCTAAGCGCTCAAGTCGATTCGAAAATGTAAACTTAGCATGGAACTGTTTGCTTGGTTGGCAGGGCCGGCCCGATCAAATCCCGTGTGATAACCTCGCGTCGCCGCTTTCCGCAGCCATCATCCATGCCCACATTATGCCGGAACAATCGCGATAGGCGGCACCCTCGCTACTCGCAGCAATTGGGAGAGACCCCATGGTATTCTTTTTAAAAAATAAGACCGCGATGCCAGACCCGCAAAACGCGCTGCCCGGGCGCCCCAACCCTATCCACACCGCCGCGACACATTTTGTGAATGGCGCGCCACTCAAAGGGCCGTACCCCGAGGGCAGCGAGATTGCGATGTTCGGCCTTGGCTGTTTCTGGGGCGCGGAGAAGGTCTTCTGGCAGCTGCCGGGCGTCCTCGTGACCGCTGTCGGCTATGCGGGCGGCTATACGCCCAACGCGACCTACGAGGAGGTCTGCTCCGGCCAGACGGGACACAATGAAGTGGTGCGCATCGTGTTCGATCCGAAAAAGATCAGCTATGGCGAACTGCTGAAGGTCTTCTGGGAGGCACACAACCCGACGCAGGGGATGCGCCAGGGCAACGATACCGGCACGCAATATCGCTCGGGCATCTACACCTATTCCGATGAGCAGACTCGCGAAGCGCAAGCCTCGAAGGAAATGTATCAATCCGCGCTGGTGACGCGCGGCTATGGCACGATCACGACCGAGATCCTACCCGCAGGCGAGTTTTATTTCGCTGAGGATTATCATCAGCAATATCTGGCGAAGAATCCGCGCGGCTATTGCGGGCTTGGCGGAACCGGCGTCAGTTGTCCCGTAGGCTTGGGCGTGCAGCAGACAGCATAACGGCAAGCACGAAAATTGAGCGCTCGCCGTCATTGCAACGGCGGGCGAAGCTGACCGGAAACAATCAGCATAAGCTACGGACACTTGCACTGGATCGCCACGGCGCGACACACCTCGCGAAGACGCGGCGCGTTTAGACGCGAAAACAGTAAATATCGCCCGAGTTCGCCTCTGCCGGAAGGCTCTCGAGCCAAACGCGAATGGCCGCCTCGTCCTGCGCCTCTGGAAAGGCCTCCGCCCAGCTCTCGCCGAGGCAGGCATTAAAGCGATATGCGCCTAGCTCTCGCAGGCGATCCAAGCAGCGAAATGCCACGTCGCGCTGATGCGTTGTGAACTCGAAGGAAAGTGCTGGCAAAGCCGTCGATAGGCCCGCGAGCACGCGCTCTTCATATCCTTCAACGTCGATTTTCACGAAAGCGGGCGTGCCGTGTGAAGCGATAAGCCCGTCGAGGCTCACGGCATCAACCTCGATCTCTTGATCCCAGATTTGGCCGTCCCAGCCGGGCGCGCCTGCCTGTGCCGCATCGATAAACGCGGAGGACGCCGTCGACACCGTCGGGTTACGGCTATTGACGTTCAACTTGATCTTGCCCGCGCTGTCGCCGATGGCGGCGGGGATGATCTGCACACGGCGGCTCAAGCCAAAGAAAGCCCGCAATACGGAGATGAGCTGCGGCTGCGGTTCGACCGCGACAACCCGGCAGCCCAGCCGCAGAAATGCGCGCGTGCGATCGCCGACATGGGCGCCGATGTCAAAGACAAGGTCGTCCGGCTTAACAATGCGCTCGTAGAACCGCGCCATATTTTGCATATGCGCGCGGTTGCCGTGATAGGTGAGCAAAGAGCGGGCAATTCCGGATGGTGCAAGCATGGAGACCGTTTAGCGTTTGCCGCGCCTGCTGGAACCATTAGCGGTGCAGAGCGCTGTCGTTGGCGGGAAGATTGAAGCTTTCGCGCCGTATCGAGCCGAGAAACCGGCGGACGGCGGCGCGCCCCTGTTCGATTGCAAGCTCTGCCTTATGAAAATCGAAAAGTCCAATCCCATCGAGATGCACCTGGATGGTGGCATCCGGCGGATCGCCCGCGAGCCGGGATCGTGCAATCCGGTTTTGGGTGATGTTGAAGGCTTCCAGCATCACGCGCGGGATACCGGGCGCTCCGTCGCGCTTGCCCAAAATCTGACGCTTGACGAGGGTGAACCTGTTTCTTTTCGGCGTTTCCTCTTCGCTCGGCGGTTCGGTCAAAGGATCGAACTTGGCTTCCGCCTCGATAGGAAAGAGCGTATTGCGCATATATTGGCCCGAGTGAAGCGTGACGCCGATCACGAAGCTTGCGCCCATCGCGCGAGCCGCACTTACCGGCACCGGGTTCACCAACGCGCCGTCGATCAGCCATCGCCCGCCAATGCGCACCGGCTTGAAGATGCCCGGCAACGCATAGGATGCACGCAAAGCGGCAGCCAGCGACCCCTTGGTGAGCCAAATCTCCTGGCCGTTGCCAAGCTCGGTGGCAATCGCCACGAATTTCGTGCGGAGCGCCTCGATTTGGATTTCGCCGAGATGGGAAACAAGCGTTTTCTCCAGCCGCTTGCCGGTCATCAAGCTGGAGCCTGCGAGATTAACATCGAGATAGCGCAGCAGCTTGCGCATGGTGAGCCCGCGCGCGAAAGCATGAAGTTCGTCGAGCTTGCCCGCGCAATAAAAGGCTCCCGCGACAGCGCCGATTGATGTCCCCGCAACGATCTCGGGTTCGAGCCCCGCCTCAACAAGCGCTTCGATTACGCCGATATGAGCTAGACCGCGCGCCGCGCCGCCGCCCAGTGCAAGTCCAACGATTGCTTTCGCCATATGCTGCTTCACGAATGTGAGTTTTGAGAAAAGGCATTTCTCGGAACCGGATTGAAGAGAAAGCCTGTTCTTCGCACGGCAAGCATAAGATTTTGATAACCGCGCCGCAACACTCACGAAGCTATCGTGAAGCTCTGTGGATTATTTTCGCGGGGGATTGGCCCTAAGCCAAGTAAGCACCTCTTCGGCGTGCCCGTCCGGCGGAAAAATTGGATAAAATACATGGCTGATCTTTCCGCCATCGATGACGAAAGTGATGCGCTTCAACAGGAGCGCGCCCGCCGCTTCAAAGGTTGGGAGCCGTAACGCGCGGGTCAGTTCATGCTCCGCGTCGCTTAATATCGCAAATGGAAGATGCAGCCGGTCGTGGAGTTCGCGCTGATAATCCGTGTCCTGGGTGCTAAGCCCAAACACCGCATCAGCTCCCGCCGCCTTCAACTCGGCGAAATGATCGCGAAATGCGCAAGTCTCTGGCGTACAGCCGCGCGCGCCGGGGATTTCGTCCCAACCATCCGGTAGCGGCTGGCCCGGCACGCCGGTTCTTGGATAGATATAGAGAACCGTCCGGCCAGCGAGACTAGACAGATCGACGCGCGTGCCATCCGTCGCTGCGAGCAGGACAGATGGGATTGCCAAGCCTTGAAGATGATCTGCCGTGCCGTCGTCTGTTGGGACGGGAAGGCCATCAGGAAGAGCATTATAAGTCTGCATTGGGCCCTCCGCCGCGTTCATGTGCATCCCGCATATTATGACAGCGCGCACAGACGGCAAGCTGCGTCTTGAAGCGCGCGAATGCCACCGCTACTGGCTGTTTTAGGTCGCGCCGTCATGGCGGCGAACCAGACTGAAAGTGTGAAAAAAACATCAGTCAATTAAAAATCCATTTGCTGCCTTAATTTCGTCCAACCGCTGCGGCATACATATCACATCGCAGACGGTACACGAGTTCGAAACTGAAAATACCGGATGCGAGATAGAGGGCAGAAGTTGAGTTTGTTGAGTTGGCTGTTGAGTTCTCTGCGTCGCGTACTGCGTTGAGTTTGTTGCGTTAGTTCGTAGCGTTGGTTGTAGTGTTCAGTCGCGAGTTTTTGTTGCGTTGCGTCTGTGTAGGTTGAGTTTTGTTGTGTGAGTTAGCGCGTGGCCAGTTTTGCGTAGCGCGTACATGCCCCCTCAAAAAAGACACCGGATGACGGCGTAACACTTAGTTTACATGTTGTGTTTAGAGTTTTGAGCACTAAGGGACGCTAATTCCCGGTTCGAGTTGCCCCTGAGAGACGGAGCCTCCTGCATGGCCCCCACCCCCCGCTAGCCTAAGGCTTCGTCTCTCTCCTCTCTCCCCCCAAAAAATCCCCTACATGAACGGCAGAGCAAGCTTAAGCTCCGCTACGAAACGCGCATATTCGCCCCTTGCTTGCGCCTCCTCCTGGATGCGCAAGAGATAGGATGGGTGAATGGTGATCAGCGCTTGGCGGATGCCGAGGTCGATTATGCGGCCCCGGTTTTTATTTATCGGCATCGCTCTGCCGAATAGCGATTGAGTTGCCACGGCGCCCATAGCCACTGCAAGCCTTGGCGCAACGAGCTCAAGCTCGCGCTCAAGCCATGGCCGGCACGCCTTTATCTCTACCGTTACCGGCTTTTGGTGCAGGCGAATGCGGCCTCGCGGCACATATTTGAAATGCTTGACCGCGTTTGTAACGTAGAGTTTTTGGCGATCAATCCCAGCATCGGCGAGAGCTTGATTGAGCTTTTCCCCCGCCGGGCCGACAAAAGGTTTCCCCGCAAGATCCTCCTTATCGCCAGGCTGTTCGCCAATGAGCATGATGGACGCTGGCACCGGACCCTCGCCGAACACGGTTTGCGTGGCGCGCTCCCACAAATGGCAATTTCTGCAAAATCGAGCTTCCTCGCGCGTCTTTTCGAAGAGACGCAGTGGGTCATTTGGAATTTCGGTGAAGTCAAAGCTGGCTTGGTCCGCTTTAAAAGACATTGACCGTCTCCTCATGTGGCATTCGCTTTAATGAAAAACACACGAAAAAGGGGGTTGACTGATATTGATTTTCAGAACATAAAGAGAACAAATCAAGATCAAAGCGTGCCAATGAGTTTGAATTCAAACCTCGAAAATTTGCGAATGCAAATCCGCGCCATGGAAGGCCACGGCTTCGCGGACGCTCAAACTCCAATTTTGGCATTTACAGACAAGCGCTTGAACGCCCCTTTTCCTCATGGCGGCCTTACGTTGGGCGCGCTTCATGAATTTTGCGCTGTAGGGTTGGAAACAGAGCTGGCCTCGGCGGTCACAGCATTTGCAGCCTCTGTCGCGGGACAAATTTTACGCAAACGGAAGGGGTTCTTGCTGTGGGCCGCGAGTTGCCCGGATTGCTATGCCCCTGGCCTGATGTCCTTTGGCCTCGATCCAGCTCGCATCATTTGGGTTGAATGCCGCAAAGACGTTGAAGTCCTCGGTGTTATGGAAGAGGCGTTACAGTCCCGGACTCTGGCCGCGATTTTAGGCGAAGCAGGGGCTCTTAATTTGAAGGCGGGACGCAGGCTTGATGCCGCCGCTCGCCGTTCTGGCGTGACGGCGCTTTTGCTGCGCCGTCACATTTTGAAATCCAATAACGCAAGCAATGGTCCAAGCGGCGCCGCGGCTACCCGCTGGCGTGTTAGCGCCATGCCCAGCGAGACAAGCGGAGAACCGGGCCTTGGGGCGCCGCGCTGGCAGCTTGATCTTGAATATTGCCGCAACGGCAAAACGGCTTCTTGGATTGTGGAGGCGTCTCATGGCTTTAGCGATGAAAACGGCAAAGCGGCGGGCCATGTTCGTGTGGTTGCCGAACTTCGCGATGGCGCGGGCGCGTCTGAAACAGCCACCGCTCGCCCGGGCGCAAGAGCCGCTGGTTCTTATTGAAAAAGATGGAAATATCCATCGCATCGCGGCGCTCGATCAACCTGCGCTAGAGGCCGGGCTTTACCTTGGCCAGCCTCTTGCCGACGCGCTGGCCGTACTGCCCACGCTTATTGCCGCCGATGCCGAGCCTCATGCCGATAGCGAGGCCCTCAAAGCGCTGGCGGCTTGGGCGCAGCGTTATAGCCCGGCCACGGCAGCAGCTCAGCCTTATGGCCTATGGCTCGACATTACAGGTTGCGCGCATCTTTGGGGCGGCGAAAAACAGCTAACCGAAGACTTACTGACGCGCCTTGAGGCCAGAGGCATTCCGGCAAAGGCAGCTATTGCGGAGACATTCGGCGCCGCCTTTGCGCTCGCCCATCATGCCGAGCGCTATCTGTCCGCGCCTTCTGGCTCACATCGCCATCTTCTGGCGCCGTTGCCCGTCGAGCGTTTGCGAATCTCAAGAGCCACGGCAAGCGCATTGCGCAAGCTCGGCCTTTTTACCATCGCTCATATCGAGGCTCTTCCTCGTGCGGGCCTCGCCCGCCGCTTTCCCGATCTCTTGCCCCGCCTCGACGAGGCCATGGGATTTGCTGAGGAAGCGATTGATTTCTTGCGTCCGGCTACGCCTTGGATTGAGCGCTTGCGGTTTGCCGAGCCGATTTCTGCGCCAGAGGATCTGGAGCGGGTCACCGCGAAGCTTCTCGAAATGCTGTGCGCGAGATTGGAAGTAAAGCGCCATGGGGCCATGAATTTTGAGATGAGCTTCTTTCGAGCCGATGGCGGCGCACAATCGGAGAGCGTTTCGACAGCGCTTCCAACTCGCGACGCCAAGCGCGTCCTGCGGCTCTTTCGCGAGAAACTCGGGTTTGTCGATCCTGGTTTCGGGGTCGATGCAGCGGCGCTGACAGCAAATCATGTTGAACCGCTCGATGTGCGACAAGCCAATCTTTTGCAATCAGTGCAAAACACGGTCTGCGTAGAAGAATTGGCGGCGCTGATCGATTCGCTCGAAAACCGGCTTGGCAAAGGCCGCATTCACAGGTTTGCGCCCCGTGAAAGCTATTTGCCCGAGCGCGCGGTGAAAAAACAAACCGTCATCCCGAAAACGCCAAAGGCATTAGCCGAAATCTTCAAAGACAATGGCGAGCGTCCAATCCGGCTTTTTGCGCATCCTCAGCCGATTGATGTGACAGCCGCCGTGCCAGACGCGCCGCCGATCTTCTTCCGGTGGCGAAGAGTGGTCCATCGCGTCACCCGTGCAGAAGGTCCAGAGCGCATAGCGCCTGAATGGTGGCGGACAGATGACACCGGCGCGGACGAGGAAACACAGAGCCGCGACTATTATCGGGTCGAAAATACGCAAGGCTTGCGCTTCTGGATTTACCGCGAGGGAATCTACGGAGCGAAACGCCTGCCGCGTTGGTATCTGCATGGATTGTTTGGATGATCGAGGTCGAAATGATGAATGCCGGAGTTTCCTGGTTCGCCACGGCGCTGTGCGCCTCGCGAAGACGACCCTGGGGCCGTCATTGCGACGGACAGCAAAGCTGGCCGGAAGCAATCCAGCATCACAAAGCCGTTGATCCAGGACTCTGACGGAGCTTCGCGTTGTCCTCAAAACAGCCAGCTTATGCCGAGCTACAGGTGACGACCAATTTCTCCTTTTTGGAGGGCGGGTCACACCCCCATGAACTTGTTATCCGCGCGGCGGAGCTTGGGCTTTCCGCGATTGCTGTAACCGACCGCAATTCGCTTGCGGGCGTGGTGCGGGCGCATTTGGCGGCGCGAGAGCTAGGGATAAAGCTCATTGTTGGATGCAGACTCTCGTTCCAAGACGGCGCTCCGGACCTCCTCTGCTACCCGCAAGACCGCGTGGCTTACGGGCGGCTTTGCCGGCTGCTTACAAGCGGCAAATATAAAGAAAATGTGCCCAAAGGCGAATGCCACCTGACCTTCGGGGATTTTCTAAAGCATTCGCAAGGGCAGATCATCGCGGTTTTGCCGCCGGAGGATTTGTTTCACAGCAACGATAAAAGAGAAAGATTTCAAACCTATCTGCAAGAGCTGACAAGCCATCTGCGAGGGCGGCTTTACATGGCCGCCACCTACCGGTTTCATGGCGACGATGCGAAATATCTTCATCGTCTGGCCCGGCTCGCCACCGCCTCGCGCGTACCACTCCTTGCCACTAATGATGTGCTTTATCACGATCCATCGCGCCGCCGCCTTCAGGATATTCTCACCTGCATCCGTGACACATGCACAATCGACGAGGCCGGTTTCCGGCTCGCCCGCAATGCTGAACGCCATCTGAAAAGCTCAGCCGAGATGGCCAGGCTGTTCGCCGCTTATCCCGAAGCGATGGCCAACACGGTGGAGCTGGCCAATCGCTGCAAATTCAGCCTGCAAGAATTGACCTATGAATATCCGGACGAGATCTCGCCCAATGGCGAAGACCCGCAAGCGCGTCTTGAGCGTCTCACCTGGGAGGGTGTGAAGCGGCGCTATCCGCCTCATAAATTTCCGGACGGCACGCCGCCAGCCGTCATCGAGCAAATAAAGCATGAGTTTGAACTCATCGCCCGCCAGAAATATGCGCCATTCTTTCTGACGGTCGAAGACATTGTGCGTTTCGCGCGCGAGAAGGAAATTCTGCATCAAGGGCGCGGCTCGGCTGCAAATTCCGCAGTCTGCTATGCGCTCGGCATCACGGAGGTCGATCCCGTGCGGTCAAATCTCTTGTTCGAGCGGTTCATTTCGGACGCGCGCGATGAGCCGCCAGACATCGACGTCGATTTCGAACATGAACGGCGCGAAGAGGTCATCCAATATATTTACCAGCGCTTCGGGCGGCATCGCGCCGGGCTTTGCGCAACCGTCATTTGCTACCGCACGCGAGGCGCAGTGCGCGAAGTGGGCAAGGCGCTCGGCCTATCGCCCGATGTAACGGCGGCGCTCGCGGGTTCGATCTGGGGCTTGAGCGACGAAGGGATCGATCCCAGCCAGCTTGGCGAGCTTGGCCTCGACGGTGGCGACCGGCGGCTTCACCTTTGCCTCGAACTGTCGCGCCAACTTATTGGTTTTCCACGGCATCTTTCACAGCATCCCGGCGGCTTTCTCATCGCGCGCGGCCGTCTTGATGAACTCGTGCCCATCGAAAACGCGGCCATGGAAGAACGAACCATCGTCTCCTGGGACAAGGACGACATCGAAGCGCTTGGAATGCTGAAAGTGGATGTGCTGGCGCTTGGCATCCTGACATGCCTTGCCAAAGGCTTCGAGCTTTTACGCAAACATTATAGAGTAGACCTTACCCCGGCGACCGTTCCCGCCGAAGACGCCGCCGTTTATGAAATGCTTTCCCGCGCTGATTCCATTGGCGTGTTCCAGGTGGAAAGCCGGGCGCAGCAAACCATGCTGCCGCGCCTCAAGCCGCAATGCTTCTACGATCTCGTCATTGAGGTCGCCATCGTTCGCCCCGGTCCGATCCAGGGCGAGATGGTGCATCCTTATTTACGCCGCCGCCAGGGTCTTGAGCGTACCACTTATCCAAGTAAAGAGCTGGAAAGCATTCTGAGCAAAACCCTCGGCGTGCCGCTCTTCCAAGAGCAATGCATGAAGATCGCCATTGTGGCGGCTGGCTTCAGGCCGAGCCGTGCGGACGAATTGCGGCGCGCCATGGCGACCTTCAAGAAGGTGGGCACCATTCACACCTTCAAGGACGAATTCATCAAAGGCATGCTTGCGAAGAACTATGAGCGCGGATTTGCCGAGCGTTGTTTCAGCCAAATCCAAGGCTTCGGCACCTATGGCTTCCCGGAAAGCCACGCGGCCTCATTCGCGCTGCTCGTTTATTGCAGCGCCTGGATGAAATGCTATTACCCGGACGTTTTTGCAGCCGCGATTTTGAATAGCCAGCCCATGGGCTTCTATGCTCCGGCGCAGCTTGTCCGGGACGCGCGCGAGCATGGCGTGGAAGTGCGACCCGTGGATGTGAATGCAAGCAAATGGGACCACACTTTGGAGCCTTTAAATAAGGGGCGATTTGCCTTGCGGCTCGGACTTAGGCTCGTGGCTGGATTTCGGGAGAAAGACGCGAATGCAATAGTGGAGGCGCGTGCAAAGGGGAGCTTCTCGACCCCCGAGGATCTCATGAGACGGGCCAAGCTTGGCTCAGCGGCCATGCTAACTCTCGCACGCGCCGATGCTTTCAATTCGCTGGATTTGGGACGCCGCGAAAGCCTGTGGAACGTGCTCGGTCTGGAAGAGGGCGTGCTGCCGCTTTTCAATAATGAAGCCCAAAGGCTCATGCCTTTGCGAAAGCAACAGCCAGAGCTTCCGCCGATGCGGGATGAAGAGGCCGTCACCGAAGATTACTCTGTGTTTGGCCTATCGTTACGTAAGCATCCCATAAGCTTCATGCGGGATGAGTTACGCGCAAAGGGCATCGTCTCCGCTTCGGATCTCAAAACTTTACCAAATGGAAGGTTCGTGAAAATCGCTGGGCTTGTTCTGTTCCGTCAGCGGCCTGGTACCGCAAAAGGCACAATCTTCATCACCATCGAGGACGAGACGGGGAGCGCCAATCTGATCATCTGGCCAAAGCTGACCGAAAAATATCGAAGGGCGGTATTTGGCGCAAAAACACTACTTTGTGAGGGAGTTTTACAAAAGGAGAGCAATGTCATTCATGTGGTTGCCAGACGCCTTGCGGATTGGACGGCAACGCTACGCCGGCTTCAGCCAGATAGCGATGCATTTTCATTACGTTTTGGGCGTGGTGACGAGGTTGCCCATGTGTCGCTAGGCGATGCTCCGGCATCAAAACACGACAATTGGAGTTGGACCGATACCTTAAAAAGCCGCGATTTCCGGTAACAACACTTTCGCCACTTAAGAAAGAGAGTGGCATTTGTTATTGCATCGGTCCGGCATGATTTCATAAGGTGACTGTACGCAGGCGGGCGTCAGTCTCCGCTCACGATAAGAGGGAAGGATGCGCCTAAAATCTCATATTTGGGTGAGTGCCTATCTGCGGCGACTAAGCGGAGCCTTTATTCCAGGCGTCGTGGTACGTAGAGGTGATGCCGACGCCGGAGCCATCTATATAAAAATTTCGCATCTCGACGGCACCTGCCAAGTTCTTGCGCCATTGTCCGCGCATCTCGCGCAGGGAATGTCCGAAGACGCATTTATTCTTGAAGACGGACGCATGTGGCAGCCAATTTATACGCCGACGGCGAACGAAATCGATGCTGATGCTTATCTTAAAAAGCAGGCAAGCCGCGATCCCGACGTCTGGATTATCGAGGTGGAGACGCCGGAAGGACGGCATCTTCTCGGGCAAGGCGTACTCGTCTTTTCATCATAAACAGTTGTCCGCGAACTTAAGCGGGCGCCAGATGCTGGACACCGGCAAAGCCGGTTCCGGCTGAGCTTACCCCCCTGATTTCGATATTGGACCGACATTGCGCTTAGGCGAACTTCAGCATTTTTGCGATCATCTATAACCGGCATTGTGAAACTGCTGGATCGCCGCAGCGGCGATGACGATTTCCGGATTAGTCATCGCGACCAGCAAAGCTGGGCGGAAGCAATCCAAAACCTTAAAGACGCAAATTCGAAAATCCTATGCTTCAATCTGATCGCAAAACGCATTAGAGCATTCGCGATCCAGTTTAACCGGATCGCGAATGCCGGGTCTCCTGGGTTGCCATGGGACGGCGCGTCTTGCGCTGTCATGGCCCGGGCCATCCAACCGGATACGATGGGCGGGTGCAGATCAGCTGACCGGGACCGGTCATTGGAAGCACTGCCATTGTCACGCTCGTGCTCACGACAAAAAATAGCGCCTCTTGACCTCCTGGATAGCCGTGTCAAGCACGGCTATCCAGCGGTGAGAAATGCAGGGGCCATTGATTGCCACCCCCGGCACTGGCCGGAAGCAACTGCATAGCCGCCGATTTCGGAAATGCCACGTTTCAACCCGGTCGCAAAATGCTCTCAGGCGCTTGGACGCGGAGGAGGCCGTCAAGCCAATACGCAACAACCATCAGTTCCGAATGACGGCGATTGCCTCGCAGAAGCTTATTCCAAAGCGACCGGCGATCTGCTCGTCAGCGGTGACGCCGCCGATTACGCTGGGAGCGGGGAGGCGTAGCTTCGGCGGAGCCTGAAGCCGGCTTGCTGGAAACGGTGGCGACAAGCGGTTCCAATGGCTTTTGTATCTCGCAACGAGCAAGCTTAAGCTTCTCTAGGGTCGCGTCACGGAAACTCTCGCCTCGCAACGGCGCTCGAATGGCCACGATCCCCTCCGGCATGGGCGACACGATAATATTCTGCTCGTCGCCTTCTTCCGTCTTTTCGGTGCTAGCTTCATCGGCGAGACGGTCGCGCGGTATGATGAGAACGCGAATGTCAGGTTTTTTCGCATCAGCGCCAGTGGCGAGGTAAAAATTTTCTCCCGACCGGGTGGATACAGCGAGCGACCACGCCGCTTCAGGCATGGGAGAAGTGATGACGACGTTATGCTGCGAAATATCGAAGAGGCAGTAAGCCGTCACGACATCTGGCGATGTGAATGGCAATATGCTCCCATTCTTCTGATCTGGAATGGCCAGAACGTTCGGCTGAAGCTCCGTCGAAAGGCGCGCCCAAGCATCCCTTTCGCTCAGCCAAGGGACCCCAAATACGCTAAGGATATGAAGGATCCCGCCAGCAACCAGACCGGCTAACACCCAAGGAATACTACTCTTCATGTGCACTCCATGAGCGTAATCTCAGGAAGCACGTCCTTTGCCGACTGAAGCAGGTTGTCCGCGTTCAACGGGCGAAGGATATTCAGCCGCAAAACGACACGCTCTCCTTTTGCCGAAGGCAGCCAGTTCCCTGGCTGAACATCTGGGGAAAGGCGAACGGTGAAGCTCCCATCAGGGGCCGTCAATATCGTGTTGCTTGCGAAACTGGATCGCCCTGGTTTGTTCGGAATGAGCCGGCCATCACGCTTGAAAGCAGCAATGTTCCACCAGATCGCCTTTAAGGAATAACCTCGAATTTCATATGTGCATTCGCCGTAGAGGCGCGAACCGGAACTGTCCCGCGTCGCGGTGAAGGTCAGGTAGCTTGTTGCGTTGATAGGGAGCGCGCCCTGCCGGGATGCATGGGCGACCGTGTATGGGTCAGCGTCCAGCGTCCCTTCCCTGAACCACATGCTCCATGGCCCGAAGCGGTAGGTCGTGGCAAAGAAGCCATGGTCGACGAAACGCCAAGCCGAGCCGAGCCCAACCACGAGCGTTATCAGGATGAAGATGAAAAAGCGGTTGAGGAATGGCATTCTTTTCGGGTCAGCTTACCATTAGCGATGTTTCAAGCGACAGCGTAACTGGAGTGACTTACGCGAGGCCGGGTGAGGCTGACGCCTTTCGGGACCGCCACGCCCTTATCGCGTCCGAACCGGGGGTTTGTCCAGTGATGCGCCTTTTTCCGGAGTAGTCTCTTCCCGCAATTTTGGCGCCTCCTTTAAAAATTTCGAAAGCGAGCTAAGGGCTTTACGTGTGCGAGGCGCCAGGCGTTTCGAGCCATCCGCCGAGGCTGTGCCAAGCGTCGGATCGTCGCGCTTGATCTCCGAAAGGCGCTGTTGCTCCTCGACTTGGCGGGGATGCAGCGGAAGGCCGGGTATTTTCGGGATGTCCATGCTTGTATGAGCCGCCTGCATAAAGGCGTGCCAAGTCGGCGCGGCAAGATGGCCCCCTGTCGTCCCGGACGCGATGTCGGTGTAATCGTCGTTCCCAAACCAAACGCCACCCACATATTGACCGGTAAATCCAACAAACCAGACGTCCTTTGGTCCTGAGGTGGTGCCAGTTTTTCCACCGGCAGTCGTGAAATCCAATTGCGCTGCATGGCCGGTGCCTTGGCTGACAACCTTCTCAAGCATGGTATTCAACGTCTCGATATCTTCCCGTTTGAATAGCTGCACCGGAGGAGGTTCGTCGCGCTCGCGCGAATACACCATTTCGTCTCGCGTATTACGCAGTTCGACAATCGCGTAGGGCTTAACGGATTTCCCGCCATTAGCGAATACCGCAAAGCCCGCGGTGTGATCTAGCGGCGCGATCCCGCTGTCACCAAGCGCCATCGAGCACGTCTTCCTTACGCTCATCAAACCGAGCTTATGCGCGTTAGCGAGCACTTTTTCGCGGCCGACATCGAGGGAGAGCCGCACGGCGATGGTATTTACGGACCTCGCAAGAGCATCATATAGCGTCATCGACCGCCCGCTCACTCCGCCACCATAATTCGACGGAGACCAATTTCCACAGGTCGGCGCCACGTCCGAGAAAACCCTGGTTGGCTTAATGCCATTTTCAATCGCGGTCAAATAGACGTAGGGCTTGAATGATGACCCTGGCTGCCTTTGGCCGTGCGTTGCGCGGTTAAATTGGCTTTCGCCGTAATCACGGCCTCCAACGATAACGCGGACCGCGCCATCGGTGTCCATCGCAACAAGAACACCTTGAGAGACGCGGGCACCTCTGCCTTCGCGCTCAAGAGCGTTTTCGATCACCTCTTCGCCAAGCTTTTGCAGCGGCACATCAAGCGTGGTGCGCGCAGTCAATGTGTACTCGCCCTTGCCTTTCATGAGACGCTGCACTTCCTCATAGGCCCAATCGAGGAAATAGTTCGGCGCGTAATCCTCGGTCCGATCCACGACCCGCGCAGGATTTAGCCTCGCGCCGTGAACCTGCCCTTCGGTCATGAACCCGGCATCGACAAGATTGGTCAGCACCTGATTTGCACGCGCCCGCGATTCCACCGGGTTAGAATGCGGCGCATATTTGGTCGGCGCTTTAAAGAGGCCCGCAAGAAGCACTGCTTCCGCAAGGTTGATGTCCCGTACAGATTTGCCGAAATAGAACTGCGACGCGGCCTCGACCCCAAAAGTACCGCCGCCGAGATAGGCGCGGTCAAGATAAAGCTTGAAGATTTCTTTTTTAGTAAGATGAGCCTCCAGCCAGAGCGCGAGGTATACTTCTTTTATCTTGCGCTGAATGGATCGCTCTGAAGACAGAAACAGATTCTTGGCAAGCTGCTGTGTCAGCGAACTGCCACCCTGCACCACCTCATTGGCGCGCGCGTTTTCGACGATCGCGCGAAGAGTGCCGAGCACGTCTATGCCAAAGTGATCATAAAAGCGGCGATCCTCGGTGGCCATGGTAGCTTTGAGGAGGGTATCTGGGATTTCCTCGAAAGGGACGGCGTCGGAGTAAAGAATGCCGCGTTTTCCGACTTCGTTGCCGTAGCGGTCAAGGAACGTCACGCTGAATTCGCTGCCGGTGCGCCAGTTCGGGTTTTTCGTTAGCTCGATTGTCGGCAACTGAAACATAAGCACGATGGCGAGCGCGCCCGTTCCCAGGGTTGCCGCTTCGGAAAGCAGTTCTACAGCAGCCCATCGAAAGCCGGTGACGCGAAACTGCGCGAAGAAATTGTTGTAGTTCGCCCACCAATCTTTAAATCTGGCGTAAGCCCCGTATAGGGTCGAGTCAATCCACGCGTCGACTGCCAGCCAGTTAAAGTGACGGTTGCGCCGGTTGGGTTTGAAAATCCAGTCGCGCACTGCAATTTCTCGCTCTAGTTGATCTGCAAATTCGCTTGTACTATGCCAACAAATGCGCCTTCAAAACAGTTAAATTACCGAGAACTCGTAGTGCGGTCGCAAAATAACGCCAGTGAAGCAGAAGCCCATCTCCCATTTTGGAAGACGAAAACGCTTGAGGAGATGACGGAAGCCGAGTGGGAATCGCTCTGTGACGGCTGTGGTCAATGCTGTCTCATCAAATTGGAAGACGAAGACACCGCAGATATAGCCGTCACAAGGCTTGCTTGCCACCTTCTCGATATCGGCTCTTGCCGCTGCTCGGACTACGGCAATAGAAAGTCGCATGTTCCTGATTGCGTGAAGCTTGAGCCTGAGGCTGTGAAAGGCTTGAAGTGGCTGCCTGATACTTGCGCATATAGAATGGTCGGCGAGGGGCGCGACCTGTTGTGGTGGCATCCGCTCGTATCCGGCCAGCAAGAAACCGTCCACGAGGCGGGCATATCGGTTCGAAGCACCGCTATCAGCGAATCAAAGGTAGACGTTGAGCGCTATCCGTCTCATATCACCGGCTGGATAACGAAGACGCCACGCAAGCGGCGCAGAGGCAAGTGATTGGTTGTTGCATCGTCTAAAACTGGCGACTAATTTTAAGAATCTGTAGATCATGCGGCTATGGCGCGTACTCGCCGCAGCGCCTCAGGCTTCGCAAATATGGCTCGCCTGCGTTTATTAAGGATATTGAACATTGACCTCCCATGATTTCCCGGCGGCATCCGAAAAGCGAAAATTAGCTCTGTATCAGCAATTAGCTGATTTTTAACAAGGCGCCGTGGGACCTGCGATGACCGACAGGGGCGCCGAAGACATCGAATTGTCTATTGATGCGACAGGCAATGGAGATTTTATCTCTATTGGCTCTCTTCGCGACGCGTCGATAACAATGAATGCGATAGCCATCGACATATCGAGCATTGAGGCAGCAGAGACTTACGAAGCGCTAAAACAGATGCCCGCGGCAAAAATCACAGGCCAATGCTTCTTCACCAGCGACGCTACATTTGAAAGAGCACGTGTGTGCTTCGCGGCCGGTATCGTTATGGAATGGCGCGTCGTCATTCCATATCTCGGAGCCATTCAGGGACTTTTTCTAATCAGATCCTTGAACCGCGCCGGCCAATCGACGATAGGCCCCATAGCTGGGCTTGCGCTTCAGCTCGCGGGCAAGCCCGTATTTATGCTCGCAGAGGCCGCAGCCGTAGAGGCGTAATCGGCCGTTCAAGAAATACTGTTTAAATTGTTGGACAATTATCGCCTTGAGCGATGGATTCGAGCATGGCGTTCATCCCCGATTCAGGAAAAGACAGGTCCTATGCAAAGGCGAAATAAAAAAGCCTGGCAATGAAGCTTCTCCATGCTACTATTCTAAGTTGCTGTCTATTGCTTCACTGGGAACCTTGCCTGGCGAAAGAAGGCTTGGCTAAAGATAGCCCGGCTAAGGAAAGCTGCGCGCATACTTGGGGTAAGGGATCCTATAAATCGTATAGGGAGATCCAAAGCGAGGTTCGCAAGCAACTCGGGAACGCAAAAATTCTGCGACTTGCGCTTTGCGGCGCTACTGGGAAACACTATTTTCGGGTGGTGGTACTTCAAACACCAGGCACTGTGAGAAGTATCCAGATCCCTGCGCGTTAATCCTAATTGGACCTGACTGCCACACATGCGGATCCTCGTTATTGAAGATGACCGGGACTTGAACCGCCAACTAGCCACCGCCCTCGGCGAGGCTGGCTATGCCGCCGATTCTTCTTTCGACGGTGAGGAGGGTGGACATCTTGGGGAGACCGAACCCTATGATGCGATCATCCTCGATCTTGGCTTACCCAAAATCGATGGGCTCAGCATCTTGGAGCGCTGGCGACGGAGAGACGTGAAAACGCCTGTTCTAATCCTTACCGCCCGAGACCGTTGGAGCGAGAAAGTCGCAGGCATCAATGCGGGCGCTGATGATTACGTCGCAAAACCATTTCAGATGGAAGAGGTCATCGCCCGGATAAGAGCGCTCCTTAGGCGCAGCGCAGGCTTTGCAAAACCGGAGTTGGAGTGCGGGCCTCTCCGTCTCGATACGCGCACGGCCCGCGTGACTTTCGCTGGCGCTCTTGTGAAACTCACGAGCCTCGAATTCCGCTTACTCTCTTATCTGATGCACCATCAGTCCCGTGTCGTCTCGCGCTCAGAACTTGTCGATCATCTTTACCAGCAAGACTTCGATCGCGACTCAAACACCATCGAGGTTTTCATCGGGCGTCTTCGCCGCAAGATTCCTGCCGATATTATTCATACGGTACGCGGGTTAGGCTATTGCGTCTCCTTCTCACACGGCGCCGATAGCGGTCCCCAAAAACAGCCATGAGCGGAAATTCGCTCGCGCTTCGCCTCGTCATTTCGTCTGCCGCTTGGACGCTGATGATTTTGTCCGTTACGGCAGCGATTCTGATCTCGCTTTGCCGCGATTTCATCGAGGACAGCTTCGACCAAAGACTAAACCAGTATCTTGAAAATTTGATCGCAATAAGCGCGCCGCAGGGGACACCTGAGATCAAGCGTCCCGACTATGTCGGCGAGCCTCTATTTTCGAAGCCGCTTTCGGGGGCGTATTGGCAGATAAAGCCCGCCAGCCAAGGCAGCGAACCGATATTCAAATCCGATTCCCTCGTTGACGAAACATTCAAAACGCCGAGCGATCTCGGGGTGAAACCAGACGCTAAACAACTAAGGCAAGCTTACGTTGATGGTCCCGAGGGACAAATTTTGCGGGTGGTCGAACGCTATATCAATTTCGGCCAAGACGGCGACGCCCGCGTTTACTCGCTTGCGATTGCCTTCGACACCGCCGAAGTCGACGCCGAAGCGCGCTACCTAACGAATACAATTGTCCTGACGCTCGGCCTTTTAGGCGCGGGCCTCTTGCTTGCGACATTCTTTCAAGTTCGCTTCGGCTTGAGCCCGCTTAGGGACGTTGGCCAGAAGCTGGCTGCCATCCGGTCTGGCGAGGAAACGAAGCTCGAAGGCAATCTCCCTTCCGAAATACAACCGCTGCAGGAAGAGCTAAACGCGCTGATCCAAGCGAATTGGAGCGTGGTCGAGCGCGCCCGTACCCATGTGGGCAACCTGGCTCATGCGCTGAAAACGCCGCTTAGTGTCATCATTAATGAGGCGTCGGGGCAGCCGCAGAGCGAATTCGCAAAGAAAATCAGTCAGCAGGCCGCCATCATGCGGCAGCAGATAACGCACTATCTTGACCGCGCGCGGATCGCCGCTCAGATTAGACCCGTGAGCGGCGTTACCGATGTTGGGTCCGAGTTGGATGCGCTTTCGCGCGCGCTCACGAAGATCTATGAGGCACGCGGCTTAAATCTACAGATCGATTGTCCAGATGGCGTTCGCTTCTTGGGCGAGAAGCAAGACTTCAATGAAATGGCGGGCAACCTTATGGACAACGCGTGCAAATGGGCGCGTTCAAGCATCGTCGTTAAAGTCGCGTCTCAGGAACCGGCCCTTCAGCAGGCCGAAAAAACTTTCCAACTTGTTATCGAGGATGATGGACCCGGAGTGCCCGAGGACCTACGGCGAGTCGCGGTGAAACGCGGGCGGCGCGTCGACGAAAGCGTGCCCGGTTCTGGGCTTGGCCTTTCGATTGTAGCCGACTTGTCGCATCTCTATCGTGGCTCTCTTAGCCTCGAAGAAGCGGTCAGTGGTGGCTTGCGCGCCACGCTTGTTCTTCCTGCTGCGTAATTGACGCAAAATTGCCCGAATGCGTTGCGTAATCTTTACACAAGTCAAAGCGCAGGGGGTCGCGGGTGTTCGCCCGCTTCCATGGGGAAATGATCAAACTGAAAACAATTGTCACTTCGATCGCAGTCGCGGCGCTGCTCAGTGCGTGCGCCACGAAAGAGGACAGCGGCACGCTCTTTGGGGCTGCGACGGGCGCACTTATCGGTAATCAATTCGGTAAGGGCGGCGGAAAGGTCGCGGCAACGGTCGGCGGCGCGCTTGTTGGCGGGTTCATCGGCAATCGTATCGGTAAGTCGATGGATGACGAGGACCGCCGTCGCGCATCCGAGGCCCAATATGCTGCGTTTGAGCGCGGTGAGCGCGCCGAATGGCGCAATCCGAATAATGGCCGCTATGGCTACATCGCCCCGCGCCGCGCCTATTACTATCAGTCAATGCAATGCCGCGAGTTCGAGCAGACCATTTACATCGACGGACGGCCTGAGACGATGGTGGGCAAGGCGTGCCGCAATCCGGACGGGTCTTGGCACGAGGTTTAATCCGGGCGCGCCCATATATGAATGAGACGTTGAGGCGGGATCATTTCCCGCCTTTCTTATATCTTCCAACTTCAGCGCAGAAGCGTGCATTGGAGAAAAAATGTCATCAAAAGTACAGACCTCCACGCCGCCGAACACACCAACACCCATCGGACCATACAATCACATCGCTAAGGTAGGGCAGTTCATTACCATCGGTGGCACTGCTGGCGTCGATTCGGCCACAGGTCAGCTTGCAGGACCGGATGTCTACTCTCAGACAAAACAGATCCTCAAGTCATTCGCTGTGATGCTCGCCTCCGCCGGTTCGGATCTCAACCACGTTGTTCACGTGAACATTTTCCTGAAAGAGATGAGCGACTTCGACCGCATGAATGACGCCTATATCGAAGGTATGGGCGACCACCGTCCGGCACGGACTGTAATTGCCGTTCGCGAGCTCCCAAAACCGGGTGTTTTACTCACGATGAACCTTACCGCCGTGACAAAAGACTAACCACTGGCGCTCCAAACGGCCGGGGTCCAGCTTCACTGCCCGCGCCATTGCGGCGGCCGCTTCGCCAAGAATGCGTCCATGCCTTCGCGAAAATCCTCGCTCATATAGCACATGAGAATAAGATCGCTGTCGGACGCTTCTTTGGAGCGCCGTTGAAGACGCAGCAAACCTTCCTTCGTCGCGCGCAAAGTCAATGGCGCGTTGCTGGCGATCTGCTGGGCGAGAGCCGTGCTCCGGGCATCCAGTTCGCTACGGTCTGAAACCACCTCACTTACAAGGCCGATTTGCACCGCTTCTTGCGCTTCGATGAGACGCGAGGTGAAAATTATATCCTTAACCCGCGCAGCTCCGATCAAGTCTGAGAGACGGGCAAGATTTGACATGGAGAGGCAATTTCCTAGCGTGCGCGCAATCGGGAAGCCAAATTTCATGTCTTTCGTGGCGACACGGAGATCGCAGCACGCTGCAATAGCGCCGCCGCCGCCCGTGCAAGCACCCGCAATAGCCGCAATGGTCGGGACGCGGCATGTCTCGATGGCCGCGAGGACACGGTCCATAAAGGCTTCATAATTCAGCGCGTCATCCGGCGTTTTGAAATCGCGGAACGTGGAGATGTCGGTCCCGGCGGCAAATGCTTTGTCGCCGGCCCCGGTTAGGATCGCGACCTTGATCGAGCTGTCGGCGTTGATGGCCTCGCAGGCGCTCGCGAGCGCTTCATACATGCCAAATGTGAAAGCGTTTCGAGCTTCGGGCCGATTGAACGTTATGCGAGCAATGCCGTCACGGCTTTCAAACAGCAAATGTTGTGGGGCCTCTGACTGCATAGCTTGCCTCCGGTAATGATTTAGACTGCGGGCGTTTCGATTTCGACCGATGGTGGCGCGGCGACGACGCCAGTGTCAATGAGCGCCGCAATGCTGGCCTCGTCATAGCCATGTTCAGCCAAGATCTCGCGGCTGTGCTGTCCGAAGAGGGGTGCTCCTGATTTGATCGCTCCCGGGGTTTCGGAAAACTTAATCGGAAGACCCAGCGTCTTCATCGTGCCGATGGTCTCATGCTTTACGTCCACGAGCATTTCGCGCGCCAAAGTCTGCGGATCGGCATGCATCTCGGCGACATTAAGCACAGGCCCCGCGGGCACACCAGCGCCGGCCAAACGGTTGAGCCAATCTGCGGAGGAACGGCGCAAGAAAAGCTGCGCAAGCTCAACTTCCAAGGCAGGAAGGTTGGCCATGCGGCTCGAATTGTTCGCGAAGCGAGGATCTGAGCCAAGCGCCTCCGCGTCCAACACCTCGATGAGCCTCAGCCAATTCGCCTGATTGGCGGCGCCGACGGTTATCCAGCCATCGGCGGTTTGGAATGCCTGGTAAGGCGCATTGAGCGGATGGGCGGAGCCCATGGGACCGGGCGGAACGCCGGTAGCGAGGCAGATCGCCGATTGCCAGAAGGTGTGGATGATCCCTGCTTCAAACAGCGACGTATCGACCATCTGTCCTTCGCCTGTCTTTAGACGATAAGTATAGGCCGCGAGAATGCCTGTGGCGGCAAGGATGCCTGCTGTAATATCTGTGATAGGCGCGCCGCACTTCACAGGCGGACCCCCTGGCTTTTCGCCGGTGATGCTCATCAGTCCGCTCATGCCCTGCGCAATGAGATCGAACCCGCCACGGTCGGCATAGGGGCCGGTTCGTCCGAAACCGGACAGCGAGCAGTAAATTAACGCGGGATTGTCCTTGCGGAGGGTGTCATAGCCGAAACCGAGACGCTCCATGGTGCCCGCCCGGTAATTCTCGATCACAATATCCGCGCCAGCCAGCAACCGGCGCAAGACTTCTTTGCCTTCATCACTCTTGAGATCGAGGGCGATTCCGCGTTTGTTGCGGTTCATCATCATGTAGGCGGCGCTTTCACCTTCGACGCTTGGCGGGACAAAGCGCCGCGAGTCATCGCCACCTGGATTTTTTTCAACCTTGATTACTTCCGCTCCCATGTCTGCCAACATGAGACCGCACACGGGGCCCGCCATGATGTGAGCCAATTCGATCACTTTCACGCCGGCCAGCGGCCCGAAACTGGATGTTGGCGATGTCACGGTCAGGTGCCCCGCTATTTGTTTCTAAGTGACGTTCGCCGGTTGAGGTTCAACAACGGGTTGAGCCGCTGGTTCGTTCTCATCAACGAATTTGCGCTCGGGGTGCATCGTGAAAGCGAGAAGCGAACCAACCAAGAGAAGGCCGATGGATCCATAAAAAGGCAGGAGCCAATTGCCGGTGATGTCCACAATCGCTCCGAACGCCAAAGGAGAGATGATGGCTGCGACGGCGGACCCGGTATTCATAAGGCCGCTTGCGGTACCGGCATGTTGCGGAGCGATGTCCATGGGGACTGTCCAGATTGGCCCAATCACGAGTTCTAGGAAGAAGAAACCCCCGCTCAGCAATATGGCGATCGTTACAATATCATCCTTAGGCCCAAGCACCACGCCGAGAAGGCAGCCCGCAGCTCCGAGCATTCCTAAGAGGATGACGCTCAGGCGCGCGAGCTTCACATTGCCGGTCTTGTGGAGGATGCGGTCACTTATGACGCCGCCCAGCGTGTCTCCGACCACACCGCCCGCGAAGACGCCGAAGGTGAATAACGCCGAACTCTTGAGGTCGAGGTGGTAGCCTTCCTTAAAGAAGGAGGGAAGCCAATTCAGCAGGAGCCACAAGGTCCAGCCATAGCAGAAATAGGTCAGCGTCACCGGAAGAATGCGCAGGGTAAGGCGTTTCCAAGGAATTTTCTTTTTGATCTTTGCCACGCCATAGGGGGGCAGTTTTTCAAGCTCCTCCTTCGTGATGCCCTTATGCTCACCCGGATTGTCGCGAAAATACCAAAACCAAGCGAGGACCCAGAGAAGGCTGATACAGCCGAGTACAACAAAAGATCCACGCCAGCTCGTATAGCCTATAAGCACGACCACAAGAGGCGGCGTGATGGCATTGCCGAGGCGGGCGAAAGAATGCGTCAGCCCCTGTGCGAAGGCGCGCTTGCCTGGGGCCGTCCAGTTTTGCATCGCGCGCGTTGCGACAGGGAACGTTGCGCCTTCACCGAAGCCTAAAAGGAGGCGGGCGAGAAATAGCGAGAGAAGGCCACCGGTGAGACCGGTCAAAATGGTTGCTGTAACCCAGATGATGCCACAGACAAATAACGTGCGCCTTGCACCAAACTTATCGCCAACCCAACCGCCAATGACTTGGAAAATGGCGTATGGATAGGCAAAGGCCGAGAATATCAAGCCCATCTGGAGCTGACTAAGGTCCAGCTCTTTCCTTATGAGCGGCGCCGCTGTGCTGATATTTACTCGATCAACATAAGTAATGAAATACATAAGGCAAAGCATAAGCAGAACAGTGCCAGTTGCGCCGAGTCTTTTGAACATTTCCTTCTCTCTCCTGCTTCTGTTTTGCCCCGAAGCTTGCGGACGCATGTTAAGCGCTGGCGCAGCTGAACGTGCGCCAGGATGTATCATTTGTTAGCAAGGGCCAATACGCAAAACGTATTGGAAACCTAAATTTCCAGGGGAGGTAGGGAACAGGCTGGCATTTTTGTGCCCGGTATGCGAGAAGGCGGCGAACACAAATTGCCGATTTTTATCTTTGGCAGTGGAGAGTTGAGGCCCTCAGGACGGTTTATCCCAGGATTGATCGGCGGCTTTCTTCTCCGCCATGAACTCATGGTCAAGCTCTGCTTCAAGCTGTACGAGGTCGTCAGGAAGCGGCATTCCGAATGCGCGGTATTCGTTAAACTTCTCCTTGAGCTGAATGGCTAGCTCGTGCTTGTCTTGTGGATGGTCTCCGAGCATATCCAGCATCATTGCGATTTCCGCCTTGAGCGTTTCAAGCGCCATGCATCAACTCCATAAAACTATTCAGTCAAGTAGATGAGTCGCATATTGCGTCTAAGATTCGATTGACCTTTATCAAAGAATTGCCCGCAGCGGGGCAATTCCAGCCCGATGACCGAAAAACTAATCCTACGCAGCTAAAAATTCTAAGATATGAGCGATCCGAAAATAGTGCCGAATAGCCTCTTCGAAACGCATCTCAACGTGCGTGATCTCGATCGTGCGATGGATTTTTATCGCGACGTGGTCGGCCTCGAACATGCCTACACGTCGCCCCAGCGCCAGGTCGCCTTTTTCTGGATCGGCGGCCGGGGCCAGAGCATGCTTGGTCTCTGGGCCGGGGGAATCTCGCCTAACACCGTTAAGCTGCACGTGGCCTTCCGCGTTGATTTGGAAAGCGTCCTTGAAGCACCGTCTCACCTACGAGCTTGCGATGTCGAGCCGTTGGATTTTTTTGGGAATCCAGCGAACGAGCCTTCTGTGATCGGCTGGATGCCGGCCGCTTCCGTGTTCTTTCAGGACCCAGACGCAAATCTTCTAGAATTTATCGCGATGCTGCCGGATGACCCTCGAGCGGAGGCCGGCGTAATGACCTACAGCAATTGGCAAGCGCTGCACAATCAGGGCCACGCAGAAGGATGAGCGCCTGGAGGGGTGGGCGCTCCCAACGCCTGCGCCCAAACATTTCCGCCGAATACTCGGCAGACAACAAAAAAGCCCGCCGGACCAAGGTCCAGCGGGCGTATTTAATGTCATAAGAAGGGGATTTCAAAACATCCTTGGTATGCCTGGCGACGACCTACTCTCCCACAGTGTAGTACCATCGGCGCAGGAACGTTTCACGGTCGAGTTCGAGATGGGATCGAGTGGGGGCGTTCCGCTATAATCACCAGGCAAACGAAAGATGCTTTGGGAAACACGGGCTAGCCCGAGGGCTCGCCAATGTTTTATCTCAGAATGATCTGGTTTTGTCTTTTCGTCAGCTCACCGGAGTGAGCATTGACTAATGAGAGCGATGAAGCCGATCGAACTATTAGTACTGGTAAGCTCCACGCGTTACCGCGCTTCCACACCCAGCCTATCAACGTGGTGGTCTTCCACGGTTCTCAAGGGAGAACTTGTTTCGAGGCGAGTTTCCCGCTTAGATGCCTTCAGCGGTTATCTCTTCAACACTTAGCTACCCTGCACTGCGGCTGGCGCCACAACAGGTCCACCAGAGGTGTGTCCATCCCGGTCCTCTCGTACTAAGGACAGCTCCTCTCAATTCTCCTACACCCACGGCAGATAGGGACCGAACTGTCTCACGACGTTCTGAACCCAGCTCACGTACCGCTTTAATTGGCGAACAGCCAAACCCTTGGGACCTGCTCCAGCCCCAGGATGCGATGAGCCGACATCGAGGTGCCAAACAACCCCGTCGATATGGACTCTTGGGGGTCATCAGCCTGTTATCCCCGGCGTACCTTTTATCCGTTGAGCGATGGCCCTTCCACGCAGGACCACCGGATCACTATGACCGACTTTCGTCTCTGCTCGACATGTGTGTCTCGCAGTCAGGCAGGCTTATGCCATTGCACTCGACAGCTGATTTCCGACCAGCTTGAGCCCACCATCGCGCGCCTCCGTTACTCTTTGGGAGGCGACCGCCCCAGTCAAACTACCCACCACACACGGTCCCGGATCCGGATAACGGATCGCGGTTAGATATCCATAATCGCAAGGGTGGTATTTCAAGGGTGACTCCACCGAACCTGGCGGCTCGGCTTCATAGTCTCCCACCTATCCTACACATGTAATCACGAATACCAGTGTGAAGCTATAGTAAAGGTGCACGGGGTCTTTCCGTCTAACCGCAGGAACCCCGCATCTTCACGGGGAATTCAATTTCACTGAGTCTGCGTTGGAGACAGTGGGGAAGTCGTTACGCCATTCGTGCAGGTCGGAACTTACCCGACAAGGAATTTCGCTACCTTAGGACCGTTATAGTTACGGCCGCCGTTTACTGGGGCTTCAATTCGGAGCTTGCACCCCTCCTCTTAACCTTCCAGCACCGGGCAGGCGTCAGACCCTATACGTCGCCTCGCGGCTTCGCAGAGCCCTGTGTTTTTGGTAAACAGTCGCCACCCCCTGGTCTGTGCCCCTCCGCAATGCTTGCGCAAAGCGAAGGCCCTCTTATCCCGAAGTTACGAGGGTAATTTGCCGAGTTCCTTCAACGCAGTTCTCTCAAGCGCCTTGGTATGCTCTACCTGTCCACCTGTGTCGGTTTAGGGTACGGTCGTTTGGGGGGCTATTTCCTGGAACCACTTCACGGCCAAACCAATCCGTTAAGGTTTGACAATATACGTGATCCGTCACCATCCCCTGGCTGAAGAATATTAACTCCATTCCCATCGACTACGGCTTTCGCCCTCGCCTTAGGAGCCGGCTAACCCTGCGCAGATTAACTTTACGCAGGAACCCTTGGACTTTCGGCGAGAGTGTCTCTCACACTCTTTATCGTTACTCATGTCAGCATTCGCACTTCCAATACCTCCAGCGCACCTCACGGTACACCTTCACAGGCCTATGGAACGCTCCGCTACCGCGTCATACAAGTATGACACCCGCAACTTCGGTGCGTGGCTTAATCCCCGTTACATTTTCGGCGCAAGAACCCTTATTTAGACCAGTGAGCTGTTACGCTTTCTTTAAATGATGGCTGCTTCTAAGCCAACATCCTGGTTGTTTTGGGGTTTTCACATCCTTTCCAACTTAGCCACGACTTGGGGACCTTAATTGGCGGTCAGGGCTGTTTCCCTTTTCACGACGGACCTTAGCACCCGCCGTGTGCCTGCCGGATAAGACATTCCAGTATTCGGAGTTTGGTTAGGTTTGGTAATCCGGTAAGGACCCCTAGCCCATCCAGTGCTCTACCCCTGGAAGCATACATCCGACGCTCTACCTAAATAGATTTCGCGGAGAACCAGCTATTTCCGAGTTTGATTGGCCTTTCACCCCTATGCACAAGTCATCCCCGACTTTTTCAACAG
>CAVPNP010000023.1:140000-203801 GCA_963706665.1 uncultured Alphaproteobacteria bacterium
GAACCGGCGAGCTGCTCTTCGCGGCAATTACGATAGGCGGCGAGACGCGAGGATATTATCGCTACAGAACGCCTGACGGCTCGATCGACTACTATGACGACAAAGGGTCGAACTCGAAAAAGTTTCTTATGCGGACGCCAATAAGAGCTGCCCGGCTGACCTCGGGCTTCGGATATCGCAGACATCCGCTTCTTCATACCCTGAAACTTCACTCTGGCGTAGACTGGGCAGGTCCGGTTGGCACTCCGATCATGGCAGCCGGTAACGGCACGATTGAAATCGCCGAGCGCCACGGCGGTTACGGCAATTACGTTCGTATTCGCCACGCCAACGGATACAAAACGGCTTACGGGCATATGCTGCGCTTTGCCGAGGGCGTCTCAAAGGGTGTCAAGGTTCGGCAGGGCCAGGTGATCGGCTATTTGGGTTCCACGGGTATGTCCACTGGACCGCATCTTCATTATGAGGTTCTGGTCAATAACCGTTTCACGAACCCTCTCTCGATTAAAATCCCTCGCAGCCGTCAGCTTCAGGGTCGCCTGCTAACGGACTTCCGGCGCGAAAGAATCCGCATAGACGATCTAATGCATCGTGCTCCGGTGAAGACCCGGGTCGCAGCCGTGGAAAAATAAGCCGATTGATGCGCTCTGGATCGCCGGGGCCACGTCGCCACCTGGCAATGAAGTACCCAATATGTTTGGGTGGTCATAAAGTAGCCACCGGCGGCCGGCGACAAAAAGGAATGGGTCTCAGATTAAAAAAAAGCCGCTCATCGCGAGCGGCTTTTTCTATTTTTAAAGATCGTGACCGCTATTCGCGGTCATTAATCGAGGCGTAAATTGCTTACTGCGGTCTTGCCGGTGCGGCGATCTTCTTCGGTATCGAAGGAGACGCTCTGCCCCTCGACAAGGCCGCGAATGCCTGCGCGCTCAAGCGCCGTTGCATGCACAAACACGTCTTTGCCGCCATTGTCCGGCTGGATAAAGCCAAAACCTTTTTGACCGTTGTAGAATTTTACTTTGCCCTTTTGCATGGACATTCCTTTTTGTGGCTAGGTGCATATGAGACTTGCCAACGCGCGGCGTTGCCAAGGCTCAGTTCGTCGATTTTTGGAGAGATTCAGAGTGCGCCCGGCTACGCCAAGGTCCAACAGCAGTATTCTGGCCAAATTCGATTACGTAACATACTTCATTTTGGGAACAATAACAAGGCTGCGACCGGAAAGGTGAACAGGACGGATAAGCTCAAGCAAGGCTCCCAGCCATCTAAAAAGCTCTCTAGCCTTGCAGGTGCGCGCTGCATAACCCATCTTTAGATGGTAGTTCGGTCGCTAATTGGATTGCCGTGTCTAATTTGGCTTTGTTTCGGCATTCCCTTCAACTTCGCAGAAATTTTCTTCTGCCGCGAGTCACTGGGAGCCAGCTTCCGGTTGCCGAAGCTATGCAATCCGTGCGACAGAATGAAACAAAAGGAAATTCAGTAAAAATGACTGCACCCCGATCAAAAGCCGAGGAGCGCTACGCTGAAATCCAAAAGCGTGAGCGTGGCATAAAGCAGGAACTCGAAACCTCGACGCGTCTTCGATTGGAGAAGACCGCTAAGCTGCGACAACTCCGCATAGCAAAAGAAACGGAGAATGCCGCAGAGAAGCAGGCATCCAAGGACATCAAGGCTGCAGGCAAAGGCGCATTTAAAAAGTCGCGTCTCCAACCCAGCACTGTGTGATCTCGCTAGCCTATGCGGCTATGAGGTCCCGACGCTGGAAAAGCTCGGCGCTCACAGCCAGCATCGCGCCGGGGCTCAGACGCCCTAGCTCGCGCAGATCCTCGGAAGTTCAGGCTTGCCCAGCTGGAAGCGATTCCGAACTATCGTCTGAAAAAGGAAGCCGAGAGATAGCGCCTAAGCGGCGCTTTCACTTTCCGTGGCCGAACGCGCTTTGACAACTTCACGCTTCAGGCGGCGCGCCCTAAGCGATAGTTCGTCGTCCTTCGCCTTGAGAAGGAACGAATCCAAGCCGCCACGATGCTCTACCGAGCGCAGCGCATGGGCGCTAATCCGCAGCCGTACACCCCGACCGAGAGCATCGCTCAAGAGAGTGACGTTGCAAAGGTTCGGCAGGTAACGCCGTTTCGTCTTTATGTTTGAGTGGCTTACGAGATGACCAACGAGGCCACCCTTGCCTGTGAGTTCGCACTGGCGCGACATATTTGGACCTAAAATAGAATGGAAATTGGGGCGCATCCCGCCATCTGAGCCTTCATGTAACGTCACGAGGGGCGGCGGTCAAGCCTCAGGGCGCTGATGCAAGCACAAAGTCAGAGTTTCCCTCGGCGTTCCGGGGCTCATTCCCGCCATGACAGGCTGTTAACCTCCGTGTATCTATTATCCGAAACTGGCGTCCTTCATCAAATACAACACATAATTGACGAAATCCCTATCTAGGGGCAATTAGGTGGCGGTACGCGGCATGGAAAGGATCATCCAACTTAATGGCAAAGCGTCGGTTGCTGCGCGGTAACTGGGTAATTCCCAATGTCGCTTTCTTCCTTTTCTTGGCATCATCCACTGGCCTTCTAGCAATCAAGGCTAGCGCCGCCGAGGATTCTGCCGCACAGCCTGCAGGGACGTCTGCACCTGCCGCTGCTGTGCCTTCTCAGCCTGCCGCTCCAGCATCAGCGCCACTCAAATGCGGCTTCTGAGAATGACCGCGCGGCCGCACCTGCTTCGACGCCACCAACACCGGCCGCGCCCACAGAGGCTGCGCCTGCCCCAACCCCGACGCCCATTATCGCAGTCACCCCCGACGAGAAGCCAAAACTAGCGCCTGCGCAAAAGGATATTGCGCAAAAAGAGACAAAGGCGAAAGAGGACGGGGCAAAATCAGACGGTATGGAACCTGCCACCATAAAGGCATCGAACGTAAATGCCGTCTATTCTATCAAATGGCTCGGAACGTATATCGGTGATTTCAAGCTGAAATCCTCCATCAATAACAGACAGTATTCGATGCAGGCGCACGCGGACATAAGCGTGTTTTTTGGTACGGTAAATTGGCAAGGCGTAACGAGCAGCCGCGGCCTCATGACCGCGAATGGACCTGTCCCTCAGAGCTACTCCTTCCGCTATTCCACGAATGACCGGCGCGAAGCGATTGAGTTGCGATTTGCGCAAAGAACCGTGCAGGACATCATTATTAACCCGCCTTCGCACGCGTCGAGCCGCAGCATTCCCCTGACGGCGGCTCACCTGCAAAATGTTGTCGATCCGCTAAGCGCAATCGTTCTTTTGGCGCAGGCGCGGCTGTCACGTCATGGCTCAGATGCCTGCAATCGCCGTTTGCCCGTATTTGACGGAAAAACGCGCTATGATCTTGTTCTGTCACCTAAGGGCACACGCAACATTGGGAACTCTGGCAGGCTCAGAGGAACGGCCTATGTTTGTAGCGTGAGATATGTTCCAATTGCAGGACATAAGCCCGGCAGAGGCGAAAATGACTACGCCGCCGGAAACACCGGCATCGAAGTTTGGCTCGTTCCGGTTCCTGAGGCTGGCCTGATGGTCCCTTATTACGTTAATGTACCAACGCCAGCAGGCACGGCATCAATGGTTACGGCTAGATTCGACATTGAAACACCATCCGGGCGGCACGCGCTCGCCGATTAATGAGGGAAGGCGCTCATGCAACTTGCAACGCAAACCCACTAGGACGCCATGTCTTGATTTTTCCTGGCGTCTGGATTGCAGTGTTTGGATACACGCGTTTCCATATTCGAACTGCTTATTGGAATTAAGATATCGCACAGGTATTAACCCAAGAGATTGTATCCAGCGTGCGATCCACCTACAGAAAGCCCGTCTATGAGCGTAGCACCGCAAACGGCACTCATTAAGCCATCGCACTCGCGGAATGTAACTGCAGTGCTTGGGCCGACCAATACCGGCAAAACGCACCTCGCTATCGAGCGCATGCTCGGCCACGAGAGCGGTCTCATCGGACTTCCGCTGCGCCTGCTCGCGCGCGAGGTCTACGATAAGATCGTCGCGCGCATAGGGCCGAAAGAAGTGGCGCTCATCACCGGCGAAGAGAAAATCAAGCCCGAGCGCCCGCGCTATTATGTCTGCACGGCGGAAGCCATGCCGCGCGACGTTGAAGTCGACTTCTTAGCCGTGGACGAGATCCAACTCGCGGCTGACCCAGATCGCGGCTACGTCTTCACGGACCGGCTTTTCCACTCGCGCGGCATGAGCGAGACGCTTTTGCTCGGCGCTCAAACAATGGCCGACCCCATTCGCGAGCTTATTCCAGGCGCGAATTTTATTTCTCGGCCCCGGCTGTCGAAGCTGACCTATTCGGGCCAGAAGAAGATCACCCGCCTGCCCTCACGCTCTGCAATTGTCGCGTTCTCCGCGAGTGACGTCTATGCCATCGCAGAGCTTATCCGGCGGCAAAGAGGCGGAGCCGCCGTCGTGCTGGGCGCGCTTAGTCCGCGAACGCGCAATGCCCAAGTTGGTCTCTATCAATCGGGCGATGTGGACTTCCTCGTCGCGACCGACGCGATAGGCATGGGGCTTAACCTCGACGTAGACCACATTGCATTCGCAGGATCGAGAAAGTTCGACGGACGCAACCATCGTGATCTGACGCCCTCCGAATTGGCGCAGATCGCTGGCCGTGCTGGCCGCCATCTCAATGACGGCACCTTTGGCGTGACGGGGGATGTGGATCCCTTCGACCAAGAGCTCATCAATAAGCTCGAAAATCATGACTTTGAGCCGGTAAAGGTTTTGCAGTGGCGCAATACGCAGCTCGATTTTGGTAGCTTGGAAAGCCTGAAGGATAGCCTGCGCCAATTGCCGAACCATCCGCGCCTAGCGCGAGCCCGCGCCGCGGACGATTTCGAAGCGCTAGAACTCGCTTGCAATGACCCGCGCATTCTGGAACTTGCGACCGCGCCTGCCGCCATCAAGCGGCTTTGGGAAGTCTGCCAGGTTCCGGACTACCGAAAGGTCGCGCCAGCATCGCACGCTGAGCTTGTTGCCTCGCTTTATAAATACATAATGAGCGATGAAGGGCTTATCCCTGAGGATTGGTTCGCCAATCAGGTGGAACAGGCTGACCGCACCGATGGCGACATCGATACGCTATCAAACCGAATTGCACATATCCGCACCTGGACCTTCGTGTCCAACCGTCGCGAGTGGCTGAAAGATCCTGACCACTGGCAATCCCGCACGCGCGACATCGAGGACCGCCTTTCTGACGCGCTGCACGAGCAGCTCACCCAGCGCTTCGTCGACAAGCGCACCAGCGTGCTTATGAAGAGTATGCGCGATAAGGACAGCCTGTTCGCTGAAATCGAAAAAGACGGCAAGGTCGTCGTCGAAAAGCATTATGTGGGCAAGCTCGAAGGCTTCCGATTCACGCCGGATGCCGCTGCGGCAGGCGTTCACGGCAAAGCGGCTCGCAATGCAGCCGCGAAAGTGTTGGTGCATGAGCTGGCCGCGCGAGCGGACCGGCTTGCGGCAGCGCCCGATACGGCCCTTACGCTCACCCGCGAAGGCCAGATCATCTGGGAAAACCAAGAGATTGGCCGTATCGTGTCTGGCGAAGATCCGCTGAAACCGGACTTTGTGTTCCATTCCGATGAGCATTTGGCGGCTGCTGACAAGGACAATATCACAAAGCGGGTCGAAACTTGGCTTGGCCACCATATCGAGGTGCGGTTGAAGCCGCTCGTCGAAATTGGCAAGGCGGAAGAAATTTCCGGGCTAGCACGCGGTATCGCTTTTCGCCTGCGTGAAAGCTTCGGCATTCTTAAGCGCGACACCATCGCCGACGAGATAAAATCGCTGGATCAGGAAGGACGCGCGCAGCTTCGCAAATATGGCGTCCGTTTCGGCGCGCATAACATCTATTTCCCGCTTTTGCTGAAGCCAGCAGCCGCCGATCTGTTGTTATTGCTTTGGCTTTTGAAGCATGGCGCGGAACATAATCTGGCCCCGGCCTCAATCACGGATGCGCCTCGTCAAGGCCTCACGTCGATGCCTCGTAACGCAGCGCTCCCGGAACCCTTCTATCGCGCCGCGGGCTTCAATGTTTGCGGACCCCGCGCGGTGCGGATCGACATGCTGGAGCGGCTCGCGGACATCATCCGGCCGCTCACGGCTTGGAAGCCTACCGAACCAGGAGCCGAGCCGCCGCCAGGCGCTGCAGGCGGAGGCGCATTCAAGATTCGGCCCGATATGATGTCAATCATGGGTTGCTCCGGGGAAGAGCTGAGCCTGATCTTGGAGTCGCTTGGCTTCCGCCGCGAAAAACGGCCTGTGAAGAAAGCCGTTGTCCCCGCGACTGCAACCGCGAAGGTAGAGTCAGGCTCGGAGAACGCGGCGAACGATAATGTTGCGCCAGCAGATGGCACCGTACCTGAGACCCAAGCAGAGGCTACGACAGAAGCCACGGTAGAGACAGTTGCGGCGGCGTCCGTTAGCGATGCGCAGCCGGCAGAACAGGCGGCCATAGCCGAGCCAGCCTCCGCCGAGGCCACCTCGCCAGAAGCGGCGGCCACGAACGAAGAACCCACTTCACTCGCCACGCAGGTCGGAGAAGCCGCATCCACGGAGGCGACAGCCGCCAGTGAAACGACGGCGGAGACTGCAGCGTCCACCGCCGAGCCAGATTTTGAAGAGATCTGGCGTTTCCGCAGGCCAAAGCCGAAATTTGAAAGGCCCGAAGGTCAGACCGGAGCGCGTCCGCAGCGTCATGGCGGCGGCGGTGATCGCAATCGCGAGCGTGGCAACCGGCCTCAGCATGATCGTCAGCGCAACCAAACCCAAAGCCCAAACCAAAATACCGCGACCGCTCAGCCTCAGCCCGAAGAGCGCAAACGCGAGGGGGACAACGCGCCGAGAAGAGACGGCGGACAGCCACGAGGGCCGCATCACGACCGGCAGCGTTCCTCGCGGCCGAATCATGATCGCAATCGGGATCGCGACCGTCAGACGGCAAGCGGCGGTGCCGCGCCGCAGCCGGGCCAGCAGCCGGAAAAAACTGAGGGCAGGCCCCAGCGTCCTGCAGCGCAGCATCAACCGCGTGGGCAGCATCGCCACGATAGGGGTAACGAGCGGCGGGATGGCAAATCGCAACGCCCCCATGGCAAGCAATCCTTCACCGCTAGCGCATCTCCCCGAAAATCCGGCCCGGTAGACCCTGATTCACCGTTCGCGGCGCTCAGTCAGCTGAAAGAGCGGATGGAGAAAAAGGTTCAAACCCAGGACGAGACTGTTTGAGCGAAGCCAGCAGAGCCGCAGACACCTTAGAGCAACGCCTCGACAAGTGGCTGTGGCATGCACGCTTTGTAAAATCCCGAACGCTGGCGGCGAAGCTGATTGAGGAAGGTTGCTTCCGCGTCAATCGCCAGCGCGTCCTGAAGGCAAGTGCTTCTGTTAAGTGTGGCGACGTCTTGACCGCGACCATTCATGGCCGCGTGCGGGTGATTGAGATTTTGGCAATCGGTTCACGGCGCGGTCCGCCCTGCGAAGCTCAATTGCTATATGCCGAACGGCCTGTGCCAGGCGCGGAGAGCCCCCGTCCGTGAGAACCGCGAGCTGAGATTGCAGCTCGCCTTTTACTGATCCTTCACCATAAGGCCCATTCGGGAACATCCGCGCTCACGCTAGCGTTATCGATGATACTTCAGCATTGGGCGAGCTCAATGCCAAGAAGCGCGAGTTAACAGAGCAACGGAGTTCGCGTTATGGCGCCGCGCCCGTATTGGAAGGGCTATCTCAAGCTTTCGCTCGTGTCCTGCGCGGTGGCGCTTTACCCCGCGTCATCTCGGAGCGACCGCATCGCATTTCACTGGCTGAACCGGGAAACGGGCAATCGACTGCGCCAGCAAATGATCGACGCCGAAACGGGCGAGCCTGTCGACCGCGAAGAGCGCGTGCGCGGTTATCAGCTTGCCAAGAACGATTATCTCATGATCGAGGAACAGGACATCGATGCCGTTGAGATTGAAAGTTCGCACACAATCGAGATCGAGCGGTTCGTCCCGCGCAACGAGATAGATGCTGTCTTTCTGGAAAATTCTCACTATCTCGCGCCGGACGACAAGGTTGCCGAAGAAGCATTTGCCGTCATTCGCAAGGCGATGGAAGAAGAAGATGTCGTGGGAATTGGCCGGGCGGTGATGGCGCGCCGCGAAAGGCTACTTGTTTTACAGCCGCGCGGAAAAGGCATCCTCGCGACGGTGTTGCACTACAATTACGAAGTTCGGGAAGACCAGGCCTATTTCGAAGGCATTTCGGAGACCAAAATTCCCAAGGAGATGCTCGACCTCGCAAAGCACATCATCCGATCAAAGATGGGGCATTTCAATATCGGGGAGTTTGAGGATCGCTACGAAAACGCGCTCGTCGAGATGATCCGCGCGAAGCAAGCCGGACGCCCGGTCGAAACTGCCAAGCCTGTGAGGCCGAGCAATGTCGTAAATCTCATGGATGCGCTCCGGCGATCGATTGCGGCTGAGAAACCTGGAAAAGAGCGGTCCGGGGAAAACAAGGAAGGTGCACGCGCCTCGCCACCATCCCGGCGAGAGCCGAAACGCGCCGCGCGCACAGCGGAAAAAACTGCCGCGAAGTCCACGCCTAAAAAATCAGTGGCACGCAAATAATGGCCCGAGCTCGCACCAGCACCAGAGATACACCGAGCGCCAAAAAAGCGCCCAAGCCTGCCAACGCTAGGTCGACGGCAGGCGATCTCAGCCGGTATCGCGAAATCCGGGACTTCGGTCGAACGCCAGAGCCGAGCGGCCAGATGGCAACGCGCCCGGGGCAGCCCCTTCGCTTCGTTATCCAGAAGCACGCGGCGCGGCGGTTGCATTACGATTTGCGGCTGGAACTCGATGGCGTCTTCAAAAGCTGGGCTGTGGCGCGCGGCCCAAGCCTCGATCCCCACGAAAAGCGCCTCGCCATTCACGTCGAAGATCACCCAATCGAATATGGCGATTTCGAAGGTATCATTCCCGAGGGCGAGTATGGCGGCGGCACAGTGATGATTTGGGATCGCGGTGTTTGGCAGCCCGACGGCGATCCTGTGAAGGGCTATGAGAAAGGCCACCTTGCCTTCGAGCTGGACGGAGAAAAGCTGAAAGGCCGCTGGCATCTCATTCGAACGAAGCCAAAGCCCCGCGAGAAGAAGGAACAATGGCTGCTTTTCAAATCGGACGATGAATTCGCTAGACCGGAAGAAGCCGGAGATATTCTGGAGGAAGAGCCGGACTCGGTCGCCACTCAGCGAAACATGCACAAGATCGCGGCGGATCGCTCGTCGGTGTGGTCTAGCCGCGACAACACGATAAAGATTAAGGGCGCGGAAGAAGCTCCGTTCCCCGGTTTTATCGAACCTTGCCTTGCACTCCTCGTAGATAAGCCTCCTGAAAGTTCCAAATGGCTGCATGAAATCAAGTTCGACGGCTACCGGCTGATTGTCCTCATCGAGGACGGTTCGGTGCGCTTGATGACGCGCCGAGGCCTCGACTGGACAAAGCGATTTCCTTCGATTGCCAAGGCTTTCGCGGCGTTTCCCGTGAAATCCGCGATCGTTGACGGGGAAGCCGTCGTCGAAGATGAGAATGGCGCCACGAGCTTCTCCGCCCTTCAGGAGGCGCTCTCCGATAGAGGCTCCGCCGGCAAAGCCATTTTCTACGCCTTCGATCTCCTTTACCTCGACGGCGAGGATGCCCGCCCCGCCGCGCTTTATGAGCGCAAAGATGCGCTCCGACACCTTCTTGGCTCGAACGAGAGCCCAGCGCTTCGCTATTCGGAGCACATCGCGTCGGACGGAAATGCAATGTTCGAACATGCATGCCGTCTCGGCCTGGAAGGCATTGTTAGCAAAAAACGCGATGCGCCTTACCGCTCCGGCCGTCATGGCGATTGGGTGAAGATAAAATGCGTAAACCGCGAAGAGTTTGTCGTCGGCGGCTATGCGCCATCGACAGCCACGCGCAACGCGGTCGGCTCGCTCGCCCTTGGTTATTATGACAATGGGAAGCTTATCCATGTGGGCCGAACTGGAACGGGCTTCACTCACAAATCCGCGCAGGATCTATACCGCTCGCTTCAGGGTCTCCGGGTCGCCAAGACGCCATTCGCCAACACGCTTTCGGCGGATGAGCGGCGCGGGCTCGTATTTGTAGAGCCAAAATTGGTGGCTGAGGTCGAGTTCCGCGATTGGACGCACGATCATCATTTGCGCCACGCCGCCTTCAAGGGCCTTCGAGAAGACAAGCCTGCTACGGAGGTGCACCTCGAAGAACGCGCGCAGACAGCGGAAAAGAAAAACACGAAGGCGCGGGAGCCGGGCATGGCAGACAAAACATCTTCGCCAGCACTCAAATCTGGGAGAAGCGGTGAGGTCGAGTTTTTAGGTGTGAGGCTTACGCATCCCGACCGTGTGCTTTGGGAAGGGCAAGGAATTACAAAACTTGGCCTTGCAGAGTATTACGCTGAAGTTGCGGATTACATTTTGCCGCACATCGTTGAGCGTCCGCTCGCGCTTGTGAGGTGTCCCAACGGCACTCAAGGTGAGTGCTTTTTTCAAAAGCATGCATTTGCTGGGCTAAGCGGCGACGTTGAGGTGGTGTCAACGCAAGGCAAGAACGGCGATGAGGAAGCCCTCGCCCTCTATGACCTGCGCGGCCTGCTCAGCCTCGCCCAAGCCAGCGTGCTGGAGATCCACCCATGGGGTGCCCGTCTCGGCGATTTGGATCATCCTGATCGCCTGATTTTCGATCTCGACCCTGGCGACGGCGTCGAATGGAACGCCCTCGTTGAAGGCGCGCATGAAGTTCGCCAGCGGCTGCGTGACGCCGGGGTCGAAAGCTATGTAAAAACCACCGGCGGAAAGGGCTTGCATGTGGTCTCGCCGCTGGAGCCTTCGCTTGGCTGGGATGAGTTGAAGGACTTTGCTCGCCGCATAGCGCTATCGATGGAAGCGGACTCTCCGGGCAGATATTTATCGACTATGACGAAGAAGGCCCGGACAGGAAAAATCTTCGTGGATTATTTAAGAAACGCCCGAGGAGCGACCGCCGTCGCGGCCTATTCCACGCGCGCTCGCAATGACGCACCTGTTTCCACTCCCCTACGGTGGGACGAGCTAGGCCCTGGCATGACGCCAAACCGCTTCAACGTCTCCAATATTGGACGCCGCCTCGCCGCGCTAAAGGTGGATCCATGGGAGGGCTTCTTCTCGCATCCTCAGCGAATTGACAAAGCCGCGCTGCAGGCCAGCGCAAAGGGCCGCGTCCAAGCAATAAAGACGAGCGGGCACCATGAGCGAGTTAAGGCCCGACCTGCTAACCGGTAGCTGTGTGGTTTTACATGATCAATGCGCCAACGAAGAAATTCGCATTGGTGATTGCACGTCGTTCCGCAGTTTACGGCTCCGAAAAGGTTCGAACTTTCGTCCGAGTTAGCGGTCTATCATCTTCCGGAACAGGGTGCGCCATTTGACTCGTTCAGATTGCTTTTTGGAGTGGCACGAAGAAATGCCGGCGGGGCAATAGCCGCCGGCCGATTTTCATTACGAACTGGCGTGCTCCGCCTCAATTTCACGTAGAGCATCTTCGATCAGCGCGTGAGTATTCGGAAGCTCGGCCCAAGCCGCAATCGCGCTCATTTCTCTGAGCATGTCGGACAAATAGTCCTTCGTTTCCTGCTTTGGTAAGAGAGAAGCATCCCTATCGGTTGGGAGTTGGAGCTGCGAAGTAGGGGTACCATCCTGCAAAACGGGCATTAAGACGCTTGGCATGGCGAGGCTCCATTAGTTGCGTGACTTTCTGCGGGCGCGGTTCTACGCTCTAATTACTTATATTATTAACCTCTGGTTGACGATTAAGGCAACGGCATCCTTAAATTGCATTTCGGAATAATGCCGATCTGTTGCGTTTCTGCGACATTTCCTGCCGAGGCGTGGGCCGCTATGTAGAAAAGCGACCCTTACCGCAGTTGCTGCGGTCTTCGCCCGTTACCCTTGCGGCTCTTTACGCAATCGAAGAAGGGTGAAAAGCCCAAAAGGCGGAAGATCGATGGTTTCGAGCAGGCTAAAGCCCGGCGTGCCCGTCACGTTACTCAGCGGAAATACGGGATGCCAGCCTAAGCGGCGCGAAAAGCGTGCGAGGCCACGCTCAACCGAGCCGCGTATGCCTCCATCACGGCTAAAATGGTTTACGACAATCGCTGTGCCGCCAGGGCGGAGAATGCGCCACATCTCAGCCATGGCCCGGGCCGGGTCCGGCACAACGGTCATCACATACATGGCCACGGCCGCGTCGAAGCTCTCACTTGCAAAAGCGAGTTCACCCGCGTCCATCAAAGCGAGGGCCTTGCCGCGCATATCCGATCTTTTGACCCGATCCGCCGCGCGCGTCAGCATCGCCTCGGAAAGATCGATCCCGGTAACATGCAACTCTTTTTTATAATCCGGGAAACGAAAGCCCGGTGCCGACGCCAATTTCTAAAATCCGCCCATGCTCGCGGTTCAAGAGAGAAACGGCGAGTTTGCGCCCCGGAGTGGCTACCAGACCAAAGCTATAGTCATATACCGGCGCCCATACCTTATACGCGGCGCGAACGGCATCCTCATCAAGCCTATGTTGGCGTTCAGCGTCGTTTACCATGACTTAAAGCTCTGCCTCCGCGATAAAGCCGCCGCCCAAGATGCGGGATTCGCCCTGGCCATGCTCGTAGAAAACGCAAGCTTGCCCTTTTGCCACGCCAAATTCGCTCTCGAGCAGCTCTACGGTTACGCCGCCATTGCCTGGCAAAAACCTGGCTGGCCTTGGCGGCTGCGTCGAACGCACTTTTACATGGAAAGAGAGGCCCGTTTCTACGGCGTGATCCAAGGTTCCGCAGCCAATCCAGTTTACGTCTCGCAATTTGAGGCACGTCGGTGCGCAACAACTCGCGCGGCCCGACGACGACACGCCGCGCCACCGCATCGATACGCAGCACGAAAAGCGGCTCACCCACAGCAACGCCGAGCCCTTTGCGCTGACCAATAGTAAAGTTGACGACGCCGTCATGAGATCCCAGCACGCGCCCATCCGCGTGAACAATTTCCCCCGGTGCGGCGCTCTCAGGGCGTAGCTTGCGAATCACCTCGGCGTAGTTTCCCGAGGGGGCGAAGCAAATATCCTGGCTGTCAGGCTTCGACGCAACTGGCAGCGCTAACTCTGTCGCGAGCCTTCGCGTTTCACTTTTACGAAGACCGCCCAGCGGGAAGCGCAAAAAGTTAAGCTGCTCTTGCGTCGTGGCGAAGAGGAAGTAACTCTGATCGCGCTCGGCATCGGCGGCCTGCACCATTTCCCAACCATCCGGCCCAGAACGGCTTGCGACATAATGACCCGTCACGAGTGCTGAGGCTCCCAGCTCACGCGCTGTTTGGAAGAGATCCGAAAACTTGACTGTTTGATTGCAACGCACGCATGGGAATCGGCGTCTCACCAGCCAGATAGCTATCAGCGAAATCGTCGATGACCGACTGGCGAAAGCGATCCTCGTAATTAAGGACGTAATGCGGGATGCCGAGCGTGTCCGCGACGCGGCGCGCGTCCAGAATATCCTGACCCGCGCAACAAGCGCCCTTGCGCGAAATCGCGGCCCCATGGTCGTAGAGCTGCAACGTAATACCGACCGTGTCATAGCCCGCGCGCGACACAAGTGCTGCTGCAAGGGAGGAATCTACCCCTCCAGACATAGCAACGACAATGCGATGCGCGCTGGCAGGCCCCGTCAATCCAAAATCTGCGGGGTCGAGATAAGATCGCGTCGCGGCGTCGCGAGCGTCGCTTCGCGATGTTTCGTTATGCGCTAATTGAAAGTGTGCCGGCATGATTGGCTTCATCTTGCTGAGTCATAAAATCACGCCAGATTCCAATAACGTAACCAACGTGTGTTTTCCTGGTGCGAAGATATGGCGGGAGCGGCTTCTGCGCAAATATTTACGGCGCCCGCATAATGCGACTTATAATATACCGGAAAAATTAAACAACCAATGGTAGAGCAAAGGAAGAGTTTTTATACCAAGCGGGTTAAGCACGTTTTAAAGGGAGCGCGCTACAGTCGGCGCATGGTCTTTGATCGCGTGTGAGAGTACTATGACCGATTTGTTCCGTCCCCGCTTACGTTACGTCCTTGGGCCCGATGGGAGCCCGCTAACCATTGCAGATCTGCCTCCTCCAAATACCAAACGCTGGGTTATCCGGCGCAAGGCCGAGGTGGTGGCAGCGGTGCGTGGTGGCCTTTTAAGCCTCGAAGATGCCTGCAATCGCTACAAGCTAACCATTGACGAATTTTTGAGCTGGCAACGGCTTATAGACCGTCACGGGCTACCTGGCCTGCGCGCTACGCGCGTCCAAGATTACAGGAACTAGCCGAGGCTACGAGCCCGTTAATAGGGGCTATCGGGGAGGCTTCGCAGAGTCTTCCGGATTGTCCAAAAACAGCAGCCCTTCCTCAAGCGAGACGATCTCTGGGCCATCGAACTCGTAATCTTCGCCATCAGGTAAGCGAATAACGCAGCTCTTTGGGCAAAGCTCGACCTTTTCGCCGGGCTTTATCAGACGTTCCACTTGTTTGTCGCCCTCAATGATAATCAGCTTTTGGTCGCTGGGATCATGGTTTGTGAGCGTAATCGCAACCGCGAACCCCGGCCAAAGCACAAGGGCGGCCGCAGCCACAGTTTTATAAGCACCCCGCATCGCAACTCCCTTTGTCCGGGTTGTGAGCACCAAGGCTGACAGTGCTTATAAAAAGCAAGCCAAAAAAGGGGAAGGGGCGTCTCTTCCCCTTTTAATTTTATAAAAATATTATTTTTTACCGCCGCCCTTTTTGGCGCCTGCTTTTTCGCTGGATTTCTCCTGCGGTTTAGGGGCTTCCTTAGGCTTGGCTTCCGGTTTCTTCACCATGATTTTCACCTCTAAAGCGCGCCATATAAAATTGGCGCAACTCAGAGTTTGCGAGGAACACGGAACTTCTGCAATTAAAATTTACTCTTTCATTACAGAATCTGTGAAAGTCACATGAGACTAGGAAGTATGAGAGGCCCATTATACCGCGCAATCTTTGGTTTCGCCTGTACAGCAATGGCCGGAATTCAGCCAATGCTTGCGCAAGGCTTGCGTGTTTCAGCTCAGGAGCAGGCTTCGCTGCGCTGTTGGGCGCCTGGCGAACTCGCTGTTAAGCCAGGCGAAAAATCAATTCGGCGCGCGCCATACGATCCCTCAATTGAACCCCGCGATGCCACCCTCGACCGCGCGGCCGTTCCTGATAATCGTCGCGGCTCCATCCGCAGCGTGAAGGTGCGGAACGGTGAAAAGCTAATCGCGCTGACCTTCGATCTTTGCGAAAACGCTGGCGAGGTCTCGGGATATGACGGCCAAATCGTAGATATACTGCGCGCTGAAGGTGCTAAGGCGACATTCTTTCCGAGCGGGAAATGGCTGATCGATCACCAGGACCGTGCGCAGCAGCTTGTCGCCGACCCTCTTTTTCAGGTTGGCGGTCATAGTTGGACGCACCGGAATTTCCGGCTTTTGTCTACGGAAGAGGTTAATGCCGATCTTGCGCTCGACCTAAAGGCAGACGCCAATCTGCGGGAAAGCCTCGGCGTGAAAGCGTGTTTCAGGGATGCCCCCGCCGCCGACAGAAAACTTCAGCAGACCTCTATATTCCGCTTCCCCTTCGGAACCTGCAACGCCGAAGCTCTGAAAGCCGTAAACGACGCCGGGCTTCTTGCTATCCAATGGGACGTCGTGTCTGGAGATCCGGCGCCCGCGCAAACCGCCGAGGCGATCCGGCGCGGTGTCGTCGGGAGCGCTAAACCGGGTTCGATTGTGGTCATGCATGGGAACGGGCGTGGCTGGCACACGCCGGAAGCTTTGCCCGCCATCATCAAAGAACTTCGCGGCCGTGATTTTGAATTTGTTACGATTGATGAATTGCTGAAAAAGGGCGAGCCAGTCATTGCCAACAGTTGCTACGAAGTCAAACCGGGCGACAATGCGCGTTACGATAGACTTTTCCCGTTAAAGGGAGCCGCGAAGAGCGCTCCAGCAGAGGGTACTGCGAAGACAACAACGCATTGACCCCTCGCCTCTCGCCCCCGGTGGGGCGAGGGAACGCGGTAGCCCCTCCGATTGAAGCGGATCGCGTCATGCGAGCAACGCGAAGCGATCCAGAGCTAAGTCATTGATGCTGCTTGGACCGCCGCAGCGACTAAAGCCGCCTCGCGATTATGTGTTGGGATTCTCTAAAGATAGACGGGGAGTAGGCGCACCCTCCCCGCTTTGGGGAGGATTTGCCTTTAGCCGTTGACCGCTGCTCGCACAGGACGCATCAGGAATGCGGGAACGTGATCGCCCAGGCCCACCACCGGTGCGGAGGTCGCTGGCGGAAGCAGTTCCTTATGATGTCTGGAAACGCTGCTGCGGTTACGATCGCGCGGTTCCTGGCTTCTGAGCTGGCGGAGTTCCGCTCCAGCGTTCTGCCGGGGTGCGGGTTCCTTCCGCTCCTCAGTTTTGTTGCCGCGTCCACGGCCGCGACGCTCACGGCCTTCACTGAAGTCGGCAGAAGTCAGATTTTCAGTTGATGGCTCGCCGCCAATCCACTCAATCTTTTCCTTACAGAGCGCCTCGATGGCACGAACTGCCTTCATTTCCTTCGGAGTGACAATCATCGCCGCGAAACCTTCACGGCCCGCTCGGCCCGTTCGGCCAATTCGGTGCACGTAATCCTCGGGGCTGATCGGGACATCGAAGTTGAACACGTGGCTCACTTCCGGGATATCAAGGCCACGTGCGGCGACATCGGAGGCGGCCAGATAAGTAATTTCCCCTTTGCGGAATGCATCGAGCGTCGCCATCCGTTGGCGCTGGTCGAGATCGCCATGCAGCGCACCCGCGTTAAATCCATGCTTAAGCAAAGATTTATGAAGAACGGCAACATCTCTCTTGCGATTGCAGAAGATGATGGCGTTCTTTACGGTTTCGCCCTGGCCTCTCATCAGATCGCGCAAGATGACGCGCTTTGCCTTTAAATCGGCAGGCGCAAATTTCAGCTTTTGCGTAATGAGTTTCGCGGTCGTGGCGGGCGCTGCAACCCGAATTTGCTCGGGGTCTTTTAGGAAGCTTTCCGTCAGCTTCTGAATTTCCGGGGGCATCGTCGCTGAGAAGAACAAAGTCTGGCGCGTCGGAGGTAGAAGCTTACAAATGCGCTCGATATCGGGAATGAAGCCCATATCAAGCATACGGTCCGCTTCGTCTATCACAAGGTAATCGACAGCGGTGAGGAGAAGCTTGCCGCGTCCAAAATGGTCGAGGAGCCGTCCTGGCGTCGCGATCAGTATGTCGGCGCCACGCTCAAGCTTTCGCTCCTGGTCCTCGAAGGACACGCCGCCGATCAACAGCGCGACTGTCAGCTTATGCTGAGAGCCTAGAGCTTCAATAGCTTCCGCAACTTGGGCAGCCAGCTCGCGCGTTGGCTCAAGGATCAGCGAGCGGGGCATACGGGCCCTTGCCCGGCCCTTTTCAAGGAGCGTTAAAAGAGGAAGTACAAATGCGCCAGTCTTCCCGGTGCCTGTCTGCGCGATGCCGACAACATCCCGGCCTGCTAGGGCCACAGGAATAGCTTGGGCTTGAATGGGGGTGGGAGTATTGTAACCGGCGGCTTCTATGGCGGCCAGTACCTTATCACTGAGGTTGAGTTCGCTAAATGTCATATTTCGTTAAAGAGTACGGGGAACCGTTTCATCGGAGTCCAAGGAGTATCATCAAAATCGCATTGCGAAATGATGACGGCTATATTGGTATTGAGACCTATCCTCGTGACACCGGCATAAATCGCGCAGCGTGCGCAATACTGTCTTATAGATAGGAGTTGCGTTAAGCGGAAGAAAATTTCAATTACCGCTTGCAGAATATATGACGGCAACGTCGGTTGGCGTCAACCCTGCCAATAACATATCGAGATAAATGACGCCCATCTGTGCGCCATGGGCAACAATGCCCCTGCATGTGGGAGGTGCGTCGCCGCACTTCAAACATTGGCACGGCGAGATAGGCTCATGCTCATCCAATTCGCCTATTCGATCACCGATGCTGCTGTCCATACCGCAATTCCAGGGTGGCCTGACCTCCCACGCGAATGGTATATTTACTAAGTTCTCAGTATCTCCACCCATTTCGCATCTCGGAAGCATCATGACGCGTCGCAGGGCCTCCCTTGGAATGTTCGGCGTCTTCGGACGGTCCGAGGATCTGCGCACGCTCGAGCGGGCGCTTCGCGCGGTCGATCTGCATCCTGCCCTCGTCCCTGACGCTGTCAAGCTCACCGTTCTCAATGTCCTAAAAGACGCCAAGGGCGAAGATCCCGGCCCCGCTGGACTATCATGAAACGGCGGCGCTTCTCGGCTATTGCGCGCTTGGGCAAGAGGCGTTTGCCGCAGCCAATGGCGATCTAGCGGCGACCGCAGCTGAGCACCGGATCGAGGCCGCGCTAGAGGCTAGCAACGGTCTCGATGCCAGCCTGATTTTGCTCGCGCTCCACGCGAACATTATCCATCCCGGCGTGAAAGAAAGCTATCAGCTTGCAAGCGAGTGACGGCCTGGCGGCGGCTGGAAAAGGCCGCTCTGTAGCGGTTGACCTCCATCATGATGTCTGTTCATCGATGTGTCACGCGCTAGATTGTCGTTCGCATTCGGGCATCTCGCCTATAAATTGAGCGATGATTTGCTCAGCGCATTCGACTAAGATCTTAAATAATAAATGCCAGCTTGCCGGAGATACATCATGCCTATTTTGGGGATGGACCACTTCACAATCGTAACAAAGGACGCCGCAGCCACGGAGCAGTTCTATCGCGATGTGCTGGAATTTGTACCGGGACCGCGACCGAATTTTTCGTTTCCAGGCGTCTGGCTTTACAATGAAGGTAGGGCCGTCCTTCATATCGTCCAAAAGTCTGAGGTTCCGGCTGAGAGCGGAGTTTTGGACCACATGGCCTTCTCGGGCACAGGTTTAGGAAGCTACATCGCCAAATTGAAGGCTCGAGGGTTGCGGTATGATTTGCGCCGCGTCCCAGAGGGCGGCGCAGCAGCCGGTATATGGCAGCTTTTCTTCCTCGATCCCAACAATGCGCGAGTGGAGATTGATTTTCCGGCGAGCGAGACTTCTGCGGAAGACTCCTGAAATCGCCGCATCAGATGTGCAGGCGGGTGCGCCAGCCGCAAGCAGGATTGGTCAGGTTCGTTGGCCAACTTGCGATCCGAAAAACGACCGGAACAGCGCACTGTCGCCCATTATTAAGAGATTTCCCCCCGAGCTGAGCTTGGGAATAGGTTTACACGTCATCGCGCGTGTGGCACCAATTTCTAGATGATAATATGATTATCGGCGACGCCACGTGCACGCAGCGGCAGCTTATGAATTTTTCCGAACTCTCGATCGTAAATCCCAAGCGCAAAAGGCAGGCGCAGACTGCCTGGGACGAGTTTTTTCCATACTACGCCGGCTATTCTGAGTCCTTCGCCAGGAACATACTCTCATCCGCGAGGCTTGATGCCAGGCCTGTTATTCTCGACCCATGGAATGGTAGTGGCACCACGACATACGTGGCGTCACAATTGGGGTTTTTGGCGATTGGCCTGGACCTGAACCCCGTCATGGTCATCGTTGCGCGCGCGCGCATGCTCCCTGGCAGCGAAGCCGACTGCCTTCTACCTCTCGGAGTAGAAATCCTCCGCCGCGCTGGCGAAAAGGCGACCGAATGTATTGAGACTGATCCTCTGCTTTGGTGGTTTGAAAAGGACACCGCCGACTGGATCCGCACGATCGAGCTTAGTGTGCGATCCACTCTGCTTGGTGGCCTGACGTTAATGCAGCAGTGCGTCAATTTCGATCGCATCTCAAGCATGGCTGCAACCTTCTATGTTGCGCTGTTTAATCTATCAAAGGGCCTTGCCTCAGCTTTCCAATCCTCAAATCCTACCTGGCTCCGCAAGCCGAAAGCTGAGAGAAGAAAGACAAGCGACCGAGAGACGAAATCAGCAAAAGATTCCAAGAAAAAATAAAAGGTATGTCCGACGCTCTTTTTGCGAAGACAGATCTGCTAACGACAGAGCCTACACCAGTGAGCACGCGCCTATTCGACAGCACATCTCCTCTCGGATTGGACAAAACTGTCGATTTTGTTCTTACATCACCGCCATATTGCACAAGGATTGACTATACGGCCGCGACACGAATTCAGCTAGCCGTCCTGCATCCTCTAATTCAGTTTTCAATTGAGAAGCTGAGCCGAAACATGATCGGGTCGATCAAGGTCCCGAAAGAGAAAGCACAATCTGAATGACTGGGGCAGCAAGTGCGTGGACTTCTTGCAAAGAGTAAGTGCGCACGAATCGCGTGCATCGAGCGGGTATTACCTCAAAACGCACGTTGACTACTTTGACAAAATAAACCGGTCGATGTCAAACATATCAGCTTCACTTAAGGAGGGTGGTGCAGCCGTACTCGTTGTTAGGAACTTGCACTATAAGGAAGTACACAATGACGTTCCTTCCGTTATTGCTGACATGGCAGATCGACATGGTTTGGAGCTAAAGCGAAGGGACAATTTTGAGGTAAAAACGTCGATGTCCGGCATAAATCCACGTGCTCGGGCCTACAATAAGCATTCGACTGTTGTTGAGTCGGTGCTGTGCTTTCAGAAAGCATCATAATTCGAATTCAAGGAAAGTATGATGGCCCGCCGACCGGAGACGCCTGCAAAGACCAGCGAGGATGCCAGGGCGCTCGACACCCTGATCGATGTCGAGCGCAACAGTCTGCGCACTGATAAGATCGATCTTTCTTATGGCGAACTGGCCTCGATGTACGAAAGCGACGAGCTGAAGATTACACCAGAGTATCAGCGGCTGTTCCGGTGGGAAGCGGATAAGCAGGCGAGCTTCATTGAATCGCTTCTGCTGGGTTTTCCGATCCCGGCGATTTTCGTCGCCGAAGGCGACAATGGGGTTTGGGAGCTGGTGGATGGACTGCAACGGGTCTCCACCGTCTTCGAGTTTATGGGCGTACGAAAAGACAGCGATGGGCGTCTAGTTCCCCCTTCACGGTTGAGCTTTTCGGTGAAGGAAGATCACAAGCTGCCGCCGTTGGACGGGTTCACTTACGAAGCTATGTCCCTGCGCTCCCGGCTCACGCTGAAACGAACCTATTGTCGCGTAGAGGTGATCAAGACCGGCCAGCGCTCGGAACATGAAGCTACGATGTGTTCGAGCGCCTATGGCGGATTTTGAGCCACAGGAAATCCGGAATGCCATCTTTCGGCAACGATCCGGTTTTCATGTCCTATTTTGCTCCGGATGGCACCTGCCGAGGTCGGACTACCAGGCAGTCTATGTTGATCAAGGTGCATTTCGACCATGATGTCGAGCCGTTCGGCTCATACGACGTCCTCAGATCGCTTTTTTGTATGTCTTTGATGCTCTTTCCATTGGCGTTGCGAGAAATATTGACCTATACTGCCCCGCGTGTCGGACGGCCATGACCAGAAAGATCTTCATTGCATTTTGTCCGATCTAAGACACTTGCTGCACTTCCGGACCGATAGACGTCGCCGAAATCAGGCCGATGCCAGAAGAAAAATGCGCTTCCGCAATAACCCATACTGGCAGGCCGATGAATGATCACGATGGCTACGATGCGCCCCGTGTTGAGATGAGCCCAAGGATGCGTTGAAGCCGAGCAATATCGTGTTCTGCAACCCGCCTGAAGCTGGAACCGACACATTCCCGCATAGCGCGTCTCCTGCTTTGATAAAACCTTAAATGGACCGGTGGCGCAGGGTCTGGCCGAACAATCCAAACCTGAGCTCCCGGCCTTGAGGCGAAAAGGCAGCGCGATGAATGCTGGAATATGGATTGCGCGCGGTTAAACGTTCCCTCAATCACGTCCCGCGCGGCTTGGCCCGAGAGGTAGGCACTGCCGAGGCGGGATCGTCGGGCCATGGGTGCCGCGGATAGCGCCCTTTCATCTCGGCCTTAACCGCCGCCCATGATCCCTTCCAGAAGCCCGGCAGATCGCGCGTGATCTGAATCGGCCTTTGCGCGGGCGAGAGCAGATGCAGCGTGAGCGGCAGTTTACCGCCCGCTATCGATGGATGGTGCGCCAGGCCAAACAGCTCCTGCACGCGGATGTGCAGGGCGGGTGCGCCCGCCGTCTCGTAATCGATGGCGTGACGATTGCCCGTGGGCGCCTCGAAATGCGTCGGAGCTTCTTCCTCCAAGCGCCGCTTCAAGTTCCATGGCACGAGCGCATCAAGCGCAGCGCCGAGGTCATCGGCGGCGATCTCGGAGAGCTTTGTCTTGCTGGCGAGGTATGGGGCAAGCCACTCCGAGGCCGTCTTGGCGAGCGCCTCATCGGTCAGGTCCGGCCATTCGTCCTCTCCGGGCGCGCGCAAGAAACTGACCCGGTCGCGGAGCTGGATTTGCGCTTTGCTCCACGGCAGGCGGTCAAGGCCGAGCTTTGCGATGCCGTCCGCCAAAAGACGCGCCGTTTCCTCGCTCGCCATCACAGCTCGGGGCTCATTTGCGAGCAGAATGGCGTCGAGCCTGCGCACGCGGCGTGCCCGAAGCGCGCCCGCGCTTTGATCGAATTCGACCTCGTCCTTCTCGCGGATGCGATGGCTGGCGGCGGCAAGTATGTCAGCTTCATCGGCTGCAGCCGCGAGCAGGATGCGCGTCGACGCCGCCGATCCTGACAGCTCTGCCGCGACGATGTACGGCGATCCCGCCAAAGGATGCGTCGCATCAAGCTTGGCGCCCCGGCCATTTGCGAGGAGGAACTGGCCGGGTGCGCCCCGCGCTTTGCCAATGCGCTCCGGAAAGGCGAGCGCCAGCATGCGCGCGATCGACATGTCCTCATCGGGCTCTTGCGCCGAGCGGCCTACGCTGGCCAGACGCGCCCAGCCCGCCGCCAGCTTTCGCATCTCGCTCGCGCGACGCGAGCGGTCACGGCGGAAACCTTCAAGCCGATGTGCGAGATCGGCATCGGTGCCGCCAAGTCCGCGCTCCACCATAATTGCAGCGATCCGGGTAGCATCCTCCGCGTGGCCGAGTTCGGCTGCAACAATCACCATGCGGGCCAACCGGGGCGGCAATGGCAGCGACCTTAGCCGCTTTCCCATGGCCGTGATGCGGCCTTGTCCGTCGAGCGCTTCCAGCTCCGTCAGCTCCTCGCGCGCGGCGTCGATGGCGGCGCCTGGGGGCGGGTCAATCCAAGATAACGAAAGCGGATCGGCTGTTCCCCATTCCGCGCAGTCGAGCAACAGGGCTGCAAGATCGGCCGAACGGATCTCCGGCTCGGCATAGGCGGACAGGCTCTGGGTCTGCGCCTCGTCCCACAGGCGAATGCAGACGCCGGGCTCAGTACGGCCGGCGCGGCCTCTCCGCTGATCGGCGGCGGCGCGAGACACGCGCACAGTTTCCAGCCGCGTCACGCCGACATCCGGCTCGAAACGCGGAACCCGCGCAAGACCGCTGTCGATGACGACACGCACGCCCTCGATGGTGATTGACGTCTCGGCAATCGAGGTTGCGAGCACCACCTTGCGCAGGTCTTTTGGCGCTGGCTTGAGCGCAAGGTCCTGAGCCTGTATGTCCATCGCGCCGTAAAGAGGGGCAAGCACGATCGCCGGATCGCTGATGCGCTCCTTCAGCCGCTCCTCGACCCGCCGGATCTCGCCTTGGCCGGGCAAGAACGCCAGGATCGAACCCGTTTCCGTAGCCACGGCCCGCATCACCGCGTCCGTCATTTGATCTTCGATGCGCGCGTTGGCATCCCGACCGAGATAACGCGTCTCGACCGCGAACGCGCGGCCTTCGCTGGCGATGACGGGGGCATCGCCGAGAAGTTGCGCGACCCGTGCGCCGTCTAGCGTCGCCGACATCGGCAGGATGCGCAAATCATCGCGCAAGCCTGACTGGCAGTCGAGCGCCAGGGCAAGCCCCAAATCGGCATCGAGCGAACGCTCGTGAAACTCGTCGAACAGCACCGCGCCGATGCCGGAAAGCTCAGGATCATCAAGGATCATGCGGGTGAATACGCCCTCGGTGACGACCTCGATGCGTGTCTTCGGCCCTGATTTCGAGACCATCCGCGCGCGCAATCCGATCCGCTCGCCGACCGCATCCGATAGAGAATGCGCCATGCGCTCGGCGGCGGCCCGCGCGGCAATGCGGCGCGGCTCCAGCACCAGGATTTTTCGACCCTGGAGCCAGCCTTCGTCCATCAATGCGAGTGGGACGCGTGTCGTCTTGCCCGCGCCGGGTGGGGCGACGAGGACGGCCGATGGGCGCGCGGTCAGGGCGTTGCGCAATTCGTCCAAGACGGCGTCAATCGGAAGCGGTGTGGCAAACTTCATGGCGGTTGTTTCCAGCGACCACGTCCGTATCGCAAGCACAATCTGCACCGATCATCAAGCTTACGGCATCACGCGGGCCGAGCGCGCAGCGTTTTCGACAATGCTCCCAGAGAAGGGCTTCGCCGCAGAACGATAGGTTCGATATAGATCTCACTTTGAAGAGGTATAGCTTTGCGCCAAACAACCTCGACAGATCGAGCTGGTTGCGCTCGCAGGCGATGTTGTCAACATGCCGATACCTTCCGGCGAAGCTAGCAGCAGGGCATGACAAACGCCTCGCAACATCATGACAGTTATGTGAGAAGCGGCTACACATCCGTGTCCGGTTCGATCACCATTTCCATGCGATCGCCGGGAAAGGCTGTTTCAGTGAGCTGAAGCGGGCGGCGCTTGTCCGTACCATCCAGGCCGCTTGAATAAAGCACTGGTGCACCTTCGCTTATAGCAAGTAGGCGGCCCTCAAGCGCCGTTGCGGCGCGGGCGCTAAGCCGCGTGGCGAGGCGTTCATATCCCACAATACCGTAGGACGCGAAGGCGCGCGTAAGCGAGCAATCACAAGACCTGAGCTGTGCGGGCAGCGCCGGGAAGCGGGCTTCCTCCAGATAATGCAGCGAGGTGGACATAGGGCGCCCAGCCGCCTCGTTCAGAACGCGGATTTGCCAAATGAGTGCGCCTTCATCGATTGAAAGCGCATCGGCAATCGCTGGCGGAGATGCAATTACGGCGCTTTCCAGCAGCGTGCCGTGCGTGAGACCGGCTGCTCCGAAATTACCCCGGAAGCTGACATACCGTCCAATTTTATAAGGAAAACGAGGCTGCGTTACGTAGGTGCCGCTCCCCTGCACAACTGACACCTGCCCCTGTTCGGCAAGATGGTGGTATGCCTGCCGGACGGTGTGCCGGTGCACGCCGTAGCGTTCCGCCAGCGCCAACGCCGCGGGCAGGGCTGTGCCAGGGGCGAACTCGCCGCGCGTGATTGCCTGGGCGAGGTCGTCCGCGATCCGCCTCCACAGCGGCAGCGCTTCACTCGATTGCAGATGTGATGTCACGAGATTATCGCCCAAAATGTATAGACCTTTCCGTCGCACATAGGCATAGACCTATTTGCGTCTCAAAGCCAAGGGGCCTGATGGCGGATGCGCTCACCTCCACTCGCCAACGCTGGATAAGCATTCTTGCACGCGCCTATCGCCAAGCCGTTGGCGCTGGGCCACTCGGCCTCGAGCAGATCGTGCTGTTTCGTCAGCCGAGCGAGGGAGCGGACTTCGTCATTGCAGCCCGTGCGCAGCTCAAACTTCGGCGAGGCTGATGTGGCGCACAGTGCGCAACGCCTCGAGAAAGGCCACAGACTCCAGCCTCAATTGCCGTTTCGTTGCGAACCTCGATAATCCGCGCCGTGCGGGCGCTGACCGTAGGTTCGCGGGCGAGGCGGCCTGCGATATCCTCTGCGCTCTCGCGCCCGCGCCGAGCAATGCGAGCAGCGAGGATCTCCGGGCGGGCCGTCACATGCAGCACCACCGCCGGATAGCCCATTGCCTCAGCCGCCGCGATCGCGCTGCGGGAGATATTGACGACGACCGTGCATCCTTTAGCCAAATCGTCACGGATACTGGCAGGGACGCCGTAGGCCAGGCCATGGGCACGCCAGGAGAGCGCGAAGCCGCCCGCAGCTTCCATCCGCTCAAAAGCATTCAACGTGAGACTGTCGTGATCTTCCGCTTCCGGCAACGCCTCGCGTGTAATAACGCGGCGGGCAAAAACCACCCCTGGGTCTTCGGAACGAGCAAAATGTTCTCGCGCCCCATTCATCAGCGCGTCCTTACCAGCTCCGGAGGGACCGGCAACCAGCACCAGAACTCCATTGGGAATTGAGCGGAGCATCATGAGCGTTCATCGAGAAATATCGCTAGGGAACCCCTCGGGCGAGCCTTAAAGCATATTGAGTTCAGTTGGGCGCATCGTCATCGCGAGGCGGCTTCAGCCGCCGTGGCGATCCAGTGCAGCATCAATGACTTAAGCTCTGGATTGCTTCCGGCCAGCTTTGCTGTCCGTCGCAATGACCCAGTTCTGTCTCAACGCAATCCGCTTTAGAGGCCGCTGAACCAATTGTAACCTTGATCCTCCCAATATCCCCCCGTGTAATTGTTCAGCACGGTCAGCCCAATGACATGTTTTGGGTTCTTGAAGCCGAGCTTTGTGGGAATGCGAATGCGCATGGGATATCCAAATTTCGCAGGCAGGACCTGACCGTCGAATTTGAAAGTCATCTGCGTCTGCGGATGTAGCGCAGTTGGCATATCGATCGATACCGAATAGCCTTCGGCGCAGGTGAAATGGAGGTATTTCGCGGTCATGTCGGCACCAATCCGGCGCAGGAAGTCACGCAACGGCGTGCCGGTCCACTTGCCGATTGCGCTCCACCCCTCAACACATATGAGCCGCGTAATCTGTGTTTCTTGTGGGAGCGCGTAAAGCTGATCGAGCGTCCAGGGGTGCTTATCTTCCGCAAGGCCATCGATCATCAGTTTGTAATTTTCTTCATCCACGTCAGGTGCGCTCGCCTCAGGATAATAGGCGTTAAAGCGGAACGGGCGCGTAATCGCGCTTTCAGGAAAGGTGGGAGCAAGCAGGGTGGGACTAAACAGCCACGCTTGGAACCTGTCATTGAACTGCGACATGATGCGCAATGCCTTCTCGGCAGATTGACCATCGGCGATGTCGCAGCCGGTCAGAAAAGCCACGCTACCAAGGCTTGCACTGCGCAGAAACATCCGCCGGGCGGGATTGGGAAGCAGTTTTGACGCATCTTTTACGAAAAGCTGAACGTCAACGGGGGGGCGCGTTTTTTTTGACCGAAGCATGAGTATCCCCCTAGTAGCCGCGGATCATGGCGCGAAGGCTCTTTGGCACGAGCAACGCCATCGTGACGTGGACAAGGAAAAACAGAACAATCACGGCCATGGAAAGAAAATGCCAGAGCCGCGCGTTGTCAAAGCCGCCGAAGGCCGCAGTAAGCCACTGAAGTTGGACCGGCTTCCAAATGGCGAACCCCGTTGCAACGATTGAGACTCCAGCGAGCAGCACCACGCAATAAGACACCTTTTGCACCGCATTATAGGAAGAAGCGTCATCGTGGCTAAGCTTGCCTCTTAGAGCGGCGGCGGCGTCACTGATGATATCAGCCAACCGGATTGGCAAAAACCTGCGCCTCAAATGACCCGTCGTCAGCCCGAACAGGACGTAAATAAGCCCGTTTATCATCAGGACCCACATCGCAGCGAAATGCCACAGGATGGCTCCCCCGAGCCAGCCTCCAACCGTTATGGTCTTTGGAAAGAGGAAGTCAAAAATGGGCGAAGCGTTGTAGATCTCCCAGCCCGATCCGATCATGATGATGATGGCGACAGCGTTGATCCAATGCAGAATACGGACCCAGCGTCTGTGAATGACTTGCGCCGCCGGTGGCGCACTCTCCTTCTCCGTGTCCGTCGTATCATTCATTACAATTGAGTCCGTCATTGTTCGCGAATATAACCCTTAAGACGCACCGAACAACGGCGCGTTTCAAGAGACAAATCAAGATTATGGGAGGTGGGCCATGTCTAACAGCGTCAAATGGTATGCGATGGGCCTTATAGGGCTCGGATTTTGCCTCGGATTGGCACAAGCTTCAGCTCAAGAGCCAAAGCCTGTTCGAGTGCGTGGAACGATTGAGCGCCTAGAGGGTGATAGCTACATCATCAAAGCTCGCGATGGCTCCGAAGTGAAGGTGAAGCTAGCCGAGAAGCCGTTGATCGTTGCTATTAAAAAGGCTTCGCTTTCGGATATCAAGCCCGGCTCATATGTCGGATCCACCGGAATGCCGCAGCCTGACGGCAGCCAGCGCGCCGTAGAAGTCCACATCTTCACCGAGGCCATGCGTGGAACCGGCGATGGGCATTATAGCTGGGATCTCGTTCCGCAAAGCACCATGACAAACGGCAACGTTGAGCAGTCGGTCGTTGGCACCGACGGCCAAACAATCACGGTCAAATACAAAGACGGGGAGAAGAAAGTCACGGTAACGCCAGACACGCAGATCGTTGTCTACACGCCTGGCGAGGTGAGCGAATTGAAGCCGGGCGCGAAGATATTCATCGGCGCAGCAAAGCCACAAGCGGATGGCAGTCTTCAAACCCCCCGCATTAACGTGGGCCGGGACGGGCTAACACCACCGATGTAGGGAACGCGGTGGCTGGAGTTATCAAGAGGTTTCGCAACGGCGCCTCTCGATATCAGCAGTCCTGAAGTTTTTCCTCTAAGCAGCCCTGCTTTGGCGATCACGCTGAGCAGGGCTAATATTTGGGCGTCCCCAAACTCCCTTAGTGGGAGATTTTCTCAAGTTCGACCCCGCGGGTGCGCGGTCCCACACAGCCGATCACCAGCATAACGATGGCCATCGCTCCGCCGATAAGGAGGAAAACGCCTGTGACGCCAAAATGCTCTAGCATGAACGCGATCAGAAAGGCGTTCCAGATCGCCGAAAAGCGGCTCCAGGAATAGACGAATCCAACCGCTCGCGCGCGGATCCCGGTCGGAAACAGCTCTTGCTGGTAGGTGTGATAGCTATAAGACATGATATTGTTGGCAAGCGTCAGCAGGACACCAAAGGCGATGATTGCGACAGCGGAGGATGCTTGGCTGAAGAAAAGCCCAGCAACAATAGTGAGACCTGCCACCGCGACAATGACGTGCTTGCGTTCGAACCGGTCCGCAATGAGGAGGCCGATGAGCGGGCCAAGAGGAGCCGCGAGAGCGATCAAGGTGGTATAGCCGAGGCTCGTCGTGACCGAAATGCCCTGCTTGATGAGAAGCGTTGGCACCCAATTCGCAAAGCCATAATAGCCAACTGTCTGGAAGACGTTGAAGATAATCATCATGATCGCGCGGCTACGATAGGGAGGCTCCCACATCTCGCGAAATTTTCCGTGAGGCACGGCTGACTCTCCCGCAGCAGGCGGCGGAAGCGGCTTTCCGTATTCCCGTTCTACACGGCGCTCCAGATCGCTGATGATATGTTCGGCCTCGTCCAGTCGACCCCTGACAGCAAGCCAGCGCGGACTCTCGGGCAGCTCGCGGCGAATCCACCAGACAAAGATCGCTCCGATAGCGCCGATGACTACGACCCATCGCCAACCATCCCAACCCAAGGGCGCGATCGGCACCAAAAGATAGGACAGAAACGCAACGATCGGGACGGCCGAAAACCCGAAGGCTTGACAGCAAGCGAAAGCACGGCCCCGCAAGTGTTTCGGAGCAAGCTCCGACAGATACGCGCCGATTGTGACCATCTCGACGCCGAGGCCGATCCCAGCAATGAACCGCCATAGATTGATTTCGAAGGCAGTCGATTGAAACGCCATGATCAGATTGGCGGCGCAGTACCAGAGCAGAGAGTAGGTGAAAATAACGCGTCGCCCAAATCTGTCGGCCAGGAAGCCGCAGGCGATTGTGCCGATGAAGAGCCCGGAAAAGAGTGCTGCCACGAAGCTCGCGACGCCGGTTGTCCCGAACAGGCCGGGCGTGGTTGGCGTAAAGATGCCAGCCTTAACCATCCCTGGTGCAACGTAGCCTGTGAGAAGGAGGTCATAGAGTTCAAAAAAGAAACCGAAGCTCAGAAGGATGATTAGCTTCCAGACCGTCCGCGTCGCCGGCAGACGATCAAGGCGCGCGGAAAGGGCGCCAGCTCTGGTAGCCACATCCGCCGCGTGCTCCAACGGTGATGTTGGAGATTGCAATGCCGCCGTTGTCACGGGTTCGTCTTCCCCCCTTATTATCATTATCCGCGCTGACCATCAGCATGATGAGCGCGCTCGGACCAGTATCTTATTTGCCGGTTCACCTTGGACTTGATGCTATTGGTAGACACTGTTCGAATATTCAAAGGATTTCAAATGTCCTGCACGCATTGACGATCACCAAACCCAGCTCCTCCCGAGCTACCGGTGCCCATGCTTGCGCCGCTACAATCTTCGTGCCTTTTTTTGCGCGGATGCAAACGGCATAGAGGTGCTCGCGATAGGGACCTTGCAAACCGGCTGGCTTGGTTACTCGGGCAATCCGGAATTTGCCGTCCGGAACATTGCCTTCCTCAACAAGATCGACCTTTAAGCGGACCGCGTCCAACGCTGGATCTCCGGTATTAAGGTTCGGCCGCGCCCTGGTTTCGAAGGTTTGATCAATGACCTTCGGCAGATTCGCAATCTGCTCGTCACCGCATTTGTCGTTGCAGATCACCGTAAATTGCACACCGGCAATTGCTTCCTGGTACTCATCGCGCAGGACGACCGAGGTCTCGCTGCTGGTCCAAGCGGCTGGCGCCTTCACGCGCACCTTTGCGCTGGCGTTGAGGTCATTGATATTCATTTCCCGGGCGACTGTCTGCTCGGACGCAATGGCAGGTGCCAATGCGGTAGGAAGGCCAGCCTCTGCCAGTGCTGCAATGAGCAAGAAGCAGATAAATCGAATGTACTGCATGTAGCCCCCGTTGCAGTTGCCCTTAGTTGGTCGAAGTCTTACCGGCGTCTTCCTGCTGCTTTCCAAAGCGCAAGAATTCAGCCACGAATTCGCGCAGACGCGGCGGACGCGCTTCGACATAGGGAAGAGGCCGAAGCACTTCGACAGCGGCAATTCCAACGCGAATGGTGAAGCCGCCATTGACAAGGCCTTCGCCAAGCCGCCGCGAGAGGCGAGCTGTCAGGCCGTGGCCGATAAATTGCTGCACAAGATCATCAGTGAACGCCATGCCTCCGGTGACGGCGAGGTGCCCCGCGATAAGACGCAACAACCTTAGGATTGAGAAGAATCCCGGTCTGCCGCCATATATGGCCGCGAGCGCCCTCAGCATACGGAAATTCTCATAGGCCACGAAGGCGACTGCCAAGATCGCCGCCGGGCTGATCGAAGTGATGACCGATATGCGCCGGGCGGATGCTCCTATCGCGGCGCGCGCCGCGCAGTCGAGCGGCAAGAGCAGTTCCCGCTCTGTCAGGGCCAAAATCTGTTTTGCGTCGTGAATATCGCGATCATGCTGCCTCAGGCGCCGCATTCCATGACCCAATTCGGGCCTGTCTGCCAACGCCGCGCGGATCGCCGAAGCGGTGCTGCGCGCCGCCCGCGCATCCTCCGTCTCCAAAGCCGCATCCGCCTTGCGTCGAAGCGTCGTGATCGCGGACAGGCGCAGGAGGCCGCTAATTTCCCTCACCAGCATCATGACAGAAGGCTAGGACTGCGACTGCAAAAAGAGCTGTTGCTGCCCATCCAAGCCAATCGTTTCGCGCGAGCAGAGAGACTACCGTCTGTTGAACCCACAGAAGTAGCGCAAGAAGCAGAAGCCCTCCGACGGCGCTGAGGAAAATGCTACCCCACCGGCGACCGCGCTCGCGGATGATTGGCGGCGGCGTGCTGGTCTCTACCTGCGAAATATCCTCGACCGGCGCATCGATTTGCAAGCGAGGATCATCGAGCGTAAACGCTGCCGGTGCGCGATTTCCAGAAACATTGCTCATGATAGCCAATCGCCCAAAAGGAAGTTCAAAGTCCTGTCGAGCCTTATATGAGGAAGGACCGCGTTTCGGCCAAACTCGGGGGCTTGTTGCCGGGGCGGACGGAAGCGCACAAAGTGGGCGGGCGCGCTGCCCGACTTGAGCCATGCCGGCGAAAGGGCGACAGCAGGGTCTTCCGGCAAATCGCCAGGAAAAATCGCCAGCTCTTGTTCCCCATCGAATGCGCGCGATCCGATCCGCTCGCCTTTCAACGGCGTGCCGATGATACAGGGCAAACTCTCGCTGCCCTGCCGCGCTTGGCCTTCTCGCGTCGCCCGCACACTGGCAAGAGCGAAAGCGCGCAGTTCCGCTCCCATAAAGGCGGCGCGGTCAATGCTTTTCGCCGCGATGAGGCGCAGAATCGCCTCAAGGCGATCATGGTTAAGATGGTGGAGATGGTCGGCCTTCGTGGCTGCGAAAACGATGCGGTCGATCCGCCGCCCCGTTATCATGGTGAGCCAGCCATTTTGCCCCTGCCGGAAGCAGCAAAGAATATCCGTCAGCGCGCGCTCAAGGTCGGCCACCGCGTCCGGCCCTGCGTTTACCGCCGAGAGAACGTCGGCAAGCACGATCTGCCTGTCGAGGCGCGCGAAGTGATCGCGGAAGAATGGTTGGATCACATGCGTTTTATAGGCCTGATAACGCCGCGCCATCATGGCCCATAGGCTGTCGCGCGGCGGCGGACAGATCGGGCGGCGTTTCTAGCGGAAAGAACGTGACAGCGGGGGAGCCCGCAAGATCGCCCGGCATAAGAAAGCGTCCCGGCGGCAGACTTGATAGTGAAAGAGCCTCGTTGCGGCAGCGCCGGAGATATTGAGTAAAGAGCTCAGCCCCGTTTCGCGCGGTCTGCTCGTTTTGAGGGGCGAGCGCATTCGTCGTTGCCAGAAACGCAAGCCATTCGCCCGAAGCAGAAGCACGGGCCGTTTCGCGAGCAAGTTCGAGGGCTTGGCGCGACCAATCCTCATAGCTCAAATTGAGCAGCGGTAAATCCAGCAGCCATTCGCCGGGATAATCGACAATGTCGAGATGCAGCCGGTTCGTCCCAAAACTGCGCCAGAAAGCCCCCAGTGGCTCGAACTCCAAGGTGAGGCGCAATTCGCTAATATGCCGCGTGCTTTCAGGCCATTCGGGCTCGTCAGCAGCGGTCAGCTTCGCAAGATTGCCCTCATAGTCGAAGCGAGGGACCGTATCGTCAGGCTGAGGCTCAAGATAGGCCCGGATCACGCGCCCCTGCGACAGCGGCTCGAAGAAGGGCAACGCATTTCCGGCGAGAAGGTTGTGGACGAGCGAGGTGATAAAAACGGTCTTGCCGGAGCGCGCGAGCCCCGTCACGCCGAGGCGCAGCGACGGCGCGAAAACCCGCGCGGCAGCGTCCTGAGCGCGGGACCAACCCTCTACCGCCGTGTTTGTCAGCCGCTCAAGCAAAATGAACTCCGCTTATAGCCCAGCAATAGCATGGCGTTAGAGGTTGATATCGGGAGCGCGCAGGATTTGAAACAACTTACAGCCTCCCACCAGCCTCGCGTGTGAGGTTAGGCCGCGCACCGCACGGTTGCTATGCACCAGCTATCCTTAACCATTTCAAGCCGCAGTTCCACCGCGCTCTTATGGTCTGCTTCGGCAAGGCGCTTAAGAAGGTCCAATACAGGGGAACCGCCCTGCTTGAACTCCAGATAAAGAAGACGGACCATCCTGTCGGCTATGGGATCGACGGCCTTATCGGTTGCTTTCTCCCAACGCGCAACAGCTTGCTCAGTCTTGCCCAGAAATTTGCCTAGACGCTTTTGCGATATATCCAACTCGTGGCGTAGGAAACGTAGTTCAGCGCCTGTAAGCCGGTTTGGGCCATCGACAAGCTTGCTAGCGATCGTATCGTGCAAGCCTTCGAGATTATCGATACTTACCGCACGGCCATACGGTGTCTGATGCTCAGTATAACCGTTTACAAGATAGATGTTATCGAGGCCGCTGTCCGTGTAATGATACATGGCTAACCTCTAGTTTTTATCCCAAAAGGCCGTAATAACGATCAGCTTATCGGCCCACTCTATTGCTACCGAGCACGTTATGTTTTCGCCAGGCGCATGGCGGAAAACATTCACTTGCCAATTTCCATGAGCATTTAGAAACGGCCCCTCAGTGACCGTTCCCTTCTGCAAGCACGCAATAATCTGCCGACTCGTGATCTGTCTCTCGTTAATGCGCTCCTTGGCATGAGAAACCACGAGGACATTACCGCTATCCGCCGCCAATTCCCGGATTGTCCGAAGCGCTTCGTGCGCTGAAAGCTGTTTCGGCGTCAGCGGTATGACCTTCCTGCATACCTATCATTATGATAGGTTAGAAACCTTGATCAAGCATTATGTTTGTCAAAGAGGGGTTGCCGATGCTCAGACGGAACCGGGCAGAATCTCAATCCTTCCGGCGGCTGAGGAAGGCGAGCCGCTCGAACAGCTGCACGTCCTGCTCGTTCTTTAGCAGCGCGCCATGCAAAGGCGGGATGATCTTGCGCGGATCGCGCTCTTTCAGCGTTTCGGCGTCAATGTCTTCGTTCAGAAGCAGCTTGATCCAATCGAGAAGCTCCGATGTGGATGGCTTTTTCTTCAGGCCGGGCACTTCGCGAATATCATAGAAAATGTTAAGCGCCTCGCGCAGTAGCCGCGGCTTCAGGTCGGGAAAATGCACATCCACGATGGATTGCATGGTCTCGCGCTCTGGGAAGCGGATGTAGTGAAAGAAGCAGCGTCGCAGAAAAGCGTCCGGCAGCTCTTTTTCATTGTTGGACGTGATGATGACGATGGGGCGCACTTCCGCGCGGACCACCTGTGCCGTCTCGTAAACAAAAAACTCCATGCGATCGAGTTCGAGCAGAAGATCGTTCGGGAATTCAATGTCGGCCTTGTCTATTTCGTCAATGAGCAAAACGGGCTTCTTGGGCGCTTCGAACGCCTCCCACAGCTTGCCCTTGCGAATGTAATTGCGGATGTCCTTGACGCGCTCGTCCCCAAGCTGACTATCGCGGAGGCGGCTCACGGCGTCATATTCATAGAGCCCCTGCTGCGCCTTCGTGGTCGACTTCACATGCCATTCGATGATTGGCGTTTGCAGGGCCTTGGCAACCTCATGGGCGAGAACCGTCTTGCCTGTGCCGGGCTCTCCCTTGATGAGCAGGGGGCGCTCCAAAACAATGGCGGCATTGACCGCGACGCGCAGATCGCCTGTGGCGACATAAGTGTTTGTGCCGTCGAAGCGCATTACAAACCTTTCATTCAACTGAAGCCGTGCCGCCGACAGATGGCGATTAACGGAACGCAGCCATAGAGATCTTAGCCATTGCCCTGGCGATCAAGACGAACCTTGATCTTAAGAGCTAGACCCGTCGCCCTCTATATAATCGCTGGCGTTGAATTTGTAGTGGGAATTGCAGAACTCGCAGGTCACGGTGATGGCGTCGCCATCCGACATATCGGCAAGCTCTTCAGATTTGAACTGGCTGAGCATTTGTTCCACGCGTTCGTGCGAACAGTTGCACGTGGCCTCCAGGGGGGTCGCGTCGAAGGCCCGCACCTGTTCCTCATGAAACAGCCTATAGAGGAGACGCTCGGGCGTGAGTGTGGGATCGAGCAACTCATGATCTTCCACGGTAGCGGCTAGTGCCCGTGCCCGCACCCAATCGTCGTCAGTATCAGGGTTATCTTCGATGGGCGGCGCTGCTGCCTCACCATCGCGTGGATGTCCGCCTTCTTGCGTTAGTTTCTGGACCATGAGGCCACCAGCGCGCCAAGCCCAATGTCCCTGCCGCGAACCGTTCGGACCGACATAATGACGCGCTACGGCGATGCGAATAAAGGTCGGTATTTGCTCCGACTGAGCGAAATATTCATGGGTCGCATCAACCAGCGTATCGCCTGTGAGCGCCACGATGCCCTGATAGCGCTCCATGCCCGCGCCAGGGTCAATCGTCATTGCGAGATGACCTTTGCCAAGCAGCGGCGCGGAATTATCACCCTCAGCGGCACGGCGGGCCAGAGCCTCTTTGCTATAGCTCACATAGCCGCGCAGATGCCCTGGATATGTATAATGCACGACGAGGAAGCTGACGGGTCCATCGGCTTGCACTTGCAGGATAAACTTGCCATCGATTTTGAGCGATGCTCCCAGCATGGCGGCAAGCGTGACCGCTTCGCCGAGCAGGCGCAGCACCGGCTCGGGGTAATCATGCTTGCTCAAAATTTCGTCGATGGCAGACGCCAGCCTAATCAAGCGCCCGCGTGCGCCGGAACTCTCTAGCTGGAAAGGAAGAACATAGTCGTCAAATCTACCCAAATCAGCGCTAGCGCTTGTCAGCTCGAAATCCCCGCCCATCAAACCTTCTCAAGGCACCACGCCAAGATTGCTCTTTGAGCGTGCAGCCTATTTTCAGCCTCGTCGAAAACCACCGATTGCGGGCCGTCGATCACGTCGCCGGTTACTTCCATGCCCCGCTGCGCTGGCAAGCAATGCATAAAGATAGCATCTTTGCCGGCCTTTTCCATAAGCGCCGCGTTCACTTGATAAGGCTTGAGCATCTCGATGCGGCTTTCGCCGTTATCTTGGCCCATCGACACCCAGACGTCAGTGACGACACAATCGGCGCCCTCGACCGCCGCGCTCGGGTCCTCAAAAACGGTGAGTTTTCCACCCTCGGACCGCGCCCAATCCATAAGACTTGGCGGCGGCTGCAATGGCTTCGGCGAAGCGATGCGCAAGGCGAAGCCAAACCGGACCGCCGCGTGGATCCAAGAGGTGGCGACATTGTTGCTGTCGCCGGTCCATGCGACCGTTAGCTTTTCTACCGGCCCCTTTTTTTCCTCTAGCGTCATAACGTCCGCAAGGATCTGGCAGGGATGGGACAAGTTGGATAAGCCGTTTATTACAGGCACACTTGCATATTTCGCGAGCTCGATCAGCGTATCGTGCGAGCTTGTGCGCATCATTAGCACATCAACATAGCGGGATAGAACGCGCGCCGTGTCGGCGATTGTTTCGCCTCTGCCAAGCTGCATGTCGCCGTGATTGAGCACTATCGTTTCACCACCGAGCTGCCGCATCGCGACATCGAAGGAAACGCGCGTGCGTGTCGAGGTCTTCTCGAACAACATCGCCAACACCGCACCCTCCGCGAGCTTCGGCTTTGCGCCGTTGCTTTTGAAGGTTTTCTTCAAGGCGTGGGCATGGGTCAGAATTTCCCGAAGCGTCTGGGCGTCGTAGCTGTCGATGTCCAGAAAGTGCCGGAGACCCATTGTGTTCTTGAGAGCTGAGTTATGCTGCGAGTGTAGCATCGAGCTTCGCACATGCCGCGTCAATTTTCGCGCATGCCTCTTTAATTTCGGTTTCTGTGATGGTCAGCGGCGGCAAAAGCCTTATTACATTGTCTCCTGCCGTCACAGTGAGAAGCTTTTCATCGAACAGCGTTCCAGACACGTCCGTGTTCGGCAAATTGCAGCGCAAGCCAAGCATAAGCCCTTCGCCGCGAATTTCGGCAATAACCTTTGGATGCCGGTCCACGATCTCGGCGAGCCGTTGCTTAAAAAGCAGTCCCATCATTCGAACGTGCGGCAAGAAGTCGGGCTGGAGCACGACATCTAGCACCGCGTTACCAGCCGCCATAGCGAGCGGATTGCCGCCAAAAGTTGATCCGTGAGTGCCAGGGGTCATGCCAGCCGCAGCTTCGTCCGTCGCAAGGCAAGCGCCAACGGGGAAACCGCCGCCAAGCCCTTTTGCTACTGCGAGAATGTCCGGTTCGATACCTGTCCATTCATAGGCGAAGAGCTTGCCTGTGCGGCCCATGCCAGTCTGCACCTCATCTAAGAGCAGTAAAATGCCGTTCTCTTCGGTGAGATCGCGAAGTGCGCGAAGGAAGGGCCAGCTCACATGCCTAACGCCGCCTTCGCCTTGAATTGGCTCGATCAAAATGCCCGCTGTTTCTTCTGTTATCGCCTTGCGAGCGGCTTCGAGATCGCCAAAGGGCACCTGGTCGAACCCGTCAACCTTTGGACCAAACCCAGCCACGTGTTTTGGCTGATTTCCAGCGGCGATAGTCGCGAGCGTCCGGCCATGGAACGCGCCTTCAAATGTGATGATACGGTATCGCTCAGCTTGCCCGCGATGGCTGTGAAACTTACGCGCCATCTTTATGCTTGCTTCAAGCGCTTCCGCTCCGGAATTGGCAAAGAAAACCTTGTCCGCGAAGGTTGCTCGGGTGAGCCGGTCCGCCAGCCTTTCTTGGCCGGTTACACGGTAGAGATTAGAAGTGTGCCAGACCTTCTTCGCCTGCTCTGTAATGGCGGCAACAAGGTGGGGATGGGAGTGGCCAAGCACATTGACCGCGACGCCGGCTGCAAAGTCCAGATATCGGTCGCCGGCAGGCGTCATTAGATAAGCGCCCTCGCCACTCTCAAATTCTACGTTTGTCCGTGCATATGTGCCTAGAACCGCAGACATATTGACCACTCTGGTGCAAAAGAAAAAAAGCCGCTCCGGTGTCGGGCGGCTCATGCTCGCTTTAATATCTTCCGTGAGTTGCAGCAACTGTCAACCGGCATAAAAGACACACCACTCTAAAAATAGAGCCAAAACGGCCTTTGTTAATGCTCTGGTAATTTGTGTTAACGGTGCATTTGTGCAATTCTCCTCCTCAGACAGGGATGTGTGGCGACATCCTCTTCCGAAGCGGCATCGCCGCATCTTCGCCACCGCGTAAGGATTCACCTTGCGCTGAGTGTAATCCAGTAGGTTGCGTTTTTGATCGCGCCAGAAGTTTCTGGCAATTGCCCGTTGTATTGGGCTTTCGATCACGCCTGTGTTTCTTTGTCTTGCGTTAGCACCTGTGGCCCCGCCGGTCATTCGATCCGGCGGCCCCGTTTCTCATTCGCGGCATGTCCGCCGAACAGTACGAGGAGGCTAACATTATGAGTTGGACCGACGAACGTGTTGATACTTTGAAGAAGCTTTGGTCGGACGGCCTGAGCGCAAGCCAAATTGCAGCGAAGCTTGGTGAAGTAACGCGCAATGCCGTTATCGGGAAAGTGCATCGTTTGGGGCTCGCAGGGCGCGCCACCACGTCGCGCATTCGCGTTGCCCGCCCACGTTCCAACATCGCACTTTTCCCTGCGCGTTCAGCGCAGGTTCAGTACCGGACTTTTGGTAACGCCGCTTTAAAGGTCTCAGTTCAGCCTGAAGAGCGGAAAGTAGCGACGGTTATCCCGTTACGCGCTTTGCCGGAGTTGGAGACAGCGCCGGAGGGCCGCGTTACCTTGGCCGAGCTTAAAGAGTGCATGTGCCACTGGCCCATTGGCGATCCAATGGAAGATGGCTTTCACTTCTGCGGACGTGGAAAGTCATTCGGTGTGCCTTATTGCGAACACCACGCCGCGATTGCGTATAATCCGGTCGCACGGCGCAGGCGCGCTGTTTAACAACGCGCCGCATAACGTTCAGCTTAGTGCGGGACGTAAGGTTTTATAAGAACGACAGCGGGGGCCGGGAGCCGAATTCAGTTCGGCTCCCTGTTTTGGTTTGAAAATCAGGCTGGTATTCTGCTAACAGGCAGTTGTCAGGTGCTGACCGGCGGTGCTACGCCATTTCACCATGGTCAGCTGATGTGTAAGCTTAAGGGGCGGCGCCGTGACGGTTCTGAGCCGCTATGCCATTGCAAGCCTTGGTATTGCGCTTCTTGTGCTTGCGCTGAAAGGCGCGGCCTATTGGGCAACGGGTTCCATTGCACTGCTGTCGGATGCGCTCGAAAGCATCATCAACGTGGTCGTCGCCGGGGCGGCAATTTTTGCCATTAGCGTTAGCGTTAAGCCGCCTGACGCCAATCATCCTTTCGGCCACTATAAGGCAGAGTATTTTTCCGCAGTTCTGGAAGGTACGCTTATAATCGTTGCGGCATTCGCGATCTTCCGCGAGGCATACCTCCATGTCTTGCAGCCGAAGCTGTTGGAGGCGCCCGGCTTTGGTATCGCGATTAGCATCACCGCTTCAGCAATCAATGCCGTATGGAGTTGGCAACTCGTGCGGGTGGGGAAGCGGGAGAGGTCCCCTGCGCTAATCGCCGATGGGCAACATCTTCTCGCTGATGTCGTTTCTTCAACGGGCGCTGTTATTGGCCTGATTGCGGCGGTGCTAACGGGCTGGCATTCTCTCGACGCCATTACGGCGGCCGGAGTGGGTCTTTACATTCTCCTGTCAGGATGGCGGCTGCTTAAGGAAAGCGTGGGCGGCCTAATGGATCAAGCCGTCGAACCGACGACGCTTACTCTGATCCGGGACTGTATCTCTAAAGAGGCGAATGGCGCAATCGAAGCGCATGATTTGCAGACCCGGCACGCAGGCCCTGTTACGTTCATTCAATTCCATCTCGTCGTACCGGCGCAAATGACCGTGACCGAAGCCCACGATATTTGCGATCGGATTGAGAATAAGCTCCGGGATCGCGTGCCGGGCGCACACGTAACCATTCACGTTGAGCCAGAGAACAAGGCGAAACATGCTGGCATCATCGTCTTATAAGGGGGAAACTTGGGATGGCGTCGAAGCAAAGTACCGTAGATCATTTGCTCGACCATCTGACGGGCGCTGGCGAGGTCTCGGCCCGCAAGATGTTCGGTGAATATGGCGTCTATTGCGATGGCAAGATGGTGGCTTTTGTTTGCGATGACCAGCTCTTCGTGAAGCCGACAGAGGGTGGCAGAGAAATTGCGGGCAATGCCGAGATGGCGCCGCCTTATCCCGGCGGAAAGCCTTATTTCTTAATTTCGGCTGATCGCTGGGAGGACAGCGAATGGCTGAGCGAGCTTATAAAAGTCACCGCCCGCGAGCTGGCGGTGCCGAAAGAAAAGCCGAAGAAAGCCAAGAAAAGCGCGGCGAATCTCTAAAGCGTTTTGCGACCAGCCGTGACCAGGGCGAATGCTGCGGTCTTCTGGATTGTATGTTGCTGGCGGCTTGGTATCCGGCGGTTTGCGAATCACGGGAAACTGGGCCCAGAACGAAGGATGGCCATCCTTCGTTCTGGGCGGCGCGCGGCCGTTCTCTGGATCAATCTTTAACGATCGTTGGCGATCTTAGGTCCGCGCCGTCTTCCCTTGGCCATCCGAACGGTAGAGAGGCCTTTGCGGCCGCATACAATCATGGACGCCCGGATGAACACAGCCATCATGCCCCCGCTTGCTGCCCGTTTCAATCATGTGATCGCGTTTGACGTGGCCAAGGACAGCCTTTCTGTTCATATCCTCCCCTCAGGCGAGAGCCTTTCCGTGCCCAACACGCAAGGCGCCGTCCGCCGCCTTTTGGCGCGCGAGAAAAAACGCAACGAAAAACTTGATCTTGGCCCCTTGCTTGTCATGTGCGAGGCGACGGGAGGGTATGAAGCAGCCGTGCTGCAAGCCGCATGCGAGCTTCAGCTTGCCTGCCATCGCGCGCATGGGACGAGCGTGCGCGCCTATGCAAAATTCCGCGGCCGCCATGCGAAATCCGATCCCATCGATGCCTGCCTTATCGCCGAATATGGCCGCGACAAGCCGGGTCTCCGGCTCTATCAGCCGCCGCGTCCTGAACAGGCCGCGCTTCGCGAGTTGGTGGAACGGCGCGCTGAACTCCAGGATATGATCGAGGCTGAGCAATGCCGCCTTGAACATGTCAGCGTGAGAGCGGTGCGCCAGGGCGTGGAAAGGCATATCAAACTGCTCAACAAGGAACTCTGCGCCATCGAGGCGGAAATCGAGGCGCTCACCCGGAACGATGCGGCGCTTCACCACCGCGACAGGCTCATGCAAACGGTGGCGGGCGTAGGCGCGATAACCGCCTACACCCTCAATGCCTTCATGCCCGAGCTTGGCTCCATTCCGGCGTCGAGCGCCGCCGCCCTGGCAGGCCTTGCTCCTTACGACCGCGACAGCGGCAAGAGCTACGGACGACGGCGCATCTTCGCAGGCCGAAGCCAGGTGCGCTCCTGCCTGTTCATGGCGGCAAGAGCCGCGATCCGCCATCACGCGGTGTTTCGCAGCTTCGCTGACCGCCTCATGAAAAAGGGCAAGCCCTACATGGTCGCCGTCACCGCCGTCATGCGCAAACTCATCGTCATCCTGAGCGCCATGCTCAAGAACGATCAAGTCTGGAAACACGCAAAAACAGCTTGAAAACAGACACGGTAGATCGCCACGCGGCGTTGCCGCTCGCGATGACGTCATTGCGATGGCCAGCAAAGCTGGCCGGAAGCAATCCAGCATTGCAAAGCTTTGACTGGGATCACCTGATTCAATCTGGTCCCAAAATACTCTAGCGGCGCTCGAAAAGCCGCTCAAGGTCGCCACGGGAAAGCGTTACAAAAGTCGGGCGTCCGTGGTTACATTGTGCTGAATTCGGCGTCTCTTCCATTTCACGCAAAAGCGCATTCATCTCGCCGATATTCATTGCGCGGCCTGCTCGCACGCTGCCATAGCACGCCATGGTTGCGCAAATGGCGTGAAGCTCCGCTTCGAGCGTCGCCTGCGCGTTTTCTTGAATCTCCCCGGCGAGATCGCGCACGAGAGACTGAAAGTCTCCATGACCTAAAAGCGCGGGCGTTTCGCGCACAATGACCGCGCCAGGGCCGAAGCTTTCCAGAACAAGGCCGCTTTGCGCCAGCTTATCGCGATGCTCATGGAGAAGAGCGGCGCTTTCCTCTTCTAATTCGACGATTTCAGGGATCAGAAGAAGCTGCCGCGCAACCTTGCCGCTATCGAGCGCCGCTTTCAGCTTTTCATAAACGATGCGCTCATGCGCGGCGTGCTGGTCGATCAGAATTATGCCGTCTTCCGTTTCGGAGACGATGTAAGTCTTATGGAGTTGCGCCCGCGCAGTGCCGAGCGGTTCTTCTGGTGTTTCGCCCGGGCGATCGCTTGCGTTCTCGTTTTCTGCGAGCGTGTCCTGATAAATTTCGGCGAAACCCGGCGTGGGTATGGCCGGGCTTGAGAAAGGCCGGTAGGTATTACGCAAGGGCGCCCGATATTGTTGCGGGCTTGCCTGCGATGCGGCTAAGGGCGGCAATCGGCTTCCAAGCGCGGTCGTGGTGACAGAGCCTGCCTGCTGCAACGCCCCTGACAGCGCCGAGACGACAATACTACGCACAAGGCTAGCCTCGCGAAACCGCACCTCGGCTTTGGCTGGGTGGACGTTTACGTCGACGGTCTCTGAGGGGATGGTGAGGAAGAGCACTGCAAGCGGATTTCTCCCGCGCGGAACGAGATCTGTATAGGCTCCTCGGATTGCCGAGAGCAGCAGCCTATCCTTCACCGGCCTGCCGTTCACAAATACATATTGCAGGTTCGTGTCGGGGCGGTTGAGAGTGGGCCGCCCCGCAAAGCCGGAGATCGAAATCGTCTCACGGTGCAAATTCACAGGCTCAGCGTCATCGGCGAATTCGCGTCCCATGATACGTGCGAGACGCTGGCGCAGCCCCGCCTCATCATTCGACGCCGCCGCTGTCAGCGAAAGCGACACACGCTCCCCCATGGTGAGTGAAAATGCGATGTGGGGGCATGCAAGCGCGAGCCGCTTCATAACATCGGCAATCGCCGCGTTCTCGGCTCGCTCGGATTTCATGAATTTGAGGCGCGCGGGCGTCGCGGAAAACAAATCGTGGACTTCCACGGTCGTCCCCAGTCGCGCACCGGCAGGCCGGATTTCCGATTTGCTGCCGCGTTCGACGACAATTTCGTGTCCGTGAGGAGAGCCAGTGGCACGGGTTACGATCCGAAGCCTGCCCACAGAACCTAGCGACGGTAAAGCCTCGCCGCGAAAGCCGAGCGTTCTAATGTCGAGGAGGTTGCCAGAGGCTAATTTCGAGGTCGCGTGGCGTTCGACGCAAAGCGAAAGATCTGCTTCATCCATGCCGCAGCCATTGTCGGTGACGCGTAGCAGCGATAGGCCGCCATCTTGAGCGATCACCTCTATGGAGGTTGCGCCCGCGTCGATGGCATTCTCAACAAGCTCCTTGATGGCGCTTGCTGGCCGTTCAATCACCTCGCCCGCAGCGATGCGATTGATCTCGACTTGGTTGAGCTGACGAATGGCCATGGCCGCGCGACTGCCTTATCCGGCGAGATATTGGCGCGTCAACCGCTTCCCCAGCTCGACCGCTGGTTGGTCGAAAGGGTCAACGTTCAAGAGATCGGCGGCAAGGATCGTCTCGATCATGAAGTGCATCATGAGCGCGCCTAGCGTCTGCTCATCGAGCTTTTCCATATCAATTGTGCGCACTGGGCGGCGTGCCTCGACCAGCGCATCCACGATTGCGCACTGCTGCGCCTGAACAAGATCGCTAATGCTTTTACCAGCTAAATAGCTAGCGCCTGCCTCAGCAGCCAAGGCGGGCGGAATGGTGAGGCGGTCCTCGCCGTCGGAGCCGATGACGCGCAAAACATTCATGAGATGAGTGGGGGGGCCGTCCATGAAAAGCTGAAGCTGGCTGTGCTGATCCACCGGCCCGAGTGCGGCGATGGGCGTGGTTCCCTCACCAGCTTTGCCGAGACTTTCGGCCCATAGCTGCACATACCAGGCTCCAAAGCGCTCAAGCCGGTCGGTGTAGGGCATGAGAACGGAGTTCGTTACGCCCTTATCCTTAGCGAGCCCGATGGAAATCGCCGCGCCAATGGCGGCGGGGTGCTCCTCCGGCATCGTCGCGCCTTTCAATCTCGAAACGACATCGCGTCCTCCTCGGCGAAAAGCCGCCACATCGAGGCCGCGCGCGAAGGCGGGCAACAGCCCCACCGTGGTAAAGGCGGAGAAGCGGCCGCCGATCTCTGTGTCATGCGCGAGAAGCGGGATGCCCCGGGCGCTGAATAGTGTGCGCAAACCATTCGCGACGCCGGGCTTTTCCGGTTCCGTCACGCCGAGGAAAATTTGCGGTATAAGCGAGCCGTGGCCAGCCTCTTCGATGAAGCGGAAGGCCGTGAGCGTCTGCGCGAGGGTTTCTCCCGTCGTGCCAGACTTCGAAATCACGATAAAGCGGGTCTTCGGGATGTTGAGGATGCGCAATCCGAGCATAAAGGATCTGGCATCGAGATTGTCGTAAAAACGCAAGCGCGCGCGCTTTTCTCCGCCCGGTCCATTATCGCCTGGGATGCACCAGCCGCCTGCCTGCGCGAGTGCCTGACCTCCCAAACTTGAACCTCCAGTGCCAAGCACAAGGATGGTGTCCGCACCTTCCGCCAGCTTCTCATAGGCAGCTCGCGCCTCTTCGATGTCGTCCGTTCGATCCAGCACGCGGAAATGCGCCATGCTTCCGTCTTGGGCGCTTTCCTCGAGCGACTTGAAGCGCGGCGTGAGAAGGGTGAGCCACTGGGCAAGACGCTCGTCGCTCAGACCGGCGTCTCCAATCTTCGATGAGAGACATGCTTCGATGGATTGACGGTACATCATTTGAGCGAATCCTTCCCGACGTCTTTTGATTCCAGTGAGGCTTGCTCATGGCGTAAACAAGTCCGCTGGTTGCCCTTTCAACAATGGATTAAACGTAAGGCTGCACGCAAAAAAGAAAAAGCCGCCGAAGGCATGACCCAACGGCGGCTTTTTTCGTTTGTCACAAGGCTGAAGCGGTTAAAGCCCGACTTCCTTCACACCTTCCGGCTCGCCAACGACCGTCACGATCAGGTTCTTTGGTTCGAGCAGGCGTTTGGCGACGCGCTTGATATCATCCACCTTGACCGCTTCGATCTCGCTATTGCGCCGCTCGATGTAATCGATTCCGAGATCATCGAGCTGGATCGCAAGGAGCTGCCCGGCGATTTTGGCGCTTGTGTCGAAGCGAAGCGCATAAGACCCGATCAGATAATCTTTCGCGGTCCGAAGCTCCTGCTCCGTCAGGCCGTCATTAGCCGCATGCTCAAGCTCCGCCTTTATAATGTCGAGGGATTGGCCAACGCCCTTGTTTTCCGTTGCAACTCCGCCTGCAAAGATGCCAGCGCGGTTAAGCGGATAGAGATAGGTGTAGACCGAATAGGCAAGCCCCCGCTTCTCGCGGACTTCTTGCATGAGCTTCGATGAGAAACCACCACCGCCTACGACGTAGTTCAGGATAAATGCGGGGATGAAGTCGGCGTCTTTGCGCTTCAGGCCTTTAAAGCCAAATTGGGCCACGGATTGCGGGTTCGGCATCTGCACGATTTTTTGCTTGGACCCTGCGCGCCACTCTACCTCCTGCACTGGCGACAGGCTCGATTTCGCTGGCAGATCGCCAAAAATGTTATCGAGAACAGTCCCAAGCGTTGCCGCGTCAATATCGCCAACGACGGCAATCTTAAGGTTGTCACGGGCGAAAACGCGCTTCACATAAGCATGAAGATCGTCAGGTGTGATTGCCGTCACGCTCTGGATCGTGCCGCTTGTTGGACGCCCGTAGGGATGAGAACCAAAGGCAAGCTTGAACCACTCATGCGACGCAAGCTTGTCCGGGTCCTTCTCTTCGACGCGCAAATTTGAAATGATCTGCTCGCGCACCCGATCAGCATCATCAGGCGCAAAATGGGGCGATGTGACCGCCATCTTGAGGAGCTTCAGAGATTCGTCGCGGTTTTCCGTCAGGGTCTGAAAAGACCCTGTGATATTGTCGTGGGACGGGGTGAAACTCATCTTTGCGGCGAGATCCTCAAGCCGCTTCTGAAAAGCTTCCGAATTAAGATCGCCCGCCCCTTCGTCCAACATTCCCGAAACGAAAGTAGAAACGCCGGACTTGTTTTCGGGATCCTGCGCTGCGCCGCCTGCGAAGGCGAATTGCAGGCTGAGAATGGGCCGGCTGTGATCTTCGACGAGCCAGGCTTCTATGCCCTTTTTGCTTGTAACTTTTTGTATTTGCATGGCGTTTGCCGGAATAGCCGCGAGGAAGAGGAAAGACAGGGCCGCAAGCGGCAGGGCGAACAGACCCCGCACCGACTTGCGCCCAAGGAAAGCTACTGTAACCGTCATCATTCAATCCTTAGTGAAGGGCCGGGGTGGCGCCCGTGTTTGCGACTGGGCGCACCTGCACTTGTGCTAGCTGAGACGTCTCTGGAACGAGATAGCCCGTGACCGATCTCTTACGGTCCAGATATTTCCTCGCCACCGCTTGAACGGCTTCTCGCGTAACTGCCTTCAGGCGATCCTGACGCGTTTCGACGTCTTCAATGGAGCGCCCAACGGCGAGGTTCCAGCCATAGGTATGCGCCAAGCTTTGCTGGCTATCGGAGGAGTAAATGAGGCTGGCTATTTCCCCGGTCTTCGCCCGATCAAGCTCCTCCTGGGTGACGCCATGGCCGCTGACATCCTTGACGATTTTATCGAGCGAAGCCTCGATGTCTTCGAGCTTCGCATCTCCAGCCGCTACCGCATAGAAGCCAAGACGGCCATTATCCAGAGCTAGGCCCGTGTACCACGCGCTTGCATTGGCGGCTTTTTTCTCGTCGCGGACCAGTGTGTTGTAAAGGCGGCTTGTATTACCACCGCCGATGATCTGCGCCAAAATCTGAAGCGCTTCGCCTTCCCCATTCGATGCCGTGGTGAAGCTCGGCGTTGTGTAATAGCGTTCCAGCGTGGGCTTACCTACGCGTCCATCACGCAGGATTACGCGGCGCTCTGCCAAAGGCTCGGGCTCTGTTGGACGCACGCGGGGTTTGCCGACTTCCGGATTCGCGGAAAACTTTCCGTAGGTTTCCTTTGCCAGCGCCATCACCTGCTCGGGCTCCACGTCTCCGGTAACGACCAATATCGCGTTGTTCGGAGCGTAAAACTTCTTGTAGAAGGCGAGCGCATCGGCGCGGTTCAATTGCCGGATTTCCGGCTCCCAGCCGATGACCGGCGTGTGGTAAGGATGAGCGGTATAGAGCGCGGCCATCATCTGCTCCTGAAGCAGCGAGCCCGGATCATTATCGACACGGCTGCGCCGCTCTTCGAGGATAACTTTGCGCTCGGTCAAGACCTCTTTCTCGTCGAGCCGGAGATTTGCCATCCGGTCCGATTCCATCTTCATGACATCGGGAAGCTTTTCCTTAGCGACCCGCTGAAAATACGCAGTGATGTCTTGTGCCGTGAAGGCGTTGTCCTGTCCGCCCAACCGGGCGACGATCTTTGAGAATTCGCCTGCGGGTATCTTATCGGTGCCTTTGAACATGAGATGTTCAAGGAAATGCGCGATGCCCGACTTTCCCTGCGGCTCGTCAGCGCCACCAACGCGGTACCACATCATATGCGTGACGACTGGCGCGCGACGGTCTGGAACGACAACAACCTCAAGCCCATTATCGAGCTTTCCATGGAACGCGCGCGATGTTGGCGCCGGAGCCTGTGCGGCTCTAGTAGCAGGTGAGAGAGCTACAGACATGAGAATAGCACCGATGAGTTGAATTGAACGGATTTGAATCCACCTGGGAATGTGTCTTCTGGACTCTGATCTTGCGGAATGAAGGGAATGCATAGGCGACTTTCACCATTTTACGCTGTCATACAGCTCAGGAATATGGGCTTGTTAGTCTCTAGCCGCCACAATTGTTACGGCGATTTCATGGCGATCATTAGGCTTTAGTATTAAACATCGTTAAGCCAGCTTATGACTGGTGGCCGGGCGGAGATAACATCGACAATCTCGTCCATCGCTGCAATGTGGTAGTGGTGCCCATCCTTGTCGAGGGCATCTGAGGCCTGTGTGTAGAACCATTTTGCGTAGCGCGAATTGCGCACAATGAAGATAGGCCACGGATAAATGTCGCGTGCATCGTAGATCTGCCGCAGCAGGTATGCTTCCTGCGCGCCGCGATAACAAAGCGGAGCATCGAAGAGGATGCGAAGCGCGCGGCTTTTCAGCTCGGGCGATTTCAGAATAATGCGGAAACCTTCGCGGTCGTCATAGACGGCGTCCAGATACATTTTTGACGCCAGACCATCAATCGATTCCCAGCGCTCGAACCGCTCATTGTCATTCATTGTGAGGATCTCACCCTACGCGATACAACTTTTCAAAATCCAATACTGCAAATTGATGAGTGCAGAAATTATCCGCCACAAGACATTCATGCGAAAATGGTAAGCGCCATGAAGGTGGTGACTTCCTTCATGACGCTTCGATGTGGAGCATCCCCAGTCCTTGCCTTCGAAACACGATGGCAAAATCTGAACGGCGCAAACGGCACCCAACAGTGTGCGGCTATCAAGAGTGAAGAGGGGCGAAGTTAGAAGCGCGTCACATGAGCGGAGACGCATTGCCAACGCCCGTCGATCAAATGCCAATCGTCGGTGTATCGACCATGTCCCTCCGACCCATCGGGCTTCAGGTAGCTGGTGCGGGCGTGAATGATCGCGTGAGGGCCGAAGACTCGGATCACCACGTCATGCTCACATATGTGTTTCACGGCCGAGCCGCGGCCAATTTGGGCTAGAAATCCCGCGCGATCAACAATGCTGCCATCAGGATTGGTGTTGAGGAAGTCCTTTGCTAGATTTGCATCGAACCAGGCAACATCCGACTCCTCTACTGAGCGAATATAGTTGTGATTGAGACCGTCGAGAACGGAGTTCTCCTGCACACTTGCCATAGTATTTCCTTTCGGGTTGTCGTTATAAGGGCAACTTACGGCAGTTGGCTCCGCTGCGCTGTCATGATCCTGCGTAGTTTTACTCTAAGTTTCGTTGCGGCACCCCGCGCGACCTCCCAGGCGCGACCGTCTGCTGCAATGAGGCCCAAGCCTATGAGTGTCATTCCCGCAAAATGAGCCGTATCCAGGCGCTCCCCTAATATGACGCTGCCCAGTAGAATTGCGCTCACGGGAATAAGCAAGGTGACGAGGGAGATATTTGTGCCACCCGCATTTGCAAGAATGCGGAAGAAAATCACATAAGCCAGCGCCGTTGAGACTAACGAAAGGCCAGCCACCGATGCCCAGACCTTCATGCTCGGAACCGGAAGCAGCCAAGGCGCGTCAAAGGCTAGGACTATAGGCAGCATCATCAATGCCGTGGCAGTGAGCTGCCCAAACGCAACCACAACAGGTGCAATCGCCATGCGCTTGAAACGCCGGCCAAATACGTTTGCAAGGCCATAGGAGATCGCTGCCGCAAGACAGGCTAAGAATTGCGAGCATCGATCGCGAGGAACCATTCAATGAATCGAGACCTACCGCGATAATCACGCCGCTAATCCCCAGCAGAACACCCGTCACCTTGTTCGCTGACATCTTTTCGTCCGGCGTGAGGTAATGAGCCGCGAGAATGGAGAAAATCGGGGTCGTTGCAATCAGAATGGATGCAAGCCCGCTGGCAATGGTTGTTTGACTCCAAGCAACCAGCGTCCCTGGTATTAGGTTATTAAGTGCACCCATTCCAGCGAAGGCCGCCCAGGACGACAATGATCTGGGAACGGACATGCGGCCCGCCCGAATGTAGAACCACAATGCTCCTGAAGCGATTGTGAATGTGACAAAGACCAATGTGAACGGTGGTACTTCTTTGACAATCACCTTTCTGAAAAAGAACGCGAAGCCAAAAAAGATGGAAAGCACCAGGAGCAGCCCCCAGTCGGCAGCCGCCATCCTTGGTTGGGACGGTGAAATGTTGGTCATCAGCAGCGAATTGCCTTGGTCGCGGTGAGCCGATGCTTAACGCATGACAATCCAATGCCCCCAGAACAAGCGCCCATGATTTGCCCCCTCGATTATTTTGAAGGCGCAATTTAGAGCGGACGGCTCCGGTGCGCTGTCATGATCTTGTGTAATTCGGCGATGTGCCCGGCCTTTGCGGTGTGCCGAAGCGCAGCTGGGGTGCAACCGAAGAAGTTCCGAAAACGCGCCGTAAAGTGGCTATGGCTCGTAAAACCGGCGTCGAGCGCGATGGAAGTGAGATCCTCGCCCCCGTCCAGGACGGCGTCCAGCGTATGCGCAAGGCGTTCCTGTAAGACATAGTCGTAGACGGAGGTCCCGATCATCTGGCGAAAGACATGACACAGATGAAAGGGCGACAAGTTTGCGACCTTTGCTAGCTTCGCGACGCTCCATTTGTCCGCGGGCGCAAGCGCGACTGCCTCCTTCACGCGTTCGAGGGCGCGCGCCCGCCGCATGAGTGCGGAGGGTCGAAGGGGTAAGCAGTTCGTGCGCATCGACCTTAAAGACATGCTCAAAAGATCGAGGCCCAGAGCTTCGATCTCAAATTCGTCGGCCTCGCTCCTTTTCAACCGCGCCCGGAGCAAATTGCGAAGCATCATGACGTTTGCTGGCAGCAGCCCGTGCGGCGCCACGGCCTCGTCGATGCCACGCGTACCGAGCTGATCGGGCGCTGTGGCCTCGCCAAAACGCAAGGTGAGTGCGCGATCGCCGATAGCACCGGGATAGCCAATTCTATACGGCTTGTTCGCGGCGATGAATACAGCATGGCTCGGCGTGCCGACCACATGCCGGCCGGGACCGTCGTGCTTTGAAAAGACGCCGCTTAATGGAAGCACAACGACATTCACGCTTTGCCGCTCGACGTCGCCGCACGCATCGGCCACAGGAAACGTTTCGACTTGGCCGATTTGTAACGTTTCGCTTTCGAACAACGTCTTGCGGATGATTTCCACAGTTCGATTCCAAAATCCAACAAGAACCCGCGCATAACAAACCGTGGGTGTACCGGATCACAAATGCGCTTGAGACGCACCTCTATCGTAGCGGTACGTAACGTCATTGCCCCGACGAGCTTCGCCGTGGATCGTTGTGAGCGCGTTACGCAGCGTTGCCCGCCAAACGCGCCGCCGCTTTCTCATGGCCGATGAGCGGCAGCAGGTCCTTAAGTTCCGGGCCGCGCTCCTGGCCTGTGAGTGCAAGGCGCAATGGATGGAACAGCGCGCGGCCTTTCGCGCCCGTCGCCTGCTTTACGGCCTCTGTCCAGCGCGACCACGTTGTCGCGTCCCAAGGCTCGGGCGGCAAATGTGCCGCCGCCTTTTCGGTGAAAGCGGCATCCTCGATCACAGGCTTGATCTCGCCCCGCACGACGCTCCACCACAGGTCCACATCCGCGAAAATCTGCAAATTTGCTCTCACCGCGAGCCAGAATGCCTCGCCACCGTCTATGCCCCGCTCGCTCAGGCGATGCGCGACTACGGAAAATGGGAGGCTGTGAAGCAGCTTCGCGTTCAGGCCTTTCAATTCCTCGGGATCGAAGCGCGCGGGCGCACGGGACACCTTTGCGAAATCGAATAGCCCCGCCAAAGCCTCAAGACTTCCCTGCGGCTGAAGCGCTTCCGATGTGCCTATGAGCGAAGCGTGCGTCATCACCGCCAATGGCTCAAGGCCCTCTTCACGCAAGCCCTTGATGGAAAGAGAACCGAGCCGCTTTGAGAGCGCCTCACCTTGCGCGCCAGTCAGAAGATTGTGGTGCGCAAAACGCGGGATATTCGCGCCAAGGGCTTCGAATATTTGGATTTGAACCACGGTATTGGTGACATGGTCCTCGCCGCGAATGATGTGGGTTATGCCGACATCGGCGTCATCGGCGACGCTCGTGAAAGTATAAAGCGGCGTACCATCCGCACGGATCAGCACCGGATCGGAGACCGAACCAGCATCTATTTCCTGCGGACCACGGATCAGGTCATCCCAGGCGGTGGGCCGCTGTTCGAGAAGAAAGCGCCAATGCGGCTTGCGGCCGCTCGCCTCAAGCTCGGCTCTTTCATCCTTGCTGAGCTTCAAAGCGGCGCGGTCATAAACGGGAGGAAGGCTTCGCGCCATCTGGCGTTTGCGCCGCCGCTCCAATTCATCCGCTGTTTCGTAACAGGGGTAAAGCCGCCCTGCAGCTTTGAGCTTTTCCGCCGTCTCGTCGTAGAAGGCGAACCGATCCGACTGTCTGAACTCCTCATCCCAAGTGAGGCCGAGCCACCTCAGATCTTCATGGATGCCTTCGACATATTCTTCTTTCGAGCGCTCCAGATCGGTATCGTCGAAGCGCAGAAGGAAAACGCCGCCCTCTCGGCGCGCGAAAAGCCAGTTGAATACGGCGGGGCGAATATTGCCAATATGAAGCCGCCCTGTCGGGCTCGGCGCGAAGCGGACTTTGACGGTCATGATGAAAGATTTTCGCGGAAACGGTTCACGATGGGATAGCGGCGGTCTCTTCCAAAATTCCGCTCGGTGATCTTCACGCCAGGCGCGGCTTGACGGCGTTTATATTCGGCAAGATAGAGCAATCGCTCAACCTTCTTCACGGTTTCCGGCGCATGTCCTCGCGCCACAATCGCGGCCAAAGATTCTTCGCGATCTACGAGGCCCTCAAGTATGTCGTCCAGCTCTTCATAAGGCGGCAGCGAGTCCTGGTCCGTCTGATTTTCACGCAGTTCAGCGGTCGGCGCCTTTGTCAGAATATTCTCGGGGATGACGACGCCTTCTGGCCCAAGACAACCCTTCGGGCGCGAGCTATTGCGAAATTTCGAAAGCGCGAAGACCTGCGTCTTATAGAGGTCCTTGATTGGATTGAAGCCGCCGTTCATGTCGCCATAGAGCGTGGCATACCCGGCGGACACCTCTGACTTGTTACCCGTGGTCACGACCATTCCGCCAAATTTGTTCGAAATCGCCATAAGCGTGGTCCCACGAATGCGCGATTGCAGGTTTTCTTCCGCCACACCGCGTTCGGTGTCCTTGAAGATCGGCGCAAGCAGTTTGTCGAAGCCTTCGACGGCGCTGTGGATCGGCACAATATCATAGCGGACGCCAAGCGCCTCGGCACATGCAGCCGCGTCCGAAAGCGATGCGTTCGATGTGAAGCGGTAGGGCAACATCACGCAATGAACGCGGGACGCTCCGAGCGCATCGACCGCCATCGCAGCGCAAAGCGCCGAATCGACCCCGCCCGATAAACCCAGCACCACGCCCGGAAAGCGATTTTTCTCGACGTAATCGCGAAGACCGATGACACACGCAAGATATGCCGCCTCAAGCCCCTCTTCGATTTTGGCGAGCGGCCCGGGAGCACAGACCCAACGATCACTTTCGCGCCGCCACTCGGTTACGGCAATCGCGGTCTCCCAAGCCGGAAGCTGCACCGCGAGATTGCCGCCCCGATTGAGAACAAAGGACGCGCCATCAAAGACAAGTTCGTCCTGACCGCCAATTTGATTCACATAGAGAAGCGGCAGGCCAGTCTCGGCAACCCGCGCGACGGCAATGTTTTCACGCTGCTCGCGCTTCTTCAGCGTAAAGGGCGATCCATTTGGCACGATAAGGATTTCAGCGCCACTTTCCGCCAAGCATTCCGTGACGGCATCGGTCCAAATGTCTTCGCATATTGGGATGCCTAAACGAACGCCATTGAAGTTGACGGGCCCTGGCATCCTTCCCGGCGCGAAATTCCGCTTTTCATCGAAGACGCTGTAATTCGGCAAGTCGACCTTGAAGCGAAGCGCCTCCACCTTGCCGCCGGAAAGCAAAGCGACCGCATTGTAAACCTTGTCACCTTCGCCCCACGGGCTACCAATGATAAGGGCTGGACCGCCGTCACCCGTCGCTGCGGCAAGCTCCTGCACCTTGTTCATACATGCTTGCACAAAAGCAGGCTTTAGGACCAGGTCCTCCGGCGGATAGCCAGAAATGAACAGCTCAGAAAAAACAACAATGTCCGCGCCTTGGTTGCGCGCGTTATCCCTCGCCGCAAGGGCCATGGCGGCGTTGCCGGTCAAGTCGCCAACAACAGGGTTCAACTGAGCGCAAGCTATTCGGAGTTTGTCTGTCATGCTTCAATCGGTTTTGGAGCTCGCTGTGGCAGTGTTTCCTTGAAGAAGCGATCGACCTCAGTGGTCGAGGTAACATGGAAAACATCGCCTCGATGGATGAGATATTTCCATTCCAGTTTTTCGGTCTCCGCCAGAAACTTAGGCGTGCAAGCAAGCAGCTCTTCGATTCTACTTGTAGCCGTAGCATCTGGTGCGAACAGCACGTCTTCCAAGGCCCGCTCCACCTCGTCTGCGCTCATGATGCCTTTCTTTGCGGCGGCGGCGATCATATTGACATAGGCATACTGCACGAACCCGGAGCATATAAACTTGTTCGGCATGTAGTTCCCGCCACCCTTGAGAAACTCGCTGATGGCCGGAGCCTTGCGCCGAAGGCTACCCAAGATACGGAAATAGAGACTGCGCGTTCGCGGCGACGCGAGCGCTGCCAGAAGCCGGAAATTATATTCATGATTTTCGATGAAATGCAGCATTCGGCTTGCCGCTATCCGGCGATGGCGAATGCCCACCCAAGGCTTTTCCAGCCGCTTGATGCCGACCACGAAATCCGGCGGGAGTCCCGTGTCAGCATACACGTCTCTCGGCACCAAAAATTGCGACAACGAGACAATCTCCACCCCACCCATCGACGTCTCGATGAGGAATGTTTGTTCAAGGCCGTCCATGTCGCGCGGTGTTTGGAACACCATGGCGGCGTGCGCGAAATTGGAATTGTTGAATACCTTGAGGAGCCACGCGAAAAAGCTTCCCAAGCGGGTCATAACAATTACGTCGCCGGGCTCGACATAATGCCCCGCGAGAAATTCTTGGACCGTCATCATAGGGTGTTCGAAAGAAGGCGGTCCGGGCGGCTGGTTGGCTGGCAGCTCGTTTGTTGCCTCAAACGCATCCGCATGCCGATGAATGGCCTGCTCGCCCTTCGACAGGTGATTTTTTAGGTGCTCAGCCGCACTCGTCTTGAGGTGCTTCCTTACGTCGGTCCGAATTTCCTTACGCGACTTGGCGGGCGCGATCGTCGGCATAGGCGCTCCAATTCAAATAGTTAATTTGGCGGGACCTTAGGCCCGCTCTGCCATTCATGCAAGCCGAGGCGCATTACACAACAACGGGGAATTAATGAGGCGATGCAAATAGGCCTTAACAATTGCTCTCAAGCTTTGTATGTATGGAGCATTCGTTGCCGGCTTAGCACAGTGGTAGTGCAGCGGTTTTGTAAACCGAAGGTCGGGGGTTCAAATCCCTCAGCCGGCACCAAATAAATCAAGCCAGAAAAATCTACGTCAGTGATTCGTCAGTAATCTCAGTCCGACGCCTAAGCAATATTGCGTTGCTTCGCTAACGGATACGGTCGAAAGCTAAGACTGCAGCGCCACGAAAGCCGACAGTCTGGCTTATAACGCGATGGGCCCAATTGCAGAGGTGCGCCCCTCCAAAAGGCGACTGAGAACGTTCCGAGGTCGAACACCTAGACGTCTTTCGAGGGGTCCACCGCTTGCTTTTACCGTGGGCTCAGCAAAGTTTCGGGGTGAATCGCGCTTGCGCTTAGAGCCATATGCCTCGGCGATCATGTAACCCGAAAGGGTTATGTAGGCCTTCGTCCACGCGGAAGCCACGGTGGGAGTCCACTTCGGTCCGAGGCCTTTCTCCAAGGTCCATAACAGCGCTTCGCCGACCGGACCGTAATGCTCCTTCATCGCTCCGTACTGCACATGCCGCTTCGCAAGTGCGCTTGCGGCCGGCAGAATAGTTGGCAGATCGGAAAGGCCATTTACCACATAAGCAAGCGTGCTCATCAGCTTGCGGCCTTGTTCGCTCATATCGCCTTTGAAGAGCGGCTTAACCTCTGGCGCAATCTCGAAGAGCCTCCCATAAAATAGGGATGCCGCTTTCTCCGAGATGGGCTTCACTTCCGCGAAGGTTGATTGAATCAGAGCGATTTCATGGTCATCCATCATTTACTCTCCTGCTAATGGTCTTAGGCGTTCGGTAGCAAACGTAGACTATTGCCGCCACTATGGGCTGTTGCGTCATCGAGGTTTCGGCCAGTTCATTTTAGAGTTGTGGAAAGCGAGGGCGCGAAAGCCCGCTTGCTTTCAAATCAGCTCACGCGTGCCTTTTCGCGCGAGCACATGTGGCCCTCAGTGAGCAGCATGCCGGCTTCGGTAGCTATGCTGCGCACGATAGCAGCTGCGGGGAGTATGTCGTGGATCAAGCTCACGGCCTCGCCTGCAATCACCGGCGCAATCTCATAATCGCCTCGTTTCAGAGCTTCTCGAAAATTCAGGCGCTCCGCATCGCCCTGGCGCATGAGATCGAGTTCACGGCCTGCCCAGCGCTCGAGATGTTTATTTTTGAGGCAGCGGCCAGTATATGGCGCAGGCCAAACCCGCTCCCGCGAAACGTCGAAGACCACGCTGCGGAAAGTATCGTCCCCCGAGGCCAACACGATCCGATTTTTGGCCGCCAGCAAGCCCGCCGCCTCCTCGCTCGCATAAAACCGGGTTCCCAGTACTACCCCTTGCCCGCCCAGCATAAGAGCAGCCGCAAGACCGCGCCCGTCTGCCACACCCCCAGCCAAAGCAACGGGGACTTTATACCCGACGGCATCAACTACGGCGGGGAAAAGAGACAGGGAGCCACAAGAGATGCCATGACCGCCAGCTTCTCCTCCTTGCGCGACGATAATGTCAGCGCCTTTGGCCACGGCGTCCTCAGCCATGGCAACTGTTTGAACCTGACAGATAACAAGCGCTCCGGCCTGCTTTATCTTGCTTCGTAAAAGGAGCAGGATCACCAAAAGAAAGCCACACTGCGTCGGGCTTCGCCTCCAAGACTTGATCGAGAAGATGGGGCTGTTTCGCCAAACTCCAGGTGATGAAACCTACACCAAAACGAAGTCCGGCTGTTTTCTTCGCATCGGCCAATGGCGGCAACTCGCGCGCAAGCCAGTCTGCATCTCCGTAACCGCCTCCAAGGATTCCGAAGCCCCCGGCCTTCGAGACCGCAAGCGTGAGATTTGCATCGGCCACCAGATCCATGGCTGCAAGCAGAATGGGATGCTCGATGCCTAGCAACCTCGTGAGATCGGTGCGGATCGTCATGGGCACTGTTCCTCCTTGGCCTATACAGGAACGTTAGTCTCGGTTAGCATTCCGGTGAAATGATTAGTTTAGATCAAAGGCATCTCATTTTAAGAATGGTCCTTGCAGATGGAGCTTTCCGACCTTGCCACTTTTGCCGCTGTGGCTCGTTGCGGCAGCGTTACGCGCGCAGCAGGTGAACTCAATACCGTCCAGTCGAACGTGACGAATCGCATAAAAGCGCTTGAGGCTGAGATCGGCGTTCCTTTGTTTGAACGGCATTTTCGTGGCATGACCCTGACGAGCGCCGGCAAGCGTTTGCTACCCTATGCGGAACGGCTGGCCGCGATGTCGCGGGAAGCCATTGCTGCCGCTCAAGATGATGGGGTGCCGAAGGGACCGCTGGCGATCGGGGCTATGGAGACTACAGCAGCGGTGAGGTTGCCCCAGTTGCTTACGCATTTTCACCAACGATTCCCAGCTGTTCAGCTGTCGCTGCACACAGGGCCGACGGCCACACTCATGCAAGCCGTTCTCGACGCCTCACTGGATGGGGCGTTCGTCGCCGGCCCAATTGAACATCCCGACCTCGTGGTGTCTTTGGCCTTTGCAGAAGAACTCGTCCTTGTCACAGCTAGTCGATGGGAAAGCCTTGAGACGCTTCGGTCGGCAACCGTAGCCTCAGGGCCAACGATTCTCGTGTTTCGCGCCGGGTGTTCTTACCGGCAGCGCTTGGAACAGCTTCTCAGCGAATTCGGCTGGCCGTGCGCAACGCGGCTTGAATTCGGCACGCTTGACGGCATCATCGGGTGTGTATCCGCTGACATGGGCGTTACGCTCTTGCCGCGCGCAGTTGTGGAGCGCAGCGAGTTAAGCGGCAGCGTGTGTGTCCATTCGCTTGACCGGTCGAAGTGCTATGTGGACACAGTCTTTATCCAGCGCCGCTTAGTTCATGAGGATAGTGCGCTCCAGAGCTTTGTTCTCTGCCTGAAATCCCTTCAGAGCCAGTTTCAAGACTCTGCATCGGCGATGCGCAAGAAGGTTTTGGTTGGGGAAGAGATGCGGATCTAATTGTCGCCTCCAATCTCTGTCAGTTCAGAAATTCGAGGCTCACATTTTTAAATAGGACCGCTGCAAAAGAACTCGGGTTTAAAAAATCCCATGGCATTTTATTCGGCGGCAATTCATTCGTGGCGCGCGAAAAGGCGATCATCCGCCGCCTTTCGCAGTCGCGTGCTGTCGCTCTGGACATGGAGTCGGCCGCCATCGCTGCCAACGGCTTCCGATTCCGCGTCCCCTACGGCACGCTGCTGTGCGTCTCGGATAAGCCGTTGCACGGAGAAATCAAGCTCGCTGGCATGGCCGGCGAATTCTACCGACTGCGCGGGCTTGAGGAATACTCAGAAGCTAGGCGACTATGTGCTGGCGCATGGTTACGTGCGCGGAGGACCATGTGCTCGATGAGGAGCTGCCGCTCTGGATACCCATTCCGGCGCCTTGATATCTGTCAAGGCGGCAATCCGCTGACGTACAAAGACTTGATGTCTCAAGGTCATGGCAGTCCGATCGGTAGAAGAGAGCCCCTCGTGAAAGAAGCCGAAAAGTTGCGCGAAGGAATGATCGTCGAGCAGGTCGTGGCTCGCGGCGTTCACGATCCGCTCGTTATTCACGCCATGAGCCGGGTGCCAAGGGAAGTCTTCGTTCCGAAGACGCTCGCCGCTTTATCTTACTCCGATAGTCCGCTTCCCATTGCGGCCGGACAAACTATCTCACAGCCTTACATCGTCGCGCTCATGGTCGAAGCGCTCGTACTCCAAGGGGGCGAAAAGGTGTTAGAGATAGGCGCAGGCTCAGGGTACGCAGCCGCCGTCTTGGCTGAGATTGCCAAAGAAGTGTACACAGTAGAGCGCATTAAAGAATTGGCCGAATCTGCCGCCGCAAACTTGACGAGAGCTGGCTATGCAAATGTCCGTGTCAGGCAAGCGGACGGAAGCCGGGGCTGGGCCGAATTTGCCCCCTTCGATGCGATCCTAGTTTCCGCAGGAGCACCCTCAATACCTGAGCCGCTTAAACAGCAGCTTGCTGTCGGTGGGCGGCTCGTCATTCCCGTTGGCGATGATCCGCGAGCTCAGGAGCTCATCAGGGTGACGCGAAAAAGCGAAACGGAGTTCGAGCGCGAAGATCTTGCGGATGTCAGGTTTGTGCCGCTCATAGGTGAGGAGGGATGGGAGAAAGAGGCGGAGGAAGCGCAGAGAGGACGACCGCGCATTATCCAGAAGCGGCCTGCAATAGACACATCGCTGCCAGCACGAATCTTACGCAGCGCCAATAGCTTCACCTCATTGAATGAAGCCCCGATTGCCGAGTTGGCGGATGCCACCGCCGAGTCTCGCATTGTCCTTATTGGTGAGGCGACGCACGGCACATCAGAATTTTATGGGCTGAGGGCTAGGCTCACGCAGCGGCTTATTGTGGAAAAAGGATTTAACCTCGTAGCATTGGAAGCCGACTGGCCGGACGCGGCGCGCATCGACAACTACGTCAGGCACAAGAATGTTCCGCGGGAATCATGGACGGCCTTCTCGCGTTTCCCGGTATGGATGTGGCGGAATGAGGAGACGCGTTCATTCGTGGATTGGCTGCATCGCCACAACGAAGCACTTCCTTTTGACGCCCGCACGGCTTTCTACGGGCTTGATCTTTACAGCCTATTCCTGTCCGCGGGTGCCGTTCTGGACTATCTCGAAGCACGCGATCCCGCTCTCGCTCAAATCGCGAGGATCCGTTACGGCTGCTTGACGCCGTGGGAGGCAGACCCGGCCGCATATGGCTATGCTGCACTCACGCGCGAATATCGAAAGTGCGAGAGTAAAGTCGCTCAAGTACTCATCGATCTGTTTAAAAAGCGTCAGTCTTATTCCGAAGACGGGGAGCGCTATTTCAACGCCCTTCAGAACGCTCGTCTCGTCGCCAACGCCGAGCGATATTATCGGATTATGTATTATGGATCGCGCGCGTCCTGGAATTTGCGAGATAGCCACATGTTCGAGACGCTACTTCATGTTCTTGATCACCACGGGCCCTCTGCCAAGGCCGTCATCTGGGCCCACAATTCGCACGTTGGAAATGCTCTTGCGACTGAGATGTCCTCCCGCGGAGAATTTAATTTAGGCCAGCTTTGCAAGGAACATTTCGGCACTGGCGCATTTGTGATTGGTTTTGGGACACATGACGGAACCGTTGCGGCCGCGCGTGACTGGGATGGGCCAATGGAAATCATGAACGTTCGTCCCGCCCATCCGCAAAGCTACGAACATGTCTTTCACTTGACCAACCTTCCTGGAATGATCCTTCCTCTATATGACGGCGCACAATCAGGAGCCACGGAAGAGTTGAGGCGCCCACGCCTGGAACGCGCCATAGGCGTCATTTACCGGCCGGACAGTGAGCTTGCTAGCCACTATTTCGAGGCCTCGTTGCCGGATCAGTTTGATTCCTACGTCTGGGTTGACCGCACGAAAGCCATTACGCCGCTAGCCACAACAGAATTGGAGGGCTTGCCGGATACTTATCCATTTGGGGTGTGAACCAACATGACCTGCTGGACCTTCGTGGTGGTCTTGAGGTCCGCGATCTGCTCGACGAAAGAACCCATGAATTCACTCTATTTGCCTGCAAGCGCTAGCATTTGATTTTCAGCAATCTCTCGGATTGCCGCAGGCTCTATTCTTTAAAATTGGTGTTTCAAGAAAGTGCAAAGAATTGCCGTTATTAAGAACTCATCTTGCAATCTCCGAAAGCGATGTGGTGATCGAACCGTTCGGCTTGCAAGGAACGTTGCGATGGCCGGAACGGGCTCATGCCTTGGTGGTCTTCGCACATGGAAGCGGATCGAGCCGCTTAAGTCTCCGCAATGTCCAAGTGTCCGATGCTTTGAATGAGCGGGGCATGGCGACTTTCCTCTTCGACCTTCTCACCCGGCAAGAAGAAAGCGATCGCCGGAATGTTTTCGACATTCCGTTGCTTGCAGAGCGTCTGGTAAACGCAGTTGGCTGGCTTGATCAGGAGAAGGAAACCGGAGCCTTGCATCTTGGTCTATTCGGCGCGAGCACCGGAGCCGCTGCCGCATTATCCGCGGCCGCGGCGCTGCCCGAGCGCGTGGAAGCAGTCGTCTCGCGCGGCGGGCGCCCAGACCTTACCAGCAACGTTTTGGCTTGGGTCTGGACACCCACTTTGTTGATTGTTGGCGCCGAAGATACGGCCGTGATCGCCTTGAACGAGGAAGCCTTTCGCCGATTGCAAGGACCGAAGGCCTTAAAGATCGTACCCGGCGCCACGCATCTTTTTAGCGAACCGGGTGCGCTGGAAACGGTCATCGAGCATGCTGCGGAATGGTTCGAGCGCTACCTTGGGGAGACGTCAGCATAAAGTTCGCCGGGTGAACCCGTAATAAGGGCCGGGCATCATGTCCTTCAGAAACCGCACCGAAGCAGGACAGACACTAGCGGAAGCGCGGTGGCTTATAGGAGCGCAGATCCGGTCATCCGCCAGTAGGCCAAGACCGCGGAACCGGATGACACCTGCCGAAGGGCAGGCCAGACAAGGGAGCAACGCAAATGGAAATGCAGCCGCTGATGCAGGTCGCAAGGGCGCTGGTCGCCAACGACAAAGGCTTGCTCGCGATGGACGAGAGCAATCCGACAATACACAAGCGATTCGCCAAAGTGGGGATTCCGCAGACCGAAGAGGCACGGCGCGCCTATCGCGAGTTGATCGCGACCACGCCCGGCTTGAACGAGAGCATCAGCGGGGCGATCCTCTACGACGAGACGATGCGGCAGAAGACGAAAGCCGGCGCGCCCATCGTCAAGGTTCTGACCGACGCCGGCATCATTCCCGGGATCAAGGTCGACGCGGGCGCGAAGGACCTCGCCGCCCATCCCGGAGAGAAGATAAGCGAAGGCCTCGACGGGCTCCGCGACCGGCTACGGGAGTATTTCCAAATGGGCGCCCGTTTTGCCAAGTGGCGCGCGGTCATTGCCATCGGGGACAGCATTCCCAGCCAAGGCTGTGTCGAGGCCAACGCGCACGCATTGGCGCGTTACGCCGCCTTGTGTCAGGAAGCCGGTCTGGTCCCGGTCGTCGAACCGGAAGTGCTCATGGACGGCGATCACACGCTCGATCGATGCCGGCAAGCGACCGAGAAAGTGCTGCGAAACGTGTTCTATCAGCTCGTCAATCAGCGCGTTGCGTTGGAAGCGATGATCCTGAAGTCGAACATGGTGCTGCCGGGCTTGGCCTGCGCCAAGCAGGAGTCGGTCGAGGAGGTCGCCGACGCCACGGTGACGAGCCTTCTACGGGTTGTCCCGGCCGCGGTTCCGGGGATTGCGTTCCTGTCGGGGGGACAATCCAGCGAACTGGCCTCCGCCCGGTTGAACGCCATGAACTTGCGGTTTAAGGGGCCCGGCGCGCGGGCGCCTTGGGCATTGGCGTTTTCGTTCGCGCGCGCGATCCAGCAACCGGGGCTGGATATCTGGGGCGGCAAGGAGGCCAACGCCGCGGCGGCGCAAAAGTCCCTTTATCATCGCGCCAAGTGCAATCGGGCTGCGCGTCGAGGCGAATACGACGCCTCGATGGAACAGGCGCCGGCCTGACAGCGGGCGCTCGGCTTGCCCGTTCGGAGAGACCTCGGCGCACGGACGCGCCTGAGATCCTCCCACGCCGATGGTTTGCGACTTTGGGGCGCGCGCTCGTCAATGCGTACACGGCTCCGACCATCCCACTTTCCGCTTCGGTATTCAGGAAGCAGCCATTGAGGGAGCGCCTCAATGGCGCAAATCCCGGGAGAACTGGCCGGATGTAAAGGTGTGTCTTGATGAAGACGAGATCCAGAGCCGCGGCGCACAAGGCCTA
>CAVPNP010000024.1:0-5822 GCA_963706665.1 uncultured Alphaproteobacteria bacterium
CGCGTCCTGCCATGCGCGGCAGGATCGTCACCTTGAGATCATCGCCGGGCTTATAGGAGGCGCGGTCGAGCGCGAGGTTCAGAATTTCCGGCGTGTCGGATGTCTCGGAGACGTACCAGCCAGCCGAGAAGGAGACGCTGGTGGACGGCCCCTGCGCGGTTGAGGATGCAATATCGAGCCGGTAGGTACCAGCCTCAACGGGAGCTTCAATCTTAACGGGCCCCGACGCAACGGTGTCGATTGTGCCGCCAGCAACGCGGTTTTCATAGGTCACGAATTCATAGGTCCAGCGGCCTTCGCGGCGATACCATTGAAATTGGCTTTCAACGCGCTGCAATTCCCATTTAAGGCCGGAAATCGCCGCCTGCTTACCGTCAGGGCCAATGCCGATAACTTCGAATGCGGCGGGCGCACCTTCCGCGACTGAGCCATCAAACAGCGGCTTCACGCCAATGAAGCTCTTTCCGGTGTTGACCTTGAGCGCAATTCGGTCCGCAAGCGCTCTGCCGCCCGGTTCGCGCAAGCGGATCGTGACATCGGCGTTCAGCGCCTTTGAAGTCTGCGGAAGTTCCGGCAGCGCAATGGAAAGCGAAGCAGCCCCTGACGCGTCGGTGTTCGGCAGCGCCTCCAACTGGTTGCGGACGGTGGTAAACTTCTCGCTTTCCTGCCCGACGGAATAGCCCGGAAAACCGCTTACCTCGCTCGACGCCGTAATGACCATCTCGCCTTCAAGGCCGAGATTGGAAGCCGGAGCGCCATAGAGATAGCGCCCGGACAAATTGATAACGCCAGGGGTCGCCGCAGTGATGACAGGATTGGACGCCGTGAGCTTCATCTCAAGGCGTTCCGGGACGTAATCCTCGACGAGGAAGCTCTTATCGAAAAGAGAGGGTCCCTTCGGATCAACATAAGCAGAAAGCCGCCAACTACCCGTTGCCGCCGTCTGCGGCAGCGAAATCTGCCAGCTGCGGCCGCCATTGCCTTGATCGGCAAGCGTTTCGCGGGCGTTCTCCACGCCGTCGGGCCGCGTAAGCTTAACGATCAACGGCGTCCCCGGAACAGCATTCGCCGCCGCATCACGCAACAGCGCCGTTACATAAACCGTTTCACCTGGCCGATAGACGCCCCGCTCGGTGAAAATCATGGCATCGAGCGATCCAGGCGACGCGCGCCCGCCTACGCCACGGTCTGAGAGGTCAAACGCCTGCTTTGTGACATCGAGAAAGCCGTAATCGGCATCTGTGCCGCGCGCAACAATGAGCGCTGGCGACAAGCCGCCAATGCCGCGCGCAAGCCCCGCCTCGAAATTCGCGACACCTTCATTGTCCGTTTTCGCGGTGCCAAGCACTTCATTGTTTCGCGCCACAAGACGGATTTCCGCACCGGCAATCGGCTCGGCTGTCGCCAGCGAACGCGCGAAAACATGCACGCCATCCCGGCCCGAAAAGCCTGTCAGCCCAAGATCGGACACCACAAACCACTGCGTGGCTTTGGTGGAGTACTCGTCCTCTGCCGAGTTCGCGCCTTCCTCGGCGGTGTTTGCCGCGATGATGTAAAGGCCGGGCTTGAGGTTCGGGAGAAGTTCGTCAATCGGGAAGGCCGTCGTGACCTCTTCGTTCAGCTTCGGCGCGACCGGCATTTCGCCCGACCACAGCTTCTCACCCTTTTGATCGGCGATTTGGTTGAGTTGATAGCTCTCCAGCGGCTTCTGGAAATCGCCGTCAAGGACCTCCGCAGCAAGGCGGCGGTCGCCGATGCGATAAATCGTGGCCTTCACCAACTTGGTATTGATGCTGACGACCGGGATTCCCTGCTGGCCGGTGCGAGGCAAAACGTAATTGCGGCTTGAAAATCGCACCGCTGGCTTGCGGTCGCGGATGTAAACGGTCAGCTCGACGGGCTTCGGAAGCAGATCATCTTCGGTGGAAGGAATGCCGCTTCTTATTTTCACGTCGTAACGCTTGCCGTGCAGGAGATCTTCGACGCAAAGCTGCGAGCCCTGCACGCGCACTCCGGCAGGTTTTTCATTGTTGACCGTCACGAAATTGGTGAAATCGACGCGGCCTTTGGCGATCTCCTCGGAGAATTGCACGCAGATGCGAGGCGAAGTCGACTCATTGTCGCTCGTATAATCGAGCATACGAAAGCCGTGCTCGTTGAACGCTTCGTCATATGCCTTTTGCACGTCGGCATCGGGGACAAGCGCGAGGCTCGCTTTATACATGCGCAGCGCTTGCCGCCATTGTCCAATTCTGCCCCGGCTTTCGGCAACGACAGCCAGTGCTCGCGCCTTTGCCGTCGGCGTCTGGTATCGCGTGAAAGCTATATAGGCTGCGGAACCGCCGTTTTTCGCGAAGGTGGTTTTCTCGTTATATTGCTCGGTCTCGATGGCGAGATAGGCGCGGGCGAGATCGAGCCAATTATCGGCGTTGTTCTTGTCAAGCAGCGCCGACGAGGCGAAGTAGCCCGTTGCGGCGCGAGGGTCCTTCGCCTGGTTCGCCTTGAGGCCTTCAGCGCGCCATGCCTTGGCGTCCTTGCCTTTGGTGGGCCAGGTGCTTTGCAGCGTCTTTTCGAAAGTTTCCGCCTCGCGGACAATGTAATCGTCAATAAGCGATTTGTTTTGCTGGGCGGGAGCCGCCGCCGCAAGGATGCAGGTTACAAACGCGGCAAAGAAAATGCGGATCAATGACATAGCGGAAACTCCCCGGCGGGACCAAATACTTGCGCTTTTAATCCCAAAAGGCTGCGGGATTTAGGCCAGCCCATGGCGGAAAACGCCGCAAACTGTGGTCTTTTATAGCACGGAATTTGGGTTTTTGCTGCGGGGGAGGGTGAAGGCCACCAGTGTTTAAATAGAACCAGCAGCTTGCCGACCCAGGTACACCTACCAAGAGCACTCATGACTCTGTCTACCTCGAGACCTGCAATGGCTTCTAAGCCATATGCGAAGCATGATATGAACTGAGTCTCCTTCGGAGAGGGCGATGGCGAAAATTGCAAAAATGACCGCAGGTAACGTTTCGAAGCTGGATTCGGAAAAGTGTGTAGGCGCGCATTTGCGGGCGCTTCGTGAGCTCGCAGGGCTAAGCCAGATTGAGCTTGCCACACGTCTTAATATAAGTCGGGGCACGCTGTCGCGACTAGAGAAACGAGACGATTTGCAGCTTTCTACGCTGAAAGCGTATGTAGAAGCGACGGGAGCCTTGCTGAAGATCGAGGCGTTTTTCGGAAGCGCGGGCGAGGGTGTGTGCGTCTTCGATAACGGTTGTGTTGATGACGATCAGTATATTCTTCCTATTTTCAAGGCAGAGCATTTCCGTCCGAGCCGCGACGTAGTGCTCAGCATCAAACCCTATTACACGTCTTTGATTTTGGAAGGGCGCAAGACGGTTGAACTCCGGCGCCGCTTTCCTGTGCAAATGCCAAGCGGGACGTTAGCCTTTCTCTATTCGACAACGCCGGAGCAGGCGCTTGTTGGAACTGCACTTATCAAGACTGTCCAGAAGAAGCCGGTGAAAACGATCTGGTCAAAATTCGGGAAAAGCGCCTGTATCGATAAGGGTGATTTCGAAGCGTATTTCGCGGGCCTTGATGAGGGTTTTGTATTGCAGTTCGAGGATGTCCGCAGCTTTTCGCGTGTCGTCGGCCTCAAGGAACTCCGCGATCGATTTAGTTTTGAGCCGCCTCAATCGTTTCTTTATGCCCGCCCTTTCCTTCGGGACGCTCTGCTTCATGAACGATCAGAAGTACCTTATTGATACGAATGTCTTCATTGGCCTCGAAGATAATCAGGAACTCAGTCCAGACCTATCCGCCCTCACCGCTCTGGCCGCCAAACACAAAGTGGGATTGTTTGTCCACGAGGCCGCGACCGACGACATTACACGAGACAAGAACAGCCAGCGGCGGCAAATTTCTCTAAGTAAGGTCAACAAATTCCAACGTCTGCACAAGGTGCATGGTCTCACCGAGGAGAAGCTTGCTCAATTGTTCGGACCGCTTCCGAAGCACAACGATGTTGTGGACGCCACTCTTCTCTACGCGCTGCGGCAGGGAGCCGCCGACTTTCTTGTAACTGAAGACCGAGGCCTACATGAGCGGACTCGGCGCAATGCACCGGAGTTAGCGCGGCGCGTACTATTCGTCGCCGATGCTGTGTCACTCTTGAAAACGAGCTTTGAGCCGGTCAGCGTAAATGTCCGATTCGTGGAGGCAGTTGAAGCCTATCAGATCCCGCTTGATGATCCAATATTTGATAGCCTTCGCGAGGGTTACGAAGAATTCAATCAGTGGTGGCAGAGAACGTGTGTCCCTCAGCATAGGAAATGCTGGGTTGTCTTCGACGAGGGGATCGCTGGAATCGTCGTTCGTAAAGACGAGTTCGCAGGAAAGACTGACGCAAAGATACCTGCGGAGAAGATTCTAAAAATTTGTACGTTCAAAGTTCGCCCGGAAAAGCGAGGGATCAAGCTTGGTGAACTGCTGTTGAAGCAGGTGTTCTGGTTCGCGCAGAGCAACGCCTATGACCTTGTGTACGTAACAACCTTTCCAACTCAGCAGGCACTGATCGATCTCCTTGAGTATTACGGGTTCGAAAACACACACACTAATGACCGCGGCGAATTTGTGTATGAGAAACGGTTCTCACAGGCAAAGCTCGTCGGAGCCACGAATGACTCCCTATTTGATTTGGCTCGCCTGAATTATCCTAGGTTCGTTACTGGACCTGAAGTCCCTGCCTATGGTGTGCCAATCAAGGAGCGCTATCACGATCAGCTATTTGCAGAGCTAAAAAAACAAGGGGACCTATTCGAAACACTGGGACTAGGGGACGGACCGAAACGGCCCGGAAATACGATCCGCAAGGTCTACCTTTGTCGCGCCCAAGCAAATCTTACTACCCCCGGCGCTCTTTTGTTTTTCTACAAAGGAGTTTCAGAAAACTTACCTTCACAGTCCATGACAGCAGTCGGCATCTTTGAGGACATGGCGCTTGCGCATTCCGCGCAAGCCCTGCGGGTACTCGCTGGGGGGCGATCAGTTTACAGTGATGCGGACATTGTTGGTTGGAACGCGAGCGAAGCTCGACCGGTGAAGGTCATTAATTTTCTGCTGGCGACCTATATCGTCCCGGCTATCGGGCTAAGGCAACTTCAGACCGACGGCATTTTTCGGGGGCAGCCGCCACAATCGATATTCTCACTGGACGCAGCAAAGGCCAAAACCATTCTCAAACATGCAAAGCTGGGACCTAACTTATGAACCTTCGCGTCATTGCCCTTGTCGGCGTTTCGGGCGTAGGCAAAACCACGCTTCTTCGTAACCTCGAACTGTCATCCGGTACGATGCATCTCCAGGCGAGCGCGCTAATTCAAGAAGAACGCCTTCGCGTGGATGACTTAGAACTCAGCGCGGAAGATTTGCGAAACGGGCCAGTCGTCGACAATCAGGCCCTTCTGGTTGCTGCATTCTGTCGCAAGACGAAAGATCATCATGGTCTGGCAATACTTGATGGGCATGTGGTGATCGATACAGAGACAGGGTTGGTTGTGATACCTTCATCCGTGTTCTCATCGATTGGTATCGAGCGCATAATTGTTGTGCAGGATTACCCGCACATGATTAGTGAAAGGCGTTTGCGCGACCTAACGCGGGAAAGGCCGAAGCGGTCGGAGGAGGAGATTGCGGTTCATCAGGCCCGCTCGCTTGAGGCTGCATCGCGCATCGCTCTTGAGCTTGATTGCCCTCTTTCAGTTGTGACATCACGTCATGATCGGGAGTTATCGCGGCTTTTAACGGGTTCGTGAACATCCGTCACTCGT
>CAVPNP010000025.1:0-146016 GCA_963706665.1 uncultured Alphaproteobacteria bacterium
CCAGCTTGAAGAAATAAATGCTGCTGCGGAGCAGGCCGAGCTTGATCGTCAAGCGGCACAGACAGCCGCCACCGAAGCGCTGGCCACCGAAAAGCGGCTTCGCGACGCCGCCCGCGCAGCACAAGCTACGCTTGCGCCCAGAAGCGCGCCGTTTTCGCAGGCGGAGCGGGCCGCGATCGAGCAGGCGAACAAGCTGCAAAGCCTGGAGGAGGCTCGCGAGCGTGCGGCTTATGCGCGGGAAGAGGCCGAGGCTGCTCGTGAGACTGCGCAGGGGCAAGCCGCTGGAGCGCCCGGCCCGTCGACCAGGCCGAGGCCGAGCTTGAGAAGCTAAAAGAGCAGGCAACCGGCAAGCGCAACACTATACCGAGGCGAAGGCCGCGCTGGACGGCATCGAGCGCGACATTCGCGGCCGTCAGTTCCGGCATTAAGTCCATCGGCGAGGAGCGCGCTGCGCTGGCTGCAGCGCACGAAGAGCGCCGAGCGCGCAGATTGCGAGCCTGGACGAGCGCCTTGGCGGCATAAAAGCCGAGCTTGCGTCGCTCGGCCGAGCTGCCGGCGCAAGATCGCGGACCGCCGCAACAAGATCCTGAACGAGGTCAGCCAGGCCGAAACTGCGCGCAAGGCCGCCGCCGACAAGCTCGCCGAAGCCGACGAATGCACTGCGCGAGGCGGACAGGGCTCTGCGCGAGGCGCAGTCCGGGCCTTCCTCGGCGCGCGAGACGCGGGCGCGCGTCGAGGCCCGGCTCGAAGCCGCCCGCGAGCGCCGCACCGAATAGGCGCGTCTCATCCGCGAGAATTTCGAATGCCAGCCCGAGGACGTGCTGAAGTCCGCCGGCGTGGAGGACGTCGCCAATATGCCCCCGACGCACGAGGTCGAGCAGCAGATCGTGAAGCTGAAGGCGGAGCGCGAGCGGCTCGGCGGCGTCAACCTGCGCGCCGAGGAGGAGGCTGGCCCAGCTCGGCGGCGAGTTCGACGGGCATGGAGAAGGAGCGCGCCGACTTCACCGAGGCCATCGGCCAAGCTGCGCACCGGCAATCGGGAACCTCAACAAGGAAGGCCGCAAGCGCCTGCTCGAAGCCTTCGACACGGTGCAGGCGCATTTCGAACGGCTGTTCAAGATCCTGTTCGCCGGCGGCGAGGCGGAGCTTCAGCTTATCGAGAGCGACGATCCGCTGGAAAGCGGCCTCGAAATCTTCTGCCGCCCGCCCGGCAAGAAGCCGCAGGTGCTGACGCTGCTCTCCGGCGGCGAGAAGGCGCTGACGGCGCTCGCGCTGATCTTCGCGGTGTTCCTGACGAACCCCTCGCCGATCTGCGTGCTCGACGAGGTGGACGCGCCGCTCGACGACGCCAATGTCGACCGCTTCTGCAACATGATGGAGGAGATGGCGCGCACGACCGAGACGCGCTTCCTCGTCATCACCCACCATCCGATGACCATGAGCCGCATGAACCGGCTGTTCGGCGTGACCATGCAGGAGAAGGGCGTGAGCCAGCTCGTGTCGCGTGGATTTGCAGGCGGCGGAGCGGTTCCGCGAGGCGAGCTGGTATGCCGAAATCATTGATGCGCGAAACGGGGTTTAGGCGTTTTTGGTGGACCTCGGATTTTTGCCAGACGAGATGGCCTTGCAGTCTCATTGTAGCTCTGGTCGATGAACGATGCTTGGATGTGCGCCTTCAGTTCGCCGATGGAGGTGAAGGACGTGCCGGAAAGCGCCTTTCCGGCGAGGATCGAAAACCAGATTTCCACCTGATTGAGCCAGGACGCCTTTGTGGGCGTGAAGTGGAAGTGAACGTTGGGATGGCGTTTAAGCCAGGGGTCTTCCTTGGGCTTGTGGGTGTTCCACGAGGATGACATGGATGTCGCGGCCAGGATGCGCGGCGGCGATCCGGTTCCGTGAAGTCCAGAAATTCGACCCTGCGGCGCCTTTTGTATTGCCGTCCCGTCACCTTGCCGGTGGCGACATCGAACGCCGCAAACAAAGTTGTGGTTCCGTGCCGCTTGTAATCGTGGCTTTGCCCCGTCAAGGCGCGCCCGTTGGCGAGTTTGAGATAGCCTTGTTTGCGTTCCAGAGCTTGGATGGAGGGCTTTTCGTCGACCGCAAGCACGAGCGCGTTGCGCGGCGGATTAAGATTAAAGCCCCACGATTTCGGCCGCCTTCGCCGCAAAATCGGGGTCATTGCTCGCGCACCAGCTTTTGCGCGCGGCAAGATCGATCTTCTGGGCGCGAAGAAAGCGCCAAATATATTGCACATCGACATCGCCAAGAGCGGAGGCGATCAGCGGTCCCGTCCAGCGCGCATAGCCCTTGGGCGCCGGGCTGTCGAGGACAGCCAGAATGCGCTTGCCGGTCTGTGCCGTGTATTCGGGATCGTCGCCCCGGTTGCCGGTCTCATCGAGCCCCGCCAGCCGCTTTTCGGCGTAGCGCACCCGCCATTTCGAGGCCGTACCCCGTTGTACAGCCCACCTCGCGGGCGAGCGCTTCAAGCTCGGCCCGCTCCTCTCCAGTCAATATAATCGCTGTCGCTTCAGGGATGCTTGCCATACATCCTTAAATCACGACTCATCAATTAGCGATAGTGGGTACTAGCTAGGTTGTCTTGCGCCGATGCATAAATGGGCGCGCTCTGATTCTAGTGAGCGTCGGTCCACACACAGCGGTAGAAAGGCATTCAATGAAATACGTCGCTCTTTACTATCACAGTACGCGCGAATTGGCTTGGACTGGTGCCGCGATGTCCGTTGTGGACCTCGTCGACGATTTCGAGGCGGAGACTGGCCGATCTATTGATGATGTCTCTTGGAAAAACATCACCAAGGATAAATTCGACGAACTGAACGATGAGTAAGGTGGCGCGCTTCTTCTTCAGAGACCAAGGACGTGCCAGTCAGACACATCCCTTAATTTGAACGTCCCAAAAGACGACGTGGTCATTCGTCGCCACAATTCTTGCTCCGCGCTTTCAGCCATGTAAAACTTGGCCTGCGGAACGCCATAACTTTAGGCTTTGGCAAGTCTAGAAAGTTCAGAGGCGATATGATCGCAGGCCTCATCGTCGAATTTCTGGTGCAATTCCTTCGTCTGCATCAAGCTCAGCTGGTATTTTAAATTATCGTGAGAGTATTTTTGACCTACCATAACTTGGATTCTGAAAGCTTGGTATTGCAAGCCGGTCGCCGCTTGAGGGCTAGGCAGTTTCCAATGCTGGCGCAAGATTGCTTCAACTGTTTCGATATCAAGGGTCATGATTTTTTCCTTGGCGTTTGTTGTAGGAAACAAGGACGGGCGAGCGCCGACGCGAACTCCTTGATCTGCGGGACTGTCTTCTTCGTCGAAGGCAGATAGGCTGATTCCGAAAGGACTAATTGCAACGATCAAGGGGCATCGTTCGGGGTCGATGCCTCAAAAGCCGACAGCATTCCCTTCGATATTGCACATGCGCGGTCTTATCGAGGCGCGGAAATTAGAAATACGGCTTTCGCCGCTCATTCGTCGTCAACCATTTCACGCCCCATATCGAATATCGCATCAGCGAAATTCGTCAGGGACTGCCAATTGCGGTCTTTGTCATAGTTCTCACAATATTGCGCAAATTTGTCCGGTTGGACGTTTACCAAAATAATGGTCTTGTTAGGTTTTGTGCCGCTTCGAATGCGTATGTTTTCGCGGGTAAAAAACGTAGCGAAGTCAATATAAGTCCCCGTAGGCGCGTCCTTGAATGCGGGTTCCTTCGGCATCATCGCTTGAAAGGCTAGGTAGTCCTCCGCGTTAATCCGGGGTTCGACTTTGACCACAATAGCCTCCATGATTCGAACGCCATCGCGACGGCGCAATAGATCATTGCATAGAAAGTACCCTAGCGGTTTTTTTTTAAAGGAGGGACGCCCCACCCTTTAGCCAGGTGCTTCTTTTTGCTGCCCATGAGGGCCCTGTTGCGAGTGGCTTTCAATTACGCTTAGCGGCGCGCCAAACGCAGCCTAAAAATTTGCGAGATGCAGATAGCCCTTCCCCTGTTGGTATTCAATTGGTTTTACCAACCGCCCAATATGATGGGCGCTTCAAGGGCAAGAAGGAGCTGTCACTAGAATGAGCTAGACCTTCGAGCGCAACTTCACTGCGCCGAAACCTTCCTTCACCATGACCTTCCCGATTGCCAGATTAAGCGCACGGAGCTTGCTGCCGTCAAAACCTTCCGACTTGGGATTGATAGGAAGATCGGTCACAACGTGTAGGACCTTATCGTAACCGTGAAAACTGAGATCAAAGGTGACATAGGCGGTAAGCGCGTTGGCGATGCCGCTGGCATCATACTGCTGGGTTTCCATCGATTCCTCCACGAATGCCGGTTAAGTTATTAGAGCTGATCTAGTGTTAGCAGCGCGATGAGACGCGTCCGCCATTTTTTTCTGGAACGGCGGAGAGAAATTAACCGCCGCCATGTGGTTAGTCCGGTTGTGCTTTGCTTGATGTTTGACGCGCCATCCGCTTGAGAAAAGCCACCTGGCGTAGAAACACCTGCTTCAGCTGAGCAGGACTGCCCAGCATCGTCGCTCCTGGAGCGATGTCCGAGATCACCCCTGCCTGTGCCCCGATCTGCGCGCCTCTGCCGATCTTAAGATGCCCCGCCATGGCCGCTTGGCCGCCAACGCGGACGAAATCTTCAAGCTCAGTGGACCCTGAAATGCCGACCTGCGCCACTATGACACAACAACGGCCCAGCACAACATTATGACCGATCTGCACCAAATTATCGAGACGCGAACCGGCGCCAATCACAGTGTCTCGCGTTGATCCGCGGTCGATCGTCGTGTTGGCTCCTACCTCGACATCGTCTTCCAGGATCACCCGGCCGAGTTGCGGAACCGTCAAAAAGCCGGTTTTGGTAGAGGCGAAGCCAAATCCTTCCTGGCCGATCCGTGCGCCGGAATAGATATAAACTCGTTCTCCGACCAGGGCGTGGCTGATGCTGGCATGTGAGCCGATCCGGCAGTCCGAACCGATAACGACGCCACTGCCGATAATTGCGCACGGTCCGATCCGGCAGCGAGGGCCGATTTTGGCTCCGCTTTCTATCACACAGAGCGGCCCGATCTCACTTGACGGATCGATAACCGCGTCCTCGGCAATAATCGCCGATGGATGGATGCCGGAGGAAACCGGCCGAATGGGATGAAACATGGCGGCGACCCGGGCCCAGGCTTCATAGGGCTCGGATGTGACGATGGCCACCGATGTCGCCGGAAGCCGCGCCTGCATTTCAGGATGCAGGATAACAGCACCCGCTAGCGTCCGCTCGAGCGCCGACACATAACGGCGGTTGTCAAGGAAGCTCACGTCATTGGGGCCCGCCGTTTGCAAAGGGGCCACACCTTCCAGCAGGAGATCGCATTCAGCCGCAACCCCGCGTGCCGCTTTGGCAACTGCAGCAAGCTTATGCGGGCCACTTCGCTCAAAGAAGCGTGCATCGCCAGCGGACGTTCCGGCCATCTTTATTCCTCGCTCGATCAGCTCAGCCGACTTTTTCAAGATGGCGAAGCCGAATCTCCACCGCCAGCGAGGTTGCTCATTGCTCGCGCCCAGACTATTAGCCATTGCGCGGCGTGGCTGGAATAGCAAGTGATAAATGTAGCTCCCAACGACCGGCCCGCAAGGTCGGGGCCGTATCAATGGCAACGGGACGAGCGTGTGCTCACTTGGTGGGCACTCCGCTCGTCAACGATTACTGAGCGAGCCGAGCGGAGAATGATATTTATTTCTTCTCCTTCGAGCCGCCTCCAGGCTTCCCTTTTGAAGGTGAAGATAAAGAAGAGGTTGCAGTGGGTTTCGGCTTTTCCGCTTTCGGTTTCTTCGCTTCGCGGCTGCTTCTCATCTGCCCTTTAGCCATAGTTCGCCTCCTTGGTTAGGTTGCAGCACTCGCATATTGTGTTGGTCGCGGCAAATCGAAAGCGCGCCGAGCTTTGATATCGGGGTCAATCAACGCTGAAGACTGCCGCGATAAAACATTCGGACGGGTGACTGTCCCTCGACAATAATGTTCATTCCTAAAAACAGCGTAACTCCTTGATTCTTCCTTCCGGCACAAGCGGGGATGCGATCGCCTTCTGTGCCTTGAGATTGATATCGGTCAAGGTATCCGATCGACCTAGAGTGATGAAATATTCGCCGCACATATCTGTGATCCGATAGCAAAGCGTGAAATCCAATAGCGACGTCAAACCTGACGCGGCAATCAATGCGGGTGACGCCTGCTCTCGTGTAGATTGGAGTTGCAATCATGCCGGGTGCCAACCCCATCCTTGTCACGGGTGTCCCAGGAAGCCTGGGCGGAATAGGTGGCGCTGTCGTCGAGTTGCTTCGTCAATGCGGCTTGCCAGTTCGCGCGATGGTCAGGCACGAGAATGAACGTACAGACGCGCTGCGATCTATCGGTGCCGAGATCATCGTCGGAGACCTAATCCTACTGCGTCACAATCTCATTCGGTAGTTTGCGCCGCAACAGGGGCATCGCGGCAGGGTTCTCGCCAAGGCGGTGGCGATCCTGCGTCTGAGCGTTGCGATGGAGTTTGGAATGTGCCTCTCGGGCCTGAGCGGCATGTCCCCGTGGCCTGTAACCTTTGGGAAGAGAAGGTTTTTTGCGTCGCCGGGCGGAACGGGATCCTGAGGGGGGAATCGTCTCCCGCTCGGAGATCAGAAAGGCGTAAGCGGCGATGCACAGTGTGGCATGGTGGTGAAAGCCGCGCCATCCCCGCCCTTCATAGTGGCCGATGCCTATTTCCTGTTTCAGATCGAGGTAATCGCGCTCAATCCGCCAGCGCAGTTTTGCCGTATCGATAAGAGACACAAAGCCAATGGTTTGCGGTAGAGTCGCAGGGCCACGAACTCAGATTAACGGTTATTTAACGATTGCGTTTTGTGTGATTCCATCGGGCTTTCTGATTCGGGAGGCTTTGAGATGGATGCTTTTGGCCCTAAACCGCGCTTGCGCGGCCTTTTGCAGCATTTTTCGCAGATCCAGGACGCGCGCGAGGCCTGGCGCGTCGCCCATCCGTTGCCGGAGGTGCTGCTCTTGGTGGTCTCCGCCAGCATCGCCTCCTGCGACGATTTCGACGACATCGCCGCTTGGGGCGAGAACCATCTGCCCTTTCTGCGCCGCTTCCTTCCCTATCACCACGGCGTTCCTTGCGCGCGCTGGCTCAATATCCTGATGAACCGCATCGATCCCGGGCTGTTCCGGGACTGTTTCCTGAGCTGGGCGCGGGAGCTGAGGCCGGATGCGCCCGATCTCATCGCCATCGACGGCAAGACCTCACGCCGCAGCCACGACCGCGCCGCGGGCAAGGCCGCCCTGCATCTGGTCTCCGCCTTCGCCACGCATGCGAAGATGGTGCTCGGCCAGGAGGCCGTGGAAGCCAAATCGAACGAGATAACCGCGATCCCGGCGCTGCTCGAGCGCCTCGCCGCCTCGGGCGCGTTAGCGGGCGCTCTTATCACCATCGACGCCATCGCTTGCAACCCTGACATCGCCCAAAGCATCGTGGCGCATGGCGCCGATTACCTTCTGGCCGTAAAGGGGAACCAACCCAGCCTTCTGTCTGAAATCGAACGGTTTTTCGACGAGGCGCCCGAGGAAGCCGTGGATCGCCATCTCGATGTGGACAAAGGCCATGGCCGCATCGAAGAGCGGCGCTGCACGGTGAGCCGGGCTGTCGATTGGATGGACGGCGGGCGGCGCTTTCCCGGCGAATACCGCTTTCCCAAGCTCTCAGCCATCGCCATGATCGAAAGCAGGGTTGGGACCAAGCAAAGCGTCAGGACCGAACGCCGCTTTTACATCGCCTCCAGGCCCATGAGCGCCAAAGCCTTTGGCGAAGCCGTCCGCGCCCATTGGGGCATCGAGAACGCGCTCCACTGGGTGCTCGACGTCACCTTCAAGGACGATCTATCCCGCGTCCGCAAGGGCCATGGCGCCAAAAACATGGCCGTCGTCCGCCACTTCGCCGTCAACCTCGTCCGCCAAGCCAAAGACAAGAAAAGCCTGAAACTCCGAAGAAAACTTGCCGGATGGGACCCCGATTACCTCCAAAGCCTCATCTCGCCCACTCCCGTTAACCCGGATTCGTGACCGTGGGGCTCTAGGACAGGGCAATCGGGTGAAAATAGGCGTGACATAGGGAGCGAATGCTGAATCTGTTTTAAGCCTCTGATTCGGAAGGAAAGGGGCGGCGATGGGCAGCGGCGCGGCAGAATGCGGGGCGTTGAGCGAGAGCGTTGTTTTTCTGGAATATTTTGAGGACTTATCCGATCCCCGGCAGCAAGGGAAGATTGTCTATCCGCTGAACGAGGTGCTGCTTCTCTGCCTTCTGGCAGTGCTGGCTGGCGCCGAGACGTTCACGGACATAGCGCTGTTTGGCGAAAAAAAGCTTGATCTGCTCCGGCGTTTTCTTCCCTTCCGCGATGGCACGCCTCCGCATGACCGGCTTGGCGAGATCTTCGCGGCGCTTGACCCTGAGGTGTTTCAACGCTGCTTTATCTCCTGGGTGGCGGCGATGACCGGGGTTCCGGCAGACATCATCGCCATCGATGGCAAGACTTCGCGGCGCTCCTACAAGAAGAAGGGCGCCAATAACGCGATCCACATGGTTTCTGCCTTTGCCGCGCGGCAACGTCTCGTGCTCGGACAGATGAAGGTGGATGAGAAATCGAATGAGATTGTTGCCATCCCAAAATTGCTGAACATGCTTCAGATCGAAGGCGCCGCCGTCACCATCGATGCGATGGGCTGCCAGAGAGAAATCGCCAAGCAGATCGTAGATAAGAAAGCCGATTACGTGCTGGCGCTGAAAGGCGCTCAAGTAGCGCGCCGTGCGGTAGCGCGCCGCTAGCAAGGCAATCAGGGCTCCTTGCGCGAGGACGTCGAACTCTTCGCTGCCGAGCAAAAAGCCAAGGATTTCAAAGAACACCAGGATCAGCCGCCACGAAACCGTGGATGGCGATCACGGCCGCATCGAAACGCGAAACTATACGGTCTTGCATGAGGTTGGCTGGTTGCGGGAACGCCACGGCTGGCCAGGGTTGAAAGGCGTCGTCATGGTCGAAACCACGCGCGAAACCGGAGACAAAACCGAGCGGGAGACACGGTTCTACATCACCTCCCTGACGCATACGGCCCAACAAATTGGGCCAATCGTTCGCAGCCACTGGTCCATCGAGAACAGCCTGCATTGGGTGATGGACATGGTCTTTCGCGACGACGAATGCCGTGTCCGTCAGGGCAATGCCCCCGCTAACTTCACCACGGTCAAGCACATGGCGCACAATCTGACCCGAAGGGCGCCGGGTAACGCGTCCATCCGCTCAAGACGCAAAGCCGCCGCCTGGGATGATGAATTCCTCGTAAGCCTTGTTGCCGCTTGAGCCGTTCACCCGATTCCCCTGGGCTTCACCCGGTCCGGCGAGAACGGTACCCGGCGCAGCCGCTGGCCAGTGGCGTCAAAGACGGCATTGGCGATAGCGGCAGCGACCGCCCGGATTGACGGCTCACCCGCGCCGGAGGGAGCAACTTCCGGACGGTCAATCAAGACCACTTCGACACGCTCCGGCGTCTCAGTGATATCGAGTATTGGATAGGTAATCCAATCGATGGTGGTGACACTTCCACGATCGAAATGGACCTCCTCCAAAAGTGTCCGGCTAATGCCTTGAATGATGTTGCTTTCAATGGTGTGGGTAAGGCCGTCGGGATTAATGATTTGCCCGCAATCGTGAACGACCGTGAACTTGCGCGCCCAAATCTTTCCGGTTGAGCGGTCAATATCAACCTCGGCCACAATCGCGACGCGCGTGCCGTTTCGCTGGGAGTAGGCAATGCCCCGTCCCGAAACCTTGTTGCCGGTCTGATCGCGGCGCGGCGACGGGCGCGATTGCCACCCTGACTTTTCCGCCGCTGTCTTTATGAGAGCGATATCGCGTGGATCCTTCACATAACGCAACCGGAACTCAACAGGATCTACATGAAGAGTGGCCGCAATCTCATCGATGAAGGACTCGCTGGCAAAATGGATTTGCGGGCCAACGGGATCTCGCAAATGGGAGGTGCGCAAGGGCGAGGCCCGGTCAAGCAGCGGCGGTATGGTTTCCCAGGCCAGCCGCTTATGCTCAAATTCATAGGACTCCACAGGCACGCCGAAGGCATCGTCAGATTGAAGAGGCAAACCCATGAGCTGGCCGGCCAGGCTGTCTTTGGGCTTGCTTTCATTGGTTTGAACGTCCCAGCGCGAGAAGCCCTTGCTCAGGAAATCGTAAGCGACGACCTTGCCCTGGGCGTCTAGCGCGGCGCGCGCGATGTGGACGGAGGCAGGGCCTTTCGGGTCCCAACCCGTGCCTTGGTCGCGCATATATTGCAGCCGGACGGGGCGCCCCGCCGCCTTGGCGAGGATGGCAGCATCGATCGCCGCGTCGCCAGCATCATTGCGGCCATAGGAGCCCGGCCCCGGCGCCCAAATGGCGCGGACCTTCTCAGCCGGCACGCCGAGGGTCGCGGCGACTCCATCGCGGACATAATGCGGCTTCTGCGAGCCTGTCCAGACCGTCACGCCACCATCTTTGATTTCGACTAGGGCGCAACCGGGCCCCATTGAGGCATGAGACTGAAATGGCCATTCATATTCGGCCTCGATGATCCGAGCCGCGGTTTTGAAGGCTTCGTCTACATTACCGTTCTGCTTTTCGACCGACCGTTTACGCACGGGAGCATTGCGAATGTGCTGGTAGAGTGTCGCCTGCTCCGGAAATGGCGGCTTTACATCGGACCATGTGACCTTAAGTCTCTGTGCCGCTTGAATTGCGTCCCATTCTTTGTCCGCAACAACGCCCAGGAAGCCCTTCTCCCAGACCACCTTTGCACCGGGAATATCCTTGATTGAGCTTTCGTCGACGCTCACCGGCACAGCGCCTGCGACAGCGGGCCGGATCATGCGCCCATGCACCATCCCCGGCACTTTCACGTCGGAGCAAAAATCTTCCGTGCAGAATACCTTGGGAGCGATGTCCTCGCGCTTGATCGGCTTGCCGACGATCTTGTACTCGCTGGGGTTCTTCGGCTGCGCCTTGCCTGGGGCATAGAGCTGATTACCAATCTGCTTGTTCCAATCGAGCTGGACATTGAAGTAATGCCCTCCAATAAGCTCGGCGTAAGTAACCTTTTTCGCAGGGCCGCTATTCGAATGCACCACGCCATCGGTGACGGTGAGTTCGCCCTCTGGGATCCCCAGTTTATTAGAGGCCATCTCGACAAGCACCCGGCGTGCTTCCGCCGCGGCAATGCGCATCTGCTTGCCGCCGAGCTGGACACCTGTTGAACCGGAGGCGCCGCCCTGGTTCACGCTGGTCGCCGTGTCTCCCATTATGACCTTCACGGCATGGAAAGACACGTCCAGCTCTTCCGCCACCATCTGTCCGATCGCGACGAAGAGGCCTTGGCCCAGGTCCATCTTCCCGAAATAGGCCGAGACCGTGCCGTCCGCATTGACAGCGATGTAGGAGGAGAGCTGGTCAGGGGTCAGCGGCGGCTTTGTCCCTTGCGCATGCGCCGCTTCTATTCCGAGGATTGTGTTGAGGGTTATTGGGCTGCCTACTGAGACGGCCAAAGCTCCGCCCGCTTTGAGGAAGGAACGCCGGGAAAGCGCGTGCGTGTTGTCTATCTTGCTCATCGTCGCTTCCCTTAACCCATCGTTGCGGCTGCACGCTTGACCGCGCGCAAAATGCTGAGATGCGTGCCGCAGCGGCATTTAAGGCCTTGCAGCGCTTGCTTGATCTCGTCTTCGCTGGGGTTCTTCTTGTCGCGCAACAAGGCTGCCGCCGTCATGATCCAGCCATTGATGCAGTAGCCGCACTGCAAAACTTGCTCCTCAACATACGCAGTCTGCAGGGGGTGCGGCTTCTCAGGCGTGCCAAGGCCCGCGAGGGTCACGATTTTCCCGTCGCCTACCGCCGAGACCGGCGTCACGCAGGACCGGATAGGCTCGCCATTGAGATGCACCGTGCACGCCCCGCACTGGGCGAGGCCGCAGCCAAAATGCGGGTTATTGAACCCCAAATCGTCGCGCAGCGCATAAAGCAGCGGCATATCGGGATCGGCAGTGACGCCGTATTCCTTGCCGTTCACGTTGAGAGACAGGTGCTGACTCATCGCGTATTCCTCCCTGCATACCGTGCCCAAACGGTTTTCTTTAACTTGAACCTGTTTCCGCGCATGTGGCAAGGCCCCTCATCCCACCCTCTCGCCAAGTGGGAGGGGACGCTGTTGCGTGATCCGCATGCAGATTTCGAAGCTGTACCGCGCTGCTTAGGTCCTAAGATGTTGTAGTGCGGTCATGTCCGGATCACTGAAAATTGATCGGGAAAGTTCGGCGAGAGCCGCAGCGCGCTCCTGCGTCCAGCCGCCATAAAGCGCGTTGTCAATGCACTTTTCTTCGATTTCGGCCGTCGAGAGCGGCGCGTGCATCCCGCCCCGCATATGATCCTGCCTGATTTCGATCACGTCGCCGTTTTTGAGCGCCGCTCTCAGATGTCCGGTGAAGTTGGCCGGATACGGATCGTTGGGATTGATTTCGTAGCGGATCTTTGCAGCCAAGGCCCCGGCCGCCGGGTCTGCGGTCCGCGCCTCGGTGAACTGAGCAAGCCCCGCCTTGCGGTCGAGAAATCCAATGGCCATGCAAAAAGGCGTGCTGAACTTCGCGGCATAGGGGGTCGGCGGATTGCGCTTGACTGCGAGCGGTTCCCAAAGCCGATGCACGGTTCCTTCTCCTACCTCGCAAACGATCTCTGCGATGTCATCGGCCTGCACACCGCGCTCTGCGAGCGCTATGGCGCAGTCGATAAAAGGCTGCGTCATGGTTCCGCAAGCATAAGGTTTAAAGGCGATTGTCTCCATCACCCATTTCTGTCCAAGCCCGTCCAGCAGCGGCGAAAAATCGGCAACGACCGAAGGCGCAAAAGCCCGGTAGAAACCATGAGTCCCCTCCAAGACCGTTCGCGGCCCAACAAACCCACCGCGCGCCATGAGTGCGGCGCGAATGCCCGATTGGGCGGCCCATCCCGCGTGCATGCGCTTGGTCCAGGTGCCTTCTGCGAGATATTCAATGATGCCGGAGGCCATGCTGCCGGCGATCCCAAGCGCCGATACCGTCTGCGCCTCATTGAGGCCAAGGGCCTTGGCCGCGCCCGCTGCGCTCGCCATGGCCCCAAACACAGCCGTGGGATGAAAGCCGGCTTTGTGCACAGCCTTTGGCGCAGGGAGACACATGCGGCAGAGTAGCTCTGCGGCTATCGCGACGGCTGCCAGCGCCTCCTGGCCTGAACGTTTTTCGCGCTCCGCGACCGCAAGGACCGCTGGGATTACGACCGCGCCCGAATGGACTGGGCCACCCTCGAACGTGTCGTCGTAATCCTCGCCGTGAGCTGCGGTGCCGTTGATAAGCGCGGCACTAAAGACATCGAAACTGCCGGCATGGCCGATGGCGGTGCATGGCCCTGCATCCGCTGCGGAAAGCACCGCCTGGACATAGGGCTCGTGCCGCGCCGCAATGCAAAGTCCTGCTACATCAAGAAAAAGCCGGGAGCAGGTTTCGCGGACTGCGGGAGGCAAATCTCCGGCGCGCACTTGCGCGATCCAACCCGCCAGTTTCTCTGCGGCGGTTTCCGTTTTTGCGGTTTCCATAAAAAAAGACGCTCCAAACTTTTGCCGACGAGGGCCGCCGCTATCGACGGCTAGAAAGCTCACGAAAAGGTGTGTTTTTCAAGTGCCTGCACGCGACTAGGACAATATGTGCGGTTTTCAAGCTTCGGCACGCGGCCTAAGACTAAGCGAGATTTGTCCTGTAAGGCACAGGCTTAAAAAGCACCACAATCCGGGGGAGTGTAAAATGTCGCATCTCAAACTGGTCTCTGCGAGGCGGCTCGGATGACGACAAGCACCCCCGTTGCGCCGCCGCATCAGCCACTGTACCGCATGTTCATGGGCGCGCCTGGGCGCGTCTATCTCCTGCTCTCTGCGATGTTCTTTATTGGATATATCGACCGCGTGAACCTTTCGGCTGCGGCGCCGCTGCTCAAAGCCGAACTCGGCCTCACGAATACGCAACTGGGCCTGGCACTCTCCGCCTTCGGCTATACTTATGCCGCGTTCCAGATCGTGAATGGGTATCTCGGCGACCGGTTTGGGCCCCGCCTCACCCTGACTTTGTGCGGGGTTCTGTGGGCTGTTGGCACACTTCTTACGGGGTTCGCGAGTGGGCTGACCGCGCTTATCATTGCACGCCTCCTGGTTGGCCTCGGCGAAGCGGGGACAGTGCCGACGGGCGCCCGTGTGATGACGAATTGGGTACCGAAGGCGCGGCGCGGTTTTGCGCAGGGCTTTACACATTCGGCCGCGCGCCTTGGCACGAGCATCGGTCTTCCTCTCGTTGCCGCTCTGATTCCGCTCTTCGGATGGCGCGGCGCTTTCATCGCGCTTGGCGCAATAAGCCTCATCTGGGTGATTACCTGGGCGCTCTATTTTCGCAATGACCCGAAAGATCATTCCGGCGTAACGGCAGAAGATTTGGCAGTGCTGCCCGCCTACAGCACTCGGATGTCAGCCACCAAGGTCCCGTATAAGCGTCTTATCTTACGCATTCTGCCCGTTACTTTCGTTTTCTTCTGCCACGCCTGGACGCTTTGGCTGTTTTTGACTTGGCTTCCTAGCTTTTTCATCGAGACATACCATGTCGATTTGAAAGCTTCCGCGCTGTTCACCTCCGGGGTATTCCTGGCAGGCATGGTTGGCGACACGGTGGGCGGGCTTTTGACGGACGCCCTCTATAAGCGCACGGGCGACTTGAACCGCTCCCGGCGCGATGCCGTGATTGTAGGATTTGCGGGCTCCTTCCTGTTTCTGCTCCCTGTCCTGTTTGTGCACGATCAGCTCATTGTGATCTTGACGCTCGGTGCTGCGTTTTTCTTTCTCGAAATGACGGTAGCGCCGGTATGGGCAGTTCCGATCGATGTCGCCCCGCAATTTGCAGGCTCGGCTGGCGGAATCATAAGCACCGCGGCAGGGCTGGCGGCTACGCTCTCGCCTGCTGTATATGGCATCATCACCGACGTCACTGGCAGCTACCGGCTTCCCTTTGTAGTGTCCCTCGCACTCATGGGCGCCGGTATCTGGGTATCGTTCTTCATGCGCCCAGATCGTCCTTTGCTTGACGAAACCTCTGATCCTTCAACCGGCGTTGAGCCAAAACTTGCAAGTGCAGAAGTATAAATCGCGAACTCGAAGGCCGGATCGCCATCGTCACCGGGGCAGCCCAGAACATCGGTCGCGCCATAGCCGTTTCCCTTGGCAGCTCAGGCGCCTCGGTGGTTGTTAACGCAAAGACGTCCGCCGCCTTGGCAGAGGAAACCGCGAGCGCTGTCCGCGCCGCAGGCGGCAAAGCTTTTGTCCATCTCGCAGATATTTCCGACCCCGAGCAGGGCGCCGGACTTATCGCTGCCGCAGTGAAGGAATTCGGGGGGGTAGACATCCTCGTTAACAACGCTGCGATACGGCGCGAGACCACTTTTGCGGCTCTCGGCTGGAAAGAATGGCGCGAGGTTGTCTCCGTCATTCTCGACGGCGCCTATATCTGCGCGCACGCCGCTCTACCGCATCTGGAAAAATCGGCGGTCGGCTGCATCGTGAATATCGGAGGCCTGTCTGCGCATTCCGGCGCTCCAAACAGAGCCCATGTTGTTGCCGCTAAAACTGGGCTTGTTGGATTGACGCGCGCCTTGGCCCACGATCTCGGTCCCGCCGGCATCACCGTCAATTGCGTTGTTCCCGGCCTGATCGGCACCATTCGCGGTCACTCGGCCGCGCCAGAACCGGCGCATCACAAGGTCCATAAGACGCTGCTCGGCCGGCAAGGAACCCCCGAAGAGGTCGCGGCACTCGTCCGGTTCCTTTGCGGCCCCGGCGCCCGTTATATCACCGGACAAACCTTGCACGCCAATGGCGGCGCGTTCATGCCGTAAAGTCAGCTTCCATGGAACCTTCTCATCGGCGGAGCCAGGTATATCGGCTCACATATGGTCAAGCGCCTTCTCGCAGAAGGCGAGCGGTTTGCCGTGCTAGACAATCTATCGACAGGATACCGTGACGCAATTCTTGGCGGAGAGTTCATTCAAGGAGACTGTGGATCCAGCGCATTACTTCGCGAGAGTTTCAGAAGGCATGATATCGATACAGTGGTCTTCTCCCCTAGAACGATACCAAGTTGATTAGGAGAAACCGGCTATTTCCACCCACACAGAGAGGGAGATGGGGAATGGCACGGAAGCGACTTACGACGGAGCAGATTATCGGGATGCTGCGCGAGGCGGAGGTTCGTCTTAGCCAAGGTCAGACGCTCGGATTGATCTGCAAGGGGTTGGGGATTTCGGATTATGGCGGGCTAAAGCTCGATCAGGCGAAGCGCTTGAAGGATCTCGAACGGGAAAACGAGCGTCTGAAGAAGGCGGTCTCCGAACTCACACTCGACAAGCTGATCCTGAAGGAGGCGCTTGAGGGAAACTATTAAGCCCCACTCGCCGCCGGGACTGCGTCGCGCGTGCGCTGTCATCGGACAGCCACGCGCGACTGGACTTCCCCGGAAAAAGTGGAGGGTCATTTGCTCCTGCCGAGTATTTGCCCGGAAGGCCGTCTCGAACTACCCAAAAGCCACGGTTGGCTTTTCCATCGGGCTCCTATCGCGGCGAAGACGTTCCGCCACGAGGAAGGCCAACTCCAGCGCTTGATCGGCGTTAAGGCGCGGATCGCAATGAGTATGATAGCGGTCAGACAGATCGGCATCAGAGATAGACTGTGCGCCGCCAGTGCACTCAGTCACATTCTTGCCGGTCATCTCCACATGAATGCCGCCAGGATACGCGCCCTCAGCCTGGCAAATATCGAAGAAGCTTTCGACCTCGCCCATGATTGCATTAAACGGCCGGGTCTTGTAGCCGCTCGCTGCCTTGATCGTGTTGCCATGCATCGGATCGCAAGACCAAACCACTGTCTTTCCCTCACGCTGGACTGCTTTGATGAGGCCGGGCAGATGTGGCTCAACTTTCCCGGCGCCAAAGCGGCAGATGAGCGTCAAGCGCCCCGGCTCGTTTGCCGGATTTAGCAGATCGATGAGCCTGATAAGCTCGTCAGGCTTCAGGCTCGGTCCGCATTTCAGCCCGATGGGGTTTTTGATGCCGCGCAGAAACTCAACATGCGCATTGTCCGGCTGACGGGTGCGATCTCCGGCCCACAGGAAATGTCCCGATGTCGCATACCAATGGCCGCTCGTGGAATTGACCCGCGCGAACGCCTGCTCGAAGCCAAGCAAAAGCGCTTCATGGCTCGTATAAAAGTCCGTTGAGCGAAGCCGTTCGGAATTATCCGATGTTACGCCGCACGCCCGCATGAAGTCGAGAGTTTCGGAAATCCGGTTGGCGAGTTCCTCATAGCGATGGCCAGCCGGGCTATCGGCGACGAAGCCGAGCGTCCACTGATGCACGCGCTCAAGGTCCGCATAGCCTCCCTGTGCGAAGGCGCGAAGCAGGTTCAAAGTCGCGGCAGATTGGCGATAGGCTTTTAGCAGCCGGCGCGGATCGGGCGTGCGCCCCTCAGGTGTGAAGGCAATGTCATTTATGATGTCGCCTCGATAGCTTGGCAGTTCGACGCCATCTTGGCTTTCCATCGGGGCTGATCGCGGCTTTGCGAACTGTCCAGCAATACGGCCAATTTTCACAACGGGGCGGCTACCCGCAAAGGTCAGGACCACAGCCATTTGCAGGAAGACGCGGAAAAAATCCCGGATCGTATCGCCACCGTGTTCCGAGAAACTTTCGGCGCAATCTCCGCCTTGCAGGAGAAAAGCGCGCCCCGCCGCAACTTCAGCTAAGGATTTCTTGAGGTCCCGAGCCTCTCCCGCAAACACAAGAGGCGGAAAGGTCGCGAGTTCAGCTTCGACTGCCGCAAGCGCCTTCTTGTCGGGATAATCCGGGACCTGTTCGATTGGGTGTTGCCGCCAGCTCTCGGGTGACCAATGTTGTGACGTCATAGAAATACTCCCAGAGACGCCGAAGACCGCGCCTCGTCCTGATACGGGCTTCGTTATAAGGGAAGCAGTTCGCCGTTACCAGCCCGGCCGTTGTTGCACCGCACTCAATCCCAAAAGAGGCGTGAAGCGCAGCGGAGTGCGTCACTGTCTTTGGGAATTTCTAAAATTGATAGCCTTGATATTCCCATTAAGAAAACGCGCAAGCTGTTTTGCCTCTTCAAGGCTTGTCCCGCGATAAAGGTCAAGGCCAAACTCTCCGGCAATTTCCTCGAAGCCCGTGTGCTTAGGCTGAAGCGCGATCCATGGCGTGTTATCCTCCCGCTTCCTTACGACAAATAAGAATTCAGCGCTCTTGCTCATTTCTCTTCCTCAATATACGGAACAAAACAAGAACGAAATAAACATAAGGCGCATTCCAGGGCAAGCCCAATCGCCTCCTCACGCGCTTTTTTTTGTTAACCACGAATATGCACGGAGGATTAACGCTGGCTTCTGTATTTTCCTAAAAATCGAAGGTGGGCATTGAGGGGGGCTTGGCATGACATCGGCTGATTTCATGCGATTTGTGATTATGATCAGTTTGGGCGTGTTGGCGTTTATTACTTTTCTCGTCGCGGGCACCCTGATCGGTCTGATGTGGCTCGAGAGCTGGAGCTGCGGCGCCTGCAAACAGTACCCCGTCGGTCTTTATATTCTCGGGCTGATCGGAATTTTTTTTCTTGTCTCTATCGGAATGGAGGCGAGCGAAGCGCCTGAGCCTTGGGAAAAATGGATCACTGTGAATTGGATGACGCTCGTCATAATCGTCGTCAGCATGATCACATTCATAACAGTGATAAGTTGATCGAAGCGGGCTGCGGTTTGGCTTGCGCAAGGGCGCATAGCTCAACCGTGCCGCTGCCCTCCTCAACGCCCTTTCCCGTTTTGAGGTTGACGAACAGGAAGGGGCGCGTCCCGCACATAGGCTTCGCGAGAGATGTTAACCGGGCAGGATCAGGAACCTCCGAGGATAGGTGAGCTAGGCAATTTTCACGGCGAACTCCGCAGCCGCCTGATCGAAGGCAATTTCGAGGGCGGCGTTCAAACCCTGGCAGGAAGCAACAACGGCCTTGGCCCACTCATTATATTCCACCATGCGCCGCCTATCCCAATTCTCGGGCGGACTCATCGCGAGCGATCTCAGATTGCTTGTCTTATCGGCCAATTTTAGTAAGCGGGCCTGAGGGCTTTTCTTGCCGGTAGTCTCAACCTGCAGCCGCTTTCGCTCAGCTTTCGGCAAAGATTTATCATCAGTGACCTCCGCTACGATTCCTGCAACTTCCTTGCCAAACAAAGACACGAGCTCTTCTTTGCTTGTTGCGGTGTCTTCAAGAGTGTCATGCAGCCAGCCTGCAGAGATAAGCACGACATCGGGTTCCGATGCCGTTTCGGCAAGAAGGAAGGCAACTTCAGCTAGGTGATTTACATAGGGTTCGCGTGCGGCGCCCTTCCGGCGCTGGTCAGCGTGGCGGCGCGCCGCGAAATCAGCCGCGCGTGCCACCATCAGCATCTGCTTCATCAATATGCGGTCATATTCTTCCATTTTGTCTCCAGCTTAAAGTGGGCAGCGCAGTGTTCGTTTCCGCAGGTCATCGCGTCCGCGTTGAATTCTTGCAGAAAGCGGCGCAAGGCGGCGCGCAACTCGCCCGAGACTAGAGGTGAAACGAATCACCAACAAACCAGCAACAAGCGTTACGCCAGAGCGGCATGATAATCCTGCCAACAACCCGCGAACTCGTTCCATTACAACAAAGTCGCCGGCCAATTTGCGGGCGAAGTCGAAATATTGCTCCATGAGCACGATGGCCATCGCGCCGCAAGCGATGTGCCAATTGCTAGCCGCGCAAATGCATCGTTTGGCTTTGCGCCGTTCGTTGGTCATTCCCTCGAAATGGGAGCTGCTATTGTGACCTCGATCTCATCGTATCCCTTCCATCGATATATGAGGACCGAGAGCGCCCAGGTGGCGGCGAAGATGCCAACGATAATATAGCCAAGCGTTCCGAAATTGTCGTTGACCGCGCCGATTGATTCCCAGAAGTCGCCCTTTAGGTCCACCTTATCCCTGATGAGATTGAGCGTTTCGAGACCGCCGACAACAAGCGCCACGACGATCGAAACGAAGGTAATCGTCATGTTATAGTAGAGCTTGCGGAGCGGCTTATCGAAGGCCCAGCCAAATGCTTTGAGCATGAGGATGCTATCTGTCGTATCGACGAGCGACATTCCCGCCGTGAAAAGAGCCGGAAAGACAAGGACCGACCACAAAGACATTCCCTGCGATGCCCCGGTGGCAGACATTCCGAGAACCCCGATTTCCGTCGCCGTGTCGAAACCAAGGGCGAAGAGAAACCCGAGCGGATACATGTGCCAGCTTCGAGCAATGACGCGAAACATGGGCTGAAAAATGCGCGCGAGAAAGCCGCCCCTCCCGAAAAGGATATTCAAATCTTGCTCGCCATATTGTCCGCCAGCTTTGATGCGCCGGAAGGTCTTATAGATGGCGACCAGGATGAAGACATTCATCGCAGCAATCGCGAGCAGAAAAAAAGCTGAAATCAACGTTCCGCTGATTCCGCCTATGGCTTTGAAAGCGTCGATCTGATCCTTGAAGGCAGTTGCAGTGAGCGCAATGGAGGCAGAGCCAAGCCACACCATCGTCGAGTGGCCGAGCGAGAAAAAAAAGCCAGCAGCGACGGGGCGCTTGCCTTCCTGCATGAGCTTTCGCGTGACGTTATCGATGGCGGCAATATGATCCGCATCCACCGCGTGGCGAAGTCCGAAAGCGTAGGCAAAAAAGGCGGTTCCCAGTTGAACGGGATGGTCGGCGAATGCAAGGAGTGCCCAGGCCCAAGCTCCAACATTCGCGACGGCAAGTACCGCATAAAGGACTATAATCCTTCCGGTAACGCCGTCGGGGCTGTCGCTAAAAATTTGAAAAAATGCGCTTCCCTTACCAATGCCACGGTTCATAGCTGTCTGCTCTTCTATTCGATAAGCCAGGACGCATTGCTAGCATCAAAGCTCAACGCCGGGAACAACTTGCCGTGATGGGCTACCGATGCGTTTACGACGGTAAGCGCCTTGGCATACATTCGCCACTGACGCTCGAGGAGTATCTCGCCCATCCGCACCTTGTGACGCCGACTCAAACCGATTTTCGCGGTGCGGTCGATGATGAACTTGTTGGACTTAGCAAACGGCGGACAGTCATCTATACGACGTCGCGCTTCGCGGCGCTGCCACTGATTCTGCGGCGCGCGGCCGTTATCGCGACCGTACCCGAGCAGTCGGCACAGCAATGGACCGAAATGTTTGGCCTGACATCCAGTCCCGTGCCCGTGGACATTGCGCCATTCGCAATTTCGATGATCTGGCATGCCAAGCGCGAAGGCGACGCCGGTCTTCAATGGCTGCGCGGTGTTGTTCGGAGCGTCGTGGAAAGCGAGATGAGCGAGATATCCGGCGCGATATCAAAGAAGACCGCACCTACCAAGAAACGCCGCAGACGCGTGCAAAAATAGACATCATCTTTTTGGCAATTCCAGCAGATTATTGGACTGGACTGCCACGCATCTCGGCGGATGCAATGTTGGTGGGCGCGGCAGGAACCGAATTTATCTAACAATCGGTTGTAATATCTTGATTTTTTATCCAGGCAATGTGTGAATTACCCCGACTTATTTGGCTTACCCCGCTTTTGCGGCCTGCCCACAAGGCTAGCGCCAGCGCGCCAAGCGGATTGTTCTGGGCCAAGGACAATCACCAAGCGCCATGCAAGCGCTGCCACTACAGCCAGTAACAGCCCCTTTGAGATAGGGTCGAAAGCTATGAAGATTGATTGCTGCCACGTTGACTGCTTTTATTCAATAGTGGGAGCAGCGAAAAAAACTGAACGATCAGCGCCTCGGAATGGACGAGATCAGCGTCAAGTTTAAAGAGGTCGGGGGGGATCTTTATGTCTCGGAATCCGGAGAACGCAGGGAAGCGATCGACTATCGACGGCCCGCTCGGCTGCTTCATCGTCGCGCTCGCCCCGCTCGCACTCATCGGGCTGGGCTTCCTGATCTTCGACGCGGCGTCCCGCTTCGTGAACTTCACGTCGCTGACGAAGGACAAGCTCGTCGTGGAGGCGCGCGCCTTCGTGCGCGGGCGTCAGGGTGTGCACGCCGTCTGCCTCTACGAAGTGGACTGCTCCAGCGGCCGCGCCCGCCTCGCCATCGTCCCCGACATCGACGCCTGGGACCTGGGGGCCGTGAAGGTCCGCATCTGGAAGCGCCGCTTCTTGCCCTTCTGCGAAGGCCGCACCACCAACATCGCGCTGCACGTCCTGGCCGAGGGCGATGTCGGGAACGACCACACGCATCCGGTCTGGAGCTTCTACAGCAACCGCTTCATCCCCCAGGCCGGCCACTTCTACGGCAGCTCTTTCAGCGAAGAGCCGTGGGAGAGGTGCACGGTGGAAAAAGCCATCGCCGCTATGTTGCCCTCGCCATGACGCGCCGCGCGTTGCCTCCACCGGCAACAAGCGGGACGCAGCACAGCGTAGTTGCGCTTTAATTCTGCTAGTAGGGTCCCATTCGAGATCGGATGCAACCAGACGTTGCAATACAACATTGGATGAAAAATCGTTGGGATTCAAGCCCATGTGTGGGCAAACCGGACACATCAGGACAACTTTAGATGGATGTGGTGGGCGCGGTAGGACTCGAACCTACAACCAGACGGTTATGAGCCGTCGGCTCTGACCATTGAGCTACACGCCCGGAGCACTTTCTCTTCGGATGGGATGGCAGTCGCGATGCCCCTCGGCGCTCGCGGCATCTCCCACGCGGCATATATTTAGAGAGAAACTCACAATTGGAAAAGACATAGTTTGCGGAAGCGCCGCTTTCTTTTCATTCTTTGAAGCGCGGCGCAAAGCCAACACCGCATAACAACACAATCGGTTCAAAAACACCAATAATTAGGCTACCTGAACTCAATCGCACACATAAGCTCAGCAAAACCGTTCAGCTACCCATCATCGCTGTTGTCTTAGGCCCGCGTTCGTTTAAAACGGATCGCTCAACGAAAGAGGGGCCGATAGCGCATGAACGGGCAGGAGACGCGCGCGCTGCGGGAATTGGGCCGCGACGCCTGGAATGACTGGGCCGCGCAAATTCTTAAATCTAAGGCCAATTTTCAGGACGTTGGCGCGCTTTCGCTGAATTGGTTCGGCGAGGGCGAAAACGACGAGACGCGGCTTTGGCTGAAAGTCGCTAGCGCCGATTTTTCGAGCGAGCACTTTGAAGACGAAGTTGACTTTGAAGGCTTCATATTTCCGGGCCCAGTCAATTTCACCGGCGCCGTTTTTGAGCGCCCTGTCTTTTTCACAGGTGCTGAGTTTCAGCTTCCCGCCAAATTCGCACACTCTCTCTTTCAGCAAGACGCATGTTTTAAGGGCGCGGCATTCGCTGGCCAAGCCGTATTCGACGATGCCACGTTCGAAGGCGAGGCCGATTTCGAAGGTGCGGAGTTTCAGAAAGAAAGAAACGGCCCGCTCACGCATGGGGTTAAGTTTCAGCGCGCGCGTTTCCTAGCAAGAGCCGATTTCCGCTCGACCGTGCTCACGGGAAGCTCTGATTTTTCTAAGGTGCAGTTCGCAGGCACTGCCCGGTTCGATTCGGCCAAATTTGCGACAGATACCGTATTCGAAGGCGCGATCTTCTCCGGACCTGCGGGATTCAATGCGTGTGAGTTTGCTGGAACCGCTACGTTTCAGGAGGCGCAGTTTACGGGCGAAGCGCGGTTCAGTGAGGCTGTTTTCAAAAGCCCCTGCACTTTCGACCGCACTCAGTTTTGGAGCGATTTGTCGTTCCGCGAAGCACGCTTCGAACAAACTGCATCTTTTGCGGACATGCGCCTTGAGGGCGTCTCACGCTTTCGCGGCGCGAAATTTGCCATGCAAGCCCACTTTCTTGAGGCTCGATTCGGGGGCAATGCAGACTTTTCGGCAGTGGATTTTGCGGGTCCAGCGATTTTTCGGTTTGCGCGGCTCGATCACGGCGGCTCATGGTCTCAGTGCCGTTTTATGAACGAAGCAGATTTCTCCGGCTTGACGCTTGGCAGAAATTCGAGCTTCAAGGAGAGCCGGTTCGAAGGCAACGCCTTTTTCAAAGAAGCGCGCTTTGAGGCGCCCGTGTCCTTCGCGTCGACGCACTTCGAATCCGTCGCTGACTTTTCCGCTGTTCAAAGCAAGGTCGCCTTCGTTCTTGCAGGCGCTGAGTTTAGAAACGTACCGAGCTTCCTCGAAGCCAGCTTTCACGAACCGCCGCGCGTCGACCATATGCTTGTCGCGGACCCACTGAAACGGCTCCATTCATGGAAAGCCGCAGGCTTGTCTGACCCACGAGGCATTTTTTTTCGGCTGATGAAAGTCTGCATGGATCCAGACGCTTCCGCCAAGTTCCGCCGCCTGAAAAAGCTTGCCTTCGAAGCGCAGGATCAGACGCGCGAGCAGGAATTCTTCGCGCAGGAACTGCGTTGCCGCCGCTTCTGGTATGATAAGCCATTCGGCAGAGGTGTCGCGCGGTTTTGGCTTGGCTGGTTTTATGGCGGCGTCGCCAATTTTGGCCGCTCATTGCTTAGGCCAGTGACCCTATGGCTGCTCTTAATCGCTCTCTTTTCGGCCTATTACCTTGGGCAGCGGCCATCGGTTCACTCAGACCAGCCATGGGCAGCCGCATCACATGTGCCCACGCAAGCAAGTTTTACTCAACGTAGTTTCGGAAATGTTTTCGCTGCTGAAAGCGCACCCTGTGTTACGGGTAATTCAAATCCCGTTGGAGAGGCACTCTATCTCTCGCTCAGGAACGCGATGCTGAAGCTTGACTGGGATGATGTGGGGACCGCGCGCCGGGTGTTCGGCTGCCTTTACGGCGTTGAGATAAGCGGCAACTCGATCATACCGCTTAGTGTGTCAGCGGTTTCGCTCTTTCAAAGTATGTTGAGCGCTGGGCTCATTTTTATGTTCCTGCTGGCGCTTCGCAATCTGCTGAAGGTCCGCTGACGGCAATTATTCCGAGGCCGAGGATAAAGGCTTGGCTACGGCTTCGAGAGGTTTGCGTTCTGCCGCAACGCCCCACAGCATCTCCACAATGGCGGCAAAAATCATAAGCCCGGCCCCCAAAAGATAGCCAAAGAATACGCTTTCGCGGGAGCCGGTCTCGATCAAGCTACCGAGAAGATAGGGCGCGCCTGCGCCGCCAATCGCAGTGCCGAGCGCAAAGAAAATCGCTATCGCCAGCGCCCGAATCTCCACGGGAAAAACCTCGCTCACAGTGAGATAAGCGCTGCCAGCAGCAGGCGAGGCAAAGAAGAAAATCGCAGCCCAGGCAAGTGTTTGCTGCCCGGCAGTCAGAACATTGTGCATGAACAGCCACCCGCTCACCACAAGCAAGACACCGGAGATCGCATAGGTGAACGCGATCATGGGCTTCCGGCCTATCGTATCGAACAACCGGCCCAGAACGAGAGGGCCCAGCACATTGGCGAGCGCGAAGGGCAGGATGTACCAGCCCACATCATGCGGCGGCACATTGTAGAATTTCGTTAGCACGAGCGCATAGGTGAAGAAGATCGCGTTATAAAAGAAAGCCTGTGACGCCATAAGGGTAAGGCAAACCAGCGCTCGTGTTCGATACGTGCCGAAAATCGTTCGGAATGCCTCAGTCAGCGGCGTATGTGTGCGCGGACGCACGCGCATCGGCTTAAGTTCGGACACATCCTGAAGATGCGCACCGCGAGCCTTCAAATGTTTTTCAATCCCATCGACAACCTTTTCCGCTTCCTCTTCCCTTCCGTGAATTTCCAGCCAGCGTGGGCTTTCCGGAATAAAGGTTCGCAACCGGAGGACAACGAGGCTTAAAACGGCTCCCATGAAAAAGCCTAGCCGCCAGCCGATCTCCGGATTGATGTAAGCCGGATTAAGAAGAACAATGGAGCTCGCGGCGGCGAGCGCTCCGCCGATCCAGAATGTTCCCCCGAGCACGAGGTCCGTCCAACCCCGAAAGCGCGCGGGGATCAGCTCCTGGATTGTAGAATTTACCGCGCTGTATTCGCCGCCGATACCTGCGCCAGTCAGGAAGCGAAACAGGCAGAAGCTTGCGAGATTCCAGGAGAAAGCCGTTGCAGCGGCCGCCACAAGGTAAAGCCCAAGCGTGATAAAAAATAGTAACCGCCGGCCAAGCCGGTCCGCCATCCAGCCGAACAGGAGCGCGCCTGTGACAGCGCCGGCAAGATAGAAGCTCGATGCAAGGCCGACGCCGGAATCGGTAAGATGCAGGACAGGGCTTGCCTTGAGCGCGCCCGCCACCGCCCCGGCCAGCGTGACTTCAAGCCCGTCTAGCACCCAAGTGATCCCGAGCGCGACGACGACGAGCGTGTGGAAGCGGCCCCATGGCAGACGGTCGAGTCTTGCAGGCGCAAAGGTCTCGATAATGTCTGGCGTCTTGGGTTTCTGAATGATTTCGTCCATCGCTGCCTTTCAGGGCATCAAACCTGCACAGCGGGAAAAGCTCCCAAATAGGATTGTGCTCGTGTGGCGCTACGTTGTCTGGAATCGAAAAAAAATGGCAGGAGCAGTGGGGGGCCGCTCCTGCGGATGGTGCTTGGATTTGGCGGATAGGCTCAAGCGGGCAAAAACTCTCCACCCTTAAATCGCCGGACTGGATGGCCCCGCTCTAGCTTGTCATGCCCCGAATTCATGTGCTGAAGGTCAGTCATCCGGGCCAATTCTTCGCCAATCCTCAACAACTCCGAGAGCCGTTCCAGCGCTATCGCCTTGTTGCGGTGTTGCGATCTTTGATCGCGCGAAACCACTGCGATGCCGGTTGGCTTATGCACGGCCCTCACCGCGCTCTCCGTCTTGTTCTGATGCTGCCCGCCGGGTCCCCCCGCACGAAAAGCCTCAAAATGCACATCAGCTACGTCGAGAATGGCGGACTGAGCAGTCTGCGCGGGAAGCGGCAACACGGCGACAAACCAATTTTTGCGCTTGTGATGTGGCCTTACCGGACTCGGCGCCACCCATAGAATGGAGCCTGTCCAGCTTTTCGCAAAAGCCTCTTCTCCGTCTCCCTGAACGATGGCGACAGCCGAACCTGGACCGTACTTGTCCGGGGCGTCCCCGCGCGCAATATCCAGATCGAGGCCAGCCTCTTCTGCTTCGCGCCTCAAGACTCCGAGAGCTTTGACGAGTGCAATCCGGCATTCCGCCGGACCGCGTCCACTTGTGAAGAGGAGGCGTATCATCGGCGCTCCCTCCGATTACGCTCTTTCCATTCCTCTTTACCTGATTTTCCGGCGGTCTTGAACGTGACCAAGGGCCGGAACGTTGCCACCACGCGCGCCAAGCCGAACTCCACGAGATCCCCGATGACACGATCAATGCTTTTATATGCGTCCGGGGCCTCCTCCCGTAGCAGGTCGCGATCCTCGCAGATCACAAGCCCTCCAAAGGGATTGCGCCCTAACTGTGCGAGGTCCGATTTTTTTGATCCCGCGCGGCCATGCATAGAGGCCCGGTCATATTTGCGGCCTGCTCCATGCGCGAGCGACGCAAGCGTCTCTGGGCGCTTGGCGGCAAGAGGCTCCACGAGATAGGACAAGGTTCCGCGCGAGCCTGGAATAGGCACGAGACCCCTGTCGGCGGGAGCTGCGCCTTTACGATGCAGTACACCGCCTTCTTTCACTTCTGCGAGATTGTGCCCAAGATCCGAGACTGCGCGCAGATCGGCTCGCACCGATTCCGCCGCGCGTGCTGCAATCACCTGCCGGTTCAAAACCGCCCAACGCACCGCCCTGTCGTGATCCGCAAGATAAACGCTTCCGGCCTCGCTCGCAGGATCAATAGGTTGAGCGGGTCCAATGAGTTGCCGTTCCAGGATCGCATTGCCGAGACCGCGCGAGCCGGAATGCACAAGCACAAACACCTGCGAGCGATCAAGTCCTGCCATGGCTGCGACGCTTGGTTCGATGATCTCTTCGATCGCTTGCAGTTCGCAGAAATGGTTGCCGCCACCGACGGTGCCAAGCGAAGCGTCGAAGACGGTGGGTTCGAGACCCGCATCCGCGAGCGCAGCCCCGGCATCCCCATCCCAAGGCCCTTCGAGCGAGCGCAAACGCTCAGCGGCCTTGTCGAGCCGCAACTTTCGAGCCGGGATGTCGAGCTGGAAGAGCCCCATGCCGCAGCCGATGTCAGAGCCGACGAACTGGGGATGAATATGCTCGGCCAGAATGCTACAGCCGACCGGGCCATATTTGCCTGGATGCAAGTCCGGCATTCCGGCAACGCTTTTCACGCCCGGAAGCGATGCAACCCTTTGAAGCTGACGAACTGCGTCACCCTCGATCCAGGATTGAGGCGAGTAAAAGGTGTGGATCGGCGCGCGATCCCCCACCAACGGGAAATTGCCCATGATTATGCTTTCGAGAAAGGCAGGAACATGCGCGCGCGACCGAAAACCGGCGCGGCAAACGCAGTTTAACGCCTAAGCATCGCCGCTAACGCAGCGTTCTCAGGCCAAGCCCTTGGTGGGGCGACGTGACAATCTCGTCATGGTCCTGCTCCCGAAAGCATTTGGTATGATCGCGAAAACGATCTGCCGCCTGATACACTGAACCCTTTGCTGCGGCAAGGCCTGAGTGCCCTCACGCCGTCGGATGCCGGGAAAGAGGATGCGCCGCTATTCCGCGGCAGTCATGAAGCGTTCGACCTTCGCTGCAAAATGGCCGCACCAATCTTTCGTCCCCACAACCGGCCATAAGCCAGAAGCTTCGTCGCCCCCTTGCGCTATGGGCGGATTGTAGCGGCACAGACCAGCATGGTCCTTCTTGTGCTTCATCGCCGCTTTGCTCTGAATGTCCATGAATTGGCAATTGCCGCAGGCACAGGTGGTCATACGCAAGTCCTCCATGCATGACATCGCCGCATTTTCGTAATGCGGATTCACAATCATCGGAGGCTAGCTTACCCGCCCGCAGGCGCTTCTATCTTTGACATCTGTCAACACAGTGGCTGACAGCTAAGCGGGACCCCGATTAGCCTTTGCCCAATCTTCAAACGGCCCGCTCTCATAGCCTTTTTCACGAACGAACCGCATCATCAGGAAAAAGTCGTCAGGCTTTATGTAGCCGATGCGGCCAAGCTCGCGGCCTCGTGCAGCATCGCTTGTCTTAAAGAACTGAAGCGTTGGTGAGGAATTAATCCCGTAGACCTGCGCCAATGCCTCTTCAGAGACCTTCGCGCCATCAAAGCCGGTAATTTCTTTCGTGCCCGCAAGATTCAGCTGCACGATATTAAAATTATCCTGCGCATATTTCGCTATGTCCGGTCTGGCGAAATTCACTGTGTGAAGCAGCTTGCACCACGGGCAACCTCTTAATTCCCAAGTGATCACGAAAGTCTTGCCCGCCTTGACAGTGTCGGCATAGTCCTTGCCCAGGTCAGACGACGAATTGAGGAACCAAGGCTGGTCGTAAAGTCCATCGAAGCGGGGGCGCTGCTCGGCCAAGGCCGGAACCGATGGCAAAGCCAACGAAGCTGCCGCCATGCCAAGAAACCGCCGCCGGGATGTTGATGACACTATCATTGCGCTGTCCGATATCGAGCTAAAGATCGGTTCGGTGGTAACACGCTGATAACCATGCCTGGCGTCAACTCGGCGTGAGACCGCGTGAATTCGGCTCACAGAATAGAAAGAATTCAAGATTTTTACGGCCATAGTCTAAGCCAATTGGCAGCACACTTAGTTGAACGCACACCTCACGGCTTTAATATCCACATAACAGGTGACCGGAAATGACCTTCGCCCAGGCCATCGCTATTGCCATCCTTCAGGGCATAACAGAACTCTTCCCCATCAGTAGCCTTGGCCATGCCGTGGTGTTGCCCGCGCTTTTGGACTCAAGCATCGACCTTCGATCAGAAGCATTCCTGCCGTTCCTCGTCGTTTTGCATCTCGGGACGGCTATCGCGCTGCTTTTGTATTTCTGGCGCGATTGGTGGGAGCTGTTTGTTGGAATTTTCAGGGGCGGTTGCGATGAATCTGGTGAAAACCGCAGGCGTATGCTCGCGCTTATCGTTGTTGCAACGATACCCGCAGTCATACTTGGCTTTGCCTTCGAAAAGCCGCTCAAAGCATTGTTTGGCAATCCGCAGGCGGCGGCAGGCTTCCTCATCGCGAACGGATTTCTGCTCGCAATCGGCGAAATATTGCGGAAACGCGCGCTGGCGCGTCAACAGCCAGAAAAGCACGCTGGCAACATGACCTTCATTAGCGCGCTCACGGTCGGCATTTGGCAATGCCTCGCGTTCTTCCCTGGCATCTCACGCTCTGGCGCGACCATGGTCGGCGGCCTTCTCACCAAGCTCACTCATGAACAAGCGGCGCGCTTTTCCTTTTTGATGGCCACGCCGGTGATCGCAGGCGCAGCGGTGCTCGAAATACCGAAGCTTTTCCGCGCAGGGGCACATGAAGCGGCGATCCCCCTCTCCACCATTGGCGCGGGCGGCATCGCGGCAGGCGTCGCGGCCTATCTGAGCGTTGCGTTCCTGATGCGCTATTTCCGCCGCCACGACTTCGCAGCGCTAAACCCTTTCGCAATCTATTGCATTGTCTTCGGCGCGCTTTCTCTTGCTTTTCTCAAGGGTTAGAGCCTTGAGGCAGACACAAAAGGCTTCACCATATTTGCATGCTTTGCCGAGCCATCCGGGGGGGCTGCCTTGACATCGCCGCATAGATTTCGGATGGACCGGAGGTCTGGGCCTTGGGAAAAAAATTATGAAAAAACTCTCTCTTGCACTCCTCCTTGCCGTTACGCCGTTCGCTGCACAAGCTGCTGACCTCAAAGGAACTTGGCTAACCGAAGAGGGCAAAGCACGCGTATCGTTTGAGCCTTGCAGTGCGAAACTTTGCGGCAGAATTATTTGGCTGAAACAACCCAACGACGATGCGGGAAAGCCTCAGGTCGATGCGCTGAACCAGGATAAAAGCCTGAGAACGCGGCCGATAATCGGATTGCGGCTGACCGAACTGGCCGACGACGGCAAGGACGGTTGGAAGGGACAAATTTATAATCCGGAAGATGGTAAGAGCTACGCGGCGGAAGCCTCCGTGCAAAAGGACGGCACGCTGCTGATTAAAGGGTGCGTGCTCGGAGGTCTCGTTTGCGATGATCAAACCTGGACGAAGACGCGCTAGCTTCTTCCTTTTCTTCTTCTCTGATTGTCCTTGACTTAAGTCCTTCGCCATAAGATTGATTAGGATGATAACAACCACCCGCCAGCGAAGGTTCGCCCGCGGGTGCGTTGCGCGTTGGGAAATGCATCGTCTATGATCAAAAAACTAAAGCGCCGAAATATTTCTGTGTCAAAATCGATGAAGCTTCGAGATGACATTTTATATTAGGGGTATGAGCATGGCTGAACCCACCGGCGCGATACTTCCGATTTTGCAGCGTATTCAGGCTGACTTGAGGGATTTAAAACGAGACCAGGCGGCTCACCGGGAAGAAACTCATCACAATGGGGAGAGCCTCGAAGCCATCCAGCGGTATTTCGTTTATCAGCTTGGCATGACCACGAAGAACGAAGCCGACATTGAGACGCTCCAAAACCAAATCAAAACCATGGAGGAGCGGATCGCCGCCCTTGAGGCACGCCGCTAGCTCCGTGCTGACGATCGCTTCTATCTAAGGCCGAAAGTATTCTCATGTTCGAATCACTCTCCGACCGCCTTTCCGGCATCTTCGACAAGCTCACTCGCCGCGGCGCGCTTACTGACAGCGACGTGGCCGAGGCGATGCGCGAGGTTCGCCGCGCCTTGATCGAAGCGGACGTGGCGCTGGAAGTGGTTCGCACATTCACGGATCGTGTGCGCGAGAAAGCAGTCGGCCAGGAAGTGCTGCGCTCCATCACGCCCGGCCAGATGGTCGTGAAAATTGTTCACGACGAACTGGTGGCGACACTCGGCGCAGAGGCCGAACCTATCGATCTCAACGCGCCAGCGCCTGTCGCTATTATGATGGTCGGCCTGCAAGGGTCCGGCAAAACGACCACAACGGCGAAGATTTCGAAACGGCTCAACGAGCGCGAGAAACGCAAAGTGCTCATGGCGTCGCTCGACACGCGGCGTCCAGCCGCGCAGGAGCAGCTAAAGATCCTGGGCGAGCAAGCCGGTATAGACACACTGCCGATCGTAAAAGGCCAAACGCCGCAACAAATCGCGGCTCGCGCGATGCAGGCGGGACGGCTCGGCGGCTATGACGTGGTTATGCTCGACACGGCGGGCCGGCTTCATATCGATGACGAGCTGATGCGCGAAACCGAGGAGGTGCGCGACATTGCCCTCCCGCACGAGACGCTGCTCGTTGCCGATAGCCTCACCGGCCAAGATGCCGTGAACTTAGCCCGAACATTCAACGAACGAATCGGCATTTCCGGTATTGTTCTCACTCGTATTGACGGCGATGGACGCGGCGGCGCGGCGCTTTCGATGCGCGCGGTAACAGGCAAGCCCATTAAGCTGCTTGGCACGGGCGAGAAGCTTGACGGCCTTGAGGATTTCCATCCGCAGCGCATCGCCGGGCGCATCCTTGGCATGGGCGACGTTGTTAGCCTCGTCGAACGCGCGGCGGAAACGATCGACGCCGAGAAGGCGCAAGCCATCGCCAAGAAGATGCAGAAGGGCCAATTCGACCTCGAAGATTTGGCCGAGCAACTGCGTCAGATGCAAAGAATTGGCGGCATGTCGGGCGTGCTAGGCTTTTTGCCGGGCATGGGCGGGATGAAGAAGAAGCTCGAAGGCGCCAACCTCGATGACAAGCTCCTTAAACGGCAGGGCGCGATCATCTCATCGATGACGCCGAAAGAGCGGAAGAACCCCAAAGTTTTGCAGGCGAGCCGCAAGCGGCGCATCGCGGCAGGTTCCGGCACAACCGTGCAGGAGATTAATCAGCTCCTGAAAATGCACCGCCAAATGGCCGACATGATGAAGACCATCGGGAAGGGCAAAGGCGGCCTCGGGAGGCTGTTCGGTATGGGCGGCGGCGGAATGCCTGATGTGCCACCTGAAGCGCTGGCTGCCGCGAAGGCGGGTCAGCTTCCTCCTGGCATGAAGCTGCCAAGCGGGCTTGGTGGTGGCGGTGGCAAATTGCCAGGGCTACCTGGTCTTCCAGGCGCGCCGAAGGGATTTGGCGGCTTGCCAGGGCTTCCGGGCAAGAAGAAATAGGCGTTGGGGGTGCAAATGAATGAAATTCTTCGGCCTGCAAGCGTGCGAGATTCCAACTTTCACACAGCCGAATACGAGCTTCTCTACGAAGAAGTGGGGCAGAACTTCCGCCTCGCCTTCAATATGGCTGTCTACGCGCTGATCGCGAATGGCTTTATTATCGCGTGGATCGCGCAATCGGGAAAAGACGTGTTTTCACCTCTCGTTGTGCAGATCGCATCGCTCGTTCCGCTGCTGCTTACGATATTTGCGTTTGCACTTTACCGCTTCTTGATTTGGCGCTCGTCGATTATCTATCAATATTTGTTCAGTATTGAAAAGACAGTCGCCGAAAACGGCCTGGGTTGGGAACATTTTTACCGGAATCTTCGCAGTAGCAGAGGAACTGGCCCAGGATCACGCAGGATTTTCTATTCACTATTTTTGGCTCAACTGGCGCTCGGCGGAACCTTCGCCTTTGTCGTCTTCCAAAAATTTCACTACTGACTACCAGAGACTACTAAATCAACCGACAACTACCGGAGCCTTTTGCATCGCGAGCGGCACCGGCATCGAATAAAAAACAGGAGTTAACATGTCACTAAAAATCAGACTCGCACGAGGCGGAACCAAAAAACGCCCCTTCTACCGCGTTGTTGTTGCAGAAGCGACCGCTCCGCGCGATGGCCGCTTTATCGAAAAGCTCGGCACCTATAATCCATTGCTTCCCAAGGATCATGCGGAGCGGGTCACGCTCGTCGAAGATCGCGTCAAGCATTGGCTGTCGGTCGGCGCTCAGCCAACGGATCGCGTTCTCCGCTTCCTCGATGCACGCGGTCTCGCGAAGCGTCCGGAACGCCACAATCCTAATAAGGCCGAACCTGGCACTAAAGCCAAGGAACGCGCTGAAGCTAAGGCAAAGAAAGCTGAAGAGGCGGCAGCTTAAGCTGCCTACCTCTCACTATAGCGGCGGAGAATCGCAATGGACAGCGAGCGTGTGCTCATGGGCCGGATATCCGACGCTCACGGTCTCAAAGGCGAGGTAAAAATCGCGACCTTCACCGCGCGCGCCGAGGACATTGCCGCTTATGGCTCTCTTCTCGACGTCGAAGGCAAGAGACAATTCGAAATCCTCGGCATGAAACCCCTAAAGGCTGGGACGATTATCGCGCGGCTTAAAGGCATCAATAGCCGCACCGCCGCCGAACAGCTTCGCGGGACCGAGCTTTATGTCAGCCGGGATGCGTTACCGCCAGCCGAAGAAGACGAATTTTATCATTCGGACCTGATTGGGCTGACAGCGATAACCCCGGATGGCGAGACCGTCGGGGAAATCATTGCGGTGCATAATTTCGGCGCGGGCGATCTTCTGGAGGTGCGGCTTGCAGATGCCCCTAAAACGCAGCTTGTCCCCTTCGATGCGGCTCACGTTCCTGCCGTTGACTTGGACGCAGGGATCATAACCATCATTCGGCCTGTTCTTGTCAGCGACAGCAACAATGACGAGCAGCCGGAATGACGATAATCGGGCTTATCTCCGACACGCATGGCTTGCTTAGACCGCAGGCCGTGGCGGCGATGGAGGGCGTTGCTCACATCGTTCACGCAGGTGATGTTGGTGCGGGAGAGATTTTAGCGCCGTTGCGAGCGATCGCGCCGCTCACCGTCGTTAGGGGCAATGTGGACTTCGGCGCGTGGGCGGATGCTCTGCCGTCCGAAGCGATGGTGTCCGTCGAAGGCTATAACATCTACGTCTTGCACGATCTCCGCGACATGCAGATCGATCCAAAGGCTGCACAGATCGCCGCTGTTATTTCAGGCCATACGCATAAGCCGCTGATTGAAAGGCGCGATGGGGTCGTTTACGTCAATCCAGGCAGCGCTGGCCCAAGGCGATTTACGCTTCCCGTGTCGGTCGGATATCTGCGTATCGCAAGCAACGGCGGCATAGAAGCCTGGATGCAAGCGCTGGATGAATGATGCAGAGCGCGCCGATGACACAATGGCAGGCGACAGTCCTGACGCTCTTTCCGGAAATGTTCCCTGGACCGCTTGGTTTCAGCCTTTCGGGCCGTGCGCTCAGCGAAGGGCTTTGGGGACTTTCCGCGATAAATATCCGCGATTTTTCCTCAGATAAGCATCGCTCGGTGGATGACACGCCCGCAGGCGGTGGCCCTGGAATGGTCATGCGCGCCGATGTTGCCGCCGCCGCAATCGATGACGCAAGCACGCGCTTCCCCGAGCTGCCCCGTATACTTCTTACACCCCGCGGAAAGCCATTCACGCAAGAGCGTGCCCGTGAACTCGCAGCAGGACCGGGCTTAATTTTATTTTGCGGCCGCTTCGAGGGGCTCGACCAGCGCGTGATCGACGCGCGCAAACTGGAGGAAATCTCGGTCGGCGATTACGTGCTTTCGGGCGGCGAACTGCCTGCCATGATCCTGATCGATGCCTGCGTTCGTCTATTGCCAGGCGTAATTGGCGCCGAGGCTTCGCTCAGCGAAGAAAGCTTCGAGACGGGCTTGTTGGAATATCCTCAATACACACGTCCGCGCCTGTGGGAAGGGCAAAGCATCCCCGAAGCGCTTCTTTCGGGGGACCATGCGCGGGTCGCGAAATGGCGCCGCGAGCAAGCTGAGACGCTGACGCGCGCGCGTCGCCCCGATCTATTAAAAAACCGCTAGGCACCACCAAGGATGCTTGGCTAGCGCAGGGCCACAACTTTAGCATGTGCTTCGGAAACTTATTATTAAGGATTAGCCCCGTACCATCGCCGCCGACTCGGTCAGAAAGCCTTGTCGTTTCCTCGGTACGAAGACTTGGTGAGGGAGCGTCGCGCTTTGCGACGAAAACAAAAAGCGTTCAAGATATAAGGCGTTTTCGACATCGCGACGCCTCTTGATTGCGTAGCATGGTGCAGTTCCGCCGGATGTTCGAAAAGCGCTCAGTCTCATCGATCCGATGCCGGGCTTTTCTGGTTGAATGAGCATGAGCGAATACGAGAAACTTGCTGACCTCATCGGTGACATCCACGACACGGCGATTGATCCTGCGCTATGGACCGGCGTTCTTGGGCGCATCATGGATTTTGTGGGGGGACAGGCTTGCGCTCTCATTTCGAAAGATTCGGCGAGCAAACTGGGAAATGTCCACTATCAAGTGGGCATCGATCCGCACTACACCCAGGCTTATGCTGAGACCTATGCTCCGTTCGATCCGCTCGCAAATCTGCCCGCCGTGAGCCAGGTCGTAAGTATTCCCGATCTTGTGACTTACGATGAGTATCGCCGTGGCCCCTTTTTTCAGGACTTTTTGCGGCCGCAGGGTTGGACCGACGCCGCGCATGTGGTGCTTGAAAAGTCAGCCGCAAATCGTGCCGCCGTACTTGTCATAGTCCCAAGCAAAACGCGCGGCATGGTCGAAGATGAGATGCGCCGCCGCATGGCGCTTATCACACCGCATGCACGCCGCGCGCTGCTCATCGCCAAGGCGCGGGCGCTCAAACAATCGGAAGCAACAACGCTTGCCGACGAGTCGAATTGCCTCAACGCCGGCATGTTCCTCATCGACGCTGGCGGCCGGATCGTCCATTCCAATGCTGCTGGCCACGAAATGCTCTATTCCGGCGATTTTTTGCGCTCAGAACATGGGCAGCTTGTTGCTCGCAATGAATTGACCAATCAAATCTTGCGCGATGCCTCCGCCGCCTGTGCGAATGGCGACGTCACTATCGGCGCCAAGGGTACCGCCTTACCGCTGACCGCACATAACGGCGAGCGTTACGTCGCACATGTGTTACCGCTAACTGCGGGCTTGCGGCGCAGCACTGGTCTCGCATACATGGCTGTCGCCGCCGTATTTGTGCGCAAGGCGGATTTGGTCACTTCCTAAATCAGCGCACCCCGCGGATAAAATGATGAGAATGTCTCTCGCGTAACGCCAAGGGCTACCCTCGCGCGCCTTTTGTCTCCCATGCAAAAAGACCCGACTTTCGTCGGCAGCGGCGCGACAGAATGCGAATATTCATCATCAATCCGCCACGCTTTGACCGCATCCGCGCCGCGCAGCTAACCCACCCTTTGGCAGTAAGCAGAGGCTGGTGCCGGTTTGACTTTCCTCCCCAAACTCCCCAAGCCCAAGGCAATCCGGTGCCGGTACTCTGCTTACGTGCTCTGGCGGAAGTCCCCCCGATTGACGGACTGCACTACCGCTTCCAGCCCTTACCTTTGTAACTGACTCCATGCAGCGTCTTCATCACCGGCACTTTCGGAAGCGCCGGTTTGCTTGGCGGTGGAGCGGGCGCCGGCACTTTTTTCTGCGGTAACGCGATGCGCAACTCATGCGCGGCGCCGGTGGGAGCGGTTACTTCCTTCTGATCGGCCTTACCGGAGGCGATATCCGCCAGCTCGCGAACGAGCGCGCGAGCGCCCTTCAGGCGTTCAACGCCGTCATCCCAATCTGCTCTGAAGACAAGCTTGTGATCCGGCTGGAGCTTCACGTTGGCCCCTTGCTCATGCATGAAGGTCACAAGCCCTTGCGGATTGCTGAACTTCTTATTGCGGAAGGTGATGAGAGCGCCCTTTGGCCCCGCGTCAACCTGGGCAACGCCAGCCCTGCGGCAGTAATTCTTGATCTGCACGACTGTCAGAAGATGTTTAACTTCCTCCGGTAGTGGACCGAAACGATCGGCAAGTTCGGCGGCGAAGTTCTCGACATCTGCGCTCTCACGTAAGCCTGACAAGCGGCGATAAAGCCCAAGGCGCACCTGCAAATCGGGCACATAGGCTTCCGGCAACAACACAGGCATCCCAACGTTGATGGTGGGAGACCATTGCTCCTCTTGCTCTTCCGCCCCCTGCTCTTTCAGCCTTTGGACGGCTTCTTCAAGCATGGACTGATAAAGTTCGTAACCAACTTCCTTGATATGGCCGGACTGTTCGTCACCGAGAAGATTGCCTGCCCCGCGAAGGTCGAGGTCGTGGCTCGCAAGCGTGAAGCCTGCGCCGAGGCTATCGAGCGAATGCAGGATCTTAAGCCGCTTCTCGGCTTGCGGCGTGATCTTGCCATTCGCCGGCATTGTGAACATGGCGTAGGCGCGGGTTTTGGAGCGTCCCACGCGTCCGCGCAATTGGTAAAGCTGGCCGAGCCCGAACATGTCAGCTCGATGCACGATAAGGGTGTTTGCTGTGGGAATATCGAGGCCGGATTCAACGATTGTCGTCGAAAGCAAGACGTCGAACTCTTTGTCGTAAAAGGCCGACATGATGTCTTCGAGCTGGGTCGGCGACATTTGCCCATGCGCCTGCATAAACCGAATCTCGGGCACATTCTCGCGCAGGAAAGCGCCGACTTCGTCGAGGTCGGATATGCGCGGCACGACATAAAAGCTTTGGCCGCCCCGATAGCGCTCGCGAAGAAGAGCCTCACGCAGGATAACCGGATCGAAAGGCGTGATGAAGGTGCGCACCGCCAGCCGGTCCACGGGCGGCGTAGCGATCACGGACATTTCGCGGACACCGGTCAGCGCGAGTTGAAGCGTGCGCGGGATCGGCGTCGCGGTGAGCGTCAGCACGTGCACATCTTCGCGCAACTGTTTGAGCCGTTCCTTATGCCCAACGCCGAAATGCTGTTCCTCGTCGATAATCAACAGGCCGAGATCTTTGAACTCGATTGATTTGGCGAGCAGCGCGTGCGTTCCGACAACGATGTCGATCTGGCCATTTTTCAGCCCCTCGCGCATCTGCGTCAGTTCCTTGGCGGGAACGAGCCGCGACGCTCGCCCGATTTTCACTGGAAATCCCTGAAAGCGATCAACGAACGTCTTGTGATGCTGGCGAGCAAGCAGCGTCGTCGGCACCACCACGGCCACCTGTTTGCCTTCCATGACGGCGATGAACGCCGCGCGAAGCGCGACCTCTGTTTTGCCAAAGCCCACGTCGCCGCAAATGAGCCGATCCATGGGGCGGCCCTTTGCAAGGTCCTCAGTGACCGCATCGATGCTTGCGAGCTGATCGTCGGTTTCCTCATAGGGAAAGCGCGCAAGAAACTCGGTGTAAGCGCCGTCAGGCACGATGAATATCGGCGCAGGTCTAGTCTCGCGCGCGGCCGCCACCTTGATGAGTTCCTCGGCCATTTCGCGGATGCGCTGTTTGAGCCGGGCTTTCCGGCCTTGCCACGACGCGCCGCCGAGCTTGTCGAGATTGGCGGCGTCATCCGACCCATAGCGGGTCAATAGCTCCATATTTTCGATGGGCAGGAAAAGCTTGTCGCCGCCGGAATATTCGAGTTCCACGCAATCATGCGGCGCGCCCGCTGCATCTATGGTCTTGAGGCCCGATGAAGCGCCCGATGCCGTGATCCGCGTGCACCATCAAATCGCCCGGCGCGAGGCTCGACGCCTCCACCAGCACGTCGCTTGCCTTCTTGGCCTTGCGGCGGCGAATAAGCCGGTCGCCCAGAATATCTTGCTCAGCAATAATCGCGAGGTCTGGCGTCTCAAAGCCGCTCTCAAGCCCGAGCAAAGCGAAGCTCAATGCCGCTTTCTCAGCTTTGCGCGCCTCCGCGATGTTTGCGACCTTGGCGATGCGGTCGAGACCCTGCGCTGCGATCATATTGCCCAGGCGTTCGCGTGCGCCGTTGGTCCAGCACGCTATGATGGTCCGCTTACCAAGGCTTCGCAGTGCTCGAATATGTTCTGCAAGGGCGGGCATCAGCTTTTCGGAAGATTCTGCCCGCTCAAGCGCAAAGCTCCGGCCATGCTTGCCGCGGAAATCGATCTGAACGACACCGCGCATATCCGGCTGCGGGAATGGGGTGAACAGCCGCACTTTGCTGCGGGCAAGCGCCTCCTCCCACTCGTCGCCGGTAAGATAAAGCATTTCCGGCGGCAGCGGCTTATAGGGCGGCGCGCCGAAGGACTTCTGCTCAAGCCCTTCTTTGCGAGCCTCATAGTGATCCGCGATGGTTTCAAGCCGTCTTGCCTTCGCGTCCTCGCCCAAATGATCGACCGTGATCACCGCATTGGGGAGATAATCGAACAGCATGTATCCATGCGCTCATAGAATAGCGGCAGCCAATGCTCGACGCCCGGATACCGGCTCCCCGACGAGACCGCCTCATAGAGCGCATCGTCGCCCCGGTCGGGGCCGAACATCTCGACATAGCGCTGGCGGAAATGCTTGATGGCGCTTTGCCCGGTCGGTAGCTCGCTGATCGGCAAAAGAGTGATCTGCTCGCGCGCCGCCTGCGTGCGCTGCGTAACAGGATCGAACTGGCGGATGCTTTCTAGCGTATCGCCGAAAAAATCGAGCCGCACGGGCCGCGCATGGCCGGGCGCGAATAAGTCGAGGATGCCGCCGCGAACCGCATATTCGCCCGGCTCCATAACCGTTCCGGTGCGATGAAAGCCCGACGCTTCAAGCCGCTGTATCACCTGCTCCATGCCGGTGCGGTTTCCAGCCGCCAGCCGCACCGCCGATTTTTTGATGGCATCAAGCGGGGGCACCCGTTGCAGCATCGCGTTAACCGTGGTCAAGACGATGAAAGCTGGCTTGCCCGGCTTCGCGTGCGCTATTCGCGCCAGCGTGGCGATGCGGCGGCTTTCGATCTCGGAGTCGGGCGAAACACGATCGTAGGGCACGCAGTCCCAAGCCGGGAACACCATGATCTCGGCGTTCGGCGCGAAGAACTCAATTTGCGCCTTCAGTGCCTCTAGCCTTTGCCCATCGCGGGCAATGTGAAGCACGGATTGCGGATAATCGGTATCTATGGGCAGGCGTCTGGCGATTGCGCCTAAGAGAAATGCATCATAGCCCTCGGGCACGCCAGCCGCGAGGATCGTGCCGTCGCCGCCCGCGAGCTTATCGAGCGCGGTCGGCGCGCCTCCCGCTCCCCGGTTGGTTTTCGCGGATTGCGTGTCCTGAATGTCCGTTTCGCCTGCCATGGGCAGCTCTTACCTTAAGAACCTTTGTCCCGCCAAGCCTTTCGGGAAAAAGTAACTTTTAACTCTCTATCCGCCAAAAAGCGCGAAATCTCAGCGACCATGCCAGCAACGCCATCGGGCGCACCGCTCCGCCGAACCCATAGGTCAATATCTGGGTCCTGCGCGGCAAGCAACTGCTCGAAGGCCACCAAGCGGCCTTCATCCATTTGTGGAACACTCACTTCGGCGAAGCGCCCCAATATAATGTCCAGCTCTTTTGTGCCACGATGAATCGCGCGATAAAGCGCGCGCTTGCGCCTCAATTCAAGCCCGTCCATGAAAAACCCTTGTGGATCGCGCGCCGCGTTCAGTCTCAAGCGCCGTCATCTATTAATAGACTTAAGCGGCTTCGTCCAAAGGCCAAATCGCTCGCATATCGCGCTTTAGCCGCTTTGCGTTTCTTTCGAGGCTTTCCTTCAACTGCGCGGCCGTTTCTTCTCCTACGCTAAGCAATCCTGATCTTAGCGCCTCTTTCCAGCTCGGACCTCTTTCCCAAGCCTCTATCCAAGCTTCAGCGAGATCCAAAGGGCGAGACACGCTCAAAGCAGAAATCAATTGAGATGCTTGAGCTATGTCCTTGTCAATTTTTGCTATGGATTCGTCTTGCCGCCGTTCCGATACGATCAGCTTGTGAACGGCATATCTCGCGGGAGCAGGAATGGTGACGGGAACTCCTCCCTCAAAAAGAAGAACGGACCGCATGGGGTTTCGAATCAAGAAATCTAGAAATCTTGGCGGTACGGCCCACACGCCCGGCAAATCGGGCATTCGCACCGGAACGCCTTCATAATCATTGCTGCCACGATTAGGGGTCAAAAATTCGACCCGGTATTTCTGTGAGCTTTCAAAAGCAATGACTTGGCGAGAATCCATGGCGTTTGAAACATCATGGAAGCTGCTATCGACGGCCTTTAGCACCTCCAAAATTGGGGGCGTTGCATCGTCAATTTCTCTTGCTATAGATAAATATTGAGCAAAGTCTGCATCTTGCGTTCTTAAAGAGGTAAGTCCTAGCTTAACGCCCAAGACGCCAGCATAGCATTGGTAAGCTGTTGTGCCGATGAGAACTCCACGAACTCGGAAAAAACCGGCTTTGGCTAAGGCTTCTACTACGCCACCCGTAACTCGATCTGTTTCAGGAAGTCCAGCACTTAGAAGCGCTTTGACTATTTCTCGCCGCTCAATAAAATCAGCCTTGATGGCATTGAATCGCTGAACTCTGTCGCTTACTTCTTTATCTGTTGCCGGGCCAACATAAAGCTCTTTTACTTCATCTCCTATCCTGTTTTGGAAATACCAATAATATTTATTCTTGCGCTTTTTGCGTTTAAATGACCCACTTTTCTCAAAGAAGTCCAGAAATTCTGCATCTGAAGCCCTTTGTTGAAGATCAGAGAAAAGAGTCTGGATAGGAAGTCCAAATTTATCCATATACATCAGCATCTTGCCATAAGGTTGCCCTACAAACCAAAATTGTAGGGCAACCGTGCCGTTTTATCAACTTCAGCAAGCTCGCTGCCAAGGCCTGCCATCATCGCCATGAAAAACCCTTGTGGATCACGCGCCCCGTTCAGTCTTAAGCGCCGTCATCCGTTAATATAGGCAAATGATCGATTCCTTCCAATTCCATGAGGCCGCACTGCCTTGGAATAGTGAGCAAACGCCCACATCTCCAGTGCCAATGCCGCTTCAGAAGCCATATCAACAAGCGAGCGCAGAGAGCGATTACCGCCTGGAGATGGCGCCGCTGCTTGCGCCTTTGACAAGCCTGAAGGGACTCGGCGCACGCGGCGAGGAGCTTCTGACCAAGGTCATGGCGAAGCCTCTTACGCCGCCGCGCGTTATCGATCTCCTTTGGCATTTGCCTACGGGCTATACCGATAGGCGTGCCACGTCATTCATTCGAGATGCGCAGCCGGGCGCGCTTGTAACGCTGGAGGTGACGCCGGTACGTCATAGCATTCCGCCGCGAGGAAAAGCGCGAGCGCCGGTTCGCGTCGCGTGTGAAGATGACAGCGGAACTTTGGACGTCGTGTTTTTCCATGGCGACCGCAACCAAATCCGGCGTCTGCTGCCGCTCAATGAGCGATGCGTTTTGTCTGGCCGAGTCGAGAAATATGGCTCGCGCCTGCAAATGACGCATCCAGATTACATCGTCACCCCCGCCGAGCGAAACCGCATTCCGCCCATCGAACCGATCTATCCGCTAACGCTTGGGCTTACTCAGAAGTTTCTATACCGCATAATGGGCGAGGCTCTCGCCCGATTGCCGCAGTTGCCCGAATGGCTCGATGCGAGCCTTACCGAAGGGAAACACTGGCCCTCTTTTCAGGAGGCGCTGCGGGTTCTGCACCGGCCAACGTCTGAATCCGATCTCGCGAACTGGTCCGCCGCGCGCGAAAGGCTTGGCTTCGATGAGGTTTTTTCCTCGCAATTGGCAATCGCGCTTGTCCGGCGAGGCTACCGCGAAATCCCGGGCCGCTCGCTCGTCGACGATGGCAACCTCTCGAAAAAAATGCGCGCCGCGTTGCCTTATACGCTGACCCGATCGCAGGAGCAGGCGCTGGCCGAAATCAAGGCCGATATGGCGTCATCCCGCCGAATGCTGCGCCTCCTACAGGGTGACGTGGGCAGCGGGAAGACAGTGGTCGCGGCGCTCGCCATGGCGGCAGCCGTGGAAGCGGGTGCGCAGACTGCGATCATGGCGCCAACCGATGTGCTTGCACGTCAGCATCTGGAAACGCTGAAACCGCTCTGCGAAAATGCAGGAATAACGCTTGGCTATCTCTCCGGGCGCGAGCAGGGAAAAACGCGCGCGGCATTACTTGCGAAGCTGAAGGCAGGCGAAATCCAGATCATCGTTGGCACGCACGCGCTTTTCCAGCCTGAAGTGGTCTTCCACGACATCGGGCTTGCGATTGTGGACGAGCAGCATCGTTTCGGCGTCGCGCAGCGGCTTGCGCTACAGGAAAAGGCACGCAATGGCGATGCCGATATTCTCGTGATGACGGCAACGCCAATTCCCCGGACGCTGCTCCTTTCGCTTCATGGCGATCTCGATGTGTCGCAACTCACGGAAAAGCCTGCCGGTCGGAAACCCATCGCGACAAGAGCCGTGCCTCAGGAACGCATCGAGGAGATTGTCGAAGCATTGCATCGTGCGTTGCGAGAGGGCGCGCAGGCCTATTGGGTGTGCCCTGCGGTCGAAAGCGGCGAAATGGCGAGGGAGATGACCGCCGCCGAGGAGCGGGCAGCGCATCTCAAGCAGGTGTTTGGTGAGAAGGTCGGCCTCGTTCATGGAAAGATGGCCGGGGCGGCGAAAGATTCCGCCATCGCTGCTTTCGCGATGCGTGAGACCACCATTCTCGTAGCCACGACGGTGATCGAAGTTGGCGTGAATGTGCCCGACGCGACCGTGATGATTATCGAAAATGCGGAGATGTTCGGGCTTGCGCAACTGCATCAATTGCGGGGGCGCGTGGGACGCGGCAGCGCGCAGTCCTCCTGCGTGCTTCTTTATAAGAGCCCATTGTCCGAGACCGCAAAGTCGCGCCTCGACATTTTGAGACGTGAGGAAAATGGCTTCGTCATCGCCGAGGAAGATCTTCGGCTCAGAGGCGGCGGTGAAGTTCTTGGCCCGCGCCAGAGCGGCGATCCGGGATTCCGGCTTGCGCCATGGCCGCACGCAGCGTCGTTGATCGAGCCAGCCTCAGATCAGGCCAAAATTCAGCTCATGCGCGACCCATATTTGAGAACGGAGAATGGCAGAGCGGTCCGCCTCTGTCTTCTTCTCTTTGAACGAAATGATGCTATGCGACTTCTGCAAGCCGGGTAATAATCAGGGTTAATAAAATATAACTCTGGAGGGAACTATGCGAAGGTCATCTTTGACTGCTTGGCTTGCTGTTGTTTTCTTTTCTTTCGCGGGCACATTGGCGCATGCGCAGCGACTGCCGCAAGCGACTCCGGAAAGTGTCGGGCTGTCCGCCGAGCGGCTGGCGCGTATCAGCAAAGTGTTCGGCGAGGACGTCGAAAAAGGAAAGCTGCCGGGCGCTGTTGTTGCGGTCGCGCGGAAGGGCAAGCTCGTCTATTTCGAGGCCATTGGCTTTCAGGACAAGCCCGCCGGCAAAACCATGGGAAAAGACGCAATTTTCCGCGTCTATTCCATGACGAAGCCATGGACGTCGGTCGCCGCAATGATGCTCGTGGAAGAGGGACGCATTCAGCTCACCGACCCCGTTTCGAAATATTTGCCAGCGTTCAAAGACCTGAAGGTCAGCGTGGCAAGCAAGGATCCAGCTACGGGGCAGGATATTTACACCGTTGAAGCGGCGAAGAGAGAGCCGACAATTCAGGACCTTTTGCGGCACACTTCGGGTGTTGCTTATGACTTCGTGACGAAAAACGCGCCGGTGAAAGCGGCCTATCAAGCAGCAGGTATCCAGGCACTTGGCAGCGAAATTCGGGAGAAGATGACTCCCGCCGAGTTTGTGGACCGGCTTTCCAAAGCGCCGCTGGCGAGCCAGCCGGGATCGACATGGGAATACAGCCTCTCCACGGCGCTCCTTGGGCGGGTTGTGGAGGCGGTTGCCGGTATGCCTCTCTCGAAGTTTCTCGACGAGCGGCTGTTTAAGCCTTTGAAGATGGAAGACTCGAGCTTCTCAGTTGCAAAGGAAAGAGCTAGCCGGATCGCCCAGCCTTTGCTTCCCTATGAAGGCATCACCATTTTTGACCCCACCATTCCCCCAACGAACGATCTTGGCGGAGAAGGGGGCCTTTCAACGACTGCGGACTATCTCCGCTTCACCCAGATGTTGCTCAACGGTGGTCAACTCGACGGCGCGCGCATCTTATCGCCAACCACAATTGCGCTCATGACGTCGGATCATCTTGGAGCAGGCTTTCAGAGTTCACCCGTTGCTCCCGGCCAACTGCTGCTGGGTACCCCCGGCTATACATTCGGACTGGGCTTTATGGTCCGGCAAGGTCCTGGCATCGCTGGAGTGCCCGGCTCCACGGGCGAGTTCATGTGGGGCGGAGCGGCTGGCACCTACTTCTGGGTCGATCCAAAAGAGGAACTGGCAGTCGTCTTCATGTCCCAGGGGCCATTCTCAACCCGCTCCTCATATAGAAGGTTGATTAAACAGCTCGTCTACGCCGCTATCGTGGACGAAGCGCCCAAGGCGACGCAGGCAGCCGCCTTGGCGGGCCGCTGATTTGCTTAAATCGTGGAAGCCAAAGGTGGCTTCCACGACCGTCTAAACGCTTTACGAGCGCAAGTCGAGGTGCTCTACCGTTGCCGGTTTTTTGCGATCATCGGCATAACGAACTCAGGCTTCCCCCTGGACCGCCACGGCGCGGCGCGCCTCGCGGTGACGTGTAGCTGGCCGGAAGCAATCCAGAATTACAGGTGTTTAGTCCAGATCCGCCACGTTCGCAGGGCCGCCTCCGTGAACTCGCTGCGCCAATGCCGCCTCGATGAAGGGGGTAAGCTCTCCATCGAGCACGGCGGGCGGATTAGTGCTCACGACGCCCGTCCGCAGATCCTTCACCATTTGATAGGGTTGCAGGACGTAAGACCTGATTTGATGCCCCCAACCGATTTCGGTCTTCGACGCGGCAGCCGCCTGCGCCGCCTCTTCGCGCTTCTTAAGCTCCATCTCGTAAAGGCGCGCCTTTAGCATGGCCCAGGACGTCGCCCGATTTTTATGCTGCGAGCGTTCATTCTGACATTGCACGACGATTCCCGTCGGGATGTGCGTAATCCTAACCGCGCTGTCCGTTGTATTAACGTGCTGGCCGCCAGCACCGCTTGCCCGATATGTATCGACCCGGCAATCGCTTTCGTTGACCGCGATGTCTATAGCCTCATCGACGACAGGATAAACCCAAACGGAAGCGAAGCTGGTGTGCCGCCTCGCATTTGAATCGTAAGGGGAAATGCGGACAAGGCGATGCACGCCTGACTCCGTTTTCATCCAACCATAGGCATTCTGCCCCTTGACCTGGATCGTCGCGGACTTCAAGCCCGCCTCTTCACCGGCGTTGCTTTCGATCAATTCGACCTTGTAGCCATTTTCGTCCGCCCATCGCATGTACATGCGCAAAAGCATCTCGGTCCAGTCCTGGCTTTCGGTACCGCCTGCACCGGCATGAACCTCAAGGAAAGTGTCGTTGCCATCGGCCTCGCCAGAGAGCAGCGCTTCGACCTCACGGCGCTGCGCATCCGTCTTAAGCCCTGCAATGGAGCGTTCCGCATCAGCGACGACTTCAGCTTCGCCTTCCTGTTCGCCAAGCTCGATGAGTTCTACAGCATCATTCAGGCGCGATTCCAGCTCCGTATACGCATTTAGAGCAGTATCCAGATGCTGGCGCTCGCGCATAAGCTTCTGTGCGCGCTGGGGATTGTCCCAGAGCGAGGGATCTTCGGCGAAGTTGTTTAAGTCCTTCAGACGCGCCTGCGCTTTATCCCAGTCAAAGATGCCTCCGCAGGAGGGACAGGGATCGCTTAATTTCATCGACCATTGTCAAAGTTTCAGGGCGCATGACGTTATCCGTGCTTTTTAATTCGATGCCATGCCGCATGAGTGGCGTGACGATGTAATGATGTTTGAAGAGCTAACAAATGAGCGATGAACGGCCTTAGTACAAGCCTCCTGGACGCGGATCGCGTCCATATGGCGAGCCTCCCGGATTGTTGCTCGGTTCCCAACCGCCACCTGGAGTCGCGCCCCAACCGCCTTGGCCGTCCTGACCTGACGATACCGTTGCATATCCCTCAGGTGGCTCGGTCCCCGGCTTGAAATATTCAATGATTGCGTCGGGATCGCTCGGATCGGTGCGCTGGCCTGTCTTCTTGTTAATGCGGACCTGCCGAATGTCTGAAGGCGTGCGGAAAGGAATCGCAGGCTTGTCCTTGAGCGCTAGCTTGAAGAAATCACGGAAAATGGGCGCCGCCAGCTCGCCGCCTGTTTCGCCGTGACCCATAGGTTGCGGGCTATCGTAGCCGATGAAGACACCCATAGTCATGTCAGGCGAGAAGCCGACAAACCACGCGTCCTTTTCATCGTTTGTCGTGCCAGTTTTCCCGCCGAGAGGCTTACCGACAGCTTTGATCATGCCGCCTGTTCCCCGGACGACAACGCCTTCCAGCATGGAGGTTACTTGATATGCTGTCATAGGATTAATAACTTGTTGGCGCGCTTCCGGAAGCTGTGGCTCCTCCTGCCCCGTCCATGCGTCGGCTTTACAGGTGTCACAGATGCGCTCGTCATGCCGCCATACCGTCTGACCATAACGATCCTGTATGCGGTCTATGAAGGTATAGCGGATCTTTTTGCCGCCATTCACGAACATGCTGTAAGCGGTCGTTAGCCTCATCAGCGTCGTCTCGCCCGCGCCAAGCGCCATGGAAAGCAATGGCGGCAGGTCATCATAGACGCCGAAACGGCGCGCATACTCACTGACGGTCGGCATTCCGATATCTTGCGCAAGCCGCACTGTCATCAGGTTACGGGATTTCTCGATGCCAATGCGAAGCGGCTGAGGTCCATGAACCTGTTTGTCGTAATTGTCAGGCCTCCAAAGACCCTGGCCGTTTCCTTGCTCGATGGTGATGACGGCGTCATTGACGATGGTCGCCGGGGTGTAACCGTTGTCGAGCGCGGCGGCGTATACGATTGGTTTGAAGGACGATCCAGGCTGACGCCGGGCTTGCACCGCGCGGTCAAACTGGCTTTCCGCAAAGCTGAAGCCGCCGACGAGCGCAAGAATTCGGCCATTGTGAGGGTCCATGACAACCGTAGCGCCGCCAATTTGAGGCACCTGCATGAGTTGCCACACCGGCACTGAAGGCTTCACTTCGCCTTTGACCGGCTTAGTCTTGCGGACCTCTTCGTTTAGCGCGTCAAGTTCGGTCGGCGGTGCAACATATACAATATCGCCGACGGTCAGCACATCGCTGACGCCCATTTGGTTTTTAGGCCGTGATTTCCCGCCTACACTGTCATAAGCCCATTTCACGCCATCGGCCGTGAGATCAATAGTCTTCCGGTCCGTGTCGACGGCACCATTCGTAAACTTGGCAGGCTGAAGGCCGATAGTTGCCCTATCTTTGGCCGAATGGAGCACGACGCCTAGCTTCCATGGATCGACATCCGCAAGCGCAGGCACTTCGGCGAGCCTCGTACCCCAGTCGCTGTTGCTTACATCTATCTTTGTAACTGGACCGCGCCAGCCACCATGTTTTCGGTCAAAATTGACAAGACCCGCGCGAAGTGCGGTCCGCGCCATAAGTTGCAGGCTCGGGTCCAAGGTCGTGCGAACCGAATAGCCGCCTGAATAGAGGTTATCGGGATTATTGTCATCGACGCCATAAAGCTCGACGAGCGAACGGCGGACTTCTTCCGCAAAATATTCAGCGGCGAAGGTTGACGGCCCAACCTGACGGCGTCGCCATCTCAAGCGGCATCCTCTTTGCTGTTTCGGCGTCTTCGCTGGTGACGACCTTAAGCTTCACCACCATATTGTTTATGATGTCGTTACGCCGCGTCAGCGCAGCTTCAAGATACTTTCCTCTAGCTGTGGTCAACTGATATTTAGAAGGCTCCTTCGGGAGGGCGGCAAGATAGGCCATTTCGTGAAGGTCGAGCTGATGCAGCTCCTTGCCGAAATAGCGCAAGCCGGCGGCCGCAACACCATAGGAGCCCGCGCCGAGATAAATCTGATTGAGATAAAGATCGAGAATGCGTTCTTTTGTGTAGGCGCGCTCGATGCGCACGGCGAGGATCGCTTCCTTCGCTTTGCGCAAGAATGATTGCTCGCTCGTCAAAAGGAAGTTCTTCGCCACCTGCTGGGTGATCGTGGAGGCGCCTTCCTTCTTCTTCTTCACAGCATTGTTGTAGATAGCGCGCGCGATGCCCTTGAAATCGAGCCCGTTATGCTCGTAAAAATTTTGATCTTCCGCTGCTAGAAAAGCGTTAATCAATTGTTTCGGCATCACCTGGACCGGAACGTAGATACGCCGTTCCTTGGCAAATTCCGCGATTAGCCTGCCGTCGCCTGCATGGACGCGCGTAATGACGGGCGGCTTATAATTCGCGAGCTTGTCGTAGTCGGGCAAATCTTTCGAAAGCTGCCACAGAAAATAGGCCGCCCCGGCCGCTCCGGCGAGGAACACGAAAACGCCGGCAGTGAAGGCAAAGCCAAGAAACCGAAGAAGAAAACTTTTCCGGCGTTTCTTTTTCTTAGGAGGCCTAACCGGTGAATTGATTGGCATCACTTCCGAGCCTGGCTATTTGATGAACATGCATTCAAACGAGTTTATCCCGCAGTCGCATGAATAGTGGTTACGTGGCAAACATGACGGCATAGCGAAATTGTGACGGTACCCCGTGGTTCCTCACTGAGTAACCATAACATGTGCCGTTGGACAACAACGAGTTACCGCTGTGCTTCATTTCGCCTTGCAAAGTACGGCCATCGTGAGACTTCTTTTACAGGGGCATACGGGCTTGGCGCTCGGCCATGAAACTATTTACTGCATCCGCCACCAACTGCGCAGTTGAAGCGCGCCACTCCTTCGATACAAGCAATTTTTCATCATCATCATTGCTAAGATATCCAAGTTCGATGAGGACAGCGGGAACACCCACCGACTTCAGCACTCTTAGATTAGCAGATCGATGCGGCCTAGTGTTGAACCTAAACTTCTTATTAAGATGAGTAACTAAATAATTAGCGAAAGCGAGCGACCTATTCTTTTTGCTGCGGTTCTCAAGATCGCTTAAAATATTCCCGATCTCAGCGGAGACCGCAGCAGTTGGAGCTGAAGCCACACCCGCTTGGGCGTCAGCTTTATTTTCGCGCTGAGCTAGCGCTTTCGCCTGCTCGTCCGATGCTTCATCGGACAGCGTATAGATCGTTCCGCCGCGCACTTCCTGGAGGCTTTTCAGGCCAAGCTTTCTTCCATCAAGAGCATCGGCGTGGATGGAAATAAGCAGGTCAGCTTTTTGCGAGGACGCCATTTCAGCCCGGTCATCTAGCGGCACGAAGACATCGATCGTGCGCGTCATTATGATGCGGTAGCGCCCGGTTGCCTCAAGCTTCTCCTTGAGATTTTGGCAAAAATCGAATGTTACATTTTTTTCCGGCGTCGACGTAACGCGGCCGTGGGCTCCAGCATCGACGCCTCCATGGCCAGGATCGATCACGACGAGCGGCCTTTTGTCCGTCGGATCTTTTTGCGGCTCCGCTTTCTTCGTTGTTTGTGGCTCAACAGGCGGCGGGGCTTTGCTGGCAGCAACGAACGCTTTATGCGAGGATTTGACGAGTTCGATTACGAGCCGCGCAGGCAAACCGTTTTGGGGCGGAAGAATTTCAGCCTTTTCCACGAGAGCCGGTTCAACCAAGTCAATCACGATACGGGATTTTCCTTGGGAAAGGAGACCGGCGCGGGACGAAAGGACGAGCCCTCTCTCCTTGGCGGTTGGCACCTGGACGTCAACCTCTGGCAGATCGACTACAACTCTGTAGGGGTCTGCGATGGAAAACAGCCTGTACTCAACCTTTTTCGATAGGAAGGCGACAAAACGCGTGCGCTGTATGTCTCCGCCAATCTGAGCGTTCAAGGTTATTTGATTTGCTGAAAATACCGGAAGCGCGAGGCCGGTGGCGAGAAGAACGAAGACGGCGATTCTGCTTATGATCGCGCGTCGCGAATACCCTCCCCAAATTTGCCTCATGCCATTGAGCCTTTCCCACTAATCTCCATATCACGCTTATAGCATCGAAAATGGCCCGTCCATGACGACGCGGCGTCTCGGCCCGTCTTGTTCGCAACGTTTTCGTAGCTCTAAGCTTAGGTCGCGCTTGCGGCAAAGACGAACACACCGTATTAGTAATATGTAAACCGCGATCAGGTTAGACACGAGACCATGCTGGGCCTGTTCTATTGCCACAATCCGCGGTTAGATAACCATGGCTATCGCCAAACATGAGACTGTTTCGTTTGTGGCAGGCTATAGCTCGCACGTAGTAACCAGAACGCTGAGTTCTGAACAACAAATCAACCACGGGATCGTGGAGGCGCCGCCTCATCCGTCAATTTTTTCACGGGTGGGTTGTTGGCGAAGCAAAACCAATACAATGTCAACTTCGCGCTCGAACTTGCTTTTTCCGAATAGCCCGAACGGCAGCAATGGACGGCCTACCGGCCTTTCCACTGCATCGGAATTATGTAACGCACCCCGCATGACGCTGGGCGAAAGCAGCATGTGCGCGATCAACAATATGCACGCCATTCAAGGCAGCCCGCTAAATCATCTGAAAATGATCTTGAGGCCAATGCCCTTACCTGGCGCGCCAGGAAATATCGATCATGGGAAACAAAATGTTAATCGACGCCACCCACCCGGAAGAGACCAGGGTGGTGGTGACGCGCGGCAATCGTGTTGAGGAATTTGATTACGAGTCAGCAGCGCGAAAACAACTCCGGGGCAATATATATCTAGCGAAGGTTGCTCGTATCGAGCCTTCCTTGCAGGCGGCGTTTGTAAACTATGGCGGAAACCGCCACGGGTTTCTTGCCTTCTCCGAAATTCATCCGGACTACTATCAAATTCCTGTAGCGGTTCGCGAAGCTCTGCTTAAGGAAGATGCTCTCGATCGCGTCCGTTCGCAGGAAGGCGCGACAGGCGAAATTCGTGACGATGCGCAGCCGGAAGACGCCAAAGGCGGCCGCGCGTCAGCAAATTCCACCGCTGGTGAACCACAAGACGGGCAGGCTGGCGAATCCGAAGCTAGGGGCGCATATACAGGCGAAGCGTCCGCTCCGCATGAGCAAGGGGATGGAACCGAATTCGTACAGTCCGAGCCAAATCATGGCCCGGGAGTGCGCGAGGTATCAATTTCCTTGGAAGCGTCGCTGCCGCGCGCCGTTTACCAAGAATTTGTGGAAGCAGTCGCTCGCGGTGAAGAAGCACGGGACGAAATCCCTGCCCATCCCGATGACATTGCCGGAGAAGAAGAGTCACACGCGGCCGATATCGCCAGCGACGCGCACGAGGCTGAAGAGCGGGCGTCAGAAGGTCGCGCACGCGAAGGAAAGTCTGGCCACGAAGGCGGTGCAGGAAACTGGGAGGCTGGTTCAGTTTCCGGTGAAGGCGGCGTCATCACAGTGCCGGAAGCCGCAACTCCTACGCCTGTTGAGGTTGTCGGCTCGGAAGATGCACTTGAAGAGCTGCCGCAGCGCACGAAGCGCCGCTGGCGTCATTACAAAATCCAAGAAGTTATCAAGCGCAACCAAATCGTTCTCATCCAAGTCGTGAAGGAAGAGCGCGGCACGAAGGGCGCTGCGCTCACCACATATCTTTCTCTCGCGGGCCGCTATACGGTTTTAATGCCGAATACGGCGAGCGGCGGCGGCATATCTCGCAAGATTACAGTTCCCGCCGACCGCAAGCGCCTCAAAGAGATCGCCCAAGAGCTCGAAGTTCCGGAAGGCATGGGGCTTATCATCCGCACGGCTGGCGCATCGCGCACGAAGGCGGAAATCAAGCGCGACTTCGAATATCTGCTCCGGCTCTGGGAGAATGTGCGCGATCTCACGCTGAAATCGACCGCACCATGCCTCGTTTACGAGGAAGGCGACCTCATTAAGCGGTCGATACGCGACCTCTACAATAAAGACATCGACGAAATCCTTGTTGCCGGTGACGCTGCTCATCGCGAGGCTAAAGAATTCATGCGCATGCTCATGCCGAGCCATGCGAAGAACGTTCAGTTCTACAAGGAACCTGAGCCTCTTTTCACGAAATATGAGGTCGAGCGTCAGCTCAATCAGATGTTCAGCCCGGTCGTGACGTTGCGGTCCGGCGGCTACATTGTGCTGAATCAGACCGAGGCGCTCGTTGCTATCGACGTAAACTCCGGTCGCGCCACTCGTGAATATTCGATTGAGGACACGGCGCTCAAGACAAATCTGGAAGCATCTGAAGAAGTTGCCCGCCAGGTACGCTTGCGCGATCTTGCCGGCCTCATCGTCATCGACTTCATCGACATGGACGAGCGGCGCAATAACCGAGCCGTCGAGCGAAAGCTTAAAGAGTGCCTGCGCAATGACCGGGCACGTATCCAGGTTGGGCATATAAGTCATTTTGGTCTGCTGGAAATGTCTCGCCAACGCCTGCGTCAGGGCGTTGTGGAGGTGTCCACCATGCCATGTCCGGTCTGCCAAGGCGTCGGCCACATACGCTCAACCGAGTCTGTGGCGCTGATGATCTTGCGTTCAATCGAAGATCACCTACGCACGCAGGGCGCGGCCAACATTACGGCGAGCGCATCGTCCGAATCGGCGCTTTACATCCTCAATCACAAGCGCGCTTATCTTCACGACATCGAGATGCGTTACGGCGTAACGATCTTCATTGCTGCGGACGAAAAGGCTCGTGGCGCGCATTTTGCGCTTGAGCGCGGGGCGGAAGTCTCTCCTCCTCCCACTGTTGAGGAACCCAAAGTCATCCACATGGACCGCACGCATCATGACGGGCGAGATGATGACGAAGTGGAAGAGGTATCCTCTGAGGCAGAGGGAGAGGGAGAACGCGCGTCCCGTCGGAAGCGCCGCCGCCGTCGTGGGCGAGGCGATCATGCCGAGCGTGGCCCTCAAGATAGGCGAGCGGCATTGCCTAGCAACGGCACAGTAAGTTCCCCGCAGCCAGCCGTCGAAACTGACGGCGATGATGAGGAACAGCCAGAAGTCGCCGAGTCACCCGCTGCTGCGCTGGCAGAGAATCCGGCTCGCGACGAAGAAGGCGCCGAAGGGGCCATGAGCAACGACGAGCGTTTCCGCCGCAATCGCCGGAGAGGCAGGCGTGGTGGACGGCGCCATCGTCCGGAGGGTGGTACGAACGGCGAGTTCGGCCAGCCTGACCAGCAAGCTCATGTTCCTGGCCTTGGCGAACAACCGACAGTGGACTTTGATCATTTTCCGCTGGCAATCGCCTATAACGGCGTTGCACGCAAAAGCGAACGGGCGCCGGAAACCGAAGAAGTCTCGCGCAACGAACGGTCACAGCAGGCGAACGCGCCCTCCGCAACCCTGGAGACTCCATCGCCCGAAATCGCCGTTGAGCCTGTGATGCAATCTGTGGAGGCAGCGGCGCTGGAGCCAGTAGCCGTACAAGAGCCGATCGCCGAACCAACGCCCGCAATTGTAGAAGACGCAAGCCTGAAAGCCCTGCCGCCGCCGCCTGCACCTAAAGTTAGGCCGGTGCGCACCGGGCCTGCGCGCAAAGGATGGTGGCAGCGCAAAATGGGCTGATATCCTTCCGTTGCACATCATCAGATACCGGCCCAGAGGCCGGTATCTCTGCGCAATCGAGTGGGGTGCTAGGTGACAAAACCAAAACACGGCAAACCGCTAAAGCCCGATATTGACATGGCGGAAGCGCTGCAGCGCGTTTCGCAAATAGATCTCAAAGAAGCTCACGATCCAGCGTCCGACGAGCGCTCGGGCTTGGTTCCTCTTATGGAGGATGACAGCGGCCACCGCTTTTTGGTCTACACAACCGATCACGGCATAGATGTGCGTTTGCGTTACGACGCCGATAAATTTTGGCTGACTATGCAAGAGATGGCCGTTCTATTTGGCCGAGATCTTTCCGTCATTTCTCGGCACGTCACAAGCGTGATAAGCGAAGGCGAATTAGCTGCCGAGGGTACTTGCAAAAAATGCAAGAAACTCGCTCTGCATCCGGAGGGCGCCCGCCTACCCTTTGCAGCTTAGATATGGTTATTTCAGTGGCCTACCGGGTGACGAACTCGAAGCAGGCAACAATGCTGCGAATCTGGTCCACAGCATGCAATTGAACAGCTAGAGATCTATCGCGCGCAGCTTGGCTAGGCACATCGTAAAGAACTCTAGCGCGAGCCGAAAATAGCCGATCCCACGCGGACGACCGTCGCGCCGTGCAAAATCGCTTCCTCGAAGTCTCCGCTCATGCCCATGCTCAGGCTTGGGAGCGAAAGCTTCTCGCTAAGCCCCGCTAAAAGCTGAAAATGCGGAACGGGGTCTTCATTCGCTGGCGGAATGCACATAAGACCATGAATTTGCAGACCAAATTCATGCTCGCATTGCACCACGAATTTCGCTGCGTCAGCCGGGGCAACCCCCGCTTTCTGTGCCTCTAATCCCGTGTTGACTTGCACGAAAAATTTGGGCGACCGTCCCTGACGCTGAACTTCGGAGGCGAGCGCCGCAGCAAGTTTCGGGCGATCCAGAGTTTGAATACAGTCGAAGAATGCGACAGCTTCACGGGCCTTGTTGGATTGCAGCGGTCCGATCAGATGAAGTTCGATCCCATGAAACCGCTCGCGCAAGGCAGGCCACTTCCGCATTGCCTCCTGGACGCGGTTCTCTCCGAAGGCGCGGTGTCCTTGTTCCAAAACAGGCAGGATGTGCTCAGCATCAAAAGTTTTTGTCACGGCGACGAGGCTAACCGCCGCAGGCTCGCGGCCCGCATTTTGCGCCGCACGCCATACGCGCTCTTTTACAGAGAGATATCGTTCCTCTATATCGCGCGTATCGAATGGTTGATCATTCGTTCTCAACGTGCGCACCTCTCTTGACCCGGGAGGGCTTTCAACTTCATATCACGCATATCATTTTGCCGCGCACCGGTTGCGCAGGATATCTCACTCATGGCTATCGAACGTTACAACGCGCCAGCCCGCGAAAAACATTGGCAGAAAATCTGGACGGAGCAAAATACCTTTGCCACAACCGAAGACCGCGCCAAGCCAAAATATTATGTTCTCGAAATGTTCCCATACCCTTCGGGGCGGATACATGTGGGGCATGTGCGCAACTATGCCATGGGCGATGTCGTTGCGCGATATAAGCGGGCAAAGGGCTTCAACGTTCTTCACCCCTTCGGCTGGGACGCTTTCGGTCTGCCGGCGGAAAACGCGGCGATGCAGCAAGGTATTAATCCGCGAGATTGGACCTATCAAAATATCGAGGTCATGCGCGCGCAGTTGAAGCGCATGGGCTTGTCGCTCGATTGGTCGCGCGAATTTGCGACCTGCGATCCGGAATATTATCACCAGCAGCAGAGGCTGTTTCTTGCGTTTTATAAAGCCGGTCTCGTCTACCGCAAAAAGAGCAAGGTAAACTGGGACCCGGTCGATCACACCGTTCTCGCAAATGAGCAGGTGATTGATGGCCGAGGCTGGCGCTCGAATGCCATTGTAGAGCAGAAAGAGCTGGCGCAATGGTTCTTCAAAATCACTCACTATGCCGACGAACTGCTTAGCGCTCTTGATACATTGGAGAAATGGCCGGACAAAGTGCGCACGATGCAGCGCAATTGGATCGGCAAGAGCGAAGGACTACTCATCCGCTTCCGTCTTTCCGGCGAAGCTCTGCCCAAGGGCTTTCCCGAAGTCGAGGTGTTTACTACACGGCCAGACACGATCTTCGGCGCGAGCTTCATCGGCATTTCGCCGGAGCATCCGCTTGCCCGCGAGTTGGCGAAGTCAGACCCCAAATTGCAGGCATTCATCGAGGAATGCCGGCGCATAGGCACTGCGCAGGAAGAAATCGATCGCGCGGAGAAGAAGGGATATGACACAGGCGTCGTCGCCGCGCACCCATTCCGGTCAACGGCGAAGCTGCCGGTCTATGTGGCAAACTTCATTTTGATGGACTATGGCACGGGAGCCGTCTTCGGCTGTCCGGCGCATGATCAGCGCGACCTCGATTTCGCGCGAAAATACAAGCTGAAGGTCAGGGCCGTCGTGGTGCCGGAAGAAGAAGATCCGGCGGCGTTCAAAATCGGCGACGAGGCTTATACAGGTCCCGGACGGCTTGCGAACTCGTCCTTCCTCAACGGCATGACGGTGGAGGAAGCGAAGGAGGAGGTTGCGCAGCGCTTAGGTAAGCGCAACATGGCCGAGAAGCGCACGACATTCCGCCTGCGCGATTGGGGCGTCTCGCGGCAGCGCTATTGGGGCTGCCCCATTCCGATGATCCATTGCGAAAAATGCGGGGTCGTGCCGGTTCCCGATAAGGATCTGCCGGTACGGCTTCCAGAGGATGTGAGCTTCGACAAGCCGGGCAATCCGCTCGATCATCATCCAACCTGGAAGCATGTGAAATGCCCCACCTGCGGCGGCAAGGCGACCCGTGAGACCGATACTTGCGATACCTTCGTCGACAGCTCGTGGTATTTCGCGCGCTTCGCCTCGCCTCATGCCGAGGAGCCGGTCGAGCGTAGCCCTGCCGATTATTGGCTGCCAGTCGACCAATATATTGGCGGCGTCGAGCATGCGATTTTGCATCTGCTTTATTCGCGATTTTTCACCCGTGCCATGAAGGACTGCGGCTATCTGAGCGTCAGCGAACCGTTTGCAGCTCTTTTCACGCAGGGCATGGTTTTGCACGAGACCTTCCTGGATAAAGAACAGAACTGGTTGCTCCCGACGGATGTGCGCATTGAAACCGAAGATGGCGTTCGCAAGGCTTTCCGCTCGGGGGGCAATGGTGAGCCGGTGCAGATCGGTTCAGTGGAGAAGATGTCCAAGTCGAAGAAAAATACGGTCGACCCGGATATTTTCACCGATCACTATGGTGCCGATACCGCTCGCTGGTTCATGTTGTCGGATAGCCCGCCGGAGCGTGACGTTCTTTGGACAGAAGAAGGCGTGCAGGGCGCATGGCGCTTTATGCAGCGTGTGTGGCGGCTATTGAATGAGGCATTGCCGCTTTTGCCGGACGCCGGAAAGAAGTCCGCGGCTCCCTTTTCTCCCGAGGCGCAAAGTCTTCGCCGGGCGGCTCACAAAGCGCTCCATGCCGTCGCTGACGAAATCGAGGGCTTACGCTTCAACCGCGCTATAGCCACGATTTATGAATTCGCAAATGTGCTGTCCGCGACGTTACAGCAAAAGGCCGTCCGCGAGGATGAGTTCGATGGGCTTCGCGCTTCGGGAAGCCCTCATATTTTTCGTGCATTCCATCAATCCTATCATGCCGCACCTCGCCGAAGAGAGCTGGGCGCTGCTAGGTTACAACACGTTGCTTGCAAATGAGCCCTGGCCGGAGGTTGAATCACGCTTGCTCGTTGACGATACCGTGACCATTGCCGTACAGGTAAATGGGAAGCGTCGTGATGAGATCGTCGTGCCCCGCAATGCGGCTCGTGAAGATGTTGAAGCAGCAGCGCTTAGCTTGGAGAGCGTAACGCGCGCTGTGGATGGGCGGCCGATCAAAAAGGTGATTGTAGTTCCCGAAAGGATCGTCAATGTCGTGGCTTAAATTCTCCGGATACGGCTTGCGGGTTCTCAAAGGCGCTAGCTTTGCCGTTATTGCGGGTTCACTAAGCCTTAGTGGGGGCGGATGCGGTTTTCAGCCGCTCTATGGCCCGACAGCGAGCGGCGCGAACCTTAGCGACGTAATGAAAACGGTGCAGATCGCAACCATTCCGAGCCGCGTTGGCCAGAAGCTCAGAAATGAGCTGATCTTTGGGACGACCGGCGGTGGAGAAGCAGCTGGCGCCATATACAGACTTGACATCGCCTTGCGCGCGTCTACTCGTAACACCCTCGTTACCCGCGCAGGCAATCCCACCGGACAAGTCTTGCAGCTTGATGCAGAGTTTCGTCTCATTCGTATCAAGGACAATGAAACTGTCTTCAAGGGCGCAAGCACAGCCGAAGCAGCCTATGACTTAGCGGGTTCGACCGGAAATGCCGGTTCGATCTACGGTGACGTTCGCGCCGGTCAGGATGCCGAGAATCGCGCGGCGCGTTCGCTCGCGGATACGCTCAAAACTCGTCTCGCTGCTTATCTTTCGCATTCGGCCTAAGCACAGACTGATTAGGCCGATTTATTTGACGAGGGGCGATGGTCGCACCATCAGCCGCATCGCTAGCGAAGTTTCTTGCGTCGCCGCCGCAGCAAATTAGCGGATTTCTCTTCTATGGCTCGGACGCGATGCAAATTTCCGCGCGCGCTGAGGCCATTGTGCACGCGCTGGCGAAAAGAAATGGCCCTGACAGCGAGATTATCCGCCTTCACGATAGCGACGTAAGCGCCAATCCCGAGCGGATCATTGTTGAACTCGCAACACTGCCGCTCTTCGGCGGTCGCAAGATCATTTGGGTGACTTCGCTTCCTGCCAAACTACGAGCGCCACTTCTTGAAGTAATCGCTGAACCATTCGCGGGCGGCGATCTCGTTGTTAACGCGCCGGATCTGAAGAAAAGCGACAAGATCGTTCAAGCTTTCGAAGCTTCGGCCTCGCTAGCCGTTATCAGTTGCTACGGCGAAGACAGCGCCAGCATAGCCGCCACGTTACGTCAGCAATTCAATTCAGCAGGCTATGAAATCGATGCTGAGGCGCTCGGGTTAATAGCCGCTCGATCAGACTTCTCCGCGCTGATCGCTCGAAGCGAGGCGGTGAAGATTATGAGCTACGCCGGAACCACGCAGAAAATCACCGTTGATGATGTCGATGCTTGTATGGTCGATCAACAAAGCGCTGGTTTTCAAGAGGTAATCGACGCGGCGCTCGAAGGAAACGGCCGGGAAGCACTGATGGCTTTCGAGCGCCTGATGGCGAGCGAACAAAATGTCACCCCGGTGCTCGTCGTACTCTCTTCTACGCTTCAACGCCTGCAGATCCTTCGATCCGCGTTTGATGGTGGCGCTGCGATTCAGCAGGCGATAAAAGATCTGCGGCCACCAGTCTTTTACAAGCAGCAGAACGCATTGGCTGGTCAAGTGCGCGCCTGGCCTCTTGCTGCTTTAAAAAGCTATCTGAAGCGATTGAACGATACTTTGCGGGATACGCGCCTTAAGCCAGCGCTCGCCGAGGCCTTTACGCGAGAGCTGCTCCTAAGCATCGCCAAAACTGGGCGCAGTTTGCGCAAGCAGTGATGCGAAGCAGCAAAGCGCTAAGGCACATTGAGTTCGGTTGGGTACATCGTCATCGCGAGGCGGCTTCAGCCGCCGTGGCGATCCAGAGCAACATCAATGACTTAAGCTCTGGATTGCTTCCGGCCACGCTACGCTCGCCGTCGCAATGACCCGATTCTATCTCAATGCTTCCCGCAGCTTTGGCCATGGTGATTCAACTGTAGCCGCCTGCGATTGCGATCAAATGCTGGATGGCCCGGTCAAGCCGGGCCATGACAATGTGGATAGCACCATTCAAATCATCGATTTGCTCCGCCGTCGCAGTCGCGGAACTTGTCATCCAGCGGAATGGATAGCCCGCGATGTCATGGCCCGGCTTGACCGGGCCATCCATTGCCTGCCGCAAGCTATTCTGGAACAACTCTCGTGGTTTGCACTTATGCTGCGGTCCGGGTCAAAAGAGCACGGTGAATGATTTCAAATTGCTCAAGCGTCTTATAGCGAATAATCACTTCGCCTGCCTCGCCAGAACCCGGGTTCATTGTAACAGAAAGCCCGAGCGCGTCGGACATCGCGCGTTCGGCAGCTCGCGTATCCGCATCTTTATGCGCGGGCTTTGCTGGCGCAGCCCCCGAAGCAGCTTCGGCACCGGCCTTGCGACCCATGACAAGTGCTTCCACGTCGCGAACATTGAGACCCTTTTTTACAATTTCCTTCGCAACGGCCTCAGCGTCGTCCCGACCGATGAGCGCGCGCGCATGACCCGCGCTCAATGAGCCGTCGCGAACAAGAACCTGTACACTGTCGGGCAATTTAAGAAGGCGCATCGTGTTAGCGAGATGGCTACGGCTTTTACCGATGATCTGGCCCAGCTCTTCTTGCGTGTAGCCGAAGCGCTCAACGAGGTCACGATAGCCGGTAGCTTCCTCGATCGAATTCAGATCTGACCGCTGCACATTCTCGATAATCGCGAGCTGAAGAGCCTCCTCATCCGAGAGCGCCCGTATGATGACGGGGACTTGGCGAAGACCGGCCTTTTGAGAGGCGCGCCAGCGGCGCTCGCCTGCTACGATTTCGTAAAATGTGCCGCCAAGCTCTTCTTTTGGCCTCACCACGATGGGCTGAACGAGGCCCTTTTCCTGAATTGAGTTTGCCAATTCTTCAAGTTCGGCCTTGGCTTGCGGCGTCTGCTCAAAATTCTTGCGAGGATTGAGCGGACTAGCCCGAACGCGCTCGATCGGCACGATCTTGCTGTCACCCTCAGCGGCAATAATCCGCGGGCTTCCTAGCATTCCGTTGCCGGCCAGAGAAGCCAGACCACGCCCAAGCCTGTGATTTTTCACAGGAGACGGCCCTGTCGCCGTGGCGCCCGTTCTTGTTTCCATGAGACCCTCCGGTCTAACTATGCTTATGTTCTCGATCGCATAACTGGACTTGAGCTAGCCACGCAGAGCAAACGCTGTGATGCATTGCTCAATGCTGCATGGCGAAGCTCACCCCGCGCTGACTAACGCGAGGCACGCAGATTTACTGTTAAGCAGCGTGAGCGGCAGCGCGCTCGCGATTGATCATCTCTGCCGCGAGATCCATATAGGCGCGGCTTCCGGCGCTCTTGTGATCGTAAAGCAGGAGCGGCTTACCGTGGGACGGTGCCTCTGCCACCCGCACATTGCGCGGGATCACGGTTTCATAGACCTTTTGACCAAAGAAGCTGCGCACCTCGGTCGCCACTTCGTCGGCGAGTTTGGTGCGGCTATCATGCATGGTCAAAACAACGCCATGAATTTCGAGCGACGGATTGAGGCTCGACCGGACGAAGTCGATCGTTTCCTTAAGCTGCGCAATTCCTTCGAGTGCGAAGAACTCGCACTGCACCGGCACAAGCGCCGCATCGGCGGCCGCAAGCGCATTCAGCGTCAAAATGCTGAGCGATGGCGGACAATCAATGAGGACATAGCCGAGCCGATCGGCTGGCGCGCGGTCCTGCTCTGATGCGCGCAATGACGCAATCGCATCCCGGAGGAAATAGGCGCGGTTCGGCGCGGCGGAAATTTCCGGCTCAAGACCGGCCAAATCTCGCGTGGAAGGAGCAACAAAAAGCCCCGGCACCGCTGCAGGCGTCATTGCTTGCTCGAGCGCGGCTGCGCCCGCGAGCACGTCGTAGGTAGACACATGCCGCGCTTCTTCCGGCACACCGAGGCCCGTGCTCGCGTTTCCCTGCGGATCCAGATCGATGACAAGCACGCGCTCGCCGACTGCGGCTAGTGCCGTTCCCAGATTTATTGCCGTCGTAGTTTTGCCTACACCGCCCTTCTGATTGGCGATGGCGAACACCCGAAGGCTTGATTGCTGTTTTCCGTTCATTTTTGCTCGCCACCCCGTATGAGCATCGGCTTCCTGATCTCTAAAATCTGGCCGTCCGCATCGCTCATGCTAGGGTGGGGCTTAACGTCGAACGTCCACCGTTTTCGCGCATCAGCGATTTCTGAACCGGCCTCGCGGCCTTTCAAAAACAACCCGGCTGACGCATCACGAAAAAACGGCAGGGCTAGCTCTAGAAGCGCATCGAGCGGCGCTAACGCCCGAGCGGTCACCACATCCGCGGTTGGAACCGCGCCGGAAGCTGCAGCATCGGCGATCCGCGCGTTGTGTACGCGTGCGGGCGCCCCTGTCTGCCGCGCGACCTCCGAAAGAAAAGCGCACTTGCGGCTGTTGCTTTCGATGAGATGCACTAAGCACTCTTTCTGATTCGCGAGCAAAATGGCAATCGCTAGCCCAGGAAATCCGCCACCAGAACCGAGGTCTACCCAAGTTTTTGCGTTTGGGGCAAGGTTCACGAGCTGGACCGAGTCGGCAAAATGCCTTTGCCAGACCTGGGGGATAGTTCCCGGAGACACCAGATTGACGGCTTTTTGCCACTGCGTAAGCAAACGCGCGTAAAGTTCGAGCTTTTCCACTGTTTCATGTGAAACACGAAAGGCTTGCGCAAAGTCGGCGGCATTGGTGATTTTTTTTATGCTCGGCACCGTTTCTTTACCTGTATTTCAGCAGGGACTAAGTTCATACCCATAGCGTGGCGATAAGGTTGGTAAATGACAAGTGTGAAGCTGACCGGAGAGCAACTCGAAGCCATCGCCGACTGCGTTGATGCCATCGTTTCTGGAGACAAACAGCGCATTGCAAAGATGTGGGATTACGAGTTCGAAGACCTATACTGTGAGACCCGCGGCTATGGGAGGTTCGGTTCGGTCGATCTTATACGCCCACCAGGTCATCCAGCAGATTGGGACATAGACGTCGTGGAACTGGTGGATACCGAAAATAAGGGGCTGTGGATAGTAGTAGCAATGTGGACGGTCCAGGAAGGCAGGTCCGATCTCAGCCTTCAGTTTTTGCTTTCGCAGCAGCACGCGGGAAAATGGACAGCAAACATTATCAGTCTCCGTGTTCTGTAAGCGTTTCAATGGTCCGCTTGGACCACGAGATCAGCGGGCCATTTCTGTTGGCGTAAGGTGAAGAAGGTTGCCGTTAAGCTCACGCGCCGTACAAAACCATGGACCGCAAAAAATCGCCTTTGGTCTCATCCTTAGATAACAAAATCACATGAACCGGCCCCGCAAAACGATCCTGATCTCCAAGGCCTCCTCAATGGATCGGTGAGCCGCGAACCATCACAGTCCAGAACTCGGAACGACAAGAGCGGATTTCGAAAATATAGTCACTTCCGATTTTCGGGAGGGGGCGTTTTTTACCCGTCCGCAGGCACGGATTTCATTGTTTCAACCTGCTAAAGCCTTTGTCCTGAAGTATGGGAACGGTGGTGCTGACATCGAGTTCGGATGCAATCTCGTTGTCCTCGGGAAATCCGCGCTCGATAAGCTCCTTGCCCGAACTCGAACTATTAAGGGTTGAAAGGAGATCATTTTTAAAATGCTCAAATACTTGAACAGCTGCGATGGCCTCGGGAGAAAGGTTGCCTTTTAATTTTGATAGTATTGCTCCCGCACCAATCATATCTTCGATAGCCGGTCTCAACGAGCTACCTTCCCATTGTTCGCCTGCCGCAATTACGAGTATTCGCTTCCCTAGTCGATTGGCCGCTTGAGCAGTAACCGCGGCATTGCGAAGGCAGCCGCATAGGATTATCGGAGTTTCAAGCGAAAAACAGATGGTTGAACCATTTGGAGAGGGAAGAACAACTCGATCACCTGATTTGAGCGTTGCCAGGGTAGCAGGTGAAAGACAAATCTCATTTTTCAGGCGTGTCGCACTCGCGCAGACAGCATTTATAGATCTCGCATATTCTGTGGCGCGATCATCCTTAAAATAGAATGGGAATATCTGTGCTCCGGCTGTTACCCCAACTTCCACGCAGGTAGAAAAGGAGAGCACGTCGACGACAACAGCTAAATCGACTTCCGAAGAGAGGCGCTTAGCTCCTTCGAGCCCCCATTCAAATCGTATTTCATATTCTGACTGTAGAAACCAACCCATAGCGTCCTTTAGCGACCAATTCGTCAGTGGCGATGTACCTAGTTATCCGAGTTTCCGAAGGGCGGCTCTTCGCCTTTGCTTCCCGCTTTGTCACCCATTGAGTTTGGGGGGGTGGGCAAGCACAACGGGCTTACGTGCTTGACGAACTTGAAAAGAGACATTCAGCGCCAAATGACGACATTTGGGAGACGAAAGCTTTCCTGTGTGTCGGAAACTCGCCCCGAATATCAATCTGCTGACCGATACGCTCACGCAGGACAATGCAAGACTGGCGATCCACCATCTGGGGCGCGCTGAGGCGGGGTGGAAGATTGTGTATCACCAAGACACCTTAGTTGACGACTACTGAAGCAGCCCGTTCTGCAAAATCTGCGGGACAGATGCCGTCAGCGGCAACCGGTATTCGGTCCCAGCCGGACTCCTCGCTAATAGTCAGCGCGGAGGCAACAAAGTTGTCGATGAGGCCGCACAAGTGAAGTGCTGTGCTGGTCAGCACAGCATAGCCCGGCTGGAAATGATAGAGATTGAACTGGCCCAAAGAGAGAGAGACACCATGGAACTCGAAGGCATTTGCCTCTGCGGTGGCATTAAGTTCATCGTCCGCGACCCGTTTCCAGGTATCACCCAGTGCCATTGTTCCTTGTGCCGCAAGTGCTCAGGAGCCGCAGCGATTGCGAAAATTGTTGTGCCGTCTAGCCAATTCGAGTGGATCTCCGGCGAAGATCTCGTCGCCAGCTACGAACGGCCTTCCGGATACGGCAATACGTTCTGTAAGGTCTGCGGATGTCCTGCGCCCGACACAGACCGCAAGCGCACAAAGTATGCGGTCCCGGTCGGACTACTCGCGAATAGTCCGGAACTTAAGGTTTTCGAGCACATCTTCGTGGGGTCGAAAGCGGACTGGGACATCATCGGCGGCGATGCGACTTGTTTCGATACCATGTAGAGGGTGCCGTTGCGGCTGACATTCGAACAAACTGAACGGTTCGCGGCATATAAGGCGAGCTATTTGCCAGAAGAGTTCAGCGCGAACCCAACGTTTGGCTCCGCTATCTCCAGCCATGTCGCGGAATTGTTGCAGCTCGCCGAGCCGGAGGTTTGCACAGCCCGCAAGCGGGGCGCGAATTCTGAGTTGGCCGAGGATGAATTTCGAGAGCGGGTTTTGCTCGATGACGGCGCGAGGCTCGCCATCGGAGGCATCCGCTTCAGAAATGACGATCTTCAATTCCCCTTTGTTGGGATCAATGCCAACTTTGACCTGTTTGAGCCGAAGCTAATCGGCCAGGTCGCATCGGTCGCAAAGCGCGAGTTTGGCGCGTTTGAGCCGAAGGGGATCTTAATCCCCGGGCCTCCACATATCGCGCTTTCGAACGGCTTCGAACGTTGGAGCCACACGGTTTGTGGTTCAGCGACAGCCGCTGGCAACTTCCGGCTGCCCGCAGAACTGGCGTGCTCGTTCCCCAGCCACGCCGAGTTCTACGACGAGTATCGAGACACCTACGCCGCGTGGGACGCTTCATCGCCAAACCTTAGCAGCTTTCTGCGGGCCGAGGCAAAAGAGGACCTGGACGCCTCAGCCGCCAAGGGTCTATTGGCTTCGTTCAACGATCCCGCTGGATGGTGCGGTCTCATCGCAGCGCGCGAAGAAGCTCTGTATGGAACACGAGCCCTCTACATCTTTGAGATATTTCTCGTCGAGCGTTGGCGTGGCAGAGGAGCGGCCAAAGCCATAGATGCGGCGCTCGTCTCACAGGCAGCGAACCGCTATTCCCTTATTTGGGAGCACATTTACTCCGAGAACTGGCCATCGCTGCGCGTGGCTTTGGCGCAAGGGCGATCGGTTATCGAAACCGAATATTTCTTCCCATACCGAGAAGACGGCCGATTAAAGATCTCCTTACCGTGAGGTCTGCCGCTGAGGCATACGCAGAAGTAGGTTACGCAGCTGATGCTGCTCCCTCTCCCCGGCGGGGAGAGGGCTGGGGTGAGGGGGCCTTGCTCGGATAGCCGCATCCTTCCGGTGAAACCTCAAGCCGCCGCTTTGGCGAGCTTCTTCACATGCGCTAGGACGAGCATAAGCGCGGCGGGCGTCATGCCGTCGATGCGCGACGCTTGCGCCAGAGTCGATGGCCGGTGACGGTCGAGCTTCTGCCGGATCTCGTTCGAAAGGCCAGAGATCGACGAGAAATCGAGGGCGACCGGAATGGCAATCGCCTCATCCTTCTTAAAGGTCACTATGCTCGCTTCTTGGCGATCGAGGTAAACCGCATATCGCGCATCAATCTGTAATCGCTCCGCCGTGGCGCTCGGGATCTCCGATAGCTCAGGCCAAACGCGGGTAAGCGCCTCTATGGTCATGTTTGGCAGCGAAAGCAGATCGAAGCCGGTACGGCGGCGACCATCCCGATTGAGCGAGATGCCGTATTTTGCAGCCTGGTCCGGTGTCAGCGAAAGGCCCGTGAGATGTTCGCGCCAGGTCGCCAGCGCCGATGACTTCGCCGCAAAGGCCGCGCTGCGCTCCGCGCTTATGCACCCGAGACGCTGCCCAGCCGGCGTTAGCCGCTCATCCGCATTGTCGGCGCGAAGCCGGAGACGATACTCCGCGCGGCTCGTAAACATGCGGTAAGGCTCAGATACGCCGCGCGTCACGAGATCGTCGATCATCACGCCGATATAGGCGTCGGTGCGGGAAATCACGAAATCCGCTACGCGGCCGCCTGCCTTCAGCGCCGCGTTTATGCCTGCCACGAGCCCCTGCCCGCCAGCTTCTTCATAGCCGGTCGTGCCGTTAATCTGCCCGGCGAGAAACAGACCCGGCAGCCGCTTCACCTCTAACGCCGGTGAAAGTTCACGTGGATCGACATAGTCATATTCGATGGCGTAGCCGGGCCGGATGACATCCGCGTTTTCCAGGCCCGGGATTGTCTTTAGGAAAGCCCGCTGCACATCTTCCGGCAGCGACGTGGAAATACCATTCGGATAGACGGTGTGGTCGTCCAGGCCCTCCGGCTCCAGGAAGATCTGATGGCTGCCGCGATCTTTGAAGCGTACCACCTTGTCTTCGATGGATGGACAGTAGCGCGGGCCGACGCTCTCGATCTGGCCCGAATACATCGGCGCGCGATGGATATTCGCCGCGATAATCGCGTGCGTCTCGGCGGAGGTGTAGGTGATGTGGCAGGGGACCTGCGGTGTCGTGATCCGATCATTCAGAAATGAGAATGGCACGGGCGGCTCATCGCCGGGCTGCGTTTCGAGGCGCGAATAGTCGATTGTGCGTCCGTCAAGTCGCGCGGGCGTGCCGGTCTTGAGGCGGCCCATCTGAAGCCCGAGTTCATAAAGCCGGTCGCTGAGCCGAACCGCCGGTTGCTCACCAACACGGCCAGCCGGAATGCGCGTTTCTCCAAGATGAATGATGCCTTTGAGAAATGTGCCTGTCGTAATCACAACAGCGCCGGCGTGAAGCACGCGCCCGCTCGCGGTGACGATACCCAGCCACCGCGCCATCTTCGTGAGCAGATCCTCAACAGGCTCGGCGATGACGTCGAGCCCAGCCTGGGACGTGATCGCCTCCTGCATATGGCGGCGATAAAGCTTGCGGTCTGCCTGCGCGCGTGGCCCTTGCACTGCGGGGCCCTTCGAGCGGTTCAACATGCGAAACTGAATACCCGCCTGATCAATCACGCGGCCCATGAGCCCGTCGAGGGCGTCGATCTCACGGACGAGATGGCCCTTGCCAAGGCCTCCAATCGCGGGATTGCACGACATCTCGCCGATGGTTTCGAATTTATGCGTGACGAGCGCCGTCCGCGCGCCCATGCGCGCCGCAGCGGCAGCCGCTTCGCAGCCCGCGTGCCCACCACCTACAACGATGACGTCGAATGTGTTCTTCATGATGTTCGCTACCGCTTTCCGGTCGGATTATGTTTATGTAGGAAGAGCTGTCAAATTCCGGTTAAGTTTCACGTGAAACGCTAGGACTTATTTACCGATACAAAACTCGGAAAAGATTTGTCCAAGCACATCCTCTACATCGAGCCGCCCCGTCAGACGGGCCAGCGCGTCTGCCGCAATGCGCAGATCCTCTGCGGCCAGTTCTGTCGCTCCGCCTTCCTTGGCCACATCCAGAAAATTGAGCATGGCGCGCCTCGCCTCTTCTATTTCCCGTCTATGCCGCGCACGGGTGATGAGCGGAGTTTCCGCGAGGCCGTAATGTTCCTGCGCGAACGCAACAAGCGCAGTTTTGAGGCTGTCCAATCCTTGTCCGGTTTTTGCTGATGTTCGGAGGGCTGCGCGCTCTGGAGCGCCCGCGTGAACCAGATCTATTTTGTTTTCGAGAACGAGCGTTTTCGCGGCGAGATCTTGGAGTTTATGCGGGCTTTCCGTCCCGCAAAAGATTGGGACACCGATATGTCGCGGATCACCAGCACCAAATCCGCGCTTTCCGCAGCAGCCAGCGTGCGACGAATGCCCTCTTGCTCGACAGGACTGGCCGCCTCGCGAAGTCCGGCGGTATCGCGAAGGACAAAGGGATAACCATCCAGATCGAGCGAGACTTCGATGACATCGCGCGTGGTTCCCGGCTCATCATAGACGATCGCGGCTTCTCGACCAGCGAGCGCATTCAGAGAGGCTCGACTTCCCTGCATTCGGTGCACCGACGATCGCGACCTGGATGCCTTCGCGCAAAATCTCGCCTCTGCGACCATCATCCAAAGTGCGATCAAGCTCAGCCAGCAAAGCACGAACCTCAGGGAGCGCTTCATTGAACGCGCCCTCAGCTATATCGCCCTCATCGGAGAAATCGAGACTGACTTCGACATAAGCCATTGCCCGAAGAAGCGAGCCCCGCCATGCCTCATAGCGGTTCCGCAATGCACCGCTCGCCTGCGCCAAAGCTTGACGGCGTTGAGCCGCCGTTTGCGCGTTCACGAGATCCGCGAGACCTTCCGCCTCGGTAAGATCGAGCTTTCCATTTTCAAAGGCGCGCCTGGTAAATTCGCCCGGCTCCGCGAGCCGCAAGCCAAGCGCCGCAAGCGCATCCAAACAGCCGCTAATGACTGCCCGCCCACCGTGAACATGAAGCTCCGCCATATCCTCGCCTGAAAAGCTGGCTGGAGCTGGAAACCAGAGAACCAGGGCGCTATCAATAATCTCGCTTGTTTGAGGATGATGAAGTTTTCGCAAACCAGCAAAACGAGGAGCGGGGATGTTGTCCTTGCATAGAACAGCGAGCGCTTTCCGCGCCATCTTGCCCGATATGCGTATGACGGCGATCCCAGCCCGTCCCGGCGCAGTCGAAAGCGCGTAGATCGTCATCTTTTAAGTTTCCTTAACTTGAAATCTTGTACGGCATAGAGGCATCCACATATGCCAAAAGAGCTCTCGATCCGAGCCGTTGGCTTTTCGTGCTTCCGTCCGTCTTATATAAGCACACCCCAGATAAGGTTGCCCCATGGCCTTAAATCGTCTGAATGAAGAAACAAGCCCATACCTTCAGCAGCACAAGAATAATCCGGTCCAATGGTGGCCCTGGGGTCAGGAGGCCTTCGAAGAGGCTCAGCGGCTAAATAAACCCGTTCTTCTTTCGATCGGCTATGCCGCCTGCCATTGGTGCCATGTTATGGCCCATGAGAGTTTCGAAAATGAAGAGATCGCGGCGGCTATGAACGATCTCTTTGTGAATATCAAAGTTGACCGCGAAGAACGGCCCGACGTCGACACTCTGTACATGACGGCGTTGCAGGAACTCGGCGAACAAGGCGGCTGGCCGCTCACAATGTTCCTTACCTCGGATGGTATGCCCTTTTTTGGTGGCACCTATTTCCCGCCGATGCCGCGATACGGACGCCCTGGGTTCAAGCAGGTGGTCGAGCAAGTCGCTCGCGTCTATGCGCAGGAAAAGGAAACCATCGAGCAAAACACCGCCTATCTGAAAACAAGGCTGACGCCACGGCTCAATTACGGAGCCGCACCCGAATTTTCAGAAGAGCAACTGGCCGCCATCTCCAGCAAGTTCATCGGCGCTATCGACCCAACACATGGCGGACTGCGGGGAGCGCCGAAATTTCCGAACACCACCATCTTCCATTTCCTATGGAAGGCTGGTCTTCGCTACGGTCTCAAGACATGCATCGAAGAGGTCAAGAACACGCTTTTGCATATCTGTCAGGGCGGAATTTACGACCACCTTGGCGGCGGTTTTGCGCGCTACTCCGTCGATGATCGCTGGCTCGTCCCGCACTTCGAGAAGATGCTCTATGACAACGCGCTCCTGATCGAACTCATGACGGAGGTGTGGAAAGAGACGCAATCGGAGCGGCTGCAAGCTCGCGTCACCGAAACAATCGGCTGGCTCACGCGCGACATGATGGTGCCCGGCGGGGGCTTCGCTTCTTCCTACGACGCGGATTCGGAGGGCGAAGAGGGCAAGTTTTACGTTTGGACCGCCGAGGAGATCACCAATGTGCTCGGGCATGGTGAACAAGCGGCGATTTTCGCGCAGGTCTATGACGTGACCGAAGGCGGCAATTGGGAGGGTCATACGATCCTCAACCGGCTGAATGCGCTCGCGCTCCTTAACGGAGAAGAAGAAAAGGCGCTGACCCGATGCCGCCAGAAGCTATTTGAGGTTCGCGAGCGTCGGGAGAAGCCCGGTTGGGATGACAAAGTGCTCGCCGATTGGAACGGCTTGGCCATAAGAGCGCTCGCCAAGGCAGGTGACGCGATGGGTAATCCCGAATGGATCAAGCTCGCCGAAGGCGCATACACATTCGTTTCCAGCCGCATGGTTTCGGGAGACCGGCTATTCCATTCCTACCGGGCAGGAAAATCCAAGGCGCCCGCTACTTCAGCCGACTACGCAAATATGATTTCGGCGGCATTAGCTCTTCATCAGCTCAGGAATGAGCAACGCTATCTGGATGACGCAGTCAGTTGGACGGCGATCATGAACCGCCACTACGACGCAGATGGCGGCGGATACTATCTTTCGGCGGACGATACGAGCGACCTCTTCATGCGCCCGCTTTCGGCAAGTGACGACGCGGTGCCTAACGCCAATGCCACGATGCTCCAGAACCTCGCGGATCTGTACACGCTGACGGGCGATACGGCTTATTTGAAGCGGGCCGATGCATTGCTCTCCGCATTTCAAGGCGCGGCGCAAACGATGGCAATTGCCTATACCGGACTTTTATCCGGAGTGCTGACGCTAATCGCCCCGCATCATATCGTGATCGCTGGCGACCGGTCGGGCCCCGAGGCTTTCGCCTGGGAAAGGGCACTTGCCAAGGTCTCTATTCCCAACGGCGTCGTCCAGTGGATTGGGGATGGCAGCAACCTTACCGGCTTCATCGCCTGCGTCTGGTAAAGGGGCCATTAGCGGCAAAATCACCGCCTATGTCTGCGTCGGCCAACGTTGCTCGCTTCCTATCACTGAACCGGACAAGTTCATCGAAACGCTCAAGCAAGAGCGATACAAGGCCGTGCAAGTGTCAGCGGCTGGGGTTTAGGGCATTTTGCGATCAGGCATAGCCAGCATCGGTGAATGCCTGAGTCTCGTGAACCGTTCCTGCGCGATTTGCCTTACGATTGTCCTGGCCCGGTCAAAGCCCGGCGCATCCATGATCATCTGGGAACCGGTTTTAGCCGCTATCTGGCATTTTGGCGGATAGCGGATAAGCGCGGACGCTTTCTACCGATGACAATCTTCCACTTAGGCTGATAGCAAAGCAGATGGATGGCCGGGGCAAGCCCCGGCCAAGACGATGAACTACCTGCGCAATTTATCCTGCAATTGCGCGACCGCCATCAGGCTCTACTCGATGTTTGCTGGATGGAAATTTCTCCCCACCGTCCTTGCCGGGCTTTGACCCGGCCATCGATTGGACGCGTTCGACGGAAGGCCGATTGCAGCGAAAGCTTTGCGCGTAAAAAAATGCCGGGGCTGGTTGGCCAGCTCCGGCATCACGACCTTTTCAACTTCAAGGAAATCCTGGACTTCGCCGCGCATTCCGGCGGCTTAGCGTGGAGCCTCTATGCGTTCATCGAGTCGAAGAAATCGCCATTCGTCTTCGTCTGCCGCAGCTTATCCAGCAGGAACTCGATACCATCCATCGGACCCATCGGGTTCAGAATGCGGCGCAGCACATACATCTTGCGGAGTTGAGCCTGAGGTACGAGGAGCTCTTCCTTACGCGTACCGGATTTGGCGATATCCATAGCCGGGAACACGCGCTTGTCCGCAACCTTGCGGTCGAGAACCAGTTCCGAGTTACCCGTGCCTTTAAATTCTTCGAAGATCACTTCGTCCATGCGGCTGCCGGTTTCGACAAGCGCCGTGGCGATGATGGTCAGCGAGCCGCCCTCTTCGATATTACGAGCGGCGCCGAAAAAGCGCTTTGGCCGTTGCAGCGCGTTCGCGTCCACACCGCCGGTTAGCACCTTACCTGATGACGGCACCACGGTGTTGTAAGCGCGGCCGAGACGTGTGATCGAGTCAAGCAGGATGACCACGTCAAGCTTGTGCTCAACGAGCCTTTTTGCTTTCTCGATAACCATTTCCGCGACCTGAACGTGACGCGAGGCCGGTTCATCGAATGTGGAGCTAATAACCTCGCCTCGCACCGAGCGCTGCATGTCCGTCACCTCTTCCGGCCGCTCGTCGATGAGAAGCACTATGAGGTAGCATTCAGGATGGTTCGCAGTGATGGCGTGAGCGATGTTCTGAAGGAGAACCGTTTTACCAGTACGGGGCGGAGCGACGATCAGTCCGCGCTGGCCCTTACCGAGCGGCGCTACAATGTCGATCACGCGCGGGCTAAGATCTTTACCTTCAGACCGGTCCGTCTCCATCTTAAGCCATTTGTTGGGATAGAGCGGGGTGAGATTATCGAAATGGACCTTATGCCGGATCTTTTCGGGCTCGTCGAAATTAACCTTATTGACTTTGAGGAGCGCGAAATAGCGCTCGCCGTCTTTTGGTCCTCGGATTTGCCCCTCTACCGTGTCGCCGGTGCGAAGGCCAAATCGCCGAATTTGACTCGGGCTGACATATATATCGTCGGGACCCGGTAAGTAGTTTGAATCGGGCGACCGAAGAAAGCCAAACCCGTCTTGCAGCACTTCGACGACGCCATTTCCGGTGATCTCGATATCGCGAGAAGCAAGCTGCTTTAAAATGGCAAACATCAGTTCTTGTTTGCGTAGCGCGCTCGCATTTTCGACCGCAAATTCCTCGGCGACGGTCAGCAGTTCAGTTGGTGATTTAACTTTAAGATCTTGGAGTTTCATTTCTTGCATGATGATTGTGGATTCCGGATGTGATCACATGACAGGAGCGGGCCGCGCCCGCCGGCCGGAGATGAAGAGGTAGGGCTGTCGTGATGCCGGTCGTCTTCGAACTGCGAACGGCTTCGTCACTCAATTCGCGAGAGTCCGGCAGAATCGATTGTCTGAAAAACATCCGCCGGAAATTTACGACACAATCAAATATAGCAGTGTTCGCTGCGTTCGAAAAGCCAAGAACGCAAGAGAATTCGTTTTTTCCCGTGAATATAAGCTTAGAACGGCTTCACAACTGCAAGGATAACGATGCCGATCAACAAAACGCTAGGCACTTCGTTTATGATTTTGAAGAAGCGTGCGCTGTGCGGAATGCGATCGGCCGCGAAATCCTTGCGCCATTTAGAAAGCATACCATGCAGACCGGCCATCAGCACAACAAGCAGCATTTTGGCGTGAAACCACCCAGCCTTGCTCCAATCCATTCCCGTGCCGAAGGCGATCCACACGCCAAAAATAATGGTCACGATCATGGCCGGATTCATGATTATCCGCAGAAGACCACGCTCCATCCTCTTGAAAGTCTCTGCCTGCGGCGTGCCTGCGCCAACCTCGGCATGGTACGCATAAATACGCGGCAAGTATAACATCCCCGCCATCCAAGCAAAAGCGGCCAACAAATGCAAAGCTTTCAGATAATCATAGGCGGTGTTCATCAAGTTAATCATGGAAGCTGCCAACTGTTACATTAAGTTAGTAAGATTGACCTGAGTTACTGCGTAAAAGAGCGATCAGGCGCTCTACATTGCCGATGGGTGTCTCGGGCAAAATGCCGTGACCGAGATTAAAGATGAAGGGCTTCTGTGAGCACGAATTCTAAAATCGACCTTACGCGCCGCTCCATAGCATCCCCTCCTGCTAACAGCAATAAGGGATCGAGATTGCCCTGCACCGGGCGCTTACGCTGAATTTCCGCCATCAGGGCCAGAGGCGCGGCAGTATCGCAGCCGATGGCGTCGACGCCTGTCTTTTGCGCATAAAGCTTATAATTCGCAGCACTTCCCCTGGGAAAGCCAATAATCGGGGTTTCAGGATACGCAGCCTTGACCTTTTTGACGATTTTGGCGGTCGGCGCGATGACAAAGCTCGAAAAATCGCTGTCGGACAAGCTTCCTGCCCAGCTATCGAAAATCTGGAGAACGCGTGCCCCCGCCGCGACCTGGCCGATCAAATATGTGCTGGACGCCTCGACCAATAGATCGATAAGCGCGGCAAAGGTGGCTGGATCGCGATAAGCCATGAGCTTGGCCGCTCTTTGGTCGGTAGATCCACCTCCCTCGATCATGTAGGTCGCGACCGTCCATGGCGCGCCGCAAAAGCCGATAAGAGGAGTTGCTTCCCCAAGCCCAGCCACGGTCCGTTCAATCGCTTCGTAAACGCGATCAAAGCGGGCTGGTGCCCGCTCAAGAGACAGCTTCGCAAGTCCTGCCGCATCCTCGATTGGCGCAAGGCGTGGCCCTTCACCCTCCAAAAACTCCACCTGCTGACCCAAGGCGTGTGGAACGACGAGAATGTCAGAGAAAATGATCGCGGCGTCGAAGCCAAAGCGCCTTATCGGCTGAAGCGTCACCTCTGCAGCGCGTTCGGGATTGTAGCAAAGATTGAGAAACGATCCCGCTTCAGCGCGAACCTGCCGATATTCTGGCAGATACCTTCCCGCTTGGCGCATCAGCCAGATTGGTGGTGGAGTTTGAGCTAGCCCGCTTAGAGCAGCCAGGAACTTCGGTGCTGATGGTTTCCCATCCATTTTTCCGACAGGCCTTCTCATCAATAAATCATTCTATCTGTTTTCTGTTATTTTTCTTAGGGGGTGCATCTCGGGGAAAGTCCAGACTGTGCTACGATAATCCCCTGCTTGTCGAATGCGGCGCACTTAAAAAACGGCTTCAACGGAGTATGTTGAAAAATGCGCTTTCAATGGCCCATTTTGCGTTATGTTGTTTAGCCTTGCTTTGTCCTTGGCGGCAATGAATAACATATTAACAATATGTGGAGACTCAGTCGGCCGCCGGACCATTAGCGTAACCAAGATCTTTCTTTCCAACGCTCTATGAATTGTGCGCTCTTTTTTAATTGGCGTGGAGGACTCAATGGCGGACAAGGGGGGGAGACGCGGTCAAAACGCCGATGAGGCGCAGTTATCCGCTAAATCCCCAGCTATCCCCAGTCAGAAGCATTTCCATCTTCATCTCGTTTCTGACGCTTCCGGGGAGACGCTAACCACGATGGCGAAAGCTGCAATCGTGCAGCTTTCCGGCGCAAAGCCAAATCGGCATATGCATCCTTTGGTGCGTAACCCGAAGCAGCTAGCGACGGTCTTGCACCATATTGAAACATCGCCCGGCATCGTCCTTTACACTCTCATGAATCCGAGCTTGTCCGCGCTGCTCGAAAGCCGCTGCCAAGAGCTTGCCGTTCCTTGCGTCGCCGTTTTGAGGCCTGTGTTGCAGGCATTCGAGGATTATCTGAAAATGCCGTCCCGAGCCGTTGTTGCGGGGCAGCATACGCTCGATGCGGAATATTTCAGGCGGATCGAGGCTATGAACTTCACGCTCGCGCACGACGACAGCCAGCGGACTGAAGACCTGGACAAGGCGGAAATTGTTCTCGTCGGAGCAAGCCGCACATCGAAAACGCCGACAAGCATCTATCTCGCAAATCGCGGCTACAAGACCGCCAACGTATCGCTTGTGCCGGATATTCCGCCGCCGCCGACCCTACAGACGTTGCAAAATCCTTTTGTTGTTGGTTTGGTGGCGAGCCCCGAACGTATCGCGGAAATCCGTAGCAACCGCATGCTCGCCCTTAACAGCGACTCTTATGAAAACTACGTGGATATGGATCTTATTAGGGGAGAAATGGCTTTTACAAAGAGGCTCTGTTCTCGAAATCATTGGCAGGTCATCGATGTGACAAGAAAGTCCATCGAGGAAACGGCCGCCGCTATCATCGCGTTTTATGAGGAGCGGCGTGGATGATCTGTTCTTTCTGTTTTGTTGTGTACCGGGTATTATTTTAACCAATGCAAATCGATTATCCTGAAATTATCCTCGCGTCCGCAAGCGCGGCGCGAGCGGCCGTTCTCGCCGGTGCCGGTGTTCGTTTTCATCAGCGCGCATCAATGCTCAACGAAAGCGAAGAACACGAACAGTTTGCGCGTGGTGCTTCGCCTGCCGACGTTGCTTTGCGTCTTGCCCATCTCAAGGCAGAGTTGGTGGCGAAGATGGAGCCGGACGCTGTCGTGATCGGCGCCGACCAAGTGCTCGCAATTGGCGACGAGATTTTGCACAAGCCGAGCAGCGAAGAGGACGCTCGCGCTCAGCTTCAAAAGCTTCGTGGCCGCACCCATCAGCTTCATTCTGCCGTCGTCGTTTTATACAAGGGCAAAGCCAAGCCCTTCGTGGATACGGCCACCTTGACCATGCGCGAGTTTTCGGACGAATTTCTCGACTGGTATTTGGAGACGATTGGCGAGGGGATGCTTACCTCAGTCGGCGCTTATCATCTCGAAGGGCTCGGAATTCACCTGTTCTCAGAAATAAAAGGCGATTATTTCACGATACTCGGCTTGCCGGTCATGCCTGTGCTCAATGAATTGCGGCAGCTTTCAATGCTATTGAAGTAGGAAGCTTGCATGAAACGCGCCTGTGTCATGGGATGGCCGATTGCCCATTCTCTTTCGCCGGTTATCCATACGCATTGGCTCCGGACCTACGGGATAGAGGGCGAATACGTTAAGGCCGCTGTTGAGCCTGAACGCTTTGGCGGCTTTCTAACCGCATTGGCTGGTCAAGGCTTTTGCGGCGGGAATGTCACCCTGCCGCATAAGTTAGAGGCGTATCGGCTATGTCAGCGCCGTGATGCAGCCGCCGATGCCATTGGCGCGGTAAATACCGTCTGGTTCGAGGATGGGCAGCTTGTAGGTTCCAATACGGATGCTTGGGGCTTTCTCGCCAATCTCGATGAAAGCGCGCCAGGCTGGGACAAAAACGGCAGCGCGGCTGTTATCGGAGCTGGTGGCGCTGCGCGCGCCATCATATGGGCGCTGCTTCAACGCGGGTTTCGCGACATACGGATCGCGAACAGGACATTGGATCGCGCAGTTGAACTGGCCGCTGCCTTCCCCCCGGCGAAAGCGGTCGCCTTTGATTCAATGAGCAGCGCTTTGGCGGACGCTAGCCTCATTGTAAATACGTCATCGCTCGGCATGAAGGGATCGCCGCCGCTTGATGTGGATCTTTCCAGCGCGACCGCTGGGGCTGTCATCTGCGACATTGTCTATAATCCGCTCGAGACCGAGCTGTTACACGAAGCGCGTGTAAGGGGGTTGCGCGCAGTAGACGGCCTCGGAATGCTGCTCCACCAAGCCGCGCCGGGATTTGAAAAGTGGTTTGGCGTTCGACCTGATGTCACGCCTGCGCTGCGTAAAGCCGTTCTTGCTGCGCTTGATGCGCGAGAAAGCGGGCGCGTATGATTGTCGCCGGTCTCACAGGTTCAATCGGGATGGGCAAGAGCACGGTCGCAACCTATCTGCGCCAACGCGGAATTGCTGTGTTGGATTCAGATCGGATTGTTCACGATCTTTACGCTGGCGAGGCTGCTCCCCTCATCGAAGCGGTATTTCCAGGCACGACACGCGACGGCATTGTCGATAGAGGCATTCTGGCGCAAAAACTCATAGGTTCTGAGGTCGCTTTCAAAAAGCTCGAAGCTATTGTCCATCCGCTTGTGAGGGCTGCACAGTGGCGTTTTTTGTTGGCCGAGCAGGACAAAGGATCGGACCTGGCTTTTCTCGAAATCCCGCTCCTCTTCGAAACAGGCGCTCACGCTAACTTCGATGCAATAATCGTAGCAAGCGCGCCTGCCGAGGCGCAACGTGAGCGCATTCTCGCGCGGCCGGGCATGACAATTGAAAAGCTCGAAGCCATTCTCTCGCGGCAGTGGCCTGACGCAGCGAAGCGTGAAAAAGCGGATTACGTTGTGGATACAGGCGTGCCGCTCGAAGACTCATACCGCCAAATCGATGCAATCCTTAAGGAGGTTCTAAAAAAGCCGCCGCTGGCCTACCAGCGCTGGGCTGACCACCACGAAGACTGATTGCACGATTGGGTCGATATTGCGCGAACTTGTTCTCGACACCGAAACCACAGGGCTCGACCCGAAGGACGGTCACAGGGTAATCGAACTCGCCTGCGTGGAGTTGGTTAACTTCATTCCCACCGGCGCAACTTGGCATTGGTATTTCAATCCCCAACGGGATGTGCCGAAGGCCGCGACCGATGTGCATGGCCTCACCGCAGCTTTTCTTGCGGACAAGCCGCTCTTCGGCTCAGCGGCAAATGACATCCTAACCGTTATCGACGGCGCACGTCTTATCATACATAACGCCCCGTTCGACGTGGGCTTTCTCAATCATGAATTCGCGCGTTTAGGCCATCCGCCAATCAGTTTCGAGCACGTCGTGGATACGCTTGCGCTCGCGCGGCGAAAACATCCTGGAAGTCCGAATAATCTCGATGCTCTGTGCCGCCGCTATGGTATCGACAACTCGACGCGAACCAAGCATGGAGCGCTACTCGATAGCGAGCTATTGGCAGACGTCTATCTTCGCCTCATCGGCGCGGAGCAGGCCGGTCTTGATTTTGCATCGCGTTCAACGTCTGCCCAAGCTGCCGCTGAAAGCGTGATCCAGGTGAGACCGCAGCCGCTTTCCCCTCGCATTTCTCAAGATGAAGCGGCAGCACATGCGGCGTTTGTCGCAACGCTTGGCCCGAACGCCATGTGGGCACAATACTCTTCCGAGTCTGCGCCCACACAGAATTAAACTAGCAGCCTGTCGGACTGGGGTTACGGAATGACATGGCGGATAGCGGCGGCTTTCGGCGGAGTTGCGATGTGCACGAGGCTGGCGCAAGTGGATGCGCCCTCAAGCGGTCTTCAGGACGAACATCCGCTTCAGGTTCCAGGCCAGGTCACAAGGCTCCACTCGCCGCGCACATTTTCTAGCCCGCGCAGTAGAAACTGGCGGAATCCAAGCACGGACTTGACGATGCCGAACACCGGCTCGGGCATGCATTTGCGCTTGGCATAGAGCTTTTTGCCCCCGGGCGTTTGCAGGCGGTAAGCCATCGCCTCGACAGGCGTTGGATTTTCTGGCGCAGGTGGTGCAGCGGCAAACCGCTCGCCCAAGGACGGATGATGGGCGTCCCGGCCCAGGGCAATAAGCGGCTCGATACTGGCCGCTACGCAGGCCTTCACATTGGCCTCGCTGAAGTAGCCGTTATCGGCGAGCACGGTTTCCGCCTTGCCCAACTCTTCAGGCAGGGCGCTTGTCTTGGCCAGCATCGGTTCGAGTTGCTGCTTATCGTTCGTGGCCTGAACCACATCGCCCGCAACCACCAGCAAGCTGCCTTCCGCGACAACGGCTTGGGCGTTGTAGCATTGCTCGAAGCCGCCGCCTGCAACCGGCATGATGCGCGATTCTTCATCTGTCAGATTGATTTGATCCGTTGGCGGCGGCCCTTCCACCGGCGGCGCGGGCGGCCTGCCGCCGGGCTTTTTGCCCGTGGTCTTCTGTTTGGCCTCGCGCGCGGCAAGCTTTTGCCTGATGTTCAGCCAGCTCCCGCTCGTAACGCTCTTTGGCGCGCGCCTCGATCTTCGCCCGGGCTTCGGCCAGCTTCCGCAGCCGCTCCTCGCGCCGCGCCAGCTCGTCCGGAATGGACATCCCGTCTGGAAGGTCTGCTTTATCGGCGGCTTCGGCCTTCGCCATCAGCTCCGCCACCTCGGCCTTCAGTTGTGCCTCAAGCTTGCCGGCATGCTCATAAGACAGCGCGCTGTGCTTGCTGGCATTGGCGTGGACCTTCGTGCCGTCCAGCGCCACCGTACCCAGCTTCAGCAGGCCCATCTCGCGCGCCAAAAGCAAAACTTGCACGAACAGCGCCTCGATCTCCTTCAAAAAGCGCTTGCGGAACGCCGCGATGGTGTCGTGATCGGGATGCTGGTTTGCGGCAACGAAACGGAAGGCCACAGAGTCATAAGTCGCCCGCTCCAGCTTGCGGCTGGAAAACACGCCTGTGGCGTAACCGTAGACCAGAAGAGCAAGCAACAGCCGCGGATGGTAGCTGGCCGAGCCCGAGCCGCGATAAGCCCCGCTCATCGCCAAGACGTCCAGCCCCTCGATCACCTCCACCACAAAGCGCGCCAGATGCCGTTCCGGCAGCCAATCCTCAACCGAGGGCGGCAGCAAATATGGCGTTTGACGGTCGATGGGACGGAAATTGCTCATGGGCTGTCTTCCGAAGCTGACGAATCAATGTGCAGATTCTAGCCCGCGTTTCGGAATCAAGCTAAGTCCGACATGCTGCTAGTGCCGCCACAGCTTCGAGGCCTACGCGGTTCTTGGGGGCGTATTTCTTGGCCTGTACGAGCGTAAGGATGTCACCGATAGGATCCCGCTGCAGCAGGCGGATATCCACGCCGCCATCTCCACGGCCGGGTCCCAGCTCAGTCACGAATCCCTGGGTTTGAAAGATGCGCGCTAAGCAGGGATTCTTAGTTTGGCCCACGAACGGCGGTTTCGTTCAAAATTGAGAACGGTGACGGCCTTATGGATTGCGGCATCGAGGATTTCGGCATTGGCGAATGTCTGATGGGCGAGGTGATGGATTTTGAGGTCGCGCCAGACGCCCTCGATGTCATTGAGTTCGGGCGCATATTTTGGGAGCCATTCGACCGTGAGCCAATGGGCGCGAGCGGCGAGTTCAGCCTTTGTGGCTTTGCTGACGTGGATCGGACCGTTGTCGAGCACAATAACGGCAGGGCTTGGTGCTCGCACCTGGCTTGGGGCCGTACAGCCGGTCGAGGGTCTCCAAAAGCGCGATAAAGTCTGTGCTGCGTTTTGTCCGCGACGTTGTCACGATAAGCTCGCGTCCCGCCCAATCGAATGCGCCCATGATGGCGACTTTGTGCGATTGCCCCGGCGCTGGGATGCGCAGGTCCGCCCCGCGCTTGGCCCAAGCGCGCGCCAGATAGGGGTGCGTCAGCGCCTCGCTTTCATCGGCGAACAGAAGCACGATGTCGCCTGCTTCCGCTTGGGCCTTGCGAAGCTTCAGCCGCAGCCCGGCGCGGTTGACCGCGTCCGCGATCTGACGGCCCTTCAAAGTATGACGGGGTCTACGCCAGCCGAAAGCCCCTTTTTGCGAAGCACCTTGGAGAGTTGCGAGCGAGAGATCGTGACCCCTTCGCGCGATGCAATCTCTCGCGAAAGACGGGCAAGCGTAAAGTTTTGCCGGTTCGCGACGGGCTCGCAGAGAAGCACATTCGCGACCCGAAGCGCGGCTTCCGCCTTTACCGGCGCGGGACCAGGAGCAATGCTGGCCTTCAATGCCTCAACGCCGCCTCTCATGAAATCGCTCCGCCACAAGCGCACAGTATCTTCCCGCACGCCGAAGGCTTGCGCAATCCGCGCGCTGATCCAACCGTCCAGCGTCAACAGCACCGCGCGCGACCGGTCTGCTTCGGCCCGGTCCGGACCGCTCGCCATCACCTTCAGCGCCGCCCTTTCTTCGTCCGATGCTGTCACAGGAGATTTTCCAGCCATGCTCCGCTCCTCGAATCACACAGGAAAACGAAATCACGGCCAACATTCGTTGGCTAGGCTAAATCAACCTGCTTAGCAAGATCTCGAACTCGCGCCAGTCCAGGCGATGGAGGTCATCGAGATGGCCGGCGAAGTGCCCGTAGAGTTCCTCATAGACGTCGGCAAAATCCGGTTGAAGGAGACTGCATATCCATTGCCAGTGAAAGTAGCTGGCATAGGCCTGACACCGCGGTCCCTCCTCCGGGTACAAATGGGGTAATAGTGATCTCGAAATCGAGCGACACTTCTGCTCATCTGGACGCTCGTTGCGATAGGGTGCCGAAATGGGCGGACAGCGGACCTTCTACGTTCTCTCCCTGTCCGTCGTCAGGATTTTTTGGACATCAGGCCCCGTAATTTAAGGGAGGCTCTGGCTCATCTGGTTTCAACCTAAATCCGGCAGTTGCCCCTCGCGCCTCACCATTTTGAAGCGGCTGCTCAACCTATCGATGTGGGATTTGGCGGTCAGGCCGGTGCCATGAGGCGTGGTGGAGCACGCAGCTTGCGTCCGCCAAGCCAGGATCGCACGGCGTGGGAGAGTATCCGGCGCCAGCGCTGGCGGCCCGTCAACTGCTCCGCATTTTGAGTAAGCTCGCGCAGGAAGCGGGCGATGCTTGAGAGCACCTTCGAGGCCCAGCCAGCCTTGGCGTGGGAGCTCGACACTTTCAGCGTGGTCTGGCGGGCATGCCGGGTGGTCTCAGCGATGGCCGATAAGAGCAACGGACGGCTGGTGACGGCCTCCAGGTGCCGGTCCGGTTCGGCCAGGCGCACAAACAGGTTCCACCAGTTGTAAATCAGTGAGATGAAACGGGCCATAAGTTGGCAGCGAGGCAGATCGCGGGTGGTGAAGCCCGCCCAGCCCCACTGGTTCTTGAGTTCGTCGAAGGGATTTTCGCTATCGGCCCGGTCCCGGTAGAGCTGGGCGAGCGTCAAAACTTCTTCCTCAAGGGAGGTAACGAGAACGCCATATTCGTAGGCGTCCGCATCCGGCCCGATTTCAACAAAGCCGAGTGCCATCTGGTTTTCGCGATCGCGCCCGGCGATGGTCAGGCCCTCCTTCAGCCGGCGGCGCAGGATCACAACCTGGCGCTGACGGCTCCAGCCTTCCAGCCGCAGCGTTTCGTGCCTGCCCTGCCAGCCTTGATCACGCTTCGCGTGAATCAACACTTAAAGTTGCCGACTCGCGCGCAAGCGCGGTCGGTGTCCGGCATCGGTCCAGCCGCTTTTAGAAAAAGTTTTCTTGATCAGCTTCTTGACGTTGGCGGTGAGCCGTAGCTTGAACAGATGAGGCAGCCCCCGCTGTTCGGCCTCGCTCATGATCGCTTCCGTGCCGAAACCGCTATCGCCGCGCAAAAATGCCGGCCAGCAATCACGGGGGATGCGGTCAAGAAGTCCCCACAGCCCTGGTGCCGCATGCCTCGAAGCATGCTGGCTGCCCGGAGCAACATCCACATCGAGCACCAGCCGCAAACCGGCTATGGTGTAGGTATGGTAGACATGGCTAGTGGTCGGATTCCGACATTTGCATCCGCTTGCGGCCTCATCGAGAGCAAATGTCGGAATCAAAGGACCACTAGCAACTTTCTGATTCTAGTGGAGCTTTTGAATTTGACATTTGAGCACGAACGCGCGGCAGCCGGGACCCAAATGTCAAATTCGCTCCACTAGGCCGGCCCGGCTTCTTGGGATTGTAGCCAAGCACGGCCCCTTCCTGATGCCCGTAAAGCGGCTTGACCGTCGAATCCATGTCCAGAATCCACGGCTCGGCCAAAAGCGGCGCCACGCAGTAGTCCAAATGGCGGCGCTGCCACTCTCTGCCTTCGTCCGCTCCGATGGCCTTGAAGGCCCGGCGCACCGCGTCCTCGCTCACGATCTTCTTCATGCCCAACAGCTCAGGCAGCACGCCATCGTTACGCAGTGCCGTGATGTGGGCGTAGCGCTTATGCCCCGCCAAAACCGAAAGCATCGTGGTGCCAAGCACATCGCGCTTTTCCGGTGCGTTCGGGCTCGTATAGCTGAGCGGGCAATCGGCCACGAGCGCGTCGAACAGGTTCCCGGCCTTGAGATAGTCGATGAAGAACGGGAGCTGCCCGTAGGGCGTCAGCGGTGCCGCGGGGTCCCATTCCACGCGGACCGGGCCAGCCCAAGTGTCCAGCGTTGCAGGCGCCGGACCAGCGGCTTGCTCTACCGGCGGTTGTTCACCCGCTGGGTGAACGGGGAGGCGGGGGATATTCTGGCTCATGCGTTTGATATTGCGCGATTCCCCCGCCCATCACATGCTGTCAACTGCCGGATTTAGGATGACCAGCCTCAAAAGCATCGGCAAGAAAACCGCCATCGTGCTTCTTGCTCACATGCCAGAGCTTGGAACCCTGACGCGCAGACAAGCCGGCAGCCTCGCTGGCTGCGCCCCCCATCCCCGCGATAGCGGCCTCATGCGCGGCTACCGGCGAACGGCCGGCGGACGCGCTGCCGTCAAACGCGCGCTCTTCATGGCTGCCATGTGCGCAAGACGCTACAATCCGGCTTTGAGCGCTTTCTATGAACGGCTCGTCCAAAACGGCAAAAAGCCGATCGTCGCCATCATGCGCAAGCTCGTCACCATTCTCAACGCCATGCTGCGTGACGCGCAGCCGCAAACAACATGGTAGATGACGGCCCCGGAAATTGTCATCGTGAAGCGGCACTGCCGCTGCGGCGATCCAGGAGTTTCACGGCCGATTATAGATGATCGCAAAATGCTCTAGCCGTATCTGGCCATCTTGAGCGCGGTTGGATTGCGGACAGCCGCAAGCGGTTTCCGCGGTGATTGAGCGTAAGGTTCTCAGAAGCGTTTAATCAGCCTCTCCAGATAGTCAAGTTCGACAGGTGGCCGCGAAGGCTGGCCTAGCCGCTTTCTCAGCTCATCGAGGATTTCGCGCGCGCGCTGCACGGTGATCTCGTCTGGAACTTTCACGCTATCGCCAGGATCATTCATTTGGCCGCCCTGCCTTCGACCAAGCGGATCTCGGCCCGCTTGGCTACGGCCGGTCGCACCGTTCCCTGAGCGCATCATCTGCTCCGCCATTGCGCGAGTTCCTTGCCTTAAGCTTTCGAGCGCACGGCCCTCTTGCTCACCGGCCTGGGCGAGTTCATTGTCTCTCAGCAACTCGCCTGCTTCGCCCATTGAGTTCTCGGCGTCTTTAAGCTTCTTACGAATGGCGTCTCCCTCTTTTCCGCCGGACATGCCGCCAAGCAGCTCCTGCAACTGGCGCTGTAGCTCGTTTTGCCGTTGCTGTAGTTCGGCGGCAGAAGGCTGGACCTCGCCCCCGGCTTGGCCGTCCGCTCCTTGCGGCTGCTCGTTTTGGCCTGCGCGCCCTTTTCGCTGGCCTTTATCAGCGAGGCTTCTGTTTTCGCCCTGTTGAGCGCGGAACGTCTGATCCAGAAGCTGCTGCTGCTGCCGCATTAGGCCCGTCAACTGATCTAACTGCTGCAAATTCTCTGCGTCTTCCTCCTCGGAGCCGCCCCCGCTCCCGCCTTTCGCCGTCTGCAAGGATTCGAGAATGTCTCGAAGCTGGTTTAACATCTGTGCAGCGGCTTCAGCGGAACCAGCCTTCGCCAGATTTTCGATCTTATTCAGGAACTGCTGAAGCTCCTGCTGCGTAATCGTCTTGTTGTTCCCTGATGACGCGGCCTTATCGTTAGGCATGGGGCCACGCTGAGCTAAAGCCCGAAGATAGCGATTGAGCGCATCGCGAAGCTCAGCCACGAGTTTTTGAATTTCTTCCTGCGAAGCCCCACGCTCAAGCGCGTCTTTTAACTTTTCCTGCGCGGCGCGCAAATCGCGCTCAGCGGTTGAAAGATTGCCATCCTCAATACGGACGGCAACATCCCATAGCTGCTCGACAACGCTTTCTATCTCCTCAAGAGGCGGCTGTCCTCGCAAACGCCAATGGGCGGAGCGCAGGTTCAAATAGATGCTCGCCGCGATACCCTCGTCCTCGGCGGCGATGGCCAGCGCGTTCAGATTGTTCGCTATCAAAGCGGAACCGTCCGGGTCTTCGACGAGCGTGCGTCTTTGACCGGCTATGGCTTTGGCGAGCGATTTCGTAAACTTGCGCTCCGGCAATATAAGTCCCCGAGGCGCGCTTCTGCCCTCATTCCCTGCCTCATCCTTGGCAACAAGCGTAATGACAACCGGAAGCCCGGCCCAAGGATGCGCGGTGAGGTCTTTATAAGTCTTTGCCTCAGCGGCTTTTATCGGTGATCGAGGCAAGGACAGCGGAAAGACCGGAGGTTTCCCAATTTGCGACGCTGGCTGTGCGGCCGGTTCCCCCTCTCGCGGTGTAGGCGCAACGCGCTCGACATGGGCCTCGGCGGCGACCACGCCATAATCATCCTCGACCTTATACTTGAATAGCATCGTGGCCCGAGGCGACACTTCGATCGGCCCGACAAAAGAGATTTTTGGAGGCTGGTCGGGCACCACGGTTAGCGCCCAGGATTTCCCCGAACCATAATGCCGTTTGATGTTGAGGGTGCCCGGCTGCTCCAGCTTTTGCGCATATTCAACGAATGTGTCGCTAGACTGCCCCGATGCGTTCAACGGTTGCTGCGGCTCCGGCTGACGCGAGTGAAACGGTATAGCGGAGCGCATCGGCTCCATTGATCTTCACAGTTAGCGTCGAACCGGCTGGCACGGTGATGCTATCTTGGCCTGTGGAAGAGAGCGTTCCGTTCGCCAGCACGATCGGCTCTTTGCGCGTGTAAGCCGGTGGCGTTATCCAAGCATCGAGCCTGAAATCCGCACTCGGCGGAATTTCGGGCACCTTGAACGCGGCCTTTATTCTCCCTTTCAAATCTGTCGACGTCCACGCGGCGACAACCACCAGCATTAGAATGAGCGCGAAACGCAGCGCGAAGGGATCATATTTGTCGATGCGCGGATGAGGCGCGCCCGCTTTCAGGCTCCGCAGTGAGGCTGCCACTTTCGCCCGGTGGGCGTTCCAAAGCGCCTCCGTTTCAGGGGAGGCATCCGATTGCGACAGGGTGTCATTGAAGGCCGCTAGCGGACGGTGGTCTAGCGCAGAGGCCTTTTCGAGCCTCTTAAGAGCGTTTTCACGCGAGGGACGCCGCCAAAGCAGAAGTGGAATGAGCGAAAGGGCGAGCGCTCCGCCGAACGCCCAAAGCAGTCCAAGATGGAGGCGCGGGGGCAGATAGGGCCATGCCTCGAACGCCGACAGAAGGATAAAAACCCCGCAGACGGAAAAAGGAAGCCAGATGCGCGGCCAAAGGGCTTCAAAGCCAAGTACGCGGTTGGCCAGACGAAGCTTTTTCTGCAGAAAGCGCTCTTGCTCGGAAAAAGCGCTTCTTTCGCGGCCAACGCCGCCCTCCTTCAGAAGGGCTTCTTTGTCGTGGCTGTCTTGTCGATTACTCATAGGAAACAATAACACAAACTCAAATCGGACGGGAACGCTCGAATCCTCTTCGAGTGGATTACTTCCGAAATTTGGCGTCCAGATGGAGACGGCCCGCTTTAGTCGAGGCCCTTTCAGTTTCGGCTATATAGTCAATACATATATTGACATTATCAGGTGATCCGTACATAAATATGAATACATAAATGAACCGCCTTGGCAATATATGAGTTGACAATGAGCGTGAAGACCGTCGCTCAACAGCAGTACCAACACATCGTAGACAACGCTGTGAGCCATCAGGTTCCGCGAATCCCACGTGAGGGGTGGTTGCGGACGGTTCGCAAGGCTCTTGGTATGTCCGGCGCCCAGCTTGGTAAAAAAATAGGAGTGGGGCGGGCACGCATTGCGCAGGCCGAGCACGCGGAACTAAGCGGCGGCGTCACTTTGAAATCCATGCAAGCAGCGGCTGAAGCGATGGGCTGCCGGTTCGTGTACGCAATCGTCCCGCCACAGCGTGTCGAAGACATAATCATGGCGCAGGCACGCAAAAAGGCCATGGTGCTCGTAGGAATCGCGAGCACCCATATGGCATTGGAAAGCCAAGCTTTGCCGGATGATAAAATTGCCAAAGAGGTCGAGCGTCTTGCGCGGGAAATTGCTCAGAAGATGCCGCCGGATTTCTGGTCCGATCAATGATTGGCGTCATGGAATACCCGGAAGGGGCAACGCCGCTCGATCCAAACGAGCTTGGTGGGCTCAAGTTCAAGCACATCACCACCCGCGAAGAATTAGATGAGCTTGAACAGGCAAATATCGAAGCTGGTTTGCGCTGGCTTAGCCGCCAGCGACGCGATGTGCTGACGGTTAACTTCGTCATCACCCTCCACAAACGCTTGTTTGGCGACGTTTGGGATTGGGCAGGCGCGTTCCGTCGCACTGGTAAGAATATCGGCGTGGATCCGATCTACATTGGCGTAGAGTTACGTACCCTTATGGACGATGCGCGGTATTGGGCGGACAACAAAACCTATCCATCTGCGGAGGCGGCGATCAGGCTTCATCATCGCCTCGTGAAGATACATCCTTTCCCCAACGGCAATGGCAGGCACGCGCGCATCATGACTGATGCTGTTCTGCGTCGTGTCTATGACGCCGAACCAATTGATTGGGCGGGTGGACACGATTTGCAAAAAATGAATGATCGGCGGCTCGCTTACATTGCCGCGCTGAAGGCCGCAGATCAGGGTGACATAGGCCTGCTAATGACATTCATCGGGCCGCGCAGCGACGTTTGAAGACCGGGACGCAAATCTGGCGAGTTGAAAGTTTCAGCCTTGAGTGCCCGGCTATCCATCCCTATCAGACGGGCCGGCGTAGTTTTACGGCGGCGGCCAGCGTTCCTTCATCGAGATAGTCAAGCTCGCCGCCAACTGGCACGCCACGCGCCAGCCTCGTGATTTTGATCGGCAATCCTTCAAGCTCCGCCGCCAAATAATGGGCTGTGGACTGCCCCTCGACTGTCGCGTTCAACGCAAGGATGATCTCGCGAACCTCAGGCGCATGGGCGCGCTCGACAAGTTTCGAAATGCTAAGATCATCGGGTCCGCGCCCATCGAGCGGCGACAGCGTTCCGCCGAGAACATGATAGCGCGACCGTACAATGTCCGCACGCTCAAGCGCCCACAGGTCGCCCACCTCTTCCACCACGCAAATGAGTGACGCATCGCGCGACTGATCAGAGCATATGGCGCAGGGTTGCTGCGTATCGATATTGCCGCATTCTTTGCAGATCGCGATTTTGGCCGCAGCCTCGCCCATGGCGGCTGCGAGCGGCAACAGCAATTGTTCGCGTTTCTTAACGAGATGCAGGGCCGCGCGGCGCGCCGAGCGTGCGCCATAGCCGGGAAGCTTCGCCAACAGCGCGATCAGCTCTTCGATTTCGGCGCCTGCCGTCTTCTTTTGTCCGATTGGCATACCCTCTATAAGGGCAGGTTCGCGCTGCTTGTCTAGTGATGAAACTGCTGTTGTGGACGGCCTATATGCTGCGCACATATGCCAAGGGCGCAACCATCGCTGATTGCGCCCATCAAAGGCCTCAGCGGCTTGGCGTCGCCTTCTGAGACCTGCTGTCTCTATTGGAAGAGACAGTCTTAAAGCCCGATGTTTTCACAGAGCGGGGACGACTCAAATATCACGTTCTGGCGGAGTTCTGTCAAGAGCCATACCTAAAGCGTGTAGGACGCATTGCAGTACCTTATCTAGATCTTCCTGCGGAACGACTAAATTGAGATACTTGCGTTTACCCTCATCGTTGCGCCCTATTTGAATTAGATTGAGCCGATGGAATCCAACAGTTGCCATCATGTCTGCCTTGACCCAATGGTCAGGCGCGTTCCATGGAGATGGAAGTGGCCGTTCCAAAGCTAATCGGCAGTGATAATTCTGCGGATTTTGCGGGGATGTTGTGCTGAGCGGAACCACTGTGCAAAGGTTATCTCTCCGCCGCAATCTAGGGGAAACGACCAAGACCGGACGGGCTTTCACCATTTCCGGAGCTTTGAACCCGCTGTAGTCGCACACCAGAATAGTCCCCTGCCTCGGGTGAAAGGATAAAGGCACGACAGATTTCGACCTCTGTTTGGCAGACGGGACTAGCTTTTATTGGGATAGGTAGCGTCCAACTCCCTATCCGTGCGCGGCCTTGCGAGCCGGGACTGCGGCGGGTGCGGGTGCCACCTCCGCCTTCTTTTTCTTCACGGCCTTTGGAGCGGTCTTCCTGTGACCTGGCTTCAATGCGGGCCGTTTGCCTTTCTTCTTTTTCTTCGGGGGATGGTTGCAGACGACGCCGCGCATGTCGGGTGGGATCGCGCCGTCGGGAGTAGCCACCGGCCAAGTCGCAAAGGTTGGCGCTAGCACCGCCTTCCAGGGGTAAATAGTGAAACCGTGTTCGAAGAGGCCGGCCGCGCGGATCGTGCGTGCGTTCCCGGAGGTCTCGCCAAGGACGACGGCAACGAGTTTCCGGCCATCGCGGCTCGCGCTCGCTACGAGATTATAGCCGGACGCGCAGACGAAGCCGGTCTTCATTCCGTCCGCGCCTTCATAGCTGCGGAGCAACCCATTATGCGTGGGTATGTTTTTATTTCCGATCTTGACCTCAGTCATTGCGAAGATTTCCGCATATTGCGGAAATTCTCTCAAGAGCATGCTAGCAAGCAAAGCCATGTCGCGCGCCGACGTTACGGCCTGTATGCTCGCTTCCTTGCCATCTGGGGAGAGCACCGGCAATCCGTTGGGATTGACGAAATTTGTATTCGTCATGCCGAGCCGTTTGGCCGTCTTATTCATCATTTCGACGAATGTCGCCTCGTCGCCGCCGATCTTTTCGGCAAGCATCATCGCGACATCGTTCGCGGACTTAACGATGAGGGCTTTCAGGGCAAGGTCGACCTTGAGCTGGGCGCCTACAGGTAGGCCGAGCTTACTCGGCGGTTCCTTCACCGCCCGGTCCGAGGCTGTCACAACGTCTTCCGGGGACAGTCTGCCATCCCGGATGGCCTCGAACGCCAAATACGCCGTCATTAGCTTTGTGAGAGATGCTGGCCGCCAGGGCAAATCAGCGTCTTCGGCGTAAAGAACGAGGCCCGTTGATGGCTCGACCAAAAGCGAAGGGCTTGCGGATGCAAATGCTGTTTGAAAAAATAGGCCAAAAACGCCAAACAAAACTGAAGCTGCACGCAACGACATTTACGCCTGCCTTGATAAACCCGCCAAGAGTTTGATGCCCCAAGCTTGTTACTCATGCTCGCGCTAGCTACAGCGCAACGCACGGTCTTGCGTCAGACCACGCGGCGAGCATTCAGTCAACCCCGGCAGACATCACGATGCCGTACATTTAGACGCGGTTTGGTTACCACTTTATTGTGATCGGAACAAACTCTGACAGCGCCATGCGGGCGAGATCAATGCGTCCGACATGCGCTGCGGGCCTCGTCTGGGCCTTTGAAGCCAGCAACTATCGAATGAAATCCATAAAGCGTCGCTGAAGGGCTTCCTGCATTCTGCGCTGTGTTTCATTCTTGGCTTCAATAGGCAGGGGCGCGCCGTCAAATGCTTGCGCAAAGCTACAACAGCTCAAAGGAATGGTAAGCTCGCGTCCTGAGAAGATGTCTAGATTGCCAAAGCTTATTTCTTTGGCAGCTTTCATTTTGTCTATAAGATCTTCTGTCAATTCTGCCCTGGCGTGGCAGCCCGCTTGATCGCAAGTGTCGGGGATTAAGTATGCGAGTTTAATGCGCGTGTTGCCGTCAAGTCGAATAAAGCCGGGCTCGGGTGGCATGGCCGAGCCGAGAGGAAGGAGCGCAACAAGTAAGTTCCTGTCGAGAGCTTGGATTTGCAAAACTCCAATGTAACCGATTGTAATGTTAGTCGGCTGATCGCGAATAGATACATACGTGTAGCATGCTTCTATGGCCGCTGTTGCCAGTTGGGTCAATTGAGCGGCGCCATCAGGACTTTTCACGCTAAAGCAAAGTTTGATCCATTTCTCAGCGTCTTGCTGCTTGACCTCACCAGTTTGCGCGGGCGAGCTGATCTTAGCGTCGCCTTTGGGTTCGTTTGCCAGTCCAGCGGCGTCCGCAGTGAACATTGCAAGCAAAGCAAGGAGGATACCCCTGAATAAAGCCATGCTTTTCCTCCTTGAGCGCATCAATAAAAGAACCGGCCGCTACTGCTCTATATGGTGAAATCGCTGCTTTGCAGCGGTGCTGCACGCGCATCGCGCGGTGGGTCTCAACAATCGATATCCAAATTCGGAAACGGGCAGAAGGAAATCTGCGCTTGTAAATAATGGTGCCCCAAGCCTGACTCGAACAGGCACGCCTTTGCAGGCAACAGATTTTGAGTCTGCCGCGTCTACCGATTCCGCCATTGGGGCATTTCGACCGGTGGCCCGATCATAACGAGGATGATGTAGGCGTCAACTACTGCAATGCACCTATCGGTGAATAAGAGGAGATTGACGCCGGTGTGCGGACATAGTTACCCAGAATAGCTAATTTCTGCTGAACTTTAGCTGAGCAAACCGCGATAAAACTCAAGCTCCAGTTCGAGCGAGCGGCTGATGGTGTCGGCTCTTCTAAACCCGTGTCCCTCGCCTTCGAACTCGTGATACTCGACGGGGAGACGCCTTTCCCGCAGAACCTCCGCAATCGTTCTTGATTGCTCCTTCGGTACGACCTGGTCGTCAGCGCCCTGAAAAATGATAAGCGGCGTCGTTATGCGATCCGCGTGGCTCAGCGCCGACCGGCTCTTATAGAGAGCTTCCTGGCTCCTGTAGAGCTTACGTTTCCTTCCACTAGCGGCGCACCCAAAAGCCCAACAAGATAGCCGTGCTCAAACTTATGAGTGGTTTTCTGCAATCCGATGAGGTCGCATATGCCGTAATAGCTTGCAGCGCCGCGAAAAATGCTGGAGGTCGCGACGGCCATTAAGACTGTATAGCCGCCAGCGCTTCCCCCGCTCACAAAGAGCGAATTTGCGTCGGCCAGTCCGCTCGACACCGCAAATTCGGCAGCGGAGATGGTGTCGGCCACGTCTGCTACGCCCCAATTTCCTTTGAGGCGATCCCGGTAGTGGCGGCCGTAGCCGGTGCTTCCCGAGTAGTCGAGATCGAGCCATGAGAAGCCGCGTGATGTAAAAAATAATGTGCGGGGCTTTAATCCACGCGCGGCTGCGCCTGTCGGTCCGCCATGCAAGTTAATGACCAGCAGAGGCTTGGCCGAAACCGGTCCTTGGGCATGTGGATTTTGTGGTGGATACAGCATGCCGAATACCGGACCACTCTCTCCCGGAATTTCGATGCGCTGCGGCCTCGATACATAGCCAGCCTCGATAGTTTCGTTGCTGCTTCGACGCAATATGACGGGCGATTTCGGTGCGGGTGAAGCCCAATCCTGGATGGCGATGCTGAGCGGTTCTTCGTCGGTCATCGCAATAAAGGCGGCGCGTTCCTCATCCGCTGACAAGGTCGAGAGCGCGGTGATGGCGCTTTGCCGAGGGGTGAGAGAATTGGATTGCAGATCAAGAACAGCCGTTTCCAGATTGCCATTTACAAAATAGCTGAGAAAAACCTGCTCGCCCGGTCCAAAGGCATAGCTCGCGGCGTTGAAGCTCCAAAGGCCTCTCGAAAGTTCCGCGTCCAAATGCGTCAACTGAACAGGCGAAGCGCCCGGGAACCAGCGGAAGAGATTGCTGGACGCGCCGGTATCGCAAACGAAATAGAGCGCGCCGTCTTTTCCCCATTCTGGCTGAAAGCAAGCCGTGCCATCGCCGCCAGCGACGTGGATGGTTTCACCAAGCGAGCCATCCTCCATGATCTCATCCACGTAAAGCGCCGCGCTGTCCCAAGGCATGTCGGGAAGATCCCAAGCGAGATAAGCAAGCTTGTTGCAATCGGGGTGTAGCCGGGGGCTCGCGTAGAAATCACGGCCGCTCGCCACGACGACGGCATTGGCAGTGGGATTTGCGGGAGTTGCCGCGATTGTCCAAAGCGCATTCTCTGGCAGTTTGTGGCCAGAAATATCGTGCGTCTCGCTGACGGCGACGAGGCGCTTGCGCTTCCGGTCAAACGCCATATCCGCGAATCGCGTGTCCGGGCAATCGGTGAGGCGGCGGATTGAGGGGGTGCCTTGGGAGGCATCAATTGCAGAAATGTCAACCGCGTACACGTCTTGATCGGAATCGTTGACGAAGTACAGCAGGCCGCCTGCAACTAAGAATTCACCCCCGCCATATTCGTGCACCTTCGAGCGCGCCGAGAACGGCAGCGGCAGCAGCTCACTTAGCCCTAGCGCTTCCGACCAGCGCATGATTTGGGTGCGGCCCTTTTCCGCTGGGCGTCCTTCGCTCCAATACACCGAGCCGCCCGCGACCTGGACGCGCCCAAAGCGAAGCGCTCCTTGCGCAACCGAGGAAGCGGATATGGGTGAAGGCCAAAAACCAAATCTATGAATCTCTGGATCGGCATTCATGGCGAGGTGCACTCCTAAGCAATAAGAGTAGAGGCGTAATGCTATTTCACTACGCCATCATCACATATCTTTTTGCGCGGAGCTTGACTGACTTCGTAATTGTGATCAGAGTGCACGCTGACGGAGCGTAGCGCAGCCCGGTTAGCGCACCGGTCTGGGGGACCGGGGGTCGGAGGTTCAAATCCTCTCGCTCCGACCATTTACACCTCATACATTTATAAAATACTGCCAAGGCGCTGAAGTTTGCTCTTCCGCAAATGCGGAAGCAACGCGGGCAGAACCGCGCAGTTGAGACGAACCCACCTACGCTCCACGTATCAGGGATGCGCCGTATAGCAGCAGTAGGATTAGCGTGATGAGCGTAATACCGGCCTTGACGATTTTAGTCGCCCCGAGCCCGCGTGCCTGCGCGGCGGGGTTCGCTATAACAAGCCAAATTACAGCGTCTTGCGCAAAATAAGACAAATTAGCTTCGCCTCTATAAATCACGTAGAGGACGCCGAGCCATGCCAAGAAAACAGTTAGATATATCGCGGCTTCAGCGTACAGATATGGTAACTTTAGTTTCGGCCACCAGCTTGCCGGATCGTTCATTTTTGGCGAATAGGCCTTTAGATCACTAAAGAGCGCGGTCAACAAGACGGTGCCCATTGCCACGACCAATAAGATTAGAACATTTGATAGGATGTAAGCGGTGCCCATGCATTCCCCTCAAATGTCGTTTGGATGCCCGGTCCCAGAATCTGGGGTGGCTCGTTAGACTGTTCCGTACATCAGGCCATACGCAAAGATCAATGCGAATAGGACCGATATCAGCGCTGCAGCTCCGAACCGAAGGACTGCATTTCTTCCGGGCAGTGGCATTTCCGGAGGCGCCAACATGACCAACCAAATGCCAGTCCACATGAGGAACTTTGCCAGATCTCGCGCAAAATGTTGCTCGATCAAGCCATGGTCAAATTGTGGGGTGGTGATTCGGAAACATATCGCATAGAGCGCACCAAGCCATGCTAAGCCGCCTAGAAGACCTATAGCAGTCTGACTGCGCTGAAATAGCGATTTCTGACTGGCTGACCAAGCCTCGGGATAGGCGAAGACCCGGCCAGCCAGCAAAAGCACTGCCGCGACTGCGAGGAATGCCACAAGGAAGTTGTAGATGATCTGCGCACTCATTGCGATTTCCCTTCTTAATGTCTCTGTTCCCAAGCCTAAAACGCCTCGCGCCCGCCCAGTCAAGACTGTCAGAACGTGGGGCAGCGATAGATGTTGCAGCACCTGAAGTAGCCGGCGGTGTTTAGACCGTACATCTGCTGACAATACATGCGAGCCTGGTTGCACCTTCGAAGCTCTATGGAGAGGTCTGCCACCTTGCATCGAGATGATTGCTGGCACGAAGGGCCGGAGGCCTTGGACATCGGTGCGGCATGAAGGGGCATTTGACTGCCGATCAGAGCTGTGGCCCAAGCCGCGCACACAATTAGCAGCACCTTACTCTTATTCATGATCTCAACTCTCCTTCATAACTCTTATTCATGATCTCAACTCTCCTTCATAGCCGGTCCCCAGGAACGGCTATGCAAGGTCGTACCTCTGCGCTGTGCTGGCCAGCGCGGCTTTCTCAGTCAAATGCATCGCCCGTCAAGAAAGAAAGTCGAGGCATAAGTTAAAAACAGCCATAGTTGTAGGCGCACTTGCGGGAGCCAGGAGTATTCCAGCCCCATAGCTTGTCACAGTACTGGCGGACAGCGAGGCACCTTTGGAAATCCTTGATATCCGCCACCTTGTATCGAGATGCTGGTTGGGATGATGGCGCTTTCGACACAGGCGCGGCATGGAGGGATATTTCACCACCGGCGAGGACCGCGACAGCCGTGCAGAAAAAGAGGAACGTTCTAGCCTTGTTCATATACTCATACTCTCGTTGGATGCAGCGATCACGAGACATATCACAGGCTGAAGCTCCGCGCTGTGCTGGCCAGCACAGCCTTCACGGACTAGACATGATAACGGTAGAGCCTTCGTGGCGGCTTCGTCTGCGAAAGCGGCCCAGGATAGGGATGGAAGCGCCTGCCGTTTCTATCCTGGTGTCGCGCACTTTCGTCGTGAGATCCCCGAGCAGCGACTTGAAGCAAGGATGCGAGTATGAGTTGGCCTAATATCTTGTTCGGCTTTAGGGGACGCATCAACCGTACCAAATGGTGGCTCGGCGTGCTGCTGCTTCTAGTTCCTTACGTCGTCATCGAGCGTCTTACCCATAAAGTGCTCGTCGAAATTAAGAGTCTGCACCCGGAACTCAAGGACAATCATGAATTTGGCGCGTGGCTTTTGACGAATCCTATCGAGATGCAGCCGCTAATGCGCTCTCTCGCGGTTCTGATCTTGCTGCTCGCGCTAGTATCAGCCTGGAGCTTCGTGGCGCTTAGCGCAAAGCGTCTCCATGATCGCGGTTTGAGCATTTCGTGGTGTCTCGTCCTGACATTGCCACTTCTCGTATTCATGCTGGGTTCATTGTTTTCACCAAATGATCCTCAACTGGTTGGAGGTGTCGTGCTGCTGGGCATAGCGTTGCTCGCCGTGTGCATGATTTTGGGCGTACTGCAACTTGGTGTTCTAAAGGGCGAGGCTGGGTCCAATCGTTTCGGCTCAGATCCGATGGGTGGTGGCGTTGGGACGTAAATTCGCTAAACTTGTAAAACCTCACCGGACAGCGAGCGAAGTGGCAGCACTTGCGCTTGCTATGCACGTAAATCCTTATTGCTCGTGGCAACCCGGTTCGAAGTGGAGAGTATGTCAGTGATCACGTTCGAAGCTCTGAGCAAATCATATGACTCATTTGCTGCGGTTCGAGATCTATCATTTTCGGTCGGCCGCGGGGAGGTGTTCGGCTTTCTAGGGCCAAACGGAGCGGGGAAGACAACAACTATTCGGATGCTTATGGGCATTCTGGTTCCATCAAGCGGCCGCGCCATCGTCAACGGCTTGGACTGTCAAAGAGATGGCACATCGGTGAAGCGGCACGTCGGCTATCTTCCTGACTCGCCGATGTTCTACGACTTTCTCAAAGGCCGCGAGATACTGGAATTTGTGGGCGAAATGCACGGCCAGTCTCGCGCCGTTGCAAGACAAAACGCCGAAAGGCTTTTGAACGAACTCGCGCTTGATGAGGCGTCCGAAGAATTCGCCGTGAACTATTCGATGGGGATGAAAAAGAAGTTAGGCCTCGCCTGCGCTCTTATCCATGATCCGGAAGTGCTCATTTTGGATGAGCCGACAAACGGCCTTGATCCACGCGCCGCGCGGGAGGTTCAGGACCGGCTCCATCGGAGCGCGGAGGAAGGCAAGACGATTTTCCTCTCGACCCACCTTCTCGATATGGCTCAACGGCTTTGCTCGCGCCTCGGGATCATCCATAGGGGAGAGCTTGTCGCTGACGGCACATTTGAATCCCTTCAAGATCACATTGCTCCCGGCGGGTCGCTCGAAGAGGTCTTCTTGAAGATGACCGAGTCAGCGGGCGGCGATGTCTCGCACCCGCAAGCGGCTTAGGGGGAGAAGATGGAAACAGGCGCGCAAATTGGGTTTTTGCGGGCAGTTTGGCTCCTCCTGCGCCTGCAACAAATTCGTATGATGAGGCAGCTAACGGGCAGCTTTCGCTTCGGTCAGAAAAAGGAGGCATCTCCTAAGAGGACGGCGACGGCCGGCAAAAGCAGACGAGGCTGGCTCATTGGCGGTTTCATAGCGATCTCTGTTATTTTTACTTTCACAAACATTGCGTTCCAGTCCATTCGGAATTTGCAGACAGCCGTTGGCTCAACCGTTGCGCCTGCTGCTGCGATATCCACCCACGCTCCGAAGCAATCCGCGACCGGCGAGCGGCAAGCCCCTAAGAGCAGTGTGCGTCTGCCATCCGCGCCTGGCTTCGAATTGCCGGCAGCCGTCCTGAATGCAGTTGCAGTGCAGGCGCTACTGTTTCTGGTCGCAATCACTCTCCTATCCATCGCCAATGGGGAGCTGACCCAGCAAGATTGGGATCTGGAATGGCTTGTCACGTTACCCGTGCAGATCTCCACGCTTCTTTGCTCTCGGATATTGGCTAGGGCCATCGGTAATCCGATGGGGCTTTATGCGTTCCCGCCGTTGCTCTTTGCGCTGGCGGTCAGCTCCGGCTACGGGGTCAAGGCACTGCTGATTACCTTCGCCGTGGCCATCCCACTGCTGATTATAGTCGCAACGGCACAGACGATTGTCGATACAGGCTTTCGCTTGCGTCTTGGGCCCTCGAAACTGCGCAGTTTGCAGGCTTTTATCTCGGTCGCTGCCGCGATAACGCTTTTATTGGCAATGTCCCCAGGATTGCCTGCAAAGATCGGCATCGTGGCCGATTTGGCTGCAATTATGCCTGCCTGGACAATTTGGCTTCCGCCGGGACTTGCAATCCAAGCTATCGCCAGTTCGACTGCGCAGGGCGCTATTCAATCAATTGGGCTGCTAACCATTGAAGCAGCCGTTTTCTTATTGCTAGGTTTGCTTCTGCTCAGACAACAACTGCGCTTCGGTGTCATTGCTGCTGGAGCACGCGAAAGCGCCCGCGGGGAGCGCCCCCGGCCGGCAAATCGCACATCCAAGAAGCTAGCGGAGGGAGAGCGGCGCCTTTCGCCAATTCAAGCGCGGGAACTCCTGCTTCTCGGACGCGATCGCAACTTTCTCGTTCAAACGCTCATCATGCCGATCATTTTGGTGGGATCACAGATAATTTTTAACCAGGGTGGAACCTCCTGGCTGGCCTCTATCGGGAGCCACCCTGAATATCTCGCTATCGCCGCCTTTGGAGTTTCGGCCTACCTCCTCATGTTCTCGGCGTTTCAAACATTGAATGCCGAAGGGCAGGCTCTCTGGATACTCTATACACTGCCTCACTCGCTTGAATCTGTTCTGCGGCAGAAAGCGGCTCTATGGGGCATTGCGTCACTTCTGTATCCATCGCTGATTTTTGCGTTCGCCATATACTACTACGGGGCAACGTTGCAACTGTTACAGCCCGCAGTTCTTGTTCTGATCGGGCTACCAATCTTTGCGATCATTGCTACGGCCCTCGGTGTATTCGCGTGCGATCCACTTTCACAAATTGCGCAGCGGCGGGTAAAGCTTAGCTACACATATCTTTTCTTCATGCTGAGCTCCACCTATGTCTATTCCATCTATGCCAATAGCATCTGGCAGCGCCTGGCTCTTCTGATTCTGACGGCTCTGCTGGCCTTCGCTCTCTGGCAGAAAGCCCGGGACTATCTTCCTTATTTGCTCGACCCGGCCTCATCGCCCCCGGCGCGCGTGTCATTGTCCGATGGCCTCATCGCAGCGCTGCTCTTCTTTGTGTTGCAGGGTATCGTCACCCTGTTTCGGACCAGTGATCCTCAGAGATTGACGGGATTCGATGTGCTGATCGCGTTTTCCGTTGCGGGCGCGGTAACTTTTGGAGTGATGAGGCTCGCTTTTTGGCGGCTAAAGTCGGAAGGCGTTCCGAGGACATTTGGGCCCGGCTCCGCCGATGCGGTTGCTTTGGGAGCTTTGGGGGGCGCTGCTGCTGCGATTGCGGCCATTCTCTATCTTAAGCTGCCGCTGGACCTCTACTTTTCTCAGTCAGCTCAGCAGACAGGGAAATATCCCGTAGCACTGATCGGTATCCTGGCCGTGATAGCGGCTCCGATCTTCGAGGAATTTATCTTTCGCGGGCTTATTTTTGGAGGACTCCGCCGCTCGATGGGGCTTGCCGGATCAGTCCTGGCAAGCGCTGCCATCTTCGCCATCGTACACCCACCCGTTTCTGTAATTCCCGTGTTTGGTCTTGGCATTGTAACTGCGCTGATTTACGACCGCACGAAGTTACTCATCGGTCCTATGACCGCTCATGCCGTGTACAACGCCGGTGTGGTCGGATTTCAGTTCCTAATGTAATCGGGGGAGACAAATCCATACCGATATATAAGAGAGACAAGCTGTGCTGCGAGCGAATTGCAAACTCGCAATCCCGCATCGATGTCGAAGCAGAACAATGACGGTGGAAGTAAAAGCGAGAGGCCCTAAGGTGACAGGATCGCGAGTTGTAACCAGGCGTGACGTGCTGGCGCTCGGAGCGGGCGCGCTGGGCACGTTGGCAGCCGTAACAGATACAGCAATCGCCGAGGGTTCCGGATCTTTTCAGGTTAAGGAGACCCCTCCATCAGGCGGAAGCTCAGGATCATTCCAGGTTAAGGAGACCCCTCCTTCCGGCGGAAGCTCTGGATCTTTCGCAGCCAAGGCGAGCCCGCCTACTGCCGAACAGGCCGGGTTTGTCCAAGAGCTTCTGGGCAATGCGACGGCTTCGCTCAATGGAAACACACGGGCCTTGGCAATTAAAGAAAATGTGCTTGTTGGCGATCTCGTCAAAACTGCCAAGGATGCTCAACTAGCTCTCCTTCTCGGCTCTCGCACCACACTTCGGCTTGGCGGCGGAACGGAGCTTCGCCTAGATCAATACTTCATGGATGCTGGCGGTGAGGTGGACTTCACCGCAGGCACGATTATGTTCGACCGAACGGGCACGCCATCCGAGTCCAACCTTCGATTCAAAACGCCATACGCGCTTATTGCCGTTCGCGGGACGGCCTTCTATGCAGGTGTGAATGACGGCGCATTTCAGGTTTTCGTTCGCCGTGGCAAGATCGAGGTTTCCGCTGCCGGTAAATCTGTCGACGTTGTGACTGGACAGGGCACGGAAGTCAAAAAGCGGGGTGCTGGGCCAACCACACCGGTTATTTGGAATAGTGAGCGTATTCGCGAGCTTCGCTCGAAGCTGAGCGAGGGTACTCATAAGGATGGCACCCACAAGGAGCGGAACGGCCGTTGGGCCCATTCTCACAGGCGGAAAAGTGCTAGTCGCCGGTCTCGTGCAAATGCTGCGCGGCACTCCCATCATTCCCAGCACTCCGGGCACAGTGCATCCTCGACATCCTCGCATAACTCGTCGAAAGGCGGTGGGGGTGGCGGGGGCCATAAATAGTCTCGCGACCTGCTACGTTCAGGCGCAACGTAACCGCGGTAGCCGGAATTTATCTGGCTGCCGATGCCTAGTCTTTTGTAACATTTTGTAATATTGTTATATTCCCTGGTTATCGTTTTCTAACCCAGGTGTACCGCTGTATGCGTGACCCTTGTGGTTGCTGTAGGGGTTAAGGTCCTTGTTGGAAACACGCTCGCTAATCGAGTCTCTAAGGACGAAGACGTTCCTTGGCGCTCTCCCAAATGCGGCGCTTGAAGCGGTCGCCAAGCTTGGCCGCGTTAAGCATTATGACAAAAACCAAGTCATATTTGAGCGGGGTGAGCGGGGCGACTACATGCTCATCATCCTGTCAGGGCGCGTCAAGATCTCGAACCTCACCGCCGATGCACATGAAGTGGTGCTTAACCTGCTAGGGGCTGGCGACCTCAACGGTGAGATTGCACTGCTTGATGGGGGAGAGCGTACCGCCACCGCTACCGTGCTTGAAGATACAAGCGCATTTCTGATCTTCCGGCGCGACCTCTTGCCGGTGCTTAAGGAACATCCTGATTCGCTCATTGAAATAGTAGCCATACTTTGCGATAAGCTCCGGCAGACATCTCTCATTGTCGAGGATATCCAGCGCTCCATGCAGAGTCGCTTTGCGCGGGCTATCCTTAGGCTAGTGGAACAGCATGGCCGCCAAACAGGAGACGGCATCTTGATCGATTTCGAGCTCAGTCAGCGCGATCTTGGTAGTTACGCGGGGCTTTCGCGCGAAAATACCAGCCGTCTGATGGGAGTGCTTTCGAAGTCGAACATAGCGATGTTGAAAGAAGGAAAAATACTTATCAAAGATTCGGTGCGCCTTCGTTCTCTGGCCGACGGTGCGGAAATATCCGAATAATGTTCTTCGGCAGGCAAAGCGTTTTTGTGTGAATGAGATCGAAGGTCACATTATTCCTAGTCATCGCTGGCGTCCTACTCGCATCGTTACTTATTTCTCATAGAGTTTGGTACGACACGGTTCGTGAGCAGGCATTCGACGCGATCCTTTCGCTGCGGCCTCAAAATCCGCCCGGTGACGGGCCAATTATTGTCGATATCGACAGGGAGACCTTAGCGGCGATTGGCCCTTGGCCGTGGCCGAGAGATCAGCTCGCGAACTTGATTCTCACGATTGCCGCCGAAAAGCCAGCGGCAGTGGCACTGGATATGCTACTCGATAGCCCTGACAAGTTCTCGCCTGCTGCCATGGCAAGAAAGCTCGCGAGCGTCACCGGAGACCCTCACGTTGCAGAACTTGCGGAACGCGTTCCGGATGGTGACAAGACGCTTGTTGCCGCCATTGGTGCGTCCCGCACAATTCTTGGTGCGGTGCTCGATCCGACGGGTACCGACAGGATAAAAAAAACTGCCCCTATGCTTCCTCGCGGCAAGGTGGACGCATCGCTCTTTCGGTTCTTCGAGACAGATGGGGCGATTTCTCCCCTAGAAAATATGATATCTGCGGCCCAAGGACTAGGGCTACTCTTTCTTCCGGCCGATTCCGATGGATTAACCCGAAGGGTGCCCATTTTAGCATCCGCGGGCGGTGTACCTGTCCCCGGCCTCGCTACCGAGTTACAGCGCGTAAGCCACCGTGTTCCGGTATTTTTCATTAGTCAGGCTCCCGATACGCTCACCATTGGCAATCTGAAGCTAGAGCTACCGAAAGATGGGATGCTGCGCCTTCTTCCCGCCGATCCACGCAACTGGCACGCGCGAACGATCTCAGCGAAACGGCTGCTGGATTCCGACCAGGAAGCAAAGGCGCGAATAAAAAATCGTGTTGTACTGGTTGGCATTTCTGCGCCCGAGGTTGCCGCGAGCCTGCGCCCGACGCCGGGTGATGTTTTAGCGCCCACTGTGCAATTGCAGGCGGACGCGTTTAATCAGCTTTCCTCTGGCATTGTACCGCTTCGGTACTCCTCAATTGAAAGCCTAGAGCGAATATTGGCTGCGGTTGCGGGAATCATAGGCGCGCTTATTGGGTTCGGAATGACGATCCGCCGCAGCGGCCTAGTGGTGCTCGGATTCGTGGCGATTCTCGTAGCAGCGCCAGTTGGATGCTATTTTGCCGCCAGTCTGCTTGTCGATCCCGTTCTTCCTGCTTCCACGACGCTTATTTGTTTTGCCTTGGCCGCCCTTGCGAAGTCCGCCGAAACTATGCGCAGGGAAGCCGCCATTCGCAGACGGTTCGAGCAGCATCTTGCTCCTGCTGTCGCCCGGCGGATTATCGCTCAACCCGGACTTCTCCGTCTCGCAGGCGAAGTCCGCGAGGTGACTGCGCTTTTCACCGACGTTGAAGGCTTCACAGCCATGACAGAGCGGGCTTCTCCGCGCAAACTTATCGCCGCGCTCGACGCCTATTTCGACGGGGTCAGCGGCATCGTCATTGAACATGGCGGCCTCATCGACAAAATCGTCGGCGATGCGGTTCACGCCTTATTCAATGCGCCGCTCGATCTCAGGGATCATCCCCGCCGCGCATTGGAGTGCGCCATTGCTATCGAGGCCTTTACTTCTGCATTTCGTAAGAAAGAGTTGGCGCTTGAAATGCAATTTGGACGAACGCGCATTGGAATGGAAACCGGCACGGCAATTGTCGGTGACGTCGGCGGCAATAGGAAACTCGATTACACGGCGCACGGAAACGCCGTGAACGCAGCAGCTCGCTTCGAGGCGGCCAATAAGGTTCTTGGCACAAGCCTCTGCATTGGTCCCGGCGCGGCAACCCAGATCGGTCGCGGCTCATTGAGGCCGCTTGGAAAGGTTGTGATAAGAGGCAGAAGCGAGGCCCAAGAGGTATTCGGTCTCTGGCCCTCAAGCTACACAGAAGAGTGCAAGGCAGATTTCATAGGCGCGCTCCAAGTTGCAGAGGCGAACCCAAAAGCCGCGATTGCGACTTTGCGGGTCCTGGCAGAAAAATACACCGAGGATTTGGTGCTGACAAAGCTATGCGAGCAGTTCGCGGTCCTCGCTCCGGTATAGGGCATAGGTTTGTAGGACGCTGCAACAGGTGGCGACCGTGCATCATCTTAAGGCCACGCCTTCGCAGTCGGGAAGATCTTGATCGGCACGCCTGACGCCGGACGATCCAACTCATCGTCGCAAACGACAGAAATTAACCGGCGTATTTCACTGCCCAAGGTTAAGACGTGCTCTTGAAGCAGCCGGTCCGCCTCGCTTGGCTGGCCTTGCTCTATCGCCCGCACGATCTGTTCATGCTCATCATGAGATTCGCTTAGACGCGCCACCTGGTCGAGTTGCAAGCGGCGATAAGCAGAGACGCGATTTCGGACGCTAATCGCTAGTTTTAAGAGGTGATTGTTATGGCTAGCGCGATATATCGTTTCATGAAAGTTCTCGTTGGCGATTTTATATCCCTCGCGGTCGTTGGCCTCCACGAGCTGCCGGCAGGTGTCATGAGCTTCGCGTATTGCGTCAAGATCACTTCTTAGGCATGTCTTCGCGGCCAGACGTCCGCAGGCGCCTTCCAATTCCGCCATGACTTCGAGCAGTTCGACGAGCTCACGAATGCCGAGCTTTACGACAATCGCGCCCTTATGTGGCCTAATCTCAATCAGACCGTTAGCGGAAAGCTGCCGCAACGCTTCCCTGACGGGGGTTCGCGAAGTCCCATATTTCTCGGCCAGCTTGCTTTCGTCCAGTCTTTCCCCAGGCTTCAAATTGAACGATAGAATATCATGCTCAATCTTTGTGCGAAGGCGATCTGCCTGCGACGAACTCATCCGATGGATTCCCCAAAGATAAGGTTGTGCGGACTATTTTTAAGCAACCTTCAATAGCACGCATTTAAGACTATCTTACCGGAAGCTTCGCTATAAAAGCCAATCCAATTTAGTGCGTAGCTAATTGCTATCTTGAATCCCTGATTCGGCGCAGAGGCATGTCGTTGAAATTCATGAACCATGTTATATTTGGACCACGATCCGCAGCTCATCGCGCGTAACGTCAGCACGGGAACAGGCTCCATGAACGTCTCATTTTTTCAGGAGATTCTGAGTAAAATTTCAGATCGCGGGCGTCAGATTCTTGATCTTTCCGCAATCATCGGCGCGGGAGAGCAGGAATCGCTTGAAAGCCTGTGCCATGCACTGGTTTCAAGCAGGGGCGAGGCGTCCGGCGTTGCGCTAGCCCGGCGCATTCTTGATATCTATAGTGAGTCAGACGACAAGCATCGAAACGACTTCTTTTCATTTTTGGCATCAAATTTTTTGCCAAATTCCAGTCGAATTGAAGTCGCTGCGCAAGCTTATCTGGCAGCGCCGAGTCGGCAAACGGTTGAGAAACTTGCGGAATCTCTGGAATCGCCGCGCCAGGAACTTCTGCGCAGACTCAATCTGGCTCCGGGCGGAACCGCAGCTCTTGTTCGAATGCGCAAAGATTTGCTGCCGCGCCTGAAAGATCACCCTGAGTTTGCCTCGATCGATCGCGATTTCGTTCACCTTTTCAGTTCTTGGTTCAACAGAGGCTTTCTCGTTCTCGCGCGCATGTCGTGGTCTAGCCCTGCTTCCATACTCGAAAAAATCATCGATTATGAAGCGGTGCATGAGATCCGGGGATGGGACGATCTTCGCCGCCGCCTTGACCCTAATGACAGGAGATGCTTCGCGTTCTTTCATCCGGCGCTTGTGGACGAGCCGCTTATTTTTGTCGAGGTTGCGCTCGACGCGACGATCCCAGGCTCGATTCATGCGGTGCTTGAGGCAGACGGCCCTGAAAACTCAGTTCCTGCGCCTTCAGTTGCGGTCTTTTACTCCATTTCGAACTGTCAGGAAGGGTTGCGCGGCATCAGTTTCGGCAATTTCTTGATCAAACAGGTGGTTGAGGACCTAGCGAAGGATATCCCATCGCTCCGTACTTTTGTTACTCTTTCACCCGTGCCGGGGTTCACTTCTTGGCTTTATCACGCGTTTGATACTGGCGAGCTCTCCTATCTGACCGAGCCGCAGCAAAAGCTTCTTGAGAGGGTAAGGTCTGAGGGCTGGACCTCTGATGAACACGAGCAGGATGCGCTGCGGCCAATCGTGATGGCTGCCGCATCTCATTATTTTCTGTTAGCAAAGGATCGCAGCGGCAAACCCCTCGATCCAGTGGCCCGCTTCCATCTGGGCAACGGGGCACGCCTTGAGAGGGTCAATTGGCTTGCGGATACATCTCAAAAAGGCGTGCGGCAATCCTTGAGCTTGATGGTCAATTACCGCTATGAGCTGAAGGACATCGAACGGAATCACGAAGCCTATGTGAACCATGGCAACATTGTTGCCTCGAAGGCGGTCCGCTCGATGCTGCACGTGCCCGAAAAATCACGTGCGCTCGTAACCGCACATGAATGAGATACATTGATGAGATGGCAAGGCCGCCGCGAAAGCGACAATGTTGAAGACCTCCGTGACCAGGATGGTGGTGGAGACGGCTCTAGCGGCGGTTTCGGTATCCCTATTCCGGGGGGCGGTGGCGGCTTTTCGATCCCCATAGGCGAGGCTGGTGGTGGCGGCCTGGTCGCGGTGCTCGTTATTGTGGGTATTGGGCTACTGTTTGGGGTTGACCCGCGAGTGTTGCTCGGTAACGGCATGCAATTGCCGGGAGGCAGCCGGCAAATTCAGTTGCCCAATGATCGCGCTCCGCGCGCGGTTAATCCCGAAGATGAGCAGATGAAGCAGTTCGTGTCGGTTATTCTCGCGGACACGGAAGACACATGGTCTAAGATATTTCGCGAGCAGGGCCGTAAGTACATTTCGCCGAAGCTAACTCTGTTTCACCGTTCGACGCAATCGGGCTGCGGTGCCGCCAGTGTCCAAATGGGTCCTTTTTACTGCCCGACAGACAGAAAAATTTGGATCGACCTTTCCTTTTACGAGACGCTGAAACGAAAGTTCCATGCGCCTGGGGAATTCGCTCAAGCCTATGTTATTGCGCATGAAGTCGGCCATCACGTGCAAAACCTTCTTGGTAGGCTGCAATCCGCACGGCATATGCAATCCGCAGCATCTGGAACTGCGGACCGCAATGGCATTCAGGTTCGTGTTGAGTTGCAGGCGGACTGCTACGCAGGCGTATGGGCTAAGAACACGGATCGCATCAACAAAATCTTAGAACCCGGCGAAATTGATCAGGCTTTACGGGCCGCAGCTGCGATCGGAGACGACGCCATCCAGAAGAGCGCGCGCGGTTACGCTGTCCCTGATTCGTTCACGCATGGAACATCTCAGCAACGCACCTACTGGTTCAAAAAAGGCTATGACAGCGGGGCGATAAGCGCGTGCGACACCTTCTCTGAACAAACGCTATAGCTCCGCCGGTGCTTATGGCTTTGATACAATCTGCCGCCAAGCCACAAGCAACGGCGTGCGCCCTGCATGAGGAATAACAAGCATGACCGCTTTTCACGCCGTCGTCCTAGCAGCGGGGCAAGGCACCCGCATGAAATCGGCTCGGTCTAAGGTCCTGCATCCCCTCGCTGGTTTGCCGATGGTTTCGCATGTGCTGAATGCCGCCATGGGGGCTGGCGCCAGCGACTGCGCTCTTGTCGTTCCGCCTGGAACAGACGCCTTCGAGCCGGTCGTGGCGAAAGCACCCGTCCCCGCAAGGCTATATGTTCAAGCTGACCGTCTCGGAACGGCTCATGCTGTGCTCATGGCGCGTGCGGCGCTTGAAAATGCAAATGGGCCGGTTCTAGTCCTCTATGGCGATACCCCATTGATCACCCCGCAGGGCTTGAGGAAGCTCATCGGCGCGCTGAGCAACGGCGCTCATATGGCGGTCATGGGGTTTAATGCGAGAAATCCGCATGGATATGGGCGGCTTCTCACCAATGGGAGCGGGGAATTGCTCGCCATCCGCGAAGAAAAAGATGCGACCGGCGAAGAGCGGCAGGTCACGCTTTGCAATTCCGGCATCATGGCATTCCAGGGCAATCTTGTCCTTTCGCTGCTCGACCGCATCGGCACAAACAATAGCCAAGGCGAGTATTACCTGACGGACGCCGTGGAAATCTGCCGGTCTGACGGGTTGCGCGTGGCTTACGAGGTCGTGGATGAGGACGAGGTGCGCGGCGTAAATACGAGGGCGCAGCTCAGCGAAGCCGAAGCGATTATGCAGCAACGCCTGCGCAGGCGAGCCATGGACGGTGGTGCGACGCTCATCGCGCCTGAGACAGTCACCCTATCTCACGACACGATTATCGGCCAGGATGTCCTTATTGAGCCGAATGTCATTTTTGGCGAGGGCGTCGTTCTCGACGACGATGTTACAATCAAGGGCTTCTGCCACATCGAGAATTCGCATATCAAGCGAGGCTCTATTATCGGTCCATTCGCAAGGCTACGCCCGGGCACGAAGATTGGTGAAAATGTCAGGATCGGCAATTTCGTCGAACTGAAACATTCCGATATCAAAGCTGGGGTGAAGGTTAATCACCTAAGCTATGTCGGCGATAGCGAGGTTGGCGAGGACGCCAATATCGGTGCCGGGACAATAACCTGTAACTATGATGGGCATAACAAACATCGCACCGAGATCGGCGCCGGAGCGTTTATCGGCTCCAATAGCGCGCTGGTTGCGCCTGTGAAGATTGGCGCTGGCGCCTATGTCGCCTCCGGCAGCGTCATCGGCAAAGAAGTCCCGGCAAATGCCCTCGCAATAACGCGCGCTCCGCAGGTGAATCACGAAGAATGGGCTTCCAGAATGCGTGCCCGGCACGCAGCGGCGCAAGGCAAAAGCAGCGCCGACGATAAATAGCATCCCGAAAGCGTCAGATTGAGCATTCGCTTTAATGCCGCATTGAAATAGTCTGTTGCACTGTTTGAATTGGCGCGCCGTTACGCTTCGGCTATCGAAAGCGTGGTCAATTTACAATAGGTGCGGGTTTATCTCTCCACAACCCGTCCGGAAAGCAAACCAGTCATGTGCGGCATCATCGGAATTTTGGGCAAAGAACCAGCGGCTCCCCGTCTTCTGGACGCTCTCAAGCGGCTCGAATATCGCGGCTATGATTTCGCTGGCGTGGCAACGCTGGAGCGCGGTTCGCTTGCGCGCCGCCGCGCCGAAGGCAAACTCGCGGCGCTCGACCGGCTGCTTTCCAGCGATCCCTTGTTTGGCGTGTCGGGGATTGGCCATACGCGTTGGGCCACGCATGGCGCTCCCGTTGAACGCAACGCGCACCCGCATATGACAAGGCGCGTCGCCATCGTCCATAACGGCATTATCGAGAATTTCCGTGACCTTCGCATGGAACTGGAAAGCAACGGCATCCAGTTTGAAAGCGAGACCGATACCGAGGTCGTTGCGCACTTGCTGGACCATGAATTGGCTGCGGGCGCCGATCCGGTTCAGGCTGTCGGCTCGGCTTTGTCGCGTCTGCGCGGGGCGTTCGCTCTTGCTATCTTGTTTTCCGGTCGCGAAGACTTGCTGATCGGAGCGCGCCGTGGCAGTCCGCTGGCGGTGGGTTACGGAGGGGGCGAAATGTTCCTTGGATCCGATGCCATGGCGCTCGCTCCCTTCACGGACCGCGTGACTTTTCTCGAAGAGGGTGATTGGGCGGTGCTAAGCCACACAGGCGCAACCGTCTATGATGAAAGCGGCTCCCCGGTCAGCCGTACCATTACGCGCACTACAGCCTCGGCGCTGCTTATAGACAAGGGCAACCACCGCCACTTCATGGCGAAGGAAATTCACGAACAGCCCGAAGTCATCAGCCGGACGCTCGCCAACTATGTTCGCTTTGCGGATAATTCTATCGAACTGCCCGGCCCACCGCTGCCTTTCGAGAAGCTCTCAAAGCTCACCATCTCCGCGTGTGGAACTGCCTTTTACGCGGCATTAACTGCGAAATACTGGTTCGAACGCATAGCTAAGCTTCCGGTCGATGTCGACATCGCGTCAGAATTTCGCTACCGCGAAGCCCCGCTGCCAAAGGACGGGCTTGCGGTGTTCGTGTCGCAGTCTGGCGAAACGGCGGACACACTCGCAAGCCTCCGCTACTGCAAGGAAAATGGGCAAACAATCGCCTCTGTGGTCAACGTGCCGGAATTGAGCATCGCGCGAGAGTCCGATGCAATACTTCCGACGCTTGCCGGTCCTGAAATCGGGGTTGCCTCCACAAAGGCGTTTACATGTCAGCTTTCGGTGCTGGCTTGCATGGCCATCGCGGCAGGGCGGCAACGTGGCGCGATCACGGCTGCCGAAGAGGCCGAACTTGTTCGCGCACTCGTGGGGACGCCTCGGCTTATCACCGACATTCTCCGCCGCGAGGAAGAATTCGGCCCGCTGGCTCATGCGCTATCCAAAGCGCCGCTCGTGCTTTATCTCGGGCGCGGCTCAACTTATCCCTTAGCGCTTGAAGGCGCACTCAAGCTTAAGGAAATTTCCTATTTGCATGCAGAGGGTTTCGCGGCTGGCGAGCTGAAGCATGGTCCGATTGCGCTTATTGACGAAACTGTGCCGATCATCGCGATGGCTCCGAAAGACAATCTGTACGAAAAAATGGTTTCGAATATGCAGGAAGTGGCCGCACGCGGAGGTCAGCTCATTGTATTCAGTGATTCTGCGGATGCGGCTGCGAGCGTGAACGCTGAGACGCATTTCGAGATTCCGGCCGCGCATCCCTTCGTCGCGCCGATCCTTTATGCTGTTCCGATTCAGCTTTTGGCCTACCACACCGCTGTTGTGATGGGCACTGACGTGGATCAGCCGCGCAATCTGGCAAAGTCTGTCACGGTCGAGTAGGGGATTGAAGCGGTTAGCGGTCATTTGTCCGATGACAATAAAGTTTGTTCCCGAAGTGCTTGTCTTTGGTTTGAGGTTTCAAACCAAAGACGGTCCCGGTGGCAGGTCTGCACCCTGCAGCGATACTTTGTCGCCAGTGCCGCGCGCTATGGGATTATCCCGTGTCTGCGCGGTTTTGCTTGAGTTGTGCTCAGGGTGTCAAAGCACTCGTTAGCGCCAGGGCGACAAATAGAGGGCATCTTCCGTTATGCTCTATCCCAGAAGACAGTTAACTCAACAGCCGGACATCGCTCTTATTGATATTGAGAAAGCCTTTGGCGGTATGTGCGGCTTCCAGCGCGCCTTCGAGATAGCCCCCGAACTGCGATCCCATTTCCGTCGAGGCAAAGACTATTCGGCCTTCCCATAGGTCGCGTAATTCCCCCGGAAGCCCGTATAATGAGTGCGCGGTATCGCCATCACGATCAGCATTCGTTGCTGTAAACGTGTCCTGCGCCCAGTCTTTAATCAGGACATTGACGGGATTACCGGCGCTCGCTCCAAACATGGCAGTCAATTGTTTGACAGCCTGAGCGGCAAGATCAAAGTCTGGTTTGGCCCGCGCTTGTGGTGACGTGCCGACAAAGCCAAACAGGGCTCCCTGCTCGCCGCTTGAGGGGGAGGCATCGTGAATTTCAACCAGAGGTCCTCGGCGGCTGATGCCATCCATGTCGGAACGGCAGCCATGGCCGCGCTCTGCAACGGCGTCAAAACAGGATCAAATGCAATCGTCCGAGTGGCCACCCGTGGAGGCACGGCGATTGCGATATGACGAGCGTGGATCTTTTCGCTGACCCCCTGAATTGTAACATCGACGCCGTGTGCCGCTAGCGTGACGTGCTGCACCTGAGACCGAAGATGAATTTTATCGTTCTGCAATGCAGCGGCAATCGCCTCCGTCAGGCTTGCCATACCATTCTCAAGACGCAATGAACCAGCCATCGTCGCGAACGCCAGGTCTCGCTGTATGGCGCCATTGGCATCCTCGAATACAAGGCTACCGGTTGAATACTGTTCGAAAACTGCGAGATCGAAATCGCGCACGAGCTGCGCCATGCGGGGCTGGCCATGCCAGAACCACGCCGGTCCCAAATCGTAGCGCGGCGTATTGCCGGAGGCGGCATCTGCTGCAAGCGACTTAATGCGCCCACCAATTCGGTCACGCGCCTCGACTAAAATATAGTCCCGACCTGCACGCTGCAGGTCTAAGGCGAGCGCCAAGCCACTTAGGCCGGCTCCCACGATAAGGACGTCCGTCTCCATCAGAAGCGCTCCGATAGCGAGTGCTGGTATATTTCAGGCGTTCGCGCCGGACGAGGACCGAAGCGTCCGCATCGATCAGGTCTCCTAGACGCCAGAGGCCGCGTCTTCAACGAGAGACCTGATTGGGCAGGTTGTGTCGTTCCTAATTTCTAGAGGCCGCTGGCTTCGATAGACGGCCCGCAAGATGGCCGGTCTTAACCCAGAGCTTGCACCCAGAGGGTCCAGCGGCCGCCATAAGCCGCTCGCAGGGAGGAAGCCTGAGCCACGACCCAGAAACGAACCTCTCGACGCGCTCCTCAAATCCGCCGTCGAGCACAAAAAATTCGCCGCCTCCTGGTAGATCAAGTTTGATGGCGGCCCCCGGCGCCCAACGCTCAAGCCGCACATTTTCAAAGGCATCGGCGAATAAGGCCATAGTCTCCACGCCAGCCCGGTCTGGCTCTGGAGAGAAGGTCCGGCTCGCCGTATCGATGCGCACATGCGCGCGGTCAGCAGGATCGAATTGCCAGAGTTTCACGAAGATTGTGCAGCCGGGTTCCGAACCTGGTGTGTGCGAGGAAGTTGGCGGGTTGCGGATATAAGATCCAGTCGGGAAATCCCCGTGCTCATCCTGAAACACACCGTGGAGCACAAAAAACTCTTCGCCGCCACCATGCGTATGGGCAGAGAATTTGCTTTGCGGCGCGTATCGCACGATCGTCGTCGCCCGCGCGACCTCGTCACCGATTCGGTCGAGCATTCGGCGGTCTACACCCGCGATCGGCGAGGAGATCCAAGGCATGCTTGAGCTGTGAACGGCGGCGCGTTTTGAAAAGTCTGCGTTCAGTTCCATTGACGCCTCCTAATCAGGCCTGGGCAACACTTGGACGCGCCGCGACACGGGCGCGCCAAGATTTCAGATAGGCAAGTTCCGACGGCATTTCGATCTTGGCGAAATCGGCATAGGCTAGCCCGGCGAAGGCCGTAATGTCGACCATCGTAAAATTCTCTCCGGCTAAATAAGGCTGAGAGGCCAACACATTATTCAGGTAGCGCATGCCGCCCACCGCGCGCTCGCCGTTCTTCTGGCCCCATTCCCGGTTCTATAGGTCTCAATATCCGGCCCAAGCCCGGGCGTTGCGTGATGGAAATAGGCTGCGGCTGCATCGAGCAGGCCCGCTTCCAGGGGAATCGGGTGAACGGCTCAAGCGGCAACAAGGCTTACGAGGAATTCATCATCCCAGGCGGCGGCTTTGCGTCTTGAGCGGATGGACGCGTTACCCGGCGCCCTTCGGGTCAGATTGTGCGCCATGTGCTTGACCGTGGTGAAGTTAGCGGGGGCATTGCCCTGACGGACACGGCATTCGTCGTCGCGAAAGACCATGTCCATCACCCAATGCAGGCTGTTCTCGATGGACCAGTGGCTGCGAACGATTGGCCCAATTTGTTGGGCCGTATGCGTCAGGGAGGTGATGTAGAACCGTGTCTCCCGCTCGGTTTTGTCTCCGGTTTCGCGCGTGGTTTCGACCATGACGACGCCTTTCAACCCTGGCCAGCCGTGGCGTTCCCGCAACCAGCCAACCTCATGCAAGACCGTATAGTTTCGCGTTTCGATGCGGCCGTGATCGCCATCCACCGTTTCGTGGCGGCTGATCCTGGTGTCTTTGAAATCCTTGGCTTTTGAGACGGTGCGGCGCTGGGTAAACCATTTCGGGCCCGCCATTGCGGCGGATCTGCGTAAACGCCGGCCCAAGCCGCACCCCATCTGGCATCTCGATGAAGTCTATCTCAGGATCGGCGGGGCCGTTTGGTCTATCTCTGGCGACGACCTACCACTATGTGCCAGGCAGATCTGGCGCACCGGGGCATTGGGAACTGGCTCAGCCGAACAATCGGAGAGCGATTAGCATGATGAGGTTCCGGACATTGTTCATTGCCTGCACTGTTGCTGCTGCTAGCGTCCCGCTTGCTGGTCCCACTTACAAAGCATCAGCGCAAGACGCTTACGCAGAACCCACGCGGTCCCCATGTCGAGCGCGATGACGGCACTACGACCAGTGGCACTATAGTCGTGCGCGATCACAACCCGGGCGGAACGGTCACGAGTAAGGGTGACCATGGTAGCGCTGCAAACCCTATCCGCGACAACCGTCCGGGTGGAAACGCTTCTGGCAACGCTCCAGCAAATGGTTCTCTTGCAAAAGGCCAGCGCAACGACATTGCCCCGGGAGGCCGCGGCGGACTCATCACTTCCGCCCATTAAGCTAACGTAATGTCTAGCCGGTGAGGGTGCTGTTTATTCCCCTGATACCAGCGGCAGTTTCGCTTTTCGAGCATGACCTTTGGCGTAGACCGGCAGACGGTACTTCTAGGCCTTTCGCATAAACGTGAGCGTGTGTGATATTGCCGAACACCCGCCAGCGGGGTACGCTGCCAAAGACACCTTGCGGCACGGCCGCCGCACTTCGCCCAAAAACATCCCTTGCATCCGGCATGCGTGCCGGAATGTAGAGACCTGCCCAGAGGATTCCCGATGACGACAATTTTTCCCGCAGGCCTGGGGCTGTCTGTGTTTGTGCCTGACTCGCCTGCAGCGTGGCGGCGCCTCTTTATTGCGCTCGCGATCGGCGCCGTCGGAAGTGTTGGGATGTGGTCGGTGGTTGTCGCACTGCCGAAGGTGCAGGCCGAATTTGGCGTCTCGCGCGGCGCAGCGTCGCTGGCCTACACGCTGGCGATGATGGGCTTCGGCATCGGCGGGGTCATAATCGGCCGCGTGGTGGACCGTTTCGGCATCGTGCCTGCGCTCGGCATGGGATGCCTCTCATTGCTGTGCGGCTATCTTGGTGCCGGTGCGTCAACAGCACTATGGCAGTTCACACTGGTCCATTTTTTCATTGGGTTCGGCGCGTCCGCTACCTTTGCACCTTTAATGGCGGAAGCGTCGCACTGGTTCATTCGCCAACGCGGCATCGCGGTGACAATTGCGGCCAGCGGCAACTATCTCGGCGGCGCGATCTGGCCACCGCTCATCGAGCGCGGCATGGTGCAGTATGGCTGGCAAATGACGCATGCAGCCATCGGCATCCTCTCCGCAGCGGCAATGTCGGCCCTAGTTTTGATCCTGTGGCTGGACATGCGCGGATCGCAGCGCCGCTCATCTGATGTCGAAGCGCGGCCTAGCGTCGACCTGAATATCAGCAGCAATGCACTGACCCTCATTCTCTCGCTGGCAAGCATTTCCTGTTGTGTCGCCATGGCGATGCCGCAAGTGCATATCGTCGCCTATTGTGGCGATCTCGGTTACGGCGTGGCGCGCGGCGCGGAAATGCTGGCGCTGATGCTGGCTTTCGGTATCGCCAGCCGGATCGGTTCCGGGTTCATCGCCGATCGCCTCGGCGGCCTCTCCACATTGCTCATCGGATCGCTGGCGCAGGGCACGGCGCTCGCGATGTATCTGTTCTTCAACGGGCTGACCTCGCTCTACGTGGTTTCGGCATTGTTCGGCCTGTTTCAGGGCGGGTTGGTGCCGAGCTACGCCATCATCGTTCGTGAAACGATGCCGGCAAAGGAAGCCGCCACCCGCGTCGGCATTGTAATCATGGCGTCAGTGGTTGGCATGTCGTTCGGTGGATGGATCTCCGGGGTGATTTTCGACATGACGGGGTCGTACCGCGCCGCATTTCTCAACGGCATGGCATGGAACGCGCTGAATATCGGCATCGCATTGATGCTGCTGTTGCGCTCGCGACGCCGCGTCGCCTTTGCCTGAAACTGGATCCGCACAAGATTTGTTTGTTTCGCCAGAGCCGCTGCCGAGCTAAGCCCGGCGCTTTGTTTCGCGGGCAAATCCACCCCCTCGCTTAGCCGCAAAGCCAAATTCAATGTGCGGCGGGCTGCGGCACGTTAATTGCTGTATCCGTAGCGAGCGGTAATCGCTCTCCTCGTAGGAAACATGAATGGATAGGGAAATAACCGATGAATGCGTATTGTGTCCGCAGGTTATGCCTCTCCGTACTTTTTTTGCTGCTAACGGGATCCAGTGCCTTTGCGGCGTCCGCCGGGGCAGAAGCTCGCCGCGAAGCCCAGCACCGGATTAATGTCTCTGGACGCCAGCGCATGCTTTCGCAACGCATCGCGAAAGCAGTTTGCTTTGCGTCATTACGGCCTGGAAACACTGCAAGCATTCAGGAGATGAAAGACGCGGAGGCGCTGTTCGTGTCCACCATGAAAGCGCTGAAAACCGGCTCTGTTGAAATGGGACTAGCCCCCGAGCGCGAAGCGGACGTGCTGTCCGTCATCGACACCGCCGCGCAACTCTCGCAACAATACATCTTGGCCGTTGACGAATTTGCGTCTGCCTTCCCGAGCGGCCCTTTACGGGAAAAACTCGAAAATATTCATGAGCTGAACCTGCCAGTCTTGATTTCCATAAACGACGCGGTTGAACTCCTCGAGTTGAAGCACGAAGACGGCCATCTAATCCGCCGTGGACTTGCGAATGCGATCAATGTGGCCGGGCGTCAGCGGATGCTGTCCCAAAAGATGAGCAAGGAGTTGTGCATGATCGCGTCCGGCTTCAAAGCGCAAGAGACCCGCGCACACCTTCTCGGCACAATTGCACTGTTCACGTCCGTGCAGGAGGAGCTGAAGCGCGGTCTTGTTCAGATGAAGCTAAGTGAAAAAGATGCGAGCGCGATTTTAACACAACTGGCGGAGATCGAGCGGCGCTGGCGAGACCTACGGCAAATCTTCAGCAAGGCTGCGGACGGGGGAGTTCCGGCAGAGGGGGACGTAAACACTGTTGCGACAGAAAATGTAGCGTTTTTGATAGAGTTGAACCGTGCCGTTCAACTCTATGAAAGGATTGACACATCCGAGGTCGCAGCTCATTAGAGCCCGGCCGTCAACCTGAACGATGGCGCTGCTTAAGACGTTGGGGGAAAATGTGGAGAGTGCAAATACCGGCCGCTATCCGTCAGTCGAGTTCATATACACGAAGGGCGATTTTGCGGCGGCATACCAGGCTCACTTTACCCTGAAACGATCAGGATGGCGCTTTTGCGTTCTGTTCGTACTGGGAACTTCTGCCTCAATGTTTCTCTACCTGCGCGATGACGGAGCATCTATCTGGTGGCAGGCATTACTGCCGCTTTGCATGGCCTTGGGGGGAACCCTGGCCGGAATAGCTCAATGGGCGCTCTTTTCCCCCCATGGTACGGTCGCCACATCTATGCAAGGCAGCCCCTCGCACACCTCACCTCGCGCATTGATCTCCGCCCCGAGGGGCTGCACTTTCAATCCCCGCGCGGCGAAAGCACTATCTTGTGGCGAGATTTCATCTCATGGCGAGCCAGTAGCAAAGCTGTGTTGCTCTATCTGTCCCCTCCCCTATTCCTGCACATCCCGGCCCGCGTCTCTGCTCTGGGCTTCCCCATCGACGATCTCAAAGCCACTCTCACGCGCGAAATTGGTGCGCCGCAGCGCTAAGTGCGAAGCTGTTGGTCACTTTCTTCATCTGAGTTGAACTGGACTGAAGAACGCGGCTTTCGGCCGACATCGATCATTTCAGAGGGCAGATGCCCGGCAAGACCGCGATCAACTGCAGCTAGAACCCAGCCGCCCCTTAGAGTGAGGCCGATCACGATAGCTTACTATTTAGGCCGTGGGGCGGTTTCGTGCACCTTCACCTCAGCAGGAAGTTCAACAGTGGACTCGGTTTGCATTCTCAGGTTCCCAACGAAATCCAAGATATTCGACGCGCTGCCCACACTTTCGGCATCAGCTTCCTTCCTGGGTATCATTTGAATGCTGGCGCTATAAATTATTGTTCTCTCGGACCTCAAAATGCTCGCTAATCTTCCGCCTCCAGCCGCGATTTGAGCTTCAGAACCTGTGGCGCCGTGACCACAAGCTTTCGCAATCACCCGCACAGTTCGGTTAAATTTCTTGGCATTCGGTCTGAAACTCTTCTAATGATCCATTGAGCGGGAATCGTGGGGCTAAGCTGTTTCCGCTAATTGGGGCGTTCTGACCTGGGCAAAGTCACGATGAAAAAATCGCTGTATTTCGGCGCGTCGACGCTGGTTCTGCGGCGCTGCGCGTCCATGATGGCTCTCCCACGCTGCGCGTATATGGCTCTCCCGCTCTGCTTGGCCGTGTACGATAACGCCATGGCTTTTGGATCAGGTTATGGCGCAGCGCCGGTGGAGTATGCCCAGCCTGCGGCAATAAGCGACGCGGCGACCAACTACGTAAACATGAATTCCGTCTTAGACCGCGCCCTTGAACAGAATGGCACTTGGGGTTTTTGGCCCTCTTTCCGCCTCAGCACGACCCAGCACGACGGATTCCAAGTAGAACTTCGCCCGACATATTAAAAAAAGGGCCCAGTTTTAGGCAAGATGAGCAGTCACTCCTTCTTGGTGTTCAATATAATCTCACAGGCGCAGAAAAAGCCTATTCGTTGAAGATAGGTGGATTTGGCGGTATTGGGGGGACGCAGGCATATTTCGACCCGGTACCGGGTATTCCGGCCCGTAATGGTCCCTTTAGAACAAACGGCGTAACCGGCAAGACAAGCGCCGATAACGCTTCCGGCCTGGGGGGAGTGTACGCTCTAGGAACTTATAGTAATTTCTATCTGCTCGGGCTGGCGAGCGCCTATGATGGAAACACTCATATCACCCAACTTAGAAATGTTCAGGTTGACACCGCGACAATGGGTTTCGTAGGGGGAGGTCTCGCTGGCGTACAAATTCCTCTGGCGCGAGGCGATAGGGCGGTCTTTGGTCAGAATATTACCTTGGATCTACGCACCGGGATCAGTTACGCCAACTCATTTAGCGACGCCTTCAACGACAACATTGGCATTACCATCAATACCCACCAATTCATCGGCAACTCCATCAGTGACATTAGCCTGGAGAGCTGGAAGGCTTCATTTTCTGCAAAATTGGCAACCTCGTTCGTAACGGCAGGGCGCGAGTTCGTTCCATTCATTCAGGCCGGATATGACAACCGGTTCGAGTATGATAATAGGCTGCGGGTGAATAGTGTAGAGGTTAAGTTCAAAGACGACAATAAGGACTATTTCAGCGCCATCGGCATAACCACTCAAGTAGCGCCAGGCATGGAATTCAACGTTGGTTTTCGCGGCGATTGGAACTCCAGCCTCTATACCCTATCCGGCCAGGTTGGCTTGAGATTCGACCTCAACTAACAAGCTTCCTTCCCGCGAAGAAGCAAGGAAACATAGCCTAAGCCCAGAAGCATTTTTCGATTGTTGCATCGTCAGATTAGCCGGGTTAGTGGCTTTCTGGCCAGCCTTGCTGGCCACAAGCAGACTGTCTCAGTTCGAATTTCTGCTATCAAGTTCGAAGATTCAATTGGGCCATGCCTATTTTCTTTCCAGGGGAGCACGGTGGCTTACACCGGAGACTCTTCATATAGTGAACGGAAGTGGCTAAGTCTCATTCTGGAGGGTCTTAGTGTGAGCGGGCCAGCTAACCGGTCCAGAAGATTGGAATGAAGACAGCGCTTCTTGCCAACGAAGCCGGACTTGGTTTTGGCCATGTGAAACGCCTCAACTCCATCGCCGTGGATTTGAAGCGCAGGGGCTGGCGCATCGTCATGGCCCCATTCCGCCTTTCGTCGATGGATCGCGCCGAGTACGCATTCGACGATGTGGTGCCGGCGCCCGGATGGCCGCGCTTTCAGCGGGAGAGCTGGTTCGAAGCCGGAGTGGCCGGGGATACCCTTATCAACAGCTTCGCTGCGGTTGTTGCCGATTTCGGGATGGCCGATCAACGCGCCGTAACCAATATTGTGCAGGCTTGGGATAGCCTCATGAACTACACATCGCCGTCGGTCGTTGTCGGCGATTTCGCTCCTGGCGCGATGATCGCGGCCTTTGGGCGGTGCCCGGGTATTGCCGTCGGGACCGGGTTTACGGTTCCAGCCATTGTGGACGGACGCTTCGTTCCCTTTCAGGAAAAGCTCGGAAATGACTTGCCCTTGCAAAAGCGCGTTAAAACTGCGGTCTTTGAAGGCCTGATACGCGCCGCCCGCAGCGATCCCGGCGATCCGCTGATCGCAATCCGTGGCGAGGTCCCATTTCCTATCTGCTACCCGGACTTTGACCCTGCGAGAGGCCGCCGGATCGAGCCCGTTCTACCGCCGGATATCGCGCCCTATGACGACCCGGGTGCCCGTGCGCCAGCCGGGATTGGAGCCTATTTCGGACCGGATATGGGGCAATATATTCGTTTGATGCCCCTGCTTGGAACTCTAAAGCCAAAGCCCGTCATCGCGACCGAAGGCACCGGCGCCGACTTGCAAAAGGCGCTCAACCAGGCAGGCCTCATGAAGCGCAGCACGCTTTACTCCGCGCAGGACATTGCGCGCGGATGCCGGGTTTTCATTCATCATGGAGGGCTAGGCATTGCGCAGCTCTGCGCCTCTGTTGGCGTGCCTCAATTGATCATATTTTGCGACACGGAAAAGTGGCTCAACTCCCAAGCCGTTTGCGAACAAGGCGCCGGGATCGCCATCCCGCTGGAGATCGCGGACAAAGCAAGCGTTGAGAAGGCTTTGAACGCTTTGCTCAACGATCCGAAATTCAAGAAGGCGGCTCTGGCTTGGCGCGAGAGGCTAAAGGCCGAGTGCAGCGCCGGAGGAACCACTACAGCCATTTGCGATCACATTTGCGCGGTTGCCTGAATAGAAGAGTGGAGTTGTAGACATAGATCGCCCGTGTCTGCAGATGCACCGCTTTGCGCTGCACTGCGCGGGGACGGTTCCACAGTCAGCCCGCACGGCGTAACCCTCGCGAAAGCGAAGCGCGTAAAGCCTGAGGCGATGACGCGGAAGGCTATAACAGGTGTCTACCGTCAGCACTCATGAGACAGATTTAGCGGATTGAGAAAGGGAGGATTTCTGGTTCATCGTAGCCCTTGAGGGAGCGAAGATGAGACAGAAATCCGGGCCGGCGAAGGAACCGGCAGAGCAGGTCATAAAGACCATCCGTCGGGAGACGCGGCGGCCGTTCTGCGCCGAAGAGAAAATCCGCATCGTCCTGCAGGGCCTGCGTGGCGAGGACAGTATCGCCGAGCTCTGCCGCCGCGAAGGCATCGTTCAAAACCTCTATTACCGCTGGTCGAAGGACTTCTTAGAAGCCGGCAAGAAACGCTTGGCGGGCGATACGGCGCGGGCCGCGACCTCGGACGAAGTGAAGGAACCGCGCCGCGAGGCCTCAGTGCTGAAGGAGGTCGTCGCCGAGCTGGAAAACAGGCTGCTCAAAAAAAGCACGATCGGGGATGGGGAGACCAAGAATGAGATACCCCGCGTCCGAGAAGCTCGAGATCATTCGCCTCGTCGAGCAGTCGGCTCTGCCGGTGCGCCGAACCCTGGACCGGCTCGGCATCCCAAAGGCAACCTTTTATCGCTGGTACGATCTTTATCGCAATGGCGGACCTGAAGCTTTGGATGACCGCAGCCCGAGACCGGATCGCGTCTGGAACCGAATTCCGGACGACGTCCGTGAACGGATCATTAAGCTGGCACTGGAGCAGCCTGCCCTCTCGCCCATGGCAGCAGGGGCAAAAAGTGTCTGGGCTTAGCCGACAGCACGATGAACATGTTGGAGGTTCCCAACGTTCCTCTTGTTACATTGCTTTAGCGCCTTTACGCACTCTCGAAGCGCAGCCACTTCGGGCGATGCAAGATGCCTTGGCTGAAGACGGCCACTGATTACGCACGTTGCGATCAGCCGGAGTTTGAAGAGGCTTGAGGGCGAGGCGTGAGGCACAGCGCGCCACGTCGCAATTAATAGCTATAGGCTGCTATTAGGTGGTCGAGCCTCGTTTGAGCGTTTTGTCCCGTAGGGGATGCCCACAGTCGCAACCGCACTTGTACTGCCTTTACTGCCCTAAGTTAAATTCTGCGCTCTGCTTGCCAATCGTAAACGCTATTTTTAGCGACTTAAATTTAGCGGTTTTAGCTCCTTAAATTTAGCGGCTTAAATAGTTTAAATTTAGCAGTATAAATTTAGCCGATGGCTTTAGGCAAAATCCGGTTAAAAATTAATCTCTCGACACCTCTTAGGCTCATATGATCCTTTTCTTCTCACCATTGGGTGGCGGATATCCAGGCCATTTTTTCCCAAAGTGTCTATATAATTTTCTCACGTAGACACTTGGGAAAAAAGGTCAAAATCCGCCACATCCGCCACTAGCTCAAGCGTAGCCATACGGCTCAAAATCATTATATTTAAGCCTGATGCCTTTAATGCATCTAATACCCTTTGCGCCAGCTCATAGCCGTGCCGCCGGAGCTCCTCGATCATGGCGAAGCCATAGACCGCTCCCATGGCATTTATTCGGCGGTAAGTCATTCGTAGCTCGCGAAAATTTGAAGCGGCTTTTCTTTGCCAGCTCCGGCGAGCAGTGCGGAACAAATAATTTTTCGGGAAATTCGACGCATTAAAAATGCGAGCCTCGAATTTCTGAACGGTGAATTGACGATGCAGGCCGCGAATGGCTGGGAAATTCTGGAATTGAGCGGCAAAGTATGCGTACGGCAACAAATATAAAGCCGCTGCACAAGAATTCGGATTTAAAAATCCCAGGGCATTTATTCGGCGGTAATTCATTCGTGGCGCGCGAAAATTGAAGCAGCTTTTTTTTGCCGGCTCCGCCGAGCAGTGCGGAAACAAATAATTTTTCGGGAAATTCGACGCATTAAAAATGTCGAGAAAACTGACGAATCGATCTTGAAATTTGCCAAGAGCATAACGCCGCGCGCGTTGACTCAGTCTCCTTAAAATTAACGTACCACCTCTGCTCGCGGGCGACGATTGTGAAGAAGCCGAAAAGTTTCCTCGGCGTCGGCCTTTAAATCGCTTTGACAAAAGTCATGTCCGAGCCAGCGGGTATTGCCCAGAATATTGATAAGTTGCCGTGGTCCAAAAGGAGCACCCGACGTGAGATCATTGGTCGTATTTTACTCGCGAACGGGCACAACGAGCCTGATTGCTAATAAAATTGCCGCCCTGCTCGGAGCCGATACCGACCGCATTCTCAGTAGAGCCGCATATGACGGCAGTTGGGGCTTCCTGTCTGGGGTCTTTCATAGTTTAACGGATAGGCAGGTCGCTCTCGAAGAAGCGAAAGTCGCTCCTGCGAACTACGATGTCGTGGTCGTCGGTGGACCGGTTTGGGCTGGCCGTATTGCCTGTCCAGTCCGTACTTATCTTCGTGAGCACCGTTCTCATCTCAAGAATATGGCCTACTTCGTGACGCAAGGCGGTCCTTCGCCAGGCCGCAGTTTGACGCAAATGGCAACCATTAGCGGCGGGCGTCCGATCGCCACATTGTCTCTCTCTTCCGCGCAACTCTCCGATGGCTCTTACGAGAGAGCCGTTCGCAATTTCGTCGGCCAAATCAACTCTATGCTCCTTGGGGAGCAGCAAGCGGCTTGATGGGCGATGCAACCATCGCGAGCCGCATCGGCGCTTTTTTAAGGAACGAGAGGGATGTTGATCCGCATTCTTATGGTAGGCGCATTGTTTGCAACCGCGCACATATCCTATGTAGCTGGCGCTGAAGAACCTGGCGATCCCAGCAAAGGCGCAGTTTATGCCCAGAAAGTCTGTGCCCAATGTCATGCCGTTCGCAAGGGAGACAATTTCTCGCCGAATCCGCTTGCGCCAACGTTTGACGCTATTGCGAATACATCGGGCATGACCGGGATTAGCCTTGCGGCGACCCTCCATTCTACCCATGAAAACATGCCTAATTTCGTACTATCCTTGAATGAGCGGGATAATATCATTGCCTATATTCTAAGCCTCAAACAGGAACGTTAGGCGCGCCCTCTCTACGGAGCTTCGAGATCGTATGCGCGCTCAGCTCCGCCCGCTGAGGCTCTCAAGATATGCAATGAGTGCGGCGACGTCGCGCGGCTTAAATTTGAGCTGCGGCATGTGAGGATGTCCAGCAATCGTGCCCTCGCCGAGTGTCTCTTTCAGATGTTCGATATTGCCTTTCGCGACGATAATGCGAAAAGGCGGAGCGCTGGGATGGGGGCTCGCTCCCTCTTTCCCTATTGCGTGGCAGCTCGCGCAAAGGCCCTCGGCAATTTTCCGGCCTGCCTTGATCTCTTCGGGCCCTGCCGCGGCCACAACACCGGCGCATAAAAAAAGGCCAATGATTGCTGTTGCTGTAGCCTGCTTTATCATCGTTCTTTTCAAGCGCGGCGTGGACCCTGAGCCCAGCGGATAGTTGCGACAAGACAGCCAGTTATGGCTAGTTTATCATAGGAGATTGTAATGCGCCTCGGAATTTCCATCGATCAAGACGGCTGTTTGGGAACGAACCGCCCTACGACGCATAACCGCCCAACCTTAGGCGTTATCCATTATTGCGTCACCAAATATGCCGGGCGCAGTCCCGCGCGCGCTGTAACCGCCGTCGGTGGTCATCCGGCAAAGCGCGTCCGAAAGCTAGGCTGGGATTACCGATAGATTGTCCTAGACAAGGCAGGCGGCGTTACCTGCCGCAATGAACAGATCGCAGCTCGGGCAGCGGCGTCATGCCTGTGGCCCGAAAATCCGGCGGATAGGCAGCTCGGTGGGATGCTGGAGAGTATAACCTGCGCCACGGAAATCATTAACAACACTGCCTGCAAGTTGTAGTCGAGGAGAGGCTTCGATCCATCTGTCCGGGACAGAAATCGCAACCCCTTTTCAAGGCGAAGCCATCGGTGTTTGAGTTATATCAATGGATCAAAGGCTTTTCGAAATTAAACATGGTGTTCGCTTGCTATTGAGCGGCCGATGTTCGCGATCAGCTATTTGCTTCTTATCCTTGTGGCGGCGATTCCCCTGGCATTGACCCTTTTGTCAGAGCGAGGTGGCGATGACGTAGCCTTCCTGCACCGCATCTATCGCGGCGTCGCCTACATCCTGGCGGCTGTGCTTGGGATCATCGGCTTCGAAGCGGCGCTTCGCATCTCACTCGAAAATTATTGGTTTACGGAGCTTGGTCAGAGCCATCGCTATTGGCTGTCGCTCCAGTACCGCGCTGGGATTTTCCTTGCTGTCTTCGTATTTGTCGGGCTTTTCCTGGGATTGAACCTTCGAGTCCTGAGCGCGCCGCTTTCCGCAATCCCTCGCGGTGCTCGCTGGCTCGCCGCTTTTCTTTTCTCCGCTGTGGTGGCTTTCCTCGCGACGCCTCACTGGATTTCAATCATCCGCTTCCTGGGAGGCACCGCAACCGGTAGCGCCGACCCGGTCTTCGGCAAGGATCTATCGTTCTATCTGCTTGCCTTACCCTTGTACGACGAGATCGTCGGCTTGCTGATTGCCATCCTCGTCTTCACCCTCGCGATTTGGGCTGTTTCAGGTCTGACATCCTACCGAAGACAGGAAGACTTTTTCGATCTTCTGCATGAAAGCGGGTCCTTTCGCTCAAAAGGTCATGCCGGCCACCCTTTGGCGGCGGACCAGGGAATCTGGGCGGGATGGATAAGGCAGGGCATGCTTCTGGCAATGCTACTCTGTCTAGTGTTGGGCGTGAACCGCCTTCTCAGCCTTTATCACCTCGTCATCGACGGACATTCAAAGGTCGTCGCCGGGGCATCGTACGCGGACGTACACTTCTGGATACCAGGCTACACCCTTGTGATCGCCTGCTGGTTTGCTGCAGCTTGCATCCTTGCAATCGCTGCCTTTACGCCACGGTTCCGTAATTGGTTGCTGCTGCGCCGTTCACGTTGGATGATCCCTTGCGCCCTCTTCGCAATCCTCTATCTGGGGGCGGCGGCCGTTCCCGCCACGCTGGAAAGTCTTTACGTCGGCCCGAACCAGATAACGCTCGAGCAACCCTACGTTCTGAAAAGTATCGCCGGTACGAGGCAGGCCTACAATCTTACTGGGCCATCGGTGGAAGTGCGCGAATTCGCCGTATCGGCCAAGCCGCTCACGCGGGATGACGTGGACAAGAATGCCTCCACCCTCCGGGACGCCCGGATCTGGGACTGGAGAGCGCTCGAACCGCAACTGCAGCAGATTCAGGGCTTGCGGCCATACTATACCTTCGCCAAGGTCGACATCGACCGCTACATGATCGACGGAGTCCAGCGCCAGGTCATGATCACGGCGCGCGAACTGGATGTCGAAAAACTCCCGGCCCAAGCGAAAGTGTGGGTCAATCTCGCACTCAAATACACCCACGGCTACGGAGCTGTCGTCGTCCCGGTGAATGAAATCGACAGCAGGGGAAATCCGCTCCTGTGGGCGCACGACATTCCTCTGCAGGCCAAGGAAGGTCTGGCCGTCGATCACGGTGCGATCTACTACGGCAACCTCACGCGCGAGCGTGTCTACGTCAATACTTTGGAAAAGGAATTCGATTTCCCGCAAGGGCAGGCGAATGTCGAGACAACCTACGCCGGCAAAGGCGGAATCCGGCTCTCCAATTTCTGGCGCAAGCTCGTCATCGCCCATCAGTTCGACGGGCTGCGGCTCTTCATTTCGAAATACTTCACGCCCGAGAGCCGAGTGATGTTGCGCCGGAATATCGTCGAGCGGGCTCAAATGCTCGCGCCGTTCCTCACCTTTGATCGCGATCCCTACATTGTCGCCGGCGGGGACCACTATTCCTACATCCTGGATGGTTACACCACCTCAAGAACATATCCTTACAGCGAGGCCTATCGGGGGTCGGTGGGGAGTTTCCACGGGCGCAATTACGTGCGCAACTCCGTCAAGGCGGTCATCGATGCCTATAACGGGTCGGTGACATTCTACGTCTTCGACCCACGCGATCCGATCTTAAACGCGTATCGGCGCATGCTGCCCGGTTTCTTCACCGATGCAAGCGAGATGCCGGAAAATCTCAGGCGGCACATTCGCTATCCGGAAGACATCTTCACGGCCCAGGCCGAGATGTACGGTACCTACCACATGACCAATCCAACCACCTTTTACAATCGAGAGGATCGGTGGGAGGTGCCGCATGAGCTGTATCGGGAGCGGGAGATCGAGATGCTGCCATATTACGTCACCTCCCAGCTTCCGGGCTCTGGAAAGCCGGAGTTTCTTCTCATGTTGCCCATGGCGGTGGCGGGCAAGAACCAGATGGCTGCATGGCTTGCAGGGCTTTGCGACGGCGAGAACTACGGAAAATTGGTGGCGTTCCGCTTCCCAAAAGGGACGTTCGTCGATGGTCCGGCACAAGTGGAATCGCGGATCAGCTCGGATAGCCGCTTCTCTGGAGATCTGACGCTTTGGGATCAGCACGGCTCTCGCGTGATCCGGGGCAATCTCATCGTGTTGCCGCTGAGCGGCAACCAGCTTATTGCGGTCGAACCCGTCTATATCGAGGCCGAACAGACCAGAATCCCAACGCTTGCCCGCGTTGTGTTGGGGCAGCTATTGCCAGACGACCGAAAGATCGAGTGGGCGAGCACCCTGACGGACGCCGAGAATCTCCTCGTCGGGGCTCCGTTGCAAGCCCCTGCCACCACTGCCCGGTCCAATGCGGCCACGGTTGGAAACAGACTCGATCAAGCACGGCGTCTGTTTGCGGAGATGCAAGAACAGTACGCGGCGGGCAATTTTGCAAGATACGGTGAACTCCTTCAGGAGCTCGGAAAGGTTCTCCTTCCGCCATGACATGCCCCAATAGTTCTGAGACACATCCGGCTACCGCTCGGACACCCAGCCGACGATAAAGTTAATTACTACCTGTCAGAACGGCAGTTCGGGACCTTTTTTAGATCTTTCCAAATGCCGGATTCGGTGGACCCTGAAAAAATCAACGCCAGCTTCAAAAATGGCGTGCTGACGGTCATCCTCCCGAAAAAACCAGAGGCCCAAAAGCCCGAACGGAAGATCGCGATTGGTTAAAGCCGCGCTTTGTTTCAGCGGTACGAAGCCCACGGGCGGAGTAACTCACCCTGCGCGTGGGCTTTGCGTTCACAAACACTACACGCCTCGCCCTCCCGGAGAATCCAGTACGACGGAAATCTCTATGTTGCCGGTCGATTCCAGCACACTCAGCGAGATGGTGCCATTAGCGTGAGGTCGCACACAAAAGCTGATTGCCGCGTCGCCTATTAGCCGGAAGTTGCGCACGGCGATTTCGCCCACCGGCATAGGCACGGCGGGATTTCGAAGCTTTATGGCCTTCGCCGATAAATTGTACTCAAGACCAAGGATCGCTTGAAGCAACTGGAAGACCGCGCCGCTGGCCCACGCCTGCGGTGACGGCCTGCATCTGAAATTCGCCCTTCAGAAATTCAAGCAAGGAATTCGCAATTAATTGCTCGGCGTCACTCGCCGGAGGCCGGTAAAAAATCAGCTTCAATTTTCGCGCGCCACGAATGAATTGCCGCCGAATAAATGCCCTGGGATTTTTTAAACCCGAGTTCTTTTGCAGCGGCTTTTCCGCTCATTAGGGCCGCTCTCCATTCCGGGCTCGGCCTTGAGTTCGGCTCGCTGAAGGCCGGGCTGTTGTTCCCGTTCTCGACGCACCTAATGTTCGGATTCATGGGCGCGTCTATCGCCGTTGGCCTTTGGTGGTTTAGCATGCGCAAGCTTCATCAAAAGTAAGGCTTGCCGAGACGGGCGAGATCGAATCCGCAAAGTGGAAGGGTAACGATCTTGCCTCCGTTCGCCAAGCTTGTCCTTGAGGGACTTGTCGCGTGCTTCGGTGCGGGAGCGCCACAGCCGGCGTCGTCAGGCATTCGGCTGAGAAGCGCGAGTTGCACGTCGCTGCCGTCGCGAGCGGCGGGAGCGCCTTGCCTGTCCCACCACACGGGGCCGGCCGCGGTGTTCACGCGTGTACTCCAGCAATTCGGAAACCCCGAATAACAGCAGCATCACACCGCAGACCACTTCGAGGGAGGCGAGCACGCGGACTGGGTTGCTCGCTGGTACGATATCGCCATAGCCGACCGTACTGATGGTTACGATGGAGAAATACATTGCCTCTAAGAAGCTCAATGGCCGCGTGATATTTCCAACGCGAAAATGAGGCTCAATGGAGTGCTGGGAAATGATGCTGTAGAGCGCTCCGAAGACGATCACCAGCAGCGCGTAAAATGTAAGGAAGGCGAACGCCGGTATAGTGAGGCGCGACACACGTGAAAGGAACTCCTCAAAAAGGAGGCCAGTATCAACCAGGAAAGCCGCAACCTCTTTGCCCACAAAGAAAACGATCAACCCGATAAGGGCCATAGCGCCAAGTAAGGCGAGATCAGTATTGAGGGCCGGTTCTGCGATACCGGAGAGCAGATAAACGCCAACGCCGGCGAGGCAAATGGGTAGGAGCCAGGCGAAAGCGCGAAGCAGCCCTTTCCCGTTACGAATGTTTGTAGTGACGACCGCCGCACCCACCTCCGCGCGGCGATACCAGCACCTTAGAATAAAAAATAGAATGGGCGCGCTAAAGCCGATTCCTCGAGAGACATCTTTGGTGTCGCTAAAAATGCTCTCTACAAACAGTGCGAAGATAGAGGCGTATACAGCCATAAGGCTTGCAAACGTAATGGGGAGCAGCTGGCTTTTAGGAAAGAGAAGGCGAATCGCAATTGTCGCGAGGACCGTTGCCGTAACAATTGCAAAAAACAAGAAATTGGGCGCGCCAGCAATGGAAACGCCGATGAGCGCGACAAGTCCGATGGACAGACCGAATAATGTGAGCTGCCGGGCTTTCACAATAGTTGTTGTGCCTCAATCATGTCGTAGATGTGAGCGGCCCCTTGCCGCGCGGGATGGAACCAGTTTTAAGTGAGATTTTCTTAAAAAAATAATACTTAAATGGGGTAATTGGCGAGTGGGAGGGGTTCGCCTTCAGCCTCTCGGCCAGGCGGCGCGCCACGGAAGGGGCGGTGAGACGTTTAGCGAGAAAACGGGCCGCCAGACGAAATTATTTGTCCTCTATTCCACTCAGCCCTTAGCTTTTCGATTTCCTGCTCAGTAGCTTTCCTGCCGGTAATCATCTCAAAACAGCTCTAGGATTGACCGAGCTGTGAGTCTATCACCAAGTCCAGTAGCAAAGCTCCCGACCATCTTCTTCGGCTCAGCATGTGTTATCCGCCTAAAAATCAGGGCCTTGTTACCCGTGGCGTTACCCTTGGACTTTTCCGCTTCCCGCTATTTTGCCGGAACCGCGCCTTCGAGACACGTCGCGCGCGCGACGTGTCTCGAAGGCAGCCCGAGTCCGAGGCCGGGTGCGGCAGCGAAACCGCTTCGATATTGTTCCGCCACGAATTAATTACCGCCAAAAAAATGCGCGGGGATGCAGATCGCCGAATTCTTTTGCTGCGGCTTTATTTGACCGAAGCTTAATCAGCTTAAGCTTAAGCCTCGCCAGCCTCGCGCGCGCGACGTGTCGGGAGGGCGGCATGCGAGGTGAAGCATGGTTCCTGGCTGCCGGAATGGGTGCGCTGGCTGAAGGCAGGGTCGAATGAATTCGCTTCGCCGCCGCGGATGGGAGCGCCGGAGGCAGGCTATCCGCCGCTTTGCGATGCGCCTGGCACCTATGTCTATGAATAGATGACAGCGCCTGTCATCTTTGAGTTTTGATGATTATCAAAGTCCTTTGACGTCCTATTCTTCATATTTTCTGTTGGTTTAAGCGCACAATTGGGGATCAATACATGTACAAGCATATTCTTTTTCCAACCGACGGGTCCGAACTTTCCCAAATGGCAGTGAAAGAAGCTGTGGCTTTTGCAAAGCAGATAAACGCAAAAATCACTGGGATTACCGTCACGCTTCCCTTCCATATCTTTTCCATCGCTCCGACCATTGTAACCGATAGGCCCAAGGATTATGAGACGGATATGAAGGCAGTCGCCCAGAAATATCTGGGATTTATCGCAGATGAGGCGCGCTCGGCCGGAGTTGAGTGCGAAACAGTAAGCGTAACGGACGAATACCCATATCGGGCTATCATCGATACGGCGGAGAAAAAGGGCTGCGACCTGATCTTTATGGCTTCGCATGGCCGCAGGGGACTGTCTGCGGTGCTAATCGGCAGCGAGACGCTGAGAGTGCTCACGCATTGCACGATCCCAGTGCTCGTCCACCGCTTGCGGAGTTCATCTTAGCGGAGACGCTCGTCCCTCCGCGACCATGACATCAATGCGCGCGGCGGTGATGCTCTTGGCAAATTTCAAGACGGAATTCGTCGGTTTGCTCGACATCCTTTCCGACGCGTACCATTAACGGGCGCATGCATTATGGGGTTTATACTTGTGCAGCGGCTTTATTTGTCGCCGTACGCATACTTTGCCGCTCAATTCCAGAATTTCCCAGCCATTCGCGGCCTGCATCGTCAATTCACCGTTCAGAAATTCGAGGCTCGCATTTTTAATGCGTCGAATTTCCCGAAAAATTATTTGTTCCGTACTGCTCGCCGGAGCTGGCAAAGAAAAGCCGCTTCAATTTTCGCGAGCTCGCCCTCCCGCGCGCGCGGCGTGGCGGGAAGCTTATCGACGAATCACGATAACCTTCGATATTTCTCCGCCACGAATGAAGGACCACCAAAAAAATAATGACCTCGGATTTTTACAGCCGAATTCTATTGCGCGCTTCGGTGCGGGATAATTAGCCCCGTGGCCAGTGCAGTCACGACCTTGATGTGCTTTTCGCTAAGCTTGATCATGGCGCTATTGCGCCTGACAGAATGGCTCCGATCGGAGCCGGACTCACGGGGCGCCCCCACGGGGGAAAGCGCGCGGGCCGCCGCACAGGGACATGCAGTAGATTCGGATAATCCCGTGCTATGGTTTTTGTGTGTTGTGCGAACCTACTCTCCACTCGGCTATAGCGAACGCGGCCACTAGCCAGAAACCACCAACCAGAAAGCCAGCGACGACATCGGTCAAGTAATGCGCCGAGAGATACATCCGGCTGAAGCCTATGATGATAATGAGAACAGCGGACCAGAACGCGGCTTCGAACCGCGGGCGCCAGCCGCTAAGATCCCGTGTGATGGCGTAAGCCAGAAAGCCGTAGACCGCCATCGCGCCCGTGGCATGGCCGCTCGGAAAAGAAGGGGACATGGCACTCACCCCTTCGATAAATTCAGGCCGGTGCCGGTCTATCGCGTATTTGCTGGCCCAGCTCGTCAGCTGCGCTCCCAGGAAGGCGACCCAAAGAGGAATGATCAGGTTCGCCCGCCGATCTGCCCAAAGAAATGCGGTCGCGGTCATTGCGACGGCACCAAGCGCAGGGCCGCTACCAAGCGCAGTAATCCACAAAAAGACGCCGATGAGCGGCTTCTGCCGCCAGGGCGTGAGCGCGGCATTGACCGCTTTGTCAAACCGAAGCGTTTCGTCCGCCTCCAGAACCTCGTACGTCAGTCCCGCAAGTAGCGCCACGATATAGAACGCGGCAAGGACCAGGAGCGTCAGTGGAAGCCCTGTGAACGCTCCAAAACGAAGCCGCCGCCGTAGGAAAGCAAAGAGGCTGGGGTTAAGAGTACGCAACCACCTTTTCGCGGAAATCGCTATCCTCCGGCCGTAAGGCGGGACGCGTGGCAGAGGGCCTGAAACCAGCCTTTTAATGCCACAGAGCGCCAACATCCGGATGAGAAGAGTGACCATCACCAGCGCTAGTGAAGTAATAATCAGTTCGCCGCTCGACATTAACGCAGACCGTTCTGGTTTCTCTCAAACGCGGATAGTAACTGTTCGGGATCGGCGATGGGCGCACTTTCGCTAGGAACAAGCACGCGAAGGGCATCTTTTTGCAGGCTGAAGTGGAAGGGTGCACGCAGGCGTTGAAGCTCACCGTCACAAATCACATGCCGATGCCGTTGACTCGTTTCGACGAGAATATCGCTCCCGCAATGAAGCGCAAAGTCGCGCTCCGGCTCCAGTTGCCCCAGCGCCAATCCAAACGCGCGCCGCACCAACTCCCAGCGGCCGCAGTCCGGGGCCACAAAGAGGGCGAGCTGCCGGCGCGCAATACAGGCGCGTGCGGCAAGGCCGTACTGTTCAAGTTGGTAAGCGCTCTTTGCGATGAACACCATTGGCGTCCGGAACCGCAAAACCTCCCCATCGACCGTAGCTTTCAACGTCAGTGACCGGGGCAAATCGAAAAGCGAGCGCAGAATAACCCAGTAGGCCGCAATCCGGCTGCGTCCACAGGAGGCAAACACACGCTCCCGACGCCGTACAATCCTTGCATAGCCGCCAAGACCCGCATTGTTCAGAAAAGCCCGGCCATTGACGTCCCCAACATCAATGATCCTTTCGGTTCCCTCGACGACAATGCGGACCGCATCCGTGATGCCAAGCGGAATGCCAAATTCGCGCGCCACATAGTTGAATGTGCCAAGTGGCAAAATGCCAAGTTGCCGGTCAGTGCTCGCGAGTTGCGAAGCAACCGCACTGACGGTGCCGTCGCCGCCGGCCGCGACAATAGTGCGAAAGCCCGATTGGAGCGCGCGCCCGGTCTCCCTCTCAATATCCTTGCCTTTTCGGATGACCCGCACACTGCAAGAGCGATTGAAAGCCGCCACCAAATCCGGCAAGCGGGAAGCGATGGCGGTTCCGTTTTTGCCGCCTGCCACGGCATTGACAATGAAACAAATGTCCCTGTTCATGGAACAAGCTCCCCTGGCGTCTAGGCGGCCGGCAAACCTTCAATGTCAATCCAAGGACTTTCCGAACCCCGAAGGTCGGTTGGCCGTGCCATCGAGTTTCCCGATGCAGTGATTAGATTGTATCAATCTGCTTTTTAAATCGTTTGTGCGGCAAGCCCGCGGGTCCGCCAGCGGTGAACGGCCGCAGCTGCCCATTCGCTTCAATGATGCTTCAATGATCCCGAAAGGGCCATGCTCCGATATAGGCGATGATAGGAGGGAATGCGTTTCGGTTGGAGATCAAAGAAAATCCGGCGGCTCACTCCGGGATGGCGTGATCGTAAATATCTTCTTCCTGAGCATTATGAAGCCGAACCAGAGCTTCGAGGGACTCGATGATGCGCTGGGCATCCCGGATAAAATAGCGATCGGCATCTTCGGCGCTAAGGCCGGTGAAGAGGCGCTCGAGCAGCCGTGCAAGATGCTGAATTTCGCGGTGAGCGCGGCTCATGGCAGCAAGACCCGATGGGTCTCGAAGCTGCGCCGAGAGAGCCGGGTACAGCATCGTCTCATCTTGGCGTTCGTGCCTCACGATCCTCTGCTGCACAATGGCGTTGGCCTCGGCAATGAGTGCGACCGCGTGCGCCCCGCACACTTCGTCGAGGGCGTCGGCGATCTCCCGGAGACGGTCAAGGCCCTGCTCCAGCGCGCGATGGTCAACACGAAGCATCTCGGCGGTTAGGGTGGGCTTGGTCCGCAAGGCGGCGCCCTCACCAGAATACAGCGCCCGCAGCGCGTTGAGGATCACGAGCACATCGATGCCCTCCTGGGTCAGGGCAGCCGCGACCGGCGTAAGTTGACCAAAAGCCGCCGCGATCATCGCCAGACCTGACATCGCCATGCCAGCGATGATACTCTGCCGCGCGATATCATGCGTCCGGCGCGCGATCTTCACAGCCTCCGCAACCCGATCGAGACGATCGACAAGGATGACAATATCCGCCGCTTCGGATGAGGCTGTGGCTCCCCGAGCGCCCATGGCGATCCCGACATCTGCCGCTGCGAGCGCAGGGGCATCGTTGATGCCATCTCCAACCATCACTGTTGGATTGAGCCTTTGCTCGGTGGCCACGGCTTCGACCTTATCTGCGGGCGAGCGATCGGCAAGCACGGTATCGAGATCGAGCGCGGCGCCAATTGTTTCAGCCGCATCCGCCCTGTCGCCGGTTACCATCACCATCCGGGCAATGCCTGCGGACCGCAGCGCCTGGACGGCGTGCGGTGTTTCTCGGCGCAACTCGTCCGCCAGGAGAAGGGCGCCGATTATCCGGTTGTCTTTGGCGACAAAGACGCAAAGGGCCGAGCGCCAAGAGGCGCGCCTTAGGGCCCGGATCGCCCATCCCTCTGGCCTACGGCTTCCGAATAGCAGCGATGCCGATCCAGCGCGGATGTGATGTCCCCCGATCATGCCTTCGAGGCCCGATCCGAGCGTTTCTTTAACCGACTGGGGAATTTTGAGGGTCGCGCCTCTGGCCTGCGCCGCCGAAACGATAGCCGCGGCGACGACATGCTGCGAAGCCTGTTCAAGGGACGCCGCCAGGGTCAAGACCTCTTCTGCACTTTCGCCCGGAGCCGTATCAACGGCTACAAGCCGCGCGCCGCCGACGGTTAGAGTTCCCGTCTTATCAAAGAGAAGCGTGTGGGCACGGGCGAGCGCTTCGAGTGGGGCGCCTCCTTTGATCAAAATGCCATGACGCGCCGCTCGCGAGACGCCTGCAATGAACGCCACCGGCGCCGCCAAGATGAGAGGGCATGGCGTTGAGGCCACGAGCACAGCAAGGCCTCGAAGCGGCTGCCCTGAGGCAATCCAGGCGATGGCCGCAAGGGCGAGGGTAACGGGCAGGAGCAGCAGCGCGTATTTGTCGGCCATCCGCACAAAGGGAGCCTTCGCCGTTTGCGCCGCGGTGACGAGGCGCACAATCCCGGCATAGGTGCTTTCGCCGGCAAGCGCGCTTGCTCGCATTTCAAACGCCTCGCCTGCGTTAACGGCACCGCTACGCACCCCGTCTCCCCTCTGGCGGCTAACCACCATCGGCTCTCCCGTGAGCGCGGATTCATCGAGGGTTGTGCTTTGCGATATGATAATGCCATCCACGGGAACGAGTTCTCCGGCTCGGACCAGGATAATGTCCCCAACGCTAACTTCATCGACGGGAATATCCTGCACCGAACTGTCATGCCGCCGGTGAGCAAGGCGCGGTGCACGGTCGACGAGCGATTTCAAATCCCGCTCAGCGCGGGCAATGGCGAAATCTTCGAGCACGTTGCCGCCAGCATACATAACAGCAACGACAATCGCAGCGAGCGTCGCGCCGAGCAAAAGCGCCGCACTCATCGAGACAAAGGCGACCGCATCGACGCCCATGCGGCCCGCCATGACATCTCGTATGATCGAAACGCCAAGGACAACGATGACCGGCAGCGTGCCTATTGCCCAAATCCAGCTTGCGCTTGACCGCTGCTCTGAGAGCAAGGCCGCAAGACCTAAGGCAAGGGCGCCCAAGGCCAACACAATAAGGGCGCGGCGCAACAGCCGTTCATTTATCATTCGGCGGCCTCCATGACGGGATCGACAGACTTCCTGAGCCACGGATGACCGAGATGTTGGTTCAGGCGGCAAAACCAACGTAGGCAAGGCCGAGTCCAAGTACGATCGCGATCGCCGCTATGACATAGTAAGGCCCGGTCCTTTGAAAAAAGATAAGCGCCTTCCGTTCGGTCAGGTGCCGCAGCACGAGGAGAACAACGCCGCGCAACAGTGTGATCCAGCCTAAAAGCGCAACCGCAGCTGGCAGCACGCCTGTCCACCGATTGTGAGCAAGGATGACGGCAAGGCCGATAAGAACGCGAAGCGTCGCAAGTACATAAATCCAGAGGACGAGACTCGCCGAAGGCAGCCATGAGATCGATCATGGCCTGCTTCCTGACAAGCATGATGACGCCCGTAGGGCCATGTATAACCAAAGAGTTCGTCTAGGTAGGTTATCAATGGGCATGTTTACATTACAACATAAGCAAAGCCTTGGCATGAAGTACGTAATGGCGCTTCTTAGAAATGTTAAAGTGATGACGCGAGGTTAAAGACCGTGATTGTCGCCCTCAGATTTTGGCTCAGAAAAAGGAAGTTTGATAGCTTTTTAAGCTGTGAACCAGCGTAAAATGCGAGGGAGTGAGGGCCGAATCGGCAAACAGGTCTTTGTTAATCTGCCCGGGGAGGACGTCGATCGCTGCCCAGCCGAGGAGCATCTCAAATACTACTTCACCGCCAGCTGCGCCATCAAAGATGAATGCACCACCGGCAGGAAGCGCCGCATCACGCGATGGAGGCACGAGCATGTGCTTGAGGTAGTGTAGCGGCTATAACTCGCAGGTAGTATCGAGGTGTGATGAGTAAGGAAGAACCTGCACCGCAGGAAAGCGTGAAGCATCTACAAAAATCGGCCCACGGGCGCGAGGTTGCGGAGTTGCTTTCGGGTCTGTCTGTTTCTTGCTCCGACGGCCTATCTGAACAAGAGGCCGAGCGCCGCCTCCGCCTTTATGGGCCAAACACGATTCCGTCGCCGCGAAAGGTCAGCGCCTTCGCCGTACTTCTGCATCAGCTTAAAAGCCCCGTCGTTTATCTGTTAAGCTCAGCGGCTATTCTCGCGCTTTATTTCGGCGATTGGAAAGAGGCGACTGCGATTGCAATCGTTCTCGTCCTCAATAGCCTGATCGGCTTTGTGACCGAGATCAAGGCCGCGCGTTCGATGGAGGCGCTCCGCACGCTCGGTACCCATCAGGTTCGCGTACGCCGTGACGGGCGCACACGGCTAATCCCTGCGGCGGAACTCGTCCCTGGCGATATCGTCGTGCTGGAAGCTGGCGATAAGGTTGCCGCCGACCTCCGCCTTGCTGAGGCTTCCAACCTCGCCGCCGACGAATCAACCCTGACGGGCGAATCCGTTGCTGTCGCGAAGGGTGTTACCCCGGTTGCGCTCGATGCACGCTTATCGGATCGCACCTCAATGCTGTTCAAGGGGACGTCGCTTACCCGTGGCAGTGGCGTTGGCGTTGTCGTAGCCTCAGGCCTCGACACCGAACTCGGACGGATCACCCGCCTTGTGGAGGAGGCGGAGCCCGAAAGCTCCCCGCTGGAGCGTAAGCTTGCGAGGCTGTCTGGCCAGCTCCTTTGGGGCACTTTGATCCTAACCGCTCTGATCGCTGGGCTTGGGCTAGCTACTGGCAAGGACGCATACATGATGGTCGAGGCAGGGATTGCGCTCGCCGTTGCGGCGATCCCGGAAGGCTTGCCCATCGTGGCGACTTTGGCGCTTGCCCGTAGCATGTGGCGCATGGCCCGAAGGAATGCGCTCATTGATCGCCTGTCAGCGGTCGAAACGCTTGGCGCTACGACCGTCATATTCACCGATAAGACAGGCACCCTGACAGAAAATCGCATGACGGTGCGCAAATTCTGGCTGCAGTCCGGCGAAATCGAAGCCATCGGCGCAGCGCAGGCCGCGTCAGATGCGGTGAACTGGCGTGCGTGCCCGGATCAGAACCCGCAACTTCTCTGTCTACTTGAGACGGCTGTGCTCTGCAACGACGCCTCGCTCGGACGCGTGGATGCTGAAGACAGCGGCGACCCTATGGAGCTGGCGCTCCTTCGTGCGGGCCGCGCCGCCGGCCTCGAACGGCCGTCCCTGTTGCGCTTGAACCCAGTGATCCGCAAATACGCCTTCGATAGCTCGACAAAGATGATGGCGACGGTGCACCGCCGGGAGGGGCTATATCATTACTTTATAAAAGGTGCGCCCGAAACTGTGCTCGCGGCGGCGCAGAGGGTCTCCTCAAATGACCGCAGCCTCGCCCTGGACGCAGCACGGAGGGCGGAATGGCTGAGCCGGGTTGGCGAGTTCGGGCGCCGCGGTCTGCGCGTGCTGGCCGGCGCGACGAAGGAGAGCGGCACCGCCGATAACCCTCCTTTCGAGGATCTGACGTTTCTCGGTCTTATAGGTCTTGAAGATCCAGCGCGGGTGGACGTGCCGCAAGCCATACAAGCATGTCGGCACGCCGGCATCCGAGTGATCATGGTTACTGGCGATCATGCCGTGACAGCGCGAGCCATTGGCCAGATCGTTGGTCTTGGCAGCGAACCCCGAGCGCTCGAAGGACGCGAATTGGCGCGGCTTGCAGAAGAAGATGCTGGCGCGCTTTTCGACATCGGCATTTTTGCCAGGGTCAGTCCGGCGGAAAAACTTGAACTCGTTCGCGCTTATCAATCGGCGGGCGAGATCGTGGCCATGACAGGCGACGGCGTCAATGACGCCCCGGCCCTCCGGCAGGCCGACATCGGCATCGCCATGGGGCTGCGAGGTACAGACGTCGCTCGCGAAGCCGCCGACATGGTCCTATTGGACGACGCCTTCCCAACCATCGTGCGGTCGATCCGCGAAGGGCGCGTCATCTTTGGCAATATCCGGCGCTTCGTCGCCTATCTGCTTTCATGCAATTTGGCTGAGGTGCTGGTCGTTGGGTTGGCAATCCTCTCCACGCTTCCGCTGCCGATCCTGCCTTTGCAAATTCTTTTTCTCAATCTCGTGACCGATGTCTTTCCAGCATTCGCGCTCGCGATGGGCGAAGGCGAGCGCGGCGTCTTGGAGCGCCCGCCCCGCGATCCAAAGGAACCGATACTCGGCCAGAAGCAGTGGCTTTCTATTGTCATGCAAAGCCTGGCTTTGGCTGCAGGCACATTCGCCGCGCTCGCGTTGGCGCGGTTCTGGCTGGAGCTTGACAGCAGCGCGGTGATCACAGTCACCTTCCTGACCCTCGCCTTTGGGCAGCTTTGGCATGTGTTCAATATGCGCAGTGCACGGTCGGGTCTGTGGAAAAACGAGGTCAGCCGTAATCCGTGGGTTTGGGGATCGCTCGTGTTTTGCGCAGCATTGCTCGCTATTGCGGTCTATTTACCATTTTTGGCGCAAGTGCTCGGTTTGGTCAGGCCCGATCTAACCATGTGGACCGTAATCTTCGTTGCAAGCTTGGCCCCCCTCATAGCCGGGCAGATTGCGGTCGAAGTCCTGAAGCGCTGGCGGCCAGCAGGGTCTCTTCCTTGATTGAAGCACAACCAGCTCTTCAATGCATCGCCGCTGACGATTGTACCATTGTTGAGCCACGCCTTGACGCCGTGCCTCGCCGCATCGAGCCCCAGGAGCGCTTCAACACTTCTATTTTCAAGGGCCGTAGCGACATCAGGTCGGGCGTTCCTCAGAGGCGATGACTCCCGAGAGCATCTCGAGTGCGCGATCCGATAGCGCGCACGCCGCCATCTGCACGCGCCGTCCAGCCTCGATCTCGACCGGGCTCAGAAGGATGATCCCTTGTTCATGCCTTCCCAGTTTGAAGAGTATCCCGTCGAGAGCCTGAAGAGCATGGGCGAAGGGCTGCGGCGGTCGTCTTTTTCCGAAGCATTGCACCACGACGAATTTTGTTTTCGCCCCACCGCCGGTAACTTGCCATTCGAGGACTGGACGAGCGTGTTTGGTTCCGAGCGGTTGACGGGAGCGCTTCTCGACCGGCTCACCCACCACGTGCACATCCTTGAGATGAATGGCGACAGCTATCGGCTCAAGCAATCAAAGAGTCGCCGCCGCAAAGCTGCGAAATCGATGGCCGACGAAGCACTCGCCGCCGAAATCGTCGATCCCGATACCGGCGAAATCACCACCCTATAACTGGCCACAAATCCGGAGCCGCTAACACTGGTAATTTCAGGCGGCCCTAAAAAGGGAGTGAGTGCCATCCTCACGTCGTACACTTGCTTCGCGATTTCTTTAATTTCACCACGATGTTCGTCTGCCCAGGATTCAATCGCAGATCCAGCTCGGTCAAAGATTATCTTTCTCCCGGGAACCGCGCGCGCATTGTGTCTCGGGATCGCCGCAGCGCTGACCCAGTGCAAAAGGGGAAAAGAGTCGACGAAGGAGCCTAGACCAAGAGGACTGAGAAGAGCACCCGCTCCGAGATAGTCAAACCCCATCGACGCACAATCGGAACCACAATGCCCGCAGTGCCAAGAATGACAAGAGCATCGCTGTAGGCATGGATATTAATCGTTGAGCTCACAAGCTCCCCTGGCGTGTAGGCGGCAACCTTTCCGAACAGCAATGCTCTATTCGCCCTCGACGAGGACCTGCATCGATTTTCCGATGCGCTAATCAAATTATACCACCGCCAAAGACTATGCTTGCCAGTCTGTTATTAAAAATCGCTTGTGCTGCACGCCGGCTGGCCTGCTGCCTGTTATTATTTAAACAGCATTTCTGCCTTCTGCAGCGTAGTCCAAACGCCCCAGGCGAGCGGCATGCCGACGGCAGACCAAGCAAGCAAAGCGCTCGAGCTTAAGACCGCGCCTCGGCCGATGCCATAGGATCCGGCTACTCCGGCGGCTGATGTAACCTTGCCCTGAAGCGCGGCAACTTCGTCGTCTTTCATGAACCAGCGTTCGGATACTGGCCGGACAAGCAGGTTCGCCAAAAAGCCGATGACGAGCAGTCCTGCGAGCACGTAGAAAATCTGCTCGTAAAGGCGATTGGCCGGAATGCCTTCGGCCATGCGGGTGTCATGTAGGTAGTTGACGATGACGGGGCCGAGAATACCAGCCGTCGACCAAGCCGTCAGCAAGCGCCCATGGATCGCGCCTACAAATTGGGTGCCGAACATATCGGCGAGATAGGCAGGCACCGTAGCAAAGCCGCCTCCATACATGGAAGCGATGAGGCAGAACGCAGCGGCGAACACCGCCAGAGCCCCCCACTCCGCAAGCGTTGGGGCCGCCGCATAGGCCGCAAAGCCAAGGACAAAAAGAGCGAAATAGGTTTGCTTTCGGCCTAGCACATCGGAAAGAGAGGCCCAAAAGAAGCGCCCGATTATATTGAATAAAGAGAAAAGCCCAACAAAGGCTGCACCGATCACAGCCGCCCGCTTCATCTGGTCGGCATTGAAGTCGGAGAAGGCTACTGACGGGCCGCCGAACAATCGACCCCCAAAAGTCTCCTGAAGCATGGGAGAGGCTGCGCCGATAATGCCGATGCCAGCCGAAACGTTCATGCAGAGCACAATCCAGATCAGCCAAAATTGCGGCGTCTTATGCGCATCCTTAAGATGCACATGACCTTGTGTAATCATGGCCGAGCCATTGGCCTTGGGCGTCCAGCCCTCGGGACGCCATCCGGCTGGCGGGATGCGATAGCCGAATGCGCCGCCCATCATGAACACGAAATAGATTCCAGCCATTACGAGGAAGGTTTCCCAAACGCCGGGTGACGTAGCGGTCTTGAAGCCAGAAAAGGCGAAATCGCCGCCAAAAGGCAGGCTTGCGCTGAATCCATCGATGAGGCGGGCTGCCAGGGGGGAACCGATAAGAGCGCCGCCGCCGAAGCCCATGATCGCCATTCCGGTCGCCATGCCGCGATGGTCCGGGAACCACTTGATCAACGTCGACACGGGCGAGATGTAGCCGAGGCCAAGCCCGATGCCTCCGACGATACCGGAGCCGATCCACATAAGCCAGAGCTGATGCCAAGCCACGCCCAGCGCCGCGATTGCCATTCCGCCGCACCAACACAGGGCAGACACGACACCGGCCTTGCGCGGTCCCACCCGCTCGAGCCAGCCGCCCCAAACTGCCGCTGACGTGCCGAGCACGACGAAAAAGAGCGTATACATCCAGCCGAGATCGAATTGCGTCCACTCGCAATTCGTGGCCGTGAGCGCAACGAGCGTGCCCCATAACTTATCGGCGAAGGTATCAGCCTCGCCTGCGCAGGTGCCAATAGTTGTTCCCGCCGACCTGCTCAAAGCCGTTTGAAGGGGAAGCCAGAAGACGCTAAAGCCATACGCCATTCCGATGCAAAGATGGATTGCAAGCGCCGCGGGCGGAACGAGCCAACGGTTGAAACCTGGCTTTGCGATGATTCTTCCACGGTCGAGGATACCAGAACTTGGCGTCGTCGCTTCCGCGGTGGACCCTCTCGTCGCCATGGTATTGTTCTCTTCAACCGCTTTCATGCCTACTGAAATGCCCAGTTTGCCGGCAAAGTTTCGTTTTGAAGGGGGAATTTATGAAAAGGCGCTGCGCATCGAGTTTTCAATCTGCCTGAATAGCCACAGCGCATCGCCTTGACGGATATCAAGGCGATGCCACCGGCCCTGTGGGATTTTCAAATTCGCCAATTTGCTGGGAGGGAAGCATCTGCCATGAGCGAAGCGCCGTCCCTTAGTATCAGTCCGCACGGCGACAGATCCAAGCTGCTCGCATCTGGATCGTGGACGGCCGCTCATGCAGGCGAACTTGAAACATTGATCGATCACTCGGCGGATGAGGTTTCGAAGACGTGTCCGTCGTCAGATAATTTGGGACAGCAAGGACTATTTCGGTTTGGAGGCAGGTGGTAATTTTCAAGCAAAATGCGGTTTTTCAGAGTTTGATGCCAGCGTTCGATTTTCCCCCGGGTGTGAGGATGGTTTGGCGTGCCGCGTATGTGGATGATCTTTCGCTCGTCGAGCCCTTGTGCAAGATCGCCGGCGATGTAAGAGGACCCGTTGATTCGACAGAGCGGACCCGACAATAGACAATTCGGTGCAGCCACGGCGCCGGAAGGTAGGATAATATGCAACTGATACCGCTCGGAGCCTGCGGAACCTATTCAATGCGCGTCATGCCGGAGCATCTCGCCAACCAGTTCAAGGACGCGATCCTGCCGCAGGTTCTCGCCACGCCGGTGATGGTGTTGATGATGGAGAACGCTGCGCTCAATGCAATTCGTCCTTATTTGGATCCAGGTGAAAGCGCGGTCGGCACCGAAGTTAACGTTAAGCACCTGGCGGCGACCCCTGCCGGCCATCAGGTTGACGCCAAAGCCGAGGTGACCAAGATAGACGGCCGCAGGATCGAGTTCGCAGTCAGCGCGCGGGACGAGACCGAAGAAATCGGTCGCGGCACCCATGTCAGAATGATCATCGACATGAATCGTCTTGGGGCGCGGCTGGCGGCAAAAAGCAGGGCTTAAGCGCAGTCTCGGATGCAAAC
>CAVPNP010000026.1:0-75245 GCA_963706665.1 uncultured Alphaproteobacteria bacterium
CGCAAGGTCGGGGCCGTATCAATGGCAACGGGACGAGCGTGTGCTCACTTGGTGGGCACTCCGCTCGTCAACGATTACTGAGCGAGCCGAGCGGAGAATGATATTTATTTCTTCTCCTTCGAGCCGCCTCCAGGCTTCCCTTTTGAAGGTGAAGATAAAGAAGAGGTTGCAGTGGGTTTCGGCTTTTCCGCTTTCGGTTTCTTCGCTTCGCGGCTGCTTCTCATCTGCCCTTTAGCCATAGTTCGCCTCCTTGGTTAGGTTGCAGCACTCGCATATTGTGTTGGTCGCGGCAAATCGAAAGCGCGCCGAGCTTTGATATCGGGGTCAATCAACGCTGAAGACTGCCGCGATAAAACATTCGGACGGGCGACGGTCCCTTGAACAGCGTTTATTCCTAAAAACAGCGTAACTCCTTAATTTCTCCTTCCGGCACAAGCGGGGATGCGATCGCCTTCTGTGCCTTGAGATTGATATCGGTCAAGGTATCCGATCGACCTAGAGTGATGAAATATTCGCCGCACATATCTGTGATCCGATAGCAAAGCGTGAAATCCAATAGCGACGTCAAACCTGACGCGGCAATCAATGCGGGTGACGCCTGCTCTCGTGTAGATTGGAGTTGCAATCATGCCGGGTGCCAACCCCATCCTTGTCACGGGTGTCCCAGGAAGCCTGGGCGGAATAGGTGGCGCTGTCGTCGAGTTGCTTCGTCAATGCGGCTTGCCAGTTCGCGCGATGGTCAGGCACGAGAATGAACGTACAGACGCGCTGCGATCTATCGGTGCCGAGATCATCGTCGGAGACCTAATCCTACTGCGTCACAATCTCATTCGGTAGTTTGCGCCGCAACAGGGGCATCGCGGCAGGGTTCTCGCCAAGGCGGTGGCGATCCTGCGTCTGAGCGTTGCGATGGAGTTTGGAATGTGCCCTCGGGCCTGAGCGGCATGTCCCCGTGGCCTGTAACCTTTGGGAAGAGAAGGTTTTTTGCGTCGCCGGGCGGAACGGGATCCTGAGGGGGGAATCGTTTCCCGCTCGGAGATCAGAAAGGCGTAAGCGGCGATGCACAGTGTGGCATGGTGGTGAAAGCCGCGCCATCCCCGCCCTTCATAGTGGCCGATGCCTATTTCCTGTTTCAGATCGAGGTAATCGCGCTCAATCCGCCAGCGCAGTTTTGCCGTATCGATAAGAGACACAAAGCCAATGGTTTGCGGTAGAGTTGCAGGGCCACGAACTCAGATTAACGGTTATTTAACGATTGCGTTTTGTGTGATTCCATCGGGCTTTCTGATTCGGGAGGCTTTGAGATGGATGCTTTTGGCCCTAAACCGCGCTTGCGCGGCCTTTTGCAGCATTTTTCGCAGATCCAGGACGCGCGCGAGGCCTGGCGCGTCGCCCATCCGTTGCCGGAGGTGCTGCTCTTGGTGGTCTCCGCCAGCATCGCCTCCTGCGACGATTTCGACGACATCGCCGCTTGGGGCGAGAACCATCTGCCCTTTCTGCGCCGCTTCCTTCCCTATCACCACGGCGTTCCTTGCGCGCGCTGGCTCAATATCCTGATGAACCGCATCGATCCCGGGCTGTTCCGGGACTGTTTCCTGAGCTGGGCGCGGGAGCTGAGGCCGGATGCGCCCGATCTCATCGCCATCGACGGCAAGACCTCACGCCGCAGCCACGACCGCGCCGCGGGCAAGGCCGCCCTGCATCTGGTCTCCGCCTTCGCCACGCATGCGAAGATGGTGCTCGGCCAGGAGGCCGTGGAAGCCAAATCGAACGAGATAACCGCGATCCCGGCGCTGCTCGAGCGCCTCGCCGCCTCGGGCGCGTTAGCGGGCGCTCTTATCACCATCGACGCCATCGCTTGCAACCCTGACATCGCCCAAAGCATCGTGGCGCATGGCGCCGATTACCTTCTGGCCGTAAAGGGGAACCAACCCAGCCTTCTGTCTGAAATCGAACGGTTTTTCGACGAGGCGCCCGAGGAAGCCGTGGATCGCCATCTCGATGTGGACAAAGGCCATGGCCGCATCGAGGAGCGGCGCTGCACGGTGAGCCGGGCTGTCGATTGGATGGACGGCGGGCGGCGCTTTCCCGGCGAATACCGCTTTCCCAAGCTCTCAGCCATCGCCATGATCGAAAGCAGGGTTGGGACCAAGCAAAGCGTCAGGACCGAACGCCGCTTTTACATCGCCTCCAGGCCCATGAGCGCCAAAGCCTTTGGCGAAGCCGTCCGCGCCCATTGGGGCATCGAGAACGCGCTCCACTGGGTGCTCGACGTCACCTTCAAGGACGATCTATCCCGCGTCCGCAAGGGCCATGGCGCCAAAAACATGGCCGTCGTCCGCCACTTCGCCGTCAACCTCGTCCGCCAAGCCAAAGACAAGAAAAGCCTGAAACTCCGAAGAAAACTTGCCGGATGGGACCCCGATTACCTCCAAAGCCTCATCTCGCCCACTCCCGTTAACCCGGATTCGTGACCGTGGGGCTCTAGGACAGGGCAATCGGGTGAAAATAGGCGTGACATAGGGAGCGAATGCTGAATCTGTTTTAAGCCTCTGATTCGCAAGGAAAGGGGCGGCGATGGGCAGCGGCGCGGCAGAATGCGGGGCGTTGAGCGAGAGCGTTGTTTTTCTGGAATATTTTGAGGACTTATCCGATCCCCGGCAGCAAGGGAAGATTGTCTATCCGCTGAACGAGGTGCTGCTTCTCTGCCTTCTGGCAGTGCTGGCTGGCGCCGAGACGTTCACGGACATAGCGCTGTTTGGCGAAAAAAAGCTTGATCTGCTCCGGCGTTTTCTTCCCTTCCGCGATGGCACGCCTCCGCATGACCGGCTTGGCGAGATCTTCGCGGCGCTTGACCCTGAGGTGTTTCAACGCTGCTTTATCTCCTGGGTGGCGGCGATGACCGGGGTTCCGGCAGACATCATCGCCATCGATGGCAAGACTTCGCGGCGCTCCTACAAGAAGAAGGGCGCCAATAACGCGATCCACATGGTTTCTGCCTTTGCCGCGCGGCAACGTCTCGTGCTCGGACAGATGAAGGTGGATGAGAAATCGAATGAGATTGTTGCCATCCCAAAATTGCTGAACATGCTTCAGATCGAAGGCGCCGCCGTCACCATCGATGCGATGGGCTGCCAGAGAGAAATCGCCAAGCAGATCGTAGATAAGAAAGCCGATTACGTGCTGGCGCTGAAAGGCGCTCAAGTAGCGCGCCGTGCGGTAGCGCGCCGCTAGCAAGGCAATCAGGGCTCCTTGCGCGAGGACGTCGAACTCTTCGCTGCCGAGCAAAAAGCCAAGGATTTCAAAGAACACCAGGATCAGCCGCCACGAAACCGTGGATGGCGATCACGGCCGCATCGAAACGCGAAACTATACGGTCTTGCATGAGGTTGGCTGGTTGCGGGAACGCCACGGCTGGCCAGGGTTGAAAGGCGTCGTCATGGTCGAAACCACGCGCGAAACCGGAGACAAAACCGAGCGGGAGACACGGTTCTACATCACCTCCCTGACGCATACGGCCCAACAAATTGGGCCAATCGTTCGCAGCCACTGGTCCATCGAGAACAGCCTGCATTGGGTGATGGACATGGTCTTTCGCGACGACGAATGCCGTGTCCGTCAGGGCAATGCCCCCGCTAACTTCACCACGGTCAAGCACATGGCGCACAATCTGACCCGAAGGGCGCCGGGTAACGCGTCCATCCGCTCAAGACGCAAAGCCGCCGCCTGGGATGATGAATTCCTCGTAAGCCTTGTTGCCGCTTGAGCCGTTCACCCGATTCCCCTGCTCTGCCCCATCCTAAGCGGGTTGATTTATAAGATTTTTCGCCTTCGCAACCCTCGCCATGAAGTTGCTGTAAACATCAGGTGTTAGCCATTCCTCCTTTGTCGCTTTGAGGCGTCTAAGTCGGCTGTACTGGCTCTGAAGGTTGGAGATAAACTCAGCATCGCTTTGATCAAGCGACAGAGGGATCACAGCAATTCTAAGGCTTCGGGCATCAAAATCTTTGCCAATGCCCTTCAACTTCAACTTCGCCGCAACGATTTTGTTCAAATCACCCCAGGCTTCTTGCATCCGCGAATAAAGCACTTCAGGAGGTGTGTTGGGCTCTGGTAGGAACTCTTTTCCTGCTTGGATCGCCTCGACCTCATTTCGTTTATCAACAAACTCGAAAATTTTCTGAATGTCTTGCTCATCGAGGTCCGCCTTTAATCCCTCCGAAAGCGCTTTCAATTCAACCAACTGAGCCTTGACCGGTTCTGTTAGCTTAAGAAACTCGCGGAGGAAGTCGCCGTTCTTGATGGCCTCATGAAGCCGTACAATCTCCCCCAACCGCCAAATTATGAATGGGGCCAGAGCCAACGCCACCAGAGGCCAAGCCAGCTCTCTGACGATTAATATCCATTTATCGAATTCCATGTGCCCCCCAATGTTTACGCCCAGTGAAGGTGTATTAAGTAATTGACGCGCAAGTTAAGCTCAAGGCGAGGATAGGGGAAACAGGCATATTCCCCCGCTCGGAGGGATACTTGATTCGAAGTAGGAATAAGCCAATCGGAGTTCGCAGAGCCTCCGATAGCGTTGTATGGTTTGCCTGGGGTGAGCTGACAAACCTTAAACCTGAACAAAGGGCTTGAGGAGCTTAATGCAGTTTCGAGGTCGATATCAGAAATTCGAACTGAGACTCTACCTGCTTTTGCGAGGTCTTCTTGGCTGATACACCCTTATCGTTGCCGAAGGAGCGGCTCGCGGCGCTCGCCAGCGCTTACAAACGCAAGGTCGCGCAGCGGCGGCGGCTCACCTATGCGCTGATATTCGCGCTTCTCGCACTGACTTTGCTTGCGAGCTATGTCGCGGAAGTGCGCCTTTCGGCCTTGATCGATAATATTGGGAATTTCACCAGCTATTTCGAGCGCATCATTCCAGAACTGCGGTGGTCCAACTTCGCCGCTGACTTCAGCGAATGGATGTGGGGCATCTCGCGTTGGACGCGACTTCTGTTCGACACCATCCTCATGGCCTATCTGGCAACGCTTTTCGGCGTGGCCGGAGCCATCCTATTCTCGTTTTTCGCTGCGAATAATCTGGTCTCGAACCCAGTCTTGCGCTTCGCCGTCAAGCGCTTCCTTGAGTTTTGCCGGACTGTACCAGACCTCGTATTTGCGCTGATTTTCGTGCGCGCCTTTGGCCTCGGCGCCATGGCGGGAGTTCTTGCGCTCACGATCCATACTTTGGGCTCGCTGGGGAAGCTTTTCTCGGAGGTGGTCGAAAACATCGACATGAAGCCGGTTGAAGGCGTGCGCGCGTCGGGTGCGAACTGGCCTGAGACGGTGCGCTTCGGCGTTGTGCCGCAAATTCTGCCGTCATTTCTAAGCTATGGGCTGTTGCGCTTCGAGGTGAATGTCCGCACAGCGACGGTGATCGGCTTTGTGGGGGCAGGCGGTATCGGACAGGACTTCCTCGAAGCTATTCGCAAATTCTACTATTCCGACGTTTCAGCGATGCTTGTGATGATCATCATCACCGTTTTCGCGATCGACATCGCGACGGACTGGCTTCGAAAGGCGCTGGCTGGCCGGGAGGCGCACGAATGACGGACAAGCTCGCCATAGATCGAAGCAAGCTGGGCGAGGCCTATCCGCTCTATATGCGTGGCGATTGGCAAAGCCGGATTGTCGTTTGGGCGGTGATCCTGGCTTCCGCCGCGCTCGCCATCTACGCAATGGACCGGCTCGAGTTTTCGGTTTCGCGGTTGGGAAGCGGGCTCGAAAACCTTCGCGCGTATATCGCGTTAATGCTTCATCCAACGGATGGGGGTCAGCTTACGGCGTATCTTTGGGCGCTGGCGCAGACATTGGCGATCGCGTTTCTCGGAACCATGATTGCTGCGGCGTTCGCCTTTCCCATTGGGCTTATGGCTGCAAGGAACATCTTGCCCAATTTTCTCGCGCGCTTTGTGCTGCGGCGAGGGCTGGACACCATACGCTCCGTCGACGTGCTGATATGGGCATTGGTTTGGATCAACGTGGTTGGGCTTGGGCCGTTCGCGGGGGTGCTCGCCATTGCCAGCGCCGATATTGGCGCTCTGGGCAAACTTTTCTCCGAAGCTATTGAGAATGTGGACCGTAAGCCAGCCGATGGCGTGACGGCATCAGGCGGCAACGCTCTCCAACGTATCCGTTTCGGCATCTTGCCAGAGGCGCTTCCGGTTCTGGCGAGCCAAATCCTTTACTTCATTGAATCCAACACCAGGTCCGCGACCATCATTGGCGTCGTCGGCGCGGGAGGAATTGGCCAGTACTTCAAGGAAAGTATCGACCAGTTCGAATGGGAGAAGGTGTCCTTCCTTATAATCCTGGTGCTGATCGCTGTGGCGATCATCGATTTCATCTCGTCGCGGCTCCGTTCGGCTATGATCGGAAGGCCGCAGTCCTCTGTGAACAACTGATCTCGCGTCATCGCGAGCGCGCAGCGCCGTGGCGATCTACCGTGTCTGTTTTCAAGCTGTTTTTGCGTGTTTCCAGACTTGATCGTTCTTGAGCATGGCGCTCAGGATGACGATGAGTTTGCGCATGACGGCGGTGACGGCGACCATGTAGGGCTTGCCCTTTTTCATGAGGCGGTCAGCGAAGCTGCGAAACACCGCGTGATGGCGGATCGCGGCTCTTGCCGCCATGAACAGGCAGGAGCGCACCTGGCTTCGGCCTGCGAAGATGCGCCGTCGTCCGTAGCTCTTGCCGCTGTCGCGGTCGTAAGGAGCAAGGCCTGCCAGGGCGGCGGCGCTCGACGCCGGAATGGAGCCAAGCTCGGGCATGAAGGCATTGAGGGTGTAGGCGGTTATCGCGCCTACGCCCGCCACCGTTTGCATGAGCCTGTCGCGGTGGTGAAGCGCCGCATCGTTCCGGGTGAGCGCCTCGATTTCCGCCTCGATGGCGCAGAGTTCCTTGTTGAGCAGTTTGATATGCCTTTCCACGCCCTGGCGCACCGCTCTCACGCTGACATGTTCAAGGCGGCATTGCTCAGCCTCGATCATATCCTGGAGTTCAGCGCGCCGTTCCACCAACTCGCGAAGCGCGGCCTGTTCAGGACGCGGCGGCTGATAGAGCCGGAGACCCGGCTTGTCGCGGCCATATTCGGCGATAAGGCAGGCATCGATGGGATCGGATTTCGCATGGCGGCCGCGGAATTTTGCATAGGCGCGCACGCTCGTCCCATGCGCGCGATGGCAGGCAAGCTGAAGCTCGCATGCGGCTTGCAGCACGGCTGCTTCATACCCTCCCGTCGCCTCGCACATGACAAGCAAGGGGCCAAGATCAAGTTTTTCGTTGCGTTTTTTCTCGCGCGCCAAAAGGCGGCGGACGGCGCCTTGCGTGTTGGGCACGGAAAGGCTCTCGCCTGAGGGGAGGATATGAACAGAAAGGCTGTCCTTGGCCACGTCAAACGCGATCACATGATTGAAACGGGCAGCAAGCGGGGGCATGATGGCTGTGTTCATCCGGGCGTCCATGATTGTATGCGGCCGCAAAGGCCTCTCTACCGTTCGGATGGCCAAGGGAAGACGGCGCGGACCTAAGATCGCCAACGATCGTTAAAGATTGATCCAGAGAACGGCCGCGCGCCGCCCAGAACGAAGGATGGCCATCCTTCGTTCTGGGCCCAGTTTCCCGTGATTCGCAAACCGCCGGATACCAAGCCGCCAGCAACATACAATCCAGTAGAAACATCAAGGACTTATACTGGATTGCTTCGCTGCGCTCGCAATGACAACGCGCGGCAAAGATTCCCCATGTCTGGCCTCAGCTCGGATTATCGAGGCTTATCATTCCAGTCTCGCCATTATAAGCGAACACTTCCGCGTAACGTGCCCAGTTGATGACTGTGTGGAGCGTGGTTTCGGCGTGCTCAGAAGTCATCTTGTCTTCGAGCTCGTCCCTGAAGCGGATCAGCGGCGCGCGATGACTGTGCCGTTCGTCGAGAATATGTTTGATGTGAGCCACGAGCGGCACATAACTTACGAGGTGCTGTGCGAACTGCGCCTTACGTTCGTCGGTGCCAGCATCGACAAAACGCCGCCCGGCATCGTTGAGCTTGAGGTCGCCTTCGGCCAGTTCGGCGAAACGCAGGAGCTGCAGCGTTTCCGCTGCGTGGAACAACTCGTCCACCTCCATCTGGGCGCGTTCGGCGAGAAGCGGCAAGTCGGCCTTGCCGTTGAACGGCGGTTCCGCCAGCGTTTCAAGCAGACCGGCGAGCGTATTCGTCGATACCGGCGGGATGCTCATACTGATGCCTGTGCCAGGGAAGAGGCCGTCGCGCACCGGCGTCGCGCCTGCCTTCGCGGTCATGCGGGCATAAATGTCATCGACCAAAGCACGGAATGCCGGATCGACGCGGTTGCGCGGCTGAGGCAGGTTCACCTTAATCTCGGCAATGACACGTCCGGGATTCGATGAGAACACAAGGATGCGGTCGCTCATCAACACCGCCTCTTCGATGTTATGCGTGACGAGCAAAATGGCGCGGATCGGCATCCGGCCTTCGCACCAAAGATCAAGAAGGTCGGTACGCAATGTTTCCGCCGTGAGAACATCAAGCGCTGAGAAAGGTTCATCCATCAGAAGAACCTTCGGCTGAACAACAAGCGCGCGCGCAAGGCCAACGCGCTGACGCATACCGCCCGACAGTTCCTTCGGATAGGCCGTTTCGAATCCGTCGAGACCGATAAGGTCGATGGCGGCGAGAGCGCGCTTGCGCCGCTCTTCCGCAGGAACGCCTTGCGCTTCGAGGCCCAGTTCCACATTTTCTAGCACGGTCAGCCAGGGGAAGAGCGCGAAACTCTGGAATACCATGGCGAGGCCGTCCGCAGGGCCATGGATGGGCTGTCCGTCGATGGCAATTTCACCTTCGCTCGCTGGCATTAGGCCGGATATGATGCGCAGAAGCGTGGACTTGCCCGAGCCGGACCGCCCAAGCAACGCCACGATCTCATTTTCGCAAAGGTTGAGATTCACATCGTCGAGGACAAGCAAATTGTTGCTCGTCCCGCGCTTATAATAATGGCGTACGTCCTTGACCGAGACCAAGGCTTGACCTGCCTTGGCGCGCGCTGGTGCAGCTACGTCCATGGTCCCCTCCATATCAATCTAAGCGCAAGCGGCGGTCAGCGAGCCTGTAAAGGCGCCGCCATACAACGCGGTTCATTGTCACGACGAAAAGGGACATCACGCCAACGCCAAGCACGACGCGATGAAAATCACCCGCCGCCGTCGCCTTGGCGATATACGCGCCAAGTCCATGAGCTTCGAGCTTGATGTCGCCCCAAGTGACAACTTCCGCAATAATGCTGGCGTTCCACGAGCCACCGGATGCGGTCAGCGCGCCGGTGACGTAATAGGGGAAGATGCCGGGAAGGATCACCTTCCGCCACCACTGCCAGCGCTTCAAGCGGTAGAGGGTCGAGGCTTCGCTCAAGTCACTTGGAAAAACACTCGCGCCCGCAATGACGTTAAAGAGAATGTACCATTGCGTGCCAAGCACGATGAGTGGCGAAAGCCAGATGTCGGGATTGAGGTGATAGGTTGCAATGCCCGCTACGACAAAAGGGAAGAGTACGTTCGCGGGGAACGCGGCCAGGAATTGAGCCACGGGCTGAACACGCTCCGCAAGCGCCGGGCGCAGCCCAATATAGACGCCGATAGGCACCCAAATCAGACTCGCGATCGCAATGAGTACGACAACGCGGGTGAAGGTGATGAACCCGTCGATCACGGCCTCTTCGACGTCGGACCAGCCAAGCGTCGCCCGCACGTAATCTATGACAGACCAGCCAGCCCAGATCACAACCGCGATAAGAGCAATATTCCAAAGCCAGTCGATCACTCTGCTCGTGGCCGTGCTCATTTTCGGCTCGGGGATTTGCTTCGAAAGGCCACTCACGCGCCCGCTGAAAAGATCGAGCAGCGCCGCTCAGCGCTTCGTTGAGCGCTTGGATTAGCCGCGTTCGGCGCAGAAGGTCGAGCACCCAGGATTTGGGCTGCGCCTGCGCCGCCACCAATTCCACGCGGAATTTATCGGCCCAGGCGACGACCGGGCGGAAAATAAGCTGATCGTAAAGGACGATGACAATCGCCATCGCGCCGACCGCCCAAGCTACGGCTGATATATTCGTTTGCTCTATGGCGGCGGAGATGTAGGAGCCGATGCCGGGAAGGGTGATTTTGGTGTCGCCAACCGATATTGCTTCCGACGCGACCACAAAAAACCAGCCACCGGACATGGACATCATCATGTTCCAGACGAGGCCGGGCGTGGCGAAAGGCGCCTCAAGCTTCCAGAAGCGTTGCCACGCCGAAAGGCGGAAATGCGTGCTGACCTCTTCAAGGTCGCGCGGAACTGTTTTCAGCGACTGGTAGAACGAGAAGGTCATGTTCCAGGCTTGGCTCGTGAAGATCGCAAAAATGGCCGCGAGTTCAGCCCCGAGTTGGCTGCCTGGAAACAGGCTCATGAAGAATACGACTGTAAAGGTGAGGAAGCCGAGGACCGGCACCGATTGAAGGATGTCCAGCGCCGGAATAATCACGCGCTCCGCTCTCTTGCTCTTGGCGGCAAGCGGGGCCACGATGAAGGTGAAGAGCAGTGAGAAACCAAGCGCTGCGAACATGCGCAGCGTCGTTAGGAGCGCATATTCAGGCAGATAGCGTGGATCGAGCGAGATTGGCTGGGCCGATAACGTCTCCAGCGGCTGCCGCATGGATTTCGCGGCGTGCGCCATCGCGACGAAGAGCGCACCGACAGAGACGAAGACGAGGATATCATAGCGGTTGGGCCAGGCGCGGGCGACTGTTGCGGAGATATTTGCGATGCGGCGGCCGCCGGCGGGTAAGGGCATGGACATCGCTCGCCTCACTCCTTGTGGTTGAGGCCCTAAAGGCCCGCTTTCATGTCTCGCGCTCGTGAGAACACCGCCATTTAGGCGGATGAGTTTACAATTAATGTTGGGCTAAGTGCTTAAAGCCGTTCAGCAGCTTTGCTCCTAGGCGATGAACGGTGCGAGCAATTCTGTCAACAGGAAAACGAGAGGTTGCGAAAAATTCGGGAAAGGCTGCCTAGCGCGAAGCGTTGGCAGAGGCGAAGGGAAGTTCTGTCAGATTTGGGACATTCAACCAAGAGGCGAGAAATCGTGGATCGGAAACATGAATGGTTGCCCCATAGTCCATGCACCACAATGCCGAGGCACTCGCCGGTTCCTCTTGCATCAGTGCTTTTCTTCCTCGTCGTCAGTGTCGATGTAGGAACTCCATAAGAGCGGGATACTTTTTTCCGTAATAAATCTTGAGTTTATCACTTTATTATTGCTACCCCTTTTTTTCACCTCAGCGTTATGCACGATTACGTTTTCTAGTGTAGAGTTGCCGTTCATTTCGATGTAGGCTTCCGGTGCGCTGAGGCGACCCCAAGAAAACATTAATGCCCCTGCCGCCACGAGCAGAAATGCTTTTTTCAGCGTCATTTTGTTCATCCGGTTCACTGATTTCCCTCTCACCGTGTGCAGTCAATCAATTTTTCTGCTCCATGCCGGGCACTTTTGCGACGCTAAAAGCCAGCCCACGGAAATGTAAAGACGGCGATCGCCATGCGGCTTACAAACCGCATGGCTGGATTCCCCCCCGGTTCATGGTGATGAAGAGCACCGCGCGATTTATTTAGCCGCCGCGCGTTTGCGAAGCACAGTATCTCCCCGGAACAGGAATTTTTGGGCGCGTTTGCCGGTGTCAACCTCGGTCGTGAATACATTCCCTTTCGAGTCGATCGCGAGATTATGTATCCAATGAAATTCACCAGCCATGCGGCCATTCCGGCCAAAGGCGCCCAGGACTTCGCCTGTTTCCCGTGAAATGGTACGCACCTCGTTATTCGCGCCGTCTGCGTTTATGAGATAGGTCTCATTCTGGTCGGGCCAGAACTCAAGATCCCACACCGAACCGTTCGCGCGTGTGTCCTTTTCTATGAAGAATTCCTTCACAAAAGTACCGTCCTTGCGGAAGACCTGAATGCGGTCGTTCGTGCGGTCGCAAACATAGACAAGCCCATCCTGCGCAAGCTTGACGCAATGAACCGGGTTTCTGAACTGCTTTAACGGAGCGCCCGCTGGGTCGTAGGGCGAGACTTTCTCGTCAGTAGGTGGCGTGCCGTAAGCCCCCCACATCCGCTTGAACGCCCCAGTTTCGGAATCGAATACGATAATTCGATGATTATAATAACCATCCGCGACGTAAACTTCATTCGCCGCTACATCCACGGACAGATTTGCTGGCCGGCCGAGCCGCGTCTTATCCTGCGAATCCGTCTGCGGCCCTTGCCGTCCGATCTGCAAAACGAACTTGCCATCTTTGGTGAACTTCAGGATCTGACCGTCATTCTCACCATTGCCGGCAAGCCATACAAAGCCTTTTGCGTCGATGTAGATGCCATGCTCGTTCTGCGGCCATTCATAGCCTTGTCCGGGGCCGCCCCATGAGCGTAGCAAATTACCTTGCTGATCGAATTCAAGCACCGGAGGCGCGGGACGGCAGCATTTTGTCCGTGGCGGCTCCAATGCGGCGGCACGTTCATCATCGGTAAGCGTTTTTGGCCGCTGCACGACCCAGATATGGTCATCCCCATCGACTGCGACGCCAGAAGCTTGGCCCATTATCCAGTTGTTCGGGAGGGGCTTTGGCCAAGAGGCATCGACTTCAAATTTTGGCGGCTCAGCGGCGGTTGCTGCTGAAACTATAATTGTGGCGATGAGCGCGGCAATCGCACCGGCAAGTCTCATGGACGTTTTCCTTCTGCAAACAGCACCTCATGCTAATGGAAGGTCAGGCGACGCTCAACCGCGCCTAAGGTCGGGTGGAGGAGGCTTCGAACTCGCGCACCAACAGCACAAATTCAGCCGAAAGAAAAAAGAGAAAATAATTTTTCCTATTTCTTTGTAAATCAATCAGGTCTGAATATAATTAAAAATTTTTATTTGCAAACAAAAGATCAATATTAGGCTATCACTATCACTTTTAGTGCACAGCTAAGGCACATACACATCACCTATCCCCTGGCCTGCGTAAGGAATGGACATGATCTATGTGCCCTCTTTTTTTTCGAAGAATATGTTTTGTAATCCTACCGCTAGCGGCATCTGTTGTACTTCTGTACTTGGCTGCGGTTTGGGCGCAAGTTGCTTCTCCCACGCTCCCGTCATGGAATGAGGGGCCAGCCAAACAAGCAATAATCGATTTCGTTCATGCGGCGACCGATCCCTCGAACCCAGGCTACTTGCCTCCGCCGCAGCGGATTGCAACCTTTGACCAAGACGGCACACTATGGGTCGAGCACCCGATTTACACCCAGGTGGTGTTCGCGCTTGACCGCGTCGTCGCCTTAGCGCCTCAGCACCCAGAATGGAAGACCAAGGCGCCATTCAGTTCGGTGCTTGCTGGCGACAAAGAAGCGATCGCTAAATTCACTCTCAAGGATCTCGAAGAGATCGTACTCGCGACCCACACCGGCATGGACGTCGAGGCTTTTCGGGCCACGGTCAGCGAGTGGATCGCGACGGCGAAGCATCCGCGCTGGAACCGGCCATACACCGAGCTTGTCTACCAGCCTATGCTGGAAGTGATGAATTTCCTGCGGGCGACCGGCTTCAGAATTTACATCGTGACCGGAGGCGGACAAGCCTTTGTGCGCGCTTATGCAGATCAGGTGTACGGGCTTCCACCGGAACAGATTATTGGCTCGTCCCTGGAAACTCAATTCACCTACAATGCGCAGGATAAGGGCGTCTTAATGCGCGCCCCAAAGCTGCTCCTCAATGATAATTTCTCCGGAAAACCCGAAGATATTTATCTGTTTACCGGCCGGCGCCCGCAAGCTGCGTTCGGAAACTCCACCGGCGACAGGGAGATGCTGGAATATACGGCGGCAGGTACTGGGCGACGCTTAATGATGCTGGTGCTGCACGACGATCCCGCGCGCGAATACTCGTATGGACCGGCCGGAGGGCTGCCTGACACTAAAGTCGGCACATTCACGCAAGCGCTCTATGACGAGGCGAAGGCCAAGGGCTGGACCGTAATCAGCATGAAAAACGATTGGAACAGGGTCTTCTCATTCGAAAAGTGAGATGTAAGAGGAATGAGCAAACTCCCCGGCCTGCTGCGGAGGCTGGATGACCCTAGAAGCGGACCATCAATCCCGTCACCGGACCATGCTGTATGATGTCATATTCATATCTGGTGCGCCCGGCTCCCTGGATATAGTCCACCTGCAACGCTCTGTAGCCGATATAGCCGGATATAGCGTAGCCCTTCAAATCGAAGAACTGGCGATTATAGGCCGCGAGCGCGTTCCAGGAGAGCTCACTTCCGACGCCAAAGCCGCCGACATCCGCTCGGATTAACATCTCCTGACCCGGCTCAAATTGGTGCCGCAACCTCACGCCAAATAAAGGGTCGACCCAATCCACAACGCCCGAGCGCGCAATGGCGCGATTTCCGGAAATGACAAGTCCACCTCTGTCGATGGTGCCGCCAAGGTCAAAATTAAGATTGAGATTTTGGTACCAATATCGCGCACCTGCGAGAACATCGAAGGCTGTGAAGCTGCTCACTGCTTGGGGATCCTTGAAGCTTCCGCCATATTCCCAGCGCGCAACCTCGTAGATGCCGCCTGCCTCAACGACCAATTGCGTGAAATTGCTACCGACTGAGGCCCCGACAGTGCCCGTTGCTCCCCCATTGAAGGTTTTGATACCGCTCCCCGACAAAGCGAGTTCTGAATAGGCAATGTCATTGTAGAAGGCGAAGGCGCCCTTGCGCGCTTCAAAATAACCGAAATAAGGCACGTGAAACAGGTGATCGATCACCTGAAAGGGGTCCACATTCATGCCAACGGTCCGGCCTTTAACTGTCTCGCTGCCATTCAAAAAGACGAGCCAGTTATAGTTCGTGAAATCGACGGACCAGCCGCTCGCGATATCGCGGGTTCTGCTGAAGCCTGCGATGGCGGAGATCTTTCCGGGATCGGAACCTGCTGCCGGGGCGATCGATGCAATGGCAGCGCAAATTGCCAGAACCGCCAAGCTTCTACCGCTCGCCATGCCGCCCTCGAATGGTCAATTTTCATCAACGAAGCCATTAATCGCGATTCGTCGCTATACGCAATCATAGGTTGCAACAAAATCTATTAAACCTTTAAGCAAATCTCGGCGGCCGTTCTAGCCGAGTGTCAGCGTTGGCGGCAGCTATCCGCCTAGCTGCACGGCAATTTCTGTTAGCGTCATTGCGCCTGCGCGATGGGAGATCACGCGATGAACCTGCTGACATCATTGGCCGCCTCTTGGAAATCACGAAATCTTCTCAGCCGAATAGCGCTCCCTGGATTTGCTGGAAGTGCTGTTGCGCTGGCGCTAACGGCTACGGCGCCTCATGCGGAGTCCTTCGACGAACAGGAGGCACATGCCATCGGTGTTGAGGCGTATCTCTATTTTTATCCGCTCGTAACGATGGATGTGACGCGAAGGCAGTCCACAAACGCCGAGCCGGGCAAGGAAATCGCCAAAGGTCCGATGAACACCTTTGTCAATATCCCGGAATACCCGCCGGTAGACATGAAGATGGTTGTGCGGCCGAATTTCGACACGCTGTATTCTGTCGCGTGGCTGGACCTCACCAAAGAACCGGTGATCGTTTCCGCGCCAGATACGAGCGGCCGCTATTACATGCTCCCGATGCTCGATATGTGGACGGATGTGTTTGCTTCACCCGGCTGGCGGACAACAGGAACCAAAGCCGCCAATTTCCTCGTTGCGCCGCCAGGTTGGCGCCCTGAGCTTAAAGACAAACTCGCCGCTGAATACGGGCTCCCGAAGGACATTCAGCGCATTGATGCTCCAACGCCCTATGTCTGGCTCATAGGCCGGACCAAGACGGACGGCCCAAAGGACTATGACGCCGTTCATAAAATTCAGGCAGGCTACAAGATTTCGCCGCTGTCCCAATGGGGGAAGACGCCCTCGCCTGTTCCGGCTGCAATTGATCCGTCCGTCGATATGAAAACGCCCCCGAAGGAGCAAGTCGATCAAATGTCGGCCGGTAAATTCTTCGCATACGCGGCAGACATCATGAAGTTGCAGCCGCCGCATCTTACTGATGAGCCTATTGTTGCTCGCATGAAGCGCATCGGCTTGGAACCGGGCAAGAGCTTCGACCTGGACAAGCTCGAACCGAACGTAAAGCGGGCGTTGGAGAGAGCACCTGCGGATGCGCAAGCCCTCATGAAGTGGAAAATACCAACGCTGGCCCGGGTTGCAAACGGATGGTCGATGAACACCGACACCATGGGCGTGTACGGAAATTACTATCTGAAGCGCGCGATGGTCGCCCAGTTTGGGCTTGGGGCGAACTTGCCAGAAGACGCCATCTATCCGATAAATCTCACGGACGGCGCCGGGAAGCCGCTCGACGGCGCGAACAAATATGCGATCCACTTCGATAAGGACGCGCTGCCGCCGGTGGAAGCCTTTTGGTCCGTGACGCTGTACGGTCCAGCAAGCTATCCGGTTCCAAACGCGATGAATCGTTACGCGGTAAGCAGTTGGATGCCGTTCACATACAATCAGGACGGCTCGCTCGATCTCTATTTCCAGAACGACAATCCGGGAAAAGATAAGGAAAGCAATTGGCTGCCTGCGCCAAAGGGTCCGTTTAACTTGACGATGCGGCTCTATGCGCCGAAATCGGACGCGCTTACTGGCAAGTGGAACCCTCCGCCAGTGGCGAAGACGGAAGGCCCGGCCGGTTAGTTCAGCGACGCCTTCGGACAATTTCGTCGTGGGTTATTATAGGCGATCAGCTTGAAGCGTCGGGGTGGCCCGATCAGCGGCTTTTGCGATGCTGGATTGCTTCCGGCCAGCTTTGCTGGCCCTCGCAATGACGGCCCTTGCAGCGTCATCGCGAAGTGGCAACGCCGCTGTGGCGATCCAGGGTTTCTTATTTGCAGGGCCCGTTACTTTAGCGAAGTGCCTCACTCACACCCGCGTTTGCTTCGATACTTCCAAAAGGACGCCTGCGACGCTTTCAAGATGTTCGATCGTGCGACGCAGCCCGCCGTGAACGTCCAGCATTTCGACCGTTAGCGCATCGATCTTGCGGCCTTGCTCTGCCTGCGTTTTCTCCGCATCGCTAAGCTTAACCTCCAAGGCATCGAACCTTGTCCTCATCTCGCTACGCATCTCGCGCAGCATCCGCTCAATGTAATCGCCATTTTGCGTCATGAGATGACTTTACCTGCTTTACGGGTCCTTTCGCAACATATGTCTTTTGACAGTCACCACCCATTAAAGCGCGGCCAAACGGCCTGCACCGACCGGGTTTCATTCACCACCACATAGCGGTCATGCTGCGCGGCAGTCGCGCAAGCATGGTTTGGCAAAATGCGAACCATGGCCCCAACGGGCAGATCAGGGATCACGGCACCACTGCCGGGTCTCACGGCCAGAATTCCGTGCTCCTGGTTTGCTTGCAGCATCACAAGATCGGGGTAAGGCGTTCCATCAATGTCGCAGACAACGCCGTAATATTGATCGACAGGCTGCTTTTGTGTGCCCCGGTCGCGCGACATGGCCATCCAGCCCGCGTCAACGATGATCCAGCCGCGAGACCTTTGGTGCCCGATGACGCTCGCGAGAACGCTAATCGCGATATCGTCCTGTCCGCAAACGCCGATCCCAGCCATAACAAGATCGAAGAAGATATAAACACCGGCGCGGACTTCGGTCACGCCGGTCAGATCGCGGGCGAAATGCGCGGTAGGGGTCGAGCCGACGCTAACAACTGGGCAAGGAAGGCCCGCTGCTCGCAAATTGTTCGCGGCTGTGACGGCGCCCTTCCGTTCAAGTTCGGCTGATGCCGTTAACGCCTCTTCGCTGAACGCGCCGTAAGAGCTACCGGCGTGCGTTATCACCCCAGCGAGCGTCGCACCACCCTCCGCTAGGATGCGGCCAATCGCGACAAGATCCGGATCATCCGGAGCGAGCCCCGAGCGATGGCCATCCGTATCGATTTCAAGAAGGACGGGGACCGCGTCCGCTCGCTGGCTCGCCTCCGCCGCCACACGCGACGCCATTTCAGCATTGTCGAGAATGACGGAGAGATTGGCGCCCCTGCTGCGCATGTCGAAGACATGGTCGAGCTTATTAGGAGACAAGCCGACCGCATAAAGAATGTCTCGAACGCCATGGGCGAGGAGATATTCCGCCTCTTTAAGCGTAGAAACGGTCGCGGGGCCAGTTGACGCGCCAAGCATCACTCGAAAAGCTTCAATGCATTTCGGGGTCTTGAAGTGAGGGCGAAAGCTCACCGGAAACTGGCTGAGCCTTTTCCGCAATTTTTCGGCATTTTGTCGCATCCGCCCTTCCTCAAGCAAGAGGCACGGCGTCTCTAAGAGATCGATAGAAGCCATTGAATTTGCAGAGCTTTCTTAATTCCAAAGGAAAAACTTCCGCATTTGACTACAAGAAAACATGGTGTGCAACGCATCTGTTTATGGTGCAATGCACAAAAAAGGCTCTTATCTTATACAGCTGAGTCGGCCGCTCAGCCCCGAACGGTTCCATTGTCGCTTCGTTCCTCTCAGAGCTGAAAAAAGTCTCATGGCAACCAAGCCTCGCCTCCGCAGCTTTCCGAGCCTTGGACCACACGGTTTTCATCAGGTCGCCTACACGGAGTGGGGCGATCCAAATTGCCAGCACATCGTGTTCTGCGTCCACGGGCTAACGCGTAATAGCCGCGATTTCGATATGCTGGCTGCGAACCTCGCAAATCGCTGCCGTGTCATTTGCATGGACGTGGTGGGCCGTGGCGCCAGCGAATGGCTGTCCCACAAATCCGACTACTCCTTCTCGCTTTATCTATCCGATGCTGCCGCGCTTCTCGCCCGTGTGACCGCGCCTACGCCTGAAAACCGCTTGAGGCGAGTGCTTGGCCGTTCGTCGCGCGCTCGCAAGCGCCGCGTGGATTGGGTGGGAACGTCAATGGGCGGCCTCATGGGCATTATGCTCGCGGCAAAGCGAAATTCGCCCATCCGGCGCCTGGTTTTGAACGATGTCGGCCCTTTGGTTCCTTGGGCAGGCTTGGCGCGGCTTAAAAACACTCACGCGGACCACAATAAGAAATTTGCCGATCTCGGCGAGGTGGAGCGTCATTTGCGTGAGGTATGCGCGCCATTCGGCCCGCTGGACGATGCACAATGGCGGCATGTCGCGCAGCATGGCGCCACGCGAAAGGGTGATGGCTCATATGTCCTTGCCTACGACCCGGCGATTGTCAGCAATTTGCGTGGAGGTTCCATTGCCGGGATCGACTTCGGCAAAGATTTCTTTCGTGGGGTTGACCTTTGGCCCATGTGGGACGCCGTAAAGTGTCCAACGCTGGCTCTGCGCGGGGCGCAGTCCGATCTGCTTCTGCCAGCAACAGCGTTGGAAATGAAATTTCGCGGACCAAGGGCGCGCGTTGCCGAATTTCCAGGCATTGGGCACGCGCCGTGGCTCATGAGCGACGATCAAATTGGCATCGTCCGCGAGTTTCTCCTTTGCAAAAAGCTGGAGCCAACAACGCAAAGTCAGCCTGACGCACCCAAGTCCAAATTCAGGTCCGCATATCTATAGCTGCGCTGGGGCCGACGCCCTTTCCATCCCAGCTCCATCTGTGCCATTCTCTCTCAAAAAACAAACATCAACGGGAGGGGAATATGGGATCTTTTTCACGCAGAGATTGTCTAAAGTTTGCTGGGGCGGCACTGGCAGCAACGGCGCTATCACGTCAGGCTCAAGCTGCTATGGGACCGGATGATAAGTTCGACCTAGTCATCAAAGGCGGCGAGGTCATTGACCCGAGCCAGTCGCTTCGCGGAAAGCGCGACATCGGCATACGCTGGGGCCGCATCGAGGCGATTGAGACTGACATTCCGGCGGCGCGGGCTCTCCGCATGATCGACGCAAGCGGCCGGATCGTGACGCCCGGTCTCGTCGACCTCCACGCTCATGTCTATCCTTATGGTTCCGCGATTGGCCTTCCGGCGGACGAGACCGTGCCTTATCAGTGCGTGACGACCGTGGTTTCGGCAGGCGATGCAGGCGCCAACAACTTTGCCGCTTTGCGCCGCCATATCGCAGCGCAGACCCGCACGCGCATGTATGCTTTTGTGCATATCGCAAATAACGGGCTCTCAGCGGCCCCGGTTTCCGAGCTTTATAACATCGATAATGCGCAAGTGGACGCCTGCGCGATGACGCTTGCGGAAAATCCAGACTTCGCCCTCGGCGTGAAAGTGCGCATGTCGGAAAATGTGATCTTCAAGCATGGCCTCGAACCGCTTAAGCGCTCCATCCAGGCTTGCGAGCGCTCGGGCGTGAAAGGCGCCAAGGTGATGGCTCATATCGGCGGAGTGGCAACGCCCGCGCTAATGAGCGAGATTTTGAACACGCTGCGGCCAGGAGATATTCTCACCCATGCCTATTCCGGCGCGCCAAACATTGCGGGAGCCTTCACCAACATAGTTCAGGACGGCAAGTTGCTGCCCGCCGCCATCGAAGCGAAGAAGCGCGGGGTGGTTTTCGATGTGGGGCATGGCGGCGCAAGCTTCGATTTCACAGTCGCAGAAGCTGCTCTGGCGGGAGGCTGCGGACCGGATACGATTTCATCCGACCTGCACGCCGTTTCTGGTAACACGCCTGGCATGCCATTCCTGCCATGGGTGATGAGCAAGTTCATGGCGCTCGGCTTTTCCCTGGAGGATGTCATTGCGAAGGCCACGGTAAAGTCTGCACAAGTCATTGACCGCACTCCGAAACTCGGCACCGTGCAGCTTGGCGCTCCGGGCGATGTCTCCATAATGGAACTCGTAGAAGGGCCGGTGACGCTCGTCGATACGCGGGGCAACAAGCGGGAAGGCAAGGCCTATTTAAAGGCGGCCCAGACTGTGAATAATGGCGTGCCATTTGGCAAGCCCTATCCAGCAGCCTTTCTCCGCCAACTAGAGCGGCAATTCTCGCCGGAGAGGCGACGGGGGGCGCATAGCGACGAGCTATTGAAGTCGCCCCCTGTTATTAGAAAGCAACACAGCCGCAAATTCCCCTGTTGAAAACAACGCAATCTATGGTTGCGTCATTTTTCAACCGATACAACACCTCTGGTTGCAGAGGAGTGCCATTGCATGGGCTTGTATCGACCGGAGATAGACGGCTTGCGCGCCGTCGCGATCGTTTCCGTAATTCTTTTTCACACCGGCAGCTCGATCTTTTCGGGCGGCTATGTGGGCGTCGATATTTTCTTCGTAATATCTGGTTTTTTGATCACATCGATTATTCTGAATGAGCAAAAACAAGGGCAGTTTTCATTTTTAGCATTTTATGAAAGAAGAGCGCGCCGCATACTTCCTGCCATTTTTTTCATGGTCGCGTGTATAACGCCGATATGCTTTGCATTTATGCTTCCCAGGGATTTGATCGAGTATGGGAAGCTGCTCATATACACGGTATTATTCGGCGCAAATTTCAGACTTGCGGGCACCCCATCCTATTTTGCTACGTCTAGCCATGAAAATCCGCTCCTTCATATGTGGTCTCTCGCCGTTGAGGAGCAGTTTTATCTAATTTGGCCTGCGCTTTTATTAGTTCTTCTGACTTTTTCCACTCGTAAGCAGACACGACATCTCACAATTGGCCTCCTTATTCTGTCGCTCGCTATATCGACGGTGCTGGTTTGGCTCCTGCCGCGCAGCGCCTTCTACCATCTGCCGTCGCGGGGATGGGAGCTGCTCACCGGAGCGGTTCTTGCCATGGGTTTGGTGCCGCCCGTGAAGCGACGGCTTACGGCCGAAGCCATCGCGGCGGCCGGGCTTGCCCTGATGGTGGCCCCCGTGTTGACCTTCAACGAGAATACGCCATTCCCAGGGCCAGCCGCTATCCCGCCAGTCTTGGGCTGCGCGATGTTTATTCATGCGGCAACTTTCTTTGAGACGCGCGTGGGGGCAATCTTGAAGGCAAAGCCGGTCGTTTTTATCGGTCTCATCTCCTATTCGCTCTATCTTTGGCATTGGCCGCTGATGGCGATGAGCCGGTATCTTTTATTGATGCCGCTATCGAAATTGGAGATGGCTGCCATCGTTGCCGTAGCGGCGGTGATGAGTGTGATTTCCTGGCGTTTTGTAGAAACGCCATTCCGCCATCGGCAAACGCCCCTCGCGGCGGCAACCACCGGGGAGCCGGTGAAATTGGGGCGTCTCGCCTATATCGCAGTGGGAATAACAGCGGTTTTCGTGGCTTCCGGCAGCTTTTTTCAAGAAAGCCGCGGCGCTCCTTGGCGGTTAGCTCCGAATGTGCAAGCCATGCTGGAGGAGAAAAAAAGTCCGCTGCACGATCTCTGCAAGCAAAGCCGTCAACTCTCGTCGGGACTTATAGAGTGTAAGTCAAGTTCTTCTGGAGATGGCGCTGGCGAATTTGTGATGTGGGGAGACTCCCACGCTGATCACTACTTTCCCGGGACCGTAGCCGCCCTTGGCGATGGCACGATACTGAAAAAGCCTGGATGCTCGCCGCTTATGGGCGTCAGTCTAACTTATGGGAACGGAAAGCTGCTCGATGATACATGCGAAGCCTCGAAGCAAATCGCCTTAGCACGCATAGAAGAGCTGAAGCCTAAAATGGTAATTTTAGCGGGGCGGTGGTTCACCGCAGACAGAGCCGATTATGTCTTGATGGAGAGGCCTAAATACTTTCTCAAGCGCAAAGAGGAAAATTTCTCTCATTGCAAAAGACACGCGAAAACCTTGCAATAGGTTTTCTTGCAGACAATAAGGCAGCTCAAAACGATGGGTGTAAAGGTCGCAGTGCTTGGGCAAGTTCCAGAACTAGCCTATGACGTGCAAAAATGCACAGCTCTGTCTTATACACTTTATTCGGGCAACAAATCGAGATGCGCATCCGTGAGAAAAGGCGACGTTCAAGCCGCTCTGCTTCCTGGTTTAAATATTTTCGCAGAGAATCCAAAGAAAAAATCCTGATGTATCTTTTTACTCACCCCTTGATGAGCTTTGCGATCAACAGCTGTGCCACGGAGAACGAAACGGAAAGATTTTATATTTCGATCAGAACCATCTCAATCAGGATGGCTCTCTCTACCTGGCGAACTCAATAAGAAAAGGTCTTCAGGATATTCGCACGCCCGAAGTCAAGACCGTCAATCTGGAACGGACAGACTGAGATATATCCTACTTCGCCAATTCGTTCACGATGCGATCCGCGTGATAAACCTTGGTCAGTGCTTCGCGCATAGCGCCAACGCTGACCGAAATCGCACGGTTTGCCGTGCCATCATAGCCATAGTCACCGCCCAGCGATTGTATGTTGCCGTCGAAAATCAGCCCAACGACCTCGCCCGCTTTGTTGATGACGGGAGACCCCGAATTGCCGCCGATAATATCGTTCGTCGACGCGAAATTCATTGATTGCTGCATGTTCAGAACAGGCTTCGCGGCGATCCAGCTCTCGGGTAATTTATAGGGGTCCGCTCCCGTAGCGCGTTCGAACAGGCCGGCGATATAGGTGATGGGGTAAATTTCCTTCCCGTCCTGCAGATAACCCTTCACCGTTCCATAGGAAACGCGCAGCGTGAAAGTCGCGTCCGGATAAATGGATGTGCCGTAGACCTTGAACCGGGCGCGCGCGATTTGCGCTTCATATTTCGTCAGAAGAGATCCAACATTGTCTTCATAATCTTTGCGCACCGCCCGAAAATCGGGATCAACGAGGCGCGCCATTTCAATCATCGGGTCCGTCGATGCAGCGATGGCCGCTTGCCCGCCAGCGAGCAACTTCGCGCGCATGCCAGCATCGCCTAGTTTCGTCCCGTCTATGAGTTCGGTGGCAAGTTGCTCCGGCGATTTCTTTCCCAATACTTTTTTAACGAACGGATCGTCTGGTCCCAACTCTTCACGAAGCTTCGTGAGCGCGAATGTCAGATTGAGCTTTTCAAGTTCTGGATAAAGGGGAACTTGCGCCGTGAGAGACTGCTTCACGGCGGGAAAATTTGCGTCGGTATATTCTGGCAGGCGCTTCTCGTCCGGCTTTGCAACTTCAGCCGGGTAGCGCAGCAAGGCCAGGGCGTAGCCAAACAGCCGCGTGTCAAAGCTGCGACCACCTTCAGTGTAACGGTAGCGCGTTCGCTTCGTCCGCCAGCGATTGAGGATATCACGTATGTTGTCCCACGCAGCGCCAGCTTCCGCCTTCAATTCCGGATCAGCCTCAACCTTGGCGCGCAGATCATTCTCGGCTTTAGCTCGCGCTTTGATCAGAGCAGGATCAATGAGCGCCTCCAGCCTGCCTTTTCTTGCTTTGAGGCCATTTTCGACGCCAAAAAGCGAATTGGCCGCAATCCTCGCTTCCTCCGCGCCCTTCGTGGAAAACTCAGTCAGTTGGCCGCGCAACTCGGAAGCGGTGAACAGATCGCTGGGCATCGTGTCCCGCGCAAATTCTAGTTGCGCTACAGTGCTGAGCCGTTCGGTCGATCCTGGATGGCCTACTGTGAAGGTTAGATCGCCAGGCTCAACATCTTTTGCAGCATAGTGGAAATAATTGGCAGATGTATCGAGCGGTTTTCCGGCCTCATACACCCGCATATAGCTAACGTCCAGGTCATAACGCGGGAATTCGAAATTATCAGGATTGCCGCCGAAGAATGCAATCGCCCTCTCGGGCGCAAAGACAAGACGGACATCCTGATAGCGGCGGTATTTGTACAGATTATAAATGCCACCATTATAAAGCTCGACAACATCGCAGCGAACCGTTTCATCGCCTCCGGTGCATTCACGCGCGATAGCGGCTTCGATTGCTTTCTTGGCCTCTGCGAAAGCTGCCCCCTCCTTACCGGACAGCGCGGCTTGCACCCGCGCGGTTACATCACTGATCGCCGTGAGTTGATTTGCTTCCACATTCGGGCATTTAACTTCGTCTTTTTCTTCCTTGGCGTAGAAACCCAAGGCTTGAAGATCACGCTCCTTCGATGAAAGTTGATCGATGCACTGCCTCGCGCAGTGATGGTTCGTTTGCACGAGGCCGCGAGCCGACACAAAACCGGCGGAGCATCCGCGCGCGAGCCGCACCGATGATAGGCGCACATGGTCGAGCCACTCCTGGGTTGGCCTGAATCCATAGGCCTTCTCTAATTGCTCTGCCGGGAAGTTATTGAGCGGCCACATCCCCTCTTCGGCCCCCGCAGCCGAATACAGTGCCACCGGCAGCATGACGATTATCGCTATTTTCAGTAAACGCATGGCAATGACACCCTAGCAGATGCGGCCCTGTTGAACGGGGAGACGCGACGCCCAACATCGGAAGAGCCTATATATTTGGCTTTTCTATAGCTGTAGGAACACTAATAAAGCCGAAAGCGCGGATTGAAATGGAAGGTCCGCCAATTTCACGCGGTTTTAAATCTCGCCGTCAGGCCGAAGCGTCCCGTGACCGCGTGCTGCAAGGCCAGCATGTTACGACAGATTTCCCCGTTCTGACCTCAGGTCCGACACCAAACATCAAGGTAGCGAATTGGAGCCTTGCGCTTCAGCTTGGCGGCTCGCTCATTGGCAAATGGAGCTGGGCCGAGTTCGAGGCGCTTCCGCAGACCACGATCAAAACCGACATTCAGCCAAGACGTATGTCTGCGGTTCAAATTCCCTCGTGGAAACAGTAACGACCAACCTTGTTGCGCTGGGGCCATCCATTACGCATCAAAACTGAACGTTTCGGCCCCTCAGGCTAGGCGAGAAAAACGAAGAAGGACAAGCTCAATTCCGCTTGATACCGGAACCGAAACCGCCGCAACGAGTTTTCTTTCTTGTTCGCGCCGTTGTTCCGGAGGATACGCCCATGAAATATCTTACGGCGATTGTTCTTCTTGTCTTGGCCTTCACTCCTGCGGCTGCGCAGACAGCAGCGCCAGGAACCGAGACGCCCGCACCTTCGGTAACTCCAGTCCCGCCTGTTTCCACCCCGGCCAGCAATTTTGTAACGCACCAAACCCAGGACCAATGGCTCGTTGGCAATGTCTGGGGCAAGCGCGTTTATAACGCCGCTGGCCAAGGCATCGGCGACGTGAAGGATGTGCTGATCGGCCGTGATGGCAAGGTCGCCGGTGTGGTCATCGGCGTGGGAGGCTTTCTTGGGCTTGGGGAGAAAAACGTGGCCGTTGACTTCGATTTTCTGCAGAAAAATGGAAGCATCGGGGGCGACCGCATCGTCCTCGGCATGAACGAGCAAGATCTTCGTGCAGCCCCGGACTTTCAACGTATAAAGCCGGCCGGTTCGACGAGTCCAAGTAGTAACCGCACGCAGTAGGCAATCCTACCGAAAATCAGGGCATCGTCGCTTTCACTACCACGGCGGAGGGGGAACTTATTATCTGCCCATGTCTTAGGAGGAAGACAGCACATCAAGAAAAAAGGACCTCGAAATGACAACAACACACAATCTTCAAGAGCTTTTTCTTAGTACGCTTCAGGACATCTATAACGGAGAAAAGCAGATCCTGCGGGCGCTTCCAAAAATGGCCAAGAGTGCATCTGCACCGGAGCTGAAAAAGGCTTTCGAACACCACTACAAGCAGACGGAAGATCACATCGAACGGCTGCAGAAGGTATTCGCATTGATGGACAAGAGCGCGCGCGGGCGGACCTGTGAGGCCGTTGAAGGTCTCATTGAGGAAGGCAAGGAGGTCATGACTGAGGCGCAAACGCCTGAGGTGATGGACGCAGGTCTAATCGCCGCTGGGCAGGCCGTTGAACATTATGAGATCGCGCGCTATGGCACGCTACGAACATGGGCCGAACAGCTCGGCATGAACGAGGCGGCAAAGCTTCTCGAACAAACGCTTAAAGAAGAGAAGGAAACGGACAAACTTCTGACCCAGATAGCCGTGCGTGGCGCGAACCGTAAAGCGGCATAGGACGACGCTTGCAAATCAGAGAAACGCGGCTGCCATATGCCGCCTGAGTTGTGTTCAGCGTTTATTGGAAGTAATGAATAACTCCCGGGGCGGACATGGTTATCTTGCGCCTCCGAATTTAACTTTCCGCCGAGTGAAGCCGCTTGAACGAAGATCGCACCCTAAATGCCGCGGCGTGGCCCGATCTGTCGGGCCATTTTTCTGACGGGCACCACGTGCTTCCCGTGCGGGTCTATTTCGAAGACACCGACTTCTCCGGCGTCGTCTATCACACCTCCTATATGCGCTGGTGTGAGCGGGGCCGCTCCGACTATCTGCGACTCGCGGGCATTTCACATACGGCCTTATCGCAAGGGGCGCTTTCCGGCGAGCCATCGGCATTTGCGGTGCGCCGCATCAAGGCGGATTTTCTGAAACCTGCGCGGATCGATGATGTGCTGGAGGTTCGGACGCAATGCGGCGAAGTTACGAAGGCCAGCATCACGCTGAGCCAAACGATAACGCGCGATGGCAAACCTATCTTCGGCTTGGAAGCGCAATGTGTTTTGATTGGCGCTGGCGGAAAACTTCTGCGCTTGCCGCAAAATCTGATGCAACTGCTTCCTCGCGCAGCGCACTGTTAGTCTACGAACGATTAGATTTTTTCGCGCGGGGAAATCGGTTAAAATTGATCCCATGAGCACCGCATATACTCAAAATCTCGATAAAACCGCAGCCAATTTTCAGCCGCTTACGCCGCTCAGTTTTTTGAGCCGCGCCGCACAGGTTTTCCCTGATCACACAGCGGTGGTGCATGGGACGCAGTCCTATAGCTATGCGCAGCTTTATGCGCGATCGAGGCAACTTGCTTCCGCCCTCGCACGGCTCGGCATTGGCAAGAACGACACCGTCTCGGTTATGCTGCCCAATACGCCGCCAATGATCGAGGCCAAGTTTGGCGTGCCGATGACCGGGGCGGTTCTGCACTCCATGAATACCCGGCTCGACGCTGCCAATATCGCCTTTATGATCGACCACGCGGAAACGAAGGTTCTGATCACCGACACCGAATATGCGGGCGTCGTGAGTGAGGCTCTCAAGCTCGCTACGCGCAGGCCGAAGATCATCGATTATGCCGATGCTGTCTTTCCGGGCCTTGGCGCGCGGTTAAGCGAAATCGAATATGAGGCGTTTCTGGCCACCGGCGACCCGGAATACGCCTGGAAGATGCCCAATGATGAATGGGATGCGATCACCCTTAACTACACTTCAGGCACAACAGGAAATCCAAAGGGCGTCGTCTATCATCATCGCGGGGCCTATCTCCTGAGCCTCGGGAACACCTTGGCAGGCGGGATCGGCAAGCATCCCCGATACCTCTGGACGCTGCCGATGTTCCATTGCGACGGTTGGTGCTTCCCTTGGACGATCCCGATCCTAGCCGGAACCCAGGTGTGCCTGCGCTATGTCCGGGCTGACGCTATTTGGCACGCGCTTGCAGAACACCGGATCACGCATCTGTGCGGCGCGCCGATTGTGATGTCGACGATCCTGAATGCGCCCGCCGAGGTCAAGAGGCCGCTCGCCGAACGCGTGAAGTTTTTGACTGCGGCTGCGCCGCCTCCTGAAACCGTGCTCGCCGCAATGCGCGATGCGGGCTTCGACGTCACGCATGTTTACGGCCTTACCGAAGTTTACGGCCCGGCTGTCGTTAACGAATGGAAAAATGAGTGGGACCAGCTCGATCCGGCGGCGCAGGCCCAGAAAAAAGCTCGCCAGGGCGTGCGTTATGTGCCGCTTGAGGATCTCGCAGTGCTCGATCCGAAAACGATGACCCCCGTTCCGGCTGACGGCGAAACTTTGGGCGAGGTCATGTTTCGCGGCAATGTGGTCATGAAGGGCTATCTCAAAAATAAGGCCGCGACAGAAGAAGCGCTTGCCGGGGGCTGGTTCCACTCCGGCGACCTCGGAGTGATGCATCCAGACGGATATGTCCAGCTCAAGGATCGCTCGAAGGACATCATCATTTCAGGCGGCGAGAATATCTCGTCCATCGAACTGGAAGATGTGCTCTATAAACATCCTGCCGTCCAAGCCGCCGCCGTGGTGGCAAAACCGGATGCAAAGTGGGGCGAAACGCCCTGCGCGTTTATCGAGCTGAAGCCTGGGCACAACCCGACGGCCGAAGAACTTATTGAACACTGCCGCCAGCATGTTGCGCATTACAAGGCGCCACGCTTCGTGGTGTTCGCCGAATTGCCGAAGACCTCCACGGGCAAAATCCAGAAATTCGCTCTGCGTCAGATGGCTAAGGACCTGTAGCGGCTGATACTCATCGGTGGTTCAAACCGCGCGGGTTGTGTGGGCAGAAGCTATGTCCGCAGCACATGAGAACCGAGCTTAGCCTTGGCATAGGCGACCAGGACTATTTTGAGCTCAGAAATGAGAGTTGCGCGTTGCGAGGGATCGGCCTTGTCCAAGTTCGCAATGGAGCGGAGCAAGCCTCTCGCATCGGCGCGGTGACGCCTGGGAAAGCCTCGGCAAAAACGGCTATGAAACTTCCGCCGATCGGGTAATTGCATTGTTGGCTACGCAGCGCCCCCCAACTGTGCAGGATTTGAGAATCAGTCCGATTTGCCGCTCTTGGACATACAGGACCACAAAGCCGCAACTGTAGGCGAGCGGACACAGTCATCCGGCTCCTCTTTTGCGGGAGGTGCGGAAGCAGCAGCAGTGGTGGTCGTAAAAGGAGGAGTAGATATTTGCTTTTGCGCGGCAACCTCAGTCCGCGCGTAATCCGTTGCACAACTTGGCAACAATATTGTTGCAAGCATCAATAAACAAACACGGACCATGCCCAACCTCCGTGCAAGAGTCAGAGAATGAGTTAGCAGCTAAGCTTAGGTTCAAGCAATCATTCAATTGTCGCGGTTTTGGTACGCTTGCTACCCGAGATCGTCCCCCAGTATACTCAATACTATCTGTGGCATCAGTGGTCCAAGCAACATGGCAGCGGCTTCCGCATGTCCCCATTCCATGAAGTCATCAACGACGATAAGCAGCAGCGCCCTCTGGGTTCGCGGCGAGCCACGCACTCCATGTCTCGCCTCCGCTCTGACCTGAGACGGTCCGTAGCTTGGCAAACGCAGCAAGCGGTCCGGAACCTGGAATGGGAAGCGTTATCTTGCTCCGCCCACGCGCGTTAAGCCATTGCTGCGCCAGGACCTGTGACGAAAGCCGTTCTGGCCCATGAATGTCGGGTGCCCGCCCTTTAGGATTTGCGAGCGCGTTGTCCGCAATGCGGTCTGCCACAAATGAAACGCTGACGGGCTGAAGCGTGAAGGCAGCACCAAGCAGGAAAGGCTCTGTGGACAGTTTCTGAAACAGAAAATCGACAAATGGATGAAACTGTGTAGCCCGAACAATGGTGTAAGGCCGTAAGCTAGCAGCAAGGCACGCTTCGCAGTCGAGCTTGGCCTGATAATAGGGATAGATCTTCGCAGCATCCTCGATCCCAGCGATGCCCACGAAAACGATGTGCGTTGATGTCAAGGTCGCCGCGAGGATATTTTCCACCATGTGCACATCATCCTGCGGGCTTCGCGGATTGGATGCACAGTGGACGATGACATCAGCTCCAGCAAAAGCCGCCTCAAGACCTGTTAGTGCCAGAAGGTCACCGGCAACGAGGTTGCTGCTTTGCTGCGGATTGCCTGGGCTGGACCGGACAAGCCCCTAACATCAGTGTTTTTCGCCTTCAACGCCGTGAGAACTTCGCGGCCAAGAACGCCATTCGCTCCGGTAACAATCACGCGCAGCCATGCCGCCCCCATGCCACTATCTGCCTCGCGAAAGGGAAGGACTGCGAGTTCCGGGATTCGCTCCACTCCAAGCTGGCGAAGTAGCGAGGCGAGATCATAGAAGAACTCCTCCGACACCATGAGGCCGTCCTTGAAGGTCACGAAAACAGTGAATGGAAGAGTGATCGGGTTTCCTGTGGCAGGGATATCGAGGAACGTGCCGATATGGGTGCCGCGCCAAGTCGCTTGGGCGACATAAACATCTTTAGACGCCCAGAAGGAGGATTGCCCCGGACCTCTCTCGACAGCCACATCGAACGAACGCCACCACTGGCGGTAATGCTCGGCAGCTCCGTCGCGGCCCAACCAGACTTGGCCGGTGGCATGGTCGCGAAAGACGCAATCCGCGTGCAGGGTCGCAAGCGTTCCGTCGAGGTCTTGGGAGTTTTCCGCAATTAGATGGTTACGGAGGATGTTTATGAACTCGGTTTCCATGGCACCCTATCTTGCTTCAGGAGTCAGAGGTTTCTATTATTCCAACTCTGATAACTTATAAGAGCTATGATAACATGGTCAAGCGAAAAGCAAAGGCGTCGCCGCCGAACAAGCCCCGCGGATTCCAGAACCTGGAACTGGAAAGCGTGGCGCTTCGGGGCATATCGCTTATTTGCTAAGGCAGGCGAGTGCAGCCGTGCGCTTGGAACTTGAGCGCGCGTTTTTGGAGTTCGATGTCACGTTGCCCCAGTTTTCAGTTCTCACGATGATCGCTGCATACCCGCCGCTTTCCGGCGCGGATGTGGCTCGCCTCACCTTGCTCACGCCGCAGACTGTCAACGTAATCACCCAAAATCTCATTAAGCGGGGGATGCTGACACAGCGGCCGGACGGAGTGCATGGACGCATTCTGCGGCTTGAGATGACAGAAAAGGGAAAACAGGTTCTTGAAGCGTGCAGGGTTCAAGCAGACGGCGTGGAGGCTCGGCTGCTTTCGAACTTGACTGCAGACGACGAGAAGGCCGTTCGCGCGTGGCTCTCCAACATCGCGCAGAATTTCCTGTCACGCTAGACGCGACCAGCTCTTGTAAGCCCAACAACTGAGCAGTTGCGGACATAAAGCAAACTGTGCTGCTAAGTTAGAGCGTCTTCGATACGTTAACCGATGTGGCGCTCGAGGCTCACAGCGATAGCTGCACCCTTATTTGTTGGCCCTGAAGGCCGAGTTCATCCCTTGGAGACATCGATGAAAGCAAGTTTCGACGACCTGTTCTCAATCAAAGGCAAGGTGGCGCTTGTTACTGGCGGCTCGCGCGGCATCGGAGAGATGATTGCGGCGGGATTTCTTGCCAACGGCGCAAAGGTCTACATTTCATCGCGGAAGGCGGCCGCCTGCGCAGCGACGGCCGAACGGCTCAGCAAGGAATATGGTGGCACCTGTATTGCGCTGCCCGCCGATCTATCGCAGCTTGCCGGCATCGAGAGCCTCGCCAAGAGCCTGGGCGAGCACGAGCAATCTCTGGACATCCTCGTCAACAATGCAGGCGCGGCCTGGGGCGCACCCATCGATACGTTCCCCGAGGCAGGGTGGGACAAGGTGATGGATACGAATGTGAAGGGTGTGTTCTTCCTGACCCAAAAGCTGCTGCCGCAATTGCGACGGGCCGCGAGCGCCGCAAGCCCTGCACGCGTCGTAAACATCGGCTCGATCGACGGGATCAAGACCGCTGCCTTCGAAACCTACTCCTACGGTGCCTCCAAAGCGGCGGTCCATCATTTGACACGCTTTCTCGCGGCGCAGCTGTCGCGCGAGCACATCGTTTGTAATGCCATCGCGCCAGGGCCGTTCCCGACCTGGATGCTGAGCACCGGCGTCGGATTTGGTGGCGAGACTGAAAATGTGGATTGGGAAGGTGTCGGCGCGCGCAATCCGAGCGGACGCGTCGGATCGCCAGAGGACATTGCAGGGCTTGCAATTTTCCTTTGCTCGCGAGCCGGGCAATATGTGGTTGGCCAGACCATTGCTTGCGACGGCGGCATCGTCGCTTCGTCGTGAGTTTTGGGTTGCGCCCTAAGGCTAATAGATCGCGGATAAGCGCGATCGCTTTCCGCGATGACAACGTGCCTCTTCTTGGGCTGATCGCGATCAAATGCTGGTGCCGTCATAAGGCAAAACAGCAGCGGCTATTGTCGTTGGAGCTATTCGACCGGAGTAAACTGGCGAAGCACCTTTCCTGGGTTCATGATACCGCGCGGGTCGAACGCCGCTTTGATGCCCCGCATCAATTCCATTTCCACCGGACTCTTAATCATTTCCAGCGCCTCGGCCTTCATGCGCCCAACCCCGTGCTCAGCGCTGATCGAGCCGCCATACTTCAAAACGATGCCGTGGACCACATCGGCCACCTTCTCCCATTGCGCGAGGAACGCCGCCTTATCCATGTCCTTCGGCTGCGAGATGTTGAAATGAATGTTGCCGTCGCCGAAATGGCCGAATGGAACGGGACGCGCGCCCGGCACAAGCGCCGTAACGGCAGCGCTCGCCTCTTCGATGAAACGCGGCACAAGGGAGACCGGCACAGACACGTCATGCTTGATGCTGCCGCCCTCATATTTTTGTATTTCCGGCATCGTCTCGCGCATACGCCAGAATTCGTGCGCTTGCGCCTCGGAGGCCGCGACGGCGGCGTCGGCGACGATCCCCTTTTCGAGACATTTTTCCAGGAGCGTCATCGTTACGCTTTCTGCTAGTCCGCCCGGCACCGGCGACGACACTTCGAAGAGCGCGTACCAAGGATGCGGCTCGGCCAAAGGATCGCGAAACTGCGTCTGATGCGTAAATAGGAAGTCGAGCATCATGCGCGGAATCAATTCGAAGGCCGTCAGAAGAGACCCCACGTTTTCGAAAGCCGAATTAAATAATTGCGCCGCTGAATCGAGGCTCGGAAGCCCGGCGAAGACGGTTGCGACCTCCGCAGGGCGCGGGAACAGCTTCAGCGTAGCGGCTGTGATAACGCCAAGCGTTCCCTCAGAGCCAACGAGGAGGTTCTTCAAATCGTAGCCCGTGTTGTCCTTGCGCAGCGTTTTCAGGCCATTCCACACTTGGCCGCCCGGGAAGACCGCTTCCAGGCCAAAAACCAGATCGCGCGCATTGCCATAGTGCAGAACGTGGATGCCGCCCGCATTGGTCGCGAGATTACCGCCGATTTGGCAGGTGCCCTCAGAAGCGAGGCTCAAGGGAAAAAGGCGGTCCACGGCGGCTGCGGCGTCTTGCACTGATTTGAGCGTAACGCCGGCCTCGACAGTGATGGAGTTGCCCGGAGCGTCAACCGCGCGAATTGATTTCATGCGCTCAAGGCTCAGCACGATCTCGTCGCCGCTTTCGAACGGAATTTGGCCGCCTACAGCCCCAGTATTGCCGCCCTGAGGCACAATCGCAATGCGCTCTTCATGCGCAAGCGCGAGGATGGCGCTGACCTGCTCGACAGTCGTGGGCCGCAAGATCAGCGGTGAACTGCCCACATAGCGGTCGCGCCATTCGCGTAAATATGGCTCCTGCTCCTGCGGAGCAGTGATCGCTCCACCCTTCCCAACGATTGCCTCGAAGCGCGACAACAACTCGGCGGAAGGGGTGCGCAAGCTAAGGTTCATGGTGAGCGGCCTTTTCATTCTTTATGGCGTGTAAAGCTTCAAAGCGGGCGAGAAAGTTATTTTGCGCGGCCGGGGCATCCCATGCCTCAAGACAGTCGAGTTCTTGCGGCAGCGCCGCGCGGGCAGTATTGGGATCGCCAAAATATCTTAGCGCGTCTGCATGGCTGAAGCCGGCGAGCTGCGTCGCCTCATGATAGGCGACGATTTTATCCGCCTTTTTAATGAGCTGGACAATAGGGGCCTGAAGCGCGGGCGGAATTTTGAACCGAAGGTGAATAGCCCTCGCAATTCGTTCCTCGAACGCCTTGTAATTCGCGCCCATCGCGGTCTTGAACGGACTGATGAGGTCGCCGATCACATATTCCGCCGCATCATGGAGCAGTGCTGCGAGGCGCATCTGTTGTGAAAGGCCTGGCTTTAGAGCGGCGGCTGTCGCTTCCACTAACACCGAATGTTGCGCCACAGAAAACGCGTGCGCCCCTCGGGTCTGCCCATTCCAGCGTGCGACGCGCGCCAGACCTTGCGCGATATCTATGATCTCCACATCGAGCGGCGAGGGATCAAGGAGATCGAGCCTGCGGCCTGAGAGCATACGCTGCCACGCTCTTGGCGGCAGAGCAGACGTACGGGGGGGGACTAATGGCACTGGCTTCGGCGGCATGGACAATCTCGATTGCATTTATTCCGGAAGATTGGGATGTGCTAAAGCCGCGCAAGCATCATGACGATGGCAGGCGACGAGATGATCGTTTACCAGGCCGCAGGCTTGCATGAGCGAATAGGTTGTCGTCGGCCCGGTGAATTTGAAACCGCGCCGTTTCAGTTCTTTTGAGATGGTTCGGCTAAGCGGTGTCTCTGGCGGCACATTTCCTGAAGATTCGGGGCGGTTTTGAATGGCCTCGCCGTTAACAAAGCCCCAGAAAAAGCTCGCGAAACGTTGGCCCTGCCGCAAATCAAGATAGGCGCGCGCGTTTGAAATAGCCGCTTCGATCTTGCCCCGGTGACGGATGATCCCGGCATTCGACAGCAGCTCGGCAATCTTCGCGTCACCATAGAGCGTGATTTTTTCCGGCTCGAAGCCATCAAAGGCTTTCCTGAAAGCTTCGCGCTTGCGCAGGATCGTGATCCAGGACAATCCCGACTGAAACCCCTCCAAAATCATCTTCTCAAAAAATTCGAGATCGCGGGTTTTGGGCACGCCCCACTCTTCATCGTGATAGCGAACATAAAGCGCGTCGGTGCCCGCCCAAGGACAGCGGCATACATCTTGAGAGCTTTGCCTTTCCATTAATGCGCTGCCTCTTCCAAGGCCCCGCCAAGAGAATAGGAAGCCCAGGAGGGCGCAAACACCGTAACGGGCACCGTTCCGGCAAGGATTGGCTGGCCCTTTGCGAGCGCCTCGTTTACCCGGTCAAGCCTTGCGAGCGCGACGCCTTGCTTGCCCGATACCGACCCTAAATGCCCGACAGTAAATCCCTCCGCCGTGAGGTCCGCACCGCCCTCAGGCAATGCATTCTCTCCAATCACGCCAACAACGCGCGTGCGGCCCGTCCCTCGATGCTGCATTCGGGAGACGACTTCCTGCCCGACATAGCAGCCCTTTTTGAAATCGACGCCGTGGAGAAGGTCAAAGCAGGCATCATGCGGGAATGCGTTGCCGAATGCGTAATCTTTGCCGCCTTCCGGAATAGCCAGGCCAATCCGCATCGCTTCATAGGCCGCGAAGTCCTGCGTTGGGGGGAGGGTATCGAGTTCGCCAAAAAGGACGCGCGAGCCCAAACTCGACAAGCGGGGATCGGAATAGGTCATCGCGCCGCTATCCTCGGCCCACGCTGCCGCGCCGTCACCCCACGCAGCGCCAACCCGCCAAGTGGCGGAAACGTCTTCTATCGCCACTTTCGCGCGGAGCTTATAAAAGCCGAGACGTTTCTGGAGATCGGCGGCAATTGCACTTGCACAATCGATCAGCAAGACACCGTCTACATTCACCACAAAAAATTCGAACAGAATCTTGCCCTGCGGGCTTAAAAGGCCAGTAAATCGCGCCGAACCTGCGGGCAACGTCTCGACGTCATTCGAGACCAAGCCCTGGAGAAAACTCGCGCGATCTTCGCCTGAGATTTGCAAGCACGCCCTGTCGAGCAGCAGCGCTGTATGAACGTTCGGGGTCTGTGTTCCGGTCATCCACAAGAGATAGCGCGGAATCGTTCAATTTTGAAGCAGTGTCGCCGAAGCCATCCTGCTAAAGGTTCAGTTTACTCCGAATTGGCTACCGGAGCATTAGCCACGCTACGAGAGGCACCGTCACCACGCTGATGACCGTCGAGAGCACGATAGCCGCCGAAACCCGTTCAGCATCAGCCCCATAGCGTTGCGCCATGACATAGAGATTGCCGGCGGACGGTAAAGAGGCCGTTATAACGCCTGCCTGCACCCAGAATGGCTCGACCTTTAGAATGTGCGCCAATACGTACCAAACGAGCAGCGGGTAAAACACGAGCTTCGTCGCGGTGATCCGCACTGCAGTGAAAGCTGTCGTGCGATCAATGCGTTGCAGGGCCAGGGCGCCACCCAAGGCGAATAAAGCTGTGGGTCCAGCAGCACCGCCGAGAAAGCCAAAGAAGCGGTCGAGCGGTGCAGGCAGGGACACGCCTGCCGCCGCAAAGGTAGCGCCCAGCACGATTGCTACGATAACTGGATTTAAAGCGGTACCACGCAGCACGATGGAACCAATGCTTGCGCGGCTGCCTTGAGAGACGCTCATGATTGCGCCGCCCAATGACATGAGAATCATAATCTCGGCGAGAAACGCCATGGCGAGGGGGCCCGCTCCGCGCTCTCCGAAAAAGGCCAGCATCAGCGGTGGCCCAAGGAAGCCTAGATTGCTGACCGTCGCGGTTGCGGCGCGCGCGCCTGACGCGGCAATGGTTTGTCTTTCGACGGTGCGCGAGAGGCCGAAGATAAGCGCAAAGATGAGGCCCGCACTTGCAAGATAGCCCGCATAGAAAACGGGATTGAAGGAGCTGCCGAGTGGCTGGCTAATGATCAGACGGAACACAAGAGCTGGCAGGGCAAAGCGGAATGAGAACGAGCCAAGCGAATCCAGTGTGCTGGGGCCGACCAGTTGCATCCGCGCAGCCGCCCACCCCAATCCGACAACACCGAAAATCGGCAGGCTGAGAAGAACGAAGGCAATCATACGATTGCTGCCGCGCGTTGCTCGAACGATGCCGCTAGCAGCGCCGCGAGAATGCAGTCTTGTCCAACCATGATACCAAACCCTTCCATGCGATTTACGCCACACGGTAGGGGTGTAGGAACCATAACAAAAACGAAATTTTCATATGGCAACGATCACTGATCGTGATGGCTGCTTACCCATCGGCTTTGCATCGATATGAGACGCAATGGCTCAGCTCTAAGAAGCACCGTCCTTGAGCGATCCCACGAGGTGGTCCGCCAACGCGGCCACCGTGCGGTTTTGGTTGCCTGGTGCGCGGTGAACCGCCACCTCAAAGGAAGGGAGGGATGGAAGTCCCTGGGCCTCGCCGAACGTAGTAAGGCCTCTCGGCAAGGTTCCCGCCTTTGTGACCGTAACTGCGAGCCCCGTCTGTACAACCGCCTCCAAGGCGCTGTGGCTCTGACACACATAGGCAAGCCGCCATCGGCGTTTGGCGCGATCAAGGGACGTCAGCGCTGCCTGGCGAAATTGACAGCCCGGTGGATGCAGCGCGAGCGGCAATACTGGCGCCTCATGAGACGAATGCTGCCGTGATCCAGCCCAAACCGCTTGTTCGGAACGTACCACCTCCCCACGGCCAGAACCGTGCGGATGCATCGCGAGCACCACGTCGAATGTTTCACCCAGCCGTTCGAGCAACGATGGCGAAAAGCCGGTTTCCATCTCGATTGCGACATTCGGATGCGCCGACATGAAGCTGGCAAGCATCGGCGGCAGCGCTTGCACTGCGTAATCTTCGATTGCGCCGAGCCGTACCACGCCACCCAGCACATCGTCACGAAGCCTCTCCAAGGCTTCGTCGTTGAGCGCCACCATACGCCGCGCGTAACCAGCGAGAGCTTCGCCGCGCCGCGTCAGCTCCACGCGCCGGGAGCTGCGCTCGAATAGTGGACCGCTTGCGATTAGCTCAAGCCGCTTTATCTGCATGCTTACCGCGGATTGCGTGCGATTAAGCGCGCGCGCAGCGGCCGTGAAGCTCTCGCCATCCACGACCGCAAGGAAAGCCCGCAAGAGATCGACGTCAATATCAGTGCTCATTGCATCATCACGTTTTATGATGGATCATATGTCAAGATTTCGTTTTTAGCATTGTTGATTCCGAGCCTATTCTCCTGACTGCGAATGCAAGCTGAGAGTGCCGAAACCTTCGCCCCCGGTCATTCATTGCTGATCGCAGCAACTTTGAATGGGCGACTTGAACAGAGGAGTATCTCATATGCGCATCGTCGTCATGGGGAGCGGGGGGACCGGGGGCTATTTTGGCGCGAAGCTCGCGAAAGCAGGCGAGGACGTGACGTTCGTCGCGCGCGGGGCGCATCTGGCGGCCATATGCGAAGCGGGGATACGCATTCGATCCGCCGTGGACGGTGAATGGACAGTCAATGTTCGGGCCGTCGAGACGCTAACCGGCCATGAACCTGCGGATCTCGTTCTTTTCTGCGTCAAGTCATTCGACACCGAAAGCGCGGCAGAGCTGGCGCGGCCCATCATCGGCCCAAGCACTGGTATCCTCTCGCTTCAAAACGGCGTCGATAATGAAGACAAGCTTCAGCGGGCTTTCGGCCCTGAGCACGTAATGGGCGGCGTTTCCTACATATTCTCGAATATCGAAGCGCCGGGCATCATCGCACACCACCAGCTTGCCCGCATTGTCTTCGGCGAGATGAACGGTCAGCCATCGGAGCGGGCGACGCGATTCGCCGAGGCATGTAAACGTGCATCCATACAAGGCGAACTCGTCCCAAATATCCGGAAGACCCTTTGGGAAAAATACGTCTTTCTCACCGCGCTCGCAGGCGCAACGGCTATCACGCGTTTGCCGGTTAAATTCATTCGCGAGGTTCCCGAGACGCGCCGCTTGTGGCAGTTGCAAGTCGAGGAGTTGCTCGCGCTGGCGACGGCAGAGAACGTCGGGCTTGACCCAGACATGATGGAGCGGTGCGTCAAGTTCCTCGAATCGCTCGCGCCAACGAATTATTCATCGCTCTACCAGGACCTCATGCAAGGCAAGCGGCTGGAGCTCGACGCCCTCCATGGCCATGCGGTGCGGTTGGGTGAACGTCATGGCATCCCGACGCCGACGCTATTCGCAGTGTATGCGGCGCTGCGGCCCTATATTTTGGGCGCTCCTTCGCGGGACGCCTCGTAATCAGTCTCAGGGCTCCAAAGGGAGGTATGCAATGAACCAGTCTATCTATCCATCGATATCCCAAGAACTCGTGAGTAAACGCCGGAGCCTTGCCCCGGATATCCAGGCAGCATTCGCGGAATTTAGTGCACGTGTCTTCCAGGATGGAGCCCTGCCAGCAAAAACGAAGCAACTCATTGCCGTAGCGGTCGCGCATGTCACCCAATGCCCCTACTGCATCCGCAGCCACACCAAAGCGGCATTGGGGCAAGGCGCGACGGAGCAAGAGCTTATGGAGGCGATTTGGGTAGCGGCCGAAATGCGTGCGGGCGCGGCCTATGCTCATTCGGCGGTCATGATCGCGACAGCGACCGAACACAAAACCGCAGAGTAAGCAAACGGCACCACTGCGCAGGTGCCCCCGGCTGCGGAGGCGTGCAGTGTTGCCGCGTCATAAATACCCGTAACTTACGCAAAACGGGTGAGCATCCCGTGCGAATTTCATGCTAAATACACGCGCATGAATGTTCTTTTGATCGGCAGCGGCGCGCGTGAGCACGCCCTTGCGTGGAAACTTCGGCAGAGCCCGCAGCTTGGCACGCTTTTTTGCACACCAGCGAATGCTGGGATACTCTCGATTGCCCAAAAGGCGGAGCTGGACCATGGCGACCATTCCGCAGTCGTCGAGTTCTGTCGCGAAGGAATCGATAGGCCTCGTGGTGGTGGGGCCCGAGGCTCCTTTGGTTGATGGGCTGGCTGACACCCTACGCGAGGCGGGGATTGTCGTGTTCGGTCCCTCGAGCGGGGCGGCGAAACTTGAGGCGTCTAAATCCTTCACCAAGGCCGTCTGCGCCGAATATGGAATACCGACTGCGGCTTATGCGCATTTCGCGGACAGTAGCGAGGCTGTTGACTACGCGCGCCAGCAAGGAGCACCGCTCGTGGTCAAGGCGGACGGTCTGGCCGCAGGAAAAGGCGTTGTCGTGAGCGAGACGCTCGCCGAAGCCGAGGACGCCATCACCGCCTGTTTTTCCGGCGCGTTCGGCGCTGCGGGAGCTTCCGTCGTTATCGAAGAAAAGATGATCGGCGAGGAAGCGAGTTTCTTCGCCATTTGTGACGGCGCTCGCGCCCTTCCGTTGGCAAGCGCGCAAGACTATAAGCGTGCACTCGATGGCGACCTCGGCCCCAACACCGGCGGAATGGGAGCGGCATCACCCGCGCCGATGATGACAGCCAATCTTCAAAACGAGATAATGCAGAAGATCATCGCGCCGACGCTAGAGGCGATGGCTGCGCGCGGTACGCCATTCCAAGGCGTTCTGTTCGCTGGACTTATGATAACCGCTGAAGGCCCGAAGCTCATCGAATATAATGTTCGTTTCGGAGATCCCGAATGCCAGACGCTAATGTTGCGGCTGAAATCCGACCTACTGCCCATATTACTGGCTGCCGCGACCGGGAAGCTTGAGACCGTCAGCCCTGAGTGGCGCGATGAAGCCGCGATCTCTATTGTTATGGCCGCCGAGGGGTATCCCGGGGCTTACCGTAAGGGAAGCGCAATCCGCAATCTGGACCGCGCGGCTGAATTGCCCGGAATCTCAATATTTCACGCGGGCACGGAACGAAAAGAGGACGGAACAGTCATTGCCAATGGAGGCCGCGTTCTCAATGTTTGCGCGCTCGGCAAAGACATACCCGAAGCGCAGGCCTCGGCCTATGAAGCGATAAGCCAGATTGACTGGCCCCAAGGCTTTTGCCGTCGCGATATTGGCTGGCGCTCTATCGATAGGGAAAATGTTGTATGACAACGGACCTGCCAGAACTCTTTCCGGGATTTGAGCGCCGCACCTTCACCACGAGAGGGGCCGAAATTTTCGCGCGCATCGGGGGAAGCGGAGCGCCACTCGTACTGCTGCATGGCTATCCGCAAACTCATGCGATGTGGCATCGAATGGCCCCGGAGCTCGCTAAACATTTTACGCTCGTGATGCTTGATTTGCGGGGCTACGGCTCAAGCTCGGTCCCAGCCGGCGAGCCCGATCACTTCAGCTATTCGAAGCGCGCCATGGCGCAAGACGTTTGCGATGTCATGGACACGCTCGGCCATCGGCGATTTCTCGTCTGCGGACATGATCGTGGCGGCCGCGTCGCCTATCGTCTGGCACTCGATGCGCAGGACCGCGTGGAGCGCCTTGCGGTGCTTGATATCGTTCCGACTTTCGACATGTGGCACCGATTGACGCCACAGCTTGCGCTGAAGACGTTCCACTGGACTTTTCTTGCGCAGCCCGCGCCTTGGCCGGAGCGGATGATTGGCGTTGATCCCCTTGCATGGCTCGAGGCCAAAGTCGGGGATTGGAATGGAATAGGCGGCGTTTCGGTATTTACGCCAGAGGCGCTTGCCCATTATCGCGCCTTTTTCGCTCAGCCGGAGCGGCTTCACGCCACCTGTGAGGATTATCGTGCAGGCGCAACCTATGATCTTCGCGCGGACGAAGCCGACCGGGCCGCGGGGAAAAAGATTGGCTGTCCGGTACTGGCTCTTTGGGGGAAAGTCGGCATTCCGGGCAAGACTGAGGGGCCGCTCGCCATTTGGCGGACCTGGTGCGACAACGTCGAAGGGCAGAGCAATCAATTGCGGTCATTTTCTCGCCGAGGAAGCCCCCGAGGAAACGCTTGCGGCCTTGTTGCCGTTTTTAAAGGGAAACGGGTGACAGTCCCGTGGCCAAGCCTGCACCTAAGATCGGGCTGGCGCTAGGCGGCGGCGGCGCGCGCGGTCTTGCTCATATTGCTGTGTTGGAGGCATTTGACGAACTCGACGTAAAACCTGCCTGTATTTCCGGAACAAGCATAGGCGCTTTAATTGGCGCACCCTACGCCGCTGGCATGTCCGCTGCGGACATCCGTTCTTATTGCGACACCTTACTTCGAAGAAGAAGCACGCTGTTTCGCCATGTCTATTGGAGATGGCGCGGCCGCTTCATGGACTATTGGAAGCCCAACGGACCTTCGCTCTTCAGCGCTGAACACATTTTTGAGCTTGTTTTGCCAGCGGAGCTACCTGACACATTCGAAGGCTTGTCTATCCCGCTTGAGATTGTCGCTACCGACTTTTACAAGCAAACCGAGCATGTGATGCGCGCCGGTCCGTTGTTGCCGGCCCTTGCCGCAAGTTCCGCGTTGCCTGCGCTATTAAAGCCTGTCGAAGCCGATGGCCGCATCTTGATTGACGGCGGCTTTGTTAATCCTCTTCCCTTCGATCTTTTGCGCGGCAAGGCCGACTATATCATTGCCGTCGATGTGAGCGGCGGTCCGAGCGAAGCTAAGGGTACTCTTCCGCGAGCCATCGAGGCCGCGCTCGGCGCGCAACAGATCGCGCTTCGGTCGATCATCAACGCAAAGCTCGAGAGCGTCAGCCCCCGACATACTTATCAGGCCGAAAGTTGGCCAGTTTCGCGTGATGGATTTCCTGCGTAAGGACGAAATTTTGGCCGCTTCGGCAGACGCTAAAGCCGAGGTAAAGGAGGCGCTAGGCACTATCTTGCGGTGAGTGCATTCTGTGAGGTTGGTTATCTTTCGGGCCGTTTCAAACCCCGGCTCTCTCTGAAAATACCCGTCGTGCGGGCATTTTGTTGTGTAGATCTCGCCTTTGTAGACCTTTGATTGCATTAACAGGGTTGACCAAAAAGGCCCTGAGTTTGAGGGTCGCATCGTTGCATTGGCCCTGTGCGGACGATTCTAGCCGGGAACATGTAACGGTGTACCAGTATTCTGCTGTTGGGCCGGAGAAATCGGCTAGCGGTCTGCACGACGGCCGGGCGATACCCACCAGCGCTTGCGGAATTTGGTCAATGGAATGTATTTTAATGCGTGTGGTAGAAGGCTGGCGTTCGCATTCGCTGTTTGAAGCATTGGTCCCAGGGGGCAATCGGGGGCCTCACAAATAAGCACAACGCCAAGCATTGATCTTACAACAGGTAATTAGCTAGCGGAGAGACTTACTATGAAAACCAAAGCGCCAGCAGCAGCGGCAAAAGCAGCCGCGCCATCAAAAACAGCGGCCGCCCCAGCAAAAGCAGAGGCAAAGGCTGAGGCGAAGCCAGAGATTGTCACGCTTCGTCAACTCGCGACCGACATCGCCGAAAATCATGGGCTTTCGCAAAAGCAAACGAATGAAGTCCTGGCCGGTACTGTCGCAATGATCGGTAAGCATCTTAAAAAAGGTATGCGCATCCGCATCGCGGGATTGGGCACCTTGGAGGTGCGCAAGCGTTCGGCGCGGATGGGGCGTAATCCGGCCACGGGCGAGCCCATGAAAATCAAGGCGAGGAAAACGGTTGCATTCCGCGCCTCAAAGGAACTCACGGACTCGATCTAAATTGAAATTAGAGCGCGGCAGGCAGCGGGGGCTGTCACAACGGATTGCGACGGCGAGCAAAGCTCAACCGGAAGCAATCCGGAACAACGCTCCCGGTGTTTCCACTGGATCGCGCGGCGTGGTGCGCCTCGCGACGGCGTAGTGGTCAGCCGCCGTAATTCGCCTTGAGATAATCTGCTATAATCTTGGCGTCCGCATCATCGATGGGGGCGCCAAATGTTTTTATCATCTTATCCATCTCAGCATCCCAACCCGCCGAGTTGAGAAATGGCGAGTTCATTTGGATGTAATCAAGACTGTGGCAGGCGGCGCAATTGGCCTCCACCACCTCCACACCCGGCGCTTTTTTGAGTTCAATAGAATGCTCATCTGCATTTGCCTGCGGAAACAAAAATAGAGCGCAGAGGACAGCGACGGTGGTTCGCATTTTTTCCTCCTTTAGACTCCGATAAGCGTGACGGTTTGCATAACATTATTCTGGTAGCCGGCCGGGTTTAGGATCAGGCTTGCAGTCTGTGCCTGTCCAACGACGTTGATGGCGCGCGCCGTAACCGTGTTTTTGCCGCGAGCGATGGTGATTTCATGCGTCCACGACCGGAACGCAAAGCGGCCAAGGTTCTCTCCTAGCCTTGCCGGCGTCCAGCTCGTCCCGCCATCGGTTGAGATTTCCACGGTTTGGATGCCGAATCCGCCGTCCCACGCCAATCCGCCAATAGTCAGCTTTCCTGGCGCCGACATCGCCCCGTCCTTGTGACTGGTGATGAGCGAGTTAACGACCATCTCAGTAACGGGAATGCTTGTTTCCGTTTCTTGCGAGAGAAAACGGTCGACGATAGGGAATTTGCCAGCCGGGATACGATACGATGATTTCATCCAATAGCCATCAAAGGCCTTGGAAACCGCGCGGATCGAGACAAGGTGCTTCACCCAGTAGGTTCCGTTCCATCCCGGCACGATGAGGCGCGCGGGAAAACCGTTCCAGTGCGGCAATGGTTGGCCATTCATCTCGTAGGCGATCAAGGTTGTCTCTTGCAGCGCCTTCGATACGGGTATGCTTTTCACAAAATCCGGCGTCTTGTCGACTGTAGGTCCATCATTGCCGTCGAACACAATTTCGATCGCTTCCTTTTTGAGCCCTACTTTATCGAGCACGTCCTTAAGGCGCGGACCCTTCCAGCGCGCGCAACCCATGCCGCCATATCCCCATTGAACGCCGCGAACGTGCGGCTGAAATAGTCCGCGCCTATTGCCCGCACAGTGATTGACGGCAACAACTTCGCTGGCGGGCATTTTCCGAAGGTCATCGAAGGTTAGTTCTGTCTCGCCCTTCGCTGCTTCGCCGCCAAGCGTGAGCCTCCAATTTGCTATCTCTATCTCTGGAATGTCCGCGATGTGGTAGCGCACGAAGAAGGCGTCGTTTGGCGTGATCGCCGTACGAAGATATTCGAGCGGCGTTTCGTAATTCGGCGGGCGATAAGTAAGTTTGATGAGGGGCCTCTTGCCGGAAAGAGTATGCAAAACCGCTTCTTCACGAGTGCCCGAAGGCAGCGATGCAGGCAGGTCCGTGATGGCCGCCTGCGCGCCGAATAGTCGCGGGGAAGCGAAAGCGCCGCCAGTAAGCGCTACAACTTGAAGTAGGCGGCGGCGAGTGATGATTTCTTTCTCTCGCATCTCATCCTCCCGAGTCGCGCCTTCGAGTCTGCCACTAGCCGAGTTAACAGCCAGTGTTGACTGAACTGCTTCGGATCGGCGGCGCTTGAGGGCTCCGAGGAACAGCACTTGGAGAGCCTGTCTTATTCCAGCATCGGTCCCCATATAGTAGGGACACACTCCTTGCACGAGCGTAAACCCAATGTTGGGAGGAACAAATGGCGAAAGTGCTGTGCGTGCTTTATGACGATCCCGTTGACGGCTATCCGAAATCTTACGCCCGGGATGGCATCCCGAAGATCGGTCACTATCCTGGCGGCCAAACTGCGCCGACCCCAAAGCAAATCGATTTCAAGCCTGGCGAACTTCTTGGCAGCGTGTCGGGCGAACTCGGATTGCGCAAATTCCTAGAGGGCGCGGGTCATACCTTCATTGTCACCTCGGACAAAGACGGTGAGAATTCCGTCTTCGAGCGTGAGCTGCCGGATGCCGATATCGTTATTTCTCAACCCTTCTGGCCCGCCTACCTGACGGCGGAGCGGATTGCAAAGGCAAAGAAGCTGAAGCTGGCGATTACTGCCGGCATTGGCTCAGATCACGTCGATCTTGCGGCTGCCCTCAAGCATGGCCTGACGGTTGCCGAAGTGACCTATTCCAACAGCATCAGCGTTTCCGAGCACGTGGTAATGATGATCCTGTCCCTCGTTCGGAATTATATTCCGTCCTATAAATGGGTCATCGATGGCGGCTGGAACATCGCCGACTGCGTGTCGCGTTCCTACGATCTCGAAGGAATGACGGTTGGAACGGTCGGCACCGGACGCATCGGCTTGGCCGTTTTGAGACGGCTGAAGCCTTTCGACGTGAAGCTTCACTACACGGACCGCTATAGACTCCCCGAAGCCGTTGAACGGGAATTGAACCTTACCTACCACCCGAACGTGGAGTCGCTAGTCCGCGTCTGTGATGTCGTGACGATCAACGTTCCACTCCACCCAGAAACCGAGCATCTCTTCAACGATGCGTTGATCTCGAAAATAAAGCGCGGCGCCTATCTGGTGAACACCGCGCGCGGCAAGATTTGCGATCGCGATGCCGTTGTTCGCGCCTTGGAGAGCGGGCAGCTTGCGGGATATGCGGGCGATGTATGGTTCCCACAACCTGCGCCAAAAGACCATCCGTGGCGAACCATGCCGCACCACGGCATGACCCCGCATACATCTGGCACGTCACTGTCTGCGCAAACCCGCTACGCCGCGGGGACCAGAGAGATCCTCGAATGCTGGTTTGAAGGGCGTCCCATACGAGAGGAGTATCTCATTGCCGCCGAGGGCCGGTTAGCCGGTGCTGGAGCCCACTCCTACAGCGTCGGCAAGAACCGATAGGGCACTTGGCATACTTATGGCCGTTCGTCCGAGACGCCGGCTGAAGGGTGGCTGGCTTCCCAACCCCACCTACTCAGCCAAGCTTCGGCTGAACGGCCTTCATAGCTTCAACAGCTAGCCAATGCTGGATTTCGTCGAATTCTGCTGGTCCCATGATGACACGTCTCTCTCCGTTGGCCGCCAACAGCACCGTCATTGGCAGTTCGCCTTGCCATTCGGGATCAATTTCGAAACGGAGACGCTCGTGAGAGTCCTCGCCGAACGCCCAATTCCTGGCATGGGCTAAACCCGATTTAGCTAAAATCTCAGTGACCAGCCGACGATTATGCGGCATCGGTTCCGCGTGCACAATATTGACGTTGGCATCGGGCCGGGTCGCGGCGAACTTGCCCCAATCCGGCAGCTCTACAAGGCAGGGAGCGCATGTTGCGCCCCAGAAGTGAATAATCGCGGGGCGCCCCTTGGCGGACTGCAAAATCTCCCCAAAGCTGCCGCTTCTAAACTCTTGCAGTCCTTGTTCGTCACCTGCGGATAGGCGGATGGGAAGCAATAGCAAAAATAACGCGGTGAGATAGCGAAGCTTCATGATCGTGCTCCAAGAGGCATGAGCCGGTAGCCTTCCTTGCGCGTCATCCAGGATAGAAAGATGCCGTGCTGGCCTCCTATGAGGAGGGGCTGATCTGAATCTCCTTCCGTTTGTGCGACTTCCTTGGCGCTGTCCCAGCTTTGCCCATCGTCCGAAGATGATTGCATGTAGATCCTGGTTCGCGCTCCATCGAATTCTTTCCAAGAAAGCCAGACGTCTTTCCCCGAGGCGAAAACAGCGGGCCTCGATGGAGCATGGTTGCGGTCGCCCAGAGGAAGTGGCGTAGAGAAGTGCTCACCTGCGTCTGCGGAACTCGCGTAGAAAATTCCCTTCCGGTCCTGTCCCGCCGTGTACCATGCGACGTGATATTTGCCGCTTGCCGAGATGCCGACGCTTGGCCCTTGATGGGGGCAGACTTCGGTCTTCCAGTTGTCCACGCTGACGCGCTTGACTGGCCCAGGTGTCAGCGGGTCGCTGAAGGTTGTAACCGCGTGGTCGCGGATGCTGCCCTCGAAGATGTTGCGGAAGACGACGACTGGCTTGCCGCGCTCGGCGAAAGTCACTCCGATCCGGCAACATTCGCAGGTGTTATCAACGGCGAGGCGCGTTTCGCCGACGGAAAGATTGCCGCCATCGGCCCAGGCAAATGCAAGGGCCGCGCCAGCATAGGTTTCACCTTTGGCCTTGGCGACGACCCGGTTGCGTTTGTCGAGCCATGTGAGAAAGACCTTCCCATCGCTGTCGAGAGCTAAAGCTTCGAAGCGCTGACTCTCCTTGTCGGTTGTGATGGGAGCGGGCTCCGAGAAGGTTTCGCCCCCATCTTGCGACGCCGTGTAAAAGACGCGGCCATTGAAGGCCTTGTCCTGCAGGACCGTGAAGGTGATTGCGATCCGGCCATCCTTGGCCACGACAATTTTGGGACGTGCGTCCGGTCCCCAATCGATGTTGAGAGGGTCTTTATTCAGAGCTTTGCGCGGTCCAAAGCTTCGGCCTTGATCGCCTGATTTTGCCGCCGAGACATAGCCGCCAGCCGGCCAAACCAGCCAAAGCGCGCCATCGTCCGCAAATGTCGCGGTTGCCACGCTGGCGCAGGTAAGCTCCTGCCCATCGCACGCGGCTCGCGTGTGATGATGCTCATGTGAGGCCATTGTCTCGGCTGCGAACAGGGCCTGAGGCAGAAGGGGCAATGTGGCCGTAGTCACGATTGCGGCCGTAAGTCCGAGAGTTCGGATAAGACGTTCGTGTCTCATGATTGCCCTCTAAAATTCCATTTTCATGCCGGTAACGAATGTTCGCGGCGCGCCTGCGTAGATGGAGCCTGTGGAATTCGCGAGCACGTTCGTCAGATTTTGGGCTCCAGTAGATGAGCTGATGGTGTTCGTGATGTTGTTCGCTGAAGCGATATAGGTCTTATCAAAGATGTTCCTGACCTCAAAAAAGACGCCGAGACGCGAAACCCAGTTGCTCTCGACCTTTACGTTATAGTGGAGGTTGAAATTGACGAGATCATAGCCGGGGGCCTTCAGGAGGTTCGCGTTATCCATAAAAAACGCGTCCTTCCATTGATACTCAAGGAAGCCGCCAAAGCCTTTCCATGGCCCATCGACCTCGTCATATCTCAATTGTGCCGTCAGCTCGTTCGGGGAAACGCCTGGGATCTTGTTCCCGGCTCTATCGAATGCCGTTGATAGTTTGCCTGCGCTGAGGCGCTCAACATAATCCGTGTAATACTGGTCGTTGAGGCTATAGACGCCTGTCAATCGCCATTCCGGGGTAAGTCCGACTTCGGCGGCAACCTCTATGCCGCGATGTTCAGAAGCCGGGGCATTGAAGGTAAAGGACTGGAGGTTGGCGCCAGCCGATTGGCTGACAAGTTCATTTTCGAAAAATTCATAGAAGCCCGTGACACTCAGCTTCGTGGCTTTCGTTGGGCGCCAATCGACGCCGAGGTCGTATCCGGTGTTTGTCTGTGGCTTCAGCTGCGTGTTATCGCCAGGAATGCCTGCCTGCGTTACAAACAAATTCCCAATTTGCGGCGTGCCGTAGGCGGTCGCGACACGCGCGCGAAGCTGCCACTCCTCTGCGGGGCGGTAGATAAGTGCTCCCTCTTTGGCGCTATTGAGAAATTCTTTATCGGCCGCGACCTTATTTACTGTGGTGATTTCTCCATTCTGACCACTAAAGCTAAAGGCGCTGCTAACGCCGGTCAGACTTGTTGTTTCGAGATCGGCCCCGGCGACTACGGTCCAGTATCTATTGAGGTCGATTTCTTCCCGCGCTCGGATGCCGCCGTTGGAAGTGGTGCTAGACACGTTCGCCGAACGGCGCCCGAGAGTGGCGTCGCCGCCTGGTTTCAGATTGAACGTGTCGCTGGAGGATGTGAGGGTGTTGTAAAAGACGCCCACGAGATGGGTGGCGTTGAAGCCAAAGATACCGCTACGGTTAATGAGATCGCTGCTCACATTGTAGGAGGGGAAGTCTCCGACCGCGCTTGTCGCGCCGGTTGGCTGATTGATGTCGCGGTCGTCGAAAACGAATTGCGTCCGCCAGACTGTGTTGTTGCCGAAATCATGTTCCCACCGCGTTCCAAGGATGGTACGCCGGTCGTCCCGATGCAACCCGGCTTCCGCTGCTGTTTGCGCAACGGTTGGAGCAACGGTTTGGCCATTTATTTGGGTTGCGAAGCCATTCACCAAGAGATTGACCGTGCCGCAGCCCGCTGCCGCAGTCGCTGCGTGTTCGCATCCGACTTGATACGGGTTGGTTTTATATTGGTTCAGCGACAGCCGAACCGGGAGCTGGGTGAAAAGCTGATTGTCGATCACCTTGACGGTGATCTTGTCGTTGGGTGTCACGTCTACCGAAATGAGGGCATTGATCGTCTGCGTGTTGAATGCGCTGTAGCCAAGGAAGCCGTCGCCTCTAACATCGCTGGCAAAAACCGACGCTTCGAATGCGCCACTCTTGCCGCCTGCAATCAGGTAGTTATTCAAATAGCCATTGCTACCAGCTTCAACACCGTAAGCGCCGCCATTGATCTCGCCGCCGGTGCGCGTGCGAAAGTTGATCGCTCCTCCAGTGGCGTAGTTTCCGAAAAGCACTGAAGAAGGCCCGCGATACACATCAACGCCAGCATAGGCGTGGGGGTCTGTAAGATCGGTTCGCGAAAGCCCATCCGGTTGCGTTACGGGGAACCCGTCTTCAAAGACTTGGATATTGCGGACGCCAAAACCATTCCGAGCATTCGAGCCGCGTATTGATAAGCCGATATCGCGAGGACCGTTGCCCTGCTTAACGGATACGCCCGGGCTGTCTTTCACAAGATCGCCTACGGAAAACACCGGTTCGCTTCCGGCAGCCGCAGCCGCACCGTTCAAATTCGTTACCGTTTGTCCGGTCGGATTGGATAGGCCGCTCGGCGCTTGCTTCAATTGGATAGCAGGCGCAGGCGAGGCCTGTGCTGCAGCCGGCGCTGGAGCCTGCGAAGTCCCAGTATTTTTCTTCGCTGTCTTCGCCTTTTTGGACTCGCTGGGAGCCTTAACGACAATTGGCGGTATCTTGACGCCTGGGTCGGCGGAATTCGCCGTTGGTTGCTGAGCGTTTTGAGCCTGCGCTGGAAAATTGGCTATGACTGCAAGTGCGGATGTAAGCGCGAATGCGCACGTCTTTTGCCCGAAAGACGCGAGAACGCGCCTCGTTGAAGAGGTATTCATGAGATATCTCGATTATTAGGATTGCATCTGACCACAGCTATGCGCTCAGCCGCCCAGATGGCCGAGGTCGAATAACTGCCTATGAAAACTGCTTGTTGTTAGATGCGAGAGGGAGGTCCACGGCTCGGCGGCAGCGAAACAGCGCTGGAGGTCTTAGCTGTCTCGGCGAGGTGAGGACGATGGTGCTCTCTATAGACCCGTAGGTGGATTGTGCTTTCCGGCGTGCTCGCCAGAATGGCGGAAAGCGGACCGAAACCCACACAGAGAGGACAGCGCTTGTCTAGTTCGTCGTTAGGCTTTGGAGCTGAAGGCTGATCTTGATTTGTCTGCTCGCCGCTACGGCAGATTGCGCTTGGATCGAGGCCTAGGTCTTGCTCCAGCGCGATTTGCGCGGCCATCACCGCATAGTGGCGCGCAGTCAACCCTGCGTGCAAAAGCACGCTGATCGCGACCAAAAAGCTGATGAGTGCCCGGCGACGCATACTACCCCCAACCCCAAGCGGTTTAGAGCCGAGGTCGAGGTTTTGCAACTGAATTTGACACGGTGCAGAAATATAGACAGGGAGCCTGATTTCGCCGAGGGCGGAAAACCTGCTAAAGTCTCGTCCGCCAAGCAGGAATAGAGCGTACCTGCGTCCCACGCACCTCTACGGGAGAAGCTTCTCTTCTCCATGATCGTCGACGGTTGAGATGCGATTGACGGCAATCACAGCCTGCGTCCGGCTATCGACGCCGAGCTTCTGCAAGATAGCCGACACGTGGGCCTTAACCGTGGCTTCGGAGACGCCAAGTTCGTAGGCGATCTGCTTGTTAAGCAATCCCTGCCCCAGCATCGACAAAACGCGCACCTGTTGGGCGGTCAGTGTCGCGAGCCTCGTTGCAAGATCGGCGAGATCATCGCCGTCACCATCGCGCTGCGCATCGGGCGGAAACCAGATGCCGCCATCGAGGACGGTCTTAACTGCCGCTCTTATCTCATTCACCGGAAGAGATTTTGGAATAAAGCCCGACGCGCCGAGATTTAGGCAGCGCCTGACCATGCCAGCGTTCTCGCTCGCCGAGACTATGACCACGGGGATCTGAGGACTTTGGCTGCGAAGATACATAAGGCCTGTCAAGCCTGACAAAGAGGCAGCGCTTTGCTCGCCGGGCATTTTGAGATCCAAAAGCACGAGATCCACATTGGGATCGCTGGCAATTGCATCAAGCAATTTCTCAACGGAGCCCACCTCCGTTATCGTAACATAGGGCAATGCCGAATTTAGCGTTTGTTTTAATGCGTCGCGAAAGAGTGGATGGTCGTCCGCAATGATGACATGATGGGAGTTCATTTCTTAGGCTCAAATGTGTGAGTGCGGGTCTGCGCTTGATTCGGCACGTGGTCTTCCCTGTTACCTTATGGGCGCCTCGCCACGTCTGTCACCCATGTTAAGCCGAGCCTGCGCACACGAAATCCTGAGAGGGCATTGAACCTCTGGCGGAGTAATTTAGTGCATCAATATTACCAGAGATTGCAAATCTATGTCTGATGATGACGTTAAGCAAGCCTATTGGACACGGATGCGGCGTCTGACGCAGGCTATGACGCTTCTCCTTGTGGCGTGCACGATGATACTGCCACTCTTTATGCCAGCACTCAACGCTTACCGTTTTTTGAGATTTCCGCTGGGATATTTTCTCGTGGCGCAGGTGGCAATTATTGCGGTTGGTATTCTCCTTTATGCATTCTTCGCCGGTCAGGAGAAAAGTGATCGCGCCTACAACATGACAATCCAATTCTGACATGACACTCAACTACAGCACGCCCGTCGTTAACCCGAGACTGGGTTCGAGCTTCGCGATCTTTTCCAGCACCTACCTCTGCTTGGTGCTGATGCTCGTGATCCTTGAGCAATTGGGCCTGGCCGCGGTGACAATCGATCAATTGATCGTGGTGACGCCCGCGCTCTTCTATATCGCCATCGGCTTCATGACGCGCACGATCAATCTCGACGATTTTTTCGTTTCGGGGCAGCGCGTGCCACCGTTCTATAACGCCCTCGCTCTGTGCGGCATGGTGTTTGGCGGCAGCATCCTTCTTGGAGCCATCGGCAGTTTTTTCTTCATCGGCATCGATGCGATTGCAATTCCTCTCGGCTGTTTCGCAGGTCTTATCCTGACAGGCGCCTTGTTCGTGCCGTTCCTTCGCAAGGCTGGCGCATACACCCTTCCAGGATTTCTCTATTTGCGCTTTGGCAAAGGGAGCTTGCGCGTTTTTGCTTCGCTTCTGATGCTCGTCCCCTGCATGATTATCCTAGTCGCGGAGATTGGGCTTGGCGCAAAAATCGCCGCCTATCTCCTGCCGCCGCCACAGGTCCTCGGCGTCAATCTACCCAGCGCGGCCCTCTTCTCCCTCCTCTTTTTTTCAAGCATCTTTCTTACGGTCGCATTGGGCGGACTGCGTTCCGCCACCTGGACGCAATGCGTCCAGTTCGTCGTTTTTTTGGGAATATTGGCGCCGCTCATTACCGTTTCCGTCATGAGGACGAATCTCCCACTGCCGCAGCTAACCTATGGTAGTCAGCTCGAGGCAGTGAAGGCGCAAGAAGTAGCCAAAGGCTTTGCGCTGGATACTCAGCCGCAGCCGCTTAGCGCGAGCCTGCCGCGCACCACGTCGCAGCCCGTTACCCGACCTGTGGAGCGGGCTTTCAGCGCGCTTCGCCCCATAGATTTTGTGCTTCTCGTGCTTTGCCTCGCTACAGGAGTTGCCGCGCATCCGGCCTTCTTGCCGAGGCTGAGTACGACGCCCACGATTCTCGCCAGCCGCAGATCCTTTGGCTGGGTGGCTGCGATTGGCATATTGGTTGTGCTGACGATACCTGCCTACGCCTTTTTCACGAAAGCGATGGCTGTCGAAGGCTTGATCGGCGTTCCCGCCTCCAATCTACCGACATGGGGCAAGCTTCTACAGCAACTCGGCCTCGTGACACTGCCCCTCAATCAATTCGATACTCTCAATACCGCCGGGCGCGTAACCTTCCAACGCGATGCCGTTGCGCTCATTCTGCCGGTCGCGGGAGGGCTCCCGCGCGTGTTTCTGGGGCTTGCTGCCGCTTCCGCGATGGCCGCGTTGTCTGCCTGCGCCGCCGGTCATTTGGTCGCAATCGCTAACACCGTCAGCGATGATCTCTATTCCAGCCGTCTCAATGTGTCGGCAACGCCTGCCCGTAGATTCCTTATCGCCCGGCTAACAATGCTCGCGTGCGGGGCCGTTGTTTTCGTGCTCGCGCAACGCCGGGAACTCGACCCGCTGCGCTGGGCCATCGCCGCCTTTTCCATCAGCTCAGGCACATTTTTCGCGGTGCTCGTTCTTAGCGTTTGGTGGCGCAGGCTGACTTCGGCTGGAGCATTCGCGGGAATGCTGGCCGGGTTTGGGGTCACTGCTCTCTACCTGAATATAGGCGGCACACCGCTCTTCGGCATCGACGCGCTCACCGCGGCGGCCGTCGGAATGCCAGTCAGCTTTGTAGCAGCGATTGTAGTGAGCCTTTTCTCCGGCGCTCCTGGAGAGTACGCTCTTGAAGCAGTCGATGAACTTCGCGTGCCGGCGGGTGAAACGCTTCAAGCGAGGATGCTACGCTTGGCGGCACGAGGTAAACCAATCCGGGCAGCTTAAAGGGCTATGATGCGCAATAGCGATTCTCAAAATATTGATGTTACTGTGCCGTCAAAAAGCCGGCAGGGCCTATTCCCGGAGATAGCGCCCTATCGCACGGGCTGGCTTAAGGTGTCGAAGACGCATGACATCTATTTCGAGGAGTGCGGTTCTCCCACTGGCAAGCCTGTGGTTATGGTGCATGGCGGCCCCGGCGGCGGCTCGAACCCAACCATGCGGCGCTATCACGATCCCGCCCGCTATCGCATAATTCTCTTCGATCAACGCGGCTGCGGCAAGTCCACTCCGCACGCATCGCTCGAAGATAACACCACCTGGGATCTCGTCGCCGATATGGAGCGGCTTCGCGAGCATCTCGGAATCGAGACTTGGCAATTATGCGGCGGCTCCTGGGGATCGACGCTTTCGCTAGCCTATGCGCAGACCCATCCAAATCGAGTCGCGGAGCTTGTGCTGCGCGGCATTTTCCTTCTGCGCAAATCCGAGATCGACTGGTTCTACCAGGAGGGATGCAGTTGGATTTTCCCCGACGCCTTTGAAAAATTCACGGATGCTATACCGGAAGCCGAGCGGCATAATCTGCTCGAGGCTTATCACCGGCGTCTGATTTTCGGAGACAAGAAAACTCAGCTTGCTGCGGCACATACGTGGAGCATATGGGAAGGCACCACCCTCTCACTTCTGCACGATAATGAGCGCGTTCAGAGATTTGGCAGCGACAGTTTCGCCTTGGCCTTTGCGCGGATCGAATGCCACTACTTCGTCAATCGCGGATTCCTGCAAACAGACGGCCAGCTTCTCCGCGACGTGCACAAGATGGCTCATATCCCAGGCATCATCATTCATGGCCGCTACGATGTGGTGACGCCGCTTAAAAATGCGTGGGACCTTGCCAAGGCTTGGCCTAAGGCGGAGCTGCGTATCGCGCCGGATTCGGGACATGCGATGACGGAAGCGGGCATCATTCACGAAATCGTCGCGGCGACGAACAAATACGCGAACGGCGTTACGTAGCGCTCGCGCCGCCTATGGGCGGCATCTCACATAACGGTCGTAACGCCGCTCTCTTTCAGCCACGCGCTGTGCTGCGCAACACATCGAGAGCCTCGCATCCGTGATATTTTCTGGCCGTTCTGGGCAGGCCAGGAACCAACGGCAGAGGTGCATCTTGCTTATTTTATTGAATTTATTTGATAAATTTTTGCCGATGTTACGCTCCCTGCTGGGGCGCATGTTGGCGAATATGGCGCTTGCGGTAATGCTGACGAGTGTGGGAATTGCAGGAGCGCTCGCTCAAGCTGGCGGCGATGACCTCCCCGCGCTGAATAAGCAGGTCGATAAGCTTTACGCACGAGGCCAAATATTCGGAGGCAGTCGTGATTGCTCTGCGAGCGGTGGAGCTTGCGGAACGGCTGCGCGGCCCGGATCACGCGGACGTAAGTGAGCCGCTCTCTAACCTTGCTTTGCTGTATCAGGCGCAAGGCCGCTTTGCCGAGGCTGAGCCGCTCTCGAAGCGCGCCATCGCCATCGCCGAGAAGGCCCTGGGGCCCGATCACGTCGATGTCGCCATTCCGCTCAATAATCTTGCGACGCTGTACATAACGCAGGGGCGCCAGGCTGAGGCCGAGCCCCTGATGAAGCGCGCTGTTGTCATCTTGGAAAAGGCCAGGGGCGCGGATCATTCCGATTTAGCTGCTGCCGCTCAACAACCTGGCTGGGCTGTATAAAGAGCAGGGGCGCTATGCCGAGGCCGAGCCCCTTTTTAAGCGCGCCATCGCCATCGTCGAGAAGGGGACTGACCAATCCAATTTAAGCCTAATGCTGGGCAATCTTGGTGCGATCTACCAGATTCAGGACCGCCCCGCAGAGGCTGAACCGCTTTATAAGCGCGCCTTGGCTAGTGCGGAGAAGTCTTTGCCGCCGGGCCACCCCAATATAGCCCAGTTACTGAATGTTCTTGGGGAACTGTACCGCGCTCAGGCCCGCTATTCTGAGGCCGAGCCGCTCTATAGGCGCGCCATCGCCATCGCTGAAAAGGCTCTGGGCCCCAACCACATTAACGTGGCCGGTCCGGTCGGCAATCTCGGCTCGTTATATGCGGCGCAAGGACGGAGCGACCGATGCCGAGCCTTTGATGAAGCGCGCCTTGGTTATCGCTGAGAAAACCTTTGGACCGATCACCCGCAGTTATCCGGCGCTAAACAACCTCGCTACACTGTATCTTGGTCAGGGCCGATATTCTGAGGCAGAGCCGCTTTTAAGCGCGCCCTTGCCTCGAGTGAGAGGACGCTGGGCACTGATCATCCGGCAACGGCCCAATCGCGCGGCATTCTCGCTATCGCTGTACCTTACCCAAAAGCGCTATGCTGAGGCTGAGCCGCTTATGAAAAAAGCCTTAGCCGGCATCGAAAAGGCTTATGGACCGGATCATTCCGAGATGGGCACATTGCTCAATAATCTTGGCACGTATTATCACCGACTGGGACGCTATGCAGAGGCTGAGCCGCTCCTAAAGCGCGCCCTCGCCATTCGCGAGAAAACGCTCGGGGCGGATCACCCCGATGTGGCCCAATCGCTTAGCAATCTTGCTTCGCTCTATCACGACCAGGGCCGCTATGCGGAGGCTGAGCCGCTCTTGAAGCGTGCAATCGCCAGCGCTGAAAAAACTCTTGGACAGGAACACCCGCAGGTGGGCATTTTTGTAGGCAATCTTGCGGAAGTTTACAAGGCTCAGGGCCGATATGCCGAGGCTGAGCCGCTTGACAAACGCGCCTTCGAAATCCGGGAGAAGATAAAAATTCAGTGAGTATTCGGGCTATGCCTATGCATAAAAAAGCGCGGTGTACTTGACCTGACGCCGCGCTGGATGCACCGTGGCGGCGCATCATCGACGCCGAGGCCGCCACGCACGGGCGCTACGGCAAAAGCCTGAGTGTGACGCCCTTTATGTCCTTCTATACTCACCTCATCTTCGACGTGGCCGCAGCCGCGCTTATCACGCTGGACCTCCTCTTGCTTGCCACGGTTTTCTCGCGCTCGTTCAAGCTTTGGCCGACGCCCTCGACGAAAAGCTGGCAGCATTATACCTTTTGGCCGTTATTTCGCGGCGGCCTCGGTTTGACGCTCATTTACGCGATCATTACGGCGCGTTGGCCGGGCGAGGGTGAGATCTTGCGCTTCGCCATTGGCCTTATCTGCGTAACCATCGGCTTCGGCTTTACGATTTACGGCTATTTCGATCTCGGCATCGAGAACACTTATGGCGCGGACGAGGGCTTGGTGACGAACGGGCTCTACCGCTACAGCCGCAACCCGCAATATGTCGCCTCGATCCTCGGCTTTTTCGGCACGGGCCTTGCCCATGGCGGCATTCATGCCGTGATCCTCTGCGGGCTGGCCATCCTCGTCTATCTCATTATGCCCTATACCGAGGAGCCTTGGCTTGAGCGCGCCTATGGCGAGGTCTATGCGACCTACAAGTCGCGAACGCCGCGCTTCCTTTGAAAAACAGTGTGCGCCGCGTTCCTTTTCAGGCGTTCGCGGCGCACATCTCTTTGGACTCCTTGGGTTTGCGATGTCCTCCGTTTATTTATAAGGCAATGCGGCAACCGCCGGGTGGAAGATGTAATTGACGCCAAGCTTAACGGTGTCAAAGCTCTGGTTTTCACGGAACCGGAAGTCGTTAAAGTTGTCGAAGCAGCAACGGCGGTCTTCATTGTCAAAGTCGAAGTGAAGATATTCTACTTTGACTGTCCAATTGGTGTTAAGGGCGTATTCGATACCGCCGCCAACGGTCCAACCTGTTGCTGTGCCATTGTTATTGTTGTCGTTATTTCTGAAGATCGTGAGTTACGCTACCGGACGCGATAACTGTTTCGGTAAGGTTGCCTCTGTCGCTGTTGAGCCACGCAAAGCCACCCTTGGCATAAAGCAGAGCGTTACCCCAGGCGTAACCGAGGCGGCCAGTGACGTCGCCGTAGAACCCCCCTCCATTGTCGTTTCCGTGAACGATCGCGACACTGGTCAAGGTCGAATTTGTTGCGATAAATGTGCGGTTATTGTTGGCGCCAAAGCCACCGATATCAGCTTCGATGCCGGCGACGAAGTTCGGGCCAAAGATGCCGAAATTCTGCCAATTGTAGCCCAATTGCGCGCCGCCGAAGACGTCGGAGTGATTCCTGTCTCTGCCGGTTGCTACGAACCCGGTCGATGCACCAGTGACAGGGAAAATGAAATTGTTGAAGAACCGGTCATTCTGATTATTGGAGGTCCAGTCGCCGCCGATGTGACCGCCAATATAGAAGCCTTCCCAGAGAGGCGCGGCTATATAAACCGGCTGATCCTTGTAGCCGCCGCCCGAATAGATGTCGGCGGCGCTCGTTTCCAGGGCAGGCATTAGTGCGAGCGCGCCCAATATGGCCGCTCCCATTCGCATAACTTTCAACATAACGCTTAATTCCCTCATTCTTTGGTTTGGCCCATATGGTTAAGGCCTTGCCCGTGAAGTTAGCGGAACAGCGTTATCGAATGCTAAATCAGAGCGTGTATTTTTTATAATACACTATTTTTACATGTATAGCTGCTTGGCAGGTTGAGTATTCGCTAACTTATGGCCAAGAGGCTAGCATTGCCGCCCGCCGCTGCGGTGTTGATGCTGGTTGAGATTTCCTCCACCAGCCAGTCGAGACAATAATCCTGCGCGCCAGACTTAAGCGCCGCCGGCGTTGCTCCCTGTGTAAGCAGAAGCGGCCCTTCGAGTTCGCTGATGCGCTGATTGAGTTCACGAAGGCGGTCTTCATTACCCTCGATGAGCGCAGCCGCCAACGGCCCCGCTGCACTCCAGTCGCGGTCAATCTTAATGCGAACGGCGACCGCACTGGGTAGATCGCGCAATGCCTCTTCGACCCACTCGGCGGGATCGATTAACATTTCGTTGCTCGTGGCGAGTGCGGCGCCGATCTGAAGAAATAAGCCCGTTTCAGTTTCCGGCACGAGAAGCACCCGCCCACGCGGATGAAGCGCATAAACATTCCGCTCCCCGACAGGGCCAGGAAGTTCGATCTCCGTTCCAACGTATGAGCGCGCGGCATAGCCGAGGCAGTGTGCCACCTCGGCGCTGTGGCCTCGCGCCTTAAGCCATTCGACAAATTCAAGAAGTGGCCTCCGCGCACCAGCCGCGGCGAGTTCGCTGTTGCTCGCAAGGGGATTGGCGACGAGGCGGCGTAAATAGAGCGGGCCGCCAGCCTTGGGTCCGGTACCGGAGAGGCCCCGCCCGCCAAAGGGCTGCACGCCGACCACGGCTCCGATCATGTTGCGGTTTACATAGATATTGCCAACTCTCACACGCCTGCGAACATGCTCTATCATCTCGTCGAGCCGCGTATGCAGACCGAAAGTGAGGCCATACCCCGTGCCGTTAATGTCATCGATGAGCTGGTCCAGTCCCTCGCGCCGGTATCGAACGACATGGAGCACCGGGCCGAACACCTCGCGCTTCAGCTCGGATAAGCTCTCGATTTCAATAATCGTGGGCGGCAACAAAAGTGCCCCGCTCGGTTTCCGCCGAAAGCGTAGCTTCATAGACACGACGGCCTTTGGCGTGCATCGCCGAGATATGGCTTTCGATGGACTGCTTCGCTTCCGCGCTAATCACTGGCCCTATATCGACCGCGAGCCGGTCAGGACGCCCGATAGCAAGTTCTTGGACCGCGCCTTTCAACATGGTGAGCGTGCGTTCGGCGATCTCCTCCTGCAGGCATAGCACACGCAGCGCGGAACAGCGCTGTCCGGCGCTGTCGAAGGCCGATGCGAGCACATCGGCGGCGACTTGTTCCGCAAGCGCTGAGGAATTGACAATCATCGCATTCTGGCCGCCCGTTTCAGCGATGAGCGGGATCGGTTGACCGCTCGGCAACAGTCGCTTCGCAAGTTGACGTTGGATGAGCCGGGCCACCTCGGTCGAGCCGGTGAACATCACCCCGCATATTGCATCATGACCGGCAAGAGCCGCGCCGACGCTACCATCACCTGGCAGGAATTGCAGGACATCGGCCGGAATGCCTGCCTCATGCAATATGCGCACGCCTTGCGCCGCGATGAGCGGTGTTTCCTCGGCGGGTTTTGCCAGAACGGGATTGCCCGCAACGAGCGCCGCAGCGATTTGGCCGGTGAAGATCGCCAGCGGGAAATTCCACGGGCTGATGCAGGCGACCGGTCCAAGAGGCTGCTCTTTGCCGGAGAATGTGCGGCGCGCCTCGAACGCGTAATAACGCAGGAAGTCAATTGCCTCGCGCACTTCGGAGATGGCGTTTGGCAGAGATTTCCCAGCCTCGCGGACAATGAGGCCGAGCAGTTCAGGCATTCTCGCCTGCATCAGATCGGCGGCGCGAGAAAGACAGGCTGCGCGCTCTACGACAGGAATCGATGCCCAGCGCGAAGCGGCAAGCGCTGCGTCTTTCACCGCCGCATTAACCTGCGCCTCTGATGCCTCACTGACGCGGCCAACGATGTCGGAGTAATCCGCCGGGTTGACCATGGGCCTGAACGAATCGCGAACTTCTTCCCCGACGAGCATCGGCGCTGCCGTCCATTCGGCTTTTCCGCTTTCCGCCAATACTGCAGAGAGACGCGCCAATTCGGCTTCATTGGTGAGATCAATGCCCGCCGAGTTCCGCCTATAAGGCGCGTATAGCTCCCTTGGAAGCGCAATGGCTGGGTTGGGCGCGCCCACGACCTCCATGCGGCGCACGGCTTCAACCGGATCTTCGATAAGCGCGCTGACCGGCACTTTTGCGTCGGCAATTCGATGCACGAATGAGCTGTTCGCGCCATTTTCCAGAAGACGGCGCACCAGATAGGCGAGCAGCGTCTCATGAGTGCCAACAGGCGCATAGATGCGGCAAGGCCGGTTCAGCTTCGACGGCCCAATGACTTCCTCATAGAGCGGTTCACCCATCCCGTGCAGGCATTGGAATTCGTATCGGCCAAGCTTGAAGTCCTTGCCCGCCATTGCGTGAATGGTCGCCAGCGTGTGCGCATTGTGGGTCGCGAATTGCGGGAAGACCAGGTCCCCTGCTTCAAGCAGCTTTTTCGCGCAAGCGATGTAAGAAACGTCGGTATAGAGCTTTCGCGTGTAGACGGGGAAACTCTCAAGCCCGTCAACCTGCGCCTTTTTTATCTCCGAGTCCCAATAAGCGCCCTTGACCAAGCGCACCATAATGCGATGGCCGCTGCGCCGCGCTAGGTCGATGAGGAAATCGATAACGAAGGGGCAGCGCTTGCCATAGGCCTGAACGACGAAGCCGAGGCCATTCCAGCCTGCCAAGTCCGGATCATGGCAAAGAGCCTCCAGAAGATCGAGCGAGATTTCAAGCCGGTCCGCTTCCTCCGCGTCGATGTTGAGTCCGATGTCGTAACGGCGCGCAAGGGTCGCGAGAGTCTTCAGCCGGGGCAGGAGTTCACCCATGACACGGCCAGCCTGCGCGCGGGAATAGCGAGGATGAAGCGCGGACAGCTTGATCGAGATGCCGTCGCCATCATAGACGCCACGCCCGGCGGACGCCCTGCCAACGGCGTGAATTGCATTTTCATATAATGCGTAATATCGCTTCGCGTCCCCGGCCGTCACTGCGCCTTCGCCAAGCATATCAAAGGAGTAGCGAAAGCCTTTAGCCTTCATTCGCCTACTGTTGGCGAGTGCCTCATCAATCGTCTCGCCGGTGACGAACTTTTCGCCCATCATCCGCATCGCCATGTCAACGCCTTTGCGGATCACCGGCTCGCCGTAACGCCCAATGAGACGGTTAAGCGCCACGGATAGGCCGCCTTCGTTCACCGTCGATGTAAGCTTGCCCGTGATGATAAGACTCCAGGTCGCGGCATTGACGAAGAGCGAGCGGCCCTTGCCGAGATGAGAGCGCCAATCACCCGCCGCGATCTTGTCGCGGATTAGCGCATCGCGCGTTGCATTGTCGGGAACGCGCAACAGCGCTTCCGCCAGGCACATAAGCGCCACGCCTTCCTGGCTCGAAAGGGCGTATTCATGAATGAGCCCATCGAGAATCGTGCCGCCATGCTTGGCCCGGAGCGCTTCCACGAGCTTCCGCGCCGTGTTCGACGCAGCAGCGCTCACCTCCGCCGGAAGGCTTGCAGCGGCGATGAGAGCAGGCACGCATTCGGGTTCTGCGCGCCGGTAAGCCGCTGTAATATGGCGTCTTAGTTCTGATGCTGGACTGATCGCGGGCGCAAAATCGGCGAAGGGCAGGCGAGGCGATGTCTCGTCTTCAGGCACGCCGGAGCGGAGAGCAGCCAGATCAGGGTTAGCTTGGGGCACGCCCATAGTTCGATCCTTTTATCGCCGGACCCCACTCCAAAAGCGTATGAATTGCCCACCTAAGATTTAGTCTGTATGCGCCGCATATCCATAGGCGAAAAGCCGCTAATTATTTGCGTAAACAGCAAAAAGTGCCCTCAAACCGGTGGTGGAGAAGGCGGGACTAGCTTAGCTTCAAGGCGGCACACTGTATTCCAAGCGCCATCGCCTTCTCGGTATTGGAGCGTAATATCCCCTGGGGATACTATCGGAATTGGTACTGGTGGTATTACAAGCGCAATGTCCTCTTTTTCCCCGACCTGCACTGCCATGTTACCTATAATAGCTTCAGTTCGGTCCGGCGCCTGCACCCGAAACTGCACATGATAATTGCCTTTCACTGATGGCTTAGCTAGCATCCAGAAGCCAAGAGCGATTTGTGATGGAAAAAACGGTAAGCCAAGATTGCCGGAGTACACACCAATCAGGATGTGTTTACCGCTGATTTCCTGCCTAATGTCATCACATGCAATTGCATGTGAGATGTTTATTGAGGCTAGTTCGCTCATGCCCTAACCCATTGAGATATAATCTTCGGTCGGGGAACGGTGGTTTCTGGCCGATCTAATTTGTTGTCTAGCTTCAGGCTAACAGAAGTCTCCTGTTTGGAGCTAGAAAGGGCGTTCGCCTCTGTTAGCCATTCGTCACCCCGAAAATTTCGGCGGGCTCTGCCTTCGAAGAGCGTGGAATGTGGTTCTAATTCTTCCGAGCTAATTCCCGCCAAAAGGTGGGCCACTGTCTCTATCGTCCAGTTACCAGGAGCACCCAACAGCCTAGTTATAACTTCTGGTCTCCGGTTTATTCGACGCGCCAAATCTGCGCGCGTAAATCCGTCACGACGCTGCCTCTCCATGAACTTCTTCAAGACATGATCATAAAGCCTATCTTTGGCGCGCGCTCCAAGGTAAGCCAAAGTGCCTTCCGAAATTGGCTCCCCAGACGTGATCTCAGACAGGAAACGTGTCGGACGCGTAGTCATCGTGGCTATCCCCATGGATTGGTTTGTAAGTGTTAAACAACTTGCGCCATTCGGCCTTGGTTTCTCTCTTGGCGTTCCTCCATAGAGTTGAATCCTTGTCCCCAAGGGGGAATCTTTGAGAATAAGGTATCTCTCTACTTCTCGGCGACCAGAACAATGCAACAAAGGTGTCTTTGGCAGCAAAACGCCCAAAAAGTCGAAGCGAAGGGCTCGGTGCTCTTGACCTGATATCCCAGACTTCATCCTCCGGTTTGTCGAGCCTGCCCATATAAGCAGTGCGTGCGACATACCCCTGTAAACAAACGCTAATTATGTTCCCAGTGACGAAAGCTTCCAACGTTGCGCGAAGCCTATTGCATCGGCGTTCCCAGAGCTTATCGGGCCACGGTCCTTCGATTAACTCATGGATTTCATTTGAGATTATCAGATTACGCACTACGGGATCGCTCTCAAAAGTCGGCATTAATTGAAAAAGGCGCCCTTCTTCAATCCTGGCCCTGATTTCGTCCTGTATTGACATATAAGTCAACAGCCCCACTGTAGCAAGTATCGCCTTAAAGCCATGTGAAAAAATCATTCGAAAACGCGCCCTGAATTTGCGCCTTTAAAATACGAGCTGTTTTGCCCCCTCGAAAGCTCAAGCGCTAAATGCCAAACCACTTCTAGACCGAAAATTCAGAGCCAAATTTCAACCTGATACCCTATCCGAACGCGAAGGAATACGTGCCTTCGCCGCACATTCCGTACCTCTTAATAAGCTCTTAACGTCGCCGTAACAGACTATTCTCAGTTGAGAAGGCCGGTTAACAGGAGGCGAGAATGCCCCACATGCAACAATCGGCGGGAGGCGTCGATTTAAAAAGCTTCAACAAACCCGATGAAATACGCGAGTTTCCCAAGGGACGGCTGGAACTTGTCAAGTCGGAGGCGCAACTATTGGCCGCGCCGTGCTCGAGCCTGGCTGGCGTTGGTCGGAATCAATTCAGCCCATTGCAAAGACGAAAAGCTGCGAGGCTCCACATTTTCAGTATCATGTTGCTGGCGTGGTCCGCATCAAAATGGATGACGGCCAGGAGTTTGACTGCAAGCCGGGCGATGTTTCTTTGCTCTGTGCTGGGCATGATGCTTGGGTCGTCGGAAACGAAGCGGTGGTCGTCGTCGATTTCCAGGGAATGGTCGATTTCGCCAGCCAAGGGCATTCGGACGAGCAATAAGCGCTCCACATTGGGATCGAGCAAAGGGAACGGCATTGGCGGCGGGCAAAATCATCATTATCGCCGGTTTGATCCTGATAGCGTTCGGGGCCGTATGGATTTTGGCTGATCGCCTGGGTCTCGGGCTCGGCCGGCTGCCGGGCGACATTTTCATCGAGCGCGGAAATTTTCGCATCTATCTGCCAATTGCGACCAGCTTGATCGTGAGCTTAGCCGTGTCGCTTGTCCTATGGTTGGTCAGCCGACTCTAAGCCAGAAGTGGCAATAAGCGTGGATTTCCCGCATTAATTGTTTCAAATGCCAAAGTGCTGCCGTACTCTCTGGTGCAATTGTAGATTGCAAGTCTGGTCCCGCCTGCGCTTTAAGGCTGTGGATGACCAGGTCGTGGCGCGTTCAGCTAATTGAGATGAGATCTTAGGCGGAGCGTGACGGTGACGACGCCCTACGATGTGCTTGGAATTTCTGCCGATGCCGACGATGAGACGATACGAAGAGCCTTCAGGAAAGCGGCCAAGCAGTTTCATCCCGATCTGAACGCCGGCAACAGTGCGGCGGAACGTCATTTTAGGCGGGTTATCGCCGCGCGAGCCGCACTCTCGAACCCTCGACAACGGGGGATTTACGATGGGCATGTGGATGGTGAAAGCCAGCGCTGGCGAAGCCTATGGCGGGATGCCCGGTCCCGAATCATCGCTTGTGTTCTCGCAGGCGCAGCGGCGGCAGGAATTTTGTTCGCTTTTTCGGATTCGTCACCAGAGCCTATTGCGGAGGGCTCTTCGCTGGAAGCTTTGGTTGAAGTGCCAAAAACGAGCGTTTCCGAGGAGGCCCCTGATGCCGAGTTTGCGGAAATCAAGTCCATGCGTGACCGCAGAGAAACACCCGGTGCAGATCCAGCCCAAACCTATTCTGACTGGAGCATTATCGGCGGCAACAGCAATGAGCTTATGCTCAGCCGTCCAATGCCCGGAGGCTTAGCTGCGAAGCATCGCTCCAAGCCCAAAATAAGCAATTGGCAACGCGAAGCTCCCAAGAGCATTTCCAAGAGGCTCATCACATTCTGGCGTCAGATCGAGGCAAAAATTCAATCTGTTAAGCTTCCGAAGACATGAATACCGCATAGTGACCGCATCTTGAGGCAGGCTTCCTGCTCATTATATGAAGTTAACAATAATAATGATCAACGATTCTGCGAACAAGCGGTAACTGAATTAGGAAAAAATCTATGCGTATGAGTAATAAGTTGGCAGTACTTGCTTCAGGTTTCGTAATTTTTGCTGTTCCTATGCTTTCAACATTCGCTGAAGCTCGGACAACAACTAGGAACCATCGCCACTATCGGCATCATCATTATGTCAGAGCGCCACATCAAGCTCGCGGGGGCTATTACGAGAACTTCTTGCAGACCCCCCGAGGCGAACTCATAGACAGCCAGGGTTGGAGATATCACGATGGATCATGGGACAACACGTGTTTCAATCTTCCTTATCTTCCCGCCCAATATGCATGTAGCGCCAAGGGCGGTTGGTAAGCGGAAAACACTTCGCAGCATGAAGCCCAGCCCTGGACACGGGGCGGGCGAATGCTGTGGCCATCACAGCGCGAGCCTTTAAACTCTGTCGTAGATCTTCTTACCCTCCTGGGCTGCCTGGGCTGCCTGGGGGGCTATCGAGGGTATCAACGACCTGATGTCGCCGGTTATCTTCCATCCTGAGCGGCCGATAGCGCCGGATTCTCCCAGAGATAACATTCAAGCTCACGCGCCGACTCGGCCGTATGCTTCGGCGTCACAATTCTCGGTAAATCTTTTTTCAGGCGCGTATCTGTTGCCGCGCGAGCTGCAAAGTTTGAGATTAATTGATAGAATCGCCAGCAGTTAACCGAGCGGATTTATAAAAGCAGGCTCTCTGGCCCTCCGCCGCCAGCCGTGCTAGTCATCTCAAAATCTCACAGAATTCCGAAAGTCACACCAAGCCCGATGCGTACTTATCTCGACTTTGAAAAGCCCATCGCAGAACTTGAGAGCAAGATTGAGGAGCTGAGCGCCCTCGGCGAGGGGGAAAGCGCTGTCTCAATAAAGGAAGAGATCGCCCGCCTTCGTGAGAAAGCGCAGGCCGCCCTCGAAGAGACTTATGCAAATCTCGATCCCTGGCAGAAGACGCAGGTCGCGCGGCATCCGGAGCGGCCGCACGCGCTCGACTATATAAAAGAGATCATCACCGATTTTACGCTGCTCGCCGGCGACCGCTATTTTGCCGAGGACCTGGCCATAGTTGGCGGTCTTGGCCGTTTCCATGGCCGCACGATTATGATCCTTGGCCATGAGAAGGGCGCCGATACACAAGCGCGCTTGCGTCACAATTTCGGAATGGCCAAGCCGGAGGGGTATCGAAAAGCCGTGCGGCTGATGCAAATGGCAGACCGCTTTGGCGTACCTGTCGTAAGCCTCGTCGATACGGCTGGCGCCTATCCGGGCATCGAGGCCGAAGAGCGTGGCCAGGCAGAGGCCATCGCCCGTTCGACAGATTGCTGCCTTGAGCTGACGGTCCCGATGATCTCAATCATCATCGGTGAGGGAGGCTCGGGCGGCGCGGTTGCCGTGGCCTCCGCGAACAAGGTGCTTATGCTCGAACACTCCATTTACAGCGTGATCTCTCCTGAAGGGGCAGCGTCGATCCTCTGGCGCGATAGCAGCAAAGCCCGCGACGCAGCCACCAATATGAAAATTACCGCTCAGGACCTTCTTCAGCTCGGCGTGATCGACGGTATTATCCCCGAACCTGTTGGCGGCGCCCATCGTGATGCACACGCAGCCATTCAAAGCGTCAGAGAGACTCTTGAGCTTACGCTTCTGGATTTTGACGGTTTGGAAGGAAAGGAAATACGTAGACAAAGACAGGACAAATTCCTCGGAATTGGCAAGATGCTGGCGGCAGCGAAATGAACGAAAGCTGCAATCGTCGTATTTTAGCCCAATTAGACCGGCGAAGTTCTGAGCTGAGGTGGCGAATCAGGGGCTAGCAACCTAAACATGCATCTAATAAAATACACACGCGATCTGAAACGGAAATTTAACTTAACCAGTCGATCCTCATCGCCCAGTGATAGAGGGGTTGGCATGGGTTCGTTGAAGTTTGCTTTACGTTTTGCGTTATTGGCGCCGGTCCTCTTTGGGCTGACGGGATGCTTGAATTTCTTCGGATTAACCGGCGACTCGATCCCGGCCGGCGATAGGCAACTTCCGGCCTCCACTCAGGCTCTTCTCTCGCTTAAGGGAATGAAGCCAGACGCGCCGATTTTTGTCCGCATCTTTAAGGAAGAATCTGAGCTCGAAATCTGGAAGCTCAGAGACGGCCATTTTGAGCTATTTCGCACTTATCCTATTTGCGCGTGGTCGGGTACGCTCGGGCCGAAGGTCGTGCAAGGAGACAGGCAAGCGCCCGAGGGGTTCTACACCGTCAGCCGCGGCCAAATGAATCCTCATAGCAATTATCATCTTGCCTTCAACATAGGCTTCCCCAATGCGCAGGATCGCGCCAACGGCTATACCGGCTCGGCGCTTATGGTTCATGGGAACTGCAAATCAGTCGGCTGCTACGCGATGACTGACGCCTATATCGAGGAAATTTACATCCTTGCCCGCGAAGCATTCAATGGCGGCCAAACGCGCTTCCACGTACATGCCTTCCCCTTCCGCCTGACTGCCGAGAACATGCAGCGGCACCGCGATAATCCATGGTACCCATTCTGGGCGAGGTTAAAAGAGGGCTACGACTCGTTCGATGCATCCGGGAAGCCTCCGGTTGTTAAAGTCTGCTCCAAGCAGTATCTCGTGAATGTGAACTTCACGGGACAAGCGGCCGATCCCGCGCCCGAGGCCCCGTGCCCTCTCTACTCGAAGATCGACCCGAGGCATTTGCCAGGCATAGACGGCATCCCGCAAACCGTTCTGGCAAATCTTAAAAAACCGGAAACCACACAACCGGCGCAAGCGAACACTCAGACGGCGGCTCTCGCCTCGAACGCAGAACCCTCCGGGCCGAGGACGCAGTCCGCGCCTGCGACCACCGGGAATATGTCGGCTTCGCCAGTAATTACCCGCTCCTCTCCGCTGCATCCTGCAGCAGTGATCGCAAACATGCAGCCCACAGCATCGGCGACGCCGTCACCCATGTCGGCTAAAGCATCAGCGGGAGGGCCGCAGCCTTCATCGGTGAGAGTTGCGGCGGCGCTGCCTGTGCAGCCGTCCGGCTATGAGGCGCAACCTGCTGCGCCAGCGACGCCACAGCAAAACGCTGACACGGCTTCTAAGGATGTCGAGGCTGACGCCCTTCAGAAGCCAAATCGCTCCGGTAAAGGCGGCAAGCTGCCCTCGCAATAGTACGGAAGGGCTTCTTGCCGGAACACTCCGGGAGTGAAGAAGCTCTTACATCATTCTCGAATTGCGCGCGGAACGGCGGATGCTTGGCTCGCGCGCAACGCTCTTATCGATCCCCAACGGTAGTTCAAGCTGAGCCTGTTTCATAGGAACGGCGGGGGCTGCATCGTCTAAAAACCCTATCGCGCGCTTTGTGCTTGCTCTGAAGCTCGCCTCTTTTTCGACCGAGCTTGCTAACGCGCGGACCGCTGGTTTGACCTGAGGAGCGGCTTTGGAGAGGCTTCCATTCCGGATCGCTTGCGTCTTGGCTTGCATCAAAACAATGTTCGCGACCGAACCGAGCTGACGCCATTGAAACTCGTCACCCAATTTATGACTCCATTAATCTACGCACTGCGATAAAGCGATATAAGCAATCTACTATTCTAATGTCGGTTGATTCGGTGGCGCAATTGCGACAGAGCAAGCCTTTTTTTAATTTATTCGACCCGAAGAAGGAAAATTGTCATCGGGGTGGAATACCACTAGAACCGGGATATTCGAGCTGAAGTGAGGGACTGTGCGCTATTATCAGCATAACTCGCGCAAGGCGTGTTGGAGCTACCGCATCGCGATGATGGCGGCTCTTGTGTTCCTGACCGTTTTGGTGTGGCACAGGTTCTTCTCTATGCCGACGCCCTTGGCCCTGAAGCTTCTTGGCGCAGCCGTATTCGCGGCCATTGTGAGCCTTGTTCTTAGTGCTGCAGCTCTCGTAAACATCTGGAACGAGGGTTATCTTGGCGCCGGACGCGCAACCTTTGGCTTGCTTCTTAGTCTCCTGGTGCTCGCGTCGCCAGTTCGCTCGCTTCCCAATCTTCTTTCGCTTCCAAAGATTTATGACGTAACAACGGATCAGGCTAGCCCGCCTGCGTTCGACCGCGTAGCGAAGATCCGCCAGGGCGAAGCAAACCCTGTTAACTACAACACTGCTTCAGCCCCTCTTCAAGCTGCAGCCTATCCTGACATCACGCCGCTACTGGTCCAACGGCCCCTCGCCGACGTTTACTCGACGGTTCGCGAAGTCGTTTCTTCCCTAAACTGGAAGGTGATCGACGAGCAAGCGCCGGACGCGACCAAGAGTGGCCGGATCGAGGCCGCCGACCGCACTTTTCTTTTCGGCTTCGTGGACGACATCGTGATTCGAGTTACGGGCTCGCAGAAAAGCACAAAGGTCGACATTCGCTCCTCATCGCGATTTGGCCAGCATGATCTTGGGCGAAATGCCCAGCGCATCCGCCTTTTCATGGCGGAGTTAAAATCGCAGCTCGCAGAGCTTGAGAAGGCGGAACGCCTTGAGCAATTGGAAGCAAATCGCCAAGCTCATGAGAATTCGCAGCGCAACACCCCGCGAAATGGACGCCAAAAGGGTGAGCGATAGACTGCTATCGCGTGCGTCTCCTATGCGAGGCCGAACTCCTGGTCGATGGCGAGCGGTCCCGGCCTTAGCATCTTAACGATACCCTTTTCGACCATGAATTCGAGCTGCGCGAGAACGGCAAAGGCAGCGGCGCGGGTCAGAGCGGGATCTATTGAAGGGTAGAGCTTGGGAACGACTTGATCGATCTTTGACAATCCCTCCCGCAGGCATTCATTTATTTCGCTCTCACGCCAGCGCCTATGGAAGATAAGAGCCTTCACAAAGCGCTGCGGCTCGGAAACGGGGCCACCGTGACCTGGGTAGTACATGGCCTCTTCGCGCGCCATAAGGAGTTCGAGCGAGCGCATATAGTCTCCCATATTGCCCTCGGGTGGCGCGACGACCGAGGTGTTCCAGCCCATCACATGATCCCCGGACAAAAGCATGTTCCGCCCACGGACCGAAAAACACAAATGATCCGGAGCATGGCCGGGAGTGTGAATGGCTTCTACTTCCCAGCCCTCTCCGGCGACAATGCTGCCATGCTCAAGCACGCGGTCGAATGCAACAGGCGTGACAGAGCGGCTTCCGGAAGGCCCGGCTGCGCTGAGAGATGGATCGTCAGCCGCTCTCGGCATCCCGCAGAGCTCAGCCCCGGTACGCTCCTTGAGCAAAGCCGCTGCGCCACTATGATCGCTGTGGCAATGGGTGAGTAGAATATGCGTGATATGCTCGCCGGAAAGCTGCTCGCATAAAATATCGAGCTGCTCCCCAGGCACCGGTCCTGGGTCGATAATTGCGACATTGTCCCTGCCGAGTACGTAGGTGTTTGTGCCTTTGAAAGTGAAGGGACTCGGGTTGTGGCAGACAAGTCTGCGCAAGTCCGGCGCGATTTGTTGCAGGACGCCATATTGAAATTGCATTTCCCGGTGAAACGGCGGCTGCTGCTTCTTATCTGCGCTCAATGTGCCCTCATCCTATCGCGGTCTGAAGACGCAAAATTTGGCTGCGCGTCATATTTGTCAAATATAAAAATCTCAGGGTTCCTGCTCGACATCGCTCCCCAAAACACGTATAAGGCACGCTCGCGAAGCGCTTCAGGCTTCGCGGTTGCCCAGGTAGCTCAGTCGGTAGAGCAGCGGACTGAAAATCCGCGTGTCGCTGGTTCGATTCCGGCCCTGGGCACCATATATGTCAGTGACTTAGCTCATCCGGCAGCATCACTGTCATTGTCCCCCTAACTTGGAGAAAAGTGGGTTTTTGGACCAGTTTTGCTCGACGTTATACCCCTATCTAGGAGAAAAATAAATTTCCAACTTATTGTTTTTAAATACTTTTCTCGTCAATTTGCACCCCTATCCAGGCAGGGTGATTCAAAGAACCGCACCTTCGCGGGGCTGACAAGGATCGCAAATCAGATTCTTTAGCAGAGCCACCGGCGTGGAGGTGGCTCGATGGTACGAACTCTATGGGATGTTCTTGGCGCAATCGCGGATCGGCGGGGCCGCAAAGGGCGATTAAACGCACGATGCTCTAAATCGCGACTTGACGGCCTATTTCGACCACCTGATCGACGGGTAACCGGAAGAAGTCCGTCACCTGCGCGGCGTTGCGCTCCATAATCGCGAAGAGGTGCTCCTGCCATAGCGGCAAGCCTTTGCCGTCTTCCCGCGCCACGATCGTTTCCTGCCCGACATAATAGGTCACGTCATCGACGCTGAGGCTGCAGCCCTTGTCCTTTGCCTCGCGCAATAGCGCCGGGATGTCGGGCCGTTCCATAAAGCCGAAATAGGCCCCGGCGCGCCAGAAGTTGGGCGCCTCCTCCACAAATTTAAGCCGGTCCTCTTTCCTTACCCAGGGCACAGGCTCGATCGACACATTGATCACCATCAGGTGCTCGTGAAGCGCCCGGTTATGCTTGACATGCCAAGCCATGACGGGAGGAATGCCACTTTTCGAACGCGTCAGGAAAACGGCGGTTCCAGGCACCCGGGGCACGCCCTTCGCCGCGATTTCGGCCATGAATTTGCCGACCGGTATCGGGGATGCGGTTATAGCTCGCGTGACCGCGAGCCGTCCTGAATGCCAAATCCACATGACGCCATAGACGGCGATTGCGAGCGCGAGCGGCACATAGCCGCCTTCCAAAACTTTAGTTGCATTTGCAATGAAAAAGGCGCTGTCCACCACGATGAAACAGCTCGAAACCGCCGCGCTTAAAGGAAGGCTCCAGCGCAAATGTTCGCGCATGGCGATGAACAGAAGAACCGAGGTCATCAGCATAGTGGCGGAGACAGCGATGCCGTAGGCGGCGGCGAGATTGTCGGATTTGCGGAAAATGAATGTCAGGGCGATGGTGACAATCATCATCAGCCAGTTCACCGTGCCCACATAAATCTGGCCATACCCAAGGGCGGAAGTCTGTCTTACGGGAAGCCGTGGCAGCCAACCGAGCTGTATCGCCTGACGCGTCATCGAAAAGGCGCCCGTGATAATCGACTGGCTTGCGATAATCGTCGCTATTGTGGCCAAAACGACGAATGGGGCGAGCAGCTGGCGCGGGCAAAGCTCGTAGAAGATGTTCTCGCCAGCCGGTCTTCCGTTGAGGACAAGGGCCGTTTGCCCAGCATAATTGAGGACGAGGCTGGGGAAAACGACCAAAGACCAGGCGAGCCGGATGGGACGCCGGCCGAAATGCCCCATGTCGGCATACAAGGCCTCAGCCCCCGTAACGCAAAGAAACACAGCGCCCAGAACGAGAAACGTGTACGCGCCGCCAGAAAAGATATATTTGACGCCGTAAAGCGGGTTAAGCGCAAGAAGAACAGCAGGATTTTGCGTAATTCCCCAGATGCCGAGCAATCCGATGACGGCGAACCACAGCGCCATGATTGGCCCGAATAATTTGCCGATGCGTTCGGTCCCCATGGGTTGAATGAGAAAGAGGAGCACGAGCACCCCAACCGTCATCGGCACGATATAGGGCTGAAAAGCCGGCGTCAGGATCGTAAGCCCTTCAAGCGCCGACAGTACCGAAATCGCCGGTGTGATCGCGCCGTCGCCGTAAATGAGAGCTGCGCCGAACAATCCAACCGCAATAATGACGGCGCGTTTTTCCTTCCGGCCCCCGAGCAGCGCCATCAGAGCCATGATGCCGCCTTCGCCGTGATTGTCGACGCGCATCGCGACCGACACATATTTGACGGTTGTGATGATGATCAGCGTCCATACGATCAGGGAAAGACTGCCGAGCGCGGCGACGCGGTCGATTGCGCCCGCCTGGTGCACACCGAGCACCGTCTTCAATGTGTAGAGCGGGCTTGTGCCGATATCGCCGAATACAACGCCAAGCGCGGACAGAGCGAGCGCGCCGCTGACATGCGGGGCTTGTGCGCCTTTTGGAACGAAATTTGGGTGGATTGCCGTGCTGCTCATGATGGGATCCGCTTGCTATTGCCGTGGGGCTTTAGCATGGGATCGCCTAAGTTGCATCAGGGAGCAGCGAGTACGAGCGTTCAGTAGCTTTTATATTTGGCATCGGACCTGTACTCATTTCATTCAAGCTCACGCTTGAAATCTGAATTTAGGCGAGTACCCGACACTCCGCGTGGGGGGGGCGACACAACGCGCCACCGATCCCAGCGTGCTTTCGCGCATCCAATCTGCGTCCAGATTGTGAAGCGTGGCGTCGACCGGGCGACACGTCGCGCGCGAGAC
>CAVPNP010000027.1:0-22785 GCA_963706665.1 uncultured Alphaproteobacteria bacterium
GTGGTCCCCGTTACTACCACTAAAATGATCGCGGTCAAGCGTCCGTTCGATAACTTCGTAGGGCTGGCCTGTGTGCTTGGCGTAGATTTCATTTAGACGCCGCTTGGTTTTTAGGATGTCCTCTGCGTGCCGTTCGATGTCGCTTGCCTGACCTTGGAAACCTGCCGACGGTTGATGCACCATAACGCGCGCATTCGGCAAGGACCGTCTCAAACCAGGCTCCCCCGCCGCCAGCAGAAGCGATCCCATTGATGCGGCCTGGCCGACGCAGAGAGTTGCGACAGGGGGACGGATGAATTGCATAGTGTCATACATCGCAAACCCCGAGGTCACCTGGCCCCCAGGTGAATTGATGTACATCGCTATTTCTTTCTTGGGATTGTCGGCTTCCAGAAACAGAAGCTGAGCGGTCACCAGCGAAGCCATCATGTCCTCAACGACGCCGGTGACGAATATGATGCGTTCTTTAAGCAACCGCGAATAAATATCAAAGGCGCGCTCACCTCGGTTCGTCTGCTCGACGACCATGGGCACTAACTGATTTGTATAATGTTGGACCGGATCGCGCATGCGTTTCTCCAGGGCTTTCACAAGATATCCCTCGTGAGCGGCTGAACGGGCAAGGCCGGCAGGGACGGTTGATACGCCAGCAGCCCTTTGTCCCGATGTTATCGACTTAGCGGATTTGAAACGTCGCGCGCACGCGCGACGTGTCGGGAGGGTAGAGTAAATAATTTTTCTTGTGTGCCACGCCTTCCCAGATGCGTGATCTGGATGAGCGTGAGTAAGTAGGATCGGTCCGGGGCCCCAGGGCGGCATGTGGAGTGAATGCCTATTTCGGAAGGCCACTTGTGCTTCCGGCGTCGAGTGAAGCGCGATAGTTAGACTGCATCATCTTTTGGGCTTCCTGTCGGGAGAATATGCTGCGACAGACCACGCTCAATCAACTCAGCTTCGATCTCGCGGATCATCTCGTGCTGTGCCTTTCCTGGTTTGGGAAGGGGTGGCCCTTTGCCGCGACGGATGCCGGTCGGTTTATGTACGACCCACATGAAATCGCCGCCCACGGCTCTGCCAACCTGAATTTCGATGTCTTCGGGTTTCAACATGAGCTATTGCGCGCGCGCGTTAGTCGCGGCGCGCCACTCAGTATGCTCGCCGGTCAGCTGCATCATAAAGTTTAGAGCGGCGCGCTGACAAAAACGATCGGCCTGAAGGTGATCAAGCGTCTTTGCCAGCAAACTCTCTGGAGGCGGCTCGATGAAAAGAGCCTTCGCCGGCATCGCCGCACCTACTGCACCAGAGGCGTCGATGCGGCTTGCAGGCCAAGACCGCGGATGTCCGCCTCCCCCACCAACAAGCCGATATATTGTGCTACAGCTTTGCGCCAAACGGCCTCACTGAGAAATGCAGCTATGCGATCCTTCACGCCCTCAAAGGGCAAGAGCTTTCCTTCGATGCGCCGGTGCAGCTTGAGCACATGGATGCCGTATCGCGTTTTCACCGGAACGGAGCAAAGCTGGCCTTCTTCAAGCGAGAACAGAATGGTCTCGAACTCGGGCGTGGTTTCTCCTCGCATGATCTGACCCAAGTTGCCGCCGTGCGCCGCGGACGGGCAGGTCGAATACTTTCGGGCGAAGTCTTCGAACAAGTCTGGCCTTGACTTGAGAGCATCAATAATCGTTGCTGCCTGTTTTGCTGCTTGCTCGTAAGCCTGCAAGTCAGTTCGGGTGACACCGAACAGGATGTGCGATGCTTCAAAAATGTCGTTCGATTTGAACCGATTGCGATTGTTCTCGTAGTAACGCGCGCAGCTCGCCTCGTCGGGCTCCGGCGTCTTAACCTCAAGCTCGATAAGCTGGCGGATCAGCGCCTCTTCATCGATCTCACGCTTTGCATTCTCGTCGTTTTGAGGCGCGGGTTGAATTTGGAGCGCCTTTGCCCGACTCAACAGAAGCGTCCGCACGGCAAGCGCCTGCGAGGCAGACCGATACGAAGCTTCGCGGGAGCTCGCGGGGTGGTGCTGCATTTCGGCGGCAATGGCCGCCTCGGCAATCTCGACGCCGTTGACTGTTATCGTGTCCATTGCGCACCTCACGCCGGTCTGCGTTGATTGGTGCGCACGATCTGCCAGCCGCGCCGCCCCAGATACCAGACGGGCGCGCTCCAGATGTGAACGAGGCGGCTGAACGGAAAGATGAGAAAAATGGTCATGCCGAGAACCAGATGGAGCTTGTATGCCCAAGGTAGCCCTTCGATCAAACCAGCAGCGCCGCCACGAAACGTAAGGGTCCGCTGCGCCCATTCCGAGAGCTGAAGCATCACGGCGCCGTCGGAGTGTTCGAGGGAGAAAGGAAGGGTCAGGAGCCCGAGAGCGAGTTGAATCCATAGGATCGCGAGGATCGCGATGTCCATAATCGTGCTCGTTACCCTGATGCGGGCGTCGAGTAGCCGGCGATGAAGCAGGAGGGTGAGGCCGATGAAGCAGATCGTGCCAGCAATGCCTCCTGAGATAATGGCAAGCATCTGCTTGTTGTGAGCCGAGATGATATGCTCGTATAGCACATGCGGCGTCAGAAGCCCGGCGAGGTGGCCGAAGAATAGAAACAAGATGCCGACGTGAAAGAGGTTCGATCCCCACAGCAGCTGCTTCTTGCGCAAAATCTGGCTCGAAGAGGCGCGCCAGGTATATTGTTCGCGTTCGAAGCGCATGAGGCTGCCAAGGAGAAATATCGTCAGGCAGATATAGGGGTAATAGCCGAAGAGAAACTGGTTGAGATAATCCATGATCGGCTCCTTGGCGTTAGTGTTTCGGTAAGGGGCTTGAGGTGGCGTCAACAGGGCGGAGAGCGGCCCTAATCCGCGCCGCAATGCGGTCGCTGGAGCAAGTGCCGTCCGCGGCGGCGGTCGGTCCGAACGTGACCGGGTCTTCAGCCCATGCTTTGTCGAGCGCTTCGAGGTCGTCGGGATTGCTATCGTCGTCCGCAGTGATGGCCTTCAGGCCTTCCTCGCTCGGTTTTGCTTGCGCAATGCTCTCCAGCGCCCAGAATACGCTCGCATAGCAGCTTTGGCGCTTGCGAAGCCGTTGCTTGAGCGCACTAACGATGTGCAGAGTCTCCGCGAGGAGTGCGCGCGCCTCGTCCAAGGGGAGCGTGGACAGGAATTCGAGGAGCAGCGGCAGATAGTCCGGGAGTTCCTTCGCCTGGACCTCAAGCCCATGCCTCTCGTAAAGCTGAGCAAGGTCTACCAGCGCTTGCCCGCGATCCCGGCTTTCCCCATGGAGGTGCTCGAACAAATGCAGCGAAAGCGAACGCGTCCTGTCGAACAAGAGCACATAGCGTTCCTGGAGATCGAAGAGGTCGCGGGTTTCGATTTCGGTCAGGAGGCGCCCGAGACCGGAAAGCCGAGTCGCCTGGACGAGGCCCTCCTCCTTAAGAGCAGCGTGCAGGTCTCGCGCGGCGACTTGCAGTGTTTCCGTTGGATAGGTCAGCAGTGCCGAGAGCACTTTGAACGTCTTCGTCATTACGCGACCTCCATGGGTGTTTTCGGCGCTTTGCGCCCTTTGGCGCCAAAGAGATCGACGTCACTCGCACCGTTCGAGCAGCCATTACCGAAGGAGAAGCCGCACGAGCCGCGCAGCGCGTAGATATCGTCGCCAAACTCGCGATGGCTCGTCGGAATGACGAAGCGGTCTTCGTAATTCGCGATCGCCATGGTCTGGTACATGTCCTCGATCATAGCGCCCGTCAGTCCGACGCGCGTTGCGATGCTCTCGTCTATGACGCCGTCAACGGTCTTCGAGCGCATGAAGCTGCGCATCGCGAGCATACGTTCGAGTCCCCGCGCCACCGGCTCCTCGTCGCCCGCGGTGAGCAGATTTGCGAGATAGCGAAGCGGAATGCGAAGCGAACGCACATCGGGCATCCCGCCATCAAGGCCCATCTTTCCGGTTTCCGCCGCAGATTGGATCGGCGAAAGGGGCGGCACATACCACACCATCGGCAAGGTCCGGTATTCGGGGTGGAGTGGGAACGCGACTTTCCACTCCATGGCCATTTTCCAAACCGGAGACTGGCGCGCAGCTTCGAGCCATGCTCCCGGAATGCCGTCCTTGCGCGCCTGCGCGATTATGTCCGGATCGTTCGGATCGAGAAAGACTTCGAGCTGCGCCTCGTAAAGATCTTTAGGATCGGCCTTTGATGCGGCAGACTCTATTGCGTCGGCGTCATAGAGCAGGACGCCGAGATAGCGAATGCGGCCAACGCAGGTTTCGGAGCACACTGTCGGCTGTCCGGCCTCGATACGTGGATAGCAGAAGATGCATTTCTCGGATTTCCCCGACTGCCAGTTGAAGTAGATCTTCTTGTACGGACAGCCGGTAATGCACATGCGCCAGCCCCGGCATTTATCCTGATCGATGAGCACAATGCCGTCCTCGGCGCGCTTATAGATGGCGCCCGACGGGCAGGCTGCCACGCAGGACGGGTTGAGGCAGTGCTCGCAAAGCCTCGGCAAATACATCATGAAGGTGTTTTCGAACTGCCCGTACATCTCGGTCTGGACACCCTCGAAATTATAGTCCTTCGAGCGCTTCGCGAACTCGCCGCCGAGGATTTCCTCCCAGTTTGGACCCCATTCGATTTTTTCCATCCGCTCGCCGGTGATGAGCGAACGCGGGCGAGCGGTCGGGCTTGCCTGGAGTTCGGGCGCCGATTGCAAATGCTCATAATCGAAGGTGAAGGGCTCATAGTAATCGTCGATCTGCGGCATGTCCGGGTTGGCGAAGATCTTAGCCAGGATGCGCCATTTCGAGCCCATTTTCGGCTGGATCTCGCCATTCCGTTTGCGGACCCAGCCGCCATTCCAGCGATCCTGATTTTCCCAGTCCTTCGGGTATCCGATGCCGGGCTTCGTCTCAACATTGTTGAACCAGGCGTATTCCATGCCTTCGCGGTTCGTCCAAACGTTCTTGCAGGTGACGGAGCAGGTGTGGCAACCGATGCATTTATCGAGGTTCAGCACCATGCCGATTTGCGCGCGGATTTTCATTCTGCGGCCTCCAATTTCACGTGTGCGGGTGCGTTCTTGGCCGGGAGTTCAAGCCAGTCGACGTCGTTCATCTTGCGCAGGATCACGAACTCGTCGCGGTTCGAGCCGACGGTTCCGTAGTAGTTGAAGCCGTAAGATTGCTGGGCATAGCCGCCGATCATGTGGGTGGGCTTCAGTACCGTGCGGGTGACGGAGTTGTGAATGCCGCCGCGCTGGCCGGTCATCTCGGAGCCCGGCGTGTTGATGGTCTTCTCCTGCGCGTGATACATGAAGACCGTGCCCTCGCGTATGCGCTGGGAGACGACAGCGCGGGCGGTGAGAGCGCCGTTCACGTTGTAAGCTTCCACCCAGTCGTTGTCCTGGATACTGGCACGCTTCGCATCTACCTCCGAGATCCAGACCACTGGGCCGCCGCGGTTTAGCGTGAGCATCAGGAGATTATCGGTGTAGGTGGAGTGAATGCCCCATTTCTGATGCGGCGTGATGAAATTGAGGACAATCTGCGGATTGCCGTTCGCCTTGGACTCGATCACAGGCTTCACCGTTTTGAGATCGACGGGCGGACGATAAACGCAGAACCCCTCCCCGAACGCTCGCATCCAAAGATGATCTTGGTAGAGCTGCTGACGGCCCGTAAGCGTGCGCCAGGGGATCAGCTCATGCACGTTGGTGTAGCCCGCGTTGTAGCAGACCTTCTCGCTCTCGATGCCGGACCAGATGGGCGACGAGATAATCTTACGGGGCTGCGCCACGATGTCGCGAAAGCGGATTTTCTCGTCTTCCTTCGGCAAGGCGAGATGCGCATGATCGCGGCCCGTGTTTTTCGCCAGCGCCTCCCACGCTTTCACTGCCACCTCGCCGTTGGTTTCTGGAGCAAGCATAAGAATGACCTCGGCCGCGTCGATATCGCTTTCGATGCGTGGCATGCCGTTTGTTGCGCCAGTCTCAGTAACTACGCCGTTCAAGCGGCCCAGCGCTTCCACCTCATGCTCGGTGTTCCACGAGATGCCCTTCCCCCCATTGCCAAGCTTAGTCAAAAGCGGGCCAAGCGCGGTAAATCGCTTATAGAGATTGGGGTAGTCTCGCTCGACGACCGCGATTTGCGGCATCGTCTTGCCGGGAACCGCCTCGCATTCGCCCCGCTTCCAATCTTTCACGTCGAGTGCCTGTGCCATCTCGGCGGCCGTGTCGTGAAGGATCGGCACAAGGACTACGTCGGTCTCGACGCCGAGCACTTCCGGAGCAACTTCGGAGAATTTTTTGGCGATCCCCTTGTAGATATCCCAGTCGTTCCGGCACTCCCACAACGGGTCCACCGCGCTCGACAGAGGATGGATGAAGGGGTGCATGTCGGAGGTGTTGAGGTCGTTCTTCTCGTACCAGGTCGCCGCCGGCAGAACGATGTCGGAGTAAACGCAGGTTGTCGACATACGGAAATCGAGGGTCACGAGCAGATCAAGCTTCCCTTCCGGCGCATCATCGCGCCAGACGGCTTCCTGGGGTTTGCCTTGGCCCTGTTGCCCTAGATCGCGATTCATCACGCCGTGCGACGTGCCGAGCAGGTGCTTGAGGAAGTATTCGTGGCCCTTGCCCGACGAGCCAAGAAGGTTGGACCGCCAAACAAACATATTGCGCGGCCAATTCTTGGGATTGTCAGGGTCTTCGCAGGATAGGCGCAGCGAGCCTGCCTTCAGAGCTTCGACAACGAAGTCCTTGGGCTCCTTGCCCGCCTTTGCCGCATCGCCCGCGATCTGCAGCGAATTGGTTTGCAATTGTGGCGCGGACGGCAACCAGCCCATGCGCTCCGCGCGGATGTTATAGTCGATCATGCTGCCGTCCCACGGTCCTTCGGGCGCGGTGGGGGACAAAATTTCGTCGATGCCCATCGTCTCGTAGCGCCACTGATCGGTATGGGCGTAGAAGAATGAGGTCGAGTTCGCCTGACGCGGCGGGCGGGACCAATCGAGCGCGAACGCCAGCGGCTGCCAGCCGGTTTGCGGGCGGAGTTTCTCCTGACCAACATAATGCGACCAGCCGCCGCCAGACTGGCCGACGCAGCCGCACATCACCAGCATGTTGATGATGCCGCGATAGGTCATATCCATGTGGTACCAGTGGTTCAGCCCGGCGCCTAAGATGACCATGGAGCGGCCACGCGTCTTTTCGGCATTGCGGGCAAATTCGCGGGCGACGGTGATGATCTGGTCGCGAGGAACGCCTGTGATTGCTTCCGCCCAGGCCGGAGTGTAGGGCACGTTGTCGTCATAGCTTTGGGCGACGAACTGCCCGCCAAGACCGCGATCCACGCCGTAATTGGCGGTGAACAGATCGAAAACCGTCGCGACGAGCGCCTCGCCGTCCTTCAATGCAATGGATTGCACGGGCACGTGGCGCAAAAGCACGTCGGGATGATCGGTGCCCTTGAAGTGATCGTGTCCGCGATTGCCGAAATAAGGAAAGGCGACTTCGGCGACACGGTCATGATCGCCTTCGGATACGAGCGTCAGCTTGAGACCGGTATCGCGGCCCTTGCCGTCCCTCTCCTCCAGGTTCCATTTCCCGTGCTCACCCCAGCGAAAACCGACGGAGCCATGTGGCGCCACGATTTGCGAGGTCGCACTGTCGATAGCGACTGTCTTCCACTCAGGGTTGTTCGCCTCGTCCAAACCGTCTGCGAAGTCAGATGCACGAAGGAGCCGGCCGGGCACGTAATGATTGTTGCGCTTCTCAAGCTGCACCAGCATCGGCATGTCGGTGTAGCGGCGGCAATAGTCGCGGAAATACTCCACCTGCCGGTCGATATGGAATTCGCGCAGAATCACATGGCCGAAAGCCATGGCGAGCGCCGAGTTCCGTGCCCTGCTGCGGGTGCATCCAAAGGTCGGAGAATTTGGAGGCTTCCGAATAGTCAGGACAGATCACCACCGACTTCGCACCCTTATAGCGGACCTCGGTGTAGAAATGTGCGTCCGGCGTGCGCGTCTGAGGCACGTTCGAGCCCCAGAGCAAGAGAAAGCTCGAATTGTACCAGTCCGCGGATTCCGGCACATCTGTCTGCTCACCCCACGTCTGGGGCGAGGATGGCGGAAGATCGCAATACCAGTCGTAGAACGACATGCAGACGCCGCCAAGCAGCGACAAGTAGCGCGAGCCCGCCGCGTAGGACACCATGGACATGGCCGGAATGGGCGAAAAGCCGATGACGCGATCCGGTCCGTAGGTTTTCGCGGTGTAGGCGTTTGCTGCCGCAATGATCTCGTTGATCTCGTCCCAAGTGCCCCTAACGAATTCGCCAAGCCCGCGCTTTTTGGTATAGGCAGCCCGCTTCTCAGGGTTTTCCACGATGGAGGCCCAGGCCGCAACCGGTGTGTGAATGGCGCGCGCTGCCCGCCAAAGCTTTAAAAGCCGCGATCGGATCAGTGGATACTTCACTCGGTTGCCCGAATAGAGGTACCAGCTGTAGCTGGCACCCCTCGAACAGCCACGCGGCTCATGGTTCGGAAGGTCAGGCCGTGTGCGGGGATAATCCGTCTGCTGGGTTTCCCATGTGACGATGCCGCCCTTGACGTAGATCTTCCAGGAGCACGAGCCGGTACAATTGGCGCCGTGTGTTGAGCGCACGATTTTGTCGTGCTGCCAGCGCTTGCGGTAGCCTTCCTCCCAGCGGCGGTCCTCATTGGTGACAACGCCGTGGCCGTCCGAAAACTCGTCGGTGACGCGCTTGAAGAATTGAAGTCTGTCGAGCAAGTGGCTCATGAATTTCCTCTCCCTATTCTGCTGCTGCTGCTGCTGCCGGAGCAGCGCTTTGCGGCCGCTGGCCGATTGATGAACCGCCGCGTTCGATGTCATGGAGAAGCCCGCCCCGGCGTGTGTAGACAAACCAGGTAACGAACGCGCAGGTGACATAGAAGGCGAGGAAGCACCAAAGGGCCGCTTGCGGTGCGCCGGTGAGCGCGATCGACGAGCCGTAGGCTTTCGGGATGAAGAAGGCTCCGTAAGCAGCAATCGCGGAGGTGAAACCGATGATTGCCGCCGACTCCCGTTCCGCTTGGCGTACGCGCGCTTCTGGCGTTACGCCGGGCATCAGCCGCGCCATTTCCTCCCGCATGATGATGGGTATCATCTGGAACGTTGACGCATTGCCGACGCCCGCCGCGAAGAACAGCAGGACAAACATAGCAAAGAAGCCCCAGAATGCGCCTGGTTGGTCTTTGATGCCAAGGAAGTAGAGCACGCCGCATACGCCCGCCATCATGGCCACGAAGACCCAAAAGGTGACACGCGCACCGCCATATTTGTCGGCAAGCCAGCCTGTGGCGGCACGGCTTAAAGCGCCAACCAACGGTCCTAGGAAGACATATTGCAGTGAGTTTACGGTCGGGAACTGGGTCTTAGCGAGAAGCGGAAAGCCCGCCGAGTAGCCGATGAACGAGCCGAAGGTTCCCGTATAGAGCCAGCACATAATCCAGTTGTGCTTGCGCTCAAAGATCACGGCTTGATCGGCGAAGGACGCGCGTGCGGACGCGATGTCGTTCATGCCAAACCAGGCTGCGATCGAGGCCAGCATAATGAATGGGACCCAAATGAAGCCCGCATTTTGCAACCAAAGCTGCCCTCCCGTCGAAATGCTCTGCGGCTCCCCGCCCAGCGCGCCGAATACGCTCATTGTGACCACGAGTGGCACGGCGAATTGCACGGCACTGACACCAAGATTGCCGAGGCCAGCGTTGAGCGCGAGCGCGTTGCCCTTCTCCGATTTCGGGAAGAAGAAGCTGATATTGGCCATGGACGAGGCGAAATTACCGCCGCCGAAGCCGCACAGAAGCGCAAGCACAAGGAAGATGAAGTAGGGCGTGCTTGGCTCTTGCACGGCATAGCCAATGCCAAACGCCGGGATAAGGAGCGAGGCCGTAGAGAGCGTCGTCCAGAGCCGGCCGCCGGCAATCGGGACCATGAAGGAATAGAAGATGCGAAGCGTGGCGCCCGAGAGCCCGGGAAGAGCCGCGAGCCAGAACAGTTGTTCGGTCGTGTAGTTGAAGCCGATCGCGGGAAGCTTCGCGACAACGACGCTCCAGACCATCCAAACGGCGAACGCAAGCAGGAGGCAAGGGATTGAGATCCAGAGATTGCGTCTTGCGACGCGAGCACCAGCCGTTTCCCAGAAATCACGGTCCTCGGGCCTCCAGTCGGTCAAAACCGAGCGGGCCGTTGCGGGCTGCATGCCGGCAAACTCCGGCATTTCGGGGAGGGCCTCGATGACCTCGCGGGCAGCTTCGCTCTCCATTTGGCGGATCGAGAGATGCATCCAAATAAGCGAGACAAGGGCGACGGCAAACATCAGCGCGTAGCACGCCGTCCAAATGCCGGTGAGATCGTTCATGACGCCGAACGCAATGGGCAGCAAGAAACCGCCAAGCCCGCCGATCATTCCTACAAGGCCGCCGACCGAGCCCACATTGTTCGGGTAATAGACCGGGATGTGCTTAAAGACCGCGGCCTTACCGAGCGACATGAAGAAGCCGAGCATGAAGAGCGTGATGACGAATGGCGCAAGCGTCATCTTGGTCGAGAAACGGATCTCCTGGTTAATCCCATGGATCACGTAATCCGTCTCGGGATAGGAGAGCATGAAAAGGAGGACGCTCGCGACACCGAAGGTCCAATAGAGCACTGTTCGGGCGCCATATTTGTCCGAGAGATAGCCGCCATGCACCCGGAAGAGGCTTGCCGCCACCGAGAACGACGCGGCCAGCATACCGGCTGTCTTGATATCGACACCGTAAACGCTGACGAGGTAATTAGGAAGCCAGAGTGCGAGCGCGACAAAGCCCCCGAACACAAAGAAATAGTAAAGAGAGAACCGCCAAACCTGCTGGTATTTTAATGGCTCGAGTTGCGAAGCGATGCTCCGGGGCTTAGCCCCGCTCTTACGGCGCGCCCTGAGCTCCGGATCGTCCTTTGTGAAGAGAAAGAACAGAACGGCCATGATGAGCAGGCCGACGGCCCAAACCTGAGCCACCATCTGCCAGCCATACGCGACAAGGACGAAGGGCGCGAGGAACTTCGTGACCGCTGCCCCGACATTGCCCGCGCCGAAAATGCCAAGCGCGAGACCCTGCCTCTCTTTGGGGTACCACTTAGAGACATAGGTTATGCCGACCGCGAACGACCCGCCGGCTATGCCAACGCCAAGGGCGGCAAGCAGCATCGTTTCGTAAGTGGTGGCGTAGGAGAGAAGAAAGGTTGCGGCGGCAGCCGCGATCATAACGCCGACGTAGACGAAACGGCCGCCATATTGCTCGGACCAAATGCCAAGAATGAGCCGGATCAGTGATCCCGTGAGGATTGGTGTGCCCACAAGGAGCCCAAACTGAGCGCCGGTCAGGCCGAGATCCTGCTTGATCTTGACGCCGATGATTGAAAAAATCGTCCAAACCGCGAAAGAAACCGTGAAGGCAAGTGTGCTCATGCCAAGCACAAGCCGTTGCTCTGCGGGTTTCACTCGCGCAAGCTCATTCATTGTTGTCCCCCGTGCTTTAGTGCCAACTGCTAGCGTCTCTGCTTCGGGGAAGGATCAGCTTGGCGGATGCCCGGGTAATTGATCGAGATCAAACTGGAACGCCTGTGGGGGTAGATGTAAATTGGCGCGCCAACTATGCCGAATTGAAAAGTCGTTTGTGCAGAAAGTTGAACCCCATCGTGCGAGATTATTCTTGATGAACATCAAGCGACGATGATAAAAATATCAAGCCATGGCTATTCGGGAACACGATAGTAGCACCGTGCGGGCACTCGGGCTGTTCCGCGAGATGTCGGATGACAGCTTCGCGGGACTTCTCAATGGCTCGTTCCTGCAGCGGTTTCCGGCAAAGGTTCAACTCATCTCGGAGGGAGATCCTGCAGACTTTTTATACGTTGCTGTAGAGGGCTGCGTCGAACTCTTCGCGAGTGCAAACAATCGAGAAAGCACAATCACAATCGTCGAACCTGTCGCGACGTTCATTCTTGCCGCCGCAGTAAAAGACGCCGTGTATTTGATGTCCGCAAGGACACTCGAACCCTGCCGGCTTCTGATGATACCGACGGTCAATGTCCGGGAGGCCTTCGATGGAGACCCCTCATTTGCCAAGGCAATGGCGCTCGAGCTCGCCACGCGCTACCGCGAGCTTGTCAAAGTGCTCAAGAACCAAAAGTTGCGAAGTGGTGTTGAACGCCTCGCAAACTATTTGCTGAGGCGGCACGCGGTGGAGGGAGCCACCGGTGTGATCGATCTTCCCACGGACAAAACCACGCTCGCGTCGCTTCTTGGCATGACGCCGGAGAATCTCTCGCGCGCATTTGGAACCCTACGGGGGTACGGCGTCGAGGTGGAGGGCGCCAAGATCAAACTCACAAAGCTGAAAGACCTCTCCACGCTGGCAAAGCCTGTGCCCTTGATCGATGATCCAACAACTTGAAAAGCAAAAACCAGGATAGGATGAAGCTAACTTGCCCGGCGGCCGCCAAGAAAGTAGAGCAAGACTATCCTGACATTTGGAACGCTTATTCAGGACTAGCTAGCTAATAAAACCGCTTAAATATATTTTTTCATGAAATCTTTCATGATCATAAACTCGGAAATAAACCGCTCCCGGGCGACACGTCGCGCGCGCGAGGCTTCGCAAAAATCTAGCACGAGGGCAAGCCCCAGATCGGCGAGCAACCCGGTGACGATCGCCGCGCAGGCCCATATCGAAAATATAACAGCGGGGTGCCGTTGGCCAAATTGGGTTCGTTTCGCAGAACGAGGTAGTCGATATTGGGGGGGCATGAAATTTCTCCTCTCGTGGCGACCGCAGCCAGGCACCTCGGCGAACACCCATAAAAAAGGAAGTTTCCCAGTTATAAGAAAGTCCGGCAACGAGAGAAGCCCGCTAACCACCATCGCGCTTAGCGGGAGCTGTTCTGTTAGTCTATCATCAGGAATCAAAGTCCAGCAGCAAAGCCCCGACCATCCTTCTTCGGCTCAGCATGTGTTAGCCGCCTAAAAATCAGGGCCAGCTGTTACCCGTAGCATTACCCCTGGAGTTTTGGCTTTGCGGCTGGATTGGCTTAAGCCTTTGATTTTATTGGCGCACCGGGGAAGATTCGAACTCCCGACCCCCAGATTCGTAGTTCCCTGCCCCGGTAAAACGCCAGTGCACATGATTGCACATTCTGTCCAGAAAAACCCCTTTCTGAACTTGCAGTTAGCCTCCTCGCATACAACATAGCTGCACATACGGCAACATGGGAAAACGGCAAAATCCGTTGCCACTGAGTTGCCACCTGCTGAGGAGCGGCAATGAAGAGAAATCTCACAGACCGCGGGCTAAAAGCGCTAAAACCCACGCCTGACGGCAAACCCTACGATATCATGGACACCGTGGTGCCTGGCTTCGGCGTCCGCGTCATGGGAACGCCGGACGCGCCCGTGCGGAGCTTCATTCTTCGGAAGCGTTTTCCAGGTTCAAGCAACCCCACCCGGCGGACGCTTGGTGCCTACGGCGAACTCACGCTGGAACAAGCCCGCGCGAAGGCCCGCGAATGGCTTGGCCTGCTTGCTCGTGACGTCGATCCGGCCCTCGAAGCTGAGCGGCTACGGAGGGCGCAGCTTGAAGCCGAGAGGAGGCGGACGGCGGCCACTTTTGGAAGCGCGCTTGAAGATTATCTCCGACGCAAAGCCTCGAAGCTTCGAAGCGGCGCAGATATCGAACGTGAGTTGCGCCGTGAGTTCGCGGGCTGGACGAACCGGCCCTTGAGCGATATCGGCCCGCACGACGTGAAGGACGCAATCCAGGCGATTGTTGACCGGGGCGCACCCACACAGGCGCACTCGCTTTTCGCCCTGCTTCGCGGCTTCTTCAATTGGGTGCGTCGACACCGGCGATTACGGGCTTGAGATTTCGCCATGCGCCAAGATCAAGCCTACCGTCTTGATCGGCGAGCGCAACGTCCGCTCGCGCGTTCTCCGGGATCATGAGCTCGCCGCGTATTGGCGGGCAAGCGAAGCGTTGGCTTATCCATTCGGCAGCCTGTTCAGGCTGCTTCTCTTGACGGCGGTTAGGCGCAACGAAGCCAGCGAGGCGCGCTGGGGCGAGTTCGAGTTTGGCACGCGGACGTGGGTTATTCCGGCGGCAAGGATGAAAAGCGGCGCCGCGCATGCCGTACCGCTGACCGACGACGTTATCGCGCTTCTCAATAGCCTTCCGCGCTTCCCTGGCGGCGATTTCGTTTTTACCACCACTGGCGGACGGAGGCCGGTAAGCGGCTTCTCGAAGGCCAAGGCGCGATTAGACGCACAAATGTGTGCGGAGCTTGAAGCGCAAGGCCAGAGCCTCGAGCCCTTTGTTATCCATGATATTCGCCGGACGTGCCGGACGCGGTTTAGCGCATTGCCCGTCGAACAGGTTGTGCGCGAGTTGTTGCTGGCCCATGCCCAGCCTGGGCTTCACCGTGTCTACGATTTACACCTTTATGAGGACGAGAAGCGGGACGCGCTCGAACTGTGGCATGCGAAGCTGCGGGCGATTGTCGAACCTCGCGCCGATGTCGTCCCGCTTGTAGCGAGCGCTTGATATGGCCGCCGCAGATATCAGCGAACGCATTAGGGCCGCGCTGCGCCAGCTATCGCTTAGGCAGGATATCGAGGAAAGCCACCTCGACGCCGCCGTTGAGACCCTTGCTAAGGTTGCGGCGAAGATACACGGCGAACCGCGCCCCGCGAATGGCCGCCAAGAAATCAAAAATGACCGTCGCAGGATCGCCCGCTGGCGGCAACGCGAAATTGCCGCGCGCGATAGTTCAAACGATCCCGAAGCGTGTCAAGCGCATGCGAAGCTCGCACTCCCTGGCCCCCGCCACGTTCGCGCGCGCGAGAACGTGGCGGGGGCCAGGGAAAACGGTGGGCGGGTCAAAGAAAGCCTCATCTAAACCAACGCTACCTATCAATAGGTAAAGTCAGACTACAACGTCAAGATGGTTTCTCCTGGCTTCTGGTGCAACCCTCGGTGCTCCATCACGCAGACGAGGAGCGGCGCTCGACAAGGGTGATGCCAAACAATACAAGCGCCGCTCCCCCAATTTGAACCGGCGATGGCGCTTCAGAGAGAAGGACAAAAGCCAAGGCTGTGCCGAAGATCGGCATTAAATGCACGAACTGCCCAGCGCGAACCGGGCCCAGCCGCGACACGCCAAAAGACCATAGCAAAAACGCAATCGCGGAGGCAAACAGCGCGATGTAGCCGACGCTCAGCAACACAGAAGACGAGAAGAGAGTTGCGATAGGCGTCTCTGCACAGAGGATCAACAAAGGCGTCATCATGACCAATGCGGCCGCGATGCTGGCCGTGAGAGCTACGGGTGACGGTAAATCTAGCGGCCGGCGGCGCAATATGAGCGAATAGGCAGCCCAAATGACAACAGCCACCAACATGAACAAGTCCCCTCGGTTGAAGCCTTGCGATAGGACGCTGGAGAGGCTACCCCGCGTGATCAGAAGGCCTGCGCCAACGATGGAGATCAACGCTCCGGTGGTTTGCTGTCTTGTCGGAACCTCTACTCCAAGGGCCGTCGACCCAAAAAGCGTTGCGATAGGCGCAAGCGACAGCATGAGAAGCGCGTTGGTTGCTGTCGTGCTTTGCAATGCCAGATAGACCAGGATGTGAAATGATGCGATCCCCGTCGCGCCAAGCGCCAGAATGAGCCGCCACTCCCGGCGCAGCACCTTCAAGCTCATAGCCATACTCTGCCAGACGAAGGGCGCGATGACCGCGAGTGCGATAAGCCACCGCAAGAAATTTAGGGTCACAGGATCGACTTGGCCGCGAAGCGCTCGACCTGCCACGAAATTCCCTGACCAGAACAGAGCTGCCAAAGCGAGGGCCAGCGCTGGCGAGCGGAGGACCGAGAGTGCCCGCGGCGCTTTTGTTGATACTGTATCTGTCATGAGCGCCACCTGCTTTTCTCATATCGGTCAAACGACCGGTAAGGTGGCTCGCTCGAACCGGCCCGTCATGAGGCTCCCGTCCCACGCGGCGCTAAGAACATATGAAAAATAACCAGTGGGCGTAGGCCAGCGGTCCTAGGAAACGTTCCCCACGCCCGCATCTCTGGCAAGCACGATGGCCTGGGCCCGCGTGCCGACCCCCAGCTTGGCAAAAATACTCGAGACCTGATTGCGTACCGTCTTCTCGCTTTTGGCCAAAGCATCTGCGATCTCGTTGTTGTCCAAACCGCGTGCGATCAAGGCCAAGACCTCGAATTCGCTTTCCGTTAGACCCGCCCGGCGCAAGACACCGCTTGTGCCGGTGCTATCGCTCAGGAAAGCCCGGACCTCTTCAAGAAACTGCGCCCATGCAGGCTCATTGCTGAGCAAGACGTGATTGCGCCCTTCCAGGGGAACGAAGCGCGCCGACGGGATGAGTGTTGCCAGTAGGCGCCCCTCTTCAAAGGGGATACGCGCGTCATTGCGCGTGTGCATAATGAGCGTCGGGACGCGGAGGCTTTCTGCCTCAGCAGTGACATCCACCTCGTACGTGGTCTCCACGATACTCGCTGCATTCTCAGGGGACGCCGAAATGCGCTCTAAGTCGTTGAACCATTGTTGCTGTTCAAGTGTCCCGCCAGGGATAAATTGCGAGGTGAAAACTTGACGGAAAGCAGGATTGTCGCGCCCCCAACCGAGGCGGATGAGTTTGACAAGTGCCTCTGCTTCTTCGCGCTCTTGCGGTGTGATGGTCCGGCGTAACGCGCCCTTGGCGTAAGCGCCGAAAAGCACTAGGTGAGACACCCTCTCGGGGTGGCGGGCAGCATAGGCGATCGCGATAGCACCACCTTGCGACATGCCGAGGAGCGCGAATTGCGTCAGACGGCTTGCCTCGACGACAGCCTCGAGATCATCGACCCACGCCTCAAAAGATGTCGAGGGCGGCGACCGGTCGGACAATCCGCAGCCCCTCTGATCATATCGTATGAATGTATGGTCTCGCGATAGCTCCGTGGCCAGTGGGTCCAGACGGGGCTTCGCGCGTCGTGCTCCCGCCGTGACTCAGCCAGTGCGCAGCTCGCAGCAACGGGGCCCCACGGCCAAGCGACGCCATCGCGATCTGTGCGCCATCGCGTGCTTTGCGAAAATCTGATGTGCTGTCCGGAGTTTCTTGCCATGCCGCCTCCTAAACCGCTGTTCGCACGGGCTGCGCCTGCAGTGGCCAAATGAGCTAGCAGACAGATAGTGGCGTGCCTACCCTATCGATCCTTTCACTGCAGCAACGACTTAAGTTACCTTTGGGAATTCAGACTGCTGTCGTAGCCTGCTCAGGCCGAAGATATCATAAGCAGGTGGATGCAGCGCTAGCGGCAATACTGGGGCCATGAGCCGAATGCTGCCCTGATCCAGCCCAAATCGCTCTTTCGGAACGCACCACCTCGCCTCGGCCAGCGATGTCTTCCTTACCCGGCCTTTTCCAATGGCTCGATAAGCTCTTTATAAGGAAGCCGGTGCGCTGGCAATTCTAGGTTGCCGCTGCCATCGCCAAATAGCTGCTCGAACTCCGCCTCCCCCAAATGGCTGAAGAGCAAAGCCCGTGACCCGCTCACGCGGCGCAACCAATCGAGTTCAAAAAAACGCTCTAACAGCCGGGCTCCGAGGGCACCCGCGAGATGCCACCTTCGCTCGCTCCAATCGACACATGTGCGGCAGACTGGCCGTTTTGTGGCGCGAAACAGGGAGGTGTCGATGCCGAAGGCGCGGAGCTCATTGCTGCCCTGGGCGTGATCACCGAAAGCATCGCCATCAAGCGCAATGAGCCTCTGGTGCGAGAGGCGCGCGAACAGCTCGACGCCAAGTTCGCCGGCAAGGTGATCGTAGCAGACGCGGGCGCGGCGCATCTCGGGGTCCTTCGGTCCGAGGACGCACTCGGCGGGCCCACACGCTCCGCGAGGTCCATCAGCGCTTCGATCGCAGTCGCTACCTCAAAGTTAGCCAGGCGGTAATAACGATGACGTCCCTGTTTCTCAAAGGCGAGCAAACCGCCATCAAGTAGCTGCACAAGGTGCCCGCTGGCGGTTTGCGGCGTGACACCGGCCTCCCTGCCAGTTCGGTTGCGGTTAAGGCCTGTCCGCCCATAAGCGCCGCCAACATGTTGGCACGAGCCGGGTCGCCGATCAGTGCCGCCACTAGGGAGATCTCGGGTCCGTTTCTCATAAGCCTAAATTAGCATCGAACGAGCTGGAACGCTTCGGATTCGACCGAAGCATCAACGAGCCAAGTTTGACTAAGCTTCCGGCAGATTTCTGGAGGCTAGCGATGAAACGAGCCCTAACTGCGGCTTTCGCTCTTTTTATGGGAGGCATGCCAATGGCAGGTGCCAACGAACCCACTTATACTTTGCCCGGGACGCCACTAACCCGACATTCGGAATGGGAACCCGCGCTTCTCTTGCGAGAGCAAACCAGCAGCAATGCCAATCGAAAAGCGCCTGTCCTTTACATTCATGGCGGAACGTTCCCATCGGCAAACTCGATCATGTTCAAGTTCGAGGGGACCTCTTGGGCGGATGAGTTGAACAAGTCCGGTTTTTCCGTTTGGGCACTTGATTTCGCTGGCTTCGGCGGCTCCGAAATTTTTCCGGAAATGGCTGAGGACAGGCCACCTCAAGGCGAGCCGCTTGGCCGCGCAGCGGTGGCTGCCCGCCAGATCGAGCGCGCCGTTCGCAGGATCATCGCCGAGACAGGTGCCCCACGCGTATCGATCATTGCCCACTCGTGGGGCACGATAGCGACCGGATATTTTGCCGGTGAGCACCCAGAACTTGTCCACCGGATCGTCTTTTTCGGACCAATTGCCCGCCGCGAAATGCTCAAAGGTGCTCCGCCGCTGGGCCCCTGGCGCTTTCTAACCGTCGAGGAACAGCACGCGAGATTTGTCGAAGACGTGCCGAAGGGTCATGGTGGCGTACTCGTTGAGGAGGACTTTCCCGGCCTGGACAAAGCTTTATCTGAGTGCCGATCCAACGAGCGCCTCGCGTAACCCGCCATCGGTCAAGACACCGAATGGGCCTATTGCCGACATCTTGGCGGCTTGGTCCGGCTCACTTGCGTACGATCCACAAAATATCAAATCGCCCGTCGCCATCGTGCGAGGCGAGTGGGATAGCCTTTGCACCGATAAGGATGCCGCTTGGCTGCTTGCTGCCATGACTTCTTCACCCGACAAAATAGATGTCAAAGTGCCAGAAGCAACGCACCTGATGCATCTCGAGAAAGGTCGCAAAATGCTTTATCGGGCTGCCATCGATTTCCTGAAAAAGCCGTGAGGAGCAAATGATTGCTGTTATCTTTGAGGTCTGTTTGAGCCCCCCGAGACACGTCCCGCGCGCGCGTTGTGTCGCTGGAGGCTAATTTCAAGACTGAATTCGTTGGTTTGCTCGACAAAGAGTTATTTTGGCGCCAATCTCGGCTTCGCACACACGAGCGTGGAGGCATTGTCACATTTACCGGATTTACTGCCTATTACTGGCCTCCGTCGCGGGGCCGGTTTTAATGAAATCAACAACTCAGCGCTTCTCGCTAAGGCCCAAAAACCGCCTCTACTTGCTTAACGTGACAAAGCCTCGCTGACCGATAGCCATTCTGGGAGCCTACTGATGCCTCGTCGTGCAATCGCAAACGATGTTCCTGGCGTCGCTGCGCTCTACCATTCTGTTTGGCATGAGACCCAGGCAGCATTCGTGCCCGCAGAGGAGATTGCTCGCCGAAACATGGCATTCTTCGAGGATAGGATGACCCGCCTGCTTCAAACGACGTTGGTGGTGGAAAGAAGCGGATCAATAGTGGGCTTTTCGTCTTGGAGCGGCGAATTGCTAGGGCAAATCTTTGTCGCGGCGCCGTATCGAGGTTCAGTTTTAGCGGCGGACCTGATGGTTGCTACCGAGCGAGTGATGTCGGGTGATGGCGTTGCGGTTGCGGAACACCGATTGCTTCGTCGGCAATCATCGAGCGCGGCGGTTCTACGAGCGCATGGGTTGGCGGCATGCAGGAGAAATGGCGGAAAAGGTTGCCGGACCGGGTGGCGAAGTCGAGAATCTCGTTCTGGTGCATGAGAAAGCCACTCTCATAGCTCTTTTAGCTTCGAGACCACGCCAGCTCCTGGTTGAAATACGAGCTATTTCAATGAGATCGCATTCGCTCCGAAAACGGACGAAACATTTAGGGTCGAGAAGCTGCGGCGGATTGGCGCTATTGACACTCTTCAACATTTCCGCCCCTGAATGGGCCCTTCCGTTGTTTGGGATATAGCGGCCCATATACTCAAATTGAGCTACAGGCTGAGACTTTGCGCAAGCTCCTGCGCGGCCCTCTGCTTGGCGGCGATGACTTTTTCGAGGCCTTCGTCCTCCGAAGCGATCGCCGCGAGACGATCTTCCTGGCCTTTCAGCTTGTCGAGATAGCGGCGGCCGAGATCCGAACCCTGCCCCACGCTTTTGACCAGCTGCTAGTCTAGTCGCCGACCATTTCTTCTGTAATGGCGAAATTGTTATCGGACGCCAGACGAGGAAGAAGGATAGCGCACCCAAGCCAAGCGATAACCCGAGACGACAGTGCAATTTTGAAGGGATGTGGCATCTGGGCGACGGTGAGTCGTCTTATCGCGCATTGCACTTGCTAACTCGCTAAAATTTTAGCGACCTCGATGGAGTTCGGCTCTCGCAGACGTTCGCCAAGCGCCTCGAAAACGTAGTACAACGCGTCTGGGTTCAGGTTCGAGCTGAGCTTAACGCTGTCTTGCGGAAGCTCGCCACTCTGAATGGGAAATACCACCAAAGCGAACCCCATATTTGTTTCTTGAGGACAGCGTCCAGATGTGCGCCGACCATTCGGATAAGATCGTCCGTATCGAGATCGTCTTGCATCTTAGGCCGATCCCACCGTTTCCCGCTGCAGCAGCTCCAGATCGCCGAGTGGTTCGGTTTTGACTACTGCCGCTCGCGCTGCGTCAGACGCCAGTATTGCGGTCATTGCATCGATAGTCGTAGCCAGCGATCCCAACATGATCTCGCATATCTGCTCGGCGGGCAGATTGTCGATAGTCGCAAGTTCGCTCGCGCCGTTCAGCAAGGCCTGCGCAGAGCGCTTTGCGAGCAGCTTTTTGATCTGGGTGCACATCAGCCCCAAGATCGCGGTGTCGCGGGCCTCTTCGCTAAGCGGGCTCTCTGTGCCCAGCAGAACGTCAATGACTTGCATGGCCGTCCCCTCCCTTGAACGCCCAGCATGCCAGCAGCTGCTATCAAGTCAAATAAATTTATTCGGTCGACCGACCTTTGACAAATGATTAAAAAAGCGCGTATGACTTCAATGCTAGAGCATAGAGGCGCAAGTAGCCGGACACTTGCGGGGCTTTGTTACGTTAAGCAAGTAGTAGGTGGTTTGGGCCTTAGCGAGAAGCGCTGAGTTGTTGATTTCATTAAAACCGGCCCCGCGACGGGAGGCCAGTAATAGGCAGTAAATCCGGTAAATGTGACAATGCCTATAACTTGAGCTGGAATTGAAAAAAGCTCTTTATCTTGGCGCGTCCATGGGAAGCGCCGGGCAATTGTCTGCTCCAGAACGGTAGACCGCTTATTAAGAAGTAAGGCGTGATGGGTGGGTCGCGCCCGATAGTGGTATCGAAGCGCACAGCCATAAACGGCGAGTGCTAAAAGGAGAGAGTGATGGCCTTATCCGTGATCATTGTCTTATACGCAAGCATTGGTCTGATGGCAGCTGCAGGATCGATCGCTATTTCAAGGAAGATTTTCTCTGCAAAGGCGGAGCAGGTCTTCTTCGGTTTCTTCCTTATTGCGATCGCCGGCTTCTATTTGGCGTTCGCTGCCTATTTCGGCGATCAAGCAGCAGGACGAGTCGAAACCAGCGCTGTGGCCGTATTTGTCGTTCTCGGCTTATTGGGAATGCGGCTACCCTTTGTGCTTTTACTTGGGTACGTCCTGCATGGTTTTTGGGATCTACTTCATGAGCTCCATGCACATGCGAGCGTGAGCTTCGGCACAATTACGGGGACCGAGATTCCATTGGGGTACGGGGCCTTTTGTGCTGCATACGACTGGTGCATGGCGGTGTATTTCTATATCCGGCACCCCGAATGGAATGCGGCCTGGCGAGGTACTGGGCAGGCCGTGGTATGAAGCGGTCAAAGAGCGCATATCGCTAGTGTGATTGCATTCGTGCTTCTGTTTATTTCGGGCGCCGCAGCGGATAAACCTAGCCCTCCCCCGCAAAGCCAACAGACGCAGGCCTCTACGCGAGACCCGTCCGGCGCTCTGCCTGGGGATAGCGTCACGCACCATACGATGGGAGTTGGCGCGCAGCCGCAAAGCTATACGGCGACCGCGGGCGCATTGCCACTGCCTGGACCGGCAGGCGAGACAGCGGCAAAAGTGTTTTATGTCGCTTATACGCTGGATGATGCAGCGAACCGGCCTGTCACCTTTATCTTCAATGGCGGACCAGGGGCTGCTTCTGCATTCCTTCACCTTGGCGCGCTTGGACCGCGCGTTGTAAATTTCATCGCAAACGGTTCGGCCCCCATCAGGCCCGTTCAATTTAGGGGTTTCCCGGAATTCAGGGCTTTCCCGAAATTTAGAGCTTTCCCGGAATTTAGGGGTTTCCTGGAATTCAGGGGTTTCCCGGAATTCAGGGCTTTCCCGGAATTTAGGGGTTTCC
>CAVPNP010000028.1:0-21020 GCA_963706665.1 uncultured Alphaproteobacteria bacterium
AAGGTCAGCTATCGCACCGACCCGGACACAAACAGCCGCAGCGTGCATCTTAACCCGCGCGAAGAATGGCACGAGACGGAAGCGCCGGATCTGGCGATTGTCGATGAGGCTCTGTTTAAAGCCGCGCAGAAGATGTTCGCAACGCTATCCTGTGGGCTGCATCCTTCACATACCCGCAGGCCAAAGCATTTGCTGAGCGGTCTACTCAAATGCGGGCAGTGCGGGGGGCCGATGGCCGTTGTGATGCGCGACCGGCACAAGCGCGCGCGGGTGAGCTGCACCAATTATAAAAATTCGGGCGCGTGCACGCACAGCCGCAGCTACTATATAGACGCCATTTCGGAGGTCGTACTCGGCGGGTTGTGCGACACGCTGGCCGAGCCGGATCTTGTAAAGGAGTATGTTCGAGGCTTTCAGGAAGAGCGGCGCGCGCTTGCCAAGGAACGAGGGTTGGCATCCGTCCGGTTACAGAAAGAGTTCGACGAGGTGCAGAGATCGATTTCGCGCCTGGTCGATGCGATTGCCGATGGGCTGGCCAATGCTGCAAGCGTTAAGGAAAAGCTGCTTGGTCTTGAAGAGAAGCGGCGCGAGATCGCGGAGCGTCTCGCCGAGGCGAGCGACGATGCTCAGGTGATCGAGCTGCATCCGGCGACAATAGAGCATCACTTGCAATCGCTGAAGGACTTGCGGGCAGGTATCGTCAGCGGAGACGCATCACGCTCGCTGCTGCGCGAGCTGGTTGCGAGTGTGGTTGTACATCCGACTGAAAGGCCGGGATTTCTGGACGTGCAGATTATGGGAAGACTTTCCACTCTGCTGAGGGATGCGTCACTGCCCCCTCAGCCCGTGTGTGTCGTTAAACTGGTGCGGACGGCGGGACTCGAACCCGCACAGCCTTTCAGCCGAGGGATTTTAAGTCCCTTGTGTCTACCGGTTCCACCACGTCCGCACAGTTTAAATCGCTCGAAAGCGAAAAGATGATCTTCTGAACCGGCGCTGAGCGCGGATCGCAACATAGCGCCAATCCGTTCGTTTGGCCAAGCGCATAAACGCGTATTCGACCAACGAAATTGCACAATAGAGATAGGCCCGCGTGGCGGTCCAACCGCGCAGAAATCCCCGGCGCCACCTTCGTTGGGGTTCGAAGACCATGATTCTTCGCTTTCGGGCGGGGGGACCCATCGTAAGCGATGTTTTCAGAGCACGGCACGGCTATTTGTGCTAGCGGCGTAGGCCCACGGCAGCAGCTCGTCGATTTGGCGCATAGGCCAGCCATTGACGAGGCGGGAGAGAACGCTGGCGAGGTAGAATTGCGGGTCGACAGCGTTGAGCTTTGCTGTTTCGATCAGCGAGGCGACGATCCCCCAATGCACGGCGCCGCGATCGTGACCGGCGAAGAGTGCATTTTTTCTGTTCAACGCGACAGGCCTGATGGCGCGCTCAACGGTATTCGAGTCGATTTCGATGCGACCATCATCAAGAAAGAGCGTCAGGCCCTGCCAATGGCTGATGGCATAGCGCAACGCCTCTGCCATTTTGGATTTGCCAGAAACACGCTTGAGATTTTCGTCGAAAAAGGCCTTGAGCGTTTCAACGCGCGGCCGGCTTTGGGCTTGGCGAACGCGATGGCGCACCTCGGCGCTTTGGCCTCGGACCTGTTCCTCGATTGTGTAAAGGGCCGCGATCTGGCGCAGCGCGTCTTCGCAAAGCGGCGCGTTGCCGCCTTGCGCGATGTCGTAGAACCGCCGCCGGCAATGCGCCCAACTTGCGTCAGGCTAAGTCCTGGAAAGGAGAATGGAATGTAACCTGAAACCTTTCATCGTGACCCAGAGGGTTCGACGCCCTCCCGGCAAAGGCGGAGCCCGCCAGCCGGAAGCGAGTTCTGCATGGGCGGCGGCAACGGCGCTCGTGAAGCGTAGACAGCGGGCAGCGAAGCCGTGTCATGAGCCTCGAAATCATGACGTGCCGAAGCCTTCGCCGTGTTGGGTGCGGGGGCAGCATCGGGAAAGCCGTTACGGCGAGGAATACCGGTTCGGGCGGGGTCTGAGAGCAGGGCAAAGCTACGGGATGGGCCGCCAGGGAACCTGAGAGATCCCGACCGTGTCCGTACGCGGAACGCCGGAAAGTGGGAGCGCCGGCGGAACAACGCTCCAGGCCCGGCGCCGACTTGGCGGCGCTGGGAGCGCGAAGGCGAGCACGAACATCTCAGAGGGCGTACGGATTCCGGAGGCGAAATCATAAGCCGACGGACACACACGGCGGGATGTCGTAGCGGCTTCATAGTACCGACGAAGGCGGGGAACCGGGCTCACCGGGACCCGCTGGAGGGAAGGGAGCCGCCGCGCATGAAGACCCATTGACGGGAAACACGGGAGGGAACTCTGAGTCCCGCAAACCTGTCCACGAAACGACAATGGATAGCCGACTGGCGGGGAACATCCCGAAGCGGGTGCTGACCTCGCTGCATCACCTGATCGACCTCGAATGGATGACCGAGGCCTATCGCCTGACGCGCAAGGATGGCGCGCCGGGCATCGACGGCGTGACGGCGGCGGACTACGAGGCCAATCTCGAGGCCAATCTTACTTGACCTCCTGGCGCGCATCAAGTCCGGCCGCTATCATCGCGCCGCCGGTGCGACGGCACTACATCCCGAAAGGCGGACGGGACGAAGCGGCCGCTGGGCATCCCGACGCTGGAAGACAAGGTGGCGCAGCGGGCGATCGTCATGCTGCTGGAGCCGATTTACGAGGCGGAGTTTCTGCCGTGCTCGTACGGCTTCCGGCCGGGACGATCGGCCCATGACGCGCTTCGCGCTTTGCGCGATGGGTTCATGGAGCAAGGGACTGCGCTGGGTGGTGGATGTCGATATCTCGAAATACTTCGACACCATCGACCACGCGCACCTGCGCAGCTTCCTCGACCAGCGAGTTACGGACGGCGTCGTCCGGAGAATGATCGATAAATGGCTGAAAGCGGGGGTGCTCGAACAGGGCGTCCTGCGCCGCACGACTGGAGGAACTCCTCAGGGCGGCGTGATCTCGCCGCTGCTCGCGAACATCTACCTGCACTACGTGCTGGACCGAGTGGTTCGAGGAGAAGGTGAGGCCGCGCGTCAAGGGGCGGTGCCTTCTGGTCCGCTATGCTGATGACGCTGTGGTGGCCTTCGAGGACCACCTGTCCGGCAAGCGATTGCCGGGCGTGCTGGAGAAGCGGCTTGCGCGGTACGGGCTCACGCTCCACCCGACCAAGACCCGCTTCGTGGACTTCCGGTTCAGACGCCCGCAAGGGCGTCACCCGGCAACGGCAGGGACGACGTTCAACTTTCTCGGCTTCACCCACGTGTGGGGAAGATCGCGGAACGGCAAGAACGTCGTCCGGCAGATAACGGCGAAAGACCGTTACGCCCGCGCGCTGGCATCGCGTGACCGAATGGTGCAGGCTCAATCCTGCACCGTGCCGTTCCGGGAGCAGCATGCGCATCTGTCGCAGGATGATCCGGGGGCATCTGCGCCTATTACGGCATCACGGGCAACAGCAAGCGGCTCAGCTGGTTCCACCACCAGCTGGTGCGGATCTGGAAGAAATGGCTTACGCGGCGTGGCCGCCACAGCAATCTGCCGTGGCCGCGCTTCCGGGCCATGCTCGCGAGGCACCCGTTGCCCGCCGCCAAGATCGTCCACCGGTGCGCCGCTCCGTGAGCGAAGCTTCTGCGCGAAGAACCGGATGCGGGAAATCCGCTCGTCCGGGTCTGTGAGGGACGGGGCTGGCAACACCCCCGTCTACTCGGCAGAACGCCAAGGCGATCGGGGCGCTTTGGTCTCGCGTTTTGGCAAGCTCTTTGTAAGCCGCATAGCCATCCACCTGCAGGATGCCGGCAAAGCCCGCGAGGTGGTTTTTCACGTGCTCGCTGCCGCGGCCAGGGGCATAACAATAGACAACGCCGGGGGGATCATTACTACCCCACGGCCTATCATCCCTGGCGTAGGCCCAGAGTTGACCGAGCTTGACCTTTCCACGGCCGGGATCAAGCACGGGCGCGCGCGTTTCATCGGCAAACAGCTTCGGCGAGGCTTTAAGCACCTCGAACAGCCGCGCCTGAAGGGGCGCAAGCAGCAAAGCGGCCCGCCCCACCCAATCGGCCAGCGTGGAGCGATCAAGATCGATGCCTTGGCGGGCGTAAATCTGCGCCTGGCGGTATAACGGACAGTGATCGGCGTATTTGGTCACCAGCACATGGGCAATGAGGTTCTCTGTGGGGATGCCGCCTTCGATGAGACGCGCGGGCGCAGGCGCTTGCACCACCGCCTCTTCGCAAGCCCGGCAGGCGTATTTGGGGCGGCGCGTGACGATGACTTTAAACTGGGCCGGCACCACATCGAGGCGTTCGGAGCGATCCTCGCCCATCACATGCAGCGTCCCGCCGCAACACGGGCAGGACTTATCCTCAGGTTCCAAAATGATCTCTTCGCGCGGAAGGTGAGAGGGCAAGGCACCGCGATTGACAGAACGGGGCTTTGTGGGCGACGCTTGCAGCGTCGCGTCTGGGATCGTCTCAGCCGGTTCGGTTTCCCCGATGGCCTGCTCGATCTCTTCGATCGCCAGGCTCAGCTGATCAGGATGAAGTTTTTCGGATTTGCGGCCGAACTGCGCGCGACGCAATTGGCGCAAAATATCCCACAGTCTGGCATTGGCATCTTGGACACGGGTGAGTTCGGCGTCTTTTTCAGCGGCCGTTTTCGCCCATCCCAGCCGCTCGGAGACGATCAGCGCCTGTAGCGCAGAGAGGTCATCCGGCAAAGGCTCAGAGGCGGCGATCATGCGAAAACTGCAGCATGATTTGCTATGGCGCGCACGCAAAAAACACCGTTTTTAGGCTATTGCAAAGCCTTGGGGCGCGGTTTTCTCAACGAGCGTATGCGGGTCCAATCAAGCCCGTCGAAGAGAGCGGACATTTGGGCGGGTGACAGACGCATCACGCCGTCCTCGATCTTTGGCCAGCGGAATTTGCCATCCTCGAGCCGCTTGTAAATCAGGATCAGGCCGGACCCATCCCAGATCAAAATCTTCACGCGCTCACAGCGCTTGGCGCGGAAGATAAAGGCCGCGCCGCAAAACGGATCGAGTTGCAAGACCTCCTGCACCAGCGCAGCCAACCCATCGAGACCCTTTCTGAAATCGATTGGCCCGGTGACGATATAAATCCTGGGAGGAACCGCTCCAAAAATCACACGCGCCCCGCCGTTTCCATCAACGCGCGCGCAAGGGCGGCAACAAGCATGGCGTCGGCGCCTGAGCGAATATGCACCTTTACAGGCCCGATGATGAGTTCGATGGGGGTTATCGCAGGCCCAAAGCGGGCCTTGCTCTGCGCAACAATAACAGGCGTAAAGCCATTTACGCCAACGCCGGAAAGCGCCTCAGCTTCGCGCGCCTTCTTACGCCAGGTGACAAGACGCTTGGGATTAATCCCGTGCCGGGCGGCAATTTCTGCCACCTTCGCCCCAGGCCCAAAGCTTTCGGCAACAATCAAGGCCTTCTCTTCCGCCGTTAACATCCTCGGCTTGTCGCTGCCGGCGCTGCCCAAATCTGTTGACGTCGTTTCGTTCTGATCCATCGCACCACCCCAATGATGGCCGCGAAAATCCCATACCTCTCACCTTAAAAACAAGGTGCGCTCAAAACAGCGCTTACGACCCATCCAGCGCCCGAGAATAAGAAGATAAGCAAAAATCCCCCTTTCGCCCTGAAACTGGGAGCTCCCAGCGCCCGAAAACAGATTGTTCAGTCTGTTGCTTGCAATCCACAATTGCAGGCGTGCGCAGGATAATGTGTGGTCATAACCAGCTGAAATATTTGATGTTCTACTTATACTTATAGCAAGTTGCAACAATAAAATGGCAGTCGATAGCAACTACACGCTTGAGTAGAAGTAGTCTTCATGTAAAGAAAAATCACGTATTTGCGTAGTATCTCAAAACTACAACCTAAACGGGGAAAGTGGTAGCAATGACCCTTAGAAATACCATACGCAAGAGCCTCGCTGCTCTCGGCATGCTTGCAATAGCTGCCGCTCCAGCGAGTGCTGCGGATATATACGGAGGCGGTCTTAAGGACCAGCCAGTCTATGTTGCGCCGACTTGGCAAGGCTTTTACGTCGGCGTCCATGGCGGCGGTTTCTGGAGCGAACTCGACATCAATCGCAATGTGTTTATCGAACGGGAAAAGGTCTGGGACGACCCTGAGAAGAAGATCTTTCATCCAGGTGACGTAAAGTTTTCCGCTCCCTTCGGCGGCAATAGCCTCGACGGTTCTGGCGGCTTCGGCGGAGGTACGTTCGGCTATAATTGGCAGGGTGGTAGCAATTGCTGCTTCGTATACGGTATCGAAGTAGACCTTGGCTTCGCTGACACTGGCGGAAACGACCGCACCTTCGCGATAGTGGATGATAGGGGGCGCAATGCCGCCATACGTGTGAAGAACGATGGCGGCGGCTTTTACGGTGACGTAACTGGCCGGCTGGGCTATGTTTGGGGATCAGCCCTGGTCTACGCCAAGGGCGGTTTCGCTTGGTTGAATACAGATTTCAAGGTGTCCGAAGCTATCACAAACGGCGACGGCACGTCCGTCTTTAGCGGCAACGGCAATGGGAACAGCAATACCTTAACAGGTTGGACCCTTGGCGCCGGTATTGAATATATGCTTGGCACGAATTGGACCGTTAAGGTTGAATACCTCCACTTCGACTTCGGCAATAATGATAACAATCATTGCTGTGGCGATAACATCATCGACAACAACTACCGTGTATTTAACAATGACTTCCGCCTGTTCAACCACGATCTAACAGCGGATACGGTCAAGGTCGGGATCAACTACTATATTCGCCCAGCAGCTCCGTTGCCGTATAAATAGCCACTCGTTGCCCAGGTTACGCACTGACGATGCTTTAGCAGTAGGAGATGGAGGCGGAGGCCGGATAGCGCGATGCAAGCCAGCGCCTCCTCTCCGTCTCCTGCATTCGTTGCCGTGGCTGAACGACGCCGCCTGTCAGGTTCGCCCAGAGATACGAGGCAAGTATCTTACTTTCAGCTCTGTTGCTGTGGGCAACTTAATCAGACCGTCATACGCTAAGCCCGCGGTGCCGTCTTCCCAACCTCCCAGAAACAACGCCTGCATCAACCCCGGCTGCAACTGCGAAGATTATATCCGCACGCCAGCGCTTGTGTTGCGGGGGGCTACGGGCGGCATAGTGAGCGGCGTTGGACCGGCCGGCGGATCCGGCAATTGCAGCGAAATACTCCCTTTCGACAGAAATTGAGTCGGTTTGCCTGAAAACAGAGTGTGATGCGTGTGACGTTACAGCCACAGTTATCTACCTACGATGTATTAAATGCCAATCTAAGTAATTGATCTAGCTACTGTTCTATCTATTCAAAATATAGGTTGCGGCAACAAAAGTGTGTGATTTCAATAATACTATCTTGAGTAGCAATAAACGCGGTGTAAAAGAAGCTCAATGTTCGGAGTAGTACTTAGATGATGCAACTTAAACACGAAAGTGCTAGAGATGACCCTGATAACTACGGCGCGAACAAGCATCGCTGCCTTCGCATTATTCCTACTCGCAGCCGCCGCCCCTTCTATCGCTGCCGATACCACTAAAGGCAGCCTAAAAGACAAGCCAATTGAAGTCCCCAGTTGGGAAGGCGCCTACTTCGGTTTCCATCTTGGCGGCGCCTGGGGCAATATAGAAACGAACCGGAATGTGTTCAGGGAGCCGGATGGGAAAGAGGACGGAGCATTCATCTTTACCCCCTTCTTTGGAAAGGAAGGAATTGAGGGGTCTGGCTTCTTTGGCGGGGGCCAGTTCGGCTATAATTGGCAAGGCGGCAGCAATTGCTGCTTAGTATACGGCATCGAAATTGATCTTGGCGGCATGGATGCTGGCGGCAAAGACCATCCCTTCACGGCAGTGCGTGAGGGGAAGTATGACACACTCATTGCTGCAGTCCGCGTAAAGGATGAGGGCAGCGGATTTTATGGGGATGTCACCGGCCGTCTGGGCTACACCTGGGGGTCCGCCTTACTCTATATCAAAGGCGGCTTCGCTTGGTTAAACACGAACTTGGCAGCTCACGAAGTACTCACCACCGTCACCAATACGAAGCCGCCCGTCTCAACAGTTATGTTCGCCCGAAATAATGACAACGATAACACTTTAACAGGTTGGACAGTAGGCGCGGGCATCGAATATATGCTTGGCACATCTTGGAGCTTGAAGCTTGAATATCTCCATTTCGACTTCGGCAATGAGGACCACGGCTGCTGTTTCGATAATTTCGGGAATGACTTTCACTTCTTCCGCAACGATCTGACTGTCGAGACGGTAAAGGTTGGCGTCAACTATCATATCCCGTCCACTGTTGCTGCGCTGCCATATAAATAAAATTCGCATCGCGATGTACCAAAAAAAATGCACCTCACGAAGTTGAGGCGCTGCAAAAAGCATATCCCGGTGGATAATGATTATCCCCCGGGATTTCTTTATTATGGCACTTACTGTGCGTTATAAGTCTCGCCGATCGCAATTACTGCGAGGGGCGTCATAGCTTATTTGTATGGCAGAACTACCGGCGCAGGATGAATGAGGTAGTTGATACCAACCTTTACCGTATCGACAGCTACATCATTGTGAAAATGGAAGTCGTTGACAAAAGTGTCATTGCAGCAATGACGGTCAAGATTGCCAAAGTCGAAGTGAAGATATTCAACCTTAACGGTCCAATTCGTGCCAAGCATATATTCAATACCGGCGCCCAGTGTCCAACCGGTAAGGGTGTTATTGCTGCTGTTATTGTTGTTGTTGAAGACTGGAACACCATTCAGGAGCTCAGTCACTTCAAAGTTTGCGTTCAACCAAGCAAAACCACCCTTGGCATAGAGGAGCGCGCTGCCCCATGTGTAACCGAGACGGCCGGTGACGTCGCCGTAAAAGCCGCCGCTGGATTTGATCCTAACAATGGCGGTTTGTAGAGGTAGGCCACCTGTTGTAAGGTCGTCGCCAAAGACAACAAGGTCACGATTCCTGCCGCCATTGTCCAAGCCGCCGATATCGACCTCGAGACCATAAACGAAGCAACAATTGGCGCCGCCCTGCCAATTGTATCCAAATTGAGCTCCACCGAAGAAGCCGGTACCGTTCAAATTCCGGCCATCGAATGGTACGCCCAACTCAGCACCACGGTCGACGGGGGCTTCGTCAAAAAAGAAGTTACGATCATGGTTATCGAAATTGCTCCAGGCGCCGCCGGCATGCGCGCCGAAATAGAAGCCCTGCCAGGTCGGAGCGGCGACATAGACAGCGTCCTTGGAGCCGCCTCCATTGGAATAAATGTCGGCTGCCTTCGCAGGTGCCATCGACGCAATAGCGAGCGCACCGAGAGCGGCTAGGCTCGTCCGAAGGTAGTTTCTGAAGATCATGATTCCCTCAATCTCTCGTTAAAATTGTATGTCGTGATACGCTCAACCTGGTTCTGTGTTTGCATGATCCCGGACTAAACTCAAGCGTGTATTTTTTCCCGCCAAAGCCAGGGCGTGCGAGCACAATCTGAAGGCAGGCACGATAGAAACGCAGTGATATCAACGCGTTATATTCTCATTGGCTTGGCTGCGTCCACAGGTTGTGCCTGTGGGTTATATGCAACAGAGGTGCCGGAATCAGCTTTCGGGCGACTATCAACACCCCAGCGCGAGGTGTGAATCACTCGCCGACAAGGCGCTGAAGACCTGATCGGGGCAGCACCGAGAATCGATGCACGCGCCTCGATTCGTCCGCTCCTGTACGCGCGCTCTTGCTCTCAAGCGGGAGCGCAACCGCAGAGCTGAACGGTTGCTGAACAAGATCGTGTATTGCTGGAATAAAACGGAAGTGAAGTTCGAATGGATTTCATCAATTACGTAAAGTGCAATATACATTATTTATATTGGTGCAATTACTTCAAGAGAAGCGGATATTGCGATTGATAAACGGATTTGACGGAGCTTTTTTAACTTGGCTGCAAGAAGTGTCTGCTCAACTTGTTATATGCGCAGTCCTTATATGGGGAGCCATTCGACTAAGAGAGCACGCGCCTATATACAACTAATGCTATCTTACGGTTGTTATGGCAACTTTATGACTGGGCAGGAGTAACACCAATATTAGGGTAACGGAAATGAGAACGTTAGTTGTTGCAGTATTCAGCCTCGTTGCAGCTTCATGTCTCTCCAGCAATGCCTTTGCTTTGAATGGAGCGGCTGTCAGCGGGGTTCCGGCGGCAAGTGCAAGCGAAGCCGTTAAGGTTGGCTGTGGCTGTGGTTGCGGTTGCTATAGAGTTGTGCGGGTTTATCGGCCTTGCTGTGGCTGCTGCGGCGGTTGCGGCGGCGGCTTCTTTGGATGGTTCTAGTCGTAGCGTCCAAAGCTAATTGCGAGGGACATGAACCTCGCGTTGAAATGCACCTGCTAACTTCACTTTCTGCTTAGGTGCCAGACCGCAAACCCACCGGTTTGCGGTCTGGGTCCCGGGATTTAGTCTCAATCTGTTCCCGAGGAAACGTCGAAGTAATCGACATGGTTCGAGATAAGAGAGCGCCGGCGAGCGCTCTCAAGTCTATCGAGGTTCGAACAGGTGCAGATCGCCGCTTGTGGTTACTTCTGGTGTAAGAAGCGAAAGCGCGAGCGGAACGATCGCGTCGGGAGCCGGAACTGTTTTCTCGTCTTCACCAGGGTAGGCTTGCGCGCGCATCCGAGTGCGGATACGCCCCGGATCCAGAAGGTTCACCTTGACATTCGTCGATGCCACTTCATGGGCGTAGGTCTTTGCAAGTGCGTCAAGCGCCGCCTTCGAGACCGAATAGGGACCCCAATACGCTCGGCAGCGCTCGGCACCGCCGGAGGTCATGAACAATACCCTCGCCGCGGGAGCAAGGCGCAGTATAGGGTCGAGCGTGCGCAGTAAGCGCCAGTTTGCTGTAAGATTTATTGCCAGTTCGGCAGACCAGTCAGCCTCGCTGATGTGGCCAAGTGGCGAGAGCGGACCCAGGATGCCCGCATTGCCGACGAAAATGTCGAGCCGCTTCCAGCGCTCGTAAAGCGTGGGTCCTAGTGCATCGATCTTAGCGCCGTCCTTGAGATCGAGACGGACCAATGAGATCTCGCCGCCTGCCGCCCGTATTTCGTCATCGAGCTCCTCAAGGCCACCTTTCGTGCGAGCGAGGGCGACCACATGTGCCCCCTGCAAAGCTAGCGCTTTCGCGATAGCCCGGCCAATCCCTCGGGACGCACCTGTCACGAGCGCAACTTTGCCATCGAATCGGGACACAGCACTCTCTGTCATTAAACGGCTGCAGCCATCAGGGATAGCCGACGCTGTTGACCGGCCTCAGGCCCTTCCAAATCCTCCAAAGAGGTTGGATAATCGCCTGTAAAGCAATGGTCAGTGAACTGCGGCTGCGCGGGATCGCGATGCGGAAGGCCAAGCGCGCGATAGGTTCCATCGACCGACAGAAAGGCAAGGCTGTCGCAATTCAGGAAGCGGCGCATGCCCTCAAGGTCGTACTTTGCAGCGAGAAGCGAGCCTATATCCGGTGTGTCAATTCCATAAAAGTCAGGATATTTAATGGGCGGACAGGCGATGCGCATATGCACTTCGCGCGCGCCTCGCTCACGCATCATGCTCACAATTTTCGTGGAGGTTGTACCGCGCACCACGCTGTCATCGATCAATACGATCCGCTTGCCTTCCACCAGAGCGCTCGGCGTCGGGTTGTGCTTCAATTTCACACCCAGTTTTCGGATGCGCTGCTCCGGCTCGATAAAGGTCCGGCCAACATAGTGATTTCTTATGATGCCGAGCTCGAAGGGGAGGCCAGATGTTTGCGCATATCCAAGAGCCGCTGGCACGCCAAAGTCTGGGACCGGAATGACAACGTCTGCATCGGCGGGAGCCTCAGCGGCAAGCTCATGTCCAAGCGCTTTGCGGACGTCATAAACGCAACGCCCGTCCATAATGGAATCCGGGCGCGCGAAATAGATATATTCGAAGATGCAGGGGCGGGCAGGGCGAGGTGGAAAAGGCTTATGGCTCTCGATGCCGTCTTTCGAAATGACGACGATCTCGCCGTTCTCGACCTCTCGCACGAAACGCGCGCCGATAATATCTAGCGCGCAGGTTTCCGAAGCGAGGATGAAAGCGTCGCCGAGCTGACCAATGACCAACGGACGGATGCCAAGTGGGTCACGGATGCCAACAAGCTTTTTGTTTGTTGCGCAAACGAGGGCATAGGCGCCGTCGATTTTACGGAGCGCGTCGATAAGGCGCCCAATGAAGCCGCGCGAACGGTCGCAACTCCGCGCGATGAGATGTACGATGACTTCTGTATCAGAGGTGGATTGAAAGATAGCGCCGGACGAGACAAGTTCGCCCCGCAGTTTCAGCGCGTTGGTAAGGTTGCCATTATGGGCCAGCGCGAGGCCGCCTGAGTCGAGATCAGCGAAGAGGGGCTGCACATTTCTGAGCGCCGTCTCGCCGATGGTCGCGTAGCGCACATGTCCAATCGCCGTGGAACCACGAAGGTGATCGATAACCGGCTGGCTGCTGAAATGGTCGCCCACAAGGCCGAGCCGCCTTTCTGCGTGGAATTGCGTCCCATCAAAGCTTACAATGCCTGCGGCTTCCTGGCCGCGATGCTGCAATGCATGAAGGCCGAGTGCGGTTAAGGCGGCGGCGTCAGGATGATTAAAGACGCCGAACACGCCACACTCTTCGTGCAGCTTGTCATCCTCAAGGGCCACGCCGAGAGAAGTCCTACCTTCAATTTCCATAATCAAGTCCACCCCACGTCCCGCAGAGAAAGTTTGCAACTCATCCCTCCGAAAACGCAACTTTACGTAGATACTATTAGGCGCATCCAGCGCATTGCGCCAGTCCCTACTGCTAACCTACGTTAACAGTGGTGCCAAGCAATCCTTAGCCTTTGTCCACTTCCGGCGGCGGAGACCCCGGCCGGTCGCGCTTGAATAAGAACTCAGGATTGTCGGGTAAGAAGGACTTGATGGTCTCTCCGGTGCTTTCAATGAGTGCCAAGGAACGTGCGCCTGTAACCCAGCGCGGCAGATTTTGGCGCTCAACGATTTGACCAACAATCAAATAGGCGATGACTACGAGGATCAAGCCTCGGACCAGCCCGTACACAAACCCAAGGGTGCGATCCACCGCGCCCACACGGCTGTCAAGCACGCGCTCGGATATGTTGATCGTCAGGAGACTGAATAGGATCAGGCTTACGATAAAAACGACCGCAATGAGCATCGCGTCCGCCAACATAGGCGTGTCGATGATTCCTCTTACGTCGTTCTTGAAGTAGGAATACGCAAACAAGGTAACGAGGGCAGATAGCGCCCACGACATGATAGACAGCATTTCCCGGGTAAGGCCGCGTAACATCGCGAGAAATCCGGAAAATATCATGATGATGATAAGTATTATGTCGAGCCCTTGAACCGGCATGAGTTTAGCCCTTTCATGCGCATATCACGACATGGTTATCCAATAGTCACATTTAGGCGAAAAGAGTAGCCAAATCTTTCAGCTGGGCAAGACGGTTGAGCTTAACATTCAAGTTGTTGCTCAAAATCTCGCCCGCCGCGGGCATATATGCCGAGCGGAAGCCAAGCTTTTGAGCTTCCTTTAAACGAACGCTCATTTGTTGAACGGGCCGCAGCGCGCCGGAAAGACCAACCTCTCCGAAATAAACGCAATCGCGCGGAAGCGCAATGCCTGAAAGCGCAGACAAGAGCGCCGCCGCAACCGCCATGTCGGCGGCAGGCTCCGATATCCGCAAGCCGCCTGCAACGTTGAGGTACACATCCCGCACGCCAAGCTTTGCGCCGCAACGTGCTTCCAGCACAGCGAGAATCATGGCGAGCCTATTCTGGTCCCAGCCAACAACCGCGCGGCGCGGGGCCGCGTAAGGGGAGGGCGCCAAAAGGGCCTGAATCTCAACGAGCAAGGGGCGCGTCCCCTCGATGCCGGCGAAGATCGCGCTTCCCGCCACCTCGCCATCGCCTTCGCCGAGAAAAAGCTCAGAGGGATTGCTAACCTCGCGCAGCCCATCACCGCGCATGTCGAATACGCCAATTTCATTAGCCGGACCAAAGCGATTTCTTCGTGGCCCTAAGAAGGCGCATATTATGGCTGCTCTCGCCTTCGAAGGTCAGCACGGTATCCACCATATGCTCAATGACCTTTGGCCCGGCGATTTGACCATCCTTGGTAACGTGGCCCACGACCACGAGAACAGGCCCTCGCGACTTCGCCACGGCGATCAGTGCCTGCATACTCGCCCGCACTTGGCTTACCGTTCCAGGCGCTGAATCGAGGGCCTCGGTCCAAAGTGTCTCGATGAAATCGATCACAATGAAATCCGGCGGCGCGGCCTGCTCGATGGTCGCCAAAATTCGCTCCACGCATGTTTCGGCCACGAGGCCAAGCGGGGCTTGAGAGACACCAAGGCGCGCTGCTCTGGACGACGAATCTGGTTGGTCGCCTCTTCACCGGAAAAATAAAGCGCGGAGAGTCCCTGGCTCGATATGGTGGCGGCGGCTTGTAGGAGCAGGGTGGACTTGCCTATACCAGGCTCGCCGCTCAATAAGACCGCTGACCCTTGAGCGAAGCCGTCGCCGACCGCGCGGTCCAATTCACCGATGCCGCTTGAAATTCGGCCGATATCCTTGCCCTCGGCGTCAAGGCTTTCAATCACCGTCGATTTTGCACGCCGCTTAACCTTTTGAGATACAGATCCCGGCGCTGAAAGAACTGCCGCCTCCTGGGATAGGCTATTCCACTCGCCGCAGGAAGGGCATTTTCCCTGCCACTTGCTCGATATGGCGCCGCAAGACTGGCAGACATAGTCCTGAGTAATTTTTACCATGCGTTGGTCCTACTCACCGATGTAGCTTCGGTGATAGCGGCGTCCTAAAGAGGTCAGCACTTCATAGCCGATTGTGCCTGCGTGTCCGGCCAAATCGTCCACTTTGACATGTTCGCCGAGCAGCTCAATCCAGCCGCCTCTTTGAAGCAAATCCTCCGGCAAATCGGTGGCGTCGAAAGTGGTAAGATCCATCGAAACACGGCCAAGCATCGGCAAGCGGTAATCACCAATATAGCCGCACGGACCCTCGCGAGAATCGCTCGCCGAGCAAGCCCTGAAAAGCCCATCGGCATAGCCGACCGATACCGTTGCTATGCGGGTCCGCCGCTTAAGGGTGTGCGCCGCGCCGTAGCCAACTGTTTCGCCTTGCTGTGCCCAGCGGGTCTGAACAATTCTTCCGTAGAGATAGACCACAGGTTCCAAGGGGGTTGGCCCTGTCTGCGCCGCACAGCCTCCATAAAGAGCAATGCCGGGGCGCGTAAGATTAAAATGATAGCCCGGCCCTAGAAAGACACCCGCTGAATTGGCAAGGCTCTTTGGCGTGTCGCGGAAAATCGCAGACGAGCTCAAAAACTGTGCAAGTTGGCTTTGATTGTTCGGATGCTGTGGTTGATCTGCGCAAGCAAGATGGCTCATCACGAGGCATAGGTCGAAACTGGCCAGCAGTTTTGGTTCAGCCATAAGCTGTACCAGCTCTTCAGCCGTAAGCCCAAGTCGCGTCATACCGCTATCGAGATGGATCGCGGCGGGGAGCCTCACATTTTCAGCCCCGCAAAAAGCAGCCCCACTCTCTGATTTCTGCGATACTGCCGAGCACCGGACGCGCTTCAATCGCCTTGAAGGCCGGGCACGTCCCGGGGAATAACCCATCGAGAACGTAGATTTGTGCGTGGCCGGAAGCTTTGCGGGCTGCTTCAGCTTCTGCCAGCGTGGCGACGAAAAAGGTCCGGCACCCCTCCTTTTCGAGGGCGGGAATAACATGCAGCGCGCCAGTGCCATAGGCATTCGCTTTGATGACGGCTGCCGTCTCGGCCGGCTGGCTGGCAGAGCGGAGCTCGCGATAGTTTCGCCGAAGCGCATCTAGGTCGATGATTAAACCGCCAGTCACCTGGCTTGGCCATTTACCGCGTAACGCTTCGGCTGATGGATGCATCTTTATTCAAACCGTTCCGGCAGACGCCTGTCATCGGCAAGATCGCCAAAGCGCGTGATATCGGCCTGGAATTGCAGCCGCACCGTACCGGTCGGGCCGTGACGCTGTTTGCCTATGACGACCTCGGCTAAACCCGCCGTCTGATCCATTTCATCCTGCCACTTCTGATGCTCCTCCACCTTGGTTATGGAGGGTTCGCGCCTCGAAACATAATATTCTTCGCGGTACACGAACATCACGACGTCAGCATCCTGCTGGATAAAGCCCAACTCACGCAAGTCAGAGAGCTGTGGCCGTTTGTCGTCGCGGTTTTCGACCTGACGCGAGAGCTGCGACAAAGCAATAATAGGAACGCATAGTTCCTTCGCCAATGCCTTTAGGCCGACAGTGATTTCGGAAACCTCCTGCACGCGGCCTTCAGATGAGCGTTTGGCTGAGCCAGTGAGGAGCTGAAGATAGTCGACCACGAGAAGCCCAAGGCCCTTTTGCCGCTTAAGCCGCCTGGCTCGCGCCGCAAGCTGTGCGATGGATATGCCGCCCGTATGGTCGATGAAGAGCGGCAGCGTTTGCAACTCCGTCGCGGCCGTGTGGAGACGCTGGAATTTCCTCCCGGCGTAATTTTCCCGCGCCGAATTTTCTCCGACGGGAGCTGCGCTTGCTCAGCCAAGATACGCGTTGCGGGCTTTTGCTCGGACGACATTTCGAGGCTGAAAAAGCCAACGATTGCGCCATCGACCGTCTCTTCAACGCCGTCCCTCAGCCCCATTCTATGCGCTTTAGCGATATTGAAGGCGATGTTTGTGGCAAGCGCCGTTTTGCCCATCGAAGGGCGGCCAGCAAGGATAATAAGGTCGGAATTCTGAAGGCCGCCCATCATCTGATCGAGGTCACGCAAACCGCTTGAAAGACCAGATAGACCGCCATCGCGCTCATAGGCGCGCGCCGCCATTTCAACGGCTTCCACGGTCGCTTGGCCAAAGGCCATAAAGCCAGAGCCATATTTGCCTTTGTCGGCGAGATCGAACAGCCGCTGTTCCGATTCCTCGATCTGCTTCTCGGGCGGAGCATCGACTGGCAAATCATAAGCCAAATTGACCATATCTTCGCCGACGATGATCAACTCGCGGCGGATCGCTAGGTCATAGATCGTGCGTCCGTAGGCCTCCGCATTGATGATGGTGGTTGCGTTCGCCGCCAAGCGCCCGAGATATTGCGCGACCGTGAGCTGGCCAATCGGCGGTTCGGAATCGAAAAATGTTTTCAGCGTGATGGGGGAGGCGTGCTTACCGGCCTGAATAAGCTTGGCCATGACCTCGAACAAGCGGCCATGGAGCGGTTCAAAGAAATGGTTCGCGTGCAGGAAGCCCGACACGCGGTCGAACGACTCATTGTTTATCAAAACCGCGCCGAGCAGCGCCTGCTCGGCCTCGATATTGAGTGGCGCCTGGCGGAATGGCAGCGCGTTGAAACTATCCTCGATCGAAGACGAGGGGGTGAAGGCGGAGGAAATTGCAGGGGCTTGTCTCATGAAGGAGACTAAATCTGATTCCCTCTCGACGCAGGAAGCGCCCAGGGTGCATAAAGCCGGTTGCACAGCCTCGATGTTCCGAGTGGAACCCACCGATAAGGGGAAGCCGCTGCTTGACTGATGCCTCGCAATCACGGGTGATGGAAGGGTCAGCAAGGTTATGAAGACAGCAAATATTCACGCGTCACCGGCACTGTATCGATACGCTTTGCGAGCTGGATCTGGAAGACCGCGAGATGATGATAGCGGAACGCAACCTCGCAGCCTGCAAGATAAAATTCCCACATTCTGCAAAACTCTTGCCCAAGCATTGCGGCAGCCTCGTCCCAGCGCTCACAAAAGTTTTGCCGCCATGCCTGCAATGTCTTCGCATAATGGAGGCGCAATATTTCAACATCCGTTACGAGCAAGCCAGACGACTCAATCGCCGGGAAGACCTCGCTCAACGCGGGCACATAGCCGCCAGGAAAAACGTATTTAGCAATGAATGGTTGGGTGATACCGGGTCCCGTAAGCCGCCCAATCGTGTGGACAAGAGCGACCCGTCGTCCTTCAGGCAGTCGTATAGGCGTTTGAAATATGTCCGGTAGTTCGGCACGCCAACATGTCGAACATGCCAACGGAAACAATTCGATCAAATTTAGCAGATAGCGACCTGTAGTCTGTTAGCTGAAACGAGACGTTGAGCGACGGTTTTTGTGCAGCGCGAGCCTTAGCAAAGGCTTCCTGCTCTTCGCTCAAGGTAATGCCCTTAACCGAAGCACCTGCATTTTCCGCTAAATATAAAGCAAGCCCGCCCAACCCGAGCCGATATCGCAGACCGAAAGCCCCGGCGATAGGAGCAGTTTCGCAGCGATGTGGCGCTTTTTCGCCAACTGCGCTTCCTCAAGGGTTTCATTGCCAGTTGGGAAATAGGCGCAGGAATATTGCCGATCGTTGTCGAGGAACAGCTCGTAAAGCGAGCTTGGTAGATCGTAATGGTGGGCGACGTTATCCTTCGACCTTCGCCGCCAATTCAACTGCCGAATCCGGCGCGTTAACATCCGCCAGCTATCTACGAGCCGCATTCCGAGGGCCACGGATGCTTCTGGAAATTGGATGCAAACGATTCGAGCAGATCGTAGAGGGACCCGCACTCAACGACGACTCGGCCCTGCATATATCCTTCGCCGAGCGCAAGTTGCGGGTCGAACAGAAGTGCTCTCTCGATCTTGGAGATCAGTGAAGCGAATGGCGACCGGTTTTCCAGACCCATCGCCAAAAAAATGAACCTTACCAATGCTGTCCCGGACCTGGAGCGAGCCCGAACGGATTGTGCCCCGCAGTACTGACCAAAGTGGCGAGGATATGTGGGGCCGCTGGTATTGCAGCCTATCGGTTAGTTCGTGCGACATCTTAGCCGAATAACCATCGGCGATTTAGCCTGTTCCAGGCTTGCCGCCAAAAAAAAGAGCTGCTGCGCGGGTGCGCAGCAACTCTATTTTAGGTGATTTATGCCCTTTATCGCGAGCTAACCGGAGAAAGCTCCTAATTTGGGTGCGTAAACCCTATTCGTCTTCTTCCTCAGCGCCTTCGAAGAGTGCCTCGGCAGCCAGAGCGGCCCGAGCAGCCTCGGCTTCTGCCTCTTCATCGCGGTATTTCGTACATCCTGACCGGCAGCCTGCCTCTCGGCTTCTTCCTCGGTGCGCGCCACGTTGACAACCACCTTGATCTCGACCTCGGGATGCAGACTGACGCGAACATCGTGCAAACCCAAATTCTTAATGGGCCTGTCGAGAAGCACCTGCATCCGGTCGATGGTGAAGCCGCCATTCGTGATAAATCGGCGATATCGCGCGTCGAAACCGAACCATAAAGCTGGCCGCTGTCGCCTGCTTGGCGGAGCACTACGAACCTTAGGCCCTTAAGCTTCACTGATACAGCTTCAGCTTCCTGCTTACGGTGCAGGTTCGTGGCCTCAAGTTGAGCGCGCTCCTTATCGAAGCGCTTCATATTATCTTTTGTGGCCCTAAGAGCCTTCCCCTGCGGGAGGAGAAAATTGCGGGCATAACCGTCACGTACTTTGACGGTATCGCCCATCTGGCCTAGGCGGCCAATTGGTTCAAGGAGAATAACCTGCACGGGGGCGCTCCTATTTCAACACATATGGCAGGAGCCCGAGAAAACGGGCCCGCTTGATGGCTTTGGCAAGCTCGCGCTGCTTTTTCGCGGAGACTGCCGTGATCCGGCTCGGTACAATCTTGCCGCGCTCGGATATGAAACGCTGCAAAAGCCGAACATCCTTATAATCGATCTGTGGCGCACCTTCTCCCGAGAATGGGCATGTCTTGCGCCGGCGATAAAATGGGCGGCGTGCTCCGCCGCCTGCGGCTCATTGCATACTCATGCTTCATCCCTCACGCTATCTTCGCGCCGTCCGCCGCCAAACCGTTGACCGCCGCCATCGCGATCGCCACGAAAGCCGCCGCCGCCACGATCATCGCGATCGCGTCTGGGGGCTACCGGGCCGGTCGCCACGGTCCCTGTCGCCGCGCTCACGGTCGTCCTGCTTGCGCATCATTATGGACGGCTTGTCGTCCAACTCTTCAACGCGTACGGTGAGATAGCGAATGATGTCGGTAGAAATCCGCATCTGCCGCTCCATCTCGATCACCGCCTCGTGGGGAGCCTCGACGTTAAAGAAGGCGTAATGGGCGCGCCTGTTCTTCTTTATCTTGTAGGAGATGGACTTCAAACCCCAATATTCGGTCTTGTCAACCTTGCCGCCATGTTCTTCAATCACGGCTTTATAGGTGTTCATCAGCCCCGTAACTTGCTGCGCCGTCACGTCTTGGCGCGCAAGAAGGTATGCTCATAACGTGGCATAGAGAGCCTTTCCCTGGATTTAGTATGCAGCCCGGCGCGAAGCCTCCGTCAAGCCCATTGGAAAGGCGTTGAAGGATCTTAAGCAGAGCCGAGACACGGGAACAAAGATGTCCTTAGGACACCGGACACGAGACCATAGCAGAGACAATAGCCTCGCGGTTCCGTTCAGCCTCAAACCGGACGGTGGCTGCAATATAAAGAAAAGCGCCTGCATAGCAACTCTCTTTTTTCGCAATTAACATATGTGCCGGTGCCGTTTTGTTACATCCTGAGTAGCCTTGACAGCCTGCGTTGAAACGTGTTCCTGACGCCAGGAGGCAGGTCGCGAAATCGCGGCCGCAACCGTTACCGAACCGGACCGCATGACATTCGCATTTACATTTCCAGGGGCGGGGCAGCCAAACGCCAGGAATGGGTCACGGCCTCGCGCAGGCGTTCCCGGTAGCGCGCGCCGTATTCGATGAAGTTGACGATGCGCTAAACGAGCGCCTGTCGGAGATC
>CAVPNP010000029.1:0-49065 GCA_963706665.1 uncultured Alphaproteobacteria bacterium
CCCGACCCTGATGATTCAGAGACTTAGCAGTCCCAAACCCTGGGAAACTGCACACTGAAACACAGGGGCTTGTTCGGCCAATTCCCAAACCTTGAAACGGTTCGCGCCCGGTGTGGTGCCGGGGCGAAGCATGCCGCATGTCGCGGCGTTTGGGAAAGGAAAAGGACGATGCAAGACATGGAACAGCTGGGCGACGGGCTCGAGGTGGATCTGACGGAAATGAACTTTGCCGGCCTCAGTGCTCTTCGCGAACGCATCGATGAAAAAGTGCGGGAAATGCGCGAAGTGGGCGGGCCGGCATTGCTGGCGAAGCTGGCGGAAGAGGCCGGTGAACTCGGCATGACGGTAGAAGAGGTGGTGGCCCTGGGCGGTAAGCGTCGGGGCCGTCCGCCGAAGAACCGCGATGGGGCGGACGACTGAAGCGTCTCGATCACGCCGGGAATTCTGAAATCAGGAAAGGAAGCTGACCATGAACGGTGAAAAACCCACCCACCGGGTGTATGTGGTGGAGGACAAAGGTGAGGGCGAAGGCAAGCAGGGCTTCTGGACGCCTTGCGGCGTGGCCTGGGCCCACCGCGACGGCAAGGGGTTGAACCTGCAGCTGGCCGCGGGGCTGGCGATTAGCGGCCGGGTAGTGGTGCGCGAGGTGAGTGCCGATGGCGAAGGCAAGGAGGGTAGGGCGGCTGCTTAAGGCAACGCGTGTGCTGGCCGGGCTGAAGGATCGCGACCTTCAGTCTGCCAGCACAGGCGAATTCAGGAACTATTGCGCGTGGCTGGATTGGGCAGTGGGCGAGGCGCGGGTGGAACAAACTCGTCGGCGGGAAGCGGCCTGGCGCGCCGAGCCGCGCTTGCCTGCCGCGAGGCTGGAAGCGAAGCGGGTACGCAGCTTCAGGGACTTCGCGGTGAAAGGAAAACGCGGTCACGCGTCCGCCTAGGCCGGTAGGGGCTCAGGACGGATATGATGGGCCCGAGGCGAAGTGATTCGCCCATAAGCGGGGTTCGTCATGGCAACGCGACCAATCGGCTCACCTGCGGGGTGGGGCAAAGACAAGCTGAGCGCGGCGATAGATGGCGCGCGGCATAACCAATACGCCACGTTCGCCAATAAGCGTGTGGCCTACGGTCTGATGCAGGAGGTGGACGACTGCATGCATCGGGCCGGTTCGAACATGCTGAACCCCAAGGATATGCTGACGCCGGTGTTCCTGTACCGATGCCATTCTGCGTTCAGAGCGGCGTGCGGGGTGGCGATGGGCGGACAGGTTGTGGAAACGTTCCCGCTGCTGCGTTCGTGCCTGGAAAATGCGGCTTATGCCCTGTTCATCAATAAGGTGCCGGGCACAGCGAAGATGTGGTTGGAACGGAACGATAGCCCTATATCCAAGCGGCAGATGGTGAATGAGTTTCAGATCGTAAAGATGCGGGGGGTGATCGCGGGCAACGATAGGCGACTAGGAGAGATTTTCCAACATCTCTACGAACTCTGCATCGACTTTGGTGGTCATCCGAACCAATTGGGAGTTATGGGTAGCCTTCAGATCAAGGAAGGTGAGGATCGCCAGGAGTTCCTGCAGATATATCTGCACGAGGATGGCCTGCCCCTGGACAGCGCGTTGAAGACCGTTGTTGAAGTGGGTATTTGCTGCCTGTTTCTGTTCCAGCATAATACCACGTTCAAACATCGGTTCGAACTGCTTGGGGTGACTGAGCGGCTGAAGGTGCTGCGCCGAAATGTAGGTAGGTTGTCCAGGAAAAAAGTGGCTGCGTAGCAGCGAGGGACGGACCGATGGAATGCAGAATCTGTAAGACCGAGGTGAAGGATGGAGGTCGTCGGCGGTGACCACCACATCGAACGCGGCGCGGTGTGGAGAGATCGTGCTGCGCTCAAATCCAGGGAAGGGCGTGGCCCGGCCGAGGGCATAGCGCAGCTCCTGATTGCTGTGGCCGTCGAGGGCGGGGTTCCCGGGTTTCGCCGATTTGGGCATCTCGCCGCGCGCAATGGATGAGGTGCTTCAGGCATGGCAGGGAGCAGATGAGTGGGTTTGGGGGATGTGCCGAGGGACCATATTTACCATCTAAACTTCTGAGATCCTTATCTAAGCGGGCCTGGCGTTAGCTCTTGGGAAATAGTTTGTACCCTTTGGCAGTATTTCATAAAACAGACTGCTTAATATCAAACAATGGATAGGAGCGAAAATGTCAGTCTTTTCGTCTTTACAAAACACCGCACGGGAGATTAACCGCCGGGGGTTACGTGATTGGTATTTCGGATACGAGGGACGAGAGGGCCTTGCTCCTACTCCCGCGCAATTGACTGTAATTGCCGCGGCCGTTGCTGCAATATATGGGCTGGCTATCTGGAGAGTACAATTACCTGAACAGCCCGCCAACAAAGTCGGCAATGCGCCGGCCGCCGTGCGGCCGGGAATGGGCGGACCTACCGTTCTTCCCGGGACGTCTCGCTGTATGGTGGCCCTGGGTCGATCACCTCGGTGAGCGGCGGGGCGTCCTTGAGGTCCTGGTCGATGATGTGATGGATGGCCGAGGCGCCGGGTGGTATGGGCCTTCCGGGACGTACGAGCGTGTCCATGGCGTTGGTGATGCCCCCGCCCCGGACCATGTCGACGCTCGCGATTTCGATGATCGCGTCGGTGGCCGGGTTGAGCCCTGTGGTCTCTATGTCGATGACGCGGATCAAGGCCGTGGTTTCCTGGACGGGTCGTCGGTTTGTGGGGCTGCGCGCAGCAGACGGCGATACTGTGTGATTTGCGATCGGATACAAATAACATGAGGTCGGTTGTTGTGGTGCTGGAGGGTGAGGGATCTATGGGCACGAAGATCCGACTGACAGACGCAGAGCTCGTCGTGGTGTTGGAGCGGGCTGCAGCTAACCTCGAGGCAGGAGGGGACAAGAAAGGGGCTCGCAGCGTTCGCCAGGCAGCGAAGATTTTGCGGAAAGAAGAAGCGGAGCGAGGCGAACGGCGGCGCGCGAAGAAGAAGCAGTGAGGCGGGCGGTGGATGAGGATGGGAAGCCGCTGACGGTGTGGCGGGCGCTGCGTGCGGCAGAGTTCTGGTTGTTGTTGGTAGCGGCGATTGCTGCCGTGTTTCGTGTGCCCTGGTGGGTGACGGTGCCGTTGGTGATGGGCGGCTTATCGATCTCGTCCTTGCCGAAGTACGTGGAGCTGTGGCCGCGAGCGCGGGCGGTTGGCGCTGAACTGGAGTGGTGGAAAACCGTGGGCCTGTCGAGTTGCAACAATTTGGCGGCGGCGTGCGGGGCACACGTGCTGGGGGTTTTTATCGGCTGGTTTTGGGGAGTGTCGTGAGGACGTTGCTGAGCTGGGGATGTTGGAGCATTCACACGCGGCGGGAAAGCTTTAGGTGGGATTATTTCGCCGGATTGGGCACGGGGGTCTTAAGGGCTGGCGCGCCCGGTTGCGCCGGAGCGTCTGGAAACATGGTTTTGAACACTAGCCCTTCCGAAGGCTTGCGGGCTGCGGCGGCTTCCGCCTGCTGGCTCATGGCCATGACCTGGGGCGCGGTGATTTTGGAAGCATCCTTGAACTTCCCATGGATCTCGAACAAATCGTTCAACGTCAGGGTGTCTTCCTTGCCGGAAAAAAAGCCCAGGGTTTTCATCTTGTTATAAAGCAGTTGCTGGCCGCTTTCTGTGTTCAGTGCAAAGGGCCATGGGGTCTTGGACTCCGGCGCGGAATTAACCCGGTCGATCAGCGCAGCGTTGAATCGCCCATCCGGTAGATAAACCCGCCCGGCCTGCTTGAGGAAATCGGCGTTGCCCGCCTGTTTGATGCGCTCATCGATGACATGCTGGATTTTAAGATCGACGCCGCCAATCTGTTCGTTCCACAGGGTCTTGAAATTATTTTCTCCCAGCCATTCCTTCACCGGGATGCCGAAGCGGTCGAACGCCTCGTAATAGGCCTTGATGTTGTCCGATGGTGCCTGACCAGCCAGGGCGCCGACGAAATCCTGAATCTTCTTGGGATCGGGCGCGCCCTTGGCGTGGAAAAAATTCACCTGAGGCTGGCGCCACAGGGCGTAATACTGCGCGCGGCTCAATCCTGAAAGCGCGAAGGATTTTTCCACCAGCGCTTCCATGGCCGCTTCCGGTTTTTTGTCTTTCAGCAGTCCGGGCAGCTGCGCCAGGGGAATATTGCCGATGGGCGCGCCCAGCCGGATCACCGCGGCAGCGGCGTGCTGGGCGTCGAAACCAAGGGAAAAGGCGCTCCAGCCCCGCAGGCCCTTGTTGGCCTCATAGAGTGTTTCCATAACGTCGGCGTCGAACCCGCCGCGCACAAAGAACTGGCGCGCAGGATGCCGCTCTAGCGCGGCTTTGAGTTTCGCCTCGTCCCCGCCGGCGAGGGTGAGTAAAGTCGAAATAAGATAGTCTTCCCGGCTTTTGCCGGTGCTTTCGTCCCAGGCGCTCACAAAACGGTTCGGGCTGACATAGGAATTCTCTCCAGGCCCCAGCAACTCAAGTGCGTGCATCAGCCCGTGCTCATGAGCGCCCCAATAGAGAATGACAGATTTTCTGGAAATAGCACTGGCCGTGACGCTGGAGAAAAGCTCCAGATCCGCAAACAGGGCGCTCTTGTTTATGGTTCCGTCCGTATTGAGAAAGCCCGGACGGCGGGGGGTGGCAAAAGGATGTTTTTCGTCAGCCATGTCTTTCCGTCAAAAATCGCTCCTAGCTTGCCTTAAAAACGTTTAAACAGGGGTTAACAAAGCGCGCCAATTGGCGCAAGTTGGGGTGGCGATCTATTGGCAGAATATTAATTAAGGGCCCGGTTCGCTCAGACGGCCGATGCCGCTCCGCGGGACAGGGGCACAGTCCGCGATTTTGGCCTTACGATAAATTGCCGCCCCGCCAAAAAACGATTCGGCGATGCTGTACCTTCCGAGGAACGAGGCCGCAAAAACAGGTATAAACCGTACAGCGCCGGAAGCATGGCGGAATAATAGCGGCATGGAGCCGGGGGTGCCTTCGAGATTGTTAGTCGTTGCTCGGCTCATGGTAATCTCCTCGCTCTTAAACTTATAAGGCACGGGCGCTCGCGTAAACGCTAGGATTTCGGCACGCGAATCCCGCTCATCGCCAGACCTTTATGCGTAATATCAATAACGACGGGCCGCCCTGGCTGCGCCCCTTGCATGGCCTTGGCAAACGCCTGGTCATATTCCTCAGGCGTCACGTCCGTTGCAATCCACTTAAGGTCCGTGCGGGAACCTACAGTTGCAATGGGATTGTCGTTGACATCATATCCCTGGCCCGATGACACGGCGATATCGACATCTCCTGGGGCGCGCAGCATGACAAATTTGTTTGGCGCTCTATAAAACGCCAAATGTGGTGTGTCGGAATTCACGCAGTCTTCGGGCAGCAAAGTGCTTTGATGAAAGCCGCCAGCAATCATCTGGGTGTCCGGGCTAACCTCCACCATAAATTCAGTCGTAGCGCCGTAGGCCTTGGTGGACGCGCCGCCATCGTGCGCTTTTACGGGAGTAACGGTTGCACCGGGAGGCGGGTTAGGGTGTCTTCCGAATGAAAGGCGCGCCTGCTGAAACTTAATAACCAGATTATCCATTTGTAAGTCTCCGAATAACGTTCGTGTTCAATAAGAAAACGTTAGCACTTTACCCGCAGGTTTGGTCAAGGGAATTAATACTTGCACATGGCCAATTGTCCGATTTGTCTCCCGGTCGGCTTACGCCTTCTGCAAAACCGCGGCCTGCGCGACCGACGGCTGTGAACGACTGTAGTGCTTCACAGGCCGAGCATTCCTCATGCCCAGCGCCTGTAGCAACCCGTCGGTCTCGATCTTATAAGTGGTTTCTGTCGCCAGCGCGCGCGTGACTAGGTTGCGGGCACGATGGTATGTCCTTATGGTGCTCTGAATCATTGAATCCTCTCCGTTAAATATCACTAGTGTTTCGTCTCGGTTTCGGCAATTAAATAAATACTTTCTCGGGCGACACGCTTTGCGATCGTCGGGCGCCTTCAGCAGATTGCGAGCGCGCTACAACGCTAACCTTTATTAACGCACTCCATTTTCTACACTACGCTTCGGCCATGCGCTTTTTAATCGGGCTTATTTAACGAGAAAAGACTTTTTACTTGCGTAAACGTTGGATATAATTAACTCACAGTCCAAATCGTCATTAAAGGAGAGTTTCATGAATTCAACGTTATCAGATGCGGAGCTAATCAGAACCGCGAAACATCCGGGCCGCGATGAAGCGGCACGTTTAGCCGCTTTGGCCGCTTTAAATGATAAATACAAAATGTCGGACAGACAGGCGGGCGAACCATTGCCATCTATAGACGAGAACTTTGGGGCGTTGAAACGGAGTGCTTTTGCATTAGCCGGTTGGCGCGCATTCTTTCGTTTCAATACCACGCCGGCGATTAAAGAAGCTGCATACAAGCTTGCTGGAAATCTTGCTCAAAGGGCCTGGCTCGAAGGGCGGGGCGAGAAGGGTCCTGTCGGCTTCTTGGATGGATGCAAACTCGCAGAAACTCGCGAACCTTGATCGCTAGGCCAGACGGTTATGTCGCGGCCGCGCCTACCCAGCGATCTAAATGAGTGAAAGCGGTTCATAAAACAGGACGCTCCAAAAAGCGGCACAGCACGTCCGTTTTCATTTACGGGCTAGCGCTTGCGAAGGGCGAACGGGTAGGAAGCCAAGCGAAAGCGCAGACAGGCTCGGATTAGTTGCAGGACTTGTTGTCAAGGCCCGTGCGTGGCCCTCCGTGCGACTTCGGCCTTACGACGACCTCACCCCCTGCATTACGCACCCCGCACGTGGCGGCGGCTTTTTCGGGTTGGGCCGTGGTATTTGCTGTTGGCGAGCCATGCATCAAGTAGCTTGCTGGAGCGAGCAGGAGAACTGCCAAGGCATAGCCAAGGACTTCTCTTCTTCGCGAGTATTGTCTTTGCGTAAGGAAAGCGGCGAATTTCGACATTGCAAGTATCCTTTCTAATATGAATAAGTTTCATTTTACGAAAATGAAATACTTGCGTCAATCTGGGAGATATTAACAGCGCAGGATTAACTTTTGCCACGCCGCCGTATCAAACCTCATCAGGCCTACGTGTTAGTGATTACAGTCGGGCGGTTCTGGGGCGTGGAGCCGTGGGAAATGCATGGCTGAGGAGAAGACGCTGCCGTCGTCGTTCGCGAATTTCTGCGTTCGCGTGCGGAAGAGGAAGCGGAGCGGTGGGATCGCGAGAAGCAAGTGCCGAAGAAGCCAAAGGGCGATGACGCCGGCTTTAAAAAACGACTAGGAGCACTTTGCAAACTCAAACATATGTTCGCTGCATAATTATGTTAGTTCACCCTGAACCGTTTAGCTGGATGTTAGCGTAAAAAAGCTTCCTCCTCTTCCCCTTCTAGCCATATCTAGGGTTAGTTTAGGCGCAAGTCCGGGGTTGGCTATCACGCCCTGAAGATTCGCATCGATTTCATTCCTGATCCTGGCTTTAGTTTGCTCGGTGAGCTTGCCGTCAACATTGATTTGGAATGGCTCGGGCCCCGCGTCGGACATCTCCAATATCTCCCTATCACCAACGCTGATAAGATAGGGCAGGCCGCTCCCCAAGTCGGCTTCGGCCTGAGCAAAAATGGCTTTGCCGTCAGACCCGCCGACTGTCAGGTAGTGGTGGCCCCACTTGTTATAAGCGGTTCGGGTTACCTTTAAATGTGCGGGCAGGGTCTTGCGCAAATCAGCCGCCAAGGTGTCAAAATAGGCAATGACATCATTTTTAAGAGCTTGGGCCTGCTGCTCAGGTGACATTTCATGCTGGGTTCTTTTCCAACAGGCCCACACAGAGTCTAAGTTTATGCCAAATGCCATTGTTCTTTTCCCTAGTTATGCTGAAATGATAGCGCTTTTGTTGCCAACTTAGTCAAGCGTATTAATAGTTTCAGATTACCTGCACTTCCACTTTCAAGGCAGGACGGTTAATGCATGCGGCGTTAAGCGCGCATTCAGAACTCATACCGGAAGTAAAGGAAGGAAATAGTTGTTGCTTTCAAAGGTATTTGGTAAAAGGAGGTATTGTTTAATGAGCTTGGAAAGGGGCGGAATTGGCATGACAAAGAATACATTCAATCTAGCCGCCGCGCTTGAGACTCTGCGCGCTAGTGATCCCGGTGCGCTTGACGAGTTCCTGTTGGAAGCGGCATGTGATGGAAATGTCGGGGCTGTTGATGCCCTGCTCAATGCTGGCGCCACCATGACGGTTGGGCAGCTGATCGCCAAGGGGCCGCCACCGACGCAAAAGACGGCAACGGTGACTGCGGAATCGTCGAGCCGCTGCGCCAGGCAGGGAACCCGGCCTATCGACCCTATTCGCGCGGCGCTGAAGGCCCTGCAGCAAGGTTGAATGGAGACCGGCTGCATGCAGGAGCATCTGCCTGCGGCGAAGGAATAGGGAATAGGGCCTAGCTTGGGGGGCGGCCAAAACGGGTCGTGCGCAATCCGTGCAGACTGGCAGTGGGCGCTGTGGCGGCTTCGCGTAGCATAGTGAAGGAGTGAGTAAGCCCGAGCCTAGCGCCAATGAAAAGGCCAAGGATGACTACCTCATCCCGCTGGAAATGTTTGATGGCTTCGGCGATGGGATAGGCGGGTATGGCGGCCAGGGCGCAGAGCACATGAGCTGCTCTTTCCAAAGCCCCTTTGAGGATCCAATGGCGTTCTCCAAATGGCTCGCGAGAGCTGGAAGGAGTTGGTGCGGAAAGAGGCAAACTTGTCATGGTTTCGGGCTAGAACACCAAGGCTGGCCGACATACCCCTGAGCCCTCCCTGTCAACTTTCTATAGGCTTCGGGGGTTGGGCGAGCGCAGAAAGCTTCTGCAGCCGTGGCTGCTTTTTTGTCCGAATCTTTATTAATATTATACATGATCGCGATATAAGCGACAGACGCCGCAATACCGGTTAGGGTCGTTAGCCGTGGCATAGCGCTCTCCTTACAAATATGATGTAGTCTAATTCTTTGAGAGTAACACCGTAAGGCGATCTCATGTCAATTGCGTTATTAGTTTCTGGAAGAAATGTCCCTTAAGTCATAAATTCCAGCGTGGGCTCGCAAGTGGCAGCACCTTCATTTACTTTTATTAATGTGCCTTGCATTCGTCTTGAAGTGCGTACAAGGCCTCCCCGAGAGCGCGCGATTGAGTAGATACTGTTACTATTGTCAGCGCCGGGTGCTTGGTGAGCGTCTGAAGCGGCTACGCCGGGGGGGAGGTACGTGGAGTGGTCCTGAGCCCTGAAGGTGTAACCGATGGCGAAAAATCCACTGGCAGTCATCTTCGGGTGTGAGGGGACGGTCGTAGCGCCGGAAGAGCTGTATTTTTTTCGCGAGGCCAACCCGCTTGGGTTCATCCTCTTCGCGCGCAACTGTGTAGCGCCTGAACAGGTGAGGTCGCTTGTCTCATGCTTGCGCGAAGCAGTGGGCCGCGCCGATGCGCCGGTGCTGATCGACCAGGAGGGTGGGCGTGTCGCGCGGCTCAAGCCGCCGAGCTGGCCTGCGTATGCGGCGGCGCGCACTCTGGGCGATATGGCGTTGTTCGACCGAGGCCGTGCGCGGGAAGCGGTTAGCCTGACCAGCGCGCTCATCGGGGCGGACCTGCGTGCGCTGGACATCACCGTCAATTGTGCGCCGACCGTGGACGTGCCAGTTAAGGGGGCGCACCAGATGATCGGCTCGCGTGCCTATAGCACCGACCCGGGGCTTGTCGCAGAATTGGGCGCGGCCGCCTGCGAGGGGTTCTTCGCGGCGAATGTGATCCCCGTGGTCAAGCATCTGCCGGGATATGGCCGCGCGCAAGTCGACAGCCACGAAGCGCTGCCGGTTATCGAGGAATCGCTCGCGGTGCTTGAGCAGAGTGATTTCGTGCCGTTCCGCGCACTCGCCGGCATGCCCTGGGGAATGACGGCGCATGCGTTGTTTGCGGGGCTGGATGCCGATAAGCCGGCGACCCTGTCGCGGACAATTGTGCAGGACATCATACGGGAGCGGATCGGGTTCGGCGGCATCCTGGTCACGGATGATTTATCGATGGAGGCGCTTGAAGGCCCGCTTGCTGGGCGGGTCGAGGCCGCTCTGCGTGCGGGCTGTGACATCGCGCTTCACTGCAATGGCAGGCTTGATGAAATGCGGGGTATCGCTGTCGTGGCGCCGACACTGCCATCCCACACACTTGGCAAGATTGCAGCAGCAGAAGCGCAACGCGTTGCGGCAGTCGCGTTCGACGCCGCGGAAGCTCGCCAGCGGCTCAAAGAACTTTTCGCCTCCGTCTGAGAGAGAAGAGCAGCACTCAATTACGGGAGTACCTTGAGCTACGTTGCCATATTCGGCCCCCCACGGGGCGCTGGCTTTCCACGCATCACTAGCTGCGATTGAAGCTGAAACGCCCCGGGAAAATCGATATTGAAATAGAGTTTGCCGTCGGCGGCTTTCTCATACCCCGTTTTGATGGTTCGAGGATCAAAGCCTTTCGGCAAATCCTTCATGTCGACGACAATACGCGCCCGGTCTCCTGGATGGGTAAGTCCGCCGCGGAAGGATTTGAGAAGGTCGTGGCGGATTTCCTCGACCTTTGGAAACTGCATATCGGGAGCGGCCCGAAAATCAATCGTCATGCGCGAGGGGTTGGTGAGAAAATTGACGGCGGGGTCGCCGGCAGTCTGGCGCATGCCGATGCGTAACCGCGTAATGGGCTGGCCATCGCCGTTGGTCATATTGGTAAGGCTTGGTCCATTGCCCATGGGGAACTCCTTATAATTCATCCTCGGCTGTTAGGGCGACCCGGGCCCAAATTTCGAATGACAGTCACGCGCTCCGTCAATTTTCTTCTTAACGTCGTCGGGCTGACCGTTATATGGAACAGCAGCCATGCGCGCGGTGCCTACACCGAGGCCCCAATCGTGAAGGGTCGTTCCGTCGGTTAGATCCAAATATTTATTGCCGGGAAGTTTCGCATATGCATTGTCATCGTACAATTTAACACCTTCGATGGTTGGATACGCTTGTTTGACGCAACCCTTTAACGTTTTAAAATCTTCGGCCATAGATACCTCCTTTGTTGACCTTCATCAACATTACCACATGAAACGCAACAATTTTTAATTGAATTACTTTCATTCATAAATCAGAGGCTTATTGCTCGACACTTATTGCGAAAACTTAACTTGGTCACGGCCAGCGCCGATCCGCCCGAGTGAACGTCGTTGGCGCTGTATCTACGCCGTTGCAACCGCGGTAAGTCGGTTTATCGCTACCTGCGCAAATTCATCGTGTTACTTTCATAGTCAGGCGTTATAGTGGTACCACAATTAATTGATCGAAAACTGATTTCTCGAGGAGCGCATTATGTCAGAACCATCATCGTTTATGAAAGCACTCGCCGCTTTTCGCGATGAGTTCGCGAAGAAAGCTGGCGACGGGAACAGAGCACGCAACGAAGCAAACACCAAAGTAGGTGGGGATAGGCAGCGCCTGCAAGCGTTGCTTGACGGGCCTGCGTTCGCAGAGCTTAGGAAGGCCGGCCTTACCCCCTACCTTGTCGAGAACTATAGCGGTGTCTGGATACACGGGGATAACTCGCATCGTCTCGTCATGGATAACACCTACGTCAACGAATATGATAAAAATATGGTCCATGCCGATCAATTTGTCGGCGTAAGCGTTAAAGGGGATGAATTTGTCACCGGCGAGTCCGTTCGCCGATATGGTGGACATCATTTTCGTACCGTGCCTGGGGTGACGACGAGATCAAAAAACCCAGAAGTTATCGCACTGGAGCTTCTACGGGCCTACTCTGGAAGCATCAAGCCTGAGGACGCTGCTCGTATCGAGAAAGAGCGCCTTGCAAAGCCGCCGCGGCGCGGCCTTCGGGCGTGGCTTGGTGCTCGTCAAGCTGGCTGAACGGTGGCGGAGATGGATCTGCTTGTGCCCGGATGAAAGGCTGGTCATACAGCGCCATCTCTTGAGGCGTCGGGGTCTGGAATTTCTCGAGGCACCGCTGCGGCGCCCTAGCCCGAGAAGGGCGGTCCGCCGTCCCCGCGCCGCTGGAGAAATCATGTTGGGAACGCAAACATTGATACGACCGCGGTTCCGCAGGTAGGATTCTGAGATGCTCCTGCCGGAAAGACTCAAAAAACTAGCTCAGCACGATACCGGCGGACCTTGGCTCGCGATGTTGCCGCAGGTGGTCGCCGACCTAGCTGAGCGATGGGACCTTCAGTTGGGCGAGCCTTATCTGGAAGCAAATGTTTCTTACGTTGTTCGAGCGGTTCGCGGCAAAGAACGCATGGTCCTCAAGGTGCAATGGCCTCATGAAGAATCGAAGCATGAAGCTGATGCACTCAAGGTTTGGGATGGGGATGGAGCGGTTCGGCTGCTTGCTCATGATGCGGAGAGGCATGCGCTCTTGCTGGAGCACTGTTCGCCGGGAACATGGCTTGCAAGTAGTGAGATCGACGATCCCCTCGCGGTAGTGATGGATCTGCTGCCACGGCTTTGGAAACCGGTCGCGTCGCCATTCAAGACGTTGACCGAGGAAGCTCAAGATTGGGCATCGCAGCTGCATCCGGAGTGGGAGGCGGCTGGCAGGCCCTGTGAACGCCGGCTGGTGGATGCAGCGGCAGCGTTCCTGGCCGACCTTTCAAGCAGTCAGGGCGAGCAGGTTCTCCTGCATCAGGATCTTCATGGGGAGAACATCCTGGCGGCCGAACGGGAACCATGGTTGGTGATCGACCCCAAACCGTTGGCGGGCGAGCGCGAGTTCGGTCTGGCGCCGATCGTTCGCAGCTTCGAGTTTGGCCACTCGCAAAATGAGGTCATCCGCCGGCTGGACCGATTGTCGGCAGAGCTCCAACTCAATCGGGAGCGCGCTCGCCGGTGGACGATCGCCCAGACGGTGGCATGGAGTTTTGATAGCGACTATGCGGACCGCCACTACGAAACGGCGCGATGGCTCTTGGCCGCAGGGTGAGCGGAATCAACGGCTGGTGCGAACTATAGCGATCTCGGAGAGCACATCGTCTTCGACCTAGACATATTGGTCCTTGCCGACGGCATAAAAGAAAGCGTTGCACATGAGTATTCCGGTTTAACACGATCAGCCTTGCTATTCGGGGACGATGAAGACATAAATGGGGCGCGATGAATGATACCGTCCCAATTTTCCGTCTTGCGACTAAAAACGACGTCCGGGAGCTTGCGGAACTGCGCTGGCGCTTGCATACGAACGATTTGGAAACCTTGAATTGTCATGAACGCAAAGTTTTCACTGACACTTTCATAAAACAATTCTCTGCCAAAGAGTTCCGTGAATACCGCCATTGGGTCATAGATGTGGAGGGCCGTATAGTAGGCATGATGTCGCTTAAAGTTGTCAGGCAACTACCGGCGCCTAAGAGATTGAAGGGATGTTGGGGTTATTTAACCAATTGCTACGTCATGCCGGAATATAGAAACCAAGGCTTTGGAAGCAAACTTGTTGGGAATATCCAGGCCTGGTGTAAAGAACACGGGCTTGAACTCGTTGTTGTTTGGCCTAGCGATCGAAGCTACCGATTTTATAAACAGTCCGGGTTTGATAGGTATCCCGACCCGTTGGTGCTTAAGCTTCTGACCGAAGTCTAACTTACGAGTGAAGCCGCTCATCAAAAGGGGGGCAAATGAGCTTGTTGCCGTCAGATGCTCTAGGCGCGCTTGGTGTATTGGCCGTTCTGTCTGGCTTTTTTCTCCTTCAATCGGAGCGAGTCCGCTTCGACGATTACGCTTATCTTGGCATGAATGCGGTTGGATCACTGATGATAATGGCGTCATTGATCTTCAAGTTCAACCCGGCTTCATTTCTTATAGAAATCTTCTGAGTAGGAATTAGCATTTACGGTGCGGTGAAGAGATGGCGGAGAGATCGGGCAGGGAAAAACCAAATGTGTCAAGGTGGGGCGAAACGATCTGAGAGTGGGGGCCGGCCAAGGGCTCTTTGACTCTCGCGAGATTGGCGCTTGAGGTCAAAGCTTCTTTACCTTGGGCAATCTCTGGAAGACGATCTTGCTGGTCTGATCGGGTGCGGCGTCCCCATAGGTGAGCGCGCCTTTGCCGAATTTCTCGTTCACTTCGTCGATGGCGCGCACGAGCTTCGCGTTGTTAGGCTTGTCGAACAGATCGGGCTGATGCTTTTCCTGGGCGGCCAGGCCCGTGAGGTCGAAAGCTGGCGCGTACGCGGACTAACCCAGCCTGGCGCCGGACAGTGAAAGCCCGCTTACGGCGGCGTTCACCGGCATGGGAGACAGGCCGGCCGATTGGCGCATTTTGGTGATGAGCGCCGAGGCTTTTTCATAAGCCCGGCTACCCCCTTCGTGGAGATCCGGCGTTCCATGAATGCTTTCCTGGATAATCTCATGGGGCGCCGATATGGCCCTGATGGAGTAAATGGCCTTCCCATCGGTGTCATTATCTTTCTGAGACAAACGGCCATAAAGCTGCAATGTCCATTTATTCGCGGCCCTGTCCATGCCATAAAGAAATATCCGGGCTGTTTCACGCTCTGGAAAATCGACGCCCATCTCACGATACGTGAGGGTGCCTCCTGTAAATTTCACGCCTTTTTCTTCAAGCCGTTTTCTGACTTTATCTGTCAGCTGGGTCACCGTCCAGTTCACCATGGCGTCGTCGGCCTCGCCTGTGAAAGTGGGCACATAGCGCGGAAGCGGGGTGCCGTCTGCTTTTCTTCGACAAGCGGCAGCCACGGCAGCTATAAGGGGAATACCTAAAGCTACTACTCTTCTCGATAGGGGCATAATAATCTCCTTTAGTTTCAATTCCTGAGTTATACTTCAGGCCAAACAAGAATAGCAACCGGCATTTGGGGGTCAAGCGGCGCAAGTAAATATGGTGCTCCGCTTCTGTTAATACATTCCGTTAATAATTGGCTTTGGGCCTGGCGTCAAAACTCTTTGACCTTGGGCACCCTCTGGAAGGCGATCTTGCTGGTTTGATCGGGAGCAGCATCCCCGTAGATAAGCGCGCCCTTGCCGAATTTCTCGTTCACTTCGTCGATGGCGCGCACGAGCTTCGCGTTCTTGGGCTTGTCGAACAGGTTACGGGAGTAGCTCGAGCTACGTTCTCATATGCAGCCCACTATGGGGCGCGGATTCTCCACGCATCTCAAGGTGGGATTCACGTCGGAGCGCCCCGGGAAAGTCGATGTTAAAATAGAGTTTGCCATCAGCGCCTTGCTCGTACCCTGTTTTGATGTTCTTGGGGTCAAACCCCTTTGGTAGATCCTTCATGTCAATGACAACACGCGCTCCATCTCCAGGCATTACAACTGCGTGGCGAAAAGATTTGAGAAGGTCGTGGCGAAGTTCTCCTAACTTCGGAAACTCCATATCGGGAGAGGCCTTAAAATCAAGCGTCATGCGGGAGGGTTGGGTCAGAAAATTAACGACGGGATCGCCGGCACACCGGCCCATGCGGAAGTGTAACCGCGTGATGGGCTGGCCATCGTTGTTGGTCAAATTAGTCAGGCTTGGCCCATCACTCCTGGTTATCACCTGGTGCCACTTGGCTGTTGGCGTCCCGGGGCGCAATTTCGAGTAGCACGCACGCGCACCGTCCTTCATTGGAGTTGAATCATCTGTCACGGATATCTCCTTTGCCAATCTTCATGGACTTTATCACAGAAAGCGCAATAATTTGGGATAGAATTACTTTCATATATGAAACAAGCACTTATTAATCGGAACTCGTTGCGAAAACTACCTCGCTCGCGGCCATGCGTTGATCGGCATTTCTTCAAAACTCCTTCACCTTTGGCACTCTCTGGAAGGCGATCTTGCTGGTTTGATCGGGGGCGGCATCGCCGTAGATGAGCGCGCCTTTCCCGAACTTCTCGTTCACTTCGTCGATGGCGCGCACGAGCTTCGCGTTCTTGGGCTTGTCGAACAGGTCAGGTTGGTGCCTCTCTTGGGTGGTGAGGCCAGCGAGCGCGACACCCACGCGTAAGGGCTTTAAGTCCGGCACTTGTTCCCAAATGTCTTGCAACACATGCAGCAGCATGCCGGTGTCCTGCGTCTCTGAGAAGCTGCGCTTGTCCGTCCAGGATTCCCGATCACGGCCCAGGGGCTTGACCTCGACGATCAGGCGGCGGCAGTAAAAGCCATCATCCCTCAAGCGTTGCGCGGCCCGCACCAGCAATTGCCTCACGATCGGGGCGGCGCCCTCAATGCTTCGATCTTCGGGCGCCAACACGTGCTGGTGGCTGATGCTCGCGCGCTCGGTCTTCGGGCTCGCGATGTCCGCCCCATGCAGGAGTTCGTGCATCTTGGCCCCTGCGACGCCGCCCCAGATCAGGCGGAGCCTGGCGGCGTCGGTATTCCAGAGGGTAGCCATGTCGGTGATGCCGGAGCGCTGCAGATGTTCCGCCATCTTGGGGCCGATGCCGGGGATAGCCCGTATTTTCAAGTGAAGAATTGCGCCGGGCAGCTTCTCAATCGGGAGGATGGTCAGGCCATCTGGCTTCTGCATGTTGGAAGCCATCTTGGCCAATAGCTTGTTCGCAGAGATGCCGATGGAGCTGGTGAGGCATTCGCCGACTTGGGCTTGGATTTCGCGCTTGATGCTGTGCGCCAGCTTCTCCGCCACCGCGGGCTGCTGCTGGACTTTGTCGAGGCGGCAGGCGACCTCGTCGATCGACATCACTTCTTCCACCGGAATGTGCTTGTCGATCGCGGTCAAGATGCGGTGGTGGTATTCGACGTAAAGCTTGTGGTGGGCCTGGACCAGCTGCACATTCGGGCAGAGGCGGCGGGCTTCGTGCACCAGCGTGCCGGTCTTGATGCCGAAGGCTTTGGCAGGGTAGCTCGCCGCGATGGCGCAGGTGGTCTCCACCATGGCCGGCACGACGATGATCGGCTTGCCCCTCAGCGCAGGATCATCCTGCTGCTCGCACGAGGCAAAGAAGCTGTTGAGATCAAGAACGAGCCAGCGCAGCAATTCGGACCCCCTCGAGCGCCATGGACACTTACGGGTAGCAAGAGTTGCGGTTCGATCCTAGGTGATGGCTCGGTGGCAGGTGAAGCGTTGTGTGGAGCACGAGAGTTCTTGACGGGAAAGGGTTTGGCAGGGTAGCTCCGGCGATGAAGTATTATGGGGTGGGAACCCTGCAGCCACGCGACCGGGGCTCGGAAACCGGGGGCATTGGATGCGAAGCTTTTCCCAAAGGGTCTTGCTGCTTGTCTTCCGGGGCGTCCGGGCAGTGAACCAAGAAATGGTAAAGACCGATTGTTCCAACCGCGATGGCCATCCAATCCCAATTGGCTTTAAAGAAATCGATGCCCTCCGCTATTCTTTGCATCACTTGCATGGGGTGCTCCCTATAAAATAATTATAACTTACTTTCCGCTGTCCAAAGTCGTGAATCAAGAGTTTTCAGGTTTCTTGGAAATTTCCCACAAACCGGAAAGGCTTAATTTATGGCCAGGTGAAACGATGTTGTCGAGCCAAAATTTTAGCAATAATCTCTAAGCTGCTGATTGGGCTGGAAAAGTTCAACAATCTGCGCAGGAGCTGTGGGCCCCGACCTGGCGAGGACAAACAACCCCTAAACAAGAAAAAGAACGTGGTACTAGCTGTGAACCTTTGCAGCCGGGTTTGCGTACTTTAGCCAAATTTGGCCTATCTTCAGCAAATATGCGGTTGTTAGTTTCAGGGCTGCACACTATAGTCAGAATATAGAATTGAAAGATAAAGGAGATAGATATGCCGCCCATTGAATTGTCGGAGACTGAATTTGACGCCTTGTATGAAAGGCAGGTCGCCAGCCTTGAACATTTCATAAAGCATGACCTGATTATCGAGTTCGGAAAAGCAGGTCTTCATTTGGTTGTGTACAGGCCAGTAACGAACAATGAAGAAGCTGAAAGAGATGTAAAGGTGACCGCTTTCACGGTGGCTAACGGCGCTTGGCCTGGTTCGCCCAAGATTGACCTTGTGATAGCAAATGATGGTTTTGCGTGCATTGCGGGGAAAGCATGGCGCTTCCGGCGGCCCGATGTCAATCAACACACTTCCGGGGACGCGTCTGGGAATTATTTTACGGAGTTTCACGCTTTTCACGACGGCTCCGACATCTTGAGGGACTCGCCTGAAGGCGGGGTGCGCGCCTCGATCAGGAAAAATGTCGCGCGGCGCTTCAATCTTAGTGTGGGAAGCGGCGCTGCATAGTCGCCAGGGAAGTTGGGTCAGGGGCGCGGTTTGGGCGGCACGGCGGGCGCATCTCGTAGTCCTGCAAATTCGTCCGGGTCGATCTTGGGCTCAACCAGGACGATCCGGCCATCGATGGGCAGCGCGTCGAGGAGCACGGTGAGGCCGGCGCCCTTGTCGTGCGGAAATGCTACGCCAATGCGCCGCCAGATCGCCTTCTGGCCGGCGGGGCGGTCGTTGACCGTGTAGGCAATTAAGACGGGATCGTTAGTCATGGCGGGCAGGGAGGGTGTCTAGTCACGATTGGCGACGGTGAGCTGACCGGACTGGGCGCGCATCGCCGTAGCGGGACCCACGGTGATTTCGACATCCTGACCGAGTGCGATGAGAAAGCGCATCAGCCGCTCGACGATCCGGCAGGGCTCTCTGGGCGCGCCAGCGTTACTGAACGGGGCGAAAACGACGTTTACCATGTAAACCGCAGAAATCACTATATAAACAAATGCTCAAGTTAAGTTCAGAAAACGGTGTTATTATCTATTTCTTGATGTTAACTTATAGAAGAGAGATCGCGTTTTGACATGAGAGCCATATGCCAACACTTATTTGCGATTCATCCACGCCCTTTTCCGCGGTGGCTTCGCAGCCTTCCGAGTTTTTGCGACCCGATTATCTGAATCGTTTTCTGCAAAGTCATCTGATCCGGGATGTTGTCAAGCAAGAGCTTTTGGCAAAGCATAACATTACAGCGAGAATTATTCCGACAGGTGAGCTTGACCCAAAAACAGGTCTGCCGATTCTTAGCGGCGTCGATTTAGCGGGGAAAATCACAGACCCGGTGTATATTGATGTCAGGCTGCCGGATGAAATCAATGTGCCGGAAGGATACGGATTCCCCCTGGATCTGCCTGTACCTGATACGCTGAAAGTCAGGGTACGGCCACGAGACGCCCAGCCGGCTCACTGACCACTAACACGGGCCAATGACCCAGATTGCATGGTCACCCGTCGGGCTTCCGCATGGCGAAAGCCATCTTGGCGAGTAGCTTGTTCGCGGAGATGCCGCTACCAATAGCCGTGATGGGTTCCTATGCGATTCTAGTGGGAGGGAGCGCGGGGGCCGCGGATTCAGCTCTTGGTACCAGAAAAGGTAGTGGGACGAGGCGGCGGATCGGGGAGACCCGAAACTTCGGTCACATCCAACTTGGGCTCAACCAGGACGATGCGGCCATCGATGGGCAGCGCGTCGAGCAAGACAGTGAGGCCGGCGCCCTTGTCGTGCGGAAAGGCGACGCCAATGCGGCGCCACAGATCGCCTTCTGGCCTGCTGGGCGATCGTTGACAGTATAGGCAATCAGGACAGGGTCATTGGTCATGGTGCACAGCTATTCGAGTTCAATCCGCAATTCGCGGCCGAGGACATGGGCGGCACGGTGGAGGGTCTCCAGCGTGACGTTGCCCTGCTTGGGGTCGAGAAGCCGGTCCAGCTGAGCGCGGTTTGTTTCCATGAGAGCGGCCATCTTGTTCTTGGACAGCTTCTGTTTCTTCATGGCCTGCTGAATCTGCCAGGCGATGACTTCCTTGACGGCGGTAGTCCGGCATTTGAGGAGTACACCTTCCTGGCTCAGGAAGTCGGCAAGCGTTGAACCGTGGTGGGGATTTGTCCTTTGGCGCATGGCGGGCAGGGGAAGATGTCTAGTCACGATTGGTAACGGTGAGCTGACCAGACTGGGCGCGCATCGCGGCAGCGGGACCCACGATGATTTCTACATCCTGGCCCAGGGCGATGAGAAAGCGCATCAGCCGCTCGACCGAGAATTGTCGGAAATGACCTTTGAGCAGCTTACGGACATCCGGTTGCGCTATGCCGAGGCGCCGCGCGGCGGCGGTCTGAGTGAGACCCTCGTCATCCAGGATGGCGGCGATCTGGCGGACAAGTTCAGCCTTCAGCGCGTGCTCGTCGGCATTCTTGATGCCGAGATCGGCATAGACGTTGCCGCTGCTCTTGGTGATGCGAGTGGCCATGAGCTACTACTCACCTGGTCGAGTAAAGGGCTTGCGGGAGCTTGCGCGCGCCATGCAGGATGCGGATGATAATTATTTCATCGTCTATGACGCGGAAATAAATGATGTAAGGGCGATGCACGGTCATGCGTAGGCCAAGGCTAAGTTCGTCGCGAGACACGCCGCTGCTGCCCTGGCTGGCAATTTCTGCGCAGTGATCATGGAGAGCCACAACGAAGGCGTCAGCCGCTCCCGGGTTCTGTTCAGAAATGTAGGCGTGGATGGCGCGGAGATCTTCAAGGGCGCGGACCGATATGTTGAGCCGGCGAGCCTTTATGGGCGCTCTCCGGGGCTCCTGACGAGGGCAAGAAGTGCATCGCGGCTCATGACGGGATGGGTAAGGCCGGCGGCGACATCGGCGTCGCCCTCGGCAATGAGTCGACGAAGTTCCTCAGTTTCGGCATCGAGCGTGTCAAGGGCGTCTAAGGCCGCGCGGACAACGTCTTCGGGGGAGTTATATCGGCCCGAGGCCATGCGGCGTGCAATTTTTTCTGCCTCGGCTGAGGCTAACGTGCATTGAATTTCCATGTTGGCTCCAATTGAGGATAATCTAGCACTTCCGACGCTTATTTCCAGTATATGATCGGGGTTGGATGCGATGGAGAAGGTAAAGCGGAAGGGCGGAAGATGGACCGAGCGCAGATTTCGGAGCAAAATTATTATATATCAATGGCTTAAATGAATTGAATAAGATGGGTAAGTTGCGCAATACATTGAATTGTAAGGATTATTTACTTGAAAGTCGTATAATATGTCTTATGATAAGAAATAGCCTTCAATATCAAATCGATAGGTCGCAAAGTGAGACTACGTTATGTTAAATCACTGGTCACAACGTGCTATTGAAACCGATAAATGTGTTCGATTCGGGTATACTATTTCGGAGACTAAAAATCAATTGGCATTTTAAGGCATTGATATCTCTGGATAGAGAATTCTCATGAACTAGCGAGATTTGACGGACTGTGAAGGGCCGATGGGTCTCAATGATCAACCGGTTCGAATTCGGGTGCAGGTGGGACACGACGGGCTATGAACAGACCGAACACCTCAAGGCCGGGGAAGTGGTTCAGGAGGACCGATTTGGCGGCTTTGAAGCCGGCGCCGGTGACGAGGAGGTCATCGAAGAGAAGGACGCGCGCGGGTTGCGGCTGAGCGAGCGCGGGATCGATCGTATACAGTGCGGCTAAATCAGCCGGACCAGGTCGTTGTCCTTCGTGTGCCGCGACTTCACGGTTCTGTGGTTGCACGATGAGTTCACGGATATCGAGTGGCGGTTGGGGGTGAATGAGGCGTAACATCTGGAGCACGCGATCATCGTGTCTGGGGTCGGCTTTGGTCTTTGATGGGGGAATGGGGACAAGGGTTGAGCTTCGGAGCCAGGCTTCATCGATGGCGGCGCGGAACGCTTCTGCGGCAGTCCGAATGGCAGAAGTTTTGTACCTCCATTCGGGCCTTCCCTGCCGGTCCATCGGTTTCTTGAAGTTGAGGATGAGGCCGTTGGTGTGGCTAAAGGAAAAGCCGGCATATGCTGTGTATTCACCGAGGAACAAGCATTTGTCGTCGGGTTGGAGGTAGGTGTGCTGCGGTCGAGTGAGATCGTCGATCTCAGTGAGACGTTGCGGGAAAGATGTTCCCGGATGTCGTCATAGTCCCTCACCCGGATGGCACCGCGCTCGGCAAAGCGGTGAGGCCAGGTTAGCCCCTTCTTTCGGAAGTTACTGTCCAGTATGAAGAGCTTGCGGCCCTGATGAAGAGCGGCCCGGGCCTGAACGAGAGTTCCGGAAGTTTCGCCGGCTTCGACAATGATCGAAGCCTCGGTCAGGGCAGACATGGTGATATTGCGCTCGGGAAAGAAGAAGCGATTGATGCGGTGATCCTGACGTTCCCAACGCTTCACGGGAACCTGGCTGACGACCAGGAACTCGCGAGCAATGCGTTCCTGAAGCGCCGCATTGTCACGCGGGTATGTAAACGAGAGCGGCGTACCGAGAACCGCGATGGTGCGGCCGCCGGCTTCTAGGGCGGCGTTGTGCGCCTCGGTGTCGATGCCGGCGGCGAGGCCAGAAACGATGGTAAAGTCGTCCTGAACGAGGCTTCGTACGAGTTTGCGGGTGCGGGCTTTGCCCTCTTGGGTAGGCTTGCGGGTGCCAACGACCGCAACGGAGCGGGAATACACAAGGTCCCAGAAGCCCTGGTAATAGAGAAGCTCAACCGGGTGAGCGGCGTCGCGGAGTTTTTCCGGATACTCATTGGCTCCGTGAAGCTGAACCCCATAGCGCGCGAGATTTGCGGCGCGGAAGCGCTGCAGCACGTAATCGGCGTACTCCTTAGCGCGGGGGGCCGGGACGAGATCGGACGGCAACAGGCCAGGCTCCTTCGCAAATTTTGCTGAGAGCGTTTTGAAGCTTGTGCCCTCCTCATCCCACAGCGCTTCGTAAGCGCCGAGTTCCAAGACTGGCGATACGGTTCTTCGGGTGTCCATCTCTGAAAAGCCTAACTGCGTCATGCCCCCCACCGCTGCTGCGATTGTGCGAATCATTATAGAACGAAATGAGAACCACTAGTAGCGAATTCAATACCGCTGATTCGCCGCACTGTGGCTCAAGTGGCGGTCAAATTGGAGCAATTTTGCGCGAGCTGTGGAAGGCGTGCATCGCACTAGGGAGGCGATCAATCCGGCGCGGTGCAAGGGGCGCTAACGTCCGGCAGGTCTAGCGCCGAGGATGGACAAAACCCCTAAGGAACCGGTGCCACCATCGTGGGGCGGCGCGCGCAGCATCGTTTCGTTGCTTCGCGTCACCTATTGTGACGGTCTGCAAGGATATTGGGCGCGGGCCCGTGATGGGGATGCCGGAATCGTCTCCACTCGCCACGAGTGAGGGAAAGACGCAATTCTCATCGCATCCGCCAAACCGCGGCGGCTCCATCTCGCTGCCGACGAAATGATAGAGTTGGGCGCCAGGATTCGAGAGATCCAGAGGCGCAACGCTATAGGCAAGCAATTGCAAGAACTGGAAGCTCGCGCAGGATAGAGCGAAGGCATAGACGTTCTCACGCGCTCGAAGTGGATGATCTTTGGGCAGCCCTGCGATGTATTTGGGATCATCCAGGAACCCTTCGCGTTCCAGCTGGACGAATGCGGGATCGTATTGCCCTAAGCATTGTAAGCACGGGCGGCCGATGGTGGCGGTGTGGGCGCGCCAATCGGCGGCCGCGATCTTGCCCAGCCGGTTCACCCGAGCGGCGATGCCGCCATCAACGACTGGTATGAGGTGGGCGTAGGCGATCAGATTTAGCACGTAACGGCCCCAGGGACGATCGACGCAAGAGAGAATAACGTCGCAATCGAGTGCCGCGCGGAAGCCATGGTCCTCATACACGGCGGCTTCAATGGCCTCTACGCGAAAAGGATCGGCCGTTGCGCGCTCTGCGAGATGGGCCGCCAAGGCCTCGACCTTCAATTGTCCAATATTCCGGCGTGTTGCATATTGAAGCCGATCGAGGTTGTGACGCTCGACGCGGTCGAAATCGAGAACCATGACGTCCTCGAATCCAACACGTCCTAGTCCCTCCGCGATGATGCCGCCAACACTGCCCGCGCCGACGACGCCAACCCGCAATCGGGCGAGATCCGCCTGGCAATCCTCACCCCAAGAGGAGATGGTGCGAATCTGTTCATCTGTGGGTCGTGGGCGCGGCGCCAGCTGATCCATGAAGTGCATCTGGAGGCGATCGCCGAGCACGCGAACGCTCGCACAAGGCGCGCGCCGATAAGTGCGAGGAGCGCTTCTCTCCCAAAAACGGGCGCTCCAGGCGCCGTTGCCTGCGAGCGTGAGGCCAACGAATGGCCGGTCGGTCGCACCATAGACGGCGCCGGCATTGCCTTGCTCGGCAGCAACATCGTCAGCGCTCATCCCCTGCCAGCCAGACCCGTGCGGGTGGCTGTGCAGAAGAGCCAGGCCAGCTTGTTCGGCTGCTGCCGCCGCAAGCGCACGTTCAAGGTAGTGCGGCTCGAAACTGGCGTTGCCGTGAACGTTTCGCTCGCCTTGCTCGGGCAGCAGCAACCTTTGGATGAGCGCAGTGTCTCGGCTGCGGCCTTTGCTCATGCGCCAAAGGGCAAAGCAGAGGTCCTCCTGGCGATCAGGGCGGAGGAGATGGCGGCGGGCCACGCCGTCAACCTCCTCCGTCATCGCGACGCTTCGAGCGGCTCGGCTCACTGCAAATCCCAGAGCTTCCAGATGAAGCTCATGTAGACCGCAACCGTCCTTTTGCTGCGGGGCCAATCTTGGAAGGGCCGTGACCAATACTGCCAGGCGCCGCCAGCGCCATTATCGAAAACACGTGCCTGGTCCTTCTGCACACCATGCGTCGGATGAGGTCCGTTCTCCGGCTTGGTCGTATGAATCTCCGGCGAAACATAGGGCCCGGTAGGTGGGTTCATGGGGAAGTCAGCCGGGACGGCAAAGCCAAGTCGAACCTGGCGGCCGGCATGCCGACCGCTCTCCACGGTGTAGTCAAACAGGACGTGATTGGGCTGCTGGGGCAAGGTGCTCGGTTGGTAGCCCAAGGCCCTCAGCCCCTCCGCGAAAACTTCGACCCCCGTACGGATTTTGGGATCGGACACGGGCGTGGGACCAGTGGAAATGACCTGGAACTTCATGCCGCGGCGCAACTTGATCGGCACGTCGCCCTCGCCCTGGTAGCTGGTTCTGCCGTCCTGTGTGATCTGGACGAGATAGTGCGTAGCCGGGTCTTTCTCAGCCGCCTTCCTGATGATCTCGTTGGGCGTCATGCGGGGCTGTGGAGCAGAATAGGGCTCGCCATCGACGAAGATGATGATGGGGAGCTTCACGGGCCTGATCTTGAAGCGCTCAACGCCGGGGTCGCCGATCCGCACCTCCTGGTCATCTTCGATGATTTCGTCTGGCGTGTTCTCACGCTCGAGGATCAGCTCGAAGTCGCCCTCATCCTTGTGGGCAAGGCGCTTGATGGTAAGGCCGGTTACAGTGTCCCTGGGCCACTCCATGCTCAAGCCGTCGACGACGAATCGCTGGGTGTGATCCCCTCGGATGACGAAGAAATGTTCGACGCCGCGTTCGGCAAGGTCAGTGAGTTCTGTGGGGCGCAAGGTCTCCAATTCGCCGGACCTCAGCTGCTGGAGAACCACAAATTCCTCTGCGGGGTGGCCATCGGCCGCCAGGGAGATTTGGGCGCCGGTCACCTTGCGATCGCCAAAATGGACCGTGCGAAACTCAAAGTTCTCATTGGAGATCCGGACCTCAAGAAGTCCTTGATCTGCATGTGCGTGGCCGGCTTCGGCCGGCGCCCTTGTCTCGGTCATTTTGATTCCCTTCCTGGGCCGCTGGCCCAGCTTTGAGCATGATCACCTTCATCGTTTGGCTGCTCCCAGGAGAGGCAGCCCCCCATCACGATCAGTATGGAGCCGAGTTCGCGTCTTCGTCAACTGGCATCCTACGTTGAAAATATGTCATTGTTATAAACGTCATTGAGATTTGACTCGGCCAGGTAGTGGTGGCAGAATCACCCGGTTCGTAGCCTCCCACCGCCAGGTCTGATGAGACGTCCCAGCTTCGAAAAAAACCGGAACTTCTACGCCGGCGTTGGCCAGCGGATCGCCAAGTTGCGCACCGGGCGCCTCACGCAAGAAGCGCTAGCGAAAAAAACTGGCCTCACGAGAACCTCGATCATCAACATCGAAAAAGGCCGACGGCAGAATTCTGCTGCACACGCTTATGGATATCGCAAAGGCGTTGCAGGCACCGATAAACGACTTCATTCCCGACATGAACAATCTGGAGATGATGCTTCGGGATAAGCCGCAGGAGGCTGTCGATTGGATTAAAAATGCCGCGGCAGGCTCACGACGACAGGGGAGGACTTGATGGCTGTTCGGAGAAAGCAAATTCGGGAGACGGTGCAAACATTGCTGGCCAAACACAATATCAAAGCCGCACCTGTTCCGATCCAGAAAATAGCGAAGTCGTTGGGAATATCATTAAACCTGGAGGACGTGGATGATGACCTTTCGGGCTTCTTGTATAGGGACGAGAAGCGTAGCAAGGTGATCATCGGCGCGAACAAATCTCACCATGCAAATCGGCAGAGGTTTACGATAGCGCATGAACTCGGTCATTTTTTTCTGCACGAGGGCGAGTTGGTTCATCTGGATTCCGGCCCTTCTGCGTTCAAGATTAATTTGAGAGATACGGAATCGACAAAAGGCGAAGACAATGACGAGAAGGAAGCAAATTTCTTCGCAGCGGAACTTCTGATGCCCGCGGAGTTTCTTACGCGTGATCTGGAGGGACAAGATCTGGATCTGCTTGGTGACAACGATTTCCTCGAAAAGCTTGCGCGAAAATATGAGGTTAGTGTCCAGGCGCTGACGTTTCGTCTGGCTAATCTTGGTTATATCAAGCTCTGAGCGGCGGGCGGTGCTTCGAGCGGCATATTACGCGCTCTGCACAATCTCCAGACATTTCCGCCAGTTATCGGAAAGTTCAAATCGCACGGCAGGTGCCGCTGCAAAGATCAGATCTGGTGCAGCCCGAATTCCGTTGCGCTCAACTTCGTTGATCGCCGCTTCGATCGCCGGAGTGTAACGAAAAGGCGCGGACAGAGCAAAAGTCTGCTGTGTCAGCACGTGCCGCCAACCAGTGGTCAGGTTCTCAATGACAAGTGGCTCAAGCGCACGCCGCCCCATGTTGTTTCCCACCTGAAATACCCAATACACATCTCGCTTCAGTCGATCGAGCGGCGTAAGCACCGCCTCGTCGTTGAGCGTCATGAGGCTGAACGCAACTAACACGGGCATTGGTGTAGAGCTATCGACCTTCAACCTGCCGGCTGCCGCTTCGACCAGGGGACTGAGAAGCTCCGTGTTGGCCCAGTGTACCGTGACCGCCGTCTCCAATTCGCGGCGGCTGGCTTCCGTCCAAGTCCCAGACAGGGCCAGCGTCAACATGATCTCCGCAAGCCTGCTCTGCAGAACCTCTCCCATACCATCCGCCAACAGTTCCCCAATAGATACCGGCGCAACTTCACGGTCACTCACGCGCAATAAGCCCTCCGCACGAGTGCCATCGGTCTCCCGGCATCGCTTCAGAACACGATAGACGGAGACGGCAGGCAGCGCTGCACAAACGGCGGCATCAATATCCTGCTGGAGCAAGGCTCCCGCATAACGGGCGTTCGCCAGCACGCTCTCGATCGACAAAGCGCGGGACGTCCCCTGCTTAGCTGCCGATCGCTCCGCAATGCCGGCATCGAGACCGGCCTCGACTTCAATCAGCTCGAGCAAGCGCCAGTTGTCTGCGAGGAGTGTAAGCGGCGCTGGGTCGACAGGCTCGGAACTCTCAAGCTGCGAGCCCATCCCTGGTACAATTTTCGCGTGGATCTTCTTCGGAAATGTTTCGACGTCGTGCATAAAAAAGCCGACGCCTGCACGGGCCATTCGATGTGCTCTCTGGTGTTGACGAGACAGATGCGGATCGAATGCCTCGACTGCATCAAGCGCGTCACCCACCCGACGCAACGCGTCAATTCGCCGGCCTTGGTCCCATAAGACCAACGCTTCGTCCGTCACAAATCCGGCCCGCTGCGCCTCGTGTCCTCCCTTTGCAGCCAGCACGGCCTCAGCTTTTCGGAAGAGCCGAAGCGCATCCTCGTGGCGCTTGGCCTGAGCCGCCGCCGCAGCGCCATCTCTAAGCGCTAGGACCTGGTCAAACGGCGCAAGCGTGCCTATCTCGTGCTCGATCTCAATCATGAGCGATGCCGCCGCATCGTTTTGGCCGTGGTGCGCAAGCACTTTGCTCTTCTGTCGGATGAGCGCTGGGCTTCTTCCGAATTGTGCGATCGCCGCGTCGACGACAGCCAAAGCCTGTTCGCCTTCTTGCAATCCCTCATCCAGCAGCACCGACTCAGCAATTGCGAACTCGGCCTCAAGCTTCGGCATTCCCCACTGTGCGACATGTGCACGCATGCGGCGGTAGTTCGACAGCACCGGCGCTAGATCGTTTCCCTTGATCTGCTCATTGGCCCAAGCGTTATGGATGAACGAGCCGAGATCTCTGACCACAGCATTGACCGAACTCAGTAGAGCGGTTCGCTCGTTTGCATCAAGGTCGCCAACCGCTTCAATCAACTGGCAAAGCCGCGTGGAATCTCGCATGCGCATGAATACGCCGGCTAGTAGGGCGCCTGCTGTATCAGCGCCTTCGGGCAGTTCACGCACTGATGCGATCATAGATTCTTTGAGATCGAGGAAACTGCCTCCCATGACGCGCGCGACGCTAGCTTTGAGCCGCAGCAGGTACTCGAGCTGAAGTGCGGGTGGAATCCAGACGCGATCAAGCCAAAGAACTGTCTTGGCGGCGATCGATGTCTGCAGGTCACGAAAGTCCACATTTGGCGCGCCGTCGATCTCCGTTAGCAACGTCTGTGCCGCTGTGGTTGCAACCGCTTCATCCTCCATCGCATCGGCAACAACGATCTGCAACAGGCGCAAGATGCAAGCCATCGCTGGTTCTTCAGCCAGCATCGAGCGGTCTGTGCGGAAAGCGATAAGAGGAGACAGAACCGTCGCCGCCGACTGAAGCTGGCCAGCTGGAAGCCGGAAGATTCGGTCGACCACCGTCATCAGCACCTGCGTATGCTTGCCGAGATACGCGTTCCAAAAGCAGAGAGGCAGTCTCCGGGCGTCAAGTGTTCGCTGCGATAGCCAGTAAACAGCCGCGATCCGCCTGCAGCGTTGCGCCCGCGCGGGAGGCACGTCAGCGCCAAGATCGGCAATCAGGGGCGATAGCCGCCATCCGCCATCCGGTAGCTGCTCGATCCAAGGGCCCTTAAGCAAAGCCAAGGCATCAGCTGGATGAGGAACTTCCGGTTCGTCATGGCAAAGCTGATGGACCAGCCCGTCCTCGAAACTCTGGAAAACCGTGCTTACCCGATCCAGGACAGCACGTGCAGATGATCGCTCAGGCAACTCGGCGAGCAACCGGCGACGTGCTTCCGTTCTGACCTCCTGGATCGCCGTGCTGGCGTCGCCTCCCAAATCCTCAGTGAGTGCCGCGCCAGGCCATTGCCGCGCGCGCAGGTTCGCAATCTTCGCCGCCACCAGAAGAGGATGGCCGCCCGCCGTCGATATATGGATCAGCTGCGCCCAACCCTCGATCGACGTCGGCTCAGGTGAGGCACCTTGCCCGACGAGCTCACGCACGTCCGCGACACTGAAGTACGCGGCTTCGAGCGCAGCGTTTGGCATTGCACCCAGCTCCGCAAGGAGAACTGATGACGGCCGGTTATTGGAAGTAACGATGATCTTTGAGCGGCGCACCGCACAAGATGCGACAAGACCGGCAATGCGCGCCTTGAGCAGCTCGATGCCCTGCCCCGAGATATCATCGAGCACAATTCCATCTGGTATGGCCCGTGTTGTGAGCGTCGATGTCAGCTCGTGCCAGACACCAATCGCCCCGCGCCCGTCCTGATAGGGCCTAAAATCAGCAGCAATCCATGACCCGCCGATCGTGCGCGCTATCAATGCAGCGAGCGTCGACTTACCAACTCCATGCGCGCCGTGGAGCCAAACGATTGTCTCCCCACCTATCTGCTCAACGCAGCTAGCCACCGTCGACGTTCGATCCGCAAGCCCGGCGCGGAGGCGGAGCGGAGTCACTGCATACCCGGTCTCAGGAGGCCCTTTGGGTGGCTGCGCGACTTCGCGAGCGCCTTCCCTCGGCAAAAGTTCTTCAAGCGCACGATGCAGCTGTCCGACGGTCAACCGCCGCTCTTCGATTTTCGGCGAGCTCGCAGCCGTGAGCACTGCGACGAGCAATACAGGTAGGGCCAGCTCTCCGAGCGTTTCATAGCGCCCTTTGTACAAATACAGCATGCCAAGCCGATCCCGGATATGAAGCTGGAGGGCGACGTCATCCGGGGCGTTGAGAACGAACTCCACTCGGCCTAGGAGCCGAGACCTAATTTCTTCATCCGACGGCACACTCTTGAGCCATGCACCTACGGGCTTTTCGTCAAAGATGCCGATGAGAAGACGCCGCAGCGGGACCGTGTCACCGTCTCGTGCCACTTGCTGCCAATAGGCCAAGCCAGCGCTATCGTCAGGCAGCTTTGCACCCCGCTCCCGGGCCGCCCCACTGTTCGTGAGAAACCGAAGATACGTACGCGGATCCTCTCCCCCATTCGATTGGGTCCAGTACCGCTCGATTGCCTCTATGACGCCTGGAGAACGGAGACTTAGCGGCTTGGCGCCCTTGGCCGTGTCAGAAAACTTGACTTGGTTGCCCTCAGAACGCACGTCTGAAACGACCGCATGGTCCTCGTCGATTTCGAGAAGGAGCTCTTGATCCCCGCGCAGCTCCAGCCACCCCTGCAGCGCATGCAACAGCTGATACCGATATGCTCGGAGTACGTGGTCTGCTTGATGTGGCTCCCGCTGTCGCAACGAATCGCTCCCGGCTATCCCGTCAAGGATACGACGATCACTCGAAGCCGCACAGGTGTAGATCGGCGCTCAATCTGGACCACATAGGCGCACACGCAGCGGCAAGTCTTCCGGCGCTACGCTTCGCTGCGCGCCTCCAGCATTGGCGCTGCGTCGCCACAACCTAAAGGGTGGTCAACTCTTCGACGCCTGGTCAACTGTTGGATGCGGACTGATAGAGAACTACTTGTCTGGCAAGCAGTGCGCCTATCGCTTTCAGGCTCTCGCGCGACCATTCCTTCTGCGGTTGACAGGTTCGCGCTGTTTAGCAATTTTTCGCAGCGGGCGTTCAGCAGATTCATCATTGGAATAACGGGGGACGAGTTCTCCGCGGAACGCTTTGGCGAGGATGGCTTGATCGAGCGTCGAAAGGAGAAATGAAGCGCGCGTTTGTTCTACGGCTAACTTATCTAACCAAGCGAAAGCAGCTTCGATTCTTTTAACAATTTCGCGCTGCTCTTCAAGTCGGGTGAATGGCAACGCGAGACGGCTCATCGCGCCAACGTTGAAATGCTGCTGAGCTACGCCGACCTGAAAGCCTGAGACCAGTTTTTGGGCGAATGCGCTGTTAATATAGTGTGACGCATATTCTGGAAGAAGAGAATCGATAGGGCGGCAAATAACTAGATCTGAACAATTGGCACCGTCCAGTTCTTTTGGAATGACGGCTGCCGTCCCAGGCGCGCCTGTCCGGACCACAACGATCGTGCCGTGACGGAGGCGTGATTTGCGCAACTCAGAATCGAAATGCTGATCGATAAACGCTACATCGCTCATGTCGATACGGTTTGGTTTCACGTTGAAAGAGCGCAGAAAAGGCGTGCCAGAGGCCACGTATCGAGTTTTCATCGGACCCACATGCCCAACAGTTAGGTCCCAACAGCATTCATCGAACGTCAGCCAGATCCAGTTTTTTGGAAGCTGCGGCAAGTCTTGCGTTTTGGCAGGGATGCTGCGGTTCGCACCTTTTGCGCGAATACCCTGGGCATTGCGGTGTGTTTGCCGGTCGTCCAGAACGAGCTGCTTGAGCGCGTTGCCGTCTAAAGAGAGATCCTTGCTTCGCCAGTCCTTCGTTAGTTTGCCTGTAAACGCAGCTGCAAGGACCGCTTGTTTGTATTGGTCTACGAGGTTGGGGATGCGGTCGAGCTCATCCCGAGCGTGTGAGGATCGGAGGAAGAGACTATCAAGCTTGGCGATAATGCGACGCTGCTCGGAATGCGCCGGAATGGGAAGTCTCAGTGATTTGAGATCGGCAAGATTGATGCGTGTTCGGCCCAACCCATGACTGCTATGTGCGATAGCGTTGCGAGTTTGCGGGGAATTGAGCCAATGCACGAATAGGTTCCGGTCAATTATATTGCTGGGCCTAATGCGGAAACAGTCGGCTTTGACAATGGCGGGGCCGATTCCTTCCGGGAGGACGCAAGCGCGGCCGAGGGGGTCTCCGAGAGCAGCAACGAGAATGTCGCCGGGCGTCGCTTCGTGTCGCTTGAGGGCGGCAAAGTGTTCGGGTGTAATGAATGCTTGATCGTGGTTGAGAAATTGGCCGTCGCCAAGATTGCTTAGTCTAATGACACGCGCGCCGCTAGGCGCATAATGAGAGCGTTTAAGGGAGCTACCAAATGGTCCATCTGTGATGGCACGCGGCTCGGGTGCTGCCAAATCAGCGACGGATATTTCGCCCCAGCCTATTGGCAGTTTGGTCATTCTGCGGCTTCCCGGCGCGGTTTAACAACTTGTGAATCGCTGGTTAGCAGGCCACTGAGTGACTCAATTTCCGCTAACGCGGCCTTGAGATGGGCTGCAATAGCGGCAGCAATGTCGTCTGGTTCCGTTAGGTGCTCCTCGGCAGACGTTTCTGTATCTCTCAGCCAGCTGATATCAAGGCTGTCGTTTCGCGCGGTAACAACCTCGCGCGCAAAGCGACGAAATCGACCCTCCTCTCCTTGGTCCTTGCGTTTAGCCTTCCCGTAAGGGTCGTCTCGAAAAGCCCTTTCGAACTCTGCAAAGTCATCGACCTTCAGAGGGCGCGTCTTGCCGAACTGCGGGCATGTTGGCGCGGAGGTCGTAAATCCACACGGCCTTCGTGTTGCCGGTGTCCGTCTTGCCACGCGTGAAGAAGAGGACATTGGTCTTGACGCCCTGCGCGTAAAAGATGCCCGTCGGCAGCCGTAAGATCGTATGTAGGTCGCACAGATCCATCAGCCAGGTGCGTAGACTCCGGCCGGTATTGTCCTCGAAGAGCACGTTGTCAGGAACCACCATGGCTGCACGCCCGCCGGGCTTTAGCGCACGCACAACGTGCTCGACGAACGCAAGCTGCTTGTTGGACGTATCCGCCGTGATCGAAAAGTCAGAGCGTGTCGGGCGCCCTCCCCCTTTCTTGGTGCCGAACGGCGGATTGGTGAGGACGAGATCGGCCTTACCTAGCCCTTCTCCGACAGGCGACAAAGAGTCACCGTTCTCAATCGGACACTCGATGCCGTGAAGCATTAGGTTCATGAGCAACAGCCGGTGCGTGTCATGCACCAACTCGGAGCCGGTGAACGCATTGTGCCGCTGAAAGTGCGCCTTCTCTTTCGGTAGCTTGAAGAGGTCGTCGGTCGCATCCTTGATGTACCGATCGGCCGCTACGAGGAACCCGCCCGTGCCGGCAGCTGGGTCCTGGATCACCTCACCGGCCTGCGGTTTCATCAGGCGCACAATGCAATCGATAAGCGGGCGCGGCGTGAAGTATTGCCCTGCCCCAGACTTCTTCTCGTTGGCATTCTTCTCGAGGAGGCCTTCGTATAGATCGCCAAGCCCTTCCTCGCGTGCCGAGAACCAGTCGAGCTGATCGATGTCGGTCGTGAGCGATTTGAGGTTGGTCGGCTTTCTGAGTTTGGTCTGCGCGTCGGCAAAGATGGCCAGGACGGTCGGGTCTTTGGTCTTCTTAGGATTGCCGAGATCGAGCATCAGTCGGCGGTAGTAAGTGAGCTGCTCCATGCCGGCGTGGCGGGCAAGCTCCGCCCAGCGATAGCCGTTGGGCAAGCGCTCCTCGTGTCCTGTCTCCGCCAGCATCTTCAGGAACAAAAGGAAGGTCAGTTCGGTGACGTAGTCCTGATAGGTGATGCCGTCGTCGCGCAGCACATGGCAGAGGTTCCACAGCTTGGCGACGATGTCGCGTGTGGTGACAGTTCCCCGGGTCAGCTCGCTTGCTTCCATAGTTCCTCGTTGATGCTGGTTAGAATGCTTTCAAGCTCACCGTTGAACTGCTTGTTGAGGCGGTTGAAGCCACCCTCCTCCTTGAAGGGCGTATCGTCTAGGGCCTCGCGGTCGACCACAATCTGCTGTCAGCAATTGCTCGCCAATTCGTTCGCAGCCATTGGCGCTGTGGATCGGTCCAAGGACGCGATTTGAGGATGGCGGCTATGGCACGCTTGACGCGTTCCTCATACGGGACCAGCGGCTCCCTGAGGGCGGCCTGGCGCACAAAGCCGATGATGGAAGCAGCAATGTCCTCGTTCTTGGTCTGCCGCCACGCCTGCCGAAGATTTGTCTACGCTGTAGTTATGGCGAGCGAGCTCCAGCTGCAGCTCCCTCAGCTGTTGACGGGTGAGCTCGCGCGGGCGCGTCACCACCACGTTGAGCGCAGCGATCTTGTTGAGGTTGTCGCGCACGAAGGTGCGAAAGCTGTCGAGGAAGTCCTCCGGCCGTTCCTGGTCGGGACCATAGCCGCGCGTGACATCGATCACCTGGTCCGGATGTTGGGAGATGGGCAAAACGCGTCCGCCAGTGCCCTCCGGGTCCCAATCGAGGATGTTGCCGAGGCCTTGCCGGCTCTTCACCCAGCCTGCGAGTTCGGCCGGATCGCTCTCCAGGAGGCGCTTGAGAGTGGCTTCCGCGGTTTCGCCGGCCTCAGCTTCGTATTTGCGGCGCGCCTCTTCTGAAAGCCGTTTGAGGCGCCGGCGCAGTTTGACGGCCAGTTGATCGCGAAGCACGGCTTGTTGCTGGGGGTCACCGACGTTGGCCAGTTCTTCGAAGAGCTGCGCGAAGGTGATGGAGGGATTGACCACCACCGGCTTCATCGCGGTGACGTCCTGCAGGTTCCGGTAGAGATCGACCGGCGTCGAAGATGCGGAAGGCTTCCTTGGCCGATCTCGGGGCAAAGGCGCGTCGCGCGGCCCAGCATCTGCTCGTAGAGAATGCGGCTGTTGACCCGACGCAGGAAGACGAGGTTGACGATGCTGGGCACGTCGATGCCGGTGGTGAGCAAATCGACCGTCACGGCGATCTTGGGGTTGGCGTCGTTGCGGAAGGAGCGGATCAGCGCACCGACGCGATCGACGCTGCCGGTGATTTTGCGGATGGCAGCGTCCTCGATGGGAATGCCCGCCTCGGCGTAGGCCTTCTTGCAACTCGGTGACGACGATATCGGCATGACCGTCGGTGGCGGCAAAGATGAGCGTCTTGCCGGGCAGGCTCGGGTCGATGTGCTTGACGAGCTCCTCGGCCACGACTGCGTTGAACGGAACGGTGATGACCTGCCGGTTGAACTGCTCGACCTCGAACTTGAGCTCGTCGGGGGCATGGGTCGAGATCGATCTTGCCGGTCTGGGTATCGAACAGCTCCAGCTGGTCACCGGCGTTGAAGACGATGCCGGCCTCGCTGAGTTGGGTCTTGATCTGGTAGGGCGGCTCGTGGTCGACGAGATAGCCGTCGATCACCGCCTCGCGGTAGGAATAGGTGAAGATCGGATCGCCGAAGATCTGAGCGGTGTGAAGCGCCGGCGTGGCGGTCAGGCCGATCTTGACGGCATCGAAGTGCTCCAGTACGCGGCGGTATTTGGAGACGTAGTCGTCCTGGCTGCGGAACTGCAGCTCGGTGTCGGACATCTCACGATCAAGTAGGTAGCCGCGGTGGCACTCGTCGACGAGCATCAGGTCGTACTGGTCGATGGGCGGCACATCGGCGGGCTCGGCAGCAAAGAGCACGCGTTTCACGAGCCCCTGGATGGTGCAGATGTGCACGCGGGTGTCGGGATCGATGTCGATCTTGCCAGGCCCTTCAGGCCGAAAATGTCGGCGAAGGCCTTGGCGCTGACCACCTTCGTGGTCGTGAACTCGTTCTCGGTCTGCGTGCCAAGGGCGCTGCGGTCGACGACGAAACAGACCCGCCGGAAGCGCTTGGTGGCAAGCAGGCGATAGAGCAGGGCAATGGCGAGCTTGGTCTTGCCGGTGCCGGTGGCCATCGCGACCAGCATGGTGCGGCGGTTCTCGGCTAGCCCCTTCTCCAGCGCTTGGATAGCCTTCTGTTGATAGGGCCGCAGTGGGAAGCCAAAGTTGAACGGCTCGCGCTTCAACGCTTCATCGGCGGCAGCCCGGTCCATGTCGAGCTCGGCCGTGAGACCTTCCGGCGTGAACCAGTCGATGAGCGAGCGACCGGCGTTGGTTGTCTTGCGCGCATCGCGAAACCAGATGCCGCTTTCGGTCTCGATTTGCTTGAGGTACGGGCGCCCGTTGGTGGCGAATAGGAACGGCACCTTGAATTCCCCCCAAGGACCCGCAAGTGCGACGCCTTCGACAGATCGCACACCCTTGGAATACCGCTCTGATTGACGTTAGCGCCGCCGAGACGTTCTTGCGGTGGCGTTTGGCTTCCACGACGCCGACCAGAGTGGTGCCTGCGAAGAGCGCATAGTCGGCCGGTCCAGTGGCCGTCGGCCACTCGGCAATCGCGAGGTTGGCGTTCTTCACCGGGCGGGCGCCGGCAGCGTAAGTCAATTTTTCGGAATCGGCCTGCCAGCCGCGTGCACGCAGCTGGCGGTCAACGATGAGGCGCGTCTCGGCTTCGTCGAGATCGATGCGCGTCGCGGCGATGTCGGCTTCGCGCTCAACGGCGGCGATTTCAGCTGCGGGAGCTTGTTCGGCACTGGCCTGAACGCTAGCAAGTTCGGATTGAAGCGCCAATTTCGCCTGCTCGGCTTCAGCCGCTAGATTCTCCCAAACGGCGCGCTCTTCGGCCTCGCGTTGTGCGCGTTGCTCGGCTGTCTCGCGGGCGCGCGCGTGAGCTTCGGCATCGGCACGGGCCTTCTCAGCCACGGTCCGTGTCTCCTCCAGCACGCCCTGCAACCGGGCGAGCTCGGTGTGTAGCTCTTGGGTCGCGATGGCAGCGTCGGGCGGGGGAACAAATGGTCCTGGCTTAAAGCTCGTGTTGCGGGTGAAGGTGCGGTGGAACCAGATGGCTAGCTGGCGCGAGAGCTTGAGGGCCACAAGGGCTTCAGTGTGCGTGCCTTGTTGTTGGTGGCTGGCGGCATTTCCAAGAATGCGGATCTGATGGAAGAGGTCGAGCACCTGGCGGGGGAGTCCGCCATCAAGTTTGAGGCGGCGCAAGAGGTCGGCCTGGGGTTCTTCGGTCGAGTTGAATAGTCCGTAACGGGCGGCCGTTTGTTGCGCGAGCAGCTCACCGAACTGGCGAAGCTTGATCAGGCAAGTGTTGGGATCATCGGCAAAGTAGCGCTCAGCCAGCGCCGCCAACCGGGTGAGTTGGAGGTCGTGGTCGGCCAGAAAGCTGAAATTCGCGCTGATCCCCGTCATAATGGGTGCACAGACTGGCACATCTGGCGGAAAATGTCTCTTGGCCTGCTATGGCCGTTGTAGGCGGCCTAGTGGGCTATCTCTAGGTAGTGAACGAGGTTCCGTCCCCTGCTCTCGATGCTTTGGCGCGATGTTCTGGCGCGATTGAGGAAGGAACACCGCGCGTCCAGAACCCGCGCGGTGGAGCTACTAGGACAGCTCGATCCCATTATGCTCTGTCAGCGGTGTTTTGCAAGGGTGTGGTGGTGGCTATGGGCGATCTAGCCGAGTTCCCAGGTACAGATAGCGGGATAATGGATGGCCAATGGAACGATGCGGGCGGCGCCCCGCGACGCCGCCCGCCCGCTTGCAAGTTGCTTCATCCCGCCGCCGCAGTGATGAAGCCTGCGCGCCAGCTGTCGCGCGTCGTCGACGGGTGAAGGTCTAGCAGGGAGGAATTGGAAAGTCCGGGGCGCGAGTGGTGGTTTTTCATCCAGCCGCTTTCGGTCAGCAGCGTACAAGAAAAATAGATGGCGGGCTGCTGTTTCCAGGTCACTGTTTGGCGCGAAGATCATGCCGGTTGCGGCGGTGCTGACTTGTTGTTGGGACGCTTACCGTCTGAAGGCTCGGGTTCGGACGGCTGCAGGCCTTTCAGAAAATTGACGGCCTCGCTGGCCTTGGCGGCGGCGGTAAAAATCGCGCGATCATCTTCCTTAAGCAGCTTGAGCCAATGCGCCAGGTACTTGGCGTGGTCAGCGCGCGTGTCTTGCGTGATCGAGAGTTCCGCGCACAGGAAGGCGCTTGCGATCTCGGCCACCAGTTCTTCCGCTGCATAGGCCTGATCGCCAAAGCGCTTGCCGAAGTCGCGATTCAGCCGGTGCTTGGCCCCGCTCCAATGCGTGGTTTCATGTAGAGCGGTGGCGTACCAAGCTTCACTGCGGTTCATGGTGTCGCTGCCGGTGAAGAGGATTTCATCCGGCATGTGAACGGTGTCGGTAGATGGGCGATAGAGCGCCCGCTCGCCGCCCACCTCGATCTTGGCGGCGGTAAAAGCGAGGAAGCGTTCGGCCTGCGCGAGGCGCTCGATGGGGCCGAGCGGCTCAGGCGGCGGTGGTGCGCCGGCAAAACCTTCCACCTGGTCTGCGTTGAACACATGGGATGCGCGGGCGACGCGCCGCGTGCCGTCATCCTTCTCATCATCCGGGTTCGGCTCGGTGCTGAATTCCTTATAGAAGACCACGAGGCTGGCCTTCTCGCCGGAGCGCACCTGCGCGCCAAGTTGGGCCCATTGTTTGTAGGTGGCCCAAACGGGGGTGGTGTAGCCTTTCGTTTCCGCTGCCACCCACAGCGAGACGATGTTGATGCCGTTGTAACGGTTGCCGGTGTGGGCGTTCTCGGGCAGCCACAGCGGCTTGCCGCCGGTGCGGCGCCAGGGCATTTGCGGGTCGCCGGGGTCTTTCTCGATCGCGGCAATCAGGTTGGCGGTGATTTCTGCGTGCAGGTCCCGTTTGGACGTTTTCATGGTTGCCCCTCATTCGGGGGTCTGTTTTTCGGAGCCGTCCATCGCGAGCCTTCACCCGGAACGGGGCTCGCGTGGGCGGCTGTGTCATCGGCCCGAGGAACAGACCCCCGAGGGGGCCTGTTTTTTGGTGAGGCCTGAAGCGGCTTTCGGGGTGCTGTCAGGCAGGATCGCGTGGAGGCTTCGCGCCTTTGCGGCCTTTGCCGGGCGCTGGTTCGGCCGGCGCGTCATGCTGCGGAAGCATGGGCTGGGTTCCGCTGGGCTGGTGCGGGGCGACCGAGCCGGCGAGAAGCAATCCGGCCTTGCCGTCCTGCTTGCGGGCGAAGACGGTGTAGAAGCCTTCGCTGGTCAGAAGCGAGCCGATGTAGTCCGGGCTTTTGCCGTCTGGCCGCTTCTTGTCTTCCGGGTATGGGTTGAGCTTCAGCTGCAAGGGGACGTGCGTTGCTTTCGGCCGGGCGGTGCGCCGGGACGCTGCCGTCCTTGGCGAAGGCGTTTTCCATGATCTTGTCGAGGGCGCGCCGGTCGGTGTTCTTCGCCACCACGAATCCTTCGTACCAGATGGGGGATTTCGGGTCGGCTGCAGTCGGTGTGGTGCGGGCGGAGCTGGCCGATTTCGTATTCGGTGCCGTGTTCGAGGGTGAGTAGTCCTCGGAGACTTTGGAACACGACGAACTTGGAGCTGGTCTGATCTGGTGCGGGCGCGGCCATGGGAAACTCCTAAAGAAAAAGAGTTGCGGGAAACGCTGGGCATTCAGAATCAGATGAAATCAAGCTCGCAAGGTTGAATGTATTAATTCCAAAAGTTTCTGGTGGATATTGTTGTTTCGGCTTACGAAAAAGCGAGATGCGGTAGGGATCGTCACCCGGATGGGCGGAAACGCCGGAGGCGGTTCCGCGGCGAAGCCGTAGAGCCCGCCCCGGCCAGCGGCCGGGGACCGCCCAAACCCATATTATTGTCACCCATCATATTATCCTAAACGCGGAAATCATGGCGTTGGAGAAACTTACCGCGTGGGGCTGCACGGTCAGCCCAAGGCTGAGTGGGATATGCAGGGTGCGGGTGTTGGGGTGGAAGCCGATTTCTGGTCCGCAGAGGCGCTGGTTGCGAAATAAATGGCAGGTAAGCAAATGCCCCGGCGGAAAACAGACATACCAGACAGGCGTTTGAAAGAATGCTTCGAAGGCGCCAAGGGTGCGGCGCTCGTATTCTTCAAGAACGAAATGGCCGTCGATGAGGGTTTTGGCCTTGGCGTCAAGGGCGAGGATGCCAAGGGTGTCGATGGGCACAAGGAAGTCAGGCCGCTTGATCTGGGACCGCAGCGAAAGCGGGATGGTCAGCGGCGTCTGGTCGAGAAAAAGATACGGCAGGCGCGAGCGGTCAAGCCAATCCTGCAGCTGGCGCTCGCCGCCCCTGCCCTGCTCGATACGATCAAGGGGTTGAATGGGTGGGGCTGGTTTGGGGCGAAAGCGGCGCATGATTTCAGTTGAGCGTTGGGCGGCGGTTGCTGAATGCCTGGCTGCGGGCCTCGCGCAGGTGCTGGGTCAAAGTGCGGCGTTGGGTTTTGTGGCGCTGGCTGAGTTCGCGGAAGGCGCTGCGCCGTTCCGCGGCAAACCGCGCGATGTGGTGGGCAGTGCGCGTTTGAAGCGCGGCATGCTGTTCGGCCGCCAGCGTGGCGGATGCAGCGGCGCGCAGATGGGCTGGACCCTTGCGGATCTCGGCCCACCGATGCGCGAATTCCAAAGCGATTTCTGATTGGGCGATCTCGGCGGGGTGGCCTGAGGGCCGGGCGCGAAGCGCGGCGAAGGCACCGGCTTGCTGGGCGAGGAGCTGTTTGCGCTGGGTGCGGAAATCAGGGATTGGGAATTTGTGGCAGCAGCTGGCGGATGAACCGCAGCTGTGCAAGCCGCAGGATGCGGCGGTGCGCTTTCAGCTGACGCCGGCCGGCGGCGTGGGCCTTGGAGAAGGTGCGTAAGGTGGCGGCGGCGCCGATGTGGTCCCCTTCCCTCGCCTGGCTGATGGCGCCCTTGTGCATGATGCCGGCGCGCCGGTTGAACGCCTGGTTGAGTTGACGCTGCCGGCGGAAATATCTGGCCCATGATTGTCTAAATTGGCGGCGGACGGCGCGGCTGAGGCGCGGGCGATCAGGGTGCTGTGCCAGCAATCTGGCGCTCGCATGGGGCAACCCAGCCGAGGTGTGTGGACTGAGGCGCGCAGGGCAAAGAATGGCGCCGTGCCGCTTCTCAAAGGAGAGCGCCCACTGCTGGGCGCGCTTTTTGTCCTGCCAGTCATTCAGGGTTTTGCCGCTCAAAGGGTTGATGCGGTTGAGGATGATGTGCAGATGGGGGTGCTGGGTATCGCTGTGAGCGGCGAACACCGCCTGGTGGTGCTGCCAGCCCATGGTGGCCAAGAAATCATCGGCGGCGGCGATCATGTGTTGCGGCGTGGGCTTCTCGTGCGGCGCCCAGGCCAGGCTGATGGTCTTGACGGGCGCGAAGTTCTTGCGGCCGGCGGGGCTGGCGCCACTGAATTGCTTGGCCAGGGGCCCATCAGTGACGGTGCGATGCATCTCGTCGATGGCAAGATGCGCGTCGTCATTGGCCAGATTGCGGGTGGCGGTGAACAATACGCGCTGGGCCGTGGGGCCGAGTTTGTCATGCAGGTGATAGGCGCCCGCACCAAAGAAGCTTGCGCCGTTGGGAGAAATATTAGGAACCATGGTCGTGATTGAGGATCAGGCGGAAGCGGTTGATGAGGTTGGAAAGCGGCGCGGGCGGGGAGCGCTCAAGCGCGCGATAGCGATCGGCGATCTGGACCAGGTTGGTGCAGACGCGGCGCAGGTGGTAACGCAGCGCGGGGTGGAGGCGGTAGGAAGCTTGCGCGTCGGTGCCAAGTCGTCGAAGAAGGCTGCGCAGGCTGCGAAGCGTGGCGGCAAGATCGAGGAGATCAAGGTCGTTTCTGGAGTTGATTTCATGCGCCAGGGTGTTGAGCGCAAGGCCTTCGGCATGCCAGCGGGTGATGGACCGGGGCGGCAGAGATAGGAGCTGCGGCGCGGTTTTGCGCGTGGGGCGGGGTTTTCGCAGCAGCGCGGCGCGGCCAAAATCCGGCACGGTCTTGCCGGTGATCGAGGCGTTGCGATGAATGCGCGCGAACTCGTCTGCGTTGAAGCGCAGATTGATCTGCTGCAGGCGCGGGTCGTGGCTGCGTGGACGGGTCATGAAATCCAGAGAAAGTTTTTTTGCGGAAGAGCGGTGATGGCGCGCCGGATAATTCTGTAGCAAAAACCCAGCTTGCTCGTCTGGCCTTCTCGTCTATCGAAAATTGTCGGCCGAGAGAATTCGTTTTATGTGCAGGGTTCGGAGTCGATTCGAACACGAAAAAGGCAGCGGAAAAATTTATCGAAGGGATTGCGCGTGAGGATTCGGATGGGGAATAGATTTCGGCTTGAAGATATTCACCGTTCTCTTGTGCGCTTCTTTTTTAAGGCGCGCTCGTGCTCCTCGGCACGGATACGGTCGGCGTGCTCGGCGAAATAAGCCTGAATCTTGTCGGAAGTGCTTTGCGCACGTTGTTGAGCCTCTGCGGCCTGTTGGTTGGCCTCGCGCTCGGGAGCGGCTTCTGCCTCAGCCTGGGCCTGCTCTTTCGGCGAAGGTGGCGCAATCAGGCTGCCAAGGATGTCTGAGGCGATTTCGGCATGCTTGCCGATGCCGCCGGCAATTCCGTCAAACGCGTCCTTGCGCGGGGCGCGGGTGGCGGGGCCGTGGGAGATGCGTGGTTGAGGATGATATTGCGGCAAACGCCATGATGCGCAGACAGTTGGCTTTCAATCCTTCCCGCGCGGTTCGCGGCCGAGCGGCCAGCGCTACATCTCGCAGGCTTCGAGTGCGTCGGGCGAAAATGAAACGCGGGGATTTCTCCCCGCGCTTTGTATTGGTGATGGGATAGTAGACTACCTTGTTGGAACTGCCAGTGCCGGAGCTTGTCCAGATGCAGCCGTGGGCGGCAGGGGCACCACCGTGACGGTGTTGCCTCCGTTACCGCTTTCAACAAGCGACTTCACCCCGTTCCATCTCTCTGCAGTTACAACGTTAGCTTTGGCTCTCATGTAATCGAGGTAAGCCGATACACTACCGGCAAACGGCTTCATCTGAGCCTCCACAGCGGCCTGCTCGCCTTGTCCTTCCAGAGTGCGTTTTGTTTTTTCTGCTTGGGCTTTTAAAAGCGCAAATTCAGCATCACCTCTTGCTTCCTGAATTTTAGCATCTGCGTCACCCGTGGCTTTGACAACTTTTTGCCGGGCTTGGTTTGTGACTGTCAGAACTGTATTTTCAGCCGCTACAGCTTCGTTCTTCGCCCTTACCGCAGCCTCGTTGGATGCCAAGAACGCATCTGAAGGCCTGATCCCGGCGATCTGAAGACTGTGAGGCTCAATGCCAAAGAGCTCCTTCACGGCTTCAGACACGTTGGTTTCAATCTCCTTCTGGATTTTTTCACGCTCCAAATTCACAGAGACCATATTTTGCCTTGACAGAACACGGCTGGCACGATCCATGGCAACAGGGATGACCTGTTCATCAATATCGTAGTGCCCTGCTTTGCCGACTTCATACATCAAGTGATAGATTTTATCTAAAGGCACCGTGTAGTTGAAGTTCATGTCCAATGTAACTTTCTGGTTGTCGACCGTGGTCACATCGAATTTTGGAATATGCAGGGTTCGCAAGGAAACCTGCAATTTGTCGGCCGTATCAATAAAGGGCGCCTTGAAATGCAGACCGGGTTGAAGAGGCGTTTCATACTGGGCCACACCCAGACGGCGAACATTTCCCCGCTCCGTTTGCTGGATAACGAACATCGTGCTGTTCGCCGTAAGTCCAGCAACTGCCAAAGCAGCCAGCTTCTTTTTGTTGTTTCCGACGAAACTGATAACACCACCCGCTTTTGCAGTGGCTTTCTTCATGGTGTCGTCGAGTACGTCTTCAGGACTGCGAGAGTCGCGTTGATTCCAGGGTGCCATGATAACCTCCGTATTAGTATGGTTGGATAATATTGAGGCGCGGTATTTACATGATCGAAATATGGCTTGGCAAGATAAATCTGATGCGCCGAGGCTTGAATTAACAATTCACCGGGCGCAAAATATTAATTTCAATTAATTTCGGGGTTGCTGAGTGGCGGTCAAGGTCCAAAAAAGCGGTTTCGCTTCGCTGTATTCACCGTTCTCTTGTGCGCTTTTCCTTCAGCGATCGATCATACGCCTCGGCGGCGATGCGCTCGGCGTGCTCGGCGAAATAAGCCTAAATCTTGTCGGAAGTGCTTTGCGCGCGGGCTGCGGCCTCACGCATTTGCGCGTCGGCTTCCCGGTCTGGGGCTGCTTCTGCCTCGGCTTGGGCTTTTGCCTTCTCAATAGCCTGTTCCTGCGGCGTGGGCGGGGCGAAGAAGCTGCCCAGCGCATCGCTGATGATTTCGGCCGCTTTGCCAATGCCGCCCGCGGCGCCGTCAAACCCGTCGTGGCGAGGGGCGCGCATGGGGGCGTCATGGGTTATGCGTTCTTCCGCCTCGCGCGGCGCGGTGGGCAAAAGGATGGGCGCGGGCTCCCCTTCCCTGCCCTGGCCGGCCGGCGCGCGCTCGGTGGGTGGCACTTCGGACAGTAATTCTTTCAGGCGGGTGGCGCTGAAGGGTTCGTTGTCTGCGCGAGCGGTTTGGATGCCGCGCAGTTCGCCGCGGTCTTGTTGCTGGTGGTCTTTCAGGGTTTCGAAGGCAAGTTTGCGCTGGTCAAAAAGTTGTTTGCAGGCAAGGTCCTGGGCCTCGCGGGTTTCGGTGCGCTGTGTGGCATTGAGCTGCTGGCGGTCTTCGGCGACTAGTTTTTGCGCTGTGTTCAAAATAGTGTCGGCGCGGGTGTTGAAAGCCCGGGCGGCGTCAAAATCGTTGCGGTGCGCGGCGCGAACGGCCTGGCGCCTGAGGGGTTGGGCCTGCCGGCGGGCGAATTCGAGTGAGTGTTGGGTTTGGCGATAGTGTTCAACCCACAGGGGGCGATGTTTGGCGCGGATGGTTTCAAAGGCGGCGCGGCTGGTGTCTTTGAATTGCTGTTTGCCGCCACTAAGAAAGGTTTCGCGCTCCTGCTGGTGGCGGTGGGAAAGCTGGCGGCGCTCAAAGCGTTCTTGGGCTTTCGTGTTTTGTGTTTCGAGTTCGGCATATTTCAGTTGCACCGCCCGTCCCTGCTTGGCAAGGCCATGCTGGATGTGGCGCTGGGGCGTAGCCTCGTCGCGGAATTTGCCGTGCTCGCGCTCATAGCGCTCGCGCCATTTGCCGGCGCGCTGCTGGTCGCGGAAGTTGTTGTGCACGAGTCCGGTGCTTGGGTGCACGCGATTGAGAACGATGTGCACGTGCTGGTGCTGGGTGTCGTTATGGGCAAGGAACAGCGCCTGGTGTTCCTGCCAGCCCATGTGCTGCAGGAAGCCGCGCGCGGCCTCAATCATCTCTTCCTTCGCCGGTTTTTCAACCGGGTGCCAGGAAAGGCTGATGGTCATCACCGGCTCATCGCATTTGCGGCCGCCAGGGGCGTGGCCGCTTTCGCGCTTCAGCTCGGCCTGGTGGGTGGCGACGGCGATCATCTCATGGACCGCGATTTCGGGCATGGGGCTGGCGCAATTGTGGGTGTGGGTCCACGCCACGCGCTCGTCGGAAAGGCGCAGCAGCTCATGCTCGTGCTTCTTGTCGTGCAAAAAATAAAGCGCGGCGCCAAAGAAGCTGCGTCCGGTCTGGATGCGCACGATCATGACACCGGAAGGGCTCGTTCCAGCGCGGCGTGGATGTGAGCCAACAGCGGCTGCAATTCCGGGGGCGCGGGCTGATCACTGGAGTTAAGGCGCCTTGCGATCTGGTTCAAGTTCACACCCAGCATGCGGATCTGAAAAAAATGCGCGGGCTCTAGCCGCAGGATGTTGTGGCGGCGTGGTGGACGGCTGCGCAAAATGGCGCTCCGGGCATAGTCGGATGGCGTCTGGTGCGCGGCATCGGCCGCCTCGCGCAAGGTGATGAATTCTTCCAGCGTCAGGCGCACGGAAAGATGATGCACCCTTCTCGCGTCTGGGTCGCGCGGGCGTTTCATGGCGCCAAGTTCCTGTTTGGCCAAAGCGCAGCGTGCTTCGGGGTCCGGGGCGGCTGGCTTTTAGCCCCGGCAAGATGGCTTCGTGTTACGAAGCCCTATCTTGCTACCCTAATGTTTCAATTAACATATGTAGAGGCTCATCGCATTACACGGTTGGGTGAGAATGATATCAAAGCGGAAGCAAAATAGAACTAGAGGTTTGGGAAACTCGAAGAGGATCTAGCGGGGTGATCAAAAAGTTCGTGGTTCGAATTCGAATTGGTAAGAGCGGAATATGGATATCATCTGATAGGAGAATGAGCTCTGAAAACACTTGAGAAATGCGGACACAATATCAAGCGATAGCGGGTACGGAGTCCGAGGAGAGGATGCAGCGGGCAGGATGCGGCGGGAAGATAGCAGATGTTAGGCAGGCAGTAGGGTTTGGGAAAGTGAGGCCGGAGCGTGGGTGCCGTCAGCTTGCGAATTGGGCAGTCGAGAGCCACCAGAAGGCTGAGGGTCCGATGTGGCCTGGCTTCCAGACCATCCAGCAATAGCGTCGGTCGGCACGGGCCATGAAGGGCGCCCGGGAGGGGTCACCATTGGGAAGACAGACAAGTTCGTCCAGTGCATAGATTCTAGCGGGCGGCGTGGCGGTGAATTTTGAGTGGCGCGTTGGGTGGCAGAGGCTTGCGAGATCGAGCAGGAAGGCGGCTTTGCCGCCGGTTTGCCGGGTGAGCGCGAGGGCCTTGCCAATGAATTTGTCTGCTACACCTCCGCCATAGGGCGGATTGGTAATGATATGCGTCGCGCGGGCTGCGCTTTGTTTTAGGAAGTCGATGGCCGGGATGCCATAGCCGCGATCAATGAGATCGGTGGAGATGACAGTGTGGCCATGGTTCTTGAGGACGTCGCTAATCGCGCCTTGCCCACAGGCCGGCTCCCAAATTGTGCCGTCGAAATGCTCGACAGAGAGTAGCGCACGTGTGGCTTCCGGGGGTGTTGCGTAGAAGTCGAAGGGCACGCGCAGCGGCGATTGGTTGGGTCGGCGTGTGCGGTCGAGCGGGGCGGATGGGTTCATCGGCCACCATCGCGAATGCCGGCGTCGTCATCCGTAATCCAGAGCCAGGCCATGACGTAGGCGCCCTCGTCGTCGCCCTTTGAAACTATGGCGCTTGGATCGATTTCGAGTTCACCGTCGCGGGACGAAGCGAGGGCAGCGGCGCGGTATTTCGCAAGGGCCGGGTCATCAAGTTCTCGGAAAGCCTTGGCGATTGCTTTGCAAATGCGATGCTTGTGACCGATGTGGTGCTGTAGTTCGCGAAGGTCGGACAGGGACATGAGGACATGGGTTGTTGTCATCGTGTACCGGCCTTGCGCTTGTAGCGTCTTTGTTTGCGTGCTTTCGCAGATGGGTGGGAGTTGGCGGAACGAATTGTGATTGAGACGGGATAAGGAGCGCTAACACCTTCAGGTTCTTCCTGCTCAATCCGCCAGATCCCGATCGCTCTGGCTGCGACAGCGTTAAAGTCCAGGCCTTGGCGATCGCAGAGATGGCCCAGATCGCAGAGCAGGTCGGCGATAGCTTCGGGCCAAAGCTGGGCGCCTGTCGTCTTGGCAAAAACCTTGACGGCCTGCGCGGCCCAACCGGCTCGTTTGAGGTTCATGCAGGTCATGGCTGCACCTCCAGTCCGCGCGGGGAGCGCTCGCGCAGAATGGTGCGGATTTCCGAGATATCGTCGTCGGTATCGTCGATCAGCAGAAAGCGATCGAAGTCCTGGACGAGAGGCCGAGTGAGGGCCGCTTGCGCGGCCCTCGTTTCGGCAGCTTGAGTGCTGCGTTCCATTAGGCGGCCTCCTTCGCTGCTTCGGCTTCGAAGGTGTCGGCAGGCTTGTCCGGCCTTCGTCCTGCTTGGGCTCGGTCAGCACCAGGCGGCCGTCGATCGGGAAGGCCTCGAGCTCGATCGTGAAGCCCTTGCCCTTTTCGTGGGGCCAGGCGGCACCGATGCGGGTCCAGATGGACTTTCTGGTTGCGGCCGCGATCCTTCACGGCGTAGGCGTAGAGAGTTGGTTTGTTGCTCATGATGATTTGTCCTTTCGGTTGGTATTGGGCTCCGCACGATGCGGTGCCTTACTGCGCGCCGATCACACGGCGGGGCCCCAGCCCTCGCGTGCGGGCTGCATAGAATTTCGGGGGAGGGCCGCGCGCGCTGCAGCGCGTGGCGGGGGTACCTCCCGACATTCGTCATTGCGGCCCGCGGGGTGGCGTGTAGGCCTGCGCAGAAAGTAGGCACGGCTCGTTCGCGAGACCCCGAACGAAAGGGATCAGGAGCAAAGCGCTCATCGCCTCGGCCTGTGAATCGTGTGGATCAGCGGCAGAAAGGCATTGGGGCGATGTTCCGTGGGTGCCTATGGTGCCGCCGAAATATGCTGGGCTGAACATTCAGGTGACGGCCATGGCGCGATGGTTCGGTTCCGACAAGGGGAATACCGCGACCGGTGGCTTTGAAGAGGCGCTGCGCAAGGATCTGCCGCGTGGGCAGAAGGGCCAGGAAGACCGGGTGCCCCGCAGCCGCTGGGGCGATGGCGAGGCTCTGGGGCCCGCTTGGGGCTATGCGCCCGAGAAGAACGGGCTGTTGCTGGGCCGGCGCAATGGCGCCGAGTTGGGCTGGGCCGATGACCGCCATGCGCTGACGGTGGCCGGCACGCGGGCCGGCAAGGGCGTGTCGCTGATCATTCCGAATTTGCTGCTTTACCCGGGCTCGGTCCTGGCGATTGACCCGAAGGGCGAGCTGGCGCGCGTGACAGGCGCGCAGCGTGGGCAGGCTGGGCAAAATGGTGGTGCTTGACCCTTTCTGGCGAGAACGGGCGTTTCGAAAGCCGGGGAATTACAATCCGCTGTGGGAAGTTGACCCGGAAAATAATGAAGCGATTGACGAAGCAGGTTCGATTGCCGACGCGCTGATCGTTCAGGGCGGCCGCAGCGACCCGCATTGGGCCCAGGCGGCGCGGGCGGTGATCCGGGCCATTATTCTGTTGGTAACAAGGACCTGAACGGAACCAGTAGGCTACA
>CAVPNP010000030.1:0-8225 GCA_963706665.1 uncultured Alphaproteobacteria bacterium
TCGGAAGCATTTGGAATAGCTCTTGTTGAAGCAATGGCGATGAAAAAATCTTCCGTCTGCTCAAATGCTGAAGGTGTGCTTGATATTGCTGTTGATGGTGAAACTTCTTATCTCTTTGAAAACAAGAACGCAGCTGATTTGAAAGCCAAATTGAAATTGCTGATAGAATCCAAAGAGAAACAAGTTGAGTTTGGTAAAAACGCAAGGAAGAGAGCAATAGAAAATTTTGATATTGAAAGTGTAACTGAAAAGGTGTTAAAAATTTATCAAGAAGAAATGAATAAGCACTTCCTGAGGAATGGATACGAATAAAAAAATAACGGCCGCAATCTTTTCTTTTAACAGTGATATTACTAATCGAATAATTTCTAACCTGAATGAAATTGAATTGATTTGATAAGATTATTGTTGTATCAAAAAAAGAAATCATGATAATAAACTCATCGCTTAATCAAATCAGAATCATCCCTTCAGTGGCGAAGCAATCAGAAAAGTAATTGAAGAAACTTCAACTCCATACTTATTACTGATAAATGGAAGTAAGCAGGTTGAGTTGACTGAAGATGCTGTTAATAGAATTTTATTTCACAGGCAATTCAAACACAAGCTGGCTGGATTTATTCAGATTATTATGAAAAGAAAAAAGCAATAAATAAAACGAGCCGATCGGCGACAGCACGAGCAGCTGCAGATCGGGCATGGTATCCGCTTGCGCGATCAGGGCGCCGAGTTCGCGTGTTAGGTCGAGATGTGGCCCAAACGCGATTTTGTTGAGATCGGCGCCCGCCGCCTCGAGCCTTGGCCGGATCACGCTCGCCGGATCATCTTCGGTCTCGCAGAGGATCGCGGAGCCCACTGTTCGCGCGAGAACCATTGGGCCAGATACCACCAGCCGATAAAGTTGCGGCGATAAAAATGGCAATCTGGCTTTTGCCCATGCCGGGCTGACCAGCGATGAGGGTGAGCGCGCCTTTGGCAGCAACTTCGGGCCACAGCCACGCGATCTCCTCGGCCCTGATCGCCGCAGCCGGACTGAAGCTTGTCCGCTCTGTTTCCGCGCTATTATCTCGCGCGGACACGGCCCCAAAATCGGTCGGCACTGAAAGGCGGTCCTTGGCGAATTCGACGAGCTTAAAGCCCCCAAGATTGGGGAGCGGCAGAAAATGGTTGAGCCTTTTTGCCCCGAAGCGGTTGGCCAGTTCTGACTCGGCCCAGTTGGCGCTATCGGGATGAACAGAGGCGATAAAGCGCCATACAGCAATCCAGCTTGCAACGCCCTTTAGGAGGATGGCCGGCTGCGGTTCAAATTTCTCGATCTCGGATTTGCGTGAATCTGCCACCACTATGCCAATATACCGTGTGGCGCGCAGATCGTCTTTTAAGGGCGCAGTGGTAAGCATACGGTTTGGTGCGCCCATCAGCACGCGCAGCTCTCGATTGTGGCGGAGCTGCTCGGCGATGAACGCCTTGGCGTGACAGTAAGTCTGCGGCACGAAGGTTCTGACATGCACTTTGCGCGCGCCAATCCCGGCCAGTACCCAGGCTTGCCCGGGTAAAAAATTTTCAAGAAAGGCGACACCGCGGTCGGGATCGATCGCGGCACCGAACAGCCTGCTAAGCATGCTCCGGTCCTCCGATCAGTTTGGGGCCGGTTGGTTTAATGAGGCGCAGGCCCTCGTAAACCCGCCCGTTGGATTGCTTCACCTGGCCGCCATTTCTCGCCACATAGTCCGACATGCGTCGTCCAAAGACGAGATATTGCAGGGCTGCCGTGCCGTTTTGTGCGCACCAAGTCTCATAATGGCCGAAGGCATCCGAGGCCTTCACTCGCGCTTGCGCACTAAAGGAAAGGCAGCGAGTGGACCAAGTCGAGAAGCCTCCCTCAGCATCGAGCCCGACATCATTGGCCGGTATAGGCAGGGCATGAAGATCAAGCACCGGTTCCGGTGCTGCTTGTGTGCTTGCCGTTTGCGAGCGCTCGCGCAAGACCGTGACAAAGGCTTCGGCCGCAACCGACAGGCCAATGGCCGAGCCCGCCTCAACGAGCAGCGCGACAAACACCGAAAGCAGGCGCCGGATCGCGTCGGCGCCAAGGCTTCGCGCCGACATCCAGTCGAGCACTTCGGCCTGCGGATCGCTGACTGTGCCCGTTGCGGGCGCTGCCTGGAAGGACGCGCGCATCCGGTCGATTTTTGCCTCGAGCCGGTTGGCGGCCTCCGCTGCCGCCAGCTCCTCGCGAAGCGCCAGCACCGGCGCACAAGCCTCACGGTCCCTGCGGCTTTCAATCCTACGGCAGCCGCTGGTATATTTTGCGGTCACGGCATTCGTCGCGATGGCGCGCTCGATCGAGGCCTCAATATTGCCGACCGGGCGATGACCCGGCAGCGAATTAAACTCCATTTCAAGCCGCGCAATCTCAGCTTCAATCTGTTTGCGGCTCTTGATCGTGCTTTCGGCTACGCTCGCGCTGTGATCGCGCGTCGCGGCCGAAAAGCCAAGCGCGGACGTGATGGAAAAGCCAAGACAAGCGAGCCAGAGCCATAGCGCCTTCTTATCGAGATCGGGGCGCTTGTCACGGATCAAGGGCCTAGCAATCGGGATGCCGATTACGAACAGCGAAAAGCCGAGCGAAGCCAACACCCAAGCAGCCTTTTCTTCGTTTGCCGTGCCGAGGCTGTGGGCGAACATGGCGTTAAAGGCGGTCGAGACCACCGCCACGGCAAACGAAGGCAGCCCGACAAGCAGTAGGATCAACACGCATAGCCAAAGCGAGGCCTTCTTCTCCTGTGGCGTCCAGGCGGCGTCCTCGTTGAAGACTACGACTTTGCGTTCCGGGATCTCTTTGAACATGGCGTCACCTCGGCTGCAAATTCCACAATTGCTCTGGAACGAGGAAAACTGCGGCGATGGCGGCACCGATTATCACTGTGATCCAAACTTGCCGATCACGGCATTGCGCGTGATCGGCAAGCCGCGCGGCAATGGTGCTGGCGCTGAGGCCTTCCGCCCATAGGACTTTTAGTGTCTCGGTGCGTTCAGGTGTCCAGCTCATGACGTGACGCCCCGCGCAATACAATGGCTATGCGGCGGCGCGTTGAAGCCCCAATGCACGCGTTCGCCAGCTGAGTTTGACGAGGAATAGGCATAAGCCTCACCACCATCGGGTGTTTTGACGGCGTGGATGCCACTTTCCGCCTTGGCCAGCTTGATCGCCTTCTCGACGGCCACGCGCTGGCTAGTAGACAATCGGTTCATTTCGGAGGTCACAGACTATCTCCTCTCGCTTTGTTCGGCTGCGGCGAGATCACGCTCCACATCGTTCTGCTGATCGACGATGCGCCGGACAATGTCAGTAAGGGCAATGCGCCGTGCCATGTCCTTGGCCTCGACAGCAAGGCCGGAAGCGTCTTCAAGTAGCTCCCGCGCGCGGCGTAGCAGACATTTGAGTGTCTTCAATTCCTTGCTAGTCATTTGCACTGTTTTCTCGATCACTACTGTTGCATCAGATTACGCAAATAACGTAATCTAACTTAAACGACAAAGTCAACGTATTTTACGTAATAGGAGTAATTATAGGATGGTCACTCCAGCGCAATGCCGCGCAGCGCGGGCTTTGCTGAATTGGTCTCAAGGTGAGCTTAGAGAGCGAACAAAGATGAGCCAGAAAACTATTTCCGATTTCGAGCTGGGGCTTAGGCAGCCTTACGGGCGTACACTCTTGGACCTCAGGAGAGCGTTTGAGGAGGCCGGAGTGATTTTCTTCGACCCAGAGGAGGGGGTCGGTGGCTCAGGCGTTCGGCTAAAATGGGAAGTGGAAATCGCCCAGAGGGGCACGAACGCCGCGTCCGGCGAAGGCGGCACGACATCGGGCCCTATCAAAGCTCTGGACCAGGGGATGGCAGAATATTGGGCGGAGCGGTCCGACCGATGGGCAAAGCTGTCAGAAGTGAGTCGCCAGGCAATCAGTATGGATATGTTCGGCGATCCGCATGCGGCGGATGAAGTGTTTAGTGCGCGTATCGAGTAGCGGTGCGTTCTTTTGCATCCCGGAATGCGTCCGATGGACGTCGCGCACCAGCTTTTCGTGCCTCGGCTCGAAGTATGGGCCTTCTCTCTCGGAGAGCGGCCTGCCGACGGCGTGTTCGCGCGGATCTTGCAGATGGCTTCCGACGGCGCTGTAAGCGGCGTTTCATTCGCCGTTTCATTCGCGCGGCATTTGCCTAATTCAACTAAGTGCTTGATTTTAATGGTGCGCGCGGAAGGGATTGAACCTCCGACCCTCTGGGTGTAAACCAGATGCTCTACCGCTGAGCTACACGCGCATCGCTTCGTTTCGTCCCTATACAGAACGTAGCCGGGCCGCTCGTCAAGCCCTATTTCACACGCCTCAAGATGATATTGGCGGCCTCGCGCAGGGTGGGCGACGGCTCAACCGGAAGATGCTACCCCGGCTTCCTCAAGCTCCGAAAATAATCTGATATAGCAGCACGATATTCAGGATCAGCACAATTGCAGCGGCACTGATCGCTGCCAGGCGGATCAAGGCGCCATTGGCGAAGCTTCCCATAATCCGCCTGTCACTCGTCAATATAATGAGCGCGATCACAGGAACAGGCAGTGCTAAACTGAGCATAACTTGGCTCAAGACGAGCGCATTCGTCGCGTTAACGCCCATCGCCACGACAACGAAAGCTGGAATCATGGTGACGAGACGTCTTATCCAAATCGGAATTCGCCGCCGGAAAAAGCCCTGCATGATGACCTGTCCGGCCATCGTCCCTACGACGGAGCTGGAAATACCCGAGGCAAGCAGCGATACGAGAAACACAATTGCCGCGCCTGCGCCTAGCAGCGGGGTCAGCGTGTGATAGGCGGTTGCAATTTCCGCTACATCGGGATGACCGGAGTTGAAAGCCCCAGCCGCCATCATCACCATCGCCATGTTAACCGCGCCTGCGACGCTCAGCGCGACGACGACTTCCCGGTTCGAATATCGGAGAACTGTGCGCCTTTGTTCGTCGGATTCGATAGGCGCACGTCCTTGCATTAGCGCGGAATGCAGGTAGATGGCGTGTGGCATCACCGTGGCCCCAACGATGCCAACTGCAATCAATAGGGCTTCGCTATCGGCAATCTTCGGGGTGACGAGGCCGCGCGCCGTAGCGCTCCAATTGACCGGAGCTATGATAAGCTCGATGAGATAGCAAATGCCGATGATTATAATGAATGCGCCGATCACGAGCTCGGCCTTGCGAAACCCGGAGCCGTTAAACATCAGGATCGCGTAGGTGATGATCGCGGTGGCGACCATGCCGGACAAAAGCGAGATCCCTGTTAGCAGCGAAAGTCCGATAGCGGCTCCCAAAAACTCGGCTAAGCAGGTTGATTTAGCCTAGCCAACGAATGTTGGCCGTGATTTTGTTTTGCGATGCGATTTGGGGGGCGAAGCATGGCGGGAAAATCTCCTGTGACAGCATCGGACGAAGAAAGGGCGGCGCTGAAGGTGATGGCGAGCGGTCCGGAGCGGGCCGAAGCTGACCGGGCGCGCGCGGTGCTGTTGACGCTGGATGGTTGGATCAGCGCGCGGATCGCGCAAGCCTTCGGCGTGCGGGAAGACACTGTGCGCTTGTGGCGCAGCGATTTCATGAGAGGCGGCGTTGAGGCATTGAAGGCCAGCATTGCTCCTGGTCCCGCGCCGGTAAAGGCGGAAGCCGCGCTTCGGGTCGCGAATGTGCTTCTCTGCGAGCCCGTCGCAAACCGGCAAAACTTTACACTCGCTCGTCTTTCGGGAGAGATTGCATCGCGCGAAGGGGTCACGATCTCTCGCTCGCAACTCTCCAAGGTGCTTCGTAAAAAGGGGCTTTCCGCTGGCGTAGACCCCGTCATACTTTGAAGGGCCGGCAGATCGCGGACGCGATCGAGCGCATGGGATTGCGGCTGAAGCTTCGCAAGGCCCAAGCGGAAGCAGGCGATATCGTGCTGCTTTTCGCCGATGAAAGCGAGGCGCTGACGCACCCCTATCTGGCGCGCGCTTGGGCCAAGCGCGGAGCGGATCTGCGCATCCCCGCACCGGGGCAATCGAAAAAAGTCGCCATCATGGGTGCGTTCGATTGGGGAAAGCGCGAGCTTATCGTGACAACGTCGCGGACAAAACGCAGCACAGACTTTATCGCGCTTTTGGAGACCCTCGACCGGCTGTACGGCCCCAAGCCAGGTGCGAGCACCAAGCCCGCCGTTATTGTGCTCGACAACGGTCCGATACACGTCAGCAAAGCCACAAAGGCTGAACTCGCCGCTCGCGCCCATTGGCTCACGGTCGAATGGCTCCCAAAATATGCGCCCGAACTCAATGACATCGAGGGCGTCTGGCGCGACCTCAAAATCCATCACCTCGCCCATCAGACATTCGCCAATGCCGAAATCCTCGATGCCGCAATCCATAAGGCCGTCACCGTTCTCAATTTTGAACGAAACCGCCGTTCGTGGGCCAAACTAAGAATCCCTGCTTAGGTCAGTCGCCATCGCCGCCAATTCGCTGACGATCCACATCAACAAGGGTATGGGTTGAGGAAAGCGCTCGCGAGAAAGTTCGGCTAGATTTCGTCCTGTCACGATGCCAAGCTTCGCAGAGAGCGCCTGGAACAGCATGGCGATGATATTGGCCGCAAGCACGACCCAGAGGAGACTATAGCCGTATTTGGCCCCGGCCTGGATGTTCGTCGCGAAATTGCCGGGGTCCATATAGGCGATAGAGGCGACGACAGCAGGCCCCGTAAAAAGCCACAGCCGCGCTATGCGTGACCGGCTGCCCGTCAGCGCTTGGCCCAAAGCGATGGTTGTCGCGCTTGGACCGAAATTAGCTCTTTCAATATAAGATCGCGTTTCCGCCATAAAGTCCTCGCCGTCCAAAACATAGCATATGCTATAATATAACGCCTTTGCTTAATCAAGTCTCCACACGCAATTTTTATTTCAGTTCGAATTTGACTGAGAGCCGCAAATCGATCTGGTAAGGTGCTGGAAAATCGCTCACATCAACTGAATCATGATCGAAAAGAAACCTGCCGGAAAAATCCGTCGAGAGGGTTCTCTGGTTGCCGCCGAACTACAATCGGAAAGCTTCCGGCAGACGCGGCAAGCGCGCCGCCTTGAACTGATCGAGGATTATGTCGAGCTGATTGATGATCTCATCACGGCCGGAGGAGAGGCGCGCCAAGTTGACATCGCCGGGCGTTTGGGCGTAGCGCAGCCAACGGTTGCAAAGATGCTAAAACGCCTAACAGAGGATGGATTCGTATCGCAGCTACCTTATAGGGGTGTGTTTCTTACCGAGGCAGGACAACGCCTCGCGGCGGAAGCACGCGAGCGGCATCGGGTTGTCGAGGCGTTTTTGCTGGCGTTAGGCGTCAGCCCTGAAACCGCGCGCCGTGATGCGGAAGGCATTGAGCACCATGTCAGCAGCGAGACGTTGTGCGCCTTTCGCAGATTTGCAAAAGGGGAGAACCGCTGAGTGTAACGAAGCCGCGAAGCCCGGCTTTGGTGCAATCATAAAAAAATCTTAAGCTGCGGAGGACCTGCTTCTAGAAGCGATGATCTTGTTTTACTTAGTTAAATATTTGCTTATTCTACCTTAAGTTGCATTGCCGCGGCGGTTGCCACTCGATGTTGGTGTCGCTCGGTAGGCCCGTGCATTATCAATCTATGCAATTTCCAGTTATCAGGCAGATTTTTTTCAACCTGGTTGCATAATGCATAGAGTAGCAGTTGTTGCGGCTTGCGCCGCTGCCGCCATTTCATCTCCCAGCTTCGCCGCTGACGCTAATTGGTACGATGCTCCCTATTACATCTCGCCAGTTTGGACAGACCCTTACATCGGCGTTCATGGGGGCTTCGCGACCGCGGATTTTGACTTCCCCTCAAGCGACACTATGCCAAATCAGAACGACAAGCGCCGATATGGCGGCGTGCAACTAGGCTATAATTGGCAAGTCCAATCCAATTACATGTTTGGCTTCGAGACCGACGTCTCGTTTGGCGCCCTCAGAGACAGGGTTGCCGCCGGAAATTCTGTCAACGAATGGAATGTAATCAACTCTTTCGGCTCGGCCCGGGCGCGTCTCGGTTATTCCATGGGGCGTCTGATGCCTTATGTGACGGGTGGCCTCGGTTGGGCCGACGCGACCTTGGGCGAATCCTGTCCCGCTGGCGCTCAATACGGACATTGC
>CAVPNP010000031.1:0-15836 GCA_963706665.1 uncultured Alphaproteobacteria bacterium
GGGCGGGTCAAAGAAAGCCTCATCTAAACCAACGCTACCTATCAATAGGTAAAGTCAGACTACAACGTCAAGATGGTTTCTCCTGGCTTCTGGTGCAACCCTCGGTGCTCCATCACGCAGACGAGGAGCGGCGCTCGACAAGGGTGATGCCAAACAATACAAGCGCCGCTCCCCCAATTTGAACCGGCGATGGCGCTTCAGAGAGAAGGACAAAAGCCAAGGCTGTGCCGAAGATCGGCATTAAATGCACGAACTGCCCAGCGCGAACCGGGCCCAGCCGCGACACGCCAAAAGACCATAGCAAAAACGCAATCGCGGAGGCAAACAGCGCGATGTAGCCGACGCTCAGCAACACAGAAGACGAGAAGAGAGTTGCGATAGGCGTCTCTGCACAGAGGATCAACAAAGGCGTCATCATGACCAATGCGGCCGCGATGCTGGCCGTGAGAGCTACGGGTGACGGTAAATCTAGCGGCCGGCGGCGCAATATGAGCGAATAGGCAGCCCAAATGACAACGAGCCACCAACATGAACAAGTCCCCTCGGTTGAAGCCTTGCGATAGGACGCTGGAGAGGCTACCCCGCGTGATCAGAAGGCCTGCGCCAACGATGGAGATCAACGCTCCGGTGGTTTGCTGTCTTGTCGGAACCTCTACTCCAAGGGCCGTCGACCCAAAAAGCGTTGCGATAGGCGCAAGCGACAGCATGAGAAGCGCGTTGGTTGCTGTCGTGCTTTGCAATGCCAGATAGACCAGGATGTGAAATGATGCGATCCCCGTCGCGCCAAGCGCCAGAATGAGCCGCCACTCCCGGCGCAGCACCTTCAAGCTCATAGCCATACTCTGCCAGACGAAGGGCGCGATGACCGCGAGTGCGATAAGCCACCGCAAGAAATTTAGGGTCACAGGATCGACTTGGCCGCGAAGCGCTCGACCTGCCACGAAATTCCCTGACCAGAACAGAGCTGCCAAAGCGAGGGCCAGCGCTGGCGAGCGGAGGACCGAGAGTGCCCGCGGCGCTTTTGTTGATACTGTATCTGTCATGAGCGCCACCTGCTTTTCTCATATCGGTCAAACGACCGGTAAGGTGGCTCGCTCGAACCGGCCCGTCATGAGGCTCCCGTCCCACGCGGCGCTAAGAACATATGAAAAATAACCAGTGGGCGTAGGCCAGCGGTCCTAGGAAACGTTCCCCACGCCCGCATCTCTGGCAAGCACGATGGCCTGGGCCCGCGTGCCGACCCCCAGCTTGGCAAAAATACTCGAGACCTGATTGCGTACCGTCTTCTCGCTTTTGGCCAAAGCATCTGCGATCTCGTTGTTGTCCAAACCGCGTGCGATCAAGGCCAAGACCTCGAATTCGCTTTCCGTTAGACCCGCCCGGCGCAAGACACCGCTTGTGCCGGTGCTATCGCTCAGGAAAGCCCGGACCTCTTCAAGAAACTGCGCCCATGCAGGCTCATTGCTGAGCAAGACGTGATTGCGCCCTTCCAGGGGAACGAAGCGCGCCGACGGGATGAGTGTTGCCAGTAGGCGCCCCTCTTCAAAGGGGATACGCGCGTCATTGCGCGTGTGCATAATGAGCGTCGGGACGCGGAGGCTTTCTGCCTCAGCAGTGACATCCACCTCGTACGTGGTCTCCACGATACTCGCTGCATTCTCAGGGGACGCCGAAATGCGCTCTAAGTCGTTGAACCATTGTTGCTGTTCAAGTGTCCCGCCAGGGATAAATTGCGAGGTGAAAACTTGACGGAAAGCAGGATTGTCGCGCCCCCAACCGAGGCGGATGAGTTTGACAAGTGCCTCTGCTTCTTCGCGCTCTTGCGGTGTAATGCTCCGGCGTAACACGCCCTTTGCGTAAGCCCCGAAAAGCACTAGGTGAGACACCTTGTCGGGGTGGCGAGCAGCATAGGCGATCGCGATAGCGCCACCTTGTGACATGCCGAGGAGCGCGAATTGCGTCAAGCGGTTTGCCTCGACGACAGCCTCCAGATCATCGACCCACGCCTCAAAAGACGTGGAGGGCGGCGACCGGTCGGACAATCCGCAGCCCCTCTGATCATACCGTATGAATGTATGATCTCGCGAAAGCTCCGTGAGCCAATGGGTCCAGACGGGGCTGCGCGCGTCGTGCTCGACGTGACTAAGCCAGTGAGCGGCTCGCAGCAACGGGGCTCCACGGCCAAGCGATGCCATGGCGATCTGTGCGCCATCGCGTGCTTTGCAAAACCTGATGTGCTGTCCGAGTTCTGCCATGCCGCCTCCTAAACCGCTGTTCGCACGGGCTGCGCCTGCAGTGGCCAAATGAGCTAGCAGACAGATAGTGGCGTGCCTACCCTATCGATCCTTTCACTGCAGCAACGACTTAAGTTACCTTTGGGAATTCAGACTGCTGTCGTAGCCTGCTCAGGCCGAAGATATCATAAGCAGGTGGATGCAGCGCTAGCGGCAATACTGGGGCCATGAGCCGAATGCTGCCCTGATCCAGCCCAAATCGCTCTTTCGGAACGCACCACCTCGCCTCGGCCAGCGATGTCTTCCTTACCCGGCCTTTTCCAATGGCTCGATAAGCTCTTTATAAGGAAGCCGGTGCGCTGGCGATTCTAGGTTGCCGCTGCCATCGCCAAATAGCTGCTCGAACTCCGCCTCCCCCAAATGGCTGAAGAGCAAAGCCCGTGACCCGCTCACGCGGCGCAACCAATCGAGTTCAAAAAAACGCTCTAACAGCCGGGCTCCGAGGGCACCCGCGAGATGCCACCTTCGCTCGCTCCAATCGACACATGTGCGGCAGACTGGCCGTTTTGTGGCGCGAAACAGGGAGGTGTCGATGCCGAAGGCGCGGAGCTCATTGTCCCCTTTGGGCGTGATCACCAAAGCATCGCCATCAAGCGCAATGAGCCTCTGGTGCGAGAGGCGCGCGAACAGCTCGACGCCAAGTTCGCCGGCAAGGTGATCGTAGCAGACGCGGGCCCGGCGCATCTCGGGGTCCTTCGGTCCGAAACGCACTCGACGGTGACCCACACGCTCCGCGAGGTCCATCAGCGCTTCAATGGCAGAGGCTACGTCAAAGTTAGCCAGGCGGTAATAGCGATGGCGTCCCTGTTTCTCAAAGGCCAGCAAGCCGCCATCGATAAGCTGCACAAGGTGCCCGCTGGCGGTTTGCGGCGTAACACCGGCTTCCCTTGCCAGTTCGGTTGCGGTCAAGGCCTGTCCGCTCATAAGCGCAGCCAACATGTTGGCACGAGCCGGGTCGCCGATCAGCGCCGCTACAAGGGAGATCTCTGGTCCGTTTCTCATAAGCCTAAATTAGCATCGAACGAGCTGAAACGCTTCGGATTCGACCGAAGCATCAACGAGCCAAGTTTGACTAAGCTTCCGGCAGATTTCTGGAGGCAGTAATGAAACGGACTCTAACGGCGGCTTTCGCCCTTTTTATGGGAGGCGCGACAATGGCAGGTGCCAACGAACCCACTTATACTTTGCCCGGGACGTTACTAACCCGACATTCGGAATGGGAACCCGCGCTTCTCTTGCGAGAGCAAACCAGCAGCAATGCCAATCGAAAAGCGCCTGTCCTTTACATTCATGGCGGAACGTTCCCATCGGCAAACTCGATCATGTTCAAGTTCGAAGGGACCTCTTGGGCGGACGAGCTGAACAAGTCCGGTTTTTCCGTTTGGGCACTTGATTTCGCTGGCTTTGGCGGCTCCGAAATTTTTCCAGAAATGGCTGAGGGCAGGCCACCTCAAGGCGAGCCGCTTGGCCGTGCAGCGGTGGCTGCCCGCCAGATCGAGCGCGCCGTTCGCAGGATCATCGCCGAGACAGGTGCCCCACGCGTATCGATCATTGCCCACTCGTGGGGCACGATAGCAACCGGATATTTTGCCGGTGAGCACCCAGAACTTGTCCACCGGATCGTATTTTTCGGACCAATTGCCCGCCGCGAAGTGTTCAAAGGTGCTCCGCCGCTGGGCCCCTGGCGATTTCTAACCGCTGAGGAACAGCACGCGAGATTTGTCGAAGACGTGCCGAAGGGTCATGGTGGCGTACTCGTTGAGGAGGACTTCCCGGCCTGGACAAAGCTTTATCTGAGTGCCGATCCAACGAGCGCCTCGCGTAACCCGCCATCGGTAAAGACACCGAATGGGCCTATTGCCGACATCTTGGCGGCTTGGTCCGGCTCACTTGCCTACGATCCGCAAAATATTAAATCGCCCGTCGCCATTGTACGAGGCGAGTGGGATAGCCTTTGCACCGATAAGGATGCCGCATGGCTGCTTGCTGCCATGACTTCTTCACCCGACAAAACAGATGTCAAAGTGCCAGAAGCAACGCACCTGATGCATCTCGAGAAAGGTCGCAAAATGCTTTATGGGGCTGCCATCGATTTCCTGAAAAAGCCGTGAGGGGCAAATGATTGCTGTTATCTTTGAGGTCTGTTTGAGCCCCCCAGACACGTCCAGCGCGCGCGTTGTGTCGCTGGAGGCTAATTTCAAGAACTCGTTGGTTTGCTCGACAAAGAGTTATTTTGGCGCCAATCTCGGCTTCGCACACACGAGCGTGGAGGCATTGTCACATTTACCGGATTTACTGCCTATTACTGGCCTCCGTCGCGGGGCCGGTTTTAATGAAATCAACAACTCAGCGCTTCTCGCTAAGGCCCAAAAACCGCCTCTACTTGCTTAACGTGACAAAGCCTCGCTGACCGATAGCCATTCTGGGAGCCTACTGATGCCTCGTCGTGCAATCGCAAACGATGTTCCTGGCGTCGCTGCGCTCTACCATTCTGTTTGGCATGAGACCCAGGCAGCATTCGTGCCCGCAGAGGAGATTGCTCGCCGAAACATGGCATTCTTCGAGGATAGGATGACCCGCCTGCTTCAAACCACGTTGGTGGTGGAAAGAAGCGGATCAATAGTGGGCTTTTCGTCTTGGAGCGGCGAATTGCTAGGGCAAATCTTTGTCGCGGCGCCGTATCGAGGTTCAGTTTTAGCGGCGGACCTGATGGTTGCTACCGAGCGAGTGATGTCGGGTGATGGCGTTGCGGTTGCGGAACTCCATTGCTTCGTCGGCAATCATCGAGCGCGGCGGTTCTACGAGCGCATGGGTTGGCGGCATGCAGGAGAAATGGCGGAAAAGGTTGCCGGACCGGGTGGCGAAGTCGAGATCTCGTTCTGGTGCATGAGAAAGCCACTCTCATAGCTCTTTTAGCTTCGAGACCACGCCAGCTCCTGGTTGAAATACGAGCTATTTCAATCGAGTACCGCATTCGCTCCGAAAACGGACGAAACATTTAGGGTCGAGAAGCTGCGGCGGATTGGCGCTATTGACCCTCTTCAACATTTCCGCCCCTGAATGGGCCCTTCCGTTGTTTGGGATATAGCGGCCCATATACTCAAATTGAGCTACAGGCTGAGACTTTGCGCAAGCTCCTGCGCGGCCCTCTGCTTGGCGGCGATGACTTTTTCGAGGCCTTCGTCCTCCGAAGCGATCGCCGCGAGACGATCTTCCTGGCCTTTCAGCTTGTCGAGATAGCGGCGGCCGAGATCCGAACCCTGCCCCACGCTTTTGACCAGCTGCGAGCCAATTCGCTGACGATTTCTTCTGTAATGGCGAAATTGTTATCGGACGCCAGACGAGGAAGAAGGATAGCGCACCCCAAGCCAAGCGATAACCCGAGACGACAGTGCAATTTTGAAGGGATGTGGCATCTGGGCGACGGTGAGTCGTCTTATCGCGCATTGCACTTGCTAACTCGCTAAAATTTTAGCGACCTCGATGAGTCCGGCTCTCGCAGACGTTCGCCAAGCGCCTCGAAAACGTAGTACAACGCGTCTGGGTTCAGGTTCGAGCTGAGCTTAACGCTGTCTTGCGGAAGCTCGCCACTCTGAATGGGAAATACCACCAAAGCGAACCCCATATTTTGTTTCTTGAGGACAGCGTCCAGATGTGCGCCAACCATTCGGATAAGATCGTCCGTATCGAGATCGTCTTGCATCTTAGGCCGATCCCACCGTTTCCCGCTGCAGCAGCTCCAGATCGCCGAGTGGTTCGGTTTTGACTACTGCCGCTCGCGCTGCGTCAGACGCCAGTATTGCGGTCATTGCATCGATAGTCGTAGCCAGCGATCCCAACATGATCTCGCATATCTGCTCGGCGGGCAGATTGTGGATAGCCGCAAGTTCGCTCGCGCCGTTCAGCAAGGCCTGCGCAGAGCGCTTTGCGAGCAGCTTTTTGATCTGGATGCACATCAGCCCCAAGATCGCGGTGTCGCGGGCCTCTTCGCTAAGCGGGCTCTCTGTGCCCAGCAGAACGTCAATGACTTGCATGGCCGTCCCCTCCCTTGAACGCCCAGCATGCCAGCAGCTGCTATCAAGTCAAATAAATTTATTCGGTCGACCGACCTTTACAAATGATTAAAAAAGCGCGTATGACTTCAATGCTAGAGCATAGAGGCGCAAGCAGCCGGACACTTGCGGGGGCTTTGTCACGTTAAGCAAGTAGAGGCGGTTTTTGGGCCTTAGCGAGAAGCGCTGAGTTGTTGATTTCATTAAAACCGGCCCCGCGACGGAGGCCAGTAATAGGCAGTAAATCCGGTAAATGTGACAATGCCGCAGTCATAACTTGAGAGACTGGAATTGAAAAAAGCTCTTTATCTTGGCGCGTCCATGGGAAGCGCCGGGTAATTGTCTGCTCCAGAACGGTAGACCGCTTATTAAGAAGTAAGGCGTGATGGGTGGGTCGCGCCCGATAGTGGTATCGAAGCGCACAGCCATAAACGGCGAGTGCTAAAAGGAGAGAGTGATGGCCTTATCCGTGATCATTGTCTTATACGCAAGCATTGGTCTGATGGCAGCTGCAGGATCGATCGCTATTTCAAGGAAGATTTTATCTGCAAAGGCGGAGCAGATCTTCTTCGGTTTCTTCCTTATTGCGATCGCCGGCTTCTATTTGGCGTTCGCTGCCTATTTCGGCGATCAAGCAGCAGGACGAGTCGAAACCAGCGCTGTGGCCGTATTTGTCGTTCTCGGCTTATTGGGAATGCGGCTACCCTTTGTGCTTATACTTGGGTACGTCCTGCATGGTTTTTGGGATCTACTTCATGAGCTCCATGCACATGCGAGCGTGAGCTTCGGCACAATTACGGGGACCGAGATTCCATTGGGGTACGGGGCCTTTTGTGCTGCATACGACTGGTGCATGGCGGTGTATTTCTATATCCGGCACCCCGAATGGAATGCGGCCTGGAGAGGTACTGGGCAGGCCGTGGTATGAAGCGGTCAAAGGAAGCGCATATCGCTAGTGTGATTGCATTCGTGCTTCTGTTTATTTCGGGCGCCGCAGCGGATAAACCTAGCCCTCCCCCGCAAAGCCAACAGACGCAGGCCTCTACGCGAGACCCGTCCGGCGCTCTGCCTGGGGATAGCGTCACGCACCATACGATGGGAGTTGGCGCGCAGCCGCAAAGCTATACGGCGACCGCGGGCGCATTGCCACTGCCTGGACCGGCAGGCGAGACAGCGGCAAAAGTGTTTTATGTCGCTTATACGCTGGATGATGCAGCGAACCGGCCTGTCACCTTTATCTTCAATGGCGGACCAGGGGCTGCTTCTGCATTCCTTCACCTTGGCGCGCTTGGACCGCGCGTTGTAAATTTCATCGCAAACGGTTCGGCCCCCATCAGGCCCGTTCAGCTATCCGACAATTTTCCCGAACTTAATTGCTGGGTTGCGCAACACGCACGAAAATCGCAAGAGTGCGGCAATTCGACGCATTAAAAACCTCGAGAAAACTGACGAATCAATCTTGAAATTTGCCAAGAGCATCACCACGCGTCGCGCGCGCGGTGCGTCGGGAGGGAGCTTAACGATCCGATTTCTTTTTCCAGTAGAGTTCGGCTAAGTGATCTTCATCGGCTGAGTAGTCGGCGAAGCCCGTTGGCTCGATAGAAACTTCGGCGAGCGCACCGTCGACCCCTTGTGTCGCTTGGTCGGCAAGCCATAGTTTGTAAAGCGTGCTGAAGTGAGGGTAGGTGTAAGGGCGAGAGCAGCCCTTGGCGTAATTTTGCCAAGCCTCTTTGATTGTCAGCCCCTTCGCTTCGAAATCCGAAACACGCTGAAAATTGGGCAAAGCGCTTAGGCTATTTCTCGGGCGCTTGGGCATGGCAGCTTTCGACGGCCTCGGCTTTTCGCGTAAGCGTCATGTAATTGGCGCGGCTTTGCGGGCTTGACAGGCGGCGGCTCAAGCAGCGACGCTGAGCGTCGCTGGCCGGGCGACCCGCTCCCGACACATCGCGCGATCGCGCGCGTCGTGATGCTCTTGGCAAATTTCAAGATCAATTCGTCAGTTTTCTCGAGGTTTTAATGCGTCGAATTGCCGCACGCATGGGACTTTAATTCTCGCGCATAAGCGCGTGACGTCGGCTAAATCACGAAAATGCCATCCGTCCCTTGGCGCTTGGAAGAAAAAACTGGCTGTTCGCGGGCAGCGATGCCGGAGGCGAACGGGCAGCCATTTTCTATACGCTGATCCGCACCGCCAAGCTGAATGGTCTTGAGCCCGAAGGCTATCTGCGAGACGTTCTCACCCGTATCGGTGAGCATCCCGTCAACGCTATCGACGCCCTGCTGCCGTGGAACATTGCCAGACCAGCGACGCAAAGCGTCGCTGCCTGAAGCGCCACCTGTCAAGCCATCAACGCCGCAGCTCGCAGACGACGCTTACAATTTAGGGGTTTCCCGGAATTTAGAGCTTTCCCGAAATTTAGAGCTTTCCCGGAATTTAGGGGTTTCCTGGAATTTAGAGCTTTCCCGGAATTCAGGGCTTTCCCGAAATTTAGAGGTTTCCCGTAAGCGTCATGTAATTGGCGCGGCTTTGCGGGCTTGACAGGCGGCGGCTCAAGCAGCGACGCTGAGCGTCGCTGGCCGGGCGATGTTCCAGGGAAGCAGGGCGCCGATATCGTTGATCGGGTGCTCGCCGATGCGGGTGAGGACTTCGCGCAAATAGGCTTCGGGCTCGATGCCGTTCAGCTTGGCGGTGCGGAGGAGCGTATAGAAAATGGCCGCCCGCTCGCCTCCGGCATCGCTACCTGCGAATAACCAGTTTTTTCTACCAAGAGTCAAAGGCCTGATGGCATTTTCGGCCGCGTTGTTTGAGATCTCCAAGCGTCCATCGCCGCAATAGCAGGTCAAGGCCTCCCATCGCGAGCGGGCGTAGCGGATGGCTTTGGCCAGCTCGCTTTTGCCGGGAATGAGCTTCAACTGCTCATCGAACCAGCCGGCGAACGCGTCGAGCTTGGGTTTGGCCTTGTCCATGCGCGCGGCCTTGCGTAAGCCCGGCGGCTTGCCGGCGATCGCACGCTCGATATCGAACAGTGCGCCGATCCTATCGAGCGCTTCCTTGGCGATGGGCGATCCGTTCGATTTATGCACGTCGAAGAACTTGCGCCGCACATGCGCCCAGCACGCCACCTCGGTGACGAGGGCAGGTTTGGCGTCTTTATCCTCGTAGAGTGCGTTGAAGCCGCTATAGCCATCGGCGTGGAGATGCCCTTTGAAGGAGGCGAGATGGCTGCGGCAGTGCTCGCCCTTGCGGTCCGGTGTGTAGCGGTAAAGCACGGCCGGCGGCGCCTTGCCGGCATGGGGCCGCTCGTCACGCAAGTAAACCCAGAACCGGCCTTCCTTGGTCTTACCATTGCCGGGGGCGAGCACTGGCACGGGCGTGTCGTCCGCGTGAATGACACTGCCCGCCATCACATGCTGCCCGATTTTTTCTGCAAGCGGCTGCACCAGCCAAGCCACTTTGCCAACCCAATCGGCGAGCGTTGCGCGGTCGAGCTCAACGCCGTCGCGGGCGTAAATCTCAGCCTGGCGGTAAAGCGGCAGGTGATCGCAAAACTTCGCGATCAGCACATGGGCCAGAAGGCCGGGGCCGGCCTGGCCGCGCGGAATGGGAAGCGCCGGCATCGGCTTTTGCGCCATGGCCTCGCATGTGCGGCAGGAATAGGCGGGCCGCACGTGACGGACCACCTCGAAGCGGCCGGGGATGTAGTCCAAGATTTCGGTGACGTCCTCGCCCACCTTGCGCAGGGCGCCGCCGCAAGCCGGGCAGGTACAGGCGGGCTCGTGCACGATCTCCCTGCGCGGCAGCGCCTCCGGCAGCTTGCGGCGCTGCTTTTTCGCCGGGGCGGCTTCCTGTGCAGGCTCCTCTTCCGCCGCCGCAGGCACCTCCAGCGCGGCTTGCGCCTCGGCCTCCGCCGCCTCAAGCTCTTCGAGCTTCAGTTCGAGCTGCTCCAGCTCGCGGCTCATGCGTTCGGACGAGGCGCCGAAGCTCATGCGCTTCAGGCGCGCGATCTGGATTTTCAGCTTCTCGATTTCGAGCGTCTTCGTGACAAGCCCGGCCTTGGCCGCGGCAAGTTCGGCAGTTCGCGCCAGAACCAGCTCTTTGAGCTGTCCGATATCGTTGGGAAGTTCAACCGCGTCCGCCATGCAGAAAACCTATCTGCTTCGCGGCTTTCGCGCCATCATCCCGCGGCTTTGGGAACCCATGTTTTTTGCGGAGCGCGCCACTCCAGGCCTTCGAGCAGCATGGAGAGCTGCGCCGGGGTCAGCGTTACTGCACCCACCTTGCTGACGGGCCAGGTAAACCGGCCTCTCTCCAGCCGCTTGGCGAACAGGCAAAAGCCCTGGCCATCCCAATAGAGCACCTTGATGAGATCGCCGCGCTTGCCGCGGAAGACGAACAAGGAGCCCGAGAACGGGTCCTGCTTCAACACCTCTTGCGCCAAGAGGCTCAAGCCATCGAAGCCCTTTCTCATATCGGTTGGGCCCATGGCGAGATAGACCCGTACGCTGGCCGGTACCGTGATCATGGTGCTGGCTTGTCCAACGCCTCGGCGAGCCGAGCCAGAATGGCCGGATCGATGTTTTCCCTCGCCTTGAGGATGCGGCCATTGCCGAGCACGATCTCGATCACGCTGGAGCCTGTTCTTACAGGAGAGCCTGCCTTGGTTGGCGCGGGAACGGGAGCGGCAACAGGCCCATCCGTTTGCATCAGCCGGACCGGAACAAACCGTGGCGTTGGCAAACCCTTGACCGTCACGCCAGGTTGCAAACCCGACCGCGCCTTCGCCACCCAGCGATAGAAAAGACCACGGCTGATCCCATGCTTATCGGCAACGGATGCCAGCGTCACGCCAGGTTGCAAGGCCTCCTCAAGAAGCTGCGCCTGCTCGGCTGGGCTCCATTTGCGCAGCCCCTCGACCGCACCAAGACTCTCGGATCTCGCCTTCATCGTCTGTCCTTGTGGACGTCCACAAGGACACGAAGACACTACACTAAAGCCCAACCCGCAAGGCAGCCTTCAAAGGACGCTTACGGGAAAGCCCCTAAATTCCGGGAAAGCCCTAAATTCAGGGCAGCAAATTCACGACGCAAATTCGCAAGTCAGCAACTAAGTTCGGGAAATTCGCTATCAATTTAATTTCGGGAAATTCACGAAACTCACCAGACTGATTCAGCCGACGTCAACGCGCTTATGCGCGAGACGTGTCGCACGGCTGCGCCCCAAATGCCTGCGTCCCTCGGATTTTCAGAATTAAAGTCCCATGCGTGCGGCAATTCGACGCATTAAAAACCTCGAGAAAACTGACGAATCGATCTTGAAATTTGCCAAGAGCGTCACGACGCGCGCGATCGCGCGAAGTGTCGGGGGCGAGAAATCTTCTCGACCGCACCGCCTATCTCTATGCGAGGCTTTCCTTGCCCCAGACCTCGTCTCCTTTGTTGCCGGGACAGGTCGCGTTGATCCGCGATGGCGTCTTTGTCGGCAATGGCGCGCTTCCGCAAATGGCGCCAGGCGAGGCTTTCGAGTTTGGTTTCGGCGCCGATGAGCGCGTCCGCATCAAGCATGCCGTGGTCGAGGACAAGAAGGGCGAAACCGGCACCTTCTCGACCTCAAAGCTTGAGGAGCGGCGTTACGCGATCACGGTCAAAAACCTGCACAGCCGTGCCATGGATGTTGAAATCCTGGATCGCATGCCAGTGAGCTTGCAGCAGGACATTCAGGTCGAATTGGCGATTACCACAGGCCCGCAGCCGGCCAAGCTCGACGCGAACAACAAGCGCGGCGCCATAATCTGGCAGATGAAGGCGGCGCCTGGCGAAGAGAAGCAGATCGGCTTTGGTTACCGTGTGTCGGCTCCTGGCAACAGATCCATCCAATATCGGGAATTAACGGACGAGCGAATCCAGCTGCTGCAAGCAAGTCCAGCAGCTGTTCGCAAATAAGTTGGCTCTTTAACTGGCCGAGTTTGGCGGTCGTAAGCGACGCTTGCCGAATGCGCGCCCGTCAGTGCAAATCCGTTGCCGCAAGAGGAAAATGTTTGAAATAGCAATAGGCGCGTCGAGTATGTGGTAACGGAATGCTCGGCGCGCCCAGCGGGGAGAGACGATGAGGTCGCTTCGTTTATCTCCGCACGCGCTCAAATCACGCCTTGATCCAAAATGTTCCTGCTGTCGTAAATAAAACGACGACTCTTCTGCTCATTGTCACTTCTGATTTCGCGGGCACCAGCGTGCCCGTTGTCAGGCAGAAATTCCACTTACCGCACCGTCCGAAATTTTGGGGCCACCTCTTTGTGAAAAATCCGAGCGCCAGGAATTAATTTTTTTTACGGGCTGGAATTTGCGGCCGGAAATTAAAAGGCCGCGCGCGCGTAGGTCGCCTACCTATCGCGGCCGCGCGCGCGGGGGGCGAGGCTTTCCTGTCTGTCTTGGCTTTTCCCAAACAGTGGGATGTGAGAGGCCGGCCAGTTGCTCCCAGTCAACGCGCAGTTCGGCTGAGGACCTCCATCAGCTCGGCAATCTTCTGTCTTTGTTCCGCCGCATCTCCGCTGACGATCGCATGCTCGACACAATGAGAGATATGGTCGCGCAAAACTTCGTCCTCGACGCGTCTCAGCGCAGCACGCACCGCTGCGATTTGCGTGACAATGTCGATGCAATAACGATCATCCTCGACCATCCGGGCAAGTCCGCGCACCTGACCCTCGATGCGGCTCAGGCGTTTAAGGCACGACGCTTTCGAATTTTTGGTCATACCTTGCTCAATACCCTCCCAGGGTATACATGTCAAGTTATACCCCCTGAGGGTACGCCCGGCAAACCGCCGGGTGCCCACGAGAATGAGGCCAGTCACCATGGCAGCGCATGGGTTCTCACGACCACACCCATCACCGCTTAACTGCTCAGCACGGTGCGAAGGACTTCGTTTGCGGCATGACCGTCGACCCGCACACCGCCAAATATCGCACCAGCCACAACGGCAGCCCGTACTACTTCTGCTCGTCCGGGTGCCAGACGAAGTTCACAGCCAATCCCGCGCGGTATCCAAGCCGGGGCCTCAGGGTGCCGAGGCTGTTTCGCAAGGTACGATCTACACGTGCCCGATGCACCCCCGAGATTCGGCAGCCGGGGCCGGGCTTCTGCCCTATATGCGGGATGGCGCTTGAGCCGGAGCTTGTTTCTGCCGGCACGCAAGCTAATCCTGAACTGGCCGACATGACACAACGGTTCAAGGTCGGCCTAGTCCTGACGATCCCGGTCTTCGTGCTGGAAATGGGTGGACACTTGGCCGGGCTGCATCAATGGCTCGGGCAGCAGACATCGAACTGGTTCCAGCTCGTGTTGGCGACACCGGTTGTCCTCTGGGCTGGCTGGCCGTTTTTCGAGCGGGGCTGGGCGTCACTCAAGACGCGTAACCTCAACATGTTTACGCTCATTGCCATGGGCATTGGCGTGGCATGGGTCTACAGCTTGATCGGAACCTTGCTCCCCGGTCTGTTCCCCGCGACGATGCGCAGCCACGATGGCTCGATTGCTGTCTATTTTGAGGCTGCCGCCGTCATCACCGTGCTTGTTCTTCTCGGGCAAGTGCTCGAACTGCGTGCCCGCGAGCAGACGAGCGGCGGCGATTCGCGCTCTCCTCGATCTTTCTCCGAAAATCGCCAGGCGTACCAAGACCGACGACACCGATGAGGACGTCAGTCTTGACCGGGTGATCGTGGGTGATCATTTGCGCGTGCGGCCGGGCGAGCGTGTGCCTGTCGATGGAGTTATCCTCGAAGGCCGGAGCGCGATCGACAAGTCGATGGTGACGGGAAGATCCATGCCCGTAACCAAGAACACCGGCGAAAAGGTCATCGGCGGCACGATGAACAAATCGGGCAGCTTCGTCATGCGTGCCGACAAGGTCGGTCGCGATACCGTCCTCGCTCAGATCGTGCAGATGGTGGCACAAGCGCAGCGGAGCCGGGCGCCCATTCAGAGGCTGGCGGATCAGGTCTCGGGTTGGTTCGTGCCGGCCGTCATCCTGGTTGCTCTCCTGGCCTTTGGTGCGTGGTCGATCTGGGGGCCCGAGCCACGCTTCACCTATGGTGTGGTCGCGGCTGTCTCTGTGCTCATCATTGCGTGTCCGTGCGCGCTCGGGCTCGCGACGCCTATGTCAATCATGGTTGGTGTCGGACGTGGCGCGCAATCCGGCGTGCTCATCAAGAGCGCAGAAGCGCTCGAACGTCTTGAGAAAGTCGACACGTTGGTAGTGGACAAGACCGGCACGCTGACGGAGGGCAAGCCGAGTGTCGTCGCCATCAGGACCGTAGCTGGCATCACCGAAGACGATTTACTGCGTCTGACCGGGAGCCTGGAGCGAAGCAGCGAACATCCCCTGGCGGCTGCGATCGTGCGCAAAGCCGTCGAGCGTGGGCTAACCTTCTCGCAGCCGGAAAGCTTCGATTCTCCTGCCGGGAAGGGGGTCACAGGCTCAATCGCAGGCCGGAAGCTGGTTATTGGCAACCGCCGGATCATGATCGAGGCCGGCGTCGATACCAGTGCTCTTGATACGGCCGCCGAAGAGCTTCGGCAGGAAGGAGCAACAGCCATCTATGTTGCCCTGGATGGCATGGCCGCCGGAATCCTCGCCATTGCCGATCCGATCAAGGCGACAACCCCGTCAGCCGTTGCTGCGCTCAAGGAGGCAGGTATCCGAGTTGTCATGCTGACCGGCGATAACAAGACAACGGCGAACGCCGTGGCGCAAAAGCTCGGTATCACGGACGTCGAGTCCGAGGTTCTGCCTGAAGACAAGGGCAGCGTCGTCAAACGGTTCCGAGAGTCAGGGACGCGTCGTCGCCATGGCGGGAGACGGCGTCAACGATGCGCCTGCGCTTGCCGCGGCCGATGTCGGCATTGCCATGGGCACGGGAACTGACGTCGCCATGGAAAGCGCCGGCGTGACGCTGCTCCAGGGCGATCTGAACGGCATCGTGCGGGCCCGACAACTTTCGGCCGCGACCATGGCCAACATCCGACAGAACCTTTTTTTCGCGTTCATCTATAACGCGGCGGGTGTGCCGGTCGCTGCGGGCGTGCTGTATCCATTCCTTGGCATTCTGCTTTCGCCGATCATCGCGGCGGCGGCGATGTCGCTATCGTCGGTTAGTGTTGTTGGGAATGCCCTTCGGCTTAATCGCGTGAAGCTTTAGAAGAGTGGATAGCTGACGACAGATCACCGCCGTCGCGGCATTGCGGCGGGTCGGACATCAGATTTTGTCGGCGCACAGCTGGCGAGTTCAGACCGGCAATTCAAAAACTTAAAGGGAACACTATGGGCATCCTGAGAACCTCATTACTTATCATCGGATTTCTCGCGGCGTTGCTTGGCTTGATTTGGGTTGGACAAGGGACCGGCTATTTCCCGTATCCTGCCTCCAGCTTCATGATCAATCAGTCGCCGTGGATCTGGCGCGGAGCGATCCTGGCGTTCACAGGCCTCGTTGTG
>CAVPNP010000032.1:0-33275 GCA_963706665.1 uncultured Alphaproteobacteria bacterium
CAGAGGTGCGCACCGTGGTCATCACGCATTTACACTATGACCACGCCGGTAATCTCGACCTGTTCCCCAAGGCCCGCTTCCACTTGCAAGACCGCGAGATGGGCTTCGCTACTGGGCGGCACATGTGCCAATCATGCTTGCGCTATCCGTTCGAGGTCGAGGACGTAGTGCGCTGGTGCGGCGGTTATGCGAGCGCGTCGAGTTTCACGATGGCGATGCCGAAATCGCCGAAGGCGTCAGCGTGCACCATGCCGGCGGCCACAGCGACGGATTGCAGATGGTGCGCGTGATGACCGAGCGAGGCCCGATCGTTCTCGCGAGCGACGCCAGCCACTACTACGCCAACATGGACGAACAGAACCCCTTCCCAATCGTCTACGATCTTGGTGCGATGGCACAAGGATGGGGCAAGGCGAGACGGCTCGCGGGCCACGAGGATCGCATCATCCCAGGCCACGATCCAAAGGTTCGCACGCTTTATCCTGCCCATCCCGGCTCGGATGGCGAGACGGTCGCGTTGCATCTCGCGCCTACGCGATCGCGCTAGTCGCCGCCCGCGTGGATCAAGGCCGCCAGAAAATGCCGCCTGAACAGGTTTGGGTTTTCGCACATGGGAAAATGCCCAAGCCCTTCCATGACGTCTAACTTCGCTCCGGGAATGAGCGCTGCAAGCTTTGCGCCGTCGGCGGGGCTAGCGGAATAGTCGTAGGTTCCGCAGAGCAGCGCCACTGGCGTCTTCGCCGCGTCGATGCGTGGCGCGACGAGAGCCCCGTCGAACTCTTCGCTGTAGAAGGCGAGGTCGCCCGTATAAATGCCGGGGGCACCTTGCGAATAAATCCAAGCCGCGCGGCGGCGATCAGCCTCTGGGCTTGTGGGGCTCATCAGGCCACGCACGAAGCTCGCATTGTGCAGGCCGCCATGGACGGCGACGTGGTGTTGATAGGCGTTGCGCCTGCCCTTCGACTGAAAAGGTGGCTCGATGGCGACGATGCCGCGCACGAGATCGGGCCTAGCGCCAGCGAGCACCATTGCCATGCCTGCGCCCATCGACCCACCAGCGACGATCACCGGCTCCTTGATAATCTGTTCAATGATCGCAACGCACCAAGCCTGATAGACATCCGCGCTCAGACGATATGACCCGCCATCCCAGTCGCGTGGCGGCATGGAACGGCCATGGAACGGCAGATCCGGCGCGAAAAACCGCCAGGAGGTTGCAAGCTCCACGTCGGAGAGCTGCGCCTGAAACTGGCGCGCATCAGCACCTGCCGTATGCAGGAGCAACACGGGAATGCCCTGCCCCGCTGTCTCGACAAAGACATCATAGCGGTCTGACCCGCATGTAATTGAATGATAGCCACCCGCGATCTGGCCGAGATCCCGCGCAACTTCTGGCGCAAGCGCCGGAGGGCTTGCCACCACGCACTCGAACAGCCGCTCAAGAGCAGGCCGTGCCTGCGCAATAAGCAGCGGATCGCCTGAGATGGTAAAGGCCGGACTAGCCAGAGCGAAAGCGGTGAAGGCGTGGAAGGTTGGCGGCGGCGGTGTCATCAGCACCTTGGCCCAGGCCTCCGCCGGTGCGCGGATTTCGATATCGGCAGCATCCTCGACGAAACGCGGTAATCCCTCATCCAGCGCAATCGTGATCGGCGCGCCATCGCTGATAATGCTGACGGTTGCCTTCAGCCCTTTACCGAGACGCGGCAGCTCCGTGTCACCGAAGGCCCGCTCTAGCCGCGTACGAAGATCGAGGCTCATGCTTTTGGCCCGTCTTTAGCGAGGTAACGGTAGATTTCCGTGTGGTCCGCGCCAGTCTCCAGCACCTCACGTGCCTCTTCCCAGATCTCGGCCACGGAGCCGATCTGCGGGATGTCGAGCTTGAGATGCTCGGCGAGATCCGACGCGATGCGCAGATCTTTCGCCATCAGCGCCAGCGCGAAGCCGGAGGCGTAGCTTTCCGAGATGACGAACTGCTTCATCTTGACTTCGGTCGAGTTGTTGCGCCCGGTCGATGCGTTGAGCACATCGACGATGGTGTCCGGCTCCAGCCCGAAAGTCCGGCCAACGAGCAGGGCCTCAGCGGCGGCGATCAGGCCTGCGGCGGAAACATAGTTGTTAAGCGCCTTCATGGCGTGACCGGAGCCGATGGGGCCCGTCGGGAAAATTGACTTGCCCATGGCCGCGAACAAAGGCCGAGCGCGCTCTACCTCGGCGGCGGGACCGCCCGCCATGATCGCCAGCGATCCATCGACGGCACGCCTTACGCCGCCGGACACGGGAGCATCGATCAACGCAATTCCCATCGCGCCCAAATCTTTCGCGAGGCTGATGGTATCAGTCGGTGCAGACGAGCTCATGTCGATTACGAGAGTGCCGCGCGCGAGCAGCTTTGCGAAGCCCTGCGCGCCCAGTAGCACGTCGCGGACCACCTGCCCGTTCGGCAACATGGTAATGATAGCCGCCGCGCCCTTTGCTGCCTCGGCAGCCGCTTCAAAAGCTGGTCCAACCTTGTCTTGAAACGCCGCGCGTGCCGCGGGCAATGGATCGACGCCACGCACCTCGAAGCCTGCGTGCTTCAGGCGGGCTGCCATAGGCAGGCCCATGGCGCCGAGGCCAACCATGACCACGACAGCGGGCGGCGCAATTGCCGGAGTTAGAGCTTCGGTCATGGCATTTCCCCTCGACAAGACATAGGCTTGATAGCGCGCCCAATATGCGCGGGCATCCTTATAGACTGGGCCGATATCATCAGACAAGCAGACAATCTGCCGATTAATGCCGCGCGGAAGATAGCCGCATTAGCTTCGAGGCTTGCCACCCTTCTCATTCGCCTTCAGCACGGCGAACGCGATCGCGGCAGCAGTCTCGATGTGCCGCTTGCAAGCGGCACTTGCGCGCGTGGCGTCACGGGCGCGGATCGCCTCGTAGATTTCGCGCAGTTCCGCCACACTGCCGTCGAGGCGTCCCGGTTGGGTCATTGAAGTGACGCGCAGCAGCGTGATGCGGTTGTGAAGAAGGGTAAGGGTCTGCTTTACGAACATGTTGCCGGTGCCATTCATCAGCACCGCGTAGAAATGGGTCTTGGCTTCGATTAGCTGGCTTCGATTGGTGCTTGCTGCTGCAGCGGCGAACCGCTCCACTGCGTCGCCCAGCTCGGCCACATCATCCTCGGTGCCGTTCTCGGCGAAGGCCTGACCGGCAAAGCTTTCAAGCAGCGCGCGCACCTCATAGAGCTGGCGAGCCTCATCAGCGGTGATGGAACTCACCTCCGGTCCACGATGCGGGATAGTGGTGACGAGGCCCTCCGCTTCGAGCTGGCGCAGCGCCTCGCGGATCGAGGTGCGGCCCACGCCTATCTGTTCGCATAATTCGCGCTCGATTAGCCGCTGTCCTGGCTTGAAATGGCCCGATGCAATGGCTGAGCGCAACTTCTCTTCGACCAGCAGGCGAAGCGTGGCGGCTTGGCGTGGAATCTGGAGATTCGTCGTTTCCATGGATGGAGTGTCGACACAATCATGCCAAGCAGTCAATCTGCATGGCGATCAACTTCACGCCCTTTGATGGGACCGGACGAAGTGATGATAAAGAAAATATAACGGGAACACATAGCGCGATCCAGCAGGCAATGCGTCACGATTTTTTGCCTGACGCCGGCTCCGATTGCAGGTTGAAAAACGGCCGGAAAGCATCCGGCATCTGCGACAACATTTGCGCCTGCATTTGCGCTGCGATCTGATCGCCGATCGCCATCCAGACTTTGCTCATCATCTCAGGGCCTGCAGCCTTCATCACCTGCTCGGTAATGACAGCAAGGTCTTCGGGATTGACTTCAACGGTGATTTTCATGTTTCAAAGCGCAGAAGACGGGGTTCAGATAGGGTGGTCTTTTGATTTGAAACTGTAGCACAACGACAAACAATATCTGAAGTTCATTTCTGACATCCCATAGCTGTCTCACCCGTTGGGGGTTATGCCTGCTGTCCTTCCGCCCGACAGTCGCGCCAAACTGTCGCCGGATCGAGCCGGGGATTGCAGCGGCACCGGCGTTCACCGATCTTGTTTGCCAATGCTAGGCATAGCAGGGCATAATCCCGCACGCGTCCAAGTATTACAGGGCGCAACAAGAAGGGCAAAAAAATTGCCTATTTGGGAGGGATAGAAGCGAATGAAGGGGCCATTCAGGTTCTTAAGTTTTCTTGTTCTGTTGGGGATGTGCGTGACACTGCTCCCAACGTTAGGCGCAAAGGCGCAGCTAAAGCATTACGACTCCACGAAAAAGGAATTTTGGACTCACCCGCCGCAGGATTGGTTCCTCGGCGACGAAACCGAGCAGCAAAAGGGTCTCGCTCCACCGGCCAACCCGCCGCTGCCTGCCTCCGAGGCTGAAATCCAGGCGCATCTCAAGAACGTCAAGCTGCCCGACGGCTTCAAAATCAGCCTCTACGCCAGCAACGTGCCGACCGCACGCCAGTTGGCGATTGGCGACAAGGGCACGCTGTTTGCAGGCTCCTGGTTTGGCACAGGCAGCATCTTCGCGATCGTCGATAAAGGGGATCATCGCGAGGTGAAGACCGTCATCAAAGGGCTAACCTTTCCGACCGGCGTCGCCTTTCGGGATGGGGCGCTTTATGTCGCCGACATCGACAAAATCCTGAAATACGAGAACGCGGAGGCCAATCTCGACAAAATGCCGGAGCCTAAAGTCGTCTATGACGACATGCCGAGCTATGTCGCGCATGGCTGGAAATATTTGGCGTTCGACAAGGAGGGCCGCCTCTATGTCGCTTTCGGTCCTCCCTGCAATGTCTGCATGCCGCCCACCTCGGTATCGCAAATCCGGCGCGTCTACCCGAATGGAGCGGCTGAAATCATCGCGCTTGGCGTAAGAAACAGCGTCGGCGGCGATATCGACCCTCGCACAGGCGACTACTGGTTCACGGAGAACGCCCGTGACTGGATCAGCGACGATCTGCCGAGCGACAAGCTGAACCACATTACCAAGGCGTCCGAGAATTTCGGCTATCCGCACTGCCATCAGGGCGATTTGCCTGACCCGGTCTATGCGCTGGGGCACAAGTGCTCGGAGTTTACGCCGCCGGTGGTGAAGCTTGGCGCGCATGTGGCGCCGCTTGGGATGAAGTTCTACACGGGCAGTCAATTCCCTGCCCAGTACAAGAATAACATCTTCATCGCCGAGCATGGCTCTTGGAACCGGCACAAATATCAAGGCGCACGCATCGTTCGTGTTTCCATCGATCCCGACGGCAAGAACGCGAAGGAGGAAGTGTTTGCGTCGAGCTGGATCACCGGCGATCAATCTTATGCCGGGCGGCCAGACGACATCCTCGTCGCGCCGGACGGTTCACTGCTCGTCTCCGATGATTGGGCTGGCGCGATCTACCGCATCAGCTACAGCAAGTAGTGGCATAGCGCCTTGCCTTTCCTGGCAAGGCGTCTCCAACAGCCTCAGGCTCTTCCTGCATGCAAAAATCACTGTATCGGGCTGTCCTTGGGGCAGCACTTGCCGGTTCGTTCTGCGCGACCGCCCAAGCGGCAGACCCCGCTGCCGTTGCAGATCTCGCCAAGGCCTGCATGTCATGCCACGGCGAAGGCGGTGTCTCTCAAACGCCGGACGTGCCATCAATCGCAGCTCAGCCGAGCTATTTCACGCAATGGCAGCTCGTGTTCTATCGCTCAGGCAACCGGAAGAGTGAAAGCATGAACCAAATTGCTGAAAGCCTCAGCAATGATGAAATCCGCGATTTGAGCGGTTACTTCCAGTCTCTGCCTCCGCCAAAGCCGTCCACTGAACCGGACAGCGACGCTGGCCTGACCGGCACGGGAGCGAAGCTTGCCGTCGAGCAGCATTGCAATAACTGCCACGGCCCGCAATTCCAAGGGCAGCAGGCAGCTGCGCGTCTTGCGGGGCAACGGGAAGAGGTGCTTCTCAAGGCCCTTCGTGATTACAAGGCCAGCCGTCGCGCGGGGTCTGGCCTCGCTACCATGGCTGAAGTCGCCTATGTGCTTGACGAAGACAGCATGAAGGCGCTCGCCCATTATTTGTCGCGAGCTAACTGAAGCAAACCCGCAGAGTACGTGGATGCATCCTCGAAGGCGTTACTGCCGCTGGCAAATCCACAATCTTTCGTTGGATCCAGCATAAACAATCGCTTGCTGGGCGCCCATCCTATATGGGGCCGCCTATGATGTAACCGGCGAGCGCGATCAGATCGAGCCAATCACGCCAGCGAGCCGCTCGCGCACGCTGCCTGCGCATGGGCTGCACAAGCGCATAACGCATGGTTTTGGAGAGGGGTTTAGAGAGCGCGCCGGTTTCTCGATGACCGCGACGCACCGACTCCGCGCCTAGCATATGCTCGCTATTGCCAAGGTCCATGGTGCCCGATCTCAGCTCAACTTTATTGGCTTATCCAGGGCTCTTGCCTTGAGGGCGCTGGCCACTTTGGTCTGGCGCTTTGGCATGAGACGCCGGGTAGCGTGATCCAAGAAAAATCATCATTGCTTCGCCTGAAAAGTTAACTCAGCGCGGAGCTCAGTAGCGATTCAGTGACGCGACGGGGGTAGACAAAAAGCTTTCCCGGCTGGGGTCCCAATTTCTCGGATGGCGATAAAAAGGTGGGGACACGCCCCACAAAAAGCCTAAGGAAAACAACGAATGATTTTTGTCCCACTTTTCGATTAAGTTATTGAATTAAAAGGAATATGGCGCCCCCTAGGAGAATTGAACTCCTGTTTCAAGATTGAAAATCTCGCGTCCTAACCATTAGACGAAGGGGGCCCAAAGCACGACCGTGCTGGTGACAGGATATAAATCGGGTTTGCGGGCTAATGCAAGGGCGAAGTGCTGGCTAAGTAAAGCTGTGCAGATTAGGATTTGCCCATCACCCTGTTTTGCTTGCAGGCGCTACATCTTCGATATGGAATTCGATTTTATTTTTTCCACCCCATTCGTCGCGCTCGATGCGTCCGGCGACATGGCAGGCAAGATCGCGGCCATTGGCTAACGCTGATACCGAGGGAGAATTGGCCGCGCGAAAAGCGACTGCGCTGATTTGGCCGCCATCCGCAGCCTGTAGGGCGCAACGAAGATGACCGCCCGTGATTTCCTTGAACGAGAGAGACCCGCACCGAGGGCACGCAAAATCGAGGCGCGGGATTGCCTTGCCCAAATGGTCCGGCCTTTTCCAAAATCTCGGCGAATTCGACGCGTGGCGGCGCGGGGACCAATCGCACCATCGACCGGAAGCGTGGGCGCAGCCGACGCTTCGCGAAATGGCGATGAAAGCGTATTCCGCAGGTAGGCTGTCAATTCCAGCCATTCGGCTCTGCTCGACGGTAAGGCCTGCCGCCATGGAATGACCGCCGCCCTTTTTCGCGATGCCCGCTTCGACAGCGCCGCGCACCGCGGCGCCAATGTCCACGCCAGCAACCGAACGCCCGGAGCCTGTCGCATCGCCCGTTTCCTCATCTTGCGCAAAGATAAAGGAAGGACGCTGACACCGCTCGGTGAGGCGGCTTGCCACAAGCCCAACAAGGCCTTTATGCCAGGAGGGCGAGCCAGCGATAATGATCGGGCACGACGGATCTTCGAGAAGCGTGCGATCAGCCCAGGCCATCGCTTCTTCCACCGTTCTGATTTCAATTTCGCGCCGCTCCCTGTTCAGCATATCGAGGGTTTGAGCAATTCGAGCCGCTTCGCTCGCGTCTTCCGTGGCGAGGAGCCTCGCTCCCAGGCCAGCGTCACCGATGCGCCCGCCCGCGTTGATGCGAGGCCCGAGAATAAATCCAAGCGTGTAGGGCGTCGGCGGCTTGTTCACCCCGGCTGCATCGCTAAGCGCTTTAAGGCCAGGATTCACGCGGTTTCGCAAAACCTTCAGCCCCTGAACGACAAACGCCCTGTTTACTCCCTTGAGAGGCACGACATCGCAAACAGTGGCAAGCCCTGCGAGATCAAGCCAGGAAAGAAGGTCCGGAGCTTTCCGCCGGGAATATGCGCCTTTCGCTCGGAGTTCGCGCTGCAACGCTATGCATAAAATAAAGACGACGCCCGCAGCGCAAAGATGACCTTGGCCGCTGAGACAATCCTGCCGGTTCGGATTGACGATAGCGCGCGCCTGCGGAAGATTTTCGTTCACCTGATGATGGTCGATGACGACAACGTCCACGTTCGCCTGCGCCGCGGCTTCCAAAGGCTCGAAGCTCGTCGAACCGCAATCGACGGTAACGATGAGGCTGTTGCCTTCATCGGCAAGCGATCTAATGGCGGCGACGTTCGGCCCGTATCCCTCCGTCATCCGATCCGGGATGTAGATGCGCGGGGAAAGTCCGTGTGAAGCAATAAAGCGATAAAGCAGCGCAGACGAGCAGGCGCCATCGACATCATAATCGCCGAAGATCGCAATCTGCTCTTCGGCCAAGATCGCTCCCGCGATGCGCTCCGCAGCCTTTCCCATGTCGGTAAAACTTGCCGGATCTGGGCATAGAGCGCGAATCGTCGGATTGAGAAGATCGGGCACTTCATCAACCGAAACGTCTCGCGATGCCAGCAAGCGTCCGATTATCTCCGGCAAATCATGGCGTTGCGAGATCGCCGTGCCGAGATAGGCTTGCGAAGGCGGAAGCCGCTCTACCCATTTGAGGCCGCGCGCTGATTGCACGACACCAAGAAATGCCGCTTCGGTGCGGGGAGCAGGCTGCAAAGGCAAAGACATCGAACGCAAAGCGCAAGCTCCGAATTAATTTGGAGCCGAAGCTTATCTGATTCGCCGGGGCGCAGACGCGCACCGCCGTATAGTCCTGGGGATAGCCACCTACAGTCCTGAGGATGCAAGCACTATTCTGACTGCTCCTCTTGGTTGCGCTTCCTGGCTATGCGTTGACGGCGCTCTCCGTCATCGCCTGACCTGACGCGCTTCCTGGCCAATTCGACAAGGTGGCGGTTCGCGGTTGCCGCAGGGGCTGTCGCCGGTGTGGTACTTCCATCAAGAGCAACGAAGTTGGTGCTGGGCACGATATGCACGACCTTGAAGCTGCCCTGTTTTGCGGCTCGCAAAATGCTGTCCAAGGCGTCAACCGTTGCCTTCGATGTCTCGTGGAAGTGAATCACGCCTTTGCCGAGTTCTTGCATACGGGTGATCGTGTGATTTGCAAGCCGTGTGGCAGAACCGCCAGGCTCAGTATCCCCAGAGCCCAAATCGAAGGACCAAAGGCTGATGTTGCGGCTGGCAAGGTAGGCCTTGATCTCCGGGGAAATTTGTTCCTTGGGAAGGCGAATGAACGGCGCAGCGGGAGTTCCTGCGGACTGGCTGACGGAAGCAAGCGCTTTCTCGATAGAGGACTTCATCTCTTCGGGCGTTGTCTTGTCCGCCGCATGCGAATTCGGCCAAACCCCCGCAGCGATGGTGTGTCCGCGCCGAACAATCTCATGCAACGCATTTGAATTTCCAAGCGCGGCACGGCCCGAGGAGAAAAATGTCGCCTTGACGCAGTGATGGTCGAGAATATCGAGGATATATCTTGTATATGCCGAATGCGGACCGTGATCGAAGGTCAGCACAATTTCATGATCGTTGAGAACGAGGAGTGACGGCGCAGGCTGATCCGATGAAGCGCTCTTGGCCTGCTCATAGATTGGACCGCCAGTCGAGTCGATGGCGACAACCCTGGAAAGCCGGGTCTGCTGGGAGCTGAACGCGCACTCGGCGGCAAGCGCAATACCAGGCGTCAAGAAAACGCACAGGAAGAATACAACCGGGAGCCTCATTACCTGCCCATTCCCACTACACACTCTTGGCCCCCTCATACTCGAAAAACTACCTGTTTACATCAAATATTATGATAATTTTAACGATTGAAACGCGCTGGCGTAGCTGTGGTTTGAACCCTATAGTTCGAGAGAATTGAACGAGGAAGCCATGATCGATCTGTACACCGCCTCAACGCCGAATGGATGGAAAGCCTCCGTGACGCTGGAAGAGCTTGCCCTTCCCTATGAAGTGCACCCCATCAATATGTCGCAGAAGGAGCAGAAGCAGGACTGGTTCTTGAAGATCAATCCGAACGGTCGCATCCCAGCTATTGTGGATCGCGAAGCGGGCAATTTCGCAGTATTCGAATCCGGCGCGATCATGATTTATCTCGCGGAAAAAACTGGCCGCCTGTTGCCGACGGACGCCAAGGGTCGCAGCCGCGTCATTCAATGGTTGATGTTTCAGATGGGCGGCATAGGCCCGATGATGGGACAAGCCAACGTCTTCTTCCGCTATTGGCATGAGGTGTATCAACCGGCCATCGAGCGCTATCAGAATGAATCGCGCCGCCTATTTACCGTCCTTGATAGCCGCTTGCAGGAGAGCGAATGGCTGGGCGGACCAGACTATTCGATAGCCGATATTGCAAATTGGTGCTGGGTGCGCAGCCACGAATGGTCGGGCGTATCTGTGGAGGGCCTCGATGCCCTTCAGCGCTGGATGGAAGCGATCAAGGCTAGGCCAGCTTCGGAGAGAGGCGTGAAGGTGCCTTTCGACACGGAACGTTCGGTGAAAGATGCCGAAGGGGCAAAGCGTTTCGTAGAGAACGCGCAAAAAATAGTTCAGCGCTAAACGCGTTCGAAATTTCCGGTCAAGCCAAAATTGTTCTTGGAATGTTCTCATTCCTTTGGTATTTTTTGGCATGACCTGGAAAGAAGCAAGACGCGCAAGCGAAGACGAGCAGGTTGACGAAGGCAGGAGACGGGGGCGCGGGGCCACGTCTAATGCAACGGGCCGGTTTGAGCCCGAGCGCCGCGAAACATTCGACGATGGTTGGGAGAGCATAGCCGAGTTGGAGCCGTTCAAAACGGAGATCCGCGAGGAAAACGTCAAAACAATCATCGCCACTAATGAATCGCCCGATCTCGGATTTGATAAGTCCATCAATCCCTATCGCGGCTGCGAGCACGGATGCATTTATTGTTATGCCCGGCCAAGCCACGCTTATTGGGGATATTCTGCGGGCCTTGATTTCGAAACGAAGCTGACTGCAAAAACAAACGCAGTCGAAGCTTTGGAGCGCGAGCTTTCAAAGCCAAACTACTCACCCGCTCCGATTATGCTCGGCAGCAACACCGACGCCTATCAGCCCATCGAGCGCGAGCGGCAGATAACGCGCGGCCTTCTCGAAGTGCTCGACCGTTTCAATCATCCCGTCGCCCTTGTTACGAAATCTGCACTTGTCCTTCGGGACGAAGACATCCTTGCGCGGCTTGCGAGCCGAGGTCTTGTCAAGGTTGCCATATCGGTCACGACGCTTGACCACAGGCTTGCGCGAAAAATGGAGCCGCGCGCGACAACGCCCGGCAAGCGTTTGGAAGCGATAAAGCAGCTTTCAGCAGTTGGCGTACCAGTTGCTGTCATGGCGGCGCCTCTTATCCCCGCTCTCAACGACAACGAACTGGAACGCATTTTGGAAGCGGCGGCTGGCGCTGGCGCCGTCGAGGCGGCGTATGTGCTGCTGCGCCTGCCCCTGGAAATAAGTCCTTTGTTTCAGGAATGGCTACAAGCTGAGTTTCCCGACCGGGCCAACCGCGTTATGTCGCTCGTGCGGTCAACACGCGGAGGGAAAGACTACGTCTCGAAATTCGGCGAAAGGCAGCGTGGCACAGGCCCCTATGCCGAGCAGATCGCGGCGCGCTTCGCAATCGCATTAAAACGAAACGGACTAAACAAGCGGGATCTCAAATTGAGATGCGATCTTTTTAAGCGGAAGGAGGCAGCGCAGCTTACTCTTTTTTAAGCGCTCAAGGTTTTTCCTGATAGTTATGCCGCTCAGCGCTCGGGGGAGAACTTGGAGCAAAGATGGGGGCAGCCGTTTGGGATGAAGCCTTTTGGCTTGATTGCGTAAGCGAGGCGGTTCAAGAACCGCTTATGCCTCGCACCGATTCCCCGCGCTCCAAACCCACACGAAGGCCTGACCTTGCGCTTGAACGCAAATATGGTGGCCCGATGGCTGGCGTTGACGAGGCGGGCCGAGGTCCGTGGGCCGGTCCCGTTGTTGCGGCAGCAGTTATTTTCACGGGAAAGCCACCAAAGGGTATCAACGACTCAAAGCAGGTCCCGCCCGAAGCACGCGAGGAACTTTTCGCGAAAATCCACGCGGTAGCCCATGTTGGGGTCGGCATTGTAACTGTCGAAACCATCGACGAGATCAATATTTATCACGCGACCCACGCAGCCATGACACAGGCGATAAGCGTGCTTACGGTCCAACCAGCAGTCGCTCTTATCGATGGTAATCGCTGTCCGAAACTTGATATGCCCGCGGAGCCGCTGGTTAGTGGAGACACACTTTCGGTATCAGTCGCGGCAGCGTCGATTATCGCAAAGGTAACGCGCGATAGGATCATGCGGGAGCTCGCTCTGTCATTTCCCCTCTATTTATGGGAACGCAACAAAGGTTACGGAACGCGCGACCACGCGGCGGCGCTGAAGTTGCACGGCCCCTGCATTCATCACCGGCGCAGCTTCCGCCCGGTTTGGGAGCGCGGTTTGCAGGACCTTGCCGCGCTAAACGCGCCAGAATTGATCGCTGTTCCCTCATTCGACGGAAGATAGAATTCATTCTCGATTACGCATTATGTTATTAAGGGTAAGAACCCCGTTCTTTGATTTTGTGTAGGCGCACTTTCGAAACACAAAGGCTGGTTCTGCGGTTGTCATTTCTCAGCCCACGGATGCATGTATGCGTAGATTCATTGCCTGGACGCTCACCTGGTGCGCAATCGCCGGGATTACATGCCAGATACCAGTCATCGCCCCGGCCCATGCGCAAGCGCCGCTTGTCACGGTCGATGAATGTCGGAACTTAAGCGACACAGAGGTCCGCGACCGCATCCGCGACCTCGCATCCACAGGTCTTAAAACCGAGTTAACCCGCGTAGATTACCCAGCCCTCGTCAATACCCATTGGGCGAAGGCTAATGTGAATGCGCGCCTCGATCGCGAAATTGACGAGGCCGTTGCAGCCGTCCGCGCAAATTCGAGCTGGTTCGACCGCGCCTATTCTACTGTCAGCCCATCATCCGCCACGCGTTACGCAACCGCCGTTGCGGACAAGGCTTACAATTCGGAAGGGTTCAAAGCTGCCCTGGAGGAGATGGCAACGGGCGTCGCCAAAGACGCCGGAGCGCAGATTGAAAAGGCGACGGCGCGCGTCGCAAGCCCAGTCATAGCCTGCGTGCAATCGGCGCTTCAGTCACGTTACGGGGCTGCAATTGCACAGGTCTTTGCGCTGGAAAACCAGAAAAACCTGGAAGCCACTGGAGAAACGCCGCCAGTGAAAATCGGCTCATCCGACCTCGTCGCCAACAACGCCGCGTCTATATCCGGAATTGTGCTCGTCGTGACGCGGCGCGTCATCGCCAAGATCGTGCAAAGCGTCGGGCGGCGCATCGCGGGCGTCGTGGCAAGCCGTATTGTTGCGTCGGTCGCTGGTGTTGTCGGCCTCGCTCTGATCGCAAAAGATCTCTATGAGGCGGGCGACGGCGTTTTTCCTATCATCGCCGAACGCATGAAGGCCGACGAGACGAAAACGCTCATCAAGGAAGAGATCGGCAAATCAATCCAAGCTGATATTAGTCAGCAGGTTGGAACGATCGCACAAGAAACGGCCGAACGCATCTATACCGTGTGGCTCGATTTCAAGCAGAAATATAACCGGCTCTTGAGCCTGAGCGAGAAAAGTCCGGCGTTTGCGGAATTTCTAAAAGACCGGCGCTTTGAGCAGCTGAATAAACTCGGACAAATCGTCGATATTCTCTATGCGTCGGAGGGTGAGGCGCGCATTCTCGATCGTGTCGCCGACGGCTCTCTCAATAAGGCGTTGCTGGACCTGACGGAGCCAGGCATCACCATCGCTGCCGAATTAAAATCCATAGACAAAGCGCAGCAATGGACGGCGCTTGCCGGGCGCGATCTGCCGCGCGTTGCGGAGCTTGGCGTCTATCGCTGGCTGTCCCCCGACGGGCTCAGCTCAGAAAATCTTCAGAAGATCCTGTCACTTAACGATAAGATAGCCGTTGCGCGCATCGCCAATTTGGAGCCGAAGGCGCGCGATCTTATTCTCAATCTGCCCGCCAGCCAGATGCGTGATTTTGCACGGCGCCTCAACGATCAGCAGCTTGCTGCGTTCGCGGATTATCAGCGGACTTTAGAGCCGAACGCTGCGCGGCGCCTCCTCAGGGCGGCAGGCGAAGACCCACGCATCATGCAGGACTTGTCCGGCCCTGCCCTTCGTCTGGCCATCGTCAACAGCCGCGATCAGCTCGCGGCCCTGGACATGGCGCTGCACGATGACACCAGCTTGATCGGTTATGGGCGCATACTCAAAGATGCAGAACTTGTGCGCGACGGGGCAGTTGGATACCGCGTCTTCTGGGAACGCTATTGGCTGGCGTTGCTGGTTGCCGGGTTTGTTCTGCTTCTCTTCCTCTCGTGGCTTCGCAGGCTTCTCTTTGGGCGTCCAACCATTGTCATTCGCGAATCCCAGAGCGCGCCCAAGCGCTGATATCAGGAGCCAATATGCAAATTTATACGGTGGACACCCTGTCCGGCAGGCGCATCCGCGAGGGCGAACTTCTCTATGCCTCCTCAGTGCTCGCGGCGAATATTCTCAGAGATTTTCGCGAGGCGCTGACCAATGCACTCGGCGGCAAAATGCGGCGCTATGAATCCGTGCTCGACCGTGTTACCGCCCAGGCCATCGAAGTGCTCAAGGCGAAAGGCTGCAGCAAAGGGCTATGACGGCATTGTCGCGGTGCGCCTCTCGAACCCTTTCATGGTTCAAGGCAGCGCCGCGATTACAATCTACGGCACAGGATTTAACTTTATTGCGGATGAGGCTTAGTCCGCCTCCGCCGCGCTGCAAAAAATTTCGGGAGGGACCATGAAACTCGGAAGCGACATCTCGGCCATAGTGACAGGGGGAGCGTCGGGCCTCGGCGCGGCAACCGCCACTGCGCTCGCAGAAGCTGGCTGCAAGGTTGCGATTTTTGACCTGAACCGGGACGTAGGCGAATCCTTCGCCAAATCCATCGGCGGCTTATTCTGCTATTGCGATGTAACAAACTCCGAGACAGTGTCCGCAGCCCTCGGGTTGGCGCGCGAAGCAAACGGTCCAGAGCGCATCCTCGTAAACTGCGCTGGCATCGCCATCGGGCAAAAGACCGTCAGCCGCGATAAGCAAAGCGGCGAAACCGTGCCCCACAGCCTCGAAGCCTTTCAGAAGGTTATCTCGGTAAATCTCGTGGGCACCTTCCACATGATCGCCAAATCTGCGGCTTCCATGGTCAAGCTTGATCCCGTGACGGCGGATGGTACGCGAGGCGTGATCGTCTCCACGGCCTCGATTGCAGCACAAGACGGCCAGATGGGACAAGCAGCCTACGCCGCGTCAAAGGGCGGCGTTGCGGCGATGACCCTTCCTATCGCGCGCGATCTCGCCCGGGATGGCGTTCGCGTCAATACGATATTGCCGGGCCTCTTCCACACACCCATGTTCGAAGGCTTGCCGGACGACGCGCGCCGCGCGCTTGAAGCGACCGTGCCATTCCCATCGCGGCTTGGACAGCCTTCAGAATATGCCGCGCTCGTGCGCCACATCTGCGAGAATGAAATGCTGAATGGTGCGCTTATCCGGCTCGATGGCGCGTTGAGGATGGGGCCGCGCTAAGCTTGTGCTCGGTTGGGCCCGGAGAGGTTCGTTACAGACGATTGAGATTAACCGGAACACCGGGCTTCTTTCTGCGGTGATGGCCGGGGCCTTTGACCCGGCCATCCACGATGACGATCACTGCGATGTCATCGCGAGCGAAGCGCGGCGATCCAGCGAGAGGCATCTCAAGCGTTGTTCTGGATTGCTTCGCTCGCTCGCAATAACGGCAGCGCTTGGCTATCCGGGACTACTTGCCGCCGGTAAGCTGACCGCGTATTTCGCCGCCCTTATTCTCGGCTGTATGGATGTTGATGTAGTACTTGCCAGCCAGCAAATCCGCTGCCTGAGCATCGGTGAGCGTAGCCGAGCCTTCAATTGGGCTTGCGGCGGCTGTGAAAGGCACAACGACGCCTGCATTTTTACCCGCCTCGGCAGGGCCGTGGATGTGGCCTGCGGTGGCGGCGCCGGTCAAGCCCGAATAGGTCACTTTCCAGCTGAGCTTCTTGGCGGCCTTATCGTAGCTTATTTCTGCGGTTCCGGTGCCTTTGCTTGAATTGGCGGGAACTTCGTCGGCGCCCTTCAGAGCCACCTTATATTTGACCACTTCGGCCTGCGCGCCCGTAGCAAATGCAGGAACAAGAAGTGCAAGTCCAAGCAACAATGCCGAATTTTTTATGCTTTTCATTTATTTATACTCCCCAATTTTTTGCGGTCTGTACGGCAGCGTCTCTCTGTGCCCTGCCCGCCAGCTAATGACAGCCAACTGAGCGGATTCTAATTCGTTCGCTCAATTTTATGGATATTTCAAGGTAAGACGAGGCGCTTGAACGGCGGCGCTTAGCGTTGAGGCGCCGGAGGCGCCACCACTGCGTCGCCTTGACCGCTTTTCTGGAGCGCTTGTGCGACGAAGCCCGACGCCTTTACATCCTCCACGAAACTCTTCAGATAGCTCGTTGCGGCGTCGCGGCCCTTGGGCATGGCCATCGCCTGCTCTATAATCATGAAGCGATCAGGCAGGACGCGTACGTCCGAAAGCTCCTTTGCGGCCACAACAAGTGGCTGCCTTACGCCGCCGACAACCGCGACTTCGCCCTTCTTCAGCAGATCAAGACATTCTTCAAAACTTTCCATGCGCACAAGCTGCGCGTTTTTCAAAGAACGCGTCAAGAAAAGGTCGTATGCGCTGCCTTTGACGACGGCGACACGGACGCCCTCATTGTCAACCTCGGCTGTGTTCTCGAAGGGGGCATTCGAGGAAACAAGATAGGTACCCTCAATTATGACGTAGGGCGCGGTATAGTCTATGTCGATGCCGCGACCGGGATCGATAGCAACGAAGCTTATGTCCCACGTACCAGACTTCACCGAGTTAACCACCTTGCCTGCCGACTTCGAAGGGCACATAATCGACCGGCACTTCCAATCGCGCGCCGAGCTCGCGCGCCATTTCAGCCGTTACGCCGCGCGGCTCGCCCGTCGCAGTGTCGCGCTGGACGAGAACTGGATTGCCGAAATTGATCGCCGCACGCAGGTGGCCGGTCGGCGCAAGCGCCTTCACAACTTCCGGAGAGGGACTCTCAGCCATGGCGCCGGACATCCAGAGCATAGGGACTAGTAAATCGGCAGATAACCGTGTCATAGGCTCGTTTCCCCGTCAATATGACTGCGGCCATTGCTTCTTCCTGCGCTCTATTAGCAAGTAGACGGGTTATCGCTTCTGATGCCACAAATCAATAAGGAGTCCATTTTTTCCGAGCACCGGGTCGCTTTCAGGAAGCGGCACGGCTGCAATTTTTTCGAGGGCCGCAGGGCGTTCGGACGGATGACCGTGCAAAATATCCCACCTCTGCCCCAGCGGGTATGCGCCGACAACGAGCAAATCGCTGGATGCCGACAGGCGCTTGTGCCCGGTCCCGGCGGGCAATAACGCCACATCGCCGGGGCGCAGATCGAAGTCCGTCCCTGCTCTCCCCCAAGCCGCACGCGAACAGCGCCGCTTGCGACCCCCAGCGCTTCATGCGCGGTAGAGTGATAGTGGTGAAAATCGTAGATACCGTCGCGCCAATGCGGCAGCCAGCCATTCTTCAAAAACAGGCTTTCGATGGCGTCCGCCGCATTTCCATCGTCTAAGGGCACGGCGTGGGGTATATGATAACCGGCAAGAGCGGATTGTTCGGCATTTTGCCATCATCCGCGAAAAATATCTCAGCGGCTCAATCCTATCCGCCATGGCTCACGCTAGGGTCGTTGCGACACCAAATTCTGATTAGAGCATCGGATTATCGCGTGAAAATTCAATGAATACAGCCCCGGAACATAGCACCACGCCTCCTCCCTATCGCACTCGATTGCAGGTGCTATTTGCCGCCGAGGCGCGGAAGGCTGTTATCCTGCGCAGAGGTCCAAGGACGCATTACTGCCTGATAGATTGGGACCTCAATTCCGGCACCTTCACCGAAGGCCAATGGATGAAAGGCAATATCAAACTGTACGATCTCTCGCCCAGCGGGATAAGCTCATCTATTGGGCAAGACAGGAGCATCCTTCGGCGCAGGCACGGCTCAACAAGCTGATCGCATTGCAGCGAGGGGATTACGACCCGCTCGTCAACGGAGAATTACCCGCGCTAGGCCGGAAACGCCGAAAAATCCCGCGCTATCTTCGCTCCGCTATTGCCGTTACACGCGCACAGCCGCGAAAGAATACCGGCACTTGGACCGCGTTCAGCACTCCGCCTTACTTCACCGCCTTAGCCATTTGGCCCGCTCACGGCAGTTGGACCGGCGGAGGCGTTTTCCAGTCCGAGAAAGAAATCATTCTTTTTGAAACGTTAGGTGGCTTGACCCCCGTTTCAAATGGATTGTGGCCATCGAATATCAGGATCATCCCGGTCGACGAAGCGCGAGCCAAGGGCCAAACGATCAGCGCTTCCGCGCGCCGTCCACCTGCCAATGATGATGAGCAAACTGCGCAAATCCGGCGGCTTTTAAAGGACAGCGGTGTGGAGTGGATCGATTGGATCTATCGCGATGGAGCAGATGTATTGTTCGCTGCCGATGGCTGCGTGTATCGGCTGAATGGCTTCACAAACGTTCCGGCGACCCTTTCATTGCATGATGCCCAGCTACTTGCAGACTTTAGGGATCGCCGGTTTACATTAGTAAGCGCGCCAACATCCGCACTGTCGTAAATACGGTTCCCCGGTTTCGACCGCAGATCCAATATTCTCGGGGGCGACATTGCCGAGTGCGTCCGCATCTGATCGAAAGGTGCTTTTATGCTAATTTCTTTCTCTGGGCTGCCGGGAACGGGCAAGTCGACGCTAGCTCGGGCGTTGGCGCTCCGGCTAGACGCTACCTATGTGCGGATCGACACAATCGAAGACGCATTGCTCATGGACGGTGGAGGATCACTTGTCGCCAAAGGCGCCGGGTATCAAGTGGCCTACGCAATTGTAGAGGAGAATCTGAAGCTCGGACGCACAGTGATTGCTGATTCAGTTAATCCTATCAGGCTGACGCGCATGGCTTGGCGAGACGTTGCGAAACGATCGAGAGTTACGATCATCGACGTCGTGGTGGTCTGTTCGGACAAGGCCCAACATCAAAGCCGCATTGAGGCTCGCCCAATCGGCGTGCGCGGATCAATTTGGCCAGAGGTTGTTAATCGGCAGTTCGATGCTGTCGATTGCGATGCCGTGGTGATTGATACTGCGGGCCAAAGCGTCGAGCAAAGCGTGGGTGCATTGCAGATAGCTTTGGGCTTACAAACGCTACGCTCGTAATCTTGGGCGACTAACCTTGGGAACTCATAGATTAAAATACAATAAACACCGACTGTCTACGATTTATCTCTGCGTAATCAGAATATTAAATCTACAAATAGCGCAGTCAACGTACGCGACCGATACTTGCTAATATCTAAGAAGAACAGCGATGGCCGGTGCCGCTTTTCATTGCCCGCTGCGCCGTTGCACGGCTTAAGGTTAAATTTTTGAGGTGGTGCGATGACTAGTATTAACCGCGACCTTGATATCATCCGCTATAATGAAAGGAGAGCGGTCCACGATCATTGGATCTTGTTCCTGATCGAGGGCATTCTCTTATCGCAATCCTTGGCGTACTTGCGATTGGTGCGCCTCTATTGTCGACCTTGGTTGCAACAAAATTTCTCGGTTGGCTCTTCATCATAGCGGCAGTAATCGGCTTTGTCGGATTGTTTCGGCGCAAAAGATGTGCCGTGGTTTTCATATGGTCTCTGCTCGGGACAATATTGCTGCTGGCCATCGGGGTGTTTCTCCTTTGAATGCCGTTACCGGCGCTGTCGCTCTTACGCTGGCCCTGGCCGCATATTTCGGCGTGCAAGGGATCACCCAGATTTTCCTGTCGTTTGAGCATCGCAGATCGCTGCCCTCATGGGGATGGGTATTAGCGAACGGGATTATCGACCTTATCCTTGCGGCCATAATCCTTGCCCGCTGGCCGAAAACGGCAGCATGGGTGATCGGTCTACTCGTCGGCGTCAATCTGTTGATGTACGGGATCGCGCTGGCAATGACCGCAATTGCAAGCAGCGGCGAAACCGAGAGCCCTAGATCGGCTCCCCGCTGAACCGCCGCTGAGGCCGTTCTATAGGCGAGCAATGGCGGCGGCGCATCGCCGCCATTTGCCTGTGGGTTGGCTTTCGCCCTTATTTTTCGAAATGCGCGGGGGTCGTCAAATTGCCCGCGAGATGACCGGTCTTCACCCAAAGCCGGCAGCCATCGGGCCCAGCGGTCGCCAGCAGACGTTCGCTCACGGGAAGCCTAAGCCAGGACATGGGAACGAAGCTCTCGCCTTGCTCCTCAAATTCGCCGTTAAGCACCAAAAATTCTCCGCCGCCCGGAAGATCGAGTTCGACGGAAACCCCCGGCGCCCAATGCTCTAACCGCACATTCTCAATATCGTCGGCGAACAACGCCATAGTCTCCACGCCGGGACGACCCCGCTCTGGCGTAAATGCTCGGCTCGCCGTATCGATGCGAAGATGGGTTCGGTCTGAAGGATCGAATTGCCAGAGCTTCACGAATATCGTGCAACCGGGTTCGGAGCCGGGCGTGTGCGAGGAAGCCGGCGGATTGCGGATGTAGGATCCGGCCGGAAAATCCCCGTGCTCATCCTGAAAAACACCGTCGAGCACAAGGAATTCCTCACCCCCGCCATGCGTGTGGGCTGAAAAGCTGCTGTGTGGCGCGTATCGTACAATCGAGGTGGCACGCGCGACCTCATTGCCGATACGATCCAACATGCGGCGGTCTACGCCTGCAATCGGGGAGGAGATCCAGGGCATCGTTGCGCTGTGCACTGCGACGCGTTTCGAAAAATCTGCGTTTAGTTCCATTGAACGCTCCCAATCAGTCCGGGCGACGCTGGCGACCTAAATCGCCACCGGCAAAGGACGCAAGCACTGGTGATGCAGAGCTAAGCTCGTTACCCGAGCCGCTCAATTTCCTCCGGTCGGCAAACCATTACATCGAGGTCAGTCACCAAGCCGTTTGCAAGGGAATAGACCCAGCCGTGCACGCTGAGTGCCTGACCGCGAGCCCAGGCGTCCTGCACAAACACGTCAGATGCGACATTCCTCACCTGCCGGATGACATTAAGCTCGCACAAGCGATCGTGGCGGGCGCGTTGATCAGCTATCGCGTCAAGTTCGTGGCGATGTTCGTGGCTGACCTCGCGTATGGGATGCAGCCAATGGTCGACGAGGCCGCGACGTTTGCCATCGACCGCCGCGCTAACGCCTCCGCATCCATAATGCCCGACCACCAGAATGTGCTTCACCTTCAGCACATCGACGGCGAATTGAAGGACCGAGAGATAGTTCGCATCCTGCGGGGGGGCGAGGTTCGCGACGTTTCGATGCACGAAAAGCTCGCCGGGATCGAGCCCCACAATCTCGTTCGCAGGCACTCGGCTATCCGAGCAACCGATCCATAGATATTGAGGCGCCTGTTGGCGCGCCAATCTGCTAAAGAAGTCGCTATCCACCGAGACCTTATGCTCGGCCCAAGCGCGATTATTTGCCTTCAAATGATCCAACATGGCGCACCCATAGCGTTAATCGCAGCAAGCCACAAGGTGCAGTTTTTTCGACGAGGCGCCCGAGGAAGCCGTGGATCGCCATCTCGATGTGGACAAAGGCCATGGCCGCATCGAAGAGCGGCGCTGCACGGTGAGCCGGGCTGTCGATTGGATGGACGGCGGGCGGCGCTTTCCCGGCGAATACCGCTTTCCCAAGCTCTCAGCCATCGCCATGATCGAAAGCAGGGTTGGGACCAAGCAAAGCGTCAGGACCGAACGCCGCTTTTACATCGCCTCCAGGCCCATGAGCGCCAAAGCCTTTGGCGAAGCTGTCTGTGCCCATCGGGGTATTGTCGAGAATGCGCTCCACTGGGTGCTCGACGTCACCTTCAAGGACGATCTATCCCGCGTCCGCAAGGGCCATGGCGCCAAAAACATGGCCGTCGTCCGCCAAGCCAAAGACAAGAAAAGCCTGAAACTCCGAAGAAAACTTGCCGGATGGGACCCCGATTACCTCCAAAGCCTCATCTCGCCCACTCCCGTTAACCCGGATTCGTGACCGGATCGGCCATGGCCGCTCGTACAACCTGCCGGCACGCCTCAAAGGGCAACGCTAAGTAATCTCGGCAGAACTGTGCGGCTCAATAGGGAGTTCCATCCTTGCGCGTGAACTGCCATACGCCGGGCGATATGAGAGAGGCTTTGATATCATCCACAGGGTAGTTACCCTCATCGCCAGGCGTCCTGTCGCCCATCTCGAGATAGACCACGTTCGCCTGCGTGCGATTGACCAGATGATGCGCGACGCCCCCTGCCGGAAATCCGGCGCACATGCCGGGCGACAGCTCGGCCTCTCCCTGATCGGTGACGAGTGTGGGATGCCCCTCAAGGATGTAGACGAACTCATCCTGCTTGGTGTGCTGGTGCATCAGCGCCGACTCGCCGCCAGGGGATATCGTGGTGAGATTGACGCCAAAATTTTTGAGCCCGAACACATCGCCGAGCTGACGCTTCTCGCGGCCCGCCATTCGGCTGAAGAAGGGTTCGGGATAGTTGGAGGGCTTCGTTCTCGGAGGGACGGCCACTGCCTCGATGGTAAGCGGCGCCTTTTTGGCTCTTCGTTGCTCATGTCAGCCTCTCACGATCTGGATATTGCGCTACAGATGCCGCTCTAACAAACGAAACCTAAAATAGCAATTCGCGACCGCTAAACCTCAATATGGTGTAGGCCTGTTCTCAGCGATCCAGCGCTTCTCGGCCTCCGAGTTCGGCAAAGGGGGCCTAAACCCCTGAATGGGTCCAAAGATCAAAAGGCGTTTCGTGCGAAGTGGATCTCCCAATCCAGCCCCCTATCGGCGATGAATGGGGCCAACGCCGCGGTTGCATGCATTGAGCCACCGGGCTTTGAGGTCGTCATCGTCTTGGAAGGACCTGGCGATGTGGTCTACCCAGACTTCGGACGAAATTATCGGCTGGCAGACCGCCAATATAAAAAGAGTCTTTCGCAACCTCTTGGAAAACGACCCCAACGTAGAATTTGGGCATAGCGGCTTGTACAAGGCCGTAATCCGCTGGGATAGCGCTTGCTTGTCCTCAGGCGAAAAGGCGTCAACGGGGTGATAAAACTTCCATAGGGGCATGGGCATATCCTATATATCAATTAATAATGATCATAGTATCATTAAAACGGGTAACGCGAGCGCTGTCAATTTCGGGTTGGCGCAAACCCATGTTGACGCAGCGTGTGCCTCGTTTTTAATGATGATAACCGTAAGCAAAGCGGCCATGACCGATTGACAATGTTGCAGGATTAAGCATGCGCATCAGCAAGACACAGGCGCGGGAAAACCATCAATTCGTGGTTGGAAGGCAGCCGAGCTGTTTCGCGAGCGGGGCTTCGACGCAGTCTCGGTCAACGATTTGATGAAAGCTGGCGGCTTTACGCACTGCGGCTTCTACAATCATTTCGAATTGAAGGATGCGCTGGGCCGAAGCGCTCGACCACGCATTTCGGCTGATGGATGAGGAGCGCGCGCGCGCCGAAAGCTTAGACGATATGCTTTCGCGGTACTTGTCTCAGGCTTCGGCCGGACGCCAGGCAAAAGCTGCCCTGCCGCCGCCCTGGCCGGAGATGTCGCTCGAGGTTCCGAGGCGGTGAAGTCCGTTTTTGCCGACGGGCTCGAGCGCATGATCGTATCACTGGCCGACAATTCCTACCCTCTGCTCCCGAAGCTCGGAGCGAAGCGATCAATCTCCTTACGCGCATGGTTGGCGCTTTGGCCCTCGCCAGAGCGACCCCGGAGTTGAGTTCGCTCGGCGCGGAAATCCTGTCTACCGCGCTCGAAGCTTGCCACCTGGATATGGAGGGCGCTGTAAGCGGCGGACGAAGATTAATAGTTGCGCAGACTTTCATCCGCCAATTGAAAGCGGAGTTGCCTGCGCTCTTGGTCCGGAGCTAAGGAAGCAAGCTCGTGCGAAGAAGCCCAGTCATGGCGCTGATGCCTTCGAGATAGTGTCCAAGGCGAAGGTTTTGGTTGTGCGTACGCTGGTTGTTGTCGGCGTTGACGAGAGGCACGATCACAAAAGGCAGATTAAGCGCGCCTATCAGCTTATCCGTTGGTACCGTTCCACCCATCATGCGGATGCGGACGATAGGTGCGTGTCCACTTGCGTCCGCGACTACATTTTGCAGCGCTGTTTCGGCCCACGCGCCAGCCGCCGCATCGGTGCTTGTGAACGCGGCTTCGGCGGGATCGCCTCGCTTGATCGACGCAATCTTGTCATGGGCGGCGCGTTCTTCGTCATTGGGTTCACGATCAATGACATAGTAGCCTTGGGCGCGAATATGGGCCTCGATGGCGCTCATCAGATAAGACGCGCTTGCGCCAGGCGTTGTGCGCAGGTCGAGTTCCGCAGTCGCGCTGGCGGGCACGATGTTCGACGCCTTTTCGCCTACCGCCCCCGAAGCGAGGCCACGAATGTTGAGCGATGGGTATTGCAATGCCTCCTGATAATTGCTGCCGACCGCTTCAGCCTTTGCAATGCCCACGCGCTTTCTCAGAGCCGCCTCATCATCGGGCACGTCCGCCAGCATTTTTCGCTCGGCCCCGGTTAGACGTACCCCATCGTAATAGCCAGCGACTTTGACCTTGCCGTCTTCGTCCTTCATCGATGCGAGCAGCGTCGCGAGCCGTTGCGCGGGGTTCGGCACGTAATTGCCGTAGTGGCCGCGTAGAGATCGCTTTTCGGACCATGAACCGTTAGCCGAAAAAAGGTAACGCCGCGATTGCCGAATATAACTGTCGGCCGGTTGCTCGGGTGCATAGGCCCATCGTGAATGACGATGGCGTCGGCGCGCAGCAGGTCCTTGTGGGCGCTGGCCACAGCGCCAATCGTGGGCGAGTTCTTCTCTTCCTCACTATCGAGGATCACCTTGACGTTGATTGCGGGCTCGAGGCCCTGCGCCTTCATCATGTCGAAGGCGGCAAGGAACATCATGATCGGCGCCTTGTCGTCGGAAGATGACCGCCCGAAAATCCGCCACTCCGGATTTAGGTTTTCCGCGATAGAGGTTTTGGCGATCGATTTCTTCCCATTGATCCGGCCCTGAAGTCTGGGCTGGGGTGAATGTTCGCAGTTGCGCCGGTCCCTCGGGCGTATTTGCCTTGCGCTGCTTCAGAACAGGCACCCACGGGCTTGATTGCGCCCATTTTTCGGGGATCACCGGCTGCCCGTCGAAATGCATGTAAAAAAGGACGGTCTTCGCGTTTTCGGCCTTCTTGGGATATTCCGCAAAAACAAGAGGCTTTCCGTTGTTTGGCAGTTGCTGTGTTACAAAGCCCCGCTTTTGAAAGGCGTTCACCGCCCAATCGGCGTTCTTGCTGACATCACTCGCATTCACCGAATCGTTTGGAAGTCACAGGAACTCGATAAATTCGGGGAAGCTTGCCTGCGCAGCTTTTTGGATCGCAGCCGGTTCAGGGATTCGCTGATCGCCCAGAGCAGGCGCGGCGTAAAGCAAGACTGCGGCGGCGGCGCCCCTTTTCAAAACAGCTAATAACATCCTGGCTCCCCGGCATTGCACATCGAAATCGACGATAGGTCGCCATAGTAGTGCAATGTCGCCGTGAAAGTCGATGCTGCATAGGCGACCGCGCAACCTGACGGCCACATCAAGTGCGGCTATGCGGTTGCCCCTTTCCTCTCGATGCCATAGGCGCATTCCAGCCCGTTAAGATAGAGCTGTTGACGATTGCAACTTTTGATTGCGCGTAATTTTCCGAAGGACTATCGACGGTGCCATTACGACGCCGGACGAGAATCACTTGGCTCGTCGATCAACTTTATGATCACCCCCGCAGCATCCGAAATCGCTGCGGATGGAGGACAAGGGGCGCGCGAACAACAGGAGCCACTTATGTTCAGAGACAGCTATTTTTATATCGGTTGTTGGTTTTGTTGTACCCGCCATTGCTCAAGACAAAGAACAGCGACTCCCGCAAAATACAATTGATTGCAAGCAGTTTAAAAAGAGCGGTCCTCAGGAGTGGATAGAGGTCGGCACCGCAGTTTTCGATTTGGGCGGCATCAGAGACATCAATCTCACGGGCCAGCCAGTCACGCCTCGTTATTTCAAGTTCGGCGGCTTCGATCTTTACACGGTGGTCGAGCAAAAATGCGGAGCCAGCGCCTATTTCTATCGTGGCAATGCGGCTCAAGCTAAAGGCGACTATCACAAAGCCGTCGTTGATTACAACGAAGCCCTCAGGCTCGATCCAGGGTTAGAGAGTGCGACGATCCAAAGGGCGATTGCTCTAGGACGGCTCACCGCACGGCCTGCATTAAACTCTGCGACCGAGGAACCAATCAAATTAGGACTAGATGCTATCGCTCCGAAAACGGAGTTGGAGCACGATAACAGTGCACCGTCGCCCTCCGTATCGGCAGCACCGGCACCCTCCCAAACGGCGACACCAGCGCAGATTAGACAAGCTGTTTCCGCGTTGGAGGACAAGGATATAAAAAATTCATCGCAAGGCGCGCTGTGTAAGGACGGAAAATCTGTCTATGTTGCGGATGTGCTCGCCGAAGGAAAAGGCAGAGGCTCGCGGATAGAGGTTGTTTTCAAGGATCATGAAAATGACAATGAAAGAAGCGGCCCCAACTCAGAATTTGTGATCCGCGAATACAAAAACAACGAGCTGGAGTGGGCCTATAGAGGCAAACATGCACAGGAACGCTTTATATTTATGCCTCTAAGCGCAAGACAGCCAAGGTTCCTTGGACGCCCTATATTTACACCCGTGCATTTCGGCAGACCAAAGCCCGTGGTTTTGGCGGTTAGCTACATCAAGCCGAACCGCGATGGGACAGGTGAGGCAATTCTGTATGTGAGCGGGTTACGCGCATTGTTCGCCTCAAAAGAAAACGTGAGCCGGTTTAAGTTCGAAGGAAAACGCCCCTCGGAACCCCTACCCGAAGCGTTCTATTTTGACCGTTGCGAATAGTGCTCTGCGGACGGTGGAGGCAGCGGCGGCGGCCGGTGAAGGCCTATTCAGATATTGCCCGGATAATCGCCTGCGTCATGCCTTGCGTTGTCGCGGTGCCACGAATGTCGGGGGTGCGCGATGCCGGATCGCGAAGCGCCGCCTCGATCGCTGCATCGATGGCCTCGGCCGCAGTGACGGCCTCCTTGACGCCCCGGTCGCGGCCAAGCCATGCCAGCATCATGGACGAGGAAACGATCATGGCATAGGGATTGGCCAGCCCCTTGCCAGCAATATCGGGCGCGGAGCCGTGGGTCGCCTGGGCCATGGCAACGCGCCCCTCGCCGATGCATAGTCCCGGCGCCATGCCGAGGCCGCCGACGATCCCCGCCGCCTCGTCGCTCAAAATATCGCCGAACATATTGGTGGTGACGACGACGTCAAAGCTTTGCGGATCGCGCACAAGCCGCATGGCGAAAGTGTCGACGATCACCTCGTCCACCTTCACATCAGGAAAGTCCTTCGCCGCGCGGTAGCACTCCTCAACAAACATGCCGCAGCCGAGCTTGAAGACCGTGTTCTTGTGCACGAGCGTCAGGTGCTTTTTCCGATGCCGCGCAAGTTCCAGGGCCGCCTTCGCGACGCGGTAGCTGCCCACGCGCGAAATCACGCGCACCGATATGGTTACATCTTCGGTGGGGCGGAATTCGCCCGAACCCGCCACGACATTGCGGTCAGGCTGAAAACCCTCATTGTTTTCGCGAACGATGACAAGGTCCACATCGTCATGCAGGCAACCGATGCCCGGATAGGACTTCGTGGGCCGGATGTTCGCGAAAAGATTGAAGTGCTTCCGCAGGATCGGATGCGGATTAATGGCGGCGGGGACTTTCGGATAGTTTTGATGGCCAATCGGGCCGAGTATCCAACCATCGAGCGCGCCCAGTCTGTCGAGCGTGCCCTCAGGCATGGTGCTCCCGTGAGTATCGAGCGCGCGCCGCCCAATGGGAAGCGGATGCCAATCGATCTCAACCCCATATCGGGCAGCCGCTGCTTTTATCACGTCCACGGAGGCGGGGACGACTTCGTGACCGATATCGTCGCCCTCAAGAATACCAATCTTCAGTGCCATCTCAGCCTCTCGACGCCGGTACGGTTTTTCCCATCAGCTCCCCGATGGAAGCCAAGCCGGGAAGCTCCCATGCCATTTTAAGAACCGCTTCCGTTTGTGCCGCGCCAAGCACGGGCTCGCTGGATCCGCGAAACTTCGTCTCGAGCTGTTCGAGCGACAATGGCCGCTCCAAACTGCCGATGGCGTGGCGGACAAAGCGCTCGATCCGGCGTCCATCCTTCATCGTCACGACGATCCCGACAGACTCCTCGGCAATTGATTTGTCTGCCGTGGCCGTGACTTTGCCGCGCAGCGCAACAATGTCAGGCGCGACGACGATCTCATCGGTGAAGGCCGTCGGCGAGCCATCTCCGCGAAGAAGAGCGGTGGCTGCGGAATGATACACGCTGAATTTGCCTTCCAAGCCGGTCTTTGGCGCTGTCTTCCCGGTCAGTTCAAGCACGAGCGGATGCGTGGTCAGCTCCACCTTTTCGATGTCGCGGACAGCGTCGCCAAGCTCGGCCCTGATTTGCTGGCAGCCATCGATGGTCGGATGGATGACGATGCCACACGCAAAGGGCTTATAGGTGTTGAGCGCAGATTCCCAGCGCTCGCCGAGACCGTCGAGGATTTCGCTATAGTCCTGCTTGGTCGAAAGCACATTCGCAAAACCGCGCGGAGCCTCGATGCTGCGCTCTGAGCTATCGAACCCAGATTTCGCAAGGAAAGCCGCAAACGCGCCGTTTTGAGCCGCGCGGCCTGGATGGAAGCTTTTGCACATCGTGCCGAACATTTCGCGCAAGCCTGAAGATTGCGTCGCGGAGATGCCGAGCGCCCAATTCATGCGCTGCTCGTCGAGACCAAGTAGCCGCCCGGTCGCTGCGGCAGCTCCGAACACGCCCGCGGTGCCGGTGATGTGCCAGCCGCGATCATAGTGTTCGGGATAGACGGAATTGCCGATGCGGCATTCGACTTCAATTCCGAGGATGATCGCGCTCAAGAGATCAGCCCCGCTGACGGGCATCATTTCCGCAACCGCGAAAGCCGCCGAGGCTACTGGCCCTGCCGGGTGTATGATCGTCTTTAAGTGCGTGTCATCGTAATCGAGGACGTGCGACGAAATCCCGTTCAGAAGCGCCGCATGAAGAGCGTCGGTGCGGATCGTGCGGCCAATCACAGTCGCTTGTGCCGGGCCTTGAAACAGTTCCACCGCGCCAAGCGCGCGGTCGACAGTTTCATGGGTCGAGCCACCGATGGCACAGCCGAGCCAGTTTAGGATCGTGCGCACACCCTCATACTTGACGTTTTCCGGTATCGATGCCGCTGGAAAGTTTACAATCCAGCGCGCAAGTGGACGGGTGACTTCAATAGCGTTCGTCGTGGGAGTCGGTGTCATTGGATATCCTATAGAAGTCCGCGAGCCATGCCGCCGTCGACATTGATAGATTGACCGGTGAGATAACTTGCACGGGGGCTTGCAAGGAACGTCACCATGGTGGCGACTTCCTCCGGCTGCGCGAAGCGCCCAAGCGGAATTTCATGCGCAAACTCGGCGATGATATCGTCGGGCGTCACGCCGCGCTCAGCCGCCATTTTCCGCGAGCGGTTTATCCATAGAGGCGTCAGCGTGCGGCCAGGGCCGACCGAGTTGATGCGTATTCCGTCCGGCGCGAGTTCGGTCGCGAGTGTTTTCACGAAGCCGAGCAGCCCGGCCTTGTGAACATTGGTCATGATCTGCTCGGCGTGCGGAGATTTGGAAGCAGCGGACCCCAGGATAACGATGGCGGGTGCGCTCCCTTTTTTCAGGAGCGGGATTGCTGCCCGAACCGCGCGGACGCAGGACATGACGTTAAACGTGTAGTTCGAGAACCAGTCATCGTCTGTGAGCGCTTCAAAAGGTGAGCGCACACTGCCGCCAACTGCGACGACAAGCGAGTCAATCGCTCCCCACTTTGCATCGAGCCCGCTTACAAGCTTGCCAGCGTCTTCTGCGTTCATCAAATCGGCAGCAATCGCCACTGGCGTCTTCCCTGCTGCTGCGCCGATTTCAGCCGCGGCTACATCGATACGGGCTTGATCCCGCGAAGCGATTGCAACGTCTGCCCCTTCTTCCGCCATCTGCTTCGCGGTTGCGAAACCGATTCCTGCGCTTGCGCCAATAACAAGACAGCGGCGTCCTTTATAACCTAGATCCATCGGCTATACCTCGACCCGCAAAAGTCCCATCAGCCGTGATATCGATGACACGCTCTCCAGATCGCGCACCATAGCCACGACGTCCTTCGCACGCGCCTGAGGAAAGCGTGCGAACTCGGCGCATTCCAGAAATTTTCCTGTGACGTCATCATAGGTCATCGGCATCGCAGGGCTTCCTTTGCCAAAATCAGCGCGGCCCGAAATTTTGCGCCCATCCTTTAGCTCGATGTCGATCAGCGTCGTCATCTTATGGAAACCGGCGCGCTCAGCCTCATCATCTACCACGAAATCAACCTTCTCGATCATCGCTTGCACATCGGCGCGCAACACGATCTCGTCGGTGAATTCATTGAGCCCTGCCCGCCCATCAAGGAGCAAGATCGCCATGCAAAATTCCATGGAGAACTTCGCCTGAAGCTCGTTGCGCGGCCTATGGTGGATGAGCGCATTCGGCATATTCGAATTTGTGCCAACGCGAACGCGCTCGACGTCCTCGGCGCGGATGTTGTGCTCGGCAATGAGCCGAAGCATTTCCGTCATCCCTGGATGTGTGAGCGAACCCGAGGGATGCGGTTTGATGGAAACGCCGGGGGCCTCGAAGGTCCAGGGCGCACCAAGTTTGCCAGCAATTGCCGAGCGGTCATAGCCGCCGCCTGCCGCGCTAAAAAATCCTCGCGGTGCTTCAAGGATCGTTTCGGCGGCTGTCCATCCAAGCTGCGAAAATTGCGCCGCAGCAACGCCGCTCTCAGAAGATCGGCCCGCATGGAAAGGCTTCGTCATGGTGCCGAAATTTTCGCGCAGTCCCGCCGACTGGCTGCCCGCTATGGAAAGCGCGCGCGCCGTGGCGTTCACATCAAGCCCCATCAACTTTGAGGCCGCCGCAGCAGCCGCGAAAGTGCCGCAGGTTGCGGTTGCGTGAAATCCCGTCTGGTAGTGCCGTGGATTGATCGCTTCGGCGATTTTGCACTCGACCTCTACGCCAATATGATAGGCTAGCATTGCCGACTTGCCATCGACATCAAGCGCTTCGCCGACCGCCAACGCGGCTGGCAGTGCGGGCGCAGTTGGATGCGTGAGGAGACCGTAAACACGATCAGGCGCAACAGCGAGCTGGGTGTCGTCGTAATCGTCGGCGTGGATACCAACGCCATTTGCGAAGGCCGCGAACCGGGGCGCAACCCGCAAGTTCGTGCCGATAATGCTGGACGGCCCCGCGCCGAGCGCTAGCTGTGCCAAATGCCGGCGGACAAGCTCACCCGATTTTGCTACCGACCCGGATAGAGCGAGGCCTAACCCGTCGAGGATCGATTTTTTTCCCAAGGCGATGACATTTTCTGAAATCGCCGCATAAGATGTTCCGGTGATGAACTCAGCTACTTCGCGGGTCAGCCCCGCCTCGCCGCTTGCCGCCCCAATCATCAAGTATTCCCCGTATGCACTTGTTTGACGCGGGGACAACATCGCTTTAGATTGTACATTGTCAACAATATTCTGTTTGTGAGCGGGGTCATGTGGCCTATGGTCCCAGGCATGACGGAGCAAAGAACGAATGACCTCGGAGCTTGACGCTGGCGCCGCGCTCCACATACGGCGCACCGAATCTCTCACATCTCTCGTCAGACGCGAGCTGGAACGCATGATTGAAAGCGGCGAGCTGCGGGCTGGAGATCGCCTCAATGAGAATATGCTGGCCGCAAAGCTCGGGGTAAGTCGCGGGCCTATTCGCGAAGCCTGCCGGGGGCTTGAGCAAGGTGGCCTTGTGGAAGTGATCGTGAACAAGGGCGTATTTGTTCGCCGCTTGAGCGACCGCGAAGCCGCTGAGCTTTACGATATTCGGGCCGCACTCATGCGGCTTGCGGGCGTCACCCTCGCGCCTATTATCGGGGATGAGCAGCTTGCCGATCTGAATTCGCTAATAGAGCAGATGGATGAGGCTGCGCGATCACAATGACCTCAACGCGTTTTATCCGCTTAACCTTCAGTTTCACCACGCGATCACTGAATATGGCGGCAATGAGCGGCTGATGGTGCTTGCAGCTTCCATCCAGCGCGAGGCCCATCTCTTTCGGCGGCTAACTCTCGATATGACCTGGCCGCATGCTGGAATCGAACGCGGAACATCGGCGGATTGTCGCAGCGCTAAAGGCCCGCGATGCTGCTTTGGCAGGCGCTGAGTTGGAAGCACATGTGCTCAATGCCAAAGTCTTGCTGTTCGGAAAGCAGGACGCGCCGCCCGCAGCTATTCAATCTACAAAAAGAAAAAAGCCGCACCGTTCCGAATGATCGGGAAGCGGGTCTATCAAAGCTCTAAAGTCAATTTTTGGGAGGGGAATTATGAGAATAAAAGGTCTTGGGCGAAACTTGCGCCGCACGCTGGCGGCAATCGCCATTGTACCGGCGGCATTGGCCGCTGGAACCGCAATGGCGGACGAACTGCCGCTGCCGCGCGCCAAGCCTGAGGAAGTTGGCATATCTTCCGAGCGGCTCGCGCGGATCGGGGCTGCGCTTAACGCCGACATCGAGAGCGGCCGTATACCCGGCGCCGTCATCGCTGTCGCCCGGCGTGGGAAGATTGTGCTTCTCGAAGCCTATGGCTGGCGCGACAAGGAAGCCCGCGTGCCAATGACCACCGATACGATTTTCAACATCGCATCGATGACGAAGCCGATGACCGCTGTGGGCGCGCTGATGCTGTACGAGCAGGGGCGGCTC
>CAVPNP010000033.1:0-20429 GCA_963706665.1 uncultured Alphaproteobacteria bacterium
GTGTTTCCATCAAACCGCATCCCTCGGGTTCGCTCACACATCCAGGGATGACGGAAATGCTTCGGCTCATTGCCGAGCACAACATCCGCGCCGAGGACGTCGAGCGCGTTCGCGTTGGCACAAATTCGAATATGCCGAATGCGCTCATCCACCATAGGCCGCGCAACGAGCTTCAGGCGAAGTTCTCCATGGAATTTTGCATGGCGATCTTGCTCCTTGATGGGCGGGCAGGGCTCAATGAATTCACCGACGAGATCGTGTTGCGCGCCGATGTGCAAGCGATGATCGAGAAGGTTGATTTCGTGGTAGATGATGAGGCTGAGCGCGCCGGTTTCCATAAGATGACGACGCTGATCGACATCGAGCTAAAGGATGGGCGCAAAATTTCGGGCCGCGCTGATTTTGGCAAAGGAAGCCCTGCGATGCCGATGACCTATGATGACGTCACAGGAAAATTTCTGGAATGCGCCGAGTTCGCACGCTTTCCTCAGGCGCGTGCGAAGGACGTCGTGGCTATGGTGCGCGATCTGGAGAGCGTGTCATCGATATCACGGCTGATGGGACTTTTGCGGGTCGAGGTATAGCCGATGGATCTAGGTTATAAAGGACGCCGCTGTCTTGTTATTGGCGCAAGCGCAGGAATCGGTTTCGCAACCGCGAAGCAGATGGCGGAAGAAGGGGCAGACGTTGCAATCGCTTCGCGGGATCAAGCCCGTATCGATGTAGCCGCGGCTGAAATCGGCGCAGCAGCAGGGAAGACGCCAGTGGCGATTGCTGCCGATTTGATGAACGCAGAAGACGCTGGCAAGCTTGTAAGCGGGCTCGATGCAAAGTGGGGAGCGATTGACTCGCTTGTCGTCGCAGTTGGCGGCAGTGTGCGCTCACCTTTTGAAGCGCTCACAGACGATGACTGGTTCTCGAACTACACGTTTAACGTCATGTCCTGCGTCCGCGCGGTTCGGGCAGCAATCCCGCTCCTGAAAAAAGGAAGCGCGCCCGCCATTGTTATCCTGGGTTCTGCTGCTTCCAAATCTCCTCACGCCGAGCAGATCATGACCAATGTTCACAAGGCCGGGCTGCTCGGCTTCGTGAAAACACTTGCAACCGAACTCGCGCCGGACGGGATACGCATCAACTCGGTCGGCCCTGGCCGCACGCTGACGCCTCTATGGATAAACCGCTCGCGGAAAATGGCGGCTGAGCGCGGCGTGACGCCCGACGATATCATCGCCGAGTTTGCGCATGAAATTCCGCTTGGGCGCTTCGCGCAGCCGGAGGAAGTCGCCACCATGGTGACGTTCCTTGCAAGCCCCCGTGCAAGTTACCTCACCGGTCAATCTATCAATGTCGACGGCGGCATGGCTCGCGGACTGCTATAGGATACCCAATGACACCGACTCCCACGACGAACGCTATTGAAGTCACCCGCCCACTTGCGCGCTGGATTGTAAACTTTCCGGCGGCATCGATACCAGAAAACGTCAAGTATGAGGGTGTGCGCACGATCCTAAACTGGCTCGGCTGTGCCATCGGCGGCTCGACCCATGAAACTGTCGACCGCGCGCTTGGTGCGGTGGAACCGTTTCAAGGCCCAGCACAAGCGACTGTGATTGGCCGCACGATCCGCACCGACGCTCTTCATGCGGCGCTTCTGAACGGGATTTCGTCGCACGTCCTCGATTACGATGACACGCACTTAAAGACGATTATACACCCGGCAGGGCCTGTAGCCTCTGCAGCTTTCGCGGTTGCGGAAATGATGCCCATCAGCGGGGCTGATCTCTTGAGCGCGATCATCCTCGGAATTGAAGTCGAATGCCGCATCGGCAATTCCGTATATCCCCAACACTATGATCGCGGCTGGCACATCACCGGCACCGCGGGGGTATTCGGAGCGGCGGCAGCGACCGGGCGACTACTTGGTCTCGACGAGCAGCGCATGAACTGGGCGCTTGGCATCTCCGCGACGCAATCTTCAGGCTTGCGCGAAATGTTCGGCACGATGTGCAAAAGCTTCCATCCAGGCCGCGCGGCTCAAAACGGCGCGTTTGCGGCATTCCTTGCGAAATCTGGCTTCGATAGCTCAGAGCGCAGCATCGAGGCTCCGCGCGGTTTTGCGAATGTGCTTTCGACCAAGCAGGACTATAGCGAAATCCTCGACGGTCTCGGCGAGCGTTGGGAATCTGCGCTCAACACCTATAAGCCGTTTGCGTGCGGCATCGTCATCCATCCGACCATCGATGGCTGCCAGCAAATCCGGGCCGAGCTTGGCGACGCTGTTCACGACATCGAAAAGGTGGAGCTGACCACGCATCCGCTCGTGCTTGAGCTGACAGGGAAGACAGCGCCAAAGACCGGCTTGGAAGGCAAATTCAGCGTGTATCATTCCGCCGCAACCGCGCTTCTTCGCGGAGATGGTTCGCCGACGGCCTTCACCGATGAGATTGTCGTTGCGCCTGACATTATCGCGCTGCGCGACAAAGTCACGGCCACCGCAGACAAATCAATCGCCGAGGAGTTTGTCGGGATCGTCGTGACAATGAACGACGGACGCCGGATCGAGCGCTTTGTCCGCCATGCCATCGGCAGTTTGGAGCGACCGTTGTCGCTCGAACAGCTCGAGACGAAGTTTCGCGGATCCGGCGAGCCCGTGCTTGGCGCGGCACAAACGGAAGCGGTTCTTAAAATGGCATGGGAGCTTCCCAGCTTGGCTTCCATCGGGGAGCTGATGGGAAAAACCGTACCGGCGTCGAGAGGCTGAGATGGCACTGAAGATTGGTATTCTTGAGGGCGACGATATCGGTCACGAAGTCGTCCCCGCCTCCGTGGACGTGATAAAAGCAGCGGCTGCCCGATATGGGGTTGAGATCGATTGGCAACCGCTTCCCATAGGGCGGCGCGCTCTCGATACGCACGGGAGCACCATGCCTGAAGGCACGCTCGACAAATTGGGCGCGCTCGATGGGTGGATACTCGGCCCGATTGGTCATCAAAACTATCCGAAAATCCCCGCTGCCATTAATCCGCACCCAATCTTGCGGAAGCACTTCAACCTTTTCGCGAACATCCGGCCCACGAAGTCCTATCCGGGCATTGGCTGTCTGCATGACGATGTGGACCTTGTCATCGTTCGCGAAAACAATGAGGGCTTTCAGCCGGACCGCAACGTCGTGGCGGGTTCGGGCGAGTTCCGCCCCACAGAAGATGTGACCATATCGGTGCGCGTGATTTCGCGCGTGGGCAGCTACCGCGTCGCGAAGGCGGCCCTGGAGCTTGCGCGGCATCGGAAAAAGCATCTGACGCTCGTCCACAAGAACACGGTCTTCAAGCTCGGCTGCGGCATGTTTGTCGAAGAGTGTTACCGCGCAGCAAAGGACTTCCCTGATGTGAAGGTGGACGAGGTGATCGTCGACACTTTTGCCATGCGGCTTGTGCGCGATCCGCAGAGTTTTGACGTGGTCGTCACCACCAACATGTTCGGCGATATTTTGAGCGACGAGGCGGCAGGGATCGTCGGCGGCCTCGGCATGGCCCCGGGATTGTGCATCGGCGAGGGGCGCGTTGCCATGGCCCAGGCGACTCACGGTTCCGCGCCCGATATCGCTGGCAAGGGGCTGGCCAATCCCTACGCCATGATTGTTTCCTCGTCCATGATGCTGGCATGGCTTGGCCGCGACCGGGGCGTTAAGGAAGCGGTCACTGCCGCCAAGGCAATCGATGCAGCGATTGAGTCGGCGCTTCGTGATCCGGCGTCGTGGACCCCCGACATTCGCGGAACGGCGACAACGCAGGGTATGGCGCAGGCGATTATCCGTGGCTTGAGTTGAGAATTCGAAAAATTGAGCCCACTCCGATTTAGCTGATCAGGCGAGTCATGCCGTAGCGTTGTCGGAACTCGATGACTGTGCCGCTTTGCACCTAGCTATGCTGTCATCTACTATCCTCAGAAGATGGCTTGCCAACATTAGCAGTTCGGCGGCTCGCGTCGGGCTATCAATGCCAACTACGCGATGACTCCCCGGGTTTTTAAAGGCTCCGATTGCCCCAGCAAATAAAGAAGCAATCGACAGACGCTCTGCGACGGGTAACGACATGTCTGCGAGTGGTCCCGTATTCTCGTTGAATGCCAGCCTCATGAGGGCCGGCCCAAGATCGGTGGCTTTAAAACTCCCGGCGTATCGAACTGTAATTTCTACCCATTTAAATGCTTCGAAGACGGCGGAATCGAATTTACCTCGCACATATAGGGGCCACGCCTCTTTGCGGACGATTGAGTGAAGTGCCTCTGGCCGGATGCACAACTCTTTCAAAAACAAACGGAACATCTCGTCTGTGTCGAGGCTGGCCCCGCGACGCGTTACAATGAGCTTCAGATAATTTCCGTCATAGAGGGTTGCCAACAAGCCATTGGAAATCAGCCAAGAAATGGCTTCCGCTACCGCATGTTCGAACTCATTGCGGTTACGAGGCTGTGGCTGACGTGAATGCAGCGGTGGATCATAAGATCCCACTAGCTCGCCAAACAAGTTCCCGGCAGAGACTGGCGTCCCCCTCTTTTGCATCTGCTTGAGCAACAGCCACCCGAGTTCATGGACTTCAAGGTTGATGGCATCGTCAATGGAGGGAGCGAGAGTTTGCAAATAGTTCATTGGGCGGCCTCCGGCTAGCGGCAAAGCCAACAATGGGGCGATTCGCCCCTGACGAAACAGGATAGGTTCCATTTGCAAAGCCTTAAAACGCTGACTTCTGCTAGAAACTCCAAATGGTTGTCTTTTTATTTGGGCGCGTGACCAAGTTCGAACTCCCGCACTTTAGCTTGGGAAGCTGGCCGACTACACCCGCGGAGCGTGCGTTCCGTGAAGCTCAGCGTGGTCCGCGCAGTTCCTTTTTCATCAATAGCCCTTTCCCAAAACGTGTTTGCTCAACGCCTGTAATCACGAAGCCGCAAGCTTCGTAGAAAGCACGTGCATGGGGATTTCCGATGACGTGCAGCGCCTGGGAGCCTCTGGCGCTCGCGAACGTACAGCAATATTCGACAAGCGCACGGCCGATGCCATGCCGCCAGCGAGAAGGCTCCACGAACAGGCCGTCCAGTTCTGTCCCGCCATCAGGCCTCAATTCCACTGCGGCAAATCCGAGCAATTCTGAGCCGCGGCGAGCCACGAACACATGGCCAGCGTCGATTTGGGTGGCAGGCACTGTGATCGCGTCGGGATGCGCGAGCAGAGCTTCTCGATCTCCTGGATTATTGAGAGATGCTCGCCATTGGAGCGCCTCAAGGGCTTCTCTTTCGGAAGATGCCGCAACGTGGATTTCTATGTTTTCGGTCATTCTCACACCCGCACATGAGCTGCGACTACCGATTATTTATGATCGTTAAATTTCGGTGAGACTAAGAAGCGTGCTGCAATAGCAGCGGCAAGAAAAGGCAAAATTAACTTAGCCGCAAACGCTATCGAATATGATCGCTTCTTCCGAGGCCGCACCTTCATTGTCAAGTTAAGTCGTAGGCCAAGTGTCTATTTGAAAGATTACAGAGCTGCGGGAGAGGTGGTTCAACTCATGCCCCATGAGACGCCGCTCATTGCCACGATTGTCGCCGGAATAGGGCTCGCCTTCATATTCGGGGCGATAGCCAATCGGCTACGCCTCCCGACACTCGTGGGATATCTCGTCGCGGGCGTATTGGTTGGCCCTCACACGCCGGGTTTCGTCGCTGACCCGTTTTTGGCGCGTGAGCTTGCAGAGATAGGCGTTATCCTCCTGATGTTCGGGGTGGGGCTCCACTTCTCCTTCAAAGATCTTCTCGCCGTACGCGCCATTGCGGTGCCGGGCGCGCTTGCCCAGATCGCCGTCGCAACGGTAATGGGCGCAGCTCTTGCACGGAGCCTCGGCTGGCCGCTTGGCGCGCAGCTTCTCTTTGGCCTGGCGTTGTCAGTATCGAGTACGGTGGTTCTCCTCCGGGCTCTGCATGATCGACGCCTCGTGCAAACGGAGCGGGGACGCATCGCGATTGGCTGGCTGATCGTCGAGGATCTCGTGATGGTCCTCGCCCTGGTGCTGCTCCCGGCGCTTGCTAGTGTTTCTGGAACCGCTGACGCAGGCGCAGGCGACCCGCTAGCGGCGCGCCTCGGTCTCGGGGTTTGGGGCGTGTTAACACTCACTCTCGTGAAGATCGCAGCCTTCATCGCCTTCATGCTCGTTGTAGGGCGACGCCTCATCCCTTGGATCCTGCATTATATCGCCCACACGGGTTCGCGCGAGCTGTTCCGCCTTGCTGTGCTTGCAATAGGGCTCGGTGTCGCCTTTGGGGCCGCGAAGCTTTTCGGGGTATCGCTGGCGCTGGGCGCATTCTTCGCCGGTATGATCCTGAGTGAGTCCAAACTGAGCCAGCGCGCCGCTGAAGAATCATTGCCGTTTCGGGATGCCTTTGCGGTCCTATTCTTTGTCTCTGTGGGCATGTTGTTCGATCCAGAGAGTTTGATCCGGGATCCATTGCCGGCTGTCGCTACGCTCTTCATCATTGTCGTTGGCAAATCGGTCGCAGCTTTTTTGATCGTGCTCGCCTTCGGCCGCTCGCTTGGCACGGCCCTGATAATATCCGCGAGCCTTGCTCAAATCGGCGAGTTTTCATTCATTCTCGCGGAGCTTGGCATCGGCCTCCATCTGCTACCGCAGCAGGGGCGTGATCTCATCCTTGCGGGTGCAATTCTGTCGATCGCTTTTAACCCACTTATCTTCGCTGCTATCGACTGGCTACAGCCCCGTCTTGAGCGGCGAAATACGCGGCACGCTCCCTCCAATGCCACAGCCGTTGAAATGACGGCTTCAACAAGCCTCACTGGCCATGCAATCCTGATTGGCTATGGGAGCGTGGGCCGTCTTGTGTCTCAAAAATTAAAGACGTCGGGCATCCCATTTGTTGTGATCGAAGACGCCGACGATATTGCGGCAAATTTGGGTGAAGATGGCATCGAGGCGATCGTTGGTAACGCCGCCAAGCCGCAGACCCTCGAGGCCGCCAATCTTGCCTCGGCTCGATGCCTCATCATAGCCGCGCCGTATGGGTTTGAAACCGGAGAGATCGTAGAGCAGGCGAAGGCGCTCAATCCCGCAATCAAAATTATTGCGCGGGCTGACGCAGACGCTGAAGCCGAACATTTAACCCAGCTTGGCGCCGACAGCGTGATAATGGCCGCGAGCGAGATCGCGCGCGGCATCATCAAAGTCGTCGGCGGTAAAAGCCAGGACCGCGATCTTCGGCGCGTCGGCACGTAAACCGGATTTGCGCCGCTGCTTCTACCGGCTGCTGCCCGCTATTCGCAGCGGTTAAAATAGAACGCTTCGGGTAGGGGTTCCGATGGGCGTTTTCCTTCGAACTTAAACCGGCTCGCGTTTTCTTTTGAGGCGAACAATGCGCGCAACCCGCTCACATACAGAATTGCCTCACCTGTCCCGTCGCGATTCGGCTTGATATAGCTAGTTGCCAGAATGACCGGCCTGGGTCGGCTGAGATGCACGGGTGTAAATATAGGGCGTCCAAGAAACCTTGGCTGTCTTGCGCTTAGAGGCGTGAATATAAAGCGTTCCTGTGCATGTTTGCCTCTATAGGCCCACTCCAGCTCATTATTTTTGTATTCCCGGATCAGAAACTCTGAGTTGGGGCCGCTTCTTTCACTATCGTTTTCATTATTATTGAGAACGATCTCGATCCGCGAGCCTCCGCCTTTTCCTTCAGGGAGGGCATCCGCAATATATATAGATTTTCCGTCCCTCCTACACGGCACATCCGTTGAGTTTTTGAGGTGTTTACCCTCTAAGGCCGAAACAGCTTCTCTAATCTGCGCTGGCGTTGCTGTTTGGGCAGGCGTTGCTGGTGCTGGCGTCTGGGTGGGTGCCGGTGCCGCCGCCTGTGTTGGAGCCTGCGCACTTTTATCCTGAGCTAACTCCGTTTTCGGAGCGATAGCGTTGAGCCCTAATTTTTCCGGCTCGTCTGTCGCAGAGTTTAATGCGGGCAGTTTCGTAAGCCGTCCGAGAGCAATTACCCTTTGGATTGTTGCGCTCTCCGATCTCGGATCGAGCCGCAGGGCTTCGTTGTAATCAACAATGGCTTTGTGAAAGTCGCCTTTAGCTTGAGCCGCATTGCCACGATAGAAATAGGCGCTGGCTCCGCATTTTTGTTCGACCACCGTGTATAGATCGAAGCCGCCGAACTTGAAATATCGAGGCGTGACCGGCTGACCGGTAAGATTGATGTCTCTGATACCGCCCAAATCGAAAACGGCGGTGCCGACCTCTATCCACTCCTGAGGACCGCTCTTTTTAAACTGCTTGCAATCAATTGTATTTTGCGGGAGTCGCTGTTCTTTGTCTTGAGCAATGGCGGGTACAACAAAACCAACAACCGATATAAAAATAGCTGCTGTTCTGAACATAAGTGGCTCCCTGTTGTTCGCGCGCCCCTTGTCCTCCATCCGCAGCAATATTGGCTGCTGCGGGGGGTGAAATTGATCGACGAGCCAAGTGATTCTCGTCCGGCGTCGTAATGGCACCGTCGATAGTCCTTCGGAAAATGGCGCGCAATCAAAAGTTGTAATAGTCAACAGCTCTATCTGAGCGAGCTGGAATGCGCCTATGGCATCGAGAGGAAAGGGGCAACAGCATAGCCGCACTTGATGTGGCCATCAGGTTGCGCGGGCGCCTTATGCAGCATCGACTTTCACGGCGACATTGCACTACTATGGCAACCTATCGTCGATTTCGATGTGCAATGCCGGGGAGCCAGGATGTTTTCAGCCGCTTTAAAAAGATGTGCCGCCGCCGCAATCTTTCTTTACGCCGCGCCTGCTCTCGGCGATCAGAAAATCCCTGAACCGGCTGCGATCCAAAAAGCGGCGCAGGCAAGCTTCCCCGAATTTCTCGAGTTCCTGTCACTTCCAAACAACTCGGTGAATGCGAGCGATGTCAGCAAGAACGCCGATTGGGTGGTGAACGCCTTTCAAAAGCGGGGCTTTGTCGCGCAGCAACTGCCAAACAACGGAAAGCCTCTTGTTTTCGCGGAATATCCCAAGAAGTCCGAAAAGGCGAAGACCGTCCTTTTTTACATGCATTTCGACGGGCAGCCGGTGATCCCCGAAAAATGGGCGCAGTCTAGCCCGTGGGCGCCTGTTCTGAAGCAGCGCAAGGCAAATGCGCCCGAAGGACCAGCTCCGCTGCGGACATTCACGCCAGCTCAGACTTCAGGGCAAGATCAATGGGAAGAAATCGATCGCCAAAACCTCTACGCGGAAAACCTTAATCCGGAGTGGCGGATTTTCGGGCGCTCGTCTTCCGACGACAAGGCGCCGATCATGATGTTCCTTGCCGCCTTCGACATGATGAAGGCGCAGGGCCTCGAGCCAGCGATCAACGTCAAGGTGATCCTCGATAGTGAGGAAGAGAAGAACTCGCCCACCATTGGCGCTGTGGTCACCGCACACAAGGACCTGTTGAGCGCCGACGCCATCGTGATTCACGACGGGCCTATGCATCCAACTAATCGGCCCACAATTGTGTTTGGCAATCGCGGCGTTACCTTTATGCGGCTAACGGTTTATGGCCCGAAAAGCGATCTTCACAGCGGCCACTACGGCAATTACGTGCCGAACCCCGCGCAACGGCTCGCGGCGCTCCTCGCCTCAATGAAGGGCGAAGATGGCAGGGTCAAAGTGGCTGGCTATTACGATGGGGTGCGCCTCACCAACGCTGAGCGAAAGATGCTAGCTGACGTGCCGGACAGTGAGGATGCCCTGAGAAAGCGCGTGGGTATTGCGAAGGCCGAGGCAGTGGGCAGCAATTATCAGGAGGCGCTGCAATACCCCTCGCTCAACATTCGAGGCCTCGCTTCTGGGGCGGTTGGTGACAAAGCGGCCAATATTGTGCCGGCCACAGCGGTGGCGGAACTCGATCTGCGCACAACGCCGGGGGCAAGCGCTGCTTATCTGACGAGCGCCATCGAGGCTCACATTCGCGCCCAAGGCTACTACGTGATCGATCGTGAACCGAATGACGAGGAACGCGCCGCCCATGATAAGATTGCTTCGATCAAGCGCGGAGATCCTTCCGAAGCTGCTTTTACAAGCACCGATGCGGCGGTGGGCGCGTGGGCCGAAACAGCGCTGCAAAACGCAGTCGCGGGCGCTGAAGGACACGCTCCTGTTGTACGCATCCGCATGATGGGCGGAACTGTGCCGACAGATAAGCTCATAGGCGCGCTCAATCTGCCTTTTGTTATCGTCCCTCTCGTCAACGCCGACAACAATCAGCATACGCACAATGAAAACCTTCGTCTCGGGCACTATCTCGAAGGCATCAGCGCCATGAAGGGGCTTCTCAGAACCCGTCTGCTCCCCTAGCTAGGGGCTATACCAAGTTCCCTAGCAGGGCGCCCCGCTTCCAATTGGCAGTTAGCGGGGCTTAAGCTTTGAGATCTTCGTCCGCAGACGTTGCAGCGCCCTCCATATCCCGGCGGCATGCCTCAAGCGCCGTAGACAGGATCTCCGCGCCGAGTGCGCTAGACTCAGGGGTCGCCCTGGCGAGGATCAAGGCACCGACCATGCGAGTCAGCAAGTTGATGGCGTCGCTGCGCGCCGCAGGGGCGAAGGGTAAACGGGCGGCCAAGGACGCGACCATTCGCTCCAGCCCCTCGGCAAAGACGGACTTCATGGCTTCGGAGCCTCGGGCGACGTCCCCGGCCAGGGCAGCGGCCGGACAGCTTTTCCCAGGCGCACAGCGCGAAGCGTGAGACAAATACCCCGAAAGTAGGTCGTCTAAGGTTTTGGCCCGCGCGCGTTCCTCGTCCATGAGCCGAAATGCGTGGTCAAGCGCCTCGGCCGACAGCGCATCCTTAGACCCGAAATGATTGTAGAAGCCGCCATGCGTGAAACCGGCCGCTTTCATCAAATCGCTGACGGAGACTGAGTCGAAGCCCCGTTCGCGGAACAAATCAGCCGCCTTCATAACCACGAATTGATGGTTTTCCCGCGCCTGCGTTTTGCTAATGCGCATGTCGATTCCTGCACTGTTATCAAGCGAGTGGGCCTCGCTTTGCCTACGTGATCATCAATAGAAATTGACGTCTGAGGCGTCAACATCGCTTGCAGCAACTTGCGGCAAGTCGTAATTGACATTGTTCCTATTGATGATAGCGATCATCATTAAGAGATTAGGAGAAGCCCATGCCCCTTTGGAAGCTGTATCACCCCGTAGACACCTTCTCGGCCGAGGACAAACAAGTGTTGTCGCAGCGAATTACGGCCTTGTACAAGCCACTGCCCAAATTCTACGTCGGGGTCGTTTTCCAAGAGGTCGCGAAAGACTCTTTTTACATTGGCGGTCAGCCCGTCGATAACTTTGTTCGCATCTGGGTCGACCACATCGCCAGGTCCTTCAAAAATGAAGAAGAACTCAAGGCCCGGTGGCTTGCCGCCTGCAACCAGGCTCTGGCCCCCTTCATCGCCGACAGAGGGCTGAATTGGGAACTCCACTTCGATGAGACGCCTTTCGATCTTTGGACCATTCAGGGTCTTAAGCCGCCTTCCGCGAACTCCGAGGCGGAGAAGCGCTGGATCCTTGAGAACAGGCCGACGCCGTATTCGAATTCATAGAAAGATGTTATCGGCATGAATTACCGTTACGTTCCGCGTTGCCATTTGATACAGGCAATACCCGCAGCGTACTCTTCATGAGAGGCCAACATGAGCCATAACGATCCCGACAAAGCGCCGCTTGCCGTAGAGGCAGCCGCAGTTGCCCCGAGAACCAAGCCTTCCGTCTATCCCGAACCCTTCTTCAGCCGCATGGCGGGCCGTGAGAAGCGCCAACTCGGCGATCTGTTCGGGCTCAAAAATTTTGGCGTCAATCTCACCACGATATCCCCTGGCGGCGAGTCGGCGCTGATGCACCAGCACACCAAGCAGGATGAGTTCGTCTATATTCTTGAGGGGCATCCCACACTCGTCACCGATCAGGGAGAGGCCTTGCTGTCGCCCGGCATGTGCGCCGGATTTCCGGCAGGGGGCGTCGCGCATCAACTGGTCAATCGCACGCAGGCGAACGTGGTCTATCTCGAGATGGGCGACAGGACGCCTGGCGATGAGGGTAACTACCCTGTGGATGATATCAAAGCCTCTCTCATATCGCCCGGCGTATGGCAGTTCACGCGCAAGGACGGCACACCCTACTGAGCCGCACAGTCCTGTCGAGATTACTTAACGCTGCCCTTTGAGGCGTGCCGGCAGGTTGTACGCGCCGCCATGGCCGATACTGCACCTTGTGGCTTGCCGCAATTAACGCTATGGGTGCGCCATGTTGGATCATTTGAAGGCAAATAATCGCGCTTGGGCCGAGCATAAGGTCTCGGTGGACAGCGACTTCTTTAGCAGATTGGCACGCCAGCAGGCACCTCAATATCTATGGATCGGTTGCTCTGATAGCCGAGTGCCTGCGAACGAGATTGTGGGGCTCGATCCCGGCGAGCTTTTCGTGCATCGAAACGTCGCGAACCTCGCTCCCCCCCAGGACGCGAACTATCTCTCGGTCCTTCAATTCGCCGTCGATGTGCTGAAGGTGAAGCACATTCTGGTGGTCGGACATTATGGATGCGGAGGCGTGAGCGCGGCGGTCGACGGCAAACGTCGCGGCCTTGTCGACCATTGGCTGCATCCCATACGCGAGGTCAGCCACGAACATCGCCACGAACTTGACGCGATAGCTGATCAACGCGCCCGCCACGATCGCTTGTGCGAGCTCAACGTCATTCGGCAGGTGAGGAACGTCGCATCCGATGTGTTTGTGCAGGACGCCTGGGCTCGCGGTCAGGCCCTCAGCGTGCACGGTTGGGTCTATTCCCTTGCAAACGGTCTGGTGACTGACCTCGATGTAATGGTTTGCCGCCCGGAGGAAATCGAGCGGCTGGGGTAACGCAAAGCCAATCCACAGGCAAATGGCGGCGATGCGCCGCCGCCATTGCTCGCCTATAGAACGGCCTCAGCGGCGGTTCAGCGGGGAGCCATTCTAGGGCTCTCGGTTTCGCCGCTGCTTGCAATTGCGGTCATTGCCAGCGCGATCCCGTACATCAACAGATTGACGCCGACGAGTAGACCGATCACCCATGCTGCCGTTTCAGGCCAGCGGGCAAGGATTATGACCGCAAGGATAAGGTCGATAATCCCGTTCGCTAAGACCCATCCCCATGAGGGCAGCGATCTGCGATGCTCAAGCGACAGGAAAATCTGAGTGATCCCCTGCACGGCGAAATATGCGGCCAGGGCCAGCGTAAGAGCGACAGCGCCGGTTACGGGCCGCCAAAGGAGAAACACCCCGATGGCCAGCAGCAATATTGTCCCGAGCAGAGACCATATGAAGCCAGGCACATCTTGTGCCCGAAACAGTCCGACAAAGCCGATTACTGCGGCTATAACGAAGAGCCAACCGAGAAATTTTGTTGCAACCAAGGTCGACAATAGAGGCGCACCAATCGCAAGTACACCAAGGATTGCGATCAGAATGCCCTCGATCAGGAACAAGATCCAATGATCGTGGACCGCTCTCCTTTCATTATAGCGGATGATATCAAGGTCGCGGTTAATACTAGTCATCGCACCACCTCAAGAATTTAACCTTAAGCCGTGCAACGGCGCAGCGAGCAATGAAAAGCGGCACCGGCCATCGCTATTCTTCTTGGATATTAGCAAGTCTCGGGCGGGTGCGTTGACTGCGCTATTTGTAGATTTAATATTCTGATTACGCAGAGATAAATCGTAGACAGTCGGTGTTTATTGTATTTTAAGCTATGAGTTCCCAAGGTTAGTCGCACGAGATTACGAGCGTAGCGTTTGTAAGCTCAAAGCTATCTGCAATGCATCCACGCATTGTTCAACGCTTTGGCCCGCGGTATCAATTACAACGGCATCGCAATCGACGGCATCGAACTCCCGATTAACAACCTCCGGCCAAATTGATCCGCGTGCGCCGATTGGGCGCGCCTCAATGCGGCTTTGATGTTGGGCCTTGTCCGAACAAACCACCACGACGTCGATGATTGTGACTCTCGATCGTTTCGCAACGTCCCGCCAAGCCATGCGCGTCAGCATGATAGGATTAACTGAATCAGCAATCACTGTGCGTCCGAGCTTCAGATTCTCTTCGACAATTGCGTAGGCTACTCGATACCCGGCGCCTTTGGTGACAAGCGATCCTCCATCGTCCATCAGCAATGCGTCTTCGATTGTATCGATCCGCACATAGGTGGCGTCTAGCCGGAGCGCCAACGCCCGAGCTAGCGTCGACTTGCCGGTTCCTGGCAGCCCAGAGAAAGAAATTAGCATAAAAGCACCTTTCGATCAGATGCGGACGCACGCGGGAATGTCGCCCCGAGGTCTAATATCGGGGCTGCGGTTGAAGCCGGGGACCCTCCTCATGAAAGCGCCCACGCTGGCGGACTTACCAATGTAAACCGGCGATCCCGAAAGTCTGCAAGTAGCTGCGCATCATGCAATGAAAGGGTCGCCGGAACGTTTGTGAAGCCATTCAGCCGATACACGCAGCCATCGGCGGCGAACAATACCTCTGATCCATCGCGGTAAATCCAATCGATCCACTCCGCACCGCTGTCCTTCAAAAGCCGCCGGATTTGCGCAGTTTGCTCGTCATCATTGGCAGGTGGGCGGCGCGCGGAAGCGCTGATCGTTTGGCCCTTGGCTCGGGCTTCATCGACCGGGATGATCCTGATATTCGATGGCCACAATCCATTTGAAACGGGGGTCAAACCGCCTAACGTTTCAAAAAGAATGATCTCTTTTTCGGACCGGAAAATACCTCCGCCGGTCCAACTGCCGTGAGCGGGCCAAATGGCTAAGGCGGTGAAGTAAGGCGGAGTGCTGAACGCGGTCCAAGTGCCGGTATTCTTTCGCGGCTGTGCGCGTGTAAGGGCAATAGCAGAGCGAAGATAGCGCGGGATTTTCCGGTGTTTCCGGCCTAGCGCGGGTAATTCTCCGCTGACCAGCGGGTCGTAATCCCCTCGCTGCTGTGCGATCGGATTATTGCGTCTTGCCTGCGCCGAGGGGTGATCCTGCCTTGCCCAGTAGATGAGCTTATCGCCACTGGGCGAGAGATCGGAGAGCTTGATATTGCCCTTCATCCATTGGCCTTCAGTGAAGGTGTCGGATTTGAGGTCCCAATCTATCAGGCAGTAATGCGTTCTCGGACCTCTGCGCAAAATAACAGCCTTCCTCGCCTCGGCGGCAAATAGCACCTGCAATCGGGTGCGATAGGGGGCAGGAGTGGTGCCGTGTTCCGGGGCCGTATTCATTGAATTTTCACGCAATAACCCGATGCTCTAATCTGGATTTGGTGTCGCACTGACCCTAGCGTGAGCCATGGCGGATAGGACTGAGCCGCTGACGATGTTTTTCGCGGATGATGGCAAAATGCCGAACAATCCGCTCTTGCCGGTTATCATATACCCTCACGCAGTACGCTTAGACGATGGAAATGCGGCGGACACCGTCGAAAGCCTGTTTTTGAAGAATGGCTGGCTGCCGCATTGGCGCAACGGTATCTACGACTTCCACCATTATCACTCCACCGCGCATGAAACTCTGGGGGTCGCAAGCGGCACTGTTTGCTTGCGGCTCGGAGGAGAGCAGGGAAGCAACTTCGATCTGCACCCCGGCGATGTGGTAATATTACCCGCCGGGACGGGCCACAAGCGCCTGTCGGCATCCAGCGATTTGCTCGTTGTCGGCGCGTACCCGCTGGGGCAGAGGTGGGATATTTTGCATGGTCATCCCTCCGAACGCCCCGCGGCGCTCGAAAAAATTGCAGCGGTGCCACTTCCTGAAAGCGATCCGGTGCTAGGAAAATATGGGCTCCTTATTGATTTGTGGCATCAGAAGCGATAAGCCCGTCTAGTTGCTGATACGAGCGCAGGAAGCTGCTATGGCCGCAATCTTATCGACGGGGAAACGAGCCTATGACACGGTTGTCTGCTGTTTTATTATCCCTCATGCTCGGGGTTTCTAGCGCCATGGCTGAGAGTCCCTCTCCGGAAGTTGTGAAGGCGCTTGCGCCGACCGGCCACCTACGTGCGGCGATCAATTTCGGCAATCCAGTTCTCGTCCAGCGCGACACCGCGACGGGCGAGCCACGCGGCGTAACGGCTGAAATGGCGCGCGAGCTCGGCGCGCGATTGGAAGTGCCGGTCGATTATGTGCCCTTCGAGTCGGCAGGCAAGGTGGTTAACTCGGTGAAGTCTGGTGCGTGGGACATAAGCTTCGTTGCTATCGATCCCGGTCGCGGCATCGACATAGACTATACCGCGCCCTACGTCATAATTGAGGGTACCTATCTTGTTTCCTCGAATGCCCCCTTCGAGAACACAGCCGAGGTTGACAATGAGGGCGTCCGTGTCGCCGTCGTCAAAGGCAGCGCATACGACCTTTTCTTGACGCGTTCTTTGAAAAACGCGCAGCTTGTGCGCATGGAAAGTTTTGAAGAATGTCTTGATCTGCTGAAGAAGGGCGAAGTCGCGGTTGTCGGCGGCGTAAGGCAGCCACTTGTTGTGGCCGCAAAGGAGCTTTCGGACGTACGCGTCCTGCCTGATCGCTTTATGATTATAGAGCAGGCGATGGCCATGCCCAAGGGCCGCGACGCCGCAACGAGCTATCTGAAGAGTTTCGTGGAGGATGTAAAGGCGTCGGGCTTCGTCGCACAAGCGCTCCAGAAAAGTGGTCAAGGCGATGCAGTGGTGGCGCCTCCGGCGCCTCAACGCTAAGCGCCGCCGTTCAAGCGCCTCGTCTTACCTTGAAATATCCATAAAATTGAGCGAACGAATTAGAATCCGCTCAGTTGGCTGTCATTAGCTGGCGGGCAGGGCACAGAGAGACGCTGCCGTACAGACCGCAAAAAATTGGGGAGTATAAATAAATGAAAAGCATAAAAAATTCGGCATTGTTGCTTGGACTTGCACTTCTTGTTCCTGCATTTGCTACGGGCGCGCAGGCCGAAGTGGTCAAATATAAGGTGGCTCTGAAGGGCGCCGACGAAGTTCCCGCCAATTCAAGCAAAGGCACCGGAACCGCAGAAATAAGCTACGATAAGGCCGCCAAGAAGCTCAGCTGGAAAGTGACCTATTCGGGCTTGACCGGCGCCGCCACCGCAGGCCACATCCACGGCCCTGCCGAGGCGGGTAAAAATGCAGGCGTCGTTGTGCCTTTCACAGCCGCCGCAAGCCCAATTGAAGGCTCGGCTACGCTCACCGATGCTCAGGCAGCGGATTTGCTGGCTGGCAAGTACTACATCAACATCCATACAGCCGAGAATAAGGGCGGCGAAATACGCGGTCAGCTTACCGGCGGCAAGTAGTCCCGGATAGCCAAGCGCTGCCGTCATTGCGAGCGTAGCGAAGCAATCCAGAACAACGCTTGAGATGCCTCTCGCTGGATCGCCGCGCTTCGCTCGCGATGACATCGCAGTGATCGTCATTGTGGATGGCCGGGTCAAAGGCCCCGGCCATCACCGCAGAAAGAAGCCCGGTGTTCCGGTTAATCTCAATCGTCTGTAACGGATGACCTCTCCGGGCCCAACCGAGCACAAGCTTAGCGCGGCCCCATCCTCAACGCGCCATCGAGCCGGATAAGCGCACCATTCAGCATTTCATTCTCGCAGATGTGGCGCACGAGCGCGGCATATTCTGAAGGCTGTCCAAGCCGCGATGGGAATGGCACGGTCGCTTCAAGCGCGCGGCGCGCGTCGTCCGGCAAGCCTTCGAACATGGGTGTGTGGAAGAGGCCCGGCAATATCGTATTGACGCGAACGCCATCCCGGGCGAGATCGCGCGCGATAGGAAGGGTCATCGCCGCAACGCCGCCCTTTGACGCGGCGTAGGCTGCTTGTCCCATCTGGCCGTCTTGTGCTGCAATCGAGGCCGTGGAGACGATCACGCCTCGCGTACCATCCGCCGTCACGGGATCAAGCTTGACCATGGAAGCCGCAGATTTGGCGATCATGTGGAAGGTGCCCACGAGATTTACCGAGATAACCTTCTGAAAGGCTTCGAGGCTGTGGGGCACGGTTTCGCCGCTTTGCTTATCGCGGCTGACGGTCTTTTGCCCGATGGCGATGCCAGCGCAGTTTACGAGGATGCGCTCTGGACCGTTTGCTTCGCGCGCCAACCCGAGGGCTGCGGACACTGTCTCGGAGTTTGTTACATCGCAATAGCAGAATAAGCCGCCGATGGATTTGGCGAAGGATTCGCCTACGTCCCGGTTCAGGTCAAAAATCGCAACCTTGCAGCCAGCTTCTGCGAGCGCAGTGGCGGTTGCCGCGCCGAGGCCCGACGCTCCCCCTGTCACTATGGCCGAGATGTCGCTTCCGAGTTTCATGGTCCCTCCCGAAATTTTTTGCAGCGCGGCGGAGGCGGACTAAGCCTCATCCTCAATAAAGTTAAATCCTGTGCCGTAGATTGTAATCGCAGCGCTCCCTTGAACCATGAAGGGATTCGAGAGGCGCACAGCGACAATCCCGTCATAGCCTTTTGCTGCAGCTTTCGACTTGAGCACTTCGATAGCCTGGGCGGTAACCCGGTCGAGCACGGATTCATAGCGCCGCATTTTGCCGCCGAGTGCATTGGTCAGCGCCTCGCGAAAATCTCTGAGAATATTCGCCGCGAGCACTGAGGAGGCATAGAGAAGTTCGCCCTCGCGGATGCGCCTGCCGGACAGGGTGTCCACCGTATAAATTTGCATATTGGCTCCTGATATCAGCGCTTGGGCGCGCTCTGGGATTCGCGAATGACAATGGTTGGACGCCCAAAGAGAAGCCTGCGAAGCCACGAGAGGAAGAGAAGCAGAACAAACCCGGCAACCAGCAACGCCAGCCAATAGCGTTCCCAGAAGACGCGGTATCCAACTGCCCCGTCGCGCACAAGTTCTGCATCTTTGAGTATGCGCCCATAACCGATCAAGCTGGTGTCATCGTGCAGCGCCATGTCCAGGGCCGCGAGCTGATCGCGGCTGTTGACGATGGCCAGACGAAGGGCAGGGCCGGACAAGTCCTGCATGATGCGTGGGTCTTCGCCTGCCGCCCTGAGGAGGCGCCGCGCAGCGTTCGGCTCTAAAGTCCGCTGATAATCCGCGAACGCAGCAAGCTGCTGATCGTTGAGGCGCCGTGCAAAATCACGCATCTGGCTGGCGGGCAGATTGAGAATAAGATCGCGCGCCTTGGGCTCCAAATTGGCGATCCGCGCGACGGCAATCTTATCGTTAAGTGACAGGATCTTCTGAAGATTTTCTGAGCTGAGCCCGTCGGGGGACAGCCAGCGATAGACGCCAAGCTCCGCAACGCGCGGCAGATCGCGCCCGGCAAGCGCCGTCCATTGCTGCGCTTTGTCTATGGATTTTAATTCGGCAGCGATGGTGATGCCTGGCTCCGGCAGGTCCAGCAAAGCCTTATTGAGAGAGCCGTCGGCGACACGATCGAGAATGCGCGCCTCTCCCTCCGACGCATAGAGAATATCGACGATTTGTCCGAGTTTATTCAGCTGCTCAAAGCGCCGGTCTTTTAGGAATTCCGCAAACGCGGGGCTTTTCTCGCTCAGGCTCAAGAGCCGGTTATATTTCTGCTTGAAATCGAGCCACACGGTATAGATGCGTTCGGCGGTTTCTTGTGCGATCGTTTCAACCTGCTGACTAATATCAGCTTGGATTGACTTGCCGATCTCTTCCTTGATGAGCGTTTTCGTCTCGTCGGCCTTCATGCGTTCGGCGATGATAGGAAAAACGCCGTCCCCCGCCTCATAGAGATCTTTTGCGATAAGAGCCAGGCCGACAATTCCGGCGACCGACGCAACAATACGGCTGGCCACTACGCCTGCGATGCGCCGCCCGACGCTTTGCACGATCTTGGCGATGACGCGCCGCGTCACGACGAGCACAATTCCGGATATAGACGCCGCGTTATTGGCGACGAGGTCGGATGAGCCGATTTTTACTGGGGGCGTTTCTCCAGTGGCTTCCAAGTTTTTCTGGTTTTCCAGCGCAAAGACCTGTGCAATTGCAGCCCCATAACGTGACTGAAGCGCCGATTGCACGCAGGCTATGACTGGGCTTGCGACACGCGCCGTCGCCTTTTCAATCTGCGCTCCGGCGTCTTTGGCGACGCCCGTTGCCATCTCCTCCAGGGCAGCTTTGAACCCTTCCGAATTGTAAGCCTTGTCCGCAACGGCGGTTGCGTAACGCGTGGCGGATGATGGGCTGACAGTAGAATAGGCGCGGTCGAACCAGCTCGAATTTGCGCGGACGGCCGCAACGGCCTCGTCAATTTCGCGATCAAGGCGCGCATTCACATTAGCCTTCACCCAATGGGTGTTGACGAGGGCTGGGTAGTCTACG
>CAVPNP010000034.1:0-9165 GCA_963706665.1 uncultured Alphaproteobacteria bacterium
GTCCTTGGGATCGGGACTGGCGCCGGCGGCGGCAGGTGCTGCAGCGGCGGCAGGAGCTGCAGTGGGATCGACGACTTTAGGAAACAACAATTCGCCGCCGCCCAAACCACCTAAGGTAGAGGATTTCGTACCGCCTCCTACCGACAACGGAGGTGGCGAAGGTGGCGGCCCCAGTCCAAGCTAATTTGGCGCCTTGCCTGGCAGGAGCGGGCACAGACTTCGCGTTACCAGCCGTCTAAAATTATCAGAGTTTTCGATTGTAATCGAAGTGAGCAGATAAACCGGCTTCAAGATCTCTCATCTCCATAAGACCCTCTTTGCTTCCTCCTGGCCGTGCCCGCAATATCGTCCGTTTTGCCGTCAGGGGACAAATACGTCGATGGCGTTTTAACTGGGACGAAGTGGGCTACCACAAGCCTGACCTCTAGCTTTCCCTCCGTTACGTCCTATTACGGTTCCGGATACGGCAGCGGGGACCGAGTAACGGCGGGCTCTCTGTGTTCTCTATCAAAGGCGGTATCGATGGTTTCTTGCCAGCGCGCGATGCTATGGCGCTTTTCCCATTGCGCCTCGAATGCCAGACGAGCTCGGGCTCCCATGGTTTCGAGCTCCTGACGGTCGGCTGCAAGTTCGAGAATACGTGAAAGCAGCCCCGCGCTGTCGCCTGACTCTATGGTAGCGCCACAGTGTACCTGCTCGATAATTTTAGCGATTTCGCCCTGGCGTGAACCAACGAAAATTGTTGGCCGCGCTGCTGCGGCAATACCATAAAACTTGCTGGGGAGGAGCAATCCTTCCAGCTCGGGCTTAAGGCTGACAAGGTGGATGTCGGCTGTCCCGAGCAGCGCTGGCAAGCGCTCTCGGGGCTGATACGGATAGAGACGCACATTCTCTAGCTTGCGCGCGGCGATCGCCTCTTCGAGTTGCTTACGTTGCGGTCCTCCTCCCACAAGCAAGAAGACAATCTGGTGAACGAGGTCGCCTGGTGCGGCAGACTCTGCGCCGGTCGTGGTGCAGTTTAATCGCCTCGATAATGGTATCGAAATCGTGCGCGCGCCCGAAATTTCCGGCGTAAGCGACCACGACGTGGCGACCCAGGCTCCATTGCTTGCGAAAGGGACTGTCTTGCGCCGCGATCGGCGTGATGACGGTTCCATCCGTCCAGTTGGGGATGACGCGAATATGACCCCAATCGATTCCCTCTTGGTTGAGCGTTCTTGCCATGCAATGGCCGGGGACCACATTCATCTGTGCCGATTTCAGCGAGTCGTTGCGCAAGCTACGGAGGAGGTGGAACGCTGGGCGACCCGCAGCACCGGCGACGCCAAGCTTCTCGGCCACTTCAGGAAACAGGTCCTGCAACCAATTGATGAGGCGGGCCCCTTTTAGGCGCGCAATGGGCGCGGCTAGGATAGACAGCAGGGGAGGGTCCGTCTTGGCGATGATAACGTCGCCGCGTCGGGTCGCGCGCCATACGCCTAATACGGCGCTTAAATAGAATGAGAGATATTCGAGCGCCCGGCCAATAAGCGTGTCGGTGCGTGATCGAAAGCTCCACACCCTTCGGATCTCGACATTTCTCACAAACTCGCGGGACGGGAGTCTCGCGGCGCGATCATCGTAACGGAGACGGCTGGTGACCACGGTCACTTGCATATTTTGCTCAGCGAGCGCGAAGGCGAGGTCCGCTAAAAGCTCACTGGTTGGCGAATGATCTGGAAAGAAAAACCGATTGAGCAGGATGACGCGCTTCGGGGTGGTCAGCGCAACTGTCATCGCTTAGGGGGCCGACGCCGTCGGCTCTTGTGAGGTCTGTTTTTCTGCCTCCGCCACGCGCGCAATTTCTAAGTCGTCGTACCAAACGGCGCCAGAAACAAATCGCTCTGACGCTGATCTCGCATCCAGCGCGAGCGAGACATATTGAGCTGGGCAGTCATTGTCCGGGACGGTGAAGGCAAGATCAATATCTTGCCACGTGGGATTCGATCCGTTCATTGTCGTGCTTACGCCGACCGGCGTGGTTGCGTCAGCGCATTTGACCGACCACTGCAAGCCGCGTTGGCTAACAAGGTCGGACTTGTATTTGCCCTCTAACCGGTAGTCGCCTGGAGGCAACAGAACCAGCTCGGTAATGCCTCCGCTGAAATCGACCCGGCCTGGTCCGAATTCGATCAACAATGCCCGCTCTTGCTCGCGATCGGGGCGCGGCGCAAATTTGACGTTGACACCGGGCCCCTTCTTAAACACCCAATCAAATGGCAAGCCGGAGGGTGGCACCTCGAAGCTGCCATTGAAGAGACGACCGGCTTTGCTGAGCTGATCGGGGGGCAAGAATTGCAACCAGCTGTAATAGGCTAGCTCGTATAGTTTGTGTTCGATCAGCGCTTGCAGATAGGCTTGCCGTTCTGCATCTGTCGGCGGCGACGCAGCATCTCGCAGGCTGAGCAGTAACTCGAGCGGGGTCCGCGCATCCGTGACATTGCGCGGAAGCGCATTGAAAAATTGAACTCGCCATGGGGGATCTTTCGCCAGCGCGCTCTTCAATTCGCCCTTTGCGATGGGGATTTCGGCAATCCGCCCCAGCATGGGGAATACGTGCTCTGACAGCTGCGGCCGCGTCCGTAGCAAAATATCCGCATAACGGATCGCTTCAGCGTAATCCCGATCGCGATATCTCTGACGCATGATCCAAAAGATCGCGAGGCTTTCTTGCAGCGAGCGTTGTGCGGCGCCTTGCATCAGTGCTTCGGTCAGGGCGCTATCGGAACCGTGCTCGGCAATTTGCGCTAAGATGCGCAAAGCTCGCGCGTTCAGCGGGTCTCCACGAAGGGCCTGCTGCGCCCAGCTTTTGACCTGGGCATAATCCGCCTCGCTGAGATTTTCGGCTGTGCTGCTGCTGTCAAGTGTATGTTCGCTTCCGGTGGCTTTCTGAAAATCAGTTTGAGCATCTAGCTTTTCGATGCTTTGAATGCCTTTGGCGTAGGAGCCTTCGCGGCTGGAATGTTCGAAGTTCAGTGACAGCACGGGCTCCACGACTTTCCTTGCGGCGTCTGCATTGAGTTTATCGTCGGCCAGATTGAGAAGAACTGTAGGTGAAGCATGCAGCCAATAAGCCATTTCTGGAGACTCATCGGAGAGATAGGCCACCAAGCTGTGAGTAATGACACCCCAGGCCAGTAATATTGCCAAGCCTATGACGATGGGCGTGCGGTAGGCGCGAAGACGCGCGGTTAAGATGTCGTTCGCACGTTGAGCCGGCGCAGAACGAGGCGCATGTTCGACCGCCTTTAACGGTGAGCGTTGTATATCTCCGGATCGGTGTGCAGCGTGCAGTGTCACAGTATTCTCTCGCCAAACAGTGTCGTCATCAGACGCTTAAGCAGGCCCAAAGGTGGCCTCTGGTCTTTGCGATTTCTTGATGATGGATGTGAAGGGGACCAGTCGGTGGTGCGACGGACCGCTTCTGATCCCGCTTGAGTGCATCGCGTTTCGCAAGCTCCCGGCGCCGATCGAGATCATAGGCTGCGCGCCGATCTTCGGTTTTCAGCTCGTTCCATGCGCGCGTCACGCGGTTGGCAAAAACCGTTCGCTCTGATCCGTTCTTGTGATCGGGATGCAGCCAGCGAATTAACAGAGCCATGTTTCGCCGCAGCTCTGCGTTGCTCGCATCGGGCTGCGCACCCAAGACCCGATAGTGATCAGCATCCGGATGCAGCAAGATCTGTTCGATATAAAAGGCAGCCGCTTGCCGAAGCGATTGCTCGGCTCGATTGGTGCCGCTCTTTGCCTCGCCGAGGGCGGCTGCATCTCCAGCGGCAATCGCCAGCAGTTTGCCGACGTCCTTCGGCAAAGGCGCGGCCCGCACACGTCTCACATTGGAGGGTGCCCGCATGAGATCGATGGCCATCCATATGGTCGAATGGTTCGTCATATGTTGTCAGCGATTTTGGTCAGTTTCTGTCGAAGATCGGCGAGTTGCGGGATCTGGGCGGCTGAGTCTGGCTCAGACTTCGCGGTGGCAGCACGATAATTGTATTGATAACTGTACTCGTGGCCCGCTCCATAGCCGTAACCATAGGTGACCGACTTCGCGTCGTATTTGGTGAGGACGGCACCCAACAAATTCGCGCGGGCAAGCTGTAGCCGTTTAACCGAACTGCGAATGACCGCGGGGCGCGCCGTTCCCGCAGCCACGATAAAGACGGTTGCCGAGGCAGCGCTTGCGAGCAATGGCGCATCGGCCAGACCCAAGACGGGCGGCCCGTCGATCACGATCAGATCAAACACTTCACAGCCAATCGAAAGCAGCGAGAGCACGCGAGGCCCGCCGAGAAGATCGGCGGCATTGGGGGGAAGCGGGCCAGAGGCGATGAAAGCAAGATTCGGCACCTCGGTTTTCTGCATTACCTCAGGAGGCGAGCAAGCGCCGGTCAGGTAATTACTGAGTCCTAACGAATTGTCGCGATTGAGCTTTTGATGCAGAGATGGATTGCGCAAATCTGCATCAACGAGCAGAACCTTGCGGCCAAGCGAAGCAAAGTGCTTCGCCATGGCGATCGACGTCAGCGATTTTCCTTCGGCGGGGGCGGCGCTGGTGATCGTTATCGTGCGGGGCAAGCCTTGATCGGACGCGAATTGCAACGCGGTGCAGAGCGAGCGAAATGCTTCGTTCAGGGGTGAGCGGACATCACCGACTTGCTCTTCCACATGCGTGACGCTTCGGTATCACGCCGAGAGTGGGAAGACCGGAGGCGATTTCAAGCTGCTCGACCGAGCGCACCTTATTATCAAGCTGCTCGAGTAGATAAGCCGCGCCTAAACCTGCCCCAAGTCCGAGGACCAGCGACATGAGGATCGCACGCATTAGATTGGGAGATGATGGTCCGTCCGGCAAGCCAGCTCGGTCGACGACGAATACGTTGTTGGCGCCAACGCCTGACGCGACATCCACTTCTTTGTAGCGCTGCAGCAGGCTCGTATAGAGTTCGCGATTGGTATCTACTTCTCGCTTGAGAATGTTGTATTGGATGCTGCGCTTTTGCAGATCGAGGACATCCGCTTTCAAAGTCTCGATGCGGCTCCGCATCTCCTTCTCTTGTGCCAGAGACGCTTCGTAGGCTCCTTTCAGGGAGTCCTTGAGGGTACTTGCTTCGCCGGCCAGCTGCCGATCAATCTCGTCCAACTGGTTCTTGATTTGCACCATCGCGGGGTAGTCGGGTTTAAAAATTTGCAACTTCTGCTGATATTCGATCGCCAGTTCCTTGCGTTTGGCGCGGAGCGCCTCGACGGACTTGTCGTTCAGAAGTTGCGGGAGATCGATGGTCTCGCCGGCTTCGGTTTGCTTCCACAGCTGTTCGTTTTTTGTGCGCTCCGCGATCAGATTGCCGAGTGCAGCATTCGCGCTCGCTAGGTTTGTCTCGGCGATGGAGGCCTTGTCGTTGACATCGACGATTTGTTGGTCCTGAGCGAAAGTCAGCAGCTTCTTTTCCGATTCCTCTAAGCGAAGCTTCAGCTGTTGAATTTTGTCTTCGAGAAAGGTTTTCGCGGAGGCGTTAGCCTGGAAGCGCTTATCGAGATTGGCGGACATGAAGGCATCGCCGTAAGCGTTGGCAATCCGCTGGGCTCGCTCAGGAGACGTGTCGGTATAGCTGAGGTCAACTAGACTGGAACCCATCACCGGCTGAACCGCCAGATTACCCATCACCACGCCAACAGCCGCCGCGCTGGCGGCGCTGCCGTCGATGACCGAGCGATCTCGGGGCGGGCTAAATAGGCCCATGATCAGACCAAGTAGCGAGAGTTCTCGCGGCTTTAGCAAATCGGGATCGTCACCCAACGTTAGAGAGGAGACGACCCTCTCGGCCATATTTCGACTTTTCAGGAGCTCATACTGCGTCCGCATAAAGTCGTTATCGCCGTTTTCCAAGGGGAGCACGCCCTCGGTATTGACGATCTTGGCGACATTGCGATCGATTTGAAGGCGAGCCGTAGCCGTATAAAGCGGAGTTTTCATCAGGGTTCGCAGCGTGCCGATTGCGAGAAAGGCTGCCGCGATGCTCAAGATGAGCCATTTGCGCTTGTAGACGATGCGCCATAGCTCGAGGATGATATCAAGATAGGACTGGCCGGGTGTTTCAGTGCCGGTCGCTGGGTAGCCGGCGAGCATTCCGTATGGGTCGCGTGCAGCGGGAAGGTTCTGTGCGGCAAGAACAAGTTGGCCTTCCTCCGGCCGGCGATTTGGGTCTTTGGCTAAGTTTGCGCTCATGATTTGAGTAGCTGCCGATGGATCGACTACAAGAAGCTAAACAAACCAGCGACGGGGAGAGCCTTTAGAATGGCGTTAAAGCCAGCTTTGATTGCTGATTTCCCGGCTACAACAATGTCTCCCGATTGGAGCACGGGGTCGTCGGCGCGACCTTTCTGAATCGCACTGACATCGAATGTTGCAGCGGACTTTTTGCCGTTGGTCTTGACGCATGATGAGCACCGTCGAGTCAGAATCCGCATCGAAACCACCGGCTAGAGCGATCAACTCTAGCAATGAGGTTGTTCCCTTAAGGGGAAACACGCCTGGCTTTTTTACCTCGCCTTGAATTGTGACTTGATGGCTGTTGTACTCTTTCACATAGACTGTCACCTGTGGGTCCTGCAGGTATTTTGCACCAAGCTTTGCGGTCAGATCTCGCTCGACCTGTTGCGCCGTTTTGCCTGCTACCGCGATTTCACCGATAAGAGGCAAATTGATCGTGCCGGTGTCGGCGACCTGCACGCTCTTGGTGAGCTCAGGAACTTGAAATACGGAGATGTCAAGAACGTCCATAGCGCCGATTTTGTAACCGGCGGTCTTCGGGGCGATTTCGTTTCCGGCTACCTTGAGGGGCCGCATCGCATCGTGCCGTTGTCGCGGCACCGGGATCTGCTAGTTGCTGCGGTACCCCCAATTCTGCTGATTGCGAACTATTGGAAAAGCTCACGCAGGCGGCCAACAAAACTCCTACCGCGAGAGTGATCAGAGTTCCCCTCATTGGCGCTCCCATTCTTGTTGCAAGTTTCAACCACAATCCCCCGGCCACGACCGCACTCGATCGAAGTCCGGGGTGAGGCAACTCTGATGGCGGTACATCGCTGAGCACGCCTCGTGGACGCGTGACTACCAAATTCTCGGCTTCTATTTCTCCGACGAGTCTTGCTGCAAGCTCGCGTCCACGGCTGAGCCGAGGAGGGCGCGCCTTTAGATCATGCGCATCTGTCGCTAGAAGGTGGGCTCGTCCCTCGTCCAGTAGCCGTTCGGCCCAGTATCGCGCATTGCGGCCAAAATCACCAGCCAAAGACCCAGCTGTGATCTGAAACCAGACCCCGGCTGTATTCAGTCGGGTTATAGCCGCGTAATGCGAGGAAATCCAGGTCAGGCGCTCCGGATGGGTGAGGATCGGAACGTATTGCGCTGAGATTAAGCTGAAAAACAGCTCTTCGAGGCGAGGAGGCGCAACATGATGGGGGGGCTCGACCAGAACGTAGCGTGTATCAGCCAATGACAATAGCTTGCCCGAGCGAAGTCCTGCCAGGAAATCTGGTACGACGTGATTGTCGGCGCCAGTGACGAGCTTGAGTGGGATGTCCCGCTCCATGATCACCCGCTGCAACCAAGCGGTGTCCTGCCGGATTTGCGGACCAGAATTGTGATAGAGGCCGGGTAAGATATGCGGCGTGCAGGCAACCACCGTCACACCGTCGGCGACGAAGGCCTCAGCCATCTTGATGGCAGTCTCGACATCGTTCGCTCCGTCGTCGATGCCAGGTAGAAGGTGGCAATGGAGATCGATCAACGCTCCGAGCCTCCCGGTGCCTTCGGTGAATTTTGGCTTGCCGAATCGCTCCACTCCTCCGGCCACTTCATATCGGTACCCCAACGCTCCATCGGTTTGGTGGGGGGTGGCGCGAGGGTCGCAAGCGCTTTCGGCTCGGCCGGGACGGATGACGTCACGAGAACCGGAGCCGGTTGGAACTTGACACTCGGTGAGGTTCTTGCGCGGGCGTCGCCCGCGCGACCTCCGTCCGAGCCACGAACGCAGAAGCAGGCGGCGCGATCAATAGCGCGCAGGCGAAGGCGGCAACCGCCATCATGGCGCTTGTTCGCAAGGGATAATCAAAAAAACAGTGAGCGGCGAGAAGCGGCAGGATGATTGTGGCGGAGCGCGCCAGTGACCAATCAATCGCCTCAGCCTGCAGAGGGACACCTCCACGCCAAATCTCTAGCGATCGGCGCGCAAACCAAACCACGAACCACCCCATGAGCGCGAGACCGAAGACTCCGGTCTCTAACCACAATTCAACAACATCATTGTGGGCGCGGGTGATGTAGATGTTGGCGATGACGTCTTGGGGCCGTTCGAAGAGGTGATACACCGGGATGAAGCTTCCGAGGCCTGATCCCACCGGCATGTAAGCTTTTGCCGCCTGAATCGTGTTAGGGAGAAAAGTGAGCCTCGCATCCTGAACGGGGTCCACGTCAAAACGCTCAAGAATGCGGTAGAGCGCAAACTGAACAGTCAAGACGATGGCAACGGCGATTGCACCGACGAGCAATCGACGCGTCGCGGATTGTTCACCCGTGGCTCGGCGGTCGGCGACACCCAGTGAAAACGCCCCAAGCAACGCAACCATCGTGAGGCCGATGCCGGCGCGCGAACGCGCCATGGCCTGGGCTGCCAACAGCACAACGAGGAGCGCGAAGCAGCCAATCGCCGCGACGGTCGATGTGGTATCAAACTGCTTTCGACTGAAGGCTGCCCCAGCGGCGGCTCCCGCGTTGACCGTCCAAGCTGCCACGAGGAGAACAAGGACGTAGACGAGGGCCGCGAAATGGTTTCGGTTCGCAAAGAACCCCACGGCTTCGGTCACATTGGTAAATTCGAACAAGCGTAGAGGACTTGTTGGGCCCTGAGCGACTTGCAAAAGGCCAAGGAAGGCGCCGATCAGCCCGACAGCGATGATCACGAGACTGAGCCACCGACGCTCGCGGTAGCCGAGCAAAAGTGTGCCGACAAAAAGAGAAAGTGGCGGAAGCAGTGACAGCGCGCTCAGCCACGTCGCCTCCGGCGAGACGCTTATGGGCATCCATGGCACGTCTTGATGAATGAGCGCGAAGCTTTCGGCTGAGATTTC
>CAVPNP010000035.1:0-24237 GCA_963706665.1 uncultured Alphaproteobacteria bacterium
CGGCAGTCTCCGCGAAAAAGCAGCGCGAGCTTGCCAAAGCCATCAAGCGGGCCCGTTTTCTCGGGCTCCTGCCATATGTGTTGAAATAGGAGCGCCCCCGTGCAGGTTATTCTCCTTGAACGAATTGGCCGCCTAGGCCAGATGGGCGATACCGTCAAAGTACGTGACGGTTATGCCCGCAATTTTCTCCTCCCGCAGGGGAAGGCTTTAGGGCCACAAAAGATAATATGAAGCGCTTCGATAAGGAGCGCGCTCAACTTGAGGCCACGAACCTGCACCGTAAGCAGGAAGCTGAAGCTGTATCAGTGAAGCTTAAGGGCCTAAGGTTCGTAGTGCTCCGCCAAGCAGGCGACAGCGGCCAGCTTTATGGTTCGGTTTCGACGCGCGATATCGCCGATTCTATCACGAATGGCGGCTTCACCATCGACCGGATGCAAGTGCTTCTCGACAGGCCCATTAAGAATTTGGGTTTGCACGATGTTCGCGTCAGCTTGCATCCCGAGGTCGAGATCAAGGTGGTTGTCAACGTGGCGCGCACCGAGGAAGAAGCCGAGAGGCAGGCTGCCGGTCAGGATGTAACGAAATACCGCGATGAAGAGGCAGAAGCCGAGGCCGCTCGGGCCGCTGGCTGCCGAGGCACTCTTCGAAGGCGCTGAGGAAGAAGACGAATCAGGTTTACGCACCCAAATTAGGAGCTTTCTCCGGTTAGCTCGCGATAAAGGGCATAAATCACCTAAAATAGAGTTGCTGCGCACCCGCGCAGCAGCTCTTTTGGCGGCAAGCCTGGAACAGGCTAAATCGCCGATGGTTATTCGGCTAAGATGTCGCACGAACTAACCGATAGGCTGCAATACCAGCGGCCCCACATATCCTCGCCACTTTGGTCAGTACTGCGGGGCACAATCCGTTCGGGCTCGCTCCAGGTCCGGGACAGCATTGGTAAGGTTCATTTTTTTGGCGATGGGTCTGGAAAACCGGTCGCCATTCGCTTCACTGATTCCAAGATCGAGAGAGCACTTCTGTTCGACCCGCAACTTGCGCTCGGCGAAGGGGACTGTCCGGGCCAAGTCGTCGTTGAGTGCGGGTCCCTCTACGATCTGCTCGAATTGTTTGCATCCAATTTCCAGAAGCATCCGCTGCCCTCCGGAATGCGGCTCGTAGATAGCTGGCGGATGTTAACGCGCCGGATTCGGCAGTTGAATCGGCGGCGAAGGTCGAAGGATAACGTCGCCCACCATTACGATCTGCCAAGCTCGCTTTATGAGCTGTTCCTCGACAACGACCGGCAATATTCCTGCGCCTATTTCCCAACTGGCAATGAAACCCTTGAGGAAGCGCAGTCCTGGCGAAAAAGCGCCACATCGCTGCGAAACTGCTCCTATCGCCGGGGCTTTCGGTCTGCGATATCGGCTCGGGTTGGGGCGGGCTTGCTTTATATTTAGCGGAAAATGCAGGTGCTTCGGTTAAGGGCATTACCTTGAGCGAAGAGCAGGAAGCCTTTGCTAAGGCTCGCGCTGCACAAAAACCGTCGCTCAACGTCTCGTTTCAGCTAACAGACTACAGGTCGCTATCTGCTAAATTGGATCGTTTCGTTTCCGTTGGCATGTTCGAACATGTCGGCGTGCCGAACTACCGGCAGATATTCAAACGCCTATACGATTGCCTGAAGGACGACGGGGTCGCTCTTGTCCACACGATTGGGCGGCTTACGGGACCCGGCATCACCCAGCCCTTCATCGCAAAATACGTTTTTCCTGGAGGCTATGTGCCCGCGTTGAGCGAGGTCTTCCCGGCGATTGAGTTCGTCTGGCTTCCTCGTAACGGATGTTGAAATATTGCGCCTTCATTATGCGAAGACATTGCAGGCATGGCGGCAAAACTTTTGTGAGCGCTGGGACGAGGCTGCCGCAATGCTTGGGCAAGAGTTTTGCAGAATGTGGGAATTTTATCTTGCAGGCTGCGAGGTTGCGTTCCGCTATCATCATCTCGCGGTCTTCCAGATCCAGCTCGCAAAGCGTATCGATACAGTGCCGGTGACGCGTGAATATTTGCTGTCTTCATAACCTTGCTGCAACCTTCGATCACCCGTGATTGCGAGGCATCAGTCAAGCAGCGGCTTCCCCTTATCGTGGGTTCTCCACTCGGAACATCGAGGCTGTGCAACACGGCTTTATGCACCCTTGGGCTGCTTCCTGCGTGGAGAAGGAAATCAGATTTAGTCTCCTTCATGAGACACGCCCGCGCACTTTCCGCCTTCACCCCCTCGCCTTCGCTTGAGGAAAGCCTGGACGCCCTGCCCTTCCGGCAAGCCCCGCACAACATCGAAGCCGAGCAGGCGCTGCTTGGCGCGATCCTCATCAACAACGAATCGTTCGACCGCGTTTCGAGCTTTCTGCAGGCGCCATTTCTTCGAGCCGCTGCATCGCCAAGCTGTTCGAGATCATGGGCAAGCTGATCGGCATGGGCAAGCACGCCTCGCCGGTGACGCTCAAGACCTTTTTCGAATTCGGAGCCGCCGATTGGCGAGCTGACGGTGGCGCAATATCTCGGGCGCTGGCGGCGGGCGACGACCATCATCAATGCGGCGGCCTATGGGCGGGTGATCTACGATCTGGCGGTGCGGCGCGAGCTGATCGTCATCGGCGGGGACCTCGTGAACGTGGCCTACGATTCGCCGGTGGAGGCGCCGCCGGAGACGCAGATCGAGGAGGCCGAGCAGCGGCTGTTCGACCTGGCCGACAAGGGCAAGTATGGCTCGGGCTTCATGGCGTTCGGCGATGCCACGCTGGAGGCCGTCGAGATGGCGGCCAAGGCGTATGAGCGCGATGGCGGGCTGTCGGGGCTTTCGACGGGGCTGAAAGACCTCGATAGCATGATGGGCGGCTTGCAGAATTCCGACCTGATCATCCTCGCGGGCCGCCCGTCGATGGGCAAGACGGCGCTCGCCACCAACATCGCCTTCAACATCGCCAAGGCGTATAAGACGGCGCCGAAAGGCGACGGCACCGATGAGGTCGTCGATGGCGCCATCGTGGGCTTTTTCAGCCTCGAAATGTCGTCCGAGCAGCTCGCAACCCGTATTCTCGCCGAGCAGGCGCAACTGCCGTCCGAGAAAATCCGGCGCGGCCAGATCACGGATGAGGAGTTCAACCGGCTGCAGGCCGCCGCGATGCAGCTCCAAACCCTGCCGCTCTATATCGACCATACGGGCGGCATTTCCATCGCGCAGCTTGCCGCCCGCGCGCGCCGGCTGAAGCGGCAGAAGGGCCTCGGCGTCCTTGTGGTGGACTACCTGCAACTCTTGACCGGCTCGGCGAAGCGCTCGCAGGAAGGCCGCGTGCAGGAGGTGTCCGAGATCACGGTGGGTCTCAAGGCGCTGGCCAAGGAGCTGTGCGTGCCGATTGTCGCGCTGTCGCAGCTCTCGCGCCAGGTCGAAAACCGCGAGGACAAGCGGCCGCAACTGTCGGACTTGCGTGAGTCGGGCTCTATCGAGCAGGATGCCGACGTGGTGATGTTCGTGTTCCGCGAGGAGTATTATGTTCAGCCGCGAGCCGTCGCTCACCAAGGTGGAAGAGCATCAGAAATGGCAGGACGAAATGGATCAGGTCCAGGGTCTCGCCGAAGTGGTTATCGGCAAGCAGCGCCACGGCCCGACGGGCACGGTGCGGCTGCAGTTCCAGGCCGATATCACGCGCTTCGGCGATCTCGCCGACGACCGCCGCCTGCCGGAACGGTATGAATAGAGATGCATCCGTCAGCCGAAGCGTTACGCGGTCAGTGGCCAAGCCATGTAACGGGCGGTTTGATCATCGACCTTGATGCGCTTCGGCGAAACTATCGCAAGCTCCAGCTCGCCAGCCAGCCGGCTGAGACGGCAGCGGTCGTCAAGGCGGACGCCTACGGCACTGGCGCGCTGCATGTTATCCCCGCCCTCGAAAAGGAGGGATGCCGGACCTTTTTCGTCGCCACGCTGGCCGAAGCCGAAGCAGCCCGCAAAGCCTCCGGCCGCGCGCAAATCTACGTTCTCGATGGCTGTATTCCTGGGACGTGTGCTGCCTTCAAGGCGATTGAAGCGCGTCCGGTGCTCGGCAGTATCGCGGAAGTTAGAGAGTGGGCCGCTTTTTGCGGGGCGGAATCTTAAGCTTCCTGCCGCCATCCATCTCGATAGCGGCATGACGCGGCTTGGGCTTACGGCTGACGAGCCGGCACAGCTTATGGCTGAACCAGAACTGCTGGCGAGTTTCGACCTATGCCTCGTGATGAGCCACCTCGCTTGCGCAGATCAACCACAGCATCCGAAGAATCAAAGCCAACTTGCACAGTTTTTTAGTTCGTCTGCGATTTTCCGCGACACGCCAAAGAGCCTTGCCAATTCAGCGGGTGTCTTTCTAGGGCCGGGCTATCATTTTGATCTTACGCGCCCCGGCATTGCTCTTTATGGAGGCTGTGCGGCGCAGAGCAGGACCAACCCCCTTGGAGCCTGTCGTCTATCTCTACGGAAGAATCGTGCAGATCCGTTGGGCTCAGCAAGGCGAAACAGTCGGCTACGGCGCGGCGCACACCCTTAAGCGGCGGACCCGCATCGCGACGGTTTCGGTCGGCTATGCCGATGGGCTTTTCCGGGCTTGCTCGGCGAGCGATTCTCGCGAGGGGCCGTGCGGCTATATTGGTGATTACCGCTTGCCGATGCTTGGCCGTGTTTCGATGGATCTTACCACTTTCGACGCCACCGATTTGCCGGAGGAGTTGCTTCAAAGGGGCGGCTGGATTGAGCTGCTCGGCAAACGTGTCACAGTGGACGATTGGCCGGATACGCCGGCACAATCGGCTATGAAGTGCTGACCTCTTAGGACGCCGCTATCACCGAAGCTATATCGATGAGTAGACAGCGCATGGTGAAAATTACTCAGGACTATGTCTGCCAATCTTGCGGCGCCATATCGAGCAAATGGCAGGGGAAATGCCCCGCCTTCCTGCGGCGAGTGGAACAGCCTATCCCAGGAGGCAGCGTTCTTTCAGCGCCCGGGTCAGTCTCTCAAAAGGTTAAGCGGCGCGCAAAATCGTCGGCGATTGAAAGCCTTGACACCGAGGGCAAGGATATCCGCCGCATTGCGAGCGGCATCGGTGAATTGGACCGCGCGGTCGGCGACGGCTTCGCCCAAGGGTCGGCGGTCCTGTTGAGCGGCGAGCCTGGTATCGGCAAATCCACGCTGCTTCTGCAAGCCGCCGCCACCATATCGTGCCATGGACATTCCGCGCTCTATTTTTCGGGTGAAGAAGCGACCAATCGATTCGCCTTAGGGCGGCGGCGCCTTGGTGTCTCTCAAGCTCCGCTCGGCCTCGTCGCCGAAACCTGCGTGGAGCGAATTTTGGCGACCATCGAACAGGGGCCGCCGCCGGACTTCATCGTGATCGATTCGATCCAGACGCTTTGGACCGAGGCCATCGACTCAGCGCCGGGAACCGTGAGCCAGGTGCGGGCGGGTATGCAGGCGCTGATCGCCGTGGCGAAGTCGCGGGGACCGGTCCTCGTGGTCGTGGGCCACGTCACCAAGGAAGGCCAGATCGCCGGGCCAAAGGTCATCGAGCATATGGTGGATACCGTGCTGACCTTCGATGGCGAGAACGCCCATAATCTGAGGCTTCTTCGGGCCACAAAGAATCGCTTTGGTCCGGCTAATGAGATTGGCGTGTTCGACATGCACGGTGATGGGCTGCGCAAGGTCACCAATCCGTCTGAGCTTTCTCGGCGAGGGCGATGGCGAGGTGGCGGGAAGCGCGGTTTTCGCAGGCATCGAGGGGACACGCCCGTTCCTGGTGGAATACGCAGCGCGCCCTTGGCGCCATCCCCTTACGCGGCGCCCAGACGCTCGGTTGTTGGATGGGATCAGAATAGGCTCGCCATGATTCTCGCTGTGCTCGAAGCACGTTGCGGCGCGAAGCTTGGCGTCCAGGATTGTACTTCAACGTTGCAGGCGGCTTGCGGATATCGGAACCTGCAGCCGACATGGCGGTTGCGGCAGCGCTCTTGTCTGCACTTTCAGGCGTTGCACTTCCACGCGATTGCGTTTATTTCGGTGAGGTTGGTCTTTCCGGCGCACTGCGGCCCGTTCAGCAAATGAGCGTTCGTTTAAAGGAAGCTCAAAAGCTTGGCTTTCGCTCGGCCTTTATGCCCGCAGCGGGCGAGATTTTGAGCAACAACATGAATGTTAAGCTCAACCGTCTTGCCCAGCTGAAAGATTTGGCTACTCTTTTCGCCTAAATGTGACTATTGGATAAACATGTCGTGATATGCGCATGAAAGGGCTGGGCTGATGCCGGTTCAAGGGCTCGACATAATACTTATCATCATCATGATCTTTTCCGGATTTCTCGCGATGTTGCGCGGCCTTACCCGGGAAATGCTGTCTATCATGTCGTGGGCGTTGTCTGCCCTCGTTACCTTGTTTGCGTATTCCGTATTTCAAGAACGACGTTCGAGGATTGATCGACACGCCTATGTTGGCGGACGCGCTGCTCATTGCCGTCGTTTTTATCGTGAGCCTGATCCTGTTCAGTCTCTTGACGATCAACATTTCCGAACGCGTACTTGACAGCCGTGTGGGCGCGGTGGATCGCACGCTTGGGTTTGTGTACGGGCTGGTGCGAGGCTTGATCCTCGTCGTCATCGCCTATTTGATTGTTGGTCAGATCGTTGACCGCCAAAATCTGCCACGTTGGGTTACCGGCGCGCGTTCCTTGGCACTCATTGAAAGCGCCGGAGAGACAATCAAGTCGTTTTTGCCCGACAATCCTCAAGTCTTTGTTCAAGCGTGACCGGCCTGCATCGCCAGCGCCAGAAGTGGACAAGGGCTAAGGATTGCTTGGCTGCGCCGTTAACGTAGGTTAGCAGTAGAGACTGGCGAAAAGCGCTAGATGCGCCTAATAGTATCTACTTGAAGTTGCGTTTTCGGAGGGATGCGTTAAAAGCTATCTCTATGGGACGTGGGGTGGACCCGATATGGAAATCGAAGGTAGGACTTCTCTCGGCGTGGCCCTTGAGGATGACAAGCTGCATGAAGAGTGTGGCGTGTTCGGTGTCTTCAATCATCCTGACGCCGCCGCCTTAACCGCACTCGGCCTTCATGCTTTGCAGCATCGAGGGCAGGAAGCCGCAGGCATTGTGAGCTTTGACGGCACACAATTTCACGCGGAAAGGCGGCTCGGCCTTGTGGGCGACCATTTTAGCAGCCAGCCGGTTATCGATCATCTGCGTGGCTCCACAGCCATTGGACATGTGCGCTACGCGACCATCGGCGAGACGGCGCTCAGAAATGTGCAACCCCTCTTCGCCGATCTCGACTCCGGCGGCCTCGCGCTGGCCCATAATGGCAATCTCACCAACGCATTGAAACTGCGGGGCGAGCTTGTCTCGTCCGGCGCGATCTTCCAATCTACCTCCGATACAGAAGTCATCGTCCATCTCATCGCGCGGAGCCGCGACCGCTCGCGCGGCTTCATAGGACGCCTTATCGACGCGCTCCGTAAAATCGACGGCGCCTATGCCCTCGTTTGCGCAACAAACAAAAAGCTTGTTGGCATCCGTGACCCACTCGGCATCCGTCCGTTGGTCATCGGTCAGCTCGGCGACGCATTCATTCTCGCTTCGGAAACCTGCGCGCTCGATATTATCGGCGCGCGTTTCGTTCGAGAGGTCGAGAACGGCGAGATCGTCGTCATTTCGAAAGACGGCATCGAGAGCCATAAGCCATTTCCACCTCGCCCTGCCCGCCCCTGCATCTTCGAATATATCTATTTCGCGCGCCCGGATTCCATTATGGACGGGCGTTGCGTTTATGACGTCCGCAAGGCGCTCGGACATGAGCTGGCCGTTGAGGCTCCCGCTGATGCAGACGTTGTCATTCCGGTGCCGGACTTCTGGCGTGCCAGCGGCTCTTGGATATGCGCAAACATCTGGCCTCCCCTTCGAGCTCGGCATCATAAGAAATCACTATGTTGGCCGGACCTTTATCGAGCCGGAGCAGCGCATCCGAAAACTGGGTGTGAAATTGAAGCACAACCCGACGCCGAGCGCTCTGGTGGAAGGCAAGCGGATCGTATTGATCGATGACAGCGTGGTGCGCGGTACAACCTCCACGAAAATTGTGAGCATGATGCGTGAGCGAGGCGCGCGCGAAGTGCATATGCGCATCGCCTGTCCGCCCATTAAATATCCTGACTTTTATGGAATTGACACACCGGATATAGGCTCGCTTCTCGCTGCAAAGTACGACCTTGAGGGCATGCGCCGCTTCCTGAATTGCGACAGCCTTGCCTTTCTGTCGGTCGATGGAACCTATCGCGCGCTTGGCCTTCCGCATCGCGATCCCGCGCAGCCGCAGTTCACTGACCATTGCTTTACAGGCGATTATCCAACCTCTTTGGAGGATTTGGAAGGGCCTGAGGCCGGTCAACAGCGTCGGCTATCCCTGATGGCTGCAGCCGTTTAATGACAGAGAGTGCTGTGTCCCGATTCGATGGCAAAGTTGCGCTCGTGACAGGTGCGTCCCGAGGGATTGGCCGGGCTATCGCGAAAGCGCTAGCTTTGCAGGGGGCACATGTGGTCGCCCTCGCCCGCACGAAAGGCGGCCTTGAGGAGCTCGATGACGAAATACGGGCGGCAGGCGGCGAGATCTCATTGGTCCGCCTCGATCTCAAGGATGGCGCTAAGATCGATGCACTAGGACCCACGCTTTACGAGCGCTGGAAGCGGCTCGACATTTTCGTCGGCAATGCGGGCATCCTGGGTCCGCTGTCGCCACTTGGCCACATCAGCGAGGCTGACTGGTCTGCCGAACTGACAATGAATCTTACAGCAAACTGGCGCTTACTGCGCACGCTCGACCCTATACTGCGCCTTGCTCCTGCGGCGAGGGTATTGTTCATGACCTCCGGCGGCGCCGAGCGCTGCCGAGCCTATTGGGGTCCCTATTCGGTCTCGAAGGCGGCGCTTGACGCACTTGCAAAGACCTACGCCCATGAAGTGGCATCGACGAATGTGAAGGTGAACCTTCTGGATCCAGGGCGAATCCGCACTCGGATGCGCGCGCAAGCCTACCCTGGTGAAGACGAGAAAACAGTTCCGGCTCCCGACGCAATCGTTCCGCTCGCGCTTTCGCTTCTCACACCAGAAGTAACCACAAGCGGGGATCTGCACGTGTTCGAACCTGGATAGACTTGAGAGCGCTCGCCGGCGCTCTCTTATCTCGAACCATGTCGATTACTTTGACGTTTCCTCGGGAACAGATTGAGGACTAAATCTGGGGTCGCAGACCGCAGACCCGTGGGTTTGCGGTCTGGAACTCAAGCAGAAAGTGAAGTTAGCAGGTGCATTTCAACGCGAGGAGCATGTCCCTCGCAGTTAGCTTTGGACGCTACGACTAGAACCATCCAAAGAAGCCACCGCGCAACCGCAACCGCCGCAGCAGCCGCAGCAAGGCCGATAAACCCGCACAACTCTATAGCAACCGCAGCCACAGCCACAGCCAACCTTAACGGCTTCGCTTGCACTTGCCGCCGGAACCCCGCTGACAGCCGCTCCATTCAAAGCAAAGGCATTGCTGGAGAGACATGAAGCTGCAACGAGGCTGAATACTGCAACAACTAACGTTCTCATTTCCGTTACCCTAATATTGGTGTTACTCTTGCCCAGTCATAACGTTGCCACCGCAACCGTAAGATAGCATTAGTTGTATTCAGCCCGTGCTATCATAGTCAAATGGCTCCCCATGTAAGGACTGCGCATATAGCAAGTTGAGCAGACACTTCTTGCAGCCAAGTTAAAAAAGTTCCCGTAAATAGCCGTTTATCAATCGCAATATCCGCTTTTGGCTGAAGTAATTGCACCAATATCAATAATGTATATTGCACTTTACGTAATTGGTGAAACTCATTCGAACTTCACTCTCCGATTTATTCCGTTATATACACGATCTTGTTCAGCAACCGTTCAGCTCTGCGGTTGCGCCTCCGCTTGCGGGCAAGGGCTGCGCCGCACTCGGAGGAATGACGAATCGAGGCAGCGCGCATCGATGTCAACGTGGAGCCCCGAATAATCGGTCTTCAGCGCCTTGTGGCGAGCGATTCAACGCTCAACGCTGGGGTGCCGAGGCAGCCTTGCGAAAGCTGATTCCGGCCCTCTGTTGCATATTACCCACAGGCACAACCTGTGGACGCAGTTAAGCTAATGAGACTATAACGCATTGATATTTCTGCATTTCTATCCCACCCAGCTTCAGATTGTGCTCGCATGCCCGGTTTTGGCGCGAAAAAATACACGCTTGAGTTTAGTTCGGGATCATGCAAACACAGAACCAGGTTGAGCGTATCATGACATGCAATTTTAACGAGAGATTGAGGGAATTATGATCTTCAAAAACTACCTTGCGGACGAGCCTAGCCGCTCTCGGTGCGCTCGCCATTGCGTCGATGGCGCCTGCGAAGGCAGCCGACATTTATTCCAATGGAGGCGGCTCCAAGGACGCTGTCTATGTCGCGGCACCGACCTGGCAGGGCTTCTATGTTGGCGCACATGTCGGCGGCGCCTGGAGTAATTTCGGCAACGACGACAACAATCGGCGTGTTTTTTGATGACATTCCGTTCCTCCTTGATGGTGCGCCACGTCGATACCAGGCGTCTTCTTCCACATCAGGGATCGTAATGGCTCCGGCGTCTTCGGTGGAGCGCAATTCGGTTATAACTGGCAAGGCGGCAGCAATTGCTGCTTCGTTTACGGTATCGAAGTTGACGTCGGCGGGCTGGATAACGGCAACAAAGACCGCAACATAACGGTCATCGGTAATCCGTTCTTACCAGCAACCCTAGGCTGCCTTCGGGCATCATTTTCCTCTTGGCTCTTTTCCCAACTACCACCTTCAGATTTAAAAATGACGGAGGACTATACGGCGACGTAACTGCACGCCTTGGCTATACCTTTGGCAGCGCGTTGCTTTACGTTAAGGGCGGCTTTGCCTTTGCTGATACAAACAATCAGGTCACTGAAGCATTTTGGACCCTTTGTCTTCGGCAATAGCAATAATAACGGCAGAACCAATACCGGTTGGACGATCGGCGGTGGTCTCGAATATATGCTCGGCACCAATTGGACAATCAAAGCCGAGTATCTTCACTTTGACTTCGGAAACCACGATCGTCATTGCTGCAGCGACTTCTTCTTCAATGACTTCCGCTTCAAGAATGATCTAACGGTCGATACCGTGAAGGTTGGTATCAACTACCTGATCCGTCCGACGCCGGTAGTTCTGCCCTACAAATAAGGCTATGACGCCCTTCGCTGAGTAATTGCGATCGGCGAGACGTTATAACGCACAGTAAGTGCCATAACAAAGAAATCCCGGAGGATAATCATTATCCACCGGGATTATGCGTTTTGCAGCGTCTCAAATTCCCGGCTGAGGTGCATTCTTTTTGGTACATCGCGATGCGACATTCTTACTTATAGGGAAGCGTGGCAACAGTAGGCATGTGGTAGTTGACGCCAACCTTTACCGTTTCGATCAGTCAGATCGTTGCGGAAGAAATGGAAGTCAGTTCCGAAGTTATCATTGCAGCAGCCGTGGTCCTCATTGCCGAAGTCGAAATGCAGATATTCGAGTTTCAAGCTCCAACCCGTGCCGAGCATATATTCGACGCCCGCGCCAACTGTCCAACCTGTTAGGGTGGTGTCGTTGTCATTGTTGTCGGGCGAACATAACGGTGGTGGGCGGCTTGTGGTGCGGTGGTAATTACTTCGTGAGCTGCCAAGTTCGTATTTAACCAAGCGAAGCCGCCTTTGGCATAGAGCAAGGCAGACCCCCAAGTGTAGCCCAGACGGCCGGTGACATCTCCATAAAATCCGCTGCCCTCATCCTTTACGCGGAAGCGGTGGTGTCATACTTGCCCTTCAGCACTGCCGTGAAGGGGTGGTCTTTGCCGCCAGCATCCATGCCGCCAAGATCAATTTCGATGCCGTATACGAAGCAGCAATTGCTGCTACCTTGCCAATTATAGCCGAATTGGCCTCCGCCAAGGAAGCCGGAACCCCGCAATATCATCCTTTCCAAAGAATGGGATGAAGATGACTTCAGGCGGATAGTCCTCTTTCGTCTCCAGATCCTGAACACATTTCGGTTTGTGTCTACCTCGCCCCAGGCGCCGCCAAGGTGGATACCGAAGTAGGCGCCTTCCCAACTGGGGAGTTCAATTGGCTTGTCTTTTAGGCTGCCCTTAGTGGTATCGGCAGCGATAGCTGGGGCGGCAGCAGCAAGTAGAAATAAAGCGAAAGCAGCGATGCTTGTCCGCGCCGTAGTTGTCAGGGTCATCTCTAGCACTTTCGTGTTTAAGTTGCATCATCTAAGTACTACGCCGAACATTTGAGCTTCTTTTACACCGTGTTTTTTGCTACTCAAGATGGTATTGTTGAAATTATACACTTTTATTTCTGCAACCTATATTTAGAGTGAATAGAACTTGTTTTATATCAATTGCTTAGATTGGCACTAGACACATCGGAGACAGATAACTGTGTCTTGGACACCACATTCATCACAATCTGTCTTTAGCCAAAGCAGACTTAATTTCTGAGGAATCAAAGTATTTCGCTACAATTGCTGGTTCAGAGGCTCTCAACACCGCTCACGACACTGCCGTAGACCTTCGCAACACAAGCGCAAGGGGCGGTATAATCTCCGAGTCACAGACGTTATAGAATACAGGCGTTGTTTCTGGGAGGTTGGGAAGACGGCGCTGCGGGCTTAGCGTATGACGGTCTGATTAAGTCGCCCACAGCAACAGAGCTGAAAGTAAGATACTTGTTTCGTATCTCTGGCCTAAACCGGGCCGACGGCCATATCCAAACGCACCAATGAATGCTTGCAGGAGACGGAGAGGAGGCGCTGGTTTGCTTCGCGCTATCCGGCCTCCGTCTCCATCTCCTACTGCTAAAGCATCGTCAGTGCGTAACCAGGGGCAACGAATGCCTATTTATACGGCAAAGGAGCTGCTGGGCGAATATAGTAGTTGACGCCGACCTTTACCGTATCCGCTGTTAGATCGTGGTTGAAGAAGCGGAAGTCGTTGTTAACTTTAATGCGCCAGTCATCGACATATGCCATCGCCGCAGCAATGATTGTTATCATTATTGCCGAAGTCGAAGTGGAGGTATTCAACCTTAACGGTCCAATTCGTGCCAAGCATATACTCAATACCGGCACCAAGAGTCCATCCGGTTAGCGTACTGTTATTGCCGTTGTCATTGCTGTTAAAAAGAGACGTGTCCGTCGTCATCCGTGATGACTTCGTTCACCTTAAAATCAGTATTCAGCCAAGCGAAACCACCCTTGGCGTAGACCAAAGCTTGGCCCCAAACGTAGCCTAGCCGGCCTGTTACGTCGCCGTAGAAGCCGCCACCTTCGTTCTTCACTCTCACAAGGCGGCTGATATCGTCACGGCCATTTACAATGGCGAAGGTACGGTCCTCGTTGCCAGTGTCGGCGAAGCCAAGATCGACTTCGATACCGTAGACGAAGCAGCAATTGCTGCCACCTTGCCAATTATAGCCGAAGGTGCCTCCGCCGAAGCCTCCGGAACCATCGAGGTTGTTGCCTCCAAAAGGGGTGCTGAATGTTTTCCAGCTGCATGCATCCCCCATCCGGGCATTTCAATTCCTGATCGATTAAAGACATTTCGATTTATATCGAGTTGACTCCAGAAACCGCCGCCATGGACGCCGACGTAAAAGCCTTGCCAGGTCGGCGCAACATAGACTGGCTGGTCCTTAAGACCGCCTCCGTATATATCCGCAGCACTCGCTGGAGCGGCAGCCATTACAAGCATGCCGAGAGCAGCGAGGCTCTTGCGTAAGGTATTTCTAAGGGTCATTGCTACCACTTTCCCCGTTTAGGTTGTAGTTTTGAGATACTACGCAAATACGTGATTTTTCTTTACATGAAGACTACTTGCTACTCAAGCGTGTAATTGTTATGGAATGCCATTTTATTGTTACAACTTGCTATAGTGGCAAGTAGAACCACAAATATTTCAGCTGGTTATGACCACACATTATCCTGCGCACGCCTGCAATTGTGGATTGCAAGCAACAGACTGAACAATCTGTTTTCGGGCGCTGGGAGCTCCCAGTTTCAGGGCGAAGGGGGCTTTTTGCTTATCTTTTTATTCTCGGACCCTGGATGGGTCCCCCTCCGCCCGAAAGCGAAGAATCATGGTCTTCGAACCTTAACGAAGGTGGCACCGGGGATTTCTGCGCGGTTGGACCGCCACGCGGGCCCTATCTCTATTGTGCAATTTCGTTGGTCGAATACGCGTTTATGCACTTGGCCAAATGAACGGATTGGCGCTATGTTGCGATCCGCGCTCAGCGCCGGTTCAGAAGATCATCTTTTCGCTTTCGAGCGATTTAAACTGTGCGGACGTGGTGGAACCGGTAGACACAAGGGACTTAAAATCCCTCGGCTGAAAGGCTGTGCGGGTTCGAGTCCCGCCGTCCGCACCATCGATAACTATACAGCCGAGCAGATGGCGCATCCCTCAGCAGAGTGGAAAACCTTCCCATAATCTGGACGTCCAGAAAGCCCGGCTTTTCAGTCGGATGCACAACCACACTGCGCAGCCAGCGAGCGCGATGCGCTGATGATACCGGACGCAAATCCTTCAGAGATCGCATATTCGCGCCAGGCCCAAATAGAACCACCTACTGCAGGGCAGAAGAGTTCTAAACGTTCCAATGTTAACCGGGAGAGTTTCGTAGCCTCGCGGTTTGCTTGAGCCGTCCCCCAAGGTCCACAGTGAGCGTTGCGGCGCGCCCCGTATTCGCCAACGCCTTCTCGCGCAATCCCAGTTCGAAGCATTAGATCGATACTCGATCAATCCATCTTTGTTAGAGTCCGACGTTATTGCGTGCCCCTTAAATTCAAAGCTGGAGAAAAATTTATGCGCACCAATCCCTTCTACGATTTCATGGCTATTCCTCATAGGGGACACCGGCTCGCATCTCGGCGTTGGCGCATGGCGCTACCTTCTCGTTGCATTATTTTGGGCGCTCCTAATCGCAAGCATCTATATCGCCTATCGCAACTGGCGGGCCGATCCAGCGCAGCGCACCCAAGTGCATTTCGGCACATGGCTCGCCCGCGTCGTCATCGGGGCGATGTGGTTCGAAGGCGCGCTGTGGAAATTGCCGATCCCATCGGGCGGCTTCCAATATTGGCTGGAGCAGGAAGTCAAGCACGCCGCTTTTGGCTTTCACCAAGCGCTCGTCAGGGATGTTCTCCTCCCAAATTTGACTGCCGTGAATGTGCTCGCTTTCCTCGCAGAAATGGGGATGGCGTCTGCCTTCATCCTCGGCTTTGGGGTGCGCGCCTTTGCCCTGCTTGGCATGCTCTTCGCCGCGCAGCTCTATTTCGGGCTTTATACCCACCCCGCCGAATGGCCATGGGAGTACGTCTTCATCATCGTGATCTGCTGGCTTTTCTATATCTATGCGGCGGGCCGAAGCCTGGGACTCGATGCGCTGTTGCGGCGCGAGACCAAACTTGCCGAGGGCGATAGCTTCCTCGCGCGTCTCTATCGGTGGGCTTCATAGAAGCCAGTTAGCCCCAAAGCCAACCCTCCCGTTTAGTTTCGGGAGGTTCTACGCCCGCTCAATCGCGGGCAATTTTCTTCCAAGTGTGAACGAGAAGGCCCAAGGCTAGAACACCGAGCCACGCCGCCAAAGCAAGGAACAGAAACCCAACGGTTACGAACAGAAAATATTCTGCAGCCCAGGCAAAGGATCGAAATGCGCGCATCCCACGGAAAGACCGCGTGGTGCGGCGCTTTCCACCAAAGTCAGCTTAACCGTGCAAAATTCATTCTCTGCATTAAAGTCGCCAAGCGACACGCCAAGGTCCTGTATTTTGTCTTCGACGGCTGTCAGCTGAGCTTGAACTTTGAGCCGCTCGTCAAGCGAACCGCCCGAAGCGGCCATATCGAGTGAGACGCCTTGCGGGATTTGTCTAATGTTTCCCTTCTCGCCCGCAACAGCCGGTATTCATTGGTCTTGTCCGTCTTGATGACCGACAGATTGGTGTTTTTCGCAATCTTTCGGACGTCCTCAATAAAGGCGTCGAACTTTGCCGGCGGCACTCCAATGCCCAAATACAGGGTGCGGTGGCCGTCTAGTCCTTGCTGCTGCTCATATTGGGTAAGACCGGCGGCGGCTGTAATGAGAGTCTCGACTTTCGCGCGATCTGCATCGAAATTCGATGTTGACTGCCCGATGGTGGCGATTTTCTCGTATTTCTGCGCGTCCGAAGGTGCTATGGCTCCGCCGATTTGCTTTCTGGCTCGCATAGTTTTTGCGACCCGTATCGAAGCTCGTTGATCCGCTCTCCACCCCGCAGTCACCTGGAGATGAACGCGGACTCCCCTCCATTGCAAATTTGGCAATAAACAAGGCCGCAAAGAGCAGGAAGGCCAAGATGGCGGCACGTCCAAACGCTTTTCTTAAGGTCATCTTTATTTACCGAGATGTGATTGCCCAACGGTCCTTGCGCGCATGGTCAGGCCAGGCGCGTTGCTCAGAGCAAACGCAGCGCTAATTGTCGAATGTTGGGCGAAATTTTGTGATTGCCGGAGGAGGCTTGCCGCTAAGCCGCTGTGACGCCGGAACCGGGCGACAGTTCACCGATAATGCGGGCCTCTGCGTAGCCCTCGGTGTGAATCAAGCGAAGGACGCCGTCCGCGCTACTCGCGGCGCAGGCGATAAGAAGGCCGCCAGATGTTTGCGGATCGGTGAGAAGATGCCGCTGCCACAGCGGATAGCTGGATGGGAGCGCTACTTCATGTCCGTAGCTCTCCCAGTTGCGCCCCGACGCGCCCGTCACGAAGCCTTCCTGCGCCAGCTCGCTTGCTCTTGGAAGCAGCGGAAGGGCTGCACCCTGCAGAACGAGTTTCAAGCCGGAGCCGCGCGCCATTTCAAGGCCGTGACCCAGCACTCCAAAGCCTGTCACGTCGGTCATGGCATGGACGTCTGAATTCTTCGCAAGCTCGACGCCAACCCGGTTGAGCTTCGTCATCGTCGCGATCATATCGGCGTAGTCAGCCGGGCTAAGCGCGTCCTTTTTGAAGGCGGCAGAATAAACACCCACGCCCACCGGCTTCGTTAAGATGACAACATCGCCAGCCTTGGCGTCGCAATTCCGGCGGAGTTCAGAGGGCGCGCATAGTCCATTTACGGCAAGCCCATAAATCGGCTCTGGCGTGTCGATGGAGTGGCCGCCCGCCACCGGAATACCGGCCGCCGTGCAAACCTCGCGGCCGCCCTCCAGAATTTCACGCACTTGCTCCGGCCCGATTTTGCCAAGCGGCATCCCAAGGATCGCAAGCGCGAAGATCGGCTTTCCGCCCATGGCGTAGACATCGGAAATGGCGTTTGTCGCCGCGATGCGTCCGAAATCGCGCAGGTCGTCCACCATCGGGGTGAAAAAATCAGTCGTCGAGATAAGACAAGTTTTCTCGTCGATCTGCCAAACAGCAGCGTCGTCGCCTGTCTCCGTTCCAACCAGCAATTGCTTGAACGGCTGCACTTTCGGCATGTCGGCCAACAGGGCAGACAGCACGCCCGGCGACAGCTTGCATCCGCACCCTCCCCCGTGCGCCATGCTGCTTAGGCGGATTTGATCTGCGGACATTGTTGCTCTCCTAAAAAGGCTCTCTGTAGAGCCAGTTCAGACCTCAGCTAAGCAAGCTACAAAACGCAATTTGGCTAGATATCGCAAGGTACGCCATAGTAGTTAAGCAAATCGTGTCCTTACGCGTAAGTTATCATATCCGCACCTGGGGTTTTCTTCAAAAATAATGTAGACTCTCTATTTGCCGTAACAGCCCCTTTGTCGGGACGTTCCACCACGCGAAGACGAGTATTCGGGGAGGAAATTTTATGGTTATTTCCCAATCTCTCAACGTCAACGGAAAGGCGGTCTCGATCACGATCGACGACCCCAAAATGCCGTTACTCCTTGCTCTCCGGGACAATCTCGGATTGCATGGTCCGCGTTTTGGTTGCGGCCTTTCCCAATGCGGCGCCTGCACAGTGCATGTCGACGGCAAGGCGGTCCGCTCTTGTGTGACGCCGCTATCGTCCTTGAAGCCTCATAATAAGATCGTGACGCTGGAAGGCCTTGGCACGCCGGAAAAGCTGCATCCCGTCCAGAAAGCTTTCATCGACGAGCAAGCCGTGCAATGCGGCTACTGCATCAATGGCATGATAATGGAGGCGACGGCCTTTCTCGCCACGAACGGAACGCCGAGCGAAGCCGACATCAAGAAAGCTCTCGCCAATAATCTTTGCCGCTGCGGAACACATGCGCGGATTGTGCGCGCGGTTAAGCGAGCGTCCGAAGCCATATCAGGGAGGGAAGGATGAACACTCATCTCCTCACTTCCCGTCGCGATGTGCTTAAGGGCGGCGCTCTCATTGTCAGCTTTTCCTGGTTTGGATTGCCCTTCGATGCCGCAGCGCAAAAAGCGCCTGCTGATGGGAAGCCGCTCGCGCTCAATGCCGTGGACGCATTTCTCGCCATCGACGCTAACGGCATGGTCACGGTGTACTCAGGCAAGGTCGATCTTGGCACCGGCGTGCTCACTGCTTTGACGCAGATTGTAGCCGATGAACTCGACGTGCCGCTTAAATCCGTGACCGTCGTCCAAGGCGACACCGCCTTGACGCCCAATCAGGGAACGACCTGGGGCAGCCTGTCGATCCAGATCGGCGGCGTTCAGCTTAGAAATGCGGCGGCGACCGCTCGCAATGCGCTTCTGGAACTCGCGGCAGCAAAACTTGGGCTCAAGCCCGAAGAGTTGAAGATTACCGATGGCGTCATCAGCGGCGGCGGCAAGAGCGTGAGCTATGGCGAATTGATCGGCGGCAAATCTTTTTCGCTCACGGTCGATCACCAGAAGCCCCCAAAGACCAAAGACCCCAAAGATTTCAAGCTGGTCGGCAAGCCGGTTCCGCGTCTTGATATCCCAGCCAAGGTGACGGGCACGTTCACATACATGCAGGATTTCCGGGTGCCCGATATGCTGCACGGGCATGTGGTGCGTCCGCCGGCAATCGGCGCCAAGCTTGAAGGCGTCGATGAGGCGTCCGTCAGCAACATTCCCGGTGTCATAAAGGTCGTCCGTGAAGGCAACTTTCTCGCCGTTGTCGGCAGGAACGAATGGGCCGCAATCAAAGGCGCTCAAAACCTCAAGGCCACATGGTCGAAATGGGAGGGGCTGCCGGAACAGAGCAAGCTGTTTGAATATGTCCGGGCATCGAAGATTGCGAAAGATGAAGTCACGAGCAATGCCGGTAACATATCCGAGGCGATGACCAGGGACGGCCACAAGAAGCTTAGTGCGACTTATGATTTCGCCATACACACGCATGGTTCAATCGGCCCGTCTTGTGCAATTGCTGAGTTCAAGGATGGCAAACTGACATCGTGGTCCGCATCGCAGGCGACGCATGATCTTCAGAAGCAGCTCGCAAAAATGTTCGGACTGCCGCTCGAGAATGTGCGCTGCATCTATATCGAGGGTTCGGGCTGTTACGGCCGCAATGGACATGAGGATGCCGCAGCCGATGCCGCGCTTCTCGCAAAGGCCATGGGCAAGCCAGTGCGCGTGCAGTGGTCACGCGCCGATGAACATGGCTGGGACCCCAAAGGCCCTCCGACGCTGATCGACTTACGCGCCGCGATAGACGACGCGAATAAGGTGACGGCGTGGGAGTCCGAGTTCTTCATTCCCCAGCAAACACCGACCAACTTTCAGGTGCCGCTGATCGCCGCGACGTTGAGCGGACTTCCGGCGGATGACGTGATTGCGCCGGGCAACATTTTCCAAAACTCGAACATCCCCTACAAATTCGCGAACGTCAAAACAGTCTGCCACCGGTTGGAGTCGACGCCGCTCCGACCCTCATGGATTCGGACGCCAGGGCGTATGCAGAACACCTACGGCAATGAGTGCTTTATCGACGAGTTGGCAGCGGCCACTAACACCGACCCAATCGACTTCCGGCTAGCTCATCTCGATCCCGCCGATAAGCGCGGCATCGAAACGCTAAACCGGGTGGCCGCGCTGGCTAAATGGGAGAAACGTTTCTCGCCGAAGCGCCAAGCAAGCGGCGATGTGCTGACCGGGCGTGGCGTGAGCTATGTCAAATATGAGCTGGTGCGGACCTATGTCGCCGCTGTGGCTGAGGTCGAGGTTCAACGCTCAACCGGTGCTATTCGTGTCACGCACTTTTATGTGGCGCATGATTGCGGTCAGATCATCAACCCGGATGGGCTTAAGAACCAGATCGAGGGCAACGTCATTCAGACCGTCAGCCGCACGCTCATCGAGGCGGTGAAATTTGACCGCTCGATGGTCACGAGCCTCGATTGGGTGACGTATCCTATCCTGACCTTCCCCCAGGTGCCGGAGATCGTGATGGATTTGATTGATCGTCCAAACGAAAAACCCTGGGGCGCGGGGGAGCCTCGCGCGCAGTGGTTCCGTCGGCGATTTCGAACGCGGTCTTTGATGCAACCGGGGTAAGGATGCGCTCTGTGCCCTTCACCCCGGAAAAGGTTAAAGCCGCGCTTAACCGCGCCGCCTAACAGGGATTGGTGGGGTGGCGCTTAAGCCGCTCCCAATTACGCTTGTCATTTCCGACCGGTTGCTTTTTCGAGGCCTCCGCGATCCTCGCCCAATAGGTGGCATCCTTGCCGATTAGGATGCATGGGTCGTGCCTCTCAATTCCCTGAATGATGCGCTCCGCGCATCCTGGGGTGATGGATTTGAAAGCGCGATACGGCGTGCAAAGTGCGCAACGGTCTGAATGGCTTCGCGCCCCTCGGGTAGAAACGGCACGAATACCGGCCAAGCATGCGGAAGCCTGTCGCGCAACACAAGTTCGACCTCGAACTCCCGCCGCTCGCGCTCGCTCGGCAAGACGCGTGGTGTCATCGAGCAGGAGTTCGTGACGGCTCGCGAAGAGCAGCATCGGGGGAAGACCTGACAGATCGCCATAGAGCGGTGAGGCGCGCGGATCGCGAGGATCGGCGCCACCAAGATAGATTGAGGCTCCTTGGCGGAGCCCTTTCGGTGTGAACATGGCGCAGCGCCGGGCATTGCCCTCGACGGAGGGTCCCGTCACCGCAAGATCGGTCCAAGGGGAGAAGGCGACGATAGCCGCCGGTGGACGTAGCCCAGCGTCGCGAGCTCCCATCCCAGTGACGACAGCCAATCCGCCGCCCGAAGAATCGCCAGCGAGAACGATCTGCGCTCCAGGATGGCGTTCGATGAGCCAGCGATAGGCGCGAGCCGCGTCATCAACCGCCGCAGGAAATGGATGCTCTGGCGCAAGCCGATAATCGAGACCGTAGCAAGGGGCGCCGAAAACCTTGGCCATGGCGATGATGATTTGGCGGTGGGTCTTGGGCGAGCCGTGGAAATAGCCGCCCCCATGCAGATACAGCACGACCGTCGCTGGTGGATCTGCTCGATGTTCGTCGCAATCGGCCACATCAAAGCTCAGGCCGCTCTCGACGCAAAGCTCGTCGATCCGGAACCCTTTCGGCACCATCAGCGCGTGTCGCGAAGGATTCTCCGTTCTCACCCTAATCTGAGCGAGATTAATTGGCTTGTCGCCATGCCGCTTCATAAAGAAACGGCATGCGCCGTTGAGCAGCCAAGCCTGCCAGCTTGTCATCAGGCTCCCCCCTTCTGTGCCGTCGCTTTTTCAAGGCCTCGCGCGATCCTCGCCCAATAGGTCGATGGCATTAAGCGCTGTAGGATATCGAGGCGGCGGGCGTCGCTGCCGATCAGTATGCGCGGCTCATTTCTCTCAATTCCCTGAATGATGCGCTTTGCGGCGGCTGGAGGTGTGGTTTGGGCTAGATGATCGAAGCGATCGAGCGCTTCCGCGCGGCGCTGATTGCTATCAACAACATGAGAACCAAGCCGGGAATTGCGAGCTATATTGGTAGAAACGCCGCCCGGATGCACAACGGAAAGCCGCACGGTGCTTCGCGCCATCGCCAATTCGTGCCGCAGCGCCTCGGAAAAGCCCCGGACCGCAAACTTCGACGCCGCATAGGCGGTCTGTCCTGGCGGAGCGATGATGCCGAATATGCTCGACACATTGACGATGTGTGCTTCGGGCTGGCTTTTGAGGTGGGATAGGAAAGCACGAGTGCCGTTCACGACGCCCCAGAAATTGATGTTCATGAGCCATTCGAACTCGCTGAGTTCGAGTTCGTTGAAATTGCCGAAGAGCGCAACACCGGCATTGTTAACGACAATATTGAGATGGGGATGTGCGGCGACCGCGTCCCGAGCCAGTGCATCGACCTGATCGCGTTCGGCCACGTCGGTGAGATGGATAGAAACTTTTCGCGAATAGGTTTTTTCAATCTCGGCGGCAACGGCCTCAAGGCCTGCCTTGTCGCGATCGGCAAGCGCCACATCGCAGCCCCGCGCAGCAAGCTCAACTGCGAGTGCACGGCCAATGCCGCTTGCAGCCCCCGTTATAGCGGCGGCGGACCCACTGATCTTGGTCATGTTCCCCCCAAAGGGCCAAAAGCAAACTTCTAGCAAGCACTTAGAAAAGTTCGCTGAATGGTGCCAGAACTGCTTTCCAAAGGAAATAGGACCTCCCTGGATTTGAAAAAATCTCCGGGAAAGACGACCCTACGCACGCGTGCACTGTGCTGGCCAACACGCCAAAGCGACGCACAAGCCGAGCTTCTGCGTCGCACAGTGTAGTTAGGAGATTTGGAACTGGCCTATCTCAGAGGATCGTAGGCCGAGCGGATTTTATAATTTAGGCCAAGGCGCGCGGTCTGAAAATTATTCTCAATTTTGTTGGTGGTGTCTCTTAAATGATCGCTCGCGATATTGGTTAGACTAACATTGCCTAGGTCCACAAACTGATATTCGGCTTTGAGGGACCATGAGGGCGAAAACGCGTATTCGAAGCCCCCGCCATAAGCAAACCCTTGCTGGATGTCGTTTTTCGAAAGATTGTTCGAAAATGGAGGAGAAAACCCAACACCATCGACTCGGATGTGCGTGTCCACACCGCCATAGGCGACACCGCCAGTCGCATACACAAGTGTCCGATTAGAAGCATAACCGATACGGCCCCGAGCCGTTGCGAACCAGTCAACGCTCTGGTGCGCATCAAACGCCGTATTTTCGGCAAAAGTGCTAAATTTGCTATCTATGCTTGCGCCTTGAATATCAGCTTCAACACCAAGGACGAGGCCGGTACCGGATATCTGCCAATTGGCTCCGATCTGACCGCCGCCAAACTCTCCCGATCTTTTAAACTTGCCAAGGGCCGCGTCCTCGAAGTCTATCGAAGCGGACATTATTGCTCTCGCCCCAACTGCCTCCGCCATTGATACCAATATAGAAGCCACGCCATATCGGCACCGGTGCATATGACGGGCCATCCTTCCAGCTGGGATAATAGTCGCCAGCCGAAGCGGGAATGATGGCAGCTGCAACGACAGCAAGCACGGACGCGCCACGATAGAGCGATTTCATCATAGGATATATTGCCCCGTTCAAGTGCCCTATGCGTGGGAAGCGAATATTGCCCAATCGATTCCCAGCATGTTCAATGGAATCAGTACAAGAACTGGGCCAATAGTGCCAGAGTGGGCGTCGAAGTCTCGGCTCGATTACCCAATTTTGTGGCCGCTGGGCAACAAGTCCGGCCGGATCGCTTGTGAACGGACGGCAACGGTAGCGAACAAGCTTTGCTTTTCGCGACGGCATCGGGGCTGTATTGTCGTGCCGAAGCCAGCTTTAGAGTGGGGCGCGCTCTCGATCTTACTCTTCACTAGCGATATCGCAAGGACGGTCTTGGAGGTGGGTTTTGCGCGGCAGAGTCTTGGGTTACGACAATAGTCAAGCCATTGGAGTCATTAGCGGGGATGACGGCAACAGGTATTCCGTTGCAGGCGAGGATTTAGGTGCAGGTGTTAGAACGCTGGTCGCTGGGCACGTCGTGGATTTCGTTGTGCAGGAAAACCGTGCCTTATCGGTGTTTACGATATCGAGAGGGATTTATCTCGATGAAAAAAACAAATGGATCGCAGCCGCTCTAGCCCTTTTTCTTGGCTGGCTAGGTGTTCATAAATTCTATCTTGGAAAGA
>CAVPNP010000036.1:0-263267 GCA_963706665.1 uncultured Alphaproteobacteria bacterium
CCACCTGGCAAGGCTTTGTCTATGTGGCCTTCATTATCGATGCCTTTGCCCGCTCTATCGTAGGCTGGCGCCGTCCGAGGGCGCACGCGGGCTTTGTGCTGATGCCTTAGACCAGGCGCTTTATCAGCGCCGCCCCGTGAAGGGGGCGGGGTTGATCCATCATTCCGATCGCGGCAGCCAATATGTCTCGATCAAATACACCGAACGCCTGTTGGAGGCCGGTCTTGAGCCTTCGGTTGGCAGCGTCGGCGATAGTTACGACAATGCCTTGGCTGAGACCATCAACGGCCTCTATAAGGCCGAGCTGATCCACAGGCGCGGCCCCTGGCGCTCGTTGGAAGCGGTGGAGTATGCAACGCTCGAATGGGTGGATTGGTTCAATAACCGCAGGATCTTCGAGCCCATCGGAAATATCCCGCCTGCCGAAGCCGAGGAAAACTATTACGCCGCCATAACGCCGACAAAAATGGCCGCATGACTTAAACAAATTAGCCTCCGGAGAACCCGGGGCGGCAGGGGAATCGGGTGAACGGCTCAAGCGGCAACAAGGCTTACGAGGAATTCATCATCCCAGGCGGCGGCTTTGCGTCTTGAACGGATGGACGCGTTACCCGGCGCCCTTCGGGTCAGATTGTGCGCCATGTGCTTGACCGTGGTGAAGTTAGCGGGGGCATTGCCCTGACGGACACGGCATTCGTCGTCGCGAAAGACCATGTCCATCACCCAATGCAGGCTGTTCTCGATGGACCAGTGGCTGCGAACGATTGGCCCAATTTGTTGGGCCGTATGCGTCAGGGAGGTGATGTAGAACCGTGTCTCCCGCTCGGTTTTGTCTCCGGTTTCGCGCGTGGTTTCGACCATGACGACGCCTTTCAACCCTGGCCAGCCGTGGCGTTCCCGCAACCAGCCAACCTCATGCAAGACCGTATAGTTTCGCGTTTCGATGCGGCCGTGATCGCCATCCACCGTTTCGTGGCGGCTGATCCTGGTGTCTTTGAAATCCTTGGCTTTTTGCTCGGCAGCGAAGAGTTCGACGTCCTCGCGCAAGGAGCCCTGATTGCCTTGCTAGCGGCGCGCTACCGCACGGCGCGCTACTTGAGCGCCTTTCAGCGCCAGCACGTAATCGGCTTTCTTATCTACGATCTGCTTGGCGATTTCTCTCTGGCAGCCCATCGCATCGATGGTGACGACGGCGCCTTCGATCTGAAGCATGTTCAGCAATTTTGGGATGGCAACAATCTCATTCGATTTGTAAGCGATGTTTTCAGAGCACGGCACGGCTATTTGTGCTAGCGGCGTAGGCCCACGGCAGCAGCTCGTCGATTTGGCGCATAGGCCAGCCATTGACGAGGCGGGAGAGAACGCTGGCGAGGTAGAATTGCGGGTCGACAGCGTTGAGCTTTGCTGTTTCGATCAGCGAGGCGACGATCCCCCAATGCACGGCGCCGCGATCGTGACCGGCGAAGAGTGCATTTTTTCTGTTCAACGCGACAGGCCTGATGGCGCGCTCAACGGTATTCGAGTCGATTTCGATGCGACCATCATCAAGAAAGAGCGTCAGGCCCTGCCAATGGCTGATGGCATAGCGCAACGCCTCTGCCATTTTGGATTTGCCAGAAACACGCTTGAGATTTTCGTCGAAAAAGGCCTTGAGCGTTTCAACGCGCGGCCGGCTTTGGGCTTGGCGAACGCGATGGCGCACCTCGGCGCTTTGGCCTCGGACCTGTTCCTCGATTGTGTAAAGGGCCGCGATCTGGCGCAGCGCGTCTTCGCAAAGCGGCGCGTTGCCGCCTTGCGCGATGTCGTAGAACCGCCGCCGGCAATGCGCCCAACAGAACGCCAAGGCGATCGGGGCGCTTTGGTCTCGCGTTTTGGCAAGCTCTTTGTAAGCCGCATAGCCATCCACCTGCAGGATGCCGGCAAAGCCCGCGAGGTGGTTTTTCACGTGCTCGCTGCCGCGGCCAGGGGCATAACAATAGACAACGCCGGGGGGATCATTACTACCCCACGGCCTATCATCCCTGGCGTAGGCCCAGAGTTGACCGAGCTTGACCTTTCCACGGCCGGGATCAAGCACGGGCGCGCGCGTTTCATCGGCAAACAGCTTCGGCGAGGCTTTAAGCACCTCGAACAGCCGCGCCTGAAGGGGCGCAAGCAGCAAAGCGGCCCGCCCCACCCAATCGGCCAGCGTGGAGCGATCAAGATCGATGCCTTGGCGGGCGTAAATCTGCGCCTGGCGGTATAACGGACAGTGATCGGCGTATTTGGTCACCAGCACATGGGCAATGAGGTTCTCTGTGGGGATGCCGCCTTCGATGAGACGCGCGGGCGCAGGCGCTTGCACCACCGCCTCTTCGCAAGCCCGGCAGGCGTATTTGGGGCGGCGCGTGACGATGACTTTAAACTGGGCCGGCACCACATCGAGGCGTTCGGAGCGATCCTCGCCCATCACATGCAGCGTCCCGCCGCAACACGGGCAGGACTTATCCTCAGGTTCCAAAATGATCTCTTCGCGCGGAAGGTGAGAGGGCAAGCAGGGCCCCCGCATAGATTATTAACGCAGGAGCTGGGCCAGGAAGGCTGTGTTGAGGGCGGCCTTTTTGATTTTGCGTTTGATTGGGATCTTGCTTGGGTTTTGACGGCAAAGGCTAAGCACCATTTTGCGGATGGTCGCCAGGTTGCAAGCGGCATGATTTTTCCGCGTCTGACAGGCATCCTCGCCCAGGATAACATCGAGCGTCCAATGAAGGTTGTTCTCAATGCTCCAATGGGCCCGGGTGGCTTTGAGCATGGTTTCGGCGTTCCCGGGCAGCGAAGAGATAAAGAACCTTGTCTCCGTTGATGTTTCTCCGCTTTTTTTATTGGTCCGCCGGGTTGTGACGGCGGCAATCGAGGACAGCCCGGGCCAGTCTGGGTGCCGTTCCTTGAGCCAGCCAATGTCAGAAGGAACACGGCATTGCCGCTCATCGATGCGGCCGTGGCCGAAGTCAAGCGTCTCGAACGAGGCGCAAGCTGCGGCAAGCTCCGCATCGGCAAAGAAAAGGCGGACATCTTCGTGCAGGCAGCCTTGATTGCCTTTCAAGGCAAGGACGTAATCGGCCTTCTTGGTCACGATCGCGGAGGCAACTTCTTTTTGAGCCCCCATCGCGTCGATGGTCACAATGGCGCCAGACAAGGCGAGCCCCTCCAGAAGATCGGGAATGGCGGTAATCTCATTGCTTTTGGCGTCCACAAGGCGCTGGGCCAGAACCAAACCGGCCTCATGGGCATAGGCCGATAGAATATGCAAAGCCCGCCCGCCCGGCTGAACCGCGCCGCGTATCGTCTTACCGTCGATAGCCACCACGCCTTCGACATGGCCTATGAGAGAAGCGATCCACGCGGAAAAACACTCCGAAAACACTTTGGCGTCCAGAAGATCGAACACGCGCTGGAACGTGTCCTCAGACGCGATGCCATTGGCGTAGGGTAAGAATTTTCGAAGAAAATCAATCTTCTCCTCGCAAACAAGCACAATGTCTTCGAAATCCTCAGCACCGCACATCATACCCGCCAGCCCTCCCAGCAACAGTTCGGGCAAAGGATAGGTCACAAGCCCCTTGATCCGAGGATCTTCGAGGGTCTCAAAATGCGCCAGCAAGCTCTTCGTCATCGGCGGGTCCTCCTCTCGCCTTTGATTCTGAACCGCGTTAATATTTCGTTAACAATCTATGCGGGGGCCCTGAGAGGGCAAGGCACCGCGATTGACAGAACGGGGCTTTGTGGGCGACGCTTGCAGCGTCGCGTCTGGGATCGTCTCAGCCGGTTCGGTTTCCCCGATGGCCTGCTCGATCTCTTCGATCGCCAGGCTCAGCTGATCAGGATGAAGTTTTTCGGATTTGCGGCCGAACTGCGCGCGACGCAATTGGCGCAAAATATCCCACAGTCTGGCATTGGCATCTTGGACACGGGTGAGTTCGGCGTCTTTTTCAGCGGCCGTTTTCGCCCATCCCAGCCGCTCGGAGACGATCAGCGCCTGTAGCGCAGAGAGGTCATCCGGCAAAGGCTCAGAGGCGGCGATCATGCGAAAACTGCAGCATGATTTGCTATGGCGCGCACGCAAAAAACACCGTTTTTAGGCTATTGCAAAGCCTTGGGGCGCGGTTTTCTCAACGAGCGTATGCGGGTCCAATCAAGCCCGTCGAAGAGAGCGGACATTTGGGCGGGTGACAGACGCATCACGCCGTCCTCGATCTTTGGCCAGCGGAATTTGCCATCCTCGAGCCGCTTGTAAATCAGGATCAGGCCGGACCCATCCCAGATCAAAATCTTCACGCGCTCACAGCGCTTGGCGCGGAAGATAAAGGCCGCGCCGCAAAACGGATCGAGTTGCAAGACCTCCTGCACCAGCGCAGCCAACCCATCGAGACCCTTTCTGAAATCGATTGGCCCGGTGACGATATAAATCCTGGGAGGAACCGCTCCAAAAATCACACGCGCCCCGCCGTTTCCATCAACGCGCGCGCAAGGGCGGCAACAAGCATGGCGTCGGCGCCTGAGCGAATATGCACCTTTACAGGCCCGATGATGAGTTCGATGGGGGTTATCGCAGGCCCAAAGCGGGCCTTGCTCTGCGCAACAATAACAGGCGTAAAGCCATTTACGCCAACGCCGGAAAGCGCCTCAGCTTCGCGCGCCTTCTTACGCCAGGTGACAAGACGCTTGGGATTAATCCCGTGCCGGGCGGCAATTTCTGCCACCTTCGCCCCAGGCCCAAAGCTTTCGGCAACAATCAAGGCCTTCTCTTCCGCCGTTAACATCCTCGGCTTGTCGCTGCCGGCGCTGCCCAAATCTGTTGACGTCGTTTCGTTCTGATCCATCGCACCACCCCAATGATGGCCGCGAAAATCCCATACCTCTCACCTTAAAAACAAGGTGCGCTCAAAACAGCGCTTACGTTTGAGAAGAAGTGACCGCGATTGCTCCGTCCGCATAGGCGGGCCGTTGAGCTACGCCGAGCGAAAATGCGCCGGCGAGCATGGCAAACGCCATGACAGCGAGCTTTTTCATAATTAGTCTCCGTCTTTAGACCTTCTCACTCTATGGGATCTTAATATTAAATTGCGTCACACGCTTGGATAGAAAAATTAATTAACAACAATTTTTACGCTAAGGTCGATTGTCGGCATAGCCCGATACAGTTTTGCGAAACGGTTCATCTCCGCACTTCATCTTAATTTACCGAATGTTTGGGTGGGCTTAGGGCCTTTCTTGAGCGCGGCGGTAATGCCGATGGCCAAATCACAGCGAGCAGGTATTTTGTGGTGCCGAAAACCCAAGGCAATATCGCGATGCCTATGAAAATAGGTAGTTTTCTGCCCATATATTCTATGACCGACCATGTAGTCCTGGGAGCCAAGCAATCGAAAGTGGTGATTACTGCCCCAAGCATCGCGAAAAGCAGGAATGCGAAGCGTAAGTTCGCCGCAAACCTGCTGCGTGCTCCGCGCAGGCTATACGCCGCGAGACAATAGCCGACGGCGACAAATGCGCCGCCAAGCCACGGCGCAATGGTGAGCAGCGCGCCACCGCAAATAGCAATTAGAATGCCTCCGAAGAAGGTCGTCCAGGTATCAAGGCCGGTTTCAGGACGAACCGGAATGAACGGGGTGTCATCCTCATGTTGAGAATTGTCGTCAATATACTCGATGAGATCTTTATTACGCCGGGAAGCCATTTTTGCCTCGCCCTTCGGCTTTCATTTGTACAATCAAATACTTATTCGAAAAAAAGTGAACGGTTATTGATTGATCGACGAGAAAAATTGGCGTCGCTTTTTGCCCGAACTCCTACACCAAAGCCGCCATAGATTCTAGCAGACGGCTGTGACGCTCGCACGATTACGCTTAAAACTACATATATATTAAAAGCTGAAAACTCTCAAGGATGCCAGCAAAAGGCGAGCACCCTTGTTCTATCCCATTTAGCGTCTCCCCCGAAGGGACCTCTAAGCTCTGCCCGCCTTGATTTTCAATTGCGCACTTCAAGCTTCACCCAATCACTGAAGAGAGTGGCCCGCGAGCGGACTGGCCATTGGCGCACTGACCGCTGCCTTCGGCATCGGGCAGTGCGCAGGACCCATTCTTAGTGGAGTGCTTTCGTGCCTATGGATGTCCGTCGGCATACTGACAGCGGCAGCAACGGTCGCGCTTCTCCAGTCCGAACTGTAAAGCAACGAGTTAACGTGAATTCGCGAAATGATCCAAAGTGCTGTCGTGGAGATCGCGGCCGCCCCCCGCGTCTCACTGATTTTTCTTGCAGTGCAGACACCCCAGAAAGCCCGAGTAATTTAATTATCGGAAGGTTCCCACCAGTCCAAGCTTAAGTCGTAGCCAACATCCTTGGGAGCTTGAGAATTATGGCTCACCCGCTCACCTGGTTTAAGCGTATGCGCCGACGGTATGGGATTTAAGGCCTTTCCTTCTACGGTAAAGACTTTACCATCAGGAGATGACATAAACCCCTCTCCGTTGACGGTTGAAAATTTCCAGCCTTGATCGAGCAGCTTACCGTAATTTATTCCGCCTCCGGCCTCACGCTTGACGTTTCCGTTCTTGTCGAGAAAAGGAGCGGAGTTAGGCTCTTCGTCACCGCAGCGTGCGGTCCGCAGCCTATGGCTGAAAGCTGCTGCGTGATCTTCTGACCTATCCGTAACCGGGGCATTCTCAGAGCAGGTTGTGCCGAAGTAATTCTGCCGCCCATTTGCTAGCCCCCGAATTCTGCCGCCTATTTGCCGCCAAGAAAGAGATTGTACTATGCCTAACTGACTAAAACCTGTCCTGCGAAACGTTGTCCTTAAAATACTTGGGAGTATGGCGATGGGTTGTGTTCATGAGTAGGTAAAACGCAAGGACTTGGCTTCTACCCAAGCGCAAGCTCCGCAGCTAGGCATGATCGGCCAGAAAATCTTCAACGAGAGCCGCGACGGCCTGCGGCGCATCGTGATGCAGATTATGGCTCGTTCCTTCGACGCGCGTGAATTTGGCCCCGGGGATAAAGGCAACCCTCGCCTCAAGTCCACCCGGCTCTTGCGCGAGAGAAGGCGGGAATGCTTGACCCGAGCCAACAAAAAGAGTCGGGGCCTTCACGCCGCCTAAATATGCGGCCCACTCCGCTCTGCGATTCCACCACCCGAACGGCGCGCGAAGTCTCGGATCGAAGGCCCAGACATAAGCTCCGTCATCCAGGCGGCGGCTCATGTGATCGGCCAAGAAAAGCGCGCGATCCTCAGAAAGCCCGGCGTTTGCCTTCATTAGCCTTCCAGCCATTTCTGCAATGTTGCCGTATGCTTTATGCGGGCGGACGGACCGCCACGAGTTCAAGCCAGCGGCCCAATCGCGCTGGCGCTTCTTCCGGCGCACGATCCGGGAGGCCGAAACCGTCGAGAGAGACAAGCTTTGAAACGCGTTCGGGCCGCAAGCCTGCGTAAACGGAACCGGCATTACCGCCGAGACTATGGCCGACCAGCGTGGCCGGGCGTTCTGGCGATAGCTTCTCAACAAGGGCATCGAGATCCGCCACGTAGTCCTGAAACCAGTAGCCCTGGGGGTTATGCTCCGTCTGTCCATGGCCGCGCCAATCGGGCGCGAAAATGCGCCAATTGCGCTTGAGGCAATCGACAACGAACTGAAATGTCGCCGATCCATCCTGCCCGCCATGGAGGAAAATGACTGGTGTGGCTCCCTCATCTCCCCATGTGCGAATGTAATAGCGAAGACCTCTGATATTCAGAAAAAACCCGTCCGATGGCTTTTGTGCCCGGTACATGCGTCACCTGTGCCCTCTCAGCGCATGCGCCGTCGATCGTTGCGCTTTAGCTTTCCTTGACTAGCCCGGCTGCTCGCCACCGTCAAATTTGGTCCGGCGAACAGTCACGCCGGAAGCGGGATGAAATCGGTCTCATCTCCGGGCACGATGTCAAACCGGTGCTGCGCCCAATTTTCCTTTGCTTGCTCGATGCGCTCGCGAGAGGAAGAAACAAAATTCCACCAGATGAAGCGTGGACCGTCCATCGGCTCGCCGCCAAGAAACAGGAGACGGCTCGGGGTCACAGCGGTGATCGTGATCTCGTCGCCTGGCCGAAAGACAAGAAGACGGCCGCTCTCGAACACATCACCCACAATATTGATTGTGCCGCTCGCAACATAAATGCCCCGCTCGTCATGGCCAGCTGGCAGAGGCGCTTTCGCGCCCGCTGCCATCTCCACATCCGCATAAAACATCTCGGAGAAAGTACGCACTGGCGACGTTTGGCCGAACAGCGAACCAGCGATAATGCGAACACGCTTTCCCTCGGCATCAATCACGGGCAAGCTCTCGGAGCGATGATGAAAGAAATCGGGCTGCACGTCTTCGGCGCCCTTCGGCAGCGCAACCCAGCTTTGTATGCCGAACATCTTCCGGCCAGCTTCCTGCTTCCACTCGGCAGAAGTCCGTTCCGAATGGACGATCCCCTTCCCTGCCGTCATCCAATTAACGTCGCCCGGCGTGATCGCTTGCTCCGATCCAAGGCTATCCCTGTGCAAGATCTTGCCTTCGAAGAGATAGGTGACAGTCGCAAGCCCAATATGCGGATGCGGCCGAACATCGATCCCCTCGCCAACGACAAATTCGGACGGCCCCATTTGATCCCAGAAGATGAAAGGCCCGACCATCTGCCTTTGCGCGGAGGGCAAAGCGCGCCGCACTTGAAAGCCGCCAAGATCGCGCACGCGCGGCACGATTATCATGGAAAGCGCGTCGCATGACCGGCGATCGCCGGGGATGGGGTCTTCAGCAGGCCGCCAGCTCATAATCTACCCTCCATGATGGGATGCGCGCATATGTGTCGCGAGCTTGGATGATAGCATCCTTTGGCGCGACTTTTAACACCCGGCGGCTCATATGCGCGGCGAGCTCCAAGAGATCGACTGGTTGAGCCGCCAATCGGACTTGAGGTAGGTCGTTAATCCCGACGGCGAGGAGGAGGAGCCGCGGTTTCGGCTTATCGAGCGCCGCCGATGGGGTCGATGGTGAATTGGAGTGGCGGCGTCGCCAGCCATCCCTTGCCATTGTAAGCGACCACCTCGAACTCGTTTTTCTGCATGGGGTCGAAGCGCAGCGTCTGCTCCATGACCACATAATTTCCGGGCCGTATCGGCCCGCCAAGACCGGGTGCCGTCGACGTCCCTTGCGCGACGCCATTGACGCGCCAGACGACCCTTTCACCGATGCCACCGCCAAGATCGGTTAGCCGAACGGCGAGCTTGGCCTCGCCCCCCTCGCGCTGCTCCCGGTTGAACAGCCGTTCGATCCTGGGGGCCGGGCCAGAGTCAAGAACGCTTTCCAGGTTCAGCACATTGGCTGCGCTACGATACTTGCCTTCAGGGTCCCCTTTCAGCTGTTCGGCGACAAGATCGGGGCGATGCAAATGCTCGTAAAACTGATAGATCGAGTAGACTTCATACCCGCGTACCACATTGAGGAGTCCGTCTGCCCCCTTGTCCGAAGCCGCGAAGAAGCCGCGCGGTGTCAAGGCCAACCATTCGCCCGAGGGGGAGGAAATGAACGCGGCCAATTCCTCCCTGCGCTCGAGGTTCCATAGCCGTGTCGTTCCATCAGTACTGCCCAAGAGCGCGGACTTGCCGTCAGGCGCAAAGGCAAACGAGGAGACCCTCCCCGCGCCCTCAAAGCTTTTGAGCACGCGGCCGCTCGCCACATCCCAGAGCTTCAGCGTTCCATCAGCACCGACCGAGAGCGCGGTCTGGCCGTCGGGCGCAATGGCAACCGAGTTGACCGGCTCCGCATGGCCCTCAAAGCTTTTGAGCAGGCGGCCGCTCGCCACATCCCAGAGCTTCAGCGTCCAGTCGTCACTGCCCGAGAGCGCCGTCTTGCCGTCGGGCGCAAAGGCAACCGAATAGACCCGATCCCCATGGCCCGCAAAGCTGTTGAGCAGGCGGCCGCTCGCCACATCCCAGAGCTTCAGCGTCTCGTCCTCACTGCCCGAGAGCGCGGTCTTGCCGTCGGGCGCAAAGGCCACCGAGGAGACCTGATCCGCACGGCCCGCAAAGCTGGTGAGCAGGCGGCCGCTCGCCACATCCCAGAGCTTTAGCGTTCTGTCCTCACTGCCCGAGAGCGCGGTCTTGCCGTCGGGCGAAAAGGCAACCGAGGAGACCTGATCCGCACGGCCCGCAAAGCTGGTGAGCAGGCGGCCGCTCGCCACATCCCAGAGCTTTAGCGTTCTGTCCTCACTGCCCGAGAGCGCGGTCTTGCCGTCGGGCGCAAAGGCCACCGAGGAGACCTGATCCGCACGGCCCGCAAAGCTGGTGAGCAGGCGGCCGCTCGCCACATCCCAGAGCTTCAGCGTGTTGAGCCCGCCCGAGAGCGCGGTCTTGCCGTCAGGCGAAAAGGCAACCGAATGGACCCAATCCGTATGGCCCGCAAAGCTTTTGAGCAGGCGGCCGCTCGCCATATCCCAGAGCTTCAGCGTCTCGTCCTCGCTGCCCGAGAGCGCCGTCTTGCCGTCGGGCGCAAACGCCACCGATAAGACCTTATCCGCATGGCCCTCAAAGCTTTTGAGCAGGCGGCCGCTCGCCACATCCCAGAGCTTCAGCGTGTGGTGCAAACTGCCCGAGAGCGCGGTCTTGCCGTCGGGCGAAAAGGCAACCGAGGAGACCGCATCCGCGCCCTCAAAGCTTTTGAGCGCGCGGCCGCTCGCCACATCCCAGAGCTTCAGCGTGTGGTCCCAACTGCCCGAGAGCGCGGTCTTGCCGTCGGGCGAAAAGGCAACCGAGGAGACCACACTCGCATGGCCCAACTGCGGCACAATTTCGATCTTTGGTCTTTCCTGCGCCCAAGCGGCGCCCGCCAGGACTGCAAATATCGCAGCCAAAATCACACCAACAAATCGCAACACCTGACCCCCCAAACGCGCTGATGAATGCCTACTGCCTATCACGAAGCCCAGCTCAGCAGAAGCACCGTCGCGAGCCTGCGATGCCAAAAGCTCGTCAGAAACGCGAAGAAGGCTTCCTAACGAGGCAGTCGACCCATCGGCGCGGAAGCAGCCATGGATGGCTTGTTGCCTCCGGTTGTCATCCCGTGCGCGACGCGGCGCTCAGTGCTGCGGCGCAGACACGGGATCTCACTCAGCTCCCGGATCAGCAGCGCACCGTTTCACGCTGCGCGGCGTCCGGGATGACAATAGTCAGCAAAAGCCGATCCTGATCTAAGCGTAGTCGCTACCGCCAGAATCGCCGTCGTCGCCATCATCGCCATAGTCTGCGTCGTCATCGGAATCGTCGTCCCGATCCTTATCGGCACCGGCATCGCGCTGTGTTCCGGCTGTCGCTGCGCTCAGGCTGTCTGTGGGCTTCAGACTTGAAAAATCTCCGCCGAGAACGCTGCCGTGATGGCCGGAAAACAGCGAATTGATACCCTGGAAAAGGAGCGCACCGCCGGCAACGCCTGCGGCAGTTGTGGCCGCACTGCGGAGGAAACCCGAGGTCTGCGATGGCTGCATGACCGGCCCACCTGGACCAGTGCCAGAATACCCCTGTTCCTGAGGCGGCGGCGCATAGTCTCCGGAAGGTCTTCCCCACGGGTTTACGCTAGGAACGCTTCCTGACGAAGGACGAGGCTGGTAGTGCTGCTCGCCGCCTCCAAATATATTGCCAAGAAAGCTCCCTGAACCCCGCTCGGAATGGGGTTGCTGCTCGCTCAGCTGACGCTGAAGCTCTTCTATCTGCGCTTGTGCATTCCTAAGAGCAAAGTCTTGCATGAGCACTGTTTGCGCGAGGATATAGACGGTGCCGGGCCGCTCTCGCACAAGTTGCTGCAAAAGTTGTTCGGCCTCCATGTCTTTTTCTTGTGGAGGGGTGCTTCTTATGCGATCTGCGAGCGTTGTGAGAAGCTGGCGTTCTTCGGGGGTCATTTCCATCTCCATCGGCTGATTTCTATGTCAGGAGATGGACATCGCATGATCGCCGCGCAAGAACGAGCCATCCGTCCAAATTTGCAGCTCATCACATCCCCTGGGAACCGTTCGCATAAAACTCGATTAGAGCTCCAAGCGCTTAGTTTGGAAACAAAGTCACATTGTAAGTGAACGCTGATTGCTTATCCCCTTCTTTGCCTTTATATTTGACGCGGAAGGTAAGTTTTCCTTCTGTGCGTGCTTTAATATCGTTAGCGGTAATAACGATAACGCCGCCCTTAATCTTGTCCTTGCACTTTGTACGGCGGGGCATAACCATCTCCTCCCTCACCGCAACCTTGATCTCCGGCGGAGTTTCCAAAACTTCAACGGATGGTGTCTCGCTTAATATCGACTGACAGTTTTTCTCACCAAATACGGGCATCAGATCGATGCTCTCGCCATTTTTAATTACGATTGATCGTGAAGCGCTCTGCGCAATCGCTTGCTGAACAAGGCAAACAATGGCGGCAAAACTCGCGATCCTTAGAAAATGTCTCATTCGACTTCTCTCGCTCCTCGCTGAGAAATTGGGCATGTAATATTTCACCCTAACTTATAAAACTGACGCGATCCTCGTTAATATTACTTTTATGATCGCTGATGATTTTTTGTTACGCCCATTTTTGGCAGGACCCTACGGGTCTGTTCCGGATCAAGAGTTAGCGTTTCATTGGCGATCCCATAGTGTCCCCTTCGCTCTCCTGTAAGCAGACATTCGTAGCCCGTCTAATCGGTTAAATGGCCTTCGCCTTCCATATTCTGCGTCGATTCGGATTCGGCGGTTGCTGGGAAATTTCTTAGCGCCCGTTAAATGCCGCCACGCCGCAGCATAGCCGAAAGAATGTTGGAGCAGAGCTATCGTCAGCTTTACAATTTCTTCGCCGCAATGGCGCGACTTGAAGCCTATTCACCGGAGCTTTATCCATGCGTTCGCCGTCTACTCCCCTCACCTTCCGACCGTGGTGCACTCTTTTCAGCGGGGCCGCGTTTTTGCTCTGGGCGGCACTTTGCATGTCAATACCATCGCGAGCGGACACGCTGACGCCGCAACAACAACTGGCGTTTGACATCTATAAGGAGCTGGTAGAGATCGACACGGTGACGGCCACGGGTGACACGGCCAAGGCGGCTGAAGCCATGGCTGCTCGCCTCCGGGCTGCTGGCTTCAGCGATGGAGACGTGCAGGTTTTTACGCCGAAGCCGCGCAAAGGCAATTTAGTCGCGCGCCTTCGCGGAACAGGCGCAAGAAAGCCAATTCTGTTGCTTGCCCATACCGATGTCGTTCCCGCCAAACGTGAAGATTGGTCTACCGACCCCTTCAAGCTCGTGGAAAAGGATGGCTACCTCTATGCCCGGGGAACGAGCGACGACAAATTCATGGCGGCCGCTTTCGTGGCGAACCTCATTCGATACAAGCAGGAGGGCTACAAGCCGGAGCGCGACATTATCGTCGCACTTGAAACGGACGAGGAGATCCTCGACGCAAACGGACTTGGCATTCAGTGGCTGATTGCAAATCACCGCGACTTGATTGACGCGGAGTTTGCGCTCAACGAGGGTGGAAATGTCAGGCTTCTGGAGGGCAAGCCCATCGGAAATGGCGTTCAGACCAGCGAAAAAGTCTCCGTCCACTTCCAGTTGGAAGTGAAGAACAACGGCGGCCATAGCTCTCTGCCCAGAAAAGAAAATGCCATTTACAAATTAGCCGCAGGGCTCGTGCGTCTTTCAGAATTTAGTTTTCCTCTAAAATTCAACGAAACAACGCGCGCTTATTTCGAACGAGCCGCAAATTGGGAGGGAGCGCAAATTTCCGCTGACATAAAATCGGTCGTGTCAGGGCGCCCAGACCCCGCGTCCCTGTCCATAGTTCGCCTATCTGCAAATCCAGTTTACAACGCACAGCTTCGGACGACTTGCGTTGCGACGATGCTTGAGGGCGGTCATGCGGTAAACGCACTCCCACAAACTGCTCAGGCCAAGGTGAACTGCCGGATACTCCCAGGCGAGGCTGTGTCCGAAGTTCAGGCGACGCTTGTGCGCGTTATGGCCGACGATCAGATCACAGTGACGCAAATCAGTGACCCCGTATTGAGCACCCCGTCCGCGCTCAATCAAGAAATCATGCAAACAATCGAAAAAGTTTCGGGAGAATTCTGGCCCGGCGCCCCGCTTGTTCCCACCATGAGCGCTGGAGCAACGGACGGGAGTTATCTGCGCAATGCTGGTATCCCGACCTATGGCCATTCGGGTCTTGCTGGCGACCTCAACGATGTGAGAGCCCACGGCAAGGACGAGCGCGTCTCTACAAAGGCTTTCTTTGAGGGGATCGAATATCAATACCGGCTCGTGAAGGCGCTATCGGGCGGACGATAAAACTGGAGCCCGCTCAAACCTGCTCCGTCTGCCGAGGTGATCACTCTGGGACGGAGCTTTCATTTGAGCTCACGCATCACATATCAAAAAGGGAGAAAAACAGGGTGGCGCACAACCGGGCTTGACTTGCGAGTACAAACAGTGAACATTAGTGAACCAAAGTAACCGTAGCGCCCGGCGAATGCCATGTTGATCCCCCTTTCCCAACAGATTTGGGAAGCTAAATATCGTTTTAATAACGGCGACGTAGGCGACCGCAGCGTAGAGGAAACTTGGTCGCGCGTGGCAAAGGCGGCTGCCGAGGCCGAGCTACCGGTAAACCGAAAGCACTGGGAGCAGCGCTTTCGCGAAGCGCTTTCCGATTTCGCCTTTATCCCTGCAGGACGGGTGCTCGCCGGAGCAGGCACAGGCCGCGAGGTGACGCTCTTCAATTGTTTTGTGATGGGTGAGATCGGCGACGATATGGGCTCGATTTTCGCCAATGTGCGAGATGCGGCCCTCACCCTCCAGCAAGGCGGCGGCATCGGGCATGATTTCTCAACGATCCGGCCGAAAGGCGCGCCTGTGCGAGGGGTGGGCGCGGACGCCTCCGGTCCGGTGAGCTTCATGAATGTGTGGGACTCTATGTGCCACACGATTATGTCCGCAGGCGCCCGCCGCGGTGCAATGATGGGAACGCTTCGATGCGATCATCCCGACGTAGAGGCCTTTATCGAAGCAAAAGCTGATCCGGCGCTATTGCGAAATTTCAATGTCTCGGTGCTGGTTACAGATGCATTCCTCGATGCGGTCCAAAAGGATCAGGCTTGGCCTCTGACTTTCGGAGGGAAAATCTTCCGTACCGTCAGCGCGCGGGGGCTGTGGCATAAAATGATGCGCAGCGCCTATGATTATGCGGAGCCAGGCATAATTTTCATCGACCGCGTCAACGCACTCAACAATCTGAACTACTGCGAGAAAATCAGTTCAACCAATCCGTGCGGCGAGCAGCCGCTACCGCCCTTCGGCGCATGTCTTCTCGGCTCCATCAATTTAGCTGCCCTGATCGAAGCGCCATTCACCGATAAAGCCAGGCTCAATGAAAATCGGCTCGATGAGCTTGTTCCGGTTGCGGTGCGCCTTCTCGACAATATCGTCGATATATCCCGCTATCCTCTGCCCGCCCAAGAAAAGGAAGCGAAGGCAAAGCGCCGCATTGGGCTTGGGATAACGGGCCTTGCCGACGCTCTCATCCTTTGCGGAAAGCATTATGGGTCGAAGGAGGGGCGCGAACTTGCGGAACAGTGGATGGCGCGCATCAGCAGCAGGGCGTATGCGGCAAGCGCGGAACTTGCCGCCGAAAAGGGCGCGTTCCCGCTCTTTGATGCGAAGGCTTATATTGAGCGGCCCTTTCCATCCTCCCTCGCGCCAGAGATAAAAGCCTCCATTCGAGCAGGAATTCGGAACGGCGTGCTTACCTCGATCGCACCCACCGGCACCATCTCTTTGCTAGCAGGGAATGTTTCAAGCGGCATCGAACCCGTATTCGACTTCGAATATAACCGCCGCATTCTTCAGCCCGATGGTTCGGCGCGCATGGAAGCGGTGGAAGACTATGCCGTCCGGCTGTTTCGCAAGCTTCACGGCGCCTCCAAGCTTTCAAACGCCTTTGTAACGGCACACGAACTCTCGCCGCAGCAGCACCTTCTCATGCAGGCGGCCCTTCAGCGCCATGTCGACGCCTCCATTTCGAAAACCGTAAACTGTCCCGAGGACATCGCTTTTGAAGACTTCGAGACGCTTTACCTGGAGGCTTACCATCTAGGGTTAAAAGGATGCACCGCCTACCGGCCCAATGAAATTACGGGAGCGGTGCTCTCGCTATCATCTAAAGATGCCGCTGCCCCTGCGCCCGCATTGCAGCCGGCTCTTCCCCTGGCCGCGTCTGTGCAGCAAGAAGGCTCTGGACTAAGCGTCATTCCAATGGCGCGCGAGCCGGTTCTTTCCGGCTTCACCTACAAGCTCGTCTGGCCCGACTCCGATCACGCCATGTATGTCACGATCAACGACACGATGGATGGCGACAAGCGAAGGCCGTTCGAAATTTTCATCAATTCCAAGAACCTTGAACATTACGCGTGGACCGTCGCGCTCACGCGAATGATAAGCGCGATTTTCAGGCGCGGAGGCGATGTCTCATTTGTAGTCGAAGAGTTGAAAGCAGTCTTCGATCCGCGCGGAGGCGCTTGGATGAACGGAAGATATGTGCCGAGCCTATTGGCAGCCATTGGCGGCATTATTGAACAGCATTTCAGGCATATCGGCTTCTGGAATGGAACCGGCATTGCAAGTGGTGCTACGGCGTCTATGTCTCGCGCGGAGCTTCAGGATGGGGGCGGGGGCGAATCGAATGCGGAAATTCGTCTTGATAGGCCTCGCTCGTCCTCTTTCTGCACCCGATGCGGATCGCCAAGCGTTATCTTCCAAGAAGGCTGTTTGGTCTGCCGGAATTGCGGCTATTCCACATGTAGTTAGTTGCTTTCGACCTAAGGCTTCTTGCCGCCGGATGGCTGCGGCAGCATAGTGCTTTTGAACGCGGCGAAGGAGGAATCGATGGCAGGAAAGCTCTATCCTGTTACAGATGCTTGGCGTGGCTCGGCCTACGTCAACGACAAGAGTTATAAGTCACTCTACGACGCGAGCATCAGCGATCCTGAAGGATTCTGGCGCGCACAAGCGTCCCGGATTGATTGGCTTAGGCCGTTCTCGAAGGTCAAAAACACCTCGTTTGGCCCAGAAGAAGTCTCCATCAAATGGTTTGAAGACGGGACGCTGAATGTCTGCGCGAACTGCGTAGACCGGCATCTGGCCACGCGTGGCGATCAAGTCGCTATCCTTTGGGAGGGCGATGACCCCTCCATGGATCTGAAGATTACCTACCGCCAGCTTCACGAGCGCGTATCCCGGCTGGCAAATGTGCTCAAAAAACACGGCGTCAAAAAAGGCGATCGCGTTACAATCTACCTTCCGATGGTCCCAGAGGCGGCGTATGCCATGCTCGCCTGCGCTCGGATTGGGGCAATCCACTCCGTAGTCTTTGGCGGCTTCTCTCCCGACAGCTTGGCGAGCCGCATCTTGGACTGCGATTCCGCTGTCGTTATCACAGCAGACGAAGGCATGCGCGGCGGCCGCAAAGTGCCGCTTAAGGCCAATACAGACAAGGCGCTGGAAAAATGCCCTATGGTGCAGCGCGTCTTTGTTGTGAAGCGCACAAATAGCCCAGTGGCGTGGACGCCGCAGCGCGATTTTTGGCTTGGCGAAGAGATGTCAAGCGTTTCTGCGGACTGCCCAATTGAGGAGATGAGCGCAGAGGACCCGTTGTTCATCCTCTACACATCGGGCTCGACCGGTCAACCGAAGGGTGTGCTGCACACCTCAGGTGGCTACCTGCTCTATACGGCGCTAACGCATCAATATGTCTTCGACTACAGGGATGGCGATATTTATTGGTGTACCGCCGACGTGGGGTGGGTCACTGGTCACAGCTACATCCTTTACGGGCCGCTCGCAAACGGCGCCACAACGCTTATGTTCGAGGGCGTTCCAAACTATCCTAGCCCCTCGCGTTTCTGGGAGGTTATCGATAAGCACAAGGTCAATACCTTCTACACCGCGCCGACCGCAATTCGTGCTCTCATGGGCGCGGGCGAGTCGCATGTAAAGAAAACCAGCCGCAAATCGCTGAAGCTTCTTGGCAGCGTGGGGGAGCCGATCAACCCCGAAGCGTGGGAATGGTATTATCATGTGGTCGGGGATGGGCGCTGCCCAATCGTCGACACATGGTGGCAGACCGAAACGGGCGGCATCTTGATTACGCCTTTGCCTGGCGCTACTGCGCTCAAACCAGGATCGGCGACACGGCCATTTTTTGGTATTAGTCCTGCGCTAATGAATGCGGAAGGGCAAGTTCTGGAAGGTGTCGGCGAAGGAAATCTGGTCATCACGGATTCCTGGCCCGGACAGATGCGCACTGTGTATCGCGATCATGAGCGCTTCGTGCAAACCTACTTCTCAGCCTACCCGGGGACGTATTTCACCGGCGATGGCTGCCGCCGCGATGAGGACGGCTATTATTGGATCACAGGCCGCGTCGACGACGTCATTAACGTTGCCGGCCATCGCATGGGCACAGCCGAGGTGGAATCCGCCCTCGTTGCGCATCCAAAGGTTGCCGAAGCAGCTTGCGTCGGCTACCCGCACAGCTTGAAGGGGCAAGGCATCTACGTTTATGTCACGCTTTTGAGCGGTGTTGAGGCAACCGAAGTTCTAAGAGACGAACTCAGAAACTGGGTGCGTCAGGAAATAGGGCCTATCGCTACGCCGGATCTCATTCAGTTCGCACCTGGTCTGCCCAAAACACGATCCGGCAAAATCATGCGGCGAATCCTTCGCAAGATTGCCGAGGATGATTTTTCGAACCTAGGCGACACCTCAACTTTAGCGGAGCCCGGCGTTGTACCTGACCTGATCGAACACCGCATGAATAGGAGCGCGGTTACGTCTTAAGCCGTCGGCGACCTGATCTATCGGCTGCGGCCTCGCTCTTGCGTCAGCGAGCCGCAGCGTTTGTTGCTCCCAGGCCACTCCTCGCTCCGGATCGAAGCGGAAAACACCCCGACGGATGACACTACTGCTCGAATCTGAGGTAATAATAAAACTTAAGAGAGCAGGCAGCCTGGGACTTAGCATTATGACCGAGCACAGCATCACGCAAGGCAGCGAGAAGACTTCTGAGACAGCGCAACGCTCTCATCTTCTTAAGCCGGTCATGGAACGGGTGGGCGCTCAAGTAGACGACGTTGCTGAATTTCTTGCCGGACGGCTCTCACTCGTCGAAGAAAAAGATCGCGACCGGCTCTGGGCTCGACTCAGCTAAAGCTGCAAACATTAATCTGCTCACCGACGCGCTAATTTGTCGGGATAGCCCTTACCCCCACATTATCGATTAGCCTTGTTTCGCCAAGATAGGCAGCTGCGAGAATTCTAGCGTTGTGCTCGACGGTCCCTTCCAAGGGAAGCAGGGTTTCGCTGTGGCGGACCTGCAGATAGTCCACTCGAAAGCCTGCATTCTCTAGGCGAGCTAAACCCAACTGGATTGTTTCTTCAATGGGGCGTCCCGAGGCTAAGTCTGCGCGCATGTCTTGCAAGACCGCGTAGAGCTGCGGAGCGATCGCACGGTCCTGAGCATTCAAATATGCGTTCCGGGAAGACATCGCTAAGCCGTCTGCCTCGCGGGCAGTTGGACCGGCGAGGATTGCAATCGGAAAATTAAGATCTTTTACCAACTGCTTTATTACCAATAATTGCTGGTAGTCTTTCTCTCCGAAAACAGCCATGTCTGGCAAACATTGTAGGAAGAGTTTGGTAACAACCGTAGTGACCCCGGAAAAGAAATGAGGTCGCGAAATACCTTCTAATGTCTGAGCTATGCCAGCAACTTCAACCCGCGTGGCAAAATCATCCGGATATATTTCAAGCACATCCGGCACATACATTGCGTCTGCCTGCGCTCCCGCAAGCTTATGCCAATCCCGCTCCTCGTTACGTGGATAGCTTTCAAAGTCTTCGTGAGGTGCAAATTGGGTAGGATTAACGAAAGACGACACAACAACCCGGCCCGCATATTGCTTGGCGAGCCGGATGAGCGAGAGGTGACCGTCGTGAAGCCCCCCCATCGTCGGCACCAGCGCAACCTTGTGGCCGCGCCGCCGCCATTGCTGCACCGCAGTGCGCAATTCGCTTGAATGCCGAATAACAGGCAGCCTCATATTTATTCTGCCTCCGTCGCCGCATTCTTTAGCGTGTAAGAGCCGAAACCCCGCAGGAGAGCGAGCCCACGGGATGCGGATATTCCAATCCTAGCCTAATCCGCACCCGCAGTTTGCTTATGATCCGGCCAAAACAGCTTCGCCGAGCAGTAATCAATTGGCGGCTTCAGCACCAATAACCGACACGTAAGTTCTTCCACGTGCCGTGGCCTTAAACGCAACGGTGCCTTCGCGCATGGCAAATATCGTATGGTCCTTGCCCATACCGACCCCTGCGCCAGGGTGCCACTGCGTGCCTCTCTGACGGATAATGATGTTACCGGGAATGACCTGCTCACCGCCAAATTTCTTGACGCCAAGGCGCCGGCCTTCGGAGTCACGACCGTTCCGAGACGAGCCGCCTGCTTTCTTATGTGCCATGGAATTCTAGCCTCAATATCCTTGCAAATTACTCGGGTTTCGCAGCCTTCTTTGTGGCGCGAGGTTTCTTTGCGGACTCAGCATCAGGAACAGAAGCTGCAGCCGCTGCGGCCTTGGCCCGCGGCTTCTTGGCTTCACCCTCAAGCGCGGGCTGCGCGGCTTCCGCCTCGCTCTTCTTTGATTTCGCACTCGCCTTTGCGGCTGCCGTGCTATTAGCAGCTTCTACTGCACCATCTGCCGCGATCCCAAGGATCCGCACCGTCGTCAATTCCTGACGGTGGCCGTTTTTCCGCCGATAATTCTGCCGCCGCTTCTTCTTGAAGATGATGATCTTCGGGCCCCGGCCTTGCTCCACGACTTCCGCAGAAACAACAGCACCGGACACGAGAGGCGACCCGATACGGGGTTCACCCTCTCCGGCAACCATCAACACTTCGAGAAAACTGACTGCGTCGCCCGCAGCCGCTTCGATCTTCTCAATTTGAAGCACATCTTGCGGCGCAACTTTGTATTGTTTGCCGCCTGTGCGAATGACCGCGTACATGAGGTCCTCTATCGTTATAAGCGCACCTGCCGGCGCCGCTGGGTAGCGGACTTTGAACTCTCGCTTTTGGAGAATGAGCCTAGGGTCGCGCAATTTGACTATTTTCAGGCTAGAACCAGTCTTATCAGACAAAGCGTGACGGATGTCAACTTCAAGCAACGCACAGCATAAGCAGGAAGTTGTGCCCAAAAAATGAGTCTCAGCTCCAAGTTTTGCTAAGGCTTATCCCGCGCCTGCCCGAAAATCCGAGCGCACCCGACGAGAGTCGCGCCCGCTTGGCGCCATTACATTCGTCGGCCTATCGATCAACCTTTGTTGCTCTTATGTTCCATTCACGCCAACGCCTGTTTTTACCACCCCCGGATAACCGGCACCCCTCAGGCCGCCCGTTGCGCCCCAAAGCTTCCTCCGCGCAAGCTTAAAGCTTCGGCAAGCTGCAGCACGCCGATCATGCGGCTTCCATCCAGATCGGCAATTGTGCGCGCGAGCCGAAGGGTGCGATGATACCCCCTCGCCGATAGGCCGTGGGCGTTTGCAGCTTGTTCGAGAAGGCGGAGACCGTCCTTATCCAGCTCACAGATTTCGTCGAGCAGAGCAGCCGGACAACGCGCGTTTATAGTTACAGTATCGAGCCCAAACATTGCATAACGCCGCGCTTGGATAGCTCGAGCGGCGTTTACCCTTCGCGCAACGTCCGCGCTTCTCTCTTTCGAAGGCGGCAAAGTCAGGTCCGTCGCCTTTACTGGCGCCATCGCAATCTGGATATCGAGGCGATCCCAAAGAGGGCCCGAGATTCGCCCCTTGTAATTATCTTCGCAGCGAGGCCCAAGGCGGCAGGTCATACCCGGCGTCCATGCGTGGCCGCAGCGGCAGGGGTTCATGGCGGCGATCAGCTGAAACCGCGAGGGATAGCGAATGCGGTGATTCACGCGGGCGATGATCGTTTCTCCCGTTTCGATAGGCTGGCGGAGTGCGTCGAGAGCGTGAGGCGGAAATTCCGGAAGTTCGTCAAGAAACAGCACGCCATGATGAGCTAAAGCGACTTCGCCGGGCTTCGGGCGCGACCCGCCACCAACAAGCGCTGCCATGGTCGCGGAATGATGCGGCGCCCTAAAAGGCCGCTGAGCCGTCAATGCGCCGTTCACGATAGTGCCCGCGATGCTCTGAATCATAGCGACTTCGAGCAGCTCGCTCGGCTCAAGCGGCGGAAGAATACTCGGAAGTCTTTGGGCAAGCATTGATTTGCCCGCGCCGGGCGGCCCGATCATGAGCATATGATGCCCACCTGCGGCGGCGATTTCGAGAGCCCGCTTGGCTGTTTCCTGTCCGCGCACATCTTGCAGGTCCGGGAGTGCGGTCTTGCCTGAAGCGAGATGTGGCCGCGGTTTGGGTAGAACGGCGCTACCATTGAAATGATTAATGAGTGTGGGAAGATCTGGCGGCGCAACGATCTCCATTTCCCCAGACGCCCATGCTGCCTCGGGACCGCACGCTGCCGGGCAAAGAAGCCCTTTGCCCAATGCATTAGCCCCGAGCGCCGCCGGGAGCGCTCCGGCGATATGACCCAGTCCACCATCAAGCCCAAGCTCGCCAATAATCATAAGATCATTTAGAGCGTCTTGCGGTATAGCCTTGGCAGCCGCCATTACGCCAAGCGCAATCGGTAAATCGTAGTGAGTGCCTTCCTTCGGCATGTCCGCAGGGGCCAGATTCACCGTGATACGCTTAGCGGGCAGCCCTAGGCCAATGGCAGTAAGAGCGGCGCGAACTCTTTCGCGGCTCTCCGCCACCGCCTTGTCGGGAAGCCCAACGATATTGAACGCTGGGAGGCCGGGCGCTATTAAGACTTGAACATCGACTTGCTTCGCATCGACGCCTTCGAACGCAACAGTCGATACTTGCGCAAACATTCAGGAACCTCAGCCATATTTTCCCAATACCTAAATTTCTATCTCCTTTTTAGATAAAATCAAGAACAATTAGCGAACATCAGCGCGCCGCAACTTTTTCTTCGACCACGTCCCAAATCAGAGAGGCAATGTCAGCACCGCCGAAACGCTTCACTTCGCGGATACCTGTCGGCGAGGTGACATTTACCTCCGTCAAATAATCGCCGATGATGTCGATCCCAACGAAAATAAGTCCTTGTTTCTTCAGTTCCGGTCCAATGGCCTCGCAAATTTGCCGATCGCGCGCGGTCAGTTCCACAGCTTCGGGGCGCCCACCCACATGCATATTGGACCTCGTCTCGTCGGCTGCCGGGACGCGATTTATCGCCCCAACGGCTTCACCATTCACAAGGATGACGCGCTTGTCCCCTTGCCTTACATCGGGCAGATAGCGTTGCACGATAAATGGCTCGCGGAACACAGTCTGAAAGAGTTCAACCAGCGAACCTGCGTTCGTGTCGTCAGCCCTCAAGCGGAAAACCGCGGTGCCGCCGTTTCCGTAGAGAGGCTTGACGATGATGTCTCCGAACTCGGCGCGAAACTCCTTGAGGCGCTCCAGGGAGCGCGTAATCAAAGTTGGTGGCATTAAGTCGGGGAAATGAGTGACGAAAAGCTTCTCGGGCGCATTTCGCACACTAGCGGGATCGTTCACGACAAGGGTTTTCGGATGGATGTGATCAAGAATGTGTGTCGTGGTGACGTAAGCCATATCGAATGGCGGATCCTGCCGGAGATGGACTACGTCAAGTTCTTCAAGCGCCAGCGTCTGTCGCTCTCCCAATTCAAAATGAGCGTTGTGGTCATCGGCAACTCGAAGCGCGCTGCCCTCGGCAAAAACGCGCCCGTCTCGCATGAACAATTTATCGGGCGTGTAATAAAAAACATCATGCCCGCGAGCCTGAGCTTCCAGCAGGATCGCAAAAGTTGAGTCGCCTCGAATATTGATCCGTTCAATCGGGTCCATCTGGACCCCAGTTTTCAGCCGCATCCGGTCCTCACTGCGAAAGTCTTAGGAGGACTTTACGGAAACGGCCGCTTTAGGCAAGAAATGCGTGCTCTATGTGGGCGCAAGGATTGCCCGGAGTAACGAGAACGACGTCAAAGCTGGCTGAAAATTGAGCAAATTGAAGATGCTCCGCGAGGAAAATTTCCGCCGCGCAGGCTATCCGCTGTTGCTGGCGCGGCAAGATTGACCATGCAGCCTCTTCCTCGGTTTTCCTGCCTTTCACCTCTACGAACGCCAGATGATCCCCCCGCTGCGCGATGATATCGATTTCACCGCCCTTTGTTTTATAGCGCTGGGCAAGAATTTGATAGCTCTTGCCTTCGAGGAGCTGCTTCGCACGGCTTTCAGCGGCAACACCAAACTTATATGCATTTTGGCGTGCGGTGTGCTGCGGTCTAGCTGGCATCATGGCTTTTTGCCTTTCATCCTCAACGCCAAGTTGTAGACGATCTTTCTTGAAACGCCAAGTCCCTCCGCAACCTCTTCGACAGCTTCTTTCACACTTGCCGACTTTAGCGCGTGCGCCAGCGCCTCGGTAATATCGCCTTCCGTGGGAGCGGCTATCTTTCCCGCTTCGATGAGCAGCACGAATTCGCCCTGCAAAGGTGTATTTGCCATGCTCTCGATCAGATCACGCGGCGCCCCTCTCAGAAACTCCTCATAAAACTTGGTAAGCTCGCGTGCGACGGTTACGGATCGGTCTGGAAAGAGCAGCGCGATTGCTTCAAGCGTGCCAAGGAGCCTCGTTCCGCTCTCGTAGAAAACTAACGTACCGGGTATGGCTGTGAGCTTTTCAAGTGCCGCACGGCGCGCGCCATCTTTCGGCGGCAGAAATCCTGCAAAGAAAAACTGATCCGTGCTCAATCCGCTTGCCACAAGCGCCGTGAGGATCGCCGACGCGCCGGGAATTGCAAATATTGGAATCCCTTGGCTAATGGCATCGCGTACAAGCTTGTAGCCTGGATCCGCTATTAGTGGCGTTCCTGCATCCGAAATGAGCGCAACGGATTTTCCCTTCGCCAATTCCTCGATAATCCTGGCCCGCTCCCTCTCCCCGCTGAAATCGTGGTAGGCTTGCAGCCGCCCATGCAGACCATAGGCCGAGAACAGCTTACGGCTGTGCCTCGTGTCCTCGCATAGGACGATATCCGCCGCGCCGAGCGTCGCCAGCGCTCGCAGCGAGATATCGCCGAGATTGCCAATGGGTGTGGACACCAAATAGAGCGCGGGCGGGAGCGGCTCAGCGCATAGCCTATCAAGCTGCCGCAGGATGCCGGGCGCAAGCTCCGCTCCCGTCAGGCCTTCGCGGGCTTCAGCCTCCGCACCGCCTCCAGATGAGCGCTTTGGGGATTTTTTTGAAGGGCGGCGTTCCATAATCACCAACAATCAGCCATAGTTACAGTAGACGTTGCGAACGCAGCCACGGCTTTCGAGCTTGGCTGCCTAAAGGGACCGGCGCAGTTCAACGAAAAGCTCATAGCGAGGCGATGAAGACTTTCTTTCAAAACGCATTTTCGCGCAATCGGCTGCTCTCCCTTGCAGGAAGCCTTTTAGCATGTCTATGCGTTAGCGCCTGTTCCGTCGGAGGAATTGGCGGATCAACAAACAGCGCAAACATATCAGGCGATTCGACAGCGAATCAAACCACGACCGGCAAGCCAGGTATGGTGAAGGTCGCCCTGCTCTTGCCGCTCACTGGCAACGTGAATGCGCAACAGGTCGCAAAAGCGATGAAACAGGCAGGCGAGCTTGCTTTGTTCGATTTCGATAAACCCAATGTGCAGCTCATCCCCAAGGATACGCGCGGAACGCCCGATGGTGCGAAGAATGCCGCGCAAGACGCGATCAAGGAAGGCGCGGAGCTTATCGTCGGCCCCCTCTTCGCCAGTGAAGTTACCGCCGTCGCCCCTGTTGCACAAGCTGCTCACATCCCCGTTCTCGCATTTTCGAGCGATCGCAACGTTGCCGGAAACGGCGTTTATCTTTTGAGCTTCGTCGCTGGCGGCGATGCTCCCCGCATGGTTTCCTATGCTGCTAGTAAGGGCAAGACACGATTCGCAGCACTTTTTCCACAAAACGACTATGGGCGTCTTGTCGAACAGGCCTTTGTGAAGGCGGTTCAGGAAAATCATGGTCAAGTCGTGTTTACGAAGACCTTCCCTCCGGAAGCCAACGGAATGTTGCCTCCGGTGAAAGAACTGTCCGCGCTTGCGAAAAAGGGTTCGATCTCCGCAGATCGACGCCATATTCATCCCGGCTGCCGGCGACACGCTTCCTTCTCTAGCTCCGCTCTTTCCCTATTATGAGATCGACACACAGGCGGTTAAGCTTATGGGCTTAGCGGGTTGGGACTACGTCGGAGTTGGCAAGGAGCCCGCTTTGGCTGGCGGCTGGTTTGCCGCGCCCGACCCGAAAGGTTGGCAGGATTTCACGCGCCGTTATGTCGAGACCTATGGCGATGTGCCTCCAAGGCTTTCAAGTCTCGCATATGACGCGATCAGCCTCGCCATATCCTTATCGGCCAATCCAGGAGGCCAGCATTTCGCTGCGACTGAGTTGACACGGGCCAGCGGTTTCCAGGGCATCGACGGCCTGTTCCGGCTTCGCCCCGAAGGAACCGCAGAAAGAGGGTTCGCTGTGATGGAGGTCCAGAAATACGGCAATCAAGTTATCGATGCCGCCCCTTCATCCTTCGGCTCCAGATTCGCGCAAAACTAAGCTGGCCGGACTCGATCGAATGCGATTTCGGTTAGGCTCTCCACAAGATTTGTGACGATGGCATTCAGCACGAGCTGACCGCAATTCGTCGCGCGAATAACACTGGCGGTGCCTTGCTCCACCAAGCCATCAAGTACAAGGCGCTGAAGCTCATCGCCTCCCACAGTGAAGCCCGTCGCTTTTACGACGAAGTCGAGGGACAAACCTTCGCGGAGCCGCAGCCCCATTAGGATCATCTCTTCCGCTTGTTCGAGGCGGCTAAGCTCGCAGCTCTCTGCTGTGCCTGCGCCCTGCTCCATCACCCGGCTGTACCATTCTCCAGGCGCTCGGATCGCTGCCGTGGCGATTTTCACGTCACCCATACGAACCCGCCCATGCGCACCGGGACCGATGCCGAGATAATCGCCATATCTCCAATAGGTAAGGTTATGGCGGCTCTCTTGGCCTGGCGCGGCGTGGTTCGAGACTTCATAGGCGGGTAGACCTGCGCCCTCGCAAATCTCCTGGGTCAATTCATAAAGCCCGGCAGCGAAATCGGCGTCGGGGATGCGAAGACGCCCTCGCCGTTCCAAGTCAAAAAAAGCCGTCTGAGGTTCGATGGTAAGCTGGTAAAGGGAGACGTGGCCACGCGCAAAGTTTAGGGCTTCCATGAGTTCCTGCCGCCATTCGGCCTCGCTCTGCTTCGGCCTCGCGTAAATCAGATCGAAGCTCATGCGTTCGAAATGTTTGGCAGCAATTTGAAGCGCGGCGCGCGCCTCCTCGGCGCTATGCAGACGTCCCAAAAATCGGAGCTGTTCATCCGAAAGGGATTGCACGCCGAGCGAAACGCGATTGACGCCTGCTGCTCTATAGCCTGCAAAGCGCGCAGATTCGACGCTCGAAGGATTGGCTTCGAGGGTGATCTCGCACTCCGCATCGACCGGCCACAAGGCCGCGATTCGGTCGAGGAGAGCGCCCACGGACGCAGCGCTCATCAGCGATGGCGTTCCACCGCCGAAAAACACGCTCGTTACGCGTGCGTCCCGCCGTATGGGGCGCATAATGCTCAAGCTCGCGCAGAGCGGCATCACTATATTGCTCTTCGCTGATGCTCCGGCGCGCATAGGAGTTAAAGTCGCAATAAGGGCACTTCGACTCGCAATAGGGCCAATGAATATAGATCGCGAGGGGCGAGCGCGCGCTCTCCCGACGCTACTCGGCCGCGCGTCAGCTTTCTGCGCCGGATAGGATTTCGCTTCGGAAAGCAGCGAAGGCTTTTGCACGATGGGAGATGTCATGTTTCTGTGCGGGGTCCATTTCCCCGAAAGTCAGTTCGTAGCCATCGGGAACAAACATCGGATCGTAGCCAAATCCCTTCGTACCGCGAGGCGGCCAAACAAGATGCCCGTCGATTTTCCCCTCGAAGAATTGGACCTGTCCCAGTCGGATTTGCAAGGCATAGCACGCAAATGAATGCCGCGCGGCGCTCGCCTGGAGCGGTTGCGCCTTTGGCCTGAAGCGCGTCTTCAACGCGCTGCATCGCGTAGGAGAAGTCGCGAGCTTCGCCTGCCCAGCGCGCCGAATGCACGCCGGGAGCGCCATCCAAGGCGTCCACCGTGAGACCCGAATCGTCCGAAAGCGCGATCTGACTTGTGGCGAAGGCCGTAATGACCGCTTTTAACTGGGCGTTGTCTTCGAATGTCTCGCCCGTCTCTTCGGGTTCCGGGACGTCCAAGTCTCCCGCCGATGATAGTGTAATGCCGAGCGGACCAAACAGATCTTCGAACTCGCGCAGCTTGCCCTTGTTATGCGACGCAATGACGAGGCTATCACCATGTTTGAGGCGTAAGGTCATAGAGCTTCCTTGCAGACGAGCATCGCCTCAGAGAATGGTCAGCTTTTGCAGATTGACGAGCTCGCCGATGCCCTTCTTTGCAAGGCCCATCAATTCGGCCATGCGCTCTTCCGAGAACACGGCTTTCTCGGCGGTCGCCTGAATTTCGACGATCTGACCTTTTCCGGTAAACACGAAATTGGCGTCGGCGTCGGCCTCGGAATCCTCGGGATAGTCGAGATCGAGGACAGGCTTCGCCCTTATAAATACCGCATGAGACGGCCGCGACCTGGTCCTTCAACACGCCGTCCCTGATCATATCGCGGGCGCGCATCCACTGGAAGCAATCGTGCAGCGCGACCCACGCGCCGGTAATCGCAGCCGTCCGCGTGCCGCCATCGGCCTGGAGCACGTCGCAATCGACGGTGATCTGACGCTCGCCAAGTGCAGGAAGATCGACGACGGCGCGCAATGCCCGTCCGATAAGCCGCTGAATTTCCTGGCTTCGCCCGGACTGATGCCCTGTTGTGGATTCGCGCCTTGTGCGGTCCGAGGTCGCGCGCGGCAGCATTCCGTATTCGGCGGTGATCCAGCCTCTGCCCTGCCCTTTCAGCCATGGCGGAATCCGCTCTTCCAAGCTGGCTGTGCATAGACACATGGGTGTTGCCGAATTTTATGAGACACGAACCTTCCGCATGAAGCGAAAAAGCACGTTGGAAGCTGACGGGGCGCAGATCGCCCGGCTGCCGTTTCGAGGGACGCATAAGAACCTGCATGGTTGAGGATTGCAGCGCTTCAAAGCACTGGGAATTTTGCGTGACCTTATGCGAGGCGAGTATGCGCGGCAATGGTTTTGAGCGGGCTTTCCGCAAAGTTCGAAGCTGGCGCTACCGTCCCTTCGCGGCATACAAGTCTGGCAAACACGGTGCTTTCTTGTTTATAGAATTTGCCGAGCGCGGCCTCCAGTCGATCTTCAGGATCGATGGTGCTATGAAGGCACAATGACCCTGCACGTTGTTAAACTTTGCGTCGGCTGCGACACCGTTGAAGAGTTGGCTGATTGGCAAGCCCAGCGCCTTAGCGAGTTGGCGCGGAGCGGGGCTGCGGCTGAGCTGATGCATGTGACGAGGCAAACGCCGCGCCGCGCAGGCTTTGAGCCGGGGGACACAGCGTCCAGTTCCTCGATCTATTGGGTCATTGGCGGCTTCATTCGCGTGCGGCAGCAAATTGTGGACCTGCGCGAGATATCCGGTGCGGATGGCATCGCGCGGTGCGGCCTTGTGCTCGAACAGAAGCTAAGGCCGACCGAACCGCATCCCCGGCGTCCCTTCCAAGGCTGGCGTTACCTGGCCGCCGCAGAGGCGCCGCGCGATCTCGAAAAGAACAAGCCTGCTTTCGAGACCGCCATGCCGCCTCAAATGCGCGCCGCGCTCTTGGAACTTCGTCTTATCTGAGCGGGGTTCTAATTAGTCTCTAAGGACTAAGTGTTGCTTTTTTCCATACCGCCTCAAACTCAGCTTTCGAGATCTCTTTGGCGAGGAAGTCAGGGTTTTCGTTGATCTCTTCGAGAGGAGGAATAGGTTGGTCCGGCATTTGGTCGCGCCAGTCAGGGTTGGCATAGCTGTATGCCTGGAGTGAGCCGCCTCGGAACTCTCTCACGCAGCGGATCGACCAGCGTGTCGCATCCAGCTCGTCGTACCAGTCGACGGGCTCTCCCTCCGGGGCGCCTACCCAAACACCGTGAAAGTAGCTTGTTGGTGGCCCAAGAATCTGGAGGCCCCGGCAGTACGACGTTGAACTTGCCCTCGTGTGTCATGTCCATTCCCCCAGCAGCAGGCAATTGGGTGGCGAGCAAACATTGGGCGATTTGTTCGTCCTTGTAGCCGGCAAGTCCGCATCCTATGGGCGTGAGCAAAAAGCGGTTCTCAGGTGAAGAGGCGTTGCACGATCGCCTTGAAAGTGGTCTCCCCAGGGTCTTGCCCTCCGGCGATCATATTTCAAATCAGATCGCGCAAACAGCCCCCAGCATCCAATTCCGCTTTCAAAGACTTGGGCACCACGATTTTGCTTCCGATTGGCACTTCTTCCGAAGTTACGCCGGGGAAACAGATCACCAGCTGCCAACGCTTCTCCGCCGGGACCGTGATGTCCCTGATATGAAGATGCTCGAGCTGCAGACTCGCCGTGGCTTCATGATTTCGGCCGTCCGGCGTTACGATAATCACCTTATCTCGCCAGCACTTCCAGCGCCCGCTTTTCGGTGGCGATAGAAAGGGTGCTACAACAACGCCACGCCCTATGATCTGGAAACTGTCCGCCACGGTCAGCAGCTCAACCATGCCCATTCGATATTCTCCCCGGACGAAGGGCAACCAAGCTCAGGGATGTTGCGAAGCTTTGTCCCCCACATCAACCCGGACCCACTAGTTGGGTGCCTTCGCAAGCTCCGCTTCGATTTTGCCGGTGACGAGCTTAGCGTCAGGCGCGGTAGAAGTTGGGAACCAAGCCGCAAGCCTTCCGTCGCGGGAGATGAGATATTTATAAAAGTTCCAACCCGGTGCGTTGCCTTTGCTGGCGGCACGGGTCCACTGATAAAAGGGATGGGCATCTTTGCCCTTCACTGAATATTTTTGTGTAAGGGGAAACGTAACGCCAAACTGGCCGCTACAGAACGTTTGAATTTTGAATTCGTCCCCTGGCTCCTGCTCGCCAAAATCGTTCGACGGCACGCCAATCACCACAAGCCCCTGCTTGCCATATGTCTCCCAAAGTTTCTGCAGGGCCTCATATTGGGGTGTGTAGCCGCAGTACGATGCCGTGTTCACAACCAGCAACACCTTCCCCCGATATTGATCGAGCGGCATTGGACTGCCATTGAGGGTTGCAAAATTAAATTGAAACGCATTGCCGCTCTGATTTCCCTCAGCGGCGACGCCTGGGCGCTGTGTCGCGATGGCCCGTATCGCCGATACAAACGAAAAAAGCTTCTTCATGATCGCTTCCATACTTCCGTGGCTCGAAACATATTTTGATACCTATTGGCCTGATTTAGCCCAGAAATATCCCTCACCTCGCCTTTAGGTTGCCATTACTCCCCGCTTATATCTTCGAGAGCAGCCCATGCATAAGTACCCCGTTGCGTGGGCTCGTTATGCTGGCCTTAGACCTGCGGAGTAGCAAATGAAATCGTTGTCAAAATCGGGATTGGCGCTCGTGCTGGCCGCGGCGCTATTCGCAACAAGCATAGCCCCTGCGTCAGCTGACTATTACTATTGGCGGCGTCACGGCGGCGGCCGGGGCGCAGCAGTTGCAGCGGGAGTCGTAGCCGGGATTGTCGGCCTTGGAATTTTGGGTGCAGCCGCCCGTGACCGGTACTATTATCCCGAACGATATTATGGGCCCGGTTATCCGCCGCCGCCGGGTTATGTCCCAGGTTATGCGCCGGGCTATGCCCCGAATTATGGCCCGAATTGCCGTCCGGGTCCGGTTGAATGCCACGCGGTCACTCCGCCGTGCTTCCGCAATCAATACGGCGACAATATTTGCCCCGCGCCGGAGCGCCGCTGCGTTGAGCGGCCGATTTGTAACTAAGCTTCGCTCCAGAAGCATTCTAAACATAGTTTCTTCTGCCACCTGCCCTTCAAGGGCCGGTGGTTAAATTTTTTCTAAAATATCCGAAGTAACTGGTGCTCGGATTTAAATTTCTTTCTTCGAAAACTTTCTCAATATCGGCCGCTACCGCTGGCATTGCTGCGCCAAGGGGGGACATTTTTTTGCCAATATCGGCGCTAACCTTTTAGAAACCAAGAATTTAGCAAAGGCACTTAAGGGTCCGGGACTTAATTGCCCATTTCAAACCAACGCCGGTAGGAAGACCTACATGAATTCGCTCCCCAAACTCTCATCTGGCTGGGAAAACACGAACCGCCGCGAGATCAACGACGCCATAATCGCCATGCAAACTGCGGCGAGGAAGTTCACCTCGCTTACGATCAAGCTGAGTATTGCGGTCGGCGCCAGAAATCAGACTGAAGTCGATGGCACGGCTGCGGCGCTCGCCGCCGAGTCAGCCAATCTGACAGAAGCTGTCAAACGCGCCGTGTCGATGCTTCCTTCCATGGCTTTGGCGGACGCAGAGCTTGTGAGCGAGTCACGCGGCACTCACTGACCTACTCTTCCTTGTCGAGCACTGTGAGCGCCGGGGCCCCTAACTGTTGCGCCGGTCCTCGCGCAATGCCGGCAGGCCAATGCCGGTGGCTTCGAATCCGCCATCGACGGCAATCGTCTGCCCGGTAATGTAGCTGGCGCGATCACTGCATAAGAAGAAGATCGCGTCGGCGATTTCCTGCTCCAGGCCATAGCGGTTGAGCGGAACCGCGTCGTGATAGGCGGCGCGAATCTCCGGCGTATGCACAGCCTTCGCCATAGCGGTATCGACCGGACCCGGCGCAACGGCATTCACCCGAATGCCGAGCGACGCGAATTCGATCGCCTGTTGCTGGGTCAGATGCGCAAGGCCAGCTTTGCTTGTGCCATATGCCGTGCGCAGCGTCGAGGCGCGCAGACCCGATATGGAGGTGATGTTGACGATTGCGCCACCACCACTATCGCGCATCAGCGGAGCGGCTGCCTGCCCACACAGGAACGGCCCGGTGAGATTGACCGCCAACACACGCGACCAATCCTCCTGGGTGACGTCGAGGATCGGCTTAAAGATCGCAATGCCTGCATTGTTGACGAGCGCATCGAGCCGGCCGAATTTTTGCGCAATCGTCGCAAGCGCCTGGGCAACGCCCGCAGCGTCGGATACGTCGCAACAAATGGCGATGGTCGCGCTGGAGGGCAGTGCGGCGTGAGAGCGATTGAGCGTCTCGCCGTCGATGTCGAGCAAAGCGACGCGCCATCCCTCGGCAAGAAATCGCTTGGCTGTCGCGAGCCCAATCCCTCGTGCGGCTCCCGTTACGAGTGCGACCTTCTGCATTGCTTCGCTCATCTTCCCGACACCTTATCTCCGTTTTGGCCAGGCATCTCCTCGCCATTGCCTGCTTTCATTGCTTTATAAAAGACGCGTATACACCATACAAGGACACTGTGCCTTCGCCACTGCTCTTCCATGCCAATCTATGCGAATATGTTTCGCGTTGCCAAAGGGGTTTAGGGGTTCTAGCAAAGAGGCTCGGTTTTTATTAAAGACGCCCCATCATGGGAAGTCTTACGTTTTAAAATATGGTAGTGTCTCACTGTTTTCGCGCGTCACGCCATTCTCTACGGGCGTGAGATAAAGGAGTCTGGCGCATGGTGAACTGGATTTCCCGTTTCTGGCGCACGAGCGTACTCGGGTCGTTCCTCGCGGGGCTTTTGTTTCTTCTGCCCGTTGTCCTTACGGTCTTTATCATCGCCTGGATCATTAATTTTGTGCGCGGCGCAATCGGCCCGGGCACCATTCTTGGCGATTTGCTGACGCAGGGCGGCACAGTCATCCTTGGCCGCAACCAGGACACGCTCGCCTTTTGGCTAGGTATCGGCATCGCGCTTGTGGGTATTTGGCTGCTCGGCCTTATCGTTAAGACACAGGCAAAAAACATCATTCAGCACTATCTCGACCGCTTGTTCAACCGCGTGCCGTTTATCCGCTCGATTTACAGTCCCGTTTCGCGCGTTGTTCGTCTAGCGACGGAACGAGGCGCTGGCGGAACGGGCGACCTCTCAAGCATGAGCGTTGTGTCTTGCCGGTTTGGCAGCAACGCCACCGGGATCGATGTGTTGGCGCTGCTAGCAAGCCAGCATATCTATAATATCGCGGGCGAGCGGCGGCGTCTTGTCTATCTGCCGACCGCCCCTATCCCCATGTCGGGTGGCTTGGTGCTTGTGGCAGAGAATGCGATTACGGCGGTTCCGGAAATGAAGGTCGACGATCTGCTTAAGATTTATGTGTCCTTAGGAGCCCTGGCGCCGGAGGCGATGCCAGGAGCAGTGGTCCCCAGCATCGAGGAAGCACATCCCAAAATTCCGCATACGGCACCAGATCTGCAACAGGCGTAGCTCGCCCCGATTGCCCTGGGGCGTGGCACGCGGTCTAGATTTTCACATGATTAATAACCCAGGCTCCTAGTGCCGCCGCCCCGCCCGCAAATAAGATCGGGGGGAGCGTTTTCACAAATACGTCCAGCAATGTCATGAAAGCGGACAGCACCTTTTTGCCGGCTTCCAAAAGTTCACGCCCTGCACGGTAAAGACAGTAAATGACTGCTGCAATCACGAGGAGCAGCAGCAACAGCTTCCAAACCGGCAAGCCGCCCAGCCTATCCCAAGGAACTTCGAGAATCTGGTTTGCCGACCAACTCCAAATACCCTGAATCAGCCTAAATATCTTTTCAAAACCTTGCTGCAGCAATTGCAGCACCTGTGCAATCAATTCCATGCGTCACCCCCAACCTCAACATTCACTGCCGTGGCTTGCTGAAAACAAACCTCTTTGGACGGGACTTAATGCAGGAGCGATGCTCCCAACGACTTGATCATGGTTTGGTTAATACGATCTGTCCAGATCGCGCGGACTTCGCGGCCCTCGCTATTCCACGAAAATCGTGGTCTTCCACGAAGCCTGCTGCTTCATCGTTGACGTTCTTTCCACGGCGCTATCCGTCGCTTCGGTTCTTCTCGCACCGCCGCCATTGCTCCTAGCGGGGACCGCCTTGGGTTGGTAAGTTTTTTCCGGGAGCTTGGCCGTATCCCGTGACTTTACCTCCAATGCAAGTTTCACATTTGCGGCGGCTGCTTCAGCCTCCGCGCGCACTTTGCCGATCTCGGCGGCATCTTTAGCGGCCATTTCCTGCTGAGCCTTGGCGCTTGCAGTGCGGAACTGATGTTCAACAATGAAGAGCGATGCCTCCGCAGCGCTTCGCGCTGACGATTCCGAAACAAATTTTTCCTGGAACAATGCTAATTGAGCTTCAGCGCTCGCGCTTACCGCCTCGGCTGCAACCCGCGCCTTTTCCGCTTCCACAAGTCTATCGGCCGCTGCCAACGCTTGTTGCTCGGCGAATTTGCGTGCCGCTAGTGCGGCATCCCGTGCCTTAACCTCTAAGGCAAGCTTCTGGCGTGCCGAATGTTCTCCATTCTCCGCAATTGTTTGGGATGCCTCAGCGAATTCCCGCGCTCTTGTTGCATAAACAAGCTTATCGCCAAGCGCCTGGACCTTTTCTTCAGCCGCAAGCTGAGCCATCAGAGCAGCGTATGCCTTCTGCGTCTGACGTTCCATTTCATTTGTTGCACGCCAGAAGGAGACCCCCAAGCCGAAAGTGAGCGCCGCCAATAGGACGGCGATATAGTTGCTGCGCATGGCGCATCCTTATTTTTTGATCATTGCCGGAAACCTTCTCTTATCCTAGTACGCAATGGTTAATGTGCTATTTGCACTATGTTTTTTATTTAGAAATATTTTGATTATCGAAAATCCGGTCGCATTTCCTGAGGGGCGCACTATGCTGACCGGCATAGCGGAGAAGCTCACGCTTGTGCCATGTGCTTGTGAAGCAAGCTTCCCCTTCGGCAGTTTAGGAGGATCAAGAGCATGGTTGAAATCGTTGAATACCGCGAAGGCAGAGCTGGTGTGTGCCAAGCTGTTTTAGACGATTTGCCGGAATGGTTCGGAATTCCGGAGTCGAAGGCTGATTATGTCGCGAGTTCTGCTGAACTCCCAATGTTCGTTGCCTATGTCGGAGGAGAAGCCGCAGGGTTCATCTCCTTGAAACGCCAAACAGAATTTGCGGCTGAACTATACGTACTTGGACTGAAGCGCAGGTTTCATCGGCAAGGGCTTGGGCGTTCTTTGATTGAAGCGACGGCGCGGTTCGCCAAAAATGCGGGATTCTCGTTTCTTACGGTGAAAACCCTCGCGCCCGATCATCCGGATCTTCACTATGCGGCCACACGGAAATTCTATGAGGCGGTTGGCTTCGTCCCGATTGAGGTGTTTCCGCCCCTTTGGCATCCAGAGACACCCTGTCTCCTGATGCTAAAACCGCTAGCCCGGTGAACAACTCAGATCTGGAACGACTCGATGCAGCGATGATCTTGCATGATGCGTTTTACAGATGCTACCGGGACGCTACGGAGGGGGCCCCACAGCTAGCCCTCTCCCAGCAAATTTCTTTCGTAAGAGGCAAAACAGTGACCGTACCAGATTCAGCGCGCCAACCCGGATTTCGCGAGGCCGTTGAGACTTGGTTTCGCATTGGCCTTTTGTCTTTCGGCGGCCCAACCGCGCAGATCGCGCTCATGCACCGCATTATCGTTGACGAAAAGAAGTGGCTGGGCGAGCAGCAATATCTCAGCGCGCTGAGCTTCTGCATGCTGCTGCCGGGACCTGAGGCCATGCAGCTTGCGACTTATGCCGGATGGCGTCTGCACGGGCTAAAGGGCGGGCTCGCCGCTGGCCTCTTGTTCGTGCTACCGGGCGCTTTCGTAGTATTGGCATTGTCCATGGTCTACGCCGCCTTTGGAAACGTGCCTACAGTGGCCGCTATCTTCCTTGGGATAAAGGCCGCAGTGCTTGTTATTGTGATCGAGGCGCTGTTCAGAATTTCGAAACGGGCTTTGAAGCTTCGTGAGCATTGGGTGATTGCCGCAGTGTCGTTCTGCGCGATCTTCTTCCTGGCCCTGCCCTTCCCGCTCATAGTTTTTGCGGCCGCATTTTTCGGCCTGCTGCGCGCGAGAAACCAAACTGAAGTTGCGCCAACAACGGCGCCGCCAGTGCAGCTCCGGCTTTCTGTTGCGGCGCGGACTGTCGCCTTATGGCTTGGCATATGGCTCGCGCCTCTCGCCGCAATAGCCGCTATTTTCGGGCGCCATCACGTGCTGACGGAACTGGGCCTGTTCTTCTCAAAGCTCGCGGTCGTGACCTTTGGCGGGGCCTACGCGGTGCTCGCGTATATGGGCCAAGACGTGGTCACGCGTTATGGCTGGCTCGATGCGGGACAGATGCTGGACGGTCTTGGACTGGCGGAAACGACACCCGGGCCGCTCATTCTCGTTACGGAATTCGTCGGTTATGTTGCGGGCTATCGCCATGGAGGGGAACCTGCCTGGGTTATGGGCATACTCGGAGCGTTCGTCGCACTCTGGGCGACATTCGCGCCTTGCTTTTTGTGGATCTTTGCTGGAGCGCCCTACATTGAATGGATCACAAGGCAGCCGCGCCTCAAAGGTGCGCTATCCGCCATTACTGCGGCGGTCGCAGGCGTGATCCTCAATCTTGCAATCTGGTTTGCGTTGCATGTCTTCTTTCGCAAGGTCTCGCTGATCGAGATTGGTCCTTTGCATCTGTGGACGCCGGAACTCGCGACAGTAGATGGGCGCGTCGTGATCCTTGCAACGATTACGGCCATCTTGCTGTTATGGCGGCATTGGAGCATTCCAAAGGTGCTCGCAATTGCAGCAGGACTCGGCCTTTGCTTTCAGATTTTTTGCGCATAGCCGGGGGCAGCGGCGGCAGCTTGCCTCTTGCGTTTCGCTGGCCTTATTGTCAATTGTAACGCAGAAAAATGTCAACCAAGGCAAAATCCAGTTTCCAGCGGAAGATACACACATGACTGTTAGGGTAGCAATAAACGGCTTTGGCCGCATTGGCCGCAACGTGCTTAGGGCTATCGCCGAGAATAATCGCAAAGACCTGACGGTGGTCGCTATTAATGATTTAGGCGACGTGGGCACGAACACCCATCTTTTCAAATACGACTCCGTTCATGGACCATTTCGCGGCGAAGTGAAGACCAGCGCGGATAGTTTCGATATCGGCCTTGGCCCAATCAAAGTGCTCGCTGAACGCGATCCGTCCAAATTGCCCTGGGGCGACCTCAACGTTGACATTGTCATGGAATGCACCGGCATTTTCTCGGACCGCGAAAAAGCTGCCCTGCATCTGAAGGCTGGCGCCAAAAAAGTGCTGGTCTCTGCTCCTTCGAAAGGCGCTGACATCACGGTAGTTTATGGCGTAAACCACGCTAAGCTTGAGCCCAAGCATGAGGTGGTCTCAAACGCATCCTGTACGACAAACTGCCTCGCCCCGGTCGCGAAAGTGATCAATGACCTGTGCGGCATTGCCCAAGGTTATATGACCACGGTCCACTCCTACACGAACGATCAGCGCATTCTTGACTTGCCGCATAGCGATTTGAGACGCGCGCGGGCCGCGGCGCTGTCAATGATTCCAACAACCACCGGCGCAGCAAAAGCACTCGGCCTCGTATTGCCGGAACTAGCGGGCAAGCTCGACGGCACATCCATTCGCGTTCCGACGCCAAATGTTTCCGTGATCGATCTTTGTTTCATCCCTGGCCGTGAAACCAGCGTTGAGGATATCAACCACGCCATGGAGCGCGCGTCGCAGCAGGAGCTGAAGGGCGTCTTGTCCGTTGTGAAGGACCAACTCGTCTCCATCGACTTCAACCACAATCCATATTCGTCGAACTTCGACATGACGCAGACCCAGATCGTCGATGGCCGTCTCGTGCGTGTGCTGTCCTGGTACGACAATGAGTGGGGTTTCTCCTGCCGCATGTCGGATACGGCCGTGGCCATGGGCAAGTTGCTCTAAACCATGCAAGAAAAGGCTTGCGGATTAATTTCAGTTATCCCGTCTGCATTCCAGGCGGAATGGGCCGCGAGCCTTCCTTCTTTCTTGGAGCGCTTTCGGCCCGCCGCGCTCGTGCTCGATGCGCCTTATGAGGCGGCTGCGGCCGCTCTTATTGCAGCAGCAAGGCCGTTTGAACTTGCTGTTCTCTTTCGAGACGCTGTTTCTGATGCCAAACAAGCAGGCGCCGGGGGCGTTTATCTAACGGGTAACGACCCTTCCGCTAAGGCAGCGCGAGAGACGCTCGGCAGCACGGCGATAATCGGGGTAGCCTGCTCGTTAAGCCGTCACGCCGCCATGGAAGCAGCCGAAGCCGAAGCTGATTTTATTAGCTTCGAGGCTCCGGCCGAGGGTGAGTTGGACGAAGCAGCCGAGCTATCGCTCTGGTGGGATAAAATAACAGGCGTTCCTTCAGCAATCGCTTGCAAAGCCAGCGCGATAGATGCTCTTTTCCAAAATAAGGCGCGTCCTGATTTTCTTGTTATCGAAGAGACAGACTACGCTGGCCAAAGCCTTAATTTTGCAACAGAGTTCGGTTTGCAAAGCGAGGCATAGATTTTCCGGCGTAAAGGTGGGACATGCTCCGGCTCATAGGAATATCGGTCATTGCATTATCCGTGATGACCTCCTCCGAAATTATCCATTCTGGCGCGGCTCAGGCTGCACCGAAAGCGCCACCTGCTGGGGCTAAGGCTGGCTGGAACGCAAGCGAAGTTCAGGCCGTAACGCCAGACCCCGCTTATGCGGCTTATGATAGCGGCAATTACGATCTCGCACGGAAGCTCGCGCTTGAAGCTGCAACGCGCGGAGAGCGCCAAGCGAGCACCCTTCTTGGCCAGATTTACGAAGAAGGCCAAGGTGTTCCCCAAGATCTGGCAAAGGCTGCGGAGTGGTTCACCAAGGGAGCCGTAGCCGGTGATATGCACGCCCAGTTCCGCCTCGGAATTATGCTGGCGGAAGGGCGTGGGATCAAGAAGGACAAGAAGAAGGCCGCAGACTTCTTCGACGCCGCCGCGCAACAGGGCCATGCCTTGGCGGCCTACAATCTCGCTCAGTCCTACGTCGAAGGCTTCGCGCGTCCACAAGACATGGAAAAAGCCGCCTATTGGCTGGAACAATCGGCGACGAAGGACCACCCGCAAGCCGAATATGATCTCGGCACCCTGTACAAGACGGGCCAGGGCGTCCCGAAGGACGAGGTAAAGGCAGCAGCTTGGTTTAAAAAGGCAGCCGATGAGGGCCATGCCGACGCCCAAGTGGAATATGCCATCATGCTCGCGAATGGCAAAGGCGTAACCAAGGATGAAGCCCAGGCCGTAGCATTTCTGAGAATTGCCGCCGAGAGAGGAAACGCAATCGCGCAAAATCGGATTGCGCGCGCATATTCGGCAGGCGTTGGCGTTACCGCCGACCGTATAGCGGCGGCAAAATGGCACATCCTAGCGCGCCAGGCAGGAGAGGCCGATCTGCGCCTCGATTTGCTCGTCATGAGCCTTCGCAAGCCAGAGCGTGTAAAAGCTGAAGCTGACGCGAGAGCATGGCGCGAACAGTCCGAGCCAGTCGCTCGCTAAGGCGTGATCGCGCGCTCCACTGACGGAGCAATACGGTCCTTGCGGCGGCGCGAAAATGCGAGTAACCAAACACCAAGATTCGCCGCCCTCTGTGGTAAAGCGGCAACATTTACTTCGGCTTCAATAGGAGAACGGTACCATGGCGCGTGCCAAGATTGCATTGATCGGTTCTGGTATGATCGGCGGCACACTTGCCCACTTGATCGGTCTTAAGGAACTCGGCGATGTGGTGCTGTTCGACATCATGGAGGGGATGCCGCAAGGTAAAGCCCTCGATATAGCAGAATCGTCCCCAGTCGACGGTTTCAACGCCAATTTCCGGGGCGCAAACGACTACGCTGACATTAAAGGCGCAAATGTCGTCATCGTAACGGCGGGCATTCCAAGAAAGCCCGGCATGAGCCGCGACGATCTCCTTGAGACAAACCTCAAGGTCATGGAACAGGTCGGCGCAGGAATAAAGAAATACGCTCCAGACGCCTTCGTGATTTGCATTACGAACCCGCTCGACGCAATGGTTTGGGCGTTGCAACGCGTCACCGGTCTGCCCAAAGGCCAAGTCGTCGGCATGGCTGGCGTGCTCGACAGCTCGCGCTTTCGCTATTTCCTCGCCCAGGAATTCGACGTGTCGGTGGAAGATGTAACCACCTGCGTGCTTGGCGGTCACGGCGACACGATGGTGCCTCTCATTCGCTTCACGACGGTCGCGGGAATACCGCTCCCAGAACTCATCAAAATGCGTTGGATCACGCAAGAGCGTCTGAACGAAATCGTCCAGCGCACGCGCGACGGCGGCGCTGAGGTCGTGAAGCTGCTGAAGTCGGGCTCGGCTTATTACGCGCCAGCCGCATCGGCGGTAGAAATGGCCGAATCCTATCTCAAGGACAAAAAACGGGTACTCCCCTGCGCCGCCTATCTCACCGGCGAATATGGTGTGAAGGGGCTCTATATCGGCGTGCCGGTCGTGATCGGCGCCAGAGGCATGGAACGGGTTATCGAAATCGATCTTAACAGCCATGAGCGCCAGGAGTTCAACCGCTCGGTCGAAGCTGTTCAAAATCTGGTGGAGGCTTGCGTTCGTATCGCACCAGGCCTGGAGCATATGCCGAGCTAGAAAAAAAGCCGCCTCCGGGCGGCTTTCCTTTCTGCCAACCCCATCTCTCATTTTTTTACGACGCGAGTACTAAGATGAATGTCCACGAATATCAGGCAAAAGCGATCCTAAGAGATTATGGCGTGCCGGTTCCACTCGGACAGGCTGTGTTCGCTCCTGAGGAGGCTGTCGCGGCCGCTAAGGATTTGGGCGGCCCAGTCTGGGTTGTAAAGGCGCAGATCCATGCTGGCGGACGCGGCAAGGGCCACTTCAAGGAAGCCGAAGCCGGAGAAAAGGGCGGCGTGCGTATCGCCAAATCGACCGATGATGTCCGCCTATTTGCGGATCAAATGCTCACCCACACCCTTGTGACAATCCAGACGGGCGCTGGGGGGCGTGTGGTCAAGCGGCTTCTCGTTGAGGAAGGCGCTGCAATTGCTCGCGAACTTTATCTGTCCATGCTCGTAGATCGGGCCACGTCTCGCATCGCGATTATCGCATCGACCGAAGGCGGAATGGATATCGAAGAAGTGGCGCACAATACGCCTGAGAAAATTCTGACGATCACCATTGATCCAGCCACCGGCTATTCGCAATTCCACGGCCGTGAGATCGCCTTCGCCCTGGGGCTGAAGGATGATCAGGTTAAGCAGTGCGTGAAGCTCATCGGAAATCTATACCGCGCCTTTACCGAGAAGGATATGAGCCTTCTCGAAATCAACCCGCTCATCGTCACGGATAAAGGGCAGCTCGTCTGTCTCGACGCGAAACTCAATTTCGACGGGAACGCGCTTTATCGCCATCCGGAAATCGTCAATTTGCGCGATCTCGAAGAGGAAGATCCGGCCGAGGTTTTGGCGTCGCGCTACGATCTCTCCTACATCAAACTCGACGGCAGCATTGGTTGCCTCGTGAATGGCGCCGGTCTCGCCATGGCCACCATGGACATCATTAAGCTTTATGGCTCTGAGCCCGCCAATTTTCTGGACGTGGGCGGCGGCGCTACCAAAGAGAAAGTGACCGAGGCCTTCAAGATCATCATGTCCGACCCGAATGTGCAGGGCATTCTCGTCAATATCTTCGGCGGGATCATGCGTTGTGACATCATCGCCGAAGGTATCGTCGGAGCGGCTCGTGAGATCGGGCTTAAAGTGCCGCTCGTCGTGCGGCTGGAAGGCACCAATGTCGAACTTGGCAAGCAGATCATCAGAAATTCGGGCCTAGCCGTTATTCCGGCTGATAATCTTGCCGACGCGGCAGAGAAGATCGTGAGCGAAGTCAAGAAGGCAGCTTGACGGAGAACACAGTTACACATAAACTGTGTGACTGTGGGGTAAGGATGGCTGCCATGAAAAATGTTACGCTTGCTGTCGAAGAAGAGGTTCTAGCCGCGGTTCGCAAATACGCCGCCGCGCGGAACACAACGGTCAACGGCCTGGTGAGGGAATACCTCTCTCGCCTCGCCACACAGGAAGATCGCGCCGCCAAAGCGCGAGGGCGGCTCCGGGAGCTTGCTGCAGAATCTACGTTGGACACGGGATCTTGGAAGTGGAACAGGGAAGAATTGTATGACCGTGGAGTGCTTCCTGGACACGAACATTCTTCTCTACGCGGCTTCCACGAACCCGATGAGCCTTTCAAAAAAGGCGATAGCGATTGACATTATCGGCAACCGGGAGTTCGGCTTGTCGGCACAGGTTTTGCAGGAGTTTTATACCGTCGCTACACGAAAAGCCGAATTCCGGTTGTCACCGGAAAAGGCGTTGGAATGGATTGAAAACCTGGAAGAATTCCCTTGCCTTGACATCGATTCCGGCATTGTAAAGACCGCCGCAACCGCCTCCCAACGCTATGGGATTTCCTATTGGGACGGCGCGATAATTGCCGCAGCCGAGGCTTTGGGAGCGCCGGTTGTCTACACCGAGGATCTTAATGATGGACAGTCATACGGCGATGTAAAGGTTATCAACCCCTTCCGAGATACCGCTCCACTGCCGGGATTCCACGAAAACGCACAGAAAAGTCTTTAAAGGGCAAACGCATGGCCATCCTCGTAGACAGCAATACCAAGGTAATTTGCCAAGGCATTACCGGCGCCCAGGGTACGTTCCACACCGAACAGGCAATCGCCTATGGCACGAAGATGGTTGGCGGCGTCACCCCCGGCAAAGGCGGCACGACGCATCTCGGCCTGCCAGTTTTCGATACCGTTCACGACGCAGTTGCGAAGGCTGGCGCGAACGCCACAGTTATCTATGTGCCGCCACCATTTGCCGCCGATGCAATTCTTGAAGCGATTGACGCCGAGATCCCGCTGATCGTGACGATCACCGAGGGCATTCCCGTGATGGACATGGTCAAGGTCAAGCGCGCGCTTTCGGGTTCGAAATCGCGGCTAATCGGGCCAAACTGTCCTGGTGTCATTACCCCTGGCGAATGCAAGATCGGCATCATGCCCGGCCATATCCACAAACGCGGCCGCGTTGGTATTGTTTCCCGGTCTGGTACGCTTACCTATGAAGCAGTTCATCAGACGACGGCGGTCGGGCTCGGTCAGTCTACATGTATCGGTATTGGCGGGGACCCTGTAAAGGGAACGGAGCACATTGACGTGCTTGAGATGCTTCTCAACGACGACGAGACACAGTCGATCATCATGATCGGCGAGATCGGTGGCTCCGCTGAAGAAGAAGCGGCGGCATTTTATAAGTCATCGTCGCGTAAGAAGCCGATGGTAGGGTTCATTGCAGGCGTGACTGCGCCTCCTGGCCGCCGGATGGGCCATGCTGGCGCCATTATTGCGGGTGGTAAAGGTTCGGCGGGAGACAAGATCGAGGCTATGCGATCGGCGGGGATTACCGTGTCGCCTTCGCCTGCCGCGCTCGGCAGTACCCTTCTTGAAGTCATTAAAGGCTAATCCGCCTCCGGCCACGGCGGACCGGCTATAGCGGCTTTGTCCGCTCTCGGGCTAAAAGGTGAATACGGTGAGACGGGAAGATTTAAACGAAGCGTTCGCAAGAACATCATTTTTGCATGGCGCAAACGCTGCTTACATTGAAGATTTGTACGAGCGTTTTCAGGAAAACCCAGGGTCAGTCGCAGCAGATTGGCGCGCTTTTTTCACAGACCTGAAAGAGCGCAAAGAAGCCGTTCTTGCTGAGACGCATGGACCATCCTGGAAGCCGAAGAATGGCAGCCTATCGGTAGATGGCGATCTCTTAAATGCGCTCGCGGCGGACTGGGGTCCCTCGGAAGAAGAGATCGGCCGCAAGATCAGCAAGAAAGCTCAGGAAGAAGGCGTCGGAATAAGCTCCGAGGAGGCTCTCAAGGCCACGCGGGAGTCGGTTCGAGCGCTCATGCTCATTCGGGCATACCGCGTCAATGGTCATTTGATCGCCAATGTTGACCCGCTCCAGCTTACGCCGCCTCGGTCTCATCCGGAACTCGATCCCGGAAGTTACGGCTTTCTGCCTGACGATATGGACCGCCAAATTTACATCGACAATGTGCTCGGTCTTGAGACCGCGAGCTTGCGCCAGATCATTGAGATCCTGCGCAAAACCTATTGCGGTACCGTTGGATACGAGTTCATGCACATTTCATCGCCCGAACAAAAGGCGTGGATTCAGGAGCGCATCGAGGGACCCGATAAGGAGGTAGAGTTTACCGAGCTTGGCAAAAAAGCCATTCTCAGCAAGCTCATACAGACGGAAGGCTTCGAAAAGTTCCTCGACAAGAAATATACAGGAACAAAGCGCTTCGGACTTGAGGGCGGCGAATCGACCATCCCTGCGCTTGAGCAAATCATCAAGCGCGGCGGCCAGCTCGGCGTGAAAGAAATCGTGCTCGGGATGCCCCATCGCGGGCGGTTGAACGTTCTCACAAATGTGATGGGAAAACCATTCCGCGCGCTCTTCCATGAATTCAAGGGCGGCTCTGCAAATCCTGAGGACGTGGAAGGCTCCGGTGACGTGAAATATCACTTGGGCGTTTCCAGCGACCGCGAGTTCGACGGCAATAAGGTGCATATGTCACTGACGGCAAACCCGTCGCACCTTGAAATTGTTGATCCGGTGGTGCTCGGCAAAGTACGCGCCAAGCAAGATCAGCGGCATGACAAGAACCGCGCCCAAGTGCTCCCGCTTCTGCTCCACGGAGACGCAGCTTTCGCAGGCCAGGGTGTCGTTGCGGAGTGCTTCGGTCTTTCTGGCCTGAAGGGTCATCGCACGGGCGGATCGATTCACTTTATCGTGAACAATCAGATCGGCTTCACGACCGCCCCGCGTTTTGCCCGTTCATCGCCCTACCCGTCCGACGTCGCGCGCATGATCGAGGCGCCCATTTTCCACGTCAACGGCGACGATCCAGAAGCCGTTGTTCATTGCGCTCGCATCGCAATCGAATTTAGGCAGCGCTTCCATAAGCCTGTCGTGATCGACATGATCTGCTATCGCCGCCACGGACATAATGAAGGCGATGAGCCATCCTTCACGCAGCCGTTGATGTACAAAAAGATCCGTCAACAGCACAGCGTGGTCGACATCTACTCAAAGCGCCTCGCCGATGAGGCACTCGTAAGCGAAGCGGACGCACAAAAAATGCGCTCTGACTTCTCAAGCATGCTCGAGTCCGAATTTCAGGTTTCCGAAGGCTACCGCCCAAACAAGGCAGATTGGCTCGATGGACGCTGGTCGGGAATAACCCTTGCCGAAGAAGGACCGCGCAGAGGCAATACGGGCATCGACGAGGCACAGCTGCGCCGGATCGGTACGAAGCTCACCGAAGTGCCGCAGGGATTTACAGCTCACAAGACCATAGAGCGCTTTCTCGCGAACCGCCGAAAGATGATGGAGGAAGGGCGCGGCATCGATTGGTCGATGGGCGAGGCCCTAGCCTTCGGCAGCCTTCTTGAAGAAGGCTTCCCCGTGCGGCTTTCGGGCCAGGACTGCGAACGCGGCACATTCTCGCAGCGCCATTCTGTTTTGACCGACCAAGCGAATGAAGAGCAATATATCGGGCTCAATCACTTGTCGGAAAATCAGGCGCGGTTCGAAGTCATCAACTCGATGCTTTCGGAAGAGGCCGTGCTGGGCTTCGAATATGGCTATAGCCTTGCCGAACCCAATACGCTCGTCTTGTGGGAAGCGCAGTTCGGCGATTTCGCGAACGGCGCTCAAGTGATCATCGATCAATTCCTCGCGAGCGGCGAGCGCAAGTGGCTTCGCATGTCGGGTCTCGTTCTGCTGCTTCCCCATGGCTATGAAGGCCAAGGACCGGAGCATTCCTCGGCCAGGCTCGAACGCTTCCTTCAGCTTTCCGCCGAAGACAATTGGCAGGTTGCCAACTGCACGACGCCCGCAAACTACTTCCACATTTTGCGGCGCCAGCTTCATCGGAGCTTCCGCAAGCCGCTCGTGCTCATGACGCCGAAGTCGCTTCTGCGCAACAAACGCGTCGTCTCCACGCTCGCGGATTTCGGTCCCGACACCACCTTCCACCGGGTGCTTTGGGATCATGCCCAAAACGGCCTCAGCGAGAAGGTGAAGCTCGTTTCGGATGATAAGATCAAGCGCGTGGTGCTTTGCTCGGGCAAGGTCTACTATGACCTTTTCGAGGAGCGCGAAAACCGGGGCAACGACGACATATATTTGATGCGTGTTGAGCAGCTTTACCCGTTCCCGGCACGTGCGCTCATCCAGGAATTGGGACGGTTTCCGAACGCTGAGATCGTCTGGTGCCAGGAAGAGCCGAAGAACCAGGGCGCTTGGACGTTCGTCGAGCCGAACATCGAGTGGGTGCTGGATCACATCGGGGCAGATTGCCGCCGCCCACGTTATATCGGCCGATCCGCCAGCGCCTCGACAGCGGCCGGCCTCATGAGCAAGCATACAGCCGAACTCCATGCTTTCCTCGACGAGGCATTGACGCTACAAAACTAGCGGAACATTTTAGCTGTAAAGAGATGGCATGGCCGGGCAACTCGGCCATGCAACAACGCTGAAGAGTCTCGCTATGGCTGCGTTGGCCGCAGCCCCGCTTTTTTCAATTTCTTGCATTCACCTCAAGGATCTGCAGATGGCTACCGAAATCGTCGTCCCCACCCTGGGCGAGTCCGTCACCGAAGCAACCGTTGGCAAATGGTTCAAAAAGCAGGGCGACGCCGTGAAAGCGGATGAGGCGCTTGCAGAACTTGAAACAGATAAGGTTACGCTCGAGGTTAACGCTCCAACCGCTGGAATAATTTCCGAGATCATCATCAAGGAAGGCGAAACCGTCGCGGTTGGCACCGTGCTTGGATCTATAGTCGAGGCTGGCCGCGTCGCGTCCTCCCCCGCCTCGGCCTTCGCAAAGCCCGCAGAAAGGCTTTCCCCAGCCCAGCCCGCTTCCTCTGGCCAGCAGGCCGCACCCAAGCGCTCGACCAATGGCGACGTCATGGCTCCATCCGTCCGGCGGCTTTCCGAAGAAAACGGAATTAACGCCGCGAACGTTCAGGGCACAGGCAAAGATGGACGTGTCACTAAAGGGGATATGCTTACGGCAATCGACGGCGGAGCAGCATCCGCAGGCAGTGTAAGCTTCGGTAAAATGCAGCCAATGCCAGCGCCCGCAATCCGTACCCCTACCGCGCCCTCCGACGAAGCACGCGAAGAGCGCGTCCGGATGACGAAGCTCCGCCAGACAATCGCGCGGCGTCTCAAAGAAGCTCAAAATACGGCTGCCATGCTGACCACCTTTAACGAGGTGGACATGTCGACGATCATGCATGTGCGCAATCAATACAAAGACTTGTTCGAGAAAAAGCACGGCGTAAAGCTCGGCTTTATGGGCTTTTTCGTTAAAGCCTGTATTCACGCACTCCAAGAAATCCCGAATGTGAATGCCGAAATCGACGGACAGGATATCGTATACAAGAACTACTATCACATTGGCATCGCAGTCGGTACGGAGCGGGGCCTCGTGGTGCCTGTCGTTCGCAACGCTGACAGCAAATCTATCTCTGATGTTGAGAAGGAAGTCGCCAATTACGGCAAGCGCGCCCGCGACGGCAAGCTGAGCCTCGAAGACATGCAAGGCGGCACATTCACCATTTCCAATGGCGGCGTTTATGGCTCGCTGATGTCCACGCCCATTCTCAACTCGCCGCAATCCGGCATTTTGGGCATGCACAAAATCCAGGAACGCCCCGTGGCCATTGACGGAAAGATCGAGATCCGGCCGATGATGTATCTCGCGCTCTCTTACGATCACCGGGTTGTGGATGGCAAGGAAGCCGTTAGCTTCCTCGTTCGCGTGAAGGACAGCCTCGAAGATCCTCAAAGACTCGTGCTTGATTTGTAATCCAATCCTGATCGGAGGTTGCAATGACGAAGCGGGCAGGTCTCGCGCCTTATCTGACGGTGAAAGGCGGTCTGGACGCGATCAAGTTCTATGAGAGCGCCTTTGATGCTGACCCGATCAGCGTGGTGATGGCTGACGATGGTCTGCGCGTGCTTCACGCTGCAGTCGAAATCAATGACGGGCTTTTTTATCTATCTGACGAGTTCCCAGAATACGGCGGCGGAGGTGCGACTGCACCAAAAGCAACGGGCGGCGCTTCGGTAACGATTCATATCGAACTTAAGACGCCGAGACAGGTCGATCGCATGTTTGCCCAAGCCGTAGCCGCAGGGGCGACGGTCGTGATGCCTGTAGCCGATATGTTCTGGGGAGCACGATACGGACAGTTGCGCGATCCCTTCGGCCATGTGTGGTCGATATCCGCGCCGCTGAAGAAGAAGGACTGGGAAAAACAACAACATGCCGTTGCGTAGAACCTGCGGGGGCATGGGACAATAAGGCTGGCGCGAGCATGGCGGTGATGCCGTCTATGCGCCGTACCGGCACGCACGGAGAATGAAGTAAAATGGCAGACGCATATGATCTCATCGTGATCGGGACAGGCCCTGGCGGCTATGTCTGCGCCATTCGCGCCGCGCAGCTAGGGCTAAAAACAGCGGTCGTGGAGAAAAGCTCCACCTTCGGCGGTACATGTCTGAATGTGGGCTGCATCCCTTCGAAAGCGCTTTTACACGCGTCCGAGCTTTATGAAGAAGCCGGACACAGCTTCGCTGGCATGGGCATCAAATTAAAGCCCGAACTCGATCTCGCCGCGATGATGAAGTACAAGGATGACGGCGTTGATGGCAACGTCAAGGGCGTCGAATTTCTTCTGAAAAAGAACAAGGTCGATACTTATCGCGGCATTGGCCGCATCGTGGCGCCGGGCCGGGTGCAAGTTCACTCCGTAAATGGTGGCGACGAGAAAACGCTTGAGACCAGGGCAATTGTGATCGCTACCGGGTCCGATATCATTCGCTTACCCGGCATTGAAATCGACGAAAAGCGCGTTGTGTCTTCAACTGGTGCTCTCGATCTTGAAACCGTGCCGGAACATCTCATTGTTGTCGGCGGCGGCATCATCGGCCTTGAGCTGGGCTCAGTTTGGCGCCGCCTCGGGGCGAAGGTAACTGTCGTTGAGTTCCTCGACCGGATTATCCCCGGCATGGACGGCGAAGTCGCGAAGCAGTTCCAGCGCATCCTTCAGAAGCAGGGCATAGAATTCCGGCTTGGCAAAAAGGTGACTGGCGTCAAGGCAGACGGGGCCGGGCCGCTGAAGGTGAAGGTGCAACCGAGTCAGGGCGAAGGACCGCAAGAGGAACTCGCCGCTGACGTGGTCTTGGTTGCCATTGGGCGCACACCTTATACAGATGGCCTTGGACTCGAGGACGTAGGCGTCCAGCTTGATAACAGGCGCCGCGTGGTGGTGGATAACCATTTCAAGACCAATGTGGACGGGATCTACGCCATTGGCGACGTGATTCACGGCCCGATGCTGGCTCACAAAGCCGAAGATGAAGGTATAGCAGTCGCGGAGATTCTCGCGGGGAAAGCAGGCCATGTGAACTACGGCGCGATCCCGAACGTCATCTATACCTATCCCGAGGTCGCAAGCGTTGGCCAGACGGAAGAAGAGCTGAAAGAGGCCGGAGTTCAATACAATATCGGCAAGTTTCCCTTCACGGCCAATGGCCGCGCCAAGGTGAACAGACAAACGGAAGGGTTTGTGAAGTTCCTAGCGGACGCGCAAACGGATCGTGTATTGGGCGTCCACATTGTCGGGCCCGACGCGGGGAACATGATCGGCGAGGTCACGCTATTGATGGAATTTGGCGGCTCCTCAGAGGATCTTGCGCGCACCTGCCATGCTCACCCCACGCTGAGCGAGGCGATCAAGGAAGCGGCGCTCGCCGTCGAAAAGCGCGCAATCCACATGTAATAGGCTAAGGCGAAAGCTCGTTGCAGAGGTCTGGAATAATGAAAAGCCAGGCGTGTGGGCTCAAAAAGGCGAGCTTAATCTTTATCCTGTGCGTTCTTTGCCTTTCACCTTACGAGGATGCGGCGGCCCAGTTAGCTTCACCTGCTCACGGCAGAACAAAAGTAATCGGACGGCAGCATCCCGCTCGTCTCGCCGGCCTTGCGGCGGACGGCATCACGGTTGAAACACGCGACATCGGACAACAGGTCGTGCGTTTCACCGATATCTGGCGCGTCCGCCGCGCGCTCACGAGTGATGAACCTTCAGGCGCTTGCGTGATCGATTTTGCGAATAATCGGCTCTTCGTCGCGGCGAGCGTGGCTGATGTGACGGGGATGCTGGGACAGCATTTGCAGCTTGTGCAATTCACATCTCCGGGCGGAGATCGAATCTATCTTGTAGCAAATAGGGTCACAGATGTTTACGAGGCGCAGCCCGCACTTCATAATCCAGCAAGCAAGACCGTCGTCGGCACGCGCTATGGAACACAGCAGATTCAGGAGCCAATAGAGACAGTGCAGCAGGCGATTGCTGCTGCGCGCATCACACCATAATGGCAAAATATATGTGGCGCATCGGCGTTGACCTGGGCGGAACAAAAATCGAAGCTCTGTCACTTTCGCCAAACGGCGAGGAAGGCATTCGGCTCAGAGTGCCCACACCGCGCGGCGATTATGAGGGAACGCTTGACGCCATAGCTGCGCTTGTGAGCCGCTGCAGTGCGGATTTGTCCCCTGGTTCTATCGCCGGGGTCGGAGTGGGAATTCCTGGAAGCCTGTCGCCTAGAACGGGCACGGTTCGAAACGCGAACTCCACTTGGCTCAATGGCAGGCCATTTCTCCGCGATCTTCAGGCAAAGCTCCCTTGGCCAGTGGCGATTGAAAATGATGCAAATTGTTTCGCATTATCTGAAGCCACTGATGGTGCCGCGCAAGGCTACCGGACGGTGTTCGGCGTGATCCTGGGAACGGGCGTTGGCGGCGGGTTCGTGGTGGACGGCCGCTTATTGACTGGGCGAAATTCGGTTGGTGGGGAATGGGGGCACAATCCCCTTCCGTGGCCCGATGAAGAGGAGCGCGCGGGACCGCCATGCTACTGCGGGAAGAGCGGTTGCATCGAAACCTTTCTGTGCGGTCCGGCTCTGGAACGCCAATATCGCAAAATCACAAACGATCATGTGGAAGCGCATATCATTGCCAAACGTGCGGAGGCAGGCGATCAGGCGGCAAATACCGTTCTTTCCACATATTCGAGAAGGCTCGCGAAATCGCTCGCCACTATTATCAACATAGCCGACCCCGATATATTCGTCTTCGGTGGCGGACTTTCTAATATTCACACCCTTTTTGCCAAGGCTCAAGACGAGCTTGGGCGTTGGGTTTTCTCTGATTATTGTGAAAGTGAATTGAAGATAAATAAATGGGGTGATTCGAGCGGGGTAAGAGGCGCGGCCCGTATAACCACAGTATAATTGTCTACAATTTACGTTCTACACATCGATTACCCACCCTAAATAGCTTATAAAAATCAAGCGGCCCGACTTTTGATCGGGCCGCCCGCGCAATGTACTTGAAATAAACTTTCGTGCTTCAATGAATATGATCCTACTCTTCCTCGGCAGGATCGCATCACCTGTTTGGGTGAGACAATTTATTTTCACGGTCGGGCAATAAGGCTGTTGCGACGCTACCACGAGAGCGCAGCCTCTGACGCAGGTGTGGGCAGCTGGATAACTTGGCGGCATGCCGATCAACAAAAACCGCCGGAACCTTTCCGCCCATAAAAAAGGGGCCAGCGCTTCGCGTCCGGCCCCTATTACCAACAGAGCTTACAGCCGTTTACCAGCTCCACTCCTCGCAGTGACGGTGCCTGCGGATCTTTTTGGAATGCTTTTTGCGATGGCGCTTAATTTTGCCCTTCGACGGTTGTGACTTTGCTACCACCTTTTTGGTTGTAGGAACCGGAGCTGCGGCAGCCTTTGCCGGAACAGCTTTCTTCGCGGCTTCGACTTTGGCCGGGGCGGCAGCCTTGGTGGCGTTTCCGCTATTCTTCGCAGCATCCATCTTCGAAGCGTCCATGTTCTTCGAAGCTTCCGCTTTCTTGTCACCAGCCGCATTGCCACTTGCTTCGGCCTTAGCCGGAGCTGCGGACTTTGCGGTTGCGTCTGCCTTAGGCATCGCATCAGGCTTCTTCACATCAGCCTTTTTTGCAGCGTCGCCATTATGCATTGCGCCGGTCTTGTCCGATGCTTCCGCCTTTGCTGGAGCGGCTGCCTCAGCCTTCACTGCCATGGCAGGCTTTCCAGCGTCATCAGCCTTCTTCACCGCATCTGGCTTGGCTGCTGCATCGGAAGCAGCCGCCTTGTTCTCGACCGCCTTCACGGTAGAGGGGGCGCTATTCTTCTGATCAAGGGATTCGGCCGCGTTAAGACCATTTGCAAGCACGTAGCCCAGGGTCAAAGTTAAAAGAGCGACCGTTAGCTTTTTCATGTTACACACACCGAGTTTCAATTTACGAAAAATCGCACAGCCTGCGAATAGCTTGTCAGGGCTAGCCGAAGACGGCACATGTGAAGGGCAAAGACCTCGCAGCTACAAAGCGCGGAGCCACAGACACCTAGCTCCCAGCTAAAGTAAAAATTTGCCTATAAAACAAGCCCTAAGCTTTAAATAGAATCAACTGTTGCCAGGGCGCAACAAATCAGAAGACGGGTCGGAATATGAGTGGAAGATCGAAAAAACTGCTCGGCACAATGATTTTCGTAGTGTCGACAACCTTTTATTTCCTGTTTGCGATCTCCGTCGCAATGGCGCGATTGCCTGGCTCTTCCACACCCGTCCAATTGCTTTTTTACGCTGGCGCCACCGCTATTTGGTTCTTCTTCGCTGCACTTCTGATCCGCTGGATGCAAACACCTCCAGCGCGGCGCATTGAATAGAGGACATAATAAAAGGGCCGCGAGGGGCGGCCCTTCGAGATATCCGCTTAGTACCGGTTATAGCAGAAATTGGCAGAGTTAAAGCGGCAATAGTTGGAACTATATCCAGCATTGCGGCAATTCCAGAAGCAACTACCACCACCGCCGCCGCCATATCCTACGGTTCCACCATACCAGCGGCCGTGACGCCAGAAGCGCCGGTGATGCTGATGATGGAAGCGGGCGAAGTGTCTACCCCCGCGCATGTGACCGCGGAAACCCATTCTTGTACCACGCATTCCTCCGCGTCCGCCGCCGCCGCGCATGTGCATTCCGCGGCCGCCACCGCCGCGCATCCCGCCACCGCCTCCTCTGCCGCCGCCGCTGCGTATCAATTCAAAGGCATTCCCCTTGATGGCGCCAGCAATCGCTGCATTGTCCACAGCGGCTGCGCCACTTTGCGCAACCGAACCCGCAGAGGCTCCGGGCGCCAGGAAAGTAAAGCCTACAGCCGCGATCGCGGCCGTCGTGATCCATTTCATTCTCATAGATGCCTCACATGTTGTCGAACCATTAAAGCTCAGCCTTGGCATTTCGTGGCATAAATACTACCACGCTTAACCCAGCATAAACCTCGGTTCCTAGCGCATCCTGTATAGTAATTATTGGAATTATCTCGGTTTATAAACGCATAAATCACTAATTACTCAGTCACTTTTTTTAAAAATATACTTACGATAACACACACTACAAAATGTATTATTATTAGCTTAAAACCGTTATTCGTTACTTACTTCATATTTACGGATTTTTTATTAGCGACAGCGCTTGCGCGCGTGCATTGTTTTAGGGAGCGCAATTCGCACAGCGGGTAAGGCGCTGGCCATGATAATGGCGGCACTTGCGGTGGAGGAGGAGCAGATGCGGCGCTTGGCGCGCGTGCTAGGCCCTCAATCGCCCGATGGCGACGCTTGCGGCACTAACCGATCTATCACCTTCGCGGAGCATAAGACCCCCGGAATACCGGCCCCTGGATGGGTCCCTGCTCCTGTTAGATAGAGATTTTTGATGCCTTCTGCTTTGTTGTGAAAGCGGAAGAAGGCCGATTGCGTGAAATGCGGCGCTAGCGAAAATCCCGCGCCCGCATAGCTGAGGTAATTTTGTTCAAAATCCTTCGGCGTCAAAATGATTTCCGCCGTTATAGTCTCGCTTAGGCCCGGCATGATGGTGCGTTCCAGAGCGGCCACGATCCGGTCACGCACCCTCTGAGCTTCATCCTGCCAGTTGATTGGAGACAATAAATTTGGAACGGGGCACAGAACATAGAACGAATCGCAATTGGGTGGCGCAAAGCTCGGGTCTGTCGCTGTCGGCCTATGAATATAAAGCGAAAAATCGTCGGCCAATTTCCCCCGTTTAAAAATATCGTCGAGCAAGCCCTTATATCGCTGCCCGAGCCAGATCGTATGGCGCGCCAAATCGGGATATTGCCGCCGGGTCCCGAAATAGAGAAGAAAGAGCCCCATTGAGAGCCGCGCCGTTTTGCGCTTCAGGCGCGCGCTGATGCCCTGATCCCGCCTTGGAACCATCTCGTCGAAGAGGTGCATCGGATCAGCGTTCGAGATCACGACGTCGGCTGGTATGAATTCGCCGCTCTCAAGCTCAACGCCCGTGGCCCGGCCGTTTTTTATGCTGATACTTCGGACCGTCGTGTTCAAGCGGACGTCAACCCCTTCTTCCCGCATGAGTTCGCCCAATGCAGAAACGATCGCGCCGGTACCGCCAACGGCATAGGAGACGCCCCACTTTCTTTCGAGATAGTGGATGAGGCCGTAAATGCTCGTCGTGTCGAACGGGCTGCCGCCGACGAGCAAAGGTTGGATGGAGAGAGCCTGGCGCAGCTTTGGGCTTTTGAAATATTTGGACACAAATGACCAAACACTGCGGTGGCTTCCCAGAGTTGCAAGCCGGGGGATCTGCCGGATCATGGTGAGAGGATTGTGAAAGGGGCGATCCGCGAGTTCCGTGAAGCCTGCATCGAAAAGCTTCTTGGAATGATCGAGCATACGCAGATAGCCATCCCCATCGCAGGGCTCTATACGCCGCATCTCGCCAAGGGTTTCTTCGAGCGTGCCACCATAGTCATAGGTTGACCCGTCCTCGTCGAAGTAAAAACGGTACCAAGGCGAAAGCGGCTTCAGCGTAAAGTAATCTTCGCTCCGCTTGCCGAAGAGCGCGAAAAGCTCATCGATAAGAAAAGGCACTGTTATTACAGTTGGCCCCGCGTCGTGACGAAAGCCATCTTTCTCGAAAACCTGCGCGCGACCGCCAAGCATGGGCATACGGTCGATGAGCGTCACCGCATAATTTTTTGCGGTCAAACGCAATGCCGCGGCGATACCACCGAACCCCGCGCCGACCACAACCGCTTTCTGCTTAGCTAAAGCTGGATCAGCAAAGTCCTGCGCGGCGTGGATCTCGCCCATGATGTCTTAAGCCTTGCGTGGATTTAGGCCTCAACGCCCTCGACAATCGCAATTTCAGCAGCCGAGACCGACTGCCTATGCACCATCGCGGCTTGATATGCTGGCGAGTTATAGCAATCGACTGCCGCCTGATAGGAAGGAAACTCGATGACAACATTGCGGGCGCGCGCGACGCCTTCAGCCGCGTAGAACGCACCACCGCGCGCAAGAAACTTCGCCCCGAATTCCTGAAAGGCCGGAGCTGCACCGGCTACATACGCCTTGTAAGTTTCGGCGGCCGCTTCGGGATCTGTTACGTCAACGCGCGCAATCCAGTAGCCTTTTGACATAATCATCTCCCCCTTGATGAATAAGCCTCGGTTTTGAGGCCGTTCGTTTTGCAGATGTGGCGTTTGGGTTAAGCTGCCGAAGCATCCTTTATATGATTTTACGCCCACTGTGGATATTGTTCTAAAATTAGAAGACAATGAATTATTTTCGTCAAGGTAACAGCGCGGATATTCGCAAATGACCGCTCAATTTGATTATTTTGTAATGCTCCGCACTCGCATCGAAACGCGCTTGACGGAGCTCGTGCCAATTTCAGCTTCTACTGACAAACTTCAAGCTGCCATACGGCACAGTCTGCTTGCCCCGGCAAAGCGCGTGCGGGCGCTGCTTATGATCCTCGCAGCGCGCGAACTTGGCGGCGCCAGTGACCACGCCCTCGATCTTGCCTGCTCTCTCGAAATGGTTCACACAGCCTCGCTCATTCTTGACGATCTGCCCGCAATGGACGATGCCGAGACGAGAAGAGGGCTGCCCGCAAATCACATCGTATTCGGGGAGTCGACAGCCATTCTCGCCGCCGTCGGTCTTCTAAACCAGTCCTATGGAGTGGCAGCGGCGGCTGAAAATCTTTCCCTGGAGCAACGGGTGGCCGCAATCGGCGTACTGCATTGGGCCATTGGTCTGGACGGCCTTGTTCGAGGGCAACAGGACGACCTTGGCGATGCGCGAGCGGGAATGTCTCCACGCGATCTTGAACGCATGTACGCTCGCAAAACTGGCGCATTGTTCGCCGCCGCTGCCGAGTGCGGCGCTATTGCCGCGAAAAAGCCCGCCTTACGCGCCGCCATGCGAAGCTTCGGGCTTGATCTCGGCGTGGGATTTCAGGTCTTGGATGACGTGCTGGACGCGCGCTCCACTTCCGATCGCGCAGGCAAGGATGTGGATCAAGACAACGGTCGCGCAACCTTCGCCAGCCTAATTGGCGTCAAGGCTGCGACTTCCATGGCACGGGCAAAGATTGACGGCGCTTTAGCTGCCGGATGCAAGGCTGCCGTCTCGGCGGGGGGCGATGGCCAGATGTTCAAAGCGTTCGCCGCGCGTCTGGCTGGTGCATTTTCCGACCTGATGCCAGAGTTCAGCGCTGAGCTTGCGGTCAACGGGTAAGGCAGGCTTACGAATAATGAGCGACTATATCCACTATCTCATGATCTTTCTTGGCGTGTTTCTCGCCATGGAAGGTGTTGCGTGGGTCACGCATAAATATGTGATGCACGGCTTTCTCTGGAGCCTTCACAAGAGCCACCACGAACCCCGGCGCGGCTTATGGGAATTGAATGACGCCTTCGGCCTGTTCTTCGCCGCCATCGCCATAGGATTTATTTACTGGTCCGTTCAGGCAGGCGGTCCTGAATGGGCACTTTTCGTGGGCCTTGGGATCACCGCCTATGGCTTCGTTTACTTCCTCGCGCATGACATTCTCGTTCATAAGCGGGTGGCGCTGCGCATCAATCCCAAGAAAGGGTATCTCCGCCGCCTTTATCAGGCGCACCGGCTCCATCACGCCGTTGAGGGAAAGCATGGCTGCGTGTCTTTTGGCTTTATCTTCCCGCCGTCTCCTGAAAGGTTGAAGACGACAATTGCAGCAGCTCGCGCCGCTTCGGGAAGAGCAAAACGCTAAAATCGACGCGCAGCGTTGGCGCCGCCCGTCAGGCGAAACGCTGCATTAGGCCTTAGAGTCCCAAGAGGTTCGCGGTGGCGGAGGAAGACAACGAGATTTGGATTTTGGACGTAACTGACCCCGTAATTGAGAAGAAAGTGGCACAAGGTTATCCCTCTCTCAACTCGGTTGAAAAGCTCATCTATTGCCTCTGGGTGGCTGACTATAGCATGCGAAATGCGGGCGATTTGGTCGCGGCGGGCGATCTGTATACAGTTTTTCAAGAGGATGGGAGACGTGCGGCTGAAGAGCTTCATCTATCTCACGCAGCCTACGCTTTCTCTTTGCCTGAAAGCGAGTTAGAGCAGCGTTATTTCGATCTCTTTGATGATCTTTGCTCCGAGATTCGAGGCGCGTTATGTCGAGAGCCACATTAAGTCGCAATGTCTTGCCTGAACGGGAACTCGCCTGGATTACGAGTAGAGCCGCACGCGGCTCTGCCATGGCATCCGTCTAAGCTCTTTCTGCAACAGCCAAATTTGGCATGGTCCAAAGCCCATCGCGCGAAGGCTCCGAGGTCAAGCGCAGCAGCGTATGCGCCCTCAGCGCGGCGACAGATCCCGAAAGCGCGGCCGCAATTTTGCGGCTTTTGCCGGCAGCAGCGCGCTTATCCCAGGCGCGCGCGCCACGGCTGACGACGACGCGGCCAATATCGCGATAGACACGCCGCGCCGCGCCAATACCGATAGCCGCTCCAAACGGCAGCTCCCGCATTCCGTAAAGGGCGGAGCGGTAATAGGCATCCGCTTCGCGAAGGAGGCGTCGCGTGACCTCGAAGACCGCGTGCCGATGAACGGGCTCCCCAATCGCATGAACTGGCACTTTTGCCTCAGCAAGCCATTCGCGCGGCAGGTAGACGCGGCCAGCTTTTGCGTCCTCGATCACGTCCCGAGCGATATTCGTAAGCTGAAACGCGATGCCGAGATCACACGCACGATCAAGTGTGGCTCTGTCTCGCACACCCATAATCATCGCCATCATGACGCCCACGACACCCGCAACATGATAACAATAATCGAGCGTATCATTGAGCGTGAGATAGGCGCGGCCATCGACATCCATCTCGAAGCCACGAAGCAATTCGAGTGGGTGACGCTCGGGGATCGCGTGCTTTCGCGCGACGCGGCCGAGCGCGATAAAGACAGGCTCATTCGCCTCGCCGCGAAGCGCTTCTTGCGTTTTTGCGCGCAGCATCTCGAGCCGGCGCAACGGGGCGTCCTGATTTTCGTGAAGGGGGCCTTCCGCCGCGAAACCTAGAACCTGATCGTCGATCACATCATCGCAATGACGGCACCAAGCGTACAGCATCACCGAGTCCTCGCGGATCGCTCCCGGCAATAGACGAGCGGCAAGCGCGAAGCTTTTCGACCCCTTCTGAATGCGTTCGTGACTGAGGGCTACGACCGGGTCCATATTCTGCCTCAATCAGCTTAGCTTCGTGAAGATGCAACCCGCGCTAGGGGATTTGTGCGTGTTTCGCCGATCACCCGCAGCGCCTTGCCAAGGGGAACAGGCGGCCATCCCGCAAGAATGCGCGCCTGATCCGATAGCGTCAGGCTGGAGCTATAGAAGCGCTCGATCAATGGCTCGCGCAGCTCGTAAAAGCGTTCGAGCACGCGATAACGCCGGTCCGGCTTGGCAGCCCAGAACAGCATACGGTTGAGAAGCCTGAAAAAGCGCTGATTCCGCCAATGCTGCCTCTGCCAATCACGCACCAAAGGAGCAAGCGTTTCGCTGGTCAAAGGAGCCGTTGCTGCAATTGCATCGGCACAGCGAACCGCGAACGGAAAAGAATAACTCGTCGTGTGATGGAAAAAGCCAGCGCGCACCCCTAGCACAGGCACGTCCGTCGCGTTTTTCGCGAGTGCTGCTTCGGCGCCGCCACTAAGCACGACAGGCAAAACGCCCTGCTCTTCCCGAATAACCTCCGCGATCTGCCATCCCTGGTCTTTGCCATAGCGCAAGCATCCCTCGCGCAGGCGGGGCAAGTCGATCAGAGGCGTATCGCTGTAATAGGTATCTTCTATCAGCAAGCGGTCTGCTGACAATGGCAGCGTATACACGAAACGATAACCGTCGCGCTGCGGCACGGTCGCATCCATGATGACCGGGAATTGCTGGCCGTGCGGCTTATCGAGACGCGCTTCAAGACCCACGAATTTCTGGTAAGCGACTGTCAACCCATGCCCTGGCCTTTGGCCGCGCGCATCGACAACGCAGCGCGCGCTAAAACTCCGGCCATCGGTAAGCCTCACGCCATCGCGCGCGACATCCTGAACCCTCGCGGATAGCAGGACCGACTCTCCTAACGCCGTGAAGGCAGCCTCATGCAAAACTTCAGATGAGATTGTGTTGTAGCCGACAGATAAAGTGCGGGAATATTTCGGAAAGCGCACGATTTGGCGCGGCCAGGACTGCGCGATAAAAGGCGCGACCCACGCTCTGGCTGCCGGGCTAATATCCTTGTCGTGGAAGGACCAAGTGTGGTTGCCGCCAAGCCGGGCGCCTGCTTCCAATAAAAGAAGGCGTAGATCGGGACGAAGCTGTCGCAGGCGATATGCAGCGAGCGTCGCCGCCAAGCCGCCGCCTGCGAAAATGACGTCGAAATCACCATCGCTCATGGTACGACTGTGCCAAGAATTAGCTGCATGTCAACGATGGCTGCACGTCCAAGTTTTAAACTGACCGCGACTTTGCAAGCCTATCGAAGGCAAGAAGCTCGGCCAAAAGCGGCTCCAGTGTCATTAATGGCACCATATTTGGGCCATCCGAAGGCGCGCGGTCCGGGTCCTGATGTGTCTCGATGAAGACCGCCGCAACTCCAACCGCCAGCGCCGCCCGCGCTAATACGGGCACAAAGCGCCGGTCGCCGCCGCTAGAAGCACCGAGTCCGCCAGGCTGCTGCACCGAATGTGTGGCGTCGAATACGACAGGGCATCCTGTCTCGGCCAGTATAGGCAGAGCTCGCATGTCGGACACGAGCGTATTATAGCCAAAGCTCGCGCCGCGCTCGGTGACAAGCACATTCGGATTGCCCGCCGCCAGAACCTTCGCGACCACGTTTTTCATGTCCCAGGGCGCCAGAAATTGCCCCTTCTTCACTTTGACGGCGCGACCGGTTTCCGCCGCAGCAATGAGCAGATCAGTCTGACGGCAAAGGAAAGCCGGAATTTGCAGCACATCGACAGCTTCTGCGACTGCGGCGCACTGAGACGAATCATGAACGTCCGTCACGACCGGCAGCCCGAGCGTTTCGCGGATCTCGGCGAAAATCGGCAGCGCAGCTTTAAGGCCGAGGCCGCGTGCGCTGTTTGCGCTTGTGCGGTTCGCCTTGTCGAAGGAGGTCTTATAAATGAGGCCGATGCCGAGGCGCTGGCAGATTTCCTTTAGCGCGGACGCCATTTCGAGCGCATGTGCGCGGCTCTCGAGCTGGCAGGGGCCAGCGAAGAGAGCAAACGGCAGCGCATTCCCAACTTTTACACCCGAAATGTCCACTACGGCATTGGGGTTCACGCTTTCGCTTGCCACACTACTCTCCTAAAGCATGTTGCGATGAGTTATAACCGGCGCGCGCATAGAGAAATTTTGGATGGCCCGGTCAAGGGCCGGCCATGACAGCGGGAGAGGCGACTCGCGATGACGGTCTGCCGAAGCCGTCATTGCGACGGCCAGCAAAGCTGGCCGGAAGCAATCCAGAACTACAACGCCCCGATGGTTCAACTTGCTCGCAATCCTCTGTCGTTACTCAAACGAGGCGGCTTTGATGGATAGCCGCGTCCACGAAGGAAGCAAAAAGTGGATGCGGTTCAAACGGTCTTGATTTGAGTTCTGGGTGAAACTGCACGCCGATGAACCAGGGATGATCTGGAATCTCGATGATTTCCGGAAGCTTGTGGTCGGGCGACAGACCCGAGAAACGCAAGCCCGCCCGCTCCAAACGCTCGCGATAATTGATATTCACCTCATAGCGGTGACGATGGCGCTCGCTGATGCGATTGCGTCCGTAGATTCTCGCCACTTGGCTGCCTTCCTCAAGATGCGCATCGTAAGCGCCAAGGCGCATCGTTCCGCCTTTTTCGCTTGCGGTATTCCGGTATTGCGTCTCGCCGCCGTTCATCCACTCGGTCATAAGACCGACAACGGGTTCCACCGCAGGACCAAACTCCGTTGAACTGGCGCCATTAATGCCAGCAAGATGGCGCGCAACTTCGATGACCGCCATCTGCATACCAAAGCATATGCCAAGATAAGGCACCTTCTTCACGCGCGCATAGCGGGCCGCTTCGATCTTACCTTCCGCACCGCGCTCACCGAACCCGCCCGGCACGATAATGCCGTGGATATTCGCCAGATGTTCACCAGGATCCCCATTTTCGAAAAGCTCAGCGTCCAACCAGTTGATTTTTACGCGCACACCGCACGCTATGCCGCCATGGGCCAACGCCTCGATCAGCGACTTATAAGCATCCTTCAGGTTTGTATATTTGCCGACAATGGCTATCGAAACATCGCCATCGGGGTGAGCGATCCGATGCGAAATTTCCTGCCACACATTAAGCTGGGGAGTTGGCGCGTCGTTAATTCCGAAGGCTGCAAGCACCTCACGGTCAAGCCCCTCCGCATGATAGGCGAGTGGCACATCATAGATGTTCGAAACATCGAGCGCCTGAATCACTGCGGTCTCACGGACATTACAGAAAAGCGCGATCTTTGCCCTTTCGCTTTTCGGAATGTCGATCTCCGATCTGCATAGAAGGATATCCGGCTGAATGCCAATAGACCGCAATTCCTTTACGGAATGCTGCGTCGGCTTGGTTTTAAGTTCACCTGCCGCCTTAATGTAGGGCACCAAGGTCAAATGAATGAAAATGGCCTGACCGCGATCAAGTTCGTTTCCGAGCTGCCGAATTGCTTCGAAGAATGGCAGCCCTTCGATATCGCCAACCGTGCCGCCGATCTCGACAAGCACAAAATCTGCGTCGCCATTGCCCGAGAGGACAAAATCTTTGATGGCGTTGGTGACGTGAGGGACGACCTGCACCGTGCCACCCAGATAGTCGCCACGGCGCTCCGCCAAGAGAACGTTTTGATAGATGCGACCGGTGGTGATGTTATCTTCGCGCCGCGCGGAAACGCCAGTGAAGCGCTCATAATGACCAAGATCGAGATCGGTCTCGGCACCATCGTCGGTGACGAAGACCTCGCCATGCTGATAAGGGCTCATAGTGCCCGGATCGACATTAAGGTAGGGATCGAGCTTGCGGAGCCGGACGGTATAACCACGAGCCTTGAGCAATGCGCCGAGCGCTGCTGCTGCTAAGCCCTTACCGAGAGAGGAGACCACGCCGCCTGTGATGAAGATGTATCGCGCCATGGACTCGTAAAGTAGTGCTTCGCAACGCGAAGTGAAAGCTAAAGCTTTGAGTTTTCAACGGCGTCAAAACGCCCCAATGCGATCATTGGGGCGACCGGAAGCCTATTGAGACTGCGGCACTAGCGGCTTAGCCGGTGCGGGCGTAGGAGCAGGCTGCTGTTGCGCGGGAGCGCCTGGCCTGCGGAGCTTCAGATCAGGAAGGGCCGCTGGCTGACTTTCCGCTGGAGCGCTCGCCGGAGAAGGTGCTGATTCGCCGCGAGGTGCGGTTACTCCAACGGCTGATGTTGGCCCAGCCCGATTGCCAACAATGCCAAGCGCAAGGCTTGTCGCCAAAAAGACCGCAGCGAGAATAGCGGTCATGCGCGTTAAAAGATTTGCCGCGCCGCGCCCGGATACAAAACCGCCGCCGCCGCCTCCGCCCATGCCGAGTGCGCCACCCTCCGAGCGTTGCAGAAGGATGATCACGATCATGGATGCAGCAGCCATGATTTGGATGACAAGGAGTATAGTGGCCATTGAAACTTACCAGACGTAATGACGGGAAGAACACCGCCATACATGACGGTTTTGTATTATAAGATCAAGATGGCAAAAACAATTCGTGGCGAAAACGCTTAATGATTGGCCGCTGAATTGTCCTTCTTGGGCTGCGCTGTCTTCTTTGCTGGCTTGGCGGCGTTGGCTTTAGGTTGCGCGGCGGATGGGTTGCCCCCAGCTTGGTCGCCTGATGCGTTATCAGCCGCTTCGCCCGTTCCAGCCTCAGCCGAGGCCGTTCCATCCTCGTTCTCAGGTTCGAGATTTTTGAGATGCACAAGCGAACTTGGAGCGGCGCAGCGGAATTTCATCTGCTCGTCGAGGTCGATATACTGCCGGATGAGCGCGATTTGCACCGGGGATAAATGAGACATTGCCCAGCTCGGGCCATTCTCCATCAGCTTATCGACTTCAAGCGCTTTTAGGTTCTGCATATCTTGCGCGAGCTGGGCGCAGGAGTTTTTGTCAAGCGGCGCAGCGAAGGCATCCGAAGGCGCAATCGACGCTAAAAGCAAAAACACTCCGTAACGGCGAGCCGCTCGGCATAGGGTGCTTTGTCTGATCGTTGCAGGCATCGTCATAGAATGGAACAGTCCTTGCGCGTTAGGAATCGAGTTTGGTTTGCGGCCTTTTCAGCGGCGGCGATAATTGCGAGGAAAGAAGCCGCATTTAAGCTCGCCCCGCCAACAAGAACACCGTTTACTTCATCACAATCAAAAATCGCTACAGCATTTTGAGCTGTAACAGACCCCCCATAAAGGATGCGCCAGCCTTTGTTATCCACCACAGGAAGCATTGCATTGAGCATAGCCCGAAGTGGTTTATGGATCGTAGCGATGTCCGCGATAGTTGGAGTGAGTCCGGTTCCAATTGCCCACACAGGCTCATAGGCGATAACCGTATTTGCAGCCGAGCTTACGCTAGGAACGCTTGCGGATAGCTGACGCAAGCATACACTTTCGGCTAGACCAGCGGCCCGCTCGCCTGCTGTTTCTCCTACGCAGATGATCGCCGTCAGTCCTGTTTCAATCGCGATTTCAGCTTTGCGTCTGACGAGTTCGCTCGTCTCTCCATGCAGGCTTCGGCGTTCGCTATGACCTAAGATAATCGCCGCCGCTCCGGCGTCCTTTAACATTGGCGCGGATAAATCGCCCGTGAATGCGCCCCCTTTTGCGGGAGAGCAGTCCTGCGCGCCGATTTTGAGTTGCGACCCAGCCGTGCGCTCCGCCGCGCTTAATAAAAGCGTGGCAGGCGGAAACAACGTCACATCAACGGATTCTGGCGTTGCAAGCCCTGCCCGCACAGCGTCAATCTGCTCGAGATCGGCCTTAAAGCCGTTCATCTTCCAGTTTCCGGCAACAAGAAGCTTAAGTCTTTCCATAAATAGCCTTATTTCTCTTGTTGAACCCGGCAGTAGACACCAATCTCGTATTGCGTGCCGTACTTATTTCACTAAATTACGCTGCGTAGCGGACCCTGCAAGAAATTCCCCTCTGAATCAAGGCCCGCTTGTCTTCTTTTCGTGCTGAGGATACTCGCCTGTCATGATGAAAGCCCTTCGAAAAGCGGCAGTTGCCGTGATGTTCGCCATTCTAATCGGCGCCTTCGCTATGAGTATGGGCGGCTCAAATTACTTTGATCGGGTGTCCAAGCCAACCGTGGCCAAAGTAGGCTCAATCGAAATAACGCCGCAGCAATATCAGCGTTCCTATCAGCGAACGGTTGAAAATCTTAGCACGCGCGCCCGGCGCCGCCTTACTCCCCAAGAGGCCAAGGCGCTTGGTCTGCCGGAGCGTGTTCTACAGAATCTCATCCAAGAAGCCGCCATCGACGCAGAAGCCCGCTCACTTGGTCTTGGGCTTTCGAAAGAAGGATTGAAGGAGAGCATTTACCGCAACGAATACTTCCAAGACGCCTCTGGTAAATTCGATCCCCAAAAATATCAGGGATTTTTGGCGCAGATCGGCTATTCGGCTCCCCTCTTTGAGCAGGAGCTTTCGGCTGACTTGGTGCGCCGCCAGCTTCGTGGCATTTTCGAAAAGTCGGCTGTCGTGCCAAAGGCACTTCTCGACGCCTTTAATCGCTACGAGAATTCGCAGCGCACCATTGGCTATTTCAATATAAATGCAAATGCCGCCGGCGCCATTGAATCAGCCCCCGAAGAGATTTTGCGCGCTTACTATAATGAGCGGAAGCCGCAATTCATGGCCCCAGAAACGCGCAAAGTCGCGGTGGTCGCTATCAATCCGCAAACCGTCGCCAGCAAGATCGCGATAACAGACGTCGAGATGCAGGCTGCTTATAACGCTAATCCTGAAAACTATAACGTTCCTGAGCGCCGTAAGCTTGAACTCATACCGTTCCAATCGAAGAAGGCTGCCGACGACGCTGCCGCCGCGCTTAAGAAAGGCAAGGATTTTCTTGCAATAGCCAAGGATGCTGGCTTCAAACAGCCGGAAATCGATCTTGGAACTCTCTCGAAAAAAGAGTTCACCGACAAATTCGCAGCGAATGCCAAGATGGTTGAGACCGCGTTCAGCACCCTCAAGAAAGGCAAAGTCAGCGACCCGGTCGAGGGTCCGCTTTCCACCGCCATCATCCGCGTCCTTGAAATCATACCAGGACAGGCAAAAAGCTTTGACGAAGTGAAGGACCGAATCCGCGAAGATTTGGTCAAGGCGCGAACAACCGAAAATACAACCAAGCTCACGAAAGCCTATGAGGATGAGCGGACTGCAGGCGTTCCTGTTGGCGAAGCCGCGAAGAAGCTCGATTTGCCAGTGATCGAGGCCCAATTGGATAGCAGCGGCAAGGACGGCGATGGCAAGCAATTTGCTATAGGCGGCGCTCCTTTTCCTGCTTTAGCATCGGCCGCATTCAAATCCGACATAGGCGTCGAGAATGAAGCTCTGCACCTCCCCGGAGGCGGATATGCCTGGTTCGACGTGCTTGACATCACAAAGGCGCGCCAGAAAACCTTTGAAGAGGTGAAGCCGGAGGTTGATGCCGCATGGCGCAAGGATCAAACGCGCACAAAGCTCGCCGAAAAGGCGCGAGAGTTGGTGGCCCGGCTCGATAAGGGAGAGCCAATCGCTGAAGTGGCAAAAAGCGTAGAAGCCGAAGCTAAAACAACCAAGCCTCTCAAGCGCAGCGAGTCCGAGCCTGGCCTTCCGCAAGCCGCTGTGGGGCAAGCATTCACGATTGCCGAGGGCGCGGCTGGCTCTGTGTTGTCCGGCGACGGGGCATCCCGGATTGTGTTTCAGGTTGAAAAGATAACCCCGCCAGCGCCGCTCGACGAGGCAGGAATAAAGGGCCTCGAAGAGCAAATTGGGCGGCACATCGCCGATGACAATTTCGCCGAGTATTTGACAGATATCACGAGGCGCGTAGGCGTTTCGGTGGACTCAAAGATGGCGTCTGATGTCGCGGGCGGAGTTGCCGACACTGACTAGTAGAGGGGGCACCGTGCCTCCTCGCGACTGCAAATTTAAGCAATAGCCATAATAAGAGACTTATACTCAGATGAAGGTAGAACCTTCGTTCTCAGACTTTGCGGCGGCCTACGACCAAGGGTGCCCGCAGCTCGTATCCACCCGGCTCGTGGCCGATCTCGAAACGCCAGTTTCAGCGATGCTGAAACTTTCGGCCGAGCGCCCCTATTCCTTTCTTTTGGAATCGGTGGAAGGCGGCGCGGTTCGGGGCCGCTATTCGATTATCGGCCTCGACCCTGATCTTTTATGGCGCGCCGAAGGCGATAAGGCGGAGATCAATACGTCGCCGCTTGACGGGAAGGGCGCGTTCCGGCGTTGCCGCGGCGGCACGTTAACGGCGCTGCGCGAACTTGCTCGAGAGTTCGCGCCTCGAAATTCCGCACCATTTGCCGCCAATGTCAGCAGGCGTTTTTGGCTATCTCAGCTACGACACAGTCCGGCTCGTCGAGCATTTGCCTACAGAAAGGCCCGATCCGATAGGCGTTCCCGACGCACTTCTGATGCGTCCCACCATTATGGTGATCTTTGATGCCGTTAAGGACGAGATGACCATCGTCACGACGGTGCGCCCGCAAAAGCGGCTGTCGGCGAAGACCGTCTATTCGCGAGCCATCGACCGGCTAAGCGCCGTTCAGGACAAGCTTGACAGCCAAAGCGCGCACGCTTCCCCGGTAAATGGGCTCGATGGCGTATACGCCTCTGCAACGTCAAACATGACGCCTGCGGAGTATATGGCGATGGTCAACCGGGCAAAGGACTACATTGGGGCCGGCGACATATTTCAGGTGGTGCTTTCCCAACGCTTCTCAACACGCTTCGATTTGCCGCCTTTTGCGCTCTATCGCGCGTTGCGCCGGGTGAACCCCTCCCCTTTTCTCTATTTTCTTAATTTCGGCGACTTTGCCATATCTGGGTCGAGCCCTGAAATTCTAGTGCGGGTGCGCGAAGGCAAGGTCACGATCCGGCCTATCGCTGGTACGCGGCCAAGAGGCGCAACTCCGGAGGACGACGCCCGCCTCGCGGCTGAACTTCTCGCCGATACAAAGGAGCGCGCCGAACACCTAATGCTGCTTGACCTTGGCCGCAACGACGTGGGTCGAGTGGCCGAAATTGGCTCTGTTCAGGTCACGGATAGCTTCTTCTTGGAATATTATAGCCAAGTCATGCACATCGTATCGAACGTCATTGGACAGCTCGATAAGAAACATGACGCAATCGATGCGTTAATGGCTGGTTTTCCAGCGGGAACCGTTTCCGGCGCGCCGAAAGTCCGCGCCATGCAGATTATCGACGAGTTGGAGACCGAAAAACGCGGCATCTATGCGGGCTGCATCGGTTATTTTGCAGCGAATGGCGAAATGGATACTTGCATTGCGCTTCGTACCGCCGTGGTGAAAGATGGTATGATGCATGTTCAAGCTGGCGCTGGCATCGTTGCGGACTCGGTGCCCACCTCTGAGCAAGCCGAGTGTGAGAATAAGGCGCGAGCACTATTCCGGGCGGCGGAGGAGGCCGTGCGGTTCGCGGGGCAAGCAGGACGAGGCCAGTAGCGCAAGGGTCCCCTCTTCGGGATAGGCGGCGCTGCGCAAGGTGACGCGTCGTAAAGAGGAGAACCGGAGCGTCCGGCTGCGCCATTTTTTTTTTGGAGTTGCCCATGAAGACCGTAACGCTGTTTCGCCATGCAAAATCTGGCCAAAGGAACGATCCCGCTATCGCCGATGTAGACCGCGATCTTTCCCCCCGAGGGCTCAAGACCGCACCCAAAATGGGTAAGGCCATACGCGATCACAAAATAAAGCCTGATCTTGTGCTTAGTTCACCGTCCGCGCGCGCGCGCCAGACACTCAAGCTCGCCGAGGCAGAGGCCTGGGATAATCCACCAGAAATTCGCTTTCAAAAACGGATCTATGAAGCCCCGGCTACAACGCTTTTGAATCTCTTGAAGAAGCTTCCGGAAGATATTGCGCATGTCATGATCGTGGGCCACAATCCGGGCCTTCAGGAATTGGCGGTCATGCTCGCGGCTCCCGACAAGCAAGGCAAGGCAGAGCTTGAAGCGAAGTTCCCGACGGGGGCTTTAGCAAGTTTCACTTTCAAAACGGAAGCGTGGAAAGAGCTAGAGCCAGGCACTGGCAAACTTCGGCTTTTTGTTACACCCAACTCGCTCGCCGCGTAATGGCATACGGGCAACAAGAATGATAACGATTATCGATAATTACGACAGCTTCACCTATAATCTCGTCCATTATTTTGGCGATCTCGGCATTGAAGCTCGCGTTTATCGCAATGACGAGATGACCGCCGCCGCCGTGATAGCGGAAAAGCCCGAGGCCATCGTTCTGTCCCCAGGCCCATGCACGCCCAACGAAGCAGGCATTTGCCTCGATCTCATAAAGAAGAATAAAGGCCGCATTCCATTGCTTGGCGTGTGTCTCGGACATCAGAGTATTGGCCAAGCCTTCGGCGGCCACGTAATCCGCGCGCCGATCTTAATGCACGGCAAGATGTCCAATATCTACCACGAAGGGACGAGCCTTTTTCAGGGGCTGCCGGACGGCTTTGAAGCAACGCGTTATCATTCGCTGATTGTCGAGGCCGGGACCTTGCCAAGCTGCCTCTCTGTCACCGCGCGCACTTCGGATGGTCTCATCATGGCGCTTGAGCATCGAAGCCAGCCGACGTTTGGCGTACAGTTCCATCCGGAAAGCATCGCAAGCGCCCATGGCCACGCAATTCTTGCGAATTTTCTTACGCTCGCGGGCATAGTCTGGTCTCCACGCAAAAAGGGTTTGATGCTGCCTAACGACGCGCAAGTCCCCGCCCGCGCCGCTGTCGCTTGAGGCCCCAATGTCAGACCTTGCAGCAGCATTCCGAAAGCATTTTGAAAAAGCCGCCAACGGTGAGCAGCTTTCCGAGGAGGAAGCAAAAGAGGCATTCACCTGCATCATGCAAGGCTCAGCTTCCGAAGTCGAGCTAGCCGCATTTCTCGTTGCGCTCAAAGCGCGCGGCGAAACCGTTAACGAGATCGCCGGCGCTGTATCGGCGATGCGCGAACTCATGATCCCAGCCCAGGCTCCAGAGGGCGCGATCGACATCGTAGGGACAGGCGGCGACGCAAAAGGCACGTTTAACGTTTCGACCGCCTCCGCCTTCGTACTGGCTGGCGCGGGCGTCCCGGTCGCCAAACACGGCAATCGCGCCGTTTCCTCAAAATCAGGCGCAGCAGACGTCCTTGAAAGGCTTGGCGTCAATATCAAGGCATCGCCACAGCAACTTTCGCAATGCTTCCAAAAGGCGGGGTTGGCCTTCCTCTGGGCTCCGGCCCACCACCCCGCCATGCGCCACGCGGCTCCGGTGCGGCAGGCGTTGAAACTGCGCACCGTTTTTAACCTCCTCGGTCCGTTGCTCAATCCGGCCAGCACGAAGCGGCAGCTCATAGGAACCTACTCAGCGCAATGGCTATTGCCGATGGCAGAGGTCATGAAGCGGGCGGGCGCCGTTCACGTTTGGGTCGTGCATGGCTCGGACGGCATGGATGAGCTTTCGACCACGGGCGCAAGCCAAGTCGTGGAGCTGAAAGGCGGCGAAATCTCCACCTTCGAGGTCCATCCGCGCGATGCCGGTCTGCCAAATGCAAGCCTTCGCGACCTCGAAGGCGGTACACCCGAGGAAAGCGCCGCAGCAATGCGCGCTCTCTTTCGAGGCGCGCAAGGTCCGTTCCGTGATATTGTGCTTCTGAACGCCGGAGCGGCTTTTATCATTGCGGGTAAAGCGCAAAACCTCTCCGAAGGCGCTCAACTTGCCGCAAGCTCCATTGATGGCGGCCGCGCTGAAGCGGCGCTCGATGCTTTGATTGAAGCAAGTCACGATGCTGCGGAACGCGCCGTGAATTCAGATGAGCAAAGCAAAGTCACGGCAGGCTGAACATAATGACCATTCTCGACAAGATCGTTGCCTATAAGAGAGAGGAAGTCGCGGCGGCCAAATCGCGCATCTCTTCTGCAGAAATAGCGGCGCGCGCGCGTTCAACCTCTCCCTGCCGTGGTTTCGTAGCAGCGCTCGAAAAGAAGCAGGCGAACTCTAAGCCCGGTCTTATCGCCGAGGTAAAGAAAGCAAGCCCCTCGAAGGGTCTCATCCGCGCGGATTTCGACCCGGCGGCCTTGGCCTCAGCCTATGAGCGCGGAGGCGCGGCTTGCCTATCGGTCCTCACCGATGGTCCTTCCTTTCAGGGATCGCCCGAGGCGCTCATGGCCGCACGCGCTGCTGTGGAACTGCCGGTGCTCCGCAAGGATTTTATGGTCGACCTCTATCAAGTGGCCGAAAGCCGTGCGATGGGCGCAGATTGCATTCTCGTGATTATGGCCTGCACATCGGACTCGCTGGCGAAGGATCTGGTTTCCGCCGCTCGCGATTACGGGATGGATGTGCTCGTAGAGGTTCACGATGAAGAGGAGCTGACCCGCGCGCTGAGCTTGGATGCGCGCCTTATCGGCATCAATAACCGCAATCTCAAAACGTTCGAGACGCGGCTCGAAACGACGGAAGAACTCGCGCGGAAAATACCGCAGGACCGGATCATTGTTGCGGAGAGCGGCATTTTTACTCCAGCCGACATCGCGCATCTTTCCCGCGCCGGAGCGCGCGCTTTTCTCGTTGGCGAAAGCCTGATGCGGCAGCGCGACGTTGAATGCGCCACGCGCACTCTTCTTGCACCCATTACCGAAAATGAAAGGCAAACCACCGCAGCATGAGTGAGCTTTCGCACATCAACGCAAAGGGCGAAGCCACGATGGTGGATGTGGCCGATAAAGCCGTGACCACTCGCGTCGCCGTCGCGGAAGGCTATGTGGTGATGGCGGCGGATACTTTGCGCATCATCACTGAGGGGCAGGCGCCAAAGGGTGACGTGCTGGCGGCAGCGCGCATCGCTGGTATCATGGCGGCCAAGCGAACGCATGATCTCATTCCACTCTGTCATCCATTGGCGCTTACCAAGGTCAGCGTTGACTTTGAACTTCTGCCGGATCGCAGAAGCGTTCGCGTCGAAGCGATGGCGAAGGCGCACGGGCAGACAGGCGTCGAGATGGAGGCGCTAACGGCAGTCACTGTAAGTTGCCTCACGCTTTACGACATGCTGAAAGCGCGCGATAAGGCGATGCGGTTCGAGGGTATCCGGCTTTTATCGAAGACTGGCGGGAAATCTGGCGATTTCCAGGCTTCGCCACTCGACAAAGAGGGGTAGCCATGGGGCTGATGTCCGTCGCAGAGGCGCGCGAAAGAATTCTCGACAACGCCGCGCCGTTGAGCATCGAATTTGTCCACTTGGATGAAGCTGCAGGACGCGTCCTTTCCGAAGATCTTCGGGCGACTCTCACGCAACCTCCTTTCAACGCCTCGGCCATGGATGGCTACGCGGTTCGCGCGGCTGACGTAGCACAGGCGCCTACGCAGTTGAGACTTATCGGGGTCGCAGCGGCAGGCCACGCTTTTGACGGTACCGTTCAGGAAGGCGAAGCCGTCCGCATCTTCACGGGCGCGCCCATTCCCGATGGCGCGGACACTGTGGTCATTCAAGAAAATACAAACGCGCTTTCGCCCGACGCCGTGGAAATTTTGGAGGCGTCTAGGCTCGGGCGTCACATCCGGCCGCGCGGCTATGATTTCAAAGAGGGTGACACCCTCCTCACTGCCGGAACGCGACTTAAGAGCCGTCATCTCATGCTCGCCGCCTCCATGAACCGCGCGGCCATCCCAGTTCGGCGAAAGCCGTCAGTAGCGGTTCTCGCGACCGGAGACGAGTTGGTAAAACCGGGAGCTACGCCTCGCGCAGATCAAATTATTTCCTCCATTCCCTCGGCACTCAAACCGGCGATTGCGGAATGGGGGGGCGAAGCACAAATTCTAAACATCGCACGAGACAACAAAGAAAGCCTCGCATCGCTCGCGGCACAAGCGAGTGGCGCAGACATTCTCTTAACTATCGGCGGCGCATCAGTCGGCGAGCATGATCTCGTGCGCGAGGTTCTGGAGCAAGCTGGCGCTCGCTTCGAGGTTCTAAAAGTCGCAATGAGGCCCGGCAAGCCAGTGATGTTCGGCTTCAAGGGAAGTCAGCGCGTCCTTAGCCTTCCCGGCAACCCAATTTCCGCGATGATTTGCGCACGCCTTTTCCTCAAACCACTGCTTGATCGCCTGCTCGGCGCTAAGAAGCGCGATTTGATCAAGGAAATTCCCCTCGCTACGCCCCTAGGTGCGAATGGCGAGCGGGAACACTATATGCGTGGGGTATTCCGGGACGGGGCTGTCGAAGCTTTGACCGACCAGGACAGTTCGCTTATGAATGCCTTCGCAACGGCCGATTGCCTGATCATTCGCCCCCCATTCGCGCCTGCCCTCAAAGCAGCCGACCGCGTCCCGACAATTAGCCTCGATTTTTAGCGACTGCGTCAAAGATCGCGTTTTCCGCTTGCGGAACTTAATGAGAACGTTTATTGATGTTCTTGGTTTGTACAAGGTCGTGACAGCGCCTACCCGGGGTCTTCATGCTAACACCGAAGCAGAAGCAACTTCTCCTGTTCATCAACGAGCGCATCGAAGCGACTGGTGTGCCGCCCTCATTTGATGAGATGAAGGAAGCGCTCGATCTAAAATCGAAATCAGGCATTCATCGCCTTATAATGGCGCTCGAAGAACGTGGCTTCATAAGAAGATTGCCTCACAGGGCGCGCGCCCTTGAAATCATGCGCCTGCCCGAGAAGGCTCGCACCGGAAACGAACTGGAACGGCGGCGCGGCGGTTTCATGCCAACCGTGATTGAGGGACATCGCCAAAAGCGTTCCTCATTCGAGGAAGCTCCACAATCTCCTTTTGTTCGAGATCGCGAGGACGGAGGAAGCTCCGTACCGGTTATGGGCCGCATTGCGGCGGGCGTCCCGCGCTCGGCTATTGAGGATCATAGCCATAGTCTCATTTTGCCACCTGAATTGCTGTCACAAGGAGAGCATTTCGCGCTTGAAGTGCGGGGCGACTCTATGATCGACGCCGGTATCCATGAAGGCGACACGGTTATCCTGCAGAGAACGCAAAGCGCAGAAAGCGGTGATATTGTCGTCGCCTTGATCGATGATGAGGAAGCAACACTCAAACGGCTGCGCAAGAAGGGACAGTCGATAGCGCTAGAGCCTGCGAATTCTGCATTCGAAACTCGAATTTTTGGTCCTGACCGCGTTAAAATTCAGGGTAAATTGGTCACACTTGTCCGGCGCTATTAACGAGCCTGTTACCTTACTCAGCTTATATTCCATTGCGCTGGGAGACTGCTTAGGGGCGCTGTTTGTTTGCCGCTGAGGATATTGGGGCTGGAACAGCACCCGCGAATCGTTTGTTACTAAAGTAGTAATTTGCCGCAAAAAAAGTTACATTCGTTTACATATTAAATTGGTTAAGGAAGCGCGAGATGGCCGATAGGCGCGAAAAGGCGGGAAGCACACCGCCCGCCGTAAATTTGCCTGGTCTGGAGTCCTCAGAGCAGTTCGCTACGAATCTTTTGCGCGCTTTTGAGGCGGCCGGCCAAATCATTGCCAGGCTTATGGACGACCGGGAGAAGCGCCAGGGCGCCATAAGCGTTGCAGAAGGAATAGCGGAATCGGGAAAGCTGTTCGGACCGATAGCACAATATTGGCTCAACGATCCGCAGGCACTTGCCGCCGCCCAGGGCAAGCTTAGCCAGGACCTCATTGAGCTGTGGGGGCGGACTTACCATCGATTTCTTGGCCAGGAGGTCGCCCCGCTCGCGCAACCATCTCCAGGTGACTCCCGATTCTCAGATCGCGAGTGGAAGGAAAATCCGTTCTTTGACTTTCTCAAGCAAGCCTATCTGCTAACGAGCAAATGGGCGGAAGAAATGGTCGAGAAGTCCAGTGTGGATCAGCACACCAAGCATCGCGCCGAATTTTATTTGAATCAGATCGTAAGCGCGCTTTCGCCTTCCAATTTCCCTTTCACAAACCCCGAAGTTATTCGCGCCACAATGTCGACGAACGCGCAAAATCTCGCTCGCGGCATGACACAACTTCTTCAGGATTTACAGCAGTCCGGGGAGCTTTTGCGGATCCGCCAAACCGATATGTCCGCATTCGAAGTGGGCAAGAATCTCGCTATTACGCCCGGCAAGGTCGTGTTCCAAAACGACGTGATGCAGCTCATTCAATACACTCCAGCAACCGACTCGGTTTACGAAATCCCGCTGCTCATCATCCCGCCATGGATCAATAAGTTTTACATTCTCGATCTCACGCCGCAGAAATCTTTCATCAAATGGCTGGTCGATCAGGGCTTTACTGTTTTTGTTGTGTCGTGGGTAAATCCCGATTCAAAGCTCGCCTCCAAAGGCTTCGAAGATTATATGCGCGAGGGTATATTCGAGGCGACGAATGCGGTGCTTAAGATCACTGGCGCACCCCAGGTGAATGCCCTTGGATATTGCGTCGGCGGTACTTTGCTTGCGAGCGCGTTGGCTTACATGGGCGCCACCGGCGACACGCGCATCCGATCAGCTTCCTTTCTCGCAGCTCAGGCAGATTTCAGCCACGCGGGCGATCTTCTCGTCTTTATTGACGATGAACAATTAAAGGCGCTGGACCAGATCATGGCGCAAAAGGGCTTTCTGGATGGAGCGCGCATGGCGACCGTCTTCAACATGCTGCGCCCGAAAGATCTCATCTGGCCGTATATCGTCAATAATTATCTTCTGGGCAAACAGCCCTTCCCCTTTGATCTCCTCTATTGGAATTCCGACACCACGCGGATGCCGCCCGCAAATCATAGTTTTTATCTGCGTGAGTTCTACCGGCACAATAAATTGGCGCAAGGGCTGCTTAGCTTCGGCAACGTCCCACTCGATCTGAGCCGTGTCACGCTTCCGATTTACGAACTCGCGACACGCGAGGACCATATCGCGCCTGCGGAGTCTGTCTTAATCAGCTCTAAGCTGTTTGGCGGCCCGGTCCGCTTCGTGCTCGCCGGTTCCGGCCATATCGCAGGTGTAATCAATCCGCCGAGCAAGCCTAAATATATGCATTGGATACTTGGCGAGGGCGATCCAAAGTTGCTGCCTTCCGTCGATGCTTTCGTCGCAAAAGCACAGAAACACGCGGGTTCCTGGTGGCCCGACTACGCTCATTGGCTTGCGCAGTTCTCCGGCGGTCACGTACAAGCCCAGCAGCCTGGAACGGGTCCACTGCCAGCTATAGAGGACGCACCCGGCTCATATGTCCGCGCCTCGGCTTAACCCTGTAGCCGGTGATTAGCGAATTCCTTGAGCTTCTTCGCAAGCTCGTCGGCAGCAAGGTCACGAAAATCCTGATCCGCTCCCGGAACAGTAACCAAGGAAATAGTCTTTACCGCACCAAACTCGGCTCGCGCGGCTTCAATTTCCTGAAGACTTTGGTCTTGATCGCCCACCGCTATCAGAACCGGCGCGCTGATGCTTTGAAGTAGATTTGTCGTTAGAAACTTCGGGTTGGCGCCGTAATAATTGGCGAACGCGCCTGCTGTAACTTGTGCCTTCTGGCAATTGAGAAAGCCTGGCACGTCCATAAGCTGATTGCCTTCTTCATTGGCGACAAGTTCCTCGGCCTTCGCCAATTCCTCACGCAATGACCGCCTGAACCGCGCCTTGTAATCCGCCTCCACTTTTTCTGGGGTCTGCATGAGCGGAGCCATGAGCGCCACACGCTTTACGGTCTTATCCAGGCGGTTGATCGCATAAAGAGCGACCTGATTTGCGCCTCGGCCATGCCCCGCGACAGTTATCGAGGTGGCGCCTTTTTCCTTGAGCCACTGCACCCAGGCATTGATTTCGTCCACGGCATCTTCGTGGCGATGATCCTGCTCAAGCTTGCAATCGAACATGCCATGGCGCTTGTCCATGCCAAGACTGAGGGTGATGGCCAAGGAATTGACGCCGAGATCCCGCAGACTGTCCTGGAGCGACGACATGAGCTCCACGCGATCATGCGCAAGCGTATCGTGCACTAGCAGGACCACTCCGTCGCTCTTCAGCGCTTTACCGTGGGCAATTTCGAGGTTCGCTGAAAGCTCAAGGCCAAGATATTCAAACGAAACCTCTTCAGCCTTACTCTTCTGCGCGGACTGCGCCAAAAAAAGCAGCGTCAAAAGCATAAAGAAAAGGCCGCGCATGATTTTCCTTCCGATCAGCATGTGGGACGGCAGCGCTCTGCTACTGCCGGTTATGGACGAAATCGGGGCCAAGGCGGAGAAAAATATCAATTTATTATCACAACGTAGTCAACCCTTGTGCCGCTAGCACGCCTTTGCACTGGAAACCGCAACTTGCCGAATTCGAATGCGAGTGGCGGACTCCGTTTACTCTGCTAGCCACAGCCTGTGATTACAGGCTGATCTAGGCTGATTTGAGTTTCGGCCTTTTGTTATATCCGATCGTTGGGTTGTTCGTACCGAGTGCAATAATCGGCTCCCGTTCCTCCCTGAGTACCTCGGCATTGGAGGCATCTCCGATTCCCACAAAATTTCTCGCCGTACGCTGATGTCACGCCTCGCCTCCGACTAGGAAAATCGGCCGCGATAAGGCTCTGGTCCGGACTGCCGAAGTAAGCGATAGAGTCCGTGACGTCGCTGCCAACGTAAATCTTGCCGTTCGGCCAAGTGACCTTGTAAACCACCTTCACCTTGGGTGTCATGCTTCCCCGTTCATCGCAAGCGGCCGTCAACGCTTGTCCCGCGTCTCGCTTTTTTGCACTCGAAACCGCAATTTGCTGAATTCGGAAGCAACAAGCGGAGTGCATTCGTCACCCAGCCTGGTTCAACTCATTTCCCTTATCACCGAAAAAGAGGAAAGATGCATGCCAGTGGCCTTAAATCATACAATGACGCGCCGCGAATGGACCATGCTGCTGGTTCTCGCGCTACTTTGGGGCGGAACATTCTTTTTCATCGGCCTCAGCCTTCCGGAGGTCCCGCCAATTACCCTCGTGGCCCTGCGCGTTTCGCTTTCGGCGATCGTTTTCTATCTCATCATGCTGGCGCTACGAAAGCCCATGCCGCGGGACGTAAGCGCGTGGTCCGCATTTCTCGTAATCGGAACCCTAAATAACGCAATTCCGTTCGCTCTCATTGTCTGGGCCCAGACACGAATTCCAAGCGGTCTTGCCTCGATCCTCAACGCAACAACGCCGCTGTTCACCGTTATCGCCGCTCACTACTTTACCTTGGACGAAAAGCTGACGCCTGCGCGCTTCGCAGGCGTGCTCCTCGGCGCCACCGGTGTCGCCGTGATGATTGGCGCGGAATTGATGGGTGGCTTAACGGCTAGCGCCACCGCCGATATCGCAATACTCTGCGCCGCAATGAGTTATGCGCTTGCCGGAATTTACGGGCGCCGCTTCCGCCGCATGGGTGTGTCACCCATGGCAACCGCAGCAGGCCAAGTCACGGTGGCTTCCGCGCTTCTCGTGCCTTCTGCCCTGGCGATAGAGCATCCATGGACTTTAGCGCTGCCGAGCGCCACGGTCTGCGCTGCAATTTTGGGTCTTGTGATGTTGTCAACCGTCGTAGGCTTCATCCTCTATTTCCGAATTTTGGAAACGGCCGGCGCCACAAACTTGCTCCTCGTGACCTTTCTCATTCCAATAAGCGCTATCCTGCTTGGCGCGCTTTTTCTTGATGAACATCTCCAACCAAAACATTTCGTTGGCATCGCACTGATTGGATGCGGTCTCGCCGCGATAGACGGACGTCCTGTCTCCTGGATCGTGGGGAGCAGCGGCCTCGGAAAACTTAAGAAACGCGAAGCTTAGCCAGGCTGTCGAGAACGCGCCTCATCTCAGCCTCCGGCCAAGCCGAAAAGCCCATTAGAAGGCCGCGATGAGATGCCCTTTCGGGCTCTAAGTGGAAGTCGGAGAGCGGCTGTCCATCTATGCCTGCAAGGCCGAAATATCGGAGAAGCGCGGCGTCGTCGTGCCCCTCAAGAGAACTTACGACGGTTTGCATTCCGCCATCGGGCATTGCCGCCTTTAATCTGCCGCCCGAACGCTTGTGAATGAGTTCGCTAAAAATATCGAGCCGATGTGCATAAAGAGAGCGCATCCGGCGCACATGCGCCCGGTAATGTCCCTTTTCGATAAAATCAGCGGCAGCCAGTTGAATGATCGGCGGCACGAACTGGCCCGTATTGCGATGAACCTGCCTCAATTCCTCCGCCAGACCGACCGGCGCAACAAGAAAGCCGAGCCTTAGCGACGGCAACAGGCTCTTGGAAAACGTACCCAGATAAAGAACGCATCTCGCCCGGTCGAGGCCTTGCAGCGCAGCGATCGGGCGTCCGCGATATTGAAACTCGCTGTCGTAATCGTCTTCGATGACATAGGCATTTGCGCGGGTCGCAAGATCGAGAAGCTCCAGCCGCCGGGACAAGTGCATAATCACGCCAGTGGGATATTGGTGGGAGGGCGTAGTGTAGATGAGCCGGGGGGCGGGAAGTGCGCCGGTCGCCGATAGCGTAATGCCTTTATCATCGACCGGAACAGGAATGAGCATCGCTCCTGCCGCAGCGAAAATCGTTTTTGGCCCTCTGAAGCCGGGGTCTTCGATCCAGACCGCGTCGCCCTCTTCCAGAATCGCGGTTGCGATCAAGCTTGTGGCCCCACGAGCCGATGCGGTGACAATGATCTGGCTTGGATCTGCGACAACGCCGCGCGTTTCAGCAAGGAGCTGAGCGAGGATCGTCCTCAAGCGCGGGTGCCCAGATATGTGTCCATAGCCAGCGCTTGCTTCGTCGACCTCTCTTGCGGTCCTTCGAAGGCTTGCATTCCATAAATCGTAAGGAAACGCCTTTACGTCCGGGACGCCCGGGCGAAAGGGCTTCGGCAGAGCCGGGGTAGGCTGGTGATGCTGCTTAATCGCGCGCTCCCAACGCGATGAGAGGCGGTGTTCGAAAAGGCGCGGCAACGGTTTATCCTCACGCTTCCCGGCCACGTCCGCTGCCTCGAAGTGGGCAACATGCGTGCCGGAGCCTTGGCGAGTGTCGAGATAGCCCTCTGCTTTCAACTGCTCCAATGCAGACATAGCCGTATTCCGGCTGATCCCCAGACCGTCGGCCATCACCCGGCTGGAAGGCAATTTCATCCCGCACGGCAGCCTACCGCTTAGGATGGCGCGTTTAATCTGGCGGGTGAGCTGAGCCTGCAAGGGCTCCGCCAGCTTCGCATCCAAATCCACTAGCCCTGATAAGGCGTCTCGCAACTGGACCTCCCAACTTCGAAAAAGTGGACCTTTTTAAGGGGCCAATCCTATTGCATTTCCTGATTACGCGGTTGCGTCTGCCTGAAATGGTTAATAGAACAAACAGGGAGCATGCTGTTTTGCAAAGGGATCTCCAATGGCGCGCAACCAAGTGCAATTCCAGAAAGGCATGAGCGAGGCCCAGTTCGATGAAATGTACGGGAGCGAAGCTCTTTGCCATGCCGCGCTGGTGCAGTGGCGCTGGCCTGACGGTTTCGAGTGTCCTGGCTGCGGTGGCCGGAAGCACTGCATTGTCAAGCGAGGCGCCCGGTCTTTGTACCAATGCAATGCCTGCCGCAAGCAGACATCGATCACGGCCGGAACCATCTTCGCGTCCAGCAAACTGCCGCTGCGCCTCTGGTTCAAAACCATGTATCTGGTTACGCAATCGAAGAAGGGCATTTCCAGCATCGAGCTCGGGCGGCGGCTTGGCATCACCCAGACGGCCGCCTGGACCCTCAAGCACAAACTCGCGCAAGTCATGATGGAGCGGAATGCGGCCAAGCGCCTGCAAGGCCAGGTACAAATGGACGACGCCTATCTCGGCGGGGCCCGCCCCGGCCGGCGCGGGCGCGGCGCCGCGGGAAAGACCCCTTTCGTGGCCGCTGTGGCGGTAACCGGTGATGGGAAACCCGATCGGATTATGCTTCGCCGCGTTGCTGGCTTCCGCAAGATTGCGATTGCCAAACTCGCAGGCGCGGCGCTCGCCGCCGGCGCCTGTGTCGTCTCCGATGCGCTCTCATGCTTCACTGCTGTCGCCAGCGCCGGATGCACCCATGTGCCGATCAAAACAGGCGGCGGATCGAAAGCGGCCCAAAAGCCGCAGTTCAAATGGGTCAACACAGTCCTAGGCAACATCAAGGCCGCAATGGTAGGGAACCTACAGAGCTGTGCAAGCTAAACATGTGCCGCGATACCTCGCCGAATTCGAGTATCGCTTCAACCGCAGATATCAGCTTGAAACAATGATCAATCGGCTCGCATATGTCTCGCTCAGGACACCGCCCATGCCATATCAGCTGCTAAAACTGGCTGATGTTTATGCGTAATCAGGTTGCATTTTGAAAGGATGAGGAACTATGAGAGGCGAGCCATGGATAGCTATGATGTGCAGCGGCTGAACAAGGTAAGGCGCACCGACCGCTCCAACTACGACCGTGCCGCCATCAACGCGGTGCTGGACGAAGGCATGGTGGCGCATGTGGGCTTCGTGGACGATGGCCGCCCTATCGTCGTCCCGATGATCTATGGCCGCATGGAGGACACGCTTTACATTCACGGCGCTAAAGCTGCACGCTTTGCCAAAGCCATGGCGCCCGGCGTTCCCGTTTGCATCACGGTCACGCTGCTGGACGCGATGGTGGTGGCGCGATCAGCTTTTCACATGTCGATGAACTACCGTTCAGTGGTTCTGCACGGGCACGCAAATCTCGTCACCGACATAACCGAGGCTGAAAGCGCGCTTGCGGCGATCACGGATCATATCCTCCCGGGCCGCTGGGCTGAGACGCGCCCGATGATCGAGAAAGAATTCAAGGCGACATCGGTGCTAAGGGTCGATGTGGAGGCTGCCTCGCTCAAATCGCGAAGCGGAATGCCGGTGGATGATGACGATGACTACAGCCTGCCCATATGGGGTGGGATCGTGCCCGTCTCCGTGGCCGTGGGCGCGCCTCAAGACGATGGCGTCATCCAGCTCGCCACGCCAATCCCAGAGTCAATTCGCGCGCTTATTTCTCGCCGCTCCAGCAAGTAAGCAGGCTGACCGAGGCTTGCCGAGGGCTGTCGGCTCGAACGACCGGTTAGGCGGCACTGGCGCGCTTACTGCTCACCAGTAGACCAGCCGCAACAAGAAAGACGACACCTGTGGCACGATTGAATGACTTGGCCCTACGCGGCTGCTGGAGCCAGCGTTTGGCCTTGGACGCCAAAAGTGCGTAGACAGTGAGCCACGACAGCTCGAAGAAAACGAATGTCAAGCCGAGCACAAGGAACTGGGGCATCTGCGGCGCATCCGGATTGATGAACTGCGGAAACAGTGCGCCAAAGAAGAGAAGAGCCTTTGGATTGCTCGCCCCGACCAGAAAGCCCTGGGCGAACAAGCGGCTTCGTGTCGATGATTCTGCACTACCGGCGACTGTAATTTCAGTAGCGGAAGAGAAGAGTGCAGCTATTCCGAGATATGCAAGATAGGCCGCGCCCAGCCACTTGAGCACAGCAAAGAGAGTTTCTGACGCCGCAAGAACTGCTCCCAACCCAAGCGCGGAGAGCACCATGATGCCCACGATTGCCGTCGTACTTCCGAGCGAAGCTATCAAAGCCCTGCGCGCCCCAAGATTGACTGAAGTGGAAACGCACATCAGAACGCTAGGGCCGGGTGTCACCGTGAGGACCAGAACCGCTGCGACGTACAAAAGCCAAGTAGCGAGAGTCATGAGTCGGGTTTCTCTAATGGTGGTGAAATTGTGTGCTTAGCTTCCCGTAGTCCGCTCCAGCCCATCGGAGAGCGCCGCTGGGGACGATTTTGTATTTTGCCTGCGAAAGTTGATTTCCAAGCCTTCATGCATTTATCAGCTCAGTCAACGCTTCAATTTCGACAAAATCGTCCCATTAGTCGGCGCTTCCTGTCGAATGCCTTGTGTCCGGGCTTTACGTCCCGGCTGGTGCGCGCTGCTGTGCAGTGGCGTATTCCGCAGACGATAGGCGCCCAACGGAGGCCGTAGCTCAGTGGGAGAGCATCTAGGAAACTAGGCGGTCGGGGGTTCGAATCCTCCCGGCTTCACCAAATGACTCGCTCAATGGCAGAGCAAAGGACTGCAAATCCTTGGGTTTTACCCGTGTTGGTTCGACTCCAACGTCACTTTAAAATCGACCAGTCAGTGCTTCACGGCACAGGACTGGAGCAATACGGGAAGCCGGCTGCCTCCCGCTGGTGTGTTCGCTCTTTAAGGCTTCGGCCCGAAGAGAGCGGCGGATCGGCAAGCATCAAAGCGCTTTGCGCTTGCGCGGATATCGGCTCGTCACAGAGCCCGAGTAACAAGCCCCCGACGCGTCAGGCCATTGGCCGGGCGCGAACGCAGCTTGGGACAGACGGCGGCACGATGAGCCTCAAGCGCGAGCCCGCGTCGTTGATGTGGGAGGCAGCCGGCGACCTTTTTCATGTGGGACTTTGAGAGGGTTTTATGGGCGTGAACGTAACCGTTAAAGACGATGAGCTGGCGTTTCTGTTTCGTGATGGCCGTTTTATTGAGCTACTTGGGCCGGGGCGACACCGGAGATGGAGCTGGAGGAGACGGCTATCCGTTGAAGTCGTGAAAGTTGTTCGCGCCGAAATTGTGCCTGAAAAAGCGCTACTCTTGGCGAAGACACACCCAGAAATAGCAAAAAAACATTTCGAAATTGCACAGTTTGGCCCCACAGAGCTCGGCCTCATTTCCTTCGACGGTGATCCCAAGCATATCGCGCTGCCCAACACCACACGCGCATTTTGGAAAACGCTGACGGAGGTTCAAGTCGAACGATTTGACACCAGCGCAGACGTGCGCGTTCCCAAGCGCTATCTCGACAGGATCGATTTAACCCGTTCACCATCAGTCAGTAACGTGATCGTCGAGGCCCACGAGGCCGGACTGTTATTCATCGATGGACAGTTCAAAGAGCGGCTTGCTCCGGGGCGCCATGCCTTCTGGAACGTTGAGCGCACCATAAGAATAGCCAAGATTGATCTGAGGCCACAGCCGCTTGAAGTGACCGCGCAAGAGATCCTGACGAAGGATCGCGTCGGCATCCGGGTGACGCTGACAGCATTCACGAGGATAACCGATCCGGCGAAAGCAGCGCTGGCGGCCGCCGACACGCAGAATACGCTGTACCGGCTTATACAATTCGCTATCCGTGAGGCAGTGGCGACGCGCACGCTCGACGAAATCCTCGCGGCGCGCGATACCATCGACAGTGAAGTGCGCGCATACGTCTCCGAGAGGGCGAAGGCGCTCGGTGCGGAGATCGGTGAGATTGGGGTCAAGGACGTTATCTTGCCGGGCGACGTACGAGATCTTTTGAACAAAGTAGTTGAGGCCGAAAAGATCGCAAAGGCCAATCTGATCCGGCGTCAAGAAGAGACCGCAGCGACGCGGTCCCTGCTTAACACTTCGAAACTCATGGAAAACAACCCCCTGCTCTTGCGTCTCAAAGAGCTTGAGGCGCTTGAAAAGCTCGTCGAAAAGGTTGGCCGCATCGACCTTCATACGGGCTCTGGCGTAGGCGGTTTCGACGCACTGCTATCGAACCTCTTTAAGTTGGGGGCTGGCAAGGAGGACAAGGGGACCTCGACAGTCTGAATCCGTCATCCGTCATTTTAAACGCCAAATGCTGATGCGCACCACACCTCGGGCCTGCTGACCTCATTCCCCTCTTATCAGCAGGCTCAGCTTTGGCTAATGTTGGTGCAGCGCTTTTAGGCAGCTTGTCCGGTTACTTGTCCTGCTGCCTAGAATAGCTAACAAAACCAACTGCATAAAAAGCAGGCCGGGGGGTTCGTCTGGGGAACCCTCCTAAACAAATATAGAGGGGAAACTTCCATGAAATATCAAACGCGCTTATTGCAGCTAACCGCGGCAGCAGCCGCCGTCACATTCCTTGGAGCATCGGCTATTGCGCAAGGAAGGGACGTTCCCGCTAGAACCCTGCCAGTGCCGGATACTGTCAGCCCTCAAATGCAAAAGCTGATCAGCGCGCCACTACGAAACGGGTGGGATGTGCTACCCAAAACCGGCGAAGAGTGGAAGCCGGTCGTCGAAGCAGGGGCGGCGGCAACCATAAAGAACCTTCCTGGTCTGCGCGAGCGCATGAAGGTAAAGGTCGAGAAAACGACAATTGATGGCGTGCGGGCCTTCATCGTCACGCCAGACACCATCGCGCCCGAAAATCGCAATCGCGTGCTCATTCACATGCACGGCGGATGTTACGTGCTCTCCCCCGGCGAGGCAGCGCTTCCGGAAGCGATCATGATGGCGGGCTTCAGCGGATTCAAGGTGATCACGGTCGATTACCGCATGCCGCCCGAAGCTTATTTTCCGGCAGCGCTCGATGACGGCATCACGGTTTACAAGAATACATTAAAGACGACGGATGCAAAAAACGTCGCCATTTTCGGCACGTCTGCGGGCGGGGCACTGACGCTGGAGATGGTTTTGCGCGCGAAGCAACTTGGCCTTGCGATGCCGGGCGCCATCGCACCGGGCACGCCTATGTCGGACGTGACTAAGGTCGGCGATACCTTCTACACGAACGAGTTGGTTGATAACATACTCGTTTCGCGCGACGGGTTCTGCGACGCGGGCGCGAAGGTTTATGCCGCCGGGCACGAGATGAAGGACCCATTGATTTCGCCGGTTTATGGCGACATGAACGGCTTTCCGCCCACCATTCTAACGAGCGGCACACGCGACCTGCTCCTCAGCAACACCGTGCGAGTCCATCGCAAGCTGCGCCAAGCGGGCGTAGACGCCGCATTGCAGGTCTACGAGGGGCAGTCGCATGCGCATTATCTGCGGGACGACAGCGCCCCCGAAACGAAGGAGGTCTTCACTGAGATCGGGAGCTTTTTCAACAAGCATATGGGCAATTAGGCGAGCCGAAGCCTGCGCAGCACGCCGCTTGCCGGACGCTGCCGCAAAGGGCTGAAGATATGAAGAGGCGTGGCGTCCGGAAGGGCGCCACTATCGCGTGCGGTGCCCAAGCATAGGCCCACTTAATGTGCGAATTCCTTGATTGAAGTGGTCGGAGCGGAGAGATTCGAACTCCCGACCCTCTGGTCCCAAACTAGCTGGGCAGCACCTACATCCTTGATATTTCTAGATAAATTAACCAAGAAAAGCGGCAAAATCGGCATTTTTTGGCGTTATTCGCCGCCGAAATCGCCGCCCAAGTCGCCGTTCACCTCTTCTTTTTCTTCGGTGCGGTAGCGTTCGCCTGATAGTCGGGATGATGGTGGCCGTAGTGGTCCTGAATCATGTTGATGCTCATGCCGACATAGCCAGCTACCTCCCATGCCGGGACGCCAGCCTGGAGCATCCAGGTAACGCAGGTATGGCGAAACGTGTGCTGCACTACGTGTTGGTCTAGCCCAGCATGCTCTCTCACTCCCTGCCAGCTTCGGCGCAGTTTATCGGCCGGAGCGCCCTTGTAGTGAACGACGCTTGTCACTGGGTGGTGCTTACCTTTCTTGTCGATGCAAGCACAAAAAAAACGGGCCTAAACCCGTTTTCAATTTGCCCCGGCAAGGCGGCATCTCGAAGAGAACCCCGGGAGGCGCGAGCGCCTTTCCGGGGCGAAAACATTGCGTATGGGTTGCAGCGCAAACCGCTTTTGTTTCTACGCCTCGTGCATGGGAGGGCGGGAGTCGTCCACCCTCCCTGGGCCGCGAGTGGGGGGAGCTGCCACCCCTGGGCCGTGAGGAGTCGGAGCAGCGGGAGGCGCAGCCGGGGGAGTATAACCTGCGGGAGGCGCAGCCGGAGGAGGAGCGCTGACTACAGTACCGCCGCCGGAGTGATGAACATGGTGGTGGTGGTGATGATGATGTCCCGGTTCGGACTCAGTGCTGAAGACATTGTTTCTAGCAACACGGAAATCACCCGCATTCGTATCGACGCCGCTTCCGGGGTAAAGGCTTTGACCCCACAAACCATCAGGACGTCTTGCACCGTTTGCGTCGATTTGGGTGTCCAGATAGCCACCCCCATCAGTTACTTTTAGATCATAGTTTCGGGTGTTAACGGTGATGGTGTTGCCATCCTTCTCGACCATGCCACCCAGGAAGCAGCCATTGCCGTAACATTGGCCGTCGATCTCTAGCTTACCGCCGGGTTGAATATCGATCCTATGGTTTCGACCGTCATCTCCCCTAACCGTGATACCCATTTCGCCAACGGTGGTTGCACCGTTGTCGCCATACGCTTGGAATCTGCCGTTGACCTCGATGCCATTGTCACTCAGCAAATTGTAGGTCTGACCTGCATGTCCTTGCACGTCATAGTGCTCGCCATCAGCGCCTGTGAAGTGAGGGTCGCCTACAATGCTGCCGGAAACCTGCCGTTGCGTGTCGCGCCAATCCGCACCGCCACCTCTCCGGGACTCTGACCGCCAATCATCATCTCTTCCATGATGAGGGTGGGGCCCGAAATGAGCATGGCGATGACTACCCGCCAGAGCTTGATGACGAAACTGATCGGCGATGCGTTCGAAAAAAGATTCCCCATGGTCACACTCCCCCATGTGAGGGTGGTTATGTGGCCCACAATTGTCGACCCTTGTCATGCGATTTGCCCTTTTAGCCGTACCTAATTTTGGGGGTCGCCCCATATCGACCGATATTTGCCCAGCTATTGATAGCAAACTAACCTGACCAAAACCTGTCGCAAAATGTGTTAGGGATACCTTTTGGCGCATTTTCAATTCGCCGCCAAGGCTTTTCCTACCCCGTCCGCTTCTTCCGCCTCGGCGGAACTTTCATGTCGACGCGGGCGCGCATAACCAGCCGCCGCATCATTTCTGAACGCGGAGGGAGGTCAGGTTCGATGCTCCGTAAATCGTCGATGGCGTCGATAAACTCCGGCGTGACGGGCATTGACGGGAACATTGGCCGCTTCGTTTTCTGCTGGTCCACTTCTACCGCTCCCCTTTCAATTTGGACTTCCCCGGAAAAAGTGGAGGGCTTTTCTGATAATTTGTTAACATCGGGGGAAGCGAGATGGTCAAAAAGGCAGATGTTGAGCGGCGGGCTTACGATGAGGCCTTCCGGCGGGAAGCGGTACGGATTTTGCTGACCGGCGGCCGGACGACCGAGCAGGTGGCGCACGATTTGGGCGTTGGCCGTTCGTCGCTGAACACATGGAAATCGCGGATGAAGGAGGCCGAGCTTCTTTCTGGTCCGCACGATGACGTTCAGAAGGAACTGGCGCGCTTGCGCCGCGAGAATGCGCTGCTCCGCGCCGGGCGCGACCTCCTAAAAAAAGCGACCGCCTTCTTTGCCAAGGAAACACGTCGATGAGGTTTGCGCTGATCGATGCAAAGAAGGCTGACATCAAAATGGAGACGGCGTGCGCCGTCCTCAACGTCAGCGTGAGCGGCTACTATGCCTGGAAAAAGCGCAAAGCCAGCTCTCGCCAACGGCGCGGCCTGATCTTGCTCGCCCATATCCGCGCGCAGTTTTCGCGGTCGCGCGAGAGCTATGGCAGCCCCAGGATGCATGCGGAACTGAAAGAGGCTGGCCTTTTCGCCGGCCGCCACCGCATTGCGCGGATCATGCGTGAAAACCATCTGAAAGCCCGCCAAAAGACGCGGTTCAAGAAGACGGCGGACAGCGATCATGGCGGCCCTGTCGCGCCCAACGTGCTTGATCAAAATTTTGCCGCTGAAGGGCCCGATCAGAAATGGGGCGTCGATATCTCCTATGGTGCGCCTCGTCCCGGATGGTCCGGGGTGCATATGTCTGGAATGCATTGAGAAAGGAGGTTTGCGACTGCCGTGTCCGCTGCTGTGAGGGGGTATGAGCCCAAGCGGCGGTGACCTGCCGTCAACTGGCAGGGTAACGTAGCCCGCAGGTAAAGGGAAGTAAGGCGAAGCCGTTACGCCAAGATGCTTCCCGAGGCTGTAGTATTGGAAGGTTGAGGAACACGAACCGGTTCACCCGCATCTGAGGGCTGGAATGTCGCCTCCGCCTACACGGCTTAACAGGCGGAATGCTGATGATGCTGCCGGACACATAGGTCGGCATGCATCCGAATACGGGCGGATATATAGAACGCCTGTGAGGGCCAGGGAGAGAACGCAGCCAGACCGTGGCATCGGCATCGACTTGCAGAAAGCAAGGGAAAAGACTGCGACCGGCAGCCTCACCAATACGCATGACGTCCAGCATATGAACGAGGGAAGGCATGATGGAATGCCAAGGGAGTTGACCCTGATGTCCATCGTGTCGGCGGAGTTCCCATAGTAGTCCGCGGCAGGGAAAGCCTGCTACATGGCGAAGGGGAACAGTTCAAGCTACTTGGAGTGCAAATTACCTGACCAAATGAGGTGAAGACCTTTGATAATCAGCGAAATGCAGCACAAGCTCGCAACATGGGCCGAAAGCGGTCCGGACCGGCGGTTCGATCGCCTTCTACGGCTCATTGCCGACCGGAAATGGCTTGCCGAGGCCGCCCGGATCGTTCTGGCGTCAAGCGGCGCTCGAACGCCGGGCATTGACGGAATGGATAAGCAAGGACTGCAGGCGGAGCTCGATCAACATCTGGCTGACCTGCGGACAAGCCTGCTGAAAGGCACCTATCGCCCTAAGCCGGTCAAGCGAATCTACATCCCGAAAGCGAATGGCAAGCTGCGACCACTGGGTATACCGACCCTGACAGACCGCATTGTCCAACGTGCCATGCTGATGGTTATGGAGCCGATATGGGAGAGCGACTTCCATCGCCTATCCTATGGCTTCCGGCCGGAGCGGAGCGTGCACCATGCTGTCCGTACCGTGAAGATACAGCTTCAGGATGGAACCGACACAAGGGGTCGCTGGATCATCGAAGGTGATCTGGCGAGCTACTTTGACACGGTTCATCACCGGCTCCTTCTCCAATGTGTTCGGCGGCGGGTGCGGGATGGACGGTTTGTCGATCTTCTCTGGCGCATTCTCAAAGCAGGCCACATCGACCGCGGCCTGTTCGCGGCTTCCAGCGAAGGGGTTCCGCAAGGCGGCGTGCTGTCGCCGCTCCTCTCCAACATCATGCTCCATGAGTTCGATGCGTGGTTGGAGGCGAAATACCTGAACCGGAAAGCCCGCAAGGATCGCTGGGCGTGGAACTTCGGCATTCAGCAGGGACGCCCCATTACGGTTCGCGAGAACCGGCAGTGGAAACCGGCCATTGCCTATTGTCGCTATGCCGATGATTTTGTCGTCATCGTTAAAGGGACGAAGGCTCATGCTGAGGAAATCCGCGAGGAATGTCGTTGCTTTTTGGAGGACCGCCTGAAGCTGACGCTGAATATGGAAAAGACCCATATCACTCACGTCAACGACGGGTTCGTCTTTCTCGGGCACCGGATCATTCGCAAGCGAGGGGCGAACGGACGTATGTCCGTCGTTACGACGATACCCAAGGAAAAGGCCAAGGCGTTTGCTCGCAGACTGTCCGAGACCCTTTCCAGCAATCATGATGTTGGCACGGTCGACATGATTGGCAGCCTGAACCGCCAATTGACGGGATGGGCGGCCTTCTACAAGTTCACCGACTTCACAGCGCGCATCTTCCGGCGCATTGACTCTGTCGTGTTCTGGAAATTGGCGCACTGGTTGGCGCAGAAATATCGGTCACGCATCAAGCCCTTGATGCGGAACTGGTACCGAGCGCCAGCAACAGGCAAGGCGAAAACCTGGCTTGTATACGGACGAAATGAACGAGGAGAACGTGTCGGCAAGGCGCTGCGCCGACTGGTATCGAGCCCAAAGGCGCAGTTCCGGTGGCGAAATCCGGAAACCAATCCATACATCTTCCGGAGCGAGACCCGCAGCACCGTCACTTCAAGATATCATGATGTTGCTATGGCCCTGGGCCAAGCTTGAATGGAGAGCCGTATGCGCTGAAAAGTGCACGTACGGTTCGGGGAGGAGAAGCGCATTCGCGCTTCTTACTCCACTCTGGACCGCCGAAGGCTGGCTCTATCTGGCGATCGTGCTCGATTTATTTTCGCGCCGCATTATCGGCTGGGCAATGAGCGACCGGATGAAAAAGGGCTTGGCCATCGAAGCCTTGCAACGCGCCATCGCGCGCCGCAACCCGCCTCCCGGCTTGATCCATCATTCGGATCGCGGCAGTCAATATTGCTCGGACGCGTATCGTAAGCTCGCAACAGCGCGCGGCTTTACCCTCTCCATGAGCGGGCGCGGAAACTGCTACGGCAATGCCATGGTCGAGACCGTGTTTAAGACCATCAAATCCGAGCTGATCTGGCGGACGGCCTTCCGGGCAAATACTCGGCAGGAGCAAATGACCCTCCACTAAATCCGGGGAAGTCCAAATCCCTACGGCCGAAGATACGATGAACGCTGTCTTCACCTTCGTTGGGTGTTGGCCGTGATTTGATCGGCGAAGTCTCCATGCCCACACTGCATTTGAAACGCACCCCAGCAGGCGCACTCCCTCCTGAGCACTCAGAAATTCAATGCCAGCAACTTCGAATGTTGTCGATACGTCTGGAAACGTCCGTGAATGGGGATTTATGAGCCCCAGCTCAAAATCGGTGATCGTCTGACTAACCCGGCCCGTGTCGGTAGCTCCTGCTGAGACAATGTCCGGCTTGCTGGTTAAGTCGCCGAAGGCGCCAGCCTACCACGTAGTAAAATATCAACAATATTTTATAACTATTACTGTATTCATATTTGGTCATATACTTGCGTTGTGAATAATATTATAAAAATAAAAATTCTATTTTACATCATAACCGGATTATAAATAAAACAAAAAACTCAAGTTTTATTTTTAGGAGAACACGGTTTTGACACGATAAAGGTGCTGAGTTTCAAATATAATTTGAGTGAAATCATTCAGGTTATTTTTTATAAACGTTTTTTCAGGAGATTGACATGACCAACAACAAACAGTCAGCCGCCCGCCCTGTTCACGCCAACGACACAGGAATGCGAAGCGAGATCAACCAGAAGTGGGGAAAATTCTCTGCCCAGGAAATCGCGGCGCTCAAGAGCAAGGACGACCTCGTTGCGCAGGTCCAGTCTAAATACCAGCTGGATAAGGCTCAAGCCCAGAAGGAAGTTGATACCTTTGCTAAGGGCCGACATCTCTAGCCTGCGCGCTTAGCCCAACCAAAAGTGGGGTTCCCCTTCGGCGGAGGCCGGAGAGGTGGCCTTTCAGACATCCCCCTGCTCTTGAGCTACGGCGACGCTGAGTAGCATCTGGGGGGTGTTGAAGTAACCGGCTCTCCGTTAGAGTGCCACCGCTCAATTGGTGTCACCCAATCCCTAGCTTTCCAGCATTTACACTAGGTGGAACACCATGGCGATCGAACTTGCGCGCAGACAGGCTACGCCGAGGCCCTGGGGCGTTTTCGACCTAAGGCCATGGATCAGGACTGGCAATGAAAGTATTTCAGTCGGCGAAATCTGGTATGAGCGGCCGCGAGGAGCTTGCCCAAATCCGTCGCTTCTGCTTAAGCTCCTCTTCACAAGTCAGCCGCTTTCAATCCAGGTCCATCCAGACGACGTTTATGCGAAGTCGATTGGACTCCCAAACGGCAAGACAGAAGCTTGGTATGTCCTGAGCGCTGCTCCTGGAGCGAAGGTTATCCTCGGCTTGAAGCAGCAAAGCACGGCAAAGCAATTGCGGAGAGCAATAGACGACGGCTCGATTTCCGAGCTTGTCGCGCAGCAGTCCGTGTCGGCGGATGACGTTCTATTCGTTCCAGCCGGAACGATCCATGCAATTGGCGCGGGCCTCGTCATTGCAGAGGTCCAACAGCGTAGCGACGCAACTTTCCGCCTATTCGACTATGGCAGACAACGTGAGCTCCACATTGAAAGCGCGATCGCGGTGGCGAACACCGGATCAGCCGATTTTCAGGTCCGGCCGAACCGCTTGACTGGCGAACGGACGCTTCTCGTCTCGAACCCCTACTTCGTGTTCGAGCGGATCGATTTGGAGCCATGCACCGCGTGGTACCTGGAAGCAGAACGCGAGACCTGGTTTCTTGTTCTTAGTGGTGGCGCAGTTGCCGGATCGTTCGGCATTGCGGTGGGCGATGCCATTTTCGCGCAGTCGGACCGAGTTCAGAATCCACGCCGGCATGGATGGCGTCGTGGGCCTCGTCGCCTATACAGGCGGTGGTGGCCCGGTTTCGCACCTGCTTCAGAGGGCAATCCGGCATAACGGGTTCGAAACTTCCGAAAGAGGCTCGGATGCCACCTTCTCAAACAAAGGCGACCTCGGCTAAGGGCGCATAGGAAAAAAACTTTGAAACCACTCCAGCGGGTTGCCTTCATCGGCAATCATCTCCCGCGCCGCTGCGGAATCGCTACTTTCACCCATGATCTGCACCGGGCGGTTTCGGCAGATCGTCCGAACCTAGAGACTTGCGTCATCGCCATGACGGATCGCGGCGCCACCTATGACTATCCGGCGGTTGTGCGCTTCCAGATTCACGATGAAAGGATCGCCGACTATGTCCAAGCGGCCGAGTTCCTGAACGGCGCGGGATTCGACGTCGTTTCCCTTCAACATGAATACGGGATTTTTGGCGGCAAGGCCGGAGGCAACATTGTCGAACTCTTGTCCCGTCTCGAAATGCCGGTCGTGACCACGCTTCACACTGTGCTCCCGAAACCAACGCCTTCGCAGCACAACGTTATGCGGCAAGTCATCAATGCTTCGGCAAAGATCATCGTCATGTCAGAAAAAGGTCATGAATTCCTACATGCCGCACATGGCGTGCCAGCGAGCAAGATCGAGGTCATACCGCACGGAATACCTGACTTTCCATTCCTCGAAACACATCATGCCAAAGCGAAAATCGGCTTCAGCGGGAAGTCGATCATTCTCACTTTCGGTCTCCTATCGCCAAACAAAGGCATCGAAACCATGCTCGATGCAATGCCGGGAATTATAAAAGCCTGCCCGAACGTCCTCTACGTTATACTCGGCGCGACCCATCCAAATCTGCTACGGGAACGGGGCGAGGCCTACCGCGAAGGCTTGACGACCCGGGTGGCGGCACTCGGCATCGAGGATCACGTCGTCTTCTTCAATCAGTTCGTTGACCAAGCCACGCTGCTGGAGTTCATTTCGGCGTGCGACGTTTATGCAACGCCCTATCCGAATGAAACCCAAATGACGTCTGGCACGCTGGCCTACAGCTTCGGATTGGGAAAGGCCGTCGTATCGACACCTTATTGGCACGCGAAAGAGCTGCTCGGTGACGGTCGTGGTGTTTTGGTTCCGTTCGGGGATACGAAAGCAATCGGGCTGGAGATTGCCCGATTGCTCACAGACGATCTCCGCCGGGATGCGATGCGCGAACACGCTTATCTGGCCAGCCGATCAATGACATGGCCGCACACAGCCAAGCGCTATCTCGCGGCATTCGAATCCGCCTGCACCATGAACCGCTTCGGTCAATATTCTCCGGGGGACCGGAACGGCTCCTGGCATGACCGCTACGCAATCCCGGAGATACGGACCGGCCATCTCCTGTCGATGTGCGATAGCACCGGGCTGCTACAGCATGCCGTTCATTGCGTTCCTGACCGCGCCCATGGTTATTGCATAGACGACAATGCGCGCGCGCTGCTTTTCTCATGCGCCCTTGCACGTTCGGGCGAAACGCGTTTGCCGCAAACTCTATCCGCGCGGTTTGCGGCATTCATCCAACATGCTTGGAACTCGGATAACCGCCGGTTCCGCAATTTCATGAGCTACGACCGGCGTTGGCTTGAAGACCAGGGTTCGGAGGACAGTCACGGGCGGACGCTTTGGGCTCTCGGCGAATGCGCACGCGCCGATTCAGACCCCTCCCGGCGGCGATGGGCCGCTTCGCTGTTCGAGGTGGCGATCCCCGCCGTCGAGGGGTTTCAATCCCCGCGAGCCTGGGCCTTCTCGCTTCTAGGACTGGACGCTTATTGTGCTCTCGTGCCGGGAAACGAGGCCTGCAGCCAATTACGCGGTTTCCTGGCCGCCAAGTTGCTGTCGGCCTTCCGCGCGAATGAAACCAAAGATTGGGTTTGGTTCGAGGATACCCTCGCATACGATAATGCTCGCCTCCCGCAGGCGCTGATTCTCACGGGCGTTGCAACCCAAACCCCGCTGCTTGTTGAGACAGCGTTCAAGTCCCTGCGATGGCTCATGGCGTTGCAGACCGCGCCGAATGGAGTCTTCAGGCCGGTTGGTACGGAAAGCTTCGGCATCGAGCGGTCCCCCCCTCGATCGTTCGATCAGCAGCCCGTCGAAGCAGCTGCGGCGATTTCCGCTTGCCTTGCAGCGTGGCAAGTGAGTGGCGATGCCGATTGGTCAGTCGGCGCGATGCGCGCGTTCGATTGGTTTCTAGGCTCCAACGATCTCCGGACACCGATGGTCGATCGAGACACGGGCAGTTGTATGGACGGGCTCCATCCCGATCGCCCCAATCAAAACAAAGGAGCTGAATCGGCGCTGTCCTATCTCCTTAGCCTTGCGGAGATCCATCAGTTCAAGCGCACTGCCATGGTTGACCGAAAAAACGCCAGGTCCAAATTGGTACGTAGCGACGAGAAACGTACAATCATTCCGCGAATGAACCCAGGGAGCCACCTTGTCTCAATCCCACTTCTTGAACCGGCAGGCCTTGCATCTGCACCCAGATCCAGCCAGGGTCGTCGTGAGACCTTTCAAACCGGCGACTGAACCCCGAGACCTCAACCCCACGGATAGGATTAGGGCCAACCATATCGTCGCGCGGGTTCTCCGGCTTGAGGCCGGGACCGCTGCGCGACAGCTGAGCGAGGTGCTCGAAAACTTCGAGGGCCGTCACAGGAACTTGCTGAAGCTCTTCGAGATGCGCGCCGCCGAGATCGAAGAGGCGTTGGATCCGCATATCGCGTTGAGCAAGACGCAACGCTGCCTGATCGGAGCATATTTTCTTCTCGAGTACTCGTTCGAGGCGTCGGCCTTGTTCAATCCGAGCATTGTCCGGCACCCTGACCAATCCGGTGCACCGGAAAATGGCTGCCGGTTCATTCTGAGCCTTCGTGCCATCGGAGAAGGGCACATTTCATCGCTGACTTTCCGGTCTGGAACGATCGGTGCGGATGGAAGCGTCTCCGTCGATCCGGCTGGACGTCTCGCTTGTGTACCTAAGATTGCAAGCCGGACGCCCGGCCCCCTCGGCGACAACGTCGAGGTGATCTTTGGGCCAGAGGAAGACCTGAGCGAACGCGTCATCTTTCCGGTCACTGACGCCCAAGCTAACGGTATCGAGGACGCCCGCTTTGTCCAGTTCAAGGATGGCGACCGAACAAGTTTCTATGCGACCTACACGGCATATAGCGGCGGCGCGATCCGCTCCGAGCTGCTCGAAACAACTGATTTTAGATCGTTCCGGATGACTCCGCTCGCCGGAGTAGCGGCACGCAACAAAGGCATGGCCTTATTTCCGCGCAAGCTCGATGGGCGCTACGCGATGATCGCACGACAGGACAATGAGAACCTCAATCTCGTTTATTCCGACGATCTTTACACGTGGAGTTGGGGCCACTCCATCCTTCAGCCCGAGTATCCGTGGGAGTTTGTGCAGATCGGCACGTGCGGCTCACCGATCGAGCTGGAGGATTGCTGGCTGCTGCTGACGCACGGGGTCGGCCCAATGCGAAAATATTCGATCGGCGCGGCTCTTTTGGACAAGAAGGATCCCTCAAAGGTTCTCGCCCGCTGCCGTGAGCCTCTGGTTCGTCCCGATCCCGCCGAACGTGAAGGTTACGTGCCCAACGTCGTCTACACCTGCGGCGGCATGCGTCACGGCGACCAGATCATCTTACCTTATGCAGTATCGGATAGCTTCTCCAACTTTGCGACGATCAAGATCACGGATCTGATGGATATAATGGCAGATCGATAGCCATTCTAAGCAGAGTTCGCCGGCTTCGCCAACACTTGGACTTCCAGGTTCTCATGCGCCGTCCCAGCAATGGCCTATGGTGAACTTTGACGCATCAGGCCGGTTACAGACGTCCAGCCTCCCAATCAGCACGTCAGCTTTCCGGGGTCTAACGGTCACGCTTTAAAATTAAGGCTTAAGTCGCGTGGAGCCAACTGCGGTTGTCGCGACGAAAGAAAAGGTGCACGGAAGGTCTTGCATTGCGGGCGATAGGCCAGGTTGCTTGGACCGTCAAGACATGGCGGCCCTGATCCAACCGGCAGACCAGAGATCAGGCGGGTGAGGCTCAACGGACTTCGATGCGAAGGGCTCCGGACCGTCCTGCATTGTGGTCGGGCACCTTCACGTGCCAAGCTAGCCCCACGACCATGAGCGCTCGAATAATAAGCCAGCCGGGATCGATCTCATCGGCACGATGACCCATGCGGGCAGAGCGTGGAAATGCATGATGATTATTGTGCCAACATTCGCCGAAAGTGAGGAGGCCAAACCCGCGCACATTGCGCCCATCTATTGCGATATTTTCGAGCACATACGGCCGCTCGCCACGCGTGTGGGCGATATGAACCACACACCAATGTCCGGTCAGAGAAACGGCAATTCGCAGGCATACCCCCCAAAACACGAAGCCCAAGCCACCGGCTGCGTAAAGCACTATCCCCAACGGCAGTTGCTGCCACCGCCAGGTCGCTTCGAGCCATCGATAAAACTTGTTATCCGTGACACGTTTTTCGATTTGCAAGTCGGGCGGGCGGGTTAAGATCTGTTCGCAGTGCATTTGCCAGATCGCGTCCCGCCAAAAGCCAACGTCATGTTTTGCGAACGAATGACAGTCCTTTTGATTTTGCTGCCAATCTCGTATCTCATGGATTCGGAACATCCCCATCGGACCTGCCATGCCCACCAGCGTACCGAGATAAACCAGCAGATATTCAAGCCAGTTAAACGTTTCGAATGACCGATGGATCAGCAGCCGGTGCATGCCTACCGAGTGTCCGAGGCAGAGCGTGACGACCGATAAGAATAGAAAGACAGCGACGGCCACCGAGCTACAATAAAGTCCTCCACCGATCAAACCTGCCACCAGCATAAAGGTGTACCAGAGCGATTTCGCCGGGGCCCAAACGACTTTACCTTCGACAGCGGAGCTGTCACACCTCGGCTTGACACGATCAGTTGCGATCAGCGTTTCGACCATGTCAACCTCCGATGAACTCCTGGGTCATTCCGAGCGCCAACCGAGCCAAGCTGGCAACTCGCGGATAATCAGCAAAATAGCTGTGCATCTCCGCCTGTTATTGTTAACTCTATAACTCCTAAGTTATATAATCAAGGTCTATACGATTTCGCCGAAATGACATATCGTCGCGTGGGATGCGCAGCCGCTCGCATCTGGAGGTTCAATGTCCGTTGACAAGATTTTCGAGGCTCTTTCCTCGGCACCGCGCCGCCGGATCCTTGCATTTCTGTCGAAAACAGATATGACCGCTGGCGAGATCGCGAAGCGGTTCGCCGAGGTCATGTCACAACCAGCCATTTCCAAACATTTATCGGTTCTGGAAAATGCCGGTCTCGTATGGCGGGAGAAGCGAGGCCAGAATATTCACTACGGCCTGAAGGAAGACGCGCTGAGAGGCGCGCTTGTCCATTTTCTCGGCGAAGTGTGTCCGCGGTCGCGCCCCTTGCGCAAAGAGAGCGCCCAAGCGGCCGAGCGGAAAAAGCGGGACAGGACTGCAAATGAACAAGATGGAAGTTAGGCCCAGGCTGGGCGGGTGGTGGCCGATTCTTCCGCATTGGGTCAAAAGCATCGATCAAGCGCAGCTTTCTTACATGCAAATTTACGTCTGCTCTTAGAGGGAGAGCGGTACCAGATTGAAAATGTTGAGATTTCCGCTTGCGACCCAAGACAGAATCCTTCCTTGCGGCCGCGGCTAGAGGAAGACGGCCACAAAAGCCCCGGCTATTCGTTGGCGAAGCCAGGAATTTTTTGCTTAGGTTGAAAAGGCTTGCCGCGATTAGGCCGGTACGCGTTTTAGGCCCAAACGGATGATGTTGCCAGGCTCGGCTGAACGAATAGCATCGTCGCTTGCTCTTCCGCCTGCATTGCGGATGACATGCGCATCGCCTTCCGCCAGCCCTGCATACTTCGCCGGGTCAAGACGCGCATCCATGCAGGTCAGAATGGCAAAGCGGCGACACGGCGGCATCGGCAAGTTGGCCTTGTCACCAAAACTTGCCGCAAGATCTTATTAGCCGCGAGAACCTCTTGTTTGATATTGCTCATTTCTTGCCTCCCAGCAAAAAATTCTTTCGTTCCGCCTCCGCAGCAACAGGCGTCCAGCCTTTGCATCTGTGACTATTCTCAAGCTGCGGCAGCCGAGCAAATAGAAGCCGGTAAATGCAATGGCTTCAGCGATCGATTTCGCCGAAAACGATATCGAGCGTTCCGATAATGGCGGTCATGTCCGCCAACATATGCTTGCAGCCCAAAAAGCCGATCGCCTGGAGGTGAGCGAAGGATGGTGCCCGGATTTTGCACCGGTAGGGGCGGTTGGATCCGTCCGAGACGAGATAAACACCGAATTCCCCCTTGGGCGCCTCGACCGCCGCATAGGTCTCGCCTGGAGGCACATGAAAGCCTTCGCTGTAGAGCTTGAAATGCTGAATGGTTGCCTCCATCGACGACTTCATCTCGGCACGAGGAGGCGGTGCGATTTTATTTTCCCTCAAAATGACGGGCCCTTGCGCCTCTGCGCGCTGCAACGCATTGAGGCATTGCCTTATGATGCGCACCGATTGCCGCATCTCCTCCATCCGAACGAGATAACGATCGTAGCAATCGCCATTCTTGCCTATGGGAATCTCGAACTCGAATTCGGAATAGCACTCGTAGGGCTGCGCCTTACGGAGGTCCCACGCGCCACCGGAGCCGCGCAGCATTACGCCGGTAAAGCCCCAGGCTATGGCATCGTCGAGATGAATGACGCCGATGTCCACGTTGCGCTGTTTGAAGATGCGATTTTCGGTGAGAAGTCCCTCAATGTCATCGCACACCTTAAGGAACGGATCGCAAAACGCCTCTATGTCGTCGAGCAGCGGGGGCGGAAGGTCCTGATGCACGCCGCCAGGGCGAAAATAGTTGGCGTGCATTCGGGCGCCTGAGGCCCGTTCATAAAACGCCATGAGCTTTTCGCGCTCCTCAAAGCCCCAGAGGATCGGCGTAAGGGCGCCGACATCCATCGCGTGGGTGGTGACATTCAAAAGATGCGAAAGCAGTCTGCCAATCTCAGAGTAGAGCACGCGTATGAGTTGGCCGCGTCTTGGCACCTCGATGCCAAGCAATCTTTCGATCGCAAGGCAAAAGGCATGCTCCTGGTTCATCGGAGCGACATAGTCGAGCCGGTCGAAGTAAGGCAGCGCCTGAAGATAGGTCTTGTACTCGATGAGTTTTTCGGTCCCGCGATGCAAGAAGCCGATGTGAGCGTCGGCGCGCTGCACAACTTCGCCATCGAGCTCCAGGATCAGGCGCAAAACCCCATGCGCCGAGGGATGCTGCGGACCGAAATTGAGCGTGAAGGTTCGATCTTTGGCTTCGGCGATGATCTCGGACATGATGCCGTGTCCAATCGTAGGACGATGATCCAACGGCAAAGAACCAACGATGCCCCCTGGCGCTCGTTGCGGGTCCCGCCTGTCAAGAACCTACGTCCCCCTCTGATCCTTAAACGAGCGCAAAGGCGCGAAGTTCCGAAGTCTGTCTTCGGACCGGCCGAATTGCCTTGAAATATTACGCGGGCACGCGCACGATTTTGACTTGTCGCGCTCCGGTCGAGGACCCCGTGCGTATCCAGCAATGCTGCAACATTCAAGATTTCCGCTCGATGGCACGGCGGAAGTTGCCGGGACCGATCTTCCACTACATCGACGGTGCGGCGGACGATGAGGTCACGTATCGGAGAAATACCGAAGCCTACGAGCGATGTGATCTCGTTCCCAACGTTCTCGCGGGTGTTGAGAGCATCGACATGTCGGTCACAGTCATGGGGCAGAAGCTGGACATGCCCCTGTTCTGCTCCCCGACGGCGCTTCAGCGGCTGTTCCATCATGACGGTGAAAGGGCGGTCGCCAAGGCTGCCCAAAAGTTCGGCACCATGTTCGGCATTTCGTCTCTGGGAACAGTGAGCGTCGAGGAAATAGGTTCCACAATAACGACGCCGAAGCTCTTCCAATTGTACTTCCACAAGGATAGAGGCCTAACCAACAGCATGATCGAGAGGTGCATTGCCGCGAATTTCGAGGTGCTGGCGCTGACCGTCGACACGATCACGGGCGGAAACCGGGAGCGCGATTTGCGGACCGGCTTCACGTCGCCGCCGCGCTTGACGCTCAAAAGCCTCCTCAGCTTCGCCCTCCACCCGAGATGGGCGTTCAACTATTTCACGCACGAGAAGTTCGAGCTTCCCCAACTGAAGGACTACGTGAAGGAGGGATCGAACGTCGCGGTATCCGTCGGCGACTATTTCAGCACGATGCTTGATCAATCGATGAATTGGCAAGACGCCGAAAGTGTCGGCAAGAAATGGGGCAAGCAGTTTTGTCTCAAGGGCATCATGAGTGTTGCGGACGCAAAGCGCGCCGTGGACATCGGCGCAAGCGGCATCATGGTGTCCAATCATGGTGGGCGTCAGCTCGACGGGTCGAGGAGCCCGTTCGACCAGCTCGCAGAGATCGTCGATGCTGTCGGCGATAGAATAGATGTGATTTGCGACGGGGGCGTCACCCGTGGCACGCACGTCTTGAAGGCCCTTTCCCTCGGCGCGAAAGCGTGTTCCGGAGGCAGATTTTATTTGTATGCCCTGGCGGCCGCGGGGCAGGCCGGGGTTGAAAAAGCCCTTGGAAATCTCCGTGCCGAAGTCGAACGCGACATGAAGCTGATGGGCTGTCGGTCCGTCGATCAGCTGAGCCGCGACAATCTGAGGTTCAGATGAGCGGCGGCGAAGCTGGACAGCCACCACTGTTCAATGGAGCGCGAAAGTTTCGAGCCACAAAAGCGGATCGCCGCGACGGCGGTGAGTATTTGCCTTCGCGAAAGAAAGCGCGCGGCGCCCACTAGGTCGCATCATAGGTTCCTTACAAGCCGTGGCTCCACTACATCAAAAGAACACGTAACAGAGGAGCACATCACATGACGCTGATAAGTCTAACGGAGCGAGACGGCGGTGTGGTTTGGGTGAATGCCGATTATATAATCTCGATGGAGGTGATTGAGCACAGTCCGCAGGGAGCCCACACTAAAGTCAACATGCTGGAGGAGAAATCTTACAAAGTGGTGGAGACGCCCGCAGCGATACGGGATGCAGTAAAGCGGGAGCTGGAAGCTATGGCCGCACAAAGGTAAGGTGAACCACCTCATGGTGGAGGCCGAGGACGCACTCATCGCCGACCTCAAGGCCAAGACCGAGCACCTGGAAGTTCGCCCGCAAAATTGAGGCGACGCACGTCACCCTCCTGATGTGAGCGGCAAGGACACTCGTTGAATGCTTATGAGGCGCAAAGGCTAGTGGCGGTAACATGTTGAAGGATCGTCTCCGCCAGGCACTCACGGATCGGGCCCGAACCGGGAGCATGACGACCTATAGGGAACTCGCCCAGTTCCTTGGACTTGAGCCGCCTCACACGATCCAGCAGGTTACTGCAGCACTCGAAGGCCTCATGGAGGAGGACGTCGCGGCCGGTCGCCCCATTCTGTCTGCTATTTGCGTAAGCAAGATGCGGCCGGCCATCCCCGCACGCGGGTTCTTCTTGGCGGCGCAAGATCTGGGGATCTTTTCGGGCGATCCGTCGGGACAGGAAGCACGGGTCTTCCACGCACGCGAGCTTCAGCGGGTGCTTTCATTCTATGGAGTCTTGCGCGAGGATTCCCAAGGCAGAGACCGAAGGCGGTAGGAGACTATGAGCTTCTTCGAGCGGCTGAAGGCAGCGGCGTCCACTGAGTGGCGCGCCTACACCGAGCATCGCTTCACGAACGGGATCGCAGACGGTTCGCTCCCCGAGGCGGCCTTTCGTCACTACCTCGTTCAAGACTACCTGTTCCTGATCGAATTTGCGCGCGCCTACGCCCTCTCGGTTTACAAATCCTCGACGCTCGCTGACATGCGCGAATCCGCAGCCGGGCTGTCGGCCATCCTGGATGTCGAGATGGACTTGCACGTGAAGCTCTGTGCCGGTTGGGGCTTGTCGCCGGGCGCCCTCGAGCAAGCGCCTCCGGCGGCCGAGATGTTGGCCTATACTCGCTATGTGCTCGACACGGGAATGCGTGGCGATCTGTTAGCACTCAAGGTGGCGCTTGCCCCCTGCGTGATCGGCTACGCGGAGATCGCGACACGGCTCGCCGCGCGACCGGATGCGTGCGCCGCAACGAACCCTTATCGCCTCTGGATCACCGCGTATGCCGGTGCGCCATATCTGGAGGTTGCGGCTAAAGCGCGGGCTCACCTGGACCGTCTCGCCGATCTCTATGCCACGCCCGCTCGCGAGGCGGAACTGGTTACGATTTTCAAGGAAGCGACCAGAGCTCGAGACCGACTTCTGGGAAATGGGCTGGCGCGAGCACCGGAGTGTTGAATAATGGCCCGGCGCCTGAGTTGGAAATCTAATAGTGGAACGACGCCTTCCAACGGTCCGATGGTGCCCGGTCATGATCTCTCGCGCCTGCGCCTTCCAGACCCGATACTCCTTGCGATTTTGTCAAGCGTGCAAGTTACGAGACACCACGCATGACGAAGCCGATCGCGGAACACGCTCATACTCATGGCTTAAAGATAGGAAACCGCTGCAGCAAAAAAAACGGCCGGGTCTTCTGGTGGCGCTGTTGGATCACCCTAACTTCAGCGCCACGCTTTTCGATCCGCGACAACGCAGCAGAGACTTGATCGGGTGTAATCTTACTTGGATGCGTCGGCTTGCGGTTGCCCATTTGCGGTTACTTCAAGATTTAAGACCAACCTATCCGGCCGCCTACGAACTTCATTGAAAAGGAAAACGGTAGCGGCTTGTTCGCCGTAGCGGGCCGAACGTGCTTCGTACCACGAGCTCAGCCGTTGTACCTCCTCATCGCAGGATGTGTCATCGTCCAGGAGCGCCAGCATAGCGCGAATGCGCTGGCTTAACTTAGCCTTTGTACCCATCACCCAATTCTCCTTCCCGCGCTCGCCAATCTTGTTCAAATAGACCTGAAGGGCAATCGAGCGCAGTTCCTCAGGAAGCCGGTTGATTTCGATGTCCAAGCCTCGACGAGGCCTTGGCGCTGGCGTAACGCAGCCATGGCTCGGTTGTGAGCTACGATAGGCGTTGCTTGCCATGATGGCGCGGGGATGGCGCGGGCGATCGCGAGCGTGAACTCGAACTGGGCGCTGCTTGGCCCGCGCCATCGGAGGCAGTTACCTCTTGCCAGGAAGGAGCGAACCCGCGCCGTGCAGCCCTCTACTTAACTCGCTAGAAATAGGCGGACGCAGTGCTCCGTATGTTCCATACGATCAGCGCTCACCCTGATAGCCAGGCAAAAATGCCTTCCTGTGAGGGGTCACTCAGTTTGCGCATTGAGGCCCGCGGTTGATGGTATTGCACTATCTCGATCCAGTGCCGCCTGAAGATCAAGGGGATCAATGGTCACCATCTCGATCGAAGCATTATAAGTTTGCACGGGCACAAAAATGATAGTTGAGATGCGGCGCTGAAGACGACAGTTTTGCTGTTCGAACGCGTGATCATCGGAGGTAGGTTGTTTGTGTCCGGTAAGAGAACAACACAACCGACAGAATCCATATTCCGTCGGCACTTGACGCAGCCATCTTAATATTGGGGTGCGGACCGCTGTTTGCTAGGAGGCCCAGCAGCAATTAGCGGTGCCGTTGAACGAGTGCCTCCGATATTAGGGCCGCCACTTTCCCAAACCACCGATCAATCCTTTTTCAGCGAAATTTCCGCTTTCAGATCAATAGCGTGAGTGCGGAATTCGGAGTCTCAACAGTCACGTTGGTTGTGATGCATCAGCGCGCCGCCGACCACACGCCGCGACGCTCGCCTTTGTCGACAGTCATGATCAGTTTTGCGACCACCCCTCGGTTCCCCAAACGCACGATCCTCGCGCCGGGCTCAAGGCGCGCTTCCACGACAAATCCCGGTGACGATGTGTGCAAGGTTCCGATATCGCCGAGATCTGCCCAGACGTCGTCTGCCCGGGCAGTGATCGCCGCCGAGCCCTGGTCAACCCCTTTCAGGCCGTCGTTACGACACAAAACGCGAACTGCCATTCCAATCGTAGTGCGCAGGACGTTCTCAATGCAGGTTGAGCCTCGCCCTTTTAAGTGTCGAGCATGTCCGCAAATGCGCGCGCGAAACGCTGTGCAAGAACCCGCGCGTCAGCATGAAGTTCGCTTTCAGACTTGGGATTGATCTTCGGGTTGCGGACAATCACTTCCACGGTTAGCTCCCCGCCTCCCACGTCTTGCTCTCGCCAATGCAGCGTTGCGCGGACGTGATCGTCGTCAAGTGGGGTCAACGAGACAGTCAAGCCTTTATTCATAAAATCACCTACAGTCTGTTCGTAGCGTTATTGGCCTTCCTGCACTCCTGAATGGAAGGTCCTGGCCCCTTCTCGACGATCTTGAATTATCACCGTTATTTCCGCTTTCAATTCTATCACGTATTTTGCGTTATTGACTTCCACCGGCAAGTTTTCACCCATTCCGGACTTGCGGAGGCGTTGGTATCACTACGCTAGGAAGTTGATATTCAAGTCAATCGAACTCGGAGTTATTTATTCGGGGGCAAAGCTCAAATAAGTAGTGGTCGGTTGGCCCTAGGGCGCTAACAGGGAGGAAAGTTACGGTTCTCATCGAGTTGATTCGCGCGAGGGACGACGCGTCGGGCAGAACTTACGCATCGGTGCAGTTTCTATGTGGCCAATGTCGGACCGTCTTAGGCGTCACCTTTGGACCCGGATTGGCAGGCTCAAATCATAGCGGGACAATTTGAGGAGTGCCGGTTCTGCTTCCGAATGTCAGCGCTAGCATTTCCTGGGCCTCACTATCGCAGCGGGTAGCTGGATTAAAAAGCGCCGGAGTGGGGACGCGACTTTTTAAAAGCGCTGTTCCCCGCTGCCTTGATGTCCTTGGCGCCCTGTTTCGCGGCGGCATCCTCCGTTTCTTTTGCTATACGCAGCTGCCGCAGCTTAGCAGTCTTCTCCAATCGAAGCCGCGTCGCAGCTTCGATTTCCTGGCTTATTCCAGGCGCACGCTTTCGCTTTTGAGTTTCGGCGTAGCGCGCCTCGGCCTTTGATCGGGATGCAGTCATTTTAACTGAATTTCCTTTTGGTTCACTTGCCTGCGGTCTGAATAGCTCCGGGCAACGGGAAGCTGGACCGCCGCCGAATACCCTCGGCCTTCACCAGTTGCGATCATCGAGCAGACTGCTTCTCTGCATCCTCCGCTTCCTTTGCAAAGCACTCCTCCTCGAATGCGATAATCCACTTGCATAAATGCGCGGGAAATTAGAAATGTTATGCAAGCTTAAATATCTTTTGACTTCGTGTCATCAGACTTTTACGATAGGCGACAGATGATAAAAGCAGATAAAATTCTTCCAAATCATAAAACATTCTTGTTTCTGGCATCGCCTTTACATTGACAAAATTTGACAGCCGCACCCGCGAAACCGCAGAAATTTACGGATGTGCTTTGCGCCCCGGCAATGTTCATAGCGCCGATGGATGGGAGGGCGTGCTGAAACCGGTCGTGCTGCGCTATCGTGGCAAGGTCTCGCGCCTTTATTTCCGCGCCGACGCCGGCTTTGCCAATCCTCGGGTCTATGAGTTGCGCCACGCTCGGCATTACGCGACCCGCAGTTGAAAGACATGCCGTCGAGTACCGGCGCGCCCCACTTCTCGAAAGCCAGCGACCTCGAATGTTGGAACGAAGCCCATGAACCGATAGCTCGGAGACTCTGGATCGACTGGATAAGCTTCGATAATCAAGGCGCCTCTAGACTTGGCAAAGTCAATGGCCGCGGCAATGATTCGTTGTGTAATGCCTTGGCCGCGCAACCTGCGAGCAACGAAGAAGCAAGCGATCGACCAAATGCCTTCATCGGGGCTGCCATCATCAACGAGCCGACGGTAGGTTGATCGTGGCGCTACAGAGCACCATGCGACGGGTTCTTCATCCAAGTAGCCAAGTAATCCTACGGTTGTTCCGCCGGCGATACGTTTGGCAATGGCGGCTTTGCGGCTCGCACCATCCGTGTGCTTTGCTTCCTCTGGCGTTGCGCGCCAGACCATACACCAACAAGCCTTTGGGCCGCCTCGACATTCGACTAGCCTCTCGAAGTCAGGCCAGGTTTCGGCGGTGACTTCACGAAAGACGATGCAATCAACAACAGCGCCTCCAGTCATGTCATGCCTACTTGTAGTGCAACGCCGAGACGATTGAGGTTCGCCACGCGAAAGCGGCTTGCCGCTTCACGGACGGCACTACGCTTGAGGTCAAGCAGGAGTGAGGGTCGCATGGGCACCTTTCCTTATGGAAACTCATTGCAATTGTAAGCGATCGAGATTTCAAGAACTATTTTCGAGAAACGCAACACATTGAGCGCCGTGAAGCATTCGATTTGTAACTCGTTCGATCCAATCCATGGGAGAGGTGCGCCTCGATGGGCGCAAATTTGTTCTTTTTGGCGATTGACGCCGCGTTGGCGCCACGACGACCCTCCACGACGCGCGGAGGCGGTTCAGGCTTGTCAAAAAATGCCGGTCCGTTTCAAATTCGGGCTGGAAACGGTGGCTATCTGGCGCATGCTGATTAGATACGCTTTTCCGAAGACATTTGTGCGCGTCGCTAACGATCGATAAGGAGCTTGCCCGTGCGCCGACTGAACGTTTTGATTTCAGGAGCGGGGATTGCGGGTTTACAGTCTTCTGTTTGGGGACGGAGGGGGCACTCCTTTGTTGCGCTCTGCCGTGCCGGGGTACTGGGGGCAAGAGAGATCGTGCCGACAGGCGAATGGCAGCTCTGAGGGGATCCGATGACGTCGAGTCACTAGCGGCAGTGTTCTGGCTCGGCCTTCACCTTACTGTGGCTGGGCCGCTGCGCTTGCCTCTCGTCGAGAAGCTTGGGCAGCGCAATTTTTTCGGCATCTTTTCTCTGCTGAGCATCGCGGGGCTGGGGTGGTTCGTCGTCGCTTACCGTATGGCGCCCTGGGTCCCACTATGGCCGACAATCCCAGCATTGGGCTGGCTCGCGTTTGTTCTCGTGTTCCTGGGGTTTCTTCTCACTGTGGTCGGCAGCGGGCCCATGAATCCGACAACAACTAAGCCCTATCGGATGATTGATAGCAAGCTACCAGTCTATGGCCTCACGCGGGTCACGCGTCACCCGCGCCTTTGCGGCGCATCGCTTTGGGCAATCGCCCATCTGCTGGTCAACGGCCACCTCGCTGCACTTCTCATGTTCGGTGCGGTGCTCGTCACGACCCTGAACGGCATGGTGTCCATTGACCGCAAACGGCGCCGTGTGCTCGGCGCGCTCTGGGACGAGTTCGAAGCGCAGACCTCGCGCCTGCCGTTCGCCGCCATCCTCACCGGCCGCACACGCTTCGCACTTGCCGAGTTCCATGTCTGGCAGGTCACGCTCGCGGTCGCGCTTTTCTTGGGCGTTTTCTGGCTGCATGGTATCATCGGGCTATCGCCGCTCTGGGTCCTACGGCAGTAACCAAACGCTGTAGTAGGGGCGCAGAAATGCGGGCAGCTCCAGCAAACGTCGAGCTGTTCTCGCGACCAAGCAAAGCCTCCAAGTTTTGTGACATCGGCTCCAGAGGGATCTAAGGCTGGCATGGGTTCAAAAGAAGCTGTTTGAGAAGCGCTCGCATGGAGGCCTTGGCGAATTCTCGTTAAACAGTCACCGCGATAGATGGCTCGCCGGGATTACGGCAATCCGGCGGTTCAAGAGTTCTCCGCACATTGAAGTTCTCAATTCGCGCAGCGCCATCGTCGGGAGCTGGTCAACCGTGCAGCACGCCAGCGGCGCAATGAGCAACGGCTTTGACTCTGCTTTCCGCAAAATCGAAAGCGGATTCCGAAATCTCGCGCGCAGATGTCGCGGATTGGAGCTCAAGATGTTGTCCTCGCCGAAGGTCATGGTGCTCTACAATAAAACCGCCACCCTACAGATCGGCGATCAGGTGCCGAGTCCGCTCGTCGCCATCGAACGGCTATCCGGATCGACAAGCAAACCTTTCGATCCGCTGAGCGTATCAGCCGTCAGTAACAAACGTTATTGTCATGAAATTTGCGCACTACAAGCAGGCTCCTCGAGTTTAGGAACAAACTGTCCCCTGCAGCTGGTTTTTGCCGGAACGAAGAATCAAGGAGTTACGCCGTTTTTAGAAATGAACATTATTGTCGAGGGACACCGCTGTCCGATGACAAAAATGTTGGTTCCCGATGTGCTAGTACCCACTATCGCTAATCGATGAGTCGTGATTCAAGGATGCATGAAAAGCATCCCTGAGGCGACAGCGATTATATTGACTGGAGAGGAGCGGGCCGAGCTTGAAGCGCTCGCCCGCTCGACGAAAACGGAACATCGGCTGCGCCAGCGGGCGCGGATTGTGCTTTTGGCGGCCGATGGTCTTCCAACGCGCGCAATCGGCCGCGAGGTGGGCTGTACAACGGGTACGGCCTCGAAATGGCGGGTGCGCTACGCCGAAAAGCGGCTGGCGGGGCTCGATGAGACCGGCAACCGGGGCAACGATCCCAAATACACGGCACAGACCGGCAAACGCATTCTGGCTGTCCTCGACAGCCCCGTGCCGAAGGGCTATGCGCGCTGGACGGGACCGCTGATCGCCTCCGCTCTTGGCGATGTCGATGTGCAATATATTTGGCGCTTTCTTCGCGCCCAGAAGATCGATCTTGCCGCGCGCAAAAGCTGGTGCGCGAGCAATGACCCCGATTTTGCGGCGAAGGCGGCCGAAATCGTGGGGCTTTATCTTAATCCGCCGCGCAACGCGCTCGTGCTTGCGGTCGACGAAAAGCCCTCCATCCAAGCTCTGGAACGCAAACAAGGCTATCTCAAACTCGCCAACGGGCGCGCCTTGACGGGGCAAAGCCACGATTACAAGCGGCACGGAACCACAACTTTGTTTGCAGCGTTCGATGTCGCCACCGGCAAGGTGACGGGACGGCAATACAAAAGGCGCCGCAGGGTCGAATTTCTGGACTTTATGAACCGGATCGCCGCCGCGCATCCTGGCCGCGACATCCATGTCATCCTCGACAACCTCAACACCCACAAGCCCAAGGAAGACCGCTGGCTTAAACGCCATCCTAACGTTCACTTCCACTTCACGCCCACAAAGGCGTCCTGGCTCAATCAGGTGGAAATCTGGTTCTCGATCCTCGCCGGAAAGGCGCTTTCCGGCACGTCCTTCACCTCCATCGGCGAACTGAAGGCGCACATCCAGGCATTCATCGACAGCTATAATGAGACTGCAAGGCCATTCGTCTGGCAAAAATCCGAGGTCCACCAAAAACGCCTAAAGCCCCGTTTCGCGCATCAATGATTCCGGGTACTAGTCTTTGGTTTGAGGCCTCAAACCAAAGACGGTCCCGATGGCGGGGCAGCGCCACAGTTTCGATGAACAGAAAATAGAGCGCTTTCATAAAGAAGGGCGCGGCAAGGGACGGGGTCTTGATTACCAGCCCTGGCTCACCATTCGCGATGTGCCGTCGCGCGGGCTGCAAGGCATAAAGACTGGCCGCATGCACCATTTGCTTTCGGACCTCGAATGCAACCTCTTTTACCTGCTGGACTGGGCCAACTCGGTCGCAGACATTCGCGAACGCTATCTCGGCTCCCATCTCTGATGATCTTGCAGCCAGCAGAATCGGCACCTTGTTAGTGATCACGATTTCTTTATACTCTATGCGACCGGCGACTTGGCGTGCCCTTAAAACTAGAGAGTTTTTGGGCTTGTCGCTCACCTCGGTCGCCGCAAAATTGCCATTGTGTAGCCATGATCAGATTACAATCGCGGCCCGACACTCTATGTATCCTTTGGATTATAAGAGCGGAGAAGACTAACATGACAGTCTTTCGATTTTGGACCGTGGCGTTGGCTTTGATGGCTGCAGTGGCCTTTCAAATCACTCAAACGGATGCGCGCGTCGGCGGCGGCAGCAGCTTTGGCAGTCGCGGAAACCGGACCTTCAGCGCGCCCCCCACCACCTCCACAGCACCCAGTCAAGCGGCTCCGATCGGCCAGTCATTCACACAGCCTGGCGTTCAACCGGCCAGTCGGCCTGGGGCGACGCCTTCACGCTTTGGCGGATTTGGCTCCGCGTTGCTGGGCGGCTTACTTGGAGCGGGTTTATTCGGCCTTCTCTCCGGCAGCGGTCTGTTTGGCGGTCTCGGCGGTTTTGCCTCGGTGATCGGTCTCCTCCTCCAAGTAGCGTTGATCGGTGGAGTGATTTGGCTGGTGATGGCATATCTGCGTAGCCGCAATCAGCCCGGATACGCGGGCGCTGGTGGGGCATCGCCCTTTTCGGGTCAATCGGAGGCGCCGAACGCAACGGAGTACGGTGCCCGGTCTTGGATAGGCGCCGGTGGGTCGGCTCAGGATGTTTCCGGTCCCCTTGACATCGAACAAGAGGATTACCAAGCCTTCGAGAAGCTTCTTACGAATATTCAAGACGCTTATGGCCGTGACGATATAAATGCTCTTGGCGCGTTCACGACGCCTGAAATGCTCTCCTATCTCAGCGGCGAACTGGCTGATAACAGGCGTAAGGGCGTTCACAACGAAGTTTCGAACGCTAAGTTCATCGACGGCGATCTGGCGGAGGCATGGACTGAAAACGGAAGCGATTATGCGACCGTGGCGATGAAATACACCATTGTCGACTGCACCGTGGAAATTGCCACAGGAGGTGTCATTTCAGGCGACAGGCTTGTTCCACAAGAAGTCGTCGAGCTTTGGACGTTCCGCCGCGATCACCGCTACATGACTGCGGGCTGGCAGCTTTCTGCAATACAACAAACCGGCCTTCCGATGGCTGCGTAAACCGGCGGCGTCCCGATAAAGGCCCGATACCTTAGGTCGGAAGCCTATTTTCATGCGCGGGGTTCAGGTAGGGCACGCCCATTGATGCACATGTGCATACAAGCCGTGAGATGTGTTTTGATGGTCCACCCGGCGCTCGCTCGGAGCGGATGGTGAACACATAGACGAGGATAAGCATAGGATCATGAGCACCGGATCGATCGAAGGCCTGTCGACGGCGAATAGTGCGCGGCTAGCTCGCCATGGACCCGGCGGAAAATGGCCGAGCCAATAGTTCCGCGTCGCTTGAGGCCCAGGCTCTTTTGATTGCCTTCCAGCAGGGCCTGAATTGCTGGGACCTCGCTTTCGCCGAGCGATGGGGGCTCACCGCGCCGGGCCCGGTTTTTCCTGCGCCGCAGTCGCGGCGATCTGGTCCAGCCGGTCCACTGTGTCCGGCGGAAGCCGCAAAGTCGCGGCGTTGAGGTTTTCGCGCAGATGGTCGGCCGAGGACGTGCCCGCGATGATCAGTATGTTGGGCGCGCGCTGGAGGAGCCACGCCAGAGCGACTTGCCGCGTCGTGGCGCCCAGCGCGGCCGCGGCTTCATCCAGGAGGGGCGACTGCAGCGGCCGGAACCCGCCCAGCGGAAAGAACGGCACGAAGGCGATGCTTTTGCCTGCCAGATCGTCGATCAGAGCGTCATCCAGCCGGTGCGCGAGATTGTAATGGTTCTGGACGCAGACGATTTTGGCGATCTTCTCGCCTTCCGCGAACTGGCCGGGAGAGATGTTGCTTAGGCCGATATGCCGGATCAGCCCCTGTGTCTGAAGCTCCGCGAGCACCGAAAGCGGCTCGGCGATGGAATTGTCGTTCGGCCCGAATTGCCCGCCGACACGAAGATTGACCACGTCCAAGGCATCGAGGCCCAGATGTCGCAGATTGTCATGCACGGCATCGATTAGTTCCTGCTTGGACAGTGCCACTGGCCAGGATTTGTCCGGAGCGCGCCGGGCGCCCACCTTGGTGACAATCGTCAGGCCTTCCGGATAGGGATGGAGAGCCTCCCGGATGATCTCGTTGGCGATATAGGGGCCGTAATAGTCACTGGTGTCGATATGGTTGATCCCCAGCCGGACGGCTTCCCGCACCACCGCCACCGCCGCCTGGCGATCATTCGGCGGACCCCACGCCATGGGGCCTGTGAGTTTGATTGCGCCATAGCCAATCCGGTTGAGGGCGAAGCTGGTGCCGGCCGGCGCGAAGGCGCCGCCAAGTTCGGGGGACGGGGACATGGGTTCTCCAGAAAATACCTAACGCTCGTAAGGTAACGCATGTCAGCTTACATCTGTCAACCCCTGGGCTAAGCTGCGGAAAGTCACGAATTGAGAGGTGTATTGGAAATGGGGGCAGCAAAAACGCGGCAGACCGAGGCCCCGCGGTCCCGCAACGCGCGGGGCGAGGGCGAAAAGCTGCGCGACGAGATCATCGATGCTGCGGTTAAGGTCTTGTCGGCGCTAGGCCCGGAAGATCCATTCTCCCTGCGGTCCGTCGCGAAGATGGCGAAGATCGCGGCGCCCTCGGTCTATATCCATTTCGCGGACCGCAACGTGTTGCTTTTGGCTGTGCTGGAGAAATTGTTCGCCGAACAGGTGGCGATCAGGGCGGCAGCCGAGACGGACGCGGCCAAAGCAGGTGGCGGGGCCTGGGAGCGCTTGTTAGCCAGGTCCGTGGCGAGTGCGCGCTTCGGCCTTGAACATCCTGGCCACTACAAGGTCCTGTTTGAAGGCCGTGTCGTACCCCGGCTCAACGATCCGCGCGTCGCCAGCTTCGGCCGTCCGCTACTAGTGCGTTCCATCGAACTTATCCGTGAAATTCCATCTCAACCAGGGCGCATCTCCGACGATCCCGAACGCCTGTCTCTTCTGCTATGGTCCGGCCTGCATGGCGTAATCTCGTTGCGCATCAACAAGCCGACGCTGGATTGGCCCCCTACGACCGAGCTTGCCGAGCAGATCACGCGTATGATTATTCAGCCCAAGGTCCGGAAGCAAAGCCCGGCACCCAGATAGTGGCCATGACGCTTCGCTTGTCAGCGAAATCCAGCCTTACGACCATGATGCTGTGTTCGGCCCTCTGGAGATGGCGACCCTGGAATGGGATCGCGTCTTCATCGACCGCCGTATGGCTATCGTCCAAACGAAATCGAAGAAGAAGGACGGCACCCGGAAGCTTGTGCTTACCGGCAAGGCCATTGCAGTGCTGCAAGAGATAGGGATTAAAGAGAAGGGTCTCGTCTTCGATCTCGAAAATCGGCGCAAGCATTTTGAAGCTGCGCGGAAGGCGATTGGCCGCGAAGATTTTCGCTGGCATGACTGGCGGCATCTCACAGCAACCCATACGCGCATGATAGCAAAGCCCGACCAGAAGTTGATCAGCAAGGCGCTTGGTCATAGTGGCACGGAAGCCACAGAACGATACATGCATGTGCTCAATGAAGAGGTGATAGAACTTTTGGATCACCTGCCCGACATCATGCCGGTGCACGAGCCGAAACATCACTTGCTATCCGAAACGGCTATCCAAGCCGAATCCAGATGAAACAGAAGCATGACAATGATGAGATCTTATAGTAAATTCAGCTTGTTAAATGGTCGGAGCGGAGAGATTCGAACTCCCGACCCTCTGGTCCCAAACCAGATGCGCTACCAGACTGCGCTACGCTCCGAGTCAGAAGAGGCATATCTTATATGGATTTTATGAGCAAGTACCGTCTTTGCGGCGGCAGTTATTGAAGCGCTGCGCCGGGCATTCCGCACTGTGACATGTTCTCTTTTTTATTCACTGCCACGCGGGAAGCTCGGTCGCTGATAATGGTTGAGCATTATATTACGAGCACATCGCCTATTCTATTACATTTGTCATTTTGTGGAGGCCATACCCCGTTTGGGGTATTCGCCTGAAATCCATTTTTAATAGTTTCAAGCATATGGGTCCGCTTGCGGAGCCCATGGTCATTGGCGTCGCCTGTAATATCGCAGGCTTATATTTATGAGGTAATGATGCTTATACGAGTATTGGCAGCTAGCCTGGCATGCGCAGTGCTTTGCGGCGGCGCAGCAATGGCCCAGCCTGTCGACAAATCCGCCGCAAATCAGGTATTTGCGAGGGTAATCGCCAATGGCGTCTCCGCCACCGGCAAGCGCGACGGCGTCTTCAAGCGCGTAACCGCTAATGGCGTCTCCGCTACTGGCCAGCGCGATGCCGTCTTCAAGCGCGTGACCGCCAATGGCGTCTCCGCCACCGGCAAGCGCGAGCGCGTTTCCAAATAGCACTATCTCGGCCGGGGCGTGCAAAACGTCCCGGTTTCTCCTGCTAAGCGGGCCTTACGGATGAGCGCTACGATGCGCATCGCCTCAAAATTCTTGTGTCTTATTTTTGCAATTGGTTCGGCGCAGGCCCAGAACGCGCCGTCAGTGCAGGCCGTCGCGGTCGAAGGCACGCTTCTAAAAGTTACGCTCGGCGATGGCCGTGTGCTGCGCTCACCCGATTTAATTGGAACCGACCTCATCCTTGGCGAGGGGGATCAGCAGATCCATGTGCGCATAGACGCCGTTGAGCGCGATCCCGACGATGAGCGCACCGGCGTTAAGGCAGAAGACGCTGTTTGGCTGCATAGCCTTTCGGTCGAAGAGGAGAACGGCGTTTGGGGTCCCCTATGCGAAAGAGGACCCGATGGGCGGGAGCAAGCAATTCCGATTGCTGGCCGTTTCTTGGAAAAGGAAGGGCGGTTCAGCGTGGGTACGCCCAGCAGTTATGAGCTTGCCTGCACGAGCGGCGCGATGGGCAAATGCATCCGCTTCGGCTTCCATCCGTGGCTGACACCGGCTGATAAGGCCTCCGCTCCCTCCAAGCTAAATCGCTACAACACCTGCATTCGCGCGATACGCGCCGATTATGGCGGTGATGGCGCTTCGGCCACCAAAAATGGCACGCTCATTGACCTCTATAATGAGCCCGGCGTGACAAGTTCCGGCGCTGACAGTCACATGTCATTCGAAGCTGGCTGGACTGAGAGCGGCGCTGTTTGCGTTCATCACCCGCGCGTCAGAGAAAATGTCACGCTCGCGGATGTCGAGGCACGGTGGCCACGGCTTGCAGGAAAGACTGGAGCGACGTGTACGGAAGATGTGGCGCGCTCGCTTGGTGCGGTCTTTTTCAATCGCTCGGTGCCGTAGTCTCTATTTCACCAAGTCTTCTACCGAATGACCATCTACCTCCGCCCTCGCGCGGGCCCGAAGCTCCCGGCGGAAGATCTTGCCGGTGGTCGTCATGGGCAGTTCCTGCACGAAGTCGATCTCGCGTAGATTCGTGCGCCGCCAGCCGCTCTTCCATCGCTGAGCACGCCATCGCCCGCATAGCGACCATCCTCGGCTATCACATCAAGCGGCAAGCCCATAGCAGGCGTTTGCGTAATGTTACCGCGTATAAACGCCTCCATCATAACAATCACGTCCAAGATTAAGAGGCAAACATTTATGATCTTTATTTTTCTTTGTTTGTAATTCCTGAGCGCAATTCATGTATTCGTCTGTCATATTGATTTTTTAGGTAGATACACTCGCCGGAACTGAGGCGCATGCGAAGGTTTATAGGAATAGGCAATTGGGGCTGCCGTTTCAACGAAATGGGAATAACTGAGAGGCTTTCGCTATGAAGTTAAGATCCATCATAACGCCCGCAATAGCCGTCATTGGGTGTTCGCTCTTCGCACCCGGAGCATCCGCTGGTTCGGTGACGCACAGCTCCGGTGTTACGCTGGGCAGTGCCATGATTTCTGACAGTGTCAAGACTGGCCCCTTACAGTTGATACAAGGTCAGAGAAGGTCCGGCGGGGGCGGAGACCAAGGTGGGATGAGCGGTGGCCAGCGGTCTCAAGGATTGACCGGAAACAATGATCGCGGTGGCGCTCGAGCTGGCGGCGGAGACCGTGGCGGAATGTCTGGAAATAAGGGTGGCGGCGGTGCGCGGGCTCGAGCCGGTGGCAGAGACCGTGGCGGATTTGCTGGCGATTCCGGTCGCCGTGGCACACGAGCCCGGGCCAATGGCGGACGCGACATGCGGGGTCGCGGTGTAGCCGGACGCGATGTTGAATTGCGCGGAAGGACGACGACGTTTCGGGGCCGCGAAGGCCGCAGAACAGCCTATTATGGCAGCGGCGGCAGATGCTATTCCAATTGCCGTGATGAAGGCTTCGGTCCTAGCTATTGCCGTGTCAACGCCTATCGCTTCTGCTGAAATAGGACGTATATCTCGGAGGGGCACCCTGTGCGGCCCATCGATTCAGTATGAGGTCATATCGGGCGACGCGGGGTTTGTCATTACTCCCCCTTTGCGCGGGCCCGAAGCTCTCTTCGAATGATCTTGCCCGTGGTGGTCATCGGAAGTTCTGCCACAAACTCAATCTCGCGTGGATATTCGTGCGCCGCGAGCTGCACTTTAACGTAAGCCTGTAGTTCCACCCTCAGCGCGGCCGATGGCTCGAAGCCTTCGCGTAACATCACATAAGCCTTCACAATCTCTGTTCGCGTTGGGTCCGGCTTGCCGACGACTGCGGCGAGCTGCACAGCAGGGTGGCGGATAAGGCAGTCCTCGATTTCGCCAGGGCCGATGCGATAGCCCGCAGACGTAATGACATCGTCATCGCGCCCGACAAATTGGATAAATCCATCACTGTGGCGAATGCCTTGATCCCCTGTCACCAGCCAATCGCCGCGATATTTGGCTGCTGTCGCCTCAGGGTTATTCCAATAGCCGAGGAACATGACGGGATCTGGCGCTTGCACCGCAATATCGCCGAGCGCACCATCGGCGCAAAGCGCGCCATCCTTGTCGATGACATCGACCCGATGACCGGGGACGGCTCGGCCCATGCAGCCGGGCCTTGCTTGCATCACCGTAGCGCAGCTCGACACGACGACATTGCACTCGGTCTGGCCATAAAATTCATTGATGGTTACGCCCAACACCCGGCGTCCCCAATCGAGAAGTTCAGTGCCGAGGGTCTCGCCACCACTGCCGACCGAACGTAAATTCAGCTTCCATCGGCGCTCGGCATCAGGCACAGCGCGCATCATTTTAAGCGCGGTCGGCGGGATGAAGGCGTTACGCACGCCATGCTCGGCCATCAATTCAAAGGCCGCCTCGCCGGTGAATTTCGCAAAGCGACGAGCGACGACGGGGACGCCATGGTGCAAAGCCGGAAGCAACACATCGAGCAGCCCGCCAATCCATGCCCAATCCGCTGGCGTCCAGATTCGATCTCCGGCCTGTGGGAAGAGATCATAGGGCATCTCGATGCCCGGTAGATGGCCAAGCAGGACCCGATGCGCATGAAGCGCGCCCTTTGGCAGGCCTGTGGTGCCTGACGTGTAGATGATGAGCGCCGGGTCTTCCGCGCGTGTTTTTTTGGGATCGTAATCGGTGGGCTGCTTCGCAAGCTCGCGGTGGTAATCAATCGTCCCCGGCGGCGAGCCTTCGATACAGAAGACATGTTGCAGCGCTGGCAACCGGCCGCGAATCGCCAGGAGCTTGGCCGCGCCCTCGGCATTCGTCACGACAGCCTTTGCGCCTGCATCGCGCAAGCGATGTTCCAACGCATCCGCGCCAAAAAGCGTGAAAAGCGGTATCGAAATCGCGCCAATCTTGAATGCCGCGATGTGAGAGTAGGCAGTCTCGCAGGACTGCGGCAGCAAAACGCCAATCCGGTCGCCTTCGCCTACCCCATAGGATTCGAACAGATGAGCGCAGGCGTTGGAGCGGTCGCGAAGTGCGCCGAACGTTACGGTTTCCGCCGAGCCATCGTCGCCGACATAAATAAGAGCCGACCGCCCAGGCTCCTTGGCGGCCCATTTGTCGCAAACATCGACCCCGATATTGTAGAATTCGGGTATGTTCCAAGCGAAGCCATCTCGAATTTCTTCGTAGCTTGTGCCCCTTGGGAGCATATTCGCCTCTTACCGTCGCACTGAACCTGCCACCGTCTTTTCGCCAAGCGGCTACGAGGCTATTTCTGGAGAGAGACGGAGTCTCCCGCCTTAAGGCCGAGCCTATCCGCTTCGCCTGCTGCAATTTCAAGCACGCGCGAAGCAGGATGAACAGAGGAAATGATCGCCGTCGATTGCGGCTCGGCGTTGCGCGCGATATGCAGAACGCGCCAGTCATCGCCGATGAAGACCATATCAAGCGGGATGTAGGTGTTCTTCATCCACATGCTGATTTCCTGCGCTTCGTCGAACAGAAAAATCATGCCGTGGTTCGGGGCAAGTTCGCGCCGGAACATAAGCCCCTGCTCCCGCTTCGGATCACTGTCCGCGACCTCGACGTCAAGTGTAAGAGGGCCCTTTGCCGTCTCTATTTTGAGGTTCGCATGTTTAAACAGGACGTCCCCGTGAGATACAGCCACTGATAAAAAAGTAAAAATAACGAAGGCCGCCAAAGCGGCCCCGTTAAGCTTTTGTGAGAGATAGTTCATCGGCCTCGGTTGCCTAGTGTGAGGACGGATAGCCGGTCGCTCCATCTGGGCGAAGCTCTGCCGCCATCAGACCTTTATCGCCATGTCCATACCGGACTTGAACGATTTGCCCTGGGCGCAGTTCCGCGAATCCGAAGCGTCTTAGCGTTTCCATATGGACAAAGATGTCCTCCGTACCCGCACCCCGCGTGAGGAAGCCGAAGCCCTTCAGGCGGTTAAACCACTTCACCATCGCACGTTGCCAGTCGCTTTCTGGAACAACATGGACATGAGTTCGCTGTGGGAGCTGAGACGGATGTATAGCTGTGCTTTCGTCCATCTCTATGACGCGAAAGGCCTGGAGACCCCGGTCGCGCCGCAGCACCTCGCACACGATGCGTGCTCCCTCATATGCTGTCTGGTAGCCGTCACGCCGCAGGACGGTTACGTGGATCAGAATGTCGGGAAGCCCGCCATCGGGAACGATGAAGCCGAAGCCCTTGGATACATCGAACCACTTGATGTGGCCTGCGATTACAAAGACGTCTATGCTCGGTTGCTCTGTTATATCGTTAAAAGTTGCTAATGTGGGAGGTAATGTGTCCCCCATTTGATAGTCCCCCGCTTCACTGAATATGTGGCATTAGCGAGACCCCCGCCCAAGGACCTCACGAACGCCAACTCACATCAAAAACATAACATTACCGGCCACGCAGGCTAGAGAAAATTAACACTATCCCCAATGCCCTCGATTTCGTCGCAAGAGAATCTTCGGGCAGCTCACGCGGCAAGTGATTGAAATACCACGCCAAACTTTGACAAAAATGTGACATAAATCATCCGGCAGCCGCGCCACGCTCCTGTTCTTAACAGTTCATTAAGATGTCCATTATGACGCCTTGACGGTAAAAACTCTCTCCGAATCAATATTCTCGACGGAATCAAAGCTCCCTCATGCGGCCGCAATGGTTGCATTTCCACATGCCCTCGAAAAATTACGATCAACGCCATTGTGAACAGCTGGATGCTGCCCCGCGGAGGTTCGCTTATTGCGAATTACCGCGATACGGGGGTAAATGCGGCAGCAAATTCGGAGGCTGAAAATGAAGTATCTCCATACAATGGTTCGCGTGACCGATATCGACGCCTCGCTTGATTTCTACTGCAACAAGCTAGGCCTGAAAGAGCTGCGCAAAATAGAAAGACCCGAAGGCCGCTACACACTCGTGTTTTTAGCCGCGCCAGGCGACGAAGACGCTCAGGTCGAACTTACCTACAATTGGGACCCAGAGGTCTATGGCGAGGGCCGCAACTTTGGCCATCTCGCCTATGCGGTCGACAATATCTATGAAACCTGCCAGAGCCTCATGGATGGCGGCGTGACGATTAATCGTCCGCCCCGCGACGGACGCATGGCTTTTGTCCGCTCGCCCGACAACATCTCCATCGAGCTTCTACAAAAAGGTGAAGCGTTGCCTCCGGCTGAGCCTTGGACTTCGATGCCCAACACTGGCAAATGGTAATAGGAGCATAAAGTGCCGAATGTCACGGATGGAGCCGCCGGATCTTATGATCGCGAGCGCTACAACGCCGTAGCCAGGTTTCTGCACTGGCTAATCGCGATCTTTATCCTAGCGCAGATTCCGCTCGGCTTTCTGATGGGTGCGCCGTCGGACCCGATCCAAAAGTTCAAGCTGTTTCAACTTCACAAATCGCTCGGCATAACGGTGCTTCTGCTTATGGGCGTGCGCGTTCTGTGGCGTTTCATAGGACGCACCCCTGCCCTGCCCGCCTCGATGCCCCGGTATGAACGCTTGGGCGCGCACGCAGCGCATTTTTTTCTTTATATGCTGCTGATTGCGTTGCCCTTAACAGGCTGGGCCGTTGTGTCCGCCTCGAAATTGCCGATTCCAACGCTTCTTTATCAAACCGTCCCCTGGCCGCATATCGGGTGGCTCGTCAATCTCCCGGTTGATGAGAAGGCTTGGTGGGCATCCTTATTCAGCGAGTATCATGAGATCCTGGCCTATGCGTTGATAGCGCTCGTGTCCCTCCACATTCTCGCTGCCCTTCGTCACGGCATAATTTTTCAAGATGGAGTGCTTTCGCGTATGCTTCCTCAGTTCGGGCGCCGCCCGTCTAATACCGCTATGATTGCCGCGCTTGCCATCGGCGGAGCGCTGATGATCTCCTCAGTACATCCGGTGCGCGCCTCCGAATGGAGCGTCAATCCTCAGAAAAGCGCCGTAGGCTTCGAAGCAAGCGGAAGCGGCTACACGACCAAAGGCACGTTCGGTCAATACCGCAGTGAGATCGAATTCGACCCAGACGCGCCCGATCAAGCTTCGATTCGCGTCAGCCTCAATATGAAAAGCATAACCACCGGCACGAGCGATATCGATACCACCCTTCAGTCTGCCGACTTTTTCGATCCCGCAAAGTTCCCAACAGCTGAATTCATTGCAAGAGGGGCAAAGCCTCTGAGTGACGGAAAATATATGCTGGACGGGAAACTGACGCTGAAAGGGGTAACGAAGGCGGTAAAAATTCCCTTCGCCATCGACATTAAGTCAGGCGCCGCGAGCGTTAAAGCCGAGACAAAGATCAATCGCCTTGAGTTTGGTGTTGGACCTGAATCGGTCGGCGGCCTTCCGATCGACAAAGACGTGAAGCTGACCATCGATCTCGCCGCGCTGCGCTTGGACAATTAGGCAATTCCGTTCAGTTTTTAATCACATTGACGCGCCTCAAGAAACGTTGGGGCGCGCCAAAAAACTGATCGGCTAAAGGCTGTGTTTAAAAATAAGGCAATAGCCGATATGCTGCTTTCATGAAAGCACACCGCCCCACTCTTATATCAATCGTTCTGCCCGCTTATAATGAATGTGAGAGCCTGCCGCTCGTTGTCGGCTCGGTCACTGAAGTGATGAGTGAGACAGGCTTCAGCTATGAGATCATTGTCGTTGACGACGGCAGCTCAGATGGCACGCGCGAGGCGGTTTTAAGTCTCCGCATAGCCCATCCTAGTCTTCGCTATTTGCGCTTCTCGCGGAATTTCGGCAAGGAAGCGAGCTTATCCGCCGGGCTTATGGCTGCCGCAGGCGATGCGGTAATCCTCATGGACGCGGACGGACAGCATCCTCCTTCTCTCCTGCCCGAATTTCTTGAGCGCTGGCGTAAAGGCTTCGAGGTGGTCGCCGCAGTGCAAAAAGCCCGGACAGAGCCTCCGCTGAAGCGGCGCTTTAAGCGCTGGTACTATCAACTTATGGAAGCTGGCAGCTCCGTCGTTATTCCACCAGATGCGGGCGACTTCCGGCTCCTAGACCGTAAAGTCGTTGACGCAATTAATGCGCTGCCGGAACGTAACCGGCTGATGAAAGGGCTTTACGCCTGGGTTGGATTCCGAACCACTTTCATTCCCTTTGAAACAAAACCGCGCGTTGCGGGCACCACCAAATTCACATGGGCGCAGCTATTCAGCTTAGGCTTCACGGGTCTTACGTCCTTCACAGTCGTGCCATTGCGCCTTGTGTCGGTGGCGGGACTGGTCATCTCAATATCGTCGATCCTTTATGGGCTCTACATACTCTTCGAGCACTTCGTACAAGGTGATCATCTTCCCGGATGGGCGACGCTTTCGGTGGGCATGATGTTCCTGTCGGGCGTCCAGTTGCTTGCTCTTGGCGTCATCGGCGAATATCTCGGACGGACGTTTGAGGAATCAAAGCAGCGTCCAATTTACATAATTGCAGAAGATAGCCGGATGGCTGATAGGAGCCACGCCGCCGCGCCTGTCTATGAAGTAACCTCCGTTCTGACCGGCGAAATTCGATCCGGCACCGACACAGCACGCTGATGCGCCAAATCGCTATTTTCATCGCTGTGGGCTGTGCTGCCGCTTCCACTCATCTCGGAGTGGTGGCGTTGCTCGTTGAAGCTGCGCGCATAAGCCCGCTGCCTGCAAACGCCGTAGGTTTTTGCGTCGCATTTTTTGTGAGCTTTGCGGGCCATTCGCGATGGACGTTTCCAAACGAACAGGGGCATAGGTCGAATGCGCGCCTGCGCTTTTTTGCGATCGCATTAACAGGCTTTGTCATCAACCAAGCGGCTTACGCCGAGGCTCTCAGCATTTTTGGGCCTCGTTGGTATTTGCTGATCCTTGCTGCCGTACTTCTTGGTGTTGCGGCCGGAACGTTCTTGCTGTCTAAGATCTGGGCGTTCGCCGTACCAGAGTGAACGCCGCCGCACTCCGCTGGGCCGCTATGCAAAAATTAATCGTAAACGCGGATGACTACGCGATGGATCGCAGCGTCGATGCGGCTATTGCCGATCTCGCACGCCGTGGTGTGGTGACTTCAACGAGCGTGATGGCCCTTTCCCCTCGCTTGGCGGAAGCAGCCTGTGAACTCCATAATCTTCCTATAGACCGTGGCTTGCATCTTGATCTGACCAGCCCGTTTACCGGAACGGGTGAGTCACTTGGGCGGCTCATTTTGCGGGCCCATGCAAGATTGCTCCCGCGCGATGATCTGCTGCGAACAATTCACGCGCAGTTCGACCTTTTTGAAGCGCAAATCGGCACCCCGCCCGATTTTGTGGACGGACATCAGCATGTGCATCATCTGCCAACGATTCGCGACGCATTGATCGCCGCGCTTGGCGAACGCTATGGCAAGCAAGCAGCCCGTATCCATTTGCGGATCTGCCGCCCTCGCAGGTGGCGCGGCGGCAAGGCTGCCATCGTGATGGCAACGGGCGCTCGCGGGCTGGAACAGCTCGCAAAGTCCCACGGCCACACAATAAACTCCGATTTTGCCGGCGTTTACGATTTCGCCGAGGATGCCAAGCTGCCGTTCCTCTGGCGCGGTTGGCTCACGGGCCTAGAAGGTCCTTTGCCGCTCATTATGTGCCATGTCGCGGCCGGCGGCGCTGAAGCAAATGCGGATGATACCATTCGCAATGCCCGACTGGCGGAATATAAGTGGCTCTCTAGCGAAGCGTTTTCTAACCTCTGTCAGGAATGCTCCGTATCGCCTTCACGCTGGCCTACGTCCGTGATTTAGCTAACAGCCCAGCCGGTTGTGTTCCATTCTTATGAAGTTTCGAGAATATCTCTCGCGCCGCTCCTGAGACCGGGCGGAATTCGAAACTTACGGTGTGCTTCCCCGCTGGGACCTGAACGGCTCGGAAAATGACGTTCGCGCGCAATATGTCCGCAGGTTTCCCATCGACGCTCGCAAACCACCACGGATGCCACACGTCGTTTAGAACAATGAAACCGGGGTTTGGCGTCTCGACCTCTATCTCGATCCTTGTGTTAGCGTAAGACGTTAAGACGACTTTCGGATCTACCCGCGCCGCCTCCAGCGGGCGACCTGGCGGAAAATTGCCGGGCGCCTTATCGAGCAGCACGGTAAGTTGCGGATCGAATTCGGGCCATACGCCGTCTTTTGTCATCTTATTAAAGTCAGCAAGCAGCCATCCCGTGGCGAACAGCACGCGGGGAAGCGCGCGTGCATTCTCGTAGATATAGCCATCCTTCGTGCGAGCTACCAAAGAAAGATCGCCGGGTTTGAAGCGTTTATCAACCTGCTCAACGGGCTTGTTCAAGACAACGTAGCGCATGCCAAGAAGAGCGGCGAGCTGGCAGCGGTAGGACGGAAAGAGCGGCGTGAAAAACCGCTGTCTGGCTTCCGCGACCGTCTCTGTTGCCCCCATCGTGTTTACAACGGTGCCAAGGCGCACGGGATTATAGCCTAGCGTACTGTCGAACCCGTGTACGAGACCGATATTGGGCCATTCAAACCCTAGCCCTACAATCTCGGCCCTGTCGCGCCTGGTTGAACCCGGCTGTGGGGCAAGATGCGCTTTCAGAAAACCGATGGTTTCGTTTTTGGTATCGGCACGGAGTTCTTCATAGTCGCTCGGCGGTTTCGCGGTCGAACGGTTTGGCCCATTGTTGACCGACAGGTCTAGAGTCATGAAGGCGGCAACAGCGACGGTAATCCATAGACCCCGTTGCGGCGACAAGCGAACAATGCCGAACACCAAACCAAACGCAGCCGCAAAAAGGAGTGCTGCACCTATAATAGGCGTCGCTGCTGCGTCGAGATGGTTATGCGCCGCCGCTACCCCAGTGCAAAGAAGCAATATCCCCGCTACGGCGGCAATGGCCGCTATGCGCTGCCCTCTCGTCTCGGATGGAACCGTGCGCGTCAGGAGACGGTGAAGCAGATAGCCCGAAAGAATTGCGAGCATTGCGCAGAAAGAATAGGTCGCGTCCGCCGGCCTTCTAAAAAGGTCGACGCCGGGCAATAAGTTGTAAAACACCCGGAAGAATGGCGTGTACCACCCGAGCGCATAGAGAAGGAGAAAGAGGGCAGCCAGTCCGAAAAACCGAATCTCTTTGACCCAAAGCCCGCCCCGGATGATACCCACGGCGAGGATCAGTAAGACGGGCAAAGCGCCCATATAAAGCTGGCCCATGTTCTCGCTGATCGCTAGCCAGTCGGCGCGCCAATCAGAGCTTGCAGGCCCCCAATAGGGCAAGTTCGAATGAACACTATAAAGATCGCTTGCAAAAGCGGTCAGAAAAGACGCGGGATGGAGTGCACCCCTCGCCGCTTCTTGGAAGGCAATATCGGGGCGATTCGAAGACTTTATAAAAAGATAGCTCAGCAAAATTGGCCCCGTCGCCAGAAGCCCAGCGACAACCCCACCAAACGCCAGCGGCTTAATAGTAGCCCCTATCTCAGTCCTGCTGTTCGGAGCGCTCGCCCAATGATTCACGATATAGCCCGCCAGTACGTAGCAGCCGAGCATGGCGACCTGACCGGGTTCAATGACCAGCATCGCACTGGCAAGCCCCAGTAGGCCTCCATAGACGAACGATTTCCGATCCATGGTACGCGCGAGTAGCCAAAGGCAGATCATAAAAAACGCGAAACTCTCGATCTGTTTGATGTGCTGTATGCGCCAGAAAGCCGAGCCACCGAAAGCGACCGCTAGCGCGGCGAGAGTCGCACCAGCGGGATGCCAGCCGCGATCTTTGAAAAGCATAAGAACCGATAACGCCGCGATTCCGACAAGGCCGAAGCAAAAAAAGTCGAGTTCGCGAAAGCTCGGGGCAGCCTCCAAATAGGCAAGCAGCGCCGCCGGTGAAAAAATCAGCGATTGCGGATCGGCGATTTGCGGTGAGCCTGCGAAGACGTTATGCGTCCAGAATGGCGATTGACCGCTATGAAGCGCGGTGGCCAAAAACTGAAGCTGAGCTTGAAAATGCGCTTTGGCGTCATAGGGAATTGTGACTTTCCCAGAAAGCCAAGGCCAAGTGAAAATAACCCACCCGATCACGACCGCGCAGAACGCTGCGGTGTATCCGCCTCCAAATCTAACTTTCATGCGCTGCCCGGTTGAAATGCCAACGGCTCGATTCCCAGTGGGTTGCAAAATAAAGAGCCCTTTGTCACTTTTTGTATCAGAAACCAGCGCCGCGCAACCTGTGCAGGCGGCATTCCGACTTTATGAGTAAACGCGTCACAGACGAAGCACTGCTTCAGAGTAAGATTATTTGCGTTTCAGAAAAAAAGCTGATGCAGTGCCTTTCACAGCTTTTCTGCTCATGAAAATGCATTCAATAAACATGAATTAGATTAAATTCATGTTTATTTGTAAAAAAACATCAACAATTCTGTTCACGCACTATTAATGGCTGCCTGCTTATGTCAGTTAGCAAAATAAGACACAGAAGTTATGTCACAATTACTTAGCCAGCCTGAAAATACCCTGGATATAGACGAGCTGAATAGGCAAAAAGCCTTGCACCAGCTTGAGCTACTAGATACTCCACCAGAGCTGCCGTTTGATCGCCTAACCGATCTTGCGCGCCGCATCTTCGAGACGCCAATCGCACTTATATCTCTCGTCGATGCTCGGCGGCAGTGGTTTAAGAGCAAATGCGGCATCAGTTTTCAGGAAACGCCGAGATCTATTTCCTTTTGCGCATACACAATCCAGGGTGAGGATGTGTTGGTCGTCAACGACGCGAGCAATCACCCGCAGTTCAGAGACAGCCCTTTGGTGACAGGAGACCCCAAAATTTGCTTCTACGCGGGGGCGCCCCTTCGCTTGAAGAGCGGCCATGCGATTGGCACGCTATGCGTTGCTGACACGAAGCCGCGCAGTTTTACTGAAAAGGAGTGCGCGGAACTGCGCCTTCTCGCCGAACTTGTCGTGGGCGAGGCTGAGAACCGCATTTTAAGAAAGCGGGTCGGACGCCGCACCGCGAGCCTTAGACTGGCCCGCCGCCTGGCCGAGAGTGCCAACAGAGCAAAATCTGATTTTCTTTCGAACATCTCTCACGAATTGCGAACTCCCCTCCACGCCATTCTCAATTATGCAAAGATAGGCGCGAAGCGAACCGAAAAGGGTGATCTGGACACCGTAAGAAAAGACCTGAGTAAGATCCGCAGCTCTGGCTTAAGATTGCTGCGGCTTTTGAATGACTTGCTGGACCTCGAAAAATTGGAAGCCGGCAAGGCGGCATACTCATTCTCGAGAGTTAACCTGTCCGACGTTATTACGCTGGCCAAAGCGGAAATGGAACCTTTGCTGAGAGAACGGCAGGTTACGCTCAGAATTGGAATAACTTCCAAAGACCCGATGGCAATTTTAGACGAACAGAAAATGCTTCAAGTGCTCGTCAATCTTTTCTCAAACGCGATGAAATACTCACCGTGCTCTGCGGAAATCGCCGTTACAGTTTCGGACGCGGTTCTACCCAGCGGACGGAAAGCGCTGATTTGCAGCATCTCCGATGAAGGGAACGGCATACCGGAGAGCGAACTCGAACTCGTTTTCGATAAGTTCGTGCAGAGTAGTAAAACCGCGACCGGTGCTGGAGGTACCGGGCTCGGCCTGTCCATCTGCAGGCAGATTGTAAACGCCCATGGAGGGAAAATATGGGCCGAAAATAACTCGGCAGGCGGCGCAGTCCTTCGATTTGTGCTTCCCAAAGAGCCTGGCAAGCCGAGTTAGCTTGCCGAGCGAACGAATTTCTATCCGAATGTTTTCACCTGTTTAAGCGACACGCACCTTGGATCGTCTGGACATGATATCTAAAACGAAGATCCTCTCCGTCGATGATGACGCGCTGAACAGAGAGATCCTGACTGAATATCTGGGTGAAGCCGGATATTGCGTCATATCGGCGGACGATGGGGATACCGCGCTTGAGCAGCTCAACCGCGATCCGGGCATCGACGCGATTGTGCTGGACCGCATGATGCCTCGGATGAACGGGATGGACGTTCTGAAAGCGGTGAAAAGCGACCCGCGCTTTCGGGACATTCCGGTCATCATGCAATCCGCCGCAACCGCGCGCGAACAGGTGCTGCAAGGCATTAAAGCTGGCGTCTTCTATTATCTTACGAAGCCTTACGAAGATCAGATGCTCCTCGCCATTGTCCGCGCGGCCCTGGCGGATGCACGGACCAAACGAAAACTGCGGGACGAGGTGCGCGAACACCGGCGCGTGCTGGGGCTCATGGAGCAGGCGCGGTTTCGCTTCCGGACGATGGAGGAAGCAACAAATCTCGCGTTCTTTATCGCCAACTGTTTCCCAGACCCGGAAACAGCAGTTTATGGCCTGAACGAGATGCTAATCAACGCGGTCGAGCACGGCAACCTTGGCATTACCTATGCAGAAAAAACCCGGTTCACCTTTGAAGGGCGGATGCGTGAGGAGATCGAAAGGCGCCTCAGTCTCGAGGAGAACGAACATAAATGGGCTTACCTCTCGTTTGAGGCGAGCGAGAAGGCGCTGAAGGTGACAATCAAAGATCAAGGCAGCGGGTTCGACTGGCGCCCCTACATGGAAATAAGCCCTGATCGCGCCACACATCCCCATGGCCGGGGGATCGCAACATCAAAGCTTATGTCGTTCAGTTGGATTGAATATCTTGGCTGCGGAAACGAGGTTGTCTGCGCCGTCACGCTGAAATAGTTGCGCTCTCCGCAGCGCATTAGCGCTATCGCGCTAATGTAATTCCACTTCTCTCGTCAGTGATTGAGATTGGAGGAGCGCAATCCTGACGAAGCCTTTGCCGCAAATACCATCCCCACCCGCGTGGCGCCCGAACGCAGCATTGGCCGCAGGCGCTCCGGTCATGGCGCACGTGCTTAGACATGCGGCTGACTTTGTGCAAATGGCGAGGCGAATTGATAGCGGGGGCACCGCCGGAGGAAGAAGCGACGGCGGGATCGGCTATCGCTGAAACAAGAAGTAGCAAGGAGCCTGCAATCACAGCCGATGTCATATCCGCAAGCTCCGTGCAAGTTGTAGCAATTAAGGTGCGTTTTATCATCTTGTCCTTAACAAACTGACTAACTGGTATGCGCAATCCGCTGCTCCAACACTCAGCGGTAGCAATCCAGCATTAAGGCGAGCACGCGGAAGATGAGTGCCTTAACTGCTTAAAAAGCATCAGAAAAATAAGAAGAGTGCTGCAATGATTGTTAAGTCAAAAATAACACTGCTCCGATCATATGGGCCAGTCTCGCGACCTAAGGCCAGCTTCCCATTAGGATAAGCCGCTCCGGCTGCCGGATCGAAGACACGAACCGTCCAATTTTCCGTCGAAATTCAAAACTGGCCGATGATTTGCGCGCGCAACCACGCGGTTCGCGGGTGAGCCTGCGCGATTGTCACCAGTTCGCCCCTTAACGGGGATTGTTGTGAGGTGTCATGAAGTATTTGGGTCTATTCGTAGCTGTTACCTTCTTTTCCCTCATTGCGAACGCGACAGGAGAGGAGCGTCCGAGGCGTCATCTGTTGCGCGCTCCATCGGCCATCGCACATACGCATCGGGTTCGTGCCTGTGCCTTCCGCATTTCACCTAACACCTATTTCGAGTGCGCTATATCGGGCTATCCCGGGCAACGACGGCTGGCCCAAAAGCGGTCTCTCCTCACCGCTTCAAAGCCCAAAGCTCCGGAAGCTGCGTCCTCCCTCCAAGTGATGCAACCAGAACCATCAGAAAAGCCTTCGCTCTCCGTGCAAAGGCCTGCATCTCTCATTTCGGTATCCTTGGACCCACAATACACATCACGCAAATCTTCCTGTACTGCGGGAATGGACCGTTGTTACGAAGGATGCAAAGTTGACGGTGGCCGGCCGGAATATTGCAATTCGGCCTGCACAACGGACCGCATTTGCTCAGCACCACTCACACTCAACTATGGGCAATTCCTTGACTTCCAAGTCGAGATGATGGCGCTGCCAGGCCATTCTCAGCCGAAGGTGGCGCTTTTAGCGAGGCTTGCGCCCCAGCTCTCCCACTAGAAGAAAGACGCGGCTACCCGGCTGGAGCGCAGATCACATCGCCAGCGTTGACTTGTCAGCGCTGGCTCTTCTTTAGTTCGAAACTCAGCGATATCAAGATAACCATCGACAATATGAGCGCCCACACAAAGTCAGGCGCGACAGCACCAATCTTTACACGCGGATCCGCGCCAGTAAGCCCGATGCCTTTTATTAGCGGCTCCGCTAGCTTTCACTGCTGCATCCACGACTTTCATCAAGGCGCCTGCCACAGTGACCGGTGTTTGATCGTTGAGCTTTGCATAAGCGGCATCAGCCGTTACGGCGAGTGCGGTCCAAAGTACGGCAATTCGCGTAACATGCCTCGCACGCCTTGAGAGAACAAAGCTAAGGATCGCTCCGGCAAGTATTCCGAGGATGACCGCCGAGCCTCGGTTTGGAAGCAACCAAATACTGGCGATGATCGCGACAAAAAGCAGAACAATGCCTATCGCCGGAACCAGACGTTTCGTCCAGTTCCTAAGTGATGCACGGAATCCCATTGGCCCCTCCGCCGCTTCGCTTTTGCACGAGCTCAGAGCTTAGAAGGAGTCGGGGGTTCACAAAAGAGCGGCTTTACCGAGCGAACCGCCCCGCTTTAAAGCATATTGAGTTCAGTTGGGCGCGATGTCATCGCGAGGCGGCTTCAGCCGCCGTGGCGATCCAGAGCAGCATCAATGACTTAAGCTCTGGATTGCTTCCGGCCACGCTACGCTCGCCGTCGCAATGACGATTCTATGTCAACGCAATCCGCTTTAGAAGGTACGCTTCTCATCGAATGCTATCGATAAGGATAACCCGGAAATCATTGACATTGGTGCGCGTGGGACCGGTCATCAATAGGTCCCCCAGACCGGAAAAGACGCCATAAGCGTCGTTGTTTGCGAGATGGGCCTTGAGGTCGATACCAGCGACCTCAGCGCGGGCCAGCGTATCGGGCAATACAAATGCGCCCGCATTATCCTCGCTACCGTCAATGCCGTCTGTGTCGGCTGCGATTGCCGCTATGCCTTCTTTGCCACCGAGCGCCAACGCAAGGCTCAGCAGGAACTCCGCATTCCGGCCCACCACGCCCATTGCCGCGAACTGTCACTGTTGTCTCTCCGCCGGAGATAATGGCGCAGGGCGGAGCGATAGGCTGGCCGTAACCCGCTACTTGTTTTGCGATCCCTGCGTGAACGAGTGCGACATCTCGCGCTTCGCCTTCGATGGCGTTGCCAAGGATGAGCGGCTGAAAGCCCCTATCACGCGCAACCTTTGCCGCAGCTTCCAATGCGTCTTGCGGAGTTGCAATGAGTATATTTTTGACCCTTGAAAAGATCTCGTCGCCGGGCTTAGGCGTTTCCGCCGATGATCCCCTGAGATGATCCATTACCGCGCGCGGCGCATCGATCCCATATTTTTCGAGAACGGCAATGGCATCTTCGCTCGTTGTCCCGTCCGGCACCGTCGGCCCCGAGGCGATGACCGAAAGGTCATCGCCTGGGACATCAGAAATGATGAGCGATACGACCTGAGCGGGTGCGGCGGCGGCTGCGAGCCTGCCGCCCTTTAATCGCCGAAAGATGCTTGCGGACGCAGTTCATCTCGCCGATATGCGCGCCGCTTCTCAGCAACGCCTTGTTAACGGCCTGCTTATCTTCTAGCGTGAGCCCCGGAGCAGGCAGCGCCAGCAGAGCGGAGCCGCCGCCGGAGATGAGGCAAAGCACGAGATCATCACGGCCCCAGGCCCTGGACCTTTTCCAATATCCGCCGGGCTGCATCTCGCCCCGCCGCGTCGGGCACAGGATGAGCCGCCTCCACAACCTCGATGGATTTGCAAGGCGCGCCATGCCCGTAGCGGGTGACGACAAGACCTTCGACAGGCCCAGCCCAATTCGCCTCCACCGCAGCAGCCATCGCCGCCGCAGCTTTGCCCGCGCCCACAACGATGGTTCTGCCTTTCGGCGGCTTGGGCAAATTTGGCGGCACACAAAGCGCCGGGGATGCCGCAGCGACAGCCGCATCGAACATCTCGCGCAGAACTTTACGACTGTCGTCGCGCATGGCTATCCCCCTACAAGACTGGCTGCATTCGGTCCTTAGCTCGACTCGCCCCCATGCCCTTTTTTGCCAATCTCATAATTCGCGAGTGTCTCAAGCGCGCGCACCATAGCCGAGTGATCCCAGCCCTTACCGCCATGCGCCGAACAGGCATTGAACAATTCCTGCGCCGTCGCAGTGTTCGGCAATGATACGCCAAGCGCCCTTGCGCCTTGCAGAGCAAGGTTGAGATCTTTTTGGTGCAGCTCAATGCGGAAGCCCGGATTAAAGGTCCGGTTGATCATGCGCTCGCCGTGGACTTCAAGGATCTTGGAGGATGCAAACCCGCCCATAAGCGCCTGACGGACTTTTGCGGGGTCGGCCCCGGCTTTGGACGCAAAAAGCAGCGCCTCCGCTACGGCCTCGATGTTCAGCGCGACGATGATCTGATTTGCGACCTTGGTTGTCTGCCCGTCACCATTGTCGCCCACGAGAGTGATGTTCTTGCCCATTTTTTCAAAGAGCGGCTTCACCGTCTCGAAGGCTGTTTCCGGGCCGCCCACCATAATTGTAAGTGTCCCAGCCTTGGCGCCGACTTCACCGCCTGATACCGGCGCGTCAATATAGTCGCAGCCGAGGTCATTGATCTTCTTGGCGAAGACTTTGGTTTCGATTGGCGAGATCGAACTCATATCGACCACGATCTTGCCCTTCGACAATCCTTCGGCAACGCCGCCTTCACCGAATAATACAGCCGCAACCTGAGGCGTGTCCGGCAGCATAAGAATGATGATGTCAGCCTTCCCGGCGACGTCTTTGGCCGTGCCGCAAGCGACCGCGCCGCCTTCGATGAACTCCTGGGGGATAGGCGTTTTATGCTGAAGGAGAAAAAGCTTATGGCCAGCGTCTTGGAGATGCTTCGCCATTGGGCGGCCCATAATTCCGAGGCCAATAAATCCGACATTCGCCATGGTGCTGTCTTTCTGTTTCCTCTTGGATTTTTTAATTCGCGGCTGTGGCGCGCTTGAGCCAGCCGAGACCCGCCAAGGTTGTCGTTAGCGGTTTATATTCGCATCCAACCCAGCCTGTATAGCCGATGCGGTCTAGGTGACTGAAAAGGAATTCGTAGTGGATCTCGCCGGTGCCGGGTTCGTTTCGCCCTGGATTATCGGCGATCTGTATATGCCCGATGCGCGGCAGAAGACGCTCAATCGTCTTCGCCAGTTCGCCCTCCATGCGCTGCATGTGATAGATATCATATTGCAGCTTGAGATTATCGGAGCCAACTTCGTCAAACAGCGCCATCGCTTGCGCACTGCGCGTAAGGTAAAAGCCCGGAATATCGTTCGTATTGATCGCTTCGGCGACGAGCAGAATTCCGGCGCTCTTCAATTCATTCGCTGCAAAGCGGAGATTATCTACAAAAGTGCTATGGATTTTCTCAGGCGGCACACCGGCTGGAGCTATTCCGGCGAGGCAATTGACCCGCGCGCAGCCAAGCGCCTTTGCATAGTCTATCGCTTTGCCGACACCGTCTTGAAACTCTGAGATGCGGTCAGGATGGCATGCTATGCCGCGTTCGCCCGCCTCCCAGTTTCCGGGGGGCATATTGAATAGGACCTGTGTCAGACCATTGGATCTCAGGCGTTCGGCGAGTTCCTCTTTCTGATAGGCGTAAGGGAAAAGATACTCGACGGCGCGGAATCCCGCATTCGCAGCGGCGGCAAACCGGTCCAGAAAAGGCTCTTCGGCGAAGAGCATCGACAGATTGGCGGCAAATTTCGGCATGTATCGCGGCTCCCTGATTCGAAGGACATTGCATATTCCGTTTTCGGCCGCTCTGGAATAATTAACTAACCCTGTCGCGCGGTCATTCGCCTATATGCTTATGATCGGCGGCGAGGCCGTCCTTCACAAGCGACAGGCGAATGGCGAGACCGTCGGACCTCCACTCGCGCGTGATCTCTCCTCCGAGCCGCTGTAGTGTGGCACGGACAAGGAGAGCACCAAAGCCCTCCTCTTCCCGTTCTTCCGTGACCTCGATGGACGGGCCGCCATGTTCGGTCCAATTCAGAATAAACTGCTCCCCATCTTCGCTGCACTCGATATCGATGCGGCCTGTGGGAGCGGATAGCGCTCCATATTTGGCGGCATTGATCGCAAGTTCATGTAAAAGCAGAGCAAATGCCGTTACCGAGGCGCCTCCGACGGGAATATCCGGACCTCGCACGGTGACGTGTCTCGCATGTTGCTTGTCTTGGCTCTCGAAAGGCGAAAGGATTGTGTCGAGGAGAGCGTGCAGTGTAGTGGCCTGCAAGTGCTGCGGGGCGTCGTGAGATGACTTGACCAGGGTGAGGTCGTGCGCCCGCGCCAGCGCCGCCAGCCGCTCCTGAACCGACTCCGCCAATGCTTCGGGGGTCGATGCCCCACGCGCGCTAAGCGCCACGATGCTACCCGCCACAGTAAATAGATTTTTTATACGGTGGTTCATCTCGCTCATAAGCAGGCGCTGCTGCTCTTCCGCACGTCTTCGCCCTGTGATGTCGCGCGCAATTTTTGATGCCCCAATGATCCGCCCTTCCGCGTTTTTGATCGGGGACACCGTCAGCGAGATCTGGACAAGGCTGCCGTCCTTTCTCTGCCGGACAGTTTCATAGTGACTGACGGGCTCGCCACGGCGAATGCGGGCCAGAATGGCCAACTCCTCATCATGCCGCTCGGCCGGAATGATGATCGTGATCGGATTGCCGATGACTTCTTCCTCGCGATAGCCGAAGAGATGCTCAGCGCCCTTATTCCAACTCGTAATCACTCCATCGAGATCCTTTGAGACGATTGCATCATCGGACGATGCAACAATGGCCGCGAGTCTCTGGGCGGCCGATTCCGCGCAGCGGCGTTGCTCAATCTCAATCTGAGCCGTTTGAAGAAGCTGAGCGTTGTCGATGGCGATGGCCGCGTGCGACGCAATCGCCGCCACCATCCCTTCCGACTCGAGGGTAAACACCCCTTGCTCATCATGCCCCAGAAACAAACCGCCATGCACCTCGCCGGTTTTGGAGATCACAGGCACAGCTAAATAGCTGACAACAGGCAAGTGTCCCTTTGGCATCCCATAATGCGGCGCGCTTTTGCCGTAACGCGGATCGGCGCGAATGTCGTCTGAGCGTATGATGCCAGTGCCGCGAAAGGTGGGATCGAAGACGGCAGTGTTTCGGGGGAGGCCGAATTTTTCGAAGGCGGACCGTGGCGCTCCAGAAAGAGTATAAAGGAGGTATCGCTCGCCCTCTACATCGACAACATTGTAGAAGAACGCGCCAAATTTCGCACCGCTCAGCTCAGTCGCCGCATCCGTGACCGTCTGAACAATATGCTCTAAGTTGAGATCACTCGATATCGCCTTCGCAATCCGATTGAGAGTTTCGAGGCGATGTGTGTGCTGCCTTAGCCGTTCATGGGATTGTTGCGTCGCCTCGCGAGCTTCGTCTTGAAGGCGCTGATGCTCCGTAATGTCGCGAAAACAACTGACCGCGCCCGTTACGGCGCCGGTTTTGTCCTTCAGCACATCGATGTGGACGAGAACCACGATCTGCGAGCCGTCCGGCCGCTCCATCATGATTTGTTGATTGCGCACAGGAGTGCCGGTAGCAAGTGCCTCGGCCATGGGACTGCTGGAAGGCTCAAGAAGGCTGCCGTCGCAGCGGCGAAGACGGTACGCTCCCGAGAATCGATGGGCCGGGTCGCCGAGTTTGGGAGCGTTGCCCCACAATTCAGCAGCGCTTGGATTGTAGCGAAGGATCAAGCCATCGGAGTCACAAATACAAACGGCGACCGGGAGGAGATCGAGTAAGCGGTCAGAAAGATCAAGCGCATCGATCGACGGCTGCCGCAGCAGTGTAACCCGCTTTGCGCTGGCAAACTCTTCCATTTGCTTCCTCTCGAAAGCAGGACAGTGTTCGCGATAGGAGCCAAGTTGTCTTCTTCTTGGAATTTAGCTCAAAAGGGGTGAAGTTTCCAAGCAAATAGCAATCTGCCTTGGTGCAGATGGTGTATTCAACCTTACCGGACGGCTTATTCTTCGCCGCGAGCTATCCAAAGCCGAGATGTTCCTCCCCCCCCCGCGAGCGAAGGAGATACTGCCATGTTAAGGCGTTAATATGAGCAGTATTGCCGCAATAAAGCGAAAGCGTCACTTTGCAGATGTAACTCCCGCCGCTTTCAATGTCTTTTCTTACTCAATATTTTTACGAGGTGTTGAAACTTGGATTCTTAGGATGGGTTATTTTCTCGCATTCAATTTTTGCAGAAGAAGATCCCTATGCTCTTCGGGGAGGCTGATATGTCCGCGCCCACAAATAAGCGGTGGTCGCAACACGTCACAGAAACCAGCGATGCCCTGACACTCGAAAAAGGAGTGTTCTCCGCTGATGACCCGCGCGCTATCGCGCGATCGTTAAAGCGCTCTGCTGATCGCAGCCGCCGCCGCAAGTCGGACCCTTACCGCTCGGCAATGTCGATGCTAAGCTTCTATATCAATCGCGCAGGGAAGAACCTGCCGGAAACGCGCAAGCAGATTCTCAACAAAGCCAAGGATGAATTGCGCCGCCTTTACGGCAAGACAACCACCAGAAAGCCTGCGCCGTAGCTCGGCGCAGAGCAATGACAGCGGCAAATGATGCTTTGGACTTTAACCAGCGGTCCTGTTCAGCGCGTCCAAGCGTTTAGCGGCCCTCTGACTGCCAAGCTCGGCCGCCTTTTGATACCATTCGCGGGCTAGACGCTCGTTTGGTTCGATCCCGCTTATACGCGCCGCGAAGTAGTGCGGGTCATAGGTCTCGGCCAGACCGAGAGCGCCATCACGGCTCCCATGCTCGGCGAGTACGCCGAACATAACGCGCGCTCCAGCGACATCGCCGCTCGTTATAGCGACGAACGCCCGCTCTAACAGCACCTCTTCGGTTGCTCGACCAAAGCTCTTGATCGTATGCGAAGGAACGGGCGCTTCGAAGCGATCCACCGGGTTAACGGCAAGGGCTGAATCTTGTGTGTGAATTAGCGCTCGCGCGTTGAATTTAGTGCTGGGCTGGTCCTGCGTAAGAAAGGCGTATCCTGTTAGCCCGAGGATTGCTCCCGAGAAGGACAGCACAGCGATATTCCGCCATGAGCCCTGCTTTTGAGAGGTCGCGACATGGGCGGAAGGCGGCGCTACCGCCAAGCTAGCAGACACCACCGGCTCACGCGTAGCGGGTAGCCTGTTTTCAACCCTCGGGAGGAAAGGCGCTGATCTTGTCTGAGTAGGTCGAAGTTGAACCTGCTGCGCACGCGAGGACATAGCCTCTAATTCACGGGCCAAAGAAGTGGAGTTCTCAAGAGCGCTTCGTAAAGAGACTTCTCTCTTTGATTTGTTGCTTGATGAGAGCTTCGGGCTTCTCAGCTAAGCTGGTTGAACGATTTGGTTCCGCCTGCTCAAGGATATTACGCCATGACTCGGGCATAGATGCGACCCTCCCTATGCACTACATGAGCCGACGCTAGGGCGGCTTTGTGGCTATGGTGAGGTGATTTGAAATAAGATTACCAGAAATTTTTTGGATTATCTTTTGTGTTACTTAGCGCAACCTGCGCGCGCACCAAGTACAACCCTAAATACACGGTTTTAGCTATCTGGCCACCAATGCTCAAAAATAGATTGTCGACAATCTATCCCCGTGTTAAATCCTAACGCAGAGAGGTAGCAATGTCCGCAATCAAGGCCGTTCAAAAGAAATCCGCAGAGCAGATGGCTGCCGATGCGCTAAGGGAATCGATCATATCCGGCGCTACCCCGCCAGGCTCCCGCCTGACCGAGATCGCTCTCGCAGATCAACTTCAACTATCGCGCGCAACGACACGGGTTGCCCTCCACTACATGGCGCTGGAAGGGCTGGTTGTCCAAATCCCTTACACGGGATGGGTTGTGACGAGCCTAACATCCAATGACGCATGGGAACTCTATACACTTCGTGCGAGCTTGGAGGCGCTTGCGGCCCGCCTCGCCTCAGAGCGTCTATCTGAAGTAGGAGCTAACAGCTTGAAGCGCGCGCTCTCCACCTTGGAGAAGCGATGCAAGTCTGGCGAGAGAAGCGAAATTCCAGAGGCTGACTTCGCGCTGCACAAAACCATCGTTCTCCAGAGCGGGCATAAACGTCTTGCAGAACAATACCGGCTCGTCGAACAGCAAATCCGGATGTACATCGCGTCCAGCGACGCGTTGATCCAAGACCCGGAGGTCATCGCGGCCCAGCATCGGCCGATCATCGAAGCAATCCTGAAAGGCCATGCGGGTGAGGCTGCTCGCCTCTCCGAAGAACACAATACGTATGAGGGCCAGAAACTCGTGGATCGCCTGAAGGCAATCGAGAAGGTCTCTTCGTCAGAAAAATAGATCGCAAGATAACGTAATGCAGCGGGGCAGAGTCCCCTCCAGATTTAACATTCACCGGCAGCTTTGACAGCGCCTTCGAAGTCATGCGGAGGCGAAAGGAGTAGTTATGCAAAAGACAAAGCGAAGAAGCGCACTTCAATATCAAGGCATCGAGCGCTCGCTACAGCGGGCATGGGCAAAAGGAGCCGGACTGATCGACGAAGAGTTTGAACAGCCCATGATTGCGGTTGTGAATACCTATCAAGATTTCTCTCCGGAAAACTCTCACTTGCGGCAGGTTGGGGAGGCGGTGTGCGCAGGCGTGCGCATGGCAGGTGGCACGCCCTGCATGTTCAATACATTTCACGTTACCGACAGCGAGACATTCGCATCTGTGGGAATGCGCTACGTCCTTCCGAGCCGTGATGTGGTCGCGGATATGATCGAGCTGATGGTCGAAGGTCATCGTTTCGATGCCATGGTTCTTATCGGTTCAGGTGACAAGGTCATGCCGGGCATGGTGATGGCAGCCGCCAGGCTCGATTTGCCCGCCATCATGATCTATGGGGGGCCGACCCCCGTTGGTTACTATAAGGGTCAGAAGGTATTTCTTGAGACTGTTTACGACGCCGTCGGTGAACACATTAGAGGCAAGATCAGCCGTGAGGATCTCAAAGGTCTTGAGGACAATCACTTCCCCTGGTCCGGGGCTTGCGATACGGCGACTTCTGGGAATACAGCAGGGATCTATACTGAAGCGCTGGGATTAGCCCTTCCCGGCTCGGGAACGCTGCCAGCAGGCTCCAATTATCAGCTTCGCGCAGCAAAATACACAGGCATGCGCATTATGAAGCTTCTAAAGGACGACATACGTCCGTCGAAAATTCTGACGAAATCTGCCTTTGAAAACGCCATGCGCGTCGGCCTGAGCGTCGGCGGCTCCACAAATATGGTACTGCACTTCATCGCCATGGCCTACGAGGCTGGTATCGAGTTGAATTTCGATAGTTGGGACAAGCTTTCACGCACCACTCCAACGCTCGTTAAGATAGCCCCATCCGGCCCTTGGGGCGTGACCGAGGTCAATGATGCGGGCGGCGTCCCGGCTCTCATGAAAGCGCTCGGCGACCGTATTCACACGGAAACACTTACCGTCTCGGGCATGACTGCCGGCGAAATCATCGCCTCTGCCGAAATCAAGCGTCCAGAAATCATTAGGACCGACGAAAACCCCGTCGAGGCCGAGGGGTCTATTTTTATACTCAAAGGCACGCTTGCTCCTGGCGGGGCGGTCGTCAAAGCCTCCGGCGTTACCAAAGGCATGTGGAAATGCACATTGAAGGCTCGCGTCTTCGAGGACGAAGAGACCGCCATTGAGGCGCTGCGAGCGGGAGAGATCGTGCCTGCGACCTGCCTCATCATCCGCAATGAAGGCACGAAGGGGGGCCCTGGAATGCGAGAAATGCTAGGCGCCACCTCCGCGCTCATGGGCGCAGGTCTTGGTGATAGCTGCGCATTGGTGACTGATGGCCGTTTCTCGGGCGCGACACATGGCCCGGCCATCGGCTATGTCACGCCGGAAGCAGCTCGCGGCGGTCCAATCGCGGTTGTGCGGGATGGCGATAAAATCTCGATCGATCTCGCATCGCGCAAGCTCGATCTTGACGTCACAGCGACCGAAATGGTTGAGCGCCTTGGGAGCTATCAAGCGCCCCCTGCAAGAGCAAAGCGCGGCTATCTGAAATTTTATTCCGAACATGTCGCACCAGCATCTGAAGGTGCGGTGATGCCACGACTTTGAGGAGGTTGCCCCCATGACTTTTCCAGGCCGTAAGCCGCAATGGCTGACGTTCGATTGCTATGGGACCCTTATCCAATGGGATGAGGGTTTGCTGGCTGCCGTCAACTCCATCCTCGGCAGGCAAAAAAATGCAGAGATCGACGCCAACACACTGATCCGCGTCTATGACAAATACGAACATGAACTTGAGGGCCACAAGCCGCACCGGCTCTTCAGGGACGTGGCTGGGAACGGGCTCAAGCTGGCGATGGAGGAGCTTGGACTATCCTATGGCGACGGGGATATCGAAATCCTGACGAATGGCATCTCGAAGATGCCACCCTTCCCCGAGGTTGCCGGTGCCTTGAAGGCATTGAAGGCGCAAGGCTTTAAGCTCTGCATCATCTCAAATACCGACGACGCAATCATCGCTGGCAATGTGGCGCAGCTTGGCAATCATATCGACCGCGTTATCACAGCTGAACAGGCGCAGGCCTACAAGCCTACCCGGCAAATCTTCGAGCATGCCCACAAGGCGCTCGGCGTCACGAAGGATGAGACTGTGCATATCTGTGCGAGCCCGCATCTCGACCACGCCGCCGCCCGCGATCTCGGCTTCCGTTGTATTTGGGTCGACCGGGGAACGGGCCGGCAGCCTCTCCCCGACTATGCACCTAACAAAGTGGTGTCCACACTTGACCAAGTGCCAGAGTTTTTCAATGGCGTGGATTGGGGAGCCAAATAGCATTATGCCGGCAAGGCGCGTAGGCCTTGTCCGGCATTTGGTTACGGAACACCGCAGATAACGATAAAGGTTTATTGGCCGCTAGAAACGGCCAACCCTTAGCTGGCGTCTGTCGGAAGTGCGATAAACACCTGGTCGTTTCCGCGCTGAATGAGCCCAAGCGCATTGGCTTTGCCCTTGCCCCTGGCGGCTTTAAGCGCGCGCTCAAGATCGGACGGGCTAGCCACGGCCGAGCCGTTGGCTTCCAGAATTAGGTCGCCTTGCACAAGCCCAATGTCAGCCGCCTTGCCCTCAGGATCGACGCGAACAACACTCAGGCCGCCATCATTGCCGGGCGTTAGTCCTTTTGCCGGAGCAACGCTTACGCCCAGTGAACGGAGTTCCTTTTCGCCGCTGGATTTGCAAGCGAAGGCTGCGGCTTCGATTCATCCGGCAGTTGGCCGAGCTTGATGCTCATGACCCGCGGCTTGTCCTGGTTTACAATCGTGATCTTCACGTCGGAACCCGGTGGCAGGATAGCAATCTTCCGGGCGAGATCGCGCCCATCTCTGACCTCGGCGCCATTAATATGGCTCACGACATCACTCTTCTTGATCCCGGCTTTTTCGGCAGGGCTGCCCGGCTGAGCCGACGTTATGAGCGCACCTTTGGCGGCACTCAAGCTAAGGCTTTCGGCAAGCTCGGGCGTCATTGGTTGAGCGAGCACACCGAGCCAACCGCGCGTCACGCGGCCTTTCTCTTTGAGCTGGCTGACGATGATTTCAACGGTCTTCGCAGGTATGGCGAAGGCGATGCCGACCGAGCCGCCTGACGGTGAGAAGATGGCGGTGTTTACTCCTACAACCTCGCCGCTCTGATTGAAGGTCGGACCGCCAGAATTACCTTTGTTGACCGGCGCATCGATCTGAAGAAAATCGTCATAGGACCCCATGCCAATATCGCGGCCGTGGCCTGAAACGATCCCTGCCGTGACTGTGCCGCCGAGGCCGAATGGATTGCCAAGCGCAATCACCCAGTCGCCGACTTTTACATCGGAATGGGTCAAATTCACATAGGTAAAGCGCCTCTTCACATCGACCTTTACAAGAGCAAGGTCCGTACTGGGATCGGTGCCGATTACCCTTGCCGGAAGAGTTTCGCCTGAACTCGGTGATGATCTCGACCTTCAATGCGCCCTCGACGACGTGGTTATTCGTGACGAGGTATCCGTCCGGCGAAATAAAGAAACCCGATCCCTGACCAAGCACCGGACGCTGGTCGCCATCCTTGTCCTTTGACCCTGGCCTTTTTGGCGCTTTGGGGTCCTCGAAAAAGCGCTCCAAGGGAGTGCCGCGGAACGGATTTTCGTTGTTGTTGGAGGACTCCTCGTCGCCACTTTCCTCGTCGCTTGCCAATTTGGCCGCAGCCGCGCTCGTCTTGACGTGGATCGACACAACTGCGGGCTTAACGCGCTCTACGAGGCTAGAAAAGCTCGGCAAAAAAGGGCCCACAGGCGCAGAAGCCGATGCGCTTTGCTCTGAAGTGGATGCCGCCTGAAGCGGGGGATATAGCTGGATTCCCAGCAGGGCGACGAAAGCAAGAGCAGACGCGCCGAATTTCAATTGCCGCAGCGATGCCCCAAAGACCGTCCGCCGCTTCGGAGTTAACTCCGCGCTCGGCGGAGTATCGTTATTCAGACTAAGAGACATGAACCCTTCCATCTTATGATCGAGGCGCGACCGTTAGCGACTGTGCGCCTCGTGCAAAGTCTCTACCGAACTAGGCACCCAAGAGATAAGGTAAACATAACATTTCTAAAATGTGATTATTTAAAGACGGTAAACAACGTGATTAAATTAAAATAATAATAAATATCAATGCTCCGTTATTCCTTTATTTACGCTGATCTTTCTACAGCCAGACGACTACCAAGGCAATAATTTTCAATTCTTCTCCATGAATGAGAAACGTAGGCAATCTTAAGCTTTGTCATTGCTTCCGGCGCGAAATTAATCGCAACCCAAGAATGTGCTGTTGATATTTAGCCCTCAGAGATTGCAACTTCTGCGCGAATTAACCTATTTTGACATTCGGGCGCGGGCTACCGCTTAAAGGCGATTTTTCAAAAACTGATGCTTCAATATCGTTCTGAAATCGACGGCCTCCGGGCTATTGCAATCGGATGTGTCGTTCTGTTTCACGCTGGCAGCAGCGTCTTCACAGGCGGCTATGTAGGGGTTGATATTTTCTTCGTAATTTCAGGGTTTCTGATTACGTCGATTATTTCGCGGGAAATTTCCGAAGGGCGTTTCTCATTTTGGTCTTTCTATGCACGCCGCGCGCGCCGGATATTGCCTGCCTTGTTTTTCCTGCTCGCGGTGTTGACGCCGGTTTGCTTTGCGCTTTTGCTTCCAACGCCGCTCGTCGAATACGGCAAAGTCCTTATCTACACGGTTCTCTTCGGCGCCAATCTCCGCCTTGCCGCAGCTTGGGGTTATTTCGAGGCATGGTCCTCCGACAACCCGCTTCTGCACATGTGGTCGCTTGCGGTGGAGGAGCAGTTTTATTTCGTCTGGCCAGCACTTCTATGGCTTATGGCAAGCCGCTTTCCACGTAAGCTCGTATTGGCGACCGCGCTTCTTGCGCTACTATCGCTTGTTTGTTCGGAGGTGGTCCTGCGATTTTGGCCTTCGACTGCCTTTTATCATTTGCCGTCCCGGGGCTGGGAGCTGCTGGCTGGCGCTCTCGTCGCGTTGAAGCTTTTTCCGCCGCTGCAAAACCGCAAATTTGCGAGCGCGCTTTCGCTAGGCGGTCTCGCACTTATGCTAGGCTCGGCTGTCCTTTATTCGAAGGCAACGTCATTCCCTGGCCTTGCCGCACTTCCGCCTGTTCTTGGCTGCGCGCTCGTCATCTACGCCGAGACGGGGGCCAAAACACTTACAGGAAAAATTCTGAGCCTAAGACCATTCGTCTTTCTTGGCGGCATTTCCTATTCGCTCTATCTCTGGCATTGGCCCTTTCTGGCATTGCCAGTTGCGGTGCTCGCAAGAGACCTGTCTCCACTGGAGTCCGCGTTTTTCGTGACGCTGGCCCTTGGCATGTCCGTCTTTTCCTGGCGCTACGTCGAGCGGCCCTTTAGACGCGGCAGCGTGTCCGCAATTCCGGCAGACGCATATTTGAGCTTATTACAGCGAATTGCGCCGCGCAGAAACGCCCGTGCTTATTTCGCGACAGCAATTGCAGCCCTGCTTATTATTCCTGGCAGCTATTTCCAGGCAAGCCAGGGCGCACCTTGGCGTCTCTCGGCAGCCGAAGCAGCGTTGTTGAACATAGGGGATATAGACTGCCCTCTTGGCACCCAGCAACTCACAGAATGTAAGATTGGCAAGACGAGGCCAGATGAGCCTGGGGCATTTGTCCTTTGGGGCGACTCTCATGCGCGCCGCTATTTCCCGGCGCTCGCTCAGATCTATGAAACAGGCACCGGATTTTTCTACCCAGGCTGTATGCCGATCATGAACATCATTTGGGTAGATGCCCTTGCTCACCCCATTTCTTCGGACTGCGACAAGACAAAGGAGCAAGCGTGGGCCGCCATAAAGAAGCTTCGGCCGAAGGTCGTTTTTCTTGCGGGCCGCTGGAGCGTCATTGAAGGACCGTATGGATTAGAAAAGACATATATTAGATTTTGCGTGAACAGCACGCATGACGAACCCAGCATTAGCAGATGCCACGAAGTATTTTCTGCGGAAATTCGAAATACTGTGCGTCAGCTAAACGCCCTGGGCGCGAAAGTCGTCGTAATGGCGCAAGTCCCCGAAATGAAGCGCAACGTGCGCGGCTGCTTCATCAGCGCGATACGTCTCGGATTAGATACCGCCCATTGCCACGATGTTCCCAGAAAAGACGTGGAACAACGGCAAGCGTTCATCAACAAAACGCTTTCTGAACTCGAAGCAGAAAATCCTAACGTGACAGTGTTTTGGCCTCTTCCACGCATGTGCGATGCGGAAAAGTGTTACGCCATCAAAAATGGCAAGCTTCTCTACTTTGACGGCGATCATATTAATGCGGATGGCGCATCGACCCTTAAAGATGCAATTACTGAAACATTGGTTGCACGGCGCAACGCCGATGCTCCGCGCACAGCCGCAGCCTATCGGGGCGTCTCTGATTGAGATGCAGCATCGCTAAGCGCCGCCGATCACAATCCCGGCGGTGAGCACTATCAGACCGCCGACGACGATTTGGAACACTGCTTGAAGGAACGGCGTATCCATGAAGCGGGATCGGATATAGGCGATGATCCAAAGCTCGATCAGCACAACCACGCTGGCAATGCCAGTCGCGATCCAAAAGGCATTCGGCCAGGTGTCCGGGACAAGGTAAGGAAAAGTGTGTCCTAGCCCGCCAATCGCAGTCATTACCCCGCAAATGCTGCCGCGCAGCAACGGCGACCCCCTCCCCGTCAGCGAGCCATCGTCGGAAAGAGCTTCGGCAAATCCCATGCTGATGCCAGCGCCGATGGAGGCCGCTAGCCCAACGAGAAATGTTTGCCAATTTTGATGCGTCGCAAAGGCTGCGGCGAACAAGGGGGCCAAGGTCGAAACCGAACCATCCATGAGCCCAGCGAGGCCAGGCTGAACATATTGCAGCACGAACATGCGCCGGGCGGTTTCGTCCTCCTGCTCCTTGATACCTGGCTTAAGAATCCTGTCGGAGAGCTTCGCGGCGAGGCTTTCATGCCCTTTCTCCGCGACGGCGAGGTCAACCAGCAGCTTACGGATTCCGACATCGGTCGTCTGCTCCGCCGCCTTCGCGTAAAAGCGCTGCGCCTCAAACTCCATGACTTCGGCTTGCTTGCGAATTGTTTCCAGCGGTAGATTTTTTGTTAGCCAAACCGGGCGCCGCCGCAGAAAACCTTTCACGTCGTCCCGCCTGATTGCTGGTAAATGCGCCCCAAAACGCTGCTGATAAAGGTCTAGGAGGCGAACGCGATGCTCGTTTTCCTCGTCGGCCATCTCGCTAAAAACCTTCGCGGAGGCTGGATAACGCTGCTCAAGGTCTTCGGCGAAGCTGCGATAGATACGGCTGTCTTCTTCTTCAGCGGAGATTGCCACGGCAAGGATCTCGCGCTCCGTCAAATCGGCAAAAGACTTTGCCTGGCGTAGAATTCCCGCGAAAACCATTGGCTAGACCTTTTTAGAATAATTCTAAAATACATCTAAGCCGTAGGATGGGAGGATGTCAAATCGTCAGGAGCCCGTCAGTCCTTGTGAAGCGCCGCATAGGCGGCGGGACTTAACCCCATAAGTTCACGAAAGCGGCGCGCGAGATGGCTTTGAGAGCTGAAGCCAGCACTTGCCGATATTTGCGCCAAAGGTAGGCGTTTCTCCTTGATAAGACGCGCGGCATGCTCAATGCGAAGGCGCGTCACATAGCCGTGAGGGGTGTCGCCAGTCACCCCATGAAAAACGCGGGAAAAATGAGATGGGCTTAAGCCCGCGATTGAGCTGAGATCATCCACTCGCAAAGGATCGGCAAGATGGGCTTCGATGTAAGTTTTGACGCGGGACAGGGCCTTCGGCGTCAAACCTCCGGAGTTCCAAGCCTGCATCGAAGCCCCCGCGTCGTCTTTCAGCAAAAGGGCAATCACGCTGAGCACCGCATGGCTAATTGCAAGCCGGTCGGCTGGCTCGTCCCAATCAAGCCGCAAGAGCAGCGCGCGCATTATTGCTTCGATTGCGGGGTTTTTCGCAAAGGTTTGGCCCTTCGGCCGGACGGGCCCTTTCCAGTCGCCTTGGAGCAAAGTCTGGATATCGCTATCGGTGAAATAAAGATGGAGCATTTCGATTGGACCCGAAACATCCCAATCCGCATCCTCGCCAGCGGGCATGACGCTAATTACCCCCGGCTCGCCGCCGGAAATGAGCCGCTTGCCGCAACGCCGCTTTATCTCGCGCCCACCTGATAGGTAAAAGCTGACCGTATGATGGTTTGGTTCGACGTAGACCGTTCGCGCCGTTTCGTTCCTGGCCCAGAGTGTCAGCGCAATATCGCCATCGAAGGAGGTAATGCCCCGTATCGCTTTTGCGCGTCCCTCAAGTGAAGAGAAGACCGTATACGACCTCATCCAAACCTCACACATTCCCACGCTTGCAAACCCAAGGAGGGATTTTATAGCAGTATAGTGCCCAAGCCGCACAAACGAGAGCGCTCCGCCGCCGCACTACCATTAGTTATAGCGCGCGAACTTACACAAGTGGGAGAGAGATTTGACGCGCGCACTTTTTATCGCCACGATTATTACCTGGGGCGGCTCCTGGTACGCGATGCGGTTGCAAGTCGGCCTTGCGCCGGTTGAAGTCTCCATCTGCTATCGCTTCGGGCTCGCTACCGCCGTCTTGGGCATCCTCTTGGTATTGACGGGACGCCTGAAGCGCATTCCGTTTGAAACACACCGTTTCTTGGCACTGATGGGCTTTTTCCTGTTCGGGCTGAACTTCTTTCTATTCTATACATCCGCTTTTTACATGGCCACGGGCATCGGCTCTGTTATTTTCACGATCGCTGCTATCTTTAACGCTCTGAACCAATGGCTGTTCTTCGGCAAAACGCCAGAACGCAAGGTTATCGCGGGTTCGCTTCTTGGCACGCTCGGAGTGCTGTGCTTATCATCGGATCAGCTCGCCAGCTCAGGGGATCGGGCGTGGATCGGCGTCCTGTTGGCGCTCTTAGCAACTTACATTTTCTCAATCGGAAATGTGATTTCGATAAAAGTTACCGCGTCCGGCATCGACCTGCCCAACATTGTGTTCCGCGGCATGGCATGGGGAACACTCGGTGCGGGCGTTGCGGCAATAGCGACAGGACAAAGTTTCGTCATTCCAACCGCACCCTCCTATTGGGCAGGCCTTCTCTGGCTTTCTATTGGCGCATCTGTCGTGGGATTTCTTTGTTATCTGACGCTTGTCAACCAATTGGGCGCGGCAAAGGCAGCCTACGTCACTGTTGGTGTCCCGCCAATCTCGCTGGCGCTTTCCACGCTTTTTGAAAACTACCAATGGCATTGGATCGCCGCTGTTGGGATGGCCTTCATCCTGCTTGGCAGCTTTTTTGTTTTCGCCCCGGGCGTGCGGATGGGCGCTTTGCGTTCAAGCCGTGCGCCTGCCCGCGTGGCATGAGTGCAACTTGTTCTCACAATCGTGCGCTATCGCTTGAATTTCTCAACGTCGGCTTTTCACCCGCGCCAGCGTTCGGGACTGGCTCTGACGATGAAACGCGGGTTGGCTTTACGGTCGGTGGTGGTCTTGAATGGAAGATTCTATCACGTAGGCCAGAGCTACGAGCCTTTGAAATAGAGCATCTAAAAATCCCTTAAGTGCCCGGCGTCCGAACACGGACGCCGTTTTCGTTTCGGCGCGCCGAAAACACCGCCGACGCTCGCCTGACGCGCAACTGTCAGAGGCTTTCATCGTCCCGGCGCGCTCCGGTTCGGCTTAGGCGGCCACGATTCAGGCTTATGCAGAAAGAAATCACTCTTCATGGGCTTGCGCGCCAAGCTGTCGCTTATTGACAACAAAGTATCGCAATCAATGATCTCTGTTAAACTTTAACGCTACTTTTAGTTGTATTTTTATGGGTTGGCTTACTATGTGTTTTAGGGAATCGGGACGCCTTATGCCGTCCCTTCGCGCTCAAGCACGCAATCCAAAAGGGGACGTGGCTATCATGAAAAAAGCTCTCTTTCTTAGCGCGTCTGTCTTAGCTATCGCCGCTGCAACCATCGTTCCAGCCTTGTCCTTCGATGCACCTCGCGGAGCTGGCGGCTTCAAAGACGCCCCGGTTTATGGTCCGGTTCCGACCTGGACCGGCTTCTATTTCGGCTTGAACGGCGGGTACGCTAAGCCGGAAAACGATAACCAGTTTTCAGAGGAAGCCGAAATTGGCGGCTTTGGGGGCCTTGAACCTAAGGGCGGTTTCATTGGTGGCCAAGCCGGTTATAATTGGCAAATAGTCGGCAGTCCTTTGGTACTTGGCATTGAGGCGGACGTTCAAGCCAGCGACATCGGCGACAAGTTTTCATTGTTCGATACAACCATTGAGTCACGTCTCAATTGGTTCGGCACTGTTCGTGGACGTATCGGCTATGCTTCTAACGCTTCCCTCATCTACTTTACGGGCGGTTTGGCCTTCGGTGGCATTAACAATCGAGCGACCCCATTCCAAAATCAAGACACCGCCACGGGGTATGTTCTTGGGGGAGGTTATGAATATAAATTCAATCCTGCCTGGTCCATGAAGATAGAGTATCAATACATCAATCTTGGAAAGAACGAACCGACCTTCGACGGATTTCCGCTTTCGGCAATCGATGACGTGTTCGGGGTAAAGATTAACGACGACGCCTTTCACACTGTCCGCGTTGGCATCAGCTATCACGTTGGCGGATGCTGCGAGCAGCCTTTGAAGTAGCTGTTTGACGCCTTCTCTCGCCACCATTCCAGCGCCGATCAGTCGGGCGCCGGTTCGACGCTAATTCGTAGCGGACGTCTTCTCCGGCATGGCCGAGGAATGGTGGTGGGCAATCTGCCATTTTCCGTCGCGCAGCTCATAGATGAAGCTATATCGCGCGGGCACCTCAGTGGTCTTGCCGTCTGGCCCCGTCACTGTGAAAGTATAGGTGCCCACGTCAAAGGCATCGTTGCAGCCGATATGAATGACGCGCGAATTAATCACCCCTTTGGGGTTCATTTCCAGAAAGTGGACGAAATATTCGCGAAGCTGTTCATGATTCGTGCGCGGCTTATTGGACACGGTCGGAAGCAATACCGCGTCGGCAGCGTAGTTTTTAACGACTTCATCGGGGTTCTTGGTTTGCAGAGACGCATTCCAACGATCAAAAAGCGCTGCGATTTGCTCTTTCGTCACAGGTTGGCACGTTCTACTTTCCTGCGCAGAAGCACTTGCCAAAAAACCGAGCGCTACAACAGCACCGTAAGCGAACACAATCTTGCGCATTCGAATCCCCTTCTCGACGGGTTACGGTCGCTATTGTGCTCAACTGCGCGGCCAAGTCGAAGTCTTTTGACCGGCAGAGTGAAACAACTCTAAATCGGTCCTATGCGAAACGGGACTTTCGCGCCGACGCGGAGGCGAGATTGAAAATGCGATGCAAGTGCCGGCACACGCCTATGATTTGGCCATCACCCGGATTCGCAATTCTGACGGTGCGGAAATTTGGGTTCAAAGGCACGAGGTCGATGATGAGCGCCCCGTCCGGCGCACGGCCCACTTCCCGGTAAAGTCGAAAGAGGGCAGACTCTTCCTCAGGCACAAAGGCCAGGACGAAATCCGACGGCACCGGAGAGGCATCGAGATCGATCAATGCCTTATCGCCCGGCTCAAAAGAGATGGGCTCATTTGCGTTGAACATCGACCTGTCCTCGATTCCGATAAAGACGCCATTCTCAGGAACAGCGTCATCTTCGGAAACAGGGATAGTGGTAGCCAGCATTGGCTCTAATCCGGAAGCAACACGTTTAAGTTCCGCAATATCTTCTAGCCGCAATAAGGGGATACGCCGAACGGTCAGCGGATATAATGGCTGCGCTCCTTTTATTTTTCTTAACGAATTACCTTTTCCGAAATAAATATAATCTACGCTGATATCATATGCAGCCGCGAAAAGTATAGCTTGCTTCGGAGGAATTGCCCGCCCTCCATTTTCATAATTCATGTAGCGACTATAGTTCCAACCGAACTTGCGTACCGCCTCCGTCGCGCGGCCAAATCCAGCGGTAATCCTTGCGCGCCGCAAGCGTTCCGCCATTGCTCTGATCTCGTCCGCCGTCCAATCTCGCATGTCGTTAGCTTCCGGCTACACAAATCGTGAAATTGTTTGTTATCGATGTGAACCCATATGTGGTGGACACTGTGGCTTCTTGTAATTTTTAGACAAATTGGCTGATTCGAACCGGCTTGTGTCCGAAAGGTTCTTAAAGCTGAGATTAGGATATTCCCTAGTATCCCCCCTGCATCGATTCCCTGCACACTTGCAGCTAACGGGTGGTCAGCTGTGCACAACACACCCAACTTCTGGTTCGCGCACGACACTTCCCAATGCTTCTAATGAAAGTGAGCGAGCTTTATTGCAAGCAATGAGGCTGCCCCTCTGACACGGCCCATGGCCGTTCGTTTCACCAATCAGAAAAAATTTACACAAATCGTGCATTATATTTTTCGTTTCGTGCATTTTCTCGTCACGGAAGCGCTCAACACGCGACCGGTTTTACCCACAAAGAAACGAGTCCCCACGTGTTTCAAGTTCCTCATAGTTCTGCCTCCAAAATTTCTTTGTCCTACACACCGTCCCTCGCCGCGGCTCTTATCCCGGAACAGCGCCGCCGCTGGACCACTGGCGAATTGATGGAGCTCGTTGCGGCTCTCGCCACCCTCAAAACCACAGACATTGCAAAAGCCATTGGGGTAAACCCTAAAGCCCTGCGATCGGTGTTGCGGCGCAACGGCGTCAGCCTCCGCGCAATTCGCGAACACGCCAAGAACAAGAAAGAGAGGCTCAACGAGGCTGCGGGCCTTGTGGTCCGGCGCCCTGTGTCGGGGCCTTCTGCCACCTATGGCGCGACAGCACTGCTGGCGCTATCCGATCATGCGTGCCGCTGGCCTTCCGGTGATCCGGCCGAACCCGGCTTTGCCTTTTGCGGCGCGCGTGCTGCCGGGAGGTCGTCCTATTGCGCTCATCACAAAGCGCGCGCTTTTGACCGAGGGACGATAGATGATAAAAAATGACGCGCAGGCGGCGCCTCTTTTGCACTGGCGCATCGCCATTCAACGCGCGGATTTGCCCCCGCTCACCAAGCTCATTTGCCTGAACCTCGCGCTGCATATGGAGGCCGGGCACGAAGAGTGCTCTCCAACCATTCGCGAGCAAATGCGCGACACCGGCCTTGAGCTTAGCGTGCTGGCTAGGCATCTGCGGATCGCTCAGACGGAGGGTTATCTAGCGCTAGATGAGCACGCAGGGCTCAGCGGTGCGATCCGCACGTCTTACCGGCCCACCTTTCCCGGCTCTATCAAACTTCCCGCCACAACGCATTCGGACGAGCCACCTTCAAGCTCACCCATCAACCTTCACGTGAGGCTCACATGAAGAAAAAGGCTGCTATCGAATTTTCAGACGGGCCAACCGTGGAGCGGCGCAACCATACGCCCTTCACGAGGGACGTGCTCACGCCACTCGGAGCGCCAATTATCGCGCGCCACCGGACACGGCTTATCCTAACCCCTCTGTCGGCGCGGAGATCGATCTTGGAAGATATTGCGGAGAAGCCCGAGGCAGTCCGCCTGCGCTCGCTTCGCCGCCGCTTGACCGTACTCGACCGCGCGCTTTCAGACCGCGAGGCTGAAATGCTTGAGCGGCTTACGTCCTGCATAAACGGACTGTCGAATGTCGGCTGCGTCAACTATTTGAAGTCGGAGAGTCCGCTCCAGCCCCTATGGGCGCTTGCCCTTTGGAGAGAAGAAACGACGCGAAATCGCCGCGATGAACTTCGTGCTAAAGGGACTGAGCAAAAGCAACCAAGGGGCTGTGTTGAACCTCGCCGCCCGCCTCGATCCAAGCAGCAACACCAGCAATTTAAAAGCAGACGAAAGCTTTATTGCTTCAGTCCGCGAGGCGGCGGCGGCAGTCGTGACGCTCTACGATGATTGGCGCCAACTCCTGCCAAATCGTCCCAAAATGAGATCCCAGCCTTGAACCCAGACTTGGAACGCTCGCGGCCCTTTAGTTCAGTGGTGACACTGTACGATGTTCGGCATCGGAAAATGCAAATCCTTTGTAATTGCAATACAGGCGTCGGCCATGACCCCCTATGCATGGGCGCTATGCAAATCTGCGACACACCAAACAATTGACAGGCCGCGATCTACACCTGAATTAGATACAATATTTGCCTGTTTGGGGGGATAACAGCAATGAGCGCGTTCAATCACGAGACGGTTACCTCCGTCCGCCACTGGAACGATGAGCTCTTCAGCTTCAATGCCACGCGAAGCCCATCCTTCCGCTTTTCGAATGGCCAGTTCACGATGATTGGCCTAGAGGTGAACGGGCGGCCGCTTGTTCGCGCCTACAGTATGGCAAGCGCAAATTATGACGAAGAACTTGAATTCTTCAGCATCAAAGTCCCGAACGGCCCACTTACCTCGCGCCTCCAGCACATCAAGCCCGGCGACCAGATCCTTGTCAGTAAAAAGCCGACTGGGACACTCGTTCTCGACAATTTGCTACCGGGGAAAGTGCTTTATCTTCTGAGCACTGGCACGGGCCTTGCCCCATTCCTCAGCATTATTCGTGACCCCGATACCTATGAGCGCTTTGAAAAAGTCGTGCTCGTTCATGGTTGCCGTCAGATAGCTGACCTCGCCTATCGCGATTGGCTGACGACCGAGATTGCCGAAGATGAATTCATGGGCGAGGCGATCCGCGAAAGGCTTGTCTATTACCCAACTGTAACGAGAGAGCCTTTCGAAAACCGGGGTAGGATTACAGACCTTATCGTCTCGGAGCGACTTTTCCGCGACGTGGGCACAGCGCCCTTCGACCGCGAAAGCGATCGCATCATGCTTTGCGGCAGTCCTGCCATGCTGACAGATCTGCGCGCGCTTTTGCAGGACGGCGGCTTCGTGGAAGGAAATCACGGCGAGCCCGGCGCATTTGTGATTGAAAAGGCGTTCGTGGAGAAATAAGCCGCAACACTATTGCGCGACTATGTCATGGCCGTGCTCGACACGGCCATGTGCTGAATGCGTCCGCGATGGCCGGTTGCTGGTCCGCCGATGTGCGTCAGTGGAAGCACTTTTTGCCACGCACGTACTCACGACACAATGCTGCGACTTTTCACCTCGTGGATGGCCGTGTCGAGCACGGCCATAACAACAGGGGGCTCTCAACCCGAATTGCGGTCGAAACCCCCTGCTCTATTATCAGTGGCTCATCCGCGCTGAAGCAGGATGTCCCGGAACCTTGAAGCGTTTCCCGGTATCGACCAAGCTCGTTCCGTCGACTTTGAGGATCGAGAAATCGCTATCAAGATAATTTCCAACAAGAAGATATTTGCCATCCGGCGTAAAGACTGCAGCCTCGGGGAGGCCGCCAACCTCAACATCCTGCGTTTTTGTAAGCTTCTTGCCATCAATTTTCAGGACTGAGAGGCTTCCGTTCTTGTTGTAGTAGAAGGCCTTTTTGTTATTCGAGCCCCGCAGAATTACCGCGACCGCCATATTGCCTTTGGGGCTGACGGCGAGGCCTTCGGGCCCATCCCCAACCACCACCCGGTCGATAATGCGCGGTGGATTGGCTTCGAGGTCAATCACGCTGACCGTATCGACGCTACCGTCCGAGGCGCCGGAGTTGCCGTTATCCGCTGTAATGCCAATAGCGCCGTTTGGCGTCACCACAACGTTGTAGGGCCAAAGACCCGCCGGTAAATCAACCTTGTTATATGTTACCTTGTCCCCGGCCACATCGAGCAAGGAGACCTTATGCGCGGGGAATTTCGTTGCGAGAGCGTGCTTGCCATCGGGCGTGAAGACGACGTGAGAGACGCTGTCGCCCATCGGCACGGTGTCGATGACCTTCACCTCAGTTCCCTGAACCGACAGCACGGAGATCGAATTGTCGGCGCGGTTCGCCACGAGCGCCAGCTTGCCATCGGGGCTGAAGCTCAGCCCGGAGGGCTGCTTGCCGGCCGTAATGGTTGAAACCAGCTTCGGCGGATTGGCCTTGAGGTCGATTACATGGACCTTGTCGTCCGGCACTTGCTTCAGGGCATCGCCGTCTTTGATGACGTCAACCGAGTCTGCGACCAGTGCAATTGAGCCCGTTGGGTCGATGTCGAGGTTTACAGGCGGCCCAACCACGGAATTCTTCAGCGGAAGGTTCGCCACAATCTTCGGCTCTTCCGGGTTGGCGAGATCGACAAGAAGAACGCTGTCTTTGCCGGGCGCCGACAAAACGAGCTTGCCAGTGTCATCCCATAAGACCTTCTCGTCATTCCCAACGATCATGTATGGCGCCGCCTGTGGAGCGCTTAAGCCGCCAAAGCCATAGGCCGCCGCAATGGCCGCCAATCCAATTATATTTTTCTTGAGCATAAATCCTCCCTTGATGCCCGCCTACGTCAGTCACCCGCGCAAGCTGGTCCGCAAATGTACTCTGCCGGTGCGGCAGAAGAAATAGTGCGATCTTCCAAGACGTGCCGCGTGGAAATGGCTCTCAAGGCACTTGGAGGTAATTAGGAAAAGGGGTCTCACGAGCCGCAGGGCAGCTTCAGCAAACCAAGCAAGCACGGCATAGGCGAGCCGCCTCATCGATGGCTTTGTCTATCATATCGGAAAGGTCTTTCAGCCGCGCTCCCTCCTTCTCGCAGAGAAGCCGTTTGTGCTCCCCTTTGTGGCGCGTCAGCCTTTGGCGGTAATGTTGAGTTACCTTCTCAATCGCGGCCGGTTCAACACAGTCTTTCACAGCCTCCACCATTCGCTTTTCCGTATCGGTGGACTTGCCGCAATTGTTAAGCACAGCATCGGCGAGTGCGTAGGCGTCGAGGCGATCCAATAAGGCCGCTTGTTCTTCTTCCGAAAGCGCCTCCAGCCCAAATTTGACTGGCAAAACAAACGCTTCGCTGGATGCCCTAGCTGATACTCCAATCGAAACCGTAAAGATAAGCGCCAAGACGTATCCAACGCAAAACCTTGTCAGCATAGAAGCGGCACCTGCCTAATCGAGGGTATTTGTAAGTCCGGCCTTGCGCCTCTTTTCTTGGCGCATCGAGCGAAACGGTCCACCGCACCCTAACTATTACTGCGGCAATAACAAGGAGGCGGATAACCTTCCTGCGGACAAGCTGAGCCGTATAATCATCGATTTAGCGCCATAAGGGGGGCTTCGTAGGGTCATAGTTGCGACACGATACGCGCCGAGAGATTCGCCCCCGTTTCAATTTTCCGGAAAAGGTCGCGATGCGCATAGTTGTTTCCTCGGCTGTTTTTGCCGTGTTTGGTGTTTGCCCGGCGCTCGCCGCCGAAGTCACCGCCACCTCCAAGATCGACGCGGTGACGGTGTTCCCCTCGGGGGCAGAGATCGCCCGCACCGTAAAGGCCAAGCTCGATAGCGGCGAGCACAAGGTGCTGGTCGAGATCACAGGCCAGGCCGATCCGGCTTCGATCCGCCTCGAAGGCGCGGGCAGCGGCAAGCTTGAAATCGGCTCGGTCGATACGCGCGTCATCAGCCTTTCCAGCGCCGATCCGCTGATTGCGCAATCGGCGCGAAAGAAGATCGAGGACGAGATCGAAGCGCTTTCCGATCAGCGCGCCGCCGAGGACGATGCGATCAACGCCGCCAAGCTGCAACAATCCTATCTGGAAAGCCTGGCGAAGCTCCCCGAAGCCCCGCGCGCCGCCAATGCAAGCGCGCCGCAGGAAAATTGGAATGGGCTGTTTGAGGTGCTCGAAGCGAGGACGCCCTCGGTCGCCAAGATCATTGCCGAGGCAAAGCTCAAGCAGCGTGCCTTGGATCGGAAAATTGCCGATCTGCGCCGCGAGCTTGCGACGGTCACGGATGGCGGCGCAAGCCGCACCCAGATCAGCATCAATGTCAGCGCGGGCGCGCCCTTGGACGCAACCCTCACCCTCCATTATCAAGTGGCGGCCGCCTCCTGGAGCCCCTTCTATGACGCGCGGCTCACGACCGCGAGCGTCGGCGCGGAAACGACGCCGAAACTTGCCATCGTGCGCCGCGCCAGCATTACCCAGACCACGGGCGAGGATTGGGACGACGTGAAGCTCGCGCTATCGACCACGCGCCCTGGAACCGCCACCGCCGCCCCGGATCTTAAGGTTTTGAGTATCGATTTCGCAAATGAGGTCAGGGCGGAAGAAAACACTGTTACGCGAGGAGCGCAGAATTATTACAACGCCAAAAGCTCGGGCGAGGGGAGGAGCGTAGCACCGCAGCAACAGGTCCAAAATCAGATTTTTGGTGGCCTGCAAAATGAAGACCAGGTGTCAAACAAGCCTGAGGCGCCTGCGCCCGCGCTGGAAAAGACTGCCCAAGCCGAGATCACGGCATTCCAAGCCATCTACACTATCGAAGGCCGAAGCACGATCAAAGCTTCGGGCGACGCGAAACGGCTGCAAATCCTGGCTGAGGAGATGGATACCGCCCTTCTTGTCAAGGCTGTGCCGCGTTTGGATCGCACCGCCTATCTCTATGCAAAGCTCTCCTTGCCGAAAGCCTCGTCTCCGTTATTGCCCGGACAGGTCGCCTTGGTCCGCGACGGCGTGTTTGTCGGCAATGGCGCGCTGCCGCAAATGACGCCAGGCGAAGCCTACGAACTCGGCTTCGGCGCCGATGAGCGCGTGCGGATCAAACATGCGGTGGTCGAGGACAAGAAGGGCGAAACCGGCACCTTCTCGACCTCAAAGATCGAGGAGCGGCGTTACGCGATTACGGTCAAAAACCTGCATAGCACCCCGCTCGATCTTCAAATCATGGATCGCGTGCCAGTAAGCTTGCAACAAGACGTTGCCGTTGACTTTTCAGTGCTCAATGGCCCGCAGCCAACGAAGCTCGACGCGGACAATAAGCGCGGCGCGATCCTTTGGGACATCAAGGCTGCGCCGGGCGAAGAGAAGCAGATCGGCTTTGGCTACCGGATATCGGCTCCTGGCGATAGACCCATTCAGTATCGCGAACTGTCAGATGAGCAGGTCCAGCTGCAAAAAAACCGTCTCCGAGCAACAACAAAGAAATTCTGAGCTTCCGATCAGGCTGGACTTAACTAGGCTACCCCTGCTTTTAGCGACTTGTTTCGCTACAGGCAGGGGTTCAAACTTCTTGAATTTACGAACTAGAACTTAGCTAGGTGATTACGCATATTTAAAGCAACGCTTACGTTTGTATAGAACATTATCCTGCCATAGAAGAAGACAATATGAGCACAAGGCCAAATACATAATAACATTTTTCATTTTTTAATTATTTATATCTGATTGATAGCAAAATATTTTTCTTCACTTAACCAACGGCGCCAATCCAACTGGCGCGCTTAGCGCAAAGCATGGCAGAATATTTATTAACAGTGCCGCTCTTTTTTTATGTAGTCTTGCGTTTAATGGACTCCTGAGCGGCAATTAGGAAGGACGGAGCATCCCCCTAACCCCAGGCGAGTACTCCTCTGAAAGCTTATCGCAACACTATCGCGCAGGCCTCTGCCAAAGACCACCCCAGCCGCCAATTGGCACGAAGGCTGAAACTGCGCGTTACCGCTTTTAGCGCTTCGATCATGCTTGGTATCTGCGTCCTCGTCGCCGCCGTCGTATGGGAACAACGGCACGCTGCTTTGGAGCGGGCGCATCTTGAGGTTTCCAATCTCTCTGTGGGCTTCGAGGAGCAGGTTAAGGCAATGCTCAATAGCGCCGCTGGCGCCCTCTCTTTTTTGAAGCACCGTTTTGAGGAGCGGAACGCAAGCTTCGATATATCGGGATGGAAAGAGCAGATCCCTGCGCTGGTTGCGCCGAGCGTTCATGCCTACGTGATCGGTCCGGATGGAAAATTGCTGGCGTCATCTCAGCGCGCCACAGGACCAATCGATTATTCAGATCGCGAATACTTCCGCCTCCTTCGAGACAAGTCGTATCGCGGATACTTCCGCCTCCTTCAAGACAAGTCGGACCTGGGATTGTATATCGGCAAGCCCGTTTTCGGTCGCATTATGAGACGAACGGTAATTCCCATTGCTATTCGGCTTGAGGCCCCTGACAGCAGCTTCGCGGGCGTTGCCGTTATTGGCATCGACCCGGAACTTTTGACGACACTTCATCGCCAAGTTGACCTTGGCAGCGTAGGCTCGATCCAGCTTATAGGGACGGATGGAGTCGTCCGCGCAAGCTATAGCTCTGTTGGCGATTTCGATAAGTCGTTGATCGGTACAACAGTTGAGGGCATAACAGCGCTTCCTAAGGGAGAGACCGGAGTCTGGGCCGAGTCGCCAGCTACCACCATCGATCACATTACCCGCATCTCCCACTGGCGCAAGGTCGCCGGGTACCCTCTCGTTGTATCCGTGGGCCTCGGAAAACAGGAGGCCCTTGCAGATGCAAATTACCAGGCTCGGATTATAATTGGTCTTGGAATTGCGGCTCTGGCCTTACCTTTGTTCATGGCGCTGATGCTCAACCGGGAAATTTCGCGCCGTGTTGAACATGAAATCGCCCTCGAGAATGAAAGCAATAAGCTACGAAGTGAGCACGCAGCTTTGCTAGCGGCCAGCACAGCTCTCGCAGAGGAGCGGCTTAAGCTTCACGCAACGAATTCCCAACTGGTCGTCGCGAAACAGCGCTCGGAAGCCGCCAATCAGGCTAAGTCCGCATTTCTTGCCAATATGAGCCACGAGCTACGCACGCCGCTGAATGCTATTATCGGTTTTTCCGAGATTATTCGGGACAAGCTATTCGGAAGCGACATTGACCGTTATGCCGCGTATGCCGCAGATATAAACCGCTCGGGCCATCACCTGCTGAACATTGTTGACGATGTTCTCAACGTCACAAAGATTGAGGCTGGCAAGCTGGAACTCGTAGAAATGCATACGAGCGTTGCCGATGTGGTGCATGAAAGCATCCGGTCTCTTGAGAACGCAATTGAGAGCCGCCGCATCGCGCTGTCCGTCGCTCTTCCGGGCAACGAGATTTCCATCTACGCAGACAGAACAAAGCTGAAGCAGATCATAGCCAATATCGTCTCGAACGCTGTCAAGTTTACCCCGGAAGGGGGGTCCGTGAAGATTACCGCCCGCCGGGAAGACGATGGCGACCTCACCTTGGGCGTGAGCGATACCGGCATTGGCATGTCGGCAGAGGACATAAAATGCGCGCTGGAACTCTTTGGACAGGTTGAGAATGGCTTGGACAGGCGCTTCGACGGCACTGGCCTTGGACTTCCTCTTGCCGCCCAACTGACCGAACTGCACGGCGGCAAGCTCACGGTGGATAGCACCCTTGGCAGTGGCACAAGGGTATCGATTCGGTTTCCTGCTGCGCGAATTGTGAGCGGCGCGCCCGGCGTCGCCGAAAAGAGCGATGCCTACCGGGAGACAGATAGGAGCCAGATTGTGAAAAGGCCCTTTGTTTCCGCCACAGCGCGAGCAGAAGAGCCCCCGAGGGATCAGCACCACGCAAGGCTTTGAGGTGCATTCTCTAGCTCTTGGTACAAATAGAACAAATTGAACCTTACTGATAATAATTTCGTCACTCTTCCCGAGCAATTCTCAGCAGCTCCGCCGCAGGACGCTTATGGTCTTGGGCTGGGGTGGAACGTTTTTGATGTCTAGATTGTTTTAAATCTAACATTTAACGATCTTGAGTGTGGAGAAACCATGTCATTCTTTGAGCCTTATGTTCGGCCGGCAGGAGACGGTACATACGAAGTATTGGTTCCACTGGATGGCTTGGCCCGGCCCCATGTTTTGCCTTATTCGTTTCACACGCCAGCGGCTGCTATTGAATGGATTAATAGCGCCAAGGGTATCGAGCGCCTCAATGAGCTTCGCAAGAGATTCGAGCTTGTGAAGGCATATGGCCGGAGTGAAGCTGCCTAACACTGAAATAGACACGCCGCCGCTTAGGTCTCCCGAATTGACCGGAGCGGCGGCGTGTTCGTGAAGCTTTTAAAAGAGGCACGGCCATGCACTTGGGGATTCTTACCGGCGGAGGAGACGTTCCAGGATTAAACCCAGCTATAAAAGCTGTCGTCAATGAAGCCAGCCAGCGCGGATGGACTGTAACTGGCTTCCGTCGTGGCTGGGCAGGTCCCCTAAATTACAATCCCAATGATCCGGAAGGCTCCAGTGCCTGGATCATGCCTTTGTCGCCCGACCGCGTGCGAGGCATTGACCGCATGGGTGGCACCATCCTCCATACCTCGCGCACACAGCCGTCTAGAGTTCGCCCATCAGAACTGCCCGCATTCCTCAAAGACAAGTACAAGCCTTCCGGCGACGGAGACGTTGTCGACTGCACCGGCCATGTCCTGTCTGTGCTTGAGGCGCTGAAAATCGATGTTCTCGTCGCGATCGGCGGCGATGACACGCTCTCCTATGCCGCGCGGCTGCATAGCGAAGGATCACCGACCGTATGCATTCCAAAGACGATGGACAATGATGTCTTTGGCACCGACTATTGCATTGGCTTCTCGACCTGCGTCACTCGATCGGTTGAGCTCATAAATCGTCTCAGAACCCCTGCGGGGAGCCACGAGCGTTTCCTTGTCGTCGAAATGTTCGGACGTTACTGCGGGCAAACTGCCTTGATGGCAGGCTATCTTGCCGATGCTGACCGCACACTCATCGCGGAAGCGCCGTTCGAGATGGAAAAGCTGGCGGCGTTATTATCCGAGGATCGCAGGCGCTGTCCATCGAACTATGCCATCGTCGTTGTGTCGGAAGGCGCATCCGTAAAGGGCGGCGACCTTGCGCTGTCGGGCGAAGCCGATGCGTATGGGCATCGGAAGCTGGGCGGAATTGGAGCGCTCGTGGGCGACAATCTTCAACGGCTGACTGGTGTAGGCGTGATGAACCAGAGCCTTGCGTATCTGTTGCGGGCCGGAGCTCCAGATGCCATCGATCTGCTCGTGCCGAAGAACTTTGGCACGATGGCCGTCCGTTGCATCGAGGATGGCAAAACAGGCGTAATGGTTGCGGTTCAGGATGGGAAATATACGACAGTTCCCGCCGATATGAACGTCAAGGGGAAACGCAGGGTTGACGTGGACACGATGTACGACGTCGAGGCCTATCGCCCCCGGATCGCGAGATTGAGCGGAATGCCCATGTTTCTCCGCTAATCCGAAAACTGCGATGCGCTAAGCGAAATCGCCCGATTCCGGAACAGAATAGGCCCCCGGCTGCCGGATTGTCTGGCGATCTTGTTTAAAGACGGTTGGCTTAGCATTTGAAAGCAAAAGGCTACGATAGAGCTTGAGATAGTCCCTGGTCATTCGTTCCGTTGTGAACCTTTCCTCAAAGCGCCGCCGCACTGCGGCATGAGACAATTCCTCCAGACGCTGCACCGCTTGGACTGCTTCGGCCAAGCCGCTAACGGCGAAGCCAGTCAATCCATGGTCAATGATTTCGGGCACTGAGCCGCGCTTGCACGCGATCACAGGCGTCCCGCAGGCCATGGCTTCAATCATCACGAGACCGAAGGGTTCGGGCCATCTTATTGGCATGAGTAAGGCCAGCGCGCCGCTCAAGAAACTAGACTTTTCCGCATCATGGATTTCGCCAATGAATTCGACATTTTTAGTTTTCAGCGCGGGCCGGATAATTTGTTCGAAATAGTCCGAGTCACCGGTGTCTATCTTGGCCGCTATTTTGAGTGGAATACCGCTCCGGCGGGCGATTTCGATGGCAACGTCAACGCCTTTCTCGGGGGAAACGCGTCCAAGAAAAGCAAGATAGCTCCTTCTCATGGGCTCGGGTTTCAGAGAGTTGCGCGGCATCCCGTGTAAGACTGTTCCAACCCAATTGAGGTGCGAGAGGGGGGCTCGCTGAGAGTCCGATACGGAGATGAGTGGAACCGTTGGAAAAGTCTCGAACGTGCCGCGTAGCTCAGGAAGATCAAGCCTGCCGTGGAGCGTCGTCACAAAAGGCGTGGCTTGACGCGAGAACAATGAAAAAGGATGAAAATCGAGGTGAAAGTGAAGGAGATCGAATTCCGACGTGCGCCGAGCAACGTGCTCAAGCATCGTCACGTGGAGAGCGTGGGGGTTGGTGACACGTCCCTCCAAGCGGAGCGCGCGCGGCCAGACGGCCTCAAGCTTTGCACTTGTGACGGAATCCCCGCTAGCGAACAGGGTTACGTCGTGCCCCTCCGCAATCAAAGCCTCCGTAAGCCAGGAAATAACGCGCTCAGTGCCGCCATACAGACGAGGAGGGACCGCTTCGTATAGCGGCGCAATTTGCGCGATCCGCATTGCAACTTCCATTTCTCAGGGAAAGTGTGGCAGCCTGCTGGACGTCAGGAGGGCGATGACCCCCTGTTGCCATGCCCGAAGAAATAACGCCTCGGTGCAGGTACGGTTCCGCCGAAACCCAATCAAGTAAAAGCAAATCTCCTTCAGCCGAGATGATAGTAACCAATTAGGTAACGCATCGCATGGGCGTACTTGCAATCTGGGCCATCACCACAAATGTGCTGTGTCATCTTGCAGCCTGAGCTAGCGTTATCTTCTCAGCAGGAGCTTGACTTCGAGCAGCGCAGCCCACGAATGAGAGATAGTCATGCCCGACAAGTGGGAACTCATTGATACAAGCCGCGAAGTGGCGGAGAACTCACAATCTCCGTTTTACATTACAGCTTTCGGGCCTCCCCACCGCGCGCGTTGCACGCTGAAGCATAATGATTGTTTCGCGGTCTTGGACAATCACGGTGATATTGGATGTTCCGGCCTCGGGGACGGGCTCTTTACTTACGATACGCGTCACCTTTCGAAGCTCACTCTTCTCTTCAATGGAGTGGAGCCGCTGCTTCTAGGTTCTACGCTCCGCGACGATAGCCTTAATCTCAGCATTGATCTGACCAATCCGGATATCTTCTCCGGCGACGATCTCGTTCTGCTCAAGGACACGGTTCATATTAGCAGAACCACCTACCTCCATGATGGAGCATTGCGCGAGCGGATGGCGCTGACCAATGAGGGCACAGAACCTGTGGCGGTCACGCTAAGCATCGTTTTTGACAGCGATTTCGCCGATCTATTTGAAGTGCGTGGGATGCGCCGCCCTGCCCGCGGTCGCATTGAGAAGAAAGTATTCGCGCCAAACCGTGTGGTGCTTCGTTACACCGGACTAGATGAAAAGGTGCGGGAAACGGCGTTGATTTTTGATCCGCCTCCCACCGAGCTAACCACGAGCTCCGCCAAATATGATCTTACGCTCGCCCCAAGGGCTATAAGCCAGCAGATCGTGTCGGTGTCCTGCAATGAAAGCAGCGGGAAAAAGCTGACCTCGTTCTTTCGCGGGCTTGCGCAGGCACGGCGAGACCTCATCGGCGACTACCGCACGGTCGTAACTCTCGATACTTCGAACGCGGTCATCAACGACATCGTCTGCCAGTCGCTGGCGGATCTCCGCATCCTTATGACAAACACCGCCGACGGCCGCTACCCATATGCTGGGATACCCTGGTACTCAACAACCTTTGGGCGGGACGGTCTTATCACGGCCATGCAATTACTGTGGTTCGACCCGAGCATCGCGCGTGGAGTATTGCAGCGGCTGGCCAAGTTTCAGGCCGATAGCAACGATGATGTTTCAGATGCGCAGCCTGGAAAGATTTTGCACGAAATGCGCTCAGGCGAGATGGCCGCGCTCGGCGAAGTTCCATTCGGCCTTTACTATGGCAGCGTAGACTCTACGCCGCTCTTCGTCCTTCTCGCGGGATTATATGTTGAGCGAACGGGAGACGAAGCATTTCTGCGCGAGATCTGGCCCAATATTGTCCGGGCGCTTGACTGGATCGACGGTCCCGGCGATCCCGACGGAGATGGATTTCTCGAATATTCCCGCGCTTCTCTAAAGGGACTTGCCAATCAAGGGTGGAAGGATTCGCATGATGCGATCTTTCACGCGAATGGCGAACTCGCCAAGGGGCCCATCGCACTCGTCGAGGTGCAGGGCTATGTCTACGCAGCCCGCCTTGCCGCAGCGGCCTGCGCTGAGCGGTTGGGCGACGCCCAACTTGCCGCAGATTTGCGCGCGAAGGCTGAACGGCTCCGCGAAAGCTTCGAGAAAGCCTTCTGGTGCGAAGAACTCGGCACCTATGCCGTCGCTCTGGACGGCACAAAACAGCGTTGCCGGGTCCATACCAGCAATGCTGCTCATGCGATGTTCAGCGGAATCATGTCGCCTGAACGGGCGCAAAGCGTGGCAGCCGGTATAGCGCGGCCCTCCTTTAACTCCGGGTGGGGCATCCGCACCGTGGCCAGCACCGAGATGCGTTATAACCCGATGTCCTATCACAACGGATCAATCTGGCCTCATGACAATGCCATGATCGCCGCTGGCCTCGCCAAATACGGTCTGATTGACGGCATAACACCCATCTTCAACGGCATGATGCAAGCTGCCGCTTATATGGATCAGCGACGGCTACCCGAGCTGTTCTGCGGCTTCCGCCGCCGCCGGAGGCGGGGACCGACGCTTTACCCCGTCGCCTGCTCGCCGCAGGCCTGGGCCAGCGGCGCGGTCTTCCAGTTGCTTCAGGCGATCCTTGGTCTTGAGTACAATTTATCGACGAAGGCGATAAAACTTCGAAATCCTACCGTGCCGATGTCAGTGGGCGAAATTGCCGTGCGCAACTTCCGGCTAGGAGACGCGGCCATCAGCTTTTGTGTGCGCCCTCACGCTAATGGCACCATCTCGTTGAGTGTGCTGGAATCCACCGGAAACATAGAGATTTCCGTCGTGCTCGATGCTCCGAGAGCGCGGCGCGTAGACTCCTAAGTGCGAAGCCCACGGGCATTTTGTTCTGCGCGTGGGCTTCGTGTGCTGCGCCAAAGCAGGCATCAACTGATCGCGATCTTCCGTTCGGCTTTCTGGGCCTCTGGTCTTTTCGGGAGGATGACCGTCAGCACGCCATTTTTGAAACTGGCGTTGATTTTTTCAGGGTCCACCGATTCCGGCATTTGGAAAGATCTGAAAAAGGTCCCGAACTGCCGTTCTGACAGGTAGTAATTACCTTGCTTTTCTTCTTTCCTCTCCTCGCGCTCGCCTTTGATCGTGAGGACATCGCCTGAGAGCTTCAATTCGATGTTGTTCTGCTCAAGTCCTGGAAGATCCGCCGTTATTTCAAACGCGTCGTCTTTTTCCACGACATCGACGGTTGGCGCCAGCCCCGCCACCAGCCCCGGTCTCCGCATGGGTTCGACATCGGTCATCGGCCGTCTCATCAGTGACCAGAAGCCACGGTCGAAATCTGAGAAAGCCCGTTCAATTTCCTCACGCACATTCTTGAAATAGTCCTGAACGCGCGCGGGCACCGGCATTTGCGTTTTCGATTCCTGCTCCTGCTTCTGCGGTAGTTTTTCAGCGGCTTCAGCCATGTGACTTCCTCCTCTGTTGTCTCGCCGTCGATCGGCGTCGAGATAAAATAACAGAGGGGAAGCTGTCTTCTTTGACGGGCGTCAAAGTCTATCCAAACGCATTCAGCAGCTTAAGGATGGCAATAGGCCGGGCAAATGAAGAGGCGGCAAAAATGAGATCAAATGATGAGTGTGATCTCTGCCAGTGATATCGATGCAGACAATATCTGTTCCTGTGTGAGCGATTTCGATTTTGTCTGGGTCCTGTATCATGTGTTCAAGATCGCTTACTTGAATGGCGATTGTTTTGCCCTTTGGATCATAGCTCAATCCGAGAAATTCAACCTTCTCCGCTTCCGTCTGCGCGCCAAGGTCGGCCCTCATCACCTCGATGGTGATCCTATGCATCTTCTGCGCCCTGGAGATGAGATCGAGCATTCTCTGCCAATCTTGCTTTTCGAGGATGAGCGATTGCATGAGCGACACCTTGGTCTACTATTTCCTCAAAAATTTGCACAAATCGCGCGTCCCACACTTTGATATATAGCAAAATAATTCAGATATGCTCTGTGCATCGGCGCCAAAGGCGCGTGTATAACCTAGAATTTGATAAATGTCATACCGCGTAAAAGGCATCGGCGTCTTAATTCAACCGTTCCAAGATTGAGGGTTGCTAGTATGACGACCGGATTAGATGTGTTTGACGCGACGGTTCAGCAAACAAATCTTTGGCTGAAAGACATCATGGCAAAGGTACCCGGAAGCGACCGGCACTTTGCTTATCAGCTGCTGCGGTCAACATTGCATGTTTTCCGGGATCGGATCGGTCCGGAGAATGCCGTGCATTTTGGCGCGCAACTGCCGATTCTCATTCGCGGGGTCTATTATGAGGGCTGGCAACTCAGCAAACCGCCAACAAAAACACGCCATCTCGATGAGTTTCTTGCGGCGATCCAACACGAAGCGAGGCGCGATCTGGGCCCCGATCTAAAATTGAAGGTGAGAGCTGTCTTCACCGTCATCGCCCATAATGTTGGCGAACATGAAATCGAAAAGCTGAGGAAACTCTTGCCAATCGAGTTGCAGCCGCTGCTGCAGGAGGCTTTTTTTCTTCTCTAACCCTCGTTAGCGATATTGGGGCGGAGTTCCATTGGTTAAGGCAATTGCTCCTGAAGCGAACTTGCCGCCCGCTCAGCGGGACGTAATCGCATTTCTCGAAGCCCCTGAGAGTTATTCCCATCCGGTCTCTGAGGTGACTAGGATCGATACCCATGCGGGCATCGTTTTTCTCGCGGGCGACCGGGCCTATAAGCTCAAACGCGCAATCAAGCTGCCTTATCTTGACTTCTCAACCATTGAAAAGCGCCGCGCGATTTTGCAGCGCGAGCTTGAAATCAACTCACGAATAACGCCCGAGCTTTATCTTGCCGTTTCGCCGATCACCTATAGCAAAATAAGGGGCGCTCTCAAGATTGGCGGCGAAGGTCCCGCCGTGGATTGGGTACTTATCATGCGGCGCTTTGAAGAAAGCGCGCTCCTTGATCACGTGGCGTCACGCGGAGAAATCACTCGCGATGTCCTCTCGCAGCTTGCGTTAGAGATCGAAAATTTGCATCGAAACGCAAGCGTGGTGAGAGATGGGGCGTGGCTTCCCACGCTTACCCAGATCGTTAGCGACCTGGAAGAAACTCTGTGCGGAGACACGGCGAGCGCGGCTGGCTTGCGGCTTCGGCCTTATGTGCAAGCTTTGAGGCAAGAGCTTGTGAGACAAACTCCGCTTCTCATGGCGCGCGAGCAGGAAGGATTTGTCCGCCGGTGCCATGGAGATTTGCATCTGAAGAATATTGTACTCTTGGAAGGCAAGCCCCGATTATTCGATGCGCTTGAGTTTAGCGATGAACTCGCAACTATAGACGTGTTCTATGATCTTGCTTTTCTTTTGATGGATATTTGGCGCCGCGATCTTAAGGTGGAAGCCAATAGGGTCTTCAATCACTATTTGCAAAAAGCGATCGCTTCCGAGCTGGCGGGCATAGCCCTCCTCCCGCTTTTCCTGTCGATGCGGGCAGCGATCCGCGCCATGACGGGTACGCACGGGCTGCCATTCAAAGAAAAGCAAACGAAGGATGCAGCAATCCAGGAGATTGCAAGCTATGGGGCGCTGGCTGCGAGCTTGTTGGTGAAACGGCCCGCGCGGCTTATCGCTATCGGCGGACTATCCGGGACCGGAAAAACAGTAGCATCGGGCAATATCGCACCCTTTATTGGCGCGGCCCCGGGAGCTGTGCATCTGCGGACCGACGTGGAGCGCAAAGTTATGTATGGGGTTGCGCTGGAGGAGAAGCTTCCGGCCAGCACTTACACGACCTCAAATCGCGACGAGGTCTATCGCCGGGTCTATGAGAAGGCCGAGGCTGTCTTGAGCGCTGGCCAATCGGTTATCATCGACGCCGTGTTCCATGAAGACGCAGCGCCGACGCCTGCGCGACATTGCCCAGCCGCGCAAACGTCTCTTTCGCGGGCTTTTGGCTAGCAAGCGCCGCCCAGTCAGCTTCGTGAGCGAGTATCAAAGCGAGTGGGCGACGCATCCGATGCTGATGCCACGGTGGTGGATCAACAATTGCAGACTGTGACCACGCCGCAGGATTGGACGAGGATCGATGCGTCCGGCTCACCGGAAACGACGGCAGCAAACATTATGAAGGAGTTGGGTGACGGCCGGTGAGCAGCCGCCATATCCCCGAATATCAGTGGTGCGCCGAAACTGCTTTGACGACGTCGGCTGTTAAGTTTTTGGAGGCACGGTGCGAAATATCACCAAGGCTCAGAATGCCGACCATCCTCTTATTTTCGTCAATAACGGGAAGACGCCTGATCTTTTTTTGCTCCATCAATTGCAGCGCTTCTTCAAGATTGTTTTCGTTCCGGCAGAAGGTGATGCCCTTCGTCATAACGTCGCGCGCTTTCAGTTTTGAAATATCTTTGTGAGCGGCAATTGCCCGGCAGACGATATCCCGGTCCGTCACCATCCCTATGAGACGATCATTTTCCCCAACGGGCACAGCGCCAATATCTTGTTCATGCATCTTCTTGGCGATTTCCATAATAGAGGTGTCGGGCGATACCCAGACCGCTCCTTTATGCATGGCGTCCTTGACTTTCATGACTGTCAGCTCCGTGAATTGACCATCAAAAAAGGGTAGGAACGCGCGGGTAAGGGCGTCATTGATGTATGTCAATGTCCGCCTGCCCCGCATGCCGCATCATGTTACTTGGACTACAATTCCAGGAGACGCGGCGCGTGAGAGTGATGGCATTGAAGGCGCCGGGCCAGCCTCTCAACCTGCAAATTCGTGATGTCCCCAAGCCACTGCCCGGCCAGCTTCTTCTGAAAGTGAAGGCTTGCGCGGTGTGCCGGACCGATCTTCATATTGTGGATGGGGACCTGCCTCCGTGCCGAGCTTGCGTGATTCCAGGCCATGAAATCGTCGGACAAGTCGAAGCTGTTGGCGAAGGCGTCCGTGGTTTTAGCGAGGGGCAGCGGGTGGGTGTACCGTGGCTCGGCTATTCCTGCGGTGTCTGTGATTATTGTAGACGCGGCGAGGAGAACCTTTGCGATAAGGCACAGTTTACCGGCTACCAGTTGGACGGGGGGTTCGCGGAGTACACGGTCGCTGATGCGCGCTATTGCTTCCCTATACCCGATAATTACAACGATGCTGAAGCAGCCCCGCTCCTATGCGCAGGTCTGATCGGTTATCGCTCTCTCAAAACGGCAGGGGACCCGCGAAGGCTTGGCATTTATGGCTTTGGCGCCGCGGCGCATATCATCACCCAGGTAGCAGTCTATCAGGGGCGTGAGGCTTATGCCTTCACGCGCGAAGGCGATCTGCAAGCGCAGGCCTTTGCGCGATCTCTCGGTTGTATTTGGGCTGGCTCGTCCAATGAGCTTCCGAGGCGCGAATTGGATGCCGCTATCATTTTTGCCCCCATCGGCGCTCTCGTACCGCTTGCGCTAAAGGCTGTCCGCAAGGGAGGAACGGTCGTGTGCGGAGGCATTCATATGTCGGACATTCCAACCTTCCCTTACCGCCTTCTTTGGGGCGAGCGTGTGATTCGATCCGTCGCTAATCTGACGCGGCAAGACGCGCTGGAGTTCCTGGAGCTTGCGCCATGGGTGCCTGTGAAGACGACGGTTCGGATCTATCCTTTGGAACAGGCTAACGAAGCGCTCACCGTGCTTAGAAAAGGTGAACTGACCGGAGCCGCTGTGCTGGTACCCTGAGTGACGGAATACAGCTTGAAGGCGAGGAAGGTTGAAAAACCAACCATGAAACAACCCAGAACCTATATCCTGATCGCTGATGGATCGCGCGCACGCTTGCTCTTGTCTGAAGGCCGGGGAAGACCGCTGACAGAAGTTCCTGGCGCTGAATATCAGACGACATTGCACCCAGATCGAGAATTGCAATCCGACCGCCCTGGTCGCGTACATGAGTCTGCATCGGTGGTGCGCCACGCCATCGAGCGGGATAGTTTGCATAGGCGTGAAAAAGAGCGGTTCGCGCGTCATCTTGCCGATGTGCTCGAGGAAAAATTCGCAAATCACGAATTTGACCGGCTATTGATTGCAGCCGCGCCCGAAACGTTAGGTTTTATTCGAGCTGAGCTTGACCATAAACTTCAAGAAGTCATGTTAGGCGAAATAGCAAAGGACCTGACTAAGGTTCCAAACCACGTAGTTCGAGACCATCTCGGGGACGAATTCAGAATCTAATTCGTAAAGGACTTGCTCATCAATTTCGCGGGATATTGATTTGTATCAATGTTTCGATGGTGCTACGCTCTTCTTGTCTCGTTTGCTGTAAAGGAGGGTCGCTGTGCATGGAACCCGCACGCGGTGCGAATTATGTCCGGTACGGCACAGAAGTATCTGTGGCGCGTTAGATGACGATTCTCTGTCCCAGCTTGTGAAGATTAGCCGACGCAAATACATACGCGTTCATAGGACAATTTTTCTTGATGGCGACGAAGCCGATCAATATTTCAACATTATTTCTGGTGCCGTTAAGCTTGTAAAAACGCTCGCCGACGGGCAACAACATATCGTTGGCCTTCTTTATCCACCAGATTTTATTGGCCAGTGCTTGAATAAGAACCACACTTATTCAGCCGAGGCGGCGACGGATGTGGAACTATGCTGTTACCCGAGGGCCTCTTTTGAGGCTTTTCTCAAGTCGCATCCCGAATTGGAACGCCGCATTTTTGAAATGACGGTGCGCGAACTTGATATTTGCCGCGACTGGATACTTCTTCTCGGTCGAAAGTGCTCTTATGAGCGTGTTGCAGGTTTTCTTCTTATGATGGCGAGACGCGTGCCGGATATTGGCTGCGGGCAGAGAGCTGGGAACTGCGCGCAATTCCGGCTTCCATTCACCCGCTCCGAAATGGCCGATTATCTCGGGCTCACCCTTGAAACAGTCAGCAGGCAGTTCAGTCTATTGAAGAGGAGCCGCATTATCGCTTTGCCATCGAGCCGCGACGTGATCGTGCCGAACATCAGACGTCTTGGAGCAGTCGCAAATATTGAGACTTGCTCGGCCGAATTTGACGAAGGTCAAAGTCAAGCCGTCGCCTGAGCCATAGGATACAGCTTCGTTGCAAGGCGTGGTGCTATGGCGATCAAGACGATCCTTTCTTATTTGCCTTCTGAAACTAGCGCTGCCGCAGTCATGGCAGCGGCATTGAGGATAGCGGAGCCGCGAAGCGCCCATATCATCGGCCTTCACCTTGAGCCGCAGTTTCCTATCTATTCCGAATTTTCGGTCGAGCTTCCTCAAGATGTGCTCGATAAGATACGAAAAGCAGGCAGGCGAACAACCGACGCGATCAAAAGCATCTTTGACGAGAGCATCAAGAGTAGTCTCGTTACGGGCGAATGGCGCAGTCTGGCGAGTGCTTACGCGCTTGGCGAGGGATTACTCGCAGGTGAGACCCATTGCGCCGATCTGATCGTATGCACGAAGCCAAGCGACGAAAGCCCAGACCCGTGGGGAGACTTTTCCGAACTCGCCATCCTCAGGAGCGGACGCCCGGTCCTCCTTGTTCCTGACACACCGTCCGACATTGGCCTCGGCGATAACATTGTCATCGCGTGGAACAATACGCGCGAGTTGGCACGCGCCGTGTTTGACTCAATTGACCTGATGCAAAGCGCATTAAGCGTCAGGGCCCTCACGATTATAAATGACGAGAGCGAAAGAAGGTCAGCTGAAGCATCCGCTGCTGGTCTCGTCGCCAGTCTTGCCCGGCATGGCATCACCGCTACCACAGATGTCTCGATGACCGGTGGCGATAACGCAGGCAGGGCAATCCTGTCGCGACTTGTCGATGAGGGTTGCGATCTACTCGTGATGGGCGGTTACAGCCGCTCGCGATTTCGCGAAATGCTCTTTGGCGGCGCAAGCCGGGACATCCTGCGCGAGACTTGGATTCCGACCCTCATATCTCATTAGTCCACAGCCATTTAGCCGGAGAACTGAGCCATGACCTTGAAAAAAATCAGGCTTGAACTAGCCCGCGACCACGAATTTCCTGAAGGCAGCAACAGGCGCGGATATGAATTTGTCGGGCCGCTGGACGAGGAAGGCCATCTGGAGCCTGAGGCTTGGAAGAAGCTGCGGGAGCGATGCCGGGTTAGACGGTTTTGGGTCAATGAAGACGATCAGCGCGGCCATCTTGTGCGCAAGCCCGGCGGCTTTTGGGCTTTTCGCTACGACATCGAGGGGGATGTGGACGAAGACGAAAGCGGCTATCGCTTCGGAAACCACAAATTTGCGCCAGGCGAATATGTATCGATCCGTGAGCAGGACGACGTGCTTCGAACCTTCCGGGTTGTTCGGGTGGAAGCTCTTCCAGCTTAAATTTATTCCCGCCGACGGACGAGCGCCTTCCCTAAGACGAAGTCCGCGAGCGATGAACAAGCACCGGGATCGTGCAGTGCGTGAGCACCTTCATGGTCTCGCTGCCGATTAGCACTGCAGACAGCCCCCTGCGTCCATGCGAAGCCATAAAGATCAAGTCGCAGCCCTTTTTGTTCGCCGTATCGATGATGGCCCTATATGGATATTCGTCCGTTACCCTTACTGTTTCGCACTCGACCCCGGCTGAAGCGGCCGCGTCAGCGACGAATTGAAGATATTTCTGGGCGATGACCTTCATATCCGCCTCATAATCCTCGGACGTATCGGTAACAACAGTCGGATCGAGGGAAAAAATATGAAAGGGAAGCGTAACGGTAAGCCCGGTCACTTTTGTGTTTAAATCCTTCGCAAGAGCGACGGCTTCTTTCACAGCCATTTGCGACAGTTCGGACCCATCGGTTGGAACAAGTATGTTCTTGTACATATATTAACCCCAAATTGTGGTCCACTAACAAAAACTATGAAGTATAGGATGTAAAAAGACTTTGATAATCATCAAAGCTCAAAGACAGCAAGCCATCTCATCTATTCAAAGACATAGGTGCCGGGCGCCTCGCCAAGCGGAGGGTATCCGGCCTCTGGCGCTCCCATGCGCGGAGGCGCAGCGAATTCATTCGACCCTGCTTTTAGCCAGCGCACCCATTCCGGCCACCAGGAACCCTGCTTCACTGGCGTTTGGCGTAACCAGGTTTCGGGGTCAACATATGGTTCGCCATGTTTAAAGGTGCGGACCCGGTAGGTTCGCTCCCTGCCGCCGGGCTCTGAAACAATGCCAGCGTTATGGCCTCCGCTTGTCAGTAGGAATGTGACGTCCGTGTCGGCATGCAGTTCGAATTGATAGACGGACCGCCAAGGTGAGATGTGATCCGATTCGGTGCCGACAACAAAGATCGGGATGTGCAAATCCTGCAGAACGACCGGCCGTCCATCTACTACATAGCGGCCCTCGGTCAGTTGATTGCCGAAAAAAATATTACGCAGATATTCCGAATGCATGCGTGCCGGCATTCGTGTAACGTCCGCGTTCCAAGCCATAAGGTCGGTGGCCGGCCTCCGCTCGCCCATGAGATAGTCGTGCAAAAGACGCGACCATATTTGTTCGTTTGTGCGGAGGAGTTGGAACGTCGCGGCCATTTGCGTTCCGTCGAGATATCCCTTTTCCTGCATCATATCTTCGAGAAAGGCGAGCTGGCTTTCGCCCATGAAAAGTTCAAGTTCACCTGGTTCGCTAAAATCGGTCTGCGCCGCGCATAAAGTAAGTGTCTTGATCCGCTCATCATTGTGGCGGGCCATGGCCGCTGCCGCGATTGCGAGCAGAGTCCCGCCAAGGCAATAGCCGAGCGCGTTCACTTTCCGCTCCGGCACGACCTTCGAGATCACTTGCAGCGCTTCCATAACGCCAAGCCGGCGATATTGGTCCATGCCAACATTGCGGTAGGTCTCATCGGGATTTTTCCAGGAAATCATGAAGACCGTGAAGCCCTGTGCGACAAGATACCGGACGAGCGAGTTGTGCGGTGAAAGATCGAGAATATAGTATTTCATGATCCACGCCGGAACGATCAGCACTGGCTCTGGATAGACCGTGCCCGTAGTAGGACGGTATTGGATCAACTCGATGAGTTCATTTCGATATATGACCTCTCCAGGGGTCGCGGCTATGGTCTTTCCCACCTTGAATGCCTCAATTCCCGCCGGACCCGCCTTCGCTCCGTAACGAAGAACGTCTTCCAGGAGATTCAGATATCCGCGAACAAGATTGCTTCCATTTTCGCTAAGGGTTCGCTGAAGGACTTCCGGATTGGTGATCGCAAAATTCGATGGCGCCATCATATCAAGGAGCTGACGCGCGCAAAAATGCACGATTTGCTGATTTTCACTAGTCACCCCGCGCACATTTAGCGTCGCATCATCCCAGAGCTTTTGCCAAAGCAAAAAGCTCTGGTGCAGATGGTTGAACGGCCATTGCGACCACTCAGCGCCTGCAAATCGCTTGTCGGCTGGCGCGGGTGCTGTGCATGGCTCCCTCGAGGTTCCTACGCCGTTGCCCACGCAGGCCGCATAATTTTGCAATTCAATAGTATATTCTGTGAGCTTGGTGAGGAGTTCGAGCTGCTTGCCCGGCGATAGCGAAAGATGGATGAGCCAGTCCAAATAGGCAAGCCAAAGGGCCGCCGGCGACACGTCACCAAATCTCTTTGCGATGGCAGTGTGATATAAGCGGTCGATGGTGTTTGGATTAAGCAACATGGCCGGATGGAGAATTTCCTGAGCAGCTTTTGCCTCGGCCCCACCAAAGCGCGACCGGGTAATCTTCCCTTTTACTTCTCAAGCTCCCGGCGCAAGGAGGCCGGACGCAGCTATGTGCGCCGCCCCATGCCCCAACTCGACATGAGTGCGTTAAACGGCTGGACAAGCTTGCTGCTCTCATTTGCGTAGTCTGATGCAAGCTGACTAAAAAAGTCTGTCTGTAGGTGACTAAATTCAGACGCAGAGTGGCAACGCGCCATTTGTTCGGACAATTTCAAATACTGCTCCCATCTTCTTCCGAAAAAATGGCACAGCTCGGCTTGTTGCTCTGCAAAGCGTCTGAACAGTTCTCCGCCGTTCTTTTGCCAGTTAGCGCCCGTTACATCATAAGAAGATGTCACTGCCTCTGCGGGCCGCGATGTTTGCTTGCCGCCATTTGTTGTCTTCACGAGCGTCTCATAGTTCTTCTTCCATGCTTCCACGGACTCAAGATACATCTTGAAGACAGGCGCGATATCGAAGTCGAATGGTTGTGAGCCCTGTGGCGCGGCCATTGCTGCATAACTCCCGAAACTTGGTGTTGGTTTCAATCCTCGTTCTTTCAAGCGTAGCGTCACATTAAACAATTAGCATTCCGTTAACTTCGGAGTTTACGTAAATATAAAACCTAAACGGAAAAAGTCTTATAAATCTTTCCCTCTCTATGACACAGAATGAATAAGTTACGACTAAGTTTGTCTGTCGTTTTTATTACATAAATACATACAATTTAGGCCCTCTTCATGCCAAAGCCGCAAAGAGCGCTCGAAGCGAACGCTCTTTGCCTACCCGAAGTTGATGAAATTTTGCGCAAGAGAAGCGGCCAAGCGATAGTCGCACCGGCCTTAATATCTTTAAAACCATGCAGCTCAAATGTTGCGCTCGTTACGCAAACTGATTCGTAACTCGCATTGATTACAAAATTGTGTGTGGAGCGGAATATCTGGACCGTTTCATCCCGGTTAAGTTGCGGCTATGGCACAGTCTGGTGCTCGTATCGCAACCCGAGCCGGATTGTATGACGGCGGCGGCAAAACGCTGGTATCGTGTTCTGTATTTTGAGTAAGGATCGCCTCATGCGAGATTTTATTTTCCGGGTTAAAAGCGCACACGTCCCTAAAACTAAATTCATTATTCTCGCACTCATCGGAGCAGCTTCCCTAGCTCTCATTGCCGACGCTTCTGCCCGCTCACGCTCCAAGCGCAGCCGCGCCCCGGAAAATAAGGCGAAGGTCGTAGAAGCTCCCCCGCCAAAGGGTCCGCTATTCGCGATTGTATCGATTGGCAGACAGCATGTTTCGATTTATGGCAGCAACGGGCTTGTAGCGCGCGCACCTGTATCGACTGGCATGTCCGGGCACCCGACGCCAACGGGCATCTTCAACATCATCCAAAAAGAGCGCTATCACGAGTCCAATATCTATAGCGGCGCACCGATGCCCTTTATGCAGCGCGTAACCTGGTCTGGCGTAGCAATGCATCAGGGGGCGCTGCCAGGCTATCCGGCTTCGCATGGCTGCATCCGGCTTCCGGGAGATTTTGCAAAGCGGCTTTTTGGGATGACGCAGGGGAATGAGCGCGTCATCATTACCCGCCAGGACATCATACCCGCAAATTTCTCACATCCGCGGCTTCCCGCCCCGAAGTTCTTGGCGTTGCCCGGCGCGGGCAATATTGCCTCCAGCTCGACCCAGGTGCTGCAAAACGCAATCGCCGAGAGCGGCGCGCCGGGTTCGCCTGGCGGCACAGACAAGGTCGACATTGCTGTCAAAGCGGAAACGGCACAACCAAAAGCTGAAGGGACCGAGCCTAAACTTGTTAACCCGGTGGAATTCGCCAAGATAATGAAAGCTAGGGCGGCGGCAAAAGTTAATGAGGCGGTAGCAGCGGTTAAACCTGCGCAAAGCGCGGTTGCCGCCAAATCGAAAGTAGCGAGCATTGCGAATTTCGAGTTGCGCAAGGCGGACGGAGCACTTGCCAATGCAAAAGCTCGCGTTGAAGCACTGGATAGGCAGATAGCGAGGCTCAAAAGCGAGGAGGCCATCAAGGAAGCCACTTCCGCTAAAATGGGCGCCGAACAAACGCTGAAAGAAGCAGAGGACCGTGCCGCCGCCGCCCGTCAAGTGAAGGCGGAAAAAGAGGCAGAGGCTGTCAGCGCAATAAAGGCCTTTAAGGAAGCCGAAAACTCAAGAAAGGCCGCTGCTGACGCCGTGAAGATTTGGAACAGACGTCTTGAGCCGATCTCCGTCTTTATAAGCCGCAAAACCAATCGGCTTTACGTTCGCCAAGGCTACATCAAAGTCTTCGATGTACCCGTAACAATACGCGATCCGCAAAAGCCGCTCGGCACACATCTCTACATGGCAATGCCGCAAGATCGGACGCCCGGACAAGACGGGTCAGCGCTTCGTTGGATCGTCTTGTCGGTCCCGGATGGATCCGCTGCTGAAGATCAGGACGAGTCCAGAAGCAGACGCCGCAAAAAAAGATATGATGATGAGGACCGCGCACCTCGTTTGGCCCGCTCCTATTCCGCTTCGGCGGCGCTTGATCGGATTGAACTGCCGCCGGAAGTGGCCGACAAGATTTCGGAGATGCTCTGGGCGGGTGGCTCGCTGATCGTTTCTGATAACGGCCTCAGCCACGAAACAGGCGAAGCCACCGACTTTATCGTTCTTACGAAGTAACCCAGCTCGGCCTGGGTCGCGCCATTTCGATGCCGACCAAAGCTTCGCCGGATACCGGGAGCCTACGCTCCCGGCGTTTCCGCTGAGTACCCACGGCGCGATGCGTCTGCCATGACGGCCCGTTATATTTTCAAACCAGAGAGCGTAACAGCAAGCTCCGGCGAGAAGGCTGGCCGCAACGCTTGGCTGCTCGATAGAACGGTTATATCGCCATAACCGTCGAGCGAGGGCTTGTGGTGGATATGCGTTTCGAGCCGCACCGCGTGGATCACCCAAAGTTCTCGAATACCGAAACTCGCATAGAGCGCCGCCTTGCGCCCGATGTCGTAGGCAAAGCTGGAATCGGCGATTTCCACCACCAGATGAGCGGTCTTGCCACCTAGCCCTTTGATGCCCGTGGCCTCATCGTAGAACACGAAATCCGGCTCAAGATAAGTATCCCCGGCTAATTGGAACGTCGTCTCGGTCGTGAACAGAAGATGATCGGGGATCCGCCGTGCCCAATACAGCGTTAATGCTGTCTTGAGCACTTCATGACGAATGCCTTTGGGTGTCATAGGCACCAGCTCCCCGCCGATCAATTCCACTCGATCGGCCTCAGGGAGTATCCCCGCCGCGACCATTGCCTCCACATCGGCGACCGTGAATCGCCGCCGTAACATGCCCTCGGCGGCCTGCGTTGTCTTCGCCTTTTCCGGCGGGAAATGGTGAAATGCCTGTCTCATGTCAATTTCACCCTAGCGGAATTTGCCCCGCCTGTCATCGTTGCTCGCCTCCGTGTCAGCCTGCGGGCATTTGCCGGTCGATAATTGCCCCGATATCGGCACCGCTATCGAGCACACCGTAATTCGCTGCCCATTCGCCGCCGAGCCGCGTCGCGCAGAAGGCGTCCGCCACAAATCCCGGCGCGTGCCGGACAAGCAACGCAGCCTGAAGAACGAGAGCCATACGCTCGGCGAGATAGCGCCCTTTTGCTTCGGCGTGGGCGTCATCACTCAGCGTCCTTTCCAGATTTCCTAACGCCGTATCAAGGGTCCGATTGCTTCCGCGCGCTGGCTTAACTTCAGCCAAATAGGCGTCCAGCGCACCTGCATCCTTCTGAAGTGTCCGAAGCACATCGAGAGCGATGACGTTCCCCGACCCTTCCCAAATCGCGTTCAATGGCGCTTCGCGATAATAACGCGCCATCGGCCCTTCCTCGACATAGCCGCCGCCGCCGAAACATTCGAGGCATTCATAAACGAATTGCGGCGTGCGCTTCGTGATCCAGAATTTGCCAAGCGCCGTCGCAAGCCGCGAGAAACTGCGCTCCTCACTGCTTTCAGCATCGAAGGACCGGGCGATCCGCATCGTCAGCAACGCCGCAGCCTCGTAGTCCACGGCGAGATCGGCAATGACGCCGCGCATGAGCGGCTGATCTATCAAAGTTTTCTGGAAGGCGCGCCGGTGGCTCACATGATGCACGGCCTCGGCGAGCGTCCGGCGCATCACGCCAAGCGCACCAGCCATGGTCTCGAGGCGCGTATGGTGAACCATCTCGATAATTGTCGCGACGCCACGGCCTTCCTCGCCGATCATCTGCGCGAAGGTGTCGTGATACTCGATCTCGGAAGAGGCGTTCGATTTATTGCCGAGCTTGTCTTTCAGCCGCATGATTTGCAGGGTGTTTCGTTCCCCATCCGGCTTGATGCGCGGCACAAAAAAGCAGCTCAATCCCCGTTCGGTGTAGGCAAGCGTGAGGAAGGCGTCGCACATCGGTGCCGAGCAGAACCATTTGTGGCCAACGAGCCGGTAAGCCGCGCCAGGACCTTCGCCATCAAGCGGAATTGCGCGGGTGCTGTTTGCACGGACGTCCGATCCGCCTTGTTTCTCGGTCATTGCCATGCCGATGGTGACGCCCTTCTTCTCCTGCAAAGGACGCAGCGGGGCATCGTAGACACCGCCTATGATTTTCGGCTCCCAAACGCGCGCGATCTCGCTCTGAAGCCGCAACGCTGGGACACACGCATAAGTCATGCTTATAGGACACATGGTGCCAGCTTCGGCCTGCGTAAACAGCGCAACCATGGCTGCCTGAGCCACATGGCTGCCCTGTCCTTTGCCGAGCCACGCGATGTCGTGAATACGGTGCTCCATGGCGAGCGCCATGAGCTTATGATAGGCCGGGTGGAACTTAACTTCGTCTATACGGCGGCCGAAGCGGTCGAATGTCTGCAACTCAGGAAGATACCTGTTCGCATCCTCGCCCCACTGCAGAACCTCTTCCGAACCTACAGCTTCGCCAAGCGCCGCAAGAGGCTGCTCCACCCAATCGCCGCCATAAAGACGTGCCGCGTCCCGAAGCGCTACGTCGGTGCGATAAAGATTTCGGCCCGCGAAAGGCGGAGGGACATTGGTGACTTCATGCGTTTCCAAGTGCGTTAAGGGAGCATAGGCCGCCATGATCCGCCATCCGTCTTTGCTATGAGCAACTCATCATAACATCACGCGGAGAAAGCAGCATCATTGGCTTCATGCCTCTGCTTGGCAATTAAGGATTGCCTCATTAAGCCCGCGCCCTTATGACGAATATAATTCAGGACTGTTTAGCGCTGATCGGGTTGCCCATGAGACGACTTTTCTCACGTGAATTCCTATCCGTATTTGTTCCTGCCATCCTGATCGGGGTTGCGGCCTTTTGGTTCGCGCTCCGATATGTGAAGCCTGCCCCCCCAAAGACGTTTGTTATTTCTGCCGCCAGCAAGGGCAGCCCCTATTACGACCTAGCCCTTCGCTATCAGGAGCAGCTCCGAAAACAGGGTGTGGACCTTGAAGTTCGCGAGTTGGGGGGATCATTCGACAACCTGAAGGCCCTCAAAAATCCTGACTCCGACGTGCAGGTGGGCATCTTGCAAGGCGGGCTCGCTAACAGCCTCGACGCGCCAAGTTTGCAATCAATGGGCAGGTTACTCACTGAGCCTGTCTGGCTTTTCTATCGCGGAAATGAAAAGCTCGATCACATCACTCAGCTCAAAGGAAAGCGCATCCTCATTGGCCCAGAGGGTAGCGGCACCAATTTCCTTGCGCGCAAACTTTTAGACGCCAATGGCGTCAACGCCGACAATACAACCTTCATCACAATACAGCTTCCCGACTATGTCGATGCATTCTCGAAAGACACCGCTGATGCAGGTTTTCTCGTGCTTGGCCCCGAGGCCAAGACCGTAAATCGCCTCCTGCGTTTGGACGGTGTCAAACTGATGGACATGGCGCAGGCAGATGCGCTGATCCAGCGGTATCCCTACCTTAACCGAGTTACGTTGCGGCAAGGCGTGATCGACTTTGCCAAAAATATCCCGCCCGCAGATACCTCGCTGGTCGCAACGCAAGCGGCCCTTCTTGTCCGTGACGATCTTCATCCGGCTCTAGCGACCGTTCTAGCCCAGGCCGTGCTTGCCATCCAAAGTCAACCCACTCTGACCCCGACAGGCGAGTCGAAGCTATTCGCCCTCGGCCCAGACAGCTTGCACAGCGATACCGAGTTTCCTATCCCTGCGGATGCAAACCGCGTCTACAAGTCCGGCCCCACGTTCTTTCAAAGGATCCTGCCCTTCTGGCTTGCCACTCTGCTCGACCGTGCACTTATCCTTGTCCTACCCCTTCTCGGTATCATACTGCCGCTCGTCCGGCTCGTGCCGATCTTCTATAATTGGCGCATGAGACGGCGTATCCTTTATTGGTACCGTGAGCTCAAGCATTTGGAAAATGATCTGCCGCCTTCAGCGTCGTCGGTTTTCGTAGAGAAAAAAGAACAGGAACTCGACCGCATCGAAGTTGGCGTCCAGAAGATTTCCGTGCCGCTTCAATTTACGGCCGATCTCTATAATCTTCGCGATCACGTCGAGTTCGTGCGCAGACGGCTGGGTCAGCTCAAGAGCGGCAGCCATCGTCAGGAGAGAGAACCGGCTCTAGTCGAATAAGCGATGGGTCGAGATCGCGGATGGCTTTCTGGCGTCATGGCCGGGCTTGACGGGGCCATCCACTAAAAGAGTCCCACAATGGATGGCCGGGTCAAGCCCGGCCACGACATCGAGAACGGGGCGACACGCCCCGCATCAGACTGTAGGTCAAGCCTCGGCTTGCGCGTGCAACCTTTCGCGCTTGACCGCAAGCTTATTCAGTGCGGACACATAAGCGCGGGCCGAAGCAACGAGAGTATCCGTATCGGCTCCGCGTCCCATAACGGCTTTGCCCTCTTCGTCCAGCCGGACACTCACTTCCGCCTGCGCATCGGTTCCTTCGGTTACAGCGTGAACCTGATACAGCGGCAGCCGCGCATTGTGAGGAACTATCGCCTTTATCGCGTTGAACGTCGCGTCCACAGGCCCATCGCCTTTTGCCTCAGCCGTGTGATGGCGGCCATCAACCTCAAGGGTAATCGTTGCCTTTTGCGGACCGCCCGTTCCGGCGATTACCGTTAGCGACAGGACTTTGATCCGGTCATGGGCCGACGCAATTTCCTGGCCGGCCAGCGCTTCGATATCTTCATCGAAGACATGCTTCTTGCGATCCGCGAGGTCCTTGAAGCGCTGGAAGGCGTCTTCGAAGGCATTCTCGCCGAGCTCATAGCCCAAATCCTTCAGCTTCTCGCGGAAGGCGTGCCGTCCTGAGTGTTTGCCCATGACGAGCGAACTTTCGCGAACGCCGACGCTTTCGGGCGTCATGATCTCGTAGGTTTGCGCATTCTTCAGAACGCCATCCTGATGGATGCCGGACTCATGCGCGAAGGCATTCTTGCCAACAATGGCCTTGTTATATTGGATCGGAAACGCCGTCACAGCGGAGACAAGCTTCGCCGCGCGCATGATCATCTGCGAGTCGACGCCGGTCCAATAAGGCAGCACATCGTTGCGCGTCTTGATCGCCATCACGACTTCTTCAAGCGCGGCATTGCCTGCCCGCTCGCCAAGGCCATTGATCGTGCATTCGATCTGGCGCGCGCCTGCCTTGACGCCTGCGAGGCTATTGGCGACCGCCAGTCCAAGATCGTTATGACAGTGGGTCGAGAATATGATGGCATCGGCGCCCGGCACCCGTTCGCGCAACATCTTGATGAGGTCGTGAAACTCCTCCGGAACCGAATATCCGACCGTATCGGGGATATTGATGGTGGTCGCACCCGCCTTGATCGCAGCTTCCACGCAGCGGCAAAGAAAATCATGCTCAGTGCGCGTTGCATCCATTGGCGACCACTCCACGTCGTCGGTGTGTGAACGCGCGCGGCTAACAGAGGCAATTACCGCCTCATAGACCTGGTCGGCGCTCATTTGGAGCTGATATTGCCGGTGCAATGGCGAGGTGCCGATAAAGGTATGAATACGGGGGCGCTTTGCGTGACCAACCGCCTCGCCTGCTCTATCGATATCCTTGAAATTCGCGCGCGCCAGTCCACAAATTACCGCGTTCTTCGCCCGCTTGGCGATCTCCGATACGGCTTGGAAATCGCCGTTGGACGCTATTGGAAAACCGGCCTCGATGATATCCACGCCCATCTCGTCGAGGAGTTCCGCGACCTGAAGCTTCTCCTCGTGGGTCATGGAGGCACCGGGAGATTGCTCACCATCCCGAAGCGTGGTGTCGAAGATCAATATGCGGTCTTTTTCGGAGGGAGAAGCCGTTGCCGCAGAGCCGTTGGAGTTTGGCGCGGTGGTATTATCAGTCATGGTGGGTGTCCTTGCGTCGTGGTTTCAGCTTATCACGAACCGGGCAAGGCCTCCATTGAGCGCCCGGGCTTTAACCCCCAAGCGCTCGCCTGTTCGCCAGGCTGCCAGCGCTCAGGGGCATCTAAGAATAAGAAGGCCGAACAGCGCACCAGCACGCATAGTGCCTGACCCGGCGGTGCCGGCGGCTGCATGCTGAAAATGGCAAATGGCGCTGATCATGGAGGTGCTCAAGTTGGACCTTTAAGTTTTACACCATATTTTTGCCCCATGCACAAGGGTAAGCAAATAGTCTGTTGCCTGAAAGCCGCCGAGGCTTCATGAATTCTAAGTGAGCTAGCGGCGGACTGTGACATTTCAATGCAGACGCGCTAGGTTCGTTCAACGCAAAAAATGCCCTCCGTGCGCCCGTCCAGGAAAATCATGAGACTGCTTTTCTCTATTGCGATCTTATTCGCGCTAGGTCAAACACCTGCCCGAGCCGCAACCTGTCAGGAGGGTATGCAGGTGATCGAGCAGATGTCGAAAATCCTTGAGCTCACCGATCTCGAGCTATCCAATATCGAGGCGTTGATCACAAAGGCAAAGCTGGAATCTGAGCAGGGCCGCGAACGGAACTGCAAGATCATTTTGGCCGACGCCATTCGATTCTTTTTGATCAAAACGGTGCTTGAATAGAGCGGCTATTAAGCCGCTCCCCGCCAATTACGAGTTGGGCCTCAGACGAATAGATGGCCCTTCATAATGAGGCAAGCGGATCCGCCAATCCGCACGCGCTTCAAACGGCGCCCCTCAACTTCGACTGCGAGCTTGATCTCGCTGGGCCTCCCCATTTCGATGCCCTGCTCTATGATTGCCTCGGATATGCCCTCGGGAAGCTGGTCGAATCTGTGCATGACCCCAGCAAAGGCGGCGGCTGCCGAGCCGGTGGCCGGATCTTCCGGTATGCCGGCGCTTGGTGCGAACATACGCGCATGGAACATGGCGTTGTGATTGGTGGTTTCCCGGCAATAAACGAAAGCTTTGCCGCCGGATGCGCTGAACGCCTCATCCCAGTGCCCTCGAATAACTTGGGCGCGCCGGATCGCATCGAGATCCTTCACGGGCACGAAGGTAAATGGTGTGCCCGCGCTGAACGTCACTGGGCGATGGTTTGCGAAGCCTATCTCGACCGGCGCGAGGCCGAGCGCAACGGCAATCCGATCATCATGTGCGAGCGCACCCGCTTGCTCCGGCAATTTGGGTACATCGAATTCAGCATACGGCGCCTTTCCCTGACGCACGACAACGCCCACCCGTATGCTGCCTATTTCCTCTTCCAGCACAATGAGCGCGTCACAGTCCGCCGCCCTATCTGAAATTCTATCTTCCGCGAGCTGTATTGCCGTTCCAACGGTCGGGTGTCCGGCAAACGGCAACTCCGCCGTAGGAGTAAAGATGCGTATATAGGCCGTTTGGGCATTCAATCGTGGCGGCAACACGAAGACGGTCTCCGAAAGATTGAACTCCAGCGCAATCGCCTGCATTGCCTCGGTGGAGAGCCCTTCCGCGTCAAGGACAACCGCCAGCGGATTTCCAGCAAGAGGCCGCTCCGTAAAGACATCCCAGATCGCGTATCGCCGCTCCATCAGCCAACCTCGATGCAAATATTTAACGATTAAGTTGGCGGCACCATAGTCCATTCGCCTCCAGGGCGCATCGGAAATCGCGGCGTTTGAGCCACTTAGGACAGGCTTCGCTTAAACTGAAACACATGCTCGCGCGTGAGGGGACGCCCTGCTTACGACGGCCGACGTGACGCAATACCCTTAGATATTCTACCTTTGGTTGCATATCATTATTGTATTCTCCTAAGCCTCGCATCAAAAGCGGAGGACCTACTAAGTATCAATTCAAAAGCACTTCCCTCATTTTTGAAATTATATTACTGGCTGCCATGAGTTATACACTGACCGTCTGTCCGTTCACCTTTTGGAAACATCATCCAATTTGCCTCTTTTGATCGCAATGTGTCAGTTATGCCACTCGGAAATTCCCCGTGTTCGGGCTGCCCCCAATAATTAACTCCTTATTTTAATTATTGTTTTTTCGCGCACTCCCAATTTTTTGCTCGGATTTGGCTGGGCTTTGGGTTGCAAAGGCCAGAGGTTGCTCAACCTTTACCGCGCCGATAATATCCCTCCATCGATGAACGGGGGGGCACCACAAGGGAGTGGTGCCGGGGGTTCATCTCTCACAGCACAATGCACTTGATAGGGATTTTGACTATGCTGAAACTACGTTCCGGCATTCTGGGCCTGACGCTTGCTAGCGTCGTCGCCCTTGCCGCTGGTTCCGCGAATGCGGCTGACATGTATCGTGGCGAGCCTGGTGGCTACAAAGATGGTCCGGTTTACTCTCCGGTTGCGGGCTGGAATGGCCTCTACGTCGGCGTCAACGGCGGCTATGGCTGGACAAGCGATAGCTCGAACAGCGCTTCCGACTTCTCGCCGGCTGGCGGCTTCGGTGGCGGTCAGATCGGTTACAACTGGCAGGGCGCTCTCGGACATCATCATCTCGTCCTTGGCGTCGAAGCTGACATCCAAGGCGCAGACATCTCCGATTCCATTTCAGCCAGCGATGGAAGAAACAGCGCCAGCCTCAAGCAGAGCCTGAATTGGTTTGGTACAGTTCGTGGTCGCGTCGGCTATGCGATGGACCGCACGCTTGTCTACGCCACCGGCGGTTTTGCTTTTGGCGGTGTGGAAACCACTGGCGCGGTTAATTTCCCGGGCTTAGCGGCGGCCTCCGGGGGGGCAAACGAAACACAGACGGGTTACGTCCTCGGCGGCGGTATCGAACATAAGCTCAGCCCATCGTGGTCGCTCAAAGGCGAATATCAGTTCCTTAGCCTCGATGCGAGCGACAAGATCACGGGTCCTCTCGGCCTCGGCTCGAACGATCGGACCGAAGTTCACACCATTCGCGCTGGCCTGAACTATCACGTCGGCAACAGCTACGAGCCTTTGAAATAGGCTTTGCTGCTTCATGTCTGAATAGAGCGGCGCCTTCGGGCGCCGTTTCTATTTGCGGCGGATGATGCGCCACTTGCGACGGCGCAAGCACCTCTGTTACGCAGCATCGACCCCTTCAGCGCAAGAGGCGGCGGCCATGCGGGTTCTCATAATTGGCGCGGGCGGATTTATCGGGCGGCGCGTCGCCCTCACCCTTCAGAGATCTGGCCACGAGATCGTGCCTTGCGGCCGCCATATCGAGCATCTTCGCAGGCTTTTCCCAGACACGGCCATTGTCCCTTGCGATTTCACCAAGGACCGCGTGGACGATTGGCGCGCGCGCCTTAGCGAGGTAGATGCCGTCATCAACGCCGCCGGGATCTTTCAACCAACGCGCGGCAATGACTTCGAGCAGGTGCATATCCAAGGGCCAAAGGCGTTGTTCCAAGCCTGCGCGGCTGAGAACATCCCCAAGCTCATCCATATCTCTGCGCTTGGTGCGGACGCTGCGGCGGAGACAGCATTTCATCTCTCGAAACGCGATGCGGACGATTGCTGCGTAAGCCTGGCTAATGAACATGGCTTCGATAGCTGGGTGGTGGTGAGGCCCTCGCTCGTGATTGGGCGGGGCGGATACAGCACAACGCTATTCGCCGCGCTCGCAGCTCTTCCCTGGCCGCCGCGCCTTGGGCCGGGCAATTGGCAGGTGCAGCCTATCCATATCGCCGACCTGTGCGAGGCGATCAGGCTTATGCTCACCCATGACGGGCCGTTGCCACGGCAGCTCGATCTTGCAGGGCCATCGCCAATGACGACGGATGATCTGACAAGATCGCTGAGGCGATGGCTGTGTCTGTCTCCTGCAAGACTTATATCCTTGCCTGAGATTGCTATAGAAGGCACGCTCTCGGCAGACACCTTGAAGATGCTCAAGCGCGGCAATACAGCCTCAATCGCGCCTCTAGCTCAGGCGCTTTCCTGGCAACCACGCCCGCTAGACGAAGCGCTTGCCGAAGAGCCATCGTCGCAGGCTGATTTGTGGCACGCGCGCCTGTTCCTTCTGAAGCCTGCCCTGCGTCTTGGCTTGGCTTTCCTGTGGCTCTCGACGGCAATCATATCCGCCTTCATATTCCCCATTGAGAAAAGCCAGGAAATGGTTGCCGGTTTGGGCTTAACGGGCTGGCAAGCGTCCGCAATTGTTTACGCTGGCGCAGCATGGGACGGGCTGCTCGGCATGATGCTCTTGCTGCGCATCCGGCCAGTCTTAACCGGCTTTGTGCAGATCGCGACTATCGCCGTCTTCACGGTGCTTGGCACTCTCGCTGTGCCGTTTCGCCTGGATCGACCCATTGGGACCGCTTACAAAGAACATCGCCGTCGTGCTGGCCACTCTCGCCATGATTATAGTGGAGGCCGAGCAATGAGCTATTTGCTGCTCAAATATATTCACATTCTGAGCTCCACCTTATTGTTCGGCACGGGCCTCGGCACGGCTTTCCATGGCTATCTCGCCTTTCGCTCACGCGACGCAAAAGTCATCGCGTCGGTCGGGCGCTCTGTCATCTTGGCGGACTGGCTTTTCACAGCGCCCGCCGTCATCATCCAACCCGCCACGGGCGTCGCCATGGCGCTGATGGCAGGCTGGCCGCTCACAAGCGGGTGGCTCGCTCTTTCAATTGTCCTTTACATCGTCGTAGGCGCTTGCTGGCTGCCTGTGGTGTGGCTGCAAATCCAGCTTCGAGCACTCGCGCGTCAAAGCTGTGAGAAGGGCGCGCCCCTCCCTCCCCTTTATTTCCGTTATCTCCGCGTATGGTTCATACTGGGATGGCCCGCGTTCACAGCGGTTTTGGCGATTTTTTACTTGATGATCGTCAAGCCCGACCTGATGTAGGTGACGATCAGCAAGCCCCTTTTGCGATTGCTCAGCATTCGCAGGGAGACCCCTATGCCACTATTCTCCATCCTCGATCTAGCGCCCATTACCCAAGGCGAGACGCCAGGGACCGCGCTGCGCAATACGCTCGACCTCGCGCGGCATGCCGAGAAATGGGGCTATAATCGCTATTGGCTGGCTGAACACCACAATATGGTAGGCATCGCGAGCGCGGCGACCTCTGTCGTCATCGCGGCTGTTGCGGCAAACACCAGCAAAATCAGGATCGGTGCGGGCGGAATTATGCTTCCGAACCATTCGCCGCTGATCATCGCCGAACAATTTGGAACGCTCGAATCCCTTTACCCTGGCCGCATCGATCTGGGACTTGGCCGTGCGCCCGGAACGGACCAACTCACGATGCGCGCGCTCCGCCGTGACCCGATGGTCGCGGAGAACTTCCCGCAGGATGTGCTGGAACTACAGTCGCTGTTAGGGCCGCTGCAACCGGGGCAGCGTGTGAAAGCCGTGCCGGGCACGGACACCAATGTGCCGCTCTGGATTTTAGGATCGAGCTTGTTTGGCGCTCAGCTTGCCGCGATGCTAGGCCTTCCATTCGCATTCGCCTCCCATTTCGCACCAGACGCCTTGATGCAGGCATTGCATATCTACCGCGCTACATTTCGGCCTTCAGCGCAATTGGAGCGCCCTTATGCCATGGTCGGCATAAGCGTTTTTGCCGCGCCCACTGATGAAGAGGCGCGAAAGCTTTTCACCTCGGCGCAGCAAGCGTTCACAAACATGGTACGCGGAACGCGAGGCCAGCTTCAGCCCCCGATGGACGATATTGAAACTTACTGGACGCCAGCAGAAAAAGCGCACGTGACCCGGATGCTTGCACGGGCCTTCGCCGGATCGCCAGAAACGATCCGCACCGGCCTGGAAGAGCTCATCAAAGAGACGGGAGCCGACGAGCTCATGGTTGCGTCGGCAATTTTTGACCACGCAGCCAGGCTTCGTTCCTATGAAATCCTGTCCGAAGTTCAGGCGACACTGGGCCACGAACAGATTCACCCATGATGAATTCCCTCGAAGTAAGCTGCGAACAGCGCTAAGCACATCATGATCCCTCGCGAAACCCAAGAGAAGCAATGACTGAGCAGTTCGCCTCGACGCTTTACACTATTTCGACCTGGGTCATTCCCGCGATTCTCGCCATTACGTTTCATGAAGCGGCGCATGGCTACGCTGCGCGCCGGTTTGGCGACCACACCGCGTCCTTTCAGGGAAGAGTAACTCTCAATCCCTTCAAACATATAGACCCGATTGGCACGATCTTACTGCCCGGCCTGCTCCTGTTAACGAGGGCGCCTTTCTTGTTCGGCTATGCCAAACCCGTTCCGGTAAACTTTGCTGCGCTTCGCAATCCCCGGCGCGATATGATCTGGGTCGCCGCTGCCGGTCCTGGGATTAACATCGTGCTCGCCATAGCTTCGGCGTTGCTTTTTCACATTGTGCAATATCTTCCGGAGCCGGTCGGATCATGGTTCGCGCAGAACCTCATCAACAGCATCCTCGTCAACGTGGTTCTCGCTGTTTTTAACATGCTGCCGATTCCGCCCCTCGACGGAGGCCGTGTTGCGGTCGGCCTTTTGCCAGATTCGCTTGCCCGCCCTCTCGCGAAACTGGAGTCTTACGGCTTCATGATTATAATCGGCCTTCTTTTGATCTTGCCGTTGCTCGGGAAGAACCTCGGCGTCGACTTAAACGTCATTTCCTGGTACATCTCGACAGGCGCGATGGCCATTATCAGGGCTATACTTACCCTCACTGGTAATGGCTAGACTGAGCGGCCGCTCACACGAAATCAGCGTATCAAATTCTGTTCACGTCGGGGGCAGCCTCGCGCCGCTCAGCACTTGGGGATCGTTCGCGCGGCAAGTGGGCACATTCTGCGACTGCCCGCTGCAGGTCTGTAAAGTTCTGCCTTAACTGCTCCAGAGCAAAACCAAGGGCGAAGATACGTTCCGCTATCTCAGCCGACAAACCGCGCGTAAGCGCCTCCTTACGAAGCTCCTCGAATTTAGCAGAATAGGCGTCCAACGCCCGCAGAACACGCTCCAGCGGCGGCGCATCGCGGCGCGCTCTAAGAGAATTGGCGCATTCGTGCAAATAATCTGCTGCCGCGTTGGCGACGGACTCCAGTGCTGGTCCAAGACGTGTTTGGAATGCCTCAGGAAGGGGTTCTATGGCCGCCCGGCCAATAATGATAAAATCGTGGCGTAGCCTCAGCAACGTTCGTAGCAAAGATCCCGAATCCGGTCCGCGTCCGAGGTAGGTCATCCGTTCGCGCTGGGCCTCTCCGCCGATTGCCTGCAAATCTACGATTGTATCTCCAAGACTGTTCTGGATGCCATTGATCGTGGCCTGGTCGAGGCCTTTAGTAAAACCAACGACCAAGCCGCGCAAAGCTCGCGCTAGCCGGTCAAGCATTCTCGCGGCTGCTTCCATCGTAAGGTCATACGCATGCGTCGGGAATACGAGACGCGAGACGACAAGCGCGGTGACGCCGCCAATCAAAACCTCAAGCATCCGGTAAAGCGCTGACTCGATCGGGCTAAGTTGGGTGAGCGTAGGAGCGAGGATGACAAGCACAGCAGTGAATGGGGCGACAGCAAAGGCGGGCCTCGCTGCGGCTAGAAGAGCGACAGGGGCCACTGCGATTGCAAGCGCAATGGCGAGCGAAAGCACACCAGTATGAGGAATAAGCACGCCCACGGCACCGGCATAAATAACGCCACCGACCGTGCCGATTAAGTAGTCGATCGTCGCCTTCAAGGAACGGCCGAAACTGACCTGTGTCAGTATTACAGCCGTCAACACCACCCAAAGAAAAAGCGGAAAGTGCAATGCCTGCGCAAGCACGAGCGCCAGAACGGCCGCTACCGTCACCCTCAAGCACAGCGCCAGCTGCACCCTGTGGGTACGCACCAAGCGGCGTAGCCAACGCAGGTCTATTGCGATTGTTGTCATACGAAATTCCCCGCGGATCGGCGGTTGTATAAAAAGTCGTACCAAAAATATGCCAAGGCCTGCATCCGGCTTTTGGTCCTTAGTCAAAGCAATATCAAAGCTAACATGAGGGCGAACGGTGCGGGAAGAAATAGAATTGCTAAGCTAAAGCATGCCGTGCCCAAGCTATTCTTGCGATAATCAAAATAACTGAACCTGTACAGCATCTAGTAAGTATATCTTGCAGTCTCCATCGCTCGTTCAGCTCCTCCGTTGCTAATATAAAGCCCCACAAAACGCGCTCAGGAGGAATCGATGGCCCAAGTCGCGGTACCAACTTCTATGCAGTATTTGGATAAAGCCGTTGGCGCGTTGCGTGACGTGGGCTTAATGCCCACCAAGGTCGAAGCTGCGCCGATTAATTCGCTACTTGAGAAGATCTCAGACTTGGAGCCAGAGAAGATTCAGACGATTGCCCGGACGCTCGGCCAGTCTTCTGTGTTCAATGAGGTCGTCCGCGAGCAAGTCTCAAACATGGTGATCGGCGAGCGTTATAAGGAGATTACAGGCGGCTTTAACTCCATCCGGGATGACGCGAAGCGCATGGTCGACCAGTTGGCCGACAACAGGATCGATATTTTCGAACGCGCGACCAATGTCTGGATGAAAATTTCGCGTGGCGACATCGCTGACCGCTTTGACAAGGTGAAAAACGTATATCTCGACGTTAGCAAAGACACGAAGGGTCAAATCGATCGCGAGCACGTTATCATCGAGGCCTATCAAGACTATCGCGGGGCATTGAAACAGGCGGAAGTTCTCGCCCTGGAAGTGCTCAAGACGGAAGAAGCTAAGCTTGAGCAAGCACGCACCGAATTGAAAGAAGCTTCGGACAAAGTTGCGACCTACGCAGGAAATGAACCCGCCGAGCGCGCTCGTCTTGAACTTTCACGAGATGAAGTGCTGCGGCATGTGCAGGACGAAGAGAAGCGCTATCAGATCGCCAAAGACCTTTCTGATAATCTCACTATCTCCTACAACACGTCTGAAGTCGTGATGGGGCGCCTACAGCAGACGACCAACGCCAAAGAGCGGATCTACGCTCAGGCAATCACCTTCTTCTCGACGAATGACACGGTCCTAACAGCGCTCAAAGCGTCGTTCACCGGTATGTTCGGCCTTCACGAGTCGACGCAAACGTTGAACGCCATGAAAGAAGGCGTTTCAAAGTCTCTCGAGTCACTCTCAGAGGTCGGCGATAAGATCCAGGAAGAAGCCGTTAAGGCCGGTTACGGACCGACGATCCGCGCAGATGCGGTCAAGAAGCTCGTCAACTCTGTCGTCGGTTTCCAACAACGCTCTCAGCAGATCATCGAGGAGATGCGCAAGCTTGCAACCCAGAACTCGGCCGAAATTCGCGACGCTGTTGAGGATGGCAAACGCCGCATCGCGAAGCTTGTAGCCGACGGCAAGGCGCTTCCAATCTAATGCCCGAAGCCGCGCCTTCAACCGCAACCCCATCCCCAGCTTCGCCGCCCGCGAAGCTGGATGATGTGATGCTCGCGATGGATGTTGTTGACACGCTTCGTCATCGCGAGCGGTTGGTGGAACGTGAGCTGAATGAAGAGGTGCGGGAAGAGCAGCTGATCGAGCGGCTGCGCTCGCTGTACAAAAGCCAGGGCCTTGATGTTCCTGATAATGTCATAGCGCAGGGCGTAAAAGCGCTAAAGGAAAGCCGCTTTGTCTACACTCCTCCAAAGCCGGGGCTCAACCGCTGGCTGGCTGACCTTTGGGTAAAACGGTTTAGCATAGGCAAATGGTCTGCCATCTGGGCCGGGGTTATGGCCCTTGCGCTTGGGACTTATTATTTCAGCGTGGTAAGACCACGGCAGCAAAAAATAGAAGCCGCGAGAATTGAGCTGACGCAGACCCTGCCGCGCGAGATTGGGGCAGCGCATCAGGCGATCCTCGCGGCTGCTCAGGTTCCCGAAGCCAAGCAAAAGGCGGATGCGCTTCTCGCCGAGGGCCGCGCCGCATTGGAACGCGGCAATGCAGCTCAAGCGCGCTCTGCCCTCATAAGCCTCGACCAGCTCGCGGATACTCTTCGCCGGGAATATGTGCTGCAAATCGCCGGACGCCCCGAGGACCAGACAGGCTTCTATCGCGAGAATCCACGCTACCAGGGACGTGCCTTTTTCGTCGTGGTCAATGCAGTCGACCCGAAGGGCAATCCGGTCAAATTGCCCATCCGGAATGATGAGACAAATCAGACCGAGACTGTCTCCCGCTTCGCGGTTCGTGTGCCGCCCGAGACGTTCGAGGAAATCCGGAGCGACAAGTCAAAAAACGGCATCGTGCAAAACGCTCGGCTGGCTGAAAAGAGGCGCGGTTTTACCGATCCGGAATTCCGCTTACCTGTACTCCCAGGCCGTATTACCCAGTGGTGAGGATAGCAAATGTACACGGGCGGAGATGCGCTGTTTACGGTAGAGCGGGCCATCGGCCAGGTTCGCGCAGATGAAGGACAACTCGACCAAACACTGCGCTCGGCAATGGAGGAGACCGCCCGTCTTAGACGCGCAGAGACTCAAGGCTTTCGCACGCTTGCCCGCATCAAACTGGACTCTTTGATGCGCGAGCGTGTCGTTGCCGGTATCGACGCAACCGAACGGCGTGCTCTCGACATGATCGAGAATCATCGAAAGGCGCTAGAGGATCTGGCGCATCGCCGGGACGAGGCGCAGAAGAAGCTTACCGAGGCGGAGGCGGCGAAACACCAGTGCGACCAAGACCTCGCCCATGTAATCGAGGCACTCGATCAACTACGCCATCATGTGGCTGACAGCATCAAGAGTAACCCAAATTGGCAGGCTGCCGAAGAAGCGCTCGAGGATACCAAGAAAATTGCCGAGAACGCAGACCACAAGGCCTCACAGGCTGAGGCGGACCTCGCGGGAAAAGGGAAACCTTACGAAAACGATCCGCTCTTCATGTATCTCTGGCAAAAGAATTATGGGCCGGCCGAAGACGGCAGTTGGCATTTGGTGCGCTACTTTGATCAGATGGTCGCGCGGCTCGTTGGTTACTCTGACGCACGAGCAAACTACGCGATGCTCCGCGAGATACCACTCCGGTTAAGAGAGCACGCCATTGAAAAACAACACGATGTTGAAGGGGCTAAAGACCGCGCTGCAATAGTTGAGCGCAAGGCCCTGGTAGTGGCGGGTATCGCGCCAATTGAGGCCCAAGCAGAGGCGGGAAATACAGCGGTTAAAGCCGCCGAAAATGCCGTGATAAAGATCACAACCGAACTGCAACATATCGAGGCCGAGCGGCAGCAGGCGCTCGGAATCACTGATGACGCGGTTTACGACCGTGCAACTGAGCTGGTTGCCCAAGCGCTCACACAGCAGGATCTCCGCCGCCTTTATCAGGAGGCGCTTCAGACGCCGGGAAAAGAGGACGACCAGGCGGTTCTTTCGATCAGCAACGCGCGGGAGTCGCTGCAAAAAGTAGACACCGAGGTTGGACAAATCCGTACGCAGATCCGTGAAATGGCTCGACGCCGCACGGAACTTGAAGGCGCCCGCGACCGCGCGCGCACTGTGGGCTATGACAATCCGATGGGAAATTTCGGCGGCGCGCAGGACACCATCGGCCAAGTTATCGGTGGGATTTTAGCCGGGGCGCTGCGTGGCAAGGACCTCGACCGCGTACTGCACGACAACTACCGCCACCCCGTGCCCCGCGCCGATCCCGATTTCGGCGGCTTGTGGGGAGGAACAGCGTCATTTCCGCCGCCATGGGGGCGCCCCAACTCCTGGGACCGCGACAGAGGTTCTGGCTGGAGAACCGGCGGCAGCTTCTGAAGCAAAGTACCGGCGCGCATAAGCCCGTCGCCAGCGCCGTGGCGGGAGCGCGTCTCGCTCTCTCGGCAACCGATCTTTTAAAATCCGTGATCTCAGCGTTTAAGGCCTGTGGTAGACAGCGATAATTCGCTGCAGGCTACCAAGGGGGTCACACCATGCAGATTGAAAATAAGGTCGTCATTGTAACGGGTGCTTCCGGCGGTATAGGACTGGCACTTGCTCGATTGCTTGCGCAGAAGGGAGCCACGGTCATTCTCGCAGCCCGCTCGGCGAGCAAGCTCAAACAACTCGAAGAGGAGATTCCGGGCTCGCTCGCTATTCCGACAGATATGAACAGGGCGGAAGACGTTCACAATCTCATCCATCAAGTGCATGAGAAGTTCGGCCGCATCGATATTCTCATCAACAACGCCGGACAGGGCTTACGCGCGCCCGTGGAAAGCATCGACCTCGACGACTATCGCGCCGTGATGGAGCTGAATGTATTCGCCGCGCTCTTGGCCATGCAGAAGACGATACCAATCATGCGCAAGCAGGGCGGTGGCATGATCCTGAACATCAGCTCAATGGTTTCAAAAAACTACTTTCCGTCGCTTGCTGCTTACGCTTCGACGAAATATGCGCTCAATGCGCTCTCGCTCACGGCCCGCCAGGAGCTCCAGAACGATAATATCATTGTCAGCGTCTTCCATCCCAAAATGACGGCAACTGAATTTGGCCAAAACTCGCGGGGAGAACAATATTCATCCGGCGCGGCGCGGCCAGGTATGGTGGTGGATACTGCAGAGGCCGTTGCCGAGCGGATTATCGAACAGATCAATTCTGAGGCAGCCGAAGCGCATATGTGAGACGGCGCGCTTCGGCCGAATTATATCTAAGTCAGGCTGCGCTTTCCTGCTGACGGGCGCGCAGCCTGTAAGCGAGCACGAGCAGCACTCCGCCAAAGATCAGCGCGTAGATGCCGATCCACCAGACGAGCACGACGGCTCCTATGATGGGCGCGAGGACAAGCAGCACCCCCAAGATGATGGATGCGAGACCGCCAAGAGCGAGCCAAATCCGGCCATGCTCTTGTTTCAGGCGGAATGCTGAGAAGAACGTGAGGCCGCCTGATACGATCGCCCAGGCAGCGACGAGGAGAACAAAGGCAAGCACTGTTATGGCGGGCCACATGATGGCGATGATGGCTACGGCAATGCTTAAAATGCCTTGCAAAAGGAGAAGGAGCCAACGCTCGTGCCGCTGGGCTGCCCGCACCGCCGAGCCAATTGTGAAACCGCCGTCAATGATCATATAGGCGGCGAAGACCGCAACCAGCGACAGCATCGTAATGCCGGGCATGAATAGGGTGAAAACGCCGAAGGCGATCGCAAGAACGCCTCTCAAGCCAACGAGCCACCAATTCCGCGACAAAGCCTCGCTCATGCCTAGCGAGCGAATGCTATCAGCCGCATTGTCACCGAATGGATAAAATCTTCCTGCTTCGCTAGACATGACTACAATACCTTCCTTTAACTTGATCTTTTTATACTAAAACTGAAGCGTGGCTGCATATGATTTAGGTTTGTATCACGATCTATGCTATCATAGCTTTACTTCTTTTCTTAAAGAACGGGAGGAAATCTTGACTACAGGCGTCTCTATCAAGCTTCTCGCGTGGAAGCGTTACATCGCGCCGATTTTTACGGGGCGGCGCGCGCAGCAGCCAATTGCGAGTTCCCGCCAAGGGGCAACCGCCACTGTCGATCCCGTAGACGAAGCAAGCGAAGAGTCGTTTCCCGCAAGCGATCCACCCGCATGGGGCAGCGTTCGCACCGGCACGCCTCGTCCACAGAATTAGGACCGAGGGGCTAATCTATCGCGATATTTACCAAAGCCGGGCGGAGAAGCCGCCCATTATAAAGATAGCCAGGCTCCAGAACCCCCACAATCGTTCCTTCCGGTTTGCCCGTATCAGGCTGCTGAAGGACAACCTCGTGAAAATTCGCGTCGAAAGCTTCCCCGAGCGGGTCGAGCGGGGTTATTCCGTGTTTCTCCAGCGTCTTTTGCAAGCCCCGCTCGGTGGCCTCAATTCCCGTCAATAGAGGGGCCATGGCTTCGCTGCTCTTGTCATCGCTCGGAAAATTCTGCATGGCACGACGTAAATTGTCCGCTACCCCGAGAATATCCTTGGCAAAGGCGGATGACGCGAACTTAGCAGCATCGAGAGCGTCCCGGCGAGCGCGCATACGGATGTTCTCCTGCTCGGCAAGAGCCCGCAAAAGCCGGTCTTTTAGATCTGCGTTCTCAGCTTCGAGGTCGGGGGGAGGAGCAGCGGTTTCCTGTTCATGAGCGTGGGTTTCCGCCATGTCGCTTGCTCCGTCCTTTCTCTCGCGCGGCACATTATCGCCGTGCCCGTGCCCATGGACATTTTCTTTCTGCCCGCGATGCGGCCGCGTACTCATTGCTTATGCCTGCGATCACGGTCGACTTCTTCGAATTCAGCATCGACGACATTGTCCCCGCCTCCGGGACCTTGCGCTGAAGATGGCTGAGGACCGGCGGGGCCTTGGCCTTGTTGAGCGCGGGCCTGCTCATCGCGCCGAACGGCCTCGCTGAAGCGCGCTAGTTCCTGCGCCGCGGTTTGAGCCGCTTGCTTCACCCGGCTAACATCATCGCTTGAAAGCGCTTCGCGCGCTGTATGCAATGCGTTCTCCAAGGCGCTGCGCGCGGCATCGCTTGTCTTCGAAGCATTTTCCTTAAGCTGTCTCTCGGCGTTATAAATTGCGGCGTCCGCCTCGTTGCGGGCCTCCACAAGCTCGCGCCTCCGCTTGTCTTCTGTCGCGTGGCTCTCTGCCTCGCGGATCAGACGCTGGATGTCCGCGTCAGAGAGACCGCCTGAAGACTGGATGCGGATTTGCTGTTCCTTGCCTGTCGCCTTGTCCTTGGCGTGGACATTGACGATGCCGTTCGCATCAATATCGAAGGTTACTTCAACCTGCGGGATGCCACGCGGAGCGGGAGGAATCCCAACAAGATCGAACTGACCCAACAGCTTGTTGTCGGGGGCCATCTCGCGCTCGCCCTGGAACACCCGGATTGTAACGGCGGGCTGATTGTCCTCAGCGGTAGAGAAGGTCTGCGATTTCTTGGCTGGAATTGTTGTATTGCGGTCTATGAGCTTTGTCATAACGCCGCCCAGCGTTTCGATGCCAAGTGAAAGGGGCGTCACGTCGAGGAGTAGCACATCCTTTACATCGCCTTGCAGCACACCCGCCTGGATCGCGGCGCCAACGGCGACGACTTCGTCTGGGTTCACGCCCTTATGCGGTTCCCTGCCGAAGATATGCTTCACGGTCTCCTGCACCAGCGGCATCCGAGTTTGGCCGCCGACCAATATCACCTCATTGATTTGCGAAGCAGTAAGGCCCGCATCCTTCAGCGCCGCTTCGCAGGGGCCAATGGTCCGCTTGACGAGATCGCCGACGAGCCCTTCAAGCTTCGAGCGCGTGAGCTTTACCACGAAGTGCTTCGGGCCGTGCTGATCCGCGGTAATGAAGGGGAGATTGACCTCCGTCTCAAGCGCCGATGATAGCTCTATCTTCGCTTTCTCGGCGGCTTCTTTCAAACGCTGGAGCGCAAGCCGGTCATTCCTAAGGTCGATGCCCTGTTCTTTTTTGAACTCATCGGCCAGGTAGTCCATGATCCGCTTGTCGAAGTCTTCACCGCCAAGGAACGTGTCGCCATTGGTGGATTTGACTTCAAAAACGCCGTCGCCGATTTCCAAAATCGAAATGTCGAAGGTGCCACCACCAAGGTCGTAAACCGCGATCTTGCCTTCCTTGCGGTTGCCAAGCCCATAAGCAAGCGCGGCAGCCGTGGGTTCATTGATGATGCGAAGCACCTCGAGCCCGGCAATCGTGCCGGCATCCTTTGTGGCCTGGCGCTGAGAATCGTTGAAATAGGCAGGGACCGTAATCACGGCTTCAGTAACTTTGGTACCCAAATAGGCTTCGGCGGTCTCCCGCATTTTCTGGAGAATAAACGAGCTGATCTGGCTTGGGCTGTAGCGTTTGCCCTGAACTTCCACCCATGCGTCACCATTTTCGCCGGGGACGATCTTATAGGGCACAAGCTCCTTTTCTTTCTGCACCAGCGGGTCGTCATAGCGGCGTCCCATCAGACGCTTAATGGCGAAAATTGTGTTTTCCGGATTGGTAATCGCCTGCCGCTTAGCCGCCTGTCCGGCCAGGATTTCTCCACCCTTCGCGAAAGCGACAATAGAAGGAGTGGTCCGCCCTCCCTCCTGGTTCTCGATAACCTTCGGAGTTTTGCCCTCCATGATGGCGACGCAGGAATTGGTCGTCCCGAGATCGATGCCTATTGCTTTTGACGCCATGCCGCAGTCTCCTCGCTAGCACGCAGCAAGCCGTCAGCACCGGCCCGCTATCTACGGTATTAGTGAAGATCATCGGGCGGCCGTTCTCCACGACATTCGTCAATGTTGATGACCAAGCCGTGAAGACAATAGAGGCATCTAAGTCTATCTCAAAAGTGACATAGGTCGATCTTTAGGAAATTCGCCCAAGCTTAGGCTGTCAGTTTTAATGATATTTGATCGCAATTGAGGGATGCCAACAAATCTTCTTAATCAGGATGGCCAAGATCAAGAAACGCGACTTTGGATTAAAGAGGTAGTAGGCATCGTCGAGCCTGTGCGAACAATCGTGGCGGTACCGCCTGCAACCGCCATTGCCTTCGTTTACCTGTGATAAGGCGATCTGCCGTGTTCCATCGGAGCAAGCGCAGCCTCCGCAACAATCGGCTTTCCCGCATAGTCCACGAGCGACCTTCGATCGGCGACGCGAGTGCTCTTAAAACAAAATTCATAAACTTCATGGAGCCAAACGCGCCCCGCGTTACGAAAACACCAGCGATAAGCGCGGCGTTGCGCGTTATCTTGGTAGAATAGAGCACGCCATAACGCCCGTGGCCGAAGATGAACGGCAAGCTCGGTCAATTTCACAAAAATGAAAATATGCCAGGGCTTAAGGTGGCGCGTTCCTAACACCTGATGCCGGTAATCCCATTTCGATTGATCGACCTCGACCACGTCGCGGTCACGGCTCTCGCTATAAAATCCTGTCCATCTATGCGGGGTCACATACATGGCGTTAAGCAAGTCAGGATCGTATAGTATCAACTGTCGCCAAGCATTCCAGTAATCCTTGAACCGCTCTTCCTCGAAGCCGACTATATGTCCAACCATCGAGAGGATGCCATGCTTGCGCAAAAGCCGGATCGCTTCAAGATCGGTGCGCGTCGTCGAGCCTTTCCGGATCTTGACAAGAGTAGCGGGGTCGGTCGTCTCCATTCCCATCAACACGCAGTCAATGCCCGCCCTCTTGTACAGCGGGAGAATATCGGCATCGCGCACTATATCAGCGGCGCGGATGGTCGCGAACATCTTCACGGGCACGTTTTCGGCGATTAGAGCTTCGAGAAACATCCGCCATTGCCGCTTTGAGGACGTCGGGTTCTCATCGGCCAGATCGACAAAATTTACTTTTTTCTCGCGATGAAGCCAGGCGATCTCGGCCGCCACCTTTAGCGGATCCCGATAGCGCCATTTCGTCCAAAAACCCCGCTGTCCGCAATATGTACAAGAATGAGGACAACCGCGTGAAAATTGCACGACAGCCGCGCGCCCAAGACCCCAGCAGTGGTAAAGATCCCAGTCCTTGATCAGCTCCCATCCGGCGCGAAAGCGGTCAAGATCGGCAATCATCTCGGCTGGAGCGGTTTCTCGTATCGCTGTGCCGTCTCGATAAACAATGCCATTGACTGTCGCGAGATCGCTGCCATTTTCGACCGCGCTGACAAGGCTAACGATTGTCTGCTCACCTTCACCTTTGACGATTACGTCAATGGCGGGCTCCGCAGCGAGAATGTCCTTGCCCTGATAGCTTGGAAATACTCCGCCATAGACAATCAGGGTCTCTGGCAAAGCCAGCTTGAGCGCGCGCGCCATGCGAACGATAATTGGATGGGCGGCCGTCGATCCTGAGTGACCCGTCATTATAATTTCGGGCCGAAACTCCTTTGCCTGGTTTACAATGTCCTGGATCGGAAGGTGATGCGCCTCGGCATCAATGAGCGTAACATCATGGCCGGGCTCAAGAAGAGCGCCACCCACCAGCACGAGACCCAGAGGCACCTGAACCCCCACTCCATAGGTGGATGTAGCGGAATGAAAAGGTGGGTTGACGAGAAGTATGCGCATATGCAACGCCCCCGCTTTGTCGAAGCAGGTTCCCAGCGCACCAGAAACGTGCTTCTCCATATTATGGATTGACTGGCTGTGATCTTGGCATTTTTTTGGTCGCAGGGGTGAACTGACGCACCATGGTCTTCAAAGGTCCTTCCTCTCCAGGCAAGCTGTAGTAGTATACCCTCCCTTATGGAAATTCAGCGGCCCTATGATGCGGAGAGGATAAGATGACCGAGAAAGACCATGTGCATTCCCACGATCACTCCCATGAGCCGAAATGGAAGCATGATGGCATCCGAGTCATCCCGGGCAATTCGCTCAACTCAAACACGCCGCAAACGCCAGGGATGCACCGCGAGGCCGCTATCAATTACGCTCGCGTGGGGGCTCAGAAGATCTGGGCTGGCACAGTAACCATTCATCCAAACGCAAAAACGGGTGCTCATCATCACGGCGAATTGGAAAGCGTGATTTACGTTATCCGGGGCAAAGCCAGGATGCGGTGGGGAAATCACCTCGAATATGTTGCCGAAGCGGGTCCGGGCGATTTTATTTATGTGCCGCCCTTCGTGCCGCACCAGGAAATCAACGCCAGCACAGACGAACCGCTCGAATGCGTATTGGTCCGCAGCGACAACGAAGCCGTTGTTGTGAACCTCGATATCGAGCCCGTCGAAAAACCAGAGCAGGTCGCGTGGATCGACCCGATTCACAAAGCGTAAGCAGCGGGCTGCACCCTGCGATCGGTGGGATCGGTGGGATCGATCTTGAATTGACAGTTTGCGATGCTGGATTGCATCTGGCCGCGCTTCGCTTGCCATCGCAATGACCTGCGGCAATGTCAATCGCGAGGCGGCTTCCGCAGCCGCGGCGATCCAGACCTAATCGTCATATTTGATATAGGCGAAGCGGCTGTCCTGTTGCGGCGTTCCTTCAAGTGCGCCGCCGGCCTTCCCCGGCTGCCAATGCACAACGTCTTCGATCTTCCGCGCCAGTTCAAAATCCCGGTCAGTGATCCCCTTCACATCGTGGCTGTTAAGGCGGACTTCGACCCGGCTATAAGACGCGACAATATCAGGATGATGCCACGCCGCCTCCGCGAGATGGCCAATCGTATTGATGACCATAAGCGTGCCCTTCCAGCCATGCGTGCGGTATTTGCGGCGGATCGTACCGTCCTTGAGATACCAATGGGGTAAATCGGCCTTAAGACGCGCTTCGACGTCTTGGTCGCTATAGGTCCTCTGTCCGCGCTTTTCCTCGCTCATGCTCATCCTCCTTCACTATGCAGAATGACAAGCCACTTCGCCGCGGGAGCATGGCAGCGTTGCGCGGTCATGCTTCCACAGCGATTTGATATTACTTCGCCGCGCGCCAGCGCACAGCCACTTCCGCAACCCGCTTGCCAAACAGCTCGGCCGTTTTGCGATCCGCCGAAGGAGGCACGACATCAGGCCCCTCATCGGCGTTGGACTGCGTCATCAGTCCGATGAATGATCCGATGCGGTTGAGATCCTCCGGCGTCGATCCTTTGCGATTATAACCTGGCATCATCGCATTGCCTGCCCAGATCATACCATGCTGGGCGGCGAACACCGCAAACTGTACGAGGGTGCTGAGCTTATCGCCGGACCAGCTCGCGGAATTTGTGAAGCCAGCCGCGATCTTATCCTTCCAGCCCATGGTGAACCACACCTTCGATGAAGCGTCCATAAATTGCTTCATTGGCGCAGACGCCGAGCCCATATAAGTTGGCGCTCCGAAAATAATAGCGTCAGCCTCGGCAAGTTGATCCCACGGACCTTGGTCAGGGTTTGATAGATCATCAGCCTTATAAAGCGCCACTTCCACGCCCGGAACTTCTTGCGCGCCGATTGCGACATGCTTTGCAGCCACGGCGGTGTGCCCATAGCCAGAGTGATAAACGATGGCGACTTTTATGCTCACGTTGAAATCCTTTCGGTTTACTAAGCCGTGCCGGGACATTAAAGATCGAAGCTCTAGGAGTTAAGTACGCACCTTTCGGTAACTGTCACAAAAATCATGAGCGAAATTTTTCAAGAACCGGAACCGACGCTTCCGCCTGCCTCGTTGCTGCCTGAAGCAGACGTGATGTGCGAGCTTTGCCCCTCGCGCAAGGTCTTGGAGCTCATCGCCGATAAATGGACCATGTTGATCCTGCCCGCGCTTCACAGCGGACCGCGTCGCAACAGTGAATTGATGCGGCTCATCGGTGGAATTTCGCAGAAGATGCTGACGCAGACATTGCGAGAGCTGGAACGGAACGGCTTCGTCGAACGGCGGGATTATGGCGAAATACCCCCGAGGGTCGATTATCGGCTGACGCAGCTCGGGCGCTCGCTTTACGAACCGATCTGGGCGCTGGACGAATGGGCTGAGAAGAACCTTTATCAGGTTGAGGCAGCGCGCGCGGCCTTTGACGCGGCGGATCGCTAATGCGGCCCATCCATTCCAACGAGGATCTTCTTTGGCACATCGGCAATCTCGCCGAAGCGCATCCTATCTTTGAGCCCATTCGCAGCGAGACGGGCGAAGTGCCGGTACGCTGGCTTGACGGCGGATTCAAAGGCTTGGTTTGGGTCGTGACGGGTCAGCAAATTTCGGTGGCGGCAGGTCGAGCAATCTACGGCCGGCTTGAAGCGGCGCTCGGCGAGATCACGCCGGAAACCGTGGCGGCTGCAAGCGATGATGTTTTGCGGAGCGCAGGCTATTCGGCTCCGAAAATCCGCACGATACGCGCGCTTCAGGAGGCGGCGCTCAATGGGGGACTTAACCTTGTCCTCTTAGAGCAAGAGAGTGCCGAGGATGCAATTGCGACGCTCTGCGCAATCAAGGGCGTGGGGCCGTGGACGGCGGAGGTCTACCTCCTGTTTTCTGCGGGGCATCCCGATATTTTTCCGGCGGCGGATGTCGCGTTGCAAGAAGCTGCGCGGCTCGCCTTCTCGCTCGACGCTCGCCCAACCACTCGCGATCTGCGCGCCATGTCTGAGGCGTGGTCGCCATGGCGCAGCGCCGCCGCTCGCCTTCTTTGGGCCTACTATCGCGTAAAGAAGAACGGGAAGGCCGTCACGCCTGTTTAGGCGTAAAACTGCCCCTATTTCCTTGTCCGGCTCGATCATTTGAGGCTTAGTTACGGCTAGGCCTTTCGTTTCAGGCATTTCATGCAATCCACTTCCGCCAACTTCAAAGAAAACGCCACGCGCGCAATTGAGGACGCAAATCTTCAGCGTGCGCTTGGCCATGTTAAAAGCGGCTTTGTCGCCAAGCGCATGGCGGCCCGCGCGGCGCTGCCTGAGTTTGATGCTCTTCGCGCCGCTTCGGTGGAGATCAAGAACGGCGTTCTCGAAAATCTCGACCTCTATCTCGAAGAATATGAGCGAAAAGTAATCGCGTCCGGCGGCCATGTACACTGGGCGCGCGATGCCGCCGAGGCGCGAGAGATCGTTTTGGCGCTTTGCCGCAACGCCGGCGCGAAAACCGTCACCAAAAGCAAGTCTACGGTAACGGAAGAGATCGGCTTGAACCAAGCACTTGAGGCCGCAGGCATTGAGCCGGTCGAGACCGATCTCGGGGAATATATCATTCAAATCCGAAAGGAAACACCGAGCCACATTATCGCGCCCGCAATCCATTTGAACCGGGATGAGATCGAAAAAGACTTCCGGGCATCACATAAAGCTTTGCCGCCGGAGCGCGATCTCTCTCAGATTTCCGATCTCGTTGGCGAAGCGCGCGCCGTTCTCCGGGAGAAGTTTCTCGCCGCCGATATTGGCATCACGGGCGCGAATTTCCTTATCGCCGAGACGGGTAGCTCGATGATCGTGACAAATGAGGGGAACGGCGATTTAACGCAGCTTTTGCCGCGCACCCATATCGTCGTGGCGAGCATAGAAAAGCTTGTGCCGACATTGGAGGACGCTTGCACCATCTTGCGGGTGCTGGCCCGTTCCGCCACGGGGCAGGACATGTCGGCATATACGAGCTTTTCGACCGGCCCCCGCCGCGACGGCGACCCCGATGGTCCGCAAGCTTACCATGTCGTATTGCTCGACAATGGCCGCACCGAAATGCTGGGGAGCGAATTTCACGAAATGCTCCGCTGCATCCGCTGTGGGGCCTGCATGAACCACTGCCCTGTCTATTCCGCCGTCGGCGGCCACGCCTATGGCTCGGTCTATCCTGGCCCGATGGGCGCGGTTCTAGCCCCGCAGCTCGCCGGGATACATGCCGCAGCGCATCTGCCAAACGCATCGACCTTTTGCGGACAATGCCAGGCGGTTTGCCCGATGAACATTCCCCTACCGAAATTGATGCGGCATTGGCGCGAGCGTGATTTTTCGCAGTTGGCGCCCAAATCGCGGCAAAAGCTTCTTCTGCGCGCCTGGAGCTTGCTCGCAAAAAATCCGCGTCTCTATCACTTCGTTACATCCGTTGCAGTTCGCATCTTGTCCGTGGCCGCTGGCAGAAGACGACGTTTTTCCGCCCTGCCCTTTGCGAGCGCCTGGACTAAATATCGCGATTTCCCTGCGCCTGCCCCCCGGACCTTCCAATCGATATGGCAGGAAAAGCAGCGACAGAAGGAAAGCCATGGCTGATCCTTCACATTCAAGCGCGCGTGAGGAAATACTAGCCCGCGTACGGCAGAAACTTGGGGTGCGTGGTGACGAACCAGGGCGTCGCGGCAAAGTGCGGTCTAACCTGGTAAACCCGCGCGCGAATATAATACCTGAACGCGCGCAAAAGCCTCGCGCCGAGGCGATTAAGCTGTTTCAAACCATGCTTCAGAAGTCCGGCGCCAAAGTCAGCCGCGTGCGCGCGATGAGGGCGTTGCCTGAGGCAATAGCAGCAGCTCTGAAAGAGCAGAATTTGCCGTTGCGTCTCCGGGCAGGCAACGATCCAGTTTTTTCATCATTGCGCGCCAGCGCCGGTCTGTTTGAACTCCTAGCGGGACCCGCATCGCCAGACGATACCGTGGCTCTCAGCCGTGCGTTTGGAGCGGCCGCCGAAACCGGCACAATGTTTTTTACATCCGGCGCGGATAATCCCTCGACACTCAATTTTCTTACTGAAAACCACTTCGCAATTATTCTCGCAGAGGACATTTCAGGGTCCTACGAGGAGGTTTGGGCAAAAATCCGAGTACAATACGGACCGGGTGAAATGCCTCGCACAGTAAGTCTAATCAGCGGGCCTTCCCGCACGACCAGCATCGAGCAAACCATTATTCTCGGCGCTCATGGGCCAAAGAACCTTGTGGTTTTCATTGTAGGCTCGTGAGATCAGGAAATTTTTATTCAAGGTTAACGAAATGTAAGTTGCCATATATCCGTCATAAGAACAGGCGAACTTCATTACTGGAGGCCACTAAGAAAAAACCTCCGAGAAGGGTCTCGGTAACCCCGCGCCGGGCCCTTCTCACCTCTTAGACAACAAGCGCTATTGCGCCTGTTGTCTCGCGCGATCTTTCAGATGCGCCCGCGCCATGTTCGCATATCTTCCTCCCGCTCCTGCTCGCCCGTTATCCGTGCAAAGCTCGCGGGAAGAGAGGCGTCATAACCAAGGATCCTCTTTATATTTCCATTTTTATCGATGAGCGGCAGACGGAGCCAAAAAAGCACGAGATGGTCTCGGCGTGCTACTGGACCGCGCACCGCCCCTTGCATTGGGAGCCGGTCCGAAATGACCTGCATATAAGCGGCGCGCCAATAGCTGTTCTTGCTTGCGAAGTCTAAATCGAAAACCGCGCGGCCTGTGACTTCGACACCGTAAATTTCCCGGACCCTCGTCCCGGCTAATCTGTAGCGAATTCCCGCGAGTTCTTCGCCCACGTCGATGATGCTTAATCCAGGCAGGAGGTGATAGGGAATTGCGACAGGATCGATATCATTATAGAAAGGCGTCGCACTGGATCGTGCGCAAGCCCGCCAATAATCATACAGTTCCCGCTGCTCGCGCAAAATAAGCTGTGCGCGGAAAGCGAGCTCTGATGACATGCACCCCCTCCGATGGCAGGCTGCCAAGCCGCAAACGGCGCGCCAGTCGCTCCTGTGCACGAACTATGAGTGATTTGGTCCAGGGAACGCAAGCAGTTCTGATTTGCATGAGTAGATGAAATAAAAAAGCCGCGCTGCTAGTGCAACACGGCCCTAAATTGATAGGGATTGCGCCCGTGCTTACCGCCCTTTGCGTTGCCCAAGCCCCATCTTCTTGGCCAGATTGGACCGCGCCTCGGCGTATTTCGGAGCTACCATCGGGTAATTTGGCTCAAGGCCCCACTTCTCACGGTATTCCTCAGGCGACATATTATAATGTGTTCGCAAATGCCGCTTCAACGACTTAAACTTCTTGCCATCTTCTAAGCAGATGATGTAATCGGGCGTCAACGACTTCTTAACCGCGACTGCTGGCTTAAGTTCTTCCTTAGGAGCCTGAATCAAGTTCGATGATGCGCGAGTAAGAGCCGCGTGCACATCGTTGATGAGGCTTGGCAAATCGCCGGCGACGACAGCGTTATTGCTGACGTAAGCAGAAACGATCTGGGTCGTAAACTCGACGAGTTCGCTGGTCTCGAACTTCTCTTCCATGATTTGAGGGCCCTTCGGACGGCTTTGAGCTGAACTTTCTAAAGACTTATAAGAATTACCTTGCACATCAGCTTTGTCGCGCCAACGCGGCTCTGCTTTCCGCTTTGCCGTGAGATCTTTTAGCTTATTTGCTTGTTTCACACCCGTGGGCCTTTCAGATTCTGGAACGGTATACAGGACATATAGCACAAAAATATCAGTACTCAAGAAACGAATATACGAAAAAGCGGCTTAGCTTAGTGTCTTGCTGCGCTAACATCTAATTCTTACAATGTTTGTCATCGTATTCGTAGATACAGGCTTGTATATAAAAAAATCCATTCGTGCGACTGAAGCGGATCAAAGCGCGATTACCACCGCGGCAGCTCTCTTCCAACTTCTTTGTAGAGCTTACAGCGAGCTATTATTCCTTTGCCCTTCAAGCTCTATCCTTGAGAGTGAAACTGCTATGAAAATAAGTTACGCCTGAATTTCGAAATGCAAAGCACATCAAGAATTTTTGATACCTCTCCTTCCTGCAACGCTTATTTTTGCGACGACTGTGGCATTTAATCCATAGTCATTTGTACAAATGATTTTCTCCACGCCCGCGAGAAACCTTCATATTGGGGACAAGATAATAAGCTTTTGCAGAGGCTATTGCGAATGGTGATATTTTGTCACAGGCTCCTGCTCATGGCTGACCCCTCCCTAGCGCTCATCGCATGGAGTTAGAATTGGGCTAGGTCAAACGCCGGAATATATGAGAAAAGCAATGAAGCTTTGCCCGGAATTCTTTGACTGTGGCGAGAGCGCGTTGATTGTGGATTTTGGTTCCCACATCGACAAAGCGCTAAGCGTGGCTATCTTGAACCTCGCTTCGCAGCTCACCGGCGCGTCATTACTCGGACTAATCGAAATTGTCCCCGCGTTTTCGACCCTCACCGTCTTTTACGATCCGCTTATACTCCCAAAAGAGGACCTCATATCAGCCGTAACACGGCAATGTGAGATACAGACGAGCGAATTGCATGGGGCGCGGCGATGGGAGATACCCGTGCATTACGGCTCTGGCTCGGGCGTCGATTTGCCCGAGGTCGCCGCGCGAACGGCTAGGACCGAAGACGAAGTCGTCGCGATGCATAGCGCCCAGACCTACCACGTCTATATGCTCGGCTTCTTGCCTGGCTTTGCATATATGGGAGATTTGTCCCCCGAGCTGTATTTGCCGCGCAGGACAACGCCCCGCTCGCGGGTTCCCGCGGGATCAGTAGCTATCGCAGCAGAACTGACTGCAATCTATCCGCTTGAGAGTCCCGGCGGTTGGCATCTCATCGGCTGGACCCCTATCCCACTTTGGGACATAAAGCGCATGAACGAACCGCTTTTACGCCCCGGCGACAAGCTGAGCTTCAGGCCTGTTAGTTCGGAGGACGCCGCAGCGATCGGTGCGAAAATAGAGGCAGGATGGCTGCCTGAGCCAATGGGGGCCTCATGAAGCCAGGGTTACGCATTTTACAGCCGGGTATCGCCGCTACGCTTCAGGATGGCGGCCGCTGGGGCTATCAGCGTTTTGGCGTTCCTGTCTCAGGCGCTATCGATCCTGTAAGCTCGCGCATCGGCAACATCATTGTGGGAAATCTCCCCGATATCGCATCGGTGGAGGTTCTCGGCGCGGGGCTAACGCTCAAGGTGGAAGCAGAGTCCGTTCTTGTGGCGATAGCAGGCAGCGCACCGGCCTTCACGCTCGACGGCGGCAATGCCACTGTTCAAATCCCTCCCTTTCAAGGCGCGATAGCAAAACGCGGCGATGTTTTGCGGCTCGGGCCTCCTAAGAATGGAGCGCTCTATTATCTGGCGGTGGCAGGCGGTTTCGATATACGCCCCGTACTGGGCAGCATGTCCACTTGCCGACGCGCCGCATTCGGAGGATTAGACGGGCGTGCATTCAAAACTGGAGATCTGTTGCCTCTTACACGCGCGGCTGCCAGTGACAAGCGCCGCTTCGGCCTCGACATCGAACTAGCCGCTCCAACGAACCTTCGTGTCATGCGCGGCCCAAATGCCGGATATTTCTCGGCTGAAACATTCGAAAGGCTTTTCTCCTCCTCCTATAGCGTGTCTGCCGCTTCCGATCGCATGGGGCTTCGGCTGCAAGGGCCTGCCGTAAGCCCGGCAACAAAGGGCGAAATACCGGCGCAAGGTGTTACTTCGGGGGATATGCAGGTGCCTGCGGATGGACAACCGATTTTGCTTCTGGCTGACCATCAAACGACGGGTGGCTATCCGCGAATTGCGACCGTAATCGGCGCGGATTTGGCGGCGGCAGGCAGGCTCGCCGCTGGCATGACTGTTCGATTTGAGGAGGTAAGCCGTGAGGACGCGCTGCATGCGCTGAAAAAACAACGCGAGTGGCTTGCCTCCTTGCCTTCGCAGCTTCGCCCGCTGCCTGATGATCATTTATCGGCGGAACACCTCCTCGCTCACAATCTTATCGGCGGCGTTACTGCCGGTTGTCAGGAGGAGCCGGTTTAAATGCCGCCTATCGTGCCTGAAGGACGAGAGCGCCAAGCGCGAGGATGAGAGCCGGTAGCATCACCGCAGCGCCAACGCAAAAAACCGGAGGCATTTACTGTCAAGTGCTGCGCTTAGCGCCATGCTGGGCAACGAACTTCGCGAAGGCGGCAAGCTGCTGACGAAGAAATTCTTTGGTCTGTGCATCGGTGATCTCGCCGGTTTTTTCGTCGATGCGCTGCATACAATTACCGATGAAAATCTCGGGTTTATTAAGCGTAAGCGCATCGAGAAAGACCATCGCCCGGCGCATGTCATATTGAACGCGGCCTCCTCCGAGAGGCCCAGGCGACGCCGACTGCAATGCGATTGGCTTTCCAGCAAAGGGCTGGTCCGGTAGTCGCGACAGCCAATCGATCGCGTTCTTCAAACCACCGGGAATGCCGAAATTATATTCCGGCGTGATAAAGATGACTCCATCCGCTGCCCGGATTGCGTCTGCGAGCCGGTTCACCTCCGCAGGAAAGCCGCGTGAATTCTGAATGTCGGCATCATAGAGCGGGAATTCACGAAAGGGCGGCGCTTCGCGGAGCTGCAAACCTTCGGGCGCTAGGGTAGGCAGCGCATTCATAACCATTCTATTGTAGGAGCCCGTACGCAGACTGCCGCAAATCATGACAACGTTGAATGTGGGAACTGCCATTTGTATCTCACCTGATCCGTTTGGTGGATTTAGGTCCGCGCCCCAGGAGCACGCTATTTCTTCCGGCCCGCAGCAGCGAGTATCAAGTCAGCGAGTGAAACCAACGAAAGATGTCCAGCATCAACTTCAATGGTTGTCGCCTTCATGCGCGCAGACAGGCGGCTATCACTACAAATTTTCTCAGTGCCATCGGCCAAACTCCCTAAAAGGACGTTCTGCCGGAGCATGTCATTTTAGGGGGGCGCGATTGATGTGCGGTTAATGTGCGCGACGGCTGCCGCTACGACTTCTCGCGGATCAGCCCCTCTTGCGCCACCGACGCGATAAGCTTGCCATCACGCGAAAAGATGCTGCCCCGGCAAAAACCACGGCCCGCTTGAGCGCTCGGACTATCCTGCGCGTAAAGCAGCCATTCGTCGGCGCGGAAGGGGCGATGGAACCATACCGCGTGATCGAGGCTGGCCAGCATCATCTTAGGATCAAACATGACGCGGCCATGTGCAGCGAGTGCGGTGTCCAGAAGCGAAAAATCTGAGGCATAGGCCAGCACGCATTGGTGCAACCGGATATCGTCCGGCAATATGCCATTCGCCTTGATCCAGATATTTTGTTGCGGCTCGCCCTTCTCGCCGGAGAGATAGCGTTTCGTGTTGACCGGACGAAGCTCAATAGGCCGGTCCCGCTCCCAATAGGTGCGCATCAGCTCCGGGAGGTTTGGCAAAAGCCGATCCTTGACTTCTGCTTCCGATGGCAAATCCTCTGGCGGCGGCACATCTGGCATCGAGATCTGGTGATCAAGGCCCGATTCGTGTTTGTGGAAAGACACCGACATTGAAAAGATCGCGTGACCATGCTGGATCGCAACAACCCGGCGCGTCGTGAAACTGCCGCCATCCCGGATGCGGTCAACTTCGTATATAATCGGGACTTTAGGATCACCGGGCAGAAGAAAGTATGCGTGAAGTGAATGGGGAAGCCGGTCCTGCGCATCCACTGTACGGTCAGCGGCGACAAGGGCCTGACCTACCACTTGGCCGCCAAAGACACGCTGCCAGCCATTTTGCGGGCTGCGGCCACGGAACAGATTGTGTTCCAGTCTCTCAAGGTCGAGAGTTGATAGGAGTTGCTCAACGGCTGCCATAAAAACCTTCTCCACTTATTTCTTTGAAATAACGAGCGTCTGAGAAGATCTGTCAAGCGGTGCTGAGTAGTATCAAGCGAAGCGGAGAGCCCAATGACCATAACCGAAGGCGGCGAGCAGCGTTTCGACGTTGTTATTTGTGGCGGAAGCTTTGTCGGCCTCGCGCTGGCGCGGGCCCTCATCGCCATGGCGCCGGGCGCATATGGCATTGCGATTATTGAGCAGCGCCCATTATCCACAGCGCGGCAAGGCGCGTTTGACGGGCGCTCGGCGGCGATTACGGCGTCAGCCAAGGCGATGCTCGAAGTCATCGGCGTGTGGTCAGGAATTGCGGCGAACGCTGAGCCGGTCCGCCGGATCGAGCTTACCGACTCTGCGCTCGATGCGCCGATTAGACCGGCGCTCCTTGGCCTCGATGCGAGCGACGCGCCCGAGGGACAACCGACAGCCTATATTCTGGAGAATTCAGAGCTGCGTCAGGCCCTATTCGCATCTCTTGAAGGAGCAGAGCGGCTGACATGGTATGCTCCGGACAGCATTGAAAGCTTCACCACATCCGAGCAGGTCAATATATGGCTTGCCTCCGGCGTTTCGATTGCCGCGAAGCTTCTCGTCGCCGCTGACGGGCAAAATTCTGCGCTCAGGCAGATGGCAGGCATCAAAACGAACATTTGGCGATCCGGCAAAGTGGGCATCGTCGCCACGGTGGGGATTGAGCGGCCCCATGACGGCATTGCCCACCAGCATTTCCTGCCTGCCGGACCGTTCGCTATTTTGCCCATGACTGGCAATCGCGTTTCTATTGTTTGGACTGAGGAGGCAACGGTCGCAAAGCGCATTCTCGCTCAGGGGCGCGAGGCCATTTTGGCCGAACTCTCACAGCGCTTTGGCCCAGAACTCGGCGATCTCACGCTTTTGTCCGAGCCCGCCGCCTTCCCTCTTACGATGACACTTGCCCGCGAATTTGTGCGCCAGCGTTTTGCGCTTGTAGGCGACGCGGCCCACGGTCTTCACTGGATCGCCGGGCAAGGGCTCAATCATGGCTTGAAGGATGCGGCGGCGCTGGCTGAAACGCTGATCGACGCGTCGACGGCTTGGCCTCGATATTGGCGACCTCACCGTATTGAAGCGTTACGAGCGCTGGCGCAGATTTGACAGCACCACATCGGCCTTCGCAGCCGCCGCCCTCAATACGATGTTCTCAAACGATAGCATGGCGCTTCGTATGTTGCGCAGCACCGGGCTGCGGACAGTCGACCGCTTCGCTGGATTAAAGACCTTCTTCATGAAGGAGGCCGCCGGACTGACGGGTGATATGCCCAAACTGCTTAAAGGCAACTCTATTTGACTGTGCCGCCGGGCGCGGCGGCGTCGAGCCTGCGCGCCTCGTCGGGAAGCATGATCGGTATGCCATCCCGCACGGGATAGGCAAGCCCCGCAGCCTTGCTTATCAGTTCCTTCGCCTCGCGGTCATACTGCAAGGGCTGTTTCGTCAAGGGACAGACAAGGATTTCGAGAAGCAGAGGATCGATCTCTTCCTGCGGCATTGGCTTGTCCATGACATAAAGTCCTAATCTTTAGAGCGTCTTGTGATGAGTCGAAATCGGCACGGCGAATGTTGAAAGCCACTGGATCGCCACGGCGCAGGGCGCCTCGCGATGACATTGCAGCGTCGTCATTGCGATGGCCAGCAAAGCTGGCCGGAAGCAATCCAGAATTGCGCAGACGCCATGATTCAGCCTGATCTCAAACTTGTCTAGTGGAGGCTTGTACCAGCACCGGAATCCGGGGCCGCAATTTCCATCTCCGCCAATGCCATCAATACCTCGGATCGCGTCTTCAAATCGGGCGCTTCCAGGAGCGCCTGCTTTTCTTCCGGGCCGTAGGGACTAATCATGGAGAGCGTGTTGATAAGGAGTTCCGCAGGCGAGCGCTGAATACTATCCCAATCGGCAGTGAGTTTGCGCAATTCCAGATAAGACTTCAGCACCTCAAGAAACTTCTGCCAATCGACGGCGTTTTGACCGTGACCGCGCACCAAATCCGTCTGGTACGGGGCGAAATTCACGTCACAGACGCGATAAGGCTTATCGGTTCGCGCTTCGCCTGTGATTTCGAAGCGGCAAATGCCCGTCAATGTGATGAGCAAACGCCCATCCTCAGTCTCCGAAAACGCGGATAAACGCCCAGCGCAGCCGGTCTGGCGAAGTGGATGCCCTTTGGCTGTAGGAGACTCTTCCTCCGCATGCAGCGGCTGCACGATCCCCAATATTCGATTACCTGCGAGCACATCTTCCACCATACTCAAATAGCGGGGCTCGAAAACGTTGAGGGGCAAATTCGATCTTGGAAGCAAAATGCACCCCTGCAATGGAAATACAGGCAGGCTCACCGGCAGATCAGACAGCGATCTATACCTATCGGTAATACTCAAGATAGCCTCCTCCAAGGTGAAGCAAACGGTCAAATGAACAATAACGACGACAAACGCTGGCGCCCCGCTTGCGTCAATGGATCTTTTGGTCCCCAAGCGTCGAAAAACTCGACAAGCTGTTTTCGTGCGGCATCATCGTCCCAGGCTCTATCTTTCCGCACAATCTCGAATAAATGATCCATCGCCACCTGCCGCTGGCCTTTCGCGTTCAACGCCAGCGCAAGCTTAAAGCGCGCATCCCAGTTGCGGGGATCGGCAGCTATGGCTTTCTCCAGTGCCTGAATGTCTGTAGCCGGACCTGCTTTTTTAGCCAATTCTAATGCGGCTTTGGCACTGACATAGCCCGATGCGTTCTGCTTCGCCGGAGGAATAATTGCGAGCGTTTGTTCCGCCCGCCCGAGATCTCCCGTTGCGATGTAGCAGCGCGCCAGTCCACCGGCCGCGTCGGCATTTTCCGGGTCCTCTTGCAGGATCGACGCAAAGCCTGCGGCGGCCGTGCCCAGATCGCCGGCATCGAATGCAGCTTGAGCTTCTTCGAGACCCATCTCTTCGCCGGCATCCGCACCTGTGAGCCGCTCAATGAAAGCGCGTACCTGGCTTTCCGGAAGGGCTCCCATGAAGCCGTCCACCGGCTGCCCATTCTTGAAAGCAAACACCGCTGGGATCGACTGCACTCCAAGCTGCCCTGCCACCTCCGGATGCTCGTCTATGTTCATCTTTACGAGACGAACCTTTCCGCGCCCCGCCTTGACGAGTTTTTCAAGCACTGGCGTAAGTTGGCGGCATGGCCCGCACCAGGGCGCCCAAAAATCTACAATGACCGGGACCTTACGCGAAGCCTCAATGACATCCGCCATAAAGGTCTGCGTCGTGGTGTCCTTGATGAGGCCGGACGAAGCTTCCGGTTTTTTTGCGGCGGCGCCGCCGAAGAGCGATATGGCCATAGGTGTTCACCTTGTAAGCAATTCTGGAATGCGCGTGATCGGAAAGAGCGGCGCTTCGCTGAAATCCGTGGTTTGAAATGGGCCTTCCATGTGCATCCGGCAAGGACGCTTGACGCGATAGGCTTGGCCGAGCGTCGCTTCGCAGTCAAGGAGAACAGGCGCACAGCAATGAGCTGAATATGTATTTCGCCTTGATAAATTTTAGGGGACTCTCATTCGTTAGCGCACCGCGATCAGAAACAGGCGAGGAAATGGCAGCAACACAGTGCCATCTTGCAAGGCAGGATATGCCTGCGCGACAGCTTCGGTGTAGCAAGCCAAATAGTCCTCTTGGCTCTTCTCATCGAGCCGGGCGAGAAGCGGCCTCAAACTTGATCCTTTGAACCATTCGACAATGGCTTCCGGCCCTTGAAGCGGATGATGGTATGTGGTTCGCCATATGTCCACGCGAGCGGCGTGCGGGCGCATAAGCGAGTAGTACCACTCCGGCCGGGGCAATGCGCCGCGCCCCTTCGCGGCCTCTCCAAGCGCGGTTGCAAATGGCTCCGATTCCGCCACGCTGCGGATGAGAGCATGGCTAGGCTCATTGACATTGTCGGGCATCTGAACTGCGAGGCTGCCTCCCGGTTCAAGCGCCGAAATTAGGCGGGGCAGCAACGTCTCGTGATTTGGGACCCATTGGAGCGCCGCGTTCGACAGAATGACACCAACAGGCTGAGGCTCTTGCCACTCCTCGATCGAGGCCTGTGTAAAATTAAAGTGCGGCAGCCGCTTCCTTGCGGCGGCAATCATGTCGGGTGAATTGTCCACGCCAATAACTGCGGCTCCGGGAAAACGCGCCGCAAGAACCTCGGTGGAGTTGCCTGGACCACAACCAAGATCGGCGACGCGATCAGCGCTTGCAGTTGGAACCGCTGCCAAAAGATCCCGGATGGGCCTTGTCCGCTCGTCCTCGAATTTCAGATATTGCTGCGCTGACCAATCCATCAGCTTTCCTCATTAAAGTGTACCAATCGAACGGCAACGGTCGATATCGGTACACGCCTATGCTAAGCAGACTCCATAAGGCTAGCCAACGGATGGGGAGTGTGATTCCGTTCTTGCATCGATTCGCGAGGGCGGAACATGGCTGGCAGGTCTCCAGTAAAGGCAAACGAGGAACAGCGCGCGGCGCTGGAAGCTTTGGCGGCGTCGCGGGCGCGTGGTGAGGCGGACCGGGCGCGGGCAGTGCTGCTGACGCTCAACGGCTGGACCAGCGCGCGGATTGCCGAGGCGTTCGGCGTGCGCGAGGATACGGTGCGGCTTTGGCGCAGCGATTTCATGCGCGGCGGCATCGAGGCGCTGAAAGCGAGCGTGGCTGCGGGGCCTGAGCCGGTCAAAACCCAGGCCGCGCTTCGCGTTATCGCACCGTTGCTCGAAGCCCCGGTTGCCAACCGGCCCAATTGGACGATCCCGCGCCTTATGGCCGAAATCGAGAAGCGCGAAGGCGTCAAGATCGGACGGTCGCAGCTTTCCAAAGTGCTTCGCAAAAAAGGGGCTTCCGCTGGCGCCGGCCGCGTCACACCTTGAAGGGGCGGCAAGACGCCAATGAGATCGGCCGTGTTGGCTTGAGATTGAGGCTGCGCCGGCAGCAAGCCGAGGCTGGCGATATTGTTCTGCTTTACGCCGATGAGAGCGAGGCGCTGACGCATCCCTATCTGGCGCGCGCTTGGGCAAAGCGCGGAGCCGATTTGCGCGTCCCCGCACCGGGGCAAGCCAAAAAAGTTGCCATGATGGGCGCGCTCGCCTGGCCCGCGCGCAAGCTGATCGTCACCACCTCCCGGACCAAACGCAGTACCGATTTCATCGCTCTTCTGGAAGAACTCGGTCGGCTCTATGGCCCCAAACCGGGCCTTAAGACCAAGCCGGTTGTCATGGTGCTTGATAACGGCCCCATCCATGTGAGCAAGGCCGCGAAGGCAGCGCTCGCTGCCCGCGCCCATTGGCTCACCGTCGAATGGTTGCCGAAATATGCGCCGGAACTCAATGACATCGAGCCTGTCTGGCGCGATCTTAAAGGCCACAACCTCGCCCACAAGACCTTCTCCGATGCAGCCACTCTCGACGCAGCCATTCATGAAGCCGTTGCCGCCCTTAACGCGGAGCGAAATCGCGATCCGTTGGCCACGCTAAGAATCTCTGCTTAGCTTTTTTGCCGCCAGCGCTTCTATCAAAATGGCGGAGAGGAAGACAGGAAAACTACTTGAACGATATGATATTATGGCGTTCCTCTTGTAGAGCCATGTGTCATTAGGGCGACCTATGCCATCTTCCTACGGGCTGGATTTAAATTTGACCGAAGCATTTAAAGCCGCAATGCGGCGGCTCGCATCTGGCGTAGCCCTGATTACGACCTCTCACGAAGGTCGCCGCTTCGGCATGACTGCTACTGCGGTAACATCGCTTAGCATGGAGCCGCCCTCTCTCCTTGTTTGCGTAAACCAAAGCGCCTCTGTCCACATTCCAATCGCTTCGCGGGAAACCTTCTGCGTCAATCTGCTCAGCGCCTCCCAGGCTGACTTGGGAAGGCTCTTCTCGGTAAGGCCCGGCGGCGAGGCCCGTTTTCAATACGGGACCTGGACAGAGGACGAGGATGGCTTGCCCCTGCTTGAAGGAAGCCAAGCAAGCATTTCCTGCAAGGTAAGCCTCATAACAAGCCACGGCACTCACACAATCTTTGTCGGCGAAGTCCTGCGCGTAAGATGCTCAAGCCCAATTGATCCGCTTCTCTATCTCGACGGCTCCTATGGCCATTTCACTCCCATGAGCGACGGGGAACCGAAGTAGAGAGGCATTTGCCCTACCAAACCCCGGGAATGAGCCGGTAGCGCACCTTAGTGGCGTATTCCGCGTACCCCTCAAGTTCCGATGAGAGCGTCCGCTCCTCCATCACCACGCGAAAAGCGAGCGGAGCGATAAGGAGCGGCACGGCGGCGAGCCCCCACCAAGACCCGAGAAGAAGCGGCACGCCTAAGAAAAATAGGATCGCGCCAGCGTACAAGGGATGGCGCACATAGCTGTAGGGGCCGCTGGTGATGACATTTTGGCCCTCTTGAACCCTGATCACAGGCACCGCGTAGGTGTTTTCGCGGAAAGTTAGGACAGAGATATAGATAGACAGCGCAAGGCAAATCGCGCCTGCAACCTGTAGCCACATCGGCACGCTGGACCATTTATATCTGACGGCATCAAGCCCCATCAAAATGAACCATGCACAAAAGGCGACAAGCAGCGTCGCCATGAAGACCTTATCCCAGCTCTTCTGATCGCGCTGAATTGGCGAAGCGAGACGCTGAGCGAGCAAAACCGGATCGCGCTGGGCGAGCCAGAGCCCAACGCCGATGCCAAGAACGGCCATTTCCGAAAGAAAGACCCAAGCAGCGGGCCAGCGCACTGTTCCTGCTGATCCAAAAAGGACTGCGCCCATAATCGCAATCCACCCAAGAGTTTGAACAATAAGCCTGGCAATCATCTTGTTAAACGCGAGCTTGACAGACTTTCATGGGGCGGTCCTTGGTCACGGAATAAGCTTGGCGTCCAACGTGATCGGGGCGTTGAGAACTTTGGACACTGGGCAATTCTTCTCGGCCTCACTGGCCAGTCGAGCAAATGTCGCTTCATCGAGGTTCGGCACATTTGCGCGCAAGGTGAGTGCAGAGCGGCTGATGCGAAATCCCTGCCCCTCCTGCTCCAGCGTGACCGCGGCCTCCGTGCTGAGCTCCGTCGGCGTAAAACCCGCACCCTGAAGAGCAAAGGCTAGCGCCATCGTGAAGCAACCCGCGTGCGCGGCTGCAATCAGCTCCTCGGGATTGGTCCCCTTCTCGTTCTCAAATCGTGTCTTGAATGAATACGGCGTCTCCGCCAGCACACCGGAATCGGTCGTCAGATTGCCGCTGCCAGCGCGACCGGTGCCCTGCCAAACCGCTTTCGCCTTTCGAATCATGTGACACTCCTTTTCTTAATCCCGCTCAATGCAGGTCGGCTACAGACAGTTCCATAGATGCACGATGTGCCTCGGCGCTTTTGAACAAAAGGGTCAAGAAGTTTTAGTTACAGCTTCGGGTTCGACAGCAGAATTTAAAACTGTTTCCTCCCCCAATTATTCGAATTAATAACAAAAACTGTAACCTTTTTATACTGTTTTTCTGTTACTCTCCTCTTTGAAACGAATACATCAAGATAATCCATAGGCGTTTTCTTGGAATGAAAGAGGCGCTGGAGTGGCTAAGATAAAAAATATTGTCTCGGCAATTCAAACCCATAGCAGGTCGTTGCTGATTATTGTCTTCATTTGCTCGATAGGCGCGGCGGCTATCTACTCAGAGCGCCAAGGCATCGACTGGGGTCGCCAGATCGCCGCGCTTCACGAGTGGCTGTTTTTTGACCCCGCGAAGAAAAGTGCCGATACCGCTTCACCATCCGATCCCCAGCCGTCTTCCAATGGTGAACCAGCCTTCGATGTCGCTTTCGCAGACCCGGACGGCAAGCTTGTCACCGCTGGTCGCGGCGCCCCAGGCTGGGCCATGCGGATCTCAACCAATGGGTCGATGCTTGGAGAGACCAAAGCAAGCCCGCGTGGCGAATGGGTGTTCGAATCAAACGAGCCGCTCGCGCCAGGCAATCATTCGTTGTCGCTCTTGGCAATTGAGCCCCACAGTCAGCGCACTGTCGCCGCGCGGAAGACGATTGAACTACGGGTTACACCACGCGCCCTCCCATCCGGGCAACCCGCGTCTCCCCACGCGATAGCGGGCGTTCCTTCCGCCGAGATAAAGTAGAGACGCTGTTATTCTGCGGCCTCAGCCGGAACAGTGGACTCCTCGACTTCATGATCCAGACTGCCAGCCTGGACGAAGCGCGCGAAGAGGCCTCCCGCGGCAACCAATTCTTGATAGGTGCCGGCCTCAACGATGCACCCGTCTTCAAGGACGAGGATTTTATCGGCGCTTGCTACCGTAGACAGACGATGCGCGATGAGGAAGGTGGTGCGCCCCAGCCGCACGGCATCGAGAGCTTTCTTGATCTTGGCTTCGGTCTCATTGTCGAGCGCACTCGTTGCTTCGTCCAGGATAAGGATAGGCGCGTTTTTAAGCAGCGCGCGTGCGACAGCAAGGCGTTGACGCTCGCCACCTGAAAGGGCCGTTCCGCGTTCTCCTATGATGAATTCATAGCCGCCGGGTTTGGCCATTATGAAATCATGTGCTTCGGCGAGACGGGCGGCGGCCTCAATCTCCTCGTTCGTCGCTAATGGTCTGCCCACCTTGATATTTTCAGCAATGGAGCGGTTGAAGAGACCTGCGTCCTGAAAAACGACCGCGATGGATTGGCGAAGCGAGGTGAGAGTTACGTCCCGAATGTCCGTTCCATCGATGAGAATGGTCCCTTCCTGAGGGTCGCGAAGGCGCTGCAACAGTGCAAGCGTGGTCGTTTTTCCCGAACCCGTCCGCCCGACAAGCGCAACGGTTTCTCCCGACAATGCTTCGAAGTTCAGCTTGAAAACGCCCTGCTCGCTGTACGGGAAGCGGAAGGTAACGGCATTGAAGCTTACCTTGCCCTGAACATTTTCCAGCGGGCGTGCGCCTGGTTTTTCGATTGCATTGCCGCTCGTGTCGAGAAGTTCGAAGAAGCTTTTAAGGGTCGGAGCCTGCAGAAAAAGCCGTCCGACAAATCCGGAAAGCTGGTCGAGCTTGTTAATCAGAAGATTTGCGAAGCCGACAAAGGCGACGATCTGCCCGACCGTGACCTCGCCACGTTCGGCAAGAATTGCGCCCATTGCAAACACCGCGACCATCGTCACCGTGGCGGCTGTACGCGTCAATACATTGAGCAGCCCCCACCACGTTAGAACCGGATATTGCGCGCGGAGCAAATCCGCCATGAGGCCGCGCAATGCGTTTGTCTCATCGGCGAACCGCGTGTAGCTCTGCACGACGGTCACATTGCCGATGACATCGCCGACGCGGCCAAACACATTCTGATGATACTGCTCAACATCTGCCTGCCCGCCATGAGTGCGGCGAATTACGATACTGTTCGCAAAAAAGTATAAAACCGCCAACGTGCCGAGTACCGCCGCCAGCCGCATGTCAATGGCGAGAGCCACAGGAACCAAAAGAATGAGCCCGATTATCGCGGTCAGGTGCTCTCTCAAGAAAGAAAGCCACAACGCGAAGAGCTGGTCAGTGCCCGAGAGCATGATACGAACGACGCGTCCCGAACCTCGCTCTGAGTGATAGCTTATGGGCAGCGTGATCGCACGTTCGAACGCCTGGCTCATGGCGGCAAGACGCTGGCGATGAGCGAGGCGGTCCGAGAGTATGGCCAGGACTGCGGTCGCGAAAATATTAAACAAACCAAGCGTGGCCCAAAGCCCGATAATTGGGAAAGCCTGCTCGCCCTTTGACAAGGCATCGACAACACGTCCGAACAAAATGGGCTCGGCGAGTTGAACAACTGCAATCGCAATCCCAGCAATGACGAGCGCTATTGCGAGCCAGCGCTCTGCGGCCAACATGCCCAATGCGCGAATATAGACTTTGACGAGCTGCATTACTTTCTGCTTAGACCTGCTACGAACCGCACCTACTCAATGGCGGTATAATGCATAGCGTGCAGATAATGTGCCGCACAAGATATGCTCGTTTCAGGCTTTTTCAAAACCTGCGGTAAATAATCGCGCCAGATCCGGAAGCCAAAAGAGCGGTGCGGCCGCTTGTCGTTGTTTAAGCGGCTCGGCGAAGCTTTGTTCGCTTCGGAGCGGATTTGGCGATCAATTCCTGCCGCCCGTCGGAGAAAAACGCGGTGATATTCCCAGCCTGACACAGCTCGATGCTTTCGAGCTCACGCTTTGCCCTGCCATTCGCAGAAAGCCGCATGACTTTCACCCGGTTCGATGCGCATCGGGTCTGCGTGAGCCGTGGAGCTTCGTTAACGAAACGAATGGTCCATCCGGCTTCGATCTCGATCACCGCCTCTTGGGCGCCAAGAATTTCGAAAGCGTCCAACTGTGCGTCGAAGAAATATAATTGCTCCATCGCTCGCCACTGGCCGACCTTATAGTGCTGTCCGTGCTGCACATAGCAGCGCCACACTGCGCCAATGGTGCTTTCCGAGGTCACGCATACCCATCGGAACTTGAGCAGACGCCGTTTGCCCGCGCCGTCGAAGATGGCGGTTTGGCCACCTGGCAGCGACAATGCCAAAAATTCGGCTTCGAGATCGGCAGGGATCGTATCGTCCAACATGCCGCTTGCGCCGAGAGGCACGCTTGATCCCTGCAAAGAAGGAAGTGGCAGATTGCACGCATAGTCCACAACAGTGGTTGCGGTAGGCCCGAGCAAACCGGACGGCAGAATTAGCGGCTTCGGGTCGCCTTTTTGGCCCTTCCCGGACACCCAACCGTAAAGCGGCTCATTTGATGCCGAGACGATCCTGTTATCGCTGGCCAAGCCGAGCTGAAACGAAGCGCTGCGAACAGTTTTAATATAACCAATCATGGCACCGGACGCTAAAAGACGGCTGTAACCGCGCAAGGGTGCATGCCCTTTTTGAACGACGTTAACCCTAACCCCTTGAGTTTACGTACTTTCCAATAGCGCACGCCCCAGAATGCGCTTGCACTGAGATCGCGAGCTTGCCATAGGACCGTCTACGAAACGTGAATAAATGAGAGAGTTGCTTGCCCTGGCGCAGTTTTACGAAGAGAAAAAAGCCTGCTATGAGCGAGTTGGAGCGCTTAGGCCGCGCGAAAGGTCTGCGAGAGGCAGGACATAGATGACTGTCACGGTAGTAATCCCTGCGCTGAACGAACAAGGCAATATCGGCCGCCTTGTCGAAGAGACTCTCGCGGTTATCCCGCCCGAGATGCTGTCCGAAGTTATTGTCATCGACGATGGCAGCCAGGACGGGACAGGCGACGAGATTAAAGCATTGATCGCGCTCCATCCAAGGGTGCGCTATGTTCGCCATAGTAGCCCCTCCGGGCAGAGCGCCGCTATTCGCACTGGCGTCCTTGCCGCGCAAAGCCCGATCATCGCGACGATGGATGGCGATGGGCAAAACGATCCCGCGGATATCCCCAACCTCGTAAACAAGCTTGGCGCGCCGGGTCATTCCGGCCCAGCACTCGTCGGTGGCGTCCGCGTCAACCGCAAGGCGAAGGGCTCGCGCCGTCTTGCAAGCATACTCGGCAACAGAATTCGAAACGCAGTTCTCAAGGATAACTGCCCGGACTCGGGCTGCGGCATTAAGGTATTTTGGCGCGAGGCCTATCTTCGGCTGCCCTTCTTCACGAGTATGCACCGCTTTATGCCTGCCCTATTCCTCATTTACGGGCAGCGCGTCGATTATCACCCGGTCAATGACCGGCCGCGCGTCGCCGGGCAATCGAAATACACAAACTTCAATCGCTTTTTGCTTGGCGTCTACGACATGATCGGGATCGTCTGGCTCCGGCGCCGGACGCGCGTTCCGCATATCGTCGAAGATACGCTGGGCGTTGCCCGGCTTGGCGAGGCCGGGACAAAGCGCGGAACAGCCTGAAGCGATGCCACGCCAGATGGCTAACCTTTAGAGGGGCACATGGATATCGCGAAATTGAGCCAATGGTGGGCACACGTCTCAACCGTGGACTTGGCTTGGGTGTCGTTCGGCTTTGCCGCCCAATCGATGTTCTTTATGCGTTTCGTGATGCAATGGATTGCCAGCGAACGGGTGAAGAAGAGCATCGTGCCCGCCACCTTCTGGTATTTCAGCTTCGCTGGCGGCCTTATGCTACTTGTTTATGCCATACATCTTGCTGATCCCGTCATCATGCTCGGCCAGTTCATGGGGTTATTCATCTATGCGCGCAACATCTACCTGATCTGGCTTCAGAGAAAAACCGAAGCGGGGCAACCGAGCTTAAAACCGGCTGAGTAGCAACGCAGACAGCGTGCAATCGCCCCGTAAATTTTTTCATGTATTTGATGCAGTTAAGGGTTGCGATCTTCGGCGGATCGTCTTATGTCAGCTGTGTGACGCGGGGTGGAGCAGCCCGGTAGCTCGTCAGGCTCATAACCTGAAGGCCGCAGGTTCAAATCCTGCCCCCGCAACCACTTTTATCTAAGCCCTTTATTTTTAAAGGGCTTTTTTTATTGTTTTTTGAAACTCGCAACCACCACCCTGCGATAGGCGGCGATCCATGTAAATGGAGATCAACCCCCGACACGGGCGTGGGAAGGGTATACAAGTCTTTTCTTGACGAAGAGCGCCAAGGAAGTATCCGAAGCGAAGACTTTATTGGAGCGGTTTGCTATTGTCTCTTCGTTGAGCATGTTTGCCAACCGTTCATCCGACAGATCCTCCAGGTCCTCTAGAACGCTATCGTTAAAGGCGGCTAGAAAGACTGCATCAGGCGCCAATGGTAGAGCTATCCGGCATTGCGGACTATCAATCGGAATACCTATATTCCAACCTGTTGTTTTGGGATGGATCAATAACGGGCGGTCTCCAATTAGAAGGCGGCGGTCTCGTAGAGACCGCCGCTGCCATCGCATCCCGTAAACTGTTTGAAAGTGGCTCGGCGCTTCAATTAATTCCTGCGCTATCTGCCTTGGCCAATTTCTCTGATACATCCGCTGGCTTCGCCTGAGCACCGTATTTGCGAAGGCATTTTCCTGAGGAGAGGAGCTACCAAAGCTTTCTACTGAGCGAAGTGCCTTAAGCGCCTCGGCCGGACCGAGCCACTGAAGGACTTCAGGTGTTCTGAGGGGAAGCGCGATCAGAAATTTGGCCCAGGTAACACGATCCGTCTGAGTGAGGGAGTGTATATCCCCGTGGTGCATTTTTTTTGCGGCGTCCGCTGAAGGCGTGTCGATTTTATTGGTCAAGTAATCATCAAACACGCGCCTCTGTTTGGGCGGAACTCCCAGAAGATCGTTAAGCCCCTTCTGGGCGCAGTTATTTCCGGGACCGGCATTAGTCTTTTCGTCCACGTGACCACTGTAAGCATTCCTTTCGTAGGAAACCATGTTCCCGTTTGGGGCCCACTCACGCAATAGAAATTGAGGCACGAAGTGATCCTTGGGCATGCCGAACCTTAGTAGTTTGCCGTCTTGAGCTGATGAGTGAGGCATAAATCTGTTCGGCGGAAATGTCATCCGTCTGGGAACAAATGTATCGCGCAGCATGCTCGTTGCCCGGTCGTTTTGCACATGCTGAAACAACTTGGGAATAGGGGACTACGTTTGTATCTATCTGGAGGTGATTTTCTGCTCTGAATAAATGGCCCATCAATTACCATGAGGGTCACACATGAACTATGAAGTTTTGCTTAGAACATACAACAGCAGGAAGTAGCAATGCAGGCGTGGCGAAGAGCAAAACTCGGTGACGATTGGATCATTCGCCAACTCCACACCGGGAAATGGGTTATTCGTGGCAAGGGCCCTAGCATCTTTAAGAGGCTTCCAGAAAAAGAGCGCGCGGCACTCAAACGCGTGATTAGCGAGCTTGTTAAGCTCGCCATAACGTATCGCGAGCGAAGTCGTTATCGTGCGTAAATCTGCCGGCGATCTCTACCGGTGAGACGTAGGATGTGCGTAGGTTCAAGGTGGAAATTTACGCACATTTAGGTCGCAACCTTTTGATTTTTCAATAAGTAAAAGTTGCCAAATCCTGCCCTCCCGGATTATCAGCGAGCGGCGGCGAAATCATATTGGCAGACGCTTGCGGGCGCCTCACCCAAAGCGATGCTACTCCTGTCTTTTGGTTTATCCCTCGGCCGCACCGTTCCGGGACTTACCGGCCGCACATTGTCACCAGTCGCTCTTTCAGTGGCCTCTAAGACCGCTAGATCCGGTCCTTTTTCGCTGGCGGCACGAACATTTACGGTGGGCAGAAAAGAGGGACGTGGGCTGAACGCAAAGCTCTCCCCAAGGCTCGCAAAAAAGCGGGAGGCTTCGGCGTTTTCGCTTTGAGCAGGGAGCATATAAAGCCGCGCCGCCCCTTCGGGGATCGGATGAAACCCCAGTTCCGCAGGCCACGGCGACTTTCGAAAACGGCCCTTGCCGTCCTCCCACACAATTTGCGTAATTTGGGGCCGTCCGGCAGCAAGGGCGAGCCGCGCCTCCGGCCCCGCCAACACACGCGCTCCGGCTGCAAGCGGGATGGTTGGCACCTCACTGGGGGCATCTAGGAGAGGCGGCAGGCTTGGGTCACGAAGCAGGAACTTTGCCTGACAAATGTCCGAGGCAGGGTTCACCTTAACTTCATCCAAGAAAAGCGTTAAAGCATCGCGCCCGGCAGGCACGGGCGGCGCGTCAATGCTAACGCATTGCGCACATTCAAGCTTAAACCTGACATTGATATTGCGGGCCGGTATTGCAAAACCCGCTTTTCCCGCCCGGTCGCGAAGAGCTGCCACAATTTCTTGGACCCGCTGCCGGGTTAAGCGATCGGCATCGCAGGAGGCAGAGCTGACGCAGTCGGGCTTTGACGCGAGGAAAACCAGATTAACTCCCGCCAAACCGCCGATCTGCTCGACAGCTTTTGCCATTCGTACAATAGCCGCCTCGTTGGCGCCGGCGTCCGGCCCTCGTTGCGGCAGTGTCTGCACGCCCGCTTCGAAAAGGATGCGGAAGCGAGGCGGCGGAAGAATGATTGAGCCCGTAGCGGGAAGACCGGCTAACGCCGCGGCGAAATACGCTATGGCCGCCAAGCTTATTAGTTTTCGCACGGTGGTTCGCCTTTTAATGTCTTGAAGGAATAGTCGAGATAACCGGGGGCCTCGTTTACGAGGGCATTCACTGCGGCATTGATGCGCTCCGCTGGCGGCTTCCCCTTAATCGACTCAGCGATGCGTGCCCTAAGCGCCTCGCTGTCGAAAGGCCACGCCCGCCGGGCGAGCACGATAAGCTTGTTGGTTTCCTCCACGTCCTTGACGGGCAATCGGATGCTCGCTTCCTGCGCCGAGGGATTGATGCCCCAGGTCAAAGGAGGAAAAACCTTGATCTCGGACTCTGAGATAGTAACGACCGCGAAGTGATAGCCGCCGGGGACCGGCGCGCCCGTGTTGCCGATCAACGCGCGGAATACGATCCAACTACCCGAAGAGTATACGGGCAGGCCGTCCGCGCTAACGCAGGCTGGCAACTGCTGCACCGCGCCATCGGAAAGCTGCCGCGCAGGAAAGGGGCTCGGCGTCCCCTCTCCATTGCTGAGAATGATCGGCGCAAACTCAACGCCAATGGGCTGCTTGAACCAATAATCGGCGGCTGACGCGGCGATGCCCGCTAGAGCCATCCCCGCGACGACCCCAAGCGCGACCCTATCTCTAATCTGAGGCTTAACCCGCTTTAGGCCTAGAACGCGTAGCGCTTCCTGCAGGCTGGAAACCGCATGGAGCTTCAAGGTGATGCCATGCTCGCGATAGGCGGCTGTGACGCGCTCAAATTCCGCTCGATGGACGGCTGAGGTCTCCTCGCCTTCGACTGTGTATTTCGGAAAGAAAAACGCGATTGAGGATGAGAATGGACCGCCTTTGTAATCGTCCAGCAGTTGACGGATGGTCTCTAATTTGGACGCAATCAGGCCCACAGGCTTAACAGGAACATCCTGGGGGTGTCCGCTGCGGGCATGGGAAAGGCTGCTTTTCGTCGCGAGTTCGCCTGTCGCGATCACAAGCTGCACCGAGCTTTGACTTTGATACATGATCATCGCCAATGCGAGGCCAAGCTGCGCGCTGGTGCTGTTTTCGGGTGTCAGTCCGTAGAGTTCAGGCGCGTTGCTTACCGAAAGATAGGCTGTCTTCGGAGGGTGCCCGAGCCATTGGATGAGGGCAAGCCCGCTCGGCTTCAGCGCGAGCTGGCGGACGGCGGCGAGGGCTATTGCCCCTGCGGGGTAAAGCTTGCAGTCGTTCAGAAGCGCAATTTCAGGGCTGAGCTTGGCGTCATTGAGCGGTTTTGTGCCGTCGGCGTGAACATGGGCTATGCGTCCCTGCCTGCCGTCAGCAGTAGCAAGCGGGATCATAACGCTGCGTCTTGCAAAGCTCACGGATGCCCCTGGGTCGCGCCCTGGCTATCCCCCCCTGTGAAAAAAATCGCGAATTTACCCAGACCCTCCCGGACATTTGCCCGATCTGAAAGAACGCATGTCGCCGCCCCCCCAGAACTGAAGCGAAAGCGATAATTGATCGCGCCATTGTCGCTGACGAGGCGAGCCTCGCGGCCCCCAAACTCGTCGAGGGCTGCAAAGCCTTGGAGTTGCAATTTCAAAAAAAGCTGTCCGCTGTCGGGCGCAATCCTGACCCCGAGCTCGTTCCCTTCGGATAGAACCTCGGACCCCGGCATCTGCACGCCTTCTGGTCCGGCCGCCGCCAGAAGCACAATCTCGAATTTGCGTGCCCAGCTTGCGGGCTTAAGCTCAGCCTCCGCATCGAGATCGGCAAGCGCGGCGGCAGTGAGAAGATCGATGGCTTGCAGAAAGCCACGCCACTCCTGCGTTTCGTCCTTAGCTCCAGTCATAGCCATTCACATTCATCATCCATTACCCTCTCTATCGGGATGGATTTCGAGGATGCCCCGGACATAATCATGAATGCGGAGTTGCAAGGCCTCAAGATATTGCGGCATGGTTAGCCGCTTTTCACGAAGGCGCGTGCGCATTTGGGGCTCTTGTGCAAGCTCCACGGCATTACGCCCCTCGCGGATTTCGAGGTAGAGCCAAACCTCGATATCATCGATCGCACCTGCGGCGCGGCACATTTGGAGCGTCTTTTCGAAGTCGAGTGCTTCTAGCGAACGATCTTCGGCATCCTCCTCACTTGGAATTTCAATGCTGTCAATGTGGGTGATCGGCTGCCACCAGCTCTCACGCAAGGCAAAGCCAAGGCTTGACTCCCACAGCTCGTCCGCATTTTTGAAAAGCGGCACCTTCTTCCCGCCTTCCCAAGCCTGCCGCCAAGCCGAAATCGTATGATCCCTGGACTCCATCTTAGCGGCGGTAAGAAAAATAGAGAGCTGCTTCACTTGATGGGTGCTTAGCACATCGCCCCAGTCCGGCGGCCACAGACCGATGGAAATAAACGCCGCGTAAGGTGCGTTTGCGGCTTCAAACGCTCGGATAACAAGGTTTCTAAAGGCGAGCCATTCGTCCTCGGAAAGCGATACAAGCTGTCTCGGCGCGCCTCGTATCGCGCCCCAAAGAGAAAGCTCCTCTGGAAGTTCGACCCGCGCGCTCGATACTTCGATGAATAACGGGCCATGCTTTGCGCGGGTTGATACAGCAGGATTGCTTTGTGAAATTTCGCGCGAGAAGCTTGCGAGCCGCGCGGCTACAGCATCGAATCCGGCCGGAAGGATCAGCGGAATGGCCGCACTCTCATCGAGCGAGCGCGCGAGGCTAGCTTTATCCCAGCCCCTCCCCGCGCCGCGCAGGCACAGCGCATGGAGCAACTCATGCCCTTTATGGTAATGATTGCCACGAGCCAGAAACAAATTTCTGCCGATCACGCGCTCGAAATAAATTTGCGCTGCCTCTTCCGGGGACAATCTGTGCTCGACGAGTGCATGTCCTGCCAACCATTGGGAGTAGGCTTTGCTTTGTAGGCCCCCTGCCCCGCCGAGAAGATCCAGGAGCGTAATATAAAGGCCGGCATCATCGAGCTCAGTGATCTTTTGGCTGGAATTCAACAAATGCGCGACGAGTGCGCCAAATCGCATAATGAGCGAGCGACGTGAGAGATGACCGGCCATGGTAGATACGACGCTGTAAGAGCCCCACACAAATTAGTAATTTGTTTACCATACAACAGCTTACGGCGCCATCTATACCCAATATGGGGGAGACGGGCCTTGTGAACGCGCGGGAACGCTCTTGCCGGGTTACGCCATTGGTATAATGCGTCCTCGCAAATGGACGATCACTTCGGCGGCTTGAAATAGAATTGCTCTTCCGGCAACCGGCCATAGACGAAGGGTTCCTGCTTCGGATTGGTCGAATTCAGAACTGTGCTCGTCACCTTGCGGAAGAACCAGCCAAGCTCCACGCCGTCTTCCTCCATATGTTTTAAAAGCGCTGCGGCGAAGGGGCTATGTTGGCCTGCGCCATCACCTGCCACGCTGCCGTCGCGCGCCGCGTAAAACACCACTTCTCCATGCGAGGGCTCTATACGGCTCAAGCCCCGGTCGACCGCGCGCACCGTGGTGCTGTTCATGACCATTCGGGGCAGAAAGGGATTGTTGCGGCAGGCGTCGAGGATGACGATGCGCGGCTTCTTTGCGCTGCCCACCCGTTCGAGAACACGGTCAAGGGGCACGGTCTCGTCGGGGGCGTCGCTGGCCCGAGCGAGTTGCGCATCAACCGGGATCAGCCAGTTCCGGCCGTTCAGCTCCATGCCGTGGCCTGCGTAATAGACGAGCGCCCAATCCGCCCCTGCCGCCTTATCTTCGAAATCGGAGAGCGCTCGCCGCATCCCGTCGAAGCCGAGATCGTGCTTTTCGATCACCTCGAAGCCGAGGCGGGAGAGTTCCTGAGCGATGGCGGCGGCGTCATTCACGGGATTGGGTAGTGCCGACACGGCCTTATAGGCGCTGTTGCCGATCACAAGCGCCACGCGCCGCCCGATCTGGGCTTGGGCAACGCCTGATGGAGGAACCGCAGGGGCGCCGGGCGAAGCCAAAGCCACTTGCGCAGCAGGCGGCGTCTCCAGGGCAATCAGTCGCGCGCGCGCCTTGTCTTGATATTCGGTTCTTTCAGCGACGCTTCGCCCCTTCAGCTCGATGGCTTTCTTATAGTCGGCGAGCGCCAGCGAGCGAAGCCCTTGCCGCTCATAGATTTGTCCGCGCCCCCAAAGCGCTTTGATATCGTCTGCCCTAAGCCGCAACGCCTCGTTGAAATCGTCCTGCGCAGCCTTAGTGTCGCCCAGCGCCAGAAGAATCAAGCCCCGCGTGCCTCTGGCGGCTGGCTGTGTACGACCTGAAGCTAGAGCGACTGCCTTATCCGCGTCGGGCTTGGCTTCTCCAAAATTTCCCAAATGAAAACGCACCGAGGCCCGACTAGCATACCCCGCTTCATGGTCGGGCTTAAGGTGGATGGCTTCGTTGCAATCCACAATGGCACGGTCATGGTCTCCTTTAATGAAATAGGCCGAACAGCGGTTACTGTACGCTATCGCATTGTCGGGCTTGAGGCGGATGCTTTCGTTCAAATCCGCAATGGCGCGGTCGTATTCGCCTTTCCCGGTATAGGCCAAGCCGCGATTATTGTACGCTATCGCATAGTCGGGCTTGAGACGTATGGCTTCGTTGCAATCCACAATGGCACGGTCATGGTCGCCTTTTCCGCGATAGGCCGAACAGCGGTTACTGTACGCTATCGCATTGTCGGGCTTGAGGCGAATGGCTTCGTTACAATCCGCGATGGCGCGGTCATCGTCCCTTTTCCCATGATAGGCTAAGCAGCGGGTATTGTACGGCTCCGCCTGGTCGGGCTTGAGGCGGATGGATTCGTTGCAATCCGCGATGGCGCGGTCGTCGTCGCCTTTCCCGTGATAGGCGAAGCAACGGTTGTTGTACGCGAAAGGATAGTCAGGCTTGAGGCTAATGGCTTCGTTGAAATCCGCGATGGCGCGATCATGGTCGCCTTTCTTGTTATAGGTGTAGCCGCGATTGTTATAAGCACGCACCTTTTCGCCCTTTGCGCGGCCTTCAATGATGAGCGTGCAGCTGCGAATTTTGAGGTCTCGATCCTTGTCTTGATTGCAGTCGCTAACTGTATCAGCGAGCGCGGCCCCGGATGAAACGAGCAGCAAGCCCAATGCCAAAAATAAGCGCATGTCCCCCCCTTGCTTTACAATGTCGTCGTCACCGAAGGCCCTTCGCGGGCCGCGATCACTTCGGCGGCTTGAAATAGAAATCCTCGTCCGGTAGGCGGCCGTACATGAAAGGCTCCTGCTGATTGTTGGTGGCGGCGAGCACGTCGCTTGTCACCTTGCGGAAAAACCGTCCCAGCTCGATCCCATCCTCGCCCATGTGTTTCACCATCGCCGTCACAAACGGGCTATTGCCGCCTGCGCCATCATTGGCCACGCTGCCGTCGCGCGCCGCGTAAAACACCACCTCGCCATGCGATGGCTCGATACGCGTCAGGCCACGGTCGACCGCGCGCACCGTGGCGGTGTTCATGGCCATGCGCGGCAGGAAGGGATTGTTGCGGCAGGCGTCGAGGATGACGATGCGCAGTCTTTTGGCGGCGCGCACGCGGTCGAGAACGCGGTCGAGCGGCACGGTCTCATCGGGCGCATCATTGGCGCGCGAAAGCTGTGCGTCGACCGGGATCAGCCAGTTCTTGCCGTTAAGCTCCATGCCATGGCCTGCGTAATAGACGAGCGCCCAATCCGCGCCCGTCGCCTTATCCTCGAACTCCGATAGCGCTTTCCGCATGCCATCGGCGGTGAGGTCATATTTCACGATCACTTCAAAGCCGAGGTGGGAGAGTTCCTGGCCAAGCGCGGCTGCGTCATTTACCGGATTTGGCAGCGGCGAGACGGCCTTATAGGCGCTGTTACCGATCACAAGCGCGACGCGCCGGCCTGTCTGCGCTTGCGCAACGCCTGGAAAGGTAGCAGAGTTGCCAGCAGGAACCACCGGAGCGCTCGGCGCGGCGGCTACTTGCGTTACAGGCGGCGTCTCCAGCGCGCTCAGCCGCGCTCGCGCTTTCTCTTGATATTCGGTTTTAGAATAGGCAGTCAGCGCCTTCGCCTCGATGACTTTCTTATAATCGGCCAGCGCGAGAGAGCGCAGCCCTTGCCGCTCATAGACCTGCCCTCGCCCCCACAGCGCCCTGACATTGTCAGCCTCAAGCCGTAATGCCTCGTTGAAATCGTCTTGCGAAGCCTTGAGGTCACCAAGCGCCAATAGAACGAAGCCTCGTGTATTTCTTACAGGGGGAAGGGCTGGACCAAGGGTCACTGCCTTTTCCGCGTCGGCTTTGGCTTCTTGCAGCTTGCCCATCTGAAGGAGCGCCGTCGCCCTATTCGTATACGCGAACGTCAGGTCTGGCTTGAGGCGAATGGCTTCGCTGCAATCCGCGATGGCGCGCGCATGGTCGGATTTCTCGCTCAAGGCCAAACAGCGGTTATTATACGCTACCGCAAAGTCGCGCTTGAGGCGGATGGCTTCGTTGTAATCGGTGATGGCTCGGTCGTGCTCGCCCTTGCCATCATAGGAGAGGCCGCGGAGGCTATATGCTCCTGCATCATTGGGCTTGAGACGAATGATATTGTCGCAATCCGCTATGGCGCGATCATAGTCGCCTTTCTTTCGATAGGCGTCGGCCCGATTACTATGGGCCTCTGGGTAATTGGGCTTGAGGCGGATGGCTTCGTTGCAATCCGCTATCGCGTGCTCGAAATCACCTTTCTCGGAATAGCCAAGGCAGCGGACACTATACGCTGTAGCAAGGTCTGGCTTGAGGCGAATGGCTTCGCTGCAATCTGCGATGGCGCGCGCATGGTCGCCTTTCCCCATATGAGCTATACAGCGGTTGTTATGCCCAAGGGGATCGTTGGGATTAAGGCGGATGGCTTCGTTGCAATCCGCGATGGCGTGCTCGTAATCGCCTTTCTCGGAATAGGCATGGCAGCGGTTGCCATACGCTATCGCGTGGGGAGCCTTGAAACGGCTGGCTTGCCCAGAAGCTACAATGGTGCGGATAACGCGCGAACAGCTGCGAATTGTGAGGTCTAGATCCTTATCTTGACTGCAGTCGCTAACCGCATCGGCAAGCGCTGCACTGGATGAAACGAGCAGCAAGCCCATAGCCACAAAAAGTAAGCGCATGTCCCCCCTCACTTTACAATGTCATCGTCACCAATTTCAAAGGCTCATTCCCGTCAGCGATTACTTCGGCGGCTTGAAATAGAAATCCTCATCCGGCAAGCGGCCATACATGAAAGGCTCCTGCTGATTATTGGTGGCGGCGAGCACGTCGCTTGTGACTTTACGGAAAAAGCGCCCAAGCTCGATGCCGTCCTCGCCCATGTGTTTCACCATCGCCGTCACAAACGGGCTGTTGCCGCCTGCGCCGTCATTGGCCACGCTGCCGTCGCGCGCCGCATAGAACACCACCTCGCCATGCGACGGCTCGATACGGGTCAAGCCCCGGTCGATCGCGCGCACCGTGGCGCTGCTCATGGCCATGCGCGGCAAAAAGGGATTGTTGCGGCAGGCGTCGAGGATGACGATGCGCAGTCTTTTAGCGGCGCGCACCCGGTCGAGAACGCGGTCGAGCGGCACGGTCTCGTCGGGCGCATCATTGGCTCGGACAAGCTGCGCGTCGATCGGGATCAGCCAGTTCTTGCCGTTAAGCTCCATGCCGTGGCCTGCATAATAGACGAGCGCCCAATCCGCGCCCGTCGCCTTGTCCTCGAACTCCGATAGCGCTTTCCGCATACCATCGGCGGTGAGGTCCGATCTTACGATCACTTCGAAGCCAAGGCGGGAGAGTTCCTGGCCAAGCGCGGCTGCATCATTTACCGGGTTTGGCAGCGGCGAGACGGCCTTATAGGCGCTATTGCCGATCACAAGCGCCACGCGGCGCCCTGTCTGTGCTTGTGCAAGGCTTGAGAAGGCACCAGAGTTGCCAGCAGGAACCGGCAAGGTGCTCGGTGCAGCCACTGCCGCTACTTGCGCTACAGGCGGCGCCTCCAGAGCGCTCAACCGCGCGCGCGCTTTCTCTTGATATTCGGTTCTTAAATAGGCGGCCTGCGCTTTTAGCCCGACGGCTCTCTTGTAATCGGCAAGCGCGAGCGAGCGCAGTCCTTGCCGCTCATAGGCCTGTCCGCGCCCCCACAGCGCCCTGATATTGTTGGCCTGAAGCCGCAACGCCTCGGTGAAATCGTCCTGCGCAGCCTTGGCGTCGCCCAGCGCTAGCAGGATGAGACCGCGCGTCGCTTTCGGACTAGCATAGGTCGCATCAATCGCGACCGCCTTGTCCGCGTCGGCTTTGGCTTCTTTCAGTTTGCCTGACTGCAGACGCATCTGCGCCCGGTCATTATAAGCATTAGCGTCGTTGGGCTTAAGACGGATGCTATTATCGCAATCCGCTGTGGCGCGATCAAAGTCGCCTTTCAGGGAATATGCCAAACAGCGATGTTCGTATGCCGTAATAAAATCGTGCTTGATGCGGAGGGCTTCGCTGCAATCCGCGATGGCGAGTTCATAGTCGCCCATGTTCAGATAGGTAAAGCACCGATTGGTGTGCCCAGCCAGATGGCCCGGCTTAAGGCGAATAGCTTCGCTGCAATCCTTGATGGCGCGTTCATAGTCATTTTGTAGATTATAGGCATAGCAGCGATTGGCATACGCGGCATATCTTGGGTATCCGGGTCTTGAGCGGCCTTCAAGAATATCCGTACAGCCTCGAATTTTGAGGTCGTAATCATTTTCTTGATTACAGTTGCTAATTGCATCTGCGAACGCCCCGCCGGATGAAACGAGCAGCAAGCCCAAAGCCACAAAAAATAAGCGCATGTCCCCATCACTCCCAGTCTTACGATCCCCTACGCCCAACGCCCGATCCCGGGCCGCGATCACTTCGGCGGCTTGAAGTAGAATTGCTCTTCCGGCAGGCGGCCATATACGAACGGTTCCTGTTTAGGATTGGTCGAATTCAGAACAGTACTCGTTACCTTGCGGAAGAACCAGCCAAGCTCCACGCCTTCTTCCTCCATGTGTTTTAGAAGCGCCGCTGCGAATGGGCTATGTTCGCTTGCGCCATCGCCTGCCACACTGCCATCGCGGGCGGCGTAGAACACCACCTCCCCATGCTCCGGCTCGATGCGCGCAAGCCCCCGGTCGATGTCGCGGGATTTACCGCCCGTCATCGCCATGCGTGAGAGGAAGGGATTATTGCGGCAGGCGTCCAGGATGACGATGCGCAGCCTTTTCGCAGCGTGCACGCGATCGAGAACGCGGTCGAGCGGTACGGTCTCGTCGGGGACATCGTTGGTTCCCGCAAGCTGCGCATCGACAGGGATCAGCCAGTTGCGCCCGTTAAGCTCCATGCCATGGCCCGCATAATAAACGAGCGCCCAATCCGCGCCCGTGGCCTTGTTCTCGAATTCGGCGAGAGTGCGCCGCATCGCATCGGCTCCGAGATCGTGCTTTTCGATTACCTCGAAGCCGAGGCGGGAGAGTTCCTGAGCGATGGCGCCGGCGTCATTCGCCGGGTTTGTCAGCGCCGAGACGGATTTATAGGCGCTATTGCCGATGACGAGCGCCACGCGCCGGCCTGTCTGCGCTTGCGCAACGCTTGGAAGGACAACGGGGCTGGTTGCTGGAGGCGCCACTGGGGAGCTCGGCGCTGCCGCTTGCGCCACAAGCGGCGTTTCCAGCGCGCTGAGCCGCGCGCGCGCCTTCTCTTGATATTCGGCTTTTGAATAGGCTGTTGGCGCCTTCAGCTCGATGGCTTTCTTATAATCGGCCAGCGCAAGCGAGCGTAACCCTTGCCTCTCATAGGCCTGTCCGCGCCCCCACAGCGCCTTGATATTGTCGGCCTGAAGCCGCAACGCCTCGTTGAAATCGTCCTGCGCAGCCTTGGCGTCGCCCTGCGCCAGCAGAACCAGGCCTCGCGTACTTCTCGCGTATGGAAGGGCCGGGCCGAGGGCCACTGCCTTATCCGCGTCGGGTTTGGCTTCTTGCGCTTTGCCCGACCCAATACGCGCCAGCGCCCGGTTGTTGTACGCAACGGCATAGTCGGGCTTGAGGCGGATGGCTTCGTTGCAATCCGCGATGGCGCGGTCATGGTCGCCTTTCCCGTTATAGGCCGAGCAGCGGTTATTGTACGCTGTCGCATTGTCGGGCTTGAGGCGGATGGCTTCGTTGTAATCCGCGAAGGCGCGGTCGTAATCGCCTTTATTTGCGTAAACGACGCCGCGGTAGACGTATGCTGCCGCATCGGGTTTAAGGCGCATGCCTTGGTTGCAATCCGCGATGGCGCGGTCATGGTCACCATTGTTAGTATAGGCCAAGCAGCGGTTATTGTACGCTGTCGCATTGTCGGGCTTGAGGCGGATGGCTTCGTTGTAATCCGCGATGGCGCGGTCATAATCGCCTTTCCCTAGATAGGCGTTGCCGCGATTATTGTACGCTGTCGCATTGTCGAGCTTGAGGCGGATGGCTTCGTTGCAATCCACGATGGCGCGCTCATACTCGCCTTTCCCATTATAAGCCCAACAGCGGTTATTATACGCCTCGACATGGTTGGGCTTGAGGCGGATAGCTTCGTTGCAATCCGCGACGGCGCGGCCGTAGTCGCCTTTCACATCATAGGCGAAGCAGCGGTTGTTATAGGCGACATACCTCGTGTAGCCGGGTTTTGCGCGGCCCTCAATGATGAGAGTACAGCTCCGAATCTTGAGGTCTTGATCCTTCTCTTGATCACAGCCGCTCGCTGCATCGGCGAGCGCTCCCCCGGACGAAAACAACAGTAAGCCTAATGCCACAAAAAGTAAGCGCATGTGCCCATCACTCCCAGTCAGCCCCGACCTTCGATCCCATCGAAAGCTCATGCAACCATCGCCGGGATGCTAGCGGGCATCAAGGTGACAGTACAGCTTCAGGCATCGATCCATTCGTTACGCACAATCTCGCACGGCTGCCCCGGCTGCCGGATGAGTAACCTTCCGCTTGCCGGGGCATGTGCTTCTCCGAAATCACGCCGATCTCGCATAGTCGGTAAGCGCTGCCCGCGTTTCGTCGCCAAACACGCCATCGATCGCGCCGTGATAATAGCCCGCCTCCTTCAGGAGCCTCTGCATTTCTTCGCGCGTTTGCTGTGAGAAGCGCGGCATGTCGTTTTGCACGGACCATGCTCCGGCGCGCACCGCCCCGAGACTATAGTGAGCGGCCTCCTCCGGGTTGCGCGCGACACCCCGACCCTCGTCATAAGCCTTGGCAAGCCGCGCCATCGCGATGCCGTCGCCTGCCTTCGCCGCCTTATGAAGCCACGTCAGGGCCTCGGTGAAGTCGGGGGCGACGCCTCCTTGGCCTGTTCCATAAAGCCGCGCAAGTTTCACCATCGCCTGCGTTGCGCCCAGTTCCGCCGCCTTTTGGTACCAGGCGATAGCCTTTGACATCTGCGGCTCTCCCCCGGCGCCTTCCTCATAGATTTGGCCGAGGCGCACCATGGCCAGCACATGTCCCGCTTCCGCCGCCTGCGTATAATAGCCGAGCGCCGCGCGGATCGAGCCGCCATTCTCGCTGTAATAGGCTGCCTCTCCGAGCTTGAAGAGTTGCTCAGCCGACCCGCTATATGAAACGGGGGCCTGTCCGTTGCCAAAATCGCCAAGATCTCCGCTTTGGCCGAGGATACGCACGACCTTGGTGGCGACGCCGTACTCGGCCCGCCGCGTATCGTTCAGTTCGACACTAAGATCGCGGGCAATCGAGCGCGCGTCGCCGGGCACAGAGTAATAGGCTCCGGCCTCAGCGAGGCGGTGGACGTCGAAATAGTCGATCGGCCTTTCGGTCGCGAAGACCTTCAAAACTTCCCGGCCCGAAGGTCCGTTCACTGTAAAGCGGACGCGCGCACCCTCCTCTGGAATTTGCACGACTTCGTGGGCTTGAACGTGGTTGTTGCGCTGATATTTGTTCGGAAACACCACGTGCACCCTCCCCGATGTGCCGACGTCGACCACGGTGATGTAGGCGCTCCGATTGGCCTTCACCTGAAGTGTCAGCGAGTCGCCGGGCCGGTAGACGCCATCCTGGCGGTCAACCCAAGCGGCCACTTTGATGTTGGAAGATTGTGCGCGGGGGCCCTCGCCAATATCGGCTATAGATTCTTGCTCGACAGTGAGGTCGCGGTTTTGCGCGAGCAGGTCTCCGGCGTTGCAAAGAGCAAGCACCGCAGCAGCGGCAAGCGCGCGACGGCCTTTGAGGTAGTGCGATAAAATCGTCATGAGCTTCTCCAGTAAGCACCTGCGCGTGGCAGGCCGGCTGATACAAATGTTATCGGGATGGATTTGGAGATCGTCCTGTGCGATGTAGCCTACGGCAAGGACCAGGCTTGGCGCAAAGCAAACACGAACGCGCTGTCAGCAACGAAGAGCGCGAAGTTTGATGTAAGGGAAACGGCTGGTGAGCCTTGTGTCATGCAGCAGAGGAACAGATCTGTGGCAAAAGCTGGACCGGAGCGAAAACGCGAACCGCGCCTTATGGACGGAAGGCGGTAAAGCGGCAGGAGCTAAAACGTCCTCGCCACGCGGAAGCCGTCGGTGAGGTTCCGGTGGTATGAGTAGTTCCAGGCCCCCCGGTCCGCGCGTAGACCCTCTGGGTTGTTGAGCCAGGAACCGCCGCGAATAAGACGCCGTTCGCAATCCCCGGATGTCCAGGCCGACCCATCCGTGGACGCATCCTTATAGCTGTCATTCAGGCAATCCTGCGTCCAGCTCCAAACATTGCCGTGAACCTGATAGAGACCCCAGGGGTTCGGTTGGAACGACTGAACCGGCATCGTCTTTTCAAGGAATGCGCCTTTGGCGCCTCCCACATAGGTCAAGGTGTTATCGTAATTCGCCTGGCTCGTCGAGATCGCGTTGCCCCACCAGAACTGCGTCGTAGTCCCAGCCCGCGCCGCATATTCGAACTCCACCTCCGACAACAGGCGGTAGGCCCGACCCGTGCTCTTCGAAAGCCAATGGGCATAGGCCGTGGCATCATTCCAGTTCACACACACAACCGGGTGATCGTCTCCTTGATCGAAGCGGGGAGACCGCCAGGACGGTTTCTCGCTCTTCACCCACCGCCGCGTTCCAGCGGCAGTGAGACAGCCCTCCTCCGCTTTGTACCCTGTCGCCTTAACGAATTTCGCGAACTGGCCCCGCGTCACAGAAAACTGCCCCACCGCAAAGGGCTGCGCGATCGTTACCCTGTGCTGTGGCGTTTCCCATTTGAAATATTTCTCATTATCCTTGCCGAACTCTTTGACGAGCGCGTCGACGTCCGCTTGCGTCGAGCCCATCATGAATCTGCCCGCCGGAACCACGACCATCTCCGGGCAATCGGCGCAGTCCTTGAAGCTCTGGCCCGATCCCGGCTTGATGCACGGCGTCTCGCCAGACAGCGCCACGGAAACAAGCAAGCCATCGCATGCTTCTTCCGCTGGCTTCTGCGACGCCGTCACCCGCTTTGGCGCATTCAGTGCGAGTTCCGGTCCCTTCTCCCCCTCCTTGAAATAAAAATCATCGACACGCTCATCGACGAAGGACGGAAATTGCGGCGGCTTGCGGTTCGCGGTCGCCTCCAGCACGCGGCGGCGCACCGACCGGAACACCTGCCCCGCCTCAACCCCCGGTTTTTGCAGCTCATCTGCCAGCGCCTCGGCGTAAACGCCCTCATCCGTAGCAGTCGCGCCAGGATCAGTCGCAAAGGCGATCAGCGTGCCCGCCCTCTTCTCTTCCCGCCGCAGGCCCTTAATGCCGGACTTCAGCCGCAAAGCTCATCAGCACCTCGCGGCAGGCGTCGAACACGATGAAGTTCGTTTTGGCCGGTGTCGCCTTTATAGTCTCGATGATTTCGCCAAGCTTCACCGCGCGCAACGGCAGCTCGACATCGGCCCCCACCGGCGCGCCGACAGGGATCAGATAATTGTCGCCAGTAACGCTGCTCGCCGCGCCGTGCCCCGAATAGTAGAAAAAGCCAACTGCCTGCGCGCCGCCCTCTGCGAGCCGCAGGGCATAGGCCGCGACCTCGTCCACCATCGCGTCTTTTTTCAGATCGCGCTTGTGCGCCACCTGGAAGCCAAGCGCGGTCAGCGCCGCCGCAAGCCGCTCGCCGTCGCGATGCGGGTTCTGCAAAGCGCCGGGGTTGGCGGCGTAGGACTGATTGGTGATGATGAGCGCCAACTTCGTTTGAGAAAGGGCGCTGGCAGGGACGCAGATGAAACAGATCGTCATCCAAACTATCGCGCGGGCTAATACCACAATCAGGCTTCCGTGTTTCGTTCCTGCCAGCACTTACTCTTATCGGGATGGATTTGGGAAGCCGTCATATCGCATAACCATCACGGCTGAGCGACATAACCTGCGGCAAGGATCAGGCCCGTCCTGACGTTGCGCAAGGCGAACAGGAACGGCCTGTCGGCGACGAAAACCGTGAAGTCTGAGGTGAGGGAACGGCTGGCAGTAATGCCCGTCGCGGCCGCCGCCTCGGCCCCCTCTTCGTCCACGGCAAATTCCACCCGTTGCTGGGCAGACGCGATCTGAAGGGGTTGATCCGAGAAGCGCGACAAGCCCCCATCTTCAAGGCCAAGCGCGTTCAGCGCGGGCTTCAGATTGTTACTCGCCGACAATGAAAGGCGCGGGAAAGAGACCTGGCCCTGGGACGAATTGAACCCCTCTCCCGAAAGCCAAGCGCTTGCGGGCTCGAACTCATGCGCCGAAACTGGGTCGCCTTTTGTGGTCACGAGCGTGAGCGCATAGTCCGGAGTGGCGAATGGAAGGCTGACCGCGATAAATCGGTCATCGGAGCGGAACGAATAATAACCCGGTTCCGAGTGCATGAGTTTTGCTTCAATTGCTGTCCCGTTTGTAAGGCGAAAAGGGGCCACAGCAGTTTTTGCAGGATCAAAAGGCGTTTTCCAGCGATCCTTGAAATAAAGTGCGTTCAGCGCAATCAGCCCCGTGCCCTCGGGAAGGCTATCGAACAATTTGGTGATGTGGTCTTTTGTGTATTTGGCTACCCAGGCGTTAACCGCTGCGACGGCCTCAGGCTGGCCAAAAGAGAGATTGTCGAAAAATTGAGCGCCGGTTTTTTCGACACGCTTCCGCACATCTTTCTTGGGAGATATGGCCGGATCAATCATGAGCGCGTTTGCAGTTATCAATGGCCCTTTGGCCTTTGCGGCGGCGGTCTCTCGCGCGAGGTTGTAAAGATCGCGTTGTGCGGTCGCTTCGGGGAGAGCGAGCACTTTGTAGATCGAGGCCTTGAGGCGATCGTCCGCCCCAAAAGCGATCAGGGCAAGCGCTCCGCTGGCGCTCGCCGGCGAACAGGTGATCGTGGCCTTTCCGTCTTTGGCGCCAGCGGCGCGAAGAAGATCAAAGGCGAATTTTGCCTGCGCGCGCGCCAAATGCCCAGGCTCCGGCTTCCCCCCAACGCTTGGTTTATAGCCCTCCGCAAGCAACGCCCGCGGCAAGGTGGCGGCCCCTGCTAGAGCAAGAAGCGCGGTGGTAAAAGACCGGCGATCAAGACCGTCAAGGGAGTTTTTCATGGAATAGCCCTACTTCGAAATGGTGTAATCAAAATATGCAATCGACGCGGTCTTATCGGTTCCTGAGGCCTCGATATCGCGATTTACAGCGCTGACGATCAGACCCAGGAGAGAAATAGCGTCGCCGCGTTTTTCGAAGACTTTTGGTGCGTCGGGAACACTTAGTTCATCGATCCTTTTGTTTGTCAGGACGGCAACCAATCTGCCTGGGCCAGTCGGACCGTCTATCTTATACTCGAAGCCCTCATAAGGGTTTTGCGGGTTCGGGACCAAAAGTGGGACGCCAGCCTTAATGGGCCTTAGCTCTGACCCAGTCGGCGAACGTAGCGACAGCCGTGACGGATAAATCTGGGTAACTTTACCTTCGGCGTCCGCATCAAGGAGAATAAGATAGCCGGGCTTTTGTGTAGAGACGCTCGCCTGAACCGATTGGCCTACCCTCACGGACCTTCCTTGGACAAAAGCAACCGAGAGGTTGGCAGAGTTCTCCGCTCCGATGCTCGTAGGAATGACATTTTGGGTGGCTGGCGAAGGCCTACCCTGGTCGATGCTCGTTTGAGCACGCAACCAAGGCTCGAAAGCGGTGGTGCGTGAATAAATCCCGAAGGTATCTGGTATTGCGCAACTGGGCCCCCAGCTTACCACGCCGATCTGGACCCAGCGATTCTGCGCGTCGCGGGCGACCAGCGGACCGCCGCTATCGCCTTGGCAGGAGTCCTTACCGCCCTGAGGGAAGCCTGCGCAGATCACGCGCTGGTCCATGGCTTTGATTTTGCTCTCCAGGGGTGGAATTTTAAGTTTCTCGTAGTGCGCACGGCACTCCTGCCAGGACTTCAGGGGTAACTCAACCTGCCTGAGATTTTTCGTCAGAAATTTCTGGGCTTCCTGCGCGGGGATTGGCTGCCCAGTGTGCTCGTCGACGAAGTAGCCTGGTATATAATTCCCGTTCTGATCTTTCAGCGGACGGAAGGGGTGCGTCACTCCCCACCCCGTAACGGTGCCGAATTTGCCGGACACCTCTAATGCCGCGTTCTCTTCTGTGGCGAAGGACACCGGCGCTGATCGCGCTGTCTCGCCGAGTTCGAGCAACGCAATATCATTCTCCATTGTTTCAGGAGACCAGCTTTCATGGTGGATTACTCGCCGCACTGCAATCCGGCGCCCTTCACCGTCACCCAGATGATTGGTGCCCTCAATCACGAAAAGATTGCCCGGTGCTCTCACCTGTCCCTGGAGAACGACGCAATGCGCGGCGGTCAAAACCCATCGCTCCGCAATAATAGAGCCGCCGCATATGGCGCTAAAGTCCTTGTCGGGTGTGGGGCGAGCGTAAAGGGCCACCTGCCATGGCCAAGCGCCTGGGGCGGCACAGTCCCCACCAACGATCCTTCCACAATCGTTTGCATTTTGCGGCTGCGTGCGCACGACGCCGCGCTCACCGGCGACCTGCGCTCCAGCGGGGACCATTGCTGCCACGATGCCGAACGCAATAAGGCTCCTCAGGAATTTTATCATCTTGTTACTCCGGTGCCTCTGCCTCACGCACAGTTACAATTGTTGCAAGGCCTGATATCGCTACTCCAATTTCGCGTCATCCAACGCCCCTATTGCCTAATGGTGTAATCAAAGGTTGCGATTGATGCTGTCTTGTCCGGCCCGGAGATCTCGATATCGCGCTTCAAAGCGCTAACAATCAGCTCAAGCATAGAGATGGCGTCTGTACGCTTTTCAAAGACTTTCGGTTTCTCCGGAACGTTAAGTTCTTCGATTTTTCTGCTAGTCAGGATGGCGATGAGTTTGCCTGAACCCGCCGGCGCTTCTATCTTGTACTCGAAGCCCGCATAAGGGTTTTGCGGATCCGGCACCAAAAGACGGTGGCCGGCGTTAATTGGTTTGAGTTCTGATCCTGTCGGTGAACGCAGGGAGAGCCGCGACGGATAGATCTGCGTGACTTTACCTTGAGCGTCCGAATCGAGGAGAATAAGATAGCCGGGCTTTTGTGTGGAGACGCTTGCCTGAACCGATTGTCCCACTCGGATCGAGCTACCTTGCACAAAAGAAACCGAGAGATTGGCGGGGTTTGCTGCGGCGGGGTTAGAAACGACATTTTGGATTATTGGGGAAGGATTGCCCTGATCTATGCCGATTTTCGTGCGTACCCACGGCTCGAAAGCCGCCAAGCGCGTATAGACTGACCAGTCTTTAGGCCCTGCGCAAATACGACCCCAGCTTACCAGGCCGATTTGGACCCAACGATTCTGCGCGTCGCGAGCCACCAGCGGACCGCCGCTATCGCCGTAACAAGCGCCCTTGCCACCTTCTAGGAAACCTGCACAGATCACGCGCTGATCGATGACGTGCTTGCCCGGCTTGCCTGCGTGGTTTGCCTGGCACTCTTGCCAGGACCTCAGCGGCACCTCGACCTGCATCAAATCACTAGGAACATATTGCTGCGCTTGCTGTGAAGTGATTGGCTGCCCGGTTAGCAGGTCGATGAGTATAGGATTTCCATTCTGGTCCTGATGTTTAAGGACGGGATGCGTAATTCCCCAACCTATGACGATAGCGGATCTTCCGGACACTTCTAATGCCTCGCTCTTGGCCGTGCTCAAGGACACTGGCGGCAATCGCGCATCCTCGGCGAGTTCAAGTAAGGCGATATCATTCTCCAGTGTTTCAGAAGAATAGCTTTCGTGGGGGATGATACGCCGTACTGCAATCCGGTGCCCTTCGCCAGGGCCAAGGTGATGCGTGCCTTCGACCACGAAAATATTGTCGGCCCCAAAGCCGATGCAATGTGCCGCAGTCAAAACCCATCGTTCCGCAATGATAGAGCCGCCGCACATCGCAACAAAGTCCTTGCCGGGCCCAGGCCGTCCAAACAGTGCCACTTGCCATGGCCAAGCGCCCGGAGTGGCGCATTCCCCGCCGATGATCCGTCCACAAACGCTCCCAGTTTGCACTTGTGTTCGTTCAACAGGTCGCTCGCTTGTGGATTGCGCTCCGGCGGGAGCCATCGCGATCACGATGCAGAATGCCACAAGTCTGCAAAAGAACTTAACCGACATCGCTCTCCGGCTCCCACTGCTCATGGCGCGGTCACAATCGTTGCAAGGCCGATGCGAACCAGCCTATTGCTATCCAGAAAGGCATTTAAAACAGTGGGCACCGCCCCAGCATTGCGGGTTTTGTCGAGTTTGCGCAGTGCTTCCTCCAAATCGACAAGGCGGGTTGGAGAAGAAATGACAACGACCTGATCGCTGCCGAAATGATCCACCACCTCGATATTCGTTACCTTCCATGCAGCATCCGCGACGCGAGCGGATTCATTTGGCAGGGGAAAGAGATACTGGACGAGGCCATCGCCGGTCATATTGAAGGCGATGAGATAGTTCCCGGCCACGCCATCGGCTTGCAGCGACAAGACTTCACCTTTGCGATGCAAGCTGTTGTCCGGCAGAAGGTGGAAAGATTGAGGGCGGTCTTCGGAAAGCCTGGTAAGCGACCGGGTTGCAGCGACCCTGTCGACGACCGCTGGGATATCGGCAGCATCGACATCACGAGCAAGGACGTCGCCGCCCGCAAATGCCAAGCGCTTTGCCGAATCCCAGACGATATCGGCGTCCTCTTTATGGGGTGTCGTGACGAAGGGCGTGACGCTCTTTTGAACGCTCGAAAGCTCGCTTCCATTGCCATTATCGATGGCAACTCGCAGGGTCTTGCCTTCGCGAAGCGCGGCCGATGAGACTGGTTTGGGCGTAAGCGAGCCCGTTGTCCTGAAAACTGAAGCCTGGAGTTTTTCTGCTTGTTCCGGCCGCGTGTAAATAACCTGCGTATCAGCATAATGGGATACGACTTGCCTTGCATATTCGTACAAAGCGCCGCGCGTTAAGACGCCCTTATTGTTCCTATCGGCGGCGCCCTCTATTGCGCGGGCGACCGCGTAACTTAGCGCCCCTCGCAGCGTTGGCTGTCCGTCGATCTTTACCTCCGGCGCTTTATGAGAGGGATCGACTGCGGCTAGAAAGGTAAGATGCGGAAATGTGGCTTCTGTGCGGCCAGCATCGCTAGCCGTTGAATAGACATTTGCTTCGGCCTTGGCATAGCCGGAAACTGTAAATCGGTAACTGAGCTCGATGCCGCTTTGCGCGGGCATCCGAGTGAGGCCGCCACCATGGCAAGTGTCGGCGATGAAGAGAACATCGACGCCTTTGCCGTCGAGTAAGCCGATCCAATGCTTCATCTCGGGCCCAGCTAAAAGCTCGCTCGCGCCAGCCGAGACGCTATTGTCAAATTTCGCTAGAATATACGCCTCGTCCATATGATCGGGCTTTGTGTTCGGGTACATCTCCTGCACGCGCGCGCCATGGCCAGCGAATGCGACAATCACTAAGTCGCCCGCCGCAGATGCCTCCACCAGCCGCTTCATTTCGGCGAGAAGACGGACTCTCGTCGCGGCGCTATCCAGGATGAGTTCAATATCTTCTTTGGGAACGCCCGCGCTTTTAAGGCTCGATGCGAGATCACGCGCATCCGCGACTGCCCCCCGGAGAGTTTGCACGCTGGCGTAGTTATCTATCCCCACCACCAGGGCCCTGATGGAACCACCGCCAGGCGCATAGATATTTGTGGCAAGCGTAGCAAGCGGCCAAGTTGGGAGGCAGGCGCCCGCGATGCCTAATGCAAAAAGCCACGATTTAAGTCCGCGGAGAAATAAGTTCATGTCGGTAATTTCCTAGAGAAACTAATTTACCGGCGCCACACGACACGCCTGTTGAGCGCCCAAATTTGATCTTGCGTCAGTTCAGAGGCCTCAGGCGGAGTGAATGGCTCTCTTTTGCCCTTCGCCTCGGTAATGATCCGGGCTTGGACGCCCTGTCCCTTCAAAAACGCGGCCACCGTTTCCGCACGCCTTTTTGAAAGGTCCATATTGTAGTCATCTGTCCCCTTGGGATCGGTGTGCCCCTCCAGGATTACCGTTGCAGGGTGTTGCTGCCTGATGGCCGCCGCCAGTTCTTCGGCATATTGTTTTCCGACCGGCGTTAGAGCATCTTCGTTCGTTTCGAACTGGATTGGGAGAGGAACAGCTTTGATCTCAATCGCGCGTGGCTCAGAGAGCGAGCCGCCCACATTGCCATCGCGGTCGTGTCCAGCACTGACAAAGCCCGCAGCGAGCGTTTTTGCCGCGTAGGCGAGGTCGCGCAGCTCTTTCTGGTCTGCGCTTCGCGGCGGTTCAGGTGTCAGGGCTTTATCGCTGATGATGTCAATAGCACGTTCGAAGGCTTCCGCGGCTTTGGCGTACTGCTTTTGCTGCATATAGAGGTCGCCCACCGAATAGGCTGCCGTCCATAAGAGACGCGGTTCATCGGCCTCGATCAGCAACGCCTCGCGCTCGGCTTTTCGCGATGGATATTTCTTGAGCGCTTCGGCGGCCTGAACCTGAGCCGATGCTCGCCGCGCCCGGAAGCTCGTAAGCTGGCCGCCACAGGAAGCACTGGTTTTAATCTCGTTTTCGATCTTGAGCGCAGCTTTGAAATCTTGTTGCGCCAGCGCTACATCAAACCGCCGTTGCAGATCCGCGCAGTCACTTGCCTGAGCATACGCTCCCACGGAACCAGTGAGCAGCAGCAATGCGGTGAACGCTGTTCTTGCTATCAAGCCATTCACGGCTTTCTCCTTTCAAAGCCAGGCTATCCGATTCCCTTCGTCGGGAATGGCTTAGGAACGGGCACGAAACTGGGAGCGCAGCAAAGTCTCGCGGCGCCGCCCGCCTAATTGTCTTATCGGGATGGTTTTCCGCAAGCACCGTGGCCGGAAAGACCGTTACCGCACCAGTGGAAGAAACAAGGCTGCGCTTCCGGCAATAGCCGCGAGCAAAGCCAGCGCCGCGCGAATGAGTGGGCTGGCAGAGATGCGTTGCAAACCAAACGGTCGCGATGCGGAGAAAATATCGTTTTTTCGCCGCATAATTTGCGGCGATTACTGTTGCGTCTGCGGCGATTACATGCCATATTCTCCGCATAAGTTGCGGAGAATAAATTGCCTTATATTTATGAGCGTGAAGGCTGGCCAAACCTTGTTTGGAACCGTGAGAGACTTTTAGACCCTCTTGCCGCGGTGCGGCATCGCCAGGGCAGGCTGGTCGGGCGAATGGAAGGACTGGGCTTCTCGCTGCGTAACGAAGCTGTTCTTCAGACGCTGACGCAGGATGTCATGAAGACAAGCGAAATCGAAGGCGAGAAGCTCGATCAGGATCAGGTGCGGTCATCCATCGCCCGGCGGTTGGGGATCGATATCGGTGCGCTTACCCCGGCTGACCGCCACATAGAGGGTGTCGTGGAGATGATGCTGGATGCGACGCAGCATTACGCCGAACCCTTGACCGAAGAGCGATTGTTCGCGTGGCATGCCGCGATGTTTCCTACGGCACGCAGCGGCATGTCCAAGATCGTCGTGGGCGGATGGCGCGACGACAGGTCCGGCCCGATGCAAGTGGTCTCTGGACCGATTGGCCGTGAGAAGGTGCATTATCAAGCACCGGCCGCTAGGCGCTTGCCGCAAGAAATGCGCGCCTTCATTGAATGGTTCAACAGCAAAAAAGATTACGATCCGGTCGTTGCTGCGGGTCTCGCGCATCTCTGGTTCGTTACGATCCATCCCTTTGAGGACGGCAATGGCAGAATCGCACGAGCGATTGCCGATATGGCGTTGGCGCGCTCCGAAAATAGCACGCAACGCTTCTACAGCATGTCGGCGCAGATCCGGCAGGAGCGCAACGCTTACTATGAACAGTTGGAGCGGACACAAAGGGGCGATCTTGATGTGACGCCCTGGCTCGAATGGTTTTTGGGGTGCCTCGGCCGCGCATTCGATGGCGCTGAACTTATTCTTGCCAATGTGCTGCGCAAATCGCGTTTTTGGGATGCGCACAGAAATCTCGGCTTCAACGAGCGTCAGCACGCCATGATCAATCGGTTGTTCGATGGACTGGAAGGCAAACTGACGACATCCAAATGGGCGAAAATCGCCAAGTGCTCGCAAGATACGGCGCTGCGCGATATAGAAGGGCTAGTGAGGCAAGGTGTCCTCGTCAAGGAGCCTGCCGGTGGCCGAAGCACGAGCTATGCGCTTGCCGGCAACTATGCGAAATGAAATGAGTAACTTTGCATGCGAATAGGCGCCGCGCATTGATTTGGACGCGGCCGGTGGGTCGCGTCAATAGTTCGCCATTCGCAAAACCCAGGCTTTCACCAGTGAGGCGGAGGGCTTGTCCCTAAGCCGCATCAAGGCGCACTAAACGCTGATCGGATAGGGGCAACGTGCGATAGATTGGTCAGATCAGATTCGTTGATGGGCGCACCAGTGAGGCGGAGGGCTTGTCCCTAAGCCGCATCAAGGGCGCACTAAACGCTGATCGGATAGAGGGGCAACGTGCCGATAGATTGGTCACGCATCGAGAATTTCGTTGGTTAATTATCGCCTTTTCCGGCGAGCTACTATCCACGTGGATGGGCGGTATGATGCGCCCGTATGTCTTCCTTTGGTTGGGATAGCGGAGACGTCATGATGGCGATGAGACGCTTGAAAACGATCTTAAGGATAGAAATCAGAACAAGTCACACTTTTGTCAGCAAAGGCGTGCTGAGGCTTCACGCGGAAGCGCAGGTGCAAGGCTCAGGAATGGTGCGAGGCCGCCCCTATTCGTCTGCATGTCTGGAGACTGGCAGCCAAGTAAGTCGCTATCTGAAGCATGTTAAAGAAAGGGCAAGTGCCCATTACTTACTGGGCCGTAGAGATTATGAAACGCCGTCGGAGATCAGCACGACAATCTTGGGAATAAAGGCGTGGACAAGCAAGCTGGCATGAACGAATTAGATGCCGTCGTCAGTAAGGGCCACGGATTTCACAGGTCAAGCTTTTAACGTCACAGAAGACATTGAGTTAGCTTCACGGGGCATCGCCGGTGCATCGAGGTGGTTCAAGGTCGCCCTCTCGCCTACAGTCTACTTGGCAGCCAATATGTCGTCTCTGTTACAGCGACAGGGCGAGTCGCCCACCGTAGAAAACCGTCGGGAGTATCAGCAGACAAAACTACTTAGCGGTAGGCATGAAGGACAAGAAACTCATTTGACCGAATTACTTCCGTCCTAATCAGGGGGGTGAAGACGAACTTAACGGGCTGCTAGATCTGCGAATTAATGTGGCTTAGATGTGAATAGGATTTGCAGAAATTCTGAAAAGCGATTGATGCATTGTGTAGATAGAGATATAGAAAATATCCAATTAAAAAAAGTTCAAACGGGTATCTCCGGTCTTCAGTAAAACTGGTATTAAGGTATTCGAGTGATAGTTCTGGCGAAACTTTGACCGAAGAGTTATTGTCCCACGCAGTGGGCCGCTCTATACGCAAGAGAGATTTGCTTCGGACGGGCGGCATACTTTGGATCGCCCCGGTGGCAGGCGCGCAAACAACTACTGCGCTCCTGCATTCTAACGGGCCGAGAGGTCATCGTCGGTTACGGTGCGGCATACCGAAGGCAATTTATTGAGCTGTTTGACCTTCCGCAGCGGTCGTGGAATTTCATCCCGGCGGGAACAAAAATATTTCAGACGGCACAGCATGAAGGTACACGGTACGTCATTTGCGACCATTTCGGCGGTCGGGTTAGGTGGGGTGAAGACGAACTTAACGGGCTTGCTAGGATCTGCGGAATTAATGTGGCTTAGCATCGTCGAATAGGATTTCGCAGCCTCAGTCCGTCTGCCGATAAAAGGCGAGATAAGGCATGCATTTTGTCCGGACGCACTTTATCTTCCTTCCTACTTAATGAACACCCCCTTCTGTCTTATCAAGAGAAACCCACGCCGTGGCGCTACCTTGCCTCTCCGGCTACGTCCTTTGGCAGCGCTGATCCAGACCCCTGCGGGTGCGCTTAAACTGAAGGCTCTGTTCGAAGTCTCGATCTCAGCCTGTTTGCTCCGCCGCGATAATCTTTGATGGAAGCGGAGGTTATTGTGCCGGAACCATGCAAACGCGGGTTCCGGCACCTAATCCGTGGCAAGCCTATAGCGGCTCCCCCAAAATGCATGTCTATCTATGCCAACGATCCTGCGTTAGATGTTAATCGGATACATTGCGTTCACCACCATAAGCGCGGCGAGCAGCACGAGCCCAATTCCAAGGCTCCAGCCGATCAGCTTTTTCTCGATCGGCAAAAGCGGTTCGGCTGGCGCATTCTTCATTTCGTCGCGAAGATTGGTCGCTGACATTTTCGTTCTCCCTAATATGGCTCAGCCTAAGAGTGGCGGTTTCACGCCGCTAAAGAAAATCCACGAAATGGCCAGTCCAACCCAGATGACAAAGCCGAAGAGGCTTAAGAGATAGACGGCCGCGAGTTTGCCCAAGCCCTCTTGCCAAAGCTTCCTGAAATTCGACAGGACGCCGATGCAAAAGAAGGTCAGTGTGAAGAAGATGACGCGGAAGACATTGGCTTCGCCGATAGCAGCGGTCACTTTCGCGGGCTCGAATGAGGTCCCAAGCGCGAGATAGAGGCCAGCCGCGAAGGTCACGATAAAGCCGAGAATAAACTTCGGAAAGCGCTGCCAGATTTCTGCGGGCTTTGCCTTCTGGCCATCCGCGCTCGGATTGACGTGATTTGTCCAGATATAACCGAGAATGAAGGCCCAGATGCCGATGAAGATGTCGATGAACACCTTGACGGTCGCGGTAGTCCCGAGAATCCAGCCTGGCTGATAGCGAATGCCTTCCGACGCCGCCTTGGCCATGATCAGCGACTCGGTGATGCCGCCGCCTGCAACCGCGGCGCCGTCAGTCTTGATCGCCAATCCCATCCAAGCGCCAGCGACGAGCGGCTCGTCCGAGAGAAAGGTCTGCGCTAGGAAGGGCAGGATCAGGATTTCGACAACGGCGAAGATCACGACCAGCGAGGAAACCAGGATCGGGACGGAAGGCCGGGCACGAATGGCGCCACCCGTCGCAATCGCCGCCGCGACGCCGCAGATGGAAATGCCTGAAGCCAGCGGCACTGCCCATTCGCGGCTGAAGCCGAAATATTTCCGCGCCACGAAATAGACGACCGCCCAATAGATGAGATAGGCCTCGACAATGGCCGCGACACCGCGCACCAGCAGCGACGTGGCAAGGTTAAGCTTGCCCGCCGCAGTCACGGCTAGAAAGGCGCCAAGAATGACGATGGCGATCTTGATGTAAAGCTCAGGCCGGATCGCTTCCTTCAGCCACTCCGCAAAGCGCGGGAAGAAGTTGGCAATGACTGAGCCCAGCCAAGAGCGCGATGATGAAGCCACCTTCATTTGTGAGCTTCAGCGACCAGTCGATGCCGAATTTCTGCTGATCGGCGGGCGTAACAACCGCAAAATAAGCGAAGCTTCCTGCGATCCAGCTCGCATAGGTAAGGGCGAAAACGGCGGTAAAGGCCAGTATGAAACGCGCAACGTTCGCGCGAAGCGCTATGGCTGCGGGCGTCAGGACGACGAGGAGCGCTGCGTAGGTAAAGAGCAAAGCTGCAGGACCACCAATACCCGCATAGGCTTTCGAAGCGGTGCCAAGCGCCTTGTTGACGTCAGTCCACACGGATGTGGTCACGGCCCAGCCCAAAAGGTCCTGGCCATAGAGACCCGCTGCTGCCAGGGCGAACACGAAAAGTCCGATCCAGGCGGCAAGCCAATCCTCGCTGATCCGAGGCCTCGGTTCAATGATCCCAATCGCGCTGGCCTCCCTGCGCGTCCCGCGGCTCGCGCTCAAGTGTCTCTGACATGCTTCCCTCCCAAAGCCCGGTAATATTTCCGGACTGGCTAACCACTTCCGCGCGACCATTCCCCAACAGGCGCAGCTATCATCAATTCTAACGGATTGAGCATAATTTTCTATATCAGGCTAAATTTAGTAGATAAAGGAAATAATTAGAAAGCGCTGAGATTTCTGCGGCTTTGATTCTGGCATCGCGCTCAGATTGACGTGATTTGTCCAGATATAACCGAGAATGAAGGCCCAGATGCCGATGAAGATGTCGATGAACACCTTGACGGTCGCGGTAGTCCAGAGAATCCAGCCTGGCTGATAGCGAATGCCTTCCGACGCCGCCTTGGCCATGATCAGCGACTCGGTGATGCCGCCGCCTGCAACCGCAGCTCCGTCAGTCTTGATCGCCAATCCCATCCAAGCGCCTGCGACGAGCGGTTCGTCCGAGAGAAAGGTCTGCGCTAGGAAGGGCAGGATCAGGATTTCGACAACGGCGAAGATCACGACCAGCGAGGAAACAAGGATCGGGACGGAAGGCCGGGCACGAATGGCGCCACCCGTCGCAATCGCCGCCGCGACGCCGCAGATGGAAATGCCTGAAGCCAGCGGCACCGCCCATTCGCGGCTGAAGCCGAAATATTTCCGCGCCACGAAATAGACGACGGCCCAATAGATGAGATAGGCCTCGACAATGGCCGCGACACCGCGCAACAGCAGCGATGTAGCAAGGTTAAGCTTGCCCGCCGCAGTCACGGCTAGAAAGGCGCCAAGAATGACGATGGCGATCTTGATGTAAAGCTCAGGCCGGATTGCTTCCTTCAGCCACTCCGCAAGGCGCGGGAAGAAATTGGCAATGGTAAGCCCAGCCAAGAGCGCGATGATGAAGCCACCTTCATTGGTGAGCTTCAGGGACCAATCGATACCGAATTTCTGCTGATCGGCTGGCGTAACAACCGCAAAATAGGCGAAGCTTCCTGCGATCCAGCTCGCATAGGTAAGGGCGAAAACGGCGGTAAAGGCCAGTATGAAACGCGCAGCATTCGCGCGAAGCGCTATGGCTGCGGGCGTCAGGACGGCGAGGAGCGCTGCGTAGGTGAAGAGCAATGCTGCTGGACCACCAATACCCGCATAGGATTTCGAAGCGGTGCCAAGCGCCTTGTTGGCGTCAGTCCATACTGATGTGGTCACGGCCCAGCCCAAAAGGTCCTGGCCATAGAGACCCGCTGCTGCCAGGGCGAACACGAAAAGTCCGATCCAGGCGGCAAGCCAGTCCTCGCTGATCCGAGGCCTCGGCTCAATGATCCCTATCGCGCTGGCCTCCCTGGCGTCCCGCGGCTCGCGCTCAAGTGTCTCTGACATGCTTCCCTCCCAAAACCCGGCAATATTTCCGGACTGGCTAACCACTTCCGCGCGACCATTCCCCAACAGGCGCAGCTATCATCGACTCTAACGGACTGAGCATAACATTTCCATATCAGGCTGAATTTTCGCATTAAAAGAAAATTTATAGCCGCTTTACGCGACGAAATAGCATTTTAATGCTTTAAACTGAAACATGGCAGGAAGCCGCGTCCTGTGTTGTCTGTTGCCGCGCAAATACAGTTCAGAACACAGCCGCGCCCATTAGAGCATCGTGCTCGAAATTGGAATCGAAGGGATTCCCTTGGACTGCGAATTCTGATTCACCCCTGGTGGAGGTGGATCATGGGAAAGAGCTATTCATCGGACTTGCGCGAACGCGTGATTGGTTTTGTGGAGGCGGGGCATTCCCGGCGCGCTGCGGCGAACCATTTTGGAGTTTCGGGAGCTTTGCCGTGAAGCTTCTGTCAAGACTGCGGAAGACCGCATCGCTTGCGCCAGCGGCACAGGGACGTCCGCGCGGCGGCGGCAAATTGGCGAAGCATCGCGGCTTTTTGATTGCTCGCGTGGAGCAGCAGCCGGACATTACGATGCCGGAGCTGGCCGCGGCGCTTGAGGCGGCGGCGGCGGGGAGGGCAAGCCCTGCTTCGCTCTCGCGGTTTCTGTGCAAGGCGGGTTTCACTTATAAAAAAACGCTTCCGGCGGCAGAGCAAGAACGCGCAGAGGTCCGGCAGGCGCGCAAGGTCTGGATTTTACGCCGCCACCCCCGGATGCGAAGTAAGCGCTGTTTTGAGCGCACCTTGTTTTTAAGGTGAGAGGTATGGGATTTTCGCGGCCATCATTGGGGTGGTGCGATGGATCAGAACGAAACGACGTCAACAGATTTGGGCAGCGCCGGCAGCGACAAGCCGAGGATGTTAACGGCGGAAGAGAAGGCCTTGATTGTTGCCGAAAGCTTTGGGCCTGGGGCGAAGGTGGCAGAAATTGCCGCCCGGCACGGGATTAATCCCAAGCGTCTTGTCACCTGGCGTAAGAAGGCGCGCGAAGCTGAGGCGCTTTCCGGCGTTGGCGTAAATGGCTTTACGCCTGTTATTGTTGCGCAGAGCAAGGCCCGCTTTGGGCCTGCGATAACCCCCATCGAACTCATCATCGGGCCTGTAAAGGTGCATATTCGCTCAGGCGCCGACGCCATGCTTGTTGCCGCCCTTGCGCGCGCGTTGATGGAAACGGCGGGGCGCGTGTGATTTTTGGAGCGGTTCCTCCCAGGATTTATATCGTCACCGGGCCAATCGATTTCAGAAAGGGTCTCGATGGGTTGGCTGCGCTGGTGCAGGAGGTCTTGCAACTCGATCCGTTTTGCGGCGCGGCCTTTATCTTCCGCGCCAAGCGCTGTGAGCGCGTGAAGATTTTGATCTGGGATGGGTCCGGCCTGATCCTGATTTACAAGCGGCTCGAGGATGGCAAATTCCGCTGGCCAAAGATCGAGGACGGCGTGATGCGTCTGTCACCCGCCCAAATGTCCGCTCTCTTCGACGGGCTTGATTGGACCCGCATACGCTCGTTGAGAAAACCGCGCCCCAAGGCTTTGCAATAGCCTAAAAACGGTGTTTTTTGCGTGCGCGCCATAGCAAATCATGCTGCAGTTTTCGCATGATCGCCGCCTCTGAGCCTTTGCCGGATGACCTCTCTGCGCTACAGGCGCTGATCGTCTCCGAGCGGCTGGGATGGGCGAAAACGGCCGCTGAAAAAGACGCCGAACTCACCCGTGTCCAAGATGCCAATGCCAGACTGTGGGATATTTTGCGCCAATTGCGTCGCGCGCAGTTCGGCCGCAAATCCGAAAAACTTCATCCTGATCAGCTGAGCCTGGCGATCGAAGAGATCGAGCAGGCCATCGGGGAAACCGAACCGGCTGAGACGATCCCAGACGCGACGCTGCAAGCGTCGCCCACAAAGCCCCGTTCTGTCAATCGCGGTGCCTTGCCCTCTCACCTTCCGCGCGAAGAGATCATTTTGGAACCTGAGGATAAGTCCTGCCCGTGTTGCGGCGGGACGCTGCATGTGATGGGCGAGGATCGCTCCGAACGCCTCGATGTGGTGCCGGCCCAGTTTAAAGTCATCGTCACGCGCCGCCCCAAATACGCCTGCCGGGCTTGCGAAGAGGCGGTGGTGCAAGCGCCTGCGCCCGCGCGTCTCATCGAAGGCGGCATCCCCACAGAGAACCTCATTGCCCATGTGCTGGTGACCAAATACGCCGATCACTGTCCGTTATACCGCCAGGCGCAGATTTACGCCCGCCAAGGCATCGATCTTGATCGCTCCACGCTGGCCGATTGGGTGGGGCGGGCCGCTTTGCTGCTTGCGCCCCTTCAGGCGCGGCTGTTCGAGGTGCTTAAAGCCTCGCCGAAGCTGTTTGCCGATGAAACGCGCGCGCCCGTGCTTGATCCCGGCCGTGGAAAGGTCAAGCTCGGTCAACTCTGGGCCTACGCCAGGGATGATAGGCCGTGGGGTAGTAATGATCCCCCCGGCGTTGTCTATTGTTATGCCCCTGGCCGCGGCAGCGAGCACGTGAAAAACCACCTCGCGGGCTTTGCCGGCATCCTGCAGGTGGATGGCTATGCGGCTTACAAAGAGCTTGCCAAAACGCGAGACCAAAGCGCCCCGATCGCCTTGGCGTTCTGTTGGGCGCATTGCCGGCGGCGGTTCTACGACATCGCGCAAGGCGGCAACGCGCCGCTTTGCGAAGACGCGCTGCGCCAGATCGCGGCCCTTTACACAATCGAGGAACAGGTCCGAGGCCAAAGCGCCGAGGTGCGCCATCGCGTTCGCCAAGCCCAAAGCCGGCCGCGCGTTGAAACGCTCAAGGCCTTTTTCGACGAAAATCTCAAGCGTGTTTCTGGCAAATCCAAAATGGCAGAGGCGTTGCGCTATGCCATCAGCCATTGGCAGGGCCTGACGCTCTTTCTTGATGATGGTCGCATCGAAATCGACTCGAATACCGTTGAGCGCGCCATCAGGCCTGTCGCGTTGAACAGAAAAAATGCACTCTTCGCCGGTCACGATCGCGGCGCCGTGCATTGGGGGATCGTCGCCTCGCTGATCGAAACAGCAAAGCTCAACGCTGTCGACCCGCAATTCTACCTCGCCAGCGTTCTCTCCCGCCTCGTCAATGGCTGGCCTATGCGCCAAATCGACGAGCTGCTGCCGTGGGCCTACGCCGCTAGCACAAATAGCCGTGCCGTGCTCTGAAAACATCGCTTACGATGCGGATGGAGCCTCATCGCCTTGTCTTTATCGATGAGACCTCCACCAACACCAAGATGACGAGGCCGCAGTGGGCGCGCCCGCTGCGGCCAGAGGCTGCGCGCCTCGGCCCCCTTTGGCAAGTGGGGAACGCAGACCTTCATTGCGGGCTTGCGGCTTTGGGGGCTCGACGGCCCCATGAACGGCGCGGCATTCAACACTTATGTGGAGACCCAGCTCGCCCCACCCCTTAAAAAGGCGACGGTGTCAGCCTCGATAATCTCAGCAGCCACAAAAGCCAAGCGGCGGCCGAATGCCTCAGGGCCAAGGGCGCCTGGTTCCTGTTCCTGCCACCCTATAGCCCCGATCTTAATCCCATCGAAATGGCTTTCTCAAAACTGAAAGCGCACCTTCGAGCCGCGCAAGCCAGAACCTATGAAGCGCTCTGGCACGCCATCGGCGGCATCTGCGACCTCTTCGAGGAACAGGAATGCTGGAACTACTGCAAAGTCATAGGATATGCGTCCGATTAAACGCACGATGCTCTAAATCGCGACTTGACGGCCTATTTCGACCACCTGATCGACGGGTAACCGGAAGAAGTCCGTCACCTGCGCGGCGTTGCGCTCCATAATCGCGAAGAGGTGCTCCTGCCATAGCGGCAAGCCTTTGCCGTCTTCCCGCGCCACGATCGTTTCCTGCCCGACATAATAGGTCACGTCATCGACGCTGAGGCTGCAGCCCTTGTCCTTTGCCTCGCGCAATAGCGCCGGGATGTCGGGCCGTTCCATAAAGCCGAAATAGGCCCCGGCGCGCCAGAAGTTGGGCGCCTCCTCCACAAATTTAAGCCGGTCCTCTTTCCTTACCCAGGGCACAGGCTCGATCGACACATTGATCACCATCAGGTGCTCGTGAAGCGCCCGGTTATGCTTGACATGCCAAGCCATGACGGGAGGAATGCCACTTTTCGAACGCGTCAGGAAAACGGCGGTTCCAGGCACCCGGGGCACGCCCTTCGCCGCGATTTCGGCCATGAATTTGCCGACCGGTATCGGGGATGCGGTTATAGCTCGCGTGACCGCGAGCCGTCCTGAATGCCAAATCCACATGACGCCATAGACGGCGATTGCGAGCGCGAGCGGCACATAGCCGCCTTCCAAAACTTTAGTTGCATTTGCAATGAAAAAGGCGCTGTCCACCACGATGAAACAGCTCGAAACCGCCGCGCTTAAAGGAAGGCTCCAGCGCAAATGTTCGCGCATGGCGATGAACAGAAGAACCGAGGTCATCAGCATAGTGGCGGAGACAGCGATGCCGTAGGCGGCGGCGAGATTGTCGGATTTGCGGAAAATGAATGTCAGGGCGATGGTGACAATCATCATCAGCCAGTTCACCGTGCCCACATAAATCTGGCCATACCCAAGGGCGGAAGTCTGTCTTACGGGAAGCCGTGGCAGCCAACCGAGCTGTATCGCCTGACGCGTCATCGAAAAGGCGCCCGTGATAATCGACTGGCTTGCGATAATCGTCGCTATTGTGGCCAAAACGACGAATGGGGCGAGCAGCTGGCGCGGGCAAAGCTCGTAGAAGATGTTCTCGCCAGCCGGTCTTCCGTTGAGGACAAGGGCCGTTTGCCCAGCATAATTGAGGACGAGGCTGGGGAAAACGACCAAAGACCAGGCGAGCCGGATGGGACGCCGGCCGAAATGCCCCATGTCGGCATACAAGGCCTCAGCCCCCGTAACGCAAAGAAACACAGCGCCCAGAACGAGAAACGTGTACGCGCCGCCAGAAAAGATATATTTGACGCCGTAAAGCGGGTTAAGCGCAAGAAGAACAGCAGGATTTTGCGTAATTCCCCAGATGCCGAGCAATCCGATGACGGCGAACCACAGCGCCATGATTGGCCCGAATAATTTGCCGATGCGTTCGGTCCCCATGGGTTGAATGAGAAAGAGGAGCACGAGCACCCCAACCGTCATCGGCACGATATAGGGCTGAAAAGCCGGCGTCAGGATCGTAAGCCCTTCAAGCGCCGACAGTACCGAAATCGCCGGTGTGATCGCGCCGTCGCCGTAAATGAGAGCTGCGCCGAACAATCCAACCGCAATAATGACGGCGCGTTTTTCCTTCCGGCCCCCGAGCAGCGCCATCAGAGCCATGATGCCGCCTTCGCCGTGATTGTCGACGCGCATCGCGACCGACACATATTTGACGGTTGTGATGATGATCAGCGTCCATACGATCAGGGAAAGACTGCCGAGCGCGGCGACGCGGTCGATTGCGCCCGCCTGGTGCACACCGAGCACCGTCTTCAATGTGTAGAGCGGGCTTGTGCCGATATCGCCGAATACAACGCCAAGCGCGGACAGAGCGAGCGCGCCGCTGACATGCGGGGCTTGTGCGCCTTTTGGAACGAAATTTGGGTGGATTGCCGTGCTGCTCATGATGGGATCCGCTTGCTATTGCCGTGGGGCTTTAGCATGGGATCGCCTAAGTTGC
>CAVPNP010000037.1:0-31371 GCA_963706665.1 uncultured Alphaproteobacteria bacterium
CGCTATACCCCGGGCGAACGCGGAAGTTTCCTGGATCGCCGCGCGGCGTTGCCGCTCGCGATGACGACCCCCGCAGTCAATGCGGCGACAGTCTCAATGCACGGGTACCGTGTCAATTGCGACGGCGAGCGAAGCGTGGCCAGAAGCAAGCACCACAAAGCCTATGATGCAAGCTGATCGCAAAATCCCCTAAGCGGCGGTATCAACGCCCTCCGGATCAAGCCATGCATTGACATCGCGTATTGCGCGTGCGGAGAGCGCTTTCTTGCGGGCGACGCCCCGCTCTGCGCCTTTTAGTTTCTTCCCCGCGCCTTTGGCCTCTGGCTCCATAGGAGGAAAAAGCCCGAAATTAACATTCATGGGCTGGAAACTGCGCGGCTCTTGCGCACCCTCTGCGCTAATTACATGACCGCCGGTAATGTGTGCAAGCAGCGCGCCAAGCGCAGTTGTCGGAGGAGGTGATGAAATATCGGCGCCGAGACACTCCGCAGCGGCGAAGCGCCCAGCCAGCAAGCCGATAGAAGCTGACTCGACATAGCCTTCAACCCCGGTGATCTGCCCGGCGAAGCGCAATCGCCGATCCGCACGCAGACGCAATTGAGCATCGAGGAGCTTAGGGCTATTGAGAAACGTGTTGCGGTGCAAGCCGCCGAGCCTCGCAAAAACAGCTTGCTCCAGCCCAGGGATCATCCGGAAAACACGGCTTTGCTCGCCATGCTTAAGTTTTGTTTGAAACCCGACCATATTCCAGAGAGTGCCAAGGGCATTGTCCTGGCGCAACTGAACGACGGCATGGGGACTATGGCCCGTGCGCGGATCGGTAAGGCCGACAGGCTTCATTGGCCCAAAGCGTAACGTTTCACGGCCCCGCTCTGCCATCACCTCGATAGGCAGGCAGCCCTCGAAATAGGGGGTCGTCTTCTCCCAATCCTTAAATTCGGTCTTAGGCGCGGCCAGTAACTCATCGATGAACGCCTCATATTGATCGCGATTCATGGGGCAGTTGATGTAATCCGCGCCAGTGCCTGCGGGGCCGGGCTTGTCATAGCGGGATTGCATCCAAGCTACGTCCATATCGATGCTCTCGCGCATCACAATTGGCGCAATTGCGTCGAAAAAGGCGAGCGCGCCTTCTCCCGTCAGCCCGTTGATTGCCTCGCTCAAGGAGGGCGACGTTAACGGGCCTGTGGCGACAATAACGCTGCGCCAGCTTTCCGGCGGCAACGCGTTAATCTCGCCGTCCTCCATCCTGATGCGCGGGTGCGACCGGAGCTTCTCCGTTACCTCTGCTGAAAAGCCATCGCGATCGACCGCCAATGCGCCACCTGCCGGAAGCTTATGGTGATCGGCAGCGCTCATAATGAGGGAGCCTGCCCGCCGCATCTCTTCATGCAGGAGGCCAACCGCGTTGTTTTCCCAGTCATCCGACCGGAAAGAATTCGAGCACACGAGCTCGGCGCATCCGCCGGTTTTGTGAGCTTCAGTCATACGGCCAGGGCGCATCTCATGCAGAATGACGTCGGCGCCGGCCTCAGCCGCTTGCCAGGCCGCTTCCGAGCCGGCCAAGCCTGCGCCGATGATATGGAGGGGATATGTTGTTGCCATGACGCGAGAAACTAGGCCAAAATTCGGGTTAGCTCAATCTTTTGTCCAGTGCTGCCAGGGCCACGAACTCAGATTAACGGTTATTTAACGATTGCGTTTTGTGTGATTCCATCGGGCTTTCTGATTCGGGAGGCTTTGAGATGGATGCTTTTGGCCCTAAACCGCGCTTGCGCGGCCTTTTGCAGCATTTTTCGCAGATCCAGGACGCGCGCGAGGCCTGGCGCGTCGCCCATCCGTTGCCGGAGGTGCTGCTCTTGGTGGTCTCCGCCAGCATCGCCTCCTGCGACGATTTCGACGACATCGCCGCTTGGGGCGAGAACCATCTGCCCTTTCTGCGCCGCTTCCTTCCCTATCACCACGGCGTTCCTTGCGCGCGCTGGCTCAATATCCTGATGAACCGCATCGATCCCGGGCTGTTCCGGGACTGTTTCCTGAGCTGGGCGCGGGAGCTGAGGCCGGATGCGCCCGATCTCATCGCCATCGACGGCAAGACCTCACGCCGCAGCCACGACCGCGCCGCGGGCAAGGCCGCCCTGCATCTGGTCTCCGCCTTCGCCACGCATGCGAAGATGGTGCTCGGCCAGGAGGCCGTGGAAGCCAAATCGAACGAGATAACCGCGATCCCGGCGCTGCTCGAGCGCCTCGCCGCCTCGGGCGCGTTAGCGGGCGCTCTATCACCATCGACGCCATCGCTTGCAACCCTGACATCGCCCAAAGCATCGTGGCGCATGGCGCCGATTACCTTCTGGCCGTAAAGGGGAACCAACCCAGCCTTCTGTCTGAAATCGAACGGTTTTTCGACGAGGCGCCCGAGGAAGCCGTGGATCGCCATCTCGATGTGGACAAAGGCCATGGCCGCATCGAGGAGCGGCGCTGCACGGTGAGCCGGGCTGTCGATTGGATGGACGGCGGGCGGCGCTTTCCCGGCGAATACCGCTTTCCCAAGCTCTCAGCCATCGCCATGATCGAAAGCAGGGTTGGGACCAAGCAAAGCGTCAGGACCGAACGCCGCTTTTACATCGCCTCCAGGCCCATGAGCGCCAAAGCCTTTGGCGAAGCCGTCCGCGCCCATTGGGGCATCGAGAACGCGCTCCACTGGGTGCTCGACGTCACCTTCAAGGACGATCTATCCCGCGTCCGCAAGGGCCATGGCGCCAAAAACATGGCCGTCGTCCGCCACTTCGCCGTCAACCTCGTCCGCCAAGCCAAAGACAAGAAAAGCCTGAAACTCCGAAGAAAACTTGCCGGATGGGACCCCGATTACCTCCAAAGCCTCATCTCGCCCACTCCCGTTAACCCGGATTCGTGACCGTGCCAGTGCTGCCGGCTTGGTCAAATATTATGACCCACAACTATGAAAATACACAGGTTGACAATCAGGTTTGCACTCACTAGAACATAAAGAGAACGGATGCGACATTGCATATGTGGAAAAATGCACTCAGTGCATCATTGAGCAGCCCGTTGGTGTAAGCTACCGGGCGACTCAAGCAGCGTATGAAAGGAGCTCTTATGGCGGGCTCAGTGAACAAGGTGATTCTTATCGGCAATCTCGGGACCGATCCCGAGGTGCGTCATACCCAGGACGGCAGGTCGATTTGCAATTTGAGCTTGGCGACATCGGAAACGTGGCGCGACAAGCAAAGCGGCGAGCGCAAAGAGCGGACCGAGTGGCATCGCGTGGTGATTTATAATGAGTCGCTTTGCAAGGTTGCCCAGCAATTTCTGAAAAAAGGCTCCAAGGTTTATCTGGAGGGCCAGCTCCAAACCCGGAAATGGCAGGATAATTCCGGCCAGGACCGTTACACTACCGAGATAGTGCTTCAGAATTTTTCCGGCCAGCTCACCATGCTTGATGGCCGCAATGGCGCTTCAGGTTTTAATGAAGGGGGCGGCGAATACGATATGGGGTCCAGCGGCGGCGGCGGCTCCCGTGATTCAGCACCTCGCAGTTCTCCGAGTTCCGCGCGGGATAAAGGCAGGGACAGCGGCCCGTCTAAATCCTTCGAGAAAGAACTGGACGACGAGATTCCTTTTTAATTACAGCTCGTGGTTGAGGCTTGGGGCGATGCCAGTGCATCTCACTCAAGCCTGACAGCACCCCCTCATAGGCTTTTACCTTCCTAGAAGGCCAGGAAACGGCTTTGGTAGATAGTTCCAATAAGAATCAAGGTGATCGTAGTGTGGGCGAGATACGCCCTATCCTCATCACCGATGAAATGAAGCGTTCCTATCTCGATTACGCTATGAGCGTAATCGTGTCCCGGGCGCTGCCTGACGTGCGTGACGGTTTGAAGCCGGTTCATCGCCGCATTCTCTATTCCATGCACGAAACGGGCTACCAGTGGAACAAGCCCTATCGTAAGTCGGCGCGCGTGGTTGGCGATGTGATCGGTAAATATCACCCCCATGGCGACCAATCCGTCTATGACGCACTCGTGCGCATGGTCCAGGATTTCTCGATGCGAGTGCCGCTTATCGACGGGCAGGGCAATTTTGGCTCGGTCGATGGCGATCCGCCTGCGGCGATGCGGTATACCGAGGTTCGCCTTGAGAAGATCTCGGACATGCTGCTGCATGACCTGGAAAACGATACCGTCGATTTCCAAGATAACTATGATAATTCCGAGCGCGAGCCGCTCGTTCTTCCCGCTCGCTTTCCCAATCTGCTCGTTAATGGCGCTGGCGGCATCGCCGTCGGTATGGCAACCAACATTCCGCCGCATAATCTCGGCGAGGTGATTAACGCCTGTTTAGCGCTTCTCGATACGCCTGAGCTTACGATAGAGCAGCTTATGGAACATGTGCCTGGTCCCGATTTCCCGACGGGCGGGATTATCATGGGACGCGCGGGCATTCGTTCGGCTTATTTGCGCGCCCGGGGATCGATCCCGCTGCGCGCCAAGGTTCATGTCGAGACTATCCGCAAGGACCGGGACGCACTGATCGTCACGGAGATCCCCTACCAGGTTAATAAGGCGGTCCTTCAGGAACGCATCGCGGAGTTGGTTCGCGAAAAGCGCATTGAGGGCATTTCCGACGTGCGCGACGAGTCGGATCGCGATGGTTATCGCGTGGTCATCGAGCTGAAGCGCGACGCTATGCCTGATGTTGTGCTCAATCAACTCTATCGCTTTACTTCGCTACAAACTGCGTTTGCCGCCAATATGGTGGCGCTGAATGGTGGACGCCCAGAGCAGCACAATCTTAAAGACTTTATCCAGGCCTTCACGCAGTTTCGTGAAGTCGTGGTTTCGCGGCGGACGAAGTTTTTGCTCGCGAAAGCGCGCGAGCGAGCCCATGTGCTCGTGGGTCTCGCGACTGCAGTCGCAAACATCGATGAGGTTATCAAGCTCATTCGGACTGCGCCCGATCCGGCAAGCGCGCGTGAGCAGCTCATGACGCGAAGCTGGCCCGCGGAAGATATCGCGCCGCTCTTGGCGCTGATCGACGATCCGCGATCCAAGATATTAGAGGGAAATGTTTATCGTCTGTCCAATGAGCAGGCGCGTGCGATCCTAGATTTGCGCCTCCAACGCCTTACAGCACTTGGCCGCGATGAAATAGGCGACGAGCTAAAGGCGTTGGCGGACAAGATTCGGGATTATCTCGATATTTTGAGCTCGCGCCCACGGATCATCGAGATCGTGCGCGATGAGCTGACGGCCATCAAGGAAGAATTTTCAACGCCGCGCCGGACCGAAATCCTCGATATCGAGGGCGAGCTCGAGGACGAGGACCTTATCCAGAAAGAGGATATGGTCGTCACCGTCAGCCACCGGGGCTATATCAAGCGCGTGCCGTTGTCGACGTATCGCGCGCAGCGGCGCGGCGGCAAAGGCCGTTCGGGCATGTCGACCCGCGATGAAGACTTTGTCACGAGGTTGTTTGTCGCCAACACGCATACGCCCGTACTTTTCCTCTCGTCTCGCGGCATGGCCTATAAGATGAAGGTTTGGCGGCTACCGCTGTCCGCGCCGCAAGCGCGGGGCAAAGCGCTCATCAATCTTCTTCCTTTGCAGCAAGATGAGACGATCACGTCGATATTGCCGTTACCGGAGGAGGAGCGCGAGGAAACAGGCGTCTTCATCCTTTTCGCAACACGGTCGGGCAATGTTCGCCGCAACGAACTCGCCGATTTTGCGGAAGTTCGCCAGAACGGTAAAATCGCCATGAAGCTCGACATTGGCGACGAAATCGCAGGCGCTCAATTATGCCGCGAAACCGACGACATTTTGCTGACGACGGCGGAGGGGCAAGCGATACGCTTTCCCGTCACGGAGATTCGGATCTTCAAAGGGCGCGAGTCCACGGGCGTGCGAGGAGTGAGGCTCGAAGAGGCAGACAAGGTCATTTCGCTTGCAATCCTCCGGCACGTGGATGCGACACCGGCGGAACGCGCGGCCTATCTCAAACAGGCAAACGCGATGCGCCGGGCGGCTGCGGGCGAGCGGGCTGCATCGGAAAATGGAGAGTTCGCAAGCGATGCCGTCAATGCGCCGGAAGAGAATGGTGTCGATGACGGCGAAGCGCTGGAGACGACGGAAATTGCGGATCTCACGCCGTCACGCTACGCCGAACTAGGCGGGGCGGAGCAATATGTTCTCACCGTTTCCGAAAGAGGCTTCGGCAAACGTACCTCATCGTATGAATATCGGACATCAGGACGCGGCGGGAAGGGCATCATCGCCATGGCCGTCAATGATCGCAATGGGCGCCTTATCGCATCCTTCCCAGTCGAGGACACTGATCAGATCATGCTGGTCACGGATGGCGGGAAGCTGATCCGCTGCCCCATCGAAGGGATTTCCGTCATAGGCAGGTCAGCGCAGGGCGTCACGATTTTCCGCACGGATCAAGAGGAGCGCGTGGTGTCTGCTGAGCTTATCAATGATGATGGCACTGGGAATGGCGCGAACGATATGGATGGCGGCGCGATCGAGCCCACCGCTTAATGATCTCCAAGCCATCTCCGGACGGCGTAGGCAATTACAGATGAGAAAGGCGCGAGGCGGGCATGGAATGCGCATTTTATCCGGGCAGTTTCGATCCCCCCACCTTGGGGCATCTGGACATTATGCGCCGTGGCCTGAAGCTGGCTGACAAGCTTGTGCTTGGCGTTGGGGTGCACCCCACGAAATCGCCTATGTTTTCGGACGCCGAGCGGGTCGAAATGCTTCAGGAGGAGTTGAACGCACTTGGGGCGAGTGGGCGGAGTAAGGTTGTGCTTTTTCAAGGGCTGACTGTCGACGCGGCTCAAAAATATGGGGCGAAGGCGATTCTTCGCGGTTTAAGGGATGCCGGTGATTTTAGCTATGAGATGCAACTCTCTGGCATGAACAAACAGCTTGCTCCCAATATTGAGACTGTGTTTCTAGCCGCAGCGCCGGAGGTCAGCCATATCACGGCGACGCTCGTTCGTCAGATTGCAAGCCTTGGTGGGGATGTATCCAGCTTCGTGTCGCCAGCGGTTCTTCAGCGCATTCAAAACAAATTTAAGCTTTCGTGAGGCTGGCCAAATTCCCGCCCCGATAGGGGGTTAGCGAGGCCGAACGTGATCCAATCAATCCTGCCATAAGGTTTTTCCATGTTGCGTCCTCTCTTTTTCGCCGCGCTGCTTGCCCTTGGCTTGGCGATGGCTCCAAATTCAAGCCGCGCAGCAAGCCCAGAAAATACGGTCTATTTGGATCTCAAGGACGGCCGGATTACAATTGAACTGCGTCCTGATCTGGCTCCTAAACATGTTGCGCGAATTAAGAAGCTCATTAAAGAAGGTTTTTATAATGATTTAACATTCCACCGAGTCATCACCGGCTTCATGGCGCAGACCGGCGATCCGAAGGGCGATGGGACGGGTGGTTCGAAATATCCCGATTTGCCGGCTGAGTTTTCGAGCACCCCATTCAAGCGAGGCACAATCGGAGCAGCTCGCACCGGCAATCCGAATTCTGCGAATAGTCAGTTCTTCATTTGCTTGGAGGACGCATCGCATTTGAATGGCACTTACACGGTCTGGGGCCAGGTTACCAAGGGCATGGAGTTGGTGGATCGCATTAAAAAGGGCGCGGGCGGCGACGGCAAGGTGTTCAACCCCGATAAGATCATCAAGATGCAACTTGCATCGGATGCCAATTGATCACCACATCTGTGGTCAGACGAAGATAACAGGAACGGCTTTGCGCCAACAGGCAATCGGCGCGCTTTGAAAGAAATGACATGACATCAGGAAAAGATGCTGAGAACACGCTGGTCTTAGAGACAACTCATGGTCGCGTTGTAATCCAGATGCTCCCGGATCTCGCTCCGAACCATGTGTCCCGGATTACGGAGCTGGCGCGGCAGGGGTTCTATGACGGAGTCGTATTCCATCGCGTGATCGATGGCTTTATGGCTCAAACTGGCGACCCCACCGGAACGGGAACGGGCGGATCAGGCCAGAAGTTGAAGGCTGAATTCAACAACGCTGCCCATGAGCGCGGCACCGTCTCCATGGCGCGCGCCAGCAGCCCTGACAGCGCCGACAGCCAATTCTTTATCTGCTTCGACGATGCCTCTTTTCTCGACAAACAATATACGGTCTGGGGCCGCGTGATCGAAGGCATGGAAAATGTGGATAAAATCAAGCGGGGCGAACCTGTCAAAAACCCTGACAAGATCATATCCATGCGCGTAGGGACAGGCGGGTAAGCCTGGGCTAGGGCAGGGCGGCGGAACGGTTTTTGGACAATCGAAAAAACGCGTGCTTTTAGAAAATTTCGATTTCGATCTGCCTAAGTCCGCCATTGCCCTTAGACCGGCATCGCCGCGGGATTCCGCTCGGCTTCTTGTTGTGAGGCCGGGCGACGCGGAGCAGTTTTCGCATTGCACGGTCAGCGATTTGCCCGCGCTCCTCGCCCCCGGCGATGTGATGGTCTTCAATAACACGAAGGTGCTTCCCGCCGAACTCAGCGGAGTGCGTTCGTCAAGAATGGGCGATGCCTGGGCGGTCGAAGTATCGCTTACGCTGATCGAACGCCTAGCGGACGGCAAATGGAAAGCAATGGCGAGGCCCGCGCGCCGCCTTCGCGAAGGCGATGAAATCATTTTCGAGCAGTTTAGATTCGTCCTGTGCGTCCACGCCAAGGGCGAGTCTGGGGAAGTCATCGTCGGCGCGCGCGGCACGGAGAGCATAGAGGCCCTTATGGAGGCAGCAGGCTCCATGCCTCTTCCTCCTTACATCGGACGGGCAAGGCCGGCTGACGAGCGGGACCGCTCCGACTACCAAACCGTCTATGCGAAGCATGAGGGTGCCGTGGCGGCGCCCACGGCTGGGCTTCATTTTACTCCAAAATTGCTGGACGAGCTTTCCGCAGCAGGCATCAAAACTGCATTTGTGACCCTGCATGTTGGTGCGGGCACATTCCTGCCCGTGCGAGCGGAACAGATCGAGGGACATCGGCTGCACGCTGAATGGGCTGAGATCAGCGAGGACGCGGCGCGGACGATCAACGAAGCTCGCGAAAAGGGCGGCCGCTTGGTCGCCGTGGGCACCACGTCGCTGCGACTTCTTGAAACGGCGGCGCGGCCAGACGGCAGCATAGCGCCCTATTCGGATTTCACGAGCATATTCATCAAGCCGGGTCATCGCTTTCGCAGCGCGGACCTTTTGCTAACGAATTTTCATCTCCCGAAATCAACTTTGTTCATGCTGGTCTGTGCCTTTTCCGGTACCGAACTCATGAAGAAAACCTATGCTGACGCCATCGCGTCTGGTTTTCGCTTTTATTCCTATGGCGATGCTTGTTTGCTGCATCGTGCATCTGAAAGCTCCTCCTGATGTCCGCACCTTTCTCCTTTCAACTGCTCGCAAATGACGGCGAGGCGCGGCTCGGCAAGATCGAAACGCCGCGCGGTGTTATTCGCACACCCGCCTTCATGCCGGTTGGGACGGCTGCAACGGTTAAGGCCGTTTATCTCGATGCAGTAAAGTCTGCCGGCGCGGACGTTATACTCGGCAACACCTATCATCTCATGTTACGCCCTGGCTCGGAGCGGATGGCGCGGCTTGGGGGATTGCACCGCTTCATGGGGTGGGAAGGTCCGATTCTCACCGATTCCGGCGGCTATCAGGTGATGTCGCTTAGTCAGCTCCGCAACATATCCGAGCGCGGCGTGAGTTTTCGCTCGCATATCGACGGCACTCTCTACGAGTTGACGCCCGAGCGCTCCATCGAGGTGCAAAATCTGCTCGGCGCGGACATTCAGATGCAATTCGATGAGTGCACGCCCTATCCGGCTAGTCGTCATGACGTTGAGCGCTCGATGGAGCTCTCTCTGCGTTGGGCAGAGAGGTCGCTGGACGCATTTCAAATTTATGGGGAACCGGGGCGGGCACTGTTTGGCATCGTTCAGGGTGGAGTCCATCCGGAGCTGCGCGCGCGTTCTGCCGAGAAGCTCACTACTATGGACTTCCATGGCTATTCCATCGGCGGCTTGGCAGTGGGCGAAGGCCAGCAGCTTATGCTTCAGACTCTCTCCTCCACCACGCCGCTCCTTCCTCGCAACAAACCGCGCTACCTCATGGGTGTTGGGACTCCGGCGGACATTGTGGGAGCTGTGGAGCGTGGCGTGGACATGTTCGATTGCGTGATGCCCACGCGCTCGGGGCGCCATGGTCAGGCTTTCACCTGGAGTGGAAAGCTGAATATGCGGAATGCTTCTCATATCGAGGACATGCGGCCCATCGACGAGGCGAGTTCATGCCCTGCGGCGCGCGACTATTCCCGCGCATATATCCATCATCTATTCCGTGCAGGCGAATTTCTTGGTCCTATGCTCCTGAGTTGGGCGAATACGCATTTTTATCAGGATTTGATGGCCAAGATTCGCCTATCGATCCAGCAAGGGACGTTCGCGGAACTCGCCGCGCACGTTCGCGCCGCCTATCCTTCAGCGACGGTCGCAGATGAGGCAGGGGCCGAGGAGCCAGCCGTCTGACTTTCGCGAAAGAGGAGGTAAACTCCAGACGAGATAATGATGCTTGCCCCAACCAATGTCCACCAGCTTGGAACATTGGAGAAGAGGAGAAAGCCGAGGGCTATCATGAAGATAATGCTTACATAACCGAAGGGGGCGAGCACCGGCGCCGGAGCCCTTTGATAAGCGAGAATAAGCAGCCAATGGCCGAACCCGCCGGAAAGGCCAAGCGATAGCAGGAGAAGCCAAACCCACGCGCTCTCGGGTGTTTGCCAGCTGGACAGCACGAATGGGGCCAACCCAATCGCTCCCGCAAATGGCGAAAAAATCTGCGTTGTCTCCGCAGAGTCAAACCTCGTTAGATAGCGGGTCCATAGAGTATAAAGCGCGTAGCTGAGCGTTGCGCAAAAGGAGAACGAGACGGCCCAATGGATGCCGCCGAAGCCTGGCCGCGTTACAAATAGAACGCCGGAAAATCCCATGCAGATTGCAAGAAGCCGTCGCCAGCCCACCCATTCGCCGAGCATAGGGCCTGCCAGTGCCGCCACGATAAAGGGCGAAAGAAAGAAGATCGTGGCGCCCTGATCCAGTTGCAGATATTGGAGCGCCAGAAAGTTGAACGCAGTTGCTCCAAGCATGAATATGCTGCGGAGAATCTGATGCGCGGGTTTCGCTGACCGGCTTGCGGTGAGAAGCGTTCTTGGTCCCAAAAAAACGACGTTGAGGAGAGCATGACTGACGAAGCGAAACCATATCACCAGCAAAACCGGCACGTGGGCGATCGTGGCTAGATATTTCGCAGTCGTATCGAGCATTGAAAAGCATATCGATGCTGAGCATATCAGCCCGATTGCAACCAATCGCGTTTGCCGGGCAGCAGCTGCCTCGGCCTCGATGCCGTCGATATGATGTTCGGATGAAATAGAAGACATTTGTCACGGTTTAGCTAGCCGCGATGACTATAAGATGTCACCGGGCGCGTACAAGGAAATTTGATGTCTAGAGCTGAGGCATGCATCAAATTCACCGTGCGGCGATATTTGACATGATACGTCTATTGACCAACAATACGTGTCAACCTATGGTCTGCGGAGATTTGACCGCCGGATCAAATCTGCGTTTGGGAGCCCGTAGCTCAGCCGGTAGAGCATCTGACTTTTAATCAGAGGGTCGATGGTTCGAATCCATCCGGGCTCACCAATAAAATCAAAGGGTTATGCGATATCGCGGTAACCAACACTTTCAGAAAATAGGCACTGTGTAGGCACGGCGCTGAAAAACGTGCGAGTCGGTCTGGCTTCCCCCAACCAATCTCCCCCAAGTACATATGAGCAGATAATCCTGGAACCGTAGGAGCGCGATAACGCACAAAGCGGTCTAAAACTGCAACGATTCAGGTTCGCACCTGATCAAATCACTGTAGTTCAACCTTATCATGCAATTTATCGCTAACGGTCCTGACATTCCCGATCTTCTCCTGCAAGCGCACGAAGAAGGTAGAGTGGTGTTTTTCTGTGGTGCAGGTATTTCCTATCCAGCGGGTTTGCCTAAGCAGGGATTCTTAGTTTGGCCCACGAACGGCGGTTTCGTTCAAAATTGAGAACGGTGACGGCCTTATGGATTGCGGCATCGAGGATTTCGGCATTGGCGAATGTCTGATGGGCGAGGTGATGGATTTTGAGGTCGCGCCAGACGCCCTCGATGTCATTGAGTTCGGGCGCATATTTTGGGAGCCATTCGACCGTGAGCCAATGGGCGCGAGCGGCGAGTTCAGCCTTTGTGGCTTTGCTGACGTGTATCGGACCGTTGTCGAGCACAATAACGGCAGGGCTTGGTGCTCGCACCTGGCTTGGGGCCGTACAGCCGGTCGAGGGTCTCCAAAAGCGCGATAAAGTCTGTGCTGCGTTTTGTCCGCGACGTTGTCACGATAAGCTCGCGTCCCGCCCAATCGAATGCGCCCATGATGGCGACTTTTTTCGATTGCCCCGGTGCGGGGATGCGCAGATCCGCTCCGCGCTTGGCCCAAGCGCGCGCCAGATAGGGGTGCGTCAGCGCCTCGCTTTCATCGGCGAAAAGCAGCACGATATCGCCTGCTTCCGCTTGGGCCTTGCGAAGCTTCAGCCGCAATCCCATGCGCTCGATCGCGTCCGCGATCTGCCGGCCCTTCAAAGTATGACGGGGTCTACGCCAGCGGAAAGCCCCTTTTTACGAAGCACCTTGGAGAGTTGCGAGCGAGAGATCGTGACCCCTTCGCGCGATGCAATCTCTCCCGAAAGACGAGCGAGTGTAAAGTTTTGCCGGTTTGCGACGGGCTCGCAGAGAAGCACATTCGCGACCCGAAGCGCGGCTTCCGCCTTTACCGGCGCGGGACCAGGAGCAATGCTGGCCTTCAATGCCTCAACGCCGCCTCTCATGAAATCGCTCCGCCACAAGCGCACAGTATCTTCCCGCACGCCGAAGGCTTGCGCAATCCGCGCGCTGATCCAACCGTCCAGCGTCAACAGCACCGCGCGCGACCGGTCTGCTTCGGCCCGGTCCGGACCGCTCGCCATCACCTTCAGCGCCGCCCTTTCTTCGTCCGATGCTGTCACAGGAGATTTTCCAGCCATGCTCCGCTCCTCGAATCACACAGGAAAACGGAATCACGGCCAACATTCGTTGGCTAGGCTAAATCAACCTGCTTAGTTTTAAGGGACTGGTGGACGAGATTTACAAGCACGCGGGCACTAGGCGCTCAGATATTGAAAAAGCTGCCTTCGAACGCGATCAATTTGATGCCACGCTTGATTTGCTGGAACGGCGCTACCCCGGACAACGTGTCGCTGTCCGTCAACACCTAGCGAATGCCTTAAGACCTAGGTGGAATCGCAAGGGTGCCACTGACACGCATGAGGCGTTGCTGGAGCTTGCTCGCTGCCGCGATGGGAATATTCGCCTCGTTACCACGAACTTCGACCGCATTTTCGAGCGAGTTGGAAAACGCCCCGGAAAGTCCTTCCAAGCGTATGCGGCACCGATGCTGCCCATACCTAAAAACAGCCGATGGAACGGTTTGGTCTATTTGCATGGACTCTTACCAGACACAGAGGACCTCAGTGCGCTGCACCGGCTAGTGCTTACCAGCGGGGACTTCGGTCTTGCTTACCTAACTGAACGCTGGGCGGCGCGCTTCGTTAGCGAGCTATTCCGTAACTACCTTGTCTGCTTTGTCGGCTACAGCATCAATGATCCCGTGCTGCGCTATATGATGGATGCGCTGGCCGCCGACCGTATGCTGGGCGAAGACACCCCACAGGCCTATGCGCTAGGTGACTGTATGCCGGGACAGGAACCAGCTAAGACCAATGAATGGACCGCCAAAGGCGTGACTCCTATCCTTTATGAGGTACAAGCCGGGAGCAATGATCACTCAGCGTTGCATAGAACGTTGAAGGTTTGGTCCGAAACTTACCGCGATGGCATTCTTGGCAAAGAGCGCATCGTCGTAGAATACGCCCTCGCACGGTCGTCTGCCAGCACACGGCAGGATGACTTCGTGGGACGGATGTTTTGGGCGCTCTCCCACAAGTCGGGATTGCCTGCTAAGCGCTTTGCGGAGCTGAATCCCGCTCCGGCGCTCGAATGGTTAGAAGCATTCTCTGAGGAGCGCTTCCTGCACCGGGACTTAGATCGCTTCAGCGTTTTGCCAGGAGAAGTGAATGATAAGCTGCGGTTCAGCTTGATCCGACGCCCCGCGCCTTATCAGCACGCGCCGTGGTTGGCGCTCGTGCTAGCCGACGTAGACAGTCAATGGGATGACGTGATGTTCCATCTGGCCCGATGGCTGATCCGACATTTGAATGATCCGGTCCTGGTGATTTGGTTGGCGCAGCGAGGAGCCCGTTTGTGCCAGCGCTGGAGGTGGATGATTGACCAACAGTTAACACATTTCGCGCAGCTAGCACGCGAAGGCAAGACGGGTGAGCTAAACGATATCCGCACGCAAGCGCCCAACGCCATTCCAGGGCCCTTGATGCAGACGCTTTGGCGCTTGCTACTCGCCGGGCGGGTGACGTCGCCACAGGCTGCGTCGTCAGACTTCTACCGTTGGAAGGAGCGTCTAAATCGCAATGGGCTGACAGCTACATTGAGACTGGAATTGCGCGAGCTATTGTCACCAAAGGTGACGTTGAAAAGCCCATTTCGCTGGAAGTCAGAGGAGGAAGGCATCAATGAACCCGCGAATATCCGGCAATTGGTGGATTGGGAACTGGTGCTCGCCACCGACCATGTGCACTCGTCACTTCACAATTTAGCGGATGAACACTGGCGAGCGGCGTTGCCAACGCTGCTGGATGACTTTCAGCAATTGCTGGGTGACGCGCTAGATTTGATGCACGAGTTGGGTGAGGCAGATGACCGCAATGATCGGTCGCACTGGGATTTGCCGTCAATTAGTCAACACTGGCAGAATCGGGGGTTTCGGGATTGGGTCACGTTAATCGAGTTGCTACGGGATTCATGGTTGGCAACTCGTGAAAACGATCCCGAGCGCGCCCGGCGGATCGCGTTGGGGTGGTTCGATATTGCCTATCCAGCGTTCAAGCGGTTGGCTTTATTTGCAGCCAGTCACGATGCGTGCATCCCATGCGCTCGGTGGGTACAGTGGCTGGTGTCGGAGGATGCGTGGTGGCTCTGGTCTGCAGAGACGCAGCGGGAAACAATGCGTTTGCTCGTGCAGCAAGCAGCAAAGCTCACACCGTTAGCGCGTGGCCGGTTGGAAACTGCAATTCTGACTGGTCCCCCACGGCATATGTTCCGGGGTGACCTTGAACCCGAGCGGTGGCAATGGTTGGTGGATCACTCAGTCTGGCTGCATCTCGCCAAATTGCAGGAAGGCGGTGGTCAGCTCGGCGACGCCGCCTTACGGCGGCTCAACAAACTGTCAGAGGCAAACCCCGAATGGCTACTGAGAAGCGACGACAAGGACGAGTTCTCCCATTGGATGAGCGGCACGGGAGACCCCGATTTTGAAGCCCGCCGCTATCTTGATGTCGCGCCCCAAACACGGGGTGAATTGGTTTTGTGGCTCAAGCGGCCGCCGCCTGAGCGGCAACCATTTTATGAGGACACATGGCGCGACTCCTGCCGCACTCGCTTCCGCCTCAGCCTTTTAGCCTTATGTGACTTGGCCCGAGAAAACATCTGGCCAGCAGCGCGCTGGCGAGAAGCTCTGAGCGCTTGGAGCGAGGAAGGCCTAGTTCAGCGGTCGTGGCGGTATGCAGCGCCTCTAGTGCTGAAGATGCCAGATGAAGTTGTGCAGGAAATCGTAGACGCTATCACGTGGTGGCTACAAGCCAGCTCTAAGCAGGTTGATTTAGCCTAGCCAACGAATGTTGGCCGTGATTCTGTTTTGCGATGCGATTCGGGGGGCGAAGCATGGCGGGAAAATCTCCTGTGACAGCATCGGACGAAGAAAGGGCGGCGCTGAAGGTGATGGCGAGCGGTCCGGAGCGGGCCGAAGCTGACCGGGCGCGCGCGGTGCTGTTGACGCTGGATGGTTGGATCAGCGCGCGGATCGCGCAAGCCTTCGGCGTGCGGGAAGACACTGTGCGCTTGTGGCGCAGCGATTTCATGAGAGGCGGCGTTGAGGCATTGAAGGCCAGCATTGCTCCTGGTCCCGCGCCGGTAAAGGCGGAAGCCGCGCTTCGGGTCGCGAATGTGCTTCTCTGCGAGCCCGTCGCAAACCGGCAAAACTTTACACTCGCTCGTCTTTCGGGAGAGATTGCATCGCGCGAAGGGGTCACGATCTCTCGCTCGCAACTCTCCAAGGTGCTTCGTAAAAAGGGGCTTTCCGCTGGCGTAGACCCCGTCATACTTTGAAGGGCCGGCAGATCGCGGACGCGATCGAGCGCATGGGATTGCGGCTGAAGCTTCGCAAGGCCCAAGCGGAAGCAGGCGATATCGTGCTGCTTTTCGCCGATGAAAGCGAGGCGCTGACGCACCCCTATCTGGCGCGCGCTTGGGCCAAGCGCGGAGCGGATCTGCGCATCCCCGCACCGGGGCAATCGAAAAAAGTCGCCATCATGGGTGCGTTCGATTGGGGAAAGCGCGAGCTTATCGTGACAACGTCGCGGACAAAACGCAGCACAGACTTTATCGCGCTTTTGGAGACCCTCGACCGGCTGTACGGCCCCAAGCCAGGTGCGAGCACCAAGCCCGCCGTTATTGTGCTCGACAACGGTCCGATACACGTCAGCAAAGCCACAAAGGCTGAACTCGCCGCTCGCGCCCATTGGCTCACGGTCGAATGGCTCCCAAAATATGCGCCCGAACTCAATGACATCGAGGGCGTCTGGCGCGACCTCAAAATCCATCACCTCGCCCATCAGACATTCGCCAATGCCGAAATCCTCGATGCCGCAATCCATAAGGCCGTCACCGTTCTCAATTTTGAACGAAACCGCCGTTCGTGGGCCAAACTAAGAATCCCTGCTTAGGGTGATTGACCGCAACGAGGATATCCTGCTGGACGTTTGCCGGCGCGTGCTCACCTTGCACCTCGAATCCAGCGGCAAGATACGTCAGGGTAGGGCTCCGATTACCGAGGCTATCAACCACCCAATCGGTGAAGTCGTCCAGGCGCTGCTGAATCGTTGGTTCAAACGCCAACCCAATGACGGCGATTTGCTGCCGAGGGACATCGAACCTTTTTTCACTCAAATATGCGATTCCCGTGTCGAGAGATTCCGCCACGGACGCGTGTTGCTGGCTCACCAGCTGATTGCATTATTCCGAGTGGATCGCTCGTGGACGGAAAAACACCTACTGCCTTTGTTCGATTGGAGACACAATTCGGTCGAGGCCAAAGCAGTATGGGCAGGGTTTCTCTGGTCGCCCAGACTGTACCGCCCGCTCCTGATCGCCTTCAAATTACACTTCCTTTCCACGGTGAATCACTACGTAGACCTTGGCGAGTCAGGCAGCCGATTTGCAACCTTTCTTACCTATGCTGCCTTGGAGCCTATTGAAGGCTACACTTCGGCGGACTTCCAAGCGGCCATTGGCGAACTACCACAACAGGGGTTGGAAGAAGTTGCACGGGCATTGCCGCAGGCACTCGAAAGCGCTGGAGAACAACGGGAGGACTATTGGAAAAATCGAGTTCAACCGTTCTGGCAACAAGTTTGGCCCAAATCCCGTGATCTGGCGTCAGACAGCATCGTTAATTCGTTAGCGCTCCTGTCTGTCGTGGCGGGCGGTGAATTTCCTTCGGCAGTAGCCCTTGTTTCGGATTGGTTGCGACCCCTCGATCATCCCGACTACGTCGTACACAAGCTGCATGAGGCGGGATTGTGTGCCCGTTTCGCGAAGACAGCGTTATGTTTTCTCGATGCCATCATAAATGATCAACCATGGGCACCCAGAGAACTGCCGCACTGCCTGGAAGCCATCGCGCAAGCGAAGCCGCAGCTAAAGGAAGATCATCGGTACAAGCGCTTGGCCCAGTACCTGCGACGACGCGGCTTAAATTGAAGCCCAAGTAGCCATATCGGAATTGCAGCCGAGCAATGACTAGGCTCGACACGATTGAATTCCGAGCGATGCGTTGAGGACCATGCCGCTTATCGTGGATTATTTGCTTACATGCGATCTAGAAGCTCGCGAAGCTTTCTGTGCTCGACCGTAATGTCGTGGAAGAGCTTGCCGATATCCTCTTTGGACGGTCCAGAGGCCGGTCCATCTGAAAGCCAGAGCTTGAGACGGCCTCCAAGTTGGCTTTGGTCAGTGTTCACTTTGAGGAGAGGGAGGATGACATGATGATCGAAGGTCGATTTCAGCCGTACGCCGAGCCCGGCATTTCGCAAATAGGACGAGAGAGAAAGCCTCGCTTGCGCTGCCTTCGCAGCGATCGAGGCGCGTTCGCTTGCGGTGACAAAGACTTTCAAGGGCGGCACCCTATCGCGCCTTTCCTTCAGGGAGCGATGAACCATCCCCACATGTTACCGGCGGCGCCAACTACGCATCAAGCGCTTTATTTAGAATCTACGCTTCGCTACGCTAATGCGCTATGTTCAGAAATAAATTTCAGGCGCCTATGACAGAGTCCGCAGTAGGCGGAATGCGGACCTTCGCGGCAACAATTGTCACGTTCGCTATCGAGCGAGGAGCAGAATTAAAACTCACGATGAGCAACTTAGTCGGCTGGGCCAATACGAGACCATTCTCGCTATTTTTAACCCTAAGCGCTGACCATAAATCGATTCCTGGTTCGCTGGCTTTGTTGGTCCTTAATGGGTCAGCTCGTTTCCCTGACGAATATGCCGTTCAGAGTGCCGGCGGAACGGGCGCTGCGAAAGCGTTCGAATCATGCATGCCGAAAGCCTGTTCGATACGCAGAATACGCGCCACGATCTGCTCTCCAGCAATGTCCCGTGGGGTATGCTGAAATGACGAGACAAGGTTTTGTGATGACTTTTTAGAACTATGCAATAGACACCCTTTCGCGATTTTGCTCTATTCGCAGCATGGGTGCCTGCGGACGCAATATTTTACTCGCCGTGGTGTTTGCGCTTTCGTTCATTCTGAACGGGGCTGCGATGCAGTCGGCCTATGCTCTCAAGCCCGCGTCGTCACCGACAATGACCACGGCCAAGCATGTCATGGCGCATAGCGGCGTTAGACACACTGAAAAAAGCCACCCCTGTTGCCCTCAGAAAAACCAGGAGAAGGTCTCCTGTGCCTCTGATTGTTGCACGAGTGTCATACCGGCGATCGTGCAGGCCAGTACTCAATTTACCTTCGTCACCTACCGCCAGCGGCGAGCTTCTGCGGCCATCCTTTTGAGCCGCACATCTGAGCCGCCCTCGCGGCCTCCACAAGGCTGAACACCGCGTCCTAAGACGCCAACGCTGACCATCGCAACTAAAGGAATGGTCCGCTTGAGCTGGCGCGTTTGACGTCAAGCTCACGATGAGCGGCTGTCGATCAGCCGGAATGTTCAACGACTTTTGGAGTTCATAATCATGAAAAACTTCATGAAACACGCGGCCGTAGCTGCCGCATTTGGTACGGCGTGCGTTTTTGCTTCGGTCTTTAGTGCCCAGGCGGGTTCAAGCGATTACGAGTTTCAGCTCGTAAGCAAGGAACTGAAAACCAATATGCCAGCCGAGATTGTTGTTCGGCTTGTGCATAAGCCAGATGGGAAGCCGGTGCCGGAGGCGGTGATTTTCACCACCCGGCTCGACATGGCGCCGGATGGCATGGAAGCGATGACGACGCCTGTCGAGAAGGTAGCTGGCGGTGAGCCCGGTATCTACCGCTTCAAAGCCAAACTGACCATGGAAGGCGGTTGGGCGTTCTCTTTGGCAGCAAAAGTGCCGGGAGAACTTGATACTGTTCAAGGCACGTTGATCCTCAAAGCCTTGCCATGACCCGCGCCATAATAGTACTCGCCCTCGTCACCACAATGGTGGCGGGGGTCGGAGGGTATTGGGCTGATCGCGATGGCATCCCGGTACCTCATTTTACGTACCCTGCTCTCGGTGCGCCAGCAAAGCCCGAGCCGGCAAACGGTCCTATACTTTACTTTCGCGACCCAGATGGGAAAGCGAGCTATTCGGACACACCAAAGAAGACGCCGGATGGCCGTGACTATATTGCCGTTCGTGCCGGCGAAGATGTGAGCTTTGACAAGCCCAAGCCAGCGGAGACCCCCAGGGGCGGAAAGGAAGCGCCAAAGCGCCTCCGCTTCTATCGCAATCCGATGGGGTTGCCCGATACCTCCCCGTCCCCAAAAAAGGACTCGATGGGGATGGATTATATCCCCGTTTATGAGGGCGAGGATGAGGACGGCTCGACCGTTAAAATCACGCCCGGCAAGTTGCAACGGACAGGCGTGCGCTCAGAGCCCGCGATAATGCGGGTGCTGACCACGCCCATTCGTGCTCCAGGCGTGGTCGCGCCTGACGAGCACCGGCAGACCGTCGTTGCCCTTCGTTTCGACGCCTTTATCGAAAAGCTTGAACACGTCACCACGGGAAGCGCGGTGCGGAAAGGCGAGCCTTTGATGCGCCTTTACAGTTCGACATTGTCTGCGGCGGCGGCTCAATATGTGACCGACCTCGGCATTCGCGACACGAGTGGCCTTTCAAGCACTAAGGGTGCGCGACGACGCCTTGAAAATCTTGGCGTTCCTGAAACCATCATCCAAGAGATCGAACGCACCAAAGAAGGCGCGCTAACCGTCACCTGGCCGGCTCCCCGCGACGGCTTCATCACCGAACATAATGTCGTCGAGGGCATGCGCGCTCAGATGGGCGAGGTGCTCTTTCGCATCGCCGATATCTCGGTCGTCTGGGTGCTGGCTGACGTCGCCGAGCGCGACCTCTCGTTGATCGCTACAGGGCAAGCAGCGATGGTGAAGCCGCGCGGCTATCCAGGCCGGACCTTCACAGGAAAAATCTCGCTCGTCTATCCGGCGATTAACAAAGAGACGCGCACCGCGCGGGTGCGGATCGAACTCGCCAATCCTCAAAATCTTCTCATGCCCAACATGTATGCGGATGTGGAACTCGCGACAGGCAGCGAACAGCCGGTCCTCGCCGTGCCTGACGACGCGGTGATCGACAGTGGCGCGCGGAAAGTCGTGATCATCGACAAGGGCGATGGCCGCTTCGAGCCTCGCGAGGTGACGCTTGGCCGCCGGGGCGGCGGTTACACCGAAATCCGCAACGGTGTTGCTGCCAATGACCGAATCGTCGTGGCGGCAAACTTTCTCATCGATGCCGAGAGCAACCTCAAAGCGGCGTTGCAAGGGCTTGCCACACCGGGAGACGCCAAATGATCGCCCGCGTCATCGACTGGTCGGCCCGCAACATCATGCTGGTGTTGATCGCTACCGTGTTTGCCGTCGCGGGCGGCCTCTATGCGCTCCGCCATCTGCCGCTCGACGCCATCCCCGACCTCTCCGATACGCAGGTGATCGTCTTCACCGATTATCCAGGACAGGCGCCGCAGGTGGTCGAGGATCAGGTCACTTATCCGCTGACGACAGCCATGCTGACCGTGCCGAAATCGAAGGTGGTGCGGGGCTTCTCCTTCTTTGGCGTCTCGTTTGTCTACATCATCTTCGAAGATGGCACGGATATCTACTGGGCACGCTCGCGCGTGCTTGAATATCTGAATGCGGCTGCAAAACGCCTGCCGGCGGGCGTCACTCCGACGCTTGGGCCGGATGCGACCGGCGTGGGCTGGGTTTATCAATACGCCGTCGTCTCGAAGAACCAGAACCTGGCCGAGACGCGTTCGGTGCAAGACTGGACCTTGCGTTATGGGCTCGCCAGGGCCGAAGGCGTGGCCGAGGTCGCAGGCGTTGGCGGCTTTGTCAAACAATATAATGTGGTCGTCGACCCGCAGCGGCTGCGCGACCTTGGCATCACCCTCGAGAAAATTCGCGACGTGATCCGTGCCAGCAACACCGATGTGGGCGGCCGCACGGTGGAGCTGTCCGAGTTCGAGTTTATTGTCCGGGGCAAGGGCTATATCCGTGGCCTCGACGATCTCGGCAAGATCGTGGTCAAGGTCAGCGACGGGACGCCGGTCCTGCTGAAAGATGTGGCGCGGGTGGAGCTTGGGCCGGACGAGCGGCGCGGCATCACGGAACTCAATGGCGAGGGCGAGGTGGCGAGCGGCATCGCGCTGCAGCGATCCGGCTCGAACGCGCTCGACGTGATCGACAATGTCAAGAAACGCATCGCTGAACTTGCCTCGAGCCTGCCAAAGGGCACCGAGATTATTCCCGTCTATGACCGGTCGGGCCTTATCAATGCGGCGATCGAGACCTTGAAACATACGCTTCTGGAGGAGAGCGCCGTGGTGGCGCTCGTGTGCATCATTTTTTTGTTGCACATCCGAAGCGCGCTTGTGGCCATTCTCATGCTGCCGGTTGGCATTCTGATGGCCTTCGCCGCCATGCGCTGGCTTGGCCTTGGGGCCAACATCATGAGTCTGGGCGGCATCGCCATCGCTATCGGCGCCATGATCGACGGCGCCATTGTGATGATCGAAAACGCGCATAAACATCTGGAGCGGGCCGAGCCCGGCAAACCTCGCTCTGAAATCCTTATCGCGGCCGCGACCGAGGTCGGTCCCGCGCTGTTCTTCAGCCTGCTCATCATCACCGTCTCGTTCATGCCGATCTTCACGCTGGAAAGCCAGGAAGGTCGCCTGTTTGGCCCGCTCGCCTTCACCAAGACCTTTTCTATGGCGGCGGCTGCGATCCTCTCCATCACGTTGGTGCCGGTGCTGATGATCTTGTTCGTGCGCGGGCATATCATCCCGGAGCAGAAAAACCCCATCAATCGCGCGCTCATTTGGCTGTACCGGCCACTGATCAAGGGCGTCTTGAAGGCGAAGACGCTGACGATCATCGCCGCGCTTGGCGTATTGGGCGCCAGCCTCTGGCCAGCGCAGCAGCTTGGCTCCGAGTTCATGCCAAACCTGAACGAGGGCACGCTGCTCTACATGCCGACCACCTTGCCCGGCATTTCGATCACCAAGACCGCGGAGCTTTTGCAAACCCAGGATCGCATTCTGAAAAGCTTTCCTGAGGTGGCCTCAGTTTACGGTAAGGCGGGGCGGGCCGAGACCTCCACCGACCCGGCCCCCACTGAGATGTTCGAGACGGTTGTGAACCTGAAGCCAAAGGAAGAATGGCGCCAAGGCGTTACCATCGAAAGCCTGACCGCCGAGATGGACAAGGCCCTGCAGTTTCCGGGTGTTTCCAACGCCTGGACCATGCCGATCAAGGCCCGCATCGATATGCTGGCGACCGGTATCCGCACACCCGTCGGCATCAAGGTCCTGGGCAAGGATCTGACCGAGCTGGAGCAGGTCGCGCGGCAGATCGAGAGTGTGGTCAGAAAAGTCCCCGGCACGACTAGCGCCTATGCCGAGCGGGTGATGGGCGGTTATTACCTCGATATCGTGCCAGACCGCGATGCGCTGGCCCGCTACGGCCTGATGATCGGCAATCTGCAGGACACCATCGCCATGGCGCTCGGCGGCGAGGCGGTCACCACCACGGTCGAGGGCCGGGAGCGCTACACCGTCAATGTCCGTTACCCGCGCGATCTGAGAAGCGATCCGCATGCCATTGCGCGTGAGGTGCTGGTGCCGATGCCGGGCGGCGGCACGGTGCCGCTCGGTGAGGTGGCCAGCGTAGAGCGAACCCGGGGCCCCAACACCATCCGCACGGAGAACGGGCAGCTTGCGGTCTATATCTATGTCGACATGCAGGGCCGCGACCTTGGCGGCTATGTGGCGGACGCGCAAAAGGCGGTCGCGGATAATGTCAAGTTCCCAACAGGCACCTACCCACAGTGGAGCGGTCAGTTCGAATATCTCGAGCGCGCGATCGCGAAGCTGAAAATCGTGGTTCCGCTCACGCTGCTTATCATCTTCCTGCTGCTCTATCTGAATTTCGGCAGGTTCACCGAAACCCTGATCGTGATGCTGTCCTTGCCCTTCGCGCTGGTCGGAGGGCTGTGGCTGATGTGGTGGCTCGGCTTCAATATGTCGGTCGCGGTCGCCGTCGGCTTCATCGCGCTTGCCGGTGTGGCGGCCGAGACCGGCGTCGTGATGTTGATTTATCTCGACCAGGCGCTGCGCGAGGTGAAGACCGAATGTGAGGCGGAAGGGCGCGTCTTTACCCGCGCGGACCTCAACCACGCCATCATGCTCGGCGCCGTCGAACGCGTGCGGCCCAAGATGATGACCGTCGTCGCCATCATGGCAGGGCTCGTGCCGATCCTGTGGAGCACGGGCACCGGCTCCGAGGTGATGCAGCGCATCGCCGTGCCGATGATCGGCGGCATGATCTCATCGACCATTCTGACCTTGATCGTCATCCCGGCCGTCTATGCCTTGATCAAAGGCTACGGCCTGCCAAAAGCGCCGGAAGGAGCAAGCATCGTGAAGGAGTTTGACGCCAGCCCGATGCCCAGCCTGACGGCGGGCCGGGATCGCGGAACCCAGGCTAGAGCAGCGGAATAGGGGGGCTAGATGACGTTCAGCGTGATGGGGATAGGATGGAGGGTGGGATGATGTGGGGGAACAGGACGCTTCGGTGTTCTTGGGCTGGTCGTCGCCGCCCTTGTGTGGGCATGGCTCGTGATGTGGAAATATGGAAGAGCACTCAGGAGAGCTGTCCTTTCTTCGCTGGGTTAAAGACAATCTCAAAGAGGCGCCGACTTGATGGTGAAGGAACAAGAAGGCTACGCGGCAATTCGGCAACGCCTCGCGTGAAAATGCGTCCCGAGTCAATTCCCATTCCGCAATTTGCACCTTTACACCACGAATCGCCTATTAGAACTCTACCTGTGGTGGTGGCGCAGAATTACGGTTGTGCGGTGTTTTAGGGGCGGAGCGGAAACCTTGAAACAATGGGTACAGCCGAAGATGTCGGTTCGCCGGATAGGTCCGCCTACTGCACGCAGGCGACGTGTCTTACGTTCTCTGGCGGCCATGGTATGCATATCAACTCTGCCATCAGTCGCTTGCGCCGAAACACTAAGAGACGCTCTCACCGCCGCCTATCTGTTCAATCCAACCCTGAAGGCCGCGCGCGCGGCGGTTAGAGCCGTTGACAATCAGGTGGCGCGGGCAAAGTCTGGTTATCGCCCCACCATCACCGGCAATCTTGCGTATGGTTTCGAAGACGTTCGCACAAAGGGTGGCAAGCAGCCCCCGGGCTTTATTCCGGTGTTTCCTGATCCCGGAAGCGCTATAAATCTCAGGCCCCCCGCTGCGCCTATGTCCCTGAGCCAGCTGGCTAATGACTTCGCTACAAACGGAACTTTCAATCCGCGCTCGGCACAAATTGAGCTCCAGCAGAACATCTTTGACGGTTTTCGGACCTATAATGCCGTCAGGGGTTCGGAAGCACTCGTAGAGTCCGGACGCGAGGATTTGCGCGCGGCGGAGCAGAACGTTTTATTGAACTCTGTCACCGCCTATATGAACGTCGTGCGCGATCAGGCGATCGTTATTGTTCGCCAGACCAATGTCAAGCTTCTGTCCGAGCAGCTTCGGGCCGCGCAGGAGCGCTACAAGGTCGGGGAGGTGATGCGGGCAGATATCGCGCAAGCGCAGTCCGCCTTCGCACAATCCCGGGCTGATTTGAGCATTGCCCAGGGGACATTAGATACCAACCGGGCGCTGTTTGGTTTGTTCATCGGACACCCGCCGGGAAGTCTCAAAGACCCTGGTCCCCCCACAAAACTTCTGCCCAAAACGCTTAACGACGCCATTGCCATAGCCGAGGCGGAAAACCCGGGGATCGTCGCTGCGGTATTTCGCGAGCGCGCTCAGGCCCACACCGTAAAACAGATAAAGGGGCAGCTGTTGCCCACCGCAACCTTGAGTGCGAGCTATATAAAGGGCGCGCAGGTGACCAACGTAATGCAGAGCGACGACACGCGCGTGGTCGGCACTCTATCGATCCCGCTCTACGAAGCTGGGAACGTATCGGCTCAAATCCGCGAAGCCATCGAGACTTTGTCGCAGCGCCGGCAGCAGATCGACGAACAGCGGCAATATACGCGCGCCAACATCAGTTCGGGATGGGGGCTGTTCGCAGCGGCGCGAGGTAACGTCGCGGCGGGGCAAAGCGCTGTCGAGGCATCCAGAATTGCCTTGCAAGTCATTCGCGAGGAGCAGCGCCTCGGTCAGCGCACGATTCTCGATGTCCTGAATGCGGAACAGCTGCATCTGAATACGCAGGTAAACCTGATCTCTTTCAAACGCGATCTCGTGGTGGCGTCTTATTCGGTGCTGTCTGGCATCGGACGCTTGACGGCCTCAGACATCGCCTTGCAGGCAGAACTTTATGATCCCACGCGCTATTACAACGAGGTTAAGGATGCATGGTACGGCTGGGGCGCTTCGATCGAGTCTAGCAGCTGTCGGACTTAACGCCAAGGGCTGGCGTGAGCTAAGCTCGCCGCACTTAAGTCGCCATGGTTTTGGAGCGAGCGCAGATGAACAACTTCCGCCCGATTGACCGCCAGACCGGCTTTCTTCTGCCGCCCTCGGTGGACGACTGGTTACCGGAAAAGCATCTGGCCCGTTTTGTGGTGGAAGTGATCGAGGGCCTGAACGTCTCTGCGATGAGCGGCGCCTATCGCGGCTCGGGTTCGGCAAGCTACCACCCGCGGCTGTTGCTGGGCATTTTGGTCTATGGCTACGCCACGGGCGTGTTTTCCAGCCGCAAGCTGGAGCGGGCGACGTATGACTCCGTGGCCTTCCGCTTCATCGCTGCGAACGAACATCCCCGATCACGACACCATCGCTGCCTTCCGCAAACGCTTTCTGAAGGAGATCGAAGGCCTGTTCGGTGCAGGTTCTGCTGCTGGCGCGCGAGATGGGCATGCTGAAGCTGGGCACGGTGGCGCTGGACGGCACGAAAATCCATGCCAGCGCCAGCAAGCATAGTGCGCTCTCTTACGAGCACGCGGGCAAGATCGAGGCGCAGTTGAAGGCCGAGGTGGCTGAACTGATGGCGAAGGCCGAGGCGGCGGACAAGGCTGAGCCTTTCCCGATGGCCTGTCGATCCCGGACGAATTGGCCCGGCGCGAGGAGCGGCTGCAAAAGCTGGCTGAGGCCCGCGCGAAGATCAAAGCTCGCGCCAAGGAGCGCTTCGAGCGGGAGCAGGCTGAGCATCGTGCCAAGCTTGCAGCGCGCGAGGCCAAGGAGAAGGCCACGGGCAGAAAGCCCGGCGGCAAGCCGCCAGCGCCGCCAGTTGCGGGGCCGCGGCCAACCGATCAGATCAATCTGACGGATGAAAGTCGCCGACCATCATGCCGGTTCCGGGCGGCGGTTCGAGCAATGCTACAACGCTCAAGCCGTCGTGGCGGAAGACAGTCTGCTGGTGGTGGCCGGCGATGTGGTTCAGGCCACGAATGACAAGCAGCAGCTTGAACCGATGCTGGCCAAGACCGGCGCCCTGCCCGGGGAGCTGGGCAAGACCACGGCCATGCTGGCCGATAATGGCTATTTCAGCGAGGCCAATGTGAAGGCCTGCGTAGCGGCTGGCGTCGAGCCGCTCATCGCCATGGGCCGGGATGGCCATCATCAATCCCTGCACGGGCGTTTTGCCGGGACGCCGCCTGCGCCGGAAAATCCAAAGCCTGTCGAAGCCATGGCCCACCGTTTGCAGACGCCCGAGGGCAAAAAGCTTTACGCCAAGCGCAAACATACGCCCGAACCGGTGTTCGGCATCATCAAATCTGTGCTCGGATTCCGCCAGTTTCTGCTGCGCGGGCTGGAGAATGTCAAAGCGGAGTGGAGCCTCGTCACCATGGCCTGGAATGTGAAGCGGATGTTCGCCCTGAAGGCTGCTTGAGGGCGTCCTTTGGTCTCTTTGCGCCACCGCGGATCGCGGGCAGCGGCATTTCCGCAGCAAGCCGCGGCTAGGATATCAATCGCTCGCCCCAGTCCGACAGGCTGCTCGAAGATCCGCATGTCCTAACTGTGCGAGATCCGGGCAAGACTCGGGCCAGAGATCGGGGGATGGTCCGGCATACACCCAAAAACTGCCGTCAATTCCATGACTAGTACGTCTCCGTTTATGCTGCCAATGAAGTCTCCAAAACTTCGCGTGTCAACTGGATGTTTTGCTCAACCAAGCATTACGATCCGATTGCTTGGCCGGCGCGATTTCTTCGCGTTTCGATCGCGGAACAAAGACCAACGCTGCGGAATAGGGAAGCTAAGTGATGCTCGACCGGATGCGGGATATGATGGACGGCGGCATGATGTGCGGAATGGGACTCTTCGGTCTTCTCGGGCTGATCGTTCTCATTCTTGTGGCTGCACCTCTGATAAAATATTTGTTCCTTAAGTAGATGGATAGTATTGGATGCTGAAGTGCGACACATCAATACATGTTGAGTTGAAGCATGCATAAGAGAGTTCTGGATCATCATCAGTTCGTCATGGCGCTTATTCGCGTAGTGCTTGTGCTATTCATCGGTTTTGGACTGATTCTGACGCCAGTTCGATCTGCGAACGCCAAGTGTTCCAACATGCCCGACGTTGAGAATCTGAACGGTACCGTGGAGCCCGCAACCGATCACGACTGCCCGTGTTGCAATCCCGGTTCCCAATGCCCGAAGGCAAACTGCCTGAACGACTGCATGCTGTTAAGTTTCTTGGGCTTCCCCGTGACCGCCGCCGTCTGGGACCACTCCAGGGCTGTGAACCGAATTTTTCGATAATCTCGCTTCTGGTCAGACTGGCCGCCCGCCGACACCTCCTCCGCGAGCCGAAGGCTGGCTTTAAACGCGCCCTCTTATCCGCAGAGCGGATGGTGGCACTCGAGCAGGTAAGCGATTCCGCTGGCCGCTCACCGATCCCAAACTTTCCGATTTATCTAGCTGCTGCCTCAATAGGCACCTGGCGGTGCTCACCTGAGCGATCGTGAGCCCGTCTAAATTAGAAAATAGGAAACCATCATGACCCGTTCTTTCTTGAAGCTTACGGCCGCTATTGTTGTTGTTGGTGGCACCCTAACCGGTCAAGCCCAGGCCGAAGTCCACGTGGCGCTTTCCCTACAAGACGCCCTATGCAGTGCGCCAGGAGCCCGAAAACCGGCAGCCACGACTTTTACTACGATCCAGCGCAGGAGCCAGCAAAGAAGACACGGCCACGCGACGAGATCGCACCGTCCAAGCGCCACGCTTTCGTCCCGATAGCAGACAAGAAACCAAGCGATCGGATTGTAACGCTTGGCTAAACAAAACAATGAGGCGCCCGAAGTGTCGGACGCCTTCTTTGGCCATTCCACCTCCAAATCCCCGAACACGGGGGTGGTATGATGAACATAAACCGCGTTTATGAGGAGAAGGACAATGTCACGACTTCTACTATTGGCCATTGCAGTCTTGCTGACCCTAACGGCGGCACGCGCCGATCCGGTGACCATCAGGATGTATGTCAACCCTCAGTGTGGCTGCTGCGAAGCGCATGCAAAATATCTGCAGGAGCACGGCTTCAAGGTCACCATGACCCCAACCCCCAATATGTCCATGATCAAGCGTCAGTATGGTGTGCCTGATAAGCTCGAAGGCTGTCACACCTCGCTGGTCGGGGGCTACGTCGTTGAAGGTCACGTGCCGGCGGCGACCATCAACAAGCTTCTCGCCGAACACCCCAACATCAAGGGTATTTCGTTGCCCGGGATGCAGAACGGCTCGCCGGGTATGAGCGGCACCAAGACCGAGCCATTCACGATATACGAACTCTCGGAGGGCGAGCCGAAGGTGTTTGGCGTGGAGTGAGAAACCCCGCCCCAGTTCCATGTCTACCGCGATCATCTACCGAAGGGCGTTTCAACCGGCTTTTGGGGGCGTCTGGGCCTTTTTTCGACCGAGTTTTACGCCACAACTCGCCTATCAGTTTCGATTTCGGGCGTACTCCACAATTACCGGCGCATCTGGCGCCGTGCTTAGCGGGGGTAGAAAAACTGAAACAACGAAAACGACCGAAAATGCGAGGCCGCCCAATAGGTCTGTCCGCCGCGCGTCGGCACCGCGCCTTAAGTACCGTGGCGGTCGTGGTGTGCGTGCTAACTCTACCATCGATCGCGTTCGGGGAAACGCTGAGGGAGGCCCTCACTGCTAGCCTGTATCTTCAATCCGACTTTGAAGGCCGCGCGCGCTCAGCTTCGGGCTACAGACGATCAAGTGTCGATTGCAAAATCTGGCTACCGCCCAACCGTCTCGGCGTCGCTGCAATACGGCTTTGAGGATACCCGCACGCGGTTCGCGCCCCGCCACCTCGATTTATCGCGGTCTGCGCAGTACCGACAGCCTTTGATGGCACCTGTCCGGGCGGCCGATCCAGGCCCGCTCCGCTGAGCTCTCTTGGCCGTGATATCCTTCCGAACGGGACCTCTGACCCACGCATCGCGCAACTAAATCTGCAGCAGAAGTCGTTTTTGACGGCTTCCAGACCTACAATAACATTACCTGATTACGCATAAACATCGGCCGAGTTTCAGCAGTCGGTATGGCATGGGCGGTGTCCTGAGCGAGACATATGCGAGCCGAATTAGATACATTGTTTCAAGCTGATATCTGCGGTTGAAGCGATACTCGAATTCGGCGAGGTATCGCGGCACATGTTTAGCTTGCACAGCTCTGTAGGTTCCCACCATTGCGGCCTTGATGTTGCTGCGACTGTGTTAAACCATTGAACCGCGGCTTCGACCACTTCGATCCGCCGCCTGTTTTGATCGGCGCATCGGTGCGTCCGGCGCTGGCGACGCAGTGAAGACGTCGAGCGCATCGGAGACAACGCCGACAGCGGCGAGCGCCGCGCCTGCGAGTTCGGCGATCGCGATGCCGGAAGCCAGCGACGCGGCGAAGCGTGATCCGATCGGGTTTCCCATAGCCGGTTACCGCCACAGCGGCCACGAAAGGGTGCTTTCCCGGCGCGCGCGCCGCGCCGGCCGGGGCGGGCCCCGCCGGATGGCGTCGTCCATTGTTGCCTGGCCTTGCAGGCGCTTGGCCGCATTCCGCTCCATCATGACTTGCGCGAGTTTGTGCTTGAGGGTCCAGGCGGCCGTCTGGGTGATGCCGTCCGCCGCCCGAGCTCGATGCTGGAAATGCCCTTCTTCGATTGCGTGACCAGATACATGGTTTTGAACCAGAGGCGCAGCGGCGGTTTGCTGGACGCGAAGATGGTTGGGCCGTGATCGATGTCTGCTTCAGCAGGCATTGCATTGGTGCGAAACGGGCGCCTCGCTTTGACAATGCAGTGCTTCCGGCC
>CAVPNP010000038.1:0-945168 GCA_963706665.1 uncultured Alphaproteobacteria bacterium
GCGCTGCATTCAGGACATCGAGGGTTGTGCGCTGACCGACTTTCTGTTTCTTGCCGTATCCCGTCGAGCGCAATCCTGGTTGCCGCAACCGCCGCTTGTCCTGCAGCAACGTTACCTTTTGCGGCAAGGATCAAACCCCATTGCGAGCTGACATTTGCGGGCGCTTTCGCGCTGTTCATCGATCTGCTGGCGCCGCCATAGGGTTTCTATCGCTTGGCGGATCTGCGGCTTACACACTTCCAGCTTCGTAAATTGGGATATTAAGCTGGCCGAATACGCGGATATCATCCTGCTGGGTTACCTCCGGGCTTCCAAGGCTGAGCGGCCTTGGTGTAGTCCTGCATTCAACGAGAGGTTCGGCAGGAATCCTTTTCAACTGCTTGACTTGCGCACCGGGCGTGTTCAAACAAAATTGCGCTCAAAAATCCCCGGATTTTCCGCAAAAATGCGATCGCAATCGCGGTTTCCAAAACTCTTCGGCAGTAACCGCGATGGGGGGGCTGGATCCCTCCAGTTGCCGGGGGGATTACTGATAAACTGCTCGAAAAGAGCGCTATCTGGTATAAAGAGTGCCTTGCGCGATGCTGAGGTCTGCCTGCGCCTGGGCGAGGCTGGCTCATGGGCGACGTCGGTCTGGGTTACCTCCCCAACCGGGAAGGGCCATCGGTTTGGCTGAGTTGCTCGGCAAGCAATTTCGATGTTGCTCTCCCTAAGCCTCACAATCGCCTGATCGCGCACGACATTCATGAGCGGTCACCGCGTTTAGGAGCATGTTTACGCCCAGGCTTCCCCGGCCTGCCTCAACCTGCGTCGGTACCTGATGTTACCTGATTACGCGGTTGCGTCCGCCTGAAATGGTTAATAGAACAAACAGGGAACATGCTGTTTTTGCAAAGGGATCTCCAATGGCGTGCAGCCAGTGCAATTCCAGAAAGGCATGAGCGAGGCCCAGTTCGATGAAATGTACGGGAGCGAAGCTCTTTCGCCATGTACCTGGCGCTGGTGCAGTGGCGCTGGGCCTGATGGTTTCGAGTGTCCTGCTGCGGGTGGCCGCAAGCACTGCATTAGCGAGGCGCCCGGTTTTTGTACCAATGCAATGCCTGCCGCAGAGAGCATCGATCACGGCCGGAACCATCTTCGCGTCCAGCAAACTGCCGCTGCGCCTCTGGTTCAAAACCATGTATCTGGTTACGCAATCGTAGAAGGGCATTTCCAGCATTGAGCTCGGGGTGGCGGCTTGGCATCACCCAGACGGCCGCCTGGACCCTCAAGCAACTCGCGCAGGTCATGCACGGAATGCGGCCAAGCGCCTGCACAAGGCCAGGTACAAATGGACGACGCCTATCTCGGCGGGGCCCGCCCCGGCCGGCGCGGGCGCGGCGCCGCGGGAAATACCCCTTCGCGGCCGCTGTGGCGGTAACCGGTGATGGGAAACCCGATCGGATCGTACGCTTCGCCGCGTTGCTGGCTTCCGCAAGATCGCGATTGCCAAACTCGCAGGCGCGGCGCTCGCCGCCGGCGCCTGTATGTCTCCATGCGCTCTCATGCTTCACTGCTGTCGCCAGCGCCGGATGCACCCGATGCCTGCTATTTAAAACAGGCGGCGGATCGAAAGCGGCCCAAAGTCCGTCAGTTCAAATGGGTCAACACAGTCCTGAGGCAACATCAAGGCCGCAGTCGCTGGAACTGGAGATAGCTGTGCAAGCTGACACGTGCCGCGACCTCGCCGAATTCTGAGTATCGCTTCAACCGCAGATATCAGCTTGAAACAATGATCAATCGGCTCGCATATGTCTCGCTCAGGACACCGCCCATGCCATACCGGCTGCTAAAACTGGCTGATGTTTATGCGTAATCAGGTAATGTTATTGTAGGTCTGGAAGCCGTCAAAAACGTTCTGCTGCAGATTCAGTTGCGCGATGCGCGGGTTAGAGGTCCCGTTCGGAAGGATATCACGGGCCAAGAGAGCTCAGCGGAGCGGGCCTGGATTGGCCGCCCGGAAGAGTGCCATCAAAGGCTGTCGGTACTGCGCAGACCGCGATAAATCCAGGTGGCGGGGGCGCGAACCGCGTGCGGGTATCCTCAAAGCCGTATTGCAGCGACGCCGAGACGGTCGGGCGGTAGCCAGATTTTGCAATCGACACTTGATTGTCTGTAGCCCGAAGCTGAGCGCGCGCGGCCTTCAAAGTCGGATTGAACAGATAGGCTGGCAGTGAGGGCCTCCCTCAGCGTTTCCCCGAACGGCGATCGATGGTAGAGTTAGCACGCACACCACGACCGCCACGGTACTTAAGGCGCGGTGCCGACGCGCGGCGGACAGACCTATTGGGCGGCCTCGCATTTTCGGTCGTTTTCGTTGTTTCAAGCTTCCTACCCCCGCTAAAGCACGGCGCCAGATGCGCCGGTAATTGTGGAGTACGCCCCAAATCGAAACTGATAGGCGAGTCGTGGCGTAAAATGGTTGAAAAAAGGCCCAGGCGCCCCAAAAGCCGGTTGAAACGCCCTTCGGTAGATGATCGCGGTAGACATGAACTGGGGCGGGGTTTCACTCCACGCCAAACACCTTCGGCTCGCCCTCCGAGAGTTCGTATATCGTGAATGGCTCGGTCTTGGTGCCGCTCATACCCGGCGAGCCGTTGGCATCCCGGGCAACGAATACCCTTGATGTTGGGGTGTCGGCGAGAAGCTTGTTGATGGTCGCCGCCGGCACGTGACCTTCAACGACGTCCCCCCCAACCAGCGAGGTGTGACAGCCTTCGAGCTTATCAGGCACACCATACTGACGCTTGATCATGGACATATTGGGGGTTGGGGTCATGGTGACCTTGAAGCCGTGCTCCTGCAGATATTTTGCATGCGCTTCGCAGCAGCCACACTGAGGGTTGACATACATCCTGATGGTCACCGGATCGGCGCGTGCCGCCGTTAGGGTCAGCAAGACTGCAATGGCCAATAGTAGAAGTCGTGACATTGTCCTTCTCCTCATAAACGCGGTTTATGTTCATCATACCACCCCCGTGTTCGGGGATTTGGAGGTGGAATGGCCAAAGAAGGCGTCCGACACTTCGGGCGCCTCATTGTTTTGTTTAGCCAAGCGTTACAATCCGATCGCTTGGTTTCTTGTCTCTGCTATCGGGACGAAAGCGTGGCGCTTGGACGGTGCGATCTCGTCGCGTGGCCGTGTCTTCTTTGCTGGCTCCTGCGCTGGATCGTAGTAAAAGTCGTGGCGCCCCGGTTTTCGGGCTCCTGGCGCACTGCATAGGGCGTCTTGTAGGGAAAGCGCCACGTGGACTCGGCCTGGGCTTGACCGGTTAGGGTGCCACCAACAACAACAATAGCGGCCGTAAGCTTCAAGAAAGAACGGGTCATGATGGTTTCCTATTTTTGAATTTAGACGGGCTCACGATCGCTCAGGTGAGCACCGCCAGGTGCCTATTGAGGCAGCAGCTAGATAAATCGGAAAGTTTGGGATCGGTGAGCGGCCAGCGGCAATCGCTTACCTGCTCGAGCGCCACCATCCGCTCTGCGGATAAGAGGGCGCGTTTAAAGCCAGCCTTCGGCTCGCGGAGGAGGTGTCGGCGGGCGGCCAGTCTGACCAGAAGCGAGATTATCGAAAAATTTGTTCACAGCCCTGGAGTGGTCCCAGACGGCGGCGGTCACGGGGAAGCCCAAGAAACTTAACAGCATGCAGTCGTTCAGGCAGTTTGCCTTCGGGCATTGGGAACCGGGATTGCAACACGGGCAGTCGTGATCGGTTGCGGGCTCCACGGTACCGTTCAGAATTCTCAACGTCGGGCATGTTGGAACACTTGGCGTTCGCAGATTGAACTGGCGTCAGGAAATCAGTCCAAAACCGATGAATAGCACAAGCACTACGCGAATAAGCGCCATGACGAACTGATGATGATCCAGAACTCTCTTATGCATGCTTCAACTCAACATGTATTGATGTGTCGCACTTCAGCATCCAATACTATCCATCTACTTAAGGAACAAATATTTTATCAGAGCTGCAGCCACAAGAATGAGAACGATCAGCCCGAGAAGACCGAAGAGTCCCATTCCGCACATCATGCCGCCGTCCATCATATCCCGCATCCGGTCGAGCATCACTTAGCTTCCCATTCCGCAGCGTTGGTCTTTGTTCCGCGATCGAAACGCGAAGAAATCGCGCCGGCCAAGCAATCGGATCGTAATGCTTGGTTGAGCAAAACATTGAGTCGACACGCGAAGTTTTGGAGACTTCATTGGCAGCATAAACGGAGACGTACTAGTCATGGAATTGACGGCAGTTTTTGGGTGTATGCCGGACCATCCCCCGATCTCTGGCCCGGAGTCTTGCCCGGATCTCGCACAGTTAGGACATGCGGATCTTCTGAGAGACTCGATCGAAGCGCCCCAGCCGTACCATGCATCCTTAACCTCGTTGTAATAGCGCGTGGGATCATAAAGTTCTGCCTGCAAGGCGATGTCTGAGGCCGTCAAGCGTCCCATGCCAGACAGCACCGAATAAGACGCCACCACGAGATCGCGTTTGAAAGAGATCAGGTTTACCTGCGTATTCAGATGCAGCTGTTCCGCATTCAGGACATCGAGAATTGTGCGCTGACCGAGGCGCTGCTCCTCGCGAATGACTTGCAAGGCAATTCTGGATGCCTCGAATGCGCTCTGCCCCGCCGCGACGTTACCTCGCGCCGCTGCGAACAGCCCCCATCCCGAACTGATGTTGGCGCGCGTATATTGCCGCTGTTCGTCGATCTGCTGCCGGCGCTGCGACAAAGTCTCGATGGCTTCGCGGATTTGAGCCGATACGTTCCCAGCTTCGTAGAGCGGGATCGATAGAGTGCCGACCACGCGCGTGTCGTCGCTCTGCATTACGTTGGTCACCTGCGCGCCCTTTATATAGCTCGCACTCAAGGTTGCGGTGGGCAACAGCTGCCCCTTTATCTGTTTTACGGTGTGGGCCTGAGCGCGCTCGCGAAATACCGCAGCGACGATCCCCGGGTTTTCCGCCTCGGCTATGGCAATGGCGTCGTTAAGCGTTTTGGGCAGAAGTTTTGTGGGGGGACCAGGGTCTTTGAGACTTCCCGGCGGGTGTCCGATGAACAAACCAAACAGCGCCCGGTTGGTATCTAATGTCCCCTGGGCAATGCTCAAATCAGCCCGGGATTGTGCGAAGGCGGACTGCGCTTGCGCGATATCTGCCCGCATCACCTCCCCGACCTTGTAGCGCTCCTGCGCGGCCCGAAGCTGCTCGGACAGAAGCTTGACATTGGTCTGGCGAACAATAACGATCGCCTGATCGCGCACGACGTTCATATAGGCGGTGACAGAGTTCAATAAAACGTTCTGCTCCGCCGCGCGCAAATCCTCGCGTCCGGACTCTACGAGTGCTTCCGAACCCTTGACGGCATTATAGGTCCGAAAACCGTCAAAGATGTTCTGCTGGAGCTCAATTTGTGCCGAGCGCGGATTGAAAGTTCCGTTTGTAGCGAAGTCATTAGCCAGCTGGCTCAGGGACATAGGCGCAGCGGGGGGCCTGAGATTTATAGCGCTTCCGGGATCAGGAAACACCGGAATAAAGCCCGGGGGCTGCTTGCCACCCTTTGTGCGAACGTCTTCGAAACCATACGCAAGATTGCCGGTGATGGTGGGGCGATAACCAGACTTTGCCCGCGCCACCTGATTGTCAACGGCTCTAACCGCCGCGCGCGCGGCCTTCAGGGTTGGATTGAACAGATAGGCGGCGGTGAGAGCGTCTCTTAGTGTTTCGGCGCAAGCGACTGATGGCAGAGTTGATATGCATACCATGGCCGCCAGAGAACGTAAGACACGTCGCCTGCGTGCAGTAGGCGGACCTATCCGGCGAACCGACATCTTCGGCTGTACCCATTGTTTCAAGGTTTCCGCTCCGCCCCTAAAACACCGCACAACCGTAATTCTGCGCCACCACCACAGGTAGAGTCTAATAGGCGATTCGTGGTGTAAAGGTGCAAATTGCGGAATGGGAATTGACTCGGGACGCATTTTCACGCGAGGCGTTGCCGAATTGCCGCGTAGCCTTCTTGTTCCTTCAACATCAAGTCGGCGCCTCTTTGAGATTGTCTTTAACCCAGCGAAGAAAGGACAGCTCTCCTGAGTGCTCTTCCATATTTCCACATCACGAGCCATGCCCACACAAGGGCGGCGACGACCAGCCCAAGAACACCGAAGCGTCCTGTTCCCCCACATCATCCCACCCTCCATCCTATCCCCATCACGCTGAACGTCATCTAGCCCCCCTATTCCGCTGCTCTAGCCTGGGTTCCGCGATCCCGGCCCGCCGTCAGGCTGGGCATCGGGCTGACGTCAAATTCTTTCCCGGTGCTTGCAGCTTCTGGCGCGTTCGGCAGGCCGTAGCCTTTGATCAAGGCATAGACGGCCGGGATGACGATCAAGGTCAGAATGGTCGATGAGATCATGCCGCCGATCATCGGCACGGCGATGCGCTGCATCACCTCCGAGCCGGTGCCCGTGCTCCATAGGATCGGAACAAGCCCTGCCATGATGGCGACGACGGTCATCATCTTGGGCCGCACGCGTTCGACGGCGCCGAGCATGATGGCATGGTTAAGGTCCGCGCGGGTAAAAACGCGCCCTTCCGCCTCACATTCGGTCTTCACCTCGCGCAGCGCCTGGTCGAGATAGATCAACATCACGACGCCGGTCTCGGCCGCGACACCCGCTAGCGCGATGAAGCCGACCGCGACCGCGACCGACATATTGAAGCCGAGCCACCACATCAGCCACAGCCCTCCGACCAACGCGAAGGGCAACGACAGCATGACGATCAGGGTTTCGGTGAACCTGCCGAAATTCAGATAGAGCAGCAGGAAGATGATAAGCAGCGTGAGCGGAACCACGATTTTCAGCTTCGCGATGGCGCGCTCGAGATATTCGAACTGGCCGCTCCATTGTGGATAGGTGCCGGTTGGAAACTTGACATTATCCGCCACTGCCTTTTGCGCGTCCGCCACATAGCCGCCGAGGTCGCGGCCCTGCATGTCGACATAGATATAGACCGCCAGCTCACCGTTCTCGGTGCGGATGGTGTTCGGCCCCCGGGTTCTGCTGCACTTTGGCGACCTCGCCGAGCGGCACCGCGCCGCCGCCCGGCATCGGCACCAGCACCTCACGCGCGATGGCTTGCGGATCGCTTCTCAGATCGCGCGGGTAGCGGACATTGACGGTGTAGCGCTCCCGGCCCTCGACCGTGGTGGTGACCGCCTCGCCGCCGAGCGCCATGGCGATGGTGTCCTGCAGATTGCCGATCATCAGGCCGTAGCGGGCCAGCGCATCGCGGTCTGGCACGATGTCGAGGTAATAGCCGCCGATCACCCGCTCGGCATAGGCGCTAGTCGTGCCGGGGACTTTTCTGACCACACTCTCGATCTGCCGCGCGACCTGCTCCAGCTCGGTCAGATCCTTGCCCAGGACCTTGATGCCGACGGGCGTGCGGATGCCGGTCGCCAGCATATCGATGCGGGCCTTGATCGGCATGGTCCAGGCGTTGGAAACGCCCGGAAACTGCAGGGCCTTGTCCATCTCGGCGGTCAGGCTTTCGATGGTAACGCCCGGCCGCCATTCCTCCTTTGGCTTCAGGTTCACGACCGTCTCGAACATCTCGGTGGGGGCCGGGTCGGTCGAGGTCTCGGCCCGCCCCGCCTTACCGTAAACGGAGGCCACCTCGGGAAAGCTTTTCAGAATGCGATCCTGAGTTTGCAAAAGCTCCGCCGTCTTGGTGATCGAAATGCCGGGCAAGGTGGTCGGCATGTAGAGCAGCGTGCCCTCGTTCAGGTTTGGCATGAACTCGGAGCCGAGCTGCTGCGCTGGCCAGAGGCTTGCGCCCAGCACGCCAAGCGCGGCGATGATCGTCAGCGTTTTCGCCTTCAAGCACGCCCTTGATCAGTGGCCGGTAAAGCCAAATGAGCGCGCGATTGATGGGGTTCTTCTGCTCCGGGATGATATGCCCGCGCACGAACAGGATCATCAGCACCGGCACCAACGTGATGGAGAGGATCGCAGCCGCCGCCATCGAAAAGGTCTTGGTGAAGGCGAGCGGGCCAAACAGGCGACCTTCCTGGCTTTCCAGCGTGAAGATCGGCATGAACGAGACGGTGATGATCAGCAGGCTGAAGAACAGCGCGGGGCCGACTTCGGTCGCGGCCTCGATGAGGATTTCGGAGCGAGGTTTGCCGGGCTCGGCACGCTCCAGATGTTTATGCGCGTTCTCGATCATCACAATGGCGCCGTCGATCATGGCGCCGATGGCAATGGCGATGCCGCCAAGGCTCATGATATTTGCGCCAAGTCCGAGCCAGCGCATGGCGGCGAAGGCCATCAGGATGCCGACCGGCAGCATGAGGATGGCTACTAGCGCGCTTCTTATGTGCAGTAGAAAGATGATGCATACGAGCGCCACGACGACGCTCTCCTCCACAAGCGTGTGTTTCAGGGTCTCGATCGCCGCATTGATGAGGCCCGAGCGGTCATAGACTGGGATAATCTCCGTGCCCTTTGGCAGGCTCGAAGCCAGTTCAGCGATGCGTTTTTTGACATTGTCGATCACGTCGAGGGCGTTTGAGCCGAAGCGCTGCAGTGCGATGCCGCTTGCGACCTCGCCCTCGCCGTTGAGTTCGGTGATGCCGCGCCGCTCGTCCGGCCCAAGCTCCACCCGCGCCACATCTTTCAGCAGGACCGGCGTGCCTTCGCTGACCTTAACGACGATCTTGCCGAGGTCGTCGAGGCCACGGAGATAGCCCTTGCCGCGGACGATAAACTCAAATTCGGACAGCTCGACGGTGCGGCCGCCCACATCGGCGTTGCTGGCGCGGATCACCTCGCGGATTTTAGCGAGGGTGATACCAAGGTCGCGCAGCCGCTGCGGGTCGACAACCACGTTATATTGTTTGACAAAACCGCCGACGCTCGCGACCTCGGCCACGCCTTCGGCCTTGGCGAGGCCATAACGCAAGGTCCAGTCCTGCACCGAACGCGTCTCGGCCAGGTTCTGGTTCTTCGAGATGACGGCGTATTGATAGACCCAGCCGACGCCGGTCGCGTCCGGCCCAAGCGTCGGAGTGACGCCCGCAGGCAGGCGTTTTGCAGCCGCATTCAGATATTCAAGCACGCGCGAGCGCGCCCAGTAGATGTCCGTGCCATCCTCGAAAATGATGTAGACAAACGAGACGCCAAAGAACGAGAAGCCGCGCACCACCTTCGATTTCGGCACGGTCAGCATGGCGGTCGTCAGCGGATAAGTGACCTGATCCTCGACCACCTGCGGCGCCTGTCCCGGATAATCGGTGAAGACGATCACTTGCGTGTCGGAGAGGTCGGGGATGGCGTCGAGCGGCAGATGGCGGAGCGCATAGAGGCCGCCCGCCACGGCAAACACGGTGGCGATCAGCACGAGCATGATGTTGCGGCGCCGACCAGTCGATGACGCGGGCGATCATTTGGCGTCTCCCGATGTGGCAAGCCCTTGCAAGGCCGCTTTGAGGTTGCTTTCGGCGTCGATCAGAAAGTTTGCCGCCACGACGATTCTGGTCATTGGCAGCAACACCGTTGCGGATTTCGATGTAACCGTCGCCCCGGCGGCCAAGCGTCACCTCGCGAGGCTCGAAGCGGCCATCGCCCTTGTCGATGATCACGACTTTCCGCGCGCCACTGTCGATCACCGCGTCGTCAGGCACGGCGAGGACCGGCTGTTCGCTGCCTGTCGCGAGTTCCACATCCGCATACATGTTGGGCATGAGAAGATTCTGCAGGATTGGCGAGTTCGATCCGCACCCGCGCGGTGCGCGTTTCTTTGTTCATCGCCGGATAGACGAGCGAGATTTTTCCTGTGAAGGTCCGGCCTGGATAGCCGCGCGGCTTCACCATCGCTGCTTGCCCTGTAGCGATCAACGAGAGGTCGCGCTCGGCGACGTCGGCCAGCACCCAGACTACCGAGATATCGGCGATGCGAAATAGTACCTCGCCCATCTGAGCGCGCATGCCCTCGACGACATTATGTTCGGTGATGAAGCCGTCGCGGGGAGCCGGCCAGGTGACGGTTAGCGAGCCTTCTTTGGTGCGTTCGATCTCTTGGATGATCGTTTCAGGAACGCCAAGATTTTCAAGGCGTCGTCGCGCACCCTTAGTGCTTGAAAGGCCACTCGTGTCGCGAATGCCGAGGTCGGTCACATATTGAGCCGCCGCCGCAGACAATGTCGAACTGTAAAGGCGCATCAAAGGCTCGCCTTTCCGCACCGCGCTTCCCGTGGTGACGTGTTCAAGCTTTTCGATAAAGGCGTCGAAACGAAGCGCAACGACGGCCTGCCGGTGCTCGTCGGCCTCGACCACGCCAGGGGCACGGATCGGCGTCGTCAGCACCCGCATTGTCGCGGGCTCTGATCGCACGCCCGTCCGCTGCAACTTTCCGGGCGTGATTTTTACGGTCGAGCCGTCCTCATCCTCGCCTTCATAGACGGGGATATAGTCCATCCCCATGGAGTCCTTCTTGGGCGTCGGCGAGGTATCGGGCAACCCCATCGGATTGCGATAGAAGCGGAGGCGCTTTGGCGCATCCTTCCCGCCAGCGGAGATCGCCGCTGGCTTGGGCTTATCAAAGCTCACATCCTCGTTGGCACGTACCGCAATATAGGCACGGCCATCCTTCGTCTTTTTCGGTGACGCCGAAAAAGCAGGCTTCCCGTCCGGATCACGATAATAGATCACCGCGCCCTTTGTGGTGTCGCCTCCGCCAGCTTCGGCTGCGTAAGCAGCTAAATATCGGGCGTGACCGTCGCGGCCAACCCAATATCCCCCGACCCCCACCACCAATGCGGTGGTGAGGGCGAGAATCGACGAGATGCGGGTCATGGCAGGGCTTTAACGATCAGCTTGCCTTGAACGGTATCGGCCTCTCCTTGCACTTTGGCCGCCAGAGAGAATGCCCAACCGCCTTCCATGGTCAGCTTGGCTTTGAAGCGGTAGGTGCCAGGCTCACCGCCTGCAACCTTCTCGACGGGCGTCGTCATCGCTTCCATGCCGTCCGGCCCCATGTCGAGCCGGGTGGTGAAAATCACCGCCTCGGGCACCGGCTTCCCATCTGGCTTATGCACAAGCCGAACAACAATCTCGGCTGGCATATTGGTTTTCAGTTCCTTGCTTACGAGCTGAAACTCGTAATCGCTTGAACCCGCCTGGGCACTAAAGACCGAAGCAAAAACGCACGCCGTACCAAATGCGGCAGCTACGGCCGCGTGTTTCATGAAGTTTTTCATGATTATGAACTCCAAAAGTCGTTAAACATTCCGGCTGATCGACAGCCGTCATCGTGAGCTTGACGTCAAACGCGCCAGCTCAAGCGGACCATTCCTTTAGTTGCGATGGTCAGCGTTGGCGTCTTAGGACGCGGTGTTCAGCCTTGTGGAGGCCGCGAGGGCGGCTCAGATGTGCGGCTCAAAAGGATGGCCGCAGAAGCTCGCCGCTGGCGGTAGGTGACGAAGGTAAATTGAGTACTGGCCTGCACGATCGCCGGTATGACACTCGTGCAACAATCAGAGGCACAGGAGACTTTCTCCTGGTTTTTCTGAGGGCAACAGGGGTGGCTTTTTTCAGTGTGTCTAACGCCGCTATGCGCCATGACATGCTTGGCCGTGGTCATTGTCGGTGACGACGCGGGCTTGAGAGCATAGGCCGACTGCATCGCAGCCCCGTTCAGAATGAACGAAAGCGCAAATACCACGGCAACCAAAACATTATGTCGGCGCGCGTCCATGTCGAGAATGTAAAGCAAAATCGTGAAGAAGTGTCCATCGCATCGCTCTCAACATTACGTCATCGGGTACAATTAATTAAAGCAATGCTATCGATCTGAAATCATGTTCTGGCTCCGCTGCTACTCAAGCCCCTAGTAGCCATCCTTCCAGATGGCTCAGGAGCATATCATTTTGCGGTGCAACAGGGGCAACATGAAGCTTTTTAGCGTTGCTGAGTAGGTCCACGCCACACATTTTGCCCGCCAAAACTCTGCGAATGTTATGCGAGAGTATGCCTATCTTTACCCGGCATGGGCCTAAGTGGCACGTTAGGGCAAGCCCTAATGGGCACAGCGTGTGCATATCGGTTTTTACTTTTTGCACTCCGCACCCAATTCACGGCAGGGGCTGGATGGAAATAGCTGTCTGGTTGCAAAATCGAACCTATGCTAATGTGCTCTTTGGAAGGAGTTTCTATGCCAGCCACGAAAAGCATTCTTGAAGGCATTGACGAAGAGGCGGAGGCTCGAGCTCTCGCAGAAGCCGAGGCTGATGTAGCCTCCGGTCGGCTCGTGCCGCATGATGCTGTGGTGAAGTGGCTTAAATCGTGGGGGACACCCGACGAACTGCCCTGCCCTAAATCGCAGTGACGCCGGTATTCTGGACGTCGTCGGCTCTCGCCGATCTTGAGGGCATCCGCCGCTATATTAGCAATTTCAATCCTGACGCCGCGCAGTCTATGGCCGCACGCATCATCGAGACGGGCAACAGCCTCGCAGCTTTTCCTTATCGCGGGCGTTCGGTTTCTGGCGCTCAATTGCGCGAAACGACGCTGGCGTATCCTTACATTATTCGCTACCGGGTGGAGCCAGAGCGGGTGATTGTTCTTCGGGTGCGCCACGGGGCACGCAGCCAGTCTTAGCGTGCAACAACATGGCCAGTCTTCGCAGTCATCGCCTTGGCGATACCCACAGGCGGCATATACCGTTGCTGCTTCCAAGTCCTGACCGTACCCACCACTGAATTCGCGTTGCCACGCGAACACTCTACCTGGATCGCCGAGTTTTTCGAACTTCGCGCGGTGTCTCCGTCTCGCGAGCGCTCGATCGCGGCTGCTTATCAGTTTCTAGGCCGCGTTGGCGAAGTCCGAATGCTGACATTTCGAAATACCCGCCTTTTCCACGCACAAACCACCCATCCTCGATGCCGTGCACGGCCAGCCAGGCAGCTTGCGCTCCGTCGGCGCGGATATTGATCGCCCAATAGCCGCGCTTCTTCTCCTCCTTGATATATGCGGGAGAAATCCCAACGCCCCTCAGAAGTCTGCGACTCTGGCCATCGGGTTCCGGCGCACCAATCTCCGCTAGTATCTTGCGCGCAATGGCCGTCGAAATAGCCCCCTTGCGCTCACCCGTAACGCGAAATGCCACCGCTTCAGCGATGGATTTGTCATCCGTCAAGTGGCGCGTTTCCAATAGGCCGCGAAAATGGTCGTTCGTCATGAGATCGACTGCGTGCCACCATCGTGGCAACGCACCACGGTCTCTTCCAAATTCGTCTGCTGGTTCCCAGGTCGGCATCACCCGCACCTTCTCGGCAACCTCCGCTACGAATGGCAAATCGGCCAAAAGGGGGTGGCGAAGCAGAAGGCGTTTTTCGTCAGGGAGGGACGTATCATTAATAAACTCAATGGGGAACTGGAAGAGACGTGAAGGAAGCGCCAAAGCGTGAGTGTTTCTTAAACTTCCAAATGGCGTCCATCCCGCCGCAGCCAGGCGGTCAAACAAAGGGTCACGCTGTTCCACCTCCCGCTGGCAGGGCGACGACGGCTCATCCTCAAACACAAATGCGAGTTGATCTGCCGAAGCTTTTCGGTTCATTGCCACAGCTAGCTGGAGCGGCCTCTCGAAACGGTCGCTGCTTTGACGCCGCGAGCTATCTCGCGGTCACCGTCAGTGGCTTTAAAGCCCCAGTGAATCCGCTCGCCTAAAGCGCTAAAAGTCGCATAAGCGTAAGCCTCACCATCGGGCGTTCCGACCTTGTGCATGCCACTGTCTCCCTTGGCGAGTTTCAGGGCCTTCTTCACTGCATCCGCTTGCTCCGCCGAGAGCCGTTCCATTTCATCCTTCATCAGAGCCTCCCTCAAAATTTCCGCGTCTATCCACAAGCTGCCGCGATTCTACCGTCTGGCGAATCGATCTTGCGCTAACGCCCGCGCCCCGGCCTTTGCTGCGCCTGCGTGGCGTAGCGGATCTGTCTTTGCTCGGCCTCGTTCACGAGCTTTTGGGCTTCCCCAGGCCCGACAAGCGCCTTCAGCTTCTTCATGTAGTCTTCGGCGTCGGCCAAATGGGCTGTCTTCGGGTCTTTATCGCCATGCCAGGGCATCGAGGATTGCTCGCCAGCGAGCTTCATCGAGTTGATATAGCCTTCGGCGAAGCGGGTGATGTTGGCGCTCTTCAAAGCAGCCATCAGTGGTCTTGCGGCGAGGGTGCAGGCTGAGAGCACGGCGTCGAACCGATCTCCTGCCTTGCAGTGGAGTTCGTTCACATCCTTAAAGCCATCAAGCCGCGCAACCTTGATGATTTCAGCGTGAGCGGACTTGCGAAGGCTTCCAAGCATGGCTTCTCCGCTTTGGCCCGGTTCGATCAAAGCGATAATCTGGAAGCCGTTTAGGCCCACGTCGTCCCGCTCCGGCTTGAAATTGCCAGCACCGGGAAGGCCTAGCGCCGCGATCCCTCGCTGCCAGAGGGTGTGGCTATCACTTTCTCCCTCTACGAGATAGATTTGGGAACCGCTTTCGGGACGCCGGTTAAGCCCATAAAGCCCGGCGCTCTTTCCCCTTTGCTCGTCCCACGCAAATTTGCGTTCGCCGGAAATAGCACTCCGTAAGCGCGAGCGGATAAGGTTGCCTTCCACATCATGATAGGGGATCGCCACCGCATCGAAGCCGTTGCCGTAGGGGCTTTTGATGGTTTGCACGCCGAGGGATTCGAGGAACGGAACGGACAGGTGCTTCGCTTTCGCATACGCCTCAAGCGTAAGGCCTTTGCCAGGCGCTGGCAGTTCGAAGCCCAACTCGCCCGCAAGAGTTTTGGCGGCTTCCACATAGGAGACGCTAGCAAGCATGGCCCGCAGGGCAATAAGATTGCCGCCGCCCTGTCCGTCAGCGGCGAAGTCCTTCCACACTCCCGTTTTGGCGTTAATCTTGAATGAACCTGTCGAGGCGTCGGCGCGCGTCGGGTTCTTCACCACATATTCGTGGCCTTCCCAGCGACCACCCGGCAGCCAACGGGGGAGTAGAGTGCGCGACTGACTTAAGGCGGCCTGGGCGATTTCACGAAAATTAAGTGATACGCTCATGGTTAATCTCTCTTCACCTCGAGAAACGATTGCGGGCTATCGGCGCGCCGGTAAGCCCTGCGCACTCCATTTGGTTCACAAGTTTCATGGCTTCTTGCGGCCCGATGAGTGCCACAAGCTTATCCATGTGCCTGCGGGACTCGGTCAGATGCCGTTCCGCAGCGCTATTTCTTCCACCAGGCCTGGCCGTGAGTGATGCGCTCCGCGCCTGCCCTTTCGCATTGATGTAACTCTCGGCATAGCGTTTGGCGTTGGCCTCGGCTTTGGGGGTGGGCACTCGGTTTGACATCGGCTATCTCCCTGGTTGGGTCAGCGACCGCGCTTCGGCCTTTGCCGGTGAGCGGCTTTGCGGTCGAGGCTCGCTTTAACTTCCTCCGCGACTTTTAGTGATCCCGACCCAGCCAGCTTTTCGACTTCGTCCCATTTCTTGACCAAACCCTCGACGGTGCTGCCGGGACGTTTTGATGCCGCCATTGCCGCCCCAATTCGCCGCCGAGCCTCGGCTTGTCTCCAATCGTCGGCCATGCGGCCCGCTCCTACGGTGATTGAAACCCTGCGTAGCATAGCTCATACACTAATTGTGTTCACAAAAAATATCGCATGCGGGCATAAAAAAACCTCCTGGTGGGGAAACCAGGAGGCGAAATCTCACCTGTGTGTCTCTGTTCAGTCCGCTGTTTCCATGCCTTTTATCCTGCGACCTGTGTTTTTCCCATGTAAACCCGCGTGGCATGTGCGGATTCACATGCTAAAAAACTAATGATTCTCATTATAAACCGCAACGGTTTTCCACATAGAAACGTTCTATCCTTTTATGTTGCCTATCCTATTCAATTCTTGTTCGAATATCTACAGTGGCACTGCGCATAAGGTCTGTGTTCTGCGCAAATTGAGGCGAAAGGCCGAGCGCTTCGGCTGAACTGTCGCCCGCGCCACTTTCCTGCAGTCGATGAGATTACAGCGAAAAATCTTGATCGTCCATGGACAAAGCCAGTACCCTTTTGACCTCGACGTGAAATACGAAGGCGCGGGACGGTAGAACGGGCTCATGATCGCTAAGAAAGTTGAGCGCAAAGCCCCGGATAATTTTGCCCGCCTCGCAAACTACATCCTCAACGCCAAGGAAGGTGGCGAAGAGCGTGTCGGCACCGTTCGGGTTCAAAACTGCAATTCAGACATCCCTGCCGAGGCCACAAAGGAGATCATCGCCACGCAAGAACTGAATGTTCTCGCGACGTCGGATCGCAGCTACCACCTGGTGGTGTCGTTTGAGCCTGGCGAGGTGCCAACCGACGAACAGCTCCGCGACATTGAGGACCGGCTTTGTGAAGCCATTGGCCTCTCCGCACATCAGCGTATATCCGCGGTGCACATCGATAAGGCGCACTATCATCTGCACATCGCCATCAACAAGATACGGCCCTACGAGCCTTTCAATTTGAAAGAGCCCTATAAAGACAAGCGCAGCCTGATGCGGGCTTGCGCCGCGCTTGAAGAAAGGCACGGGCTCAAGCGCACAAACCATGGGCTGCCTGATGAGCGGGCTTTCCTACGCTGGATCAAAACCAATCTCGCAGAGCCGCTCGATCTCAAGCTTGCCAGCATCGCCGACTGGCAGGGGTTGCACGTGCTTTTCGCCGAATACGGGCTTGAGCTTCGCCTGCGAGGGGCGGGGCTGATAATAAAAGAGCGCGACGGCGCCTTGTCTGTAAAGGCATCGAGCGTGCGGCGCGACCTCTCTTTGCAGACACTGACAACACGTTTCGGCACCTTCACCCCCTACCAGGGAGCCCCACTCATGCCAGCCAGAACCGCTTACCGGCGCAGACCGCTGCAGCGCATCCACACGGCGTCACTCTACGCGGAGTATCAGAAAGAACGCGAGCTGGCCGTAGCAGCGCGGCGAGAATTGCGCGAGGGAGCCTCCAAACAACGCTCCTTCATGAGTGACCGGTTTCAGGCGCTTCGCAGGATCGTGAACCAGCGCGCGCTGACGGGCTACGGCAAAAGCCTCGAACATCAACGGCTCGACGCCGAGCGCGCGTCGAGCATGCAACAGATCGAAAATGGTAAGGCGATGGGCGAGGCTCAAATCGCACAAAAATACGCGAGCTCTTGGGCGGAGTTTCTAAGGCGTGCGGCGGCGCGCGGTGACGCGAACGCGGCGCAAGCCTTGCGACAGCTCGATGCGCGGCGACAGCAGGCAAGCGCGGCACTGCTTACGGCGAAAGACGTGGCGCAGGCGAAGGAGATCGTGTTCCGCTCGCTCCAGTCCACCACAAAGCGCAATGGCGAGATCGTTTATCGTCTCAAGGATGGCGGGGTGATCGTTGACGCGACGACAGCGCTCAAAATCGAAGCGGAATCGTCTCAGGCGGCCTTTCTCATGCTTGCGTTGTTCGCCGAGCGTTGGCCAAACCGCACCTTTGAGCTGACAGCGACTGAGAATTTCAAGCGGGAGACGGTGGCCATCGCCGCCTCGCTTGGCTTGCCCGTCGAATTTGGTGATCGCGAACTCGAAGCCGAGCGCGAGCGCCTGATAGTCGAACGCCACGCTATTCCGTCCAGTTCTTCTCCGATCGACGCCTATGTGGCCGAACGCAACAAGCTCGCCTTGCGCATCCCCTCGATCCCGCCGCACCGCGCATGGGTTCCAGCCGACGCGGGACCGGGCCAATACCAAGGGCGGCGGCAATTAAGAGACGGGACGCTCGCCATGCTCATCGAGAAAGGCGGCACCATCCTCGTAAAATCCATGACGCTTGGCGAAGCCGCCAAAGCGCGATTTTGGCAGATCGGTAAGACCGTTGCCATTGATCAATTTGGCCGTTTTGTTCGACGAGGGAGATCGTAATGGTACTGTTACCCGGCAAAGAGCAGAAGAAAAGCCCCTGGCAATTGCTGATCGGGGTCGTGATCGTCGCGCTCTTTCTAAACGCGGCGGCCACGCAATATCTGGCCGCCAAATTCGCTTATCATCCAGCACTCGGCCACGCCATCACCGGCCACGTCTACGCCCCCTGGAGCTGGCTTATCTGGAAGGCAAAATTCGAGGCGAGCGCACCAAATCTATTTCACTCTGTCACATCGATGATGGCGCTAAGCTCGGTCACGGCCTTCCTGGGCTTATTCGCGGCGGGCGGTTTCTCCGGCAGAACCGCCGAGCGCCACGAGGGCGTACACGGCACCGCGCATTGGGCAAGCCGCGCCGAGATTGAAGCGACGGGGCTTCTGCCACGGCCTGGCCAACAGGGCGCTGGCGTTTATGTCGGGGGTTGGCGCGATGAAAAGGGCCGTCTTCGCTATTTGCGGCACAATGGTCCGGAACATATCGCCGCCATTGCGCCGACACGAAGCGGTAAAGGCGTGGGCCTTGTCGTCCCTACCCTTTTGTCTTGGCCGGGGAGCGTCGTCGTCAACGATCAGAAATCCGAACTTTGGAATTTGAGCGCAGCCTGGCGGCAGAAGCACGCGAACAATCTCGTCTTAAAATTTGATCCGGGCGCGGACGCCGACAGTGTCGCCTTCAACCCCCTTGAAGAGGTAAGGCTTGGGACACTGCATGAGGTGGGCGATACGCAAAATATCGTGACAATGCTCGTCGATCCAGATGGCAAGGGGCTACCTGATCACTGGGCCAAGACCAGCCACGCCTTTCTCACAGGCGCGGTACTGCACATCCTCTACAAAATGCGAGCACAGGGCGGGAGCGGTGCGCTGCCACACGTTGCTCAGGCCTTGTCCGACCCCGAAGCCAAAATCGATGAGCTTTACGACGACATGATCGATAACCAGTGGGGGGCTGGCGGCTGCAGGCATTTGACCGTCGCATCGGCAGGGCGCGACATGGTCAATCGGCCCGATGAAGAGCGGGGGTCCGTGCTCTCGACCGCCATGTCTTTTTTGTCGCTTTACCGCGATCCACTCGTCGCCAAGAACGTGTCACGGAGCGATTTCAAGGTCATGGACCTGATGAACCACGATAAGCCCGTGACGCTCTATCTCGTGGTGCGCGCCGAGGATAAGGATCGCATGCGGCCTTTGTTGCGGCTTGTGATCAATCAACTGATGCGCGTTCTCCTTCGGCCGGAGATCTCCTTCGTCGAGGGCCGGCCTGTGCCGCCGCACAAGCACCGGCTGTTGCTCATGCTCGATGAGTTTCCCTCTTACGGTAAACTCGAGGTGATGCAGGAGGCGCTGGCCTATATCGCGGGCTACGGCATAAAGGCCTACTTGATTATGCAGGATATCTCGCAACTTTTGGGGGCTTACGGCAAGGATGAGAGCATCATTTCGAATTGCCATGTGCGCGTTGCTTACGCACCCAATCGGATTGAGACCGCCGAGTGGTTGTCGCGCATGGCAGGCACCGCGACCATCGTCAAAGAGGACATCACAACGAGCGGAAAGCGTTTCAGCGCGGTCTTGAGCCAGGTGTCAAAAACCTATCACCAGATCTCGCGGCCACTCGCCACTGCCGATGAGATCATGCGGCTCAAATCGCCCTTGAAAGACGCGCAAGACCGGATCGTCGAGCCGGGCGATATGCTGATTTTCGCGGCGGGCCACGCGCCGATCTTCGGCACGCAATCACTTTATTTTCGAGACTTCTGTCTTTTTCGAGCGCACCAAATTGCCCACGCCCAAAAGCGACAGCCTCAATCGAGCATTGGTGGCGGCCTTTCATGCGCCGTAAGGTTTGGTCAGCGAGCCTCGCTGCGCTTTTTTGCGGAACGCTCATCGCAGCAAGAGAAGCCGGTTTCCGGTTCAACGAAACGCCATCCGTGCCGGTAGGTGTCTGGCGGCTTGAAGCGCCGGAAAATCTCAAGCGCGGCGATATCGTCAGCGTCTGCCCGCCGGATACGCCGCTCTTTCGGCTCGCCTATGATCGGGCTTACCTCGATAAAGGGTCGTGCCCAAACGGGCTTCAACCGCTTTTGAAACCGGTCGTTGCTATTCCAGGCGATATGGTTGTCATCTCCCCCGCCGGCGTCAGCGTGAACGGCGCGGCCCTCCCGAATAGCAGACCATTGAGGTTCGATAGCCAGGGTAGGACGCTCGTGCCCTTCCAGACCGGACACTATGTTGTGGGCGTGGCAGAGCTTTGGCTTATTTCGTCGCAATCGGACCATAGCTTCGACAGCCGTTATTTTGGCCCTGTGCTTCGTTCTCAGCTCCTCGGGATCGCGAAGCCGATCTGGGTCCGCACGGCGGATCGCTGATAAGCGATTGGGTGTTTAGGGCGACAGAGTGCCGCAAAGGCGCGCCGCGATAAAAACGTTTGTCTCGGGTAAGACACAAGACATAGTGTATGACCTATTGGCTACTGCAACCATCAAGGAGCGCCTATGGACCCAGAGAAAGAGTTACCCGAAACGGGTTTCGCAGACATTGTGAAGCGCCCTCGGAAACCCAGATCGCTCATTACGAAATCGTCGCGAGTTCCAGAGAGCCAGCCGGAACGCGAGATCTTCGCCCGAAACTTCCGCCGCGCCCGCACCGAACTCGGCCTAACGCAAAAACAAGTGTACGCTCGCACAGGCGTCGCAACCCCACATGTTTCGGAGATCGAAAACGCGCTTCACAATGTCTGCATCGACACCATGGTCAAACTCGCTCAGCTCGTAAAAAAACCCGTCTATGAACTTCTAAAGCCTTGATTACGTTAGGTCATTTCCGGTGACAATAAAGTTTGTCCCTCGACAAAAAGTTCAAGCCTCGATTGACCGATTATAGTTCCCAGGGATGCTGATCATCCGGGGAACGAGAATGTTCCAGGTGCAGCGAAACTGGTGGATGGTAGTACTCCGGGTTTGCGCGCAGGCGTTCAAATTCTTCGTCGCTCCCCCGGTGTCTGAGGAAACGAAGAGACCCCCGATCCGTTTCGTTCCCCAACGGCGTCACGTCTTTTAAATCCCCAGCGGATGTCTCCACGACGGAGTGGGCGAGAACACGATAACGCTCGCCCATAACGGGCTGCAACCACCAACCTTTGACAACTGCGTGTCCGGGGTTATTGAGCGCGTATTTCGCGGCGTTGACGTGACAGAGCCCGAAGCCAGCGTCCGCATAGCTAACGAGGGGCATTTGAATTCCCTCCTTAAACCTTGCAACGAGGTCATCAAAATACGGGGTCTCCTCAGGGGGCACATTCATATCAATCCTCTTTCGTCATTCGAGCTACCGCGCACCGAAAAGCGAAGAGGATGATGGCACAAGGAAGAAGGCGCGAAGCTTGAAAAGGATTACCGGGCGATGGTGGAGCCCCATCTGCCCTGTTGAAAATAGCGTTTGCGCGATCTTGTGATAAAAATGCCTTGAAGAAAAACTGAGGCTTTTGATTAAGTCTTCATGAAGTTCTTCCTGCGCTTGTTTTATTGAGATGACAGCCGTTCTCAGACATTTTCCTGAACAATCCCCATAATGTGAAATGCCACCACATGCCTGTCTTGCGGTTATTCTCAAGAGATGCTCGCTGCTAAGTGCTGTCCACTAAGCCTCTACGTTTTTTCAAAGGCGTCACATCCAGAAATATCTTCATAGAATTGCACGCCAGTTCGACGTAGCGGCAATCCCTCCTTTCAAAGAGGGCGATCGCCCGAGTTTCGGCAGGTTGCGTGGCAAGATATTTTGTCTATAAGCTAAACTCGTTGTTTGTTAGTTCCGTTGTTTAAGGTTCAGCGCATTGGTCCGCCCCCCAGAACAGCAGCTGCGCATGTCCCTTAAATTAGAACGCGAGTTCGGCGAGCAAATTCTCAGCTGTCTCAATGACGAGACCGTCATCGAGATCATGTTGAATCCGAATGGTGTCCTTTGGGTTGAGCGTTTCGGGCACTCCATGGCGCGCCTCGGCGAAATGTCACCGCATGACGCCGAGGCCGCTATGGCCACGCTCGCCGCCATGAACAACACCACACATACGCGCGACAATCCGATCCTCGAATGCGACCTGCCGCTCGACGGCAGCCGCTTTCAGGGCCTCATCCCCCCCGTTGTCAGCGCCCCAAGCTTTTGCATCAGGCGACGCGCCACAAAAATTTTCACGCTCGACGACTATGTCGACGACGAGACATTAAGCGCGCGACAAAAGTCGATCATCTGCACCGCGATTGAGGACAGCCAAAACATTCTCATTGTCGGTGGAACGGGCTCCGGCAAGACGACGCTCATCAATGCGGTCATCGACCACATTGCGCGCAAGCTACCGGAACAGCGCCTCATCATCCTCGAGGATGTGCCCGAGATTCAATGCACGGCGGAAAACCATGTCCTGCTGCGCACAAGCCGCACCATCACCCTTCTGGATTTAGCACCTACGACCATGCGCTATAGGCCCGACCGCATCATCGTGGGTGAAGTCCGTGGCGGTGAAAGCCTTGAGCTTCTGAAGGCCTGGAACACGGGCCATCCGGGCGGGGTGTGCACCATCCACGCCAATAGTGCACTTTCAGGCCTCGAACGTCTCGAAAATCTCGTCGCCGAAGCGGTGGCGGCACCCATGCAGCGCACGATAGCGACGGCGATCAATCTCATCATTTTCATTCAGAAGAGCCAACGCACGAAGTCGCGCCGCGAGGTTCGCGAGCTTGTGCGCGTGCTTGGCTTCGATGGCGCCCGCTACATCACCGAAAAGGAGGACTAGCCTTGAACACCACAACCTTGACCCGCTCGCCGTTTCCGATTTTTGCGCTTCTGTTTTGCGCGATCCTTTGTCTCGCGCTCCTCTCTCCCGATACGGTGCACGCCGCCTCGACAAGCTCGACGCAACTCCCATGGGAATCGCCTCTCCAACAAATCCGGGACAGCATCACCGGGCCTGTGGCCTACGCCATCTCACTGCTTGGCATCGTCGTCTGCGGCGCGGTCCTTATCTTCGGCGGCGAAATCAACGAGTTCGTGCGGCGCATCATCATGCTCGTGCTGGTGATCTCGCTTCTCGTGTTTTCGACCGATCTTTTGACCACCCTCTTCAATAAAGGGGCGGTTCTGTGAGCGAGCTGCGGCGCACTCCGCTCTATCGCGCGCTTCACCGGCCCAATCTGTTTTTGGGCGGTGAACGCGAGCTCGTTCTCATCTCCGCCGTCGTCTGCGCGGGCGTCGCCGTGTCCTCCTTGAATTTGGTGGCGGGCATTATTGGCCTCTCGGTTTGGATCATCTTGATCGGTCTTTTGCGCATGATGGCGAAGGCCGACCCTCAGATGAGCAAGGTCTATCTGCGGCAGCTCGATTATCGCCCCTATTACGCGCCGCGCTCGCGTCCCTTCCGAGACCATTAGGAGCATCCCATGCTGGCCTTGAAGCATTTTCGCGACAAAGCCAAAGGCACGGCTGATTTGTTGAATTTCGCGAGCCTCGTCGATTCCGGCATCGTGCTTTGTAAGGATGGCAGTCTCCTTGCGGGGTGGTTCTACCGAGGACCGGACAGCGCAAGTTCGACGCTGGCCGAGCTCAATTATGTGACCGCGAGGATCAACGCGGCCCTCATTCGCCTCGGCACCGGCACCGCGATTTGGATCGATGCCGTCCGTTTGCCAGCGGCAGCCTACCCAGAGGCGAACGCCGCGCACTTTCCAGACCCCGTTAGCCGCGCGATCGATGATGAGCGCAGGCGTCAATTTATGAGCGAAGGCGCGCATTTCGAAACTGAATACGCGCTTTGCCTGATGTACACCCCGCCGCTGCGCCGCAACACGAAGATCGTCGATCTCTTGTACGACGACGATCCAAGCGCCACGCCCAAAAATCCAGGCGATGTGCAGATCGCGGCCTTTAAGCGCGTCATCGCTGATATCGACGACGGGTTGGCCGATATTCTGAAGCTCAGGCGCATGGCGAGCTTCACGGTCGAGGATGGTTTTGGCCGCAAACACCTGAAAGACGAACTCGTTAACTATCTGCATTTTTGTCTGACAGGCCAGCTTGCCGCGCTCAATATCCCACCCTGCGCCATGTATCTCGACGCCTACCTTGGCGGACAGGAACTGTGGGCAGGCGACACGCCAAAGATCGGAGAGCATTTCGTCGCGGTAGTCGCCCTCGAAGGCTTCCCGCATGAGAGCTACCCAAATATCCTCGCGCGGCTTGAGAGCCTCGCGATCCCCTATCGGTTCTCCGCGCGGTTCATCCCGCTCGATGCGCATGAGAGCGTTAGTCATCTCCGCAGCTATCGCCGCAAATGGCGACAATTGCGGCGGGGCTTCTTCTCGCAAGTGTTCAAGACCGAAGGGGGCACTGTCAATGAGGATGCGGCTCTGATGGCGCTCAGGCCGAGAACGCCATCACCGACGCAACCTCGAACCTTGTCACGTTCGGTTATTACACCCCCGTCGTCGTGCTGATGGGCGAGGATCGCGAGAGCCTTCTTGAGAATGCGCGATTTATCGCGCGTGAAATTCGCCGCGAGGGCTTCGCCACGCGCGTCGAAACCGTCAACACGCTCGAAGCCTTCTTGGGCTCGCTGCCTGGCCACGTGCACCCAAATGTCCGGCGACCGCTTTTCCATAGTCTGAATGTTGCGGACCTGTTCCCAGCGTCTTCGACCTGGCCGGGGCTTGCCACAAATCCAAACCCTCTGTTTGCAGAAGGCTCGCCGCCGCTCCTTTATGCGCAATCCACGGGCGCGACCCCCTTCCGGCTCAACCTCCACGTCTCGGATGTCGGTCACACGTTGATTTTCGGGCCGACCGGCGCTGGCAAGTCGACGCTTCTTGCCATGATCGCCGCTCAGTTCCGGCGCTACGAAAACGCGAAGATCACCGCCTTCGACAAGGGCCGCACCCTCTTCGCGCTCGCGCACGCGGTTGGCGGCCGCCATTATGAGCTTGGCGGCGAAATTGATGCGCCAGGCCTCTGCCCGCTCGCGAAACTTGAGACACAAGGCGATATCGCGTTTGCCGAAGACTGGCTCGCTGTTTGTTATGAACTTCAGAGCGAGAACGCCCCCTCGCCTCGGCAGAAAGAAGAAATCCATCGCGCCGTGATGCTCATGCGGCAAAGCCAAGGCGGACAGGGCCGGAGCCTCTCCGATTTCGTAGCCACCGTGCAGGATCTCGATATACGGGCGGCGCTCACCCATTACACCATCGAAGGCCCCCTGGGCCGTCTCCTTGATAGTTCTGCCGACGCCATTGAGGAGACCGATTTCAAGGTCTTTGAGATCGAGGAGCTGATGGCGCTTGGCGAGAAAAGCCTGATACCGATGCTTCTCTATCTCTTCCGTGCGTTCGAGCGTTCTTTGACGGGCGCTCCTGCCCTGCTCATTCTTGATGAAGCGTGGGTGATGCTTAACCATCCCATGTTCCGCGAAAAAATCCGCGAATGGCTGAAGGTGCTGCGCAAAGCCAATTGTGCGGTCGTGCTTGCCACGCAATCGCTATCGGATGCGGTGCGGTCGGGTATTTTCGACGTGCTCTTGGAGAGCTGCCCCACCAAAATCCTGCTTCCCAATGAGGAGGCTGACAAGGGCGGCAGCGAGCATGTAGCAGGCCCGCGCGATCTCTACGCGGTAATCGGACTGAACGAGACGGAGATCGACATTCTGAAAGGCGCGGTGAAGAAGCGCCACTATTACTACACGAGCGCTGAAGGCCGCCGCCTCTTCGAGCTTGGCCTTGGTCCCATAGCGCTCGCCTTCACAGCCGTGTCCTCGCGCGAGGACGTCGCGCGCGTGCGCGCGCTCATCGCCGAGCATGGCGACGGCTGGACCGCCCGCTGGCTCACAGAGCGCGGGCTTGATGCCAAAGCGGTCTTTTCTCAGGAGGTAACGAATGCCGTGCAAATCGCCGCGTAAAGTGAGAGTGGCTGCAATCCTGTTTGGCGTTGCCGGGTGGTGCGCTACAGCGCCTGTTCACGCGCAGGCCGTCTTCTGCACCAATTGCTCGTCAGAAGTCACCCAGCTTGCCAATTATGCGCAGCTCATCGATCAGCTCGCCAAGCAGGCCGCACTTCTGAATTCGGCGTCACAGAATACAACGCCGCTTTCCGCGCATGTTTGGAGCAATGGGCAAAGCGACATCACCTCGGTGAGCGCCCTTCTCGCGCGTGCCACCTCGCTCTCCTACACGCTTGCCAATCTCGATAGCGCGTTCTCGCAAAAATACACCGATTACAACAGCTATCTCTCAGGCGCGCAGGGAAGCTTGAACGGCCAAACCATGGCTGGGAAATATCAGCAATGGTCTGCCGACACCAATTCCAGCGTCTCGACCACGCTTAAGGCCGCGAACCTGCAATCGGGGCAAATCTCGGGCTCCGAAGAGCAGACCCTGCAAAGCCTCCAGGCGCAGGCGCAGAACGTTTTTGGCAACTTAGACGCGAAGCAAGTCGGCAATGAAATTGCCGTGGAGATGGTGCGCCAGATCCAAAAGCTGCGGCAGCTCATCCTCGTGGACATGCAAATGAAAGCTAATTTCGTTCAGACCCAAAGCGATCGAGACACCTCAGTCCAAGCGGCCTGGAAGAAATTTCTGACCACTCCCCAAGTGCCGACAACAGGTGGGGAGCGTTTCTAATGTCAGGCCTCCGCTCAAGGCTGATGCTCGCCGTCCTCATTGCCGCGCTACTCGTGGCAACCGACGCCTTTAGCCAGATACAGTCCACAAACAGCCTCGACCGGATCGGCGATCTCTATAAACAGAATGCCGTCAAATGGGAACAGACGCTCGGAGATTATGCAAAATCCCTGTTTTTCCTGCTGGCGGCGATTGAACTGAGCGTCACCGGATTCCGGCTCGTGCTTCGCGGCGCCGATTTTTCCGAATGGGTCTCCGAACTCGTCAACCAAATCCTGTTCATCGGCTTTTTTCTCGCGCTTTTGACGAATTCCTCGGCCTGGGCAACCGCGATCGTGAATAGCTTCCGGAACGCCGCCAACCAGGCCGCCATCGCCGCCGGCGGCACCAGCAATCTCGCACCTTCAGACGTCTTCTCGGTTGGCCTCAGCATCGCGACTAAGCTCTGGGATGGGGTGAGTTTGGGCAGCCCCATTAACAGCATCGGACTGTTCATCGCAGCACTGGTTCTCATTATTTGCTTCGCGTTCATCGCGGCCAACCTGCTTTTGGCGCTGGTTGAATCCTACATCGTCATTTCGGCGAGCGTTTTCTTCATGGGGTTCGGCGGATCGCGCTGGACCAAGGATTACGCCGTTAAGATGTTGACCTACGCGGTAAGCGTCGGTGCGAAATTATTCGTCTTGCAGCTCATCATCGCCATCGGTCAGCAGATTTTCAACGATCTCGCCACCAAATTTAATTCGAATATCAACGATGTCTTCGTCGTCATCGGCGCGTCGATTGTCATGTGGACGCTGACGAACAGCATCCCAAACCTCGTCCAAGCCCTGATCAATGGCTCCGCGGCGCCCGGCCTTCACGGAAGCGTGGGCGGTGCCGCTATGGCGGCGGCGGGCGTCCAAGGCGCTGCTCTTACTCTCAAACGCTCGGGCCAGCTTGCAAGCGAGCAGATGACGGATGCCAAGCAGAATGGCGAAGCGGCAAAAACCTCGTTCGGACGCGCCATGCAGTTCACAAAATTCGCTGCCGGAAACGTAGCCGGGGCCGCGATGGAGAACACTGGTGCACGCCTCTCAGGCCGCGCGCCGCATCATGGCGGACGCTTCCATCAAATGGCCGACAATCTCAAAGGCGAGGTCACGCAGGCACAGGAAAAGAGGAAATCGGCACCCAATGGTCCGCAAGCCCAACCGGGCGGAACAAGCACGGGCAATTCCAATTCCTCGCCTGCAAATCCAGGGGGGTCGACCACCGGGGCTTCCGCGCCAAATCAAGGGCCGCAGGGCAATCTCGGTGGGAGCGGTCAAGGCCCCTCAAATACCGGCTCGCCACCAGGCGCACCACCGCCGCAGCAGCAGCCATAATCCGCCACCCAAGCTGAAAGTTGAGAGTAATGTTGAAAACCCTCGAACCCACAAAACTCAAACCGGCGGAGACTAATCCCTACTTCCGGAACAGGATGGAATGGAACGAGCGCTATGGCGATTATATCTCAGCTGCCCGTTCTTGGCGGCTGACCGCCGTGCTCGCCCTTGTCACGAGTGCCATTGCCACGGGAGGCCTCGTTTGGGTGGCGAGCCAAAGCCAGATCGTTCCCTATGTGGTGAAGGTCGATAAGCTTGGCACAGCCGTCGCGGTTGATCGCGCCGATGAGGCGCGACGCCCGGACCGCCAGATGATTGTCGCGCAGCTCTCCCGCTTCATCTCCGATATGCGCTGCGTCTATGCCGATGCCAACGCAGAACGCAACAACATCAAGGAAGGCTACGCGATGATCAATGGTCGCAGCGAAGCCTTTGGCACGGCGAACGAGTATATGCGCGCCCACGATCCGTTCGAGCGCGCCAAAACCGAAACGGTGATCGTGGAGGTTGAAACGGTTCTGCCGATCTCGGCTGACACCTGGCGCATCGAATGGCGGGAAGAAACCCGGAGCCGGGACGGCTCAAAGCCGGTCCAACAGCAGATGCAGGCCATCCTGTCGGTGAGCTTCAACCCGCCGAGCGACGAAGCGACGATCCGGCTCAACCCAATCGGCATCTACGTCAACAGTTTCAACTGGGCGAAAAAGCCTTAAAGAAGGGAGTTTTTTTTATGTCTCGACTGATCGCTTATGCGCTAATTCTGCTGATGCCGCTTACGGCTGCAGCGCAAAACCAGGCCAGTATCAAGGACCTTCCGGAAGGCTCACCGCCTCAGGTGCCGGTGTTTTCCGGGCCAGAGCCAAGGCTCACGTCCAAAGAAAGGAAAGGCGTCGACTATGGGCGAGAATGGGCCAACAATCGCGACAAACCAGCGCGAGGGGAAGAAGGCGGCATCGTCTTTCCCTTCGGCGCCACCCTGCCAACCATCGTCTGCGCGCAGTATTATGTCTGTGACCTAGCACTTCAGGAGGGCGAGGTTGTCAATGATATCCATGTCGGCGATAGCGTCCGCTGGAAGGTGGAGCCAGCAAGACAGGGGGCAGGCGAGGCCACCATCACCCACGTGTTTATCAAGCCGACCGATGTAGGCCTCACCACCAACCTTCTCATCACCACCACTCGGCGCACCTACACGATCAAGCTCCTTTCCACGGCGCATGACTGGATGCCGCGTGTGAGCTTCCAATACCCTGATGACGTCACGGCGCAATGGAAGGCCTATCGGGTGGCCGCCGAGCAGCGCCGCGAAATGGGCGAAGCGAGTGCTCCGCTTATCCCTCGGAAGATCGACACCAGCTTCTCCATTAGCGGTGACAATCCGGTTTGGCGACCGACGCAAGTCTATAGCGACGGCGTCAAGACCTTCATCGTTTTTCCGAGGAATGTCGGCAGCGGTGATCTCCCCGTGCTCATTGCGCTTGCCGAAGACAAGAGCTTTCTCGGCCTCGAAAGTCTCTTTTATGGCCCGACTGCGGACATCGTGAATTACCGCTTCACCGACCATCAGTTCGAGGTGGACAAGGTCTTAGACCGAGCGCGGCTCATCTCCGGCACCGGCGACCAGCAAGCCGCCGTCACCATCACTCGATCCAGAAAGGACTGATGCGATGACCGATGCTCCGCTTTCCCCGGACCTTCTGCAGGGCCAGCCGCAACGGGGGCCGGGCGTCCGGCGCCTCAACCGCGTGCCGCTCCTGATTGCCACCTTGATCCTTTCGCTCATCATGGGGGCCGTGGCCTACACATACCATTTGCGGCTCCAAACCCGGCATGTCGGCGATGTGGGCCCGCAATCAGATGCCACTGGCGGGATAGGCGTTCTCACCAATGCGCCAGAGAACGGCTACATCCCACCAAAAGTGTTGGAGCTGCCCCAGTTGCCCAGCGTGGCATCGCCCCAAGCCTCGCCTACCCCAGTCGACACGCAAAACGATCCAAAGCGCCAGGCGTGGGAAAACTACTATCAAAAGCTTGAACGCATGCGGGCGTTTCGCGAGCAAGCAGCCCTGCAAGCGGCACTCGCCAATACACCCGTCAACTCTGAAGCGCATTCCCACAATATGGCTAATGCCAATGTCAATCAGAATGCGGCAGCGCCAGTCTCGGCGTCGGAACAGTTCGCGGCGCTCGCCGCCCAAAGGTTCAAGCGGCTCGACGAACTTGACGAACGAGGCCGAGATTTAAACCGGCAGGCCGACAAGCGTGATTTTCTAGCCGAGCGGCAGCCGAAAAGCCGCGAAGAAAACACGCTGCAAGCAAGGCGCGAAGCGCCGCGAACGCCCTATGAGGTGAAAGCCGGAACGGTAATCCCAGCAACCATGATCGGCGGCGTCAACTCCGACCTTCCGGGTCAGCTTTTGGGTCAGGTTTCTGAAAATGTTTACGACACCGCCACAGGGCGCTTCATCCTTATCCCGCAAGGCGCAAAACTCGTCGGCACCTATGATAACGGCATCACGCCTGGCCAAGAGCGCGTGCTCGTCGCCTGGACGCGCATCATCTATCCCGATGCGTCGTCGCTTGATCTTGGCAAGATGCCAGGCGCTGATGAAAGTGGTTACGCTGGTTTCCACGACCGGGTGGATAACCACTATTTCAAGGCCTTTTCCAGCGCCATCCTGCTCTCGGCCTTTAGCGCCGGGATTCAGCTTTCTCAGGGCAATGGCAACAACCAGACCGGCGGAGGCCTCAACGCCACCCAGACCATTGCCGCCTCGACCGGACAGCAATTGGGCCAGCTCGGCCAAGAGATCGCGCGGCGGAATTTGCAGATTCAGCCCACGCTTGAGATCAGACCGGGCTACCGCTTCGCGGTGACGGTCACCAAGGACCTGATCTTGCGGCCATGGCGGCCGACGGCACCGGCCTCTCTCATCTCCTCGGCCGAGGTTCGCTGATGGGGACCGGTTTGGACAGCCACGGTTGGGCGATCTTGATCTCGATTGGCTGCGCGGCGGGGCTTCTTTCCGGCCTGCTTGGCCTTGCCGCAGGCTTCATTACAGTGCCGCTTTTGACGCTGGCCTTGCCAGCGCTTGGCATAGGCACCGCCGACGCCTTGAAAATTGCAGCCGCGTCCTCGCTGTTTCTCGTCATTCCGGCCTCAATTGCGCACCTTCAGGGCAAAGAGGCCGCGCGCGGCATCGATTGGGAGCTTTGGGGGCTGCTTGCGCCTTGTGTTATTGCAGGCGCGCTCTTTGCTACCACTTTCGCAGGCGACATCACACCAAGGGCCTACGCCGTTTTGTTTTTGCTGGTGATGACGGCGGGCGCCTATCGGCTCCTTTTCGGCAAAAAGCCGCATGTGGTTCAAACTTCACCCGCGTATAGCACCCTGATCGCGAAGTCTGTTACCGGTGGCGGCTTAGCAGCACTTGTTGGCCTTGACGCAAGCTTCTTCAGCACCCCGCTTCTTCGCCGCTATTTGCCGCAAAGAGAAGCCGTCGCGACCGCTGCGGCGCTAAGCCTGCCGCTTGCGCTTGCCGGTATCGGCGGGTTTCTCTTGAGCGAAGCGCCGGCGAGTTGCGGCCAAAACTGCATAGGGCTCGTCCATCTCCCGGCGGTTGCGAGCATCGCCATGACCCAGGTGTTGATCACGCCGATCGGTGCGAGGCTCAAAGACCACCTGCCTTTGTCGAGCTTGCGCTTCTTATGCGGCCTCGCTTTCGGCGGGCTCGGCCTGTTTGTCGGCGTGAGCGCATTGGAGCCAACGCTGCTTTTCGCTGAGACCGACGCGCTGATATCCGAGCTCATCATCGATCCCCTTTGCGAGCCAAGCCCGAGCCCGGCGCAGGCGCCGCTTGCCGCCGGGAAACTCTAAAGCAATAGGAGAGCTGCGCCATGAAGACGTTAACGCTCGGCTTCAAATCGCGAGAGAAAAAGCCAAGGCTTACCGGCCTTACGGCCATGATTGATCCTGGCCTTGGCGTCGCGGCCTTTGGCGACTTTATTGACACCCACCACGCCTTCATCGACGCCGTCAAATTTGGCGGCGGCAGCGGCCTCTTAAGCCCGGTCATCGATAAGAAGCTCAGCATTTTGAAAGAGCGCGGCGTCCCATTCTGGTTTGGCGGCACGCTATTCGAGCGCGCTTATATGGAGCGGCGCTTGCCAGCCTATCTCGCTTGGGTCCGGCAAAAAGGGGCAGCCTATTTCGAGCTGTCGGAGCGCAGCGTGCCCTTGGACCATTGCGAGAAGGAAAGCATGATCGGAATCCTCTCCGCCGAGTTCGTGGTGCTGTCCGAACTCTGCTCAACGCCCGATCCACTCCGCTTCATAGATCGCATTCACCTTGAAACCGAGGCAGGCGCGCGCTTCATCCTTATCGATGGTGGCGCAAAAGAGTTTGAAGGGGACGTGGGCTTTCACTGGCTCCTCACCGAGCCGCTCTCCTTTCATAACCTGCTCTTCAAAGCCACGACCCCGAGAGGCCAAGCGCGGCTCGTGCAAATCGTCGGTCCCGACGTCAACCTTGCCAATATCACAGCCGAGCAAGTGATCACGGTCGAGGGGCTGCGACGCGGGCTTTCTCATACGACCCTCTTCGATGTGGCGCCGTTTTCCAAGCGCGTCAAAACCGCGTCACTTCCCCGCCACGCGCAGCGCTGAAAGGCAACCCCTATGAGCTACGATGCGTTGCAGGCTTTTGCACTTCTTGCCCTCCTCGGCGGCCTCGTTGGCCTCATTGCCGGGCTCCTTGGCACTGGCGGCGGCCTCATTGTGGTCCCGGCCCTCATCTTCGGTTTTGCGCATCTTGGCGTTACCGGGCCAGAGGTGCCGCAGATCGCGGCCGCCACGGCGCTCGCCCTTGTCATCCCGACTGCGCTGGCAAGTACGCAGGCGCACGCCGCCAAAGGCTCCGTCGATTGGCGCTATTTCGCGATCCTTTCCCCTTTAATCATGGCAGGAGCGCTCACAGCCTCCTTCTTTGCCTTGCGGCTTGATGCAAGGTTCATCGTGCTTCTCTTCATCGTAACGAGCGTCTTCATCGCCTGGAGTTTTCTAAAACCTGCGCATGAAGAGGCGGCGGAAACCGCCGACAAGCTGTCGAGGGGTGCGATGGGAACCATCGCCATTAAGACGGTCGGCAGCGGCGGAATTGCCTCGCTCTTAGGCTTCGGGGCCGGGCTTTTTTGCGTGCCTATCCTGTCGCGCTTTCTTCCTTTGCCAACGGCTGTCGGAACCTCATCGGCGCTAAGCCTACCGCTCGCGCTGGCGGGCGTGATCGGCTATCTCGTGGCGCCGCCCCCGCCTGGCTGCGCCCTCAATTGCGCAGGCGTGATTTATCTGCCCGCCGTCGCCGCCATTGGCATGGCCTCAGTGCTGACGGCCCCGCTTGGCACGCGCCTCGCCCATGTCCTTCCGGTCCCTGTGCTAAAGCGGATATTTGCCGGGATCGTCATTGTCAGCGCGATTGGACTTGCGCGCAAATCGCTCCCGGCAGTCACCATCGAAGCCCCTTCAGCCCGCGCGCTGCTCGCGAAGCTGCGCGCGCCTGTTTGCTCGAGGCGCGGCGGCGGCAAAGTCGGAATGCTGGAATCTCAAACCCATCAAATGCAGTGATGATCACGGGGAGAGCCACGGTGCAGCACGGATTGGAATCGTCGAGACGCACGGAGCGGCGTCTCCCGATGCATCTTAGCACCTTTTGTCCGAGCCTTGATCGCGCGCGGCTGTTCTATGGCGAGGTCCTTGGTTGCGAGGAACGCTGGCACACACCGGCATCGGTGCATTTCGATTTTTTCGGCAATCATCTGAGCCTGCACTTAAGACAAAATTACGAAGCGGCACCCAGGCCTTCGGCGGCGGGTCCCGGAGAGGCGCCAAGCGCGCATTTCGGTGCGGCGCTCGATGAGGAAGCCTTTGCCGAGCTTGCATCGCGGCTCATGCGAAACCCGCCCCCCTTCCTCTTCGACATAAGATCGGAGAAGATCTTCCGCGAGCAGCCTTGGGAGCAATATACGCTCTTCATCCTCGATCCCTCGCGCCACCTCATCAAAATCCAATCCTTCATCCTCGTACCAGAAGGAGGATGGCTTTAATGGCTCCCGGAACCTTGCACTCCGATTCCAGACAGTCGACATCGAGGCGATGAGGCGCGCGATGTCGCGCCACACCCCAGAGCAATGCCCGGGTTCCACCAGCAGCAGCGCGCGCGCCTGGAGACAAGACATTCACAAGGGCCGCTTCCAGGCCATCGCTGCCCGAGGCGGGATAAATCACGACCGGACCCTTTGTTTTAAAATTTGCCCCTAGGCGATCCTGTAAACGAAACGCAAAGGCTAGAAATTTCGCCCCTCGATGAGGGCCGGGCGGCGTCGCCATTGCGCAAAAAAAACGCTCCGGAACGGGGGTTTTGGCCGGGAATGCCAAGAGAATGTCGGCCCGGAATTCGAATTTCAACAGCTGCAACGGTACGTATTCTTAAAAACATTGATCGCTTATAGACTAAATTGTTAACTATGGATGCATCATCCCCAAGTGCGGGGTTCAGCAATCATGGATTAGGAGTTTTTCTAATGGATAGCCTTGCAAATCCGGGGCTCACCGAGCCGGCGGCACGTGAACGCAGCTGCCCGATGCAGCTTAGTACCCTTTGCCATAGCCTCGATCGGGCGCGATATTTCTACGGCGATGTTCTTGGCTGCGAGGAGCAGCGGCACACACCGACATCGGTGCATCTCGCCTTCTTCGGGCACCAGCTCACCCTACACTGTAATCCTGAGTACAACGCGGTCTCCACGCATTTGGAGGTGGATGCCGAAGACGTGCCGGTCCCGCATTTTGGCGCAGCCCTTAAGGGAGCCGAGTTTCAGCGGATTGCCAAGCGCTTAAGGGAGGCGAACTGGCCCTTCGTGATCGAGCCGCAGCCACGCGATCTCGACAATGAACAGGAGATGCTCTGCGTGCTCGACCCATCGGGCAATGCCATCGTCCTTCAAGGTGCCATCGGCGCGCGGATCTGAGCCGCCGTTGGTCGAGACTTCCGCGCTTCTTAAACCGTTTTCATTGGAGAATTGAAATGTTGAGGTTTTACGCCGTTCTGGCGATTTTCGCCGCGTTTTGCGGCACGGCAACTTCAGAACCCGCCCCTTCGGGACCGATTGAATTAAGGCTTGGCCACAATGCGGGCCGAGGCGCGGTCCTTGACCTGACGGCGACTGAATTTGCACGGCGCGTCAACGCCCAGCTCGCCGGAAAGGTCGAGATCAAAGTCTACGGCAATAGCGCGCTCGGCAGCGATCCTGAAATGTTTCATGACGTTGAAAAAGGCACCCTCGATTTCGCCCTGCCCTCGAATTATCTCTCAACCGTCGATCCCATATTTTCGGTTTTCGACCTGCCCTATCTCATCTTAAGCCGCGATCACATTCGCCATGTGCGAAACGAACTGCTCGACAAGTATTTGCGGCCCGCGATAGCGCCACGCGGCCTTCTCATCCTTTCAATTTTTGAAAACGGCTTCAGGCACATGACCAACAACGTCCGGCCCATTGTGCGGCCAGCGGACCTTAAAGGGCTAAAAATGAGGGTCCCGCAAGGATCGCGTCTGCTCATGGCGCTCAGAGCCTTCGGCGCTGAGACGGCGGAATACAGTTTCGGGCCACCACTTGTTGAGGCGATCAAGTCCGGCAAATTCGATGGGCAGGAAAATCCCTTCACGCAGATCAATGGAGCGAAGATCGATACGGTGCAGAAATATCTATCGCTCACCTATCACAACTACACACCGGTTTACCTTGTCGTCAGAGCCGACCGGTTCCAAATCCTGCCCATCGATGTTCAGGAGGTTATCAAAAAAACCGCTCAGGACATGCAGGATTGGGCGATGGCGGCCAACGAGGCGATGGAGAATTCCTTGAAAGACAAACTGTCCCAGAGCATGAGCGTCAACGACGTTGATCTCTTTGCGTTCCTGCTTTCCAGTTTCCCTTTTTACAAGGAATTTTCCAGGGACGTGCCCGGCGGCAAAGCCGTGGTGAAGCTGCTCTTCGATCCAACAAGTCTCACAGCCGCCACCGGCAAACATTGATCGCACATGGTCTGGACGCTGGAACGCAATCAGCTCCTGACAGAGTTGTGGACCCAAGGTCACGGCATGAGCTTCATCATGCACCGCCTTGGGTCCAAATTGACGCGCAGAGACGTGATAGTGCAAGCCGCTCGGCTTGGACTCCCCGAAAGAGCGGATTGCAAGAAAGACAAGCGCGGGCCAAAACTAGTGGTTCGCGTCATTTAATTTGAGCTGGGCTAGCGCGGTAAATTGATTCAAGGGGGCGGGAGGGGATTCCCGACAATAGGCGAGTCAGATTCGGTGTTTTGAGGCTGCCTGGAGAGGTAGCCGGAGCAACCGGAGCAGGATTTCGCCATGGCCGCCAAGGCAATCGCGGTAAAGAAATACGCGGTCAAATTGGACGAAGCAGAACGCAACTGTCTGCAATCGTTGATTAGCAAGGGAAAAAGCCCTGCCAAGCGGCTGCTGAAAGCCCGGATATTGCTTAAGGCCGATGCCTCGGAGCCAGGGGAGGGCTGGAGCGATGGCCGGATCGTCGAGGCCCTGGATACAAACATGTCCATGGTTACGCGGGTTCGCCAGCAATTCGTGGAGGAAGGCCTTGAGGCGGTGCTGAGCCGTAAGCAGCGCGCAACGCCCGCAAGGACGCCCATTTTCGACGGAGAAAAGCAGGCCCGCCTGACGGCTTTAGCCTGTTCCACGCCTCCCGAAGGCCATGCACGCTGGACGCTGCGGCTCTTGGAGGACAAGGTGGTGGAATTGGGTATCGTGGAGCGCGCCAGCGACAACACGATCGGGCGCGTTCTTAAAAAAACACGCTTCAGCCTCACCGCAAGGAACAATGGGTCATCCCGCCGGAGGCCAGCGGCGCTTTCGTAGCGGCCATGGAGGAGGTGCTCGACGTTTATACGCAGCCGCACGATCCGGCACATGCCGCTCGTCTGCCTGGATGAGACCTCCAAGCAGCTGGTTTCCGAAACGCGTACACCGATCCCGATGAAGCCGGGACAGCCGGAGCGGGTCGATTACGAGTACGAGCGGGGCGGCACCGCCAATCTGTTCATGCTGTTCGCGCCGCTCGAAGGCTGGCGGCACATCGAGGTCACGGAACGCCGCACCGCCATCGATTATGCCCAAATCCTCAAAGACTTATCGGACGTCCACTTCCCGCACGCCAAAAAGATCGTGCTGGTTCAGGACAATCTCAACACGCACGCCAAGGCCTCGCTTTACGAAGCCTTCCCGCCTGCCGAGGCCAGGCGGCTCGTCGAGCGCTTCGAGTGGCACTACACGCCCAAGCACGGCAGCTGGCTGAATATGGCAGAGTCCGAGTTGGGCGTTCTGGCCTCGCAATGCCTCGACCGCCGCATCCCGGACAAGGAAATGCTGAGCAGAGAAGTTGCTGCCTGGCAAAAGCGCCGCAACAAAAAACACACCAAAGCGGATTGGCGCTTCACCACCGCAGACGCACGCATCAAGCTGAAACGCCTCTATCCGCGTTTTGAATGACTCAAGCCACTAGGTCAAAGGAACACGACCTTTACGGCAGCGCCGGAAAGCCAGGCTGAGCGCGAAATCTTCGCCCGCAACCTTCGGCGAGCACGTATCGAAACAGGGCTTAGTCAGAGAGAGGTGCACAATCTTACCGGCATCGCCCAGCCGCATGTTTGTCAGATCGAATGCGCCCGCCACAACGTTTCCATCGAGACCATGGTGAAACTTGCTCAGATCGTCCAAGTCTCACTTTATGAGCTGTTGAAGCCGTAAGCGGAACCCGCAAGGCGACTTGCGGGGTGCTTCCTTCAAGTCGCCTGCATAGGCACTTTCAATGCTCAGAGCAGCAACGGAAGCGATGAATGGTTGAGCTGACGGGTGCGGCCGCGACAATTCTAATGTCGGAGGAAAGCCTAAGCTGCGGCTCCCATCGCTTAGAGCTATGCGAAATTAAAAGCCCCGGACGCGGCATATAGCGCAAGAGAAGCACCGTTTTGCCATCCTCCTCGAGGGAAACCGCGACGATGGACGGTGCCGCCGACGTTTCTACTCCTTCAATTCCATCAAGCGCGATGATATCGCCCGGCTGAAGGCCAAGGCCATCGAGCACTGGCGAAAGCACAAGAAAAGTAAATGGGTCTGGCCAAGAAGACGAAATATCGAGAAGGTCAAAGTCGGGATCATCATAGGCTCCGGCTATAACAGTAAGCGTAGCACTTGATGCCGCTGATTGATTATTGCCCGCGCCCGAGGATATCATTTCACCTGTCATGGCAATTCCCCAATGTCGTCAAATTAATCTTTTCGCCCATGGCCAAAGACTGTCGTAAAACAAATAAGCGGGAAAGTGTATTTGCGACGGTTCCCTAGGATAAATGCGACAAGGGAGTAAAATATTTAATTTCTTAGAAACGCATTCTCGCCATTTTTGCAACTTATCGCCCGCGCAAAGAGTGTTTTTCTAATTTAGTATAGGTCAGATGCGCGTTTCGAGCAGAATATCCCAGCCAGCTCGCCCGGCGCGCGAAGCCGCACGGCTCTGTGTGGGATTTCTCCTCGCTCCCAGCTTCACCCTTACAGCCTTTGCTACCTTCATCGATACCCTGCGGCTTGCTGCCGACGAGGGCGACAAAAGCCGTCCCATCGACATTCAATGGGAGGTGATGAACCCGTGCAAAAAGCCGATCAAAACAAGCTGCGGCTTCATGATCGAGCCAACCGCCGATCTTTCTCTCCCGCCACAGTCCTTTGACTATGTCGTGATCGTTGGTGGCCTCTTGGCCGACATCCCCCTCCTTGATCAGCGCCTTGCCCTCTATCTCCACGCTGCCGCCGCGGCCAATGTTCCTCTCATCGGTGCCGGTACCGGTGGTTTTATCCTTTCGAACCTCGGCTTGATGGCGGGCCGCAAATGCTGCGTCTCGTGGTTTCATTACCAGAATTACGTCGATCGGTTCCCAACGCTCGATGCGCCCGTGGCAGATCGCCTCTATGTGATCGATGGCGATCGCATCACTTGTTGCGGCGGGACCGCCGCCGCCGATCTTGCCGGCTTCCTCGTTGCCCAACGCTTCGACACCGCGCGCGCCAAAAAGGCCCTCAATATTCTCCTCATCGATCGCATGCGTCCCGATACGGGCGCGCAACCAGCACCAGCGCTCGCGGCCGAACACGATGATGACCGCATCTCACGCGCCATGATCCTCATGGAACAGCACCTGGCGGAGCCGCTCAGCGTCCCCTCTATCGCCGCCAGGCTCGGCATTAGTAAGAGGCAATTAGAGCGTACTTTCCGCTCGCGGGCGGGCGCCACTCCCGCCCAGATCTACATGACGATCCGCTTGACCCATGCGGAGTGGTACCTCGTCCACACACCGCGCTCGCTCGTGTCCATTGCCGCCCAACTCGGTTTTGTCGATGGCACGCATCTTAGCCGCTATTTCAAACGCCACTTTGGCATAGCCCCCATGGCCTATCGCAGGCAAAGCGCCAACAGGCCGCAAGAGCGCGAAGACAGCGAGCGAAGACGCATTTTTGACGCTTGATGTCGTCTTGTTACAGGATAAGTGTCGCTTTCATCCTCTCATCCTCGGGGCGTTTCCTGTAATTATTAACGCTGGGGGCGAAGACCTAGTTGTCGTTTCCAAGAAGGTTGTTCAGCCTTTGCCATGGAGTTTTGAAGGCGAGGGCTGAGTGGGGACGCTGGGTGTTATAAGCGTCGATGAATGGGATCATAGCCTTGGCCCTTTCATTCGAGGTCTGGTAGGGGGCCGCGTAGGCCCATTCGCGTAAGCTCGTCTGGATGAAGCGTTCGGCTTTTCCATTGGTGCGGGGCGTGTAAGGACGGGTCCGGATGTGGCGAAGTCCTGCTCGGCACAAAGCGTTGCGGAAGGCGGCGCTTCGATATGCCGAGCCATTGTCGGTCATGATGCGCTCTGGGATCACGCCGTTAGCCTTGAAGAAGGCGCAAGATCTTGAAAGGAAGGCGACAGCCGTTTCCTTTTTTTCGTCCGCCAGCACCTCGGTGTAGGCGAGCCGTGTTGCGTCGTCGATGGCGACGTGCAGCGCCTCCCAGCCTGCGCCGCGGCTTCCCCGGCCTTGGCGTGAGCCCGTGATACGGTGGCCGACCCTCACGATCCGGCCAAGTTTTTTGGTGTCGAGATGGATCAATTCGCCGGGCTTTTGGCGTTCATAGCGGCGCACCGGCAACCGCTCTTCCAGGTGCTTTAAGCGTCCAAGGCCACAGCGGCGCAACACGCCCCCCACGGTCGAGCGCGGCAATCCGGTGCGTCTTGCGATGGCAGGTCCGCTCAGCCTTTGCCGGCGCAGGGCTTGGATTTCTGCCACCCGGGCATCGCAAAGACGGTGCGCCAGGCGGCGGGGAACCGGCTTGGCGTTATGGAGCGCCGCCGCTCCCCCGCCGCGATAGCGCGCAAGCCACTTGTAGGCGGTTCGCTCGGAAACGCCCGCCGCCTCGGCGGCGCGCGCCACCGTCCACCCATGTCTGCGAATGCGCTCGATCATCAGCTCTCGACTGTAAGGGGTCAGGCGTGCATTCTTATGAGCGTTCATCCGAGGCTCCGGCTGAGGGGTGGTTGGTGTCGCAACCCCACCTTCTCATCCAAGCTTCGGCTGAACAACCTTCATAGCTTCGACACCTAGTCTGAGAGGGAAAATCTATGAAGTGCAGAGCCTTTCTTGCAGGGGCGGTTACACTCGCGCTCGCATTTTCATGCCGTGCCGAAGAAACCCTAACCGTCGCCTGGTATGGCGGCGTTTGGGGAGATGCGTTTAATGCCTGCATCGCTTTGCCGTTTACAGAAGCGACAGGCATCAAGGTACGACCGGAAATTGGCACCTCCAATGTAACTCTTGCAAAGCTCAAGCAGCAAAAAGAGGCACCAACCATTGATGTTGCTTTCATGGATGGCGGCGTCAGTGAACTCGCCGCCGAGGCGGGCGTTCTCGATCATTTGAGGCCTGAAGCCATCAACAACATGAAGGCCGTTGCGGCCGAGGCGGTCTATGCCCACAACGGACAGACCTTCGCGGTGGGCGCGGGTTACTACATCGTCGGCATCGCCTATAATCCGGACAAAGTGAAGCAACCGCCGACCTCATGGGCCGACCTTTGGAAACCGGACTATGCTGATGCCGTGCTCTTGCCCTCCCCGGCAAACGCAACGGGAGCTCCGCTCCTCATCTTTCTTAATCAAGTCTTTGGTGGTGGCGAGGACAGTACAAAAGTCATCTTCGATCGTTTGAAGACGCTGAAACCGGCGCTCTATTTCGACAGCTCCGGCGCTGCGAGCACGGCTTTCCAAACGGGCGAGGCCGTCATCGGGGCGCAGCTCAGCCCCTCCGCCTTGAGTCTTGCCGCCAAGGGCGTGCCCCTTCGTTTTATTGTCCCCAAAGAAGGTGCTTTGGCCATCGATGCGCGCCTGCATCTCGTGCAAGGCTCAAAGCACAGCCGCGCGGCCGAGAAATTCATCGACACCGCCCTTACGCCTGCTGCGGCGCGCTGCCTTGCCGAAAAGCTCTTTCTGACGCCAGCCGTCAAGGGGGTCGAGCTCGCGCCGGACCTTGCCGAGAAGATGCCTTGGATCAAATCCGGCGGCGAGGCGCTCAAACATCCCGATTGGAAGATGGTCAACGCCTTGCGGGCTGAAATCGTCGACCAATGGAATCGCAGCGTGGCGGGGAACTAACCGTGCATCCGCAACCGATCCTTGATGTCCGAAATATCGAGAAATCCTTCGGGATGGCCCCGGCACTTCGTTCCGTCTCATTGAGTGTTCAACATGGCGAGTTTCTCGCCGTGTTGGGACCCTCGGGCTGCGGAAAGACGACGCTGCTCCGCTCTATCGCAGGTTTTGAGGAAGCCGATCAGGGTAGGATTTTCATCGCTGGGAGCGATGTAACCTCGGCCCCCCCGCATAGACGGCCCGTGAACACGGTTTTTCAGAACTTTGCCCTCTTTCCGCACATGACCGTGTTCGACAACGTGGCCTTTGGTCCGCGCCGAAAGGGCGCGAAATCAGACGCGATCAAGCGCCGCGTCCCGGACGCATTGGCGCTTGTGAGCCTCGATGGTTATGAAGAGCGCTTTCCTCACCAACTTTCGGGCGGCCAGCGCCAGCGCGTGGCGCTCGCCCGCGCCATTATCAATGAGCCGAAACTTCTGCTTCTCGATGAGCCTTTAAGCGCGCTCGATCTCAAGCTCAGGCGGCGCATGCAGCTCGAATTGAAACAATTGCAAAAAAAGCTCGGCATTGCATTCGTGTTCGTGACCCATGACCAGGAAGAGGCGCTGGCGCTGGCCGACCGCGTTATCGTCATGAATGGGGGCATTATCGAGCAAGACGGGCCGCCGCAAGCGGTCTACGACAGGCCCAAGACCCGGTTCGTCGCCGAGTTCGTTGGCGACGCCAATTTCTTTCCGGCTCGCTGGGTCAAGCGCCACCGGATGTTTGCCTCGGCAAGCTTCGATGGTCTTGATGGTGCGCGCACCATGGTCAGGCCCGAGAACATTGCCGTCATCGACGACGATACCAATACGAAAGCACCCGCCAAGGACGTGATTTTCGAGGCATTCATCGCCGATATTGCCAGTGTCGGCGGCGTCTCGACCGTCTTCCTGCAAACAGCGGACCTGCCACCCGTCAGTTTGCGCGATATGAGCGGCAAACTCAGCCGGTTGCGCAAAGGCGATCACATTTGGGCGGGATTTTCCCTGGAACACCTTCATGTGATCGGTGCGAGGCAATGAAAAGGTCCGAGTTTACAGCGGCGCTGCTTGGGCCATCCGCGATCTTCTCCGCGATCGCGCTCGGCCTTCCGCTCGCAGCCATCCTTCTTTCAAGCCTGACCTCGCAGAGCGGCGTCGGCCTCGCCAATTATGAGCGCCTAGCAGCCTGTCGGACTGGGGCGAGCGATTGATATCCTAGCCGCGGCTTGCTGCGGAAATGCCGCTGCCCGCGATCCGCGGTGGCGCAAAGAGACCAAAGGACGCCCTCAAGCAGCCTTCAGGGCGAACATCCGCTTCACATTCCAGGCCATGGTGACGAGGCTCCACTCCGCTTTGACATTCTCCAGCCCGCGCAGCAGAAACTGGCGGAATCCGAGCACAGATTTGATGATGCCGAACACCGGTTCGGGCGTATGTTTGCGCTTGGCGTAAAGCTTTTTGCCCTCGGGCGTCTGCAAACGGTGGGCCATGGCTTCGACAGGCTTTGGATTTTCCGGCGCAGGCGGCGTCCCGGCAAAACGCCCGTGCAGGGATTGATGATGGCCATCCCGGCCCATGGCGATGAGCGGCTCGACGCCAGCCGCTACGCAGGCCTTCACATTGGCCTCGCTGAAATAGCCATTATCGGCCAGCATGGCCGTGGTCTTGCCCAGCTCCCCGGGCAGGGCGCCGGTCTTGGCCAGCATCGGTTCAAGCTGCTGCTTGTCATTCGTGGCCTGAACCACATCGCCGGCCACCACCAGCAGACTGTCTTCCGCCACGACGGCTTGAGCGTTGTAGCATTGCTCGAAACCGCCGCCCGGAACCGGCATGATGCGCAATTCTTCATCCGTCAGATTGATCTGATCGGTTGGCCGCGGCCCCGCAACTGGCGGCGCTGGCGGCTTGCCGCCGGGCTTTCTGCCCGTGGCCTTCTCCTTGGCCTCGCGCGCTGCAAGCTTGGCACGATGCTCAGCCTGCTCCCGCTCGAAGCGCTCCTTGGCGCGAGCTTTGATCTTCGCGCGGGCCTCAGCCAGCTTTTGCAGCCGCTCCTCGCGCCGGGCCAATTCGTCCGGGATCGACAGGCCATCGGGAAGGTCAGCCTTGTCCGCCGCCTCGGCCTTCGCCATCAGTTCAGCCACCTCGGCCTTCAACTGCGCCTCGATCTTGCCCGCGTGCTCGTAAGAGAGCGCACTATGCTTGCTGGCGCTGGCATGGATCTTCGTGCCGTCCAGCGCCACCGTGCCCAGCTTCAGCATGCCCATCTCGCGCGCCAGCAGCAGAACCTGCACGAACAGGCCTTCGATCTCCTTCAGAAAGCGTTTGCGGAAGGCAGCGATGGTGTCGTGATCGGGATGTTCGTTCGCAGCGATGAAGCGGAAGGCCACGAAGTCATACGTCGCCCGCTCCAGCTTGCGGCTGGAAAACACGCCCGTGGCGTAGCCATAGACCAAAATGCCCAGCAACAGCCGCGGGTGGTAGCTTGCCGAACCCGAGCCGCGATAGGCGCCGCTCATCGCAGAGACGTTCAGGCCCTCGATCACTTCCACCACAAAACGGGCCAGATGCTTTTCCGGTAACCAGTCGTCCACCGAGGGCGGCAGAAGAAAGCCGGTCTGGCGGTCAATCGGGCGGAAGTTGTTCATCTGCGCTCGCTCCAAAACCATGGCGACTCAAGTGCGGCGAGCTTAGCTCACGCCAGCCCTTGGCGTTAAGTCCGACAGGCTGCTAGTCGATGGCTATTACTGGGGCGTGCTCTTAACCACGGTGCGCATCGGCGTCGTTACCACCTTACTCTGCTCTCTCCTTGGTTACGCGCTTGGCTATTATCTGATCAGGATCATGCGGCTCGCCACCTTGCGGCGCGTTCTCGTGATCCTGACAGTCCTGCCCCTTTTTACCAGCAACGTGATCCGGTCTTTTGCCTGGATGGTGCTGCTGGGGCGCGGCGGCGTTGTGAATGAAACGCTCCTCACTGCTGGGCTCGTCGAGCGCCCGGTCAAATTCCTCGGTAGCGAAACCGGCATCATCATCGGCCTTAGCTACATCCTTTTGCCGATTGTCATCCTCAACATCGCCAATGCGCTCGCCCCGATCGACCCGGCGCTGGAAGAGGCCGCAGCCGATCTTGGCGCGAAACCGGCGGCAACCTTCTGGCTTGTTACTTTTCCGCTCACGCTTCCAAGCCTGATCGCCAGCGCCATGACCGTGTTTGCCCTTTCGATTAGCGCCTATGTGACGCCCGCGATTCTAAGCGGCGGCAAGATCACCGTCTTTTCAATGCTGATTTTCCAGCAATACGGCGCGACGCTCGATTTTCCTTTTGGCGCGGCGCTTGCGGTTCTTCTGCTCATGACCGCGACTGTGATCACCATTACGGCGCGAAATGTTCACTCACCGGCGGGGGTGATGCAATGACCCGCGTCCTGCTTTCCGTGATCGCTCTCTTGGGCTTTTGCTTCCTCGCCCTGCCGCTCGCCATTGTCATCCGAGGTGGGCTGACCGATGGCACGGCCTTGAGCTGGCCCTTCCACGGCTACACGCTTCGCTCGATCGAAACCGTGCTGAACGATAGCGATTGGAGCCGTGCTATCTGGTTGAGCTGCTATCTGGCGGCCGCCACGGCGCTCGCAGCCACGATTTTGGGAACAGCGGCAGCGGTCGGCCTCTCACGAAGCCGGTCAAGGATGGCGGCCGTGCTGCGCGAGGCGTTGCTGGCGCCTCTCATTTTGCCCACCATCGTGCTCGGCGCCGCCTTCCTGCAAATCTCGGCAGCGGTCGGTCTGATGCAGAGCTTCGCCGCGATCCTTATCGGCCATGTCGTGATCGCAATTCCCTTCGTCCTGCAATCGACCCTTCCCTTGCTGTCGAGAGATTTCCTCATCCTCGAAGAGGCCTCTGCGGACCTCGGGGCGGGGCCATTTTCGACGCTGTTCCGCGTGACGCTCCCCCTTATTCACGGAGGCATCATCACAGGCGCGATCTATGCCTTCATCTTCTCCTTCACGAACGTCGAAATGAGCCTTTTTCAGGCGACCTCCGACCTCGTGACCCTACCCGTAAAACTCTACAACTACGTGCAATATCAAGTGGATGCGACCATCGCGGCGGTCTCAGCCCTCACCATTGTCGCAGCCGCGCTCTGCCTGATCTTTATCGACCTCTTCTTCGGCTTAACCTTCATCCCGAGACCCACAGCAAAAAAATGATGAACCCGGCACTGACATACGACGTTCTTTATACCCACACCGAGGGCGAACCGACCGCCATCATTCATTCCGGCATCACCTATCCGGTTGGCTCGTCGATCCTCGGAAAACGGCAGTATCTTGAAGAGAATTACGATTGGCTGCGCCGCGCGATCATGTGCGAGCCGCGCGGCCACCGCGATATGTACGGCTGCTTTGTCACGCCCCCCTCATCTCCAGGCTTCGACGGCGGGCTGATTTGGGTCGATAACACCGCCTACTCCCATATGTGCGGTCATGGCACCATCGCGGTCAGCATGGCGCTTGTCGCACGCGGTTTTAAAGGCAAGCTCCCGCAAGAAGGCGTGGTGCGCCTTGCCTTTGAAACGACCGCCGGGCCGATTTTTTGCGAGGTGGAAGTGCAAGGCGGGAAAGTGTGCTCGACGCGGTTTGAGAATGTGCCTGCTTACGTGCATGCGAGAGCCATTCCCCTCGATCTTCCTGAATTTGGCACCGTCGAAGCCAACATTGTGTTTGGCGGCAATTATTTCGGCATCATCGACTGGCGGGGCCAATCCCTCAAAATCGGGCCGGAAAATGGGCGCCGCCTCGCCGAAATCGGCGTGATGGCGCGGAAAATGCTGTCTGAAAAGATCGAACTCCGCCACCCCCTCCATGCCAACATCACCGACTTGAATTATATGACCTTGTGGCATGAACCTACCCTGCCAGGCGCCCGCTACAAAAACGTGCACGTCTTTAGCGCGGGCCAGCTCGATCGAAGCCCAGGCGGCACCGGCACAAGCGCCATGATGGCGCTGCTTGAAGCGTAGGGCGAATTGAAGCTCAATGAACCCGTTTTCTCCGAGGGGCTACTTGGTAGCGGCACCTTCGAGGGCCGGCTTCTGGGTGAAACCAAGCTTCACGGTACGCGCGCCGTGCGACCGTCCATCAAAGGAACGGCCTTCATCACGGGGACAGCGCGTTTGACAATCGATCCAGAGGACGAAGCAGGCGGCGGGTTTCTTATCAATTAGCTATGGCGACGATTTACGAAGAGGCGCGTGCGAGTAAAGGTTCGTGGGCCTACGGGTTTAGACGGTAGGCCCATGAACGACGTCATCTGCTCTTCTCTTCGGCTCTCCAATAAGCCCGCGCCGACGCCAATCCGCGCCGTCTCTTCGCGAGATTAATCGCCGCCCTATGCTTGGCTCCAGATGACTTTTTGCTATCGGCGCAGCTTCTCTCTTTATTGACACTATGGCGCTTGCCAGATTTCCATCCGCGCTTTTTCTTAGTCGTAGTGGCCACGCTATGTTCTCCGTTTATCAATGCGGGGTTTCGATCAATGGAAAGCCTGGCTGGAACCCCCCGATTTCGCCGCATGCAGAAGCGCGAAATATTCGGCGACGGCCGCATCCCATTCGATCAACTTTTCTCGCGGGACGTGGGCGATATTCTCGTCGGTGATGATGCGGCCCGTTTTTTCATAGGCGTGGACGAGAGCGGGCGCAGCCTCATCAAACAGAGGCGTAAGGAAGTTTCGGAAAGACTTGCTTCGGAAGGCTTTCCGACGCGCGCGGTCGATAGCTTTCATCGGCCAAAAACTCCAACACAAAACGACTTCCGATTTCGGCATCTGAGGTGCCGCGAATTGTAAAAACATTTTATCATTTTCGATGAAGGGGAAGACCGTTTCTCGCCGAGAAAAACCAGTCATAAAGCGCAGCCAAAGCGGCGAAGTGACGAGCGACCTGAAAAATGAAATTCTCCCAAAATGGCCAACAAAACCCACTTAACCCACTTAAGTTGAGCTAAGCGCATGTTCTATAATGATAAAACGTCAGTGGGTTTGGGAGTGGATTAAGTGGGTATTGAAATACCTTCCGGTCGTCGGCAATAATAATAATAAGCAACAGAAACAATAGCTTATGTAGCACGCGTCGACCTTTTGGTCGAGCGGGAAAAGTACGGGACGAGCTTGAACCGCGCATAAGGAAGATACTGCTGATTTTGGATCAGCCCCTCGAACTGTTTCAAATGCTCCAAAACACCGTAAAGATTGGACGCTTCCGGCCCCGTATTCCCGCCGCTGAGCGCCTTCACAACGGCCTTCTTATGCTCCGCCTGTTGGTTCTTCAGATAGATTTTCGTGTCGAGCGCACCGGCAAGATCGGGCGGCAGATCGCCCGGATATTGCGTGCCAATCGCAATTCCGGCTCCGAACGCCCTGCCCTCGCGCGCGAGGTTTTCGAGAGGCGGGCTTTTTGCCACGCGCCAAGCCTCGTCGAGCACCAGGAGGCGCGTGAGCTTACGAGGCTGCGGACGCTGCAACAGAACTCCATGCAGCCGGATAAGAATGAGTTCGGCAAGCGCTGCCTTGATCTCATCGGTCGGCAGAGCAAAAAGAGACAGCACAAGCCGGTCATCGATCATGGTCTCAAACGGTGAGGTTTGCCCCTCGCTCGAAGGGAACAGGCCGAGATCGAAGAGCGCGGCAAGGCGATCACGAAGGCTCGTAGCTTGCGGGTTTTTCGTCTCTTTTTGCTCTTCTAGAATTGCCACCACTTCGTCAAAGCTCGGCGGCTTCATCCGCTTCACATCGACCCATTTTTGTACATCGATACCGCGCCGTTCGAAGGCTTCTTTCATGGCATCGCGCAAGACGGCCATTTGGCGGTCGCCGAGATTGAACACGCGCTTTAAGACGCCCGCAATGGTAAAAATGTGCTCGATGGGCTGCGCCTGGCCGTCCGCGCCTGCACTCGGCAGCAGCGGATTGAAGGGAATGCCTTGACAGCGCACATCATGGACTTTGAGCCCATTGTCTTTCACAAAGGCCGGATCAGCATAGTCGTTTTTGAAATCGAAGATGCAGATGGGAAAACCCATGCTGGCCACGCCGTTGATAAGAACGTTGAGCGTTTGGGTTTTGCCGGCACCGGGATCGCCTGTAACCAGAATCCCAAAATTCAAAAGCTTTGCTTCCGTCTCGAATGGCGCCCAATAGACTTGGCCGCCGTCTTCGTGTTCGCCAAGCATCACGGCAGGCCCGGACGGAGCCTTGCGCTGTGGCTTTGGCGTGGGCGCTGGCGTGAAGTCTGTCGGAAGGCAATAGCGCCCTACCTCGAACGAGACGAGGCGCACGCCGGACGTTATAATGGGAAGCGGCACCATGCAGTTTAAATCGTAGCCGCCAAGACGCGGGCAAAGGAAGCTCGTAACGCGCTTGGCTGTGGCGATTGGAACCGGAGCGGCAAAACGCCAGACGGCGGCAAAACCATCGTCGATGGCGATAAGGGCCGTTGGTTGATAAGGCAGGGCTTCGAGGGCCACTCTTCGCGACGCCGGAACGAAGACGGCGACGTAGCGCGTGCCCGTGAGGTCGGCTTCCGTCGCTGCCCTTTTGTTAATCGGCATGGTGTTCGCGAGAAGGAAACGGAGCCCGCGCCCCGCCTTCGCCTGCTTCTCGATAAAGGCGACGGCCTCCCCGCGAACGGTGAACGTTTGCGCCATCTGCCTTTTACCGGCTATCGCCAAAAGGGTCCAAGGCCCGTGCGGAGAGAAGCGCTCGGCCATTGCAAAAACCCGCGCGGCAGGCGCGGGCCTGGAGTTAAATAGTCTAAGCATTCAGTTCTATTCCATGAGAGTGCTGATCTTCTCGGGCGTCGGCGTCAAAATGGCTATGCCATTGTAGATATTCCCGTTCGCCGTTGATTTGTGGCCTCCGTTTTGCTTGGCAAACTCGGTCAGGTTGATCCCGAAAGATTTTTGCGACAGGGCTGGCAGGCCGTTCTCAGCGCAGAACCTCTCATAGTGGGTGAAGGCGTCCGCAGCTTTGACCCGCGAGCCAGGACGAATTGATATGCAGCGCTCAATCCACATGCGGTAAGCAGCCTCTTGATCAGTGTCGGGATGATCGAATGCCTCTATGCTTGAGGGCTGCGAAGGCAGTACGTGCGGGAATTCTGTGCGGCCCGTGAGCTGGCTGGCGATGTACCGCGTCGCAATCCACATCCCAACGGATGCGGTCACAAGGCGCAAGCAGGCCAGTATCAGCCACAGCAGCCGCGTCTTTGCAGTATCTGCCAAGCTCGTTTCTGGTGCCGCATCTGCGACCGCAATAAGCGGCTGTGACGCCATCTGCGCGCGCAAGCCCGCGATGGTTTTCTTTAGGTCATCGGCCTTGCGCGCGTTCCAATATTCCGCCCCGAGACGGTTCAGGTTGTTGCACGTCGCCGCCTCGAAATTGAAACGAATGTCGCGGCACTCGTTTGTCTCTTCCCATACATCCCAATTCTCCGCGCGGACCTCGTTCCAGGCCTTATAAGCCGCTTGGAGGCCGCGATGGGGCGGGATGGCATTGAGAGCGCGCTGCGCGCTCTCAAGCTTGTCATTAAGGCTGCCGTTGTTTGACCGCACCATGTGCGAGGTTGGCCCCTTTGCCACCGGCGAGATGGCAACGTCAGCCAGGGATGCAATCGCGGACAGGCCGATCACGCCAAACCAAAGGCCGCGCGCGTATTTCGTGACGCTCTCGTCCCTCAGCCGCTCGATTGCGATGGGCAGACCGGCGAGCAGGCCTGTAAACGCGAGCGCCAGGCCTCCATGTTCAATGGCCGGGATATTGCCTGCGGAGCCGCTGAGATAGGCGCAAAAGTCGGCGTTGACGATGGCCGTTGCCCCGACAGCCACGAGCGAGGGAACGCCGATCAAACACATGCCGGTAAGCACCTGCCAATTGACCGCGCGATTCTCTTGCGCTGTGGGCGCGTCTAGGGTGCCATAGGTGACGCTGCGGCTTACCGCGTCTCGCTTTTGAGGGAGCCCGAACATTATTTCTTGGCCCTCCCTAGCTTCTTCTTTTTGATTTCCTCCATGATTTCCCGCTCGTCTTCCTTCATCAGGCGGCGGGCTTGGCGGCGAATGTCAGGGTCGTAAAAATCGCCCGTCTGTCTTGGGAACGCGACCTCATAGAGCACCCAAATGATGCCTACCGCGCAGAACGCCTGAAATAGCTCGATCCCAGCCGATGCCCTGAAGAGCATGGCGAAGACGCCGTATGTCACGGCAATGGTTGCGCCTATGCTCATCTCAGCGCCTCCGCAATGCTAAGCGCGAGGACAAGCGCAGTGCCGCCGATTAAGAGCGTCGAGCCAACCACACGATAAATCATGGGGTGACGCCAACACGCGGCGGCCACCAAAGCGGCGTTCCCAAAGATGAAGCCAGCCACGAAATCGCGGGTCAGATGGAAGCCAAGGCTGTGGCCGGGGCTCACAACGGCTTCGTATGAAACGACGCCAAGGGCAAAGAACGCCAGAAAGAGTGCCACCCACCAAGGGAGGGCGTAAGCCGCTTCTTTTCTGCGTTGCACTTGAGGGTGAAGAGGCGGCGCGTCGGCGAAGGTCTGCGTTGTCGTTCTCGGTAGCGGCGCAGGCACCGGATACAGCTCAGTGACAACCGGAAGGCTCGGCATCTTAGCCCCTGGGGTCGCAGGTTGCGCCCACCATTCGCGTTCGCGAACCACAAGCGGGTTTGCGCCGGGGGTGTCTTGCTCTAAGGGGTAATCAAGAGTGTTGCGCGCAGCCGCGCGCGCGTCTATGTGCTTTGCAGCCATGGCGAATTCCTTACAAATTCGTGGTGGTTAGGTCTGGCTGGGTGCTGAAACACCCGGTCAGGCCGCATTATGCAATGCTAGGCGATTATGTCACTTACGAGTCGGGGGTAAGACCCCCTCAGGTAAAGCTTCCGCTGAGTTCATGAGGAGCGCAAGGATAAATTCTTGCGCTCCTGATTTCTTTTATGGACGATCCCGTTGAAAACCTCAGTCATCTTGGGCTCGCTTTGCGTCAACCTCTTGTTTTTCTAGAGATTGGGCAGCTCTTCGCACCAGAATATTCATCATAGCACTGCGTGTGGGCGGCGAAGTCTCCCTTTGGCGCAGTTTGTCCAGATTGGCGAGGGTGTCATCGTCAAGCTGAAAGGTGAATTTTGGCTTTTTGTGTGCCATTTTAAGAACGTTAAGCAAGTTCGGAACTTTCGGCAACATAAGAAAATATCTTGAAGCGGCTATCCTTCACAATGGAGTCGGCGCACGCATATGCGACGGGTCAGCAGACGGATGACGTCGCAATAGAGCAAGCTAAACTTTCGAACGCCCGATGCTGTTATCTTGCAGCTCCCCCTTTGGTGGTTCGGTGTGCCAGCCATTCTGAAGGGCTGGATGGAGCGGGTTTGCGTTTTGGATTTGGCTATGGCTACAAGGGCGGGACCAACCAGTACGGCTATGGCGAGGGTGCTCTGAACTAAGATGGCATCCATTTTAGAGAGATTGCCACGCTGCTCAACTCCAGATGCAAAATCATTGCTGAACTACAAACTCGCACCGCTGTGAGGTCACTCGAGAGCGGGAGGCACTAAGCAAATTTTTAAACATACTTTTCCGTTTTTTAATTGCCAAAAAGGCAAGTTATTTGTACCAACTTAATAAACCATTCGTGCATCAAACTTCCGCTTCTTTGGAAATTTTTGCAAGCAGAGAGCCGCGCTAAAATGTTCGCATCGAGCTTCAAGAATGTTGTCTAGCGAGCCCACGGCTTTGTTTTTGGAGAGTGAGCGATGCGCAATATTAAGAAAAATTCCCCGAGGACTGTCTTTTCTTCAGAAGGAAATGATCCCTCTGCACATAGAGTGTCCGGAGGCCAGTATCCGGGACCGAGAGGTCTAACAATCGACAAGGCCGCCGCATATGTGGGGTTGACAACCCAAGGTTATCGCAGTGCCGTAAGAAAGGGCATATACCCTGGTCCTATGCGGGATCCGATAACAGGTAAAGGCACCGGTAGGTACGATTTGAGGGCTATCGATGTCGCAATGGATCGTTTGAGCGGATTTAAGCCTAAGCGTCAGGGGTCAAATCCCTACGATCTTTGGAAGGCGTCCCTGGATGAAGATCAAGCTGGATCACATTAAAACCTACATTGTGAAAGGAAAACGTTACTACTACCACCGAAAAACGGGGAAGAAAATTGAAGGCGAGCCAGGAACACTCGCTTTTTCTCAATCCTACGAGGAAGCTTGTAGGTTTGCGACGGTCTCGATCGAGATATTTAGCTCAATAATAGTCGATTTTTACGGCTCCAAGCTGTTTGACAAGCTCTCCGATCGCACACGCGCCGACTATCTCAAGCATCGAAACTTCATCGAGCCCAAATGGGGAAAGCTTCCGCTTGCCGTTCTTCGAGATGCGCGTATCAAACGAGACTTCAGGACGTGGCGCGACGCCCTTTGTGAGGAGATTGGAGAACGGCAGGCGGATCTTGTCTTTGCCACAACCCGTCGCATAGTGACCTTCGCCGTGGATGACGGTCGACTACAAATTAATCATCTGCTGGGAATTGAAAGCGTCTACGAGAGCGATCGCTCTGACATTATTTGGCTTCCTGAGCACGTTGAGGCCTTTATGAAGGTGGGCAATCGCGGCATGCAGTTGGCCCTCATATTAGCCCTCAATTTAGGACGCCGCGAGGGCGATTTGATCCGCCTAACTTGGGAGGATTTCAAGGGCAATTCCATTATGGTCACGAACCGCAAGGGTAGCCGAAAAGCAAAATTTCCTGCGATGGTAACGCAGAGCCTTCGAGCTGCGCTGGAGGCTTACCGATTATCTCTGGGCTATGTTCCGCATCTGTCGTGTACGATCCTAACGTCACCACGCGCGAACAAGTCTTGGCCAGATAAACAGTTCTCAAACAAATTTTCTAAGGCCAAGAATGCGGCTGGATTGAACGAGCTGCATTTTCACGACCTCAGGGGAACGGCCGTAACAGTGCTTGCCGAGCACGGTTGCACGGAGATGCAAATTGCATCCATCACCGGTCACTCGCTGAAACAGGTCTCGGCGATCCTTGACAAATACCTTGCTAGAACCCGCGCTCTAAATGTGGAAGCAACGATAAAATTAGAGCAGTCATGGATTGCGCAAGTGACTATGCGATGATAGAGAAGTGTCTAACGAGGTGTCTAACTCAGCAAAAAGTACAAATGGAGAACGAGCTAGCCATTTGATATTGCTGGTTTTTTTGCCTTTGGAGGGGTGCCCGAGCGGCTAAAGGGGACGGACTGTAAATCCGTTGGCTAAGCCTACGTTGGTTCGAATCCAACCCCCTCCACCATTACAGCGGATTTCGCATTGAATTTCATAGAGTTATGCCTTCAAACGTGAAAACGCTAAAATGTGTTTTCACGCGGTTCGTTCTGTCTGTGTTCCAGCCCGCATTGCGATAATAAGCCGCCACTATGCCTCATTCATCGCTCGAAGGTTATCGAACGCCTGCCGGGCTAGCTTGGCTTGGTTAGCCTCGCGGGTATATATCTCTCGACCTCCTTCAAGGTAGCGTACCCTGTGATCGCTCGGATCTGATGCGTCGGGCTGCCTGCTTCCGCCAAGCGACGCGCCGCTGGCTCGCGAGGCGAACACATAAGCGCGGCGCAAGGTCAGACTGATACTCGCCATCTTAAATCTTTGCTTGATATCGATGACGCAATCATGGCAGCAAGCGAAATTGTCTGCCCCCTGCGGCAACAGGGGACAGGGGCGTTCCTAAGCCTTTCGCCGCCGTTGTGGATAGCGACGTAGGTACGTGTCAATCCAAGTTCCAGACCTTTCATAACCACGGACGGGATATCGTCCCGGTCTTCGTGTGAAAGTCTTGGGTCTGTGGGCAAGCAAATACAATGCTGTCCGGGACAAGCGCCCGGGCGGCTTTCGTCTTCTTAACATTTTTTACCTATGAAGTTGCGATTGACCCCGGTGCTAATGCACAACGGGGCTACAGTTTGTGTCAAGAGACGCAGATACGACGCAACATGTGGAAGTTATTAGCTGTATCGTGTTTTCCGGCAAGAATTTTATTCTCCATGGGAAATGCCCTGGAATGCAGATTTTGAAAGTTGTGGGAAATGCAAAAATCTTGTTAACAATTCAACCTCTGATGTTGCGCGCTACCTTTTCCAGTTACGCTTCTTTTTCGGAACGGCCTCTCCGTCTATGACCATTTCGAGTAAAAGCTGGATCGCACGCGCGAGCTTTTTCTTAGTGTCATCGTCGAGTTCTGCATAAGTCAACCTGCGCCTATTGGGCGGTGCGGAAACGCACGGCTCTTCAGTCTCATTCTTCGTCATGGCCGTGCCTCCTTCGAGGCCTTTTTCGAGCTTCGTGAGCACGAATTGCAGCTTGGCGAGGATTTCGGCGAGATCGGCTTCGCGAGCGCGTGGTTCCTAGCGTGGTATAAACTCTGTTCCCTCGCTAAGGGTGTTGCTTCCCAATCGCCGGTTTCGCGAACGGGACTGCAACAGATCGTAATACGTGAATGGGCACATTCGCCAGGGCTGCCTTAAGAGGCGGGGAGTTTGATCTAGCCGTCATGAAGAAACATCTCAAACGCGACGAGAACCTCCATCAATCGCACGGGCAGTTAACTCACATCCGTGAGAGTTGCAAGAAAGCTACTAACGAAAATGTCGAATTTCGTTAGTTGAATTGCCGACGACAATTGCGCAGGTCGGGTGCTAGATCATGCTAACACGCCAGGGCGAAGGCATAGCCAGGCTGCCTCAGCGCAGCCAGGTGCGCTGTTGATGTACGTTTAGTATTTTGGCCCGAGCTTATCTGGAGAGCCGGAGTGACCAGAGGCCACCATGGTGTCCAGCGCAGCTATGTCACCCCTGGGCGGCCATGGGATATTGATCTTCGAACCCAAATGGCGCGCGCCAGCCGTATTCAGATGGTTATAATCGCGATAGAAGATCACACCATTCTTTTCAGCCCGGCAGGCGTCGGCATCGCAAAAAGCATGAGCCGTCGAAATTAGCGGGACGCCATAGCGGCGGCTTATCTCACCAAAAATGGAGGATGCCTGCTTTGCGTTTCTCTCAAAGTCTCGACGGGGGAACGCCAAACATTGATCATCAGGGCGGCCAAACATCCTCGCTCGCGCGGTACATAATGCAACCTGACGAGGGAAGATCGGCACATCCTCGACGGCTACGGCCTCCATGTTCAGGGAGCGAAGCAGGCGGAGAGTATCCTTCAAGCCAGGATGGCCGCCGTTGGTGCCGCCCTCTTCGGTGAAAACCAGTGTGCCGTCATCGGCGTATGCGGTCCAATATGCTGCGAGAAAGACCGTCTTCAATTTCGTTTGTGTCTTAAGCCACGCCTCGATTTTGGCAGTTCCTCTTTTGCACCTATCGGGCACCTGGTTTTCATTGATGAGCGGTGGGCAGGCCTCAACATATACAATGAGCCCGGCGAGGCCACGCGCCAGCGCGTGTTCGGAAAAAGCCGACGCCAAATGCAGGGCGTGGGAATCTCCCCAAATGATGAAGTCGTATTGGAGGTCCGATGCCGCCGCGCCAATGGGGCAAGGAATGCCCGGAAGCGGTGGCTTTGCATCGCTCCGGCAATCAGCCTTGTCTCTAACCTGACGTTTCCGCTGCATAGCTTCAGCGGCAATTTGCACGCTTTTTGATACGCGACCGGGCAGGCCGTTGGTGGCATTGTAAAGAACTCCGCACAGCGCGAGGAGCGTGGCGGCCGATGCCGTAGCCCACGCGATAGGCCCAAAGCGAAGACGCGCCTGGCGTGCGGGCATTTCGACGTACCGCCAGGAGAGCGCGGCCAGGGCCAGGCTTGCCGCTACTATCGCCAGCCGCTCGTCAAGGGTGGGCGCGCGATCATAGGCGAGATACGTGAATGATAAGAGCGGCCAGTGAATGAGATAGAGCGAATATGAAATCTTACCGACAAATCGCAGCGGATCGAAACCCAGAATGCGGCGGCTCAATGCATTCTGTTGCAATCCGGCTGCGATGAGCATTGCCGCGCCAAGGCACGGGAAAAGCGCGTTCACGCCTGGAAAGGGGGTTTTCGAATCGAAGGCCACGGCGGCGTAGGCAATCGCACACAAGCCGGTTAGTCCGAACAAGGTCGCCATGGAACGCGAAAGCAGGGGCAACGGCGCGACCGCAAGAAAGGCCCCTATCAGAAGCTCCCAGGCGCGATAGGGGAGCAGGTAAAAGACTTGGGCTTGGTCTTGCCCTAGAGCGATCTGCGAGGCAGCTAGCGACACGCACAGAAGCGCCAGGATGACATGAGGGAGCACCCGCCGCCCGAAGGCTCGATATAGGCCGAAAAGCATCACCGGCCAGATGAGATAAAACTGCTCTTCAACCGCAAGCGACCAATTGTGCAGCAGCGGTTTCTCAATGGCTGGGCCATCGAAGTAGCCGGCCTGCGTATAGAAATGCCAATTGGCATAGAAGAAGACGGCAGAAACGATCGAGCGTCCGAATAGACGGAGATCGAGGGGAAGCAGCAACACAAGCCCAGCCACGGTAGAAAGGGCAAGCACCACGAATAGCGCCGGGCAAATGCGCTTTATCCGGCGCGCGTAGAAGTCGGAGAACGAGAAATGCTTGTCGTGCAACTCGCGCGCGATGATGCCGGTGATCAAATAGCCTGAGATGACGAAGAAGATATCGACGCCCACAAAGCCGCCTGAGACTTCGGCAAATCCAGCGTGGAAGAAGACGACAAGCAGCACCGCGACCGCTCGAAGGCCATCAATGTCGGGGCGATAATTGGTGTCGCGCTCTGAAAAACAGGGTCGAGGGGCTTCAGCGACTTGGATAATCGAATTTGTTTCCATCGCATGAAAAAAAGCAGAGAAGACTTGAGCGAAACAGAAGGGCGAGCCTAACTTTTCAGCGCACACACAAAAAAGCGCCCCTCACAGATGTCAAGGAGCGCTTGGGTTGCTTCGGAAATGCTTTACGGGGCGTGCCTTGAAAGGATCAGCTTAACTTGTCTACCGAAGCATCAAACGTCATCCTTTCAAGGCTTTCTGGATAACGTGGCCCGGTATAGGGCGAGCCGGATTCAAGTGAACGTTCCAGAGCGGCGATGTGTATAGAGGAAGAGGAAACCCCTCCACCAAATGCGCTCAACTCAGTTATTGCCGTCGCAACTCGCCCCAACTTCCTGAGTGCTATCGACACGATACCGCTAGCCTAAGTGGCGTTTGTCAAAGTCGGCGAGTTCAAAAAATTTTCCGAAAGACAGCAATCATGGCTAGCGTTAACATGGCGTTACAGCTTAAGATTGCTTTTGCATGCGTCGATTCGAACCGCTCGACGGTGATTAGCGAGGCAACTATGGTCATGACATTCAAGATTGGCGATAGGGTGAAACGCAAGGTAAGAGACACCTATTTGCGATTGTCCTTTCCAGGCACAGAAACCGGCACTGTTGTTTCACTGCGCAGACATCCTGGCGAAGTCGAAACCATAAAACTCGATGTCAAGCTCGACAATGGCGAGTTGGTGCGCGGCGTTGCCCATCAAGGGTTCGAACGGATCGGTGCTTGAGCTGAGCTCTCGCCGAGCTTCCGCGCCCTAAGGGTTGATGCCAAGTCTGTCTTGTTCTTACCGGAGAAATTTAGAGCATCGCTCCGGTCGCTGGACGCCGCTTTATTTGAGCGCGGCAATCGGCGGATGGATCATGTAGTTGAAGCCAACCTTCACTGTGTCAACAGTAACATCGCTGCCGAAAAAGTGGATATTGTTCAGTCCGTCACCGCAACAATTGCTGTCGCTTCCGCTCCCGAAGTCGAAGTGTAGATATTCAAGTTTAAAGGTCCAACTTGGGGTCAACATATATTCGACGCCAACGCCGAGCGTCCATCCGGTCAAGCTATGGTCGGTATCATGATGGTCCGCTTGGAAGACTACGTCCCCCCCCACCAATAGAGTTTCCCTGGCTTCAAGCGATGGAGCCCACCACGCGAAACCGCCTTTTGCATAAAACAGCGATTCACCCCAGATGTAGCCGAGACGTCCGGTGATATCCCCATAAAGACCGCCGCTGCCTCTCACTCGAAAAGCCGTTTCAATCCCTGGGCCGTTTAGCTGCGTCTGGATGTGATTATTGTTGCTGTTGTCCATGCCTCCGAAGTCGGCCTCGACGCCGAAGACGTAGCAACAATTGCCGCTTTGCCAATTATAGCCGAATTGTAGGCCGCCAAAGACGCCCGAGCCGCTAAGGTCGCCCACTCTAAATGCGGATGGAGGGAACGGCGGGTTCAAAAAGACCGTTTGGTCATTGCTTATATCGTTCCAGGCTCCGCCGACGCTCGCGCCAATGTAAAAGCCCTGCCACATGGGCACCGCTACATAAGTGGGGGCATCCCTCAGGTACCGGCCTCGATAGTCTCCATCTGCGCGCACTGACGTGGAAGAAGCGGCTGCGAATGCGCCGAGAGCGGTGACGCAAGTCACCATCCATTTTCTGAAGGTCATCGTTACCCTGATTTCTTGCCCGGATTGCAGAGTCGAGTTCCCAAATGGAAACTTAAGATCTCATCGCATGGCCCGCAGCAAAACTCAAGGTTGTATTATTGTTGCGCCAACGCCCAGAGGTGGCGTCCACATCTTTTTGCGAGAAATCGCGGGATGGCCTATTCAGCCGCCCCGCGCACCTACACGTGCTGTTCTGCCGCCTTCAGCGCCGGAAGATCCGAAGCTTCGATGCGCGCACGCTTCGCAACGCCATTCCGCAAGGATTAGGCAGCGTTGAAGCGATCAGCGTTCATCACCTTGTTCCAAGCAGCCACGAAGTCGGCCACGAACTTCTGCTTCGCGTCGTTAGAGCCATAGACTTCGGCGAGAGCCCGCAGTTGGGAGTTCGAACCGAAGACGAGGTCGACACGGGTGCCGGTCCACTTCAGTTCGCCCGTTGCACGATCACGGCCCTCAAACACGCCTTCGGCTCCCGAAGCCGCCTTCCACGCCGTGCTCATGTCGAGCAGGTTCGCGAAGAAGTCGTTGGTGAGCGTCCCGGGACGCTTGGTGAACACACCATGCGGGGACTGTCCGGCGTTGGCGCCTAGAACGCGCAAGCCGCCGACGAGGACCGTCATCTCTGGCGCGGTCAGGGTCATGAGTTGCGCCTTGTCTACCAGCAGCTCCTCTGCCGAGACGGTGTATGCGGCCTTCAGGTAGTTGCGGAACCCGTCTGCGATCGGCTCAAGCACGGAAAAGGAGTCCACGTCGGTTTGCTCCTGCGTCGCGTCGGTCCGGCCCGGAGTGAAGGGAACCTCCACATCTTGCCCGGCATTCTTGGCAGCCTGTTCGATGGCCACGCCGCCGCCCAATACGATCAGGTCGGCAAGCGATACTTTCTTCCCGCTGGACTGCGCGGAATTGAACGCCTTCTGAATGCTTTCGAGGGTTTCAAGCACCTTCGACAGCTGGGCAGGTTGGTTCACCTCCCAGTCCTTCTGCGGCGCAAGGCGGATGCGCGCTCCGTTCGCTCCGCCGCGCTTGTCGGAGCCACGGAAGGTAGCCGCCGACGCCCAGGCGGTGGAGACGAGGTCGGATATCGACAGTCCCGATGCGAGGATCTTGGCCTTGAGCGCGCTGATGTCCTGCGCGTCGATAAGGTCGTGATCAACCGCAGGAATCGGATCCTGCCAGATCAACTCCTCAGCAGGAACTTCCGTGCCGAGATAGCGCGAGCGGGGCCCCATGTCACGGTGGGTCAGCTTGAACCACGCCCGGGCAAACGCGTCTGCGAACTGATCCGGATTCTCGTGGAAGCGCCTTGAGATTTTTTCGTAAGCAGGGTCGAACCGCAAGGCAAGGTCAGTGGTCAGCATGGATGGCGCGTGACGCTTTGACGGGTCATGCGCATCCGGAACTGAACCTGCGCCTGCGCCATTCTTCGGTGTCCACTGATGAGCACCGGCCGGGCTCTTCGTCAGTTCCCATTCGTAGCCGAACAGGTTCGCGAAGAAGTTGTTGCTCCACTTCGTCGGCGTCGTCGTCCAGATGACTTCCAGGCCGCTTGTAATGGCGTCGCCGCCTTTGCCGGTGCCGAAACTGCTCTTCCAGCCGAGGCCCTGCTCTTCGATGCTTGCGCCTTCGGGCGCGGGGCCGACAAGTGCGGCATCACCGGCGCCATGGGTCTTGCCGAAGGAATGCCCGCCGGCGATGAGAGCAACCGTTTCCTCATCGTTCATCGCCATACGCGCGAAGGTCTCGCGGATATCCCTGGCAGCAGCAAGCGGATCCGGATTGCCGTTCGGCCCTTCCGGGTTCACGTAAATCAGGCCCATCTGGACAGCAGCGAGGGGGGTTGCAAGTTCGCGGTCGCCGCTATAGCGCTTGTCGCCGAGCCAGGTGTCCTCGTTGCCCCAGTAGATGTCCATTTCGGGTTCCCAGACGTCCTCGCGCCCGCCGCCGAAGCCGAACGTCTTGAAGCCCATCGAACTCGAGCGCGCAGTTACCAGCCAGGATCATCAGGTCAGCCCATGAGATCTTGTTGCCGTATTTCTGCTTGATCGGCCAAAGCAGCCTGCGTGCCTTATCGAGATTGCCGTTGTCCGGCCAGCTATTGAGCGGCGCGAAACGTTGCGTGCCGGAGCCTGCGCCGCCGCGCCCGTCGCCGGTGCGGTAGGTGCCTGCGCTGTGCCAAGCCATGCGGATGAAGAGCGGGCCGTAATGGCCGAAGTCGGCAGGCCACCAGTCCTGCGAGTCGGTCATCAGCGCGTAAAGGTCCTTCTTCACGGCGTCCTGGTCGAGTTTCTTGAACTCCTCGGCGTAGTTGAACGCCTCGCCCATGGGGTTAGATAGCGAAGAACGCTGATGGAGGATATTGAGGTTCAACTGGTTCGGCCACCAGTCCCGGTTCGTCTGTCCCCCGCTAGAGCGAACCCCATGCATTACCGGGCATTTCTTGTCGTCAGCCATTTTATCTCTTCATCCAGTACATATTTTCGCCGATTGATATCGAATGAGAGGAACCTATCGGACGCCTTCCCATCAGGTGCAGTTCCAATCTATTCGCCCACTTCACCCTAAGCGCTTTGCGCAATCAAATCTATTCGCATTATCTGAAGATGCGATAAGATGTTCTGATGGGTAATATCTCGCTGCGCCAACTTCGCTATTTCGACGCGCTTGCGCGGCATCTTCACTTTGGCCGTGCTGCGGAGCAATGCGCTGTCACTCAGCCTGCGCTCTCCATGCAAATTCAAGAACTCGAGCGCGAGCTCGGCGCTGTGCTGATTGAACGTACACGGCAGGGCGCAACGCTCACGCGACAGGGCGAAGAGATTTCGCGGCGCGTCGCAACGATCCTCGCCAGCATTCGCGATCTGACCGACTACGCACGTCACAGCGGGCGTCTCTTGAGCGGTCCCCTCCGTCTTGGCGTCATTCCTACCATCGCTCCCTACGCTCTGCCGAAATTGCTCCCGCTTCTTCAGCGTGACCACAAAGAGTTGGAGCTGCATCTGAGGGAGACGCAAACGCACTATCTCGTCAACGACCTTGCGGCGGGAACGCTGGATGTGCTGCTGCTCTCTTTGCCCATCGATCACCCGGAGATAGAGACACAAGCGCTGCTGAAGGATGATTTCGTCCTCGCTATGCCGGAAACGCGGGAACTCCCTGCGCAGACCATTGCTACGCCGAGCCTCGTCGAAAATGACCAGCTTCTGCTGCTCGAAGAGGGCCATTGCCTCAGGGATCAGGCGCTCAGTTTTTGCGCTCTGAAGCAGGTTGAGAATCTCAGTACATTCGGAATGTCGAGCCTATCGACGATCATCCAGATGGTCGCGAACGGCCTTGGCGTTACGCTTTTGCCCCGTATTAGCATCGAGGTGGAAGCGAGCCACGGCAGGGTCAAGCTGCTTGCATTCGAGGCCCCCGAGCCGCATCGCATTATCGGCCTAGCGTGGCGGCGCTCCTCGCCTCGCAAAGCGGATTTTGCCGAACTCGGGAGGCTGATCGCGGCGGCGCTCGCACCTACGATGTTGTCCCCGTAAGTCCAAATTTGGATTGCCCGGCAGCGAGCGAGATAGGTTTAGCTCGTTCGATCCTGGCGCGCTCCTTAGGAGAATTCAGGGCGTGCCACATATCGTTCCTGCGCTGCGTGTTTAGCCAGAAGTCAGCGCTATTTCCGAAGACGCGAGAAAGTATCAGCGCGGTGGGTACGGTAACTGCGCGGCGATTGTTGCACAGCTCGTTCACATGCTTGCGAGGGACGCCCATTGCTTCCGCGAGCGCTGCTTGGGTGAGGCCCAGCGGCTCCATGAACTCTTCAACGAGCATTTCGCCGACGCTCACGGGCTCATGCTTTGTTATGCGCATTGTTAACCTCAATGGTAACTGTGGTCATCCAGATACAAATCGCTAGCTTCGCCATTGTCTGCATCCCATCTGAAGACAAGGCGCCATTGTTTGTTGACGCGGATCGAGAAATACTCCTTAAGGTTTCCGCTCAATTTCTCGAAATGGTTGCTTGGCGGTACTCTCAAGTCTTGGTCTGCGACCGCATCATCGATCATTTGCAGTTTTCGGCGTAATCTGGCTTCAAGATCCGGTGGTATTTTCTTTGATCGAATGCTTTCAAGAAAGAAATCCTCAAGCCATCTGTCGCGAAAGCTCACGATCATCCTGCACCCTTCTTTAGACCCCAATGTACCACTCAAGGGGACAAAAATCAAGACAGGTTCGGGCTGGACTGGGCTGGACAATATTGGGTGCGATCAGCCGCTCTTCTCACTTTCTGGCCCGGCTTCCGCCTCGCGCAGCTCTTTGGCGCGGCGCTTTGCATCAGATTTTCGGCGCTTGTCTTCTACAACGCGCTGTTGGAATTGGCCGCCCGCTAGCGCCTTCGCTTCCGGATTCCGCTTCGGTGGACTGCGCCGCTGCGAGTTCGCCATGTCTGACTTCCATTCCCAGAGTGCTGCCGCTTTGGTCGAGCTTGTGCTTCGTGGGCAGCCTGATACGGTCACGCTAATATTAGCACGATTCTGAGGACGCCTGCGATGATCACGGTTCATCATCTCAATAACTCCCGTTCGCAGCGCGTGCTTTGGCTGCTCGAAGAGCTTGGCGTGGATTATGAAGTCGTCCGCTATGAGCGTAACCCCAAGACAATGCTCGCCCCGGATGAGCTAAAGCGCATTCATCCGCTCGGCAAGTCGCCGGTAATTACCGATGACGGTCAGACTATCGCTGAAACCGGCGCCATCATCGAATATCTTGTTGAGCGCCACGGCATGGGCCGTCTGACGCCGCCGCGCGGAACCCCTGAGCACATAAGCTATACCTACTGGCTTCACTATGCCGAAGGCTCGGCAATGCCTCCTCTGCTGCTTAAGCTTGTTTTCCAGCGGGTTGAGAAAAGCCCGGCCCCATTCTTCGCCCGGCCCATAATCAGGCAGCTTACAAATCGCGTGCAGCAAGGCTACATCGATCCTCAGCTTGCGTTACATATTGGCTATTGGGAGAAGGAACTCGAAGCGCACACATGGTTCGCTGGCGAGGAGTTCACCGCCGCAGACGTGCAGATGAGCTATCCGGTGGAGGCTGCCGCATCACGCGGAGGGATGGGAAAGACCTATCCCAAACTCCAAGGTTTTTTAGCCAGAATTCAAGCGCGCCCTGCCTATCAGCGCGCATTGGAGCGCGGCGGACCTTACTTGGCAGCCTAAGATGTGGCGCGCAAGCGCGCCAGCATCAAACGCTTGGGCGGTAATATTGGCGTGAAAGCCACTCCGCGCTCAGCGCAGGCTTTTCTTTGCCTTCGATCTCAACATCGACCTTATATTTTAGCGTAAGCTCGCCCGGCGACCTCTCATCCGCCGACATCAGGAAAAATCGCCCGCGCACGCGGCTGCCGGCAGGGACTGGGGACAAAAACCGCAGTTTGTCGAACCCATAGTTTACGCCCATCACCGTGTTTTCGACGCGCGCGAGTGCGTCTTGCCCCATTGCCGAAAGGAGCGACATGGTCAAGAAACCGTGCGCTATGGTTCCACCGAATGGGGTTTCTTTCGCTGCCCGCTCGGGATCAATATGGATGAACTGAAAGTCGCCCGAGACCTCCGCAAAGGCATCGATCTTCGCTTGGCTGACTTCGATCCATTTCGAGGCGCCGATTTCGCGTCCAACCATGCTTTTAATTTCGGTGGCGGGAAGTATCCGGGTTTCGCTCATGTTCCCTCACATAGGCCGCTCTATTCTGCGCGACATGGTTAGCAGACTGTTTCATCCGGTGAAAGGGAGCAAGCTCAACTATTGGCCCTTGTGACGAAAAACTCTTCGACTGTTCGCCGGATCAGGAGCGCCACTTCAGGATCGGACCCGATAGGCCGCGTATAGGCGCAAGGCGCGGGGCAACGCTCCATCGCGGCTGGAACATCGTCATGGCCGTGCATCCCTTCGCCTGAAAAGAAGCCCGCCACGACTGTCGGCGTTTTCTCGGACGTCAGCTCGTCGAGAAGAAATGGCGGTTCTTCCAAAAAGGCGGTGACGACCTTGCCGAACTCGCCGCTCGCGCTCACCGCATTCGCCATGGCGTTGGTTGCTTTCGCCGAAGCTCTGCCGAATTTCGATCCATGCCCGGCGATAAGAAGGCGAGTTGTTTTGGGATTGAAGCCAGCGTCATTTGCAGTATCGAGGCTGCGGCGAAGGAGAAGATCCGGTAGGCGCGGATCAAGCCCGAGCGGGGCGAGCACGCTGACGGGCAGTGCAATTCCGGCAAGCGCGATGCGGTCGGGAAGAATTTTCTTCACGAAATAGCCGTCGCTCATAAAAAACGGATAAATCAGGATTTGCGCGATTTCGTCGGACGCCACCTCCCGCAAAACATCCTGCAAAAGCGGTTCGCCATTGAGCACGCCCGCGCTTACTTTGCCGCAAACGCCGAGCGCTTCCACGGCTGCTGTGTGACGGCGCAGAACTGCGTTGCGATCAGCGCTGCCCCGGTCGCCATGCGCCGCCAATACCAACGCAATTCTATCTTTAGGGACCAACAAACACTATCCGTAATTAAGCCGCCAATGCCGTATCGATCAGGCCGCGCAACTTTTCCGGCAGAGGCAATGCAAGGGCGGCGAACTGACCTGCACTCGACATTTTAACCCAGGTCTTCTGCAAGATGGTGATGACCTTCGCATCATCATGTTTCGCAGCGAAGTCTACCGCGTAATATTCAAGAAAAACAATGCAAACGACGTCTTCAAGGGCCTGCGCTTGCGCGTCGCGCTTCATATTTTCTTTGCGGATAAGCGCCTTGACCCTGGCAATATCATCAGCGGGATAACCGCTTCTTTCCATGATTTCCGCCGCAAGCTCGGCGTGAAGACGCTTGAGCTCGTTGCGCCATTTCAGATAGCCCACGCGGTCCATCGGATAGCTCGATCGCGGCACCGTCCATCGCTTTATATGCTGCGCCCTGGCGGCGATTTTCAGTAATTCGCTGGCGTTCGGATGAAGCCTGTCAAGCACAGCGCTCATGCGCTCGCTATAAACCACCTCAGCGGGCCGGGCCACGCCATTATCCGGCACGAGGTTCGGATCGCCTGCATTCGCAGCATCGATTTCGGCCAGAACCTGCTTTAATCTGTGATCGGTCATATGTTGCTCAGCGCTATGTTTGGCTTAATTATTGAAACAAATCGGATGCGGCAGACCGCCCAATTCCGCAACCGAAGCTGCGTTAGCATAGACTAAATTCATCAAGGCTGGCGATGAGAAAGCTATTATTTGCCGTCACGCTTCTGCTCGATCTCTCAGCCACAGTGCTTAGCTGTTCGGCCCGCGCTGAGACTGCTTTACCCGAAGGCTTCGTCTATCTGCGAGATGTTGCGCCATCCATTCAGCAGGATATGCGCTACGCCACGCCCCAGAATTTCACGGCAGAAATTGTGCCTGGCTATCAGGCGGCTGAGTGTATTCTGCGAAAAGAAGCAGCCCTTGCGCTTAGGCGCGCGCAAGAAAAAGCTGAGGCGCAAGGGCATTCCCTCAAGGTCTATGATTGCTATCGCCCCGTCCGCGCCGTTCGCGCTTTTACTCGTTGGGCCGCTGCCCCGGAGGATGGCCGCACTAAGCGCTACTATCCTCGGCTAAAGAAATCGCAGCTTGTACCGGGTTATATCGCGGCGCAATCGAGCCACTCTACCGGCGGTGCGGTCGATATAACGCTGGTACCCAATCAAGCAACTGAACCTGCGCCTGTTTCGAAGCAAGGCAACTGCACCGCGCCAGCCGGAGAGCGCGCGACCGATAATAGCCTCGATATGGGCACTGCATTCGATTGCTTCGACAGCAAGGCCAACACCGCGTCGCCCCTCGCGACACAAGACCAGCGAAAATCGCGAATGCTTCTGAAGAGCATTATGGAAGCCGCTGGGTTCAAGAATTACGCGAAAGAGTGGTGGCATTTCTCATATGCGGGTGCCGGCGCCGGTGGCCACGACTTTGTGATTCAGCCTCGCCCGGCGAAGTAGCTGAGTTAGCCCTAAAAGCCATTGGCCAAACGTGGATGCTGCAGGCTTCCGCCGGTTCTGTCGAAAGGATGATGGCAGCAACCTAGACCTGTGGCGCGAAGGAAGGTTAGAATTGCTCCCGAGTTAATAAAAACAATGCCTTAACTGTCCGGGAGCAAACATGAAAGCTTTTCTGGCCTTCCTTGTGGCCCTCTGCACAGCGCCTCTAGCCTACGCACAAGCGCCTCAGCCCCTCAAGATCGGTTATATTCTCGATATGTCGGGACCTTACGCCGACATCACAGGGAAGGGCAGCGTCGAGGCTGCGCGGATGGCGGTCGAGGATTTCGGCGGCAGCGTGCTGGGTCGCCAGGTCGAGATCGTCTTCGCCGATCACCAGAACAAAGCGGACATCGCCTCAAATACCGCGCGCGAATGGTTCGATAGCAAAGGCGTTGAAGCGATCCTTGACGTCGCTGCCTCCGCTACCGCGCTTGCGGCCAATGAGGTCGCAAAGGCCCGCAATAAGATCATTATGTTTAGCGGGCCGGGGTCGGTGCGCCTGACGAACGAGGCTTGCGGGCCTTTGTCCGTGCACTACGCCTACGACACCTATGCTCTCTCGCGCGGTACAGCGCTTGCTACGGTAAAGAAGGGCTATGACTCCTGGTTCTTCATGACTGCCGATTACACATTCGGCCATGATTTAGAAAAAGACGCGACGGCGGTCATCGCCGCCAATGGCGGCAAGGCCGTGGGCTCGGTCAGCGCGCCGCTTAACACCGCCGATTTCTCCTCTTTCATTCTCCAGGCGCAATCTTCGAAGGCCAAGGTGATCGGCCTCGCAAATGCGGGCGCAGACACGATCAACTCAATCAAGCAAGCCGCTGACTTTAACATCGCCGGTTCGGGTCAAAAACTCGCGGCCCTGCTCGCCTTTATTTCCGACATAGACAGCCTCGGCCTGCCAACTGCGCAGGGAATGCTCCTTACCGAAGCCTTCTACTGGGATTTGAACGACGACACGCGGAAATGGTCGCGCAGATTTTTTGAGCGCACCCAGCGTATGCCGAGCATGGCGCAGGCGGGCGTCTATTCATCCACGATGCATTATTTGAAGGCAGTCGCGGCAGCCGGGAGCGTCGATTCTGCTGCTGTAATGAAGGTTATGAAGGAAACGCCGATCAACGATATGTTCGTGAAAGGCGGCCGCATCCGCGAAGACGGCCGCATGGTGCATGATATGTATCTCTTTGAGGTCAAAAAGCCGTCAGAGTCGAAAGAGCGCTGGGACTATTATAAGCTCGTTGCGACGATCCCTGCTGATGAGGCGTTTCAGCCGCTCGCGCAGTCGCGCTGTCCGCTCATCAAGAAGTAAGGCGTGACAGTTCCGTCGCGCCGGAGAGTGGTGTTGAAGTGCATAGCCATAGACGGTAACTGCTAAAAGGAGAGAGTGATGGCGCTAGCCGTGATCATGGTTTTATACATAACTGTTGGTCTGTTGGCAGCGGCTGGATCGATCGCTATCTCCAGGAAGATTTTCTCTGCAAAGGCAGAGCAGATCTTCTTCGGTCTCTTCCTTATTGCGATCGCCGGTTTCTATCTGGCGTTCGCCGCCTATTTCGGCAATCAAACAGCAGGTCGAGTCGAAACCAGCGCTGTTGCCGTATTTGCCGTTCTCGGCTTGTTGGGAATTCGGCTACCGTTCGTGCTTATACTTGGGTACGTCCTGCATGGTTTTTGGGATCTCCTTCATGAGCTTCAGACACATGCAGGCGTGAGCTTTGGCACAATTACGGGAACCGAGATTCCATTGGGATATGGGGTTTTCTGCGCCGCATACGACTGGTGCATGGCGGTGTACTTCTATACCCGGCGCGCCCAATGGAATGCAGCCTGGAGAGGCACCAGGCAGGCTGTGCTATGAAGCGGTCAACCGGAGCGCATATCGTCGGTGTTATTGCGTCAGCACTGCTGTTTGTTGTGGGCGCACTGGCCGAAACGGCTAGCCCTCCACCGCAAAGCCAGCAGACGCAAGCCTCTAAGGAAGACCCGTCCAGCGCTCTACCTGCGGATAGCGTCACGCATCACACGATAAGCGTTGGCGCTCAGCAGCAAAACTATACTGCAACCGCAGGCACATTGCCGGTGCCCGGGCCGAAAGGCGAGACTGCGGCGAAAATATTCTATGTCGCCTATACGCTTGAAAGCGCGGCGAAGCGGCCCATCACCTTTGTCTTCAATGGCGGTCCAGGGTCTGCCTCTGCCCTCCTCCATTTGGGCGGGCTTGGACCACGCGTTATAAACTTTCTCGAAAACGGTTCCGCTCCCGTTCAGCCTGTGCAGCTATCGGATAATCCAGATAGCTGGCTCGCTTTCACAGACCTGGTGTTCATCGATCCTGCGGGCACAGGCTACAGCCGCCCCACTGCGAGCGGTGACGAAGCTGAGCGCGTATTTTGGGGTGTCGACAAGGACATCGATTCTCTGGCGGAGTTCATTGCCCTTTACCTTGCTCGCAACGAGCGCGAGCTAGCGCCTTTGTTTCTCGCGGGCGAAAGCTATGGCGGGTTCCGCGCCAGTTACTTAAGCGACCGCATCCTGCGGACGGGATACAATCTAAAGGGTGCGGTGTTGATTTCGCCCGCGCTCGATTTCTCGGTGCTGTGGGGCGGTAAATACACGCTATTGCCGGAGGCGCTCTCCCTTCCCTCACTCGCAGCAGCCCATGCAGAGATGGTAAACGGCCCAAATGCGGACCTTGAACCTGTTCGCAAAGCCGAGATATTCGCGCGGACCGCTTATCTTCTTCACCTCGCGGCCGGCCTACATCGTGACGAGGCGATAATTGCAGACCTTTCGCGGTTCACAGGTCTCGACGCAGACTTGATTTCGCGGCACCACGGGCGCGTATCGAAGTTGCTGTTTGTGCGCGAGTATCAGAGGCGAAACGATAGAACATTATGTCTCTATGACGCGACCGTGAGCGCTCCGTTGCCGAAGCCTGTCGATGATGAGCTGTTCGATCCACTTTTTGAGGGGATTGCGTTGGTGTTGCGGCCGGCGATGACCCAATATGTGAGGCAGGAACTCGGTTATCGGACCGATTTGCCCTATCTGCTGCGCAATAGCAATGCGACCAGCAATTGGGATTACGGCTTTAGGCCCGGCGAGCAGGGCTACGCAGGCTCGCTCGATAGACTTGAGAGGGCGCGCACCCGCTATCCAGGCCTGAAGATCCTCATCGCTCACGGCTATACGGACCTTGTTACTCCATACAGTGTGTCGCAGTTCCTGATCAGCCAGTTGCGCCCCATAGATACAGCCGCGCCTATCGCGCTAAAGGTGTATAGGGGAGGCCACATGATGTATTTCCGGCCAGCAAGCCGCCGCCAGCTCAAGGAGGATGCCCACGAGCTGTACGCTGCGGCCTTAGCTACACCTTAATCGGCACACAACTTGCATAGATTGTATACAAAATACCTACGATTAAGAGGAGAAGTCATGCGCATACCGTTCCTGCATTCGGGCCTGAGAAGGACGGCCTTGTCACTCGCCAGTTTGGCCGTTCTCGCAATCTCGCCAGCGGCCAAGGCTCAAGAACCGATCAAGATCGGCAATGTGGCGGCGCTGTCGGGCGCGTCGGCGCAATCCGGAGAAGCCATCACACGCGGGCTGACCATTGCGATTGATGAGATCAATGCGAAAGGCGGCCTCCTCGGCGGACGCAAGCTGGTGCTGGTACAGCGCGACGATAAATCCACGCCGCCTAAAGGCGTGACCGCTGTGCGCGAGCTTATTTCACGTGAAGGCGTCGCAGCGATTTTCGGCGGCCTCGATACGCCGGTTGGTATGGCCTCCGTCCCGATCGTCAATAAAGAAAAAGCGATCTATATGGCTGTCTGGGCGGCGGGCACCGGCATTACACGGAACGGCGCTAATCCGAACTATGCCTTCCGCGTTTCCGCCGTCGATGCACTCGTTGACATCAAACTGCTCAAATATGCGGCAGAAAAATTCGGCGCTAAGAAGCCAGGCCTGATCCTCATTAACAATCCATGGGGCGAGTCGAATGAAAAGGGCCTAGCCGCTGCCAACAAAGACAACAAAGCGGTCGAGATTGTGGGCGTAGAAAAATTCGAGGCGGCAGATGTGGATTTGACGCCTCAATTAACGCGCTTGAAGGATAAAGGCGCGGACAGCCTAATCCTCGTCGGCAATGCGGCTCCCGGCGCGCAAGTCATGAAATCCCGCGAACGCATGAGTTGGAATGCGCCCGTGATTTCGCATTGGGGCATTTCAGGCGGCCGTTTCCCGGAACTTGTGGGGCCAACCGCAGGCGATGCGCATTTCGTGCAGACGTTCAGCTTTTTCGGCAAGCTTAACCCGACCGGCGAGCGCGTGCTGGCCGCTCTGAAAACGAAATATGGCGTAAAGGGACCTGAAGACATTTTAGCGCCCGTTGGCGTCGCGAATGCCTATGACGGATTGAACCTCGTTGCGCGGGCGATCGAACAGGCCGGATCGACCGATCCCGATAAGGTGCGTGAAGCGCTTGAGAACCTGAAAACGCCGTATGAAGGGCTTATTAAGACCTATGCGAAGCCCTTCAGCGCAGAAAATCACGATGCTCTCGGCCCGGATGACTACATCATGGTCCGCTACGCTGGAAACCAAATCGTCCCCGCAAATTAGGGTAAGATGAAAACCCCTCACCCCAACCCTCTCCCCAGCGGGGAGAGGGAGTGGCGCGTTTGCCTCACACTGGCGGGCGATGGAGTTGGCAAAACCCCTCACCCTGCCCCTCTCCCCGGTGGGGCGAGGGAACGCTGCCGCAACCTCCGCAATTAGCCCCCTCTCTTGCGAGCGAAGGAGCGTTGTAGTTGCAAGCGATCCAACTTGCTCTCCTCACCCGAGGAGAGTGGTTGAGGTTTCACGATTTGCTCCCTCTCCCCGTCGGGGAGAGGGCTGGGGTGAGGGGAGTTTCCGGCGCGAAGCCATTGTGCTTCCAGAAGAGCCGATCCTAGTTTAGTAGCTTACATTCGTATTCACAACCGTAGCTAAAAATGATCTCCGCCATCATAACGGGCCTCGGCCTTGGAAGCATGTACGGGCTGCTGGCCCTTGGCTATCACCTGACTTACACCGTTTCCCGAACGGTCAATTTCGCACAAGGCGCCTCGATGATGCTTGGCGCCGTTTTGTGTTTTAGCTTTTGGGTAACGCTCGGCTGGCCGATCTATGTCTCCGTGCCCGCCGCGCTTGTCTGCTGCGCGATGTGGGGCGCTGCGGTCGAGCGGATTGCCGTGCGGCCCTTCGTACAGCGAAAGTCAGATGCGTGGCTAATGGCAACCGTGGCGTTGGGGCTCGTCCTTGAAAACGTTGTGCTCTTCACCTTCGGCAAAGACCCGCGCGGGATGCCAGCAAGCGTGCTGACTGCGGCGTCTTTTGATCTAGCTGGGCTGAAGGTGCAATTGCTCCAGATCGTTATTCCTATCGCAGGCCTAAGCCTCACGGCTGCCGTCGGGGCCTTTTTTCAGTTCACGCGGGCAGGCAAGGCAGCTCTAGCGGTGATGCAAAATGCGGAAGCTGCCCGGCTGATGGGCATCCGGGTTGAGCGCGTCGTTACCGCAAGCTTCGCGCTTTCGGGCCTATTGGCGGGCGTGGCCGGAATTCTCATCGCGCCGCTTTTTACGATCTCCTCCACCATGGGCACACTCTTCGGCATTAAGGCGTTCGTCGTCGCCATCGTCGGCGGCATCACCAGCGCATATGGCGTCGTGCTGGCTGGGCTACTTTATGGACTTGCCGAAGCGGTCATCATCTCGGTCTTCGGCTCATCGAGTAGTCAAATCCTTACCTTCGGGCTGGTCCTGGTGGTGCTCGCCATAGCGCCGAACGGGCTGTTTGGCCGTGCTGCTTTACGGAAAGTGTGATGCGCCAGAAGCAAATGCTCGAACGGTTGCTTTTGCTGGGGCTGATTGCGGCTGGAGCCGCAGCTTTCGCCTTCGCAGACAAATATTACATTTTCCTCCTGTCACTTACCGCCGCGACCGCCATTGCCGCGATCGGCCTGAACATCCTAATCGGCCTTTCGGGGCAGGTATCGCTGGGGCACGCGGCCTTCTACGCGATAGGTGCTTATGCCGCCGGACTTCTAACAACAGAGTTAGGCTTAAGCTTTTGGCTCGCTCTTCCAATCGCCGGCCTGATCTCCGGTTTGGCTGGCCTGGCGCTCGCTATCCCCGCGCTGCGTGCGGCTGGGCCATATCTTGCGATGCTCACGATTGCGTTCGGGTTCATTGTCGAACAAGGGCTAGCCGAGTGGAAAGGTCTAACCGGAGGCTGGAACGGCCTTTCCGGCATCGACATGCCCTCTTTTTTCGGCGGCGAACTGCACGAACGCAGCTTCGGATATGTGGTGTTTGCTGGGCTGCTTCTTGCGCTTTGGTTCTTTTCACGGCTGCGCGCCGGAGCATGGGGCTTGGCGATGGGCGCGGTACGCGATGCGCCAGCGGCGGCGCAATCTGTCGGGCTGAACACGGTCCGCGTCCGCACCTTGGCTTTTATTCTATCCGCGATGCTCACGGGCATGGCGGGCGGCCTCTTCGCTGTACTGAATAGCTTTATCAGCCCCGAGTCTTTCCCATTTTTTCAGTCCATCACCTTCCTGCTCATTGTCATGATCGGAGGTGCAGGAACTGTGGGGGGGCCTTTTTTGGGCGCGCTCGTCGTTGTCCTTGTTCCCGAGTTGCTGTCATCGCTTGCGCAATATCGCGTCCTCGTTATGGGCGCTCTTTTCCTTGTTGTCCTTCGTCTTGCACCCGGAGGAATTGCATCGCTTTTGCAGGCTTTTCTGCCCTCCATGAAGCAAGGGAAACCGCAGGAGAAGGCGGGTGAAATCTCAACTGCGGTAACGCTCCCGATGCGAGCGGCTACCGCACCTCTAACGGTTGAAAATCTCGATGTGCACTTTGGCGGCGTTCACGCCGTAAAATCGCTAAGCTTCGAAGCGCTGCCCAATCAAATTACAAGCATCGTTGGACCGAACGGCGCGGGTAAGAGCACCGTCGTCAATCTGATTTGCGGATTTTATCAGCCGACGAGCGGATCCGTCCGCCTGGGCACTCAGTTGCTGACAGGGCTTTCTCCAAATCGCATCGCACGCAACGGCGTTCTGCGCACCTTTCAGACGACGCAGCTTTTTGCTCATCTCACCGTCCTCGATAATATCCTTATCGGAATGCGCGGCGGAAATTTGAGCGTGACCGCGCTTATCGCGGCGGAGGCGACTGAAGCGAAAAAGGTGGCGGCGCTTTCATTGCTTTCGCTCGTAGGCTTCGACGGCGATCCATATCAAATGGCTGGCGCACTCCCGCATGGGGTCCGGCGGCTCGTTGAAATCGCGCGCGCTCTTGCGGCCAAACCCGCAGTTCTGTTGTTAGACGAGCCAGCAGCAGGTCTCGACGCCGTCGATACCGAAAAACTCGGCACGCTTTTGAAGGCGATTGCGGCAAGCGGTATCGCCGTTATCCTGATCGAGCACGACATGGATCTTGTCATGTCGGTTTCGAACCGTGTGGTTGTTCTCGATGCGGGGCAGAAGATTGCCGAGGGACCACCTGCGGAGGTCATGGCGAATACTGAAGTGCAAAAGGCCTATCTCGGCGAGGGCTACACGCTGCACAGAGCCGAAGCGCCACGCGCGCCATCATCACGTGTTCTGCTTACGACGAAAGGCGTCTCCTCCGGATATGGAGAAATCCCGGTCCTTCGCGACATCACCCTCGATGTGAAAGAAGGGGAGACGATTGCGATCCTCGGTCCCAATGGCGCTGGCAAGACAACGCTGCTGCGCACCTTGGCTGGCCTCAATCGCTGTACTTCGGGAACAATCGAGTTTGCAGGGCGTCATGCCGAAAAATTGCCAGCGGAAGAGCGGGCGCGTCTTGGCCTAGTTCTCGTGCCAGAGGGCAGACAGGTGTTCCCCGAACTCAACGTCTTCGAAAATCTGATGCTTGGCGGCATCAACCTGCCGCGCGCAGAAGCGGAAGCCCGTGCTGAAGAGCTGCTCTCTCGCTTCCCGCGTTTGGTGGAGCGGCGGCATCAGCGCGCGGGACTTCTTTCCGGCGGCGAGCAGCAAATGCTCGCTATTGCTCGCGGTCTCATGTCGAAGCCGAAAATTTTGATGCTCGATGAACCGTCGCTCGGTCTTGCTCCGCTCATCGTTGACGAAGTTTACGCATGGCTCGCCGCTCTGAAGCAGGAGGGGCTCACTATCCTCATTGCGGACCAACTCGCGCCACTTGCGCTTTCGATTGCCGACCGCGCCTATGTACTTCAACGCGGTAAAGTGCAGTTCGAAGGAGAAGCGGCGAAACTTGCAGCGGACCCCGCTCTCTTGCGTGCCTTTTTGGGCGAGACCGTCGCCGCCTAACACTGAGATGAAGCAATGGACCTTATTCTTAAAAATGCGAGGCTTCCCACTGGCGCGCCGCAGCCTTTCGACATCGGGATAAAGGGCGGCCGCATCGAAGCAATCGCACCCACCATCTCGGCCGACGCGGAAGTATTCGATGTTGGAGGAAAGCTCGTCTCTCCAGGTTTTGTCGAAACGCACATCCATCTCGACAAATCGAATATCCTTTCGCGCTGTTCGGACAGCGGCAGCCTCGATGACGCGATACGCGAGGTGGCCCGGCTAAAGCGCGAGTTCACGGCGGAAGATGTTTATGAGCGTGGCAAGCGAACACTCGAACGCTGCATCATGCAAGGGACGACCAAGATGCGGACGCATTTGGAAGTCGACCCAGCCATCGGCTTGCGCAGCTTCGAGGGCATCAAGCAGCTCGCCGCAGACTATAAATGGGCGATCGACGTCGAGATCTGCATCTTCCCGCAAGAAGGACTGTTGAATTATCCCGGCACGGAAGAGCTGATATTGGAAGCCTTGCGGAATGGGGGCGATGTGATTGGGGCCGCGCCCTATACTGACGGCGATCCCCATGGTCAGATTGACCGCATCTTTGAAATCGCGCGCGAATTCGATCTCGATATCGACATGCATCTCGATTTCGCCCCGCATCCAGACAATCTCGATCTCCTTTATGTGTGCGAGCAGGCTGAAAAATTCCGATATGGCGGGCGCGTCGCCATCGGCCATGTTTCAAAGATATCCGCCGTGCCGCCGGAACAGTTGGACCACTGCGCCCGGCGTATGGCGGATGCGGGAGTGGCGCTGACCGTATTGCCTTCGACCGATCTTTATCTGATGGGTCGCCACATGACCCATAATGTGATGCGCGGCGTTGCTCCAGCTCACAAGCTTCTGCACCATGGCGTCAATTGCTCGATTTCGACCAACAACGTGCTTAACCCCTTCACGCCGTTTGGTGATTGTTCGCTGATCCGCATGGCAAATCTTTACGCCAATGTGAGCCACGCGGGTTCCGCGAGCGAAAAGCGCGACTGCTTCGACATGATTACGAGCCGCTCTGCGAAGCTGATGAACCTGAAGGATTACGGGCTGGAGGTGGGCAAAAGCGCTGACCTCATCGTGCTTGATGCAGAGACGCCCGAGCAAGCGGTCGCGGAGCTTTCGCCTGTACTTTACGCCTTCAAGGGCGGAAAACGCACCGTGACCCGGCCAGCTCCGGTTTTGCATCGCCCATTCTGACGAACGTCATCGTGAGGCGCACCGCGCCGTGGCGATCCATCAAGCGCTATCCTCGATTGCTACCGGCCACGCTTCACTCGCCGTCCCAATGACGCGACTGCCGCTCTAAAAGTCGATTTTCGTGCGAAGGCCGACGGCCACAGCGTCTTTAAATGCTGTATTGATGCCCGGATGAGTTGGTGGCAACGCAGCGCCGGGATTGAAAATATATTGCACGTCAGGCTGGATCGTCCACCAGGGCGCGACCTGAAAAAGATAGGTAAGTTCGAGCACTGTTTCGTTGCTCGGATAGAGTTTGCCGGTGCCCGTTAGTGCGATGCTGTCCTCGCCGAACTGCTGCAAGGCGCCGCTCGTATGCGCGTAAGCGAAGGCAAAACCGAGCATGTCGTCTGACCTCCCTTCAATAACGCCCTTCCAATTGAGCCCGGCCAGGGCAAAGAAATCCTCGCGGTTTCTATCAACTGGCCCACCAATGAAGAGCCCGAAAAGAGTGACGCCCTCATCCTTTGTTTTTGGTTTTCGCCAGATCATTTGATCGGCGACAACGTAGACAGCGTAGTCGCGCCGGTAGCTTGCAGCCATCAGGTTGTTGAGAGCGCTAACAGACGGAATGGCGTCGATGTCTTCGGCAGCAGGTGTGAACTTGCCTGTGTGCACGAAGCTCCCGAGCTTATAAGTGCCGGGCAGGAGGCCAGACTTTTTATCCGTGCCGACTTGATACCAGATTTCGTTAAAGATAAGGGGAGGGTCATTGAGGCGGAACGCTGTGCCAGAGAAATCCCTTGCTTGCGGATTACCCGGTCCAGGTCCAGCCGGATCGCCATTGAATATTGCACTCAAATAGGTGATTTCGTCCGTGACCTTGACTTTCGCGCGGATCATCGGGGTAGCGAGCGGGTAATTCGGCCCGCTAGATGGCAGATCCTGCACGAGGAGATCGGGATAACCAAAACTCCCGGCCAGGAAGAGCTGCGCGGCTTGCGAGAGCATGAACTCGTCATTTGCGCCTGCCTGACCAATGCGGATGCTCACCTGCTCCTTACAGAGTTTTTGCTCGATCCAGAGCTGATAAAGCTTTGTAGAAGGCAGCGCCTCGATATTGCTGACGGGCTGCTGGTTGCCGACAAGCACCGGCGTAGGGCCAAGGCCATGGATTTGGTAGCCATTTACAAAGAATGTGGCTCCTTTCCAGCCCATAAGCTTTTCAAGATCGAGCGTCAGAGAGGGTGTCGTCACGCCGTCAATTACGCCTCCCCTTTTTCTTCCTCCCTTTAAATTTTCCCAGATTTCAGCCTGCTCGTTGGCTGTGAAGGTTATTCCCCAGCTCTCTAAATCTTTGCGCAGCCCACCCCAGTCGCCGGTGAGCTTCTGACGGGTGAAAAAATCATCGTCCGCCTTGGCGTCTTTTTGATCTGCTTTGGCTAACGCGGCTAAAAGAAAAGCAAAAGCGATGAGTAAGACAATCCTCGGTCCATGCGTCATCCTGCATCGCCGCGCTGCATTAGAATCAGCTTCTGTCTACGCGAATAAAGTGACGCGAGGCTTGCTCTTCATCGTGGCTGTCTCTTGGGGGGCGCGGTCGAGTGGCCTTTGAGGTGGGTCACGTTGCTCAATTGGCTCCGAAGGCTCGCGAAGGCAGCTTTCACGCAAAAGCTGCGGCCTTAAGCTGGCGCGCTCTTTGACTTCCGATCGCGTTCAAAGTTGCCTGCGCAATTGCGCGGCCGCGCTCGTCCATTCCCGTCCAACATGCATCGCTGCCGCGAGGGTCAATCTCCAGAAGTTTGACGCGCGTGGAAACGTCCGTGCCGTCTCGGACGATGCCTATTTGCAGTCCCAGAGGCGCATTGCGGCGAGGCGCGCGGAACGATATGGCGGCGCGCCTTCGTGCCGGGCTGCGTTAGACTGGATAGCTTAGCGTTTTAGCTGAGACAAACTGTGCAGGTTCGTCGTTGCTGCGACTGTCGTTGCAACTAAGTGCCAACAGCAATGAGTACATCGGAAGCTTTCACAATCGCGGAAACTTCCTGGCCAACCGAAAGATTGAGATCATCGGCGGCCTCATTGGTGATCGTTGAGGTAATAATGTTACCGCCTGCGATCTCGATTTTCACGTGAGCCGTTGTTGCTCCCTTCGTGCAAGAAATGACTTTGCCACGGACATTGTTACGCGCTGAGATTTTCATGGTTGAAGCCCTCTTGCAATGGCGGGCACTCGAACTCCGCTCGAAGACCCATTCGCCTGATCTATAAACAATATTGTTGAGCGGAAGCTTAAATCACTCCCGCCAATTGGCGAGACAGCTATAGAAACAGCGCCGGAGGCACGCGAGGTCCGTCAGCGCAACCACGGCTGCCTTAGGCGTGTGCGCCCCTATTTCTTTATCTTCTCGAAAAGGTCTATCGGCACTGGAAACACGATGGTGGAAGATCTCTCGCCTGCGATGTCGTGAAGCGCCGCAAAATAGCGCAGTTGCATGGCGCTCGGCTCCGGAGCTAGCATTCGTCCAGCTTCGACGAGCTTTTCAGCCGCCTGTTGCTCACCCTCGGCATTAATAATCTTAGCGCGGCGAAGGCGTTCGGCTTCCGCTTGCTTTGCTATCGCCCGGACCATGTTCTCGTTGAGATCAACGTCCTTGATCTCGACATTCGAAACCTTGATACCCCACGGCTCCGTGTGTTGGTCCAAGATCGACTGAATATCGGCATTTAATCTATCGCGTTCAGCCAGCAATTCATCAAGTTCATGCTTGCCAAGCACTGAGCGTAGCGTCGTCTGAGCGACTTGACTTGTTGCATTCATGTAATTCGCAACATTAATGATGGCGCGCTGCGGATCAACAATGCGAAAATAAATGACAGCATTTACTCGAACAGAAACGTTGTCCCGGGTGATAACATCTTGAGGAGGAACGACATCGACGATGGTGCGCAAATCCGTCCGCACCATTTGCTGGACAAGAGGCACGATAATAACGAGGCCTGGCCCTGCCACCCGGCTGAAACGCCCAAGCGTAAAGACAACGCCGCGCTCGTATTCTCGGAGTATTTTTATTGAAAGAGCTAATAACCAAAGAACAAAGAGCGCCAAAATCCCGAGAGCGTAAAGACTTGGCGACATTTGTGCGCTCCTTTTAATAAAACACTAAGTAGGGCATAACCTCAGCAGCGATGGACAACTAGGGTGAGGCCTTCCCTCCGGCGGATTTTAACGTGTTCACCCTTTACGAAAACACCATCGCCAAGAGCATTCCATCGCTCGCCCTGGACGAGCACATGGCCTTCGCCATCGCCCCAGTCCAATACAACAGCCTCGCCGCCGATTAGCTCCTCGGCCCCTCCCAGAATCTTACCCTTGTGCGCGCGCCAACTCGCCCCGGCGATAAATATCAGGAACGCAGCGCTGATAGCGGCGGCGGCGCCAATCACGCTCCAGGAAAGCTGATATTCGGGAATATCGGTGTCGATCAGCATCGCCGCGCCTATGACGAAGGCCACAACTCCGCCAATTCCCAATATGCCGAAAGAGGGGGTAAAGGCTTCAGCAACCATGAACGCCACGCCAAGAACGAGAAGTGCGAGACCGGCGAGGTCCAAGGGCAGCTCTTGCAGCGCGTAAAGCCCGAGCAACAGCGAAATAGCGCCAGCGACGCCCGGTAGAACAAAGCCCGGATTCATGAATTCAAAGACTAAGCCGTAGATGCCAAGCAACATCAGAATGAGCGCGACGTTCGGGTTGGCTAAAACCCCCAGCGCCCTTGTCATGAAATCCGGCTGAGCGCGCTCAACCGCAATGCCGGTGGTGGCCAAAGTTCGCACTTCGTGATTGCTGAGAACGACGCGGCGTCCATTGATTTCGCGCAACAATTCATCGACGTCTGCCGCAACGAGATCGATAACGTGCTGCTCAAGCGCTTGCCTCGCATTCAGCGTGGCAGCCTCGCGCACGGCCTTCTCCGCCCAATCGGCATTGCGTCCGTGGAGCTCCGCTAGGCTCCGGATGAAAGCCACGGCGTCGTTTGTAGACTTGGCTGTCAGCGTATCGCTTGGCCCTTGGGGCTTCTCTTCTTTTTTCTGATCTGGAAGCCCGGGAACGCCTCCGATGTGCACCGGCGTTGCAGCGCCGATGTTGGTTCCGGGCGCCATGGCCGCGATTGGGGTTGCGTAGAGAATATAGGTGCCAGCGCTCGCCGCATGTGCGCCAGGCGGCGCAACATAGCCCACCACCGGGACAGGCGAGGCCAATATGGTCTTTATGATCTCACGCATACTGGTTACTAGGCCGCCGGGCGTATCCAGCCGGAAGATAAGGACCTCGGCGCGCCGCGCGCGTGCTTTCTCGACAGCCTTTTCAACATAACGGGCGCTTGCCGGTCCGATCACGCCTGTGATCTCGGCGAGTATCGCCACGCGATCGCTCTTGGCATCGCTACTGTCTACCGCCTGCGCCGAGACGTTCGCAAAAAGAATAGCGCTTAGAATAGATAGAGATAATAAGCCTTGAAGCAGCACATACTTGCGCACGGGCAACTCCTGAAGCGATGCCCAAATGAATAGGCGCCGCAAAACCCGCATCATTTTTTGCTCTGCTATAGTAATCCACTGCGTATGCTCGCGCAACGTGTCCCGCCTGCGGCGACGCAACTCGTTGCATTGCTGGGTTAATATGCCGTGTCTCTGATAGCTGGCGCATGGCTCGCGCGATCGAAGCGGGTGCCCGTGAAACCTGGTCGGAAGGCGAAGCCGGAGGACAAGCACGATGGCGGGTCGCGGCTGCCGGTGGCAAGCAATGTGGTGCGTCCTGACGCGGCGAAGCATTGCCTGAAGACGTGGCTCGACAATGGCACGGTTGCCGGCGGCGAGCTGCGCGGCGGTGAGGCGCTGAAGGTCTACAAGTGCTATGCTGGCGGGATGGCGAAAGATATGACCGCCAACGATCTCCGCCAGTTCCTCGCCGAAATCCTCGGTGCGGGCGCGATCGCTGCGCGGACGAGCGGCTATGTGGTGCGCATCGCAGCGGATGAAGGCCGCCGCGATCTGAAAATGAAAGCGGCGTCCGCAAAGGGCACTCTCGGACGCCGTTGATAGACCGCACTTGATGGGATTGGGCCGGTCTATTTCAGAGGTTCGTAGCCTTGGCCGACGTGATAGTTCAAGCCAACGCGGGCCGTGTGGTAGGTGTGATCGACCGTAACCGATCCTGTTCCGCTATTTCCGGTGTTTGGATTTGTAGCAGTGGCTGTCAAGTCCGAGCTGCCCAAATCAATATACTGGTATTCGCCCTTGAGAGACCACGCAGGAGTAAGAGCATATTCAATTCCGCCTCCCAAAGCAAAGCCGGTGCGTGTTGTATCTTTTTTGGCTGAATCAGACAATACTCTACCACCATTACCAGTATCATCGACTGTGAGCGACAGGCGATCGTTTACGCCTCCGAAAGCGAGACCGCCGGTGGCATAGACAAGCGTATGGTCAAAGGCGTAGCCCAAACGGCCGCGAACGGTACCGAACCAATCGAGGCTGCTGCGAGCGCTGGCAGTCGTGATGACTCTACCCGCATTTGTGACCTCAGTACCGTTACCGTTAATGCCTGCACCCTGAAGGTCGGCCTCAACGCCAAGCACCAGTTGACCATGCTGCCAATTGTAGCCGATCTGGCCGCCGCCAAATCCGCCGTTACTGTCAAAGTTTTTGGCGGCTGAATTCGACAGCATCGCCGACTCGACCGGCGTGGACGCCGCAGCCGAGACCTTAGCGTTGCCTGCGCTCCAGCCATAGCCACCATTCGCGCCGATATAAAAGCCTGTCCAAGCGTTGGCTGGAACATAGGCCGGTCCATCCTTATAGCCGCCCGGCTCGCCGCGATACATATCAGCAGCCGATGCCGGAACGATAGCAGCCGCAGCGATGGCCAGCATGGACGCGCCAAGGTAAAGTGATTTTTTCATTGTGATTTGCCCCTAACTAAGTGCCCCTATGTGCGAAAATCGAATATAGCCGTCGATTCCCGTCGAGTTTTGCTATGAAATTAATAGCGTTTGAGCCCAAAATGCCAAGCATTAAGCCGCCGGTCCGCGCAAGATTGCGAAAAGCTGTGGCAGTCTGGCGACAGCCCGGCGGCTAGCGCTGCCGGGGTTTTTCCTGACGCCAGTAAAAACCTACCTCTTCACCGGCTGCGCCATCGGCGCATCGCAAGGCCTGGCGGCAAGCCGCAGCTCGCCATTCACATTGCGGAAACACACCGGAGTTTCCGCCGCGCAGCCGCTCATGGCCAGCGCGAGGCCAGCCGCCACAATCAATCTCATCATGATTTTCCCCTAAGACGTGAAACTTCGGACTTAAGATCGGGACTTAGAGCCCTGCTGGCGCATTCTATTGGCGCGCGCCTAAAGCCGCTGCGAACGCAATCACGGCGAGGCCTGCGGATGCAGGACCTCACCGGGATCGCAATGATTGATTGCGGAATGGCGCTGAGCGCCTGCCGAGATAGCTCAGCGCATATTGTGATTAGGATTGCGGAGCCGATTCGAGAGCGACGCCTTCTCCGGCTTCTGGCTTCAGGACGATTACGTTTTGGTCGTAATCGATGCGGCAATGAATTGGCATTTTCGTTTCATCGCTCAATTTGGCGATCATCGGCGCTAGCAGGTCTCTAATGTTCCCTAGCAAGTCCACCATGATCAAACGACCCGAACATCTACTGCCGCGGTCCTGCCCGGTTTGTGGCCGGGGCCAATGTCGAACGCGACTTTCTGCCCGTTGTCGAGATTGCTAAGTCCAGCGCGTCGCAATTCGCTTGCGTGAATAAAGACATCCTGGCCGCCCCTCTCCGGAGCAATAAAACCAAAGCCCTTTGTTGGGTTGTAGAACTTAACAGTACCGTTATACATTAGTGTGCACCCTAGTTTGACTGCAATGCTTCAAGTATATTCAAGCATTGCAAATGCGCGATTAACGGAGAAAGCTGACTGGCGTTTCGACTGAGCCTTTGCCTCATCGAGCCTTCGTGAAACGATAAGCAATCGCGAAGGCGGCAACGCCAAGCGCCGCGAACAAGAGCGCATCGCCGAAACGAGCTAATGTGCTAAGAACGAAGCGCTCGCAACGGGGGCGCCCGCGTTTAGCTGCTGGTCGAGCGCCAGGCCGAGCATGAGCGCCAGGCAGCCCCCCGGAGCAATCGGAGGACGGCTTCGCGGACCATCCTGGCGTCGGCCTCCAATGCCGAAATCCGCGAGCTTCCACTAGCCCCCGCGCCTTGAACATGAAAAGCTGTGTACGGGAAAGCACAGACGACCAGGCCGAACGTGGCAGCCGCTGCGCCTTCGGAGGGGACGCCTTGACGCATGCCAGATTGCGGAACATGTTCGCGCCCAGCGTGGGCAGGCGTAGGAGCGATTAAGGGTGGGTATGATGTCATTGCGCGACGGCACAGATTTTGAAGAAGCGAATAGAGAGAATCTGATCGACGCCACAGGAAGGCTGACCAGGCAATATGCGCGGCATGGCGGGAATATGGTCGCAATATTGGCTTCCGCCATGGCCCTCATTTTTTCTGGGGTCAGCCTCTACGAGACGGTTATTAAGCAGGCGCATTTGCATATGTTCGTGCCTGATACGATTGCCTATACGCGCGACCCGGACGGCGGCTTCGAGGTGTTTGCTGTACCCGTGACTGTATCGAATTCAGGTGCGCGTGATGGGATCGTCTCCTCCCTGAAGCTTGAAGTCCGCAACGCCGCGACGGGCGCCAAGCAAACGCTTGAGGCCAGCTATGTTGCGGGGACCGATTATTTCTCCGCGAAAGAGGACGCCGCCAATAGCGTGCGCCGGTCAAAGACGCCTTTCGCTCCGCTTTCGGTCAACGGCCGAGGCAGCGTTACAGCAACGGTCCTGTTCTATGCGCGCCAATATAGTGAGCAGCGCGTCGTGCCCGGCCAGGGGAAATATGAGCTACAATTGACAGCAGTGACCAAGCCGGTCGAGACTCTTGGATCGGTTGATAGCCTATGGAGCACCGAAATCGCGCCGAGCCATTTTGTTTACGAGCTTCCGCAAGTTTCTCGGTTTTTTGAAGGGCGCCTGGCTTCCGGATATTCCGAGAGGATGTTTCGCGTTCAATAGCGTTCACGTGACTTGACCGCTGCGCTATCCGCGCGAATAATTTCGCGTCGGTTTTGCTGAAAAAATTAGCAAGGCTCGCTTCCGGCTTAAGCGCCGGTAATTTCGCAAACGGGGCTATCAGACATGACAAAGCGGTTTTCCAGTCTAGCGGGCTTGCCCATGGGGCGGCGCGGCTTCTTCAAAGGAACAGCAACTGCATTTGCAGCGGCAGGGCTTTCCCAAGGGGTTGCGGCGGCCGAGCAAAAAATCGAGGCGCAAGAGCACTGGGTGATGAAAGGCCCGGTCAAGCTCTACGTCTACCGTAAGCGCCTTGCCGGCGATAGCGGCACGCCGAGGCCAGTGCTTTTCTTGGTCCATGGTTCGACCTTTTCCAGCCGCGGCACCTACGACTTGATCGTTCCTGGGCGCAATGACTTCTCGGCGATGGATCACTTTGCGGGTCTCGGCTACGACGTCTGGACGATGGATCATGAGGGCTATGGCTTTTCAGACCGCACATCCAGTAATTCCGGCATTCAAAGCGGCGTTGAAGATTTGAAGGCGGTCATGCCGCTGATCGAGGAAAAGACGGGCCGCAAATCTGTGCTGATGTTCGGCGAATCCTCTGGCGCCATTCGCGCCGGCGCTTTTGCCGTGCAGGCTCCAGAGCGTGTTGAGCGTCTCATTCTCCACGCCTTTACCTACACCGGCGACAACGCGCCTGAAATAGAACGCCGCCGTAAGGCGGTGGACACCTACAAAGCAAATCCGCGCCGCCCCTTTGGAATGCAGCAGGTCCAGAGGATTTTCGATAGGGATGTCGCGGGCAAGACCGATCCAGCTGTGGTTAAGGCGCTCGCGGATTACGAGCTGAAGTTTGGCGACAGCGTTCCAAGCGGCACCTATCTCGACATGGCGACGAAGCTGCCTTTAGTCGATCCAAAGAAGCTCAACTGTGCTGTTTGCATCTCGCGCGCCGAGCATGATGGCAATGCAAGCGAAGCGGAGCTTGTGCGCTTTTTCGATGAGCTTGCGACGAAAGACAAGCAGTTCACGATGCTCGCTGGGATGACGCATGCGGGCGCCATGATCGGATCTCAACGCCGCAAGGTTTGGTATGTGATGCACTCCTTCTTGAGCAGTCCGGCCGGAGAGGCATAAGGGATTCACCCCCCTTATGCTCCCTGCACGAACTGGGCCTTTAGACTAGGCCCGGTTCTCTCATGGCTCGCCGGGCTTAAAGGGTAGCTCCCTCCCGGCGGGCACGCTTTCCTCTGCCATTGCGAGGACCATGGCCACGTTGACATAGGTGCCAGCGACGGCGGTGAGATCGACAATCTGCTGCTCGGAAAAGAGCTTCTTGGCGCGGTTAAACGTGTCTTCGGACACTTCATGATTAGTCGTCAGCTCCGTGACGAAATCATAGACGGCCGCTTCGTCGGGTTGCATGTTGGCCGGGCGCTTCTTCGCTTTTAGATCGGCAATAATTTCGGGCGAGAGGCCAGCCTTTTGCGCAAGTGGAGCATGGGCCGCCCATTCGACCTGCGAACGCCATTGACGCCCAACAATCAGAATTGCGAACTCATTGAGCCGCAGCGGCATAGAGGTGTTCCAGCGCAAATAATACAAAAGATCGAACATGCGCTGGCCGAGAACCGGGCTACGGAGCAACGGATTGTAAGGCCCTCCGAGACCCACGCTCGAAATTTTCATGATCTGCTCGCCGAGCGGCTTTTGCTGTTCCGTCAGCGTCTCCATCGTGAGCTGCGGAAAGCGCTTTTCACGCGCCGTTTGAGACATTGAAAGGTTGGTGGCCCCGACAGCTAGCAGTGCTGAGGCACATGCCACCCCAAGATATTTCCATTTCGCCATATGCGATCCTCCCGTTATGTATTTTCCAGAAGCATCCCGGAAATGAAACTTCGCGTCAACAGCTTGAGCTGCACATTGCGATCAAGCAGTGTACAGGCGACGCAGCGCCCGCATGTCGTCTAGCCTTTCTAGCGTGTTGATCTGCTCGATGAGCTTTTCAGCTCTTTCCGAGCCAAGGACGGGCGCGATAAGGTCTCGCGTCTTCGCACTCACAGCCTCGGTGTTAAGCGGGTTTTCCTTGGAGCCAGGTGGAAACTTGGTGAAATGATCGACTTTCCTTCCGTCGGTCATCGTCACTTCGACGACCGCGCCGCGCGGCGCAGCCGGGTCCATCAGAGCCTCGTCCGCCGCCAGGGTAATTTTCGCGCGTTGTTCCAGGATTTGGGGATCACTCATGAGCGCCGTGTCGTGAGTATCGACGAAGGACGCCGCCCCTTTCACGAGCGCGAGGGCCACCAGATGTTGGCAATTGACGTCAGACATCGCGCTCTTGCCCACAATGCCAATCGCGTCCGTCGGGAGCTTAACAAGAATGCTGCGGACATTGCCGGGGGTGAGGCCGTGCTGCTTGCGTAAAATCAGCAGCGCATCCAAGGGTGACTGAATGGGGTAGCCAACAGAAAAGGTCTTGATCGCCGTCTCGGTGACGTAAAAGCGGCTCCCAAGCCCTTCCACCATGGCTTCTGGCTTCGGACTCGTCGATAGCGCGATAAAGAGATTGTGAGTGCCGTCGAGCACGTCATCAACGCCTGTCAGACCAGCTTCCACCATGCTGACCGCCGTAACCCCGTTGCGAGCGCCCATCCCTGCGAAATCGAACGCCTTCTCGATATGGTCCTTGTCCTTCACCCAACTCCACAGCCCGGAGACCTGCTGAGCCGCATAAGAAATCGCGAAGCGCATTTTCATTTCATCGAGGCGCGCGAGAGAGGCAGCCCCACCAAGCGCGCCGAAAGTCGAGGACGTCCCCTCCGCGCTTCGATGCGAGCCGCGCACCAGATCAGGCCCGAGCGCCATGAGCAAGCGGCAGGCGAGGTCATATCCAAGCGCCACAGCGCGGATGAACTCCTGACCGCTACGGCCATCCCTTTCGGCAATGGCCAGCGCGGCAGGAACCACTGAGCTGCCGGGATGCGCTTTGGTCACAGGCTCGAAATCATCGGTCTCGTCGGCATGGGCGCACATCGCATTCGCAAGCGCCGCATTGATCACCGTCGTGCGGAAGTCTGTACCAATGACCGAGGCCTGTTGCTCACCACCGAGCCCCCGGACATACTTCGCCGCCATGATACCCGGATGCATACGCGAACCGGAGATCATTGCACCGAACGTGTCGAGAATTCGATGCTTGCATTCCATCATCACGGACTCCGGCAGCGCTTGATCTCGCGCGGCCACCATGTAGCGCGCAAGCCGAGCCGTCACGCCGTCGTCCGCCGCCGAAGCAATGCGGATCGGAGAGGCTGCCAGCACGGCGAGAGCGCCGGCTGATTTAAGCAAGCGACGCCGTGACGGAATTTGAAGCTCAGACATGTGGCACTTCCCCTGCATCGTCGTTTTTTTGTCGTTGGCAACTCTAGTCACACCGCTCTGAGGTTCAAACGGAATCAGCCGAACTCTCACTAAAGGAGGTCCGGCCATCCTGCGTCTGCCATCATCACGCTATTGCGTTAGCACGCTCGCAACGTATGGCCAGAATGCCCGGATCACAACATTGCCTTATTCCAAGTAGCACTGCAGAAGTCAAACGAGGACGGCACGCCATAAAAAAATCGGCTGAGTTCTTGTTTGCGAGTGAGAGGGAAATCTATGAATGTGCTCATTGCTCTTGGCATTGCTTTGCTATCGATCTCGTGCTCGGTCTCGGCAGGGTCGTTCGCAGACCAAAATGACACGATGCCTTCAGCCTCCGAGGCAGTTCCTAGTCGAGACGCTTTGCCAGAGGCAAGTTCGAATGCCGATGGTCAGTGCCAATCCATGATGGCGGAAAAGGCGAAAAAGGCCTGCCAGGAGATTGAGGTAGCATATCAGAAGTTTGACGCCGCAGTGGCTAAGAAGGATCTTGAGGCAGTCCGTTCACTCCTTGCATCAGACTATGTTCAGCTGGAAACCAGCGGCGAGGAACTTAGCTTAGTAGAAACCCTGAGGGGTTGGCAGAACCAGCTTGCCGACGCGAGTGAGCCCAATTTTCAGACGGTTATCGAGCGTATCGATCTGCAAGGAGATGAGGTCGTTGTCCTTGCCCGGTCGAAATACGCCTTTACGCGCCCATCGTTGAATTCCAAGGTCAGAATCGAGATGACCCGGCGCGATCGCTGGATTAATAGCGCTAGCAGCTGGAACTTGCGATACTCTGCGTACACATCTCTTAAGTGGTGGCTGGATGACAAGCTGGTTCAGGAGAGCAAAGGTCGTTCGCCGCTGACGGCAGGCGAACGGGCCGCCGTCGTGAGCGATCTGAGCAATCTTGCCCATCCCTTCAATACCGTCATTACCGGAAACGGGTTCGATGACCTCACCTTTCTGGATTCCGTGGTCGGCGACGCGTGTATCGTTGCGCTTGGCGAGGCGAGCCATGGAACTGCCGAATTCTTTCAAATGAAGCACCGGCTGCTCGAATATTTAGTTGAGAAGAAGGGATTCACGGTGTTCGCCATCGAGGGCAATTGGCCCGAGGCACTGGTGGCCGATCGTTATATTAAATCCGGTGAAGGAGATGCGGCAGCCTCGCTCGCGGCAATGTATTTCTGGACTTGGCAAACTCAGGAAGTGCGCGCCATGCTTGAATGGATGCGCGAGTATAATGCGAAGCGGGGAGATCGCCCGGCTCTTTCATTTTCGGGCTTCGACATGCAGTATCCCCGCGTGGCGATGAAACTGGTGACTGACCTCTTCGCGCGTATAGGCGACACGGACAGCGAGGCAATAAAGCAGCTCTATGCGGGCATAGATAAATTACAGCAAAAAGGAGCTGACCTAAGCGAGGCCAACATGTCCCGCTTGAAGGATAGTGCGGCGAAGGCGCTGGATTTAGTTCAGTCCAAGCGCGAGGAGCTTCTCAAGGTTGCGACCCCAGACGAATATCAAGACGCATTGCAGGCTGCGCGTATCATGCAACAGTTCATCGCTCTCTGGATTGCCCAGGTTAATTCAGGCACGATCGGGTATGCTGCGTCGCGCGATCAGTCAATGGCTGAAAATGTGCGCTGGTTGGCCGAACAGAAGTTTCCTGGTCAGAAAATTGTATTGTGGGCCCATAACGCTCATGTTGGTTCAACAATTACCTCAGGCCCTAAGCCGATGGGCGCGCATCTGCGCGAAACCTATGGCGATAAAATGGTTGTGCTGGGATTTGCATCGCATAGTGGCGAGGTTCGAGCGAAAGGCTTGATTAGTGGAAAGTGGCAACCTGGTGGACCAGTAGCTCTGAAGCTTGCACCTCCGAAGCCTATCAGCATCGAAGGCCTTTTTGCCGAGACTGGATTACCCAGGGCTGTTATCGATTTCAGGCATATGGCGAATGACAACGCTCTGGCGAAGTGGCTAACACAGCCAAGGTTGCATAGGTCTATTGGCGCAGGCTTCGATCCTGACAGTGCCAATTCTGTTTATGAGGAGGTGGACCTGCCGAAGGCCTATGACGGTTTGATCTACATTGCGCAGAGCACTGCTGCGAAGCCGCTCAACTGACCAAGCGGGCGCTTGAGACATCGGCCTGCATTGTGGGCCGATTGAGAGCGGGGTAATGACGTGCTCTCTTTCCGGCCCCTGAACATTAATTCGAGTTTCGCAGGACTTGCATATTGCTAAGCTAAAATACCATACATTTTTTACATCGTGCGAATGTAATTTCTGGAAATATTTCTTAGACTTACTGAAAGTAACTCTTCAGAAACAAATACTGCCAAAACATACAAGTATCGATGTTGCGGAGTAATTGTATGCCCGACGCTATGTTCAAGGCCATCGCCGTGATCGCCGGAACCGTTTGCTTGGTTCTGAGTGGAACGACCGCAGATGCCGCCGTTGCCGCAGCCCCCGTGGCGGTGTTAAAGGCCAACGCCACGCACAATACGCAGGTGATAAAGGTTGGGCATCGCGGCTGGCGTCGAGGTCCAGGATGGTGCGGTGGCCCGTGTGGCGCTGTGCCGGGATGGCAGTCTTCTGGCTGGGGTCGGGGGCCTGCGCCAGGCTGGTGCGGAGGTGCTCCATGCGGCGTTGCGCCGAGATGGCAGTCTTCCGGCTGGGGACCTGGGCCGTTACCAAGAGGATGCGGAGGTGCTCCCTGCGGCGCGGCGCCTGGATGGCAAAATTCTGGCTGGGATGCCGGTCCTGGGCCAGGAGGGTGTGGAGGCGCTCCCTGCGGCGCGTGCCTGGATGGCAAAGTTCTGGCTGGGATGCCGGTCCTGGGCCAGGAGGGTGCGGAGGCGCTCCCTGTGGCGCGGTGCCTGGATGGCAAAGTTCTGGCTGGGATGCCGGTCCCGGGCCAGGAGGCTGCGGAGGCGCTCCCTGTGGCGCGGTGCCTGGATGGCAAAGTTCTGGCTGGGATGCCGGTCCTGGGCTAGGAGGGTGCGGAGGCGCTCCCTGTGGCGCGGCGCCGGGATGGCACAATGCTGGCTGGGGCTGGAATGGCCCGGCGTGGTGACAATGCCTATCGCCTGAGGCGCGCGGGTCCGCTTAGATAGCTAGCGGTCCCGCCGCTATTTCGAAAGCTCGCGAGAGCGTCGCGCTGCCGCTGCAACGGTCTCTATCATCATTTCCTTGAGGCCCGGCTTGTTCATAAGCACGCCAAGCCCTGCCGCCGTGGTACCGCCGGGTGAGGTTACATTTTCGCGAAGCTCAGCAGGCGAAAGCGGCGAGCGGCGAAGCAATTCGCCAGCGCCGGTGATGGTGGCGCGAGCAAGTTGGGCGGCGGCCTCGTCAGGCAGCCCTGCGGCGCGCCCCGCCTCGGCGAGGCATTCCGCGAGATAGAAGACATAAGCGGGACCTGAGCCTGACACAGCCGTAACGGCGTCGATCAAGCTTTCGTCGTCCACCCAAACGACTTCCCCCACAGCGCGCAGTAAAGTCTCGCAATGCTCCCGTTGCGCTGCCGTAATTTGGGCGTTGGCACAAGCCGCCGTAATTCCAACGCCGACTTCAGCAGGCAAATTAGGCATCGACCGAATAATGGCCGTTCCCGGTGCGAAATGCCGGGCCACGCTTTCAATGGTGCGCCCTGCCGCGATGGAGAGGATCGCGGTTTGCGATCCAGCCCGTGGTGCGACTTCAGCAAGAACCGCGTCCATCATCTGAGGCTTCACGGCCAGCACAAGAACGTCAGGCGGCGAACCGGGAGACGGTTTTATGCCCCTGTCGCGGAGTAGCGCCGCCATTTCAGGTGAAGGATGCGGTTCCGTTACCGCTAGACGGCTCGGCTCAATACCACTTCCCAGCCATCCGCGTAAGAGCGCGCCGCCCATACGGCCCGCGCCTACAAGATAAATGGAAGGCTGAGAAGTGCCGCTCACGCTTGTCCCTCGGTTGCGAAAATGGTGCCCGCCAGCGCATCCTCGGCCCGCTTCCCAGCCCAGACGACGAATTGAAAGGCCTGGTAATAGCGCTCGCAAGTCTCAAGCGCGGCTTGCAAAAGAGCCTCGCACTGTTGTGCCGTCGGCTCGGCTCCGTTCAGCATTAGCCCTTGACGATACAGCAGCAGCCCTTCGCTTGACCACATGTCAAAATGTCCGAGCCAGAGCTGCTCATTAATTTGCACAAGAAGGCGGTAGATTTCAGAAACCCGGGTGCGGGGGACTTTTAGATCGAAAGCGCAGGCAAGGTGCAGGCTCTCCAGATCATCGCGCCAATTCAGAGAAATATGATAATCGCACCAAGCACCCGCTACTGAAACCGTCAACTCGTCTTCACTGGAACGCTCGAAAGCCCAATCTTGTATGCAGGCGATATTTTCCATGAGATCGACAGGGTTGGAAAGGCGATTATAGTCCTGTCCGGTAGCGGTCATGCGTCACGTCCCCTCTGATGTAGCGGCGAAGAAAGCCGAGCCATGCCCCGCAGCCCAAGCCGCTTTGGCTCAGACTTCACCGCAACCATTAGGACCCTATGGGGTGATCCGCCTCACTAGCGCAATCTTTGCCAATATTTCTCCACGGGGAAAACGGCATCGCTTTTACACGGTGACTCTTGCACTGTTGCCCAAATCAGGCTTGTCCCGCGCTGGCACTATTTCTGAGCGCCACTTTGTAACTGGCTCAGAGCGGCTTCCAACGCGGCAATACGTTGCGATAAAAGCTCATTTTCTTCGCGCGCTTTCTCGGCCATCGCTTTGACAGCTTCAAACTCCTCGCGTTGCGGAACATCCATGCCTCGTAAAAAGCGTTCGGCCTGGTTGCGCGCAGCCGCTTCGAATTCTGCTCGCGCTCCTTGCGCCACGCCAGCAGCGCCCGTCATGAATTTCGCCATATCATCAAAAAAGCGGCCAGTTGTTTGCGTCATATCGCTCTCCTGGGAACGTCGCCTGCCATGCATGGAAACTAGGCGTTGAGTGCGCCGCGATCAAGCCATCCGTCATCTTGCGGGGCGCCATATTAAAACATTCTCGATATTCAGCGCGTGACGATGTCGAATTTGGCCATGAATCAGCAGGTATGTTAGACTTGCGGCATGACGACCACGATGAATATTTCTTTGCCCGAATCACTCCGTGAATACGTTCGCAGGCGCGTCGCCGAGGGTGGCTTCGCTAATGCCAGCGATTTTGTACGCTCTCTTATCCGCGAGGATTTCGAGCGGCAGGAGAGAGACGAGCTGAAATTGCGGCTAGCGCGCAGCGTTCAGCAAATCGAGCCTGCGGAAGCGACGGAAGCTTATTGGCGGGAGCTGGAAGCGGAGGTGAGCAAGCGTCTGACCCACCCGCGCAAGGCGTGAAAGGCCTTCCGAACGCCTTCCCGTCGACATGACGGTAGCGCCGCGAATATGGGCCGTGAGAAGCTTGCGCTCAGACTATTTGCGTGGACCGCTCCACAATACATGATCAATCATTCTTTGCACGGCAGGCTCCGTATGAATCGGGATAATTGTAACCTCTGGATGCTGTTGAGCATAAACGCGAAAAATCTCATCGGCGAAAGCCTGCCCTATTTGTGAAACACCCCGGAAATCAAGCATAACCTCTGAAAACCGATCAAACCGCGCTAATACTCTTTTGGCTTGTGATCGCGAAACAAGTTGCTCATCTCCGTATTTTGCAAGGCTTACGGGGACATGAGTTTTTGCAAAGCCTGGGGCGTCTTCGTTGTCCTGAAATTGGGCAAATACATCTTCGATCCTATGGGTCGCGCTCGTGTTAAGATGGAAGATCACAATTGTACCAGGAAAAACCTCATCTGGAGTAGCATCTTCAAGTAACCAGCCTTCATCATGCTCCATAGTTCTCATAAAGGCGAGACCGCGAGAATCTATACAGAAGCGGTTGAACATTCTGGACGAGAAAAATATACCTTCTCCGGAGTGTCGGCGGGCATCAGTGGTTAGCTTTCCCTTAGACAGCTCCAATAGGGCATGTCGCGTGTCAGTTAGATTGCATTCTTTTCTGATTTTCTCAAAAATTCCAACACCTTTATCGGTAATTCCAATGCGAATACGTTCGGCGTTACGCATAATGCTTAATATAAACTGTTTTGCTCCAGAATGATCAAGAACATTATTGATCATTTCCGTTCCACCGTATCTAAGGAGGTCCGTTATATTTTTAGGGAGGTCATATAGAAAAGGCTCGATCTTTTCCCTCCATATAACGTCTTCCTGCGTAGCTCTTCGCCAGTCTTCTTCAAGGTTAGGCGCTATGCTGACCTTAAAAGTATGATCCTCAAAATCGCGAAGCTTATACGACCGACCCTTTGCGCGTCCTGAGGCCGTCAATATACCTTCCTCAACGAGACGGATAACATAACGGTGCGCGGTCGCTCTGGAGACTCCAAAAGTAGCCACGACCAGAGATACTATGTCTGATGAATGGCCAGAAATGTGCTTCAGGATAAAATTTCTAATATCCTGGTTTTGCTTACTTTTTCTTGTCATTGCGTCACTTTATGCCCGCATATGTATCACTTAAAAAGTTATATGTGTCACATAACCCCAATGATCAAGGGCTTTGTTATAGTGCTGGTTGCCAATATCCATTCGCCCGGCCGAGGTTCTACAGATAGTTGGCGGTATGCCTCCGGCCTGCTAAGAGCGAGGTGATTCCCTGGCGGAGGCTCACATGCCGTTGATGGCGATTGCATTCCCTTTCAGCGACCCGGTTGCGTTCCATCTCGGACCGCTTTCTATCCGCTGGTACGGCCTCGCCTATATGGCTGGCCTCGTTTTGGGCTGGCTTTATATGAGGCGGCTTTGCGAGAATGAGCGCCTTTGGGGCGGCCCAAGCCCAATGAAGCCGTACCAGGCCGATGATTTCTTATTTTGGGCGACCCTTGGCACTGTGCTGGGCGGGCGGCTAGGCTTTTTCCTCCTCTACGAGCCAGGTCTGCTCCTGGCGAATCCGCTTCAATTCTTCCGAATATGGGAGGGCGGGATGGCGTTTCACGGCGGACTTCTCGGGGTGGGCGTCGCTATCTATTTCTTCGCCCGCCATAATGGCATACCCGTGCGCGCGCTCATGGACCTTTCAGCCGCAGCCGTGCCCTTTGGTTTGTTTTTTGGGCGGCTCGCCAATTTCATCAACGGTGAAATCTACGGCCGGTTATCTAATGCGCCGTGGGCTGTCGAATTTCCGCCGTGGGTGCTGGCTAAGGGCGATGCGCTTGGCGCGCGCCATCCGACACAACTCTACGAAGCGCTCCTTGAAGGGGTCGCGATGTTCCTCATTGTCCGCTATTTTACCCATCGTAGGCTCGCGTTCCTTTCGCCCGGCCTCGCGACAGGCGTCTTTCTTATTTGCTACGGCGTGTTCCGCATTTTCGCCGAGTACTTTAAAGCGTGGGATGCCGCCCAGTTCTTCACCACGCGCTATTTCTCGGAGGGCATGGTCTATTCCCTGCCTATGATCGCGTTAGGTATCTATTTTGTTGCCTCAGCGAAAAAAGCGCCCAGTAGCGTGGACGCAGGCGCTGCCACGGCAAGTCAAGCCTAGACGCCATGGCAATCACATCCGTTAGCGAATATCTGTCGGCCGTCGCCGAGCCAAAGAACCAGCTCGGCCTATTGCTTGCGCCGATTTCACCCTGGTATCTTGGCCAGCCCGACCTAAAGGGCGACTTGATGCCAGCCTTTTATAAGTCGGGCATTCAGCCGGACCTTGAACGCGAGATGTTACGCGACTATCGTCAGATGAGTGCCGAGTTTGCCCCTATTCGTGGTCTCGCCGATGGGGAAATCATGGTAAGCGCGCATCTGGCCGGGATGCCGTCGCGCATTATCGAATGGTCGGCCAATCCTCTCTTTGCATTATTTCTGGCGGTCGAAAGCATGGGCGGAGATACGGGCCGTGTTTGGGTGCTGAACCCCTGGCGAATGAACGAGCTGACGGCGAGTCTTTCTTATGTGCCACCCGTCGAAACCGACTATTTCAAGAAATATGTTGTGAAACTCGACGATACGGAGGCTTCCACCGTTCCCGAAGTGGGCCCGCCGATGGCGTTTCGCCCGACACGCACGGTGCGCAACTACAATACGCAGAATGTCTATTGGACAATCCACGGAAAGGGCGCGCAGTCGATTCACGAGCTTTCGTTTTTCATGAAGCGGGCGGACGAATTCACCACCATGATTCACGTTGACCCGTCGGCCAAGAAGGGCATCATGAAGCAATTGCATGACATCGGCATCACGCGCGCCAATCTGTTTCCAGGCGCGGCCTCTCTCACCAAGACCCTCGCTTATCGCTATTCAAAGAACTATATCGGCGGATGACGCTGCGCGAACCTGAATCCCCTGTCCCGCATTTAACGCCGCTGGCGAAAAAGCTCGCTGCCCAAATGGCGGCGAACGGCCCGATTTCGTTTTACGATTATATGGCGGCCTGTCTTTATGATCCCGAGCACGGCTACTATAGGCGTGCGAACGCAATTGGCCGCGCGGGCGACTTTATCACCGCGCCGGAAATCTCCCAAATCTTCGGCGAACTCATCGGCTTGTGGGCCTGCGAGGTTTGGCGGCAAATGGGCGAACCGGCGAGTCTCCGCCTCATCGAGCTTGGACCGGGGCGCGGGACGTTAATGGCTGATGCGCTGCGCGCGCTTCGCGTCGCCCCCGGTTTTCTGAAGAATGTGACCGTCCATTTGGTAGAAACGTCGGAAACGCTACGGACTGTGCAGCAGCAAAGGCTTGCCGCTGCTGGCGCTCCCATTGCGTGGCATGACCGGCTGGAAGACGTGCCTGTTGGTCCCTCTGTCCTGATTGCGAACGAATTTCTGGACTGTCTTTCCGTGCAGCAATTCGTTTTTGATGCAACGGGATGGGTGTGGCGTGAGCGCTGCGTTGATTTTGCCGGCGGCCACTTCGAGGCAGTGCTCGGCGATGTGAAAACCCCAGTTCTCGCCCTTGCGCTCGACGGCGACGCCGAGCAGCCGGATGATGGGACGGTATTTGAATTCCGTCCAGAGATCGCGGATTTTATAAAAGAACTCGCAAAACGCGCATCTTCCGCGCCGCTGGCCGCGCTCATCGTTGACTATGGTTATGAGCGGCCCTCCTTTGGCGATACTGTCCAAACCGTCAAGCAACACCGTTTTGTGGACATCTTCGACGGCCCCGGAGAAGCGGACATCACGGCTCACGTCGATTTTGCTGGATTAAAAAATCAGGCTGAAAAAGCCGAGCTAGAAGCCTTCGGACCGATGCCCATGGGGGAATGGCTATTGCGGCTCGGCCTCGAAGCACGGGCGAACCAGCTCTTAAAAGCAGCGTCCGAGGACGAGGCGGCGTCGCTAAAGAGCGGATTGATGCGATTGGTGGACCCGGCTCAAATGGGCGTCCTATTTAAGGTTGCAGCTTTTAGCAGTGGCGTTCCAGGCAAGCTGCTACCATTTTCATAAAATCATCTCCAAATATGGAGCGCGTCATGCCCGACGATACCCGGCCTCAACAATTATCACGCGAAGACGCAGGACCCACGCCGTTGCCCGCGGGCAAGTTGCAATCGCTCGGCATAAGACATGGCTTCCTGCAACGCACGGGCGGGGTGTCGGAAGGCATCTATCATGCGCTGAACTGCGGGCGAGGCTCTAAAGATATAAGGGCGCATGTTGAGGAAAACCGGGCGCTCGTCGCGAAAAGCTTCGGCGTACCAGCTCATTCTCTTATAGGTCCCCGGCAAGCGCATACATCGCGCACCGTGATCGCGACGGCACCATGGGACCCAAGTGATGCCCCCGAGGCCGACGCAATTGTCACAGCGACGCCTGGCATTCTTATCAGCGTCCTTACGGCTGATTGCACCCCGGTCCTGATGGCTGACGAAAGCGCTGGCGTTGTCGCGGCTGTCCACGCAGGCTGGAAGGGCGCAAAGGCGGGCGTCATAGAAAGCGCTCTCGATGCCATGGAAAGCCTTGGCGGACGCTCTGACCGGATCGTCGCTGCCGTGGGCCCTGCAATCTCCCAGGCCGCTTATGAGGTAGGTCCTGAATTCCGGGAGGCGTTCCTGGTAGAGGACGAGGCAAATGCGACATATTTTTCGCTACCGCCAGAGGGGGGGAGGCCGCACTTCGATTTGCTATCCTATGTTAAGGCCAGACTTGCCGCTCGCGGCGTCGAAACTATCGATGATCTTTCGCTCTGTACCTACCAAAACGAATCAATTTTCTTCAGCCACAGGCGCTCCGTTCACCGTTCGGAGCCCGATTACGGGCGTCAAATTTCTGCCATCCTCATCGCTTGATGTGGATAACCAGGGGCTGTAGGCGAAATTCCAACACGAATGCGTTGAGTCGCCGCCTGTCGCGGCTTCTGCCGCTAGACTAATCTAGCTGTCATAGCTAGATTTTGAGTCGTCACGAAGATTCGGCGGAATATAAGTGCCGAGTTAGTCAAGTACCGCCGTGCTGGAAACATTTAAAGCAAGGAGTGGAATAGTGACGCGCGAGAAACATCTAGCCGCGCGGAGCGCAGCTTATCGTGCCGCGTCGCTCTTGACTGGAGCACTTATGGTTGCCGCGTTAAGCGGCTGCGGAGGTGGCCTCTTTCAAATCAGCGATACAGCCGATGCAAGCTTAGGGCAAAAGGTCAAACCTGCCGTGGCCATTGCCCCAGTTCAGGGCGTTCCGCAAAAATATGCAAGCAAGGTGAATGAACAAATCCTTGCATCCGTTAAGGCCAAAGGCGTGCAGGTTGTCGACGCAAAGGACGCGCAATACGTCATCAAGCCCGTATATCTTGCGCTGCCTGAGCCGAAGAAGGGCACGAAAGTGACCTATGCCATTGATGTGACCGATAAGGCGGGCAACCGTGTCCGGCGCATCGAAGGCGAGGAATTGGTTTCGGAGCAACGGGGCGGCGACGCCTGGGGCCACGTTACGGACGAATCGGTCCTGCGCGTAGCTGCCAAGTCGGCAACAGACGTAAATGCTTGGATCGAAAATCCGGGCGCGCCTGCGGCTGCAGCTTCCGTAGCGGTTGCGAACGCAGCGCCAGCAAAGTCTGCGCCAGTCGCAGCCACAGCGCCTGCGACAAAGACTGCTGCCGCCAAACCAATTCCGCAACCGGTATCCTTAGCCGCTGCGGTTGACGCGTCGGCTGCGGCGCCAGCGAAGCCCGCATCTGCCGCACAAACGGCTGCGGCATCGCCGGGCGAACTGGTTGTCATGGTGCCTACTGTTACGGGCGCACCGGGAGATGGGAAAACCGCTCTAACCGAAGCGATGAAGCGCGCTCTCGGCAAACAAGGGATGAAGCTTGCCGCTTCTGCAAAACCTGGAGCTTATAAAATCCAGGGCCAAGTTGAGATGGGCCCAACTTCGAATGGCGAGCAGTCAATCACCATTCGCTGGGTTGTCGTCGATCCGTCCGGAAAACAGATGGAAAAGACGATCGTCCAAAGCAACAAGGTGGAATCCGGCAAATTGGACAAGACCTGGGGTGAAGTGGCCGATCTTGCAGCAAATGGCGCTGCGATTGAGGTCGCAAAGCTGCTAGGCCGCGCCGCAAACGGTTAGGCCAAGACTGTTCCCGGACCACTGCTTAGGCAAATAGCCGCGCAAGCCGGGAACAAATGCGCTACAATCGTTGGTTTACATGCCATGGGCTCGCTGCTAGAAGCGGGCCCATGCCGTATCCATATAAGCGCTGCATTTCAATGGACTCGTACACACAATGAAGCTAGTCGCCGGCAACAGCAATCGGCCGCTGGCCCACGCAATCGCAGCATATCTGAAGACGCCGCTGAGCCAATGTCTCGTGAGGCGTTTTGCCGATATGGAGATATTTGTCGAAGTTCAGGAGAATGTTCGCGGCCAGGATGTGTTCGTCATTCAATCGACGTCTTATCCAGCCAACGACAATCTGATGGAGCTGCTGATCCTTATCGACGCGCTCCGGCGAGCATCGGCACGGCGCATCACGGCTGTCATTCCGTATTTCGGCTACGCGCGCCAAGACCGCAAAACATTACCGAGAACGCCGATTTCAGCGAAGCTCGTCGCGAACATGATTACTCATGCTGGCGCAGACAGGGTGCTGACAGTTGACCTGCACGCTGGGCAAATCCAGGGGTTCTTCGACATTCCAACCGATAACCTCTATGCCGCGCCTGTGATGGTGCGGGATATTCACAAACGCTTCAGCAGCGGAAACATCACCGTGGTTTCGCCAGACGTGGGCGGCGTGGTGAGAGCGCGAAGCCTGGCAAGCCGGATCAACGCTCCGCTCGCCATTATCGATAAGCGTCGCGAGCGGCCGGGCGAATCCGAGGTGATGAACGTTATCGGTGATGTAACGGGCCAAACCTGCATCCTATTGGACGACATTATCGATTCAGGAGGCACTCTTTGCAACGCAGCCGATGCGCTGGTGGACAAAGGCGCTGTCTCGGTCGTCGCCTACATCACTCACGGCGTTTTCTCTGGCGGCGCGGTGGCGCGTATTATGGCATCGAAGATTGAAAAGCTCGTCATTACGGACACGATTGTCCCGACGGAGGCTGTGCGCGTCGCTAGCAATATCGAGGTGCTTTCGCTCGCATCACTCATCGGCGATGCTATCCAGCGCACAGCAAGCGAGGAGTCCGTTTCAAGTCTTTTCGATTAGACGTTTACTAACGATACGTTGCGCAGCGCGCAGACGATGCGTTTTGCATCGCAGCGTATTGTGTTTCGCCGCACTTCCCCTTATAGATGACGTTTAGATTATCCTTGAGTGCTGAAGGTCCGCGAGGCAATTCGCCGCGCTGATGCGCTCACTTAACAAAACAGAGACAGAACATGGCGGAGCTTACCGAACTCAAAGCCACCGCGCGCGAAGGTACTGGCAAATTGGCCAATCGCGCGCTCAGGGCGCAAAAGCAGGTCCCAGGCGTTATTTATGGCGGCACTCAGGAGCCGCAGAATGTAGCGCTCGAATACAAGCTCGTTTGGCAGAATTACCAAACCGGGCATTTCCTCTCCACCGTTTACATGTTGGATGTGGACGGGAAGAAGGAGCGCGTTATTCCGCGTGATGTCCAAGTGGACCCGGTTCGCGATTTTCCAATCCATGTCGATTTCATGCGGGTCAGCCGCACTTCACGCATCACCGTGGAAGTTCCCGTGCAGTTCGTCAATGAAGAGGCATCACCCGGCCTCAAGCGCGGCGGCGTTTTGAATATCGTCCGGCATCAAGTCGAGTTGAGCTGCCCGGCGGATTCAATTCCTGACAGAATCACAGTGGATCTGACTGGTCTTCAGATCGGCGATAGCGTCCATATCTCCGCCATTAAACTGCCGGAGGGCGTCACGCCATCCATCGCTGACCGTGATTTCACGATTGCGACAGTCGTGGGTGCCGCGGCGGCGAAGTCCGAAGCATCAGAAGCAAAAGACAAGAGCGAGTAATTTAGCTCGCCACAATCCCGCTTCCTGGCCACTCAACTTAATCAACGAGCGTGATTATGAAATTGATCGTCGGATTGGGAAATCCAGGTGAGAAGTACGCGAGCAACCGGCACAATATCGGTTTTATGGCGGTTGACGAAATTGCCAGGGGCTACAGCTTCGGCCCCTGGAAGAAGCGCTTTCAAGGCTTAGTTGCAGAGGGCCAAATCGGGCTCAAGAAATGTATTCTGCTTAAGCCTGCGACTTACATGAATGAGAGCGGGCGGGCGGTTGGCGAAGCGATGCGCTTCTACAAGCTGTCCGTTAACGATGTCATCGTCTATTCATGACGAGCTCGATCTCAAACCGGGCGCGATCCGTGTCAAGACTGGCGGCGGCAATGCCGGTCACAATGGCCTGAAATCCATGTCGGCCCATATTGGGAACGAGTATGCGCGAGTTCGCCTCGGCATCGGCCATCCCGGCGACAAAGCGCTTGTTTCAAACTACGTGCTGCATGATTTCGCCAAAGACGACAAGGCTTGGCTCGATCCCCTTCTGGAAGGCGTAGCCCGAGGCATCGCGCAGTTGATCGAAGGAAGTGAGGCGGCTTTTTTAAGTGAAGCCGCCCGCGGACGGGGTCAGTCTGCGCCGGCGGCCCAGAAAAATGTCGCCCCACGTCAAGCGGAGGCCGTGGCCGTCGAAATGGCGCCAGCGGCTCAACCGATGAACGCTTCTGCTATAGAGGAAGCCGTCCCTTCCGCTACTGCGCCGATGACGGAAGCGATGAGTGCGCCAGTCATCCAGGAGGCCGTTGTCTCTGAAATTGCGCCAGAGCCTGAAGTTGCTGCTGCTCCGGCTGCAAAAGAGGCTGTCGTCTCCGATGCTGCACCGATGGCGGAAGCGATGAGCGCGCCAGCCATGCAGGAGGCCGTTGTCTGCGAAATTGCGCCGGAGCCTGAAGTTGCTGCCGCTCCAGTTGCAAAAGAGGCCGTCTCCGAAATCGATGGGTTGCAGGCGGTTCTTGCCGCCGCGTCCAAGCCTATCCAGCCGATGTCATTTAATCCGACACCTGCGGCAGCGCGAGAAGGCGGGAGCAGCACCTTTTCGAGGGCAGTCATAGTCGAGACGCCGCCCGCGCAATCGGAGCCCATCGTCGTAAAACAACCGGACCCGCAGCCCGAAATGGACGCGGAGCCGTCGCTGCCAGAGCCGATTGCAGTGGCTCAGCCTGAACCGCAGCCCATTACGGTTTCAACCCCGGTCGCGGTTATTCAGGCCCCTGACGTGTCACCTGCCGAGACAGCGGTTCCACAGCCGGAGCCAGGGCCTGCGCCCATTATAGCTACGGAAACGCAACCACCCGCCGAAATAAAGATCGCGTCAGCGCCTCAACCCGAGCCAACGCCTACAATTGAAGTGGCGCAAACTCCGCCAGTACCAGTTGAAGATAACGTGGTTGCCATTCAGGCAGCGGTCGAGGAGAAAAAGCGCGGCGGAATATTCAGCTCATGGTTTCGCACCCGCGTCCGTGGCGCATCTTCTAACTAGCAAAACGCGACGGGACCTTAGCATATCATGGGCTTTAAATGCGGAATTGTCGGTTTGCCAAATGTCGGCAAATCTACGCTCTTCAACGCACTGACACAGACGGCGGCGGCGCAAGCCGCCAACTATCCGTTCTGCACCATCGAGCCAAATGTTGGCGAAGTGTCCGTGCCCGACGAGCGTCTCGATAAGATCGCGGCGATTGCAAAGTCGAAGACCATAATCCCAACGCGGCTTACCTTCGTCGATATAGCGGGCCTTGTCCGAGGCGCGTCCAAAGGTGAAGGCCTCGGCAACCAATTCCTGGCGAATATCCGGGAAGTGGATGCCGTCGCCTATGTGCTGCGCTGCTTTGAAGACGATGATGTGACCCATGTTGAAGGCCGGGTCGACCCCATCGCCGACGCGGAAACGGTTGAGACTGAGCTGATGCTCGCCGATCTCGACAGTTTGGAGCGGCGGCGCCCTGCACTCGAAAAGAAAGCAAAAGGGCAGGATAAGGAAGCGAAGATCGCTCTGGGCTTAATTGACATAGCGCTCAAATATCTCGCCGAGGGCAAGCCCGCGCGCCTCGCGCTTCAGGAAATTCCCGAGACCGAGCACCGCGCCTTTCGTCAATTGCAGCTTCTGACCGCAAAGCCCGCACTTTATGTGTGCAATGTGGAAGAGGCGAGCGCCGCAAACGGGAACGAATATTCCCGCCGCGTTGCCGAACGGTTCGGCAGCGAGGGTGCGGAAGTCGTTGTTATTTCAGCAAAGATTGAAGCAGAGTTGGCGCAACTTGATGAGAGCGAGCGACAGCTTTACCTCAGCGAGTTAGGGCTGGAAGAGCCGGGGCTCAATCGCTTAATCGCGGCGGGATATAGGCTCCTCGGTCTAATCACTTATTTCACGGTTGGCCCAAAGGAAGCGCGCGCCTGGACGATCACAAACGGCACGGCGGCACCCGCTGCCGCTGGCGTGATTCACACCGATTTTGAAAAAGGCTTCATCCGCGCCGAGACAATCGCTTATCAGGATTTCGTCGCACTCGGCGGGGAATCGGGAGCCAAGGAAGCGGGCAAAATGCGCCTCGAAGGCAAGGATTACACCGTGCATGACGGCGACATCATGCACTTCCGCTTCGCAAACTAGTACCCACTATCGCTAATCGATGAGTCGTGATTTAAGGATGCATGAAAAGCATCCCTGAGGCGACAGCGATTATATTGACTGGAGAGGAGCGGGCCGAGCTTGAAGCGCTCGCCCGCTCGACGAAAACGGAACATCGGCTGCGCCAGCGGGCGCGGATTGTGCTTTGGCGGCCGATGGTCTTCCAACGCGCGCAATCGGCCGCGAGGTGGGCTGTACAACGGGTACGGCCTCGAAATGGCGGGTGCGCTACGCCGAAAAGCGGCTGGCGGGGCTCGATGAGACCGGCAACCGGGGCAACGATCCCAAATACACGGCACAGACCGGCAAACGCATTCTTGCTGCTCTCGACAGCCCCGTGCCGAAGGGCTATGCGCGCTGGACGGGACCGCTGATCGCCTCCGCTCTTGGCGATGTCGATGTGACTAGGGGCGCTCCCAAGTACGCCTGCAACAAAGGCAGCTCCTTCGACCATTCAATCGTCTGGTAGCGTCGAGGCGATGACCTTACGCGGTCGTCGCGTCGGATTGTTTGACCTCGATGGGCTTACTCCAAGTCTATCTCTTAGCATCTCCTGGTGCGATCTTGCTGTTTGCCTTCACAAAAGCCGCGATTTTGTCGACCGCATGCTTCTCAATACCAAAAAAGCCGTGCTGGGCTTTTGCCTCGCATGGGTCCGACTGGGGAGGAGAGCCACCGTCGAGCAGCGCCGCCTCGACCCGCCTAGCCGCCGTCAGCCGGGACACCAGCTTGGGTGCATCAGTGGCGGGCGTGATATTGCATCCGTCCTCGCGGTGCGACAGGATGAGCGTCGGAACGCGGACGCGGCTGAGCGCCATGCTCGCGACGCCATCCGAATGGCTGCTGGCTATCTTCCATTCGGGCTTGGCACGTGTGATGGTCGATGTCAGCACCAAGCCATCCACATTCTTGGCCGCGATAGCGCCGCCAGCCGCCGAAAACGTTCCCATGCTGGTTCCGACCAGCCAAACGGGAATGTTCGCCTGCTGCTTGAGATAGTTGGCAACCGCATCGATATCGCCCGTATGCTGGGCGCCCATGCGGAAAATGACGTTCATGCCTCCCTGCTGATCCGACGGTGCATCGATGACGGCCACCATCAGATTGTGATCAGCGAACATTTGCCGGCTTCGTACCAGGAAATTGGCAGCTCCCCACGACATGCTGGATGCGCTCTTCAAGCCGAGCGCGCCGTGCCCGCCCGCAAAGAGGATAACCGAGGCAATAGGCTTCGCTGGCCTTATGAGCATAAATGCCTGCTTCGCCCCGCGCGGTGTCGTAATCGTCACAAGCTCAGGGTTTGCCGCCTTGGCCCAGAAAGCTGGCCCAATTATCAGCAAAACGGCTATTGCGATTCTCGTCAGCGTCATGCACCTCGCTCCGCATCTTTAAATTCTTGGCTCAGTTCTCGTCCAGCTTACGCTTTAGAACCCAAGCGGACCGCCCTGGTGTTGTGCCGTTCTTTGGCAAAAGGTCGAAATCGGTTGTCGCGCCTTACTGACCCGCTGGCTCAGAAGCCGTATCGGCGTTCGCGACGACATCTATCATCCGGCGAGTAACGCAGTCATCACGTCTTGGTAATCTCTCGTTATACCCGTGGCAATATATCGCTAATCTCAGTATCTTCTCGTCTGGACATAGTGCCCGCGCGTTCGATCGGGAGAGCCACATCATGATTACAAGGCGATTTGTTATATCCGGGTGCGTTAGCGCACTAGCCGTGCTGGCTTCATCCCGCTGGAGCCTCGCATCTGAAGAAGGCGGTATTTTCGAAGTCACCCATAGTGATGAGGAATGGCAAAAGCTTTTGACACCTTTTCAATATGCTGTGCTGCGTGAAAGCGGGACGGAGCGGCCGTTCACGAGCCCCCTTCTGCATGAGAAGCGGCGTGGCAATTTCGCCTGCGCCGGGTGCGATCTTGATCTGTTCTCCTCAACTACCAAATTCGAGAGTGGCACGGGTTGGCCCAGCTTCTGGGCTCCCCTGGAGAAGGCTATCGGAACAACGAGAGATGCCTCTTACGGAACGGTTCGCAACGCCGTTCATTGCCGCCGTTGCGGCGGCCATCTGGGCCATGTCTTCAAGGACGGCCCAAGACCAACCGGCCTTCGCTACTGCATGAACGGCGTCGCTATGACTTTCAAAGCCGTAGCAGCATAAAAGCAGAAAGCTTCTAGCAATGATTCTCTTCCTTTTAGCCTATCTCGGCGGGATTCTGACGATCGTCAGTCCCTGCATTCTGCCCGTGCTGCCCTTCGTGTTTGCGAGAGCAGATCAGCCGTTTGTTCGAAGCGGGCTGCCGCTGCTTGCGGGCATGGCGCTTACCTTCGCCGCGGTGGCGACCCTCGCAGCAGTTGGCGGCGGCTGGGCGGTGGAAGCCAACCAATATGGCCGCTTTGCTGCCATAGCTCTTCTTGCGGTGTTCGGCCTCATCCTTCTGTTTCCATCCTTATCGGATCGCCTGACACGGCCCCTCGTCGGCCTTGGCGACCGGCTTTCGCAATCAGCCGACAAGAGCGCCAAGGCAGGAGGTTCAACAATTATCGCGTCTCTCCTTCTTGGGGTAGCGACGGGACTTTTGTGGGCTCCCTGCGCAGGCCCTGTGTTGGGCTTGATCCTAACCGGAGCCGCCCTGCAAGGGGCAAACGTGCAGGCGACGCTTCTTTTGGCAGCCTATGCGGCCGGGGCTGCGACTTCGCTCGCGCTGGCTCTTCTCGTCGGAGGGCGCGTCTTCGCTGCGATGAAGGGTTCTCTCGGCGTTGGCGAGTGGATCAGGCGCGGTTTGGGAGCAGCCGTGCTCGTTGGCGTTGTTGCCATCGCGATGGGGCTTGATACCGGTTTTCTCACGCGCATTTCAGTCGGGAGTACGGCTTCTCTCGAACAAGGCTTGCTTGATAAGTTCCGTCCAGCGCCAGCTGTTGCGGACGCCAAAATGAAGCCTTCAGGGGCTATGCACAATGACCCCGCAATGATGGCAGGGAATAGCGCAATGTCGGGCGGTCCCTCCATGATGATGAAGGGTAAACCGGAAACTCAACAAGCCGAAGAGCTGCCCGTCGAAGGTGCACTACCATCGCTTACTGGCGCGGTCGAATGGTTGAATTCCCCTCCGCTTACGAGGGAGGAACTCAAGGGTAAGGTCGTACTGATCGATTTCTGGACCTATTCCTGCATCAACTGCTTGCGTTCGATCCCCTATATTCGCGCTTGGGCCGAGAAATACAAAGATCAGGGGCTGGTTGTCATCGGGGTGCATTCACCCGAATTTGCCTTCGAGAAAAGCGTCAGCAACGTAAAGAAGGCGGTCGCCGAGCTAAAGATCGGCTATCCCGTCGCCGTCGATAGCAACTACGCGATCTGGCGCGCGTTCGGCAACCAGTACTGGCCAGCGCATTTCTTCATCGATGCCGAAGGCCGCATTCGCCATCACCATTTCGGGGAAGGTGACTATGAAGAGTCCGAACAAATAATCCAGCAGCTCTTCAAGGAAATCGGCAAAACGGATATTTCCTCGGGTCTCGTCTCCGTGAACGCTACTGGCGCCCAGGCTGCGGCTGCATCGAGCGACGTCCTCTCCCCGGAGACCTATGTCGGCTATGAGCGGGGCGAGAATTTCGGCTCTCCCGGCGGGGCCGTTAAAGACGCTAAACACGTTTATACCGCAGGAGGCCCCCGGCTCAATGAGTGGGGCCTGTCAGGAGACTGGACGGTCAATAGCGAACACGCCATGCTTAATGAGAAGGACGGTAGCATCGTCTACAGATTCCACGCCCGCGATCTCCATCTGGTCCTCGGTCCTTCAGCCGACGGCAAGCCAGTGCGCTTTCGCATCACAGTTGATGGCGCTGCCCCCGGTCCCAGTCACGGTGCGGATACCGATGCTGCTGGCGAAGGCGTCGTGACCGAACAGCGGCTCTACCAGCTTGTGCGGCAGAGCGGCATGATCACCGACCGGACATTCGAGATCCAATTCCTCGATCCGGGTGTGCAGGCTTATGCGTTCACTTTCGGCTAAAATCGGAGATCTCAGATGACCGAAAATTCCAGGACTTCGCCCTCTAAGCCTATCCTTCGTAGCCTGCGTTCCTGCCTATTCTTCTCTGCATTGCTCCTGGCAACTATGGGGCTGAGAATCTCTCTCTCGTCCGCTGAAAATGCCCGCGCAATCCCTGCCCCCGCCGTCGATGAGCCTGTTGGGCAGGAAACCTCTGAGGTTGCAATTCTTGCGGGTGGGTGCTTTTGGGGCGTCCAAGGCGTCTTTCAGCACGTCGAAGGCGTGAGCCGCGCTGAGTCAGGATACACAGGAGGCGAGAAGAGAACGGCACAGTATGAGACGGTGACGCGCGGCACGACAGGCCATGCCGAATCGGTGCGCATAACCTTCGATCCCAAGAAGATCAGCTATGGCCGCATCCTGCAGATCTATTTCTCGGTCGCGCATGATCCGACCGAACTCAATCGGCAAGGTCCTGATTCGGGCACTCAATATCGCTCAGCAATCTTTCCGATGAGCGAGACGCAGGCCCAGATTGCCAAGGCTTATATCGCACAACTTAATCAGGCGCGTGCATTCGACGCCGCGATTGTGACAAAGATCGAACCCGGCAAGACATTCTACGCCGCCGAAGACTACCATCAGGATTTTCTGGAGCGGAACCCTTCGTATCCCTATATCGTCATCAATGATTTGCCGAAGATTGGCTATCTCAAGCAGTATTTCCCAGAAGCCTATCGCGCTGCGCCCGTGCTCATGGCATCGGCAGGAGCTACAAATTAGCCTGCGGAGCCGAGCGCTCCAAAGGCTCCAGTTGTAAGCAAACCGGCATGGCCGCCAGCGTCAACCTTGATGATGCTGGCGTCCTGTGAACGCAATCCCAGCCTTGCAATCGGACCAGGAGCCTGCCTGCGCACTTCACCCTTACCCAGGCGTGCGCGAGCTTGGTTGTTGTCCAGAGGGTAGCGATGCCGGGGGCGCTTTCCCTGCGCGGCAATCTCTCATGAATGTTCTTCTTGTTTTGCCGCTCGCTTTGTACACCGCTTTATGGGCTCTCCAGTCCGTCCGGCATTCCCGCCTGCTTTTTTGTGCTGCATCTGCTGCGGTTGCAAAAACAGCCATGCTCAAGCCAGCAGCCAGACCCAAGCTGAACGTCGACAATAGGTACTTTTTCATAATTCAGAACCTTTGCTATGAGCAATGCACACCGCTTGCTCGCGAAGACGCACGAAAAAGCGTGCAGCCGTCTTAGGTACATCCTATGACTTGGCTTCTATAATGTGAGCATACATGCGCAATACTAGGCAATTGGCACACATTTTGACCATTAGGTTCAAGTGTAGAACATATGATCGATTTTAGTTGTGTTGATGTGCTCGCCAGCACAGCGCTTAAGATCCTGGATGTGATATTCCATCTCTGTACCGAGCCTATGCAGCCCTCAAGGTGGGTCGTGACATGAGCTGTAAATGTTAGCTTTTATGAAATGGCAGAGGTAGTTATGCGGCGGCGAGAATTCCTCAAAACGGTTGGATGCACTTGCGGCGGCATCGCTGCGCATTTCGCTTTTCCTCACGACGCATGCGCCGCGACGCCCGAAGCTTTTGGCAAGTTCGATCGCATCGCGCAGCTCAATCTGGCGGATATGGCACTGCGGCTCGCAAAACAAAGCGGTGCAGCCTACGCCGATGTCCGCGTCGGTCGAACTGAAGATGAGTATATATATGCGCGTGAGGAAAGGCTCGAAGGCTTCAGTTCGATATTTAGGCTTGGCTTCGGCGTTCGTGTTCTGCTCGACGGAAGCTGGGGGTTTGCTGGGAGCACGCTTCTCAGCGATGCCGAAGCCGCGCGCATTGTGAGCCTAGCCATCGAGAATGCGAAAGCGGCGCGCCTCATCCAGGCCACGCCAATCGTGATCGAAGAGGTCCCCGCATATCAGGAAGATTGGACGATGCCGATGCGGGTCGATCCATTCACAATTTCGGTGGAGGAAAAGTCCAGGAAGCTGCTTGCGATAAACGCCGCCGCTCAAAAAGCAGGTGCGGATTACGTTTCTTCGATGTTGCGAATTGTCCGCGAGGAGAAACTATTTGCCAGCACAAGGGGGAGCCGCATCGGACAAACCCGCACGCGCATTCTCCCGTACTTCGATGTGACCGCGGTGGATAAGCAGTCGGGAAAATTCGCTACCCGCAGCAGCCTTGCGGCGCCGCGAGGCGCCGGTTGGGAGTATATTACCGGATATGACTTTTTAGGCGAGGCGGCGCTCGCCGCCGATCAGGCGCGGCAGAAGATTGCGGCGAAGCCTGCGGTTCCCGGTCAATACGATCTCGTTATCGATCCGAGCAATCTTTATCTCACGATACATGAATCCATCGGCCATTCGACCGAACTCGATCGGGCGCTCGGCTGGGAGGCGAATTACGCAGGAACCTCCTTTGTCACACCGGATAAGCTTGGCAAGTTGAAGTTCGGCAACCCGCTGATGACGATAATGGCCGACCGTTCGCAGGAAGGCGGTCTATCGACAATTGGCTTTGACGACGACGGCGTGAAATGCGCCGGGGCCGAATTTCCGATCATTGAAAACGGCATCTTCAAAAACTATCAGACTGCACTCGGACAAGCACAGCTTATTGGGCAGGATCGTTCGCGCGGATGCGCTTATGCCGATGGCCCCACACGCTTTCCGATTCAGCGCATGCCGAATATTTCGCTCCAGCCCAACCCGCAAAAGACATCGCTCGACGATCTCGTCGCCGATGTCAAAGATGGCATACTCATCATTGGCGCCGGCAGTTGGAGCATTGATCATCAGCGATACAATTTCCAATTCGGTGGCCAGCTTTTCTACGAAATCAAGAATGGAAAGCGCGGGGACATGCTCCGCGACGTCGCCTATCAGGGCAATACTATTGAGTTTTGGAATTCGATGGATGGGCTCGGCGACAAATCAACCTACGAGTTAGGCGGCGCATTTGGTTGCGGCAAGGGGCAACCGGCACAGTCCGCGCCGGTATCCCATGGAGCGGTGCCAGCGCGTTTCCGCCAAATCAATGTTCTCAATACTGAGCGGAAGGATATCTGAGCCATGCTTCTTTCGCCGGAAGAGGTCAAGACGCTAACTGACCGGATATTGCAGCGATCGCGGGCTGATCATTGTGTGGTGTCTATCGCTGGCCAGGACAGTTCAAACGTTCGCTTCGCGGTCAATAATGCAACCACCAACGCATCGGTAAGCTCCCTTAGCATCACCATAGAATCAAGTTTCGGACAGCGTTCCGGAAGCGCCACAGTTGCGAGCCTCGACGACGTTGATCTAGCCGGCGCGCAAGCGCGCTCTGAGGAAATCGCCCGCCTCGCGCCGCCTAACCCCGAGTTTCTCCCTCCTTTGGGGCCGCAAACCTACGAGACACGCAGCGACGCATTTGACGAACCTACAGCCCGTGCGAAGGTCTCAGATTTGGCCGCACAGGCCAAAACTGTCATCGACCAGGCTCGAAGCCGCAATGTGAACGCAGCAGGATATGGCGTATTAGGCGCCAGCTTTACCTCGCTGGCGACAAGTGCGGGGCTTTTCGCCTATGACCGAGATACCCAGGCTCGGTTGACATTGACCGGACGAAACAGAGCGCAGACATGGTCGGGCTGGTCCGGCGGTTCCGAAGTTCGTTTGGCGAGCCTCGACGCTTCACGTCTAGGCAAGCGGGCGATTGATAAAGCCGATCATGACGCTGCCCCGTTCGATCTTGACCCCGGTAAGTACACGGTCATTCTTGAGCCTGCCGCGGTTGCTGATTTTGTCGTCCTTTTGCTTGCAAGCATGGATGCCCGCTCTGCTGACGAAGGCCGGAGCTTCCTGACGAAGAAAGGCGGCGGCACAAAACTCGGAGAGCGCATGGTCGACGAGCGAGTAAGCATTACCTCAGATCCGCGCGATCCGGTCGAACCCGTAGGTGCATTTGGGGATGACGGTGTTCCGCAGCGGCGCACGGCTTGGATCGAAAACGGGACCGTCAAGAACCTTTATTATTCCCGTTTTTGGGCGCAAAAGATGGGGCGTGAGCCGCTGCCGAACCCTTCCGGCGCGGTTATGACCGGGGGGAGCACTTCAATCGATCAGATGATTGCGGAAACCAAGCGTGGTGTTTTAGTGACGCGGCTTTGGTACATTCGCGAGGTGGATCCGCAGACTTTGCTGCTCACCGGACTGACAAGGGATGGGAATTTCCTGATCGAAAACGGGAAAATTGCAGGTCCTGCGCGAAACTTCCGGTTCAATGAGAGCCCCGTTGCCATCTTGAACAATATCCTGGCCATGGGACCTGCCGAACGCGCTGTCGGTGGCGAGACTGAAACTCCTATCGTTGTTCCGCCGCTTCTCGTGAAGGACTTTACGTTCTCATCGAAGGCAAACGGAATTTAGGCGCGACAAAGTCTCCGCCTCAAAGCGTTTTGCGACCAGATTGAAGCACGGGATCCTCGAATCTGCGTCTTTAAGGTTTGGATTGCTTCTGACCAGCTTTGCTGTCCATCGCAATGACGGCCCCGGAAATCGTCATCGCGAAGCGGTAACGCCGCTGCGGCGATCCAGGAGTTTCACGATGCCGGTTATAGGTGATCGCAAAATGCTCTAGCAGCGTTTTGCGACAAGACTGAAGCACGGGATTCTCGAATCTGCGTCTTTAACGTTTGGATTGCTTCCGGCCAAGCTTTGTTGGCCATCGCAATGACGGCCCCGGAAATCGTTATCGCGAAGCGGCAACGCCGCTGCGGCGATCCAGGATTTTTACGATGCCGGTTAGATGATCGCAAAATGCTCTAGCAGCGTTTATCGAGTGCTGTGGCTGGAGATTTCTGAGATCTAAAGGGGATCGCGTTGAGATGGAACCGTTGTCATTGCGACGGGGAGCGAAGCGTGGCTGGAAGCAATCCAGAGCTTAAGCCATTGATGGCTTTGGATCGCGCGGGGGCTTAACGCTGGGCTAGGTCGCCGACATAAACCTTCGTCGGTAAAAACACCGCCCGAGCGACCCATGTAACGGGATCGCCCGGTTTTTTGGGGAATGCAGCCTAAACTAGGCAGCCTCGTGATGCGAATCCTGCTCGGAAAGCGTCTCGCTATGCTTCCGCTGGAGGCGTCCGCCCTTGGCAAGGGACTCTGCTACCTTTTGCAGTGCGATTGACTCATCGACATCCTGCGCGGCGGAGATTTCGCGAGCCATGCGATCAAGGGCTGCTTCATACAGCTGCCGCTCAGAATAAGACTGCTCTGGCTGGCTTTCGGACCTGTACAGGTCGCGAACCACTTCAGCAATCGTGATGAGGTCGCCGGAATTGATTTTCGCTTCGTATTCCTGCGCGCGACGGCTCCACATGGTCCGCTTGACGCGTGCACGGCCTTTCAGCGTCTCAAGCGCACGGGCCAAAACGCTTTCATCGGACAGCTTCCGCATGCCTGCGCTTTGCGTCTTGGACGTTGGCACACGCAGTGTCATCTTATCTTTTTCGAACGTGATTACAAAAAGCTCGAGCTTTGCGCCAGCGATCTCCTGCTCTTCGATCGCAACAATACGCCCTACTCCGTGCGTCGGATAAACCACATATTCATTGGTCTCGAAGCCGAAGCGCTGTTGACTATTATTTTTTTCAGGCATACTCGCTCTCACTTTGTTTTCTTGGCTCGATGGTGTCATCCCAATTTCGTCATAGCTCTCGCATGCGATGCCGAAGTTGACTGAAATGAATAAGCAGCCCTAGCCTTGATGGCTAGTTCAAGCCGCTCTTGGTAATGATCGTACGAGCAGGCGATGTAAGAGAACCTGCTTCCAAATCGGTGCCGGGGCCGCGAAGGCAATTCACCCTTTGCGAGTGAAGCGACCTTCACCGACCCTTAAATATTATCAAAATGCGCCGAATTTAGGAAGCTTTCAAAGAGGTTAACACCGCTAAAATCAGGGGATTTCCGTTATTTCTTATGGATAGTGTTAACGCTGCAACGCTTAACATGCCGAACTTGTTCGCATAAAGTTCTGAATTTTAACGCGTACTCCGGGTGCTGGACGCTCCAAGAGGACCGTCCGCCGGAAGCGGTATACGCGAGCAGGACGCCCTCCAGTGCGTGCTGCAACGCGTCCGGTAGGCTCGACAAGGCCTGCGCCTTCCACAAGGCGGCGAAAATTCTGTTTATGAAGATAGCTTCCAAGAATGGCTTCTACAACACGCTGCAGTTCAAAAAGCGTGAACGATTCGGACATAAGTTCAAAAATAACGGGACGATATTTGAGCTTTGCCCTCAACCGGCTGATTGCAGTCGCAAGTATCCGGCGGTGGTCAAATGCCATTGGGCTACCCAATTGAGGCAGCGACGGCCAGTCATTGGCGGCGGCGCGTCCGTCCCTTGCGGCTTCTCCGACTAGTCCCGCCTCGTAGAGCAGCTCATATCGCTCCAGAACCTTTTCGTCGTCCCATGGCACCGATTGACCAAAGCAGATCCGCAGGCGGTCCATGCGCCCGATGGGACGGCGTGGCGTGCCCAATGGCTCTGGCCGCCTTGCCCATTCTTCCAGGCGAGGTTCGATTTCGCGCGTGAGGATAGGCGGCTTCCCGTCACGCCAGTCTTCCCACGGAAAATGCGAGTACCAGTCGTTCCATTTCACGCCACGGCCTATGGGGGCGTCCTCGCTGCGCGTAAGCGCAAGATAGCCTATGGAAACCACATGGAGTCCTTCGTCGCCGGGAAGAGCGTGCCGGCCCCGGTCCCCAAAGGAATAGAGTTGTTCGACATAGCCGAGTTCGAGGGAGGTCTGGTCTTTAACCCAATCGCGTAGCCCGATTTCTAAAGTGCGGTGCTTAAGGGGCGTAAACAGGCCAAACGGCAAAGCCGCCGAGGGCGGCGAGGCTGAATCGGGCGAAGAAACAGTGAGGATTTGAGGCTTGCCCCGTATCATCGATACGATGGCGGCGTTAAGGCCAATCTCGACCGCGACATCTTCAGTCGCTGCACTGGTCTCAAAACCGGGCACCAACGGCGCGGACTTGCGAAGTTCTTCGGTTGTCATCACCAAGCGTCACTTGATTATCAGGCCTAAGCAAAGCTGCGAGCCCATTTAGGTTAGATTGGGACGCCTATGACAACGTCAATCAAGTGGATGCTGCTTTTGAAAAAAACTCCGCTCGAGGGCGATGCTTGTGATCAAAGGGTAGATTCGCGCGGCGCAAGACAAAACGCTGCTGGTCTGCGCCAGTTTAACTCAGGGTCCGGCGTCTGCGCCGCATCATCATTTGTGGCGCGGCGCATAGCAGACAAATAAATCCGTGCGCTTAGATCTGCTCTTTCGGCTCTAAAATCTGGCGTCCGCGATATTTTCCGGATTTGAGATCGATATGATGAGGACGGCGCAACTCGCCGGATTCCTTATCTTCAACGTAAGTCGGGGCGACAAGGGCGTCGGCGGACCGTCTGTTGCCACGCTTCATGCGCGATACTTTTCTCTTAGGGACTGCCATTTGCAGAATGCTCCAGGATTTTTGAATGCAAAACGGCGCACGCTTTCCACCCTGAGGACGAAATGCACGCACATTAAAGGTCATTTTCTTAGCGTTGCTTATATAGGCGGTTTTTTCGATTGGCTAGAGTTTTAGCGGCTTCGGTTGACTCTTGGTTGAATTTTTCAATCACCAACCGCTTCTCAGAACACAGTATGCTTCGGACTGTCCTGATGCGGCACGCCGGCGCAAGCGGCGGGCGAGCGCGAAAGTCTTCGGGCTTGGCCGCCCGGCATTGCGGAGTTTCGGATTTGGGAGCGCGGCTGCAAGCTGGGCTGCCTCCTGTTGCGAAAGCCTGTCTGCCGATTTTCCAAAATGATGGCGAGCGGCCGCTTCTGCACCGTAAACGCCGGGCGCCCATTCAACGATATTTAAATAAATCTCCATCAGGCGGCGCTTGCCCAGCATAAGGTCCATGTAATAGGCGAGGGGCAGCTCGAAAATCTTCCTGACATAGGCGGGCCTATTCCAGAGGAAGAGATTCTTCGCCGTTTGCATACTGATGGTGCTTGCGCCACCTTTCGCCCTGCCATCCGCAGCGGCATCAACGGCTCTATCGAAGGAACTCCAGTCCACTCCCCAATGCTGGCAAAAGCGTCCATCCTCAGCCGATATGACCTGGGTGACGAGGTTGGGCGAAATGCGATCAAGGTCGCGCCATTCGTAATCGACGCGGTGCCCTGTCAGAGCCTGGCGGAACATCAGCGCGGACAGCGGCGGATCAAAAACAACGTAAACAAGCGTAAAAAAATAGGGGGCGAGGATGAATGCAGCGACGGCGACGCCAGCAAGCCGGAAACGGCCGCGCCTACCGCTGAAATGCCGCGCAAAAGCTTCACGCAACCAAAACTTGCCAGGCGGTTTTAACAGAGGGGTGGCCGTTTCCGTCATATCGTAAGCTCGCAAAACCCGCTTGAGTAGGCTTTTAGTTTCGTCCATGGTGCAGCACTAGCTAGCCCCGCCATCATTTCACTTCCCCGGCCATGACCTTTGCTGAACGCCTCGAAGACAACGCAAAATATACCGAACGTCATCTGGACCATTGGTTAAGCACCGCTCGGCTGGGTGATGTGCCCGCGCGGCTTCTCGAAGCCATGCGCTATGGCTCGCTCGGTGGTGGCAAGCGCCTGCGGCCGTTTCTGGTTATTGAGAGCGCGAGCCTTTTTGGCGTTGGCAGGGAACGCGCCTTGAACGCCGCTATCGCGCTTGAATGCGTTCACTGTTACTCGCTCATACATGACGATCTGCCCGCGATGGATGACGATGATATGCGTCGCGGCAGGCCTACTGTCCACAAGGCTTTTGACGAAGCAACGGCGATTTTGGCAGGTGACGCTCTATTAACGCTGGCATTTGAGATCATCGCGGATTCCGGGACACATCCAAATCCTGCTGTATGCGCTGAACTTGGCCTACAGCTTGCGCGCGCAAGCGGAGCCGCGGGCATGGTGGGTGGTCAAATGCTAGATCTGGAAGCCCCGGGCAATGAGCTCACGGAGGCCGATATCCGTAAGCTGCAACGGATGAAAACCGGCGCTCTTATCACATTCGCCTGCGAGGGCGGTGCTATTCTGGGTGAGGCTTCCGAGGCCCAGAGGATTGCTTTGCGCAGCTACGGCTCCGCGCTCGGAGCGGCGTTCCAGTTGGCAGATGATCTCCTCGATGCGGAAGGCGATGCTGCGGTCGTCGGCAAAGCGACCGGCAAGGATCAGGATGCTGGAAAAGGCACGCTCGTTTCCCTTTTAGGGATCGAAAAGGCACGGACAAGGCTCCAAGAGTTAAAGGAACAAGCATTGCTGGCGCTCGCTCCATTCAAGCCTAATGATGAAATGCTGGCGCACGCGGCCGAGTTCGTCGTAGCGCGGAAATTCTAAACACACCGCTTTCGAAAATCTGTTTTTTCCGCTTGCCTTCTTGCTCTTGCTAAAAAAAGGGGCATGTAGGTTCCTGAGACTGCAGTCCGACTAGTGGTCCGATTACGACATTTGCATCCGCTTGCGGCCCCCTCGAGAGCAAATGCCGGAATCAAAGGACCACTAGCAACTTTTTGATTCTAGTGGAGCTTTTGAATTTGACATTTGAGCACGAACGCGCGGCATCGATCACGCTTCGCGTAAATCGACAGCTTAGATGCCGACTCGCGCGAAGCGCGGTCGGAGGACTCAAATGTCAAATTCGCTCCACTAGCTTTCGCAGGAGTCGAGAATGAAAATCGGCGACATTCACTATCGCACGATCTGGCTTAGCGAAGACGGCTGGTCGGTGGAAATTATCGATCAGACAAAGCTTCCACACGCTGTCGAGATTGTGCGTCTGTGGACTCTCGCGGATGCGGCACATGCGATTAAAGACATGCAAGTGCGCGGCGCTCCGCTTATTGGCGTCACAGCTGCGTATGGCGTTTGTCTCGCGCTGCGCGAAGATGCGTCGGACGAGAGCCTTGCGCGGGCTTCTGCGCTCCTTGCAAAAACCCGTCCAACCGCCGTCAATCTCCATTGGGCTTTACGGGAGATGAGTTCCGAGCTTCAACGCTTGCCGGCGTCTTTACGTGTCGATGCAGCCTATGCGCGCGCGGCGGCTCTTGCCGACGAAGACGTGGAAACCTGCCGTCTGATCGGCCGCCACGGCCAGAAGCTTATTGCGGACATCGCAGCGAGAAAAAGCGGTCCGGTTAATATTCTCACCCATTGCAATGCGGGCTGGCTCGCTTGCGTTGACTGGGGAACGGCGCTCTCGCCGATCTATCAGGCTTATAACGCAGGAACCGAGCTGCATGTATGGGTTGATGAAACGCGGCCTCGCAATCAGGGTGCCGCGCTCACGGCCTTCGAACTTGGCGCTCACGGCGTGCCACACACAATCATCGCCGATAATGCTGGCGGCCATTTGATGCAGCATGGCGAAGTTGATCTTTGCATCGTGGGCTGCGACCGCCTGTCGGCTCAGGGTGACGCGGCAAACAAAATCGGCACTTACTTGAAGGCGCTCGCCGCGAGAGACAACGGCGTGCCGTTCTACGTCGCCCTTCCGCAATCCACGATAGATTGGAGCATCCGCGATGGCGTTCACGAAATTCCGATCGAGGAACGGAGCGCGAAGGAAGTGACGCATATGACGGGACAAGCCGAGGACGGCCGTATTCTTACGGTGCAGATCACGGCTCCGGGCAGTCCGGCTGCCAACCCGGCCTTCGATGTCACTCCCTCAAGGCTAATTACGGCCCTCATAACCGAGCGGGGTGTTGCAGCCGCTAGCCCCGAAGGGCTTGCCTCTCTCTATCCGGACATGCCCGCAAATGCCGCCGCAGCTTAAAAGCCCAGCAGCAAGAGAAGCTGAAGCCAAAAAAGCCGTCGTAGACGCGGTGAAGAAAATGTTTAGCCTGGGCCTTAGTCCAGGCCGGTCCGGCAATATCTCCACCAGATGGCAAGACGGAATGCTCATTACTGCTTCGGGCGTGCCACCTGAAGAAATGACGGCCGAAGCCGACGTTGTATTCGTTCATAGCGATGGGCTGCTCGAAGGTGGCAAGCTACCATCAACGGAATGGTATTTTCATCAGGCCATCTATCAGGCTAGGCCAGGCATCGAAAGCGTCGTCCATTGCCATTCGCGCTTTGCGACGGCGCTCGCCTGTTTGCATAAGCCCATACCGGCTTTCCACTATATGGTCGCTAAAGCTGGTGGCGTGGATATTCCGTTAGCGCCCTATGCCACCTATGGCACTCCCGAGCTTGCCGCCGTTGTATGCACATCGCTGGCTGATCGAAATGCCTGCCTTCTTGCCAATCACGGGCAGATTGCCGTCGGCGAGACGCTGCGAGATGCACTTGAACTCGCTGAAGAGGTGGAAACGCTCGCCGCGCAATATATGACGGCGCTGTCGGTTGGGGAGCCCGTTCTTCTCTCCTCCGATGAAATGGAGCGCGTTCTGCTCAAATTCAAAAATTACGGGAAGCAACCGGCAGCCTTAAAAGGCGTGGGAACCGAGCGTTAAAGCGGATCACGTTGAGATAAAATCGCGTTATTGCGACGGCCCGCGTGGCGCGGCTGGAAGCATCCAGAGCTTAAGTCATTGATGCTGTTTTTGATCACCGTAGCGGCTGACGGTGCCTTGCGATGACGTTTTGCCCAGCTTGAACTCAATATTTCTTAGTCGCCCGATCCAGGATTGGGCGAGAAATACTTGTCGAGCTTATCAGTTTCTTTTTCGAACTGATTAGCCTCGGGGGAATGAGGCTTCTTGACCGTGATATTCGGCCATTTTTCAGAAAAATCGCGATTGAGTTCGAGCCACTTTTCTAATCCCGGCTCTGTGTCGGGCTTGATGGCGTCGACAGGGCATTCCGGCTCGCATACACCGCAGTCGATGCATTCATCGGGGTGGATGACGAGCATGTTTTCGCCTTCATAGAAGCAATCGACCGGGCATACCTCAACGCAGTCCGTAAACTTGCACTTAATGCACGCGTCCATCACGACGTAGGTCATGGGGGTCTCCGAAGACGAAAACGTAGCTTGATGCTCAGGTAATATAAGAAAAAGCATCGTACAAGCGGAGGCGCAAGCCGCTCTGTAGGCAAATTGCCACGGCAGCACGCGCCTCTGCTTCTAACTTACCGCGAATAGAATTCGACCACCAGATTCGGTTCCATAACAACCGGATAAGGCACGTCGGAAAGCTGAGGAATGCGGGCGATCCGCACAGTCATTTTGCTGTGATCGACGTCCAGATAATCCGGCACGTCACGCTCAGCGCTCTGCGACGCTTCGAGAACCAGCACCAAGCCTCTCGACTTCTCCTTGACCTCGATCAGGTCGCCGGGACGGCAGCGATAGCTCGGAATGTTAACGCGGCGGCCGTTGACCTTGATGTGACCATGGTTGACAAATTGCCGTGCCGCGAATGGCGTTGGAACAAATTTCGCCCGGTAAACGACAGCGTCAAGGCGGCGCTCGAGAAGGCCTACAAGGTTCTCCGACGTGTCTCCCTTAAGACGCGTGGCCTCATTGTAAATGAGCCTGAACTGCCGCTCGGTTATGTTTGCGTAGTAGCCCTTCAGCTTCTGCTTGGCTTTGAGCTGGGTGCCAAAGTCCGACACCTTGCCGCGACGCCTTTGCCCGTGCTGACCCGGACCATATTCGCGTTTGTTGATTGGACTTTTCGGCCTGCCCCAGAGATTTTGTCCAAGGCGGCGATCGATTTTATGCTTGGCGCTGATGCGCTTTGTCATGTGGTGCTCCAGAATGAGAGAAGATGGAGCACGCCCTCCTCTGCAAGGGATTCCCCTGCCGACAGACATATGTCACGGGCATGCAAAAAGGCGACCTCAGCCGCCCACAAAAACAAATAGCGCCTTGTCGGCTATACCGCAAGCTCAAAACACCCCAAGGCCATTTCTATGGCTTCGCCCGTGCCGTTTCCAACATCTTAAACTTGCGTTCCAGCGGGGATCGAATTATATTTTTGTATAACTCGACAAGGAAAATGGAAATGCATACAACGAATTTGCGCAAGGTAGGCGGCTCGGTGATGCTGGCCGTGCCGCCCTCAATCCTTGACCTGCTGCACTTAACTGCAGGGTCCACGGTGGGCGTTACCGTTGAGAAAGGGCGGTTGATCATCGAGCCGCAGCGCAAGCGTCGCTACACCCTGGATGAGCTGCTTGCACAATGCGATCCCGCTGGCCCTATCACAGATGAAGAGCGGCAATGGCTCGAAGCTCCTCCAAAAGGCGACGAGATCATCTAATGGAGCGCGGCGATATTTACATGGTTTCGCTCGACCCAACGAAGGGGCGCGAACAAAAAGGACATAGGCCAATTCTAATCATATCGCCCAGCAAGTTCAATGCAGTAACCAATCTGCCAATTGTCCTGCCGATTACGACGGGGGGAAAATTTGCTCGGACTGCTGGGTTCGCCGTTTCACTCAGCGGCGCAGGGACCGAAACCACCGGCGTCATCCGTTGCGATCAGCCGCGCACCCTAGACCTTAAGGCTCGCGGCGCAGAGAAGCGCGAACGTGTTCCGGACTTCATCGTCGAAGAGGTTCTGCTTAGGCTTGCTCCTATCTTTGGAGAAACTTAGCCTTGCCTCAGTAGTCCTATCAAGACTTGCTACCGAGCTTCCAATTCGCCTCGACGGCGCTGGAAATTTCTCGCATCTCCTTCTCGTTGCATGGCGTAGCGCTATCGGATGGCGCGGGCCCCTTTGCTGGGGAATCGCGTTGCAGCTTCGGCTTATCCCCGTCAGAGGCTTCGATTTTTCCGATCAGTAGCTGCACGGTATAGAGATGCAGAGAATTGATGTATTGAAGCTGCGCGTCACTCCACTTCTTCCTAGCCTTTTCGCGGCGGAGTAGCGCGTCGCGGTTTGCAAGAACAAGCTCGTTTAGGTTGCACCGCCGGGCGCGCGCGCTGAGATACGCAACGTGAACGATTTCTCGCGCATCTTCATCCGGGATAATGATCTTCGCGGGATCGGATTTATCGATCTCCACAACGACTTTTTCGCTTACCACAATCTTGCTGGGCAGCGACTGCCACGCAAGGATTTTGAGAGTCTTCAGAGTCTTGTCGCTAATCTCGCTCCGCGGCGATTGCGCGCATGCAATGGAAATGCAAGCTGATCCCATGGCCAACGCGAAGAAAAACGATCGTAAAACCATGCCGATCTCGAATCCTTCTCGGCGACCCATCGCCTGGGTTCAAAAATCTTGATCGAATACATGGCAATAGTAGAATAGAGGCAACACTATGGCTCATATGCACCATTAACGTGTACCATCGCCTGTCCACGGGCCTCGGCGCAAATTGGCAATGATACCGCGCAAGGTGCGCACCTCCTGTTCGCTTGCCGCCATTCGCGTAAACATGGAGCGAATATTATTTACCATCGTGTCGCGCTTTTCCGGCGGAAACAGAAAGCCGCAGGCGTCAAGTTCCCGCTCCAAATGTTCGAAAAACGCAATCAATTCATGGCGTTCTGCCGGTCGGCTTGCCTTGTAGCGCAGACCTGCTCCTTGCGGCGCATCGGGCAACTGACGGCCGAGCGAATGGGGATCGACGCGTTTTCGCCACTCATACGCGAATAGAAGCACCGCTTGGGCGAGGTTAAGCGAGGCAAAGGCGGGATCAACCGGCGCAGTCACGATGACGTCAGCCAGCGCGATTTGGGAATTCTCGAGTCCCGTGCGTTCTTTGCCGAACAAAATGCCGCATCGCTCGCCTGATTGCTGGCGCGACCAGATTTCGGCCACAGCCTCTTCCGGTGACATGACTGGTTTCGCGAGGAAGCGGCTGCGAGCGGAGGTCGCGGCTATGAAGTGCAAATCTGCGATGGCCTCCTCAACCGTTGCCTTAACATCCGCACTATCAACGATTTCGACCGTTAACGCGGCAGAGGCGCGCGCGCTTTCATTGGGCCAGCCGTCGCGGGGGGCGACGATGCGCAGCTCTTTCAGTCCAAAATTGCCCATTGCACGCGCGGCAGCGCCGATATTTTCACCGAGTTGCGGCTCGACGAGTATGATTGATGGGCCGCCCGCTGGCGTTAAAGAAGAGCGCGTCTCACTTGTCATATGTGCGACTTCCCGGCGTAATTGACGCTTTGAGGCAAACGTGCATACACCTACGACGCGCCGCTTGACACTGGCGAAAGCGAATTAGCCGATCCATTCGAAGGTTTCCATGAGCAAGATCAAAGTCGAAAATCCGGTCGTCGAACTCGATGGCGACGAGATGACCCGTATCATTTGGGCCCTTATCAAAGATAAGCTTATAAAGCCCTATCTCGATATTGACTTGCATTATTACGATCTCGGCATCGAGCATCGCGACGCGACCGAAGACCGCGTCACCGTAGAAGCTGCGGAAGCGATCAAGAAATATGGCGTTGGCGTCAAATGCGCTACCATCACGCCAGACGAAGACCGCGTGAAGGAATTCAATCTTAAGAAGATGTGGAAGTCTCCGAACGGGACCATCCGCAACATTCTTGGCGGCGTCATCTTCCGCGAGCCCATCGTTTGCCGGAATGTCCCGCGGCTTATTCCAGGTTGGACGCAGCCGATTGTTGTTGGCCGTCATGCGTTTGGCGACCAATATCGCGCCACTGATTTCAAGGTGCCGGGCAAGGGCAAGCTTACCATTAAGTTTGTGCCGGAGGACGGCAGCGCGCCTATCGAGCACGAGGTTTACGACTTCCCCGGCAGTGGCGTGGCGCTCGCCATGTACAATCTTGATGACAGCATCCGCGATTTCGCGCGCGCCAGCATGAACTATGCATTGCAGCGCAACTACCCGCTCTATCTGTCGACCAAGAACACGATCCTCAAGGCTTATGACGGCCGCTTCAAGGATCTATTCCAGGAAGTCTTCGACGCCGAGTTCAAGGAGAAATTCGCGTCGAACGGCATTACTTACGAGCATCGCCTCATCGACGACATGGTTGCCGCAAGCCTGAAATGGTCCGGCGGTTATGTTTGGGCGTGCAAAAACTACGATGGCGACGTGCAGTCTGACACTGTTGCGCAAGGCTATGGCTCACTCGGCCTGATGACGAGCGTATTGTTTACGCCCGATGGCAAGACCGTCGAAGCCGAGGCGGCGCACGGCACAGTGACGCGGCATTACCGCGAGCATCAAAAAGGACGGCCAACCTCGACGAATTCCACCGCGTCGATTTTCGCTTGGTCGCGTGGTCTTAAGCATCGCGCAAAGCTTGACAACAACCCGGAGCTGGAACGTTTCGCCAACACGCTTGAGAAGGTTACGGTCGATACGATCGAAAGCGGCTTCATGACGAAGGACTTGGCGCTGCTTGTTGGCGACCAGCAGCCTTGGCTTACGACCGAAGGCTTCCTCGATAAAATAGACGAAAACCTACAGAAGGCGCTGGCTTAATCTGCGCGGGATGAATATGGCGTGCGCCTCCGGTGGCGCATGCCATATTCAACTTCAAACGCTTACATCGGCGGCGTAAGGCCGTCGCGGCCGTAGTTGATGCGAGCTGCCTCAAGCGTGCCGTCGGCGAGCTTTTTTGGGCCATTGATGAATACTTTGACCCCAGCTTTCAGGTCGCTTTTCTGGCCCTGCTCGTAGGTAACAAAGGGAGTGTCCTTCGTAACGGTGACGGTTTTTTCGCCGTCCTTATATTTGACCTTCAAGGTCTGTCCATCCACGCTCGTCACGGATTGGTCGATGGCGCCATTGGTCATCGTGCTCTGCGGCGCTAGGTCCCAAGGCCGATGTCCATCTCCGATGCCTCTCATAGCTTCCGGAAAAATGTGAACCTCCACGGCGCGCTGCGATCCATCGGACTGCGGCATGCCAGTCACGCCAATATAGGACCCCGGCTTGATGTCCGAGATTGATGCCTTGATAATCGCAAAAGCCTTGGCGTCGGCCGCAAGCTTTACGGTGATTTGTGAACCGTCGCGGGACTTAAGCTTCAAAGTGTCGCCATCCACGCTCTCAATTGTTCCGCGAACGCGCGCGGGCGCATCTTGCGCCTGTGCCATGGGAGCTGCGAGCACGAAAGCGACCCCGAATGCTCCTGCCCAGCGCCGATAAAAAGCCAGAGACATGTGTTCCTCCAAGTTTCCCAAAAAGTACGGCGAGCAGGTCCAGGACCTTTCATAAATTCTCGCGCGTCGAGCCACCTTTACCTCAGCACCGCTGCCGAAGTATATCAATTACAGTTGAATAGAGGTCGCGACTGGCCGGATGGGGGAAAGATGCGGAGGCTTGCTGCATTATTGTATTTTGTGGCCGCGTTAGGTTTGGTTTCGCCGAGCCATGCGAGCGAAATGCCACGATACGATCATGTCTTTATTATCATTGCAGAAAATAAGGATTTCGATCAGATCATAGGAAGGGACAACGCGCCGCGATTGAACAAATTTGCAAGCGAATACGGCCTCTCCACAAACTTCTACGGCGAAGTGCATCCCAGTGAAGCTAACTATATTGCAATTTTGGGTGGAGATACCTTCGGTATCCATGATGATGACGCATGGTATTGCGTGTTTGGCAAGATCGACAGCTACTGCCCTCATGCCCTGTTTCCGGGATATGCAAACCACTCGATCTCGGCGCGAAGCCTTATGGATCAGCTTGATGAGGCGAAGCTTTCTTGGAAGGGATATTTCGAGGATTTGCCATCGCCCGGCTCAACCGCAATATACTTCCCAAGCAAAGAAAATCCCGATCCGTCGCGTCCAAACGAGCTATACGCAGCCAAGCACAACGGTTTTGTGAGCTTTGAGCGCGTGAGGAACGACCCGCGTATTAAGGAAAAGATTGTGCCGCTGGACCAGCTTCGCGCGGACCTTTCAAGCGACGCAGTGCCTAACTATGCGCATATCGTGCTCAACCAGTGCAACGAAATGCATGGCCTGCGCAATACCGACGGACCGGCCCCACCGCAAGATTGCATACTTGATAAGAGCAAGCCCGAAACCACCGCTGCTGTAGTCCGCCGGGGCGACGAGGCGATAGGCAAGGTGGTGGACGAGATCATGTCGTCCGCCATGTGGTCGAAACCAGGTAATTCGGCCATCGTCATAACATGGGACGAAGACGACCACTCGCCTGCGAAGGGTTTCGGCTGCTGTGGTTACGATAAAGACAGTGCGGCGAATTTTGGAGGCGGCCATATCGCTACGATAGTGATTACCAATCACGGGCCAAGGCATGTTCAGGATAACACGGCCTATAATCACTACTCGCTTCTGCGCACCGTCGAGGATGCCTTCGGGATAAATGAACACCTCGGGCTTGCTGGTTCTGACGGAAAGGGCGTGACGCCCATGTCGCCACTTTTCAAAACCGAGAACGCATCTGTGGCCAGAAAGTAACCCTAAGCGCTAGGACTGCGGCATTTTAGACGCTACTGCAGTCTAATAGCTTCCTGTCATAAAACTGGTATACATTATTTTTAGTTAATTCGACGGAGCAATTTTTTAGGGAATTGGCGGGGAAATTATGAACTTAACTAAGCTGGGCACTCTTGTCCTGGGGGCAGCTTTTTTTGCTCTCGCCACAGGAGCTAGCGCGCAGTCACCAATCATTCTCAAGTTCAGCCATGTGGTTGCGCCTGACACGCCCAAAGGTAAGGGCGCCAACAGGTTCAAGGAACTTGCCGAGAAATATACCGATGGCCGCGTAAAGGTTGAGGTTTATCCAAACTCGCAGCTCTACAAAGACAAAGAAGAGGTCGAGGCGCTACAGCTTGGGGCCGTACAGATGCTGGCGCCAACGATGGCAAAGTTCGGCCCGCTTGGAGTGAAGGAGTATGAGGTTTTTGACCTGCCCTTCCTCCTTCAGGATCGGGTAGCGCTACACAAGGTGACGCAAGGTCCCGTAGGCAAAGAACTCCTGCAGAAGCTCGACAGCAAGGGCATCGTGGGGCTCGCCTTCTGGGACAACGGTTTCAAGATCCTGTCCGCGAATAAGCCGCTGCTTACGCCAGACGACATGCTTGGCCTCAAAATGCGCATTCAATCTTCGAAGGTGCTTGAGGCCCAGATGAAGACGCTGGGGGCGCTGCCCCAGGTGATGGCCTTCTCCGAAGTCTATCAAGCGTTGCAGACAGGTGTTGTGGATGGCACCGAAAATCCGCCCTCCAATATGTACACCCAGAAAATGCACGAGGTGCAGAAATACGCGACGCTGACGAACCACGGCTATCTCGGCTACGTGGTGATCGTGAATAAGAAATTCTGGGACGGCCTGCCGGCAGACATACGCACGAGCCTCGAAAAGGCGATGGCCGAGGCAACGGAATACGCAAACGACATTGCCGACAAGGAAAATGCAGAATCCTTAGAGGCCATGAAGAAGTCCGGTAAGACCGAGTTCCACACGCCGACAGACGCAGAGCGCAAGGCGTGGATCGATGCCATGATGCCGGTGCACAAGCAAATGGCGAGCCGCATTGGCCAAGAACTCTTGGATAAGATCTACAAAGCGACCGGCGCGGTCACTCATTAAGGCCCTCAGCAGTGTGGTTTATTAGCGTAAAAGGAGGCCGAGAGTGCTACGGCTTTTAATGCGGGCTTTGGACCGTATAGAAGAAATCGTAATAGCTACATTGATCGCCGCGGCCACTGTGCTGATTTTTGTGGCGGTCTTGCAGCGTTATGGCATTACGAATTCCCTCGCTCTGTCGAATTGGGGCCGTGCTCATGCGTTTCCCTCACTCGCTCAGAGCGCCCGGTCCGTCTTTATGTTTCTTCGGGGCTTCAATTTCACCTGGGCGCAGGAACTCTGCATCTATCTATTTATTTGGATGGCAAAATTCGGCGCGGCGTATGGTGTTCGGCAGGGCATTCACGTTGGAGTGGATGTCCTCGTGAACCTCATCGGAGACAAGGCCAAAAGGCCTGTCATCCTATTCGCGATCCTTTCCGGAGCGCTCTTCACTTGCACGATAGGCACCTTCGGCAGCGTCTTTGTATATGACATGGCGCATACCGATCAGACGTCGCCCGATTTGGAAATGCCCATGTGGATTGTGTATCTCGCGATACCTATTGGGTCGTACCTCATGTGTTTTCGATTTTTGCAAGTGGCCTGGTTCTACGTGCGAACAGGCGAAGTTCCGGGTCATGGGCATCACCCGCAAGTGACAGTTCCGGGTATTGGAGTAGCCGCCGAGTCTGAGGGCCCGGGATTAGCAGTTGTGGCGGAAGGGGTCGCACGATGACAAGCGCAGTAGAATCCGCCGAGCGGCATCCTAACTCGGGAAGGCTGCTTTCGTTTTTCCTCATCTCGCTGCCGCTTGCACTGGTAGCCGTCTGCTTTCTTTCGAAATACGGAATAGTTAATCTTAGCTGGACCGCCCGCGCTACGCTGATCTTCGCGATCCTGATCGCGATGATGGCGACTGGTATGCCAATCTCTATTGCCCTTGGCCTAACCGTCCTCACCTTCCTCTTCACATTGACCGATGTCGATCCGCAGGCTGTTGCGCTCAAGCTATTCACGGGCATTGAGAAGTTCGAGATTATGTCGATCCCGTTCTTCATTCTTGCCGGAAATTTTCTAACCCGGGGCGGCGTGGCCAAGCGGATGATCGACTTCGCCACTGCGATGGTCGGCCATTGGTATGGCGGTATGGGACTTGCCGGGGTGATGGCCTGCGCGCTGTTCGCCTCGATATCGGGCTCATCGGTCGCAACCGTCGTCGCGGTTGGCTCCATAATTCTCCCTGCCATGGTTGAACAGGGCTATCCGAAGCGTTTCGGCGCAGGCGTGATCGCCACGTCCGGCGCTCTCGGCATTCTCTTTCCGCCGTCCGTCAATCTCGTAATCTTTGCAGTGGCGACGAGCGGCATGACCCCCCTCGGCCCAAATGGCGTTCCGGTATCTTCGGCGTCGGTCGGCCAGCTATTCATGGCCGGTGTTGTCCCTGGCGTGATGCTCGCAACGTTGCTTGGTGCGGTGACTTGGTGGCGCGCCTACAAGCACGATTATCCGCGCATGACGCGCGCGACCTGGGGCGAACGCTTTCGAGCCTTTCGCCGGAGCTTCTGGGGCCTCTTCCTGATTGTTTTCGTGTTGGGCGGAATTAACACCGGCCTCTTCACCGTGACCGAAGCGGCTGCCATGGCTGCCGTCTACTCGTTTATCGTGGCGGTTGTGGTTTATGGCGATATGAAGCTTTCGGAGGTGCCGAGGGTTCTTCTCAATGCCGCTGCGATGAGTTCGATGCTGCTCTACATCATCACGAACGCAGTGCTCTTTTCGTTCTTGATGACATCTGAGCAAATCCCGCAATCCATGGCGACATGGATGACCACGCAGGGCTTCAGCTTTGTGGCGTTCATGCTCCTTGTGAACCTCATTCTGCTAGCGGCCGGCAATTTCATGGACCCAGCGGCAATCGTTCTCATCATGGCGCCCATCCTTTTCCCTGTAACGGCGTCGCTCGGCGTCCATCCGGTGCATCTTGGGATTTTGATGGCGGTCAACATGGAGGTAGGCCTTTGCCATCCGCCTGTTGGTCTGAACCTTTATGTCGCCTCGGGCATTACAAAGATGGGTATTGGTGAGTTGACCGTCGCAGTGTTGCCATGGCTAATCGCAATGCTGGGCTTCCTGCTCCTCGTCACCTTTGTGCCGCAGATATCGCTATGGCTGCCCGGCCAACTCGGACTCTTGTGAGAACTATTAGGCGCCGATGGAAGAACGGAAATCACGGACGCATGACCATTGGCGCCGCAAGAGCCCTAAGAAACAGGAGCCATCAAAAGCCCCGGCATCGTCAATTCCACGCCTTTCGCCGGAACACGTGATTTTCGGGCTGCATCCAGCCGAGGCTGCGTTAGCAAATCCTCGGCGGAAAATTCACCATGCCTATGTCACCGAGAATGCATCGGCGAAGCTCGCGTCGCTTTTCGCTTCGCGATCAATTGCATCCACTCCTTCGACCCCGGCCGAGCTCGACGCTTTGCTTGGCGGCGAAGCGGTGCATCAAGGGGTCGTTCTGAACACGGAGCCGCTTTCTCAGCCAGGTCTTGATGAATTTCTCGAGCGCCTGCCAGCCGATGCGCCTTCGATTGTCGTGATGCTTGATCAGGTAACGGACCCGCATAATGTGGGTGCGGTTTTGCGCTCTGCGGCAGCGTTTGGCGCTGCGGCTCTGGTCGTCCAGGCGCGGCATAGCCCGCCGCTCTCAGGCACCCTCGCAAAGGCCGCTTCCGGTGCGCTGGAATATGTGCCCGTGATCGAGGCGGTGAATCTGGCGCGTTCTTTGGAGGCGCTTAAGGAGCACGGATTTCACTGTATCGGGTTCGATTCCGAGGCAGATCAGCAATTCGGCGCGGACACAATCGGCGCAAACCGCGTCGCTCTCATTTTCGGGGCGGAAGACAAGGGCTTGCGGCGGCTTATTCGCGAAGGCTGCGACAGCCTATACGCCCTCTCGGCCCCTGGCCCAATCAAAAGCCTCAACATTTCTAATGCGGCGGCCATCGTTTTTTACGAGGCAGCCAGGCAAATCGCTGCGCTTTAGTCTCGCTCTTAATGGCTGCTAATGTTGCAAGGACGGTGGTGCTAGCTACCTTGCCGATTTTGCCCGCGCGTCAATGGGGACCGCAAATATGACAATCAGGACGGTCGCATATTTTACCGATGCCCATTTGGGACAAAAGGTCCATTCGGGCGGCGACACTGCATCAAACAAAATGAGTTACCTCGATGAGCCCGCAGAACATCGGGACAACCTAAAATGTGTGCTCAACGACATTGCCGAGGCAGGTATCCGCGAAGTAATTTTCGGCGGTGACGTCGGGACAAGGGACTCCAATAAGTGGTTTTTTGAGACAGTGGGCCAGTACCCATTCAGTTTGAAGCTAACGCTAAGAAATCATGATACCTTTTCTAGAGTTCGTCCATATTTTCATCAAAGATCAGTGTCTGATTGCGAGCTTATCTATACCGAGGAGGATGATTTTTTGAAATACATCTTTCTGGACACATCCTCGAATAGCATCAGCAAAGACCAATTGAGTTGGCTAGAAGAAGAGCTGTCTACCAGCAAGAATGTCATAATATTTTCTCATCACCCAATTCTCGAAATTGATACGCCCGTTGACAAGATCGGCGGCGCTTTAAGAGAACGGGAGAGCGTCAAGAACAGGCTACAGATATCCAAGCGAGATATAACTATCTTTTGCGGCCACTATCATAGGGATGACGAAGCCATTGATGGAAATATAAGGCAATTTACGACGCCTGCGGTTTCTTATCAGCTTAACAAGACCGCCGGTAGAGTTACAATCGATAAGCAAAGCTTTGGGTGTCGCCTGATTACGATCAGCGGAGAAGCAGTAGACACCAAAATAGCTATGATGCAGAAACAGTCAGCGTCTTAGTCTGCATCATAATACTAGTACCCGGAATCATTGATGCGCGAAACGGGGCTTTAGGCGTTTTTGGTGGACCTCGGATTTTTGCCAGACGAATGGCCTTGCAGTCTCATTATAGCTGTCGATGAATGCCTGGATGTGCGCCTTCAGTTCGCCGATGGAGGTGAAGGACGTGCCGGAAAGCGCCTTTCCGGCGAGGATCGAAAACCAGATTTCCACCTGATTAAGCCAGGACGCCTTTGTGGGCGTGAAGTGGAAGTGAACGTTAGGATGGCGTTTAAGCCAGCGGTCTTCCTTGGGCTTGTGGGTGTTGAGGTTGTCGAGGATGACATGGATGTCGCGGCCAGGATGCGCGGCGGCGATCCGGTTCATAAAGTCCAGAAATTCGACCCTGCGGCGCCTTTTGTATTGCCGTCCCGTCACCTTGCCGGTGGCGACATCGAACGCTGCAAACAAAGTTGTGGTTCCGTGCCGCTTGTAATCGTGGCTTTGCCCCGTCAAGGCGCGCCCGTTGGCGAGTTTGAGATAGCCTTGTTTGCGTTCCAGAGCTTGGATGGAGGGCTTTTCGTCGACCGCAAGCACGAGCGCGTTGCGCGGCGGATTAAGATAAAGCCCCACGATTTCGGCCGCCTTCGCCGCAAAATCGGGGTCATTGCTCGCGCACCAGCTTTTGCGCGCGGCAAGATCGATCTTCTGGGCGCGAAGAAAGCGCCAAATATATTGCACATCGACATCGCCAAGAGCGGAGGCGATCAGCGGTCCCGTCCAGCGCGCATAGCCCTTCGGCACGGGGCTGTCGAGGACAGCCAGAATGCGCTTGCCGGTCTGTGCCGTGTATTTGGGATCGTTGCCCCGGTTGCCGGTCTCATCGAGCCCCGCCAGCCGCTTTTCGGCGTAGCGCACCCGCCATTTCGAGGCCGTACCCGTTGTACAGCCCACCTCGCGGCCGATTGCGCGCGTTGGAAGACCATCGGCCGCCAAAAGCACAATCCGCGCCCGCTGGCGCAGCCGATGTTCCGTTTTCGTCGAGCGGGCGAGCGCTTCAAGCTCGGCCCGCTCCTCTCCAGTCAATATAATCGCTGTCGCCTCAGGGATGCTTTTCATGCATCCTTGAATCACGACTCATCGATTAGCGATAGTGGGTACTAGGATAGAACAAGATTCACTTCGGGAGTGAATTCAGGTTCTGATACTTTTTTCAGACGATCAATGTACCGATAACAGAGATACACGGCGAGCGCGCCGAATAAAGCCGAGCCAAGCGCCTGCCCGAGCATAACGCCCTTGGCTCCGCCCAGATGCGCTCCCAACGCGACGAACGGAACAGTTCCAAGCGTTGCACGCCCCCAGTTGATGTAGGTCGACAGTTGTGGCCGTCCGAGATTGTTGAACGCAGCGTTGGACACAAATAGCGCGCCCAAAAACGCAAAAAGGGGCGTGAGCCAAACACAAAAGAAAGCGGTAATCCCGCTCGCTTGGTCATCTGCGTTCATAAGCAAATTGATTTCGGGGTAAGTGAGGGCCAAGATAAGCCACGCCCCGACAGTATAGATCGCTGCGAATAGGAGGGCGTTGGTAAATCCCTGCCGGACGCGCGCGAAATGACCGGCGCCGAGATTCTGGCCAAGGATCGGGCCGATGGAACCTGTCAAGGCGAACATGCCGACGAATGCTATGGGAATGAGGCGTCCGGCGATTGTCCAACCAGCGACCGCCCCATTGCCGAATTTCGCCATTGCGCCGGTTACGTAGGCGTTTGCAAAAGGCGTTGCCAGATTGGACATGATCGCGGGAAACGCAACGCGCAGGATCGCTGGCGCATCAGACCAGAAAACCTTCGGACCGGAAAAGGCAATCAGCCGGTGTACGCGCATGGCGCCGCTAAGACCGGCAAAGAACATCGAAATGCGCGCAATCGATGAGGCTATGGCCGCGCCCTTCATTCCAAGACCAAAGCCAAAGATAAAGATTGGATCGAGGGTAGCTGTAATGATTGCGCTCGTAAGCGCTACCATCATGGCTCGCCGCCCGTCTCCCGCAGATCGTAGGACCGCAGCCGAGACCATTCCCACGGTTGCGAATGGCACCGCCGGAATGGCTATGCGCAGAAAGCTTGCCGCATGATCCTTGGCTTCACCAGCGGCACCCAGTAATCCAACCAAGTCGCCGGTGAAAGGCCAGATCGACAGCGCTAGCCCCGCGCTCAGCGCGAAGGCTAGAACATGAATGTTGCCGGAAAGGCGCCGTGCGCGCTCTAAATCCCCTGCGCCGAGCGCTGGTGCGATAAGCGCGGTGGCCGCAATCGTGCAGCCGATACCAATTGAAATCAGAAAGAAAAACACCGTCGCGGAATATCCGGCAGCGGCGGAAATGGCGGTCTGACCCAGCTTGTTCAGGTAGAAGAGGTTGATGAAGTCGACCGCAAATATTGCCAGAAGGCCAATCGCTGTCGCCGCCGTGAGCACCACGATGTGGCGCATTGTTGAGCCGTGAAGAAACTTTGCGGGTGCCGCGCCTGCGGGCTTACTCATATGCTATAGCCGCCGGTTAAATGTGGTCCCTGATATGTCTGTTTCATGCTGGCGCGCGAGGCTATGCAGGCGAGCTGAGATGCGTTTTATAGGTTTGGCGCATTAGCGCATAAAAAAAGGCTCCAGCCAAGCTGGAGCCCTTCCGGTCAAGAGACCGCTACGATCTGACTAGCGAAGTTCGATTTCGCCAGCGCCGAGCGCAACCGTCACACCGTTTACCGCCTTCAGGCTGAGAGGCTGAAGCGAAATGGTGCGATCATTGCCGCCGACGAGAACGTTGGCACCTGCGCCGACGCCAAGAGCGATATCGCCAGAAGCGCCGACATAAGAGCCACGAAGAGCATGATGGTGATGGGAACTGGGTGCGAAGACCGCCCAAACGATCATGGACTTCCCAGTGAACCCAACATCGAGACCAATTCTGCTGACGCGCGCTACGTAGTGCTCGCTGCGACCGTTGTCGCCTTTGAATACGCAACGTGCATCATGTTTTGATCCAACTACAAACGAAGGACCACCCTCAACGTAGCACCTAAGAACTCCTACGCGCGTCGCAGCTTGAGCGGACGAAGCCACGCCCACCATCACTGCGACAGCTGTAATGATTGCCCAAACGGCTTTCATGTTTCTGTCTCCCAAGTTTCAGACTGGGAAAGCTAACGCCGCCTTTATGGCAAGGTTCCGACACAATTAAAAAGCTTATCAAAAGGTGTATTTTAGCAACAGTAAAAAGAATCGCGCGCCAATAGTAAAGATAGTCAAGAATAAAGCTTTTCTTGATGTTGCTTTGTTCTTTGACCTTGACCGATATTGTTACAAGATGTGCAACCATTGGTTGCTAGAAAGAGGATAACCCTATTTTCGCGCGAGATAGGCGTCCCGAATGAGAGCCGATACGCGCTCCATTTCCAGCAACGGCTCATAGCTCCAATTCTCAATCGCGCCCTTAAAGAAGCGAATTTTGCCCGCTGATTCGAGGCGGCGATGAAAGCGGGCAAACTTATCACGCTCGCTGCTGCCTTTCCGCCCCTGTGCCGGGAGGGAGAGAACATGGACGGGTTTGCCCGTGCTGCAAGCCTCGGAAATCATATTCACCGAGTCGCAGGTAACGACGACCGCGTCGGCCAGTGCGAGCATCCCGAAATAGGGGTTATCGCCTGTGCCATCCCAAATGAAGGCGGAGCAGCCAGCCAAAGCGGCCTTCAATATCGCCATATTCTCATCACCCGTCCGGCGAGAGGGCGTAATCAGAAGCCCGTAGCCTTGCGCGGACAATGCGCGAAGCTGCTGGCCGAGCACGGCCATCTCTTCCGCGCCCAGCCGATAGCGCGAATTATTGCCCCCAAGCAAAACCGCAATTGTGGGCCTCGGAACGGCGAGGCGTTCGGCCCATTGAGCGGCGGCACCGGCCAGCGCTTCCGGCGTGACGCGATGCAGCGCCCCATCCATAACGATGACATTCTCGCCGGCAAGTCCGTCATGGGCGGGAGCAACAATCTTGTCGAACCGCCATCGCAATGAAACGGGGTCCTGCAGCTGCACTGTGTAAGTGCGGCCTCCGCTCTGGCCTTTGACGTAAAGCGACGGCAAAATGCTCGGACGGCCGGTTGCGATCAGTATATCAGGCCATGGCGGCGTCAGTTGATCGCCGCGTTCGCTTATCGCGTAGCGCTTAAAGGCGGTAATGTGCGGACTCGCGACGCGCCAAAGCGTCTTCAGCACGACACGCTTGACGACTGGCTTTAGCCCCATCGCCTGCGCAAGGCCCACGGCCTGATTTTCCATGCCAGGGCGGCCATCAGTAATGCACCAGCATGTGGGAAGAGGCAGCGGCCATGATTGCTCGGCCTCAATACCATGTGGGCGCAACTCGGACATCTCAACGGCCTCTGAAGACGCGAACTTTTCCTAACAGCAACGGCTTGGGACTAGCACACTGAGCCACGCGAGGAAAAGCGATTGATGGTTATGACGTTTGCATGCCTGGGTATTTTTAAATTGAAGGCGGGGCCCACAGGAAGGATATCCACGAAACGGCTATCGGTGGAGGCGAAATCCACCTCCCGCCTTCAGCTTCAGTTAGGCCGCGCCACTCTTCCTCGGTCCCCCTCGCGGGACGGATCCTCGAGTTTTTATGCTAAGAACTTTTTGGCGCCTTGCCCGGCTTAGACAGCAATGGCTTGAGTTCTGCGGGCTGGGCAACCTTCAGCCGCTTTTCAGCTTGCCTTATGTGCTCTAAGGCCGGTTCATCTTCCGGCATCGTTCCACCAAGATCACTAATGGTGTTTCGAACAGCCTCGCCAACAGCTGCATGCGCCCGGTTTGCTGCGGCTTGGCAGGGCCCCCGCATAGATTATTAACGCAGGAGCTGGGCCAGGAAGGCTGTGTTGAGGGCGGCCTTTTTGATTTTGCGTTTGATTGGGATTTTGCTTGGGTTTTGACGGCAAAGGCTAAGCACCATTTTGCGGATGGTCGCCAGGTTGCAAGCGGCATGATTTTTCCGCGTCTGACAGGCATCCTCGCCCAGGATAACATCGAGCGTCCAATGAAGGTTGTTCTCAATGCTCCAATGGGCCCGGGTGGCTTTGAGCATGGTTTCGGCGTTCCCGGGCAGCGAAGAGATAAAGAACCTTGTCTCCGTTGATGTTTCTCCGCTTTTTTTATTGGTCCGCCGGGTTGTGACGGCGGCAATCGAGGACAGCCCGGGCCAGTCTGGGTGCCGTTCCTTGAGCCAGCCAATGTCAGAAGGAACACGGCATTGCCGCTCATCGATGCGGCCGTGGCCGAAGTCAAGCGTCTCGAACGAGGCGCAAGCTGCGGCAAGCTCCGCATCGGCAAAGAAAAGGCGGACATCTTCGTGCAGGCAGCCTTGATTGCCTTTCAAGGCAAGGACGTAATCGGCCTTCTTGGTCACGATCGCGGAGGCAACTTCTTTTTGAGCCCCCATCGCGTCGATGGTCACAATGGCGCCAGACAAGGCGAGCCCCTCCAGAAGATCGGGAATGGCGGTAATCTCATTGCTTTTGGCGTCCACAAGGCGCTGGGCCAGAACCAAACCGGCCTCATGGGCATAGGCCGATAGAATATGCAAAGCCCGCCCGCCCGGCTGAACCGCGCCGCGTATCGTCTTACCGTCGATAGCCACCACGCCTTCGACATGGCCTATGAGAGAAGCGATCCACGCGGAAAAACACTCCGAAAACACTTTGGCGTCCAGAAGATCGAACACGCGCTGGAACGTGTCCTCAGACGCGATGCCATTGGCGTAGGGTAAGAATCTTCGAAGAAAATCAATCTTCTCCTCGCAAACAAGCACAATGTCTTCGAAATCCTCAGCACCGCACATCATACCCGCCAGCCCTCCCAGCAACAGTTCGGGCAAAGGATAGGTCACAAGCCCCTTGATCCGAGGATCTTCGAGGGTCTCAAAATGCGCCAGCAAGCTCTTCGTCATCGGCGTGTCCTCCTCTCGCCTTTGATTCTGAACCGCGTTAATATTTCGTTAACAATCTATGCGGGGGCCCTGTGCGGCTTGGCCGCTAATCTTTTCACGCTTGAGTTTTGCTGTAGCCTGAGTGGCCTTAAAATAGTTTGCGGCTAGCTCTTCATGGCCTGCATGGTCCAAGTGATGTGCGTCTCCTGGTAAGTCCTTGCGCCGAAGCAATTGAGCCTTCGTCATCCCGCCGTATAAGCCAGCCAAACCAGCGCCGTTATAGGCTTCGAAGTTTGTTACTCCTGCTTCTTTGGCCGCACCGACAGATAGCTTGTTGTGCTCCCTGACAACGCGCCTTAACTCAACTCGCAATTGGTCATATTCAGCTTGCTCAACAAGGGCATCGAGGATTTCTGACGCAAGGGAAACGTCGTTCGCACGATATCGAAGGAAAACCTCCCTAACCTGAACGCCCAGAGCCGGAAGAAGGTCTTCAGCATAGGCAAGCGCCAATACTGGGTGGGCGAATGTCTTTGAGCCGCCCCCTTTACCGCTTACGTAGTACGTTGTTTTCTCAACCTCTTTCAGGGGATTGTGTTTTAAAAACACAATCCTTTCGTGAAGCGCAGCCTTTAAAGCCTGTGTTCTTTTTTGGCGATGCCAATGACTCGGCCTGAGGTTTTCCGGCTTTTCGGCAATTTCCCAGAAGTCATTGAGGCAAACATTGCCTTCGCTATCTTCGTTGATTTTTTGTCCCATGATTTCTGGGAGGGGAAAGTCACTCTCTTCTGTCATTTGTTAGGCCCAATGCAGTACGGTAAAAATTGCTCTGATTTATTAGATGGATAGGCTTATACGCGGCGGCAATGGCAGCCAGCGTGTACGGCTCTTCAAATGAAGTCAACCGCGCATCGTTCTGTTGCCCATATAGAACATGCGCCCAAGCAGAAAAGCGACCAGTCGCGAGAGTCCAACTCACTCCGCAGCGGGGATCATCACCGGGTTTTCTTTCGCAGTTCCATCCTCAAGCTCAAGGTCTTCGATACGGCGCCCGCGGCTCGCAATTTTGTCGGTGGAGACGAGGATCTTCTCCAGGTCTGGCCCAAGTTGCCCGTAGTGCCGTTGAAAATCGAGCACTCGATCGCGTAACCGGCCCACGTCTTCGAGCAAAAAAGCGACCTCCCGCTGAATAACGCCCGCCTGCTCCCGCGTTCTGACGTCCTTCATAACTGCCATAATTGTCTGCACAGCCAGCATTAGCATGTTGGGCGAGACAATAACCACGCGCGCGCGGTGTGCTTTCTGGATAAGATCAGGGAAGTTTTCGTGAAGCTCCGCGTAAACGGATTCGGCTGGAACGAATAACATGGCCGTATCTTGAGTTTCGCCGGGAATGAAATATTTGGCGGCGATATCCTCGATATGTTTTGTTACATCGACCCGGACGCGTTTTTGTGCCTCTCTCCGGCTCGCCTCCTCCGCAGCCGCGCGCAGGGCTTCGAAGCCTTCCAGCGGGAACTTAGCGTCGATAACAATGCCTGCCGGGGAGTTCGAAAGGTGAATGAGGCAGTCCGGCCGCTTCCCATTCGACAAGGTCGATTGAAAGCTATAAGCGCCCATCGGCAACCCATCCGCGACAATCGCCTCCATGCGCATTTGCCCGAAGGCGCCGCGTGCCTGCTTGTTCGCGAGTATGTCTTGCAGGGATACGACGCGCCCGGACAGTTCGGTGATGTTTTTCTGCGCTGTGTCGATGATCGCAAGGCGCTCATTCAGCTTTGCAAGGTTGTCAGAGGTGCGCCGCCCCGACTCTTCCATGCTGGAGCCGAGAAGTTGGCTGACCCGGTCGAGCCGCTCATTCAAAGAGCTCGCAAGCTCAGCCTGCCGCAAAGAGGTAATTTCGGTCATCTGCGCCATGCGGCCTTTAAGTTCAGTCAGTTCCGCTTCGGCTGCGCGCGCCTGAAGAGCACGTTGCGCTTCCTCGCGCTTATGCGCGGCGCCCTGCTTCAAGATCAATACAACGAGTGCGCACAGAACGAGTGCAACGCCCCCCGCCAGTGCAAGTAAAAGCGAGGCTGGATTGATCCCAATCTGCGCGAAAGTAATATCACTTAAACTCATTGCAACGGCCCTCTCCCGGCCAGCAACGTAGCTGATTCGGAGTTCTGGAACAAAATCAGAACATACTGTGCAATAAGCTTGCGGATATTTTCTTCGGAAAGCGTTGACCGGGCCGGTTCCCTCGCTTATTTGCTGCGCATGCCAACGCTGCCCATTATAAAGCTGCCTGACCCTATTCTCCGTGAGAGGTCGTCGCCCGTAGAGACGGTCGATGCGGAAGTGCGCGCCTTTCTGAATGACATGCTGGAAACGATGTATGCGGCTCCCGGCATCGGGCTTGCCGCGCCGCAAGTGGGCGTTCTCCGCCGCATGGTCGTTATCGATACAGTCCGCGATGAGGACGCGCCAAGAAGCCCAAAGCTGCTGATTAATCCCGAAATCGTGTCTTTGGGCGAAGAGATGCGGACGCATGAAGAGGGCTGCCTCTCAATTCCGGAGATGTATGCGGAGGTTGAGCGGCCCGCTTTGGTGCTGGTTCGCTATGTGGATATAGAGGGTGAGCAGCGCGAAGAAGACTTCAGGGATCTCCTCGCCACCGTGGTTCAGCATGAGATTGACCATTTGGATGGCGTGTTATTCATCGACCATCTCTCCCGGCTGAAGCGCGATTTGCTCGTGAAGAAATTTCTGAAAGCTCAGCGCGAAAACGCCAGCGCCCTTTAGTTGTACCCGATTTTTGTATTCAATTACTGGCGGTTTATTGTTAAGGCTTGCAAAACAGGAAGCGTAGCGCTTTAAAACTGCTTTCGCATACGTGTCCTCTAAAGCGCGAGGGTGTCCCGCAAGGGCATTTCGGCCATGACTTTACGCGTTGTCTTTATGGGTACACCGGACTTTGCAGTCCCGAGTTTGAGCGAAATCGTTGGGGCCGCTCATGATGTCGCCGGCGTCTACACCCAACCGCCCCGGCCTGCGGGTCGCGGAATGGGGGAGAGGAAATCTCCGGTACATCGTTTCGCCGAGGAGGCGGGACTTCCAGTCTTTACACCGAGAAGCTTGCGGAACCCTGATATTCAGGAGGAATTCGCGAGCCTTCAGCCAGATGTGGCGGTCGTGGTCGCTTATGGCCTCATCCTTCCCCCACGAATCCTGCACATACCACCTCTAGGGTGCCTCAATCTGCACGGCTCACTCTTGCCGAGATGGCGCGGGGCGGCTCCGATTCAGCGCGCCCTAATGGCAGGAGACAAAGAGACCGGCGTCATGGTTATGAGGATGGAGGAGGGGCTGGACACTGGTCCAGTAGCGCTTGCCGACAGCCTCCATGTTAGTCCAGATGCGACAGGTGGAGAGGTCCACGATCATCTTGCTTTAATGGGAGCCACCCTTCTCCTGCGTGCGCTGGAACTCCTGGAGGCGAACCGATTAACATTTTCGCCTCAGCCTTCCGAAGGAGTCACTTACGCCACGAAGCTGTCCAATCAGGAAACCCGCATTGACTGGACCAAACCCGGCATCGAAGTTCACAACAGAATCCGGGCGCTATCACCCTATCCAGGGTCGTGGTTTGAGGCGCTTCTTGGCGGAAAACCTGAACGCATCAAGGTGCTTCGTTCTGTCCTAGTGCCAGGAAAGGGAGAGCCTGGTCAACTTTTGGACGCCAATCTCACCGTCGCTTGCGCGAGCCAAGCGGTGCGCCTTACCCAAGTCCAGCGCGCGGGCAAGAGGCCTATGGGCGGGGCCGATTTTCTACGAGGGTTCCCGCTTGGCAGGGGTACACATTTTGGTTAATCGATTACGAAAAATTGCTTTCATGCTCTCTTCACAAGGAGATGTGACTGGCAGTTGAAGGTGCCGGGGAGCATAGTGCCAACGAATATTTGTTCTCCGGCCTGGAGGCTCTTTTGACTCGCATTGCTTCTCTCAAAAAATTCGCCCTTGCAGCCTTATTTTCTGTAGGAGGGCTGGTGACTCTGGCTCACGCAGAAAATGGGACACTTCAACTTGCGGTGATTGAGCTTTTTACTAGTCAGGGCTGCTCATCTTGCCCGGCCGCCGACCGTTTACTGCAGGAGCTGGCAAAAAGACCCGATATGATCGCCATGAGTTTTCCTGTGACCTACTGGGATTATCTGGGCTGGAAGGATACCCTCGCTAGCCGGGAAAATAGCCACCGGCAACGCGACTACGCAGCGATGCGTGGCGACGGCGAGGTTTACACGCCCCAAATTGTTGTCAACGGGATAAAACGCTGCGTTGGAAGCAATCTCGCCGCGATAGAGTCCGCGGTGCATACGACACAGTCCGTCGTGCAAAAAGCGACTGTGCCGCTTCAGGTCCGGCGCGATGGAGGACGCCTTATCATCGAGGCGGGTAAAGCGCCGGACGGATCGCAATATACGAATGGAAAGGTTTGGGTTGCTTCCATCATACGCTCTGCCGATGTTGTCATAAAATCTGGAGAAAATGCGGGCCGAAAAATTACCTATACCAATGTTGTCAGAAAGCTAACTGACGCCGGCGAATGGAAGGGCGCGTCAACTGCCTACGCCGTGCCTCTTAAGTCTGCCGTGCAAGAAGATGGGGACATGGTTGTTGTTTTCTTGCAGGCAGAACGCCTTGGTCCCATCTTGGCGGCGGCCCGGGCCGACCGGTGAGCTAACACTCTATTTGATGATGCGATGGCCTATTGGCTCTTTAAGACTGAGCCTTCTACCTTCTCTTGGGACGATCAGGTTAAAGCTGGTTCCAAAGGTGAGGAGTGGAATGGCGTGCGTAACGCACTCGCGCAAAAGCAAATGCGCGAGATGCGCGTCGGCGATCTGGGGTTCTTCTATCATTCCGTGAATGAGAAGCAGATCGTGGGCGTGGTAAAAGTTGTTACGAGCATTCACCCCGACTCCACCGACAAGACCGGCCGCTGGAATTGCGTGGACGTGATCGCAGTAAGACCTTTCCCAAGGCCCGTCACGCTCGCGGAAATCAAGGCGGAACCGCAGCTTGCAAATATGGTGCTCGTGAAGAACTCCCGGCTGTCCGTTCAGCCAGTGACGGAGGAGGAGTGGGCGTTGATTTGCAAGATGGGCGGATTTGCCAATACAGAATAGCATCGGGTGGCGCAAAATCGCGCACCCGTTGCCATAAGGTCCTCCAGCTCGGCTCTAGCCTCGCCCGACGAAAGGCATTTTCGTCGCCATCACGGTCATGAATTGCACGTTCGCATCGAGAGGCAAGCTCGCCATATAGGCGACTGCATCGCCCACATGCCTCACATCCATCCGAGGCTCTACTTTCATAGTACCGTCAGGTTGCGGCACTCCGGCAGTCATGCGCTCGGTCATCTCCGTTGCAGCGTTGCCGATATCGATCTGGCCGCAGGCAATGTCATATGCGCGCCCATCGAGAGAGGCCGATTTTGTAAGGCCCGTGATGGCGTGCTTCGTGGATGTGTAGGGGGATGAAAATGGCCGCGGCGCGTGTGCCGAAATCGAGCCATTGTTAATGATGCGGCCCCCGCGCGGATTTTGTTCCTTCATGATCCGGAATGCTTCCTGGGTGCAGAGGAACGCTCCCGTCAGGTTGGTGTCCACCACGGCTTTCCACTGTTCCACCGTAAGGTTTTCAAGAGGAATGGCCGGAGCGCCAATACCGGCATTGTTGAAGAGCACGTCGAGACGGCCAAATGCTTTTTTTGTTTCAGCGAAAAGCGCCGCGACCGAAGCTGGATCGCCGACATCGGCCACAACCGTGATCGCCTCGACCCCCAAGTCTCGCGCCTGCGCAGCAGCCGCGTCCAGCGGTTCCTTGCGGCGTCCTGTGAGCACGAGCGAGTATCCGGCGTTTGCGAGAGCAAGCGCGGCCGCTTTGCCAATTCCTGTCCCGGCACCAGTAACAAGCGCCACTTTGCGTTGCGGCATTAGGTCCTCCCTTATCGCCTACTATCGTCGCGAGATTTTTTCTTAAGCTGCCCGTCGATGATTTTTCCAGCAGCCTTATCTGCTGCTTCCTTTGCCACCTTCCGGCCTAGAGCGTGATGCGCTCCATGATGTGCGCCGTGGTGCGCCACGGCTTTCTTCGCGACTAACTTGGTGACCACCTTGGCCAGTAGCAGGGGCAGAAAATGAACAGCCACGAGAACCTCCTTACAAAAGGGTAAACGACGATATCACAAAGTTCACGCGCCGCTTTCGAAAATGTAAACCGACTTAAGAGGGACTTGCTACAGGCGCATGGTGCTTCTATCGCCTCGGCGCTAGCTTCCCCAAAAAGCTGCTAAGACTCGTTGAAAATGAAATTACCCTGCTCGGGCGAAGAGAGAGCAAGCCTCGCCCTTTCGTCAAGGAAACCTTCCTGGATGCCCTTCATGATGACATATGGCTGCATCGCAGGATTTCTGAATCGGTAGCGATAGTTTCGTTCAGAGCCAATCTGTTGCAAAATACAGCCCCGCTTCTCGCCTGCTAGCTCCTTCAAATTCGGATTAAAGCCATCAATACCGATTGACTTTTGCAAGATGGCAGTAAGTGGTTCCTGAACCTGCTTTGCAGTGAAGTATCCACTTTCGTCCGTCTTCGACAGCGCGCATGCCGTCAGAATTTGCTTAAAACGAGCTCGCGCCTGATTACTTCGCGTGGCGGTTTCATAGTCATTTTTCAGCGTGTTTTGTGAGCTTCCTAGCAACTCTTCTATTGCCTTATCGACGTCACTTTCTTTTATGCTCAATCGTTTTGCTGCGATTGCCGAGTAAGCGGATCCGCGACCGAGTGCATGAGCGAATGCTGGCAACCCCTTACTAAGGTTAATTATTTTCCATTTTGCATCCCCATCAACACGCATATTCAATCTCGTATAGCGGCCCTCCAATAGAAGCCGCATCTCGTCATTGCTCATGCGCGGCATGAGCACTTCCTCGGCGCATCGGGCAATTGACGCATGCCCTTCAATTAAGTCTTGAACGGTATCGCTAATGCCAACGATGACAATCGTTGGAAGTAATCCTGCGTCAGATACAGCCTTGACTGTCTCTGCCATCTGCAACGATGAATCTTTGTTTTTTATAATATTATATTCATCAATAACGATGATCGGGACATCGTTCTCGGAAAAATATGAAAGCTCCCGAACGACATCACTTGGCTTGACGCCGTCCTTGTAAATATCTGCAACAGGATATTCCTTATAGCCTTCGCCAATGTCAGCCTTAAAATGAATGTCTTTGAATATTTCCATCCAAATTGACGAATAATCATCCGACGAAAAGGCCTGCTTTCGGATGTATTTGACCGTAGAGGTTCTCCTCGGGATAAAATACTGCAGTGTCTGAGCGAGAGAAGTTTTTCCGGCGCCAGGCTCTCCATAGACAATAGCGTGACGGCCGCGCTCTGAAACAGCATCCAACAATTTGCCGATTTGATCGCGCCTGCCTGCAAATAGCTCCGCCACCCCAATCGGTGTAGACGGCGTAAACAATTGACCCGCCTCAAAGCGCAACGCAAGCCAGTCGTCCTCAGTCCACTCCACCATCTAGTGTCCTCACTAACCGTATTACTGAGGACACTAGATCATACAATGATGATTTTCAATGGCCCATTGCTGGCTTTCAATTTGATAAGCGCAGGCGATAACAACGCAGGCTGTGCAGTTCCCTAAGGCACATGAATTACTGGAGCCCGTCTTTGCACTTGATCCACGGATTAAGGCCAGTCATGACAGGAGAAAATACGCTCAACGTTCGAAAAAGCGCAAGGATGAGGTCAACATGAGCCGCAAGAGTTATCGCATTGCAGTGATCCCCGGAGACGGGATTGGCACGGAAGTCGTTCCCGAAGGGGTGCGGGCGCTTGAAGCGGCTGCGGGGCGTTTCGGCTTCGATCTGCGGCTCGACTGGTTCGATTTTGCGGCCTGCGATTATTACCTCGCCCACGGCAAAATGATGCCGGACGACTGGAAGGAGCAGGTCGGCAGCCATGACGCGCTCTTCTTCGGAGCGGTCGGCTGGCCGGACAAAGTGCCGGACCATATCTCTTTGTGGGGCTCTCTCATTAAGTTCCGCCGGGAGTTCGACCAATATGTGAATCTGCGGCCTGTCCGCCTGATGCCCGGCGTTTCGGGGCCTTTGGTAGGCCGCAAGCCTGGCGATATTGACTTCTACGTTGTGCGCGAAAACACCGAGGGCGAATATACTTCGCTTGGCGGCACGATGTTTCCCGATACGGATCGGGAATTTATCGTTCAGGAAACGGTCATGACGCGTACCGGCGTTGACCGCATTTTGAAATTCGCGTTCGAACTCGCCAAGAAACGGCCAAAGAAGCATCTCACCTCGGCGACGAAATCCAACGGCATTTCGATCTCCATGCCTTACTGGGATAGCCGCGTGAAGGAGATGGCCAGGCACTATCCGGACGTGCGCTTGGATCAATATCATATCGACATCTTGACCGCGCATTTTGTGCTCAATCCTGATCGCTTCGATGTTGTTGTCGCCTCCAATCTCTTCGGCGACATTCTCTCAGACCTCGGACCCGCCTGCACCGGCACGATTGGCATCGCACCTTCGGGCAACATCAATCCGGAGCGGAAATTCCCTTCACTCTTCGAGCCCGTTCATGGCTCCGCGCCAGATATCGCTGGAAAGGGAATTGCAAATCCTATCGGTCAAATCTGGACAGGCGCGATGATGCTGGACCACCTCGGTGAGCCAGAAGCGGCACGCGCCATCGAGGCAGCTATCGAGCAAGTTTTGGCGAAGCCGGAAACCAGAACCCGCGATCTCGGCGGAACCGCAAGCACTGAAGCTTGCGGCAAGGCTGTGGCGGCTCTCTTGTAGCGCAAAGCTTCGGGGCGGGGCGCGTATCCGCGCGTCCTCCCTCGCTTCAAATTCGGCGCCAATGACACCATCTCTAAGGTTGCTAGCCGCAGCGCGTTGGAAAACCATGATCCGAGTACAAAAGGAAGACTTCGATATCGGGGCCGAGATTGCCGCCTTGCGAGATGGGCGAACCGATATTGGCGCTATTGCTTCATTCGTCGGGCTCGTGCGCGACCACGCCAGCGGTGAGCAAGTGAGCGCTATGACGCTTGAGCACTATCCCGGCATGACCGAAAGAGAGCTTGAGCGCATCGAAGCAGAGGCGCATGCAAAATGGCCGCTTTCAGGCAGCGCTATCATTCATCGCGTCGGCCGATTGCTGCCGGGCGACAACATCGTATTAGTCATCACCCTATCGGCCCACAGGCAGGCGGCGTTTGAGGCAGCACAGTTCATAATGGACTATCTCAAGACGCAGGCGCCGTTTTGGAAAACGGAAGAAGCCGGCGAGCAGCATCGCTGGGTCGAAGCCCAAGGAAGCGACGACGCTGCCGCCAGCAGGTGGCGCTAAGGCCAAGGCTAAACCGCCATTCGTCTGATCCAAATCGCGATGCAGCCTGACGATCAAGGCAAGAGCTGATCGATCCGATTTCCGTGCTACTTTCCGCCGCTTTTCTACGCCGGCTTCGACAGGCGGGTTCTAGAGCTTGTTGTCGGCCTTCAACTTGACTAGGTCGATCGACCGATCTACAAAGAGACAAGCGCTAGGCCCGCAACCAAAAATGCAGGTCGTGGATGATCAAAAGGCACTTCAACTAGGGGGCAATTATGCCAAATGAGAACAATGCAGTTCAGCCGGATGAGGGGAAGCTCAACGCATTCATCGGTCAGATGCTGTCTGACCTCGGAGGCGCATCGAGCATAGCGATGGTACGAATGGGCGACGCGCTTGGACTGTACAAGGCGCTGCACGCCAAAGGCGCCATGACGTCAGCCGAATTAGCCGAAGTGGCCAAGGTCGATGCGCGCTACCTCCGCGAATGGCTGTCGCACCAAGCAAGTTCGAATTATCTTTCCTACGATCCTGTATCGGGGCGGTTCTCTCTGCCCCCAGAGCAGGCGATGGTGTTTGCCATTGAGGAAAGCCCCGTCTATCTCATGGGCGGCTTCGACCTAGTGGCAGCGATGCTTGACAACCAGCCGAAGGTGCAGGCGGCATTCAAGTCCGGGGGCGGCGTTGCCTGGGGCGATCAAGCTGGTTGTATGTTCTGTGCTGTGGCGCGCTTTTTCCGGCCTGGCTATCACAATCAACTTGTGTCCACATGGCTTCCTGCGCTGGATGGCGTCGTTAAGAAGCTTGAGACTGGAGCAAAAGTAGCAGATATCGGTTGCGGTCACGGCTGGTCGACCGTGCTTATGGCCAAGGCTTTCCCCAAATCCCAGTTCATCGGCTACGACTTCCATCCCGGCTCTATCAAGGACGCGCAAGCGCATGCCGAAGCACACGGAGTCTCAGCCAACACTCGGTTCGAGGTAGGCTTGGCCAAGGATTACCCCGGCCAGGACTTTGATCTTGTTACCTGCTTCGACTGCCTGCACGATATGGGGGATCCCGCCGGCGCCGCCGCCCATATACGGCGCTCATTGAAGCCAGATGGCGTTTGGATGATTGTCGAGCCAATGGCTGGCGATCGTCTTGAGGATAATCTAAACCCAGTGAGCCGCCTCTATTATGCGGCGTCTACCATGATTTGCGTGCCCACCTCGCTCTCGCAGGAAGTAGGTACAGCGTTGGGTGCCCAGGCCGGTGAGGCCAAACTGCGGGAAGTCATTCAAAAGGGGGGCTTCACCCAGGTCCGTCGCGCAACAGAGACCCCATTCAACATGATCCTTGAGGCGCGCCCATAGCGCTGGATTGTTTCTCAATACCCTGGCGCCGTTGCAATGAGCAGCGATGGCGCTGGGATTCGAATACATCTCGGCCGAGCCATTGTTTGGAGCGCTGCCCCGCAAGAGTTGGGCGTACGGTATTAGTCGCTCCAGCGTCGCGACCTCCATTCAAATGGCTCCGCGAGGAGAACAGAAGACCCTCCCTTCGATCGGCATTGACAATCACTCAAGAAAATAAAGTCACGATGACATCAACTAATCTGGATACGTCAACGGTGGGCGTACTTCGCTCACCGACCCTGGCGCTCGTATTGACGGCCTTGTTCTGGTCGGGAAATTTCGTAGCCGGACGCGCCCTTCGCGACCAGATCGATCCTGTGACGCTGAACTTCTTACGCTGGCTATTTGCGCTCGCGGTGATGGCGCCCTTCGTGTGGCGGAGCACAGCCGCAAACCTAACAGTGATCCGCCGCGAGTGGCGGCTCATAGTGGCGCTTGGAGCAACCGGGATCGCATCATTCCATATCTTGGTCTATCTCGCGCTACAAAGCACCACCGCAACGAACGCGCTTCTCATACTGTCACTTGCCCCTATCGTGACACTTATTGGGTCGGCAATTCTTGGGGCGGAGCGCTTAACCAACCACCAAATGCTTGGTACGCTGATCTCGATTACTGGCGCGGTCCTTCTCATAACCCGTGGCAGCATCACCGGCATATTATCTCGAGGATATAATGTCGGAGATCTGTTTATGCTCTTGGCTGTGCTCATCTGGGCTGCCTATTCGTTGATGTTGCGCCGCCGCCCGCGAGACCTACCCTCGGAGGTTACACTTGCGGCGAGCATCGGCGCCGCACTCCTGATGATGACGCCGGTACTTTTGTTCAGCGCGACGACGCCCATTTCCAACGTAATGTCGCTTTCAGCTTTTCTGAGCATCGGCTACATCGCGCTGTTTGCTTCCGCGATAGCGTTTTTATTCTGGTCCTACGGCGTCTCTCGGCTTGGCGCCGTTCGCGCTGGCCAGTTCGTGCATCTGATGCCGCTCTTTGGCGCAGCTCTGGCCTTCGCTCTGCTTGCTGAAGCGCCCACGCCGCTTCAGTTCAGCGGCGCCGCGCTCGTGCTGTCGGGGATTGCCCTAGTCGAGCGCCGCTCGGGTCAATAAAGACTGGAGTTTCGAAACACACCGCAAGCTCGGGTGCAGAACTCCATCCAACCCCCGAATATTGCTATTGGGGCGGCTGCCGTATGGTAAGCTGAATCGCTTTCGAGACTTGGGACAGCCGTCGCTGGCGCGGTGGCGAGCGGTTATCATCCCTGCTCCGCAAGTGGCGCCGCGCATTTCTCAGAACTCGCGCCTCTTCGACATCGCGTCCCGAATCATTCGATCCGAAACGCGATGAACTATGAGAAATGTCGAGAAAACCAACGGCAACCGCCATTGGCGGTTAGGCCGCCTCAGCTTTTGGACGCACGAATGCGCTGTAATCTTCCATCAATGTCTTCGTGATTTCGCCGACGGTGAACCGATATTGGCCGATTTCGGAGACGGGCGTCACTTCCGCAGCCGAGCCGGTAAGGAAGCATTGCTCGAAGTCAGCTAATTCTTCGGGCCTTATCTGACGTTCGATGATTTCGCATCCACGCTTCTTCGCAAGCGCGATAACCGTGCGGCGCGTTATGCCGTCAAGGAAGCAGTCGGGCGTTGGCGTATGGATCGTGTTTCCTTTGATGAAGAAAACATTCGCGCCTGTCGCTTCTGCCACAAGCCCTCGCCAGTCAAGCATCAAAGCGTCGGCGAAGCCCTCGTCCATCGAACGGTGCTTTTCAATGGTGCAGATCATGTAAAGTCCCGATGCCTTGGACTTGCAAGGCGCAGTGGCCGGGTCTGGGCGCCGATAGTCTGCCCAACGCAGCCGAATGCCCTTCAGGCGCTCTTCCATTGGGAAGTAGGAGCCCCAGTCCCAGCATGCGACCGCCAAATTGATCTTTGTCGCCTTCGCCGCAACGCCCATCTCCTCGGAGCCCCGCCATGCAATTGGCCGGATGTAACCCTCAACGAGACCTTGCGCCTTTACCACGTCGCGACAGGCCTGATCGATCTCCGCCACTGTGTACGGGATCTCAAAGCCAAGAATGCGCGCCGAGGCGTGCAGGCGTTCCGAGTGCTGCGTTAGAGCAAAAACTTCGCCGCCGTAGACACGTGCGCCTTCGAAAACGCCGCTGCCATAATGCAGTCCATGCGACAGCACATGGATCTTGGCATCCGCCCAGGGCACGAGCGTACCATTCATCCAAATAAAACCGTCCCGTTGGTCATATGGAATGGGTGCCATGGCCGTCTCCAATGCTCGTTTTTCAATGTTAAGGTTAGGTTGCTTTAAGGCGCGCCCCGGCGGCGCGTTTGTTCCACAAAAAGCTAGAGAGTGGAATAAAGCGTGTCAATAACGCTTGCGTCCAGTCAAAAGTTGTTCTGATGTGTAGGGAAATGTTAAGCAAAGGAACGGTTTCGGTTTGGACACGAGTGCAGCCTTAGCGACGGACTCAGATAAGCCAAATTCATTGCCGGATGATGCATCCCATATTCTCGTTGTCGACGATGACGAGCGTATACGCGATTTGCTCGGGAGCTATCTGCGGGAAAACGGCTTCCGCATTACGCAGGCCGAAAGCGGAGCCGCAGCTCGGGCAAGGCTTGAGGGGCTTACCTTCGATTGCATCATTTTGGATGTGATGATGCCGGGCGAGAGCGGTTTCGAAGTCGCTGAAGCTCTTAGAAAGACATCTAGCGTTCCAATCCTTATGCTGACCGCGCGTTCAGAGCCGGAACATCGCGTTAGGGGCCTCGAACTTGGGGTCGACGATTACGTTGCCAAGCCGTTTGAGCCGCGCGAACTTCTGTTGCGCCTTCAAAATATCATGCGGCGCTCCTCATCTACGAAGACAAAAGATGGGGAGGTGCGTTTCGGTCCTTTCCTGTTCAACCTCCGCCGTAACGAACTTAAGAGGGGTGACGAACTTATTCGCCTCACCGATAAAGAGCGCGAAGTGCTGCGCGAATTCGCTTTGAGTGGGGGGGAACTTCTCGCACGGGAAGACCTCGCTCGTCTCGGCGGATACGAAAACGAGCGCGCCGTCGATGTTCAGATCAATCGGCTTCGCCAGAAGATCGAGATCGATCCGGCCAATCCGGCCTATTTGCATACTGTGCGGGGGAAGGGCTATGTGCTCTATCTTGATTGATGAAGGAAGAGGCGCGCTATCCCCCTTGAAATAAGAGAAGCTCCGAGCGCAGTTCATTCTACGGGTCAAGCCCAAGATGGCCGCACAGTCCGCGTGAACTCGTCGCGGGCCCAGGCGGTGTTGCGCGGCCTTGTCAGCGTTTTGGCTTATTTGGGCGCGTGGACGCCGAAAGGCCTATACACTCGCGCGCTCATTATCATTATCGCGCCAATTGTGATCTTGCAGTCGATCCTGGCCTTTCTGTTTCTCGACCGGCATTGGGACGTCGTTACGCGCCGCCTATCAACCGCTACGGCACAGGACGTGGCCATGCTGGCGGCAACTTACGAACTCACAAAAAACAAGGGTAGTGCCGATCTGGAGCGGCTGAGCGATATTGCTCGCGATCAATTACATCTCACGGTGCGCTTTGTGCCGGGCGAGGAGCTGCCGGTTGCGAGGTCGAAGCCGTTTTTCGGATTTTTGGATCGTTATTTGTCGAATGAAATCCGAAGGCAGATTAACAAACCCTACTGGATCGATACGGTCGGCTCATCCAGGCATATAGAAATACGCGTTAAACTTGATGGCGCGGTCATGCGCGTGCTTGCCTTGCGCGCGCAGCTTATCCCCTCGAACACGCATATTTTCATCGTGTGGATGGTTGTCTCTGCAACCATTCTGTTGACTGTCGCGGTGCTTTTCTTGCGAAATCAGATCCGGCCTATTCTGGCGCTTGCTGATGCGGCGGACCGCTTCGGCCGCGGGCGCCCTCCGCCATCGGGCTTCAGGATTAGAGGAGCGCGAGAGGTCCGGCTCGCGGCTCAAGCTTTTCTCGACATGCGTGATCGCATTGAGCGGCACGTTGAACAGCGAACGATTATGCTCGCTGGCGTCAGCCATGACCTGCGCACCGTCCTCACTCGCTTCCGGCTGCAACTCGCGATGATGCGTGCGCCAAATGTCGAGGCGTTGAAGCGCGACGTGGATGAAATGCAGCAAATGCTCGAAGATTATGTGGCGTTTGCAAAGGGCGACGCTGGCGAGAAGACACGACGGGTTAATGTGGGCCGCATCTTGGAAGAGATTCAGGCGGAAGCAGCAGTATCTGGCGCTCAGATAAAGCTTGATGTGCGGCAAGACCCAATCATCGTCGCCTTGCGCCGGAACGGTTTCAAACGCGCATTAATGAACCTCGTCAGCAATGCATCGCGCTATGCGGATCAGATTATGGTTAGGACACTCAAATCGCGTGGGTGGCTTACAATTACAGTCGAGGACAATGGCCCAGGTATTCCAGCGGATAAACGCGAGGACGTGTTTCGGCCCTTCCACAGTTTAGATGGCGCGCGCAATCAGAACAAAAAAAGCACAGGCCTCGGCTTAGCCATCGCACGTGACATCGTGCGCGGTCACGGCGGAGACATAACCTTGAGTGAAAGCGTGCTGGGCGGACTTAAGGCCGTGATACGGATCCCCGCCACGCCCTCGCTGGAAAAGAACTCATAGCCTCCCTCATTTCTTTTTCTAATATTGGATTGCTCCCATTCCAGTTTGAGCAGCAATGGCGGCAATGCGCCTCAGGCCTTCGATCTTGCCACCACGCAGGTTGATTGCAGAGGGCTGCTATCGTAATCTGCGCGCGATAAATACGATTTCTGGGTGTGAAACATGCGCGATATTGGCCATTTCATCGGCGGTAAAAGGGTTGAAGGTAGGTCAGGGCGATTCGCCGATGTGTATGCTCCGCATACAGGCGAAGTGCAGGGGCGCCTGGCGCTAGCCAGTACCGCGGAGGTCGCTGAAGCCGTGGCCAACGCAAAAGCTGCGCAACCGGCATGGGCAGCACAGAATCCCCAAAGACGCGCACGCGTGATGATGAAGTTCCTGGAAATCATCGCAAAAGAAATGAAGCCTCTCGCCGAGTTGCTATCCTCTGAGCACGGAAAAACCGTCGCGGACAGCATCGGGGATATTCAGCGCGGACTCGAAGTGGTCGAATTTGCTGTCGGCATTCCGCATCTCCTCAAGGGCGAATTTACGGACGGCGCAGGCCCTGGCATTGACATGTATTCGATGCGGCAACCGCTCGGCGTTGTCGCGGGTATCACGCCTTTCAACTTCCCCGCCATGATTCCGCTTTGGAAAGCCGCACCTGCAATCGCCTGCGGCAACGCCTTCATATTGAAGCCATCCGAGCGCGACCCGAGCGTGCCCATCCGCATCGCCGAGATCTTTTTGGAAGCGGGTCTCCCGGCGGGAATTTTCAACGTTGTCAACGGCGACAAGGAAGCCGTGGATGCGGTGCTTACTCATCCCGATATCCACGCAGTAGGCTTCGTCGGTTCCACTTCCATCGCTCATTATGTGTACGCAACGGGGGCAGCCCACGGCAAACGTGTGCAAGCCTTCGGCGGTGCGAAGAACCACATGATCATTATGCCCGATGCCGACATGAACCAAGCTGCGGACGCCCTCATGGGGGCTGGCTACGGTTCGGCGGGGGAACGTTGCATGGCGATTTCTGTGGCCGTGCCTGTCGGCGAGGAAACCGCGAATAGACTCATCGAGAAGCTCATCCCGCGCGTGGATAGACTCAAAGTGGCTCCATTCACGGATGAGAAGGCCGATTTTGGCCCGCTTGTTACCGCCGCCGCGCTAGATCGAGTGAAGGGTCTTGTGCAGTCTGGGATTGATGAAGGCGCCAAGCTCGTCGTCGATGGCCGCAATTTTGAAATGCAGGGCTACGAAAAAGGCTTCTTCATGGGGGCCTGTCTGTTCGACAATGTGACGCGCGATATGCGCATCTACAAGGAAGAAATCTTCGGCCCCGTTTTGTCGGTGGTGCGCGCTCAGACCTATGATGAAGGTCTCGCGCTCGCCAATGACCACGAATATGGAAACGGTGTCGCAATATACACCCGTGATGGCGACGCGGCCCGCGATTTCGCTTCGCGCGTGAATGTCGGCATGGTGGGAATCAACGTACCGATCCCAGTTCCGCTCGCCTACCACACCTTTGGCGGCTGGAAAAAATCAATGTTCGGCGACCTGAACCAGCACGGGCCCGAACTCAGTCCGCTTCTATACGAAGACAAAGACGGTGACGTCTCGCTGGCCGAGCGGCGTGAAAGAAGGCGCAGAATTTGTCATTCCAACGATGAAGTGATCGGCTAGCCGATTGCTCACAGAGGGGCGATGCCGTCATCAGGGCGCGCCGCCTTGATTTTCTTCCAAATGCTTCTGAAACGGAGTCGGAGGGGCTTTTTGCTTCTCCGGCCATAGAAATGTCACGCTATTTAAGTAAGATTTAATTAAAGGATTGAGCATCAGCCGTTCATTTTCATCGACTTTATTTGAGATATCAATATGAAAGCGCTTGCATTTTCGAATAATGACATCGCCGTTATTGCCTGGGCGATGGATAAGAAGATTGATGGATGTTTGGGCTTCGCGATTTACCGGCTGGACATTCAAGCCAACAAAGTAACGGCGTTGCCAGCCATGGCTCGCTTCGCCGACGCCCCAATTGTTGAACAGCAAACAACCGAACAAGCTCCTGTCCAGAAATTCTGGTGGAAGGACCTGCGCGCCGAACGCGAAGTGCTCTATCGCTACAAGATCGTAGCCATGGGCGGCACACCAAAGGAGCTCAAACCTCTTGAAGGCATCGAGCCTCTGATTACTAACTCTGTCACTCTGACGCCACGGCGCGGTTCTTTCGAAGCTTATTTCAATCGCGGGATTGTGGCCACTCAGGCGGTAACAAAGGCGCTAGGTACGCCCAGCGCGGCGCGCTTGATACGCCACATCTCAGACCCTCAGGACGACCTGCGCAAGCTGCTCATGGGGCAGCTCTTTGATGGACTGACCAGCCTTCTCAACCGCGCAGATCGGGAAGATGGCGAAATCCGCGCTGCCCTTTACGAACTCAACGATCCTTTGGGCTTGGAGGTAAGATTGCAGGCTTCTGATCACGGGAAAGCGAAATCGAGAGGAGTCGTTCTGGGCAATGAGCGGACTTCGAACGGCAAGGGCGCGGAACGGGTTGTTGTCGATGATGCTTATGCAAAAAACCGTGCAGCGCTAAAAGACGCAGGTGTGTCAGTGGCTGACCGCATTCTTCCGGATCAGCATATCCCCCACAACAAATTCGTGATCCTGAAGCAGAATGGGCAGCCGACGGCGGTGCTCACGGGCTCAACGAATTGGACGATGAACGCGCTCGCCGCGCAGACCAACAATGCTTTGATCATTAGTAACTCGGAAGTCGCTGAGCTTTACCAAGCATATTGGGACCAACTGGAGAAGGATACTGCCGCTGCCGAAAATGGCAGTCAACTTCAGAGCCAGGACTTTCGAGCTTGGGTCAAAGCTCAGAACGAGAGCGCAAAAGATGCTCCTGTGGTTATAAAGGGCGAGGGCAGAGAGGGGGGCGCAAAGGTCCATGTCTTTTTTGCACCGGGCACTCACCGCAACTGGGGCGCCAAAGGAAACACGCATGAGGATCCGGTGGACATGTCTTGTGTCTTCGATCTGATGCGGAGGGCGAAGCGCGCGATCTTATTTCTCGCCTTTGACCCTGGCAATCACTCCATCCTCGACGTTGCCGGAGAAGTTCTCCGAGAACGGCCCGACCTCTTCGTGCGCGGAGCTTTGACAAGCGCAGCGCGGGCCAGCAATTTCGAAGCTGCGTTGAACGGCATTAAAGACGCTGAAGCGCCTGAAGGAGGCGTTGCCGTTATTGGCGAAGGGGGCCGGGGCGGCACCAGCAAGGGCCAGATCGACTATCGCGCAATTCCAGCAGGACATATAGGCGCGGACGATACTTTCGGGGCCTGGGAAGCAGAGCTAGACAAAGCAGGGCATGCCATCATTCACGACAAAATCGTTGTGATCGATCCGTTTGATGATGATTGCGTTGTCGTCACGGGGTCGCACAATCTCGGCTATCGGGCCTCGCACAATAATGACGAGAATTTCGTTGTGGTTCGGGGACATCGAGGGCTAGCAGAAGCTTATGCATGCCACGTTCTCGATATCTACGACCACTACGCTTGGCGTTATTGGCTACACGAAAACAAGAACGTCACCGGAAAGCCGCTGGACCCTACTCCGCATTGGCAAGACAATTATCTCAAGGCCGGGAAACCAGCGTCAGCCGAGCTACAGTTCTGGTTAAGCGCTGCGCCGTAGCCGACTTCTCAAGGTCCAGGGCCGAGGCGCGCTTTTTTGCTAGTCTCGGTCCTCGTATTTGAACGAGACTTTCACTTTTGCCCGGTACGTTTCCACTTTCCCATCATTAAGTAGGATATCGAGTTCGGATATCTCTGCGATACGCAGATCTCTCAGCGTAGTTCCAGCTCTTTCGACAGCAGCCGCTGCAGCCTTCTCCCAAGACTCTGTACTTGTTCCTACTAATTCAATTAGTTTGTACACGCTGTGGGCCATTGCTAACGCCTCCTACAATGCTTTTTTCTATCAATCTCTCAATGATATACTATCTTAGTTTGAGCCACTAAGGCGTGAAAAAGCATGGTAAATAATTTTCGTCATGGCCGGTCATCACCATCACCATAGTCATGGACACGGCCATAGCCACGCAAGTGGAGGGGGCTCGGCAGATTTCCGGCGCGCATTCCTGATCGGCATTGCGTTGAATTCCGCAATTGTCGTCCTGCAGGTCTTTTTCGGAGTTCTCAGTAACTCCCTCGCGCTCCTAGCCGACGCAGGGCATAATTTGGCCGATACGCTCGGGCTCGTCGTCGCCTATGTGGCAACGATCCTCGCGCGCCGCGCTCCTACGCCGCGCTTCACTTACGGCCTGCTTGGCTCATCCATTTTGGCGGCGCTTTTCAATGCGGTATTTCTGCTCGTAGTCACAGGCGGACTAAGCTGGGAAGCCTTTAAGCGTTTGCTTGCGCCGCAGCCGATTGAAAGCGAAACGGTGATAGCTGTCGCGGCCTCGGCAATTCTTCTAAACGGCTTTACCGCTTGGCTTTTCGCCTCCGGACGGAAGGGCGATCTCAACATCAGAGGCGCATTTTTACATATGATCGCCGATGCCGCCATTTCCGCAGGCGTCGTCGCAGGCACCGTCTTGATACTTCTCACCGGATGGCTTTGGCTCGACCCGCTCATTGGCCTCGCCATAAACGCGATTATCATTTGGGGCTCATGGGGCCTGTTTCGCGAAAGCGTTGCCATGTCGCTCAACGCTGCGCCTCCGGGGGTAAAGACTGAAGAGGTACGGGAGTTTCTTTCATCAAGGTCCGGCGTGGTGCGCGTCCGCGACCTGCATGTCTGGTGCATGAGCACAACGGATTACGCTCTAACGGCGCATCTCGTTATGCCATCCGGCCACCCGGGCGACGGGTTTTTGAGCGAGGTTTCCACCGAACTCAGTCATAAGTTCGGGATAGGTCACGTGACCCTGCAGGTGGAAACAAATCCAGAGACAGAGTGCACCCTTGATGCCGGCTGTAAGAGGAAGTAATTATCTCTTAAGCCTAAGTTCGCTTCTCTCAAATTGCAGTTCGCTGCTTCGTTGACTTCGAACGGTGACTTCCAGTAGAAATTCATATAGTGGAAGATTTGAAGCGAACGGCCCCAATCATAACTCCTTCGTGATCTTCTCTGCATCTTGGGCGAAATAGATTCTCCGGTAACATCTCAGTTTGAATTTATGCTATCGAACTCGAAGCTACAATTAGGCCACTCAAACTGTTTGTTCTGCCCTGGGCCAAATCCGGACATGTAGCGACTTCGCGGGAGTGGTCAGTGAGTAGCTGCGCTATTAGCTCAGATGCCCCGCCATTTGAGAATGTCTTCGTGGAAGCGAAGAAGCGATGGTAGCCTGACAAGCACATGTCGAGATCAGTCTTATCGTGAGGCCCCAGCGCGCAATGGGAACCATCATCAATCTGTATGTGATTCCGCGAATGCGGCAGCCGAACGACCTTCACGCCGCTCAAGTCGCAGAAATTATCGTGAGCGAACACCTTGTTGCGTCACCCGTGGTCATTGGCCCCGCGTTTACGGCCCATGATCATCGGTTGGTGGAGCCGCGGTTGGCCCAAGCTCAATATGCCCCTGCCGATTATACGCTGCTCTCGCGACAATATAACGTATTGCCCAAAACCTTCGCTGACTTTGGTCGTGCGAACGAACCGCAAATCGCCGCTTTCGCCAGGCTGGATGAGACCAATCTGGCCATCCGAAACGATTTTAGCCACTACACCGGCTTCGAGTGCTCCGTTGGTATTTACGTTTTTCCGCGTGGATTTCGGCTGCTGCTCGTATCCGAGTATCATGATGCCCCCCTATTTGATGGGACAGTATTCCAATGGGTCCATCTCCAAGGGAAATGCGCGCCATGGCTCGATATCTATCATGGGTCTTGTTTCGATCGGGCCATTAGAACTGTTTGGCCTGAGGTAGACGTCGTGGAGAATGCTTCGCCTTGATTGATGCGGGTTATTCGGGGCATTCAACTTGGCAATCTGAAGTCCTCGGCTTCTTTGCTGACGAATTGGGCCGCCCCCGAACAAAGGGACGCGCGCGAGGTGTCGCGTCTGGAAGTCTCTTAGTCCAGCAGGTGAAGCGAAGCCCAAGAGGGGACAAATCCACCAGGACCTCGAACGGCACAGACTCCCCCACTGATGCTTGGAGAGCATGCCACCTTCGGGTCATGAACAGCCTGATTTCGCCGAAGCTCGCACTGCGCCCCATTGTGGAAATTTCAAACTGGGACACTACCGAATTTTCTGAGTAATTGCTTGCCTTGGCTCGCGTTCAGGCGGCTCCTCTGCCTTCTCCTCCCCTACTCTCCCTGCAACGCGATGTGAGGTTCGATGACCGCCGAACTCGAAATCGTTCGCTCACGTCCGCGCGGGCGCCCTTCGCTCTACAATCCCGCATATTGCGAGCGCGTGCTTGAACTCGCGGCTGAAGGATGCGGCAAAGCCGAAATTGCCGCCGCTCTTGCCGTAAGCGTGAAGACTTTAACCGCCTGGATGAAAACCCATGACGAATTCCGCGAGGCGATGACCCGGGCCAAGGAGCTGGAATATGCGTGGTGGTTGGCTGCCGGGCGCAAGGGCCAATTCATGCGGACATGGAACGCAACAGGCTGGGCGCTTCAGATGCGCAACCGCTTTCGAAAGCGCTTCCGCGACCGCGTTCCCTTACGGCGCGAAGACGAGCCAAAGGACAGCGTGAATGCGGAGCACCTTCGTGACGAAATGGAGCGCAAGCTATCTCGCCTCGCTGACACCGGTGCGGCGGAAGAAGTACCTCTCCATGCTAACTCCGCAAGAGTTGCAGAGCCTCAAATATGATTGGAGTTTCTGGGCGAGGCCGGAACAGCGCGCTCCTGGGGGCAATTGGGATACGTGGCTTATTCTGGCCGGGCGCGGCGCTGGAAAAACGAAGTCGGGCGCTGAATGGGTGCGCGCAAGCGTATGCGGCGCGACACCGCTTGCGCGAGGCGTGTATGAGAGGATCGCGCTTGTGGCTGAAACCGCAGCCGATGCTCGTGACGTATTAGTGGAAGGTCCGAGCGGGCTTTTGAGCATTCATCCGTCCGCGTTCCGCCCCAAATTCGAGCCCTCGAAGCGGCGGTTGTCGTGGCCGAATGGCGCCATTGCCACTCTTTACAACGCGACGGAGCCCGATCAGCTTCGCGGCCCGCAACATGACGCAGCCTGGTGCGATGAGCTTGCGAAATGGCGTTACGCACAAGAGACCTGGGACATGCTGCAATTCGGCCTGCGGCTTGGACAAGACCCGAGGCAGGTTATCACGACGACACCGCGACCTATCCCGCTCATCCGCGATTTATTGAAGCGCGAAGGCGCGGGCGTGAGCGTGACGCGCGGCAGCACCTACGACAATCGCGCGAACCTAGCGGCCAAATTTTTCGAAACCGTCGTAAAGCGCTATGAAGGCACGCGGCTCGGACGTCAGGAATTGAACGCTGAGCTGATCGACGATGTCCCCGGCGCGCTTTGGACAAGGGCCACAATAGATACGCATCGCCGCCGCAAAGAGGATGCGCTGCCGGGGATGCAGCGCATTGTCATTGGCGTGGATCCCGCCGCGAAGGCCTCGGGCGAAGGCGACAAAACCTCGGAAACGGGGATCGTCGTGGCTGCGCTTGGCGAGGACGGGCGCGGCTATGTGCTTGATGATCTTTCCTGCCGCCTTTCGCCGATGGGATGGGCGCGGAAAGTTGTGGCGGCTTTCGATGCGCATAGTGCAGACGCGATTGTGGTCGAGATCAACCAGGGCGGCGCGATGGTCGAAACGGTGCTTCGCGCCGAGCGGGCCGGGCTGCCGTTACGGCAGGTGCGAGCGAGCCGGGGCAAGGCGGTGCGCGCCGAGCCGATTGCCGCGCTTTACGAGCAAGGCCGTGTGAGCCATGCGGGCGTATTCTCGGCGCTCGAAGATCAGATGGTGCTGTTCACGCCGTTCGGCGTCGAGGGCAACGGCGCAGCGGACCGGGTGGACGCGCTCGTGTGGGCGCTCAGCGATCTGTTCCCGCGCATGGTGAAGCCGCAGCCGGGCGTGAGTTGGGAAGATGAGACCCGCGGTGGAAACGGCGGCTGGCTGCTATGAAATTTAATAAATTTACAAAGGCTGATTGCAAAAAGTCTGGCCTTACCGGCAGCGAGTGCCCGTACTATTTCCAATCCGTGCCGCTCAGTTGAGCAATTTCCGTCAGGCTCCGCTTCGGGACAGCGGATAATTTCCGAATGCCAAGACGGAGGTCAATGTGAAGGCGCCGACCATCAAGCATTATCATGCCAGACTTCAAAGAGTGCTCAATTATATCGAGAAGCATCTTGATGATAATCTGAGTGTCGATGTGCTGAGTGGTGTCGCAGCCTTTTCAAGGCACCATTTCCATCGCCAGTTTACTGCGCAGTTCGGCATCAGTGTCCACAAATATGTGCAGCTCGCGCGCTTAAAGCGTGCCTCTTACAGGCTCGCATTTCAGGACGATGCCATCATCGAGATCGCTCTCGACAGCGGCTATGAAGGTCCGGAAGCCTTTTCCCGCGCTTTCAAGCAATGCATCGGGCAGACGCCGAGCGAGTTTAGGAACGAGCCGCGATGGGCGCCTTGGCACGCGATCATTCAGCCAGTCAGCGCGACCAGGAGAGTTCACATGAAGAAGGATTTTCACAGCGAAGCCGTTAAGATTGTCGAAGTCACGGAGACACGTGTTGCCGTCCTTGAGCATCGCGGTGACCCTGCGCTCATCGAAGATTCGATACGTCGATTCATCGGCTGGCGGAGGGCGAACGGTCTGTCGCGGACGACCAGCGCGACCTTCAATATTCTCTATGACGACCCATACAATACGCCACCTGAGGACTTTCGACTCGACCTCTGCGCTGCCATTGGTCGCGAGGTTGCTCAAAACGATGCCGGGATTGTTACCAAGGTCATTCCCGGAGGGCGTTGCGCGGTGCTCCGTCATATCGGTTCCGACGACAGCTTCGGCGAAGTGCTATCCCACCTCTACGCCGTCTGGCTGCCACAGAGCGGAGAAACCCTACGTGATTTCCCGCTGTACTGTCAGCGCGTCACGTTCTTTCCGGACGTGCCCGAGCACGAAGCCATCACCGATATATTCCTGCCCTTGAAGTAGAGAAACGGCAGCTTGTTGCGTCCAGGAACCACCATAACTGCATTGATCATCAACGAGGCCGCAAACGATCTCGGCCTTGGGGCTGGCGTGAATGCCTCCCCCATTATAAAGTCTCCGGGCAGCAACAATCGCGGTTTGGCTAATATGCAGAACAATTTTTGCAGACTCATTGGCGGCGCGTGCTTCGCGATTTGCCTCGCAGCCGCGCCAGCAGCTTTTGCGGGTGAGAAACCGGCTTGCGATCAATTCGCGTGGCCCATCACCCGCGAGCGCGAAGCCTTTTCGGCTGCCAATTTGCAAACGATACGCGCCGGAGTACCTGAGCGTGCGTTGCCTGAGCATGGGGTCGCGCTGAAGCTCGATCCGGCTACAAATATTAGCTACCCAGTGGCGCTTGAGCGTAAGCCAAAGAATGAGTCCAGCTTTGGCGGCGTGTTGACTTTTGCGAGCCCGACTCAGCCGGGCACCTATCAAGTCACGCTTTCCGGCGAGGCCTGGATTGATGTTATCCAAAATGGGCGGCCGCTCCCGTCGAAAGCCCACAGCGGCAAACGTGATTGTCCAGGCGTGCGTAAAAGCGTGCGTTTCGAGCTTCAGGATGCGCCCCTGGTCGTGCAACTGAGCGATGTTCCGTCCGAGACGATCAAGATCGCGATACTGCCCGCCGAATAAAACGAAGCGCGATTTCCATTAGACAGGCGCCGTCAGCGAAGCCAATTTTCGTAACTGAGTTCGCCGATCCTTGCGAACTCGCGCTCGTTCGCGCTCACAAGCTTGCAGCCCAGTACAATCGCGTGTGATGCGATCAACAAATCGTTTTCCCCTCGGGGATTTAACGCGGCGTGATTGCCCGGCATATAGCGGACGAGACGATTGGTGTCGAGCAGATACAGCATTAAAAATCGACAGTCCGAGGCGGAAGTCTTTCGATTTGAGGGAATTCTTCGTCCAACGGCTCCAGCGTCTCTAGGTATTCCAGAAGCGAGCTTACTCGCGGCGCGGGCTCAATAATCAGCCGGTCGCCTTCCTTTCGCATAATTGCATCCTCGCCCGGAAGCTCGAACTCACGCGGAATGCAGACCGCCTGGTTGCGTCCATTTTTGAACAGTTTGACCTTACGTTCGAGCCCCATGGGGGCCTCCTTTGGGCATATTCCCCAGCATAGGCCAAATAGCCGTTACCCTGTACAGCTTTGTTAACCGCAAGCGCAGCCCTGCGCCAATGAGGTTCCTTTGCCAAAAATCGACATTATCAAGGAGGCGCAAGAGCGTCTCGAAGCCGCGTGGGTGCAAGATCGCGAAAACCGCGACGACGCCTTCTTGGACCTGAAATTCCTCGCAGGCGATCAATGGCCGAGCGCGGTGCGGCTACAGCGCGAAGCGCAAAACCGGCCCTGCCTTACCATCAATCGGCTGCCGCAATTTGTGAACCAGGTGGCGAATGGCGTGCGCCAGAATCCGCCCAGCATCAAGGCCATCCCAGCCGGGGGCGAAGCGACGCAAGAGCTGGCCGAGATTTACAACGGTCTTTTCCGCCAAATTCAATACCGCTCCAACGCGACGCATGTCTTCGCGACGGCCACATATTACGCCGTGGCCTGCGGCATCGGCCATTTTCGTATCGTCACAGATTATGTCGACGGCAACGGCTTCGATCAGGAAATTCTCATCAAGCGCATTCAGCATCCGCTGTCGGTATTCTGGGACCCGAGCGCGGTCGAACCGAGCCGGTCAGATGCGGCCTATTGTCTTGTGTCCGAGTTGATTGGGCGGAAGGATTTTGAGAAGCGTTTCCCAGGCGCGGCGATGACCGATTTCGATACGCCATCGGATTTGAGCGCGGAAAATGGCCTGTTCTGGGCCAATCGCGATGCCGTGCGCGTCTGCGAATATTGGGTGAAGCGTCCACACTACCGCACCATCGCGCGGCTCAAAGGCGGCGAGACAATCGATATTACCGAAGTTGATGCCAGCGAGCTACAAAAACTCCCGGTTATCGCCGAGCGTAAGGTCAGATCGCATAAGATCGAACACTATCTCTTAAGCGGCGAGGAAGTGCTGGAAGGTCCAAATGAGTGGGCGGGGAGGTATATCCCCATCTTCCCCGTGGTCGGCTCGGAAGTGGCGCTCGAAACCAAGGTGATCCGCAGCGGATTAGTGCGATCCGCTCGCGACCCGCAGCAGCTTTATAATTTCTGGCGGTCCGCTGCCGCCGAGGCAATCGCGCTCGCGCCGCGCGCGCCGTTTCTCGTCACGCCCTCGATGATCGCGAAGTTCAAAGGGCAGTGGGACACGCAGAACACCGTATCGCGGCCATATCTTTTGTACGAAGTTGACCCCGACGCGCCAGGGGGAAGGCCGATGCGCGAGCCGCCGCCGGATATTCCGCAGGCGCTCGTACAAGAAAGCGCCATCTCGTCCGACGAAATAAAGGCCACAACCGGCATTTACGACGCATCGCTTGGCGCGCGCTCGAATGAAATCTCCGGCGTGGCTATCCGGGCGCGAGAGAGCCAGGGCGGCAATTCAGCCCTGCATTATCAGGACAATCTGCTGGCGACGCTCCATCATCTGGGCTGCGCTCTGGCCGATCTCGTCCCGAAGATATACGACTCGGAGCGCACCCTACGCATTCTGCGCGAGGACGACACTCACATGCCGGTCTCGATCAATGTCCCGGTCATGGGCGTCGATGGTAAGCCGATGCTTCTCAACGATCTTAGCCAAGGCGCGTATGATGTGCGGGTGAAGATCGGTCCCGCCTATGCGACGCGGCGCGCCGAAGCTGCGGACAGTATGCTGCAATTTATTCAAGCCGTGCCTCAAGCTGCGAGCGTCGCTGGCGACCTCGTGGCGCAAAACATGGACTGGCCAGGCGCAGAGGAGATTGCCGCGCGACTGAAGCGGTTGCTACCGCCGCAGATTTCCGGCGAAGCGCCGCCGCTCGACGCGCAGATCGCGGAAGCCCGTCGGCAAGCCTATCAAGAAGCGCTGGCTCAAGCGAACCTTGAGCGCCTTCAAGGGCAGGCGGCCAAATCGGAGGCGGATGCTGCCAAGGCGAAAGCCGAGCTTCACGGCAAGATTATCGGCAATGAAGTGAAGCGGCCTCGCTTCACCGAGCCTTCGCCCCACACGCTTTAGCCCACCCCAACCAAAAACCCTCAAACAGGACCAAACATGAGCGAACACGACGATAGCTCGTCCGTGGACGATGCCGCATTGGCGTCCGCCGGACAAATGGAAGCGAATGCAACTGAAGGGGCCGCGCTGCCGTCTCCCAAAGTGAACGGCGGCGAGCCAGTTCGCGGGTCTCGGGTGCACCAACTTATTCGAGAAAAGCACGCAGCGGAGGCGCTCGCTACCCGCAGCATGGCAGATTCGGCCGCATTGCGTGAAAGGCTGCAAAACCCTGGCCGCCCTCAGGATTATCGTGCGCCCGAAGATTTCACGCGCGCCGTGGCGGAGAATGCGGTTCGCGAAGTTGGCGCGGACCTTTTGGCGCGGCAAGCGATGGAGGCGCAGGAGACTGCCGCGCGCGCTGCGCAGGATGCCTGGACTGAGACCACCGCAGACTTCCGCCAGAAAGTGCCCGATTTCGACGCCGTGGCGCACAATCCCAATCTCACCGTGACGCCGGTCATGGCCGACGCAATTCGCGAGTCCGGACGAGGTGCGGAGATTGCGTATTATCTCGGCAAAAACCCAGCGGAAGCAGCGAAAATTGCGGCCCTCCCTCCCGTCTCTCAGGCAACAGCCATAGCGCGCCTCGAAGGCCGGATCGGCGCGGATACCGCTTCTGTGAGCCGCGCTCCGCAGCCCATCGCGACATTATCGGGCCGAAGCGGAAGCTCCGGCAAACCGCTCGAAGAGATGGACTTCGAGGACTACCGCCGCGCGCGCGGGTTCTGAGCGCTTTTTTTCAGTAACTTAGGCCCCCTCACTCTACCCCTCTCCCCGATGGGGCGAGGGAACGCTGCCGCTGGCATTTCTCCCTATGAATAGCTGGGACGTTGCAGCTCTTCCTCTCTCTCAACAGGGCGGGGAAATGGCTGTCGCTCTCCTCGATGGGCAGAAGAGGCCGCGCTGTTACTTCCCTCTCCCCGGCGGGGAGAGAGGGTTGGGGTGAGGGGCAATGACAGGACAGCATCAACCCCAAGGAGCTAGCTTCTCATGGCCTCAACTCTGCTCACCCCCAGCATCATCGCCAAGGAAGGCCTGATGCAGCTCGACAACAATCTCGTTGCCGCGAAAATGGCCTACCGCGCTTATGAATCGGAGTTCGGCGAGAGTAAAATCGGCGACACGCTGACCATCCGCAAACCCGTCAAATATGCCGTGCGGACGGGCTCCGTCGCGCAAATGCAGGATGCGACCGAGGGCAAGGTGCAAATGAAGATCGACACGCAGCGCGGCGTCGATTTGCGCTTTCCGACAAAAGACCTGACGCTCACTATCGACCGCTTCTCGGAGCGCTATCTGAAACACCCAATGATTGCGCTGGCAAACCAGGTCGATCTCGACATTTTGTCTCTTTATAAGACCGTCTGGAATTGGGTCGGCACACCGGGACAGACGCTCTCGAACTACAAATCCTTCATCAAAGGCCCGCAGCGCCTCGACGAGATGGCCGTGCCAACACCACGCGCCGCATGTTTGTCGCCCGCCGATTTCTACGGCATGGCCTCAAGCTTCACCGGCCTTTTTATGCCGGACGTGGCGAAGACCGCGCTTGAGAAATCTAAGCTTCCGATGGTCGGCAATACGGACTGTTATTCTTCGCAGAACGTCGTGAACTACACGGTTGGCGCATATGCGGGCTCGCCCGTCATTTCGGCGGCGGCGAATGCGAGCGGTGTTACGACATATGCCGCTGCGAAGGATACGAACCAGAGCACAATCTTAGTTGACGGGCTCACATCCGGCGCGACGCTCAACCAAGGCGATGTGTTCTCCATTGCGGGCGTCTTTGCGGTCAATCCCGTGACGAAACAGGTCCTCCCCTACCTCCAGCAATTTGTCGTTAATGCGGGTATGACGGCGACAGGCACGGCGGACGCCATCAATATCTCGCCTGCGATCATCGTCGCCGGTCAATATCAGACCGTCAGCGCTGCGCCTGCACAGAACGAGGCGCTGACCTTCATGGGGAGCGCGGGCGCATCCTATCCGCAAAACCTGGTCTTTCATGAAAATGCGTTTGCGCTCTGCATGGTGCCGATGGAGTTGCCCGAAGGAGCGATCAAGAAGGCGCGGCAAAGCTACAAGGGCCTCTCGATCCGCGTCATCTGCGATTACGACATCATCAACGACATCAATATGTGGCGTCTCGATATCCTTTACGGCGTGAAGCCGATCTATCCCGATCTCGCCACTCGGGTCTCCGGCTCGTAAGCCTCGCAACCTGCCCAGAAATCCCGACGCCGTCCTCGCCTGCGCGGGGACGTTGCCATTTGCAACCAACACGATGGAGTAAGCCATGCCCGTAAAGCAGATTTCCGATGGCAACCCTGACGGCACCGTTCTTGGCCAAAGCACCGCAGACCTCATCTCTTTCTACAATGTTCAGCCGGTGTCTCAACGCTCCGGCGCGGCGCAAGCGGCCGTTCCAACCACAGCGCCAACGAATACCAGCCCATTTGGCTACAGCCAGCAGCAGGCGGCGGCGATCCTTACGCTCCTGAATGAGATCCGCGCGACGCTTGTCGGCCTCGGCCTGATGAAAGGCCAATAGCAAGTGGGAGCTTTGCCTCTCTGCTGTCATGGCCCGGCTTGACCGGGCCATCCACAATCATTCCGGAACCAGCATTTTTTGTTATCGCCGACTATGGGCGAGTGCATTCCGCGACGACAACGGGTTACGATTTTACTCGCGACATTCCGGCAACGCTTCGAGGCAGATGGATGGCCGGGTCAAGCCCGGCCATGACAATAAATGTCAGCCGCATGTTCCTACAACGGTCTGTCAGAAGAGGTCTTCAATGGCAACAGCTCGTGAAATTATCGCTGGCGCGTATCAGCGGCTTGGCCTGCTTCCGCTTGGGGCAGACCTTGACCCCGACCGCGCCGCCGCCGGTCTCATCGTGTATAATGGTATGCTAAACGCTTGGGCCGTGGACGGAATAGTTCCTGGTAATCCTTCGGAGGTTGCCGAGAGCGAACCGGCCACCCTCTCGCTCGGCCTCAACGATGCCTTTCCTTTCCCTGCTCAATTCGCGGAAGGCGCGAAGGCCATGCTCGCCGTCGAGCTTGCGCCAGCAAGCGGTATCGAGGCGCTGCCGTCCATCAAGGCTCGTGCCAAAAAGGCGTATGACGCGCTGCTCGCGCGCTACGTGATCGCGCCAGAGGCCCAGCAGGATATGGGCTTAACCTTGCTGCCGAGCCTTCGCCAGACCGGCATCCGCTCATCGCTTTCTTGATTACTGGCTGGGGCTTCTCACATGGTTCAAGTCGATTTCGGGCACACCTCGAACCCGGACAAAACGGGGTTCGCCTCCAATCAGCGCCTTTTGAACGCCTATGCGGAAGCGCAAGGGCAAGCCGCGAAGTCGCCGCTTCCGGTTTACGCGGTTCCGGGAACTTCGCGTTTCGACAAGGGCGCGACCGGCCTCACAGGCCCTTGCCGGGGAATGATCCACGTTTTCGGCAAAGGCCTATATGTGATTGGGGGAAGCACGGCGGCGCTTTTCGACGATCAAGGCAACGCCACGCCTGTGACGGGAACGATTGGTGGTGCCTCGATGGTCATCATGGCGGCGAACCAGGAGGCCAATCCGAAAATCGGCATTGTCGCGGATGGCGTATATTACGTCCTCGACACGGCAACGAATATCGTCACGCAACCTGCTATCCCGAGCTTGCCAGCGCCCAACAGCGTAACTTTTCTCGATGGCTATCTGGTCTTCTCCATCCCTGATGGGCGCATATTTCATACCGCCATCAACGATGCGCTGACAGTGAATGCGCTCTCCTTCGCGACAGCTCAAAGTCGCTCCGATGGGCTTCGCCGAATTGTCACCCATCGCGGCGCACTCATTGCCCTTGGCGAGGAAAGCTTGGAAATTTGGGAGGACGCGGGCACGACGCCCTTCGCCTTCGCGCGCATCCGAGCCGACATCGACATCGGCTGCATCGCCGAGCATACGGTCGCGACTGTGGCCGATGCTCTTATCTGGGTGGATCACAATGGCGTCGTCCGGCAGCTTACAGCGTCCGAGCCGGTTCGCATCTCGACACATGCTCTCGAACGCGCGATTTCAAGCCTGAGCTGGGACGAGCGCCGCGCGCTTTACGCCGTCTACACTCATTTTAACGGCCATGATTTCTACGCCATAACAAGTCCGCATTGGACCTGGGAGTACGATCTTGCGACCGGCCTCTGGCATGAACGGGCCAGCGCAGACAGCGTGAATTGGTTCGCGCGCGGCTTTGAGTCCTTCAACGGCAATGTCATTATAGGGTCGACCCCCGATGGCGCCCTGCACCGCATCGACGACGCCTCGCAGACCGAGAGCGGTTCGCCCTATCTCTTTCTGGCGCAGTCCGCGCCGCTGCACGCCTTCCCGCATGCGCTTATCGTGGATCAACTCGACGTGGACATCATTCCTGGCGTGGGCATAACCGGCGCGGATCCCGATGCCAGCGATCCCAAACTGATGCTTGATTGGTCGGATGATGGGGGACGCACGTGGGTGGGCGGGCGAACAGCGTCGCTCGGACGAGTGGGTGAGCGCTTCGCGGTGGCGAGCTTCTATCAACTCGGCGCGACGCGAAAAGCAGGCCGGACCTTCCGGATTTCATGCTCGTCCTCGGTGAGCCGCGGCATCTTGAACGCCGAAGCGCGCGTAAGGGAAATCTCGTCATGACGGGCGATGCGAACCTTTTCAGCCGCTTCGGCTTCCAAGTTTTGAGCGATGGCAAGATCGACAATAACAGCCGGGCATTTTTCTCAAAGTTCAAGGGCCGCGTAGGGCCTGCCATCCCGGATTTGACGCCAGATGCTTCTTGGGCGGAAATCGCCGCGACGACCAACGCCTTAATTAAGGAGTTTGCGGCGCAAGGCTGGATCAAAAAAGGCTTTGATGCGGATGAAACTGCCTACGCCAATGCAATCCGCGCCGTGACCATGATCCCTGCTGCAACCGAATGGGCTTATGCGCCCTACGAGGTTCTGCGCGATTTCGAAACGACGGGCGGCGAAGTGCTGGCGAGTGAAAACGCCTTCAGCTTCTATTCCGGCTCCGATTTGACGCCGCTTTTTGATGCCGCGCGCCGCGCCGGGCGCGTTGGCGGGCCGAAATGTGATTGGGCCTTATCACTGAACAATCTCCAAAGCGCGCTTCCGAATGTGCGGCTGGTTAATTTGTTTGTGTCGTGGTTTGGAACCGACTTGCGCGCCGGCTCATGCGCACTCGTTCCGGGGGTGACGCGCAATGAGGAAACCGGCGAAGTCCCGCATGAATGGTCGTGCGCGAGCTTTGTGCGCGAGACTGCTCATCTCGTCTCGACATCGGGACAAGGCGCGGCTTTTGGCGGCACGCCAGATGATCAAAGCGTAATTGACGCCATCAAGGACCTGAAAGCGCGGAAGCTGGAAATTGCGTTCACGCCGTTTATTCTGATGGACATTCCCAGCGACAATGCGCTCCCCAACCCTATCATCGGCGAGTTTGGACAGCCTCCTTATCCCTGGCGGGGGCGTATAACGAAGGCATTCGCGACGGCTGATAAAACGCCTGAAGTTTCAGCGGAAGTAGCAGCGTTCGTCATTCAGTATCGCCGCTTCGTGCTGCACTACGCCAATTTATGCGCCAGCGCTGGCGGCGTGGACATTTTCATTCTCGGTACTGAGCTGCGCGGGCTCACCTGGCTGCGTGACGCGCCCGGCAGCTATCCTTTTGTTGCGGCGCTTGTGCGGCTTGCCGCCGACGTGAAGGCGATTTTGCCTGATACCAAGCTGACCTATGCGGCGGATTGGTCTGAATGGTTCGGACATCAACCCGCCGATGGCTCGGGCGACGTATATTTTCATCTCGACCCGTTGTGGTCTGACGCAAACATCGACGCCGTCGCGTTCGACAATTATTGGCCGCTGTCGGACTGGCGCGATACTGCGCCGAATATCGATGAGACGCTCAAGCCGGACGGCACGCTAACCGCGATCACCGATTACAATTACCTGATGGGAAATGTGCGTGGCGGTGAGGGCTACGACTTTTTCTACGCGAGCCAAGCCGACCGGGACGCGCAACGGCGCTCACCGATTACTGACGGGGCATATGGCAAGCCGTGGGTCTTTCGCTTCAAGGATGTTTGGAGTTGGTGGTCGAACCAGCACTTCGACCGCTCTGGAGGGATCGAAAGCGCTTCGCCTACGGCTTGGCTCCCTTGCTCGAAACCGATCTGGTTCACCGAACTTGGCTGCCCATCCATCGACAAAGGCTCAAATCAACCGAACGTATTTGTTGACGCCAAATCGTCAGAAAGCGCGGTTCCCTATTTTTCGGCTGGACGCGCCGACTACCTGATCCAACGGCGGCATCTGCATTCGATGCTCCGCTTCTTCGACGAGAACGACCCCGAATTCACCGAAGACCGCAACCCGCAAAGCCCCATCTATCAGGGCCGCATGGCCGATCTAAGCCGCGCAATGATCTACACCTGGGATGCGCGGCCCTATCCTTTCTTTCCGCTTCTCAGCTCCGTTTGGGGCGACAGCCCAAACTGGGTCTTCGGCCATTGGATCGGCGGAAAGCTTTCGTCCTTCGCACTTCCTAAGGAACTGGACAGCATGGCAGCCGCGTCAACATTCGCGCCCCGGCAACCCTATATCGTCGATCCGGTAACGGGCCAGCTCGATGCGCAATATCGCGATTTCTTCGAGGCGATTGAATTCCTGCAGGGTGGAGCTATCCCGAATGTGCCGCTCGATCCCACGCCTGCGGAGGCGGCAAATGCAATCAATGCTCTGCTTTCTGTTTTGCGCTCCCAAAACCGGCTTGCGACATGAGCGAACCGCGATTTTCAGTCCGCCATGCCACATTCGACGATGTCCCAAGGCTTATTGAGCTTGGCGTAAAGTTCTATGATGACGATGGCGCGCGGACCGCGAATCCCGCCGAGCTCGCGCAGTTCGCGGTTTCGCACATTTATGAGCCTAGCCGTGTCTGCTTCGTCGCGGGCGATCCAGTTGCGGCCGTTCTCTGCGGCCTCGTTACGCCCCATTATCTCACCGGCGAATTAACGGCGTTCAAAACCGCTTGGTATGCCGTTCCGGCCTCCAGAGGTCACGGCGCGCATCTTCTGCGGGCTTTTGAAAATTGGGCAAAAGAGAAAGGCGCTCGCCGTCTCATCGTCGCCGGGCGACAGGAACGCACGCTGCAACTCCTTCAACGTCTCGACTACCGTGTGCTTGAAACCGTGTTTGCAAAGGACATCCCATGGCAGAAGCCGCACTCCCTGTCGTCTTAGGCGGCGCCGCATCGGCGCTTGGCAACTACTTCGGTACGCAGGCCGCTGCAAATGCCGCAAAGCAGTCCGCAAATCTTCAGCAGCAGCGGTTCAACCAGGCTGTGGGTTACGAACAGCCATTCGTTCAGGGTGGGCAGAACTCGCTGAATCAATACAACAACGCAACTGGCGTGAATGGCGCAGGCGCTCAACAATCCTACTATGACGGTTTTCAGAACGACCCCGGCTTTCAGGCGAGCGTCAATTATGGCCTCCAGCAAATTCAGGCCAGTAACGCGGCCAGAGGTATGAACTTGTCAGGGAATACGCTCGCAGCCCTGCAAGACTATTCGCAAAAAGATCTTTCGCAAGAATATCACACGCGCCTTGATGATCTGTTCAGAGGTGCGCAGCTCGGCGCAAACTCCGCCAATGCGCTTACTTCTGCGAGCACTTCCAGCGCGGCCGCGCAGGGCAATTTCAACGCTTTGTCGGGCCAATATCAAGGCCTGAGCCTCGCGAACGCAGGCAACAACGTCTATGGCGCTGCGAAGGACTACTCCAATTACTATTACGGAAAATAATCGGGGGTTCCAACATGGCTTACGCTCTTAACGCTTCGCGTAGCAGGCCGATGCACAGCGCTGTTTCACGCAACGCGCTTCTTCATGGTGCATCCTCCCCGCATGGGAATTCGGCGCCGCCAAGCGCGCCAAGCATAGCCGCGGCCCTCATTACAAACGCAATCGCCCACGCGGCGATGCTCTCCGACACGCCTGAAAAATGGACGGCGACGCTGGACATGCTTCGGCGGAACGGGATCGATCCATCAGGATATGAGGACTTCAAAAAGGGCCGCGCGCTGGCCATCGCGGCTGGGGACGGAACGGCTCCAGAGCCCGCAGAAGAAGCAGAATATCAGCGCTGACTTTCGCACTTAGGTCCGCACTGATTTCTGTTAGTGCAGAACTGGAGTGCAGCTAATGCAATTGCAGTAGGCACGCACTCCAGTTAGCTTGCTAAGCTCCAGATCTTCTATGCCGCGAAACACCGCAACTGGGGCGCAATCATGAATTTCCGCTATGGGCTCGCTGCGCGTTTCTTTCACTGGGCGACGGCGTTGCTCGTCTTGGTGATGATCATGCTCGGGGTTTGGATCACCAAATTCGAGCCGAAAGACGAAGCTTTCAAATTGCAGCTCTATAACCTGCATGAGAGCTTCGGCGTTCTATTATTCATGCTGGTGCTAGTGCGGCTGCTCGTCCGTTTCGGAAATCCGCCCGCTGCGCTCGAACATCAACCGGCCCTCGTCCGCATTGGGGCGCACGCAAATCACTTTCTTCTCTATGTTATTCTCCTCGTACAGCCGGTGCTTGGATTTCTCGACACCAACGCCTGGGGCTTTCCCGTAAAATGGTTTGGGCTTTTCACGATCCCTTCGCCGATTGGAAAGCAGGAAGAGGCGGTAGCGCAGCAATTGTCCGATGCTCATTATTTTGCAGCTATTGCCTTAGTGGCGCTGGTCACTCTGCATATTTTGGGCGCAGCCTATCACGGCATCGTAAGACGTGATGGTGTGGCAAGGCGTATGATCTAGGTTCCAAAACGGCGCTCGCTGTTGCTAGCGCTTGGCGCGCTTTATGGCAGCGATGCCGTGTTGCCGCTGCGACTTACGGACCTTGGCCACGGAATGTCCAGTTGCGATCCCAAATATCGCGCTCCGGTAGTATTAAGATGGTTGTGGTCACGATAGAAGATGACGCCGTCCCGTTCTGCACGGCAAAAATCGCGATCACAAAAAGCGTGAGCCGTCGAAACGAGAGGGATATCGTAGCGGCGCCTTATCCCGGTAAGAATGAATGATGCCTGCTCGCTGTTTCCGTCAAAATCCCGACGAGCGAGTACAAAGCAGTGCTCATCAGAACGCCCGAACATGCGTGCACGCGCCACGCAAGAGGGAACGTTGCGCGGAAAAAATGGAGTATCGTCGAGAATTACCATGGGTATATGGAGAGAGCGAAGAAACCGGAGCGTATCCCTCAAGCCTGCTTGCCCGGTAGGCTTTACTTCCAAGCTAATCTTGTCGGTGGTTGCCTCGTCCTCATCCGCAACCGTCAACAACCCGTCCCTCGCGTAGGTGGTCCAGGCTCCTGCGAGGAACACTGTCTTCAGCTTCGCTTGTGTCTTAATCCAAGTTGCAATTTTTAAGTTGGCGTCCGCGCATACCGAGTAGAGGCGGTTCTCGTTAATGAAAGGCGGACATGCGCCACTCGAAAGCACAATGCCCGCGAGACCGCGCTCCCGCGCCTGATCCGTAAAGGCTGAGGCCAGCTGGCGTGCGTGGGAATCGCCCCAAATTACGAAGTCATATTGAAGGTCCGGAGCCGCAGCGCCGATTGGGCAGACCGGGCCAGGAAGAGGAGGCTTTGCATCGTTCCGGCAATCGGCGCGTTGCCGTTTTTTGCCGCCGATTTGCCTTGCCGCGTCAGCAATCTGAACGCTACTTGGCACACGAAAGGGAAGGCCATTTGTAGCGTGGTAAGCGATCCCGCACAACGCAAGTAGCGCTGCAGCGGAGGCAACCGCCGGCGCAATTACGGAAAAACGAAGCGTAGCCCGGCGTGCTGGCGTTTCGACAAACCGCCAAGACAACGCCGCCAGGATCACGCTTGCAACCATTATCGCGAGGCGGGTCTCGACGCTAGGAGTGTGATCAAGAATAATATTGGCGAAAGAAAATATGGGCCAGTGTATGAGATAAAGCGAATATGAAATCTTGCCCACGAACCGCAGCGGGCCAAGACCCAGAACCCTGCGGCTTAGCGAATTATGCCGCCCCCCCGCTGCGATGAGCATTGCCGCGCCTAAACATGGCAAAAGTGCATTTGCGCCAGGAAAGGGTGTTTTCGCAGTGAAAGTTACTGCGGCATAGGCAATCGTGCCAAAACCGGCAAGTCCAAGAACGCTCGCGGCATTCCTTGCGAGCGCCGGAAGCGGCGCAACGGCAAGATAAGCGCCTAATAGCAATTCCCAAGCCCGGTAGGGGAGCAGGTAAAACACTTGGACTTGATTGTGCCTAAGTACGAGCTGAGAAGCCACAAGCGATAAGCATAGAAGAGCCAGGATGAAATTGGGCAACGCTTTGCGCCCGAAGGCTCGGTACAGGCAAAAAAGCGTGATCGGCCAGATCAAATAAAACTGCTCCTCAACCGCAAGGGACCAGGTGTGAAGCAGCGGCTTCTCGATAGCCGGTCCGTCGAAGTAGCCTACTTGCGAGTAGAAATGCCAATTGGCGTAAAAGAGGACAGATGAATCAATCGAGGTACCGAGGCCTTTTAGATCTGCGGGGATAAGCAGTAAAAATCCCGCCACAGCGGATAGCCCCAGCACCACGAAAAGTGCGGGACAAATGCGCTTTATGCGGCGCGCGTAAAAATCGGCGAAGGAGAAATGTCCGCCGTCCAGTTCTCGCTCAATGATGCCGGTGATTAGGTAGCCCGAAATAACGAAGAAGATGTCGACGCCCACAAATCCGCCGGAGAGCTCGGCGAAACCAGCATGAAAGAAGACGACAAGCAGGACCGCGATGGCGCGAAGGCCGTCGATATCCGGGCGATAATTCTTATCATTTGCGGCTAACTGATCGCGAGCGGGATATAATGCGCCGGATGTCTTTTGCATTAAATAGGACTTCACTTTAGGCTACAGGAACTAGGCTAGCCTTGAGCGAAGCAAATGTGACAAGCAAGCCCGGACAGCTCGCCAGCGCGCAATTTCACCGAAGCTGTGCCAAATGGGCAGCAAGCGTGCGCGTCGCGCGGCGTTTTTAACGGTGTCAGTTTGCGATGGGGATATGCGCCAAGCCAATAAGCGCGGCGTCTTCTTTCAAGACCACAGCGACAGGTACCTTTTGCATCCGCGCCTGCATGGGACCTTTGTCTTCCAGCTCATGTCTAAAAAGAACGTGATCGGCTGTTGCGGCAAAGCCTTTCGCAACGCTACCAAAAATGAAAGCTCCGTCCCATGCCGCGACGGCGAGCACAAGGTCGCCCACGGCGTGCGCGAAAATTTGAGTGAAAAGGCGCAAGGTCTCTGCTGCGTGCATATCGGTCTTCGAGCGCGCGAATATGTCAGCAGCCTGCAGCACCTCCGGCGAGTTTGATACCAAATTGTAAAGCTCAGGAACGCCGCCACCTGACAGGATTTGTTCCAGGCGCGTGAACTTTCGAGCCATATGGTGAGGAGCCAGCCTCACGGTGTCGAATGACATGTGACCCGCTTCGCTTGAGCACGAAATCCAATTCGTGCCAACGCGAATGAGCGTCGCAGCGCCGAAGCCTGTGCCGACATTGACGGCGAGCAGCCGCTTGGCTTTTTGCATGTCAGGCTTCGATTCGCCGACAAGCAAGAGGTCCTTTTCCTCCAGCGCGGGCAATGCATGGGCCGCCGCTTCGAGATCGTTAATCAGAACTACGGGAGCGCTAAGGATCGCGCTTACTTCCGAAGCAAGGATCGTCATCCAAGGCGCGTTTGTGAGCTCTACGTAGCCGTCATCGATGGGTCCGGCGGCGCCTATTGCAGCTCCAGTGCAAGCGCCGGAAAAGCCGGTTTCCGTGAGATAGACCTGAAGCGCATCAATAAAGGCAGGAAATGCCGCAACGCTGTAGCATCGCCGTTCGCTAAGCGTTCCATCCTCGGTGGCCCACGCGAAGCGCACATTTGTGCCGCCGGCATCGCAGACAAGCCGCTGATCTCTCACGCCACGGCCTCGGGAACCTCGGCGGCAAGTATCTTCAGAAAGCTTTGCCGCCAATATCGCACATCATGGGTCTTGATGCGGCTAAGAAGGGCGCTATGCCGCTCAACGCGCTCTGCAAGCGGCATCTGTAGAGCAGTCTGCATGGCGCTCGCCATCTCATCGATGTTATAAGGATTAACGATAAGCGCTTCCTCAAGCTCCTCAGCAGCCCCTGCGAAGCGCGAAAGAACAAGAACGCCAGGGTCTACCTGATTTTGAGCCGCAACATATTCCTTCGCTACGAGGTTCATTCCGTCACGTAGCGGAGTTACAAGGCCAACTTGGCATCCACGAAATAGAGCAGCCAATGTATCTCTGGGCATGGTGCGATGAATATATCGCAACGGCGTCCAGTCAAAATCGCCGAACTCGCCGTTGATTGCTCCCGAAAGCTCCTCCAGCTCAATGCGGATATTCGCATAGGCTTCCACCTCCACACGGCTCGGAGGCGCGATTTGCATCAGCGTAACCGCTTTCCGATGTTCAGGATGAATTTCGAGCAGTTTGCGGAAAGCGCGGAAACGCTCCGGCAGGTCCTTTCGTGTAGTCCAGCCTGTCGACGCCAACGATATGAGATCGCACCACAGTCCGGCGGTTTAGCCGCTCGATCTGCGCCGCCGCGGCTTCGGTTTGTGCCGCCGCTGCGAATTCATCTACGTCGATCCCGATTGGGAATTTTTCCGCGACGATTGTCCTACCAAAAGCTTCAGCACGCCCATCATCATAAACCGTGCCGTTGAGATGCTCCGAGACGAAGCGGCGGAAATTGTTCACGTCCGTCGCTGTCTGGAACCCGACCACATCGAACTGGAACAGCACTTCAATGAGCCAGTTGTGAACGGGTATGGCTTGGAGCATTTCCGGAGGTGGAAATGGGATGTGCAAAAAAAAGCCAAGCCGCTGCTTGGCGCCGCGAACTCTGAGCTCAGATGCGAGCGACATGAGGTGATAGTCGTGTACCCAAACCATATCGTCTGGGCGCAGAAGACCTACGAGAGCGCTCGCGAAGCACTTATTGACGCGCTCGTAACCTTCAAAATAAGCAGGCTGAAAATTAGACAAATCCAATCGGTAATGACAGACAGGCCAAAGCACCTCGTTTGCAAAGCCGAGGTAGTATTCCTGATAGTCCCGGTCCGTCATCGAAATCGTAGCGATGGTTACATTGTCTTGAACGGTCCTATGGACTTCAAGAGGAGTTCCCTCCTCCACGATCTGACCATCCCATCCAAACCAAAGGCCGCCAACGGAACGAAGCGCATCACCAAGCGCGACGGCAAGCCCGCCCGATTGGGCTTGCTTTTCCAAATCGGCGACCCGGTTGGATACGATGACAAGACGGCTCAAATAAAAGCCTCCCAGGGTTTCGACAGTCGCGTGGCCCCGTTTATTATGCCTACCATCGAATAGGTTTGCGGGAAGTTACCCCATGCTGCTTTGGTAACTGGATGTACATCTTCGGACATAAGCCCTAAATGATTGCGAGCATCGAGTAGCGACTGGAATATTTCTCGCGCTTGTTCGCGCTTTCCAATGCGGGCGAGAGCGTCCAACCTCCAAAATGCGCAAACGCTAAAGGCGGTCTCCGGAACCCCAAAATCGTCGGCAGCCTCGTACCGCATCATAAAAGGACCTCGTCCCAGCACCTTCTCCAGTTGCTCCACGGTTGAAACGAAGCGCGGATCGTTTCCGCTCACAAGCCCAAGCTCGCCCATTAGGAGGACGCTTGCGTCAAGGTATTCGCCCCCGAAGCTCTCCACGAAGGCACGGCGCTTTTCCGACCATGCCGACGCCAGTATTTTTTCCTTAATAAGGTCCGCTCTCTTGCGCCAAGCTGTAGCCCGGTCCGCTTCTCCAAGGTAGGCGGCAATTTTCCAAAGACGGTCGCAAGCTGCCCAGCACATGACGCTAGACGAGGTATGAACGCGAGCGCGCGATCTTAGTTCCCAAATTCCAGCGTCAGGCTGATCGTGCAGCTTAAATGCTTGTTCGCCGACTAATTCCAGCTTTCTGAACTCATCTATTCCGGCGCGCACAAAGAGCCTTGTGTCCACGAAGGCTTGCGCCGCGCCCAGGATTAAATTTCCGTAAGTATCGTGCTGAAAATGCTCATACGCCTGGTTCCCGATGTGGACAGGCCCATCGTTGTTGAAGCCGGGCAAGAAAGGAGCCGTGCGCTCTGTCAACGCGCGCTCTAATGCAACCCCATAGACCGGCTGGATGTGCCCGTTGTCCCTCTCAGACGCTACGATGTTCATAATCCAGCGGTAGTAGTTTTCCAGAGTCCGCATCGCAGCGAGGCTGTTCAATGCCTTGATTACAAAATAGGCGTCGCGAACCCAGCAATAGCGATAGTCCCAATTACGTCCGGTGCCGGGGGCTTCCGGAATACTCGTGGTCATGGCCGCGACAATCGCGCCGGTGGACTCATAGTTGCAAAGTTTGAGCGTTATCGCTGCGCGAATTACCGCTTCTTGCCACTCCGGTTGAAGGGCAAGCCGGTGGCTCCAATTCCGCCAATATAGATTTGTGTGCTCTTCAAAGTTGCGGGCTATCTCTGATGGGCTATCGGAGAGAGTCTCATCCGGTCCAAGCACGAGATGGATTGGATCGCCAAACGCGAACGCTGTTTCTTGCAAAATGTAATCGATAGGCGCGTCGGTGGTGAGCCTCAGCGTCAGCTCGGGTCCGGCATAACGGATATGGTTCGAGCCGGAGCTTATCGCGGGCGCTATCTCGCCATAGCGAAAGCGAGGCCTCAGCTTTATGCGGATACGCGGACTGCCCTCCTTGACGGCTATCTTGCGTATGAGCATCTGCGGGCGGAAAGGCCGGTTTCGAGTATAAAAGCGGGGCAGGAAATCGGTTATTTCAATCGAGCCGCTTTCACCTCGCAGCGTCGTTACGAGGATCGCGGTATTTGGCACATAGGCCTGTTCGGCGGATTTGAAGCCAATAAGCTCAATAGTAAAGGCGCCTTCACTGGGATCGCTGGTCGTATTTCCCAGGAGCGCATGAAAAATGGGATCGCCGTCAAATCGCGGCATACAGCACCAGACAATGCGGCCCTGCTTATCAATGAGAGCGCTTATTCCGCAATTTCCGATAAGACCAAGATCTAGGTTATGCATGGACCTCGCTGCTCCTTAGCCTTTGAGCTGTGTCGCATAGCCACGTCAGGAACTCTCCGACAGTCTCGGCGCGCCACTGGGCTTTGCTGTCGCCAGGCCCGACCTTGATTGAGATTCCGCCAAGGGCGTTCACCGTCTCGAAGGCGTCCTCATCGGTTACATCGTCGCCCGCGAATAGCGGCAATCGGCCTTGAAATGGCGGTTCCTCAAGGAAATCGCTTATTGCGGTGCCCTTTGTCGCTCGATGAAACCGGGCTTCTATCACCATTTTACCGCGAGTGAGGACCACTTCGCTTACCCGTGATGCCGCGATCTCCACGAGTGCTAGACATGAGGCTTCAAGATCGGGCCGAAGCCGATAATGCAGCGCCAGCGCGCCCCGCTTTCTTTCGAGAAGAACCCCGGCGTTACTATCGGCAAATGCTGCTAGAGCAAGCTTGTAGGCGTCTGCGGCAGTGTCATCCGCAGGGACCGAGACCTTATTCCCATCAGCCCTGCGGCGTTCAAAGCCGTGCACCCCAGCAACGGGAAGCCTAAGCGGCGCGAGATAGTCATCGACCGCTTCGATTTCCCTTCCGGTGATAATTGCGGCTGCTCCGGATGCTGCGTCAGAAATAAGCTGAAGCGCTTTTCGGGCACGATCTTCAACTCTGACGGCGGCGGGCGTATGAGCGATTTCGGTGAGCGTGCCGTCGAAATCGAAGAAGAAGCAATGGTCGCAAGCGCTGCGCAAGACGGGAAGAGTCATAAATTGAACTCGACTGAATTGGTTTCAGCTCTGGTAATCATCAGCCCTGAAGATCGTTACATCGCATTAATATGCAAACCCGTCTTCATGAATGTTCAGTCATCCTTACCTAGCAGAGGTTGCGTAACCTAATAGCCTACGCCTAAAGTTCCTTTTTGGCAGCATTCTGAAACGTGAATTATGTGGTATTCTGTATATTGACGGCTGATCACGCTTGACGGGGGCTATCATCACGCAAAATTCTGAAAAATTTGCGGCATGACCGAAGCTGGCTTAGGGAGGCATAATCGTGACGAGGATACTCTGCGCGCTCGCCGCATATGTGGCGATTGTGGCTGGCTATAGTGCCTCCGCAGGACAGATTCGCGCAGAGACGGTGGTTTCCAAGAGTCTCGGCCGCGAGATGCCATACCTCATCTATATCCCCGATGGCTATGACGGAGCCCGCAACAACTACCCGGTCCTCTATCTTCTTCATGGCGCCGGTGGGAATGAACGGGCATGGGCAGATCTGGGACACATCAAAGAAAAAGCTGACAAGCTAATCGCAAGCGGCGCCATCCCGCCCGCGCTTATCGTCATGCCCGGATGCCCTGCATGCTGGTGGGTTGATGGTGCCAAAGACAAAGCAGAAACAGCGTTTTGGGCTGACCTAATACCTGCAATCGATGCGCGGTATCGGACGCTGAACACGCGAGGAGGGCGTCTCATCGCGGGGCTATCGGCTGGGGGTTACGGAGCTGTTCGGTTCGCGCTGCGATATCCAGACCGTATCGCCGCAGTCGCGGCCTTAAGCCCAGCCATTTATACGGAAGGCGTTCCTGCAATTTCGGCCGCCCGGACGCAGCCGCCTTTCCTGGGGCCTGATGGGAAGTTCAGTCAGGGCGCTTGGGACGCTCAAAATTATCCGCGCGTGATCAATAGCTATTTCGGACAACCCTATCGAGTGCCGTTTTACCTTGTGACGGCTGATGGCGATAGACTTGGGATCGCCTTCGAGACCGCGCTGCTCTTTAAGCGCATATTCGAAAAGCAGCCGGAGCAAGTAGAGCTTCGCGTTATAGATGGAGACCATAGCTGGAAAGTGTGGGAAAATGCCATCGACGACGCAATGCGGTATATCTTTCAATTCGCTGAGTCGCCCCACCCCGTCGCGCGCACCGCAAAAGCGACAAGCCTGGAATCCTCTAGCCATCATTAGTTCGAGATGGGCGAAGGTCACGCGGGATGCTTCTTTTTTAAATGGAGCTGCTCATAGCCGCGAAAAATACGTGCGCGGCGATGCCCATACGGACACCCAAATAGCGCTTTAAGCACTGCCTATTGCTGGCGCCCCGGTCGCAAGCCGGGGCTTTTTATTGGAAAAGCATAAACGAAGAGACCTGGCTGGTTTGCTTTTGGACCGGCCTCTTCGTCGTGACCTCTAAAGCGGGGCTTTTTTATTTGCCTTTTTTAGGAGACGGCGGCGGGTCTGTGCGGATGCGCTCCTTTTCCGTCGTCTTGGGATGCTTGTCTGCATACTCCTTCGTTACAAATTGGCCGTCTTTGGAATCGCGATGGACGGTTTTTCTCGGCCCCTTCGGAGAGGACATGATGTTCACCTATGAGTAAGATAGTTGAATTTACTCGACGCAACGAGCCTCAACTTGAGGTATGGCAATGCCACTGTGGTCACTTTGGTTTTTGGCTTTACTCAACGGGACAAATAGTCTGTCAAGCTTGCGAAGCTGAAGCCGAAAGCATGCTCGGATTTTGGAAGATCCCCACGCGCCTAGAAGAATCAAATCGCAAACTTAAGAGCAATAACATAACAATTTTTCGCCTAACGGGCGAGTCTGAAGCAGTGCATGCAACCAAACGGCCAAGTTAACTTGCAAACGGAACATCTCCTTAAATAGTCAAAAAAATTTCCGAGGCCGGGAATAGAACGCCTCTCTCCTGAGTCATAGCGCATATGAGTTTCAGATGAGGAGAGTGTCGTGGCCATTAAGGAAGACAGTGAAGGTCAGCGTAAAGCGCTGTTAGACCGCCGTGAAGTTCTTAGCTGCATGACTTGGGCCGGGACTGGCCTACTCTGGGGCCTAGCAGGGGGCGTTCCCTTGACCACCGGGCTCGTGGACGCTGCCTCCGCCGCGCCCGCCGCTGGCCAGGAGGCATTCACCTTCCTGCAGATCAGCGATAGTCATATCGGCTTCAATAAGCCTGCAAACCCAGACCCGGCAGCCACGCTGCGTGATGCTGTCGCCAAGATCAAGGCGCTTCCCAGCAAGCCAGCCTTCGTGATTCACACAGGTGACATCACGCATTTGTCGAAGGACAAGGAGTTCGACGATGCGGATCAGCTCATCAAGGAAATCGGTCTCCCGGTTTTTTACGCTCCAGGCGAGCACGACGTGATCGACGAGGGACGCGGCAAGGCCTATCTGGAGCGCTACGGCAAGGGGTCCAAAGGGGCTGGCTGGCAGAGCTTCGATCACAGCGGCGTCCACTATATCGGGCTTGTGAATGTGCTCGACCTTAAGGCCGGTGGGCTTGGAAATCTGGGCGCAGAACAGCTTGAGTGGCTGGAAAAGGACGTAAAGGCCCTTGCTTCAAGCACCCCGATTGTTGTTTTCGCGCATGTTCCACTTTGGACCGTATATCCGCAATGGGGCTGGGGAACAGACGATGGCGCCCGCGCTCTTGAGCTGCTCAAGCGCTTCGGATCGGTGACAGTGCTAAACGGTCACATTCACCAAGTCATGCAGAAGGTTGAAGGCAACGTGGCCTTCCACACGGCGCGTTCCACAGCCTTCCCGCAGCCAGTGCCGGGCACTGCGCCTTCGCCTGGTCCGATGATGGTTCCGGCTGGCGAGCTGCGAAATTACCTCGGCATTACAAGCGTGAGCTACGTTGAAAACAGCAAGCCGCTGGCGATTATCGACACGCCGCTAGCCGGTTAATCAGCAAAAATCAGACCCTGTACGAATATCACTTGCTTGGAGCGAGATAATGCCCGCGCGCATTCCGGCTAGACGTGTCTGCAATTCCATTGCTGCCTTGATGCTGGCTGCTTTTGCTTCAAGCGCCAACGCCGAAGAGAAGACTGCCGCAAATGCGGCAGTCGCTACCGCTGCTCCCGCCGAGCACGCGGCAGCGACTTCCACCGAGCCATCGGTGCATATCGATAATTTCGCTTTTTCGCCGGCAGAGATCACGGTTCCGGCGGGAACCACCGTTACCTGGGTTAATCGCGACGACATCCCACACAATGTGGTGGCGAGCAACAAAGCCTTCCGCTCGAAGGTTATGGATACCGATCAGCAGTATTCCTTCACTTTCTCGACGCCGGGCGCATACGAATATTTTTGCGCGTTGCATCCGCATATGAAGGGAATGGTTATTGTAAAATGAAGCTAGAGTAGCGCTAAGATGCAAAAGGCGGCAGCAGCCAGGTAAGGTTATGGCAGACAGCCCGGAAATACCTTCGGCAGGTGAAAGAAATTTTTCTTCATCTCATCGTTATGAGAGCAACGCCGAAGCTGTGAATGCGGAAGTCTTTCGGCAAGCTGTATTATCGCATCTCGATGCAGCTTACACGCTGGCCCGATACCTTACGCGCAGAACGGATATCGCTGAGGATTTGGTGCAAGAGGCGATGTTGCGGGCCTATCGCGGTTTTGACGGTTATCGAGGTGAGAATGTCCGTGCTTGGTTGCTTGCGATTGTTCGCAACTGCTTTTTGAGCTGGTATGCGAGGGAAAGTGCAGAGCGTGCGGTTAACAGTGGCAACGGGCAGTCACTGACCTTAGTTCGCGAAGGCGCAGTTATTGAGAGCGTGGAGCCAGAGACGCCGGAAACGGTGCTGATCAAGAATGATGAGAGCCGCCTTCTACGTGCGCTGGTCGAGCAAATCCCTCACCCGTTTCGCGAGATTCTCGTTCTGCGCGACATTGAAGACATGTCTTACAAAGAAATCGCCGATATAACCGGAGCCCCGATCGGTACTGTTATGTCGCGGCTGTCACGAGCGCGAAAAATGTTGTCAGCCGCTTGGAAGGGAATGGATATGACGCCGGCGAAGGCAAGGACAAAATGAATATAGTGCCCCGCCCCTGTCCTGATCGGGAATTGCTACTGCACGGGCTTGCTGATAACGAGCTTGACCCGGCCAATGCGCTCACCTTGGAAGAGCATGTCAGGACTTGTAGAGAATGCGCGGCCGCTTTCGATGACATTCTTCTGCAAAAGCGGCTGCTCAAAAACGAAGCTCTTCATAGCCGCGCTTCAGCAGGGCTCAGGGAACGTGTCCTGGTTACGCTTGCCGCCGAAGAAATGCCTGCGCGATCCAATCCAATTCCAGTGGCTTTGCGCGGGGCCGTCCCGAAAAAATCATTCGGTGCTTTTAGTCTTCCGGCGCGTCTTGGCTTCGGAGCGTCGGGCCTTGCACTCGCCGCAAGCCTGATCCTATTCGTCAGCGTCTGGGGCACGCGGCCACAGCTCGATGATGAGCTTGTTGCGAGCCACGTGCGCTCGCTTCTTGCTTCTCATTTGACCGACGTTGCTTCGTCCGACCAACATACTGTGAAGCCTTGGTTCTTAGGAAAACTCGACTTTGCGCCGCCTGTAATAGACCTCGCGAATAGAGATTTTGCGCTTGTTGGCGGGCGGTTAGATTATTTACACGGACGGGTAGTTCCAGCGCTCGTTTACAAGCGCCGTGGCCATGCCATCAACCTTTTCATATGGCCTGCCTCCAAAGCCGAAACCGCGCCCAAGACGCGTGATGGTTATAACATCGTGACTTGGACGCAGTCTGGCTTCGATTTTGCTGCGATCTCGGATCTCAATCGTGCGGAGCTGTCAGAGTTCCAAAGCGCGATGCAAAACAGTCTGCGATAACAAGGCCTAGCTCTCTCCAGTTGTCGAATGCCGCTCAGATATGAGAGCATTCGCGTCAAGCTCGCGATGGCCGTTCCCGAACGCGAGAATGGGGGGTGAGATGATAAGAGAATTCTTGCGGCACGGCAGCAATAGTGCGCTGACTTTATTGGCCTTGGTTCCCATAGCTTGGGCCGTCTTTGGCGGTTTGCCGCTGTTTTTAATCTGGATTGTGGTTGGGGCGCTCGTCTTCCATTTGAGCGAATACACCTTTCATCGATTTCTCTTCCATGCTCGCCCCTCGAAGATGCCGTGGCTCCTGCGCTTGCAGCACAGACTGCACTACGATCACCATGTGGAGCCGAACCGGCTCGATCTTTTGTTCCTGCCGCTATGGTTCTTGCTGCCGAACCTGACGATCACAGGCCTTATTGCTTGGTTGATCCTTGGCGATTGGGGCGCCGCAATCTCGCTTGTGCTTGGGTCAGTGCTTGCTCTTCTACATTACGAATGGGTTCACTACGCGGCCCACGTCTCGTATCGTCCGCGCACGCGATTTGGGCGTTGGATGAAAAAATATCATCTCTGGCATCACTACAAGAACGAGCATTTCTGGTTCGGCGTTAGCAATCCCGTTTTGGACCTTGTTTATCGCACCTATCGCACGCCGGCAGATGTAGAGCACAGTACAACGACCCGCGTGCTACACCCTGATTTCCAGTAAAGAAGAGCAGGCGGCGGAAATTGATGGCAAACTCTGAAGGTAAAACCATTGGGCAGATCAGCGAACTGAACCGGATATGTCATATCGGTCCGATCGGGCGCTGGGGAGCCGTCGAGTCCACTTTTCCTTTTTGGTTTGAAGAGATCGTTTTCAACGAAGACGGCACGGCAACGTGGACGACGGAGTCCGGCATGTTTCCGCGCGAAACCGTATCGTTGCGCTGGCGCATGGAGCGCTGGGGGCGATTGATCATCGAGGAGACCGATGAGGAAGACGGGGAAACGCTGGAAAGCGCTAGGGAGATCGGCTTCAAGCTACAGCCGACAGAGTTTGGCTCCGCCCTGGTGATGGTCACATACGGCTCGGACGTGTTTTGGCGATGCTTCACCGCTCTTCAACGTCGCGACCCACCTTTGCAGATGTCACCCCAGCAAGCGCTCGCGGAAGTGGAGGAAATTGAAAATTTAAGAAAGGCGTCCGGCACCGCACTCCCTGCCAACCGCGAGCGGGAATAGCGCCCAAAGCGCCCGGTTAACTCTTCCGCGGCGTCGCCGCATCTCCTGCACCACACGCGAAGATAGGGGCCTCCGCCGCCCCGCGATGCTGGCCTGCCGCCAGAGCGCTGCCGCGCACCCTCGGCCTATTGTGTTTTCCAAGAATTTGAGGAGGTTTCCCCCGATGATCACCCGTCTTCGGTATTACAAAGGCTATCAATTTTTCGACGGAAACGGCGCGCCACTTGCGCTCGGCAGGCTATTTTACTTTGGCGCTGGCACGACAGCACCACAGGACACTTTCTCGGACGGTGCAGGCACTGTTCCGAATACAAATCCTGTTATTTTGGACGGCTCTGGGCGGCTTTCGGCGGACGTCTATCTAGGGTCGAGCGCGGATTACAAAGAGCTTTTGACCGATGGCACAGGAGCTGCGGTTTCCCCTTGGCCGGACGATAACATCGTTCGTGGCGGCCAAGCCGACTGGAATGCCATATCTGGCCCCTCTCAAATCCTCAATCGTCCGACGCTTGCCGCCATCGCAACCACGGGCAGCTACAATGATCTGCTGAACAAACCAGTTATCGCAGCGGCCCCTTCGGACATGGTTGGCGATAGCGGCACTGGCGGAACGCATGGACTCGTCCCAGCGCCTCCCGCCGGGAGTACCGGAGCAGGTAAGTTTCTAAAGGCCGACGGAACTTGGGCTGCGCCTCCAAGCACAGGGGGCGCTTCCGACATGATTGGCGCGACGCCTACCGCTGCAGGCACACACGGTCTTGTTCCAGGACCGGCCGCCGGACAACAAGCGAGCTTTCTTCGCGGCGATGCGACATGGGCGACGCCGCCCTTCACCCAAGCCAACGCCGACTGGAACGCAACCTCCGGCGTTGCTCAAATCCTGAACAAGCCCACGCTTGGCACTGCGGCAGCGCAAAACACACCATCATCTGGAAATGCATCTCCATCGCAGGTGGTGCTGGGCTCCGATACCAGGCTGTCCGATAGCCGCTCTCCCATCCCTCATGCCGCAACGCACGCCGCTGGCGGCAGCGACCCATTGTCCATTTCGGCAAGCCAGGTTTCCGGCATCCCGGCTGCGCTGTCTGGCCAGAACGTCGACAATATCGGCCGACTCGGGATCGGCACGACAGACGCAGGAAATAAACTATCCGTTTCGGCCCCTACGGTGCTTTTCTCTAATAGTGGCGACATGCGCGCCACGATCAGTAAAGGCGCTGTAGGGAACACGGCTGCTTTCAACTTTCAGGACAATTTCAGCACAAGGGTACAGTTCGGCCTTCTTGGAAACGACGATTTCACAATTGCGACATCGCCCGACGGCAGTGCATTCCAGAATGGCCTCGTCATAGACAGCTCCGGCGCTGCTTCCTTCCCGAATAGCAGTGGCTTTGCAGGCGATGCCGGCTCTGGGGGCGCGGTTGGTCTTGTTCCTGCACCGCCAGCGGGCGCGGCTGCGGCCAGCAAATTTCTGAAGGCCGATGGAACGTGGGCGCTCCCGGCGAGTGGCGGCGGTACGGCTTCCGATATGATCGGCGCAAGTTCCGGAACCAACGGCGCGCATGGTCTTGTCATTCAGCCAAATGCCGGTCAGCAAAATCTTTTCCTGCGCGGAGACGCAAGCTGGGCCGACCCGGGCGCTGTCCTCTCCCACTTCAGCTTTAGAGACGCAAACATCTCCGGCTTCACCGGAGCCCGATGGGAGATGTACCAGCTCGGGGGAAGCTCGAACAGCACCACGGGCTCTGCATCCGCCGCCACATTTCCCATCGCGAACAATGAAATCATTCTCATCCGCTTGGATTGGATCATGGCGCTTTCCGACTTGAGCAAGTCGGCGGCTGGGTCGCTTTCTAAGGCCTTCAAGAAAGTTAGTTCGACGATAACAACGCTAAGCACCGGCACTCCGACAACCGACACGATGAAGGACGGATCCCAGGCGGTGTTCATGTCGATCTCGAATTTGACCGCGAGCACTATAGACTTAGTTGTCCTCTCAGACTCTACGGCCAACACTTACAACTGGTTTGCGAACGTCCGGGTCCTTCACATGCAGACAAATAGCTAGTTTCACAATTTAGGAGACGCAAAGCCGGTCTCAGACCGGCTTTTTTATTGGGAGATGGGCATTATGGCTTCTAGTAATTTTGAAAGCTGTCTCGCTGTAACTTTGAAGTGGGAAGGGAATTATTCAAATCATCCGGATGACCCCGGCGGTCCCACCATGAAAGGCGTTATCCAGGGGGAGTATGATGCATGGCGGAAGAAGCAAGGCAAAGGACCGCGTCCTGTCCGCCAAATCGAAGACGGCGAGTTAAACGCGATTTACCGCACCCAATATTGGGATGCGATGGGGTGCGACGGACTCGACAACGGCCTTGACCTTTGCGCTTTCGATGCGGCGGTGAATTCAGGGGTAGGCCGGGCAAAGGAATGGCTGGCGGGCGCTCCCAGCATCGATGGCCTTTGCGACCGCCGCTTGGAATTTCTTCAGCGCCTGGGGCGCTTGTGGCGCGTGTTTGGGGCCGGCTGGCGAAAGCGCGTAGGTGGAATCCGCGCTGAGGCTCATCGCATGACGGGCCAGCCTCAGCTATCGGAAGCCGACGATCGCGCGCTGCACGCCGGCATGAAGGGCGCGCAAGTCCGAACGTTGCAACAAAAGCTCCGCGCACTCGGATACCCATGCGGAAGCGTAGACGGCATTTTCGGTGAGCAAACATTCCGTGCGGTCGCGCTTTTCCAGCAAGATCACGATCTGGGCGGCGAAACCGGCGTCTGGTTAGCCGATTACCAGGAGGCGCTCGACAATGCCGCGCCCATGCTGCCAAAGCGAAAAGCCGCGACCCATAGAGACCTCGAAAGCGCAGGTGACGAGCCTGTCAAGCAGATGAACCTGCTTCAGCGCATCTTTGCTTGGCTTTTCGGAGCGAGCGCGGTCGCCCAGGCTTTTCAAGGCGAGAGCGTAATCGACAGCGTCAATGGAATTCGATCCCTCATCGAGCCGGTGCAGGGCGTCTTCGACTGGGCCTCCGGCAATCGCTGGCTGATCGCCGCGCTGGGGTGCGTGGCCGTGATCGCGCTCATTAGAGCAATTCGCGCGCGTCACGTCGAGGCCTACCAAAACTTCGACTACCAAGGCCCGGCGTCTGCGCAAAACCAAGCTCAAAAGCAGGAGGCACATCAATGAGCGCTTTTTTGTCTCTACTGGGGTCCCTTTGGGGACAGTTCGCAGGCTGGGCAGCCAAATCCGCTTTTTGGGCAGGCGCGTTGGCCTTCCTCGGTCCGGTCGCCCCAATCATAACTGGGGTCGCGCAGCTCATTGGCGGTGTTTTCACGGCGATCTGCGAGATCCTCGTTTCGCTGTCTAAGAGCGCCGAAGGCCGCGTCGTCTTGGCGATAGTCGCGGCTGGCCTCGGCTTTCTCTATCTTCGTTTTCACTACATAGAAGAAGGTAAGAGCATCGCCACAGCAAGGGTTATGGCTATGAGAAAGCCGTGCCCCGCCGTTCTTCCCGAAAGGCCGCGCCGATGACGGATTCAGGGCCGAACTTGTCTCGGCCACCTGTGGACATCGTAAACGGCAATGGCAGAAGCGACATATCGCTGACGCGCATTTATCTGCCGTTTGCGATGGTTCTGACGTTCGGCGCTTTCCTCCTCGTATCAGGTTACACCGTCGGCGGAATCATGCAGGGAATCTCTCGGGATAAAACCGAGACCGAGACACGGCTTGGCGCTATTGAGCGCGAGGTCACAGCAATAAAAAACATTTTGGCGGAGCGCGCGCTCGCTCCTGCCCAGTGCAACTGCAAGGCGAGGTAAGGATTGAGTGCGGCTACGCTCCCGCACTCATATCATTGCCACCATTTCATCGGATGCTGTTTGCTCCATATCATAGGGGCGTTATACGCCCGCGCAGCAAACACAGGCGATCCGGATGACAGGCGCTACCACTTCCAATAATCCCCTCCTCGAAGAATGGACGACGCCGCACGGAATGCCGCCGTTTCATGCGATCCGTGATGAGCATTTCATGCCAGCATTTGAGAGCGCGATGCGCGCCCATCTGGCCGAAGTCGAGGAGATCGCGGCGAACCCGGAACCCCCCACCTTTGCGAATACGATAGAAGCCTTGGAGCGCTCAGGTCGTGCCCTCGAAAAGATCGGGGCCACCTTCTACAATCTCTCGCACGCAGATACCAATGAGAAGCGCCAGGCGATTGAGCGTGAGATGGCGCCAATAGTCGCGAAGCACCGCATGGCTATACTCACCAATGCCGAACTCTTTGCGAGAATAGATGCGTTATTCCAAAGCGCTGCCGATCTGAAGCTTAGCAGCGAGCAATTCCAACTATCGCAAAACTATCATAAGAATTTTGTTCGATCCGGAGCAAAGCTCGATGATACTGGCAAGGCGAGGTTGACCGAAATCGGCGCACGGCTCTCCGAACTTAATACCCAGTTCGGACAGAATGTTCTCGCTGACGAGAAGGCCTTTCAGCTCATCCTCGATAAAGAGGATGATCTTAAAGGGCTTCCGGAGTTCGCTCGCCAAGCAGCGGCTAGAGCTGCGAGCGAGCGCGGGCGTGATGGGGCCTATATGATTAGCCTGTCGCGCGCGAGCTTTGAGCCTTTCCTTGAGTTTTCCGAGCGGCGTGATTTGCGCGAAATTGTCTACAACGCCTATGTCAAGCGCGGTGCAATGGGCGGCGAGTCCGATAATCGGGCTACTATCGCGGAAATACTCGCATTGCGCACCGAGATGGCGAAGCTCTTAGGCTTTCCAACCTATGCCTCCTTCCAGATCGACAATGTGATGGCGAAGACGCCGGAGGAGGCGCGCCGCCTTCTTGATAATGTCTGGCGGCAGGCCAAGCGTAAAGCCGCAGCGGAGCAAACCGCGCTACAGACAATTGCGCAGGCCGAGGGACATAACGAGCCATTGGCTGCTTGGGACTGGCACCATTACACTGAAAAGCGCCGCAAAGCCGAGTTCGAGATCGATAGCGCTACGCTGAAGCCCTACTTCAAGCTCGACAATATGATCGCGGCGGCATTCGAAGTTGCCCGTCGCCTGTTCGGCATCACCTTCCAAGAGCGGCATGATGTGCCCGTCTACCACCCCGATGTGCGCGTCTGGGAGGCGAGAGAAAGCGATGGCAGAGTGATCGGACTTTTCGTTGGCGATTATTTTCATCGGTCAACGAAGCGCAGCGGTGCCTGGATGAGCAGCTTCCGCAAGCAACAGCGGCTCGACGGAGAAACTCTGCCCATCATCATCAACGTGATGAATTTCTCGAAGGGCGGTGACGCGGAGCCGTCGCTTCTGAGCCTCGATGACGCCGAGACCCTTTTCCACGAGTTCGGCCATGGCTTGCACGGGCTTTTATCCAACGTCACCTATGGCAGCATCTCAGGAACGAGCGTTGATCGTGACTTTGTCGAGCTTCCGTCCCAGCTTTTCGAGAATTGGCTTGTGCAGCCGGAAATATTGAGCCGCTTTGCTCTTCATGCCGACACTGGGAAGCCGATCCCGCAAGACCTTATTGAGCGCGTCGTTGCCTCGCAAAAATTCAATCAAGGCTTTGCAACGGTCGAATATACCGCGTCCGCTATCTTTGATCTCGACGTTCACGAAGCCGCCGCCGATGGCAAGCTTGACGTGGAGGCATTCGAGCGACAGATGCGCAGCCGTATTGGTGTGCCGGACGTGATAGCGCTGCGGCACCGGCCAACGCATTTTCAGCATGTCTTCGCCGGAAGCGGATATGCCGCCGGGTACTACACTTATCTCTGGGCAGAGGTGATGGAAGCCGATGCGTTCGACGCGTTCAAAGAAACCGGCGACGTGTTCAATCCTGAAATCGCTGCGCGCCTTCGCGATGCCGTATATTCCTCCGGCGGCAAAATGAAACCCGATGACGCCTATAGAGCGTTTCGCGGTAAAGAGCCTTCCGTCGAGCCATTGATGGAAAAGCGCGGGCTTGTCGAGGGGGCCGCAGCTTAATGCGCGTTTGCCTATCGGGGCACGCCCTGGGCGCGCCGCGATAGAAGAGGCCCGTTAATCCGAGACTTTGATGACAAGCTTGCCGAAATTCGCGCCTTTCAAAAGCCCGATGAAGGCTTGCGGCGCATTTTCGAGCCCGTCTACGATGTCTTCCTTGTATTTAACTTTGCCCTCACGAATCCATGCGCTCATATCGCGTTGGAATTCCGGGGCCTGCTTGGCAAAATCACTGACGATAAAGCCTTGAATGCGGAGGCGTTTCACCAAAACGTTGCGCATTAGGGCAGCCGTGCGGTCCGGCCCCTCGGGCAGGGATGTCATATTATAGTTGGCGATGAGACCGCATACCGGAATGCGTGCGAAGGGGTTGAATAGCGGCAGCACCGCATCCCAGACAGCGCCGCCCACATTCTCGAAATAAACATCGATGCCGTTCGGGCACGCGGCCTTTAGGTCCGCATTCAGGTTCGGCGACCGATGGTCAACTGCGGCATCGAAACCAAGCTCCTCCACGAGATAGCGGGTCTTCTGCTCGCCCCCCGCTATGCCTACCACGCGGCAGCCTTTGATCTTACCGATCTGACCCACCGTAGCCCCCACAGGGCCCGCCGCTGCCGCCACTACGAGCGTTTCGCCCTCTTTCGGCTGCCCGATGTTCTGCAACCCCGTATAAGCGGTTAAGCCGGGCATTCCCAATACGCCTAGTGCGGTCGAAATTGGCGCGGCTTTCGGGTCGAGCTTTTGCAGCTCATTCACGCCCGAAATCGAGTATTCCTGCCAGCCGCCAAATGCCGAAACGATGTCTCCCACTGAGAAGTTTGGGTTGTTTGATGCGACAACCTCGCTGACTGTGCCTCCGCCCAAGGGATCGCCCAAGGTGAAACCTTGCGCATAAGACGGGCCGTCGGCCATCCGTCCGCGCATATAGGGATCGAGCGACAGGTATTTCGTCTTCAGAAGCACTTGCCCTTCACCCGCTTCCGGCATCGGCGCTTCCCGCAGCTCGAAATTCTCGGACTTCGGTTCACCTTCCGGGCGCGACGCAAATATGATTTGGCGGTTTTGGCTGGACATGTGACGGGGCTCCCAAGCTGTGCGATCGATTCAGCAGGAGAATGCCTTTTCTTATTGCGTGCGTCCAGCTGCCTGGGTCGGCTTTCACCGCTCCTCCAACAAATGGCCTCGCGCAGCCAAAGCGCCCTGTTCGTTCCGCCTGGGGTCGATTCCGGAAAGTTTCTACCTGAGCATATCAAGGTGGCTTCAGCTTGGAGACTTGACGCTTTAACACCGGCTTCCAGTTGGTGTTGGTCTTAGCCCTGAGAAGTTCTCTCGGGCGCGGCTTCGCCCCCGACCTGCAATTTGGGTGTGACAACTCATCTTCGATGAAAAGGTTGGGAGGGATGGGCTATGTGCGGTGTGCCAGGAGGTGCTATTGGACCACGACGACATAAACCGCTGCCCCGACCGGCATGGCTGGTGATTTCTTAGCAAGAGAAGTACTTGCAAATATCTCAAATGTCCCTTACCGGCTTTGAGACTGCTTTTCAGCCTCCCTGAATTGGCCCCGGCTCTTCGGATTTGAAATGCGTTGCGGCAATTGACGGCACTCTGCCGCCATCCTTGGCAATAATGGCAATGATTATTCGTCCACACAGTCTAATGGTATCTCCTGCCGCTTGGTCGATTTCGGAATTAGACAAGTGAGCCCTCCCGTGGAAGATGCCGCTTCTAATGTCATACAGGCGCTTCCACTCTTTTTGCATGTGCTCTAGGCCAACTTCCGACAATAGGCGCATGACGCCTTGCCGTAAGCTCAGCCGGTGAAGGCCCGTCCGAATGGCGTTTACCACTTCAGCACGCTCTCCCTCAGATACTTCCAGAGATGCTTCAGCAGCGTTGGCTAGTTGCTTTATCAATCCCTTCTGGGCCTCGGTCCATTTTTCCTTTTGCCCGATTTCCTCGACCGCAGATAAGGCCAAAACCATCTGCCCCAAAGGCTCCGAGGTCATTAGTGCGAAGTTGAGAAGGTGCACCCCGTGCGCGGCCCTTCCGAGGTCGATATCGTCGTTTTCTCCCAACTCCCTTAGAGCAGACATAAAATGCTCCGGGTCCGCCGTCACCGTCGCGTGAGCGTTGATGATGGGAAAACGAATGCTGTCGTTGTCTGGCAAGATCGCTAGACCGTGGACATTGGGCGCGATGCGCTCATGCTCTTCGATTAAGCCACTTGCGCGCGCGAACTGTTCACTGACCCAGCTAGTAGCCTTATTCTCGCCAACATCGGCTCCCAGACGCGATGATAGAGCTGCCAATTGCACTAACGAACACAAACGAGTTCCAAATTGCTGCGCCGCTTCTTCCGTGGCGAAGCCTCGGGCATTTAGAACTAGCCATTTTGCCTTGCTTAGGGGCTCCTCTTTCTGTTGGGAGCTTATGGTTACGTCTTTGCCGCTGACCACGGCGCTAAAGTTTGTAGCCTCAGTCGTCAACCCCTTCGCGATGCGGATGCGCAGCCTTACACGAAATCCAATCTTATCCGCCATTACTGAGTTCCCGTTGCGGAGGCGCCTACTCAGTGGCTCCCGCATGTTGGCACCAGCTTTTCTCCCAATCACCAAGTATGTAGATAGGAAAATAACGTCGCTGGCCTCAACTGCTTGGAGCAATCTCCGATGTTGATTCTGGGCCGAAGCATACGCTCTCAACGAAAGGAGCGAAACTCGCCTCAATTGTCGAGAGGCTGCGACCTCCGCTTCACCCCAAACAAGAGAGGTTTCAGCTCACAAGCGAAAGGTCTGCAAACGGCCTGAAGCGCCAGACGGGAGATCATTCGTTGGCAAGCCTCTGAATGTCTGCTGAGGTTAGCGGGGAACATTTAAATGCCCGGCGATCTTCATCTCGGCATGATCTTGGGCTGATCGCTCGGAAATTTCGCGATTGTGGCCAGGTCCACGTTCAGATGCTGGGCGACCAATTCGGGCGGCGTGTGTGTCAGCCAATCGGTCAGAGAGATCTCCGCATAGTGGTCGCTCTTGAACACGGCCAGGAACTGAAGGTCGGTGTCGCCCGATGTTCTTGATGTAATGGCCGAGGTTACGCTGCACATAGCCGATGTCGCCCGGGTTAAAGTCCATGGTCACGGCCTTTGGCCCGGTATTGAACACCGTCATGCGCCCTTTGCCCTTGATCCAATATTGCCATTCATCGGCGTTTGGATGCCAGTGCATGGCTCGCATCGCGCCGGGGCGCAGCGTTATCAGCCCGGCTGCAATCGTCTTTGAGACGATAAAATTGCTACTGTCCGCCACCCGAAGATCCCCGCCTTTCGTCGCCCGCACCGGCTCAGTCGAAGCGAGAGAGTAGGTGAAAGGATATTTAGGAGCGCCGCTCTTCCCCCGTGCCGCAGCCTGATCCGCAGCGAGACTGCCAGGAAGTTTGCCTTGAAAGATCCACAAGCTATGCAGCGGGATTTTTGACAAAGCTTCCGCCGGCACCCCGAAGTTCTCCGCAAGGATATCTGGCGGCGTATGCGCCAGCCAATCTGAAAGCAATAGCGTATTGAACTCGGTGGCTTTGCCGTTATCGAAGCAAAGTATAAACTCGCAACCATCGGGACCAAGCCCATGCAGGGAATGAGGCATTCCCGCCGGGAAATACCAAAGGTCTCCCTCCTTCACATCGGCGACGTAGGCTTGCCCCTTGTCATCGAACACGGTGACGCGGCAATTGCCATAACTCATGTAGCCCCACTCGGCAGCCAAATGCCAGTGCAGCTCCCGGATCCCACCGGCGGCTAGGCGCATGTTGACGCCCGAAATGCTCTCCGAAATTCCGAAGTCGGCCTGTGTCACCTGCCGGGCCCAACCGCCGTCCTGAATGCGTCTTGGCGCGTTATTAAACGACGCCCAAAACATCGGCATGTCGCCCACATCCGTCGGCGGCGGAGACACTGCCGATGGAAACTGACTGCCAAGCGCGGGATTTTGCGGACCGGGATCGGTAACGCTCGCTGGACTGGCGTTTATCGCGCCTTGCGGCGGCTGGTCTGGATTGCCGAATGAAGCGGCACGAGCGGCGCTTGTCATGGCTACACCTGCGGCTGTGACCGTTAATATGTCGCGTCTTGAAATCATTGTCGGGTAATCGCGTTACTAAAATGTTGACCGCAAACGGGAAACACAACCCGCCTGCAGCTACTGGTAGCAAACATTGCCGTCGAAACCCTTAACGCGGGCAAGCGCGCTTCGCACGCCGCCCCTTGCCCCAACCGCACCGCAATCGCGCCTCGCTCGCGCCGCAGTATCTCGCTTCAACGCACAGCGATGTTTGCGAGCTTGTATTGTGCGTGGAGCGGTTTTGATGAAGCGGATGGCGTTGGCGGTGTTGGCGGCGGGGCTTGCCTTTGGCGCGCAGGCGGATGAGCTGCCTTTGAAGCGCGTGGTGCTCTCGACCTCGGGGCTTGCCCAATTCACGCATGCGGGCGAGGCGGCGGCGGGCGCGGCGCTTGAACTGCCCGTGCGGCTCGACCAGGTCGACGATCTTTTAAAAAGCCTCACCATTTTCGACCGCGAGGGCGCGCTCGGCGCGGTCACGCTTCCCGGCAAATCGCCGCTTCCGGAGCTGTTTCGCGATCTTCCCTTCGGCCCCGACGCGCTCGCCTCGCAGGCGGCGCTTTTGAACGCGCTCGTTGGCGCCGAGGTCGAGATCGAGGGCAATGTCACGGCATCGGGCCGCGTGTTCCGGGTCGAGGAGGAGCGCACCCAGCTCGCCAATAATGGCGGCCAGACGATCCGCCATCGCTTGACGGTCTTGACCGACAAGGGCTTCGTGCAGGCCGTCCTCGAAGAGCTGTCGGCCTTGCGCTTCACCGATGCCAAGACCAAAGCGCAGATCGACCGCGCGCTTCTTGGCCTCGCCGAGAACCGCGCCAAGGAGCGGCGCACGCTCTCGATCGGGCTGTTGGGCCAGGGCAAACGCGCCGTCGGCTTCAGCTATGTGGTGGCCGCACCCGTCTGGAAAACCTCCTATCGGCTCGTGCTGCCCAAAGAGGGCGGCAAGGCGCGGCTGCAAGGCTGGGGCGTGGTCGAGAATTTGACGGGCAGCGACTGGAAAGAGGTCGAGCTGTCGCTCGTCTCGGGCAATCCCGTGGCGCTGAAACAGGCGCTTTATTCGGCCTTTTACGTGGACCGGCCCGAAATCCCGGTGTCGGCGTCGCTGCGCGTGCTGCCGAAATTGGATGATGGTAAGGAGGTGCGCCTTCTGGATCATTTCGGAAGTGACACAAAGCAACCCGCGATGGCGGGTAAGCAGTTAGCGAAAACGCGACCGGAGAAAGCCAGGGGTTACGCTATGGGTGGCAGCGCAGGGGAGGATGCGCCTATCGACCGAAACGGAAGAGCTTGGAAAGCCAGCGCTGACGGCGGCGACGGAAGAGGCCGCGACCCAGGTGCTTTACCGCTTTCCGGCCAAGGTTTCGCTGGCGTCGGGCTCCACCATGATGGTGCCTTACGTGGACCGCGAAATCACCGCCCAGCGCAGCTTCCTCTATCAGCCCGATACCAACGCCAGGCGTCCGCTGGCAGCACTTAAGCTTAACAATGACGGCGAGGCGGCGCTGCCCGCGGGCCTCATCACCGCCTTTGAGACCGGAAGCGACGGCGCCGCCAATTTCGCGGGCGACGCGCAACTGCCCTTGACGCCCAAAGGTGCTGAGAAATTTGTCACCTTCGCGCTCGATTCAAAGACCGATATCCGCCGCACCGACAATGGTTCGAAACAGACGCGGCTCGGCAAGGCCGTGCGCGGCGAGCTGACCGTCACCGTGAAGTCGCGGTGGGATATCGACTACGAGATCACGCCCCCCGCCGACGAGGACCGCGACATCGTCATCGACGAAGCGCGCTCCGACGGCTGGAAGCCAACGGGCAATGCCAAGGACATCGAGGAAACGCCATCGCGGCTCCGCTTCAAGGTGGCCGCGCCCAAGGGAAAAACCACCAAGGTTACGCTCGCACGCGAACATATCGATCAGCACGTTCTTGCTCTTAACACCTTGGATTCGAACAAGCTGTTCACGACGATCAGCGGCCTGGAGAACGGAACGCCCGCGCTGAAGGAGGCAGTGGCGAAACTGGGCGCTCTTGTGTCTGAAACGAACCAAGCCAAAACGCATCGCCTGCAATTGGTGGCCGAAAGCGCCAAAATTACCGAAGATCAAAAGCGCCTTCGCGAGAATATTAAAAGCGTCGGGAACGGCTCGGACCTCGGCCGCCGCTATCTCGATAAGCTGAAGGCGCAGGAGGATCGCCTTGCCGCCATTGCCTCGGAGGATGAGGGCCTCGAAAAGCTCATCGTCGCCAAGGAACTGGCCGCGCAGGAGCTCGCGCAGAGCCTCAGCCTTTAACCAGCGCAGGCTTTGAGGGCTGTGCACGTCCGTGTAGCAACGCCGCTACAGGACGTGTCCCCATCTGAATCGCTCGAAAATCCGAGCGCTGGCGCCGAATTCACCGTTCCTCAATGTTTCCTCGTGATTATACTTAAGGTTGCGTTTCAAGGCCAATGGGGCCGGACTGTAGCGCAAGAGATTGTCTATCTGAACGCGGCGCCTGGTGGCGTGAGACTTGATTTATTTTCAATGAACTTTAAGCCAAGCCTTACAGGACAAATGATGTATCTTCGATTTATTGCTGGTGCGGCCGCCGCATTCCTTGTGATGGCTGGGTACACCGAAGCTTCAGCGGCTCGCACGATCAACGGCTACCGTCATGCAGCGGCGCGACACCGGTCTTGCTGCATGACTGTCGGCGGCTATTACGGCCAACTCGGATATCACTATTACGGCGTGCCGTCCTCTCGCTACCCATTCGTGAATGGAAGCGCTTACAACTATCCGGGCTATCTCAACAATCAAACCTTCTGGGAGAGGGTCGTCACCCAGCGCAATTATCCCGTCCAATATTGATGAGGAGTTCATCTCCTGCACGCTGCGGGGGACGGCAGGCGGCGCGCGCTGTTCTGATGAGCAAGAACGCTGGACCGTTTTGCTCTTTAAGTGGGTAAATGGTTATCGCTGGGCGGCTTCAGCCGCCGCGGCGATCCAAAGCAGCATCAATGACGTGCGCGACCTGGTAAGCAGGTTGTATTTACCTGGACAACGTTTCGAGTGGCGTCAGCGAATGTGGTCGTGGGCCCTGCGGTCGCGCACGTTGCTGCGAGGGACGAAATTGACCCAACTCGGAAATAGGCTCAATCCGAGGCGAAGGCAGCGGTGGGTCGAAGAACGAACACGCTACGCGTGAGGCTCTTGCTGCCGCCGTTGTGCCCATGAACGGGCGCAGTAACCATCTCTAAAATTTTCAATAACTTAATCGGCATCCTGTTCTGAGGATCGGCGGGTCATCAACCTCCACTTCGAACAGGAGCCTCATTAATGACCACTAAGCCCGTGAATCCCTTGCGTCAACGGCTGCTGGAAGACATGGCCGTCCGGCATTTTGGCGAGAAGAGCACGCACGACTATCTGCGCCACATCGATAATTTTCTGGCGTTTCTTGGCCGTCCGGCCGAGACGGCGACAGTGGAAGACCTGCGCAATTTCCAGGTTCACCTCAACCAGAAGGGCGTGCGGCCTTCCTCCTTCAACAGCGCAGTCTCGGCCTTGCGGTTTTTCTTTTGCACCACGCTTGGCCAGCCGGAGCTTGGGCATCAGCTGGCCCGTGTGAACTACCCGCGCAAACTGCCGCGCGTGATTTCGCCCGAAGAAGTGGCGCGGCTTCTTGAAGCTGCTCCAGGGCCAGGGCTGAAGTACAAGGCTGCCCTCAGCGTGGCTTACGGGGCCGGTTTGCGCGCCATGGAAGTGTGCATGCTGCGCGTGAGCGATATCGACAGCCAGCGCATGGTGATCCGCGTCGAACTCGGCAAGGGCGGCAAAGACCGCTTTGCCATGCTCTCACCGCAGCTCTTGGAGCTGTTGCGCGCCTGGTGGCGCCAATGCCGGTCCAAAGGCTGGCTGTTTCCGGGCAAAGACCCGCTCTTGCCATTGACAACACGCCAGCTGAACCGGGCTTGCCATCTGGCGGCGGAAGCGGCTGGCCTTGGCAGCTGGGTGTCGCCGCACACCTTGCGCCACAGCTTTGCGACGCATCTGTTGGAGATGAATACGGATGTGCGCGTGATTCAAGTGCTTTTGGGGCACGCGAAGCTGGAAACGACGGCGCGCTATACGCAGGTTGCCACCAACATCATCCGCGCGGTGATGAGCCCGCTCGACCGGCTGCGGCACAGTACAGCCGAGATAGATTTGCCGCAGCAATAGCCGGGCTGTTATGGGCCGCCCCGCTTTGGAGCTTGCGGATATCTTCCGCAAGCACGGTCCCGGCTGGCGTGCGGCCAACCGGGGTCATATCAGCCTTGGCCAGTTTAAAGCGATGAGCGCGATCGAGATCTGCCGCACGGCGGCTCTCGGCGGTCACGTTGCGCGCTGTGAGAACAGCGCCTGCGGCCACACGCATGTGGCTTACAACTCTTGCCGCAATAGGCATTGCCCCAAGTGTCAGGGCGCTGCCGCGCGCGAATGGATGGAGGCGCGCGAGGCCGAACTGCTGCCAGTGCAATACTTCCACCAAGTGTTCACGATTCCGGCGGCGCTCGCCGATATCGCCTACCAGAACAAGGCTGTGATCTATGACCTTCTGTTCAAGGCTTCGGCCGAGGCCATGCTCACCATTGCCGCCGATAAAAAGCATCTCGGCGCCAAGATCGGTTTCATCGCAGTCCTGCACACTTGGGGCTCGGCGCTCACCCATCATCCCCACGTGCACATGATCGCACCGGGCGGCGGGATCTCTGCCGATGGGAAACGTTGGGTGGGCTGCCGGCGCGGCTTCCTGCTGCCGGTGCCGGTGCTCACGCCCTTGTTCCGGCGGCTCATGCTGGAAAAGATTGCCGCAGCCCACAAAGCCGGCAAACTGAAGTTCTTCGGCGAGCTGGCGTACCTCGCCGGTAAAGCCGCGTTCAAAGCTTACCTGGCGCCCCTCAAAACCATCGATTGGTATGTTTATTCCCAGCGCCCGCTTTCTGGGCCCAAAGCTGTGCTGGCCTATCTTGCCCGCTACACTCACCGCGTGGCCATTTCCAACCGGCGCCTCGTGGCAGCCGATGAGAAAAGCGTGACCTTCACCTTCAAGGATTATCGCATCGAGGGGCCTGGCCGCTATAAAACCATGACCTTGGCGGCGGATGAGTTCATCCGCCGCTTTTTGATCCATGTTCTGCCGAGAGGCTTTCATCGCATCCGCCATTACGGCCTGTTCGCCAGCAATGTCCGGGCCGGCAATCTCGCGGCGATGCGGACGCTGATCGCGCTTTCCTCGCTGCTGCCCCAGGTGAATGCGGCTCCAAAGCCCGATACTGCCGGCGAACCGGTTGAACGCTGCCCCCATTGCGGCGGCCGGATGCTGATCGCCCTGCGCTTCGAAGGGGCCTGCCGTCCGCGCAAAGCGCCATCCGCGGCAACGGGGTTCGATACGTCATGATCCCCACCAAGACGGATTCCAACGCATCGATGGCTCACTTTAGCCGCCATTCAAAGGCTGGCAGCGCCTACGCTTGCCTAAAGGGGCGAAATCGGGCCTGTTTTGCAGGCCAATCACCATCGCTTCGCCGCCGGTCCCGCACCCGCTACGCCTTAAGCGGGCTTTGTCCGGCCTCCATGCGTAGCATTTTGTACCCAAGAGCCGCTGCACGCTCGGTGCCAGAGCTACTTAAATCCCCATAAGCTGAGAGGGCGCTGGCGCCCTGCTCCCCGCCTGTTCCTTCACCGGCCGTTTTCGAACGCCGGCCCCCGTGCCCGTGGCTGCCCTCGTGCGGGCCGGCATCCGAAAATGTTCACGATAGCAGACAAGGACCTGCCGACTCAAAGGTCGCTTCACATTGGCGCTCCTGACCCCTTAAGCGCATACGTGCCCGCAACGCTTCCGCAAGTAGTCGAGGAACTTTGCATCTTCTCTCTGGGCCATAGAAGAGAAACTGCAAAAAGCAGCACAAGTGGTGCTAGACGACCTGCGTCAACAGCCGCTAAGCTCCCGCCAGAAAATTGCTAGCAGCGCGCCGCGTCGTAATAACCATTTCGGGAGGCCAGCTTGGTCCGCAATCTTGCTTTTCTCGCCATGGCCCTTTGCGCTGCCCTGTTCGCGGCGTCTGCCGCGGCGGTTGCTGGCCCGAAAGAGGACTGCGCAGCAAAGAGCGGTGACGTCGCAATTGCAGGCTGCTCCGAACTCATCCGGAGCAATCCACGAGACGCGGGTGCCTATTACAACCGCGGCGTTGCCTACAGGCGCAAGGGCGAGCACGACCGGGCCGTCGACGATTACAACCGTGGTTCCCACGTACGCTCCCTAAGGATTCTTCGAGGCGCTTGGACGGCACGATATACGACCGGTATTCCCCAAATAGCCGCCACTTCCGGGCCAAAATTAGAAAGGGATTGGCATTTCTAGGCATGCCTGAACCGCCTCCGCGCGTTGTGGCGCGCCAACGCGGTGTCAATCACCAAAAAGAGCAAATTTGCACCCATCGAGGCGCACCTCTCTTCCACGGATTGGATCGAACGAGTCACAAATCGAACGCTTCACGACGCTGCTGAAACGGGTGGCGGCCGCAGAATGCTGGCAAACAGGGTTCTGGGAATGGCGACCTCAGCCATCTGGAAGGCGACGTAGCGCCGATCTTGATCAGCTTCTCTTTCAGGCCCGTGAGTGACCAATCCATGATCGGTTCGGGGATCGCCAGCGTGCGCAGAAAATTGCCGAGATTGTAGGCGAGGGCGTGCAGCTGAAGCCGGACGGCGTTAGCGGCGAACGTGCGGCAGGAGAGCCGTGTCCATTTGATCGCGCCCCTTGCCCTCCTTGATCCATTGTTCGCACGTGCCGCGCTTGTTGTAGAAGGCAACGACATTCTCAGCTGGCCTCGACATATTGGTGACGATAAAGCCGACGCGGGGAATAAGCTCGCCGGGATGCCATTCGATCTCGGCGATCACCCGGCGCGGTTTCGACCAGCTTCCGGCCTGATAGGTGAAGCTCGCCCAGGAGCGGCGCACCTCATGGAAAGGGCGGCCGGCTGGCGGTTTGAGCAGGTATCCGATCCGGTCCTGCAAGATGCGGTTCGCCGTACTTAATCGCTTCGGCTTCGAGGAACTCATAGACCCGAGGATTGGCAAAGCCGGCGTCGGCGCGGAAATAAAGGCGCGAGACCTTGCCACGATAGCGCAGCACGACCGGTTTCAGCACGCCCTCCCATCCATCGGCGCTATGAACATTGCCGGGGCGCAAAGCACAACCCTCCAGATCGCCAAACTGATTGAACACGAAGAGCGGATGATAACAGGTGCGGTGATAGTGGCCGTTCCAGACGCCGTTTTCCTGTTCCCCGTGCGTCGAGCTCACGCTGGAATCCAGCCATCGCCGCATCATGGCGCAATCGTTTCGCGTCGTTCACATCCTCGTAGCCCGCAACTCGCCCGAACACCGACTCTCGCAGCATTCCGACCAAGGCATGGCGACCATTCTTGCCCGCGCGTGCGTCGGTGAGTTGGTCAGCCGCCACCGGCCTAAGGCCGAGCGCGTCGTCAAGCGAGCAAGCTGGCGTCGGAGGTGACCAGCGATCCACGAAATTGGAGCATCAGTCGGCGGTCGAAATCGAGCCTGAGAACCTCGCCATTTGATTCACCTGCCGGGTTTGCCAAGACAGCCTCGTTCAAATCGGTATAACCCACTGATTAGCATAGATGAATCGCATAAAATACGCTTCAAATTAATCCGTCTTCTGGGGAATGCGGGTTAAGAGACATTCCATCGGCAGCCATTCGACCTCGGTTGTTGTATAGATTCGATTGTGTCTACATTACGTGAGCACGAGGGGGACATGAGCAATCCGAAGGTCGCTCTCATAGCATTGTTGATTTGTAATTGGCTTGTCCCCCCCTGCGCTGCGGATCAAGTTTCGCGCTTGTGGCGCGTTTCTGCTGGCGCCGAATTCATTGTTGTTGGCACGCTCAACGTTCCCATCAATGAAATTCGTGCGGATATCGCTGCTGGCAGCCGGCGTTACATAGATATCCAGGTTTCAGTTGAGACTGTGTTGAAGGGTGAACTGTCTCCGGTGTTTGCCGTTAGGCACTTCACTAGGAAAGCGCCCTATAACATTTCCAACGAAACGCTAATCGGTCTCAATGGCCAGCGTGCCCTTCTATTTTTGGTGCGTGGCCCTGACGGTATCTATTTTCCCAACCTAGGGTCTGAGACGCTGCAGCCAGCGCTTGCCTCATTGATTTCCGAATTGCGAACCGAAATAGCTCGGCAGGAGTGGGTCTCACGTAATTGGACGTCACACCCGGGCAGCCCTCATCGCGAGGAGGTGCAGGCACTTGTCGAACGCCTAACTATCCCAACGACCCAGGACTTGGCAGTGGAAGAACTGGATGCGTTGGCGCCCAACGCGGTCATTTCAATCATTGACTTGATGGATGATCGGAGACGCTTGGGAAAGCCCCACATCGCTCTAAAGAACACATTCCCCAATGCGTTCGAAGCATACGCCCAATACGGACCCCAAATGGTCATCGACGTGTGCGTCGCGATGCTGGGTCGTGCTACTCGTGCGAGCTTCTTCCCGTCAATTGTCAATGGCGGTTCCGAACGAGAGCGACAATTGGCCGTTGTCGCATGGAGAGTTTATGCGGATGTGGTCCTCAACCATCCGAACGAACTTGGATTGCCTCCGAATTGATGCCTAGCGCAACGGATGGGTATGGCTACAGAAGCGCCACGGCGAATGTCCGACTTGGCCCGACGCGGACTGGTCCGACATTTCTCACGACAGGTCTGCTAATCCTCCGAAGGCAGAAATGTCTTTCTGTGCCGAAATGGTCCGCTCACGGCCTTTAACGTCGGGCAGCTCATCCTCGGAACCGGTCGTTTAAGCAGTTGCTTGTCTGTCTCTCAACCGAGGAGACAGAACATGGAAAACAATGCTCATGCCACTGCAAAGATGCAGATGCGTCCTTTACCCTGGAACAAGGGTAAGCTCATCGGCCCGAAGCCTCCTTTAAGACCCAGTCAGGTGTGGCCATTCGGACCCGGCTTCAGATGCAAAGCCGCAGACGCGATCTGGCGCTCTTTAACCTCGCAATCGACAGCAAGCTCCGCGGCTGTGATGTCATCGCGATCCGTGTTGAGGACGTCGCGCCAAGCGGATACGCGCTTGACCGCGCCACCATTCGCCAGAAAAAGACGGGTCGGCCCGTGCGATTCGAACTCACGGATCAAACCAGGTCCGCCCTCGATGATTATCTGAGGCTGACAGGCAGGAAGCCGGGTCAGGTTTTGTTCTGTGGCCGGGAACCTTCGCGCGGGCTTACAACCAGGCAATATGCAAGGCTCGTCAATGATTGGGTGGCGAGCATCGACCTTGATCCTTTCCAATTTGGGACGCACTCGCTGCGCCGTACGAAGGCCGTCCTGATATACCGCCAGACCGGCAATCTGCGTGCGGTTCAACTTCTCCTCGGACATACCAAGATCGAGAGCACGGTGCGGTATCTCGGGATCGAGATCGACGACGCCATCGAAATCGCCGTGAAGGTCGACATCTGATGGCAGCGGCAGGGGCCGGCGACCTGCCGAAGCAAGTCTGCTACACGCCTACATGCTGCCGTGGCAATAAATGAATTTCCAGCGCCTCACCAGACAATCGTGACGTCCGCTTATGTATCGATGGGTGGGTCGCTTTACCGAAAAGTGTGCAGATCAGCACCTGGCATACCTGCTTCCTGAGAGTTGGATGCCTATGTTGGGGACAATGCGGTTCGTGTTTTCGACGCCTCATTGCCTAACTCGACGTGGTAGTCCTTTGGCTTCCGCGGCTTTGAGTCTGAGGCAATTGGACTTCCTGCCTGCCCTCCTGAGATGCTGCTTAAGCTTTACCTGTGCGGCTATTTCAATCAGTTCAGTCGTCTGCCGCCTGGGACGTGAGTGCCCCGACCTGGCACTGATTGGCTCACAGACGTCCGGGGATCGGAGATGTGGACTCTGTGGCACTTCGATGAGTGCTCAATTCGCTGCCAAGATCTCGGTTTGCAATGCCAAGAGCCTGCAACGGCATTGGTCGCGGGCGCCAAGGCGGCTGCAACGAGTGGCAAGGTACCATCGCCGTCAGCGAACTCACCGAGATCGTTTCGGCAGCTTTTGGCCGCCGTGCTCGGCCCAAGCGATGCGCCGCAGACGAAATTTCGCGGTCGTTTCGACAATTCGGCTCAATGTCGCAGCGGTCAGTGGAAGCTTCTTGATGCGCGTCCGAGTCCAGCTAGGCATACCAATGCGGCGCTCAAGTTCGCTAACAGTGATCCGGCGCGGCGGTTCTTCTTGCCGAAGCGCATTGGCTTTCTCTCGCAGTGCCGCCTCCAGATCGCGGTCTATCGCCGCCCAATTGTGTCCAACTGCTCCCTTTCGTCGGGCTGGAGAGTTACGCTCGAGCCAATCCCTGTCGTGGTGGTAAAGCCATCTAAATTCCGCAGGCAAGAGGCGCCTAAGTTGCTTTCGGAATAACTTACCCTCATCCATCTGTGCTGCGAGCCATCGAGAGCGAATGACTTCCCGATCGTGCGGAGAACGAGTTTTTTTGAGAGCACCTCGCCGTTTATTACGTGGTTTTCGCCGACGCCGACGAGCCTTCCAGGGAGGAGGGATTCCGAGCTTTGCAATATGAAGTCGAACCACGCAAGGAGAAACGGACAGCGCCCGAGCTGCGGTCAGCACATTGCTGCCGCGGGATATAAGGGCGCGCAACCGCTCCTCAAATAGTGGGCCACGATCAAGGATATGGGGAGAGCTGTTCGCTTCATTGCCGAGACTATAAACTTGTCCGCAGCCGCAGGTAAAATAGCCTCTAAGGCGACCATTGACACGTCTGACCCGTAGCTGGGTGACGACCGGTTGTCTGTAATGTTCGGCGCAGTGATTGAGGCAGATCCATGGCCCGTGCCCAAAGGGCTCCGGCTTAACATCAAACAGTTGCTGAAGCGGTACCTCGTGACCTGACATCTCTTCCAGAAACAACTGGAACAGCAGATGCTTCAGCGGATGGAAAGTGCGAGCGCGTTTTTGGGTAAAGTGGGCAAGCCAATTCTTGCACGTGCGCCCAGGATCGCTCGCTTGCACAAGGCTGACTATGGGATAAGGCAGCTTGTTGTAGGCCTCAGAGAGCCTTCGTTGCGCAATTCTTGTGCCCTTGCCGAATCCAAGCGCCGAAACGACTCTTTGATATCCCTCCGTTAAGTTTTCGCAGCCTTGCTGACGCGGCGTGGTCAACAGCGCGGCGCTTCGGCAGGCGATGCGGTGAAGCAGCTCAATGGCAGGTGCCTCCGTCATCCACGCCTCCCTTTCGGCATGAGGGGAACAGTTACTTTCATGCGCTACCACAAATTCAGTGCGATTGTGGCGAAGCATCCAAACAGCGCTTTTCATCAAAGGCAGGCGGTGATCGGGGCAGACCAGAACTCCGGGTAACTGATGGTCGCGGCGCCAGTACAACTCGCCATAGGTGTGCAGCATCTCCGCACGACACGCCTGGCAAAACTGAAAATGCGTGGGTCGCGTTACGAGGCTGCCCAAGAGGCCAAGCCGTCTGTGAATGCCCGTCGCAGAGCCATTCGTGAGCGTACGCAAAACCTCCTCAGACATAGGTTTGGACTGGAAAGCGGTATAATAGGGAAAATGCGTGTATTGCCGCGCCAGCCATTCCGGCGATAGACCGCGACCCGGCGGGATGCGGGTGCACAAGGCGCCGAGAAAGCCCTGCAAGTCCACTCCAGCCGCGTGCACATGTCCGAACAAATCCTCTAGCGTGCGGTTGGAGCTCGTAGAGCCTATATGGCGATGATAGCGCGCCAGAACGCTGTAAAGGAGCTCACCAGGATAAATCTCCGGAAAATAGGCGAGCGTCGGAATAGTTATCACAAGGGAAAGGCGATAAGAGACGGTTCGACGATGCCCGCTTGGAGCAACGCCTTGTGCCCGGAAAGCCCAGCATTTTTGCCTTGCGCCACGATTGTCCGGATATCGTCTGGCTCGACCGTCGGCTTTTTTTTCAATGACTGACGACGCTTAACGGGCTTTACCTCGGTCTGATGCAAGCGAAGTTTGTCTGCGATGCTCGCAACCAAGTCCCAAATAGCAAGACCAGGATTGGCCGCTTTCGCCTCTGCCAGCAGAATCTTCGCAATATCGCGCGCTACGCCGAGTGCTGCCAGCGCGCCGTATATTTGCCCCTCTTCAGTCTTCGAATCCGAGACGCTGCTCGGTGCGGGTGCATCCGTCGCAACGCGTGAGAGCGGCGCAGGCGACCACCTGGTCAGGGCGTCGCTGAATTTCTGCTGGATATGATCCTGAAGAGGGCGGATGTCATTATATTTGGCGATCGCTTCCCGGTCGCCTCGCTTCAGCGCGTCGATCATTGGACGAATAATTTGAAAGCTCTCTTGGGCCACCTGTTTGAGCAATCCAACGTCGAGCTGCTCGGGACGCCCGCGCCTGAGGTTCAAGGCGATGGCCCGCAGCTGCGTCAGCATGAAAAGCTTGATGACGATATCGACGATACCTTGACTTTCCTCATAGAGAACCTTGTGTATCTCTTCGGTGAGTGGCGTTACCTCTTGCGTCCATTGAAAACGCCACATGCGCTCGACAAAGTAGCGCCAAACCGGACCGTCCTCCATACGTTCCCAGACGAGGCTACCAAAACCGCTTGCTCTGCGCGCCTGCCGGAAATCGCCCTGCAACAGCGGCAACGCCGCCAAGGTACCAATCATCATCACTGGAATGCCGATCTTATTGACGAGCGTCACGAGAAAATTGGGCATCGCCTCGGGTCCGGTTCCGCGAGCCGCGCAAAGATGCTGGATCTCATCGATGATCAAGACACCGACCGCATGCAGGCTTGCCACATTTGCCATGTGGGCCATCATTTCGTCGACGCGCGTGCGCGAATTACCGTGCATGGCCCAATAGCAGGTACCAAGCAGGCCATCGATCTCTTTAAAGAAGGAAATGCAAAGCTGTCCGGGAGAACCGATATAAGGACAATCAAGCTTTACCCAAACAAGCTGGTCGAGGCTGTACGACACGTCGTGATGGATGACGGGGGGATAGAGTTGGAGCACACGTTCAATTGATGCAGTTTTGCCGACGCCCGAACAGCCGATGAGTGCGATGCTCGACGCCGTCGAGCGAAGAGGATGGCGGTACGCCTTGAGCTCTTTTTTCTTCACACGCTCATGAGCATTTTGAACGCGTTGCTGAAAATCGATTGAGTTAAAGCTGCGCCCCACATAGCCCTGCCGGATCAGGGCAGCAAACATGGCCTCTAACTGCAAATGCTGATCGAGCGGCTCGAAATAGTGCGCCAGCCGTTGAATGCAGTGGGCTCGAATGTGGGCAGGGTAGTGACGTTCATCGGGATGGAAGGCGGGTGGATTGGCCAAAGCGCCCAAGGCCTCTTCCTGGGACAATAGTGGCGGCAATCTCTCGATCATTGGGTTGTCATATTCGGGCAGTTGCACAAATTTATTCTTTGGCCGTTTCATCCTCTGGCTCCTTGTTGATACTGCGCCGAATTTCGAGAATAGTCGGCAGACTGTAGTCGTCCTCGGGCTTCGCAGACGCATCCAGCGTCATAGTACTCTCGCCTCGTCTTTGCATTGGCGCCCGGAAAGCATAGCGCTCCTGCTCGTGCCGCCGCTCGGCGCGGCGGTTGTCACGGATGCCGGCAATGCGCGCGCTTGCTCGTGGCTGAGGGTTCTGGCCGCATGGCCTGCGCTTCTGCAACGACCTCGTTGATCTCGGCGGTCGTATTGATTCTGGCCTGTAAGGCCCAGCGTTCATGGCCGCGTTGACGCCGAGCCTCATCTTTACGAATTTGCTCGATCTCCCAGAGCGTTTTGCCCCGATGGTGCCGGCTTTTCTCGGTGAGCGCGCAGACAATGAATTCCAGCCTATCTCCTTTATCATGCAGGTAGATTGCATCCATGCAGCGCGGATCATAGGAAATCTGAACTCTCCGAGGTTTCCTACCTTTCCTCTTCTGTCGCGCCTTCTCAAACCAATGTTCGTCGAGAACCTTTTGGCAGCTGTAGAAGCAGCCCCGATAGCTGATACCACTTTTCGTGACGACGGCCTCATCGGTGGGCAACAGGCTGAGGCGGACCAACTCCGGCGGGAATGACCGAGGTGTGCCGGTCCGGTGGGAAATTCCCCAATCCCAGAGTTCGATAGGGACCGCATCGACCTTGTCCGCCAACATTTGCGGGGATTTTTCGTAGTCGCCAATGAGATGATGGTTATTGTAGTAGAGGATGCAGTACAGGACGACGCGCGTAAATTGATCGATGTCGAGCTCTGCGTCCAGGCGGTAATCGGAACCGCCACGTGCCTGAAAATCCCATTCGACATATCCCGCCACATAGGCTTTGAAACGCGCCGGCAGCAAGCCAAAGCGCCGCTCGACAACGCCCTTCCAGTCGGGACGATAAGGAGGGGTATTCTCAACATGGACATTGAAGTGATTGATGAGGGTCTCGACGTGCCTACTCATCATCTCTGCGCGATCACCGAGGAGAATATCGGGTAGGCCCTGGCATGGCCAATCGGCCGCGCCGATCTCAAGCCCGAACTCCTCGCAGAATGCTACTTTATCTGAAGCCGCGTTCGCGAGCGCCATCATAGCCCCAACCCATGAAGGACCTTCGAAGCCGACATAGACCCCGACAATTATCCGGCTGAAAACGTCGATGACGAGATACAGCACAGGACGCCCGACAATCCTGCTACGGTCGTAACGGGACACGAGATAGATATCGGCGATGGTCGCATCGATCTGATAGCGTGAACCGGGCCCTCTGACTTCAACCAGCGAGGAGCCGAGCAGCGCGCGTTTGTCTTTGTCATAGACGCGCGGCGTGTGTCGCCGCCGAGCGAGAATAAAAATATCGTTGTCTTTTCGATACCAATATTGGAACTGCCGGAAGCTTGGGAAATCTTCTCGGATCACCAGCGTTTGGCGACCGCTGCGTTCATCGATCACACGATCCGAAAACTCTGCGCTGATTACTTCTTCGTAGGCGCCCTGCAGATCGAGCTTTCTATTTTTGGCAAAGCATAGAGTAATCACCGCCCGAAACATTGCTCGTATTTCGGCTGTGACGCGCTTTTTCGCGGTTGCCCTCTTTTCCTTGCCGCGCCCTCCGCAGCGTGCGTAGTCCGGCAAAAGCGCATTAGGCATCAGCCCGCGTTGCCAATAGCGGCGTAACAGCCGATAGTAGCGCTTTTTTTTTGCCCAATCTCCGCGCGCCGCTTGCGCAATGGCGCGGCCGCGTAATCTTTCGTCAAAAACGCCCGGTTGATCAAGAACCAGTGGCCGGATCAGGTCCCAGGCTCTAAGCAGGGATTCTTAGTTTGGCCCACGAACGGCGGTTTCGTTCAAAATTGAGAACGGTGACGGCCTTATGGATTGCGGCATCGAGGATTTCGGCATTGGCGAATGTCTGATGGGCGAGGTGATGGATTTTGAGGTCGCGCCAGACGCCCTCGATGTCATTGAGTTCGGGCGCATATTTTGGGAGCCATTCGACCGTGAGCCAATGGGCGCGAGCGGCGAGTTCAGCCTTTGTGGCTTTGCTGACGTGGATCGGACCGTTGTCGAGCACAATAACGGCAGGCTTGGTGCTCGCACCTGGCTTGGGGCCGTACAGCCGGTCGAGGGTCTCCAAAAGCGCGATAAAGTCTGTGCTGCGTTTTGTCCGCGACGTTGTCACGATAAGCTCGCGCTCTCGCCCAATCGAACGCACCCATGATGGCGACTTTTTTCGATTGCCCCGGTGCGGGGATGCGCAGGTCCGCTCCGCGCTTGGCCCAAGCGCGCGCCAGATAAGGGTGCGTCAGCGCCTCGCTTTCATCGGCGAACAGCAGCACGATATCGCCTGCTTCCGCTTGGGCCTTGCGAAGCTTCAGCCGCAGTCCGATGCGCTCGACCGCGTCCGCGATCTGCCGGCCCTTCAAAGTATGACGGGGTCTACGCCAGCGGAAAGCCCCTTTTTACGAAGCACCTTGGAGAGTTGCGAGCGAGAGATCGTGACCCCTTCGCGCGATGCAATCTCTCCGCGAAAGACGAGCGAGCGTAAAGTTTTGCCGGTTCGCGACGGGCTCGCAGAGAAGCACATTCGCGACCCGAAGCGCGGCTTCCGCCTTTACCGGCGCGGGACCAGGAGCAATGCTGGCCTTCAATGCCTCAACGCCGCCTCTCATGAAATCGCTCCGCCACAAGCGCACAGTGTCTTCCCGCACGCCGAAGGCTTGCGCGATCCGCGCGCTGATCCAACCGTCCAGCGTCAACAGCACCGCGCGCGACCGGTCTGCTTCGGCCCGGTCCGGACCGCTCGCCATCACCTTCAGCGCCGCCCTTTCTTCGTCCGATGCTGTCACAGGAGATTTTCCAGCCATGCTCCGCTCCCCGAATCACACAGGAAAACGGAATCACGGCCAACATTCGTTGGCTAGGCTAAATCAACCTGCTTAGCTCGTCGTTCTCGATGGCTTGCTGGAATCGCTTCACCGATAAGAGGGCGCAGCCAGGGGTCCTTATCGGCCAAGCGCAAAATGCCGGCGTCCCGCAGCTTCTCTATCTCCTCCATCGTGTGGAAGACCGGCAGCGCGCACGGGGCCTCGATATCGATGCTGTACAAACTGCGGTTTGATGGGTCGATCCATAGAACACGTTCTATGATCGCGTTTGCCGGATATTCGAGCAGGCTGTTAACTTTAATATCCTTCATTGAGGCGCGGCGCCTGCTTGTCGCCCAACACGAAACCGGCGCAAGGGATCGCTCATCTCAATCGGCTCGTCCATGGCACAGACGAGCATTTTTCTGGCCAAGAGATGCCGGAAGAGCGCCAAGGTGGTGCCACTCTCCTCCAAAAGCTTGTCGTCAATATCCGCACAAAATTGGCCGAGACTGCTCTCGGGCCAAGCCTGGAACTCGCGCAACACGCGGGCAGCCAGTTCCTCCAAATAGCCTGGATAACGCTGCTTAAGATGCGCCAGCGAGCCATAACCATGCAGCCAAGCAATATTGTCGACGGCCGCTTTGGGTAACTCCAGCTCGGTCACGATGTGCCAATCCACCCCCTGCTCGAGCCAATAGCGCCGCTCGATTTCGAGTTTCTCGAGCACGCGTCGCTTATCGAGGTCCACACTCCTTTTAACCGCGCGTGCCATCAAGGTGAGGCGGCCATCCAAGACCACATCGATAAGAAAGTCCGTGGTCATGACGAGCGGTGTGCGGCTTGGAATATCGACAGGGTGGCGAATGCCGAGCTCCGCCGCGATCCGCTGTGTTATCTCCCGCTTGAGTGGATAGCACTCGCGAATGTCTGTGACACGGTCCGACCAGTCAAGAATGAAAAGGAAGCTGCACTCGCCGTCCGAGAGCAGATGATGCACCCGGCCACTCTTGATGCCTCGCAACCGGTGGGAGCGCCCACGCGATGCCACATCGCCAATGTTGAGCCAAGGCTTGTAATCAGGACCGTGTCCCTCGCCGCGTCCTTCTTTGAGGAAGCGACGGATTTTTGATTCAGTGAAACCGTAGCGGCTACGCATCAGCTTGTCCTGCGAAGGATCAGGAAAAGACAGATTTTCGAGATTTCAAGGGATCAGTTCAAGAGCAAAATTAATACGTGACAAGTAATAACTGAATTTATATTAGTTAATTCAAGTTTATTTCTAAAGATAAAATGGAATTTCTGAATTATGGAATTCCAGAATTATAGAATTACATAATGAGATTTTTAAAATATACCATAATTAAACTCAGGAAGACAAGGTATAAACTCATCCCTTAGGCTTCCGGCGCTGAGGTACAGGAACGGTTGAGTTTCTCCTGCTAGGTGCCGATTTCGACCTTCGCGGTAAATCAATAGGCGCCTTCCTAGGAGATAGAATGACTGCAGGCAGCACATCGAGCCCGGTAAACAAACGTCTGGTCAAAGAGTCGGCGAGCTGATGCGCCGCGACAATCAAGATGAGAATGTGCCGGGGGTAACCGACGGAAGGAGGGCGTAGCCCGACTGACGGCGGTTACCCCCGAATTTCCCGAACTTAATTGCTGACCTGCGAATTTGCGCGCTTTGCGAGCTGCTTGCTCCCGCCAAGCTACACCACCCCCGGGGACATGACCGTCATACGAGTTAGGGCTTTCCCGAAATGTCTCGCAGTCGGCGGTATTAATGAGATTCGTGAATTTCCTGAAATTAGTGAATTTCCCGAACTTAATTGCTGACTTGCGAATTTGCGTCGTGCTGCCCGGAATTAGCCGCAAAGCGTCGCGGACTTGGCGTAAGCGTTGGCTTGAGCGCCTTGCTAGCGGCGAAGGGTTAGAGGGGGATCGAAGGGTTTGCCATAGCCACCATAAAATAGGGCCTGATATATAAAATTTTAAAGACCCCCGTTTCGCGTGCGTATGCAGAAACCCTACGAACCTGTTCGCCTCAACCAAGAACGGCCTTCAACAAAATCGCAAGCAATGCGGAACAAATAATTTTCGGAAAATTCGAAGGATTAAAAAATGTCGAGAAAACTGACAAATCAATCTTGAAATTTGCCAAGAGCATCACCTCGCGCGCGCGTTCGTGTCGGGAGGGAGAATGGATAATGCCTCGTCCGCAATGGGGAAGGAGCGGAATTGAAGCTCCGCCTCAAAGGGTTAGTCAAAGTCGGCCCAAAAGCGGGCCTCGATGTCTAGGCGTGTAGTCCTTCAGGCGCCCTTGGCACGTGCATCGGGATGAGGGCTGCGGACTACAGCAGTTTCGTTTTCTTCAAATATGCTTCCACGTCGCCATAAGAACCCTCGTCACCTGAATATTTGACGAGATTTCTTGCCGTCCGCAGCCAATCTAATCGTTGATCGCACCTCGATCATGGCTTGGTCGAGGGCGTGGCGAATGCTATTTAGGTTTGAGCCTCAGTGTCGATGCTTCAACCCCGGATCCGTTGCACAGATGAGCAGACTATGAATGTCAGCTTTCACATCCTCGCCGGAGTCGGCATTGCGCATGTTGCGGCAATCCAAATCCAGAGTTCGAAGGACGGTTGGTTCTGCCGCTCGGATCTCACGACCCTTGGGACAGCAATATGTCTGGGGATCCTGTCTCACGGCGTGCTAGATGGCCTCAAACATGGCTACCCGATTCGGCCAATATCCGATGTCCTTTGCGGAAGTCTCCTGGCCCTTTGCTGGTGTCTCTTTATACATCGCCGTTATCGTCTGCTCTTCGCGAGTGTGATCCTGGCGTCCTTGGCTCCGGATATTATCGATCTCGGTCCGAGAACGCTCCGCTCGACGATCGGGATATGGACGCCGATGGTTGATTTAGGCCCTCTCTTTCCCTGGCACTGGCCCGACGGTTCCGGATCGATGTATCCGACGGTGAGCCATGCGCCTGAACGAACAAGAATTCTCGACGTCGGGCAAAACGAAATCATCTCATGGACCAACCATCTCATTGTGGTTGCATTCGCCGCATCAGGAGTTTTCGCAAACCCTTGGGTGTTCCGTTTCATGTCGCCCCGGACCCGAAGTGATAAGGGGCAGGAACAGTCTACTTTGGATCACCGATGACTAGGCCTGTTCACGACCGGTCTTCGAGGCTAAGCTGCCATTTGTTCAGGTTTCTCGAAGGACAGCTTCCGACGCGGACCCTGATATGGTTAGGCCCGCTAGGCCTTAGGGCTCTTCAGGGCCAAATTCAGACATATCGCGTATCGAGAAGTGTGGGTCGGTTCCCGTGTAATCGTTACGCCACCCTATCCAAGCGCATGCCGCGCTGATGCGTCCGAAAGTCGTTAAGAGAACTACTCAGGCCAGAGCCGCGAGCTGCACGCTCCATTGCAGGTTGGCACAGTGGAAAAAGGGACCTCAGTATTACAGGCGCCTCAAAGTTTCCCTGTTTGGCTGAAATAGCATGATTTGAAAACTGCAACTGTAGCGTGTGTAGCGTTTAGCTTGCAAGTCTAGTTCTGTCACGGTCAGGCGTTAGCACGGGGAATACCCGGAACACACCGATGAGGAGCGACATGAAGACTAGAGCATGGACATTGGCCGCAGCGGTGCTGGCCATGACAAGCAGCCCCGCCCGGGTCCAAGCATGCGATTACAGGGAAGGAATACCTTATGCAGCTGTAGCCAACTGGTGCGGCTATTATTTCGGCGCCAATCTCGGCTTCGCGCACACGGGCGTAGATGTCTCAGTAAGCACGTTCGGCTTTCCCTTCCCCTTTGCCGTTGAAGGATCAGGCAGCGACACCAAGCTCACGGGAGGTTTCCTGGCAGGCTACAATTGGCAGTACGGCAATCAAGTATATGGCATTGAGGGAGGTATCAATTTCCTCAGTGATTTCGATTTTCTCGCCAGCATCCGCGGCCGCTATGGGGTCATTTACAACGACTGGCTCTATTATGGCACGGCGGGTGTCAGTTTTATCGATTCTGGCGCAAGCATTTCAGCACCCGGATTGCAATTCGATGGCTTCAGCTCTGCGGGATTTGTTGTTGGCGGGGGTGCAGAGACGAAGCTCAATGGCCATTTATCCGCCGGGCTGGAGGGGCTTTTCTATTTCTTTCCGGAGGACAGCCAGAACGTAGGCTTCGGTGCTACAGTGAGGACGAACGTGGACGTATTCTCTGTCCGTGCGCGGCTGAGCTATAAATTCGATTAAAATACAAGTCCGCATTGTTATAAAGGGGGTGCCGCCGCCCACTGGTGCGCACCTCGGCAAGCTCTTCGGATCGATTGGAGAACTGCAGCATCCAGGACCTCGAGCACGAGGAGCTCCATTAGGCTACCCCGAGTGGTTTTAATACGGTACTCGGTGCGCTTCGCGTCCTTTGGCTTCGCGGCATTGATGGAGGTTTCAATAAAGCTGACGACTTGATCGCTGTGCCTGACCGGCGCATCAAAAATGCCTCGGCTTGGCGTGGCTCTGCCCACGGTCGAGAAGATCCTCAATCATCAAAGCGGCACGTTCGCCGGCATCGTTGGCGTCTATCAACGGCACGATTTCGCGGACGAAAAGCGCGCCGCTCTTGAAGCCTGGGCGGCCTTCCTGGACCGGCTTCGTGCGGACAACGCAATCGACATCCTGCAGGTGCATAAAATGGGCGGCGGCGTGAACAAGATGTGGCGTCCTGATTTATTGCATTCTTCGTTCAGCAACGTGACAGTGCCGCCCTTTCCGGTGTCGGGTGTATAGCGGCCTCCATATGCTCACATTGAGACTTTCTCAGTTTGACCCAAAGGCGAAGAAGGGTACTTGTCTTCGGATTAGGCTTTGACAACCGCCGTTACTGCACTTGGTTAGCTCTTCTTATCCGGCCTGATGACCGCAAAGCAGAGGCCTTCGAGCCACGAAAGGCTGATGGGGACGAAACCAAGGTTCAGAAGATTATTATGCTGCCCATTTGGAAAGAGATGAAATTCCTTAGGCTCGTTTGCCAGATCAAATAGCCCTTGGCTATCGGCAAGAGGGACAATCATATCCTTTTCGCCTTGTGCAACCAAAATCGGAACATTGATCTTGGGAATTTTTTTGAAATTTTCGAAGCGATCCATTATCAGGAGTTTCGCCGGAAAAATAGGAAGCCAGGCTTGCGCGATTTTTGTAAGCGATAAAAACGGTGCCAATAAAATAAGGCCAGCCACATGAAACTCGGTTGCCATTTCAGTTGCGACCCCGGTGCCGAGGGAATGTCCAATCAGAACCACGTCTGTTTCGTGGACACCTGATGCTATTAAAGCCTTGAGAAAAGCACGGGCATCGGCATAGAGGCCTTTTTCCGCCGGCTGCCCTGGCAAGCCGCTATAGCCGCGATATTCGGCAAGCAGAAAGCCGTAACCCGCATTAAGGTAAGGATCGGCCATCTTAGCAGCGGTTCTTAGATTGTCGCCATTTCCATGGAAATATACGAGCGTAAGGGGCTTGGCTTTCGCCGGTGCGTACCATCCTTTGAGGTTAAAACCATCTTCTGTGGTGACAGCGAGCTCTACAAAGTCTTTATGGGCGTGAGCCTGGGACGGCGAAATATAGGTATGATTAGGAAAATAAATGAAGCTCCTCTGAAAGATGTACACGGTTGCGGCGGCAATAAGATAAATCACGAGAACAAAAAATAGAACCTTCCCAAGATCCATTTGCTACTATCCCCGCGTGTTGTTTTAATCGCAGATGACTTGCCCATATCGGTATCACCCTGCATCCCCCTGCTGAAAAATATGCCAAGTTAGCGGTTATCCCCTGGCCGCCTTTCAGAAAGCCTTCCCCACAGGGCACGATCCCCAACACTAATTTGTTAGGAGCCAAGTCCCAAGCTTGCTACCGGATTTTGTGCGGCGGTCCACTTAAAAAAAACTTACGATGCGCTTGCCGGCGGTCCAGCGCTTTTATTCCCGTACCGTGTTGGGCCACGGCCTGCACGATAGGACCGTTACCGCCTAGAAGTCTCCCCACGCGGACATCCTCATTTTCTGCCGGTGCCCAACAATGGCCACGGGGACCGACATGAGATGTTGACGAGTTCAGCGCAGCGACCAGATTCGCACCGGCAGGGGGTGACCGCTCAAATGGCAAAAATAACGGACGCTGAGCTGCAAACGCTTCCGGATGGGTTCGCTCGGTTTACAATGGGATAGAGCCCATGGGCCGTCCAATCCCGATGCCTTTGACAAGGGGGCCCATACCGATGAGCAGGAGTTCGAGGATGAAAGTGCCAATTGACGAAGATCTTCGGCGCATTGCGCGGGCGATCGCCAACGAGAAGAAGTCGCTTGACGAGTGGGCGGAAATCGAGAGCGACGACATGTTCCAAGAGGGCAGCTACTGCGGAGGCTTCGACGCCGACGAAGGCGAGTTCTGCTTCAGCTACTACGGCCCTGACGGCAAGGTCTGGTTCGAGATGTCACTCGGCCAAGTCGAGGAAGTCGCGTCGGGTGGCAGTCCAACGATCACAGGCCAACCCGCCGAGTGAGGAATGCCTTGCGACGGCACTGTCACGTTGCCGAATGATGAACGTAATAAATCGCCCGGCACATTTTGTTCACGCCGGGCTAACCGCTTGATTCCATGCTGCCATAGCCGCAGCCCTGAAAAGTGCGGTGCGTTTTAGCGCTCGGCTCATGCGTTGGCTAAGCGATGCAACGTTGCTTAGGCAGCCGCCAGATTGCTGCGCGTATTTTGCATAAATCACAAATTTTGTAAGTTACGCTTGCTCCTTTTCCATCAATGGGTTGCTCTTTGCATAATATATGGGAGAAATGTGCATGCGAACGAGCTACGGATATGCCCGCGTCTCGACTGTCGGCCAGACGCTGGAGGCCCAGCTCGAAGGACTCAAGGCCGCCGACTGCCAGCGCATCTTTCGCGAGAAGGTGAGCGGCGTCCGTGCCGATCGGCGTGAACTCAACAAGATGATCCGCGAACTTCAGGCGGGCGACGTGGTCGTTGTCACGCGCATCGACCGGCTGGCTCGCTCCACCTTCGACCTGTTTGCGATTGTAAAATCGATCGTCGACACGCAAGGCGCAATTTCGCTCGCTTGCCGAACCAGGGGCCGATACCCGCAAGTTCATTGCGAAGCTTTTTTCCAATTTGCGGTGTCGAAGCCCCCCAAAAGACGCTTATACGGCTCGCAACATATTTCCCGATTAATGACTGCGGGCAACCGAAGGCTGAAGACAATCAGGCGCCGCCCAAAAAATTCCTTTTGCCAAGTTCAACGCCCGCGTGCCTCAGAATGTCGTAGGCGGTCGTTGCATGAAAATAAAAATTAGGAAGTACGAAGTGGATAAGGTAATCTCGGCCCGTATACTTGAGCTCGATGCCGGGGAATTTTAAAACGATTTCCTTTTCCTCTGTGCCGTTGATTTGCTCTTCTTTGAAGTCCTTGAGATATTCAATGGTCTTCGCTAGGCGCGCCTTCAACTCACTGATGTTAGTCTCCGTATCGGGAAAGCTCGGAGCCTCGACATCGGCCAGCCGCGCGGCCATTCCCTTCGCCGTATCACTCATTATCTGGATTTGTCGGGGAAAGGGGAGCATGTCGGGCGCGAGCCGGTAATGCATGAGGACGGAGAGTTCGATCTTGCGCGCTTCGCAAAAGGCCGCTGCCTTGTCAAGGATTACGTCCATGTTTGCGAGCATACGAATGACCGGCGGAATAGCTGCTTGATACATGGTTAGTTGCATGTTTGAAATTCCTGTTCCGAATATGAAAAGCTATGCGAGGTTATAGCCCTCACACCAAACCCTGTCATGCGACGATTTGTGGAAATAAGCAGCAACACCATCGCCGTATCTGTGCCCCATAAGTTAAGGAGATCGGCGAGCAACCCGGTGACGATCGCCACGCAGGCCCATGTCGAAAATAATAACAGCGGGGTTCCGTTGGCCAAATTGGGTTCGTTTTGCAGAACAAGCCGTATCTATTTATACAAGTACTTTCTGGGATTGCCCAGGCGACACGTCACGCGCGCGTTCGTGTCGGGTGGGGACCGAAGTCAACCGCTCGCTCCCTCGGGCATTTTCACGCCTGGCTTTTATACTTGAACATAAGACTCTTCTGCAGCTGGGCTTTTCGAGATAAATTGCACGAATTTGAACACAAGCCTAAGACTGACCGATCTCGCATGGACTATGTTTCGCGCGACGATAGCACCGTCTGAAGACCATCCGCCCGGGACACATTTGAAGCTGTTGCCCTCGACTATCCATGTCGCAACAACCAGCATCTTCAAGGCCACCACGAGCTCGCTGCCTTCGATTGCGAAAGACACCTGCGAGTCACGGTCCAGATCTCGGCAGAGAAACTGATGCAGGATTCGCAGTTTTTCGCGTCGGTAGTTGCAGTTGCGCCTGAGAAGCCGCTTCTCTGTTTCAATCCAATGCTTCATGAAGGTCGAGATGATGGGTAGAGAACGCAGAACAGCGTCCGAAGCTCAATCCGGCGGGGTTTCACCTACCGCATGGGGCCGACGGCGCGCCGTGAGCAGGAGGTGGGCAGCGTGATCCATGAAGACCGGATCTGCGGCATAGGCTTCTTCGAGCCGCGCGAGTTCACCGAGAAGCCGGCGGTCGGCTGTCAAACTTGGAGGGTTCCATCGGGGGTCGGGCATAAACCGATTATGGAACAAGTCGAGTCCACGAAGGTCCTCGATTTCGAAGTCGTCAGCAAAATAACTTCTGAGTTCGGACGCGGTGAAGAGATGACAACTCATTGCGATCTGCCGGCCGTCCTTGAGATCGATTTCGCATTGATCTCCGTCGTGATTCCGTGTGAATCGAAGTGTCTTTTCCATGGAGTCGACGAATGCCGTTGGGGTGCTGCCGACCGGGCGTACAGTTGTTATGAAGTACCCGGACGTCACCCGCCCGATCTCCGCCGAAATATTGGTGAGGGTGCAGGCAGGCAGGTGACTGAGGACGCTGTAGAGGCAAAGAGCGAGGTCGACCGAGGCGTCGGCTTCTGGGAGGGGGGCTCCAAGGTCCGCAACATCGAATGTGAGGTTGACGCCTGGAAGGTTGGAAAGATTACCTGCCATCGATCGCGCCCGTTGAACCTGCGCCTGCGCTATATCAAAGCCGCGCGCGCGGATGTTGCTGAAGCCAAGTTCAAAAGCCTTTGTGACAAGACGGCGTAGCCAAGTACCGGGACCGCAGCCGGCGTCAAGGAGGCTGACCGAACGGGCGCCTGAAGCCCGCAGGTGAGAAAGCTTCGCTTCCAATACAGTCCAAACATACCGATCGGCATATGCGTGCGGCCCGTCGAAAGCGAATAAGTGTCTCGGATCACCATCCGCATACGTGAGGTAGTCGTCACCCGCTTGATTGTAGATCGCCGCGATGTTTCGGCTCTGCTCGCTGTGAGCGGCTCGGTCAGCATGCGGAAGCCCACGCCGGCTCATGAAATCCGCAACGCGGAAGCGATTTTGATTGTGGCTAGGCATTTCGGACGCCAGAAGTAGCTTGCGCTTCAACTTGGTCTTCGACCGTCGGGTCCCCATTCGGCCTTGCCTCAAGAGACGTATTGCCACCGGTGGTGGAATCGTTAGCAGCCGTCGTACTCCGGCTCCTCATATCGAGTTCAAGAATTCCGGGCACCATAATGATCGCTTGTTGACGACCGCCATTCTCGAACATCGCAAAGCGGCATGCTTCCGTACGGCTTATAAAGAGCCCACCGAGCAACCCCGATTGGTCTTGCACGACCCAGTGTCCACGCCGGTTCTTCCCGATGAAGAGGAGCGGCGATCGCGAGGGAGGTTCGGAATTTCCAGAATGGTCAGGTTTCAAGTGGTCCAGCTGCGGCATGGCGCTACTCCTTCAACTTGGCGCTAGCTTTCATTGAAGAAATGTATCCATGCGTGCATAGGGATTCGAGAGGAGGAATGTCTCTGCGGCATATATAAAGAATAAAGACGCCAGGGAGCTTGTAAGAGGCACATCGCCATTGATCGTTCCTGTCCGTGCAGGCTCTTCGTTATGGACGTGCCCGCTCGGCAACCTTCTTCGCGCCGCATCCTCAGCGAACAAGGCATTGCAGCGGCTAAATGATTGCATTCATATCTTTTACATCTTAAAGTTACTTCGATTCGGGCTGTGTTCGCATTCTCATGTCTGCGTGTGTGGGTAACCTTGCCGCAACAAATGGGGACACGCAAATATGCCGGCCTTGAGAATCTCAAAGTCGCGTCTCGGCGTAATGATGCTCGCTTTGGGGGCGCTCCTGGCGGCAAACGCTGCCCTGGCGGACGATAAGGCCGATAAAAAAGCGAAAGACGAGGCCGAGGCAGCGGAATATCTCGGCTTCTTCGGACGCTTCTTTAAGGCATATGCGGATGAGTGGGGCAAGACCGCGCCGCCTTCAGACCCGAAAACGCCCGCCCCCGTCACAAGAAGACCGGAGCCATTTCCGCCAGCGCCCGTAACCCAGCCGCCCTATCCTTTCACGGATTGGCCTTATGGCGGCGCAAGCACCATTGGCGCCAGCACCCCGAATGCGGTCGATAGCCCGCTGATGACGGCGCTGGCTCCGACAGACCTCGGCCAATGGCTGAAGGAAAGGAACATTCAGATCTACGGCTGGGTGAATGCCGGCTTCAATCTAAGCACGGCCCAGGGCTTGAAGCAGGGCAACTTCCCGGCGGCTTATATGTACAAGCCCAATACCGGCGAACTTGATCAGGCCGTCGTTTATGTCGAGCGGGTGCCAGACACCGTGCAACAGGATCACTTGGACTGGGGATTTCGCTTTTCAACGCTCTATGGCGAGAACTACCGCTACACCACCGCCTATGGCGTCGCCAGCTATCAGCTGCTACAGCACAATTTCGAATCTGGCTATGATTTCCCGATGGTCTATGGCGAGGTTTACATCCCGGGTGTTGCGGAAGGCCTGCTGCTCCGCGCCGGCCGCTTTATCTCAGTGCCCGATATCGAGGCGCAACTCGCTCCGAACAACTACATGTACTCTCACTCGTTCACTTACGGTTATGACAATTACACCAATACCGGCATCATCAGCACATTGCAGGCAACGAAGAACTGGCTCTTTCAGGCAGGTATTTCGGCTGGAACCGACACGGTGCCGTGGAATGGGAGAGATCCGGGGAGGCAGCCGTCGCTAACGGCCTGCGCTCGATGGAACTCTGACGATTCCTGGCACGCCGTCTATGCCTGCGCCAATGGCATAAACGACGGGCACTACGGCTACAACAATCTTCAGTGGAAGGGATTTACCACCTATCACAAGCTTGATGAGAAGTGGCACATCTCGGCAGAATTTTGGCATATAAATGAGGACCACGCCCCGAGTAATGGCATTCTCAATGGCGGCGTCGCCGGTGTCAGCCCCTTTGACCCGGGGCAGCCCAGCTTTATTCCAAGGAATCCTCCCAACAAAGCCTGGTGTCCGCCCGGCCAGCTTTACTGCACGGCGGATGAGTGGTCGGCCCTGATTTACGTGAACTACAAATATACGGACTTCGACAATTTCACCTTCCGCGCGGAATATTTCAGCGACATGAAGGGACAGCGCACCGGTGTGAAGGCTGACTACGACAACTTCGCCATCGGCTGGCAGCACTGGTTATCGCCCAGCGTTTATATTCGCCCGGAATTGGCCTCGTATAACACGGTCAACGGCATTGCCGCGTTTGGAAGAGATGCTGCCGGCACTCCGCATCAAAGCAGCATTATCGTCTTCTCGGTCGACACGATCATCCGCTTCTAATGAACTAAGATTGAAGCTGAGGCGCAAGGCGACGGCAACTTAGGATAAGGGGCGCACCGGCTGTGCCTCAAACCTCCACTTTTCCAATTATGGAGTAACGCGTCGTGCTGGGCAGGACATCGTCATGCTGATTCAGCCGAAGAATTATTTTTTATATATGAAATTAGCCTGACATCCCCCTCGAATTTTTATGCGATATTAACCATCTTGGCGGCGACCATGGCAGTCACACTACGTGGCCACCCTGGATCGTAGTTATCCTCAAAGGAAAACCCATGAAGTCCCGCCTCGCTCTGTCGGTGATCGTGCTTTCAGCCGCATATCTCGCTCAGGCCTATCTTAACCTGCAAACTCCGCTCATTACCGGACAGTTAGCGGGTCAGCAATTTGACAACAACAGCCAGGGGTTTGTTGATACTCAGCTTTGGTCTCGTATTCTCGCGTCGGCGGCGATTATGATTCCGGTTGTTGTCTTGGCCCTTCTCGCGGCGATTTGGTGGAGACCTTCAAAGCGCTTGCTCACTCGGCTGACAAGTGCGGCGACGGCTGTTCTGCTCCTCATGAGCGCAGACCAAAAGGCCTACGCCTACTACGATCAAACAAATTACACGGAGGCCTATTTCATACTCCCCAATGAATCGGCTTTTTTCATTCCCGATGTGGGGGCAAACAGGGATACGCAGGTCGGCTTTGGCTCGGAAGCTTATCTGCAAGAAAATAAAATTCCGGCGAAGCGCTTCGAGATACCGCATCAAAAACTGACAGGGACCTCCTATTGGTCCAACTTCTATGTGCCTACTGGACGGTTGATTATCGTCGACCGCACGCCCTACAATCGCGAATGGACCGCTGCTAGTCATCGTGGGACATCGCATAAAGACGAAGCCATGCCTTGCCAAAGCAAGGAAGGGTTAAACGTCACCGCTGAAGTTGGAATTGCTGTCTCGGTCCATGAAGAGGACGCTGCCAAGTTCCTCTATTGGTTTGGCGTGAAGCCTCCCGTTGGCGACCGCAAAGACCCCCAAGTCATCTTCACTTCGGTTTACTACGGTCGAAACCTGGCCGAAGTCATGGATGGAGTTGGTCGCGGTCAAATACAAACGTTAGTGTGCAATGAGATTGGCAAGTATCCTCTCGATAAAGTCAACGAAATGTACGTGCAAATTATTGATCAAGTTAAGATAAAGTCGGATACATTTTTAAAAACGCGCGGCATAACACTAGATTATATCGGTTGGGCTGGCACGTTGACGTTCGATAAAGATGTTCAGCAGGCCATAAACGACAACTATACCGCACAAAAAATCGCGCCCGTGCTTGATACCCTGAAGACGAAGGCACTTCTGGATGCAGCTGGCAAATGGAATGGTCAGCTACCTGCCTTGCCGAGCGTTGTCGTTCTGCCGAGCAACTTGACGGACATCATTACCGGTCTCGTTAAGGCGCCAGAGGGCGACAAGAAATAACGGTCGTTTGCTCGCACTTTGGCGTGAAATCGTGATGTCGCAAAACCAACATTTAAGCGATGCGCACCCACCAGCGGGCTAACGCAACAAGCGTCCAAACGCCCTCAACCAAGCCAAAAGGCCACGCCCCTTGGAGAAAGGCATAAGCCGAGGCAAGAGCGCATGAGGCGGCGAAGGCAAGAATGAACCAGGGACTGCGGTGCTCAAACGCATAGGTTAAGAGCATCATGCTGACGGCGAAAAGGCCAAATAGTGTTAAATTATCCATGCGTTTCCATGAGAGGATTTTTCCGTAAGAACACCTAAACTACGCTGCCGGCAAATGGAATGGTGGCTTGCCGAGCGTTGCCGTTCTGCCGGGTAACTTGACGGACATCATTACCGGTCTCGTTAAGGTGCCAGAGGGCGATAAGAAATAACGGTACTAGTATCCGGAATCATTGATGCGCGAAACGGGGCTTTAGGCGTTTTTGGTGGACCTCGGATTTTTGCCAGACGAATGGCCTTGCAGTCTCATTATAGCTATCGATGAATGCCTGGATGTGCGCCTTCAGTTCGCCGATGGAGGTGAAGGACGTGCCGGAAAGCGCCTTTCCGGCGAGGATCGAGAACCAGATTTCCACCTGATTAAGCCAGGACGCCTTTGTGGGCGTGAAGTGGAAGTGAACGTTAGGATGGCGTTTAAGCCAGCGGTCTTCCTTGGGCTTGTGGGTGTTGAGGTTGTCGAGGATGACATGGATGTCGCGGCCAGGATGCGCGGCGGCGATCCGGTTCATAAAGTCCAGAAATTCGACCCTGCGGCGCCTTTTGTATTGCCGTCCCGTCACCTTGCCGGTGGCGACATCGAACGCTGCAAACAAAGTTGTGGTTCCGTGCCGCTTGTAATCGTGGCTTTGCCCCGTCAAGGCGCGCCCGTTGGCGAGTTTGAGATAGCCTTGTTTGCGTTCCAGAGCTTGGATGGAGGGCTTTTCGTCGACCGCAAGCACGAGCGCGTTGCGCGGCGGATTAAGATAAAGCCCCACGATTTCGGCCGCCTTCGCCGCAAAATCGGGGTCATTGCTCGCGCACCAGCTTTTGCGCGCGGCAAGATCGATCTTCTGGGCGCGAAGAAAGCGCCAAATATATTGCACATCGACATCGCCAAGAGCGGAGGCGATCAGCGGTCCCGTCCAGCGCGCATAGCCCTTCGGCACGGGGCTGTCGAGGACAGCCAGAATGCGTTTGCCGGTCTGTGCCGTGTATTTGGGATCGTTGCCCCGGTTGCCGGTCTCATCTAGTGGAGCGAATTTGACATTTGAGTCCTGGCTGCCGCGCGCTCGTGCTCAAATGTCAAATTCAAAAGCTCCACTAGAATCAAAAAGTTACTAGTGGTCCTTTGATTCCGGCATTTGCTCCCGATGGGCCGCAAGCGGATGCAAATGCCGGAATCGGACCACTAAGCAGGTTGATTTAGCCTAGCCAACGAATGTTGGCCGTGATTCTGTTTTGCGATGCGATTCGGGGGGCGAAGCATGGCGGGAAAATCTCCTGTGACAGCATCGGACGAAGAAAGGGCGGCGCTGAAGGTGATGGCGAGCGGTCCGGAGCGGGCCGAAGCTGACCGGGCGCGCGCGGTGCTGTTGACGCTGGATGGTTGGATCAGCGCGCGGATCGCGCAAGCCTTCGGCGTGCGGGAAGACACTGTGCGCTTGTGGCGCAGCGATTTCATGAGAGGCGGCGTTGAGGCATTGAAGGCCAGCATTGCTCCTGGTCCCGCGCCGGTAAAGGCGGAAGCCGCGCTTCGGGTCGCGAATGTGCTTCTCTGCGAGCCCGTCGCAAACCGGCAAAACTTTACACTCGCTCGTCTTTCGGGAGAGATTGCATCGCGCGAAGGGGTCACGATCTCTCGCTCGCAACTCTCCAAGGTGCTTCGTAAAAAGGGGCTTTCCGCTGGCGTAGACCCCGTCATACTTTGAAGGGCCGGCAGATCGCGGACGCGATCGAGCGCATGGGATTGCGGCTGAAGCTTCGCAAGGCCCAAGCGGAAGCAGGCGATATCGTGCTGCTTTTCGCCGATGAAAGCGAGGCGCTGACGCACCCTTATCTGGCGCGCGCTTGGGCCAAGCGCGGAGCGGATCTGCGCATCCCCGCACCGGGGCAATCGCACAAAGTCGCCATCATGGGCGCATTCGATTGGGCGGGAGCGCGAGCTTATCGTGACAACGTCGCGGACAAAACGCAGCACAGACTTTATCGCGCTTTTGGAGACCCTCGACCGGCTGTACGGCCCCAAGCCAGGTGCGAGCACCAAGCCCGCCGTTATTGTGCTCGACAACGGTCCGATCCACGTCAGCAAAGCCACAAAGGCTGAACTCGCCGCTCGCGCCCATTGGCTCACGGTCGAATGGCTCCCAAAATATGCGCCCGAACTCAATGACATCGAGGGCGTCTGGCGCGACCTCAAAATCCATCACCTCGCCCATCAGACATTCGCCAATGCCGAAATCCTCGATGCCGCAATCCATAAGGCCGTCACCGTTCTCAATTTTGAACGAAACCGCCGTTCGTGGGCCAAACTAAGAATCCCTGCTTAGCCCCGCCAGCCGCTTTTCGGCGTAGCGCACCCGCCATTTCGAGGCCGTACCCGTTGTACAGCCCACCTCGCGGCCGATTGCGCGCGTTGGAAGACCATCGGCCGCCAAAAGCACAATCCGCGCCCGCTGGCGCAGCCGATGTTCCGTTTTCGTCGAGCGGGCGAGCGCTTCAAGCTCGGCCCGCTCTTCTTCGGTCAATCTGATTGGGGTCGCTTCACAGGGCCCCCGCATAGATTGTTAACGAAATATTAACGCGGTTCAGAATCAAAGGCGAGAGGAGGACCCGCCGATGACGAAGAGCTTGCTGGCGCATTTTGAGACCCTCGAAGATCCTCGGATCAAGGGGCTTGTGACCTATCCTTTGCCCGAACTGTTGCTGGGAGGGCTGGCGGGTATGATGTGCGGTGCTGAGGATTTCGAAGACATTGTGCTTGTTTGCGAGGAGAAGATTGATTTTCTTCGAAGATTCTTACCCTACGCCAATGGCATCGCGTCTGAGGACACGTTCCAGCGCGTGTTCGATCTTCTGGACGCCAAAGTGTTTTCGGAGTGTTTTTCCGCGTGGATCGCTTCTCTCATAGGCCATGTCGAAGGCGTGGTGGCTATCGACGGTAAGACGATACGCGGCGCGGTTCAGCCGGGCGGGCGGGCTTTGCATATTCTATCGGCCTATGCCCATGAGGCCGGTTTGGTTCTGGCCCAGCGCCTTGTGGACGCCAAAAGCAATGAGATTACCGCCATTCCCGATCTTCTGGAGGGGCTCGCCTTGTCTGGCGCCATTGTGACCATCGACGCGATGGGGGCTCAAAAAGAAGTTGCCTCCGCGATCGTGACCAAGAAGGCCGATTACGTCCTTGCCTTGAAAGGCAATCAAGGCTGCCTGCACGAAGATGTCCGCCTTTTCTTTGCCGATGCGGAGCTTGCCGCAGCTTGCGCCTCGTTCGAGACGCTTGACTTCGGCCACGGCCGCATCGATGAGCGGCAATGCCGTGTTCCTTCTGACATTGGCTGGCTCAAGGAACGGCACCCAGACTGGCCCGGGCTGTCCTCGATTGCCGCCGTCACAACCCGGCGGACCAATAAAAAAAGCGGAGAAACATCAACGGAGACAAGGTTCTTTATCTCTTCGCTGCCCGGGAACGCCGAAACCATGCTCAAAGCCACCCGGGCCCATTGGAGCATTGAGAACAACCTTCATTGGACGCTCGATGTTATCCTGGGCGAGGATGCCTGTCAGACGCGGAAAAATCATGCCGCTTGCAACCTGGCGACCATCCGCAAAATGGTGCTTAGCCTTTGCCGTCAAAACCCAAGCAAGATCCCAATCAAACGCAAAATCAAAAAGGCCGCCCTCAACACAGCCTTCCTGGCCCAGCTCCTGCGTTAATAATCTATGCGGGGGCCCTGGGTCGCTTCAGGGATGCTTGCCATACATCCTTGAATCACGACTCATCAATTAGCGATAGTGGGTACTAGCTCGAACCCCGGCGCGCCGGTCCTCCACAGCGAGGAACCGGCCGCCGACTCGGCAACCTGACCGTTGCCGATCAGACACCGCGGGACGCGCTTATCCCCATCGGATGCCTTCGTCGCGGGCGGGAACGTGGAGGCGGTAGCCGACCCGGGTCTCGGTAATGATGTGGACGGGGCGTTCGGGATCCGGTTCAATCTTGCGACGGAGCAGGCGCATGTAGACGCGCAAATATTGCACATCGCAGTCCCCTCCCCACACCTCCTGCATGAGGAAGTTGTGCGTCAGCACTATACCGGCGTGCAGGACAAGCAGGCGCAGGATCTCATATTCCTTGGGTGAGAGATTGACCTCTTCGCCCCGCACCGTCACCATGCGCCGCACGAGATCGACGGTCAGAGTGCCGCTTTTGAACAAAGGTTCGCCGCCCTGCGCCTGGATGCGATGCCGCATTGCCGCGCGGACGCGCGCAACGAGTTCTCCCACACCGAATGGCTTCGTTATGTAATCATCCGCGCCAAGCTCGAACGCCTGGACCTTGCTGCGCTCATCGCCCCGAGCTGAGAGCACGATAATGGGAACTTTCGAGCCGATAGCGCGAACGCGACGGATGACATCAACTCCGTCGATGTCCGGTAAGCCAAGATCGAGAATGACCGCATCCGGCTTCTCCCTGCCAATCATGGCCATTGCCTCCGCGCCGCTGCCTGCTTCCAGGACGCGGTAACCGTGCACAGCGAGGTTGGTCCGGAGGAGACGGCGGATTGGCGGCTCGTCGTCCACCACCAGGATCGGTGTCTTATCGCCGGCTGCGTTCATTCTGCAGCTCTTCTATTCTTTGCATTCCGAATTTAGAAAAATGAGCGCAAAGACCGCGCCTGAGCGGTCTGCACGATTGGCGGCTGTTATTTTTGCGCCTAGCGCCACTACAAAACCACGGTAGATGGCAAGCCCGAAAGCTGTGTCTACCGTGGCGCCGTTCACCCACGCGGGTGATCTGAGGACGCCTCTTGAGAAGACAGTTTAGATTCCATCTCCTCAAGCTTGCGCCCTCGATGATCGGTTGTTCGCCGCCGGATAATTTCCGACGCGCATTCGCCTACCTGCTGGCCTGAGCAGACTGTGCCGCATCGAGGCTCAAATTTAACCTGAGAACGTTGACATGGGGCTCCCCGATGATTCCAAGGAAGCGCCCCTCAAGGTTGTTATCGACAATTTGGCGCACGCGAGGCTCAGGCATCTGTCGAGCCTTTGCCACGCGCGGCACCTGAAAGTAGGCTGCGGCCGGGGTGATGTCCGGGTCCAGTCCGCTCGCCGAAGTCGTGACCAGATCGATGGGCACGGCAGCGTTCGGGTTCTCGGCTTGCAATTTTTTCGCATCGTCCGCCACGCGGTCGATCAGACTCTTCGACGTTGGACCAGCGTTCGAGCCCCCCGAGTTGCTCGCATTATAGGGCGCAGGGATCGACTTTGTGGCGTCATTCGGATCGGTATCCGTGGTCGCCGAGGGGCGGCCATGGAAATAGCGTGCATCGGCGAAATTCTGGCCGATTAATTCCGATCCCAAGATCTTGCCCTTGGCCTCGATCAGACTGCCATTCGCCCGGTAGGGGAACAGGGCCTGAGCGATGCCGGTCATGCCGAGCGGATAGGCAACGCCGGTGATGACGGTCAGGCCGATAATCATCGTGATCGCTGGGCGTATTTGTTTCAACATGGTGAGATTCCTTAAGCTAGACCGATTGCGGATACGCAGAGGTCGATAAGCTTGATGCCTGCGAACGGTACGATTAATCCGCCGATACCATAGATGAGAAGGTTGCGCGTCAGGATTTTGGAGGCCCCCGCGGGCTTGTAGGTCACGCCTCGCAGAGCGAGCGGGATCAACGCTACAATGATCAAGGCATTGAAGATGATCGCGGAGAGTATTGCGCTTTGCGGCGTTGACAGCTGCATGACGTTCAGCGTCTGAAGCTGCGGGTAAAACGCCACGAACATCGCAGGAATAATGGCGAAATATTTGGCGACGTCGTTGGCTATCGAGAAGGTGGTCAACGCACCGCGCGTGATAAGAAGCTGCTTGCCGATCTCGACAATCTCGATGAGTTTTGTTGGATCGCTATCGAGATCGATCATGTTGCCGGCCTCGCGAGCCGCCATCGTGCCTGTGTTCATAGCCACGCCGACATCGGCTTGAGCGAGCGCCGGGGCGTCGTTTGTCCCGTCGCCGCACATGGCCACGAGCTTACCCTTGGCTTGCTCGTCGCGAATGAGCTGCAGCTTATTCTCCGGCGTCGCTTGGGCGAGAAAGTCGTCCACCCCAGCTTCCGCTGCGATTGCTGCGGCGGTGAGCGGGTTATCGCCCGTAATCATCACCGTCCGAATACCCATCTGCCGCAGTTCAGCAAAGCGCTCGCGGATGCCGCCCTTCACGATATCCTTCAAATGGACAAGCCCGAGGAGGCGACCGTCGCGGGCGACGGCAAGGGGCGTGCCGCCCGTCTTAGAGATCGCCTCGGCTCCGCGCTCAAGCTCCGGCGGCATCGGCGCATTCGGGCTGCTGGTCATCTGGCGGACATAGGCGACAACGGCCTGAACGGCACCTTTGCGGATTTGCTCGCCTTCCACGTCTATACCGCTGAGGCGTGTTTGCGCTGTAAAGGGGATGAAATGGGCGTCGAGCGGAGCCATTTCCCGGCCGCGAATCCCGTAGCGTTCCTTCGCGAGTACGACGATGGAACGGCCTTCCGGCGTTTCATCCGAAAGCGACGCCAGTTGCGCCGCGTCCGCAAGCTCGTGCTCCGTCACGCCCGGCAACGGGAGAAACTCCGTGGCTTGCCGATTGCCGAGCGTAATCGTGCCCGTTTTGTCGAGAAGAAGCGTGTCGACGTCGCCCGCCGCCTCCACAGCCCGGCCCGACATTGCCAGCACATTGAACCGCACGAGCCGGTCCATGCCAGCAATACCAATGGCGGACAAAAGCGCGCCGATGGTGGTTGGGATCAGCGTGACAAACAGCGCGACGAGGACGAGCACGGAGATGTTTCCGCTCGCATAGGCCGCGAAGCTCGGGATGGTCGCCACCGCGAAGACGAAGATAATCGTCATGCCGGCGAGGAGAATGTTGAGCGCGATCTCGTTAGGCGTTTTCTGCCGCTCCGCACCTTCCACGAGTCCGATCATACGGTCGAGAAAGGTCGAGCCTTGCGCCGCTGTGATGCGCACAACGAGCCAGTCCGAAATCACCTGGGTGCCGCCCGTCACCGCCGAACGGTCACCGCCGGACTCACGGATCACGGGCGCCGATTCGCCTGTAATCGCGGCTTCGTTCACCGAGGCAACGCCCTCGATGACTTCGCCATCGGACGGGATCTGGTCACCCGCCTGGACATAAACAATATCGCCGAGTTTGAGCTGAAGCGCGGATACGAGCTGATAATTCTCGTGCTTCGTAGCGTCCGTGAGCTTCTTTGCCATCACATCGGTTTTCGTGGCGCGCAAGCTTGCGGCTTGCGCTTTGCCGCGCCCTTCGGCCACAGCCTCGGCGAAATTCGCAAACAGGACCGTGAACCAGAGCCACAGATTGATTTGGAGCGAGAAGGCGTAGTTACCTGCGCCTGTGAAAATGTCGCGGATGAAGAGGGCCGTGGTGAGCATCGCCACAATTTCGACCACGAACATCACGGGGTTTTTTGCAAGCAACCTCGGATCGAGCTTCCTGAAGGAAGCTCCAATTGCCGGGATCAGGATCTTGGGATCGGTGATCGTGGCCGTCGCCATCCGATGGGACGTCTTGGTGGTTGGCATCGATGTTTTCCTCAAAAATCTTAGAAGGTCTGGCCAGCTGTCATCGCGAGATATTCGACGATGGGACCGAGCGCCAGCGCGGGGAAGTAGGTGAGACCGCCGATGATGACAATCACGCCGATGACAAGCAGCACGAACTGCGTCCCGTGGGTCGGAAAGGTACCCGCCGATTGGGGGACGATTTTCTTGTTCACGAGCGAACCAGCGATTGCGAGCGTCGGGATGATCATCAAGAAGCGCCCGATGAACATCGCCATGCCGAGGGTACTATTGTAGAAGACCGTGTTGGCGGACAGGCCCGCAAACGCGCTGCCATTGTTGCCAGTGGCCGAGGTGTAGGCATAAAGCGCCTCGCTGAAACCGTGCGGCCCAGCGTTAGACATGCCTGCTAGACCGGACTTCGCGACCACAGCAATGGCGGTGAAGCCGAGGATCGACAGCGGCAGGATCAAAATGGCAAGCATCGCCATCTTCACCTCTTTTGCCTCAATCTTTTTACCGAGATATTCAGGCGTGCGCCCGACCATCAGGCCAGCGATGAACACCGCCAGGATGGCGAAGAGCAGCATTCCATAGAGGCCGGAACCTACGCCGCCAAAGATGATCTCGCCCAGCATGATATTGACCATCGGCACCATTCCGCCGATTGGTGTCAGGCTGTCATGCATGTTGTTGACGGCGCCGCAAGATGCGTCGGTGGTCACGGTCGTAAAGAGCGCCGAGTTGGCGATGCCAAAACGGACCTCCTTGCCTTCCATGTTGCCGCCAGCTTGTAGGGCGCTTGGGGTGCTGTCGACGCCCAACGCGGCAAAAGCCGGATTTCCGGGCGCCTCGGCCCAGTAGCACACGCCGGTACCCGCAAGAAAGAGCAGGCCCATTACCGCAAAAAGCGCCCAGCCCTGACGCTGGTCGCCCACCATGCGCCCGAACACGTTCGTCAGCGCGGCGCCGAGCGAGAAAATCAGCACGATCTGAATGAAGTTCGTGATCGCGTTCGGATTCTCGTAAGGATGAGCGGAGTTGGCGTTAAAGAAACCGCCTCCATTGGTTCCCAGCATCTTGATCACTTCCTGCGAAGCGACCGGACCCTGCGCGATGATTTGCTTCGCGCCCTCAAGCGTCGTTACCTCTGTGTAAGCATTGAGGTTTTGCGGAACGCCTTGCCATATGAAGAACAGCCCAGCGACAATCGAAATCGGCAGGAGCACGTAAAGCGTGCAGCGCGTGAGATCGACCCAGAAATTGCCGATCGTCCTGACCGACCGCCGCGCAAAACCGCGAATCAGCGCCACTGCGAGCGCAATGCCAGTAGCGGCGGATACAAAGTTATGAACGGTAAGTCCGGCCATCTGCACGAGATAGCTCATCGTGCTTTCCGGCGTATAGGACTGCCAGTTCGTGTTGGTGACGAAGCTGACCGATGTGTTAAAGGCCAAGTCCGCCGGCACGGCCGATAGGCCTTGCGGATTGAAGGGGAGCGACGCCTGCAGCCGCTGTAGTGCATATAGCGTGACGAAACCAGCGACGCTGAAGAACAGCATCGCGACGACGTAAGTCACCCAGCTTTGCTCTGATTTTTCATCAACGCCGCTGACGGCATAAAGCGCGCGTTCAATTGGACGCAGGATGAAAGAGAAAAGCGTCCGCTCGCCATTGAAAACGCGGGTCATATAGCCGCCAAGCGGCTTTGTAATCAGCACTATTACGATCGCGTAGAGCGCGATCTGAATCCAACCCATAATTGTCATGAAACGCGCTCCTTAAAATCGCTCTGGGCGCACAAGCGCATAGACGAGGTAGATGAGCAGGAAGGCCGTTACGCCTCCGGCCAGAATATAATCGAATAACATGGCGTCCTCACAATCTGTCGCAGGCAGCAACATAGGCGACCGCGAGCAAAAAGAAGCCCAGGCCAATGCAAAGCATGACGGCGTCAAACATTTTAGCCCCCCGAGGAACAGCTACTGATGTGCTAGTCTTGCCGTGCTTGTCTGCAAATAGACATGACCGGCATCAATTCAGGATCGAAGTTTTGGGATATAAAAACAATTGGGAGCACCCCGCGCCCATATTGGAATTTTATATATAAAAGGCGGTGAGGAGCGACAGCCGTATTTGTCCTTCCAATGGTCGCGAGGAAATCCGGACGCTCAATCTTGGCCCTGAGGCCATCTCGTGGAATGCGGCCATCGAAGGTGAGGCGGACAAGGACTTTCGAGCATAGGAGAGTTATGCGCCTTGACCGCGCGATTCCGGCATTCGATGTCGCTCTCAAGGGGCATCTGGCATGCAAGATGCGGCTGGCGCGAAAGTCAAGCTTCTGGCCCCAGGCGGCTGAAAGATTGTTTGATTATTGCGTACCCACAATCTAGCACCGCGTTGTTCTGCCGTTTAATGCCTTTGAAAAGCTACAAAAACTTCCCCTGCGGGTCCCAAGGCGGAAGTGACAGCCCGTTCGCCGGTCAGACGGTATGGGCGAAAATGGATGCTGCTGAGTGAAGCGCGCGCGCTGGCAGCCGACCTTCAAGAAATTTTGCACCGGCGCGGCCAACTCACTTGCCTTATCCTATCCCCCTGGGTAGGATATGGGTATGAAACACGCTAGCCACCCTGATATCATAATGCGCCTGCGGAGAGCCGAGGGGCACCTCCGGTCGATCATTGCCATGATCGAGGCAGGGCGTCCTTGCGTCGATCTCGCTCAGCAGTTGCACGCCGTCGAAAATGCCATCGCCAACGCCAAGCGCGAACTGATCCACGATCACATCGACCACTGCCTTGAGGGAGCCGCGACTGATGAGCCCGCCGCAGCCAAAGCCGCGCTCAAGGAGTTCAAGGCGCTAACCAAATACCTATGAAAGACAAGCTGATGCTGGGTAAAACGCGCGACTGGCTGGAGTTCTCAGGCACCGACTTTCACCATCATCACGGTCACATCCATAACGGTGCCCATGGTCATACCCATGGGGTAATTAACCCCATCATCGCCACCACTGAGCGCGGCGTCTGGGCGATCACATGGTCCTTTGTCATCCTGGTGGTGACTGCCTCTCTGCAAATCTTGGTGGTGCTGGCGTCGGGCAGCGTGGCGCTTCTGGCAGACGCCATCCACAACGTGGGCGACGCGACGACTGCCATCCCGTTATGGGCGGCCTTCATGCTGGCGCGCCGCAAGCCAAGCCCCACTTTCACTTATGGCTATGGCCGCGTTGAGGACCTGGCGGGCATCGCGATTGTGCTCATCATCCTATTTAGCGCGATTGTGGCCGGATATGAGGCCATTAGCCGTCTCATTCTTCCCCAGCCGATTACTCACCTCCGCTGGGTCGCGCTTGCGGGCCTGATTGGCTTCATCGGCAATGAAATCGTTGCGGTGCTGCGGATTCGCGTCGGTCGCGAGATCAACAGTGCCGCGCTGATTGCCGACGGGTATCACGCCCGTACAGATGGCCTCACCAGCCTCGCAGTCGTCGGCGGCGCCTTCGGGGTTTGGCTCGGCTTCCCGCTCGCCGACCCGATTATCGGACTGATCATCACCATCGCGATATTTGGCATTGTATGGCAGTCGTCGCGCGCTGTACTCACCCGCATGCTTGATGGCGTTGACCCCTCCATCGTCGCTGACATTCGGCATGCCGCAGCGCACGTGGTGGGTCTGAAGGAAATCCTTGGCGTCAAGGCGCGATGGCTCGGCCATCGCCTCTATGCCGAGATTGCGATCAGGGTGGACGATCAGCTATCCGTTGCCGACGCTGATGCTGTTCAGCAATCGCTCCAGCAAGAGCTTTCGGCGCACATTCCGGGCCTATCGAGTGCGGCGATCAGTGTCTATGGCTCCGCCCAAGGTACCAAAGCCTCTGTCGCGTTTTCGCATGAGGGAGGAAATATGGCTTGACATTGGGGAAGCCCAGCACAAACTCATCGGTGTTTGCCGGTATCACGCGTACCGCAAGCGATCATCAACGCTAGAGAGAACAATGGACTGCTACCCGAGTAGGGTCACCCTTGTTGCCGTATGTGCAGCGACGGTGGCCTTTCACAGACGCAAATGCCCCTGCCGGAAGCAGGGTGACAAGAGAGCGATCTAACCTTCGGGGCAGACCTCTCACGGTTCACCTTGAGACCGCAGGCGGCGGAAAGCAGGTGAACCATGAGGACCATCCTCATCTTAAACCCCGTGCGGGGTGAACTGTATCGAGCTGCGCTTAGAAGCCCGCGCCACGCTTGGCATCGGCCAAATGCGCGTGCTCGCAGCATCCGCACGCCATTTCGATGGCCCAATATAATAAGCTCTAGCTGTCTGGCGGCCACTCATAGAACCCGGCGCCGCCGCACAGCGTTCGAGACTGCATCTCCTCCAGACTAACCGGTTCCCGCAGACAATTCTTTCGTTTGTTGCGCAGTGCGTGGCGGCGTCTATGCGGCCGTGCGCCTCAGCCTGCGCGTGTGGATCAAACGTCTCCAACGGGGAGACCGGCAGTCAGGATTTTATATTATGGACTTCAATGAACAAATCGCTGCATCCATCGCGATAACTGAAACCGCACCGCCACGGTCCGCGCATCTCGATGAGGCGCATATTGGCCATATTCGCGGCGCGCTCGGCACGATCCATCATGGCGACGTCGCGCCCAGGCTTGGCTGGTGGTCGAGGCTGAAAACCCTGCTCGCGATCCTTGGGCCCGGCCTCATTGTGATGGTGGGCGACAATGACGCGGGCGCATTTGGTACTTACACGCAGGCAGGCCAGAACTACGGCACCACCTTGCTTTGGACTTTAATGCTGTTAATCCCGGTTCTTTATGTGAACCAGGAGATGGTGGTCCGGCTTGGAGCGGTCACCGGCGTTGGTCATGCGCGGCTCATCCTGGAACGCTTCGGGAAGTTCTGGGGCGCCTTTAGCGTGATCGACCTGTTTCTTCTGAATGCGCTGACCTTGGTCACCGAATTCATCGGCGTAAGCCTAGCGCTGAGCTATTTGGGGTTCTCGCAACTCTGGGGCGTTCTCGCCTCGGCCGCCATTATCATGATTGCGGTCAGCACGGGGAGCTTCCGCCACTTCGAACGCTTCGCGATTTTTCTCGTCTTCGGCAGCCTGTTGCTCGTCCCAATCATTTTCATGGTTCATCCACCCCTGAGCCAGGTCGCACGGGACCTGGTCGTGCCGAAGATGCCGGAAGGCGCGAAATTGAGTGAGGTCATGCTACTGATCGTCGCCATCGTCGGCACGACGGTCGCTCCTTGGCAGCTCTTTTTCCAGCAGAGCTACATTGTCGACAAGCGGATCACGCCACGCTTTATCCGCTACGAGCGTCTGGACCTTTGCATCGGCATTGCTCTTGTCATGATCGGCGCTGTGGCCATGATGGCATTCTGTGCGGCGATTTTCGCAGGCAAGCCTGAGTTCGGGAACTATGTGGACGCGCTCGGGACCGCCAAAGGCTTGGAGCAATATGCCGGTCAATTGCCCGCAATCCTGTTTGCGGTGGCCTTGCTCGATGCCAGCATCATCGGCGCGGCGGCCGTGTCGCTTGCCACGGCCTATGCCATTGGTGATGTGCTGTCCTTGCGGCATTCCCTCCATCGCAAGCCCAAGGAGGCGAAAGGGTTCTATGGCGTCTATTTTGGCTTGATCCTCCTCGCCGCGGCGCTTGTGCTCACGCCCGGAACGCCTCTTGGTCTCCTCACGAACGCCGTTCAGACCTTGGCGGGCGTGTTGCTGCCAAGCGCAACGGTCTTCCTGCTTTTATTGTGCAACGATCGCGCGGTTCTTGGTCCCTGGGTCAACGGCCGCAGCCTTAATCTCTTCACGGGCGCCGTTGTCGCAGCGCTTGTCATGCTCTCGGTGATCCTGACCTCGGCGGTCCTCTTTCCCGAGATCAGCGCCAGCACCATCATCGCGATCCTGCTGGGCGGCAGCCTCTCGGGCGTGCTTGTCTGGCTGGCTGTCGCACTATTTGGGCGCTCTCGTGCTCCGGTGGCGGAGCCTTCTGTCGACCGGGCCCTTCGCGATACTTGGCGGATGCCCCCGCTTGAAGAACTGCCTCCGGCCAAGCTCACTCTTCTGAGCCGCATCTGGATGGTCGTGCTGCGCGGCTATCTTGTGGTGGCGGCCGGTTCTCGTCCTGATACGGATTGTACAACTCGCGCTGTCCGCTCAAGGTTAGGGAGGCCACGATGGCGCACACGCCTATCGAACTTGTGGATGCCATTGCCCGCCTCGGGCTCGCGCTTTTCGTCGGATCCGCGATCGGCTTCGAACGGCAATGGTATCAGAAAATGGCGGGGCTTCGAACCAACGCGCTTGTCGCTCTCGGAGCCTGCGGCTTTATCGTCTATTCAAGCATGGTTGGACAGGGCGATCCGACCCGCGTCGCGGCGCAAGTGGTGTCCGGTATCGGCTTCCTGGGCGCCGGGGTCATCTTGCGCGAGGGCAGCAATGTGCTTGGCCTCAACACCGCGGCAACGCTGTGGTGCTCGGCCATGGCCGGTGCGTTTGCCGGGGGCGGCTTCTGGGGCTTGAGCCTTGCCGCGACCGGTTTTGTGATCGTCACGAACCTCCTGCTGAGATCCCTGGTGCGGCGGATCAACCGCCGCGTGCAAGTCTCTCATGACATCGAGACGCATTATACGGTCGAGGTAACCTGCAAAGGGACTGAGGAAGCCCAGATGCGGCTGCTTCTCCTGCAAGGCGTATCACAGGCGGGGCTTAGCCTTCGGCGTATCGACAGCGAGGATATTCCAGAGACGGTGAAGGTTGCGGTCACGGCGCAAGCCGTGGCGGCCAAGCGGAATGACGCGGCCCTCGAACAGATCGTTGGCCGTCTCAGCCTCGAGCCCTACGTCTCAGGGGCGGCCTGGCAGGTCAATCGCGCGATCGCAGAAGGATGATCGTCCCATGTTCGCTTTCACAACTTTCAGTTTTCAGATACGGAGTAAAACTATGACGTCACGCTTTCACCGATTTAAACGCTGCTCTTCCCAGCTCCCGTTGGTTTTAAGTCCTTCTGCCGCAGTCTTGCTTTTGTCGCTCATAGCAGGGGGCCATGCCGCAGCCGCTGATGAGAAGGACACAATCGCGTTTCCGCAGACGGACGGCGTCAGCGTTCATCTGCAATCGACCTTCCTTCCGCAAGGATATTTGCCGTTTCACGTGGCTCCCGGCGACCCGGCAAACGGGAACGGACAATCGACTGAGACCTGGACCATCACAGGATATTTCGGCGGAAGGCTTTGGCAGGGCGGCGAGGTTTACTTCAATCCAGAGATGTTCCACGGCTTTCTCTTGCGTGATTTTTCCCCGGCCAACCTCGCGATTGGCGCGACCGTTGGCAATGGTGAGGCGCAGAAGGGTGGCCGCTGGGACGCCGACGTCCAAGTTGCGCGTCTCTATTTCAGCCAAACCATCGGCTTCGGCGGCGAGACGGAGAAAGTCAAGGACGACCTCAATCAGATCGCGGGAACGAAAGATATCTCCCGGCTGACGCTGACCTTCGGGAAACTCGCCGCGAACGATATCTTCGACAACAATGCCTACGCCCACGATCCAAGATCGCAATTTCAGAATTGGTCGCTGTTTGACGGGGGCGCCTTCGACTACACGGCGGACGTCAAAGGCTATACCGTTGGCGCAATCGCTGATTTTAACCAAAAAGATTGGGCGGTCCGCGCGGGCTACTTTCTTCTGCCCGTTAGGCCGAATGCTCTCGCGCTCGACACCGATTTCACAGAGCGCGGCAGCCTCATCGCGGAATTCGAAAAACGCTATACGGTGTTGTCTCAGCCTGGAAAGCTGCGCCTGACGGGGTTTGAAAACCACGGCATCCTCGGCAATTATGCCGAGGCGGTTGCCTTGTCGCCAACAGCTCCCGACATCGAGGCGACGCAAAAGCTTCGCACAAAATATGGCTTTGTGATCAATTTCGAGCAGGCGCTTTCGGATAATCTCGGCGCCTTTTTCCGCTATAGCTGGAACGACGGCAAAAACCAGCTTTGCTGCTTCACCGACATCACGGAAAGCGTGTCGGGGGGCCTCAGCATCAAGGGCGCGTATTGGGGGCGGCCTTCGGACACGTTCGGGATCGGTGGCGCTTTAAATGAGATTTCGCCCGCCTTGCGTCGCTATTTCGCGGCGGGTGGCCTGGGGCTCCTGATCGGCAACGGCGCTCTCCCGAGCTATGCGGGCGAGCAGGTCATCGAGACCTATTATTCGGTCCCCGTCACAGGAAACCTGACCGTCTCCGCCGATTATCAATATATCGGCAACTCCGCCTATGAGGGGGGCCGCAGTTCCATCAACATGTTTAGCGGTCGCATCCACGTGCAATTTTGATCGTTTGATTTTGGCTAACATCGCCGGAGGTGGCCTATGACGGACCAAATCGAACAGCTCTATGAGGCGATCCTCGCTCGTCGCTGGGCTGACCCCCGCTCGTCACGGACCGCGCGTCTCTTTGCCAAAGGCAGCGAACAGATCGGCAAGAAACTCGGCGAGGAGACGGTCGAGGTGATCGTTGCCTTTCTCAAGGGCGACCGCGAGGGCACCGTGCGCGAGAGCGCCGATGTCCTCTATCATTTGGCCGTTGTTTGGGCCGAACTCGGGATTGCACCGGCGGAAGTGTGGGCGGAGATGGAGCGCCGTGTGGCTATGACCGGCCTCGCCGAAAAACTGCCGAAAATTAGAAAGGCAAACCACGGGGCATGAGATCGTAGTTCCGGATATCTGAACCTGGCCACTGCTGGAGGAAGGGTCTCAATGCCTCTAGAGCAAGGGCGGCTTTGGGCCGACTCCGCCCCGCCCGACACGTCAACGCGCGCGTCGTGATGCTCTTGGCAAATTTCAAGATTGATTCGTCAGTTTTCTCGAGGTTTTTAATGCGTCTAATTGCCGCACTCTTGCGATTTTCGTGCGTGTTGCGCAACCCAGCAATTAAGTTCGGGAAATTCGCTATCAATTTAATTTCGGGAAATTCACGAAACTCATTAATACCGCCGACTGAGAGACGTTTCGGGAAAGCCCTAAATTCCGGGCAGCAAATTCACGACGCAAATTCGCAAGTCAGCAACTAAGTTGAGCGGATCTCCCGGGCGACACGTCGCGCGCGCGAAGCTTCGCAAAAATCTAGCGCGAGGGCAAGCCCCAGATCGGCGAGCAACCCGGTGACAATCGCCACGCAGGCCCATATCGAAAATATAACAGCGGGGTGCCGTTGGCCAAATTGGGTTCGTTTCGCAGAACAACTTCGCCAACGGCACGACGCCCTTGTTCTACCGGCCGGCAATGACCGACGGAGTGATCGTAGCTCGCTTTGCGCCAGCGGCCTGCTCCAATAGCCTAGCTATCAAACCGAAACCGTTCCCGCATCGGGTCTTGTGTCACGAGCGTTGCCGGTCCACACGGCATCGCGCAACTGTATGAGAGATGAAGGGAGGCCCTTCGGGTTCGGCAATCAGGTGTTGATCCCAAGCCACCGCAAGCTGCTGCGGTCAAAAGCCATGGTAGTGAGCATTGCGGAAACGTCAGGACGATGATCCTGGCAGGCACGGCTGGGAGAGGCGAGCGCAAGCAAACCGCTGCAGAAGCGTCGAAAGCGGATTAGGTGCTGTCAAAACCGGGGGGTGACCCGTCCTTCGGGATCAGTCCGGGAGATGCCTGAAACGGCCCGGACGGCAGTCGGCGTGTAGGCGGCGCGAAGCCCAGCCAGGCTCTTATACGGAACGTGAGAACCTTGCCGGCGATGCCAAGGGAAAAGGCGCAAGCGGCGAAAATCGCGAGGCCGAAAGTACCGATGCGCCGGAGAGGGGCGGACTGCCTCGTAGTAGTGATGAAGGCCCTGTAATGGGGCTGGAGCGAAGGGGGCGGGCTATCGCCGTTGGGCTGGGCCAACCGGCAACGGGAGGAGCCCAGAATTTCAGCGGAAGGCGGCAGCCTTCATGCGATGGCACGAGCCGGATGACGCGAGAGTGTCAAGTCCGGATCTGTGAGGGGCTCGGGGTGAAATTCCCTGGGCCTACTCGGCAGCGCCAACGGTCACTAATGGGTCGCCCAACCGTCACGCATCAGGCGTGCATACGCGGATGCGATGGCCATCGGGATCCAGCGCGACGAAAGTGAGGCCGAACACGGCTTCGTGCGGAGGTTGCTCGATCGTCACAGACGCGGCATTCCATTGTGCATGCAGGCGGCGTACTTCTCCGTCATCAGGCACGAGGAATGCGATCTCGCTTCGATGGCCAGAACCGGAAGACACGAAGTTCTTTGCCTTCGTAGACCACAGGCCGAGATTCAAGCCGTTATCAAAGGCAAAGGCGGCATAAGTGGGGTGGACCGCCGTAGGCGACTGGCTAAACAGCCGCGCATAGAATTCCGCGCTGCGCGCAGGGTCTTCGACATAGAGGAGAATGAGATTCGGTGTCGGCATGATCTGCTATCCTTTCATTGGTCGGACTTGGGATAGCACGCGACACTGCCAGAAAATGGCAGTATACTGACGCCATGCGGACAGAGCGTCTCCTGACCCTTTTACAAGCCCTGCGACGCCACCGTCAGCCCGTGAGCGGCCGGTCGCTAGCTAATGAAGTAGGGATCAGCATACGCACTCTCTACCGCGATATTGCGACGCTTCAGGCACTGGGGGCGGAGATCGAAGGTGAGGCCGGTGTGGGCTATATGCTTCGCCCGAGCTTTTTCCTCCCACCGTTGATGCTTTCCCAGACGGAGATCGAGGCGCTGACGCTCGGAATGCGGTGGGTTTCCACCTTTGCGGACAAGCCGCTCGCCAGAAGCGCTGACGATGCGCTGGCGAAGATCGAGGCGATATTGCCCCCCGACCTGCGTGACGGGGTTGGCGCGATCCCGCTACGGGTGGGACCGCCGCCTTCTAGGCAAGCAGAAGAAGAAGACCTTTCCGAGCTTCGGCAAGCCATCCGCAATGAAAGAAAGCTCAAAATCCTCTACCGGAATCGAGAAGGCAATGAATGCGAGAGAATTATCTGGCCTTTCGCAATCGGATACTTCGTGGACGGACGCATCCTTGTTGGATGGTGTGAATTGCGCGGCGACTATCGGCACTTTCGTACAGACAATATCCTGCGAGCGCGCGTTCTCGATGAAAGCACGCCTCGCAGGCCATTAGACCTATTCCGCCAATGGCGCGCGGCATACAAACTGGAAGCGACCCCACCTTGTACATGAAGAGCAAAGCCTGACACCCCCGGACAGCCGGACAGCCGCTTCCCATTTCCGTAATTTCGCCGCCGCCTGGTTCCCTCCAGACGGCGGCGGTTTTTTATGCAACTTCGTGGATTTTTGCGTCGCGGGCGGGCCCAACGAGGCCGTTGAGTTTCGCGGTCCTGCGTTGCGGCGTTAATTCTAGTACCCACTATCGCTAATTGATGAGTTGTGATTCAAGGATGTATGGCAAGCATCCCTGAAGCGACCCCAGGGCCACGAACTCAGATTAACGGTTATTTAACGATTGCGTTTTGTGTGATTCCATCGGGCTTTCTGATTCGGGAGGCTTTGAGATGGATGCTTTTGGCCCTAAACCGCGCTTGCGCGGCCTTTTGCAGCATTTTTCGCAGATCCAGGACGCGCGCGAGGCCTGGCGCGTCGCCCATCCGTTGCCGGAGGTGCTGCTCTTGGTGGTCTCCGCCAGCATCGCCTCCTGCGACGATTTCGACGACATCGCCGCTTGGGGCGAGAACCATCTGCCCTTTCTGCGCCGCTTCCTTCCCTATCACCACGGCGTTCCTTGCGCGCGCTGGCTCAATATCCTGATGAACCGCATCGATCCCGGGCTGTTCCGGGACTGTTTCCTGAGCTGGGCGCGGGAGCTGAGGCCGGATGCGCCCGATCTCATCGCCATCGACGGCAAGACCTCACGCCGCAGCCACGACCGCGCCGCGGGCAAGGCCGCCCTGCATCTGGTCTCCGCCTTCGCCACGCATGCGAAGATGGTGCTCGGCCAGGAGGCCGTGGAAGCCAAATCGAACGAGATAACCGCGATCCCGGCGCTGCTCGAGCGCCTCGCCGCCTCGGGCGCGTTAGCGGGCGCTCTTATCACCATCGACGCCATCGCTTGCAACCCTGACATCGCCCAAAGCATCGTGGCGCATGGCGCCGATTACCTTCTGGCCGTAAAGGGGAACCAACCCAGCCTTCTGTCTGAAATCGAACGGTTTTTCGACGAGGCGCCCGAGGAAGCCGTGGATCGCCATCTCGATGTGGACAAAGGCCATGGCCGCATCGAGGAGCGGCGCTGCACGGTGAGCCGGGCTGTCGATTGGATGGACGGCGGGCGGCGCTTTCCCGGCGAATACCGCTTTCCCAAGCTCTCAGCCATCGCCATGATCGAAAGCAGGGTTGGGACCAAGCAAAGCGTCAGGACCGAACGCCGCTTTTACATCGCCTCCAGGCCCATGAGCGCCAAAGCCTTTGGCGAAGCCGTCCGCGCCCATTGGGGCATCGAGAACGCGCTCCACTGGGTGCTCGACGTCACCTTCAAGGACGATCTATCCCGCGTCCGCAAGGGCCATGGCGCCAAAAACATGGCCGTCGTCCGCCACTTCGCCGTCAACCTCGTCCGCCAAGCCAAAGACAAGAAAAGCCTGAAACTCCGAAGAAAACTTGCCGGATGGGACCCCGATTACCTCCAAAGCCTCATCTCGCCCACTCCCGTTAACCCGGATTCGTGACCGTGGAAGCGACCCCAATCAGATTGACCGAAGAAGAGCGGGCCGAACTGGGCGCCTTGGCCCGCTCGACGAAAACGGAACATCGGCTGCGCCAGCGGGCGCGGATTGTGCTTTTGGCGGCCGATGGTCTTCCAACGCGCGCAATCGGCCGCGAGGTGGGCTGTACAACGGGTACGGCCTCGAAATGGCGGGTGCGCTACGCCGAAAAGCGGCTGGCGGGGCTCGATGAGACCGGCAACCGGGGCAACGATCCCAAATACACGGCACAGACCGGCAAGCGCATTCTGGCTGTCCTCGACAGCCCCGTGCCGAAGGGCTATGCGCGCTGGACGGGACCGCTGATCGCCTCCGCTCTTGGCGATGTCGATGTGCAATATATTTGGCGCTTTCTTCGCGCCCAGAAGATCGATCTTGCCGCGCGCAAAAGCTGGTGCGCGAGCAATGACCCCGATTTTGCGGCGAAGGCGGCCGAAATCGTGGGGCTTTATCTTAATCCGCCGCGCAACGCGCTCGTGCTTGCGGTCGACGAAAAGCCCTCCATCCAAGCTCTGGAACGCAAACAAGGCTATCTCAAACTCGCCAACGGGCGCGCCTTGACGGGGCAAAGCCACGATTACAAGCGGCACGGAACCACAACTTTGTTTGCGGCGTTCGATGTCGCCACCGGCAAGGTGACGGGACGGCAATACAAAAGGCGCCGCAGGGTCGAATTTCTGGACTTTATGAACCGGATCGCCGCCGCGCATCCTGGCCGCGACATCCATGTCATCCTCGACAACCTCAACACCCACAAGCCCAAGGAAGACCGCTGGCTTAAACGCCATCCTAACGTTCACTTCCACTTCACGCCCACAAAGGCGTCCTGGCTTAATCAGGTGGAAATCTGGTTCTCGATCCTCGCCGGAAAGGCGCTTTCCGGCACGTCCTTCACCTCCATCGGCGAGCTGAAAGCGCACATCCAGGCATTCATCGATAGCTATAATGAGACTGCAAGGCCATTCGTCTGGCAAAAATCCGAGGTCCACCAAAAACGCCTAAAGCCCCGTTTCGCGCATCAATGATTCCGGGTACTAGTTTTAAATAACTAAGTCAACGCGCGCGTCATGGGGTTTTACTTTTGGATCGCAAATGGCTGCCGGAAAAACAGAGGGTTGCCGCAGCCTTACGCGGAACCTAGCACCCCTGGTAAGTGCCGAGGTTCGCGCGCTTATATGCCGCCACGAACTAATTTCTGTCGTGAACAATGCACGGGGACGCGGAAACCCGAATTCCCTAAATGCGAAGCGCAGCAATTCGGAACCAATAATTTTTCGGGAAATTCGGCGCATTAAAAAATCCTTCTGTAACGGACCCCAGATTGTCAACCCTTTTGCGTTTTCCCCTGCCGGTTCACTCTTCTGTCCGTGGTCAGCGAGAGGCTGCCACCTGATTGGGTCTGAGGGGAGAGGCCGACCGATCTCGGGTTGCGCGATCGTAATGTCGCCGGACATTTTGCGGTCTGGCTTCGTCCGCCGTCCCGGCAATGGGACCCCGCATTCGGGCCGGCTGGTGACATTTGAACTATAGGTTCGTACCATTGGTACATGATTCCGGATAGATCCGACCGTATTGATCCCGTCGTTCGAGACCGCCTGTTTGCTGCGGCTACTGCAGCTTTTGTCCAACACGGCTACGAGCGGGCATCCCTTAACGCGATCCTCGCTGCCGCTGGGATGGGAAAGAGCAGCTTCTTCTACTACTTTCTCGACAAAGAGGATTTGTTCGCCTCCACTCTCGAGGCTGCCCTCGCGCGCGTCGCGGAAGCCGCGGGGCCGGTTGCGCCGCCAACCAGTACGGCAGGATATTGGGAAGAAGTCACCGCGGCTGTTGGACGTTGGGGAGCTGCTGTGGACGCGGAGCCTGGCTTCGTGGGACTTCTGCGAGCATTTCAGCGGATGCGTCGCGCTGCGAGTCCAAGGCTCTTGCGAACCATGGACGAGGCGCAGAACTTTTTTCGAGTGCTTCTCGTCCGCGGCGTCGAACTGGGCGTCATCCGTAGCGACCTCAGCATAGAAACGATGATGGCGCTCATCGACGCCATTGATCTCGTTCTCGACGACGAGTTTCACCAGAACCCAGACCCTGACGAAGACGTGATCGCGGCGCATCGATTGCGCGTCTTCGATGTCATCCAACGAATTCTTCGCAAATAGGAGGTTCATATGCAGATCGCACTCGGCTCCAAGGGCGCCGGCGGCAACTTCGACTTCGAGGCGATGCGCTGTCTCGGCATCGCGTCCATGGGCGGCGCCGGCGTGGGCGAGTGCCTCGCCGCGATCAATCGCATCCGCCGTGGCGACGGCGACAGCTGGGCGAACGAGTTCGGCGGGCTCGGTGACCGTCTGGTGCGCGAGGCCGAGCGCTCCCTCACGGTCCGCGACAGCATCTCGGCGGCGGAGCTGTTCACGCGGGCCTCGACCTACTACCGCATCGCGACCCTCTTCCTGCCGCACAAGGACGAGCGGTTGCGTCGCTACCGCGCGGCCAGCCGCGACGTCTTCCAACGGGCGATCCGCGACGGCGGCCGGCGCAACATCGAGGTGCTGCGCATTCCGTTCGAGGGCGCGACCTTGCCCGGCTATTTCGTCAGCGCCGGCGAGGGAAAGCACCCCACGCTCATCGTGCTTGGCGGCTACGATTCCACCGCCGAGGAGTTGATGCTCTGGATCAGCGCCGCTTGTACGCTGCGCGGCTTCAACGCTTTCGTCTTCGAGGGGCCCGGTCAGGTTGGCGCGACCGACCTGAATCCCGGCCTCGTGTTCCGGCCCGACTACGAGGTGCCCATGCGCGCCGCGATCGATCACGTGATCAGCCGACCAGACGTTGATCCGGACCGCCTCGCGCTCCTCGGCTACTCGTTCGGCGGCTGCCTCGGGCCGCTCGCAGCCGCGGGCGAGCCGCGCATCCGCGCGGTCGTCGCGAACACTCTCGGTGTCAACATTCCGGGCGCGTTTCGGATGGCGCTGCCGGCCATGCTGTGGAAGCTGCCGGACTACGTCCTTGACGGCGCGTTCAGCGCGCTGACCCGCGCCAGCGTCACGGCGCGCTTCTTCTTCGAGACCGGCCAAGAAGCCTTCGGCGCGCTGTCGGGCTCGGAATTCATCCATGCCTTGGAGCCGTACACTCTCTGGAGCGTGCAAGGCGCGCTAAAGGTGCCCCTCCTGGTGATGATCACCGAGGACGAGATCGCCGAGGCGCCGAAGCCACTGGTGCGCGAGACGCTGGAGTTCACGGCGGGCCTGACGGGGTCCGTCGCGTTCCGCGTTTTCACGCGAGAGGAAGGCGCGACCGCGCACTGCCAGCTCGACTCGCCCGAGCGCATGCCGCCGACGCTCTTCCCGTGGCTCTCCTGCGCACTCGGCGATCGCAGGGCGTCCGAGGAAGTCGCGCGTTTGGACGCCGAGGCCGTCGAGCGCCTTGCGCTGCTGATCGAGAAGCACCACGGACCAGAGCTTGGCTCGCTGATCGAGAAGCTCAAGACGAAGAGTGCGAGCACGACGTGACAAGCGCTTCCGACCGGATGATCCCCCAACGCATGCTCCAGAAGGATTGCATCCTTTCGACCGGACAGCTCCGGTACTGGGAGGGTGGCCCGGAGCAGGCGCCCGCGGTCCTGCTGCTCCATTCGGCCTTCAGCGATGCGGCGTTTTCGTGGAGTCCCATCTGGGACGCGCTCGCCGCCGACTACCGGGTGATCGCACCCGACATGCCGGGCTTTGGCGCCTCGCAGGCCCCTGATGGAATGAGCCTGGCCACTCTGGCCGGTGCCTTGCGCGAGCTGCTTGGCCAGCTCGGTGTCCCGCGCGCCACGGTCGTGGGCAACTCATTCGGCGTGTCCGCCGCGATCAGCCTGGCGAGCCTCTACCCGGAGTGCGTCGAGCGTCTGGTACTCGTCAACGGCACGACGCTTCCGTCGGTTCCTGGATTCCTCAAGTGGGCTGCTGCGGTCCCAGTGCTCGACCGCGCGATCTCGGGGATGTTCTTTCGCGCCGGCTACAGCACCAAGGCGATCCGGGATTGTTTCCCTCATGCCTCGCCCGAGGAAGTCGCCCAGATCAAAGCCCGCGTTGAGCGCGACGTGGCTGCGTACGCCAAGACCGTCAAGGGCTACGTCCTCAACTCGGCGGCTTGGAAGCCGTCGGTCAAGACGCCGGTGACCCTATTGTGGGGCACGGACGACCGGCTCGCGCCGCTGGCAATGGCCCAAGACCTGTCCAAGATCCTCCCCGGCGCCGAACTGGTTACCATCGCACGGGCAGGGCACCTCCCGCAGCGGGATCAGCCGCGGGAGTTCGTGGCTCGACTGCTGCACGCCATGCGCTGAGGCCGACTTCGATCCGGTGCCGTCGGTTTCCTTCTGGCTGATGCTCTCTATCGTGCGGCTCAGAGTGAAAGCGCCTCGTTTGCGGTGTTCGTCGACTGAAGAACTGCGGGAACCAGCGATCACTATCGGCGTTCATTTGTTGGTCCGCGATAATAGCTTCCGTTGTCAATCGGCGCGCAATTGATAACCTTCGCTGGGCTCCAGTATTTGCTGGTGTCGCCAGAAGGCGATCCGTCCTGAATCCCAGATGACGTGCTGCGAGAAGCGGGTCTTTCCCGCCGAGTCGCGCTCACGGTCCCCGCACTTTCTTGTTGCGCCTTTCATTGTAGGTGCCACCGATCTGGTCGCACTTGCGGCGGGAAAAGTTGCGCTGAAACTGGCCGAGCCCGCCGAGATTTCGCTGCATGAACCGCCCATTCCCACCGCCTCGACGAGACTCTAAGCAGCAAGTTCCGCGCCGAGATTTTACAGCTCCACGCCGAAAATCCCTTTCACGCCGGTTTCCGTCACGCATAGCCGCGACGTGGCGCAGGCGATCGGCACGCGAATAGTGGTTAGCGGGCACAATGGTGGAGATTTCGGAGGCAAAGTAAGCTGTTCGTGAGGATGCAAACCATCGGCCAGTTGAATCGGTCAACAAGATCTCTCGTCATATCCGAATGCCTTACGGAACTCAGTGGGTAGGGGCATGCAACCGACATAAGAGGAAATGTCTGCAAGCTGTGCTTTGCGCACCTGACGGGCATCCATTGCTGGGTGTATCCGCCGTCAGGGACAAACTTTTTTTGTCACGAAATTTGCTCGCGACAACCATACTCATAGAGTTTAGGGACAAACTTTCCCGTGCAGTTGGTTTTTCGTGGGACGAAGAATCAAAGAGTTATACCACATTTAGTAACAAACTTTATTGTCGTCGGACACCATGTTCTGCCGAGAGGCTTTCACCGCATCCGCCATTACGGCCTGTTCGCCAGCAATGTCCGGGCCGGCAATCTCGCGGCGATGCGGGCGCTGATCGCGCTTTCCTCGCTGCTGCCCCAGGTGAATGCGGCTCCAAAGCCCGATACTGCCGGCGAACCGGTTGAACGCTGCCCCCATTGCGGCGGCCGGATGCTGATCGCCCTGCGCTTCGAAGGGGCCTGCCGTCCGCGCAAAGCGCCATCCGCGGCAACGGGGTTCGATACGTCATGATCCCCACCAAGACGGATTCCAACGCATCGATGGCTCACTTTAGCCGCCGTTCAAAGGCTGGCAGCGCCTACGCTTGCCTAAAGGGGCGAAATCGGGCCTGTTTTGCAGGCCAATCACCATCGCTTCGCCGCCGGTCCCGCACCCGCTACGCCTTAAGCGCGCTTTGTCCGGCCTCCATGCGTAGCATTTTGTACCCAAGAGCCGCTGCACGCTCGGTGCCAGAGCTACTTAAATCCCCATAAGCTGAGAGGGCGCTGGCGCCCTGCTCCCCGCCTGTTCCTTCACCGGCCGTTTTCGAACGCCGGCCCCCGTGCCCGTGGCTGCCCTCGTGCGGGCCGGCATCCGAAAATGTTCACGAAAGCCGATATTCAAGGCATCCGAACGTATGACAGCTCCCCCTTCAAGACCGGACGTGCGTCCCTCACTTCAATCTAGGTCGCAAGGCACACTCTTGGATATGAGCGCGGATCTCTTCGATTACGCTAGCTTGATCCTTTGCCCAGATCCAATGATCGGCGCCAGGCAGCTCGACTAATCGCGCCTTGTTGATCGCAGCAGCGAGATGACGGCCGGCCTCAACCCGGACAGCGCGGTCGCCGGTGCGATGAAGCACGAGCGTTGGCGCAGCAATACGCGGCAAAAGACTTCTTACATCCATATCTCGCATCGCTTCGAGCACTCCCTTGACCGCGCCGGGGCTGGATGACGAGCGCAACAATCCAGCCCACCAGGATTCCGCCTGCCGGTTGCCCTTTAGACTTGGCGCGAAAACCTCTATGCCAGCCGGGCCGCCCCACTGTCCAATGAGCCGCCGGAGCCAGGTCTCGTACTGAGCTGTTGTCAATGCAAAGGGATAATCATTCGACCAGCTACCTTTGGCTAGGGTGCCGTATAAAATAAGTGCTTGCACCTGATCCGGGGCTGTCGCAGCGAAGTAAACGCAACCCGGCCCCCCTTCCGAGCCACCGATTAGGACCGCCTTACGGCTTCCTGCTGCTGCCATGACTGTCCCAATATCCTTGGCTGTTGCCTCAACTGAGGGTGCAGCTCCGACGCGATCGGATAGCCCAACGCCTCGCCGGTCGAAGATAATGAGGCGGCCGATCTGGGAGAGCGCCGTCAGAAACGTTCTTACAGAAGGCTCGTCCCAAATTCTTTCAACGTGTGTCACAAAACCCGGAACACAGACGATATCAGGCGGCCCACTCCCTTTTACCTGGAAGGCAATGTGGACACCATCACTGCTGGCATAAGAGGTGGAGACTGCTCCCGCATCAAGGTCGGGTCTTGGCGCGGCCATGGCTGAAGCGATAGCCGGGCCGGGCGCGATGCCGAGTTCCTTCTCCAGAAGCTGAGCGCAGCTTTCATATTGGCGTTGGGCCGCGGCAGTGTCACCTGCAAGAATATATGACCGTATCAGATGCCGGTACCCCGCTTCATTGAGAGGGTCAAGACTCACAAGCCGGTGCGCGATCGAGGAGGCCTCCCTGTATTCCCCCTCCTGCATCTTGCGCTCAATAAGCTTCTCGAGCGCCTGCATCAAACGGCTGCGCAAAGCTTCACGCCGGTAGAAGGCCCATTCCTCGAATTCGGGACAATCATCCAGACTAAGACCTGAAAGAAAATCCCCGCCATAGTGATCGAGCGCGAGCCCAAACTCGCCCGCGTCGCAAGCCCTTTCGAATTTCGTTGCGTCAATATGAAAATTCTGGCCGGCGGCCATGGCTATTGTGTGCCGGCTCGAACTCAATGAGCTTTGCGCCGTCCGCTGCAAGCTGCAGCTTGTGTAGTGTCCGGCGCAATCCTGCTCTGGCCGCCTCGTCATCCATCTCTGGCCATAAAAGGCCCGCGATTTCGTCTCGCTGAAGCGGCCGTCCCTCGATGGCGAGATAAGCCAGCAGCGCCAATCCTTTCCGCAGTCCGAACGTCACAGACCGATCATTCAAACGAATTTGGGGAAAGCCCATCAAACGGAGTTCTACGCGCATCGCAGGGCAACCTTCATGATACTGCTCGGCCTGCAGGGACGGAAAGGGGACGGGCCATGACTATAAAGGGCATCCAAACAATTCCGGGCTTAAAAATGACAGACCAAGCTTTGAAGGCAAGCAGGCCCCGCGAACTAGCTGTTATCCAAGCTGGCAGCGGCAACCCCATCGTCCTCCTCCACTGCGGCGGAGGATCGAGCAAGTCCTTTTTGCCAATTATCGAGGATCTGTCTCGCGATTTCCGGGTGATCGCTCCGGACCTCCTCGGCTATGGCGCCAACCCACCATGGGAGAGAGGCACGCGGTACGACCTGGACATGGAGCTTGACCTGGTCTGGCCGCGCCTCGCTGAGGCTCAGGAGCCGGTTCATCTGGTCGGACATTCCTATGGCGGTGTGGTCGCAATCCGCGCAGCGATGAAGTTTAGCGATCGCATCGCCAGCTTAACGCTCATCGAGCCCGTCGTCTTTCAGTTGCTCCGCGATGGCGGCAATCAGGAAAGCTGGAACGAGATCGCCGAGCTGGCCAGAAACCATATCCGCTTGGTCGCGGAAGGGCGCGATGGCGACGCCGCTGAAGCCTTCATGACCTATTGGATCGGCGCCGAGGGTTGGAATGCGCTGCCGCAGAATGCGCGCGCCTCAATCGTCCGTGGCATGCCCGTATTGGCGATGCAGTGGGTGAACATGTTCGAGAGCGCCGACGACCGCATTGAGATTAGGCAGATTTCCACACCTGTCCTGCTCGTCAAGGGCAGGCTGACGCAGACGGCGGCCAGTGACATAGTTGACTGTCTCAAACTCTTGCTGCCGCACGCTCGATATCTTGAAATCGCTTCTGCGGGCCACATGAGCCCGCAGACTCATCCCGCCGACATTTGCGCCGCCATCCGGGCGCATGTGGACTACGCCGCCGCCGCAAGAAAGCCGGAGAAAACTGCTGCTTGCACGAAGGCGTGAGCCATGGTGGCAGCGGCGTTCCGTTCGCCGATGCGCCCGAAATCTATCTGCAATAGTAAGTACATGCGGTCGTTATTGCTGGATGGCATCCAATTACCGGCTCTTCGGGTGAGCAGATGTAATCATGCCTGCTTTCAATCTGAGTGGTTGAGCAATACTGTTGCCTCTCGCGAGCATGGGCAACCACGCGGCGGAGGCCGCGATCTGATGTCCGGCCAGCAGCGCGGATTTCAGGATATCCGAATAGCTCCAAATCAATTTGAGGCATTGTACATGGCCTGTGCTAGGCGAGCCAAGGGACGAAAAGGGGACGGACCGTTGGTAAAGTTAGCCAAAGTGCTGGTCGTGCCCGGCATCGTTGGAGTAGCAACAATTTACGGAGACTGCGATGTCAGCGCCCCTATCTTCCTTGGAGGAAACCAACCCGAATATCCTGCTAAGAACCTTCGCCCTCCTATATGGGGTCGCGTCATACGCAGTTTTTCTGGCGGCATTCTTGTATTTAGTGGGCTTCGTCGGAAACCTTTCCCTGCCTACCACAATAGATAGGGGACACATTAGCCCGCCGCTACAAGCGATCGCGATCGACCTGGGATTAGTGCTGTTTTTTGCCGTGCAGCATAGCGGGATGGCAAGACAATCCTTTAAACGCTGGTGCACGCGGTTTCTTCCTGTTTCTATCGAGCGAAGCACCTATGTCCTCTTTACCAGCCTAGCATTATTCTTGCTCTATTGGCAGTGGCGGCCAATCCCAAACAAGATCTGGACCGTGGATGATCCGCTTATGGCAGGTGCGATTTCTGGCCTTTATTGGATCGGCTGGGTGGTGGCACTCGTCAGTACCTTTCTTACAAGCCATTTCGAATTATTCGGGCTCTCACAGGTCCTCGCGCGCTTCTTTAATCGGAAGCTTCCTGCCCCTGTCTTTAAGGCTACCCTGTTCTACAAATATGTGAGGCACCCGCTTTATCTGGGCTTTCTGTTGGCGTTTTGGGCGACCCCCATCATGACAGCGGGTCATTTGCTATTTGCGCTAGTACCCGGAATCATTGATGCGCGAAACGGGGCTTTAGGCGTTTTTGGTGGACCTCGGATTTTTGCCAGACGAATGGCCTTGCAGTCTCATTATAGCTGTCGATGAATGCCTGGATGTGCGCCTTCAGTTCGCCGATGGAGGTGAAGGACGTGCCGGAAAGCGCCTTTCCGGCGAGGATCGAGAACCAGATTTCCACCTGATTAAGCCAGGACGCCTTTGTGGGCGTGAAGTGGAAGTGAACGTTAGGATGGCGTTTAAGCCAGCGGTCTTCCTTGGGCTTGTGGGTGTTGAGGTTGTCGAGGATGACATGGATGTCGCGGCCAGGATGCGCGGCGGCGATCCGGTTCATAAAGTCCAGAAATTCGACCCTGCGGCGCCTTTTGTATTGCCGTCCCGTCACCTTGCCGGTGGCGACATCGAACGCTGCAAACAAAGTTGTGGTTCCGTGCCGCTTGTAATCGTGGCTTTGCCCCGTCAAGGCGCGCCCGTTGGCGAGTTTGAGATAGCCTTGTTTGCGTTCCAGAGCTTGGATGGAGGGCTTTTCGCCGGCGGCGAGCACCAGGGCGTTGCGCGGCGGATTGAGATAAAGCCCCACGATTTCGGCCGCCTTCGCCGCAAAATCGGGGTCATTGCTCGCGCACCAGCTTTTGCGCGCGGCAAGATCGATCTTCTGGGCGCGAAGAAAGCGCCAAATATATTGCACATCGACATCGCCAAGAGCGGAGGCGATCAGCGGTCCCGTCCAGCGCGCATAGCCCTTCGGCACGGGGCTGTCGAGAGCAGCAAGAATGCGTTTGCCGGTCTGTGCCGTGTATTTGGGATCGTTGCCCCGGTTGCCGGTCTCATCGAGCCCCGCCAGCCGCTTTTCGGCGTAGCGCACCCGCCATTTCGAGGCCGTACCCGTTGTACAGCCCACCTCGCGGCCGATTGCGCGCGTTGGAAGACCATCCGCCGCCAGAAGAACGATCCGCGCGCGCAGGCGCAGCCGGTGTTCCGTTTTCGTCGAGCGCGCCAAGGCGTCAAGATCGGCCCGCTCCTCTCCAGTCAATATAATCGCTGTCGCCTCAGGGATGCTTTTCATGCATCCTTGAATCACGACTCATCGATTAGCGATAGTGGGTACTAGCAACAACCGGCTACATATTGGCCGGGGTGCAGCTTGAAGAGCGGGACCTTATCAGGATGTTCGGGGAAGAATATCGCAGTTACCGCCAGCGGGTGGGCATGCTAATTCCCATTCTTCGTCGCAAACTTCCACGGCAGGCGGTGGAAAACCAACGACCGTCTAGCCGGTATTGAGAGAGACGTCCTAAATTGCCCAGCCATCAAGATACCTCCCTCGTCCCATGGCCGCTTGTCCTTCAGCAGGAGAAACTCCGCTTGATAACCAAATTGACGGCTCTCGGCCTTCAGCAGCACGCGTGAAGCCAAAAATCCCTCACGACGGCTTTTGGCCCCTTCACGTTAGGGGCCACGCGTCCGCTTCCAGGCCGTTACGGTCTTGACTCGGGCCCATGCGTTGGCTGAGCGATGCGACGTTGCTTAGCCGGGCTCGATAAGGCAGGGCCCCCGCATAGATTGTTAACGAAATATTAACGCGGTTCAGAATCAAAGGCGAGAGGAGGACCCGCCGATGACGAAGAGCTTGCTGGCGCATTTTGAGACCCTCGAAGATCCTCGGATCAAGGGGCTTGTGACCTATCCTTTGCCCGAACTGTTGCTGGGAGGGCTGGCGGGTATGATGTGCGGTGCTGAGGATTTCGAAGACATTGTGCTTGTTTGCGAGGAGAAGATTGATTTTCTTCGAAGATTCTTACCCTACGCCAATGGCATCGCGTCTGAGGACACGTTCCAGCGCGTGTTCGATCTTCTGGACGCCAAAGTGTTTTCGGAGTGTTTTTCCGCGTGGATCGCTTCTCTCATAGGCCATGTCGAAGGCGTGGTGGCTATCGACGGTAAGACGATACGCGGCGCGGTTCAGCCGGGCGGGCGGGCTTTGCATATTCTATCGGCCTATGCCCATGAGGCCGGTTTGGTTCTGGCCCAGCGCCTTGTGGACGCCAAAAGCAATGAGATTACCGCCATTCCCGATCTTCTGGAGGGGCTCGCCTTGTCTGGCGCCATTGTGACCATCGACGCGATGGGGGCTCAAAAAGAAGTTGCCTCCGCGATCGTGACCAAGAAGGCCGATTACGTCCTTGCCTTGAAAGGCAATCAAGGCTGCCTGCACGAAGATGTCCGCCTTTTCTTTGCCGATGCGGAGCTTGCCGCAGCTTGCGCCTCGTTCGAGACGCTTGACTTCGGCCACGGCCGCATCGATGAGCGGCAATGCCGTGTTCCTTCTGACATTGGCTGGCTCAAGGAACGGCACCCAGACTGGCCCGGGCTGTCCTCGATTGCCGCCGTCACAACCCGGCGGACCAATAAAAAAAGCGGAGAAACATCAACGGAGACAAGGTTCTTTATCTCTTCGCTGCCCGGGAACGCCGAAACCATGCTCAAAGCCACCCGGGCCCATTGGAGCATTGAGAACAACCTTCATTGGACGCTCGATGTTATCCTGGGCGAGGATGCCTGTCAGACGCGGAAAAATCATGCCGCTTGCAACCTGGCGACCATCCGCAAAATGGTGCTTAGCCTTTGCCGTCAAAACCCAAGCAAAATCCCAATCAAACGCAAAATCAAAAAGGCCGCCCTCAACACAGCCTTCCTGGCCCAGCTCCTGCGTTAATAATCTATGCGGGGGCCCTGCTCGATAAGGGCCGGTCTATTGCAAAGATCCCATTTATGTTCCAATATTAAGGTTACCTTGGGGGGCCGCAGGCATGCGGCTGAGACCGGGTTGAGGGCGGAAGTACTTCGCCACGCCACCTGGCCACTCGTTGAACCTGATCCGGGTCATGCCGGCGGAGGGATGGTGTCTACAGAATTCAATAAACCCCACGACCTAAGCTTTTCCGGCGATGGATTTCCCGGAAGCGTCCGGTCGCGCCCTTGGGCGAATTGGCTGCCAAATGTCAGGCGGCCTACTGCGAAATTTCCTACAAACGAGAAAGGAGCGCCAGCATGAACGCGCCCATCGACTCCAAATCCATCAAAAGCGTCAGCGTGACAACGGGTAGCCTGCCGGGTTCTCGCAAGATCTACGCTAAGGCTACGGATCGCGCCGATATCGAAGTGCCTTTGCGTGAGATCGCGCTGGACGAAAAGAGCGGCGAACCGCCATTCCGGGTCTATGACACGTCCGGGCCATATGGCGATGAGGCCACCAAGATCGATGTGAATGCGGGGCTCGCGCGAATTCGGGAGCCGTGGGTAAAGGTCCGCGTCGTGGAAGCCTACCAAGGCCGCGACGTAAAGCCGGAAGACAACGGCAACGTGGCCGAGAAGCACCTCGCTCGCGAATTTCCGCTGCGCCACCAAGTCTATCGCGCAGCACCCTCACCCAACCCTCTCCCTGAGGGAGAGGGACACGGTGAGAGCCGCATCACTCAACTTGAATTTGCGCGAGCGGGCATCATCACTGAGGAGATGATCTATATCGCGCACCGGGAAAATCTCGGCCGTGCCGCCGCGCTCGACCGCGCGAAGGAAGCGCTCGCCGATGGCGAAAACTTCGGCGCATCCATTCCGGAATTTATCACGCCGGAGTTCGTGCGCTCGGAAGTGGCGCGGGGCAGGGCGATCATCCCTTCGAACATCAATCACGCTGAACTTGAGCCGATGATTATCGGCCGCAACTTCCTCACCAAGGTTAACGCCAATATTGGCAACTCCGCCGTGACGTCGAGCGTGGAAGAGGAAGTCGAGAAAATGGTGTGGGCGATCCGCTGGGGCGCCGATACCGTGATGGACCTTTCGACAGGCCGCAACATCCACAACACGCGCGAATGGATCATCCGCAATGCGCCCGTGCCAATCGGCACTGTGCCGATTTACCAAGCGCTGGAGAAGGTGGGCGGCGATCCGGTCAAACTCGACTGGGAAGTCTATAAGGACACGCTGATCGAGCAGTGCGAACAGGGCGTGGACTATTTCACGATCCATGCGGGCGTGCGGCTGCGCTATGTGCCGCTGACTGCGAAACGCGTGACCGGCATTGTCTCGCGCGGCGGTTCCATCATGGCGAAATGGTGCCTTGCCCATCACCGTGAGAGCTTCCTTTACGAGCGCTTCGACGAGATTTGCGACCTCATGCGCAAATACGACGTGTCGTTCAGCCTCGGCGACGGCTTGCGGCCCGGCTCTATCGCGGACGCCAACGACGCCGCGCAATTCGCTGAGCTGGAGACGCTGGGCGAGCTGACGAAAGTCGCCTGGGCGAAGGGCTGCCAGGTCATGATCGAGGGGCCGGGCCACGTGCCGCTGCATAAGATCAAGGTCAATGTCGAGAAGCAGTTGGCGATCTGCGGCGAGGCGCCTTTCTATACGCTTGGGCCGCTTGTGACCGACATCGCGCCCGCGCATGACCACATCACGAGCGCCATCGGCGCGGCCATGATCGGCTGGTTTGGCACGGCCATGCTTTGCTATGTCACGCCGAAGGAGCATCTCGGCCTGCCGGACCGCGACGACGTGAAGGCTGGCGTGATCGCCTACAAGATCGCGGCGCACGCGGCGGATCTCGCGAAAGGGCACCCCGCCGCGCAGCTTCGCGACGATGCGCTCAGCCGCGCCCGCTTCGACTTCCGCTGGGAGGATCAGTTCAATCTCGGCCTCGACCCGGAAGGCGCGCGCGCCATGCATGACGAGACGCTGCCGAAGGAGGCGCATAAGGTTGCGCATTTCTGCTCGATGTGCGGGCCGAAATTCTGCTCGATGGAGATCACGCAGCAGGTGCGCGACTACGCGGCGAAGCTCAACGAGTCGCCCGAGATGGCGGCCGAGCACGGCATGGCCGAGATGAGCGATAAGTTCAAGAAAATGGGCGGCGAGGTTTATGTAGACGCTCAGAAGACATAGCGAGCGCCAGAAACATTGCTAAATCTGGAACTGATGCCCGGGAAGTGCATTTGCGCTTTCCGGGTCTTTTTCTTGCATTACATTTTAGCATCGATGGAGGTATGCACCGAGGTATATCTTGACGTCTCGCAGAATCAAAATCATTGCTGGCTGCCTCATTCAAATTAAGGTTTGCCATGAAGCGATATCTTGTAGAAGGCCGCGTTATTCCTGAGCGGGTGGATTTCAATGTCCCAAGAATTGATTACACACTTATGTTCGTCGATGAGCAGTCAGCTGATTGTCAAGTTTATGTTTGGAAGTCTAAGATATTTGCACATGTGCAAGCTCCCGACAACGTAGAAATTTCTAATCTTCGAAATGCGTTATTCACCTTGTTGGGAAATTTGATCAATTATGCAGGATTCCATAAAGTCTTAGGAATTTCATACGAGCTGGATTCCATTACTGATGTCGACACAAAGGAAACGACTGTTTTTGGAGTAGAGGGATTCGCATTTGTAGGCGGATCAGAGTTTGGCGATTCAGGGACGTTTTTTAGAGATGCATATGATAAAGAGCTAGCGCTCTCTTCTGAGTTATTATCTAATAAATATTTCAATCGCGCCACTTTCGAACTTCGCAACTCTATAAGGTATCCAGACTTTACAGCTTTACATTGCCGGTTGGCTATCGAAGCTATTCGCAATTATTTTGACGAAAACGAAGGTAAAGCTTGGCCGAAACTTCGAGCTGCTCTTAAGATTAGAGAGGCCACGCTTCGTGAATTTGAGGACATTGCGAATTTACAGCGACATGGGCGTAATGCGCCGCAGACTTGGGAGCAACGGCGAAGGTGCATGCAAGTAGTTTGGGAAGTCACTTATCGATTCACACGGCTGCTCAACAATGATCCTTCTCTGGCTGACGCGCCGGAACTTTGAACTTTAGGACACATAGCTATGGGCGAAAACTGAAGCCGAAAGATTGGAACGGCCGAAGAGAGCGGAAAGTTTCGCAGCGCAGGACAAAAGTTGTATATTGCTGTAAAGCGCTGACAAGAGGATGCCATGACCGTACAGGAACTCGAAAAGGCGGTGGCCAAACTCTCGCCCGAGGAACTGGCCGAGTTTCGCGCTTGGTTTCACGAGTTCGACCTGGATGCATGGGACCAGCAGATCGCGAGAGACGCAGCGGCGGGCAAACTCGACAAGCTCGCCGATCAAGCGCTTGCGGACTTCAAAGCAGGCCGTTGTAAAGAGCTGTGAAGCATTTCGCAGCTCCAAGTTTTTGGCGCGAGTACGCGCTATTACCGCCAGAAGCTCAACGGATCGCCGACAAAAACTTCGCGTTTTTGAAACGTCATCCACGCCATCGATCGCTTCAACTTAAGAAAGTAGGTCGATATTGGTCCGCTCGCGTTGGAAGCGGCTATAGAGCGCTGGCCGTCGAAGGAGAATGCCGGACTTATTTGGTTTTGGATCGGAAGTCATGCCGCCTATGACGATTTGATTAAATAGGTCGCAAAATCTGCTGGCGCGCGGAAGCTGCTCCAGCCACTAGACTCAAGACGATACCGCCAATCGCTACCAAAAGCGGTAAGCACAATCTTGACCTTAGGCGGCCAAACTAATACGACGCGGGAAACTGCAAGGCGCGGCGCAGCTAATGTCATGGCTCGCCGACGCGTATGGGCGAGGGGATAATTCAACGATGTTTGGTCTCAGCAAGGAAAAGCGCACAATTCTGAGCGTGATGGCGGCAGGGCTTCTCTTTTTCGGCACTGGCCTAATCGCCCTTTATTTGGGCTGGCAAAGTCGTTCAGCAGATATGGCAATGCTGGACCATGGAGTGGAGAGCAAAAGCCCATATCACCAACCACAATACGATTCATGGCAAAGGGGACAGCACCGATTACAAGATCAATATTTCTTGGAGCGATGCAGCAGGAAAGAAGCGAGAGGTAGAAAACCTTTCCGTGAGCGACGATGTTTGGAAGCGATTAGCATCCGGCGATAGGCTGGTAACGAGCGAGATCCCAATAAAATATCTGGAAAGTGACCAGGAGCCGCGCGCGATCTTGGTTTGGGACGCCGATGAGACGCTTCGCCTGGACTTATTGGTGATTTATGTAGGGGCAGGTTTCACGGTGCTTGGTATCGCCATTCTGTGTGATGGGGCTAAGGTTTTTTCGAGGTTCCGCGAGCGGCTCAGTCGCGGCGTAGGTCAGATGGATGCACTTCGCCCACTTCCCCGATTTCCATGACGCTTTATCCGATAGGATCGTGCATCCTGACATAAGAAGATCGCTCTGCAAGAGGTGCGGCGAGGTCTACCTTGACGCCGGACAAGTGAAGTAATAGACGCTTGCGATCTATAGGGCGGCTCAACTCAAGGCACAGCCCGCTAGGTACACATAAAACAGAGGGGCAAAAGAGCAATGGCTCGACCAAACGCGAATAAAGCCAGGGTCGTGCGCCTGTTTATTTTCGTATTTCTCCTGCTTGGGCCCGCCGCTGCCCTGCTCTATTATGGCTGGACTGATCGCGCATTAGATAAGGCGATGTTAGACCATGGAGTCGAGACAAAAGCCAACATAACCAATGCTGTCATAAAATATGGAAAGCATGGTAGTAAGGATTACTTGATCGACTTTTCCTGGCGTGATGGCGCCAAGCAAGAGCGAGCTATAAAAAGTACCTCTGTGAGCGGGGATGTCTGGAACCGATTGGTATCCGGCAATAAGCTCCTCGTGAATGAAATCCCGATTAGATATTTAGAGAGCGATACGAGACCACGCGCGATCTTAGTTTGGGATGCGGATTACGCGCTTCGCCTGGACTTTTTAATGCTTTGTGGAGGCGTGACTTTGACTCTACTAGGCGGAGCAATTCTCGTAATGGGACTGAGATCTTTTCGAGGCTCTGCTACCCGCCCAGTGGCAGCTTAGGCTTGCATATGCCGGTTCGCATCTACGCCGTCGAATCAGCCATCCGCTGCGGTCGCGCTACCTGGACACCGTGCTGTTTTGTGAAAGAAACTCCACCTGCTCGGGCTGCGTGACCGAAATCATTGGCCCGCGTTTTCGGTCGATCCAGCCGCGAATTCGAAGAGAAGCGCCTTTCCAGGCGTCGGCGTCCCGCTTATCCGAAAACTTCTTTCGGGCCGCCGCTTCCACCACAGCAGTGAAGCCCCCTTTCTGATCTTCTCCAAAATTCAGGAACAAGCGGCCCCCGCTCTCGGACACGCTTTTCACCTGGCCTTCTACAATCTGATAGCTCTGCACCAAATTCAGAATTGCTCTCGGCTGCTGCGCCGGCAAAATTTTGAAATAGGCAAGCCCCCAGTGACCGCGTTTCGCCTCCCGCGCGCTTGCTTCGAGCGCGATAAGGGTCTCCGCACAGGCGCGGTTGTCCGTCTGGGGATAGGCCTGCGCCAGCCCGGCAGAGACGAGCCCCTCCTGAAGCCAGGTCTGCTTCTCTCCAGCAACGAAGATATGGCCAACGTAAACGCCATAGCGGTCGCGCTGCGTCCCCCCAAATTTGATCTCCACTTTTTGCCCGACGGATGCTTTCCGCAGGTAATCGATTGCGGCCGCTGACGGGTCAAAGCCAGAAGCTGGAAGCGATGACGACGGCACGAGTATCTCCGACAGACGCACAAAGCGGCCATCCGCCAAGCGAAGGGTCTGCGGCCCTGACACTGCGAGCACGGTGCTTTCGCCTCCGGATACGAGTTGACAATTTGTGCTCGATACGCGGCCGTAGCGTTGGCTGTGCCGCACGGCGGGAACGTCGCCCGCATCGGGCTGCTGCGCGCAAACGGCGCAGCTCAATATAACACCCGAAAATGCTGTGGATATGAATTGTGCTATTTCATAGCGGCGCATGGTGCTCGTGCGGCAATAGGATTTATAGTCTCGATAAAGTAGGGCAGGCGCTTAGGATAAGTTAAAGCTTTCGCCGACTATACCAAACTGAACGCGACTGTTGACCTTTTTAAAAACCACGCTCTAATGAGAGCGTGTGTCCTCGTAGCTCAGCAGGATAGAGCACCAGATTCCTAATCTGGGGGTCACAGGTTCAAATCCTGTCGGGGACGCCAATTAAATCAATGCCTTAGACCTTCTTACAGGATAGTCGATCATCGCATTAGTGCCACGATAGTGCCATATCGCCAGCAAAATTGTATCGCTGGAGACCGGGGCGCATCGAAAGGAGATTGTTTTGGCTAAGATCACGCCTGAGATGGAAGTGTTATTGAAGTATGCTGAACAGAAGCGCTTATGTCTCTATCTGTTGCCCAACGACGCTCTGTCGCGCGGCAACGCTCCGGACCCGGATTTCAAAAGTTGGGAAGACTGCCTTTGGGAGCCCCACGAGCTAAGGGAGGCCATTATTGATTCTCCGGGACAATCTCGCGCCGGAAAGACCTACCCGACTTACCGGTATCCCTTTGATATAAACACAACAGCGATCTGGAGGATTGTCGACCCTCAAGATCTGCTTTTTAGGTACGAGACCAACGCAGACGCCACATTACGCGAAGGTCACGCATTGAAGAAGATGGCGGCTCACTTTAAAGCGGTCTGGATTGATCACACTGAGCGGCGGCCAGATGTTCTCATCGGCAAGCTACAGAGCGATATCGAGGATCGCCTCACCGAACTAGCAGTAAAAGGCATCACTTAAAAGCAAGGTGTCACCCCGTACCGATTGCAGGGATCTTGTTAGGTTTTTAAACCTGCTACGCTAGCAAATGTAATTTTTGGGCACTGGGGGGCCTACATGCACAAAATGAAGCTTAGTGGCTTTCGGTTGCTTGCCATCGGTCTCTCCATCATATGGGCATTAAGTGCGGGAATTCATTCGCACAATTCCGATATTCAGCATGCCAATTGGAGCGCCAAACTAACTTACCAAGTCTGCCACCATAAGAAGGTGCTAGCCGATGACACCGATCTATCAAGCTGCGACCAACAGCGCGAAAGGGAATTCGCCGAACGGATGAAAGGCAGCAATGCGGAAGCCGCATTCGTTGCGCTGGCTCCTATCCCGTTTGTCTGGCTGGCGCTTTTTATCCTTCTTTACCTCATTCGTGCGCAGGTGGCTGGCTTTCGTGCCGTTATACCCTGGTCAGTTCTAAGTGTTACAAAGAAAACATTTGTCGTGCTTTGCGCGTTTGCAAGTATTGCAGCAGCATTATTCGGTATACTTGGTATTTGTACCCTTTATGTCGACGCCTCTGTTCCGGTTTCCCCTTATCCGTTTAATGATTTTATTTATCACAGTGATAACGTCATCGTAACAGGAACTTGGATCCGGACTGATTTGTCTCAGGACACCATAGCGAATCCGCTTCAGACATCTCGAATCGCATGCAACAAGCAGGAGCTCAGATGCTTGGAGGCGAAAGCGTATGTAACCGGCACCGGTTTGGGGAGTGATTTGGAGCAATATAAAATAGAGAGTTGGACAGATAATGCCATAGTGTTTCAGGATGAAGAGCTATGCTCCACCACGATATTCACGATCGACCTTAATACGCAAACAGTAAGCGGTGCTGGGCATCTGACCAATCAAGACACCAAGGCATGTAAAATGAACTTTGCCGGTAAACCGAGCTGGAACTACCTTCTTTCCAAAGGCTTCGATGTCTATTGGAAGCTAAGGCAAAAGGCAAGGCCTCTACCGCTCCGACTAGTTGATACTTTGTTAGGCAATTGATCCCCAATTTGGGGTGTCAGAACACCAGAGGCACGCGCTAGCTTTTTTTGAGTGATAAGTCAAATAGTGATCGTGAATAGCATCGGCTAAGATAGCCCATCGCTGGGCTCCGATCTCTACCTTTCCGTTCGGGAAAATTAAAGCGTAGGCAGCATCACCTTCTGATGATCCGGCGTTCGTAGCTATGATCGGTATCTGCTTGACCTTTGATCCCCCATCACCGCCATGACATTCTTCAATCATCGGGCGAAAAGCAATAACGGGAGTAGCGTCATATTTCAGAAGACTTTCGGCAAGCGTCTTGCATTTTTCGTGACTTTCATCGTTATTATCATCCAGGTTCTTGCGAGATAATGCGTAGAACCCTGAAGGGGCCGGAACAATTTCATCTTTATAGGAAGCCATCTTATCTTAGCTCTCAGCTGGACGAGGGGTTTCTCGACGCATGGTACTATCTTTTTTGAATGGCTTTTAAGTGTATCGATGTGCCGCTTTGGTTGGAAGAGTGCTAAAAGTCCCCGACCTTTGAATAAGTCATCCCGGCAAGCGTTTTCCTGCTCTCCCGAAGCATCCCGCTTATGCAGCGCCCCTCACTTACTTTAAATAAATAGGCACAGTGTAGGCACGGTGCAAAAATTGGGGTGCTGTTCTTCGGATGCCGCAAAAGCCCGCCGAACACCATGCGGAAACTTCCTTGTGTTCGCGCGAAGATTCAGCGTAACCGTCATTTTCGCGCCTGCACCCCGCCCTGTCCATGAGGTCTCATGAGTTTCGTTTCCGGCAATGCCACGGTCGATCGCTACATCGCCGAGGGCTACGACACGGTGCGCGGCATGTCTTCGCGCTTCGCCGCGACGATTTGCGGCCATGTGATCCGGCGGCAGACGGAGCTTGGGATCAAAGGCCACATCGCGGAGGTCGGCACCTTCGAGGGCCGCTTCTTCATTGCGATGGCGCTGGGGCTGGCAGAGGGTGAGCGCGCGCTCGGCATCGACACGTTCAACTGGCCGAACGACGGATTGCTCGATCTCTTCCACGGACATTGCGCGCGTCACGGGCTTGCTCGCGAGCGTTACGTCGCGATCAAGGGCAACGTGCGCGATCTTGGGCCTGAAGATATTACAAAGGCGTTGGGTGGTCCCGTTCGGTTCTGGCACCTCGACGGCGATCATTCGCGCGATCAGCTCACCGCCGATCTCGATCTCGCACTCGCGACCGTGCACCCGCAGGGCATGATCGTCCTCGACGACATGATGCACCCCGGCTACCCGCTGCTCGTCGTCGCGGTCTACGAGTGGCTGGAGCGCCATCCGGACTGGCGCGTGCTGTGCGTCATCGACCGCGAGGATATCGTGGCGGCGGCCAAGTTCATGCTGTGCCACAAGGACACGGTGCCGCTGTTCGAGCAGCACCTGATGGACTCGTTCAAAGCGCAGCACTGGGTGCTCGGCTCGGAGTGGGAGCGCTATTTCTGCGTCGTGCTGACGCCGAAGCCAAGGTTGGCGGAGGTGGATTAGCTTGTGTCCCCGTACGCGATGCAGCACAAAGTGCTGCTTCGCAGCTACGGGATCGCACAAACGCGGGCTTTTCTGGCGATCCCGGGTCAGCAGCGCATCACTGCCTGTTGCGCTGCGCCCGGGATAAAAGCAGCTTACTGCGATGCGATATTTGAAAAGCTGTATGCATTCCGTGTTAGTCCCTCGAATGCTGACACACGATGACGGCACGTATACTGGCCCTATCAGAATGGAAACTTGCCACCCCATATCGAGAGGGGGAAGCGAGAACTGAGCCATGGCTACAATTGGCGCTCTCGCTTCTGTCTTTGATGCCAGCGGCAAAATGCTGCTGGTCAACCAAGCATACGCGCCGTTCCGCTGGACGCAGCCAGGAGGACGGGTGGAATCCGGCGAATTCCCCAATGATGCCGTTGTCCGGGAAGTGTTGGAGGAGACGGCGCTCAAGGTTACGGTCGATCATTTGATCGGCACCTATTATGCGGCCTACAAAGACGACGTTGTCTTTCACTTCCTATGCCGGGCGGATCACTTCAACTGCATTGCCCGCCCGCCGAGATCAAAGAAGCACGATTCTTTGGACGCGCTGAGTTGCCCGCGGATATCGCCTTCAATACTCGAGTTGGCATCGCGGATGCCTTTGATGGGAAAAATCCTCATCTTCGAGTGTTTTCAACACCGGACACTTTGCTCCACTCATTTTAGGGCAAGCTCGATAACCCAAAAAAGCTGCTAACCATCGGTAAGGAGCTGCTTGTGCGCCGACTGAATGTTTTGATTTCGGGAGCGGGGATTGCGGGATGCACGCTCGCGTACTGGTTGACGCGGTACGGTCATTCCGCGACCGTTGTTGAACGCAGCGGCGCTCTTCGTTCCAGCGGGAGCCCTGTCGACGTTCGCGGAACGGCTGTGCAGGTTGCCGAACGAATGAACATCGTACCGCTACTACTAGAGGCAAGAACCCGCATTGCAGGATTGACCTTCCTTGATCGGGCGGGACGGCCGTCTGCGCACATCGATTTGGAGGGAATACGGCGGTCAATCCCGGGCCATCGCCAAGACATCGAATTGCCGCGCGGCGATCTCTCAACGATCCTTCATGGGGCCTCCCGGGATAGCGCTGAATTCATCTTTGGGGATTCCATTGCGTCTCTAACCGAAGATGAGTGGGGAGTAGATGTGGAGTTTGAGCGGTCTCCTCCGCGCCGCTTTGACTTAGTCGTCGGCGCGGACGGACTGCATTCAAATGTGCGGCGCTTAGTGTTCGGTCCTGAAACGAGTTTCGTGCGTCACGCTGGGCTTTACGTCGCGACCTTGCCCCTGCCGCGGGGCATTGATCCTGGGCGCGAAATCATCATGCTTAACGCGCCCGGCAAAGCCGTTACGCTTCACCCGTCTCGGGAAAGCCCGCTGGCTGCACTGATTTTTTGGAATCCGGAGATTCCCGGCTTTGACCATTCCGATAGCGAGCAGCACAAACGCATTCTTAAGACAGCCTTTGCGGGCATCGGGTGGAAGGCGCCAGACATCCTTGATGCCGTGCGCGTGTCCAATGAACTTTACTTCGACTCCGTAAGCCGCGTGGAAGTGACGGATTGGGCGCGAGGCCGGGTGGCGCTCCTGGGCGACGCATCATCATGCGTGTCGCTGTTCGGTGATGGTTCCACGCTTGCAATTGCCGGAGCTTACGCGCTCGCGACGGCTCTAGCGGAAAGTCCAGCGGATCACGGCGAAGCCTTCCGCAAATATCAAGGGCAGCATGGCAGGCTTGTCGCCTCCCGACAAAGAAACTTATCGCTGGTAGCATCGCTTCTGGTGCCGCGAACGCAATTCGGCATTTCGCTGCGCAACCGGCTTCTGGGGGCGGTGGGGCTAACATACGCTGCCGCCAAGTACATCAGACAATTGAGATGACTTCGAGAGGTGGGCGCCGCCGTGGTACAATTTATTCGCCTCAGCACGATCCCTGATCACCATCGTTATAACCGGCAGCACTCTTAACCAGCGTCAGATGGACCGTTTCTCTTGAATCGTCGTGCCACGCTTGGAGAAGAACAATGGAATGGCGCAATCTGGAATGCTATTCGTTCGGCGACAGCCCAGCTCTTGCTGACGAACTTGCGGCTCTTGTGCTCGCTGGCGTCAAGACCGCCACCTGTTGGGCGGCGAGTGACGGCATGACGACTGATGAGGTTGGGAAGCGAGTGGTGGTGCTGAATGGTTCCGGGACACCAGTCGCCGTGGTTGAGACCGTCGAACTATTTCAGTGCAGTTTCAACGAAGTCGATGCGGCCTTCGCATATGATGAAGGTGAAGGAGATCGAAGTCTCGCATACTGGCGTCAGGAGCATCGGCGGTACTTCCGCGGGCAAGGCCAGTTTGCCGAAGATATGATGCTCTGTTGCGAGCGCTTTAGGCTCGTAGAGCGTGTCATTGGTCACGATGAGACAGAGCTCTCCCAAGACTGACGGCAGCGTCCTTCACTGAGGCGGTAGGCATTCACCCAGACACGTGGTCTGACGGGGGCGCCAGGATCGCGTCCCGAAAAGCTTGTAATGCTGCTGCCAGTGGCGCGGAAAGCTCGGGGTCAGCGGCAATACCCGCAGCGTCGACGGCTCTGCCAAGCAGCGGGACCGTAATCGACGCCTCCTCCACCAATCGGGCCGACATGGTCGTCAAAACAAGACGCAATGCCGCCTGGGCGCTTGTGGCTCTGGGGGAGGCGTTGATCAGCGCCACGGGCTTGTCTGGAAATTCGCTACTGCCAACGAGCCAATCCAGAGCGTTCTTGAATGAGCCAGGTATGCCGCGCGCATATTCGGGACAAGAGATCAAAACGCCGTCCGCTGCACCGATGCGCGACCGGAGAAGGGCAACGGTTTGCGGAAGTGGCCCGGCTTCAAGGTCGGGATTGAAGTGGGGCAAGGCTCCTACGCCGTCGTAATGGTCAAATATGATCCCCTCGGGAGCCAAAAGCTCTGCAGCTTGCAAGACGGCATTATTGGACGAGCCCGCCCTCAGGCTTCCAGAAATTGTGAGAAGACGCATCTTTCGAGGTCCCAATAAATGCTGATAGCACCAGCAAAACGCTGTATTTCAGCATGACTATTTTTCGCTTCGCATTTCGCGAACGCTTTGGCTTATGGCGATGAGCAAGATCGTGTCTAGCAAATTTCTGAGCTACGTGCTTCGCCATGCGCCGCACTCCATCGGGCTTGCACTCGATGCAAATGGATGGGCTTCAGTGGACGAGTTGCTGGCCAAATGCGCTGAAGCGGGCAAAACGCTCGACCGTGCGGCGCTGGAGGATATCGTCCAGACAAACGACAAGAAACGCTTCACGCTGTCTGCTGATGGTTTGCGCATTCGCGCGGCTCAAGGCCACTCCGTCGAAGTAGCCCTCGGATTGCCGCCAGTAATGCCGCCCCCTATTCTTTATCATGGTACGGCAACGCGATTTCTGCCCTCGATTCGCTCGGACGGACTGAAGCCTGGCAGCCGCCAGCAGGTGCATCTATCAAGTGACGAGAGCACCGCCTTGGCCGTTGGACAGCGCCATGGCAAGCCTCATATCTTGCGGATTGCGGCAGGCGAAATGCATGGGCGTGGTATTGACTTCTTCCTGGCGGATAACGGCGTATGGCTAACCGATAACGTGCCGCCCGAATTTATCGAAGGCTGACACGCCGATCAGACTTTACGCCAATTGACCCGTCCGGCGCGCCATCTCCTCTGGGATATCGCGTCGTTTCGAGCTATTTTCTGCGTTTGGAGACAGCTATCGCTTTGCCACGCCCACAGACCCCGATCGTGAAAGGCATAATATGACCTTGGACCCGGAAGTTGACCGGCTGTTTCAGCTTATGCGCGCCGCCGGTGTACCGCCTCTCACACAACAGAGCGTGAGCGAGGCGCGCCTTTATTACCGCGAAAAGAGCGTCCGGCTGGGCGGTCCAACCATTGCAATGGCCGAGACGCGGGATTTGGTGGCGGAGGTGCCTCTGGGGCAAATTCCCTTGCGTCTTTATCGGCCAGAGGGGGTGAGGGAAACAGGCCCTGCGCTTATCTATATTCATGGCGGCGGGTGGGTCATTGGCGATCTTGAATCCCATGACAAGGTTTGCCGGAGTATTGCGGCGGGTGCGCAGTGCAGAGTGGTTGCCGTGGATTATCGCCGCGCGCCGGAGCATCCTTACCCAGCTTCGCTCGGCGATGTGATCGGCGCGACGAGGTGGATTGCGGCGAACGCCGCCTCGCTCGGCATTGACGCAGACCGCTTAGCGATAGGCGGCGATAGCGCAGGCGGAAATATGAGTGCGGTGACGTGTCTTTATGCGCGAGAAAACGGCCCACTTTGCGCGCTCAGGTTCTGATTTATCCAAGCACCGACAATACGGCGGGAGGTAAAGAACCGGGCATCACGCATTCGCAATGCGCAAATCCCGCCGCTTACGGCTGACGCGATCAAATGGTTTTCGGATCAACAATCCGACCGTTAAGACGGCTGATCTGCGCAATTGGCAGCTTTCGCCACTCTACGCCGAGAGCCTCTCCGGCCTTCCGGCGGCGCTCGTGCTGACTGCGGAATACGACGCGCTTCTCGACGAAGGCAAAGACTACGCTGATCTGCTCATCGAATCTGGCGTTCCTACGACCTATTATAGCTTTCCAGGCCAAATCCATGGGTTTATCGAACTTGGCGGCGTGTTTTCAGCCACCGGCGTCGCCATCCAGATGATTTCGGATTTCCTGAAAGAGCATCTCTGAATCGCAGTAAGAAGGGCATCATGCGTATTTTGGATATTCGCGAGAAGACGGTCTCAATCGCTTCCTCGATTGCGAACGCCTATATCGACTTCTCGAAAATGACCTGCTCCGTTGTCGCTGTCGTCACCGACGTGGTGCGCGACGGCCGGCCGGTCATTGGCTACGGTTTCAATTCGAATGGACGCTATGGCGCTGGCTCGCTCATGCGCGAGCGCTTTCTGCCGCGCCTGCTGGAAGCCGATCCGAAGATCGCTGATCGACGAGAAGAACGACAATCTCGATCCGTTCGCGATCTGGCGCACCATGATGACCAACGAAAAACCGGGCGGTCACGGCGAGCGCTCGGTCGCGGTCGGCACAATCGACATGGCGGTGTGGGACGCGGTCGCCAAGATCGCTGGCGTGCCGCTCTATCGCCTGCTGGCTGACCGCTATCGCGGCGGTCAAGCGGCAAGCAAGGTCTGGGTCTATGCGGCTGGCGGTTACTACTATCCCGGCAAGGACCACACCGCTTTGCAAAACGAGATGCGCGGCTATCTCGATCGCGGCTATCGCGTCGTGAAAATGAAAATAGGCGCGGGGCTCGACGAAGATCGTCGCCGCATCGAGGCCGTTCTTAAGGTGGTCGGCGACGGCAAAAATCTCGCGGTCGATGCGAATGGCCGCTTCGACCTCAAAACCGCGTTGGCCTACGCGGAGGCTTTAAAGCCTTACAATCTCTTTTGGTATGAAGAGGCGGGCGATCCTCTCGACTACGCGCTCCAGGCTGAGCTTTCGGCGCATTACGATCTTCCGATGGCCACCGGCGAAAACCTGTTCTCGCATCAGGACGCGCGCAATCTTCTCCGCTATGGCGGAATGCGGCCCGACCGCGATTGGCTGCAATTCGACTGCGCTCTGTCTTACGGGCTTGTTGAATATCTCAGAACGCTGAAGGTGCTTGAAGAGGAAGGCTGGTCGTCGCGGCGCGTTGTGCCTCATGGCGGCCATCAGATGTCGCTCAATATTGCCGCCGGGCTCGACCTCGGGGGAAATGAATCCTACCCCGATGTGTTCAAACCCTTCGGCGGCTTCGCGGATGGAATCGCGGTCGAGGACGGCTATGTCGCGCTTCCCGAGACGCCGGGCATCGGCTTCGAGGCGAAGGCGGATGTTTTTGCCGTCATGCGCAGCTTGGCTGGGTGAGGCAACTCACGAAGTTGGGCCAAAACCTTGGCTTGATCGGCTCTTGCTGGAAGAACAGGCCGTCTTCCAGCAACGGCCAACTGATCACCAAACATAAGTTGCGCTAGCGCGATCAATCCAATACTGCGCGGAGCGTCGAAATCGTGGCATTTTTGTATCCCGGTGAGATCTCTGCTTCAACAGAGACTACCGTCGATCGCCAACCGAAGTCGGCCCGGCCACCGTCGCGATCTCGCGACGATAGCAAGGAGGACAATGGCCCCAGCTGTCGAATGCGGAAGTTCAGCCACTCTCGCGCATGTCTTTCGCAGATGTCTCGGCGCGCCACCAGTTGAACGGCAAAGAACTGAACTGGCGTGGCGTTATAGATTATTCAGTGCGGCTAAGCGTACCGGCCAAAGCAAGCCTGCGAAAAAGCTTGATCACAAATTATACCTTTGGGAAGACGCTGGAAACAGGGTCGTCGTTACCCAAATGTGAAGAGCTGTCGTCGCTGGGTTCGTGTCTGCGGCGATGGGATAGACGAGGTCGTAGCGAAAACCCTCGAGCGTTGGTCCAAACGGTTCCACCAAGGCCCCCGAGGCCAGTTCTTGAGCGACCAGGGTCCGACTGACAAGCGCAATGCCTTGGCTCGCAATCGCGGCCTGAATTGCCCCGCTTTCGTCGTTGAAACTGATCCCGCTGGCTTGCTCAATCTGCGCGGTCTGACCCGAGGCCTGTGCCCAGTTGCGCCAGGTGGGGGGATTCTGTGTCTTGGCGCCCGCTCCCCAATCGAAATGGATCAAGGTGGCTTCCCGCAGCTCCGCGATCGTCTGGCAAGCGAGGTGCGGGCTGCATACCGGTGTGAAGGTGTCGCTCAGCAGTGGCACACTCACCAGCCCTGGATAACGGCCGAGCCCATAACGGATTGCCGCGTCAGCCTGGCCACCATGAAGATCGACCGGCTCATCGCTGGCGTGAAGGCGCAGGTCCCAGCCCGGATTGACCATGCGAAAACTGGCGGCATGTGGGACCAGTCGCTTGGCGGTAAAGGCCACAGTCGCCGACAGTGTGGCCACCTGTCGAAGAAGAGGCTTTTTGAGCGCCTTAACCGCCACCGCCATCGCATCAAATGCATCGCGTATGGTTGGATAAAGGCGCCTGCCGTCTTCGGTCAGCGTCACCCTCCGCGTCTGACGTAAGAACAGAGCCACGCCGAGATGGTCCTCAAGCTGATGAATCTGATGGCTGATCGCGGTCGGGGTCACAGCCAATTCCTCGGCGGCCAGTTTGAAGCTTTCGCGACGTGCTGCCGCCTCAAACGCACGTAAGGAGCCTAGCGGAGGCAGGGTGCGCATAGTCCTTCCTTCACATGAATCGCAGCGCCAATAACAGATGAATAAAATTCATTTATCGCCTGAGGTATTCGATATTGTCCATATATTTTCATGATGTTATCGCACTTTCTAAGTGTTAGTCCGAATTATGAATAATATATACTCATCTTGTGAGGGGTAGACCGCCGTGACCACAATCCTCCATCTTGACGCCAGCGCCCGAGTTACGAGGTCGCTGAGCCGGGGTCTGTCGCAACTGTTTGTAAACGCCTGGCTGTCCCATCATCCGGATGATCGGATAATCCGCCGGGACTTAGGTGCAGAGCCGCCACCCTATATGAGCGAGGCGTGGATCGCGGCGTGCTTCACTCCGCCGGAAAAACGCGACGCTGCTATGCAGGCGGTTCTTGCCTGGTCCGATCAGGCGATCGCCGAGCTTGTCGCCGCCGATCTCATTGTCCTGGGCACGCCGATGTATAATTACGGCATGCCGAGCGCCTTGAAAGCTTGGTTCGATCAGGTGATCCGCATCGGCGGCACCTTTACCTTCGATTTGGGCCGCGGGGACTGGCCGCTCGAGCCGATCATGAGCGGAAAGCGCCTGGTGGTGCTGAGCGCGCGCGGCGAATTCGGGTTTGCACCCGGCGGGGTGCGCGAGCGTTGGAACCATCTTGATCCGCACATCGCCACCTGCGCTCACTATGTCGGCGTTGCACGCAGCGACATTCACACTGTGGCGATTGAATACCAAGAATTTGGCGATACGCGCCACGACCGCTCTCGCGCCGAGTCCGAGGTCAAGGTTCTAAGCCTCGCGACGGAGTTAGCTCGTGTCTTGTGACAACCATGGCACTGAAGTGACGATCGGGCTCCGTCATCTACATTATGTGATTGTTCGGCGTTTTATTTACTCGCCATCAAAATCAACATGTTGCGCCGCCAAATGGCGCCCCGTAGGAGAATCGAACTCCTGTTTCAGCCGTGAGAGGGCCGCGTCCTAACCGCTAGACGAACGGGGCAGCAAGGCGCAAAAGATAATCGGCCTGCAGCTTCCAAGCAAGAAGATTTACCGGCGCGGGATCTCAATTCGCCCAATTTCTTGGCCGGTTTGTGGGTCAAGCGTCACAATAATGTCGCCAGACACGCCTTTCCAATGTGTTATAACCAGACCGTGATCGGCGAGAACGGCTTTGACCTCGCCTTCTCCAAGCTGAAGAGACCGCGAATAGGGCGCAGCCCCGGCTGCGACAGGCGCGGGCTTTGCCGTAATGCGCGATGCCTGCCTTGCCATGCCATAAACCAGCGCGATAACGCCGAGAATAAGCAAGCCTGTCATAATGCCGATGCTTATCTTAAGGATACGCACCTGGCGCGGCGTGAAGGAGCTGCCGTCGAGGTTTTCTGGAGCTTTTATCATTGCCAAATGAACAGCATAGATTGGAGGGTACCTTGCAGACCGAGGATGGCGAGTTTGTTCCGGGCTCCAGCACGACCGTTTGCGCTGAGGATGCTTCAGACGCTGGCGTGAGACTGGACCGCTTTCTCGCTTCCCGCATTGAGACACTAAGCCGGGCGCGCCTGCAAGATCTCATTCGCGAGGGCCATGTACAGCTTTCCGGCAAGCCCGTCCAAGACCCAAACCGCAAGGTGCGCGAAGGCGACCGTTTTGAGGTGACGCTTCCCGAAGCCGTGCCTTATCGCGTGGCGGGCGAAGCGATTGCGCTGAATGTCGTCTATGAAGATGAAAGCCTTATTGTCATCGATAAGCCTGCCGGACTTGTCGTGCATCCTGGCGCTGGAAACCCGGACGGTACACTTGTTAACGCGCTTATCGCCCATTGCGGGGATAGTCTTTCGGGCATAGGCGGCGTTGCGAGGCCGGGGATCGTCCACCGTCTGGATAAAGATACAAGCGGCTTGATGGTTGTCGCTAAAACCGACGCCGCTCATCGTGGTCTGGCGGCGCAATTTGCGGATCACGGACGCACCGGCGATCTCCGGCGCGAATATTTGGCGCTCGTTTGGGGGGAACCGCTTCCGCGCTCGGGGCGGATCGAAACGCAAATCGCGCGCCATTCTGGGTCCCGTATCAAAATGTCGGTAGTGCCTTCGGGGGGGCGGCTCGCTGTAACAAGCTACGAGCTCGAATTAACCTATTGCTTGAAAGGGGCAAGCGAGGCTGGTCATAGGCAGCGACGGGACGCCGGATTGATGGTAAGCTTGCTCAGGTGCCGCCTGGAAACGGGCCGCACGCACCAGGTCCGGGTGCATATGGCGCATATAGGTACGCCCATTATCGGAGATCCGCTTTACGCCGCCGGATTTCAAACAAAAATCCACGCCGCGCCGGAACCGATAGGCAGGGCTGTGGCGTTAATGAATCGGCAGGCCTTGCACGCTGCGGTTTTGCGCTTTCGTCATCCCACTAAACGGAAGCTTTGCTCATTTGAGAGCCCGCTTCCGGCGGATATCGCGCATTTGTGTAACGCAGTTGAAAGGCTAGGGACAAAACTGTCCAATAATTAAGATGCGCAGAAAGGATTTGGAGCGTATTGTTGGTTGTGTCGTTCAAAAAAGACGAACGAGTTTTCCTAGAGCATCGGAAGGGTCCGTTGCGGAGGGTAGACGCATGGCTTCATTGCCGTCAGTAGCAGCGAGTGGTGGTTTAGCGCGTTATCTCGAAGAGATTCGCCGCTTTCCTATGCTTGAACCTCAGCAAGAATACATGCTCGCCAAACGTTGGCAAGAGCATGAAGACGCCGCTGCTGCTCAAAAACTCGTCACATCCCATTTACGGCTCGTTGCCCGCATCGCCATGGGCTATCGCGGATATGGTCTCCCAATCGGCGAGGTAATCTCCGAAGGCAATGTCGGTCTTATGCAGGCTGTGAAGCGCTTCGATCCCGACAAGGGCTTCCGCCTTGCAACCTACGCTATGTGGTGGATCCGCGCGGCAATTCAAGAATATATCTTGCGTTCGTGGAGCCTCGTGAAGATGGGCACCACCGCGAGCCAGAAGAAACTCTTCTTCAATCTGCGCAAGGCAAAAAGCCGGCTGCAAGCCTTCGAAGAGGGTGATCTGCGCCCGGACCAAGTCCAAGCAATCGCGACGAGCCTTGGCGTGCCAGAAGAGGATGTCATCTCCATGAACCGCCGGCTCGGCGGCGACGCATCGCTGAATGCGCCTTTGCGGGCTGATTCGGAGAGCGGCGAGTGGCAGGACTGGCTTGTCGACGAAGGCCCCGATCAAGAGTCTACGCTCGCCGAAAGCGAAGAATTGCACCGCCGCCGCGCATATCTCGAAGGCGCAATGGAAAGCTTGAACGATCGCGAACGCCGTATCTTCACGGCGCGGCGGCTCGCCGACGATCCGTTGACGCTTGAGGAGCTTTCGACGGAATTTGGCGTCAGCCGCGAGCGCATCCGCCAAATCGAGGTCCGTGCGTTTGAAAAGGTGCAGAAGGCCGTACAAAGAGCGGCAGCCAAAGCAGAAGCGCCTCGCGCGTCGATGAACCCGGCTGCTTTTTCCGCCGCCCGTTAATCCCCTCACCCTAACCCTCTCTCCCCAGCGGGGAGAGGGAAATTATAGCGTCCCCCTCTCCACTCTTGGAAAAGAGTGTGCCCTGCAAAATAAACGGCGGCGTCGCTTCTCATCTGAGGGGAGTGAGGACGCGGGGCCGCTCCCATTGGGAGAGCGCTTGGGTGAGGGTGTCTACGCCGCTCATATGCCGCGAAACGCCGGTTTAAGCGCGAGGCGCAATCAAACCGATCTCGCCCTAAGCTCTTTCCCCAACCAGCACTCCACCGATAGCGGGTTCGCGAGCGCCCGTCGTACCAGGAAATGACGACGGCAGTTTCCTTATTCTGCGCGCGGCGAGATAGGCAAAGGCCTGTGCCTCCACGAAATCGGCGTTCGACCCAATGCCGTCGGCGGTTTCAAGACGTGGCTGCAATACTTTGCGCAGGCCCGCGAGCATGTAGGGGTTTCGCGCGCCACCGCCAGAGACGATCCAGACCTTGGGTGGCGACGGAAGCAATCGGGCTGACGCACCTATGCCCGCAACCGTTAATGCCGTTAGCGTGGCGGCGCCGTCCGCAGCGCTTAGCTTCTCCAGCGGTTCAAGGGAGAAAGCGTTGCGATCCAGGGATTTAGGGAGTGGTGCGGAGAAATAAGGATGAGAAAGCAGCGCTTTCAAAGTCTCGCGGCTGACCGCGCCTGACAAAGCCAGCTTGGCGTCGCGGTCGATGGGTTCGCCGGTGTGCCGCATCGCCCAATCATCGAGCAGGCAGTTGCCCGGGCCAGCATCGAAAGCCACGAGACCTTCAGCCGGACCTTCCGGCACGAATGTGACATTTGAGATGCCGCCAATGTTCACAAAAGCCGCAGGAAGTGGAAGCCCGGCGCGAAGCGCGAGCGCCCGGTGAAAGATCGGCACGAGCGGCGCTCCGTGACCGCCACGCTCCATATCCGCAGCGCGAAAATCATAAACGACCGGCGCGCCCAGCGCCTCGCTCAAGGCCTTGCCATCGCCAAGCTGGACAGTGAAGCCCTTCTCTGGCCGATGAATAACCGTCTGACCGTGGAAGCCAATCACATCGACGCTGGCGAGGTCTATGGCGTTGGCAGAGGCGAAGTCTTTCACGCACTGCACATGCTTGGCCGTGACCATGCTTTCAGCAAGCCCGAGCACGCCTGTGCGGTCGTCGCGGCGATAAAGCCCGCGCGCGGATTCCATCGCCTCGCGCAAAAGGTAACGTTCAGGCTCGTCGAAGGGAAACGCGGCATGAGGGCCGAAAGCGTCAATCGTTTCGCCGTCAGTTTCGATCAGCGCTACGTCGACGCTGTCCATGGAGGTGCCGCTCATTAGCCCAATTGCCTTCATGAACCCTCCCTTGACGCAATATACAAATACAATACATGGTCCGTTTTCTGGTACACGCTCGCTCCGACCATGTCGAGGCGCATGGCGCTAAGAAGGACATCATTCATGCTTGCCGCGGCGAAAAATCAATCTCAATTTATGCAAGTTTTGAAAGAACGCGGCTATGTGCATCAGGTCTCTGATGAAGATGCTCTCGACGGTGCGGCAGCGAAGGCGCCGATTACAGGCTACATAGGCTTCGATTGCACAGCGTCTAGCCTGCATGTCGGCAATTTGATCGGCATTATGATGCTGCGCGTGCTGCAACGCACGGGCCATAAGCCGATTGTCGTTCTGGGAGGTGGTACCACGAAGGTCGGCGATCCTTCGGGCAAAGACGAAACCCGCAAGCTGCTTAGCCAGAAAGACATCGACGCTAATAAGGCGAGCATTAAGACTGCGTTTGAACGATTTCTTGTTTTCGGCGACGGGCCTACGGACGCGATCCTGGTCGACAACGACGAATGGCTGAAAAATCTGCGCTATATCAAGTTCCTTCGCGATTACGGACGCCATTTCACCATCAACCGGATGCTGACTTTCGATTCCGTGAAGCTTCGGCTTGAGCGCGAGCAGCCGCTGACCTTCCTAGAATTCAATTACATGCTCTTACAGGCTTACGACTTCCTGGAGCTTGCGCGCCGCTATAACTGTGTTTTGCAGATGGGCGGCTCGGACCAGTGGGGCAACATCATCAACGGTATCGAATTGGCGCGACGCGTCGAGGGGCGCGAGCTATTTGGCCTGACCACGCCGCTGCTTACCACTTCGTCCGGCGCAAAAATGGGCAAGTCGGTGAAGGGAGCCATTTGGCTCAACGCCGATATGCTAAGCCCCTATGACTACTGGCAATTCTGGCGCAATACGGAGGATGCCGACGTAGGCCGCTTCCTGCGGCTTTTCACGGAGCTACCGCTCGAGGAAATCGCAGGCCTCGAAGCGCTTCAGGGCTCGGAAATCAACGAAGCTAAAAAGGTGCTGGCAACCGAGGCGACGGCGCTGCTGCATGGCAGGGAAGAGGCGGAAGCTGCCGCCGAAACTGCTCGCAAGGCTTTCGAGGAAGGCGCCGCCGCCGAAGGACTTCCAACTGTGGAGGTGCCGAAAGGCGACCTTGAGCGCGGCAACGGCGTTCTAAATGCGCTTACGCTGGCCGGGCTTGTCAGCTCGACAAGCGACGCGCGGCGGCAGATAAAAGGCGGCGCAATCCGCCTGAACGACGTGCCAGTGACTGATGAGCGCGCGATGATAACGCTGCGGGACGTCAACCCGGAAGGCGTCATTAAGCTGTCCATGGGCAAGAAGCGGCATGTGCTGCTTCGGCCCGCTTGACCCGCGCCAAGCGAAGAGTGGTTCTTTTGACAACTAACTTCATGAAATAGCCCCGGCTCGTGACTGGGGTTACTTTGCATTCGTAATCGAGGCAAAATGCTATGTCGTCTGATCTCGGGAACCCACTCACCTTTTCCGATTGGATCGAATTCGAGGCTCGCCGCATTGTGAGCATGGGCCTAAAGGTGCCTGAAGAAGACCGGGCCATCTATATGTATATCCAAATTCGGGCGGCCCTTTTGAAAGCTCGGTCATTGGGCCGTAGAGGTCTGCAAGATGATGACCCTATGCCCTAACACTGAACTATCGTTGCTTGGTCTTTCGCGGCTTAGCAGCGGACAGTTTACAGTTTTCTACCGATTCTGGGAGGCGAACTTCGGTCAACTGTTTAAGCCCAGCCGCGAAGCGCGTGAGCAATAGATGCGCTTTTTGTGCTAAAGCATATTGAGTTTAGTTGGGCGCAACGTCATCGCGAAGCGGCTTCAGCCGCTGCGGCGATCCAAAGCAGCATCAATGACTTAAGCCATGGATTGCTTCCGGCCACGCTGCGCTTGCCGTCGCAACGACCCAATTCTATCTCAACGCAGTCCGCTTTAACCGCGCGGCTTGTCTTTTTCTATCGCCGTGGCTGAAAGCAGGCTTTCGAGTTCCTGCTGTTCTTCCGGAGTAAGCGGCGCAGCCTTTGGCCTCTCACGTTGGCGGCGCATTACGCGAAATGCCAGGAAAAATCCCCCCGCTATCAAGAGCAGCGGTGCAAACCACAAAAGCAGCGTGTTGAGCCTCAGCCGGGGATTGAGCAGCACGAAATCGCCGTAGCGCGCGACGAGATAATCGAGGACCTGCTCGTTCGTCGCGCCTTTCTGCAATTGCTGCCGCACGATGAGTCGAAGGTCGCGGGCCAGTGGCGCGTCGGAATCATCGATGGATTGATTTTGGCAAACAAGGCAGCGCAAGCCAGCCGAAATTTCACGCGCCCGCGTTTCGAGAGCTGGGTCCTTGAGCTGCTCTTGAGGCTCCACTGCAAAGGCGGCCGCGCTCACAAGAACGGCGCAGAGACCGAAGAACAGTGAAATCCAGCGCGAGCGCGTCCGTTGCATGTTGATATCCAGCAAAGCTTCTACTCCGCTGGCGCGGGAGCAGGCGTTATAGACGGCTTCGCCGCGCGTTGGGGCAGGCCGATACGCAGTTTCCGGTCAAGCAATGATAGAAGACCCCCGAAAAACATGATGAGCGCTCCACCCCAGATCCAGCGAACGAAGGGGTGGAAATAGAGGCGAACCGCATATTCGCCCGGCTTAACCTCACTGCCGAGGACCACATAGACATCGCCTAATGCGCGCGGCGCTATTCCGGCTTCGGTCGTGGTCTGCGGCGGCGCATCATATTTCCGTTTTGAAGCAATGATCGTACCGATCAAATTGCTGCCATGCCGCAGCTCGAACGCGCCCGAAAACTCGGCATAGTTTGGACCATCCTGCGGGAAGACGCTCTTGAAGGTAATTTGATACCCAGCGAGTTCAGCGCTATCGCCAGGCTTCATTACCGCCAGATGCTCAACATTCCAGGCGCTTGATATGGCAATCCCAACGACGGTGACGCCCATTCCGATATGGCCGAGCGCCGATCCAAGCTGGCTGCGGCGCATCGTGCGAAGGCGGCGGACCGTTTCAGTGAGCGGCGCGGAGGGAAACTTCGCTCGCCATAGCAACTCCCACAGCGAAGCGACAATCACCCATACGCCCAGCGTGATTGCAATGATCGCCTTGACGCTTGCGCCTCCAATCAGCGCCGCAGCCAAACCAGCCCCCAGCGCGATAAGAGCGGCGCCTGCCAATCGCCGCGCGACCTCTTGGAGGTTTCCGCGCTTCCACGCGAGGAATATGCCAAAGGGCACAGCAAGCAGAAGCGGCAGAAACAACCAAACAACCGTCGAGTTGAAGAACGGCGCGCCCACCGAAATTTTGTCGCCGGTCGCCGCTTCGAGCGCCAAGGGGTAAAGCGTGCCAACCAGAACGACGCCGCACGACGACGTGAGCAGGAGATTATTAAGAACGAGGCTGCTTTCGCGGGAAATGATGGAGAAAGCGCTGCCGCTCGCCAAGGCGCTCGCGCGCCACGCAAACAGAGCCAGACTGCCCGCTGTAAAGGTCGTTACAATCGCTAGAATGAAGATGCCGCGCGTTGGATCGCTCGCGAATGAATGGACGGACGTCAACACGCCCGAGCGCACCAGAAATGTGCCAAGCAGGCTGAAGCTGAAGGTGAGTATGGCAAGGAGTACTGTCCACGACTTCAAACTATCCCGCTTTTCCATGACAATGGTCGAATGGATCAGCGCCGTGCCTGTAAGCCAAGGCATGAGCGAAGCGTTCTCTACCGGGTCCCAGAACCACCAGCCGCCCCAACCCAACTCGTAATACGCCCACCAGGAGCCTATCGCTATGCCGATGGTGAGGAATATCCAGGCAGCAAGCGTCCAGGGACGAACCCAACGCGCCCAGGCAGAGTCGATACGGCCTAAGATCAGCGCGGCGATTGCAAAGGAGAAGGCGAGCGAGAAGCCGACATAGCCCGTATAAAGCAGCGGCGGATGGATCGCGAGCGCCGGATCTTGAAGGATGGGATTGAGGCCTAATCCATCCGCAGGCGGATTGGGGTTGCGCAAAAACGGGTTCGATGTCGCGATAATGAAAAGAATGAAGGTCGCCGAGATCGCGCCCTGAATAGCGAGAACCGTTGAGCGAAGATCGAGCGGCAGGTTTGAGCCAAACACCGCAACTGCCGCGCCGAACCCCGCGAGGATCAAAATCCATAAGAGCACTGAGCCCTCATGATTGCCCCACACGCCTGAAATTTTATAGAGGAGCGGCTTCGCGGAATGCGAATTCTCGTACACATTGACGACGGAAAAGTCTGACGCCACATGCGCCCAAATCAGCGCGGCAAAAGACCCGGCGATGAGCGCAAACAGTATCGGCGCTGAAGCATCAGCCACCCGCAGCAACCGCGTTTCGTTCAGGCGGAGCCCCGCAAGCGGGGTGCAAAATTGCACAAGCGCGACGCAGAACGCCAAAATCAGGGCGAAGTGGCCAAGTTCCACGATCACAGCTTAGGCTCTCCTTTAATATAACAGGGCGCGGGGGAGATCATTATCAAGTCCCCGGCTTGCCGTTTTGCTCCTGCCAGTGCCCCGATTTCTTCAGTGCAGCGGCCACTTCTGGAGGCATATAATTTTCATCGTGTTTCGCAAGGACGGTGTCGGCTGTGAACACGCCGCTGGAACTCATCTCCCCTTCGGCCACAACGCCTTTTCCTTCGCTGAACAGGTCCGGCAAGAGACCTTTATAGCTTACCGGAAGCGATGCGCTCCCGTCGGTCACGGTGAATAGCGTGGTCGCGTCGGCTTGTTTATCCACGCTTCCCTCAGCAACCAAGCCCCCAAGACGAAAACGCGTTCCGAGTTTCGGCGCATTCTTAGCGACATCGGCGGGACTCATGAAAAACGTGACCTGTGTTTGAAGAGCGCTCAGGACAAGCGCCGTCGCGACACCGAGCATCGCTAGGCCACCAACGATCACGACGGCGCGCCGCTTCTTTCTCGTCATGGCTGCTTTTGCCCTTGTGTTCCTTCGCCCGAAGCGGGTGATAAATGAAGCTCTAGCTGAAGAGCCGTGATCTTGGAAAGCGCGTCAGGCTGCGAAGCGAACTGCGCCTGAGCCGAAGCAACAGCCTCAAGCGCCTTGGCTGTCTCCTTCAAGACTGCGTATGATCTAATCAATTTCAGCCAGCCCTCCAAGTCGGCGCCGTTCTCCTTCAGGCGTGCCGCCAACCCCTCGACCATGCCTCGGATCATCGCGCCCTGATCCCCATCAGGCACGCTGGCCTGTGCTTGGACGCGGCGGCGCCCAAGTTCCATCAGCCGGTCTTCAGCAATTCTTTCCCAATTATCAGGAATGTTTTCGGAAATCATATCCCGGTAAAGCTGTTCCGCCTCCGCTACGCGCCCTTCCTGTTCGGCATATAAGCCAAGCCAAAAGCGGCCACGCAGTGATTTCGGGTTGAGCTTAACCGCTTGATCCATGGCCTCCTTGGCCAAGGCTGGGATAACGCCCCCATTGCCGAAAGTCAGCGCTTCCGCGAAGCCAACGAGCTTGTCTTCGCTCTCGCCCGAGAGCAGCATTGCCTTGCGATAGGCGTCGGCTGCCTTTTCGAATTTTCCAAGCCGCAAATAGACGGGCGCGATAACAGTCCAACCGGCCGCATCTTTGGGATTTTTCCGCAGTGCTCGCTCAACGTTGGCGACTTGGATTTCAATGGATTGCTTTTCAACCGGAATAGCGAGGCGATCCGCCAGAGGCTGATCCGGCAGGTCGAATGCACCGAAGGTCATGTAGAGTGAGAAGCTTACGATGGCGATGAAGGCCGCCAAAACTATAAAAATTGTGTTTGCGGGCAGTCGCGCGACAGAGCCCTTGCCCAGTGAAGATTGACTCTGCCGGTTTGCCCGAAGCATCCGGCGCGATATTTCGATGCGAAGCTGTTCCGCTTCGTTCCTACTGAGGGTCTCCCGCTCTTGCTCACGGTCGAGCTCGGAAAGTTGAGCCTTGAAGGCTTCGACGTCGGGGTTGATGTCAGGCGTAGCATTTCCTGCGCGAGATAGCGGCCGCGTCACCGCTACAATCACGCCTGCTGTCAAAACTGCACAAAAAAACAATATCATGGCGGCGCGACCTTACGCTGCTGCTTTACATAGTCAACGCTGCTCTATGATGGGTATGCGCAGAAGCTTCGTGAAGGTGAATATCTGCCGCAGGAATAGCCAACGTATGCGTAAATTTAATGACTTTGCCGCTGGCTGAACGACAATGGATAGGTCGCGGAGCGAATATCGATCATCGGATCGGCGGGTTCGATCCCGCTCGGAACATTCGAGGGCAAGAAAATCGTCTCCTTACCCAGCGCCGCCTGATCCGGCGCGACGCGCTCGACCGTAAGCGTGCCGAGCTTTACGAGGGTCCGGTTTTCCGGCCAAGCTATAGAAGGGTCGTCGATCTTGTCGCCAGGACCGGAGATTTGCGCGAACCATTCAAGCTCAGCCGGGGCTTTGGCGATGCGTGCCTGGATTTCCTCAATAAGATAGTTCGGCCCTTTCGCCTGAAGTTCGGCGGCGGGCACGAATTGCTCACCCTCTTTAGGCACAAAGCGATAACGCACAAAAGTGGCGTTGCCCTTCGCATCGGTAAATTTGAATGCGTTCACACCGAAATATGAAATCGTGGCATAGCTCACAGGCGGAGGCTTTCGCGTGCACGGCGCGGGTGTGATGATCGCCGAATGCAGCGTGAAGCGCGTCGACAAGTTGCTGCGGGGGGGCATGTGCGGCTTCCTGAGCCGTCGCAGGCAGCAGCGCCGTCGCCGTACTCACCAATAGAGCAATAGCCACTGAAAGACTGCATTTGAGTGAAATGCGTGCATCCATCAAGGCAGTCCTCCGTAAAGTCATTTGGCGTCCGGCGTAGAATACCTCCGAAAACGTTTCACTTGGGTTGCTTCGCAGCCCGGCACCCCAGCGCCTCTAACCTTCCCGAGTGGGAACAGACAAAGACAAGCAGGCATTTAATACAGAAGAAGGTTCCGATTATCGGAAACCGGCGTCAGCATGCTGCGCCATATTCTATCGAAGGTATCGAAGAAATGTCCGCAAAACCAACCTGGGCGCCCCATACAATGCACGGCAGATTGACGGCTCAATCGGATCTGCCGCAGAGCGTGTTTGCCTTTCCTGGTCAACGCAAAGAGCCGCTGACTGACGCCAGACACGTAAGGAATGCCCTGGCGCGTTTCGATCAGGTCGAAGGCGTTTCTACCGAAGACCGTGACCTCGCCTTTGCAAATATCAAAAAGGCCGCTCAATTCTACGGTGTCGAGGTCAAGGAAAAGGATTGGCACGAGCTCGGCACGCGGCGGCGGCACTGAGAAGGTCACGCGCGGGTTACGCACAGAATCTGCTAGGTTTTCCTTGAGATTACTTCTTGCAAACGCGCTAATTCCGCTTCCAGCTCTTCGATGCGTTTCTCGCGCACAGCCAGCGCCCGGGCGACATCGTCAGCCTCGAAACGCTGCGGGATGTGCTGGGGGCAATTTTTGTCCCAGGCGGAAACGGTAAAGAGAATAACCTGCTCCGGGCGAGCACTATTGTCCCGGGGCATGAGCTTTGCCGCGAGATCCGCATCGCCCTCGACCACACGGGCGTTCCCCCAGATTTTCATCCGACGGCGGTGCATATAGTCGATAAGGAAGAGGTAGGCTTTCGAGTTTTCCGCGAGATTGCCAAGCGTGATGTACTGCCGATTTCCGGAGAAATCGGCAAAGCCCAGTGTCTTCTCGTCGAGCACTCGTACAAAGCCGGGCGGGCCGCCTCGATGCTGGATATAAGGCTGCCCTTCCGCATTTGCCGTGGCGAGGAAAATGCTCCTCTGAGCTGCAACGAAGCTTATGAGATCGGTCGTGATTGTGGTCTGCCAGGAACCGCCCTCTTCCATTCTTGCGTAGCCGCGCCTGGAGCCCTTGCGAGCCTGCACCGATTTGACACTCGGCGTAAAAGCGACATCACTCGAATAGATGGGGGCGTCTTCCATGGCGTCCTCGTCAAAGGCCAAGATCACTCAACCCTGGATGACCGTCGGGGCGGCGGCCGAGCGGCCAATGATATTTGCGCTCGGTCTCCTTGATGGGCAGATCGTTTATGCTGGCGATACGCACACGCATCAGGCCATGTTCGTCGAATTCCCAATTCTCGTTACCGTAGCTGCGATACCAATTTTTGCTATCGTCGTGCCATTCATAGGCAAAGCGGACTGCAATGCGGTTTTCGCGGAAGGCCCAAACTTCCTTGATCAAGCGGTAGTCGAGCTCGCGCTGCCATTTCCGCGTGAGAAACGCCTCGATGGCTTCACGGCCCTGTATGAACTCTGCGCGGTTCCGCCAGCGGCTGTCCGGCGTATAGGCCAGCGCAACACGGGCAGGATCGCGCGCGTTCCACGCGTCTTCGGCCATACGCGCTTTCTGCGCTGCGGTCTCGGCGGTGAATGGGGGAAACGGTGGACGGGACATGAAATCTCCTCAAGCGAACATTGGTGTTGTACCTGTTGCTAAACAGCATACCGATTGGTACAATGGGGTCAAGTTAATCCACTATTGTCGGTGGGACCGCAACGACCTATCGAGTCTCATCCACAAGCCTCCTCTCAAGCTGCTTGATAATCCTTGAGAAAGACATCTTATCGTTTGACGCTCGCGCGAGCACGAGTGCGCCCTGAATGCCAGCAACGGCTTCCTCAGCCAGCAGCCGAGCTGTCGCGGGCGTTTGATCCAGTCCTGCCAGCGCCTTCGCCAGAGCGTCTATCCATTCGGCAAAATAACGATGAACTTCAGTTGAAAACCGATCCCGGGTCTCCCCGAGTGCGAACACGCCGACAATGCATACGCGTCCCCCCGACTGAAAATACTTATCGACAGATGCAAACATGTCCGAGATTGCCTGACGAGGGTTCTTGCCTTCTTGAAGTGGTATAAATACGCGCTCTCTGAACCAGTCCTCGATGTCGGCTAGTACCGCTGCCGCCATCTCTTCTTTGCCGCCGGGAAAGAAATGATAGAGACTGCCCTTGCCTAAACCCGTCGCCTCGCCGATGAGACTGAGGCTGGCTCCCTCAAATCCATAAGTCCGGAAAACCTCCGCTAGAACCGGAATGGTATCGCGCCGCTCAGCAATCATACGGGCCATTGAAAATACCCAACCTCACAGACCGAGAACTGACGGGGAAATCGATACAGGTCTTGGCCGACTCATTAAGATAGTTTGTCCAGGTGTAGAGTGCGACATGGAACACAATCTCGATCACGTGCGCATCATTATAACCGGCGGATTTGACGGCTTGAAGATCGGCTACTGCAAGCAAGCGTGATGCGCGAGCACGTCAGCGGGCAGTCGTGAAGCTGGCGAAGCATGAAGCTGAGGCAATTTGAGCCGGAACCTGCGCCGCTCAGCCTCGCTCATTCAGGTCAAGGGGTGTTGCCATTGAAGCTGCGCGCATTTCTCGATTTCGAGGCGCCACGGCTGAAGGCGAGACTATCGAAGCGCGCCTAACAGGCGCATAACGATGCTATCTCTCTTGCTCGTGCTTTTCGCGCCACTTGGGGCCAGGACCGCGCATGTAGTGAAGCTCGGGCCGGTATCGATCAAAGAGAGCAATTTTGAGCCCCTGCCAAAGGGATCCAACAGCCTTGGGGAGGCTTGGAGCCTGTAGATTGGCGGTAAGGGTCAGAACTCTAGACATAGCACCTAAATTTCCCTGCCGACGCACCCGGCGCAGACTTGCCGCTTAAATCAGCAAGCCGGTCTCTTTGCCTGGGCTGGGCCAGACGATGTGCCGATGAATATAGCCGGCGTCGGATGGACCGGATGTGCTCACCAGCACAATGTTCATCAAATAGGTCTTTGTGAACCCATTTGGACATTAAAGATTTACGCCATCTTAATCATATGCTCGAAGGAGCCATACGAAGATTGCGTCGTAAGTATGGCGAAAGACTTTGAGTGCCTGAAAAATATTCCACAACCTATCCGATTGCATAGGCGTATATTGCGACAACCACACCACCTATCGAAGTCGCTGCCGTCCACGGATTTGCAAAACCGGCAAAGGCGGCTCCGGTAAGCAAGACAGCCCCAGAGGCGATGATTGCGATACCTGTCTTTGTCATAAACCCGTCCCCGCTTCCTTCGTTTGGACCTGCGCCATTAGCCGAGGTCAAGCTTCGCGAGCTTACTAGAGGCTGCTTTCACGTTTTCTGAATATCACTTCGCGACTTTGCTATCGCCTATTAAAGCTGGAGCTCCACTTGCCATTGCTTTCCTGACCCGCTGCAGCGTGTCATGCGCCTCTTCGGTAGCGCCCGCCCCGCAATTCTTTGGGTCACTGTATTTTTTGGCGAAAACATCCGTTACTGGACCAACGAACTTCTTTTCGAATGATATGGGCTGATAGTCCTTGTCCTTCTGTTCGCTAGCCTCTTCTCCTTCTAAGCAGGGATTCTTAGTTTGGCCAACGAATGGCGGTTTCGTTCAAAATCGAGAACAGTGACGGCCTTATGGATTGCGGCATCGAGGATTTCGGCATTGGCGAATGTCTGATGGGCGAGGTGATGGATTTTGAGGTCACGCCAGACGCCCTCGACGTCATTGAGTTCGGGCGCATATTTTGGGAGCCATTCGACCGTGAGCCAATGGGCGCGGGCGGCGAGTTCAGTCTTTGTGGCTTTGCTGACGTGTATCGGACCGTTGTCGAGCACAATAACGGCGGGCTTGGTGCTCGCACCTGGCTTGGGGCCGTACAGCCGGTCGAGGGTTTCCAAAAGCGCGATAAAGTCTGTGCTGCGTTTTGTCCGCGACGTTGTCACGATAAGCTCGCGCTTTCCCCAATCGAACGCACCCATGATGGCGACTTTTTTCGATTGCCCCGGTGCGGGGATGCGCAGATCCGCTCCGCGCTTGGCCCAAGCGCGCGCCAGATAAGGGTGCGTCAGCGCCTCGCTTTCATCGGCGAAAAGCAGCACGATATCGCCTGCTTCCGCTTGGGCCTTGCGAAGCTTCAGCCGCAATCCCATGCGCTCGATCGCGTCCGCGATCTGCCGGCCCTTCAAAGTATGACGGGGTCTACGCCAGCGGAAAGCCCCTTTTTACGAAGCACCTTGGAGAGTTGCGAGCGAGAGATCGTGACCCCTTCGCGCGATGCAATCTCTCCCGAAAGACGAGCGAGTGTAAAGTTTTGCCGGTTTGCGACGGGCTCGCAGAGAAGCACATTGGCGACCCGAAGCGCGGCTTCCGCCTTTACCGGCGCGGGACCAGGAGCAATGCTGGCCTTCAATGCCTCAACGCCGCCTCTCATGAAATCGCTGCGCCACAAGCGCACGGTGTCTTCCCGCACGCCGAAGGCTTGCGCGATCCGCGCGCTGATCCAACCATCCAGCGTCAACAGCACCGCGCGCGCCCGGTCAGCTTCGGCCCGCTCCGGACCGCTCGCCATCACCTTCAGCGCCGCCCTTTCTTCGTCCGATGCCGTCATAGGAGATTTTCCAGCCATGCTCTGCTCCCCGAATCACCCCGGAAAACGGAATCACAGCCAACATTCGTTGGCTAGGCTAAATCAACCTGCTTAGCCATTCTTTAGCGGCTTTAGCGAGATAAGCATCGAGTTCGCCAATCTCTGACGTCGTTAAGGAACCGGAACAATATTGTCCGATGGCTTTGGCTGCGATGACGCCACCCGGGCTCACGCCTTGTGCCCCATACACATAGGCTAAGGCGGAGTTCTCGCCGGTAGGCAGCCCAGCGATTCCCGCCACGGTAGCCGCACATGCGATCAACAACGATCTGCACTTTGTCATGATATTAATGCCCTTCTTTGATCCGGGGTAAACGCCAAGCGTGTTAGAAGCTTGTTACCGCAGACAGAGGCTTGTGCGCTGTGCTGGCCGGCACAGCGCCGATTAATAATCTTGACAATGAGGCAGAATGGGATTGACGGGCCGCCCGAGACAGGGCTCACGACTCAATCTACTGCGAATAGTAGGCCGAGGCGCGCTTGACGAGTCCGGATTGCCCGAAGAAGAAGACCTCCGCTGCCGTGCCGCGCACGCTTTTATAAACAATCGTTACGCTGCCGACGCCCGCCAACACGTGATAGGGTTCAAAGTGAAGGTCGGGATAGCGCTGTAGACCTTTTAGCCAATAATCACGAATTGCCTGCTTTCCACTGAGCACGCCGGAAGGTTCTCCCGCGATCACGCTGATCAGCGGCGAGGAAAAGGTGAAATCATCCTCGAAAAGCGCAAGAACGCGCTCCACGTCATGGCTGTTCCACGCTTCAATCCATCTTGCAGCAAATGTCTGAGCAAAGGTGCTGTCCATCACATTTCCTCTATCAATGTCACGGAGCAGGGCCAGTTTCTGCTCCCCAAATACATTTCCATACGATAGCGCATGGCGCAAGCCAAAGCAGAATGCAAGCTTCGGCTCAGGACAAGAGGGATGCACTACCTCTGAAACATGGCTGATCAACCGCCGGTCACGCGGCAGCGGCTGATGGCTGCGCCCGCTGAACTCGCTTCGACTGTGCGGAGCGTCTCCGCGAGCGCCTCAAGTTCACCGGTCCCGAATTCCATATAGATCTCGATCATGTGGCCATTGGTCGTGTCTGGATGGACGAAGCAGTGAAGGTCGTCCGGCCTGCGCTGGTTCCACGTGGCGATGGCCGCATAGATGGCGTTGGTGATTACGCCAAATTCCTCAGCGGTGAACGCCGTCCGTGCCGTGAAATATAGCCTGGTATGGATTGGGTCTTTGTACATCTCCAGATCGAGGTCGAAACTAAACTGGTTGTTCGCAAGCCAGTCCCCGAAGTCGAGATATGGGGGGTGGGCGAGTTCGGGCGCGGGAAGAGTCAGCCAGAAGAACTGGAGGTCAGCGACATCTCGCTCTGGCGTTAGCATTAGATCGGCTCCCGTCTTCGAGCGCCAGGCGAAGACTGCCGGGTGGCCCATGGCGTCTGGGCAAACCAGATAGCCCTCGATACTTGCAATGGCTAAATCGTCGTCGAAGCGGTGGTACTGCACTTCGAATCCGTGATCAGCCGGCACAAACGCATGGCGGCCATCATCGAGCGCAACACCCTGTTCTCGCGCGTGGCTGACGAGTTGACGTGATAGCTCGTCGGCGATGCCGGGCGCGATCGAAAGCTCTGCGATGAGCAAGCTGTGCCATTCTATGACCGCCAAATAAAATTCCTTCCGCTTCCTGGCGCTTCCAATTCCGTACCACGGTCCATGCCAATGGAGACGCTTAAGTTTCGTCGATTGGAAATAGTTGCTCGCTTGTGCTATTGTGAAACATGACCAAACGCTTTGAACAAGCCGTTGCTGAGCTCAGAAAATTGCCCGACGAACAGCAAGATAAGGTTGCTGATTTGCTGATCGAGCTAGCGGAAGGCGACGATTTCCACGCCTCATTGTCGGCGGCACAAATAGAGGGCGTGCGTCTCGCGTTGAAACAGGCCGAGCTGCGTCAGTTTGCCAGCGGCGATAGTGTGAACAGCTTGCTATTCCGCCCATGGAAATGAAGTTGCGGCTCACGCTTGCAGCGGAGTCGGACCTGGCGCACATCCGTGACACAATTCTCTCGGAGAATCCGGCCGCTGCCGAAAGGGTTCAGCAATCAATCGCGCGAGCCATTGAGCTTTTGAGGTTCTTCCCCAAGCTCGGGCGTCCCGGTGCCTTGAAAGGCACACGTGAGAAAGCCGTCAAGTCTCTTCCTTATGTCATTGTTTATGCTGTGTTTATGCTGTTCGCGATAAGGAACTAACGATCCTGCGCATTTTCCACGGTGCGCAAAACAGGTCCTAAACCTGTTCACGAGCGCGATAGCCCCTTGGCGTGCTGCTTCGCAGACGCTACCTCTGAAGTATGGCTGACGAATTGATTCTCGCTCCTTCACCCATCGAGCCGATCAAGCTGAAGGACGCGCTTGAAGAGCGCTACCTCGCTTACGCTCTCTCCACCATCATGCACCGCGCGCTCCCCGATGTGCGCGACGGCCTCAAGCCCGTGCACCGGCGGCTGCTTTATGCCATGCGCCAGCTTAAGCTCGACCCGACGGGCGGGTTTAAGAAATGCGCGCGCGTCGTCGGCGACGTGATCGGTAAATATCACCCGCATGGCGATCAGTCCGTTTATGACGCGCTCGTCCGGCTCGCTCAGGGCTTTGCGCAGCGCTATCCGCTCGTCGATGGGCAAGGCAATTTCGGCAATATCGACGGCGATAATGCTGCGGCCATGCGATATACGGAGGCGCGGCTTACGGCAGTCGCGGCGGCGCTGCTTGATGGTATCGACGAGGACACGGTCGATTTCCGCGAGACCTATGACGGCGAGGAAGAAGAGCCGATTGTCCTGCCGGCCAACTTTCCAAACCTGCTTGCCAACGGTTCTTCGGGCATAGCGGTGGGCATGGCCACGAGCATTCCGCCTCACAATGTCGAGGAAGTCTGCAACGCCGCTCTCCACCTCATTAAGCATCCGGGCGCGCGGATCGAAACGTTGCTTGAGCATTTGCCAGGGCCGGATTTTCCCACCGGCGGCACGCTGGTTGAGGATCGCGCGGGACTGATCGAAGCCTATAGGACCGGGCGCGGCTCGTTCCGCTTACGCGCGCGCTGGCACACCGAAGAGACTGGCCGGGGCACGTATCAGATCGTCGTTACCGAGATCCCCTATGGCGTTCAGAAGTCTCGGCTGATCGAGAAAATGGCCGATCTTTTGCAGGCCAAGAAGTTGCCGCTGCTGGCCGATGTGGACGACGAGTTAGCCGAAGATATTCGCGTCATTATCGAGCCGAAGTCGCGCAATGTTGAACCGGCGCTGCTTATGGAGCAGCTCTTCAAGCTTACCGAACTCGAAGCGCGCATCCCGCTTAATATGACTGTGCTGTCGAGCGGGCAAGTGCCGCAGGTCCTTGGCCTACAACAGGTTCTGCAAGAGTGGCTCGATCACCGCAAGGTCGTGCTGCGCCGCCGTTCCGAGCACCGGCTGAGGCACATTGAGCACCGGCTCGAAGTGCTCGACGGTTTTCTCATCGCTTATCTCAATCTCGATGAGGTGATCCGCATCATCCGCCATGAGGATGAGCCAAAGCCCGCACTGATGCTGAAATTCGGGCTTTCCGACGTACAGGCCGAGGCGATCCTCAATATGCGCCTTCGCAGCTTGCGCAAGCTCGAAGAAATGGAAATCAAGACCGAGCACAAGCAACTCTCGGATGAGCGTGCGAGCCTCATTGACCTGCTCGCCTCTGACGAAAAGCAGTGGGAAAAGATTTCGGGCGAAATTGCGGGGATCAAGCGCATCTTCGGCAAGACCACGCCTCTTGGAAAACGTAAAACGCAGTTCGCGGATGTTCCCGCAATTGAAGATTTCCACGAAGATTCGCTGATCGAGAAAGAGCCGGTCACAATCATTCTTTCGGAGAAGGGATGGATTCGGGCCCTTAAAGGTCACGATGCCGACTTGCCGAAGCTCAGCTTTAAGGCTGGTGACGCTCTGAAGGATGCGATTAAAGCACAGACGACAGACAAGCTCGTGATGTTTGCCACAAACGGCAAGTTCTATACGCTGGAGGCAAAGGATTTGCCCGGTGGCCGTGGTCAGGGCGAGCCGGTTCGCCTCATGATCGATCTCGATGAGACCGATGATATCCTCGAATGCTTCGTTTATAAACCAGGCCGCAAGCTGCTCGTGGCTTCGAACGTTGGGAATGGTTTTCTTGTTCCGGAAGAGGAAGTCGTCGCTCAAACACGGAAAGGTAAGCAGGTTCTCAATCTAGGCGATGGAGAGCGAGCCGTTTTGTGCAGACTGGCTCAAGGGGATACGGTGGCAGTATTGGGCGAGAACCGGCGTCTTCTCATCTTCCCGCTTGCCGAGCTTAACGAAATGACGCGCGGTCGTGGCGTGCGCCTGCAAAAATATAAGGATGGCGGCCTGGCGGACGTACAGGTGTTCGACAACGCGACCGGGCTTAAAGTTGGCGATGCTTCCGGCCGCACCAGAACTATCAGCGGATTGGATGAATTTCGCGGTGCTCGCGCCGCCGCTGGATCACCAGGCATCAAAGGCTTGCCTAAGACAAGCCGCTTTGGATTAACCGGATTTGAAACCATCTGACCCGCGCTTGTCTGAGAACTGGTGATTGCGGTGAAATGTGCTAGGCTTCCGGTTGGCAGTCGCGTATCCATTGCCATAGAAGTATCCGAGGGGCACGTATGACGAAGCGAGTATTGGCTACGTCGCGTATCTTGGGCGCGCTCCTTTGCGCCGGGGCAAGCGCAGCGCAAGCCGCGGACCTTTCCCTTAAGGACGACGTGCGGCCATCGGCCTATATCATTGAGCTTGGCGGATATGGCGTGTTCGAGCCGTCCTATGAAGGCTCGAAAAGATATCTTCTCAGCTTCAAGCCAATCGTTGACGTCAATAAGGAAGGTGATCGCGTCTGGCAGTTCTTCCCAAATGATGCGATCGGCTATGATCTGATCGAGACCGCAAATTTCCACGCCGGTCCGGCCGCAAATTTGAGTCTGCAAAGCCGCTTCCACAGTCCAGATATCGATTTCCGGCTTGGTAAGGCCGACATTACCCTCCAAGGAGGAGTCTTCGCGGAGTATTATCCTGTCCAAAATTTCCGGACGCGTGTTGAAGCTCTGCAAGGATTGACGGGCAATACTGGCTTCGCCGTCAATCTCATGGCCGATTACATATGGAAACCAGCGGCAGATTGGACATTAACGGCCGGTCCTCGCACTCAAATTGTGAATGACGAATATGCGTCTGAATATTTCTCGATTCAGCACGCCCTAAAAACCAGGCAATTTGTAAAGTTTCGCGCTGAAGGTGGCATCCTGTCGGCTGGCGGCGAATTGACTGGCGCCTATGAGTGGACCAACAGCTTAACAACTCGATTTTTCGTGGATTACTCAAAACTAGCCGGAGACGCCGCCGACAGCCCCAGAGTTGATCTCAGGGGAAGCGCCGATCAGGTAACGGTTGGCGTTGGCGCGAGCTATAAATTCAAAGTTGAGCGCTAATAGGTGATTCCTTAGCCGCTAAAGTGTGGCACAGGCATCGCCTGTTGCGAATATGCAACTTCGCCGCCATAACTGGTTGGTCTCCCACATATTTCCGAGTACCTTGGCTCGAGAGTCAGCTATCACCTACAAGGGGATAGGGTCTTCAGAGGGCAATGAAGATGTCGATATTGAAAAAACTTGTTGCGATTGGCGCGCTTATAGCGCTGCCCGCCGCAGGCGCGTTCAGCGCTGACCTGCTATCAGGCGGCGGATATAAAGACGGCGTGGCAGGCGACTACTGGGTTGCAACCGTTGGCGGCTACGGAGCCGTTCAGCCCGCATTCCCCGGCGCGAAAGACTACACCTTGAGCTTTCGGCCAATAATTGACGTCCGCAGGGCCGGGGAGCCGGAACGTCTCTCTCTTCCCAACGACGCCGTCAGTATTTCGCTTTATCAAAACGGACCTTTCCGCTTCGGGCTGGCCGGTGACTACATGACGGACCGAAATCATGCCGACACTGGCGCCATTAGAGGTCTGCGAGATATTAACTATAGCGTCGAGATTGGCGCATTTGCCGAATATTGGGCGGCTCCGAACTTAAGGACAAGGGTAGAGCTTCTCCAGGGTGTCACGGGTCACGATGGGTTCGTTGCGAACCTCTCAGCCGATTACGTGTACAAGCCCGACTATCGCTGGCAATTCACAATCGGCCCCCGCTTGGAAATCGTCGATACACAGTTTGAATCGACCTATTTCTCGGTGAATGAGGTGGAAGCGATGCGCTCCGGCCTCCCAACTTTCCACGCCTCTGGCGGTCTGCATTCCGCAGGCTTGGATGCTACCGCGCGGTACAATGTGAGTGATCGTCTTTCGGTTCGTGCTTTCGCTGAGTGGCAGCGCTTGATAGGCGATGCTGCGGATAGTCCGATCGTGCGTCTGCGCGGCTCGGAGGACCAGTATCAGCTCGGCGTCGGAGCAGCCTACAATTTTGACGTGAAGCGCTGATATATCACAGCGTTTTTCTGGTTTTGCCATGGCCGGGCGTAAGCTCGGCCTTCGCTTTTTGCGGGCCTCTTTTTGCTTAGGCTTTGCTGGCTGCATCGCCTTAATTTCGCGCCAGACAACGGATATTAACAGACCGTAATGCGGCTCTGAATAATCCGGTACGAGATGAAATTTCCAGTGCTTGTCATCTTGTGCTCCGTCGCCTCCACGCCCTTTGCTTATGGCCAGTCATCTCCCTGCGACGCAGGCGCATTTCGGGAAGCCGTCGCCAAGGCGAGCGCTTCCATCAATGAGATGCATGAGAAGAACAGCAAGGCCTTCCAAGAAAAACTTCAGAGCGTGCGCGTATCGAATGGATGGTCGGAAGCAGAATTCGTAGCGAAGGCCACTCCTTTCGTTAAGGATGAGACCACCGCATCGCTCGATGCTGACAATCAAGCAATATTGGCAAAGGTACAATCGCTCGGAGCTAACGGCTCCGGTTCAGAGTCCGAACGCTGCTCTATGCTTGCGGATCTTAAGTCTTTAATGGACAAGGTCGTCGCAAATACCGGCTCAAAGTGGCAGCATATGATGGAAAAAATTTCAACCGCATCTGGGTCGCTACAAGCTGGCCTCGCTCACTAGAGGCCGGTCCAATCCGCAGTCTTTTCGCGTTAACCTGTAAACTCGCCTTCAGTGAAATGCGGGAAATTTCTGAGAAAACCCTGCCGCAAACCCGGCGCATAGGGCATAATTATCTAACCAAAAAATAAGCCTGCGTTCCCACCAAAAAATAACGCCGGCAAAATCTACATCACTACGGGAGGAACTACCATGAAACGCAGATCCGCCATTACAGTCGCGGCACTTTTAATTGCATCGGGCGCAGCTTGGCTATCGCCCCAAGCCTTCAGCCAGGGCGCTGGCGCGTGGTCAACTCTATTCGATGGCAAGAGCCTGGAAAATTGGAACGCCATAGGCGACGCAAATTGGAAGGTCGCGGACGGCCTTCTCGTCGCCGACAAAGGCAAGGGCTACCTGGTCTCTAAAAGCCTCTACTCCGACTTCCAGATAAGGGCTGAGTTTTGGGTTGATGACGACGCCAACAGTGGAGTTTTTCTTCGCTGCGAAGACCCTCAGAATGTGACTGCTAAGAACGCCTACGAAGTGAATATCTACGATAAGCGTCCAGGGGCCGAATATGGCACCGGCGCAATTGTGGACGTGGCGAAGGTAGAGCCAATGCCTAAGGCTGGCGGAAAGTGGAACACCTACGAGATCACTGCGCAAGGTTCGCACCTCGTGGTAGTCCTGAACGGCGTAAAGACCGTTGATGTGCAAGACAGTCAACACAAGAGCGGCCGCGTCGCCCTGCAATATTTCCCGGGCGTTGTGAAAGACGCCGGCGTCGTGAAGTTCCGCAAGGTGGAAATTAAGGCGCTATAAGGTGAGGCCCTCACCCAACCCTCTCCCCGCGGGGAGAGAGTTGATCTTCTGGAGCGCTAAGAGCTCGAAGAACCATCCGAAAGTTGTTCCTCCAGAAACGCTCCGATTTCTTGTCTGCTGACATTGCGCGCAACGAAGGCTTGGCCCATCGCGCGCAGCAGGATGAACGTCATCTGCCCGTTGCGCACTTTTTTGTCTTGTTCCATGAAGTGCAGCAGCTCCTGCACAGTTGGAACAGCGCCCGTTTGAGACCGAAGGCTTGCTGCGTTGCCTTCGCCTGTACCTGTCAAGCTGGTTGCAAAGCCGCAATTTGCCAAATGGGCACCGAGGCGTTGCGGCACGGATTCATCGCACAGGCCTTGCCGATGAGAAAATTGCGCCGCCAAAACCGTGCCAAGTGCAACCGCTTCGCCATGCAAAACCTTGCCTGAATATCCTGCCCAGGCTTCAATCGCGTGACCGAACGTGTGGCCGAGATTAAGAAGCGCACGATCGCCAGTTTCGAACTCGTCGCGCGCCACAATGTTGGCTTTCATGGTGCAACTCATCTCGACGACGCGGGTCAGTGCCTCTTCTTCCTGCGCAAACACTCGCTCCCAGTTTTCTTCGAGCCATTGGAAGAAAGCGGCATCGCCGAGCGCGCCATATTTCATAACCTCCGCATAGCCTGCGCGGAATTCACGCGGCGGCAGGGTTTTAAGGGAGCTGAGATCTGCAAGAACCAAGCTGGGCTGATGAAAAGCACCGATGAGGTTTTTGCCCTGCCGCGCATTGATGCCCGTCTTCCCGCCGACCGATGAATCAACCTGAGCAAGGAGCGTCGTCGGTATCTGTACTACTCTCACGCCTCGCTTCACGATCGCCGCTGCAAATCCCGCCAGATCGCCGACAACGCCGCCACCGAGTGCGATCACGGCGTGATTGCGTTCCAGCCCGAGATCAAGGAGCGCGGTGCAGACGCTTTCCAAGCGCGCAAAGCTTTTTGAGCCCTCGCCGGAAGGCACAAAACACGTCGGGCCAAGAAGTAGACCCTGTTTGGCAAGTCCCTCCTCAAGTTTTTCGGCGAGGTGGGAAACAGATTCGTCCGCCACGATGGCGTAGCGCGCGCCTCCCAAATGGCGCATGAGATACGCTGGCGCGGCCTCGACGAGACCGTAGCCAATAAGGACCAGATAGTTACGCGTACCGGCGTTGACGATAATTCCCGCCGTTGCAGCCGACATTTCGGAAGATGTATCAATCATGGCTGTCCCTCGCCGCCCAAAGATAAATATAATCGCCCAGACATTCCAGTTCGTTTAGTAGGGTCGGTTGAATAGTTTTATCTTTATTGGCCCGATTTCCTGGCGGTTCGCCTGCTCAAAATGCGGGCGAAGTTTCTCCAAGCGAACGAACATAATCGGACCAGAGCGAGGCATATTCCGGAACCGTCTGAATGAGCCTGTCATGGGTGCCGTCACCGACGAGGCGACCCCCTTGCAGCACCAAGATACGATCCGCATGCCGGGTGGCGGCCAGATGATGCGAGACAACGAGCATGAGGCGGTTGCGTCCAAAGGCGGCGAACCGCTTCTCAAGCGCCACGGCAGCCTCCGCATCAAGAAAGGCTGCGGGCTCATCAAGCAACATGAGGTCTGGATTTCGCACCATCGCGCGGGCAATCGATAAACGCTGCCGTTGGCCACCCGACAGCGAGCGGCCATTTTCAGCAACTTCGGCATCGAGACCGCCCGGTAGGGCCTCGACGAATTCAAGCGCGCCTGCAAAGCGCAAGCTCTCGCGAAGCTCCGCTTCGTCGAGTTGGCGGCCAGAGATCAAGTTCTCCCGAACCGAACCAGCGAATAGGACCGTATCCTGATCGACGACGCCGATGCGGCTTCTGAGCCAGCGGGGATCATAGTCTTTCAGATCACGGCCACCAATTTCGACGTGTCCCACATAGTTTCGTTGAAGACCAAGGAGAATACGAATGAGCGTGGATTTGCCAGATCCGTTGCGCCCAACGATTGCGATCATGCCCCGCTCAGGAAGCGCAAGTGTTATGTCTTTTAGCGCAGGAGACGCAGCGCCTGGATAGGTGAGCGATACGTTTGACAGTCGGATACCGCCAGACCCGAATTGGCGCACCGGGGGATGAACGGCCGCGCGCTCTCTCGACTGGCCAAGGAAGCGCGCTATTTGCTGGATGGCGATATCCGCTTCTTTATAGCCGCGATAAAAATCGCCGAACATCATGAGCGGGAAGGTGATGCGCCCGCTCAGCAATTGCAACGCGAGGAGGCTTCCAACCGTCAAATCACCCTGGAACAGCCGCCAACAGCCCACCGAGAGGACAAGTACCGTCACGCTGCGCGCAAGGATTTGCGCACGAAGGTTGAAGCCGAGGTACTGCTGCCGTACTGCGCGCAGTTTGGTCAGCATGTCGTTCGTTGTGGTCTCCCAGCGCCGCATGCGCGCGCCTTCCAGGGCCAGCGCCTTGACGGTGGCGATGCCGTTCACGGTCTCCGCCAACGCATTTTGGCGGACACCGATTGAGGTGTAATAAGTCTCGGCGGTGGCTTGGAAGCTGCGGATCTTTTTATTCGTGGCGAAGACAAGGACCGGGCTCAGGAGAAGGACAGTCAGGCCGACCGCTATGTCGTAGTAGAAGCACATGGCAAGCGCCACGAGCGCGCCGCCAAAGTCAAAGATGCCGCGCGGAACTTCATGCAGCACGAAGTCACGAATCCTCTCGGCCTGCTTAAAATGGTTCATTGCTTCGCCGGAGCTGAAGCTTGCGCCGTCTATCCGCGAGCGTAGGAGATGGGCAAAGGCGCGCCGCGAGATGCGCCGGTCGAGAAAGGTGCCTAGCTCGATAATAAGCCGTTGTTGCCGAAAATGGAGCGCGGCTTCGAGCGCAATCGACACCAGCGCAAGCACGGCGAGCACAACCAGTTCCAGCCCCACCCTTCCGGCGACGATGTCATCGACCGCCCTTTGCGCGCTGATAGGGAAGACGAGGCTAACAGCATAAACCGCGCCCGTTATTAGAAGCACAGATAGCGACTGCCAGCGCCGCAGAAGCAGCGAGCGCCCGATCCAGCGCCAACCAAAGGGAAGGCGCAGTTCGGCCGGTTCAAATGAATTCAACATCGCCGGTTTCCCAAGAAGAAGAGAACTGAGTGCCGTGGTTCGAGGGGCTGGCTTCGGTAGGCCCAGCTCAGGCGCTGCTTGAAAATGTGCCCTTGCTTAGGCAAATGACGAGAAGCCGACGAAGAGCCGCAGCCTCGGATTGCACCCCACAACTCAAGAAAAGCCAATCGAAGGCGTCAAAATTGCGGCTTTAATGCCTTGGCGGCTCTTGGGCGCGACCTGGTTCTTCGCCGCAAGATATGCCTCGATCATCGAGAGTATTTCTTCAACAATCATGTCATGAGGCGCGTCGCGGCTTTGAAATACAAGATTAGCTTCGCGATAGAGGGGTTCGCGTTCGGACAACAGCCGCGACAGGACGGCACGGGGGTTCTCAGTCTTGAGAAGCGGCCTGTTATCGCGCCGCGACACACGCAGCAAGAGGAGATCAATCGGAGCGTTGAGCCAGATGGAGACACCGCTATTCGCAATCTCCGCCCGGGTCTGTGGGGAAATTACCGCGCCGCCACCGGTTGCGAGCACCTGAGAGCCTCCTTGCAAGATTCGCTTGATGACGCGTTCCTCGCCGTCGCGGAAATAGGCTTCGCCATGCAGGCGGAAGATTTCCTCAATGGTCATGCCTGCGGCGCGTTCAATCTCAATGTCTGCGTCGTGAAATGGAAGTTCTAGCGCGGTCGCGAGGCGCTTGCCGATTGACGACTTGCCAGCCCCCATCATGCCGACCAGAATAATGCTTCGGCCAGAGAGCGCTGCTCGCAACGCAGGTGCTCGAAGTGACGTAAGGTTTGCACCCGATTGTTGCATCAAAACACACATGTAAAAGGTTAAGCAATTTGAGTTGCAATCTATGCTTTCAACCCGCCCTTGACAACTGACGCGAAGAACGGCAGCCAGTTAAAGGTCGAGACAGCTCGGAGGCTGCCATGCCAAGCTTATTACGCTTTTTAACGATTATTGGCCTCCTCGTCGGTTTGTTCTATGGATCGATGTTCGTGCTAGCCACATTTTTCGAGCCAAATCAACACGAGCTGACGAAGTCGGTGCGAAACGTCAAAATCAAATAGCATGACGAGCGAGCACACTGCCTTATCCGCTGAGGATGAGGCTCTGATCGCGAGCTTTCTTGATATGCTCAAAGCCGAGCGTGGCGCGGCTGCCAACACCATTGCCGCTTACGCTTCGGACCTGCGCGAGATTGCGCGTTTTTTGGCTCTGAGACAGAAGAGTTTCCGGAACAGCGCTCGTCAAGACTTTGAAAACTTTTTCGAAAGCCGCGCGGCGGAGGGACTTTCGCCCAATTCAGCAGCGCGGAAACTCTCGTGCCTGAAGCGGTTCACGCGATTCCTGATCGCCGAAGGGGATTTGCACGCCGATCCGGCGACCCTCATTGAGGGAGCAGGATCGAGACGTCAACTGCCATCAACCTTGTCTGTGGGTGAAGTAGACCAGCTCCTAAGCGCCGCTCATACGGCGGCCGCATCGGCTGGCCCTTCCGCTCGCCGCCGTGCCATTCGCCTCGCCTGTCTTCTCGAACTTCTTTACGGGACGGGTTTGCGGGTGTCCGAATTGGTTAGCTTGCCGCGAAGCGCTCTCCAGGGCGACAGCCGGATGCTCACGGTGAAGGGCAAGGGCGGACGCGAGCGCATGGTTCCCTTAAATGCAAAAGCGCGCACGGCTCTGGATCTTTATTTACAGGCGATTCAACCTGAAAAGGGCGGCAACGCTAAAGAACCGACGTGGCTTTTTCCTTCCTGGGGCGAAGCCGGCCACTTGACACGGCAGAAATTTGCCCGCGACCTGAAGGTGCTCGGCGCTAGTGTCGGCATCGAAGGCGACCGGCTTTCGCCGCATGTTCTGCGCCACGCCTTTGCGAGCCACCTTCTCGATCGGGGCGTTGATTTGCGCGTATTGCAGACGCTGCTCGGCCATGCCGATATTTCCACGACACAAATTTATACTCATGTGCTTGAGGAAAGGTTGCGTCAGACACTATTCGATTTCCATCCTCTGAGCGAAAATATAACAGAAAAGAGCAGTAGTCCTAGCTAGCTAAAACTCTTCTTTCACCAACAATTTTATCTGTTTTTCTTTTTGTAATGCCTATTCTATCTCTGGGTTTGTGTTTTCGTAGGTGCGTTTGTAGCTGCGAGTTCTTAATTAATGTTAGTTAAGCATTTTGTAGAAGGCATTTTAGCCGCGGGCATTTTAGCGCTTTCTTCCTCCGATACCCTGATTAGCAAAGCTAATCGAGAGGGCAGTGGTCTTGGCTCTCAGCCCTTTGTTCACACTGGTGCGCCGGGTTCCAAACCCGCCATAGAGATAAAGTGCAATCTGCGACTCGCCTGCTGCCGGAAGTGGCTTTTCTTGGCTGAGAAACGCCTAGCGCAAAAAGCAGCGCTCCGGTGATGTCGCCATCGCTTCCGCGAGATCACTTTGACGTTGGTCAAATCGCGCGGCCGGAAGGAACGCTACAAAAGTTTCAAGACTTAATTTCAGGCGGGAGCAGCCCGCCGAGGAAACGTTATGCCAACGATTATCGACTCTCTGCGCAAGGATGACAGGAATACAGAGCGCCTTCTCATCATCTTGGAGCAGGAGGCCGCCGCCTTCGAATTCTGCGAGAGACCAGATTACGATGTCTTAAGCGGTATCATCGAATATTTTCGATCCTACCCGGCTCATTGCCATAAGCCGAAGCAAGAACTCCTGTTTGCTAAGCTTAAGGCGCGGGCGCCTGAATGCGCCGCTGCAATGACGGCAATTCGGGCTGAGCGTGGCCAAGCCCTCCAGCGGCTTGAAAAGGTCGCCAAGCTTGTTGCGGCGGTTTTCGGCGAACAAGAAATACCCCGTCACTCTTTTAATGCCGCGGTCGCCGAATTCGTGGCGCATGTGAGACGCCACATTGAGCTTGATGAGCAGAAACTTTATCCTGCGGCCCTGGAAAAGCTAACGTCTCAGGATTGGGCTGAACTTGACGGAAAATTAACCGACACCGAGAAGCCGCCCCTTAACCGCGAAGTCGAAGTTCGCTGCGTCAGGCTTAGCGAGAGCATCATATCCTGGGAACGCGAAGACCAAGCCGAGCGGGCGTGGTTCAGCCAGGGGCGCTAACGGCATTAGCTCGCCCGCGCATTGCTTCGTGGAGCGGGCTATTGAATGGATATTCCAAAAAAAGCAGCCGCCCAAAGCTGAGGGGCTGCAAATGTGCGTGATCTTAAGGCGCTCTAATTACCAGCGGTAATTTGCTTTGAGGTAGACCGTTCTCGGTGTGCCCTCTGCTGCGCCTACACCAAGCGCAGCCGTGTAGTAAGTGACGTCGGTGAGGTCGCGAAGACATTCGTGGAAATAGTGCCGAACTCGCCGACTTGCACGTCCACGCCGTAATGAGGGGGGGGAACTTGAGTCGAAATGCACAATGTTGATGGAGCCACCCGCCGGTCCGCTGCCAAGCAATGCCGAACCTGGACCTTTAAGCACTTCAATTTGTGCAACGCCATTCAGAGAATGCGGAATGCCGTTTACTTGCTCGCCCTCGGAGAAGCCGTCATTGTAAACGCGCGCATCCAAGCCACGGATTGAGAAGCGATCGAAGAAGCCGTATGTGGATGGGCCGCCGATATTTATGCCGCTGACATTCCTAACGCTGTCCTGGACGGTCGTCCCGCCCTGCTCGCGGACGGTTTGAGCCGGTACGACTTGAATGCTTGCAGGTATCTCACCGACGGGCGTTCCTGTCTTGCCAACCGCTGGCGTCCGCTGTAGCGGAGGCGTATTGGCGGAACCTTGTGCGTTCGCAGCGGCACTCGCCGTCTGCGGCTCCGCGGGAGCTGCCGCAGCGTGGCATTATTACATGCGTCGGCCGCACTTTTTCATCATTATGTCTTGCGCGATGGAGCGCTAAGGCGAATGATCGCGAGCAAGTAGCGACTTCGGGTGCTTCTTTTGGGGGCACCCGAAGGCACAACGACGCAATCCGTCATGCGGTTTGCGTAAAAAACTTGTGATGAAGACGGCTTATTTAGATTGGAAGTTCAACACCCTGATCTAGCATAGAGGTCGTAGGGATTTTTACTTCAAGCGGCGTCCTGCGTGCCGGTAATTTATCCAAATTGTGCTAGAGAATTACGAAAATATAACAGGGAGCAGCTAGATCACTCATTCTGTAATTATTCTAATTTCGTTTTAGAATTATTCCAAAGTATTGTTTTCATTGACTTATTTAAGATAAATACTTATTTGCGGCGGCGCATCTCAAGCATTGCTTAGGAACGATATCGAACGGCAGCCGCGCCTGATCTGAGGGAAAGGCTGGCCAATTGAGGGCAGGTGGTTTTGCTAAAGCGGGGGAATTCAGGCCAGCTTATTTTTGCTGTGACGTTCAGCGCGTCGCTGCTTGCCCATGTCTGGGCTGCGGCATCGCTGCTGCAGCATCCGCAAACTGCCGGCCTTGGCTCCATTGATGTGGCTACCGATGCCATCAGCGTAAATCTCGAAGCGACGGATGTTATCGACGCAACGGAAAGTGCGGCCTCCAAGGCCGCTGCCTCTTCACCTGCAGGCGCAACCGTTGAGGGGGCCAAGGAGGCGAAAGAGAAGCCGGATGATGTCAAGGATGAGGAACTAAAACAGCCCACTGAAATCGAGGCGGAAAAACCCCAACCGCAAGAGCAATCGCGCACGGCGGAGCAAGCCGATGCGGAACGTCAACGCCTCGAAGAAGAAGCAGAAACTCAAAAGAAGATCAAAGAGCAAGCCGAGCGCGAAGAAACAAAGCGCCATGCAGAGGCCGAAGCCGAAGAGGCCGAAAAGAAGAAGAAGGAAAAGGCCCAGCAAGCGGCTGCTGCCGGAGGCGCGGGGACGACAGGAAGCGACGAGTCACAAGATTCGCGAGGCCGCGTTTCCGCAAGTCAGGGCTCCGTGATCAACTACGGCGCAAATCTTCGCGCCATCATATCGTCGAATACACCCCGAAATATCCGCAAGACGTCGGTCCGTGTGTCCTTTCGCGTAGCTCCTGCCGGCGGTCTAACGGCTCTCGATGTGGTTACGTCAAGTAAGGATGCAAAGGTCGATAAGCGGATACTTGATCTAATCCGAGACCTTTCGTCGCGTTTTCCTCCGCCACCCAGCGGAGCGACTGCAGACCAATTGTCCTACAACATCGAAATCATCTTCCAGTAACCCGTATTCGACTTCAGGAGCCTAGAGCTTTGGAACAGCCAGTTCTCGTTGCGCCAAGCGCACATTTGAATATCGCCGAACTCATTCAAAACGCCGATCCTATCGTCCAAGGTGTCATGCTGTTGCTTGCTCTGGCGTCCGTGATCTGTTGGGCCATCGTTGTCGAGAAGGCAATCCGGCTTTTAGGATTTGGCAGTCAGGTGCGCCACCTCGAACGCGTAGCCGGAGACGGAGGGAAGGATGTCGCCCCAGGTGCGTGGCTTGCCGAAGCGGTGGTTCAGGCGGCACGTAGCCAGCAATTCTCGCCATCCGAAGGGCGCTCAGAAATTGAAGCAGCTCTTGAGAAGGCGATGCGGAGGGCAGCGCGCCTGGAACTGAATAAGATTCAGCCGCGCATTCGTTTTCTTGCGACCGTCGGATCAGTAGCTCCTTTTGTCGGCCTCTTCGGCACCGTTTGGGGCATCATGAACAGCTTCAGCGCCATCGCCCAGCAGAAGGATACGAGCCTCGCCGTCGTGGCTCCTGGCATTGCAGAGGCTCTCTTTGCAACAGCGTTGGGGCTCGTTGCCGCTATTCCGGCAGTCGTCGCTTATAATCAAATTTCGGGTTCCGTCTCACGTGCTTCCGAGCGCATCAATCTGGCCATCGCTGCGCTTGCGAATGGACTTGTCCAACGTGCAACGATCTCGCGGAGCGACGTTTAAGCCATGGGCGCCAAGTTATCTAACAGTAATCTCGATGATGAGGACGATTTCGGGCCCGTAGCGGAGATCAACGTCACTCCACTTGTTGACGTGATGCTTGTCCTCTTGATCATCTTTATGGTCGCGGCTCCGCTTATGATTGCAGGTGTGCCGGTAAACTTGCCGCAAACCGCTGCGGCCAAGCAGAATCCACCGCAAAAACCGCTCGTTGTCACCATGGCAGCTGACGCGAAATATTACATTCGTAATGACGAAGTGCCGTCAGATGAACTAGAATCACGGCTTAAAGCGATTAGAGCGATTGAAGGCGATGCCATAGCCTATGTGCGGGCCGATAAGATTATCCCCTACGGTAACGTGATGGATACCTTGGGGCGGGTTAGCCGATCCGGTTATACGCGCATCTCACTGTTATCGCAGCCAAAGCCCGAGGGCGCGAAGAAATAGAGCAAGTTATCCGTTCGGAGTTTGAGAAGAACGGGATGAAATTCCGAACCTCAGAAATGGATTCGGCGCTATCCCAGTCCGCAGGCCCAAGCAGCCGTGCAACTTCACGCCCGTCTTCATTCAAGATGATGGTGAGCGGCAGTCCCTGCGCTTTCAGAGCGACCGTCGATGTAACCGTCGGGTCATTGTAAAGCGCAAGATTGGTTGATGCCCGATTTTGCAAAGAAAGCTGCTGGTTCCTTCAGGCCCGACCTGTCGGTGCTCAGAGCCACGACGCTGAATTTGTCGCTGCCAAGCTTGGCTTGAAGCCGGTCGAGCGATGGCATCTCGACTTTGCAAGGGGCGCACCAAGTCGCCCACAGATTGAGAAGCACAGTCTTGCCGCGCCAGTCTGACAAGTGCTTCGCTTTGCCGTCTGCGTCCATAAAGGTAATATCGGGCACTTCGCCCGGCTCTTTGAGGCGCACCAGCCTTTTCGCTGCCGGAGCCAGTTTTTCTTCCCCAGCAATAGGCGGCTGCAAAAATTGAGGGCGGTTGATCTCGACAAAGAAGCGGGCTGCCAATACACCCAGGCCTAAGGCAAGGATAGCCACAGCCCCATAGGTTATGGGACCCGGCACACGCCTTTGCTGTTCTTGTCCTTGCGTCATCGCCCTGCTATTCCTTGCAAAAGCAACCTTCAGAACCAAACTTCGATCATGGCCAATAAAATGTGGGGCGGGCGTTTCGAAGCCAAGCCCTCTGAGATTATGGAGGAAATTAACGCCTCCATTGGTTTCGACCAACGACTTTATGCGGAAGACATCCGCGCTTCGATGGCGCACGCCAAAATGCTTGGCGCCTGCGGCATCCTCACGCCAGAAGAGGCAGCCGAGATCGAAAAGGGACTTGAAGCCGTGCGCGAGGAGATTGCGCAGGGCCGCTTCGAGTTTCGCCGCGACTATGAAGACATTCACATGGCGGTCGAGGCTCGCCTCCGGGAATTGATCGGTACAGTCGCTGGTAAGCTGCACACGGCGCGCTCGCGCAACGATCAAGTGGCGACGGATTTCCGCCTCTATGTTCGCAACGTGATCGATCACCTTGACGAGCAACTGAAGGGCTTGCAATTAGCGCTGGCGCGAAAAGCGCACGCTCATGCGGCGACGCTGATGCCCGGCTTCACGCATTTGCAGACAGCGCAGCCCGTCACGTTCGGTCATCATTGCCTTGCTTATGTGGAGATGCTGGCGCGTGATCGCGGGCGGCTCGCCGATGCGCGCGGGCGCGTGAATGAGTCGCCCCTTGGCTCGGCGGCGCTTGCGGGGACGGGATTCCCAATCAACCGCGGAATGACGGCATCGGAGCTTGCATTTGAAAGGCCTATGGCGAACTCGCTCGACGCCGTCTCGGCTCGCGATTTTGCGCTTGAAACGCTTGCGGCTGCTTCGATCTGCGCCGTCCATCTTTCGCGCTTCGCCGAAGAGATCGTGATCTGGTGCAGCGCTGGTTTCAACTTCATCTCCTTGAGCGACCGCTTTACGACCGGCTCCTCCATCATGCCGCAAAAGCGCAATCCCGATGCCGCTGAGCTTGTCCGCGCAAAAGTCGGGCGCATCGCTGGTTCTTTTGCCGCTTTGCTCATCGTCCTAAAGGGGCTTCCGCTCGCTTATTCAAAGGATATGCAAGAGGACAAAGAAGCAGTCTTCACCGCCCTTGATGCCTTGTCGCTCTGTATCGCCGCGATTGCCGGGATGGTGGAGGACATGGTTCCGAATGTGGACAAGATGCGCGCGGCTGCATCGCTTGGATTTTCCACCGCTACCGATCTCGCTGATTGGCTCGTGCGTGAGGCGGGTTTGCCCTTCCGCGAGGCGCATCACGTGACGGGGCGCATCGTCAAGGCGGCAGAACAGGCGGGCATAGACCTCGCTCAAGTGCCTCTGGACACCATGCAGGCTATCGAGCCTCGCATCAATGCTGGGGTCTTCGATGTGCTTAGCATCACCAAATCGGTCGAAAGCAGGCGAAGCTTTGGGGGCACAGCTCCAGAAAATGTTCGCGAGGCTGCGGAAATTTGGCTAAAGACACTGGAACCGGAGAAAACTTCGGGCTAATACCAATCTATCCGGCAGGGATTTTGTGGGTAGGCCGTAGGGGGCAATATGGCTCGCATGATGCGCAGTGTGGTTTTGGCGGCGAGCGTCGCGCTGATCCTTAGCGCATGCGGTAGGAAAAGCGATTTGCAGAGGCCGCTTCCTCCACCGGATGTACCGCAGGATGGTAAGGGACGTCCCGCGGCAGATCGGCCATTCATTTTGGATCCGCTTCTGCGTTAGAAGAGTACCCTTGCGCTAATGCATCATTTTTCGTACCGGAACGGCGTCCTTCACGCCGAAGACGTTAGGCTTGACGCAATCGCGCGTCAGGTCGGCACGCCGTTTTATTGTTATTCCACAGCGACCATCGAGCGCCACTACCGCGTTTTCGCCGAGGCCTTTGCGGGCCACGACACGCTCGTTTGCTATGCGATCAAAGCCAATTCCAATATTTCGGTCATCCGAACCTTGTCGAAGCTCGGTTCGGGCGCCGATGTCGTATCGGAGGGCGAAATACGCCGGGCTCTGGCGGCAGGCATTCCCGCTGACAAGATCGTGTTTTCGGGTGTCGGCAAGACGCGAGAAGAGATGGCGTTTGCCCTCGACGCGGGCATTTTTGGCTTCAACGTCGAATCTGAAGCGGAGCTGCGCGCGTTGAGCGAAGTTGCGAGTGCGCGGAACGCGACTGCGCAGATCGCCATCCGCATCAACCCCGACGTAGACGCGAAGACGCACGCGAAAATTTCCACTGGCAAATCCGAACATAAATTCGGGATCAGTTGGCGCGAAGCGGGGGCGATTTACGGTCTCGCGCGCAGCTTGCCGGGGATCGCTGTGCGCGGCGTGCATATGCATATCGGCAGCCAGATCACGCATATCGAACCGTTCAAGCACGCCTTTGCACTCATCACTGACTTGGTTGAGGACCTGCGCAGGGACGGCCATACGATTTCTTACGTAAATCTCGGGGGGGGCTTAGGGATTCCCTATCGCTGGGATCAGGAGGAGCCACCTCATCCGAAGGAATACGCAGACCTCGTGATCGCGCTTTCGAATCGGCTTGGCGCTAAGCTGCTCTTTGAGCCAGGGCGCATCATCATGGGGAACGCCGGCATTCTCGTCACGCGGGTCATCTACAACAAGCGCGGCGGCGAGAAGCAATTTGTGATCGTTGACGCCGGGATGAACGATCTCATCCGGCCCACGCTCTACGACGCTTATCACGACATTTGGCCGGTAGACGAGGCGCGACGCGATGGCGAGTTGACCCACGCTGATGTTGTGGGCCCGGTGTGCGAGACAGGCGATTTTCTGGCGAAGGATCGCGCCATGCCGGAAGTTTCGCCGGGCGACCTTCTTGCAGTGATGACCGCTGGCGCCTACGGCTCTGCGCAGGCATCCACCTATAATTCGCGCCCGCTTGTGCCGGAGGTGCTTGTCACGGGCGATCAATTCGCCGTCGTGCGCCCACGTCCGTCCTATGAGGACATGCTGAAGGCAGAGCCTGTCGCGCCCTGGCTTCGGTAGGCGCGCCCGCGCCCCAAGCCATGCACCATAAATCAACTGCGCCTGCTCGATCTCAAGCCCCTGACGACCTTCATTAGGCAGCCTTTGCGAGCCTTCGGATAGTCGCGTCAGGGTCTCCAAGTTCGATGACGTTGGCGGTTCTTGCCAGCACCGTTAGGCGAGTTCCTAGTGCCGGCTTACTTTGCACGACGGCGATGCGCTCCGGAGCGTGATCAAGCTGAGCAATGTCCCCGAATTTCGTCACCGCTGATGCAATTGAATTTGCATGTGCGGAAACATAGTCGAATAACGACACTTGGCCTTTGACATCAACCCTTGCCGCTATTGGCCAAGGAGTAGCGGAGGCGCCTTTAATCTCAACTTCCTTAGCAACCGCCGCCAGGCCAAATACCCTTGAAAGGCGATCATAAAGACGGTCTATATAATCGTCGTTTTTTTTCTCGGCGAGCTTGTGGGCCACGAGGGCTGCCGCGTCGCTGGAACAGTTTGAAACCGCAATCACAGCACCCGCAAGTTGTCCTTCTTCCGCCTCCGCCACGAAAAACGCTTGCTGATCAAAACCGATACCTGCATTCCTGGCTATCGTGGGCGCATGATTTCTGAATGTGCGCAGTGCGCCCATCATTTCGGCCTCTTGCAAGGCCTGCGCCATATCGGAAACAAAAAAACGGCTATTGAGGCTATCAATCCTTACAAGAACCGTCGAGTTGCTGGGGTAGAGAAGCGGAGTCTTGATCAATAGGCCGCGCTGATCTGTTCTAGCGGATACAAGCGCACTAGTTATATCTTTCGCTATATCTGAAAGCGCCCTTTTTTCTAGCGTGATCATGGATATTGCCCGAAAAGGTTGCCTTGCCATTTTGGAAGTGGGCAACTCGATAGCTTTCTAATTCTAAACCAATTCTCAGCAAAAGCAAAAAACTCTCTCTGGCTCTCCAATTTCGGCTCCGTAGGGATCGCTATCGGTAGGTTTCCGGAGAGCATCCTCTGTTCCGGTTCGTACCAATTTAATGAGAATTGGTGATGGTGGCAGCCAGCTAATACCCTATAGCGGTACTGCTCTGGGCCGCGCCCCTTGTTATTGTGGTCATGGTGCGGACGCCAATCGATCCGATCGAGTCCTCCAATTCTCATTCCGGCAGGACAGAACTCAAGCTGTAGCATATAATCTTCATCAGGAACCATTCTTGACGCTTTTCCTCGTAGCCGTAAGCCCTCGATAGTTGCGCCATTAAGATTTAACGGAACCTCAAAACCGTCATCGAAAGCCGACACCGGCCCCCAAATTATTTCTCCGGCTAACGTCTTCTCGCCGCCAACAATATCGCGAAGATCAAGTTTCATCCTATGTGGTTAAGCCACACCGATTAAGTCTGCAACTATTGCTGATAGCTGAAACCTATTCGCAGATGGTCCATAGCCATCGAAGCCCTATGCAATCCGGGCCGGAGCATGCACATTCGCCGGCGCGCAGATCCGCTATCCAATCTTTAGTCTGTGACCCGACATCAGCCTTGCCTAACCACCACGCGCAAGGCAGCATATGCCTCATAATTTATATAAAATGAGGAGATGCCCCGATGATAACGCGACGCACATTGATTCAATCCGCGGGCGTAGGCGCTGCCGCCGCTGGTGCTGCGGTTGGCCTGGCAGGCACGGCCAATGCAGCCGAGACGCCCAAGGCTGCGAAATATACCGGCCCGTTTGAGATGCCGAAGAACATGACGCTCCTGTCCATCGCCAACAGCGACGGCACGGAAACGCTAGGCGTTAAGAGCGGCGAGTTCGTCATCGACGTCCGCAAGGCGTCCGAGCTTCTCAAGCTGCCGTCGCCTTTGACGCTGGAGCAATTGCTGCAGGAGGGGAGCACGAGTCAGCTCAACAAGCTGATCGAGGCTGCAAAGGCTTCGGCAGACGCCAAAGCCGCGATTGTCCCCGAATCCGGCATCACCTATGGGCGCCTATTCGTCAACCCCGGCAAAATCGTCTGCGTGGGCCTCAACTACCGCAAGCACGCCGCCGAAATCGGAATGCAGGCACCGAAACAGCCAATCCTGTTCAACAAATATAACAATACGCTGGCGTCTCATAACACCACAATCAAGCTGCCGCCGAACGATGTCGCGTTCAAGTTCGACTACGAAACCGAGCTTCTGATCGTCATGGGCAAGACGGCGCGGAATGTTTCCGAGGCCGATGCCCCGAACTACATCGCGGGCTATTGCACCTCGAATGACTTTTCGGCTCGCGACTTGCAACTTGAGAGGGGCAGCCAATGGATGCTCGGCAAGACGCTCGATAATTTCGGGCCGATTGGCCCCTACTTCGTGTCCTCCGATTTAGTCGGCGACCCGCACAAGCTGAAGCTTGAGACCTATGTGAATGGCGAGGTGCGCCAATCTTGGAGCACCGACGACTTGATCTTCAATTGCTTTCAGGTGGTTGCCTACACATCCAGACATTGGGCGCTTGAGCCGGGCGACATTATCTTCACCGGCACTCCGCATGGAGTGATCGGCGGGATGCCCAAAGATAAGCAGGTTTGGCTGAAAGCTGGCGATCAGATTGAAAGCCGCATTGAAAAGCTGGGCTCGCTGAAATTCAAGCTCGCTTAGGTCAGCAACCGGCGGCATTGCCCTCTCCTCGCGGGGAGAGGGCAGAAATTAAGACGGCACGAGGCGCAAACGACGGTCCAAAACGCTTAGGACCTTCCTCAAATCATGGCCGCGCTTCAAAATAAGCCCTGTGGTCGCGATCACGCTATACGCGCCCTGTCTCTTTGTGAGCTTTGGGTTTTTCTCTATCCTGTAAAGCGGTCTCTCTGCGGCGCGACGAAAGATAGAGAAGACGGCTTTTTCCTTCAGATAATCGATAGAATAGTCCCGCCACTCTCCCTCCGCGACCTTCGCTCCATAGAGCGACAATATTTCGCTGAGTTCATGTCTGTTGAAACTTGTGAACGGTAGAAGCCCGGCAGAGCTATGTGGAGGAGGTGGCATCACTTGGCCTGCCGGGCCGAACGCGCTGGGTAAGGTGTCGTTCATGAACGCTCCTAAGCCATAAACCAAAAGTGTAGACCCAATTCTTGCCCGATGTCTATCCGGTTGCGAGTTGGTTCAAGAGGCGAGACCGTATGGCTTTTTCGAATGAGTTCACGGACGCGCCAGCCGCTACGTTTTTTAACGGTGATGCAGAATCCCAGCCTCTTGCTTTGAACATTTTTTCGGTTGCGTGCCGTTGCCGTCAGTGAAGACCAAGATTTATGGCCTAACTCAGCAGATTGAACATGCTGCACTCCGGTTGCGAGCAATAAGCGCCAGCTTCAGCACCCCGGGATAACCTGTTCGCGAAAACGATTCAGCAGCACGCCATGTTACCGTAGCGCTTGCGCGCCTTGGTGCGCTCCCCTATATCATCGATAATTCGAGATAACTAATCTCGGCGCGGGACGAAAGCATAGAGTATGACGGGGTCGCTGGCTGCGTGCAGCTTGACGTCTCGCAGCTAAGGTGAGCAGCACGAGGTTCTAAACTATGTCCAAAGTGATTGGCATCGACCTGGGCACGACCAATTCTTGCGTGGCCGTGATGGAGGGAAGCCATCCCAAAGTTATCGAAAATGCAGAGGGCATGCGCACAACGCCCTCGATGGTAGCATTTTCAAGTGACGGCGAGCGGCTGATAGGCTTGCCGGCGAAACGTCAGTCCGTCACAAACCCAGAGAATACGCTCTTCGCGATCAAGCGCCTCGTTGGGCGCCGGTTCGACGACGAGATGGTGAAAAAAGACATCAATCTGGTGTCCTATAAAATTACTCGGGCCGACAATGGCGACGCCTGGGTAGAGGCACACGGCCGGAAATATTCTCCCTCTCAGATCTCCGCCTTTATCCTTCAGAAAATGAAGGAAACGGCTGAAGCATATCTAGGCGAGAAGGTTGACAAGGCCGTTATCACCGTTCCCGCCTATTTTAACGACGCTCAGCGTCAGGCGACGAAGGACGCTGGCAGGATTGCTGGCCTCGACGTGCTGCGCATTATCAACGAGCCGACTGCGGCGGCGTTGGCTTACGGCCTCGACAAGAAGAAAGAATCGAAGACCATCGCGGTCTATGACCTTGGCGGCGGTACGTTCGATATTTCCATTTTGGAGATTGGCGACGGCGTATTCGAGGTGAAGTCCACCAATGGCGACACCTTCCTCGGCGGTGAAGACTTCGATATGCGGCTCGTCGATTATCTCGCGAGCGAATTCAAGAAAGAAAACGGGATCGATCTGCGCAAGGACAAACTTGCCCTGCAGCGTTTGAAAGAGGCCTCTGAAAAAGCGAAGATCGAGCTTTCCAGTGCCCAGCAGACGGAGATCAATCTCCCCTTCATCACCGCTGACCAAAGCGGCCCAAAACATCTCACAATGAAGCTGACGCGCGCAAAGCTCGAAAGCCTCGTGGATGATCTAATCCAGAAAACGATTGGGCCATGCGAAGCCGCTCTGCGCGACGCGTCGCTAAAGGCTGCCGAGATCGACGAAGTTGTTCTCGTTGGCGGCATGACCCGTATGCCCAAGATCGCTCAGGTCGTGAAGACCTTCTTCGGGAAAGAGCCGCACAAGGGCGTTAATCCCGATGAAGTCGTCGCGATGGGGGCTGCGATCCAGGCGGGCGTGCTGCAGGGCGACGTTAAGGACGTTCTGCTTCTCGACGTTACGCCCTTGTCTCTCGGCATCGAGACGCTTGGCGGCGTGTTCACGCGGCTGATCGATCGGAACACGACGATTCCGACGAAGAAGAGTCAGGTTTTCTCGACAGCGGAAGACAATCAAAACGCCGTCACGATCCGCGTGTTCCAGGGCGAACGTGAAATGGCCGTCGATAATAAGATGCTCGGCCAATTCGACCTTGTCGGCATCCCACCTGCGCCTCGCGGCATTCCACAGATCGAAGTCACCTTCGATATTGACGCGAACGGCATTGTGAACGTCTCCGCGCTCGATAAAGCGACGAGTAAGGCGCAATCGATCCGCATTCAGGCTTCCGGCGGCCTAAGCGATAACGACATAGATCGCATGGTCAAGGAGGCGGAGACGCATGCCGCCACCGACAAGAAGCGGCGGGAGCTGGTCGAAGCTCGAAATCAGGCTGAAGCGCTCGTTCATTCGACCGAAAAGACACTTCGGGATCTTGGCGACAAGGTTTCGGATTCTGACCGCAAGGCTATCGAAGCGGCGATTGTCGAGCTAAAGGCGGCAACGAGCAGCGAGGATCCCGCTCAGATCAGCGCGAAATCTGACGAGCTCGCCAAAGCGGCCATGAAACTTGGCGAAGCCCTTTACCGGCAAGCAGGCGATGGATCGCAACCGTCCGGCGCCTCCGCCGGTCATGCGGGCTCATCTTCCGCTGCTGACGGTGTCGTGGACGCGGAGTTCGAGGAAGTCAAAGACGACGAAGGCAAAAAAAGGTCGGCATAAAGCTAGGAGAGCGCTCAGCTCTCCTTTTTCATTCGGCGCATGAGCGGAAAAACATTCTGCGAGTGCGCCGCTGCCCATAATGGCGGAGCGTGGTGCTGGCTTTCGGCGGTTACTTAACATCTTACGCATAAGAAATCTGAAGAACGGGACATGAAGCGCGACTATTACGAAGTGCTCGGACTGAAGAAGGGCGCAGCCGACCACGAGATCAAAAGCGCTTTCCGTAAGCTTGCGAAGGAATTTCACCCGGATAGAAATCCTGGAAGTGACACAGCGGAAATCCACTTCAAAGAGGTGAATGAAGCGTACGAGGCTTTGAAGGATCCGCAAAAGCGCGCCGCCTATGACCAATTTGGGCACGCCGCCTTTGAAGGCGTTGGCGCGAACGGCGGAGGCCATGGGTTTGGCACCGACTTCTCGGCGTCCATGTCGGAGATTTTCGACGATCTCTTCGGCGAATTCATGGGAGGCCGCCGCACTAGGGGTCGCAGCCCAAAAGAGCGCGGCTCCGATCTAAAATACAATATGGAGATTTCGCTTGCCGAGGCCTTCGCTGGGAAGGCGGCACAGATCCGGGTGCCGGCGTCCGTCACCTGCGAGTTCTTGCGGCGGAGCAGGCGCAGAGGCAGGCTCAAGCCCTGTAACATGCCCAACCTGTCAAGGATTTGGCAAAGTGCGGGCGAGCCAGGGCTTTTTCACTATCGAGCGGACTTGCGTCACCTGCCAGGGCCGAGGCGAGATCATCCAGAAGCCTTGCCAAATCTGCTCGGGAAGTGGCCGTGTTACGCGCGAACGCACGCTGTCGGTCAACATCCCGGCGGGGGTTGAGGATTCGACGCGCATCCGGCTCGCTGGCGAAGGCGAAGCTGGCATACGGGGCGGACCGGCAGGCGATCTTTATATTTTTCTCTCCATCATGCCGGATGACATCTTCCAGCGGGATGGAGCCGACCTCTTTTGCCGCGTGCCCATTACAATGACGACTGCGGCACTTGGCGGCCAGATCGAAGTTCCGACGATTGATGGAGGCCGCGCCCGCGTAAAAATTCCTGAAGGTACGGAGACGGGCAAGCAGTTCCGCCTCCGTGGAAAGGGAATGCCGGTCCTTCGCTCCAAATTGACCGGCGACTTGTATGTGCAGGTTGAAGTGGAGACGCCGCAAAATCTGACACGCAAGCAAAAAGAACTCCTCAAAGAATTTGAAAAAGTCTCGACGGATCAGACACATCCGGAGACGATCAACTTCCTCGACAAAATCAAAGTCTTTTGGGACCGAATGGGCAAGGCTTGAGATAGCCTTCGGATAGCCCCTCACCCCAACCCTCTCCCCCGGGGGAGAGGGAGATATCAGCAGGAATGGGATTTTTCGTTGGGGTTTCGATGCCACATCATGACGCGCTGAGCCCAGAAGGCAGGCTTATCATCGCGCTGGACATGCCGGACGCTGACGCCGCCTACGCATTCTGCCATTACCTGGCTCTACCCAAGGCGGTTTATAAGGTCGGTCTCGAACTGCTCTTCACAGGTGGCATTGACCTTGTGCGTAGGCTTGCCGCAGATGGCTTCTCCGTATTTGTCGATGCAAAGCTATTCGACATTGGCAATACGGTTGAGCGTGCGACCGCGCAACTGGCTGGCCTTGGAGCCACCTTTCTCACGGTGCACGCACAGGACAAGCCGACGCTCGAAGCCGCTAACCGTGGGCGCGAAGGATCGAACCTAAAACTTCTCGGCGTCACATTGCTTACAAGCACGCCTCCTGATTCATTGGGAGAGCTCGGAATCAGTCTTTCAGCCGACGAACTTGTTCTGCGCCGCGCGTCCTTCGCGGTGGACACTGGCTGCGACGGTGTTATTTCCTCCCCCCTAGAAGCCCGGAGCCTGAAGGCCGCGTTTGGGAGCAGGCTTTCGGTCGTGTGCCCCGGCATCCGCCCGGCAAGCATCGGAACAATCGCGCAAGACGATCAGGCTCGGGCCGCGACACCGCGAGAGGCGTTGCTCGCGGGCGCGGATTACATCGTCGTGGGGCGGCCTATTCTGCGCGCTGACGATCCGGCAGCCGCATCCCGCGCCATCATCGCTGAAATTGCTGGCGCGCTTGCGGACAGAGAAGCGCGCAACGCTTAGCCGTGATCAGATCACGGCCGCGCATTGTCCCTCTACGAATAGATCTTCCCACGCTTATCGAGCCGTTGCAGCACGCTTGGCAAAAGGTCGGGCATGTCTTCGGCAATTAATCCGGGGCCGAATGCCTGAGCAAGTTCTCCATGCATCCACACCGCAGCTGCGGCAGCGTCGAACGCCGCCATACCTTGCCCGAGAAGGCCGGTGACAAGCCCTGCTAACACATCGCCGCTGCCCGCTGTTGCGAGCAGTGGTGGCGCATTTTCGCTTACAGAGGCGAGACTGTCTGGCGCCGCGACGACTGTATCCGGTCCCTTCAGGATAACGACAGAGCCCGAAAGCTCCGCTGCTCTTCGCGCGCGTTCGAGCTTCGACGGCTCATCCTCTAGTTCGGGAAACAGGCGCTTAAACTCGCCTTCATGCGGCGTAATAATCACAGGAACGGGGCGTGACTTGATCTGATCGAAAAGCTCAGTCGGGGATTCGCTGAAGGCCGTGAGCCCCTCCGCATCGAGAACGGCAGTCGCATCGCTGGCCAAAACTGTAGAAACCAGATCTCTGACGTCTGGGTCTGTGCCAGCACCGGGGCCGATAAGCACGGAGGTGATGCGCGGATCGGATAAGACTTCTGATAGTCCGCGCGGTCCGTCATAAGGGGCGACCATCACAGCGGTTAGCTGGGCGGCGTTGATATAGAAAGCTGCCTTTGAGGTCGCGACCGTCACGAGGCCACTGCCGGAGCGCAAGGCTGTGCGAGCTGCGAGCCGGGCCGCGCCGGTGCTCTCCATCGGACCGGAAACGACGATCGCGTGTCCCCGGTCGTATTTATGTCCGTCTATCTTGAGCTTTGGGAAGTAACGCAACCAAAAATCGGGATCGTTCGTAAAGGTACGGGGTTCGATGTCGCCAAGAACCGTAGACGGGATCCCGATATCGACCGCACGCACCTCGCCGCAATAAAGCCGCGCAGGCAGAAGCACATGGCCCGTCTTGCGCCGGAAAAAGGTCGTTGTGGCCGCAGCCTTGAAGGCCAGACCCCGTATAGTTCCGTGTGTCGCGTCAATACCAGTTGGCACATCGACTGCGACGACAGGAAGCGATCGGGCGGTAACTTCCTCAATAATCTGAGCCGGTATGCCAGATACGTCGTCGCGTAAGCCGGTGCCGTAAATGGCGTCAACTATGATCTGCGCGCCCTCGAGCGATTGCAACGACATCGGCTCAATGGCTTCGTCCCACCGGCGCGCCATCTCCTTTGGGTCGCGCGACAGCTCTTCCTGCTTGCCAAGAAGTGCGAGGCGCACCTGATAGCCGCGCTCCCTTAAGTACCGGGCGGCAACGAACCCGTCGCCCCCATTATTTCCAGGGCCGCACAGAACCGTAACGCGGCTGCCGCGCGGATAACGCCGGACCACCTCTTCTGCTACGCCTCGTCCGGCGTTCTCCATCAGGGTCAAGCTTGAAGTGCCGGCCTCGATGGCGAGCTGTTCGGCACGGCTCATTTCTTCGGCTGTTAGAAGTTCGAGCAAGGGTGCGGCCTGTTCCTAGGGACGTTGTTGAAATATTCATAGAGTGGGATGAAGCCGGAATGTAGCGAAAATTTGTGAGAAGGTGAAAGAAAAGAGAGGCGCGTTGATTTTCGCTCCGCGGAGGTTTGAGCGCGTTGCCTCACAACAAAAAGCACGCTTAAGAAGATCGAGCTGCCTATCTAATTATCTTTTGCCCAAAAAATAGGCAACTCACCAATAACTCAGAGCTACATGTCGCCATCATCCAAACGATTCAATTTGGCATGACATGTGCTAGCTGCAATAGTAAGGCGGCTAGCCGCCCCTTCCGGAGGACATGCCAACCCATGAAGAAAATCGAGGCTATCATCAAGCCCTTCAAGCTTGATGAGGTTAAAGAGGCTTTACAGGAAATCGGCCTGCAGGGCATCACAGTGACTGAAGCTAAGGGTTTTGGCCGTCAGAAAGGCCATACTGAACTTTATCGTGGCGCGGAATATGTTGTCGATTTTCTACCAAAAGTGAAAATTGAGATTGTACTATCGGACGATATGGTAGAAAAGGCTGTCGAAACCATACGCAACTCTGCCAGGACCGGACGCATTGGCGACGGTAAAATATTTATCCTCAACGTCGAGGACGCCATTCGCATACGGACGGGCGAAACAGGTTCTGACGCTATCTGAGTTTTTTGGCGTCCGCGTCCAGCGGACGCAACAACATCCCAAAACCCGCAGGACCAGATTGAGCGCCTGTGCGCCTGGAATTGCGATATCACCAAGCACGAGGGAGTACAATGACTGCAAGTGATGTTATTAAGCGCTTAAAGGACGAAGACATCCGTTTTGTTGACCTGCGTTTTACCGATCCGCGCGGCAAAATGCAGCACGTCACCATGGAAGCCACCGAGATGGGCGACGACGCCTTCGCCGAAGGCGTGATGTTTGACGGTTCGTCGATCGCTGGTTGGAAGGCCATCAACGAAAGCGATATGACGCTGATGCCGGATCCGGAAACGGCGCATATGGATCCGTTCTTTGCTCAGTCAACGCTCGCCATCTTCTGCGACATTCTTGAGCCCTCGACTGGCGAGCGCTATGAGCGCGACCCGCGCGGTATTGCACGCAAAGCAGAGGCCTATCTCAAGCAGACCGGCATTGGCGATACAATCTTCGTCGGTCCGGAAGCTGAGTTCTTCATCTTCGATGACGTCCGCTTCTCCGCCGATCCCTATAATTGCGGCTTCCGCCTCGACTCAAGCGAACTGCCCACAAACATGGGTACTGAGTATGAGATGGGCAATTTGGGCCATCGTCCGCGCACTAAGGGCGGTTACTTCCCGGTCCCGCCGGTCGATAGCGCCCAGGACATTCGCTCGGAAATGCTATCGACAATGTCGTCGATGGGCGTCGTCACCGAAAAGCATCACCACGAAGTGGCTGCTGCCCAGCATGAGCTTGGCATTAAGTTCGGCCCGCTGACGCGCACCGCTGACGCGATGCAGATCTACAAATATGTGATCCACAATGTGGCTCAGTCCTACGGCAAAACCGCAACCTTTATGCCGAAGCCGGTCTTCGGTGACAATGGTTCGGGCATGCACGTTCACCAGTCCATCTGGAAGGGCTCTGAACCCGTATTTGCTGGCAACATGTACGCCGATCTCTCGGAAACCTGCCTGTATTACATCGGCGGTGTTCTGAAGCACGCGAAAGCGCTAAACGCTTTCACAAACCCAAGCACGAACTCCTATAAGCGTCTTGTGCCCGGCTATGAAGCTCCGGTGCTTCGCGCTTACTCCTCTCGTAACCGCTCGGCCTCGTGCCGCATTCCGGTTACTTCGAACCCGAAAGCAAAGCGCGTTGAAGTCCGCTTCCCAGACCCATCAGCGAATCCCTATCTCGCATTCGCAGCGATGCTCATGGCTGGCCTCGACGGTATTCGCAATCGCACCCATCCCGGCGATGCGATCGACAAAAACCTCTATGATCTGCCAGCAGCAGAACTCAAGGAAATCCCGACCGTTTGCGGATCGCTCCAGGAAGCTATGGACGAGCTCAATGCGGACCGCGGGTTCCTCAAGGAGGGCGGCGTGTTCACCGACGATCAAATCAACTCATATATCGACCTGAAAGTCGAAGAGATCGACCGGTTCCGCATGATGCCGCATCCGATCGAGTTCGATATGTACTATTCTGTCTAAGGACAGACCGCGACGCGAAAAGCGGCCCATCAGGGCCGCTAACGCTTCTTTTAAGGCTCTCGCCAAAAGCGGGAGCTTTTTATTTGAGTGGTTTCGTGCCTCGCAACCTGTGTTGTGAGGCACCCGCATGGCAATGGAAGCGCTTCCACTGACGTGTGTCGGTGGAGGATCTGCGCGCTGCCCTTCGTGGAACGCATTTAGTGGATGGCGGTCAAGCCGGGCCATGACATTGCAGGGAGCCGCCCTAGTAACGGTGATACGAACCCCAGCGATAATGGCTCCGCCAGCGGTCATGCCAATCGCTGCCGTAAGACCCCCAACGGAAGTGGCTTCTCCAGCGGCTATGCCAATCACCACCCTGTGATCCCGAGCCATTATGCTGGCAACAGCTCGAACCCCAGCGAGAGTGACTCCGCCAGCGGCTGTGTTCGCAGCAATTGGAACCCCATCGATAGTGGCTGCGATGTGTGCTGTGCCAGCAATCATCCGAGCAATTTACCGTCGTGGCTGACGGCGCGCTTAGCTCCTGCCTGGTCAGTGGCGTCAATGCGTTTGCGTCTGAAATTAGACCTACGAATATCAAGGTGGAAGCGGCGACCAATTTATTCATTAGAAAAGGCCTTATGTCTGGCCATTCCCCGGCTCCAACATATTGCTAAAAAATTTTGTAAAAATAACGGCGGTTTTTTAAATAAAAACGGCCCCAATGGGGCCGTTTCTGTAAAGAGTTTTGGAGAGAACTACCAACGACGGCGGCCCGAACCCCAACGATAATGGCTCCGCCAACGGCTGTGCCAGCCCCAGCCCCAACGCCGACCACCCCGCCAATGCCGACGGTGCGAACCCCAGCGCCAATGCTGGACCTTCTGGACCACATCTCCGGCGACGGCTTGTGTTTGCACCGTTGACGGCGAAACTTGCGCCGCTTGGGCCGAAATGCCCAGCGAAACTCCCACAAGAATGAGAGCTGCAACAACGTATTTAATCATGAGCAGATCCTTGGTTGATCGCTCCTTTCCTCAGCCAGAGAAATTTTACAAAAGTAATGTGGCAAAAGCTAGGGGGTGGCTGTCTCAGATTTTTAAATAAGAGATAAATTGGTACAGGGCGTGCCTTTTTCTTGGCATGACATTGTCCAAAACCGTTGCTATTGGCCTTTTGCCGAGCGACGGGAAGAGGACCGCAAAACTAATGAAAAGTTTAGGATTAATAACGCCGAGTAGACTGGCCGCTGCCGTTATGTTCGCGGGCTCTTTAGCCTTGGGTCTCACCGCTTCGCCCGGTGGCTCTCAAGCTGCTCAGATAAGATTGCATACAAATCAGCAGATGATCGACGAGCTTCTTGAGCACTCCGATCTCGATATAACCAATCCAAATGCGGTATTTGAAGCGGTATTTCAGGCGCTTCCCGCCAAGGTGACGGTCTACCCGACAGAAAGTTACTATTACTTCTCCTTTCCTCACAATGGCATCGTTTATGCAGGCAACATTCGCTTCGACGCTCACGACCAATTCGATGGGAAGGTCCATTTTGCGTATTTCGCCGAATATGCCTATTGGCGCAAACCTCTCGATCCGACCTATAAAAAACTCGGTCCTGAGGATGGGCTCCAGGTCACGAAGGTAGATAAATTTCACTACAAGATCAGTTTCAAGGGCAACACGGTCGAGTTTGAGATACCAGAATCTGTCGAATGTAAAACCGAAGCCAGAAATGTTGCGCCCAGACGAGACCTATATTGGGCCTATTTGGGACGAATCAGGGGTTCAGTTCTTCCTGATATTCAACAAGACGGCGAAGACCTTCCTCTATCTTTTGAACGACAATCCGAAAACGGACGTTTACGAGCCGTCGGACGTATCTCCAGCGCTCACCGTCGGAAACCGTTCGAGCTTTGTCTTCTACAAGGACAAACTCATCGGACGGCAAGTCCTTATTGGCGTTTACGCGGGCAATACGCAGCTTAACAATTATTTTGACGGCCCCTTTGACCAACTCCCTGACAATTTCATCGAGGGCGACACACTGCGCGATGCGCTCCTTGCCATCCAGCCCGATATGAAGGGTTACGTCGACCGCTACGGTTCCGATCCTAGTGGAGAAGTGCGCTACGCCATCACCACCTACAAATATTACGGAAACGTCGGTGATCTAAAGCCGATCGTGGAATGCGCAGATAAGAATAACGATCCCGGGCAATATTACGCCTGCTTCAACATCCGGCAGGAGGGAGAGGGACAGGAGGACGAAGAGCAGGGCCCAAAAGGTGCAAGCGATGCCCCGGCTTCAGCTCCAACGTCGCCCGCTCCCAAGCAACCCTAGAAGCTGCGTTCAGCTCGGTCCCGTCGCGCGCTTCTGCTTGACGCGCGCGATGAGCTTCTCAACCTCCGGCAGAATGTTGCGAACAATAATCGCGACGCCTTCCGGTGTTGGATGAATGCCATCCGCCAAGTTGAGGCCTCGTACCGTGGCCACATCCTTCAGAAAGAACGGGTAAAGAAGCGTACCGTTTTTTTGTGCCAGGCTTGGATAGATTGCACGGAAGGCATCGGCGTAATCCGTGCCCCAATTGCGCGGCGCCTCCATGCCAGCAAGCAGAAGCTCGACGCCTTGCTCCTTGAGCTTTGCGAGAATCTGGCCCATCGCCTCTTCGGCCAGTTTGGGATTAACGCCTCTAAGCGCATCATTCGCGCCAAATTCAACGATTGCCGCGTCAACCTTTTCGCTCAAGCTCCAATCGAGGCGAGTTAGGCCATCTGACGCGGTATCCCCCGAAACGCCCGAGTTTAGGACGCGAACGGGGTAGCCTTTTGCCCTCAGCGCTGCCTGCAACTGCGCCGGGAAGGACTTGTCCGGGGGAAGCTGATATCCGGCTGTTAGACTATCGCCAAAGGCTAAGATCTTGATTTCCTCGCCGGATCGCGATCTATCTTCTTCCGCATCCGCAGGTCTGGCGGCGAAAAAGATCAGCGCGGACATCGCAAAAACTGAAATCCATGTCCATATCCGCCCGGATGTCGCGGTTTCCAGATGGTGTCTCATTGCAATTCCCTTCAGCTACGGCTCATTCTCATATGAAATCGCCCGGCCGGGCATCTCCGATTATCGACCTAAAATCTGTTGAGCTCACGCTTAAAAGCCGCGCGGGGCCAGTTGAGATTTTGCGAGGCATAGACCTTTCGGTTCCTGCGGGACAGTCGGTTGCGCTTGTGGGGCCAAGTGGCTCCGGCAAATCCTCTCTGTTGATGGTGATGACAGGTTTGGAGGCGGCGACTTCTGGCCAAGTTGGCGTTGCTGGACATGATTTTAGCAGGCTTGGTGAAGATGAGCTTGCCGCGATTCGAGGCGAAAGCATCGGCATTGTTTTTCAATCCTTTCATCTCATCCCGACTATGACGGCGATCGAGAATGTGGCTCTGCCGCTCGAATTCCTCAATCGGTCCGACGCATTTGAACGCGCTGAAGCGGCGTTGAGTGAGGTAGGCCTCGCCGCGCGGCACCACCATGTTCCCGGCCAGCTTTCGGGCGGCGAGCAGCAACGTGTTGCACTTGCCAGGGCTTTGGCCGCGCAGCCAAAGATACTTTTTGCTGACGAGCCCACGGGCAATCTTGATAGCGAAACCGGCGCTCAAATCATGGACTTGATCTTCAGCTTGCATCGAAAAGTGGGAACGACGCTCGTGCTGGTAACGCACGATCAGCAATTGGCAGCGCGCTGCGAGCGTATCGTGACGATGAAAAACGGGCGGATCGTGAGCTCGGCCCATGAGACCGCATTGGCATGAGTGCTCTTGGGCAATAATACGCGCTTAAAGAGCGGCCCACCCAATTAAACGCGCTCATCCTCGACTGCCGCGCTCCCGGTGTTCGCGACGGATCTGGCCCCAAGCTCGAAGCCTTTCGGCGATTTCGCGCTCATTGCCGTAGCTTGTGGGCCTGTAAAACTCCTGGTGCGGCAGATCATCGGGGAAATAATTCTGCCCGGACACGCCTTCCTCGGTGTTGTGGTCGTAAACATAGCCTTCGCCATAGCCCTCTTCACGCATAAGCTTTGTCGGCGCATTGAGGATATGCTTTGGCGGGGCGAGCGAGCCACCTTCCTTGGCGAGCCGCATCGCGCCTTTGTACGCGTTGTAGCCCGCGTTCGATTTCGGCGCGGACGCTAGGTAAATCACGCATTGCGCAAGGGCCAGTTCGCCTTCTGGGCTGCCGAGAAAATCATAAGCGTCCTTGGCGGCGTTGGCCTGAACAAGCGCCGCAGGGTCTGCAAGGCCGATATCTTCGACAGCCATGCGAACAAGCCGCCGCGCGATGTAAAGCGGGTCTTCGCCGCCGTCGATCATTCGGCAAAACCAATAAAGCGCCGCATCAGGATCGGAGCCGCGAACCGATTTATGGAGCGCGCTGATGAGATCGTAATGGCCGTCGCGGTTCTTGTCGTAAAGTGGCGCGCGGCGTTGCACGAGTTGGGTTAGCCTTTCGGTATCGTAGGGCTCCTCGCCTTCGCCCTCAGCCGACAGCAAATCCTCCGCGAGGTTCAGCGCCGACCGCCCATCACCATCCGCCATGCGGATGAGCGCAGCCCTCGCGTCGGCAGTGAGTGGCAGCGGCCTTCCCGCCACGCCTTCCGCCCGCCGCAACAGGACCTCGATGTCCTCGTCGGTGAGCCGCTTGAAAACCAGAACCTTCGTGCGCGAAAGAAGCGCGCCATTCAGCTCGAAGGACGGATTTTCAGTGGTCGCGCCGATCAGAATGATCGTGCCGTCCTCGACATAGGGCAAAAATGAATCCTGTTGCGCGCGGTTGAAGCGGTGAATTTCATCCACGAACAGGATGGTGCCTTGGCCGAAACGCCGCCGGTCGCGCGCGGCTTCGAAAACTTTGCGCAGATCTTGGACGCCGGAGAAAATCGCGGAGAGTTGCTCGAAGTGAATGCCTGCGCCTTTCGCCATTAGGCGCGCCACGGTGGTTTTGCCGGAGCCTGGCGGCCCCCAGAAAATCATGGAGCGGGGCTGCTCACCGTCTGCGATGCGGCGCAGCGGGGCGCCCTCGCCGCGCAAGAGATGGTCTTGGCCGACGACCTCATCGAGCGACGACGGACGCAGCCGGTCAGCCAGCGGACGAGGCGCATCTTGCGCCGCCGCCACGCTCTCGAAGAGAGGAGCCGAAGGGGTAGATCGAGATTTTGCCATAAGGTTTCACCGCGCCGCGTTTGCCGCGATCATATCAATGTTTGATGGGGTGTGCGCGCTTATTGCTCAAGGGGTGTGGACATCTAAGCTCCTGGAATCAATTTGGCTCGGCAGGAACACGAATGTGCCGACCTTACAAAAAGAAGGCCTCTTAATACACTACATGTTGACTCTTAAGTCAGTCACAGACACAAGATTAAGTGTGCATATCATATGTAAAAGGCCCGCCGGGATCGTAACTCCCAAACGGGCCTCTCAGTGCGTCCCTTCCAGCCAAGGAGCCGGGATCGCGTAAACTGTTTGCTCGAACCTGAATCGGTTTGGCAATCTCGTCAAGTACCTCGCTCCTTTACCTCAACATACAATCGCATAGGAGCGATCTAGCTATGCCCGTAAAGCAGAAACCTGACCCGAAGGTTGTCAAAAAATCCGCGAAAGAGCTTGGAAAATCTCAATCTGTAAAGGTTAAGTCGGTTGAGAAGGAAGAAGACGGTCGTATTCTTGCCGACCAGAAGAACGCACCTCAACCTCACAAGCCGCCAAAGAAACCTTCATCTACGAAAACCTCTCCAAAGAAGGGCAAATAACTTCTTGCACCGAAGGGATGGCCTGATCAGGACTAACCATTAGGCCGTTTGCTTGGCATTGCTCCTCATCATCAGGGAAACGCGATATGAGGGGCAATCGTCTTCTTCCCCTCAGCGCCGCGAAGGAGATAATTAACGGATACGCATTCGAATCAATCCGACCCATTCGTATTCGCGAAATGGATCCAGCCCATTATTGTCACGATCAGGCGCAGCCCCATTTTGATGCTTGTTCGATTTCAATGCGAAATTCCGAATGGCGAAAGGCTTATATTACAGAGCTGTGCGCGGCCTGGAATGCCTGTCAAAATCGCCTGCTGCCGTCGGCGATCAAACCGCTGGAGTAAGCCTATGATCCCTCGCGTTATTGATGCCCAGCATGCTGGCGGTTATCGCGTGTGGCTGCGGTTTCAAGATGACTTGACCGGCGAAATTGATTTGCAGTCCGAACTTTGGGGGCCGGTGTTTGAGCCGTTTAAAGATGTATATGAATTTGCCAAGCTAAGGGCTGATCCTGAGCTGCAAACGCTCGCTTGGGAGAACGGTGCCGATCTGGCGCCAGAATATTTGTATGAGCGGGTGCTCCAGGCCAAGCGGTCCGCCGCCGAATAGCAGCGCTAATTCGCGTCCATCACCTGGATCATCGACGGCACAAACAATTTGATGATACGTTAGTGTGAATGTCGCAGATCCACCCTGTATCCCACAAACGGTATTCCAGCAGTGATCCAAACTTTAATTGTTATTATTGTAGCTGCGTTGCTTTCTGCGGTCATATGGGCAATAGCTCGGTTGCTTGGGTATAGGGTTTCCTTCGGAGATATTTTTGAAGGGGTCTCGATAGGAATTGTATTCCTCCCCATAGCAGCTATGAGTTTTATAATTTTTTCAATACCAATAACTGCCATATTACTTGTATTGGGATATCTTATTGTCTTTGCACTGAAGCAATTCAACGTTTTTGAGCAGGTTTCTCAGTTTCCGGTTTGGGATACGATGCCTCGAATATATTGGCTCGCGCTATGCGATTTTATCGCGTTTTTATGTCTGCAGCTCTACGTCTGGCGCACGGATATAGGCACGTTTTTCGCTAATTCGCGTCCATCTTCAGCGCGGCGATGAAGGCCTCCTGCGGGATCTCGACACGGCCGAACTGCCGCATCTTCTTCTTCCCTTCCTTCTGCTTGTCGAGCAGCTTCCGCTTACGCGAAATATCGCCGCCGTAGCACTTCGCGGTCACGTCTTTGCGCAGCGCCGACAGCGTCTCGCGCGCGATCACCTTCGCGCCAATCGCCGCCTGGATCGGGATCTGGAACAAATGCCGGGGGATCAGCTCTTTCAGCTTTTCGCACATCATACGACCGCGCATCTCGGCGCGCGTGCGATGCACGATCATGGAAAGCGCATCCACAGGCTCGGCATTGACGAGGAGGGACATCTTCACAAGCTCGCCCTCTTCATAGCCTGTGATGACATAATCGAATGAGGCGTAGCCGCGGCTGATCGACTTCAGGCGGTCGTAAAAGTCAAACACGACTTCGTTCAATGGGAGGTCGTAAACCACCATTGCGCGCGCGCCTGCATAGGTCAGCTCCTTCTGCCGCCCGCGCCTGTCCTCACAGAGCTTCAGCACCGCGCCCAGATATTCATCCGGCACGAAGATCGTGGCCTTGATCCAGGGCTCTTCCATGCGGTCGATCTTCACCACGTCCGGCATATCGGCGGGATTGTGCATCTCGCGCATCTCGCCGTCATTCATGTAGAGATTGTAGATCACACTCGGCGCGGTGGTGATGAGGTCGATGTTGAATTCGCGTTCGAGCCGCTCGCGGATGATTTCGAGGTGCAGCAGCCCGAGGAAGCCGCAACGGAAGCCGAAGCCAAGCGCGGCGCTCGATTCCATCTCATATTGGAAGCTCGCGTCGTTAAGGCGCAGCTTGGCCATGGCGTCGCGGAGGTCCTCAAATTGTGAGGCGTCGACTGGGAACAGGCCGCAGAACACCACCGGCTGAACCGGCTTGAAGCCCGGCAGTGCTTTCGCTGCAGGCCGCTTTTCTTCCGTCACCGTATCGCCGACGCGCGTGTCGGCCACTTCCTTAATGGCGGCGGTGAAAAAGCCCACTTCGCCCGGTCCGAGCACGTCGAGCATTTCTTGTTTGGGGCGGAAAATGCCGACGCGGTCGATGGGATGCACCGCGCCCGTGGACATAAGCTTTACGCGCATGCCCTTCTTCAGCAGGCCGTCCACGACGCGGACAAGCACGACCACGCCCAGATAGGGGTCATACCAGCTATCGATCAGCATGGCTTTCAGCGGTGCGCTTGCATCGCCTTTTGGCGGCGGCAGGCGCGTCACGATCGCTTCCAGCACCGCCTCGATGTTGAGGCCGGTCTTCGCCGAAATTTCCACCGCGCCGCTGGCATCGAGGCCAATCACATCCTCGATCTGCTGTTTCACGCGGTCTGGCTCGGCTGCGGGCAGGTCGACTTTGTTTAAGATCGGCACGATATCGTGATTATTATCGAGCGCCTTATAAACATTCGCGAGCGTCTGCGCTTCCACGCCCTGGCTGGCATCGACGACGAGCAGCGAGCCTTCGCACGCGGCCAAGCTCCGGCTGACTTCATAGCCGAAATCCACATGGCCTGGCGTATCCATCAGGTTGAGCTGATAAAGCTCGCCATCCTTCGCGCGATAATCGAGCCGCACCGTCTGCGCCTTGATCGTGATGCCGCGCTCTTTCTCGATCTCCATATTGTCAAGAACTTGCGCTTGTCCCGCCATCTCGCGCGCGGTCATGCCGCCGCAAACTTGAATGAGGCGGTCGGCGAGCGTGGACTTGCCGTGATCGATATGCGCGACAATCGAAAAATTGCGGATGCGCTCAAGCGGCGTGACGCCCTTCGGGGTCGCATCACGAGCGGCTGTGCCCTGGGAATTGGGTGTCGATGTGTTCATGGAGCATACATAGTGGAGTTTGGCGCTGGCTGGAAGCGTTAGCGCGCATCTTGCGAAGACATAGCAGCGCGCGGAGCCTATGTCTTGCTTTTGATTTCGTCCGCAAATGCTACGCGCCGGATGGCCTCGGCAAGAACTTCCGAAGATTGAGCGCCGGGGAGATAGGTCTGCCCGTTGAAGATGAAGCATGGAACGCCATCGATGCCAAAGGCGTTCGCCTCCTCAACCTCGCGCTGGATCAGCGAGCGGGACTCGTCCGTGGGCAGCCGCCCGCGAACCACGTCGCCATTCATGCCAGCCTCAGAGGCTGCACTCGTCAGGATCTCATGGCTGCCGATGTCGGCACCGTCGATAAAATAAAGCTGGAATAGCCGCTCAGCCACGGCGTCCTGTTTGCCTTCCGCGTCGGCCCAATGCAGAAGCCGGTGGGAATCGATGGTATTCGGCGTTTTTTTGATTTTCTCGAAGGCAAAGGAAATGCCTTCCTCCGCTCCGGCTGCGCGGATGCGATCATAAATATGCTTTGCGCCGTCAGCGCCGAATTTGCGCGCGAGATAGGCTTGGCGGTCCATGCCGCCTTCGGGAATGGTCTTATCGAGGAGGAAGGGCCGCCAATGGATCGAAGCCTCCACATTTGGCAGTTGAGCTAAGGCTCCCTCCAGCCTGCGCTTGCCGATAAAACACCAGGGGCAAATCGTATCCGAAACGATGTCGATCCTGATCTGCGCCTCTTGATTTTCGTTCGCTTTCAACGCGCTAACAGCCCCGGTCATATTTCAAGTTTCCTTGCAACTATTCCGCCTGCTGAAGAAGCCGCGCAAGCTCGGAGCGCTTCACCTTCCCATTCATAGTTCTCGGCAGATGATCGACGATAACATACTCCCGTGGACGTTTATAAGCAGCGAGAGATTGCGTAGCTAACTCACCTAAATTGTCTGCGAGGTTGGCTTGACCCGTATCGCGCGGGACGACAAAAGCGCCAATGATGGAAACGCCGTCCCGTATGGCGAGTTCCGTCACCGCGACTTCCGCTACGTTCGGATGCTTAGCAATTTCCTGCTCGACCTCCAAAGGCGACACTCGAAAACCGCCGGCGTTCATCAGTTCGTTGCGGCGTCCGAGGTGGGCGATATAGCCATCTTCGTCCAATATGCCCGCGTCGCCGCCAATGAACCACTCGCCGCAGAAAACTTCCGCTTCCTCATTTGGGCGGCGCCAATAGCCAAGCATCAGACCTGGATCGCTGCGATGTACCGCTATGACACCTTCCGAGCCTGCCGGTAAAGGATCGCCTGCGCCGTCTTCCAGGAGGATCGCCACGCATCGGCCCGGCTGCGGCTTGCCCACTTTTCCGGCGCGCGGAGGATAAAGCTGCGAGCTTGAGATGTAAGTAGAAAGCTCACTTTGGCCGAGCGCCTCGTAAAGCACGGTCCCCGTGCGAGCCTGCCACTCAGCCGCGACAGCGCTCGGAAGCGTTTCCCCCGCCGTCAGTCCGTGCCTAAAGCCAGAGGGGAGCTCCTCGACGGCGCCATATTTCAGCATCTGCCGATAGACGCCTGGCACCGCCGCAAAAAGACTTATGTTTAGGTCGCGGATCAGGCGCGGCCAAAGGGCAGGGTCCTTTTCACCCGTGAAGATGATGGCGGTTGCGCCATTCGCCCAAGGGTCAGCGAGGCCGGTGCCCAGTGTGTAGGTCCAGTTTAGGCTTCCGGCGTGCATGAGCCGGTCTACAGCGCTTATTCCGTACCAGCCCTGATACATGGGCCGCCTTCCCCAGGCGCTGCGGTGAGCGTGCAGCACGCCTTTCGGCGCGGCGGTCGTGCCTGATGTGTAAATGAGAAATGCAGGGCTATCGGCGCTCGTTTCGGCGTATGCGCCTTCAGGACCGCTTTCGGTAGCGGCGGCAAGGCTTTTCTCTGGGATGACAACAAGGCCGGGCAGCAGGGAACCATGTGGCAGGCTATCGTCAAGCAGGATGGCGCTGGCTTCGCTATCCGCAAGCAAGAAGTCCAGCTCACGCGCGGTCAGATCGGGCGATGCGGGTATCGGAACAAGGCCGCCTGCAATCGCGCCGAAGAAGGCGAGCGCATAAGCGCTGCGGTTGCGTAGGCGTATGAGAATTCGGCTTCCCGGCGCGAGGGCATGTGACGCACGAAAGCAGTGTGCCGCGCGCAGGACAGCGGCCTCAAGCGCCCCATAGGTCCAGTTTTCGATGTCCTGTGCGTCCGGTGTGTGCGCAACGATCAGAGCTACTTTATCACGCGGCGCATAAGCGCCACGCAGGCAGTAGCGCGCCATATTGAACGCCGCGGGTGGCTTCTCCCCGCGATAACCAAATCTGCTCTCTTCCATTGCCCCCAGCCTCCGGCCGACCGTTGCTCGCCGCAGCCTCACGGAGCAGTAGCGCTCTGCGCCCGGTCAAGCCACCAAGTCTCGATGCGCGTTCCGTAGAGTGTCGAACCTTCCGGCTGCCGGAATTGCGACCACGCAGCGATCCACTGCTTCGGCGCATGGTATAGTGGAATGACATAGCGGCCAGACAGCAAAATCCGGTCCAATGCGCGCACAGCGGAGATAAATTCTGCGCGAGTCTTGGCCGAGAGCATTGCTGCGATCATGGCGTCGGCGCCTAGGCTTTTTACGCCAGCGTAATTGAAGCTTCCCTCATGCCCAGCGGAATCCTCCGCCCAGCGGAAGCTTTGCTCATTGCCAGGCGATAGCGACGAGGCCCAATTGGCCTGCATCATATCGAAGTCGAAGGCGGTGATGCGCCGTTGGTACTGGGCGGAGTCCACAAGCCGGATTGATACGTTGATGCCGATCTGCGCGAGCGATCGCGAATAGGAAAGCATGAGGCGCTCCTGTTCGCGTGATGCGCAGAGCATTTCGAAGGTAAGAGGCTCTCCGTTCGCTTTATTGGTCATGACCCCATTGCGCAATTCGTAGCCTGCTTCCTCCAGAAGCGCGATGGCGTGCTTACGGGCATCGCGGTTGTTTCCAGAGCCATCAGTCATCGGTTGGCTGAAGGTCCCGGCCATGATGCCTGGCGCGAGGTCCGTGGAAAATGGAGCGAGCAAAGCTTTTTCTCGCTCGTCGGCGGGACGTCCATGGGACGATAATTCGGAGCGGTCGAAGAAGCTCTGCGTGCGGGCATAGAGGCCGCGAAACAGGGTCTTGTCGATCCATTCGAAATCGAAAGCCAGAGTTAGAGCCTCGCGCACGCGCCGGTCAGCGAAAATCGGGCGGCGCGTATTAAAAACGAGGGCCGACATACCCGCCGGAACTCCGACATCGAATTCCAGCTTCTTTACGAGACCGTGCCGAACGGCAGGAAAATCATAGGCTTCCGCCCATTGGACTGCGTCAATGGGATCACTGTCGCCCTGAACGTCAATCAAACCTTTGCGGAACGCCTCGGACAGCGTAGTTCGGTCCCGGTAATAGTCGATGCGAACGCTGTCGAAATTGTATTGACCGCGATTGAGGGGCAGATCGCGGCCCCAGTAGTTTGGATTCCGGCTGAAAATAATGCTCGCGCCCGGCGCGACTTCGCTAACAACATAGGGGCCGCTACCGAGCGGCTTTTCGAACCCCGTTTTTTCGAAATTATCAGCGGTCATTACGTGGGACGGAAAAATCGGCATTAGCCCCATGATGAGCGGCATCTCGCGGTCGCCCGCGCTTTCAAACGTGAACTTGACCCCACGCTCGCCAATTTTTTCCGCAGCAGAGACCTTCGAATAGTAAAAGCGGTGATTTGGGCGCCCTTTCGATTTCAGCAGAGACCATGAAAACAAAACGTCCTCGGGCTTGATCGGCGTCCCGTCGGAGAACCGCGCCTCAGGGCGAAGCTGAAATGTGACCCAGCTTCTGTCATCCGCTGTCTCTACCGTTTCGGCGAGCAGCCCATATAGCGAGAAGGGCTCGTCGAAGCTTCTACCGAGCAGTGTCTCATACACATATTCACGAAGGCCCGCTGCCGGAGCACCCTTCACGATGAAGGGATTGAGACTGTCGAAGGAGCCCAATATGGCCAAGCGAATTGCGCCGCCCTTCGGAGCGTTGGGGTTCACATAATTTAGGTGTGGAAAGCCGGGATTATATCTCGGCTCATCATGCATCGAAATCCCATGGCTGGCTGCAGCCCACGCCGAATCGCTCAGCGGGGCGAAGGTCGCTAGCGCCAAAACCGCGAGCCCAACAAGCCGGAACGAAATTTTAATTCGTTGCGTATGGTGCAAACATTCACGAAATTTTACGAACTCCACGCGAGCGTGCTCCCTGCAGGGGTTATTCAACCTTAAATCGGCATGGCTGCTGACATTTTCACAATATGAGCATAGATGCCACTGTTCAAAATAAAGAAGGTTGATCTCTCGTCTGTCTGCTCGCTCTTCGAAATCGTCACGGGAATGCCTCATTTCCGAGTATCCAAGCTACGGTCACTGCCTCGTACAGAGGGGCATGGGGATGAGATTAGCCGAGAGTAGTTCAGCGAAAGGTTGGGTTTAATGGTTTCCGAGAAGCTCGTTAGAGCGACGACCCTAGGGGCAGCAGCGATATTTGCGCTTGCTATGAGCGTAACGCAGTCTATGGCGCAGGATAAGGGCAAAGCCGCGCCCGCAGCGAAACCGGCTGCTGCCGCGCAGCCGGCTGCCGCTGGCGATAAGAAGCCAGATATCTGGTACAAACTCTGCTTTGACGTGCCGATTCCGGAGCAGACGAAAGAGGGCGAGAAGCCCAAGAAGCCTGAAGAATTGAAGAAGACGAATGTCTGCATAACGCAGGTCGACATTCGCGACAACGCGACGGCTTTCCTTATTGGCAAGCTTGCTGTCCGTCAGGGACAAAACCAGCCTAAGCCGAGCTTGCTCGCCATGCTCCCCCTCGGTTCGCTACTTCCCGCCGGGGCTTTTGTGAAGATTGACGACCAGGAGCCGATCAGGCTCGCTTACAACACCTGCGACCAAGCTGGCTGCTATGCCGACGCAGAAGTTGAGCCAGCAATCATCGATAAGATGAAGACGGGCAAACAGGTCGCTTATCTCGGTATCGACGTCACAGGCCGTCAGCTTGCCATTCCGCTGCCGCTCGAAGGCTTCGCGAAGACGATCGAGGGCACTCCGATCCCGATCGAAAAATATACCGAAGACCAGAAGAAGATCGCTGAAGTGATTCGCGGCAAGCTTCAGGAACTGCGCAAGCAGCAGGAAGATGCAGCGAAAAACGGACAAGGTGCGGCTCCTGCTGCTCCGGCCGCTCCTGCCGGCAAGAAGTAAGCGCCATCCTTATGAAAGAGGCCGTCTACGCGACGGCCTCAGACTTCATATCGCTCTCGCCGCAAGCGGGAGCTTTTTTATTGATGTCATTGCGACGGCGCGGCCGGAAGCAATCTAGGGGTAACTCTCCCGGTATTTTTGCACTGGATCGCCGCAGCAGCGTTGCCGCTTCGCGATGACAGCAGCGCAGCACTCCAGATTACGCTCTAATTCGCGTTTGAGCCGCGAAAGCGATAGACGCCATCTTCCAACTCATCAAACAGTTCGGCCAATTGAGGATGACGGAGCGGCTCGTCGCTATCGTCGGGAAGCAGATTTTGTTCCGACACATAGGCCACATATTCAGTGTCCTCGTTTTCAGCGAGCAGGTGATAAAATGGCTGATCTTTCGAAGGGCGTATCTCTTCGGGGATCGAGAGCCACCACTCCTCGCTGTTGTTGAACACGGGGTCTACATCGAAAACAATACCGCGGAACGGGAAAAAGCGGTGTTTGACGACGTTTCCAATAGCAAACCTCGCCTGCCGCTTCTTCACGACGACGGCGCCTTGCGCATCGGCTTGGAGCTCCTTTACTGGATCGCCCATTCTCCAGGTGTATCGTATCATTCGCCTATCTGTGTCTTAAGAGCTTGTTGAGGCATCTTTGGCTGCAACCATATCCGCCAAATCAACCATGACTTTGGCCTGTTTCCAAGTGGCGTCATCTTGCATTTTGCCGTCGACCATAACGGCGCCGGTGCCGTCTGGCATGACTTCAAGAATGCGCCGTGCGAATGTTACTTCTGCGGCATCTGGAGTAAACACGCGGCGGGCGATCTCGATCTGTGACGGGTGTAGCGTCCAAGCGCCCGCGCATCCCTGTATGAATGCGTTGCGGAATTGAGCTTCACAGGCGGCTGGATCGGAAAAGTCGCCAAATGGGCCGTAAAATGGTTTGATGCCGTGGGTTGCGCAAGCGTCCACCATGCGGCCGACTGTGTAGTGCCAAAGGTCTTGCTGGAAGAAAGCGCGAGGAGCCGTTGAACCAGGCGTCGCGTCGGCGAGCACGCCATAGGACGGGTGGCCGCCTCCTACCCGCGTCGTCTTCATGGCGCGGCTTGCTGCAAGATCGGCTGGTCCGAGGCTCATGCCGTGCATGCGCGGACTCGCGGCGGCGATCTCCTTCACGTTGTTTACGCCTTCCGCTGTCTCAAGAAGCGCGTGGATCATCACTGGCTTCTTGATCCGGTGCTTCGCCTCAAGCTGTGCTAAAAGCTGATCGAGGTAATGAATGTCCCACGGCCCTTCGACCTTGGGCAGCATGATGACATCAAGTTTGTCTCCGACAGCAGCGACAATTTCCACAATGTCGTCCAGCACCCAGGGGCTGTTTAGAGCGTTGACGCGCGTCCAGAGCCCGGTTCGGCCAAACTCATTCGACCGTGCAAGCTCTATGAAGCCAGCGCGCGCCGCTTCTTTTTCCCCGGCAGGAATAGCGTCTTCGAGATTTCCGCAGATAACATCGACCTGCTTGATTAGCTCAGGCACCTTCGCGCGGATCTTTTCGACTTGCGGCGCGAGGAAGTGGATCATCCGCTCCAGCCGCACGGGCTTCTCGACAAAGGGAGCCGGAGCACCAGCCGCTAAAGCCTTGAAAAAATTAAATGGGGATCGTGTCGCTGCCATGGGGCCTCCGCATCAGTCAATCTTATTTGCCTTTGCCGGCAGAGCGGGTCAAGCGATTGAGCTGTCACATTGAAGGTGATTGCCGATAGTGTCGATATGCCCGAAGGTCACGCAAGCGACGATTGCCGGTACTTTGGTATTGGCTAGGCCGGGCTCTGTAGTTCCTCTTCCGACCAGCGCTTGTTCGACCACATCCACTGTTCTGGATTTTCCCGGATCCAGGATTCGAATTGTCTCTGGATCGCGGCTGTGATCGACCGTATGTCCTCGTCGGCATTTTCTGTGCGAGGCACCTTCAACTCCTTGAAGGCAATCTTGAACCGCGAGCGTTTGCCCACGCGAATGCAGCGGCCAATCCACAATCTCGTGCCCGCGCGACGCGCAATCCAGGCAGGCGCAGTCGAGGCCCACACCAATTGCCCGAAAAACGGAACTTGAACGCCCTTCCTGTCGATGAGATCGGCGAGAATGCCGAGCGTGCCTCCGCCGCGCACATAGTTGCTGATCTGCAAAACGGTGCTGAAGCCCTCATTCGGCCCACGCGCGAAGAGACCGCCAGGATAGAGGGCCGCGCGTTGCGCGTGAAGATAGCGGTCTACGTAGGGGTTCTCCACAACGCGATAGACGCCTGCTGGGCGCCCATTAATCGCATTCACGGGTGAAATGCCGATCTCCCAATTGCCCATGTGCAGGCTCGCAAACACGGTCGCGCCTATCTTATCCCGATAACGTGCGATGAGTTCAGGGTCTTCAAATTCGATGCGTGATGGGTCTTTTATCACGCGATGCAGAAGAAAAGTCTCCGCCATCACGCGCCCAAGATTTTCCCACATGGCGAGTGCAATCGCTTCATGTTCCGCCGGGGTTTTTTCGGGCATCGCTTTGGCCAAATTTCTCATGGCGCGGCGATGACGCCGTGTCTTTGGCGCGATGAAGCGCCAGACGCGCGCTGAGACGGCTGTCGCGATGTCAAGCGGCAGCGCGCGGACCATAAGCGTCAGCGTCAGAAGAAAAAAATATTCGAGCCGGTGGCGAAGATCGAGGAGCATCATCCAGGCCTGAGATTTTGGCGAGCGAGGTGGGTTTGTCTTGCAAGCACTGGCGGGAACGTCAAGCAATTAAACGGCGCGCGTAGGCGCAATGCTCCGCCGCATGAACGCGCGACGCAAAGGGCCAATCGCGCCCAGCGCGTAGAGACCTAACCCACGAGCGGCCTGGAGCGGTAAAAACCCTGATAGCAGGCTCCTGTTAAGCACATCGGCGCCGAATGTCCGGCTCACAATATCGCTCCTCCGGGCCGCTGTGTAGTCGCGGAGGAGGGTTTCGCCCCCGATGTCGTCTTCCCGCGCTTCCGCGGCGGCGATAAGCTCCGCAAGCGCCTCCACATCGCGGAAACCAAGATTAAGCCCCTGCGCGCCGATAGGGGGCACCGCGTGTGCAGCCTCTCCCACCAAGGCGACGCGAGAGCGGCCATATTCGCGCACGGCAACAGACGAAAGCGGAAAGCGGGTCCTTTCGGTGACATCCAGAATTCGCCCAAGGGCAAGGTGCGATACTTTTTCTATCTCCAGCTTAAATTCGGTGCTGCTTAGCGCCAAAAGACGCTCAGCCTCGCTCTTCCGTTCCACCCATACGAGGCTGGAGGCGTTACCTGGAAGCGGCACGAGCGTGAACGGACCTCCGCTCCGATGAAGCTCGATGCAGACCCCATTGTGAGGACGCTGATGTGAAATGCCCACTGCTATTGCGATTTGATCGTATGACCAAGCAAGGCTACGGATCCCAACCGCCACACGCGTGGCTGACATTCTGCCGTCGGCGCCAATCGCAAGCGGCGCACTGAGCTCCGTACCGTCCTCGAACTTCAGGCAAACATCGGTTGCGCTCGCGTTGAGGCTGCCGAGGGGACCCGGGGCAATCACACGTAGCTTGCGGCGCTCTACTTCGCTCTTCATTGCGCGCATGAGATCGGCATTGGTTATGTTATAGCCAAAGGCTGTTTCGCCGATCTCGCTTGCATGGAAGACGCAATCGGGAGCGCGAAGGCGGCGGCCTGTGTCGTCAATGAATTGCAGCGCCCGTAGCGGCTCGGCACTCTCCGCGCACGCGCTCCAGACACCTAACCACTGCAAGAATTCCACCGTGTTGTTGAAGAGAGCGGCGCTTCTACCTTTTGCGGCCTCCGCCGATGCGCTTTTTGAGGTGTCAACAACAACAGGGGTCACGCCACTTATATGACAAGCAATAGCTGCCGCAAGCCCAGCCGGGCCAGCGCCAACGATAATGACATCAATGTGGCCCAGCTCGTTGTCCATGCGCGAATTGCTTCCCGGATTGGTGCGGAAGACCGCCAAATGCCAGCGCGCAATCCCCCGCACTCGGTCTAGCAGCGTCCAAATGCGCAGAAGCTGCTAGACTAATATGGGTGTTGGGCAAGCGAATTACCGTTATCGCCGTAGGGGCGCGCTGGCTACGCCTTATTGGTCGCGATCGATGCCCAACATTCTTGAATACTGGAAGTAATTGTCGGCGACTTTCTTGCCAAGCTCAACGTTTGAGAGCGCAATACTCGTGTCGAGTCCCTGTGCGTCGGTAATGACCCACTCGGTTAGATTCAAATCCGTCTTGCTGAAGAAAAGGCGAATCCGGCCTGAACTGTCACCCTTCTTGTCTTCAAGCGTCAAAACGTAAGTATCGGACCCTTGCTCTACCGAGATAATCTTGGCATCGGTGCCTAGATCGACATTTTGCGTTAGCAACAGCCGGAAAGGCGTTACATCCAACGGATATTTTTCCGATGTTTTGGCGTGGTGGTCCTCAATCGCAATGTAGCTACCGTCAGATATGATCTTGAGATCGGCGGGCACGGCGTAATCGAAGCGGGCCTTACCGGGGCGCTGAAAATAAAATCTTCCGCGCTTCCGTTTGTTGTCCGGGTCGGTCTGAAGAAAATCGCCCTGCAAATCCGTGAGCTTGTTGAAGTAGTCGTTGATCTTAGTGACAATCTGAATGTCGTTTTCCAGCTCGGGCTGCTGCGGCTGCGCGACGTCAGTCTGCCAGGAAGGGCCAGGCGCAGCAGGATTTGCCGCTGGCGCTGCGGGGGCAACCGGAGCCGGAACAACGGGGGCTGGAGTAACGGGAGCAGGCGCGACTGGTGCGGCCGGGGCAGCCACGGGTGGACGCGTGGTCTTTGAAATCTCTGTCTGACCGCCTTGGGCGAGTGCGAGAGGAATATGCGCCATTCCTGCCGTCACACCGATCGCGGCGCACGCCAGCCAATGGGCTTTCTTGAAAGATCTCGCTGCTCTGCGTGGATAGACCATGGCTCAGTCGCCCCTCTTGAATATCGCATTTCGATTTGCGGCTATGAATTTGCAAGAAAGCGTCAAATTCGCGGCGGTTGGCCGTTATCATCGCAGCTTTTTCGATAACGTGAACCGCGTTAAGCGACGATGTGCATTGGGAATTGATTCCAGAGACAGCTAATATTTCCACGATCCGCATCATTCCTGCATCCTCAGGCTGCGATTGAGACGGTGAAACTCGTACTGAGACAGGATAACAGAGATGAACGGTCTAAAACCATTAGTTACGACTAAGATAGGACGCGTGATTGTGACGGCTAGTTTCGTGCTATCTGGCGCAATTGCTTCGCAAGCCGCGAATGCAGCAAGCAGAAATGATTTGCCATATTACGCTGACTTCGCGGCCAATAGGCCAATCATCGATAGCACTAGCGAAGATGGACGATTTCTTCCCGTGCCGCCTTCCGCTAATGGCGGTTAACGCTAAGCTGTTGCTGGCGCCTTCGCAGTGGAGAAAGGCGCAGCGCCAGCGGCTTTTGCGTGCTCGGTGCTCACTTCAAGGCTCCCAACACATTCGTGAGGTTCGGAACTGCCTTAGGCGGGCAGGGTTGACAGCCCCAATAATAAAAATTCCAGGTAACGGCCAGACGAGAGGGGCAGATGGGAGACTAGATGCTAGTCACTACAAACCATCTGCTAATCGAACTCAAGCAAACGGAGATTAGCTATGCAGTCACGTGCAAACAAGTCTATGCGCGGACTTACAGCCGTCGTCCTCTTTATCGGCGCTGCAGTTTCATCTATTAGCGTATCGCACGATGCGAGCGCGCAGCGTCGAAGTCAAAACCGCCAAGATGTCCAGCCCTATTATTACGGCGGTTTCGCAGGCCCGGAATTTTCGGCGCGATCGCCAGGCTACGGGCTGACGCCTTTTACCGGTAGCCGGGATGGCCGTTTCGATCCGGTCCCCCCGTCAGCTAACGGCGGATAACCCGTTTTCCGGCATGTTAGTGGCGCCTGGTCCCGCCGGTTGGCTGGGCCAGGCGAATTCCTCCCGCCGCAAGAAGTCCACGGTTTGTAGCAACGAGATTGCACCAGATACTGCTTGGAGCGGGGCTTCTTCTGGCCTTTTTTAAAGAGCTTGGACTATTTGCGACCCGACGAGCTACACGCGTACATGGAATTGAGATAATCGAGATTTAAGCAGGTGTTATCCCACACGCCTGTCCTGCGTCTCCAACCATTCCGATCAATCAAATCGCCATCAGGCGAATAGCGTACACCGCGAAGATGCGGCTTCTTAACAAAATGCCGATGATGCATCTTATGCTTGGGCGTAGGCTTGGGCTTAGCTTCAGCCACAAATATCGGTGTGGCAAGAATTGCAAAACCCGCCGCAATAGCTGCTATCTTATTGCTAATACGCATGGTTTTTCCTTAATAATTCACGAATGAAGAGGTAATTGATGGCTTAACGCCATTCTTAAAATCTATCTTAACTTCGAATGTCGCCGCGCCAAAGTTTCAAAAAAGATACCATCGCAAGGATTGACGCTGACGACCGCCGCCTGCTTCGCCGGTTTCCCTGCGTTTTGTTTGAGAAGCAGGACTGCTCAATCCGCAATACTTTGAAATATCTTGAATGATAGACATCATCGAGGCCGACATTCCTGACACCGCGACACCGCGCGTGCGCGGGTTTGGTCAGGATGTATCTCCGTCGCTCACGCCCGGAAATAATAGAGTTGCCCGAAGCCCCGGCATGTTATCCACCAGCGCAAGCTGCGCGCCATGCCATTCCATAACTGCGGAAACGAAACTCAGGCCGAGGCCAAAACCCGGCTTACCATTGGCCGCTTCGCCCCTCACGTAAGGGTCCAGGATGGCCGGGCGCATCTCAGTGGGAATGCCTGGGCCGTTGTCGGCAATCGTGAGGCTCACGCTATTTGCGGTTTGCACCACGGCGATGACCACCCTGCCAGCCGGCGGCGTATATTTGATGGCGTTGTCGAGAAGGTTCGCCGCTGCTTGCGAAATCAAGTGCGCGTCGCCCAAGACAAAAAGGGCGCCTTTATGCGCACTGCTCTGGGGGAGCTGTGCTTCTAGGAAAACGCCACTCTCTTCGGCGAAAACTTGATAGAGATCCACGAGCTCTTCCACCACTTCCACCAGATCGACATTTGACAGCGGCAGATCGAGCGCGCCTGCTTTCATTCGTGCAATCTTCAGAATACCGTTGAAAGTATCAACAATCGTCTCTGACTCGGCGATAGCGCGCTTCAGTACGCCGCGATACTCCTCTGGAGTGCGGGGCGCCATGAGCGCCACTTCCATCCTGCCCCGCAGGCGGTTTAGCGGGGTACGCAGATCATGAGCGATGTTTTCGGTTACACCGCGTACGGTGGCCACCAGTCGCTGTATACGATCAAGCATGGCGTTAATATTTTGCGCCAGATGGCCGTATTCGTCCCCTCCCTCGCCAACCGCAATGCGCTCCGAAAGATTGCCCTCAAGCACCTTCTGGGTGATGGCGTTGATTTCTCCAAGGCGGCGGCGTGCATAGAGAGCAAGGAGTGTGCCGGCAGTTGCGCCAAGCAATAGATTTGTGCCAAGCACGCTGACGAGCGACTTCCCAACAATGACTTGAAGATTATTCCGCTCCGAAAGCGTGCGTCCCACAAGCACGCGGATATCGCCAGAAAAGGCCAGTGTACGCACGCGGGCGGTCTTGGCGGCGTGAGAAATCTCTATTTCCGTGGTTGTGCCCGGGTTAGGAGCATCCGCAGGCCATTGCCGTAAATTGCCTATGAGTGGTCCACCTGGACCAATGAGAAGATAAATGCGCGTCGCATCCTGTTGGAGGGAGGCCCGTGCGGCAACGGTTTGGCGCAGGCTGTCATATCCGCCCTTCTCATAAGCCGCCGTTATGTCGGCGGATTCGCGGACCAGCGCTTGATTGATTTGGCTATCGATGGAACGCAACATGCTCCAATAAGAAAAGCCGAATATGGCTGCGCCTACCCCTATAAACGTGAGGCATGCAATGACCGTGAGCCTGAACGTGGTGGTATGGCGAAGCCTAATCAGCACGGATGCAATATCCAGAGCCCCGCACCGTTTGGATAAGGGGTGTTTCAAAGCCGCGATCGATTTTCTGGCGCAAACGGCTCATTTGTACGTCGATGATCTTTGTCTCCGGCTCGAAACGGTATTTCCAAACTCCTTCGAGGAGCATGGTGCGGGTAACGGTCTGTCCGGCATGTCTCATGAGAAATTCAAGCAGGCGATATTCCCGCGGCTGCAAGGGAATCTCGACATTGGAGCGCTTAACCGTTCTTGTGAGCAGGTTCAGCTCAAGATCACCCGCGCGCAAGATCGGATCCGGCACAGCCTCCTTCCGACGTGCTATCGCTTCGAGCCGGGCGAGAAGTTCAAGAAACGAAAAGGGCTTGGCGATATAATCGTCGCCGCCAGCTCGCAAGCCTGCGATCCGATCATCGACTTCGTTCAAGGCGGTTAAGAAAATTACCGGCGTCATAATCTTTTGAGCGCGCAAGGCCGTGACAATACCGATTCCGTCTCCGCCTGGAAGCCCACGGTCGATAATCAATGCGTCGTATCCCTCCCTTTTCGCGAGCGCGAGGCCTTCTGCGAAATCCGGCGCGGAGATCGCCTCCTGGCCACTTTCGGCCAGCCCTTGAACAAGAACCGCGCGGCCGTCAGGATCGTCCTCGATGACGAGAATTCTCATGGCGTTATGTCCCTCTTTTCGGTTCCGAAAGGTATCAAAATGGTAACTATGGCCTGGATGGAGGTTCCCCTATGGTCGCCTGAGCCTGGTGCGAGGCTTGCCACTGTCCAAGCCTCATGAGATTGCGGTTACAGCGCCGCAAATGTCAATCAGGGGCAGAAACAGTGAAAGCAATACAATGCAGTAACTCTTTGTTATTCTTTCTTATTATTGGCTCTGTCAAACAGTATGTTATGATGAGCTCAAGAAGTGTCCTAGTCACTTGCGATCGAGGAGACCGGCCAACCAATGTCACTTGCTGGCTTTTCGCTGAGACGCCCTTACACGGTTGTCGCTGTTATAGTGCTGATGTGTTTGCTTGCGGCTGGCGCGGCTCGGCGGATGCCGACAGACATATTCCCCGAGATCAATATTCCCGTTGTCAGCGTCGTCTGGACCTATAATGGGATGAGCGCGGCTGAGATTCAGAACCGCATTATCTCTCTTCACGAACGCCAATTGGCATCTCTCGTCGACGACATCGCCCGTATGGAAGCGAATAGCTATAACGGCGTCGGGGTCATTAAGGTTTATCTGCACGAGGGTGCGGACGTTAGCCGGGCCATCTCCCAGCTCGCGAGTTCTGCGCTCGTCGTGCTGAAGTATATGCCGCGCAATATCACTCCGCCGCTCATTTTGCGTTATGGCGCCACTGACGTTCCGATCATCCAGATAAGCCTTGCCAGCAGCACACTGGCGGACACCGCGCTCAACGACCTCGGGCAGAACATCATTCGTCCCAGCCTGGCGGTCGTGCGCGGCGCAGCGGTGCCCTATCCTTATGGCGGCAAGCCGCGCGTTATCATGGTCAGTCTTGACCAAGAAGCCATGCAGTCGCGTGGACTTACTCCTGCCGATGTGACCGAAGCGCTGACCAATCAAAATGTGATCATGCCGTCGGGCGGCGTGAAGATCGGCAGTAACGATTACTCCGTGGCGCTGAATAACAGTCCCGATGCCATAGCCTCCATCAACGGCTTTCCGATCAAAAAGATCGGCGATAAAGTTGTCTTCGTGCGCGACGTTGCTCACGTCCATGACGGCTATCAGGTTCAGACGAATTCAGTTTCTCAGAATGGGCTTCCGGGCGCGCTGATGCTGGTTCGCAAAACCGGCGGCGTGTCGACCCTGGCTGTCATCGACGGCGTTAAAGAGGCACTCCCCGAAATCACGCGGCTTTTGCCTAAGGGCGTGACGCTGAAGCCCATTTTCGATCAATCCATCTTCGTAAACGCGGCTCTGGACAGCGTTGTCATGGGTGGGCTGATGGCGGCCGGTCTGACAGCGGTGATGATCCTGCTTTTTCTCGGCAATGCGCGGTTAACGCTGATTATTTTGGCGTCAATTCCGCTGTCCATCATCTTTGCGGTTCTTATTCTCTATATGGGCGGCCAGACGCTCAATACGATGACATTGGGCGGATTTGCCCTCGCGGTCGGCATCCTCGTCGATAACGGAACGGTTGTGATCGAGAATATCGAGCGGCATGTTGGCTTGGGTGAGCCGCTGGAGGAATCGATTCTGGAGGGCACATCGGAAGTTGCCGTTCCGACGCTTCTGGCGACCCTGTCGATCAGCGTTGTGTTCGTGCCCGTGTTTCTTTTGACCGGCACCGCGAAATATCTTTTTTCTCCTCTTTCGCTGTCGGTCATCGTCTCGCTCGCATCAAGCCTTCTGCTGTCCTTCACGCTTGTTCCCTTGCTGTTTAAGGTCCTGATGGGATCTCAGGTGCACGCCGGTCATGGCGGAGAGCATGCGCAAGCGCCTCAGACGCGCCGCCGGTTCAATCCTTTCGGTTTCATTCACCGTTCCTTTGAGCGGGGCTTCGTCAATCTGCGCGAAGCCCATCGCAATACATTGGCCTGGATGGTCGACCGGCCGCTCAGCACGGTGCTATTTTTCGCGGTCCTGATCGGTGCTTCTCTTACATTGTATCCAAGGCTAGGGATGGACTTCTTCCCGCAGATCGACGCGGGGCAGATGCGCCTGCATGTTCGTGCACCTCCGGGGGCGAGGCTTGAGCAGACGCAGCAAGATTTCGCGAAAGTCGAAACAGCGATCCGCAACATCGTTGGCGACGACCAAATCGACGTTATTCTCGACAATATCGGACTGCCTTACAGTGGCATCAACATCGCGCTGAGCGACACAGCGACCGTCGGGCCGATGGATGGCGAGATTCTGATCTCGCTGAAAGAGAAGCACACGCCGACACCTCAACATGTTTCTGATCTCCGGCGCGAACTGCCTAAACGCTTCCCGCAGCTCCAATTCTTTTTCCAGCCCGCCGACATCGTCAATCAGGTGCTAAATTTTGGACAGCCTGCACCCATCGATATTCGCGTTAGTGGTCCAAACAACGATGACGCTTACGCTCTCGCACTGAAGCTCGCGCGCGAACTGAACAATGTTCCAGGTATCGTGGATTCCCACGTATTCCAGGTTCCAGATGCGCCTGCGCTCACTGTCGATGTCGATCGCGATTTCGCCCGCGAAGTTGGCCTTGGCCAGCAGACTATCGCGAACAACATCCTTGTCTCGTTGAATAACAGCGCGCAGGTGGCCCCGAATTTTTGGCTCAATCCGCGAAATTCAGTCAGCTATCCGTTGGTGGTGCAAACGCCGACCTATGAAATAAACTCGACCCAAGATCTGTGGACGCTGCCTGTTACCGCGCCCGGCGCCAAGGGTTCCCAGCTCTTGATGAACATGGCGAAGTTTGGCCGTAACAACGTGCCCATGGTCATGTCGCAGTTGAACATCCGGCCTGTATTCGACGTGCATGCCGACGTTCAGGGACGCGATTTGCAGTCGGCCGCAAACGCTATCGACGAAGTCTTGGCGGCAAACAAACCAGACCCTTCGAAAGCACTTACCGTGACGCTGAGCGGCCAAGTTGAGACCATGCGGGAGAGTTTCAGCGGGTTGTTTTCGGGCATGGCGCTCGCAGTTGTGTTGGTGTTTCTGCTGCTTGTGATCAATTTCCAGAGCGTCACCGATTCGCTTATCGTGCTCATGGCTGTTCCTTTCGCGCTCTGTGGCGCGATGTGGATGCTTTTTCTCACCCAAACGCATATTAGCGTGCCTGCTTTGATGGGAACTCTGATGTGCATCGGTCTAACGACCGCGAACAGCATCTTGGTCGTGACGTTCTGCAATCAGCGTATGGATGCCGGAGCCGATCCGCGCACAGCGGCGATCGAGGCCGGATTTACTCGGCTTCGTCCCGTTCTAATGACCGCAGGCGCGATGATTCTCGGTATGATCCCGATGGCTCTCGGCGTCGGCGAGGGCGGCGAGCAAAACGCACCTTTGGCGCGCGCTGTGATCGGCGGATTACTTTTTGCTACCGCCGCAACTCTTCTCTTTGTGCCAACAATGTACCGGCTACTGCGGCGCGCACCCAAAGAAGCGTCCGATAAAGGGAGTCAAACCATTGTCCCAGTCTGATCCTTCGAAACCAGAGTCCTCCGCGGAACCGCCCTTTGACGGATTTGAAGATGTGGCCGAGGGGATTACTGAAACTCACCACCACCCCGCCATCTCGACCTCTTATAGGCCTGGGACGGGGCTTCGCCTGGCAAGCGTCGCGACCATTCTGGCGCTTGCGCTTGGCGGCGCGTTCCTTTTTGTGACGAGTATAAAGGCGCGAGACGAAGCTGAGCTTTCCGCCGCGACAAAAGCCAAAGCGCAGGAAGCGCCGCCGGTCGAAGTTATCGCTGTCAATCTAGCACCGCCGACGCAGGTGCTCCGGCTTCCGGCAGAAGCCCGTGGCTGGTACACGTCCACGATTTTTGCGCGGGTCAGCGGCTATGTCACCAAATGGGTCACGGACATCGGAGATCGCGTTCAAAAAAATCAGGTTCTAGCGATAATCGATACCCCCGAACTCGATGCCCAACTCGATGCTGGAAAAGCGCAGCTCGCAGCGGCCGAGGCCGAATTGAAGGTCAGGGAAGCCGACGCTGAATTCGCCAAAACAACTTACGAGCGTTGGCAAGGGTCGGCTAAGGGCGTCGTATCTGATCAGGAACGCGAAGATAAGAAGGCGAATTACGCGAGCGCTGCTGCTAGATTGAACGCGGCGCGTGCGCGGGTTAATCTCGATAAGTCGAATGTGGACCGCCTCACCTATCTGGCGCAATTCAAGCAGGTGACTGCTCCCTATGACGGAGTGATAACCGAACGGCGCATCGACATTGGCGATCTTGTCACCGCTGGCAGTACTTCGAATACGGCACCGCTATTCGGCATCGCTCAGTATGATCAGATCCGGGTCTTTGCGAACGTTCCTCAGAACGCCAGTGTGGATGTGGGTGTTGGTACAGTGGCGAATGTGTTCGCGGCGGAGCATCCCAACCAACTGTACAAAGGTAAAGTCACCCGGACGAGCCAGTCCATCGATATTCAGGCTCGAACGCTTCGGGTGGAGGTTGATCTTCCTAATAAAGACTTGGCGATCTTACCGGGGATGTATCTGCAAGTAGAATTCCAACTAAAGCCAAAGAAGTTGGTGCAGGTGCCGGCGAGTGCACTGCTATTTCGGACTGGAGGGCCACAAGTCGCCCTAATTCAACCAAATAGCACGGTGAAATTTCAAGATGTCCGAATCGGTCGCGACAATGGTAATTTCGTCGAAATCGCCTCGGGCCTCTCCGAAGGCGACCGCGTGGCGTTGAACATCAGCAATCAAATTTCAGATGGTGACAAAGTGACCATTAGGGAAAGCAACAAATTGGCGGCCAAATAACTCCGATCTTCAGAGGGGTTCGCCTTTGGGGCATGACCTTGGCTGCCGGCTGCGGCCAAGTAAAAGGGGCACGATGAATGTTAACGCGAAAAGGGTTCCTGCTCGCTGCTGGCGTGACGGCCTGCTTATGCGGCTGCACCGTCGGTCCGGATTACCAGGTGCCCGACGTCCTGATCCCGGTCCATTTCGGCTCTGCGCGTAAGGAGATCGTGCCTCAAGAATTGCTGCCTGAGCAAAACAGTATGCGCTGGTGGCAGACCCTGCACGATAAACAGCTCAATCGCTTGGTGGAAAAAGCGATCGAATGCAACCCTGACATTGAGATCGCGCTCACCAGAATTCAGGCGATGCGGATGCAGCAAGCCGTCATCATCGGCACCGCGCTTCCCAAAGTGGATGTTAACGGCGGGGGCGCCGCAGGTACTGGCACAGACCTTACAAAGGGCCGCGCCGCGCAGTCGCTGCGCTCCGGGATGAATAACACTGGCTTTAGCGCTTTAACCACCGTGGGCGGCTTTGATGCGGGCTGGGAGCTTGATCTTTTCGGCAGATATCGCCGCCAGCTCGAGGCTGCTCAGGCTGACACGGAGGTGCTGGCGGAATTACGGAACGCCGTCCTCATTTCGGTCATCGCCGATGTCGTGCGCAACTACATCGAAATCCGTGGTCTGCGCTTGCGGCTTGAAATTGCACGGGACGCGGTAAAGACCGCGCAGAAAACCGTCAATCTCGTTCAAAGCCGCTATAACAGAGGCCTCACCAACGAACTCGATCTCACTCTTGCCAAGCGCCAGCTGGCGACCATTCAAGCGCGGTTGCCAGACTTGGCGTCCGCCATTTCACACGCGGAAAGCCGGTTGTCTCCACTGGTCGGCGGTTACACGGCTGACGTTCTGGGCGAAATGCGCATCTCGGCGGGGCTCCCGCGCGTTCCATCCCGCCTGCGAGCGGGCGTGCCAGCCGACCTCCTCCGCAGGCGACCGGATATCCGGCAGGCGGAACGTACTATGGCTTCGGCGAATGCGAGCATTGGAATGGCCACCGCCAATCTGTTCCCAACAGTGATGTTTACCGCAGGCTTTGGCGCGCAGGGCGGAGACCCGACGGGGAAACCGCCGCATATCTCCAATCCGATTTGGTCTGCCGGTCCGGGCGGCTACTGGCCATTCCTCGACTTTGGGCGCCTGGATGCGCTTATTAATATCCAGGAATTCAAAGAGCATGAGGCGATCATCAATTATAAGCGAACGATTCTGACGGCTGTCGCCGAGGTCGACGACGCGATCAAGCAATATCGCGCGCAGCAGCAACGGCAGCGAGACCTTGCAAATGCGCTGGCGCAAAGCCGCCGGGCGGTCGATCTCGCGACCGAGCGTTACGAGCGTGGCCTTACGGATTTTCTGAACGTGCTCGATGCGCAGCGGCAGGAATATGAGATCGAGGATCAGAGCGCCATCGCCCAGCAAGCGGTCGTGGTGCAATATATCGCGCTCTATAAGGCGCTCGGCGGCGGCTGGGAGCTTTACGATGTTCTGCCGCTCATTCCGGAGCCACAGCCTGCCGTTGTTGCGACGGTACGCCGCCTGACAAACAATTGGCATTAGGTCGGCTCGTAAGGTCGCGGAGCCCGGCGACGCGAGGCGCGCAGCGTAGCGCGATCCAAGAGATCACCTCGCCGATTATAGCCAGTGGTCAAAAAAAGAGCGATCCGGTGGGGATCGCTCTTGGGGAAGCCTGAGAGGCTGCGCCTTTATTGATCGTAGATTGCCAGCGAGCTGTGTCGCTGGCAATCCGTCAATTCTAGAACCGCACCCGCATACCGGACATGAAGACGGCAGTATCGACGCTGGTGTTTGTCCCGGAAGCGCTGCCAGAGTTAGCCGGCACGCCCGGAGTGCCTGGGAAGCCGGATGCAAGGCCGTTATTCGCCTTCCCATATGTTACGCCGCTATAGATGTCCAAATACTTGTTGAACTGATAGTCGACGACGAACGACCCCTGATCATAGTCGCCAGCGCAATTTGATCTGCTGGCGCCACCGGCCGTGCAGGCCACATTAGCAGCCTTAAAGGAGTTCTGTACTTGGCGATAATATGCGCCCGTGAAGCTCCAACCAGAGGGGAGCTCATATTTCGCGCCTGCCCAGATGAACTGTACGTTCCGGTCAGTAGTAAAGGCATTGAGGCCGGTGGCGCCGGGATCGATCGCATATCCGCCGTTGGTCGTTGCTCCGGCATCAACCTTATCTTTCGGATTCGCTTGGTCGACGAATGTGTAGCCTCCGAAGAAATTCAGCTTGGAACCCGGCTCTTCATCCTTGAAGCCGCCGCCGCCCAAATCATAGGTATACTTACCCATGATGGACCAAGACTCATTGTCCGAGATGGTAGCCGCAAGGGGCTTTCCCGGTGTGTCATTGTTGGCGGCTGACAGGTTAACGGCGCCATTTTCTTTGGTATAGATGGCGTCGATTGAAAGGCCACGATAGGTGCCGCCTATATTGAAAGCATAGGCGGTGCCTTGAACCCCGCTATCCTGTCCGCCGTTCGTGTACATGGCGGCAGCGTGGAGCGGCCCGTATTGGTAGACGTATTTGGCTGAATTGTTCCAGCGGCCTGCTTGCGTGCTACCCGAACCGCCATGCGTACCGGAAACACCGAACAGCGAGAAGGCGTAAGAGACTTCCATCGGATCGTACTTGCCAACGGCATCGTTCTGCAGCGAACCCTGCCGTCCGACCGTCAAAGTGCCATAGGTCGAGTTGCTCACGCCTCCGAAAGCCGAACCGTTAAAGGCCTCGCCGCAGCGGCTGCTGTCACCACTGCTCGACTGCTGCGCAAACGGCTTGCCAGCGTTTCTAACGAAGCTTGCGCATCCATCGCTGAGTTCGCCCGTGAGCGGGTCGAACCCGGTGTCAAGTCTTCCGATAGCATTCCAGCACCGCCGATGCCTTCTTCAATCTTCACGCCAATGAACGATTGCGTAAGACCGCTATGAGCGATCGTCGAGACCGACTGGCCCGTGAAATTTCTGGTCGTGTTGATAGGGCTGAATTCAAGACCCGAAATCTTAGGTCCGATTGGCGTACCGTTGGTTTGGTACGCATAGCCAACGTCAACGGTTCCGAACACAGTGAGGCCATGCCACGTCAAGTTATCAGAATTGGATCTTTTAAGCTCGAAGAATCCAAATCAGCCGCGCTCGCCGCGCCTGCGAAGCCAGCGGCTGCAAGCACGCACAATAATGCTCTACTCAAGGTAGCCCCCCCAAAGCAAACGAAAAACGACTGCCATGCCCAGCATGTCGTCATATTTGGATGGATATAACGGTGGTATCAAACTGACTAGTGTAAATAGGCAACAGTCGGCGCTCAGACCGTACGTTGCAGCTTCAGTTTTTTGCTATTTGGAGAACTTCTGCTTGCAGGGCCGATATATGTGCCTGCGCGGCGTCGGCGGCTGCGCCTTCGATGGCGCGAAAGTGCGCGATTAGCAACTCACCCAATGGCGTCAGCATCGCGCCGCCACCGTGTTTTCCTCCGCTGTGACGAACGGCCACCGGCTTGCCGAATATATTGCTGGTCTCCTCCACCAAATCCCAAGCGCGCTTATAGGACATACCCAAAGCGCGGCCTGCTGCCGAGATGGAGCCGAGTTGGCTAATTTTTTCCAGAAGCTCGATCTTGCCTGGGCCTATCCTCCCCTCAGGGTCGAGATCGATCCTTATGCTCAAAGAGGGCATGGCAGACTGTGGCTCCTTCTCGCGCTGTAGGCCTGTATAGAGCTTTATGCAGTATCAAACAGGTTTCGGGCTGAGCTCGCAAGGTGTCAGGCTCTGAGTCTCAGTGACGGCGATTCGTAGCAGGGCATCGCGCGCCGAAACCCCTATGTCAGAAGTGATGCTTCGTGGGTACCAAACCGCGTCTCAGCGCGAGTCTTCGCTCGATTTGTTACTCAAAAGACACTTTCAGTCTCCGCCTCCCTTCCGAATTCCACAGAGTGAAGCGACTGGCAAGGTCTGCGCAAGTTCTGGGGCGAATTAAGGAACGAGGCGCTACGCCTTTGCGGCTGGTATCTTGCGGGTCCAGAGATGTTCAATAGGCAAGATTCACACGATGCAAGTCTGAGCCCGATGCCGGGCGACCTGTACCCGAGTTTAAACATCAATCACTCTCACAAAGGGGAGTCACGGTGAGAAAGACTCTTATACGCGCCCTTGCAATCGGTGGATTCGCAGCCACGGCGCATGCTGCTGACGTAGATCTCAGTAATATAAAAATACCCGACGGTATCTCGTGGGCGGGCGTTACCGTCTATGGCACCATCGACGTCGGCGTGGCTTACCAGAACCACGGAGCACCCATCAGCGGAGCTTACCCAGATGCGCTTGAGTATAATATCTTTGGTTCACCTAATACCAGCAAGAGGGTTCTGTCGCTCGCCGAGAATGGTCTCGCGCAGTCAACCGTCGGCATAAAAGTTGAAAAAACGTTATTCGCGGATTGGGCGGCTGTCGGCAAGGCGGACACCGGCTTTAACCCACTCTCGGGGGAGCTTGCCGATGCTTGCGCTAGCTTGGCCAGAATGAATGGCATCATAACGCCACTTCAGATATCGAGAGGTGATTCGAGCCGTTGCGGTCAGTTCTTTAATGGCGTGGCATATGCAGGCGTCAGCAACCCAACCTACGGCACGCTGACTGTTGGCCGGCAGCAGTCTCTAGAATTGGATAATATGGCCGTTTATGATCCTCAGCTTCTTTCCTATGCCTTTTCGCTGATCGGCTATTCCGGTGCTTTCGCGGGCGCTGGTTTTACGGAAACAGCTCGCTGGGACAACTCGGTTAAATATGTCTTCCAATATGGGCCCGTCCACGCCGCCGGTATGTACACGAATGGCGGATGGGATACCGCGATCTTCAGCGGCGCTTACGGTGGTAATGTTGGTTTCACCTGGCGCGGTCTTTCGGTGGATGCAGTCTATCAACACGAGAATGGCGCAGTTTCCGCGTCACCGCTCGCCTTCGCGACCACTGGAGCCAACGGGAACCTGTAATCCTGCCGTCGGCGGTGGCGGCCAGGCTGACGGCGTCTCGGGAACAAGTGCGAACTCGATCAGCTTAACGGCACGATTGGGGACACCGACATGTGGTCCGTTATGGCCAAATATACCTATGAATTCAGCTGCTGCTGCTGTGGCGGCTTAAAGGACGACAAACCGGAGCCCGGCGATAAACTAACGCTCTATGCTGGCTACGAACATATAAGCGTCGGAAACCCAGAGGACCCAGTTCTCCTTGGAACGGCAACGCCAGTTGGGGGATCGACCGCTCCGGGCACCGCACCTGTTTTGAACCCGGGGGGGCAACATGCAACGACGATCGGCGGGTATATTCTCGCCAACGTAAACAACACGAACTTCACCACCAACCGCGAGTGGGGATTATGGTGGACGGGCGCGAGATACGAGATGCCGAACGGGCTAAGTTTCGCAGTTGGCTATTACCGCCTGGATCAAAACGGCTTCCTGACTAGACTGGGCGTCGCGCTCGACACCCGCGTACCACTCGCGCCACCTGCTTCGACACAACGCTAGAAATACTGCAGGCAAAGAACGATCCGATTCGTCCGTTCTTCGGAAATGTTGCTGGGGCCAACTGCGGTGGCTCCCTCGATAGCGCCTCCTTCGTTGTCGACTATGCGTTCAACAAGTGGTTCGATGTTTATGCTGGTGTGCAATACGGTGACTTCTCGGGCGGCTTTTCTTCGGGCGCCCTGAACGACAACATGGTCACTGCTATGAGCGGCATGCGGTTGAAGTTTTAAAAAGAGCGGCTGAGGCGCTTGGAGGCGAAAAGCACAAGCGCCTAGCATCGACTTTCGAAAGCATCGAAGACCAAGAAGCGCTTATCCTCAGCGGTGGACACACCAAAGGGGATAAGCCTTTTTATTTCGGCTACTATACCGCATGAGCCACGCGGGCCGATAAAGGCCGTTTTTCCGCATCCCCCCAAGACCCACTCTGGCGACAAACGCAGCCGTGGTGCTGCTGGCACTCTTCATTGCTTATATGCATGCTGAGTTCAGCTGGGCACAGCGTTATCGCGGGTTCGGCCGCTGCGGCGATCCAGCATCAATGACTTAAGCTTTGGATTGCTTCCGGCTACGCTGCCGTCGCCGTTGCAACGACGCGGCTCGATCTCAGCGCAATTCGCTTTAGCTGGCGCAGCTAGTGTAGGGACGCGATTTGATGCGGGTCTGCGCCACCCCGCTGTTGGCCCACTGCGATCCAACAAAAGCGATTCCTGAGCCCGCATCCGCCCAATCCCCCCGCTTCCTATCTTTGCCACGCTATAATCGAAAGCTTGCGCGAGGCTGCCATGTGGTCGTGCGAGTCGGCATTGTCGCTGGGTACACAACGGTTAATGAATGGAAATTCACCAAGGGCGCGCCAAATGTCGTGATGAAAATGCAACGGTGGGGTTTCAGTTTCGCGGTGCGGACCAGCGTGACGTTGACGAGCAAGCTTGGCGTAAGCTAAAAACAGTTCAGGCGGATGGCTCTGGGTTCGAATGAAACCTGAACCGGAAACCTTCGAGATGGGCATCTTGAAAGGCTTGAGAGGCTTGGGGGTGGGAGAAATGATCTCTAGGCAGCGTTCACACGATGCAAGTCCGTGCCCCATTTCGAGCGAGCTAATCCTGAATTCAAACTTCAATCGTTCTCAAAACAGGGGAATTACGGTGAGTAGAGCTCTAATTTGCGCGCTGGCAATCGGTGGATTCGCAGCGTCAGCACAAGCAGCAGACCTGGGTGGCATGAAGGATCCGATCCCCGACAATCTGTCCTGGCACGGCGTTACCCTTTACGGAACCCTCGACATGGGCGCTGCTTACCAGAACCACGGAGCTCCGCAGAGCGGCGCTTTGGCGACCGGTATCGAATATAACATCGCCGGCTCGAAGAACAACGGTAAGACTGTTGCGACCTTGGCTCCGAGCGGTCTTTCGCAATCCTTCGTCGGCCTCAAGGTCGAGGAAAACATCGGCGGCGGCTGGGTTGCCATCGGTAAAATCGAGACCGGCTTTGTGCCGACGTCAGGTGAGCTTGCGGACGGTTGCGCCAGCTTGGTTCGTGCCAACGGTAAAGATCAAAACCACACCATCGCGAACGGCGACTCGAGCCGTTGCGGTCAGGGGCTCAACGGCCCAGCCTATGCAGGGGTGAGCAACTCAACCTATGGTACGCTGACGATCGGCCGTCAGAACTCGCTGGCGCTTGATACTATATCCGCCTACGATCCGCAGGGTCTTTCCTATGCCTTCTCGCTGATCGGCTATTCCGGCTTCACCGCTGGCGGTGGTGATACAGAGGACGCCCGCTGGGATAATTCCTTGAAGTATGTCTATCAATATGGCCCGATGCATGCTGCCGTGATGTACACGAATGGCGGCCAGGATACCCCTATCCAAAACGGCGCTTATAGCGTCAATGTCGGCGGTAAAATCCACGGCCTCTCGGTAGACGCAGTCTACGCCAAAACGAACGGTGCTGTTTCCGCGGGATCGCTTCCGGTCGGAGCGTCCAATGTTGGACTTCCCGGGCTCTCAGGAACCATTTCGGACAACGAGATGTGGTCTCTCCAGGGTAAATACACCTTCGAACTCGGCGGCGGCGGTTATAAAGATGAAGGCGTCGGCTCTAAGCTGACCGTCTATGCTGGTTACGAAAATGTGACCTTCTCGAACCCCGAAGACCAAGTCAACGTGCAACTCAACGACGCTTGGCGGTTATGTCCTTTCTTCTATCAACAACCACGCTTTTGCTACAGACAAGACGCAGCAGGTTTGGTGGACAGGCGCGAAATACGAAATGGGTCCCTGGAGCTTCACTGGCGCTTACTATCACTATGATGTGAGCAGCTTCTTGACCGCGAGTGACGATGGACACGGTGGCGCAACTGCGGCTAAGAACTGCGCAGCTAACAAGCCGGCCAGCACTGCCATCGGTATCAAAGTTGCGAGCAACTGCGCTGGCACGCTGGACTCCGTTTCCTTCGTTGCCGACTACCAGTTCAACAAGCACTTCGATGTCTATGCTGGCGTGCAGTTCGGCGAAGTTTCTGGCGGTCTCGCTTCTGGCTTCCTGAACGACAACATGACCACCGTTATGACCGGTGCTCGCCTGAAGTTCTAAAGTTGAATAGCTAGGCGGTGGGTAAACTTCGCTCCTAGCTTTCCACTTCGAAAGTTTTAGACAAGCGGTGATCTCTCACCGCTTGTTTTTTTGTGTTTGGGCGGCCGTTGCAAACAGCGCCCGCCGGAAATCCGGCGCATGACGCAAGATGCCTGCAGCGCCCGGCTCTCATTCTCACGATCCGAGTCTTGCGCGGAGCATTCGATATGTTTGTTTTTATGATTGCTTGATCCCGTGGCTCACAGGCAAAGCGGCACCCAATGCTGCAGCATTTCCGGCACAGCACTTCAAAATATGTGATAAAAAAGATACTAACAGCCGACACTTTGTAAGTGTTTGTAATAGATGCGTTGACCAGTAAGTTTTGAGCAAGGTAGAAATGAACCCGGGCAGATGATAACCGAGTGTTAACGGGCCTAGACGGTGGGGGAAGTTTTGGGGTGGTTCATGAGTGGACCCCTCGATGCAAACATACCCCACTCCGGCGATCAGTTTCTGATCTAAAACAAGTATATTAGGGGAGTGACGGGTGAGTAGAGCTCTAATTTGCGCGCTAGCAATCGGTGGATTTGCGGCGTCAGCACAAGCAGCAGACTTGGGTGGCATGAAAGATCCGATCCCCGACGCCCTGTCGTGGCACGGCGTTACCCTCTACGGAACCATCGACGTAGGCGCGGCTTACCAAAATCACGGGCTGCCGCTCGCCGGTAACTATGGAAGCGGACTTGATTACCTCATCGGTGCAAAGGGCAACAACAAGACCGTCAGGAGCATTGCTGAGAACGGTCTTAGCACATCGTTTGTCGGCTTGAAGGTCGAAGAAAATATCGGCGGCGGCTGGGTTGCTATCGCTAAGCTTGAGACTGCCGTTCTCCCGCTTTCGGGTGAACTCTCCGATGGCTGCGGGTCTTTGGCTAGGCAAAATGGCAGAGACGTATTCCATCAGACCTCGAATGGCGACTCAAGCCGTTGCGGCCAGGCAATTAACGGTCCGGCCTACGCAGGGGTAAGCAATTCAACTTATGGCACGCTGACGATCGGACGGCAGAATACGCTTGATGCTGACGCGGTTGGCTCATACGACCCGCAGCAGCTTGCGCCCGCCTTCTCGCTCTTCGGCTATTCCGGCTTTACTGCTGGCGGTGGCAATACCGAAGACGCCCGCTGGGATAACTCCATTAAGTACGTCTATCAATACGGACCCGTTCACGCTGGCGCGCAGTACACGAATGGCGGTCAGGACACCTCTGTCCAAAGCGGCGCCTACAGCTTTAACGTTGGTGGCAAAATTCACGGCCTATCGTTAGACGCCGTCTACGCCCAAACGAATGGTTCGGTTTCTGCGTCGGCGATCGCTTGCTGGTTCGCCCGGCGCTGACTACCCAAAATTCGAGCTTAACTGCTACGATTTCGGATACCACGGCGTGGTCCGTGATGGGTAAGTATACCTTTGAACTCGGCGGCGGCGGTTACAAAGATGAAGGCCCCGGCTCTAAGCTCACGCTCTATGCTGGCTACGAAAACATCACGTTCTCGAACCCAGACGATAAGGTTAGCAATGGCGCGACGACGCTTAACGGGTACATCATCGCTACAGCCAACAACACCAATTACACCACGGACAGAAAGCAGCAGGTTTACTGGACTGGCGCAAGATACGAGCTTCCCATCTGGCTGGAGCTTCACGGGAGCTTACTACCACTACCATCAGGATGACTTCCTCACGATCTCCGGCGGCGGCGTGGCAATGGCCGCGCCAGTGCGGCGACTACCAGACGAAGGCAAATGCCAGAAAACCGAGGAAGTCAGGCTGGCCAGCAACTGCGCTGGCGATGAGAATGTGTTCTCTTTCGTAGCTGACTATGCGTTCAACAAGCACTTCGATGTCTATTCCGGTGTAACTGTCTCAGATTTGTCGGGCGGTCTTGGATCCGGTGTCCTGAACGACAGCGTCACTACGGTCATGACCGGCGCTCGCTTGAAGTTCTAAGCTAGCTGAAGTTCTCAAATTAAATGGCCAGGGGCGGATAATTTTCGCCTCTGGCTTTTTTTCTTGAGCTTCCTTAAAACGGTGCCGCTCCCCGCTCTTCTTTCGCGCTGTCGCCCGGTTGTTCCGCAATCTCGCGTCCATCTGAAGCTGGCTCGGTTTATTGGGAGCGGGAAGTGCCGTGCCGGAAACGGCGCTGGCCGGTGTTCGGCACGCGGGTCGCGGCCAGCCTCGAGAAGCTTCAGCGGCAGCAATCAGCAGCAGGCGTGCCCTTACCTGTTCTTGCTTTTCTAGCGGCGCTACAGCAGTCGACTCGACGTCCTTACGTCAAAACTTTTGCGAATCTTGCGCGACTGCCTTTGTGACTCGCTGCCTTGCGCGGTCAGCGGTGCGAAAGAGCGCCAGAAACTTGCCCCGTCCCTACGGATTTGTGACAAATTAGTTACGACTGTCTCTCTCCATTCGATAACATGTGATCGACGCGTTGACCGTCAAGTTTCACATAAGCTACAAACGAGGTGGGGCAGATGGTCACGGGGGATTAAGACCCGAGGCTGAGGGGCCTCGACGGGCATATTGAGAGGCTTGGGGGGTGGGAAATGGTTCACGTGCAGATTTCACACGGTGCAGACCTGATCCCTATTTCGAACGAGCTATTGCCAATTTCACACAAGAATCGTTCTAGGGGAGTTACAGTGAACAAAGCTCTTATTTGCGCGCTTGCAATCGGTGGATTTGCAGCGACAGCACACGCAGCAGACCTCGGTGGCATGAAGGATTCAGCCCCCGGCCCATTGTCCTGGCAGGGCGTTACCCTGTACGGAACCATCGACGTAGGCGCGGCCTACCAGAACCATGGCGCACCACTCAGCGGCGCGTCGCCGAACGAGCTTGAATGGAACCTTTTAGGTTCAAAAAATACCGGCAAGACCATCGCAACTATCGCCCCTAACGCTGCTTTCACGGTCGAACATCGGCGTGAAGATCGAGGAAGGCATCGGCGGCGGCTGGGCGGCTATCGGTAAGCTTGAAACCGGCTTCGATCCGCTGTCGGGCGAGATTGACGACGCTTGCGCTGGCTTCATCAGAAACAACGGCAAAGACGTATTTCATCAAATCGCGCAGGGCGCCTCAGCCCGTTGCGGCCAGGCGTTTACCAACGCGGCATTCGCTGGCGTAACCAACTCCACCTATGGCACGTTGACAGTTGGGCGGCAGAGCACATTGGCTATCGACGTGATCTATGGATATGACCCACAGGTCGCTTCACCTGCATTGTCGCTGCTCGGCTTCACTGGAACGTGGGGCGGCGGTGGCAATACCACAGACGCCACATGGGATAACTCCATAAAATACGTCTATAAATATGGTCCTGTTCACGCTGGCGTCATGTATACGAATGGCGGGGACGACACCTCTGTCCACGCCGCATCCTATAACGCCAATGTAGGCGCCACCTACAAAGGCTTCTCGGTGGATGCGTTCTATATAAAAACCAATGGCGCAGATATTATAACCAACCTGGGTGGACAGCCGGGGTGCCTCTCCGCTGAATACGCTTACCGGCATAATTTCGGACAATGAAGCTTGGGCCATCATGGGTAAATATACCTTTGAACTCGGTGGCGGCGGCTTCAAAGATGAAGGTCCAGGCGCCAAGCTGACTGTCTATGGCGGTTATGAGAACATGACGTTCTCCAATCCGAAGGACCAGGTTGGTACGGCAAGGACGTGGTACTGGGGTGTTGCAGTCGACGACGAGCAGTGGATACACTATCAATACCGTCAATAACTTCTTTGGCTCGACCCGCACCCAAGAGTTGGTGTGGACCGGAGCGAGATATGCGCTTCCCTCCGGCTGGAACTTCGGGGTTGGTTACTACCACATGACCCAGGATGACTTCCTGAACGGCGCGGGCAAAAATTGCGCCAATGGGACGAAGGCGGCTGTTGGCATAGCAACACCCAGCAACTGCGCCGGCAATATAGACAGCGTGTCCTTCATGGCAGATTACCAGATCAACAAATACTTCGACGTCTATGCTGGCGTGCAATTCAGCGAGGCGTCGGGTGGTTTTGCCAACGGCTTCCTGAACGACAACCAGACCACGGTCGTGACCGGTACGCGCTTGAAGTTCTAAAGCTGAGAAGCATAGAAATCTCTAAGTCTCGAGCAAGCGGTGATCCTTCACCGCTTGTTTTTTTGTGTTGGTGTCTTCGCGAAAAGTGCAGCGCGCTTATCCGCGATCCTGTTTCATTACGCAAAAATGCCGGATAAGGCCTGCGCCCCTCCGGCATAATTTCAAAGCTAGATCGACTGTGTAATGCTGTGCTTTTTTATCAGCGCGTGAGCTGGATCGACGCTAGCGGAATTTGCCGCCCAGTCGCGTAGTCAGATTGCGAAATGGCGACGAGATGGTCGGTCGGGCTTTTGAAAGTTACCTTGAAGTTTCCCTTGAAGTTCGGGCTATCGGCCTCGATAAAAATCTGGTTGCCGCTAATGTTTCCGGTGACGCGGCCCGTGCTGTGACCGGCGGTCTCTTCGAAAGTTCCTTCGAGCCGGTTGCCGTCGCAGGTAACGCGGCTTGTGGCTTCAATCTTATAATCGGTTCCGGCGCATACAATCGTTTGATTGATAACATTTGCGGCCGCCAGCGAGTATGAGATCCGGCAAGATACAAACTCAGGGGATCCGCCGATGGGCTTCAACGCGCCTTTTCCGCGCCAAGAGCCGTTGAGATTTTTCATCAAATCGAGCGCCTGGTTTGTGCACAACGCATAGGCCGGACTCGCCGACAGAACAGCAAGAGAGATCGAAGAGACTAGGAGATGGCGAATCGGCTTTGAAATTTTCATATCGGACCTCGTCGAATGAGCGTTCAATGACGTACGCGCGGTTTTTGGCCGGAATTGGATTTTATCAAGGCCAAGCAGTGCTTGGTTATTACCTTCGACGGAGCCTTGACCTATCAAGCGAGATGTACGCGGCATGAAAACTTCGCACAACTTATTTCGCACGCCGAGGCGCAGAAATGGCGAACCCAATGATCTGACGGGAAGTCCTTGATGTCGCATTGGGGGCGGGTTACACAAAACTAATTCTGCTGCGGGGAGGCCAAGCGCATGCATCCATTTCTAAATTTCATCGTGATGCTTATCGATCTCTATACTTGGATTGTCCTTATCAGCGTCATCTTGAGCTGGCTCATCGCGTTCGACGTTGTTAATCGCCGGAACCGCGCGGTCTACATGATCGCAGATACGTTGCACCGCCTCACAAACCCTGTGCTTCGCCCCATTCGAAATGCAATGCCGGATTTTGGTGGCCTGGACATCTCCCCCATTGTCCTCTTGCTCGCATTGTATTTTTTGCGGAACGTAGTGATTTTGGGGTGGCTATACTAACAATCAACGCGGTCACAAAAGGGTAGGCGCAGTGTCAGCTTTCGCGGATTTGCCGATATCGGAAAGAGCGGGCGGCATTGCGATACATGTTCGGCTTACCCCGAAGAGCAGCGCAACGAACGTTCATGGCGTGGAGCGCCGCGGAGAAAAGCTTTTCTTGAAGGTTAGCGTTACTGCGCCGCCGGAAGATGGGAAAGCCAATGCCGCGCTGGTGTCCGCAATCGCAGCGTGGCTCGACGTGCCGAAATCAAAGGTCAGCTTGGAAACGGGCCAGAAATCAAGGATAAAAACGGTCTTGGTCGCAGAGGAGCCTAACCGGCTGCGCACGAAATTTGCTCAATTGCTGGCTCCGATCCGCGCTGAAGACCATTAGCAGACCTGAAGGTTTATCATGAGTGAAGCGTCAATAATCGACGGTGTTAAGATTGCGGCAGAGGTCAAGGAAGCCGTCGCGGCACGGGCTTCTGGCTTCGTGGCGGCAATAGGGCGCAAGCCGGGCCTCGCCGCTGTGCTTGTGGGAGAAAACGCCGCGAGCCAAGTCTATGTGCGCAGCAAGATCAAGACGGCGCATGAATTGGGGCTTGAGTCCTTCGAGCACCGCGTTCCCGCAGACCTCACCCAATCAGCGTTGCTTGAACTCATAGCTGGGCTGAACGCCGACAAAACTATCGACGGAATACTCGTTCAGCTTCCGCTTCCTTCGCACATCGACGCTGAGGCTGCAATCGAGGCTATCGCGCCGGACAAGGATGTCGATGGCTTCCATCCGCTAAACGCCGGTGCCCTTTTTATAGGCAAGCCAACTTTCGTGCCCTGCACGCCGCTTGGCTGTTTGCGGCTCATCAAGAGCGTGAAAAAAGACCTTACGGGTTTGAACGCGGTGGTGGTTGGGAGGTCGAACATTGTCGGCAAGCCGGTGGCGCATCTCTTGCTCGCAGAAAATTGCACGGTGACGCTGGCCCACTCGAAGACGCAGGATTTGCCGGGAACGATCGCCGGGGCGGATATTCTTGTGGCAGCCGTTGGCCGTCCGGAAATGATCCGCGGCGAATGGATCAAGCCGGGCGCGATAGCGATCGATGTCGGCATCAACCGCGTGCCCGCGTCATCGAGCAAGACGAAGCTTGTGGGCGACATTCATTTCGAAAGCGCGCGTCGAGTTGCCGGCGCCATTACTCCGGTGCCTGGCGGGGTCGGGCCAATGACGGTGGCTTACCTGATGGCGAACACTTGCCGGGCGGCATACCTCTCGCATGGGCTCGCCTGGGAAGACATTGCTTGAGAATAAGGGAGCGATTGAGGGGGCGCCCTCAGTCCGTTGGGGGAGGATAAATATTGAGCGTCCGGGCTGTCGCGATCCTTCTGTTTGTGGGTACTGTTTGGAACGCCATTTCCAGTTTCCTCGGCATTGCGGCGTTCTTTGATCTCGCGATCAATTTCAGGATCAACCCTACTCAATTCGTATTCGGAGTGGTGGTGACGGCGCTCGTCTTAGTTTTCGTGATCGCAAGTCACATGATCTGGAGTCTGAAATCGGACGATATACCCTCTGTCATACTGAAGGGATTTTGGGGAATTTGCGCGCTCGCCAACATTTGCGCCTCATGGCAAGGCACGGCGAATTTTGTCTACTACGAGGGGGATGTCACCATCTTCCGAGGAGCTGGTCTCTTCGTTGTCTCAGCCTTGATCGTGGCCTCGACGATGCTACTGTCCAAGCTCATGCTCGGCAGCGACATTAAAGGGAAGCCGTTTCTGTTTTAATGGCGGGCGTCGCTTTGGTCAGTTCGAGTGACCGAGCCGCATTATTCGCACGCAGTGCTAAGCACGGAAGAAAGAGGCCCGGAAATGGCAGAAGGCGCGCTACGCGCGCGCCTCATACTCTGCCAGAGTTCTGTAGTCCGCGATGCTATTCGGCAGCTTGCGATGAGCTGCTCATTCCTTCGAGCCTTGGCGCGGTTGCGATTGGGTCCTCGGAACGGCGAGACTTTCCTTCGAAGAAGGCACCCTGTTCGATGGCCAGCGACTTATGGAAAACGTCGCCCTCAACATGGCTTGATGCTTGAAGGGTAACGCGATTGCCTCTGACCGAGCCCATCACCCGGCCGCGCACAACCACGTCCTCGGCCACGATACCGCCGGTAATTTGAGCCTTTTCGCCGACGATCAGCGAAGAGCAATGCACGTCGCCTTGAATCTGACCATCGACTTGGACTTCGCCTCTGGAGAGTACGTTGCCCGTAACAGTCAGATCTTCTCCAATGATGGACGGCGCCATACGGTCAGGTCCTCTAAATGCTGGCGGTTTGGGTGCATAACCCGGTTGCGCCGATGCAGGATATCCTCCCTGTCCCGGAGCCGGGCCTCCCATGGGCGCTAGTCCAGACTGAGAAGGCGCTGGCGTTCCGCCAATGGCTTTGCTTGTGGTCTTAGTTATCGGCTTCTGGTCAAAATTGCTCATGTCCGTCTCTGGCTTGCTACTAAAACATCCTCACGGCGCCGGAGCGATACGGGGCGCGGCAATACCTTGTAGGGCACTGTTTATGCCTTTTCAACGGCGTAAATCACTATCGATGCAGAGATTGTTGCCGAAACCTCGTTCTTCTCAAGCGGAGTGGTTTTTCGGGCGCAGCGATTGGAAGCGCTCCGGCGCCGATGTTTACCTTGTTTTGTGTTCTTTCACTGCTTTTAGCACCGCTTCCGCATGACCTGGGACTTTGACGCCCCGCCAGGCCTGTATGATTTCGCCGCCGGGGCCGATCAGAAAAGTAGAGCGGTCCACCCCCATATAGGATCTGCCGTACATTTTCTTTTCAACCCAGACGCCGAACGCCTCGATCGCGGATTTCTGCTCATCTGACAGCAAAGTAATTTCGAGACCGTGTTTGGTAGCGAATTTTGAGTGCGATTTCACACTATCGGGAGAAATGCCGGCGACGCGGGCGCCGAGCGCATCGAAATCCGGTTTTAGCCGGTTGAAATCTAACGCTTCCTTTGTGCAGCCGCTGGTGTCGTCCTTGGGATAAAAGTATAAGACGATATATTGATCGTCCGAATTGCACAGCCTGACTTCGTTCCCGTCAGCGTCCGGTAAGGCAAGGTCCGGCACGATATGACCTTCGTTTAACATTCTTTCAAGCCTTCCTTTTGTCTCTTTTTCGGTTCTATAGAAACGAAATGCCCGGAAGAAACGCGGTCTGCAAGCCATTGGAATATGCAGGGGAATATTGTTGGTGTGCCGCAGTTTCGCGTGTCCCGCCTCTTTTTTTACTATCACCATTGGTTTACGCGGACACGTTTAAAGGGGGAAGTCTGTACGGGGCCACAAGCCGACATGCGCTGGCACCCTCGGCGGATTTACTGTAATGGCGAACAATTATTTTGAAAAAAATTCGGGCGGCGCTTTGGTGCCCCGTAAAAATGGGTATGAGCCTCCTGAACCCCCTCAGGCGCTGGATTTTTATACCCGCATATCGGATACGATTCCTGACCCCGTAAAAACGATATTGCGCCATTCGCTCCGCGCGGGTGGGGTTATCGGTGCCGTGCTGCTCATTCTTACGGCAGGCTTATATGTAAGATTGCTGGGCGGCCCAATATCGTTTGGCAATTTGGTGCCAACAATACAATCGCAGCTAAACGAACAGCTTCAGGGCTACCGCTTCCACATCGGCGATGCCATCTTGCGGCTTTCTAGCGGATGGGGGCTGGAGTTTCGCCTGGCCAATGTGAGCGTCGTCGACGGTGCCGGCCGGGAATTGGCGAAGGCGCCGTTTGCAGCCGTCGATGTGAGCGAAGCTTCGCTGCTCACTCTTTCGCCTGCCGCGTCCGGGATCAACCTCCTCGGACCGAAAGTCCTTGTGTTCAGCGTGCCGGGTAAAGGGCTGACGCTCACAACCTCGCTCGATCAGGCGAGCACGCCGGCCGATGCTGGGGCCATAACTTCACATTGGGGTGCGAATGTAGCAGACGGGGGGGCACTGCCGCCCGCCCATGGCACGGAGAAGGAACTCCCCGAAATCACGGGAGTACGGCAGTTTGCCCGCCGCGCTTTGGATGGTTCTCCATCTGGCCAGCATTTTGACGCCGCGCCCTTGCTGGCGCGACTTTTCGCGGCTCTTGAGAAGCGGGGCGGCGCGTCCTCAGCATTGAAACGTGTCGGCATGCAAAACGCCACGATCTATTTTGCAAATGGCAGTGAAGTTTCAGCCTGGCGTGTCGCTGACTTCCACATCGATCTTGAGGAAAGAAGTTCTCAAAGCGTCCTCAAGGGCGAGCTTACGCTGCAACAGGCTGACGCTCCCTGGCGGATATCGTTTAGCGCGATCAATCGCCCACAAGAAAAGCTCTATTCGCTGACGGCATCAGTGCAAGATGTCGTGCCGCGCACTATCTGGCGCAGTCTCCCCTCCATCGATGCGTTGAAGCTCGTCGACCTGCCTGTGAGCGGGTCAGCGCGTTTCGACCTCACTCATGACGGCGCTCTTGTAGGCGGTGATACGACGATTGAATTCGGAAGCGGACAATTTTTCGCTCCATTCGACGAAAAGCATCCCGCTTCCATCGACGGCGGCGTCTTGCGGGTAGCCTATGACAAAAGCAAAGACGCCATCACCATCTCGCCGCTTGAACTCCGCTGGGAGGAAAGCGTCCTATCGATAGCTGGCGCCATTCTCCGTCGCCCTGACCCTCGAACGAATAACTCATCATGGGCCATCGAGCTGAACGGCAAGGGCAGCAAACTTGGCGCATTGCAGTTCGGCGTGCCTGCGGACGCGCTCGACATATTCCGGCTTTCTGGAACCTACAAAGAAGCGACCGATACCGTTACCTTAAGCGAATTTCGCGTTGAGGGAGGCGATGCGCAAATTGCTATGTCGGGTGAAGCAGCGAGTGTCACCTCCGGCGGTGCAATTAGGGTCAATGGCACGGTGTCACCGATGCCGCTTGCATTCCTCAAGACCGTTTGGCCTGTTTTTGTAGCCAACGGCGCGCGGGATTGGATAGGCAGCAGCGTCCCGTCAGGGCGCATCAGAGGCGGGGAATTCTCAGTCAATCTGTCAGGAGCCACGCTCGCGGAGCTTGAAAAGGGGGGAGATGTTCCGGATTCGGCGGTTTCGATGCGCCTTGGTCTTTCGGGATTGCAGATCTACCATATTAAAGGACTCCCTCCGATCGATACAAAGGAGACCACCGCTCGCGTGACGGGGCGTCACTTTGCTTTCGACATACCAGGTGACGCGCGGATCGAGGTGCCGAGCGGTCGCGCGATTGCTTTTTCCGACGCCCAATTTGCGGTCGCAGATCTTCGACCATTTTATCCCACGGCGGAAATACGGTTTAAGGCAGCGGGTGAGGCGGTAAGCGTATTGGAGCTTCTCGATCAGCCCCCGCTTGGATATGTGAAGTCCGTCGGTTTTAAACAAGACATCATAAACGGCCAGGTTCTAACGAATTTCAAGATCACGCTTCCCTTGCTTAAGGAGCTTTACTTCAAACAGCTTGGGCTTAATGGCAAGGTGCGCGTCTCCGATTTGAGATCAAATGGCCTTCCAGGAGGTCTCGTTGTTAGCGGAGGCACGGTAAACTTCGACGTCTCGGAAACTGCCATTGGCGCCAATGGCGACGTGAAGGTCAATAACGTGCCGGTGTCCCTTGCATGGCAACGTATATTTGATGCGCCCCCCGAACGTCAGCCGACGTTACGAGCTGCCGCAATCCTCAATGAAAAGGCCCGTGAGGAACTTGGCCTGAATGTCAATCACATCATCAAAGGCGATCTGCCAATAGCGCTCGCCGTCGCCATGCAACGGGATGGTCCGCCGAAATTATTCATGGAGGCCAACCTTACCAACACGGACGTATTTGTAACTGCCATCGGCTGGCGCAAGGCTCCGGGGCACAAGGCCACGGTGACGTTCGATATAAGTCAACGTCAGGATAATTTTACCGTTCTCGATAATTTTGCGATGACGGGAGACGGTATCAACATCACCGGGCGACTTGTATTTAATGATCGCCACCGGATTGCCGGATTCAATTTTCCTGAATTTTCGACAAATGCGCTGACAAAGCTCTCGATTACTGGCGAGCTGACACCGCAAAACATACTCAAAGTGCAGGCGAAGGGGCCTTCTTTCGATGGACGGCAGTTCTTCCGCTCGCTTTTCGCTGCTGGCAAGCTTGCGGACAATCAGCCTGCACCCCTGAAGGACGAACCTGGGCTCGACCTCAACGTCGAGATGGACACTGTATTTGGCTACTACGATACCACGGTTAAATCCGTCGTGGTCGACGCGAAAAGGCGTGGTGGAAAAATCACTTCTATGGAGGTGTCTGGGTCGCTTAACGGCGAGGCGCCACTCGCCGCGCACATCGAACAGAAGGGAGACTCGCGCCAGCTCATTTCGGATGCCACTGACGCAGGTTCAGCTTTCCGGCTCGTCGGTTTCTATCCTGCGGTCCATGGCGGGCAAATGACGCTTCGGGCCAATCTAGACGGCTCAGCCTCGGCCGAAAAGGCTGGCATTCTCGATGTGCGCAAGTTCGTTATCGTTGGCGACCAGATTGTCGGCAAGGTGGTGTCGCGGGCGGAGCAAGAGGGTGCCCGGTACAAACCCGGGTCCCGCAACGTGGCCCAGTCGGCAAACTCCGGTGAACCGCTTCAGTTTGAACATATGTGGGCGCGTTTTTCGGTGGCTTCTAGTGGTCAATTTTCCTTGCAACAAGCCGCCATCAACGGCCCTCTCATCGGCGCGACACTCAAGGGCCGCATCGATTTTGCGCATGATACCATTGCTCTTTCGGGTACTTATGTGCCTCTCTATGGGTTGAATGCTGTTCTTGGCGTCGTACCTGTGATTGGCGACCTTCTTACGGGTGGGGGTGAAGGGATGTTTGGCATTACTTTCGCGGTGCAAGGTCGAACTTCGAACCCCGACGTGCTTGTGAATCCCGTGTCAATGGTCGCACCAGGATTCCTGCGGCAAATATTTGAATTCGACACTCCTACCGCTCAGTCGCCCGCGGCGGCACAAGCGAAAGGACAGTCGCGCTCCAGAGATTTTTAGGAGCCCGACAATCCTGGCTGCGGGCAGATCTCCTCTGGGCTCAACCCTGGAGGCCCTGCGTTAGCCACTTCCGCTTTCTTGATCAGTGTCATCACCTTAGCGGATAGTGGAGCGCTCAAGCCATGGCGCTCCGCCAAGCGAACGATTGCGCCTTGCAGGTGATCCACTTCGGTCGCACGTCGGCGCGTAAGGTCCTCCCACATAGATGAACGCGCCTCCGGATCGATCTTCAGCATAGGTTTCGCCGCGAGCCGAAACAAACTGTCCGGCAGCCGCAGCATTGGCGGAATGAAGCGCGTAGGAATTTTCGTCGCCGTAACGGGCTTGATATTCGCGGCGGCAAGAACTTTGAGAGCCTCCGTGATCTGACCGGCGAGGAGACGCCTCCATGCGCGCTTTTCAAGCTGCTGCCGCAGCGGGAGATTCGAAAGCGCATTCAAAGCATTGTTCAGATTTACGAGAAGCTTGCCCCACTGCACTCCGGTGATGTCGGCTGTTGAGGCCACGTCTATCCCGGGTGCGGACAAAAGCGCGAGAATATCGGGCCGCCCGTCTTGGATGACAACTTGACCCGATGTGCCACGATGGAATCGTCCCTCGCCTATATGGACGACATTGAACGGGACCATCCCTCCCAGAACACGCTCCCGGCCAAGATGGGTTTCCAGAACGGCGATATTCTCCACGCCATTCTGAAGGCTTACGACGGGAACGCCCGCACGGCTTATCGCGGCGATCTCTTGAGCTGTCGAGGAGGTATCGCCGCTTTTTACTGTGAGCAGAATAAGGTCTGCATCGCGCAAAATCGCCGGATCGGTGGTGACGAGAATGCGCTCCGGCAGCAGTTTTTGATCAAGCCCAGCGAAATCGGTCAAGCGAAGGCCAAATCTCGCCAGCTCCTCGGCAATGCGCGGACGCCCAAGGAAAGTGACGCGCCTTCCACCTGCGAGCAGAAGTCCGCCGATGAAACAGCCGATGCTGCCCGCACCAACGACCACGATGTGCCCGTTTTTTGCGATAGTCGCATTGGAAGAAGCCATTATGAAACCGCCTTTGCTGCGGCGCGACCCGCAATGCGGCCCGAAAAAAGGCAGCCGCCAAGAAATGTGCCTTCCAGCGCACGATAGCCATGAACGCCACCGCCGCCAAAGCCCGCGACTTCGCCTGCCGCATAGACATTGCTGAGAGGCTCGCCGTTTTTCTGTAACACGCGCCCTTCGAGGTCTGTGTGCAAGCCGCCGAGTGTTTTCCGCGTGAGAACCCACAAGCGCACCGCGATCAACGGACCTGCGGCGGGATCGAGCAGCCGATGGGGCTTCGCAACGCGGATGAGCTTGTCGCCGAGATAGGTCCTCGTGTTGCGGATCGCCATTATCTGCGCGTCCTTGGTAAATTTATTTTCCAACTCGCGGTCCCGCGCCTCGATCTCATAGGCGAGCGTCGCCTCGTCAACCGCGTTGTCGCCGGTTAGAGCGTTCATGCGGTGGACAAGCTCTTTGAGATCAGGGGCTGTTACAAAGTCTTCCCCTTGCCGCTGAAAGCGCGCGACGGGCGTCAACGCCCCTGGCCGGGTTCGGTTCAGCGTCTGGCGAATGCTCTTATTGGTGAGGTCCGGGTTTTGCTCCGAGCCGGAAAGCGCGAACTCCTTGCCGACAATGCGTTGGTTGGTCACAAACCACGAATAGTCGAAACCCGTCGTCATCAAATATTTCAATGTGCCGAGAGTATCGAAGCCAGGGAAAAGCGGCGCTGGCAGTCTCTTGCCTCGCGCATCGAACCACATGCTGGAGGGGCCAGGAATGATACGGATGCCGTGGCCTGTCCAAATCGGCGCGTAATTTTTCACGCCTTCCACGTAATGCCACATCCGGTCGCGATTGATGATATTGCCGCCCGCTGCTTCCGTTATCCCAAGCATACGCCCATCAACGTGATCGGGCACGCCGGCGATCATGAATTTGGGTGGTTTGCCAAGCCGTTCCGGCCAACTCTGACGCACGAGATCATGGTTGCCGCCTATGCCGCCGGATGTGACGATCACGGCCTGAGCGCTTAGATTGAAGTCTCCTACCGCCGTTCGTGAGCTGCGCGCGCCTCTTTCTACGCTGCTCGCTTCAAGGATGTCGCCGCTTACGCCGCAAATCGCACCGCCACTGGCGGTAAGTTCATTAACCCGATGCCGGAAGCGCAAAGATACCAACCCCCGTTTCGCGGCATCGCGGACGCGCCTAACGAACGGTTCGAGCAGGCCGGGCCCCGTTCCCCAAGTAATATGGAAGCGCGGGACGGAATTGCCGTGCTCTGTCGCCGTCATGCCGCCGCGTTCAGCCCATCCGACAATCGGGAAAAAGCTGACGCCTTGGCTACGCAACCAGGCACGCTTTTCGCCAGCGGCGAAATTGACATAGGCTTCCGCCCATTTCCTCGGCCAATAATCTTCTTCCCGGTCGAAGGCGGCTGACGCCATCCAATCTTGCAACGCAAGGTCCCGGCTATCGCGGATGCCCATACGGCGCTGCTCTGGAGAGTTCACAAAGAGCAATCCGCCGAACGACCAAAAAGCTTGCCCTCCGAGGGACAGTTCCGGTTCCTGATCCAAAAGAATGACGCGCTTCCCGGCGTCCGCCAATTCAGCGGTCGCGACAAGGCCAGCAAGCCCCGCGCCAACGACAATCACATCCGTATTTTCTACAGCCACTGGCAAGCCCCTCCGCAAGGGACGGTACGGCCGCCCGTCCCGCATCTTTTTGTGGGGAGTTTATATAAATGCCATCAGATTCCAAGGCCGGAACGGATCGTTTCAGCGAAGGCAGCATCGATGGAGGAATGAAGCAGCCTGCTAGACATTAACGTCCCGATACGTCCATCGAGATTTTAATTGCTGATCTAAAAGATTAAGGCGGAAGCGTATTTTAGGAATTTGGCGGCGACAGGCCATAACTATTCCTAAGTTTGAGCCAAATTCCGAACATTGACATTGTCTTGGCAAAATTTGGTGGACTACGTTCGCTAAGCAGTCCCGCCGTTTCTTTTATAAGCCAGACAACAACTATTGGGGGTAGGTGGATGAGGTTTCAGTATGCGTTGGTTATCGCCAGCGCCGCGGTTTTTGCGGTCCCAGGCATTGGGACCGCTGCGCCGCGCGATGATAAGATAACTATAATAAAGCAGCTTGCCTCACGCGTCGGCAGGGTGTTGGGAGCGGCATCGCCATGCCGGGATATCGCGCGGCCTCGCGTCAAGTCTGTCACGGACAAGATGATGGAAGTGATCTTGGCTTCCGGGGCATCCAGGGACGAACTATCCTCCGTACTTGAAACCTTTGATGACGCCGTTACCGAGGGCGAACGCGGCGCTGCTGGCGCGCAATCCGGTTGTTCTGCCACAGAGCGCGAGCTAGCGGACCTGGAACGGGCAGCTGGCGGGTCGCAGCAGGCTGCTGCTTCTTCAGGTTCAGCGTCAATTGCGGCAGCGGCTCCGGCTGCGGTTTCCCGAGCAGTACCAGCTACGGTTAGCGCTCCGGTCTCGATCTCAGGTGTTCGAGGTGTAACGGATAGCGAAATCCGGTTTGGGATTTCGGCCCCGTTCAGCGGCTCCGCCAAGGAACTCGGGCAACAGATGAAGTTCGGCGTCGAGGCGGCGTTCAGGGCTGCTAATGATGCCGGTGGCATTAGCGGAAGGCAGTTGAAACTCATCGCTGCGGATGATGGTTACGAGCCTACCCGCACCACTGACACCATGAAGCAGCTTGCCGATAGGGACCAAGTCTTCGGCTTTGTTGGCAATGTGGGAACACCCACCGCGGCCGTTGCCGTGCCTCTCGCGCTTGAGCGCAGAATGCTTTTCTTCGGACCATTTACGGGCGCGAGCGTGATTAGGCACGATCCGCCGGATCGCTACGTTTTCAACTATCGCGCTAGCTATGCTGAAGAGACCGACGCCGTTGTTCGCTATCTGGTGAAAGTAAGGCGGTTAAGGCCGGAGCAAATTGCCGTATTCGCTCAGCAAGATTCCTTTGGCGATTCAGGCTTTGCTGGCGTCACCAAGGCGATGCGCGCGCTTCGCGGTGGCGATGGCGGCACGATTCTGCGCCTCAACTACAAGCGGAACACTGTTGACGTAGAAGAAGCCGTTGCAGAGCTGAGGAAGCAGGTGAAACCGCCGATCAAAGCGGTCGTGATGGTTGCCACCTATAGGGCCGCCGCCAAGTTTATCGAGAAGACGCACGATCTCTTTCCGGGCATGATCTACTCGAACGTTTCCTTCGTGGGAAGCACGGCGCTAGCCACCGAGCTCATGCTGCTTGGACCGCGCTTCGCAGAAGGCGTAATCGTGACGCAAACTGTGCCTGCGGTAGAAGGCTATTCGTCACTCGTGCTTGAATATAAAAACGCTCTCGCAAAATACTTCCCAGGCGAAGCGCCGGACTACGTATCCCTGGAAGGCTACGTTACCGCCAGCGTTCTCATAGAGGCGCTAAAACGCACGGGCCCGCAGCTTGATACCGAGAAATTGGTCGAAACGCTCGAGTCCATGCACACCTTCGATTTGGGGCTTGGGGCGCCGATAAGTTTTGGGCGCGCGGAGCATCAAGCCATACATAAAGTATGGGGTACCCAGATTAACGCTTCGGGGCACTATCAAAGCATCGAGCTGCAATAGAAGAGGCATCGATGGCCGCGTCACGCGGCCATCGGCCGGTTATTGCGGGTTGGAGCGTTTTGCGACCAGATTGAAGCACGGGATTTTCGAATGTGCGTCTTTAAGGTTTGGATTGCTTCCGGCCAGCTTTGCTGGCCATCGCAATCACGGCAGCAGGAAATCGTCATCGCGAAGCGGCAACGCCGCTGCGGCGATCCAGGAGTTTCACGATGCCGGCTATTGCGGGTTGGCGGGAGTGAAGGCCAGAACATCCCTCGTATAGGTCTCGACGACGAGCGAAAATGGGATATTCGCCCGCGTGTACAACACAGCCCGATGTTGCAAGATCTGTTCGGGAATTTCCAGGCGTGCCTTCCGGCTTTGTGGTGCGATTGGGTTGAGGCTGCATTTCCCAATCCTGCGGCAGCGGAGACCACAACAGTGTCGCAGACAGCGTCTCGCGGCGAAAATCTAAGTCTTTGACCGCTTTTCCGAAGGGCGTATCCGTCTCATCGAGAAGGCGGTTCATTTCCCCGGTCAAGCGGCTGGGCACATACCAATTATCGGCCTCCGACAATAGCTTGTCGCCGCAATAGAGCTGCACGTGACGGTAACGCGCAGGCTCGTTTTCGCTAATCGCGAGTCGCTTTCGGTCGTCCGCATCGAGCGTCTTTTCCGCTCTGCGGATGAGCCGGGCCACGACCTTCGTTTCGCCCGCCATGCGATGCTGGCCGCACCATCGCTCAAGTGTAAGCGTGGCGCTCGGATGCGAGAGCAGCTCGGCGTTGAGGGTCTCGAGCAAAGCGAGGATTTCGACGCGCGACAGGAAGCTATCGGGCCAATTGAGTGGAGCGAACCCGAAGAGTAGCGGCGAGATTGAAAGCAGGAGCGCCATACGCCGCAATCCTGTCATTTAGTTCCCCTCTGTAAGTTTGCCTCAACTAAGCCGCCGCCTGAAGAGCCATGACGCCGCATGGCGTGACGGTTATTTTGGAGCACCGGTTTCTTTCGGCCTTCGCATCGAAGCGTCAGAGGGGTTACGCTCGCGACGTATGTCTTGACGCTTGGCGCGCCAAAACGCAGCGGAGATCAGTTCCTTTGGAATCACGACGGTGTTCGCCTCAAATGTAAAGCCAAGCATATTTCCACCTCTCAGCCGAATACAAACGTCCTGTGGTTCACGATGAAGATCATAGCGGAAGCTATTTCTATAGATGCCATTGTTTTCTAGTTGAGGAACCGATTTTATATAGATGTATATCCTGTAGACATGATCGTCTGTTTGAGTGCCTTTATTTAAGGATTCCTCCTTTCGAGAGTTATCAACAATACCATTATTGTCGTAAATGTAAGAGCCTCTGAGTCTTTTTTCGTCAATCCCCCAGTCCGCACAGCCAAAGGCACGGTATCCTGGATTGTATTCAAAACGGCGTGAATATTCGATCAAACCCACTCTGCTGGCCAAGCTTACCTTAAGCATCCGTTCGAGCGGCGACGAATGGGGGCCGAAGGATTCGGTATCCGTGGGATCTTTTTGATCTACAACATCGATCGAGTGAAGCCTGACACCGTCAATGTCCGGGCTATCAGCCATTGCGTGAGATGCAATACACAGCAAAAGGCAAAAAAACGCGATGCCTTGGTGCGCATATCAGCCCCTATTGCAAACTACTGAGAATAGAGAGTTTTCATATATGCCGTAGCCTGGGTCATTCAGGCCATCCCCTTTCTCAAAATGCACGCCCCATCACGCTCGCTGCTGCGGCAAACGTTGCGGTGGACCGGAGCCCGAATATCTGGTGTGATTGCACGCGAAACAGATCGAAAGCGGCCAACTGCAAAAGCGGGAGCAGGGCATGGGAGAACTCGAGAATTTTCGGCAAGAGGCGCGTGCGTGGCTGGAAGCAAACTGCCCGCCGGAAATGCGCACCCCCATTGCAAGCGATGCTGACATCTGCTGGGGCGGCCGCAAATGGAAATTCCAGTCGGAGGCGCAGCGCGTCTGGCTCGAACGGATGGCTGAAAAAGGCTGGACGGTGCCCGAATGGCCGCGTGCTTATGGCGGTGGCGGGTTATCGCGCGAAGAAGCCAAGGTTCTGAAAGCGGAAATGCGTGCGCTTGGCTGCCGCTCACCGCTCGACAGCTTCGGCATATCGATGCTTGGGCCAGCTCTCTTAAAATATGCCACCGAAGCGCAGAAGCTGCATTATCTGCCGCAGATTGTGCGAGGCGAAATTCGCTGGTGCCAGGGCTATTCGGAACCGAATGCCGGGTCGGACCTGGCCTCGCTTCAGACGCGCGCCGAGGATATGGGCGACCATTTCCTCGTCAACGGCCAGAAGGTTTGGACATCATATGCGGATAAGGCCGATTGGATTTTCTGTCTCGTTCGCACCGATTCCACCGGACCGAAGCATGAGGGCATAAGCTTCGTGCTGTTCGACATGGAGACACCCGGAGTGTCGGTGAAGCCTATCACGCTCATCTCCGGCAGATCGCCGTTCTGCGAGACATTTTTCGACAATGTGAAGGTGCCGAAGGAAAATCTTGTCGGCGTTCGCAACAAGGGCTGGGAGATCGCGAAATATCTTCTCGCCCATGAGCGCGACATGATTGGCGGTATCGGCGAACGGCACGGTGCGCGCCCGCTTGGGCGGATGGCCGCGCAATCGCTGGGCACAAACGCCGATGGCACGCTTGCCGATCCGCTGTTGCGCGCGGAAATCGCGGCGTTTGAAGTGGATGAGGCTGCGTTCCGCTTTGCGATGGAACGCGCCGGAGATCTGCTCAAGGCAGGGCAGGCCAATCCTGCTATTTCGTCCGTGCTTAAATATTACGGCACAGAGCTGAACAAGCGGCGTAACGAGCTTCTCATGTCAGCGGGAGGCTCAGACGCGCTGGAATGGGAAAGCGAACGCTCGAAGGATGGCTCGCTCGCCCGCAATTGGCTGAGATCCAAGGCAAACTCCATAGAAGGAGGCACCTCGGAGGTTCAGCTCAATATCATCTCCAAGCGCCTCCTTGGTTTACCCGACGCTTGATCCAATCAACGATCCGCAAAACAATCATTAATATTTTCAGGAGATGGCCGAATGCCGCTTCTTCTAAATGATGAGCAGATGATGATGCGCGAAAGCATTCGCGGCTTCATCGGCGAGAATGCGCCTGTCAGCCAGTTGCGGAAACTTCGCGATACGCGCGACGAGGTTGGTTTTTCGAGGGACCTTTGGGCTGGCTTCGCGGAGATGGGGCTTTGTGGTCTTCTCGTTCCCGAAAGCTTTGGCGGCCAAGGGCTCGGCCATGTCGAAGCCGGTATCGTGATGGAGGAGATCGGACGCAATCTCACTCCGTCCCCATTTTTGGCGACGGCGTTACTTGCCGCGACGGCCCTATCGCGAGCCGGGACGGCCGCTCAAAAAGAGGAGCATCTGCCGCGCATCGCCTCCGGCAAGTTGATCGCGGCGCTTGCCGTTGACGAAGGCCCAAAACACCGCCCCGCCGCGATCAATCTTGCGGCAAGCCGGTCGGGAAATGGCTTCCGCCTGAACGGCGCCAAATCTTTCGTGATTGACGCTCATGTGGCGGATCTGGTGGTCGTTGCAGCGCGAACCTCTGGGGCGGCTGGCGAAGAGAGCGGCATTACACTCTTCGTGGTTGATCGCGCGGCCGCTGGGATCAGCGCGGAGCGGACGGTCATGGTCGATGCCCACAACGCAGCGCGCTTGAACTTCGACAATGTCGAGGTTACGGCAGATGCTGTACTGGGCGAGGTGGATCAAGGCTGGCAGGTGCTGGAAGGCATTCTCAATGTTGGCCGCGCCGCCGTTGCCGCAGAGATGGTCGGCGCTGGCGAGGAGAGCTTCACGCGGACGCTCGATTATCTCAAGCAGCGTCGTCAATTCGGCAAGACCATAGGCCAATTCCAGGCGCTCCAACATCGCGCCGCCCATCTTTATAGCGAGCTCGAAATTACGCGGGGCGCCGTGCTGAAAGCGTTGCAGACTTTAGACACGTCATTCGACAAAGCTGGTTCTTTGGTCGCAATTGCCAAAGCGCGCGCGGGCAAGTCCGCCACGCTTGCGGTGCAGGAAAGCGTGCAGATGCATGGCGGCATTGGCATGACCGATGAGTTCGAAATAGGCTTCTTCATGAAGCGCGTGCGCGTCTGCCAGGAACTATTCGGCGACGCAAGTTTCCAAGCCGCGAAGCTTGCGCTCGCAAACGGCTATTAACAGATGGAAAAAGACCGGCTGACGGCGTTTAGCGACGGCGTCATCGCCATCATAATAACGATCATGGTGTTGGAGCTAAAGGCCCCGCAAGGTGCAAGCTTTGCCGTCTTGGCTCCGTTGCTGCCTATATTCTTAAGCTATGTTTTGAGTTTTGTTTACATAGCGATTTATTGGAACAATCACCATCACCTGCTCTACACGGTGAGCGAAGTTGATGGCTTGATCCTATGGGCCAATATCCATCTTCTCTTCTGGCTTTCGCTGATTCCTTTTGCGACGGCATGGATGGGAGAGAACAATTTCGCGACCATCCCAACAGCGGTTTACGGCCTTGCGCTCCTCATGCCGGCGATAGCTTATTACCTGCTTCAAAGAGCCATTATTCGCAAGCAGGGACCGGATTCGACGCTCGCCAAAGCGCTCGGCGCCGACATCAAGGGCAAAATATCTCCGCTGCTTTATTTGGCGGGCATCGGGCTTGCTTTTGTTAATCCGCTGATATCAGGCGCGATCTATGTGGCTGTGGCCCTGATGTGGTTCATCCCAGACCGCCGCATCGAGCGCATTTTCTCGAAATAAAATTATCGAGGTTAGCCGCGTAAGCGCGCAAGAATGTCCGGTCCCCAATAGAAGCGCGTGAAATAGTAGGTAGCGACGGCCAGGAAAACGGTGGCGCTACAAAGGACAAGCGCTGTGACAAGCTGTATCCCGAGGCCCGCGCGCAGCCGGGGCTTGCGAATGAAGACTTCCGCAACAGCTAGGTTCGGCAGGAAGAAAAAGAACGACATCACAACATCAAATGGACCGTCAAACGTCTTGGTGTGGCCTGCTCCACCAGTAAGCGGCGTCCAAAACCCGTAGTCCATCCGGTAGAGCCATGAGCCAATCGCGAGCGCGAAAAGCCGGATCGCCCAAGCGCGATGCGCAACGAGGTCTCGCTTCATCGCCTTTCGCATGGTCTGCACCGATGCCAGCACCATCAGCGCGCCATAAAGGCCGAAGCCGATGTTCATCGGCGTGCCGCCAACGGTGCCTTGAACCGCGATAAAGGTGAGTCCGCCGAGCCCGGCTATCAACGCGGCTATCGTATAGACGCGCCCGATCCAACGATGCAGCGCGGGAGCGCTATTCCGTATTGCGCCCACAAATTGCACCGGCCCAAGCACAAGCAAAATCGCGCCGGCCATGAAATGGAAACCGATGCCAAGCGACGCGGATAGCGCGCGAGGCTCGTAGAGATCAGGAAGGTGTTTATTCCATTGTGCCAATTCGCCGGTGGTGGCCGCACCGCCATAAAATGCAACGATGTATATGCCGAAAAGCGCGGCGCTGATCCACACGACGAGGATGAGTGCGAGCATCGCCACGCGCAGCGATGCAGCGCCGCCAACATTTTTAGGAAATGAGCCGGGAGAGGGCGGAGCTGCAATTTCTGTCATTTCAATTGCCGCTCCAGCAAGCTTACCCCAACGCTTCGGCTTCACCCAAAATAAGCCTCACGCACCTCTTCTCTTGTTGAGAGTTCTGCGGATGTCCCTTGGGTGACTACGCGGCCTTTCGACAGGACATAGCCAAAATGGGCAATTGCCAGCGTCTGGTGCACATTCTGCTCGACGAGGAAGACGGTGACGCCGCGCTCGTTAATTTGGCGGATGATGCCGAAGTTTTCGCTCACAAAACGTGGTGAAAGACCAAGAGATGGCTCATCGATCAAAAGCAGCTTTGGCGCTCCCATCAAGCCGCGCCCAATCGAAACCATTGCCTGCTCACCGCCCGACATCGTGCCTGCCAACTGCTGACGCCGCTCGGCTAGCCGTGGGAAAAGCTCAAAAACCTCCGCCATGCGGGCCTTGGTTACGCCCGACGAGGTCTGCTGATAAGCGCCAAGCCGGAGGTTTTCTTCAACCGTGAGTTTCGGAAAGATTTTACGCCCCTCAGGAATACAGGCGATGCCACATGCGACCATCTTGTGTGTCGAGAGGCGTGTAATGTCTACGCCGTCGAAAACGATGCGGCCCGCGCGTGCAGGCGTAAGGCCGAGAATGGAGCGGATGAGCGTCGTTTTTCCCGAGCCGTTTGAGCCCAACAGGCATGTAATGCTGCCTGGCTCGACAGTCAGCGAAACGTTCTCGAGCACATCCGCCTTGTCATAAGCGGTGTAGACACCCTCGATTTCAAGCTTTGCGCTCATGACGTGATCCCGAGATAAGCTTCCTGAACCTCAGGATCGCTAACCACATGGCGGTAAGAGCCCTCCGCTATTTTGCGGCCGAAGTTGAGAACGGCGCAACGATTGGTGATGCGCTCGATGACGCCCATTTCGTGTTCCACGATGATGATGGAAAGATCCTTGTGCAGGCTTCGCACTTGCAGAATGTCGTCCATCAACGCGCTCGTTTCTTCGTGGGTCATGCCCGCCGAGGGCTCGTCCAGACAGCAGAAGCTTCGGATTGCTGATAAGCGCGCGGCAGATCTCGATGCGCCGCCGGTCAATCATCGGCATGCCGATAACAGGCTCGAACATGCGCTCAGCAAGCTTGGGCTCGAACACGGTTAAGAGTGAGCGAGCGGCTTCGATGCCTTCGTCGAGCTGGCGGCGAAAGGCGCTGCGGCGCACAAGGTTAAACCACAGCCCATGGGCAAGCCGAGTGTGGTTGCCGACCATGATGTTGTCGAAAATGGATAGTGGCAGACAAAGGCGCGAACGCTGGAAGGTGCGCGAGATGCCAGCGCGGTGAATCGTCTGAGGTGAGGCCCGCGTGATGTCTTGCCCCTGGAAGAAGATGCTGCCCCCGTTGGCGCTATACAGCCCGGTGGTTACGTTGAAAAATGTCGTCTTGCCGGAACCGTTTGGTCCAATCAGTCCGAGGATTTCGCCCGTGGAGATCGCGAGATCGATGCCGTCCAGCGCGACAACACCGCCGAATTTTTTGGTCAGGCCCGTAGCCTGAAGCAGATTTGCCGGAGCTTCGTTTGTCATCAGAAGTGGCGCCGTACCGGACGTGGCAGGAGGCCCTCGGGCCGGAAAAGAAGAACCAGCATCACCATCGCAGCGTAAAGGAAGAAACGATATTCCTGTATCGCCTGCAAGCTTCTCCGGGACAATCACGACAATTGCTGCCGCAACGGCGACACCCCACGGATTGCCGATGCCGCCGAGCAAGAGGATGGAAACCAGGATGAGCGAATCCGCGAAGGTATAGTTATTCGGAGCGACAAAACCTCCGACCATCCCAAACAGTGCGCCCGCCACCCCAATGATGAAATTGCCGAGAAGGAATGCCGTTGTTTTCCAGCGGGCGGCATTGACCCCGAAGCAGCTCGCCGCGGTTTCATCCAACCGGATCGCATCGAGATTGATGCCTATCCAGGAACGCTCAAGCCTTCGCACGAGAATGAAGGCAGCGATTAATACCAGAAGGCTGAGCACGAAATAGTTCATATAAAATGACATTTCGATGCCGCCGATGTCGATGTTGTCAGTGAAAATATAGCCAAAGATTTTCATGGGCGGCACTTGGAGGCCTTGCGGTCCGCCCAGAACGTCATTGACCTCAAGGAAACTTTTAAAGAGGAGCGCGAAAGCAATCGTTATCACGGCGGCATAGTGGCCACTCGTGCGCAGTATTGGCGGCAGTAGCACAGCGCCAATGAGCGCCGCCATCGCGCCGCCGATGAAGAGAACCGCTAGATGAGGGATAGCGGTATGCGTATTCAGCACCGCTGAAGTGTAAGCGCCAATGCCGAAGAAAGATGCGCCCGCGAAGTTGACCATGCCGGTATAGCCGAATTGAATGGTCAGTCCGAGCGTCGCGACGACATAGAGCATAACGGTGACGATGAGGAGGAGGACGAAATGGTCCTCCCGGAATACGCCCGCGACAAGGAGAAGTGCCGCGATTGCACCCCAGCTTAAGACGCCTTCATGATCGTTGAAGGATTTCCCGACTGGCGCGAATAATTTGAAGGCGCTGCCAAAGACCGCAACCGCAATCGCGAGCGCGAGCAAGCCAATGATGGTGGTCTGCTTCTCCGCGCCGAGCATGGCGATCAAATATGCTGTTACAGCCGCAAGCGCCACCAAGCTCGGATATATAGAAACTCGCTTGCTAATGGGTGAATTCGACACGGCTATACACGCTCGCTGATCTTTTCGCGGATCAGCCCAGTCGGATGCCACGTCATGATGAGAATTACGACTGCAAAAGCGAAGACGTCTTTGTAGGCGCTTGCGAATGGCAATGCCGCCGCACCAATCGTCTGCAGCCCAGCAAAAATGAAGCCGCCGAGAATCGCGCCGTAGACACTTCCCAAGCCGCCGATGATCGCCGCGCTGAAACCAATCACGCCGAGCAGCAGCCCCATGTCGAAATTGACCTCGTTGTAATAGAGGCCATGCATGACGCCAGCGAACGCGGCAAGCGCTGAACCCGCAGCGAACGTAAGCAGCACAATCAGGGTGAAGTTGATCCCCATCGTGCGGGCGGTCTCTTCATCCTGAGCTACGGCTCTAATGGCAAGTCCAAGCTTGGTTCTGTTGAGAAGCAGTTGGAGGCCAACGATGAGCGCAACGCCGGTCGCGAGCATCAGGACATTATCGAAACGCAAATCAAAATGGCCGAGGCTCGCAGCGCCTTTTGGAAGGAGGGCAGGGAAGGGCTTCGGATTTGCGCCTTGCGGATAGAGAAGACGCACCGACTCCCTAAGCACCGTGCCCAGCATGAGCGTAATCAGAAGAGTGTTAAGCGCAGGCGCGGCTCGCAGGGGAAGCACGAAGGCGCGCGCAATCAGCATTCCAAGGAATGCCATCGCGAGCGCCGCCGCGACCAATATTACGAGGAGGGCTATCCCCGAGGATTCGATGCCAAGAGTTTGCAGCCCGGCATAGGCGGCAAGCGCAGTGAACGCGCCAACCGTCATCACGTCCCCGTGCGAGAACTTGATGACGTCAAGCACACCGAAAAACAGCGTGAAACCCACGGCCACGAGCGAGTACATCATGCCGAGCATCAGCCCGTTCATGACATACTGCGCAAGAAGCCCCGCATCCATCGTCACGATTTACCTCCGGCCGGAAGCTTGCGCTTGCCGCTTGCGTATTCGCTGTCTTCCCAAACGACGAACTTGCCGTCCTGAATTACGTATTTTGTGATGAGCGGAACGGTATTCTGACCGTGATCGTCGAACGTGACCTTACCAACGATGGTGTCCCGTTCTTTGACATTCGCAAGCTCCGCGATGACCTTCTTCCGGTCCGGTCCAACCTTTTCAATCGCGTCGAGGATCAGGTCAGTACCTGCGAAAGCGAAGGCTCCGTAGGCCTCAGGGCCGCCTTCATATTTATGCTCGGCGAACTTTTCCAAAAAGACTTTGCCGCCGGGCAGCTTTTCCGTGGGCGCTCCTTCGCGGAATGCCAGCGTGCCCTCAGCCAAAGCGCCAAGCCCTTGAATATAGGCATCGGACACGATGCCCGAGGTGCCGTCAAAGACTGCCTTGAGGCCAAGCTTATCCATCTGCGAACGAATGCGGACACCGATAGGCGTCAGGCCGCCAAAGTAAATCACTTCAGGGTTAAGCGCCTTGATCTGTGTGAGTTCCGCCGTGAAGTCCTGCTGGTCCGCTCCAACGGCAAATGTACCGAGTATCTTGCCGCCCTGCTTTGCGAGCGCGTCTGCGAAGTATTGATTATGCCCTTTGCCGTAATCAGTGGTGTCATGGATCACCACAATGTTTTTGTAGCCAAGCTTCGTCAAAAGCTCCGCATTGCTGTCATTCTGGTTGATCATCGTGCCGTTAACGCGATGTATCTCAGAATATTTGTTGCGGTAAGTGATGTCCGGAAGCACCGCGCCCCAAACCACAACCGGTAGGCCGAATTTGTGATAGACGTCGACGGCGGCAATGGCGGCAGTTGAACAATAATGAGTGGTGGCAGCTACGACTTCCTTGTCCGCCGCCATCTTGGTGGCCTGCTGCACCGCGACATTGGGCTTGCACTCATCGTCTAGGGCAACGAGCTCATACTCATATTTCGCCTTTGGATCGGCGTTTCTGAGCTGCACCGCGAGATCAGCTGAATTTCTACCGCCGATGCCATTGACCGAGACGCCGCCTGTCAGAGGGCCGATGAAGCCGACCTTCACCTTGTCCTTTGCCTGAGCTGTAAGGCTTGAGACGGACAAAATCAGAACGGGCAGTATTGCCGCGATCCTTCTTGTGTGGCCGAGCATGTTGTTTCTCCTGACTTATTACCTAACTTGGCGGGGGATATTGGCGATTTCTGACGTGTTTGACTAGTCGCACTCTCGTCTAAGGTGCATTGCTATGGCAGAAAGCAAGCGCCGTGCCCCTGCTGGAGCGATGATGCCTAGCATCAAGGTTTGAACTAGGAAAGCGATGTTACTGAAAAATCATGTTTGAAGATCGAAGCGCTCGATCTTCAAACGTCGCCTTTTTAGAGTTCGACGGTGCGCGCAGCCCTTATACCAGAGCGACGGGACGGCCCGGCGATCCGGTTGCTCCTTTAATTAAGAGCGGCAACATAATGTAGGCGAAGGTCGAGACGCCATCGGCAGCCAAGTCTGCCGTGACAAGGCATTCGTGGATGTGAATGCCGTTTTTCGCTAGCAGCTCCTGGTGAACCGGAAAAGCAAGTCCAGCATCGGGGTTCGGGACGACTTCAATCGCCCAGCTATCGGCCCCGACCAGACAAACCTGCTTATCGATGAACCATTTGGCTCCGGCGAGGCCGAGCCCTGGCTCCCCTTTCACATAAGCGGCATTGTCCTTGTTCCAATGCGCAGCCCAGCCGGTATTGAGAAAAACGGCGTCACCGGGTTTGATGTCGACCGGGTTGATCTTCTGGCGCGCCGCCGCCGCTTCCAAGTCCGCCGGGGTCACTTCCTCACCGAGGTTGAGATTTCTTCCCTTTAACCCCGCAATGTCGAAGAGATGGCCGACGGTAATGATCGGCTTCACATGCTCAATGCCCAGTTTCTTGAGGCCATACGCGCTATTCACTTCGGCTGCGGAGAAGCCGTTATAGTAGCGCATCTCGGTGCGGTCTTGTCCTTTCATCGCAACGCCAATATGGCCGAGGCCGTCGAGCTGCGTGCCAACCTGACCGATTTCCGTCGCTATGAATTCGTCGTTCCATATGACGTTATTCGTGCCAACGGGCCCGCCGGTGGGACCGCCCGGGATGCGCATGACAAAGGCGCGCTCGCCGAATTTCGGCATGTTCGACTCGTACATATGTGCCATCTCGTAGACCTTTCCGGTCTTTACGAGAGAAATTGCCTCTAAGATTTTCTGCGGTGTGATGAGGTTCGTCGCACCGATTTCATCGTCCTTACCAAATCGCGATGGCCACCAAGGAGCCGGGGCACCGGGTGCTGGCTGCGCCTCTGCGGCAGGAATGACGCCGAGCGCCGATGTGGCGTTTGCCGCGCTGGTTCCAAATAGAGCGCCCATAAGCCCTGCGCCAGTGAGGGCCAAAACAGAGCGGCGATCAGCCGTCAACGCCTCTGTGTCTCTTGGAAAATCTGATTTTGGCGTAACTTCATGTGACCGGGAATCGTCGGACAAATTAGCCTCCCTCATTTTGTTTTTGGGCATTTTCAATTATAGAGAATACCACTTTTTCAGTTTCTCACAGGGATGCCTTAACGACAATTGGCCGGACTAATTTGAGGACGTTGCATTACTCATCTGTAAGCTGGCATGAACCTTGCTTCAGCATATCCCGATTACTACATTTCAGGTTGAGTTCGCCTTCTTCTTTCCCACACCCGGAGCTCTCATGTCTTTCAGTCGTCTTGCCTCTGCATTGGCGTTCGCATTTGCTGCAATAATCACGGCACGGCCGGTTATGGCAGAAACAACTCTGCGCATCGCCATGACCGCCGCCGATGTCCCGACCGCAACGGGAATGCCGAACAATGGTTTTGAAGGCATGCGTTTTCTGGGCTTTCCGGTTTTCGAGGGGCTAGTCCTTTGGGACCTGACGCAAACCAAGCAATTGGCAGGGCTGCGTCCGGGGCTTGCAGAGAAGTGGGAGCAGTCACCGGGCGACAACAAGACCTGGATCTTCCATTTACGCCACGGCGTGAAGTTTCATGACGGTACCGACTTCAACGCTGACGCTGTGATTTGGAATCTCGATCGGTACTTCAACAAGGAGAGTCCTCAATTCGAGCCGCCCGCTTCCGGTATCACCCGGGCACGCGTGCCGCTGATGGACACGTATAAGAAGATCGATGATTACACTGTCGCAATCACCACGAAGACGGCCGCCTCTTATTTCCCCTACATGGCGGTCTACCTTCTATTCACCTCGCCTGCATCGTTTGAAAAGGCCGGCAAAGATTGGTCCAAGGTCGCGGCCTTGCCGGCGGCGGGCACCGGGCCGTTCAAAATCACCCGCATCGTCCCAAGAGTAGAGGCCGATCTCTCGCGTTGGGATGGGTATTGGGACGCTGCGAAAAAAGCGAAGGTGGATCGCGTCGTTCTCGTTCCAGTGCCCGAAGCAAATGCGCGGGTTGCAGCATTGCGTTCAGGTCAAGTTGATTGGATCGAGGTGCCCCCGGCCGATGCCGTCGCCTCCCTGAAAGCGGCCGGTTTAAATATCATTACCGGCTCCTACCCCCATGTTTGGCCGTGGTTTTTCAATATTGGCGCCAAGGACAGCCCATTCAAAGACGTGAGGGTGCGCCAAGCGCTCAATTATTGCGTCGACCGCTCTGGGGTGGTGACATTGCTGAACGGACTGGCGGAACCCTCGGCGGGTTGGCTGAAGGCAAGCGATCCCAATTTCGGCAATCCGGTTAACCGCTACACATTCGATCCCGCCAAAGGCAAGGCGCTGCTTGCCGAGGCCGGATACTCCCCGGATAAGCCGCTGTCGTTCAAGGTGATGATCTCGCCGTCGGGATCCGGACAGATGCTGCCCTTGCCAATGAACGAATTTCTTCAGGAAAATCTGAAAGAAGCCTGTGGCGTCAAGGTGGAGTTTGAGGTCGCCGAATGGACGGTGCTCTTCGCTGGTGCCCGCGCCACGCCCGACAGTCCCAGCCTTAAGAATACACTCGCGCTCAACATCAGCTCGCCCTCATCGGACGCTGGCGTCATGGCCCGCTACTTTTCATCTGCCAATTTTTCGCCCAATGGCTTCAATTTTGAGCAGTGGAAAGATGAGGCGTTCGATGCCGCGCTCGAGGGGATGGCCAATTCCACCGACGCGGCAGAAATCGCGGGCTTTTATCGCAAGGCCCATGAGCGCTTGGTTGACAATCCGCCTTGGCTTTTCATCGTGCACGACCTTAACCCGCGTGCGATGAGCTCAAAGGTCAAAGGATTTGTATCGCCTCAGTCTTGGTTTGCCGATTTGACTCTCGTTAGCGTGGAATGACGCGGGATCAGCGCGTGCCCGGGTCCATTTTCGAGGATTGGCAGAGCGCTCCATGCTGTTAAACTTGGGGAGTTGCGGTAGGTGGCAACGGCTTGAGTAAGCAGAGAGCAGGGTTTCATGGCATTCGAAAATTGTGCGCAGGCAGTTCCCACGGTGCAAATCGAAAACGATGACGTCAAGATCACCCGGTGGGATTTCTCGCCAGGTTCTGTCACCGGGTGGCATACGCATGGTTATCCCTACATCATCGTTATGCTGACCGACGCAAAGATGCGTCTGCACGACGGTAGCAAGGTAACTGAAGTCGAGTTCAAGGCGGGGGAGGCCTACAACCGGCCTGTCGGCGTTACCCACGACGTTATGAATGGCTCAGATCGTCCCATGGCCTTCCTCGAAATTGAAGTTAAGCGTCCACTTTCCTAGCGCCTGACACCCCAAGGACACGATGAGCAGCTCCATTTGCGAAAACCAAAGTTGCATACACAAATCATGCCCGAGTTGTACAAAAAGACTAACTGGCACAATTCTTGAGGAACGACGGGGCTATAAGGTGGTGGCAATGAACAAGCTCAAAAATATCCGGTGCATCGCATTTTCGCTCGTCGCTTGCGCAGTGGCTGGGCTGCCCGCGCAAGGAATGGCTGAATCTGTGGTTCGAATTGGCATGACATTAGCGGATATTCCGCGCACGCTTGGCCAGCCGGATCAGGGCTTTGAAGGAAATCGCTTCACCGGCAACACGATGTATGAGGGGCTCACCGGATGGGATTTGTCGTCCGCCGATAAGGCGAGCGTCGTCATACCTCTGCTCGCCACTGAATGGGCCGTCGATGCAGCCGACAAGACGAAATGGGTCTTCAAACTGCGTCCCGGGATAAAATTCCATGATGGCTCGGACTTTGATGCCGATGCCGTCGTGTGGAACGTGGCGAAGGTTTTTGACAAGGAAGCCCCGAATTTCGATGCGAGCCAGGTTGGCGTCACGGCTTCCCGTATGCCCAGCTTGAAAAGCGCCCGCAAGATCGACGCGATGACCGTCGAGTTGACGACATCGCAACCCGATAGCTTGTTTCCGATCAATCTCACCAACCTATACATGGCAAGCCCTGCGCATTGGAAAAAACTCTACGACGCGGTTCCGGCTGACGTGACCGACCCGAAGGAGCGGGCGAAGCAGGCGTGGGAGGCATTTGCGAGGAATGCGTCGGGCACAGGCCCATGGAAGATGGACAAGTTTGTCCCGCGCGAACGTCTCGAAGTGGTGAAGAACAGCGGATATTGGGACAATCCTCGCGTCCCCAAAGTCGATCGCCTCGTAATGCTGCCGATCTCGGAGCCGAACGCACGCACCGCGGCGCTTCTCTCTGGACAGATCGATTGGGCCGAAGCTCCTGCTCCAGACGCAATTCCCCAGATCAAGCAGCGAGGCTTCATCATCTATTCCAACGAAGAGCCCCATGTCTGGCCGTGGCAGTTCAGCCGTATCGAGGGTTCACCTTGGAATGATGTTCGGGTTCGTAAAGCCGCTAATCTTTGTATCGATCGCGAGGCCATGAAAAGCGGCCTGCTTGGCGGGCTGATGGTGCAAGCGACTGGTACTTTCGAGCCGGGCCATCCCTGGCGCGGTAATCCCACCTTCAAAATCAAGTATGATCCCGACGCTGCGCGCAAGCTCATGATGGAAGCGGGCTACTCCGCAACCAACAAGCTCAAGGTGAAGACGCAGACCTCTGCTTCCGGTTCGGGCCAGATGCTGCCGCTGCCAATGAACGAGTTCATCCAGCAGAGCCTTGCAGAGTGCTTCTTCGATGTTGAACTGGACACAATCGACTGGAGTACGCTTTTCACTAATTGGCGCAAAGGCGCGAAAGACGCGACTGCGCGAGGCGCACATGCAATCAATGTGAGCTATGCCGCTATGGACCCGTTCTTCGCGATGGTGCGCTTTCTTGACTCGAAGATGGCTCCGCCCGTCTCGAACAATTGGGGTTACAACAACAATCCAGAGTTAGATCGGCTTGCGGCCGAAGCCCGGAATGCGTTCGATCCTGCGGCCCGCGATAAAGCGCTCGCAGCACTCCATGAAGCCTCGGTTGACGACGCCGCGTTTCTTTGGGTCGCCCACGATGTTGCACCGCGCGCTCTGAGCCCCAAGATCAAGAACTTCGTGCAGCCGAAGAGCTGGTTCGTGGACTTCTCCACCATGACCATGAACTAGCTGGGAAAGCGGCGTTCCAAGGGCGTCGCGGCTGTACTCAAAATGGACATTGAAGCCGATGCTTGCTTATATCGCGAAAAGATTGCTTCTCGTGCTGCCGGTCGTGTTTTCGGTGGCGCTGGTTTGCTTTCTTCTCGTGCATATAGCGCCAGGCGATCCGCTTGTCTCGGTGCTGCCGCCCGATGCTTCAGCGGAACTTGCCGCACAAATGCGCGAGGCTTACGGCTTCGATAAGCCGCTTCCGGTGCAGTTCGCCATATGGCTATGGAAAGCGCTTCACGGCAATTTGGGAACATCAATTGCGACCGGGCGGCCAGTGTTGGAGGAGGTCTCACACGCAGTTGGCAATACGGTCATGCTCGCCTTGGTTGCGGGCGCAATCGGCTTCTCGCTTGGCATCACATTCGGGTTTCTGAGCGGATATTTCCGCAACCGGTGGACTGACCGGCTCGTCACATTGACTGCTATATCGGGCGTGTCGATGCCTCACTACTGGCTCGGCATGGTGCTCGTCATAATATTCTCGGTCTTGCTGGGCTGGCTACCAGCGGTCGGTGCGGGGCCGGGCGGTTCCGCTGACTGGACTTGGGATTGGGCCCATATCCAATTTCTGATCCTGCCCGCTGTCACAATGTCAGTCATTCCAATGGGCATCGTGACGCGCACGGTTCGCGCGCTTGTCGGAGATCTGCTCTCGCAGGAATTTGTCACAGCGCTCCGCGCTAAGGGCCTCTCTGAGGCAAGAGTTTTCAGACACATCGCCAAAAACGCGGCCCCAACAGCAATTGCTGTTATGGGCTTGCAACTCGGCTATCTGCTTGGCGGCTCAATTCTTATCGAAACGGTGTTCTCGTGGCCCGGCACAGGGCTTCTATTGAATTCCGCGATATTCCAGCGCGACCTCCCGCTGCTGCAAGGCACGATTCTCGTTCTGGCGCTCTTCTTCGTCTTCCTCAACCTCCTCGTCGATATCCTTCAGGCGGTAATCGACCCCCGCATCAAACGGAGCTGACGGTGAGTGCGATACCAACTGATTTACTGAGCGGTCCACCGGTCGTTATAGCAGCCGGTTATTGGACAGGCGTCAGAAGACGGTTGCTGCGGGACAAACTAAGTGTCGCCTGCGCGCTCGTTCTGATTACGATTGTCCTGCTCGCGATCTTCGCGCCCTATCTCGGCCTTGCGGACCCCTATCTCGGCAGCATGATCCGCCGCCTGAAGCCCATTGGTACTCCTGGATATCCCTTGGGAACGGATGAGCTTGGCCGGGATATGCTCTCCCGGCTGATCTATGGGGGGAGGCTGTCGCTGCTCATCGGACTAGCCCCTGTTGCGCTTGCCTTTGCAATCGGCGGATCGCTTGGAATAATCGCCGGTTACGCCGGAGGCTATGTGAATCAATGCATCATGCGGACTGCCGACATCTTCTACGCTTTTCCCTCGGTCTTGCTTGCCATCGCTATTTCGGGCGCGCTCGGCGGGGGCATTATCAATAGCTTGGTCTCGCTGACGATTGTGTTCATTCCGCCAATTCTGCGGATCTCCGAAAGCGTGACGACGAGCGTGCGCTCCCTTGATTTCATAGACGCGGCGCGCGCCTCCGGCGCTGGCCCTCTCACCATCATGCGCGTGCATGTGCTGGGCAACGTGCTCGGGCCAATATTCGTCTACGCGACGAGCTTGATAAGCGTTTGCATGATACTTGCTGCGGGCCTTTCATTCCTAGGTCTCGGGACCAAGCCGCCGGAGCCGGAATGGGGGCTTATGCTCAACACGCTGCGAACCGCGATCTATATCAATCCGGGCATTGCAGCGCTGCCCGGCGTTATGATTTTCATCGTGTCTATCGCCTTCAACTTGTTGAGCGACGGCTTGAGGGGAGCGCTTGATGTCCGAAGCTGAGCCGCTTGCCCAGGCATCCGATGTTGGCGGACCGGCGCAGCCATTGCTCGATGTGCGCGGTCTCACGAAACATTTTGTTCGTGGCGGCGGACTTCTTGGGGGCAGCAAGACGGTCGTGCGCGCTGTCGATGATGTCTCGTTTTCCATCGCAAAGGGTGAGGTGCTGGGCGTCGTCGGCGAGTCCGGATGTGGGAAGTCGACCCTCGCGCGGCTTTTAATCGGCCTGATTGAACAGGACACGGGCGAGATTATCTTCGATGGCGAACGGGTGAGGCACCAACTATCCCTTCGGGATCTGCGCCGCAGGGTTCAGATGGTGTTCCAGGACAGCTACGCATCGCTCAATCCACGCATTCCCATCTCGGATACCATTGCCTTTGGGCCAAAGATTCACGGTGCTGCCGCAAGCGCTGCGCGTGAAATCGCTCGCGAGCTCTTGGGCAAAGTGGGGCTTAGTCCTGAATTGTTTGCCGCACGCTATCCGCACGAACTTTCAGGTGGCCAGCGTCAGCGGGTGAATATCGCAAGAGCGCTGGCGCTCTCGCCGCGCTTGGTGATCCTTGATGAAGCCGTATCAGCACTCGACAAATCGGTGGAAGCGCAAGTCCTGAACCTTCTGGGAGACCTCAAGGAGCAGTTCGGCCTCACCTATCTTTTTATCTCTCACGATCTGGATGTCGTCAGCTTCATCTCAGACAGGGTGATGGTGATGTATCTGGGCGAGATTGTTGAAATCGGCCCGGTCAAAGCGCTGTTTGAAGATGCCCGGCATCCTTATACCAGAGCGCTTCTCGCCGCGATGCCTTCGCTCGATCCTGATCGCCGCACCACCAAACCGCCCGTGACTGGCGACCCTCCCAGCCCAATTTCTCCCCCGCCGGGCTGCCGATTTCACACGCGCTGTCCCTTTGCGGAACCAGTTTGCAGTCAGGTCGCCCCGCGCCTCACCAGCACTGGCGGCGGCCATTCCGTCGCGTGTCATATGTCGCAGGCCGGTTCGGGTCATAGCCGGGCTGGACAGCCTCTCCAACAGGAGCCTCTTTATGTCTGACATCTCGCCGCAACGCATCGCCGTGATCGCCGAGGCTGCCCGGATTCCTATTGAGCCCGCATCGGCGGAGCGCGTCGCCCGTGCCGTCGCCCCGGCCGTGAATAGGCTCGACGTTGCAAAACTAACGATTCCGCTCGAAATTGAGCCTTCAAGCTTTGCGGTTGTTCAGCAGCGGGAGATCATGCGTTGACTGATCCGGCTCTTCTCACTCTCACGCAGGCTGCGGCAGCAATTCGCGACCGGCAGCTTTCCTCGGTCGAGTTGACGAAGGCGCTTCTTGTGCGCATCGAACAATGGCAACCGAAGCTCAATGCGTTCGTCCGTCTCGATGCCGGAGGAAGCGCTTGCGGCGGCGGCGGATGCTGATTCTGCGCTGTCGCGCGGCGAAATTCGTGGCCCACTCCATGGCGTGCCGCTCGCCCACAAGGATATGTATTACAGAGCTGGAAAGCTCGCGGAATGCGGATCGAAAATCAGAGCGGGCTGGCAGGCGTCCGCGACTTCAACCGCGTTGGCGCGGATTGCCAATGCGGGAGCTGTATATCTCGGCGCGCTCCATATGGCCGAATTCGCATATGGACCTACGGGTCACAATGCGCATCTTGGTCCGGCACGCAATCCGTGGGATCTAGAACGTATTACGGGTGGCTCCTCGTCGGGTTCAGGAGCAGCCGTTGCGGCGAGGCTTACGCCTGCGGCTCTCGGCTCCGATACCGGCGGCTCCATTCGTATGCCCTCGCATTTCTGCGGTGTCACCGGCCTTAAGCCCACGACCAACCGAGTGAGCCGGGCAAACGCGATGCCGCTCTCATTCTCCCTCGATACTGTCGGGCCTCTCGCCCGCACGGCGGAAGATTGCGGTCTGATCCTCAAGTTAATCGCAGGACCCGATCCGCTTGACCCCACGACAATGGGAGCGCCCGCCTGGGATGAGGCAAAGGCGGCGCGCCCTGTGAATTCGCTCAAGATCGGCATACCGAAAAGCTTCTACGTGGACGGTCTCTCGGATGACGTCGCCAAGGCAATGGACGACACGATCCATACGCTCCGTTCGCTTGGATGCGCCATTTCCGAGGTTGATTTGCCCGACCAAACGCTACTTAGCGCGGCATCGATGGTCGTCCTTGCGGTGGAAGCGGCCTCCTATCATGCGCCCTGGTTGCGAACGCGGGCAGACGATTACACGCCTCTGACACGGTCGCGGCTGGAGAACGGCCTTGCCTATAGCGGCGTCGAATATCTCGAAGCCTTGCGCTGGCGAGGGCCTGCTCTCGCCGAGCATCTCTCCGCAATCGGCGATGTTGATGTTATTCTTGCCCCGGCATCGCGAATGGCGGCGCCAACGATCGCGGACACGGACGTGGGCGCGAGCCCCGGCGCGGAGGCTGTCATTCAGGAGATCACCCGCTTCATGCGACCGATCAACTATCTTGGTCTTCCTTCCCTTGTCGTGCCCACAGGCCGTTCGCCGCTCGGGCTGCCTATCGGACTGCAATTGATAGGCCGGCCCTTTGCTGACGAGCAGCTAGTGGCTCTCGGCTCAGCGTTCCAGGCCGTCACGGGCTATCATCAGGTTGTTCCGAAGCTGCCATGACGCCAATTATCGACATCCGCGATTTGCGAGTGCGCTTCATGGGCGAGCGCACGGTTCACGCGCTGAATGGCGTCGATCTTTCGCTCAGCGAAGGCGAGGTCGTGGGCCTTATCGGCGAATCCGGCTCGGGCAAAAGCGTAACGCTTCGCGCTTTGATGCGGCTATTGCCAGAGAACAAAACTGTTATTGAGGGATCGATTGCAGTCGCTGGCCAAGACGTGATGGCGCTTGACCGTGGCGCGCTCACTCAATTGCGCGGCCGATTGGTTTCGATGGTTTTTCAGGAGCCTATGTTAGCGCTCGATCCTGTCTACACCATCGGCCAGCAGATAGCCGAAACCGTGGTTGCTCACGAGAACACAAGCCATGCAGAGGGGCGCAAGCGCGCGCTCGAGATGCTGGAGCATGTGCGCATTCCTTCGGCAAAACAGAGGCTTGAAGCGTATCCGCACGAGCTATCCGGGGGAATGCGGCAAAGAGCAATGATCGCGCTTGCGCTTTCCTGCAGACCGAAAGTTCTGCTCGCGGATGAGCCGACAACGGCGCTCGACACCACGGTCCAAATTCAGATTTTGCTGCTCTTGCGCGAACTCCAGCGCGAACTCGGCATGGCCGTGATTTTCGTAACGCACAATATTGGCGTGGCAGCGGAAATTTGTGATCGCGTGGCCGTAATGTATGCAGGGCGCATCGTGGAATCCGGCACCATGAGCCAAATCGTCAAGTCGCCTTCGCATCCTTATACGCGAGGCCTGCTCGCTTGCACGGTGCATGGCGTAGGCCGAGGCCGCCGTCTTGAGTCCATCCCCGGTTCGCCGCCTCGATTGGACAGGCAGATTGAAGGCTGCGCTTTTGCTCCGCGATGCGGCTTGGCAAGAGCGGAATGCACCAAGGGCGAGATACCGCTGATCGAATTGGGAGAAGGGCGCAGTGTCCGATGCGTTGTGCCCTACTTGCCCGATAGTCCAGGCTAAGAAATTGGCGAGGAGGCGAAAGGAAAAAGATTTCCGCTTCTCGCGCTTACCACAGGTGTGGCGAGAGAACTCGTGAGCGAAGTGACGGAATTTAGTGGAAGGCCATAAACAAAGATGAGCACGCGCCGCAAAACGCTCGCTAAGCGTTTAATTGGCGCACCGGGGAAGATTCGAACTCCCGACCCATCATTGAAAAAGTTCGAGAGGAAGCGCCAACAAGTTATCTAAATCTTGTGGCCGCTTTGGTGCCCAAAGGACTTTGAGCTTAATATCAAAGGCGATAATGCCTTCGTTGAACTCTGGAAGATGGTTTCCTCTGGAGGATTACCGACGAAACATTAGTCGTCACCTTCGTACTGTCGGCGTTGCACTTGGGAGGGCTGACGCCGCCGACAAAGCTTGATCTAATAATATTCGCGATAGGTGGGTTTGTAGGCCATCCTGATAGCGAACCTGCGTTCCTGATATTCTTCAAATAAGCGAGTATAGCGAACTAAGCAGTGAGACTCGTTTCCATTTTTGGTGTCCAATTTATAAGATTCCGCTAAGCCGTTATCCTCTTGGTGCTGCCAACTACTTGTTTCTCGATTCTCTGTTACTTCAACGCCAACTTCTCTTGCTGCGTTATTATAGTCTTCCACTGTATGGATCGTCATCGCGACAGGGTTTACGCAGTATCTATGCCGGTAGATCGCCGCAATTTGATTTTCAGTGTGTATTTCTAGGCTGTTAACCGACAGACCGTCCTTTTTTGAGTTCGGGATTTTCCATAAAAGCGGCCGGTTTTGCCCGTCTGTTATTCTGTTTGTATTCCTCATCTATATAGCGTGTAAGCCTTTCTTTTGCTCTGAAAGTTGGACGATCATCTGCCATGTGCATCAGACCATTCGAATGGATTAGCCTCAAGATCGAGGAAAGACTCTATTCTCGCCTCCACCTCATCGACCAGTCCGAAGCCCTCCGTTGGCTGACCCTCACTAAACAAAGTGTAAAAAACTATGCCATCGGCATTTGTCATAATTACTAACGCGTTTTCGGGAGTATCGAACCACTCGGCCACGATGCCGCCGGTAGGATCGATACTGAGCACCGGCTCTGCGGCCCTGTCCCGCACGTTGCCCCAAACCGATAAGAACGCATCTAGCGCTTTCTCTGAGAGCGGCCTTTTAGTGCCATTCGGCGCGCGTTGGGGGGAGCTTGCAGCGAGAACCAGCTCACCAAAAGCTCCTTCCGGCAATCCCGAAGACCTCAAACAACTCCAATTCGATAATATCGAGGTTGGAATGACATTAGCCGTACCCGCTATCAGAGAACTTTCACCCTTTGGAACTGAGATTGATCGCGTGGAATTGACGGCCTCGGCAGCGCTATTAGCACTCAAAGCCCCAATAATGCGCGCATCAATGCGTTCAACCGGAGGATTTGAACTGAATACCCTATACGCCACAGATGAGGTAGACCCCAAGGCTAGATTGAACATTTGAAATTCCTTAGAGCGCTCTATTTGAACTGTTGCATCAGGTCGTGATGCACGAAGGACCTAAAAAAAGGGCTTGTAATTTTATGCGCTTCCTCAAGCCAATGAACAATGGCCGCCGAGTGATCCTGCTTAAAAACCTCTCCAGGCTGATTTTCCTTGATAACGCTGGAGGTTAATATTAGCCCTAAGTTGTCGTTCATCTTCCCGTTGGCCAGCTCAAACGTGAAATATCCAATGTCCTTATTTGCCAGAGACTTTTTTATCTTCAAAGAACCTTCATCTTCTCCATCAAAAACCTTATCCTCCATGAAGTCAAAACTCTCGAAACGGATCTGACTATTGGAGCGAATGAATTTAGAAAGTGAATTATGCTGCAGTATATCCCTATTAAAAAGATCAATATAACGCAATTCTAGGCGAGAAATTTTTATGTCCGGATGGGAATCGAGTAGCTTCTCAACATTGTTCTTCGTGAACTCGCTGAAGGCTTCCCATGAATAGTCTGTTGACATGTTGCAGGCAAAAATTCCGTGACCTATTTGGACGATTGGAAAGGGTTCTCCGACTTTCCCGTACCGCCTGACAACCGCGTAAGCAATTGTGGGACCCGGTTGCATGAACAACGAGGGGGTAAAGCCCACGTCTTCCATCTTCTTGTGGAAAGCGGCTTCAAAAGGGAAATAATTAGGATCGTAACCGAATACAATCGGAAGGCCAGGACTTGTTGTTACTATTTCCCATCGCATCTCGAATACGACTTCTACAAGTGGAGCGTTCGGAAGTCGCATGGTGATCTCCTGCTTAGGACCATTCTCCTAAGAACTATATCCGAAAACCACTAACACAGTCATGGGGACAATCAAGCGCGCTTAAAACTGATCACCGTAATGCGTGGGCTTTGGCTTTGCGTTCGTTCGTGCTGCAACGTTATACCCGTCGCACTTCGACGCAAACGGATTTTGCGCCGATACGTACCTTCGCGATGCCGCGGATTTTCCAACGGTGCTTACCCGGTGATTACTTTTTTCGGTGGTTTCCAAGGGCAAATCTCATAAGGCCTTGGAAATATTGGCGCACCGGGGAAGATTCGAACTCCAGACCCCCAAATTCGTAGTTCCCTGCTCGCGTAAAACGCCGTTACACATGGCTGCACATCCTTCCCTGAAAATTCCCTTTCCGGGCTTGCGCTTAGGCTCCTCGCATATAACATAGTTGTGCATATGGCAACATGAGAAAACGGAAAATTCCGTTGCCATAGAGTTGCCACCTGCTTCGGAGCGGCAATGAAGATAAATCTCACAGATCGAGGGGTGCGAGCGCTGAAACCGGCGGCTGATGGCAAACCCTACGAAATCATGGACACCGTCGTGCGAGGTTTTGGCGTGCGCGTCATGGGCAAGCCGGACGCGCCAGTGCGGAGCTTCATTCTTCTGAAGCGCTTTCCAGGTTCAAGCAACCCCACCAGGCGCACGCTTGGCGCCTATGGCGAGGTCACGTTGGAGGAAGCTCGCGAGAAGGCGCGCGAATGGCTCGGCATGATCGCGAAGGGTATCGATCCGGCAATTGAGATCGAGCGCTTGCGAAAGGCGGACCTTGAAGCCGAGAGAAGGCGGACAGCGGCCACCTTCGGAAGCGCGCTCGAAGATTATCTCCGCCGCAAAGCCTCAAAGCTTCGAAGCGGCCCGGATATCGAGCGCGAGCTGCGCCGCGAGTTCAAGGACTGGATGGAACGCCCCTTGAGCGATATCAGCCCGCGCAACGTGAAGGACGCAATTCAGTTGATTGTTGAGCGGGGCGCAAAAACACAAGCGCACACGCTTTTCGCCCTGCTTCGCGGCTTCTTCAATTGGGTTTGTGACACCGGCGATTACGGGCTTGAGATTTCGCCATGCGTCAAGATCAAGCCTACAGTCTTGATCGGCGAGCGCAACGTCCGCTCGCGCGTTCTCCGGGATCATGAGCTCGCCGCGTATTGGCGGGCATGTGAAGCGCTGTCTTATCCGTTCGGCAGCTTGTTCAAGTTGCTTCTCTTGACGGCGGTTAGGCGCAACGAAGCCAGCGAGGCGCGCTGGGCCGAGTTTGATTTTGAACACGAGCGGTTATGGGTTGTCCCTGGCGAACGCATGAAAAACGGTGCCGCGCATGTCGTGCCGTTGACGGAGGATACTACCGCGCTTCTCGAAGGTTTGCTGCGCTTCAAAGGCGGCGATTACGTTTTTAGCACCACGGGCGGGCGGCGCCCGGTTTCCGGCTTCAGCAAGGCCAAGGCCCGCCTTGACGCGCTTATGCGTACGGATCTCGAAGCGCAAGGCCGGAGCTTCGAGCACTTCGTTTTGCGCATCGTCGATTGAGGCCCCCTCACACGACATGCTCCCAAAAGCCGGCTTTGCGGCCATGCTTGGCTTTAAGGGCTGCAACATAAGCCTGATGCGGCTTAAGCGCGCCGAAATCGCCAATCGCCGCCGCCAGGCTTTCGCATTCGGCAAGGTGGCGGGCCGCATGGCGGTAGCGTTTGCTTTTGGCATGGTCGAGCGTGTAATCGATGAGCGTGCGGCGCAAAATGGTAGCGGCCAGGGGATGTCTCGTCTCCAGCGCATCGGCGGCGGGCGTCAAATACTCATAGCAGTTGCCACCCCAGGCGCCTGCGTGACGCTCCACGAGCTTGGCGGCTTTATCGAGCGCGGGCCATTGGGTCAAAAAATGCAGCGCGTGCAAGTGATTTTCAACGCCCATAACAAATGTGAGGGCGCGCTCCTCGGCTTCGAGATCGTCGAAATCAGGCAGGCGCTTCAAATAGGCGCGCAGGTGATCGGCGCTAAGCGAACGCTCAAAGCAGGCCCAGCGGAAGTCTTGGGCTTCCTCATGCCGGCCCTGCGCTTCGAGGATGGCCAGCCGGACTGCCTCCCATTCAAAAGGGATCCAGCCCGGTCTTTTCTCATCGACGGCGTTGATCGCGGTCCAGGCCTCCTCAACGCGGCCGGCGGCGAGCAGGCGCTGGGCAATCTCGGCGGCTACGGCGGGCACTGCTCTCGTCTTGCCGTCGTACTGGGCGATAAAGCCATCCACATCGCCCAGCGCATCGGCGATGTTTTTGAGCGCGTTGCCGATCGCAGACTTACGCCGGCGCTCTTGCAGATCATCTTCATAGATGCGGCCGCAGTGGCTGCCCCAGCCGATGACCTTACGATCCTTGTCGGCAGGCCTTTCGACCGGCGTATTGGCAAGCTCGATGAACTTGGCCTTAAGCTGCTTGAGCCCCTCCGGCCCCAGTGTGTCCGCCAGTGCCTCGATCAGATGGTCATACTGACCATAACCGTTTTCGAGCAATGCGACGTAAACTGTGCCGGCTAACGCACCCGGCGCGGGCTTCACCTGGCTGGCAAGGCGGGCCAGTTCGTTGATCGACCCGCGAAAAATGTCGCCGACCACGCCGTTGCTGTCGTCGCATCGGTTTAATACCGAATTGGCGAGCGCCAAAATCTGCCACATGAGCGCCAGCGCTTCGGCGGGATCGATTTTGGCTACCTTCTCTACGATGGTGCGCCGCTGCAGCTCAAGATCGGCCGCGAGTTGCTTGATTTTGGGCCACTCGATAAAAGACTGGGCCTTGGCGATGGTGGCGAGGCGCTTTTTCACTTCGCGGGCGACATCGGCGGAGCCATTTGAGGCGGCGAGTTCCAGACGCAACCGCCGTTTGATGGCCGCATCGCCAGAGCCAAGGTCCATGAGCAGCTCTGCCAAGCGCTCGGCCCCGAGATTGGCGAGGTTTTTGGTGTTGAGCGCGGTTTTGGCGGATGGTGCTTTGGCTGAAGATGTTTTGGTTGCAGTTGTTTTAGCTGACATGGCCTGTCATCAAACATTGCCATTGGCGGCGAACGCTCAAGTTTAGGGAGCAAAGGAGGGCGAAATCAGCCGCGGCGTTTGCTTGTCCCCAAGAAACACAAATCGGCGTCCGCTCGTCTGTTGCGTGGCTTGGTCTTACGGCCCCGAGAAATAGGCCACGTTTGGTAATCCACCGTAATGGCAATGTTTTCCGCGCCGCCGGCCGGGTAGGGATCGAGGGCCGCTAATTTCGCCGAATAAAATCCCCTGGGATTGTTTAAACCCGAGTTCTTTTGCAGCGGCTGCGTGCGCATAAATACCGCAATAAATCTGAACGAAGTGGGGATCGAGGCCAACCTTCCATCGATGCTCCCCAAGCCTACGAGATAAGGCTGCAACTCCTGGCCCTTACGAAGTCCGCAATCTTCGCAAGCACGCCGCTCCACAGCGCCGAATCAAGCGCAGCGTCGTGGATGTCTCCGATGAAGTCATAAAGCTGGTCTTCGCGCATAAGTCTCAACCAGCAGAGAGAAAACGGCGATGATCTTGAGCACTTTTCGAGCAGCCGGGGTCGACCGTTAGTTTTTTCTTCATCGTTTCTTCGTTGCAAACAAAACTTTGGCCCAGTGTCGATATCGCTGGGCGCGCAATGTTAGGCGCCGACCGATTTCTTAACGATGAGTTTATCCGTGCGTGATCGCTTTAGGCAAAGGTGAAGCAGATGCGAAACTTCGGTTATTGTGCAGGTTTTCGGACGTCTGCATGACTGCACTATCCGCGCAGGCCGAGGGCAGGCGTCCGAAAACCTGCACAGATTCGGACATTCCGCGGCTCTGTGCAAAGAGGACGCTGGGTCCACAAATTCGGTTGCTTGGCCTTTGCCGACGTCATCTCCGCGCTTGGTCTTAAGCGAGCACGTATCGCAGGTAACTTATTGTTAAGGATTTGACCGTTCATTGTTAAGGATTTGATCCGTACCATCGCGGCTCAGCTAGCTCTCGGCGAGAAAGCTTCTCTGGCTTCGGCACGGAGACTTGACAAGGGGGCTTGGCGCCAAAGCCAAGTTTGCAACAAAGATAAGAAACCCTAAAAGATGAAAGCGTTTTGCCGGTCGCAGCGCCTCTCGGCGTTGAGGACATCATGCTAAAGGTCGTTTCCGCTGGGTGCTCGAAAAAGCGATCACTCTCAACCTGATGCGGGGCTTTCCTTGTCGGATGAGCCACACGAATACGAGAAGCTTCCTGACCTTTTGGGAGATATCTACGACACGGCGCTTGATTCCGAACGGTGGAACAACGTCCTTGCGAGCATCATCGATTTCGTTGGGGGTAGGGCGTGCGAACTCGTCTCGAAAGATCCAGTGAGTCGGTTAGGGAATATCAAATATCAGGTTGGCATCGATCCCCATTACATACAGCTTTATGCAGAGACCTATGCGAAATTCGGTCCTGTGACGAATTTGTCGCCTATCGGGCAGGTCGTGAGCATTCCGGATTTGGTCCCTTATGATGACTATCGCCGGGGACCCTTTTACCAGGAGTGGTTGCGCCCCCAGGATCTAGCTGACACCGCTATCGTCGTTCTCGAAAAATCGGCGGCAGACGCAACTTTCCTCGTCCTTGTGCCGGGCAAGGCAAACAGCATGGTCGACGACGAAATGCGGCGCCGTTTGGCGCTTATCGCACCGCATGCGCGCCGCGCCTTGCTCATCGGTAAGTCGATGGATTTGAAACAATCCCAAGCGGCGACCTTTGCTGATACTCTGGATGGTCTCAGCGCCAGCGCAATTTTCGTCGATGCCAGGGGCCAGATCGTCCACGCCAATGCCGCTGGCCAGGACATGCTCTATGCGGGCGGTCTTATCCACTCGATTGGGGGCTGTCTTGCAACTCGGGATTTGCAGGCCAACCGGATCTTGCACGAGGTCTTCGCAGCATGCGGCACGGGCGATGCTGGGGCCAAGGCCATCGCCTTGCCGCTGACCGCGCACGATGGCGAGCGTTATGTCGCCCATGTGCTACCACTCACATCGGGGGCGCGGCGCAGCGTAGGCCTCGCCTATACCGCTGTCGCCGCTGTGATTGTGCGCAAAGCGGAGCTGGAGAGCCCCGCCGAGGTTATCGGGCAAACCTATAAATTGACGCCGACCGAGCAGCGCGTGCTGCTGGCCATTGTCGAAGTCGGCGGCGTGCCGGAGACGGCGGAGGCGCTCGGCATTGCCGAAACCACCGTCAAAACACATCTCTACCGTCTTTTCGATAAGGCCGGCGTCGGCCGCCAAGCCGACCTCGTCAAGCTCGTCGCCAGTTTTGCCAATCCGCTCGTCGGGTGAGCTCTATCGCCCGGCGACCCTGGATTCGAAGTCGGAACCCAAACTCCGTTCGCCTGCTATGCGGATTTCGGTTACACGCACCGGCTGGCTGAGGCTAAGCCTTGAGGCATGTTGAATTGTCTCTTTGCCAGAACGTTTTCGCTTTTTGCAGTAGCGCTTCTTCAAACGCTAGCCGTGCTGCCTCCTCATTCAGCCAGGTCTGCTTATCGTCGCTGGCCCCCGTATCGCGAAACCACTGGGATGAGAACCATTCTTCTTCAAATAGCCTAAGCCATTCCCTTGTCTCTAAATTAAGTATCTTGAAAAAGCCGTTTACAACGTCGTCCTTTAGCAAACTCATTTTTGAGGTTGGAGCGTGGATAATTTCCTCAATGCGCCGTCTCTCCTTGTCGAGTTGTGGCTCGACTGCTCGCCGTGCTTCTTCATAGAATCTCCCTGAAGGATACCGGGATATATATTTCAGGAATCCATCCAGGTTCTCTTGCGTCTTTATCTGTTTCCACTCGGCACTTTCAAGGCGGCTTATGGCCAATTCGCAGAATGTCGAGTTGGGAAAATGTCTAATGAATCCCTCGAATTCGCTGGGCTCGAGGCTATCCCGTATCGACTCCCAGTAAGTAATTTCACTCGTCTGCCAGGCCGAGGGGGGAACATTTTCAGTAGCCGAAAGCGGCACGCCGCGTTGGAGCTCAAATGCTACAAATGGACCTTCAAGTCCCATCTCGGTGAGACGTGGTGAGCCCGAGACCTTCCAGCTTTCAAAAACCATTTCAAGCTTTTCCTGACATGACGTCGGTGCACGCCCGAGACGCGCGCCAAGATGCCGCCAAAGCTCAGAAAGCATGGCACTTTTCGGATTTCCGTCCCAGCTCACAAGATCAATATAATCGAGGCTGCGAGTACCGACCCTAAGCTCGCACGGCTCGTTCATGATCGGTAAGAGTGAGCCTTTCGATTTAGCTAAGTCTACCTCTTCCTGCACCCAGTCGGAGCCACGATACTCTTGCGCCGCCGCACTCACTTCTCGAGCCGCTCGCGGATCGACCGCAATTCGCGCCGGCGCTCTGCGCTCGTTTTTGGATAGGTCATTTCAAGTCCCTCAAGCGTGTCGAGGACGATTTGGGACACAATCAGCCGAGTGTTCTTTTTGTCATCGGCGGGAACGACATACCAGGGCGCATCCCGAGTGCTTGTCGCACTGAGGCATTCCTCATACGCCAGCATATACTGCTTCCAGAATTCTCTCTCCTCAATGTCCGCAAGGCGGAATTTCCAGTTCTTTTCCGGCTCATCGATGCGTTGAAGGAAGCGCTTTCGTTGCTCCTCCTTCGAGAGGTGGAGGTAGAACTTGATGATGCGGGTTCCATTGCTGTTGAGGTGTCTTTCCAAATCCACGATCGAACGATACCGGTCGCGCCACACCGTCTTGTCGCCGTGCGGCGCATCCGGAAGCCCTTCGCTGCGGAGAATTTCGGGATGCACGCGGACGATCAGCACCTCCTCGTAATAGGATCGGTTAAAGATGCCGATGCGCCCGCGCTCCGGCAGATCACGAGTGGTGCGCCAGAGAAAATCGTGTTGCAATTCGGCGGGGCTGGGATGTTTGAAGCTGAAAACTTGGCAGCCTTGTGGGTTGACCCCGGACATCACATGCTTGATGGCACCGTCTTTTCCCGCCGTATCCATCCCCTGAAAGATCAGCAGAACGGCATCGCGGTTGGATGCATAGAGAAGCTCCTGCAGCGAGTTCAACCGGGCAACGTGCGCTTCCAACAGTTCTTGATAATGTTGCTTCGACTTGTACACTGCATCGACCATGGTCGGCCATTTGTTGAGGTTGACCTCCGCTCCTTCCCCTATTCGAAAATCCTTTGAATTGATTTTCATCTTCATTCTTTCAGCGGTGCTGGCCATGTCCGTACACGATCACACTGGTGATCCCCACCATTCGCGCCTGAAAGCGTTTTCTAAGCGACCACCGAAGGAACGCGCCACTATTCCAGGTCTCAGGCTTCTTCGATGGTTGGACGTGGTCAGCGGAAGGGCGGTCTTGGCTCATGATCAGCCTGCCCCCGTCAAAGTAAAAATTTTACAAATATAAGGATACACGTCATGATATATTACTCCACTTACTCGGATTAACTGTAGAGCATGAGCGTGATAGTACAGCCGCGGCTGCGGCCCTCACGCGGTGCTTCCACTAGAAATCGCCCGCGCGCGAGGCTGATGCCGAGCAATTAATTGCGGGGCAATTTGAGGTGCGAATTTGCGATGCAGGCCGCCGCGAATGGCTGGGAAATTCTGGAATTTAGCGGCGAATACAGGCGACCCTCGACGCAAAGCTTCCGACAACCGGCTTTTACTCGAAGCGATTTTCTGGATCGTAGGCACCTCTATTATGGCTTGAAATTGAAATTGAAAAAACAATGCCGGCTGACATTCCGGACATTTCCTGACAAAAACCCAGGGGTTATCGCTACACGCGCGCGTGCGTGTGTTATGGACGGGTGACTCGCTGCGAACTGTGAGACCCGAATTCTTTTGCGACGAACGGACGAGCACTGCGACGTCTTGTAATCAAACTGTCATATGCCTGAAATATACCAGAAGTCTGGATGTCGATAAATTACGACGTTTCGACTAATATGGCGTATCGAAGTGTCCCCGGCATCCGCCGACAAACATGTGCGCTGCATCGTGCAACGAAGGGGAAGCGTAATGAAATTCAGATATTTGGGAGCCGTTATCGCGGCAAGCGCGATGGCAGCCGGAGTTGCGGTTGCTGTCGATCTTGACGCAGCACTACCATCGTACAAGGCGGCAAGCGGGATTTCCGGTCAAGTGAAGTCCATAGGATCGGACACGCTGAACAATGAAATGACGCTCTGGGCCGAAGGCTTCAAGGCGATCTACCCGAATGTGAAGATCGAGATCGAAGGTAAAGGTTCGTCGACCGCTCCTCCGGCACTTGTTGAAGGGACGTCGCAATTTGGGCCGATGTCCCGCCCCATGAAGGCGAAGGAAATTGAGGCCTTCGAAAAGAAATATGGCTATAAACCGGCGCCGTTCCGTGTCGCCGTCGATGCTCTAGCCGTCTACGTGAATAAAGACAATCCTATCAAGTGCTTGTCGTTGCAACAGGTCGATGCGATCTTCTCGAAAGGCCGAAAGGGCGGCTACGCCAAAGACATCACGACCTGGGGCGATCTTGGCATGACCGGCGAGTGGGCCTCCAAGCCGATCTCGCTCTACGGTCGTAATTCTGCGTCTGGCACATACGGCTACTTCAAGGAAGTGGGCCTGTTCGACGGCGACTATAAGGACACCGTGAAAGAGCAGCCTGGTTCATCGACGGTCGTTCAGGGTGTCGCAAGCGACAAATTTGCCATCGGTTACTCGGGTATTGGTTACAAGACCGCTGACGTTCGCGCCGTACCAGTCTCGGCGAAGGAAGGGGCAACCTGCTACGACACGTCGCCGGAATCCGCTTATTCGGGCAATTATCCGATCGCACGCTTCCTATACATCTACGTTAACAAGAATCCCAATCAGCCGCTCGATCCGCTCCGCGGAGAGTTCGTAAAATATACGCTCTCCAAGGAAGGTCAGACAGAGACGATCAAGGGCGGATACTATCCAATTACTAATGATCTGCGTGTCGAAGACTTAAAAACGCTCGGTCTCGACAGGCGGAAAATCATAAATCGACAGTAATGGCGGCGTTAAGCCGCCATTATCATTGATCTTTTGTGATTGTTCGGGTGTGCGATGGCGAATGAAACTTCCGTAGCCGGGACAACGGCTGGACGGCCAAGAGCAAGGTCCCGCGTCACGCGGCGCTCGGTTTTGATCAGCGACGCTATCGCCAATTGGGTCATCCGCATCGGCGGCCTCGGCGTCATCCTGGCCGTCTTCGGCATCATGGTTTTTCTCGTTGACGTCGTACGACCCCTTTTTTCCGGCGCTCACCTTCTTAGCCAGCATGCAGGTGAAGCTTGAGGGAACCTCGGGCCGCGTGCTTTCGGAACTCGTCGATGAATATACGACACTTATTATTTCCGTCGAGGCGAGCGGCCAGGTTGTTGTTAACCATCTCGGAAGCGGGCGTCTTCTCAAGTCCAATAGCTTTTTAACAGGAGACCGGAAGGTCACAGCGTTTGCCCGCACTCTCCGTGGCGACGACGTCGCTTTTGGGTTCGACGATGGTACGCTTCGTCTTGGGCGCATCAAGATTTCGGCAGAAATCTTAAGCGCGGCGAATTTACCTTCCGGCCTTACCAAGCTCTCCGGAAACGACCTGACGGACGGCGAAGCGGTCTATGTTCCCATCGAGAACGATCAGGTCCGTAGGCTTTCGGTGTCAGTCAGCCTCGACGAACCGCAGCGCGTAGCACCTGACGGGACAGCGCTTGTCGCCGTCGATTACCGAATCGGAGGCACGGTCGAGCGCCCAACCCGATCTTTCGTCTCGATCGACGCCCAGGGCGCGGTCCGGCTCAGCCGTCTTGAGACAAAGCGCAACCTCCTGACCGGCAAAGAGCAGGCTTCTGTTTCGTCCGTCGAGCTTCCTAGCCTTCCGGCCGGTACCGATGTCGCTTCGGTGCTGATGACCAGCCAGGCCGATCAGGTCTACATTGCCGAGCGATCGGGATGGGTTTCACGTTACGACGCCCGCGAGCCTTCGAAGGCAACGCTTGCCGAACGCATTAGATTCACACCGGAAGGCGTGGGCCTGACTGTTCTTGGCTTCTTGGTGGGCGAGCAGTCGATCGTCGCCGGCGGTTCGGATGGATCGGTGAATGTCTTCTTCCGGCTCAGCACGCCCGGCGCAAAAACGGCTGATGGTTTTGCGCTTACAAAAGCCCACGAGTTAGAGCCTCAGCCAGCCGCTATCTCCGCCTTCGATGCGAGCGAACGCAGCAAAATGTTTGTTACGGCGGACGCCGCCGGAAACATTTGGGTGCGACATTCCACCAGCGAGCAGACGCTTACCAAACTGCGTACCGGCGGCGGCAAGGTAAGCGCGGTATCGTTATCGCCACGCGAAAATGCAGTCGTTGCAGTGTCGGGCGATAACAACGTCTTCACTTTCAGTATCGATGCGCCCCATCCTGAGACGACGCTGCGATCGATCTTCGGCAAGGTTTGGTACGAGAACTATCCGAAGCCTGCCTATACTTGGCAATCCTCCTCGGGAACCGACGCTTTCGAGCCCAAGTTCTCTCTCGTTCCCTTGATCTTCGGAACTGTCAAAGCCGCGTTCTATTCCCTTCTGTTCGCGATTCCGATCGCTCTTTGCGCTGCGATTTACACTTCCCAGTTTCTTGGAGGCGGCGTTCGCGGCGTGGTCAAGCCCGCGATGGAGATGATGGCCTCGCTCCCGTCCGTTGTGTTGGGCTTTATCGCCGCGCTTATTTTGGCGCCTATCGTCGAGAACTGGATCGGCGCGGTTGTTCTTGCCTTCGTCTGCCTGCCGCTCTCGCTCTTCGTCGGCGCGCACCTGTGGCAACTCCTTCCCCAGTATATTGCGCTGCGAGCGGGCGGAGGCGCTAAGCTCCTGTTTGTCGGAGCAGCGCTCGTAGTCGGGCTTTACGCTGCAATTTATCTCGCTCCGTTATTTGAGCAGGTCTTCTTCGACGGAGATTTCCGTGCTTGGACCAATGGGGCTGGGTCGAGCCGCCCGTTCATGACCCTTCTCTTTTGGCCTCTTTCGTTTGCTGGGGTCGTGTTGCTTATCCGATCCGTCCCAGCCTTTTCGCGGAACGGACGATCGGGAAGCAATGGAGCATCCGAGCTCATACGTTGGGTGACGATGCTGACGGTAGCGCTCGCCCTCGCGGCTGCACTCGCCGCGCTGAGTGTTTGGGCCGGTATCGACGTCCGCGGCTCTTTCATCGGCACTTACGTGCAACGCAACACGCTCGTCGTTGGCTTCGCCATGGGGTTCGCTGTGATCCCTATCATGTACACGATCGCGGAAGACGCGCTTACCGCCGTGCCGGAACATTTGCGCGCGGCGAGCCTCGCCTGCGGCGCCACGCCATGGCAAACTGCGGTCAAGGTGATCGTCCCGACGGCATTGAGCGGGATCTTCGCTGCCATCATGATCGGTCTCGGCCGGGCCGTGGGCGAGACCATGATCGTGGTCATGGCCGCAGGGAATACGCCGATCATCGATTGGAACATCTTCAACGGGTTGCGTGCGCTCTCTGCGAACATTGCTGTCGAGCTGCCGGAAGCGGTTAAAGACGGCACGCTCTATCGAATGCTGTTCCTCGCCGCGCTGACCCTATTCATCATGACCTTCGTGCTCAACACACTCGCCGAACTTGTCCGGCTTCGTTTTCGCAAGCGCGCGGCGCAACTTTAGGTGGCTCGAACATGACCGCGATCACGACGGACAAAATTCGATCGGCGGATCGGCCGGGGGCTAAGGCCGCGATTAAGCGCAGCATTACGATCCCCCTGAAAGCGCGAGGTGAACCGGCGCTCTGGGCGCTCGGCGGCGCGCTTTCGTTTGGCATTGTGATGATCTGCGGATTCCTGGCGCTCGTCTTCTGGAATGGGTTCACGACTTTTATCCCGAAGCCCGTTGCCGTTGTCGTTCTCAGGTCGGGCGAACTCGTCGCGGGGGAGCCGACGCGGACGGAGCTTTATAAGCTCGCTCCGGACACGGTGAAGGCGCTTCCTCAGGTAGATGCTGCCAAGATCGAGGCGCAGGGCGGCTACGAGCAGCGGACGCTTTATCGCACGGGCAATTACGACCTCAGCGGCTACGATTTCAAATGGGTGGACGATAGTGACGTGGCGCGCGTCGAATATCCAGCTGATATCGTTTTTGTGGAGCGCCTCGAATGGGGGGCGTTTGTCGGCCGAATCAAGGCCGCCGTGATCGACGGCAAGACCGTGACGAGTCCGGCTCCGAACGATCCAGCTCTTCTTCAGGCCCATGAAGCGGCGCTGGAACGGCGGCAGGCCATCCGCAATATCGAGCGCAATCTGATCGGCCGCGTGAACTACGATTTGGAGCGCTTGCGGCTCAAGGTGCGACGCGCCGAATTGAGCTATGGCCCGGCGTCGCCAGAGGCCGCCGCGGCACGCGCTTTGGAAATAAAGGCTTCCGGCCCTCTGAAGGCTGAATATGAGCGGCTCGCGGCCGAGGCTCAGCGCGTCAGACAAATCGATCAGGCAAACACGGTTACTCTTGCGGATATCGGCGGGAAGGAGAAGACGCTTCCCATTTCAAGCCTCGTGCGGTTTTACGCCGCCAATAACCTCGCTCTTGCAGACAAGATCGGCATTTATTTCTCTCGCTGGTGGGAATTTTTGAGCAGCGAGCCGAGGGAGGCCAACACCGAAGGCGGCGTACTCCCCGCCATCTTTGGGACCGTTGCCATGACACTTCTGATGGTGCTCATGGTCGCGCCGGTCGGCGTTATCACGGCCCTTTACCTTCGCGAATATGCAAAACAGGGACCGCTTGTCTCCATTGTGCGCGTTTCCGTCAATAACCTCGCTGGTGTGCCATCCATTGTTTACGGCGTTTTCGGTCTCGGCTTTTTTGCCTACGGGCTCGGCCGTTCCATCGATGAGCTTTTCTTCCTGGAGCGGCTGCCGAACCCAACTTACGGAACAGGCGGCCTCATATGGGCTGCACTGACGCTCGCGCTCCTTACGGTACCTGTCGTGATTGTGGCGACCGAAGAGGCGCTTGCTGCCGTCCCGCGCTCGATGCGCGAAGGCTCGCTCGCTTGCGGAGCCTCCAAGTGGCAAACCATCAAGAACATCGTTTTGCCGCGGGCGATGCCGGGCATCATGACCGGCATCATTCTCGCCATGGCGCGTGGCGCCGGTGAGGTTGCCCCTCTGATGCTCGTGGGCGTCGTTAAGCTCGCGCCCACGCTACCCATCGACGGCTATTTCCCCTACATCCACTTTGAACGCAGCTTCATGCATCTTGGCTTTCACATCTACGACGTCGGTTTCCAATCGCGCAATTCCGAAGCCGGAAAGCCGATGGTTTTCGTCACCACCTGCCTTTTAATCGCAATCATCACCCTTCTCAATCTTGCCGCGATCATCATCCGGTCGCGGCTCAAGCGCCGCTTTGCCGGGAGCCAGTTTTGATATGGACCTTTCGATCACGGACAAACCAACTCCTGTCATGGCGGCGCCGGTTTTCGGCCCACCCGCGATCCATCCAAAACGCGGAATGGACGGAGAGGCGATAAGGATCATCGATTTCAATCTCTGGTACGGCAGGTCGCAAGCGCTCTACGATATCAATTTCACCATTGATCGAGGGCTCGTGACTGCGCTCATCGGACCATCCGGGTGCGGCAAATCCACGTTGTTGCGCTGCTTTAATCGGATGAACGACCTTATCGAGGATGTGCGGATTGATGGACGGATCGAATTCGACGGCGATGACATTTATGCGCCGCGCGTCGATACGATTGCCTTGCGCAAGCAGATGGGGATGGTGTTTCAAAAGCCGAACCCGTTCCCGATGTCGATCTTCGAGAATGTGGTTTACCCTTCGAGGATTGATGGCATCCGCGACCGGGCGGTGTTGGAAGAAACCTGCGTCAAGGCACTGCAGGGAGCAGCGCTCTGGAACGAGGTGAAGGATAGGCTCGATAGTTCGGCGCTCGGGCTTTCCGGAGGGCAGCAGCAACGGCTTTGCATCGCACGCGCAATCGCAGGCGATCCTGAAGTCCTCCTCATGGACGAGCCTTGTTCGGCGCTCGACCCCATCGCCACGGCTAAGATCGAAGAGCTGATCGACGAACTCCGCTTGCGTTATACTGTCGTCATCGTCACGCACAACATGCACCAAGCCGCCCGTGTTTCGGACAATACGGCCTTCATGTATCTCGGCCGTCTTATCGAGTATGGCGATACCGAAGCCATCTTCAGACAGCCGCAGAATGCCCGAACGCAGGACTACGTTACAGGCCGCTTTGGCTAATCCCCTTCTGCCGGAAAGGACCTCAGGGACATGACCACACACACAGTTTCCGCTTATGAGGAAGAGCTAAAGTCCCTTAAGCAAAAGGTCGCCCAAATGGGAGGCTTGGCCGAGAATCAGCTCATGACCGCGATGAGTGCCATCGCGCAAGCCGATCCCGAACGCGCCAAACAAGCCGTGGCGGGCGATCCGGCGGTCGACGCGATGCAGCGGGAGATCGAGGATGCCGCGGTTCACATCATAGCACGACGTCAGCCCGTGGCGGTCGATCTGCGCGATGTCGTGGGCGCACTGCGTATAGCGGGAGATCTCGAGCGCGTTGGCGATTTGGCCAAAAGCATCGGAAAGCGCATTGCCACTTTTGACGAGAAGGCTTGGCTTTCACCCATGACGAAGAGCCTCGTCGGAATCGGGGATCTGGCTTTGTCGCAATTGAAAGCCGTGCTCGATAGCTACACGCAGCGGGACAGTTCTCTGGCGCTCAAAGTTTGGAGGCGCGATGAAGAAATCGACAGGCTTTATAATTCCCTGTTTAGGGAGTTTCTCACCTACATGATGGAAGACCCCAAGACCATTACGTTTGGGGCACATCTTCTCTTCTGCGCAAAGAATATCGAGCGTATTGGTGATCATTGCACCAATATTGCCGAAGCTGTGGCTTACATCGTGACGGGACAGACGATCCCCGATGAACGTCCAAGACACGATGCTTTCCCTCTCCAAACGGATTAACCGGATTCTTGGTCTGCTCCCCTGGATCGATACCAAGTTGATTAAGAGAAACCGCCGCCGGGACTGCGTCGCGCACGTTCGCGCGCAGAGGACGGTGTCCGAGCGCCGCGCGTACGCTGTCATCGGACAGCCACGCGCGACACAGCGCCAGCCTCCGATCGTTCGCGATGATGAGGAACACGCTGACAAAGGCGATCATCCGTCTGGCCACGGCTTACGGTCGTTACGGCTATCGCCGGATCAGGGCGCTGCTTCAGGCCGAGGGCTTTAGCGTCAATCTCAAGCGGGTTTACTGGATTTGGCGGCGAGAGGGGCTGAAAGTGCCACAGAAACAACCAAGACGCGGGCGGCTTTGGCTGAACGACGGCTCCGCATCCGGCTTAGGCCAGAACGCCCCGGCCACGTCTGGTCCTATGATTTCGTGCAAGATCGCACCCAGGATGGCCGGGCGTTCCGCATGCTGACCGTCATCGACGAATATACGCGCCGCTGTTTGGCGGTACACACAGCGCGGAGGCTCAAAGCCGGCGATGTTCTGCATTGCCTGACCGATCTGTTCACCACCCATGGGCCGCCAGAGCACATAAGGTCCGATAATGGCAGCGAGTTCACGGCCAAGGCGGCGAGGACAGTTAAGACTTTGTTATCCTCTCTTCGCTAAGCATCATTAGATAGCTTCGTGGTATCTCCGCGCCCAATATGCATGGCGCGAGTTGGGCGCAGCTTTCTGTCGAAAACGCTTGAGATCGAGAAGCTATATTTCAATTTTAAGGAGACTGAGTCAACGAGCGCGTCGTGATGCTCTTGGCAAATTTCAAGATCGATTCGTCAGTTTTCTCAACATTTTTAATGCGTCGAATTGCTGCAATTATTACTCTGCATCCGAGACCGGGTGCACGAAACCGCTTGTTGCAGCGGCTTCATTTGCCGGTGCGAACAATAATTCGCCGTTAAATTCCAGAATTTCCTTCTTGAGCTGATGGCGCGGACAACGCCTTTGAAGGCACGCAAGGCGTCGCGACGATATGATCGCGTAAGCGATGCGCGGATCGAGTCATTTTCATGGAAGCTGGGCTAGCCCGTGGCGTAGTGGAGCGCCGCCCGTTGCATGGCCTCGACGAGCTTAAAATGTCGGAGTGCAAGCGTGAGCTTGTGCTACATAACCTATCGGTGGCAACCTGCCAGTCCTGCTTGTCCGCGTGATGCTTGTGGCAGGCCGCAAGGTGCAGGTTTGGAGGCCGAACGGTCCAACATTGTGGATCGCCTCGGCAAGCTTGAGAAAAGGGTTGATTTGCTTCTTAAGAAGCATGTGTCACGTGTGTCACGCTACGTCGCCGGGAGGCACCAGTAATTTCATCCTCGATAAGCTGCATTGCATCTTCTGCAAACGCCTCTGCGTTTCGGCGCTCGCTGCAATAAAGCTTTTCCCAAGGAACCTGATTATATTCAGGCTCGCAACCATTCCCGTGAACATGTTGCGCATAAAGGCGAGCTAATTTCTCTTTAATGCTCATGGATTCGTCCATTTAACCAGCTTTTGAATCTTTGGGTGCGGCAAACCCATCCAAAAATGCCCTTAAGATCAGGCACGATATGATACCTACACCAAGTCCAATTAAGAGCATGCCCTCTTTCTCGCTCATTTTTGGGCACCCTATGGCAATTCGATCTTAAGCATAGCTGCTGCCTGCCTGATATGCTCAGCAGTTACTCCTTCCCGCCTGCGCTTTTCCGCACTGTTACATTTTCCCGCCACCACCGGCAAAACTCGGCTTGTTCCTCAATCTTCTTATCAATTGCGGCCTCAAAGCATCGGGCCGTGGCGCTGATGAGCACGGCCTAAAAAGCATGTCGTTCATGACAGGCAGTTCAGACACCGTACGGAGAAAATAAAGACAAAGGTGGTTATGCTAGTCTTTATGCTACTGTCATCGGTGCAGGGGCCGTAAGCTTGATTGACTTGACCTATAAGTCAATTCTGGCCGCTTTGGCGGGTATCGCGCTGGCTTCTGCCGCCTACGCTCATTCATGGTATCCGTCAGAATGCTGTCACGAGCAGCATTGTCATGTGGCGGATAATGTGCGCGAAACTACAAGTGGCGCAGAGGTTCGGGTTCGTGGTGAGGTTATCTTCGTGCCCTACACAGCCAAGCGGCGGCAGTCACATGATGGGCACTACCATATTTGTTATGGCTATGCTGACGGCGAGATTATTATCTATTGCTTCTTCGAGCCCGCGAGCACTTAAGCAGCTTTACACAGTGCGGGATAATTCACGCTAAATTCCAGAATTTCCCAGCCATTCGCAGCGGCCTGCATCGCAAATTCGCCGTGAGCCAGAACCTCCCTTAAATCACCTGCCTCGTTGTCCCAAAAAGCCTGACGACGGGAAACCTTCTGGCCTTCGAGGAGGGAGCGGATGCCGGCGCGTTCTAGAGCGCTCGCATGCACAAAAACATCTTTCCCGCCGTCGTCTTGCTGGATGAAGCCATAGCCTTTTTGTGCCGTTGTAGAATTTGACAATACCAGTACTCATTTAACTACCTTCTTGGAACATAGGTTTGATGGCGGCTCGCTTTAGATTTGCCGCGCCCAACACAATATGCGAATTCTGCACCCTAACCGGGAGGCAAACTATGGCAAAAGGGCAGAAAAGAAGCAGCCGCGAACCGAAGAAACCGAAAGCGGAAAAGTAACGTCTAGTTCGTCCCCAAAAGGGAAGCCTGGAGGCAGCTCGGGCGAGAAGAAATAAATACCATTCCCCGCTCGGTGGGCCGTTATCTTTACGGGAACCGGCGATCACCTTGTCATCGGGAACAAGACGGCCCAAGAGCCACATCACCTCGAGATTGCGCCCTGCTTCGCGCTCGAGACGCCGGCTTGACTGCACTTGGTTGATATAGCCGTAGATGTAGAGTTTCAATAGAACCGAGGGGTGATAGGAAGGCCGGCCTGTTACCGTCGGCTCCATGCCCTCGAACCCCAGTCCGGCAAGATCGAGAGCATTCACGAACGCATCGACAACGCGAACAGGATTGCTTTTGTCCACCCAATCATCGTGGCACTCGGGCAGCAGTGCTGATTGCCCGCGATCCATCCCCGCAACGAAGCGCTGCGGCTGTGATGATCTCAGCATGGAATTGAAAAATTTGCGCGGATAGACAATGGAATTGGTGGGAGACAGAGGATTAAAAGTCGCGCTGCCGGCAGGCAGCGTAAACGTAGTTCAAACTCGCACCTTAACGAGATCAGATCTTGATCATATTTGTTTGCGAAGACTTATGGGGAGACCTGTAGGATAATCTATAAAAAACGCCTTCCGTCACCCGACGTTTGTGCTTGGCAATCCAGGCTTCCGCATTTTGCTCTGTAGTAAAGCTTGTAACCAGAGCGGGGTAACTTCCGGGAACTGCGACTTCAACTCCGTAAGTCATGTCTTTTTGGGGAACGACGCGATAGCTGGCGTCCGCATGAGGATGTTCTTTCGTCATGGCTTGTATATGGTGCCGAATGAGCGAGATCGCTAGTTCCTTTTATGTGCGGCAGCCACTGGAGGGCAGTAGCGCATTCACCAGACTTTTCGTTTGCTGCCTGCGTTTGGTGAAGCCCTGATGGGCACCTAATCATTCGGTATCGCCCGCCCGTGCCAGAAACCGTCTTGCCGCCAGCCTTTGATCTGGCCTACGCTGCGCTCCGGCCAGCCCCAAGGCTGGCTCTTGAGGGCCGGGTTCTAACTTAGAAACTGGTATCGCTCCCTGGGGCAGGCCAACCTCGCCTAAGTTCACGTCATGCTGAGGGAATCATTGTTCGCTACGGCTCACAACTCATTTGCAACAAAATCGGCCCTTTTGACCAATTGGTTTTGCGCATTAAAATAAAGCAACCTGGCGCGCGAGTCATGGGGGTGGCTCCCTCAGCCGCAACGATTATTGCCCTTTGGCTGAGTGCTAAGGATGTTGGCGCAAAGACTTTTTCTTTTTTAGATATTTTGTCTTGTTTTTGAGGATCAATATGCTCAGATTTTTTGCGTTCATTGGTCTCCTTGCCGCACTACCTCCGAATGCGGAAATCCCCCCCGCCACGAGGAATGGGCGCTCCGCTCTTATCGAGCCGCGCATAACGAGGCTCACTTATGAAGCTCGAACCTCCAACCGCAGTCATTAAGGGTTGCTTCAAACATTTCTTGGAGAGAGCCAAGGCGACCGTGAGTCTTCCAGAAGCCAACTATCCAGTCGAGGTCAAGCGGGCGGCGCGCGAACCGCCAGAGGTCAGCGTGGTCGATCGCGTCGAGGAGGGGTTGCGCGTCAAGTCCCTTGCCCTGGGCGAACTGCGCCACCTGGATTTTGCTGAGAGGTGTTATGAGGGCGGTAAACGGCCTTTGAGGCGGAGGCGAAGATTTCTTTTCAGGCCCCTTGCGAAGGATTCTTGATGATCCGTCGGAATGATCGCTGGTGGAAGGAGCGGGAGTTGTTCAAATAGCAAGGTCGCCCGTGCGGTCCCAGTCACTATATCGGCAAGAAAGGATGATGTGACTTCGTTGTTCAGCCCCGGAAAGGGCTTTTGCGAGTTTGCGGAGCGAGCGGTGCAGATGAACTTTATGGAATTTGGCCTCGTCGACGGAATCCACAAAAAACCAGGCGGGGTGATCGGATGATTTCCACGCTTTGAAAGCTGAATATTCATACGGCCTCAGAATGTCTTCAAAGCTATTCTGGTCGATATCTTGAACGGTGGTATAGAAGGCTAGCCGATCGGCCTGCGTGAGACGATGTTGCTGGACGAAATTTGCAAAATGTTGCCACCCGCGTTGCCATGAAGGGAAAGGTCTATCGTGGTAACATCGAAATTTATGATTTAAGTCTTTGATTTTAATGGCGCACCGGGGAAGATTTCGAACTCCCGACCCCCAGATTCGTAGTCTGGTGCTCTATCCAGCTGAGCTACCGGTGCTGAAGCGGACTGGCGCGAAGCCATGTCCGAAGACCCACATGTCTAACGGTTAAAACGGCGCTGTGCAAGCCTTCCTTCAATGCGAGCCTGTTCAAAACTTCGGCGGGCATTCTCTTTCGGCGCGGCGGGAAGCTTTACCACAAAGCTAGCGCCCTCGCCCGTCTCGTCCAGGCTGATATCGCCGCCATGTGCACGCACAAGTTCCGCGCAGATCACAAGCCCAAGGCCGTTTCCTTCCTGCCGCGATGACGACTGAAAGGCCTTGAATAAATGGGGCCGCACCTCGGGCGGAATGCTCGGCCCATTATTTTTGACCCGAATGTATGTGAAGCCGCCTTCACGTGACGCGACCACCTCGATCTTGGGGTCACTAACTGGTGGTTCGGCCTCTCGGATCGCCTCAAGCGCATTGCGCGTTAAGTTTGATAGGACGCGGAATAGCTGATCGCGATCGGCAAAGACCTCTAATGTTGGCGGAGCGGAAAAACTGAAGCGCACTCCGTTTAGCTCTTCAGTCCCCAGGCTCTCGGTAATTTCAGTCAAGAGGGGACACAATAGGAAGGCCGTTCTATTCGGCGGCGCTTCTTTACTGCGCCCATATTTCAACGTATCGACGCAAAGCGTGATCGCCCGATCCAAAGCCCTGATTAGGCGCGGCGTAAATCGTTGCACGGTGGGATCGGAGACGGTCGCCAGCCGGTCGGAAACGATTTGGGCGCTGGCGAGCATATTACGAAGATCATGATTAATCTTGGAAACCGCGAGGCCGATATTCGCGAGATGCGATTTCTCGCGTAGAAAGCCCGAGAGTTGGCTTTGCAAGGCCGCGAGTTCCTTTTCAGCAACGCCGATTTCGTCACTTCGCGACGAAGGAACAATGATGCGGCCCGGATCCTCGGGGTTTTCACGATAGAGCTTCATATTGCGTGTAAGCCGCACCATCGGCCGTACAAGGAGCCACGTAAGCGCCAAATAGACAAGGGCGGCCGAGGTGGCGGAAATGGCAAGCGATACCCAGAAGATGTTTCCGGCGAACTTCCAAAGCGCTGCCCGAAGAGGCGTTTCATCGATGACAATGTCGATCTGATCGAACGGCATCATTTCCGGTGAGCCGATAACGCGGATGAGACGCCCGGACGGCACCATAAAGGCGCTCAAGCCGTCGCGCATAAGCGCAAAGGTGCCCTGATTGCGGATGTCGTAGACATCGGCAATGGTGGCGTCGTCGGGCATACCCAGTACGAGCCAGCGGAAATTTGTGCGCTTCACCGAGACTGCATGAACACCGGCCGTTGTGAGCAATTCCTGCCGCAGTCGCTCTGGCAGTTCGGTCCCGCCCGACGCTTCAAGCGCAAGCGACGCGATTTTCGCCGCTACCACGCGCTGCATAAGCCAATTGCGCCGATAGTTAGCAACCGAGGGCACGAATATGAACACTTCGGCGAGCATCACAAAGGCGGCTGTTAACAGCAGAAGCTTTGCCGGAAGTCCGAGTCCAAATTTCAAATAAGGCTTGCGAGCTCCAGCTTCACCTTGATGTGAACTCGGGACGCTGGGGAGCGCTGCTACAGATGAGAGTGGCGGCTTATCGTGTTGCAAAATCTACTATGGGGAATTGCTACAATCTCCTTTTACATAGCCGATCAGCCCGATTTCGCAAGCAGCGCGATGACGCGGCGCACGAGCGAATCCTGAGCCATGGGCGCAAAATAGCTCGCTGCAGCGCGTTTGTTGATCTCGGCCAGTGTGGGATATGGTGAAATGATGCTGCTCATGCCGCGCAGTGAAATGCCCTTTTGCATGGCGAGGCTCCACATTTGGATGATCTCGCCGGCATGGGCTCCCACGATCCCTGCGCCGAGAATCTTACCGCGCCGCGATGCTATAACTTTGAGAAAGCCCGCTGTTTGCCGCTCCGCCTGAGCCCGGTCATTCTCATGGTACGGCCATCTCAGTACAGTGAGCTTGCCATATTCTTTGCGGGCTGCCTCCTCGGTCATACCCACATGGGCGACTTCGGGATCGGTATACGTGACCCAGGGAATAGTGGAATGGTCCGCGCGCACCGGCAACCGGAAGAGCGCATTTTTGACGGCAAGTGACGCGTGGTAATTGGCGACATGTGTAAGCTGCATCTCGCCAGTCACATCGCCAATGGCATAGACCCGCTTGTTCGATGTGCGCAGGCCTTTGCTTACGATAACGCCACGTTCATTGTACTTTATCCCCGCCGCTTCGAGGTTTAATCCGGCGACCGCAGGAGCGCGCCCGATCGCGAGGAGTAGGTTCGTACCCTCCAGCGAATAGGATTTCGCCTGCATCGCAAACACAACCTGAATATTCGCGCCAAAGCGCTCAATGCGCTCTACCCTCGCGTTTTCCAAGATGCGAATGCCTTCGGCGCGCAATGATTTTAGAAGGTACTCTCGAAGCTCTGGGTCCTCGCGGGAAAGCGCGGCGCCGGCCTCGATTACGGTGACTTCGCTGCCAAGGCGGCGATGAGCCTGCGCGAGTTCGAGGCCGACAGGCCCGCCTCCAACCACCAACAGATGTTCAATGCGATGCTCATTCGCAAAGATCGTTTCATTCGTATAGAAGGGAATGCGGTCAAGCCCTTGGATCGGCGGAACCAGTGGGACCGAGCCTGTGGCCAATATAAAGCGGCGAGCCTTGATCTGGTAATCCCCAGCGGCGACCGTGTCCCCGTCAACAAACTGCGCATCGGCTCTGATGACATCGACGCCGAGACTGTTGAGCCGCTCGGCGGATTCATTGGGAGCAATAGCGGCGATCACGCTTCGCACATGCGCGGCGACCTCCTTGTAGTCTATGTCGGGTTCGGCGGTCTTGATGCCAAACCCTCTCGCCGCGCGCACGCTATGGGCTTGTTTTGCTGCGGCTAAAAGAGCTTTAGACGGGACACAGCCCGTATAGAGATGTTCGCCGCCAATGCGATCGCGTTCTATGAGGACGGTCGATACCCCATAGGCTGCGGCATTCGCTGCGGCGGACAGGCCGCCTGCTCCAGCTCCGATCACGCAGATATCCGGCGTCAAAAGCTGCGGCATGGATGCTCCATTCTGGCTTGCCATTGCGTGCACGTTGTTTCGCCCGGCTTTGATTAATTTGCAAGGTCAGCCGGATTTTCATCACACTCTGAAATGGGGAATCGGGGCATGAGTAACATCCGCACATGGGATAAGACAGTCCCATGCTGAAGCGGAGCTTACGTTTCATTATCCGGTCGAGATGAAGGGAGAAGTTCATGGAGCCGTCAGTCACCTGCCCGAATTGCAGCAGCGAAATTAGGCTTACCGAAACGCTTGCCGCTCCTTTGATAGCCAAGATCAGGCAAGATAACGATCTCAAGCTTCGCCAAAAGGAACAAGAGTTTTTGAAGCGCGAAGCTGCGCTGCAAGAGCAGAAACAGGCATTGGAGAAGGCTAAGGAGACGATCGAAGGCGAAGTTGCCGAGCGTCTCAAGACCGAACGCAAAAAGCTTGCTGAGGAAGAAGCAAAGAAGGCGAAGGCTGCCGTCTCGCTCGATCTTCAAAATCTATCGCAGGAACTCGAAGAGCAAAAAAAGCGCAATCAAGATCAGAATGCCAAGCTCGCCGAGGCGCAGAAGGCGCAAGCGGAGATCATGCGCAAGGAGCGCGAACTTGCCGACGCCAAGCGTGAAATCGATCTTACGATAGAGAAGCGTATTTCCGAAACGCAAGCCGAGATTAAGCTGAAGGCAAAGACGGAAGCGGAAGGCGAATTGGGTCTCAAGGTGCAGGAGAAGGAGCAAACCATCCTCGCCATGAAAAACCAGATAGAAGAGCTGAAGCGGAAGTCCGAACAAGGCTCTCAGCAGCTTCAAGGCGAGGTTCAGGAATTACAGATTGAGGCCACGCTCCGCACCGCCTTCCCTCACGATACAATCACGCCAGTTCCAAAGGGCGAATTTGGCGGCGATGCGATACAGCAGGTGAATACCGTTACCGGACAGGATTGCGGCAAGATTCTATGGGAATCGAAACGCACCAAAAATTGGAGTGATGGTTGGCTGCAAAAGCTGCGCGACGATCAGCGGTTGGCAAAGGCCGACGCCGCCATCATAGTCTCGCAGGCGCTTCCGAAGAATATCGAATCCTTCGGTCAGATCGACGGCGTATGGATTACGTCGCCCAAATGTTCCATCGCCGTCGCAATGGCTGTGCGCCATTTGCTGCTCGAAGTTTCCGCCGCACGCAAAGCAGGGGAGGGGCAGCAGTCGAAAATGGAACTCATGTATCAGTATTTGACCGGCCCGCGCTTCCGTCATCGCGTCGAAGCCATCGTCGAAAAATTCACCGATATGCAGCTCGACCTTGAGAGGGAGCGAAAAGCCATGCAGCGTATATGGGCGAAGCGGGAAAGCCAAATTCGCGGCGTCATGGAGTCCACCGCGGGCATGTATGGCGATATGCAAGGCATTGCTGGGCGGTCGCTGCAGGAGATCCACGGGTTGGAACTCGATGATTTGGAAGCAATCGGATCGCCCGAAATTAATTCCCGCAAGAGCTTACCTCTGCTTGAGGCGGATGCGCTGCCGGAAACCAGTGTCTAAGCTGTTATTAGGGGTGCTCCTTACATTAAACCTAAAATTGTCCGATTGACGCCTGCTCAACCAATGTGCTTACCTGACCTGCAATTTAAGGTTGCGGATTCATGGCGTCAATCGCGATACTGCAGGATAACCATAATCACCCCGCCTATACGGCGGTTTCCCTTAGCGCGGGTGGTGTCGGGGGTACAGAAAGCTCGGTGATACAGCTCGCCGAGGCCTTGGCGGCGCGGGGGCACAAGGTTTATGCCTTGAATCGGCTTGACGCTGCCGTTCAGGAAGGCGGCGTCAATTGGATGCCGCTGCGCAATATAAAAGCGCTGCCGCCTGTTGATATTGCGATAGGTATCAACTCAACTCGCATATTCTCCGGCCTCAGCGCCCGGAAGAAAATCACTTGGCTCCACAATCCTCCGACGCTGAGGCAGCAGCTTAAACGCCGAAATCTATTCGCGCTGCTGCGTCACAGGCCGCACGCGGTTTTGCTGAGCAAATATCACAGCGGTCTCCTGCATGGCTGGGTTCCTTATGCTGAGCGCTCCATAATCTTTCACGGGATTGCGGACCATTTCTTTGTGCATGAGCCAGAGACGAAGCCGAGACCGCCGCGTGCGATTTTCGCCTCGCAGCCAAAACGCGGGCTCGCATTCGTAACGGAAGCCTGGACGGAAATCCGTGCAAAGGCGCCTGACGCCGAACTGCATGTTTTTTGTCCCCAGGCGAAGGAGCGGGAGGCGGCGGAAGCGTGCGGGCGAAGGCCCGGCATCGTAATCCGAGGAAGTGTTAGCCGCGCTGAACTTGCCAGAGAATTACGCGAGGCGCGCGTCATGCTCATTCCGGGTGTTACCGACGAAACGTTTTGCCTTGCCGCAGCCGAGGCGACGGCGCCGGGGTGCCGTCGTAACTCGCGGGGTTGGCGCGCTCGCCGAACGCGTTCTACATGGGGAAACAGGCTTTATCTCGCCTACGCCGGACGATTTCATTCGAGACGCCGTTCGCGTCCTCACTGAAGACGATCTGTGGCTCAAAATGCACTCGGCGTGCGTCCGTCATCCTGAGCTGAATAGCTGGGACGAACGCGCGGCTGATTGGGAAGCGCTGTTTGAAAAGCTTGACCTTGAGTCAAGGCGCTTTATTGGCTGGCGAGCAGAAGCATCCGGGCAAAGAGCGGGCTGAACAGGCTTTGCTCTCCGGCAGCCGCTCGCCGCCAATGAACGCGAGCGCGAGATAGTTCGCACGCAATCAACTGTCGCGGGGGGAAGTCGTTGCGGCTATGCGCATTCTCAGTCACCGAATACGGGCCAATGCGGCTGCGGCACGACACTGCTGCTTCAGGCGATAACGATCCCGCCTAATTACCGTGCGTCGTGTGATATTCTTCAGACTTGCGGCCCAAGAGTTCCTGAAGCATGCCGAGACTGCCCCCAAGATGCTTCAATCCGCGCAGCAGCACTTCGTGGCCTGCAATTGGCGCGGCGAGGAGCAGCGCTGGTCCGGTGATAAACTTCGGCAAGCTTCTCGGCAGGTAGTGCCTCCAGGCGGCCATTGATCCATGGTTCAGGCGGTACATGCGGACATTTCCCCGCGCAACGCCAGCCCAGCGCCAAAAGCGCCATCTCAAGGTCAGGCGCGAACGTGGCACATGCTCAAGCACAGCCGCAGTCGTTGTAAACGCGTAGCGCGCCCCTGCTTTCTTGGCCCGGGCGAAAAAATCCGTGTCCTCGCCGCCGGTCATGCCAAACCTGACATCGAAGCGCATGCCAAGGTCACGGTAAATAGCGGCTTTCATCAAGACGTTATTGGTCGAGGGGTAGAGCCAAGGTTTGCTCTTTTTTTTGCGATTTCTGTATAAACTCTCATGCTGTGGCGAGCTGGGCAACGCGTGCTGCCATGCGGGGGCGCTCGCGGGCAGATTCCAGTAAGCAGGTGCGCCAACCGCGTCCGCGCCGCTTTCTTGCAGGATACGGTGGAGTTCACGGAGCCAGTCCGGCTTCATTACCTCGTCGTCGTCTATGAGCGCGAGATAGGACGCGTTGAGCGAGCAGGCCTCGGCCAGAACACGGTTGCGAGCGTGTGCAATGCCGCGCTCAGGCTCAGCGCGATAGTGGATCGGCATCGGAAAGCGCGCCCGCACGGCCTCTACTGCTACCCGCGCCAACTCGTTGGGATCGTTATCAATAACGAGAAGTGCCAAGCTCAATCCATTCACGGGCTGCAGTTTGGCGCAGGCATGGAGAAAGGTGAGGAGCATGTTTGGGCGCTTATAAGTGCAGACGGCTACAAGCAGCAAGTCGGCGGATTTTTCCATCGGTGCTGGCTCCCTAACTATTGCCGGCCGAGGAGGCCTCAATTGTCTTGGGAACTATCAGCACGCGCTTGCGCCGCGCTGGTCTTCCACTGAGTGAAGACCTGACACGGCAGAAAAAAACTGAAATAAAGGCTTGTCGTCTCTAATTGCCGTGAACGGTGCTATATTCGTCGGCGATTTGGCCAAACAATCCCTTGAAAACGCCAATGCCGCCGCCGAGATGTTTTAGGCCACTTCGAAGCGTTCCAGGCTCTAAAGATGGGTGGAAGAAGCAGTAGAGCCGGTCCCGAGTATATACTGGCTAAGCTTCTGACGAAGTAATGCCTCCACGACCGGCAATTCACTAAAGTTTTCCAATCAGTTTCGCGCTCTTACGGTAACAAATCTCCATCGGCCTCTTGTCCAAGGCGGAGATCGGTGTCAATGACTGCCTTCGGATTGCGTACTCCATCCGAGGACAGAATGTGACCGCGATAGTCTTTTTGCATGATGGCACTGATTTCTCAGGCGAAACTTTGCGTTCATCGTCGATGGGAGGGACTGAAAGCTCCATCGTGCAACTCGCAGAGGCGCTAGCGCGGCGCGGCCATGAAGTATCCGTGTTCAATGGCGTAAAGAATCTGGCGAAAGAATTCGGCGTAAGCTGGCGGCCTATCGCTGAGGCTACGCAAATCGCGGCTGGCGAGATCGGCATCGCCGTCGGTTCGCCCAAGGTATTTCGTGGGCTGTCCTTCGCCACAAACGTCCTCTGGCTCCACAATCCAACGAAGACAAGACGCGAAATACGGCGCGGGAATATCTTACCGCTCCTGAGGGCAAAACCGGCGCTCGTTCTTCTTGGCGATTATCATGCGGCGCACGTTCCGCGCTGGCTACCGATACGAAGCCGCACGGTGCTGCATCACGGCGTTCATCCAGATTTTTTCCGGAAAGATGTCATCGCCGATCCGCCGCCGCCAAGGGCGATTTTTACATCGCAGCCCTATCGAGGGCTGGATTGGATTCTCCATCTGTGGGGTGATGTGAGGCGGCGGGTGCCGAACGCCACTCTTGATGTGTTTGCACCAAGGGCGCATCAAGCAGCGGCGAATGCAAAGCTTGCCGAAATGGAGGGCGTTACTTTTCGCGGCAACATTTCGCGTCCCGGCCTGGCCGCCGAAGTGGGGCGCGCCCGCATACAGCTTATCCCTGGCCATCGCGATGAAACCTATTGCCTGGCGGCGGCGGAGGCAACGGCGGCGGGGGTGCCCATCGTCACCTTGGGAATCGGGGCTCTATCGGAGCGCGTTCGCAATAGGGAAACGGGGTTCATCGCTCGCGATAAGCGCGACTTTATAGAACGCACTGTTATGCTTCTCACCCATAATGCGCTTTGGCAGGCCATGCACGAGGCTTGCCTAAACGAGGCCGCACTTACAACGTGGGACGCTCGCGCGGAAGAGTGGGAGAAGTTCTTCCTCGATCTTAGGCGCTAGAGCAGGTTGATATTGGCGCGAGATGCAATGAGCGCACCCGAACAGGTGCGCCCACTTTTGATAGATCTGCCGGTTATTAGCGACGGCACATCTCACGGTAGCGGCGGCAGTTTCCTTCACCCGATTCACCACGTTCGTTCTTGTAAAGACAAGCGCGACGCAATTGAGCGCAATCGACCCTGTAGCCGCATTCTGAGCGGTAGCGGCGGCAGTTACCTTCGCCAGCCTCGCCGAGCTGGCGCTTAAATTCGCAGGCGCGGCGAAGTTCGCTGCAATAGCTGACCTTCTGCACAACGCCACTGTTTGCGACACTCATTTGGCTTGAACTGCCGCTAAGAGGCGCCGCGGAAGCAGACGTGGCACCCGTAAGAATCACGGCCATCGCCATGAATACGCCGGTAATAATCTGACGCATGAAAACTCCTGTCTATGGGATAGGTTTTACTTGGATTTGGCGCCTGAATTTGGCGAACCGCTCACCATTGGCGAGACTGCCCCCCTCAGAAAGGCAGCCACCAATTCCAGCCCAAATTTGGGACAGATTGTGACAATTTTGGACATCTGAGGTGAATTTGGTTTTGAAGCGCCTTAGGGCCTGAACCTATGTGAGCGGCTTCAGGAATATGCCGATCAGATCCAGTACCTTGGTTGGCTCTTCGATCATCGGCGAATGGCCGGCGCCCTCCATCATCGCGACCTCGCTGCCGGGCACGCGCTGGTACAACAACGCATCTCCCGGCGGAACTATTGCGTCGCGAGTTCCAAAGACCACAAGCAGCGGCGGCAGGGGCTTAAGTGCAGCGATCCGCTCGTAAATGGGTTTGAGCCGAGCGATAGGCCACGCTTTCATCATGCGCGCTCCGAAAGGCTGTGTATGTGAGTTGTTTTAGATCGGCGACGAATTTTTCCGGCACCGGGAAACCTGGAGCAAAAGCTTGAGTAAGGCCCCGGCGAAGCACCCCATCACTGACGAAATGCGACAGGAGTTCTCCGATAACGGGCTGAAGATAGGCCCGAGTGGTGAGAGAGAAGTTCGTTCCGGCAATCGACGGGGTATCGATCAATATTATCCGCTCGATCCGCTCTGGCTTCATTGCAGCGAGCGCTGTGGCCACTTCACCGCCCATCGAATGGCCGATGACTGCAACGCGGCCGACTCCGAGTTTATCGAGAACCGCCGACACGAGTGCGGCTTGCCGCTCGATTGAATAGCCGGATGCAGGCGCCTCAGTGCCGCCGTGACCGATGAGATCTATGCGAATGACGCGATGATTAGCAGCGAGCGCGGGGGCGATGCTGTCCCACCAATTGATAGCAGCGCCGAAACCATGAATGAGGAGGACGGCTGGGCCTTGGCCTTCAACTTTCACATTTGCAGGCACGATGGGGGTGTTGACGATTTCGCCCCCATCACGCGGCGCGGCGGCTCGCGTCTTCGAATCCACCCACCAGGTGTTGATGGCAAGAGCCACAACGATGAGCGCGATGGCGGCGGCAAGAGCTCTTCTCATGGCGATTTGTCCCCTGCGCTGCTCGCACTACGCCACCGAAATCGCGAGTTCTTTATAGTGCAGCGCTTATGCAGGGCTTTTCCGTCGCCAACGGATCAATCGTCTAGGATCGCCACGGCCCGTGTCCATCCCGCCGAGGCACGCTCGATCTTCACGGGAAAACAGGAGACGGTGAAGCCAGTGGACGGTAGCTGTTCCAAGATTGTGCAGCTTCTCGATATGGCAATAGCCCAAGTGACGGCTGGCCTTGTGGCCTTCCCAAATAAGCGATGCGTCCTTGGTCTCGGCGTATTTTTGTGCGGTATGAACAAACGGCGCATCCCAGCTCCAAGCATCGGTGCCGGTCAGGCGCACGCCGCGCTCCAGGAGATACATGGTTGCCGCATAGCCCATGCCGCAGCCGGAGGAGACGTAGTCGTCCCTGCCATATTTCGCGCCTGCAGATGTATTGACGATCACAATATCCAAGGGCCGTAGCGTGTGCCCGAAGCGGGCGAGTTCCCGCTCGACGTCATCGGGCGTCGCTACATATCCGTCCGGCAGATGCCGGAAGTCGAGTTTCACGCCGGGCTGAAAACACCATTCAAGCGGCACCTCGTCGATGGTCCATGAGCGCTCGCCGCCATTCATCGTCGGATGATAGTGCCACGGCGCATCAAGATGCGTGCCGTTATGCGTGCTAAGCTCAACGCGCTCGATGGCCCATCCTTTTCCGTCGGGTAAATCCGAGGCTGTCAGCCCCGGAAAAAATTGAAGCAATCGCGGCAAGGTTTGTTCATGATCGAGATATTCTATTACGGGCGAGAACCCCGGCGGATCGGCGAAGACATTGTTTTGAAGCGGAACCGAAATATCGATAATCTTTCGCGCCACGGTTCATCTCCCTTTGCTGCCCGGCGGTGCTTTTATGGCTGAGAATCAGCCGAGCTTGGTTGGTTCTGGAAAATCAAAGCCTTCTTCAATATTCATTTCTAATGGATATTCTTAGGGCGCTTCCCCAAAGAAATTGAATATAAGCAGGGGTTACTGCGAGACTCAATTTAGTTTTACCGTCGGAGAAGCAAGTGTCACCTCAAGCGATTCCCGTGCGTGCTCTCCAGCTAGGCGAAAACCTGGACACCAAGGGGCTTGAGCGGCCGGACGCATTTTCGACGAATCCGCTTGCCTTTAGAACATCGGCCATTGGCACGGCGATGCTGTTCAAAACCGGCGCGGCAGTGTTCGTGAATATGACGCCGATGGAAGAAGAAGAGCTCGTGCGTAGCCTTGAGCACCATATCATCGGGCCGATCAGTCCGCGCGAGATGGAAACTGCGCAAGTCGTCGTGGCGCCGAATGAAGACGACTCCATCACCAGTACGGGCATGATTCAGATTCGTAGCGTCGACCAAAATCGCCTTCTGCTCGTTGGTGAGGCGCTCGCGGTTTCTGTAGCTCTGGCCTATGACGAACGCCGCATCGCGACTGCATTTGAACGGATCGAACCGATCGCTTCAAGCCTCATGAAGCGCCGCTTGCCGTCCGGGCCCAAGTCCGCGCTTCTCGAACAAATCGGTGAGGCGCTTTTAATTCAAAAGCGCTTGGCAGCCCGCGTCGATCTCGATGAAAAGCCGGACGTGTTATGGGATCACCCGGAACTTGAACGCTTCTGGGCCAAACTTGTCGACGAATATGACTTGCCTGCGCGCGCCCGTGCCATCGAGCGCAAGCTTGTTGTCATCCGCGAAACCGCCGACATGATCGCCGATCTCTTTTCGACGCGCACCAGTCAACGGCTCGAATGGCTGGTCATCATCCTGATCGCAATTGAGATTACGCTCGGCCTTTACGACCGCTTCCACTGAGAAGGAGTCGCTCACCTCATGGGCATGTTTGTGAAAGTTGGTTCGGAGAGGCGGTGGGTGTCTCCGGGGTCTGGGGAAAGCTTTTGCGATGAGGGTTGTCCTGGAATTTGTCCCGAAATGGTGCCAGTCCCAGCGGGCACATTCGCAATCGGGTCTCCGGAGAATGAGAGCGGGCGACTTGACGTGGAGGGCCCCCAGCGAACGGTGACAATCAGTGAGCCCTTTGCAGTCGGAAAGTACGCCGTGACTGTAGATCAGTTCGTGGCTTTCATGACGGATAGCGACTATCACCACGCATCACATTGCGGCCAATGGAATGGAAAGGAATTTACGGATAGTCCCTTTTCAATGAAGCGCTCTTCAGTCTCAGCAAAAAGGCGATCATCCAGCTGTTTGCGTGAGTTGGAATGATGCGCAAGCTTATGTAACTTGGTTATCATCGCGAACCGGCCACCATTATCGTTTGCTGAGAGAAGCAGAGTGGGAATACGCGGCGCGCGCTGGTACCACCACGCCCTTTTGGTGGGGCAGCTCGGTAACGCCGGATCAAGCGAACTGCAATGCAACCACGACCTATGGACCTTTGGGCCGCACAGGTCCGTGGCGGCAAGAGACCGTGCCCGTCAACAGCTTCGCCCCGAACCCCTGGGGGCTTTACCAGGTCCACGGCAATGTCTGGGAATGGGTGCAAGACTGTTATAAGGCAGCACACACTGACTGATCGCCGACGATGGCGGTAATGAAGCAAAACGCGAAGACAGCGAAAAGCGTGTCCTGCGCGGCGGTTCTTGGCTCAATAAGCCACGTGGGGTCCGCTCCGCGCGCCGCCATGCGGCGTTGCCCGATTTCCGCAGGAGCGACGTCGGCTTCCGCTTAGCCAGAACGCTGGCGCCAGCGTAATTGTCATTCCACAGCAAGCAGGTCTATGGCAGTCTGAAGCCCCACCACTCGTGAGCTGGCTTTGCATGACGGACGCGAAGATTAGGTTTTTACTCGAACATGACGCGATTGGCGCTTCGCATTCCGATCGCTCGCTGCTGGACCATCTTTCGGGCACGCGCTCGCTCTTGGAGGCTTGGGACGCTCCGCAAGAGGTTTGCGACGCGGGGCTATTTCACGCTGTCTACGGCACTGAGAGCTATTCGAAAAGCCTTCTTCCGCCCCGGCTGCGAAGTGAGGTGCGAGCGGTCATTGGAGACGCAGCCGAATTCCTTGCCTATGCATTCGGCGCAATGAAGAAACAGAGCTTCTATGCAAATCTGGACCGCGAGTCGGGGTTCTTGGTCGAATCTCGTTTTGATGATTCTCTAATACCGCTGGGAATGACCGAGTTCGTTGCTCTCTGCCACATATCTGTTGCGAACTGGCTGGAGCAGCGCAGCCGCGTTTCCCCTGAGCACAGAAACATAAGAGCTGATGAATTTCGAAAGATGCGACGCTTCTTGAATGCGAAGGCGAGAGCAGCGTTGGATGAGGCTTACGGATTTTCGGACTCTTCCGAAGGTGTTTAAGCTCATTCTTGAAGTTTTCTTGGACACTCGCGGCTCTCCACGACGCGGGTGACGTAGGGAGAGGAAGGCGCTTACCGTCCCTGCTCCCCACAAAGATGATCCCGCGCGCTAGCCCCCTTACTTCCCAGTGAGCTTATTGACGAGCCAAGCCGCGTGCTGGAATAGCCTTGCTTCGTCGAAACGGCGGCCCACAATTTGCACACCCAGAGGCAGTCCGCCGGACTGTAAAAGCGGAAGATTAAGCGCAGGCGTCGCAAGGAAGGTCCAAAGAGTGCAGAAAACCGGATTGCCGGTCGTGTCGAGTCCGCGCGGCGCTGCTCCAGTCGCAGACGGCGTAATAATGGCGTCATAAGGGGCAAGCAGTTCAGCAAGACGCCGGTACAAAGCTTCCCGGGTGCGAAGAGCGCGGGCATAATCCACTGCGCTGACGGCTCGCCCTTCTTCGACCGCCTTCTGCGCAACGGGGCTTAAAGCCTCTTTGCCTCTCTCGTAATAGCGCCCATAATTAAGAGCCATTTCCGCCATCATGATTGTGCGATGGAGCGGCACCGCTTGGTCGAATTCCGCCGGCAGTGAAAGCTCCTCGCACTCGCCGCCCAAATCCTTTGCCAGCTTGACGAATGCTTCCTTGGTCGCCTCTTCGGCAAGGGGCCATACGGGAGTCTTCACAAAAGCAAAGCGTGGCGCGGCGGGTGACTCTGAACGCGCCATTTTTAGATAATTTGGCCGCCCCCGAAGTTGTCCTGGCGCGCCAGGAACATCGCCAATAGCGAGGACTTCGGAGACTGCGGCAACATCTTCGAGCGTTCTTGCAAAGACGCCTACTGTGTCGAAGCTGCCAGCTTCTTCCAGCACGCCAGCCCCTGGGAAAAGCCCATTGGTGGGCTTCAGGGCGTAGATCCCGCAAAAGGACGCGGGCCGGATCACCGATCCGTTCGTTTGCGTGCCGAGGGCTACTGGCACCATGCCAGCCCCTACCGCCGCAGCCGAGCCGGAGGAAGATCCCCCAGGTGTATGTTCAGTATTGTGCGGGTTTCGCGTTTTCGAGGGCTGCATATAGGCAAGTTCCGTTGACACGGTCTTGCCCACGATGACAGCGCCTGCCTGACGAAGCAGGCGCACGACGGCAGCATCTGCGGCTGGTTGACGTCCTTGGTCCAGCACAGTGCCGTTTTCGGTTGGCATGTCGGATGTGTCGATGATGTCTTTAACGCCGACTGGAACGCCGAGCAATGGCAGGCTTCCCGCCGCGTCAGTCTCGTCAAGACGGCGCGCTTGCGCAATCACATGGCCGGGATCGAGATAGGTCCAAGCTTTGATCTCCGGCTCTTTGGCTTCGATACGCTCCAGCACGCCGGAAACGTAGTCATGAACGGAGAACTGCTTGGCCGTTAGGCTGCTGACTGCTTCCAAAGCCGTCAGTGTGTCACGCTGCTTCGTCATAATGTTGTCGCGCCCCCTGAATTTTGGGCGGCATTATGCAGGATCGCCAGGAACTTGAAAGAGCAGCTCCCAACAATGTGAACGCAAGCGACTCTGTGCCACCTTGGTGGCGCATCTATTGCTGGCCCGCTGGCTCGGCCAACGCCAATAGCGCCTCGCGACTCGTGCGAAAGCCTTCGGCAATCCAAAGATCTTCCAAATACTTCAATCTCGCGCCAAGCGCAGGTCCAGGGTGCCAACCAAGAGCGATTAGGTCTGCGCCGGCAATCGGAAATTTCGGGCGCTGCCACGTCGAGCCGAGCTTCGCGGCGCTTTTCCAAGCGGGATCTTCTTCCGTAGCAGAGGATTTCGCCCAGGCAAGAAGAAGGCGTCCGAGATAGAGGCGTGGCCCAATCCGGTAAAGCAGCGCTTCCAGGACGTAACGCTCGAGATCGCCAAATGCGGTGGGCGTTGGCTGTGCAAGCGCCATAAGCTCGTTCGCCTCCGCTGAGGAAAGCCGCAGCTTTTCCGCAAGGCGCGAGGCATCTTCTTCAATAAAAACCGCGAGCGCCGCGAGACGGAAAATCGGGTCGGGGGCGACGCCAAGCCCTGCTTCGATTGAGCACACACGCTCGAAACGAAGCCGCCAGGCCACGCCGCCGAGCACCTGCATGAGGATGCCGCTTTCGTCCATAATGCGGATGGCATCATCCGCCCGTTTGGCAACCAAGATGCGCAACAGCTCAACGCGAATGCGCTCCCGCGACAGGCTGGCCAACCCCTGCCGCTGCCGGATCGAGGCGATCACGCCGTCGCTGTCGAATTCGCCGCTGGCGAGGTTCGCGCTGAAGCGAAAAAATCGCAAAATGCGGAGATAATCTTCGCGAATGCGCTGCGCTGCGTCGCCTATGAACCGCACGCGCCCAGCAAATAGGTCGGCAACCCCGCCTAGCGGATCATGGATCGCGCCCTGCACATCAGCATAAAGCGCGTTCATCGTAAAATCCCGGCGGCGGGCGTCCTCCGTCCAGTCCTCGCCAAAGGCAACAGTCGCGCGGCGGCCATCAGTATCGATATCGCGCCGAAGGCTCGTTACTTCATAGGTCGCTCCATTGGCCACAAGCGTTACCGTTCCGTGGTCGATACCGGTCGGTATGGATTTCAGACCCGCTTGCTCCGCGAGCCGGACGATATCCCATGGTTTTGCCGTCGTAGCGAAATCAATCTCGCTGACAGGACGCTGAAGCAGCGTGTCGCGCACCGCGCCGCCAACAGCTCGCGCTTCAAAGCCGTCCCGGTTGAGGCACGCGAAAACGGCCTGAGTTTCTGGCTTCGTGAACCAGTCTGCTTGTGCAACGCTTAATTTTTCCACGGTGGCCAAGGCGTATCATCCTCGCTCTTTGTGTCTCAGTATCGCCTATCTGGCGCTGGGCTGGCCAGCACAGCGCGTACGCATGTATTGCTCAAACAGTCGCAACATGAACTATTACGTGTGTATGAGCAGATATCCGCAATGCCGCTCATCTGCGCGTTGAGTTGAATTTGAAAATAGGAATGGCCAATGCCGTCACTGCATGGCATTGCCATATATCGAGTTTTCTGCGCCGTTAAAGCTTCGGCCGGAATCAAGTCGCCTTAACCCGCATCTTATATAGACCAGGAGTTCACTATGGTTGATTTCCTCGTTCAAGTTGGGAGCCGCCTTGCAGTTATGCTGCCCATCGGGCTGCTGACGGTCGCGCTCGCATGGTACTTGTTCAAAAAGGGCGGCTTCATAAAGGCCGGAGCACCTTTCAACGCTGGTGATATGCGCACTTGGCCTCTACGCTTTGCTCTCATCGACGGAGCAATTTTCGCGCTGATTCTTGCTATGGTTTTAGCGTCAATACCTGATAGCCCCTACGCTTCCGCAGTGGCAGGTGGAGTCGCCGCACTTTTTTCGATGGCTATCGCACCAACCCTGGCGGCGCGAATTTTGAAATAGCGATCCGAATTGAGCTGGGCGACTGCGCACGCTGTCCACGCCCATCGCCTGCTCGAAGTTGCCGCCGCGCAAGTAGGAGCCCAGTGAACAGGCCAAATGAGGCTTGTCCAGAGCGTTAACCGGGCCATGCTAGCATGGGCGGGGGCGTTATTGCCAAAACGCGTCCGCGAATGACTGTCGTTCCGGAAGTTAATCGCGAAATACTACACTGGCTGAAGTGCGAAAGGTCTCTCCATTACTTAAGGAGTGAGAATGTTTTATCGCAAATTATTCGCATTCGTTGGGCTTACCCTAGCCTTCTGCATGGCGGCTAAGGCATCTGACACGGAGCCTTATCAGCTTACCGGCCTCCGAGCCATCGAGATCGTTGAAGGTTTGGATCCAGATGGAGAGGGGTCAGTCGCCCTCACGTTGGATCCGGATTCCGCGTCAAAGCTTCGCGAGCTGAGCCACCAAGCCATCGGAAAGCGTGTTCGTATTTTTAGCGAAGGCAAAGAATTGGTAGCCCTGATTATGCGGCAGCCCCTTGAGGGAGCCGGGATACAATTGACGGGCCTCGGCAGCGACGAGAAGGCTCGAATGATGCATTCGGTGCCCTTACTGTTTGATGTTCGAGTGGATAACGCAACGGCGATGGACTTGTTGAACGACCCAGACCGCAAGCCGGTCATTGATGAGATCTCATTCGCCAAACGCGTGGGAGAGACATGCCCAGGCGCGCTCACTGCGCTGGAACTCGCTGAACTCGAACTCGACCTTGCTAAATATTGGGTATCGGTCGCCAAGAACACGACAGATGCAGACGCCCGCACGGCAATGCGACGCTACAAGAAATTGGATAACAATATCGCAACCATGTGGAGGACTGATTTCTGTGGTCCGGGGGCGACGCGCACGGCGAAGGACGTTGTCGAGCACATGCGCAAGAACAACAGCGTCGAAGCCAAATAAGGGTTCACCCCACCGTCAATGTGAGATGCGGACGGCTCACGAGCCCGGTCACTCCAAATCTGGTGCGTAAAGCCGCTCATAAAGGTTGCGCAGCATGGCGGCGGTGGCGCCCCAAATAAACCGTTGCTCATATTCCATCGCGTAGAAAAGAACGCGATGCTCTCGCCAATCGCGGAGATGCCTTTGGTGGTTTTCCTCTTTCATGAGGAACGAAAGCGGCACTTCGAATAGGTCCTCAACCTCGTTCGGGTCGGCAACTGGAACGAAAGAGGGATCGACGAGCGAGAGCACGGGAATGATGCGGAAGCCTGTGCCGGTATTGTGGAGGTCGAGCAGCCCCAAGGGCGTAACGAGTTCTGAAGCGAGGCCGACTTCTTCGTAAGCTTCGCGCAAGGCTGTCTCGACGGGGCTTACGTCTTCATCTTCGATTTTGCCACCTGGGAAGGCAATCTGGCCGCCATGAGCATTTAAATGCGAGGTGCGGAGCGTAAGCAGAACCGTGGCCTCGGGCTCGCGCGCTACGACAGGCACCAAGACCGCCGCCAATTTCCATGCATCGGGCGCAACGAGATGCTCAAGCTTCAGCGCATCGCTGGTATTTCCGTTCGCATCCACCCTTCTCCCGGCGTCTACGCCATAGGAGATTGGCTGACCAGCCATCCAATTCGCCTTTTCGAGCGGCAAGCCCCTAAGCCGCGCGCGCTCGGCAAAGCCCTCGGCTGAAAATGGGGTTTTGGCGATGCGCCCCTATCGCGTCCAAGGTCGTAGTCATGCCGGAATTCCATGGTCCTGAGAAAGGGCCTCGCATTTTAACGATAGCCTGCCCGGCGTTGTATCCTTACGATGCATAAGCATATACTCTTTATAGAAGATGCACGGTTTTGCTGTGCCTGACATTAACGAAGTAGAGCGCTCATTGGTATGCTACACCCGTCTCAGTCCGATATAGTGATGCGCGTCGACGACATCCGCACGAAGGTTGCGCGCGTCAAAGAGGCGATCTCTCGGGTGATATTCGGCCAGGACACCGTAATCGAACTCGTTTTGGTTAATATTCTTTCGGGCGGTCATGCGCTCTTAATCGGTGTTCCGGGTCTTGCCAAGACGAGCTTGGTCGAAGCGCTTGGCTCGGCGCTCGGATTAAATGCAAAGCGCATTCAATTCACGCCCGATCTGATGCCTTCCGATATTGTCGGCACTGAAGTTCTGGAGGAAAAAGGCGGCACCCGCTCCTTCCGCTTTGTGGAAGGGCCTGTTTTTGCGCAGCTTCTGATGGCCGATGAGATCAACCGCGCCAGCCCAAAAACGCAGTCCGCGCTTCTGCAATCGATGCAGGAACATCAAGTGACCTATGCCGGGCGAACCTACAAATTGCCTGCGCCCTTCTTCGTGCTCGCGACCCAAAATCCGCTTGAGCAGGAAGGAACTTATCCTCTTCCCGAGGCGCAGCTCGACCGCTTTCTTCTGCAGATTGACATAAGCTACCCGGACGCCGCCGCTGAACGGCAGATGTTATTTTCCACGACAGGGACAGAAGAACGCCGTGTCGAAGCCGTGCTCACCGCTGACGAGGTTATGGCGGCCCAGCGGCTCGTTCGCCAAATTCCGGTGGGAGATAGTGTGGTCGACGCCATCTTGCGGCTCGTCAGGTCCGCACGGCCGCAAACGGCGGAGGCAGCCCCTCGCGTTAATGAACTTGTCGCCTGGGGACCGGGCCCTCGCGCCAGTCAGGCGCTGATGCTTGCGGCCCGCGCCCGCGCGCTGCTCGATGGACGTTTCGCACCATCTATTGACGATGTTATTGCGCTAGCAAAGCCCGTGCTCCGCCATCGCATGGCCCTTACCTTTACGGCCCGGACGGAGAGCCTCACCGTGGACCAAATTATAGACGAACTCTTAGCGCCGCTTCACTGAGGTTTTCGCAATTTTGGCTAAAGCAGTCTTTCCATCCAGCACTTCGTCCCTCGACTTGGAGGGCGCGTCCCAGGAATTGGTTGGAAAACTTCCAGCCCTTCTGATGGAAGCTCGGCGGGTGGCTGCTACGGTGGCGCAGGGTACGCATGGGCGGCGGCGCGCAGGACCCGGCGAAACCTTCTGGCAGTTTCGCAATTTCGAAATGGGAGATTCGGCCAGCCTGATTGACTGGCGCCGCTCGGCGAGCTCAAGCCATCTGTTCGTTCGGGAGCGCGAATGGGAAGCAGCTCACACCGTATGGATTTGGATCGACCTTTCGCCTTCCATGCATTTCTGCTCGCGCCTGGCCCATCATTCAAAAGCGGAACGAGCGGTGGTGCTCGCCTTGGCGCTTGCTTCGCTGCTTGCCGACGGCGGTGAGCGCATCGGCATCCCTGGACTCATGGACCCGAAGGCCGGGCATAACGCGACCGCCATCATGATGGATACGCTATCTCGCTCCATCGGCCGTTTCGGAGGACTGCCTAATCCTGAAACGCGTTTATCAAGCCACTCGGAAATCGTGATCTTTAGCGACTTCCTTGAGACTGAACAGAATCTTGCGCATATTTTTCGAAGCCTCGCGCGCCAAAATGTGCGGGGGCACGCAGTACAAATTCTCGATCCCGCCGAGGAGAGCCTTCCCTATCAGGGACGAGTTGAGTTTCTCGATCAGGAGGCAGGCACAAGATTTGTAGCTGAGCGCGCCGAGACGCTTCGCGCCTCATATCAAAATCGGTTGCGCGCTCACAAGGCAGCAATCGTAGCGTGTGCAGCCGAGCTTGGCTGGACACCCTTTCTTCATCACACAGATCGGCCCGCAGTCGAGGCGCTGCTCTCACTCCATATGCATTTATCCGGCCTTGAAAAAGCCTATCGCTCCAAAGGCATGATCAAGGGAACGCTCGGGGAGAGGAGTGGCGCATCGTGATAGCCAGTTCTCTTAGCGCGCTAAGTTTCGCCGCACCCTGGATGTTAGCGGGGCTTGCGGTACTTCCTGTTATTTGGTGGTTGCTACGATTAACACCGCCAAGGCCGGAAACTGTGAAATTTCCGCCAACGTTTCTGCTCTTGGCGTTGCAGACAATTGATAAGGCTCCCGTCAGAAGTCCTTGGTGGCTCACTATGCTGCGAATGCTAGTGGCGGCTGCATTGATAATTGCGCTCGCAGGTCCGCAGATGAAGCCTCCATCGAGTGGAATAGTGTCTGCTACGCCGGTATTGGTCGTGGTCGACAATGGATGGGCGGCGGCGAGCCGGTGGCAGCTCAGGCAGGCGGTCGCGGAACAGCTTGCGGCGTTGGCGGAAGACGCAGGCCAGCCCTTATATCTTGCGGCCACCGCTGGACCCGTCTCACAGCTACGGCCTCTCTCACCCGCTGAATTCCGCCAGCAATTCGCATCGCTTTCTCCGCAATCCTACCCAGGAGATAGAGCGGCTCTGAGCCAGCAGATCGAGAAGGATCTTGCAGCGCAGCGGGGCAAACTTCGCGCGAATTGGCTCACCGACGGTGTGGAAGACGCAGGCGCTGAAACTTTGCGCAAGGCGCTTGCCGATTTGGCGGGCAGTGCGAATGTCGAAGTCTATAGGGATGCTCCCGGTAGCGGACCTCTCGCTGTTCTATGGCCGGAAGCAAGTGGTGCAATTCGCGGGCGCGTGCTGAAAGCGGAGCCCTCGGCACGAAGCGGAGCTGTGGCTGCGGTTACTGCACGGGGCGACCGGCTTGCTGTTGCATCTTTCGAAATGTCAGCTGGAGCATCGTCAGCCGAGGTGACATTTGATCTTCCCTTGGAGCTGAGGAATCAGGTCGCCCGCCTTGAAATCGTGGGCGAAGGGTCCGCTGGCGCGGTATATCTGCTGGACAACAGCTCGCATCGCCGCCGTGTCGGTCTCATCGTCAGCGAGGAAGCTGCGCAACCTCTTCTTTCACCGGCGCACTATCTCCAGCGAGCGCTCAGCCCATTCGCCGACGTAATCCTGGCTCGCACAGCCAATCTCGATATGGCCACTGACGAATTGGTTCGGCAATCTCCGTCCGTGATCATCCTGAGCGATGTGGGAAGGCTCACAGGCGCGCCGCGTGAGCGCCTCCAAAACTTTGTCGAGAAGGGCGGAATGTTGATCCGCTTTGCTGGACCCCGTCTTGAGCAGGGAGGCGATGGGTTGCTTCCTGCTCCGTTGCGCGAAGGGGGACGCTCGCTCGGCGGAGCGATGACGTGGACGTCGCCGCAAAAGCTAGGAACTTTTGAAAGCGGTTCGCCATTCGAGAGCTTGTCCCAGCCGGCTGATGTGCAGATATCGCAGCAGGTGCTTGCCGATCCGGCGGCTTTGGCGCGCGGCGTTTCGGTTTGGGCGAGACTTGCCGATGGCACGCCGCTTGTCACCGCCGCAAAGCGCGGTGCGGGGCAGCTCGTGTTTTTTCACATCACGGCAAATCCAGATTGGTCCAATCTCCCTATGTCGGGCCTCTTTGTGGAAATGATGCGCAAAATCTTGGAAGCTTCGCCCCTTCAACTCGGCGAAGTGGATCAAGCGGCCGCGAGCGAGACCAGTCCGGCTCCCACGCTCGTCTCAAGACGCATTTCTCAAGCCCTGGCGTCTTCTCAATGGCTTCGGCAAACTTTCAGAGCCGGGCGAACGAGCCCAAGCGGTTGCCGCCAGCCAAATTCAAGATGCTCGCCCCACGTCACAAAATCCGCCAGGGCTTTATGGCCCGCAAAACGCTCTTCGCACCATCAATGTCATGGGACGCGGCAGCCAACTTACGCCACTTAAGATTCCCAGCAATGCGCGAGTAAACGCCTTTGCCGAGACGAAGACGATCCTGCTTGCGCCATGGTTCTTTCTAGCGGCTTTGTCGCTGTTTCTGCTCGATGGACTTGCGAGCGCATTGGTGCTCGGGCGGCGCTCCACCCCTGCCGCAAAAGGAGCGGCGGCCATGCTGGCTCTTGCATTCGTCCTTGTGGCAGGAAACCGGGACGCTCTCGCCGAGCCAGCCCGAGGCTCGCCTCCAACGGAATCCACGACGTTTGCGCTTCAGGCGTCTTTGGAGACGCGGTTCGCCTATGTTCTGACCGGCGATGCCGAAGCGGACCGCATCAGCCAAGCAGGGCTTTTGGGCCTGTCGAAGATCTTGACGGCGCGTACCGCAGTCGAGCCTGGAGCGCCGATTGGTGTCGATCCCGCGCGCGATGAACTCGTGTTTTTTCCGCTGATCTATTGGCCCGTTTCCGCTAAAGCCGAACCTCTTCCCGATAAGGTGCTCGCGAAGATCGACGCCTATATGAAGCAGGGTGGCCTTATTATTTTCGACACGAAGAATGATGAGACGCTCGCCGGAAGTATCGCGCTCGCCAGTGGAAGCTCGCCCTTGTCTAAGCTTTTGGGAAAACTCGATCTGCCGCCGCTTCAGCGCCTGCCAGAAGATCACGTGCTGACGAAGGCGTTTTATTTGTTGCAGTCTTTTCCTGGCCGCTGGGACAATGGCGACCTTTGGGTTGAGGCGCGGCCAGAAGGCAGCGGAGATGCCGTGCGGCGCGGTGTAAAAGCCGATGGCGTAAGCTCAATTATTATTACTTCGAACGACCTTGCCGCCGCCTGGGCGCTGGACGAAAGCGATCAGCCAATGTTTCCGGCGGTTCCTGGAGGCGAGGAGCAGCGCGAAATTTCATATCGCGCCGGAGTGAACATCGTGATGTACGCTCTGACGGGTAACTATAAGGCCGATCAGGTGCATGTACCCGCCATTTTAGAGCGGCTCGGACACTGATAGGACATAAGGCATCACATAAGATTTGTCATGAATTGGTCTGTTGAGTTCTTTCCCTTTTTTTCGCGAGAAACGCTGATCGCACTCGGCGTTATTTCGATTGCCGTCATTGCGCTCTCAGCATGGCGAAATCGCCGGGGCACCCCGCTTCGAGCCTTGAGCCTCGGCTGTCTGCTCGTCGCGCTGACAAATCCCAGTCTTAAGAATGAAGACCGCCAGCCGCTTTCGAATATCGCAATTATCGCTGTCGATGAAAGCTCCAGCATGCAGCTTGCCGGGCGAGCCGAACGCGCGCGCGAGATCGAAGACGGTCTTAAATCCGAGCTGGCCAAAATCCCGAATTTGGAGGTTCGTTGGGTCCATGCGAAAGGCGTGGACCAGCAGGGCGGCGAGGCGACAAATTTGTTCGGCGCGATCAATGCCGCGATGGCCGACGTTCCGCCAAGCAGGGTCGCCGGTGTGCTGCTCATAACCGACGGGCAAATCCACGACGTGCCTGAGCAGAACCGGCTTGGTTTGGACGCCCCGGTTCATGCCCTTATAACGGGGTCGCCAGGTGAAAAGGACAACCGGCTGGAGGTTGTCTCCGCGCCGCGTTTCGGTCTTGTCGGTTCGGAACAGCGCGTGGAAATTAAGGCAGAGCGCAGCGGCGGCGGCGCGACGAGCGATCTTGCGACTTTCGAAATCCGGCGCGCTACTGGGCCAGTCGAAACCATAAAGGCTCCCTTTGGCCAGACCGTGCCAATTCGTATGCGCTTCGACCATGCCGGGCCAAACATTGTCGAGATCGATCTTATCCCGGAGCCGGGCGAACTGACGGCTATTAACAACAAGGCCGTCATTCAGGCGCAGGGCGTGCGCGAAAATCTGCGGGTTTTGCTTGTTTCGGGCGAGCCGCACGCGGGCGAGCGGACTTGGCGCAATCTTTTGCGTTCGGACGCAGCGGTAGATCTCGTTCACTTTACGATATTGCGGCCGCCGGAAAAGCATGACGGAACGCCCATCGACCAGCTCTCGCTGATCGCCTTTCCGACGCGTGAGCTTTTCTCGGAGAAGCTCCACCAATTCGATTTGATTATCTTCGACCGCTACCAACGGCGCGCAGTCTTGCCGATGGTGTATCTCGATAACGTGGCGCGATATGTGGAAGAGGGCGGCGCTGTTCTAGTGGCTGCGGGCGCGGATTATGCTTCGTCCTCGAGCCTGGCCCGCACGCCTCTAGGATCGGTACTTCCTGCACGCCCAACCGGCCGTGTTTTGGAAGAGGCGTACCGTCCGGCGATTACGAAAGCAGGGGAAAGACATCCCGTTACCGCTGGGCTGCCGGGAGCCCCACAATCGCCGGGACAGGAAGCAAGCTGGGGCCATTGGTTCCGCATAGTGGACAGTCAGCCCGATAGTGGCGAGGTCGTCATGAGCGGGGCGGAAAACAAGCCGCTGCTCGTTCTCGACCGCCGTGGAAAAGGCCGCGTGGCGCTGCTTCTCTCTGACCACGCGTGGCTCTGGGCTAGGGGTTACGAAGGTGGCGGCCCGCATGTCGATCTTTTGCGAAGGCTCGCTCATTGGCTGATGAAGGAGCCAGACCTGGAAGAAGAAGCTCTCTTCGCAAGCGCGGGCCGGAAGGAGATCTCGATCGAGCGCCGGACTGTTAAGGATCAAATCGGCGAGGCGACAGTGACGATGCCGTCAGGACGCGAGATGAAGGTGACGCTCGATCAGCGCGGCCCCGGACGCTTCGCAAAAACACTGCCAACCGACGAGACCGGCGTGCACCGCATCGCTATGGATGGACTTACGGCCTTAACTGTCGCGGGCGAAATGAACTCGCCCGAATTTCGTAAGGTTGTCGCGACAGCCGAGCCATTGCAGCCGGTTCTGGAGGAGAGCGGAGGCGGCGCATTCTTCCTTGGAGGCACCGCAGGCGCGCCCAAGCAATCCGTCCCCACTCCTTCGATGGTCCATTCCGGTCATCGCTTTTACGGAACGTCTTGGCTTGGGCTAAAGGCTCGCGATACTTTCGAGGTGAAGGCAGTGTCTTATACCCCGCTTGTCAGCGGCTTTGCTGCGCTCGGGATAGCCATCGGCCTGCTCGCCCTCACCTGGTATCGGGAAGGGCGATGACAGGCTGGTATCTACATACGGCCGAAATGGCGGCTTAGCTCGCGGTCCAGCGCATCATTTATCACGCCGCCGCGAGCCTTGATAAAGTCCTCTACTTCGCGATCAGCTTGCGCATCGAAAATACGTGCGATCCGGCGGAAAGCCAGTTGGAAGATTGACGGCCCGTTGCGCTCAGCAGAGCTTTCGGTCTGGTTTGCAGTTGCAACAGCGGCATCATAAAAAAGGGCGGCATTCTTAGCCATGGGGAGCCTCTCATCACTTTCAATCGCAAGCTTCTCGCTGTGTAACGCTGTGAAATTGCTGCGATGCACAGAGCTTGACGATTTTCGTTAGACTAAAGACTAAGCTTTTTCGCAGTTGCGAACAAACGCCAATTTGGCGTGCCACTCATGCGCGAAACGCATGGCTCGAGCATTTTGCGATCATCTATAACCGGCATCGTGAAACTCCTGGATCGCCGCAGCGGCGTTGCCGCTTCGCGATGACGATTCCTGGGGCCGTCATTGCGGCGGCGTTATCCAACCGCGCCAAGTAGCGGCGGAAGCTTCTTCTTAACCCAGCCCGTTGCTGCGTCATAAGCGTGTGCCAATTGAAGACAGGCAAGCTCGCCTCTGTTCGGCCCCACAATCTGAATGCCCATCGGCAAGCCTCCGGCACCAAATCCCGCAGGGACGGCGAGGGTAGGACAGCCCGACATTGTGATGGGCAGCACCACTTTCATCCATTCGTGATACGTTTCCATTTTCTGACCAGCGATTTCCGTGGGCCAGTGCAAATTGACGTCGAACGGGAAGAGCTGCGCCGTGGGCAGGATGAAGTAGTCATATTTCTGGAAGAATCGGCGGACGGCCTGATACCACTCGCTGCGGATGACCGAGGCAGCGGTTATATAAGCGTTGAGCTTAAGTCCGCTTTCGATCTCATATATCGCCGCTGGTTTAAGTAGCGCGCGCTTGGCGGGATCCTTGTAATGGGCGAGAAGCGCGCTCCCGGTCTGCCATGCCCGCAATTGCAGGAATGCCCGCCAGACCTTCTCCAGTGGATAGTCCGGCTGCGCCTCCTCCACGATGCATCCCATAGCCTCGAAGACCTTCAAGGCGTCTTTGCAGACATCGAGAACGCCTGGCTCGTAGGGCATCGAGCCTTTGAAGTCGCTGGACCAGGCAATTCGAACGCCCTTGAAGTTCCGCTCAAGATTGGCCCGAAATGCCGCGCCGTCTCCATCGACCGACAGTGGCACCCTTGCGTCGTAACCCGTCTGAACCGACAAAAGAAGCGCGAGATCGGTTACTGTCCGAGCCATCGGCCCCAGGACACCCATGGATGGCAACCAAAGGTCCCGGCCATCATTCGGGACCCGTCCAATGCTCGTGCGGAAGCCGAAAACGTTGTTCCAACCGGCTGGATTACGGAGGCTTCCGCCATAGTCGCTACCATCCGCCACTGGCAGCATCCGAAGAGCGAGCGAGACGGCAGCTCCGCCGCTACTGCCACCGGCCGAGCGCGATTGGTCGTAAGCATTGCGCGTCGCGCCATAGACGGAATTGTAGGTGTGCGACCCAAGGCCAAATTCAGGCGTATTGGTCTTTCCGATGAAAATCACACCGGCTTTGCGCAGACGCTCGGCCATAACGCCATCTGCGGGTGGGACAAAGTCTTTGAGGATGGGCGATCCCATGGTCATGGGGATGCCCTTTACGGGGTGCAAATCCTTAACCGCATGAGGGAAGCCATGAAGAGGCCCCATGATTTCGCCGCGAGCGATTTGGGTATCGCGCTCCTTGGCCTGCGCAAGGAGGGAATCGCGATCCTGTTCCGCAACGATAGCGTTGACCTTGGGATTAAGCTTCCCGATGTGGTCGAGATAGGCAGTCATTACCTCGACAGAGGACAGCTTTCGTGACTGGATGGCATCTTTGAGGGCCACCGCGTCCATCAATACAACGTCGGACATTTGCGTTGCCCCTAATGAACTTTCAGGCAATGCGCCCGCTCCACCCCCCAAGGTCAGGACGTTCCTCCGCGTCAAACCAGTTTATCACTGTCATTAGAAATTTCGCCCGCGCCCCTTTTTAGAAATGCATCCCCAGAACTATCCGCCTGCAACGAGGGTCACGCCCAGTCCGATCAGCGCGACGCCAACCCATGCGCGTGGGGAAATACGCTCATTTAAGAAGCCCCAGGCGCCAAGCGCTAGCAAGATGGGGCTGAGAGCTTCGAAAGGGAAAAGCCGCGTTAGTTCCCAATCTCTGAGCAACCCAAGCCAGAGAAAGAACCAGAGGCTCAGAAGAAAGATGCCGGTGCCGAAGCGTGTGACAACCACGGCCCAATGTTTCGCGCCGCCATCGGTGGCATTCATCGCGTGCTTCAGAAACAACTGACCGCCTACGAGACAAATCTGACAAAGAAGGCACAGACTAACAGCAAGAAACGTCACAGCTTGTCCTCCGCTTCGGCGGCGGTAGCGGCAACGAGATAGGTGCCTGCCAGCAATAGCGCAATTCCCGTGACCTGCTTCATAGTAAGAATCTCATTTAAAAACAGAGCGCTGGCAATTGGCACAAGCACATGCACGAGGTTGATCAGGGCGAACGCTTCAACGAGCGGCATGATCCGCAGAACCAAGAGCCAACTCGCAAAGCCAAGGATATGAAATATAATTCCGTACCACGTTGCGGTCCAAGCGAGCGCTTCGAAACCCAAAATTCCGGCGCCGCCGCCAGTCTGGCTCAGCGCCGCGCCCTTTTTTAGAAATATCTCGGCCGCCACGATGAAGAACGCGGTTAAGGTCAACTGTGCATAAGGGTTTTGATACCAGAGCTGGGCTCTTGCGGCGTTCATCGGGAGCCTTTCAACTCGTGATAGTTAGGAAATTTTTTCAGATGCTTATCGTGCCGCGTTGGCTCTAGCCATGGCAGAACGATCTTCATGACAGCGTTTGCAATGGACCAACGATGCCGCACATAGAGGTCGAGCGGATCGAGTTGCATCCGCAAATGCAGCTTCGGATCGTAATTGAGGCCATTGCTCCGATACCATTTATAGCCGTTCGCCATTGCCCACGAGGCAATATCGCGGAACGTGTAGTGATAGAGATGCAAGTCTAACGCGACCGTATAGTCGAGGCCGATATACTGATCGTAGACGGCATCGCCGTGAACCATGCAGAGGTTGAAAGCGACAATGCGTCCATCCTGTTTCCAGACAAAAAAGCGGGTTTTGTCCGGCATGCGCCGCCCAAGTTCACAGAGATAGCTTTTGGTAAGCTTCTCGAAGTGCAATTTCGAACGTGAGTAAACCTCCAGATAGAGCGGATACACCTCGTCTATCATCGGGGTGATGTCGTTGAACACACGCATTTCAAGTTCGGCATCACGCGCAGCTTTAAACTTCCTGCGCAGATCTTTCCGTGTCGCCCGGCTTAAAGCTTGCGAAACATAGTCATCAAAATTGTCGTAAGCAATGCTGAGGCTAGACATTGGCAAACTTGGCAATCTGATAAAACCGCGGGAACGAAGATCTTTTAATACGGTCCGGTACTCTGCGGGAAATTCCTTGAATACAATTAAACCGGCTTTCTGCCGCCGCGCTTCTTCCAGCGCCGCCGCCGCGAGCCGCAATGTTGCGGATGGGTCTGCGAATGCGCCCTGATTGTCGAGGTGTCCCTCTCCCGCGATGCATCCCACCATGAGCGTGCGCATCGATAGGAATTTCGGCCAGCGCCTGCGTATGCGCGCTACCATGGACTTTAGACCGCCGCCCGCGCCCTCAATTATGTCTTGATCGAGCAAAAAGAAAGGTTGGATCGCTTGAACATGCCCCGTTGCGTCTTGCAGGACGAAATAGCGATGCTGAAATTCTGGATGAAGCGTCTCCTCGACGATGTCGTAATAGCGGGAATCCTTGTACTGGCCTCCAAAGGCGGACTGCCAGGCTTCGAGGCCAGATAATTCGGCGCGCGATGCTACCGACACGCTGCCCGCCGGTGGCGAAACCGGAACAGGATCGAAGCGCCCAATATACTCTTCCAGGGCTGGGGAAACGGCTTGGCCGTTCAATTGAGTGGGGAGTGCTTGGCGCGGCGACCCAAACGTGCCGCCCCCGATAACAGGACTTTCCTCACGAACGAATTCGCTCATCCCGACCATCCCCGTTGCTGATTCCCCCCGAAGGGCCGTTACGAACGGTTACGCAAAATTCCCAAAGATGGCTGTTTCGAGCGCAGCTTTGACAACTTTACGTAATATTTCATCCTACGTACATCCTATTGCTAAGGTTAAAAAATGATCAGCGCCGAGTGAGATATCTATTTTTCTGGCGGTGTTTGTTGCTTATTTGTCGCAGTCAAAACAACAGGGCGCAGCTTCAAACCGATTTATTGGCCCGTTAGGTTTTTCACTGGGTAGAGCTTCCCGCTACATCGGAACCAGGTTGAAATTCCGTTGTTAGATCGCTGTCATGCAAAAATTAAGCTTTTTGAATTAGCTATCCGGCGAGGTTGTTACCAAACACATCAAGCACTCCACCCACGCAGACGCCCCGAACGCGCACTTAGTAACGGTAAACAATGAAGGCACTTATAGTCGCGATCGTAGCTTTTTGCGCCCGGCGTCCTTGGATCGTGCTGTTTGCCGCGATCGTCATTACTTTTGCCGCGTCCAGCTATTTTGCTCAGCATTTTGCGATCAATACCGATATCAACCAGTTGATTTCTTCGAAGCTGCCGTGGCGGCAACGTGAATTGGCTTTCGCGAAGGCGTTTCCGGGGCAAGAGGCAACAATTCTCGCCGTCATCGACGCACCGACGCCTGAACTCGCGGAAAGCGCAGGCGACCGCCTGACAAAGGCCCTGTCCGCCCGTCGTGACGTGATAGATGGCGTGCGCCAATTAAATGGCGGACCGTTCTTCCGCCGCAACGGCCTCCTATTTCAGCCGGAGGCCGAGCTCAGAGATAATCTTGAGCAGCTTTCAAAATCGTCCGCGCTACTCGGCCCATTGGCTTCTGACCCTAGCCTCAGAGGCATCATGTCTGCTATCTCGCTGGGTCTGAGGGGGGTGCAGGCAAGGCGCATAACGCTGAATAGTCTGGCACCGCAATTCGATTCCTTTTCGAATACGGTCGACGACGTTTTGGCTAATCGTCCGGCGTCTTTCAGCTGGCGAAGTCTCCTTAGCGGGCAGGCGCCTTCGAAACGCGAGACACGTCAGCTCATCGAGATTTCGCCAATTCTTGACTTTAACGACCTGGAGCCTGGATCAAAGGCGACAGAAGCAATACGTAGCACGGTTGCGGACCTTCATCTTCCTCAGGAGGGGGTGTTAGTCCGTCTTACCGGGCCGGTTAGAATTGCGGATGAGGAATTTGGTACGCTCAAAGAAGACGCCGCCCTCAATGGAGCGATTACCGTCGGGGCCGTGCTCGTCATCTTATGGCTGGCGCTTCATTCGGGCCGGATCATCTTTGCGGTGTTCGTCAGTCTCATTGTAGGCCTCGCGGTCACGGCAGCCCTGGGCCTCGCCATGGCCGGTTCCTTCAATCCTATATCAGTCGCGTTCTTCGTCCTTTTCGTCGGAATTGGGGTGGATTTCGGACTGCAGTTCAGCGTTGGCTACCGCGCGGAACGGCACGAGCGAGAGGAGCTTGCCCCGGCGCTGGTCGCGACGGCCCGCCACACCGGAGGACGGCTTGCACTGGCCGCGATGGCTACTGCGGCGGGCTTCCTGTCATTCACTCCCACAGCCTATAAAGGACTGTCTGAGCTTGGCGAAGTTGCTGGCGTTGGAATGCTTATCGCATTTGTGACAAGCATCACCGTGCTGCCGGCGCTGCTTAAGCTTCTTAATCCTCCCGCCGAACCTCATCCTCTTGGCTATGCCGCGCTTGCGCCTCTGGATCGTTTTCTTGAACGGCACCGCATGGCGGTTCTCGTTGCCACGCTCTGTGTGGTGATCGCGGGCCTGCCGTTGCTCTACTGGCTGCGCTTCGACTTTAACCCCATGAATCTGAGGAGCCCAAACGTCGAGTCCGTCGCCACCTATCTTGACCTGCGCAAAGACCCAGAGTCTTCGGGCCGCACGGTGGAGATACTTGCGCCCTCGCTTGATAATGCGAATGCATTGGCCAAGAAACTTTCTGCTCTGCCGGAAGTATCGCAAACCATCACATTGAGCAGCTTCGTTCCAGAGGACCAGGACAAAAAGCTTGCGATGATTTCTCAGGCGTCGAGCTCTCTGTCGAACGTCTTAAATCCGCAGCAGATCCGCCCTGCACCAACGGACCAAGAAAACGTCGCTAGCGTGCAGAGCACGGCCGATCTCTTGAAATCCGTGGCGCAGCGAAGGGAAGGTCCTGGCGCAGTGGCAGCGCAGCGCCTTTCCGCCGCTCTCGCAAACCTCGCCAAAGCCAGCCCCGAAACGCGCGCCAAAGCCGAAGCCGCTCTTGTCACTCCGCTCAAAATCACCTTGGACAATCTTCGGCAAAGCCTAAACCCGCAACGCGTAACGCTCGCTACGCTGCCGCCCGATTTGGTGGCGGACTGGAAGAACCCGGACGGGAGAGCGCGCGTGTCCGTGGCGCCAAGGGGCGATTCCAACGACAATGAAATCTTGAAGCGCTTCGTGGACGCTGTTGTGAAGGAAGCCCCCGAAGCGACCGGCGAAGCCGTCAGCATTCAGAAGGCGGGCGACGCGATTGTTGACGCTTTCATTCAGGCGGCTCTGCTGGCGCTTATATCCATTGCACTCCTGCTGTGGGTCTTTTTGCGGCGGCTTTCAGATGTCGCGCTCACGCTTTTCCCGCTATTGCTTGCCGCTGCTGTCACTTTAGAGGTGTGCGTGATCATTGGCCTTCCGCTTAACTTTGCCAATATCATTGCGCTTCCGCTCTTACTTGGCGTCGGCGTTGCGTTCAAAATTTATTACATCGTGGCGTGGCGCGAGGGCCGCAGCGGATTGCTTGCTTCTCCGCTGACGCGCGCGGTTTTTTTCAGCGGCCTTACGACTGCGGTTGCGTTCGGAAGCTTGTGGCTATCCAATCACCCTGGGACATCCAGCATGGGCAAGTTGCTCGCGCTATCACTCGTGAGCACGATGGCGGCGGCTGTTTTGTTTCAGCCGCTGCTCATGGGACCGCCACGCAATAAGCCTAAAAAGCAGGAGCTCGATCAGGACGCGCGGCCACACGGGAACATACTTCTTGATCCGACTGAGCACTTTTAGCGCCGGTCGATACGCGCGTCCAATTTTCGCCGCCGCAGAAAATGCCGCCGAACACGCAGCCTTCGATCGCAAGGACATCCCGGCTGGCTAGGTTGATATTGGCTGAGTATGTTTTTCCATTTTCCGCGTTGTAAACTTCGCCTTCCCAGCGCTGACCTGATGGTTTCATATTGAGGAGGATCGGCAGCCCCATGACGGAGCGGTTGCGCAGGGCTGGGTTAGGATTATTTTCATCTGTACCGGGCGTATCTTTCGTCCAGGAAATTACGCCCCAAAGGCTACTTCCGCAGGGCAGAATGCGTATGCGAGCTGTGCCGTCTTCCACGAGCCATTCGCCAACGGGACTCTCAGCCAGAGCACTCGTTACGAAAGAAGCACTCAGAATGGATGCAACAATCAGCCTTTTCATGGTTCCAGCTCTTCGTTGTGTTACTTTTCGGCGTCATCTTATGGGAATATTGAAAATATGGGATTTGAAAGCCCGTCTTTCTTCAGAGTTCCCTGTGAGACAGATGGTCAACCGCCGGTGTTCCTGCCATATGGTCTGGCAGCGCTGGTTGGCTAGCCCTATAGTAGCAATTTGAGGAGATCAGGACGTGAGCATTGATGTTCGGGGTTTGTTCGCTGAGCATGAAGCTGGCCGGTATTCGCTGCATACAAGGCATATGAATGAGCAGATGGTCCGGGTGCTCAAGACCATCGGCTACGATGTCGGTTTCGTTCGCGGGCAAGGGCAATATCTTTACGATCGCGAGGGCTCCAAATATCTTGACCTCTTAAGCGGCTGGGGTGTGTTCGCGATTGGCCGGAATCATCCGGGCGTGCATGATGCACTGCGCCAGGTCCTCGATTGCGAGCTGCCCAATCTTGTTCAAATGGATGTGCCAACGCTCGCTGGCGTATTGGGCGAGCGGCTTCTCACCCGCGTGCCCCATCTCGACAAAATCTTTTTTGCGAATTCCGGAACCGAATGCGTCGAGGCCGCGATTAAATTCGCGCGCGCAGCAACGGGCCGCGCAGGCTTGGCTTATTGCGGCCATGCATTCCACGGCCTCACCTATGGCGCGCTGTCGCTCAATGGCGATACGATTTTCCGCAAAGGGTTTGAAGGCTTTCTCGGCGATTGCGTCGAGGTGCCGTTTAACGATCTGACCGCGCTCGAAGATGCGCTTAAAGCCAAGAAGATCGCAGGCTTTTTCGTTGAGCCGATTCAGGGCAAAGGCGTTAATATCCCCGATGACGGCTATCTAAAAGGCGTCCAGGAGCTTTGCCAGAAATATGGAACGCTCTTTATCGCCGATGAAATCCAAACGGGTCTCGGCCGGACCGGCAAATTCCTCGCCGTTGAGCATTGGGGCGTTGAGCCGGATTTGGTGCTGATTGCGAAGGCGCTTTCAGGCGGCCATGTGCCGGTCGGCGTCGTACTCACGCGCAAATGGATATATGACAAGCTATTCAACCGGATGGATCGGTCGGTGGTTCACGGCTCGACCTTCGCGAAGAACGACATGGCCATGGCGGCTGGGCTTGCCACGCTGGATGTGCTGCAACAAGAGCAGGTGATCGAGAATTCGGCACGTCAGGGTGAGCGGCTGCTTAAGTCCTTCCAAGATATGACGCAGCGCTACGAGCTGATGAAAAATGTGCGCGGCAAAGGTCTCATGATCGGCGTCGAGTTCGGCGCTCCGAAGTCCTTCGCGCTCAAGATGTCATGGAACGCGCTTGAGACCGTGAATGCTGGCCTCTTCTGCCAGATGATTACGATCCCGCTGTTTAAGGATCATAAGATCCTTGTCCAGGTCGCAGGACATGCCAGCCATACGGTGAAGCTCTTGCCGCCGCTCATCATCAACGATGACGATTGCAAGTGGATCGAAGATTCGTTTGAAGCGACAATCGCCGCTTCCCATAAGGTGCCTGGAGCGGTTTGGTCGCTCGGCAAGACCTTGGCTGATCACGCGCTTAGAGCGCGGGCCTCGGCTTGATCTGGACACAGCACTATGACGGCTGGAATCGCGATCGCCTCTGTAAGCCTTGCCGCGTGGATCTATCTCCTCAGCGCGCGCGGTGGCTTTTGGCGTGCGGATATTCGCGATGACGCGAACACGCCGCCGAGCCCAGCGGAATGGCCATCCGTCACTGCGGTTGTGCCTGCGCGCAACGAAGTGGACGTTATAGCCAAAAGCGTTTCGAGCTTGTTAGCGCAGGATTATCCTCAGCCGCTTCGCGCCGTTCTCGTCGACGATCAAAGCGACGATGGCACGGCAATCGCGGCGCGCTTGGCTGCTGGAGACGCCGGGGATCGCCTTACGATCATTTCGGGAAAGCCGCTTCCCTCCGGATGGACGGGCAAGCTTTGGGCGCTGAAGCAAGGCATCGAACAGGCCGAGGCGCAGGCAAATCCGCCGCGCTATCTGCTCCTCACCGATGCCGATATTGCCTATGACCCTTGCGTCCTTCAACGCCTCGTCGCGCGCGCCGAAGCTGACCAGCTCGTGCTGACATCTTTGATGGTGAAGTTGCGTTGCGAGAGCCTCGCCGAACGAGGCCTGATCCCCGCTTTCGTATTCTTTTTCCAGATGCTTTATCCCTTCGCATGGGTCAACCAGAGGGATCATGCCAGGGCGGGGTCGGCAGGCGGGTGTGTGCTTGTGCGCGGGGATGCGTTGCAAGCGGCTGGCGGCATCGAGAGCATACGTGCCTCGCTCATCGACGATTGCGCTCTTGGCAAACGAATGAAACAAATCGGGCCGATATGGCTTGGCTTAACGGAAAGCGCGCACAGCTTGCGGCCCTATGGCAAATGGAACGACATCCGCCATATGGTCGCGCGTTCGGCCTACGACCAGTTGAACTATTCGCCGATACTCTTGCTGGGCTGCGTCATCGCGATGACACTGACCTATATTATGCCGCCCGTGCTGGCGATTTTCGGATCCGGCCTTGCACAAATCCTTGGAGTTGTGGGCTGGGCTCTGATGACGCTCGCTTTCTTGCCGATCGTCCGATTTTATAGGCTCTCTCCTCTTTGGGCGGCTGGCCTGCCCGCTATTGCAGGCCAATATATGGTATTCACGCTCGATTCCGCCTTTCAGCATTGGCGCGGTAAAGGCGGATTTTGGAAAGGGCGCGTTCAAGCGCGCCGCGCGGAGGTATAATGAGTGCGTCAACGGTTTGGGCTCCCGGTGAAAAGACCTATCGCGACGAGAATTTTCCTGTTGCCTCGCATCTCATTTCCGAGCGGCACCGGCCCGTTATTTTGAGCTTCTACCGTTTTGCTCGCGCGGCGGACGATGTCGCTGACCATCCGGGCCTGTCCGAAGCCGAGAAGCTTAGCATCCTCGATAAGTTCGAGGAGACGCTGCTCGGCGAGCATAACGCCATTCCCGATGCGTTACCGCTTCGCGCCGAAATCGCCGACAATAATCTGTCGCCGCGCCATGCCCAGGATTTGCTTGTCGCCTTCCGTATGGATGCGAGCAAGGGCCGCTATGCCGATTGGAACGATTTGATGCGGTATTGCTCCTACTCGGCGATGCCGGTCGGACGCTTCGTGCTTGATGTGCATGGCGAAAGCCAAGAGACTTGGCCCGCGAGCGACGCACTTTGCGCGGCGCTCCAGATCATCAATCACCTGCAAGACTGCGGCGCTGACTATCGCCGCCTCGACCGGGTATATCTTCCCCTTGATGAGCTGGGCGCGCGGGATATTCGCGTTGAAGCGCTTGGAATGGCGAAATCCTCACCGGAATTGCTGGACTGCATTCACAATCTCGCAAAGAAAACGAGAGGCCTTCTTGGCGAAGCGGATCTGTCGCGCTCTGTTAGAGATCTCCGTCTCAGCCTGGAAGTTGGAGCAATCGAAAGCTTGGCGCAGAAGCTTATTCAGATCCTTCTCTCTCGTGACCCGTTAAACGACCGCGTCCACCTGGGAAAGCTGGGCTTTGCTTCAATCGCAACAACCGCATTTTGCCTTGGTCTCGGGCGGCGGATCTTCAGATCGCCAAGCCGGAACGGAAGCGTCGTGAGGAAGTAAATGACCGCTGAAGCCATCGGAGCGGAAGAGGCAGGCGGGACAGCGGCACAGCGCGCTCTTGGCAGCTCATTCTACACGGCTATGCGCATCATGCCGCGGGCGCAGCGCGAGGCGATGTTCGAAATATACTCCTTCTGCCGTGCGGTTGACGACATTGCCGACGATCAAGGCCCTACCGCAGGGCGCCGCGAAGCGTTGCAGCGTTGGAGACAGGACATCGATGCGATTTATCGCGGCGACGCGCCCGCCTCGCTGAGCGGGCTTGCGGTCGCGGTCCGCGAGTTTCAACTCCGGCGCGAAGACTTCGCCGCCGTCATCGATGGCATGGAAATGGATGTTGTCGAAAACATTCAAGCACCAGGCTTCGTGGACCTCGATTTATACTGCGACCGCGTTGCGAGCGCGGTTGGGCGCCTTTCTGTCCGTGTTTTCGGACTGCCGCGCGAGGATGGCGACCGACTTGCGGAACATCTCGGCCGCGCCTTGCAGCTCACGAATATCTTGCGCGATCTCGATGAGGACGCGGCGATCAATCGGCTTTATCTCCCCCGCGAATTTCTGGTTGGAGCGGGTATTGAGACCACCGAACCCAATGCAGTGCTGGCCGACGCTCGGCTCGGAGAGCTGTGCGGGCGCGTTGTTGCGCTTGCGCGGCAGCATTTCAACGAGGCGGATGCTATCATGAGCGCGCACCCGAAGCGCGTGATACGCACCCCAGGTGTCATGAGCGAAGCCTACAAATCTATTCTTGCCGCTCTCGTGGAGCGCGGCTGGGCGTCCCCCCGCAATCCCGTGCGGCTGAGCAAGGCGCGTTTGGTGATCATTCTTCTTAGGCGATTTGTTTTTTGATGATGACGCAGTCCTCACCCTCATCCGAAAGCACCGTTCACGTAATCGGGGCTGGACTTGCCGGGCTCGCTGCCGCGACACGGCTCGCGGAACGTGGCAAGCGCGTCACGCTGCACGAAGCGGCAGGGCAAGCCGGAGGCCGCTGCCGGTCCTATTTCGACGCGACCTTCGGCTCTGTGATCGACAACGGGAATCATCTGCTGCTTTCAGGAAATGACGCAGCTATCGGCTATTTAAATCTTGTCGGCGCGGCAGACAAACTTAGTGGGCCAAGCCACGCGGAGTTCACCTTCGCCGACCTCGCAAGCGGAAAACGCTGGACGATCAGCGTTAATGACGGACGCTGGCCTGCTTGGGTATTCGACGCGAGCCGCCGCGTGCCAGGAACAAAGCCGCTCGACTATCTCGCCGCTGCGCCGTTGATGTGGGCTGGGCGGAAAAAAACCGTCACGGATGTGGTTCCAAGCGACAGCGTTTTATACGCGCGGCTATGGCGGCCGCTGATGCTAGCGGCGTTGAACACTGCGCCTGAGGAAGGTTCCGCAAAGCTCGCGGGCTCGATCATGCGTAATACGCTCGTCAAGGGAGGTGCGGCTTGCCGCCCGCTCGTTGCTGCGGAGGGGCTCTCGTCAGCCTTTGTCGAGCCAGGGCTTCGCTATATCGAAGCGCACGGCGGACAGGTGCATTTCAACCACCGTATCCGTGAACTGAAGTTCAAAAATGGCCATGTGTCCGCCCTCGATTTTGGACCGGACGACCAGATCCATATCGGCGAAAGCGATAGCGTCATTCTCGCTGTCCCCCCGTGGGCTGCGGAATCCCTCGTTCCGGACCTAGATGCACCGGCAGTGTTCCGGTCCATTCTGAACGCACATTATCGCGTTGCTCCGCCGCCTGACTTGCCGGAAATCATCGGCGTCATAAACGGCACTGTCGAATGGATTTTTGCGTTCCATGGCCGTTTATCTGTCACCATCAGCGGCGCCGACCGTCTGATTGATCTACCGCGCGAACAACTTGCTGCCGATTTATGGCGCGAGGTTTCGGCCATAACAGGGCTTTCCGGCGATCTTCCGCCCTGGCAAATCGTCAAAGAAAAGCGGGCAACTTTCGCCGCACTGCCTAGCCAAGATGCAAAGCGCCCCGACGCAAAGACGAAGTGGCGCAATCTATTCCTGGCGGGAGATTGGATCCAAACGGGTCTTCCCGCGACAATAGAGGGGGCCATACGCTCCGGCGAGCGCGCGGCTCGATTGGCAATTTATTGAGGATTGCGATTAAGTTGAACCAAGATTGGTGTTGTGATTCTGGATTGTTTCCGGCCAGCATTGCTGGCCGTCGCAATGACGGTTCCGTCAGACGTCATCGCGAGGTGCGTCGCGCCGTGGCGATCCAGGATTTCTCTATTCGCAGCGCCGGTCATGACTTATCGCAACGTGCTTTAGGGAAATTCCGCCCATGACCGGGACAAGCGGACTTGCACATAAAGTTAAGGGACCAAGCGAAGGGGCCGAGGCGCTCGAAAGGCACATCGAGGCGGCGACGGCTGCGCTCTGCCGCCATCAGCGCGACGACGGCCACTGGTCCTTCGAATTCGAAGCCGACGCCACCATACCCGCGGAATATGTGCTGCTGACGCATTATCTCGGCGAAGACCCAGATCCGCGCCGCGAAGCGAAAATTGGCAATTACCTCCGCCGCATTCAGGGCAAGCATGGCGGCTGGCCCCTCTTCCACGATGGCGATTTTGATATGAGCGCGAGCGTGAAGGCCTATTTCGCGCTGAAAATGATCGGCGATGATGTGGATGCGCCGCATATGGCCAAGGCGCGCGATGCGATCCTTTCGCGCGGCGGCGCGGAAATGTGCAATGTCTTTACGCGCTTCCTGCTGGCCCTCTACGGCGTCGTGACGTGGCGCGCCGCGCCTGTCATGCCTGTCGAGATTATGCTTCTGCCGAAGTGGTTTCCATTCCACATCTCGAAAGTGTCCTATTGGGCGCGCACGGTTATGGTGCCGCTGTTCGTGCTTGGAGCGCTGAAGCCAAGGGCTCGGAATAAGCGCGGCGTGTCGGTGGATGAGCTATTTCACATCGCTCCCGCCAAGGTAGGGGAACGGCCAAAAGCCGAGCATCAAAAATGGTCGTGGTTTCTCACCTTTTCAGCAATCGATAGAGTGCTTCGGCTGACGGAGCCGCTTTTCCCATCGGCCACGCGGCGGCGTTCCATAAACAAGGCCGTCGCCTTCGTGAAGGAACGCTTGAACGGCGAAGACGGCCTCGGCGCGATATTCCCGGCGATGGCGAATAGCGTGATGATGATGGATGCGCTTGGTGTGCCCGAAAGCGATCCTGATCGCGCCATCGCGCGCAAATCCATCGATCTGCTTTTGATCGAGCATGAGGACGAAATCTATTGTCAGCCTTGTGTCTCTCCCGTCTGGGATACAGCGCTTGCGAGCCATAGCTTGCTTGAGGCAGACGGCGCAGAAGCAACATCGCGCGCGCTACAAGGCCTCGAATGGCTGAAGCCGAAGCAGATTTTGGACGTGGCCGGCGATTGGGCTGAGCAGCGCCCGAGTGTGCGTCCGGGCGGCTGGGCTTTCCAATACGCCAATCCTCACTATCCGGACCTCGATGACACCGCCGTGGTCGTCATGGCGATGGATCGTGCCGGTGCGCTCTCGGAGCAAGATCAGGCGAAGTTCAGCGAGTCGATTGCGAGAGCGCGCGAATGGGTCGTGGGCTTACAGAGCAAGAATGGTGGCTGGGCGGCCTTCGACGCCGACAATACGCATCATTATATCGACAATATTCCTTTTGCCGACCACGGCGCTATGCTCGATCCGCCGACAGTGGACGTGACGGCGCGCTGCGTTTCGATGCTCGCTCAGCTTGGGGAGAAGCTCGATACAAGCGTTGAACTCAAGAAGGGCGTAGATTTCATTCTGCAAAGTCAAGAAAAGGATGGAAGCTGGTTCGGCCGTTGGGGCATGAACTACATTTACGGAACGTGGTCAGCCCTTTGCGCCCTCAACGCTGCTGGTCTCGATCATGGCTCGCAAGAAATTCGCAGCGCGGTCTCTTGGCTGCTGTCGGTCCAAAATGAAGATGGCGGCTGGGGCGAGGATGGTTCGAGTTATAAACTCGGCTATCAAGGTCATGAAAAGGCGCCAAGCACGGCATCTCAAACGTCTTGGGCGTTGCTAGGCTTGATGGCGGCCGGTGAGGCAGAGAATCCCGCAGTGAAACGCGGCATTGATTATTTGATTGGCGCGCAACACGGCGATGGCACATGGTCCGAAGAGCGTTTCAACGCGCCGGGCTTCCCTCGCGTATTTTATTTGCTCTATCATGGCTATTCGAAATATTTTCCTCTTTGGGCCTTGGCTCGCTACCGCAACTCAAAACGGGCAATCGTGCGCCTGTGATGTATGGCATGTGATAAGGGAAGGACACCGGAGGCCCTTGATGCCCTTCACTCAATGAGCGGACTTGCTTATGAGGCAGTTGAAGAGCATTTTGCGACTGGGTTGAATTATCAGCGCCCCGGATCGGCGGCTCTAGGACGCTGGATTGCTTCGCTCTGCTCGCAATGACGGCGCTGGCAAACGTCATCGCGAGGCGCGCTGCGCCGTGGCGATCCAGGAGATCACAATATTGGCAAAGCTGATCGCAAAGAGCATGAGCAGCAAATATGCCGAAGAGCGGCCGGTTATTGCCGTGGCGGGGTTGGCGTTCGAGGCCCGTGCTGCGCACGGCCCTGGCGTTAAGGCGGTTTATGGCCAAAATCGTCCGAAACTCATGAAAGAGCTTGAAGCGCTCGCACGATCCGGGACACGCGGCATTATTAGCTTTGGAACGGCGGGAGGACTTTCCCCCGATATGAAGCCGGGCGATATTCTTATCGCGTCATCCATCATCACTGCCAATGTCAGGCTTTCCACCACCCGGGAGTGGTCTAACACCCTTGTGACAGCGCTTCCCGGTGCACGCCGTGGCGATATTGCCGGTGTCGATGCGCCGGTTCTGAGCGTCGCTGATAAGTCGGCCCTTTGGCGCGCAACCGGAGCCGCCGCCGTAGACATGGAATCGCATCTCGCGGGCGAAGTCGCCGCGCGCTACGGGCTTCCATTTGCGGTGCTGCGCGTGATCATAGACCCGGCGCATCGCTCGATTCCAACGAGCGCGCTAGCGGGAATGCGCGATGATGGCAAAACCGACGCGATGGCCGTCGCCACCGCGCTGATGCGTGAGCCCCGCCAACTCGGGGCTCTGCTTCGCCTTGGCCGCGATGCGCAGAAGGCGAAGCGCGCTTTACTCCGCAGCAGTAAGGCGCTGGGGCCTTTCTTCGGCCTTCTTGATGTTCGCGAGTTCGCGCTCGACATGCAGTGAGTGGACGTAGGCCGCAGGCCGTTGCTTGTCGAGCGGGATTTCCGGGGCCATTGGGCCTTTGGTCCGAATGCCGCGAAGGGCTAGCGACAGCATCTTCAGCGGATTGACGAAGGCGGCATCGGCAGCCGTCGGTTCGTAGCCGCAATGCGCCATACAGTTCGCGCATTTTTCATAGCGGCCCGTGCCGTAACTGTCCCAATCCGTTGTCTCCATAAGCTCTGTGAAGGTTTTTACGTAACCTTCGCCAAGGAGATAGCAGGGCTTTTGCCACCCGAAGACGTTGCGTGTCGGCATACCCCAAGGGGTGCAGTGGAATTCCTGGTTGCCCGCTAAGAAATCCAAGAACAGGGCCGAGTGCACGAAAGTCCACTTCTTGCCTTTGCCCATTTCGAAGACACTGCGGAACAGTTCTTTTGTCTTGCGGCGATTGAGGAAGTGCTCCTGATCGGGCGCGCGCTCATAGGCATAGCCAGGCGAAATCGAAACGCCGACATCCATTTCTTTGCAGAGATCAAGAAACGCTGCGATATCCTCGGCGGCGTGACCATCAAAGATGGTGGCGTTCACGTTGACCGCGAAGCCTTTGGCCTTCGCTGCCTTTATCGCCGATACGGCCTTGTCGAACACGCCTGTCTGGCAAACAGATTTGTCGTGATGATCTTTCAAGCCGTCGAGATGCACGGAGAAAAAGAGGTAGGGCGAAGGCTCGAAGAGGTCGAGCTTCTTTTCGAGAAGTAGAGCGTTCGTGCAAAGCGAGACGAATTTCTTGCGAGCCACGAGGCCGCGCACAATCTCGCCGATCTCTTTGTGAATCAGCGGTTCGCCGCCTGGAATTGCCACCATGGGCGCGCCGCATTCATCGGCGGCATCCAAACATTCTTGAACCGAAAGGCGGCGATTGAGAATGGGAGCTGGATAGTCGATCTTGCCGCAGCCCGCGCAAGCCAAGTTACAGCGAAACAGCGGCTCTAACATGAGAACTAACGGATAGCGCTTGCGGCCTAGCAGTTTCTGCTTGAGAAGATAAGCGCCGATCCGCCTTTCCTTGAAAAAAGGCAAGACCATGATTGTGGCTCCATTCAAGAACGGTCTCGCAACCGCGCGACCATTGCCATGTTTACGACCGTTTCAATCCGCTTAGAACCAATCTCTTCGTGATCAAAGGGATTGAAGCTGCGCCGGTAGTCTAAACTCAACGTTTTCTTCGACACCTGGTAAATTTGTCACTTGCACAGGTCCAAGTTGACGCAGGCTGCCGATGACATCCTGCACCATGGCTTCTGGAGCCGAGGCTCCGGCCGTGATTCCAACAACGCGAGCGCCACGTACCCATTCGAGATCAAGTTCGCTACCATCAGCAAGCAAATAGCTTGGAATGCCCGCTTCCTCACCGATCTCGCGCAGTCGATTTGAGTTTGAACTATTCTTCGCGCCCACGACCAAGATTACATCGGCGATCTTAGTTAGTTCGCGTACCGCCATTTGCCTATTCTGCGTGGCGTAGCAAATGTCATTTGTCTCAGGACCGACAACGTCTTTAAAGCGTCGCTTCAGCATTTCGATTATTCCGCGCGTATCATCGATGCTGAGAGTTGTTTGCGTTACATAGGCGACGGGGGTGTCAACGGGAATATCCAGCGCTTCCACGTCCGCCTCGTTCTGAACGAGATGCACGGGCGCCGCAATTTGCCCCATTGTTCCCTCGACCTCAGGGTGTCCTGCATGGCCTACCAAGATAATGGTGCGGCCTTGGCTCATATATCGTTTCCCCTGCAGATGCACCTTTGTGACGAGTGGACAGGTCGCATCTATCACGGGAAGATTGCGCGAGGCCGCTGCGTCCTCCACCTCTTTGGAGACGCCATGCGCGCTGAAGATCGTTACCGCGCCTTCGGGGATTTCATCGATTTCGTCTACGAACCGTGCGCCTTTCGCCTTCAAATCTTCTACCACATGCCTGTTGTGGACGATCTCATGGCGGACATACACCGGCGCTTTATGGAGTTCCAGCGCGCGCTCCACAATTGAGATCGCACGGACAACGCCAGCGCAAAATCCGCGAGGCTGTGTCAACACGACTTGGATAGCATCCGGCTCGTGAGCACTGTCTTGTGTCATGATCCCCACCGTCTGATTCATGGCTCATTACATGGACCGCGCAGATCGCGAGGTACCTTTTTAACAAGCCACAACCCACACCGTTCCGAGAGCGAGCCCTGTTAGCTATTGTGAAGCCTACGGTTCTTAATGTCGCAGCTTCGGCTTTGTCACCTGATTCTCTCTTTATCTCCAACACGCCCGGTTGCATCTTCCAACGTCTCGTTGGCGGGTGAAGGCTTGGCAATAGCCGCACGCTTAGTTGAAAGTGCCATGCTCTGCTACTGCTTGATCGGGGTGGACGTGCAGCCTAAGGTCGGCAACGGGAGAAATTTGAGAGCTGCAATAATAATTCACGCTGAGAAAGTGAAGTTCAGCTCCTAAGGCAAAGCCGCGAAGGTTTTGCTGCCCCGATGCCGACGCCAATGGAGACCGCTGTGATTCCGATTGATTTCCGCCTGCCTTATCCCTCATCGCGCGCGCCGGTTATGGGCCGCAACGTTGTCTCCACCTCGCATCCGCTTGCAGCGCAGGCCGGGTTGAGGATGATGCTAAAAGGCGGAAACGCCATCGATGCCGCGATCGCCGCCGCCATGGTTCTCACCGTGGTAGAGCCTTCGGGCAACGGCCTCGGCAGCGACGCCTTTGCTATTGTCTGGGATGGCGAAAAGCTGCATGGCCTCAACTCATCTGGCCGGTCGCCCGCCGCATGGACGCCGGAGCGGTTTCGTGGACAGAAGTCGATGCCCGAGCGCGGCTGGGAGTCGGTTACGGTTCCGGGCGCCGTTGCAGCCTGGGCTGAACTGGCCCGGCGTTTCGGTTCGCTGCCGCTGACGGTTCTCGCCGAGCCCGCTATTACATATGCGCGTGAGGGCTTTCTCGTTACTCCCAAGGTCGCGACGCTTTGGGACAAGGCCGGGCCACTTCTCGGCCATCAGCCCGGTTTTGCGGAGTGCTTTCTGCCTGGCGGGAAAGCGCCTAAGGCGGGAGAGCTTTTCAAATCGGAAGCGCAGGCGAAAAGTCTCGAACTTATTGCCGAGACCAATGGAGAGGCCTTTTACAAGGGCAAGCTCGCTGAAGCAATTGCCGCATTTGCCGCCAAAAATGGAGCGGCACTAACCGTCGATGATATGGCGGCGCATAGCGCCGATTGGGTGGAACTTGTTTCGACCAGCTACGCAGGCGCACGCATTTACGAAATCCCGCCGAACGGGCAGGGCATCTCGGCGCTCATGGCGCTCGGCATGCTGGAAGCGATGGGCGAGACAGGCGAGGGGCCGGATGACGTGGAGACCATCCATATCTCCATCGAGGCAATGAAGCTTGCTCTGGTCGACGCAGCTCAACATGTCGCCGATCCTGCGGCAATGCGTGTCTCACCGGCTGAGTTGCTCGACCCTTCCTATCTCGCCAGCCGTGCCAAGCTGATTGACCGCCAACGTGCGGGCGAGCCTGTTTATGGCGCTCCGAAGCGTGGCGGAACGGTCTATCTCACCGCAGCGGACGCCAGCGGGCGAATGATCTCGTTCATTCAATCGAATTACATGGGATTTGGATCGGGCGTGGTTGTGCCGGGCACCGGCATCAGCCTGCAAAACCGCGGCGCTGGATTTGTTCTGGAGCCGGGACATGTCAACGAAGTTGGTCCCCGCAAGCGCCCCTTCCATACGATCATTCCAGCCTTCGCGACCAAGGCGAATGGCGAGCCGCTCATGGCCTTCGGCGTAATGGGCGGTCTGATGCAAGCGCAAGGTCATTTACAGATGGCGTTGCGCGTATTGCGGCATGGTCAGAATCCGCAAGCGGCCGCGGATGCGCCCCGGTGGCGGCTTCTCAACGGGCGGAAAGTCGCCGTGGAACCCACCATGAGCGCAGCGACGATCGAAGCGCTTCGCGCGCGCGGGCATGATATCATCACCGACCAGCCCGATAGCGAATTCGCCTTTGGCGGAGCGCAACTCATTCTTCGAACCGATGGCGGATATGTCGCCGGCACCGACCCTCGCAAGGACGGTCAGGCCGTCGCCTATTAGCGGCAGCCGGAGCCAAGGCTGCGCCGTTTGCGTCAGCAAGCGGGAAAAGTCAGCTTTGGTTCCGGTCTGATGTCTTGGATAGCCGGTCCAATTGAGCCTGCATCGCCGATAGCTGCGCCTTGAGCTCAGAAAGCTCCTCCATAGGCGGTGATCCAGCCTGTGGTTTTTCCGCCTGCTTTTGCTGGGGCGGCTTGACGGGCTCCGGGGGAGTCTCAAGGGTTGTGAAGGGCGCGAACATCGAGAAGGCTTTCTCGAAAATCACCATGTTCTGACGCGCTTGCTCTTGCATAGCTTCAAGCGCGGCGTTGCCGAAGGCGTCTGTGAATTGCTTGCTATATTTTTCTTGCTCGCGGGTCAGCGTTGCAAGGCTGAATTCCAGATATTTGGGAACCAGTTGCTCGATAGAATTGCCGTAGAACCGGATTAGTTGCCGCAGGAAACCGATGGGTAGAAGATTCTGACCGCCCTTGCCCTCTTCTTCTACTATAATTTGGGTCAAGACCGTGTGGGTCAGGTCTTCCCCGGTTTTTGCGTCATATACTAGGAAATCCCGCTCGGAGCGGACCATCTCGCCTAAATCTTCCAGCGTGACATAACTACTAGTCTCAGTGTTATAAAGCCGCCGATTCGCGTATTTCTTAATGATAACAGGTTTCGATTTGTCATCATTGTCGGCTTTCCTGCCGACCTTCAAACCAAGCATGGACTCCGTCTCGTTCAAGCCAGAAATTCGTTGCGATAACTTCTCAGCGGGTTTGTTCATTACATCGCCCTAGTGGTATGCGCAGCAAAGTATCATAGAACAAGTTTCGTGGATTGCGCGTTTTTTTTTCGCATACGCAATAAAATGGAGCTAGACTTTGTGCCATGCACCTCATGCTGAAAGCCTAATTGTTTAAGGAGCAGAGCAGCGCGCTCCGATACGTTTGATCGTCCATTCTGGCGCAAGTTCAATGCTGCTAAATGTTTCCGCGCCAGACACCAAAAAGGGAGATATCTCATGAACGGACAAGACCCTATTGTTATAGCAAGCGCCGCGCGCACGCCGGTCGGTTCGTTCAACGGCTCATTGGCGAGTGTGCCTGCTCATGAGCTTGGCAGCATCGCGATTACAGAAGCGCTTTCGCGGGCAAATGTGGAGCCAGGCGAGGTTTCCGAAGTCATAATGGGCCAAGTGCTCACCGCTGGCCAAGGCATGAACCCTGCGCGTCAAGCATCGATTGCCGCTCATCTGCCAATTGAGACGACGGCGATGACGGTCAACTTCGTTTGCGGTTCTGGATTACGTTCGGTGGCGATGGCGGCTCAGGCGATCAACAATGGCGACAGCGACATCGTGGTTGCGGGCGGCCAGGAGAATATGAGCCTTGCGCCTCATTGCGCGCAGTTGCGTAATGGCGTCCGCATGGGCAATTTCGAGATGGTCGACACCATGATCAAGGACGGCCTGTGGGATGCCTTTAACGGTTATCACATGGGCACGACGGCCGAAAATGTAGCGCGGCAATGGCAGATCACCCGCGAGCAGCAGGATAAGTTCGCTGTCGGATCGCAAAATAAGGCCTCCGTTGCGAAAAAGGAGGGGCGCTTTAAGGATGAGATCGTCCCGGTCAAGATAAAAGGCCGCAAGGGCGAAACCATTGTCAGCGAGGATGAATATATTCGCGACAATGTCGTTCTGGAAGATATCGCCAAGCTTCGCCCGGCTTTCGATTCGAAAGAGGGGACCGTGACTGCCGCAACAGCAAGCGGTATCAATGACGGAGCAGCGGCGCTCGTTCTTATGAAAGAATCGGAGGCCAGAAAGCGCGGAATCGAGCCTCTGGCCCGAATCGTATCTTTTGCAACTGCTGGCGTCGATCCATCCATAATGGGGACAGGCCCTATTCCCGCCTCTCAAAAGGCATTGGAAAAGGCTGGCTGGTCCAAAGATGACCTCGATCTTATTGAGGCGAACGAGGCGTTTGCGGCACAAGCCTGTGCGGTGAATAAGGCGCTTGGTTGGGACACGGACAAGGTGAACGTCAATGGCGGCGCTATCGCCATCGGCCATCCAATCGGTGCCTCCGGCGCCCGGATCCTCACCTCCTTGCTCTATGAGATGAAGCGCCGGAATGCGAAGCGTGGTCTTGCTACCCTTTGCATCGGTGGCGGCATGGGCATCGCGATGTGTGTCGAGCGTCCGTAAGACGCGTCTGGAACGGGAAGATTGTCCCGTTCCTCCTCCCTCCATTAGAGCGTTCGCGCCGAACTATAATTTATTCAAGTATTGGAAGATGCTTAGACCAGCAACTTCCACCGTGCGTTAACTGACTGTCGTGCATAACACCTTATCCGTTAAGTGACATCTGCTTGCCAGCAATGGCATAAATGACAAACGAAATGCGGGATTCGGAGGAAGCATGTCTCGGGTAGCGGTGGTAACAGGCGGCACGCGCGGCATTGGCCACGCGATCTCAATTGAGCTGAAAAAAAAGGGGTACCGGGTTGCCGCGAACTATGGGGGCAATGATGCGGCCGCCCAGAAATTCCAGGCCGAATCCGGCATTCCGATTTTCAAGTGGGACGTTGGCAGCTACGAAGCCTGCGTTGCAGGCTTAAGCCAGGTCGAAAAGCAGGTTGGCCCAATCTCGGTTATTGTGAACAACGCTGGCATCACGCGCGACGCCATGCTTCACCGCATGACGCCGGAGCAATGGCGCGAGGTCATTCGGGTCGACCTCGATAGCATGTTCAATATGGTGCAGCCGGTGATAAACGGGATGCGCGACCGTAACTTTGGCCGCATCATTAATATTTCGTCGATTAACGGCCAGAAGGGCCAGGCGGGCCAAAGCAATTATTCGGCAGCAAAGGCTGGGGTTATCGGCTTTACAAAGGCCCTTGCTCAGGAAAGCGCGAAAAAAGGCATCACGGTCAATTGCATTGCTCCGGGCTATATTGACACAGAGATGGTGGCGGCGGTGCCGGAGAAAGTGCTCGAAAGCATCATTGCGCAAATCCCGGTTGGGCGTCTCGGCAAAGCCGAGGAGATTGCCAAGTGCGTAGCCTTCCTAGCAAGCGACGACGGGGGCTTTATTACCGGCTCGACCATAACCGCAAATGGCGGCCAATACATCGCCAGCTAGGGCGTGTTGCTTCTTTGAGATCTGGATTGCGGCGCCCCCTCACGCCAACCCTCTCCCCGCGGGGGAGAGGGAGGAAATCGCGTAAAGCTGCCACAGCGCCCCCCGGCCCCATTGGGGAGAGCGACAGTATGAGGGGCCGTTGCAATAATGGCTTCGGGAATTGTCATGCGAAGCGGCAATGCCGCTGCGGCGATCCAGGAGCGGGTTTCACGACGCCCATTTCGTGCCGCAAAGCGCTCTCTCCTAAGGCGACGGAGGTATCGTGCTCGCGATTTAGGCAATACATTCCACGGTTGCTGCGGCGCGCTGATGAAGTGCCCGGTTGTGCGCCAAGATGCGGCGTGATTGCGCACTTGTAATTAGTGTTAATTTCTGGCACGCTTTTAAGTCGATGGGCTATGAGAGCCCTGCGCCGTCTAACCCGGCCCGATAAACTTTTGCTTGATGCGGCAAACGCGTTTCGGGAGCGGGTTTTTGCGCGCCTAGTTGATAAGTGTTTTGCTAGGGGAAATGGAAATGAAAGCGGCTGACCTTCGTAACGCTACGAATGCCAAAAAGACTACCGCACCGGCCGCGCGAAAACGTCGCGACTAATCGCGGCGCAGTCTTCGCACAGTGGCGAAGGGCTGACTGACTTATTCCTCGGGTGTTAGTACACCCGCCCCGCTAGTCATTCCAGAATTTTGTTGAATTTTGCACCATGACTCACAGAACGATGCATATCAGCGCCCAAAATGCGCACGCCATTCCTGCGGCACAAGGCCTTTATCATCCCTCCAATGAGAGGGATGCGTGTGGTGTTGGCGTGATCGCTAATATCAAGGGCGAAAAAAGCCACGCCATCGTCCAGGACGGCCTGAAGATATTAGTAAACCTTGAGCACCGCGGCGCTGTTGGCGCAGACCCTTTGGCGGGCGACGGCGCAGGCATTCTGGTGCAAATTCCGCACGAGTTTTTCCGCTCGGAAGCAGTGCGCCTTGGATTTGCTCTGCCCGAACAGGGGCATTACGGGGTTTGTCAGCTCTTCTTGCCGCAAGACGTTGAGCTGCGCAAAAAATGCGAGACAGTCGTTGAGACCGTCCTACAGGAGCAAGGCTTACCGCTGCTCGGCTGGCGGGACGTCCCTGTCAACAATGCAGGCTTGCCTGAAATCGTGCTGGCCACCGAGCCATTCCAGCGGCAGGTTTTCATTGGCCGTCCTTCGACGGTCGATGATGAGACCCTCTTGGAGCGCCGGCTGTATCTGGCCCGGCGGGTAATTTCGAACCGCATTCTTGTGGAGGTGGGCTCGAAGGACATCAACTTCTATCCCGTCTCGATGTCTTGCCGGACAGTCGTGTATAAAGGCATGTTCCTGTCTTATCAGGTCGGCACTCTATTACCTTGACCTGCACGACCCGCTCTTCAAGTCGGCCTTCGCGCTGGTCCATCAGCGCTTTTCGACGAACACCTTCCCCTCGTGGAGGCTCGCGCATCCCTATCGCATGGTCGCGCATAATGGTGAAATCAACACGCTGCGCGGCAATGTGAACTGGATGGCCGCTCGCCAAGCCAGTGTTTCCTCTCCCCTTTTCGGAGAAGACATCTCGAAGCTGTGGCCGATCTCGTATGAGGGGCAGTCCGATACGGCTTGTTTCGATAACGCGCTCGAATTCCTCGTGCAGGGCGGCTACAGCCTTGCGCACGCGATGATGCTGCTCATCCCTGAGGCCTGGGCCGGAAACCCGCTCATGGATGCGAAGCGCCGCGCTTTCTACGAATATCACGCTGCGCTTATGGAGCCATGGGATGGCCCCGCTGCGGTCGCTTTCACAGACGGACGCCAGATTGGCGCGACGCTCGACCGAAATGGCCTTCGCCCCGCCCGCTACATCGTCACCTCAGATGACCGCGTGATCCTCGCCTCGGAGGCAGGAACCCTTCCGGTGCCGGAGGAGAAGATCGTTCGCAAGTGGCGGCTGCAACCCGGCAAGATGCTGCTGATCGACCTCGAAAAGGGCCGCATTGTCTCTGACGACGAGATCAAAGCCGAACTCGCCCATTCGCACCCTTACCAGGAGTGGCTGGACAAGGGACAGGTGCGCGTGGAGACCCTCCCAAGCGCCGAGCCGTCGCAGCCTAACACCAATGTTTCGCTTCTTGACCGTCAACAGGCGTTCGGCTTCACCCAGGAAAGCTGGAAGTTTCTGCTGGCGCCAATGGTTGAAACCGGCCAGGAAGCCATCGGCTCAATGGGTACCGATACCCCGGTTTCGGCCATATCTTCGAAGGCGAAGCTCCTGCACACCTATTTCAAGCAGAATTTCGCGCAGGTGACGAACCCACCAATCGACCCGATCCGGGAAGAGCTCGTGATGAGCCTCGTCTCGTTCATTGGACCTCGGCCTAACATTCTTGACCTTGAGGGCACGTCGAAGCTTAAGCGTCTCGAAGTCTCGCAGCCGATCCTCACAAATGAGGAGCTTGAGCGCATCCTGCGCATCGGCGATGTTCCCGAGACCCCGTTCCGGACCATCGCGCTCGACATAACCTATACGTCCGATCTCGGCGCGTCCGGCATGGAGGCGGCGCTTGACAGGCTTTGCAACCGTGCCGAAACAGCAGTGCTGCAAGGCTGGAACATCATCATTCTCTCGGATCGCGCGCTAAGCTTCGACCGTATTGCCATCCCAAGCTTGCTCGCGACGAGCGCGGTTCACCATCACCTTATTCGCAAGGGGCTTCGGACCTCCGTTGGCCTCGTGGTCGAGACAGGCGAAGCTCACGAGGTGCATCAGTTTGCGCTCCTTGCGGGCTATGGCGCGGAAGCAATCAATCCGTATCTCGCCTTCGAAACCATCGCGGCAAACCTTGATGATCTTGAAAAGCCCATCAGCGAAGACGAGGCGTCTTATCGCTTCGTTAAGGCGGTCGGCAAAGGCATCATGAAGGTCATGTCCAAGATGGGCATTTCGACCTATCAGTCCTATTGCGGTGCGCAAATATTTGACGCGGTCGGCTTGCGCTCGGACTTCATCGCGAAATATTTCACCGGCACTCACACTGCAATTGAAGGCGTGGGTTTGGAGGAGATCGCGCGAGAGACGGCCGAACGGCATAGGCTCGCTTTCTCTGATGCGCCCATCTTCAAAAATGCGCTGGATGTCGGCGGCGAATACGCCTTCCGCATCAGGGGCGAAGATCACGCTTGGAATCCCGATACGGTTGCCGATCTCCAGCACGCCGTGCGCGGGAACCTGCCTGAGAAATACCTCTCATTCGCCAAGCAGCTCAATGAGCAGAGCGAACGCTTGATGACGCTGCGCGGTCTCTTCCGCGTGAAAGGTGCGAGCGAGATCGGCCGGACGCCCATTTCAATAGATGAGGTCGAGCCAGCGAAGGACCTCGTGAAGCGTTTCTCGACTGGCGCAATGTCCTTCGGGTCCATCAGCCGTGAAGCTCACACGACGCTTGCAATCGCCATGAACCGGATTGGAGGCAAGTCCAATACCGGCGAAGGCGGTGAGGAAGCTGACCGCTATACGCCTATGCCAAATGGCGACAGCATGCGCTCGGCTATCAAACAAGTCGCGTCGGGCCGCTTTGGCGTCACCACTGAATATCTCATCAATTCCGACATGATGCAGATCAAGATGGTGCAAGGCGCGAAGCCGGGCGAAGGAGGCCAGCTCCCCGGCCACAAGGTCGACGATATTATCGCGAAGGTACGCCACTCCACGCCGGGCGTGGGCCTTATCTCGCCGCCGCCCCATCACGACATCTACTCAATTGAAGATTTGGCGCAGCTCATCTTCGACCTGAAGAATGTAAACCCGGAAGCCTGGGTTAGCGTGAAGCTTGGCGCCGAAATAGGTGTCGGCACCGTCGCTGCTGGCGTCGCAAAAGCGCGGGCCGACCACGTCACGATTTGCGGTTTTGAGGGAGGTACGGGCGCGTCGCCGCTCACATCTATCAAGCACGCTGGCTCGCCCTGGGAAATCGGGCTGGCGGAAACGCAGCAGACGCTTGTGCTGAACAGGCTTCGCGGGCGCATCGCCGTCCAGGTCGATGGCGGCATCCGCACCGGACGCGACGTGCTGATCGGCGCGCTTCTCGGCGCTGATGAATTCGGTTTTGCCACGGCCCCGCTCATCGCCGCTGGCTGTATCATGATGCGCAAATGCCATCTGAACACCTGCCCCGTTGGCGTGGCCACGCAAGATCCTGTGCTGCGGGCGCGCTTCAGCGGTCAGCCTGAGCATGTGATCAATTATTTCTTCTTCGTTGCTGAAGAGCTGCGCGGCTATATGGCGGAGCTTGGCATCCGCTCGTTCGAAGAGCTGATCGGGCGATCCGATTGGCTCGACAAAGAGCGCGCGATTGCCCATTGGAAGACACAGGGCTTGGATTTCGGACGGCTGTTTTATAAGCCAGCGGTTCCCGACCATGTATCTATTTTCCACACGGAAGCGCAAAACCATCCCATTGACCGCGTGCTGGATCGTAAGCTCATAGAGCTTGCCAAGCCCGCACTCGAAAACGGCAGGCCCGTGAAGCTTGAATTGCCCGTTACCAGCAAAGACCGGACAACAGGCGCTATGCTCTCTGGTCAGGTTGCTAAGTTATATGGTCATTCGGGGCTGACAGAGGACACCATCTGGATCTCCTTGAAAGGCACTGCCGGACAGAGCTTCGGCGCGTGGCTTGCTAAAGGCGTCACGCTCGATTTGGCTGGCGAGGCGAATGACTATGCAGGCAAGGGCCTTTCAGGCGGCAAGATCATTGTTCGGCCACCGGAACGATCCGGGATCGTGCCAGAGGAAAGCATTATCGTCGGCAATACCGTCTTATATGGAGCCATTTCGGGCGAGTGCTATTTCCGCGGCATAGCGGGCGAACGGTTCGCGGTTCGAAATTCCGGCGCGATTGCCGTTGTTGAAGGAACCGGCGATCACGGCTGCGAATATATGACTGGCGGTTGCGTTGTCGTGCTCGGGCCGACAGGCCGGAACTTCGCGGCTGGCATGTCGGGCGGCGTCGCCTATGTCCTCGACGAAGAAGGCAATTTTGAACGCCGCTGCAATATGGCGATGGTGGAATTGGAACCCATTGACCCAGGTGACGTTTCGCCCTTCGATCAAGCATCTGGCGACAGTCTTGAGCGTTTTGGGTTCGTCGATGTGCTGCACGACATGACGACGGACGACGAGTTGCGGCTGCGGCGGCTCATCGAAAGCCACCGGCATTACACGGCTTCAGAGCGCGCCAAGGCAATTCTCGACGATTGGAACGCTTACCTTCCGAAGTTCGTGAAGGTGATGCCGACCGAATATCGCAAGGCGCTTGAGGCAATGAAGCCAAGGAAAATCGCTCCGCATCCGCCGGAGCACGCGGACATCGCTGTTGGCGTGACAGGACGTTAGCGGCGGCGCTAAACGACACATTATTGGCCGGGCTTGCTCCGGCCGTTCGGCAAGTAATCACGGGGCAGCCGATGGCCCCGGTTGGCTGGGCAGAGCTTAGCCAAGACGGAGCGATAGAATGGGCAAGACGACAGGTTTTCTTGAGATCGAACGCGAGGATCGCGACTACGCTCCGGTGAGCGAGCGTCTCCGGCATTACCGCGAATTCGTGCTTCCGCCGGCTGAAAAAGACGTAAAGGAGCAGGCCGCGCGCTGCATGGACTGCGGCATTCCTTATTGTCACCGGGGATGCCCGGTCAATAACCAGATCCCAGACTGGAACGACCTCGTTTATCACGGCGAATGGCAGGAAGCCGCGCGCAACCTTCACTCGACGAACAACTTCCCCGAGGTAACAGGACGGATCTGTCCCGCGCCATGCGAAGCGTCCTGCACACTTAATCTCGAAGATGTGCCTGTGACCATCAAGAGCATCGAGTGCGCTATCGCGGACCGTGCGCTTGGCGAAGGCTGGGTTGTTCCTGAGCCGCCCGAAGTCAAAACCGGTAAGCGTGTCGCCATTGTCGGCTCCGGCCCTGCTGGCCTTGCAGCGGCGCAGCAACTCGCCCGTGCGGGCCATGACGTGCATGTCTATGAAAAAAATGCGATGCCCGGCGGACTTCTGCGCTACGGCATTCCGGACTTCAAGCTCGAAAAGAGCGTGATCGAGCGTCGCGTCGAGCAGATGCAGGCGGAAGGCGTAACCTTCCACTGCAACACGAAGGTCGGCTCCACGGTTTCGATGGCCGACCTCGAAAAGGACTATGATGCAGTTCTGCTAGCGGGCGGCGCTGAAAAGCCGCGCGATCTGCCGATCCCTGGCCGGGAGCTGAAGGGCATTGAATTCGCAATGGATTTTCTGCCGCAGCAAAACCGGCGCGTATCAGGAGAGCCGCTTTGGAACGCGGAGCCGATCCTGGCCAACGGCAAGAAGGTGGTCGTCATCGGTGGCGGCGATACGGGGTCGGACTGCATCGGCACTTCGTTCCGGCAGGAAGCGGTTTCGGTTACGCAGCTTGAAATTCTTCCGAAGCCTCCGGAGAAGGAGAATAAGCTCCTGAGTTGGCCGCACTGGCCCCTGAAAATGCGCACATCTTCAAGCCAAGCCGAGGGAGCCGGTCGCGATTTTAGCGTCATGACCACGCGCTTTGAGGGCAATGAAAACGGCGAAGTTGTCGCGATCCATTGCGTGCGCGCCGATGAGAAGCTTCAACCAATCGAGGGCAGCGAGTTCAAGATCGAGACCGATCTTGTCCTGCTCGCCATGGGCTTCGTGTCGCCGATGCATGAAAGCGCCGTCACCGATCTCGAACTCGCGCTTGACCCGCGGGGCAACGTGAAAGCGAATGACCGCGATTACCAGACTTCGCGCGCGAAGGTGTTTGCCGCTGGCGACATGCGCCGTGGACAGTCTTTGGTCGTCTGGGCCATCCGCGAGGGGCGTCAAGCCGCTCACGCCATCGACAAATTCCTGATGGGCCGAACCGAACTACCGCGTTAAAGGCCGTTAGATCAAAGAGCTGTCATGGCCGGGCGTTAGACCCGGCCATCCAATAACCTCAGCACTTCGGAATTTCCGTAGCCGTCATCCACTCAAATCGTGCCGTCGCGGAAAGTGCCAGCGCTTGTCTGCGGCCGCTTCGGATACATGATACCTCTGACTGTTCCGCCATGATCATGGCCTGTGAATATCTGCAACCTTAGGTGGATAAAAACGAGAAGGCCACAGCCCGTCAGATTGACTTCCCCCTGCTATTAACCATCTATAACGAGGTTAGTTGCAATTTTAAGTTGTTACGCGGGGGAAGTTATGCGCAGTCAGCATTTTCGTGCGTTCGTTTTTATGTGCGCCAGTATGGCGGGAGTTTCGAGCAGCGCGTTCGCTCAATCAACGGTGATCCGCACTGACCAGGGCTTAGACGTATGCTTCACGGCTTCACCTCTCGGGGGAACCGGCCAGGGAGCGGAAATCACTCAGGCGACAACAGGATTTGGGAGCACCGTGCCTGTTTATACCACGACCTCGACCGGGTGTAACACAGGAGTTAGCACAAGCAATCTTCTGATCGGCAATCAATTAACGGGGAATGGCTCCACACCGCTTCTCAATCAGATCGCGCTGGGCAATAATGCAGGCCAGAATGTAACGGCGTCGAACACGATCGCAATGGGCAACACGGCCAATGCGTCGGGCGATGGCGGAATTGCGATTGGCGCGAATAGCCAATCGCTTGGCGCAGGTAGCATCGCATTCGGCGCTGGCGCCTCGGTAAGTACCGCCAACAGCTTGGCTCTCGGTGCTAACTCAGTGGCCGCGCGTGGAGCACAAACTGGATACACTGCGTTTGGGCTTTCCAGTCCGCAAAACTCTTCCGGTGAAGTTTCCGTTGGCTCCTCTGGCAATGCTCGCCAGATTACCAATGTCGCTGCCGGGAGTGCCGCTACGGACGCGGTAAATGTCTCGCAGCTTCAGGGTGCTGCATCCAATCTCGGGACGTCCGTCGCTTCAGCCTTGGGCGGGGGCGCAAGCTATAATTCCGCTACAGGCCAAGTAACTGCGCCAAGCTATACGGTCGGCGGCTCGACCTTCAACAACGTAGCCGGTGCGATCAACGCTCTCGACGGCGCAGTCTCATCGATTTCGGCTGGCCTCATTCCAAATTTTCATGCCAATACCTCGCTGCCTGACTCCCAGGCTACGGGCAATAATGCGGTCGCAATCGGTCCCCAATCGATCGCATCGGGCGATAACAGCTTTGCGGCTGGCAATGGCGCCCAGGCGACCGGTACGAACGCCATAGCCATCGGTACGGGCGCGGTTGCTACAGGATCTCTTGCCATAGGAGCCAACGCCAATGCCGGTACGGGCGGCACCGCGCTTGGCGACGATACAAAGGCTACGGGTATGAATTCCGCCGCCTTAGGCACCGGCGCGGAAGCTACGCAGGCCAATGCCACCGCAATCGGTACGGGCACTAAGACCACCCGCGCTAACCAGATCTCCGTTGGTACGGCAAGCAATCAATATACCTTCGCCGGTATTACTTCCGGTGCAAGCAAAGCCTTCCAGACAGGACCGCTCGAAGTGGTGACAACTGACGCAAATGGCAATCTCGCGAGCGATGGCGGTTCCATTTTCCGCCGCCTGGATAACCTCGTCAAACGAGACAGAGACCTCGCGGATGGTATCGCCATTGCCACCTCGCTTGCCAACCCTGACCTCGTGGCGGGCGAACGCTTCGGCATGACCGTAAACTTTGGAAATTGGGATGGCGCCTCGGCCATCGGCATAGCTGCGCAGGGTGTCGTTGGCTACAATGCTTTCGCACAGGGTGATCGTGTGGCTATCTCTGGTGGCGTTGGCTTTGGAAGTGAGCGTGGCACGGTGGCTGGCCGGGTCGGAGTGCAGTGGACCCGCTAAAACGATCTTCGCCTTAGGAGCGCGTCCTGGCGAGGCGTGCCATTTCTCAACTGTCGTGGCCTGGCTTGACCCGGCCACGACATCGCATCAGCGCGCGCTTAGAACTTGCGAAAGCCTATGCCAAACCGTTTCCGCGAGCTCCCCAATCTCGCCTGTCTCAAGGGCTTGCTTTGATGCGACGAGACTAGCTTGCGATCTTAGGATGATGCCGTCGCTTAGTATTTTAAGTCCATTCGCTTTCAGCGTTGCGCCTGTGCTCGTAATGTCGACGATGGCCTCCGCAACTCCTGCTGCAGGGGTTCCTTCCGTCGCGCCGAGACTTTCCACAGTGCGATAGCTCACGGCGCCGCATGAAGTAAAAAAGCGCCGCGTCAGTATCGGATATTTGGTCGCCACGCGCAGCCGCCTGCCGTGCTCCGCAGCAAACAAAGCGGCAGCTTCCTCAAAATCCGCCATGGTCTCAACATCGGTCCAGCATTCAGGCACGGCAACAATCACGTCTGCATGACCAAAGCCAAGCTTGAGAAGGAGCTTCACCTTTTCATCGGCATCCGGGATTTGCTCGCGCACCAGGTCTTCGCCCGTCACGCCAAGATGCACACGGCCTATCTGCAAATGCCGGGCGATTTCTCCTGCCGATAGAAATTCAACGGCGGCTTCGGGAAAACCGGCAATCGCGCCGCGATAACCCCGCTCATCGCCCTGCTTTTCGATGGGTAGCCCGGCAGCGCGAAAGACTTCGAGCGTATCCTCCATAAGCCGCCCTTTGGACGGAACGCCTATGATAAGTTTGTCGGGCATGAACTTACCTTCTGACGGCTGCCAAAAGCCGCTCCGTGTGAATGGCGGCGCCGACCGCCGGAACATCCTGGAGACCGGATGAAAGCGCGCGGATTATACCGTCATAGCGCCCGCCGCCAGCAATTTGCCCTCCGATGCCAGCGCCATCGATCTCAACCTGGAAGACCATACCAGTATAGTATTCGAAGTGACGCCCAAATCCCGCGTCGAAGAGAATTGGGGAGCCGTTAGTAAAGCGCTTTAACTCAGCAATGAGAAACTCGGTTTCAGCCATCAACGAATTGAGATCAAGCCCGGCGCGGCGGAAAAGCGCATTGATCGCCTTCAGCGCTTCCGCTGCCTCTCCCTTTATCCCAAGGTACTCCTCAATCACCCTAGCCGTTTCAGCAGCCAATGGCGGCTCGTTCGCGTCCGCCGCTTTCTCTGCAAGGCGCTTTAGAATTTCAGACGGTCGCCGCTGCCCGATAAAGGGAACACCACGAGCATCGAGCTCATCGAGCAGCGTCTCTTCTGTCATCGCCGCCGGAAGCGGGGGAGGCGAGGCCAGCACCGTGCCACCCGAGGCCGAAAGCTTCTTGAGTTCCGCCGTAAAGATTTGCGGACGCCAGAATGCACGGCGGAGGCGATCCCGCCAGCGTTGAGGCATTTCCAATGCGTCCAGCAAGGCTGAGAAGATGCCGATATGTCCGAGCCTGACAGTGAAAGCGTTCATACCTGAGCTGCGTACCGCCGACAGTGTCAGCGCAATGACCTCAAGGTCGGCGGCTTGGGCAGGCGATCCAAAATACTCGATGCCGGCTTGTCTGGATTCTCTCGGGCGCAGTGGGTCAGGCTTACCTTCCTGCATTCGGAACGCTGGCCCGTTATAACAAAACTTGGAATGTTCGCCGTTGTCTTCGCGCTCTAAGAAAATACGGCACACCGGAAGCGTAAGGTCAGGCCGAAGGCACAGCTCTTCGCCATTCGGATCTGTGAAGACATAGGTGCGCGCCCGTAGCGCTTCCCCAATTCGGTCGAGAAACAGGCTTGCGGGCTGGATAAAGGCGGGTGCAACACGCTCATAGCCCGCATCGACAAACAGTCCCATGAGGCTGCCGGCCTGTACTTCCAAGGCCTCAAAGTCTATCGCGCCTTCTGCCTTCATTGCCGTTTCTGCTGCTCCAAAAGCTGCGCGACCGCCTTCACCATCTCGGAAGAAGGAGCCGAAAACTGCGCTGGGCGCCCTTCGCGCCATTCGGCGTGATCGGCGATTTCGCCGGAGAGGCGCGCAGCCTTCAAGAAGGTCTTTGATCGTAACCTCACCGCGCGCGCGCTCGTCCTCGCCTTGAATAATGACGCATGGACTGCCGCGCTTGTCGGCATATTTCATTTGAGCCTTCATGCCCGCTTCTCCGACATACATCTCGGCGCGGATACCCGCTTCGCGAAGTTCGCGCGTCATATTCTGATAATCGCCGAGGCGCTGTTTATCCATGACGAGGACGACAACAGGGCCTTGCGCTGAGTTCTGAGCGCCAAGCTTACCAAGATGAGACAGCGCGGAATAGAGGCGGGAAACGCCGATTGAGAAGCCCGTTGCCGGTACTGGCTGGGAGCGGAAGCGCGACACGAGCCCATCATATCGCCCGCCGCCGCCGACTGAGCCAAACCTCACCGCTTCCCCATCACTATTTTGGGCTGGGAAAGTCAGCTCTGCCTCAAACACCGGCCCTGTATAATATTCAAGGCCGCGCACAACGGTGGGATCGAAGCGAATACGCTCCGGTCCAAAGCCCGTTTGTTGCACCAGATCCATGATTGCGCCGACAGCCGCATCAGCGGGGGTCTCTTCGCCTGAAAGAAGGAAGAGAACGCGTTGCGCCTGTTCGGGCGTGAGTTCGGCTCCGGGCGTAAAGTCGCCGCTCTCGTCTTTGCGCCCTTTTCCGAGGAGCTGCGCAACGCCCTCAAGCCCCAGCCGGTCAAATTTATCCACGGCTCGTAGCACGACAAGCCGCTGACGCGGGGAAAGAATGGCCGCATTGTCCAGCACCGCATCAAGCAGCGTGCGGCTTGACACCTTAATCACATAGCTGCCGCGCGGAATGCCAATCGCCTCTAATGTATCGGCGGCAAGCATACACATTTCTGCATCTGCTGCTGGATTGGCTGTCCCAACGGTGTCCGCGTCGAATTGCATGAATTGGCGGAAGCGGCCAGGCCCCGGCTTCTCATTGCGATAGACGTAACCGGATTGATACCGCCGGAAAGGCTTCGGTAACGCATCGAAATTGGCGGCCACATAGCGCGCGAGCGGCGCGGTAAGATCGTAGCGAAGCGAGACCCACTGTTCGTCCTCATCCTGAAATGAGAAAACGCCTTCGTTGGGCCGGTCTGTGTCCGGCAAGAATTTGCCGAGCGCATCGGTATATTCGAACGCGGGCGTGTCGAGAGGCTCGAACCCGTAGCGCTCGTAAACATCGCTAATAACGCCAAGCATATGCTTCAGCGCGCGCAGCTCTTGTCCTTCGACGTCGCGCATACCTTTCGGCAGGCGCGGCTTGACCTGGACCGGGTTTTTTTTGTCGCTCATGCAGCAAGAAATGCAAGCGTCTGCGTCAAAGCGCAATAATTAATTGTGTCTGCGCCCGTGGCGAACGCACTCATAGCAGCAGAAATTCGGCTCAAAAGGCCTCACGCCCTGCTCGGGTTGCGTCGCCACGGGTGAAAGGAAGATGCCTACGCTGCGTCTGGAGCAATCCTCAGTTTTTCTATTTTTTCTTTGAGACGCAATTTTCGCCGTTTTAATTCCGCTAACTTTAGGCTATCGACTAGGGGACGGCTCGTCTCAGTCTCGATTTGTCGATGCAGCGCCCGATGCTTTTCGCTTAATTCTTCGATATGCGCTAAAAGGCTCATTTCTCGGCCTCCTATCTCGTTAACCGTCCTATGCCAACGGGATAGTGTGTCAAATAAATGACAGAAAATCGACCAAAAAACGGCTGGAAAAACAAGCAACGTTTGCAGAAACTTAAGCTTGGCTTTCGATTTCGCCCCGCCGGATGAAAATAATTTGGAAATTAAGCGTGTAACGGCTAATTTTATTAACAGAATTTGATGGGTACCTCATGGGCAAAGCAGGGATTTCAAATTTCAAGAAATTCATGCTATGCTAAAAAATCAGCGAATTTTCCGGACTATGCATTAACCAGCGTCATTCCCGGGGGTTTGATGAACACTGAGGACGGCCGCAACCTGCGGCATAGCCTTGCGCAACTGAAACAGGAGCATCGAGATCTCGACGAAGCCATCATAGCGCTTGAGGCCGCGCAACAGCGGGATCAACTGCGTCTAACGCGCCTCAAGAAGCGCAAGCTCGGGCTTAAAGACGAAATCGCCCGCCTCGAAGATCAGCTTTTTCCCGATATCATCGCGTAATGGCGCCCTAGGAAGCCCCGCTAGGAAAACGTGGGGAACTCCTTAGGCGCGGGCATCACCGCTTCCAGCGGAGACAATTCCATGATTGAACCTAATGATGAAAACTCAAACGCCTGCCATTGCCATTATTATGGGCAGCCAATCGGATTGGCCCGTGATGCGCGCTGCTGCGGCAGTGCTCAATGAGCTTGGCATCCCCTATGAGGCGCGAGTGATATCCGCTCATAGAACGCCGGACCGTCTCTACGCATTCGCAAAATCAGCCCGCGACACGGGTTTTAAAGTTATCATTGCGGGCGCGGGCGGCGCCGCTCATCTTCCAGGCATGACCGCCGCGCTAACGACTTTGCCAGTGCTTGGCGTTCCGATTTCGACAACAGCGCTCAACGGCGAGGACGCGCTTCATTCCATCGTGCAAATGCCCGCCGGAGTGCCCGTGGGAACGCTCGCCATCGGCGAACCGGGCGCTGTGAATGCTGGGCTTCTTGCTGCTAAAATTCTGTCGCTGAGCGATAGTGCGCTTGCTGCCCGCGTAGCCGCATGGCGCGCTGACCGGACGGCTAAGGTGGTGGAACGGCCAGACGATGTCTCTTGAACCGCTCGCGCCGGGTTCCATGGTCGGTATCCTTGGAGGCGGTCAGCTTGGCCGCTTCCTCGCAATTGCCGCAGCCAAGCTCGGCTTCCAGACTTTCATTTACGCGGATGAAGAGGACAGCCCGGCTTTCCAGGTCGCCTCGCGCTATTGTCATGCGGCATACGACAATGAGGAAATGCTCACCGCTTTTGCAGGTGCGTGCGATGTGGTTACGTTCGAGTTTGAGAACGTCCCCGCCGAGACGCTACGCATTGTGGCTCGCCGCTCACCTGTGAGGCCATGCGCTCGATCCGCCGAGGTAACGCAGGACCGTATTGCCGAAAAGCGATTTTTGGCTGATTTGGGGCTGCCCATCGCTCCGCATGCCACTATCGAATGCGAGCAAGATTTACCTGCCGCCGCCGCATTCCTTTCGACCGTAGGCAGCGCCATTCTTAAGCGGTCACGCAACGGCTATGACGGCAAAGGGCAGAAGCGCGTGTCGAGCGCCAGCGAACTTGAGGAGACCTATAGGGCGTTTGGCGCACCATGCGTCTTGGAAGCTATACTTTCCTTTAAGACCGAGATTTCGGTGATCGCGGTGCGGCAGGCTTCAGGCGCGATGGAGTTCTATGACTGTCCCGAAAATACTCACTCCGGTGGCATATTGCATACCAGTGAGGTGCCTGCCCTCATCACGCCGGAGTTGCAGTCAACTGCTCAGTCTATCGCGCAGCAGATCGCTTCGGCTCTGGACTATGTGGGTGTGCTGGGAGTTGAGCTCTTCGTCATGCCCGAGGGGGATGCTGTCCAGCTGCGGGTGAACGAGGTAGCGCCGCGCGTCCACAATTCGGGACACTGGACCATGGATGCCTGCACGGTTAGCCAGTTTGAGAATCATATACGAGCCGTTGCCGGCTGGCCTCTTGGCGCCACTGGCCGCCATTCGGACGCGGTGATGGCGAACCTTTTGGGCGAAGAGGTGTTGGGTTGGCGCGACATTTTGCAAAGTGACCCTAGCGCATCCCTTTATCTTTATGGTAAGTCATCTATCAGAGCGGGGCGCAAGCTCGGGCATGTCAACCGAGTAACACCTCGAAAAAAGAAGTAGGAAATATATCGCTATGCTAAGTGGCAAATGGACAATTGCCGCTAGGCTTGCTATATTTCGGTGATGAACGCCTGCAAAGTGAGCAGGCTTTTTTATTCACTCATAGAAAAGGAGCCAGCGTGCAAGTTCACGTTCGTGATAATAATGTCGATCAAGCGCTCAAAGCGCTCAAGAAAAAGATGCAACGCGAAGGTATCTTTCGCGAAATGAAACTGCGCAACTATTACGAAAAGCCCTCCGAGAAACGCGCTAGAGAAAAGGCTGAGGCTGTGCGCCGGGCCCGGAAACTTGCACGGAAGAGAGCTCAACGTGAAGGTCTCGTCAGTGGCGGTCGCCCAGCAGCGCGATAATACGGCCGAACGATCCCAAAGTTTACACAGGCCCAATCCTTTTTTGCTAGCATACCCAATATGGCCGCATTCGAAGGGCATTTTTGGTTTGGAGCCTAATCGGCGTAGGTAAGGTAAAGCTGCATCGTGATGACGGGGACGATCGGAAAACGAGTGCGGACCGCAGGCGGGTTAGCGATATCCCTTCTGACGCTTGCGGCTTGCGAAACGGCGGGCCTCAATGCGACGCGCCCGGCAGCAGATCTTAACCATCCTCAGGCCGATCCTAACAGTAACATCGCATCGATTTCATCGGTCGTGGCGCAAAACCCCCGCGATGCAAATGCGCTGAACTTGCGCGGGACGGAATACGGCAAATCGGGCCAATATGATAAGGCTCTCGCCGATCTCTCGGCCGCTATTCAAATTAACCCGCAGCTTTATCAAGCATACAATAATCGTGCTCTTGTCTACTCACGAATCAGCCGGTTGGACGCAGCGCTTGCGGACTACAATCAAGCAATAACGATCAAGCCCGATTATGAGGCTGCCTATGTCGGGCGAGGCAACGTTTATAAGACTCAAAAGAATTATCCACTGGCGATCGCCGATTTTGGCAGGGCGATCGACCTAAAGCCTGATGACGCGGCGGCTTATTTTAAGCGAGGCGAAATTTATCAGGCTATGTCGGATCATAAGGCTGCATTGGATGATCTGACTATAGCGGTTAATAACCGGCCTGACGCTCCTGATCCTCATTTCGCGCGCGGCCTCAGTTACATGGCGACGCAGCAATATAAGAAAGCGTTCGACGATTTCCAGCTAGCCGGAACAAACAAAGTTAGATTTTTCGAGGCTTGGTTGAACGCTGGTCAGGCTGCAGAAGCGATTGGCGACCGCAACGGGGCAGCCCACGCCTATAAGCAAGCGCTGGCAATAAACTCCTCGAGTAGGCCCGCTTCTGAGGGTCTACGCCGCGTTGGCGGCGAAGAAAGTTAAGACTTCGTTATCCTCTCTCCGCTATGCATCAAAGACGTGTAGGCTGAGCACGGCCCTCGCGCGCGCCCGAAAGCTTGTACGGCGCAGCGATAGGGTTGCGGTGCTATAGCTTTAGGTCTTGAAGGTTGTGCTTTCTTGTCCCACATCCTTCTGGTGTGGGCGGTTAACCTCAATACCACATTCCAAGCGTGTGCCTTAGCACGCTCAAGGTTAGAGCGCAGAATGTTATTCAGTGAACCGCGCCTTTCCCCGGGGATTATGCCCCTGTCGTCTCAGCGGAAAATCTGCGTGATCTGGAGCAGAAAGCAATGCATTTCCTGGATACCATTTTCTTTACAAAAACAGATGTCGGCCAAGGAACTGACGCCGTTAAGCTTTTTGCAAGCTTTACCGCGCCAATCGTTATGTAAGCCACATGCGCGAATCTCAAAAGCTTACTGATCTCATTGGAAAAATTTACGATGCGACGCTTGAACCAACGTCGTGGTCCGAGGTTGTGGCGAACATCACTCAGTTTGTCGGCGGCCAAGCTTGCGGCATAATAACCAAAGATCCAGTAAGCAAACTCGGCAATACACAGTATTATTGCGGTGTCGATCCACACTACATTCAGCTTTATGCCGACACCTACGCGAAATTTGATCCCCTCGCGACGTTGCCGCGTTTTGGGCAAGTCGCAAGCATTCCGGACCTCGTTTCCTATGACGATTACCGCCGGGGACGCTTCTATCAGGAGTGGTTGAAACCCCAGGGCTGGGCCGATCTTGCAAACATTGTGCTCGAAAAGGCGGATTCAAATTGTGCATTTCTTCTCACCGTCGTCCCGCACAAAGGGTGCATGGTGGACGGGGAAATGCGCAAGCGGATAGCCGCTGTCGCGCCTCATGCACGCCGTGCGTTGCTCATCGGTAAGTCGATGGATCGCACGCAATGCGAAGTCACGACTTTTGCCGAGACGCTTAATGGTTTGAGCGCTGGCATGTTTCTTGTCGATGAGAGCGGCCGGATCGTCCATGCCAATGCTGCCGCCCATGACATGCTCTATGGAAACGATTTTGTGCGTTCTGTCGGCGGCAAGCTTACATCGCCTGATCCGCGCATCGATCAAACCTTGCGCGAGGTCCTTACCACCTGCACGGGCGGAGACGCCGCGATCGACTCCAAGACCATCGCCCTGCCGCTGACAGCGCATGACGGCCAGCGCTATATTGCGCATGTTCTGCCGCTCACGTCCGGCGCCAGGCGTGCCGCAGGCATAACCTACAAGGCCGTCGCCGCCGTATTTGTCCGCAAGGCAGAGTTGGAGAGCCCTCTCGATGCCGTTGCTCAGGCATATAAGCTGACGCCCGCCGAACTGCGCGTGTTGCTCTCCATCATTGATGTGGGTGGAGTACCGGAGGCAGCCGCTGCGCTGGGAGTAGCCGCAACCACGGTTAAAACGCATCTCTACCGTCTTTTCGATAAGGCTGGGGTCAGCCGCCAAGCCGACCTTGTCAAACTCGTCGCAGGATTTGCCAATCCACTCGTTGGATAAGCCACATGCGAGACTACGAGAAACTCGCTGAACTTATTGGACACATCCACGATGCGGCTCTTGATCCCGCATTGTGGACGGAGGTCCTGACGCGCATCACGGAGTTCGTTGGTGGGCAGGCTTGCGGCCTTGTCTCAAAAGATCCGGCGAACAAATTGGGCGCTACGCATTATTATTGCGGTGTCGATCCTCATTACATTCACCTTTATTCAGAAACTTATTCGGTCTTCGATCCTCTCGCAACTTTGCCTCCCGTCGGGCAGGTCGTAACCATCCCAGACTTGGTGTCCTACGATGAATACCGGCGGGGTCCCTTTTATCAGGAATGGCTGCAGCCCCAGGGTTGGCTCGACACAGCAAGTGTCGTGCTCGAACATTCGGGAGCGAGTCCCGCCATCATCCTCGTTGCAATCCCCAACAAGGCGAAAGGAATGGTTGACGACGAGATGCGCCGCCGCATCGCGCTTATCGCGCCGCATGCACGCCGCGCAGTACTCATCGGTAAGTCTATGGATCGCAAGCGAACCGAAGCCGAAGCATTTGCCGAGTCATTAGACGGCTTAAGCGCTGGCATGTTTCTCGTCGATGCCAAGGGCTGGATCGTCCATGTCAATGCCGCTGGGCGTGACATGCTCTACGAGGGCGATCTCTTGCGCTCAATCGGCGGTCGCCTCGTAACTCGTAATTCGCACATCGATCACACATTGCGCGAGGTCTTCGCCGCCGCGGCCAGCGGCGATACCGCAATTGGCACTAAGGCCATAGCCTTGCCACTGGCCACTCATCAGGGCGAACGCTATGTCGCGCACGTGCTGCCGCTCACATCGGGTACACGGCGTGCCACAGGCATAACCTATACCGCCGTCGCCGCCGTGTTTGTGCGCAAGGCAGAACATTTCGCTCGAGAGATGGTAACCCGGATTGATGAATTAACGCCCGCCGAGCTGCGCCTGTTGCTGGCTGTAGCCGAAATCGGCGGCGTTCCGCAGACCGCAGCGGCGCTTGGTGTCTCGGAAACCGCGATAAAAAGGCGCCTTTACACTCTTTTCGATAAGGCGGGCGTAAGCCACCAAGTTGACCTCGCTAAGATTTTTAGCGGATTTGCCACCCCGCTTGTTGGATGAAGCCGATGCGCGACTATGAAAAACTTCCTGAGCTCATCGGAGATATCTACGACACTGCGCTCGAGCCTGTGTCGTGGGCCAAAGTACTCGAGAGGATTGCGGATTTCGTTGGAGGACAAGGCTGCGGCCTCATATCGAAAAATTCAGCGAGTAAATTTGGAAATATCAACTATCAGGTCGGCGTCGATCCCCATTACATTCAGCTTTATTCGGACATCTATTCCAAATTCGATCCTGTAACGACTTTACCGCGCTGTGGGCAAGTCGTGAGTATTCCGGATCTCGTATCCTATGACGAATACCGCCAGGGCCCCTTCTACAATGAGTTCTTGCGCCCCCAAGGATGGATCGATACCGCCATCGTCACGCTTGAGAAAACGGCAACTGGTGGAGTTTTCCTCATTAGCACTCCGCGGGGAATGGTCGAGGACGAAATGCGTCAGCGCATGGCGCTCATCGCACCGCATGCGCGCCGCGCCTTACTCATTGGCAAGTCGATGGGTGCCAAGCAATCCGAAGCAGCTACTCTTGCCGAAACACTAAGTGGCTTCAGCGCCAGCATATTTTTCGTCGACGCGAGCGGTAGGATCGTCCACGCAAATGCTGCGGGCCAGGACATGCTCTACTCGGGCAGTCCCGTTCGCTCAATTGGCGGCAGCCTGGCGACTCCAGACCCGCAGGCCAACCAGACATTGCGTGAGGTCTTCGCTGCCGCGCCCCACGGCGATACGGGGATGGGCGCCAAGGCCATCGCTCTACCTTTGAGCACGCATGATGGCGAGCGCTATGTGGCACATGTGCTGCCGCTCACATCGGGTGAGCGGCGCGCCACAGGCGCAGCCTACACGGCAGTCGCCGCGGTCTTTGTGCGCAAGGCTGAGCTGGGGACCCCTTTAGACCTTGTCGCTAAGACCTATAAATTAACGCCAACCGAACTGCGCGTGTTGCTGTCCATTGTCGATGTGGGCGGTGTGCCGGAGACCGCGGCGGCGCTTGGCGTCGCCGAAACCACCGTCAAAACGCATCTCTACCGTCTTTTCGATAAAGCTGGCGTCAGCCGCCAAGCCGACCTTGTCAAACTGGTCGCCGGATTTTCTAATCCACTCGTTGGATGAGCCATGCAAGAACACGATAAGCTTCCTGACCTTATCGGAGATATCTACGACGCCGCGCTCGATCCCGCTTCGTGGACCAGCGTTCTCACGAGCATTACTGATTTCGTTGAGGGGCATGCTTGCGGACTTATCTCGAAAGACCCGGTAAGCAAATTCGGAGATACGCACTATTACTGCAATGTCGATCCCCACTACATTCAACTCTATGCGGAGACCTATGCTAAATTTGATCCCATGGCGAGTTTGCCGCGCTTCGGGACGATCGTTAGCATTCCGGATCTCGTGTCTTATGATGACTATCGTCGGGGACGCTTCTATCAGGAGTGGTTGCGACCCCAGGGTTGGGTCGACTTCGCAAATATCACGCTCGAAAAATCGGGGCCGAATTCTGCGGTTCTCCTTGCCCTTGTCCCCAAAAAGGGGTGCATGGTTGATGCCAAAATGCGCCGGCGCGTGGCAATCATCGGACCGCATGCGCGCCGCGCCTTGCTCATCGGCAAGTCAATGGATCTCAAGAAGTCCGAAGCGGCTAGCTTTGCCGATACGCTAAATGGCTTGAGCGCCAGCATATTTTTCGTCGATGCAAGCGGTAGGATCGTCCACGCAAATGCTGCGGGCCAGGACATGCTCTACTCGGGCAGTCCCATTCGCTCGATTGGCGGTAGCCTGGCGACTTCTGATTCGCAGAGCAACCAGACGTTGCGCGAGGTCTTCGCTGCCGCGCCCCACGGCGATACGGGGATGGGCGCCAAGGCCATCGCCTTACCTTTGACCGCGCATGATGGCGACCGCTATGTGGCGCATGTGTTGCCGCTCACATCGGGCGAGCGGCGCGCCACAGGCGCAGCCTACACGGCCGTCGCCGCTGTGTTTGTGCGCAAGGCCGAGTTGGGGAGCCCTCTCGATGTCGTTGCTCAGACGTATAAATTGACGCCGGCCGAACTGCGCGTGTTGCTGTCTATCGTCGATGTGGGTGGCGTGCCGGAGACAGCGGCGGCGCTTGGCGTCGCCGAAACCACCGTCAAAACGCATCTCTACCGTCTTTTTGATAAAGCCAGCGTCAGCCGCCAAGCCGACCTTGTTAAACTCGTCGCCGGATTTACTAATCCACTCGTTGGGTGAGTGATGCGAGAACACGATAAGCTACCTGATCTCATCGGAGATATCTACGACGCCTCACTTGAACCTGCGTTGTGGACCAGCGTGCTTGCGAGTATCATGGACTTCGTTGGCAGCCGGAGTTGCGCACTTGTCTTGAAAGATCCCGTAAGTAAACTCGGGGATATCAAGTATCACGTCGGCGTCGCACCCCACTTCGTTCAGGTTTATGCCGATGAATATGCTGCCCTTGATCCCCTAGCGACGATACCGCGCGTCGGGCAGGTCATGAACATTCCGGAGCTGGTCCGTTTCAGCGATTATCGCGGTCAGCGCTTTTATCAGGAGTGGGTCCAGCCTCAAGGCCGGATTGATACCGCTTATGTCGTGCTCGAAAAATCGGCGACCAACGCGGCTGTCCTTGCCCTTGCGCCGGGTGACGCAACCAGCATGGTCGACGACCGTATGCGTCAGCGCCTGGCGCTTATCGCTCCGCACGCCCGCCGCGCCTTACTGATCGGAAAGTCAATAATTCTCAAGCAGTCGGAAGTCGCGACATTTGCCGATGCGCTTAACGGTTTGAGCGCCGGCATGTTTCTCGTCGATGCTGAAGGGTCCATCGTTCATAGCAATGTCGCAGGCCATGACATGCTCTATGCGGGCGATGTTCTGCGATCCGTAGGCGGCAGGCTTATGACTTGCGATCCCCAGATCAATCAGCCCTTGCGCGAGGTCTTCGCCGCTGCTGCCGCTGGCGACACCCGGGTCGGCAGCAAGGGTGTCGCTTTTCCGCTCATGGCGCCTGACGGAGAGCGTTATATAGCGCATGTGCTGCCGCTCACATCAGGAGCACGCCAAGCCGTCGATATAAGCCAAACTGCCGTCGCTGCTGTGTTTGCGCGCAAGGCGACGCTGGAGAGCCCGCTCGACGTCGTCGCGCAGACCTATAAATTAACTCCGGCCGAGTTGCGCGTGTTGCTCGCCATTGTCGATGTGGGCGGCGTCCCGGAGACGGCCGAGGCGCTTGGTGTCGCCGAAACCACCGTCAAAACGCATCTCTACCGGCTTTTCGATAAGGCCGGCGTCAGCCGCCAAGCCGACCTTGTCAAACTGGTGGCCGGATTTTCTAATCCACTTATCAAAAAATGAATAATGCCCCCAAGGTGGCGCCAATATCTGCGCCGTCCGCTGTACGGCAGCTTCCCTTCTAACGGGCGCCTATTAACCATCTTTTGCGAACGCTTTGGACCTATCCTGCAATCGTAGGACGCGGCGCGCGTGTTGCGGAGCTATTCTCCTGCGTAAATTAGCAGCAACCAGCGATGATTGGACCTATGAAAAGCAGTCCTAAAACGCCGCAAGCCATTGCACAGAAGGGAAGATTTTCGCACTCCTTTGCTCGCCACCTGTGCGCGGGCTTTTTTACGCGCTTCCGTGGTGTATTACATACCGCGTACCGCATTTCACAGGCGGCGCCCACGCTTCAGGGCTCGATACCGTTCGGAAAATCTCTCAACAGCTTCCCCTTCGTGATCGTGGGGTTCTGCGTTTTGTGGAGTTCGGCTTTCTCGGTCGGTAAAATCGCACTTGCCGATTGCCCGCCGATTTTGTTCCTCGCGCTCCGCTGCCTGCTTGCGGGCGCCGTCATGCTCATCGCCGCCTTGGCCTGCACCTCGGCGCGTCTCAGCCGCCACGACCTGATCGCCTTTGGCGCGCTCCTTGCGCTCAATGGCGCCATCTATCTCGCTCTGAGTTCATTCGGACTTGGCCATGCACCGGCCGGCGTCTCAGCGCTTATCGTCAGCGCCAAACCGATCCTGACCATTCTTCTCGCCACCCTGTTCTTAAGCGAACGTCTGAGCAGGCGGCAAGGCGCGGGGCTTGTCATCGGCCTTGGCGGCGTCGCCCTTCTGGTTTTCGCACATCTCGCTCAGGATGCTGGCAGCGCCGAAGGCATCGCCATGCCAATTGCCGCGCTGATTTCGGTCGTGATGGCGGCGATCCTTTTAAGACGGCTCGCGCCTCAGGGTGGGCTTTGGCTCGGTAACGCCATCCAGAACTTGGCCGCCGGAATAGCGCTTATCCCCTTCGCGCTCGCGCTTGAAGAGGTCGGCGAGGTGGTGCCGAGCTGGCGGCTCATCGGCGTTCTTGGCTATCTCGTGGTCTTTGCCTCGATGATTGCGCTTCTGTTCTGGTTTCAAATCAGGAGCGTGGCAGGGCAGGCAGGCGCCAGTTCCTATCATAGTTTGACCGCGCCGCTCGGCCTTCTGTTCGGCTGGCTCGTCTTAGGCGAGCAGGTCGCCCTCTTCGATCTCGCCGCCATCCTACCCGTCATCGGCGGCATCTACCTCGTGACCCGTCCTAAAGGCTTGGCTGCGGCCGAGCCTCAGGTTTCGGCACATCTTCACCTCATAAGCGTATAGGAGGCGTCCATGGGCGAAGTGAAAATTACCCTGATCGGCGGACCAGCCGCCCTTATCGAGGTCGGTGGTTTTCGCCTTCTCATCGATCCGGTTTTCGACAGAAACGGCGGCGGCGCGCAGAATTGCTCAGGCATGATCGGCGGCGTCGACGCGCTTCTCCTCAGCCACGACCGCGAGGCCGGCAACGTGGCCCGCGCCAGCCGCGCCATGCTGGCGCACGCTGCCTGGGTGTTAACCACGGCCGCAGGCGCGACGCTTCTCGGCGCCGAGGCGGAAGGTCTCGAACCCTGGGAAAGCCGCGAGCTTTATAAGCCCGACGGCAGCAGCATTCGCATCACCGCCACACCGGCCCGCGAGGGGCGCGCCGGGATCGAGCCCTTCGCGGTCGATGCGATCGGCTTTGTCATCACCTCGCCTACCGGCGCTTTCCGGCCCGTCTATATCACCGGCGAAGCGACCTGGTATGATGGCGTCGCCGAAGTGCAGCAGCGCTTTCAGCCGCGTCTTGCCCTGCTCCTTGCGGGTCAAGCGCCAGCGCGCGAGCCGTGTGGTCTCGCCGCCAAGGCGAACCAAACAGCACCGCAGGCGCTCATGGCGCCCTCGCACGTCAATAGCTGGGCCTATCTTCCGCAAGCGAGCGGCGATTGCGACGACGCCATGCACCCGTCCGCCTTCGGTGCCGAGCTTCGCAAGCTCAGCGCAGGCGTCACGACAAGCTTCAGGCTGTAGGGACGTTTTAAGGGCCGCGCGCGTGAACATCCAACGCGGAGGCGGCGGGCCCGCCAATCTGTAAATAACCCGGATTTTTAAGCAGGACGCACGGGCTGTTGCGCAAGGAGGCGGCTTCTGACGATTCGCTGCGGCTTAGAATCCCGGTATATTTTTCTGATTCGGGATAAGTGATGCACCTTCATGCGAACTCGGTTTCCTGCGCCGAGCGTTGCTGAGGGGGTCCTTGCTAGCTGCAAGCTTAATTGTAGATAAAAATCTGATTTATCTGCCAGATATTCAGATAAGCTTATTTTTTTAATAACAAAAAATAGAATTTTTGTAAAATTATTTGGCAAACGTGGCTTGGCTACATCATGTAATTCTCCCGGCAAGCTGAGGGAGACTGCAAGTTGTTCTCCAGCGCGCTTTTCAGCCGAGCCACTTTTGTTAGGCCAAATCGCTCATCTATCTTCAACTGCAAAATAGGGCGAGTCAGCTTGCGTAGAGCTTTATCATACGCCTTGGCTATTTCCGGCCTGTCGGTCACGGCCCATGCCGGTGATTCGGACGGTGCCGGCGTGAAGGACGCGCTTCCGGAGAAGTTGAGTTGGGGCGGCGTCACCCTGTACGGGACCATCGACCTTGGCTATGCCTATCAAAATCACGGCGCTCCGCTCGGCGGATCATTCCCTCAAACGCTTGAATACAATTTATGGTCGTCGAAAAACGCCAATAAAGAGATCTCGTCTCTTGCCGCCAGCGCGCTTCAGCGTTCGAGTATCGGCCTCCAGGTTGAAGAAGACGTTGGCGCTGGCTGGCGCGCCATCGGAAGGATCGACACCGCCTTCAATCCGCTTTCGGGAGAGCTTTCGGATGGCCCGGCATCTCTCCTCAGGAATTTCGGCGTTCCCCTTGCCAATCAGAGCGCAAACGGAGACTCGAACCGCGCGGGGCAGATACTCAATGGTACCGCCTATGCGGGCGTTAGCAACGCAGCCTATGGCACGCTGACGGTGGGACGGCAGGAAACGCTGCAAGGTGAAGTGCTTCGCGCCTACGATCCACAGCGCTTGGCTTATGCGTTCAGCCTGCTTGGCTGGTCTTCATCATTCGCGGCGGCGGGCGGCGGTGAAGCCGCACGCTGGAACAACTCCGTCAAATATACCTATTCCTATGGGCCTCTTCATGCAGGGGGGCACTATACGAATGGCGGGGCGGATACGGCGATTTTCGGCGGCGCATACGGGTTCAATGTAGGCGGCAGTTATCGCGGTTTCTCCCTAGACGCTGTCTATCAGAAGGAAATGTCCGTGGTGTCTGCAGCGGCGGCAAGCCCGACGACGCTGAAGGCGACGATCTCGGATAATCAGTCATGGTCGGTTCAGGGCAAATATGGCTTTGAGCTTCCTGGTGTGTGTGACTGTGAAGCGTCCAGCGCTAAGCTGACGGTTTTCGCTGGTTACGAAAACATCTCGTTCGCAAATCCGAGCAGCAACCCTCATTTGGGTTCGACGACAGTCGGCGGCTATATTATTTCTGCCGTCGTTCTCAATCCCTATAACACGGATAGGGTTTTGCAGGTCGCCTTGGACGGGCGCGAGATATGAACTTCCCTCCGGATGGGGCTTTACCGGAGCCTATTACCACATTGATCAGGGGGCGTATCTTGGAACGGTGAGCACCCCGGCTGTTGGAACGATACAGACGAAAGCTAACTCTTCTGGCTCATACGACGACGTGTCTTTCGTCATCGACTACGAATTCAACAAGCACTTCGGCATCTATAGCGGCGTGAATTACTCTACATTAGATGGCGGTCTTGCTTCGGGTTATTTGAGCGATAACCAGACCACCTTTGTAACCGGCGCGCGCTTGAAATTCTGAATGACGTCAAACATCGTCACTGCGAGCAGAGCGAAGCAGTCCGGTATAACCCATTGATATTTCTATGGATCGCCACGGCGCAGCGCGCCTCGCGATGACAAAAACGCTGTAGCGAAGCGTAAAAAAGGCACCTCGCTGAAATAGGAGGTGACGCCCTCCGGTACAGCGAGCAGAGAGCGCCAGCTGTGCATTATGCATTAAACTTTGACTGGATGTTAACCAAAAAGTGAAGTTCTTCGGACAATACGGACGGTTTGCACTCAACGCAGATATTTATCCGCTGCCTCTTCGATTGCATTGTATACAAGACGAAGCTCGTCTGGCTCGATGCAATACGGGGGCATTACATAGACCGTATTCCCAAGCGGTCTGAGCAGCACGCCGCGTTCTAGGAAGAAGTCATAGAGATGAAGTCCTATACCTGCGAGATAGCCTGCGTCGCTAGCGTGGAAGTCGAACGCGGTGATTGTGCCAGCCTGCCGGGCGTTTTGTATGCGCGGATTCGAACGCAAACTTGCGAGATGCGCGGCTTGGCGCTCTGCGAGTAGAGCAATCCGCTCCTGCACCGGCTCGCTATGCCAAATCTCTGCGTTGGCGACGGCTGCGGCGCAAGCGATGGGGTTCGCGGTATAGGAGCTTGAATGGAAAAAAGTGCGCGTCCGGTCTTTCGCGTAGTGTGCGGCGAATATCTCATCGCGGCACAGCGTGACGGCGAGCGGCAGTACGCCGCCGGTTAAGCCCTTCGCAAGGCACATGATATCGGGCGTGATGCTCGCTTGCTCGCAGGCGAAGAGCGTGCCAGTGCGCCCCCACCCGGTCATCACCTCATCGGCGATGAAGAGGACGCCATACGCCTCGCAGATCCGCTTCAACTCGCGAAGCACCTCCGGCCCGTATATGAGCATACCGCCCGCGCCAAGAATGAGCGGCTCCACGATCAAAGCGGCGACAGGATCGCGGCGGCAGATGGCCTCGAATGCGTCGAGCGTGCGCTGCTCCGCGCCTGCTTGCGGGAACGGAATGCGGTCCACCTCAAAAAGCAAAGGCTCGTAGGGCGCATTGAACACGCCTCTGGCTCCAACCGACATCGTGCCAATCGTATCGCCATGATAGCCGTGTTCCATCGCGACGATGCGGGAACGCGACTCGCCAATGTTGCGGAAATAGCCGAGCGCCATTTTCAGCGCGACTTCGACACAGGTCGAACCGCTGTCGGAGAAAAACACGTGCTCAAGGCCCGCTGGCGCGAGTTCGATCAAGCGTTCTGCGAGCGTTTCGGCTGGTTCGTGCGTAAAGCCTGCAAAGATCACCTGATCGAGGCGCTCGGTCTGCTTTTTGATGGCGTCCACGATGTGCGGATGGCGATGGCCATGCGTAACGACCCACCATGAGGAAATCGCATCTAAAATACGACGCCCATCGGCCGCTTCAAGCCACGCGCCCTCGCTGCGCGCGATGGGCGTCATCACTGGCTGCAACGCGTGCTGGGTGAAAGGATGCCAGATGCGGGATTTGCGCGGCGCGGTCATTGCTTTTGTGTTCCCGCAAATTCGGCAATGTCAAAGTTCACGCGAAAAGCCTCGCTGAGCGTTTCCGCCGAAAGCACCGGCAGGCGCGGCAAACGTCCAAGGCGGCGCACTCTGCCGATGCTCGTGATGGTCTCCTCCACCTCTGGATCGGCATCGCCGATAAACGCCACGCCGAGGAGAGGCATTTCACGGCGCTGCAACGCCTCAATGGATAAGAGCGTGTGATTGATCGTGCCAAGCGCTGTTCGAGCGCAAAGGATGACGGGCAGACCCCACCGCGCGAACATGTCAATTTGCAACAGATCGCGCGATAGCGGCACGAGCAAGCCGCCCGCGCCTTCTACGACGAGCGGATGTGCCACCACCGGCAACGACAGAGCTTCCGCGCGAATTTCGATCCCCTCGCGCTTCGCGGCGATATTGGGCGACGCTGGCAGCTTAAGATTATAGACTTCAGGTAGAAATCGCTCGGGCGAGAGCTTCGCAAGACTGCGAACTGTCTCCTTATCGCTATCAAGCCCGGTTTGGATCGGCTTCCAATAGGCCGCGCCGAGCGCATTTGCGAGCGCGGCGCTGAACACCGTCTTCCCGATGCCCGTATCCGTGCCTGTTACGATGAAGCCGCTCGTCATGCGGCCAAACTGGCCAGTTCGCGTGAGAGTACATTGATCATCTCAAGCGCCCTTTCTTCATCGACGTTGAGGGTGAGAGAGATGCGCACCCGCGCCGTGCCTTCTGGCACGGTCGGAGGCCGGATGGCCCGTATGTCATAGCCGTGGTTGCGCATGGCGGTGGCAAGAGCGACAGCGCGGTCATTAGAGCCAACGATCACAGGCAGGATTTGCGATCCGCTCGGTTCAACTCCGCAGCGCTGCTTAAGCTCGGAGCCTACGCGGTCCCACAGGCGCTCCAGCCTTTCCCTTCGTTCCGGCTGCGAGCGCAGTAACACCAAAGCCGCGCGCACGATAGAAGCCTGAAGAGGCGAGGGCGCAGTTGTGTAAATGAAGGGGCGGCAGCGATTTACGAGAAAATCTCGCATCGAGCGCGGCACGGATAAGAGTGCGCCGGAAGCGCCGAGCGCCTTGCCGCAGGTGTGAAGGGCAACCACATTCGGGCGCCCCTCGAACTCCGCGCCAAGGCCGCGCCCGTCGGGTCCGAAAACGCCGCTCGAATGCGCTTCGTCGATTACAAGGATGCCATCGTGACGGGTGGCGATCTCGATCAGCGCGCCGAGGGGAGCGCGATCGCCATCCATGCTGTAAAGCGCCTCCGTCGCGATCCAAGGCGTGCCTTTGCCGCCTGCCGCGCGCCATTTCCGTATCTCGGCGTCGAAGGACTGGGGATCATTATGCGCCGCCATGGCGCGAGCCGCGCGTCCTGCACGCATCCCTTGGTGAGCGCTGGCGTGGATAAGCTCGTCATAAACAACGAGATCGTCATCTTGCGGCAAAGTAGCGAAAAGCGAAAAATTGGCGATGAAGCCGCTGCTGAAATAGAGCACTGCTTCCGAGCCGAAAAACGCTGCGGCTTCGGCCTCCAGCGCTTCATGTTCGGGATGATTGCCGCGCAGTAGCCGCGAGCCGAGCGCGCCAACCGGCACGCCGCGCGCCAACGCAGCTGATGCCGCTTCGCGCATCGCATCCGACTCGGCAAGGCCGAGATAGTCGGTCGAAGTGAAATCGATGCCGTGCGGGGACGCAAGGACGCGCAGCCGCCCCCGCTCTTTAAGCAGGGCGAGCGCGTCTTCATATCTGTCAGGCATGTTCTGCTCTATTGCGTTGCCTCGATGGGCATGGATGCGAGGCCGAGCTTGCCGAAAAGCGCGGAATCCGCGTCGTCGCCTGGGTTCCCAGCCGTCAAGAGAACGTCACCCATGAAGATCGAATTTGCGCCAGCGAAATAGCAAAGCGCTTGCAGCTCATCGCTCATTTTTGTGCGGCCAGCCGAAAGCCGGACCATGGAGTGCGGCATCATGATGCGCGCCAGCGCGATGGTGCGCACAAAATCAATCGGGTCTAGCTTTCCAGCCCCGGCGAGTGGCGTCCCATCGATGGGGATGAGAAGATTTATCGGCACGCTTTCGGGATGCTCGGGCAGATTGGCGAGCGTCACGAGCATGTCAACACGGTCGCCTGCATCCTCACCCATGCCTGCAATACCGCCGCAACAAACCTTCATGCCAGCTTCCCGAACGCGTGCGAGCGTGTTCAGGCGATCTGCGAATGTGTGCGTGGAAACGATTTTCGTATAATGGGCTTCTGAAGTGTCGATGTTGTGATTGTAATAATCGAGGCCAGCGCTTTTTAGCCGCGCGGCGTCGTTATCATCGAGCATTCCAAGCGTCATGCAGGTTTCCATACCCATGGCCTTTACGCCTTCGATCATCGCGCAGACCGCGTCCATGTCGCGAGATTTAGGGCCGCGCCATGCTGCGCCCATGCAATAGCGTGTAGCTCCTGCCTCCTTGGCCTTCCGCGCTTCATCGAGGACGCGCTGCACTTCCATGAGCTTCGAAGCCTGAAGCCCGGTCGAATGATGCGATGACTGGCTGCAATAGCCGCAATCTTCAGGGCAACCGCCGGTCTTGATGCTCAAAAGGCGGCTCATCTGCACCTTATTGGGATCGAAATGGCGCCGATGCACGCTTTGCGCTTCAAACAGAAGATCGTTGAAGGGCATCTTGTAGAGAGCCATGGCCTCGGCGGAGGTCCAGTCATGGCGAAGTTCCGCGTGGCCATTGGTCGTGCCATTGATCGCCAGTTGCATCAACATTTTCTCCAGCCTGAATTTGCGGTTGAATTTACCGGAACAAACGCAGAGCGCAAGGACCGCGTTTCAGACAGAAGGGCACATTCCAAAGCTCAAGCTGGCAAAGCGGCAAATGTACGGGCGAGGCAAGCTCGATCTGCTGGGGCAAAAGCTAATCGCGAAATTTAGGATTTTTCCGACCTGACCCCAAACCACCATCCCGCCGAGGTCACGGTTTCTGAAAGCACCTCGACCTGTTTGATCATCCAGCGACCTTCCCGATGAATCCATGTATAAAGGCCTCGACGGTTTATTTTCCAACGCCGATGGACGAAGCCGAATGCTGTTGTCTCTATGGTCACTTCCTGAATGAGCGTCTCTATCGCTTCGTCGCTGGTAACGCTCAAATGTTCACGGATGAAGGCCGACTTGGCGCTGTCGAGGCGTCGAAACTGAACGGCGACGTCGCGCATCAGCTCATCGCGGCCAATCACTCGTCCATCCACCTGACGATAGGCAAGAGACGGAGAGAATATATCCCGGTAGGCGCCAATATCTTTATGTGCGAAGGCCAATTTTGCCGCGGCGTGACAGGCATCGATTTCCTTCTCAATCGAATCCAATTGCTTCAACTGCCTCCCAATCAGACGAAATGAGTGCAATACGGCCATACGCAATGGGCATCGATAGCATCTGCCTGCCCGCGCTACGAGGACTTCAACCAAACAGAAGCTTAACAGCGATCACGATGAGCGCTCCGGCGGCGATCCAAAGGGGGACGAGGAAGGCGCTGCGGCTTTTGCTGCGGCCAGATAATTCCGCCTTGGCATCTGAGAACGCTTCCGCAATTTGTGCGCCGCGTTCGATCAGCTGTGGCGCTTGCTTGAGCACGGAGGCAAGAGCCGAAATATTCGCAGCCGCCTCGCGCAATTGCGCCGCAGGGCCAAGCTGGTTTGTCATCCATTCCCGGACGACCGGCTCCGCCGCATTCCACATGTTGATTCTAGGATCGAGCGAACGGGCAACGCCTTCAACAACAACCATTGTCTTCTGCAAGAGGAGAAGTTCTGGCCGCATCCGCATTTGAAACAGCTCCGTGACCTCGAAAAGCTGCGTTAAAAGCCGCGCCATGGAAATTTCGTCGGCGGGCCTGTCCATAATGGGTTCGCCGATGGCACGCAGAGCTTGTGCAAAAGCTGCAATGTCCTGGTTCGCTGGCACATAGCCCGCTTCGAAATGGACATCTGCGATGCGGCGGTAGTTCTTGGTGATGAAGCCATAGAGAATTTCAGCGAGGAAGCGGCGCTCTTTCGTGCCGATCCGGCCCATAATGCCGAAATCCACCGCTACAATCGAACCGTCGCCCCGGTCAACAAACAGATTTCCTTGATGCATGTCCGCGTGAAAAAAGCCGTCGCGGATCGCGTGGCGCAGGAAGGAGCGGATGACATGCAGTCCCAACGCTTGGCGATCCAGTCCAGCGGCATCAATCGCAGCGAGGTCGGTCAGCGGTATTCCATCGATCCAGTCTAAGGTGAGCACCCGTCGCGAGGTTCGCGGCCAATCCACGCGTGGCACGCGAAAGCCGGTATCGCCCTCCCTGGCGATATTGTCAGCCATTTCGGAAATCGCAGCCGCCTCTAGGCGCAAATCCATTTCGAGCACAACCGATTGCGCAAGCATATCGACCGCGGCGACAGGCCGGAGCCGCCGTGTCTTCGGGGAAAAACGCTCGGCGGTGCTTGCGGCGAAGTAGAAGCTTTCCAGATCGCGCTCAAAGCGTCTTTCGATGCCGGGACGGAGGATTTTGACGGCAACGGCACGAGGGCCACCGGGTGCAAGGACCAGGGCCTTATGCACCTGCGCAATCGACGCCGCCGCTACAGGAGGGCCGAATTCGGCATAAATCTTCTGCCACGGCGCGCCAAAGGCCGACTCGATTTCTTTCTTCGCCTGCTCGTCGGGAAAGGGAGGCAGCTTATCGCGAAGTGAGCCCAGCGCGTCTGCGAGCTGTGGCCCTACAACATCCGGCCGCGTGGACAAAAACTGCCCGAGCTTAACGTAGCTGGGACCAAGCGTCCTTATGGCGCGGGAAAGCCGCTCGCCCTTCTCCTCGCGCGTTTCGGCTTGGGCGCCCTCGCGATGATCCCGCAAAAGACGCATGGGGCCGGGCAGCGAAATAGCTTCCGGCACGAAACCTGCCCCGTGCCAAGCCAAAACGATGCCAGCCTTTGCTAGCCGATAGATATTTGCGATTGCGTTGAACATGGCCGAGCCAAAAAACATCTGCCCGCCGATTACCACGCGCAAAGGTTAAAGTCAGGTTTTACAAATCGCCGCAGCACAGGCGAGTGGCGCGTTTAGACTAACATTTTTTCGAAAAGTGCCGCCGCCTCTTGGAGATCGGCGACTTGAGGATAAGCTTCAACGCCGAGGCGTTCTTTGACCTGGCCGAAGCGATTTACGTTGATGACCCGAAACCCGAAAGCTGCCGCGCCTGCGCAATCCCAGCCATTGGCCGATACGAAGGCAATTTCCTTGGGCTCCACGCCAAAGGCGTTCACCGCCAACTGATAAACCTGCGGACTTGGCTTGTAGATCTGAACGGTGTCCACCGACAGGACATAGTCGAGGAGCGAGCCAAGCCCCGCAGAAGAAACGGCCGCCGCAAGCATGGACGTGGAGCCGTTTGACAATATCCCCGTTCGTGCTCTGGCCTCCTTAAGTGCTTTTAGGCAGGCGACGGCATCAGGATAGGCTGCCAAAGTGTTGTACAGGCTGAGAAGACGGTCGCGCAACGGCTCGTTTTCGATGCCGCGAGACGCTAGCACGTAGTCCAGCGCATCGGCGGTCACTTTCGCAAAGTCCTCATACCGCCCCATCAGGCTCCGCAGCCAAGTATATTCGAGCTGCTTCGTTCGCCACTGAGCAGAAATTGCCAAGGCATCACCGCCTAATTCGCCAGCGAGAGCTGCGGCGGGAGCGTGAACATCGAATAAAGTACCGTAGGCGTCGAAGACGCAGGCTTTCACGCGCCAGTTTTGGGTCATGTGTCAACTCTCGTGAAACGGTTTAGAACGGACAAGCTAGAATAGCATCCACCGGTTGGATCACAAGGGCTGCGGCGAAGATCAAGACTTACAATAGAGCGTGACCTTCTCAGCGAATTGCGAACCGAAATTGCTGGAGGGATCGATGTTTTCTCCCAAAGATTGCGAAAGCGTAGCCTCCTTCGCCGGCGCCTTACCCCCGATCCGGGCGCTACATTGTAGCGGCTGCGGCGACGTTACTTTCACAGGCTCTGTCTTGTCGAATGTCATGGCGACATACATGCCGGGGTCGTAAATCGAAAAGCTGAAATCGTTGATCTTATCTAGGGCAACCGGCGTCTGAAGTGGAAGGGTGAAATAGAGGGTTAAGAGCTTGTTCTTGTATTCCAGATGGTAATCGACAGGCTCTTTCAGAGGAACTTTAGACTTTCCGATGAATGGGAAGGTAAAATACTCGAACTCTTTTAGCGCTTCGACATTGGTTTGTGCCAAAGGCTTCAGTTCTTCGGCGGTATATACGCCGTCGCCATTTGTATCGAGGCCTTGAACCGCAAATTCCGTGTAATATTCGTCAAAGGTCCATTTGTGCTTGAACGCCACGATTTCCTTGTTGGGGCCAAATTCGACCTCAGTTTCAACCGTTACCCAAACATGCGGATGCGCGGCCGCGATGGATAGGGAGGCGAGGTACACCGCGACGCAGATGAGACCTAACTTAGGGATGGCGGAAAACTTCATGGGTCTCGCTCTAAATGGTAAGGCTTTTGCTGGCGCGTAAAGCAAAGACCGAAATAGGGCTTTTTTGCGCGCGGCGAATTTGAACGCCCCAGACCTAAAGCGAATGTGATCGCCTAAAGTGGCGTTCTGAATAAATCCCCACTCCAACAAGCAGTAAGGCCACGACGCCCCAGACGATCTCAAGGTAAGGCGTGCGCAAAAAGGACTCATCCAGCGATAATGTGTAGCCAAGGATCAGACCTACACAGCCAACAATAACAAAATGTGGCCATGTGTATTCCTTCCAGCGGGAAATCAAATTCGCCCCGCCAACCGCAAGAAAAATGGAAAACACTTGAACGCCTCGCATAGTCGAGTCGGTCAAACCCTGGTGACGCATGAAAGATAAAAAACTAAGACAGGCAGTGAACCAAACGATCTGAAGCAAGATACTCATTCGAATGCCCCTCAAATTTGGAAGTGGATGGTCCGCGCCCTTGACCGCATATTTCGGAGCGTAAAGAGGCAACAGTCAAGCGGCAAGCGGCCTCACTCTTCCGTGAAATGTCCGCTTCAAATCAGGCGGCTTTCTTCAGACGCAGCCGCGAGCGAAAAGTGCGGCTCTCGATATAATCGAAAACCTGCTCCGCGACGTTGACCTTCGTCGCCTTCCCGATTCCCTCAAGGCCCGGTGACGAATTCACTTCGAGCAACAGCGGACCTTTTGCCGAGCGCAGGATATCGACGCCGGCGAATTTCAGGCCAAGCTTATTGGCTGCTTTGATCGCGAGCTTGCGTTCATCAGGCGTGATTCTCGCCTCAAGAGCGGCTCCGCCCTTGTGCAAATTTGCTCGAAACTCGTCGCCATTGGCGCGCCGAACCATCGCGGCGATCACCTTGCCATCGAGCACAATGCAACGCAGATCCTGTCCCGCCGCTTCCGATATAAATTGCTGAACGAGAAAGCTCGCTTCTGCGTTGCGCAGCGCGTCGATCAATGAGACTGCCGATTTCCGGTTTTCGGCCAAGACCACGCCTTTGCCCTGTGAGCTTTGCAGAAGCTTAATGACGAGCGGCGCCCCGCCGACCATCTTTATCAGGTCTTCCGTGTCGTGGTGCGAATTGGCAAAGGCCGTATCTGGCATGGGAAGCTTGTACATCGCCATAAGCTGATGGGCGAAAAGCTTGTCGCGGCTCTGCACGATCGACTGCGCCGAATTCAGGCACAAGGCTCCCGTCATTTCGAACTGACGGACAACAGAGGTGCCATAGGCCGTAATCGAAGCGCCTATCCTGGGAATTACGACATCGAAATCGGGAAGCGCTTTGCCTTCATAGTGAACGGCGCTCGCAATTGATTTGATGTCCATATAGCAGCGGAGCGTATTAATCGGCTCGATCACGTGGTCGCGTTTCTCGGCTTCCTCGATCAAACGCCGGTTCGAGAAATTGTCGGGCTCCATCGTTAGGAGGGCGATGCGCAGCGACCGCCGTAACGGTTCACGGGGCACGCCATCGTCGTAAACATCGAAATCAAGCTTGCGCTGGCGATATTCGGACCACGGCAGAATGGTTGCAGACTGCGTTTCTAGCGCCGTGCGGCCTAAGAGCATGCGGTGAGCCATCGTGTAACGGTTGGAAAGCGACACCTCTATCGGCCACTCGCGATCGCCGATACGGATCGGTGTGTTGATAATGTAGCGTTGCTCGGTTTGCCCGTTCGAGCTTCGAACCGGACGGCGGTCGATAACTTTGGCGGTACACCACACTTCGATATCGCTACTGTAATCGACAGGATGGACGCCGAAACGCACGCGGGGCGCGTTCGCGGGTCCGAAGGTTTCGATCGAAAATGCGTGAAGCGCCGAGGTGCGCGCGCCGGTGTCGACCTTTGCCTTGACGGCAGGCAAGCCAAGCTGCGGAAGTGCGACCCACTCGCGCCAGCCGAGAACTAAAGGTTCCATGAAATTCTTCCCCGATCCCTGAGACACTCGCCGGTATAGTCGAATCCAAGATCTGATATTTCTAAGTGTCTATCGCGCCAGGCATCGCTCGTCGGCAACCTTCAACGCGCCCATACGAACGCGCTTTGAACAATACTTGTTCCGCGAACTGCAATTTAAGGTTAGCCGAGAAGCAATTCGTTTTTGTGACAGCGCATTGCTTCGAGGTTCAGAGCCCGAACGCAGAACTAAACGAATCAACAGATTTATATCTTCAGTCGCCGTGTTTTGAAAGCAATCCGATGCTTATCCGCGGTATTCCTAATGCGGAAGCAATTATATTACATTTTTTACGCAATTTTTTGAAGGAAATAGCGCACTACCGCCTTATCTTTCTTATTCGAGAAGACTTTGCCCAGGAAATTTTTCGCCAAGCGCATAACCCGCGCCGCGTACCGTGCGGATAAGGTCCTTGTCTTTGCCGCGATTGATCGACTTGCGGAGGCGACCAATATGCACGTCGACGGTGCGTTCGTCCACGTAGACATCGCGGCCCCAGACACCATCAAGGAGCTGGGTGCGCGTAAAGACGCGGCCTGGATTTTCCATCATGAATTCAAGCAGCTTGAATTCTGTCGGTCCAAGACGAACCTCGCGGCCGCTTCGCGTCACACGATACGAGATGCGGTCCAACTCGATGTCCTCAAACTCCAAGGCAGTGGCCAGGCGTCCGGGGCTGGTGCGCCGTAGAATTGCGCGCACACGAGCCATCAACTCCGGAAGTGAGAACGGTTTGACGACATAGTCGTCAGCGCCTGTCGTGAGGCCCCGGATGCGATCCTGTTCCTCCCCGCGGGCAGTCAGGATAAGTATAGGGATGTCAGACGAGTTGCGCCCGTTACGCAATCTTCGGCATAACTCGATGCCGGAAAGCCCAGGAAGCATCCAGTCGAGTATGATGAGGTTCGGCTGCTCTTCGCTGATCGCGACCTCGGCTTCGTCCCCGCGCCGCACGACCACGACGCTATATCCTTCTGCTTCCAGATTATATTGTAGAAGCAGCGCTAGCGGCTCCTCATCTTCGACGACTAGTATTTTTGCATTCATAGATGTGCTCGCCGCATCAGCTCCCTGCAGCGCTCAGCGGAAAGTCAACGAGTGTGAGGCTTGTGCTATCACTCTTCGGACGTTCATCGACCAAGGCTTTTCCATGGATCAAAAAGTAGATCGTCTCGGCGATATTGGTGGCGTGATCCCCAATCCGTTCTAAATTTTTCGCCCCGAAGAGGAGATGCGCATATACGCCTACACTCTGCGGTTCTTTCATCATAGCTGTCAGCAATTCCCGATAAAGGGAATTATATCCGGCGTCGATCTCTTCGTCGCGCTGCCAAACCCTAAGGGCCATATCAGCATCTCGCTGAGAGTATGCGTCGAGCACGTCCTTGAGCTGGCGAAGCGCCGTCTCGCCGATATGCATGAAACCCGCCATCGACTGTTTGGGATGCGGCTCCGACGCTATGGCGATCGCCCGCTTGGCGATGTTTTTCGACAGATCACCGATACGCTCTAAATCAACGGCAATACGGATCGCCGTAACAATCTGGCGCAGGTCGCGGGCAACAGGAGCTCGCCGCGCGATAATCGATACGGCAAGCTCGTCCACGCTCCTCTCGAGCCTATCAATCTCCCTATCGTTTGCGAGCGTGGTTTCCGCCAGCTCCGGGTCGCGATTGTGAAGGGCATCGATAGCCTGACCGAGCGCCTGCTCTGCGAGACCGCCCATCTGGGCAATGCACGTATCAAGGGTCTTTAGCTCTTCTTCAAAGGCTCGAATCGGATGCTCCGCCACTTTCGTATTCCTTCCAAAAGCTTGGCCCGAAAAAACTCCCACTCAAGTCATTTTCGCGGACGCCCACTGGCCCGCTTCTTATCCGAAGCGCCCAGTAATATAATCTTGGGTCCGCTTATCAGAAGGATTTGTGAAAATTGCAGCAGTGTCGCCTTCTTCCACAAGATAACCAAGGTGAAAAAAGGCTGTCCTCTGAGAAACGCGCGCCGCCTGCTGCATACTATGCGTGACGATGACGATGCAGTATTTCTCTCGAAGTTCATCGATAAGCTCCTCGACCTTTGCCGTAGCAATCGGATCGAGAGCAGAACAAGGTTCGTCCATCAATATGACTTCTGGGCTGACAGCGATCGCTCTGGCTATGCAAAGGCGCTGCTGCTGACCGCCAGAAAGGCCGGTACCTTCGCCATGAAGGCGATCCTTGACCTCTTCAAAAAGGCCAGCCCGCTGAAGGCTGTCCACGACGATCTCTTCCAGTGCTGCTTTTGATGTGGCGAGGCCGTGGATACGTGGGCCATAGGCCACGTTTTCGAAAATAGATTTTGGAAATGGGTTCGGTTTCTGGAAAACCATTCCCACCCGCGCACGCACCTGCACCGGGTCAACGCCCGGATCGTAAACATTTTCGCCATGCACCAAAATCTCACCGCTGACGTGCGTGCCTGCAATGGTGTCATTCATACGGTTGAAACAACGCAGGAAGGTCGACTTGCCGCAACCTGAGGGGCCGATGAACGCGGTGACGCTGCGGTCGGGAACGTCGATGCTGACGTTGAATAGCGCTTGTTTCTCGCCATAAAACACAGAGACATCGCGCGCCGAAGCCTTCGGAGCGTTGCTGGAACCGTTTGAGCTGCTACGTGCAATTGAGGGATCTACAGTTATGACTACCATTTGTGTTCGTACCTCTTGCGTAGGATCATAGCGATGATGTTCATGATTGCGAGGATGCCGAGCAGCACCATTGTGGCTCCCGCGGTTTTCTCGACGAATCCACGCTCCGCTTCATTCGCCCACATATAGATTTGGACAGGCAGCGCCGTTGCAGGCTCAAGCGGAGAGCCGGGCACGTCAACGACGAATGCGACCATTCCGATCATCAAAAGCGGAGCGGTTTCGCCGAGCGCCTGGATGAGCCCAAGGATTGTCCCGGTAATGATGCCCGGCAGCGAAAGGGGCAGCACGTGATGGAAGACGGTTTGGGTTTTTGAGGCGCCGATGCCGAGTGCCGCTTGGCGGATGGAGGGTGGCACAGCCGTTATCGCCGCGCGTGTCGCTATGATCACAGTTGGTAAGGTGCGCAGCGTTAAGACAAGTCCGCCCACCAAAGAGGCGGAGCGGGGCAGTCCCGCGAAATTAATGAAAACTGCAAGCCCAAGTAGACCGAACACTATCGAGGGCACCGCCGCTAGATTGTTGATGTTCACCTCAATCAGATCGGTGAAGCGGTTCTTGGGCGCGAACTCTTCAAGATAGATGGCTGCTCCGACGCCAAGCGGAACCGAAAGCAGCACCACGATGAGCATAATATAGAACGAGCCGATAAGCGCGACGGCAAGCCCTGCGGTCTCCGGCTGGCTTGATGCGCTATTTGTGAAGAGGCCCGTATTGAACTGCTTCTGCATTGCGCCTTCGTTCACCAGTCTGTCGATCCAGCTAATCTGCTGGTCGGAGATCTGCCGGTTTTCCTGAGGAAGGCTGCGGCTAATCTTGCCCTTCAGAAAAGCGTCGGCATTGCCGCTCGCAAGCACCCAAATATCCTGGGTTTTTCCGATCAACGATGGGTCGCGTGTCACCATGTTACGGAGCTGCGTGTCGATTTCGCGCGAAAGCAGCGCATTGGCGGCATTGCGTTGCGCGCGGTTGCTCGCATCCACGCCAGCTTGCTTGTAGAGAGCCTGGAAAGCGAGCTTTTGATAGTTCGCTTGGGCGAGCGCCTCAGGAGTAACCTTGCCATCGGGGACAATTTCTTGTGCGTCGAATGTTATCGGCAGGCGAACCTTGGTTTGCAGAAAGGCGCTCCAGCCATTGCCGATGATCGAAGCGAACAGGATAACAAGGAAGCTGAGGCCGATGCCTATGGCAAGGATCCCGTAAAGGCGGAATCGCCACTCCGCAGCGCGGCGGCGGCGCAGAAGCGCAGGGTTGTTCAAATGGCTCCGCACGGAGGCCTCGGCTACATCGTCGATGGAAGCGCGGTCAGCTATGCTGCTCATTCATATTGCTCCCGATATTTACGGACGATGTAAAGCGCATACACATTCAGCCCGAGGGTGATGACGAAAAGCGTAAGGCCCAGCGCAAAGGCTACGAGCGTTTGAGGGGTATTGAATTCGAGGTCGCCCGTGAGCTGACTTACGATTTTGACCGTTATGGTCGTCACCGACTCGAATGGATTGAGCGTGAGATTTGCGGCTATGCCCGCAGCTAACACCACGATCATCGTTTCGCCTATGGCGCGAGACGCCGCAAGCAGGATGGCTCCGACAACGCCGGGGAGCGCCGCTGGAAGAACGACGTGCTTAATGGTCTCTGACTTAGTCGCGCCAAGCCCATAAGACCCTTCACGTAAAGCGCGCGGAACGGCGGAGATAATGTCGTCCGACAGAGATGATACGAAGGGAATAATCATTATTCCCATCACAATCCCGGCGGTGAGCACACTCGTCGGCTGAATAGTCAGCCCGGCCTTGGAACCTATAAAATTCAGAAACGGACCAACGGTGATAACCGCGAAGAAGCCGTAAACGATGGTCGGAATGCCCGCCAGCATTTCAAGAAGCGGCTTCACAGTGGAGCGGACGCGCGGATGTGCGTATTCCGACATATATATCGCCGCCATAAGCCCAATCGGCACCGCCACAACCAGGGCGACGAATGAGATATAAAGCGTGCCCCAAAGGAGCGGAACAAGGCCGAATTGTCCTTCCGTGTTCGCCGCTCCGGCCCCAGCGAAACGCGGGTCCCAGATCGTGCCGGTCAGAAAATCAACGAACGAGACACGCTTAAAAAACTCGATGCTCTCGAATAGGACAGAAAGCACGATCCCGACTGTTGTTAGGATCGCCACGGATGATGCAGCCATGAGGCCTGCAACAGTGACACGTTCTACGCGGTTACGGGCGCGCAGCTTCGGCGAAAGTGTCCGATAGGCGAAGATGAAGCCAAAAAGAGCGAGGAACAGAGCGGCAAAGGACTTGGCTATCTCGCTTTTTTTCTTAAGGCTTTTGAGCATTGAAGCGGCGTCGATGATCGTACGATCTGGCGCAGTAGCGACAACGATCCCCTTCTCGTTGAGAAGTCTTTGCGCTTCTTGCGGGCTGGCTTTCGCTGCTTCCACCTCCTGCGGGGTGAAAGTTTCAAGCCCACGAGAAACGCTCTGAACCACGCCCATGGTGAGTCCGATTTGCGCCGCGGACCCAGCTTGAATCGAAGGCGGTAGCGTGGACTCTACCTTATCAAGCAAAAAGAGAGGTTCGATAGCGGACCAAACAAGAAGCACGACAAGCGCTGGCAGAGCCGTCCATAAGGCGAGATAGCCGCCGTGATAGCCTGGACGTGAATGAAGCACGCTTTCCTTGCCGTGAGCCAAGGATTTTGCGCGCCAAAAACCTATCAAGAACGCCGCCCCAGCGGCGGCAATTAAACTAACTATTAGAACAGAAATTGACACGGCTCACCTTTAAACATGGAGCAAAGCCGACTGAAGATCGCGGCAACCGAGCAGCGTAGAATGGAAAGAGACGGCGGACGGGCAATGCTCGAACCGCCGTCAATTTGATGCTAGCTAAGCGGACCCACCGGCTTCAGGTCCTTCACGGTATCGCGCGTCTCCTGAGCTTCATTCTTTGGCAGCGGCACGAGACCGTATTGCGCAAGAGGACCATCTTCCCCGATCATTTTGTCGCTCACGAAGAACTCTGCGTACTCCTTGAGGCCAGGGATAATGCTCGCATGAGCCTTCTTCACGTAGAAGAAGAGCGGGCGCGATACTGGGTATTTGCCGGCTGCGATCGTCTCAACGGATGGCTTAACGCCGCTCATCGTTGCGACCTTCAGCTTGTCAGTGTTGTTTTCGTAAAACGACAAGCCGAACACCCCAACTGCAGTCTTGTTCGACTGGAGGCGGGCAAGCGTTTCAGTGTAGTCGCCATCGATGTCGACAGCATGTTTGCCGCCATCATCCTTGCGGACCTTTGCGCAAGCTTTTTCGACCGCGCCGTGAAGTTTGTCCTCAGCCGTACCAGCAGCCTTGAGCTTTTCTTCAAGCAGCTTGTCCGTGCCCGTGGCCTTACAACCGGCGTACAGCACCTTTTCTTCGAACACTTCACGAGTGCCGTGCTTTTCGCCCGGGATGAAGGTTGCAATTTCCCATTCCGGGAACTGAGCGTTCGCCTGTTTCCAGGTCTTGTTTGGGTTCGCTACGAGCTTGCCGTCTACAGCTACTTCCGGCGTAAGCGCGAGGAAGACGTCCTTCGGTTCAAGAACGAATGACGGGCCATTGACGTCCGAGGCGAACACGATGCCGTCATAGCCAAACTTGACTTCGACGATCTCGTTGACGCCGTTTTTCGCGCAGCTCTCTTGTTCGGACTTCTTCATCCGGCGCGACGAATTGGCAACGTCGATTTTATCCTCGCCGACGCCATCGCAAAATTGCTTAATACCGGCGCCAGAACCGCCGGACTCCACCACGGGAGCCTTGAACTTGGAATTAGCCTTGGCAAAGCCCTCGGCGACGATCTTTGCATAGGGAAAGACGGTCGATGAGCCAGCTATTTTAACTTGGTCGCGGGCAGATGCGGAGCCAGCCAAAAAAAGGCCAACCGTCGCCGCTGCCGCCACAAGAGCGATGAGACGATGGTTCACTATGTTCTCCCCTTCGAAAGGAACTGATCATGCGGATGAAAAAAGTTAACACCGCACGCCTCATCGTTTTATGACAAGGGGATGAAGTTTTGATGAAACGTTAACGCATTGATAATGCAGTTACGCGGAGTGCTCCGTGAGGATCACCGTGAATTTGGACCCAGCGCCTTCCCGCGAATTAATGCGCAATTCACCCCTGTGGCGATTGAGGACATGCTTCACGATTGCAAGGCCAAGGCCGGTTCCGCCTTTTTCCAGCGCGGCTGAGTCGGAAACCCGGTAGAATCTTTCGGTTAGGCGTGGCAGGTGCTGCGTGGCTATACCCGGCCCGTCGTCGGCCACCGTGATGCAAATAGTCGGGGGTCCATTCTCCAGCCTGTTGATGTTGACATCTACGCGGCCGCCGGGCTTCCCGTATTTTATGGCGTTGTGGACGAGATTGAGAAAGACTTGCGTCAGTTCGTCCCTGTCTCCCAGCACCAGCGCGCCGTTTAGCTGCGTTTCAACCGTGACAACGATGTCGGCTTCGGAAGCCATCGGCTCAAGCGCGTCGCAGGCCTGCTGTACGAGGTCCACGATCTTCACAGGGTTCTGGGGCTTCAAGTGCGCCCTCATCTCAACCCGGCTTAATGACATCAGATTATCGATGAGGTGCGACATGCGTTCGGCCTGCTTGGCCATGATCGCCAGAAATCGATCGCGGGCCTTTTCGTCATTCCGCGCCGGTCCCTGCAACGTCGCAATAAAGCCGACGAGCGAAGCAAGCGGAGTTTTTATTTCATGGCTCGCATTGGCGATGAAGTCGGAACGAAGCTGGTCGAGGCGGCGCTGTTCCGTCAAATCGCGAAGAAAGAGCAAGATGGCGGGAACGTCCGAGCCAGCCGCCGGAGAGCCAAGAAGAGAAATGGTGGCCGCCATTTGCCGCTCCACTGGAACGCGTTCAGTGAAGGTAACGGTCTGCAATCGCTGCCCAGCAGCGCAATCCATTACGGCGCCTAATACCTGCGGATTGCGGATGGCGCTCGATATATGACCCCCCTGCTTTAGCCCGCCAAAGAGATCCTGCGCCCTGTCATTGAATGAATAGACCGTCCCGTCTCTGGCGAGCGCAATCGCCGGTTCGGGAAGGGCGTCGATGAGTATTTTGGCCATGGCATTGGCGGCGGTGCCTGCTGGGCTTATTGGAGGCGCGGATGTAATAGCCGGGAAATTAATAGACCGGGGAATTACAGCCGCCCCCAGCGTAAACGCCGAGATTGCGAGAGCTTCAGCGTACCAAGGAACGCTGTAGAAGGCAGACAGAGCGAAAATCAAGCATGTCGCAAGCCCAACGAGCCAGCGCCGTGCGAAAAGGCGCGCCAGAAAGCCCTTATGAGGTGACACAGGGAGCAAGGAAGCAACATCCGGGGCAGGCGCATTGCTCATGGCGGCGCCTCGATCAAGTTGATATAATATGTTCATAGGCTTCTCGGCGGGGAATACGTCACGAAGAAGATATTTGTTCCCCGATTTGGTAGGACTATGACAAGTTAATACGACAGTTTTTCAACGAAGATGAGAAAGCCTTTGAAAAAAAGGTTACCTATATCTTAGCCGTCGCGGCTTTTGCCGGCTTGCGACAGCTCCGCAAGGTAAGCACTCCACCTTGCGTGTTGGTCGCGCGCCAGTTCGTGCAGGTAAGTCCAAGAGTAAATACCAGTGCTATGGCCATCGCTGAAAATGAGGCGTACCGCGTAGTTGCCGACGGGTTGAACCTCACCGATCCGCACGGAACGCTTGCCCGGCACGAGTTTTCGCTCGCTCGGCGAATGCCCCTGAACCTCGGCGCTGGGGCTCATGACCCGCAGAAGCTCCGCAGAGAAAGTGGCGGAGTTGCCGTCGGTGAACGCCACACGCAACGTATCCTTCTCAGCATTTAGCCGAAGCTCTGAAGGCCAAGCCTCATTGGTCTGCTGATCCTGTGTCATTCGCCGTCGCCCTTCCGCGTTCTATCGCTGCGATTTATCGTTATTTGGCAATAAATGCTCCCCATATTTATCGAAACGCAATCTTTTCGCCTTAATCCCATTCGATAAATATGGTTCGGAAAGCGCTGCTTGTCAGATGCTTCCGTGTTTTGGTCGGCATCTTCGCCAGTTGTGTAGAGTTGTTCATGCCAGCTATACAAATGTCCCGCAGTGAGCGGTTCTCTCTGGAGAAGATTGTCAAGCGCCCTTGCTTGTCGACCGATGTGCCGCTCGAGCACGCCGAAAAATTTCTCAATTATGGGCTCGTAAAGCGCGAAGTGATGCTCCTGCACGCTACGCCTCGCGGTCAGCTGGAAATTTTGAGGCAGCGGTTCACGCGCGTGGATTATGGAACTCCCGTGGGCACGAAAGCGGCAGGCTGACGCCGCACTTTTTCATACGCGGCTACAGCTACTCCCCCACCCTTAATAATCAGACGTTCTGGGAGCGTGTGGAGACCCAGTCGCAATATCCAATCCGCTAGTCGCGGCTTAGCGGCGACTTCCGCATCCGGGTTAAAAGCGCGCCAAGGGTTGGCACTTGCCGCGAGCTAATCATTAGCGCGCTCGCCACAAGGGTTGAGACCGCCGCAAGAGGTGCCGCGAGCGGAACTTCAAACACAGCGCTCACGAGCGCCCCAAAAAGTATGACCGCCACTGCTGCCGCCGTGGACGGCACCCCATAGAATACCTTCTCGATGGCAGTATCCGAGAGGGCTTTGAGCGTCACATTAAATCTGGCAAGTCTAAAGCCTGCGGCCAGCACATAGATTGCGACGATGGTCCAGCCCAAATTGCCAAGCGACAACAGATTTTGGTTGTAGAGCAATAGCGCTGGCGCAACTCCAAAGTTCAAGAAATCGGCGAGCGTATCTAGCTCCGCACCAAACGCACTTTCGGCAGCCAATATCCTTGCGGCGAGGCCATCGGCAAAATCCAGGAGGGCTGCCAGCAAAATTGCGAACGTCGCCCAGCCGTATTTGCCCTCTTGAGCCAGTCTAATTGCGGTGAGTCCGCAAACAACGGCGGTCAAGGTCAACATATTTGGAACGAGTAGGGCAGCTTTCCGCGCTAGGGCTTGCACAATGTGCATTTCCTTTCTTCGCGTGGGCTTCGCACGCAGACGAGTGATTGCTACTTCAAAATAGCGAAACAATTCAGGTTGAAAAGCCGTTTTGTGAATGGAGCCGGAGCCACGGCGTAGACACTTCTGGCAATAGATTTTAGTCGCGCCTAAAGGAGCGAGGAACTTCATGCCCGTCGAAATCGGCTATTACGGTTTCGCCCGCGATCATTCGTTGCCCCTCGGCGGCGAGCAAAGGCTGAGACGCTGGCAAATAAACGTCGACCCGGCTTCCAAAGCGGATAAGCCCAATCCGTTCGCCCGCCGTTATCGTGTCGCCTATCTGGACGAAGGTTATGATGCGTCTTGCCGCATATCCGGCAACAAGAACCACCACAATTTTTCTTCCCCCCGCCGTCTCGATAATCAGACTATGGCGCTCATTTTCGCTCTGCGCTTCTGACCGCTCAGCATTGTGAAACATGCCTTCACGATGCTCCGACGCTATGACACGTCCCGAGACGGGCGAGCGAATGACATGCACATCCCAAAGCGATAGGAAAACTGACAAACAGGTTAACGGTTCGCTGCCAAGTCCAAGTTCGGCTGGCGGGGACATCGGTCCGGTGCGCACCACTTTGCCATCCGCTGGCGCGGTCACAAGGTTGTCGTGGATAGGCGTCACTCGCTCCGGGTCACGGAAAAAAAGTGCCATAGCGGCGGTAATCACGACGCCGATGATACCAAGCGTGGTGGACAGCAGGAAAGCGACCACTGTGGCCAGAGCCGCCAATCCAACGAATTTGTAACCATCCCGATTGATTGGCGTGAATAGTGTGAAGATTTGAGATAAAGCGTTGGGTTCGGATGCCATAATTTCTACGCGAGCGGGGGAAAATTGCTGCCGGATGATCGTGTCTCAGCATAACTTGCAAACAAGGTCACGCTATTCCAGTTTTGCCACGTAAATGTCACAAGCACGCCATACGGACCACCAAGGGCGCATTATTGTAGGGGCCTGCCACTGTCACGTGTTTGGTTGGTCGATTTAAGGGGAGACTTAAATGTACTCTAGAACCGTTGCAACTCTTATCATTGCTGGGTTCATGTTCTCAACTGCAAGGGCGCAGAATGTTGAGCAGCTTGCCATTGCCGTACCTCCCGAAGTAACCGAAGTCGCGACGGCGGGTACCTGGTCTGAGGGAGATCAGAGCGGCGTCTTTCGCGCCACCGTCCTCACCGTTGCAGCCGGAGGCGCCACACAGGCGAACCTCGTTCTCCAGCTCATGGCGGTAAGCACAGACGGCAACACGTCCAAGGTTCATAAGACCATTGTTGTCAAAGAGATCGCTGCCAAAAAGTTACCGAACGCTTTCCTCGCGGTCGAGGAAGACGGGACCGAAAACGAAGTGACCTGGCGCGTTACCAGTTACGATAGCAATTCCAATGCCGATCTCGGCGCGCTCGTGACAGTCAACGCCAAAGGAAAAGTGGAAGTCAAAGACGCTCCCAAAGAGGAAGACGCCAGCACATCGCAAGGCGGCGAAGACAAGAAAAAACAGTAACCCATCAATCGGGCGGCCATGCAAGCAGGTCTGTGTGGCCGATTACACAAGAGATGGCGTGGCGCCTGCTTTCGCGCCATGCGTCGATGGCCCCATCATCGAACAGCTTAAGCTCGCTTACAGCGCTGGCCGAACCGTCGGCTAGCGTTTCTATAAGCGGCTGCTCTCCGGCGCCGAGCCGCCAAGGGCTGTCCTCACTTCTAACGCTGTAGCCCTCAGTCATCAGTGCTGTGGAGAGAATCTGCGCCGCCCGTGGACCGGCCGCAGGGCCAAAGCCCTTGTCTCGGCCTTGATGAGCATGGAATGCAGCCAGCATAGGGCTATCGGCTGAATGTGGCGGAAACCATTCCTCCACCCCATTGTAGGTCAGCACCGTGTATATCGGTGCGCAAACCTTCGCCGCAGCTTTTGCAAATCGCAAAATCCATCCTTCAGATGCAAGATCGAAAAATGCTGAGGCTGTTATGATTTCGCCAGCTTGCGGCACTTCGTCGACGTCAGCCTCAAGATTGGCGATGCAAAACTCCACGTTGAGATGCCGGCCCTGCTTCGTCAGTTGTACCCCGTCGCCCGACGCTTCCGAGCTATCGGCCCAATTGCAAAGCGCATCTCTTGCGGCTTTCAAGAGAGCCGGATCATGATCGAAAAGGCGCCAACTCTGATGCGCGCCGGGCGGCAGCGCCAAGGCAATCGCTCTCAAATTGGAACCAGTGCCGCAGCCCAAATCGGCGAATCGCAGGGCATCAGAACCCGCGAGCCGCTCCGCCAGCTCCGTCGCGAGCACATTATTTCGCGCTTGCGCATCCGCAGGCTCGCGCAGCGCAAGCCACTCTGCTGAAAATCCGCTCATCCCGATACCCTCGCCAAAACATCCGCAATAATCCTGGCGGTGTCCTTCCACTGCGGCAGCGTCTGCCCGTGGTCCCACGCGCCTTGCGCCTTCGTCACTCTGAATGCCTGGTCCGATAACATCCGGCGTAAGCCAGCGGCGAAAGCAGGCGCGCTTCCCGTCTCGCAAAAGAGCCCCGCATTTTCGGACACCGTGTCGCGAACCGCTCCCTCGCCACTCGCTACAATTGGCAGTCCATGCGCCATTGCTTCGGAAAAGACCATTCCATACCCCTCATATTGGGACGCAAGCGCAAACATGTCGCCCGATGCGTAGAGAGCGGATATTCCTGATTCGTTCATGGAGCCCGCGAGTTCGATTCGATCCTCAAGCCCGTAGCTGGCAATCTTGGCGCGAAGGGCGGAGACGCTTTCCTGTGACCTGTCCAGAGACCCGGCGATGGTTGCACGCCAAGCCAAGTCGCGCACTTCGTACAACGCATCAACCAACACCAGAAATCCCTTTCGCGGTGTCACGGCGCCTACAGAAACAATGTGAAGCGGTTGGCCGGCTGGGGTGCCCGCAGCTCGTGGGCCAAGTAAGACGCCCGGCTCCGCGATAGTTATCAGGCTTGGCGCGATACCGAACAGCTCAGAAACAGCGTTGGCCGTTGCGTGGCTCGTCACGATGATGTGGCGAGCGAAGGCAACGGCATCACGCTCGGCACGCAAAAGGCTCTCGCTTTGCTTGGCATCAAGCCCGTCCTCAAGGCCAAGCGGATGGTGAACCAGCGCCACGATGGGGCTCTTCAACGCCGATAGGAGGCGTGCCGGGATTGCTCCATAAGCAAGCCCGTCGAACAGAAAAACGCAGTCCGGATCATCAAAGGCCGCAAGGGCGCCCTCCGTTGTGGTCAGCTCATCGCCGGACGGGAAAGGAAATCCGCCCGGCAAATGGCAGACCGGGATTTGCATCGTCTCAGCGAGCAGCGGCAAAACCTTTCGCGCATAGGTATAACCGCCGGTCGGAGTGTCCAAATCACCCGGAATTGCGAAAACGCAACGCATCATGCGGAAAGCTTGCCTTCGAACCAAGCGCGCGCCACGTGGCTCTCATGCAGCGTAACCCGCAGCCGAGACAGGGCAGGCCCGTCGGGTCCAAGTTCACCGCCCTTAATGGCCTTTTCCATGCCGTCGAAGATATAGCGACACAAAAACTCGGTCGTTGTGATGTGCCCTTTGGTTTCAGGCGCTTCATCGAGATTTTTGTAATTCAGCGGGGCGAGCACACGCTTCAGGATGTCGTGCGCAAGTCCGATATCGACCACGATATTGTCTGCGTTCAGCCCTTCGCGAAAAAAGGTCAGGTCCACAATAAAGGTTGCGCCGTGCATCCCCTGCGCAGGGCCAAAAGCAGGGCGAGGCAGGCTGTGGCCGATCATGATATGGTCGCGCACTTCGAGGGCATATTCGGCCATGGCCATCTCCATTTGGTTTTAGGTTAATGGCGCTGCCGCCGGTTACGATTTCAACTCGAATCGAGCCTTACTCATATCGCACGGCTGTGACAATTTCCGGTGAGTTGGAATCAAAAATCGACGCCATATTTTCGGGCAGCGCGTCGAAAGCCACCTCATTGGTGATAAGAGCGTCGAGCCTGTCATCTGCCAGAAGCGCGAGAGCTTTGGCAAGACGGCGGGCATATGTCCACCGCGACCTTCTCGCTTCCGCGATCGAACCAACCTGCGATGAAAGGAGCTTTAGGCGCTTGCTATGAAAACTTGATCCCAAATGTGCGCCAATTTCCTTCGCGCCATACCAGCTTAGCTCAATGATACGCGCCTCAAAACCTGCTGCGCGCAGACTCGTTGCCAGACCCGCGCCAGTTGCGGATGTATGAAATACAACGTCAGCCTCGGTCTCGCCGAGTTCTCCCGGCGACATGAAAGCCGCGCCCAAGGCTCGCACTACGCCTTCGCGCGCAGGGTTGGTGTCGCAAACAATGACCTCGGCGCCGGGCAATCGCGCCGCGAGGCTCGCGACAAGCAGGCCAACCGCCCCCGCGCCAACCACGACGATTTTATCGCCCGCTGAGGGAGCGCCATCCCAAACCGCATTTAGCGCGGTTTCCATATTTGCGGCGAGTATGCCGCGTCTCGCTGGAAGCTGATTCGGCAGCGGCATCGCAGCCTGCCGATCGACCACGAATTGTGTCTGATGCGGATAGAGAGAAAAAACGCGTTTGCCCAAGAGATCTGCCGGGCCGTCCTCCACCACGCCTACAGCCGCATAGCCGTATTTCACTGGAAAGGGAAACTCGCCCTCCTGATGGGGCGCACGCATGCGGCTATATTCGCTTTCCGGTATCGCCCCCTCAAAGACGAGCCTCTCCGTACCCCGGCTTATGCCAGACCACAGCGTCCTCACGAGAATTTGCTCATTTTCGCGTTGCTCTGCCATGAAACCAACATCAGCAGGCCTTAGCTCCACTGTTTGGGGGGCGACGTAGTAAAGAGCGCGCGCAGGCCCTGGTCCTATTGGATCGGTCTTTTCTGACATCTCGTGATCTCTTTCTCTACCTGGATCGGCGTTCCCTATGACAGAGCTTTCCCTCTCGCCCGGCGAGGCTGAACCCTGTCGCGAAAATCTTACCCCCGCTAGCATACAGCCATTCGGCGCTCTACTGCGGCGGCGGATATTTTTCGCCTTCATGACGATGGTAACTTGGATTGCGCTGGCCTATGGCATCTATGTGAGCCTGGGGCTTGATCGCGGTCATTGGCCGCTACCGGAAACCATCATTTTTCTGCTGTCGATTCCGGCGCTGCCCTGGTGGATCGTAGGCTTCTGGAATTCCGCTATAGGTTTGTGGCTATTACAGACGCGGCGCAATGGGCTGCATGATGCTGCGCCCTTTTGGCGATTTGCGGATGTACCGCTTCCGCTTGAGATTCGCGTCGCTGTGATGATGACGGTGCGCAATGAAGACCCGGCGCGAGCAATGGCTCGGCTGCGGGCCGTGCGCGAAAGCTTGGACGCCACGGGCGAGGGCGCGCAATTCGACTACTTCATTCTGAGCGATACCACTGACGCGAGCATCGCGCAGAAAGAAGAAGCGCTCTGCTCAGCCTGGAACGCGCGTCATCGCGGGGATGGCCGCCTCACCTACCGCAGGCGCGAACGGAACGAGGGCTTCAAGGCCGGTAACGTTCGCGATTTCCTCGACCGCTGGGGTGACAATTACGAAATAATGCTTCCGCTTGACGCCGACAGCGTGATGTCAGGCGATATGGTGGTGCGGCTGACGCGGGTTATGCAGGCTTTTCCAAAGCTCGGCATTCTCCAAAGCCTTGTAGCTGGCGGCCCGACCACAAGCGCGTTTGCACGCATGTTTCAGTTTGGAATGCGGCACAGTATGCGCTCTTACACGACGGGCAGCGCTTGGTGGACTAGCGATTGCGGACCTTACTGGGGGCACAACGCGCTGATCCGGGTGCAGCCATTCAAAGAAGCTTGTTCGCTGCCGGTTTTGCGGGGCAAACCTCCGCTCGGCGGCCACATTCTAAGCCACGATCAGATTGAAGCTACCTTGATGAGGCGAGCCGGATATGAGGTTCGCGTGCTTCCTGTTGAGGGCGGCTCTTATGAGGATAATCCGCCGACGCTTCTCGACTTCTTGAAGCGCGACATAAGATGGTGCCAGGGCAACATGCAATATTTGCGGCTGCTGGGGCATCCGCGTCTTAAGGTCGTGAGCCGCGTTCAAATCCTTCTCGCAATATTGATGTATCTTGGCTCTGCTGGCTTGGCTGCCATCGCCGGGGTCGCCGCCATCGCCGCCGCCCTCGGCGGTCTGCAAAATGTGAACAGCTCCACCACGTCCTTTGTTGCGGCGCTTCTCCTGCTCATGAGCCTGACCCCGAAACTTGCGGGGCTTGCAAATGTGCTGCTCACCAAAGGAGAGACGGCCCGCTATGGGGGCTCGGGGCGGGTTGTCGCAGGCGCGTTCGTCGAGATTATCTTTTCGCTCTTGCTTTCGGTTATCGTCACTTTGGGATCGGCCGTCTTCATGCTCGGCTTGCTGTTCGGGCAGTCTGTGAGCTGGGGAGGGCAGGCGCGTGATACCTATGGCTTGAGCTGGCGCGATGCATCGCTGGCGCTTTGGCCTCAGACGCTTGCCGGAATTGCGCTGCTGGCGTTGCTGGCCAGCGCCGGTGGCATATCATGGGCGCTCCCGATTATCGTCCCCCTTGGCCTCTCGATACCGCTCGCTATTCTTTCCTCATCGCCACGGCTGGGCGCTGCCATGGCAAAGGCTCGGCTGTGCGCTATCCCCGAGGAGTTTGCGCGCGTGGAGATTTTACAATTGGGGGCGGGCGAAGAAGGTGAGGGCGAAGCGCTTTCACTTGAACGCGAGGCCCTCGAGACCGTGCCGGGATAGGTTGAAACGGCCCTACGCAAATCACTCAAACGCTGCCCGCAGGCCATGGTCTGCGGCGCGTTTAAAAAAGCCAAGAGATAATCTGTGGGCAATTCTGGAAATTGCCATAGTGGCATACAAATATGCACTTGGATTGCAACAGAAGTTGTGCGCGATTCTGAACTTATATGTTGCATGCGGGCGAAGTCCCTGCTTTGCAATTTCAGAAGCAAAGAGGAGGAGCTTTTGAAAGACAGCGGAGATTTCAATACAACAGCTCGGAGGCGGCTTGAGGATCTGCAGTGGCATCTCGAAGGGGAACGCCGTGGATTTTTCGAGGAGCCCGCGTCTCAGGTCAGCAACACCTTGGGCGCCTGGCAGCTAACCATGGAGCTGCTTCCCTATCTCGCCGCGACCATGTTCTTTATTTTTGTCGCCGCGCTGACAATTTTGGGTCCTGACTTCCGGCGCTTCAGCAAGCCGGTCCCTTCTTCCGCAAATGCAACTGCACCGCTTTCTGCCGCTATAGCTGTACCTCCTCCTGCTGCCGTAGCCAAAGAGAAGCCGGCGCCTGTCGTGCCTGTGAAAATACAGCCGGCAGCAGTCACAGTCACACCTTCTTCGCCTCCCAAAGCGGAGCCTTGGGCCGACACGCTGGCAGCTTTCCAGCAAGCCGTCTCAGAGAAGAAGACCTTAGAAGAGGCCGAGCGGCGGAAGCTGCTCGATCAGTTCCAGGACAGGCTGAACGCTAAAAATCTGCGGTGAGGTGCTAGCCTGCCACGAAATACTGCCGCATCTGCTGCGCTTCAAATTCTGCCATTGCCAGCTTGAACTTGACCACGTCGCCAATGGAAACGATGCCCGTTAGCCTGCCCTGATCGGTAACGGGCAGATGGCGGAAGCGGTTGGTCGTCATTTCGCCCATGACCCAGTCAATACTGTGATGCTCGGTGCAGGTGACAACGGGTTTCGTCATATGATCCGCCACTAGGCCATTCAACGCGTCTGGTCCTGCGCTGGCGAGCAGACGCACGATATCGCGCTCTGACATAATGCCGAGAACACGGTATTGCTCATCGGCGACCACGACCGCCCCAATCCGATACTTGGCTAATATAGAGATAGCTTCATTAACTGAGGTGGTTGGCAGCACGCTCAGTACGTTGCGGCCTTTGTCCTTTAATATCCATGCGACGGTCATAGTCATTCTCCCGCGCCGAACATTACGCCCGCTAGGAATATATCCTATTCCGCCGCGGGCCGGTCGCGGTTAAGCGCGATCTGTCTTCGGCTTAATAATGATGCGTCGGAATGCTTGTTTTGGCAATATTCTATTCAAATGTGCAGCTACAAAGATTTCCCGAGAGGCGGAACCATTCTTGAGTTGCGGCGTTTCCGATGCATTCCCAGTGGGACCGGTTTCCCTAGCCCCAAAAACCCGACCCAGCCGGTCCCACAAAGTGGCCGGTGCTTTTCAAGAGCACCGGTTTTTTTTCGTCCTAACGCTTGTAACCGGCGTAAGTGGGGGCGATCTGCGTGCAAATCCGGCCGTGGCTTCAGAGGCTGGCGGGAGGCACTTCCGAGAGTGTCTTGGCAAAACGCCGCCAATTCTGAATGTAATGCACGGCTATCCCCTTGAGCCTTTGGATCTCTTCTGGCGTGAGAGCTCGAACGACTTTCCCGGGCGAACCCATCACCAGCGATCCAGGCGGAATTGTCTTGCCTTCGGGCAAAAGCGTATGAGCGCCGATCAGGCAGTTTTCGCCAACCACCGTATTATTCAAGATCGTCGCGCCAATGCCGATGAGGGAATTGTCGCCGATTGTGCAGCCATGGAGAAGCGCGCGATGGCCAATGGTGCAGCCGCGTCCCAGGTTGAAAGGCACGCCTGCATCCGTATGGAAAATGCAATTTTCCTGGATGTTTGTGCCATCGCCGACTGTGATGAGTTCGTTATCGCCACGCAGGACTGATCCGAACCAAACCGACACATCCCGCCCAAGACGCACTTTACCGATGACCGAAGCCGTCGGCGCAATCCAGTATTCACCGGCTGGCGGAAGCTCTGGCGCCAGTCCATCAAGAGCATAAACAGGCATGATTAGTCTTTTAGATCGTCGGCGAGAATCGCCATTTGAAAATGATAAGTAACCTCGTTGTCCTCTTCGTCTTTAGAGATAACGCCGATGAACTCATCCTTCACAAAAACTTCTACAGAATCCTGTTTCTTCTGCCGCTTTCTAATTTCGATAGCGTTCAGTTCGAATGTTTTCCTCAAATAGGCTTCAAGGTTCTTGATTTCGGCTGGTGTCATTTTCTGCCCACACGCGTTTGCAATGTTATGTCGTTGAAGTACCGCCAATGAAGCGGCTACGCTTTCGATACTAAATTTCGATCTCTTTCAGAAGTTGGTCCATCATTCGGGATGGCTGGCTGCAACCCGCTTCTCCGACAACGCGCGCCGGCACCCCTGCCACTGTCGTCTTTGGGGGCACGTCCCTAAGGACTACGCTACCCGCCGCAACCCGCGCGCAATCTCCCACATGGATGTTGCCGAGGATCTTGGCCCCTGCACTTATCATCACGCCTTGGCCAATTTTAGGATGACGGTCGCCGGTCTCCTTGCCGGTGCCCCCGAGTGTAACGCTATGCATAATAGAGGTATTGTCGCCAATCTCCGCCGTCTCGCCGATGACGATGCCAGAGCCATGGTCCACCATGATGCCGCGGCCAATCTTCGCAGCGGGGTGGATGTCGACGCCAAAAACCCTGGACGATTGGCTTTGCAGATAAAGGGCAAAATCCTTTCGCCCGAGACGCCATAGCAAGTTGGAAAAGCGCTGCGTCTCAAGAGCGTGGAAACCCTTGAAATAAAGGAGAGGGTCAAGAAAGCGGCTGCACGCAGGATCGCGGTCGAATACGGCTGCCAAGTCGGCCCTAATCGCTGCGCCGAAGTCGGGATCGTTTTCGACGAGACTAACGAAAGTCTGACGGATCAGGTCCGCATTGACGCCATCATTTCCGAGCCGTTGGGCAAGCCTATGGCAGACAGCTTCTTCGAGGCTCGATTGATTGAGAATATTAGCGAAAACGAAGCTCGCAAGTTCCGGCTCCCGGCGCGTTATGTCCTCGGCTTCCGTACGGATCTGATGCCAAACAGGGTCATAGGCCGCAAGTTTATCGGGTTCGTTTCCGCGCTTTTGATGCAGCATAATAGCCCTCCGAGGCTATGAGGCAGACCTAAGTATCTCCCGGACTTTAACCGATTGGTAAATTCCAGGCAAAGCTTTGGCCGGTTAACCCCTGCGCCTGAGAAAATCAAGGACACTATCCTTGAAGACCCGGTCGCCAACAGCTTTCATATGGTCGCGGCCGGGAATATCAAGGGCTTCCGCACCCGGTATGACATCGGCAAGCGGCTTTGCTGGCCCTGCGATAGCGTCCTCTGTGCCAACAGCCACAAGGACAGGCACGCGCAAAGTCGCAAGCTCATCACCGGGAATGCGATCGCGGAAGGCGCTAATGCACGCCGCAAGCGCCCGGCGGTCGCTCTTCGTTTGGTCAGCGAAGAATCGGAAGGCCCGTGCATTAGGGTCCGTAATTGCGGTTGCGTCCTCGGCGAGCAGCGCCGCCGCGATGGGAGCTGGATCGCCGGCGCCATGAATCATATTGGCGCCAAGGCCAGCGAATACAGCGCTCCTGACCCTATCGGGGTGCGCAAGCGACAAGAAGGCGGTAATTCGCGCGCCCATCGAATAGCCCATGACATTGGCCCACTCGATAGCAAGGTGATCGAGCAAACGCCGCGCGTCCTCGGCCATCGCCGGGCCGGTATAGGCTGCGGGATCGTAAAGCTTCTGGCTCGCGCCATGACCGCGATTGTCGATTGCGATGGTGCGAAAGCCGTTGTCTACCAGAAACTTAATCCAGCGAGTATCGCGCCAATTTGCCTGGATGTTGGATGCGAAGCCATGAATGAGAAGTATTGGCTCGCCCTGGCCCTCGTCCGTATAGGCAATCTCGACGCCATCCGAGGAAAAAGTGTGCATGTGCGAGTCTCCAGCTTCGCGGCAGGACTACGCCAAGAGGCTCGCGAAAGTAAAGCTTTTCATTGGCGACGAGCTTTTATGTCAACTGTGCAGTCACTCGATGCCATGTCGACGGGTAGGATGTAGAATGACCGGAACATTCGAGTTTCAGGCGAGCCGCGCATCTATCCTGCATTCCCCTACAAGCTTCGCGCCTTCTCTTAACAGAAATATCTCGCCACCACGAAGATCGCCGCCATAGCACTGAGGCGTGATTGGCCTGACCTCCACCTCATGCTCCTTATCAAAATTGAACAGTTCAACTCGTGCATCCGCGGCGGTCAAAACACAAGAAGTCTGCACCCAACCGAGATCGAGCTGCGGGTGATAGCCGGATGATGGACAGGTGCCCCGCCCGCCGCGATCAGGGCCATAAAAAACAACACGCGCACGATACTTGGTGAATGGCTTTTCGATCCGTTGTGTTTGATCCAGCAACTGGTCCGGCTCGATACACGTTACTTCAACGTCCGCGCATAGCTCTTAATGGTTCGATGTCTTGCGGGCCAACAAACAGCGCCAACGTGGGCGGTGCAGGTATATCCCAACCGCGAACAACCATCTGCAAATTACCAATGCGGACGGTGTCTCCGATCTTTATGTCGCCACTCCAATCCGTGACGAGCAGGACAGCTCCTCTCGATGAGAGCTCAATTATGCCGCTCACCAGACCATGGAACTTGTTCGTTCCAGACACTGTCAGTTACCTCGATGTTGTTTCGAAGGAGGACCTGGAAGGCGCTACCACGCGATAGGCTCGCCGGAGCGGAAGAACCCGCCGCTTGGTCCGTTATCTGCGAGCGAGACAAGGTCGGCGATTTCGCGCGCGGCGTCGGCGGGCTCTCGATCCGCTCCCATTCCGCCCATCTCGGTTTTCACCCAACCGGGGCTCAGACTGTTCACCTTCACGTTGCTGCCCCGTCCGATCTCCGCCGCAAGGATTTTCGTCAAGCCATTCAAGGCCAGCTTTGACATGCGGTACGAAGGATATCCGCCGCCCATCTCGGCGATCGAGCCCAACCCCGAGGAGATGTTGACAATGCGTCCGTATCCTTGCTCGATCATGCCGGGAATAACGAGTTGGCAGAGCCGGAGCGGCCCAACGAGATTGACTTCGAGGACAGCACGAAGCTCATCCTCGCCAAGCGTAAGCACGGGCTTGCTCTGATCTATAAGGATAGCAGCATTGTTGATCAGGCCGTCGATGCGTCCATGCAGCAGCCGGGCGCTGTCAATGAAAGTGCGGCAACTTTCAGCATTGGCGGTGTCTACCTTCAGGACAGCAATATCACCCGGCACAGCGGGCATTTTTGCCGGATCGCGCACACCGGCGATAACGATAGCGCCGCGCCTATGGAGCTCAAGGGCAGTTGCGAGCCCTATTCCCCGGTTTGCCCCTGTGATGAGGATGACTTTGCCGGTTGCGGCTTCGACGGGCAATGGCATGGCAAACCTTCCGCTCAAATTGACGATTCACACTATTAACACAGAGACTTGGCGACGCGCTCCCTAGACAAAAGCTTGCGCCCAATGCCATTTCAGGTAAGCATCCCCGCAAGCAGCAGCATCGGGACTATCATGGCCAAGATTGGCGTACCGCATTTTCACAATGACATCGGCGTGGAAAAGATTCACATTGGCGTGAAGGAATTCCAATGCATGGGCGCCCGCCCTCCAATGGATCATCCGCACATATTCATCGATATGGGAGCAGACGACAAAAGCGTGTGCCCCTATTGCTCAACGCTCTATATCTATGATCGCAATTTGCGCCCCGATCAGACCGATCCGCCTTATTGCCTCTATGAGGCTGAAGAAGCCGATGTAAGGTGAACCGCGAGCCTGCCTCTAATCTCGTTGCAATCGCAGGCGCAGGCATAGCGGGTTTGAGCGCCGCTATCTCGCTGCGGCTCGCAGGTTTTTTACCTCTTGTTCTTGAACGCGAAGCGCAACTACGCGCCTTGGGTGCCGGCATTCAGCTTGGTCCCAATGCGACACGCATTCTTGAGCGATGGGGCGTGTCACTCCCTGACACTGTGTGCGAGCCGGACGGGCTGGAGCTTCGCAATGCGCGAACAGGCTCGCTCCTCAATACAATTCCTCTCGGCGAAGCGGTGCGCGCCCGCTATGGCTCAAATTATTTAACGATGCTGAGGGCCGATTTACAAAGCGCTCTTCTACACCGCGCCAATGGTATCTCATGCTCGATCCAATTCGGAAATCCGGTGGCAGGTGTGCGCGACGAGGGAAATCGCGCAATTATCGAAACGGCCAAGGGCGCGGTTGATGCCTCTGCACTGATCGCGGCGGATGGCCTGCGCTCGACGGTTCGTTCCTTGACAAGTTTCGGGGCGCGTCCGGTTTCGGCGAATGCCGTGGCTTGGCGAGCGCTGTTGCCTCCTGGGGCGGTTCCGGCGCCACTTCGAACCGTCATAGCCATCTGGATGGGGTCCGGAGCGCATCTTGTTCACTATCCGGTTTCGGGTGGTTCGGCGCTGAACGCTGTTCTGGTCATCGAGCAGCAGAATTGGCTTAGCGTTCCGCCAACGCTTGGCGAATCTTCGCCGCTACCGTCTCTTCTTCGATGCATTCGTGATTGGTCGGAGGTGCCCGCTGCGGCAATTGCGGCAAGCAAAAATTGGCAGCCTTGGCTTATACATAGCTCCCCGAAATCCCGAGGCGGAGCCGGGCGCATTCAGCTTATCGGCGATGCGTGGCACGCGATGCCGCCCTTCCTTGCGTCTGGTGGTGTCATGGCGATAGAGGACGGCGAAGCGCTCGCGTCGAGCCTTTCGGAAGGCGATGGCGATATCATTCGAAAATTGGAGGCGTTCCGCCGAGGCCGCGCTAAACGGGTTTGGCGAGTCGCTGCCGCTTCCGCCCGGATGGGCCGCATTTATCACCTGCCACGCCCGTTCGACGCAGTTCGCGATGCGGCAATTGCCGCGATGCCGGGATCGCGGCTTCTCTCGTCAAATGATTGGATGTATGAGGCGCAGGAAAACGGACTATTGCGGGGCAGGGCCTGACGGCGCGGTCGCGGCAGCCGTCTGACTGCCCGGCGGCTGAATAAGAACCTCCGCTTGCGCGACATCAGCGCTGCCGTCGGGTTGGGTGCTTGCATTCGACGGATATCCGCCGCCCGTGAATTGAAGGCGCACAATTTTATTCGAGCCAGTCTTCACAATGAGGTCGCGCCAGCCTGCGTTAGAACCAGGGCCGACGGCCACCGGAGCCTTGACACCAACGATCTGTGATATTGGCCTATAACCAACTTCGCTCGGCTGAAACACAACGAGCGTGCAGCCCTGTGGCGAACACCAATCTTGCCCCGTAAACAAGACGAGCGCCTTGGCGCGTCCATCACTGTTGAGGTCAGCACCCGACTGATCGAATGGGCCTTCTGCCTTTTTCTTGGTAATGCGGTGGCGGTCAATCGCTTTGGTCAGGTCGTCTTGATTGACTGCCATGGCAATGGATTGGGTTGATCCGCGCCGTGGAGCGAGAGCCACAGGCGCACCTGCGTCCGCGCTAGAATTTTCGGCATTGGGAGCCACCACCGCCGTTGCGGGCTTGTCAGAGGTGCTGCAAGCGGTAAGGCCGGCGCCTATCAATGCTAGATAAAGTGTTGCACTGAGCCGCAATTGCCCGCCCTCTTGTCCGCTTCTTACCCCGATAGAATGCGAATACAAACTCCCTCGTCAAGGCGGAACTATGACCTGTCCTGCATCGCCTGCGGATGCTTCTTATCTAAGTTAAATGATAACGCCGTTCGTCTGCTATGACCTTGCCATCATTTGGCAGCGGCTCGATGCCTTCAGCGCCAGGACATTTTGTCTGCTTAGCTGCCATTGCTTCGCGGCGTGCCGCATTATAAGGCAACGTCATGAATAAGTATCGGTCCAATCGCCGTATAACTGTGCCCAATATCTTGACGCTGTCCCGAATTGCGGCAGCGCCGATATTGACGGCTGCCGTTCTCGGTGGGGGCGCTCCTTGGATCGCAGTTACGATATTGGCTTTGGCGGCAGTAACCGATCTGGTCGATGGTCCTCTCGCGCGAGCGATGAATCAAGTCTCAGAGTTGGGAGTGATTCTCGATCCCATTGCCGACAAGATACTAATAACGACGGCGCTGCTATTGCTTTGCATAGAGGGAACGATTCGAGATACGAGCCTTGTCCCCGTTTTCGTTATTCTTTGGCGTGAGTTTGTTATCTCCGGGCTTCGCGAATACGCGCGCGGAAAAGGCCTTGTTATTCCTGTAAGCAAACTTGCCCGGTACAAGACGGCGCTGCAGGCCCTATCCGCCATCTTGTTCTTCGCCGCTCGGGTGCCGTCTTCGATCTCCGGCGAGCCTTCTCGCCAGCGCCACGTTTTTGCTTTGGGTGGCCGCCGCCGTTACACTATATACTGGAGCAGATTATTTTCAGCAGACGCGGCGGCAATTATGGAAGTGACATTAAAATATTTTGCCTGGGTTCGCGAACGGATCGGCGCTGCGGAAGAGCGGGTAAGTCTGCCGGATAACATCGTGACCGTTGGCGATGTCATCCGCTGGCTTAAAAGCCGCGGCGATGGTTATGAGGCCGCCTTTGAGCGGGAAGATATAATCCGCGCGGCAGTCGATCAAACCCATGCGCCCCATGGCACATCGATCAAAGGCGCGCGCGAACTCGCATTTTTCCCACCCATAACGGGTGGCTGATGGGGCGCGGCTAAAGTTCATTTTGTAGGACAGACAGGGGGAGAGCGTGGGTAAGGCGCGGCAGGGCAATTATTTCGAAGATTTCCGCCTTGGTCAGATCATAGAACATGCGACGCCGCGAACCGTCACCGCAGGCGACGTTTCGCTCTATACGGCTCTTTATGGTTCGCGCTTTGCAGTGCAGTCGTCGCAGACATTTGCGAAGGCGATCGGGTATCCTCGGAGTCCCATCGATGATCTTCTTGTATTCCACATCGTCTTCGGCAAAACGGTTCCGGACATTTCGCTCAACGCGGTCGCCAATCTCGGCTATGCGGAATGCCGGTTTTTGACGCCGGTCTATGCGGGTGACACGCTGGCTGCAGTGTCGGAGGTGCTTGGCCTTCGCGAGAATTCGAACAAGCAGAGCGGCGTTGTCTATGTCCGCACGACTGGCCGGAATCAGCGCGGCGAGATCGTTCTTCAATATGTTCGCTGGGTTATGGTGCGCAAACGCAACGAGGCCGCGCCCGCGCCGGAAGCGCATGTGCCGCAGCTCAATGAGGCCGTCCAAGCCGCAGACCTGGGAAGCGCTTTGCCATCGCTACAGCTTGATAAATATGATTTCGCGCTTGCGGGTGCCGCGTACCGCTGGGATGACTACGAGATCGGTGAGAAGATCGACCACCTCGACGGCATGACCATCGAGGAAGCCGAGCATCAGCTCGCCACACGGCTCTATCAGAACACCGCCAAGGTGCACTTCAATCAGCATACGGAAGGGCAGGGGCGTTTCGGCCGCAGGCTCATCTATGGCGGGCATATCATATCGCTAGCCCGCGCCCTCAGCTTCAATGGGCTGGAAAATGCGTTCCATGTGGCGGCGATCAATGGCGGAAGGCATGTCGCGCCTGCCTTTGCTGGCGACACGATCTATGCGTGGAGCGAGGTGCTTGACAAGGCGCGGCTCAATCGCCCGGACATCGGCGCTCTGAGGCTAAGGCTTGTCGCGCTTAAGGATAAGCCGGGCGCGACCTTCCCGTTCAAAAGCGGGGAGCAATACGATCCCGCTGTGCTGCTCGACCTAGATTACTGGGCAATTCTTCCGGCCTAGTGGCGGGAAGCTTTGGCGCACCCACCACCCGAGGCCGTAAAGAAGCTCTTTTCGATGCCGGTTACGATGGAATCGAAGGCCGTCTTCTGCTCCTCCGGATAAGTTAGCGAAAACACATTTATGATGCGGCCTTCGCAGGCATACAGCACCTTCTGATAGTAGACGGTGCCGCTACGCAGCCCCGACAAAACAAACCAGCTTTGGCCTTTAGGGCCATAGTCAATCCGGTCATAACCGGCAAAATCGCGCAAGATCGTCTCGCGATATTCACCGATTCCAATGTTCTCCGTATTCAAGGCCGCAAAGACGGTCAATTTCGAGCGGCCATCGGCGGATGTAAATGTGGGGCCCTCACTGTTCGGAGCTTCCACTTTCGCTTGAAAAACATTGGCCGGATACAGAAAGCGATAACCGAACTGGTTGTTATGGTAACTCACCCAGTCTTCAGCTTGCGCAACCGCGCCCACGATGCTTGCGGCAAAAAAGGCTGCGGCCAGGCCCAAAAATCGGATGCTAAATAATTTCATAAAATGCCCACCAAAGCTAAATGCTCTGCAACCTACTATAAACGCGCAGCGAGTCCGATATGCACCAAATGCCTAATTAAATTTTCTTGTTGAACTGAAGCTGTCTCGCGACAAAGTTTCGCCAATTGCAGTGTTGCCGGGGATGCTGCATCGCGGTAAAACGCTGCCAGCATTAAAGAGGATTCCTATTATGGCCGAAGCGAAGGCAGCCGCGACAGGGTCGCGGAGTAACGGGCCGCAGGCGGCAAGACCCCTATCACCCCACCTTTTCATTTTTCGCCCATACATAAACATGATGGTGTCGATTATTCATCGCATCACGGGCGCGGCGAACTATTTCGGCAGCTTGCTTCTGGTCATCTGGCTCATATCGGCGGCAGCGGGTGACGCTCAATTCAACGCGGTCAGTTCTTTGCTTGGGTCGATCCCCGGTCTTGTCATCCTCTTCGGGTTCACCTGGTCGGTTATGCAGCATATGCTCGGCGGCATCCGCCATATGATTTGGGATACCGGCCATGGCTTTGAGATTTCGACGGTCCGGGCTTTATCCTGGGGGAGCCTCATAGGCTCAGTCGCGCTTACGGGCCTGATTTGGGTCATCGCCATGTCGCAATGGAGCGTTCGCTGATGAAAACTTATCGCACGCCGCTCAAGGAAGTACGCGGGCTTGGCTCGGCGAAAGACGGCACGCACCATTTTTGGCAGCAGCGCGTCACCGCCGTCGCCAATATTTTTGTGATCGCCTTCCTCGTCTATGCGCTCCTTACGCTCACCGGCGCACCGCGCTCTGAGGTCAAAGCCTTCTTTACGCAGCCGATAAACGCTATCTTCGGCGCTCTTCTAGCGCTCTCGGTCAGCGTGCATATGCGGCTCGGCATGCAAGTAATCATCGAAGATTACGTGCATGGCGTCGCAAAAGTGCCTCTGCTTCTGTTGAACACCTTCTTTTCGATCTTTATCGGCGTTGCCTCCCTGTTGGCGGTGGCAAAGCTCTTTCTTGGAGTCTGACCCATGGCTGCTGCTCAGAAGCAGAACGGCGTCGCTGCTGCTCAGATAAATGGGCGAGCCTATCCTATTATCGACCATACTTTCGATGTCGTCGTGGTTGGCGCTGGCGGCGCGGGCTTGCGCGCGACGCTTGGTTGCGCCGAAGCCGGGCTGAAAACCGCTTGCGTGACCAAGGTGTTTCCAACGCGCTCTCATACAGTTGCCGCGCAAGGCGGCATGGCGGCAGCGCTTGGGAATATGGGGCCGGACGATTGGCGCTGGCATATGTACGATACCGTCAAGGGCGCGGACTGGCTCGGCGATCAGGACGCTATCGAATATCTGTGCCGCAATGCTCCCGCAGCAGTTTACGAGATCGAGCATTATGGGATGCCCTTTAGCCGCACTGATGACGGCAAGATTTATCAGCGCCCGTTCGGCGGCATGACAACAGACTACGGCGAGGGTCCCCCTGCGCAGCGCACCTGCGCCGCGGCTGACCGTACTGGCCATGCGATGTTGCATACGCTTTACGGCCAGTCTCTGCGCTACTCGGCAGAATTCTTCGTTGAGTATTTCGCCCTAGATTTAATCATGGATGACGGCGTTTGCCGGGGCATCATGGCCATCTGCCTTGACGATGGTTCGCTGCATCGGTTCCGCGCGAAGAAAACGATCATCGCGACCGGCGGGTATGGCCGCGCTTATTTCTCATGCACGAGCGCGCACACCTGCACCGGCGACGGAAACGCCATGGTCTTGCGCGCTGGCCTTCCGCTTCAAGATATGGAATTCGTGCAGTTCCATCCGACGGGAATTTACGGCGCTGGCGTTTTGATCACGGAAGGATCGCGCGGCGAAGGCGGCTATCTGACGAACTCCGAAGGCGAGCGCTTCATGGAGCGGTATGCACCGCACGCCAAGGACCTAGCCAGCCGCGACGTCGTCTCGCGCTCCATGACCATCGAAATTCGCGAAGGCCGGGGCGTGGGTCCGCATAAGGACCACATTTACCTTAACCTCAATCATCTTGATCCGAAAATTCTCGCCGAACGGCTCCCCGGCATCACTGAAAGCGCGCATATTTTTGCAGGCGTCGATCTTCGCCGCGAGCCGATCCCGGTGATTCCGACGGTGCACTACAATATGGGGGGCATCCCGACCAATTACCTCGGCGAAGCGCTCAACCCGCATGCGGGATCACCTGACGCGATAGTCCCTGGGCTTATGGCGATTGGCGAGGCATCCTGCGCAAGCGTGCATGGTGCGAACCGGCTTGGTTCGAACTCCCTGATCGATCTTCTCGTTTTTGGGCGCGCCGCCGGCTTGCACTGCTCGGATACGATCGAACGGGGCCAATCGCAGCCGGATCTGCCGGACGGCGCCGGAGACGAAGCTGTCGCCCGCCTCGATCGGATGCGCTACGCGAGTGGCGGAACGCCCACGGCTGAGCTGCGTGGCCGTATGCAACGCACCATGCAGAATTATTGCGCAGTGTTCCGCAATGCCGAAGTCTTGGAGGAAGGACACAAGCTTATCCAAGGCGTATGGGAAGGCATGCACGATATTCGCGTGTCGGATCGTACTCTGATCTGGAACACCGATCTCATCGAAAGCCTTGAACTCGAAAATATGATCCCGCAGGCAGCGGTGACGGTCACTGGAGCGCTTGCGCGCCAGGAAAGCCGCGGCGCCCATGCTCGCGAGGACTTCCCCGAGCGCGACGATACGGATTGGATGAAGCACACGCTGTCATATGCGGATGAGGGCAGTAAAACCGTACAGCTTGATTACCGCCCAGTGCATACGCGCACGCTCACCAATGACGTTCAATATATAGAGCCAAAGCCGCGTGTTTACTGAACGGGCTCGCCCAACTAAAGCGGATTGCGTTGAGATAGCATCGCGTCTTTGCGACGGCGAGCAGTGTGGCCGGAAGCAATCCAGAGCTTAAGTCATTGATGCTGCTTTGGATCGTTGCGGCGGCTGAAGCCGCTTCACGATGACGTTGTGCCAGATGAACTCAATATTTTTTAGAGTAAACACCCGAGCGGCGCTGCCGAAATTTCCACGGCGCCGGGCGGGAGGTTGCGAAGGCGATCACGATTTGTTGTTGAGTGAAGATTTTGTGCACTAGTTGTCCAGTTTCGGGCAAGCTATCTCTACTTTTCGCCAGATCAGTAGAGGGTTACTGGGGTGGGCAGAATCAAGCATCGACACTGGAGGCTAAACCGCGCGCGGCGTGGCTCCCTTGAGTGTGGCCGCTTGCTTTCCTGCTCAAGACCGACCCTAAGTTTTTTTTGCACGCTCATTTTGCTATTTGGAGCATTGCTGCCATCATGGCATCAAGCAAAAGCCAGCGTGACTGCGTCCAGCGAGCTTGCTCAGCTTCAGCTCCTCGTTGGAGATAATGCTGAAGCGCTTGCGGCCTCCATTTGCCATCACGAAGACGGCGATACGTCCCAGAAACATGGCCAAGATGAGCCGCCCTTCCATAAAAAGAGCTGTCCTCTTTGCCTGACGCTTGCGCATCAATCACCCGCGCTGACGAGCAACAGCCCAGCATTCCCGGTTGCTGTCGCGGTGGCCTCCACGACCTTCCTGCCCGCCCGCACCGAGCTAAAAGCCGGGCGTCAAGACTTCGGCCAGGGAAGACCTCGCGCTCCGCCGCTCGCGGCATAAGGCGCTGTAATACCCGGCGTCACACACCCTGTAAGCACGCCTAACCTTCCACTCCGCAATTTTATTTTCAGACGGGCCGCGCCTGCGCGCCCTTGGAGCATATGTCATGTTGTTTAAGTTCCGCAACTTCATGCGAATCCTTGCAAAACCGCGTCAACTCGCGGGTATTCTTCTCATCTCCACTTTGATCCCGGCCGAAGCCTTCGCCTGCGCCTGCGGCTGCAGCGTCTTCGACGTCGGCTCCAGCGCGCTCCTGCCAAAGGAAGGCGATCATGGCGGCGCAGTTTACTTCGAATGGGATCACGGAAACCAAAACATCAATTGGAATGGTCTCTCCAAAGCGCCAGGCGCCAATAACGGCGACAAAAATGTCCTAACGGATTGGTACGTCGTCGGAATGCAGTATATGTTCAACCGGGAATGGGGCGTGCAAGTGCGGATGCCCTATGCGGCCCGTTCATTTCTGACCGATGCGAATTTCGGTGATACGCCGGCGAACCTTCAAAGATTTCATGTCTCGGATTTGGCCGATCTCGAGATCATGGGCATGTATACCGGCTTTTCGAAGGACCTCTCCACGGGCATTACATTTGGCTTGAAGCTGCCCACCGGTAACTTCACCGCCGGTGGTTTTGACCGTGACACTCAGATAGGCACCGGCAGCACCGATTTCCTCCTTGGTGGTTTTCACCGTGGCTTGATTACTGGCGACAATGCTTGGCAATATTTCGGTCAGTTCAAGGTGACTACGCCTATTGCCACTCGTTCCGCATTCAGCGACGATGTGGGCGGTCCTGCGGACTACCGTCCAGGCACGCAGGTGGATAGCGCGTTCGGTGTCACTTACAACAACTGGTATCATGTGGGCTGGTTCGATAAAATCGCCCCGGTCCTTCAGATTATCGGGTCACATCGGCAACCTGACGCTGGCGCGGCGGCGTTCCCGAACGATACCGGTTATGACCGTCTTTTCATTTCTCCCGGCATTGAATTCACAAAAGTTCTGAACGATGCCGAGAACAAAACCTTCAAGATTTACGGCGATATCGAGATCCCGATCTATGAGCGGACAAACGGCAATCAAGTCGTCGCTCCGGCCTTGTTCAAGCTCGTCGGCGCGGTGACGTTTTGAGCGGGCGTAATACCTACGCAAGCAGTAAAGGGCAGGTGATCGCTAGCTTGGCGACTGCCCTTTTCTGCTTTCTACTATGGCTCACGCCGCTCCAGGCGGAGCCCTCGCTGCAGGAACCTGCACCGCCGCTCACGCTCACAACAGTCGCTGGCGATGAATTCGACCTTGAAGGGATGCGCGGCAAAGTCGTGCTTGTTAACTTTTGGGCGGCATGGTGCGCACCTTGCCTCGCGGAATTCCCCGCGATTACAAAGTTTTACCAAAAATACCGCGACAAGGGGTTCGAGGTAATTGCATTGAGCCTCGACAGACCGCGCGATCGCGGGAAAATGCTAAAAGTCCTGGCGGAACTGCCCTTTGCTGGTGCTCTTTTGAGTGAAGCGCGCCGGAACGGTTTCGGAACGCCAGAAGCCGTCCCGGTCAGCTTTGTCATCGACGCACGGGGGATCGTGCGCGACAAATTCATTAACATTGATAAGGAGCTCTTAGACGAGGTAGTGCTGCCGCTTTTGCACGAGGGAGCGGTTCAGCCGATAGCAGCAGGGGGTGGCAAATGAGTTGGAAGCCGATTGCCAGGCAATGGGCAATCTTTGGCGGTTTCGCCATTTCGCTTCTGCTGACATGCGGCGCATTTGCGGGCGATTGGATCGCCGATGCCAAGTCCGGATGCAAGGTTTGGAATCCGCGCCCGGCACCCGGCGAGACTGTGACTTGGCTGGGTTCATGCAAAGATGGCCTCGCCGAAGGCAAGGGCGTTCTCGAGTGGCATCAAGGCGGCGGTTCCCACGAGCGGGACGAGGGTGAGTGGCGCGCTGGCCGTCAGATGGGCGAGGGCACTCAAACTTGGCCTCAGGGCCAATATAAAGGCCAATTTTCGGATGGTTTACCTCATGGCCGCGGCGTCCTCGTTTTCGGTGACGTGCGCTACAATGGCGATTTCTTGAATGGCAAACCGAATGGGAAAGGGACCTTGACGAATGCGTCCGGCACCTTCGATGGCGCATGGCAGGATGGTTGCTTCAACGATGGCAAGCGCCGCGCTGCTATTGGCGTATCCGTGCAATCATGTCATTAGGCGTAGAAGCGTTCACCCCGTTCCGAATTCATGATAAAACTTTAACGCTGCAGTTTGGAGGCCCACCCACATGAGAGTTTTATTCGCCCTGGCCCTGGTCACCGGAACCTCCGTAATGGCCATGAATGTGTCTGCGGCGGCGACCGAAAAACGCTGCCGCATGGAGCAGCAATGCCGCTGGGTGAACTTCAAGAAAGTTTGCAACTGGGTAAAGGTTTGCCGCGAACACTAGATTTGCGATCATCTATAACCGGCATCGTGAAACTCCTGGATCGCCGCAGCGGCGTTGCCGCTTCGCGATGACGATTTCCGGGTCCGTCATTGCGATGGCCAGCAAAGCTGGCCGGAAGCAATCCAAACCTTAAAGACGCAGAATTCCGCGCTTCAGTCCGGTCGCAAAGCGCTTTTAGAGAACCGGCTTACTTTTCCTCTTCTACTTTATCGTCCACAAAGGCTTGCCTGGATTTATCCCGGCCTTTTCTTCCCTCTTCGCGCCTCGCGCGATCAGCGGCTGCGACCTGCCAATCTCGCGACAGAATGTCGGCGAGTTCTTCGGACCTCTGCAAGCTGAGCGCCGTGACCTTTTGCGTGTCTGTGTAATGAGCATAAACCTCACGGAGCAGGCGCTCGTCATGCTCCTTGAAGCTATCGACAATAAAGCGAATCTCGCCCTCGGGCAGCCCAAGGCCGCGCAAGACATCGCGCGTGAGTGCTAGCGAAGACAAGAATGTTTCGCGCTCGATATGTTTGACACCAAGGTCTATCAACCGATGGACATGACGGCGGTTACGTGCCCGCGCAAAGATCGGCACATGCGGAAAATGCATCCGCACCAATTGCGCAGTTTTTAGCGATGCCTCGACATCATCAATTGCAAGCACAAAAGCTCGCGCTTTATTCGTCTCGGCGGCTTCCAAGATCGCAAGACGAGTTGCGTCTCCGAAATAGCTCTTGTTACCGAAGCGGTTCACAAGCTGTACCTGATCCGCGTCGTCGTCGAGCGCTGTTATCGGAATTCCTTTCGCCGACAGCACGCGAGCCACGATCTGGCCTACGCGTCCGAAACCTGCGATCACGACATGGCCTTCCTTGGACGGCGGCTCGTCAAAGGCAGGTGTGCGGCGTGTTTTTTTCCGAAATACATCGTCCAAGTTTAATAGGAGCGGTGTTGTCACCATTGAGAGCGTGACGATGATGCCGAGCGTTGCGGTACTGACCGGGCTAAGCACGCCAACCTGATGGGCGCTTGCAAATACGACGAACGCAAATTCTCCGCCCTGTGAGGTCACGATGGCGAATCTACGCGATGACGGTGTATCGAGGCCCTGCCAGCGGCCAATAAAGTAGAGAACCGCGAATTTCACAGCGACCAGCCCCGCCACGCCTGCCGCTATGGTCGTCGGCCGCTGTAGAAGAACCTCGTAGTTCAAGGTCATGCCGATGGACGTAAAGAACAGCGCGAGCAGCAACATCTCGAACGGTTCGATATCGGCGTTGAGCTGATGGCGGAAAGCTGAGTCCGCCAAAAGCACGCCTGCGATAAAGGTGCCAAGTGACGGCGACATGCCGATCTCAGTCATGAGAAGAGTCACGGCCGCGACCGTCAGGAGCCCCGCCGCCAGCATGGCCTCGCGCACGTGGCTCGAGGCGAGTATGCGATATAGCCTGTCGAGCAAATAGCGCCCGATAATGATGATGAGCGCAATCGCCGCCAACGCCCTCACCGCTGCGGCGAAACTCATGGATTGCTCAGCCGTGCCCCCCGCAGCGAAGAGCGGGACGAGTGCGATAAGGGGGATCGCGGCGAGATCCTGAAACAGAAGGATCGAGAACGAGAGCCTCCCATGGCGAGCTGTCAATTCCCCTCTTTCTTCCAGGGTTTGCAAAGCAAATGCAGTTGACGATAGCGCAAGCGCGACGCCGATTAGGAGCGCCAGTTGGATAGTATAGGTGCCTCGGGGAGCGAGGGCAAAAATAAGCCCAACGAGCAAGATGCCTGTTATGCCAAGCTGTGCGCTGCCAGCGCCGAACACGGCCTCGCGCATCTTCCAAAGACGCCTCGGGCGGAGCTCCAAGCCAATGAGAAATAGGAGCATCGCGACGCCAAGTTCTGCAATTTGGCGCAGTCCTTCGGCGTCGTAGACGGAATAGCCGAACAGTTTTCCGACGCCATAAGGACCGATGAACGCGCCAGCGAGCAAGTAGCCGAGAATGGAGCCGAGTCCAAGTATTCGGGCGATGGGCGCGGCAAAAGCCGCGACGCCCAAAAACACTACGATCTGAATGAGGATGCGGCCATCCATGCGCTGCCCTCCGTGATGATCAAGGGGGTGGAACGCACAGAGACATCCGCTGCAGCAATTCAGCGAAATTGCGCCCTTGCTGCATTAAACACGAACGGGATCAAACTATCCACCCCTGCAAGGGGGGATGCAGCGGGCTCAGACGACTTTGGATAAAAGCGCCAAGCCCAGAGCAACGAATAGAGCCGAAGTACTGTCTCGCATCAGCAAGGGCGTGACGACCGGGATTGAGATTCCGGCAAAATGGGAGAGTCCCACAAGAACCGCGATAATGATGGCTGCGAGCCAAAGGAAACGGCCAAGCGACATATAACCCCCCAAAATCTTTAGGAACCCCGGATGTAATCAACGGAAAGCCTAGAGAAAGCTTGTGTTCTTGACAAGCTGCCGCTTCTTCTCGGCGAAAAAAAAGCGCCGATCAGACCGGCGCTTTTTTGTGGAATAAATCTCTTTAGGTCTGCGGCTGAGGCTCCATGCCGCCGAGGTCGGGATCTTTGCGTGGGGCTTTTCCTCCTGCCGCTGGAACGGCGGAGCGGCGCTTCGGCTGATCGTCCTTCATGGAGAATTCACGAACCGGTGGCTTACCATTGAGCAGGTCCCTTACCTCTTGTCCCGACAGCGTCTCATATTCCAGAAGCGCCTTTGCCAGAGTGTGAAGGTGTTCGAGATGTTCGGTCAAAACCCTGCGCGCCGCTTGCTCGCCCTCGTCGATGAGCCGTCTGATTTCCGAGTCGATGAGTTGAGCGGTCTCTGGCGACACGTTTTGACTGCGCGTGACGGAGTGGCCGAGGAAAACCTCTTCCTGATTTTCCCGGTAACGGATGCGGCCAAGCTTATCGCTCATGCCATAGTCCATTACCATGGCGCGTGCGATGCCGGTGGCTTGCTGAATATCGCCTACCGCGCCGGTCGTTACGTCTTGCGGACCGAAAATTATCTCTTCAGCAACACGTCCTCCGAAAGCCATGGCGAGCCGGGCTTCCATCTCGTGCTTCTTAATACTGAGGCGATCGCGCTCAGGGAGATAGAACGTTACGCCAAGCGCCCGGCCACGCGGAATAATCGTGACCTTGTGAAGCGGATCGTTACCTGGAACGAACAGACCGACAAGTGCGTGACCGGCCTCGTGATAGGCGGTGAGGCGCTTCTCATCCTCGGTCATGGCCATCGAGCGCCGTTCGGCTCCCATCATGACCCTGTCCTTGGCATCCTCGAATTCATGCTGCGTTACGACCCGCTTGGAGCGTCTGGCGGCAAGAAGCGCAGCTTCATTGACGAGATTGGCGAGATCCGCGCCAGAGAAGCCTGGGGTGCCGCGAGCGATGACTTTGAGATCCACATCTGGGGCCAGAGGCACCTTGCGCACATGCACTTTAAGGATCTTCTCGCGGCCAACGATATCTGGCGCGGGCACCACAACCTGCCGGTCGAAACGACCTGGGCGGAGCAGAGCCGGATCCAAAACGTCGGGACGGTTCGTCGCCGCGATCAATATGATGCCTTCGTTTGACTCGAAACCATCCATCTCAACGAGCAGTTGGTTGAGCGTCTGTTCCCGCTCATCATTGCCGCCGCCCAAGCCCGCACCGCGATGCCGGCCAACAGCGTCGATTTCGTCGATGAAGATGATGCAAGGCGCGTTTTTCTTCGCCTGCTCGAACATGTCGCGCACGCGGCTCGCGCCAACGCCAACGAACATCTCAACGAAGTCTGAGCCGGAAATTGTAAAGAACGGAACGTTTGCTTCACCGGCGATCGCGCGTGCCAGCAAGGTTTTACCTGTACCGGGAGGTCCAACCAGCAAAGCGCCTCTAGGAATGCGGCCGCCAAGCCGCTGGAATTTCTGCGGGTCACGCAAGAATTCGACGATTTCCTGTAGTTCTTCCTTGGCCTCATCGACGCCGGCGACATCCTCAAAGGTGATGCGGCCCTGTTTTTCGGTCAGAAGCTTTGCCTTCGACTTGCCGAAGCCCAATGCCCTACCGCCGCCGGACTGCATTTGACGCATGAAGAATACCCACACTGCGATCAACAGCAGCATTGGGAACCAATTCACGAGCACCCCAAGTAGAGAAGGAACGTCTTCCGAGGATGGCTTTACCTCAAAAGGTACGCCTTTGCTGAAAAGACGCTCGACCAGTTGGGGATCATTGGGCGCGTAGGTCTGGAAGCTCTGGCCGCTGTTGAGAACGCCACTGATTTGAGCGCCGGCGATGGTTGCCGACCGCACGTTTTTGCTCTCAACGTCGGATAAGAACTGGGAATAGGTGATGCTGTTCGCTCGTGCGCTGCGGGGGTTGTTTTGAACCAATTGGAACAGCGCGACCAAGAGAAGGGCGATAATGATCCAAATCGCTAAATTACGAAAGTTCGAGTTCATGGAGGCGACGGTTTCCCCTAATACCGCGCTAACGGCGCGTACATCTGATCGGCCTTAGCCCTCCAGCTTGAAAAGCAAGGATAATAGCCAACTCGATCAAAGATAGGGTATGGGACTATGTTTGCCAAGCTCGCTTGCTGCTTCCTCAGCGATAGGCTTAAGAAAACGCGCGAGTTGAGGCGCAAGCGCAGCCTCAGCAATTAGCATTTCGGTAGAAGCCTGTGAAAAACTGGGCCAGCCGAGGAGGGGGGCCGCGAGCAATCGCTCACCATCCCAAAAACCAGGTGTGGCAAGCGCCGGAGCTCGGGAGGGCTTCTGAATGCCTTTTGTTTCGCGCACCGCGCTCGCATAAATTGCCCAGCCCTTGGCGCCCAGCGCTTTAACCGTGACGTTCGCGGTGGCCTGCGAGCCGAGGGATACTTGAAATCTCCCATCAAATATCGCGGTTTCTCCAGGCTTTAAAATATGCGTGACGTTTTTCATTCGCCCGGCCTCGCGAAAAACGCGCAAAGTTTCCGGCGATGCCGAAATGGCACATCCTCCAAGCGTCATTTCCCAACGCGGAAGCGCGAGAAGATGAAGAAGCCGCTCTAATTTTATTAATCTTGGCGGTTCCTCTTGTCCCCCGATGAGGGTGAGAACCTTGGACAAGACCCGGAGTGCGATTTCCGAAGGAGCCGCATCGAGCGCTGCCCTTTTTATTTGTGCCTCGCCAAGGGGCGAAACCGCGAGATGCTTCTCCATGAATACTTCAGTGGCGCGGCTCAGGGCATCGCGGCAGCGGTTCAAACGCGCGGCGGATGTGGCGAGCGCATGCCGCGTGATGCCCGCCTGTGCCAGTGCTTTCATGGCGTGCCGCAGCCGCGTCCGCTCGAAGAACACATTATCGTTACTCGGATCGTGCACGAAGGGGATGGAGCGAGCGCGCAGATAGGCGATAAGCCTCGACTTGGAAACGCCGAGCAGTGGCCGCACGAGAGCGACGCCATCCCGCTCTGAAACTGGCGGCATAGCTGCAAGCCCGTCGAGCCCGCTCCCGCGCCTCAATCGCATGAGCATGGTTTCGGCTTGGTCGTTTTCCGTATGCGCGGTGACGAGGCAGGCCATGCCATGCGCGCGGCAATATGCCGTCATGAGGGCATAGCGGCCTGCACGCGCGGCAGCTTGTAGCCCCGTGCTTGGCTTAGGACCTGCCCAGGTCAAGGTTTCATGCCGGAAATCGAGCTCGCGCGCGATGCCGCTGACAAATTCCGCTTCGCTTTTCGATTCCGGTCTCAGTCCGTGGTCCACGGTGAGGACAATGAACGATGCGGGATCGCGTCCGGTGACGCTGCACCAGCGACGGGCGAGATGCATAAGCGCAACGCTATCAGGGCCGCCCGATACCGCGAGAGCCGCTGAAGGATATGCGTTAAGAACAGAAAACGCCGCCAGCAGGGCGGAACCGCTGTCGCTATCCTTAGTTTCAGTCCATTTTCCGCTTGGCATGGCTTGGGTTACATCGCTTGGCGCCCGGACGTCTTTAAAAGCGTCGCTGGCGCCAAGGCGCACAATTGCTCGCGATAGAGGTCAGGAGCAGTTTGCTCTGCGTTTCTCGGCGTCGGCGCGCTGCAATACTGTTTTCGGCGCTTGCGGGAACCGCCTTTGCAATTCCGCGAAGGAATCGCAGGCCGCAGTGTTTTCGCCAAGACGCCGCAACGATATAGCGAGCTTTAGCAGGGCTTCGGGCGCTTTTTCGTTATTTGGATAGTCGGTGAATGTCTTCAAGAAGCGGTCTGCTGCGGGTTTATATTCGCCGCTGACGAATGCTGCTTCGCCAAGCCAGTATTGAGCAGTTCCGGCCATCGCGTCTGAAGGATATTGGTCCAAGAACTGCTGGAAATAGGTTTCGGCGGCCGAATATTCGCGCCGATTGAAAGCGCCGGTCGCCTGATCGAAAAGTGCGCGAGCCCCGCCGCTGGAAGCGCTAGGGGGCGCCGATGAAGCTGTGCGTGGGTCGGGACCGGCATTGCGCGGCGTTGCAGGGCGCGCGTCAGGGGCTGCCCCATATTGCTGCTGTGGCGCAGCTGGACGAGGTGCCGAATAGCGGTCCGGCGCGGGTGCCGTGAGTGGTGGGAGCTGCTCCTTCTCCTCGAAGCCGGGAGCAGGCGCGACGGCCATACCCGATTGAGACCTCGGTTGAACTCCTGGTGCGCCGCCAGCGCCCAGGCGCGCCTCGAGGCGCTCCAACCGTTGTGTCAGATCGGCGATCTGTTCCGAAAGTTGGCGGATTTGCTCGCCGCTCGCGCCGCCGCCTGATGCTGCGTAGCCTCCGCCGCCGCCCGAGTTGCTTTTGGCGAGCGTTTCGACGGCGGCAATTACGCCATTTAAGTCAACGACTTGTTGTTCCAGGCGCTCGATGCGCCCGGACAACGCCGAGCCACCATCTTGAGGGCTGCTACTTGGCTGAGATGCCCCGCCGGGGCGAGGCGCGAGCGATTGTGCCGACACCGGGTTCGCGCAAGACGCGATGGCGAAAAGGATGACGGCTCCGGCAAAGCTCTTCATGGGAACATCCTGTTTTGACCGCAGTATCGCCGTTCTCCGACGACGGGCGTCGCATGTCAAATGCTTTGCGTGTTCTAATGAAAGCTGGGGCCGCAGAGCGGTTAATTCGAGGCGACTGCGCCTCCGCCTATGACTGTTACCGTTCGCCGGTTTTGAGACCAGCAAGTGATGTCGTCGCAGACGGCCACGGGCCGCTCCTTGCCATATGACAAGTTTCTAATGCGCTGCGGACTAATCCCCTGCGCAAGCAAGAAACTCTTCGTTGTCTCGGCGCGGCGCGCTCCAAGAGCGATATTATACTCGCGGGTACCGCGCTCGTCTGCGTGGCCTTCGATCGTGACCGGATAGTTGGAATATTGCCGCAGCCATACGGCCTGGGCGTTTAATATAGAACGGCCTTCCGGGGTTAGGTCGGAGCTATCACTCTCGAAGTGGACGGTGTCGCCTATGCGTTGATCGAATTCCTGCTTGGTCCCAGGCGGGAAGTTACCCGCGCCCCCTGCGCCCAGTCCGAAGTTTGCCCCAGGTGCGTTCTTTTCGCAGGCGCCAAGCATGAATGGCAGCACGCCAATAAGCAGGATAAGAAAGGCCTTGGGTGAGCACATTCGATTTTCCTCTGTAACTCAACTTCCGCGCGAACAGTGGGCGTGAAATCGCAATAGTTTAGTTACCCAAAAGCGATTTGTCCGGCCTAATTGTGGCGGCTGGATATTCAAGGCGCTTTGCCAAGAAAGCCATCATATGGCTTTAGAGCCCGCATTGATATTCCAGAAAGACGATAAGCTAGCCATATTGTCCGAGCCTTGCCGCAAGGTCAGCGGGCAATATTCCCGGCAATCGCTGGACGGCTCGCTCCGGACTTCAACCGTCGGGCTCGGCTGACAAGATATCACTTGAGAAGTGGCGACCATGACGGATCGGACCCAAAGGATGGCGTAGCAAGCTGCCGCTCATTATAGCCAGTAAGGTCAATGCTATAGAGCTTGGCGCCGCCATTCGCGCCTTGCCCTTCGCGGAAAAACAGAATGACGCGGCCGTTGGGCGACCAAGTCGGGCCTTCATTGTGAAAGCCCTCGGTAAGAATGCGCTCCCCGGAGCCGTCGGGCCGGATGACCCCGATGGCAAAGCCGCCATGCACGCGCTTTGTGAATGCGATCAAATCACCGCGCGGAGACCAGACTGGTGTCGAATAGCTGCCATCGCCGTAAGTAATGCGCTTTTGGCCTGAGCCATCCGAATTCATCACAAAGAGCTGCTGGCTTCCCTCGCGATCCGATTCGAACACGATCAAGCGGCCATCCGGCGAGTAGCAAGGAGCCGTGTCTATCGCCGCTGTCTGCGTCAGGCGTGCGGTGCGACGGCTTCGCAAATCCATCTCGAAGATATTAGAGTTGCTGCCCTCCTGAAGGCTCATCACAACTCTATCGCCCTGGGGGGAAAAGCGTGGCGCGAAGGACATATTGGGAAAATCGCCGAGCACCTGTTCCTGGCCCGAGACAATGTTGCGCAAGACGACGCGAGGTTCTCCGTCGCGATAGGCCGTATAGGTAATTTCCTGAGAGAGCGGATGAAATCTTGGCGTCAGGACGAGTTCGCGTCCGTTAGTCAGCAGTCTGAGATTGAACCCATCCTGATCCATGATCGCCAGCCGCTTGACCCTATTGTTCTTCGGCCCTGTTTCGTCGACAAAAACGACGCGGCTGTCGAAATAGCCTTTTTCTCCGGTCAGGCGTTCATAGACCGCATCGGCGATGATATGTCCGAGCCGGCGCGAGGCATTGGCAGGCATATAGAACTGCTCGCCCGCGAGCTGCCGGGCTGAGAACACGTCCCATAGGCGATATTCACCCCTTAGGCGGCCATCGCCGGTCTCAGTTACCCTACCAACCACCAGTGCTTGCGCATTGACGACGCGCCAATCCTGAAAATGCGGTGAAGAATCCACATTGGAGGCGCGCTCAAGAAACGCAGCCGGGTCAATCGGCTTGAATAGGCCTGACCGGTCGAGGTCTGCCGAAACAATCTGGGTGATTTCGTGCGCGAGGCCGCCGCTGCCGGAAAATTCGGCGATGGCAATTGGAATCGCCCGAACTTGGCCGCGCCGGATTTCGACCTCGACCTGCGCCATGGAGGTTGAACTGACGGCGAGAGTGCAAAAAAGGCCGATTGCCGCTGCTAGCCATATCCGCGCGGTATGTGGCGGCAGCGTCAGTGATAAGCGTATGGTCCGGATGATCATGCTAGCCGCCATACATATCCCGAGGATTGAAGCGAAGCACCATGTCGCGGCAGCGCTCATATTGCTCTGGCGGGAGAACGTAGGGCTGCCCGCGAATCGCCGCGCGAACAGCCGCATCAGCCATGGCTTGATAGTTGGGCGATAAAGACGAATCCATGATTGTGGGCTGCCGTGAGAGCGAGCCGTCCCGGTTGAGTTCGATCCGCAGCCGCACAATTGTGGTTTCTGCCGACACCCCGCCAATTGGCAAATCCCAGTTCCGTTCGATGCGGCTTTGTATGAAATCGGCGCAGGTCCCAGCGTTCACTTGCCCGCGCGCTTGCGAAACGCCCATGGCTTGATCCTGCAAGGAACTAGCCGGACGCCAGGGCTGACTGGGATCATAAGCGCCACCGGGCGTCCCCGCCTTGGGATCGCGGTTAAGCACGGCAGCCTGACGTTCCGCAAAGGTTTTTGATGGCGGCGCATCCATTGTGGATTGCGACGTCATGGGGCGCTCGATCTGGGCCTGATCCTTTTGAATCAGGGACTTGATTTTGCTCGGGTCGAAAGGCCGCCCCGGCTCAGGCCGCGCCTGCGTATGCTTTGGCTCCGGTTGCGGTTCTTCGCTTTTCTTTGGCTCATCGGCCTTAGGCTTGACCGCGACTTTTTGAACAGGCTCCTTTTTTACCGCCGGTTTTGGAGCAGGCTTTTCCGTAGGCTTTTCATGTGCGGTTTCCGCCTTGGCGTGATCCACTGGTTTTGGAGCCGGGGCCGGAACGTCAGCAGCCTTTGGCGGGGGCGCTAAAGCTTCCTTTTCAGCCGGTTTGGGAGCAGGCTTTTGCTCAACTTCTTTCTTTGCGGTCGCTTGCGCATCCGGCGCTTTAATCTCAGCTGGTGGCGCAGGCTTTTCGGCTCGGCCATCGACTTTGCCGGCCTGCCTCTCGCTGAAGTCTTTCGGGCTCATGACCTCGACGGGGATCGGCAAAGGCGGCGGCGCATCATCCTTTCCGCTGCTGGCAAAATTAAAGATCACCAGCCCGAAAATGACGATGTGAAGTAGAACAGAGCCTATAAGCTCAAACCGCACGGCTTCTCCTCGTTAGTCCTCAGCGCTTGTCATCCAGTTCCGTCACCAGAGATATCCGCTTGTAGCCTGCGCTGGCGATTCGCCCCATGACCCGCATGAGTTCGCCATAATTGGTCTGCTTGTCGCCGCGAACGAAAATCGCTTCGTCCAATCCTTTGCGCGCCTGTGTGATAGCAGCCAATTTGGGCTGAACCTCGTCGATTGGAATCTGCGTGTCCTGTATAAAAATCTTTCCTTCGGGATTGACGCTGACGGTTAAAGGTTCGCCATCGCTTTGCAGGGCGGAGCCTTCGCTTTTCGGCAGATTGACCGGAACTCCGGCGGTAAGAAGCGGCGCGGCGACCATAAAAATAATGAGCAACACAAGCGTAACGTCCACGAAGGGCGTAACGTTGATCTCAGCCATCGGTCTATGACGGCGCCCTTTTCTGCGCCTTGCGCCGCTCGGACCTCCGCCACCCGTCTGTAGTGATGCGCCCATGTCTTTGTGTCCTCCCGGCCCTTAACTTTTCAGATCGAGCTGGCGCGAGACTATCGCTGAGAATTCATCGGCAAAAGCTTCCAAACGTTGCGACAGCCGGGATGAGGACTGAGTAAAATTATTGTAAAAAATAACGGCCGGAATGGCGGCGAGAAGGCCAAGCGCGGTAGCGAACAACGCCTCGGCGATGCCCGGTGCGACGACGGCGAGGCTCGTGTTCTTGCTTGCGGCGATGCCTTGGAAGGCAGTCATGATGCCCCAGACGGTGCCGAATAGACCGATGAAGGGGGCCACCGAACCAACTGTCGCGAGAAACAAAAGTCTGCGTTCGAGCCGCTCCATTTCACGGGTTATCGTGACTTCCATGACCCGCTCGATCCGCATTTGCACTCCGGCCATTGGCTTCGCCGTGCTTTCGATAGAGCGGCGCCATTCCCTCATCGCAGCCACGAACAGCGCCGCCATCGCGCTTTGATGTTTCTGCGACATGGAGAGATAAAGCTCGTCGAGCGACTGGCCTGACCAGAATATGCGTTCAAATTCATCCGTCTCGCTGCGAGCTTTCGAGAAGGCGAGCGTTTTTTCAATGACAATCGACCAGCACCAGACCGACGCAAATATCAGCCCGATCATCACGAATTTGACGACCGGATGGGCTTGCAGAAACAATCCTAGAAAAGAGAAATCGCTTGTTGGCGTCATGATGTGCGAAGTTCACCCGTCTCCTCGAAAATAAGAAGGCGAGCATATCTAATCCTGCTCGCCTTTCCCGTGTCTTGTCCGGGACGAGGCGTTGCCCTTAAGAATGTCCAAAATGAGGTATTTCGAAGAAATTATGTCCCCTCGGCAAAGTCTCATTTTGAGTTTCTGCATGCGGATTAGAGAAAAGGGCTTAATCCGAGGAGCTTATTTGAGCACTGCGCCCGCAAAGCGAAAGACCTCTGCTTCCCATATTGCGATGCCCTCCGGCTGCGTTGCAAACTTCCCATGGCCATCCTGGGAGGTCGCGCCGTATGGGGGATAAACCTTGGCCTCGTTGGGCGCCCCTTTGGCTCGAATAATAGGTCCGAGCACCTCGCTTGGTCCAAGGCTGTAGTCATTTTGCGCTTGTACGAGAAAAATCGGCGCTTTGGCGCGGCGCACCGCCGCAGCGAGGCGCTCCTGCAAGGCAACATTTTGCCAGGACTGCGCGGCGGGCGCGAATGCAACGAAGCCTCGCAGGCCAAGGCCTTTTTCAGCTGTCAACAGCGTCTGTATTCCGCCAAACGAAATGCCGGTCATAATCACGCGCTTGCGGTCAACTTCGGGCCTCGACAAAAACCATCGGACCGCGCCTTCGACATCGCGATTGTAGTCCTCCTGCAGGGCCACGACGCCTTGCCAGGCTGCTGCCGGATTTCGATTCGACGTAAATAGCTCTTTTTGCAAATCCATAATGTAATCACCGGGAGAGCGGCCGTGACCGTGCCGATGAAACATAAAATAGATAAAACCGTGCTTCACAAAGGTGCTTGCAAGCGCTGGCGGTCCGCACGGACCAGGAAATCGTTCGCTACCGTGATTGTAGATTACAGCCGGAAACCGTCCCGGCCCTTGAGGCCGCATGATGCAGCCATAAAGCCGATAGCCATTACTTTCAAACCGCACTTCTTCTGCGGCCAGCCTAGAGCAGGTCGGTGTGAGAGCAAAAATGGACAACGCTATGCGGATCACGGACAAAATCATCTCTTACTTATACTCCTGTTGGCTCCCCCATGGCCAAACGCGTGTGCGGCGGTACGTAGTTCGCGCACTTGGCGCATCAGTGTAGATTGGCTCTCGCAACTTTGATCCACTCCTTATCGGCAGGGGTAATCACAACCGGCCGAACGCTCGATCCACGGATAACATCTTGAAACAACTCGCGAGCTGCACCCGTTTGGCCTTGCTTCAAAAGCAAGAGGCCATAGCGGGCCTTCGCTTCGAAGCCTGCATAGTAGCGCGAAACTTGTTTGTATTCGTCGAGCGCATCCGCGATATGGCCGCTTTCTTCCAAGGCTCGCGCATAAAGGAGATGCGCTTCTTGATTCTGCGAATCGGGATGCGCGGCCCTGAGCTTATCGAAAATCGCGAGCGAAGAATTGGCATCGCCATCTCCAAGATGAGCGCGCGCCAGGCCGAGAAGCAGAACTGGATCGTCGACGAACACACCCGTCGCGGCCTTTTCGTAGAGACGAATCGCGTCCTTCCACATGCCCTTGCGCTCACATTCTTCTGCAAAAGCTTTTTTTGCGTCGGCGGAGTCCACAAGCTCGGCCTGCTCCGCGCGCTCGCGCCATTCCTTATTTGGGTCAAGCATTGTGCCGATATTATTTTTCATTGCGCGCGCCCCGCCTGAGTTCAAGAGCGCTGGGACGATTTCAACCAGCACGTAGGCGATGGAGCCGAGCAAAGGCACGAGAAGAAGTATAAAGAGCCACCATTGCGAGCGCCCGGTTTTCATCGCATGAATGGCAAGCCCTACGGCAATCACGATGTGCAGAAGACCGGCGGTAGGCATGGTGGAATTCTCCAGCGAACATAGCGATGCCGCGCATCGTTATCCAAGAACGAAGCCTGGGACAAGGACATGTACGCCGAGGTTGAAATTTCGCAAGCGAGGCGCACCGCGCTGCGGCGATCCAGGGAACCGGCGCAAGTGGTTCCGGTTAGCTGCTTTGGATTTGCTTCCGGCCACGCTTCGCTCGCCGTCGCAATAACGCGGTGCCAGGTACCGGCCAAGGCCGGCTCCGGCACGTCAACGCTCTTCTTCTATCAAAGTGATCGCCGCTTAGAAACTAAGCCGCGATGCGCGCACCACATGCGGTAGCGCCCGCACTTTTTGAAGGACACTTTCGTCCACCCGCTCATCGACGCTCACAAGCGCGATGGCCTTGCCGCCCGGCTCCTCACGGCCAAGATTGAAGGTGGCGATATTCACGCCCTCATTGGCGAGCAACGTTCCAAGCGCGCCTATATGGCCGGGTTTGTCGGCGTTTTCCGTGTAGAGCAAGTTCGGCGCGAATTCAGCATCCAGCGAGATCTTATTGATTTGAATAATGCGCGGCTTGCCGTCGGAGAATACAGTGCCGCCGACAGTGCGCTCCTGCCGCTCGGTCTTGAGCGTGACGCGAATATAGGTTTCGTAAGCGCCTTCCTGACCACGGCGGACTTCCTCGACCTTTACGCCGCGTTCTTTCGCGATTACCGGAGCCGAAACCATGTTCACGTCCTGGAGCAGTGGCCGAAGCACGCCCGCAATCGCAGCCGATGTTAGCGCGCGGGTATTCATTTCAGCCACGTCCCCGGCATATTCGAGCCGGATGAGGCTCGGCGCGGTTTCGGTGAGCTGACCGGCGAAGGAGCCCAACTGCTCCGCGAGCTTCACGAATGGACGCAGCTTCGGCGCTTCTTCCGCCGTGATCGAGGGGAAGTTGACGGCGTTCGAAATTGCGCCTTGCAGCAGATAATCCGACATCTGCTCCGCAATTTGCAGCGCTACATTTTCCTGCGCCTCGTTTGTGCTCGCGCCGAGATGCGGCGTGCAGATCACGTTGGGAAGGCCAAAAAGCGGGCTCTCGGTTGCTGGCTCGCTCTCGAACACGTCAATCGCGGCTCCTGCGACATGGCCCGATTTTAAAGCCTCAACCAGTGCCTCTTCGACAATGAGGCCGCCCCGCGCGCAATTGAGAATGCGCACGCCCTTTTTCATGGTGGAGATCGATTGCGCGTTGATGATATTGCGCGTTTTCTCCGTCATCGGCGTGTGCAGCGTGATGAAGTCGGCGCGGCGGAAAAGTTCTTCGAGAGACACCTTCTCAACGCCGAGATCGAGCGCGCGCTCTTCGGACAGGAAGGGATCATATGCAATCACCTTCATGCTTAGGCCGTGAGCGCGGTCGGCGACGATCGAGCCGATATTGCCGCAACCGATAACGCCAAGCGTCTTCGACGTAACCTCGACGCCCATAAAGCGCGATTTTTCCCATTTACCGGCCTGCGTGCTGCGGTCGGCCTCGGGAATTTGCCGGGCAAGCGCCATCATACAGAGAAATCGTATGTTCCGCCGTCGTGATGGAATTGCCGAAAGGCGTGTTCATCACGATGATGCCGCGGCTTGTCGCGGCGGGCACGTCAATATTGTCGACGCCGATGCCCGCGCGACCGATGACCTTCAGGCCATTGGCCTTGGCGAGCACCTTTTCAGTTACCTTCGTGGCGGAGCGGACGGCGAGGCCATCATATTGGTCGATGATTTCGGCGAGCTGGTCCTTGTCGAGGCCGGTCTTGGTGTCGGTTTCAATTCCGCGATCACGAAAGATTTCGGCGGCGGCGGGCGAAAGCTTATCGGCGATAAGAACGCGAGGGGCTGTCATTTATGTGTCTCCTTACAAAATCCAGAGACATTGAACGGGTGGTCATTGCCAGCGCTTAGCCTGGCGATCCAGCGAACGGGCTCTGGAGGTTCCGGTTCTGGAGGCCGGGCCTGTCCTCGGGCTTGACCCGAGGATCGCCCCGGCCATGACACAGAAAAGCTAGGCGGCTTTCGCGAGGCCGGACTTTGCATTGGCGAAAGGCCCAATCGAGCCACGGCATGAGCGCTTCAAGATCGGAGGCCTCGACGGTTGCTCCAGCCCAGATCCGCAGGCCAGGAGGCGCATCGCGATAGGCGCCAATGTCGAAGCGCGACACCTTCTTTTTCGAGCGAAGCCGCGATTGCCTTGGCAACATCGGCCTGTGCTTCAAGAGAGCTTAGCTCTGGATCGACGATTTTGAGGCAAACAGACGTATTCGAACGCGTCGCCTCATCGCGCGCAAGGAAATCTACCCAAGGGGTGCGCGCCACCCAATCGGAAATCACCTTGAAATTGGCGTTGCTACGCCCTTGCAGCGCAGGCAAGCCGCCGATCCGTTCCGCCCAGCTAAGCGCGTCCAGATAGTCCTCAACGCATAGCATCGACGGCGTATTGATGGTCGCGCCTTCGAAGATCTCCGCATTCAGCTTGCCGCCCTTCGTCATGCGGAAGAGCTTCGGCATCGGCCATGCGGGGGTGTAGCTCTCAAGCCGTTCAACGGCGCGCGGCGAAAGAATGAGAATACCGTGCTGCGCCTCGCCGCCGAGCACCTTCTGCCAGGAGAAGGTGACGACATCGAGCTTCGGCCAATCGAGCTTCTGCGCGAAAGCGGCTGAAGTCGCATCGCAAAGGGTTAGACCGGCGCGGTCAGCGGGGATCCAGTCGCCATTAGGCACGCGAACGCCCGAGGTCGTTCCGTTCCAGGTGAAAACCACGTCGTTGTTGAAATCGACCTTGGAAAGATCTGGCAGCTCGCCATAGGGCGCATCCAGCACGCGCGCATTGGCAATCTTGAGCTGCTTTACGACGTCCGTCACCCAGTCCTTGCCGAAGCTTTCCCAGGCAAGCAGGTCAACGCCGCGTGCGCCGAGCATCGACCACATCGCCATCTCGAAAGCGCCTGTATCAGATGCGGCGACGATACCGATGCGATAATCGGCGGGCACGCCCAAGATTTGCGCGCGTCTTGTCGATGGCAAGCTTGAGCTTTGCTTTTCCTGGCTTGGAGCGGTGAGACCGTCCAAGAAAGGCGTCTTTCAGATTTTCAAGGGAATAGCCGGGGCGCTTTGCGCAGGGGCCAGACGAAAAATGCGCCGCATTGGGGCGCACGGATGGCTTTGGAGCCAGCATGGCAGTTCTACCCTCACAGATAGTTTGCCTCCCGTTGGGGGGAGGTGTCCCACCGACGTGCGTATGCGCGACGTGCGAGCAAGTCAAGAAAAAATCTCAACCGCAGCGAGAAGAAGCGTTCTCCTTGATGTTAGCGGCTGCTTATTGGAACACGCCGCAGGCATCGCGCACGGAGTAATCGTCTTGGCCCGCGTGAATGATGATTGAGCGGTTCACCAAATCAGCCAAGGACAGCCGTGGAGCGGCGACCTCCTCGGATGCTGTTCCGTCACGATTAACGAGCAAGTTCGGCAAATTACCCAAATGACTCCTATATGTTACCATTTCCGAACCCATCTTATGCTCGGCGAAAAGATGAGCGCCAGCCGCCAAACCAGGGACCATCACGCCATCCTTTGCTTTCGGTCCGCAATCGGGATTTTCATGGATATGAAAGGCGTGCAGACCGGGCGTTAACTTTTCAAGATTTGGTTTCAAGATGAGCGCTGGCTCTTCGCGGCCTGCAATCTTGATCATGGAATTCCGCACAACGATCGTGCCGAGGTAAGGACCGAGGCCCGTCGCAGTGGTTCGATAGATGCTTACTGTAAATTCTAAGGGAAGGTCGCCGCGACGCATGAAGTTATCGAACAATTTCTCTACCTTGGCGCTGCTTTCCTCCTGCGTTTGGGCTATGCTGTTGGAATTGTGGAAAAGAATAAATAAAAATAAGAAATTCGGTACCGAAAAACGCCGGATAAACATGGTTTCTCCTTGCAGAGTACAGCTTCGTTTTCGTGAACTGCTAGGAGTAGATGGTAAAACGTGATCCTTAGGTGAAGCCTATGGACCATCGTTCGTGAATATAAAAGCGTCTTGGATTTAAATACAACTTAATGTTGCTGTTGGTTGCGTATGTTCTACTTGAGAAAAACAACTTAAACCCTCGGTAGGGTACTTCTCTTCTGTGCGGCTTTGGTTCACCGCGACTGTATCCAAGCGCACGCTAAAACATCAATCCAGCCGGAAATTGCTAAAAAAACAGCCGAGCCGCAAAGAACGTGCTCTCCTGTGACAGGTTTGGCACAGCATTGGAACACCGGATGGCAATGTCACAAGCATTTGAAATAATTTGTAATTTTTCCGGACCTTCGTTCTTCTGGCGCTCGGTCCCGGTTCGAGTGACTGGCATCGTTTGAAACCTACAACTTCGCGTGCGTAGCGCCTCATCTTCAAATCGCGTTCTGCTCGCCATTCACATCCGCGTGAAATACGCGGACGCTACCAATGGGGAGCAAATATGAAGATTTGGAAAATAGCGTTGGCAGCATTGGCCGTTACAGGCGGCGCTGCACAAGTCCAAGCCGGCGACTATAAAGGCGGTTATGCGACTGCAGATAACTGGTCTGGATATTATGCCGGCGCCACTCTTGGCTTCGCACGCGTAAGCGCCGATACCACGTTCCACGATTCGATGGCCGCGCGCTTTGGCTTTCCTGCTGACGGGCAAATGTCTTTCAGCGATACGGGCCTTACGGGAGGTTTCCTCGCCGGTTACAACTGGCAGAACGGCAATCAAGTTTATGGCATTGAGGGAGAAATCAGTTTCCCCGGCACCTATGATTATATGGCGAGCGTCCGCGGTCGCTACGGGATCATCAATAATAATTGGCTTTACTACGGCACCGCAGGCGTCACTTTTATCGAGGGCGCAAGCGCTTCGATGCCCGAATTCAATGTTAACGTTGACACCAGCTCTGTAGGCTTCGTTCTTGGCGCTGGCGCAGAGACGAAGATTAACAGCCGTGTAACCGCTGGCGTGGAAGGGCTTTACAATATCCTCGCAGAGGAGACCGCGACCGCCGGCTCACTTTCAGCGAAGACCAGCATAGATGTATTCTCCATCCGCGCGCGGCTGACCTATAAGTTCGACTAACAGTAGCATCCTTCAGGTCAATCAATGGGCGGGCGCGGTGACAGATGCATCCAGCGCCCGCTTAATCGAAGCATTCTATGGAGCTTCCGAGTTCTTATCCCGCAAGGCTCGGCTTTAACTCTGCGGTCGGATCGTGCCAGAGCCTGTCAGCGCGAGGCGTCGTTCGAGGCGGAGTATTTCTTCACCAGCTGCTCGGATGCGCCGATGGCTTTGTCCAACGCCGGCACAATGGAAGTCTCCACGAGCTTCAGCTGACCGCTCAAACGTTCCTTGAACTGAGTTCTAAAATAGGTGTTTGAGGTCGTCAGACTCCTGAAGGACTGATGGGCTTCGTCCTCGTTTAGCATTTCGCCGATGTCTTCATAAAAAGCTTGAATGCCGCCGACGATTTGCGGGGGCATGTCAAAGGCAGATGATGACCGCCCAGCGGCCTGCCAGACAAATAAGCGCAAGCGCGGCCATTCGGTGCTAGCGAGCCCGTAGCCCACGTCTGCCGGGAGCCGCTCATTGAACTTTTGCAAACGGACGGCGTTTTGCTTCAATTCCTCCTCTACCGCCGTGAGGAGATCGGCCCTTTGCTGAGCCTTAACATACCGGTCATATTCCAGCGTGCGTTGAAATCCCACATAACCGGCCAGATAGACGCCCAGGACTGTCGCAAGAATCGTGAAGAATTGTGCGGCCAAAAACTGTGGCCCACCGATTTTAGATAGAAGGCCAGCCGCTTTCGGCTCGCGCTCCATTTGCTCCAAAGCTATCGTTTCAATTCCGGCCATGCTGCCCCCCAAAAGCTGTTGGCGACGGTAACGTTGCAAACGTGGCAAACTCATGAAACGTCGAACTAAGTTGAAGACGATTTAAGCAGCTTGAGGGGGTGCTCGGATGGGTTCCTGCTCCCCACATCGAAACTGAATTCACGGAGCCGCGGGTTGACCCTGCACTGGAGCGCGGGCTAGGCTGTCAACCAAACCCAATACTGGACAAATCCAGGGCACGGCGAGTGGGAGAAAACGATGGGCCAGAATATGACTCTGCGGGTGAACGGGCGGGAGCGGACGGTCAATGCCGATCCGGATACACCGCTGCTCTATGTATTGCGCAACGACCTTGCCCTGAACGGCCCAAAATTCGGCTGCGGGCTGTCGCAATGCGGCGCATGCACGGTGATTATTGACGGCGATGCGGTGCGCTCTTGCGTGACCCCATTGTCTTCGGTGACGGGCGAAGTGACGACGCTTGAGGGCCTCGGCACTGTGGAAAAGCCGCATCCGGTGCAAAAAGCGTTCATTGCCGAACAGGCTGCGCAATGCGGCTACTGCGCCAATGGCATGATTATGACCAGCAAGGCGTTCCTTGATCGCAACAAAAAGCCGAGCGACGCGCAGATCCGCGAGGCCCTGGCTAATAACCTCTGCCGCTGCGGCACGCATTTGCGAATCATCGCCGCTGTTAAGCGCGCTGCGCAGGAGATGGCGTAATGAACGAGATTTCTCCTGTTTCACGTCGCCGCTTTCTGCAAGGGACCGGCGCTCTCGTTGTCAGCTTCAGCCTCGGCAATGCTCTCGCTCAGGAAGCGGCAAAGCCAAAGCCTCCGCTGCCTGGCAGCCTCAACAGCTTCAAGCGGCTCGATTCCTGGATCCGCATCAATGGCGACGGCACGGTAACGATCTTCACCGGCAAGGTGGAGCTAGGGCAGGGGATCAAGACCTCGCTGGCTCAACTCGCGGCGGAAGAACTCGATGTTGAGCTTGCTCGCATTGAAATGATAACTGCGGACACGGCGGTGACGCCGGATGAGGGCGTTACTTCGGGCAGCCAGTCGCTGCTACAAAGCGGCAACGCGATCCGCCAAGCTGCTGCCGAGGCGCGCCAATATATGGTCGATATGGCGGCGGCGCGGCTGGGCGTTCGCCTCCGATAAGCTTGAGGTCGCCGACGGTACGGTTCGGGTGCGCGGCGGTTCGGGCGCCCAGGTCACATATTCGGAATTGCTCGGCGGCCGGTATTTCCAATATGAGGCGACCGGAGCCGTAAAGCCCAAGGCGGTGGATCAATATCGGGTGGTCGGCCACGCCGTCCCGCGTTTGGATATTCCGGCGAAGATGACCGGAGGCGTCGCCTATGTGCAGGACGTGCGCTTGCCCGGCATGCTGCATGGCCGCATTGTGCGGCCGCCAAGCTACGGCGCGCGGTTGAAATCGCTCGATGACGCTGGCGCGCGCAACATGCCCGGCGTGGTCAAGGTAGTTCGCGACGGCAGCTTCCTTGCCGTTATCGCTGAACGCGAGGAGCAGGCGATTGCTGCGTCCGAGCGCTTGCGCAGCGATGCGAAATGGGATGAGCCGCACACTCTGCCTGATCGCGAAAATATCTATGCGATGCTCCGCCGCCTGCCGACCCGCAATATCGTGATCAACGAAAAGGCTGGCACGGGGGCCGCAACAGCAAAGAAGGTTGAGGCGGACTACACCCGGCCCTACCAGGCTCACGGCTCAATCGGACCGTCCTGTGCGGTGGCGCACTTAGCGGATGGCGAATACACAATCTGGACACACAGCCAGGGCGTCTATCCGCTGCGGAAGGCGCTTGCCGGGCTGCTCCACACCCCGGAAGACCGCATTCGCTGTATCCATCGCGAAGGCTCGGGCTGTTATGGACATAACGGCGCAGACGATGTCGCCGCCGATGCGGCGCTTCTAGCCCGCGAACTGCCAGGGCGTCCGGTACGCGTGCAATGGATGCGCGCCGATGAACACACATGGGAGCCTTACGGCTCGGCCATGGCCATGCGCTGCGGCGCCAGCCTCGACGCAACGGGCAATGTCGTCGATTGGAATTATGACGTATGGAGTTCGACGCATTCCACGCGGCCGGATGGCCACGCTGGCCGCTTCATAGCGGCCTGGCATCTCGAAACACCGTTCACGCCGCCGCCAGGCGACATCCTTCCACAGCCAAACGGCGGAGGCGACCGCAACGCCATCCCGCTCTACGAATTCCCGGCGAGCAAGGTGGTCTATCGGCACATTTCGGAAACACCGCTGCGCTCCTCGGCACTGCGCGGTCTTGGCGCCTATGCCAATGTGTTCGCTATCGAATCCTTTATGGACGAGCTGGCGCTGGCGGCTGGCGCGGATCCAGTAGAGTTCCGGCTCCGGCACCTGAAAGACCCACGCGCCCGCGCAGTGGTCGAACGGGCGGCCCAGAAGTTTGGGTGGCAGGATTTTAAGGCTGGAAACGGACGCGGCAAGGGCATCGCGTTTGCCCGCTACAAGAACTCGGCAGCTTACACGGCGGTGGTCATGGAGGTCGCGGTTGACCGGAACACCGGAGTTATCCGCCTCGTGCGGGCCGTCGCTGCGAATGACTCCGGTCAAATCATCAATCCGACCGGCATCAAGATGCAGATCGATGGCGGCATCATCCAATCCTCCAGCTGGACCTTGAAAGAGGAGGTCATGTACGACCGCACGAGGATTCAAAGCAGCGACTGGTCGACCTATCCAATCCTGACTTTCCCCGAGGTTCCGGAAATCACGACCGAGTTGATTGACCGGCCCGGTCAGCCGTTTCTCGGTACGGGCGAGGCATCACAGGGGCCGACGGGGGCGGCGATCGCCAATGCGGTGGCCAACGCCACCGGCTTGCGCATGCGCGACCTGCCCCTGACGCCGGAGAAGGTGAAACGAGCCTTCGCGAAGGCGTAGGGTAAAGCGAAAAGGGCCGGCGAAAACCGGCCTTTTTTTATGGCTCTGCCTAATTGGGCGCTCGATGGCCTCGGTTATTTGTAGCTACTCTCGTTCATCAGCTGGATCCGCTCGTCGGTCAGCTGGCGATATTGGATTGATCTGTTGGCGGGAGCCGACACGCGGTAGCCAAAGCCGATCTGCTTCTCTTCTCCAGGCGCAGCCTTGAGGTCCCACAATATTGCACCGCGCTTGTTATTCGCATCGAACTTCGTTGGCTGCGGGCCATTGTTGACCGAAAAATCAACCTTGATGTCCTGCTGCAAACTCACCGGCATGCGATCCATGATTTGAAGATCCATGGCCCGGCTGTGCAGGTTTTTGATCGTGATCGCGTAACGCCGCTCCTCGATTTTTGAGGTCGAGAAGGTGCCGGTTTCGCCTTTCTTGTCCTCGATCACCGCATGCTTGATCCGCACGCGCTCATCCGCGCCAAAGCCGAGTTCGTAAGCCTCGCCCGGCGCCATTTGCGGCAGCGCGCCATTGCCGACAAACACGCCATCGCGGATCAAGGCGACCTGTCCGGGCAATAAGGGAGACGAGGCTTTTGGCAAGGAGAGCTTTGCATAGAGATAGGCGGTGCGATCCAAGCGGGGCACAGCTTTGACAAGAAGCGCGGTATCCATCTCCTCGGCCAAAATTTGCAGCCGCTTCGCGTCCCCCCAAGATTTGATCGTGCTTCGGCCTTCAATGGTATAGACGGCCTGGAATGCCGTGATCTCGGCTTGGGCAGTCTTTTCCAGCGCCGGCGCATCAGGGCTATTGATCTCTTGCCCGTTATTTAGAGCATCATAAAGCTGACCTTGGGCCAGTCGCAGTCGACTTTTCTCGTCAGGTTTATCCGCCGAAGCTGGCGCTCCCCCTGGACGAGCATTTCCATCTGCTTCAGACGTTTTCGCAAAGTCGATGCTCAAAACCTTAAGATCCGGGGCGGCGGTTGCGGTTCCAGGCCGCGTGGTCGATAGCGCGAGCTTCACGTCGTCCCAATCCTCGCCCGTGGTCTGGGTAATGCTGGCGCGGCGCACGATGGCAAGTTTCGGCGGCGTTTCCGCGCCAGCGCTCGCGGTCGTGAGACGCGCGTCGTAGAAGGGGCTCCAGGAGGCGGCCGCCACCTGATAATGGAGGATCAGGGTCGCGTCCAAAGGCGCGCCCGCGCTGACATTGATGCTGATCTGGGTGCGGCTTGCGCCGCCATCCGTGACCGTCGCAAGCTCGCGGCGCAGATCGGTAATCTTACGATCCAAGGCGCGCTGCTTGAGCTTTGCCTCGGCAATGATCTTGGCGACCGAGGGCGTCCTCGCTTCGAGCACCTCAAACAAGCCATTCCAATTTTCCTGCGGCGCGCTCGCATTGGCGGCCCGCGGCGCCTCGGGGAGTTTCGCAAGGCTTGCCAAATAGGACTGCTGCAACTGAGCCGCGTTAATCACGTCGTCTTCGGCGGCGCGCTGATCGGTGAGCGCCTCGATCTCGTCTTCGATCTTCTTGCGCGCCGATTGCGCAATCAGCGGATCGGCGCTGGAAAGGCTGATGACGCGCGTATCGACCGAGCCGATTTCAAGCTTGCCGCTGCCCGCGCCTTCGAGGCGGACCGAAGCCGGATCGGCCTGGCCCGTGATCTCGACCAGCACCTTGTGCTCGCCGCTATCGAGCTTGGCCTTTACGGTGCGGGCGATTTCGGCCCCATACGGGAACACCGTCACCGCGTCGATCTTGGAGGTGGCAGTAACTTCGGCGGCGAGCGCCGGGCAAACAGCAAACACGGCAAAAACAGCCGAGGAAACAACTATGCGCATCGCGACCTTTTCCGGAAAATTGAAACGGGGGCAAATCTCTCGGCGCGTATCGTGTCGCAACTATGGCCCTATGAACTGCCGGGGCCTACGAACTTGGCCGCACAGTAGCAGGCGCTCAATTGTTTAGCGAAGCTACGGAACGTCTTCGCGGGGCCCATCGCGCCGTTGCGATCCAGAGCAGGCACCTTTGTGAAGACTCTGAATTGCTTCCGGCGGAGCTTCACTCGCCATCGCAATGACCCGGGCGGCTACTCTTATTCTGAGCTGCTCTTAGCGGTCGCGGGTGCGATATCGCGAGCAACGCGAAATCCAAGGCCCGGCGCCCGCATATCGGCAAATTCCCGAGCCCTTGTTGTGAGGCGTTGCCTAGCCCAGTCTGCTCCGATAAAGCCGCCGCGAACCATACGGTGCGAACAGTCTCCGCCGCCAGCCGAAAGCCAGGGAGACGCATCGGCAGGGGCGTGGCCGTAGGTTGGGTGCCAGCAATCCTCTACCCATTCCATTGCGTTGCCGCGCATGTCGTAGAGGCCCCAGGCATTCGGGGCATATCCGCTTCCAAGTCTTACGCGGTTGCGAAAGGGAAGCATGTCCACGAAATTTACAGGCTCAAATCGCCCGTTATCCGGCCTCTCCGCCGTAGGGGTGCCTGTTCGTCTGCCGCCCGCGCGTGCCGCATATTCCCATTCCGCTTCGGTAAGTAGCCGGTAAGTCTTGCCAGTTTCGCGGGAAAGCCAATCAACGTAACCTTTTGCGTCAAACCAAGATAGGCGCGATGCAGGCATGTCCGGGTGCGCAAGGAACGATGAGAACTGTGCGGCCCGGCAGCCGCCACCTTGAATACATGCGCGCCAATTCTCGTTTGTGATCTCATGCTTCGAAATGGCGAAGGGGCGCTGGATAACCACGCGATGCGCCGGGCTTTCCTCCACGCGGTGTCCATCTTCCTCCGGCTTCGATCCCATCGTGAATTGACCGGCTGGCGCAATGACCATTTCGGGGCAAAAAGGGCAATCGGCAAAGATTTCAACCAAGCCGTTCCCCGGCCTGATCCGGAGTGGCCTTTCATCGCGCCTTGGGCCCACAACAATTTGAATGGAGCCATCGACCCCCGGCGCAAACCCTGCATCGATTTGGCTGCCATTTGACGATGGCCTGCCGGATGGCATGGCCGCTGCGGTGGCTGGAGGGCTACTTGCGTTGGCCACGTCGCCGCCAGCCGCGGGCCGCGCATTTGGCGACTTCATGAGAAGCGAAATGCGTTTATTGATGAGGTCAATCGTTTCCGGCTTTGTCGCAACGGCGGCTGCGCGGGAGAGATCTTCGACCCTTGTTGAGGATCCGACAAGTGACGTTAGACGATACGCTGCGCTTTTGTCGGCGTCCTGGTCAATGAGATGCTCCAGAGCCAAGATCTCTTCGCTGAGCGGAGGCGCTGCCGCAGCGGTCTGCGAGGAACTGGCTTTGCCCGGCTGCTGCGTCTCGGTTGGAGACGCTGGAGCTGGCGTGCGCTCCACGGAGGTTGTTCTGGCCGCTGGCTCATCGATGGGCGAACGCCCTTCTTCTGTCAATACCGGCCTGGACGGCGCCCGGGAGGTTGTGCCTTCCTCCTCCTCTTCTGGCTTAACATCAGTTTCCGGCTCAGACTCTGGCGCGCTTGCTGAAGGCTGCTGCTCTATCGGCCGTTGCTGATCTGCCTTGGTTCGGGCAGCCAAGCGATTTGGCTCGCTGAGGCTGGCGGTCTTATTTCTGGGATTTAATGAATCCTGGGTTTTCTGAAGTTCCGCACGCCGGTCGTTGCGATCGGCATAGACCTTGACGAGAAGCGCGCCTGCGGCAATCGCGAGGCCAATGCCCAATCCAGCCGCAAACGCGACGGGCCTTCTTCTCCCACGGGCCTCCTGCGAAGCGAGTTGCCGCGAATTGTACAAATCCTCATCGTAGGCCGCGCGCTTCTCTTCATCCTTCAGAGTTTCGTAAGCTTCACTGATCGTGCTGAAATCGTAAGCCGCCTGTGGCCCGCTTTCAGATTGCTTACTATCGGGATGCAGCGATTTGGCAAGCGCGCGGAACGCACGGCGAATATCGGCGGCTGACGCATCGCGCTCAACGCCTAATATAGAATAGTAATCTTGAGGTGGCTGCATATTGCACTGCCTATCCGCCGCAGCGTGTGATCGCGGGTCTGTTTGGCAGCATTACGAGATGCCGCATCGGCGCCCATACTAGGCGGCGATGCGGCAGTATTGCGGCACAGCTAGCCCTAAGCCGTATCAAAAATGATACGGTTGCCCGTTCATTCTTAAATCGAAGAAAGCCAAAGGGCTCTCTATTTGGCGTCGCTAGCTATTTTCGGACATTCCTTCTGAATGAAGCGATTAACTTCGCGCGTCATGTCGCCTTCCAAAAGACCGAAATTCTGCTCCAGAGTTGCAGCCGTCCAGACCACGCCTTTAATCAGCGTTGCGCCTTGGATGTCGTCCATATGCAGGGCTGAACCCGTCGCCTTTCCATCCTTAAACTTGAGCTCGGGCGCCATCGTCAGGCTGATAGGGTATTTCTCACCGCTCCGCTCAATTTCGCAAGAGATGGCCTGTTTGCTAATCTTGAGGGTGTTCTCTGGAGCGGTGAGAGCGTTTACGAGATCCGCACGCTTGACGCTAATTTTTGCGCTACATTTTGCGTAGCCCATGCCCCAGGACAGTTTCTTTTCGTCAGCGCCCTTCTGAATCTGCTCTTTTTCCCAGGTCTTCGTGACGTCGCAGCTCAGATCGGGGCCGCTAGCATTCTTAGATACGATAATCGAGCAAATATCTTTCGCGCATTGAGCGAGTTTCTGTTTGTCGGCATCGGTATCCGCCATACACGAACCTGCTGCCGCAAGACCGATACCTGCCGCAATTGCTGCCACTTTAGCTAGCGCCGTTCCACTTTTTAAACCAAGCATTACGCTGAAACACTCCCGTTTCTCATTAGGCACGTTATTTCGTACCCATTGGCCAGATGCGCGTCCTTTTAGCATGGGGTCAGAGGACTTCAACACTTGGCGCGGGAATAAACTTGTGTAAATCCCGCAGCATGGCCTATGGCGCCGCAAGCAGAGGAATAGCATGCCGTGAAGATCGACCAGACTGAAGCGAACAAGAATATGGACATGCCCGCTCATGTTCGTACTTATGAAAACTTCGTGATATTCGTAAAATGGGGCATTGCCACAGTCGCTATCATCCTGATCGCGATGGCGTATTTTCTTGTTTAGGCCACCAGCGTACGGCTAGCCTGAGTCGTATCAAAAATGATACGATTGCCGCTCATCTCCGGTCGAAGAACCTCAAGAAGCTCACTATTTGGCGTCGCCGGTGATTTTCGGGCACTGATTTTGAATGAAGCGATTGATTTCTCGCGTTATATCGCCTTCGAACAAGCCGAAATTCTGCTCCAACGTTGCGGCGGTCCAGATCATGCCTTTAATCAGCGTCGGGCCCTTGATGTCGTCCATGTGAAGCGCTGAACCTACAGCCTTACCATCCTTGAACTTGAGTTCCGGCGCCATTGTCGCGCTTACCGGATGTTGCTCGCCGTTGGCTTCAATTTCGCACGAGACGGAATGCTTATCGAACTTGAATGTTGCTTTCGGCGAAGTGAGCGCCTTCACAAGCTCCGCCCGCTTTGCGTTTACTTTAACGCTGCATTTTGCGTCACCCGGAGGAGGCCCCCATGACAGTTTCTTTTCGCTGGCGCTTTTTTTAATCTGTTCCTTCTCCCAGGTCTTAGTGAGATCGCAGCTCAGATCGGGGCCGCTCGCATTCTTAGATACGATAATCGAGCAAATATCTTTCGCGCATTGAGCGAGTTTCTGTTTGTCCGCATCTGTATCCGCCATACACGAACTTATCGTAGCGAAACCGATACCTGCCGCATTGCCGCTGCTTTTGCTAGCGACGTTCCATTTTTTAAACCGAGCATTACTTCGAAACGCTCCCGTGTCTCGTTGGGCGCATTAATATGCACCACTCGCCGATGCGCGTCCTTTTAGCATGGGGTCAGAGGACTTCAACGCTTGGCGCGGGAATAAACTTGTGTAAATGTCCGCCAGCCTATCTATTTGCGTCGCAAGCAGGGGAGTAGCATGCCGTGAAGATCGACCAAGCCGAAGCGAACAAAAATATGGACATGCCAGCTCATGTTCGCACCTACGAAGGCTTTATGACATTTGTAAAATGGGGCGTTGCCACAGTCGTTATCATCTTGATCGCGATGGCATATTTTCTCGTTTAGGCCACCAGCGACTGGAAGGCGATGATTACGATTGCTGTTACGCGCGAGGAACGGGGCGAGCCACGGGTCGCTCTATCGCCAGAGACTACAAAAAAATTTAAAAATGCAGGTTGCCGGATACTATTTGAGGCTGGCGCTGGAGAGCATTCTTTCATGCCCGATCAGCTGTTCAGCGAGGCCGGAGCGGAAATCGTTCCGGACGCAGCGGCTGCGATATCGGGTGCGGATATTTTGCTCAAGGTGGGACGCCCTTCAGCCGAGGAACTTGCAGCGCTGAAGCCTGGTGCTCTCGTTGTCGCCATGCTTGATCCATTCGGGTCACGCGATGGGCTCGAAGCGCTCGCAGCCACAGGCGCCTCCGCTTTTACAATGGAATTCATGCCACGCATCACGCGTGCGCAGTCCATGGACGTTCTTTCCTCGCAATCGAACTTGGCCGGTTATAAGGCCGTGATCGACGCTGCTGGGGTTTTCGGGCGCGCTATGCCCATGATGATGACGGCAGCAGGTACGGTGCCCGCGGCCCGAGCCTTTGTCATGGGGGCAGGCGTTGCTGGCTTGCAAGCCATTGCAACCGCCCGCCGTCTCGGAGCCGTGGTTTCCGCCACTGACGTGCGCCCCGCTGCTAAGGAGCAGGTTGAGAGCCTTGGTTCGAAATTCATCGCCGTTGAGGATGATGAATTCAAGCAAGCGGAGGCGGCAGGCGGCTACGCGAAAGAGATGTCGGCCGAATATCAGAAGAAGCAAGCCGAACTCGTTGCGCGACACATTGCGGGTCAGGATATCGTAATAACAACGGCGCTCATTCCAGGCCGTCCCGCGCCGCGCCTCATCAGCCGTGCGATGGTGGAGAGCATGAAGCCCGGTTCTGTCATAGTCGACCTCGCAGCCGAGCGTGGCGGAAACGTCGAATTAACAAAGCCTGGCGAAGTTGCGGTTCATAATGGCGTAACGATTCTTGGCCTCACGAACATGGCCGGGCGTGTTCCAGGGAATGCGTCGAGCCTCTATGCTCGAAATCTCTTCGCCTTTGTCGAGCCGATGATCGACAAAAAGGATGGCAAACTCGCCATCAACTGGGACGATGAAACCGTAGCTGGCACCCTCGTCGCAAAGGATGGCCAGATCGTCCATCCGCGCTTAAAGGGAGGCGCAGCGTGAAAATCAAAAATTGTCTCACAGGCGTTGCCACCGTAGTGGCATTGTTCTCGGCGGCGGCGTTGCCTGCAATGGCGGCGTCTGAGGGAGCGGGCACCCCCACTCCATTCGTATTTGAATTCTCAATTTTCGCCCTGGCGATCTTCGTCGGCTATTACGTGGTCTGGAGCGTCACGCCTGCGCTGCATACCCCGCTGATGTCCGTCACGAATGCCATTTCTTCGGTAATCGTGGTCGGAGCTTTGCTCGCCGTCTCGGTCGAGGCCGCTTCGGCTTTAAGCGAAAGCAGCAGCACACTCGCAAAGGTGTTCGGCTTCTTGGCCTTGGTTATGGCCTCCGTCAATATTTTCGGCGGTTTTTTGGTCACAAGCCGAATGCTCGCAATGTATAAGAAAAAAGAAAAGAAGGCGGAGCGCTCATGAGCCCAAATCTTGTCGCTCTTCTTTATCTCGTTTCAGGCATACTGTTTATTCTTGCTTTGCGCGGTCTCTCCTCTCCTGAAAGCTCAAGGCAAGGCAACACCTACGGTATGACGGGCATGGCCATTGCCATCGCGACAACGCTTGGTGTGGCGCGGCCCGAGACATCCCTAAGCTGGCTGTTGATTGCTGGCGGCATTGGCATCGGCGGCAGCATTGGCGCCATCACTGCCCGGCGCATCGCGATGACGGCGATGCCGCAGCTCGTCGCTGCATTTCACAGCCTCGTCGGCATGGCCGCCGTTTTCGTTGCCGCTGCGGCGCTGAACGCTCCGGAAGCTTTTGGCATTGGCGTTCCCGGCAATATTCACACGCAAAGCCTGATCGAGATGGCACTGGGCGTCGCTATCGGCGCGATCACTTTCTCAGGCTCGATCATAGCATTCCTCAAGCTTGACGGCCGCATGTCGGGCAAGCCGATCATGCTTCCGGCCCGGCACCTCATTAATCTTTCGCTCGCAATCGCACTTGTGGCGTTGGTCGTGCTTTTCGTCCAAACAGGGAGCCAAACCTTGTTCTGGGCAATCACCGCGCTCGCTTTGATATTCGGCGTGCTGATCATCATTCCGATCGGCGGCGCGGATATGCCCGTCGTGGTTTCGATGCTGAACTCTTACTCGGGTTGGGCCGCCGCAGGTATCGGTTTCACGCTCTCGAACACCGCGCTCATCATCACCGGCGCTTTGGTGGGCTCGTCGGGCGCAATTCTCTCTTACATCATGTGTAAGGGGATGAACCGCTCCTTCATTTCGGTCATTCTTGGAGGCTTTGGCGGAGAAACTACCGCTGCGGCAGGCGCTGTCGAACAGCGCCCCGTGAAGCAAGGCTCCGCCGACGATGCGGCGTTCATCCTAAAGAATGCCTCCAAGGTGATTATCGTGCCGGGTTATGGCATGGCCGTCGCCCAAGCACAGCATGCCCTTCGCGAGATGGCTGACACGCTTAAGCACAATGGCGTGGATGTCTCTTATGCCATTCACCCCGTTGCAGGCCGTATGCCTGGGCACATGAACGTGCTCCTCGCCGAAGCGAATGTGCCCTATGACGAGGTTTTCGAGCTTGAAGACATCAACAATGCCTTCAGCCAAGCGGATGTGGCGTTTGTGATCGGTGCGAATGACGTCACAAACCCGGCTGCAAAGGAAGACCCGACTTCCCCGATTTATGGCATGCCCGTTCTCGAAGTCTGGAAGGCTGGCACTGTTATGTTCATCAAGAGATCGTTGTCGTCCGGCTATGCGGGCATCGACAACACGCTCTTCTATCGCGACAACACCATGATGCTTTTCGGCGATGCCAAGAAGATGACAGAGGGTATCGTCAAGGCCATGTAATTGGCCTCCGACTATCGATAGTTCAGATCTGGGCGCTCGGTGTAAAAGCCGGGCGTCAATTTTTTTGAGTTTTGGCAGATGGCAGCGGGCCATTTCTTCTTTTCATATTGGCCGGAATAGCGCGACGCCAGCGCAAGCGCCAATGCCTATTAGCGCGCAACCAGCGAAGACGAAACGTCACGGTCCTTTCGAAGCCATGGCAAGCGACCGCGAACCGCGCTCGGGTGCGAGCATTGCTACGCCAACCTTCGCTAGCAGCAGCCAGCCAAAAATGGTTACGATAACAGCCGGACCCTGCCAGACCTGATGCAGCGTGACGATCAAAACGGCGGCCACAGTTCGAAAGTGAAGCTGCGTGTTATCACGCCGCGCGTTCCCTGTGCATGCAGATGGACGAAATAGTCCGCCCACATTTGGGGCCTGACGATGTGAGATAGCCCCATAAGCATGCAGCCCATGAACATAAAAAACTGCACGAAGGACGGTGCGTCCCGAACGAAACTCCACATGCATAACCTTTCGCAATGACGCGTTGGACGTCAACATCTACGCATCAACAGTAACGTAAAGAAGGCTGCGAAGCCGGGGGCGAGCCCATGCGTTGCCGTCCCCGATTTGAAGCGAGAGCTCCCTCCGAAGCGGAGATGACAGACTGGGCACCCAGGGGAGGCAATGCCGGGCGTAATTTTTCTACTGGGGATAGAAGATCGAGGTGTACTCCTCCTATAGTCGAATCGGCATAGTCTTTTTAGACACGGCTGCGCCCCAATCGTATGATTTTGTCTTTTGGGGCGTGATGTTGTAATTGCGCCATACTCATTGGACCCAAGGCAAGTGTTTTCCATCCCCATGCGGCTGCGAGGCATCACACGCCTGTTTGTTCTAGCTAGTCTTAGCCTCGGTATTATTATCGGGGCCATACTGCCGGGAGCGCGCGTTTTCGCAGCTAGCAAAGAAGAAAAAGGGATCGAGTTACTGTCTCGCGCCTCAAAAGCCTATGAGGCTGGCGCCTATACCACAGCGCTTGCGGCAATCGAAGAAGCCTTCAAACTAGGACTGAATAACGATCTGGCAGCGCGGGCCATTCTCCTGCGCGCGGAATGTCTTGAAAGAAGCGGTGCGCTTGCCAATGCGCTTTCCGACTATTCGAGCGCTTTGTGGATGCAAAATTTGCCATCTGCCGAAAGAAAGAAGGCGACCGAAGGCAAGGAACGCGTGATCGCGGCCATGGGCCTCAACAATCCTGCCGAACGCTCGCGGACGTCTTCAGCATCGGCGAGCGCGAGCGACACGCAAAGCGCGCAGAGCGGATCGTCTGGCGGCATATTTGGCGTGTTCAACGGTCTTTTCGGCTCATCGAGCAACAGCCCCCCGCCTAGCGCCAGCACGCCCCAAAAGCCCACGGCTTCGCCAACCGCTGCCACATCCTGGAAACCCGAAGCCGAAGAATCATCGAAACGCTCTCCGCAGCCCGCACTGACGGCTGCGCATATTAGCGAGGCTTCGCCCAGACCCGTCGCCAAGCCTGTGTCACAGCCGCTCGCTGCTTCCCGAACCGTTACCGCCGCAGCAACAACCACCGCGTCCGGTGACGGCTTTCACATCGATTTCGGCGCAGCAAATACGGAGGGCAGTGCTCGTTCAAGAGCACAGCAAATCAAGGCGCAGCTTTCCGACATCCTCGTCCATCGTGAGCTTATAGTGTCGAGCGAAAATGGTGGGTTCCACATATTGGCGGGCCCTTATAAAGCCCGAAGTGCAGCCATGTCTCTTTGCTCTGCAATGAAACAGCGCGGCGTGACCTGCCAAGTTACGCCTTAGAATCTGTGACTTTGTGATACTGGATTGCTTCGCTCCGCTCGACGAAGTGCAGTGCGCGCTTCGCTCGCCGTCGCAATGACCATGTCCGATGTCAGCGCCCTCGTGGCGTCGTCGCGAAGCGGCAACGCCGCCGGGATATGACAATGGAGCAGCCACTTCCCGGCTTTTCGCGCAGGCCAGATCACGTCGTAGCGTTGACCCGGCCCGACATTGACCGTATCGGCCTCAAACCTTGCGGATTCGGGGATGCTCTCTCCATCCCGTGCCACGACCTGAAACGGGCCGCCATGGATATGCATCGGACGCCTTGCGTACTGTCATCAGGCCATGTTTCAGATTTTGCCACCAGCCAGGTATTCACGGGGTAGGCGACAGCGAAACCCACGATAACGGCAAGCGACATCACGCCCCAGAACAGGAGTTCCTCTGGCTGCATCGCGCGCATGTCGCGTCCCATCATGAGAAAGACCATAATAGGAGCCATGCCAGCCATGACGAAATTCATGCTCAAGAATTCCGGCAGGAACGTCTTGCGCACGTTCTCAAGGTAAGTGCCTCCCATGAAGGATTTCATGAAGAGGGATTGGAAGATCAAAAGCCCCAAGGCAATATTCTACGATCAGGTCAAGCCACATCGGCAGGCCCAGCGGCGCCGTTATAGCTGCGGCAGCAATAATGCCGGTGGCGTCGCCAGCAACACAGTGAATGGTCGAGCCGACGCCCTGTTTCCAAAGCGGTTTGATGAAGGCTTCGTGCTCACCCAACCGGGGCTCCTTATCCGCCAGCACATAAATCAGCGGCGGCGGTCAGTGCAAGGGCTTCAAGAGGCGATGGGGCTGGGCTTTCCGCACATATACGGCGGCGACAGCGCCACAGGCGCGGCTCGCACTATGCCGCGCGCCCGAAGTGAACGGCAGCACATGCACGACGTAGCGCTCGCCGTCATGCGCGGTCAATGGCAAGGTGACGCCCTTCGGCCCAATCCTTGCGTCGCCAAGGGCGCAAGCCGCGAACGCCTCGTGCAAAGTCCGGTCGGCCTCGGGATCGCGGGTTGCAAGCTTGTCATCCCTTGAGCGCACAAAAACGGCCTCATGAAGCAGGTCGTGACCTGCGGCGCTGGCATGGACGATCCGGCCACTTGCGTCGACGAGAAATGTGCCGGCGCCGAGAATATTCAGCGTTTCGGCAAAGGCCGCCGCTGTGGATTGCTGGAGGTCTATCGCCTTGCCGATGAGCAAGGCGCGACGCGCATGCGGCGCAATAAGCGCCAAGCGCCGGCGCAGTTCGTCGTCGACCATGCCGCTTTTCTTTCTTGGGTGCGTGATAAGGAGGATGGCATGATCCGGGTCTGACTTTTCAAGCGCGATAATCGCGGTGTCGACCCAGCCCTGGGGCCGCAAATATTCTTGAATAAAGGGGCCATGGCGATATTCATCATAAGGGACCAGATCCGGAATGCTCATGACCTGACCCAAGCGCGGCAGAGTTACGATGGGATCAAACCTCGCATAGGTCTCTTGATAGGTCTGGACGTAGTGGGGATCGAAGCCAACCTGATTGAGGACGTTTCCGAATTTGCTCGTGGTGTCTTTGGAGAGGAGCGCGCAAGCCTCTCCCCCAACGAAGTCTCTAATTTTGGCGACAACATCGCTCCACAATTCGGGTTCAGTTGCCGCTTCATGGATATCCCCGATAATGTCAGCGAGCTTCTCATATTCTTGCATGAGGCTCATCCAACAAACGGATTGGAATAACCGGCGATAAGCTTGACGAGGTCGGCCTGGCGGCTCGCGCCGGTCTTATCGAAAAGACGGTAGAGATGCGTTTTGACCGTGGTTTCGGCGATGCCCAGCATCCGCGCCGTCTCCGGTACGCTGCCCTCGACAATGCCATTAAGCACGCGCAGCTCGGTTGGCGTCAGCTTATAGTTCTCGGCGATTAGGTCGAGAGGCTTCCCCAGCGCCACCTTGCGCACAAACACGGCGGCGGTGGCAGCGTAGGTTGTGCCGAAGGCGCTTCGCGCCCCGGACGTGAGCGGCAGCACATGCGCCACATAACGCTCGCCATCATGCGTGGTCAGCAGCAAGGCGATGGCCTTGGCTCCGATTTCGGTGTCGCTGTGGGCGCATGCAGCGAAAACCTCGTGTAGTTGTTGGTTGACCTTCGCATCGCGTGCTGCGAGCCGCCCATCTGCTGAACGGAGAAAATCGTTTGCATAGAGCATGTCCTGGCCAGCCGCGTTGGCATGGATGATCCGGCCACAAGCGTCGATAAGAAACATGGCAGCGCTCAAACCGTCTAGCGCATTGGCGAGGGTCGCCACTTCGGCTTGTTTCAGTTCCATCGCGTTGCCGACGAGCAAGGCGCGGCGCGCATGTGGTGTGATGAGGGCCAAGCGCCGACGCATTTCGTCGTCGACCATGCTGTTTGCCTTACCCGGCGCAAGGGCGAGGAAAGACACGTTTGTCTTCGATTTTTCGAGCACGACATACGCGGTGTCAGCGCGATCTTGTGGGCGTAGCCACTCCTGAAAAAAGCATTGCCGGCGAAAATCATCGTAATTCAGAAGCTCGGGCATACTCGCGACCTGACCAATAGCGGGTGGTTGTCGCGAGGGGTTGCTTGTGATGAAAGTGGTGAGGGTATCTTCTCCAACATAAATATCTCTATAAATCTGCACGAAGTGCGGATCGACGTTCGCGTGATATTTAAATTCTCCGAGCCCACTCGCCGGGTCTTTCATGAGGAGACCGCAAGTCCGGCTCCCAACGAAATCCATGATCTTCGCAAGCACGCCGCTCCACAGCGCCCAATCAAGCGCAGCGTCGTGGATGTCTCCGATGAGGTCGATAAGTTTCTGGTCTTCGCGCATAAGTCTCAACTGGCGGAGAGAAGTCGGCGATCACGTTGAGGAATTGCACCCTTATCGAGCAGCCGGGGTCGCCCCGTTCGTTTCCTTAGGCGCTATTTCTTAACAATGAGTTTCTCGGTGCGGGATCACTTTAGACAAAGCTGAACCAGATGCGAAACTTCGGCTAGCGGCCCATAGCGAATAAGGCGAGTATTTTCAGGCTCTTCCGCAGCTGAAGGGTAAGCGGCCCTGGCCGAATCGACCATGAAATGCCGCCGTAGAAGAGTCTTCAATGGGTTACTAGGCCATGCCTTTCTGCAACCCTGCCGCGCCAGTGAGCGCGCTCGACACATGCAACGGCAGGCAGTCGATTGCCGTTGCCATTTCCGCGCTAGCGCCTCTTTCGGAGCCGGATTGCCGTTGAAGCTATCACCTATCCCCTCGTCCAAAGCCCTGCGACACTGTTTGGATTCCCACTCGTTCCAATTCGCCAACGATCCTTGACTTGGTAAACCGAAAAGCGACTGGGCAGCAGACTAGCGTGAGTTTGTGTGCTGGACAGCACAGACGAGCATATCAGAACGTGGTAGCAGGAGAGGCCACTAACTGGGGAGAGGCAGAAATGACTGAGCTTGCAGCAGATTTGGGAATGCTTTCGCAGAGGGAATTCCGCGTTGGCGCGGCCTTAAGTAGGACCTTCAAAATATTTTCGCGCAATGCAGTGCCATTCAGCATCATAGGATTGATCTCCGCGCTGCCTATTGAGGTCTTCAGCTACTATCAGCTTAGTCTTACCCCCAACGAACGCATGCTTTGGCTGAAGGGCCCAGGTATGTATTGGATGATAGGTGGGATACTCTTGTACTCACTCCTGGGGTCGGTCATTACCGCTGTCATTCTTCACGCGTCATTTCAGGACATGCGCGGACGCCCTGTAAAGCTGGGAGAAAGCATCCAGCGCGGACTGGGGCGGCTTTTTCCTCTTGTGGGCGCGTCTATCCTCATGATGCTTGGCGTGATGTTGGGCGCTATCCTTTTGGTTATACCCGCTTTCATTCTTTTGACGCGCTGGTTTGTGGCTGCTCCCGTGTGTATCGTCGAGCGGCAGGGGCCACTTGGCAGCCTTAAGCGGAGCGCCCAGCTTACCAAGGGCCACCGCTGGAAACTCTTCGGGGCTTTCCTGATCGCAATCCTCCTAAGTGCCGTCATCGGTCAGCTTATCGGGGTTCTGGGTTTGGTAATTAGCCCCTTTGCCGTCCTTGCAGTTAGCGGCGTCTGGCAAGCCATTTGGACCGCCTTCTATAGTGTTCTAACTGTCGTGCTCTATCACGATCTGCGCGTTCAAAAAGAGGGCGTGGACATCGAGAGCATTGCATCGGTCTTCGATTGATAAAGAGTCGAAAGTCGCGATCAGCTTAGTGTAGCAGGAAGTCCTGGCGGAAGAATCCGCGAGGACTTCCAATCAGTTCCGCCACCGGGCGGTCTGTCATAAAACTTTTCCTTCGTAAGTCTAATCGTCTTGTCCTGGCGCGCCTAGACCTGTGCTGTACACCACAGACGAGCGTATCAGAACGTGGTAGCAGGAGAGGCAGAAATGACTGAGCTTGCAGCAGATTTGGGAGTGCTTTCGCAGAGGGAATTCCGCGTTGGCCGGGCCTTTAGTAAGGCCTTCGAGGTATATTCTCGAAATGCGGTATCGTTTAGTATCGTAGCGTTTTTGGCGTGGCTGCCTACTGGAGCCATCACCCTTTACAGCATTAACCTCCCTCTCGCCGAGCGCGGAAATTGGCTGATAGGCGCGGGGCTCTTGTATTATATGATACACACGATCACGACGGCTGCCATCCTTTACGCGGCGTTTCAAGACATGCGCGGACTCCCCGTGAAGTTAGGAGAAAGCGTACAGCACGGGCTGCGGCGGTTGCTCCCGCTTGTGGGCGCGACGATCCTTATGTTCCTCGGTTTGTGGTTGGGCCTTGCCCTTTTGATTATCCCCGGCCTTATGCTTTTGATGCGCTGGTATTTGATATCTCCCGTGTGCGTGGTCGAGCAGAAGGGGCCATTGGGGAGCCTCAAGCGGAGCGCCGAGCTGACCAAGGGCAGCCGCTGGAAACTCTTCGCGGCTTTCCTGATTCTTTTCATTGCAAGCATAGTGTTAGCTGCGCCCATCGCGCTTCTATCAACTACGATTTCGCCCCTCGCCGCCCTTGCCGCTAATGGTATCTTGCGGAGCATTATTGGAGCGTTTGGAAGCGTTTTAACCGTGGTTTTCTATCACGATCTGCGTGTCGAAAAAGAGGGCGTGGACATCGAGAGCATTGCGTCGGTCTTCGATTGATAAAGCGTCAGACGCGATCAGCTTAAAGTAACAGGAAGTCCTGGCGGAAAGAATCCGCATCCGCTACTAGACGGTCTGTCGCGGAAGCTTTTCTATAGCAGGTGGGGCCACTGATAGGGGTTGGGGACGGGAATGACTGCGCTTGCGTCGGATTTGGAAGTTCTTTCTCAGAGAGAATTCCGCTTTGGCTCCGCCCTACGTAGGGCCTTCGGCATATATTCTCGAAATGCGGTATCGTTCAGCATCGTCGGAATGTTCGCCTACCTACCTGTGGCGGCCATAACCCTTTACAGCCGTACGTTCTCTCCCAATGAGCGCGCTCTTTGGGATGCTGGCGGGTTGCTCTTCTATTTACTTCTACAGCCGATCGTTACGGCAGTTATCCTTCATGCGGCATTTCAAGATATGCGCGGACGCCCCGCAAGGTTGGGAGAGAGCGTGCAGCGCGGGCTGCAGCGTGTTTTCCCGCTGATAGGCGTAACCGTCCTTACGATGCTCGGTGTGATCCTGGGCACTCTCCTTTTAATTATCCCCGGCGTTATCCTTTGGATACGCTGGTATTTGGCAGCGGCCGTGTGTGTGGTTGAGCAGAAGGGGCCGTTAGGGAGTCTTGATCGGAGTACCGAGCTGACCAAGGGCAACCGTTGGAAACTCTTCGCCGCCGTCCTAATTACACTCATCGTAGGCGCAGCTGTCGAGGGGCTTATCGCGCTCCTATTTGATTTTCCGATTACGTCCGTTGTTGTTGTCGCCGTTGATGGTGTTTGGCAGGGCATTGGGGCTGGTTTCGGAAGCGTTTTAACTGTCGTCTTCTATCACGATCTGCGCGTTCTAAAAGAAGGTGCGGACATCGAAAGTATTGCATCGGTCTTCGACTGATAAAAAGCCGGGTGGGGCAGTTCAATCATGACAAGACCGATATGCTTTACTTAATGCGAGCAGCGATTTCAGCAGCCGTCCTTCTCGTCGTGGTCGCTGCCGGGGTGCCGGCGCTTGCGCAATCCACCCAACAGATAGAAGAAGCTGCGGCAAAAACGATCCACCGTCACGATATCCAGGCCGTCCTGCCGCGCGAAGACATCAGCGAGATGCGGAAGCTTGCCATTCCCAATTGGGCGTGGCTGTGCGTGGTTATACTGGCGTTGATCATCGTGTTTTACCCGATGCTCGATGAACTGATGTTTTGGCGTCCGAGGCGCAAAGAGGATTGGGATGGATTGCCCGAGGATGCAGCTTTGCGCGCACAGCAGTCGCTTGCATCGGTGGCGGCAAATGCTGATGAACTGGCGAGGCAAGGCCGCTACATGGAGGCGATACATCTGCTTCTACTGCACGCCCTTAGCGTAATGCGTCTGAGGCTGAGGGTGCAATTCCCTGATTCTCTAACGAGTCGGGAAATCCTGCGTGCCGCAAACTTGGCGTCCGAAGGCCGTGCGGCGCTGCAGGACATGGTTTCGCGGGTAGAGTTGAGCTATTTCGGCGAATATCCCTCCGTAGAAGAAGACTATACCGCCTGCCGGGCAAGCTTTGACGTCTTCGTCCATCACCTCGAAGCGGACCCAGCCCGATGACCTGGCGCGGCGTATCTTCACTGCGACCTTTAATCGTAACCGCGGCTCTAGCTTTGGCCGCCCTGGCGGCGTTCCTGTACTTTTTCTCGCAGGAGCGGCACGGGAACGATCCTAGACCTTCCTCCTACTCGCGATCGGCGGTCGGGTATAACGGCATTGCCGAGACTTTATCTCGACTTGGCGTTCCAATTATCAAAAGCGAGAGCAAATCGCTGCAAAAGGCCAAAGGCGGCTTTCTCATCTTGGCCGAACCCATTTTGGAGGGGAAACGAGACAGGACATTTGAGGCGTTGCTTGCCGCTGAGAAAGTGTTGGTCGTTTTACCTAAATGGACTGGAATGCCGGACCCATATTGGCGGGGCTGGCTGGCGACCGTCAAGCCGCTGCCATCGACCGACGCGCAGCGCGTCTTGCACCAATTCTTGAGCACCTACATGGTAGTGCGGCCCCCCAAAGTCGAGAACTGGTCCAAAAACGAGTTAGAGCGCGCGCCCGCGATCGACGATCCGGTGCAACTCATCCACGCTAAGCCAGTGCGGCGCTTCTTCAAGTCTGATGGCTTTAAGCCCCTCATCGCCAATGACGAGGGCGTCCTTCTCGGCGAAATCCAGAAGGGATCGCGCCGCATTTGGGTGCTCTCCGATCCGGATGTGCTGTCCAATCATGGCCTCGGCAAAGATGGGAAGCGAAATGCGGTCTTCGCCGTCAATCTCATCAACAAGCTTCGTGGTGACGGCCCGGTCGTTTTCGATGAAACCATTCACGGCTACTCTTCCCAGCCATCGCCATGGCGTTTCCTTTTAGAGTTCCCCACCGCAATCGTCACGCTGCAGGGCGCCGTGGCGTTGGCCCTCCTATTATGGGCCACCCTGGGACGCTTCGGCCCCCCCGAACGAGCCGCACCGGCGCTTGCTACCGGCAAAGGCAGCCTAATCGAAAACGTTGCCAGACTAATGGCGTTCGCGGGCTATCAAAGAGTAATGGTGCGGCGCTATGTCGAAGCCACCATGCGCGATGTTGGCTACCAATTGCACGCGCCAAAAGGGCTGTCCAAGCCAGAGCTCGCCGAATGGCTGGAGCGCGTTGGAAAAGCCCGGGGAGTGAGCATTGAATCAAAGGACGTGCTTCGACGGGCAGAGGCATTAGCGGGCCGGGGACGAAATTTCTCGACGCCCGCAGAAATAGCCAGAGACATTTATCGTTGGAAGGGGGAAATGCTCCATGAATCTTCAGGACATCCGCGCGGTCACTGACGGCTTACGCGGTGAAGTCCGCAAGGCGGTGGTTGGTCAGGATGAGGTCATCGACTTGATGCTCACCAGCCTTTTGGTGGGTGGCCACGTGCTTCTCGAAGGCGTGCCAGGGACGGCGAAGACCCTTCTCAGCCAAGCTTTCGCAGCGGGAACATCGCTCCAATTCGGACGCATTCAGTTTACACCGGACCTTATGCCGGGCGATCTGCTTGGGACCAACCTCTTCAACTTTCAAACCAATACGTTCATTTTGGCCAAAGGGCCGATCTTCACGCAGATTCTGCTTGCCGACGAGATCAACCGGACGCCACCCAAAACCCAGGCGGCGCTGCTCCAGGCAATGAACGAGAGGGCCGTCACTATTGACGGCAAGGACCATCAGCTCGGTCAGGAGTTCATGGTCATCGCGACACAAAATCCAATCGAGCAGCAAGGCACCTATCCGCTGCCCGAGGCACAGCTCGACCGATTCCTGTTCAAGATCACGCTCGATCATCCGAGCCGCGATGAAGAGCGCGAAATCGTCCGACGCCACGGGCACCGCTCTGCAATGCCGCGCTTGGCTGACTTTGGATTGCAGGCTGTCGCCAATGCCGCGACGCTGACCGCCGCGCGGGAGGCCGTCACCCAGATCCGATTGGCCGACGCGCTCATCGATTACATCGTCGATATCATCCGCGAGACCCGGCAGCATTCCGCGCTTGAAGTAGGCGCCTCGACCCGCGCCGCGAACATGCTCGCCGCAGCCGTGAGAGCTTACGCCGCGCTTCAGGGCCGCGACTTCGTCATTCCAGATGACATCAAGACGCTGGCAAGGCCTGTATTGCGGCACCGCGTTGTCCTTTCGCCGGGCGGTGAAATCGAGGGCTTGAGCACCGATCGCATTCTGCAGGAAATTCTCGAACAAATACCGACCCCACGATGATCCGTCCTACGAGCCGCGCGGTTACTCTGTTCGCCGTTGGCATTCCCCCATCGCTCATAATCGTCATCGCTCAGCCAGCGTTCTCGTGGATCTGCATGGCTTATGCCGTGGTTATATTGTTCGCGATGCTGGCCGATATAGCGTTTGCCCTTCCGGCCCGCGCCCTGCAAGTCGACGTCAAGCCGCCGGCCAAAATGTATATAGGTGAGACAGATCACCTTGCGCTCACCTTTAGGCCTGTTCGACACTGGCGGCCGGCCCGGATCGAAACACTCCTTGAGCAGCGCGGCGATCTCGAACGGCAGCAAATAACATCTGTCGGCATAAAGCCCCGCGAGAGCGCGGCAATTGACATCCCGATCGTGCCCACGCGGCGGGGACTTGCCCATCTCGACAGGCTGTGGCTCCGCTGGAAGGGACCTTGGTCCCTCGTCGAGCGGACGCATAAAATCGTAATCAACCGAACAGTCGAAATCGTGCCCAATGTCAGAGGAGCCCGAAATACTATCCTGCGCTTCCTGGATCGCGACGCGATCTTCGGCGACAAGGTAGACCAGAAGGGAGAGGGTACCGAGTTCGAGGCTTTGAGGGAATATGTGCCGGGCCATGACATCCGCTTCATCGACTGGAAGCGCTCGGCCAAGCATCGCAAGCCGCTAACAAAGGAATTCCGGACCGAACGCAACAACCACATCATCCTGGCTTTCGACACCGGTCATCTCATGACCGATCCGCTCGGAGGCATTCCTCGTCTCGATCATGCCATCAATGCGTCGCTGCCGCTGGCCTGGGTCGGGCTGCGGAGCGGGGACCTCGTCGGCACATTCGGTTTCGATGCGAAGGTGCGACACTTTCAGCCCCCTCTGCGCGGCAACTCGGCCTTTGACCGCATTCAGCGGGGGACGGCTCAGATTAATTATCATTACGAGGAAACGAATTTTACGCTGGGCTTGGCCGAGTTGGGCGCCCGGCTTCAGCGCCGCGCCCTTATCGTCATCTTCACCGATTTTGTGGACACAATCACTGCGGAACTCCTGATCGAGAGCGTGCAACGCCTTACGAAACGCCACGCTATCGTCTTCGTGACGCTCAAGGATTCATTCCTACAGCAGACAGCCGATAGTTCGCCCGAGTCCTTTGACACGGTCGCTCGCGCCGTCATCGCCCAGGATTTCCTCAATGACCGCACTATCGTCTTCGAACGGCTGACCCGTATGGGCGTGCATTGCCTTGATGTGCCCAAAAACGCCCTCTCCGTCCGTCTCATCAACCACTATCTTCGGATCAAGCAACGCGGGCTACTATGATTGCGCCAGATATCGTGAAGCCGGAAGAGGGGAAGCAGGAAGAGGGCTCGCGCGCCCAGATTGTGCTCAGGAGCAGCGTGTTCCGTAAGAAGCGCGAGGAGGGTTGGCGGGATCTCGAAACCTATCTGACGCGCGCGGAGAAAAAGGGCATTGACGCGCTTAACCCGGATGAACTGCAACGGCTTCCGCTGCTTTACCGCTCGGCGATATCCTCGCTATCTGTCGCGCGCACAATTGCATTGGACAGAAACCTCCTCCTTTATCTCGAAAACCTGTCGCTCCGCGCTTTTCTGGTTGTTTATGGGCCGCGGCGCAACATGGGCGAAAGCATCGCCTCTTTTTTTATACGCGGCTTTCCTGGCGCCGTGCGATCGGCCAGGATTTATATACTTATCGCTACGCTAGCCATGCTTGCGGGCGTCGCCGCCGGATACCTGCTCACGGCGAGTGATGAGGAATGGTTCTATGCCCTTGTCCCAGATTCGCTTGCGCAAGGGCGAGGACCTACAAGCTCGCGCGCAGACCTACTCGACAATGAGCTATTTGCGCCGTGGCCGGGCTTTGTGAGCAGCTTCGTCACTTTTGCCAATTTCCTGTTTTCGCACAATACGCTTGTGGGCCTCCTTGCATTTAGCGTCGGCATTGCGGCTGGGGTCCCCACACTCTTTTTAATGGTCTACCAGGGGCTTGTTCTCGGCGCTTTCCTGGAGATTCACGCCAGCCGGGGTCTTACGGTCGATTGCTTGGGCTGGCTCTCAATCCATGGGGTGACTGAGTTGACGGCCATCATTCTGTGCGGGGCGGGCGGACTGGTAATTGCGGAAAAGGTACTCTTCCCGGACCGCTATTCCCGTCTACAAAGTTTAAGCTTGCACGGGCGGGCCGCTGCGCAAATCGTAGTAGGCGCGGTGTTTCTGCTCTTTGTTGCTGCAATCCTTGAGGGCGGGTTCCGCCAACTCGTGGCGAGCACGCCCTGGCGCTTCGCCATAGGCGCACTTTCAGGTCTGGTGTGGCTTACTTACTTCAGATTGTCGGGACGTGAGAAGAAGTCATGAACAAACACGAGCGGTTTTTCGGCGACCGTGAAGCGAGCCGCCGCGAAATTCTCACTCCAGAAGGTGTACTGCTGAGCGCCCGGCTCGCCGATCCTGCAGACCGGGCGGTAGCCTTCATCATCGACGCGTGCATTTGGAGTCTTTTGCTGCTCCTGCTCTTCATAACTGCCGCTATGTTCAGCTCGTCCAAGACGAGCACAGGCGCAATCGTTTCTCTGTTACTTCTCGCTGCGTTCATCATACGTAACACCTACTTCCTCCATTTCGAACTCGCCTGGCAAGGGTCCACTCCTGGAAAGCGAATTGTCGGTTTGCGCGTCGTAGACCGCAACGGAGGTCCCCTTCTCCCTTGGGCCGTTATCGCCCGCAATCTCACGCGCGAAATCGAGATCTTTTTGCCACTCGGGATTTGCCTTTCACTGGGGAGCGCACCTGCGCATTACATATTATGGGCCGTTCTTATGGTCGCGTTGCCGCTGCTCACTAAAGATCGGATGCGGGCTGGCGACCTGATCGCTGGAACGATGGTAATCGTTCTGCCGCGGCGCGGACTGGCGGCAGACCTTGCTGAGGGCGACTTCCAATATCGCTTTAGCGATCAGCATCTAAAGGCTTATGGCGCTTTCGAACTCCAGGTTCTGGAGGAACTACTGCGCAATGTACAAAAGGCGGAATCGACGGAATTAATGCGCACGGTCGGAGAAAAGATTCGGCACAAAATCGGCTGGACGCAACAGGTACCGCCAGAGCACGAACTGCATTTTCTTAGGGACTTTTACGCAGCCGAACGGCGTTTCCTCGAAACACAGCAACTTTTCGGCCGGCTGTCCTAAGCAACCCGCACAGCGGCTTCGAGCAAAAATCATCATCAAAAATCAGGCTTTGCGCCAGACACAATTATCGCCTGAAAGGTGACCGCGACGCAGGGAGGACATCTTACCCATTTCCGCGAGGCCCCCGTTCTTGATCGGCGGCAGTCTAGGCGCTCAGGAGGGGAACAAGACTACATCGTATGTGTGCGCGGTTTGCCTCTCCCCGTCTCTGCCTTTATATTTGACGCGGAAGGTAAGTTTTCCTTCGGTGCGCGCTTTAGCACCGTTGGCGGTAAGAACAACGACGCCACCCTTAATCTTGTCTTTGCAAGCTGCACGGCGGGGCGCAACCATCTCTTCCCGCACTGAAACTTTGACCTCCGGTGGACCTTCCAACACTTCGACCGTTGGTGTCTCTGTGAGTATCGAACGGCAGTTCTTCTCGCCAAAGACTGGCATCAAATCGACACTTTCGCCACTTTTGACTGCGATTGATTGTGGGGCATTCTCCGCTAACGCTTGCTGATGAAGGCAAGCAGTGGCGGCGACAATCGATATCTTTAGGAAATTTTTCATTCGACCCCTTACGCTCCCTGCTGAGAAATTGCAGCGGAAATGATTTGTCCTGACTTAGAAGGCTGATCCCGCGATCACGGGTAATGGTTCCCTTTTGGATCGCGGACAGTTTTTTGCTATTACCTTGCTCGATTTATCGCAGGGGCGCACCCGGGCAACTTTGCCGGCGATGGTCATCCGTGGGCTGCGAAGCTCACGGTTCAAACGGCGGCCCTCTAAGCGTAGTCGCTTCCGCCAAAAACGCGAGAATCGGGAAAAAGGTCGATAAGGCGGCGGTCGAGGAGATGATCGTTGATAAGCCAGTCAGCAAGAAGGGGCAGCCCCAATCCTTGCAAAGTGCTTTCCCGCAAGGCAAGCGGGTTCGATATCGAGACGTCGCCGTGAACCGGAACCTCGGTCACCACGCCGCTTTCCTCGGCGAAAAAGCCAGCCCTGCTCCCGCATTGGCAAAGATCGCCAAGCCTGTGCTCTTACGCCTGACCCGGCGGCCGTGCAACGGCGATGCGAGGGCGATCCGGTGAGTGGCTTTAGCTCGTGCAAACCTTACACGGATATGCAAAAAAAACTGTCAGAAAATGTCAATATATCTTAGTTGCTTGCGCGTGACATACCAGTAAGGCTTAAGCTGTGAGGAAAACAAAAAACAGAAAAATAAAATGGCGGACCCAAATTGGCCGAAAATTATTTTCTCGGGCTCGGTTATTGGCTCCGGCAAAACTACCGAATTAACATTCTCGCGCCAGAGAAAGCTTGAGCCTGTGCGGGTAGATTTTGCATGATGCAGCGCTGGTCTGCGCCCCCGAAACGATACCAACTTGATTAAGAGAAACCGACTATTTCCAACGTTTTCTGAGGGGATGAGGGAATGGACGAGCAAGTGGGCGATGTCGCGGTCCGTTCGAATTCGGATCTGCTGCGCACCTTGGTAATCAGCTCGGGGATATGCTGGTCCGTGCTGTTTGTCGTAGTCGGGCTCTGGAACGAATTGGAGATGTTCGGGGACGGTTCGTTCTTTTCCTATTCGGTCGCCGTTCAGGATGCCTGGTCGTTCTGGCGCAACAATTCTGGCCGTCTGTTTGTTTATCTTTTTGCGTACGTTCCTGCCCAAACATACGTTGGGCTGACAAGAGACGCGCAGGGCGGCATCGCCGTTTATGGATTTCTGTTTTTTGTAGCGCCACTGCTTGGGCTTACCGCGACATTTGCGCTTGATCGCTCGAAAGGGCGCATCCTTTTCAGCTACGCAAGTGCCTCGACGGCGTGCCTGTTGCCCCTTGTTTTTGGCTTTCCGACAGAAACATGGATGTCACATGCCTTGTTTTGGCCGACGCTTGCGCTGTGCCATCAAAAGCAAGGCGGCGCCGTGAAGATCGCGTTGATTCTCGCAACGCTGCTTGCACTCGTCTTCACCCACGAAGGCGCGCTGATTTTCGCTTTTGCGATTTTAGTAACTCTTTTGATGCGGGGCAGGCGCGACGCTGCCTTCATTCGAACCCTCGGCGTCTTTTTCGTCGTCATGTTGATCTGGGTCATTGTGAAGACGACATTCCCGCCTGATGAGGTCATGGCTGATGTGCTTAAGCGAGCCGCGCTCCACGTATTTGACCCAACTATTATTCTCACCGGCTATCTCGTTGTGCTCTTCTTTGCCGTGGCCGTACTCTACGTAATGGCGTTGTATGTTTTTTGGCGGCTGAACCTCATTAGAGGCCATTTCTACGCGACCTTGATTGTCGCGATGGCGCTCGCGGTGTACTGGGCATGGTTTGACTATACTCTCCACGCCGAGAACAGATACTATTTGCGCACTCTGATCCTGATCGGTACTCCAACGCTTGGCACGGTTGCGGCAATGCACGCGCTTAAAGCTGATGGCAGGTTATCTCTCCCTCTCCCGTTTCTGCCACGCCTGATGACTTCGGTCACGAGTGAAACGATCGCCAGAACGGCTACCGGGGCGCTTGCTCTGGTGCTTCTAGTCCACACCGTTGAGACCGCAAAATTTGTGAACGCTTGGGCTCAATATAAGGGCGCCATACGACAACTGGCCATGGGGCAAGCGTCCAACCCAGCACTGGGAGATCCGAATTTTGTATCCTCGCGTCGAATCGACGGCAGGCAGAGCCCCTTAGCATGGGCTTCGACAACTCACTTCTTGTCCGTGCTGGTCACGCCAGACTTCGCCCCGGTGCGGCTTGTTGTGGATCCGGATGCGGGTTTTTTTTGGCTTGCCTGCAAAACGGCAAGCGCAAACTTAAAGGCCAGGCGCGCCGTTCCTGCGAAGAGCCGCTGGCTCGTACAAACATATTCTTGTCTGCACCGAGCCTGAGTGTTAATCGGCGCAATCCACGAACAGAGGCAAGGCTTCACAAGTTACTTCAAACGAGAAGTCACAGACGGTCCCGGACAGGCTGCTCACTTCCAAGCAATGCCTGCACCTGCATGAGCGCTGTGCCGTCGAGCTGACGGCCCCGGGGGAATTCTCTAGCTTTCCGTTTTCGTGGTTTCGGAAAAGCGCCGCCTGAACCTTCCGCCATCTACTCCTCATACCCTGCGGTTGCTATCGCTGCGATATGGGTACCATCCCTTATATCACACGGCCTGCTATGGTTAAATCGGCATAGCGTCACCGGCGGTCCCGTCATGCCTTCGATAACGCCCCAGAACGTTGGCGTCGCGGGGCCGGTCGTCGTTCGCGAGGAACGCGGACAGATATCGCTATACATTAGCGGACATCGATCCACACGCGACCGGCGACGCGGAAAGCATCGCCGGCCACGTCCGCTGATTGGGGTATCGCGTCAAGGCTTCAGATGTCGATGTTCTCGGCGATCTCGATCGACTTCGACGCCAAGGTAGCGAACCGTGCTTTCGATCTTCGAATGTCCGAGCAAAAGCTGGACCGCTCTGAGGTTCCGTCCGCCTATAGATCAGCACCGCCTTCGTGCGGCGCAGCGAGGGTGTGCCCAACTTGGCTGGATCGAGGCCGACACTGGCCACCCACTCTTGCATGAGCCGAGTATATTGCCGGGTGGTCAAGCCGCGCCCTCTGGCCGCTTCGCGCCGGTAATAAAGGCCGAGCTAGCGGCGTGCACGCGCGGCCAAAGTCTCCAACCCTGCAATCTTGCGAACTAAATCGTGCCTGACTTTTTATCTTTTTTCGTCGATGAGTTCGGGTACGTCGCAAAGCGCCCTTCATCTCCAATATCGGATAGGCGGCAGATGCAAGATGTGACGTTATGCGCTTGAGATCCCGCGCCATGTCGATATGAAGACTGCTGGTCTCCAGGCTTTCCGGCCGCTGCTCCCTCAGACGGCGCAGATGGTTTGCGGTCATCTGTCTTTCCAGATCGCGCATATAAACCTTCTCGTCGAGGAGCCGCTTGGCATTCCTCTCCTCGCCACTCATGAAGACGCCGACGGCTAGCCTGACATCGTCCAGAACACGATCGAGCATCACGTTGATCTCCGCTTGTCCTTCCTTCGAAAAAGACAGCCGATCTTTGATCTTTTTCCCCACGGTGTGCCGAAGGCTTTTGTCGAGAATGTCACCGGCATGCTCGAGGTTGATGACAAAGTCGAGGATCACCCAACAACGCTGGCGCTCGTCTTCATCGAGCCTTTTCTCATTGCCGATTTCAACGAGGTAAAGTTTGATCGCGTCGTGAAGCTGATCGACGACGTCGTTGAGACGCGACACGTTCTTAAGGAGCTTACGGTCATTCTTGTCGAGCGCTTTGCGGAGGGTATCAAGCATGAGCGTGATGACGTCTGCCATGCGAAGTGTTTCACGGGCAGCATCCGCAAGCGCCAGGCTTGGAAGGGTGGCGGGTGTCGGCGCCGAGATGTAGCGCGGGAGCGCATCGCTTGGTTTGCTCGGCCTTGAAGGAACAAGTCGCACGCACAGTTTGGCCAGTTCACCGGTCACGGGCAGAAAAATCAACGCAAGCGCAACGTTGAAAAGCGTATGAAATAGGGCTGTAGCAGAAGCGGGGCTCGATACAATGCCGCCAAGAGCGACCGAGATAGAAGAAAGAAAAGGTAGAGCAACCACACATCCAGCGCCACGTACGATTAGATTGCCGACAGCAAGCTGTTTCGCCTCCGATACCCCTCTCGCGGACACGAATTGAGGAATGGTGTTGCCAAGATTTGCGCCAAGTACGAAGGCCAACGCGGCCGGCATGGGCAAAACCCCGGTTGTCGCCAAAGACATCACAAGGAGCACGATTGCGACGCTTGAATGAGCGGCCCAAGTCAGGAGCGCCGCAAGGAGCATATCGAGAAGCGGGTCATTTGCGAGGCTGGAAAAGAGGACGTTCAAAGCCTCGGACTGTTTAACCGAAGTGAGAAGTTCGGTCATAAGCCGCAACGCCAGCAAAATGAGACCAAGGCCAACCGTCACACGCCCCAGATCACGCGTGCGCGTGCGGCCGGAGCGCCTAAAGAGAAAGACGCCGGTTAGAATCAGCGCGGGGATCACTGCCGAAAGATCGAAGGTCAATGCCTGAACGATGAGCGTCGTCCCGGCATTGGCTCCAAGCGTCGCGGCAAGAGCCGTTGGCAGTAAGACAAAACCGCTGCAGAGAAAACCGGCAAGCATCAATGCGGTGGCGGTACTGCTCTGCAAGAGCGCGGTAATTGCAAGCCCCGAGGCAAAAGCGCGGATGCGGTCGCCAAGCGCCGCTCTCAGTGCCTGACGGAACTCGCTTCCAAAGCCCCGCACCATGCCGGTTTGGACCATATGCAGGCCCCAAAGAAGGAGCGCAACATAGCCCGCAATTTCGATGAGCATTTTAGTTGCCACCTCATGCGTCCTCTCTTGAAATGCGCCCTTCAAATCAAGGTCTATATCGAACGCAAATTGGCAACGTCAATCCCTTGTTTTACCAAACGGCTTTCGCAACTTTCGTCGTCATCGAATTGCTTTTATTTGCGAACAGCTGTTACTCTTCTTAGTTCTGAATTCGCGTAACGGAGGGATGAGGGTTGATCCGGCAAAAACAGGTCGCGGCGTTGCCGCTTCGCCGTGGCAAAGATGGCGAATTGGAGGTCCTGCTCGTAACGTCGAGGGATACCGGCCGCTGGATAATCCCCAAGGGCTGGCCATCGAAGCGCCGCAAAGATCATAAGGCAGCGGCTCGCGAGGCAAGGGAAGAAGCTGGCGTCAAGGGAAGGATCACACCCGAGGCGATCGGGCGGTATCAATACCTGAAACGCGAACTCACCGACGCCGGTCCAATTGAAGTAACCGTGTTCCTCCTGACTGTGCGCAAGGAATATCAACATTGGCCGGAGCAGCGAGAGCGCCGGCGCGCTTGGTTCGCGCTTGAAGGCGCGGCCGAAAAAGTGGAAGAGCCGCAGCTTTCGTCCTTGATCGAAATGCTAAAATCTCCTGGCATGTCCGACCGGAGCACTCAAACGGCCTAGCATAAAAGAAGCCACCCCAAAGGGGGCATGATCGCATCTCTTATCGCTTCACTTCACGGGCAGAGCGGATTTTCGAGATCTATCGTGGTAGCATTGCTGCAGAAAAGGCCAGAGACGTTTGGTCTCACTAATGAAATCGCCAGCTAATGGCCCGTCGCGTCACGGGGCCGGCGGAAGCTATCAGATCATTCCGGTCGTCGTTTGAGGAGCAGGGCCTACGCCAGACATCGCTATACAAACCGGACGTCGAGTTCGCTTCGACACGGGCTAACGATCTCTTTTAAATGACTTCGACATTGGGGTGTGAAACTGACATAGCTCCGGCAGAGTCGCCGGGCTCTGCCGCTGCCATCAAATATCGACCTTCACGGCAAATACTCGGCAGGAGCAAATGACCCTCCACTAAATCCGGGGAAGTCCACACGACGGTGTCCATGATTTCGTAGGGTTTGCCATCAGCCGCCGGTTTCAGCGGTCGCACCCCTCGATCTGTGAGATTTTTCTTCATTGCCGCTCCGAAGCAGGTGGCAACTCTATGGCAACGGAATTTTCCATTTTCTCATGTTGCCATATGCACAACTATGTTAGATGCGAGGCGCCTAAGCGCAAGCTCAGAAAGGGAATTTTCCGGGAAGGATGTGCAGCCATGTGTAACGGCGTTTTACGCGGGCAGGGAACTTGGGGTCGGGAGTTCGAATCTTCCCCGGTGCGCCAATTAAATCAATGGCTTGCGAGATTTCCCATTAGAGATCTCCCAAAAAAGTAATCACCCGGTAAGCACCGTGAATAAATCCGCGACGCGGAAAAGGTTCATTTTCAACTGCATCATTCGGCTCGCATCCATGCATGGATGCTGTCAAACGCGGTGTTCTGAAAGCGTCTGACAGCAATTTATCCATGGAGAAGTGTCGCCGCAGGCCGGAACCGGACTTTCGTCAACCTGGACCAGCAGCACCAAGTCCCTAAACATGTGAAGTGCGCACCCAGAGAGTACCGTTGTTGCTTCGAGACGCGCAAGAATGCGCTGGTGTTGGCGCTTGACGAAATAAACCGCGTTTCGCGATCAATGATTCGGGATACTAGGCTGCCCTCGCGCCGTCCGACTTGCGCTATTTACTGCCGAGAAAATGGCCCAATATCTAGTTGCCTTCTTCACGTTGACGCCGAGCGCTGCCCTTAATAAGCGGATAAGAGCTCGCCTGCGGTACGCATCTTTGTCAAAAGACAATGCATGCTTATTGCTGACAATGATGCGGGATCTGGTCTCATGCCATGCCCGCCTGTAGTCCAGCCTAAGGCTCGGGTTCGATGAGCATTTTTTTTGATGGTGGACAACAGCCGATGGAACGTAAATCAAGCTCCTACGAGCGTTTTTCATCCGAAAGCTTAGATCGTCGTCCTCGTAATAGAGGAATAAATCTTCGTCAAAGCCGCCAAGGGAAAGGAATACTTTTCTGTTGCAGAGCATCGCTGCGCCATCGATGAAGTGGACGCAGCAGTCACCCATCGGGACTTCCTCGGGAGATACATATCGGCTTCCCTGGTCTTCCATGTGAGATGCATAGCGGAATGATCTCTCCCCATGCGGCAGCACAATTTTTGGGCTGAAAGCGCCCGCTTCTGGATAGCGCTGTATCGCTTGCTGAAGCTGGGTCAATGTCTCCTTGCCGAGGATCGCGTCAGGGTTCAAGAACAGAACATGCGAGGCGGACAAATGATGCGCGCCAATGTTGCAGGCTCGTCCGAAGCCAAAATTCGAGTGATTTCGTACGACTCGCGCACCCGCATCGGCGGCGATTTTTGCTGATGCGTCACGGCTCGCATTATCGACCACGATCACCTTATGGCCCTGAGGGATGCTCTTCAAGCACGCGCCGAGCACCGCTGCGCTTTCATAGGAGACAATAACAATACCGATTTCCATCTGTCAGGATCTGCCGCTGAAATCGAAATCAAAAAACGATGCGGTCGAGTTCATAGTCCAAGGCAAGCCGCCAACTGCCTGGGACAGAGCCGAGGACATCTCGGGCGCGCTCTATCGAAAGGCGCGAGTCACGAGGGCGCTTTGCCGGGGTAGGGTATTGCGATGTTGGGATGGGATGAATCATCCTTACTGATAGTTCGATGCCGCGGCTTTTTAGCCCGTCCACAATTGCCGATGCAAAGCCATGCCACGACGTCGAGCCGCTCGCGGTGAAGTGAACGAGCGATGGAGTTGCTCGCAAGCGCGAAGCAAGATCGCCAGCGTTGCCGCCAATGATTTTCGCGACAAACTGCGCGATCTGCCGCGCAGAGGTCGGCGCGCCGATTTGGTCATCAACGACCCGCAGCTCTTCCCTCTCGCGGGCTAGGCGGGTGATCGTGTTGAGAAAATTCTTCCCCACGGCTGAATAAACCCAAGCGGTGCGGATCACCAGACAGGGCGCGCCGGACCGAAGCAGCAGCGCCTCGCCCTCGGCCTTGCTCTTGCCGTAGACGGACAGCGGATTGATCGCATCGTCCTCCTGGTAGGGCGCGCCGCCTTCGCCATCGAACACGTAATCGGTCGAGAAATGCACGATGGGCGCTTCACGCGCGGCGGCCCACGCCCCCAATGCGCCGACGGCCTCCGCATTCACCTTCATGGCAAGCGCTGGCTCGGCCTCGGCCTTGTCGACGGCGGTGTAAGCTGCGCAGTTGATGATAAGGCCGGGCTGGATGGCGTCCAAGGCGGCGGGGAGCGCGTCTGGCGCGGCGAGGTCGAGCATGGCGCGGTCTGCTGCGATGATTTCGCCCACACAGCCAAGTTCGGCGATAAGCGCGCGCCCAACTTGGCCCGTTGCGCCGGTGATCAGAATGCGCATCGCTCAGCCCTCATAGCGCGGCAGGCGGGATTTCACCTCGGCCAGCAGCGGCGCCTCGGCGTCCTTCCCGGAGAGCAGCGGACGCTCGACGCCCCACTCGATGCCGATGCTCGGGATCGTCCCAGCGGATGCTGAGTTCCGCCTCGCGTCTATAGGGCGCGTCGCATTTGTAGAGGAACAGCGCCTCGTCCGAGAGCACCACGAAGCCATGCGCGAAGCCGCGCGGCACCCAGAGCTGGCGGTAAGAGCGAGAGTCGAGTTCGACCGCGACGTGCTTGCCGAATGTGGGGCTGCCCACGCGCACATCCACCGCGACATCGAGCACGGCTCCTTGCAGCACCATCACGAGCTTGCCCTGCGCGCCGGGATTTTGCAGGTGAAGGCCGCGCAGCACGCCCTTGCGGGAGAAGGAGAGATTGTCCTGCACGAAATCATGCGGCAGCGGCACGCCGGGGGCGTAGTTGAGCGCGTTGAAGGTTTCGAGGAAGTGGCCGCGATCATCCCCGAAAATCCGGGGCGCGATGATCTTTACCTCTGGCAGCGCAGTATCGAGAATGTCCATGTAGGTGGTAACCAAGTAGCAAACTGGTTTAAACGGTTTGATCAAGCAACACAGATTGAGCGCAAATAGGAATGTCGCAGGTGGAGATTATATTGGCGATAAACTGCCGCGAGAAGACCTCATCCCACGAGCATCCGAAAGAGCGAGTCGCATCGCCTCTTGGCTGATAGCCCTCTTTTGCCATTTGTATAGCGCGCGCAAGCGCTCGCACGATGCCATCTATGTCCGGTTCGGCAGGTACGATTGGTAAATCGTAGGAATTGAAGAATGCTTGATCGCGTTCATGCGTGCAATTCACGACCGTAACAATACCGCGTAGCGCCCATTCGAAATGGACTACGCCGGGATGTGGTGCCGACATTAAGGATAATCCCACGTCGAACCCATTGATAAAGGCCTCATACTCCTCTTCTGGAACACGAGGCACAATGTTGAGAAACAACCTGCCCGTGTCATCCAGTGGCACGCGATGTTTGTGAATGAGGCTCCCAATGCCGAACACTTCCCAGGTGTCGTCTATAATCCCTTTGGCAGCTGCGGCGCGTAGCGTAAGAATTCCGATATCGCAAAGGTTGCGGCCCGCGTGGCGCTCCGGGCGTCCATAGAATAGCAGACGCTTGCCAAAAGTGCGGGGCCACCGTTTTCTGTCTAGAGCGCCAGTATTATGCTCAAAAGATAACTGTCGTTCATCAGTGTGCGCGAATATCCCAATTCTATGTTTTTTAAAATAATCATGCAGAGCTCGAGAGTTAAAAATCGGCGTGTGTGGCAGGCGATAGGCAGAATTAACAAGGAAAGCCAGCGAATCGTATTCATGAAAGACCGACTCGTATTCCTGTACAAAGAATATGAATTTACGCGCCTTAATTAATGGGATAATTTCCTTTGCTGCAAGGGCCATCCATGCTGAGTAAACAATGACCGCGTCATCACTGTGAACGTCTAGCTGCGAGTTTTTAGCAGCTAGGTTCACGAATTCGGCATTTTCAAATGCCTTTACCCAACGCTGACGATTAGAAATTCCCTTTAAAAACCAACCGGGATTGCAATGGTCTTCTAGAACGACGAAGCGGAGCTTTGTTCCAGCTTCCACCAGCCGACTGAGAAAGTGAAAAAAGGCTATATAGCCGCCAAAGAAAATATCCGGATCAATTGTGGGGATGAAAACATTGGTAACCGGAGTCCGATTTGTACTCGATCGGCCTTGTACCGGCTTAAGCTTAGTCCCAAGAAAACGCCAGCGTGATACGCTGATGGGCTCCATCAGGTTCCCGATCTTTCGCCAGAGGAGCCGCGCCTCGTCGTAGTGGGTAGCACGCCCTTCCTTGAATCCGCAGCGTAAATAGTGCTGCCAGCCTGATCTGAAGGTACCATTTTTGACAGCCTCCGCCACATCTGAATGATATTCAAGATAGAAAATTTCGTTAAAACGGATAAAATCTGTGATTCGATAAAATTTTTTTTCACCAAAGCTCTTCTTAAGCAGCTTCTCTACGGAGGTAGGTTTAGTTATCTTACCAAGCATATTTAGTGGACCTGCAATTTGATTGTGGAACGCTATATTAGGGCAGCTTCGGAAAAGCTATTACCAACCAAGACCTCTGATGAGGTAGGCATTATTTTATTACTTTCTACTTGGAAAGTGTAAATTAAGACAAACTAATTCGTTGTTGACAGCTCGCTGTTTTGATTTAATTTCGTTCTGCGGAAGCCTCCGATGTTTTTGCCACGGTTTCATGCATCGTTTCAAATTTAATCAGAATAGAATTTATGAAAAAGCTAATTGGTCGTGATGCCTTGGACCCGCAACGCATCATCAAGCTTCACAAAGCGCCGCTTTATTCCGTTGACGGTTTTTCACTCGGCGACGGCCGCATAGATATCGTCGGCTTGGTTTTGTCACCTGGGGGGGAGCCAAATAGAGTACGCATAGAGGTTGATGACGGTGTCCAGTTTCTTTGGGAATATCCGCTGCCAACCCCCGATGCGGACGAATACTATTGGTATTGGCCGAATGCATCCTACTCGGGTTATCGCTTAACCATTGACCTCCCAGCTAGCACCGATGAATCCAATGCTTATCGGGTCCGTTTTCGATTTGACACACCGGAAATTAAACTAGCGTGTTATAAAGATACTTTTTATGTACCGAAAGACTTGAGCTGCTATCAAAACTTTCCCGGTCAGAGCAATCTGTCGCGTGTTCAGTTTTTCGACAATATCAACGGTGTAACGGTGCGCGGTTATAGCGACTATCGTCGTTTGCGTGCCCTTTCCGAGTATTACGGCCTTGATCTTTCCACAGCGCGCATTCTTGATTGGGGGTGCGGGCATGGCCGCGTAATCCGTCATTTTATGGAAATTGGGCCGAGTGTTGATCTGCATGGCGTGGATATAGACGCCGAGAATGCGACTTGGGCTGACAGTAAGTTGAAAAAAGTGACTACTATCCACGGTCCGCTGATGCCGCCGCTTCCCTATGATGCCGACATGTTTAACATGATCTTCGGCATTTCGGTAATGACACATCTGTCAGCAAATGTTCAGAAAGCTTGGCTTCAAGAACTCCGCCGTATTACAGCTCCCGGTGGCTTAGTGTTCCTCACTTTCTCAGGAGATACGGATGTTGCGTTCACGTCCCGGATGTTGAGCCAACAATATATCGATCATTATGTAAATAACGGACGCGGACACGATCTTCCTTCCGGCGATCTGATCGGCAAGATCGAGGACGCTAGTTATTACAAGAACGTTAAGGTAAGTGCGCCAAGCGTACGCTCCCTTTGTGCATCCTATTTTGAGGTGCTCGACGTTTTGGAATGCATGTTTGGTTACCAGGACCTAGCTGTACTGCGGTGCCCCTAATCTTTTCTCTCATAATGCATTTTGGTCATTGTGCAGTGCAGCTGGGGAGCTTCTTGCTGTGCTCGACGTCGGTAATGTGACCTGGAGCGGCGCGATTTCTAATACAGTTTTTTTGGCCTGCTGCGCCGAGAGCAAGAAGAGACGCTCCACCGCATGCTGTAGTTCGCCATCGACCTGACCCATTTCAGGCGGAAAGTTGTGATGTTGCAGGTTAAGCTGGCGGATAGGCTCTAATGCTGCTGGAGTGATCCAAAACATGGAACCAGCAAAGTAGTCGAGGGAGGGGGCATTTGGGTTCGCCCCCATTTTTCTCATTAGCTGGAGAGCCATGTCTCGGGTTCTTCGAGAGCCCCACGCCATCTTTGCGTCGCAGGCGGCATTTGGTATTCTTAATGTTGTAGGTCCAGCGATACCTATGCTGGGATTTTTTTTAAAGGCATCGACAATTATTTCGGCTTGCCCTACCGCTAGAAGGTCATATAGCGCTCGGCGGCGCCATCTGCTACCAAGCAGCCGCTCCTTTGAGCCATCGTCGTGGATAGACTTCTTAGTATGAATTTTGCAGATATAGTTGTAATCCGCCAAAACTCCGTCATTCAAAAAGGAAATAAAAGGCAAGATATCTCGGCCACGGTTCTCGACGCGTATGATATTTGCATTTGGAAACCTCAAAAAGATTTGGTCCTTTACGTTTTTTTCTAGGCCGCAGTGCGTTATCCATAAGTCAAACGGCCGTCTGACTTGCCCCAAAAAGGCAGCAAATTCGGACCAAAGGTCCGTGTAAAAAAGATGGAGGAACACACCGATCTTTCCCAAGGCGTAAACATCATGCTGAACAGGATTAGGCGAGGGTAGCCACTTCATCGGAGAGTCAAAAAGATGTCGATCAGGTATGGCGCTATCATGCAAACCGAGGCGGGCAAGCTCTCGTTGAGCAACAGCATTTTCTTGGAACAAGCTTAGATTTAATTGGATGCCGCTTAGTATGCAGACGTAGCCCTGTCCCGCAATCAGCGGTGCCCGTTGGCGAAGCCGACCACGATGCAGAAGCTTAAAACATGCAGCAAGTGAGTTCGGTAACCTTATTATCTTCAATATAGGCGGCTCGGTCTCTGGCTTACGATCCGAGTCGAGGAAAATAATCGTGTGTGAGTACAAACGGACAAGTATTAAACCGGCCATCTCAAACGGCACCTTCGTAGTATGACTAGGTACCTGATCACGCTCAAAAATAATTGTGCCCGAATATCTATCGGGGTTCTTGCTGATTATTTTAAGGATGTAGTATCCTGGGTGTAGCTTAACCCGTCCTTCGCTGTTGATACACTTCGGCATGAGCTACACACTATTTTCGGGGGTATTCGAGCCGATAACGTTGACCTGAGTAATCGGACAAAATTGAATAAAGCCAAGATTTATTTTCAAAGTACCAAGCCACGGTGTGGCGAATGCCTGCGTTTAAGTCCTCGGTCGCCCGCCAACCCAACTCGCGCTCGATCTTGCTCGCATCGATGGCGTAGCGCCTGTCATGCCCTGGGCGGTCTTGCACGAAGCTTATCAGCCCGCGCCGCGAGCCGCCTTTCCACGGCGAAATGCGGTCCAGCTCGTCGCAAATCGTCTCCACCACCTCTAAATTCGTCCGCTCATTATTGCCGCCAATATTATACGTCTCGCCGGGCCGCCCCTTCTCCAGCACCAGCGCCAGCGCGCGCGCGTGATCCTCCACATAGAGCCAGTCGCGCACATTCAGCCCATCGCCATAGACGGGCATCGGCTCGCCGCTGCAGCCCCTTGATGATCATCAGCGGGATCAGCTTCTCCGGGAATTGATAGGGGCCGTAATTGTTCGAGCAGTTCGTGATCAGCGTGGGCAGGCCATAGGTGTGATGCCACGCGCGCACCAGGTGATCGGAAGACGCCTTGCTCGCGGAATAGGGCGAGTTCGGCGCATAGGGGCTTTCCTCGGTGAAGGCGCCGGTTGGCCCGAGCGAGCCGAACACCTCATCGGTCGAGATATGCAGGAAGCGGAACGCCGCCCGCTCAGCCTGCGGCAGCTCGCGCCAATAGCGCAGCGCCTCTTGCAGCAGCGTGAATGTGCCAACGATGTTGGTCGCGATGAATTCCTGCGGCCCGTCGATGGAGCGGTCCACATGGCTCTCGGCCGCGAGGTTCATGACGGCGTCCGGGCGGAATTCCTCGAACAGCGCGCGCATCGCCGCCGCGTCCGCGATGTCGGCCTTGACGAAGCGGTAGCGTGGATTGGCGTCCGCGCCTGGGATCGAAGCGAGGTTCGCGGCATAGGTCAGCTTGTCGACATTCACCACTTCATGTTCGGTGGACGAAAGCAACAGCCGGACTACGGCCGAGCCGATAAAGCCGGCCCCGCCGGTGACAATAATGCGTTTCGGCATGATCGCTTAAGCTACCTGCGAGAAAGTTGAAAGGCTGGCCGGGAAGAGTTCCGGCGCGAGCTTGGGAAGCGACAAGAGATATTGGCCGTAGCTGCTCTTCTCGCAGCGCGCAGCGGCTGCGAAAAATTCGTCGAGCGTGATATAGCCGAGCCGCAGCGCGATTTCCTCGGGGCAGCAGATTTTAAGGCCCTGCCGGTGCTCAAGCACCTGTACGAACTGGCTGGCCTCCACAAGCGATTCATGCGTGCCCGTGTCCAGCCACGCGAAACCACGGCCCATCACCTCGACCTTCAGCTCGCCCATGCGCAGGTAACACGCGTTCAAGTCCGTTATTTCGAGTTCGCCCCGCGCCGAAGGCTTGATCGACTTCGCGATCTCCACCACCCGCTCATCATAGAAATAAAGTCCTGTCACCGCGCAGTTCGATTTCGGATGCTTCGGCTTCTCCTCGATAGAGAGGGCCACGCCGCGCTCATCCATTTCGACAACGCCATAACGTTCCGGATCTTTGACGACATAGCCGAAAACCGTCGCGCCGCAGGTGCCGCGCAACCGCGCGTCTCCAAAAGATCCTGGAGGCCATGGCCATAAAAGATATTGTCGCCAAGAATAAGCGAGCAGGGTTCGCCGCCAATGAAGCTTTCACCGATCAAGAACGCCTGGGCAAGACCGCCCGGATGCGGCTGCGGCCGGTAAGAAAGATTCAGGCCGAACTGGCTGCCATCGCCAAGAAGCTGCTCGAACAGCGGCAGGTCTTTGGGCGTGGATATGACGAGAATGTCGCGAATGCCCGCCAGCATCAATGTGCTGAGCGGATAATAAATCATTGGTTTATCGAAGACGGGAAGGAGCTGTTTCGAAACCACCATCGTGCTGGGGTAAAGGCGGCTTCCAGTCCCCCCGGCCAGTATGATTCCTCTCATAATTCTTACTCTACAATTGGTTATTTCTCTTGGTCATTATCGGATAAAATTTGCGCTTGCAAGAATTGTCGCATTTGGCGCTTACCACCCGTCATTATTCTCCCTGGTAGGCTGGCCATACCTCCCAAAGCCTTGGTATTGGCCTCGACAAGGCCCTGCATCGCCTCAAGTACCGTAAGCCTGCTTCAAAAAGCGATGTCAGCGAACGCATGGCTTTTTTCAGAGTCCCCTTTTAAAGCCGCTGTTTGCGGCTTGTTGCTCAGCATAGGCTCCGCAGGAGACAGCCCAATACAGGGCGATACTCATGATCAGGATCAACCTTTCGAGACGATCAGGCTTTTGGATATGGCTTTGCATCAGACCAAAACCGCGCGATTTAAAGTCGGAGAACATGCTTTCGATGCCCCATCTCATGCCGTAATCGAGCGTCGTATAACGCGAAGGCACCGACCGCGCTTGGCCGCGAGCCGGCAACTTAAGTGTCGATTCACGCAAAGCGTGATCGATGCGTCCATAGCGATAATCCACGGTTCTTTATGACCTTTTTCGTGTAGAATACCGATGTTAGTGACAACGCCACTACCGTAAAGCTGCGCACCGATCACACCTTGCGCAAGTTGCGTGGCAACCTCGCCAGTGCTGATTTCGCCGCCTTCGTGATTAAGTGTCAGATTGCCCTTTAGGCGAATACGATAAGACCAGCCAGCCTTCTGACACCAGCCGATGAGTTGGGCCGTCCCATAGAAACGATCCGCCGCCAGCATGATGGACGCGCTTTCAGGCAACCAGGCCTTGACGCTGTCCAAAAGGTCTTTCTGAACCGCAAAACCAATATTGCCTTGTGTTGAACGCACGCGCTACGCCACCGGCAAAGCCCGCTTCGCTAATTAGGCGCACAGACAGCATCAAGACTTCGTTCAAATCGTTGATATGGCTTTGATCCATCTGCAAAATAATCGTTTCACCACGCGCTGCCAGACGTTGGATGACCTCCAGAGCATAGGGCCGGATGGTCGTGTCTACATCGATCTTTTTATTCTTCAACTGCCGTTCGATATATTGATAGCGGCCGTGCGCCGTTCCGATCTCGCGGGGCAAGGCCTCAGCCAGTTCCATCAGGTTGGCGCTGCGGACATCCACGATCACAGCGGCCAATGTTCAAGACCGGCACGGCGCGATTTGTGATAAATCGGATGGCGTTGGTGAAAATCCTCGTCAATGGCCTTGATCAAGGCACCCGCTTTGCTCATCGAACCCTCCAGAATCAGTGGAGAATCCTTGAATCACACATGTTTCCTATAGATCAAGAAATTTTGACGGGTGGTAAGGAATACATCTGCAAATGCTGGACAGAAAACCCGGATCAGTTCACGCTAAATCCAATCCATCACACTCCGGGACAGGGCCCCCGCATAGATTATTAACGCAGGAGCTGGGCCAGGAAGGCTGTGTTGAGGGCGGCCTTTTTGATTTTGCGTTTGATTGGGATTTTGCTTGGGTTTTGACGGCAAAGGCTAAGCACCATTTTGCGGATGGTCGCCAGGTTGCAAGCGGCATGATTTTTCCGCGTCTGACAGGCATCCTCGCCCAGGATAACATCGAGCGTCCAATGAAGGTTGTTCTCAATGCTCCAATGGGCCCGGGTGGCTTTGAGCATGGTTTCGGCGTTCCCGGGCAGCGAAGAGATAAAGAACCTTGTCTCCGTTGATGTTTCTCCGCTTTTTTTATTGGTCCGCCGGGTTGTGACGGCGGCAATCGAGGACAGCCCGGGCCAGTCTGGGTGCCGTTCCTTGAGCCAGCCAATGTCAGAAGGAACACGGCATTGCCGCTCATCGATGCGGCCGTGGCCGAAGTCAAGCGTCTCGAACGAGGCGCAAGCTGCGGCAAGCTCCGCATCGGCAAAGAAAAGGCGGACATCTTCGTGCAGGCAGCCTTGATTGCCTTTCAAGGCAAGGACGTAATCGGCCTTCTTGGTCACGATCGCGGAGGCAACTTCTTTTTGAGCCCCCATCGCGTCGATGGTCACAATGGCGCCAGACAAGGCGAGCCCCTCCAGAAGATCGGGAATGGCGGTAATCTCATTGCTTTTGGCGTCCACAAGGCGCTGGGCCAGAACCAAACCGGCCTCATGGGCATAGGCCGATAGAATATGCAAAGCCCGCCCGCCCGGCTGAACCGCGCCGCGTATCGTCTTACCGTCGATAGCCACCACGCCTTCGACATGGCCTATGAGAGAAGCGATCCACGCGGAAAAACACTCCGAAAACACTTTGGCGTCCAGAAGATCGAACACGCGCTGGAACGTGTCCTCAGACGCGATGCCATTGGCGTAGGGTAAGAATTCTTCGAAGAAAATCAATCTTCTCCTCGCAAACAAGCACAATGTCTTCGAAATCCTCAGCACCGCACATCATACCCGCCAGCCCTCCCAGCAACAGTTCGGGCAAAGGATAGGTCACAAGCCCCTTGATCCGAGGATCTTCGAGGGTCTCAAAATGCGCCAGCAAGCTCTTCGTCATCGGCGGGTCCTCCTCTCGCCTTTGATTCTGAACCGCGTTAATATTTCGTTAACAATCTATGCGGGGGCCCTGCACTCCGGGACTAAACACCTAGCGCACCTACCAAGGCACTGTCACGTTGCCGAATGATGAGTGCAATAAATCGGCCGCCACATCTTGTTCACGCCGCGCTAACCGCTTGATGCCATGCCGCCATGGCCGCAGCCCTGAAACTGCGGTGCGTTTTGGCCGAAACGAGGTGGCGTTGGATGTTGAAAGTGTTGGAGGCGGCAGCATGAATGGAGAGAAATCTTTGGGCTGAGCCCATGCTTTTGAAGCGTTGCATCTTGCGCTCGCGCCGCCGGGTGGGCTGATGCGAATTCTCCGCCCGGTTGTTGCGCGAGCGGCCGCGTTCGTGCCGGTCCGCCAGCCCAAGATCCCGGGTGGCGGCTCGGTATGATGCCAGCTCATCCGTGATCAGTTTGGCGGGAACGTATCCGGTTTTTTTCAGCAGCTTCCGCATGAATTTCAGGGCTGCACGCTTGTTCCTTTTGGTCTGGAGCAGAACATCCAAGACCTCACCCTCCGCATCCACCGCACGCCAGAGATAGACCAAACGGCCGCCGATCCTGAGATAGACTTCATCAAGATGCCAGATGGGTGTGCGGCTTGGACCGGCGTTTACGCAGATCCGCCGCGATGGCGGGGTCACGGTAGAGACAGCCGTTACCAGCTGCCCCCCGTGCAGATCCCGGCGTGCGCTGCTAACGCACCGGGCTCCTCCCTTGGGTCCTGGCGTCGAAGCGGTGTAACGGCAGCGGGTGAGGATCTTGATCGGCGGAAAGAAGCGGTTGGTGAGCCGGGTGAACTTCTCCCAATTAAGGAATGCCTTCTGGCTACGCCGCCGGAGCGAACGCAGCCATAGCCAGCGCACCTCATTGAGGAACCACCACAGGCTTGGGCTGTTGCCGGACACCGCGAAGTCGTTGAGGTGCCCTTTGAGGAGCAGGTTCAGCCACGCCCCTGTAGCGGCGACGGGGTCGTGCAGTCTTTTGCGCAACTCCATCTTGAGCGCCCTGAGATTTGCCACCATCCGCTTCTTGATCGTCTTGCGTCCGATGACGAACGAGCCGTACTTTTTCGATCGCGTGCAAAAATGCGTGAAGCCGAGGAAGTCGAAGGTTTCGGGCTTCCCCTCCCCTCGCTCCTTGCATTCCTTGGCCGCGTTGCGGCCAAGGCGGATCAGCCGGGTCTTATCGGAATGCAACGCCAATTCGAACTTGCGCAAACGCTCGTGCAAATCCTGCAGGAACGCTTTGGCCTCCTGCTCGTGCTGGAAGCCGGCGATGAAATCGTCCGCGTAGCGGACGATCATCACGTCGCCCGGCGCCCGTTGCTGGCGCCAGCGATGGACCCATAAATCGAGCGCATAATGCAGGTAGACGTTCGCCAAAATCGGCGAGACAACCGCCCCTTGCGGGGCCCCCCGCGCGCTGCGTTCGATGCGGCCCTCTTTCGTGATGATCCCGGTCTTCAGCCATTTTGCGATAAGACGCAAGATGCGCTTGTCCGCGATCCGGTGCTCCAGAAAACGCAGGGTCCATTCGTGGCTCATGGCGGAAAAGAAGCCTTGGACATCTGCGTCGAGCACCCGGTTCACTCTTTTCCGTAAAATCCCCGCTTGCAGAGCGTCCAGCGCATCGTGCTGACCGCGTCCCGGCCGGAACCCGTAGGAAAAGCCCAGAAAATCCGCCTCGTAGATGGCTTCCAGCACGAACACGACGGCCTGTTGGACGATCTTGTCCTCCACGCACAGAATGGCGAGAGGCCGCTGCGAGCCGTCCGGCTTCGGAATATGGGTCCGCTTCGCCGGGCGGGCGCGATAGCTGCCCTTGCGGATCCTGCCGTGCAGGTCTTTCAGCTTCTCTTCGAGGTTGTCCTCCTGATACGCATACCACGTCACCCCATCGATCCCAGGCGCTGCGTTCCGCTCCAGAGCTTGGAAGCTTTGCTTGAGAAGATCGATGGTAATGTGATGCAGCAATGCGGTGAACCGCGCCTGCTTACTTCGTTGCGCCGCTTGGCGCACGGCTACCAGCCCGTTCGACGCCAGGACCCAAGGGAGGAGCCCGGTGCGTTAGCAGCGCACGCCGGGATCTGCAAGGGGGGCAGCTGGTAACGGCTGTCTCTACCGTGACCCCGCCATCGCGGCGGATCGGCGTAAACGCCGGTCCAAGCCGCACCCCATCTGGCATCGTGATGAAGTCTATCTCAGGATCGGCGGCCGTTTGGTCTATCTCTGGCGTGCGGTGGATGCGGAGGGTGAGGTCTTGGATGTTCTGCTCCAGACCAAAAGGAACAAGCGTGCAGCCCTGAAATTCATGCGGAAGCTGCTGAAAAAAACCGGATACGTTCCCGCCAAACTGATCACGGATGAGCTGGCATCATACCGAGCCGCCACCCGGGATCTTGGGCTGGCGGACCGGCACGAACGCGGCCGCTCGCGCAACAACCGGGCGGAGAATTCGCATCAGCCCACCCGCCGCCGCGAGCGCAAGATGCAACGCTTCAAAAGCATGGGCTCAGCCCAAAGATTTCTCTCGATTCATGCTGCCGCCTCCAACGCTTTCAACATCCAACGCCACCTCGTTTCGGCTAAAACGCACCGCACTTTCAGGGCTGCGGCTATGGCAGCATGGAATCAAGCGGTTAGTCCTACTGCGTCACAATCTCATTCGGTAGTTTGCGCCGCAACAGGGGCATCGCGGCAGGGTTCTCGCCAAGGCGGTGGCGATCCTGCGTCTGAGCGTTGCGATGGAGTTTGGAATGTGCCTCTCGGGCCTGAGCGGCATGTCCCCGTGGCCTGTAACCTTTGGGAAGAGAAGGTTTTTTGCGTCGCCGGGCGGAACGGGATCCTGAGGGGGGAATCGTCTCCCGCTCGGAGATCAGAAAGGCGTAAGCGGCGATGCACAGTGTGGCATGGTGGTGAAAGCCGCGCCATCCCCGCCCTTCATAGTGGCCGATGCCTATTTCCTGTTTCAGATCGAGGTAATCGCGCTCAATCCGCCAGCGCAGTTTTGCCGTATCGATAAGAGACACAAAGCCAATGGTTTGCGGTAGAGTCGAGAGCCAATATTTCGTTGGCTCCGGCTCTTCTTCCGGCCATTCGATCAAAAGCCATTCCTCTGGCCGCGCCTCCGTCAGGTTATAGTCGCGATGGGCTGCACGGGCACGCACCCGCGCAAATCGCGAGGAAAGCGTCTCGCAAGCGCCTTCCCGCCAGGCGATCGTTTCCCAAGCGTTTGGCGGCAGGCTCAGGGCAAGCTCTCTTGCGGATACGGGCTTGTGCTCTTCATCGCGGCGCATGAGCTTTGGCGGCCGGCCGTTGCCGCTGAAGGATTTTGGCGGCAAGGGGCCTTCGCCCTCCTTCCAGACCGATGTCTGCGGCTGAATGCCTGCGACGTAGCTCAGTCCCAATGCCGTCACGCCCTCGCGCAACGCCGTGTTGACGCCATAGCCCGCATCCATCAGCACCACGCCGGGCGGAACGCCGTCTTGATAAGCTTTTGCGATCTGCTCCAAAGCAATCTCAGGCTTGGTTAGAAACGTCACGCCGACGGGCACGCCTGCCCGCCGCCTCCGCTCCTCATCGGCGGCCCATTCCTTCGGCAAATAAAGCCTATACGCGATGGGAAGGCTTCCATGCCGGTTGGCAATCGAGAGCGAGACCGCGGTTTGACAATTGTCTTGTTTGCCGAGTTGACCGCAATACTGCCTCGCCACGCCAACCGAATGCTTGCCCTTCTTCGGAAAGCCCGTGTCATCGATGATCCAGGCTTCAACCGGCCCGCGTTTTTCCAGCAGAGGCAGCGTCAACTCCCGGATCTTGCCCAAAACAGTTTCATCGGACCAGGGCGCCTGACCCACGAAATGCAACAGCGATTGGTGCTGCGCCGAAACCCGCGCCGGCGCCGTGATCGCCGCCAAAGGCTCCACGCTCTTACGTTCGCAGCCGGCAAGGAGGCCCGCGCAGTAATCGCGAAGCGGGCCCGCGCGGTCGCGGTGTCCCACTGCTTCGCTTAAACTCTCGACAAAGGCTGCAAAACGCGATCCACTCTCCTCCAATTCAAGCCGATCCATGTTCGCTATCCCCCGAACCGTGAATCGCCCTCATAAATCTGTTCGCAGTTTTTTGCTTTACCTAAAAATGCGGCTTTGTGACTCAGTAGGACTAAGCGCAGAACATTTCTATTTTGCGGCGGAGAGATGGCCGGCGACTTCATCAATCCAGGATTTTGAGCCAATGCAGCCGGAAGTGTAAGCGGCGGTGAGAAAGTCGGCCAGTGAAGCGGCGGCTTGGTGCCGCTGCGTGGGAGTAATAACCGGCCACTGGTTAGGTTGGTCCTTTCCAAAGCGGGAGGGGCCGGCAGGGGATGTATGCGGTGGAGGTTTATGCCGCTGTTCGACAGTTCGTTTTTGTTGAGGGTAGGAGCCGTCGTGAGGCAGCCAGTGTTTTCGGCCTGAGCCGGGACACGATTTCGAAGATGTGCCGGTTTTCGGCGCCGCCCGGTTATGTACGGACAAAGCCTGTGGAGAAGCCGAAGTTAGGCCCTTTCATCCCAGCCATCGACGCGATTTTGGCGGCGGATGTCACGGCGCCGTCGAAGCAGCGGCATACCGCCAAGCGCGTCTTCGAGCGGCTGAAGGCGGAGCACGGGTTTTGCGGCGGCTATTCGGCCGTGCGAGATTATATGCGCACCGCCAGGGCCCGGGCGCGCGAGACGTTTGTGCCGCTGGCGCATCCGCGCGGCCATGCGCAGGTTGATTTCGGCGAACCGATCGGGGTGATCGGCGGGGTGCGCCAGAAGCTGCATGTGTTTTTCATGGACCTGCCGCATTCCGATGCACCCTTCATGAAGGCTTATCCGGCGGAGAGCACCGAGGCGTTTCTCGACGGCCATGTGATGAGCGGCACGTGACCAATCATGCTGTTGGAAGAAGAGTCCAGCCAAATTGTTGACACTTATGAGCGTGGCGGAGTGCCCGGCGCCAAGTGCGCGCTCGTGTCCTGCCAAAGTGCGCTCGAGAAGCAGCTCGGCCTCGCCATAGCGACCTTGCGCCTTATACAACTCGGCGCCGTGCTGGCACTTTTAGCGGATGTGCATCTGGGCCGACTATGTGCGATGTCGGCGACTCCGAGCTTGGCCCTCGTAACCTCCAACCTGATGCTCAATTATTTGTCGGCGGCTAAGATTGGCAATTGGCTGGAGGCAAGCGGGCAAGTCGACCGGGTTGGTAGGACGTTCGCCCATTCAACCGGCATAGTCCTCGCCAATGGCAAACCCGTATTGCGGGCGTGCGGGGCGTTCCAGATTATCACGTCGCCTCAATAGGAGTAATGCCCCTACGGGTGAAAAGCAGGGTGATTCAAAGAACCGCACCTTCCGGGGGCTGACAACGCAGGCAAATCGGATTCTATCAGGATGCCATCGAAGCAAGGGAGCTGAGGATGGCGCGCACATTATGGGAAGCGCTCGGCGAAGTACCGGACCGGCGCGGGCGCAAGGGGCGGCAATATCCGCTGCAGGGGGGGCTTGGGATCGCGATTGCAGCCATGTTGGCTGGAGCCAACGATTTGATCGCGATCTTTCGCTGGGGACGCAGGCTGACGCCCGAAGCGCTGCGGCTGTTCGGCATCGAGACCGGCAAAGCGCCCTGCCACGCCACCTATCACTATTTTTTTCAAGCGCTCGACGCCGATGCGTTGAGCCAGGCGCTTGGCGCTTTCGCCCTTGAACAGGGCGAGGCGCAGCACTTGGCGATGGATGGCAAAACGCTGAAGGGCAGCCGGCGGCTGGACGCAAAGGCCGTGCATGTGCTTTCGGCCTTTGCGGCGGAGCTTGGGGCCGTGATCGGCGATTTGACGGTTGAGCCGGACCAGAACGAGATCACGGCGGCGGTGGCGCTGCTCAAGGGATTGCCGTTGGCGGGCCGGATCGTCACGGGCGATGCGATCTTCGCCCAGCGTGATATCCCAGGCAGCTTGCCCGCGCGCGCTTTCCGGAGCCACGCATAAACTTGGCTGCGGGCGACGCCATTCCGGTCTGCAACACCAGCAACCGTGGCGCCCGGCGCCAGCGCTTCCTCCATGATCCGCGCGATCTCCTCCGCCGGCCACTTCCGCCGCCGTTCTACCACCTGCACGATCTCAAGCCGCTTCTTGTCCATTACCGTCCTTACTCACGTGCGTAAGGACGCTAAGCCACACGAACTGCCTCATCCGCGCAAGGCAGCCTTCAAGGGACGCTTACTATTAGTCAGCGGGAGATCGCGGAGATCATCGGCAGGGAATACCCGGCGTTCGCGGGTATCAAGGAAGAGACTACGAGACGCAAATGCGGAAAATTTGGAGCCGCCCGGAGTCGCGGCAGCACTTCGATATCTGGCAGTTCGCAGCTAGCGAAGGCGATGCTGGGGCGAAGCTATGGCGCATGGGCGGCGACGATAATGAGCAATGAAGTTGTTTAAGGGCTTATGCCCATCCATCTTCGGCTTCCCATTCATCCTTCATTTCCGCAAGCTCGGCTTGTGTAACCTTTCGACCTATCATGGCTTCGTACATCGAAACGATGTTTTCGAAGGTCAATTCCTCGCCAGATGCAAGGAACAGCTCAGCCTTTTTGTCCGCGTTCTCGGGCATTTTTGAGTTTCTCTATTTTCTTTTCAAGCTCTAGCCATTGGACATGCATACTCGCCTTTTCCTCTGCGGCCGTTTGTCTGGTGCCGTCATAAGCATCATCGCTCGTCAATTTATTTTCCTGAACTTCCCCCGTCCAAGCGCCTCGAAGAATTCGCGGTCGTGCAGCTCGGTGGCGCGGGCGTTATAGGCCGCGGCATAGTTCGGGTTCAGCTCGATGGCGCGATTGTAAGCCTGCGGTCACGGCCAACGTCTTCACAATGGCCATGGCAGCAGCGCGTTCCCTGTCAGTCCGTTTGCTTTATTCGGGTAATTCTGCCCGCATCTGGACGCCCTTGCTGCCGAGAAAAACCGCCGAAGCGCTGCGCTCCAATTGCAACTGTTCAGCTTTCGGTCCTGCGTTGCTTCAACTTCATGCCGACTTCGACAATGGCGTTAATGGCTGGTAGCAATTCGCGGCCGAGGTCCGTCAACTCATACTCAGCCGACGGTGGAGATGTCGCCAGCAGGCGCCGCGAGATCACGCCCTGCTCTTCGAGTTCATGCAACCGCGCGCTTAGGACTTTGGCCGATATCGGCGGAATGTCCGTGCGGAGCTCGCCAAATCTGCGTGGTCCACTGCTCAAATACCAGAGCACGTTTGGTGTCCAGGCACCACCAAGTAGCGACATGCACTCGGTTAGCGGGCACGCCGGCGGCGGGGGCGGTGTCCAATTCTTTCGCAAGCGCAGCGCCATCGATGATGTTCCTCCAGTTACCGCGGAGTTACCACAAATTGCGAGTAACTGCAAGATACGTACTGCATAAAAGTAACTGTCGCCCTATCTTAAGCCATGTCAGTTGACTGCAGCGAGGGCTGCGCCAGCGTGACCCTCGCGCAGGGAGCAATACCTTGGCAGGAGCCGCACATTCAACCTCGAGACGTATGCCATGGTGCCCGCGATAATACATGACCGACCCTATCATGCCGTGACGACGGTCCTGTCGATGTATTTCGACGCTCTCTATGAGAGTGACGAAGCCAAGCTTGCCGGCATTTTTCATCCGCTTGCGCACTATGTCTGCGTCAGCGACGGATCGCTGCAGCATCTGCGCATGGATGAGTACCTGCCGATCGTTGAGAAGCGCCCGTCACCGGCATCGCGCCGCGAGCCGCGCCATGACCGAGTTCTCTCAATCGAATTCGCTGGGCCATTGACGGCCGTCGCGCGCGTTGAATGCGCCATAGGCCCAAAATTCTTCACCGATGTCCTCACGTTGATCTTTGTCGACGCGGACTGGCGCATCATTTCGAAGGTCTTCCACTATGACCTTCGCGACTAATCGAGTTTGCAAGCGCCTAACCAACCAAAGAGGGTTCAGAGCATGCCGTACGTAAACATCAAGATCACGCGCGAAGGCGCAACCGCAGCACAAAAGGCCGAACTGATCCGCGGAGCAACCGACCTGCTGGTACGCGTCCTCGACAAGAATCCTGCCACGACGTTTGTCGTGATTGACGAGGTGGAGAAGGAGGATTGGGGCATCGGCGGCCTTCCCGTTGACGAGTATCGAAAACGACAAGCAAGGACTAAATGAGGCGTCGCTCCTACTTTTCTAATTCAACATCAAGAGGACCGTTATGGGGTTCTTGAGCTGGATCACTTCGCGGAACCGCGAAGCGACTAAAACAACAACCAAAGGAAACATGATCATGAAACTCTACTATTCTCCCGGTGCCTGCTCTCTTTCGCCTAACATCGTCCTGCGCGAGGCGGGTGTTCCGTTCGACATGGAGCGCGTGGACACGTCGACAAAGAAGACGGAGATCGGAGCCGATTTCCTGCAGATTAATCCCAAGGGCTACGTACCGGTGTTGCAGCTCGACGACGGGCAGGTGCTGACCGAAGGTGCCGCCATTGTCCAATACGTCGCCGATCAACGCCCGGATAGCGGTCTTGCTCCAAAGGCTGGGACCATCGAGCGCGCACGCCTGCAAGAGCATCTCAACTTCACGGCATCGGAACTGCACAAGGCCTTTGGTCCCTTGTTCTCCCCCGAGACAAGTGAGGCAGGCAAGCAGGCGGCCATCGCCAATGTCGGCCGCAAATTCGAGCATTTTGAGCGTGTACTGTCGGACGGCCGCGCCTACCTCCTGGGCGAGAAGTTTTCCGTCGCTGATGCCTACCTGTTTGTCATCTCGACCTGGACCAAGCCCACCGGAATTGGTCTCGGAAAGTGGCCGCATCTCGCCAAATTCGCCGAACGCGTCGCCGCGCGGCCGAAAGTGCGTGAAGCCATGAAGGCCGAGGGTCTGCTGGCAGCTTGATGAATATGCCTCAAGGAGGGCGCGCCTCGCGCGCCTTCCTTCGATCTGAACCGGATGGCGATCAATGACCATTCACACTGCGGTGACGGCGTTGTTCGGAATCGAGCACCCGGTGTTGTTGGCGCCAATGGCAGGGGTCAGTGGCGGCGCGCTTGCGGCAGCAGTTACCAACGCAGGCGGCCTGGGCTTCGTCGGCGGCGGCTACGGGGATCGCGAGTGGCTCGGCCGCGAACTCGCGGCAGCTGGCAATGCGCGCATTGGTGTCGGGTTCATCACCTGGTCGCTGGCAAGCCAGCCAGAACTTTTGACGATGGCACTTGAGCGAGAGCCCGTAGCCATCTTTCTATCCTTCGGCAATGTACGAGAATTCAGCGAGCAAATTTTTGGCCGGAAAGCGTCTGGCATAAATCTAAGGCCGACGCGCACGCCATCCCCGTGCATTTCTATCCGGCGTAAGTGACGGCGTCGCAAGCGGAGGCTTCGGGGAAGTGGTCCGTACCGAGGGAATACACATGCTAAATACCGAGAAGTTGCCCGAGCTTTCCGAGAAGTTGCCAGAGCGGCTCTACAAGTACCGCAGTTTCAGCAGTCTCACGCTCGACATGCTGGTCGCGGACGCTGTCTATTTTGCCGACCCTAGTTCGTTCAATGATCCGCTGGATACGAAGCCAACGCTGCGCACAGATGTCAGCGCCGCGGTTCTGGAAGGCGTCTTGAGCCAGCTCTTCGAGGTGCGAATTAGTGCGGAAAAGTCAGCTGCGGCTAAGACAATCCGGTATCGCGGTCCGAAAACAGTTGCGCATATCGAGCAGCTAACTCGCAAAGAGACCGGCAAATTACTGGCCGATATCCGCTATGACGCCACCAATCCGGAATTCGAGGTCCAAGATCCGGAGCAGTTTCTGCTGGGTCAACCCGTCCAAAAAGAGCTGTTGCGGCGCTACGATAGAGGTGTCTTTGCGCTAGCAGAACGCCCCAATTGCCCTCTAATGTGGAGCCACTACGGCGATCAGCATCGCGGTCTCTGCCTCGGCTACTCTGTCCCCGCCGAGGCTGCCGGTGATTTGCACAAGATCAGGTAGGGAGGTAGCCGTTTGATTGACGCAAGTGCGGTCGCTGCCATGCTCAATGGTGACGCCGCTGCTAGCCAGAAGGTGGATGAGACGGTTCTCCTGACGAAGGCGGAAGAGTGGTGTTACGAGAAGGAGTGGCGCCTGTTGGGCCGAAGGGGCGAGCAAGATTCTCCATTGGAGTTGGAAGAAGTTATCTTCGGCATGCGCTGCACTAGACCAGTCATATATAGCGCGATCACCCGGCCGAGATCCGCAACCGCGCGATCGTTCTGATCCTTCTTCGCATAGGAGCCAAAGGCGACGGACATGATCCCCATCGCGCCAGAAATTATAAACCAAACCGCCCCAGCGGGTTATTGCGGGTATTTTATCTGGTGTAAGCGGCAGTGAGAAAGTCGGCCAGTGAAGCGGCGGCTTGGTGCTGCTGCGTGGCGGAGTAATAACCGGCCACTGGTTAGGTTGGTCCTTTCCAAAGCGGGAGGGGCCGGCAGGGGATGTATGCGGTGGAGGTTTATGCCGCTGTTCGACAGTTCGTTTTTGTTGAGGGTAGGAGCCGTCGTGAGGCAGCCAGTGTTTTCGGCCTGAGCCGGGACACGATTTCGAAGATGTGCCGGTTTTCGGCGCCGCCCGGTTATGTACGGACAAAGCCTGTGGAGAAGCCGAAGTTAGGCCCTTTCATCCCAGCCATCGACGCGATTTTGGCGGCGGATGTCACGGCGCCGTCGAAGCAGCGGCATACCGCCAAGCGCGTCTTCGAGCGGCTGAAGGCGGAGCACGGGTTTTGCGGCGGCTATTCGGCCGTGCGAGATTATATGCGCACCGCCAGGGCCCGGGCGCGCGAGACGTTTGTGCCGCTGGCGCATCCGCGCGGCCATGCGCAGGTTGATTTCGGCGAACCGATCGGGGTGATCGGCGGGGTGCGCCAGAAGCTGCATGTGTTTTTCATGGACCTGCCGCATTCCGATGCACCCTTCATGAAGGCTTATCCGGCGGAGAGCACCGAGGCGTTTCTCGACGGCCATGTGATGAGCGGCACGTGACCAATCATGCTGTTGGAAGAAAGTCCAGCCAAATTGTTGACACTTATGAGCGTGGCGGAGTGCCCGGCGCCAAGTGCGCGCTCGTGTCCTGCCAAAGTGCGATCGAGAAGCAGCTCGGCCTCGCCATAGCGACCTTGCGCCTTATACAACTCGGCGCCGTGCTGGCACTTTTAGCGGATGTGCATCTGGGCCGACTATGTGCGATGTCGGCAACTCCGAGCTTGGCCCTCGTAACCTCCAACCTGATGCTCAATTATTTGTCGGCGGCTAAGATTGGCAATTGGCTGGAGGCAAGCGGGCAAGTCGACCGGGTTGGTAGGACGTTCGCCCATTCAACCGGCATAGTCCTCGCCAATGGCAAACCCGTATTGCGGGCGTGCGGGACGTTCCAGATTATCACGTCGCCTCAATAGGAGTAATGCCCTACGGGTGAAAAGGCGCTTTCCCCTTACGCTGTTGATGACGGCCAAATTCACGTTGCAAGCGCCGAGACGGCGCACAAAAGGTGACGCGAGGGGCGATTTTATCAAGTATACGAGAAGTGTTCGGCCACAGCATCGAAGGGCGCAGGCGAACATACGGTTCGCGCAAAGGTCCGTGCGCCTTCGAGCGCGGCAACCAACGCTGGCCCGTGTATTGGGCTATTTGGTCCTCAATAATTGGCCTGCGTGAGATACCGTAGGGCGCTGAAAGTGGTGGGTGCCGTGGATCGCATTCTACAATGGGGGTTACAATGAACCGACGCAACGTTCTGCGGATGACTGGGCTGACCACCGTCGGGCTTGTTTTGTCACCAGTACGCGTTTTTGCTCAGGCATCCGACTCTGGGCCAATGATGAACGCGCTTAGCAGCTACATGGGTGCTGCCGGAACCACTCCCCTCCCGGCCGAAGCAAAAGAGCATGCCAAGCACCATCTGCTCGATACCCTCGCCTCAATGATCTCCGGATCGGAATTGCTCCCTGGTCAAGCGGCTCAACGCTACATCCGCACTTATGGCGGAAAAGGCTCAGCAACGATCGCGGCGTCACTGCTCGCCGCTGCGCCGGGAGACGCAGCGTTCGCCAACGGCGTGATGGCGCATGCCGATGAGACTGACGACTCGCACAACGCATCGCGTTCGCATCCCGGCTGTGCAGTCGTGCCCGCAGCGCTGGCGGTCGGCGAGGAACTCGGCATCGACGGCGAACGTTTTCTCCGCGCCGTAACCCTTGGCTACGACATCGGTACCCGGGTGGTCATGGCTATGGGCGGCTTTGCGTTCGGCTCGGAGAGCAGCCTGGCCTCGCACAGCATCGCCGGAACCTTCTGCGCCGCAGCAGCAGCAGCATGCGCCGCCGGTCTCGACGCGCGTCAGATGCAATGGACACTCGACTACGCTGCACAGCAGTCGTCGGGCATACGCGCCTGGCAGCGTGACACGGACCATGTTGAGAAGGCCTTTGTGTTCGGCGGCATGCCAGCTCGGAATGGCGTCACGTCAGCGCTACTGGTCAGATCTGGCTGGACAGGCGTCGACGACATTTTCTCGGGCGCGCACAACTTCTTTCAAGCCTACGCCCCGATGGCGCAGGCCGGCAGGCTCATCGAACGCCTTGGCGAGCGCTACGAAATCGTGCAAACTGACATCAAGAAATGGACAGTCGGCTCGCCAATTCAGGGGCCGTTGGATGCAATCGAGGCGATCCGCAATAAGCGGCCCTTCGAAGTCGATCAGGTAGTGCGCGTGACCGTGCGCCTCGCGCCCGCAGTTGCCGCGGTGGTAGACAATCGAGATATCCCTGACATCTGTCTTCAGCACATAGTCGCCGTGATGCTGCTCGACAACACCGTTTCCTTCCACGCCGCGCACGACAAGCCGCGCATGCAAGATGTAACCACGCAACACCAACGCGCGAAGGTGAGTCTTGTGCACGATGAAGACCTGGCCAAGCTGCTGCCCGTGCGCGTCGCCATCGTTGAGATCGAATTCGTGGACGGCACCCGCCTATCAGAGCGCATCTCCGCCGTGCGAGGCACGCCGCGCAATCCAGCGTCTCGCGCCGAGGTGATCGATAAGGCGCGCGATCTGACCGTGCCGGTCCTGGGACGGGAGAAATCGGAGCGTCTGATCGAGACTGTATATGCCATCGAGACTGTTACCGACGTTCGCACCCTGCAGCCACTCCTTCAACGGGGATGAGTAGGGGATCGCTTGGCGCAAGATGTAATTGAGCCCCATTCTTCGCCCGTTCGTGCGATGCAGCGCTTCAGTCAGGTGAGGGACTTCTACCGTTCCGGCAAGGCAGCGGCGTGCCTCTTCATGACCCACTTCTTCCAACAAGAGGTACGGTGCGGGCCACAGGTCGTTGTCACAAGAGCCTTTGCTCCCGCAAGCTGGGGAGCTGGTTTTACAACAAAGCCTGCATTTTTGAACGAGACGCCGAAAATTGAAGGACTTACAGCGTGTCAGCAGTCAAAAGGCTAGCTAGGAAACCGGTGAAACCCTGGCTACTTCGCAAGGCTAGGGGCAACACGCATCTTCCACAAATTCCAGACGCGATCAAGCACCGCCAAGTTCGTCTGGTCGGCCTTGGCGCCTTCTTCGGGCGTCAAATAGTTCACCTCGCCGCCGAGTGCGATCGCCTGTGACTGGAGCCGGGCGTTGACGTCAGTGTAATACGCTCGGAATACCGCCACTTTGACAGCGGGTCCAACCGTCACGTCGCCGTGGCCGCGCATCAGTACCACGGACTTGTCGCCGAGCGCCTGGGCCAGAGCCTTCCCGATGTCCTTATTACGGATCAGCATGTCGGTGGCGGTTCCGAAATCCTTTCGGATGTCCCATACCGGCGCGCCAGCCGCCAGGAAGGCCGGATTGTGGTACATCGGCCGCAACGGCACTTGGCTCACTGTGAACGGAATGACGTTCGGAGAGTGGGTGTGGACCACCGACATAACATCCGGCCGCGCCTTGTAGATTTCGCTGTGAATGAAACGCTCCAGGAACACCGGACGTCCGCGCGCGTCCACAGCGTTTCCCTCTAGATCAAATTCCATGATGTCGTCGGCGGTGACGAGGGCGGGGGCGAGCGAGCGCGCCATCAAAAAGTGATTTGGATTGGTGGGGTGCCGTGCGCTGACATGGCCAAAACCGTCTAGCACACCAAACTCGGCGAGGATGCGGCTGCCGGCTACGATGTCTTCGACCAGCGCGGGGTCAACCCCTGGAATTGAACTGGCCGGAGCCTGTGCGCGTGCTCCCGGTAGATTGAATAGCACCGCAAACGCCATGGCCAGGACAATCCGTGAGAGGCTTTTGCCCGTCTTTTCCGTGTTACCGACGCCGCTGACCGCTCCTACTGCCAGTCTCACTCTTTTGTCCCCCAAGAAATTGTTAAGCGAGCTATACGAGATTCAACAAAACGATAGTTACAACTTGCGCCGCATGTAAATAGCCGTTGTTTTTGGGCTAGCAATTCAGTTCGCGGCCGCTCGCAGTTGATCGATAAAACGGGCAAGAGCAGTATCGTCTGGGCTAAGTATGCGGAGGCGTTCTGCGTGAGTAAGAGCCCTCTTTAGGTCGCGTGACCTTAGGGCATCCTGGAAGGCACTGTCACGTTGCCGAATGATGAACGTAACAAATCGCCCGGCACATTTTGTTCACGCCGGGCTATTTCCGGTCGACCCTGCTCCGGCTGGGCATGTTAAATTTTTAAATATCTATGTCAACGTGCAATAGGGCACAATTATAGCTAGGACTAAGCTATTCTGCCCGGCGGCGGCGCTGGATTTAATTCTCAATCGCAATGAAATCGCAAAGACTATATATCGAAACGCTATTTAAAAATTCGCGTCTCGCATTTTTTAAGCCTCGCGTAGCGCCTCGAAGGTGTCTTTCGTTGTCCATTTTTTGTAGGGCATTTTATTTTCCAGATAGTTACAATATTTTTTATTAACCAGTATGTATAAATCCTAAGCGTGGTTTCGCGCGGAAGATTTTCGGGTGGCTGTACGATGAATTGCCCAATAATTAATTTACCGGCGTATTTTTGGGTTGAGGACAAGTGGACCTCTTTTTTTATTTCCTGTTTTTTTCGGGATTTATTTCCCGCGTGACCCAATTTAGTCGGAAATTAAAAAATGGAGCCCGAAAAAAACGCTCGTAAAATGCCCATTTAATTTTTTCCAACCCACGAGCTTGGCTCCGCGTGCGAGCTTTTTTGCTGGAAAGAGCGCAATTCGAGGCTCGCAATTTTAATGCGTCGAATTTCCCGACAAATTATTTGTTCCGCACTGCTCGCCGGAGCCGGCAAAAAAAATCATCTTCAATTTTCGCGTGCCACGAATGAATTACCGCCGAATAACTGAGCGGCTATACTAAAGCCGACGATATGATTACGCTCAAAGACTGCATTGCATTCTGTGGCTTGACCGAGGAGGAGGTGCTTGCCCTTGCTGAGCATGAGCATCTGCCTGAAGTGGAAGCCTGCGCGCTCGCGCAATACCTACTCGCTCAAGAGCGTGGTGCTGAGAGGGTGCGCGACATTATCGTCGATGATGTGCGGGCCGCGCAGGCGCGAGGCGACCGCAAACACGTGCAGACGCTGCTACATGTACTGCACCATTTCCTAAAGTCTCACCCCGAGGCACAACCACCTCGGCCCGGCGATGATCGCCCGATACTCTGAAACTGCCGCTATGCACGCCGGCACTCCGGCGACGCCGCTTACCCCCGAACTGCGGAAGCCGCTGATATTTTGGGAACATCAATCAGCGGCGCTGACGAGGCATCCCGCATCCGGCGCTTGTGGTACACTCTTCGCCTTCGCCGTGGCTGTGGTGCTTCCCTATTCGCCGCTTGCACACTGGCTCGGCTTCGTTCCGGTGCCTGCCACCATCATGGGCGCACTCGCGCTCGTGACCATCGCCTATCTTTTCTCGACCGGCTCCGGCACCGGCTTACCCGGTACCCGACATTAACGCGCGGATGCGCGGGCTTCTGGCCGTGGTCGAGAGAGGCGAGCGCAAGCGAACCGCTGCAGAAGCGTCGAAAGCGGATTAGGCGATGTCAAAACCGGGGGATGACTTTTCCTCGCGCATTGCGTCTTCGAACTGGCTCTTGAACCGCCGGATCTCATGCAGTTTGATCTTTCGCGGCGTTGCGGGCGGCGATTTTGGCCTCGAGCCAGCCGTCAATCTCGCTTTCGAGCCATGCAATCCGGTGCTCGCCAACATTGATTTTTTGGGGAAATTTGTCGGCAGCCATTAGCCGGGCGAGATGTTGCCTCCGGTACTTAATTCCCTTGGCGACAAGATCTTGGTAAGTCAAAAGGCGCATTATACTTCGAAGGCCATGGTGGTTCATGGCACATGATAAAAGCACTAAGGCCTTGAATTTAAATAAGGAAGTTTTCGCGCAAAATTTACGCGCCTTTTTTCCTTACCCGTCGGGCGCGGTGTCCTGCGAACGTGCCTAAGCTCTGGAACGGTTGTTTTGACGCCTTTGACACTACATTGAAGACAAAAGGGGTTAGCCTGCACGCTCTGCGCGCCTCAGCCTCTAGCTTGAGGTTCTGGCGATCCTGCGACGGTCATTTTTGATTTCTTGGCGGCCATTCGCGGGGCGCGGTTCGCCGTGTATCTTCGCCGCAACCTTAGCAAGGGTCTCAACGGCGGCGTCGAGGTGGTTTTCCTCGATATCCTGCCTAAGCGATAGCTTGCGCAGCGCGGCCCTAATGCGTTCGTTGATATCTGCGGCGGCCATATCAATCGCTCGCTACAAGCGGGACGACATCGGCGCGAGGTTCGACAATCGCCCGCAGCTTCGCATGCCACATTTCGAGCGCTTCCCGTTTCTCCTTCTCATAAAGGTGTAAATCGTAGACACGGTGAAGCCCAGGCTGGGCATGGGCCAGCAACAACTCGCGCACAACCTGTTCGACGGGCAATGCGCTAAACCGCGTCCGGCACGTCCGGCGAATATCATGGATAACAAAGGGCTCGAGGCTCTGGCCTTGCGCTTCAAGCTCCGCACACATTTGTGCGTCTAATCGCGCCTTGGCCTTGCTGAAGCCGCTTACCGGCCGCCGCCCGCCAGTGGTGGTAAAAACGAAATCGCCGCCTGAGTAGTGAGGGAGGCTATTGAGAAGCGCGATAACGTCGTCGGTCAGCGGTACGGCATGCGCGGCGCCGCTTTTCATCCTTGCCGCCGGAATAACCCACGTCCGCGTGCCAAAATCGAATTCGCGCCAGCGCGCCTCGCTGGCTTCGTTGCGGCGCAACCGCCGTCAAGAGAAGCAGCCTGAACAGGCTGCCGAATGGATAAGCCAACGCTTCGCTTGCCCGCCAATACGCGGCGAGCTCATGATCCCGGAGAACACGCGAGCGGACGTTGCGCTCGCCGATCAAGACTGTAGGCTTGATCTTGACGCATGGCGAAATCTCAAGCCCGTAATCGCCGGTGTCACAAACCCAATTGAAGAAGCCACGAAGCAGGGCGAAAAGCGAGTGCGCCTGTGTGGGGGCGCCCCGGTTAACAATCGCCTGGATTGCGTCCTTCACGTCGTGCGGGCCGATATCGCTCAAAGGCCGGTTCGTCCAGCCCGCGAACTCACGGCGCAGCTCACGTTCGATATCTGCGCCGCTTCGAAGCTTCGAGGCTTTGCGTCGGAGATAATCTTCGAGCGCGCTTCCAAAAGTGGCCGCTGTCCGCCTTCTCTCGGCTTCACGCTGCGCCCTCCGTAGCCGCTCAGCTTCGAGGGCCGGATCGACGTCACGAGCAAGCAGGCCAAGCCATTCGCGGGCCTTCGCGCGGGCTTGTTCCAGCGTGAGTTCGCCGTAGGCACCAAGCGTCCGCCGGGTGGGGTTGCTTGAACCTGGAAAACGCTTCCGAAGAATGAAGCTCCGCACGGGCGCGTCCGGCGTTCCCATGACGCGGACGCCGAAGCCAGGCACCACGGTGTCCATGATATCGTAGGGTTTGCCGTCAGGCGTGGGTTTTAGCGCTTTTAGCCTGCGGTCTGTGAGATTTCTCTTCATTGCCGCTCCAAATGGCAACTCAGTGGCAACGAATTTTGTTGTTTTCCCATGTCGCCGTATGTGCAGCTATGTTGTATGGGAGGAGGCTAACTGCAAGTTCAAAAAGGTGTTTTTCTGGACAGAATGTGCAATCATGTGCACTGGCGTTTTACCGGGGCAGGGAACTACGATCTGGGGGTCGGGAGTTCGAAACTTCCCCGGTGCGCCAATTAAAATCAAAGACTTAGGTCGATACAGGCACAAGCCAGAAATCCAAGGGGTAATACCACGGGTAACAGCGGCCCTGATTTGTAGGGGTGCGAGTAACACGTGATATCCACGCCACCTTCAATCGCCGCATATGTGACGGTGGCGTCGATCATTTTGTCGCAAACTGCCGCACTCCAGGTTTCGGACCAGCCTTTTGCGAGGCGGGTGTGAGCGGCTTGATACCAAGAACTGTCACCTTGGTCACATCCAGACATTTAGCAGCCGCGCAAGTCCTGGCGGGACAATGCGCCGTGCATCGATTTCGAGCTTGAGATTGGCGCGGAAGTCTCCCGGCAAAAGAAAAATTGGCTACAGAACATTTTTTCCGGGCAGCGCCTTGATCAATGCCCGCCCGATCACGCGCGAGCGGCAGCGGTGTAGATTCCGGGCGTCGAGCCTTTGCTCGACGCCGTGCTTGGTTGTCCCGCTGCACCCACACAATGGCAGGTGCTTCCGCCATCGGGTCAAGCTACGATCGTTTTGGGTTCCTCCGCTTTCGCGCCGGCCTCTCTGGCTGCGCGGCAGGTGCATCGTGCGTCGCGTCGCCGTCAGCGCGCGGTGCGGGATGTGAGTGCTCAAGGAAGAAACGGAGCATCTCCCGCGCAGCGTCAGGCCCCCGCGGATCGGTGAAGGACCCGGCGGGGCTGCCGCCCGACCAGGCATGGCCGGCTCCATGGATAACCCACTGCTCAAGGATCGCCTGTCCGCTCGCATCGGCGTGGAGAGTGCGGCTGTAGGCATGCCCCCCAGGCGCCCGGCCGTGCTCCACTCTTGTGTGGAGGTCCATGGTCGCCGTTGTTCTCAACTGCGCGACGACCAGATCGCCGTTGCGCGCGTGGACCGTGGTGTCCCGATCTCCGTGGAACACGATCGTGGGGACGACTCGCCGCCCTTCCGCACCCCAAGCGCTGCTGGAAGCCGCGTCAAACGCTGCGAGCTCGCCAGGCCGCATAGCCTTAAACATAGAGAGCAAGTCGCTGTCGGCACCCAAGGCGAGGCTGGAAAGCACGCCCGCGGCGACGGGCTCGCCCTGCCGCATGGCGGCGAATGCGGAGGGCAGGTCGCTGGCGGCTCCGAAGGCGAGACCGGAATGCACGCCGATCGCGGCGTAGAGATCGGGGTAGGTCATGCCCATGACGGCCGCCGCCGCCGCGCCGGCCGAGAGCCCGGCGACATAAACGCGTTGCGGGTCGACCGGGTAGTCGCGCATGATCTGGCGGGTGATGCCTGCGATCAGCGAAGGCTCACCTGCGCCGCGCTGCTGGTTGCCGGGGGTGAACCAGTTCCAGCACTTCGATGGGTTGGCGGAGGCGGCCTGCGCGGGATAGGCGACGAAGCAGGTGCGCTCTTCGGCCAGTACGTTCATGCGCGTGCCGGCGGCGAAGTCATCAGGCGTCTGGGTGCAGCCGTGCAGCATGACGACCAAGGGGAGCGCCTGGTCACGATAGCCGCTGGGGATGTAAAGCTTGTAGGCGCGGGTTCCGGCTTGGCTGCTGTAAAACCTCTCCACGAAGTGTGCGCCATCCGGCACCGGGTCAGGCGCTTGCGCCGGAGATCGCCGCGGCAGTCCGGGAATTGCCGTCTCCGGACCGATCCGGTTGACCCGCTCGAGGAAGCTGCGCAGCACTTGGGGCATGTGCGGCTGGGCCGCTCCTTCCGCCCTGCCGATGGACTGTCTCCTGGTCCAGGTCTTACGTCCGGAAGGCTGGGGACCAGGCGCCTCGGCCGTGCAGGGCGCCACCTCGACGATACGCGATGCCCCTGCGCCCGGCGCGTTCACGGTGTCGCGGAAGGCACCGGACGTCGGGCCCGGCGCCTCGCCTCGAAGCAGGCGTTGCAGAAACTCGGTCGCTTCGATGAGCTGGCCTGCGCGGGTGAGGCGGGTTGCCTCTAGCATTGGATGCAGTTTGTCATTCATATTCGAGTACCTCCTGTATTCTGAAACAGGTCAAGCGTTCCACCGGGAACCTCGTGGCGCCGGTGACCTTGCCTGTGGATCGCCTCTGTTCGTAAAAGGCGGGGCGCGGCCGCGGCCGATCACCGAATCCGATCGGCCAGAGCAGCCTTGACCGCCGCGCTGGCATGCAGCGCCCCCAGCACGAAGAGCGAGGCAATCGTCGCGCGGGCAAGCTCGGGCGTGACATCCTGAGCAATGCTGGCAAGTCCCAGCACATGGATGTGAAGCGTCTGCCCGGCAGCACGGACCGCCTCAAGATCTTCGCGGCTGTAGTGCCTCAGCCCGAGATCCAGCGTCTTTCGGGCTACGGTCTGCTTGACCACTTCGGCGTGCCGTTCGAGCTGATTGCGAATTGCCGTGCGGATGAAGTCACTACGGTTCGAGTAGAAGCCCTCCTGCACCATCAGGTCGATGTGGCCGAGGTCGACATATCCGAGGTTGATCGTGATCTTCTCGGTGTCGCCGGGCTTCGGCCGCAGCGCGTGCACGTTATCAGCCATCTTTATACCATCCATTTGCCATCTCATTGGATGATATCGGCGCTTTCCCTGCTTTTTCAAGAGGTGGCTGCAATTCGATCGGGCATATACGGCCGGGCGGATGGAAAGCGCATTCTCATCGCTCAGTTCCAGGAAATGGCGGACACCGCCAGTTACAGCACTCTCTCGTCCCGAGTTCCCGACACGTCGCGCGCGCATTGTGTCTCGGGGGCGACCACCCCCGTTAGCGAGAGGAGTTTCTTCGGAACCGTGCAATTACCCCATATCCGCGTCCGTGAGCGAGCCCGTTCTACGTAAGCCCATCGGCTGGCGTAAACGTGGCGTCGCAGGTGGCGTAAGCCATTGATTTTGCTTCGACGTCAGCTACAGCAGACCAAGGGCCCGATAGCGCTCTTCTAAAGCGCTTTCCGACACACGTCGCGCGCGCGACGTGTGTCGCTTTCCTCCCGCTGTGGATGGATAAGCCATTGATGTTTAAACTCTACTTTTCTTGTTGGTGCCTGGATGCCGAGGGTTTGCGCCTATCGGGAAGGCTTCGCCGGCCACGGCACCTGGCACACAGCCACGCGCATCTTCGAGCGGCTCAAGTCGGAGCACGGGTTTTGCGGCGGTTATTCGGCCGTGCGAGATTATGTGCGCAGCGCCAGGGCCCGGGCGCGCGAGACGTTTGTGCCGCTGGCGCATCCGCCGGGCCACGCGCAGGTCGATTTCGGCGAAGCGATCGGGGTGATCGGTGGGGTGCGCCAGAAGCTGCATGTGTTTTTCATGGACCTGCCGTATTCGGACGCGCCGTTCATGAAGGCCTATCTGGCGGAGACCACCGAAGCGTTTCTCGACGGCCATGTGAGCGCATTCCGCTTCTTTGGCGGCGTTCCGCAGTCGATTTTGTACGACAACACCAAGCTTGCGGTGGCGAAGATCTGCGGCGACGGCAAGCGCGAGCGGACCCGCGCCTTTAGCGGACTTGTCAGCCACTATTTGTTTCGCGACCGGTTCGGCCGCCCCGGCAAGGGCAACGACAAGGGCAAGGTTGAGGGACTGGTCAAGAACGGCCGCCGCCGCTTTCTGACGCCGGTGCCGGTGGCCGCGAGCTTCGAGGCGCTGAATGCGAAGCTTGAAGCCGATTGCCTGTTAGAGCTCGATCGCAGCGCCGGGCGCCACGCCGAGACGATCGGGGTGCGGCTCGACGCCGATTTGGCCGCCTTCCGCCCGCTGCCATCCGGCCTTTTTGAACCCTGCGAGCAACGGACTTCGCGCGTCTCATCGACGGCGTTGGTGCGCTATCGCCTGAGCGACTATTCGGTGCCCACGGCTTATGGCTTTCGCGAGGTCGTTGTGAAGGGCTTTGTGGATCAGGTTGTCGTTGTGTGCGCTGGCCAAGAAATTGCCCGGCACCGGCGCTCCTATGAACGCGGCGGCTTTATCTGCGATCCTTTGCATTATCTGGCGCTGATCGAGCAAAAGCCGGGCGCGCTCGATCAAGCGGCGCCCTTGCAGGGCTGGGACCTGCCCGAACAATTCGCTCATTTGCGGCGTCTTCTCGAAGCTCGTATGGGCAATCGCGGCAAGCGCGAGTTCATCCAGGTGCTGCGGCTTATGGAAGTCTTTCCCGAGGCCGCCGTGGCGGCGGCTGTGACGGATGCGATCAAACTGGGGGCGCCGGGCTTGGATGCCGTCAAGCAGCTGATCCTTTGCCGTATCGAACAGCGCCCGCCTCGGCCTGACGCGGGCCGCGGACTACGCGGCACTGATGCCGGGGAGGGCTGCATGATCCAGGAGGATCAAGAGAGCACGCAGACCAAGCCTCAGGTCCTGCTGAGCCATCACCTGAAGCAGCTGAAGCTGCCGACATTCCTCGCCGAATACGACAAGGTAGCCCGCGACTGCGCCCGTGATGGCGTCGATCATCCTCGCTATCTTTTACGGCTTGCCGAGTTGGAACTCATCGAGCGCGAGCGCCGTACGGTGGAACGGCGGATCCGGGCCGCACGCTTCCCGGTGGTGAAGAGCCTCGATAGCTTCGACTTCATGGCGATCCTGTCGCTGAACAAAATGCTCATCTTGGAGCTGGCCCGCGGCGAATACATCTTGCGCCGTGAGAACATCATCGCGATGGGGCCAAGCGATCCTGATTCATAATGCTCACCTTGCGATGTCATTGGAACATAAAGGTTTGTTGATCCAGATTTTGAGTTGACGGGCTTCGCCGGCGTCCCTTGGCTTCCGCCCGAACCGCTTCGGCCTTCAGGTCCGTCATTCGGATAACCCAAGGAGCTCCTTTGCATAATTGACGCGCGTTGAGAGTGCCACGGCGGATCATGCGAAGAACCGTCATCGGGCTCACCTTCAGTTCAGCTGCCGCCTCGTCCAGGGTCGCCTCGCCCCTCTCGCTCCTTTCACCATCGCGATAGACTGCAATCTCGCAGCGATTTCGCAAGCTTGAGACCCGGCTTTGCGTCCAGCCATTGTTGCGGCCCGTATGCTTACCCGCGCGGTTGAGAACGGATGCGATCGCACGATCCGGCATCAGACGCGCGAGCGCAACGACCAGCGCCTCAGTATCCTCTGCTACCGTCCAACGGTGCTTGCCGCTGGTATTCTTCTTGACTTTCAGTGCCGTGTGATCGCCACCGCGCCAATGCAGAACGAGGTCAACGAAGCCCTCTTCGATCCGCACGACGATTTCATGGAGAACGGCGCGAACAATCCGCTTGCGCGTCGCCATCGTGGCAGCCGGGTGTGACCATGCCGTCTCAAGGTCAGCCCAGCCGAAGAAGCTGATCTCGCTCCTCGTCGCTGAGGACGGCAGGGCGCTGCCGTTCAATCGCTTCGAACTCGTCTTCGAGTTGACGCACAGCACTCAACTTGTCATTCCAACGGCGCTCAAGTTCGCTGGCGACCAGCCGATTATCGGGATCGACGGCGTCATATTGGCGACGGGCGAGCGCCGCTTCGTAACGCGCCTGCCTGAGCGCAAGCTCAAACTGCCGCCTCTTCTCCGCGGCTTGTGTTTTGCGAGCTTCGATCGCCGCGATGGCAGCCTCAATGCCGAGCGGCTTCAGGAGCCGCATGATCTCAACGCCAACGGCTTGATCGACGCGCAGGCTGCCGAAAGAGATGCAGCGATCTCCGCCATGGTTCAGGGAGCTGCCTTTGCAGTGGTAGCGTCCGGCTTCGCCGTGCGTGCCCCCATAGGCAACATGCAGCTTGCGGCCGCAATGACCGCAGCGCAGGAGACCCGCCAACAATGTCTCGCCGCGGCGGACCGACCCGCGCGCCATAAGACCCTTGCTGTTAGCGTTATCGGCAATCAGGCGCTGATTCCTTTCGAACTCCGCCCAACAGACATAGCCTTCATGATGGTCGGTGAGCAAGACGTCCCATTCGGCTCGCTCGCGCTTGCAGCCGCGGGCAATGCGCTTTCGGCCGGCTTCGATCGTCACGCGGCTGCCGGTTCGGCCGAACGCATAGGCGCCAGCATAAATGGGGTTTGTCAGGATGTGGTGAACGGTGTTGTAGACAGGCAGTTTCCAAACGATGCTGCGGCCGTCCGTGACCGTGTAACTTACGGCTGGCAACGCAATTCGCTCCTGGCGGAACCAGAGATGAACCTGCCGGATGCTCTGGAACTCTGCAAATTTGGAAAAAACCAAAGCGATCGCTTCGCGGACCCGTTGATCCGGGTCTTTGGCGACCCGGTCATGGCGGACCTTCACATAGCCGATAGCCACGGTCAGGTATAGCTCGCCTCGACGGGCCTTCTGCCTCAGTGCTTCGAGCGAGCGTTGCCGCAGAATGGACAGCTCCAGCTCGCTCATTGTGCCTTTCATGCCGAGCAACAAGCGATCGTTGGGGTGACGAGGTTCGTAGACTCCATCCTCGTCGATGATGATCGTTCCCACGAGACCGCAGAACTCGATCAGCGTATGCCAGTCCCGGCCATTACGCGCCAGGCGGGAAGCCTCGATTGCAAACACCGCGCCGACCCTGCCTTCGCAGATCGCGGCCAACAGGCGCTCAAAACCCGGGCGACTGACGCCCGAGCCCGATCGGCCAAGATCGTCGTCGATGACTGCGATCTCTTGCCAGCCGAGTTGACGCGCGCGATCGACCAGCCCGTATTGGCGGCGGCGGCTCTCATGATTGTGCAGCAATTGATCGGCCGTCGACTGGCGTACATAAACAAAAGCGCCGCGCGCCAGATGCTCAGGCATGATCTTCGTCATTGCTGCTCTCCTGCTTCGTTAGCGCCGCTGAGGTTGCTGTTATGATCTCCGGCAACATGGCCTGGATCAGAAGAACAAGGCTCTGTTTCTGATCGTTGGGCACCACGGCCGCGGGACCGGCGGCTTCGAACAAGTCCGGTTGCGGCTTTATCAGCGCGCGCTTCATCGACGATTCCCTCCGCTCTTGGTTCCGATCGGAAAAAGTCTAGAAGCGAGTCGACCTCGATCCGCAGGTCGCGAAGCTGTTCAATCGAAAGGGATGGTTCTAAGCAAAGTTCGTGATGAGCCGCAGCCTCGCTCATCATCCAGCATGGAATATGCGCCAGCGTTCCATCGAGCTGGTGAACCACAAATACGTCGGCGCCTTGAAAACGCTGCCGGCGAAGAATGACGACCGTATCTCCCTTGAGAGGATGATACGGATAATAAATAAGCCCACTCTGCTCCTGATACCCGGCAGTAGGTCGCTGCTTCGAGCGGCACCGGCAAGAGCCATATCGCGCTGGCTCTTGGTCTTGCGGCCTGCCAGCGTGGGTTTACGGTCGGGTTCGTGACCGCAGCAGGTCTTGTTCACCAGCTGATGGAAGCCCGGGATGAGAAGCGGCTTCTGCGGTTCCAGGCTCAGCTCGCTGCCTATAAGCTGCTGATCATTGACGAACTGGGCTATGTGCCGCTGTCGCCGACCGGCGCGGAATTGCTGTTCGAAGTCTTCAGCCAAAGATACGAGCGCGGCTTAACCCTTGTCACCTCGAACTTGCCATTCGAGGACTGGACGAGCGTGTTTGGTTCCGAGCGCTTGACGGGAGCGCTCCTCGACCGGCTCACCCACCATGTCCACATCCTTGAGATGAACGGCCGGTACAGTTAGCTATGGTAGCCTCGGCGATCTGATTCATGATGCCGAATTCGTCGAGCGGCCGATCCCCCAGCAGCTCGCGGGCTACCAGAATGTAATCCTCCCAACCGGATGCCCCCGGCGTATGCTTTATCGTGTAGCCGGCCCAGGCGATCAGCGCCGCCCACCAGTGCCGGCGCTTCTGCAACGGCAGGGCCAACAGCGCGGCCTTGCGTTTGGCCTTGGAGAGTTTGCGTTGCGTCAATATGGCGTCAACTTCATCGCTTTCCTCAAACCAGCTCCAAACCATCGGCTGATTTTCACCCCACGACGCGCTGGTCTTCAGCGCCTTGGCGATGGCCTGCGGCGTGGCGCGCTCCGGCGCGATTTCAGCGCATAGCGATGGCAAAAGAGCATCGAGGGGCTGAAACTCGGGGTTGAGGCTTGTCACTCCGGCCGCCTCGGCGACGTCGAGTAGGCCGTATGGCGGCATGATGCGCGATTGGGCACTTACGCCTAGGAAATGGCGCGCGGCGACGGCGACGTACTCCAGCGAAACTGGCAATAAATCAATCTGCATTGCCAGGGCCTGCAATTTCGTGTCCACCTCAGCCTGTGTCCCGCCGTGATCGACCCAAGCATCTCGCACCCCGATACCCTGTTTAAACAGTAGGGCAGCAAGTGCGCGTTTGCGGCCTTGACCGGCGATCACGAACACGCTCTGGGCACCGGATCCATCGAAACCGGAGGCGTAGGCTGCCAGGACTTTCGCGGCTGGCCAGCTCGCACAAGCCACCTTCTTCTGGCTGGCCTTGATGGCCCGGTCGAGAACAGGGCGGCCCGCTTCCGGAACCCAGTTGCGCAGGGCAATCATGCGGCGCAGCGTGGCACCGCTATTGTTAGCTGCATCCTTTTCCAGCACCTGCGCAACGATCTGTCTAACTTCGGCCGCATCGTCCAGCAGCCAGCCAAGCGTGGCATCGCGTAATGCCGGGACATCGTTCTGTGCCAGCACGGCCATGACAAGCATCGCCCGCACCTCCGCGGGCAAAGTCTGAGTGAACTCCTGAATCGCGCCGTAGACGGCGAACGGATCACCATTCATGGCGTGGGCGACATCTTTGAGTTGGTTCGCTATCTCCTGAACCGAGGCCGTATCATCCTTTGGCAAGCTGTCGGCCAGGTTTGCGAGGACCTGCTCCGCCAAAGCGCGAAGCTCGTCACCGGCGTCCACTTTGGCCGCCGCGAACTGCTGGAGGACGAAGAGAAACATATTGGGATTGATACCGGGACGCCGTCCGGCTTCGAGAAGATATTGGCGCAGGTATTCCGTCTGGGCGATAGCTTCTTTCCGGCTGCGCTCCACCTCATAGCGCAACCCTTCGAGCGCTTGGCTCAGGAGGAGGCCATGCGCGAATAAATCGGCTTCACTCATCCGCTTGCGGTTGGCGTTTTTGCTTGCGCCCTTACTTTTGCCTCGCGGCGTCTGATGTTCGTCCTCAGCCTGCAACAGGATCTCGATCAAGCCAATAACGGCTTCAGGCGTCTTCCCAAGCAGGTGTGCAATGGCATGAGAAAGGCCGGCGAAACCGGCGTCAAAATCGGCGGGGGCTGCGGCCGGGCGGCGGCGCGAAACGGATTTGGCTGCGGGCATGTCTGGACCTCCTACTGTTGCCCCGATGCGAGTTCCGCCGCTGCGCTCTTGCCTGCGAGGAGGCGGGCAACGCTTAAGAGCACCGATTCGCGCACCTGCGTCCAACGCCACGGCTGGGTTATCCCCGCAAGGTTCCGCCGGCTAGCTCGAGCGCGGCGGATCCATGACGGCAGCACCTTCAAATGCAGACGTGCTAAAAGTGAGCCTTGAGGCCTTCACCCATGCGAGGAGGATGTCGGCTTTTGTATGAGTGCCGATTACTAACAGTTTATTGCGACCTTTCCCGCGCTCGGGGCTCGGCGACCTTGATTATCATTGCACATGACCGCAGCATGCTTTCGGGAGATACTTTCATGCGCCAGCTGAAGCTGAGCAGGGTCTTCACCCTCATTGAGCCGGGACCCGTGGTCCTCGTGACGACCTGTGACGGAAACAAGAACAACGTCATGACCATATCGTGGACCATGGTGCTGGACTTCTCTCCGGTGCTCGCCATCACGACGGGCGCGTGGAATTATTCCTTCGCGGCCCTACAAAGAACCAGGGAGTGCGTGATCGCCGTTCCAACGGTCGACCTATTGGACCGAGTAGTCGGTATCGGGACGTGCTCAGGTGCCGATACCGACAAGTTCGCTAAGTTCAAGCTCACGGCCGTGCCCGGCAAGCTCGTCAACGCCCCCTTGATCGAGGAGTGCCTCGCCAACATCGAGTGCAAAGTCGTCGATCTGGTTGATAAGCGCAACATTGTCGTGCTGGAGGCGGTTGCGGCCTATGTGGATCCCGCGCGTAAGGAGAAGCGCACGGTTCACGCGGTTGGCGACGGGACTTTCGTCGTCGACGGCCGTAGCCTCGACCGAAGGAAGATGATGGCCTCCAAGCTTCCGCCAGGAATTTAAGGCGCCGCCGCATTCACGCTTGCAGCCGGGATTGGCCAAGTAAGTCACGCCCCCAAGATCGCCAGGCGGTTGCGGCCTATGTGGATCCCGCGCGTAAGGAGAAGCGCACGGTTCACGCGGTTCGCTCGGGCCAAGCAGAACAACGTTCCCGGCGCGCTCGACAAAGCTCAGCGAGGCGAGTTCCTTAATCTGCTGACGCGGCGCGCCGGCCGCAAACGCGAAGTCGTAAATATCGAGCGTCTTGATGGCAGGAAAGCCCGCCGTGCGTGTCAGGACGTCACGAGACCTTGCCCGTCGTGCCTCGCGCTCCGCTTTTAGAACCTCTTCCAAAAAGCCGGCATAACTCGCGTCCTTTCTCTTGGCGGCGTTCTGGGCGATCGGACCGTAGAGGTCCGGCAGTGCGGTGAGACGCAGCTCCTGCGCCAAGGCCTCAATACGCTCGTGCTGCAGGTTGCTCATGCCACTGCCCCTTCCACCAGGTCCTGGGTAAACGCTAAGCGGATGTTGATAACCCGCGACCCTTTTGGCAGACCGCGTTTCCAGAAGGCTGCGCGCCGAGCGGCCGCTGTAAGGCGCGGCAAGGGCTTTAAGCTTTCCCGCCTCGATGAGAAGCCGCTCGGCCGGGACTTCGCCCGCCGTCGCATGAATGCGTGCATTCGCTACCTCCCTAAGCCAGCGAGCGGCCGCTGCATTGGCGGCATGCTTGCCGGGGCTCAAGCCGGCCTGGCGCATGGAGGCTGCGAACGGCACCCAGAAGCTGCGCTTCAGATAGCCGATAAAGCGCTCGACCTTGCCCTTCGTCTGGGCGCGATAGGGCTGACACAGACGCGGCAAAAACCCCACATGCCGCGCATAATCGAGAAAGCCCGGATGGAAACGGTGCGCCCCGCGTCCATAACGGTTCCGCTCGATCACAACCGTTTTCATATTGTCGAACAAGACTTCCCGCGGCACGCCCGCAAAGGCCAAAAAAGCGTGTTCGTGGCACTCGATCAGGGTCTCCGCCCGCTCATCATCGCAGAACTCGACATAGGCGGCGCGGCTCCACCCAAGTGTCGCGATGAAGATCGAAAGCTTGCCGGCGCCATGGCCGGCGCTTGCCCAGTCTGCCTGCATCTGGTGGCCAGGCTCGGTCTCAAACCGAATAACAGCTTCAGGCGCCGGCGCCGGTCTCAATCGCCGCATGAATTGCCGAACGCGCGTCTCGCCGCCGGCATATCCGCGCTCCCTGATCTCGCAAAACAACACGGTCGCCGGAATACGCTCAGGCTCGGCTGCCTTCAGACGCTCCGCAATATATGACTTGAACGGATCAAGCTTCTCACCTCGCTTCGGCGCCGCTTTGCGTGCGGCGGCATCAAAACCGCCACGCAAATAGCGCCGAACCGTATTTCGCGACCGCCCCGTCGAACGCGACAGGCCCCGGATGCTCTCGCCATGCTTTTGCAAAATAACCAACTCCATCTGTTCCTCCGTTTTCAGCATCGGCCCCTCCCTCACGGAGGAACCACCTCATACGGTGGGTCAGATTCAAGTTGCCGCCTGGGTCACTTTCTCATTGCTGATGACACGCTCGCTGGCCTCGCGGCTGTGCTTGCAGTCGTGGCATGGAACATGGCCGAGAAGCACGAATCTGCGACGCTCATCCGCGCCTCGCGCGGCGATGCCGTGGTTCTGCTCACAACCTTCCTGCTTGTCGTGTTCCGCGATCTAACTGAAGGTATCCTTGTTGGGTTTGGGCTTGGCGTGCTCCTGTTCCTGCACCGCATGGAACAGGCGGTTGAGGTGGACCGTGCAAAACCCTTGGTCGAGGAAGACGTACCCGACAGCGCAAACGGCAATGGCCGTGAGCCTTACGACGCGGCTCTGGCGGCTGACCCCGACATCGTGTGTACCGGATTTCGGGGGCGTTCTTCTTCGGCGCGGCGGCGAGCGTCGCGGCGGCGCTTGATCGCATTGGCGAGCATCCGAAGGTCTACGTGATCGACTTCTCAGCCGTGCCGGTGCTCGACTCAACGGCAGCCGCCACGGGGCATTGTCACGTTCCTGGCTTGCCGGCAGTGACCCGCAGCCTTAGCCATGAATGATGACCAAGATCAGCTACCGCGGATACCGCTTTCCACCGGAGATCATCCAGCACGCGATCTGGCTGTATGTCCGGTTCACGTTGAGCTTCCGGGATATCGAGGACCTGCTGGCGGAGCGCGGCATTATGGTGTCCTATGAGACGGTGCGCCGCTGGGTAAACCATTTCGGGCCCGCCATTGCGGCGGATCTGCGTAAACGCCGGCCCAAGCCGCACACCATCTGGCATCTCGATGAAGTCTATCTCAGGATCGGCGGCCGTTTGGTCTATCTCTGGCGTGCGGTGGATGCGGAAGGTGAGGTCTTGGATGTTCTGCTCCAGACCAAACGGAACAAGCGTGCAGCCCTGAAATTCATGCGGAAGCTGCTGAAAAAAACCGGATGCGTTCCCGCCAAACTGGTCACGGATGAGCTGGCATCATACGGCGCCGCCACCCGGGATCTTGGGCTGGCGAACCGGCACGAACGCGGCCGCTCGCGCAACAACCGGGCGGAGAATTCGCATCAGCCCACCCGGCGCCGCGAGCGCAAGATGCAACGCTTCAAAAGCATGGGCTCAGCCCAAAGATTTCTCTCCATTCATGCTGCCGCCTCCAACACCTTCAACAGCCAACGCCACCTCGTTTCGGCCAAAACGCACCGCACTTTCAGGGCCGCGGCGATAGAGGCATGGCATCAAGCGGCTTCTGCCGCGTGAACAAGACGTGGCGCCATGATTTATTGCACTCCTCACTCGGCAACGTGACAGTGCCCGGGATGGGAAGCTTTGCAAATGGGAAAGCCAGTACTTTGCTTTGGCTTTGCTTGGTATCGCGCGCTTCCCGGAGTGTATCAATGGGATGGGCACAGCACGCAGCCGTTGGAGCGCGCCCTGAATTTTACTTTCGACAAAGAGGCGTTGGAAAGATCCTTCAAGGTGCTAAGCCGCCACTTTTGGCCCGGCGATGTCTCTTATATTGAATACGATGAGACATATACCGAGAGCTATGCCGCGAAAAGACGGGCAGCTAGCATTCTCACATACATGAGGCTGATGAGATCAGCCAAGCCTGAGGGGCCGCGTTCCAGTGTTGCAGCGGAAACGCTTGCGCCGTAATGGTGATTGGGATTAACGGGGCGCTGAAGGCGGCAAGCCTCAAGCGATCAAAGCCCAAACGAGTGGTGTCCCTTTTTTTGCTGCGGATGCAAGCCGGCGCCCAAGGACCTGCTCATAATGTCGCGGATGCAGGCCGTGTCCTGGCCGCACGATCCTCAAATTCTCCGCTGTAAGCACCTCGCCCTTTTCCATATCCTTCGCGATGTATAGCGAGCGTCTGAACACCAATGATTTTTGTTCGGCTGCAGACGGTCCGTAGGCAACCACGCCCAGGGATTGCCATGCCCGCTCGGTTTCGACGACAAGGGCGCGCAACTCTGCCGGCTCCAGCGAAAATGCGCTATCGACGCCGCCGTCGGCACGGCTCAATGTGAAATGCTTTTCTACGACGGTAGCACCGTGAGCGACAGCCGCGATCGCGGCTCCGACACCCATCGTATGATCTGAAAGCCCCACTTCGCTGCTAAACAGCTGCCTCAGATGGGGTATCGTCAGGATATTGCTATTCGCTGGAGATGCGGGATAGGTGCTCGTGCATTTTAGGAGGATGAGGTTCTCGCATCCCGCACCACGCGCGGCTGCGACGGCCTCATCCAGCTCAGCCAACGTTGCCATGCCAGTTGAAATGATCAGAGGTTTGCCAGTTGCCGCAGCCTTGCGGATCAGCGGAAGATGATTGTTTTCAAATGAAGCAATCTTATACGCCGGCGCGCCGAGCGTTTCCAAAAAATCGACTGCGGTCTCGTCGAAAGGCGAACTGAAGCATATCAGACCTCTTTCCTTCGCGCGGGACATGATGGGCGCATGCCATTCCCAGGGCGTGTAGGCTTGCTTGTAGAGATCGTGCAAGCTGTTGCCCTTCCAAAGGCTCGTCTCGTCCGCGATGTGGAATTCCCCCTCGCGCACATCGAGCGTGATCGTGTCGGCGGTGTAGGTTTGCAGCTTAATGGCGTGCGCACCGGCGTCAGCTGCAGCATCAACGATCGATAACGCACGTTCGAGCGATTGATTATGATTGCCCGACATCTCTGCAATGATGAAAGGCGGGTGGTCAATGCCGATTGGGCGGTGAGCAATGGTGATCATGGTCCGGTTCTTAGCCCGTCAATGGCGAAACGTCGCTGAGCAGGATTGCTTGAAGATAAGAAGGTGTTCGTCTGAGCTGGCTTCCTCCTCGAAACCTAGCTTTCGGAAGATTACAGCTGAAGCCGTGTTATCTGTCTTCACTTCGGCAATGAAATGAATGGGGCGGCTTGCATCGTCCCCTTGTTTTCGCATTCTTTCTATTCCCAGCCGGACAAGTTCGATGCCCCAACCACGCCCCCTGAGCCGGCCATCCAGTGAATAAGAGATCCGGGTGACATCGCCAACTCGTTGAAGCCGGATTTGACCGGCCGGCAGCCCGAAGGCTTCGAGCACAAAAAGGTGCGTTTCAGGATCTCCAAGGCGACGCTGGAACCATTCGGTGTGATCTGACAAGGACACCGGCTCCCGATTGAGAGACTGGTGTCTTACCTCCACGTCATTGACCCAATTTAAATAAAGTAGGAGGTCTTTTTCCGTGGCATCACGCAAATTTAGGGCATTCGGGCCGGACGGCTGCAATATCTCGGCGACGCGCTTCACGCCGAAGCCATCTACAAGCTGCTGACCATTTAGTCTCTGCTCTTCGAGGGCACGAATCCGCTCTGCTGCAAGCCGCAGCGCGGCCGTGATGTCCGCCCCCCCGACATTCTCCGATTTGCCCAAATATTGGATGAGTCCTCGTTCCGCAAGCTCGTTGCAGATTGCTACTTGATTATCCGCGACACTGATAACCAGACTTGGAAGGCCGACACATAGGCGTTCCCAGCTTGTGGTCCCCCCGGCTCCGATAGCGAGATCGGCACTCGCCATAAGACTGGCGAGATGAGGAAGCGAATCGTGAATCGTGACGTTACCTCGCCGGGTCGCCAATTCATCAAGATAAAGCCGGTGTGGGTGGCTTTGTGGCACTATGGCTTCAATGTGCCATTGCAAAAAATCCGGTGCGGAAAGGGCTTCGAACGCCATCCCCGTTAGGTTGCGCAAGTCGGCGCCCCCGAAGAAGACCAGAACGCGGCTGATTGCATCGCGTGGCGAAGGGCTGCGGCGGAGTTCAGCGTATTCGGGGCGCAACAATGCATAGTCAGGTCCCAACAATTGGTGGCAGCCCTGCGGCACAAGTGCTGCGTACCTGCGTTGCGGATCCCCGAAGTAGTTCTGGTCCAGCAGAACATCGCAATCATGGGGGCGATTGGCCAGATCGTCGATGACGAGTATTCGGCTGCAATGCTGCTTTATGAGCCGTTCCCATGTAGCGTCGAGACCATAGTGATCTACGACAATCCAGTCTGGCCGGTCGCCCTTCAGCGCATCGATGGTCTCCCGGGCATCAATCTCCTGCGGAACGCCTAGCCACGCTGCATAATCCTCGCTCGTTGCCGTTCGTTTTGGTGGAGGCAGCAATGAGATTGGTATGGACTCGAGCGGCAGGCTGCGCATCAATTGCCTGGAATGTTCGCGGCATATGAATTCGACCGCGACGCCTCGATCACGGAGTTCAAACGCCAGAGTCCGGCAGCGCACAAAGTGCCCGGTGCCAATTTGTGGTGAAGCATCGGTCCGGAACACCACTTTCACGTAATCTCCTCCCGGTCAGTTCAACCGCTTGAAGCCGCTGTGACACACTGGACCCTTCAGAAGGGTTGCCACATCGCGTCCCTCCTCACATTCCTTGATCAGTCCAAAAACTGGGCCGAGTGCGCCGAAATAGCCATCGACCACATCCGGCGCATGAGCGGTGCAGGTATAGACGGCCGTACCTGCGAGGTAGCCATTCGCAAGCATTTCTTGCGAAATCAAGGTCTTGTAGGATAACGCATTTGGCCCGGCAAAAGAGAAGCCGGTCAACGCAGGAAGGCCGTTGGTAGCGATGGAAAGTCCATGCTTTTCCGCCAGCGCCAGCCAGCGTGCTGTGATATCCCGCCCAATCCGCGTAATCTGCTCCCACGACTTCACGCGCTCCATTACTTCAAGCGTTTTGAGAGCCGCCGACGGGCCGACGCGTTCGGTCCAGAAGGTGCTGCTGATGAACGTACTCTGCGCAGATTCCATTATCTCGCGGCGACCAATCACGGCAGTGATGGCGTAGCCGTTGCCCAGCGTCTTGCCGAAAATCGCCATGTCAGGTTCGATGCCGTAGAGCTTATGCAAGCCGCCCAAGGATTGCCGGAACCCAGATGTGCATTCGTCAAAGATCAAAACTATGCCCCGGCTCGATGCAAGCTGCCGGACGGCACGGAGGAAGTCCACGTCCGGTTCACTGCTACGCGAGACCTCCATTTTTATTGCGCCGATGTCGTGGGTCGCCAAGAGCGCTTCCAGCTCATCGAGGCGATTGTAATTGAAGGGGATCACCGACTCGCGGAGGTTTTGCGGGACGCCCTTGGGCTCTAGTCCGGGCAACAAATGTCCGGCGAGATTCCTCTCATCTCCGAGATTTGCCGCCAAATACCAGTCGTGCCAGCCATGATAACCGCAGATGGCAACCTTGTCGCGGCCGCTCGCTGCGCGCGCGATCCGTATCGAAATAGCGTTCGCCTCGCCGCCGGAGCGCGCGAGCCTCACCATGTCCGCCCAAGGGTGTAGTTCCACCAGCTTTTCGGCCAGATAAACCTCTTCGGGACAGTTCAGTGTGGACATATTGCCAGCGCGAACTGTCTCCATTACGGCTTCATCTACTTCAGGGTGGCCGTAACCAAGGGTGTTGGTGCCCACCCCCATGAGCGACATGTCAATGAGTTCACGCCCATCAAGATCCCAAACGCGGCAGCCCTTGGCCTTGCTGAAATAGGCTGGCCAGCGATCTGGTAGAAACATTTCCGCGCGCTTGGAGAGCAGCATGTTGCCGCCGGGGATAACGCGCTTAGCCCGCTTCCAAAGCTTTTCGCCCGTACCTATGACAGCCCCCTCTCCAGCAGCGATATGCTGGTTTGACTCGAATATCTCGGGATTTGTTTGTTTGAGATGCAGCACATCTTGCCAGCCGAAGGTGCCAACGAGCATGGGCAGAATTTGCGGCGCTACTGGACGAAGGCGTGTCACACCTGCGCCCTCAAGGTTCAATGCATCACAGGCAAGGAGCGCCGCATCACCCGTTGGGAGCATGAGCACGTCGTTGAGGCTGTGCAACGGCGGCTCGATGAAAATCCTAGAGCCATGCGTGTCCGGCGTGAGACGGTCGAGCACCCGTTCGGGACGATCAAGGCGCGCATGGGTGCGACGCACTTTCTGATGAAGACGCTGCCGAAGGTTGCCACCGAGATGGCGCTCTCGGTGCTCGCCTACAATCTCACGCGGGTAATGAATATCGTTGGCGTCAAGCCGCTGTTGGCGGCGCTTCCAGCTTAGCAGCGGGTCTATCAAGCGCTTTCCCAAGGCCTGCGGGCGCCAGGAGGCACCGGCGGCGTGTTAGACAAGCTTCTAGCTAACCGGCAACGAAAAAAAGCGCTCAAAACGGCCCCGCTCATACCGGTCCGGGGCGCCGCCAGTCATTTAGACTTCCGCTCGAGCCTTTTCACGCAACCAAGACCCAAAGCAGACTTCGTGGCCCCGTGCCAGAAGCATCGACCGTTTGTCAGGCCCAAAGGGAAATCTATGCCATTGTCATTGTAAGGGGCCTTGATCTCACCGTCGTCATGCGCCAGTCTGCTTACACTCGCGCATCCGGCTCAAGCAATCAAAGGAACTGCCGCGCGGCTTCCTGATTGTAGTCACCGCTGCTTATCGAAGGGCGACCGGCAATGAGGCCGTCGAAAGGTCGGCTGCAGGGTCGTCACCTGTATCATCCCGCAATCATCCGGCGACTTGCGCCGCGAGACACCTTTGAAGCGGGCACACCCACCAACCCTTTCATCGGCATTGTCCTCGATACCGAAACCACTGGCATGAGCCCCCAGACCGATGAAATATCGAGCTTGGCATGCTCAAGTTTGAATATGGCCAGGACGGGCAAATATACCGCGTTCTAGACACCTTCAACCGCTTGCATCGGCCGAAAGAGCCGATGCCTGCTCACATCACAGCGATAACCGGCATCACCGATAATGAGGTTGCCGGTCAGAGCATCGATCCCGCCGATGTGGAAGACTTCGTGTCAGGCACGGCGTTCATCATCCACACAACGCCAAGTTCGATAGGCCGATGTGCGAAGTAAGCGCTGTTTTGAGCGCACCTTGTTTTTAAGGTGAGAGGTATGGGATTTTCGCGGCCATCATTGGGGTGGTGCGATGGATCAGAACGAAACGACGTCAACAGATTTGGGCAGCGCCGGCAGCGACAAGCCGAGGATGTTAACGGCGGAAGAGAAGGCCTTGATTGTTGCCGAAAGCTTTGGGCCTGGGGCGAAGGTGGCAGAAATTGCCGCCCGGCACGGGATTAATCCCAAGCGTCTTGTCACCTGGCGTAAGAAGGCGCGCGAAGCTGAGGCGCTTTCCGGCGTTGGCGTAAATGGCTTTACGCCTGTTATTGTTGCGCAGAGCAAGGCCCGCTTTGGGCCTGCGATAACCCCCATCGAACTCATCATCGGGCCTGTAAAGGTGCATATTCGCTCAGGCGCCGACGCCATGCTTGTTGCCGCCCTTGCGCGCGCGTTGATGGAAACGGCGGGGCGCGTGTGATTTTTGGAGCGGTTCCTCCCAGGATTTATATCGTCACCGGGCCAATCGATTTCAGAAAGGGTCTCGATGGGTTGGCTGCGCTGGTGCAGGAGGTCTTGCAACTCGATCCGTTTTGCGGCGCGGCCTTTATCTTCCGCGCCAAGCGCTGTGAGCGCGTGAAGATTTTGATCTGGGATGGGTCCGGCCTGATCCTGATTTACAAGCGGCTCGAGGATGGCAAATTCCGCTGGCCAAAGATCGAGGACGGCGTGATGCGTCTGTCACCCGCCCAAATGTCCGCTCTCTTCGACGGGCTTGATTGGACCCGCATACGCTCGTTGAGAAAACCGCGCCCCAAGGCTTTGCAATAGCCTAAAAACGGTGTTTTTTGCGTGCGCGCCATAGCAAATCATGCTGCAGTTTTCGCATGATCGCCGCCTCTGAGCCTTTGCCGGATGACCTCTCTGCGCTACAGGCGCTGATCGTCTCCGAGCGGCTGGGATGGGCGAAAACGGCCGCTGAAAAAGACGCCGAACTCACCCGTGTCCAAGATGCCAATGCCAGACTGTGGGATATTTTGCGCCAATTGCGTCGCGCGCAGTTCGGCCGCAAATCCGAAAAACTTCATCCTGATCAGCTGAGCCTGGCGATCGAAGAGATCGAGCAGGCCATCGGGGAAACCGAACCGGCTGAGACGATCCCAGACGCGACGCTGCAAGCGTCGCCCACAAAGCCCCGTTCTGTCAATCGCGGTGCCTTGCCCTCTCACCTTCCGCGCGAAGGGATCATTTTGGAACCTGAGGATAAGTCCTGCCCGTGTTGCGGCGGGACGCTGCATGTGATGGGCGAGGATCGCTCCGAACGCCTCGATGTGGTGCCGGCCCAGTTTAAAGTCATCGTCACGCGCCGCCCCAAATACGCCTGCCGGGCTTGCGAAGAGGCGGTGGTGCAAGCGCCTGCGCCCGCGCGTCTCATCGAAGGCGGCATCCCCACAGAGAACCTCATTGCCCATGTGCTGGTGACCAAATACGCCGATCACTGTCCGTTATACCGCCAGGCGCAGATTTACGCCCGCCAAGGCATCGATCTTGATCGCTCCACGCTGGCCGATTGGGTGGGGCGGGCCGCTTTGCTGCTTGCGCCCCTTCAGGCGCGGCTGTTCGAGGTGCTTAAAGCCTCGCCGAAGCTGTTTGCCGATGAAACGCGCGCGCCCGTGCTTGATCCCGGCCGTGGAAAGGTCAAGCTCGGTCAACTCTGGGCCTACGCCAGGGATGATAGGCCGTGGGGTAGTAATGATCCCCCCGGCGTTGTCTATTGTTATGCCCCTGGCCGCGGCAGCGAGCACGTGAAAAACCACCTCGCGGGCTTTGCCGGCATCCTGCAGGTGGATGGCTATGCGGCTTACAAAGAGCTTGCCAAAACGCGAGACCAAAGCGCCCCGATCGCCTTGGCGTTCTGTTGGGCGCATTGCCGGCGGCGGTTCTACGACATCGCGCAAGGCGGCAACGCGCCGCTTTGCGAAGACGCGCTGCGCCAGATCGCGGCCCTTTACACAATCGAGGAACAGGTCCGAGGCCAAAGCGCCGAGGTGCGCCATCGCGTTCGCCAAGCCCAAAGCCGGCCGCGCGTTGAAACGCTCAAGGCCTTTTTCGACGAAAATCTCAAGCGTGTTTCTGGCAAATCCAAAATGGCAGAGGCGTTGCGCTATGCCATCAGCCATTGGCAGGGCCTGACGCTCTTTCTTGATGATGGTCGCATCGAAATCGACTCGAATACCGTTGAGCGCGCCATCAGGCCTGTCGCGTTGAACAGAAAAAATGCACTCTTCGCCGGTCACGATCGCGGCGCCGTGCATTGGGGGATCGTCGCCTCGCTGATCGAAACAGCAAAGCTCAACGCTGTCGACCCGCAATTCTACCTCGCCAGCGTTCTCTCCCGCCTCGTCAATGGCTGGCCTATGCGCCAAATCGACGAGCTGCTGCCGTGGGCCTACGCCGCTAGCACAAATAGCCGTGCCGTGCTCTGAAAACATCGCTTACTGTGCGAAGCCAAATGGGCTTTTAATTGGGCTTGTTCCTGTGCCCAAATCCCCTGGAAAGAGGAGGGGCATGAAGGCGTCAAGCTCGGCTATTTGCTGAATGAACTACGGACGTTTTCGACGGCCACCGTGCCATCGATGACTGCCATGCCCTCTTGTATCTCCTCGCCCAACAATTGTGTCGTTCGAAGCGCCTTGCGATGAGTCCTCACGCCTTCGATCGACTTCGCACGACTGCGAGCGAAGCCCTATTGTCGCCTACTGAGAAATCTCCTCCAGCGGGCGGTTGGCGGTCTCGATCGCGAACAGTGTGACGGCGACGCCGGCGACAAGCGCTCCGCTGGCGAAAATCAAAAAGACGTTTGCTATTCCTCCCGCCACAAAGAAGCCGATGACCAGCGGCCCCAGCATCGAGGCCAAACGCAACCACGCCGTTCCGAGCGCCGTTGCAAAGGCACGCGCCCGAGTCGGATAGATTTCCGGAGTGTAAAGATACACGCCGAGCACCGCCAATCCGGCGAAGTAATAAGCGGTACCGCTGCAGATTACGAATCGCGTGACCGAATCCAATCCCACGAACCAGAGTCCGACCAACGCCGTCGCGGCTCCCAAAAACGCGATCATGAATAAGCGGCGCCTTCCGAGCCGATCAATCACGAAGCCCGCGGTGATCCCTCCCGCGAGCTGCATCAGACTCCCGATCGTGGCATAACGGAGCGCCGTTTCAAGCGGCAGATTGAAGACGGTGCGGTAGAGCGTGGGAAGCCAGGTTCCCAAACCGTAGGTGATGAAAAAAGTTGCGAACCAGATGATCCAGACGACGATTGAACGCCGCAGGTAATCGGGACCAACGATGTCCCTCCACGAGGCGCGCTTCGTATCGGCAGGCACCCATTCCGTGGGAGCCGGAAGTTTTCTTCCCGACGATTTCTCGATCTCTTGTTCGATCCGATCGATCGCACTGTTGGCTTCGTCCAGGCGATTGCGGCTGGCGAGCCACCGTGGCGACTCTGGCAGCGCGGAGCGGAGAGATAAAGCGATTAAGATCGGCGCGGTGCCGATGAAGAACATCGTCTCCCAACCGAAACCGGGGAACGACGAAGGATCCAATGAAGCCGGAGACAAAGAGGCCGAACGTGAAGATGCACTCATAGAGGATGACGAACCGCCCCCTCTTATGCGCCTTGGCGATCTCGCTGATATAAACGGCTGCAATCGGCACCTGGCCGCCGAGCCCTATTCCCTGGATCGTGCGGAATATGAGGAGCGATTCGTAGTTCCACGCCAGTCCGCACAAAAGGCTCATGATCGCCATCACCGATATTGCGCCAACGAGAGCCGGCAACCGGCCCCAACGTTCCGCGCAGTAACCGATCATCAGCGCGCCGAACAGCTGACCAAGGTATCCGGCCGAGATGAGTACGCCGATCTCGGGTCCGCTGAGGTTCCAAAGCGGGCGGAGAACCGGCAACACCTGCGCAATTGTCAAGGCATCGAACGCGTCAAAGAAGGTCGCCGTGCCGATCAGGACGCGCGCCTTGAGATGCCATGGCGAAAACGGCAATCGTTCGATACGTGCGGCGACGGAGCGGATCGTCTCAGCTTGCCGGTCGTCACGTGGTTCGACGCTGATCGTTGCGGTGCCAAGCGTTGCGGTCATTTAACTCTCCCCGTATCGATGCGGCTGCCTCCTCTGCTGGGATTCGTTGCAGCCGCTGTGGGTGCTGGACGCTCTGCGGCGACCTTACACCCGGCTTGCATACATTCCTGCCAGTTCGGAATGGTTCGTCAGGCGTGCGATCGCCTCAAAACGGCGCGCGAGCTTCAGTGACTCCGTGAGCTCGATGATCCCATAGGGCCGGCCGAACACATGGGCGTGCACCGTAATATCAAGACACGCAGGCCGGCTCTGCGATGTAGGCCAGTGGGACAGAATTCGTCCGAGAATCCGGGTGAACGCCTCTGGCTCGTTGCCGTAGCGGACGTAAAGCGGCATGTCGTTCACTTCCATCGTGAAAGGCACGCCAAGGATTTTTTCGCCATCCGACGGCTTGATAAAGTATGGAACATCCGAATCGAACGTATCGGCATGCCAGGAAAATCCGTGACCTGCCAAAAGCGACGACGTGCGGACGCTCGGCGTGCAACGCGGGCTGAGCCAACCTTCGGGACGGCGGCCGGCAGCCGCCTGTATCGCGGCAATACAGCGTTTCAGATCCGCGATTTCTTCGTCGGCGCTCTGATACGCGGGGACGATATTCTGGGCCCAGGCATGCGCTGCCACGGTGTGCCCGGCGTCTGTGATCGCCTTCATGAGCTGCGGGTAACGTTCCGCAAGGATGCCGCTCACATAGAAGACCGCGCTCACCTTCTCGGCGGCGAGCGCGTCCAGGATACGCCAAGCTCCTACCTTCGGTCCATATTCGGCCCAGGAGCGTCCCTGCATATCGAGCGTTCCCGCCTTGAGCGGATTTCCCATGGGGCCGATCCCAGGAGCCGAATTGTCGGTCCAGCCTTCGAGCATGACGCTCACGGACAGAGCGACGGGGCGATCCAAGGGCCAAGAGAAGGCGTCATTAAGATCTGCCATGTGAATCACCTTCGACGTAAGAGGGCGCGCTAAGCTACGCGGTTTTGAAGTGTGCCGATGCTTTCGACATGGCATGTCACCAAATCGCCGCTGGCCAAGAAGCGAGGCGGTGTCATCGCATACCCGACGCCCGACGGCGTGCCGGTCGCGATGATGTCACCGGCATCCAGCGTCATTCCACGCGACAAGTCCGCAAAGATGCGCGGCAGGTCGAAGATCATCTGAGCCGTATTGGCCGACTGCCGGCGCTCGCCGTTGACCTCGAGACTCAGATTCAGGCTTTGCGGGTTTGCGATTTCATCGTCCGTAACGATCCATGGTCCCATCGGACAACTTCCATCGAGGCCCTTGCCCTTGAACCATTGATCGTGACGCCGCTGAAGATCGCGCGCGGTCACGTCGTTCAGGATCGTGTAGCCGAAGACGTACTCCCGCCAGTTTTCCGGGGTGATGTCGCGTCCCCTCTTCCCGACGATGACGGCCAGTTCGACCTCGTAATCGAGCTTTTCAGTTGTACCCTGGTGCAGCGGAATGGTGTCGCCGCTTGCGATCACGGCGGTGCATGGCTTCGTGAAGAACTGGGGGTGTTCGGGCAGTTTGATTTCCAGCCCGCGAGCGTTGTAGCCTTCCGTGACGTGATCGACGTAATTGCGGCCCACGCAGAAGATGTTCTTTGCCGGGCGAGGTATCGGGGCCAGTAACTTGATTTCGGCCCTTGATTTCAACGCCTGTGGCAGGCGGCCATGCTGCGCATCTTCCAGCAAGCTGCGTGCGTGCGCGATGCCGCCGCTCCCGCTGTTGATCAGGTCCATCATGCTGCGGAAACAGCCGCTATTCTCGCCCGCCGCAACTTCCAGATCGACGACCGTGAACTCGTCCAATAGCGCGCCAACTCGTGGTCCACCGTGGCTTTCTGAGAACGTAAGAAGTTTCATTTTTCTCCCCCTACACCACGTAAAATCGATTATTATCAGGCAAGTCAATAAAAATATCGTTTTTATGCGTCAGACCGATGCTCTCTCGCGCGCTTGACGGAGGAGTGAACGTACGGCAGAGCAGTTCAAACAATTCAGGTGGCTTTTATGACACAAGGTGGGACGCTCGCATCGACGGCCTATGAGCGGCTTCGGAACGACATCATCGGAGGACAATTCAAACCCGGTGAGAAGCTTCGGATCCGATTGCTCTGCGATCAATACGGAATCGGTCCGAGCCCCGTTCGCGAAGCCTTGAACCGGCTTTCGAGTGAGGGGTTGCTTCATCAAACGGATCAGCGCGGCTTTCGCATCCAGCAGGTCACACTCAAGGATCTCGACGAATTGACGCTAGCGCGTTGCTGGGCAAACGAGGTTTGTCTGCGCAACTCGATAAGGACCGGTGGATTGGAATGGGAGGCGGGCGTCGCGACGGCTCTGCAACTGCTGGAAGACACTCCGCGCTATCTGCCGCAAGGAGACGGCGAACGAAATCCACTTTGGGAAGACGCGCATAAAGCGTTTCACGAGGCGTTGATCTCGGCTTCGGGCTCGTCGTGGATCAACGCCTTCTGCTCCCAACTTTATGTCGCCGCAGAGCGGTATCGCCATGCGGCCCGCATCGCCTCGAAGACCCATCGGCCGGATCTCGACGAACACCGAGCTATCGCGCAAGCGACGATGGCCCGCCAGGAGGACAAGGCCGTCGAACTGCTTAATGGTCATTTTCGTCTTACCGCACGACTTGTTCGAACCGGATTGCAGCAACAAGGGCATTTGCCGAAAGCTTGAGCGCAAGCCGCTTCGAAACTCCAACCAAGTGCACGGCGGTCCGCTCGGGACCTCCGCCAGAGGTTCAAAGATGGCAGTCCGTGAAGTGCGCGCGGAACTATTGACTACATGTGTGTGGGCTGGCTGACGAAAGTGTCTTCGCGGTTAAACTCCGTCATTTCGCTCTCCGTGCTACGGTGTCGGGATGCAGGCCACCGCAAATGGCTGGGAAATTCTGGAATTTAGCGGCGAATTATCCCGCACCGAATCGCGCCGTCTCGCAAAAGAATTCGAGCCTCCGCGCATTTTATTCGTTGGGCTCATCCGCAACATGCCGGCTGGTTGGGCCACATCGTGCCGGACGCACGCTCCGCCCTTGTGCGAGATATTTGTAATGGATTACTCCAAGGGTCGCTCTTCGGGAGGGGCCGAGATGGTGGCGCCCACTTCTCTGGGGGAGGAGCAGTTTTCAGATTGGCCCGTTCCGCGATCCGCCTGTGCCGACACCTGAGCGCAGCACGCGAAGTGTGAGCTTCAAAAAATTCAATTCCCAAATAATTGAGACTGCTTATTGTGGAGCCAGAATAGGATTGATCGGACAAAACGACCGATAAGGCCGTCTTTCGGGGAGAAACAATGAACATCAAGGCCACGATCGCGCTATTCGCAATAGCTTTGCTCGGCGCAGCCCATAGCAGCATGGCAGAGGTTCGCGAAATCACTGTCGCCCAGCAATACGGCGTAAGCTTTCTTCCACTCATGGTGATGGAGAAGGAGCGTCTCGTCGAAAAGCACTCAACGGCGGCCGGGCTCCCCGAACTCAAGACTGTGTGGGCCAAGGTTGCAGGTCCGAGCGTCATGAACGACGGCCTAATATCGAACTCCATCCACTTCGCCGCACAAGGCGCGCCGTCGATGATCACGCTGTGGGATAAGACCCGCGGACAGATTAAGGGTGTGTCGGCGATGACGACCTATCCGCTTTATCTCGTAACCCGGAACCCGGCCGTAAAAACCATCAGCGACTTTAGCGCTGCCGATAAGATCGCGATCCCCTCGATCAAGATCTCGACGCAAGCCATTATGCTGCAAATGGCGGCGGTTAAAGCGTTCGGCGAGAAGGAGTTTACGAAACTCGATCAGTTGACTGTCTCGCTTTCGCATCCTGACGCGGCCTTGGCCCTTATGAACAACACCGCAGGCGTCAACGCGCATTTTAGTACTTCTCCGTTCTACGAACAGGAGATCAAGGTGCCGGGCGCGCATCTGGTCACGACCAACTACGAGATTCTGGGCGGACCGGCGACCGCGCTCGTGATCACCACAAGCACGAAATTCCGCGAAGCAAATCCCAAGGCGTATAAAGCTTTCAATGATGCCCTTGCCGAAGCCATCGACATCATAAACAACGACAAACCGGCGGCGGCAAAGCTCTATCTCGATGTCGCGAGGGACACAAAGAACTCGGTCAGCGACATCCTCGCCATCATCACCGACAAGGACTATGGGTATACGCTGAAGCCCGCCAAAGTGCTGAAGACCGCGCAGTTCATGGCGCAGATAGGATCAATCAAGCAGTCTCCCGCATCCATCGACGACCTGTTCTTTCCCGAGGTCGGCGCGCTGAAAGGCGATTAAGCAATGAACGGCACTCCAACGAGCGCAACCCCGCGGACTTTCCGGATCGGGACCGGAGCCGGATTCTCCGCCGACAGACTCGATCCGGCGGTCGATCTTGTCCGGCGGGGCAATCTCGATGTCCTCGTTCTCGAATGTCTAGGCGAACGCACCGTCGCATTCGGACACCGCGACCGAATGGCGGATGCAAGCCGTGGCTATAACACCCTTCTCCGGCATCGGATGCTGGCGCTGCTGCCCGCGTGCCGGGTTGCCGGAACTGTGCTCATAACCAACATGGGAGCCGCCAATCCCCGCGCCGCAGCCGAGCGCACCGTCGAGATCGCGCGCGAACTGGGGCTTCACGGGCTCAAGGTGGCATGCATCGAAGGCGACGACGTATCAAATGCGGTGCCGCGTCAGCAGCCGCTGATGGACGAGCCGGGTACGCTCGCGGATCTCGCAATGCCGGTCGTCGGCATGAACGCCTATCTCGGGATTGATGCAATCGTGCCAGCTCTCGACCTTGGCGCCGATGTTGTGATCGGCGGCAGGTTAGCTGACCCATCGATGTTCTTGGCGCCGCTCGTCCATCATTTCAAATGGGACCCGAACGATGCTGATCTCATGGGGGCCGGAACGCTCGTCGGCCACCTCCTCGAATGCGGCATGCAGGTGACGGGCGGGTATTTCGCCGACCCAGGCGTAAAGGACGTCGCGAACCTCGCTTACTGTGGCTATCCAATTGCCGAAGTCGCGGCCGACGGCAGCGCGGTGATCACCAAGCTTCCGGGCACCGGCGGATGCGTTACGACTGCGACCGTCAAGGAACAACTGCTTTACGAAGTGCACGACCCCGCACGATACCTGACACCTGACGTGACGGCGAACTTCAGCCGCGTCACGATTGAAACAGCGGGCGCCGACCGCATTAGGGTTTTCAATGCTGGTGGCAGCGCACGACCAACCACGCTGAAGGTTACGGTGGGTTTCGACGGCGGATTCCAGGGAGAAGCCGGCGTCAGTTACGCGGGACCGGCCGCTGTGGAACGCGGCCGATTGGCAGCAGCGATCATCCGCGAACGGCTCGAAAACGTCCACGGATTTAAATCCGATCTCCGCGTCGATCTCGTAGGGGTGAACTCCCTGTTCGCGACGGCAGGCGCTGACGCCGAAAACGTGAACGACGTTCGGCTCCACGTGGCGCTGCGTTCGTCCGCCCGTGAGGAAGCCGAAACCATGTTGTGGGAAGTCGAATCCCTGTTGTGCTGCGGACCTGCAGGCGGCGGCGGCTACCGGGGCGTGATCACGCCATGCGTGGTGACGAAGTCGGTTTTGATCGAACGCGAATGTGTCAGTCCAACCTGTGAATTGATGATTGCATGACCAGCCAACCCGCAAACCGGCCCCGCATCTTCCGGGATATCGCGCATGCCCGTGCTGGCGACAAGGGTAACACATCCAACATCAGCGTGTGGGTATACGATCCTGCCGACTTCGAGATGCTCAAACGCTGCCTCACGGCGGAACGGCTCAAGCGTGCGTTCCCGCATCTCATTCGCGGGCAAGCCGAGCGGTACGTCATGGAGCATCTTCACGGGCTCAACTTCGTGCTACGGGACGCGTTGGAGGGCGGCGTCAACCGCTCACTCAACCTCGACTCGCACGGGAAGTCCTGGAGCTATCTCATACTTGGCCTCGAAGTGGACGAGCCGGCCGGCGGCCGGCCCGTGGCTTAGCGTCCGGCGGAGAATGACATGACCCACGAAATCGGTGCCGGCGAATTACTCGATGTGCGCGGAGTGACGCTCCAGTACAAGACGCGCGCGCATCTCATCACCGCGACATACCGCGTCAGCTTCAAGGTTCTCACGTCTGACAGGTTCGTCCTCTTGGGCCCTTCAGGCTGCGGAAAATCGACCTTGTTGAAGGCGATCGGCGGCTACCTGCGCCCCACCGAAGGAGAGATCCGTCTCAAGGGACGCGAAGTCACCAAGCCCGGACCCGACCGAATGATGGTCTTCCAGGAATTCGACCAGCTTCTGCCCTGGAAGACGGTGCTGGAGAACGTGATGTTTCCTCTGCTGGCCACGGGACGACTGAACAGAAAGCATGCAAGGCAGAAGGCGCTCGAATACATCGCGAAGGTCAATCTCGTAAAATTCGCCGGCCATTATCCCCACACCCTCTCCGGCGGGATGAAGCAGCGTGTCGCCATCGCACGAGGAATGGCGATGGAGCCCGACATCCTACTCATGGACGAACCGTTCGCGGCGCTTGATGCCTTGACGCGAGTGAAGATGCAGGACGAGTTGCTCGCATTGTGGGACGAGGTGAAATTCACCGTCATCTTCGTCACGCATTCGATTGCGGAGGCCATAAAAATCGGCAACCGCATCCTCCTGTTGTCGCCGCATCCGGGTCAGGTGAGGGCGGAAATCAACAGCATGGCTCGCGGCGAATACGGATCCGCCAAGGGTTTGCAGCTCGAACGCACCATCCACGACATGCTATTCGCGCAACGTGTGGAGGACCTCGAACATGCCTGATGAGACCGCGAACGTCGACCGTCCGGAATACTTTCGCGAGACGCTGGCGGGGGATAAGTTCGGCATCGTTCAGAAGCCGCTCAGCTCCTTCGAATACCTCTACAACAAGGGATGGTTACGTAAGCTGTTCGTCCTAGCCGTCCTAGCGCTTCTTTGGGAAGCCTATGCGGTATGGCTTGACAACGAGCTTCTCGTGCCGACCTTCGGCGCAACCGTAAAGGCTCTTGTCGTGGGCATCTGGGACGGCACCATCGTCACGCGGGCCATCCTCTCGATCAAGGTCCTGCTGATCGGTTACGGCACGGGCGTGGGATTGGCTGCCGCCCTGACCTTTATCGCCATAAATACGCGGCTCGGGACAGATTTCCTCGAAACAATGACCGCCATGTTCAATCCGCTTCCGGCGATCGCACTTCTACCGCTCGCCCTGATCTGGTTCGGTCTCGGGATTGGAAGCCTAATTTTCGTACTGGTGCACTCCGTGCTGTGGGCGGTTGCACTCAATGCCCATTCCGGATTTCGCGGCGTGTCGAACACTCACCGGATGGTCGGCCAGAACTACGCGCTCGGAGGACTGCGGTTTGCTCTTAGGATTCTCATCCCGGCGGCGTTTCCGAGCATACTCGCGGGGCTGAAGATCGGCTGGGCATTCGCTTGGCGCACGCTGATCGCCGCCGAACTCGTCTTCGGAACGACCTCCGGCGAGGGAGGACTCGGATGGTTGATCTTCGAAGCCAAGAATCAACTCAACATTCCCGAAGTTTTTGCGGGGCTTCTCACCATCATTCTGATCGGACTGTTCGTCGAGAACGTGATCTTCCGCTTCATCGAACGAACCACGATTCAGAAATGGGGCATGCAAAACTGAGAACGCTTTCGCAAACACAGCAAAACGTCGCGCCAGTTGGACTGGCTTTCGCGGTTGGCCATGTCGACGGCCAGAAACCGGCGCTTTCCTTCCCAGTCCACCGCGATAGGCGTTTTTTGGTACAGCGGGATTTCCTGTTCCGCCAGAAATTCCACCCGTACGTCACGCGCGCGCGAGTGAAATCGCAGCGATTTTTTTCGATAATTGGGCCACCCGGGAAATTCGAATTTTCCCGCATTTACTCGAATTTCCGACTAAATTGGGCCACTCGGAATATAAATCCAAAAAAAAAACGATAGTAGCTCCGGTCATGGAAACGAAGCCCGCGTCCCGCTCGCGCTTCGATATATGCAAGCTCGGGCGAAGCGCTCCAGCATGAAAAAAGCCCGCGACTAACCCGAATGCTTCATTGGTTAGCAGAACCCGGAACGGCAGGCGCTCTCACCTCGCTAGAAGCGTCCAACAGCTAGCTCCCGCCTGCATTGCCGCCACTTCGAGCGTCAACGAAGCCGGATTGCTGCAGCCCGCGCGGAGAACTAGCGGTGAAGCTTATTTTTTGCAACGCCAGTATATTCAGCACCCTTGTATGCAAGAATCTTATGTTTTTTCTTTTCGTCGTGATGATGAAATAGGCCCGTCATCGGCCGGGCAGGCCCTGGATGAGCACTGTCGAACTCGTTCTCCCTGCGAGCCATGAGGTTATTCAAAGCGTCGCGAAATCGCCTCAGCATCTTCAGACCTGCTTCCTGCAAAAGGCGTTGCCCTTTTTGGTTGATATCAGCTCGAAGCCGCAATCATTCGTGAGGAACCACACGAGCATGTCGTTTGCTGGCCTGCAAAGCCAGACTTCCCGTCTTCCCTTTGCTTGCGCATACATAGACGCGAACTCAAGGCCCATCGATATTACCATTCCTCTTAAGGGATGATTAGGGGCAGGGCTTCCTTCAACCATTTCAATTATGCAAGCGGTGTTAGTTAACCTCACAAGGAGAAGGCCACACAGTTCGCTCTCGTTTTGGCACCACATGGCTGCGCAGAGCCGCGTCAGGTCTCTGTTGCATGTCAAGCGAGATGAAGGCCAATCCCAGCCGCCGTTTGGCGGCCTCCGGTTTGAGAAGGGCTGCCACTGGGCGCGCCACATATGATCCGACTTCTCAGACCCTGATGTTAGAGAAAAGCTCCATGGCAAATATAGCTTTAGCGAGAGAGTGGCTGCCGCCGCGATCTCTGCGAAGAGGTTTGCCTGATCTAGCGTCGTGGTTGCCATTTCTTTGTTTTTTTACATGCAAAACGCGTCACAACGTCGGAAGGTTATGGTCAGTTCTGCTCTATAGCGCGCACCCACGAGGCCCTAGGCGGCCGATGGACACTTCATATCGTGATATCGTGCGCGAATTGCTGTCCGGAAGCCGGGGTTCCACCATCTCGCTTGGAATCTTCAAAGCCGGGCGGAGGTCGACGCCTTCAATGATTTCCTTCTCAAACGCAGCGTGCCGATCCTCGACCCGCCCGCGGAGTATGACTACGAGCCCGGGTATTACGCGTTTTTCTTTTCCGATCCCTATGGTCTCAAGCTCGAAATTATACATGTCGATGTTGCGGGAAGCCTCGCCTATTGGCAGCAGTTCTCGAAGACGGAAGCACTGCAGGAGCCGCTCTAGACCGCCGGCCGTTAATGCCTTCGGAGTACTTTCGTTGACCAAAACTATTGCCGTGCAGCCTGCCCGCCGCCGTAAAGCCAAAAGCTTTTGATCAGAACCTTTGGTGACGGCGGGCAGAGCGGAACCGAAACGCTTCGTTCCTTGGTTCAAGGTTCTGATTGTCCGCTCAAAACGTCGGTGCTGGAAAGGCCGCGATTGCCTCTTTTAGCCATCCAACAAAATGTTCCGTCTTCCGCCGACCTTGCCGCTCAATTTTCACGACATACCGATAATCGCTTTCTAGGAACCCATAGGGAGCGACCAACCGTCCACATTCGATCTCTCCCGCAACCAGATGCCAAGGCGCCACTGCTGCGCCCAGACCATTGAGCGCAGCCTCGATAGTGAGATGATAGTGGTCAAAAACCCTGGTTGCGCGAGCTGTGTCCTGTCCACCCTCGCCCGCAAGACGCGACCACTCGCGCCAAGCATGGGGGCGTGTACGCGTTTCAAGCCGAGGGAATCTGACCGTATCAACTCGAACGCCCTTCAGCTCTTCTTTCACGAGCGACGGCGCAACAATCAGTCCTAATCGCTCCTGAAACAACAGCGTGCAGTCGTCCGCGATCGAAGCGTCGTCTGGCGACAATACCAAAATCTGAACATCGATCTGCGTACGTGGATGGCGATCATCGGTCGCAAGGCGCACGTCATAGCGAGGATATTTCGCGGCGAAGTCGGGGAGACGCGGAATAAGCCACCGCATCGCGAAAGTGCTAAGGCATGCTACGTCGAGAATGCTTTCATCACCTCTCAATATTATGCGAAGCGCGTCCTCAATCTGGTCGAATGCGGCGGTCAACGCAAAGCCGAATACCCGGCCTTCCGCCGTGAGCTTCGGGCGATTTCGAGCGCCCTCGAAAAGCGGTGTACCGATAAATGCTTCCAGATGGCTGACATGGCGGCTGATCGCACCGTGGGTCACAGCCAGTTCTTCGGCCGCCGTCGTAAGTTTTCCATGGCGGGCAGCCGCTTCAAACGCGCGCAGCGCAGCAATCGGCAGGTTCTTGCGTCTCTTCATGTGAGCGAAACTCATATTAAAACCGCAAAGATGTCAATATCAACAACATCGTGTTTGTGATTAATGGCGTCATCATCTTTATGATTTTGAGGTTGACCATGCCGTTTGTTCGAACCGCCGTGCCTTATGGAACGGAACCAACCCGCAAGCGCACGATCGTGCAGGGCATTCATGATGCCTTGGTCGAAGGCATCGAGATGCCAAAGGATGAATTGTTCAACCTCGTGACCGAATATCGGGATGGAGAGTTCTTTTTCGACCGCAGCTTCAACGGCATCACCCGTTCTGGCAATCTGATTGTCGTCGAGATCACCATGCGTCGAGGAAGAAGCGACGCAATGAAGCGCGCGCTCTATGCTGCAATTACTCGGAATTTGGAAGCGAATGCAGCAGTGTCTCCCAAAGATGTTTTTATTTTCATGCATGAGAACGACTATTCCGACTGGAGCGTTGGAAACGGCGTGTTCGCCATGGCCATAGCCCAGCAGCGCGGCACAGACGGTTAAGTTCGCCACCGCCTTCTCAGCCATCCGGCGCGGCTCAAGAAAGCCGGGCAGTAGCTGCCCGTGCGTAGCTTTGGAATGCGCAACTCAACCGCTCCGGCGCGGGTTACCAGGCGCTGCGACGTGCTCTCGAGTTCCATCCAATGCCCGCAAAGAAATCTGGTACCCGATCGAGCGTGGCGAACGTCTGCTCCGGCGTTTAGTTGGGTCATCGTCGCCGCATCTGGCGCCCGCGTCAATCCCTGACGTTGCTGTGGTGGTCAGTTGCGGCTGTGCGGACGGGCGGTAACGGCCAGATAGGCGAGCAGCGCCCGCTCTTTTTTGACGAAAAGCCCAACTTGACTTGTTTCCGCAAATTCGCTGGCTAGCCATGGCAGCAGGCGCGCCTCAAGTTCAAAGCCTGGACCACAAGCTTCCGAGAGTAATCTCTGGCGGGTATTGATACCCTCCGACCGTTGAGGATCGACTGGCACAGGCATTCGCTCCAGTCGCGTGGGCGCGTTACCCGGCCAACCATTTTTGGGGGCCTAGTGTTCTAGCTGGGTAGCGTTGGTTCGGCCTGAAGTCGAAGGATTGTGCAGCAGTTCGATGCGAGAGCATCATCGTGGCGGCCGTTACCCCAGCACTCGTAAGCAGTCGAAGATTTTATCTACGGCTTCTGACAGATGCACCGCGAACAAGTCGGTAGCCCATCGTGTACCATCACACGAAAAGCGAACCAACTTGCGTGCGGTCTGACGGTTATAATTTCGGGATTGGGTGAGCGCCGGAGCGCCAACGGGGCCCGGTGCCAAGTTGGTGTATCGTTCAATTAATTCCCGAGGCGCTCACGCAAACGGCGCCCCCGGATCAGCCACAAGGGCCGCCGCCTCGATGCCTGCTACGCAGCACAACTCATCGTTGTCGGAAAGGTCGCCTGATATGCCCACCGCGCCGATCACGGCCCCTGTCGCGTCACGGACCAGCACGCCGCCAGGGACCGGCACCATGCGGCCATGGCTGACCGCAGCGAGTGCCGCAAAAAAGGTTGGCATCTTGGCTGCCCTGCCAGCGAGATTGCGAGTGCCCAACCCCATGCCGAGCGCACCCCATGCCTTTCCGCTAGCGATCTCGATACGCACGATGCCTGAACCATCCTCGCGTTTGGCCACAACAATGTGCCCACCAGCATCGAGGACGACGACGGTTAATGGCGCAAACTGCTTCTCGCGCCCTTTCGCCAAAGCGATTGTGGCAATGGTTTCAGCCTGTGCAAGCGTTAGAACACTCATGTTGCTCCTCACATATTGGGTTGACTTAGGGCGAAGGACGAATTTCCAATTCGGCTCCTCGTTGTTTATCGTCTGATAAATTACAAGGCAAATGGAAGCATCGTTCGTATCTACGGAAAGGCAGCGGGGCATGGACAAGATAGCAGGTATTGTCGGGCTGGGCATCATGGGCGGCGCCATCGCGCGCAATCTCGTGGAACGCGGATGGAGCGTCGTGGCCTTCGACATCGATGGCGCCAAATGTGACGCGGCGAAATCAGCAGGGGTCGAAATCGCCACATCGCCTGCCGACGTCGCGCGGCGAGCGCCGATCATTATGACCAGTCTGCCAAGCCCAAAGGCAGCCTTTGCTGTGGCCGAGGAGATTGCGAAGAGCGGCGCGGCCACCCGCATCGTCGCCGAACTGAGCACATTGTCGCTGGCCGACAAGCTGGCGTTTGCGGCAACTCTTGAAGCGGCGGGGCATATTCCGCTCGACTGTCCGCTGAGCGGCACAGGTGCGCAGGCGGAAAAGCGCGATCTCGTCATTTATGCCAGTGGCGACAGTGGCGCGATCACCCGCTTGGAGCCGCTCTTTCTCGATTTCGGTAAGAAGTTTGCGGACCTTGGCGTTTATGGCAATGGGAGCCGGATGAAATTCGTCGCGAACTATCTCGTCGCAATCCACAACGTCGCATCGGCGGAAGCCATGGTGCTCGGGATGCGGGCAGGCCTCGATCCACGCCAAATCATCGACATCGTAGGTCCCGGCGCCGGCGGCTCACGCATTTTCGAACTGCGCGCACCTATGATGGCCGAGAACCGATACGATCCGCCGACCATGCGCATGTCCACCTGGCGCAAGGATATGAGCATCATCGGGGAATTTGCCGAGGGCCTAGGGTGCCCGACTCCTCTGTTCTCCGCCAGCAATGCCATTTACGAGCAGGGGCTGGCGATGGATTTGGGCGATCTCGATACGGCGGCGGTCTGCCGGGTCATCGAGGACATGGGTGGTTTTGCGCGTTGACCCGGAACGCGAACGGCTAAACGGACTTTTCACTCACTGTCTTATCCCCTTGGCCTCGGCGCAACAAGGCGTCGCGGTGCGCGATCGCTCGCTCGGTTTCATCGCGCAGAATGTTTGCAAAGAGCTGAGCAGCCGGCGACAACATGCGGCGCGCCGGCTCGATCATTACGAAGTCGGAGAAAAGGGGCGGCGCGTCTATCGGCCTGATATCGAATTGGCTGCCCGCGAGGTCGTTGACCATCATGACGCCGGGGAGCACCGCCACCCAATCGCCTTGCGCAACGAAGCTCAACGTGCCCATCATGGCATCGAGTTGAAGACGGCGGGCCACCACAACGCTATTGGTGGCGAAATAGGTTTCTAGCGTGGCCCGGCGCGTGTTTTGTGGCCCGGGAAGCACCACTTTGAGTGGACCGAGATCCGCCAGTCTGACGGGCTTCGAATGCATTCCCGTCCGGCCTTTTGCAGCCACGAGCATTTCGCGGTCCCGCAGCAGCAGCCTTGTCGCCAACCCCACCCCGCCGTGAAAGCTCGGAACGACAGCAAAATCCAGCTCGTCGCGCCGGACAAGCTCGGTCAATGTGCCGGAATAGGCCTCCACGACCCGTACATCGGCTGCGGGCGCCGCTGCCAGGAAGCGTTCAAGCGCCGGCGGCAGAACGGCGCGCGTGAATGTAGGCATCAGCCCCACCCGTACTTCTCCACCAAGCTCTTTTGCTTGCGCCAGTTCCGTTTGCGCGGCCTCGAGACGCCGAAGAACTGCGACGCACTCCGCATAATAGCGCTCACCTTGCGCTGTCGGCGTGACGCCCCGGCCATCGCGTGCGAATAGGGCAACGCCCAGGTCGCTCTCAAGCTGCCGTATATGCTGGGAAACGCCCGACTGTGTCGCGCTCTCGCGTTTGGCGGCGCCGGTGAAGGAGCCTTCTTCGAAAACAGCCACAAACGAACGGAGCTGGCGTAGGGTGAGCATGCTCTCATCACAAATTCTAATACCTGACAGTATCAATAATCATTTTTTCGGCTGCCGATCTAGCCATAGTATGGTCAAAGCATTCGTTTCGGGGAGGGGAATAATCGATGGAACTCGGCTTCTTTGCCATGCCTGTCCATCCGATCGATAAGGATTGGCGGCAGTGTCTGACCGAGGATCGCGAGGCCTTCATCCTTGCCGACGAGTTAGGTTTTGCCGAAGCATATGTCGGTGAACACACCACGGACAAAGCCGAAAACATCACCTCGTGCATGATGTTCATCGCCTGGATTGCGTCCGCAATCAAACGCATGCGTCTCGGCACCGGCACGATTAACATGCCGAATACTCATCCAGCCGCGCTCGCGGCCAACATCGCGATGTTGGACCACATGCTCGATGGCCGGTTCAACTTCGGCATCAGTCCAGGCGGGCTGCTGTCGGACGCCGAGGTCTTCGGGAATTTGGACAACGACCGTAATGCCATGTTCCTGGAAGCTATCAATCAAGTCCTAGCGATATGGGAAGGCGAGCCGCCTTATAATCTCAAGGGCAAATATTGGACCATCTCCACGGAACGCACGCTGATGGCGGAGATCGGGCAGGGCTACATCGCCCGGCCGCTGCAACGTCCGCATCCGCCAATTGTGGTGACGGCCGTGGCGCCCTTCTCGAACGGCGTGACAGAAGCCGCGGCGCGCGGATGGGATCCGATTTCCGCGAACTTTTTGATGCCGGTATGGGTGAGAAGCCATTGGCCGAAATATGTCGAAGGCTGCGAGCGCGCAGGCCGCAAGGCCGATCCCGCGAATTGGCGTGTGGCAAAAAGCATTTTTGTCGCCGATGACATGGCGACCGCGAAAGCCTATGCCACGAGCCCCGATGGGCCATACGTCTCATACTATCGCTCGTTGTTCACCAAGCTGAAGAAGAACGGACGCCTCGGGCTGTTCAAGACGCATCGCGATCAGCCGGATGACGAAGTGACGTTGGAGAGCGTGTGCGATCAGCTCATCATCTGGGGCACGCCCGGCAAGGTTGCGGATGAGCTCTTGGGTTTCCGCGATCAGGTCGGCGATTTCGGCACGCTGCTCTACGCTGGTAAGGATTGGCAAGACCCGGCACTTGGGCGCCGGTCAATGATCCTGCTCGCGGAGCAGGTCCTTCCGCGCATTCCTCGGGGAGGGAATGGAGCATGAGCGAGCCACTGATGGTCGATTGCGGCGGCTTCAGCCTCGCCACCTACGTTGACGGGCAGCCCGAGGGCGCACCCTGGATCGTGCTCTCGAATTCTCTTGGCGCAGCAGCGATGATGTGGGAGCCGCAGCTCGCTTTTCTCTCGCGCCGATATCGCATTCTCCGATATGACACCCGCGGTCATGGAGCGTCCGGCGCACCGCCCGGCCCTTACAGTTTCGATGATCTGACCGCCGACGTTATCGCATTGATGAACCGTTTTGGCATTGGCCGGGCGAGCTTCATGGGACTTTCACTCGGCGGTATGACTGGTCTCGGACTTGCCATACATCACGCCGAGCGCTTCGACAGCATCGTCTGCTGCGACGCACGGGCGGATAGCCCGTCAGCCTTTGCGCAGATGTGGGATGAGCGCATCGCGGCAATTGAGAAAGCTGGGCTCGATGCGATTCTTAAAGGCACAATGGAACGCTGGTTTGTCGAGGCGTGGCGCACGGCCAACCCTGACGCCCTCAAGAAGTTCGAGAATGCGTTCCTTGCCACCTCGCCAGAGGGGTTCAAAGGTTGCGCCGAAGCGCTCAAACGTCTCAACTACCTGAAAGATCTCGGCAGCGTCAAAGTGCCAGTGCTTTATGTCGTCGGGGCCAAGGATCAGGCCGCACCGCCTGCCGTGATGCGCGCCATGGCGATGGCGACCCCTGGTTCTGCCTATATCGAAGTTCCCGAAGCAGCTCATCTGCCAAACATTGACAATACCAAGGATTTCAACGCAGCAATTGCAGGTTTTCTCAGCCTCATTTGATAAAGGTGCGGCTGAGACGGTTGAAGACTGATCCAGGTTCAATGAGATCAGTCCGGCCAAAGGGAGGTAAATGCAGTGACGCATGCCACGGTTCAGGAAGGCATGGCCATCGAATGGGATGTCGCCATTGTTATGGACGATGGCCTCACTTTGCGTGCGGATGTGTTCCGGCCGGAGGAGGATGGCCGCTACCCGGTCATTCTAACCTGCGGGCCCTATGCCAAAGGACTAGCCTTTCAGGATGGCTATCCGAGCGCCTGGAACAGGATGATCATGGAGCATCCCGACGTTCCTTACGGTTCGTCGAATCGGCACCAGAACTGGGAAGTGGTTGATCCCGAGAAGTGGGTTCGTGAAGGCTATGCTTGTGTGCGGGTCGACTCGCGCGGCACGGGGCGGTCTCCTGGCTTTATAGACCATTTCTCACGCCCGCGAAACGCGGGATTTCTACGAATGCATCGAATGGGCAGGCGTGCAGCCATGGTCCAACGGCAAGGTCGGCCTTAACGGCGTTTCCTATTTCGGCATCAATCAATGGCATGTTGCGTCGCTCCAGCCTCCGCACCTCGCGGCGATGTGCATCTGGGAGGGCGCCGCCGACTGGTACCGGGACATGACGCATCACGGCGGCATCCTGTCGACCTTCTGGGCGAACTGGTACGACATGCAGGTCAAGACCGTGCAGTACGGACTTGGGGAGCGCGGTCCTCGCTCGAAAGTAACGGGGATGCTCGTTTGCGGCGACGAGACGCTCTCCGACGAAGAACTTGCCCGGAACCGTAGCAGCTTTGGCGATGAAATTCTCAGCCATCCGCTCGATGATGATTATCACAAGGCGCGCTCGCCCCAGTGGGACAAGGTTACGGTGCCGCTCCTCTCCGCCGCCAATTGGGGAGGGCAGGGACTTCATCCGCGCGGAAATTTCGAGGGGTACATGCGCGCCGCCTCGAAGAACAAATGGCTTGAAGCGCACGGCCTTGAGCATTGGACCCATTTTTATACGGACTACGGGCGGAATATTCAGCGGCGGTTCTTCGATTTCTACCTCAAGGGGGAAAAGAATGGCTGGGACCGCGAGCCGAAAGTGCGCCTTCAGGTCCGCCATCTCACTCATTTTGAAGAGCGATACGAGGAAGATTGGCCGATCCCCCGCACGAAATGGACCAAGTTCTATCTCGACCCCGAGAAGCAGACCCTGTCGCTGTCGCCGCCTGCGAACGTCACGTCATTGTCCTATCGCGGATTTGGCGACGGCCTGACCTTTCTTTCCGAGCCGCTCGCCAAGGCCACTGAAATCACAGGCCCCATTGCCGCAAATCTGAAGATATCGTCATCGACAGAAGATGCAGATCTGTTCCTCGTTTTTCGCGTCTTTACCGCAGACCTTCGCGAGGTAACTTTCGTTGGCGCCATTGATCCGCATACTCCGATTGCTCAGGGTTGGCTTCGGGCATCGCATCGCAAGCTCGATCCGGTCTTGTCCAGGCCGTGGCGCCCTTACCACACTCATGACGAATTACAGAAGCTCACTCCTGGTGAGGCGGTCGAGGTGAATGTGGAGCTTTGGCCCACCTCCATCGTGGTGCCTGAGGGGTACCGCATCGCGCTGAGCGTACGCGGCAAGGACTACGAGTGGCAGGCGACGACGGGCGCGAAACTCTCCAATTTCAAGAACGAACTTAAGGGCTGTGGACCGTTCCTTCACGATGACCCGCGCGACCAGCCGCGCGCAGTTTTCGATGGCGAGGTCCGTCTGCACTTCGATGCGAATGAAACGAATTACCTGCTTCTACCCGTGATCGAGTAGGTCCACAATGCGTCCATAAAAAAAATACGGACTTGGTAGGAAACGCGAAAAGGAACTAACGCAATGACGATTTCACGCCGCACATTCGTCAAGGGAATAGGGGGGGCCGGGCTAGCCGCGATGAGCGCTCCATCCGTGCTGGCCCAAAGCCAGGACGCTGCCCGTGTTGGGCTGCTGACGGTCAAGACCGGGCCGCTTGCATCGGGTGGCATCGACATGGAGCGCGGGCTTGCCATGTTTCTGAAAGAGCGCAACAATATGCTGGCCGGCCGCAAGATCGATCTTATTGTGGCCGACACTGCGGGCGTTCCGGCGACAGCGCGCACCAAGACGCAGGAACTGGTAGAAAAGAACAACGTACATTGCATTATCGGGCCGCTTGCCGCTTTTGAAGCACTCGCCATCGACGACTATATCCGTCAAGCGCAAATCCCGATTTTGTCTGTCGCCGCCGCCGAGGATTTGACGCAGCGCAAGGCAAATCCCTGGTTTGTGCGCGCGACATCGACTTCATCCGAATCCGCGCATCCGCTTGGGGAATATTGCGCCAAGGAACTCAAATATAAGCGGATGATCACAATTAGCGATGACATCGCCTATGGTCACGAGATGTGCGCTGGTTTCCTACGCACCTTCGAGGAAAATGGCGGCAAGATCGTTCAGAAGCTGTTTCCACCGTTAACGGCGCCTGATTACGCCACCTACATCGCTCAACTCAAGGACGCTGACGCGATCTTCCTTGGATTTGCTGGATCGAACGGCTTCCGCTTTGTCCGCCAGTTCGTCGAATACGGCCTGAAGGACAAAATTGCCCTTATCGGCGGCATGACGGCCCTGGACGAGGTCGTTTTGAAGAACATGGGCGATGAGGCGCTCGGTATCATCACCTCCTGCTGGTATTCCGCAGACATGGATAATCCAGTGAATAAGATTTTTGCTCCAGCCTTCCGCAAGGAATTCGGCTACGATCCGGGATATTACGCTGCTGGGACATACGTAGAGGGCGCTGTGCTCGAAGCCGCGATGAAAGCGGTTAGCGCCAAGGTCGAGGACAAAAAGGCCTTCATGGCCGCGTTGCGTGCAACCTCGGTCGATACGGCGCGCGGCCCGGTCAAATTCGACGAATACGGCAATGTCGTAGGCAACGTTTACATCCGGAAAGTCGTCCGCAAGGATGGCCGGCTCGTTAATGAAGTCATCAAGACCTATCCGAATGTGAGCCAGTTCTGGACCTACGACCCGAAGGAGTTCCTAAAGGCCCCGGTTTATTCGCGGGATTATCCGCCGGCCAAATATCTGCAAGACTAAGGATAGTTTGGCGCGGGAGGATACGAGTGGGTCAATGCAATTCTGGATCATTCAGACGCTAAATAGTCTTGCTTTCGGTGGCCTTCTATTTCTGCTGTCCTGCGGGTTCTCGCTGATTTTCGGGCTAATGCGGCTGGCCAATCTGGCGCATGGCGCGTTCTTCATGCTAGGGGCTTACATTGGAGCGGCCGCGATCCGCGAGTATCGAAGGCGTCAACCTTTGGCTGGCGGCGCTGCTGGCGGCCCTCTGCCGTGGCGGCCGCTGGCGGACTCCTTGAACGGTTCGTGCTGCGGCGCCTCGGCGCCAACCCGCTCGGTCAGGTGCTGGTTACGCTGGGTATATCCTTCATTATCGCCGATACGTGCCTGATGATTTGGGGTGGCGATCCAATCCCGATCCCCACTCCTGGCACGCTCAGGAAGCCAATTCTGTTTGCTGGCATGGCCTTTCCTGCGTACCGCCTGGCCGTCATGGGATGCGCCTTGGTGGCCGCTGCTTGTCTCTATGCGTTGTTGGAGCGGACGCGCATCGGCGCCATGATCCGCGCCGGTGTGGACGACATGGACATGGCCCGCGCGATCGGCATTCCGGTGTCGAAGCTGTTCACGGCAGTGTTCTGTCTGGGCGCTGGCGTAGCGGGTGCGGGCGGCGTACTCGCCGGTCCGATCCTTTCCGCTTATCCGGGACTTGATGCCGACATGCTGCCGCTGGCTTTGATCGTCGTTATCCTCGGCGGTGTGGGAAGCCTGCTCGGTGCGTTTATAGGTAGTTTAATCATCGGGTTCGTCTACACGTTTGGGACTGCGCTCTTCCCTGACCTTGCTTACGTCATTCTATTCCTGCCGATGATTGCCGTTATCGCATTGCGCCCACAGGGAATTTTCGGAAGGATCGGCGCATGAGGAGCGCTGGTCTTCTGCTTATTACCGCCGCGCTGGCCTCGTTGCCGTTTTTCGCGGACACGTTTTATATCAACTTGGCGAGCCAAGTTCTCATCGGGGCGATCTTCGCTCTTAGCCTCAATCTGCTCGTAGGCTACGGTGGATTGACCTCGCTCGGCCATGCCTCGTTCTTAGGTTTTGCGGCCTACGCTTCGGCCTGGGGATCGACGCGGCTCGGGCTGGGATATGCGCCCGCAGCGTTGCTCGCGATCATAGCCACGATGCTGATCGCCGCCCTTTTCGGATTGATCGCTCTTCGTGCAAGCGGCCTTGGCTTCTTGATGATTACGCTTGCGCTCTCGCAGGTACTTTGGGGGCTTGCCTATCGCTGGGCATCAATAACAAATGGCGACAACGGTATGTTCGGTGCCGGGGCGCCCGGAGCCTTTTGGTATCGCACTCGATAGTCCGGAGGCGTACTACTGGTTTACGCTCGGGGTTTTTGCCGTTGCTTTCGTGATGATGGCGGTATTCGTATCGTCGGCGTTCGGCTCTGCGCTGAAGGGCACCCGCGACCAACCGCGACGCATGGCGGCTCTCGGTTACAATGTCTGGTTAATCCGCTGGATTACCTTCGTCTACGCGGGATTCTGGGGCGGAGTAGCTGGTCTTCTTTACGTCTATTACAACAAGTACATACACCCCACCTCGCTTTCGATCACGACCTCGGCAGAAGGATTTCTGGGCGTTATCGCAGGCGGCGCAGGGACGCTCAGCGGGCCGGTGGTTGGGGCGGCCCTTCTAGTCCTCCTGAAAAACTGGGCTTCGGCCTATATCGAGCGCTGGAACATGCTGCTTGGTTTCATCTTTCTGTTCATCGTGCTCGTCATGCCCGAAGGCATTGTTCCTGGCCTGAAACGTTTGCTGTCCAGTGGGCGCGAGGCCAAGTGATGAATAATGCCACGCCTGTCCTTGAACTCGTCAATCTCCGGAAATCCTTCGGAGGAATTCCGGCCACGCAAGACGTAAGCCTCAGGGTCATGCCCGGCGAGCGCCGGCTGATCATTGGCCCGAACGGCGCGGGAAAGACAACGCTGTTCAACCAGATCACCGGAGACTTCCGGCCGACATCCGGGCGAATACTGCTGTTCGGCCAGGACGTCACCACGCTCAGCCCGCACCGCCGCGCTCATCTCGGCCTGTCGCGCACCTATCAGATCATCACGCTGTTTGCGCGGGATACACTGGAGCACAACGTCATACTCGGCCTAATGGGGCTACGTGGGCTGCGCTGGAACATGTTCCGCCCGCTTTCGGTAGAGACCGCGATGCGGGCAGAGGCCCTGCGTATTCTCGATTTGGTCGGCCTTGGCAGTCTTGCCGGTGTCCGCGTCTCTGAAATCGCCTACGGTCAGAAGCGCCGCGTCGAGATTGCCATGGCTCTCGCCCAGAAGCCGCGCCTTCTTCTGCTCGACGAACCCTTGGCGGGCCTATCAAGCGAGGAGCGCACCGGCATCAAGCAACTCATCTCATCCATTCCCCGCGAAACCACGGTCGTGATGATAGAGCACGACATGGACACTGTGCTTGATCTCGCTGAGACGATCACACTCCTCCACTATGGCCGTGTGATCGTCGATGGGGAGCGCGACGCCGTCATCGCCGATGAGAGGACGCGGGAGGTGTATCTTGGCCACTGACGCACTGCGCATCGAGGGTCTTGAGGCCTATTACGGCGATAGCCACGTGCTGCATGGGGTATCGTTTACGCTGCGTTCCGGCGAGGTTTTAGCGTTTCTCGGACGCAATGGCGCCGGTAAGTCGACCTGCATGGCCAGCATCATGGGGCTGCTGAAGCCTCGCGCGGGAGCATCACCCTTTTTGGAAAGGAGATTGCAGGATTGCCGCCGGAAGCGATTTCGCGCGCGGGCGCTGGTCTCGTGCCGCAAGGGCGGCGCATTTTTCCGTCGCTAACGGTGCGGGAAAATCTTGTTGTCGCCCGCCAGCGTCGCGCGGAGTCGGAGCGCCCCTGGACGCTTGAGCGCGTCTTCGATCTCTTTCCGCGCCTGCAAGAAAGGCAGTCGCAGCTTGCGGGGACATTGTCGGGCGGCGAACAGCAGATGCTCGCCATTGGCCGCGCGCTGATGGGCAATCCGCGCGTGTTGCTTCTCGACGAGCCATCGGAGGGATTGGCCCCGCTTATCGTCGCTGAAGTCGGACGCACCATCGCCCGGCTGAAAGCCGAAGGGCAGTCGCTTATTCTGGTTGAGCAAAACAGTAAGCTCGCATTGTCGCTTGCCGACCAAGTCGTCATCCTCAATACAGGCCGGGTAACTTTCGACGGGCGTGCGGAGGAAGTGATCGGCAACGATGCGCTTATCACCCAAAGCCTCGGCGTATTCAGTGCGCATCGCGCTGCATGAGGTGATCGATGAACTGCGCAACCGGAGACAGGCTTCAATCTACTGCGCTGGTCGTCAACGGACAGCCAGTGAGCGTCACGGTTGATGGCGGCACGCCACTTCTCGCGGTTCTGCGGCATGATCTTGGTTTAAAAGGCAGCCGCATCGGCTGTACCGAGGGGCATTGCGGCGCTTGCACGGTCCTGATCGACGGAAATCCCGTGCAGTCGTGCAATATGCCGCTTGAGAGCGCGGCCGGACGCGCGATCACGACCGCCGAAGGTCTGGCGGCGATCCCGGCTGGCGATGCCGTGCGGCAGGCATTTATCGCAGAGCAGGCCGCGCAGTGCGGCTATTGCATTAACGGCATCATCATGACCGTGACTGGCTTGTTGTCACGCAAGCCGCTCGCGAGCCGGAAGGCGATTATCGAGATGCTCGACGAGCGGCACCTGTGCCGCTGCGGTTCGCATGTGCGCGTCCTGCGCGCGGTGGACAGGGCTATCTCCATGCTGGCTGGGACCAAGCCATGAGCGAACTCCCTGGCAACCTCAAGTCGAACCCGCTTCTCTCACGCTGGATTGGCATCGAGGAGGATAATTATGCAACGGTCCGAAGCGGCAAGGTGGAATTGGGCCAGGGTGCCACGACCGCCATCGCCGCCATTGCGGCTGCCGAACTAGGGCTGAGGCTCGATCAGTTGAGGATCGTACCTGCGGACACAAGCGCCAGCCCGGACGAAGGCTTTACGGCTGGAAGTTTTTCGGTGGAGCACGGCGGCTCCGCAATGCGATGGGCGGCGGCGTTTGTGCGGGAATTGTTTACAGAAGCGGCCTCCCGGCATCTCAAGGCTCCGCAAGGGGAGATCGACGTCGCCGATGGCCTATTCCGGCGTCGCGGGCACAATGAGGGCGTCAGCTATTGGCAGCTTCGTGAGGCGGTTTCCCTCAATCGGTCGGCACTCGACCTGCCGGCGCCAGCGCTGCACGGCGGCAGCGTTGATCATGAGGGGATGCAGCGTCCCGACCTTCCGCAGAAATTATCGGGCGCGGCCTTCATCCAGGACATGAGCCTGCCGGGCATGTTGTATGGCCGTGTGTTGCGCGCGGCCCATCCGAATGATCGTCTCGTCTTCTTCGATGCTGAGGCGGTTGCGGCTATACCCGGCGTGAAGGCGGTAGTACGGGACGGGAGTTTTGCGGGCGTTGTCGCTGAGCGCGATGAAGATGCCATCAAGGCTCTCGCGCTTGCCACCAAGACCGCGATCTGGCGGCGTGAAGCGGAGTTGCCGGACTGCGATGGCAGCAATGGCTGGATGGATGCCGCTGTCGCGAAAAGCACAACGTTTCTTGCCGACGAGATGGAGCCTTGCGCGCCCGTGCGGGGGCACACCGCCCGTTATTCGAGACCTTATCTTGCCCATGCATCCATCGGCCCGTCCTGCGCGGTCGCTGAGTGGTCCGACGGACATCTGATGGTCTGGTCGCATTCACAGGGCATTTATCCGCTGCGCCGCCAGCTGGCTCGCGTTTTCGGGCTCGATGCTTCAGCCGTCACCGTCGCGCATGTGCCAGGGGCCGGGTGCTACGGCCATAATGGCGCGGATGATGTGGCGCTCGACGCGGCATTGCTGGCGCGAGAGGCTGGCGCCGCGGTGATGTGCCTATGGAGCCGGGCGGATGAACTAAGCTGGTCGCCCCATGGCGCAGCCATGCGCATGGAGGTATCGGCCGGTCTCGACGCATCGGGCCGTATCGCCGAGTGGTCATATCAGGTCTGGAGCCCGACGCATCTCGCCCGTCCCGGTTTTGGCGACGGGGTGAACCTGCTGGCCGCGCGTGATTTGCAATCGCCCCATGCGCCTTCGCCGAATGCAGATGCGCCGCGTCCTCAAGGCGGAGGCGACCGTAATGCGGTGCCGCTCTATCGTCTCGGGCGGCGAACGATCACGCATCATCTGCTACCTCAAGGACCGCTGCGCAGCTCCGCGTTGCGGTCGCTTGGAGCGCACGGCAATGTCTTCGCCATCGAAAGTTTCATGGACGAGCTTGCCTTGCTGGCGGGGCGCGATCCGGTCGCATTCCGGCTTGATCATTTGGAAGAACCGCGCGCGCGGGCCGTGATCGAAGCCGCCGCAGCAGCGGCCTCCTGGGACGCCTCGGACACTGGTGGCAATGGCGAAGGGCGCGGCATCGGCTTCTCGCGCTATAAAAACCAAGGAGCATATTTGGCCGCCGTAGCGACGGTTAGAGTTGAGGAGCGTGTACGCCTGGTCAAAGTCCATGCCGCCGTCGACGCAGGCGAGGTGGTGCACCGCGACGGCCTCATTAACCAGGTTGAGGGCGGCATTATCCAGGCCGCGAGTTGGACCCTGAAGGAAGCCGCGGCGTGGACAAGCGAGGGGTTTTCGGTCCGCTCTTGGGCCGATTATCCCATCTTGAGCTTCGGGGAAACGCCCGCCATCGAAACAGTCATCATTGCATCGCCCGGCTCACCTTCGCTCGGTGCAGGAGAATGTGCAGCCGGTCCAGTCGCTGCTGCCATTGCCAACGCGGTTGCCCATGCGCTCGGTGTGCGCGTAAGGGATATGCCGCTCACTCCAGAAAGAATTTCCTCCACAATCAACGCGCTTTGAACTGAGGACACTCCATGAGAATTGGTATTTGCGGACTGGGCCGGATGGGCGCTGCCATAGCGCACCGTCTATTGAGCGTTGGACACGAAGTCTTCGTCTGGAACCGGGACGCGGCGAAAACCGCCCCCCTCGTTGCTCAGGGGGCCATAGCGGCGGCGACACCCGAGGCGCTCGCTGCTCAATCAGAGTGCATTATTACGATGCTGCTCAATGCAGACGCCATAGACGCCGTTTATCGTGGTCCGAATGGAGTTCTTTCCGTTGATCTCAGCGGCAAGCTCGTCATGGATATGAGCACTGTATTGCCCGAGGTCGAGGAGCGGCTGAGCCAGGATGTCATAGGCAGGGGAGGACGCTTTATCGAGTGCCCAGTGGGAGGCACGGTTGGTCCGGCGCTGGAGGGCAAGTTACTCGGCCTCGCAGGGGCGGCGGACGAAGACATTGCGTTGGCGCGCCCCATTCTCGAACAATTGTGCCGCCGCATCGAGCATGTCGGTCCCGTGGGCGCGGGAGCGAAGATAAAGCTTGCGGTCAATCTGCCGTTGCTCGTCTACTGGCAGGCGCTCGGTGAGGCGCTTTCATTGTGTAAGCCACTTGCCCTTCCGCCGGAACGCCTCATCGATATCCTTTCCGACACATCCGGTACGCCGGTTGCCATGAAAGCGCGCGGCCCCGCCATCGCCAAGTTGCTGTCGGGCGAACTCGGCGGCGCGCCGTCCTTCGACATGGGAGCAGCGAAAAAAGACCTCGTCACCATGATCGCCTTTGCCGAGAGACTGGGTGTGCGTCTGCCCGTCACGGAAGCAGCGGTTGAGTGTTATGGGGACGCCGAAAAAGCCGGATTCGCGCATTCCGATCCTATCAACCTGCCGGTGTTCTGGGCGGATCGCGGCGGACGCCGCTAAGCTAGTGGAGCGAATTTGACATTTGAGTCTGGCTGCCGCGTGCTCGCGCCGACCACTAGACGCCATACACAGCCATCAAATCAAAAATACAGGAGCCGTTGAATACCAATGATCACAGGAAAGAACCGCTACGGGCTGACCGCCGCGCGCAATCATGTAACCGATGGACGCGCGCGGCGTCCTTCGACGGTGACTGTCGACATCCACGCCCATATCGTAGTTCCGGCGGGTGCCGCCATTGCCCAGCCGCATGTCGATCTCAGCCGCATTCCGCTTGCTCATTTCGCCGACGCCGCGACCAAGGAATTGAATGCGCAGCAGGAGAAGGACCGGGGCGCGATCATGACGAGTCACGACCAGCGGCTGAAAGACCTCGACGCCATGGCGATCGACATCCAGGTGATCGCCCCCGCGCCGCCCCAGTGCTACTACTCAGTGGAGGCGGGCATTGCGGCCAAGGCGCATAAAGTTGTCAATGAGGGTATGGCGGAGTACTGCGCGAAATATCCGGACCGTTTCGTAGGACTTGGAGTGGTGACGCTGCAAGAGCCGGAGCAGGCGGTTGCCGATCTCAACTACGCTATGGGGAAATGCGGCCTGAAGGGCGTGCAGATCCTCACAAACGTGGATGGCGAAGAACTTTCAGACCCCAAGTTTCGGCCGTTTTTTGCCGAGGCGGAGCGGCTTGGCGCTTTCATCATGATGCATCCGAACGGGTTCACTCATGGAGAGCGCTTCACCCGCTTCTATTTCAACAATGTCGCCGGAAATCCGCTGGAAACAACACTGGCCTTGCACAATCTCATTTTTTCAGGGACTCTTGCGCGTTTCCCCGAACTCAAGCTGATGGCGGTGCATGGCGGCGGATATCTGCCCGGCTATTCCGGGCGCATCGACCACGCCTGGGGCGCTCGCGATGACAGCCACGGCGACCTTCCGCTGCCGCCGACAACTTATTTGCGGCAGGTCTATCTCGACACGGTGGTCTTCTCCTATCACCAGCTCGCCTATCTGGTGGAGGTCTTCGGTGCGGACCGCATCCTGATGGGCACTGATTATCCCTTCGACATGGCTGAGTACAATCCGGTCGGCCATGTTGCCGGTATCGGTCTCGATCAGCGGGACTTCGAAGCGATCACAGGCGGCAACGCCGCGCGCCTTCTGGGCCTTGATCGATAGCGTGGCACGCAAGGGTGGAGGGACGCCGTTGAGCCCTCTCCCCTTGATTTAGACAATCCTGGGAGTCTGAAGAACTCTAGGCAGGGCGGGCACCCAAACCATTCATATGAAATTCTACTGTTCGGCGGCTTTGACATCCGTGCCGAAGACGTCGGCGATGTCCTCCAGAAACACGTCAAGCGCATTGGCGATAGCGAGATTTTTCTCCTCCGGCACTGGCTTTCGCCGGGCGACAAGCGCTTCTGGCGGCGCCTATGTCCAGAAAAACTGTTTCGCTTTGCAATTGATAGTTTCACGCATGGGGACGCTCTCGCCCTTCATACGAGGTTTGAAAAAGATCCGAATGCTCCCCGGTTGAACAGCAACGGCTCGCCGCTCCGATGGGTGTAGTCCTCAACGGCACCCAGAAAAATAACATGATCCCCGCCGTAGTAGCGATAGGAGTTGCGGCATTGGAACTGCGCCAGCACACCCGCGAGCCGTGGCGCACCGCCCAGTCCTGCTTCCCAATCGAGACCTGCGAACTTGTCCTCCGAGGGCCGCGCGAAATGATGCGCGAGTCCGCCCTGCGCGGCGTCAAGCACGTTAATGCAAAAATGCGATGCCTCCTGAAAGACAGGCATGCTGGGCGAATGAATGACTAGGCTCCAGAGAACGAGCGGGGGATTGAGCGAAACCGCGGAAAAGGAATTAGCCGTAAGTCCCACGCGGCGCCCGCTCGGGGTGGCGGCAGCGATCACCGTCACGCCGGTGCAGAAACTTCCCAGAGCGTTTCGGAAGTCCCGGGCATCGAAAGCAGGCTTTGCTTCTTCAGACAGAAGCTGGGTCGCAGAAGATTTGCCAGTCATCGCGGCGGGGCTCATAGGGTTGGATTTTCTGAAGGCAGGCCAAGGGCCACGCGGCCAAAATTGCTTCCGGCGGCGTCGAAGTTGAATGCGATATGGGCGTTGATGGCGTGCGCATCGCGGAATCGCTTCTCTATCCCGGTGGAACGGAATAGGCCGCCCGCGCCGCTTGCGGCGAGCAGCAGTGATACGGCTTCGGTGCACAGACCCACGGAAAACGCCCCGTCCCGCCGGTAACGGGCCCGCGTTTCGATGCCGGGGATGCGTCCCTGCCGGGCATCCTCCATCGCGCCGATGCAGGTGGAACGCATGATGCCGCGTGCCGCGTCAATGCGCGCCGCAGCCGCCGCAATTTTGATCTGCGTCGACTGGAAATCACCGACTTTCGTCTTGCTGTACATTGCCAGCCGCGAACTCGACGAAGCGATATACTCATCAAGGCAAACCTGCGCATTGCCGAGCGCCGCACCCGACAACACAAAGGGAAAGAGCGCAAAGACCGGAAGACGATAGAGGGGGTTTGGATTGATGGCGCTGCCGGGCGTCGCACCGCCAGCCACTTGATGCACGGCGAGGGTCATATTCTCCGCTACAAACAGTCCGTCAATCTCGACGTCATGCGAGCCTGTCCCGGACAGTCCCAGCGCGTCCCAGGTATCGATGACTTTGTACTCTGTCGCGGGCACGAGAAAGACGCGCATTTCAGTGGCTTCGGTTTCGTCCTCGGGCGTGACGATTCCTGCAAGCATGTTCCAACGGCTGAGTTCGACGCCCGACGAGAAGGGCCAACGCCCGGTGAGGATGTAACCGTCCTTGACGCGCCGTGCGCGCCCGGAGGGGAACACGAAGGATGAGGCGATCAGAACATCTGGATCGTCGTTCCAGATGAGGTTCTGAGCGCTCGGCGGGAACATGGCGAGCATCCAGTGGTGGCTCCCGAGATTGGCCACATTCCAGGCGACCGAGGCATCGCCGCATGCGAGTTCCGCGGCGAAATCGACAAGCGCGATATAATCGAATTCCGACCCACCAACTCTTTTCGGCTGAAGAATGCGAAACAGGCCGGCTTCGTGCAGATCACGCTGGGTTTCGGAGGGCAGGCTGCGGGCACTTTCCGTTGCGGCGGCGCGCTCCCTAAAAACCGGCACAAGCGCGCGGGCGCGTTCCAGCATCGCCTCGTAGTCGTGAATGGGAGAGGAGCGGGCCTTTCTCTTGAGTTCAAACTGCAGAACGCTTTCATCCATGGCGATAGTTCCGGAGTTCCGCCGCCTGTCTTGCACCCCGCGAGCATTTGCGGACGATCATGATAGAGCGTGCCTGCAGCAAAGAAAGCCGCGCAAATTTATTAATCAAGCGATAAATTATCAATTAAAGGACATCCGCGCAAGCGGCTCATCTTTGCAATTGCCGTTTATGAAGCTGCTCAGCCTTGTCGAACTGGGAGCGCCAGATCGGCACTCCTAACAAAGTTACGCTCCATTTGTTCGGCGAGTTCCGCTTTTGGCCCATCGCGACGGCGGCGGAGGTCATGTTTATGGCACGCCTCCATCGGAGGTACCTTCTTGCGCACTGTCCGGGACACCTCCTGCCCTGCGCGGTGCGCGACCTACTGAAAGCGTCTTCTGAACGAAAAAAGGTCAAAAGAGTATTTCAGTAAGTCTAAATTCCGCGCTTTTCAATGAAATTCACTTCTGAAAATGACATGATTCAATATTAGCGCGCTTTTATTCTTGGCAGCGATAAATTATTGCCAAACGCCCGCTCCGGCAAAGCAACTCGCTCGTTTTGGGATGAGAATAACTGAGCGGCACTCGCGGATTCGCCGCTTTTTTCGCTTTCAATGGCACTTACTAAGAGCCGGTAGGACGATGAGCGCGAACGAACAAATTTTCACAAATGCCAGGATCGTGTTAGCCGACCGGGTAATCACTGGTTCCGTGCTTGTCCGGAATGGCATCATCGCCGCGGTGGACGAGGGGACTTTTGGCCGGGGGGACACAATCGATTGCGACGGCGATCTCCTGCTCCCCGGCCTCGTCGAGCTTCATTCCGACAATGCTGAACGGCACGTTCAGCCCCGGCCTGGGGCAATCTGGCCCGTCGAAGCTGCCACGCTTAACGACGACCGGGAAATGGCAGCCTCGGGGATCACAACCGTTCTCAACGCGCTTTGCGTCGGCGAAGTCCATTCGCGCTCCGTGCGCTCCGGCTATCTTCACGAGATTACAGAAGCGCTCGACTATCACTTGGCGCAAAACACACTCAAAATCGACCACTATCTTCACTGGCGTTGCGAGGTGAGCTACCCCGGCTTGAGAGATTTACTCGATCCTTTAATCGGCCACCCGCGCGTGAAGCTTATCTCCGTGATGGACCATACGCCGGGCCAACGGCAGTTTGTGGATATAGCCAAATACGCCGAATATTATCAAGGCACGTTCCACATGACGGATGAGGAACTGTCAGATTTCATGGAAGCGCGCACGCGCGACTCCGCCGAGTTTGCCGCGAGTAATCGCGCTTACGCCGTGCATCTCGCGCGAGAGCGGCGTATCCCCATTGCAAGCCATGACGACGCAACGGCTGCGCATGTCGAGGAAGCGATAAATGATGGCGTGTCGGTTGCGGAATTTCCAACGACTATAGAAGCCGCGCGAGCCTCGCATAAAGCTGGCATGAGCGTTCTCATGGGTGGACCAAACATCGTGCGCGGTAAATCCCATTCCGGGAATGTTTCCGCGCTGGAACTCGCGAAACTCGGCTTCCTGGACATTATTTCAAGCGACTACGTGCCTTCTTCCCTTCTTTGGGGAGCTCTGAAACTTCACAGTGAGGCCGATATGCCGTTGCCTGCCGCCATCGCGACGGTGACGTTAAATCCTGCTCGCGCTGTTGGGTTTGAAGATCGCGGTGAGATAAAGGCCGGCCTACGGGCTGACTTGGTGCGGGTCAAACAGATGGAGGGCGCGCCCGTAATTCGCGCCGTTTGGTGCAAGGGTGAACGGGTCGCGTAGCGGTAGGTGAGGGGAGGTCATCTACCATGTTGTTTGCGGCTGCGCGTCACGCAGCATGGCGTTGAGAATGGTGACGAGCTTGCGCATGACGGCGACGATGGCGACAATTGGCTTTTTGCCATTTTGGACGAGCCGGTCATAGAAAGCGCTCAAAGCCGGATTGTAGCGTCTGGCGCACATGGCAGCCATGAAGAGCGCGCGTTTGACGGCGGCGCGTCCGCCGATCGTTCTGCGGTAGCCGCGCATAAGGCCGCTATCGCGGGGATGGGGCGCGCAGCCCGCGAGGGAGCCGGCTTGTCTGCGCGTCAGGGTTCCGAGCTCTGGCATGTGACCAAGAAGCACGATGGCGGTTTTCTTGCCGATGCTTTTGAGGCTGGTCATGAGTTCGAGCTTGGCCGAGAGCTCTTGAGACGCGCCAATGAGGGCATCGATGCGGCCTTCGATGGCTTCGAGTTGGCCGCTCAGGGCTTTGAGCACGGCTTTCAGGCAGGCTTGAACGTCTTGATAGCGCGGATGAGCGAGCCGTGTTTCTTCGGCGATGCGCATGGAAAGCAAATCCTGGCGGCGGGCCAGAAGCGTGTTAAGCTCTTGCTGGGACTTGTCTTTGAGCTCAAAGAGACGGAGCATGTCCTGGCGTTCCCAGCCATAGCGGGCCAGGGCCATGGCATCCAGCCGGTCGGTTTTGGCGCGTTTGCCGAGCGAGCGGATGAAGTGCTTGGCGGTCAAGGGATCGGCCCGGTGCACGGAGATTCCATGGCTCAGAAGCTCTGCCAGCAAGGCGGTTTCATAGCCGCCTGTGGCTTCGAGGACGACAAGCGCCTGCGGTAACTGGGCAGAGAACTCTTTGCGGAATTTGGCAAAGCCTTCGCCGCTATTTGAAAAGCGCGAAGGCTTTACCCGCGCGCCATGCAGCGCGGCATCGAAATGGTCCTTGCCCACATCGATACCGATCGCATATTGATAAGCCATGGGTTCCCTCGTAGCTTCAAATTGTGTGCGGGCGCTGAACCCTTCCTACCATGCAAGCGGTGAGGATAAGCGTGGATGGGAGCCCTCGATGACGGCGGCCTTTGGCTTCACCAAGCGGGCCACATTGCGAACGGGCGCCCATCCACGCCGAAATATCTAGCACAATCCGAACACACAATTGCGATGGCCAGCAAAGCTGGCCGGAAGCAAATCCAGTGTCACGACGCGCTGATTATCGCAAAGCGCTCTAACGCTTGAACCGATGGCGGCTGATAGGCTGAAAGCTGCCGCCGCCGTGGGGCTCGCCCAATAGGGAAAGACTATCGATTTTTAGTGGATGCCCGGTAAAAGGGGCGACATGCGGCGCTAGCACTCTCTCGACCAGTTCTATTTCCTCGTCATTCAGCGGCCCGGCCAGCGTGACGTGGAATTCGAAGGAGGAGAGCACGTAAGGATAGCCAAACTCTGCAAAAAAAGTTGCTTCCTGCTCAACCCAATTGCCTGATTCCCTGCGATCACGGTCGTCTTCGCTGAGAGGCGCGCGAAAGCTGTCGAACTGCGTCACACATTGAGCGGCCAGCCAATCAATTTCGGCTTTGCGGGAAGCAAGCACTAGTCCGAGATAGCCCTGAAAGCGCGAAAGTTTGAGGCAGCCGCCGAGCGGCGCGCGCCGCATCGTGCAAAAATTGTCAAGCGCGGCTTGCAAATCGGCCTCGCTTGCATCAGCGCGGAGTCGGAAGGGCGCTTTCAACGTTGCGTGTAGGCCGTAGCGCGCCGGAGTTTTCGTAGCGCGGGCCGCAAGGTTGAATGGAAGTCCGGGTATTTCGTAGGAATTGGCAAGCCAACTCGCGCCAAACTTCGCCAGTTCGCTTTCTGGTTCTGGCGTCCAGTAAATCGCGTAGCGTTGAAATGTTCGGCTCATGTGTGGGGATCGTAAATCTCAGATGTTCGGCGGGGGCTGCAGTTCATAGAGCACGACGACGACAATGCAATTAAGTTCCTGATCGGTTCAATCCTCCGGTTGGGTGCCGTATGCATTTTCATGAAACTCGCGCCAAGGGTCCTCAGCCGAACTGCACGATAGGTGCAAACGAAAAATCGAATCCGGGTCAGTTGACTCGTCGATGACGATTGGAGGCTCACCCGTGTCGGGATAAAGCCAAATTTGTCCGCACCTCTCTGCCAACTTCCTCAGAACTCGGATCGCTGCGAGCCTATCCCCACGAGCTGTGAAACCTCCAGCGGGAGTGAATTTCCATTCGACCCAGCCGGTGCTATTGAGAGGCGATGTGTCATATCCAGTCTCTCGCAAAGCCCGCTCAATGTCCTCAGTGGTCTCGTGAGGCGCTGTGTCATGACCGGTCTCCCGCAAGGCCCACATAACGTCCTCGGGCGTTGCGTCCCTATTTTCTACCTTTACCGGAGGATGCGGCAACTTTTGAGCCGCAAGCCACGCCGCCGCATCCTCTCCGTATCGAATGACGACATCACAGCTTCCCATAGCACAATTCCTAACCCCGACGCTTTGCATCGCTGGAGCCGCCTCAAGCGCCTCCTACGGCGTAGCGAAGACCGATCAACGAATGTGCGACTGCCCTATAGCCCTCCCGCAGCGAGCAGGAGAGGGCTACAGAACATGTTGCCTTATTCCGCCGGAGCCGGGATGGGCTTCAAGTCAGGCGCTGATTTCACCGCCTCTCCACCGCTAAGCCAGCGTTGCAGCTTATCCAGATAGAGGTAGATGACCGGCGTCGTGTACAGGGTAAGTATCTGGCTCAAGGCGAGTCCGCCAACCATGGAATAGCCGAGCGGTTGCCGAAGCTCGGACCCCGTGCCGGTCCCTAGCATCAAAGGCAGTCCTCCGAGCAGCGCCGCCATTGTCGTCATCAAGATCGGGCGGAAGCGCAGAAGCGCTGCCTCCTTGATCGACTGCTCAGGCGAAATGCCCCGCTCTCGCTCCGCATTGATAGCGAAGTCTACCATCATGATGCCGTTCTTCTTCACGATGCCGATCAGAAGAATGATGCCGATGATGCCGATAACGGACAGATCGAAGCCGAAAATCATCAGCATCAAGAGCGCTCCCACCCCAGCCGATGGAAGGGTGGATAGGATTGTCAGAGGATGTATAAAGCTCTCATAGAGCATTCCGAGAATGATGTAGATCACGACGAGTGCCGCGACGATCAGAATCGGTGTTGACGCAAGCGAACTTTGGAAGGCTTGCGCGTTGCCTTGGAAGCTACCCACGAGAGTATTGGGTGCCTGAATCTCGGCCATCGCGCCGTTTATAGCCGTGACCGCCTCGCCCAATGAAATACCTGGCTGCAAATTGAAGAAGACGGTCGCAGCAGGAAATTGGCTTTGGTGGTTGACGGAAAGGAAGCCTGTTTTCTTCGTATCGACGGTGACGAGCGTTGACAAGGGCACCATCTGCCCTGTCGTCGGCGACCTGACGTAGATTTTATTCAGAACGTCTGGAAGCCCCTGAAGCTCGGGCAGGATTTCGAGTACGACGTTATACGTCGAAAGCTGGGTGTAATACTGCACCACTTGCCGCTGCCCGAGTGCGTCGTTGAGCGTGTCGTCAATCATCTGTGGTGTCACGCCGTAGCGCGCGGCACGGTCGCGATTGATGTTCACGCTCAGCTGTGGTGCGCTTGTTAGCAGATCCGTCGAGACGTCGGCCAAGATCGGGATAGATCGAAGCTTGGCAAGCACCTTGGGAGTCCACTCGTTCAACTCGCCAAGGTTCGCGTCCTGTATTGTATATTGATAGAGAGCACGAGCCGCGCGCGCGCCCACCGTAATGTCCTGAGCGGGGGAAAGGAATGCGGCAGCGCCCTGAACCTGGGCGAGTTTCGGCCTCAGGCGGTTCATCACGCCTATGGCGTCGGAGGTTCGCTCGTCGTGAGGTTTCAGCGTAATGAAAAGCCGTCCGGCATTGGTTGTGCTGCCAGGCGAAGGGCCAGAGAATGAGCCAACATTGGCAACGTCCGGATCTTGCTTAACAATATCCGCGAGCGCCTCCTGCCGGCGTGCCATCTCGGTGAATGAAATGTCTTGCGGCGCATCGGTGACGGCAAACAGGATCCCCGTGTCCTGAACCGGGAAGAACCCCTTCGGAATAATGATGAAGAGATGAACGGTTAGGGCCAGCGTCGCAAAAAAGATCATCAAAGTGGTGAAGCGGTAACGCATGGCTATGGTTAGAGTGTAGTCATAGCCGTTTACGAGCGCGTCGAAAAAACCGCCGATCTTACGGTTCAGCCATCCTGGCTCATGCGTCTCGGCCTTAAGATACCGCGAGCACAGCATCGGAGTTAAGGTCAATGAAACAAAGACCGAGACCGCGATTGTAACAGTTACGGTCAAAGCGAATTCACGCATCAAGCGGCCGATAATCCCCCCCATGAGCAGGAGCGGGATAAAAACGGCTACAAGGGAGAGACTGATCGAAAGCACCGTAAAGCCAATTTCGGACGCGCCTTTGAGCGCAGCCTCGAACGGCTCCATCCCTTCCTCTACGTGACGATAGATGTTTTCAACGACCACGATCGCGTCGTCCACGACGAAACCGACTGCGATTGTGAGCGCCATCAGCGACAGATTATCAAGGCTGAAGCCGACGAGATACATCACCCCAAATGTGCCGATGAGCGATAGGGGCACGACCGCACTCGGAATCAGTGTCGCGCGCAGATTTCGTAGGAAAGCCAGAATCACCAACACCACAAGACCGATGGTGAGTACGAGGGTGAACTCAACGTCGAGCACCGAGGCACGAATTGTCACCGTGCGATCGCTGATCACATCGATCTTAACGCCTGCGGGGATAATGTTAGCAAGCTTCGGGAGTGTATCCCTTATCAGGCCCACCGTCTCAATGACGTTTGCCCCGGGCTGTTTGTACACCACAAGGAGAATGCAGCGCTTCCCGTCGGACCAAGCTGCGAGTTGGTTGTTTTCCGCACCAGCGACCGCACGGCCGACATCCTTCACCCGGATGGGAGCGCCCTGCCGATAGGCCAAAATTATATTGTCATAGTCTTCGGGCTTGGTGATTTGGTCGTTGGCCGCGACAGTAAAGCTTTGCGTGACGCCGTTGACTGTTCCTTTTGCAGCGTCGGCGGTGATTGTTCCGAGAACAGAACGGATCTCTTCCAGCGCGATACCGCGCGTGGCCAATTTCTCCGGGTCGACTTGCACACGAACCGATGGCCGCTGCTGTCCCCCGATATTGACGAGTGATACGCCCGTAATCTGCGAAATCTGCTGTGCGAGGATATTTTCCGCATAATCATTAAGCTCAGTCAGCGGAGCGGTATCCGCAGTGACTGCCATGATCATGATCGGCGGATCGGCGGGGTTGTATTTACGATAGCTTGGCGGCGAGCTTAGCGTCGTCGGCAGACGGCGCCCGGCTGCGGTGATTGCCGCTTGCACATCCTGGGCGGCGGCGTCGATGTTTCTGTTCAGCTCGAACTGAATGTTGACCTGTGTATTTCCCAGCGTGCTTGTCGAAGTAAGCTGCGTCACACCCGCGATCTGTCCGAACTGCTGCTCGAGAGGGTTTGCCACCGAGGATGCCATCGTCTCGGCGCTTGCGCCAGGCAGCTGAGCGGAAACCTGTATGGTTGGGAAGTCGACCTGGGGCAGCGGCGCGACCGGCAGATAAAAGAAAGCGGCCATGCCGGTAAACGCCACCATCGCCATTAGCAATGTTGTTGCGATTGGCCGGTGAATAAAGGGCGCTGCAAAGTTCATGTGCGGCCACTTCCTTCGTTCGCCGCTACCGGCTGAGACTCTACTTTCACGAGCGTATTCGGCTGCAATCGGTATTGGTTCGAAACGATGATCTGGTCGCCTTCAGAAATGCCCCTCTCGACGATTGTATGAGCCTCAAAGCTAGCCCCGACATCGATCGGCGCCATCGCGGCGCGCTTGTCCGGCTTAACCACCCAGACATAGAGACCCTTAGGTCCGCGCTGTATCGCCGCCGTTGGTACGGCCACAGCATTGCGCTTGATAGCCACCTGCACGCGGACGGGTGTGTATTGGCCGGGCCATAGCGTTTCATCACGATTCGAGAACAGGGCCTTTAGGCGGATCGTTCCGGTCGCCTGATCGACCAGATTGTCGATAACTTGCAACTTTCCTGTGGCGACCGGTTTTTTGCCATCCTGATCGTAGGCGATGACTTGAACATCGCCTTGCCGCATGGCGTCGCGAACCGGGCCGAGCTGCGCTTCCGGCAAGGTGAACACGACCGAGATCGGATCTTGCTGCGTTATGGTCGCGATGAAGGCGGTATCGTTCGCCCGCACGATATTGCCCGGATCGACGTTTCTTAGGCCAATCCGCCCCGAGAAAGGCGCCGTGATTGTTGTGTAACCCAAATTTGTCTGGGCGGTTCTGATCGCCGCGTCATCCGCCGCTATAAGCGCGTGGTCCACGCCGACCTTAGCGGTAAGCTGATCAAGGGACTGCTGAGAGGCAAATCTCTGCTCCGCAAGCTGCCGGCTCCGCTCCAAATCCTTCAGATCGCTTGCGAGCTGCGCTTCGTCCTGGGCTTTTTTCGCCTTGGCTTGATCGAGCGCTGCTTGAAACAGTCGCGGATCTATAGTGGCGAGAACGTCGTCTTTCTTAACCTGCTGACCTTCGGCGAAATTCACCTGGTCGATAGCGCCTTCGACACGCGACCGAAGCTGAACAGTGTTCAGCGACTGGACCGTTCCGATCCCGGACAGGAGAATTGGCATATCGCCGCGCAATGCGGGCAACGCTGAAACTGCCACAGCTGGAGCTTGTTTCGGAGCCGGTGGCTTGGGCGGAGGGGCGACAGACCAAATGTAGGCGGTAGCTGCCCCAACCGCCAGCAACCCAATGAACAGCACTCGAAACATTTAGTGACCCCGTACGAACTGCAAACAAGAAGCGCCATAAGCAGAAGGTTCGCTCCACCTCCAACGCCTCAGCTTGAGACTATCGAACGGCTTCACCCACAGCAAGGCTAACACCACTCAAACGCGAGTGTATGGACCTTCAGCAAATCGGGGAGCACGCCCATGGCGTCAGAGATGTGCTATTCTGATCGGCCGGAGTATGAAGTAGGGAAGGGCGTAGGAAAAGGGGACAAAAAACTTCATTACATTATTTTCAATCACAAGTTCCTGATTGAGGGAGTGAACCAGGGATGTTTGGAGCTGTTATTTTGGATGCCCTTTTGGGGCTAACCGTCTTTGTCGAGACGCTTGCGGCGATCTCTCTCTTGCAATCCCTCAGCGAGATGCCCCTTCGGGAAGAGCTTGATCCCATACTCACCTTCTATAAGAGCAGCATTTTGCCAGTGGCGGCCGCGCCTGCGCATCTGGTGTCCGTCTCAGGCTGGTTCATGGATGCCTATGTTCTCTCCCTGCCGCTTTGCTTCCTCTTCTTTCTTAGGCAAGCAAATATCGCCATGGCGCCTTATGGCGATTTCCTGCCGGTGTCGTCGCCCCATGATAATGTAACGCGCTCGGAAGCACGGTTGGATGCTGTTTTGCCTGTCATTTTTTGCGGACTTGGCGCTGCACTAACCTCATTGACGCTGCTGCCGCTACTTACCCCCGTTGCGGCGATTTGGCTTTTGTATTGCAAGCGTCGCGGCACGCCCTCTTGGTTCGAGGTCTCACGGCTTTACTATGTAAATTTATACCTCGTCATGATCCTAACGGTGCTCATCGTTGGCTTTGCCCGTTAAAATCTCCTTCAGCGCTCAAAAGCGCTACAATTTGGTTTTGCATTTCCTTAAGTCGGAGGATCGCCATGTATGTGGAAGCAGTTCGCGCGCCAGTCTCGCATCCGGTAAAAATCGAAGACCTGCGGCCTACTCAAATAACCGTTGGATTGCAGGAGGTTCAAACGCGGACCGCCAAACTCGTGAAGCTCGCCGATATGGATGGCGCCAAATTCCTTCGCAAGCATGTTATTCCGGTGGTGAAGGGGCCGAAGGGGCACTTCTTTGTTATCGATCACCATCATTTGTGCAGGGCGTTGCTCGATGCGGGAGCCAAGAAAGTCTTGGTAACAGTGGTGTTGAACTTGGAGCGTCTGGAGGAGGATGAGTTTTGGTCATACCTCGACAATAAAGCGTTGCTTCATCCATTCGACGAGCATGGCAAACGCCGCGCCTATGAGGACATCCCGAAGGTCGTTACGGACATGACGGACGATCCATTTCGTAGCCTCGCGGGCGCTCTGCGCCGAAAGGGAGGATACGCAAAGGACACGACGCCCTTCAGTGAATTCTTGTGGGCTGATTTTCTTCGCCGGCGCCTCAACCGCCAAGAGGTCAAGAAGCACTTCGACGCCTCACTTGACGCCGCGTACGAACTCGCCCGAAAACACGACGCAGACCACCTGCCAGGCTGGTGCGGCCCTGTAGAAGAGGCAGGCTGATTAGTCCAGGCTGGTGTGGTGGTCGCGAGAAATGCGATCAAGGCGACGAACTCATCAAATTGGGGGCTGCCTTTGAGAAAGGCAACATTAATAGGACTTTCGGCTATCCCGGTGTGGTCGCTCCTTCCAACGCTAACGGTCCTGGCAGGGGTCATTCCCCCGCTGGAACTTGTCGCCTTGACATTCGCGCTCGGCTCAGGCGTTGGCGCGATTTTCCTGGCAGCCAGAGACCAAGCGCGGAAAGACTTGCGATCCGTGAGCGCTGTGCCAATCCTGATCGGTGTCGCCGCGCTTTTCGGCTATCATTTCTCCTATTTTCTAGCTCTTCAAAACGCGCCAGCGATCGAAGCGAGTCTCGTAAATTATCTCTGGCCGGTCTTGATTGTCTTGTTTTCGGCAGCGTTACCCAGCTCCGCGGGCGCTGGAGGACTGACGATCTATCACGTTCTCGGAGCGCTGACGGCATTTGTGGGGGCGACGCTCGCGATCAGCGGCGGCGGCAAATTCACACTCTCCGGCAATGCGTTTGGGTATGGAATGGCTCTCGTGGCGGCGCTGACGTGGTCGTCTTACTCCGTGGTGACTCGGCTCTTTCGCGCAGTGCCAAGCTCAGCCGTTACAATATATTGCATCGGCACAGCCGCGTTGGCATTGGCGGCACATTTGGCCCTTGAAGAATTCGTCTGGCCGTCGACTTGGCTTCAGCTCGCAGCAATTCTCGCACTCGGCATCGGGCCACTTGGAGTGGCTTTCTACGTTTGGGACTATGGCTGCAAGCATGGTGACTTGCGGGTCCTCGGCGTAAGCTCTTATTTTGCGCCTGTCTTTTCAACGGCGTTGCTCGTCGCAACGGGCTTGGCTCCCGCAAAGCCCGCGCTTTGGCTCGCGGCAATTCTCATTACCGCTGGAGCCCTTCTTGCCAGCAAGACGTTCCTTGCTGATGCTTTATCGCGCCGAGGCCAGCCGGCGTCCTAGAGCATTTTGCGATCATCGATAACCGCCATCGCGAAAGCCCTGGATCGTCGCAGCGGCGTTGCCCGTCACGATTGTGTGTTGGAATTGTGCTAAAGCCTAGCGTTGAGCGGACGCCCCGATGGCGATGACTGCAACGGCCCCTCACCCCAGCCCTCTCCCCGGCGGGGAGAGGGAGAAAATCGCGTAAAGCTGCCACAGCGTTCCCTCGCCCTATTGGGGAGAGGGCCAGGGTGAGGGGCCATTATTGCTATGGCCAGCAAAGCGGGCCCATGCATCCAAACCCTAAAAGAAGCAGATTCGAAAATCCCGTGCTTCAATATGGTTGCGAACGCGCTAATGTTTGAGAAAGCCGTAGCGCTGATTAACTGTCTTTTGGTTCGGCTCGGGTTCGAGTTCGCGGTCAAAGCCGAAATCGGGCGGAAGCGGAATATCGTTCCGATGGTCTGGTGGCGGCAGTGCGTTTTCCATCGAGAAGCCGCGATTTTCATTTCCGAGCTGTGGCTTCGACGGCGATTCAGAGGTTAGGGGGCCGCCAGCAAGTCCACCTTGCCCGACAGCCGACCACTGGCTGGCGCCGAACCAGACCTGAACGAGCTGATATTCGTCCTCGGTAAGCTTCACGCCCGCATGATGGCACCTTGCCAGCACGAAGTCGCGATAAGCCCTCGCGACGGATGCCGGTGACCTCGTGTGCTCAAGCCACGGGTCGATTTCGTCCACGGCTTCCAGCACAAATGAAACGTCTTTCATGGCGACGCGCAGGCCTTCCTGACCGGCTCGCGCTACGACGGCCTGCGCGGTTTTCACAGGCGCGAAACCACGCTCGTGCACCTCAGTGGCGATGAGCGTGAAGAGTAACTGATATTCGCTTGGCGGCAGCGGCGGAGCCTTGCAAGCCTCGTAAATCCGGGTGATCGAATTTTGCAGCTCGGCAAGTTTCGTGGAATTCGATTCCTGCGGAAGCTGTTGCCGCTGCAAAACAGCGGCCTTCGGCGCAACGGATTGGTGAACATGGCTTTCCGCGCGTTCCTCCAACCGATGCCGTTTAGGATCGTAGACGAAATGCGGCGGCCGCTCGCTCAGTTTAATGCCTTCGGGGAGCGTATTCGTCAGGAAATTCAAGAAGCCGCCCGACCCTGCCCAATTTGTGCCAAGCGTTTTTGCGTGACCCAAGATTTTTTGCGCACGGTCCGCCAGATAGGCGATTGGAACAGGCTTTTCTGATGAGCGAACGACTTCGATAACGAGATTAAGGATTTCAGATCCGATGGACTGAAAATCCTCAATCAAGGACTGTACGGCGGTGGCCGGCGTTGATGGCAGCCTGCGCCGCGCGCCGGCTGGCTCACCCGTATATCCATAATTGCCGAATTCGCGCTGAGCTGGGGGAGTACCACCGGCCATGCTTTGAGCCAGCATCCGAGCGCCGTCATAGCCCAACTCACCGCGCGGCTTCGAACCACGTTCCTGTTGGATCAATGCCGGGCCGGTTTCGTCCATGAGGAAGGAAATGAAGTCCTTCTCCTCGATCCAGCCGTCGCTGAACGCTTTATAGATATCGGCTGTATTGTCGTTTGCATAAACGACCGTTCGCCTGTCATGGGAGCGCAGATGGTGCAAGACGGGCGTGAAGTCAGCGTCGCCCGAAAGAATGATGAATTCGCCGAAGCGTGTCGGATGTTCGAGAAAGTCTCGAATATCACACGCCATCTTGATGTCCGTCCCGTTTTTGAACTGGGAGGACAGAGGCTGGCAGTCAACGACCTCGAGGCCCGCCATCATAAAATTTGTCCGGACGTCCGCGAAACAATGCGGGTCATGGGGGCCGCCACGGCTCACGAGCTTGCGCCCGGGATTTCCGTACACCCTGGCTACGGCAAAGCGCCGCCGCACATAGTCCTGATGCGATTTGAACCGGACTAGGCCCCCTGTGGCGATCCGGCTCAACCATTCCGCCGGATTACGAGCAAACCGGCCTGCTGCTTCTTCGTTCTGACGCCTTAACGATAGATACACGTTGTCGAAATCGACGAACAACGCGGAAAGGCAGACCTCCGCGGACCCCGGAATCATAGCTCTATACCCCGCTCGGACCATCGTCTGCCAACATGACCCCTCAAACCGGCACACGATAGTTTATTTAAATTTTTAGGTCTTCCGCAAGGCTTCCTGCACGCCTTGAGGCCTACTCAGACCTTTTTTTGTCATTTCAACGCTTTTAACGTTAAGTGAAAGGGTTGCACCGCCGCAAAATTCCATCCTCGGTCGCAAACGAGGAAAGGCCACCCGTTTCACTCTTCGTCCCGCATTTATGACAATCGTTATTAAAAGGTAAACAAGCCGCAAGCGCAAGAACAACCTCTGCGTGTGTGTTTTATCCACATATGTGGAGAACAGGAAGCAAATGAGGTGATGCCTTCTGGAGGTTTTTCTATGTATTTCAACCTGTTAGAAAAAAGTGCAGGATATCCCCGCTTTTGATGCAACCGACACCAAGCCCCCTCCTGCCGCTGAACGGTTGCGGAGCTTTCACCGAATCACTATCCATTGGCTGGTTTGACCGGCAGGTGCCCAGCGCTAGCGCGGCGTCGCCGCTTCCTCGTTTTTGCCGGGGCCTTTGCCGAACAGCAGCGAAGCCACTATGGAGCCGAATATCAAGATAGCAGTCACGATCAAGGCCCACTCTGTCGGAATGTCTGGCCAACTCTCGGGATAGTTATAGACCATCTTCGCGCCGATGAAGATCAGCGTGAGAGACAGCCCGTATTTCAAATAGCGAAATTTATCCAACATGCCGCTCAAAGCGAAATAAAGCGCACGCAGTCCCAGGACTGCAAATACGTTTGACGTATACACGATGAAAGGATCGCGCGTGATCGAAAAGATGGCCGGTATAGAGTTTAGCGCAAATACAATATCGGTGACATTCAGGACGATCAAAACCAAGAAAAGTGGTGTTGCGAACACTTTCCCATTCAGCTTAACGAAGAAGCGCTCACCATGATAGCTCGACGTCATAGGCAGAATACGGCGCGTGTATCGCACCGCGATGCTATCCTGTAGATCTCCGATCTCATCACCGGAAACCATAGTCTTGAAGCCGGTATAGATAAGAAAGAGACCAAGAATAATCATAATCCATTCAAAGTGCGATATTAGCGCGAACCCAGCAATAATGAAAATGCTGCGCAATATAAGAGCGCCTATTATCCCCCAGAGCAAAACACGCATCTGATATTGAGCGGGAACTTGAAAATAAGAAAGTATGACAACAAAAACCATGATGTTGTCCATACTGAGCGTGTATTCGATGAAGTAACCTGTAAGAAATTCAAGCCCACTCTGAGGCCCATAGTGGGTATAAACCCAAGCGTTGAACATGAGGGCAAGCGCAATATAGCCCACGGTGGCCAGCAACGCTTCTTTGAGCGGCAAAAAACGGCGTTGCCGGTGGAAAATGCCGAGATCAAGGGCAAGGATAAAGAGAATGAGTAAGTTGAAGGCAACCCACTCCAAGACCGAATGCTGTCCTAATATCATCCGTCTACCCCATGCACTCTGGAGCGCTGACTACTCAACGCGCTCTCCGGGCTTACAGTTTCCTCAAATGCCAACGCTTGCGCGCATCAACGATGTGATGCGCGATCATTTATGACGACATGAACCCGGCGCAACGCGTGGCGAAAACTGGGCTAATTTGGAGCGGGACCGAATATAAGCACCGCATTCAATCCACCGAATGCGAAAGAATTCGACATCGCATAGCCAATCTTGCGATGGCGTCCTTCATTCGGCGTGTAGTCGAGGTCGCATTCGTCGCCCGGCGCATCGAACCCGATCGTGGCGGGCGCAAAACTCTCTCTTATGGCCTGAACGCATACAACCGCCTCAACGCCGCCGCCCGCGCCCAAACAATGGCCGTGCATTGACTTCGTCGAAGATACCGAAATCCGGTTGGCATCTGCCCCGAAAACCTTCTTGATGGCGCGAGTTTCGTTGACGTCATTCGCGGTCGTCGCCGTTCCGTGCGCATTCAAATAATCGATGTCGCTGGGAGAAAGTCCGGCATCCTTCAGAGCAAGGCGCATCGCATCTGTTGGACCGTTCACGTCCGGATTTACCATATCAGCGGCGTCTGAGGTCATACCAAATCCGACTAATTCGGCGAGAATGACCGCTCCGCGCGCTTTGGCGTGCTCCATCTCTTCAAGACAGAGAATGCCAGCGCCTTCACCGAGCACGGTGCCATTGCGCCGCTTGGAAAATGGAAAACATCCCTCGGGAGAGAGCACTCGCATAGCTTGCCAAGCACGCATCGACCCAAAGGTGATCGCCGCCTCGGAAGCCCCAGCAAGCGCTACGTCCACCGCGCCGCCGCGAATCATTTGGAAAGCCAGACCAATCGCATGAGCTGCCGTAGAGCAAGCGCTGACCGTGCCGAAAACAGGGCCACGAATGCCATGGTCTATGCTGACATGCGCCGCAGCCGAGCTTCCTATAGTGCGCAGAAGCGTCAGCGGGTGCGTGGCCTTCTTCTTTGCGATGAAAAGGTCTGCATAAGCGCTTTCAAGCGTAGAAAGCCCACCCACGCCTGAGCCGATAATGGACGCGGCCCGCTCCCCATTCTTGAAGGGCGTTTCGAGTCCGGACTGGCGCACAGCCTCGGACGCGGCAGCGCCCGCATATTGCGAATAGCGGTCTGCGAGCATCAACGGCTTCGTCTTGCATAGCTCCTTCGGATCGAAGTCACGAACCTCGGCGCCGATGGTTATATAAAGATCTTGGAGCGGAAAGCCCTTGATAGGACCGACACCGCATTCGCCGTTTTTGATGGCGGTCCAAAACCGTTCGACGCCGGTGCCAAGCGATGACACGACGCCCACGCCGGTTATCGCGACGCGCCGTCCCTTGCCGTTGACGCTCATTTTATTTTCCAAGCTAATTTAGGCTGCCGCGGTACGCGACTCAGACAAGATTGTATTGACCCGGTCCACTACGGAACCAACCGTGGCGAAATCTTGCATTTCTTCGTTGGCATTGTAGGGTATTTGTATACCGAAGGTATCTTCGATATCGAATACAATCACCGCAAGATCAAGAGACTCGATCTCCAGATCGGTGAGCTTTGTATTCAGTGTGATTTCCTTGTTGGGATCACGCATATTCTTACGCAAGATGGCGATGATTTTTTCTGCAACGTCGTTCATGTTAACTCCCTGCGCTAACCTTAGAGCGCGCAAAGGTGAAAGATATTTAAGCCTTAGGGCTTCTCCGCTAAAGCGCGTGGCGAACGAGATAACGGCAAACCAGGCCTAAGTCCAGCAGAGACGCTGAATTGAGATTAATGCTCCAGGCACATTTGAGGGACTTCTTCACCATCGCCGAAAGCGGCGCAGCCGTAGCTGCTGATTGGCTCCTAAGGGCCAAAGAACTCGGTGCAGTGGTTTCGCGATCTAGATTAAACTACCTATCTGCTTGAGCTAAGCTATTGATAAGCTAACGCTTCGTCCACCAATCATAACTATAAGCTGATGGCGATGCCGACCTTCAATGTGCATTATAAGCGATTGCGTTTCAAAAAAGATGCTGCCTCACGTTTAAAGGTGGGGCAATTTGTCATAGGCAGTCTTGGGGCGAAACCCATCGCGTTTTCCGCCCAAAAAACTCGCCATAAAAATTTTTCCGCATCCTGTCTAGGGAGACAAATCGTTGATAACAGATACAGATATGACGGTGCCGAGCCCCTCAAGCGTAACCCATCCTTGGCTAAAATCCTATCCGGCGAACGTCGATTGGTTCGCAAAATTTACGCCAGCGCCTTTGCCCACAATTCTAGACACCGCCGTGGCGCGATTTGGTGGCAAGCCCGCGACCAATTTTCTTGGCGCATCCCTTACCTACTCGGAACTCGGGCAACAGGTAAATCGCGCGGCCAAGGGACTGCAACAGCTTGGGGTTCGCAAAGGAACCCGTGTTGGGCTACTTTTCCCAAACTGCCCGGCTTTCGTTGTTTATTATTATGGCATCTTGAAAGCTGGCGGCACGGTCGTCAGTTTTAATCCCCTTTACACCCTTCCAGAGCTCACTCATCAGGCAAAGGACGCAGGCGTCGAGATCATGATCACGCTCGATCTCCGCGCGACTTTCCCTAAAGCGAAGGGTCTTTTGGACAGCGGTGTGTTGAAGCACCTCGTCGTGGTGCCGTTCCAGGACATGCTGCCCCGCGCGAAGGGGGTTCTTTTCAGCCTCTTCAAGCGTAAAGAGGTGGCAAATTGGAAAGGCGGCGCTGGCGTTGTTTCCTCGCACGATGTGCAAAACAATGACGGCCTTTTCGACGCACCAGCTATCGACGTGAATGATGTTGCGGTGTTGCAGTACACCGGAGGCACGACCGGCACGCCCAAGGGCGCCATGCTGACCCATTCCAACCTTTCCATCAATGTGCAGCAAGCAGCGGCGTGGTTTCCGGGCCTTGCGGTTGAGGGCGAGGAGCGCTTTCTCTGCGTCATACCTTTCTTCCATGTTTTCGCGATGACGTGCCTTATGAACTTCGCGATTAGCAAGGCGTCACAGATGATCATGCTGCCGCGCTTCGAGTTGAATCAGACGCTCAAGCTGATCAACAAGACCAAACCCACGATCATGGCGGGCGTGCCTACGCTATTCAACGCACTCTCGAAAGCGCCTGACCTGAAAAATTACGACCTTTCATCACTCAAGTTCTGCAACTCCGGCGGAGCGCCACTGCCGCTTGAGGTCAAGCGCGAGTTCGAGCGCGTATCCGGCTGTAAGCTCGTTGAAGGTTATGGTCTCTCCGAAACATCGCCAATAACGCACTGCAATCCGGCTGATGGTCCGATAAAGGAGGGCTCAATCGGGTTGCCGCTGCCTGGCACCATTGTGTCGTTGCGAGAACTCGGTGCACCGGAGCGCGAAGTTCCGCTTGGCGAAAAAGGCGAGATTTGCATATCCGGTCCGCAAGTCATGAAAGGATATTGGAACAAGCCTCGCGAGACAGCGGAAGCCTTTGTTGGCGAGTTCTTCCGCACGGGCGACGTCGCCTATATGGACGGCGAGGGCTTCGCGTTTATCGTGGACCGCATCAAAGATCTGATCATCTGTTCTGGATTCAACGTTTATCCCCGGCGTATCGAGGAGGCTATCTACGAGCATCCGGCGGTCGAGGAAGTCACCGTGATCGGCATCCCGGACAAATATCGCGGCGAAGCCCCTAAGGCATACATCAAGTTGCGCGCGAACCAGAGCGCGACCGCTCAAGAGATGCTGAAGTTTCTGGAGCCGCGCATTTCAAAAATCGAGATGCCTGCGGAGATCGAGTTCCGCGACGAGCTTCCGAAAACCTTAATCGGCAAGCTATCGAAGAAGGAGCTTAAGGCTGAGGTTCAACCGCAGGCGCAAGTATAGGGGAATGCGCTAATCAGCTCGAAAACGATGTGGTGGCCGGGCATCGACCGGGCCACCCATTGTTGCGTGACGCGAGACCCAATGCAGATACGCTCCCCACAGGCAAAGGAGCGCCTCTTTCCTATTGATCCTGGATCCTCAAGCGTTTTGCGACCAGATTGAAGCACTTTGAATCTGCGTCTTTAAGGTTTGGATTGCTTCCGGCCAGCTTTGCTGGCCATCGCAATGACGGCCCCGGAAATCGTCATCGCGAAGCGGCAACGCCGCTGCGGCGATCCAGGAGTTTCACGATGCCGGTTATAGATGATCGCAAAATGCTCTAAATGGCCGGGTCAAAGCCCGGCCATGTAAGCGGAGAGGATCGTTTGAGCTTCCGTGCCATTGCAACAGCAGCAAAGACATAGATCGTGGCAATTAACCGACGATTTCGCTTTCCTGAAAGACGAGGGCGATTTCTTGCGCCGCATTCTCGGCGCTATCAGAGCCATGCACCGAATTGCGCTCGATATTCTCGGCAAACTCTTTGCGGATTGTGCCCGGCTCGGCATTCGCCGGATTGGTGGCGCCCATGATTTCGCGGTTTTTCGCAACCGCATTCTCGCCTTCCAGAACCTGGATGACGATGGGGCCCGACGTCATGAAGCTTACGAGGTCCCTATAAAATGGGCGCTCTTTGTGAACCGCATAAAAGGCTGCGGCGTCCGTCTCGTCCCACCGCACGCGCTTCTGAGCGATTACGCGCAAGCCCGCCTCTTCCAGCTTGGCGATGATCTTGCCGGTGAGGTTCCGCTCGGTTGCGTCCGGTTTGATAATGGAAAGGGTGCGTTCGCGGGCCATGATGTGCGCCTTTTTGTGGATCGATGAGTTGGGGGTGTTGACGAATCCGCCTCCACGGCGGTTTCATATCACTTTGGCTTATATCGAAGCTGGCGTTGCGCGGCAAGTTCGCTGCGCGTCCCGCAATTGCCCGCAGCCATTCTCTGCACCCTTTTTTGGCAGTGGCCAAAAGTCGCTGACAACCGGCCGTAACGTCGGCTATAGAAGCGGCAGTCAAAATACATTGGAAGCCTGACGATGAACCTCCATTTTCGCCCACAGATTCAGGGATTTCTCGGGCTGCCCGAGAGTGAGGCCGGAAGCGCCGAAGCCGCTCGCGCCGTCATAATCCCCTTCGGGTTGGAGGCTACGGTGTCTTACGGTGGCGGTGCCGCGAAGGGGCCGGAGGCTATCATCGCCGCGTCGCCTCAGCTTGAATTCTTCGATGAGGCGCTTTGGGTCGAGCCGTATCGGCAGTTTGGCATCGCCACGCTGGAGGCACCCGCCATACCTGCCCCGATGACGGCAGCGCTGGAGCAGCTTGAAGCTCTGGTGGAGAGCGCCTTGCAAGCGGGGAAGTTCCCGCTGGTTCTTGGCGGTGAACATGCGCTTACGCCGGGGGCGGTCCGGCCTTTCGCGGCGCGCCATCCTGATCTCGTGGTTTTGCAGTTCGATGCACATGCCGATCTACGCGATGGCTATCTCGGCGAGCATTACTCTCATGCCGCAGCCATGAGGCGTGTACTCGATCAGGAGAACGTGTCTCTTGTTCAGCTCGGGATCCGTGCAATTTCGGCGGAGGAAATTCCATTTCTGGAAGCGAATTCGCACCGCATCACAACGTTTTGGGCGAAGGATAAAGCGAGCTGGAAGGTTGAGGAGATTGTCCGCGCGGTTCGTGGCCGCCCAGTCTACCTTACCTTTGATGTCGACGCCTTCGACGCGAGCCTCATGTCCGCAACCGGCACGCCCGAGCCTGGTGGCTTGTTCTTTGACGAGGCGATTGCGATTATCGAAGCTGTGTCGAAAACGTCCCCGATCGTTGGGGCTGACGTGGTCGAGCTGGCCCCTGTTTCCGGCCTTCATGCCTGCGATTTCACGACCGCGAAGCTCGTCTATAAGATCCTGACGCACGCCCTTTACCGGCGCTGATTCTGGCTAGGCGATTGTCGTGGCGAAGACCCTTCCGGCCTCAGCTCGCGTAATGGTAGGTCTATTTATCCACTGCTATCTAAAGGTTGAGCTGTTGCATTTGCTCAACAGTCGGAGCCTCGCGATTCGTGCATTGTTTCGAATATCCTCTTGATATTTAATAATTTATTTCCAAATCGGGCGCTGCGTGATTCCCTCTTAAGGAGTGTAAACAAAGTTTCGCATCCTTGAGTTTAGTTCCAAGCAATGACATTAAGACTCTCGTGTTTTGCGTAAATTTTGTTGTGCGCAACTAGGGCGGGAAATGTGATGTGTGTCTTAAAGATTGTGCGTGCGTGTATCGCGTTTGTTGGAGTGCTCACGCTGGCTTTGACTGGCTCTGTTAACGCCGCAGACATGTACGGTGGTTACGGAGGGTACAGCGGATATGGCGGATACAAAGACCAGGCTGTATGTTGTGGCCCCTATTGGCAGGGTTTTTACGTTGGAGCGAACGTTGGTGGCGCTTGGTCCAATATCGATAACAATCGAAACGTAGTGTTCTTCAATCCCCTGGTTCCGGGGGCCACCTTTACCAGCAACAACGTCAGTGGCTCAGGATTTCTTGGCGGAATCCAAGGCGGATATAATTGGCAGAGCAATAACTTTGTCTTCGGCGTCGAGCTTGACGTCGGAGGATTGGGAAATGATGCAGGTTCGACCTTCTTCGATCCCTTCACCCCAGGTAGAGGATTGCATATCGCGGCTGATGGCGGATGGTACGGGGACATCACTGGCCGCCTTGGCTATTCCCTGAATAACTTCCTCATATACGGAAAAGGTGGCTTGGCGCTGTTCAGCGGCAATGTGAAGGTATCCGATGCGTTCGATGGTTTCTTCAAGGACAGCGGAACCTTTACGGGATGGACCGTCGGCGCAGGCGTCGAATATATGGTCAATCCATCCTGGACGATTAAGCTAGAGTACCTGTATTTTAACTTCGGCAATAGTCACTTTGACTGCTGCAATGGCGCTGGAACGGCAAGGTTTGATAGCGATCTTACGGTTAATACAGTAAAGATTGGATTCAACTACCTCATAAATACGGCTCCGCCACCCGTCCCCTATAAATGAAGCGATGATATAGGGCGGCTAATCAGCCGCCCTGCCATGACTGCGATGCCGGAGTCTTGCTATGCTGCTGCATCGCTCGCTGGCTTAGGAAGAACACCGCGGGCACGCAATGCAGTAGCGATTTCCTCCAATATAGCTGGATCGTCGATGGTGGCTGGCATTTTATACTCTTCGCCATCGGCGATTTTCCGCATCGTGCCACGCAGGATCTTACCTGACCGTGTCTTAGGCAGCCGGTTGACGGCAAGCACAGACTTGAACGCTGCAACCGGTCCTATGCGGTCGCGGACCAACTCTACGATCTCCTGCTCTATGACGTTGGCTTCCCGTGCTACCCCGGCCTTCAATAGCACGAACCCAACTGGTGCTTGGCCCTTTAGGGCGTCTGCGATGCCGATCACCGCGCATTCAGCGACATCGGGATGGTTCGCGATAACCTCTTCGATAGCACCTGTGGAAAGCCGATGACCGGCGACATTAATAATATCGTCGGTGCGCGCCATTACGAAGACATAGCCGTGATGGTCGATATACCCGGCGTCGGCGGTTTTATAATAGCCCGGATACTCAGTAAGGTAGGTTTCTATGAAACCAGCGTCGTTTCGCCAAAGCGTCGGTAGGCAGCCCGGGGGCATGGGCAGGCGGATCGAAAGCGCACCCGTTTGGCCGGCTGCTACTTCCTCGTTCTGTTCATTCAGAACGCGTAATTCGTAGCCGGGCATTGGGAAGGTCGGCGAGCCATGTTTGACAGGAATATGTCCTATCCCGGTACAATTCCCAGCGATAGCCCAGCCTGTCTCGGTCTGCCACCAATGGTCGATGACAGGCACCCGCAGCAAATCTTCTGCCCACTGCACCGTATTGGGATCGGCGCGTTCGCCCGCGAGGAAAAGATGCCGGAAGTGGGAAAGGTCATAATTGCGAAAAAGCGCACCGATCGGGTCTTCTCTCTTAATAGCGCGCAACGCAGTCGGCGCCGTGAAAAGAGCCGTTGCCTTGTGCTCCGAAATGACGCGCCAAAAAGCGCCCGCGTCAGGCGTACCGACGGGTTTGCCTTCGTAGAGGATCGTCGTTGCGCCTTGAAGTAGCGGTCCGTAGACAATATAGGAATGGCCGACAACCCAGCCGACATCAGATGCGCACCAGAAGATGTCGCCAGGCCCCACGCCGTAGAGATTTTTCATGGTCCATTTCACGGCGACCATGTGACCGCCCGTATCGCGCACAACGCCCTTTGGCCTGCCTGTCGTGCCCGAGGTATAGAGAATGTAAAGCGGGTCCGTCGCCCCGACGGGTTCGCAAGGAGCGCTGACCGAACGGCTTTTCGCCGACGCCATGAGGCTAGCGTAGTCGTAATCGCGGCCAGTGATCAGTTCCGCAGTTTCCTGCGGCCTCTGCACAATGATGCAAGCGTCCGGGCCGGAGGTAGAGAGCGCGATGGCGTGGTCAAGCAGCGGCTTATAATGCACGATGCGGTTTGGCTCGATGCCACAAGAGGCCGAGACGATAAGCTTCGGCTGCGCATCATCGATCCGCGCTGCGAGTTCATTCGCAGCAAATCCACCGAACACGACCGAATGAATGGCTCCTATGCGCGCGCAGGCGAGCATTGCAATCAGCGCTTCGGGGATCATCGGCATATAGAGTATGACACGGTCGCCCTTGCTGACGCCCATCTCCCGCATCACGCCAGCGAATGCGGCAACTTCGTTCAAAAGCTCCCAATAGGTAAAAATCTGCTTCTGGCCCGTTACGGGGCTGTCATAGATGAGGGCGGGCTGAGTAGCGCGACCGCTCTCGACATGGCGATCCAGGCAGTTATAGGCTGTGTTCGCGATACCATCAGTGAACCAGCGACCATAAACGCCCTGGCTTTCGTCGAAAATTTTCCTCGGCTGCTCAATCCAATCGATGTCCTGCGCGGCTTCCGCCCAAAAGCCTTCGGGGTCGCGCCTCCATCGTTCGTAGACCTCGAGATACTCGCTAACGCCTTGCCGACTCTTGGCCATGTTGCTTCCTCCCGCTCTCGCCATAGTGCCTAAAATGGGCTGCAATTCGCAAGCTGGGAGAAAGGCGGAGAAGGCGCTGCTTGCGTTTTCCCATCCCACTTACGCGTATTGCGCCATGCCATTTCCGAAAGACCAATTCTCCTTTTTAACCTCGACGAGACTGACGAAGATGTCCTCTAGGCGAATGCCGGGATTTTTACTCAGAAGCTCAGCGATGCGTTGAAAAAGCGCCTTCTTCTGCTCGACGTTTCGCGTGTCGTTGGCCGTTATCTGAATGAGCACAAGATCGTCGCTGCGGTTAATCCCAAGATAGCTGGCATTATATCGGAAATTATCCGCGTCGTGCTCGAAGATGGTCATGAACTGATCGTCCTCGGGGACGTTGAACGCCTCGATCATGGCTTGGTAGAGCCCATCGAATATGGCTTGGCGATAGGCTGCGGGCTTCCCTGCTCGCATGGAAATATGAGTAAGCGGCATTGTTGCCTCCTTCTCGTTTGCTCGCCTTTAAATTTGGGATATTCGTAGTGCTATCGCTAGGGTGGCGCGCTGTAACGAGCCGCCACGCGGCTAACTGGCCCCTCTTCGCGGATGAGACGCCCGTTTGATCACCGGACTTGCTTTCCCGGACCGTCGCGCCATAACCTTGAAATTGAGACTATTAAACCGATTTTCGAAGGCGGATAGCGGAGCCAGCGCTGTCCTAGCACTTCCGGGAAAAGCCATGTCAGCCGTCTACGAAAAAATCGCGACTGTTGGTCCGCAACGCTTTGTTAACAGCGTGTTTGAGCGTGTGGCCTCGCGCTATGACCTAATGAACGATCTTATGTCAGGCGGCGTTCACAGGCTTTGGAAGGACGCAGCGATCAATTGGCTCGCGCCTTCGTCCTCGCGCGCTTCTACTCTGCTCGATGTGGCAGGCGGGACCGGCGATATAACCGCGCGTTTTTTAAAGGCTGCTGGCCCAGGGTCGACCGCCGTCATATGCGACATTAGCGATCATATGCTAGCGGAGGGGCGGCGGCGTTTTTCCGGCAACGTAGCTGACGATGCTGTACGCTTCGTTCAGGGTAATGCGGAAGCCTTACCGATCCGAAGCAGCTCCATGCAGTTTTACACGATAGCCTTCGGCATACGAAACGTGCCTTCGATACAGACCGCGCTTCATGAAGCCTTCCGTGTGCTGCGCCCTGGCGGCCGTTTTTTGTGTCTCGAATTTTCGCATGTCGAGGTTCCGGTACTCGACACGATCTATGAGAAATATTCGGATTTGGTTGTGCCGCAGCTTGGCCGTGTCGTTGCTGGCGATGCGGAGCCCTATCGTTATCTCGTCGAGAGCATCCGCAAATTTCCCGATCAGCCTTCATTTGCGCGCATGATCGAAAAGGCTGGCTTTGCCCGCGTCCAGTATCGCAATCTTTCTGGCGGTATTGCTGCCTTACATTCGGGCATCAAAGCTTAGCGTTGCGAGATGTGCCGCCACCTTGAGCAAGTCCCTTCCTGATCTGGAGTTGCCAATATGGCAGATGCTCCTCAATAGAATTGCTCAAAGTGCATCCATCGCATAGGCACGTATCAGAGCCAAATCTATATTGGGGGAGCTGCTATCGAAGTTGAAAGCGGCTAAACAGACTTTTAGCGAAGGCTGGGATGTTTAAGTCGGCTTCTACTTTATAGGTGTGATCGGCATATTGTACGGACAACGTGTAGAAATACCCGGTCTTCGCTTTCTCCGAATAGGCGACAAGATCGAACCTGCTTTGATTGAGCCCTTTTGATGGCCTATAAAAACGTGTATGTAGCATTGATGCTTTATCGCCACCGCCAAGTATCAGTTTCTCTTGCCTGTCCTGCCAGCCTTCAGGAAAAACGCGATCGGTATTCTGACGATAGCCGTCCAAGCATTTGCGCTTACAGTCCTCAAGCGAACTGCATTCTTCCCGCACTAAAAATATGTTTACGATTACAGGGCCCTGATTAAAACTTATCGGAAGCCCCTTACCACTCGCTTCAAAAAATTGTTCCGGGTTGCTCTTTCCTTGTACGGGAAATTGGCGAAAATTCTCAGGTATACTGAGTTGATAATGATCGCCCGTGACGGTCTTTAGTTGTTCCCAAAGTGTGGGATTCTCCTGGGCAAACACAGAGAAAGAAAGCAAACAGGTAGCGATAAGAGAAAGCAGGCACCGCATATTTTTAGTTCCTATTTAAGGACTCGAGCGCCAAAATCTCCCATCCAGCCTTCGCCTGTGCTTCGCTCTGCGAGCGACGCGGGGCAAGCAATGGTCCTCGGTCTGAATGGCATCGCGATGTGAGGCATTACCCATAAAGGCCTCGCCTATCAGCGTGTTTTAACGACTAACCCCTCCGGACCGTTTTCCACGCTTAGCCCCTGAGAAGCCGCCATTTCCGTAAGCCGCTCCGCGCCCCCCGGGAAGCTGAAACTGATTGACGCGCTGCGCGGATTAACACCATCCAAATTCCAATTTTGGATGCCCGGAATTTGTTGCAGACGTGTGCGGATGGCCGTCCATTCTTTAAGGCCCGAATATTGTGCTGTGACCTGAAGCGGGACAATACCAACCGGCGAAAGTCCTTGGCCCCCCGAAGCGCCAGCGTCAGCGCTTACCGTTCCAGCGCTTCCTCGTGTCAGCTTCCATCGCTGTTCGACCGTCTCAAGCACAAGCTTTGCCGCCGTTTGCATCAGCGGCTCGTCCACGCCCTCTTTCGATTTCAGTTTTCGTTGTACGCTGAAGAGGCCAAGAGTGTCGGAACCGGCAAGCCGCAGGTTGATTGCATCATCGCCTTCAATTTCAGCCACGGCGAGTATGATCTGTGTGGTGTGATACTGCGACTTCAGCGTCTCCACGCCTGCGGCGGGGTTCGTGAAATACGCGCTTGCGATAGCCGCCGTGAGGTCGCCGCGCACAGGCGCGACTTTCGCGGGAATCAGCGCGTGGGTCAGGTCGAGCTGGGTCAGCATGTTGCGCCACGGATTGCGGTCTGCTGTGCGGGCCGTCCCCGTTTCAATGTAGACCGGCACAATCAGAATTTCCGGTCCACGATCCAAAATGGGAAACACACCATATTGGGAGAAAAGCGCGCCGGTGCCCCGTTCAGAGAAAGTAACGCCGAATGTCGCGACATAGGCAGTGCCGGACAAACCCTCGTTCCGAACGTCGATATTCGTGACGAGGCGTTCCAACTGCTCAGGCGTAAGCTCGGCAATGCGGTCCTGCGCGCGGAAGTCTACGAGCCTTCCCACAAGCATACGCCAAGCGAGCATCTCCGCCTTCTGAGTGGCGACCTTTTTCGCCTCTACCGCATCGACCGCGCTCGCTTCGGCGCGCACATTCGCAACTGTGAAAGGGCTTTGCGGGCGCTGTTGCGCGAGGGATGGCGCTACGAGGCCAAAAAGGAGCAGGGCGATAAAGGCAGCTTTTGTCCCGTCAATCAACGCCATTAGGTGCTTCTCCCGCTCGTCAAGCCAATTCCGGCCGAGTACTATTGCGCTGCGTCCGGGCAATTGTGTAATAGGTGTCCTGTGATGCTGCAAGCACTTGGCTCCAAATATGACCGATAAGACCAAATCCTCCACACAAGGCGCGTATGCCGAAGCCGGTGTCGACATTGACGCGGGCGACGCGCTTGTCGAGCGAATAAAGCCATTTGCGAAAGCGACCGCGCGGGCAGGGACTACCGCAGCGCTTGGCGGCTTCGGCGGTTTATTTGACCTGCGTGCCGCTGGTTTCGCCGATCCCATACTCGTGGCTTCGAATGACGGAGTGGGAACGAAGGTTAAAATCGCCATCGAGACAGGTCTTCATCGCGGAATAGGCATAGACCTCGTCGCCATGTGCGTAAACGATGTCGTCGTGCAAGGAGCGCAGCCGCTTTTTTTCCTCGACTATTTCGCCTGCGGAAAACTCGATACCGAAGTGGCCGCTCAAGTTGTGGAAAGCATCGCGGAAGGCTGCCGCCAGGCTGGCGCGGCGTTGATCGGCGGCGAGACCGCCGAGATGCCTGGCATGTATGCCGCCAAAGACTATGACCTTGCAGGCTTCTGCGTTGGAGCCGCCGAGCGGGGAACATTGCTGCCCAAGTCTTCGATTGCGCCCGGAGACATCGTCCTCGGCATTGCATCGACAGGCGTGCATTCGAATGGCTTTTCCCTTGTGCGCAAAATCGTAAGCTCGGCAGGATTATCCTGGAGCGAGCCAGCGCCTTTCGAGCCATCGCGAAGCCTCGGTGAGGCACTGCTAACGCCGACGCGCATTTATGTGAAAGGCGCGTTGGCGGCCCATGAGGCTGGCGCGGTGAAGGCTTTCGCGCACATCACAGGCGGTGGGTTGCCGGGCAATCTGCCTCGTGTCCTGCCGGAAAATATGTCTGCCGCCATAGATCTGAGCGTGATCAAGCCTCAACCTGTGTTCAAATGGCTTGCAAGCCGTGGGGCTGTGCCTGAAGCCGAAATGCTTCGCGCATTCAATTGCGGCGTAGGGCTAGTGGCGGTCGCTTCGCCTGGGGATGCTCCAAGGGTAAAGGCTGCTTTCGAAGCCCAGGGGGACACCATTTTTCAAATAGGTGTAATCGAGCAGCGCGTCGCTGGAGGGCCAGACATACGGTTCGAAGGCCATCTGGATTTAAGTTCATGACGAAGCGCAAACGCGTCGGCGCACTCATCTCTGGGCGGGGCAGCAATCTCGTCTCGCTCATCGAGGCCACGCGCAAGCCGGACTATCCGGCGGAAATCGTTGTCGTCATTTCAAACGTCGCGGATGCGCTTGGGCTTGGGCGCGCGAGGGAAGCTGGCATCGAGACCCGTGTGATAGACCACAAGGCATATAAGGGGCGCGAAAACTTCGACGCGGCGATTACCGCAGCGCTGAAAGAAGCTGGCGTTGAGATCGTCTGCAATGCTGGCTTCATGCGCCTGCATTCGACGGCTTTTGTCCGCGAATGGCGGGGACGGCAACTTAATATTCACCCATCGCTGCTCCCGGCCTTTCGTGGTCTGCATCCGCACAAACAGGCGCTTGACGCTGGCGTCCGTATCTCGGGCTGCACTGTGCATTTCGTTAGCGAGGAGATGGACGCAGGCCCGATCATCGCTCAGGCAGCCGTTCCCGTTTTGCCGGAAGACGATGAGAACACGCTTGCGGCCAGGATTCTAGCAGTCGAGCACAAGCTTTATCCCTTGGGTCTCATGCTGGTGGCTTCCGGGCGCGCAAGCATGGGTGCAGGACAGGTTGTGCTTCTCGATGGTTCAATTGAGCCGTACCTATTTGTCGGTTCGGCCTAGACGGGGGGAGGAAATAGGTCTTTCAATTCCCGTCTTCGCAAACGAAGATCTCACGGAACCGGTTAAGGGCACAGGCAATGCTTCAGGCCGATCACAAGGAGATAAGGGCACATAATTCAATCTGGGCAAATGCGATTATTTACTTTAAGACTTCATTCCTTCTACAGGTAGTGTCCAAATATGGGGAATGGCATGCGCTCCTTCGCAACCTCTATGGCATTATTCTATTGTCTTGTTGCCGGGCTTCCGGCAACGGCGCAAGGGGTCGCGGAAGTTGCCGGGACCTATTCCGCGCGGGGTACTAACCCGAACGGCCGGACTTATTATGGAAGTGTAATCATCAAAGCCGAGGGTGATCATTACCTATTTTCTTGGCTGATCTCGGGGCAGCAGCAGATTAAGGGTGTTGGAGTTAAGAAGGACAATACCTTAGTGGTCGAATGGGGTCAAAAATATCCGGTCATTTATGATATCGGAAGCGATGGTGTCTTACGGGGTAAATGGGATAATGGACGCGGGACAGAAATACTTACGCCCCTGCGTTAACTAGCGACCTTATCTCATTGTCTTCGCCCTGCCGCGTCGCTCGAATAGGCTCGTGTCATGCAAGCTGACTTCTCCAGCTTGCATCTGAATCGCTGCTCGCTCAAAAAGAGAATCGTGATTCCCTTAAACGCTGAGCGCCTCTAAACCCTCTCGTAACGCTTGTTCTCGAAATCCGTTGAGCCTCACAGGTTGCGTGTTCATGGTTTGAACAGGCTATAACTTAGGAGCAAGCACCATGGCTCACGCGGACAAGCATGTTGAACACATCAAGAAATACGCAGCGAACATAAACGAGGCGGCCGTCGCCGGCATAGAGCGTCATCTAGGGATAGCGCTTCGAAACAGGGATGCAGCGTTGGTCGCGGGCAGCGATCCGCAGGAATTGAAAACGGTGCGCGAAAGCTGGCTGAAGAAAAAGCTAGGCTTAACGGCAAGCGATGCCGACCTTGATAAGGCCATCCACGAGGTCATGGAGAAGATGAAGGCTGACCGGATGAAAGACCGCGTCGCCGTCTACTATCTTCTAGCGGAGCACTTCAAGAAGCTCGATGCGCTTGCAAAACCTACAGCGGCACATAAAGCGCCTGGAAAAAAATAGCTAAGCTATTTTCGAACTCGCGCGGACATACACGAGCTCGTTGCTTCTGCTGCTATTTGGGTTGGAGGGTGAAGAGAACATCATCGCCCTCTTTCGCTGCGCTAACGTCCAAAGCGGCGTCCGATGCGAGCCGCCCTACATAATAGGGAAGCACGAGCCGCCCATCGACCGCGTATTCCTTTCCGGCGAAGATTTCTGCAACGCCCTCGGGAACGCGCGCGGAACGGCCACGGCATAGAATGGCGAGCTTAAATCCTTTTGAGGCGCGAGTTTTCGCCTTCGGAGAGGATAGCGCGACATAGAAGTCACCCCCGGCCGGAAGTGCCGTCAGCGCAACCGCGAGAAGGCCCAAAACCAGTTTCGCATTCTCTTTTTCAAGGTCAGCGTTATCCACCTGCCAATGAAGACGCCGCTTTCCGTTCTCTATGTACCGCCGCGCCACCTGCTCGACGTGACCAACAGGCACCATAGCGCCGAGACTTGAAGAAACACCGAAAGCCAGACGGTTAAAGTCAAGCTGCGCCCAGGCTGCTTTCGCACTGTTCTGAATAAGTTCGAGAGCGTAATATCGCGTGTCGTCGTCGCTTTCTTCTTCGAGAAGCTCGAGACCGTTATTGATGGCGCCTATTTGACCAGCCAAATCATGGCAGATCTTGCTGGAGATCAAGGCGGCGAGCGTTGTGTCTTCCAGGGTTGCATTCGCTGTCATTTTGCCAATCTCCTTCTCAAGCACGCAGATGCGAGAGGCGCTAAGCGCTTATATTCGTCCCTGGCTATCACTTTGATTCTTAGCCAGCATGATTTGCCCTAAAAATTCAACCTGCCAGGCTAAATAAATCGCTATCGAAATGCTACCGTGAATACTGAAACCCTCACCCATGGCGCAGCCTTAGAAGAAGGATCGGCAATCAAAGTGATCTTTGCAAAGGATGAGTTTCGCGACCTCGCGGCTAATCTAATCCCAACGGCTCAACGGGCCGGAGCGGCAATCATGAACATATATCAACCGGACGTAGCAGTGCGTTATAAAAGCGACCAGACGCCGGTTACGGACGCAGACCATGCCGCTGAGGAGATAATACTTGAATCTCTTGCGAAACTGGCGCCCGAAGTGCCTGTAATCGCTGAAGAACAAGCAGCAGCGGGCTTAATACCTGAAATCGATAACCTTTTTTTTCTAGTCGATCCGTTGGATGGTACCAAAGAATTTTTGAAACGCAACGGCGAGTTTACCGTCAACATCTCGCTTGTTTATCAAAGAATACCGCTTTTTGGCCTAATCTACGCGCCTGCCATGTCCGACTGCTACCTCACGCTAGAGCCTGGCCGCGCCGTCCGCTTTAGCCTCCCTCCATCTGAGACGCCTGTGTCCTTCGAAGAATTGGAGTTCGAACCTTTGACGGGGCAGCCCCGAGAGGAAAGACCGCTGACATGCATCGTCAGCCGGTCTCATCTCAGGCCTGAGACAGAAGCCTTTTTAGACAGGTTTTCCTCGCCAAAGAGACTGCACATGGGATCGTCCCTTAAGTTCTGCGTGATCGCACGAGGTGACGCTGATTTTTATCCACGCTTCGGGCCTACCTCCGAATGGGATACGGCGGCGGGCCAAGCGATCCTTAATACTGTAGGGGGGGCAGTTGTCACTCCGGACGGAAAGCCGCTCCTGTACGGCAAAAAAGATCAAAAATTTGCAAATCCGTCTTTTGTTGCCTGGAGGAGATCTGCCGATGCCGCATCCGCCGCGTATCCTGGCTCGTGATCGCTTAGCAAGAGGAAGCACTTGTCCCGGGCCAAAATTTGGCCCTCATTCTTGGCGCAGTTGCATAGTAGCCTGAATCAGCGTCGAAACTGGACAGAGTTACCCCGAGCCTGGAGCTCAAGATGATCCGACATTGCAGATTACTTATTCTTTCGGCGATGCTTTTTGGTGCGACTGTCTCAGCCTCAAGTCCGGGATTGTCGCAATCGAACGATCGCAATTATATTCCGCCATCAAGCGGCTCCGGGCAATACGGGCAGTATGGACAATATGGCGGACCTTCGGACAATGCACCCCGCTCGATTGCTCCACCTCCGCGCGACAACTATGGCTCAAACCAAAACCCCGGATATAGCGGGAATTCCAATCCGGGATATGGCGACCCGTATGCGCCGCCGCCCTCCAACTATTATAACGGACCGCGCGGGGAGCCAGGGCCACCGCCCCAGCCGAACACCTATTCTTCAAACGAAATCATCGACGCCGGACATCACTTTTTCGGAAAGGCCTCGGAAGGGCTCGCGAATGTTGTGGAATACGCTTTCCGCAGGAACGGGCGTCCGAATGGATATATTCTAGGTGAGGAAGCGAGCGGCGCTTTTGTGGGAGGGCTACGCTATGGCGAGGGTGTCCTTCACACCAAGGGCTTCGGCACGCAAAAAATCTATTGGCAAGGCCCCTCGCTGGGTTATGATTTTGGAGCCAACGGTTCCAAGACCCTTACGCTTGTGTACAATTTGCAATACCCATCACAAATTTATGAGCGTTTTGCTGGAGTTGAAGGCTCGGCCTACTTTGTTGGAGGTGTCGGGATAACATTTCAGAAACATGATGATGTCATTCTGGCACCAATTCGCGCGGGGTTGGGGTTGCGTTTGGGAGCCAATGTCGGTTATCTCAAATATACTCCTTCGCCTACTTGGAACCCTTTCTAGGGGAAGAAGCGCGAAGAAGCGCGGATCTGCTGAGAAGGCAGGGCCGCAAGGTAGGAGCTTAGACTGCAGAAATGCCGCGAAGGCTTGCGCATCGCGGGCAGGCGGCAGTGCGCTAGCTAGTTGAAAGCGTGCTTATTAAGGCTTAGTTAAGGGAGCCCCCGTCAAAATGATCCAAGCAATCATGCTGGTCACTCTGGGCTTTCTGACAGCAAGTCTGATCGGCCTTGTTATCGCTCCCTCCCTTTGGAGCCGCGCCTATCGCCTTTCCCGCAAGCAACTGGAAATGAGCCTTCCGCTTTCGCTTTCCGAGATCGACGCGGCTCAGGATCGCCTTCGCGCCTCCTATGCGGTAAAACTTCGGCGCCTTGAGACCGCCCTTGCCGGCACAAAACAAAAGGCCGCGATACAGCTCGTCGACAATAGCCGCTTGCAAATGCAGATTGCGGCTCTGAAAGACACGATCAGCGATCTTAATCTTAAACTTTCAGAACGTCAGAATGCCTCTACCGTTCTGGAGCAGACAATTACCCGGCGCTTCCCAGAGTTGGAGAGCGAGATCACGGGCATCAAATCACAGCTTTTTGATCGCAACTTCGAGCTGCAAGACCTCACCAATCGTCTGAGCCGGAAGGATGAGGGCCTCGAAGCCGCCCAGCGCGCTGCGGCCGCCTACCAAGATGAACTGATGCGACTGCGCGAATCGCTTGAGAAGAAAAGCGCTGATCGAGGCGGTCGAAGGCTGCGCCGTCCATCTCAATGGAATCTCGACGATTACCGGGCGGAATATGACCGGCTTAATCTCGATTTGTCCAAGCTCCGGCAGCAACTGGCGCAGTTTCAAGATCGCGAATTGCATCAGGTCGGGCTGATAAAGGGCGAGTTGCAAAACCTCGCCGAGTTGATTTTGGCTTCAGCGCAACCGAAAACGGAAGCTCAAGGGCCCGAGCGCGCGGAAGCGCACGCTGGAAAACGCATCACGGGACCGGACGTGCGCCGCGACCGGCCTGTGCCTTGGCCCCAATCGGCGCCTCGGCCCGTACCCGCGATAGAGAAGCCCGTCGAAGCATCTACGCTTGCCACCGCTGCCGCAGAAGCCGATACGGTGTTGAACTCATCGGCGATCAAAGCACCTATCGATGTGGGGGCTCAAAATGCGGCGCTGGTTTCGGCTAAGTCGAGGATTATGCGCGAAATCACCGAGCGGACCGGGATCGGGCATGATAATGATTCTGATCTGAAGCCTTCAACGGGGTCAGCCCAGCCCGAGACTGTTTTATCAGGCAACGGCAAGCTGCCAGCGAATTCTGAAAAGCCATTCGCAGATGCCCGAGGCCTCCAAGCTCTTTCCGAACTGATGGCAATGGGTCCCGCCAATGGCGGCGCTGCAACGGCTGCACCTAGCCAGTCCTCGATTGCCGAAGAGGCGAAGGCTGGGCAAATTATCGATATCGAATCCGTGACCGTTGCCAATGACAAAGGCGATGAGACCGGCGCTCATCAGCAAAGCCGCAAGCTCTTGGACCGGCTTCGCAAAGCGACAGCTAGTCCGGCTGAGGCGGAAAAGTAGGCCTTTTCCCTTCCATTAATATCGAGGCCGCCTGCCTTCCAGCGCAAGCTGGTTGATATCCTGGCTGTCATATTTTTACCGCGGATTGTGCCACCCCACCTTCAAACACCATGCCAACCACTATGCGTTTTGCCGCAGGCGAATCGCAGTGTTGACAGCCGCCACAGACTTCGGCCTAGCTCTTTCCAAAAGGAAATCACACGCAGGAGGGCGCCTTGGCAAAAGATCTCAGAGATAGCGCCATTGAGTATCACGAAGCAGACCCGCCCGGTAAGCTGGCGATCCAGCCGACAAAGCCGCTTGGGACGCAGCGAGACCTCTCTCTGGCTTATTCGCCGGGTGTCGCTTTCGCGTGCGAGGAAATCGTAAAGGACCCAGCCGCCGCCGCCCGTCTGACCGCGCGCGCGAACCTCGTCGCAGTGATAACGAATGGCTCTGCCGTGCTTGGCCTCGGCAATATCGGCCCGCTGGCATCGAAGCCTGTCATGGAAGGCAAGGCGGTTCTCTTTAAGAAATTCGCAGGGATCGACGTCTTCGACATCGAGCTCGACGCCAAGGACCCAGACCGCTTCGTTGAAGCGGTGGCGGCGCTTGAGCCGACCTTTGGTGCGATCAATCTTGAAGACATCAAGGCGCCGGAATGCTTCGAGATCGAGCGCAAGCTTCGTGATCGCGTGCGGATCCCGCTGATGCATGACGATCAGCACGGTACGGCCATCGTTGTGGCCGCTGCTATTCTGAACGGCCTCAAGGTTGTCGGAAAAGACATTCGCAACGTTAAACTAGCGTGTTGCGGTGGCGGCGCGGCGGCGCTTGCATGCCTTGACCTGCTCGTAAGCCTCGGTCTTTCACGCGAGCACATCATGGTCACGGACCGCGTTGGGGTCGTCTATGAGGGCCGCACCGAGGAAATGAACCCATACTTGGCCCGCTATGCGCGTCCAACACATATGCGGCGCTTGGGCGAGACGTTGGCTGATGCGGACATTTTCCTGGGCCTGTCCGCGCCCGGCGTGGTCACGCGCGACATGGTCGAAACCATGGCGCCTCGTCCGATCATTATGGCGCTCGCGAATCCTACGCCTGAAATTATGCCGGAGGAGGTGATCGCCGTCCGGCCAGACGCAATCATTGCCACCGGCCGCTCCGATTATCCGAACCAGGTCAATAACGTCCTGTGCTTCCCGTTTCTGTTCCGGGGCGCGCTCGACGCGGGCGCGACCGCGATCAATGAGGAGATGAAGATAGCCTGCGCCATGGCCATCGCTGAATTGGCTCAGGCCGAAGCCTCCGACATCGTGCTGACGGCCTATGGCGCGCAAAACTTCGCCTTTGGACCCGAATACATCATTCCAAAGCCATTCGATCCACGGCTAATCACAAAGATCGCGCCCGCCGTCGCCAAGGCAGCGATGGACTCAGGCGTCGCGACGCGCCCAATCCTAGACTTCGAGGCCTATAGCTATCGTTTGTCCCGGTTCGTGTTTCGCTCTGGCCTTGTGATGAAGCCCGTCTTCGACTCGGCAAAGAAAGCTCCCAAGCGAGTCATTTTCGCCGAGGGTGATCGCATTCGTGTGCTTCAGGCCGCGCATCAGGTGTTATCAGAGGGCATCGCACAGCCTGTTCTTGTCGGCAGCAAGCGCTTCATTGAAGACCGCCTTAGTGAGCTTGCACTTCCCATGAAGCCAGGGCGCGACTTCGAGGTCTTTGATCCCACCGAAGATCGCCGCGTTGACGAGCTTGCGGAGGAATATCACGCTCTTACCGAACGAAAAGGGGTAATCCGCTCCGACGCCCGCGCCGCCGCTCGACGGCAGAATACTGTAATTGCCGCGCTGTTGCTAAAGCGCGGCGCAGGCGACGCCATGATCTGCGGCACAGTGGGCCGCTTTGATCGTCATCTAAAAGACATCGCCAATATCATCGGAAGAAGGCCTGACATATGCACTTTCGCGGCGCTAAACGCTGTTGTGCTGCCGTCCGGCACCTTCTTCATTGCGGATACTCAGGTTAACTATAACCCAACTGCGGCCGAAACTGCTGAAATCGCGGTGCTTGCCGCCCATCAGGTGCGCCGTTTCGGACTGACACCCAAGGTCGCCTTTGTATCGCACTCAAACTTCGGCAGTTCCAGCACCGAAAGCGCCACTAAGATGCGTGAGGCGCTAAATATTTTCTGGGAGAGAGAGCCAGAAATCGAAGCCGAGGGCGAAATGCAGGCCGACGCCGCGCTGTCCGAGACGGTCCGCAATGAGCTTTTTCCGCATTCAAGGCTTACGGGCGACGCGAATTTGCTCATCATGCCGACGCTCGACGCGGCAAATATCAGCTACAATGCGATCAAGGTCCTCGGCGCTGCCATTTCGATAGGACCTGTTTTGCTTGGAGCCGCGCAACCGGCGCACATTGTAACTCCAGCAGCGACAGTGCGCGGCCTCGTCAACATGACAGCGGTTGCCGTCGTCGGGGCAAACGAAGCCGGAAAGGAAGCGGGCTGCTAGCAAGGGGCCGTCTTCGCGAGGCGGCTTCAGCCGCCGTGGCGATTCAGGCGAAACGGTCATCCTGGATTGCTTCCGGCAGCGCTTCGCTCGCCGTCGCAATGACAGAGCAAGCTTCCTCGTTGATTATCCGGTAGGATAGCGCAATATACTGTTGAAACGTGAGTAAGATTATTGTTGAAAGCTGCCGAATCGCGCTTTCGATCAAATGTCTATCAACCCTAGCTAGGGGCAAACCATGGCTACAGCAAAAAAAGCACCAGCAGCAGCTCCCAAACCCACAGCAAAGGCGGCGCCAAAGGCAGCCGCTGCGGCACCGGCAAAGGCCGCGCCGAAGCCCAAGGGAAAAGGCAAGTAGTCGTATCGCCTGCTCAAAAACTGCAATGAGGCGTGCTCGTCACGCCTCATTTTTTATTGGTGTTATTTCTGCTTACGCCGTGTGGATCACGTTGCGCATGGCGCCAATTTCGACGATCTCAGTCTCCATCACGTCGCCAGGCTTTAAGAACTCCGGCGGGGTCCGTCCCATTCCGACGCCGGAAGGCGTGCCCGTCGCGATGACGTCGCCTGGTTCCAAGGTAAGGCCCTGGGATAGTTCCGCGATGATGCGTGGAATCTTGAAATACATATCCTTGGTGCTGCCGTCCTGCTTGACGGCGCCATTCACACGAAGAATGAGGCGAAGACTATCGCGGTTCAGTTCGCTAGCCGGGATGATCCAAGGTCCCATCGGAGCGTGCCCGTCGAGGCTTTTGCCCTTGAACCACTGGCCACCATGCCTGTTCTTCTGCACGTCGCGCGCCGTCGTGTCATTCAGAACCGTATAGCCGAAAATGTAATCGGAAGCATCCGCCTCAGTAATATTGCGTCCGCGCTTTCCTATGATCGCTGCAAGTTCGACTTCCCAGTCAATTTGTTGGGAAATAGCCGGATCGTAAGGAATGGCATCCATTGGGCCATTAAGCGCATTCACCGCCTTGGTGAAGAAAACCGGATGCTCGGGCAGCTTTTGGTTCGGGTCGCGCATTTTTGCGCCTTCCTCGAAATGTTCGAGGTAGTTCCAGCCGACGCAATAGATATTGCGCGTGAGGCGCGGAATTGGCGGAAGAAACCGCACATCTTCCAGCCGCAAATTTGACGGAGGGTTCTTGCTCACCAATTCGCGAATTTCGGCGAGAGCTTGCGGGCCGCCCTGGATAAGCGCGAGCATCGATGTTCCATCAAAGCCGAGCTGCGTGCCAGTTTCCTGAGCCGCCTTCGCCACATCCACAATGTGCCCGTCGGCCCGTGCGAAGGCGAGGCGAGATGCGCTGCTTTCGTCAGCATAACTTAAGAGCCTGAGCTTCGAATTGAGCGGCACTTTTATCGTCGTCATTGAACTGCCCTGTGTTTGCTTCTGAACAATTATCGGATCAACCACCAACTACACATTGTCTTCCTTCGCAACCGAAATAGGCATTGCGGTACGTAAGGCCAAGGCTTTGGACTACGCATCTAAGCCTGAACAGTCGCGGTGGCTTTCGAGCCTAATCGCGCGCGAAATACCCCTTTGGGGCGATTTGTCAGGGGTAACGATGGTAGCGGAGGAGGGACTCGAACCCCCGACACGCGGATTATGATTCCGATCTAAAGCGTTGCAAATCAATTGGTTAGCCGCCTCGTGTTGCACTGGTGTTGCATTCAGCCCAAAAGCCGCGCTTCGATCTGTGCCATGGCCTTCGCGTCATCTTCCAACGTCTTCCAGAGGTGGCCATATAAATCGAAGGTCATTTGGATTGAACTGTGCCCCATGACAGTCATCAGCTTCTTCGGCGTCCAGTCCTGTTCGATGAACAAGCTCGCAGCTGTATGCCGGAGACAATGGAATGTATAGCGTGTCTCCTCAACCTCTTCGCCGGTATCGTCCACAGACACGTCCACCAGGCCCAGCTCTTTGAGGAGTGGTCGCCAACATTGCCGGTGCGTGTTCGAGGTGGAGATCACGCCGCCTGTCTTCGTAGGGAAGACCAACTTCTGGGGCGAAAGAGGGCAGGCGATTTTCCACGTTCGCAGCGTATTGAGCAGAATGGGAGCCATAGGAACATCGCGGGCACCCGCCTCAGATTTGGGCGGACCCATCTTGTTTTGGAAATCCGCGCGTTGCCTGACGCGAATGACGCCCTCCGAAAAATCGACATGCTCCCATGGAAGCCCGCGCAACTCTGAAAGACGAAGGCCGGTGAATATCGCCGTCAGGATCATTGGGCGCCACGGTTGTGCAACAACTCTGTCTTCGTGGCCGCGCCAGGTAAGTTGTCTTGTAAGAGGCCACAGCTCGGCAGACTTGTTTAGTATGCCACGAATTTCGTCCTTAGTCGGAATCTCGACCTTTTCCTTTTCTCGGTTCGCATCCTTAATTTTGGTGTTTGCAGCCGCATTCTGCCCGACTAGACCCCGCCGCAGCGCATCGACTAGAATGGCCTTCAGGCTTGCCAGGATTGCGCGAGAAAGGGCCCTTGATCTAGTTTCGAGCAGCTTATCGCGGAACTCTTCAACGACCGGCGTGGTGAGGCGCGTAAGTTTCAGAGAACCGATCAATGGTTCAATGTGATGCTCGACATGCTGGCGGTACTGCCTAATGGTTGATGCCTCCAGACCTTCCAGGCGGGCTCGCTGCAACCATAGATCTGCGGCTTGCCTAACGGTCGAGGCCTGCGAATCAGCCACATGGACGCCGCTCGCGATTTCTGATCGAACCTTAGTTTCGAATGCGACCGCCTCAGACTTGGTTCGAAACTGCTTCGCACGCCTCTGACCAGCTTGGTCCTTATAATCGAGGAGCCAACGAAGCTCGCCGCTGGGGAGTATGCGCTTGCGGACACTTGACATGCTATTCCATCCGTTACAGGTTCGCGCCATCATTTGCAGGTATAATGGAAAATGCGTGCAAATGTAAATCTACATTTGACACCACCCGGGACGCAGCGGTACATTCCTTGGCAGACGCAAACGAAAACTCGGGAGAATTGTTGTATGGGCAAGTGGAGAACATCCTAGCCAAGGTGATCGGCATTAAGTCGGAAGGCAGAAGTGCCATGAAGGCGCGTCTGCGGCACCTTCGCAACATAGGCGTTCCCGAGCTACCTCGACCCGGTAGCGGACAGAAAGTTCTGTATTCAAGAAAACAGGCGATGGAGATGCTATTTGCGTTGGGATTAGAAAATGTGGGCCAAACACCTAGAACCGCAGCGATGCTAGCTAAGGACATCTTACGGCATCTCGATAGCGTGTATTGGTATGAACGATCCGTTTTAACTTATATACTAATTCGACCTGCTGAAGAGGGTGGTGTTGCTGAATGGAGTTATTGCTTGGGGTCGCGAGAATTGCGACTTACAATAGATAAACAGGCGATACCGATTTTTTCAGTAATCAACGTGTCGGCGTTCGCGTTCCATTTCGAGGACGAATGGGACCTGGAGTTGGCAAGAGAGGCCATCTTTAGAAGATGAAAGATAATAAGACGCCAAATATAAATGTAAATGTAGATTTGACATGGAGGAAAAAATGAGCATTCAGGATGCTATCGCGCTGTTAGCAAATGCAGTCGCGGACAAGGAAAAGGACCCGGACCTCTCGAACGATCTGGTTAAAGGAGCGGACGGTATCGCAAAGTTTCTTTTTGGAAGCGACGCAGCAAAATTTCGGCGAAAAGTCTATCATCTTGCCGATCCGAAGAGGGCGGACAGATTGCCAGTCTTTCGAATGGGGAACCAGCTATTCGCCAGGAAATCGACCCTGCTTAAAGTGATCGAGCAGCGGGAGTGCGTATCAGGGTAGGGAAAACTGCACAAAAAAATAGAGCCCGAAGGCCCTGAGGTTTTGCAGTATAACGAGACTGAACAACCTGTGCATAAACAGTTAACGCAAGTAAAAAAGCGCTTTCCGACGAATCGAAAAACGTATTTATTTACGATGCGTTAATGCGTCACCCGTCTGTCAGTACGGGCAAAACACAATCCAGTTAGTTAGTCACGTTGTAGCGTCTGAGTAAAGCCCGTTGGGATTCCCTGGCGGGCTAACTACCTACGCCGGTTTTGCCGACCGCGTAGGCTCAACAGGTAAGGAACACCTATTGCTAATGCGACAGAAAACAGAATTCGAGACCCCTGTCAAGCGACAGAGCTTTCGGCAGTTCGACCGATTGAAAACCATAGTGATTTTCCTCGCCCTGGAAGGCAGGGGGTATGGGTCGATCAAAACGCCTACCCGCCACCTTTGGAATAACGGGATCAGGCCGAAGGACATCGTTCGTGATGTCGTCGTCGCCTACGGACTGAAATACTTTGAGCACAACGGGGAAGTGTTCCTAGAGGCTCTAAGCCAAGAAGATGCTGTTGCGGCAGCCGTTCATCTGCACCTCGCCGCTATCATCAAGTCCGACAATTCGCATCTCGCGTTCTTCCATGCGGCGGGAGGCAATGCGTAATGGTGACCTTCAAGATTTTGGACCCGCAGCAACAAGCAGCGCGGATCGACTTTCTGCGCGAAAAAGTCATCAACGCGACCGATATTAGCTATGCCGAACGTTTACTGAGGGCGGTGTGGGCTTCTGATCTACCGGATGATGAATTCAGGCGGTTTGTCGGAATGGTCCTTCCTGACCTTTTGGCTGAGGAAGGGGGCGCGCAATGAAGTCTCGTCCTTTAGCAAAGCAGGATTACGTCAACGCCGTAACCCAATGGGTTGATAATCGCAGACTCGAAAAGTCATTGAGCCGGGAAGAACTCGGAAAGCTCAAGGCAGGCGATAGGCTGGTTGCCCTATGGAGGGCTCAGCTTGAGGGCGTTGCTCGCTATCTCCGCACCAATCCGAAGGCAGACGCTACGATAGCCGTCTACATAGGAATCGTCGCTCTCGCCGATAACAATCAGGGCTTTTGCGATCTCGCCCAAGACCGCTTCGCCAGATGGATTGGCCGTAGCCGCAAGACCATCAATGAGTGCATCGACATGCTAGAAGGCTTGGGTCTTGTGAGGGTTAAGCCGGTAAAAGGCTGGCCTTCAGAGATAGAGCCAATCATCGGTCGTATCTTTGCCCTGAAGGGCCAAACGATTTGGCTTTTCGACGCCATGGCTCCCTACATTCAGAGCCAGCCAGGGCGCAAGAAAAAGGAAATACCTGTCACCGCAGCGGTTACAACTATTTCGGAAGCGTACTCGAAATACCTGTCACCCAAAAGTGAAATACCTGTAACCGCTGCGGTTACACAATTCTCCTATGAATCTCCCTCCGCTGACCAGGAAGGTGGGTCTTACTCTAGAAGGGGAACGACAGCACGCAAAAATGGTGAAAAGTCGGAGGTGCAACTATGAAGCGCACCCTCCACGATTTTCAGCAGAACGGCTTAGAACGGCTCGCGCAGTCCCTTCGAGATGGCCATCGGCGGCCTATGTTCCAAAATCCGACCGGGGGAGGAAAAACGGTTGTTGGAGGCGAGATAATAAATCGTGCTCTCGCAAAGGGGAAAAGGGTCATCTTCGTTGTCCCAGCCATAGACCTCATAGACCAGACGGTCTCGTCGTTTTTTAACGCCGGTATTACGATGTTGGAGTAATTCAGGGCAACCATCCGCAATGGCGGCCTGATGCTCCGGTGCAGGTCGCCAGCGAGCAAACACTGGCACGCCGCAAAATCATTCCTCAAGCCGACCTCGTTATGATCGACGAAGCGCACCGCTGGTTTGATTTCTACGAACGCTGGATGAACCTTCCTGAATGGCAGAAAGTGCCGTTCATCGGGCTTTCGGCGACCCCATGGACAAAAGGACTGGGCAAGCACTTCGATGACCTCATCATCGCGGCCACAACCCAGGAGCTGATCGACAAGGGGTTCTTGTCGCCATTCCGGGTGTTTGCCCCGCCCGTTAAGCCGGACCTCTCGAAGATCCGCACGATTGCGGGTGATTGGCACGAAGGGCAGCTCTCGGCTGAGATGCAAAAGCCTCACCTCATGGCTGACGTGGTTCAAACGTGGCTTGAGAAGGGCGAGGACCGACCAACTCTCTGCTTCGCTGTCGATTGCGCTCACGCCAAGAAGTTGCAGGAGCAGTTCGAAAAAGCGGGCGTTCCTACCGCCTACGTGGACGCCTACACAAGCCGAGACGAGCGGAGGACCATCCGCCATCGACTGCGGGACGGCGACATCAAGGTCATTGTGAACATCGGCTGCATGACGACCGGCACGGACTTGCCGTTCGTGTCCTGCATCATCCTCGCCCGGCCAACAAAATCGGAAATGCTTTACGTCCAAATCGTCGGTCGCGGTCTCCGCACAGACGACGGCAAAGAGGATTGCTTGATCTTCGACCACTCGGACACGACTGTCCGGCTTGGCTTTGTTACGGATATTCACCACGACGAACTGGACGACGGGAAGCTGTCACGGTCGAAGAGCAAGACCCAGGAACGCGAGAAGCCGCTTCCGAAAGAATGCGGCATGTGCGGGCGGATCAAACCGGTAGGGGTCCACAAGTGCCCCGATTGCGGCTTTGAAGCCAGGCCGCCATCAAAGGTCAAGACCGTATCTGGCGAGCTTACACAGCTCTGCGGCAAGGCCGTCAAGCACGACAAAGACACGAAGCAAAAATGGTATTCCATGCTGCTCTCGATCCGGGATCAGCGCGGATACAAGGACGGCTGGGCAGCCAATCAGTATCGGCAAAAGTTCGGCGTTTGGCCGAAGGGATTGTCAGAAATCCGGATGAGGCCGAGCGGAGAGGTCAATAACTTCGTCATTTCCCGTCAGATCGCCTTCGCGAAGAGTGCTGATCGGAGGTCTGCATGAAGAGCAGCCCCTTCGCACAACACGCGACCCATTTGCTCCATGGCGGCTACTCTCCCGTTCCGCTTCGCGTCGGGACCAAGCGCCCTCTCTTCGATAACTGGGACCGGCTGCGTGCAGCCGCTCTCACACACTCCGAAATTGTCGATCTTGTGCGACAGCAGCCACGCCTTGGCCTTGGCGTCGCCGGTGGTTTCAACTGCCTTGTGCCAATCGATATCGACACCAACGACAAGGAGATCACCGAGGCAATATTTTCGGCAATACCCGAGCCACTTGTTGCCAAGAAGGGTCAGGATGGGCTGACGGCGTTCTATTGGGACCCGACCGGCATGATAGAGGCCGTGAAGTTCAAGAGGCCACTCGGTGGTGGCAAGTTCGAAATGTTGGTTGAAATCCTCACCACCGGCCAAAGCGTCCTGCCTCCGACTATCCACCCGGACACAAAGCAACCCTATAGGTGGCTCACCGAAGCCACCCTATTCAATACCCCCGTGGATTGCCTTCCTGAGATCACGCCAAAGAACACTCAAGCATTGAGAAGCGTCCTGACCCGGTGGATGCCGGAGCAAAAGCGATATGAGCCAAAACCTCTGGCGCATAGTTCGCAGCCGCCATCGGACAAGCGGCAGGCCGCATATGCTCGGGCCATTCTCTTTGCAGAGGTCCGGGATTTGAAAGGCATGCAGGCTAATTCGGGCCGCAACCGCCGTCTCTTCGAGGCTGGCTGCAAGCTCGGCAAATACGTCCATCACAAAGTCCTCGGTTATTCCGAGATCGAGAATGAGTTGCTGGGAGCCTGCCAACTCAACGGGCTCATTTCTGAGGACGGCATCAAAGCCTGCAAAGCCACCCTGATCAGCGGCGTCAAGAGGGCAGCAAACGACCAACTGCCTTCGCTTGAAAATCGTCCAAGGAGAGCCGCATGAGCATCACCACAGAGAGTGCGTTTAAACGCATCCATCAAACGCGGGAAGAATGGCTGAATGATGCTGTTACGCAATTCGTACCGCTATTCGACGGAATTGGAGTGCTGCTTTCCGACAAGATCCGGGTTTCAGTCGGATTTTGCTCGACTGGGCGCCGCTCTAGCCGGGTGGGTGAATGCTGGAGTGACAAGTCGAGCGCTGACGGCCATTTCGAGATCTTTATAAGGCCAGAGATTTTCGATCCTATTAAGGCGCTCGATATTTTGGCGCACGAGCTTGTTCATGTTGCAGTAGGTACCGAAGCGGCTCACGGCAAAATATTTAAGCGAGCAGCACTTGCCATCGGGCTTACCGGACGGATGCGCTCAACCGTTGCCGGCCCAGAATTGACAGCAAAACTTCACGAAATCAGAGGGATTATCGGAGATTTTCCGCACGCAGCTCTCAACGGATCGAACCGCAAAAAGCAAACAACTAGGCTCGTAAAATGCACATGTCCGTCGTGCGGATACACCGTTCGGACAACGCGCTCATGGATTGAAATCGGTCTTCCTCATTGCCCGCAACATAGCGAAATGATGGAGGGATGATGCGCACTCCTCCGATTAACTGGGTCCGTAAGCGCGGCTTGAAGGTGGTGGACTGTCGTCCGATCACTGCGGCGCGCGACGCGAAACGCAAAGCTAAGGGGAATAGACCCTTGGTGACGATAGGCGCGGATGTGGCTTCCGCGATCGATCGTTTGAACCGAATTTGGGAGAAGGAAATTCAAGGCCTAGTCGAGATCGAGAGGCGCTGGGCTCGCCGGATTATGTGCGACGTGAGTGGCTGGCTTGGCCGCCGGCAAAGACCCCTTCATCCTTCCGTTTCGTGGAGCATTGCATGAACCGATATTTGATTTACGTCGCGGTTGCCTTCGCAATCGTTGCCTTCGCCATATGGCATCCAGCGGGGCAATATCTCGCTGCGGTTCTTATTCTGAACCCATGGCTGATCTTGGTGCCGTTGGCGGCTAAGGGCCTCTTCGACCTCGCACGGGGGCGCTAATGAGCAGAGAACTATCATTCATTCGCCCGTCGCTATTGCCAATGAAGCTAAATCTTGAATCGACTGTGGCTCTCACCGAGGAGGAAGAGAGCGAGCTTAGGTTCGTCCTGAGAGAGTATTGCGTGACGTTGGTCGGTGCTAGACGATCAGGCAATAAGGATATGGAGGCAAAGCTAACAAGGCTGCTAAACCGGCTCGAAAAAAAATATCCTGAGTTCATGGCTGATTTCTTTAAGCCTCCATTTGGGTGGGAGGACTAAGCCATGGCAAAGGGCAAACCAAGTCATCCACTCACCCACACCCGCGAAAAGCTTGAGCAGATCCTCGCCAAGAAGGGGACGCAGAGCAATCGCGAGTATGAGCGCCGCTCGATTGAGCTACAGATGCGCTCGCCTGTTCGTTACCAGCATAGGGAGTTTGAGGCCGAGCGCTTAAACGGAACCTATGGCACAGGTAGTCTCGTGAGGATACGTGCGAAGACACCTCACGTAATGGAAATGGAAAGGCGTGGACGGTTCGAAAGCGCGGCAGATGCCAGGGTGCGCGGCCTACCCTCGGAGCCGCTTCTGAAGCCAACGTCGCTGAATAAGGCATTCGATCAGCATGAGGTCGTAGCTTTTGACCAATATATCATCGACCGGGTGGAAGCTGTTTCAGGTGCAACTACCTCGCGATATGGGCAGATGACTAACAGCACTCCCGCCTGGGATAGAGTAGGCGTCACAGAGCATCAGAGAAACGCTCTAAAGCGCATAAACTTTGTTCATCGCCGCATGGCGGACGAGTATGTCTCCGATTTGAACAAGATAATCACGATGTACGTTGACAACGGAGCGCAAAAAGAATTCTCGATATCGGATTACGGAAAGACACAATGCAAGAGCGAAGACCCAAGAGTGCATTCATGGGCAGCTATAGCCGCCATCAAGAAGATCGCTCAACATTTGGCCTTCCTGTATAACCTTTATCACCGTATCGAGAGTACAGCGAGTGAACTTCTTGGTGCGACAACCTGCCACACGTTATTCGTGCTAGAACCTGCTTGACCCAATGTCATAAAGTAGGGTAGGTTTTTTCTATGGTGTTATTGCGCCTTGAGGAATGGGCACCCCCGTTCGGGCGCAAAGAGTAAGCCGCACAGAGCAATCTGGAGCGGCTTTTTTCATGCCTAAAATTCAGAGGACAATTCGCATGCATAGCGGTCAGGTCAAATTTTTTGACGCAAAAAAAACCTTCGGCTTTATCAAGCCAGACAATGGCGATGAGGACGTTTTCGTTCACATTTCGGCCCTCCAGCGCGCTGGCTTAGATGATCTGGTCGCCGGTCAGAAGGTGAAGTTCGACCTCGAACCTTCGCGCAAACCCGGCAAGCAGGCTGCGTGCAATCTGAAGCTCGCGTGACGGCCATGGTCGATACCCTAGGAAACATCAGTGATTTGCTCGCGCCAACTCTCGAAGAGATCAGCAAGCGGACGCAAACGCCGCTCCGCTGTCGCATCGATTATGACCGCAACGTCATCGTGATAAAGGCGGAAAGCCAGAATGAGCCTTACGCTCACGATTAGCGCTGTGCCGCCGAGCCTGAACGGCGCCTATTTGAATATCCCCGGCAAGGGTCGAGTACCGACAAAGAAGCTCAGCAACTGGAAGAAGCTCGCAGGATGGGAGCTTATCGCACAGCGGGTCAAACGCATCGAAGGACCAATTGACATCGAGCTAACACTCAAGCGCCCATGCGCTCACAGCGATGTCGATAACCGCATCAAATTCATCCTGGACGCCTTGGTTTCGAGCAGCGTCATTGACGACGACAGGAACGTTCAAAGCATCAAAGCAAGCTGGGCCAAAGGGAAAGACGCTCCCGCTTGCGTCGTCGTCATAACCAGCATCAACGAATAGGATTCATTACGCATGAAACAGTACACGCTTGAAGATATTGCCGATGAACAAAGGTCAATCGAATTTCACAGAAACCGAAAGGAATATGAAAATTCCGCAGAGTGGAAAGCTGGCGAGAAGGAACGATTCAGAGAGTGCTGCTTATCTGCTTGGCGAAAAGCGCTGATTAACCACCTCACCGAGGAAGGCCGCTCTCAAGAAGAAATTCAGAGCGCCGTAAATGACGAAATGCAGATACGTGATTTCATCGGACAGGTGGTCCTATCGAACGCGATTCTATTCAGCACGTCCGATTCACCTGTAAGCCAGCTTTCCGCATAACTCACATGAAAGCTTCATCATCAACTGTCGCGACATTGCAGACAAAGAAGAAGCGCGCACCGAAGGTCAAGGCAAATACTGCTGATGTGAATGCCGCACAACCCGCATCGAACATTGCGACGAAACAGAGATCAGCGCAAAAGTCAGCTGATCTCGTATCCACACAAACTCATACACACAAACACACAGAAAATCGGCCTGGCATCAGGGGATCGCGCGCGTCGCCCCCCGTCGAGCATCGTTTTCAACCTGGGGTTAGTGGAAACCCTTCAGGTGTACCAAAGACCACCGTTGAGCTGAAGCGCTTGGCGAGGGAAAAGACGCCGCAAGCCATTGAAACGCTTAACAAAATAATGATGGACGAGAAAGCGCCTCACATGAGCCGCGTCCAAGCCGCTACAGCCATCTTAGACCGTGGCCATGGCAAAGCAGTGCAGCAGGTGGAAGTGGGCGGTCCTGGGGCATTCGCAGAGCTTTCGGACGATGAAGTTAGCGCCTTGATCATTATGGCTGCTGCTACGCTCAAAGCCCCTACCAAGCCCACCGGCACTCTTATCGAGCATAAGGCTGACGAATGAGATTCAAGTGCGGGCTCTGCCAAGAAGTTTATGATGCAGCCAAAGGCCATAGCTGCGCGCCTAAGCCCATCAAGCCAGAGCCTGTAAAGAACGCGTCACCTAACATCGTGGAAGCGTCACCTAACGCGTCACCTAACAATAGCGCATCGAGGAACCTGCGTTGGCGCTCCAAGAACGAGGAGAGCTACAAGGCATACATGCGGGATTACATGCGCAAGCGTCGGCTGAGCAGCGGACCGATTTCGGCTCCAAATATGTAATTTGTTGCCAGAGTGTTGCCATGGATTTTATTTCGGCGTGATTTTCTATCATAAAAGCTTGATTTTACGGGGTTAGCATAGGTGAGAGCAGCTAATTGACAACTGTCTGCTCGTCAAAAAACCTCACCGTTGACAATGTACACATTGAGGTTCGCAGCGCTGTGAAAAGGTGGGCTTGGTACTGCGTGCCTGCCTCGTCGGTCTGGTCGGCGGTGGTCTTGGCGTGGTCGAGGAGCTAGGTCGGCGCGTTCTCCGGCACGTTTTGACCCCACCCCACCCCCCCCTTGGCACGGGGTCTGAAGTTTAAGTCCCGACCCTGCACCAAAAAATTTCTAAATTTTTCGGAGACGACATGATTTCGGAACGAGTCCGCTCGATTGTCGATGAGCAGGGCCTGAAGGTCGCTGCGGTGGCTGCGGCGAAGGAGCGCTTGCTTCGGGTCGAGCGACAGAAGCAGGCTGGTCGAGGCGGTCTTATTGAGTTTGTGCGCTATTTTTGGCGCGAGATCGAGCCGGATGTTTCGTTCCAGGATGGTTGGGCCATTCAGGCCATGGCGTTGCACTTGGAGGCGGTGAGTGCGGGCGCGATCACGCGACTGCTGATCAACATCAGTCCGGGCGCGTGCAAATCGCTCTTGGTGAATTGTTTTTGGCCTCTCTGGGAATGGTCGGCGCTGAATAGGCCTGGTCTTCGGTATCTTAGCTTGTCCTATTCGTCGGACCTGACCGAGCGCGACAACCGGCGCATGCTGATGATTATCCGGTCTCAGCGATTTCAGGACCTTTGGGGACACCGTTTCAAGCTCGATAAGGAAGGCGAGCAGCTCGTCACGAACGATAAGACCGGCGTGAAGATGGCGGCGGGCATTCGAGGCAGCGTTACCGGAAACCGTGCGGACCGCGTGATCCTGGATGATCCGAATAGTGTGAAGGACGTTGAGAGTAAGACCATCCGGGAAGAGACATCGCGCTTCTTCCGGGAGGGTATCGGGAACCGTCTTAACGACATGACGAAATCGGCGATTGTGGTGGTGCAGCAGCGAAGCCACGAAGCTGACATTTCCGGCATCATCATCACCGAGGAGCTTCCTTACGAGCATCTCATGATCCCGTTGCTCTATGAGCCGGATCGGAGCGCTCCGACGTGCATTGGGTGGGAAGACCCTCGCACAGAAGACGGCGAGTGCTTTTGGCCGGACAGATATCCGCCTGAGGCCGTCGCGGATGCGAAGGCAATGGGTGAATTTGCATTCGCCGGCCAATACCAACAAAGGCCTGACCCGCGCGGAGGCGGTTTATTCAAGAGAGAATGGTGGAACCTCTGGGCGCTGCCTGAAGAGAAGCGCGATTGGACTGAGGACCGTCTATCGCCGATCGAGCAGCTTCAGAAGCGGAACAAGTATCCGCTCCTCGATACGATCATAGCCTCGGTCGATCCGGCCTACACGGAACGGCAGCAGAATGACCCCTCGGCGCTGGTGATCCTCGGTGTCCACTATGCGGACGACGGGGAACCCATGGTTCTATTGGTTGACGCCTGGCAGAAGCGCCTGGCGATTCATGGACCGGATATTAAACGGGAATGGGGCGAAGACGAGGATTTATATATCTCTCGTGCGAAATCGCATTGGGGCCTTGTGGAGTGGATAGGCCACTCATGCAAGCGGTTCAAAGTTGAGCGGCTTTTGGTGGAATCGCGGGCGAGCGGAATCTCCGTCGTCCAGGAGCTAAACCGGCTCCTCTACGGCAAGAAATTTGCGATCGATCTCATAAACCCAGGCAAGGCGGACAAGGTGGTACGTGCGAACCGGGTTCAGCATCTATTTACAGCCGGCATGATTTGGCGGCCGGAGCGGCGATGGGCTGAGGCGGTCGAGGATGAGATGGCTGCGTTCCCAAGGGGCCGCCATGACGACTATGTGGACGCAATCACGCAAGGACTTTGGTACTTGCGGCAAAGTGGCTATTTGGAACGGCGCGGCGAGCGCCAGGCGGCGCGGCAAGCGGCATCCGAGCGCCCTTACAATCCGCGAGACGATCTTCCGCTCTACGAGGTGTGAACTTTAAATGCAGGCTCAGGTTTTGCAGCTCGGCAAGCTGTTCCATAATCCCGGAACAGCCTTTGATCGAGGCGGGGCGGATTTTGCCCAAAAATCAAACGCTTTGGTCCTTGACCAGCCGGACGGCGGCGTCGTCGTGCAGTTTAATCCGCGCGCATCGAATTCCGCTGCCGCGTCGAGCGCTCATTCCGCGAACCTTGCGGATTTTCTGGACGAAGGCGATCTGTCTTGGCTTGCCGAGCACTTACTCGAGGGAATTGACGAAGATGACAGGAGCCGGGCGGAGTGGCTCCGGACGCGCACGAATGGGCTAAAGCTTCTTGGTCTAAAGATTGAGGAGCCGCGTTCCGATCTTGGCTCTTCATCCGCTCCCATGGAAGGCATGAGCACAGTTCGGCATCCGCTTCTAGCCGAGGCCTGCCTTCGCTTTCAGGCCAACGCACGGGGCGAGTTTCTTCCTTCTGATGGTCCGGCCAAGGTCAAAAATGCAGGGCCACAGACGGCGGAAATGGACGCTCAGGCGCAGGCGCTTGAGGATGCGTTCAATGAATATCTGGTCAGTGGCGCACCTGAATATGTGCCTGACATGGATCGGATGCTTTTTCAGGTCGGATATTCTGGGATGGCGTTCAAGAAGATATATCCTTGCCCGATCCGGAGAAGGCCGGTCTCCGACGCGGTCGATGCGGAACATTTGATCGTCGCTAACACGGCCACGGACCTGCAAACCGCTCCGCGCGTGACGCATGAGATCCCTATGGGGCAAAGCACGCTTCGGCGCATGCAGCTTGCCGGAGTGTACAGGGACATCGACTTGGATGCTCCGGTGCAGGACATCAACAAAATGGACGCGGCGGTTGCGCGTCAAATGGGGCTCGACCTGAACGCGACGCGTCCGGACGATCAGACGCACACGATTTATGAATGCTACTGCGAGGTCGATCTTCCCGGCTTCGAGCATAAGAAAAAGGGCAAAGAGACAGGCCTTCCTCTGCCTTATCGGGTTGCCATCGATAAGACATCGCGCACGATTTTGGAGATTCGCCGCGATTGGAAAGAGGACGACGAAGACTGCCTTAGAAAGCGGACCTTCGTCCCGTTCCCCTTCGTGCAGACTTTCGGGCTTTACGGTACAGGCCTTTTGCAGATCCTTGGCAACGCCACGGCGGCTCTGACGGCGGCCTGGCGCGAGCTTCTCGACGCCGGCATGTTCTCCAACTTTCCTGGCTTCCTCTACGCCAAAAATGGATCGAGGCAGGTCGCCAACAATTTCAGGGTTCCGCCTGGCGGCGGGGCGCCGGTTGATGTTTCGACAGGAATGAAGCTTTCAGACGCGATCATGCCTCTGCCCTATAAGGGGCCGGATGTTGCGACCATGCAGCTCGTGGAGAATGTTGCTTCTACTGGGCAGCGCCTCGGCGGGACAGCGGAAGTTCAGGTCGGCGAGGGGAACCAAGAGGCCCCGGTCGGAACGACACTCGCCATGATCGAGCAGGCGGCCAAAGTCCTGGACGCGGTTCACAAGCGTATCCACACGGCTGTAGCCCTTGAGCTCAAGCTGTTGCGGGACCTCTTTGTTGAGGACCCCGAGGCGCTTTGGCGGGGGACACCCAACCGGAGCGGCTGGAACGCGGAGACTGTGATCGCCGCTCTGAACAACACCGATTTGCAGCCGCGCTCCGATCCGAACACGCCGTCGAGCACTCATCGAATGATGAAGGGCGTCGCACTTGTGCAGCTTAACCAAGCCTTCCCCGGAGTTTTTGACCAGAAGGCTCTCGCAGTGCGTCTCTTGGGGATGCTGAAGATCGAGGACGGCCAGAGCCTCTTAGCACCGCCGCAGCCACCATCGGCGGCACAGCCGAGCCCCGAGATGATCAAGGCGCAGACGGCGCATGAGACGAACCAGGTGAAGATGGCGAATTTGCAGAGCAAAGAGAACATCGAACACATGAAGATCGCCGAGCGCCTGGCCGTGCATCCATATAGCCAAGAAATCCTCTCAGGAATGAACCCATGAAAAATATCCGGGCGCAAGCCAACAAATCGAACGCCGCGAAAATGAAGGCGATGGGCGGTCGCGCCAAGAAGGCCTCCACGAAGGTCAACGTTATTGTTGCGCCTGGAAAGGATAGCGCGGCCCCCATGCCGGTCCCCGGCGGTCCAATGCCCATGCCGCCGCGACCTGCGGCCCCAGCTATGCCTCCTCCCGGTCTTGCACCTATGGGCGGTCCCATGATGCCCAGGAAGCGGGGCGGGGCAGCGAAGCGCAAATGAGGCCAGAGAACATCTTCTTTGCTCGCCTCAAACAGGCGGCGGCCAAGCGGCGCCAGGAAATTATCGAAGAAATGGGCCAAGGCATGGAGCCGGACACCTATCGAAAAATGGTGGGATATCTGGAAGGTATGTCGGAAGTTGAAGCGTTAGCGGACAACATAAACGATAGCTTACTCAAGGATTATTAAGCATGAGTTCAGCAGCAATTGACGTATTGCGAGTGGCGCAAGCCAAGGATCAGCGTAAGGAGATTCTGGATTCTCTCAAAACCGCTCTTAAAGAGGTCGAGGTTTTTGGAAATCTGGTCTTGGTCGCTACCTATATCGAGCCTGAGACGACTTCGGGCGGCATCATCAAGCCCCAAGCAAGGCTCAACGAAAGCTTGTACCAGGGCAAAGTGGGCCTTGTGCTGAAGCCCGGCGTCACCGCTTTCAAGTATTACGGCTCTTTCGAGTGGGAAGGACCAGTTCCGAAGGTTGGAGAGTGGGTTTTCTATCGGGCCAGCGATACGAAGCAGTGCGTCATAAATCGCATCTCGTGCCGGTTTATCGCCGACGAACTCATCATGGGTCGCGTCAAAAATCCTGAAACCATTTTCTAAGGAGCGGCCATGACACGGCGAAAGAAAGCGGGCGATCAGCTCGAAGAGGCCTTCACCAGGAACCCGCCATCGACACCGGCAAATGCACCGGAGCTGGTTATCGAGGTTCAAGAAGAGCCAGTTCAGTTTCAAGAGTTTGAGCCGGACCATTCAGACCGGGTCCAAGAGGACGACCCTTACGACGTTCTCAGGCGTCAATTCGATGACCTAAAGGCGCAGAAAGAAGCCTCTGACGCTCGGGCTCGTGAATTTGAGCAGAAGGCCAAGCATAACGCCTCTGAATATCAAGTAGCCACCAAGGCGGCGATCGATAACGCGATCACCCTGACAAAAACAGACATGGACGCGGCAAAGCGCGAAATCACGCGGGCAGCCGCCGAAGGCGATTGGGACGCCTTTGGTACTGCTCAAGCCGATCTCGTTAGGGCGCAACAGAACCTGATGCGTCTCGAAGACGGGAAGGCAAATTTCGAGGCATCCGGAGGCCAAGCATCGAGCGGGGCAGATGGCGATCCGGCTGAAGCTGAAATCAGAAAATACACTCCGAGGACCCAAACATGGCTCAGGGAACATAAAAGCGATCTCTGGGGCAACCCGAAGCGCGTTGCTCGCGCTCAGGCAGGTCATCTCCTCGCTGAGAGCGATGGGTTGGAGGCTGATACAGAGCTTTACTGGGAATTTATGGACAAGCACATGGGGTATACCGTGACCAAACAAGAGGGCGCTCCCGCGCCGGCCACAGAGAAGGCAAGGAGCGCACCCATTCCAGCCGCTCCCGTCTCTCGCAGCGAATTCGGGCAAGCGCCCCGCAATACCGGCGTGCGCCTCTCGAAAGAGCAGAAGGACACGGCTTTGAAGATGTGGCCTGACAAGAGCCCATCCGAAGCCTTGGCGCTTTATGCTCGGGGAATCCAGGAGCTGGACGCCAACGGGAAGGCCGGAAAAGGCCTGATGTGGAACAAGGACAAATATGGTGGCAATTATGGAAGCATCTGAAACTAGGGCTCCTGCAAGCCGAAAACCGGCGAGAAAAGAAGCCCGTCCGGTTCTGAAGCCCAATCAGGCTGTTGGCCGCGATGGCAAGATTCTGTCTCGTCATAGCGACGAAAGCATCAACCCCTTCGACCTTCCGGAACATTTTGTCCGCGAGATCAACGCCGAAGGCTTTACGCTCGAGTGGAAGCGGCAATCGACCTATAACCAAGAGGATCGAAGCTATATAAGCGGCCTCATGGCTCAAGGCTGGACCCACGTTCCAGCGAGCCGCTACCCGGGCCGGTATGGCTCCAATGATCAGGGCGCTATCGAGCATAAGGGCATGGTCCTCATGGAGCGTCCAACGTCCATGACAGAAGACGCTCGATATGAGGAAAAACGCAAAGCCTCCGACCAGCTCGTCATGAAGGAGCGTAGTTGGGGCGTCGAGTTCAAGAACAAGTCGATGTTCGACCCGAACACACCAAAAGCGCGCGAGCACACGCTTTTGCGTAAAACCTATGAGGGTGTTGATCCGTCAACTTACCCGCACCTCGAAATCGCAGGCGATGAGTAAACGGCAAGCCCTCCCGCCGAGGTAGCCGTTCACAGTGCAGTAAGGTGGTCCTCCCGCGCCGGGAGTTGCAGCACCGTTAATCAGCGCGCCGCTGATCCTCCATCTCTCTCAACTCAAAATGGGTATACCCAAAATGGCAAATCCGAATTCACCTTTCGGGTTTCGTCCGCTTGGCAATATTAGCGGCGCGCAACCCCAATTTTCCATCGGGAACGGGAAAATTGCTTTCGGCAACACAAATCAATTGTTCCGTGGCGATCCCCTCATCCGTCTCAATACAGGCTTTCTCGATAAGTGGACGGCTGGCCAAGATCGCGGCCTTCTCGTCGGCATTTTCTGGAGCGCGAAATATCTCTCCACGGCTCTCGGCAGAACCACTCAGAATATGTTCTGGCCCGGTAACGACGCCACCCAGGACGCGACTGTCTACTACATCCCGATCACCGGGACGGTTGGTCAGTTGTTCGCGGTGCAGAACGGGTCTTCCGCCACGCCAGTGTCATTCGCCAACGTTGGGCAGAATGCCGATGTCACCATGGCCGCAGGCACCATCGCCGGAGCCTATGGAAAATCAGGCGTCGTCCTAAACCAGGGCTCCATCGCCAATACGGCAACCCTTCCCTTCAAGATCGAAGGGTTGTGGTCAGACTTTGCCCCTCCCGGGGCCCCCGGGACGGACAACACGTCTGGTTTCAACATCGTCGTCGTTTCGGCCAACTCACTCGGCGCAGCCGGTATCTAAGGAGGATACGCAATGTCTATTAATTTAGCAGCGGAAAGAGACCTCCTCCTGCCCGGTTTGGCGGCAGTTACAGGTCAGTACCGGAACATAGAGCCGCAATGGAAAAAGCTCTTCAAAACCATCCACTCCAAGCTTCAGATCGAGCGCACGGCGCAAGCCCGTTACCTCGGCTTGGCAGCTCTGAAGGAGGAAGGCGCTCAAACCCAGTTCGACAATAATGCTGGGCAGCGGTGGAGCTATAATATGGAGCCGATCGAGGCCGGCTTGGGCTATTCGATCACCAGGAAGGCCATCGACGACAACCAGTATAAGCAGGACTTTAACCCCATGAATTTGGGGCTTGCGAAGTCCTTCGCCGACTACTGGGAAATCCAGGCCGCCAACGTCTTCAACACGGCTGGAACATTCAATCCCGCGATTGGCGGCGACGGCGTGTCCCTCCTCAATTCGGCACATCCTCTGACCGAGACATCGCCCTTCGTCGGCGGTTCATGGTCAAATCGTCCGACCGTTGACGCGGATCTGAATGAGGCCACTCTGATCGCAGGTCAAAAGGCGATCCGAACCGGCTTTGTGAACGAGGCCGGGTTGAAGGTTCGCGCCAGAGCAAAGACCTTGTGCGTTCCCGTGGCGCTCGAAGACGTGGCGATCAGGCTGATCAAGACGGATATGAGGCCTGGAACGAACGATAACGACGTGAACGCCATTCACTCAGTATCAGGCGGCTTGCACGACTACGAGGTGTTCGACTATTTCACCTCGAATTTTGCGTGGTTCGTAAAGACCGACGTTGAAGGTCTCATCCATATCGACCGCGTGTCTTTCGAACTCGATATGCACGTCGATTTCATGACCGATAACTTGCTCGTCAAGGGCTACCAGCGCGCGGGATTCTTTTTCAATGATCCACGTTGCCTGTTTGGCTCCCTTCCAACTTCGTAAGGAGGACTAAAAATGGCAAAATCAGCCTCGTCAGGCCCCCTTATTGTGTTCGGCCAGGAGACCCTTGCTCCTGGCTTCCCCAAAATCTCGGGGAACCGGAATCCGGATGCGGGACCAAGCCTGTTCGCATTTGGAACGGCGATTTCGGATATACGCCCGCAATACGCCTACAATCCCGGTGGCGCCGACAACCAAAAGGCCTTCGGCTGGATCAACTCGGATGTGCTTGCCCTTGAAGCAGTGCCATCCGCGAAGGCCACGGCCAACATCGCTGCATTGCAGGCTCCGAACTCTGGAACTCCGCTCACGCTTGTGGCGGCAAGCGGGGCTGGCATCACGGTCGGCGACAGTGTTGTCAACGCCGCCACCGGCCTCACGGTTACGGGCTTGCGTCGCATTGATCAATTTCCAAGCGCTACGGCCTTCGGGTCCAATGCCCTAGTGAATATCTGGGATCCAACGACGCTTCTAAGCCGGGCTGTCTCACTGACAAGTGCGGCAAACTTGAGTGCCATCACCTTCACGGTGGCGGGCTTCGATATCTATGGCAACCCGCAAACGGAAGCCATCACGGGTCCGAACGCCAACACGGTGAACGGCAAGAAAACTTGGAAATGGATTCAGTCGGTCACGCCGAGTGCAACCAGCGGCAGCACCGTCAGCGTGGGAACTGCCGACATCTTCGGCTTTCCGCTGCGCGTCGATAAGTTCTTCTTCGCTTACATCGTGTGGAACAACGTTCTTCAGCTTGTGAGCACGTTCACCGCCGCCGATGCGAACACACCCACGACAACCACGGGCGATGTGCGCGGCACATTCACCTCGCCAGACGCCTCGGACGGGACAAAGCGGCTTCAGGTGTCGATCACGATCCCTGCCGCCAGTCTTGCAACAGTCGCCGGAACCTACGGCGTTACCCCAGCTTAAGAAAGGATTTCGGCCATGAGAGGTCGCAAGAAAAGTGCAACGAAGAGCACGAAGGACGTGAAGAAGGCCAGTGGCGGCCCTGCTATCGCCGATGGCAATCCTAAGGTCATAAAGGAAGCCAAGGAAGGCAAGAACATCGGCACGATCGGCGGCGTGAAGGGCAAGGCTCGCATGGACCGCAAGGCTCGTGGCGGGCAGGTCGCTCACAGAGCCAACGGCGGTGGCGTCGGTTCCGACACCTCGCCCTATAGCTCCGCCGGTAAGGCTCTGAAGCGTGGCGGAAGCTGTTAAGCAAAGGCTGAACGAATGAGCAGACGAACTCAGGTTAAGGTGGGGCCGCTTGCTGCGGCCTCAGCCAACGCCATTGCCTTGTCGCAGTCTGCGGCAGGCGCACAGAACCTCACGCTCAATGGGGCTCTGGTCTCGGGAGGCGTGGCTACTCTCGACACTCCGCGCCGGGTGATCATCACCTCGGCCGGCAACGATAGCGGCATCACCTTCACCGTGAGGGGGACCGACTGGGCTGGGCAAATCATCTCGGCCACGGTGACGGGCGGCAACACTACGGCTGTCGATGCTGGTGTCGATTTCGCGACAGTCACCAGAGTCTCGACTTCCGGCGCGACGGCTGCCGCTGTGACGGTCGGAACCAATGGTGTGGCCTCATCGAGGCCCATCTTCCTCGATGAGTTCGGCTTAGCTGAGGTCGCCCTTCAGGTCTCCGTGACCGGCACGGTAAATTACACAGTGCAATCGAGCCTCGATGATCCAAATGGCGTTGGCGGTTTTGGTGTTCCGCTTGGGCTCGCGAATGTGACCTGGATCAACAGCGCTGATACTGGCGTCGTGAACGCGACAGCTTCGGCTTTATCGAGCTATGCCATCGCGCCCAAGCTCGTTCGCATCGTTCTCAATTCCGGCACCGGCTCTATCACTATGACCGTGATCCAGCTCGGCTCACCCTCGATCTAGCGCGATGACAACATCAGGCACATACGGGTTCAACCCGGCAGTCTCCGACGTTGTCATCGCGGCCTATTCCATGTGCGGGCTGCGCCGGACCCAGATCGTAACGGAGCACCTGGCGGATGCGACCTATCAGTCGAATATGCTGATGGTCGACTTCACCAACCGGAATCCGCATCAATTTGCAATCGAGACGCAAAGCCTCACACTGACGCCGGGAACCCCGACATATCCTCTCGCAAACCGCACCGTTGCCATTGCCGTTGCATATATCTCGACGACGGCTGGCGGGACTGTCACCGATCGTGTTCTGGGCCCGATTAGCGCGTCGGAATATGCGGCGATCCCGAACAAGGCTCAGCAGGGGTTTCCGAACTCGTACTGGGTGAACCTTGGAATCCCAAGTCCAACGATCACGCTCTATTTCGTGCCGGACGCGAATTTCACCTACACGCTGAAGGTCCTGTCCTTCCGGCAAATGCAGGACGTGGCAGGCTCCGGCGGCCAGACGCTCGATACGCCCTATAGGTTCCTTGACGCGTTTACGACCGGCCTAGCCGCGCGTCTTGCCGTGATTTACGCGCCTGACCGCGCCGAGAAGCTCGAAGCCCTGTTCGAGAAGCGTTTCCTGATCGCGGCGGAACAGGATCAGGAACGCGTTGGAATTTCAATAACGCCTGGGCTTGGCGGCTATTTCAGGTAGGACCAATGCCATACCGACCACGAGGGAAAGCATCCGTCGATCCTGAGGATCCGCAGGCCTTTGCGATATGTGACCGTTGCGGCGCTCTCCACAATCACAGCGCTCTGCAATTTCAATATCAGTGGCAAGGCAACACCCTTGAGAACCTCGGGTCACTTGTCTGCGAGCCATGCCTCGACAAGCCTTCCGCCTTTTTGCGGTCGATCGTGCTTGCAGCTGACCCGCCAACGGTTCTAAACGCGCGGCCTGAGAATTACTCGATCGACGAGGCTTAAGTGACACGCAGGTTTTTTAGCCATGTGGAGGTGGACCCGCAACGGCCTGCCGCTAAAGCCATATGCGATAGATGCGGGCGCCAATTTCAGCTTGAGACGCTGCGCTTTCAAAAGCAGTGGTCGGCAGGATCGCTCTACAACAAGGGAATTCTTGTCTGCACGCCCTGCTATGACGAGCCATCGGAGTTCTTGAAGGTCCTTAGCTTACCGGCTGATCCAAGGCCGGTCTACAACGCGCGCCCTGAATTTTATGACATCGACGAGGCGGGCTCCTTTGTGCCGCCTCCAGACTTTCTTCGCGACCCCATTGATTATTCGATCGTCAAGGGACCGTTCGGCGAGCCTATTCAACTGAGGCCATGACGTGAGCCGGTTAACCAACTCAGACAGCATCCACTGGCGGGAACCAACCGGCCCGGACGGTCAGTTGTTTCTCGACGTTCAGATTGGACAAGCGGCTGGTGTTCAGGCTTGGAGTGTCAACCTCAATGCCATAGCGGCTATGACGCCAACGGCAAATGCCGCGATTATCGGAAATGGTTCTCAGTTTGTCACCGTGATTTTGGCTGCAAGCGCGTTTATTGATGTCACCAATGCCGCGAATATTACGAGCGAAATCCTTCCAGCTGGCAGACTTCCTGCGCTCTCGGGCGATGTTTCGAGTTCGGCGGGCAGCGCTTCAGTTACGGTCAACAAGACGAACGGCACTCCCTTCGCAGCCTCGGCGACGACAGACGCGACAAACGCGAGCAACATTACATCTGGCAGCCTATCCACGAGCCGCCTCAATAGCGGCACCGGAGCCTCATCGACTACCTTCTGGCGAGGAGACGGTGCATGGGCCATTCCGGTTTCGGCGGCAGCGGGCACATCTGGGCAGGTTCAGTTCAACAATAGCGGGGTTCTTGGCGGTTTTACTGTGTCGGGCGATGGAACGCTGAACACTGCGACCGGCGCGATTACCATCACCAAAACGAATGGCGTCTCCTTCGCAGCCTCGGCGACGACAGACGCGACGAATGCCAGCAATATTAGCAGCGGCACGCTTGCGGTGGCGCGAGGCGGAACCGGAGCTAACACATTAACCGCTCACGGTATCCTGATCGGAGAGGGAACCTCTGCAATCGCCGTTACCGCAGTGATGTCGAATGGGCAGCTCCTGGTCGGCCAAACCTCTGCCGATCCGCTTCCGAAAACGGTTGGGGGCGACGCAACGCTTTCGTCGGCTGGCTCTCTCACTGTTACAAAAACCAACGGTGTTGCCTTCGCCACGAGCGCGACCACGGACACCACAAATGCATCGAATATCACAAGCGGAACTCTTCCGAGTGCTCAGGTTCCGGCGAACACGAAAGAGGCGTCTATCGTATTCATAATTGACGGTAACGGCTCAGCTATAACAACGGGTATCAAGGGCGATCACGAAGTTCCATTTAACTGTACAATCCAAAGTGCAACCCTTCTCGCCGACCAACCTGGGTCGATTGTGGTTGATATTTGGAAGGCTGCCTTTGCGAGCTTCCCGCCGACATCTGGCAATTCCATCACTGATGGCCACACTCCGACGATCAGCTCAGCCGCGAAGTCTCAGGACTCCACGCTCACGGGCTGGACTACCTCGATTTCAGCCGGGGATATTCTCAGGTTTAACGTGAACAGCGCATCGACGGTTACGCGAGTGACGCTGAGCCTCAAGGTGCTTAAGAGCTAATGGCGCAAGTGCAGCTATTCTTCACCGCTACGGGATCGATAACTGTCCCGTCCGACTTCGACCCCACAAATAACACTGTAGAGTGTATAGGGTGCGGCGCGGGTGACCCAACTCTTGCGAGAGGCGGCGGCGGCGGTGCGTATGCTAAACGATCTAACGCGCCCCTAACTCCTGGGAGTACGGCATTTGTTAACGTACCCACAGCAGGCAGCGGCACGAATAGGGGTCCGACTTGGCTTAACTTCACAACTAACGCGGCCCCCGCCAGTGCGGCGGCTGGCGTGCTGGCCAGGGGCGCTAACGGCGCTACGGGTGGGCTGTCTGCTACGTCCATCGGGGATGTTGTGTTTGCGGGCGGAAATGCGGGAGCTATCAGCAATAACGAACCGGGGGGTGGCGGCGCGGCGGGAGCTAACGGTGCAGGCGGCAACGGCGGTAGCGGCGGCGCGGGTGGCCCTAGTGGCGGCGGTGGTGCAGACGGTGGCGCAACAGGCGGCGTTCCCGGAGGTGGCGCGGGTGCAAATGGCGGCGGCAACGGCGGTAGTGGCAACTCAAGCGGCCCTGGGGTAGATGGCGGCGACGGTACGGAATACGACGCTACGCACGGAAGCGGCGGCGGCGGCGGCGGCGGACCTTCTTCTGGTGGGTTCGGTGGCGGCGCGGGCGGCAAGTTCGGTGGCGGCGCGGGCGGCACAAATAGCGGCAATTCATTGGGGGCGGGCGGCCTAATCGTAATAACCTACACGCCAACAGCCGTCACAGCTACGCCTTTCTCTCGCGGCTACATTATAGGCTGATCGATGTCTTACACCTATTCGTCGTTTGTCACGGTTCTGGCCGAACGGCTCTCCGTGCCTACGAATGATCCCGATTTCGTGACCGATTTAGCCGCGATTATCGACGACGCCGAGCAGCGCATTTACCGTGAGCTTGATCTTCTGAGCACGATTGTCCGGGATACCAGCGCAAGCACCACGGCGAATAATCGGACCTTCTCATTGCCGAGTGCCTTGGGCCGCTTCGTGGTGGTCGAAGAAATAAACGTCGTCGTCAATGGCGTGAGAAACCCGCTCGTCAGCGCCTCAAAAGAGGTGATCAATTGGTCATGGCCTTCAGACACAGCTCCAGGCTCGTCCACAGTGCCAACGATGTTCGGTATGCTGTCAGACCAGACGGTTCTCTTCGGCCCTCCACCGGGTTCTGTGTGGCCTGTTGAGGTCATCGGCACGATCAGGCCGAATACTCTTTCGGCAACGAACACGACGACGTTCCTTTCGCAATTTCTGAGCGATCTTTTCCTTGCTGCGGCCATGGTCTCGGCAACGGGTGGCCTGCTTAGGAATTACGGCGCGTCCTCAGATGATCCGCGCATGGCCGTCTCGTGGAGCGCCCAATATGACAAGCTGATGGCTTCGGCCCAGAGGGAGGAGATTCGCAAAAAGTTCGGATCCTCATCCTGGACGTCCAAATCGCCCGCGATGGCGACACCGGAGCGCGGCTAAATGGCCTGGGAGTCGATCCAACTCATTCCGGGCTTAAATGCCGAATTGACCCCGACGGCAAACCGTGGAGGTTATACGCTCACCGCGCTTGGCCGTTTCAAATCGGGGCTGTTTCAGAAGCTTGGCGGCTGGACTAAGTTCTATCCTCTGGCCCTTGGAGGCATCGCCAAGTCGATTCACGCCTGGCAGGACTTGGCGGGTAATGATCGGTTTGTGCAGGGTTCCACGACAGAACTTGACGTGATCACGGCGGGAGCCTTTCAAAGCGTTTCGCCGCAAACCTTGACGACGAATCCGGCCATTAACTTCTCGACCACGAGTGGAAGCCCGGTTGTCACCATTGTTGACGCGTCGGTCAGCAATATCACGAACTTCGATGCAGTCTATTTCAACACGCCGGTTTCGGTCGGCGGTCTGATCCTTTCCGGCCTTTATGCCGTCAACGCGAATATCTCAGCCACAAGCTATACGATCCTAGCCCAGGCGAACGCCACATCGACTGTCAGCAATGGCGGCGCGATTCCGAAGTTCACCACGGCATCTGGATCGGCGAGCATTGCCGTGAATTTTCCGGACCATGGACTTGTGGCCGGGAACGATATCGTCTTTCCGCTTTCGACGACTGTAGGCGGCGTGACGATTTCCGGCCGGAATGTCGTTCAATCTGTCATCGACGCCAACAACTTCAGCATTACGGCACCCATTTCAGCGGCTTCGTCTGCCGGACCAACCGCAATGAATGGGGGCAATGCGGGGTTCCTGTATTACATCGCCATCGGCCCGCAAGCGGCCAGCGGCGGCTATGGTACGTCCACCTATGGCAGTGGCCCCTATGGGCTTGGAACGCCAATTGTGGGCCAGACCGGGACGCCGATAACATCGACAGATTGGACGCTCGACAATTTCGGCGAGCTGCTAATCGCCAATCCAGAAAACGGCGGTATCTATTTTTGGGGCCCGGCGAGCGGGTTCGCCAATTCCTCGATTGTCCCAACGGGGCCTGCTTTCAACTCTGGCGCTTTCGTCTCCATCGCCCAGCAGGTCATCGTTGCCTATGGCTCGACGGTATCTGCCTCCATCGGAGTGTATCAGGACCCGCTCCTAGTCCGATGGAGCGATGTCGGCAATTTCTTTGAGTGGCGAGTGCTTCCGACGACGCAGGCAGGGTCCTACCGCATCCCAACGGGATCGAGAACTGTGGGCGGGATTGCCGCGCCAGCGCAAAATCTGATTTGGACCGATCTCGACCTCTGGTCCATGAACTATATCGGGGCCTCGCTCGCCTTCGGGTTCAACAAAATAGGCTCGAATTGCGGTCTAATCGCCAAGCACGCACGCACTCAGCTTGGCGGCGGTGTCTATTGGATGGGCACCAACAACTTCTTCTCACTCGCGGGCGGTGGCGTCCAAATCATGCCTTGCCCGGTCTGGGATGCAGTTTTTCAGGATTCGACACTGCGAACGCGCATCTCTGCCACGCCGGTTCGAACACGGCCTTTTCCGAGGTCCTGTTCTTCTTCCCAAGCCTCTCCGGAGGCCTCGGGATCTGCGATAAATACGCGAAGCTCAACACGATTGAGCAGACTTGGGACATCGGCAACCTGCAACGCAACGCCTGGATGGATCAGTCTGTCCTCGGCGGTCCTATAGCCTCGGCAAATAATGGGCTTGTGTTCTCCCATGAGAGCGGAAACGACGCCGACGGTCAGCCGCTCAATGCTGCCTTTCAGACCGGGTGGTTCTACGTTGGCGAGGGCGAAGATATTGTCTTCATCGATAGAATCTTCCCCGATTTTCGCTGGGGATTGTTCAACGGCTCGCAGAACGCAAGCATCATGATCACGATCTTCGCGGTCAAATATCCAGGGGACACGCCAACCGTGTACGGCCCCTTCACGGTCAACCAAGCAAGCCAGTTCATCAGCAAAAGATTTCGTGCGCGGCAGATTATGCTGCGCGTTGAGAGCCAGGACATCGGCAGCTTCTGGCGCCTTGGTCATATCCGTTATCGCTGGGCTCCAGACGGGAGAAAATAATGATAGACCCTCAAGTTCTTGCGCAGTTACAGGGGCTCAATCAGAACCTCGCCGCGCTCATCAAGACGCTGACAAGCGTGTTTCCGAATAGCGGCGGCAAGGCCGCCGCCGCGACGGCTGGAGCTGCGACGTTGCCTGCAAACCCCGTAGGTTTCGTCATCATCACTTTGCCAGACGGAACCACTGGCAAAGTTCCCTATTACAATCTGTGAGGCCTTGATGCTGAAAAGAGCTTCAGGGGGCGATGCGTCGCCGCCTTGGTATGTTCGCAACGAAGCGCGATCCATGGGCCATGTAGGCCCCCTGATGGGCCACACGATGGGGCGCTCCGACAAGATTGCAACCCATGTTCCAGACGGAGCCCATATTCTGCCGGCCGACACGGTTTCCGCTCTCGGAGATGGCAACTCTCAAGCCGGTCATTACAAGCTCGGACAAATGTTCCCGGCTTCCATGAAGCAGGCAAAGCCTGTTGTCCCGAAGCTGCCAAACGTTCCGGGAATTAAACTTGCGGGCGGCGGCGCATCGCGCGGCACTGTCCCCGTCATGCTTTCGGACGGCGAGTTCTCGGTTCACCCGAGTGACGTGAAGCGCATTGGCGGTGGCGACGAGGAGCACGGCCACCGGATACTTGACGCCTTCATCAAACACATCCGCGAGAAATACGCGACGAAACTCAAAACTCTTCCAGGCCCTTCAAAATAACATGATCCCACAAACTGAGACTGTAAGCGCGGACACCATGGTCCGGGCTCCCAAAGTGCTGCCTCAAATCCGGGTCGCGGTGATCGAGGACTTGCCCGATCTCCTCGAACTCTGCCGCGATCTCTTTTTCGAGAACGGCATCTCGAAGGTGGATTGGGAAATCGGCGGAGAGGGGCTCAAGCGCGCGATAAATGGCGAAGGCGCTGTCATTGGCGTCATCGGTCCGGTTGGCGCGATCGAGGCGGCTACTCACCTCCAAATCTCGAACTTTTGGTATTCGAGCGAGCCGCATTTGGAGGAACTCTTCTCCTATGTCCGGCCAAAATATCGGAGATTCGAGAACGCCAAGGCGCTGATCGACTTCGGCAAAAGATGCGCCGAAGGATTGGGCGTGCCGCTCCTGATCGGCATCCTCTCCAATCACCGAACGGAAGAGAAAATCAGGCTTTACCGACGACGTTTAGGGGCTCCTTCGGGAGCCTTTTTCCTGGTCGGCGGAAAGACAGGGAGGTAGGCCATGGGCGGCGGCAGTCAGACCACAAATCAAAACAGCACTTACACGCCCAATTCTCAGGCGTATAATGCCTATAGCAGTCTGCTGCCTACCGCACAGCAGGTAGCGCAAACACCGTGGAACCCCGCGACCTCGCAGAGTATCGCTGGCTTCTCGCCACAGCAAATGCAGGCGTTCGGTCAAATAGGCGCGATGCAGGGCGGCTATAAGCCCTATATGGATGCTGCGGGCCAATACGCAGCGCAGGGTGCGGCGCCGATCAGCGATTCCGCGATCTCGCGCTATATGAACCCGTTTCAGAACGATGTCATCAATTCGACGATGGCGCAGATGGGGCAGATGAACGCCCAGCAGCAGAACCAAGTCGTCGGAAATTCCATCGCCCAAGGTGCGCTCGGCGGTGACCGCGTGAAGGTCGCGCAGGGCGTCCTAGCCGGACAGCAGGGCATGTCGAATGCGAGCACGCTCGCGGGCTTGAATTCGCAAAACTATGGCCAAGCACTTGGCGCAGCGCAGGGCGACCGTTCTGCGGCTGCTCAGGCTGGATACCAGTTCGGCAATCTCGGCCAGCTCTCACAAAGCCTTGGCTACAACGACGCGAATGCGCTCTTGCAGTCTGGTGGCATGCAACAAAACCAGCAGCAGAATGTGAACAATGCCGCGTCTCAGAACGCCCAATCTCAGACCATGTGGCCGTATCAGAACGCGCAATGGCTCGCCAGCATCCTTGGCGGCCTTGGACCGCTGATGGGCGGCACGACTAATGGTTCGGCGACCACGACGCAAAATCCAGGTCTTGGTTCGATCCTCGGCGCAGGCCTCGCCTTTGGTGGACTTCTGAAAGATGGCGGCTGGGCCAGAAAGTTTGCGGGCGGCGGCGATACCTCTTTCGGCTTCGATGGCTTTATGCCGTGGGCTCCAATTCACCCCGCGCAAGTCAACGCGCCTCAGCTTATTTCGGCGCCGCAGATGAAGCCAAATGCGGTCGACTGGAGCAAGGCAGCAAAGGGGCTTGGCAATATGAACACCAAGCTTTTCGGCACATCATCCACGCCTACGACGGGCGATGGTGGCTGGCAAACATCAACGCAAACGGACGGATTGCTTGGGAGCGGCGGCCTCGGGGCAATGCTCGGCTTTGCAGAAGGTGGCGACACGACCCAGTATGCCGACGCGATCATGCCTCCGCAAATGCTGGATGCGAATACCGCCTTCGACCGCATCTATGCCGGGAACATGGCGAAGACGCCCAGCAATGGCGACAGCATTTCACCTGCTCATAGCTTTATCAATTGGCTCGACAAGCAAAACGGCGATGTGCCGACGTATGCGCCGACCAGGAAGACGCTTGCCGATATGACGGCGGGCGACGAGTCCGCAGGCCTCAATATGAACGCTCCGAAGCCAATTCAGGACCGCTTGGCGCCGGAAGACAAGCCGACCCTCGTGAAAAGCGAGACCTATCCCGGCTTCGATTATAATTCCGTCTACAACGGAACTGCGCCTGAACCGGCAGAACCCGCAAAGGCTGCTGGCAAATATCCGTCCTACATCGAGAGCGCGGCGCAGGCGAACGGCCTTGATCCGGCAACACTGGCGGGCTTCGCGCAGATCGAAAGCAGCGGCAATCCAAATGCTAGGACCGGCAGGTATAGGGGGCTATTCCAGCTATCACCTGATGAGTTCGACAAGTACGGCGGTGGCGACATCAACAATCCCGCCGACAACGCCAATGCGGCAGCTCGCAAGATCTCTGCGGAACGTGACACCTTCGTCGATAAGTACGGGCGCGAGCCGACGGCATCCGAACTTTATATGATCCATCAGCAGGGCTGGGGCGGCTATCAGGCGCATACGAGCAACCCGGACGCTCCCGCATGGCAGAACATGGCATCAACCGCTGAAGGGCAGCAGAAGGGGCCTGGCTGGGCAAAACAGGCCATCTGGGGCAACATCCCAACGGACGTTAAGAAGCAGTTCCCCGACGGCGTCGATAGCGTCACCAGTGCCGACTTCACGAAGATCTGGGAAGGCAAGGTCCAGAACGCCTCGGCGGGGCAGTCCTGGACGCCCAATAAGACGGCAGGTGAGCGTGATCAGGCTCCCGCTTCCTACGGCCAGCCGCAAGCTGGCGTGCGCAGCGGCCTGGGTGACATTCAGGATGCCGTGAAGCAGATCCCTAAGGATCAGCAGAGCGGCCTTCTCTACCGGCTCTTTGGCGTTAATCCGCTCGGCCTCAATGATAAAGACCGGCAAATCCTGCTCTCCACCGGCTTCGGCATGCTGGCGGGTGGCCCGTTTACGGCACAGGCCATCGGCAAGGGCGGTCTGTCTGGTCTCCAAACCTATCAGGGCCTTCAGGACAAAGAGCGCGCAGCAAGTGTCGAGGCGCAAAAGCTTGCCCTTGAAGCTGAGAAAATCCGCGAGCCTAAGTTCACCCAGACCGGCGAAGACGCTTTCGGGAATAAACAATTTGGGTTTGTGCACCCGTCAAGCATGACGGTGACGCGACCGGGGGGCTCACCCGGTCAAACTTCTGGAGCGTCCACAGCGACAACCGGCATTGATTTAAATCTAATGGGAGATTCCGCAAAGATGGCTCTCCAGGCTGCCGATCCGGTAAGGGCCAGACGAGTTCAGAGCATACTTGATGGAAATGCTCCTGTCCCGACTGGAAGAGGCAGAACCCCTCAGGACAAAGAAGATTGGGATTGGGCAAATCGCATTTCAAATGGACAGGTGACTGTCGCCAGTTATCCGGCAATGGCAGCAGCCCGGAAGAAATTGTCGAGTGGCGCATGGGGCGATGTGGTTATTGCGGCGAACAAGACCATCAATCACGTCTCCGATATGTACGGCCACATTGATCCTTTGCATAACTTCTCTTCAGATTGGTTCAATCAAGCAACCGGTCCTATAGCTAGACAATACAGCAAGCCCTATCAGGAAGCCTTAGCAAATCTAAGCACCGATAAAATCGGTGTAGCTGGCGAGCTTGCTAAGGTTTTCAAGGGAAACGGCTCATCCTCTCTCTCTGAGATAGACGACTGGAAGCATCACTATTCAGAGTATGGATCGCCAACCACTTTGCATACCGGTGCCAAGGAATCTCTTCACCTGTTGATGGGTCAACTTGATCCCCTAGCGGCCAAAATCAATCAGGAGCTGCATACAAATTACACTGGGTATGACCTTCTCTCTCCGGAAGCAAAGGCGAAATACGAGAAAATCATGGGAAGCGGCGCCGCTTCTCAAGTGCAGGCACCCGTCTCTCCCGGCGCGCGGCCCGTGGGCATGTCGAACATTCAATTGAAGCAATCTGCTCAGGCCGCAATCGCGCGCGGCGTTGATCCGGCCAAGGTCCAACAGCGTCTTCAGCAATGGGGAATTCAGTAATGGATCAAGACCCGTTCGCCGATCTCACGCAGGCGCAAGGCAGCGAAGGTGATCCCTTCGCCAACCTGACCCCGCAGTCGTCGACCAATACCACAGCCGGGCCGTTCTGGTCATCAAAGCCCGGGCGTTTTCTGCAAGGTGCCGCCGAACCGGCAGTGGGCCTAGCCCAGCTCGCGGCACATGCTACGGGCTATGGCAAAGAGACTATGGATGACGTGGCCAAGCGCGAGGACGAGTTCTACAAGGCGTCCCGCAAGGAAGCCGGTCTCACCGATAAGGATTGGGACTACTTCGCGGGGGCTGGAAACGTCTTGTCCCCGGTAAACTTGGCTCCTGGGGCTGCAATTGGCCGTGTTGCGGGCGCAGGAACAACCCTCCTCGGCATGGCCGGACGCGGAGCCGCTGCCGGGGCCGCATACGGGGCGACACAGCCCGTGGCCGATGCCTCAGACTATGCTGGGCAAAAGGCCACTCAGATTGGCGCGGGAGCCGTTACAGGCGGCATTGCCGGACCCGCTACAGGAGTAGCGGCTAGAGCCGTAAGCCCAGCCATAAACGACGCTGCGAGCGCCTCTGCTCAACGAGGGAGTGGAGCTAACCCCTGGCCAGATTTTAGGGGGAAATGCGAAGCGCTTAGAGGACATCGCAGCGAAGACGCCATTCGTCGGCGGCTCGATCCGAGAATGCTCAGGAAAACGCCGTCAGCACGTTCAACGTGGCCGCTGGAAATCGTGCCTTGCAGCCGATCGGCGAGGCGGTTCCGCGCGGCATCACACCTGGTCATGACCTTTTCAACTATGTCGAGGACCGGCTCGGTACGCGGTTCAACGATCTGCACTCGCGCATGTCTGCCACCGTCGACCACCAGTTCGGCGCGGATGCCCATCAGATCATGCAGGACGCAATGGTTCTGCCGCCTGCTCAACAGGCGCAACTTCAGGCCATTATCGATAATCAGCTCCTGCACAAGTTCACGGCCAATGCAGGAACGATCGACGGCCGGACAATCCAAAGCATAGGATCAGAACTTAAGGCCTTTGTCCGCGCGCGCCGGGGCGATCCATCAGCCGATACGAGGTCTCTGGCCTATCTGGTCGACGACCTTCGTGACTTCTTCGAAAATATGCTCATGAGGCAGAACCCAGCCGAGGCCGGAGCACTTCGTGACGCAAACCGTGGCTGGGCGCATCTCGTTCGACTTGAGAAGGCGACGGCGGCCTCTCCCAGTCAAGCCTTTCAGGGCCGGTTCACCCCGACGACGCTTAGCGCGAAGGAAACGCAAGCTGCGGGGAGCCGAACAGCGGCGCGCGGTGCTGGCCTCTACCAAGACCTCGCCGAGGCCGGGCGCGAAGTCATCCCCTCAAAGGTGGCAGACAGCGGTACACCTGAACGCTTGATGACTCATGGCCTCCTCGGCGGCCTCTATACCGGAGCGATAAGCCCGCTCAGCCTCATACCGGGAGCAGCGATCCCGCTTCTCTATTCACGACCGGTGCAAGCCGCGATGCGTACCGCGCTCACGAGACGCCCGGCAGGCGCAGATTTCGTCGCCGATCTCATGCGGCAGTACGGACCCACCACAAGCACACGCGCCGCGCTCGCGCTGGCTTCCCAGACAGGACAGGGGCAATAGATGCCATCGACAGCTAATAAGGGTTACTCCGTTCCGACCACGGGAACGGAATCGGGAACGTGGGGATCAGACCTCAACACGAACACATTCGCCGTCATTGACAACAATCTGGGCGGTATCGCCGCCGTTGGCCTATCAAATGCCAACGTCATCTTGTCGGCCTCGCAGTCTCAGATGGCGATGCTTCGCTTGACGGGAACGCTCAGCGCCAATGTCATCGTCACCACAGACTGCATCGGCTTCTTTCTTTGCGAGAACCTAACCACCGGTAACTTCACCGTCACGCTGACGAACGGCTCCGGCGCAAGCGTCGTGGTCCCGCAAACTTCCCGCGTTCAAGTGCTATCCGATAGCACGAATGGTTGCAGATGCCTTGGCGTCGGCTTTCAGCCTGGCGACCTTCGCCCGACCATGGCCAACACAGCAGCTGCTCTCGGTGGCGAATGGCTGTTCTGCGACGGGGCAACCTATCCGGTGGCGAGCTTCCCGCTGCTCGCGGCCATCATGAACAATGCAGTCGGCGGCAACTTCACGGTTCCAGATATGAGAGGGCGCGCTCTCTTTGGTCGCGATAATATGAATGGAACAGCGGCGAACAGACTAACTGCCGCAAATGGCCTTGATGGGACTGTCATTGGCAATGCAGGGGGCGAACAGGTACATACTCTGTCAACGGGAGAGATGCCCTCGCATAATCATAGCGTTACAGACCCTGGTCACTCCCATTCAATTCCCAATTCTTTAGATACTGGCTCGCAGTCAGGGGCGGGCGGAAACGCTCAGCGCGTCCAAAATTCGTCTTTCACGACAGTAAATACAAATTCCGCAACAACAGGAATATCAATAAGCAATGTTGGCGGCGGCGCAGCCCATAACAACATGCCGCCCGCATTTGTCTGTAACTATCTCATCAAGACTTAAGCGCTCAAGCGAAGAAGGGCGTTGGACCTAGTTCTTCCATCCTGGACATAGCCCTTCTTCATAAGGTGTCCGACAATATCTGTTTTCCAATCGTCTCGGTGCGCCGTCTCGATGACAATGGCCTTCGGCCATGACGATTTTTCACACGTCTCGAAGAATGGCATAAGCGCTCTATCTTCATGCCCTTCAATGTCTATCTTTAGGGCGCTTATGCTCTTGCAGGAGACGCTTTCTAGCGCACCCTTCAGAGTTTCGACGACAATAGGAACTCCCTTGCTATCGTCCAGCCTGGCGGCTCCGACGCCGTACGATGTGTCCAAATACATAGTTCCCTTGTGTTCCCCAATCCCACAGGGCAGGATTTCAACATCAGGCTTGCAATCAAGCATCTTAAGATTTTCCGAGATGCGCCGCCTCATGGTTGGATTAGGCTCGATTGCAATTATCCTCGATGCCGTTGGCATGTTCGCCGCGAGCCATTGAGTATAGAGGCCAGAATTCGCTCCGAGATCAACGAACACCGAGCCTTCATTTTTGAGGAAGGACGCTAGGAACTCCATTTCCTTGTGATCATACTTGGTCAGAAGCGCCTTGCGCTCAGTGGTGTTATCCATGTGTAGAGTTATAGGCACGCCACGATAGGTTGTGCGGAACGGTGTTTTTGCCAGCTTATCGATGAGGCTCAGTATCGTTCGTCTAGAAAACCCTCTTCCAAGAGGTGATCTGCGAGCAGAAAAAATAAGAGCAGAAACAAACATATCGGCAGCAGTCATCTGTCCACCCCGTCTTTGAAAATATCGAGACGGAGTGTTGCAGGAATGAAAAACCTGGCAACCAACTGACGGTTGCATTTTAGTAAAATTAGAAAGGAATTCCCATGGAACTGACCGCGACGGCGCGGCTCGGATACGAGCGGCTTTTTGCTCAAATGAAAATCAGGCCGGAGCACAAGGCGCAGATTGAGGCCGCAGCGAAGAAGATCGATGAGCACCGGCAAAGCTATGAGGCAGTCCAGCAAGCTACTGGCGTGCCATGGTACGTCATCGGCTGCATACACATTCGGGAGGCAGATGGCCGGTTCGATACATACTTGGGCAATGGCCAGCTTTTAGCGCATGTGACGACTGCGGTTCCTGCGGGGCGCGGCCCGTTTGCCTCGTGGACTGGAGGGAGCTATCGACGCCATCAAGCTCCAAGGCCTCGATAAGGTTGAGACATGGGATTTGGCGACCGTCCTTTATCACACGGAAGCCTTCAATGGGTTCGGGTACGCCGCCCATGGCGTCAATAGCCCGTACATCTGGGCTGGTAGCACGCTCTACACGTCGGGCAAGTTTATTGCCGACGGGCACTACTCTGCCTCAACGGCAGACTCGCAACCTGGATGCGCGGCGATGCTCCAAGCTCTCAACGTCTTTGCAACCACAGTTACCCCAAGCCACTACAAAGGAGAATACCATGTCTGTGTTTAGCACTCTCGGAACTTTCTTGTTCTCGCTCATCTCTGGCGACCAGTTTCAATCTCTTCTGCGTACCGTTCTGAAAATCGCAGGTACTGCCCTCGTCGTTAAGGCCAAAGGAGACCCCGGCAGCGTTGACGCTATCGTCGGCGGCGTCATCGCCCTCGTCGGCCTGCTTGGCTCGTTCGTCACCCACGGCTCTGCTGACCCAGCTCCCGCAGCCTCTGCTTAAACCCAATGCACAATGAACATAGCGAGACGGCGCGCGGCGGGAACCGAACGCCGCCTCTCGCCACAGACGGAGAGAACCCGCCAATGGCTATGCGTACAGAAACCTATAAGAATGGCCCTACGAAGACGATGGCGTTTGAGCCGCAGGACCTGCCGATGCATATCAAGTTCGCCGGACACGTCGCAGTTACGCTAATCGGGTTTTTCATCACGGTTGGCGTTGTGCTTGTGAAGAGCGGCTGGCTTGCGGTCCCGGCCAAGGAACCCGAACTTGCGGCTCTCACCCAAACAGTCGCTGAACTCAAGAAAACGGCTGACGACAATTTCAGGACGCTAAACGCCAAGCTCGACGGTCTTGTAAAGGCGTCAACGCCAGCTCCTGCCGTAGCCTCGCCACCGGCAAGGCCCCGACCGCATGTCGTCAAGCGGGCGAACTTTCTGGGGCTGTAGAGGATGCTCTCGCGCGCGCGAGGCGGCGATCGTAACGATCTTCGCGCGCGAGCAGGATTTCGCGCTGAAGCCCGTTATGGAAGCACTTGAGGTTCTATCGAACCTTGATGATTGGTCGCATAAATTTTTGGTCGCAGACAAGTTGCACCCACACTTCAATTGGAAGGAATCGCCGTTTCGAAAATACGAAATCCTTCTCCGACTTCTACAGTCAGCAGCTTGAAGAAACTTGGGGGTCCTGGAAAGACCTCCAGGCAACTTGGGCTGAAGTTGCCGCCGGACGGCTGTCGGAAAAAAAGGCCAAAGAGAGGATACTCCAGCACCGTGGCGCTCCCTTAGGCAATCGGAATGCGGCGAAATCAGATTTGGTTCTTGCAAGAGAGATGGCCGAAGCCTTGGTCAAGGGGTGTAAGGAGCGTCAAAACAAACCTGATAATATCAGGTTTGAATACGGCACTGATCGCAATTACACCCTCGCCCGTCTTGACCGCAAGCACCCGGAACTTGCCGCACAAGTGCGCACGGGCGAGACAGGAACCATGTGGCGTATACGCAACGACGCTAGTGACGTAGTGGTGGCGTAGTGCCGTCAGTGTAGGGTCCGACATGGCGTAGCACTGCCGACACTGCTGGCGTAGTGCTGGCAGCACTGATGGCGTAGTGATTGATAATAAATGCTTTTTTCTTAGCACATCAACTACGCTATTTGGGCTCAACACCGATCTATTGAGCCCAAGAAGTGGTGGCGTAATGGCAACAGTACGCCTCTGATGCAGGCGTTATTGCCTGTACTCTATCGTCAGTTCGCCGGTGTTTACGTCAGCACTGATGGACGCTTCCATGCGCTCAAAGGCAGCGCTACAGAAGGCTGTATAAACCTTCTTGCCGTCAACGGCGGTATTGCCTGTCGTGGCCGCGTAGAGCTTGCCTACCGTCAAGTGCATATGCGCGGCGGCATCCAATAGAATGTCCCGCAAGCATATCGGGCAAAGTGTGATCCCTTCATCGTCAACGTATTCCTTAACAGCATCAAAGACGGCATTAAGGATTGCGTTCTGCCTGCTTGCGTCGAGTTCGCAAGCGATCACGCCATGCGGGCAAGTGGGTTGTTTGCTCATGCTGCTTGTATCTCTTGTGCAGAAGTGGGACGCAGAACAACGGGACGGCACGCCACAAACTGGCTAGGCGCTAATCCTTGATGCGATATTTCTTCAGGATTTCTTCGACATCTGCGGGGTTGGTCTTTCTCAGACAATCCACGATCTCCCCCGTGGTTAATGGATTGGTGTCTTCGGTGAGAAAGTACTCGCCCTTGACCTTGCGCCCAAAGAGCTTGGCATCTGAAGAGTAATAGTTTCCGGTAGCTGCGCCAAGTTTGAGCACGGAACCATCATCGCCGATGATCGTATCCCCGTCTGCCATTCTCCAGGACGGGTGTTCGTTGTACGCCGTTCTCGCGAGAACCTGCTCTTCGAAGTCCTTGAAACCTGCGGTTCGTGCAGCTTTATCTTTCGCCTCCTTGGTATTTTTCTTGATCAAATCCGCTTTTTCCGGATGCGGTGACCGTATCAATTTCTTTGGCACGATTAATCTCTCTTCAACACATGAAATTCGGCGATGGCGTAGCTCATGCGGCGATCTTCGTCGCTTCACATTGCTTCAATGGCGAGACCAACGCCTCAAGCCGCTTACCTTTCAGCTTTAACGGCGCGGCCTTGGCAATAGCGTTGGCGATTTTGCGAAGCTGTGCTTCATTCTGGAGGAGAAGATTGCCAACGTTGTTTTCGGTTTCGCGGATCATGTCGGCTGGATCGCGCTGAAGTTCAGCAGCCGCCATCGTGGTAAGGCAAAAGGCGGCAACTCGCTCATCGAGGCTTGAGCCTTCGCGAGCGGCCTCACCTTCAAAGACGCGCTCGGCCATATAACCGGCCATGACCTGACGAGCCCCGCACAATATTTGATCTGGAGTGCCAAGGAAGATTTTCTGACTATCTTCGCAATCGGTCCACCCGGCCCAGCCTACCCATCCGCTTACATCGCACCTTTCGCGCCATATCCGCGACCAAGTGAAAGAGAAGCCGTCAAGCGTGCCGACGACAACGTGACCAGCCTCATGAATGGCAGCGCTTGCTTTGGGCGCTTCGAATGCTGCCTGGCCCTGAGCGTTGAAAGCTTCTGCCCATGCGTCGCCGTAGGCTTGCGCATAAACCTTTTGAGCATCGAAAGACATTTGAGCGATCACGTGATGGATCGGAATAGCGATGCCGTTCGGCAATGCAAATGTCGCTCGCTCGCCTTCTGGGGTGGTGACTACGTATTGCTCTAAGTTCAATTGAAATAACCCTTCTCCTTCAGGCGCTCGATGAGCACCGCCTCGACATAGCCGCTGAGGGATCGCCCTTCAGCTTCGGCTGCTTCATGCGCCGCTCTCTTCACTCTTGGCAGAAGCCGGATCATGGTCTGCTCGCGGCGGCGTCTTGGCTTTTCGATCTGTTCTGCCATGAACCAACTATAGTCTAATTCGAGTAGAAACCGCAATCGCATCAGATGGCAGTTTCCACAGCTTAAAGGTTCCTATTTCCCGACCACACCGCGCGCTAGGCAAAAGCCGGTCGGGCTGGCGTGAGCAGATTCATCTCGTCCATGGTCTTTCCCCTCTTTTAAATTTACCATCGCAAAAACGAGCGCCCAGATGGCGGTCGCTTGCTCTCTAAGCTGCGTCTCGACGTGGTAAAGAGCGTGTTCCTTCACCGTCTGAGTGACGCCGGACTGGTCGTCGATTGCCATCGAGATCACTGCTGCCAAACACTCAAGGTGCAGGCAACGCTCCTCGATTTCTCCACGAATAGAGCCCTCTGTCGCCTCTTCCTTGCGGTTCGCATTCACGTATCGAACAAAGTGGGTCATGCGACCTCCCCCGCAAAAGTACGAAGCTTGCCATCCAGTTCGAAAATGAGCGCTCGGATCGCGTTCACGAGGAAGAAAACACCTTCGCTCGTCATTTCATCGTCCCCGCAGAGTGGCGTCTCAGCGATGCGATAGAGGGCACCACTCGCGGCCTTGAGCTTGATCAGCTCGCTCTCGCATTTGATGAACACCTGCCTTGGAGTCGTAACCTCGTCGGGAGTTACACAAGTTGGCATGTGTTTCCTCCACAAATCACGTCAATGAAATACTCGCGGATCGTCTGCAAGTGAACATCAAGCAGCTCCGATACCAAGTCTAGAGCATGGCCTTGATCATGCTCGCTAAAATCATCGGATGCCGCAGAAGCCTTAGCGCAATTCAGGACGCCGAGGCACTGACCCGCTCCCAATATTGCCTTTCGCAATTTCTCGTCTTTGCATTCCGTGCATTTTTCCGGGCACTCTGCCGGGGAAATCTGTTCAGTCATTATGAAACTCCAACTCGATTACTGTTATGTGATAAACATTATCAACATTACAAACATAATAACAGTTAGGAGGTTGCGTCAAGGGCATTGATTACAAACGAACCCATGTTTATAATGTTTATATGGAAGAGAGCTTGAAAACTGAACGCGTCACGCTTCTAATGAGCGCCGCCGACTTGAAGCGGATAGATGATTGGTCTTTCGATATGCGCATCCGCAGTCGAGGCGAAGCGATCCGCCGACTTATAGAATTAGGCCTTGCGCATCAGCGTGACAAAGCGGGGCACAGCGAGGGAGACAAACATGGCTGACGATACCGAAAACCACACGCTGATCTTGCTTAATAAGATACGAGCCGAGATGCGTGACGGCTTTGAGAAGTCAGCGGCAGAGATTGCGCGGGTTCATGCTGACGTTGGCGCGGTAAAGGCGGACATAGCCCGCACAAATGCGACCGTCACCCAGATTCACGCCGATGAGCGGGTCAAAGACATCGCAGAGCTTCTGTCAGTCACTGATCGCGCCGTCCAGATGTGGACCAAGGATGAAAGAAAGGCTGAGAAGGAAGCGGTGCAGGCAAAAGCGTTTGACCTTTGGCTGGACTGCGAGAGTTTTCGCAGCATCTCTGCGACGATCAACGGTTACGACGAAGATACTGTAGGCAGGTGGGTATCCGCAAAAACGAAAGATTTCGGAAATGCGGACGCCCCAGCATCCCGCCAACACTTTGACGTATGGCAATTCGCGACGAGTGACAAGGACGCCGGAGCGCAATCCTATTTCGGCGCTCTTCCGCGATATGACCGCCCAAGACTACTTTGCGGAGCAGAAGAAGAGGAAGCGGTAGTGAACGCCTCGCGCGCGGGGGGAGACCTGATACCATTCCAGATCGACTAGGCCGCGCCAAATGATGCCATGATACCTTTTTGAGACGGTATCATGAGGCCATTCCAGCAGATGGTATCATGACGGAGGAAGTGGAGGAGGAGGAGGAGGAGGCGGAAAAAAGGAGCTTTCTCCCTCCTCCACGCCCCCGCCATGACATTCAGGTTAGACATTGCTGACAGCGAGCCTCAAGGCTGTAGTCTCCCGCTTTTTCACGTTGAGCCAGCGAGAACGCCCATTCTTTTTTTCGTGCTGAATGAAGCGCTTAAGGCTCGTGGTGAAGGCTTTTGCCGTCATCTCATCCAGGCCCTTTGTTTGCGCCCACTCGCACCACATTGCCCGAACTTCCGCAGATGTGAGGGCGTCTCCATCGCTTGTTTCAAGCTTCGAGGTAAAGAACGCGACCACCGGGTCTGATACCGTCTTAGATGATACCTTTTCCGATGATACCATTGCGCTGTTCTGCACTGGCGCGCCGGTTTTCTCGACAATGGTATCACCCTCCAGAATGGTATCACGAGCGCGGCCACGAGCCCGAGATGCCGGTTTCGTCGATGCTGGCCCCTCGCCCTTGTGCTCGGCGTGAGAGCCGCCAGCGAACAGCAGCGACAGCGCCAGAGGACCGACTGCGGCAACCACCTCGATCACTAGCGCCCAGAGCAGATTTTTGAGCGGGCGAACGGATTGCCTTTGCTCGGCGCTCAGAGTGTAACCGAGCACACCGGCCACGCTCTCGACGGACGCAGCGAACTCGTCGGCGCTGGCAGGTGGAGCGCCAGCATTATCGATTTTCGCGTTCAGGACTTGGCGTTGCGCCAAGACCTCCTTGCGTTCGCCGTCGATCGTCACGCGAGCCTCGGCAGCAGCTTGTTGCTTGCGAAGCTCGTTTACCTTTGAGCAAAAGTCCTTGCTCGTGGTGGTCTTGAGGGGATCGCATCCGGCCGTCGCTGCCCATTTGGTGGCATTGGCCGACTTCTCAGCGTCAATTGCGGCGCTGATCTCGGCAGGGCTTGCCTCACCGGCAAGCGCCACTTGCGCGGCCCGGCTGCGATCAAGCTCCACGAGCTGGGCGTCGAGATCTTTAAGCTGGGTTTGCAGGCGAGCGCTCATATTGATCTCACCCTGCCTCGCGTCCGTAGTGGCCGCAGAGTGGTGCGAGATGTTCGCCAGGCCGTTTGCCAGATTGTAGGAAAAGCAGATAACGAAGCCTAGCCACATAAGCAGCGATACGCTCCGCCCCTTGCGGCCATGGACTGCGGCATCAAGGAAGATCGCCGCACCGAACGCGCTGCCGACGTTTCCAGCCGCGACGAAGCCGACCGAGCTGCTTTCGAGGTTGACCCAAACTGCGGGAACAACAGGGATATAGCACAGAGCTTTCACGATTGCCCTTTGCAAGCGGTTGTTAGGATGTTTATTTTTCATGCGTGGACTCCCATTCATGGTGGTGGTTCACAGCCCAGGCGGGAGGTGGCAACCTCTCGCCTGGGTACTTAATCGGTTAGAATCCGAAAGCCCGGCACGATGGCCGGGCATCTAAAAATCTCAAAACTGTCAGTTTCCTACGAAGGCGGCGCACTCCTCCTCTGGGCCCGCTTGGCCTTCTCCTCGGGAGGGTGGATGTCCTTTTTTACTCCCCGGCGTCTTCTGCCCTTTTCGGGTCTTTCGCCTCTTCGGCTTGGCTCTCTTCGCCTCGTCCCCGGGTTTCCGTCTGGGCCACCTCTCCGTCTCTGAGTGTATATGTACACCAATAATTGGATATCGTCAAGGGCATCTAGCCCACACATAAAGAATTTGCACATCAAAATTTGGTGTGCTAGTGTTTTTGCATGGAACACGACCTGACATTCGACGACGCACTCGACCGTCTCGGTTACTCCGCCGAACGCTTCGCCGAGCTTTTTGACATCAAAAGCGTAACGACGGTTCAGAACTGGCGTGGTGGCGTGGTGCTGCCGCCCGGCTGGGTAACGGCGATTTCGGAATATCTCTTGGCGAGGCCCGAGGCGAAGCTCTGGTTCGAGGAACGCCGTCCCCATCTCGGGCGCGAGACTAAGCGCAGAAATCTGAAGCGACGCGTGGTGAAGGACGGCGAGGAACGATAGCCGAACATCCGCATGCTCCCGTGTTGCAAGCGTGTTGCATGGAACAATTGGGAATGCTTGGTAAAGGCTTGAAAAACAAGGTTTTGTCGCGAAATCGATGTTGCAATCGGTTTCGCCTTGGTTTTCAGCTAAGTGCTTGATTTTATTGGTAGCGGAGGAGGGACTCGAACCCCCGACACGCGGATTATGATTCCGCTGCTCTAACCGGCTGAGCTACTCCGCCAAGCGTTCTTGAACTCGGAAGCTGAGAAATCAGGTTCCTCGAGTCCTCTCCGTATAATGAGGCAGCGAGCCAGCGTCAAGGTCGCCGTCCAGCAAAACTCTGCTGTCACCAATTTACCGTGCTGCGCTTCCCTACCGGCGAAGCGGGGCCGAGCTTATTCTGGCGCCTTCAGCGAGGAATTGAAAGCCCACGCCTACGCGAATTCGTTAGATTGGTTTTACCTCAGAGCAACTAATAATATCGCTGTAAGTTTTTTTTGGAGGAAAGTCGAGACATACTGAAGCTAGACGGTGAGTAACTGCATGAATGGGGAAGACTCTAAATCCTGGAGATTGCCCCTTATCTTTGAACACTTAGCTATATCACCGTCAATTTGAGCTGCAGCCGTGCGCTGCGGTGAATATTTGAGTTAGAAAATCTGGAGCGGCCCGAATATTTTATTGGAGCTGTCATGTCTCGTCGTCTTAGCGTCATTGCGTCGATCGTAGCTTTCTCAGTGCTTGCGGGGCCTGCCATGAGCGCGCCCGAAAAGCAGGACCCGGCAAGTCAAGACGACGCCAGATCCTATCTCCCGCCCTCGATGCGTCAGCCAGGCAAAAAAGAGGCGATGAATGAGCCTCAGGATGTTAGGGGCCGCGCCAGGCCAGAGAACGGCAGTGCAAAGAAAAGAGCCAAAACTCGTTACGCCACCTCTAAGCCAAGACGGCATTACGCCAGAGCTTACGGCGGCGGTAGGGGGGGCGGCTTCCTCAGTAGCCTCTTCGGTAATTGATCATAAGCGCGGTCTAATACGGAACTTTATTTTATGCGCGGGTTAATGGTCATAGAGAACTCGCATGGAGTAGGAGGAACAAAAATATTAAGGTCCAGATAGAGCCCGAGATATTCAAAGTTTACGGGCGAAGGGGCAAGAGTATAGCGAACCCGACATCAAACGAGTTACTCATTTTGAAATACGAGGTTCTTAGTCATGCGTGGGAAAATCTTAGCAATCGTCGGCGCAACGGCCGCCCTTTCTCTACTTGGCACGGCCGCTTACGGGCACGTCTTAACCCAGGCCGCTGGCGCCGATAGCTTGAATGCTGCTATTGGCTCATCCGTCGCAGTTCAAAAAGTTCAGTATGTCCGCCGCGCCGCAGAGCATATCCAGTTCGGCGCGTTTATGGCGCGCGCAGGTACTATGTTGTGCCGACCGCCGTATGGAACGGGGGGCCGTATTACTACTACACGACCACCGCCGTACCCGCCGCTCCGGTGGTTGTTCAGGCTCCAATTGTTGCAGCGCCAGCCCCTATACTTGCGGCTCCGGTTGCGGCAGTTCCTGCGTCACCTTATTACTATCAGCCGGGCCCTCAGTTACTGCCCGTCTCACCATTCTGAGCGAGCAAATGATGTGAGTGAGTACGCACATACTTGCTCACATCGCTCCGCGTGATCGCAGCGGACACATGTCTGCTTGTGAGTAGCTCGTTAGCTTGCCCAAGAAGGCTTTCGTTTCTCGGCGAAAGCGCGTAGCCCCTCGGCTCCCTCTTCGCTTCTGGCCGCGCGAGCGAATACGCTTGCTGCGTGCTCGACAAGGCTGGCTGGGTCTTCGAAATCGCGCGCGGCGCAGCAGTTTCTTCGTCTCTGCAACCGCATTTGGCGCGCAGGCTAGGATTTGCTGGATCGTCGAGCCTATTGCCGCTTCAAGTTCCGCATCGCTTTCGCAAACCTGATGCACAAGGCCGATGCGCAACGCTTCCGCTGCGCCAAAGCGAGCGCCCGTAACCGACAGGCGTTTTGCCTCCGCATATCCGAGCCGCTCGACGAGGAAGGGCGCGATTTGGGCCGGTATCACACCGAGCGAAGTTTCGGGCAACCGGAAGTCCACGCTCTGCGACGCAATCGCTACATCGGCGGTGCACGCGAGGCCAAAACCGCCACCCATGACGGTGCCTGCCAACACCGCGACCACGGCGAGCGGCGTTTGCGCGTAGGCAGTGCAGACATGTCCAAACCCGGCATTCGCCTCCGCGAGCGGGTCTTTGCCGTCCACAATCGCGCTGGCCCTTGCCGCCGCTGTGTCCTTGAGGTCTGCGCCCGCGGAAAAATGTCCGCCCGCGCCACGCAGCACCACAATGCGAACGCCGCTCTTCTCGGCATCGTCAAGCACGCTCAGCAGCTCGCGAAGCATCGTCTGCGACATCGCATTGCGAACTTCCGGCCGGTTCAAGCGGATGTGCAGGACGCCGCCCTGCCGATCAAGCGAAAGCGTGGTTGGGTTTTGCTGGTTCACTTCCGTCGTCCTTTTCTGCGCGACGTTCGGGTGCGCTTAATCTTCGAACCGCGCCGTGTCTACGCTCTTAACGAAGCGGAGCACAGCGCTTACAGAATCAAAGATGAAACGCGCTTCGGCCTTGTGCAAAAGATCATTGTCGTGCGCGAGGCTCTGGTTGTTCCGGACGTGATTGAACTTGTCGAACACGCCAATTGAATTCTTCAAAATCTGTTGTGTCATGTCTTGAAGTGGGCGCTCCTGGTTGACCGCCTTGACGTACTTCCCCACGCGGCTATGGAGCGGTTCATCCCGATTCCAAGTGATTTCCCGCTTGTCCAGCAAATGGCCAAATTTCTTCGAGCAATAGGTGTGCAGGCGATCCAGTGCAGCGGCGGGCTTATCGGCGCTGATATCGCGCTCAATAGATCCGATTAGCTCGTCCAGCGTCTCGTCGCTTGCAAAGCGTTCTAGTGCATCGGTACGTGCGATCTCCGACCCGCCCTCGATGCGCGCGATCAATAGGAATAATCGTTCCTTTGTCTCGGGCCTGTAGGGGCCAAAAACTCCTTCCCGATATTCCGCCAGGTTCCTCATAACCTTGGCAGTAAGAGCGGCATCTGAGATACGAAAAAAGGTCCGGAGCCTGTTCATCTTAGATGTGCCACCGGCACGATAACGCGGCTCGTCAATATCGATGCGGAATTCATCCTCAAAATACTCGGAGAACGTTCGATCTGAAAAATTGAGGCAATAGCCCGGGCTGGACTCAAATGCTTGATCAATAATGCGGATGTCGGAGTGCTTGAGATCTACCATTTGAGCCACTTGCGCCGAATTCGACAAATCTACAAAGGGAATGCAATAGTGCTGTGCTAGAGTTGACCTGTCTAGCGGTGACAAAGGCTGTGCGAAAATCCGTCCTCGATCCTGTGAAGGAAGCCACGCCTCCATGAACAAGAACAAGAGCGGCTCGAACGAAGTTAAGCACGAAGCCTCCCCCTCTGAGCTGATTGACGCGAGAATCAAGGAGCTGGGTGATTGGCGGGGCGAGACGCTCGCTCGGGTCCGAAGTCTCATCAAGCGGGCCGACCCCGAAGTGGTCGAGGAGTGGAAGTGGAAAGGGGTTCCGGTGTGGGAGCACGCGGGAATCATCTGCACCGGCGAGACGTACAAGGCTGTCATGAAGTTGACCTTCGCCAAGGGCGCCTCGCTGGAGGACCCTTCAGGCCTCTTCAACTCCAGCCTCGAAGGCAACACCCGGCGCGCCATCGATATCCATGCGGGCGACGATATAAATGAAGAGGCGTTGAAGGCGCTCATTCGCGCTGCCGTGGCGCTGAACACGTCCAGGCGACCTCCCGCTCGCCCCGTCCGCTCTCCGAGGAAGCCAAAGAGCACTTGAGGAGCGTCGCGAAAGCCGCTTCGACACCTCGAAGATCTACGCCTCGGCCAGGGCAATTACCGCATCGCCAAGCAATTCCGTCCCGTTATCAGTTCTGAAAAAAGCCAGCTAAGGCTGACGTATACGTCAACTGACTCTTGTTAAAGTTAACGACATATTGTACTTAATGGAGAGAATAACCAAGGGAGATGCAGATGAACCTGCAGGAAGTAGCCGAAGGCATGCAACAGCGCATAGGCGGCAAGAGCCCGCTGGGCGGAACCTTGAAGTTCGATCTCGGCAGCGCCGGTACGCTTTTCATCGATGGAAGCGGCAGCGGCAACGCCGTGAGCACCACTAACGGCCCGGCGAACTGCACCATATCAATGAGCGCCGAGGACTTCTCCGACCTCATTGGAGGCCGTCTGCAGCCCACCTCGGCTTTCATGCAGGGCAAGATGAAAGTGGACGGCGACATGGGTATCGCCATGAAGCTCGGCCAGCTCGTATAGCGCGGGAACATTGAATCGGATGTACGCCTGATGTCAGCGGCGGACGTGGAGGCGGTTAGCCTCCCCGAAACGGAAAAGCTATACGGCATCGCTCAATTGGCTCGTGAATTCGGCATTACGGCGAGGGCTATTCGCTTTTACGAGGCGAAGGGCCTTCTCGCGCCGCCACGGGTCAATGGCGACCGCGTCTATACGAAGCGGGAGCGGGCGCGTCTCAAGCTTCTGCTTCGCGCCAAGACGATTGGCTTTTCGCTCGCGGAAATCAGGCAGTTTCTGGATCTCTATGGAGACCAGGGCGAGGGACGTCCACAGCAGGCTGCGTATATCGCGGAACGCAGTGGCGCACTCATAGAAACGCTGGAGCAGAAGCGGCGCAATATTGCCGCTACCCTACAAGAATTGAAGGAAATACACGAGCAGTGCGTGCGCTATCTTCAAGGCAACGGCGCTGCGTGTAGCCAGGATAAAAAGGTGCGCGCGCGGCGCCCAACAAGCAAAAAAGAATAGCCGCTCCGCCTGCTTTGTTTGATCGAGGAGACGCCATGTTACCCCGAAAGATATTCTCCGCTGAGCACGAGATGTACCGGGATCAGGTGCGCCGGTTCGTCGAGCGCGAGATCGTGCCTCATCACGCGCAGTGGGAAAAAGACGGGATCGTGCCGCGCTCGGCGTGGCTTGCGGCGGGCAATGCCGGGATTCTTTTACCGGCAATTCCGGATGAGTATGGCGGCGGCGGTGGCGACCGTCTCCACTCCGCCATCGTTATGGAGGAGCTCGCGCGCGTTGGAGCTTCTGGCCCTGGCTTTACGCTTCATTCCGATATCGTCGCCCCTTACATCTTGGCCTATGGGACAGAAGAGCAGCGCCGCCGCTATTTGCCGAGAATGGCGAAAGGCGAGGTAATCAGCGCGATTGCGATGTCCGAGCCGGGAGCTGGTTCCGATTTACAGGGCGTTCGCACCACGGCGGCGAGGCGCGGCAATGGCTATGTGCTGAACGGCCAAAAGACATTCATAACGAACGGCCAGAACGCCGATGTTGTGATCGTTGTGACGAAAACGGACCCTTCGCTCGGCGCTAAAGGCACGACGCTGTTTCTAGTCGATGGCGGTCTTCCCGGTTTCAGTAAGGGGCGTAATCTCGAAAAGCTCGGGATGCACGCGCAGGACACGTCCGAACTGTTTTTCCAAGACGTGGAATTGTCAGGCGATGCTCGGCTCGGCGCAGAAGGGGAGGGCTTCATCCTTCTCATGAAGGAGCTTGCCTGGGAACGTCTTCAGATCGCGATCTCTGGCATCACCTCGGCGGAAGCGGCGATTCGGTGGACCACCGATTATGTGCGCGAGCGCAAAGTGTTCGGTAAAGCCGTTATCGATTTCCAGACCACGAAACATAGGCTCGCGGAGCTTAAAACCGAGGTTCAGATCGGTCGCGTCTTTGTTGATCGCTGCATTCAGCAGATGATGGAAGGCGAGTTAGATGCCGCCACTGCAGCGATGGCGAAATACTGGATCACCGACCTCCAATGTAAGGTCTTGGACAATTGCGTGCAGCTCCATGGCGGCTACGGCTACATGGCGGAATACCCGATTGCGCGCGCTTATGCTGATGCACGTGTCCAGCGCATTTACGGCGGCACGAACGAGATCATGAAAGAGCTGATCGCGCGCACGCTATAAGCGAAATGTCGAAGGTTTTATTTGGACTGACCACCCGCCGATTGATTGCTGCAAGGGATATAAAGAGGAGCTGACCATGGCAGACGCATATATTTTCGATCACGTTAGAACACCGCGCGGCAAGGGCAAGAAGGATGGCTCATTGCATGAAGCGACTCCGGTCAGGCTTGCGTCTCAGATGCTGGAAGCGCTCCGGAACCGCAATGCGGGCCTCGATACCGGCCAGGTCGAAGACGTGATTTTGGGCTGCGTTACCCCTGTCGGCGAGCAAGGCGCAAATATCGCGCGAACCGCAGTCCTGGCGGCTGGGTATGATGAGAATGTGCCGGGCGTGCAGGTGAACCGCTTTTGTGCATCTGGGCTTGAAGCCGTGAATATGGCTGCGGCGAAGGTCATGTCAGGGCAATCGCCCATGACGATCGGCGGCGGTGTGGAGGCGATGAGCCGCATTCCGATGGGTTCGGATGGCGGTGCTTGGCCGATGGACCCTGCGGTAGCGATCCCGACCTATTTCGTGCCGCAAGGCATCAGCGCGGACCTTATCGCAACGAAATACGGCTATAGCCGCGACGATGTTGACGCTTATGCGGTGGAAAGCCACAAACGCGCCGCCCGCTCCTGGGAGGAAGGCCGCTTCGCCTCTTCTGTGGTGCCGGTGAACGATATTCTCGGACTGCCGCTCCTCACCCGCGACGAGACAATCCGCCCCGAGACCTCTATGCAGACCCTTGGCGCGCTCAATCCGTCTTTCGCCGACATGGGCAAGAATTTCGGCTTCGATAGCGTCGCAATTCAAAAATATCCCGAGATCGAGCGCATCAATCATATCCACCATCCCGGCAATTCCTCGGGGATCGTGGATGGCGCTGCCGCCGTTCTTATTGGAACGAAAGAAGCGGGTGAGAAGGCCGGTCTTAAGCCACGCGCTCGCATTCGCAGCTTCGCCTCCATTGGGTCGGAGCCGACAATCATGCTGACCGGCCCGAGCTTCGCTGCTGAGCGCGCTCTCGCCAAGGCGGGCATGAAGAAAGAAGACCTTGATCTTTGGGAGCTGAACGAAGCTTTCGCCTCAGTTGTCTTGCGTTTCATGGATGCGCTCAACGTGCCCCATGACAAAATCAACGTGAATGGCGGTGCTATCGCCATGGGCCATCCCCTTGGCGCCACGGGAGCGATGGTGCTCGGCATCCTGCTCGACGAGATGGAGCGGCGCAACGTGGCGACGGGTCTTGTCACGCTCTGCATCGGCGCAGGCATGGGCACAGCGACGATCATCGAGCGCGTTTAATCAACGGCGTCCTTCAGCCAACCCTCTCCCGAGCGGAGAGGGCGCGAAAGGCGGCCAAGGAATTCTTCAAGGATTGAACAATGACCAACAGCATTTCATACGCAGTTGACACTGACGGGATTGCGACCCTCACCATCGATCAGCCCGATCGCTCAATGAATGTCATCGACGCAGACTTTGTGAGCGAATTCGCAGCCGCCATTGAGCGTGCCGCTGGCGATGCCGCTGTAAAGGGCATTATCATCACCTCAGGCAAATCGAGCTTTATCGCGGGCGCAGATCTGATCAGACTGGAGAGCATGGTCGCGGAAGTCCGCGCTGCTCCAGCGGCGGAGGCCCTTCGGGAGGTTTCGAAGTTTTCGCAAGTTCTGAGAAGGCTTGAAACCTGCGGCAAGCCGGTCGCGTGCGCTATCAACGGGACGGCGCTTGGCGGCGGCTTCGAGATCGCGCTTGCCTGTCACTATCGTGTTAGCGCCGATGGCGAAGCCATAAAGATGGGGCAGCCCGAGGTACAAGTAGGCCTCTTGCCTGGGCGCGGGTGGCACCCAGAGAATCCCTCGTTTGATCGGGATTATGCCAGCGCTGCCGATTTTGGTGGAAGGCCGCAATATGTCTCCGCAGCAGGCGAAATCCACGGGGCTCATTCACGAAATCGTCCCGGCCTCCGAGCTGCTCGCCGCGGCCAAGAAATGGCTGACATCTCCAAATGCAAAGGCTGTTCAGCCTTGGGACGAAAAGTCGTTCAAGGTGCCGGGTGGTGCAGGCGCGATGAACCCGAACGCCGTGCAGACATTCGTGGCCGCTAACGCCATGCTGCACGATAAGACGCTTGGCAATTATCCTGCTCCCGCCGCGATCCTTTCCTGCGTCTATGAAGGCACGCAAGTTCCGATGGACCTCGGTTTGCGCATCGAAGCGAAATATTTTCTGACGCTGCTGCGCGGGTCCGTCGCGCCGAACATGATCCGCAGCCTGTTCATCAATAAGGGTAAGGCTGACAAGCTTGCCCGCCGTCCTCAAGGCGTGCCGAAAGCGCACTTCAAGAAAATCGGAATGCTTGGCGCTGGCCTGATGGGCGCTGCGATCGCTTATGTCGCCGCATCCAACGGCATCGAAGTGGTGCTGATAGACCAAAGCCAGGAAGCTGCGGAGAAGGGTAAGGGGCACGCCACTAAATTGGTTGAGGGCGCCGTCTCGAAGCGTCGCATGACGCAGGCCGACGGCGAGGCTCTGCTGAACCGCATCCAGCCAACTACGGACTATAGCGCGTTAGCAGATGTGGATTATTTGATCGAAGCCGTGTTCGAAAACCGCGAGATCAAAGCGGATGTCACGAAGCGCGCCGAGGCTGTGATGCGGCCAACGACCATATTCGGTTCTAACACTTCGACATTGCCCATCACGGGTCTGGCCGAAGCGAGCAGCCGCCCGGACAAATTTATCGGCATCCACTTCTTCTCGCCGGCCGAGAAAATGCCGCTGGTCGAGATCATTCGCGGCAAGAACACCAGCGACGAAGCGCTCGCCGTGACGCTCGATTTCGTTCAGGCGATCAAGAAAACGCCGATTGTCGTCAATGACGGTCGCGGCTTCTTCACCTCACGCTTCTGCGGATGCTACATCGGCGAAGGCGAGATCATGTTGATGGAAGGGATTGCGCCAGCGCTTATCGAGAATGCTGGAAAGCTCGCGGGCATGCCGGTTGGGCCGCTTGCGCTTGCTGACGAGACGGCCATCGATCTCGGGTGGAAGATACATCAGCAGGCGGTTGCTGATCTCGGGGATGCCTATAAGCCAAGCCCGGCTGTGGCGGTGATGGAAATCATGTATCCGAAGCTCGGACGCGCTGGCCGGAAATCAGCCAAAGGCTTCTATGACTACCCAGAAAAGGGCCAGAAGAGCCTGTGGCCTGGCCTCGCCGAGCATTTCCCGCAAAAGCCTGCCGATCAGCAGCCACCTGTCGAGGAATTGAAGAAGCGCCTGCTTTATGCACAAGCGCTTGATGCCGTGCGCTGTCTGGAAGAGGGCGTGCTTACGGCTCCTGAAGATGGCGACGTTGGCGCAATCATGGGCCTCGGCTTTGCTCCATTCACAGGCGGCCCGCTTAGCATGATCGACACCATTGGCGTCGCGAAGTTCGTCGCGGAATGCGATGCGCTTGCGCAGAAATGCGGAGAGCGTTTCCTCCCGCCGCAGCTGCTGCGCGACATGGCTGCGCGCGGCGAGACGTTCTACCCCGCGTCCGCAGTCGCGGCAGCGGCCTAAAATGCCATGCTGGATAGTCCGGCGCGCCGGATTATCCAGCATTTCTTGATCGCGAGGAGCAGGACACCTTCGGATGACGCGCGCCGATAGAAGCTCAACAGGCCCACTCGCGGGAATTCGCGTGCTTGAGTTCGCCGGGCTCGGTCCAGCGCCCTATGCGGGGATGCTTCTGGCCGACCTCGGCGCGGATGTTTTGCGCATCGACCGGGCTGGACCATTGCCTTTTCGGGTGGCAAATTCTCCGATCGAGCGTGGGCGCCGATCTTTGGTTCTTGATCTTAAAGATAAAGAGGCAATCACTCTTTGTCTCAAGATTATTGCCAAAGCGGATGTGTTGATCGAGGGATTCCGCCCCGGCGTGATGGAGCGACTTGGCCTCGGCCCGGACATTGCGCTCGAACTTAATCCTAAGCTCGTATATGGGCGGATGACAGGTTGGGGCCAGGACGGTCCTCTAGCGCAAACGGCCGGGCATGATCTCAACTATCTTTCGCTAACGGGCGCGCTCGCTGCAATGGGGCCCGCGGATCGTCCTCCCGCACCTCCGCTCAACGTGATTGGCGATATGGGCGGCGGAGGCGCTTTCCTGGTCATCGGCATTCTCGCCGCGCTTTTGGAGCGACAGAAATCAGGCCGGGGCCAAGTCGTGGATGCGGCGATCCTCGACGGAACGGCGTCCCAACTCGCGATTATCCTCGGATTGCGCGGGTCAGGCTTATGGTCTCAAGCTCGCGGGCAAAATCTTCTCGATGGTGGAGCGCCATTCTATCGGACTTATGCTTGCGCCGATGGCAAGTTCGTCGCCGTTGGCGCGCTTGAGCAAAAGTTTTTTACGGCTCTCGTGGCAGGACTTGGCCTTAGTGCAGGAGAGTTCCTTCCGCTGCAACATAGCCGACACCACTGGCCACGTATGCATCAGGAGTTCGAGCGAGCCTTTTCCACGAAGACGCGCGACGAATGGGCTTCGATTTTCGAAAAAACAGACGCCTGCGTCACGCCGGTGCTTGACTGGGACGAAGCGGCAGCGCATCCACACAATGCCGCGCGTGGCACTTTCATCCGGGACGGGCAAGAAATAAAGCCGCCGCCCGCTCCTCGTTTTTCTCGCTCGCAAACACCGCTGCCTCCTGACGTGCCCATTCGCGAAGGCGGCGAACAGGCGCTGAAGGATTGGGGAGTGTCTTAAAGAGGTGCAACGCAGCCCTTTCTATTTATACTAAAAATTTACGGGATCGCCCGATACTCGCTCACAGTATCCACGTTGAGTAGAGGGCACTCAGTATGAGAGTTGTAGTTGTCTTATTCCTTATGATTTTGGGCGCAAACTTTGCCGAGGCGCAGCCTCGTAATCCGCTCTATGGCGAACCAAGCGACTTCCTTGGCACCTGGCATAATGTAGAGGTTCGCAAAACTCAGGTCGTCAGAATCGTTGTCAGACCGGATTATCGGGATCGGGTCTGCGTGACTGTCTATGGTCTGCACAATGGCGAACCCACGAAGTTCGGTGAATATACTGGAAAGTTCTACCTCGCCAAATATCAAAAAGAGCGCGAGCAGGACAATTCCGCCATCCACGTCAGGATTGACCGTGAGTTTGTAAGAGGTCATGTGCTTCTGCGATTCAATGGACGCGGCGAGATCGTAAGCCACGCGCTTCTAAGCTTCCCGGATCGCGAAGATATTTACAGCGTCGAACGGTTTTCCGTCGCTGATGGCGGCTATGGCGACCGCGATGACTACCCACGCAACGAAGACGACTATCCACGCCGCCGCCGCCAGCGGCCCTATTGGCGCAGCCACGACTAGGGCGCTCTGCCAACGGGCACAACCCGGCATCGCGAATGCCGGGGCGCTCGGATCGCAATGAGGCGATGGCCTTAAGATAACCACGCTATGTTAATGGCCGGACTTCGACCCGGCCATTCGCTATATGCGCTCCACGGTGATCGCGCGCGGAGATGACCCGCTTCACCGCCACGGTAGAAATTTTAGCGGCGGCGGCTTCCGCTGCACGCGTATACCGAAGCCATATAATCGAGATTAAAGCAGGTATTGTCCCACACGCCTGACCTCAGTCTCCAGCCATCACGGTCGATCAAATCACCGTCAGGCGAATAGCGTAAACCGCGAATATGCGGCTTCTTAGCAAAATGCCGAAGATGATGATGATGGTGATGATGCTTGGCCTTAGCCTCAGCGGCAGCCGCAAACATCGGTGCGGCAAGTACCGCAAAACCAGCTGCAAAAGCTGCTAACTTATTGCTAATGGCCATGTTTTTCCTCGTTAGAAGTCTATTCGTAGTGGGAGCCAACGATGCGTTAACTATATAATAGCAGCTAAGCTGGCGCAATGTAGCTCAACAACGCGTGATTTAGGTCTCGCGCCGCAAAGGAGGCCAGCGATCCGCGTCTTTCCTCTCCAGAGATTTTTTCTCAGAGGTAAATCCACTTTTTGTTAACTAATTATACATTCAAATTAGCTCAACATCGCGTGTTTTTTGTATCAAAATTTTGCGTTTAGAATACGCCGCCAGCGGACGTCTTCCTTATCCAGGCACCGAGTCTCAGGCAACGGAGCGCACACGCCATTTGCAACCGTTTCGGGGCGCGCATAAATCTGCAGCCGCATCGGACCGCCGCCATTGATATCGACCCCATCCACGCATCCCAAAAATCGCGGCGCTGATCCGGATTGCTGCGCAAAGCGCTGTTCGAAATCCATCCGGTTACGCCAGTTGACGAACGCAACGCTTGCCTTCCGAGAGGCGAGGGAATCGGCTGCTCCCGCAGGATGTGACAGCACTGTATGTGTGCCGTTCAGGAAGACCGTACTCGGTGCCGAAAAACCTGTGATGGCGGGTGGTTCAGCGCCGCAGGAGGCGAGCGCATGGGCTGCAGCGGCGGTTTTTGTGCTGATCCAAACAGGCTCAAGGCTAGGCAATGCCACTTTGAAAGGCCGCAGTGTAAAAGACCATTGCGCTAAGAGCTGCCGCGATGAGCGTTGCGTTCCAGCGTGATTGCCAAGCGGCCATTGCTGCCACTGCGCTGAGGCCAGCGAAAATTGCCAGTAACGGTATGAGGATGAAGTTCACCTTCGCCTCAAAGACCCAGCAAACGCCGATAAGAAAAACGATCTGCGCTGCGGCAATGATAGCCCATAGGATCGCGCCCCAATGACGCCGGTTGCCCCCCGTTGAGGCAAGAGGTCCGCGTAGCGCGAATATCAATGCCATTGCGATGGCCGGGTATAGCGGCAGCGCATAGTGGGGCAGCTTCGTTGGGATCGCCTCGATCATGAGCCAGAAGGGTAAGATCCACGCGAGGAGAAAAAGAGCCCGGCGTGAGCGACGCCCGCGCCACAGAGCAAGCGCGCCGCCTGCCGTGGCGAACAGCGCCGCGGGCCAGAAAGTCCACCAAAAGAGGAGCAAGTATAGACCTGGCGGTCCCCAATGTGCTTCTTGCCCGCTCTGGATTTTCCCGGCAAAATCCTGTCCGAGCGAGCTTTTGAAAAACGCGCCGCCTGAAGAGATGCCGATAGCGATAAACCATGGCAAGGTGATCGCCAAGAGAAGCGGCACACCCCATTTCCAGTGAAGATTTTTGAGCCAATCCCGGTTTTTGTTCTGATAGGCGGTAATAGCAGCCGTCAGCAGCGCAACCCCAGGCGCGACCGGCCCTTTGATCAAAATGCCAGCCCCGAGGCCAAGCCAGAATAACGCCGCAATGCCGCGTGTGTTCGTACCGCTCGGCGCAGCATAAAGCCGGAAGAGCGCGCCTTGCATCAATACGATGCTGCAAATGAGCGCCGCGTCCGACTTTGCAATTCGAGATTCAAAGGCGAGCATCAAGCAGGTTGCAAAGAGGGCTGCCGCCATCAGCGCGTTTTCTCGGCCGATGACCGCCCGTCCCGCCCAATAAGTTAGAAGCACCGCGCCGAGAGCGCCAAGAAAGGAAGGAATGCGATAGGCCCAGATGTCATCCAAGGCTGCACCCAACTTGGTCGCGGCCTGCACGCTCGCGGCTTGTAGCCAATAGATGCCGATGGGCTTTTTATAGCGCGGTTCCGTCTGAAAGCGGATATCGATGTAATTGCCGGTCTCAATCATCTGGCGAGAGGCTTGCGCAAAGCGCGCTTCATCGCGATCCGTCACTGGAAGTGTGGCGATGCCGGGAAGGTAGAGGGCGCAGCAAAGAAGGGCGAGGGCTAGAGCGCCAGCATAGGGCCGGAATGCCAGCGCGCGGAGGAGAGCGCCGGCCTTACAGTCCAAAACGGAAAGCCACGTCGTGAATCTTGCCGTCATCTGCTTTTCAGTCCGCTTTGTTTCGCCCGAACTGCACTACGGGCATAAGCGGCAGATTGCAACAGCGACGGCAAGGCTAGGAAAATTGGTTCCCAATAAGGTAAAGCGCCGTCCCCAGCCTCACTCCCGGTGGGAGAGGAACTAGGGACGGGTAGGACTACTCTGCGGCCTTTAAGACCGGGGCGGCGAGTTGCACATTCGCATCGACGTGAGCCGCGAACTTCTTGAAGTTCTCGGTGAACATCGCCACGAGGCGGTGTGCTTGTGCATCATAGGCTGCTTTGTCCCCCCAAGTATCGCGGGGACGAAGGATTGCTAAGTCAACGCCTTCGGCGGCAGTGGGAACAAGGAAGCCGAAGATTGGATCTTGTTCCATCGGCGCGCCATCGAGCTTGCCGGAAAGAGCGAGGTTTACGAGCGCTCTCGTTGCTGGCAGGGCCATGCGCTGTCCCACGCCATATTTGCCGCCTGTCCAGCCTGTGTTTACAAGCCAGCACTTTACCTGATGGGTGGACATTAGCTCGCGAAGCATGTTTCCATAGACGACCGGGTGCCGCGACATGAAGGGCGCGCCAAAGCAGGTCGAAAACGTCGCGGTCGGCTCTTTGAGACCTTTTTCGGTGCCTGCCACCTTGGCCGTGTAACCAGAGAGGAAGTGATACATCGCCTGATCGGGAGATAGGCGCGCGATGGGAGGCAGAACGCCGAACGCGTCCGCCGTCAGCATCACAATATTCTTGGGGTGCCCCGCTTTGCCTTCAAGGCTTGCGCCCTCAATGTAGGAAATAGGATAGGCACCGCGCGTATTTTCGGTGAGCGCGTCACTGGAATAATCGGGCTCGCGCGACCCTTCAGCGAGCGGGACGTTTTCTAATACGGCGCCCCAGCGTGATACCGCGCGATAAATACCCGGCTCGGCTTCTTCCGAAAGCTTGATCACTTTGGCGTAACAGCCGCCTTCAAAATTGTAGAGCCCTTCGGACGACCAGCCATGTTCGTCATCGCCAATCAGAATGCGGTTGGGGTCGGTTGAAAGCGTTGTCTTGCCCGTCCCCGACAGGCCGAAGAAGACCGCAGCGCCATCCGCACCTTCATTGGCGGAGCAGTGCATGGGGAGAACCCCATCCGCTGGCAGCGTATAGTTCAAATACGAAAAAACGGACTTTTTAGTTTCGCCGGCATAGGAGGTTCCGCCTATGAGCACAAGACCGCGAGTAAAGTCGCAGGCAATGACGGTCTCGCTCCGCACCCCATGGCGCGCCGGGTCTGCACGGAAACTTGGAAGATTGATAATTGTGAGATTCGGCGCAAAGCGGTTCAAGCTCGTTGAGTCCGGGACGATGAGGAGATGCCGAATAAATAGCGCGTGCCAAGCATACTCACAGAAAACGCGTACCGAGATGCGATGAGCCTCATCTGCTCCTGCGAATAAATCCTGGACGAAAAGACTGCGCTCGGCCGCGTGTGCCAGAAAATCTTGGTGGAGAGTATCGAACTGTGCAGGAGTTAACGCTTTTGCATTGTCCCACCAGACCGTGCCTTGCGTTTCCGAATCAGCAACGATAAATTTATCGGCAGCTGAGCGGCCAGTATGCGTCCCAGTCATCACCGAAAACGCCCCTGTCGCGGTGATCTGCCCTTCGCCCCGCCGAACCGCTTGCTCATAGAGCACGGCCACGGAGCCGTTATGGACTAGAGCGTTGCGCACATCAGGTGTCATAACGCCATTGGGTTGAGAGGCAGGAACTGTTGAGGGCACTGAGCGTCTCCGGCTATTTCGGTTTTCGTGGGTAACGAAGGAAACCGTGGTTTTCTAAGTAACAACGCAATAAATTATCATTAGGTCCACTCAAAGGAAGCCGTACTAATTAATGAAGCAAACCGGACCCTAACGCATTTGAGTTTCGCGTTCCCAAAGAGGGGAGAAGAGGTTCATTTTTGGATATTCGCAATAACATTGCCTCGCGGAAAAGGCAGGCTTGACGTTAGGGTCGCAATTTAGCCATGATCTGCGGGTCCTAGCGGTGTAAAAGAATTTTCTGGCCAGATGCTTTTTTGCAACAGGTGGGCCAGACAGGGAACCATCAACAGCTTTGGATGACTAATGCCAACAATTGCCCTCGTCGATGACGATAGGAACATCCTCACCTCATTGCGGATGCTGCTCGAAGCCGAAGGATATAAGATCCTAGCCTACACGGACGGTGTATCTGCTTTCGACGGCATCGGTGGCGGCGATCCGCCAGACCTTGCCATTCTCGATATAAAGATGCCGCGCATGGACGGGATGGAGCTTTTGCGGCGCCTGCGCCAAAAGACCGAAATGCCCGTGATCTTTCTCACGTCAAAGGATGAGGAGATCGACGAATTGTTCGGCTTGAAGATGGGAGCCGACGATTTTATCCGGAAGCCGTTTTCGCAGCGCCTGCTCGTTGAGCGCGTTCGGGCCATTTTGCGGCGTAGTCAGCCTCGCGAAGCATCAGCCACACCCGAAGATGCAGCCAAAATCATAGAGCGCGGAAAGCTCAAGCTCGATCCAGAGCGGCACACTTGTATTTGGGACGGGAAACAAGTCACGCTCACTGTGACCGAGTTTTTGATTTTGCAGGCGCTTGCGCAGCGCCCTGGCGTGGTTAAAAGCCGCGACGCGCTGATGGATGCTGCCTATGATGATCAAGTCTATGTCGATGACCGAACGATCGACAGCCACATCAAGCGTCTCCGTAAGAAGTTCAAGGTCGTGGATAACAACTTCGACGTTATCGAGACCTTGTATGGCGTGGGGTACCGATTCAAAGAATAGCGTTATCTTGCCTCCGTTAGGGTAAAAGTAAGGATGATGTAGCCGGGGGCATATTCGGGCTGCTATATGCTGCGGGAGCATATTGAACGGCCGCGAGGTTATTGGGGCGATATGGCGATCGAATCGTATCGATGGTGGGAAGCGGGCGGTGCAACCCGTTCTGGCCTTGCGCTACGCCTTCGCGCGCTTCGCCTTGTGAGGCGGTTTTTCGGTCACTATCGCTTCAACAGCATCACGCGGCGCATTATCGTCATCAACTTTTTCGGCGTCGCAATCCTGGTCGGGGGCATCCTTTACCTCAACCAATATCGCGTGAAGTTTATTGAGACCCGGGTCGAGAGCTTAAGAATTCAAGCCGCGATTATCGCAAGCGCAGTCGGCCAGATTAGCAAGGATACCGCCAGCAGCGCCGACGGTTCGAGCGAATCCAAGCTGGGGCTCGAGTCAACGCTTGCGAACCCAGAACTGACATTCCGGATTAATCCCGAGCTTATCGCGCCCATGCTGCGCGATCTGGTTGGGCCGACTAAGACACGGGCACGTGTTTTCGACACCGGCGGGGCCTTGGTTGCCGACAGCCAGCAGCTTTCCGCTCGCGGGCAAAATCCCCGCATCGGCGTTCCGGGCGCAGCTGATCGGGACAGCGATGCCATCAGCCGCCTATGGGCATATTTGAGAACCACATTCTCAACGACCGATCTGCCCGTCTATAAGGACATGGGTCCAGACGGTATGGCTTACGATGAGGTGCACATCGCGCTCGCGGGAAGCCCCGCCGAACTTATCCGGGTCACGGAAGCGGGCGAGACCGTCATTTCAATTGCTACTCCTATATGGCGCGAGAGTGCGTTTCAAAGCAACCGGACGCCGCTCGGCGCTTTGATGCTAACAACGCAGGGCAGCGACATAGACGAAATCATCGCGGGCGAGCGTCTTCAGATTGTTTATGTTGCCGCGTTGGTGATAGTCGTGACGGGCGTGCTATCCTGGCTTCTTGCCGGAACCATCGCAGGACCGATGCGCCGCCTTGCGATTTCTGCGGAACGCGTCCGCAAGAATATCAAAAACAGGGAGCAAATCCCCGATTTTAGCAGCCGCTCCGATGAGATTGGCTATCTATCGCGCGCTTTCCGCGACATGACGAACGCCCTATATCTGCGCCTTGACGCCATCGAGAGCTTCGCTGCCGATGTCTCGCACGAACTCAAAAATCCGCTGACATCGCTTCGCAGCGCTGCCGGGATGCTGCCTTATGTCAAGCAGGATGAGGATCGGCAAAAGCTCGTCGACATCATCCAGCATGACGTGCGCCGCTTGGACCGATTGATCACGGACATCGCTGATGCGTCACGTCTTGACGCAGAACTTGCGCGCGAAACAGCTAAGCCTGTGAATCTAGCAAGCTTGCTCGGCACGCTTTGCGACATCACGCGGGAAGGCAGAGCCGGGAGCAAGGTCAACCTCGTCCTACGGATACAGGGCTGTAACTCGCCTGAGGCATTTGCCGGTAGCAAAGACTATATCGTCAGCGGCCACGATAGCCGCCTGAGCCAGGTGATTATCAATCTTATCGACAATGCAATTTCGTTCTCGCCTGCGGGAGGTGACATATACGTCTCTGCCAAAAGGTCTAAAAAGCGCGACGAAATCGAAATTGTTGTCGAAGATGAAGGCCCAGGCATAAGCGAGGAAAATCTTAAGAAAATTTTTGACCGCTTCTACACCGACAGACCGGGCGCGGAGGCGTTTGGGAAGAATTCCGGGTTGGGCCTCAACATTTCGCAGCAGATTGTTAAGGCGCATGGCGGACGTATATGGGCTGAAAATCGCCTTTCTTCTGAGCCTGTGCAGATGAAGACTCGCAAGCCGGAAAAGCGTGCGATGCACCACATCACTAAAGTGCCCGATTGTGAGCGCGCGATTGGTGTTGAAGAGACTTTCGCCTGCGGCGTTACGACAAGACACTCTTGCGGCGCACGCTTTGTTATAAGGCTTCCGGCCTGTTCGTAGGCCTGGCATTTAAACGAGCTCTGATGCTTTTGCATGGCACATGCGTGGCCCTCGGCTCTTCCGGCGCCCTCATTCGTGGAGCGCCCGGGACGGGTAAGTCAGACTTAGCTTTGCGATTTCTGTTTCTTCCGCCTGCACACTTCGCTGCGCGGCTCGCCCTCGTTGCCGACGATCAGGTTGTGCTTGAACGCGATGGGCCACGCCTCGTCGCTTCCTGTCCTCCCAATTTGAGAGGCAAAATAGAGGTAAGGGGCATAGGGATCGTTCCGGTGGCGCAAGCTGCGGTCGCGGTTGACGTCAAAATCCTTGTAGACGTGGACGACTTTGAGAACATCTTACGTTTGCCTGACGCCGAATATGAGAACGTGCTAGGAGTACGCCTCAGACGCTTTCGGCTTGATCCATTCGAGCCATCGGCAGCCGTCAAACTTGCCTTAGCAATACAGAGCGTCTCTTTAGATAATGGGGATTAACTCATAACTTCTCTTATTCGCGTAATATAGGGCTTGAACCTGGATTTCAGGCGCATCAAGATGTTGGAAGGTGGTGGGCGTGGCTAACGAGCTATGTCTTTCGGGCCCTTGGGAAAGCGCATGATTGGCGTCATTATTGTAACCCACGCTAATTTAGCAAAAGAGTTTGTGGCCGCGCTTGAGCACGTTGTCGGCCCTCAACAGCAGATAGAGGCGATCTCTATCGCGCCTTCCGACAATATGGAGGAACGCCGGGATACCATACTTGCGGCCGCCAAGCGCGTGGATAGCGGTGACGGGACAATCATCTTGACGGATATGTTCGGAGGCACGCCATCAAACCTCGCGATCTCCGTCATGGAGGCTGGATCGGTGGAGGTGATCGCGGGCGTTAATCTGCCGATGCTTGTCAAGCTTGCCCGCATTCGTGAGGAAGCAAGCCTTATAGACGCCCTGAAGAAGGCGCAGGAGGCTGGCCGCAAATATATTCATGTTGCGAGCCTTGTTCTTGGCGCACATTAGTCTATTTACCGGCAGGTCTGGGATGTTTTCCTTGTCAAGGCTGGGCTAAGCTAGAGAGTTCAGGCTGCTTGCACACACGCTCTTGCGGTGCATATTAACTTCCTTTGAAGTGGACTCTCATGTCTCGAAATAGGCCTTCCGCGCGGCAGCGTAAATCAATCCCGGCTGACGGGATTTACCAATGCTTGGCCGAGGTATCCATAATAAATAAAAAAGGCCTACACGCTCGGGCGTCCGCTGCTTTCGTAAAAACCGGCGAGCAATTCGACGCGGAAATAAGTGTAACCAAAGATGAGCAAACCGTAAACGGAGGGTCGATTATGGGCCTCCTTATGCTGGGAGCAGGCCCAGGATCAACGATTTTAATAGAAACTGAGGGGCCGGAGGCGGAAGAGGCGCTGGAAGCTCTCACCGCGCTTGTGGAGGCAGGCTTCCACGAAGAGGAATAGAGCATTTTTGCCGATCAGCTATAACCGAATGCCGGGTCCGCTGCATCGCCACGGCGCGCTGGGAGCGTCATTGCAACGGCCAGCAAAGCTGGCCAGAAGCAACCCAGTATCACGAAGCCGCTGATTGGGGATCATCCGATTCAATCCGGTCCCAAACTACTCTAGTAAGCGAGCCCTAAAGGGCGCGCTTGTAGTAGTCTTGGCAGCGCGGCAGCAAGTCTTTCTCGCGCTTCGCCAAGCACTCCTTCAGCAGCTTTATGTATCTCTTATTAACGGTCTTGCAGTATTGGTCTATATCAAATCTGCAAATGTCGAGTAATTTGTATACCGTTCCTGCCGCTCCGGCATAGGAAGTGCTCATTGCAAGCACGAGCGCAATCGCTGCGATTTTTTTCATTTGCTGCTTTCCTCTGCTTCTGAAAACGCCTCGAACCAAAGCATCTTGTGATCAGCTATAATTGGTATGGCGAATCCGACGTCTCCTAGATCGCCACGGCGCGAGCGCGCCTCGCGATGACGCTGCTGGGATCGTCATTGCGACGGCCAGCAATGCCGGCCGGAAGCAATCCAGCATCACAAAGCTGCGAATTCGGAAATGCTACGATTTACGCCGGTTGCCCAAAATGCTCTAGCTACTGGCTTTAGATGTCTAAGCAAAAGCCCGGCGGAATTGCGACCGTGCTTCGCTCATATTGGACGGCGCTTTGCGATACTATTCGCCGGTTTGCGCCTTAGCGGCTGCCGTCTGCATTTCAAGAATGAGGGCAGGCATCACTTCCGCCATATAGACTGGCATTTTCGCGGTGGCTGACTTCCCCACCGGCGAATTGTAGAAATCGGCAAGCGCGTGGATCTCTTCGGTTGTGAAGGTTTTTACAATCGAGGCGCGCATCAAAGAAACGACGCGGTTTATATCGAGGTGCTTCGTCATCAGCACCTTGAATTGTTCCTGTTGAGGCGCAGGAAGCGTCTGCGCGATCTTCTTAGTCATCTCGTCCATCAGTGTTTGAGGCGACACTGCCTGAAGATAGCGTTCCACTTCTTTTTCGCGCGTTTGCGGCGTGTCCTCGGCTGCGAGTGCAGCCGACAGAGGCAATAGCAATGCTGCGGTCAACACGCGCAGTGAAACTAAACGCATAAAAGCTCGTCCTTTTCTGAGGGGCAGGTATCTTCTGAGGGCAGGTATCGCTGGCTGCGCTTAAGCTCTCTTGGAGGCAAGAATGTGGAGAGCAGTGAATGCTATACACATAAAGCAATCTTTATATCTTTATTGCCATTTCGGCCATAGCGGCCTATGAGGAATGCAAGAATTCGAAAAGGCTTGTTCGCCGAGCCAAAGAGGAGAATATTTGCATGGCACCATCAGCCCCCGCTTCCGATTTCCTTGTGAAAGATTTGGCCCTTGCTGAATGGGGCCGGAAGGAAATGGACATTGCCGAGACCGAGATGCCTGGTCTTATGGCGGTGCGTTCGGAATTTGGCCAGCAGCAGCCGCTCAAAGGCGCACGAATTGCTGGATGTCTCCATATGACGATCCAGACAGCCGTGCTGATCGAGAGCTTGCAAGCACTCGGCGCAGATGTCCGCTGGGCGTCGTGCAACATTTTCTCGACCCAGGATCACGCGGCGTCCGCAATTGCGGCCAAAGGCACGCCTGTCTTCGCTGTGAAGGGCGAAACGCTCGACGAATATTGGGAATATGTCGACCGGATCCTCGAATGGCCCGGCGGCGAGACGGCCAACATGATTCTCGACGATGGCGGCGACGCGACGCTTATCGTGCAGCTTGGCGCGGAAGCGGAGACCAATCCGGACGTGCTCAACAATCCGAAAAGCGAAGAGGAAGAGAGCCTCTTCAAAACGATTAAGGCGCGGCTTGCGCGGACGCCGGGCTGGTACTCAAAGGTGAAGGCCAATATCAAGGGCGTCACCGAAGAGACGACGACGGGCGTGCTTCGCCTCTATCAGATGGAGAAAAAAGGGGTTCTCTCCTTTCCCTGCATCAATGTGAACGACAGCGTTACGAAATCCAAATTCGACAACCGCTATGGCTGCCGTGAGAGTCTCGTTGACGGTATTCGCCGCGCCACCGACGTTATGATGGCTGGCAAAGTCGCCGTGGTTTGCGGCTATGGCGACGTTGGCAAGGGTTCCGCGCAATCGCTGCGCGGCGCGGGCGCTCGCGTCGTCGTCACCGAAATCGATCCGATTTGCGCTCTTCAAGCCTCAATGGACGGCCATGAAGTGTTGACGCTCGATGACGTTGCCGACAAAGCGGATATCTTCGTGACCGCGACCGGCAATAAAGATGTTCTCACGCTTGAGCACATGCGGCGTATGAAGGACATGGCCATCGTCTGCAATATCGGCCATTTCGATAATGAGATCCAAGTCGCTAATCTGCGCAACTTCAAATGGTCCAATGTAAAGCCGCAGGTGGACATAATCGAATTCCCCGATGGCAAGCGTATGCTTCTGCTTTCAGAAGGCCGCCTCGTAAATCTTGGGAATGCGACTGGCCATCCCAGCTTTGTGATGAGCGCATCCTTCACAAACCAGGTTATGGCGCAAATCGAGCTTTGGACGAATTCCGGTAACGGAACATATGCAAATAATGTCTACACGCTGCCGAAGCATCTCGACGAGAAGGTGGCGCGTTTGCACCTTGCGAAGCTCGGTGTGAAGCTCACGGAACTAAGCACTGAGCAGGCGGACTATATCGGCGTTCCAGTGCAGGGCCCGTTCAAGTCCGATCTCTATAAATACTAGACCAGTTGGGCTCATTGGCTGTAACTCTGGATTGCTTCCAGCCGGCTTTGCTGGCCGTCGCAATGACAGTGCTTCGTCATCGCGAGGCGGCGGTGCCGCTGCGGCGATCCAGGAAACCGCTATTCGTTATGCTGGTTACAGTTGATTGCAAAACGCTCTAATTTATCCAGCTATGGCCGCGCATCCGCCCGGCCATAGCTGATCTGAGACCGCGAATGCCGCGCTATAAGCTCACGATTGAGTATGACGGGACACCATTCGTGGGCTGGCAAATCCAGACGAACGGGCCGTCGATTCAGGGCGAACTTGCGCGGGCGATCAAAGCTTTTTGCGGCGAACACGCTATCCCCCGCGGTGCTGGGCGAACCGATGCGGGTGTTCACGCGCGCGGGCAGGTGGCGCATGTCGACTTCCAGAGAGACTTCCCCGCCACGACGATACAAAACGCCCTAAATTACCATTTGCGCCCCGCCCCGATTGCTATTCTTGCTTGTGAGGCGGCGGATGAGCATTTCGATGCCCGCTTTTCTGCGATAGCACGGCATTACCTATACCTCATAGAGAACAGGAGAGCGCCGCTTGCGCTAGATCGCGACCGCGTGTGGCAGGTGCCGGCTCCTTTGAATGAAGCAGCTATGGAAGAGGCGGCGAGCGGACTGCTCGGGCGTCATGATTTCACGACCTTTCGCTCGGTGCAGTGCCAAGGCAAGTCGCCGATACGCACGCTCGACAAATTAAGCATTAGGCGCGACGGCGATAGCATTCTCGTTTCAGCAAGCGCGCGCTCGTTTCTTCACCACCAGGTTCGTTCAATGGTGGGCAGTCTCAAGCTTGTAGGCGAAGGCAAGTGGGAGCCTGAACGGGTGCGCGAGGCGCTGGACGCTCGCGACCGCGCGGCATGCGGTCCTGTGGCGCCAGCATGTGGGCTTTATTTCATGAAGGTCGATTATTGAACTCGCGGCAACTGTCCGCAGGCCGTCATCGCGAGCGAAGTGAGGCGATCCAGCGAAAGGCATCTGAAGCGCTGCTCTGGATTGCTTCGCTTCGCTCGCAACGACAAAAAAGCACGATCGCGCGGTCTTAAAAAAGCCCGGCTGATTTCAGGCTTAAATGTCCATCGCGGCCCAAAATAATGTGGTCGTGTACTATTATTTCTAGTCTTTTAGCAGCTTCGACAATCTGTTTGGTCATATCGATATCCGCTTTAGACGGCGTTGGGTCCCCGGAGGGATGATTGTGCGCCAGCACGATGGCCGTCGCCGAATGCTCCAGCGCGCGCTTGATAACTTCGCGAACATAGACAGGCGTATGGTCCACGGTGCCGCGCGTTTGCACTTCGTCTGCGATAAGTCGATTGCGCTTATCGAGAAAGAGAATGCGAAATTGCTCGCGCGTTTCGAACGCCATGGCCGACCGCAGATAGCCTAGCACCGTTGACATCGAGGCCAGCACCGCGCGTTTTTTCACCTCGCCCTGCGCGGTTCTCAGAGCTGCAGCGTGCACCACCTTGATTTCCATAACGACGGAGTCCGTGCAACCCTCAACTTCTTTCAATCGCTCAGGCGCTGCCGCGACAGCTTCGGCAAAAGACCCGAAACGAGCGATGATTGCCTTAGCGAGCGGCTTTACGTCCCGCCTTGGGATAGCTCGGAACAGGATCAGCTCCATTATTTCGTAGTCGGGAAGCGCCTCAGAGCCGCCATCGCGAAAGCGCGTGCGGAGCCGGTCCCGGTGGCCCCAATAATGGGGAATAGGACGAGGCGGCAGGGGAGGCGGGACGTCCGAGCCTGACTCAAGAGCGAGCAACTCAAACAAAGGGCTTTCTTCAAAGCTATTCGCCATGGAAAAACGCCAAACTCAATATATTAGCCCAATATGCATGGCGCTGCATGGTTCGCGCCATCTTCAACGGATAGATTAAAACAATTTTTCTAAAAAATGGAAAGTTATATTTGCCCCTGATATGGCGGGCAATGCCAGCCCCTTGGGCTGTAGGTGAAGACCTCGACCCCATCAGCAGTCACGCCGACGCTATGTTCGAACTGTGCGGAGAGTGAGCGGTCGCGTGTCACTGCGGTCCAGCCGTCCGACAACATTTTCACATGCGGTTTGCCGAGGTTTATCATCGGTTCGACGGTGAAGATCATTCCCTGCTCCAATATGGCGCCTTCGCCTGGCTCTCCGTAATGCAGAATGTTTGGCTTGTCGTGGAACAGGAGGCCGACGCCGTGACCGCAGAAATCGCGAACGACGCTACAGCGCTCGTTTTCCGCGAAAACTTGGATAGCGTGGCCGATATCGCCAACGGTAGCGCCGGGCCGGATGACGGAGATGCCCCGCATCATGGCCTCATGCGTGACTTCTATGAGCCGCTCGGCTTTGCGCAATATGCGCCCCACAGTGTACATGCGGCTTGAGTCGCCGTGCCATCCGTTCACAATAAGCGTGACGTCGATGTTCAGTATATCTCCTTCCACGAGTACGCGCGGCCCAGGAATGCCGTGACATACGACGTGGTTCAGCGAGATGCAGGAAGACTTCGTGTAGCCCCGGTAATTAAGCGTGGCTGGAATCGCCCCGTGCTTCATTGCGAAGTCGAAAACGATTTGATCAATGGTTTCGGTCGTGATCCCAGGCCGTATATATTCGGCAACGATATCTAAGGCTTCCGCCGTAAGACGGCCAGCCCGGCGCATTCTCTCGAAGCCCTCGGCTCCGTAACGAGTAATTTTATTTGAATTTGCGACTTTAAGAGACGCATCATAATCTAACTCATGCATCTAATTAACTTCTGCGACGCTCGTTGTTTTTCCATCCAGTCCGCTACCGGCTGAAATATGGCAGTTATAAATCAAAGTCTCAACACCTGAGCCTACGCGCAAGTTCGAAAAACGCGAATGATCCGCGAAAGCGCGACCAAGAACACGATGTTGGTATGGCGAGAGTTGAAATTTAAGTCTGGTTCATGTACGCCCCAAATCTCCGGCACTGGGAGACCCCGCCATGACCGTTACCGCGCATTCGAGAGACCAACGTGAAGAAAATATGGTTCGCGAGGAGGTCACCGCCGCGCTTCTCATCATCGGAGATGAGATACTTTCAGGGCGCACCAAGGATAAAAATATTGGCTTTATTGCCGATCATTGCACGCTCATCGGGATTCGCCTGAAAGAGGTTCGCGTCGTTGCCGATGACGAGGCGGCGATCATCACGGCGGTAAACGCGCTGAGGGGCACGTATACTTACGTTTTCACTACCGGCGGCATAGGTCCCACGCATGATGACATAACCGCTGACGCGATTGCCCGTGCGTTTGGTGTATCCATCGACGTTGATCCGCGTGCGCTGGCGCTGCTGCGCGAACGATATGCCGATTTAGAATTGACGCCGGCGCGCCTGCGCATGGCGCGCATCCCGCAAGGGGCACAGCTTGTCAAGAATTCGGTATCTGCCGCGCCGGGCTTTATGCTTGAAAATGTGATCGTCATGGCAGGCATCCCTTCGATTATGCAGGCGATGCTGCTCGCGGTTACGCCGTCGCTGCGGACAGGCGAAAAGCTGATTTCCCAGACCGTTCGCGTCCATGCACCCGAGGGGCGGATCGCCGCGCCACTGGGCGAATGCCAGCGGGCCTTCCCCGATGTCGCGATGGGCAGCTATCCGTTTTTCGAAGAGGGGCGATACGGCACCCATCTCGTCTTGCGCTCGACCGATGACGCGCTATTGCAGCGCGCGAAAGCGGACCTTATCTCCCGGCTTGGGTCAGAAATCAGCATTTCTGAATGACGATTTGCAAGATGCCGTCCAGAGATGTTGCCGAAGAGAGAAACCGGGATTTGGAAGTAGCGCAGTAAGCCCGCAAATCTTCTTCAGCGCCAGGGTCAGTGGCAAGAACCAAAACCTCTGCTCCAGCCGCGACGCCCCGCATTGTCTTACGAACTCTCAGCACTGGCAGCGGACAAGCCATGCCTCGAGTGTCAATTGTTATCTGTTCCATGGCCTACACCAAGGCTTAACAAGCGAAGACTTACGTGCCTACCGGTGAACGATACGATCCCGCCCAATATAAGTCAGGTTACATATTCGAAAAGTACCAATCGCAATCTCTTTTTCCAATCTCATTGTAAGAAAGTTTGTGCAAAAAGGTTTGAACACTCCGTTCATTGGACGGTTGCACTTCTATCTGAAGAACAGCGCGATTGTTCGTTAGAATGCGCGACATACCCTGCAGTGTTCTGAGTTCGTTTCCCTCGACATCGATTTTAGCAAGTAATCTTTTCCCCCGCCAATCGATCACGTCGTCCAACATTTTGACTTCGACGGCTTCACCGTAATATTCACGGTGCGTTGTCTTTTTTCCGGCGACGGGGTTCCAGTCTTGGAATTTACTTACTCCAGTGGAGAGGCTGTCCACATAAATGGTCTTGACGCAATCTTCGTTCGAAAGAGCCAGCTTTTGGGCTTTAATGATTTTATCGAAACGATTTAGAAAAATATTGGCGCAGAGCTGATTGTAATTTTGGCTAACAGGCTCAAACGCAAGTATTTCCTTGAGATGAGTGTGTCTTGCCAGGTGGAGGGAATACAAGCCGAAATTTGCGCCGACATCTAAAAAGCACTCTAAATTAAGTTGCTTTATAAAAGTCTCGCATTTTTTTAGGTGATAAGGCTCGTAATAGTAACCGTTGATCAAATTGCGATCTACGAAGTTTTTCTTCGAAAGAACCCAAGTAATATTCTGTCTTTTGAGGACGCTTATGTCGCCTCTAAATCTGTTTGCGACGCGGCCAATTCCATGAAGAATTTGATGACGGACGCGGTCCATATGTCAAACGCCTACAAAAAGTATTTCCAACATCTAAAAAGAATAGTGCACTCGCGATGGATATGCAACCGAAGGTTGCTAGCCTTGGCACGTTTTTCCTCAGGCAATTTGCTGTGAATTAGGAGAGCGTCTCACTTTCGCGGGGAGCCTCGTCGTGGTTGACAAGGCTATACGCGATCATCGTGAGGATGACAGAGCCTGCAAAAAAGTAGATTCCTGGCAGGGCTACCGCATCCGCGAACTGCGTCGATTTCGCGTAAAAGACAAGAAGCGCGAGCACCAGCACATCAAGCATTGACCATTTGCCGAGCCATTCTATGCGCTTAAACCAAAGGATGCGGCGCTCGGAGGTGCCGGTAAAGAGGGTCCCCGCCATGATGATGTAAACAAGTTTGAACGCTGGAAATAGTATCGAAAATGAAAATATCACGGCTGCGAGAAAAATCTCATCCGTGTAGTAAAGCGCCGATATTATCGACGTAAGGGAATGAGTATCCGTCCAGAAATAGAGGCGCGTTAACTTGACAACAGGCAGCGTAAGTCCAAAGACAAGACAAACCGCTGCCCCAAGGGTCAGGATTAGAATAAGAAATGCACGCCCGCCACTCTAAATCATCGCCATGCTGGGTGCGCGAATTCTTGCATACAGGCGTTAGGCTATTGCATGTGTCGCGTTGGAGGCGACGCCTTTTTCCTTCAGGAATGTCTGCAAATCGCCGGTCTGAAACATCTCGCTGATGATATCCGCCCCGCCGACAAACTCTCCCTTGACGTAGAGCTGCGGTATGGTTGGCCAGTTCGTAAAGGACTTGATGCCTTCGCGCAATTCCTGGTCCGCGAGTACATTCACGTCCTTAAATTCAACGCCGAGATAGTTCAGGATCTGCGTAACGCGGCCCGAAAACCCACATTGAGGGAAGTCCTTCGTACCCTTCATGAACAGCACCACGTCGTTGCTCGTGATCTGATCTTTGATCCAATTTTGGACGTTCTGCTCGGTCATGTTGGCGATCCTCCTTCAAACCCTTCAAGAGATGCGTATGCGCGCGAAAAAAGCAAGCGGTATGCAGCCAAGCTCGCTATTTTGCCTCGGGCGCCATGGTTTGCAGAGCGAGCGCATGCAGCGCGCCGCCCATGTTCCCCTGAAGGGCCGCGTAAACCATCTGATGCTGCTGCACGCGCGTTTTGCCTCGGAACGTTTCCGAGACAACTGTTGCTGCGTAGTGGTCACCGTCTCCGGCTAGATCGCGGATGGTCACCTGAGCATCAGGGATGCAATCTTTGATGAGCCGTTCGATCTCTTGGGGCTGCATGGGCATGCGGGCATCCTAGTTTTCTTAACGATAAATGTGGAGGCAAGAATTGGCTTGCAACTCCCATAGTTCTGTTCAGAGCAACGTCTGTTCATTCGATAGTCCTGGATGGCCGGTCAAGCCCGGCCATGACAGCGGCGAGGAATGGCGGGTGCTATTTGCATTCAATGGATGGCCGGGCTTGACCCGGCCATCCATTGAATGCATCGCACAAGTTATTTTGTAGAGGGGGCGCGCACTCCTGATTCATTTTGTCCTACGGGACACCCGCATCATACGATTGGCGAACTCATATAGGTCGGAAGCCAGCGCTCATTAGCTTCGCGCAGAGCAGATAATGGTAACGGGGCCTCAAACGGGATGCCAATGTCGGTACCCTTCGCGACGGCAATAACAGAGCATGGGACGTTCGCTTGGCGCGCACGTTCGACGACTTGCTCACGATTTACTTCGCGAACCGCCACGAGATAACGCCCTTGATTTTCGGAAAAGGCTTGGCTGTATGGCGGCTCCTTGCGCTCGAAATGAGTGAGGACGACGCCGATGTTGGACGCGAGCGCCATTTCCGCGATTGCAACGAGGCTGCCGCCGTCAGAGATATCATGCACGCAAGCGGTCACGCCCTCAGCGATAAGGGTGCGCACGAAATCTCCATGCTTGCGTTCAGCCGATAAATCGACAGGCGGGGGCGGACCGGTAAATTCTCCCGTCACCCATTCCTGATAGAGCGACTGCCCAAGGTGAGACGGAGCGACCGTATCGCCAATCAGAAGGATCGCGTCGCCCTCTTTCAGGTCGCCGATGCGCGCGACATGGCTAACGCTGGATATCAGCCCTACGCCGCCAATGGCTGGCGTCGGCGGAATGGCAACGCCGTTTGTTTCATTGTAGAGCGAGACGTTGCCTGAAACGACAGGGAAATCGAGCGCGCGGCAGGCCTCGGCCATACCTTCAACGCAGGCCGCGAATTCGCCCATGATCTCGGGCCGCTCCGGATTGCCGAAATTCATGCAGTCGGTTAGTGCAAGCGGCTTCGCGCCCGATGCGGTGAGATTGCGCCACGCTTCCGCAACAGCCTGCTTTCCACCTTCATAGGGATCGGCATAGCAATAACGCGGGGTGACGTCGCAAGTCATCGCGAGCGCTTTGTCGGTCCCGTGGACGCGAACAATTGCGGCGTCCGAACCAGGGCAAACAATAGTATCGCCCATGACCATGTGGTCATACTGCTCCCAAATCCAGCGCCGTGAGGCAAGATGCGGCGAGCCGATTAGCTCAAGAAGCGCCTCCGAGAGGCTGCTTGGTGCGGGCACATTCTTAGCGGGGATAAATGCCGGTGGCCGTCTACGCTCTATGGGGCGTTCATAGGCCGGTGCATCATCGGATAGCATCGAGGCGGGCAAATCCGCTTCTAACGCGCCCTTATGCTTGAGGACCAAGTGGCCGGTATCGGTCGTGCGTCCGATGACAGCGAAGTCCAGCTCCCATTTGCGGAAGATACGCTCGGCAAGAGCTTCCGAACCGGGACGCAGCACCATCAGCATGCGCTCCTGACTTTCAGAAAGCATCATTTCATAGGCGGTCATACCTTCTTCGCGGCAGGGCACATGGTCTAGGTCAAGCTCGATACCAGAGCCGCCTTTTGCCGCCATTTCGACCGATGAAGAGGTCAGACCGGCAGCGCCCATATCCTGAATACCAATGATGGCGTCTTCCGCCATCAGTTCGAGGCAAGCCTCAAGCAGCAGCTTCTCGGCAAACGGATCGCCAACCTGCACCGTCGGGCGTTTCTCTTCCGTTTCGTCGTCGAATTCTGCCGACGCCATGGTCGCGCCATGGATGCCATCGCGACCGGTTTTCGAGCCAACATAGACAACCGGATTGCCCGCGCCCGCCGCCGCCGAATAAAAAATCCGGTCTGTGTTGGCGAGACCCACGCACATGGCGTTGACGAGAATATTGCCGTTATAACGCGGATCGAAATTTGTCTCGCCGCCGACCGTCGGGATGCCGACGCAATTACCATAATCGCCAATGCCCGCTACGACGCCGCCCACAAGGTGACGTGTCTTCGGGTGGTCTGGTGAGCCGAAACGAAGCGCGTTCAGCATGGCCACCGGCCGTGCGCCCATCGTAAATACGTCCCGCATGATGCCGCCGACGCCGGTTGCGGCGCCTTGATACGGCTCGATATAGGACGGGTGGTTATGGCTCTCCATTTTGAAAATGACCGCTTGGCCATCGCCGATATCGACCACGCCGGCGTTCTCACCGGGGCCCTGGATGACCTGGGGGCCATCGGTCGGCAGTTTTTTCAGCCAAACCCGTGATGACTTATAAGAGCAGTGCTCGGACCACATGACCGAAATAATGCCAAGTTCGGTCATGTTCGGAGTGCGGCCCAGCATCGAGCAAGCGCGCCGGAATTCCTCGGGCGACATGCGGTGCGCCGCGGCTACCTCTTCAGTCACCATGTCAATCTTAGATGCAGTCAACAAACTAACCTGCGTAAAACTTTAAGATCCCGGACACCTGGCGGGCAGGCTCCGGGATCGCATTTGCGTGTGCTTGCTATCGAGAAAGACTAGGACGCGCGTTGCTCGCGGTCGAGCTCATATTCGGCGAGGCCAACCTTAAGCATGTCATAGGCATCTTCGAGAAACTCTTCCTCGTCCATGTACTCGACATAGCTTGGGAAATAGCCTGCGTCGTCGTCCTCGTCTTCCGCTTCGTCCGTGGCGCCAGCGGCCTGGAATGTGATGCTGCCGTCTTCGTTTACAAAAACGGAAGCCAGCGTCTCATTTTCCTTTTTATATTTGATCTGTACGATCGGGTCGCCGTTCTCCTCGGAAAGTAAGAAGTCAAGGCGGCGGGTGTCGATCGTTGTCTTAAGCCGCTCGGCAAGCTTGGCCGCAGTCGCGCGCCTCGCCTCCGGATCGAGCTTTGCGGTCTGCATTTCCCGTTTTACTTCATCAACTTCATCATCGAAGCTCATGATGCTGATCCTCTCGCTGTGGCTGTTTCAATTCATCGGAACGCAAGACGCTGAAAAGTAGCTAATGTAGTCTTCGTTTAATTGATTCGAAGAGGCGGAGGCCATCAATTCCGCCGAGCAACTTGTCGGCGGCCCGTTCGGGATGAGGCATGAGCCCCATAATGCGGCCTGTCGAGTCGATAACGCCAGCGATGTTGCGAAGCGATCCATTCGGATTGCCGTTTTCGCCATCTATTTTGCTGTGATAACGCAGCACCACCTGACCTTCGCCTTCTATCCGGCTCAGAGTTTCATCGTCCGCAAAATAGGCGCCATCCTTATGAGCGATGGGTATGGTTATGTGCTCTCCACCTTCATAAGCATTGGTGAAGAGCGTGTCCGCGCGCTCAACCTTCAGGCCCACATTGCGGCAGATGTAATGCAGAGAGGCATTCCGCATGAGCGCGCCGGGCAAAAGGCCAGCTTCCGTCAAAATTTGAAAGCCGTTGCAAATGCCAAGCACAGCAACGCCCCTCTTGGCCTCGACGATCACCGACTTTAGAATTGGCGAGTGCGCAGCCATCGCCCCGGACCTGAGATAATCCCCGTAGGAAAACCCGCCGGGGAGTACGATAAGGTCTACTTTGGGAAGCTGAACTTCTTCATGCCAGACCATTGATGGCTTCTCACCCGTGACATCCTCCAGGGTTGCCGCAACGTCGCGATCACAATTCGATCCTGGGAAGACGATCACCGCAGCTTTCATGACAAAAGCTCGACCTGATAATTTTCAATGATGGGATTGGCGAGGAGCTGGCGGCACATCGCATCGATTTCGCTGCGCGCTACGGCTTCGTCCTTAGCGTTAAGCTTTACCTCGATGAGCTTGCCCTGCCGTACGTCCTCTACGCCCTGAAAGCCGAGGGAATGCAAGGCATTTGCTATGGCGCGACCCTGCGGATCAAGCACGCCATTCTTTAATGTGACGGTTATACGCGCTTTCATCTCTTTACGGTCTCCGCAGTCTGAGCGCCAAGGCCGGTCTTTCGGGCGGCCTTGGCGGGCAATTCGTAAGCAGTACTTTGCATTTGTCCAATTAGCCTATTTCGATTGAACGAGAACAGGACCCTTGGGCTTTGGCACTGGATTCTCCACAAGAATGCCAAGGCGCCTGGCGACTTCCTGATAGGCCTCGATAACGCCCCCGAGGTCGCGCCGGAAACGATCCTTGTCGAGCTTGTCTTTCGTCTCGATATCCCAAAGGCGGCAGCTATCCGGGCTTATCTCATCGGCCAGCACGATGCGCACCATGTCATTCTCATAGATGCGGCCGAATTCGAGCTTGAAATCCACGAGCCTGATGCCAATGCCAAGGAAGAGGCCGCTTAGAAAATCGTTGATCCTGAGCGCCAGCGCCATGACCTCATCGATCTCTTGCGGGGTGGCCCATCCGAAGGCGGTGATGTGCTCCTCTGTCACCATGGGATCGTTGAGTTTGTCCGCCTTGTAGTAAAATTCGATGATCGATCTTGGCAGAGGCATGCCCTCTTCCAGCCCGAGCCGCTCGCACATTGAGCCCGCGACGACATTGCGCACCACCACCTCAAGGGGGATGATTTCCACCTCACGTATGAGCTGTTCGCGCATGTTGAGGCGGCGAATGAAGTGGGTCGGAACGCCGATCTCGTTCAGCCTGCTGAAAATATATTCGGAAATGCGATTATTCAGCACGCCTTTGCCTTCGAAGCGTTCAAACTTCTTGGCGTTAAACGCGGTCGCATCATCCTTAAAATGCTGAATGAGTGTGCCGGGTTCTGGCCCTTCATAAAGAACCTTCGCCTTCCCTTCATATATCCGGCGGCGGCGATTGTTATTCATGGGCTGACCCCCCTATGTTGGAGCAGGATAAAACGGCCAGGGTTCATGCCGAGTTTCAAGCGCATATCGCTATCATTTTCACTCATTCCCGTAAATTGCGTGGCGTCAAGCGTAATTTCATTTACTGCATGTTATCACCATATCCCGCCGCCCAGATTGAATTGCTGCGGATAGGTCATTCGTGCAATAGTTGTTAAGCAAGCTTTGCACCAAAAAGATGGCCTCGCGGGTGGCCCGATTAAACCCCCGGGTCGCGCCATCTTTTTCTATGCAGATTCAGACTGAGGGTGAGACATGACAACATTCGACGAGCGCGAGCGGTCATATGAGGCTAAGTTTGCTCGGGATGAGGAGCTTCGTTTTAAAGCAACCGCGCGCCGGGACAAGATGCTGGGCGCTTGGGCTGCTGTCCAGCTTGGGCTTACGGGCTCCGATGTAGAAAACTACGCTCGAGACGTTGTGCGCGCCGACTTCAAGCATCCTGGTGATGGCGATGTCATTGAAAAAGTACTGAGTGATTTTCGGGCGAAAGGCATCGCCATGGATGAGCGGCAGTTACGATTGAAGTTGATCGAGCTGATGTCGAAGGCTGTCGCGCAGATCGAAGCGGGCCAATAGAACTTATGCGTTCTGTAGCAAAAGGTGCGTCGCTGTTGCTAACCCATTTACACAAAATCTCGCATTTCCGCCATATGACAAACCCTAACTGAAGCGGCGCTGATTTGTGAGGGTTGGCCTATGGCATATATACGATGCTCTTTCGTATGTAGCCCTGTTTGCAATCCTAAAGGCGGGGCAGCTCCTCGCGAGCTTCGCCTACACGACTTACAAATCGCTTACGATCCACAAGAGTTGGGCACACGCCTTTTTTCTAGGCTTGAAAGGCGACATGTTCTATTTCGCCGCAGGGGTCTTCATCGCGCTCTCGGCGGATAAAATCAGGGCGCTCGTTTAGTCGTCGCGAGGCGCCTTGCGCCGTGGCGACCCAGGACCGCCCACAGTGCGATGGCTGAAAAATGTGGATATAGCCGCGATTCGTGGCGCGCCTGCCCTCAAAAGTAGTTAATTTTTATTTACCACATCTTTGGATTGTGTAACGGTTAGATAATCAAGTTCGCCGTTTCTCCCCGTTCCGGCAATGGCTTCTATTTTTTCTGAGCCCACTCTAAATTCTCTCTCGCCTAAGAATATTTTCAAAACGATGTTCATATGACACAATATAGACCTGAAATAGATGGCCTTAGGGCAATAGCTATTACTTCTGTCCTTCTATTTCACGCGGGAATTATATCGTTTTCTGGAGGCTATGTTGGCGTTGATATATTCTTCGTTATCTCAGGATATTTGATAACATCGATTATATATAGCAGCAGAAAACAAGGCACATTCTCGTTTGCGGATTTTTACGCCCGGCGAGCGAGGAGGATACTCCCAGCCCTTTTGTTTGCGCTTTTCGTCACGACTGCATTGTTTGCGGCCTTCTTGCCTCCGCAGGAAATGAGGGGCTTTGGCAGCTTATTATTAAGCACTGTATTCTTTGTGGCGAACTTTAATCTTTCCGGCGAACCTGGATATTTTGACGTTCGCAGCCATGACAATCCGCTTCTCCACATGTGGTCGCTCTCGGTAGAGGAGCAGTTTTATTTTATCTGGCCGCCGATTCTCCTGCTTCTTTGCTGCCTGAGGCGTGGCCAGCAAACACGAACCATTATTTTGGGCATGTTCGCCCTTTCTCTTTTTATTTCGGCCTACTGGCTGTGGAAATCGCCGCGCCTATCCTTCTATCACCTTCCTTCGCGAGGCTTCGAGCTGCTCGCTGGGGCCATATTGGCAGTTGGCGCGGTTCCGCAGCCTAGATCACGCCTGCTCGCGGAATTGGCTTGCTTGGCAGGGCTGATTTTCATGATCGGTCCGATGCTCCTTTATTCACGCGATACGCCCTTTCCAGGCTTCGCGGCGCTCCCCCCTGTGCTGGGGTGCGCCTTGGTCATCTGGGCTGAAACGTCATGGAGCACGCGAATTGGAGCGGTCCTCAAGCTGCGGCCTGTGGTTTTCATCGGATTGATTTCGTTCTCGCTTTATTTGTGGCATTGGCCGCTTCTTTGCCTGCCGAGAAATATACTCTTCAGGCCGCTGACATCGGCCGAAACCGCCGCTTGCTTGGCGGCGGCGACTGCCATCTCCATACTATCCTGGCGTTTCATTGAGCAGCCGTTCCGGCGAGGTGGCGAACGCGCAATCTATCTACCGCCCGTTTTTGCTGGGCTGCGGCTTTCCGCAGCCGGAGTTGCAGGCATAATGTTGGCGGCTAGCCTTGCGGGCTTTGGTCTGCAGGCGAAAGAGACAGGGGCACAGTGGCGCTGGTCTCAAGCCACTGTGGATTTTCTCGCGGATACGGGGCGGGAGGATGGGCACGCTGCCTCCTCCTATACGATTACTCATAGCCGGAAGCGCGATACCATGCTTGAAACAAGACCTTCAGGCAGACAGCTTACAGACCCTGGAGCGTTTTTCCTGTGGGGCGATTCTCACACGGGTAATTTTGCCGGCGCCCTTCAGGCGGCACTCGGACCGGGCACCATCTTCTTCATTCCTGGCTGCCTTCCCGTTCTCAACGTGACCTGGATCTCTGTCGATGGACGGTCGCGCATGGAGGGCTGTACTGAATTCAAGAAGATGGCAATGGAAGCGATCGCCCAGCGAAAGCCCAAGCTAATCATCCTTGCCGCGAGATGGATTCAGGCGGACGGTCTTTCCTATGAGCTTGTGCCGAGATTTGTTGGCTTTCTAAAGGAGAATGAAAGTGACCCCGAAACACAGGCGCATTCGAGGGAGATCTTTGTTCGCAATCTTCGCAGTACAGTCGAGACTCTTACTGCGACTGGAGCCAAGGTTCTCCTTATGGGACAGGTGCCCGAGGTAGGATTTCACGTCCGCAAATGCATGACCATCGCGGGCCGGCTGGGGCTCGACCGCGCTCATTGTGATGCTATTGACCGGCGCTTTGCGGAAGAGCAACTGCTCTTTGTAAATCAAGCTCTATCTCAAATAGCCGCTGAGGCTCCGGGAGTAACCGTATTTTGGCCGTTGCCCGAAATCTGCGACGCGCGACTTTGCTATACGACGAGAGATGGCAAGGTTCTGTATAAGGACAGCAACCACTTCGCGGGCGACGGCTCTCTCTATCTTGCGAACGCGCTTCGCAGGCTGATCGGCCAGGAAGCGCTTGCTTCAGCTCATCTGGGTGGACCGGCAGTAGAGAAGCCCAGCTTGGCCAGTGCCACGCTCAGTCGGTAGAACGTTTACGAACCGGCATGGCGAATTTGGGGGAAATCCTGGATCGCCACGGCGCGCTGCGCCTCGCGAAGGCTGTATCCCAGAAATGCACCCACAGTGCCTTGTCATTGCGACGGCGAGCGTAGCGTGGCCGGAAGCAATCCAGCATAAGGTCTTGATTTCAAAGCAAATGGTCACGGAGCAGGGCCTGAAAAAGACTCCAGTTCAGGCGAGCTTCCGGGTGGCTGGCTATTGTTTGGGCCCGCTGTCCTGGAAAACACGCTCGAAGATCGTGTCGACGTGTCTGACATGCTGGTTCATGTCGAAGAGCGCGGCAAGTTCGTTCTCAGAAAGCGCCGCCTTTACATCCGGGTCGTCCTTGAGAAAGGCCAGAAACGATCCCTCGCCGCGAAATGCGCGCATCGCATTTCGTTGCACAGCTTTGTAAGCGTCCTCGCGGCTGAACCCCTTCTGTGTCAGCGCGAGCAGCACTTGCTGCGAATGCACAAGACCGCCGCCGCGTTCTAGGTTTGCGCGCATCCGATCTGGGTAGACCACAAGCTTTTCAATCACTCCTGCGAGCCGCGAAAGCGCAAAATCAAGCGTAACCGTCGCATCCGGTGCAATCATGCGTTCGACGGACGAGTGCGAGATGTCCCGCTCGTGCCACAGCGCTACATTCTCCATCGCAGGAACCACGTAGCCGCGAACGAGCCGGGCAAGTCCGGTGAGATTTTCGGTCAACACCGGATTGCGCTTATGCGGCATCGCGGAGGAGCCCTTCTGGCCCTCCGAAAAGAACTCTTCCGCCTCGGCAACTTCGGTGCGTTGCAGGTGCCGGATTTCGGTGGCGAGCCGCTCGACCGAAGATGCGATGACCCCAAGCGTGGCGAAGAACATGGCGTGGCGATCGCGCGGGATGATCTGAGTTGAAACCGGCTCCGGGCTAAGGCCAAGCTTCTCGGCGACATAAAGTTCAACGCGCGGATCGAGATGAGCGAAGGTGCCGACCGCACCGGAGATGGCGCACGTGCCCACGTCCTTGCGCGCGCTGAGAAGTCTTTCTTTCGCACGGGAGAACTCGGCATAGGCGAATGCGAGCTTAAGGCCGAAAGTAACTGGCTCGGCATGGATGCCGTGGCTCCGGCCCACCGTCACCGTGTATTTGTGCTCAATTGCGCGCCGCTTGAGCGCCGCGAGCAGCGCATCGAGATCAGCAAGCAGGATATCGGTCGCACGCGTAAGCTGGACGGCAAGGCACGTATCGAGCACATCCGACGAGGTCATGCCCTGATGCATATAGCGCGCCTCTGGTCCGGCATGCTCGGCAACGCTTGTCAGGAAGGCGATAACGTCGTGTTTCACTTCGCGCTCGATCTCGTCGATGCGCGCTATATCAAACGCCCCGCGCTCGCGCAAAGCCCGTGATACCCCAGAAGGGATTTGCCCGAACTGCTCCATTGCTTCTGCGGCAAGGGTCTCGATTTCAAGCCAAATTTCATATTTGGTTTGGTCGGACCAGATGGCGGCCATTTGGGGCCGTGAATAGCGCGGTATCATCGAAATCTCATCAAGCGGCGGAGGCGGAGGGCAGCAAATCCACCGGGGTTAAGTTGCAAGCTTGTAGCAAAGACTGAAGGGCAGTGGTAGCGGGCTGTCCAGAAGTAAAGGCGATCACCCCGCGACCGCTTTTTGCGCCCACGCCCACAACATGCCCTCGATCGGCGAGAACATTGGCGACGCGCCGTGCGATGGCAGGCGCGGGATCGAGCCAAGTCACAGGCCAGGGCGCGAGAGCGTCAAGGCGCTCGAGCAGAAGCGGGTAATGTGTGCAGCCAAGCACAATCACGTCGGTCCTTGTGCTACCGTTTTGAACAAAACACGGCTCGATTTCTCTCAAGATGTCGTCATCCTCGACCGTCGCGCCGCTTGCATAGGCTTCGGCAAGTGCGGCGAGACGAGGCGCTCCGACAAGATGGAACTTCGCGGCGCCGCCAAATTCGGCAATCAGTGTATGTGTGTACTCACGGTTGACCGTGCCAGGCGTTGCCAACACCGACACCAATCCACTCTCAGTAAGCTGGGCCGCTGGCTTGATGGCCGGAACCGTACCGACAATCGGAATATCGCAACTCTGCCTCAGCGCGGACAGGGCCACTGTCGAAGCCGTATTGCAAGCGAGCACGATGCAATCAGGAGAATAGGCGCTGATGCCAGTTCCAACAATAGCGAGAAGACGGGCCACGAGCTCGCCTTCGTCGCGCGTGCCGTAGGGAAAACCGGCGTCATCCGCGATAAAATAGATTTCCGCCTCAGGCGCCGCCTGCCTCACGGCTCGCAGAACGGTCAAACCGCCGAGACCCGAGTCGATGAACAGCAAACGAGGAGGCCCCTCGACGGCCAAATTTTTCATATTTCGCCTCATGCGGTCATACCGGAGCTGCTGTCTAAAGCGGCGCACTATTGCATAACCGATCTAAGGCGTTGCGAAAAGATCGCGGTAGCAGGGGGTCCCGTCCGGCAGGGCCCCGCTTGCGGCATAAACGCCCCTCGCAATCGCTCTTGATAGGCAATTCGCGATAGACGCGCCAATCCATGCCAGAGACTGCGCCGGATCGCGCAGCCTTGTCTTTCCGGTGGATACCGCAAACACAATGTCCCCGTCATAGGGGGTGAATACTGGGAAAATTGCGCGCGCCATGCCTGCCGCGGCCATAGCAGCGAGGCGCTTGCATTGTTGCTGCGTTAGCGCGGCATCGGTCGCCACGATGCATAGGGTCGTGTTCGCGCCATCACGGGCGCCGATCTTCATGGCAGGGCGCGAGGCCTCGACAGGTAAAGGATGAGGATATCCAAAACCTCCAAACTCGGCGTTTACCTCAAGGGGAGCAGCCCAAAAATGCCGCGTCTCGCCCATGGTAACGGCTCCCACGGCATTCACCGCCGCAAGCGCACCGATCGTTACTTTGGCTTCGCTGTCGGCGGCTATTCCGCTTAGAAGCTCAGATGCACTTCCCAGTCCACCGCGCAGGCGCTTGCCAGGGCTAACCGCCACGGTCGCGCCGAAACCTGCTCCTGCGGTTCCGATATCAAACTCTTCAGCGGCGCGGCTTGCGGCGTCATAGGCCATGTCCCGATAAGGTGGGAAGCGGCCCCAATCCTTATCGCCGCCATTAAGAAGATCGAAAAGGATGGCTTGGGGTACAATTGGCACACGTGCCGTGCTGACGGCGACGCCTCGTCCTTGCTCTCCCAGATAGCTTTGCACACCCGTAGCTGCGTCCAATCCGAACGCCGATCCGCCTGAGATTACAATTGCATCTGCCGCGCCAATGGAGCCCTCTAAGGAGATGGCATCGAGTTCGCGCGTGCCGGGCCCCCCGCCAAAAACGGTGGCCGCAACCGGGGAAAGGGTGTCCAAAACGACGGCTGTCACACCGGATGCAAGCTTTGCGCAGTGGACGTTGCCGACGCGAAGGCCTGAGACGTCGGTAATGAGATTTCGGGCTCCAGTTTCAATCATTTACCGCGCCTCTTTGTTATAGAGAATTTTGCGATCATCTCTAACCGGCATCGTAAAACTCCTGGATCGCCGCAGCGGCGTTGCCGCTTCGCGATGACGATTTCGGGGGCCGTCATTGCGATGGCCAGCAAAGCTGGCCAGAAGCAATCCAAACCTTAAAGACACAGATTCTAGAATCCCGTGCTTCAATCTGGTGGCAAAACGCTTCCTGATTACGCATAAACATCAGCCAGTTTTAGCAGCTGATATGGCATGGGCGGTGTCCTGAGCGAGACATATGCGAGCCGATTGATCATTGTTTCAAGCTGATATCTGCGGTTGAAGCGATACTCGAATTCGGCGAGGTATCGCGGCACATGTTTAGCTTGCACAGCTCTGTAGGTTCCCACCATTGCGGCCTTGATGTTGCCTAGGTGTCGAAGCTATGAAGGTTGTTCAGCCGAAGCTTGGATGAGAAGGTGGGGTTGCGACACCAACCACCCCTCAGCCGGAGCCTCGGATGAACGCTCATAAGAATGCACGCCTGACCCCTTACAGTCGAGAGCTGATGATCGAGCGCATTCGCAGACATGGGTGGACGGTGGCGCGCGCCGCCGAGGCGGCGGGCGTTTCCGAGCGAACCGCCTACAAGTGGCTTGCGCGCTATCGCGGCGGGGGAGCGGCGGCGCTCCATAACGCCAAGCCGGTTCCCCGCCGCCTGGCGCACCGTCTTTGCGATGCCCGGGTGGCAGAAATCCAAGCCCTGCGCCGGCAAAGGCTGAGCGGACCTGCCATCGCAAGACGCACCGGATTGCCGCGCTCGACCGTGGGGGGCGTGTTGCGCCGCTGTGGCCTTGGACGCTTAAAGCACCTGGAAGAGCGGTTGCCGGTGCGCCGCTATGAACGCCAAAAGCCCGGCGAATTGATCCATCTCGACACCAAAAAACTTGGCCGGATCGTGAGGGTCGGCCACCGTATCACGGGCTCACGCCAAGGCCGGGGAAGCCGCGGCGCAGGCTGGGAGGCGCTGCACGTCGCCATCGACGACGCAACACGGCTCGCCTACACCGAGGTGCTGGCGGACGAAAAAAAGGAAACGGCTGTCGCCTTCCTTTCAAGATCTTGCGCCTTCTTCAAGGCTAACGGCGTGATCCCAGAGCGCATCATGACCGACAATGGCTCGGCATATCGAAGCGCCGCCTTCCGCAACGCTTTGTGCCGAGCAGGACTTCGCCACATCCGGACCCGTCCTTACACGCCCCGCACCAATGGAAAAGCCGAACGCTTCATCCAGACGAGCTTACGCGAATGGGCCTACGCGGCCCCCTACCAGACCTCGAATGAAAGGGCCAAGGCTATGATCCCATTCATCGACGCTTATAACACCCAGCGTCCCCACTCAGCCCTCGCCTTCAAAACTCCATGGCAAAGGCTGAACAACCTTCTTGGAAACGACACCTAGGACTGTGTTGACCCATTTGAACTGCGGCTTTTGGGCCGCTTTCGATCCGCCGCCTGTTTTGATCGGCACATGGGTGCATCCGGCGCTGGCGACAGCAGTGAAGCATGAGAGCGCATCGGAGACAACGCAGGCGCCGGCGGCGAGCGCCGCGCCTGCGAGTTTGGCAATCGCAATCTTGCGGAAGCCAGCAACGCGGCGAAGCATAATCCGATCGGGTTTCCCATCACCGGTTACCGCCACAGCGGCCACGAAAGGGGTCTTTCCCGCGGCGCCGCGCCCGCGCCGGCCGGGGCGGGCCCCGCCGAGATAGGCGTCGTCCATTTGTACCTGGCCTTGCAGGCGCTTGGCCGCATTCCGCTCCATCATGACTTGCGCGAGTTTGTGCTTGAGGGTCCAGGCGGCCGTCTGGGTGATGCCAAGCCGCCGCCCGAGCTCGATGCTGGAAATGCCCTTCTTCGATTGCGTAACCAGATACATGGTTTTGAACCAGAGGCGCAGCGGCAGTTTGCTGGACGCGAAGATGGTTCCGGCCGTGATCGATGTCTGCTTGCGGCAGGCATTGCATTGGTACAAAGACCGGGCGCCTCGCTTGACAATGCAGTGCTTCCGGCCACCGCAGCAAGGACACTCGAAACCGTCAGGCCAGCGCCACTGCACCAGCGCGGCATGGCAAAGAGCTTCGCTCCCGTACATTTCATCGAACTGGGCCTCGCTCATGCCTTTCTGGAATTGCACTTGGTTGCGCGCCATTGGAGATCCCTTTGCAAAACAGCATGTTCCCTTTTTGTTCTATTGACCACGGACGCAACCGCGTAATCAGGAAACGCTTTAATGTTTGAAATTATGCCATTAAAAACAGAAAGGCCCGCAGGAAATCCGCGGGCCGAGCACAAGCGTATCTGACTGCTGCCAAACTACTGGATTTGATCGTAGTTCTTCTTACCCCAGCGATAGAAGACATAGGGTGGCAGTGTCGGATCACCTTTTTTGTCGAACTTGTACTTGCCGATCACCGTATCGAACTCGCCTGAATTGAGCACCGGCGCGACTTTTGCTCCGTCTACGCTACCAGCTTTCTGTGCTGCTTGCGCCCAAGTTTGCACCGCAGCATAAGTGTAGAGGACGTAGCCTTCAGGATTGATACCTTTCTTTTCCAGAGCATCGACCACTTGCTTCGCCGATGGATTCTTGCGTGGATCGGGAGAGAAGGTGAAAAGCGTTCCCTCTACTTCGTCGCCCGCAATGGAACCAAGTTCAGTCGACACAAGCGCGTCACCGCCGACGAGGATCGTTTTCATCCCTTGGCCGCGCATCTGGCGAATGATAAGGCCCGCCTCCGTGTGGTAGCCGCCGAGATAAACGACGTCGATGCCATTCTGCTTCAGCTTCGTGACGATAGCGCTGTAGTCTTTTTCGCCAGCAGTGATCGCCTCGTAGAAGACTTCCTTCTTTCCTGCCGCGTTCATCGCCTTTTTGGTTTCGTCAGCAAGGCCCTGTCCATAGGCCGTCTTGTCGTGAAGAATGGCGACCTTCTTGTCCTTGAATTCCTTCGCGAGATAAGCGCCAGCGACACCGCCCTGCTGGTCATCGCGTCCGCAAACGCGATAGGAAAAATTTCCCGGCCGCTCGTCGGTGAATTTCGGATTTGTAGAGGCGGGAGAGATCTGGACAATACCTTCTTCGTTATAAACGGAAGAGGCGGGAATTGAAGAGCCCGAGCAATAGTGACCCGCGACGAATGCGACTTTCTTCGCGGCGAGTTGCTCGGCGACGGAGCGAGCCTGTTTCGGATCGCAAGCGTCGTCTCCGATCTCCAATTTCAACTGTTTGCCGAGAACTCCGCCCTTGGCGTTGATGTCCGCAACAGCCGCTTCGGCTCCGGCCTTGAACTGAGCGCCGAATGTGGCCTCTTTGCCGGTCATCGGACCGGCGACTGCGATTGTAATTTGCTCTTGGGCTTGGGTGGCTGTACCGAGCCCCATCGCCGCGCTGAATATTGCAAGACCTGTCAGTAATTGACGCATGTCTTCGATAACTCCTTTTGCTTGTTACGCTTGACGAAACGATAAGCGGAAAATTCTGATCATGCCCTCTCCGGTGACTGTGCCGGAAGGGTCGCTTCACGAAAGCGCCAGCCTAGTGAGCTTTTTGTGGTCAGCCAACGATATTGGCGAAGCATTTGTCCTGTGCGTTGCAGCCGGAACCCGACTGCTGCAAAAATGAGCATGAAAATCGCATCCGCAAGGTAATAGTGGAGCGAAATCAGGCTTCCTTGGGCCTCGCGCCAGCTTTCCAGCGTCGCGCCATAGAACAGGCCCCAATGTAGGAAGCGGATGAATGCCGCCAAAAGTAAGACATATATGATGGCCTGCCAGAATGGCTTCCATCCCATTGCGATGGCGCGGCCCACCATGAAAGAGGCGCCGCCGCCGCACATGATCGTCACGAATAGAAAGGCATAAAGTGATGCCTCGTAAACTATTCCCATCTTGCCGCAATCCCTTGGTCCGCGAATACGCTATCAGGCATGAGCGCCTCCCTCAAGATAGGCGGCCTTGATCTCGTCACGCCGGAGAAGTTCGGCGGCTGGTCCTGAAAGCGTGATTTGTCCGTTGACCATCACATAGCCGCGATGGGCAAGTTTCAGCGCGTGGTAAGCGTTTTGCTCCACGAGAAATACGGTCAAGCCGCGTTCCCGGTTAAGCTGCCGGATGACTTTGAAGATTTGCTGCGTGATAAGCGGCGCAAGTCCAAGCGAAGGCTCATCCAGCAGGAGAAGTTTCGGCCTTCCCATCAGCGCTCGCGCAATGGCGAGCATTTGCTGTTCGCCACCCGAAAGCGTGCCGCCACGTTGATTTCGCCGCCGCGAAAGCACCGGAAACAGCTCGAAGACCGTCGCAAGGTCTTCCTCCTGCGTACCTTCAGGCGCAAGCAGCGTGCCCATGAGAAGGTTCTCATAGACGGTCATCCTCGGAAAAATCCGGCGGCCTTCCGGCGAATGGGCAATGGAAAGATGCATGATTTCATGCGTCTTCATCTTCGTTATGTCAGTGCCGTCGAAGATTATTTTTCCTGAACGGGCTGCTGGGTCGCCGCAAATCGTCATCATCAGCGTGGTCTTGCCAGCGCCGTTTGAGCCGATCAGCGTTACGATTTCGCCGCTGTTAACATCGAGATCGACGCCTTTTAGCGCGCGGATATTGCCGTAATAGGTCTCTACGCCGCGAATGGAGAGAAGGGGCGCCGTCATAAGCCTACCTCCGTTTCCACTTTTTCTACTTCGTCGTCCTCGACGCCCAAATAGGCCGCGATTACCTTGGGATCGTTGCGAATCTCGGCTGGCGTTCCCTCGGCAATTTTCTGGCCGTAATCGAGAACGTTGATCCGATCAGAGATGCCCATCACCACGCCCATGTCATGCTCGATGAGAAGGATCGAGAGGTTATGCTCGCTGCGAATCTTGAGAAGAAGTTCGTTGAGTTCCGCTGATTCTCGCGCATTGAGTCCCGCCGCAGGCTCATCCAAGGCAAAGCAAGACGGGCGAGGTGCACATTGCCCTCGCAATTTCAAGCCGCCGCTGCGCGCCATAGGGAAGATCGCCCGCTGGGTCGTCCGCGCGATCTATAAGCCCAATCTCGTTAAGCCAGAAAGCGGCGCGTTCGATGGCTTCAGCCTCGGCCTTCTTGTAGCTTTTTAAGCCGAAGAGACCGCCCACAGTATAACCGGAAGCGGCGTTCAGGACGTTGTGCTGAGCGACGAGCAGATTTTCGAGGACGGTCATGCCGGAGAAGAGCCTGATGTTCTGAAAGGTGCGGGCGACGCGCGCTTCGCGTCGCGATCTGATAGCCTTCCATGCGCTCAAGGAGGAAGAGCGCGCCAGTGCTTGAGAAGCGACGCGCGGTTTCCGCTGGCAGTGAGGCTGTGCAACGCATCGAACTCCGATGGTTCGCCATGGACAAGCGCAGATGCGGCCTTCGGTTGGCTTGTAGAACCCTGTGATGCAATTGAAAACGGTTGTCTTGCCCGCGCCGTTCGGTCCGATGACGGCTGTGATGTCGCCACGGCGGGCGGAAAGCGACAGATCGTTGATCGCGACAAGGCCGCCGAAGCGCATGGTTAGATGCTCGACGCGAAGAATGTCTCCCGGGACAGAAGGTGTTGTCCGGTCTTCCATCAGCCTCGTCCCTCTTTCACGAAGCTACTGGATATGGTGCGTGTCTCGTTGAGGCTGGCGGATGGCGTGCGGCCAGCCATGAGACCGCGTGGACGCCATGTCATAACGAGCACCATCGAAAGCCCAAACATCAACATGCGGTAGTCTTGTAATTCCCGGAAGCGCTCAGAGCTTCCAACGAGAAGCACGGCCGCTATTACGACACCGAGCTGGCTACCAAGACCGCCGAGCACCACAATTGCCAGCACAAGAGCGGACTCAAGGAAGGTAAAAGATTCTGGGCTGATGAAGCCTTGACGTGTCGAAAAGAACGCGCCCGCCAACCCGCCGAGGCTCGCGCCAATGGCAAAGGCAGTAAGCTTGGCGGTGACAGTGTTGATGCCCAAGGAGCGGCACGCAATCTCGTCTTCGCGAAGCGCTTCCCAGGCTCGACCCATCGGCAGACGCCGGAGCCTGAGCGTTACAAAATTCGTAAGAAGAGCAAGCATCAGAATGATATAATAGAGAAATATTATGCGGTAGACTGGATTATATTCCAGGCCAAAGAAGCTGAAGAAAGTTGTTTCTCCGGATCTGTCAAATGAGAGACCAAAGAAGGTTGGCTTTGGTATACGGTTAATACCGTTTGGGCCACCTGTGAAACTTTGCCAATTCAGCAAAACAATGCGAATAATCTCTCCGAAGGCAAGTGTGACGATGGCGAGATAATCGCCTCGAAGCCGCAATACTGGAAAACCAAGCGTTATGCCCCAAACGGCCGCGAATAGTCCGGCGAGCGGTAAACAGACCCAGAATGACCAGCCGAGCTGAGTGGAGATCAGCGCGTAAGTATAAGCGCCCACCGCGTAAAATGCGACATAGCCAAGGTCCAGCAGCCCGGCGAGCCCTACAACGACGTTTAGACCCCATCCAAGCATGACGTAGATCAAGATCTGTGTCGCGGTGTCGATGGCGTATCGCTGCGATGAGCCCATCACGAGAAAGGGCAGCACCAGCGCGATGATGACCAGTGCTATCGGAAACTCAAGCCCCAAATGACCCGTGAGCCTTTGAAGTAGTCCCGTCTGAGCGTCAGCCGCACACGGTTTGCTTCTGCTCAGGGCTAGGCGCACAGTCCTAACGAGGGCCATTGCGAACAAGACGGCAAATCCAGCCATACACGCAAAGGTCAATAGGTCTATGAGCGTGCCAAGCAGCCAATGCGTCCCCGCAGAGGCAGCAATGAGGTCAGAGCGAAGGCCGGGCACAAGAAAAAAGACTGCACCTGCAAAGATCCCGGTTGCAGCAAGGACTCGCCCCGCGGTCGCAGCACCCGGCAGCATGGATAGAATTGTTTGCCCTTCGAGCCTGCGCCGCCAAATTAGGATATCGGCCAAAAACCGGGCGCCCGCGACGATGACGGCAAACAGGAACGCTTTGCCGAACTGCGTGGAAATCGTTAACACGCCGTTCACAGTGTCGGTTTTGAAACCGACAAGCGAACCGAAGACAATAAGAGCAATAACAAAGGTGATCCCCGCGCCCTTTAGCGGGCCGGATAACTTCCCTGCGGTGACGGCGCCAGTGGCCGGGGCGGCCGCAGCCGGTTTCGCCGCGTCAAGCATGGTTAGACCTTTTCCACTTCAGGGCGCCCGAGCAAACCCGACGGAAGGAAAATCAAAACGATCGCCAAAATCGAAAAAGCAGCCACATCTTTATATTGCGCTGTGAAATAACCCGCCCAAAAGACTTCGATAAGGCCTATGACAAGACCGCCTAACATCGCGCCGGGCAGAGACCCTATGCCGCCAAGAACGGCGGCGGTGAAAGCCTTAATGCCTGCTACGAACCCGACAAAAAAGTCGATTACTCCGTAATAGACGAGGAACATGAGGCCTGCGACAGCCGCAAGCGCAGCACCTATCACAAATGTTAAGGAGATTGTCCGGTCTACATTTACCCCGCACAGCGCCGCCATTTTGCGGTCTTGCTCACAGGCGCGTTGTGCGCGTCCTAGAGCCGTGCGGCTGATGAGGAGCGAAAACGCCGTCATCAGGATAAGTGTTGTTACCATGATCAGAATCTGGACGTAGCTCAAATTTACCGTAAATCCATCGCGCTCGGCGACCGTATAGCCCCCCGTGATGAGCGGAGGCAGCGGCTTTGACCGCGCTCCTTGGGTAAGCTGAACGAAATTTTGCAATATGATCGACATGCCGATGGCTGTGATAAGCGGAGCGAGGCGGAAAGAGGATCGCAAAGGCCGATACGCAACACGCTCGATGCTCCAACCCCAAACTGCGGTGATTGTCGTGGAGAGAACAAGGGCGAGAAGCAGAGCGAGAGGAATGGACGTCACAGCGACGGCGAACAGAGACAAAATAGCGATTAGGGCGATGAAGGCTCCGATCATAAAGACCTCGCCATGGGCGAAGTTGATCATGCCGATAATGCCGTACACCATTGTGTAGCCAATGGCGATAAGGCCGTAGATAGACCCGAGCGTCAGGCCATTAATAAGCTGCTGAAGAAAATATTCCATACTGTCCAGCTCTAGAGCCCGCAGCCGTCAATGTCATAAAGACGCGCTACTTTTGGAGTTCTACCAAATTCATCAAGAAAAATTCAATGCTTCGTTTGTGGCAGGTATGAATAGAGAACAGGCATTGACATAAATAATTTCGCGTTCAGCGGGTGTATTTCCTTTGTAACAGCCGCTGGTAATTTGGCTGAAACTTTTTTGTGCAAGGTCTTCCTCTGAGAATGTGATCTTGCTGCGGCTCGTTGACGGGATACATGTTCGATCTCACTTGTCTTTTACGGACGGCGGGACCTTGTTTTCCGTGTAAAAGTAACGGAATCCTCTTGGTAAAGCCGTTCTAACAGCATTCGATAGGATAGCCGGTTAGAGAGGATGCGGCCATGCTAGGTTGGATATTATTCGCAGCCACCATCGCCGCGATGTTCGTCTTGGCCATGAGGCGGGAGCCCCTATCGGCCTGGGCGATATTCCTTGGCATTGTAACGATATTTGCTGAGCTTGGCCTTTACAGGAGCCACTTGCACTGGCCTAGCGGTTCTGCAGGCGCTTTACTCGCGTGGCTCCCTGCGATCGTTCTTGGCTTCCTTGCGTGGCGGCCAATTAGGCACGCTATCGTAACCCGCCCTGCCTTCAATGCTGTGAAACGTATCCTCCCCTCAGTTTCCAAGACGGAACAGGAAGCAATCGACGCTGGAACCATAGGCTTCGATGCCGAGTTGTTCTCCGGCCGCCCAGATTGGGAGAAGCTGCGCGCGGTCGATCCGATCAAGCTCACTGATGAGGAGCGGCATTTCCTCGACAATGAGACCGAAGAGCTTTGCCGGATGCTCGACGATTGGGAAATCCGTCATAACCAGCACGATATTCCCGAGCATATTTGGAATTTCATAAGGGAGAAGGGCTTCCTCGGCATGCTCATCTCGAAGGAGCATGGAGGCCTCGGATTCTCCCCGCAGGCGCAATCGATCATTCTCGGCAAGGTATCGTCGCGAGAGGCTGACGCGTCGATTGTTGTCATGGTGCCGAATTCGCTCGGACCCGGCGAACTTATCGAAAAATTTGGCACCGAAGAGCAGAAGCGGCAATATTTGGAGCCTTTGGCAAAAGGCCGTGAAATTCCCTGCTTTGCCCTGACGAGCCCCTCTGCCGGTTCCGATGCCGCTGCAATGCGAGATGTGGGCTACGTAACGCGCGGGATGCACAATGGCGTCGAGATGATCGGCATTGAGGTGAGTTGGGACAAGCGCTACATCACGCTCGCGCCCAAAGCGACGCTCTTGGGCCTCGCCTTTCATCTCTTTGATCCTGAAAATCTGCTCGGTCACGGCAATGATGTGGGAATTACGCTGGCGCTGATCCCAGCTAAACATCCGGGCGTCAAAATTGGCCGCCGCCATCTGCCCGGCGGATCGGCATTCCCGAATGGTCCAACTTCGGGCGAAAACGTCTTCATTCCGCTGGATTGGGTGGTCGGCGGTGTGGAGCGCGTAGGCGAAGGCTGGCGCATGTTGATGAGCTGCCTCGCTGCCGGACGCGCAATCTCGCTTCCCGCTTCGGCCACGGCAGGGACCAAGGCGCTTTTGCGAGTTACGAGCGCCTATGCGCGTATCCGCAAGCAGTTCTCGCTGCCGATTGGACGGATGGAAGGCATCGAAGAGCCACTCGCGCAGATCGTCGAGACGGCTTACACGCTGGAGGCGGCGCGGGCGGTGACATCTTCAATGGTTAGCCAAGGCGCGAAACCTGCGGTTATCTCTGGCTTGATGAAATATCAAAGCACCGAGCGCGCGCGAAAAGCGCTGGATGCGGCTTTGGACATTCACGGCGGCAAGGGAATTTGCGACGGTCCGCGCAATTATCTGCAGGGCGCATATCAGATCTCGCCCGTCAGCATTACGGTTGAGGGCGCAAACATCCTGACGCGCAGCCTGATCGTTTTCGCGCAGGGCGCGCTGCGGAGCCATCCCTATCTTTTCTCGGAAATTCAGGCCGCGCAAAACCCGGACCGCGAAGCGGGATTTCTTGCCTTTGAAACGGCATTCGAGGGCCATATCGGCTTCGCGGTTTCAAATATTTTCGGCTCTCTCTTTCACAATCTCACATTGGGGGTATTTGGTACGGCGCCCGCCGATGCGCCCGCCCCGCATTATTACCGGCAGCTCCATAGAGCATCGATGAACTTTGCGCTTGTGGCCGATATGTGCGTGGCGCTTCTCGGCGGCGGCTTGAAGGTTCGTCAGCGCACCACCGGGCGCATGGCCGACGCGCTTAGCGAGCTTTACTTCATCGCCTGCCTTTTGAAACGCTATGAAGACGACGGCCGGCCGGTCGCGGACAGGCCCGTATTGGATTACTGCGTACAAAATTGCTTCTATCGCTTCTACGCCGCCCTTTATGATGCCATCCACAACTTCCCCGTCCGTTTAGCGCGGCCTTTCCTGAAATTCCTCGTCTTTCCTTTGGGGAACCATTTCCGCAAAGCTCAGGACAGCCTCGCGCATGACATTGTTAGGGCCGTCCTAGAACCCGGCGAAGTGCGCGACCGCCTCACTCGTGACATCTATGTTTCTAATAATCCGAACGACGTATCCGGCCTTCTTGAAGTCACGATGCGAAAGGTGATCGAGGCCGAGCCTGCCGACAAAAAGCTGGAGCGGGCAATTCGCCAGGGCCAAGTTCAGCGCTATCTCGGAAATGATTGGTTCAAGGAAGCGGTATCCAAGGGCGTGATAAGCCAGGCGGAGGCCGATCTCTTGCGTGAGACTGAGCGGCTGGTGGCCCAAGTCATTGCCGTTGACGATTTCGATCCGGAAGAAGTTAAGCCGCATTATGCGCCGGGAGACAATGTGCGCGCCGCGCTGGCAAAGCGCGAGGCACCTCAGCAGCCGGCGGAAATGCACCCAGCGGAATAGTAAGGAGTGGTCATGGCAGCGGACCTCGCACATTTGAAGCATTGGCGTTTCGAAGTCGATTTCGAAAACATTGCCTGGGCTATATTCGATACGGTTGGCCAGTCTCAGAATACGCTCGGACCCGAAACCGCCCCGGAACTCGAGGCCATCATCGCGGCTGCCGAGGAAGGCGGGCGCAATAAGCAGATTCGTGGCCTTATCATCATGTCGGGCAAGGAAAAGAGCTTCATCGCCGGAGCCGACATCCGCGAATTCGATAATTTGAAGACCGAGGAAGAGGTGGAGCAGGTTATTAAGACCGTGACCGCCCTTTTTGACCGCGTTGAAAAGATGCCTATTCCGGTCGTCGCGGCAATCCACGGTTTCTGCCTTGGTGGCGGCCTCGAATTTTCGCTCGCCTGTCACTATCGCATTGCGGACCGGGAAGACGGCACGCGGCTTGGTATGCCGGAAGTGAAGCTCGGCATCATTCCGGGGTTGAACGGCACCGCGCGATGGCTGCGCCAATCCGGCCCCATGGGCGCGATGCCGAATATGCTGGCTGGCAAGATGCTGCGCCCCGGCCAGGCGAGGGCGATCGGCATTGTGGATCAGCTTGTGCCCACGCATCATGAGCTGCGCTGGGCTGCGCGGAAGGCTGTTCTGCAGAAGCGCCGTTCAAAAAGCGCTGCAGGCGTCATGGGTACTCTTGTGATGTTCGAGCCCGCGAGGCGTTTCCTTGCCAACCGGATGCGCAAGGAGACGGCGGCGAAGGTAAAAGAAGAGCATTATCCAGCGCCATTCCGGCTTATCGACCTCTTTGAAAAGCATGGGGCCGACTTCGAGGACATGAAGCGCGCTGAGACGCGCACTTTCGCGCCGCTCATGGTGTCGGACCAGTCGCGTAACCTTCGCCGCGTGTTCCGTCTGTCCGAGATGCTCAAAAGTGAGGCTCCCAAGGACGCGGCCAAAGCGTTGCGCGCGCATGTGGTAGGCGCTGGCACCATGGGCGCCGACATTGCCATGGTTTGCGTCGCGCAAGGAATGGAAGTGTCGCTCCAGGACACAACGAAAGAAGCGCTCGACCGGGCTTTGGCGCGCGCGAAGTCATTCTTCAAGAAGCGTCTGCGCAGCGATGCTGAAGCCGCCAAAGCGATGGCGCGTCTTCGTGCCGATATCAGTGGCGAGCATGTCCATCGCGCCGATGTTGTCATAGAGGCGATTTACGAAAATCTCGAAGCGAAGCAAAAGCTGTTCGCCGAGCTTGAGCCTAAGCTCAAACCGGGCGCGGTGCTCGCAACGAACACGTCTTCGCTTCCCATCGAACAAATCGCGAGTGTTCTCAAAGACCCTGGCCGTCTCATAGGGCTGCATTTCTTCAACCCCGTCCCCGCATTGCCGCTGGTGGAGGTGGTGCGCGGTCAGCAAAGCCGCGAAGAGGAAGTGCGGAAAGGGGCGGGATTTGTAACTCGGATCGACAAGTTCCCGCTCATTGTGAAGTCGGCTCCCGGCTTCCTCGTCAATCGCGTGCTTGCGCCTTACATGTTCGGGGCAATGAAGCGGCTCGCCGAGGGGACGCCGAAGGAAAAGATCGACGCCGCCGCTGAGAAATTCGGAATGCCCATGGGACCGATTGAACTTGTGGATGTGGTGGGGCTCGATGTGGCCGCCAGCGTTGCAAAGGTTTTGAACTTGCCGTCGCCGGACGATCATCCTCTAGCCCGTCTCGTCGCCCAAAAGAAGCTCGGCAAAAAGACTGGTGAGGGCTTCTATAAATGGGTCGATGGCAAGCCCCAGAAGTTCCAGATGGAGTATGATCAGGCCGAATTGGAAGAGCTTGGGCGCGAACTCGTAAATCCGCTTATCGACGAGTGCGAGAAGGCTCTGGCGGAAGGCATTGTGGCAAGTGCGGATCACGTCGATGCAGGCGTTGTTTTCGGCACCGGCTTCGCACCGTTCCGAGGCGGCCCGATACATTATCGCGAAGAGCAGGAGAAGGCCGCGACGGCGAAGAATTCGCCATCCGTGGCCGCACACGCCGCTGAATAGCTTGCCATTGCTGACATATTAGAGGGGTTTCAATGCAGCAAAATCTTCGCCGGGTGGCGGTAATAGGGGGCGTCAGAACGCCATTCTGCCGTGGCAATACTGGCTATGATGACCTCACCAACCTCGACCTCATGACCGCTGCGCTAAACGGGCTTGTGAGCAAATACCACTTGGAAGGCGAGCATATCGACGAGGTTGTCGGCGGCGCCGTCGTCACCCATGCGAAGGACTTCAACCTGACGCGCGAAGCTGTCATCGGAACAAAACTCAGCGAAGACACACCCGGCATAACCTTATCTCAGGCCTGCGGGACAAGCCTGCAAGCCGCGCTTGGCTCCGCCGCCAAGATTGCCATCGGACAGATCGACGTCGCCATCGCAACCGGGGCCGACACCGTCTCGGACCCACCCATCGAGCTGAAGCGGCAATTGGCGAAGCGGCTCGCAAAGGTAGGAGCAACCAAAGGGCTTGGCCCGAAGGCTGGGGCCTTGTTTAGCGGCTTTTCTCTCGGCGATTTGGCGGTGACGCCTCCTGCGAATGCAGAACCGCGCACGGGGCTATCCATGGGCCAGCATTGTGAGCTGATGGCCCAGCAGTGGCATATCTCGCGGCACGATCAGGACGTGCTGGCTTACGAGAGCCACAAGAAAGCCGCCGCCGCTTATGATGCTGGTTTCTTGGACGATCTTCTCGTGCCGACCTCTGGCGTCTTTCGCGACAATAATCTGCGCGAAGATATCAACCTTGAAAAAATAGCGCAGTTGAAGCCGGTGTTTGACCGCTCGGAACGCGGCACATTAACCGCTGCAAACTCGACGCCGCTTACGGACGGCGCGTCGGCGGTCCTTCTGGCATCGGAAGAGTGGGCGGCTGCGCGCGGTCTCAAGCCGATGGCCTATCTCACTTACGGCCAGCATTACGGCATCGACTTCGTAGATGCGGCGCGCGGGCTACTCATGGCGCCAACCATCGCCGTCTCGAAGATGCTCGATCAAGCCGGGCTGAAATTGCAGGATTTCGACTTCTACGAGCTTCACGAAGCATTCGCGGCCCAGGTGCTTTGCACGTTGAAAGCCTGGGAAGACCCGGAATATTGCAAGACATTTCTCGGAAAGGATCAGCCGCTCGGTTCGATCGACCCCTCGAAAATCAATGTGAAGGGATCAAGCCTTGCCTATGGCCATCCCTTCGCGGCGACGGGCGGTCGCATCATTGCGATGCTCGCGAAGATCCTGGAAGAAAATGGCGGCGGGCGGGGGCTGATTTCGATTTGCACGGCGGGCGGCATGGGTGTTTGCGCCATCCTCGAACGTCCGCGCGATGCAAAAGTGGCTGAGGCCAGCGTGACGCCTCCAGAGGTGGCCGAGATGCCAACTGAGCCGGATGCGGAGCAGGCGACCTTGCATTAGGTTGGTAGAAGTAAGAAAGTGTCGTGCCTGAACCGGCCTTGGCCGGTATCCGGCATCTGGGTCGCGGATAGCCGCAAGCGCTTCCGGCGAGGACCATCGGGTGTTTCTTTGCCGTCCGTACGCGGCGCAGCGCAAAGTGATGCGCCGCAGACACGCGAGCAGGTATAACCCCAGATCCGCAAGCCATCCTTGACACATTCCTTCAAGGGAATAATATTCCGTACATGGCATGGGAAGTCGAATATACGGATGAGTTCGGCCTATGGTGGGAAAGCCTCACTGAAGACGATCAATCCGCTATCGCGAGCTATGCACAGGAACTCGAAAGGCGCGGGCCAAATTTGCCTTTCCCTTATTCGAGCGGCGTGAACGGTTCCCGCCATAACCACATGCGTGAGTTGCGGATGCAAAGTGGCGGTAAGCCTATCCGTGTAGCATTTATAAGCACCGCACCTACGTGCGAGCGCGCGTTGACAGCGCAACGAAAAAACGCGCAGCCGCAGCCTTGAGCGCCATGGGCTTGTCCGTTTCCGACGCCATTCGCCTTTTGATGGTTCGTATTGCGGATGAGCAATGCCTGCCATTTGCGGTCAAAGTCCCAAACGCTCAAACGAAAAAGGCAATTGCTGAACTTGAAAGCGGCAAAGGCAAAAAGTTCAAAAGCGTGCAAGATTTGATGTCCGATTTAAATGCGGACGATTGAAAGATCGTCTGCTTTTAGGAAGGATTTTAAGCGTGAGATCAAGGGGCGGCATCGCGAAGCGCTTGAGGCCGTGCTGCCAGACCTTTTAGAGGCGCTCGCCGCCGACCGGCCACTTGAACCACGCTTCAAGGACCATACCTTAATCGGCAATTGGGCAGGGTATCGTGAATGCCATATCCTTCCAGACTTGCTCCTCGTCTATCGTAAGCCCGATGCCGTAACATTAAGGCTGGCCCGCCTTGGTTCGCATAGTGAGCTTTTTCGCAAATAAGCTTCCGGGCGAGCCTCAGCATGGCATGCCTTCGACCCGCGCCGTGCCGCCATCCTGCTAATCGGCGGCGATAAGACGGGAGATGGCCGGTTCTACGAAAGAATGATCCCTATAGCGGATGACCTTTACGATGTGCATCTGCGAGAGTTGAGGGAGGAGCAAGACAATGGCCGGTAGACACTCCTTTTCAGAGTTACGCGCCCGCATGTCGCCTGAGGCAAACGCGAAAGCGGATTCCGAGGCTATGCGCCTTAACCGCGAGATGGACTTGGCCGAAATGCGCCGTGCATTAAAGCTGAGTCAGGAAGAGATTGCGGAGACGCTAAACGTCGGGCAAGCCGCCGTGGCTAAGCTCGAAAAGCGCGCCGATATGTATGTCAGCACTTTGCGGCGCTTCGTCGAAGCCATGGGCGGCAACTCGAAATCGTAGCGCGTTTTCCGGACCACGATGTGAGGATTAAAAACTTCCGTGATTTAGTTGAGGTTCAACAACCTACGGGTAAGCAAGGGTGATAGGCTGCCAGAGCGTAAGGTACGTCGCCCCTATGCGCGGCGCAGCACAAAGCGGTGCGGCGCAGACACGGGAACTGGCATAACCCCGGCTCGTCGGCTGTCACTAGCCTGCAACAGGCTTTCGCAATCGTGCGGAGCGCGTCGGCATTAATGCTTGGCTTTTTGGGCTGAAACCGTTTTAACCTATCGCTGAACGCGACGGGAATCGACGGCTGAATTCGTTTCCGCGCATAGGGCACTTAAATAGTGGGCAAATTCATTATGAAGAAATCGCTTTATCTTGGCGCGTCCATGCTGGCCGTCGCGGCGGCTGCTATCGTTCCGGCATCGGCTGCTGATATGTATCGTGGCGAGCCGGGTGGCTATAAGGATGGGCCAGTCTATGTTCCGGCCAACACCTGGACCGGCTTCTACATCGGTGCTCATGTGGGCGGCGCTTGGGGCAGTGAGAAGACGAACCAACCGAATGATAATAGAACCGTCACAACCACATCTTCTGATCCAAGCGGCCTCTTTGGTGGCGGTCAGCTCGGCTACAACTGGCAGCATGGCAATGTGGTGTTCGGCGTCGAGGCTGACCTTGGCGCGATGGACTTGGCCGACAAACGGGTCTTTGCTAACAGTGATTTCATTGTAAGCCAAAAAGGCGGCCTCTATGGCGATGTAACCGGACGCCTCGGTTACGCCTTCGGTCCGGCCTTGGTTTATGCGAAGGGCGGCTTTGCCTTTTTTGAAGGTAAAGCTCAGCTAATGCACCCCGCAGGTGAAACAGGGGGTGCCTTCACGGCCACCGATGGCTTTACGGGCTGGACGATTGGCGGCGGCCTCGAATATGCCCTTTCTCCTGCTTGGAGTGTGAAGGCTGAATATCTGCATTTTGATTTCGGACGAGAAGATTCTACTTTTTCCGGCTCTGCTAACGTGCGTTTCGGTCACGACCTGACGGTCGACACTGTGAAGGCGGGTCTAAACTATCATGTTGGCCAAGGCTACGAACCTCTGAAATAGGCCTGCGTCTAACCTATCAAGTGCAGTCCATAGGCGGCGTCCGTTAGCCCAATGCGTACGCCGTTTTTGTTTTCTGGCCTGCCATTTAGGGATGGTCGATAACGCGCACATGCCCTTCCGCCCACGGAAATTCAAATACCGTCCGAGGCGTGACGCAGTGCCAAGCAATGCAACCCGGACGCGGGGACCCTCCGCTAGCCCGCTTGCTTTTTCCGATGATGCAACGCAAATAAGTGGCAAGCGGCATCCATTCCCGCACACAAGTTACGCACAGCGGCGTGACAGAGTTGTTTACTGCGCGGGCCTCTCGCTTTATTCGTGTGACCTGAAACACTTAGTGAACCGGCGAGTCTACGCGCCCGCCGGACAGGCAGAATCATATGGACAAGACCGATCACACAGCGGGCCGAGGCAAAAAGAACGGCCATGGCGGCAATGGGCATGACACCGCGCACGCCACATCCGCGCGCGGGGATAAATCATCTGGCGGAAATGGCGCGAACGGCAATGGCAAAGCAGGCCATAACGCCACGCCCTCTGTGGCCAAGGGTGCGTTGGCATCGGTCAAAGCGAGCCAGCGGCGTGACGTCCTAATCCAGGAGCGCGATTGGTCCAAGACGCTGTTTCTTCCGAAAACCGATTTCGGAATGAAGGCCGGCTTGCCGCAGCTCGAACCAAAGCTGCTCGAGCGCTGGCGGACAATGAATCTGTACAAGCTTCTCCGCAAAGCCGCGAAGGGGCGCGAGAAGTTCGTCCTGCATGATGGGCCGCCCTATGCCAACGGTCACATCCACATCGGCACGGGTCTCAATAAGATCTTGAAAGACGCGGTGGTGCGCTCGCAGCAAATGATGGGCCACGATGCGAATTATGTGCCCGGCTGGGATTGCCACGGTCTGCCCATCGAATGGAAGATAGAAGAAGAGTACCGCGCCAAGGGCAAAAGCAAGGAAGGCGTTTCGATCAGGGAATTCCGGCGTCAATGCCGCGAATTCGCCGAGAAGTGGATCGCGGTCCAAATGCAGGAATTCCAGCGCCTCGGCGTGGAGGGTGACTGGGATAATTATTATTCAACGATGGCCTATGAGGCTGAAGCGGCCATTGCGGGCGAGCTTTTGAAGTTCGCGATGAATGGCTCGCTTTACCGTGGCTCGAAGCCCGTGATGTGGTCGGTGGTGGAAGGCACAGCGCTCGCCGAGGCCGAGGTCGAATATCACGAGCATCAGAGCCCCGCGATCTGGGTCAAGTTTCCCATAGACCTCGCTGGTGCAGAAGCTGTCACTACTGGTGAATTGCGAGAGGCTTGGAATAAGATCACAGAGCTAAGACATGCATCTATAGTGATTTGGACGACGACACCTTGGACCATCCCCGGTAACCGCGCTATCTCGTTCTCGAAAAGGATTGAGTACGGTCTTTTTGAGGTTACAGATGCGCCTGCTGATAATTGGACGAAGAAAGGCGAAAAGTTTGTTCTGGCAAAAAAGCTAGCGCAGGCATTTTTCGATGCCGCTCGTGTAGAAAAATTCGAGCTTCTATGCGATATCGACCCGACCTCCTTTATCGCCAAACACCCGCTATATAAGCAGGGCTATGATTTCAACGTTCCGCTGCTCGAAGGCGATCACGTTACCGAGGAGGCAGGTACGGGCTTCGTCCACACTGCGCCGGGCCATGGCGCGGACGACTTTGACGTATGGACCGCCAATGCGCGCGAACTCCAGGCCCTCGGTATTGACCCGGCGGTACCGGACACGGTTGGCGCTGACGGCTTGTATTACAAACACGTGCCACTGTTCGGCGGCGCGGAGCCGAAGCGCGTGCTCGACCAAAAGGGCTCCTTTGGCAAGCTCGACAATATGGCTTACGCCAATGCGGCTGTGGTCCAGGCGCTGAAAGACGCGGGCGCGCTCGTCTCGATGAATCCGCGCTATAAGCACGACTATCCACATTCCTGGCGGTCGAAGGCGCCGGTCATCCACCGCAATACGCCGCAATGGTTCATCGCGATCGATAAGCCCATCGCCATCAAGGGAGTGAAGGGCAAGCACAGCATCCGCGAGCTCGCGCTGAAGGCCATCGCCGACACGCAATTTGTGCCGAGCCAAAGCCGCAACCGTATCGGCAGCATGATCGAGGCGCGGCCCGATTACGTCATCTCGCGGCAGCGCGTATGGGGCGTGCCGATTGCCATCTTCGTGCATAAGGAGACGGGCGAGATCATCCCGAATGCCGGCTTCAAGAAATCACCGGAGCTTATAAAGCGCATCGTTGATACGTTCACCGCCGAGGGCGTCGACCCATGGTTTGATGAGGACGCGCGCGAGCGATTCCTCGAAGGCATTGTCGAGAACCCCGCCGAGTGGGAGCAAGTCCGTGACATCTTGGACGTGTGGTTCGATTCCGCGTCCACCCACGTCTTCGTGCTCAAGAAGCGGCGCGACCTGAAGTGGCCAGCCGATGTCTATCTCGAAGGGTCGGACCAGCATCGTGGCTGGTTTCATTCGTCGCTGCTCGAAAGCTGCGGTACCACTGGCCGCGCGCCCTATGATGCGCTTGTGACGCATGGTTTCGTCATGGACGAGCAGGGCCGCAAGATGTCGAAATCGCTCGGCAATACAACGGCGCCGCAGGACATCATCAAGCAGTCGGGCGCTGATATTCTAAGGCTTTGGGCACTCTCCTCCGATTATACAGAGGACCTGCGCATCGGCCCGCAGATCATTCAATCGACGGCGGACGGCTACAGGAAGCTGCGCAACACTTTGCGCTACTTGCTCGGCAATCTCGCCCATTTCGAGCCCGAACTCACTGTACCTCATGCTGAGATGCCAGAGCTTGAGCGCTGGGTACTGCATCGCGTGGGCGAACTCGACGCCGAGGTCCGCCGCGCCTATGGCGATTACGATTTCAAGCGGGCATACCGCGCCGTCGCCGAATTCTGCTCGAACGACCTTTCAGCGGTTTATTTCGACATCCGCAAGGATACGCTTTATTGCGAGCCGCGTTCGAGTGTGAAGCGACGCGCGAGCTTGATGGTGCTCAACGTGCTGTTCGAGGCCTTGACGGCTTGGCTCGCACCGATCCTGCCCTTTACGGCAGAGGAAGCGTGGCTGGCGCGTCATGGCGATGTGAAGAATGGCTCGATCCACCTTCAGACCTTTCCCGAAGTTTCGGCGGAGTGGCGCGACGAGGCACTGGCCGCGAAGTGGGATAAGATCTGGACCGTGCGTCGCGTGATCACGGGTGCGCTTGAAATCGAGCGGCGCGAAAAGCGGATCGGCTCCAGTCTCGAGGCCGCGCCCGATATTTATATCGGCGACAAGGCGATTGCCGCTGCCGCGAAAAGCGTGGATTGGGCTGAAATCGCAATCACAAGTTCGGCGACCGTCAAATCTGGAAAGACGCCGGCGGATGCGTTCATCTTGGATGAAGTTCCGGGTGTTGCCGTGGTTCCGAAGCTTGCGGATGGCCAGAAGTGTGCGCGATCGTGGCGGATTACGAAGGATGTTGGCCTCGACCCCGATTTTCCAGAACTCTCCGCCCGTGACGCCGCAGCGGTTCGTGAATTCGATTCGAGCGGTGCTGTTGCTTGATGGACGATGCTTGGGACCGCGTTCCCCATTTCAGGCGAATAATCACTTGAAATTATGCGGAATGCGGCCCCATCTCCAACGCCATGTAACCGGCCTGATTTATTGGGAGATAATTTATGACAATACTTCGTGGATTTATTCTTTTTGCTCTGTCTGCCCTGGCGCTACCGGCAGCGACCCTTGCAGCGGATTTTAAGCAAGGCGATGTAGAAATCGGCCAAGTTTGGGCGCGCGCAACGCCGCAGGGCGCAAAAAATGGAGCGGCCTACCTTGTTCTGAAGAATAGCGGCAAGGAGGCGGATACGCTCAAGAGCGTGCAAAGCCAAATTGCTGATCGCACGGAAATCCATGAGCATATTCACGAGGGCGACGTCATGAAAATGCGCCAGGTGAGTGGAGGCCTCGCCATTCCCGCCGGTGGGACGGTTCCATTCAAGCCGGGCGGTTATCACATTATGCTCATGGGGCTTAAGCAGCGGCTCGAAGAAGGGCAGCATATCCCCCTCAAGCTTAGTTTTGCGAAAGCTGGCGAAGTTACCGTGGACGCGCAGGTCGAGAAAACCGAACCGCACGGCACGTCATCCCACTAAAGCATTTTGCGATTAGGTTGAACCGCCAGGGCTTCTCTCCGCTGTCATGGCCGGGCTTTCGACCCGGCACATCCATGATCCTGGATTGCTTTCAGCTAGCTTTGCTGGCCGTTGCAATGACGTCATCGCGAGGCGCGCTGCGCCGTGGCGATCCAAACATCCATGCAGTGTAACGATTCCGATTTACGGTGCATCGGGATGCCACCCGAGTATTGAAAACATGACAAAAAAGCCAACAACATAGGCGACGGCAACATGCCAGCCATGCCGCAGCCAAAGTCCAACGGATCTTGCTTCTGGATACATACCTGATAGCGCGACGCCCGCAGAAGACCCAAACCAGATCATTGACCCGCCAAAACCGACAGCGTAGGCGAGATAACCCCAGTCGTAGCCTCCCTGTTTGAGGGCAAGCGCCGTCAAGGGAATGTTGTCAAAGACCGACGAAACGATGCCAAGGCCAAAAGCGGTCTGCCACGAGGCCGAGGGCAGGCGCTCCACGGGCATCATCGAGGCGCAGGTTACAAGCGAGAGCAGAAAGACGGCGCCTTTGAAAGTCTCTGGCAACACTTGCCAGTCTGGCCTGCGCAAAAGCCCGGTAATAAGGATCGCTGCCCATACCGAAATGCCAATGACAGGCAGTGTCTCAAGCAGTTCCGGAAATCTGAGATTGGCAATGACATTGGCCGCTATCGCCGCCATCAGTATGGTCGCAACGATAAGAACGCGCGTCCATTCGATGCGCAACCCTGTGGGCGCGTGTTCAACGATCGGCGAGTAGCGTTGCTGTTGCAATGCGGCTGGAATGCCGAAAATGAGAAGAGCAATTGCCGCAGCCACGAACGCTTCCACAACGCTCAATGGACTAACGCCTGCAATCCACATCATGGTCGTCGTTGTGTCGCCAACGACGCTGCCGGAGCCGCCAGCATTAGAGGCTGCTACGATGGCCGCTAGATAACCGATATGCACTTTGCCGCGAAATACCGTCTGCGCGATGGTTCCTCCAATGAGCGCCGCTGCGATATTATCGAGAAAACTTGAAATGACGGCTATGATAACCAGCAGCGCGAGTGGCCCCTTCCAGTCATCAGGCAAAAATCGTGGCATCTCGTCAGGAAGACGGCTCTTTTTAAAATGCCGGGACAAAAGCGCAAATCCCATAAGCAGGCAGAGGAGGTTGGCGAGAGTCACCCACTCATGTGCCATGTGGTTTGCCAAGCCCGTCAGGCCGAAACCGGATTTAAAGCCGGTAAAGATGAGTTTGTAGGCGGTGATGGCGCCAAGCCCAGTGAGCGCCACCTGTAGTGCGCGCTTGTGGAAGAGCGCGACGCCCAGCAGCGTCGTGGCGAAAAGAATAAAATCGATTGGGATGCCTCCCACATCGATGAGTTTGGGCGCGCCTTCCGCAGCAGCGAGCGCCGGGGTGCTCGTGGCAATGAAGGCTAACGTCACGAGAACCCGCCGGATGCCAAAAACTCTTCTTGGACTTTTGAATTCTAGTTTCATTCGGGATGCTAGGCCTAACTAACTTGCAAGCAGCAGTTGAGGTCGCGAGGGTCTATCGCAGGCGATGCCAGAGGACACAAACGCGACAATCTCGTGTGTCCTCCGGGCGTATTTAGTTGGCTTTTGCCGGCTGGTTTGAATCAGGCTGCGCTGTGGAAGGTACCTCGCCAGTAGCTGTAGCGGCAGGTGCTGGCGACGGTGTGGATGGGGGAGGGGCAGCCGCCGGAGCAGAAGATGCCGAGGGAGCTTCTCCTGCTGGTTGGCCGCTAAGCCCCGGAGGAGGTCCGGACGGAGTTGAACCAGTTGACTGAACCACCAAGTCCCGGAGGAGGGCTGGACGGAGTTACATCGCTGAGCCCTGGCGGAGGACCGGACGGAGCTGTCCCTGTCGCTGGGCCACCAAGTCCCGGCGGAGGTGAAGAGAAGTTGGGCGCATCGGCGAAAGGCGATCCAGACGGCCCGCTGATTGGCGGAACCTCGAATTTAATCGTTGCCGGATCGGCGGTGGGAGCTGAGCCCTTATAGTGCGTCACCATTTGCGGGAACGCGATGACAAGCGCCACCATGATAAGTTGAATTATCACAAATGGAATTGCGCCCCGGTAGATTTGGCCGGTTGTGACGGGCTCTATACGTTGGCCCGTTATCTTATCGATATAAGGAGCGCGGGCGGCCACGGAGCGTAGGTAGAACAGCGCAAAGCCAAATGGCGGATGCATGAAACTTGTCTGGAGATTGACGCCCAGAAGCACGCCGAACCAAATCAGATCAATGCCAAGCTTGTCCGCCACGGGTCCGAGCAAAGGCACCACGATAAAGGCGAGTTCGAAGAAATCTAAGAAAAAGGCCAGAACGAAGACGAACAGATTGACGATGATGAGGAAGCCGAGCTGCCCCCCGGGAAGGTTCAGGAGCAGAGACTCGACCCAGACGTGCCCATTCACCCCGTAGAAAGACGAGTGAGAAAACACGCGCGCCGACCAGGATGAATAGAACGAAAGACGACAGCTTTGTCGTCGAGTTCGAGCGCCTGCCGCAGCAGCGACCCCGACAACCGGCCCTTAGAGAGAGCCAAAATTAGGGCGCCGACCGCGCCCATCGCTCCACCCTCTGTCGGCGTTGCAATGCCAAGGAAGATCGTGCCAAGGACAAGGAAAATCAGGGCAAGCGGCGGGATAAGGACGATAATAACCTGCTGAGCAAGCCGCGACAGGAGGCCGAGCTTTAAACCCCGATCAAGAATTGCGAAGACATAGGCCAAAAAGACTGCGGCGGTCGCGCCCAAAATCGGCGCTCCTTCACGCCCTTGCGCCTCTAGCCAAGCAAAGATGCCATAACCCGCGACTGCGCAGATAACTGACACGACCAGGAGGGAACGCCCCCCCGAACCGAGAGTGCGAGCTTCCTGCGGCAATGCGGGCGCGGCATTTGGCCAGATCAAAGTCGCCAGGAACACATAAAGCATGTAGAGCCCAGCCAAGGCGAGCCCTGGAATAAAGGCGCCCTGATACATGTCGCCAACCGAGCGGCCAAGCTGGTCGGCCATAACAATCAAGACGAGCGAGGGCGGAATGATCTGCGCAAGGGTGCCGGATGCGGCAATGACACCTGCTGCAAGGGCGCGCTGATAGCCATACCGCATCATGATCGGGAGGGAAATAAGTCCCATCGCGATAACCGAGGCGGCGACGACGCCGGTGGTCGCGGCAAGCAGCGCGCCTACGAACACTACGGCATAGGCTAGTCCTCCCTTGATGGAGCCGAAAAGCTGGCCCACGGTGTCGAGCAAATCCTCGGCCATGCCGGATCGTTCCAGGATCAGCCCCATGAATGTGAAGAATGGGATTGCGAGCAACGTATCATTGCTCATTACCCCCAGCATCCGTTCGGGGAGCGCCTGCAGGAGGCTTGGCGAGAAAAGACCAAGCTGCATGCCTAGAAGGCCGAACACAAGACCGTTTGCAGCCAGCGCAAACGCGACCGGATAGCCGAGCAGCAGCAATACGATCATGCTCACAAACATGATCGGCGCAATGTTATGGATAAGAAACGCCGTCACTCGCCGCGTCCTTGGATAAGATTGAGTTCTGCCGTGAGCTCTTCGCTACTCGCCTGCGAGTCATACGGATCAGGAATGAGGTTCCGCATTACCGCGATGCGCTTGATGATTTCGGAGATGCCTTGCAAAGCGAGCAGAAAAAATCCCGCCAGGATGAGTGCTTTCGCGGGCCAAAGGATCAAGCCACCTGCATTCGGCGAATTTTCCTGCTGCAAATAGGATTGCCACACGAAGCCGAGGGACTCGTAAACCATCAGTATCGCAAGCGGCATCAGCATCAAAACGTGGCCAAAGATATCAATTGCGTTGCGCAATTGTTTGGGCAGCATGCCAGAGATGATGTCGATACGAATATGGTCGTTGCGCTGAAGGGTGTAGGCCGCCGCAAGCAGGAACACCGCCCCGAAAAGATACCATTGCAGCTCAAGCCAGGCGTTCGAGCTGACATCGAAGGCTTTTCGGATAATGGCATTGCCTGTGCTAATAAGCACTGTCGCGAGAATAAGCCAAGACACGGAGCGGCCAATAAAGCCCGTAATCGCGTCGATACCCGCGCTCAATCTGAGCAGCATGCGCATTTGAATCCCCGGTCATTCTCGAAGCTGAAAGAAAGGGCCAGCAAGCTGGCCCCTTAGGAAGGTTAGGCCTTGTGGGCGAGATGACCGGCGCGTTGTTCGCCTACCATAAAGCTGTCGTAATTGTAGTCGCCGACCTGCGTCCAGAGGTAGGAATCGTTAGCAAAGGCCATCTGGGAGTCATGTATTTTCTTGAACATGGGGTTGGTAGCCTTCATTTCGGCGTAGGTTTCCTGCGCCGCCTTGAAGGAAGCCGCCATGATTTCCGGTGAGAAGGGTCTTAGCTTCGCGCCTTTTGCGACAAGGCTTTTGATGGCGGCCGGATTTACGCTGTCGTATTTCGCCATCATGTCGCAGTTCGCCGCCTGTGCCGCCGTCATAAGTGCAGATTTATAAAGCGGCGGCAGCGATTCCCATTTCTCCTTGTTTATGAAAACATGGACCATGGTGCCGCCTTCCCAGAAGCCGGGATAATAGTAATAAGGAGCAACCTTGTAGAAGCCGAGCTTCTCGTCATCGTAAGGGCCGACCCACTCAACCGCGTCGATAGTGCCCTTCTCAAGTGCGGGATAAATATCACCGCCAGCAAGCTGTTGAGGCACAAGACCAAGCTTCGACAGGACCTTACCGCCGAAGCCTCCGATGCGCATTTTGAGGCCATTCAGATCGGCGACGGTGTTGATTTCCTTGCGGAACCATCCGCCCATCTGAGTGCCGGTATTCCCCGCCGGAAGGGCATGAATATTGAACTTCCCGTAGAACTCGTTCATCAGGTCGATGCCGCCGCCATAGTAGTTCCAGGCGTTTTGCTGGCGGCAGTTCAAGTTGAACGGCACAGCAGCGGCAAGAGCGAACGTAGGGTCTTTTCCCCAGAAGTAATAGCTGGCGGTATGGCAAGCTTCGACTGTTCCATTGGAAACAGCGTCCGCCGCCTGCAGGCCAGGAACGATTTCCCCCGCAGCAAAGACCTGGATCTGGAACTTGTTGTCCGTTATGGCCGCAACATATTTCGCGAGCGTTTCGGCGCCGCCATATATCGTATCGAGCGATTTAGGAAAGCTGGATTGCATACGCCATTTTAGTTCCGGCGCGCTCTGCGCTATTGCCGGGGCTGCAATAACCGAAGCTAAACCCGCAAGTCCTGCACCTTTCGCAAATTGACGTCTGTCCATAGGCTACCTCCCAAAGTCTATAACTTCTAAAGCGTAAGCGCGAGAGCGGCAATCCGACAAACGGGTTAGAGGAAATTTCGTAAGGTGCGCTGCAGCAGCCTCCATAATACGATTGATAGGCGCAGACCACTGCTTGACGCGCTATGATTTGGCGTCCAATGCTCAAAAATCGCTCATCTCAATCGGGAGGTTTAGAATGTCTGCATCCCCACTTTTTCCGGCAACTGTTGCCGGCAGTCTGCCGAAGCCAGCGTGGCTTGCCGAGCCGGAAAAGCTTTGGGGGGCCTGGCGGTCGAGCGGCGCCGAACTACAAAGCGCCAAAGAGGATGCCGCGCTGATCTGGCTGAAACTCCAGGAGGACGCGGGCATCGATATCGCTTCCGATGGCGAGCAATTTCGCATCCACTTCGTACACGGTTTCCTTGAGCAGATCGACGGGATCGACTGGCAGAAGAAGACCAAGATGGGCATCCGTGACAATCGTTACGAGGTGGAGGTGCCGACGGTCACTGGAGCAATCTCGCGCAAGGGACCCATTCACAGCCACGATGTGCGGTTCGTTCGCGCTCACGCAAAGAAGCAGCTCAAAATCACCCTGCCGGGCCCGATGACAATCTGCGACACCATAGCGGATGCCCATTATGGTAACCGCGCTGACATGGCGATGGCCTTTGCCCGTTTGCTGAACGAAGAGGCGCGTGAACTCGAAGCGCTCGGTGTTGACGTAATTCAGTTTGATGAACCGGCTTTCAATGTGTTCATGCGCGAGGTTCAGGACTGGGGGATTGCGGCGTTGGAAGCAGCGCGTGAGGGGCTTTCCTGCAAAACGGCGGTGCATATCTGCTACGGCTATGGAATAGACGCGAACATCAAGTGGAAGGAGACGCTTGGATCGCAGTGGCGGCAATATGAGGAGATTTTTCCTGCCTTGAACCGCTCGAAGATCGATCAAGTTTCACTCGAATGCGCGGGCTCGAAGGTGCCGATCTCGCTGATCGAGCATCTTGCAGACAAGGAGATCCTGGTCGGCGTCATCAATGTTGCGAGCCAGGAAATCGAGACGCCGGAGGCGGTCGTTGCGACGATGCGCGAAGCGATGAAATACGCCGATGCCGAACGGCTGCAGTGCTGCACCAATTGCGGGCTGGCTCCTCTGCCGCGCGCGGTTGCGGCTGGAAAGCTACAGGCACTGGGCGCTGGCGCCGCGTTGCTTCGTGCATCGATGAAGTGAAGTGAGCGGTGTGGGCGGCTAAACGCCAGCTCACACAGTCCCGAAGTTACGCGCGGCTTACGCTTCTTCAAAGCGGATGGCCGCGCAGCTTCATCGGGTGCTTACGCAGTGCCTGTAAATCAGAAGAAGGCCGGGAAGGTTTGGTGCCGCTTGCGTGACTCGAACACGCGACCCCATCATTACGAATGATGTGCTCTACCGGCTGAGCTAAAGCGGCTGAGGTCGATTTGTCTTTGTTGCTTCATCAATAACAACAGAGTCTCAAGGACGCAAGGCTTCCGGGACATCAGAGTGCCAATATGGCGCGTAAATCGGGATTTAAGTGGAGCGCCGGAACCGGCTGAAAGGCGTGGTTTCCTCTTCGCCATTGGACCGGCGAGGTCCTGGATCGTCCGGGGCTGGGCCAGGAACGAATATTTTGGGCTTCCGGGCTTCGGCTTTCGATTGATCGCCGAGATCACCTTTAGGCGCAGGCGTCTTTTCTGGCGGGACCGGCTTGGCGCCCTTTGCAGTTTCGGGAGCCTTTAAAGGCCCTTTATCATCCGGCGGCGTCGCCTCTTCGGTGAAGCCGAACTCATATATCTCTTTGGGCGCCGTGGGCGCGGCTGACTGTGACCCAGACTTGAATGAATTTTCCTCTTCGGCGTCGAACTGATGAGCAAAATCGCGTTTCGCTGTAGGGTCCCGCGTTACCGTCACAGTCATTGCGCGGCCCGTCGCATCCACTGCTTCTCCCTCAAGGGTGGTGGCGGAGGAAGCCCATGGTTCTATCGCGGAAATATCAAGCGCATTCATTTCTGCGATTAGATCTTCCGAAGCGTCTCCCGGAGCGGCGGGCGGCGTTTTCCACTCAAATGCGCCCAACGCGCCAGACGCGGGCGAAATGGGCTGCCATTCCGTCGATACTGAACCGTCTGGCGCTACCCACATCGGATCGGGAGCGCCGCGCGCGGCCTTTGCGAGCCATTCCCGGGCGCGGCCTGCATCGCGATTTTGCCCAGCCTCAATCCGCGCCATCAGGCGGCAAACCCGCGCGGGCGGTGTGGACGCCAAATGCGGTTCCAGCGCAGCGCGCGCGGCCATCCAGTCCTTTGCCTCGATAGCTGCGACGGCGACCGCGATGTCTCCCTCCAAGCTATTGGGGCCGGAAGCCGCCAGGGCCTTGACCCGCGTCAGCCTATCTCGCGGTGAATCGCCCGTGCGCGCATGCGCGTGAATAAGCGCCAGTTCGGGATGCGGCGACACACGCCAAGCCTGATTGGTGATCTTTGTTGCGCGCGCCACATTCCCTTGTGATGCGAGAACGCGGGCCGCAATGGCTGCGGCGGGTGTGAGCGACGGAGCCAATCCGTATGCTTCCAGCGCGTAGGCGAGCGCTTTGCTTTGCTGAGCGTCTTCGAGTTCCGCGGCGAGAGCGGTTAGCAAAATCGCGCGGCGCCTGTCCGCTTCGGCCTTACCCAAATGGCGGTTCGCCTTTGCGATGCCCAAAGTCTTGAGGGCGGCTCGCCAATCGCCATCGCGGCACTCCATTTCGAAAAGCGCGGCCGATGACCAAGTCAAAGCAGGATTTGAGGAAAGCGCCCGCTCGGCAAATTGTTTTGCGGCGTCCAACTGGCCTGTCTTTTTTGCCTCGATATACAGACCCCGTAGGCCAAGCTCGGCCATTTCAGGCTTTTCAAGCATCCGCTCGAATGCCTGGCGGGAGGCAATCGGGTCCTCGTTGAGCTGCGCGGATTGCGCTTCAAGCAGGAGAGAGAGCGGCTCTTCTGGCAGGTTTTTCTTCGCGATTGCGCCAGCTTTCATTGCCGCGATCCGGTCACCCGCACCGGCGGCAAAGATGCCTCGCCTTAGCGCTTCGTGGCCAATGCGCCGTTTGCGCGATTCGAGGCGGCGCGCGATGCGGCGAGGCGCCGTCCAGGTCAATATGCCAAGCCAAACCGCCAGCACAAACGCGGCGAAGAAAATAATGAGGACCAAGCCGCCAATAAAGACGCTTGTCTGCACCTCATAGCCGAGCCACTTCACCGCGAGACTACCGGGGCGGTCAGCTACCCAGGCAAGCCCCGTCGCAGCGGCTGCGACGAGCGCGAAATAAAGGATTAAGCGGACCATGGCTCAACTCGTTTAACTTTTAAGCGTTTTATCACAAAGCGGTGGGCCGCAATCGCGCGGTTCATTGACGGCGAGACGCGGGCCTTGTCAAGGCGGCGAGCAGTTCTTGATCAGTTTTCCTGAGCGCGTCGTCGGTCGCCGCGCGCGCTTGGGCCCGCTCGATCCAACCTCGCATTTGCTCGGCTGCTGGTGAGGGAACAGCCGCGACTTCTACGAGCGCTCCCTTGATGTTGCCCGCCTTCAATTCCCTTTCAACCCGGCCGAGGGTGGCCTCAATGGTGCTGCCGGAATTGTCGGCAGGCTTGACCTGAATTGCCGACTGTGCGCGGGACAGCACTTGTCCGACGAATGAGCTGCCATTCGCTTTATAGTAATACTCGATGGCCTTTTTTGACACGTCGCCGAATTCTTGCTGAAGATCGGCAAGGGACGCAACGCCTGCGTCTTTATACGGTTCAAGCTGCGATACCGGCAGTTTAGTGGAGGATAGATTCTCCACGGCGGCGAGTTCATGCGCAAACGGCCTGCCATCAGCGACAGCGCGTTTCAGATTGGTGAGCGCAAGCGTAAGCGCCGCCGTCCTTGCATCCGCTTGCCGCTCGTTTTGAGTCTTATTCAGCGCTTGCAGGTCTCGCTCAAGCGTGGCGATCCGGTCGGATAGCGGCGCGATCAGCCGCGTGGCTTCTGCTTGGAACGCAGCCTGACCCGGACCATTCCCCATGCGCTGCTCCACGGATTGGAGCCGCGATGAAAGCGTCTGAACTGTTTCATCGATTGCGCGGGTTGCTGTGACCATGCCGTCAAGACGCGCGCGGAACTCGTTGACTGTTTCGAGGCCTGGACCAGACGCAGAGCTTGCAGCGACTGGGCGGCTCCCTTGGCGAAATGCTTGGTCAAGCGCAGTCGTCCGGTCTTCGAGAATACGCAACTCACGCCGCGTATCCGGGTCGACTATGGAGACACCCGGTATTCGGTGCGTGAGCGCGAGATAAAGGCCGCCTCCGACGATAGCCCCACCAAGGAGCCCAGCGAGCAGATGGGTCACGAAGCCGCCGCCTCGCGTTTGCTTGCGCGCCGGGAAGGGCGGGCTCACCCCGGTTGTGGCGGTGCCAGGCCGCGCGGAACTGTCGGCCTTTGCGCCGCCGGCATTTGAATTCGGAAGCTCAAGCTTCGGCGCGGGCTTGGCAATTGGATCGGCCTTCAAATCAATCGATGGCTTTGGGCGTTTATCGTCGGGTATCATTTGAAACGGCCTATGAATTTTCCCTAACAGCAGTCTTTCATTCTATCGTGGCCCCCGGAGGGCGCATCGCCCAATCGGCTTAAGGCTCAATGAGACGGAGAAGAGCGTCGCGCGTCGGCCTCTCTGCGATACGAACATTCACCGGCTTCAGCGGAGCTAGCCTCGCAGCAATTCCGGCCGAAAGGCATAGATAAAGGAGCGGCGCCACATCGCTTTCCACATTGTGTTTCTTGCACAGTGATACAAGGATTTCCGCCGTTCTTGCAGACATCAATATTGTCCCGCCGATCCGTCCGCCCTTCAGCTCTCGTAGCACGGTGTCATCGAAGGTTGGGCGCGCCTGCATGGCATACACGCTCAGCGTGCGAATGGAAAGCCCGCACGCCTCAAGCGCTTTCGCAAAATCGAATGCTTGATGCATCCCGGTTACATGAACAAGAGGCGACAATCTGAGCGCTTGTGCATCGCGTTCAATGACCTCCGCCAGCTTCTCGGCGGTTTCCGCTATAGCAATAATTGTTTCAAAACCGGCTGCACGCGCCTTTCGTGCGGTTTCCTCTCCCACGCACGCTAAGGGGAGCCCAATAACATCCTGAAGTCTTCCCGCTTCCTCCAGCGCTCTGAGCGCATTCGCGCTTGTCACGGCAATCGCGCTTGCTCCGTCAAAGGCGTCCGGCGCGATAGTACGGCGAGAAAAGCACAATAGAGGATGAATGACCGGCTCGTGTCCTAAGCTGCGAATATCGTGGGCGAGTGCGCTCGCCTCAGGCTCGGGCCTTGTGATGAGAATTCGCATGGATCAAGCATTCAGGCTACATGGCGGAATACGTCTTTTCCGCCCCGTTTCCAAAGCTCACGCGCGGCGTCAACGCCAAGCGCAACGGCATCAGTGACCGGCCCCTCGCGCTCTGTCTCGTAGATGCGCGCACCATCCGGCGTAAGGATGCTGCCTTTGAACAAAATGCGATCATCTTCAACGCGGGCAAGGGCCGCGATTGGGGTCCGGCATGAGCCGTCAAGTTCGCCGAGGAAGGCGCGTTCCGCTTCGATGGCGATGCCCGTTACTCTATCGTGAATGGCGGCGAGCAGTTCGCGGGTGGGATCGTCTGTACTGCGAATTTCAATGCCAATCGCCCCTTGCGCGGGAGCTGGGAGCATATCTTCGATGGGAATTAGCTGAGTTATGCGGTCTTCGAGCCCAAGACGGCGCAATCCCGCTGCGGCGAGCAATGTCGCTTGCGCCTCACCCTCGGCGAGCTTTCGAAGCCGGGTTTCGACATTGCCCCGGAAGAGCACAATTTTCAGGTCCGGCCTCTTCTGGCGCAGAAAGGCCTCGCGGCGAATAGAGGCGGTTCCAACGACGGCGCCGTGAGCAAGGCTGTCCAGGGATTTGGCAGTCAGCGAGATGAAGGCGTCGCGCACGTCCTCGCGAGGAAGGACGCATGAGATCTCAAGACCCGCCGGCAGAACGGCAGGCATATCCTTCATGGAATGAACGGCAATATCGATGCTTCCGCTCAGGAGCGCCTCTTCAAGTTCCTTCGTGAAAAGCCCTTTTCCGCCCACTGCGGCGAGCGAGCGATCCTGAATTTTATCGCCCGAAGTCTTTATTATATGGGTCTCGATGCTGAGATCCGAACCGTGAGCGTGGCCGAGCCTAAGGCACACCTCCTTAGCTTGAGCGAGAGCGAGCGGACTCCCCCTCGTACCGATGCGGATTTGCCTTGCCTTGGAACGTTTTTTCATGGTTCAGTTTTAGCTTAGAAAGAAGTGTAGCGGTAAACCAAATTTTAGAACGGAACTTCCACGTAGATTGACGATAAATATATCAGACTTGCAAGAAAATGCGTTAAAGAGATAACAAGGATTGAGCTCTAGATCATGCAGCCCATGCCGTATATCGCTCGCGCCTCGCAATCAAGGGAAACAAGTTCTACAGAATTAACCATACTTGGGATTGAGACCAGCTGCGACGAAACTGCCGTCGCTGTCGTTCGACGCTCTGCAAGCGGCCCGGGTTTTATTTTATCAAATATTGTGCGCTCGCAATTCAAGGATCACGAGCAATTTGGCGGCGTCGTTCCTGAAATTGCGGCCAGGGCGCATGCCGAGATTCTGGATAGTCTTGTGAGAGTAGCCCTGAAAGAGGCTGGTCTCGATTTTCGTGACTTGGATGGTGTCGCGGCGACGGCAGGACCAGGCCTTATTGGCGGGCTTCTTGTCGGGCTTGTGACCGCGAAGGCTATCGCGCTGGTGCAGAATTTGCCGCTCGTCGCGGTCAATCATCTTGAAGGCCACGCGCTAACAGTCGGCCTGACCGATGGTATTGCGCCGCCCTATCTTCTGCTTCTTGTTTCAGGCGGTCATACCGAGCTTATCGAAGTGGGGCCAGACTTCCGGTATCGAAAACTCGGAGGAACCATAGACGATGCGCTCGGCGAAGCGTTCGACAAGGTTGCTAAACTTCTTGGCTTCGGTCTTCCGGGCGGACCTGCGGTGGAGCGTTTCGCGTCCGGCGGCGATGCAAAGCGCTTCAGCCTTCCCCGGCCGTTACTTGGCCGCGATACTCCCGATTTCTCCTTTTCAGGGCTAAAAACGGCGGTCAGGCAAGCAGCCTTGGAGTGCGCGCCCTTGAGCGAGCAAGATGTCCACGACCTCTGCGCTTCTTTCCAAGCTGCCGCCGCCGACACGTTAAGAGACCGCGTGCGCACCGCCATGCGCCTCTATGGGGCATCCCCCTCGGCATCGCGAAAATTCGTCGTCGCTGGTGGGGTTGCCGCAAATCTAGTCTTGCGCTCGGCCCTTTTAGAAGAATGCAAAGCGCAGGGCTTTTCGTTTCACGCGCCGCCTCCCGGCCTCTGCACCGATAATGCTGCTATGATCGCATGGGCGGGAGCGTGCCGGTTGGCGGCAGGCCACAGCGACATGCTCGATGCTCCGGCGCGTCCGCGCTGGCCAGTTTCGGAAGTCGGGTCTCAACCTAAACATGCCCGGCGTGAGGTTCTGTCCACAGCAGTTTAAAGCCATACCTCCTTGCGCCGGAAAGGATCTGCCGGTACCAAGGGCGCTTTCCAGGACTGGGTTCCAATTTAACGGTTGGTTGCCACGCCAGCGTGTTAGGGCCCATCGGTTCGCAGGGAGGCAGCGTTGCGATTATGAGCGGCAAGAAGAAAAAAAACGAAGCGCCTAGCGCAAAGTTGCGCGCAGCTCAGCATATTGGAATTTTGGGCGCTGGCGCCTGGGGCACGGCGCTTGCGCAAACGGCAATATGTGCGGGCCGGGATGTGACGCTATGGGCTTATGAGCTGGAAACAGTCGCAGAGATCAATGCCCACCACACCAACCGCGTCTATCTTCCGGGTGTACCTCTAAGTCCAGCCATTAAGGCGACGGCAAAGGCACAGGATCTAGCGGCCGCTGACATTCTGCTGCTCGTCGCCCCATCGCAATTTGTGCGAATGGTCGCTAAGGACATCGCGCCTTTTAGCGCTGGGAAACCAGTCGTCATCTGCACAAAAGGCGTCGAGGAGGAGAGCGGCAAGCTGATGACCGATGTCGTTCAGCAGGTCCTGCCGGATGCAACGGTTGCGGTCTTGTCTGGCCCAAGCTTTGCGGGTGAGGTCGCCCGCAAGCTGCCGGCCGCGCTTACGCTTGCCTGTGAAAATGAGCAACTCGGCCAACAAGTCGCGGCGGCGCTTGGCCATAAGTCATTCCGCCTTTATTGGACGAACGATCTTATCGGAGCGCAAGTCGGCGGCGCGGTAAAAAACGTATTGGCGATTGCGGCTGGCATTGTCGAAGGTCATCAGCTCGGCGCGAGCGCTCACGCGGCTGTCACGACACGGGGCTTCGCGGAACTCGTGCGCTTTGGCACCAAGCTCGGCGGACGCTTCGAAACGCTGACCGGCCTTTCGGGCCTCGGCGATCTCATTCTTACCTGCTCTAGCCCAAAGTCGCGCAACATGTCGCTCGGTCAGGCGTTAGGCCAAGGCAAAACGCTCTCGGATATTCTCGGCGCGCGCAAATCGGTAACGGAAGGCGTGCATTCGGCCAGCGCCGTGGTCGCGTTGGCGAAAGAGCATGGCGTCGAGATGCCGATTTGCGAGGCCGTGAACGATGTGCTCGCCGGGCGCTTGAGCGTCGATGAGGCCATCGAGGCGGTGTTGTCCAGGCCCTTCCGCGCGGAAGCTGATTGTGCTCCAATAGCGGCGCTCGTTTAGCTTCGCTTTTTTGCGCAGGCGCGGGCGCGAATGTCTCAGGAAGGAAATTGCATGGAAGCCAGCTCAGCGCCATTGGACGCCTATATTGAAGCGTCCGCCCATATTCTAAAGCTGACGGTTAACCCGGAGTGGAAGGACGCGGTGCGCGCAAACTTGGAAGCTATCTTTAGGATGGCGGCCCCCGTGGAGGAATTCGAACTTCCTGATGACAGCGAACCCGCACCTGTGTTTGAGGCCTGAGCCATGAGCTTTGAATCAGCCAGAGAGATTTCCGCGCAGTTCACCTCGGGGAAAACTTCGGCCGCCGAAACTATCGAGACCACACTCAATCGCATTTCCGAACTTAATCCGAAGGTCAATGCATTCACCTCGGTGATCGCCGACAGGGCGCGTGCGAAGGCGAAAAGCATCGATGCGGCGCGCGCCGAAGGGCGCGAGCTAGGGGCGCTTGCGGGCGTACCATTCGCGGTCAAGGATTTGTATCGATGTCGAAGGCTTGACGACTTTTGCGGGATCGAAGATCAACCGCAATCATCCGCCAGCGAAACGCGACTCGCCGCTGATTGAACGTCTTGAAGCTGCGGGCGCGATCCTCGTGGGCGCGCTAAACATGGGCGAATATGCCTATGATTTCACAGGCGAAAACATCCATTACGGCAATGCGCTCAATCCCCACGATTTGGGACGCATGACGGGCGGCTCATCGGGTGGATCGGGTGCGGCGGTCGCGGCTGGCCTTGTGCCGTTTGCGCTCGGCTCAGACACCAATGGCTCAATCCGGGTTCCAGCATCATTCTGCGGGCTGTTCGGTTTGAAGCCGACCTATGGGCGATTGCCTCGCAACCGCACCTTCCCCTTCGTCGCGAGCTTCGACCATCTTGGTCCTTTAGCGCGAAACACACATGACCTCGCGCTTGCCTATGACATCATGCAAGGGCCGGACGAGGAAGACCCCGTCGCAACTTCGCGCGCCGTAGAGCCTTGTGTTCCGGCAATCGAGCGCGGCGTTCAAGGCCTCCGCATCGCGCTTGCTGGTGGATATTTCCGCCGTGGCGCAACCGCAGAAGTGCTTGCCGCCGTGGATCAGGTGGCGCGCGCGCTCGACGTGAAAGGCGAGATCGAGCTTCCCGAGGTGCAACGCGCCCGTAACGCGGCCTTTATCATATCCGCCAGCGAGGGCGCCGCGCTGCATCTCGACCGTCTCCGCACTGTGGCAAGCGATTTCGATCCAGCCGTGCGTGACCGGCTTATCGCGGGCGCAATGATCCCTGCGCCGATGGTCATAAAAGCGCAAAAATTCCGGCGCTGGTTCCAAGCCGAGATGAAGAAGCTGTTCACCGAGGTTGACGCGATCATCGCGCCTGCAACGCCGTGCACAGCCCCCTTGAGCGGCGAAAAAATCTTACGGCTGGAGGGTGCCGAAGTCCCGCTTCGAGCCAATATCGGGGTGTATACTCAGCCAATCTCCTTCGTCGGACTGCCTGTTATTGCGGTCCCGGTTCCTCTCTCGCCGCTACCCGTTGGCGTGCAGATTATCGCGCCCGCATGGCGCGAAGACGTTGCCTTCGCCATCGCGGCAGAACTTGAAAGAAAAGGCGTCGTGAGCGCGCCGACCCCTAATTTGTGAACACGGAGATCAACGTGGAAATCGACATTCCTGAAGTCGTTGCCGAGGTGACGGCCGAGTTCAACCGCTATGAAATTGCGCTCGTCACCAACGATGTCGATACGCTCGACGCCTTGTTCCGCGACGATGCGCGCACCCTTCGCTACGGCGGGGGCGAAAATCTCTATGGCTATGGCGAGATCAAATCCTTTCGCGCCGGGCGTTCACCGGCTGGGCTTGCGCGCAAGACGGATCGCATCCTCATCACAACCTATGGCCGCGATTTCGCCGTCGCCTCGACGCTCTTCTATCGCGATACAGCGCCTGGAAAGGTTGGACGCCAAATGCAGACTTGGGTGCGCTTCCCCGAAGGCTGGCGCATCGTTGCGGCCCATGTGAGCGTTATAACCGCTCCGAAATAGGTTTCCTTCCGTGAAAATGCACGCGTTCGGTGATCGCCGAAATCCCGTTCTTGTCCTGCTTCACGGTATTGGTGCCGGGCATCGGTTGTGGCTGAGACAGATCGAGGAGTTCCGAGGATCGCACTTCGTTCTGGTGCCGGATATTCCTGGGCTTACTGCGTCGTTAGAAACGGCCAAGGTGAGCATTCCCGAAATTGCCCATCGCCTGGAAACCGAGCTACACGATCAAGCAATCGACCGCTTCTCTGTCTGCGGCATCTCCGCAGGGGCGAGCGTCGCTCTCGCTCTGGCTCTGCGAATGGGCGCGAAAATCCAGAACCTCGTCTTATCTGCGCCCCAGGCGCATGCACCACGGATCGCGCTCGGCCTTCAGATCGCGGTCTGTAGGCTGATGCCTGAGCAGATGCTAGTGACGGCGACAAAAGCGATGCTGAAGCGTGATCCGGAGATCGCTCAAGCTGCGGCTGAGGATTGTGAAGCGATGGGGAAACAGGGTCTGTTAAAGGCCATGGCCGCCCTCTATTCGCTCGACCTCCGCGCCGATCTCCCCAAAATCGAGGCGCAAACTACGATATTTTGCGGCGCAAATGACCGTGTCAATATTCCGGCAGCGCGTGCGGTCGCCGCAGCCATACCGGGCGCGAACCTATTTATTGAAGCAGATATGGGGCATCTTTGGAATGTTCAGTCTCCCGCGCGCTTCAACGACGCTCTGACACGGGTATTATCGGGATAAGTGCATCGGATAAGCGCTCATTCATCTGGTAAAATGGCAAGCTTCTGATTGGATCGTGCGTCCATGCTCCATGTGATAGAGGATGGTGAAGAGAAATAAGCGCAGGATCTGGCAGGCGCCATATTTGCTTCCCTGAAATGAGGCCTACCATTAATCCTCGTGGAAATGCCGATGATCGAGCCCTGGCCCAATATAAGGACCTTTTACGAGAAATACGGACTGGTAGGGATGGCTCAATTGGTGAGGCAGATCGAGAATTCGCCTTATGTTGACGGCCTTTATGCCTGGACCTCCATGCACGATCTTTGCGTGATCCAGCATCCGGTCGATCCCTCTTATTCTCCTCCGCACATAAAGGTATCACCTCTGTACGATGGCACAGTTGAATTTAGATACATAGACACTGCCATTGAGAAAAAGCAGTACAGACGCCTCGCCAAGGAAGAGGGGGCGTTCTCAAGGCTAGAGCGTATAATTGATCAGCTTCACTGGTTCTCCGGAACCGCGACGCTAAATACTTCAGAATAACTTGCGGTGGCCTATGAGTTAGGCTTGCGATGGATTGCACTGACCTCATTCGGGCTTTTTGCCGTCAGATACGCTACAGCTTGGAAGCCGTGTATCCTTCATTGTCGGCCCATGCTTGGTTTATTATATTACTAGGGCGCTTTTTTAATGGTAAGAAAGTATATTTTTGCAGATGAGTTCTGGCTGCTTCACCTTTGCAAGAAATGGCACTGCAAGCCGATACTTTATTTTTTGCACCGTAACCATGGACGCGTGCGATGTTGGCGCAGCTCTACTGGATTTACGCCGCAATATGATCTGGGAGGGTGAAGAATTGGGCGATTGTTTTCATGCCTCTCCAGACAAACCACATGTGCGAAACAAAGTTTTTGAAGTTCTTTCTGCCCATAATTTTTCAATTCAAGCAACTATCATGGAAAAATCAAAAGCGCAGCACCACGTTCGCGCGAATGGAGCAGTTTTTTATAGATATGCGTGGTATTATCATTTTAAAAATGCGTTTTTACCTCACTTATCTCCGGAATACGAGCTACTTATTACAGCCGAGTCTATCGGCACAAGAAAGGTAAAAGCTGATTTTAAGAAAGCTGCGAATGAAGTGTTGCAGCAGCTAATTCCTCGACAACAGTGGCAAATGAACTACTGCGATGGAATTGCAGATCCATGTCTTCAGGTTGCAGACTACTGTAGTTGGGCCCTTTATCGAAAATGGGAACGTGGAGATCCTCGCCCCTACGCTCTCATTGAGCATCGCATGACTTATGAATACGAATTATGGGCGTATGGGCAGACTCATTATTACTAAAAAGTCGGCCCACAATCCAAACTATCCCGTTAGGGAAGTGCTCCCAGAGCACTTATCGTCAGGTGAGGGCCGACCGATTAATGTCCCCCAATATAGGGACAGATTCTGTTTAAGTCCAGCCGCCTCATAGCGCCTGCTTACCTACGCTGGAGCAAACTTATAGCCCCAGGGAGTGCGTCCGTTTGTTCATCTCTGTAGGATCAGGTTCTTTAACTACGCGGTGCTAAAACCACAAAGCGACCAGCATTAACGGCTCACCCGGGCCGGGAGGGGGAGCTTTGTCAGACCAAGTAAAAACATGGCAGAAATCAGCTTCTCGGCTTATCGGCGTGGCCGCTGGCCGCGAGACGGCGGACACCGTCATCACTGGCGGGCGCTGGGTGAATGTCTATTCCGGCGAAATCATCCCCGACACCACAGTCGCAATTGCGGATGGCCGCTTCGCTTATGTTGGCCCGGATGTACCCGGCCTCATTGGCGAGCAGACGAAGGTCATCGAAGCGCGCGGGCGCTATCTCGTGCCGGGCCTTTGCGACGCGCACATGCATGTCGAAAGCGGCATGCTGACGGTGACGGAATTCGCGCGCGCGGTGATCCCGCATGGCACCACGTCCATGTTCATCGATCCGCATGAGATCGCCAATGTGCTCGGAATGCGGGGCGTGCGGCTCATGCATGACGAAGCTATGGCGCTGCCCATCAATGTCTGGGTGCAGATGCCGAGCTGCGTGCCGAGCGCACCCGGCCTCGAAGAAGCTGGCGCATCCATTGGTCCCGACGATGTGGCGGAGGCTATGGGCTGGCCCAATATCATCGGGCTCGGCGAAATGATGAACTTCCCGGGCGTGGTGGCGGGTGATCCGAAGATGCTCGGTGAGATAGCCGCTACGCAGGCGGTGAATAAAACAGTCGGCGGTCACTATGCTTCGCGCGACCTTGGACAGGCATTTCACGCCTATGCCGCTGGCGGTCCCGCCGATGATCACGAAGGCACGCGAACAGAAGATGCGGTGGCGCGCGTTCGGCAGGGGATGCGGGCAATGTTGCGGCTTGGCTCTGCGTGGTATGACGTGGCAGAGCAGGTCAAGGCGATAACCGAGTTGGGCCTCGACCCGCGCAACTTTATTCTTTGCACCGACGATTGCCACGCGCTGACGCTGGTTCGTGACGGACATATGGACAGGGTTGTGCGTCACGCAATTGCGCAAGGACTTAAGCCGATAACGGCGATCCAGATGGCGACGCTGAACACCGCGCAGCATTTTGGTCTGGAACGCGAAGTCGGGTCGATTGCGCCGGGGCGCCGCGCGGATCTTATCATCACGTCCGATCTTGCGGCGCTGCCCGTTGAAACGGTGATCGCTCGCGGCGTGGAACTTGCCCATGACGGGCGGCTCACGCAAGAGATCCCGGCCCCGGTCTATCCAGACTTTGCAAAGCATACGGTGCGGCTTGGGCGGCGATTGCGTGCGAGCGACTTTGATATCGCGGCTCCGATAGGCGTTAAGGCCGTCCGGGCGCGCGTGATTGGAGTGATTGAAAATCAAGCGCCAACCCGAGCGCTGGAGCGCGAGCTTCGCGTTGAGGGTGGGATCGTCGCCATGGATCGGGAGGCGGATGTCTGCCAAGTCGCCCTCGTCGAGCGTCATCGCGGCACCGGCGCGGTCGTGAACGGGTTCGTCTCAGGCTTCGGCTACACCGGCAGTTGCGCGGTTGCGTCCACAGTCGCTCATGACAGCCACCACATGCTCGTTGCCGGTACGTCGAAGCATGACATGGCGCTGGCGGCCAACTGTCTCGGCGAGGTGGGCGGCGGAATCGTGGTTTACGCAGACGGGCGTGAACTTGCGCTGATCGAGCTGCCAATCGCTGGGCTCATGTCAGATCAGCTCGCGGAAGCCGTGGCCGAAAAAATCGAGGCTATGATCAACGCCATGCGCGAATGCGGCTGCACGATGAATAACGCCTATATGCAGCATTCGCTGCTCGCGCTCGTGGTAATCCCAGAGCTGCGCATCTCGAATTTAGGTTTGATCGATGTCACGCGCTTCGCGAAGACGGATCTTTTTGTCACGGAATAGACGGCTACATCTCTAGCTTCATTCAGTCTTGCCATGAAACTCACGGCGGCGAAGGCTGTTATACCGCTAACAAGCACAGCCTAAAGGCAGCGCCACGATGGATACGGTCGATGCGAAGGGCGCAACGCATGAATTCAGCGCCGCCGAGATCGGCGCAATCGCGCATCTCTATCGCGGCGAGGTCTATCGAAGCACTGTCTGGCGCACGCGCCTCGACAACACGACGAACTGGGCGGTCGCCGGACTTGGTCTTGCTTTGTCAGCTTCTTTCTCCCATTCGGAAGCTTCTCCGCTGCCGCTTCTGCTCATCGGCATATTGATTGTCGTCTTCCTGTTTTTCGAGGCGCGCCGATACCGCTACTTCAACGTTTGGCGGGCCCGGGCGCGATGGATTGAGACCAACTTCTATGCCCCAATGCTGCAAGGCAAGGGCTGCACTTACGGTTCGGGGTGGGAAGACGTGCTTGCGCGCGATTATATCGCGCCTCAGTACCACATCAGCTTGGCTCGTGCGATTGGGCGCAGGTTGAGGCGAAACTATTGCTATGTCTTGGCTATCCAAGCGCTCGCCTATGCGGGAAAGATCATGATCCATCCCACTGCGGTGACGAGCTTCGGCGAGTTCGTTCAGCGCGCCGCGATTGGCCCGATACCGGGGGAAGTGGTTCTTAGCGCTGGCTTGCTGTTCAATGCAGCCTGGATCATTTTCGCGCTGGTTACATATCGCCTCGATGCCATCCATCGAGGTGCTCGGCCTGTCACCATGGGTTGATGGGACGGCATTTACGTTGCAAAAGCCGGTCCGGTGACGACACGAACAATACTTGTAAAGAATTTAGTAATACTTAAGAAAATAGGAACCTGAGGAAAGTGGAAGCCGGTGCTCGGCCTAGACGCAACACCCATCAGCGCCTGCGACCGGCTCACTTATCCGTCATGACTTAGTATGCGACTCCATTAAGTGTTGCAGATTTCCGGCGGGCCTTCACAACAGGCATAGCCTTGACTGCTGCCTTAGCAGAGCGCTTCGCGGCGGGCTTTTTCGAAGCAGTTGCAGCGGGAGAAGCCTTTGCAGCGCGCTTTGCAGCCGGCTTCTTGGCGGTCTTGCGGATGCGGTCTGCTTCGCAAGATGCCATGCGGAGGAGGCACTGAAGATCAGCGGCGACTTTCGCATCAAGCTCACGGGCAGCCTGAGCAGCGCTCGAAAGGCAATTTCTGATGGACTCGATGTTTACTTGGGAGTTCTGGGTATTCTGCAACATTTTATTTGCTCTCTGTATGTGTACCAGCCGGATTGGCTGAGAGCATAAATAAAGCTTTATAGTTGAAAGTAATTTAACGCGAAATACTGAAACGGCGCAACCTTTTGGTGTGGAGCGGATTTTTTGTGTGTTTTATGCAACAAAAAAGCGATTTTGGTAGAAAATCGTAAAATCAATGCACTTGCGACGATGACCGCAACGCAGACCTTCGTCATCTAGTAATCACAGCGGCGCTGTCATCAACTCAAACAAGTTTGGCGGATCGGCTTCGCTGTCTGGACAGAGGTCGCTAATTCCCACGCCGATTAGGCGAAAATTTCTGCCGTCCGCTTCTTGTTGTAGAAGGCGTTGGGCTGCAGCGAAAATGATTGCACCGCTCTGTGTCGCGTTGTGGAACGTTACGCGCCGCGTGATGATCCGAAAATCTCCCGTCTTCAATTTCAATGTCACGGTCCGCCCGGCGATCGTTTTCGCTTTGAGATTTCGCGCTATGCGCTCGCACAGCGGCTCCAGCGCGCGGGTAAGTTCGTCCACGCGCCACAGATTGACGCTGAAGGTCGTTTCCGCCGAGATGCTTTTAGCAATGCGCGATGCTTTCACGGGCCGATCGTCTTCGCCCTTCACGAATTGCGCAAGACGATGACCAAAGCGGCCAAAACGAGCGGCAAGCTCACGTTCGTTTACGGCTTGCAACTGGCCGATTGTGGTCCACCCTAGCTGCTCCATTTTTGCTGCTGTTGCCTGACCTACGCCGTGGATTTTGGTGACGGGAAGCGGCGACAAGAAAGCCAGAGCTTCGCCAACTCCGATTGCGGAAAAGCCATGCGGCTTGTCGAGGTCGGAGGCGAGTTTCGCCAGGAACTTATTGTATGAAAGCCCAACCGATATCGTAACGCCAATTTTCGCTTCGACCTCTTTGGATAGTTGAGCCAGAAGCACCGCCGGAGCCTTATCCAACAGCCGGTGCTCTTCGCTAAGGTCGAGATAGGCCTCGTCGATAGATACAGGTTCGAAGAGCCGCGTCACCTCCTGAAACAGCTCCCGTATCGCCACGCTCGCCGCCTTATACTTCGCCATGTCTGGCGGCAACACAATAGCGTCCGGGCATAGTTGCAGAGCCCTATACATCGGCATGGCGGACCTGCAGCCATAGGTGCGCGCGATATAGCAGGCGGTTGTCACCACGCCCCTTGCGCCATCATGGCCGATTAAAAGCGGCTTGCTATTTAAGCTTGGATCGTCGCGCTTTTCGACGGAAGCGTAGAACGCATCGCAATCGACATGTGCAATGTTAAGCTGCGCTAATTCGGGGTGCGTGAACGTCCGCTCGCTTCCGCATTTGCTGCACGCGCCTTCGAATGCAGGCTCAAAGCCCAGACAATCACGGCAGAGGGTGAACATTTGCAGCAGGTCTGAAGACCCTTTAGAAGACATCCGGAAGCCTCGCTCTGGATTGCTTCCGGCCAGCTTGCTGGCCGTCGCAATGACGGTAGCGGAAGGCCGTTATCGCGAGGGACAGAGCGCCGTGGCGATCCAGGCTCACTCTACTTGTCGTGCCTACGATAGGTCATGGCAGATGCCCCTAAAAACCGAACATATGGTCGAGGCTGAATGCGGTATCGCCGCAGACTAGCCCGTGATAGCCGAAGAGGCGGCAAGTCGTATCGCGTATGAGCACATAGGCCCCTTCGCCAGCCGCTTCAAGCGCGCGAGGCTCGAAGGTTTCGCTGACGCGCCAATGGTGTGATCCGCTACAGGGGATCGCGATATTCGCCTGCGCGATTTCCTCACCTTGGTTAGAAGTCAATATCAGAGCTGTGGCGGATTTTGCGTGCCAAGGCGTCGAGGCCGGATAGGTCAGATGGCACAGTGTGTCATAGGGTTTTTGCCCCACGCGGAGGAAAAGTCTTGTGGTGAGCCCTGGCGCGCGGCCTGCGTAGCTCTGAGGCTCGTTCTTATAGACAAGCACAGAGTTGAACATATGGCTGCCGAAGCTGCTTTCCGCAGCGTGGCCGCTGATCCGGTCGTGATACCGGAACAAGCCGTGCATCCAGCCGTCGGCTTCCTGGCCGACCGTGAAATCGTAGATGACCTCAACATGTCCATAACCAGACGGCAGGGTCTTGCCATTTTCGGCCAGCAATTTGCTTATATCGAGCAGGCTAGCGTGGTCACGCTCAAGATTGCCGAAATGATGCCGCGCGATTTCCTCACCGCTGGCGTCGTAAATGATGGTCTTTAATGGGAAATGCGATATACCGCGCGCCATCGGCGTTGGTAGTACGAGCGAGTCAAATCGGCTCAGTGGCAAGATCGGAGCCGGAAGAATGTGCCCCTTGCCCATCACCGGCCCGAGTTCGGCGAGCTTCGGATCAGACTTAAGGTCGGTGCGCTCGACGTTCACATGAGCAATGCGCTGGCGGCCATTTTTGGCAAAAACCTCGTAGCGCGGGCGGACAATATATTTGCCAGCGGTGATTTCCACCTGGCTCGGCCAACTCGCATTGGGCAGCAGTTCCGAGACGCTCAAGCGGTAGGTCGCGAAAGGCGCAAGCGGCTTATTGAGCGGCGCCGTGTCCGCCCGGCCCATCGTGTTAAGCGCGATCTCGCCCGCCGGAATAGCGAAGGGCTGACTGTTTTGCAGCCATAGCACCACATCTTCGCCTTGGGCCGGAGCAGGGAGCCCTGCGTAATAATCGGCTGGCCAAGAATTGGCGTCATGCGTGCAGGATAGCGTTTCGGGCGCGTCGCCATAGGTATCGAGAGCGTATTTCACGACATCATGGCCGTGAATACCGAGCGCGTGCACGAAGAGCTGCCCGGTGAACTCTGGCAGATTGAAGCGCGCTCTGATTTCCTTACTGTCGAGAATGAATGTGCTCTGAGCGGGTCCGGCCTTGTCTTGCCACTCCGCGAGAATTTTGCCGTCGCCGTCATAAAGGCGGCACCAGAAGCGCACGTCCTTTGCGCCATAGCTGCCCCAATAATTCGCGGTAACGAGGCGCGTATGATGGCCTTGGCCGTCGCGGAAGAAGACGAAGTTGGTCGAGAAATTGAGCGGCGAGAGATAGCGCGCGCGGTCGCTTAGCATGTCTCCAGGTAGGCGCAAGGCATCGAGGCTATGGACCGCCATTCCGGCTGGCGTCAGGTGCTTGATCTGATCGGCCAGCTTTCCCGCATCGAAGGACACGACAAAGAGCGAGGAGGCCTTGGACGAAGGCAGTTCGGAGACAAGTTTTGCCGCGTGATTTGCAAAAGAGCGGCCTCGATGCTCCAAATCCTGAACGTAATAGCCGGAGATAGGAAGTCCGGCGATTTCGTAGGCTTGAGCGACAGTCTCCACCATGCCGAGCGGATCGTAGATCGCGACGTCGCCATTCGCGCGGAGATCGCCAAGCAGTTGCTTCGCTTTTTCAGCCGCCAAAGGATGGGTGAGCGCTTTGAAGAAGGCGTTTCCGCCCGATACGTTGCTGAAGGTCTCGATACGTAACGGCATTTTTATACTCGGTTATACGCCATAAGAGCGGGCATACGGCGAGGAGCTTCGCCGCCCGCGATGATTGCCAAATCCTCGCCGCCGCGAGGACGCAGCCTTGTTTCTAGCCTTTAAGCTTCTTGAAAAAGGCGGAAACACTATGACGCGACTTTTCGCGCCAAACGACCAAGCTATCGCGGACCCAATTGAGCTGGATTACGCGCCGCTCTCCCTGAAACGACTTATGTCCGTGCCACGCGTTCTCGGTATTAAGGAAGGCTAGCAACGTGCCCTGGGCTGGCGGCACTTCCATGATCATGTCGTCCAAATTGTCCGGGGAATTCAGAAGCCGCAGCCGTCCGCCGTCAGCCTCCCATTTCCCATTCATATAAATGAGAACGGTGACGAGCTTACTTCTGCTGTCGACGTGGATTTGCCCATCTTTCTCGCGCGCCTGTCCGCGAACGGTTATGGTCGTCGGGCGGTTCTTCAGGTCGATGCCGAGCTTCTTGCCCATGATATCGCGAAATGCGGGCTGGCGAAGCTCCTTCATGAATTGCGTAAAGCCAGCGCCGTAGCGGAGCGTTTCCAAAGGAAAGCTGCCGGGCTTCGCGATCGCTGGGTAATCTTTCTCGATGACCTCAAGCCCCTCGCTCTTCACGAAATTCGGAACGACAACAAAGGGAAAAGGCTCTTTCTGGACGGATGATTGTTCAAGAGCAGCGAGATTTAACATGGATCCCCCTTGGCCGGATATTAGCGATGGCCTGCATCACTCACATTTCCGCGTTTTTCAAGGCGGCGCGCCGGATCACGCCGCTCAAATTCTTTTGCTGTAGCTGTCATAGCCGAGCCGCTTCCTGGCGGCAACTGTCGCGCTGGGCGCTGGTTAAGCCGAGTTAGCGCTTGCGGCTTGCTAAGGCGCGATGCGTGGTGCGCGCAGATCGCGGCCATTTTGATGCAAGACCACGGCGATGACCTTCCCATTGGCATCACGTTCAAAGTCAAGCTGTGCGTCCACAATCTTGTAGAAGAATTTATCTTTGGCGCTCGCATAGATGGAAGCTGCTTCCTGGCCGGTGAGTTGCGCCTTGAGCTGGCCATCCTTCAAAGTGACTTCGATCACAGCGCCGGGAGCAAGTTGATACCTGCCGGGGTAGCTGGCTAGTAGCCCAGCATCAAGCTGAACCGCCTTCGGTTCTCTCGGCGTTTCAGCCGCGCTCAATTTGCGTGCGGCGTGATCGCCATTCTGGTGCAGGATAAGACCAGTGATTGCGCCGTCCGCACCGCGTGTGAAGCTGATGCTTATGCCGGACACCTTGGCGAAAAATTCATTCGGCCCCGACGGAAAAATCGGAAATGCGCCCTGGTTTGTGGCTTGAGCATAAAGCTGGTCGCCATCGCGGAAGACCTTGAGAACAAAGTTATCCGCAAGCTTATAGCTGCCCTCATATCGGTCCAGCTCACCCGGCGGCAAGGTCGCCGTCTTTCCAACGCGCGTCAGCGGTGCGCCGTCTGACAGGACTGCAAACCCCAGTTCTTCGACGCCTACCGAAGCATTGGTGAGGATGACAACGCCACGGCTCCCGTCTGCTCTAAAGCCAATAAAGCCTGCATAACCGCCGGTTTGCCCGCCGTGCGAGATAATATCGCCGTGCTCGGGGGCACCGCTCATCCACGCAAGTCCAATGCGATTTTGTTGGTCGAGCTCGACGCGCGGCTTCTGCGCCAATTTCATCGCTACCGTTAACGGTGTTTGAACCGCGCCCATATTCGCCTTCAAATATTTGAGCATGTCCGCCGCTGTGCTGCGGATCGCGCCAGCGCCTGCAAGCGCATCGAAGTCCCAATTCTTCGCGGGCTTTCCCGTTTCGTTATGCCCCGGAGCGAGATGGGCGCGCATGGCTTCAGTGAGCGCCGTGCCACTCATGCTCATGCCCAGCGGATTAAGGATCTTCTCTTCCAGCAATGCGCTGTAAGTTGTATCCACCGATCGCGCGAGGGCATAGCCGAGCAGTCCGAAGCCCAGATTGGAATATTCATAGGATGCGCCGGGATCGCGCGGCAGATTATAGTTGGCGAGAAACGCGCTTAGTTGGACAGCGCTGTAATCGGCATATGGATTAGCGGGGTCCGCAGGCGATTGATTTGTAGGTAGGCGCGGGAGACCGGAACGCTGGGTTGCGAGATCAGCAAGGGTTATTTGTTTGCCGTTCTGCTCAGGGACACTGAAATTTGGCAAAAGGCGCGCCACGGGCTCTTCGAGCGTTACGCGCCCTGATACCACCGCGTCCGCCAGCAAGGTCGCGGTGAATGTCTTTGTTATCGAACCAATTTCATAGACCGTGTCACGATCCGGTTTTGCCGTCGCGGAAAGCTCGCCGAACGCGACGATCTCGCTCTTTTCGCCCTCTACAACGGCGAACACCAAAGTCGGGTAAAAACCTGCCGCAACGCGTTCTTTTGCGGCCGTTTCAACCCGTTCAGGCAAGAGGCCAGCGCTTGCCATCGAAGAGCTGGCCAGGAGACATATCAGGCACGCCAAAATCACCTTCGCGGGATGCGCGAAGGTGTGTCTTGCAGCAGAAGGTGGCATTTTCGGCCCTCCCTTCTCGATGTTGAATGCTCCGGCCGCGCTTATCCGGCCCGTTATCTAGGACAAGTGCAGCTCCGCGCGCTTATCATAACGCGCCAATCGTGAAAGAAGGTAATTCACTTCCGCCTTGGCAGTCGCGCTTAGGCTTGAGCCGGGCTTACGCTGCGCGTCCGAGGCGATGATGCCTCTTGCCTTCATCACATATTTTCGCACGGCCAAGCCAACGCCCTGCTGCTGTTCGTAGCGAATGAGCGGAAGATGCGCATCGAACAAATCATGCGCGGCGTCACGCCGGCCTTCTTTCGATAGGCGCACAACATCCACCAGCATGTCTGGGAAAGCATAGCCGGTCATAGCCCCGTCCGCGCCGCGCTCCATCTCGAAATCCAAGAACAGGCCGCCATTGCCCGTCAGGATCGAGATTGGGCGGAGAGTTCCCTGCTTTTGAAAGCCGCGCAAGGCTGTGATCTTTTCAAGGCCCGGCCAATCCTCATGCTTGAGCATCACGCAGGAGGGATTCTCATCAAAGATGCGCTTTATGACCGCAGGCGTCATGATAACGCTGAGCGTTAGCGGATAGTCCTGCAAGACCCAAGGGATATCGGCCCCAATAGCTTCCACAGCCTGCCGAAAATAAGTGACAATCTGATCGTCTGTGCGAAGCGATGGCGGCGGGGCGATCATGACGCCCGCAGCCCCTGCCTCCATAACGCTTCGAGCAAGCAAGCGCATCCCAGCAAAGCCCGGCGCGGACACGCCAACGATGATCGGAGCGCCATTCGCCCGGCGGATCACGCGGCTTGCGACATCAAGCGCCTCTTGCGCATCGAGCTTGGGCGCTTCGCCCATGATTCCAAGCACCGTCATGCCGGTGGAGCCGGTTTCGAAATAGAAGTCGGTCATCCTGTCGATGGAGGCTTCGTCGATCCTCCCATCGTCATGGAAGGGAGTAGGTGCGATTGGAAACACACCCGCAGCATCTGATGTGAGAACCATGATTAAGTCTCCTCGATTAGAACGATGATGGGCGCGCTAATTCGCGGCCTCTTCTTGAGTGATGCGGTGCCGGACTTCGGCCGCTATAGCAAGGGATGATGTGAGCCCCGGCGATTCAATGCCGAAAAGGTTCCAAAGTCCAGCGGCGCCGTGCTGCGCTGGTCCTTGAATGATAAAATCAGCGGCTGGTTGCCCAGGCCCCACGATCTTAGGCCGAATTCCGGTATAGGCTGGGGCTAACGCTCCATCCGGCAGCCCCGGCCAATATTCGCGGACGGAGGCGGCAAATTTAGGCGCACGATCTGCGTCTACGTCATAGTCGATCTTATCAACCCATTCGACATCCGGGCCAAACCTAACCCCACCGCCGAGATCGAGTGTGGCGTGAATCCCAAGGGTCGCTTCATCCGGCATGGGATAGATGAGATGGCGAAAGGGCGGGCGCGTTCCACTAAGCGCGAAGTAATGCCCCTTTGCGAGGTAAGTGCGAGGCAGTAAGTTTTCCGCTATTCCTTTTATGGAGCGAGCCACGCTCGGAGCATGAAGACCGGCACAGTTGATGACGAGATTGGCCTTCAACTCGATGCCGCCGGAACTTGGCGAGCTGAGCACGATCTTGCCGTCTTCGACGCGACCGCTTTCGACCGGACTGTTGAACGCGATTACTCCGCCTGCGTTTTCCAAGTCGCCTTGCAGGGCGAGCATATAGCTGTGGCTATCGAGGATGCCAGAACTGGGCGAAAAAACTGCGGCGGCGCAAGTCACTTCGGGCTCGATTGCGTGGGCCTCGTCCTTCGTCAGCCATCGCAAGTCGCTGACGCCATTGCGGCGCGCATTTTCCTCAATCGCCTTCAGCTTGGCGATCTGACCTTCGTTGCACGCAACGAGAAGCTTGCCAATGGGGCGCGCCGCGATGCCCCTATCCGCGCAATAGTCGTAAAGAAGCGCTTTTCCTGAGACGCAACAACGGGCCTTGAGCGAGCCGGGAGGGTAATACAGCCCCGCGTGGATCACTTCAGAATTGCGCGACGAAGTTTCGCTGCCGATTGAGGCCGCGCTTTCGAGAATAACGACTTCGCGCCCGGCCAGCGCCAGCTCGCGCGCCACCGCAAGGCCTACAACGCCAGCGCCAATCACAATGCAATCAACATGCTCCATCATGGCATTACTGTTGACCGATGATCGCCTCGCACACAAGACCGCCTTTCGCGCAAATTGCTTTGCGCAGATAAGCCTAAATGACTACAGCCTTTGAAGAGCAGCCGCGATTATAATGCGCTGCTTCGTTCGCGCTTGCGGCGAGCAGCTTTTACTGAGTTGGGCGTAAGGATTTTGCGCCGTCAACGCCGGATTTGATTGCACTATTTTCCGTACTACTGATAGAAGCTTTACATCCATTCAACTCCACGAGCTGCGCTGGAATTCCTGCCCACCTATTAAGCGAAGAGTCTGTTTTGAACATCTGGAGCCGCGAGCTTGTACTACGCAGATGGCGAGTGTGCATCGCAGGCACGGTATTTCTTATAGGGTCTTGCACCGTTGCCTTCGCGCAGGGCGCCAAGACGCCGGAAGCTACAGCAGCTCAGGAACCCAAGATTGTGGCTCGATCCGCTTGGGGAGCTCTTCCGCCAGATGTCGCTCTGATGCAGGTGCAAAAGCCAGCGGAAATCATCATTCACCACACCGGCGAGCGCCAGCAGCCCAAGATAAGCCTTGAGGTCAAGCTTCGTGGGCTTCAGGGCTTTTCGATGAGGCCGGGCAAGGTCGGGATACTCTCGAAACCCGCTTGGGGCGACGTGCCATATCATTACTATATCGACGTCTCGGGCCGGATTGGCGAAGGGCGGGACATTAGTTTTGCAGGCGACGCCACGACGGCCTTCGATAATGATGATCGCATTCAGATCGTGGTCGAAGGCGACTTTGAGAAGGAACAGCCAACGGAGGCCGAGCTGACCTCACTGCGTCAGCTCGTGACGTGGCTTATGGCGAAATACTCCATCCCGCCTGAGTATATTTCCGGCCACGGCGATCACGACCAGACGGACTGCCCCGGCAAAAATATGCAACCATTTCTTGAACAGCTTCGGACTACGGTGCAGGGGAAATAGAAACTACAGCAAAAGTGTACGCCTCCCTCAGCTAATCCAGGCCTGCGCGACGGAAGGCTTCCAAATAGTGCTCGCCTTCGGCATCCTTCACCCAAGGCAATTCGCTCGCGAGCCAGGCAAGCGAGATGTTAGGCTGCACGCGCCGCAACTCCTGGAGTGCGGCCTTGGCGACATCAAACTCACCTGCCATTGCAGCTGCCATAGTGAGCACGCGATGCGCGCCAACAAAGTCGAAGCGCTGGCGTATGCTTTCGCGTGCCAGACGCATCGCTTCATTGTAATTGCGTCCCACAAATTCGCAATAGGCGGCGACGCCAGTATAGATGGCGTATAAGGGATCGCGCGGGCTCCGCCGCTGAGCGCGTCGGGCAGCTTCGGCCCCTTCCTGCCAACGCCCAAGCCACGAGAGCACCAAGCCATAATAGCCTTGCGCCATTGTGAAGTTGGGGTTAAGCCTCAGCGCCAATTCGAACTCGGCCACTGCATCGTCGGAACGTCCCGAATGCCAATAGAGCCAGCCGACAGCAAAATGGGCCCAGGGGTCCTCGCTATCGGCCCGGATCGCCGCCAATCCTGCGCGTTCTGCCGCCGACCAGGCGAGCGCCGGGTCCTCCCAGCCCAAAAGGACCCCGAAAACATGACTCCACGCGAGAACAGCGAGTGCCCGGGCGTAATTTGGATCGATCGCGATTGCCTTCTCAAGCAATGCTTGGGCCCGAATGTTATCCTCAGGGGTCACACGCCAATAATGCGAAAGAGCCCGCACGACCAGATCCCAAGCATCGAGGCTCTCAGAAGGCTTACGCTGGGCACGAAAATTCTCGGCCGCATAGACCTGCGGCTCGATCGCGGCAACGATAGCCTCGGTGATCTCGTCCTGCACCGCAAACACGTCGGCGAGGCTGCGGTCGTAGCGTTCCCCCCAAAGCTGGCTGCCGGTCGCCACGTCATTGAGCTGCGCGGTGATGCGGACGCGGTCGCCGCACTTACGCACGCTGCCCTCGACGATATAGCGGACGCCGAGCTCCTCGGCGATCTGCTTCATAGAAACGGATCTCCGCTTGTAAGCGAAGGACGAGTTGCGCGCGATGACAAAGAACCAGCGCAACTTAGAGATCGCCGTGATGATGTCCTCGCTGATACCGTCGGAAAAATACTCCTGCTCCGGCTCGTCGCTCATGTTGACGAAGGGAAGGACTGCAATGGCGGGCCTGTCGGGTGGTGGCAGCAAGGCCGGGCGTGAGGGTTCCTGCAACATATCCGGCTCCGGAGCGGCACCGGCGCCAGTGCCAGTACGGGAGTGCGTCCGCAGGCACTGAAGCGGCAGTTCCGCCGCCTGCCGTAGAGCACCGGTGCGCATGGCCTTTAATTTTTCGAGCCGCTCATGTGCACGCTGACAGTGTTCATCGGCCTCGTGCCCGTGGCCTGCGGCACGTAGCAAGCGAACCAAGGTGGCTTGGGCGGCCTCATTGGCAGGTTCGAGAAGGCCGAGCGCTCGCGCGTGGCGTATGGCTTCTTCGGGCATGTCCTCGAGGCGCGAAACCAACTCGGTAAGGAGTCGCAACCGGAGCTGCCGCGTCGCCTCGCGTTCCCCGATGCACCAGCTTTGAAACTCGTGGCAATCCGGCAGATCGAGACCTTCGAGAAATTCGCCCTCAAGCGCCTCCACCGCCTCGCGCAATGCATCGGTCGAGATGAACCCTACGCCGTTTTGAACAATCTTGCGCACGGACAAGATGTCGACCGTGACACGATCAAGGTCTAAGCGGACATTCTCGCGATCGGCGATAATCCTTTGACGGTCCGGCTCATCAACGATCGGGCGCAGGCGCGTTAAACTCCACCGCAATGCGGCACGGGGATCATCCGGCACGGGCCAGAACATGGCACAGAGCCGGTCACGGCTGTGCGCACGCGCGGTGACGGCCAGATAGGCCAGCAGCGCCCGCGTCTTTTTTGACGGCGGCAGCTGCATGCCCATACCGTTGCGCAGCACAGCAAGATTGCCCAACACAGAAACGCGCAGCAACTCTTTCCCTTTCATGACCCCCTACGCGCCGGAGGAAGTCCAAGCGCAAAGATCAAGCCGTACGTTATTCGTAATGTATTTAAGAAAATGCCTGAAAGACAACTTTGCAGCGCACAAACCGGCCCCCACGTAGAACTAAGTGATTTCTACATCGGGAAGTTTGAGTACACTTCAGCTGTCGCCCGCGACGCGGGAAGTTGATTGCAAACAATCCAGAACCGTCGCTGCTGCGAACTCTGGGATTGCTATAGTCCTAGTCGACAAATTGGACGTCATCCCAAATTGCGACTAAGCGCTTCTAGCATAGTTGCACGCGAATGTTGGCGCATACGCTAAATGACGTAAACGCACAGACATTATGGGTGTAATCAAGTGCTGGGTTAAACCCAAGGTGGGAGCAGCCGATAAGCCTCTCCAGACGCCGTTGCAGAAACGTACTGCGCATTGCTGCATGGAACTATCTTGGCAATGTCATTCCCAGCAAAGCGACGAGGTCTGCTTGGCGCGAAATTCCTATTTTGGAAAATACGGCTCCGAGTTGAACCCTTACCGTCCTGATGGACAAGCCAGCATGGGTGGCAAAGCGCTCAGGGGTTTGGCCTTCGGCAATTGCTACGGCAACGCGCGCTTCAGCCGGCGTCAAGTCAAAGAGTGCCTGAACTATATCGGCGCCTGGCACATTGGAGCGGTGGATAGGTGTAAGGACAAGCATGCATGATGAAGCTGTGAAGAGGTCCTGGGCGGCACGGCGCGTTGGCACGACATGCAAAATCGAGGGTGGACGTTTTTCGGTGCCCGCAATTGGGATGGACGAAGCGGCTTCCAGCCCAAATGAGCCTGAAAGATGCGATAAGGCTTGCCCCAAAAGAGCATTCGCCCTGCGATCCGTTAGCATCACGCGCATGGCGCGATCCTGAAGCACTTCAGGGATAAGTTCTTGGAACAGGTCATTGGCGGCTATGAGCCGATTGGAGAAATCGATGACCCCTGCGGGTAGTCCGAGGCGCGCCAAGGCCTCGGTGACGGCACGCGCTTGATTGAGAGCAAGCCTTCCCGCGACAAAGGCGGCGCGGGCGAGATGAGGACGAAGCAGATCGAGGCTTTGAAGCGTCGAGTGCGAAAAGGGGCCAAGATCGAAACGGCGCTCCCAGGTAAAAATTACATCATCGCCGGCTGGCATTTTAATCAAGGTCCCAAAACTCCACCCTCCGCCCCGTTCCCGCGCCCATTGATAAAATGGATCTTCATCCATTTCCTGTCTCGTAAAAAACTGGTCATCGCCAAGAAAGCCGGCATGCTTAATCGCGAGCGCGCGACGCGCTGGTCTTGGGTTTCGAGCAGCCCAACCGCCCTCAATATATTCAGAAAATAATTGATGGCCCGGAGATGATTTCCAGCCAGAAAAAGAAGGGTTCATGGCAAATAAGACGCCGCCTGCGGTAGCGCCACTGAGAGCAGAAATCCGTGCAAGTACATCTGGCCAAAGGTCGGGTAACAGGGCTGCTTCATAAATCTGATTGAGAAGTTCATCTGTAATCTTTGGCAATCCTGTCCCCTATTGCATTTATCACTCGCACGCGCCTACCTAATCTCGCGGCTGTGCGAACGCGCGGTGACGGCCAGATCACGATCAGCACCCCGTCTTTCTGACTGCGGCAGCCGCATTCTTGTGCCTTGGCGTAGCACAGCAAGATTGCCCAACACGGAAATGCGCAGCGACTCTTTTCCTTTCATGACCCAGGTGCCTTTGGGAATTGCGCGCGGGTAGTCAGCGGGCTGGCCCGCAATTCCAACGCCGGCATCCATCTTTTCCACGCTTTCAACAACGGGTTTACCTCCGATTGACCTCTAGGAAAAGAGGTGATGACCAACCGGCACCGGCGGCATGGGGCGCCGCACGAAGGAAAACAAAATGAAAATCGTACATCACCGCGTGAGCCTCGCGGTGATGGTAGACATCTAGCCGTGGGTTGCAGTCGGGGCACTAGGGTCCCTAAACCCTACTGCGCTTGCTCGACGCGTAACATCCCACGCCGTATCAGCGCGCGCGCTTTGATGCAAATTCCCCGGATTTCGCTGTTGCAAAGCTACCCGGATCGAAACTCTGAGTCTGGGGAGTAGCCCGCTTTGGACATACCGCAGGCAGCTAATCGTCGCAATGTAGGGAGAAACCTTGTAGCGAAGCCGGTGGCGTGGCTGTGGTCGCGGCGATCTTCCAGTCTTTTGATTGCAGCTTGCCTTGTGCTTGCAGCGTTGCTCGGTGCGATGAACAGTCATCAAGCCGAAATCTGGGCAACCATCGCAGCCTCTGCGACGCTTTCGAGCGTCGTGGGCTTCGCGTTCTCCCCAATAGCGGGCGCCATCCTTTTTCACTTAGATGGCAGTTACCTTCATGCCGTTCAGACGATGCTTGTCGCCTCGATCAGCCTGCAAGCCTATAGCGTCTTTTCCGTGAGAACGGAGATCGATCATAAAGCGCTCGCACCTTTTCTTTTCGGAGGCATCGTAACGATCCTGCCGGGGGATATGTCGCCACCCATGCAAGGCCAGAGCTTCTATTGGTGACAGTAGGCGCATTCCTTACGCTCTATGGGTTGCATATGCTGCGGGGCACCCGCCACGCCTCCAATCCAGCGGGCGGCTGGGCGACATCATTGCGGGGGCCTTGGGAGGGATCTTTGGCCCCGTGGCTGCATTTCCGGGTGCCTTTGTCACCATACGGTGCAGCTTAAAATCTTGGGACAAAGTGCGCCAGCGCGGTGTATATCAGGCTTATATCCTTACCATGCAGGTGATTACGCTCGGCATCATGTCTTTTATGAAGGGGCCGGGAGTGCATATGGATTGGCATCTACTTCAATACGCGCTGCCCGCGATGATCGGTGCCCATTTTGGGCTCAAATTGTTCCGGCGTCTCAATGATCGGCAATTCCTATCCATGGTCGCAATCTTCCTTACCATATCGGGACTTACCATGGTGGCGAAGGGATTCTAGCAGCAATCACCACATCGACTTTCGCATGAATCCGCAATGCAACGCGGTACTAACCGTGCTCCGTAGCTGTGAACACTTCCGCCCGCTGGCTGCCGGCGCGTAAGAGCCAAAGGCACCTGCCCCTCGATGCGACTTAGCAAATTTCAAGACTGAATTCGTCAAATTCCAACGCCAGCTGCGCACCCGCTTTGCATTTTCAGAAGAGAAGAGGGAGGACTTTTTGAAAGACAGCAGGGGCGTCAGGATAACATCTCAAAGGCTGCCTGAAGACCTGCGGCGGCACCTTGACAGCGTAAGTCCTGGATTTTCCGTGGGGCACCCCCAGTTCGACAACACCTTTGAGGCGCCGCGTTGGACAGCGGGGCTGCTGCCGTATATCGCGGCGACCATCTTCTTTATCTTTGTCGGGGCCGTGACAATTTTGGGTCCTGACCTCCGGCTTGCTGACAAAACCGTATCTCCTTCTGCCGGTAGGACCGCAGAGAATCCGGCACCTCCCGCACCCGAGAAAGGACCGCCAGCAGCGCTCACACCTTCGTCTGCGCCCAAACTTGAGTCTTGGGAAGATACACTGACGGCGTTCCAACAAGCCATTGCAGATAAGAAAGCCTCGAAGGATGAAGCGGAGCACAGGAAGCTAATCGAGCAGGTTCGGGAGGGGCTGAACTCCAAGAACCGATAAGGTGTTAAGACTGCAGATGGCGCTGACAAAGTTCCACGCGCTCGTTCATCGGTGAACGGATCTGGCAGCCGTCGCCAGCCCGCAAATTCCAACGATAGCATCCAATCTTTCTACGCTTGAAACAACGGATTTTCCTTCGATCGACCTGTAAGGGCAGCAAAGACCAACGGAAACCGGGGGATCAGGCCGCCGCATGAAGGAGAATAGAGTGAAAGTCGTATCGTGGGCCAGGGGACTGTCTCTCTTGTCGTTACTCGTGATTGGTAGCGCATCGGCCGCCGACAGCGACCGTACCACCCTCGTGGACCATGTGCGTGCTGCGAATAGCCGCTTCAAGGACGTAAAAGTTGCGGTCGCGGAAGGCTATACGCCGATCCCCTGCGCAAGTGGCATCGACGGAGGGGCGATGGGCGTCCACTACGTCAACGGAGCGTATATGAAGGACGAGGTCCCTGATATCAAGCGCCCGCAAGCGGTCATGTACGAGCCTTTGCCCAATGGCAAAATGGAGCTGGTTGCGGTCGAATACATCACGTTCAAGGGACCGGCCTCGCTGGAAGGCCAGCTGTTCAGCTTCACCGGCGCCCCCAATCGCTACGGCCTGGACTCCTTCTACGAATTGCACGTGTGGGCCTGGAAGGCGAACCCGCGCGGCGCGTTCGCGGACATGAATCCGAAGGTAACGTGCGAGCACGCGCACGGAAAGTAACCAGCCCATTCGGGATAAGGCGAAGATCGAAAATGAAAAAAATAAAAGTTGCGAGGCTGGGCGCGCTCTTTCTAGGAGCAGCCCTTTTTGTTGCCGCTAGTGAAGTTGGCGCGCAAACACCAATCACCATCAAGTTCAGCCATGTGGTTGCGCCTGACACGCCAAAAGGCAAGGGCGCCAACAGGTTCAAGGAACTTGCCGAGAAATATACCGATGGCCGCGTAAAGGTTGAGGTTTATCCAAACTCTCAGCTCTACAAAGACAAAGAAGAGGTCGAGGCGCTACAGCTTGGGGCCGTACAGATGCTGGCGCCAACGATGGCAAAGTTCGGCCCGCTTGGAGTGAAGGAGTATGAGGTTTTTGACCTGCCCTTCCTCCTTCAGGATCGGGAAGCGCTACACAAGGTGACGCAAGGTCCCGTAGGCAAAGAACTCCTGCAGAAGCTCGACAGCAAGGGCATCGTGGGGCTCGCCTTCTGGGACAACGGTTTCAAGATCCTATCCGCGAATAAACCTTTGCTTACGCCAGAGGACATGCTTGGCCTCAAAATGCGGATTCAGTCTTCGAAGGTGCTTGAGGCACAGATGAACACGCTGGGGGTGCTGCCACAGGTGATGGCCTTCTCCGAAGTCTATCAAGCGTTGCAGACAGGTGTTGTGGATGGCACCGAAAATCCGCCCTCCAATATGTACACCCAAAAAATGCACGAGGTGCAAAAATACGCGACGCTGACCAACCACGGCTACCTCGGCTACGTGGTGATCGTGAATAAGAAATTTTGGGACGGGCTGCCGGCGGACATACGCACGAGCCTCGAAAAGGCGATGGCCGAGGCGACAGGCTACGCAAACAACATTGCCGAGAAGGAAAATGCAGACTCCTTAGAGGCCATGAAGAAGTCCGGTAAGACCGAGTTCCACACGCCGACAGACACAGAACGCAAGGCGTGGATCGAGGCCATGATGCCGGTGCACAAGCAAATGGCGAGCCGCATTGGCAAGGAGCTGCTGGAGAGCATCTATGAGGCTACTGGCGCGATCACGAAGTAGGGCTCTCCATAGACGAGTTCACCAGCGCTACGGCTTCGGTCAGCTGCAGAAATCATCATTGGCACGCCGGCGCCGGCATTGTGCTTCGCCCGCGCGCTATCAGCTCGCCTTGCTTGAGTTTCTACCACACAGCCCCGTCCGCTAAAGCTGCTAAGAAAATAGACCGAGCCGCTCTTCCGGTCTATCGACGGCGTCCGAACCCCACTTCGGACGCCGTTTTGTTTTGGAAAAAGCGCAGCTTCGTCTCCAGTCTCGCTAAAAAACCTCGCAAGTGGCGATGGCCAGCGCGGCGCGCCGATTAAGTTTCGTCATCAGACGTGCACCCAAACGGGTCGAACATGCGGCGTAGCCTCGGGGCGATAACGCCGTATCGCCCCTGAGCTTCTTTCACTACCCCGTCAATCGTTCGCGCCGCGTATTGCCGCGATGATTGCCTCAGTCACCTGATGCGTGGGGGCCTTCCCGCCAAGATCCGGGGAGAGCGCTTCGCCGCGTGAAGTCACCGTTTCGATGGCGCTCATCAACCGCTTGGAGGCGCTCGTCTCGCCCAAATGATCGAGCATGAGGCTTGCCGTCCAAAACGCGCCGAGCGGGTTCGCAATTCCCTTTCCGGTGATATCGAAAGCCGACCCATGGATCGGTTCGAACATCGATGGGCGGCGGCGTTCAGGCGCAAGATTGCCCGTCGCGCCGATGCCGAGGCTGCCGGTGAGCGCCACAGCGAGATCGGATAGCACGTCGGCGTGGAGGTTCGTGGCGAGCACCGTGTCGATGGTTCCCGGACGAAGCACCATGCGCTGGGTCATCGCGTCGACAAGCATCCAATCCACGTCAAGTTTCGGATAGTTGACAAGGACTTCCTGACACACCTCATCCCAGAACACCATGCCGTGCCGCTGAGCATTGGATTTTGTCACGATGGTGAGCTTCTGGCGCGGCCGCGACATAGCGAGATCGCAGGCGAAGCGTGCAATGCGCTCGACGCCAGCGCGCGTGAAAACGGCAACGTCCATGCCAACTTCAATGGGCAAGCCCCGATGGGCACGCCCGCCAACGCCAGCATATTCTCCTTCGCTGTTCTCGCGGACAATCACCCAATCGATCTGGCGGGCGAGTTCCTCCCGTAGCGGACTGGTAATGCCCGGCAGCAGGCGAGCCGGGCGCACGTTCGCATATTGATCGAAGCCCTGGCAGATGGCGAGGCGCAAACCCCAAAGCGTGATGTCGTCCGGAAGGTTTGGATCGCCAACCGATCCGAAATAAATCGCGTCAAATGGCTCAAGCTGCTGCAAGCCATCGGCTGGCATCATGAGGCCATGCTGGCGGTAATAATCGGAACCCCAGTCGAAAACAGCGAATTCGAAGCCGAAACTTCCGTCCTGAGCCGCAAGTGTTTCCAAAACCTGGCATCCGGCTTCAATCACTTCGGGGCCGATACCGTCACCGCCCATCGCGGCAATCCTATAGGTGCGCTTCGACATAATGCTTATTCCCTCTCTGTTCGATATTTTGAATTCTAAGTTTGCGCGGCCGTTTGGAAACGGCCCACGTCACACGTCCGCGCCCATCTTCCCCGTCACCTTGAGCGCGAATGCATAGGCCAGCGCATCATCCTTGAGACGGTCGAAACGGCCTGATGCGCCCGCATGGCCCGCATCCATGTTGATTTTAAGAAGCAAGAGCTTCGCATCCGTTTTCAGCGCGCGAAGCTTCGCCACCCATTTCGCCGGTTCCCAATAGGTGACGCGCGGATCGGTAAGGCCGCCCGTGGCCAGGATATTGGGATAGGCTTGCGCCCGAACATTGTCGTAAGGCGAATAGGCGGCGATGGTCCGGTAAGCATCGGCGCTTTCTATCGGGTTGCCCCATTCCGGCCATTCAGGCGGCGTGAGCGGCAGCGTATCGTCGAGCATCGTCGCCAGGACATCGACGAAGGGCACATCGGCGATGATCCCGGCAAAGAGTTCGGGAGCCATATTGGCGACCGCGCCCATGAGCATGCCGCCTGCGGAGCCTCCGTGAGCAACGATTGCGCCCGTGCTCGTAAATTTCTGCTCGGCCAGATAGCGCCCTGCCGCTATAAAGTCCTTGAAGGTGTTAGGCTTTTTTTCGAGTTTGCCGTCTTTGTACCAGCGATAGCCCTTGTCCTTGCCGCCGCGAATATGCGCGATAGCATAGACAAATCCGCGATCAACAAGGCTAAATGCCGTGGTGGAAAATCCCGCCGGAATGGCGAAGCCATAGGAGCCATATCCGTAAAGCAGGCACGGTGCGGAGCCGTCCAGCGGCGTATCCTTGCGATAAAGCAGAGAAACCGGCACCGTCTCGCCGTCCCCGGCAGGCGCGAATACCCGGCGCGTCACGTACTCATCGGGATTGTGCCCGCTCGGCACTTCCTGAACTTTGCGGAGAACCCGCTCGCGCGTGCGCATGTTGTAATCGAAGACTTGGCGCGGCGTCGTCATCGAAGAATAGGTGAAGCGCAAGGTCTCGGTGTCGTATTCGTAGCCGTCCGACAGCCCGAGCGAATATGCCTCTTCCGCAAAAGCGATGGCGTGTTCGCTGCCATCGTCCCAGCGCCGGATAACGATTCGCGGCAGTCCGTCTTCGCGTTCAAAGCGGACGAGATAATCTTTGAAGCAGGTGATATCGAGAATCAGCCGCCCAGGCTTGTGGGGAACGAGTTCGCGCCAGTTTTCACGGCCCGGTCTATCGAGGGGCGTTTCCGCAATCTTATAATCTTCGGCGCCGTTATCATTCGTGAGGATGATAAGACGGCCTTCGTGATGCTCCACCTGATAATCATGGTTCGTCTCGCGGGGCGCGACGAGGGTAAGGCCCTTCTCCGGAGCATTCAAATCGAGAAAATGAAACTCGCTCGTTTCATGATCGCCCGCGCTCACAAACAAGAAACGCTTGTCTTGGCTGGGTCCCACCCGCGTGAAAAAGCCTGCGTCCGGCTCGCGGTAGATCGTTTCATCTTCGCTTGCGGGCGAGCCGATGCGATGGCGAAGCACTTGCGAGGGCCTGCGATGCTCGTCAACGCGTGTATAGTAGAACGACGCGCCATCGGCGCTCCAAACGGGCTGGCCTTCCATGTCGGGCACAATGTCGGTCAAGTCCTGCCCTGTTTCGAGGTCGCGAACATGGATAGTGTAGAACTCCGACCCCTTGTCGTCGAAGCCGTAGGCCAGCAAACGGTGATTATAGCTCCAGGCCGCCGCGCCGAGCGAAAAATAGGGTTTCCCTGCCGCTAGTGCATCTCCGTCGAGAAGAATTTGCGACGCGCCACCATTGCGAGGCTCCCGGCACAAACGCGGATGCTGGCCGCCGGTGACAAAACTCATAAAATAAGCGTGGGGGCCGTCCGGTGAGGGAACCGTTGAATCATCCTCCTTAATGCGGCCCTTCATCTCCAGGAAGAGCTTCTCCTGCAGCGTATTCGTGTCCGCCATCACCTGCGCGGTATAGGCATTCTCGGCTTCAAGGTGGCCCCGAATATCCGTCGCCAACGTCTTTGGATCACGCATGACTTCTTGCCAATTGCCCGCGCGAAGCCACGCATAGTCGTCCACGTGCTCAATACCGTGATGCTCTGTGCGCATGGGCCGTTGCTCGGCTGTGGGGGCCTTGATCATGTTGTCTTGTGTTTTCTGTTCCATGGCCTTTTACCCTTCGCACTGTTCGAGCCATGTTTTAGGCGTTTGCAGAGGCTTACTCAACCCCGGATAAGTGCGTCGTGAATTGGACGGCTCTTTTATGCGCACCAAAAAAGATAGCGCCATTTTTTGCAATCAGGCCCAGGGACATAGTTTTTTACCAATCTGCGGTTGGAATCGCCGGCACCCTTGTTGCGCCGCCCGACGCCCGCGGTATAGCCAAATCATCGGCTAAATTTATTCAACCGTGGGAGTACTCGAATGAGATTTGCTATTATTGCTGCGTTCGTCATGACGGCCGCAAGCCTGAATGCGTTTCCATCCTCAGCGCAAGAGATGGCGGCATGCAAAGCTGACAAAGAAAAATTTTGCGCTGACATGAAGCCCGGCGACGGAAAGATGAGGGAGTGCTTCAAGCAGCACGCTTCTGAGTTGTCAGCAGATTGCACGAAGGCCATAGAAGCGGCCCGCGAAGCACGCCGTGGCGTTAGAGAGGCTTGTAAGGCGGATACCGAGAAATTCTGCGGCACGGTCGAAAAAACTCCCGGCGCGGTTGGTAAATGCCTTGAAAGCCATGCAGCAGAGCTGCAGGAAGCTTGTGGGGCCGCTCTGAAATCACGGGCCGACGCGAAGAAGGGCTGATCGGCATTGGCGAGGGGGCGGCCTTCTATTCAGCCGCCCCTTCTGGCCTGTGGCTTAGCCGGTTTGCTTGCCGCTATCGGTCTCTTGTGCTTGTTTCCCCGCCTTGAAGTCGAGCGCTGAGCCATTCATGCAGTACCGAAGGCCAGTAGGCTGCGGCCCATCGGGAAACACATGGCCGAGATGGGCGTCGCAGCGTGCGCAACGCACTTCCGTCCGGCGCATGAAGAAGGAGCTATCCTCATGCTCTGCAACGGCCTCTCCATCCATCGGCTTATAAAAGCTCGGCCAGCCCGTGCCAGACTCGAACTTGGTATCGGATGAGAAAAGCGGCTCGCCGCAGCAAACGCAGGCGAAGGTGCCCTCTCGCTTCTCATGATTAAGCGCATTGCTTCCTGCTCGTTCGGTGCCATGCTGCCGGGTCACTTTATATTGCTCGGGCGTAAGCTGGGCGCGCCACTCGGCGTCGCTTTTTTCGATGCGGTCTTTCATGAGAATTCACCTCAAAGCGGAATTATGCCGACGGTTTATTGGTGGTGAGGTCTGATTTTTGAAGAGGCAGCAGTGTGAACCTGCAGCCAATCAAGCTCAAATCAATGTTAGGGGAGCTATTATAACTCTTAATTGCACCTAAGCAGGCCGACGGCATATGAACGCGATGGGCCAAAAGCTGTCGTGAGGGCAGAGGCGTTCTGCAAGGATTGCAATATCGCGAAAGAGCCGCTCAATGTTATAGGCAAGCGTCTCTTCGGTCTCGTCCCGTGCATCATTTCCGGGATCCTCTGCCGATTTGGGCGCAGGGCCATCTAAAATGTCCGAAAGCTTCCATTGGGCAGTCCGCGCTTTTCCGAGTGAGTCTATGATGCTGGCCGACAGCAATTGCTCTTCACGCCCCCATTGCACCCTCCAGATTGGCACTGTGGCATCTCCTTAAATGATCTCAATAGGCCAAGTAACTTCTTCATCGCAGCCTTCAAGCTTTGTGTAGACCGGGATAGCATCGTGCTCCACCAGGGGGCTGAATACGCCTGGTTTTTGGGCATAAAGATCAACGAAGAGCTGCACTGTCGCGTTCTTCAGATCAAGCATGCAATTTATCATTTCAACGCCGTCTGCCGTGCGCCTGTATGTCGATTGAGATTTGTTCGGCCAATGGACCCGAAAGCCACACATTAGGTCTTGGTTGTCTACCAAGACCTCCATGAGCCCCTTATAGTGGCGATCGTATGGGATTGCCTTTCGCTTCTTTGCTCCCCAGACTTGGCGAGCTAACATTTCCGCTTGAAAAAACGCTGATATGAATGCTTTCGCACACGTGATCTTTTGATCGAGCTCATCATATTTTAGGCGAAACCCCGAAATGCCGCTGATATCACCTCTGCATCTGAAATCCACGTCAGTAAGAATAAAATCGGAATGTGCAACAGCGTTGCGAAGCTTGTTGCTGTAATATTCATCGAAAATTGCGCCGATGCCGACATTACCTTCTGACAACTTCTTAATGATCTCGATTTTTCTTATGGTGGAGATTCCCCTTTTTGCAAAATTCTTCTTTTCATTCTCGGTTAGCAGCTCAAAGTAGGGATTGGGGCTGTAGCCTTTGCCAAGTCTAAAGCGCAGCAAGTTCGTGAGCACTTCGTAAGGCGCATCCATTTCCACAATATGACTGTATAAAATAAGCCCAAGTCGCCAATGCGTGCGCTCGAGTTCCTGGAAGCGATCCTTTGGTAGGACGACGGAGAAAAACCCATTTATATCATTGAGCAACGCACGAGATTCTGCATAGGGGTCCCAACCTTGATCTTCCATGCCAAGCACCCGCAGCAGCGAAGCAAAATAGCGAATGATATCGTTGCTAACCGGGTCCTCTGGCAGGAAAATTGGCTTGAGCAGTTCGAGATACTCAGCGCGTTTCATATCATAGAGCGACTTCGTATCTTCTATCATCAAGCTGCCTCGCGTTAGGGGAACCACGCTCACGCCCTAACATCACTACTGATCATGCGCTAATCACAAAGATACCCTTGGGTGATGCAAGTTTCGAAATGGTTAGGGTCATTTTCGTCATTGCGGCGACGCGCACGACCGTAGCGGCCCAAGATCAGACATTTACTCGAATTGTTGGCCAAGCTGAAACAACCTGCTTAGTGAGGTGATTTTGAGAAGCTCCCAAAGCTCACGCTGGCACGCGACAGGGCTTGTCTTTTGCCTTATATGCTTGACGGGTTGGTCCAGCGGTCCCGCGCACGCGGCTGCACCGAAAATCGCTGTGAATGGGGCAGAGCTTAGCCTGCTTTGGGTCGTGCCGTTTGCCGGGATGCTCGCCTCGCTTGCTCTTCTCCCAATCATCGCGCCGAATTTCTGGCACCGCCGCTACGGTCTCGTCGCGCTTTTCTGGGCGCTGGCGTTTCTCGTGCCCTTTGCTGCGCGATTTGGAGCGGACATCGCAATACACGAGCTAGCCCATGTGGTCCTTCTGGAATATCTGCCTTTCGTCATCTTGGTCGGGTCGCTGTTTGTAATAGCAGGCGGCATTTTTGTGGGCGGCGCGCTCCATGGCGGACCTATTCTAAACGTTACTATTCTTCTTATCGGAACGGCTCTCGCGAGTTTTTTGGGTACGACCGGCGCCTCGATGATCTTAGTGCGCCCGCTGATAAGAGCGAACGACGACAGGGTTCATAATGTCCACGTTGTTATCTTCTTTATTTTCCTCGTTTCGAACATTGGTGGTGCGCTGACACCGCTTGGTGATCCGCCGCTGTTTCTTGGTTATCTGCTGGGCGTCCATTTCTTCTGGCCGCTAGAAAATCTTTGGAGGCCAACGCTGTTGCTATCCGTACTTCTGTTGGCTGCCTTCGCAATTCTCGACACGTATTTGTATCGCAAGGAGGGCCGGTCTAAGCCGGACCATTCTCCGGACAGCCCTTTTTACGTGCGCGGTCTGGTGAATGTGCCGCTTATTTTTTTACTGATTGCGGCGGTCGTGGTGAGTGGCTGGGGTATGCTCGGTAAGGTAACGGTGCTCGGCAGCGAACTCGCGTGGTCAAGCATTTTGCGCGACCTTTTTCTTGTTACGCTAGCGGTGGCGTCTCTCATTCTGACGCCCGATAGCTATCGCAAGCAGAATGAATTCAAATGGGAGCCGGTGCTTGAAGTCGCTAAGCTTTTCGCGGCGATTTTCATCACGATCATCCCCGCAATCGCCATACTGAAGTCCAATTCGCACGGGGCTTTTGCACCACTCCTCGGGCTTCTTGGCCCGGCGGACGCGCCGAATAACACCGCCTATTTCTGGCTCGCGGGCTTGCTATCGAGCCTCCTCGACAATGCGCCAACCTACCTCATATTTTTTAATGCCGCGGGCGGCGACGCCGAGCGGCTTATGGGACCGATGGCGCAAACGCTTGCCGCGATCTCGGCTGGCGCCGTGTTCATGGGCGCTGGCAGCTATGTCGGAAATGCGCCGAACTATATGGTCAAGGCCATCGCCGAGCATCAGGGTGTTAAAATGCCCAGTTTCTTCGGCTTCATGGCTTGGTCAGTGGTCTTTCTGATGCCCTCCTTTATTTTGTTGACGCTCCTATTTTTCAGATAAAATCGGAGTGACCATAGGCAGCAGAGCGCCGGAGACCGAAAGGATCAGGCGGCGCTCCCACAGCGTCTAGCTGGTCATGTCGAAGAGAAGGAATTCGGCGTCGCCATCGGCCTGTATCCTTAATTCCTTCTCTTCGCGAATGGCGGCACCGTCGCCAGCGTTGAGATTATGCTCGCCGAGACGAAGCGAGCCTCGCGTCACCTGGACCCAGGACAACCGTCCGTCGCGCGGCCTATGGGTGATCTCGTCAGAAGGTTTCAGCGAGGCGAGGTACAGATCCACATCCTGATGAATCGTGATCGAATTCTCGCGCCCGTCGCGAGAACCTACGAGCCGGAGTTGCCCACGCCGCTCTTCAGGGGCAAAGGTCTTCTGCTCGTAGCTCGGCTCTATTTCCTCCGCTTCAGGCATGATCCAAATTTGTAGAAAATGAACGGGCTCGGACTTCGAGTGATTGAACTCGCTATGCTCGATGCCTGTGCCCGCGCTCATGCGCTGCAGGTCGCCTGGCCGGATCACCGAACCCGTGCCGATGTTATCCGCATGTTCAAGCGCCCCTTCCAGCACATAGGACAGGATCTCCATATTGTCGTGCGCATGGCGGCCAAAGCCTGCGCCCGGCGACACTCGGTCTTCGTTGATAACGCGAAGCGGCCCAAAGCCCATGTGGGCAGGATCGTAATATTGGCCGAAGGAAAAACTGTGCTTGCTATCGAGCCAGCCGAAATTTGCTTTGCCGCGTTGGTCTGACTTACGAACGGAAATCATTTGCGTGCCCTTTCATTTTCATGAAGCAATTGGTCTAACGTCAAAATATTGCAAGAGCGACGCGGCATCGGATAGCGTTAGCCTCAACGCATTTTCTTCAGACTCATTTTGAATTTCTCCTATCGAACTCGAAGCCGCAATTAAACCGCTCAAGCCATTTGTTCAGCCTTGGGTGGGTTGCGGAAATTGCGGGCTTGATGGCATCCTTGTCGCATGTCCGATCTTTATGAACCAACCTCTGAATTCTTGAAATTGGTCGCTAACGGCTCGGTACTGTTGGCGGGCAACGAATTTGCCGATGCCAACCTGCAGCAGCTCATCGACTTGACCAGCGACAGCGATGTCTCGAACCGCGATTGGGCAACCTTCCTTTTGTCCTCTTGTGACCTGGATACGCCGCTTGCCAGAAAAACGCTTCACCTCCGTTTGCTCGATGATGACCCGACCGTTCAGGAAGAGGCGCTCGTTGGTTTGGCACTTCGTCAAGACCTGACAGCGCTGCCGCAGTTGAAGGATTGGTTGCAGACGCGGCCTCTTTCGTCATTGCTATTGGAAGCGGCCGAGGCGTTCGCAGATCAATCCCTATGCGATCTGCTCTTGTTGGTGCAGCCCAAATCAAACGAAGAATTCTTGCGTCACCTCTGGGAAGGGGCTTGCATGAGCTGTCGATGCACGATGCCTGCCGCTAAGAAGCACGAACAGCCCAGCGCCGCTCATTCCATCGAAGTTGGCACTGCGGCCCATTGCAAAAATTCAAACTGAGTCACTACCCGGACGGGTAAACGTTGGTGAACGATATAACCTTTCCCCAAATGATCGGCGATCGTACCAATGGCCCCCTTCTTATTCACCATTCCTTGTTTACTGAAGAGTGCATAGCGGATCCAGTTTTGCCGCTTTACGTTTTTAGTAAAACGCTTTTTTTACCTCTACGGTAACTTATCCAACTCTCTGATGCGTTGCAGGTTAATCTCACCAAACCGATAAGGAGTTGGAGAGATGGATAAAGACCGCATTAAGGGTTCCGCCCAACAAGCAAAAGGCTCAGTGAAAGAGGCGGCGGGCAAAGCAACAGGCGACACCAAGCTTAAGACCGAAGGCAAAGCCCAAAAGGTAGCGGGCAAGGTCCAGAGCGCTGCTGGCGCCGCCAAGGACTCCATGAAGCACGCGATGAAACATAAATAGCCGTTACCCCATCGCAGTTCTTCGAAGGCCCCATTCGATTGGGGCCTTTTTTTTGCGTCCCCTTACGGCATCCTCGGCGGCGTCTTACCGCGATCCGTTCCAGGGCATGATCGGTACTGTCGAAATCGAGTTTTGCGGTGAGCCTTCGATAAGCCTATCGCTGATCGCCACATAGATAAGCGTGTTACGCTTTTTATCGATCATGCGAACCACGTTCGTATGCTTGAAAAAGATCGACGTATGCTCGGTATAGACCTTCTCATTGTCGGCCAGCTTATCCAGTTCGACCGTGATAGGCCCAATTTGGCGGCAGGCGATTGAAAAGCGGCTAGGGTCTTCCGCCAGACCAAGCGAGCCGCCGAGGCCGCCCTTTCGCGCTTGACTGATATGGCACGCGACGCCGGATACTTTCGGGTCGTCGAAGGCGCTAACGCAAACCTGATCGTTTTTTCCTATGAGCCGGAATGTGGTGTTGACGCAGGAGAGGTCATCGGCGAGCGCGGCAGGTACGAAACCGAGCAGCGTCAGAGCGATAGTAAGAGATTTCTTCATAAGAGTTTTCTTCATGTGTGGTCGCCATCCTGCCCATTGCTCCCGTTGGAGCTCCAATCGTCTGCCCATGTGTGAAGTGGCCTGATAAGGCCGAGTAGGGAGCGCCCTTCTGGTGTGAGCGCGTAACCTGCCCCGTCATGCGCCACAAGTCGCCCCTCTTTTAACTCCTTTAGCCGCGCGTTCAAAACCGTGGGGTTCGTGTCCGCGGCCTCCTGCAGCTCCCGGAATTTGAGAGGGCCACTTGCCTGGGACAAATCCCATAGAATTCGCAGCGTCTTGCGACGGCCAAGCAGGTCGAGCAGCACCATGATCGGGCGCCCTGTTTTTGATCCGCGGACGGGTTGGCCAGCTTTCGGAGTTGTCATGCTACAATTTTCATAGCAATGCTTATATACGGTGAAGAAGGCCACAAAAAGAGGGACTATCATGACAGCACGCATAGCACCTATGGAGCCGCCGTTCGATCCCGAAGTTCAAGAGCGCTTGGACAAGCTCATGCCGCCTGGCGTCGCGCCCTTGACATTGTTCACAACAGTCGCGCGCGACAAGCGCCTGTTCGAACGTCTTAGGGGCGGGAGCCTTGTTGATAAGGGGCATCTCACTTTGCGTCAGCGCGAGATCGTCATTGATAGGATCACCGCTTTATCGGGCTCAGAATATGAGTGGGGCGTGCACGTCGCTTTCTTTGCAAAGCGCGTTGGCTTTACGGCCGACCAAATCCGCTCGCTCGCAAAGGGCACCGCCGAAGATTCCGTATGGGAGGGCGAGGACCGTCTGTTGATCGAGGCCTGCGATGAACTCCATAAAACTTGCAACCTCAGCGACGGTTTATGGGTCAGGCTTCGCGCTCATTATTCTGAGGAGGCGTTGATGGAGATCATAATGCTTGCGGGCTCTTACCGCATGATCAGCTATCTCACGAATGCGCTACGGCTTCCTCTAGAACCGTTTGCGGCACGCTTTCCGGAATAGCGGGCTGTACAACTTGCACTTGCTCCGGCGCGTGTTTCTTTTCCGGCGCGCGTGCTGAAGGATGCTCCTCCGGGTGCGCCTTCAAATGCGCCGCAAGATCGTCATCGAGCGTATGCCAATCGATGCCTTTTGCGGCCCAGCGATAGATAGCGTGAACCAGCTTGTTTCTATGCTTGCAATAATTCGTCAGCGGAACAAGCCGGTTTCCAAGTTCGATTTTGGCGGAATAGCTGGTTTGACCGCTTTGAATTGAGGTAAAGCCGTGCGACAGCGCCCAATCCAACGCCGCATCCCATAGCCGAAAATATAACGCCCATTCTTTTGGCCGCTCATAGTCCAGACCTATGAACTTGTTGATGAGGCGGTTTCCTGCTTCGAAGCAAAGCATGAAGGCAAGCATCTGGCCGCTTGCTTTTTCGCGCAGAAGCACAAAGTGCGAGACCGGCTGCTCGGCTATGATGTCGAAAAACCTACGATTGAGACGCTCGAACTTCGTTGTCGCCTTTGCATAGGTTTGGCTAAACAGGGCGAAGATCTCGCCCACGGTCTGAGCGTCCGGGCGCTGGACCACGTCGACCGCGATCTCGACCCCCTCGGCGCTGCGCCTTAGCTTTCGCTTGAGCTTTTGCCGCCGCGACGCTTTCATCGCCGCGTAATGGTCCTCTTTCCGTTTGGAGGGCAGCTCGATAATGGCGCCGGGAAAGCTGATGAGGGGAAACATGCCCTGCTGCTCGCTGAGCCAGCCGAGTTCGCTTGAGAATTCGTCGGGAAAGTCTTTCCAGACGAGCATCGGCGCTCGAAACTCGCGCGCCTTTTTCTCCAGCGCTTGCTGAAGAATCAAAAGCGCTTTTTGCCGGTCGATGCCGTCCAAAAAGCCGATGGCTCCTTCATCTGAACACGGCGAGCCAACGAATAAAGTACGTTGATACCGGATCGACGGCACGATCTTTCCGGCAAAAGTAAAGATCGGCAAAAGCTCAGGCGGAACGACGAGCGAAATAGGCACATCCATTACGAAGACTGGCGCAAGGCCAACGAGCCGCGTCCCCTCGGAGATAAGCGCATAAAGGAATGTAAATTGATCTTCGAGACCGCTTTTTTCGAGCGTTTCATACCACCATCGGCCCTCAAGCGGCGCCGGAAAACATGCCTGCCAAAGTGACGTTGGGATATCGGAAGCGGATTTTACGAACGTAACGGAAAAGTCATTGGCGATCATGCGTGAGCCACGACCAAGCCTACGCCAAAAAGAATGAAGCAAACGCCGACCCAGCGCATCCGTGTAACCTTTTCTTGCAGGAGCCACTGCGAGAGGATGGTCACGGCGATGAAGCTTAGACTTCCCATCGGGTAAGCGATGCTCACATCGAGTAAAGAGAGTGCCTTCGTATAGACAAGCGCCTGTATTAGAAAAGCTCCGATTGCCAGCGCGGCCCAACGCCGCCAACTAACGGTTGAAATGGCTGACTTTTTGAGGAAGACCTGCGCGAAGCCCTCCACAATGGCGCAAAGTACAACGAGCAGAATGCCAAAGGCTGTTGCGGTCATAGTGCGTCGCGGTCCGCTGATGCGTGGTCAGTCCTGCTGATGAACCAGACGCCCACCAAGATGAAGCCTACGCCCGCAGCTTGCGCGAAACCGATTTTTTCGTTCAGATACAAGGCCGAAAGTGCAAGAACGGAAATATAGCTGAGCGAGGTGATGGGTTGGGCGAAGCTAAGGTCGGCATGACCCAGCACCTTCATCCAATTCAAAAGCTGCAATCCCATCAAAGCGACAATGCCAACAAATAGCGGGCTCGTAACTATCGTAGCCAAATCCTGCAAGGACAGATCGCCGCCCGGCATGATCGAAACAGCGGATTTCCATGAAAGCTGCAACGCGGTGTCGAGCACGATAGCGATAAGCAGACCTAATGTTACTCTGAACGGAACTTTTTTCATTAACGTAACGAAATTTCTGTGAGACGCGGGATTGGCATGCGAAGGCACGGCAACGACATTATTTCAAGTTGAAGAGCACCACAGCATAAACTTGGCCGCGTTGCACGGACTTGTATTTGACGGCGGCGGAATTTATTCAGGAATGATGAATCACGAACGCGGAGCTTCTGGCCAGGCGAGCGGTTCGGTGTCGCTCGTCGGAGCTGGCCCCGGCGACCCGAACCTTTTGACGATCGCCGCCTTGCGCGCCATCGAAAGCGCCGATGTGATTTTGTTTGATGAGCTTGTGTCGAAAGAAGTGCTTGCTCTCGCGAATAAGGGCGCGGCGATGATCCATGTGGGCAAGCGCGGCTATCGGCCGTCCTGCAAACAGTCCGATATTAATCAGGAAATCGTGCGATGGGCGCTAGAAGGCCGGAAGGTTGTGCGCCTGAAATCCGGCGATCCATCGATCTTCGGCAGGGCAGGCGAGGAGATTGAGGCGTGTGCGGCGGCAGGCATTGATGTCGAGGTCATTCCCGGCGTAACTTCGGCGCAAGGAGCGGCGGCACGGCTTCGCGTTTCGCTCACCCATCGCGATCACGCACGGCGCATGCAATTCATTACCGGCCATGACCGGCACGGAAGCGTGCCCGTGGATCTAAACTGGCAGGCCATCGCCGACCCGAATGTGACAACCGTTGTCTATATGCCTCTTAAAACCTTAAGAGAACTGACGGAAAAAGCGATGGCGCTGGGGCTGGCTGCGGATACGCCTGCAATTGCTATCGCGAATGTAACTCGCAAGGAGGAGCGCGCCATCTCTTCGACGGTCGGCCAGATAGCGGACGATGTGGAGCGCGATCCGCCCGGAAGCCCGCTTCTTATCCTTATAGGCCAGGTTTTTGGCGACGCGCGGGAGGCCCAGAGCCAGCGCGAGACGGCTGGAGCCTAGCATAGAAAGGGCGGATTAGCAGGCGCTCCTAGTTGGGGGGCAAAACGGACCTTCAGCTCTTGAGCCAACCGCCTCCACGAGCGATATATGCATCCCGGTTCTGAGCCGCTCTGGGAACATTCAGACCAAGCACTGGCATAAGGTGCCGGATGTTGGCGGCGATGAGATCGGCAAAGACTTTCAGTCTTTTATCGCTCAACTCCTCAAGCTTATCCGCCAGACCTTTCGCAATGAAATTTGCGTGCCGTGTGCGGACTCTCTTTTTCGCCGCATCGGTCGCAATCCCAAGCTTTCCGAGGAATGCGTCAACATCATCCACCGTGATCTCGCCGAGTTTTTTCGCCGCACCGATCCTAAACGGCAGCTCGTCCGTGAGGTTAGGGTCAAGCCGGGTCGGCATGATGTCATAGCGAGGGGTCGTTTGGCATCTACCAGGGCCAAGGTGAAATAAGCCGTGGTTTTTGGCGTGCGCATCAACATTTCCAGTGAGAAGATCGAAAAACGTCGCGCCGATGAAATGGTCCCGCTCCTTCACAGGCTCGTCAGTTTCATCCAGCACGGTACGAATTGCGTCCGCATCGAAGCGACGCCCAGGCTGGCCATACCGTTCGTATTTAAGAGATGGCGGCAAGCCTAGAGCCTGGGCGAAGTCCTCTTGATGCAGTCGGATGACTTCTCCCGCCTTGTTATGCGCTCGGTCGAAACGTGCAACTAAGAGCGCGTCGATGCCGCAAACCGGCATCACCTCCGCAGCCGCTGTGTCAAAACCCAGGTCGCGAGAAAGATTCAGCGCCTCGCATTCGTAAACCGCGTCCTTTGGGTGATCTCGATCCGGAACTTTTAGAATATGAGTTGTTGGCGCGCCTGAGCCGGAATTCGGCATTGCAAAGCGGCCGTCAGGCAACTTTGTTATGGCAATCTTACTCTGTACCCCTGCGAGGGGAGATGGATCCGTAACTTCCTCGGGCAGAGGTTTGCGATCACGAAGCGCGCTTACGATTGCAGTAAGCTCTTGGTTAGAGATCGCTGTATAGTCCCGATCATAGCATCCCGGAACCTTTACCGGCGGCGCATCCATTGGCAGCACTGACAGTGCGCCAGCGCAATCCTTGCCCACATGGTGCAATAGACCTGCGATGTCGTCGCGAGCCAAGCCTTCACGCGCCATAATTCTGGTAAGAACGCCGTCGCGTTCTTGCAAAAGATTGTCGAAGAAAGAGCGCGTGATCACATCGCCATAAGGATCCTTGCGCAGCGGCAGAGACAAAGATAGAGGCTGCGCTTCGGGATGAGCGAGGTGAGCGTCCGTATAAACGAAAGCAAGAGCGCCGAATTCGTCCTTAATCAATGTGCCAACGGGATCGGCGAAGCCGTCAAGCCGAACATCGAGGATGAGCGCTGTCATCAGCGTTCTTTCGCAAAGAGGTCGATGCCTGACGCGGCGGCAACTTTCAGGACTTTATCAAACTCCAGCGTCCCCTTGCCATTCTCAAGCTCTGACAGAAACCGGCGTCCAACGCCTGCTAGGTCTGCGAAAGACTGTTGCGACAGCTTTTGCCTCTCACGCGCGGCGCGCACCAACACGCCAATGTCAGCAACAGAGGTGATTTTAGTTGGCGGTATAGAAATGGCGGCCCACTGACGGCTAAAGGCCTTCATATTATCCGCTAGGTGTAGGAGCTTATTCTGATCGACGTCCCGCAGGGCCCCCTGAATTCTCTCCCCCGCGATTTTATATCCACCGCTGAACTGACGAGCCAGATCAATTGCGGTCAACCGTTTATCCGCTTCAGTCTTTGCTGGCGTCGTTTTCTTGACCATAGCTTGCTCCCGTACGGGAGCATAATTGTGTTTTCTGCGAAATTCAATAGTATCTGCTCCCGAACGGGAACAGATTGGGTAATCCTGGTTAATTTCAGCAATCTTGATCCCGTACGGGAGCAGATTGAACAATTCTGGTCAATATGCCTGGATTTGATCCCGTTCGGGAGCAACAATGCGATTAAGAAAGCAAAGCGCGCCTGAGCCGATCCGCTTCATCAGCGCATTTCGGCAAGCCAAAGCGCAGCGCTTCGAGCTTTTCGAAAGGCCGAACGAGAATTCCCTGTTGGGCGAGCTTGTCGAAGACCGACCGGGGTTCGTGGTGGCCGCCGAGACGGAAAAGCGCTGTCCCTCCCAAAATCTTCAGACCGGCCTCTAGCAAGATGCCATCCAGGCCGTTCGCCGCCTCTTGCAACCTCTGCCGCTGCGACGAGGCCCAGGCTTCATCCGAAAGCGCGGCTTGGCCATAAGCGATGGCAGCGGACGAGATGGGCCAGCCACCGAACGCGGCTTTCAGACGCCCCGCAATCGGATGAGACGTTATTGCAAAGCCAAGCCTCACCCCAGCCGCGCCGTAGAACTTTCCGAAGGAGCGCAGCACAACAGTACGTTCGAGTCGTGTCGCGGCTGGCAAAATAGAATGCGAGAGGTCGGCGTCGGCGAAGGCCTCGTCGATGATGAAGAGCCCGTCTCTCTTGCGCACCCGCTCGGCAGCGTTTGCCAGATCGGCATGAGACAAAAGCCTCCCGTTGGGATTGTTTGGATTTACGGCGACGATAATGGGGGCCTTCCCTGCATCATCGAGGCTCGTCGCTTCAGAAACCGAATGCCCTGCGGCGCTCCAAGCCTGCGCGTGCCCGCTATAGGTTGGCCCCAAGACCGCAACACGCATCGGCGTCTTGAAAAGCCAGGGCAGTGTACTGAGGCCAATATCGGCTCCGGGCACCGCAACAATTTCCGCTCCCACCGGAGCGCGATAAGCTTTCCGGGCTATGTCGAGCAGGTTGCCGAGTTCGCTCATATCTGGCAGCCGCTGCCACGCATCTGCCGGAAGCTGCGGCGCGGGATAGGCCCAAGGGCTGATGCCCGTCGATAAATCGATCCAAGGCTGCGGCGCATTGGGGTAGCGCGCGCGAGCAGCGTCCAAACGCCCCCCATGTTCGAAGAAGCGCAAATCGGCGCGATCTGATAAGACGCTTGCCATGCAGTCAGGCACCTTTCTCACTCTTCTTATTGCGCTGCTCATTGAAGCAGCTATCGGCTATCCAGATGCCATTTTCAGGCGGATCGGCCATCCCGTCACATGGATTGGGAGCTTGATAACCATCCTCGACCACCATCTCAACCGCGAACATTATAGCCCACTCATGCGAAAAGCTGGCGGAGTCCTCGCGCTTCTTTGCATAATTGCCGCTTCGGCAGGAGTGGCGATGTCTCTGCATGCGGCATTCGATGCATTGCCATTTCGCCGGCTCGCTGAGGCCATAGCCGCGAGCACTCTCATAGCGAGCCGAAGTCTCTACGCTCATGTACGCGACGTTACCGTGGCGTTGGCAACTGAGGGGACAGAAGCCGGGCGGCGCGCGGTGTCTCGCATCGTGGGGCGCGATCCGAATTCGCTCGATAAACATGGCGTCGCGCGTGCCGCTATCGAGAGCCTCGCCGAAAATGCTTCGGATGGTGTGGTCGCGCCTGTGTTTTGGTTCGCGGTTTTTGGGCTGCCCGGTCTCGCCGCTTACAAGGCCATCAATACCGCCGATAGCATGATTGGCCACCGGACCCCGCGCCACGAGGCTTTTGGCTGGGCCTCCGCGCGGGTGGATGATCTCGTCAATCTGCCGGCCTCGCGCTTGACTGCGGCTCTTTTGGTGCTCGCCTCTTTGCTTTCGGCGAAGGCATCGCCTGTAGGCGCGCTACGGGCTATCTTTCGCGACGCGGGGCGGCATCGCTCGCCAAATGCGGGATGGCCCGAAAGCGCTATGGCGGGTGCGCTTGGCCTTAAGCTTGCGGGGCCGAGAAGCTATGGCGGCGTGGTGGTTCAGGACGCCTATATGGGCAACGGCCGCGCTAATGCGAACGCAAACGACATAAAACGCGCTCTTCGCCTCGCTGATGTGGCATGGTCAATCATGTTCGCCGGAATAGCCGCTCTTTGGATCTTCACCGCGCGAGGCTGAGCAACGCCTGCATGTCGATGTGAGCGCCGAGATGTTCGGCCAGTTCATCGAGAGTGGACTCGACAAGACTTTCATAAGCGAATGAGCTGTCGCCCGATGCGCCCAGCTCGCGTAACCAAGCGCCGCGAAATTCATCTGAGGCAAATAGGCCGTGAACGTAGCACCCGGCGACACGCCCATCTGCGGTAAGCGCCCCATCCGGTCTTCCGCCGTCGAGGCACAAAAGAGGTCGCGAGAGCGCTTCGCCTTCCGTCACACCAACATGCATTTCGTAGCCGGTGAACTCCGCGCCGCAGCCCTTTCCAGAGACACGGCGCAAGGCCTTTTCCCCGGTCAAGGTAGTGTTGAGGTTAAGATAGCCCAACCCCTCAACAGTGCGCGGTGGTCCTTCGATGCCGTCCGGGTCAGCGATGGAACGCCCCAACATCTGGAAGCCCCCGCAAAGCCCAAGCACGCGTCCGCCCCGCCTCACATGCGCGGCGAGGTCGATATGCCAGCCAGTTGCACGAAAGGCCTCAAGATCGGCGATTGTCGCCTTTGAGCCTGGCAGCAGGATCACAGTAGCGTCCGCAGGAAGCGGGCGATGACGCGGCACCATTTCCACCGCAACGCTGGGTTCAAGGCGCAGCGGATCGAGATCGTCGAAGTTCGAGATATAGGGAAGCAGCGGAACCGCGATTTTGACGGCATGTCCTCCCGCGTCAGAGGGATGTCGACGCGATTGGTTGAGCGCGACGGCATCTTCTGCCGGTAGTTGGTTCGCTTTAGCGAAATGCGGCACCAAGCCCAGCGCATGCCAGCCAGTCATCTCCGCAATCGCCGTCATCCCGCTTGCGAAAAGCGAAGCGTCACCGCGCATTTTATTGACAATAAAGCCCTGAATGCGCGCGGCATCCTGCGGCCCGAGCACATGCTTCGTGCCAACCAGGCTCGCGATCACGCCGCCCCGGTCGATATCGCCGATCAGCACCACAGGTACGCCTGCGGCTTCCGCAAAACCCATATTTGCAATGTCGTTGGCCCGCAGATTGATCTCGGAAGCGCTGCCTGCGCCCTCGACAAAAACAAGCTCATTCGCGTGTTTCAGGCGCTCGAAACTTTCGAGCACGGCTGGCATAAGCGCCCGCTTGCGATCTTGAAATTCCTTCGCGCGGGCTGACCCCACAAGCTTGCCCTGCACAATAATCTGCGCGCCGATCTCGCTTTGCGGCTTCAAGAGCACCGGATTGAGATCTGTCGTGATGGCGCACCGCGCGGCTCTCGCTTGCAGCGCTTGCGCACGCCCGATCTCGCCACCATCCTCGGTAACGGCGGCGTTATTCGACATGTTCTGCGGCTTGAAGGGCGCGACCTTGTAGCCTGCATTCGAGAAATAGCGGCACAGCCCCGCCACGATCAGCGATTTGCCAACGTCGGAGCCAGTCCCCATGAGCATAAGCGAGCGTGCGGCCATGGTCAGGTGGATAAGAACCAGCGGCGCGAGCCTTCCAGTCCCACAGCCGTTAAGTGTCCTGTCGAAAAAGCATAGGTATCGATACCGATGCGATTTACGTGGTCCTCTGGCCAAGAAACTGGCGTATGGCCATGGACGACGACTGCTCCGAAGTCATGGGGCCACTGCAAAAATTCAGTCCTAATCCAAAGCAGATCATCTGCCGACTGCCGGTCGAGCGGCACCCCAGGTCTTACGCCCGCATGGACAAAAAAGTAGTCCTGAAACCGAACGCTGAGCTTAAGTCCTTCAAGAAAGGCCCTGTGATCTGCTGGAAGCTTGTCTTCAAGATCTAACGCAAGTTTCGACCATCTCGAAACGTCCAGCGAGAACGCCTCGCGCCAATTGAATGGCGGAACACGGTACGACATGAGCGTCGCATCGCCGCCATTTTGTAGCCACACAGGCCCCAAGAGAGGATCACGCAGGAATTTCAGAAGAAAATCTTCGTGGTTTCCTTTGAGAAAATGGGGTTCCAGATGCGGCGGAATTCCATGCACCAGCCGTTCTATGACCCCGCTAGAGTTGGGTCCACGGTCGATATAGTCTCCGAGAAAAATTAGAAGCGTACGAGCCTTGGCCCGTTCTGAATTGTCGCGTTCTATCATATCGATCATTGCATCAAGCAAGTCGGTGCGCCCATGAATGTCGCCTACTGCGTAGATCCGAAGCCCCTCGGGCACTTCGGCGTTATGCCAACGGCTTGTCCGGACGGTCAAAATGAGTGTCTCCTGAATTTTGCTGCAAACGATCTGAGAATATTACGCTGCCATCCCAGAGTGCGCCGGGAAAAAAATGGCGCACTCTATTTTCTCAAAATTTTCTCAAACTGGAATTGTCTCCCAAAGTGCTTCGAGCGTCATCTGCACCGGCCCTGGGGTTAAAAAGCCTCCATCCTCCCTCGCCAGTTGTCGCGATGGCACAGTTTCGCCGCTTTTTTCACCCAGTCATCAGAGGAGGCGGAATTGAGATGTGCGATTGCCTGGTCGCAAAAAATGTTTTACTTCCCTGGTGCCTTGAGAGCCCCGTGCGGCCATGACCTTAAGGGCTGGATTCATCAATTAAGAGGTTTCGGAATGGTGTCCAGGCTTCTGACGGCAAGCCTTCTCATTTTCCTTTTGGAGATAGCTGGTGCCTGGGCGCAGGCTGCCAACGGTAAGGTCAAGCCGCCAAGTCCAAAGCCAGAGCCAGTCGGAACCGTTGGCATCGTGACCGGCGACATCGATAGCACTGCGATAAGAGTGGCAAGTGACCTCTCGCGCCTTCTGGATAACGGCAACAACCTTCGCATTATTCCGATTGTCGGCAAGGGGTCATTTCAAAACATCAACGATCTTCTCACTTTGAAGGCGATCGACATTGCAATTCTGCAGTCCGATGTGATGGCGCACGTTCTGAAGACGAACAAACTCCCCGGTATTCAGACCCGGATGCAATATATTGCGAAGCTCTATTCCGAGGAATTTCACGTTGTATCCCGCATGCAGTTTACCTGTCTTCAGGATCTGAATGGACGCCGCGTCAATTTTGGACCTAAGGATAGCGGCATGGCCATAACCGCCGAAGCCGTATTCGAGGCAAGCAAAGTAGCCGTAAGCGCGCAATATTTCGATCATGATGATGCGGTCGAACGCCTGAAGCGTGGCGAAATCGATGCACTTATCTATGTGGGAGGCAAACCGTCTCGCGCCTTCGAAAAGCTATCGCACAAGGATCATGTTCACTTTCTGGACGTGGAATATCTTTCGGGGCTTCAAGGAACCTATTTGCCTGCTATCATAACTTCGGACGATTATCCCAATCTTGTCGCGCCAAACGAAAGCGTGGCAACGATTGGCGTCTCCTCCGTTATGGCGGTCCATAACTGGCCACCTCAGTCGGAGCGTTTCAGAGTCATGACAAGGTTCGCGGAAAAATTTCTTGCCGAGGCAGACAATCTAAAGGCTGGAAAATTCAGTCCAAAATGGCGGGAGGTTAATGTTCGTGCCCCCGTCAAAGGGTGGCAACGCTTTCAGCCTGCCGAGCATTGGATTGCAGCAAATGTTCAGGTGAAAACGCCTGCGGTTCCCCAGCAGGCCGCATCGCAACTGAAGACAATGTTGCAAAAGTTCGTCGAGAGTCAGCGCGGCAGTTCCGCCGATCAAGAGGAGCTCTTCAATCAATTCGTCCGCTGGTACCAACAGCAAGGCGCCCCGCAAACGCAGCAGCAATAGCTGTAGCGCGGCATTGGGGGCCGCTCAAATTGCTTCGGGGATAGGAGTAGCTTATGGCGGAGACACAGAAACTCGAGGACAACGATCTCATTCCCGCCGAAATCCGGTCTGAGCTTTCGCTTGGAAGCCGCGGCAGCGTTGAGGTTCGCGCTGAACCTAAGCAGGCTGCTGAACCTGAACAAGCGGCCGAGTCGAGCGTCCCCAAGGAAACGCTATTAAATGGCGTTGACGAGCATAAGCCGGATCTCGCATCCGGTACGGCATCCGCTGATTCCGGAAACGAGGAAGTAATCGACGCGTTCGCGGAAAGTGTCATGCTCGGCCTGGAGCAGGCGGGCTTTGAGGACCACCGCGCGCGCGCGGATGAGACATTTGCAGGCGAGACATCGTCGCGGGCGGAAGATATTCAGCTCAATGAGGATGAAGGCCAGGGTCACGAGGCATACTTCGCCGATTGGGGGAGTGCAGAAGAAGTCGTTCCCATAGAAGACAGTGTGCTGGCCGCCGATAGTCTGCAGGGCGCCGGACTGCGCGAAGAGACCTTCACCCACGAGCACACGCTTGCGGAACTCTCTCTCGCCTCGGCGCTAGAAGTGTCCCCTGCGGAAAGCGAATTTTCTGATCCCGATCTCTCCAGCAAGCATGACGCGCTGGCAGATGCGGTGCAGTCAGCGCTCCTAAGCATTTACGGCGACGCTAACTCGCAGGGGTCGGAGGAAGATGAGGGGGATGTTCAAACCGAGGAGGAAGGTTGGAACGCCAACACTCAAGCCGTAGCGAGTGAATTCGACGATGGTCTTTCTCCCCAAGACGTCATTCTAAATTACTTCAGTTATGACGCGGAAAAGGTCGAGCAAGCTCAGGGAAGGCCCTCGGTTTTTCACGGGCAAGATAGCTCATCGGATGCCCCACCCGGACAACGGTTCGATCAGCGTTCGGTCCAGCAATTTGCGACGCCCCCTCAGCAGATGCCGTCGCATGAATCCGCTGTCCATTACAGCGGACCCGCCGCCTTCCCCGTTCCTGCGAGGCCAATCCCACAGGTCGATTCCGGTAAACGCACTGGCGGCCGAGAAAGCGGGCGCCTTCTTGGAGCCGCCGCCATTGGCTTGATCGGCGGTATCGCTATTGCTGCTACGCTGGCTGTTTTCGTGATTAGTTCTTATCCTCCTCAACCGGAGCGAGCAGGCGCCGAAGGCAAATCAGGCCAAGTTCTGCGCAATGCTGCTGGAGACCCGGGTTACGGCTCACCTACTGAAAGCCTCGCCTCCGGCGCGAGCGCACGGCCCACAGAGGCGCCAAACGACCTCGTGGCAAGCGATGTGGTTGTGCCAGCAGGCCAGTCAGCAGCGCTTTCTATTAAACTCAATTCAACACGCCCCACTGACCAAACGCTCGTCAGTATATCGGGGGTTCCACAAGGCGCTCGCCTTAATGCTGGCATTGATGCCGGAGGCGGGAATTGGCTGTTGCCGCCGCGCAGACTGAACGGCCTTGTTCTAAACCTGCCAGCCGATGCGCCGAGTAGTATTTCTCTTGGGGTGCAGCTTTTAGATAGCAACGTTCGCACGCCGCTCTCCGAAAAGAGAACTTTCGCCGTGCGGTTGACCGGAAAAGAAGGTGCCCCAGCGCAGGCACGTAATGAAGAACGCACGGAAACGGTAGTGGCGTCCGTGGCTTCCATATCAACGTCGGCATTCAATACGCAGACGCTAAGCGCCGGCCTTGCGGCAGCCCCCAGTGCGGCAGCAAACGCGAACCCGCAACCGGAACAGTTCAGAACCCAAACCGTCCCCGCGTCACCGGCTTCGTCGGCTTCTCCACAGATCGCGTCGCTCCCGGTCGTGACTCCGTTCGTCGCGCCGCCCAAGGGAGTGATTCAGCAGGCAGAGATCGAAGATCTCATTCGTGAGGGGAACAAGCGGATGCGCGAGGGAGACATTGTCGAGGCGCGGCAGTTCTATCTAAAAGCCGTCAATCTCGGTGATGCTGAAGCCGCGCTAGCGATGGGCCGGTCTTTCGATCCCATCTATTTCGCCCGTATCGATAAGAAGAACGCGGAACCTGATGTTGCGAAGGCCTTTGACTGGTACAGAAAGGCGATGGATAGCGGCGCGACGCAGACGGCGAAAATCAGGATCGAAAATCTCCAGCATTTCCTAAACGAGTAGCGCTGCTCTGGATGGTTGCTAAAGCATATTGAGTTCAGCTGGGCACATCGTCATCGCGAGGCGGCTTCAGCCCGCCGTGGCGATCCAGAGCAAAATCAATGACTTAAGCTCTGGATTGCTTCGCTTCGCTCGCAATGACGGCAACGTCATCGCTTCCGGAAAGATCCTGAAAGTTATTCGATAAAGCAGATCGCGGACGGCTCGGCCATTTCCGCGATCTGATGATGCTAATTTAAAACGGGGTTCTGCTTAAGGCGTTTTTTGCTGTGACTTGACTGCCAGCAAAAGGTTTGAAGGTTTCCCCCACCTATAGCCGACTGTGAAGCGAAGCGGACCAGGGCTTTTCTTGAAAAGCTCGATCAGTTTCGGCTGTTCGGCGTGGCTGAATTCACGAATTGGCCGGAGATAGGTACCAAAAGGATGCAGTTGCCATTCCGTAGAGCCTAAATAGCGCACGGGAATGCCGGTATCGTCCTGCACAATCGAAGCGCTATTCTTGAGCAGGAAATCGCGCACCGTTGAGAAGCCGGGAGTGTGCAAAAGATAAGACGCGCTTTTGACGAAGCTATCGCCAGTCCCAAGCTGCTCGCAGAACTTCAGAAAACCGCTGTTTGCCGTCCCCTTGTCTGATAGATCGGTTTTGAAATAATAAAGCGTCTGCTCGCGGCCGTCGCTTCCAGCAAACGTGATCTTTGCGCCCTTTGCGGAAGTCTCCAAGCCAGGCTCATCTTGCGGGTGCACCTTGCCGTCCTTGTCGATGGCAACGAGGCTTACTTCTTTGATGGTCTTGCCCGAGCGCGCAAGGAAGACGTAGATCACGGGCAATGTGCCGGACAATTGCCTGCTCGAAAGTTGGCTGCCCATCTCGCTCGTTATGAAATAGCTATGACGTAGGAGGCTTCCGAGAGAGCCTCTGATGCCGCTAAGCTCACGAGAGATCGTTCTCGGCGTAAGCGCCTTTTCATCCGGAATATTTCCCGAGAACTCGAGGCCGCTCATAACGTAAGTGGTTGCGCTTGGAAAAAACGCGTTTGCATAGAGAAAGTCGGGCCCGCTGAACATATAGAAGAGAACGGGTTGCGACTGCTTTACATTTTCTTTCGACCATTCCCGCACGTTCGAAAGCTGGCGGGCCTCCAAGGTCTTCCAATCGGCCTCGAAGATTTTCTCGTGTTGTTTCCACGCAGCTTCGTTGGTCAGGGGCGCAAGCGGCGAGTTGCTCGAAGGCTGAAGACCAGCCAGAAAATGAGCTATGTCATCGGCGGTCGCGTTGTCTGCACGAACCGCGCCTAACCCCAAAATCAGCATAGCGGTCGTTAGAGCGGCTGCTCTGACCAGGTTTCGCATGACAGTCATCGCTTATGAGTTCCCTTCGAGAGCAATACGCCTGTGTTTAATAGAGATGCCGAAGATCAGAAGACCTAAGGCCATCATGCAAAGCCCCGCTAGAGATTGCGTTGGGCGTTCAATAATGAGGTGGATCAGCACGAAAAGGGTCACGCACAAAAAGATGACCGGCGTCAAAGGATAGCCCCACGCGCGGTAGGGGCGAGGCAGGTCCGGCCTTGTGTAACGCAGGACGATCACGCCGAGCACTGTGAGAAAGGAACAAAAGGTCAGGCTGAACTGAATGAAATCAAGCACTGCCTCGAAGCTCCGCGTTAGGAGAAGTGCCGCCACGATCGCAAACTGAGAAGCTATGGCCACCACTGGCACGCCGTTTTCGGCTCTTTTTGCGAAGACGGCCAAGAGCGGAATATCCTCGCCCATCACCATCGTGACGCGCGGCCCGATCCACATCATGGCGCTGATCGACGAGACAAGCCCGATGCAGATCAAGCCGCCGACGATGCGCCCTCCGATGTCTCCGAAAATATGGCGTCCGGCAATGAGGCCAACGTCGAGTTGCCCGGCCATCGCCTCAAGTGGCGTTGTGTAGAGGAAGACCGCATTCAGCGCGATGTAAAGAACTGTCACCAATAAGAGAGCGCCGATGATCGCGCGTGGAAGGCTCCGCTGCGGGTCCTGCACTTCATCTGCAATGTAGGTGGCGGCGTTCCAGCCTGAATAGGCGTAGAGCACAAAGACGAGACTAATCGCAAAGGGTGCGCTTGTCAGGGTGCCGATATCGGCAGAAGTCGGAATAAAGGAGATTGCCTGCGGCTTCCCCCAAACGATGCCCGCGATGATTAGCACCACTATCAGGCCAAGTTTCAGGAAAGTTGTTACATTGTGCAGGATGCTGCCACGCTGGATCCCCGAAATATGAACGAGTGTGATCAGCGCGGTTATGCCGAACCCTAGCGCCAACGGCGGCGCTCCGGGTACGATGCCCTCGAAATAGCCGCCAAACGCCATGGCGGCGAGCGCTACGGGCGCGGCAAAGCCCACAGTCGCCGACACCCACCCGGCGAGAAAGCCGATGGCTGGATGAAACACGCGGGAAAGAAAGTTATATTCGCCGCCCGATCGCGGAAAGGCTGCCGCAAGTTCGGCATAGGAAAAAGCGCCGCAGAGTGCCACAATGCCGCCCACGATCCAGAGCGACAGCAAGGAAAAACCTGATTGGATGGACTGCACCTGGAAGCCTAAGCTTGTAAAAACTCCGGTGCCTATCATGTCTGCAACCGCAAGGGCCATCGCCGTGACAGCGGAAACCTTGGGTATATTGAGAATTTTATGTTTTACGAGAGCTGCGGCGCTGCTTTTTTCTTGCATCGGCTTGATGTGTTTTGTCCAATGAATACTGTTACCGAGTGACGCAGCGCTAAACAATTGCAACTCAGCTTAATATTCCGGTAGTTGCTTAACGGCAACTTTAGCTTATCCGGCGACGCTCCCCGTCATCTAGCACGAAAGTTCTTGCAGAAGTCTTCACGGTGATTTGGAAGGATTGATTGTATTGAGCGGCTTTCTCGCGGCAGCTCATCATATAGACATTATTCGATCTTATGCAGACGGGCTGCTGACAAAAAATCGCTACCGCTGCCGCCGTTTGCGTTACGCGTTTTATAGCAAGATAATCCAGGAATATTTAACTAGTCCGGCGAATGATGAAGATAACCTTGTTTCTACTGCGGCACGCCATCGCCGCGATATTTCTCTGCATGGTTTGCTCATGCAGATCGGAAACAAACTCTGTGGAATCGGTCGGGAGCTCATTCGCGCCAGCGCCCGATATGTCAAATTTTGCAATGACTCCAGCCGACCAGCCTAATCGTGAGGCCAAGGAGCCATTCTTAAGGGCGAGCTCCGCCGCTGCGTCTTCAATTGCGCCGGAGTCTTCAGCGACCCCCATTAAGGCGGTCAAGAAAGGGCCTGCGCAGCAGCCAGCTCTGGCGCCTCTAAAGCAGACGAAGACGAAGCTCGTGGAATTCGTCAACGCGCCCTTCCCCTATGATGGCACGGTACCGGGCAGCGGCAGGCCTTTTCTTGACGTTGCTGACGGCGACCGGCGCGGGCACCGCACCTCCTCGGGGAACGTTTACTGGCAAGATAGAACCTACAGCGACCGCCGCTCGCTTCTTCATATTCCGAGGGGATATGACGCGCGCCATCCAGCATTGATGGTGTTGTTTTTGCATGGCCACGGAGCAATGCTACAGCGGGATGTTATCGACCGTCAGCAGGTGCCAGCCCAAGTGTCGGAAGCGGGCGTGAATGCTGTGCTCGTCGCACCTCAGCTAGCCGTGGACGCCGCGGACTCAAGCGCTGGCAGGCTATGGGAGCCGGGCGGCTTCGAGCGCTTCCTCAGTGAAGCAAGTGAGCAGCTTGCAAAGCTGCATGGCGACCCCCGTTCGAAGCAAGCCTTCGATAAGATGCCTATTGTAATCGTTGCCTATAGCGGCGGCTACGCCACGGCGGCGGCATGCATTTCTCAAGGTGAGGCAGCCTCGCGGGTTCGCGGAGTTGTGCTTCTCGATGCGCTTTATGGCGATCTCGATAAATTCGCAAGCTGGATCACGTCGCGAAAAAAGGCTTTCTTCCTCAGCGCCTACGCCAATTCCACGCGGGCGAGAAATGCCGAGCTAGAGGAGATCCTCAAGGGCCGCGACATAGCAATCAACACGAAATTGCAGCACGCGCTGCGTGGCGGAAGCGTGACATTTGTTTCAACCTCGCCGGAGACTGAGCATAGAGATTTCGTCACCCAGGCCTGGGTTCATCATCCCATCCGTGACGTGCTCTATAGATTGCGCGCGGAAGCACGCTGAGGCCGTGCGCTCCCATAACGCGTTGCGCTTTGCGACAGCACAGTCATTGCGAGCGGAGCGAAGCAATCTAGAATCACAAAGCCGCAGATTCGGGAAGTCTACCGTTCAACCTGCCACCTACCGCTGCCGGACAATTTCGCAACCGAGCGATGCCCCCGGAATCCGGTCAAGCTTTTCCACAATTATGCGTGCTTGCGCAGTGCGCGGGTTTGAAAGGCAGTGCGTAGCGATGCGTTCGGCGAGCGTTTCAACCAGCAGTACATGTCCTTCGGCTATTATCTCTTTGATCCCATCAATGATGAAATCATAGGAGACCACCGAAGCCAAATCATCGTCGCGCCTGGCGGTCTGATAGACGGAAAGCTCGACGGTGAAGCGCACGCGCTGGGTTATTCCGCGCTCTTCGCTCCAAATGCCGATATGAGCGGGCAATATGAGATCGCGCACGCAAACCTTGTCCAGAGGCAACGGATTGACCTCCTGCGATGCGAAGCGTCCCACAACGATGTTATGCTCAGGGGGCATAAGGCCCTCCTTCGAAAGACAGAATGACTGCGAAAACGTGTTCGGCGATTTGCGGAAACGTTCAGCGCTACTGCGCCGTTCCGCGTCTGCTGAAAGTCGTAGGCCCAATAGCGCCGCTGTCAAGAATGATCGTTGAAACCCGGTGAAGCTCAGACACCCATGGTTGCAAACGGCTGGGGGCTAAGGCAAGCTCGGGCTGCGCCGAAATATCGTAGGATTTCTAAAATGACGGGCACTACGGTCGCAAGACAGGCCACTCGCTCTCCGAAGATTATGAAATATTCGGGATGGGATTGGATCCCGATTGGCCTAGCGATCCTTCACTTCGCATATGTGGTGGGACTTTTCATTGCGTTTCCTTATCTGTCCTGGCCGGTAGCGATTGCAGCAGGCTTCATCTATTCTGTAGGTATTTCCTGGAGCATCAACAGCATCTGCCACAACTTCATTCACAATCCTTATTTCGTATCCAAGCGCCTCAACACTCTATTCAGCTATCTACTTTCGATCACCATCGGCTTTTCGCAGTCTATGTATAATTTTATCCATATGCGGCACCACAGCGGCAATATGGATCGCCCTGACGAAAACGGCAAAGTTGTCGATTATCTTTCGATTTATAAGCACGGCCATGACGGGAAAGCGGAAAACGTGTGGAAATACACGTTCTTGAGCTTCTTTAGAGATGAGCCGAAGGAAATTCTTAGCCGGATGGCGGAAAAGCGCCCCGGGGATGCAGCGCAGGGAAAGCGCGAGCTTGCTTCTATGGTGATATTCCACCTTTGCCTCGGCATTCTGAACTGGCAATTTATCGTCTTTCTGCTGCCCTTCTACTATTTCGGTCACTGCCTCTCCGCCTTAAACGGCTACTATGAGCATTTCGGCGCTGATCCCGACAAACCCATCGCCTGGGGCGTGAGCACCTACCACCGGCTCTATAACTGGACGTGGATGAATAACGGCTACCACGCCGAGCATCATTACAGGCCGAAGCAGCACTGGACGAAAATGGCCGAGCTGCATCGTCAGATTCAAGAAGAGCAAGCTCGCGAAGGAACGCGGGTTATCCGTCCGCCGCACCCGCTGGGCTTTCTTGATCCCGATCTACCGCATGAGCAAAGTCGCGCTTAGAGGCCCCTCACCCCACCCCTCTCCCCCGAGGGGAGAGGGGGCAGTGCGGAGAGAAGGCGGCCACAACGTTCCCTCGCCCCAACGGGGAGAGGGACAGGGTGAGGGGGCAGGTTGCCGGGCTTAACGTGCCTTCTGGGATCGTGCCAGTTCCGGATTCTTCCTTACCCACCCCAATGACGTAAGATGTTCTTGCGGCGTGAACCGTGTCTTATACGCCATCTTGCGCGAGCCTTCGATCCAATAGCCGAGATAGACATAGGGTACGCCGCGTGATCGCGCGAATGCCACCTGCTCCATTATAATGTAACTGCCGAGACTGCGGTCCGCCAGTTCCGGATCATAGAAGCTGTAGACGAGCGAAATGCCGTCACTGAGCCTATCGCAAAGCACTGCCGCCACTAGCGGATCGTCCGTCACTCCTGCTTTGTCGGTGCAGCGCATTCTGTATTCGGTGAGAAATGTCTCGACTGCGGTGTCTTGAACCATCATCGAGTAATCGAGCAGCGACATGTCTGCCATGCCGCCTTCGGCGTGCCGCGCGTCGATATAGGAGCGGAACAGGGCGAATTGCTCCAATGTTGGCCGGCCTGCAACCCGGTGCGCCTCTATATCACTATTCTTGCGCCATATTTTCGCGAGGTTCCGTCTTGGCTCAAAGCCATTCACGACAATGCGAACCGGCACGCAGGCGGCACAGTGATCGCAATAGGGCATATAGGCGATGTTCTGGCTGCGCCGGAACCCGCCTTTCAGAAGATTGTCGACGAGGGCGCGCGGCCGTTCCGCCGACAGATGCGTGAAGATCTTGCGTTCATATCTGTTGGGCAGATAGGGGCACGGCTGCGGTGCGGTCACATAAAATTCAGGAAATCGTCGCTTTTGGTCCACGTCGGTCCGCTTGCATCCAATTCAACTGTTAGATGCCATCTTGCCGAAAAATGGCCGATAAAGCCATAGGGCAGGTTTGCAGTGCAGCAAGTCATGAAAAACGCCATGAAGAAATAAATAAAGGGGAGGGGCCTCACGCGAGGCCACCCCGCTATTCGTCGCGGTAGATGCGTTCGCGGCGCTCGTGGCGCTCTTGCGCTTCGAGGCTTAATGTCGCAACCGGGCGCGCCTCAAGACGCTTTATGCCAATAGGTTCGCCCGTTTCTTCGCAAAAACCATAGCTGCCATCTTCAATGCGTTCGAGAGCAGCATCGATTTTTGCAATCAATTTTCGTTGGCGGTCCCGCGCCCGCAACTCGATACCTCGATCGGACTCATAACTCGCCCGGTCTGTAACATCGGGATGCTGCTCGGAATCCTGCAGGTAATCGAGCGTTTCTTTGCTCTCCCGCAGAAGTTCTTCACGCCAACTTATAAGTTTCTTTCTGAAATAAGCGCGCTGACGCTCATTCATAAACGGTTCATCTTCCGACGGCCGATAATCCAGAGGCAGATCGGCACCGCCCATGTCGCCCCCTTTTAAACATGCGCACCCAGCGGATTCCGCCACGGAAATACAACTGGATGAAGAAGTCGCAGTCGCGGTTAACCCTGTGGTTATGATCCTCAACGCACTTTAAGTCAAGTCGGCTAAATGGGGGCTTGCCAGGCGCTAAATCTTCTTGCGCAGCGTGACCGTAGGCATTTGGCAATAAAAGCCCTATATAAGGCCCGCATGCGTTAATACGGTAACCGTAGTCCTAAACCACTCGCTCAAATTTGCCGTATCGGTCGGACGTCTGTTTATGAGCGAGCAATGTAAAAGCTGATGATTCTTACACTCGCTATACGAAACCTTTTTCACGACACGACGCGGTTCGCCGTGACCCTTGTCGGTATCCTCTTCGCTGTCGTGCTCGTCGCCGTACAACTTGGGCTCTATCTTGGAGCCCGCGAGATGATCGTCGGTATGATTGATCATTCCAAGGGCGACCTATGGATTTCAAGCTATGGAGCCAGCAGTTTCGAGCAGGCTTCGCTTCTGAATGGTCGCGAGCGCTTCGCTGCGTTATCAGTTCCAGGCGTTGACGCCGTCGTTCCGGTGGTCGTGACCTTTTCCGAATGGCGAAAGAGCGATGGCAGCACGACAAATGTTGTTCTGATTGGCGCTGACGCGGCCGATGGCGGTCTTGAACCCTGGAATTTAGTTGAAGGAAGCAACGCTGCGGCCCTTTCGCCTGATGGCGTTATAGCCGACCGTACCTATACAGACATGCTTGGTATTAGCGGCGTGGGGGCTACAGCCGAGATCGACGGTAAGCGGGTGCGCGTCGACGGCCTGACAGAAGGCATCCGTTCCTTCACCACGTCACCTTATATATTTGCATCGCTCAATAAGGTGCGAAGCCTCCTGTCAATCTCTTCCGACCAGGCAACATTCTACCTCGTAAAGCTTACGCCAGGAACCAATGTGGCCTCGGCACGCGCCCAAATCGCCAGCAAACTCAACGGCGTCTCGGTCTTCACTAAGGAGGAGTTTCTCCAGAGAAACCTCGACTATTGGTTATTCGGCACAGGCGCAGGCGTGGCGCTTCTCGGCGGAGCTGCACTCGGTCTGCTCATAGGCACCGTGATTGTTGCTCAAACGCTATACTCCAGCACAAAAGACCACCTGGGTGAGTTTGCAACCTTGAGGGCGCTTGGGTCTTCATCCCGCTACATTCACAAGGTAATTCTTACTCAAGCGGGTTTTAGTGCCGTGTCCGGCTACGTGCTGGGCATCGCCATTTCACTAATTGTGGTTGCATTCACCGGAAAGACTGCGCTACCTGTCCTCATCACCCCCCAACTTGCAGGTTTGTTGTTCGTCTTGACACTGGGCATGTGCGCGATTTCGGCAGTTTCTTCCATTTACAAGGTCACGAAAATTGACCCTGCGATAGTGTTTGGCCGATGAACCGCTTACCAGTACTCGAAGCCCGCAATATCGTGAAAGAACTTGGCGAAGGCCGAGGCAAAATTCTTGCGCTTAAGGGCGCAAGCCTGACGCTATTTCCGGGCGAGTTCACGCTACTGATGGGGCCGTCCGGAAGCGGAAAAACAACGCTGCTTTCGATCCTCGGCTGCATTCTGTCTCCGACCTCAGGCGTTTTGACCGATCGCCGGAGAGAGAGCCAGTGGCTTGACAGCGGAACAACAGGCTGACCTGCGCCGCCGCCATATCGGATTTATTTTCCAGGCGTATAACCTTTTTCCGACGCTAAATGCGCTCGATAATGTCCGTCTGGGGCTTGATGTCCGCGGTGTTTCTGCAGCCGAAGGCCGCATCAGGGCGAAGGCTGCGCTGCATGATGTCGGCTTAGATCATAGGCTGACGAGCTTTCCTGGAACGATGAGCGGCGGCGAAAAGCAGCGCGTCGCCATCGCCAGAGCACTTGCCGCCGCACCGTCCATAATCTTGGCGGACGAGCCCACATCGGCGCTTGATAGCGAGAACGGGCATTCCGTCATGGCTCTGCTGGCGGCAATCGCAAAGAAAAAGAACAGAGCAATTCTCGCCGTTACCCACGATCCACGAACCATACCCTATGCCGACAGGGTTGTGGAAATTGAAGATGGTTACATTCTCGGGCAGGGAAAAAACGCGCAAAGCAAAACTATTGCCGCGAGTAACAATCTAGCCGTGCAGGGGGGCGCGAAACGTAATCAGAGAAGAAAGAGAAAAGTAGATGCGTAAGATCCGGCCGTCCCTTTCCTTATCTCTCTTATTCGCCGCGGTGGCGGGCGCTGCGTTCCTCGGCGCCAAGGATTACATCGCGTTTGGTCCGTCAGCCGCGTATTCCGCACCGGGAGCCGAAGGTCCCGCAATTGCGCCGGTGCCGGTTTGGACAGCAGCGGCGCCAGGGCGCGTCGAGCCGAAAGGCAGCCAAGTTCGTATCACCGTGTCAACGCCAGGCACGATCCGCGAAGTGCTGGTTAAGTTGAACGATCGCGTGGTCGCGGGAGATCTTCTTGTCCGCATGGAGGACGATGAACTTCAAGCGCGGCTTGCGGCTGCGAAAGCACAGGCCGCCGTGCGATTGAATGAGCGTGACGCCTTTGAAGTGCGCGGGCTGGCGCTCGACCGGCGTAAAGCGGAAGACAATCTCTATGCTGCGGAGCGGAGTGCATTTGACGCGCGCCTTGAGCTTGATCGACTGATATCCGCCCTGAAAGCCGATAGGGCCTCGCTTGACGAAATTGAAAAGGCTAGAGCTGCGGTTGCGTCGGCAAAAGATAGGGTCGAGCGCGCTCAGGCGAATGACAAGCGCATCCAAGGCAACGACAAAGTGCCTGCACTAGCCCGCGAAGAGGCAGCTTTAGCGGCGGCGCGCGCCGAAGTCTCCATCGTAAGCACCACGCTTGAGCGCATGCGCATTCGCGCTCCGTTGGACGCGACGATTCTTGAGCTTAACGCCAAAATCGGCGAAACAGCGGGAGCTGGAGGCGAAACTCCGCTCGCTGTCTTGGGCGATACGACCCACTTGCAGATCAGGGCGGAAGTCGAAGAGCGCGACGTGCACAAGATCTATCCCGGTCAGGGCGCAATCGTAAAGTCGGAAGCCTTTCCGGGCCGCACATTCGATGCCCGCGTATCGGTCGTCGCAAAAGCGCTCGGTTCCCGGCAGCTTACTGCACGAGGCGCCCAAAGAAAGGGCACCGATGTTGATGTGCTCGAGGTCACGCTCGACCTAGACGATGGCACACCGCTCCTAACAGGTATGCGGGCCGATGTCCTCTTCAAGGACGAAAACGCCGCGCCGAAAAACTCAGCGGCGCGCGCAGACTAAGGCGTAAGCACAACATTCGCGACCGCGATCACAGCCTTGATCGCGGCCATGCGCGAGGGGCACGCAATGCGCAAAAACTCAGGAGCGCAGACCGCGTGAGGTAGAGAGAACGCTCTTCACAGCCGCGATCGCAGTCTCGATCGCGGTTGATGTCACGTCGAGATGGGTTACGGCGCGAATGACGCCCCGGGCCATGCCAAGTTTGATCCCCCGCTCGCGCATCGCGATTACAAACTCGGGATTGCCAATGCCAGCCCCACTAACATCGAAAAAGACGATGTTTGTTTCTGGCTTTGGGGTGAGCAGCACCACGCCGGGCATTTCGGAAAGCGCAGCCGCGAGACGGCGTGCGTTATTATGGTCCTCTTCAAGCCGCTCGACGTGATGATCGAGTGCATAAAGGCAACCTGCCGCGACAATTCCAGCCTGGCGCATTGCTCCCGCGAAAATATGCTTCTGCCGCCGGGCCTTTTCTATGAAAAACCTTGATCCAGCAAGGACGGCGCCGACAGGCGCTCCGAGGCCCTTCGTGAAGTCAATCCATACGCTATCTGCGAAGGCTGCGAATTCGAACGGCGCGCGCTTTGCCGAACAGCAGGCGTTGAAAAGGCGCGCTCCATCCATGTGAACAGCGACGCCATTCCGTTTGGCGAGGGCTGAAACCTCTTGAAGCGCATCAATGCTCCAAACTGTCCCACCACCGAAATTATGCGTTTGCTCGACGCAGACAAGCCGAGCGGACGCACCATAGGGAGATGGCGCTGTCCTTAAGAGATTGAATGCATCTTCGAGCTGTTGGCCGGAATAAGTGCCATTGCCCGTAACGATAGTCTCGATGAGCACGCCTGAGGCAACCGCTGGCCCACCTGCTTCCGCACGGACAATGTGAGCCAGATGGTCAGTCACGACTACGTCGCCAGGGCGCGTGTGCGTGCGAATTGCCACCAGATTACACATGGTGCCGGTCGGCAACCAGAGCGCGGCCTCCTTGCCGAGCAAGGCCGCTACCCGCTCAAGGAGCAGGTTTACCGTCGGATCTTCGCCACGCTGTTCATCGCCAACTTCGGCGTCAGCAATGGCCCGCCGCATTCCGGCCGTTGGCTTTGTTTCGGTATCGCTTACCAGTGAAATCATGGAGAATTGAAACCTCAGTTCACCACGGCGAAGCGGCGTTCAAGGGCCTGCGTCCAACGTGCGATGGGATAGCAATAAGCAAAGAAGAGCAATAGCAAAAGCCCGTACATCGGAATGAGGAGCTCGCTCCGGTTCTCGGCTGATAAGGCATCATGCGTGAGGGTCATCGCCTCGTTCACGCCCACGATGGAGATCAGCGAGCTTTCCATGGCGAGGATGGCGTACCAGTTCATCCAGGGCGGCGTCATCCGCTTCACGCATTGCGGGAGGATGATGAGCCGGAATGTTTGAGCGCGGCTAAAGGCTAGGCTTTCGGCAGATTCCCATTGGCTCACCGGAACCGACTGGATCGCGCCTCGCATAATTTCTGCGATATTCGCCATGATGGGGAAGGACAGCGCGATTGACGCCTTGCACCAGTCTGGAAAGGGGAGGGTGGTTCCGAATAGGTGGATCTGGAAAGGCAGCAAAAATATCGCGAAAAAGAGAAGCACAAGCCAGGGAGTGTTACGGAAGAATTGCATGACAAGGCCGCTTACGCGCCGTACGCCCGCGCTTCTTGAAACAAGCAGCAGGCCGAGCGCGACGCCCATCACGGTTCCCGCGGCCATCACAACGACGCTCACGAGGACGTTCAGCGCAAATCCGCCGAGTTCGCCCGATATGACGATGCGCGAGTCTTCAATATGGGCGCTCAGCGTGCCAATGAGGATGAGCGGTAGCCATTTCCAAATCGTCTCGATTATTCCAGGCTGAGCTGGACTAATACCTTGCGCGGAAAACTCACCGAAGGCGAGCGTGAGGCCAAACATCGCCAGGAGAGCGAGCGCGATTTTCGGAGTGAACGCTAAGCGCGAGATGTGAGTAACGGAGGGAGCAGCCATCAACTCCAATGACCGGCGGCGAACTTCGCCTGTCCGCTTCTTGCCGCTTGGCCCGGTCATCGTCCAAAACCTGGAATGCGAAGAGAACTTTCTACCGCCGCAAACATCCACGCGATAATGCCGACGAGTAGCATGTAGAAGACGAACAGCGTCATCATGACTTCCACGACATTGAGCCTGTCAGACCAAATCTGATTGGCTACGAACAGTGTCTCGGGAACGGCGATAGCATAGGCAAGCGTGGTGGTTTTCACGAGGTTGACGAGATTATTTGCGAGCGCGGGAAGCGCGAAACGTATCGCGAGAGGAAGCGTTACCACGCGAAAGGCTCTAGCACTTGTATAGCCGAGCGCTTCAGCAGCCTCGATGGTTACACGGGGTACGGCTTCGATCCCAGCGCGGAATATCTCCACGTTGAATGCGCCAGCGAAAAGAGAAAGTGAAATTGCCGCCCATGCAAAACTTCCAAGCACGGGCTGCATGATACCGTATTGGTTCGGCGCTCTTATTAGTGGGCTTATCGCGAAGTAGAAAAAATAGAGCTGAACGAGCGGCGGCGTATTGCGAAAGAGCTGAATGTAGCCCTGGGTGATTGACCGGAGAAAAGCGGAGCTGGACATTTGCAGCCGCGCGCCGGCTAGGCCGATGACGAGGCTAAGTAGAATGCAGAGGCTGGCGAGTTTAATCGTCGTAAACATCCCGCCGAAAAGCCGCGCGCTATCAAAGCTATCCGTGAGATGGGAGAGGTTAAGCCCCGTCGTACTACTTATTTGACGGACGGCATCGAGGATGTCGGTCACGAAACTCTAACGCTCCAATTTCGAACAAGTGGTTGCCGCCTTGAAGGTCTCCCCACCAAATCACAGTCCGCGCGCCACAAATATGCGAAGCTTTGCCGCACGTTAACTCGATCCGGCGTTTAGCGGGCGGCTACCATACTTATTCTCAGACGGAACTTGGTAAGTCTGTCACTGAGCCTTAACGGTGGCTGGCTTCACAGCTTGTTCCTTCTTTTTCGCTGCTGCCGCATCGGCAGCTTTCACTTTCCCAGAAAGCCACTGCAAGGCCATGCTGTTGTCGCCAACCCACTTTTTCTCAAGCGCAAGCAATTTCCCGCGCCGATGCCAATCCTTCACAACACCGGTCAGAAAGTTCGATAGGCGCCCAGCCTTCTCAGGAAGCGGCAGGCCAATACCCCATGGCGCGGGCGTAACGGTCAGCATGAGCGAGATGTCGTAGTCCTTCCACTTATCCGCTTCAGATTTGACCTGATAAAGCAAAACGACATCGTCAAACGTAACGCCATCGCACTGGCCTGCGAGAAGTTTATCCTCAGCTTCGGTAAGGGTTTTGTGCTCGATGAGCTTTCCAGCGACAAAGCCTTCAACAGACTTATTCGAATAATTGCCAGCAACCGCGCATATTTTTCTTCCTTTAAGCGTTGCTTCGCCACCTAAGCCGGACTTTTGCCTCGACAGAATGCCGATCATCGCGGCGTAATAGCTCGGCTCAACAAAATGGACCTGTTTCTTACGCTCCTCGGTCACGCTGAAGGTGGCCAGGATCATGTCAGCCTTGCCCTCGTTTAGAAGCTGGAGCCGGTTCGACGACAAAGCCGGCACAAGGACGAGTTTGACCTTAAGCCGCTTTGCAATATCCCGCGCGAGTTCGACCTCCATACCATCGAGATTACCCTTCGCGTCTGTGAAGCCCCAAGGCTTATAGTCAGGCTTCACGCCGACAATGATCGAGCCACGTTTTTTTATTGTGTCGTAGCTGTCAGCACTAGCTGCCTGGCAAGAGAACACGAGGAGGGCAGCTGCCGCAAAACGTCGAACGGAATACATGACGATCCTTACTTACCGAGCTTCAATAGAAGCGAGAAACTGGACTGCTTCTCGCCGCTTAAATGTTCATTTCGAGCTCTGTTGCGCGTCCAAAAGCCATTTAGTGTTTGCGCCAAGCCACTTCTTCTCAAGCTCGACAAGAGTCCCGGCCTTGTGCCATTCGGTGATAGAAGCTGAGATTTCTTTGCCGAATGCCGTGTCGCGATCTTCAAGCTTCACTGCGATGCCCCATGGAAGCGGCGTTACTTCGGTGATCAGCACGAGGTCGAAATCTTTCCAGCGATCAGCTTCGAATTTCTTCTTCGAGAGCATCAGTGTGTCGTCAAAGACGAAGGCGACGCACTGGCCGCTTAGCAGCGCTTGTTCGGCTTCGGGGACACCCTTGAAGGCCAAGAGGTCTGTTTGCACAAACTTAGACTGAAGGTCCGCATTGAAGAAGTTACCCTGGATTGCGCAGACGGGCTTTCCCTTCAGGTCTGCCGCACTCTTGATATTCGCTTTGGGATTGGCACGAGACCGGCAATCCCAGAGGCGTAATAGGCGGGCTCAACGATGCCGACGGCCTTTTTGCGCTCGTCGGTGATGTTCATGGTGGCGATCATCAAATCGATCTTGCCCTGTTGCAGGAACTGGATGCGATTTGACGATTGAACGGGCTCAATTCTCACTTTGACGCCGAGCCGCTTTGCAATATCAGCGGCGAGTTCGGGCTCGATGCCGACGAGCTGTCCTGACTTGTCCCGGAATCCATAAGGCGGATAGTCGGCCTTCGTCCCGACGACAAGTTCTCCCTTCGCCTTTATATCGGCAAGCGTATCAGCGCGGGCGCTTGCGCAAGAGAACGCAGCAGCCATGGCTACAAGCCAGAACATGTATCGTTTCATGTTTCCCCATTCAGAAAGTCAAAGCGCCTCATGCCAAGCCCCTGGCAGCGCTCGCTCGCGCTACCTTAGAACGCGAGCGCAACGGTTAGAACAAACTTTAACGTTAATTTTTAAAATTGTTTCGACCTGAGATTGTATGCGGCGCAGAAAAAATCCCATACAAATGCTCCCATACAAATGCAAAGAAACTCATTGGAGGAAGCAATGGTGGGACGGCTTGAGGGAAAAAGGGCTTTGGTTACGGCAGCCGCACAAGGGATCGGCCGGGCGGCTGTGGAAGCATTTGCGAGCGAAGGCGCCGAGGTTATCGCGGCGGACATCAACCTAGCGAAGCTGGAAGAGCTTCAAGGGCGCCCCGGTATCACGATCCGCCAGTTGGATGTGCGCGACGCGGCGGCTATCGCAGCGCTTCGCGTGGAGGTGGGCCAAATTGACACGCTTCTGAATGTAGCGGGCTTCGTTCATTCGGGCACGGTGCTGGAGGCGACAGATGGGGAATGGGATTTTGGCTTCGATCTTAATGTTCGCTCCATGTTCAGCCTCATAAGGGCTTTCTTGCCAGGGATGCTTGCAAAGGGCAGCGGCTCGATCATCAACATCGCGTCTGTGGTTGGTCTCGCCGCCGTGCCGAACCGCTTCATTTACTCGGCCACGAAGGCCGCAGTGATCGGCATAACAAAATCCGTGGCGGCTGATTTCGTCACGAAAGGCATTCGCTGCAATGCTATTTGTCCTGGAACGGTGCAGTCGCCCTCGCTTGAGGACCGGCTTCATGCGCAGGGAGATTATGAAAAAGCGCGGGCCGCTTTTATCGCGCGGCAACCTATGGGACGCCTCGGCAAGCCGGAGGAGATAGCCGAACTCGCCGTCTATCTTGCGAGTGACGCTGCGGCTTTTACCACGGGCCAATGCCACGTCATTGATGGCGGCATGGTGATGTAGCGGCGGTTCACATCGCGAGGCGCATTGTGCCGTGGCGATCCAGCGAAGCATTAAGAAGCTTATGCTGGATCGCTTCTAGCAACGCTTCGCAATGGGACCCCTTTTCGGACTGACCCTAATTTGAAATTCTCTTGCGGAGCATAGAAATCGCACGAGTATTAAAGGCTACTGCACTCGTCCGATCACGCAGCGGGCGCTTTGCCGCAAGGGTTTCGGACGGCAACTCATCGAAAAGCTCTTTATATTTGCCCGAAAAACGGCCGAGCTCGTAGAAGCCATACGTCATGGCGATGCTGGAAACCGTTCCCTCGCCCTTTGCAAGGTCTTCTCTGGCGCGACAGAGGCGATAGAGCATGAGGTACTGGCAGGGGCTCATGTCGAGAACCCGTTGAAACGCTCGCTCCAGAGTTCGGCGGCTTACGCCGAGATGGAGGCACAGCTCCGGGACGCTTAACACCATATTGTCGCCGGAACAGTGAAGGTCTTCGACTGCGCGCACCAGATTCATGTCTGTGACCGCATAGCAGCGGCGCTCTTCTATCTCGCCGCTATCCAAGGGGATGATGAGAGAACCCAGGAGCGTAAGAGCAAAAGAGCGCGGATCAAATCTCAAATGCGGGCGCGCATGGAACTGCATGATTGCCGCGATGCCAAGGCGCATCGACGCAAGCATGAAGCGGCGGGCAGGCGGCCGGGGCGGGCATATAAGGGGCGCTTCTAAGAGGGGAACGACCGTTGGCGCCAAGGTATTCGCAAATTCCAGCGCCATCTCGGTGGGTATCGTCAGCGCCGCATAGCGTATCGCGCTCCGCAGGTAAGCTTCTTGCTCGCAGCCGGCGCTGTATACTTCTATATCGCCCGGCCTAGTGTCTATGCCCCAATAGCAAGCTGTCCCTGGTTGATTGAGGTTGGTCCCGATGCAAATGGAGTTTGGCGCTACGGGGCCGCGAACACGCACCGGAATAGGCTGGTCAAACTGCCCGAAGCTTAGACCTACGTTCCCTAAGACTGCGTGCACCATTTTACCGCTGATGCGCCCCTTTTCTAATTGGGTGACATCAAAGCTGCTGCCCCAAATGAGCGACCGGCAGTCTTCAATTCCGGAAATACAGTGTTCAATAAAATACCAATTACTATGATTTTGCGCTTCCATTAACCGATGGTACGCATATTTGTAAAAAAGTAAAATAATTTTATAGATATTATTGAAAAAGAAGAATTTTTCTTTCGAAGAGCGTGAGCTTAACAATAACGCGTAATAATTTTTATCTATGTTTGTTCTCAGTTTTTCTATTCGTCTGATGACTCCTACTCTATCAGAAGGCTGGCGCAAGTTGCAGTGAGCGCCTTCCGCACTTCTTCTTGCTGTTTAAGAAACAAGAGGCTTTGTCCGAAAATAAAAGAATAGAATAGAAGTGCGCGAGCTTCCGATTCCTCGCGAGTTAGCCCAAGCTTGTTGAAGAGCTGCACCACCTGGTCCAGCCGGGCCGCGTCAACGCTTGCCACAGCCGCAGCCGCAGGCTTGTCGGCACGCGCCCACTGGCGAATGGCAAGCTCAATCGCCATACCGCGCGCATTGACGCGTTCGGAATATAAAGCGATCAACGCCCTGAGGCGGTCGCGCGCATTCCCGCTATCGAGCGCGGTCTGCTTTTCTATCGCGGCAATTCTCCCCTCGCTCCAGCTTTGCAGGATCGCGTCAAGGAGATCGCGGCGGTCCTTAAAGTGCCAGTAGAAGCCGCCTTTGGTGACGCCAAGGCTCTGAGCGATAACCTCCACGCGCACGCGCTCAATGCCGCCATTCGCAATTTCGGTGAGGGCGGCTTCGATCCACTTAGCGCGCGCGCCGTTGTTAGACATCAACGTCTCCAGAGTTGAAGAAACCACGCTGTTCTATTTGAGATCTTGGGCTCAAATAAAGTGCTGATGGGGCAAGGATATACTCTCGAGAATGCGTAGAATGGGGAAAAAATAACCGCGACGCATGGTTGTTCGAAGTATTTACAACCTATAGCGTGTGTAAAACCAAGTCTACGTGTCGTCATTCGGCTACAAACTCCACAATTCCTTCTTTGGAGAGAGGGGCACTTTTCTAATTTAGAGGAAATCCCTTTTGAATCCGGTTATCAGATTCACATCGGGGGATTGGGCAACTCTCAGGCGATGGGCATCGTATTTTTAGCTCCATTGCTGTCCCCCAGGGGAATTTAGGCACTTTTATTCTGGTGGGAACTACTCATGACACAAGTTCGTAAACCGCAAATTCGCGGCGCGGTTCGTGTTGCGCTGCTCGCAGGCGTGAGCGCCGTCGCTCTTTCTCTGGCTTTCGCTTCGGCTCACGCTGAGCAGGTTGTCGATGACAATGTTAAGGTGAAGGGCAACGCCATTGTCGAAGGCAAAACGGACTTGAATGGCGAAGTGTTTGTAAAGGGCAATATCAACTCGAGCAGCGGCGCTGGCTTTGGTGGCGGCGTAAGCGTTGGAGGCGTATTCGAGACGTTTAAGGACAATGACAGCTCTAAAATCAACTTGCAGATAAATGCCGGCAATGGAGCGCCCACTTTCCAGGTGCTTGAAGGCGGAGCAAGCATAAAGGGCGGCCTCAAGACTGACGATCTGCGTGTGAAGGACACCGCTACGTTTGGAGATAACAAGCAGACTCAGATCGGCAAGGACGGCAGCCTCTCAGTTGGCAAAGGCAAGGCAACAATCGACGCATCCACCGGCGACGTCTCCACACAGGGTGATGTTTCGGCGAAAGTTGTTAAATCCGAGGCCTCTTTCACCAGCCTCTCTGTCTCCGCTGTCTCTGTCGCCGGCGAGTCATTCACGGGCATCGCTAACTCCGCCGAATCCAACATCGGTCACGCGAATATCGGTAGCGAAAAAGTTGGCTACGCCGATATCAAGAAAGCTGATATCGACTACGCTAAGATCGACAGCGAAACCGTTGGTCACGCGAATATCGGTAGCGAGAAAGTTGGCTACGCCGATATCAAGAAAGCTGATATCGACTACGCTAAGATCGACAGCGAAACCGTTGGCCACGCGAACATCGGTAGCGAAAAAGTTGGCTACGCCGATATCAAGAAAGCTGATATCGACTACGCTAAGATCGACAGCGAAACCGTTGGCCACGCGAACATCGGTAGCGAAAAAGTTGGCTACGCCGATATCAAGAAAGCTGATATCGACTATGCTAAGATCGACACGGCTAAGATCGATAGCGCTTACATTGACTACGCTAAGATCGATAGCGCAAAAATCGGCTACGCGAACATCGACACGGCCAAGATCGATAGCGCTTACATTGACTACGCTAAGATCGACAGCGCTAAAATCGGCTACGCTAAGATCGACACCGCCAAGATCGACAATGCTTATATAACCTATGCCAACATCACCACAGCCAACATCAAAACGGCCAATATTGATTATGCGACGATCAACAAGTCGTTAACCGTTAACGGTCCGACTACCTTCAACGGCGACATCACGGTTAAAAACAACGTCAACGTCAACCTTGGCGACAACGTCATTCACGGCGTTGCTGGTCCAATCGTTGGCACCGACGCTGCAAACAAGGCCTATGTTGATGCGAACGTGAATGCTCTCGGCAAGCGCATCGATAAAGCCGACGAAGGCATCGCCATCGCGCTTGCTCTTTCGTCGCCGCAGCTTCTGAACGGCCAGACTTTCGCGGTCCGTGGCGGTTGGGGTGATTTCGACGGTCAGAACGCGCTTGGCTTCTCTGCCGCTGGCCTCATCTCGAAGAATGCCTTCGGCACGGGCGCTACGGCAATCCTCGATGGCGGCTTCGGTGTTGGCACCACCAATGGCAGCGTTGCTGGCAAAGCGGGCATCACCTTTGGTTGGTAAATCTTGAACCAATCGAAAAAAAACATAGGGGTTGCCGCAATCTGGCAACCCTTTTTAATTAGGAGGGGATCGGTTTGCACCGAAACAACACTCGCTGAGGCAAGCCCCCTCACCCCAACCCTCTCCCCCGGGGAGAGGGAGAACGCGGTGCTTCCGGTAGACCTGGACCTGTTTTGTAGCGCACGGAGAGGCGCCAACCCTTGGGTGGAACGATGCGATCCTTTTGCTCTCGCATTGCAATGGCTGCAGCCCTATGCGTGGCGACAAGCGCGGCTCTCGCTCAAACGAAGCCAGTTGCGCCGCAGCCAGCGCCAGGGGCGGCAGGTGTGAAGTCGCAGTCGCCGCAGCTCGATGGCGCGGAATTGGCGACCTTGATCAAGTCCACCATCATGGCATTGCAGCACGCCAATCAAACGGGCAACTATTCGGTTCTGCGCGATCTCGGCACGCCTGTCTTTCGCGAACGTTTCGACCAGACCCACCTCGCTTCTATCTTTGCAAATCTTCGCACCCGGGGCATTAATCTCAGCCCCGCTGTTCTGCTGAAGCCTAACCTGTTGAAGCAACCCGAGCTTATCGATCAAAACAAGCTTCATATTGTCGGCAATTTTCCAACGGAGCCGCTTCAAATTCAGTATGAGCTTCTGTTTTTGTCGATTAATGGGATTTGGCGCATAGAGGGCTTGTCCGTCGATGCCGTGCCTGTCCAGGGGCACGCTTCCGCCGCTATTGCGACGACCCCGGCGACCCCACCGGCTGCCGCCCCTTCTGCGCCCGCGCCAGTTCAGCAGGCTGCGCCAAATTCAGCCGCCAAGCCGGACAAGAAGCCGACCAAAGCGCAGAACTGATGGGGGCTCACCAATTCAGCTTCCTTTCCCCTCTTGGGAAGGGGACGGATGAAGTGGGCTCGGCTCAGCGGCGGTGGTGGTGATGCCTCGTGCTTAAGCTAGCCGACCGGATGCGCCCAGGTGCGCGTCCTACGAAACGTTTGCATCGCGGATATTTCAGCGGGCAATCGGCGCTCTTCGTGTAGGCAGCGTGTGCTGTGCGGCAGCGCGCATATTTCTTTGGGCAGATCACGTGACTTTTGATGGCGACGCGCAAGAGCCGGCAATGTGGGTTGTGGGGATTGCAGGAGCGCGCCTCCTTTTCCGCTGCGTCCTTCGGGGGGACAAATCGTTCTGCGAGCGTCAGCGATGCGAGCCTTGGCCGAGCGGCGGTAGACCGTTCCTCGGCTTCATTTGTGGAAAGACGGCGGTCGAGCGGCTTGCAGCCGGGGAGATGCACGAAATGACGGTGCCTATCTCCACGCCTATCGGCGAAATAATAACGCCCATCGCAAATCCACGCGGATGGCGGAACGCGGTCGCGCTCAAACAGCATGTCGGCGCGCCGTAGGTCTGTCCAGAACTCGCCTAGCTCGCTAGGGTCGCTTTCGACCATGGAAAAGCGAAAGGGGAGGCTGAGGACCGGAATTCGCATCTGCCCATTTTGGATCGCCGCTTTCACCGCGCCATAGACTTCCTCAACATTTTGGTCCTGGATCGCAAAGCATCCGATTGACGAGCATTTGCCGTGAATCAGAATGCTTGAACCTGTGCGGCCGTTATCCAGGTCGAAGGTATTCGGATAGTTGATCTTCATCGCGCGGTGCCAGCGGCGGTTCACGATGAGGTCTGCGGACGTGATGTGATAGAGCCCTTCGGGCGATTGGCGGTCACCTTCGGCAAATTTCGGACCGAGGCCGCCTGACCAGCGGCAAATGCCAAAGGTCTTGTAAAGATGATAGCGCGACCCTTTCTGCACCCAGAGCTCGACTTCCGAGGTCTGCTTATAAACTCGCAAGAAGACGGGAGAGCCAAGCCGAAGGCCCTTCCGCTCAAAGGCGGCCGCGAGTGGGCTCGACGCGATTTGCGCCGACGGGTAGCTTTGATTTTCGCTTAAGCTTTCAGCACTAGCCGCCTCAAAAGGCATGAGGAAGAGTGTAAAGACTCCAAGCAATACGCACACAAAGCGCAAGTGCATCTTAACTCCTTCTAAGCTACGCGTTGCTGCTTGCGCATAGCAGCCACAACTAAGTCCTCCCCTCCAGCGGGAAACACAACCTTATGCTTCAGTCGGAATTTCAAACTGTGACGGAAATAAGGCGGACCATCGATGTACCGCAAAGTCTGTGCTTGTTTTGCAACAGTGACTTAGGGCGAAAATTTTCTTTGAGTAACAGTTGTTTGACTTGGTTCCTAAAGAAGTCGGAAAGAGTATCCCTCAAATTTTTATCACTTCTATAGTTGATGCTTGATCTTTAATCTGGCTCCTTCGACAGCCGTCATCTGCCCGAAAAATAGGCCGATGGTTAACCTCCGGGACACAGTTTGGGCGGAAAATAACTCGGTTTTACTCAAATTTTCATGGTTTTAAATCGCAAGCGTGGCTGCGGGGCGGACCGGAAGGAAGCCGCGTCGTCTTCTGGCACAGTACTTGCTTCCCTCATGATGTGTCGCGTGATCCTCGATGGCTGGTAACCGCGCGATGCATCCACGTTGGAGCGGGAACTTGGCCGCCGGACTGCCTCGAGTGTGTCTCCCTCACCACGAAGCTCCGGCGGTTCTTTTTAGAAAATTGTTCTTGAAATATTACAAATTTTAACCGCTGCTGTGTTTGTGCTTTTGGATTAATAACAATTCCGCTATCGTCGCTGCTTGTGGGCTTGGTTTCTCGAAATAGAACCTCAGTTTATTTGGGAAGATTCATGACACCCGCCGTTTTTACGCAAGCATTAGCTTTGGCTGAAGTTGCTGATTTGCGCCGTTACGCCTTTTGTCTTACGGGCAACCGGACATTAGGAGATTTAGTCATCCTGACTGCTCTTGAGGCGGTCGATGTAACTCGCAGTTCCAGAATTGATCTCTACCGCAAAGTCAATGAATGTGCTCGTGAAGGAGCGTCTCGCTCCAAAGTCTTAGCCAATGTAAGCAATGGCTTTCATGCCCAAGTTTTAAGCCTCCCGCTACCCCAGCGTCAGATCGTCACTCTTTACGCAGTGATCGGGCTGCCTTGCGCCGAGGTCGCAGCGATTATGGGCCTGTCTGAAGAACTGGTCCGCCAGCTTTACGCGGACTCAGTTCATACGCTTCGCGAGAAGCCGATGCATGTTCTCATAATTGAAGACGAGGCGATCATTGCGCATGAGCTTTGCCAAATCGTCAAGCAGCTCGGGTTTTCGATCGCTGGCCTTGCCAAAAATAAAACAGAGGCGCTTCGCATCGCTAGTCTTGCCAAGCCCAGTCTTATCCTGGCTGATTACCAGCTCAAGGGCGAAACGGGGCTAGACGCCGTTCGCGCCATCCGCGAAAAGATGAACGCGTCCGTGATCTACGTCACCGCCTATCCGGACCTCGTTGCGACGCTGCGAGATGAGGCGCGCGATATCGTCATCCCAAAGCCTTTCACCTTCCGCTCGGTCGAGCGTGCGGTGCAGAAACAAATGCACATGGCGGCTTAGGGCTGCACTTGCGCTGCACCGGGCCGTCTATCGCCTCGACAATACTCTGCCGGCAATAGCGTCGAGCTTGGCAACAAGTTCTGGGTCACGTGCTTCGGGCGCTGTTATGATGGCATGCTCCAACGCCCGGTCAGAACCATTTGGGCAAGGCTCGTGTTCACGCGGGAAATCCGCGGCAAGCCTCGCCACAAGCCGCGCGGCCTTTTCTGAATTTCCCTTCATGACGCGCAATATATCGCTGATGTCGACATCGGTGTGGTCATCGTGCCAGCAATCATAGTCTGTAACCATAGCGACGGTGGCATAGCAAAGCTCAGCTTCACGGGCGAGCTTTGCCTCTGGCATGTTCGTCATGCCAATGACGCTGCATCCCCATGATCTATAAAGGAATGATTCCGCGCGCGTGGAGAATTGCGGGCCTTCCATTACGAGATAGGTGCCCCCGCGAGAATACGGAATGTCTACGGCCTTGGCTGCGGCTTCTACTTTGTCCGCAAGGCCAGGGCTAATCGGGTCAGCCATGGCGACGTGCGCCACGCAGCCCGTACCAAAAAATGTCTTTTCGCGCGCAAATGTGCGGTCAATGAACTGGTCCACGATAACAAAAGTGCCGGGCGGCAATTCTTCGCGAAATGACCCGCAGGCCGAAATGGAGACCAGATCGGTGACGCCTGCGCGTTTGAGCACGTCAATATTCGCACGATAGTTGATGGTCGTCGGCGAATATTTGTGACCGGCTCCATGGCGCGGAAGGAAAACCACGGGCAATCCCGCAACCTCGCCCCGATGCAGTTCGGAGGAAGGTTCGCCCCACGGCGATTTGATCGCTTCCTTGCGCTTGTTCTCAAGGCCCGGCAGATCGTAAAGCCCCGAGCCGCCGATAATTCCAAGAACCGATTTTGTCATTCGTCTTCTCTTGTCAGTTTCGATGCGGATTCAATTCCGAGCAAATATTCGCATCAGCTTAGGGCGCGACCTCTATGTAGTAGATCGAATGGACCCATTTTTGGTCTTCGTCGGCAGTCCTTTTTCCGTCTCCCGATAGCTCCCTCACGGCGTAGAGGGGACCCCTATCTCCGATCCCAAAAGCTTTGCCTCCAGCCTTGGACGCAAGCAACCATTTCTGGCTGTAAACATCCTGTAACGGCAGTTCCGCTGCATAGCCGTCAAGCGCATAAAGGCGAACGCTTTTCGCCTCACTGGTTATTTCCGCGACGCGCAAGATATCCGCAAGCAAAGGGCCGCGATAAAGAACCGCGCCGGTGTCGTCAAAAACGCGAGCGGTTTGCTGCGGAAGTAAAGACAGATCCGGGTTTGTAAAGGCGCGTGCGCGCTGAAAGCTAATATTGTTGTGATGGAAAAATTTGTCTTGCGACGCATCCAAGGCTGGTCTGTTTGTCGCGCCTACGAGGCCGCCGATAGTCAAGATAACCAAGCCGCCCGTAGCCGAAGCAGCCGTTGCGGGGCTTATGGACGTTATGGCCGGTCCCGCAAGGAACCCAAGGAGCGCGGATCGACGGGTTAAAGACTGAAGGACCATAAAGCTCTTCTCTTTTTGGCGTATGTCTCGTGCATCTGAGCTGCACAGACAGATGAGCTTGCGCTTCGACACCTTGCCCCTTAAAGCCAATATTCGCAAAAGAAAACGGGACGCAAGCCAGTGAATACTTATGTCGCGGCGATACTGCTCGGCCTGCTCGAAGGGCTGACTGAATTTTTGCCAGTGTCCTCCACCGGCCACCTTATTGTTTTCGAGGATTTGCTCGGCTTTCAAGGACCGCCCGGCAAGACCTTCGAGGTCATGATCCAGCTTGGAGCAATCCTAGCGCTTGTTGTCCTCTATTTCCGGAAATTATGGAGCACCGCCACGGGGCTTGCCACCGACCCGCAGGCCCGGCGGTTCACGCTGAGCATCGCGGTCGCCTTTCTGCCCGCCGCAGTGCTTGGAGCAGGGCTGCACGGCTTTATTAAATCCGCACTGTTTTATCCGCACGTCGTCGCGTGGGCGCTCATTATTGGTGGGCTTGTGATTATCGCTGTGGAAGAGACCCAGAGGCATGTCCGTTACATTACGGCGGACCACGTTCCGCTGCCCACGAGCTTTTTGATCGGCCTCGGCCAGACGCTCGCTCTTGTCCCCGGCGTGTCGCGATCCGGAGCCACAATCATTTCCGGGCTACTTCTGGGGCTTGAACGCCGGGCGGCGGCGGAGTTCTCCTTTTTCCTCTCGATCCCGACTATGACAGGGGCCTTCGTCTATGATGTCTACAAAAACCGCGACGCCCTGAGCTTTGGCGACGCTGGAGTCATTGCTGTCGGCTTTATCGCCGCGTTCGCAGCCGCGCTTGTTGTCGTCAAGCCATTCCTCTCCATCGTAAGCCGCACAGGATTTGCGCCCTTCGCGTATTACCGGATCGCGCTTGGAACATTTATTCTTGTGTTAGGGTATCTGTCGCGATAGCAGCGCGTTCGGATCGGACGCTAGCGGCGCCGAGTAATCTTGCTCTGCGGTTTCAGGGTAGTAGGCGCTCAGGCGCAGAGCGCCACTCCCTCGTGGCGCATAGGATACCTGCCCCCTGTACACCTCTCCAACCTATTCTGATTTGCTAGGTTTGATCTCAAAGGTCACAAGGACACGCGCTTGGAGATTTTCTTCGCCAGACTCTATTGGCGCGGCATAGCCCGCAGCGAAGGATAATTCACCCGAATGACGACCACCATCAATAGGCTCTTCGATCATTGATACGACGGTGCCAAGCGTTAACCCCGCGCCGGCAGTAAACGCCTCAGCCTTCACCCTCGCGTCTTGAGAGGCCTTTTTGCGGGCTTCCGCGAGATACTTATCGGGGTTAGAGACTGAGAATGTTAGGCCGTTAATAGAGTTTGAGCCTGCAGCGACCACCTTACCTAGAACTACCGGAAGCTTCTCCAAACTGCGTATCTTAACCTTGATCGTATTGGAGACACGATATTGCGCAGCCCGCTTGCTTTCAACTATGCGAGGCCGCGGAAAGTTAGAAGTCTGTATATCGTTGCGATCAATAGCGACCGCTTCTAACTCGGCAAGAGTTTTGGTTGTAGCCGAATTATTTGCCGTAAAGGCGCTTTGAGCGTCGGTATCTTCGCTACTCACTTCGAGATTGATGATCGCAATATCAGGCTTCACAGGCACGGTGCCAACGCCGGTTACTTGTATTGTCTGTGGCATTGCGCCCGTTTCGGCAGCGTCGGCGCGTTGTGTCACAATCGATGCCGATCCCAGATAGAGCGCGGCAGATGCCACCGCAATTGCGCGTTTCTTCATGGTCTATCCTCGCCGAATTAAGTAGGTTCACGCCAGTGTCGCGCTCACGCTTAACTCAGCAATTTGTTCAACTCTAGCCCTGTGCTCCGTTCCCGGTCCCCATCAAACTGTAAGGACATCTGCCGTAATTACGGTCGCCGCTCAAGCGGGCAATCGATAAGCACCTCGCCGCCGTCGAGCGGATAAATTTTGGGCGACACTCTCACAGCAGACGCTAGGCAGCTTGGAGGGCGGATATCGATCCCGTTTTTGCCCGCGCCGAGAAATACTGGACCTATGAGAAGATGTATCCGGTCGAGCTGCCCCTCTTCAAAAAAACGTGACACAGTGGCGGCTCCACCTTCCACGAGAAGGCGGCGAAGCCCATGTTGCGCAAGCGCCTGGATAATGGCTTCGCATGAGAAACCATGTTCGGTCGCGTCCAAATACAGACAGTCAGCCGAAGCTGGAATTGGCGCCTCGCAGCCGCGCCTGCGCAACAAAACAAGGGGCCCGTCGTTTGTATCAAGACATCGCCGTGCACCTGGAAGCCGCCCGTTGGGGTCAATGATGACCCTTGTTGGGGTTCGGCCGGTAACACGGCGCACTGTAAGAAGCGGATCGTCCGCAATCACTGTGCCAACACCAACGATGACGGCGTCGACGGCGGCTCGTAGTCGATGGAGGTGGTCAAGTGCGGATGAGCCATTAATATATTTACTTTCGCCGGACGGGAGCGCAATTCTGCCGTCCAGGGACTGTCCAAGCTGTGCGACCACGAATGACCGGGAAGCATCAGATTGGCGTATCATTTCGAGAGCGCATTCCGTGTGGTGCATATCAGATCCATTTGGTAGTTGCGGCGTCGGCGATCATGTGCTGGATCAACGTCCGGTCTGCGATCGAGTTGGGGGATATTATGGGCAGCGAGATGCTAATACATTCGCTAAGTAACACTCAGCAGGTCGCCGTGGAACGGGCGCTGGCAGAATTTCGTGCTGCACGGCCTGTTGCCATCCGGTCCGGTGGAGATACCGTTCTCGCCTTCCCATTGGAAGGGCTAAGCGAAGAGGTAATGCCTTTTGTGCAACAGAGCCACGGCGATCCGCGTCTGGTGGTTTCAAGTGCAAAGGTGAAAACAATAGCAGGGTGGGGGGAAGCCCTAGCTGCTGTTAGGCTTGCCCCACTTTCGCTAGAAAATATCGAATCCTTTATGGACCATCGCGCCCATAACGGCCCTCTGCTCAGCCGGGGCGCTTATAGCGTAGAGGTGGCAGAGGCTGGCCGGGCCGAGGCGGCCGCGCTGGTACTCGCAAACCTGTCATTGCTGCTGCCTGCCGCTCTTGCCTTCAATGTGAGCGCCGAGACCCTACAGACGCTTTCGCTGCTTTCTGTTGACGCGGAGGCTGTCCTTGCTTTTCGAGATCATGAGGCTCGAAGCTTAAGGATTGTGACGCGAACTTTTGTTCCGCTGGACGGCGTAGACCGAAGCGAGTTCGTTGTCTTTCGCGGTGGCGACGGGTTCCGCGATCAAATCGCTATTGTCGTCGGCAACCCACCGCAACGGCTTCCCGTGCTGGCTCGCATCCATTCTGCTTGCCTCACCGGCGATTTGTTCGGCAGCCTGAAATGCGACTGCGGCGATCAACTGCGCGGCACCGTGCAAGCGATGAGCGAGCAAGGCGGCGGCATCGTTCTCTATCTTGACCAAGAAGGCCGGGGAAACGGCATATCCAACAAGATTAGAGCGTATGGATTGCAGGCAGAAGGCTTCGATACCTACGATGCGGACGAGCTTTTGGGCTTCGGTCAGGACCAGCGCCGCTTCGACTTCGCTGGCGAAATGCTAAAGCAGCTCGGCTTCTCTTCAGTCCATCTGATGACCAATAATCCGCATAAGATCGAGGCTCTGAGAAGTGCTGGGCTCGATGTGGTCTCGACTCATCGCGTGCTTGCCCGGCCGACGGCCCACAACGTCAAATATCTTGCGGCCAAGCGCGACAAGGCCGGGCATCTTTTGGGCGACGCCGCGCTTGATGGTCTTGAACTCGAAGAAGTCGTCGGTTCCCGCACGCCGTAAGCATATGCGGTCATCACGAGGCGCGACGCGCCGTGGCGATCCGGCAAATTACTAAGAGCTTATGCTGGATTGCTTCGCTCCGCTCGCAATGACAGGGGCGTTGTGAGGGTCGCGCTCTAATGCCCCTTTAGGATCATGTCGCTCGCCTTTTCTGCTATCATGATCGTGGGCGAGTTCGTATTGCCGGACGTGATCGTCGGCATGACGGAAGCGTCAACGACGCGCAAGGCCTCCACGCCTCTTACCTTCAACGAGCCGTCGACCACGGCGCGCTCATCGACGCCCATGCGGCAGGTGCCGACGGGATGAAAGATGGTGGTGCCAATGTTGCCTGCGGCTGTCGCAAGTTCCTCATCCGCAGAGAATTGAGGTCCTGGCAGATATTCGTCGGGCGCGAATGGCGCCAAAGCATGTGTCGCCATAATCCGGCGTGTGATGCGGATCGAATCTGCTGCAACGCGCCGGTCAGCGTCATTGGATAGATAATTTGGCTGAATGGCAGGGTGATCGCGGTAATCTGCACTTTTGATGCGCACGGATCCGCGCGCATCAGGACGGAGATTGCACACGCTCATGGTTATCGCCGGAAAATCATGCAGCGGCTCACCGAACTTATCGAGCGACAGGGGCTGGGCGTGATATTCAATATTTGCGGTCTCAAAAGCCGGGTCTGATTTTGCAAAGATGCCGAGTTGGCTCGGCGCCATCGACATAGGACCCGAGCGGCGCAGCGCATATTCCGCGCCCATAAGCGCTTTTCCAAAGAGCGATCCGGCTCGCTGATTGAGCGTCACCGCGTTCTTGACCTTATAGATGAGCCGTAATTGCAAGTGATCCTGCAAATTTTCGCCGACACTTTTGTTTTCGCTTACGGTTTCGATGCCGAAGCTCGATAAGAGATCACCAGGTCCGATACCAGATAGTTGGAGGATCTGTGGCGAGCCGACCGCGCCTGCAGCGAGGATCACCTCGCCTTCAGCTCGCAAAACCGCCTCTTCGCCATCCCGGACGAAGCGAACCCCCACTGCGCGCTTACCCTCGAACACGAGGCCTTTAACATGAGCGTTTGTGAACACTTCCAGATTTTGGCGATGGCGGATCGGATTAAGAAACGCCTTTGAGGCCGTGACGCGAATGCCCCGCCGCTGGTTCACCTTGAAATATGCTGAGCCAAAATTGTCGCCACGATTGAAATCGCCAATTTTGGGAATGCCGACTTCTTCGCAAGCGTCGCGAACGGCCTCGAGAATGGGCCAGTGGAGCCGCTGGTCCTCAACCCGCCATTCGCCTCCAGCGCCGTGCATCTCGTCGGCCTCCGGCTGGCATTGTCCTCGGATTTGCGGAAATAGGGCAGCACATCATCCCAGCCCCAGCCGGAAAGCCCGAGCTGACGCCAATGATCGTAGTCGGCGGCCTGACCACGCATATAGATCATGCCGTTAATCGCCGAGCAGCCGCCAAGAAGCCGTCCACGCGGGTAGTTCAGCGCCCGTCCATTCAGCCCTGGCTCAGGCTCAGTCCGAAAACGCCAGTCCATGAGCGGGTTGCCCATGCAATAAAGATAACCCACAGGGATATGCACCCAAAGGTGATTGCCGTGGCCGCCAGCTTCGAGAAGAGCAACCTTGTTGCGCGAGTCAGCGCTCAGGCGATTCGCGAGCACACATCCGGCTGAGCCTCCACCAACGATCACATATGTAAATGAGGAGGATGTGCTCATCCCAGTTCTCCTGAGGCCGAGGAATTATGGCCCGGTCATCTCAATGCCGCCAGCATTGCCAGATAATGCAACAAGGCCCGGTTTATTGCTAAAACAAACCTGTGCAGAGATGTCACAAAGTGCATGATTGCGGCCACAGCCTGTGATTAACCTTTGCATTAGCGCTTGGCCTGCGCCTAGCATGGCGCAGAAACCAATGGCGCATGGGCGCTCGTAAACCAATGACAGCAAAAAACCTACTTCTCCTTCCCGGCGACGGAATTGGCCCTGAGGTCATGGCCGAAGTCCGCCGCATTGTAGACTGGTTCAACAACACGCGCGGGACGCAATTCGAGGTCGAAACGGATCTCGTTGGCGGCGCTGCCTATGACGCACATGGCGAGGCCATATCGGATGCCGCCGTGCAAAAGGCGAAAAACGCAGACGCGGTCATTCTTGGCGCGGTCGGTGGCCCGAAATGGGATGCGGTTCCCTACGCCAAGCGCCCCGAAGCCGGATTGCTCCGGTTGCGAAAAGATCTAAAGCTCTTTGCGAATATACGCCCTGCGATTTGTTATCCGGCGCTGACGGATGCATCGAGCCTCAAGCGCGAAGTCGTGGAAGGGCTCGACCTTGTTATCGTGCGCGAACTCACGGGCGGCGTCTATTTCGGTGAGCCGAAAGAGATTGTGACGCTCGAATCGGGTGAAAAGCGCGCCGTCGATACGCAGGTTTATAGCGAACACGAGATCGAGCGTATCGCGCGCGTGGCGTTCGATCTTGCCGGAGCGAGGGCCAAAAAAGTGGCCTCCGCCGAAAAGCGCAATGTCATGAAATCCGGTGTGCTTTGGAATGAGGTGGTGTCGCGCGTTCATGCCGCCGAATATCCGCATATCCAGCTAACGCATATCCTGGCTGACAATTGCGCGATGCAGCTCGTCAAATGGCCGAAGCAATTCGATGTAATCGTCACGGATAATCTTTTCGGAGACATCCTCTCCGATCAGGCGGCGATGGCGACGGGATCGCTTGGGATGCTTCCCTCCGCGTCGCTTGGCGCCAAGGATGCGAGCGGGCGGCGCCCCGCGCTTTATGAGCCGGTGCATGGAAGTGCGCCCGACATTGCGGGCAAGGGCATTGCGAACCCCATTGCCACCATATCGAGCTTCGTCATGGCGCTGCGTTATTCCTTCGATATGGGGGAAGAAGCAGATCTATTAGACAAAGCCATCGCAAACGCACTTGGCAACGGCCTACGGACAGCCGACATCATGCAAGAGGGCATGAAGCAGGTTTCGACACAGGAAATGGGTTCGGCAATTCTCGCCGAATTAAACCTCCTGTCGAGTAAGCAGGCTTGAACACAGCCGTGAACGCGCGGCAGGGGAGAAGGCGGGGTGATGGCGGATCACTTCAGTGTTATCGGATTTCGAGCGGGCTCGGCTGAGGCGCTATCCGCGCTTGTGAATGGACTTTTAGAAAAGGGTGGCGAAAAGCAGCCTTGCCCAGCGGGCTATTATCACCGTCTTCGTTCGGCTGTGGGCCCGGAACTTTGGGTCCACATGCAAAAGACCGGCAACGAGGAAAACCCGTCGGCTGACCCTTACGTGGCAGTCGGCATCACGCCTTTTTTTGCGGGCGAGGGACGTGCCCCCGTCCGTGTCCGCGCGCTAAGACAGCGTCCGAACGATAATCTTTTCGAAGGGGCCATCTACGTCGAATTGGGGCCCACCATCGCGTTGATCGATCTTGTGGATTTCGCACGCCTATACGGCAAGCAGACACCATTCATGGCGATGGCGCAGATTGTGGCCTTCCCGCATGAGCTTGCTGTCTTCGCGGATGAGCAGGCGTTCCAGGCCGCGCAGGTCGATAAAAGCGTTAAATTCACGGCAAGGTCTTTCTTGGCAAGCGGTCTATTCGTTCGGAGTAATGACTCTGGCGATATCGTATTTCTTGATCCCGAGGCCGAAGATTTCCGCGCACCCGCGCGCGCCTTCCTTACCGGCGAAGTGCAGAAAACAGAGCGCCGCCGCAATCCGGAAACGGGACAGGATTTCACCTGGGCCCTGATCGGAACGGCGGGGGGAACCTTTGACCTCGTTGCCGACGACACGATGCTTCCACAGCCTTTGCGCGAGGGCATGATTGTCGAAGGTGAATTCTGGTTATGCGGGAGGCTTACAGAGAGCTTTTAGGGAATTTTTGCGAAGGCGCTTGTGAATGTGTATGGCTTTGTGTATTGTGTTTGAAGAGCCGGTTGTGGCTGGGATTTCTTGATGCGTACTAATATTGATATAGATGACGCCCTCATCGACGAGGTGATGAAAATGGCGAACGTAAAAACAAAAAAAGAGGCCGTTCACTTGGCCTTGCAAGAATTTTTGAAGGTTAAAAAGAAGAAAAACCTGTTCGATCTCGCGGGTAAAATCGAATTCACTGACCGCTATGATTATAAAGCTCTAAGACAAACACGGTACGATGTTGATTGATACGAGCGTGCTTGTCGCGCTTTTTAAGGATCGCACCGGAGAGATAAGCAAATCTTTGCAGCAGCTTTTGGATGGACGCGATTTTTATCTCACGCGTTTCACTCAGATGGAGTTGCTGCAAGGGGCTCGTGAAGAAAAGGAATGGCTTAAGCTTTCGGACTATCTCGCGGATCAGGATTATCTCGAGATGGACGACGATAGCTGGGCCGCCGCAGCGCGCCTTTACTACGATTTGCGGCGCCAAGGGCTAACTATACGCAGCGTCATCGATTGCTGCATTGCAGAACTTGCTATGCGCTATAACACCATGCTGCTTCATAATGATCGCGATTTCGTCACGATAGCGAAAAAGCGCGAGTTGAAGCATCTACAATTTGATCTGATTGGAATGCCGAGCTTTCACGAGCGATCACAAACGCCCTTATATTAGGGCCAGACGCGTTTTTTCTTGAAACTTCGACGGTGGCCCACCACGGTACGGACTTAAGATAATGTCCGCGGGGCAATTCGTTAATCATGACCGGCACAGGCCAGCAATTCATCATCGTAGGCGAGCGCACCAACGTTACGGGCTCGGCGAAATTTCGCAAACTGATCGAGGCTGGAGATTATGACGCAGCTCTGACTGTCGCTCGCGAGCAGGTCGAAAGCGGCGCGAACGTGCTCGACGTCAATATGGACGAGGGGCTGCTCGATTCAGAAAAGGCCATGAAGGTTTTTCTCAACCTCATCGCCGCCGAGCCGGACATAAGCCGCGTACCAGTTATGATCGATTCGTCGAAATGGCCGGTTATCGAGGCTGGACTCAAATGCGTCCAGGGCAAAGCCATCGTCAATTCCATCAGCTTGAAGGAAGGCGAGGAGCCGTTCCTGGCTCACGCGCGTCATATCCTGCGCTATGGTGCTGCCGTGGTGGTCATGGCCTTCGACGAGACGGGACAGGCCGACACGGCGGAGCGCAAATTTACGATCTGCCAAAGAGCGTACCGGCTGCTTACCAACAAGGTCGGCTTTGCGCCCGAAGACATTATTTTCGACCCGAATATCTTCGCCATCGCAACCGGAATTGAAGAGCATAATAACTACGCCGTCGATTTCATCGAGGCCACCCGGCGTATTCGCTCCGAACTCCCCCACGCGCATGTCTCCGGTGGCGTTTCGAATCTGTCCTTCGCGTTCCGTGGGAATGAACCTGTGCGCCAAGCGATGCATACGGTCTTCCTCTTTCATGCGATCCGCGCCGGAATGGACATGGGCATCGTCAATGCCGGGCAGCTTGGCGTCTACGACGATCTCGATCCCAGTTTGCGGGAGCTTTGCGAAGACATCGTCCTAAATCGCCGGTCCGACGCAACAGACCAGCTTCTGGAAGCGGCGGATCGATTTAAGGGCGGGTCTCAGAAGAAGCAGGCGCCCGACCTGTCTTGGCGCGAGAAACCAGTGACGGAGCGACTTAAGCACGCGCTCGTTCATGGCATCGCCGACTACATTGACGCTGATACGGAGGAAGCGAGGCTTGCGGTTGCCCGCCCGCTTCACGTGATCGAAGGCCCGCTTATGGACGCGATGAACGTTGTCGGCGATCTATTCGGCGCGGGCAAAATGTTCTTGCCGCAGGTGGTGAAGTCTGCGCGCGTCATGAAGAAGGCCGTCGCCTACCTCATGCCATTCATGGACGCCGAGAAACTGGAAGCTGGCTTGGAAAATGTGCCTGCGGCAGGTCGGATCGTGATGGCAACCGTCAAGGGCGATGTGCATGACATAGGCAAGAACATCGTCGGCGTCGTCCTTCAATGCAACAATTACCAGGTGATCGACCTTGGCGTCATGGTTCCGGCGCAAGTCATCCTCGATAAGGCGCGCGAGGTGAACGCCGATATTGTTGGATTGTCCGGGTTGATTACGCCGAGCCTTGATGAAATGTGCTTCGTGGCGGCGGAAATGGAGCGGCAGGGTTTTGACGTGCCGTTGCTTATTGGCGGCGCGACAACGAGCCAAGTCCACACGGCTGTAAAAATCAGTCCGAACTACAAGCGCAATCAGGCCATTTACGTTACTGACGCGAGCCGCGCGGTCGGCGTCGTATCCAATTTGCTGGGCGATGCTCGCGACAGCTATGTTGAGAAGATCCGCGAAACCTATGAGGCCGTAACGCGCGCCCATGAGAGGGGCCGCGCTCAAAAGAACCGCGTTACTTTGAAAAATGCGCGCGCGAACAAGCTCAAAATCGACTGGATTAAGTATATGCCGCCGCGCCCGAGTTTTCTCGGTACCCGTGCATTCAAAAACTATGACCTTTCCGCGCTCGTTCCATTCATTGACTGGACGCCTTTTTTCTCGGCTTGGGAAATCAAAGGGACCTATCCGGCGGTTCTGAATGACAGCCGCTATGGAGAGGCGGCCTCTGCGCTTTTCGCCGATGCTGAGGCAATGCTACGCCAACTCGTGGCAGAGAAGTGGCTTGCCGCAAATTGCGTTATCGGCTTTTGGCGCGCGAACACAGAAGGAGATGACGATATCGCCCTTTACGGGGATGATGATCGGAAATCCCGCATTGCTACTTTCCGTACATTACGCCAGCAAATTGCCCGCGACGGCGAACGCGCCAATACGGCGCTCGCGGACTTCGTCGCTCCGGCCACCAGCGGCTTGGCCGATTATGTGGGCGGTTTCGCTGTGACAGCAGGGATCGGCGAAGCGGCGATCGCGGAACGGTTTGAGCGCGCCAATGACGACTATTCGAAAATCATGGTCAAGGCACTGGCGGATCGGCTTGCGGAAGCTTTCGCCGAACATATGCACGCGCGAGTAAGGCGCGAATTTTGGGGTTATGCTGAGGGCGAGGCATTGACGCCCAGAGAAATGATCGCAGAAAAATATCGCGGCATTCGGCCAGCGCCGGGTTATCCCGCGCAGCCCGATCACACTGAGAAGGCCACGCTGTTCAAACTTCTCGATGCTGAGCAAGCGACAGGCATCCGTCTTACCGAAAGCTTTGCCATGATACCGGCGGCGGCGGTTTCTGGCCTCTATTTCGCGCATCCTGCGAGCCACTATTTCGGCGTCGGTAAGATCGAACGCGATCAAGTTGAAGACTATGCCCGCCGCAAGGGTTGGGACATTTCCGAGGTCGAGCGCTGGTTGTCGCCGATACTCAATTATGAACGCGGTCAAGAGACGCCGCGCGCCGCCGAGTAGCAGGCATAAAAAAGGCTCCCACTGGGGAGCCTTTTGCTAGAGCCTTTGGCGATCATCTATAACCAGCATCGTGAAACTCCTGGATCGCCGCAGCGGCGCTGCCGCTTCGCGATGACGATTTCCGGCGCCGTCATTGCGACGGCCAGCAAAGCTGCCCGGAAGCAATCCAAACCTTAAAGATGCAGATTCGGAGTGCTTCAATCTGGTCGCAAAACGCTTTAAGTCATTGATGCTGCCTTGGATCGCCGCAGCGGCTGTTACGCCACCGCTTCCGTGAGCCATGCCTTAAGCTGGTGTTTTGACAAAGCGCCTATCTTCTGACCGGCAACCTCGCCATTTTTAAACAGCAGGAGAGCCGGAATACCGCGCACATTATAGATCTGTGCCACCTCCTGATTATTGTCGACATCAAGTTTGACAATCTTAATCTGGTCCGAAAGCTCTACCGACAGCTCCTCCAGAATAGGCGCGATCATGCGGCACGGTCCGCACCATTCCGCCCAAAAATCAACAAGCACTGGCTTATCAGCTTTTTTGACCTCATTCTCAAAGGTCGCTGTAGTCACGGCCGATGTAGCCATGGAAACCCTCTTTTGTTGCGCGACCGTCAGCCGCTGACTTCTGTTTCAGGGAAAGTAAGGAAGCACAAGCGCAGGCGTCAAGGTGAATGCGTCTCAATACTCGTTAAAACACAGCCATTTGATAAAAGGCATAATCGTCCAGCGCCTTCGCTGCGATAGCAGGCATAAAAATTGCTTAAACAGCCGCTCGCCAAACCGAGAAATTGTTAATTAATCAGACGAAGTAAACTCGTGGTGCGCTGCACAATAAATCGTCAGCCTGACCACCACGTTGGCATCTCCAAGAGCAGCATTCCGCGGTCCAGGAGCGGCGGTGTCAGCCCAATTTCCTCTATCACGCTAGGCTATTGAACAAAGTTTCGGAGTTGGCACGAGGTTTGCTTGCCTAGTTGCTGGTGCTGCGCTGCAAAGCGCTCCGGCGCGAGCGACGGCCAAACCGTAGGCGGCACCATAGTTTGAAAGGCCCATTCGTGCGGCTTTTATATGGGAAAGGGTAGATTCCTCGATGTCGACCGGCGATAACGGCAGCAAGTCCTTCGATTTCTCACGCCGCACGTTTCTAAAGTCTGCGACGGGCGCAGCAGGCGTTATTGCCGCAGCAAAACTGGCGTTTCCGTATGGCGTGCCCGCTGCCTATGCGCCGCCGCGCCCGAGGTGACAAAGGCAACACTGGGATACATAGCGCTTATGGATGCCTCGCCCTTGGTGATCGCCAAGGAAAAAGGCCTATTCGCCAAATATGGGATGCCCGACGTAGAAGTTGCCAAGCAGGCATCGTGGGGCGCAACGCGAGACAACATCGTGCTTGGTGGCGCGAATAACGGCATCGACGGTGCTCACATACTCACGCCTATGCCGTATCTCATCTCGGCGGGAAAGGTGACGCAGAACAACGTGCCCACGCCGATGTATCTCCTAGCGCGGCTTAATCTCGATGCGCAGGCTATTTCTGTCGCGAATGAATATAAAGACCTTAAGGTTTCTACCGATGCTTCCGCAGCTAAAAGCCGCGTTCGAGGCCAAGAAGGCTTCCGGCAAAGAGGTGAAGGTTGCCATGACCTTCCCCGGCGGTACCCATGATTTGTGGATCCGCTATTGGCTCGCGGCAGGTGGAATCGACCCCGACAAGGATGTTTCGACCATCGTGGTCCCCCCACCGCAAATGGTCGCCAATATGAAAGTGGGCACCATGGACGCCTTCTGCGTGGGCGAGCCGTGGAACGAGCAGTTGGTTAACCAGGACATCGGCTTTACAGCCTGCACGACAGGCGAGATCTGGTCCAAGCATCCAGAAAAAGCTTTCGCGCTCCGCGCCGAGTTCGTCGATAAAAATCCGAACGCCGCGAAAGCGCTGCTGATGGCCATCATGGAGGCGCAGCAATGGTGCGACAAGCCGGAAAACAAAGAAGAAATGTCAGCCATCGTTGGCAAGCGGCAATGGTTCAACGTGCCGGTTGCCGACATCTTGGGCAGAACAAAGGGCGACATCAACTACGGGCGCGGCAAGGTCGAGAAGGGCACCAAGCTCTTCATGAAGTTCTGGCAGGACTTTGCTTCATACCCATTCAAGAGCCACGACGCCTGGTTCGTAACCGAGGATATTCGCTGGGGTAAGTTCGAACCCGCGACCGACGTTAAAGCGCTCGTGAACAAGGTGAACCGCGAGGATATTTGGCGCGATGCAGCCAAAACGCTCGGAGTTGCGGCTAGCGACATTCCTGCCAGCTCTTCACGCGGCGTTGAGACTTTCTTTGATGGAAAGGTTTTCGATCCCGAAAATCCCACAGCCTATTTGAAGAGCCTCTCGATCAAGCGCGCCGAGGTTTGAGCAGCCCTGCACGGCCGTCGTGGGGGCGGCCGTGACGCCAAGGTGGAGATAAAGAGATGAGCCAAATGCCATGCGCTTTCGAGGCTGATGCGAAGGCCATTCCGATGCAGATTCCAGCCATCGGGGCCGCGCCAGCACGAATTGCGAGATTCGCCGTCATGCGAGCGCGCGTTTCGTCTGCGCTCAATGCTTGGGCCGCCAATATCATTCCGCCGATTGCCGTGCTGATGCTGTGCCTCGCCGTCTGGGAGCTACTCTGCTCCAAGGCGGGCTCGTCCTTGCCAGCGCCATCGAAAATTTGGACTGAGGCATACGACCTCATTGTTGATCCGTTCTTTGTGGCTGGCCCGCAGGATATTGGGCTTGGCTGGCGCGTTTTGACCTCGCTTCAGCGCGTTGCAATCGGCTACGGCATCGCGAGCGTTTTTGGTATCGCGCTTGGGGCTTTTGTCGGGCAATCCAAATGGGCCATGCGCGGTCTGGACCCGATTTTCCAGGTGCTGCGAACCGTTCCACCTCTCGCTTGGCTGCCGATCTCGCTTGCTGCATTTCGTGACTCGCAGCCCTCGGCTATTTTCGTGATCTTCATTACTGCTGTTTGGCCGATCATTATAAATACGGCCGTTGGTATCCGCAACATTCCGCAAGATTATCGTAACGTCGCGCAGGTTTTGCGGCTCAACCAGTTTGAGTTTTTCTACAAAATTATGATCCCATCGGCAGCGCCCTACATCTTTACGGGTCTGCGCATAGGCATTGGCCTCTCCTGGCTCGCAATCGTTGCTGCGGAAATGCTGACGGGTGGCGTCGGAATTGGCTTTTTCATCTGGGACGCCTGGAACTCGTCGCGGCTCTCCGACATCGTCGTCGCGCTGATTTATATCGGGGTAGTGGGTTTTATCCTGGACCGCCTCATCGCCGCCATCGCCTCGGCGGTGACGGGCAGTACTCAAGCCGCGTAGGAGGATTTGGTGCGCTCATATCTCAACATCGATCACCTCGATAAAACCTTCATGCGCGGCCAGCGCGCCAGCGAGGTGCTGAAAGATATCACGCTCAAGGTGGAGAAGGGTGAGTTCGTCTCCATCATAGGTCATTCGGGTTGCGGCAAGTCCACCCTCCTTAACGTCGTAGCCGGTTTGACGAAGGCGACGCGCGGCGGCGTAATCCTTGAGGGCAAGGAGGTCAACTCGCCCGGGCCCGACCGCGCAGTTGTATTTCAAAATCACAGCCTACTGCCATGGCTCTCGGTCTATGACAACGTGAAACTCGGCGTGAACAAGGTCTTCAGCGGCGTCAAAACGAGGAAGGAACGTCGCGCGTGGATTGAGCACAATCTCGCTTTAGTGCAAATGACGCACGCGAAGGACAAGCGGCCCGGCGAAATTTCAGGCGGCATGAAACAGCGCGTCGGAATCGCGCGGGCACTGGCTATGGAGCCGAAGGTTTTGCTTTTGGATGAGCCGTTTGGGGCTCTGGATGCGCTCACCCGCGCGCATCTTCAGGACAGCGTCATGGCGATCCATGCGGAGCTCGGCAATACCGTCATGATGATTACCCACGATGTGGACGAAGCGGTGTTGTTGTCCGACCGCATCGTAATGATGACGAATGGGCCTGCCGCGCGCATTGGCGAAATTCTCGATGTGCCATTGCCCCGCCCGAGAAAGCGCATCGATCTGGTGGCGGACCCCGTCTACATCGCCTGCCGCCAGCGCGTCCTTGAATTCCTTTATGAGCGTCACCGTTTCGTCGAAGCCGCTTAGATCAAGCATTGGAAGGAGAGAGTGGTAAAGGGCGTCAGCATGTCGGAATCTCTGGTTATCATTGGCAACGGCATGGCAGCGACAAGGCTTGTTCAGCAAGTCACGGCGCAAGCACCTTCGCGCTATCGCATCACGGTCATCGGTGACGAACCGGGCCTTGCCTATAATCGGGTGCTTTTGTCCTCGGCGCTTGCGGGTGACATCGCGCGGGAAGACCTTCCGCTAAAGTCATATGCGTGGTGGAAGGCTGCCGGTGTTACGGTTCTGCCGGGCACGGCTGCCGTCGCGGTTGACCTCGCTTGCCGCACCGTCGCCCTTGCAGATGGACGCGCTGTTCCCTTCTCAAAGCTCGTCTTTGCGACGGGATCGCGGGCGATCCGGCTTCCGATCCCGGGAGCGAATCTACCGGGCGTTTCCGTATTTCGCACCCTCGCTGATGTGGAGCAACTTTCGAAGCTTTCGGCGGATCGTGCATCCGTGGCCGTAATAGGCGGCGGTCTCCTTGGCATCGAAGCAGCCTACGGTCTCGCGAAGCGTGGCGCGCAAGTGACGCTCGTCCATTTGATGGATCGGCTGATGGAGCGGCAACTTGATGGCGCTGCCGCGTCCATGGTGAAGGCGGCGCTCGAACGGCAAGGCATCGAAGTCGTGCTCGAAGCGCAGACCGCAGCCGTTCTCGGTGACAGCAACGCAGACGGCATTCTCCTCGCCGATGGACGCCGCATAGCAGCCGATGCGGTCGTAATGGCCGCGGGCATAAAGCCTAATGCAGACCTTGCCAAAGCAGCAGGGTTGGCGGTCGGGCGCGGCATTGTCGTGAACGCCAGCCTTTCGACTTCCCATAACGATGTCTTTGCAATCGGCGAATGCGCGGAAGTCGAGGAGCAATGCTGCGGGCTCGTCGAGCCAGCCTATGCGCAAGCTGACATTTTGGCCGCGCAGCTTTGCGGCGACACCGACGCGCAATACAGCCCCGAACTGATCGCCACGAACTTGAAGGTCTCCGGCCTGCCGGCTTTTTCCGTAGGCGACTTCATAGGCGAGGCCGGTACCTCGTCAATCGTCCTGCGCGATAGGGGGCTCGGCCTATACAAAAAACTCGTGATTGGCAATGGCGCGCTCGTGGGCGCGGTTCTCATTGGCGATACGAGCGATGGCGGCTGGTATCTCGATCTCATCCGGCGCAAGGCGCCGGTCTCCGCCATGCGTTCCGGCCTTGCCTTCGGTCCATCTTTTTGCTCGCAGCAAGAACCAACACTGCCGTTGATCGATAGAGAGGCGGCTTAAGCCATGACAGCCGATTTTACAGCCGACCAAAAGCGCTATCTTGAAGGCTTCGCGTCAGGCCTCGCGCTCGCGCGCGCCGCGCAGAAGGCGCCGCCTGCCAATGGTGCGGTATCGTCCGAGCCGCAAGGCCCGGATGCTTCGCACATCGCCGCCCAAAACCGCGTCCTCGAAAGCGGCAGAAAGCTTTCGGATCAGGAGAAGTTCAAGCGGGAAGAGCATCCGTTTGACGCTTATCTGCGCCTGAAGGACCAGGCAGAAAGGAACGAATTTCCGAAGCCCGCCGATAATTTCCGCTGGCGGTATTACGGCCTCTTCTATGTCGCACCGAACCAGAATTCCTATATGTGCCGCCTGCGGATTCCGAATGGCATCCTGAAACACTGGCAGCTTACGGGCATGGCCGATGTCGCGGATCGCTACGGCGGCGGCTATTCACATGTCACGACGCGGGCCAATCTGCAAATTCGCGAGATCGAAGCAAAGAACGCCGTCGCGGTTCTGGAAGCAATCCAGGATTTGGGACTGTGCTCGCGCGGTTCAGGCGCGGATAACATTCGCAATGTGACGGGCACGGCAACGGCCGGTATCGATCCGCAAGAGCTGATCGACACGCGGCCATATGCGCGCGAAATGCACTTTCATATCTTGAACGACCGTTCGCTCTATGGTCTTCCGCGCAAATTCAATATCGCATTCGATGGCGCGGGCCGCATCGCGACGTTGGAAGATACCAACGATATTGGCTTTCAGGCCGTACGTGTCCGCGATGGCTTTGGGCTGGACGCGGGAGTCTGGTTCCGACTCGCGCTTGGCGGTATCACGGGCCATTGCGACCTTGCGCGCGACACAGGCGTGATCGTGCGGCCGGAAGAATCGGTCCGCGTCGCCGATGCCATATTGCGTGTCTTCATCGAGCATGGCGACCGCACAAACAGGAACAAGGCGCGGCTTAAATATGTGTTGGACGATTGGGGCTTCGAGAAATTTCTAGCCGCTGTCGAGGAAAAGCTTGGCCAAAAGCTGACGCGCGCCCCCGCGGAAGCCGTTGAGCCTCAGCCGGGCTTCGACCGGCTTGCGCATATTGGTGCTCACGCTCAAAAGCAGCCAGGGTTGTTTTGGGTTGGTGTTGCCCTTCCGGTAGGCAAGCTGACAACGGCGCAGATGCACGGCCTTGCCGCGATCGCGCGCGATCTGGGCGATGGCGATATTCGCCTGACCGTGTGGCAGAATTTGCTTATCTCAGGGGTTCATCAGGATAACCTCGCGAGGGTAGAAGCCGTCCTCGAAGCGCTTGGGCTTTCGGTGCGAGCCACATCAATCCGGGCAGGGCTCGTTGCATGTACTGGCAGCAAAGGCTGCCGCTTTGCCGCCTCCGACACCAAAGGACATGCGCAGGCAATCGCTGATTATGTAGAACCCCGCGTTGAGATGGACAGCCCGGTAAACATCCACCTCACCGGCTGCCATCATAGCTGCGCCCAGCACTATATTGGCGACATCGGCCTGATCGGCGCGCGCGTAACGGTGTCGGAAGAGGGCGATAGCGTGGACGGCTATCATCTGCATGTGGGCGGCGGCTACGGCCCAGAGGGGGGCATTGGCCGGGAGCTTCTCCGCGACGTCAAAGCTGAAGACGTTCCGCAAGCGGTCGAGCGGCTTCTGAGCCTTTATCTGCGCGAGCGCGCGAGCCCAGAGGAAACATTTCTGGCCTTCACGCGCCGGGCTACCACCGCAGAGCTTCTGGCCGCTATTTCAGAGAGGGCAGGGCAATGAATGATATGACCCCGTTCGTGGCCGCGCCCCCGTCGCTTATCCCAGAAACAGCGCCATTCTCGGATGAACAGCGCTCTTGGCTTAATGGCTTCTTCGCAGGGCTTATTGCCCTGGATCGCTCGGCGGCTCAAGCTGTCGCGGCGATGCCGCTCTCCGTCACAGGCGACGGCGTTGTCACTGAAGCGGAAGACGCCCCCTGGCACGACCAGACATTGAGCCTCGCCGATCGCATGGCCCTTGCCGAGGGGCGTCCGTTGCGGCGGCGTATGATGGCGGCAATGGCGCAACAAGATTGCGGCCAGTGCGGGTATAATTGCAATGATTACGCCAATGCGATTGCGGGCAAGCAGGAAGAGCGTCTGAACCTTTGTGTGCCGGGTGGCAAGGAAACAGCGCGTATGCTGAAGGCGCTTCACGCCGAAATCGGCAGCGCCTCTGAAAGCACACAGGCTGCGTCGCCCGCGCTGGCGTTTAAGGTCGAAGATGCTAGGGGACCGCAAGTTGCTACTGTAAACCCAGGAACGAGCCGCGACTTCCCTGCCGAAGTCACTTTTCTCGGCCGACGCCGCCTCAACAGCCACGGCTCCGAAAAAGAAACCTGGCATATCGATTTCGATCTTGCCGCCGCTGGCCTCGACTACACCGTTGGGGATTCTTTCGGCATCTTTCCAGCAAATGACGAGAAGCTTGCGCAGGATGTTCTCGGCGCGCTCAACATTCCTATCGGCGAGAAGCGTGGCGGGCGTCCGCTCATCGATATGCTTCAGACCGAGGTTTCGCTCGGACTGGCCCCCGATTCCCTCTTTCAGCTGTTTTCTTACCTCACCGGGGGTGATCGCCGCCAGAAAGCAAAAGCGCTCGCGGCGGGTGAGGATCCGGATCGCGATGCGGCAACTCTTGATGTCTTGGCGGCCCTGCAAAAGTTCGCTGGCGTAATGCCCGATCCTGAAGCGCTGATTGAAACGCTCGAGCCGCTTCAGCCACGTCTTTATTCGATCTCGTCCTCGCCAAAGACGACGCCGGGTTTGCTATCGCTCACAGTCGATACTGTACGCTATCGCGTGGGCAAACGTGCCCGGCTTGGCGTTGCCTCTACATTCCTGGCGGAGCATTTGCCCGAGGGCGCGAGGGTGAAAGCCTATGTGCAGAAGGCTCATAACTTTGGCCTTCCATCCGACCCCGCCACGCCGATCATTATGGTAGGTCCTGGCACCGGCATAGCGCCGTTCCGCGCTTTCCTCCAAGAGCGCGACGCGATGAGCGCGCCCGGTAAGAACTGGCTCTTTTTCGGCCATCAGCGAAGCGCCTGCGATTTCTTTTACAAGGATGAGCTGACAGCCATGAAGGCGAAGGGACTGCTGACGCGGCTTTCGCTGGCATGGTCGCGCGACGACAAGCAGAAATTCTATGTGCAGGATCGCATGCGTGAGGTTGGCCGCGAATTATGGGCGTGGCTTCAAGAAGGAGCGCATTTTTATGTTTGCGGCGATGCACAGCGAATGGCGAAGGATGTTGAGCGCGCGCTTGTGGATATCGCGGCCGCAGAGGGCAAGCTTTCCGCCGATAGCGCCGTCAATTTTGTCAAAGACCTCAAGAAATCGGGACGCTATCAGGCCGATGTTTATTAGAACTAGGCCCCTCACCCCAGCCCTCTTCTCCGAGGGGAGAGGGGGTGGCCGCAGAGGTCCTGCTGCAAGGGGACACGGCTGTGCAGCAGCGTTCCCTCGCCCCTATGGGGAGAGGGACAGGGTGAGGGGGAATTCCGAGTCTTCTAAGCATCGGCACTGGCAATCCTCCGCCAGAGGTGCGCTTTGACTTCGCGGGCGGTGAAAACGGCCTGTCCCTATTGCGGCGTCGGCTGCGGAGTGTTGGCGACTGCCGACGGAAAGGGCGGCGCCTCCATCGGTGGTGATCCTTCGCACCCTGCAAATTTGGGACAGCTCTGCTCCAAAGGCACCGCGCTCGGCGAGACGCTCGGCCTTGAAACGCGGCTGCTTCATCCAATGGTGCGCAACGGATCGGGCGCGCTGGCGCGGGCAAGCTGGGATGCGGCGCTCGACACGGCAGCGGACGGTTTCGCGCGGACGCTTGATCGTTATGGACCCGAGGCGATCGCATTCTATCTTTCGGGCCAGCTTCTTACAGAAGACTACTATGTCGCCAACAAGCTGATGAAAGGCTTCCTCGGCTCTTCGAATGTCGACACGAACTCTCGCCTTTGCATGGCGTCTTCCGTGGCGGGGCATCGCCGCGCATTCGGCGCGGATGTTGTTCCTGGCTGCTATGAGGATCTCGATGAGGCCGATCTTATCATTCTCGTAGGATCGAACGCGGCTTGGTGCCACCCTGTGCTTTTTCGGCGGATGCTGAAGAACAGGCGAGAGCGCGGCGCGAAGCTCGTTGTCATCGATCCGCGCCGCACGGCCACGGCAGAAGAAGCCGATCTTCATCTTGCCATCGCGCCAGGCATGGATTCGGCTTTGTTCTGCGCGTTGCTCGCTTATTTGAGTGAAAGCCGAGCAATGGACACAGCTTATATTCAAGCGCACACGCAAGGTTTTGAAGTCACCTTGGCGCGTGCCAAGGAAATTGCTCCGAGCACCCGCGCGGCTGCCCAGATATGTCAGCTACCGGAAAGCGGAATCGCAACCTTATTTGACTGGTTCCGCGTCACCGAACGCACCGTCACTTGCTATTCCCAAGGCGTGAACCAGTCGGCCCAGGGTACCGACAAGGTCAACGCCGTCATCAACTGCCATTTGGCGACGGGGCGCATTGGCAGGCCGGGAATGGGGCCATTTTCGCTTACGGGCCAACCGAATGCCATGGGCGGCCGCGAAGCGGGCGGGCTCGCCAACCAGCTCGCCGCTCATATGAGTTTCGCGCCTCAAGACGTGGACCGTGTTGCGCGTTTCTGGAATGCGCCACGCATGGCGGAACGTGAAGGGCTGAAGGCCGTCGATATGTTCGAAGCCATCGAGCGCGGCGAGATCAAAGCTCTCTGTGTGATGGGTACAAATCCGGCGGTCTCGCTTCCCCGCGCCCGGGCAGTTTCGGCGGCGCTTGCGAAGCTCGATGTGTTTATCGTTTCCGACAATGTCCGCTCTAACGACACGATTAATTCCGGGGCTCACATCCTGCTCCCCGCTGCGGCGTGGGGAGAAAAGGACGGCACCGTCACCAATTCGGAAAGGCGAATTTCCCGTCAGCGCGCCTTTCTGCCTTTGCCAGGAGAGGTAAGGCCCGACTGGTGGATCGTAAGCGAGGTCGCGCGCCGTCTCGGCTTCGGTGGTGCTTTCGATTATAGCGGCCCAGGCGACATCTTCCGCGAACATGCGGCGCTTTCGGCTTTCGAAAATCACGGGTCTCGGGCCTTCGACCTTTCGGGACTGAGTAAGCTAAGCCGCCATGAGTATGATGCGCTTGAGCCTGCGCAATGGCCGATAAGCGCCGATAGGGAAGGGGCGTCAGCGCGTCTTTTTGCAGAAGGAGGTTTCATCACGCCGGATGCTAAGGCGCGCTTTGTGCCGGTGGCCTCTCCTGCACTTGCTGCCGCGACCGATGCTGAATTTCCGCTCCTTCTCAATACCGGGCGGCTTCGCGATCAGTGGCATACAATGACCCGGACGGGCTTAAGCGTTCGCTTGGGCGAACATGCGCCGGAGCCGGTTTTAGAAGTTAGCTTCGAAGATGCGGCGCGGTACAAGCTCGAACACCATAGCTTTGCCAGAGTATTTTCTCAGCATGGAAGCTGCGTATTTCTGGTTCGTGTTACGGATGCGCAAGTTGCGGGCAGCGTATTTGCTCCTATTCACTGGAATGGTGAAACTGCCCCGAGCGCACGCATCTCCGATCTTGTTGCGCCCGCGACCGATCTTTACTCCGGGCAGCCGGAAGCCAAGGCCACTCCCTGCGCTGTCGCTCCGATAGAATTTGCGACACGCGGCGTCATCCTTTCGCGGCAACGCATGGAACTCCGTTCGCACCCCTATTGGACGCGGATCCCAATTGAAGGCGGCTTTCTTCAGTCTTTCGCCACAGATGACGCCGCAGCGCCGCTCGCGGATAGCGTCATGCGCGAGCTCTGCGATGGCTGTGATGTCAGCGAATATGTCGACGAGGAAGGCGGCCTCTACCGCTTGGCTGCGTTCCGAGGCGAAAAGCTTGATCTAAGCCTTTTTGCTGGACCAGCGGCCAATGGCTTACCTGACCTCGATATCCTAAAGGGCGCCTTTGCGAAGGATCGGCTTAGCACTGTGGAGAGGATCGCACTTTTGAGCGGGTCCAATATGGCCGGCCATCAGCCTCAGGGCGAAACAGTGTGTGCTTGTTTCAGCGTGCGTGCGGGCGCTATTCGCAATGCTATTTCTGAGGGGAACCGAGACCTTGAAGCGATCGGGTGCCGGCTAAAAGCCGGCACCAATTGCGGTTCATGTCAACCCGAGCTGCGGCGCATTCTTCGCGAAGAACTCGCCGCCGCGAACTGATTAGTTCCAGTCGTTAAACAGGGGAGACCCCCGGCGAGACCTTACGACATCCCGTACGCGCTCGGCACGCTCCCCACGCCCTGCGCGCGGTTCGTCATCCGCCGATGCCGAAAGCTCATAGTTGAAATGGACGGGTAGTCCCTTCAGCGCGCGAGCGATGCGGCTGTCCATTCCATAGATGTCGCCGAAGGAGCGAACATTGCCGGCTTCGTCAGCTTCCATTGTAAAATACACAACATGGACAGGGATCTGCGTTGAGAGCTTGATCTCGTTCGTGCCGCTGGCAGCCGCAAGCGCACGAGTTTTCTCGGGCGAATAGCCCTTATCATAGGCGAGCAACACCTCGGCCAGATGTACCGGGTTCTGCGTGCGCATACATCCATGGCTAAATGCCCGCGTTGACGCGTTGAATAGGCTACGGTCCGGGGTGTCATGCATGTAAACGTCATGTTTGTTCGGGAAGCGGAACTTTATAAGTCCAAGCGCGTTGCGTGCGCCTGCTCCCTGAATGAATTGGTAGCGCCGGACATCGACATGCGACCAGTCAACGGTGTCGGGATCGACGGGGTGTCCGTTCATGCTGACGCGCATTCCCATGCGATCTAGAACGCTTCGACCGCCACCGCCTCCGCCGCCGAAAAAGAAGAAGCTGCTTTCGCCGCCGCCACCGCTTGCACGGCGAAGTTTCGGCACGATCTCGTGTGATTTGATGCTGTCCGGGACGCCCCATTCAGGATGGAAAACCACGAATTGCATGTTCGCAGAGAAGGTCGGAGTGGGCGTTGACGGTTTGCCGACCACGATCCTCTCCATGAGCGCCAGCTGTCCATGGTCGAAGACGCGGGTGAGCTGTTCGGGAACACTGTCCCATACATAAAATTCGCCCAGATCATCCGGCATCCAGCGCCAGCGTTCCATATTGACGACAATGCGCTCGCGCTTTTCCTCAGGCGAAGTGCCCGCAGCCTCATTCAAGGAGGCGCGCAATTTGCGATCAACTATGCCAGTCGCTTCGAGGCCGTGCTCTTTTTGGTAGCGATTAACTGCCTCCAGCAAAGCATTATCATAGAATGTTTCGCGGCCCGGTTCGGCAGTGACGGAAAGCCGTGTATGGAGAAGCCCAATTTGGGGGTTCTCTTGTCCAGGCTTTATGTTGGTACCGGATGGGATCTTAACCAACTGAGGTGTGTTTGACTGCTCTTTGCCGAGCGCAGCCAACGCACGCTGCAAGCGTCTGAATGGCTCATGTTTCGGATGAAGCCCGCGCAAATATGCGTCCGAGGAAGCGGCCACAGCGATGGCTTGCAGCACAGACTTTGGCTCATAGATATGCGGGCGCCTGTCAAGCATGGCGCTCAAAGCGGGAGGATCAAGACGGCCACCCCGCGCATGGCGCGCATATTTCAGAACTGCTGTGCTTAATTTGATTTCGGCATCGGCAAGAGCCTCGGGCGCCGAACCGGGAGCTTCAGGAAGCTGGAAAGCTGAAGCCTCTAATCCCCAATTGTCGGCATTGCGGATTTCTTGCAGCGCTTGCTGCGCACGGGAATTGAAACCATCCTTGGTTGTCCAGACCGGGCGCCCCTTGCTCTCAGTGTAGAAGTCTGTCAGCGCCGATATATCATCCCGATTATCGGCTTTTCCACCGAAATTATGGCCGCTGATACGTGCTAGTACCTGCGAAGCGACAAGATCATTCTCTGGGGCAACGGTTACAACAGGGGCCTGCGCAGGTGCGCCTGGCGCAAGTGGCGCGGCCTGTGTGACTTCTGGCGGGGTCAACGGATCGGGTTCGGACGCAACCACAGGAGTTGCAGTGGGAGCCGCTGCTGGGCGCTGGGGTCTGCCGCATCCGGCTGTGCTATGAGGTCACGTTCTTGAGCTGCAACTCGAATGGCGGAGGCAGCTAATGCTCGCCCAGCCGATGGCGGCGATGCCAGTATATTAGTTTGCGCTCCGGAGGCCGCTTCCAACGCTGCGTTGGGAGCCGCTTGCTGAGCCATCGCCTGGGCTGCGGCGTTTGCAAGGCAAGCCGTAAGAGCCACGCGAAGCACGATCTTTCTATTCATAGTAATCCTCTGCTGCCCCTCAGGAATCAGATATACTCACCGTCCTCACAAAAACACTCACGCCGTTGCCAGAAGTCAGCAAACATTCGTAACCATGAAAGCTTGCTGCAGCGCGCCCAGTCGCAGCTCAGCTTATGCCCGGTTTAATGAGGTCGGCCCAGCGCAGGTTAAGATGGAAAGCTTAATGTGACAAGTGCTGTCAATACCCGATGTGTCACAAATTGCTCACCCGTCATTGTATTTTAGCATCAGCTTCTTCGCTATGAAGTCGCCGTGTAATATCGGCGTGCCAAACTTGACAAGCCCGCCAGCTAAACCCAATAGGAAGGCAGTTTGAAACATCTTACCCGCAGGTGTAGGCGGGAGTGAGAGAGGATAAAATGATTACGTTGAAATTCCCCGACGGCGCCGCCCGTGAATATAAGCAGGGCATTACCGGCGCTGAGCTAGCCGCCTCAATATCCAAATCGCTTGCAAAAAAGGCTGTCGCTGTAAGCGTCGACGGTCATTTAGCCGATTTGGTGGATCCTATTGAGGCCGATGCCCGCGTAAAGATTATCACTCGGGATGACCCTGAGGCGCTGGAGCTTATTCGCCATGACGCCGCGCATGTGATGGCCGAGGCAGTGCAGGCTCTCTACCCTGGCACGCAGGTCACAATCGGCCCCATCATCGAGAACGGCTTCTATTACGATTTCTATCGCGATGAGAGCTTCACGCCGGACGATCTTGCCAAGATCGAAGCCAAGATGCGTGAGATTGTCGCGGCCGACAAACCCTTCACCAAAGAAGTTTGGTCTCGCAATCAGGCTGCCGATTATTTTGCGGCCAAAGGGGAGGGCTTCAAGGTCGAACTCGTTGACGCGATCCCCGAAGGCGACGACGTGAAAATCTATCGACAGGGCGATTGGCTCGATTTGTGCCGTGGCCCACATATGACCTCGACGGGCAAAGTCGGCAAAGCTTTCAAGCTCATGCGCTTGGCTGGCTCCTATTGGCGTGGAGATTCATCGCGCGAGCAGTTGCAACGCATATACGGCACCGCCTGGACGACGGAAGAACAGCTCGCCGCCTATCTGCATCAGCTCGAAGAGGCGGAAAAGCGCGATCATCGCCGCTTGGGCCGCGAGATGGATCTTTTCCACCTTCAGGAGGAAGCGCCAGGTTCGGTGTTTTGGCATCCGAAGGGTTGGACGCTCTTTCAAGCGCTCATCAGCTACATGCGGCGGCGGCAGGAGGCCAATGGCTATCTCGAAGTGAATTCGCCCGACATGATGGAGCGGAAGCTTTGGGAACAGTCCGGCCACTGGGAAAAGTTCGGCGAGAACATGTTTGTGACGGAGACGCCGGATGAGCGCGTCTTCTGCTGCAAGCCGATGAACTGCCCCGGTCACATTCAGATCTTCAAGAACGGGCTGAAGAGCTATCGCGATCTGCCGCTTCGCATCGCTGAATTCGGTAAGGTGCATCGCTACGAGCCATCGGGCGCGCTGCACGGCATAATGCGCGTGCGGCATTTCACGCAAGATGATGCCCACGTCTTCTGCACGGAGGACCAGATCACCTCCGAATGCGTGACCATGAACGAGCTGATCCTCTCGATTTATAAGGACTTCGGCTTTGAGGATGTGCTGATAAAGCTCGCCACGCGGCCGGAAAAGCGCATCGGCTCGGATGAGGTATGGGACAAGTCCGAAGAGGCTTTGAAAGCTGCGGTTGAGGCGGCCGGGCAGAGTTACGTGCTCAATCCCGGCGAAGGCGCATTCTATGGACCGAAGCTCGAATACACGCTTCGCGACGCCATTGGCCGTGAATGGCAGTGCGGGACGGTGCAGCTCGATTTCAATCTGCCGGGACGGCTCGGCGCGTTTTACATCGGCGAGGATGGGGCAAAACACACGCCCGTCATGATCCATCGGGCCATGTTCGGCAGCCTGGAACGCTTCACCGGCATCTTGATCGAGAACTATGCCGGGCATCTGCCGCTGTGGCTTTCGCCGCTTCAGGTGATGGTTGCGACGATTGTCTCCGATGCCGACGCCTATGCGGGCAAAGTGCATGCGGCTCTGGCCAAGGCAGGTTTGCGCGTGGAAACCGATCTTCGCAACGAGAAGATCAACTATAAAATCCGCGAACATAGCCTTGCAAAGGTTCCGGTGATGTTCATCGTCGGAAAGCGAGAGGCGGAAGAGGGGACGGTTTCGATAAGGCGGCTTGGCAGTCAGGCGCAGGAAACGCTGCCACTCGCGGAGGCAATCCAGCGCTTTGCCGCCGAAGCGGTCCCGCCGGACCTTGCGGCGGCAGAAGCGAATGCACAAAAGGCGGCGTGAGCGCTGGGGCACTCACAGCGCGCTTCAATTGAATGACTCTGAGCGAGGGGATGGCTTTGGACGGGAATCTTACGGGCACGATTCAGAACCCTTCTCCCTCTCATTGGAGCGTTGGGGCAACGGCCATTTGGGGATTGCTCATAATGGCCGTTGTCACGTTTTGGCAGTTCATAACCATCGTCGTCGCGGTGTTGATCGCCAATCCAGTGTCAACTATGTCCGAAGCCGAAGCCAGAGACCTGTTCCTGGCAAGCAGCGGAACCTATCTGTCGCTGGCCACTTTGGTGTCGGGCATCTTGGGTCCAGCCCTAATCGTCGGAATCGTGAGGCTGAAAAAAGGCGCTCGCGTCAGCAATTATCTTGCTTTGAAGCCGTTCTCTCTCCTCTCGATCATCAAGTGGATCTTCTTCCTGGTGGTTTTGATCGTCCTCTCGGACCAACTTACAAAAGCGCTTGGACGTCCCACTATAACCAAGTTCGAGACAGACCTGTTCGCCACCGGCAAACCGCTTTGGCTGGTCGCGCTTGCCATCGTCGTAGGAGCGCCTCTGTTTGAGGAACTCTTCTTTCGCGGCTTCCTGTTTAAGGGATTTGAAAAAAGCTTTATGAAGCCGGCCGGCGCGATTGTCGTGACGAGTGCTCTCTTCGCGTCCATGCATGCCCAATACGATCTCTATGGGATCATGACCGTTTTCGTCACCGGCCTTTTACTGGGCGCGGCGCGGTTTTCTACCGGCTCGATTTTCGTGCCGATGATTTTACATGCCTCGACCAACGGATTGGTCATCCTCCAAGCTACGGTCTTGGCCGGATAGTACCGCGAGCGGCAACAATCGCGTGAGTGACGGTGGATTGCTTCCGGCCAGCAAAGCTGGCCGTCGCAATAACAAAGGTCATGGCCGAGGCGCGCCGCGCCGTGGCCATCCAGGAGGCCACATTCGCCACGCCGATCATTCAATAACGATGCGTGGGGCGGCTGGCTGCGCGCCTTCGCCGCTAAGACCTGTCCATAACGTCGCTGCGATATTCTTGTAGATCTGCGCGTGGAGCGAGGACGGTTCGGCGATGACAATTGGACGCCCAGCATCTGAGGTTTCCCGGATCGACATATGCAGCGGCAGTTCACCCAAGAAGGGAACGCCAAGCCTTTGAGCTTCGTGCCGCGCGCCGCCATGGCTGAATATATCCGAGCGGTGGCCGCATTCCGGGCAGACGAAAAAGCTCATATTTTCAATGATACCGAGCACGGGCACGCTCACGCGCTTAAACATGTTAAGGCCTTTGCGCGCGTCGATTAGAGCTAAATCCTGCGGCGTCGAGACGATAACCGCGCCGGAAAGCGGCACCTGCTGGGCCATTGTGAGCTGCGCGTCGCCGGTGCCGGGCGGCATATCGACAACCATTATGTCGAGCTCGCCCCAGGCCACATCCTTCAGCATTTGGGTGATCGCCGATATTACCATCGGGCCACGCCAAATCATCGGCGTTTCTTCCTCCACAAGGAAGCCCATCGACATGACCTTCAGCCCATAGTTTTGGACCGGGGCAAGGAGATTTTCGCCGATTAGCTCCGGCTTACCGCGAATGGAGAGAAGGCGCGGCATGGAGGGGCCATAGATGTCGGCGTCGAACACGCCAACACGCAGACCATTTTGCTGAAAGCCAAGCGCGAGGTTTACCGCTGTGGTCGATTTTCCAACGCCGCCCTTGCCAGATGCTACCGCAATGATCCGCTTTATACGGCCAATCCCGCGCTCTGGTCCGCTCTTGGGTGCAGCAGGCGCCGATGCGGCCGATTTGGCGTTTGCATCCGCCGTCAGCGTCACCATCGCGCCACCGACGCCGGGCAGAGCCTTCACGGCATTTTCGGCCGCCTTACGCACTGCCTCGAACGCTTTCGCATCCGCAGGCGGCACGCTAAGCGCGAAATACACCTTGTCCTTGTTTATAACGATTTCCGAGAGAATCCCGAGCGTTACAATATCTTGCCCGCTAGGCGCTTTGATTGTCTTCAGCGCCGCGAGGACGCCCTCTTTTGTCAGGGGATCAGCCATAAAACTGCCGGTTGCAAGGTTTCGGAAATCTGGTTTCAGAATCAGATACACATTATCTAATGCGTGATCGGCGTTTGCGAAAGTCAGCTTTCTCAAATCCATCCAAATGGTAAGACTTACGTGGCCGAAGTGCTTGCCGGGCCCAAAATACGCGCATTCGAAAGTCGCCGCGTTCTGGGCACGCCACTACCGGAAGGGCAGCTTGAGAGAGGATATATGATCCATGGAGCGGGTGGCTGGCGTCATACTCGCGGGCGGATTGTCTCGCCGCATGGGCGGGGGCGATAAGGGCCTGCGGCTGGTGGGTGGCAAGCCGATGCTGGCGCATGTGCTGGAGAGGCTGAGGCCGCAAGCCTCGCCGATTGCACTTAATGCCAATGGAGAGGCCGCCCGTTTCGCATCTTTCGGGCTGCCGGTCATCGCGGATGCGACCTCAGATTATGCGGGGCCCTTGGCAGGTGTGCTTGCCGGTCTGCGCTGGGCCGCGAAAGAAGCGCCAGATGCGCGTTTCATCGCTACCGCTGCCTGCGACACACCATTGTTCCCAGAAAATCTTGTTGCTGAATTGTTGGCGGCAGCCGGAGATAACTACCCCGCCATCGTGCTCGCTCAATCGGCCGGGCAAGTTCATCCCGTATTCGGCTTGTGGCCCGTGGCGCTCGCAGACGATCTCCAATGCGCGCTTTCAAGCGGAGTACGTAAGGTGCTGCGGTGGGCGGACAAACACCAAAGCTCTGCTGTCGATTTTCCACCTGTTCGTCTTGGCGAGCGGCTGGCCGATCCCTTCTTCAACGCAAATACGCCTGACGAACTCGCCGAAGTGCAGGAATTTTTATCTGGGGAGAAGATGCAGTGACGCCGCCGCTATTCGGCATCGCCGGTTGGAAAAACTCCGGCAAAACGACGCTGGTCTCGAAGCTCGTTGCCCATTTCACGGCGCAGGGCTTGCGCGTTGCTGCTATTAAACACGCACATCATAATTTCGATGTCGACCATGAGGGGCGCGATTCCTTCCGCTACAGGCAAGCGGGCGCTGCCACTGTCATCGTTTCCTCTGCAAATCGCTTTGCGGTCATGACCGAACTGCGCGGCGAGCCCGAGCCCTCGCTCTGGCAGCTTGCCGCCAACGCAGGCTCGGCGGATATCATTCTTGTCGAAGGGTTCAAGACAGAGCGCCATCCGAAAATCGAAATACGCCGCCGCGAGGCAGCGAGCCACACGCCGCTTGCATCGGGCGATCCGTCAATTCTTGCCGTCGTAGCCGACTTTGAGACGGACGCCGGAGGTCTCCCAATCTTTCACATCGACGCTGTCGAGGAGATCGCGCAGTTTATCGCGAATGCGACGTCTCTCCCGAAGCGGAAGTGATGACCGCCGTCATTGGCAAAGGCGACGAGGTTCGCTTTATCCCATTCTCAGATTTTGGGATTGTGAGCAGCGCTCGGCCTTAAAGGAGGGCAAGGTCTACGACGCGAATAGGCCAAGGCTTGCCGCAATCTTTGCTTCGTTGGGCGTTTTAGACATAAGCCTAGCTGGAGCAATGCGCGCTAGGCTTATTAGCATGCTAACTGTGCAGCAAACGGTACGATCCCATGTCGCCATACGCGACTATCGCTTGAGGAATTAGCTCTAAATCTGCCCAATTGGGCGAGAGTTCGGCAAGCTTTGTCTTAATTTCCTGAATCTCTCCGTTAAGCTCCTGAAGCTCCCTTTTAATCATTGCTTGCTGGCGTTTGATCATTTCATCTTGAGCTTTAACGATGTCGCGGAGCTCTCTGCGTCGCTCTTGGGCTGCCTTCCCAGCGCTACCGGGTGCTGGAATTTCGCGATTGAGGCGTATTGCCTCATCAATCCACTCACCGATTGCCGATCTCAAGTTTCCAAGAGCCTCGACATCAGATTGTCCATCAGACATGCATCCCGGCAAATCTGGCGCAAAGGCAAGAAACCCGCCGCCGTCCTCGTCTGAAATCTTAACGACAACTGCCGGATAGATCGCGTCAGTCATCTCTCTCCACCTTTCACACAACGCTCTATATGAGCATCGATGAGCTTAACAAACAGTCTAATGTAAGGAGCCTTGATAGGCCTATTATATGGTATTGTTACCATCATCTCAGGAATGAGGTCACTTGATATTTTGTAGTGTGATCCGCGTGTAGGAGGTGTGAAGTTAATTCCAACATTTTCGCACAACGTCTCAATATCCCCTATCTGCCAATCCGATTGAGGATTTTCCCGCATGCCTGCCAGCATACGATTGCACTTTTTGCTTATCGCTTGCGGCTTTTTCGCTGGCTGTTGCTCGACAAAATTTGTCAACTGAAGGGGTCCGAAAGTGGATAAGATAAATTTATTATTAAATAATCGAGTCATAATCATCAGGCAATAATATCTTTGCTAAGTGACCTTTTTTAAGGCTCGCCAACGCCGGTTTTCCTCTGCACCGCGCATCGAAAGATCTAGCGGCGAGCCGTGCTCGCCATTCACATTGCGGAACCACATTGGCTTTTCCGCCCGATCTTGAAACCGGAGAATACCTTAAAGCGGCGCGGTTGCCTCTTCAAGCCAAGCGCGCTCCCTGTCAGAGACCTGTGGCGACAGTTCCCGCCGCACGCGCTCGTGATAGACGTCGATCCAGCTTCTCTCGTCGGGAGATAAAAGGCTAACGTCAATCAAGCGCCTATCGAACGGGGCGAGCGTTAACGTCTCAAAGCCCATGGTCGCGATCTCGCCTCCGTCAACCACTTCAGGTTCCGTCACCGCCAGCAGGTTTTCGATGCGGATGCCATAATGCCCTTCGCGGTAATAGCCCGGCTCGTTCGAAACGATCATCCCAGGCTCAAGCGCGACCATGCTATTGCGCGAAATTCCCTGCGGTCCCTCGTGCACCGAAAGGAAGCTGCCGACGCCATGGCCGGTGCCGTGCCCGTAGTCGAGCCCTGCATTCCAAAGCGCGCGCCTTGCGAAAGGATCGATGTCGACGCCGCGCGTGCCTTCTGGAAAGCGCGTGGTCGCGATGGCGATGTGCCCCTTGAGCACGAGAGTAAAATGCCGCCGCATCTCGTCTGTAGGGATGCCGATGGCCACCGTCCGCGTCACGTCAGTGGTTCCATCCTTATACTGGCCGCCGGAATCGATAAGATAAAGGGAGTTAAGCTCCAGCTTCTTATTGGTCTCGGGCCTCGCGTGGTAATGAACAATCGCGCCATTGGATCCAGCGCCCGAAATAGACTCGAAGCTCAAATCTTCGAGAAGGTTCGTTTGCCGCCGGAATGCTTCCAGCTGATCCGACGCCGCGATTTCATCGAGTTCGCCAGAGGGCGCCGTAGCGTCAAGCCACGCTAGAAATCTCACAAGCGCCGCGCCGTCCCGATGGTGCGCATTGCGAGCGCCTTGCAGCTCGACCTTGTTCTTTTGGGCTGTGAATAGCACCAAGGGATCTTGTGCTTCGACAAGCGTCGCGCCGTATTGCTTGAGAAGCGCAGCGATTTCGAGCGTTACTGAAGCGGGATCGGCAAGAATTCGAGCATCTTTTTGAACGAGCTTGGCTAGTCCGCCGCTCAAATCCTCAAGATCGTGAACCGCCGCCAACGCCTGGATGAAATTTCTATTCTCGGGCGTGACGTGGCCGCTCTCGACAAAGATCGTCGGCTTGCCCGAAGCTGGAACGAACGCCCTTGCGAGCGCAATCGGCGTATGAGCTACATCCCGGCCTCGTAGATTGAACAGCCACGCCACCAAGTGGGGGCTGCTAACGAATAGTCCGGCGGCTTCCTTTTCATTGATGGCTTTCTGCACGCGCTCCAACTTCGAAACAGCACTTTCGCCCGCAAATGCTTCACCATGCTCGGTAATCGGCGCATGAACGGCGGCGGGGCGGTCCCGCCAAATAACGTCGATCGGGTTGCTATCGCAGGCTTTAAGGATGAAGCCGTGTTTTTCGGCCTCTTCGCGCAAGGGCTTAAATCCGGCCAAGGTATGAAGGCGCGGATCATAGCCGATGGCGTCGCCCTTAGCGGCGTGTTGCCTGAGATAGGAGGCGGTTGTCACCTTCGGCGCTGGCTCAATCGAAAATAAAGTGGAGTCTGCCTGCGCTTTGGCTTGTAACGTATAGCGGCTGTCAACGATCAGCGCGGCTTGATCCTGCAATATTACGGCGATACCGGCGGAACCTGTAAAGCCTGTGATCCAAGGCAGCCGGTCTGAATGTGGCGGCACGGATTCATTTTGAAACTCATCGCTTTTCGGCACGATGAAACCGGCAAGCCCGAGGCCGTTCAGCTTTTCTCTCAGCTCACGAAGGCGCGTTGCTGCTTCTGAGGTTGCATTTTTTTGCTGTGTCATTTTTGCAATCCTGACATGAGCTAACAGGCCTAGCGGCGGCCTGCATATACGTTATAGTGAAACAGCTTTTCTAAATAGGACAAGCCAAAGGTCTTTCGCCGGAGCCCAGTATGCCGCTGCTTAACTATAAGACCACGCTTTATGCGAATGATAATGTGCCTCCAACGGAGACGCAAAGCCAGATCCCCTCGCCCGAGAGCCCCAGCTTGGCGGGGCGGCTTTTTAAGCTCTTTCATTTTCCCGCGCCTCTCTGGAAAGGCGATGATCCGGTGTGCTTGAGTGCGCTTGACGGAAGCACGCTCCGGCGGTTCGGCTATAGTGAACGCGAAATTTGGCGCATGAAAGAGAGCAGCCTCAGATAGTGCGGCGCAGGACAAGTGTCGCCCATCCTTCAAGTACTCTTTTTTCGACAATGCCGAACCCCACGCTTCGGTAGCGCGCGGTGACTTCACGCGCTTGCTCAGCCAGAAGGCCGGATAGGATCACCACACCGCCCAAGCGCAGAAGCGAATGCAGGCGCTGAGTGAGGTTCAAGAGCGGCTTAGCCAGAATGTTGGCGAGGATCAAATCGAAAGGCTGGCCTGCATAGGCGCGAGCGGGCGTGGTCCCATTGCCGGTGTGTAGAGTCACATGCCCTGCAACCCCGTTTTTCAAACAATTTTCGCGCGCGACTGTTATTGCAATAGGGTCGATATCGACGGCCGTGACGCGGCATTGATAATGCGTCGCCTTTACCGCCGCGATTGCAAGCACCGCCGACCCCGTCCCGAGATCCAGTGCGGAGCGCGGCGCGAGCTTTGGGACCACGCGGTCGATGGCGGCGAGACATCCGCGCGTCGTTCCATGATGCGCCGTGCCGAAAGCACGTCCTGCGTCGATCTCTATAGCCCAATGAGAGTGGACGGCGCTGCGATCGTGACTTCCATGAATGAGAAAGCGCCCAGCGCGGACGGGCGGCAAACCCTTTTGCGTGAGGGATACCCAATCGGCTTGGGGGAGTGCCTCGACAGCCGGAGGCGCCAAGAGCGAAATACCCGCTGATTTCAGGATGTTTTCGACGCGAGCCGCATCCTCTTGCCCAAGCGCGCCGTCATCGTAACAGTCGAGCGCCCAGTGGCCCGGTTGCTCGCTTAGAACAAGAGGAAACTCATCCCATCCCGAAACTTCGCTTAAAATTGCGCTGGCGCGCTCCGCCTCTTGCTCGGAGGAAACTATCAGAACTGTCTTGCGCGAAAGCTCCATGGCGTACCGTTTTGCGAAGAAGCGGCCCGGCTTCGTCTGAAGGTGGCGATATTATAAGGGACCGCTTGCTTATGGAAGAAAGTGGCAGCGATGTCCAGCGGGGTAGGGCATCTCGGGTTACTCGGTATCGGGAAAACGCACCGGTCACGCTTGTTTTGCCGGCAGCAGTTGTACAGCCTTGTCATGGGCAAGGTGAGTTGGCTCGATAAGAGCTTCGATTCCTTTGCGCCGGATGACATGTAGAAGAGCAAGCGCTGGGCCAGTAGGCCGCTTCGCCCCTCGTTCAAGTTGGGAAAGATAACCAGTCGTAACATTAAGCAACGATGCGAAAACTGACTGGCTCATGCGTGCTTCTTCGCGCAAAGCACGGATTTGTTCGGGCGTGAGTGGCACGGGCTTGACCAAAGCTTTGTTTCCCAAAATGCGCATAGTGATCTTGTCAGCAGTCTCATTGCTAATGGTGTGGCCGCGAAAATCCTGAGCCATTTCCAAAAGCGCCTCGTCTAGTTTGGCGTTGCCTTTAGTCTTGGTCTTCATAATGCACCTCCTGCAGACGCCCTTCCCCTATGTCATCTGAAAATTTGTGGTCCTGCCGGTGAAGAAAACCGCCCGCGAGAGCCTTAAGTTCAGCGAGCTGATCGGGCGAGATATTTTCCCGCTCGTTTTTAGCAAAACCGAATAAAAATACGGCGCAAGAGCCTGCCTTGTACGCGATGAGGGTGCGATAACCGTCTCGTTTTCCGCTGCCCGGCCGAGCAATCCTGAGCTTGATCAAACCGCCGCCAAGATCGGCATCAATCAATCCCCTCTCGGCTCGACGGATCGAATTGGCGAGAGTTTGGTCGCTGATAATTTCCTGTCGCGCAAAGCGTGTGAAAACTCTCGTTTTGAATACCCTCATTCTCTCGCACTATATACTATAGAACTATGAACTATAAAAAGACAAACTGAAACCTTAAATTCCCCTGATCTGCCATCTTCGCAAGCGAATTGTCGTGGTGTGTGTTACAGAGGTACAGATCTCTGCCTTGAAAGGCCCATTGCCTTGGCACTTTCGGCAAACGGCGCGTAACCTGTTATTGACGCGCTCGTGCCCGGCGGGCATGAGAGATCCGGTTTCCAATAAAAAGCGCGCGCTTCGCTTGAGGGAGGCGATGTCCATTGCTGGATAGCATGAAGCGGTCTCACGGCTATGAAGCGAAGCCAGCCCTGCAGCGCTTGAGAGAGCAACTCATAGCCATTAATTGGCGAAAGGCCGGAGCCGCATTCTCTATCGCTCTTGTGCTTTTGGTTTGGTTTGTCCTTTACCGGCTATTGCAGGAGCTCTCATGGACGCAAGTTCAGGAGGCGATGGGGCGTGTAAGCGCTATAAATGTGGGCCTAGCTTTCGCAGCGACAGGCGCATCCTATGCCGCGCTCGTGGGTTACGATGTTCTTGCCCTGCGCCAAGTGGGCGCAACGCAAATTTCGCTTCGATTTGCGGCCTTCGCGTCGTTTATCGCTCAGGCATTCACCTTCACCCTTGGATTTAGCCTTTTAACCGGCGGCTTCGTTCGCCTGCGGCTTTACGAGTCCAAGGGGTTACGGCCTGCCCGCATCATCGCAGTGGGATTGCTATGCACAGCAACGTTTTGGCTTGGCCTCGCGGCGGCGAGCGGCATCAGCCTCGTTCTTGCTCCTCGGACAGTCGCTGGCCTCGACGAGCTTAGCCCATCGCTCAACTTTGTGATCGGCCTTGCGGTGATGGCGGCACTTGGGGCGTGGATCGCCTATACGGGCAGAAGGCAAAGATTTGTACAGATAGGAAGCTTAGACCTTCGCCTGCCAGGGCCGAAGGTAACACTATTCTCTATTCTGATCGGGCTTGCGGATGCGGCAGCCGCGTCTCTCGCCCTCTGGCTTCTCATCCCCAGTGGCGCGGGCATTTCCTATCCAGCATTTTTGATCGTCTTCACCGCTGCGACATTGGTTGGCGTCGTGAGCAACGTGCCGGGCGGCCTTGGAGTTTTTGAAACGGTTATTCTGCTTGCTCTGCGAAATGCGCCCCAGGCGGATGTTGTAGCCCCGCTTTTGCTTTTCCGGGGCGTCTACTATCTCGTTCCATTCGTAATGGCCGCGTCCCTTTTTGCAATCCACGAGGCGCGGGCTGCGCAGCGCTTGTTCTCTCCACTCATTGCGGTCGCCTCGGCGGCGAAGCCATTCATTCCAACAGTCACGGCTGCGGCTGTCTTTGCGACCGGCTTCATGCTGCTGGTTTCTGGCGCGCTGCCCGCGCTTCAAGATCGCATGGCGATATTGCGCAGGACAATTCCGCTGTCTTTTGTCGAGACCTCGCATTTTCTTGCGAGCATTATCGGTGCGCTTCTCTTCGTGGTGGCGTATGGCTTGCAGCAGAAACTGAGATCGGCATGGCGGGCCGCGCTGATACTGCTGAGCTCGGCAATTGTGTTGTCCCTGGCCAAGGGTATCGACTATGAGGAATCGATCCTCTGTTTAGCGGTCGTTGCGCTGCTGTTATTTGGCGGCAGTGAATTCTACCGTAAAGGCGGCTTCCTCGGCGCCGAGCCTTCTCCGGAATGGCTCATTGCAGCGTTCATGGCGGCAGGGGCATCTATATGGATCGGTGGCGTGATCTATCACAACAACACCTATCTTCATCATATCTGGTGGGACTTCACCTATCGAGGCGACGAGCCACGGTTTTTACGTGCCAGCCTCGGCATCGCGGCGGTTTTTCTCATCCTTCTGAGCTACCGCTTTCTGCATAAACCGGCGTCGATGCGTGAGCCTGCCGCGGAAGAGGAGCTCAAACGCGCAAGACCCATTATAGCGTCTTCGCCCAAAGCCGATGCCCATCTCGCAAATCTCGGAGATAAGCGGCTGTTATTCAATAAAATGGGCGATGGCTTCATCATGTATGGCGTTATGGGCCGGAGCTGGATTGCCATGGGCGATCCTATAGCGCCGAACCAGGACCAAGTCGCAGAACTCGTCTGGCAATTTAAGGAACTCGTGGACGAGCATCGGGGCGTCGCAGTTTTTTATCAGGCGACCACCGCGTGCCTGCCAGCATATCTCGATGCCGGATTTTCGATGGCGAAACTTGGCGAAGAAGCTTGGGTCGATCTTTCGAAATTCACGCTTGATGGAAAAGAGGGGCGCCGTATTAGACAGACCAAGGCTGCAGCCGAACGCTCCGAAGCGACCATTGAAATCGTTCCGGCGGCGGATATCGAGCCGCTGATGCCGGAACTGAAGCGAGTGTCGGATGCGTGGCTGAAGGCCAGAGGAGTGGGGGAGAAAGGCTTTTCGCTTGGCTTTTGGTCCGAGCCATACCTTCGCCATTACGATCATGCGATCATCCGTCACTTCGGAGAAATTGTCGCCTTCGCTAATATTTGGAAGTCAGTGAACAAGGAAGAATATTCGGTTGATCTCATGCGGCATACCCCCAGTGCTCCCCCTGGAATGATGGACTTGCTCTTCATCAGCTTAATGGAGCGAGCAAAGACGGAAGGGTTCCACTGGTTCAATCTTGGAATGGCGCCGCTCTCGGGACTGCCGGATCATCGGCTAGCGAGCCGCTGGAGCAGGTTCGCTACATTCGTTTTCCGCTATGGCGATAGGTTTTATAATTTTTCAGGCTTGCGCTCGTTCAAAAACAAATTCAAGCCTGATTGGAGACCACGCTATCTGGTTTACCCCGGCGGGACGCTAGCAAAGGTACTCGTCGACGTTACGGCCTTGATCGCCCGCAGCCCCGCTCGCGTGGTTCCGGCACGGGAAAACAACTAAATGCGAAATCCCTTCCTGCCTTTACGACTGAGTGCGCTTGCCATTCTGATGATGTTCTGCTTTAGCGCGACAATTCTGCGTGTCGAGGCCGCGCCACGCACGATCAAGATCAATAACGATACAGCAGGCGAGGTGACTATTCTTGCGCCGGAGGGGGAACCTAAGCTTTTCGTTCTTTTCATCTCAGATTTGGATGGCATGACGCCCGCGCGGCGGCTGGAGGCTGAGCGGTTTGTTGCGCGCGGAGCTGCGGTCGCCCTTATAGATCTACCGGATCTTCTGAAGAAAGTTTCCGACAGCGATGATGTCGACTGCCACTACACCTTTGGTGATTTTGAGGATATCAGTCGTGTCGCTGAGCGTGAGCTTGGGATGGCGACGTGGCGTTGGCCGGTGATGGTTGGCGCTGGTGAAGGCGGAACGCTCGCCTATCTAACCGCAGCGCAAGCGCCGGAAAATACGGCGGCAGGCGGCGTCAGCATCGGTATGCGGGCTTCATTTGCGACCCGGCTGACTATGTGCGGTATAAAAGAGCTAAAGAATGAGAATGGGCTGCGCACCTATGAGCCTTCGACGCAAATTCCGGGCCATTGGACGCTGATCTCGGCAGAGCAGCCAACGCCTGAGATTGTAGCCTTCACAAGCGCAGCGCCGACGGCGAAGCTTCGGTTGGTGGCAGGAGATGTGTCGCAGCAGGTCGAGGCGGCGATTGAAGAGGCGTTCGAGATTGGGGGCGCGCCGAAAGGTCCGCTCGCCGGCATTCCTCTCGTTGAGCTGCCGGCCAAGGGAAACATACGCGGCCTCGCAGTTTTTATATCTGGCGATGGCGGCTGGCGCGACATCGACAAGCAGATCGCGGAATATCTCTCAGAAAGAGGGATCGCCATCGTTGGAATCGATTCATTGCGCTATTTTTGGCGGCGCAAGGAGCCAGCACAAATTGCGGCAGACATGTCGCGTGTGGTCGCTCATTACACGAAGCTGTGGCAAGCGCGAAATGTCAGTCTTGTCGGCTATTCCTTGGGCGCGAATGTCATCCCGTTCATTTGGGATAAGCTCGATAAAACAACGCAGAATGCCGTGCAAGTCATGGTATTGCTTGGCCTTGAGCCTTCCACCGAATTCGAAGTGACCGTGCAGGGCTGGCTCGGCGTGACCAGTTCCAAGGAGCAGGAAGTCAGGCCTTATCTTAGCGGTATCCCTGCATCCAAAGTGATGTGCTTCTACGGCGCAAAGGAAAAGGACGATAACGAGACTGCGTGCCTATTCCCGGAATTAGCGCATGCGCAGCTCGTGCAGCGGCCTGGCGGGCACCATTTCGATGGAGATTATAAAACCGTGGCGCAGATCATTTACGACAGGCTGACGGCAAAAGCGTCCGGTTAGCATGGCGCCTCGATCGTGTGTGAGCGCAGGAGTCGTTAGAATCAGAATGACGCTCGCCAAAGCGCAAAGCCAAGGAGCCCGAGGTTAAGATAGCCCGTTGCGGCCATACCAAATGCCCGGTAGAGCGGGTGAATGCGGTATCCGACCCAAAAGGCAGCACGCGCAATGACAAACACGATTGCCGCAGCGGGAATGATCCTCATCTCGGCTGCCGTCAGGTTTACGCTAAGTGCTGTCGTCGCGGTTACAAAGCCGACGAATTGCTGCAAGGTATTCTCGACAACGCGACCATTGATCAGGGTCGCCATGTCTTCTTTCTTTAGTGTTGGATCGATTGCCTGGCT
>CAVPNP010000039.1:0-41828 GCA_963706665.1 uncultured Alphaproteobacteria bacterium
GAAGCGCCCTGCATGCCATGAGCAAGGCAAGCGCGCCGCTCAGGAAACTTGACTTCTCCGCATCGCGAATTTCTCCGATGAACTTGACATTTTTATTTTTCAGCATCGGACGGATAACGGTCTCGAAATAGTCCTCCTCGCCCTTGTCTACCTTGGCCGCTATTTTGATGGTGATACCGCTACGGCAGGCGATCTCGATGGCTGCAACAGGGCGTCCTTTTTATGATTGGAAAGGCGGAGCGCGGCACACCGGCACGGAGCTGCCTATCTGATCGCTCGAGGTGCCCCCTACCTCGTCTCGAAGCCCGTGAAATCAGCACCGATGTTGGCGTTTCCAGATTTGGGGATGGAAGCCATCCGTGAATTGATTGTGGAGGGATAAGCCAGTGACGGTGGCGGCGCATCGGGGAGTCGGTTCACACGACCGGTCCACGCATGTGGCGGATCACTAAGAGTTGAAATGAAGCACGTCTGGAACCGCTCTATCGAGGTTCCGGCTCCTTATTCGGATGTGTTAAAAATTCACTTCCGCTAAGCTCCCACCCGGCGACAAGATGGGATAATACACATGGCCGTATCGGCGCTCGGCAGTTTCTGCCAATGGCTGGAGCAAACCTCGCTCAGCCAGTTGATTCAAGGTGCGGGTTGGGTCGTTCCGACCGTCCAAACCGTTCATATCCTAGCGATCTCGGCGGTTGCAGGTGCGGCATTGATTATCAACCTGCGCTTGATGGGTGTGATCTGCAAGGATCAAAAAATACGGAGCATTTCGAAACGCTTCGGGCCGGTCATCTGGTGGTCGCTGCCGATACTACTTTTGACGGGCGTGGTGCTGACCATCGGCGAACCTGCACGCGAGCTGCTAAATCCTGTGTTCCGGCTGAAGATTATGTTGATTTTCGCAGCGATGGCTCTATTGGCTCACTTCCAGAGCGGGGTGCGCCGACATCCAGATCGTTATGAATCGGCTCATGGCGGCAGGGGCGCCGCGTTCTTGATCGCGGTTCCCTCGCTGATGCTCTGGGCCGGCATCATCTTCGCAGGACGCTGGATCGCGTACATCTGATGACGGAGAGTTCTCCCGCTCCGCGTCGATAAACTCATTAAAAATTTTTGACAGGCTTGCCCCACTTAGATCGGAACGACCAATTGAATACCTGGCTCGATGCAACCCTAAAATCGCTGCAAGAAACAACGATTGCGACAGTAATCCGGGAGGATGACACCCTGTTTCCTTGGGTGGAATCGATCCACGTATTGGCCATCTGCCTTGTCGTAGGCACGATCTCAGTCGTCGATCTACGGTTACTCGGCATCGCGTCCCGGGACCGCCCCGCCCTGGAATTGTCGCGCAGCGTCCTTTTGTGTACCTGGACAGCTTTCGTGGTTGCAGTGGTGACTGGCGGCTTTCTGTTTTCTGCCAAGGCGCTTGCCTATTCGAGTAACTTTTTCTTTCAAGCCAAGCTTGTGTTACTCGCGTTGGCAGGTCTCAACATGGCGGCCTTCCATGCATTCTTCGGCCGTGGAATGAGCGAGTGGGGCGCGGGCGTCACGCCGCCGCTTGCCGCCCGCATCGCGGGTGGGATGTCCCTGTTGATTTGGTGTTGCGTGGTAGGCTTCGGACGCTGGATCGGCTTCACATTGCACTAGCCAGATAAGGCCACGGATTGCACAGAACCATCTCGGGAGGAAGAATGAAACCGTCAGCCAAAGAGATCGCGTTGGCGTTTCTAACGCTCGCATCTGCTCCTGCATTTGCCGAGGATGCGGTTCAAGCTCCTTCCGCGAAACTGAAGTCTGTCATAAACCGTGCCCCCACCGCCAAGGACTGGGCTGATCTTGCTAAATTGCCGGATTGGAGCGGTGTCTGGAATCCAAAGATCAGCGACCAGGATGCGCAGGTAAAAACCAACATGCCGCCGTGGAAGCCGGAAATTGCATCCAAGATCCAGCACATGCAGGAGGAGGAGAAGGCCGGTAAACCGACACCTATCGTGGTTAGCTGCCTGCCGGAAGCCATGCCGGCCTGGATGCTGATTTCCCACAATGCCATGGAGATCATGTTCACCCCGGGCCGAGTGACCATGCTGGGCGAGTCGGACGGCAATCGCTTGCGCCGCATCTACACCGACGGGCGCGGCCATCCTGAGGACCCAGAGCTGACCTTTCACGGTCATTCAATCGGACATTGGGTTGGCGACACCTTAGTGGTCGAGACCGTGAATGTTAAGCCGCAAACCATGTTTGCGGTGAGTGAGGCGGTGGGCGTCCCGAACAATGGCGACATGAAGATTATCGAGCGCATTCATCTGGCTGCGCCCGATGAGCTACACTTCGATATTGAGATCGCCGCGCCGCATGTTCTGACCAAACCATGGAAGACCACGCGCATATGGTTCCGCCAACGTGCGCGCAAATTTGATATTGTCGAGGGCGTTTGCCTTGAGGGCAATTATGCGGAGCGCGTCGACAAGGACGGCAATCACATCTTCGTCGAGATCGAACGTCATCCCTGGGGCAATATCGAAGCACCCAAGAAGTAAGCGAAAACGGAGAGAACCTATGACCCGGTATATGCCAGTTGCCGGCGCCCTGGCAATGGCGCTCATCCTCACCTGCGCGCCGAGCTTTGTCGCCGCGCACCATTCCACGACCATGTTCGACTATACCAAAACCCAGACAATAAAGGGACAAGTTGTCGAGCTTCGCTGGGTTAATCCGCACGTGAGCCTGCTGGTGAAGGGTGTTGTCGATGGCGGCAATACTGAGGAAGAGTGGCTCATGGAGATGACATCGCCCGGCAATCTCGTTCGCGCGGGCGGCTGGAGCCGTAATGCTGTGAAAGCGGGGGATGAAGTAATCGTAGAATTCAGCCCCCTGCGCGACACGTCGCGGCGCGGCGGCGCGCTAAAGAAAGTCACCGTGGTGGCGACCGGTAACGTCTACACTGCCAATATCCGTGCGCAGGAAATGCCAGGCCTGGAATAGTCTGCAACAGCATTTGGGGGACGCGGCGATGCGTTTTACAGCACTTACTGGGCTTTTATTGGGACTTGGGCTCGCCAGTCTCGCGGCTCGTGCAGAAGATCAGGTGGCGCCGCCACCTGCGGACACGATCTTCGCCCGCAAGACCTTGATGAATACAATCAATGGCAGCATGGACGAAATAGAAGCCATGCTCGCACCGGGCGCCAAAATGGAGTCGGCGGAGGCCCGGGAGCACGCGGAACTCATCTCGGTGTTGCTGATGGCGTTTCCCCATCTCTTCCCGTCGCCCACGAACCAATGGAAAGCAGGCGCTGAGCGTGATGCCGCGCTCGACACATTTGCATCGCCCGATGTGTGGCGTCAGTTTCCCGATTTCTATGCACGCGCTAGCGCGGCATCCAAGCTTGCATTCGAGGCGAGCCGCGCCGCAAACCGCGCTGACTATCAGGCGCGGATCACGGAATTGCGAACCGCATGCAACAGTTGTCACGCGGCTTATCTTAAAGCTGGGGAGTAAGGGCTTTTCCACAGAGTGCGTGGTGAGGTTATCTTCGTGCCCTACACATCCAAGCGCACAAGTCTTGGGCTGCCTGAGCAGACCGGAAAAGGTCTGCGGCTGGGCATGTGCAAAGAATGGCCGTTATTAAGAACTCATCTTGCAATCTCCGAAAGCGATTTGGTGATCGAGCCGTTTGGCTTGCAAGGAACGTTTCGCGAGGTGATCGCAAACATGTGCAGACGCTGCTACAGGTACTGCACCATTTCCTAAAGTCTCATCCCAAGGCACATCCGCCTCGGCACGGCGATGATCGGCTGACATTCTGAAAGAGCCGCTGTGCACCCGGGCATTCCGGCGAGGCCGCCCCCCAAAACTGCGGAAGCCGCTGATATTTAAGAAACATCAATCAGCGGCGCTGACGAGGCATACCCAAGCACAGACCCGCGCAAGCTGTAGAGAGCAATGCTTTTTAGGTTAACGCGTCTTCTCGTAAGTGCCGATCAGCGCCGCTTGGGCAAGGATATGGTTTTGCATCGCAGCTTCCACATCGACCTTTGCAGGCTGCGTAAGTCCCGTGAGCACCGTATCGAGGGCATAGAGCTTGTGAAAGTAGCGATGACGGCCTATCGGCGGACAGGGACCGCCATAGGCGGCGCGTTTCCAATCGTTGAGGCCCACCATCGTACCCGTGGGCAGGGCATGGGCCGCAACGCCCTCGGCAAGACCATTGGAACTTGGAGGAAGATTGTAAATAACCCAGTGGACCCAAATCATCTTGGGTGCCTTCGGATCAGGCGCATCTGGATCGTCGACGATGAGGACGAGGCTCTTGGTACCCGGCGGTATTCCTGACCAAGCTAAGGGCGGGGATATGTCTGCGCCTTGGCAGGTGTATTGCCGTGGAATGGCTCCGCCGTCTTTGAAAGCTGTCGACAGGAGTTTGAGCGTCATGGATTTTTCCTCCGTTGCGCGGCTCCAGCGAACGGGATCATGGCAAGCATCAAAAACGCCATAGCACAACGGACCCGCCGAGCACACAGAGGCCTGCGCTTAGCATGTATCATGCGCCACAATCGGCCTTTTTCGTTGAAAGGCTGCGCTTATTGCACTCGAAATAGGCTGGTGGCGGGCTTGGTCAAGCCCGCTACTGCGTTCTGGGACGGTTGTTTCTCGGCCACCGAAGGTGAAGAGCACAGTGCGCTGCCGGCATCGAGGTCGACGGCACGCTCTCGGGCTCCTGGTGGCCAAACCAGTTCAATGCTCATTGTGAAAGTTTTCGCCTCGCCTGACGCAAGATTGAGCGACCCTGGCTTCTCCGCTAGGGGCCCGGAAAAATGATTGGGGCTCGCGTAACCGAACCATGGCTCAATGCAAAGGAACGGTGCGCCGGGCTTGGTCCAGATGCCGAGGTGCGGCATGCTCTCGAACTCGATTTTCAGCGCTGGCGAACCGCCGTTTGCCGGACCGAACCTTAGGGACCGGCCGCTCAGGCGCAGGAAAATCAACGCGTCATCCTCGAACAGCTCATCTGTCAGCAGAAGTCTGCGGCCCTTTACCGGGCTCGCCGTTTCGCCCGCGATGAGACCGTCAGTATTGAGGCGGGCCAGGGGTTCAGGTTCATCGAGCGCGAAATCTACCACCTGATCCAGCTTCGCCCCTCCTCCAGGCAGCGGCCAGGCCAATGCGGGATGAAAGCCGAAAGCCACCGGAATGGGCCGCGTATCGGCATTCGTCACGGTCACGGCGGTGGTCAGCTTGGGGCCCGCCAGCGAAAACGCGGCGTCGAGCTGAAATTTATAGGGATATGCGGCCCGGGTCGCCTCGCTGTCTGTCAGCCGAAACAGCGCGCGATCCGGGAATGTTTCGGCCACCGCGAAAAGGGAGCGGCGTGCAAAGCCGTGTCTCGGCAAAGCATAGGCCGCTCCATCGACCACGTGACGGTCATCTTTCAGCGAGCCCACGATGGGAAACAGTAGCGGCGCGCGGCCGGTCCAGAAGCCGGCGCCATCGTGCAAGTAATTCCGCCCAGCAGCGGCGCGGATGCTTTGCAACTCGGCGCCCTCGGGCGAAATTTCAACGCTCAAGTCATCGGAATGAATGGTGATGGTCATCACGACGGGTACTCCGCCGGTTGGCTGCTGAAAAAGCATTGTCACGCTCAAACTTATATGATCCGCGCGCCGGACACACCCCCCTTTTTCAGCGACTAAGCAGACATCTGCTTAGATCTTTTTGTTTTAGCGGAGTTTTTATCCCAAAACCGGTGGCCACTTTTGGGAAACTCTGCTTAGGGGAGAGTGAGATCGGGCCGAAATTGCGCTGGGACGCTCACCGATCCAAGTGTCGGCCGGAAATTATTCCGCCGTTGATATGCATCATAGCCGTGCCAGGCAAATGGGCCATGCTGCGCATTATGGAGCCAAGCATGGAACGGGATGAAGCGACATTCTCCTCGCGTGGCGGCGAGTCCCGCGAGGGTGAGCTTATTGCCGTTATTCGCGAGCTCGTGCATGAGCTTCATCCGCAACAGACGAAGTTCTTGGACTTCTCCCCATCGAGCCGGTTGGAGAGGGATCTCGGCATCGACAGTTTAGGCAGGACCGAGCTTATTCTGAGGATAGAACGGTCCTTCCACGTGCGGCTTCCTGTTTCAGCCGCCGCCGCGGCCGAAACAGTCCGCGATCTCCTTTGTGCGCTGGACGAGGCGCATGCCGGGCCTGCGGTCCCCGCGCCAGCTGCGGCGGCAGCGCTCCCGCTTGTGTCCGCTCCCAGCGAAGCACGGACGCTCGTCGAGGTTTTGGAGTGGCACGCAGCCCGCCATCCTGACCGCCACCACGTCACTGTGCTTGAGGACGAATCCACGCCGCTTGCTGCCATGACCTACGGTGATCTCGCTGAGGCATCGCGTGAGGCTGCGCAGGGCTTGCTTGAGCGGGATATTGTGCCCGGCGACCGCATCGCCCTGATGCTGCCGACGAGCCGCGATTTCTTCGTTGCGTTTTTCGCCATCCTCTATGCTGGCGCGGTGCCGGTTCCGATCTATCCGCCAATGCGGTTGTCCCAGCTCGAGGAGCACTTGCGCCGTCAGGCAGGGATCCTGCGCAACGCGGGAGCCCGTATCCTGATAACGGTACCGGAAGGGCGAGGCGCTGCAGCCCTACTGCAGGCGCAGGTAACAAGCCTGACTGCGGTCGTGAGCGTAGCCGCATTGTCGCCTCGCGAGCCCCCCGCCCGGCTGCCCTTCACGCACGAAGCCTCGACCGCGCTCATTCAATACACGTCGGGCAGTACGGGCGATCCAAAGGGCGTGGTCCTGAGCCACGCCAACCTGCTCGCCAATATTCGCGCCATGGGCCATGTCATGGAAGCGACCTCCGCCGATATCTTCGTCAGCTGGCTGCCGCTCTATCATGATATGGGGTTGATTGGGGCTTGGCTTGGCTGCCTCTATTTTGCGGCCCCGCTCTATGTCATGTCGCCGCTAAGCTTTCTCATCCGCCCCGAAAGCTGGCTGCGTGCAGTTCACCGCTATCGCGCCACGCTTGTCCGGAGCGCCGAACTTCGCCTTCGAGTTGTGCCTCAACAAGATAGCAGAGGAAAGCCTGCAAGGGCTGGACCTCTCTTCGCTGCGCATGGTCGCGAACGGCGCGGAGCCCGTCAGCGTCCCGGCGTTGCGGCGATTCATCGAACGCTTCGGCCGTTACGGCTTCCGGCCAGGAGCGATGGCCCCCGTCTATGGTCTTGCTGAAAACGCCGTGGGCCTCGCCTTTCCGCCAGCAGGGCGGATGCCGGTGATTGATCGGGTGGACAGAGCATCATTGACCGCCCGCGGAATCGCAGCGCCCGCCAAGCCGGACGACCCGCACCCACTCGAGATCGCAAGCTGTGGTGCGCCTCTGCCAGATCACGAGGTGCGTATCATCGGCGAGCTTGGCGTGGAACTTGGCGAACGGCAGGAGGGGCGGCTTGAGTTTCGCGGTCCATCGGCAACATCTGGCTATTTCCGCAACGAAACGAAGACGCGCGAACTTTTCCATGGGGCCTGGCTCGACAGCGGTGATCGCGCATACATGGCTAGCGGCGAGGTATATATCACCGGCCGGATCAAGGACATCATCATCCGCGCTGGGCGCCACATCTATCCTCAGGAGATAGAAGAAGCCATTGGCGAAATCGCAGGGATTCGGAAAGGATGCGTTGCGGTGTTTGGAGTAACCGATTCCACATCCGGCACCGAACGAGTGGTCATCCTGGCTGAGACACGCGAGAGCGATCCTGCTGCCCGCGCGGCGCTGCGGTTGCGCGCTCAAGAGGTCGCAAGCGACATTGCCGGTACGCCGCCCGACAAGGTCGTCCTTGCCCCACCCCGCACGGTGCCAAAGACATCCAGCGGCAAAATCCGCCGGAGCGCCGCCAAAGAGCTTTATGAGACCGGGCGCATAGGAGCCCGAGAACGCGCGGCATGGCGGCAAATCCTGCGCCTGTCGCTTGCAGGCGTGAGTCTGCGACTGGCTCGCTTGGCGGCCATTGTGGGCAAGACACTTTACGCAGCCTGGTGGTGGATTGTGGCGGGGCTGGCCTTGGTGGCGGCGTGGTTCGCCGTGATGGTGCTCCCTCGGCTCGATTGGCGCTGGCGCGCAGTGCGCGGCGTCGCCCGCGCCGCGCTTGCGGCTGTTGGGGCTCGGTCGCTGTCGAAGGGCCTCGACCGCCTGCCAAGCGGTAACGCCGTGCTCGTGTTCAATCATTCGAGTTACATGGATGTGGCGATTCTCGCCGCGGTTCTACCCGGTGAACCTGCTTACGTGGCCAAGCGCGAGTTCAACGCACAGTTTTTCGCCGGACATTTGATGCGCCGCTTGGGAACGTTGTTCGTCCAGCGTTACGACACGAGCGCGAGCCTTGCCGACACAGACAATGCCATCGCTGTAGCCCGGCAAGGGCGCAATATCGTGTTCTTTCCTGAAGGCTCGTTCACACGCCGGGCCGGGCTTTCCGAATTCTTTCTCGGCGCCTTCAAAGTGGCTGCTGAAGCCGGGGTGCCCATTGTACCCGGTACCATCCGTGGAACCCGGTCGATGCTGCGTGGGGATCAATGGTTTCCGCTATGGTCTCGGCTTGGCGTCACAATCGAAAAGCCGATCATGCCTTCCGGGACGGGCTTTGCGTCATTGCTGCAGCTGCGTGATGCGACGCGCCGGGTCATGCTTGAACGGTGCGGCGAGCCCGATCTCGGGGAGCTAGTGAAACCGCCCCGTCCAGTTTGAGGTGTTTTTTGAGAGTAACTGGGAGGACGCTGGATAACAAGAGCGCCACAAAGTGCAAGGGGCAGCTGGCTATAGCATTACATGCTGCACATCATGCTCACAGTTTGCTTCCCAGGCAGTCTTGAAGGCATCCTTCCATCTCTGCGAAGGCATTCTCCTCCAGGTTACGATTAGCGAGCCCTTGTCATCGTGTATCGAGACAAGCGCTTTGACGAAAGCCGTATAGGTGCCTTCTTCCGTGTCCTCGTCGGCCATGTCGATGACGTTCCGATCCAGAAGGGCGTGAACGATGGCCACCACGTCCAGAAGCCTTTCAATCCGGCTCGGCTCCGTATCCGAATTTGTCGCTGTGATTGTAATTCCGATTTCATCAGCCATTTTCGGTATCTCCTTCCGTTTACTCAGATGCGCGAACGCTGCTGGCATTCTCTATAAGCTGCGCTTCATGGAAGACGAGGTCAACGTGCCCGCCACGTGTAGTTCGCTCGCCTGGGCATAAAAATCTTCTCCTCAGCCCAATGGCTGAGGCGATCCGCTACGGCCTCAGCCTAATCTGTCCGACAGGCGCTGAGGGGCTACTATGTCTACCGTCAGCACTCATGAGACAGATTTAGCGGATTGAGAAAGGGAGGATTTCTGGTTCATCGTAGCCCTTGAGGGAGCGAAGATGAGACAGAAATCCGGGCCGGCGAAGGAACCGGCAGAGCAGGTCATAAAGACCATCCGTCGGGAGACGCGGCGGCCGTTCTGCGCCGAAGAGAAAATCCGCATCGTCCTGCAGGGCCTGCGTGGCGAGGACAGTATCGCCGAGCTCTGCCGCCGCGAAGGCATCGTTCAAAACCTCTATTACCGCTGGTCGAAGGACTTCTTAGAAGCCGGCAAGAAACGCTTGGCGGGCGATACGGCGCGGGCCGCGACCTCGGACGAAGTGAAGGAACCGCGCCGCGAGGCCTCAGTGCTGAAGGAGGTCGTCGCCGAGCTGGAAAACAGGCTGCTCAAAAAAAGCACGATCGGGGATGGGGAGACCAAGAATGAGATACCCCGCGTCCGAGAAGCTCGAAATCATTCGCCTCGTCGAGCAGTCGGCCGACGTCTACTTTGGACGCGGCCAGACCATCCTTTTGGAACGAGAAAGGATCAAACGACACACCATCGCCAATCGCCGCTTGCAACATCACACTTAGGCGGCATAACGTCTGAAACCAGATGAGCCAGAGCCTCCCTTAAAGGGGCCTGATGTCCCAAAAATCCTGACGACGGACAGCCTACTGATATCGCTTATTTCTAAAAAACTAAGCACTTGGGATTGTTTGTAGAATTGCCCAGTTAAAGTTGTTATTGGAATGATGAGCGAGGCCGACCTAGTATTGTGAAGCAATTGAGCATAGGAACATGCCCGTTTTATACTGGGTCGCACAAACCGGATGACCGGACTGCGCGCGCCCAGCGAGGTTGTGATGCAGCTCGACATGACTCACGCCGGCTCCGTGAGTTGAGTCAAGCGTCTCAGTGCTAAGGCATTCTGTGCCGCCACCTCAGCGCTGGCCAGTAGCCTGGAAGTTTCTGCTTTCGCTGCCAAAAGCGACATGATACGCCTCCCCGCTAACTGCCGTTAAGGTCAGCGGCGTCTCTAGCTTTGATCATTTGTAACGCGACCTTGGCCGCGGCTTCGATGTGCTGAATGCAACGCTTTTCTGCAAGATTAGCATCACCGCTTTCGATTGCCCTCATGATACCCTTTACTTCGCGCAAGCTTTGATGGATGCGGTTCGCCTGCGACATCGACGTAATTCTTAGCACCGTGATGCGATCGTGAAGCGGGCGCAGCATATGTTCGATGAAAACATTGCGGCAACCCGCAATTAACGCCGCATAGAACATAGTTTTCGCTTCGAGCAATTCTTTCATATCGCCGCTGCGCGCTGCAACATTGAGCCTTACAATTGCTTGCTTCAATCCCGCGATAGTGCCCGGATCACGAAAACGGGCGCATTCGCGCCCAGCAAACCCTTCGAGGAGCGCGCGCGCGCTATAAAGTTGTTCGGCTTCATAAAAAGTGATTGTGCTTACGACAGGTCCGCGGTGCGGTACTGCCGTAACGAGTCCTTCCGCCTCCAGCGCGCGCAGCGCTTCGCGCACCGAAGCGCGGCTAACACCCGTCATCTCGACCAGCTCGCGCTCCACAAGCCGCTGTCCCTGAGCAAGCTCGCCGCTAATGATGGCGTCGCGGAGCTTTTGCCGCACGATGGCCCGAACCGTTGGAACCTCTTTGACTCTGAGGCTCGACAGCTCCTCTCCTTTTCCTTCCACCACAAAGCGATCCTGTCCTGATAATTACCGGACTCTTCTATGATTCGACCGCCCTCTGCATAGCCTTGCCGATCGGCGATCAGTAACGATTGACAGGCAAGATCATGATCTCGGCGATCTGCACATGCGGAGGCTGATCGAGTGCAAATACTAGCGGCCGAGCCACGTCAGCAGGGTCTAACGCCATCTTGAATTGGTCGAAATAGGCCTTTTCCTTTTGGCGGTCCCCACGATAACGTGTGATAATAATATTAGTGTGCGTCAATCCCGGTTGCAGTTCGGTAACGCGGATGCCGGTCTCAGCAAGCTCACCCCGAAGCGTTTCCGTGAACATATGAAATCCTGCCTTGCTGGCGCTATAAGCTGTCATATCTGGTATGATGCGCACGGCGTTGATTGAAGTCATGTTGACGATATGTCCGTCGTTGCGCTTGATCATATCAGGCAGCACGCTTCGCGTAACGCGCATCGAGCCAATCAGATTTGTCTCTATGATTTTGCCCCAATCGTCCGCCGATCCGAGATCGAACCGAACCCTGCCGCCGATATCGTGACCCGCATTGTTGATAAGAATATCAACGGGCTTGAAGTTCTCAGGTATGAGGTCGAGCAAAGCGTCGACCTTAGCGTGGTCTGTAATGTCCAGGCAGACGGCACAAGTGTTGCTACCGAGTTCTGACTGAAGCGCTTCGAGTGAAGTCTTGTCGCGGTCCACAAGAATGACGCGGCGCCCGCTGTCCAAAAGAGCGCGGGCAATGGCGCGCCCCATTCCACCGGCAGCACCCGTGAGAAGAGCATTTTTACATCTTGATTCGGTCACTGGATGTCTCCCTTCGTTTCATCGTCTTAGATCGCAGACCAGCCGCCATCGATTGGGATAGCGGCGCCCGTAATGTCGTCCCCGGCGGGGCTGCACAGAAATGCGGCTACCGCACCCACGCTTTTGAGCGCGACGAAGCGCCCGCTTGGTTGCCGGACCGACAAATAGTCGCGTGCCGCTTCTTGGAAGGACTGACCAGACTGCCTAGCAATTTCCGCAATCCGGCTCTCTATGGCTGGGGTCGGCAAAGTGCCGGGGCATAAGGCATTGCAGGTGATGCCTGACCGGGCGTTCTCAATGGCGACCGCTCGCGTGAATCCGAGTGTCGCAGTTTTGGTTGTCACATAGTCAACCCGGTTCGCCACCGCCCGGCTCGCATAGATCGATGCCATGTTGATGATGCGTCCCCAGCCATGCTTTTTCATTCCTGGCAGCGCAAGCCTGACGATGTGGAAGGGTGCGGAAAGGTTAACGGCGAGAGCCTCGTCCCAGCGTTCCGGGGGAAACTCCTCAACGGGAGCAAAATGACGAGTAACTGCGTTATTGACGACGATATCGACCGCACCGCACGCCTCGATCACTTCCGCCATCATTTCGGTGAGGGCGGAAGGCACGCGCAAGTCCGCACAAACGCCGAACGCTTTGATCCCGAAACGAGAGCCAAGATCTTCCGCCTCGGCCTCAGGCTGACATGCGTCATGCAGAATAATATTGGCACCAGCCTTCGCCAGAGCCTCCGCGACTGCAAAGCCAAGCCCAGCCTTTGCACCAGTTATGAGCGCCCATTTGCCGTTTAGAAAAAGCTCGTTTGGCATGCCTTAAACCCGGTCAAGCCCTTAGAGGTGCGGGGGACACATCTAGCCGGACGGCGATACCGTTAAGTGTCGGCGATGGCGGCTCATAAAGCTGCATCACCAGAGGATCGTGCCCTGGAACGATGTGAGCCTCAGAATCGGCCAAGCGATAAAGGGTCCGGTGCCCCTCCAGCATTGCCCCGGCATCTAAAACGGCAGGAAAGGGCAGCCCCCTTTGCATATTGGCATAGAGGTGTGTGGCGTCGGAGGCCACAACGACCCAGCCGCGTCGTGTGAAGACACGGACCGCCTGCAGGCCTTTACTGTGACCGCCGATGCGATGCACGGTAAGGCCAGAGGCGAGTTCCTGATCGCCATCGTGGAAGTGAACGCGCCCTGCGTAAAGATGCCGGACGAAGGAGACTACGTTCTCGACATCGTAGGGATGCCGTAAGAATTCGTGGCACATGCAGCGCCCGGTCGCATAGGCGCTCTCAGCATCTTGAACATGAAAGCGCGCTTTGGGAAATGACCCCAGTGTACCCGCATGATCGTAGTGAAGGTGGGTTAGGATCACGTCGTCCACCTGCGCCGCGTCAATGCCGATCAGCCTGAGTCCGTCGGCTGGCAGTCTGATGAGCTCGCGCTTGCGCTGCAGCGCCGCTTCTGGCCCAAAACCCGTATCGATTACGAAGGTTTTGTCACTGCGGCGCGCCACCCAAACAAAATAGTCGAGGGGTGAAGCGGATTCATGCGGATCGCCGCCGATGAAGTTGTCGGAAGCCTTGCGTCCGCTGTGATGGGCATAGCGGAGCGCGAACAGCTCGAAGGGCTCCGGCTGCCTGGTTGCTTGGGCCATCACTTCTTACCGTCGATTTCGGCGAAAACCTCACGTGCATTACGAAAGGCGTCGACTCCGGCTGGAACGCCGCAATAGATTGCCACTTGCATGAAAACCTCCCGGATTTCCTCGCGCGTAACGCCATTCTGGAGAGCCCCGCGCACGTGGGTCTTGAGTTCATGCGGGCGGTTGAGGGCACATAGCATCGCGAGATTGAGCATACTTCGTGTCTTTAGCGATAAGCCTTCACGGCCCCAAACGGCGCCCCAGCAGTATTCCGTTGTCAGATCCTGCATGGGTCTGTTGAAGTCGTCTGCGGTCGAGATCGCATTCGTGACGAAGTTTTCGCCTAGCACCTGCTTGCGGATGGTCAATCCACGATCATAAGTTGATTTGTCCATAGGACGCTCCTGTCGAAAAATGAATTGAGCGGGTTAAGCCTTTTTGGGCCAGAACGGCTGCGCAAGCGCGAGTTCGGGAGGAAAGACAGTGACCGGTACGCCAGACTGCCATTGCACAATGGTCATGCCTGCTCCCACGCGCCGGCCTTTTTCGTCGAACTTGATCTCGCCCAGCGGATAATATTTGGAAGGACCGCCATTCATTGTGCGTATGGCTTCCGCGACGGCGACGCGATCGGCTTTGCCTGCTTTTTCAAGCGCATCCTTGATAAGCCACATATCGCCATAGGTCGAAATGGCGTTCTGAGTCATCCAAGGTTCTTTATAGCGGGATTTGAGTTCAGCGATGAGGGCCTCGTGACCTTTCGCTCCCCAGCTGCCGACACAGGTCAGTACGCCCTGTAGCAACTCGGCGCTAACCGTCTGCAGCATATCCGGCTCGGCGACCGCAATGCCGAAAGAAATCGTCGGTATGCGTCCTTGCCCCAAGCCGAACTCATTCATTTTTTCGAGCATGAGCTTGGCGTCGGAAATGACGGTGGGCAAGAAGAACAATAGATCGGGTTTTGCAGCGCGCACGCGTTGCACCAGGGATGTTGCGTCTGCGAGCGGCGGCGTGAAAGTCTCATCGACAAGCAGCTCAAGCCCTAACGTCTTCAGAAGCCCCTCGCGCATCGGCTTAACCGACGCAATCGACGCGCCGGTGTTGTCGGTGATGATCGCCACTGTCTTCGGTCTCGTCCCGGAGGAGGCCTCCGCGAGCTTCATGATTTGGGGCAGGGCTTGTTCTGCCTGGGACTTGGCTGTCGCGGAGGTTTGGAAGACATATTTGAAGCCGCGCTCGGTGATGAGGTCCGAATATGAAAGCGTCAGCACTGGCAATTGCGCACGCTCTGTTACTTCAGTCACCGCAAGGGTGAAGGAACTGAGGTAAGAGCCGCTTGCCGCAACGAGGTCTGGCTCCTGGACCACCATGCGTTGCGCCGCGTTTTTCGCTTTCTCAGTGCTGTCTCCTGAGTCGAGGACAACGAGCTTGAGCCGTGCGCCGCCAAGCGCTTTAACCCCGCCTTGGGCGTTGATGTGATCCACCGCCATCTCGGCCCCCTCGCGCATCACGCTGCCAGGCCGGGCGTAGATGCCAGACAGTGGCGCCAGCAGGCCAACCTTGACTTCTGCAGGCTGCTGCGCCCTAACACCCCCGGGAAGCAGTCCAAGCGCCGCGCCGGCTAGTACAGCGCGGCGACTTACTGATAAACTCTTGTTCGTCACCTTTATATTCCTCCCATTATTGTTATTGCCGTTTGAGTTGGCAGGTTTTCGTTAGGCTCTTTTCGGCCAGAAGGGTTTTGCAAGCGCAAGTTCGGGAGGGTAGACGACAACGGGTACCCCCGACTGCCATTGCACTACGACCACGCCCGCACCGATCCGGCGCCCTTTCTCATCGAATTTCATGATGCCGCCGGGGTAATACTTCGCTGGCCCCGCGTCGATATTGCGTAGTGCGTCGGCCACGGCGATACGATCGGCCTTGCCCGCTTTTTCGAGGGCTTCCTTGATCAGCCACATATCGCCATAGGTCGAGATGACGTTCTGCGTCATCCAAGGCTCTTTATATTTGGCCTTGAGCTCATTGATGAGGCTTTCGTGACCCTTAGATCCCCAATTGGCGACGATGGTCATGATGCCTTCGACGACTGAGGCGTCCACGCTTTGCAGCATGTCCGGCTCAGCGATTGTGATGCTGAACGAGACGGTCGGAACCTTACCTTGGCCCAACCCAAACTCATTGATCTTCTCAAGGCCAAGCTTTGCGTCCGAAACTGCATTCGGCATAAAAAGTAGAATGTCTGGTCTTGCAGACCTGACTCTTTGTATCATCGAGGTGGCATCAGAGAGTGGCGGCGTCCACACCTCCTCGACAATCAGCTGTAGCCCCAATTCGTTGAACAGTTTTTCTTTGAGCGCCTTCGCCGTCGCAACCGATGTCCCAGTATTATCCATCAGCATGGCCACGGTTTTGGGGCGTTTACCCGAGGCTGCTTCCGCGAGCTTCATGAGCTGAGGGAGCCCGATCTGTGATTGAACGCTGGCCGGGGCTGCGGTCTGGAAAATATATTTGAAGCCGCGATCAGTTAAGAGGTCGGAGTAGGACAAAGTGAGCACAGGGAGTTCGGCGCGCTCAGTGACTTCGGTAACGGCGAGCGTAAATGAGCTGAGGTAAGAACCGGTCGCGGCGACAAGATCGGTCTCTTGAGCAACCATGCGCTGCGCGGCGTTCTTGGCCTTCTCGGTCGTGTCGCCGCAATCAATCGTGACGAGCCTGAGCTTGGCGCCGCCCAGGGCCTTGATGCCACCTGCCGCGTTCACATGCTCGACGCCCATTTCCGCGCCCATTTTCATGACGCTTCCAGGACGCGCATAGATGCCGGACAAAGGCACGATGAGACCGACCTTGATCTCCTGCGGTTGTTGCGCCCGCGCCCTGCCCGCTAATCCGAATGCGGCCGCCCCTGCGAGAACCATCCGGCGGTTGATCTGGCCCTTTACTACGGTCATGTCCCTCTCCTTTTGCGTGTTACCGCAGCTTTATGATTACAATTACTTACATGCCGAGATAAGCTCGTCTCACACGGTCGTCGGCGCGCAGCTGCTTTGTATTTCCCTGGAGAACGACGCGGCCTGCTTCGAGGACGTATCCGTGATCGGCGAACTCCAGCGCCTCGGCGACCCGCTGCTCAACGAGCAGAATGGTAAGGCCAGATTGGCGCCGGATCTCCATCAAGCGGTCAAAAATGAGATCCGCCATGGCAGGCGAAAGCCCCATGGAAGGCTCGTCCAGCATGAGGAGCTTCGGCGAGGAGGCAATGCCCCGTCCGATAGCCAGCATTTGCTGCTGGCCTCCGGACATCGTGCCCGCAAACTGCCAGCGTCTCTCCGCCAACACGGGCAAAAGCCCGAAAATTTTTTCGATGTTCTCCTTCCAGTCGCGCCGGCCTGCGGGTGTTGACGCGCCGATCTCAAGATTCTCCATAACCGAAAGCGAAGGGAACACCTGGCGCCCTTCCGGCACATGAGCAATGCCAAGATGCGGGCGCTGCGCCGCAGGAACCGCGAGGAGGTCCTTATTTTCGAAGCGTATTGATCCCGCAGTTGGCTTTAGAATGCCGGAGATGGTTTTGAATAGTGTACTCTTGCCAGCGCCGTTCGGACCTACGATCGCCACGAATTGTCCGGCTTTGATCTCGATTGAAACTTCCTTCAAGACCGGTATCGCGGAATAGCCTACGGTTAGCCCATCAATGGTAAGCATGGTCCATCCACTTCTTGCCGAGATAAGCTTCGATCACCTTCGGATTGCGCGTGACCTCTTCGGGAGGTCCACTGACAAGCACTGCGCCATGATCGAGCACGAGAAACTCGATCGACGAGACGAACCATCGCTTCCATGGTGTGCTCGATAATAGCCACCGTAATGTCCTCCCTGGAGAGCTTGCGGATTAGAGCAACGACCTCATCGGCCTCGCCATGACCAAGGCCTGCGAGTGTTTCATCGAGAAGGAGGATTTGTGGCTTTCCGGCGAGCGCGCGGGCAATTTCGATGAGGCGCAGCTCTTTGGTGGTCAGCTCACTTGTAATGCGATCCGCGATGCCGGAGAGCCCAGTGCGATCAAGGGCGCTGGCTGCAAGCTGTTTTGCTTCCTCCTCTGTTTTCGCGGCAACGTAGGCGCCGGCGATCACGTTGTCGGCGACGGTCATGCGCAGGAAAGGACGCATAATCTGGAATGTCCGCCCCACGCCCGCCCGGCAGAGCTGATGCGGCTTCATCCCCCCCATATTTTTCCCATGGACGAACACCTCACCTGCGTCGGGCTTCAGGAAGCCGTTCAGCACATTAAACAGGGTCGTCTTACCAGCGCCGTTGGGCCCAATAATGCCAAGAACGCTGTTGCGGTGCAGTTCGAAGCTCACATTCTGTAGAGCCTTGAGACCACCAAAGGACAGAGAAAGCCCGCGCGCCTCCAAAACAACCTCGCCGGATTTCGGTGAAGCCCTGGGTATCGGGATGTACGCCGCTTCGGGAAGCGAAGACAGCTTTGTGGCCGGTGCCGAAGCTCCTATCGAAGCCTGAGCACGCAAGCGAAGCTTGATAAGATCACGGACCTTCCAAAAAAGACCTTCGGGGGCAAGCAGGATAACGATGACGATGGAAGCGCCAAAAATTACCCCTTCGATACCGGGGAAGCTCGGACCCGCTTCGGCGTGTAATATTTCAGCAAGCGGAATAAGGACCACTGCACCTATGACCGGTCCCCAAACAGTGCCCACGCCCCCGAACATGGCAACGGCCAGAGCCTGGGCGGAAACAAGCATCCCGAAGACTGACTGCGGCGTAACCACGAGAAGTACGATCGCGTAGAAGCCGCCGATCGCGCCAGCGATTGCACCGCTCAGGCTAATTGCGCGAAGCTTCCAAGCAAGAGTATTGATCCCGGCTGCCTCGGCGGCAGCCTCGTTTTGCTTGATTGCACGCAAGGCCATGCCGAAACGGGAGCGCTCAATGGCTTGCGTGAGAACGACCGTTCCCACGAGCAAGGCTAGCGCCAGCCAAGTATAGGTACGGTGGTCGGAAAACTGCATGTAAGCGAAGCCGTTCTCCCGCTTCATAGGGAGAGTGACCTCCTGATAGCCAAGCCACTCGAAGACGTAGAGGATCGCCAGCGGATAGGCCAGCATGGCGAGTGCAAAGTAATGCCCGCGGAGCCTGAAGGTCGGAAAGCCGATCAACAGCCCAGCCACTCCGCAGATTACAGCCGCGACCGGTATGGTCAGCCATGGCGACAGGTCAAAATAGAGTTGGGCTAGCGTGGTCGCATAAGCGCCGAGCCCGAAGAAAGCCGCGTGGCCAAAGGAAATGAGACCCGTGTAGCCACTTAGCAGGTTCCAGGACAGTCCGAACACAGCCCACACCAGAACCAGCGTCATGATGAGCTGATAATACTGGTTTGTGACGAAGAGGGTCAGTGTCGCGTAAGCTGCGGCAAAGACGAAAATGGGGAGAAGCGCTTTTAGACGTGTCATCGTCAGGTCCTCTCCACCGCGCGTCCAAAGAAGCCCTGCGGCCGGAAGAAGACAATCAACAGGAAGACGACGAAAATTGCAGCGTTTTGAAGTTGTGTCGGCAGAACCGTTGTTGAAAGCTGCTGGACGACGCCAATGGTCATCCCACCCACGAAAGCCCCTGCGATGCTGCCCATGCCACCAAGCACAACGCCCGCATACATCACGATTACGTAGTCGATGCCGATGAAGGGCTGAAATGGAATATTCGTCGCAAGCAGACCCCCCGCAATCGCCGTCACTCCGGAGCCTAGTGCGAAGGCCACGCGATGCGCGCGATCAACGTCAATTCCCATGTAGGTTGCCGCAACTGGATTGTCTGCCGCTGCGCGTAGCGCCTTGCCCGTCCTGGAACGCGAAATGAAGGCCACAAGCACCGTCATCGCTAAGATGGCAGCCAGAGCGTCTATGCCCCTCGCTTTGTTTACGAAGATGCTAATGTCAAAGAATGGCCCAACCTCCCAGGCTGAACTTGACAGCGGTGTCCGGATGGACGCGAGAGCCGATCCGAAGATCATCAGGCCAGCGTTCTGAACGATTAACGCAATACCGAGGGTAAGAACAAGCTGGGCGTAATGGCCTTCGCCTTCGAGACGCGCCGTTCGGGTGCCGGAGACGCGGGAAATCAGAAAGCGATGCACAAAATATCCAAATACGGCGAGCACCGGCCCAGACAGGAAAATAGCGGCGTAAGGGCCGGCCACGTTCCCAAGCGCGGATTGCAGGCCAAGCGCAGTGAAGCAGTAGAAGGCGGCATACATGCCAAGCATCATTAAGTCGCCCTGCGCGAAGTTGATGACGCGCATCACGCCGAAGATCAGCGCCAGCCCAACACACATTAGGCCGTAGACCCCGCCGATAAGAATTCCCGCGACCAGTGCTTGGAGAACACCCTCAATGGCAGCCGTCATTTTGGTGTACTCGCCGCTCCCTGAACTGTTATGCGAACGCGGCCCCCTTCCGGGCTCTCTGACATGGATCTGCTTAGCGACACTTTTCTAACCTCCAAATCAATTTCAGGATCGAGTAAGGCCGGCGTTATCTGAACGCCGGCATCGAACAGCGATACGCCCTGCATCTGGCAATCTCTCACAGGCGGCAACAAGTTCTTCCAACTCACAAGCGGCACGAGTGCCGATCGCCTCCGAGGCGGCGTGACGGAAGCGGGAACGGATGACCTCCGGGCTCGCCGGCGCGACGTCACTCAAACTTTGCGTAACTGTTGCGCCTTGCCGCAATTGAACGGTTACCCTCGCGCCCTGCGCCTTAGGAAACGCTGCCGTGAACGCGGCGTCGGAACGAAGTTCAATCATGCGGGCCAGCCGCAAAATATGCTCATCCTTTAAGCCGCTGTAATTGTCATCTTCGATCACGCTGCGGGACAAGGTGGCGGCAACGCTGAACTGAATGCTCATCTTGGCTTGGAGAGCGCGCTCGAAAGGTCCTGCCCAATTGCAACCTGGATAAGCGATGGCAGCTTGCGGGAGCTCAACAGTAATCGTTTCAATCGCTTCGGCCTCCTGGATCTCGCGCGCAACAAGGAGGGCCGCTTGGCAGGCAGTCTGAGCAAAGTTACAGGCCGGAACCGCCTTATTGTAAACGGTCATGATCTGCGGAGCCCCCTCGAAAAGCGAGAGAGCCTGACTTGGAGGCTGGCGCTGGAAAGCAGCGAAAAGGCCGCCTTGCCCTTCGAGGATTGTCTCCGATCCATAAGCGCCTGCTTGAGCGAGTTCGATGGCCGTGATCGCATTGCGGGCAGCGAACCCAGGATGGAAATACATCTCGCTACCGCCATGATGAGGCCATTCGTTCAGCCCCGACGACGAATTGGCTGAGAGAGCGAGCGCACTCGACGCGGTATCCTCGTCCAGGCTTAAAAGACAAGCACCTGCCATCGCCCCGCCGAGCGGCCCAACTACCCCGGTAGGGCGGAACAGCCGTGCAAGGCCCGCGTCGAAAAGCGCGCTGCCAATGACGGCGCCGGTCTCGTAGCCGGCGATCGCGGCGGCAAGCAGCCTTTCACCACTTATCCTGTTGCCTTCGCTTAGCGCGAGCAGGACCGGCCAAATAACCACGCCGTGGTGACCGATGCTCGCCGCGTGCATATCTTCACGGACCAAGCCGTGCCCCATAACCGCATTTGCGAAGGCGGCATCCCCCGGCGCAGCCCTCACTTCGGCGCCTATAATAGTTGCTCCCGCCGTAACAGCGCGTGCGATTCCGATTGCCTGCTTGCTCCAAGGATGATGGCGTGCCTCAAAAGCGCAGGACAAGAAATCGAGAAGGCAAAGCTTCGCCTTCTCGATTACAGGCTCGTCGAAATCGCGGATATGCGCTGCTAACGCACGGCTCACCAAACGGCGGCCCATTGAGGGGTGATTAGCTTTCGACTGAACGTCAGTCATTGATATGCAGCCTGCATGACGTTAGGTTCTCAGCCGCGCATTTCGATTCCGGACCACTCCTCCAAAACCTTAGCGATCGAAGTAAAGTCTGAATCGGCGCCGAAACGCGCTTTTGTGATCGCAAGCATTTGGCGGACAGCCGCTCCACAGACCATCGGCACTCCCATCGCTTCTGCCTCTTCGATGCAGAGCCGGACATCCTTGTAGGAAAGCCCGGTGGTGAATCCGAAATCGAAGGTGCCTGGCAAAACGGATCGCGGAAACTTGTCCTGTGAGGCGCTATTGCGGCCGCTGCTCGCATTAATGATGTCGATCAGAACACGCGCATCAAGCCCAGATTTGACGCCCATGGCGACCGCCTCGGAGGTGATCACCAAGGCCGCAGCCGCCATAAGGTTATTTGCGAGTTTGGCGCTCTGCGCTAGGCCCGGCGCTTCGCCGGTGTAGAAAAGCTTACCAAAGACTTGGAGCAGAGGTGCAACCTGCTCATAGATTGCCTGCCGGCAAGAGACCATGACGGCGAGCGTTCCGCCGCTCGCACCCTTTACCCCGCCGGAAACCGGCGCGTCGACCCACGCAATGTCTTGCGCGCCGAGAGTGTCTGCTATGATCTTCGCCGCTCCTGGTCCCGTCGTCGAGAGATCGATCACGATCCGCGTACGCTTTCCCGCGATGATCCCATTCGAGCCGAGCACGACTTCCTTCACGATATCGGGACTGGGAAGACTGACGAACACGATCTCAGCAGATGAGGCGATCTCCGCGGGAGACGAGACGACCCGCGCGCCACGCGACGCAAGCGCCTGCATCGCACCGGCACGAGTGTCATAAATGAAAAGCCCATAGCCGGCATCAAGTAGGCGCCCAGCCATGGGGTCACCCATTGTCCCAATGCCGATGAAGCCAAGCGTCTGCTTTTCCATGCCCCCCCCGGAGTGTCCTGCCTAAGGCCCGCCCATCACTATTGTCGCCACAGAGCGCGCTTTTTTAGCGCCAAGTTTTCTGATTGTCTGCCAATCTGTCAAGCAGATAATATGTTAGACTATAGGCCGAACATGTGATTAGCTTCCGGAAATTAGATGGGGATCAAAGAGACGCATGCCGCACGAAGGTTTGGCGAAAAGACCGTCATCCGTAAGTAGGCAGCTGGCCGAAAACATAGCAAGGTTCACCTTCGCCGATGTATCGTCGCAAGCGCATGAGGCAAAGCGCGCGGTCCTCAACTTCTTTGCCACCGCACTGTGCTCGTCGCACGATCCCACTGTTAGCGGAGCGGTCAACGCTCTTTTGCCTTATAGCGGGCTGCCTACCTCGACTGTAATTGGCAGGTCCGAGCGCGCCGATGCGCTCACGGCGGCATTTGTAAACGCCATTTCGGCGAACCTGCTTGACTATGACGATACTCATCCGAACACGATAATACACCCGGCTGCGCCTGTCTTCGCGCCGGTTCTCTCGATGGCAGAAGCAAAGGGTTGTTCGGGACGGGAGGTGCTTACCGCTTTTATCCTCGGCGTCGAGGTGGAATGCCGGATAGGCAATGCGGTGTCGCCTGGCCACTATGCAAGAGGTTGGCATATCACGTCGACCTGCGGAGTCTTTGGTTCCGCTGCGGCTTGCGCAAAGCTGTTAGGCCTCGGTGTCGAGCAAATAGCCCATGCGATCGGTATGGCGGCGAGCCAGTCCGCAGGCATCGTGGAAAATCTCGCGAGCGCTGGGAAGAATTTGAGCGTCGGAAGCGCGGCTCGAAGTGGTTTGCTTGCAGCGCTTTTGGCGAAGGAGGGCTATGGTGCGGCCCCATTTGCAATTGAGGGGCCGCTCGGATGGGCGCGCGCAGCCGGGGACGAGCCAAAACTGGAGGCTTTGACAGACGGGCTTGGCGATACCTGGGAAATTGCAAAAAACACCTACAAGCCCTATCCGGCTGGCGTCGTCTTTCATGCCGTTATAGATGCCTGCCTGAGGCTTCGCCCTCGTCTCAGCGCTGGCCTTGAAGAGATCACCTCGATTGTGGTCAGAGGGTCACCGTTACTCCTCACCAGGGGCGATCGGGAGGTGCGAAATGAGCGTGACGCACGGGTCAGCATTCATCACTGCGCGGCCTGTGCGTTCGTCCGTGGCAAAGCAGGCGTTGAGGAATTCGAAGATACCGCAATTTCCGATCCTGCCATCAGGCGTATTCGTGAAAAGGTCAAAGCCGAGATTGATAACGCGATGCCTGATGGAGCCGCGCAAGTTCGCATTCATCTAAACACCGGCGAGGCATTAGCGGAAACTGTGATGCATGCGCGAGGGGGTATCGAGAACCCTCTCAGCGACTCCGATATCGAGAACAAGCTGAGAGAGTGCGCGGCTCTTGGCCGTTCGAGATGGGACGCTGAACGGATTATAGATGCTGTTTGGGCTCTTGATGAATTCGCGACCGTCGCTCCGCTGACGAGAGACGCTGCTCAAGCACGTTAATTTCACGGCATAGGGAAGTCCACTCTGCGGAGGGCCAATGGCTCTTGTTATTGGCCCTCTCGCTTGCAGCGGCGTTCGATCTTCCGTTTTGGGTCTAAGTTAGCCTCGACAGAATAGTGGATGCATCTCTGAGTGATAAAAGTCATTTCTGCTCTCCGAGGTAGTGCGTACGCTCAGAACTCCCAATTCGATCTCAGCTTTCGATCCTACCCTGCCATCCCGGTCCGGCTAGTGGCTTGAGTCATTCAAAACGCGGATAGAGGCGTTTCAGCTTGATGCGTGCGTCTGCGGTGGTGAAGCGCCAATCCGCTTTGGTGTGTTTTTTGTTGCGGCGCTTTTGCCAGGCAGCAACTTCTCTGCCCAGCATTTCCTTGTCCGGGATGCGGTGGTCGAGGCATTGTGAGGCCAGAACGCCCAATTCGGACTTTGCCATATTCAGCCAGCTGCCGTGCTTTGGCGTGTAGTGCCACTCGAAGCGCTCGGCGAGCCGCCTGGCTTCGGCAGGCGGGAAGGCTTCGTAAAGCGAGGCCTTGGCGTGCGTGTTGAGATTGTCCTGAACCAGCACGATCTTTTTGGCGTGCGGGAAGTGGACGTCCGATAAGTCTTTGAGGATTTGGGCATAATCGATGGCGGTGCGGCGTTCCGTGACCTCGATGTGCCGCCAGCCTTCGAGCGGCGCGAACAGCATGAACAAATTAGCGGTGCCGCCCCGTTCGTACTCGTAATCGACCCGCTCCAGCTGTCCCGGCTTCATCGGGATTGGTGTACGCGTTTCGGAAACCAGCTGCTTGGACGTCTCATCCAGGCAGACGAGCGGCTTTTGCGGATCGTGGGGCTGCGTATAAACGTCGAGCACCTCCTCCATGGCCGCTACGAAAGCGCCGCTGGCCTCCGGCGGGATGACCCATTGTTCCTTGCGGTGAGGCTGAAGCGTGTTTTTTTAAGAACGCGCCCAATCGTGTTGTCGCTGGCGCGCTCCACGATACCCAATTCCACCACCTTGTCCTCCAAGAGCCGCAGCGTCCAGCGCGCATGGCCTTCGGGAGGCGTGGAACAGGCTAAAGCCGTCAAGCGGGCCTGCTTTTCTCCGTCGAAAATGGGCGTCCTTGCGGGCGTTGCGCGCTGCTTACGGCTCAGCACCGCCTCAAGGCCTTCCTCCACGAATTGCTGGCGAACCCGCGTAACCATGGACATGTTTGTATCCAGGGCCTCGACGATCCGGCCATCGCTCCAGCCCTCCCCTGGCTCCGAGGCATCGGCCTTAAGCAATATCCGGGCTTTCAGCAGCCGCTTGGCAGGGCTTTTTCCCTTGCTAATCAACGATTGCAGACAGTTGCGTTCTGCTTCGTCCAATTTGACCGCGTATTTCTTTACCGCGATTGCCTTGGCGGCCATGGCGAAATCCTGCTCCGGTTGCTCCGGCTACCTCTCCAGGCAGCCTCAAAACACCGAATCTGACTCGCCTATTGTCGGGAATCCCCTCCCGCCCCCTTGAATCAATTTACCGCGCTAGCCCAGCTCAAATTAAATGACGCGAACCACTAGCTGAGCAACGCCGCCATTTTCTCGCGCTGCCCGCTGTTCGGCACAATGCCGAATCCTGCTTGAATATTGTCCCGCATATGTTCCGGCCGCCCGGTGCCTGGGATCGCGCAAGTGACTGCTCGGTGCGACAGAACAAATTTCAGCAAAATTTGAGCCCAGCTTTCGCAGCCTATTTCCGGTGCCCAATCGGGTAGCGGCCGGCCAAGCAGCGAACGCAACAATCCGCCACCGCCGAACGGTTGATTGACGAGCACCGCGATCCCTTTGTCGGCGGCGAGCGGCAGCAGCGTCTTCTCCGCAACTCTGTCGTTCATGGCATAGTTGAGCTGAACGAAATCGAGCGGCTCCTTCCGCATGACGGCTTCAAGCTCATCATAGGCGCTCGGCGTGTAATGGGTGATGCCAAGATAAGAGATGCGGCCCTCGCTCTTCCAAGCGCGTAGTGTGGCAAGCTGCGTTTGCCAGTCGAGCAGATTGTGGACCTGAAACAGCTCGATGTGATCCGTGCGAAGCTTTGCGAGGGATTGCCGCATTTGGGTCAGGCCTTCATTTCGGCCGCTCGTCCAAACCTTGGTGGCAAGGAACGCCTTGTTGCGGCTGCCGGATGCCGCGAGCAAATCGCCCACCACCGTTTCCGCAGCCCCATACATTGGCGAGCTATCGATGACGGAGCCTCCGGCTTCAAACAGGATCGCCAGCACCTCCGCGAGCGGCGCTCGCTCGACCTCGGTTGTGCCCACGCCAAATGTTCGCCAAGTGCCGCAGCCAATGACAGGCAGAAGGGCTCCGGTCGAGGGAATAGGTCTTTTCTGCATCGCTTCTGATTTGCCCCATGCTTTCTTGGCGCTGAACAGCGTGGCACAAAATGCAACACCACCACGCAGAAACGAAGCCCGGCTGAGGCCATGCGTGTCAGGGGTCTGAATCCTAACGAGGTTGTTTGACAATGGACTTGTCCAGTCCTGAGACATAGGCTCAAAATCCGCCGAAACTTGAGATGCCGGATGGCAACCCTTCAGGCCTTCCGGCTCAGGGCCCCCGCATAGATTGTTAACGAAATATTAACGCGGTTCAGAATCAAAGGCGAGAGGAGGACCCGCCGATGACGAAGAGCTTGCTGGCGCATTTTGAGACCCTCGAAGATCCTCGGATCAAGGGGCTTGTGACCTATCCTTTGCCCGAACTGTTGCTGGGAGGGCTGGCGGGTATGATGTGCGGTGCTGAGGATTTCGAAGACATTGTGCTTGTTTGCGAGGAGAAGATTGATTTTCTTCGAAGATTCTTACCCTACGCCAATGGCATCGCGTCTGAGGACACGTTCCAGCGCGTGTTCGATCTTCTGGACGCCAAAGTGTTTTCGGAGTGTTTTTCCGCGTGGATCGCTTCTCTCATAGGCCATGTCGAAGGCGTGGTGGCTATCGACGGTAAGACGATACGCGGCGCGGTTCAGCCGGGCGGGCGGGCTTTGCATATTCTATCGGCCTATGCCCATGAGGCCGGTTTGGTTCTGGCCCAGCGCCTTGTGGACGCCAAAAGCAATGAGATTACCGCCATTCCCGATCTTCTGGAGGGGCTCGCCTTGTCTGGCGCCATTGTGACCATCGACGCGATGGGGGCTCAAAAAGAAGTTGCCTCCGCGATCGTGACCAAGAAGGCCGATTACGTCCTTGCCTTGAAAGGCAATCAAGGCTGCCTGCACGAAGATGTCCGCCTTTTCTTTGCCGATGCGGAGCTTGCCGCAGCTTGCGCCTCGTTCGAGACGCTTGACTTCGGCCACGGCCGCATCGATGAGCGGCAATGCCGTGTTCCTTCTGACATTGGCTGGCTCAAGGAACGGCACCCAGACTGGCCCGGGCTGTCCTCGATTGCCGCCGTCACAACCCGGCGGACCAATAAAAAAAGCGGAGAAACATCGTAAGCGCTGTTTTGAGCGCACCTTGTTTTTAAGGTGAGAGGTATGGGATTTTCGCGGCCATCATTGGGGTGGTGCGATGGATCAGAACGAAACGACGTCAACAGATTTGGGCAGCGCCGGCAGCGACAAGCCGAGGATGTTAACGGCGGAAGAGAAGGCCTTGATTGTTGCCGAAAGCTTTGGGCCTGGGGCGAAGGTGGCAGAAATTGCCGCCCGGCACGGGATTAATCCCAAGCGTCTTGTCACCTGGCGTAAGAAGGCGCGCGAAGCTGAGGCGCTTTCCGGCGTTGGCGTAAATGGCTTTACGCCTGTTATTGTTGCGCAGAGCAAGGCCCGCTTTGGGCCTGCGATAACCCCCATCGAACTCATCATCGGGCCTGTAAAGGTGCATATTCGCTCAGGCGCCGACGCCATGCTTGTTGCCGCCCTTGCGCGCGCGTTGATGGAAACGGCGGGGCGCGTGTGATTTTTGGAGCGGTTCCTCCCAGGATTTATATCGTCACCGGGCCAATCGATTTCAGAAAGGGTCTCGATGGGTTGGCTGCGCTGGTGCAGGAGGTCTTGCAACTCGATCCGTTTTGCGGCGCGGCCTTTATCTTCCGCGCCAAGCGCTGTGAGCGCGTGAAGATTTTGATCTGGGATGGGTCCGGCCTGATCCTGATTTACAAGCGGCTCGAGGATGGCAAATTCCGCTGGCCAAAGATCGAGGACGGCGTGATGCGTCTGTCACCCGCCCAAATGTCCGCTCTCTTCGACGGGCTTGATTGGACCCGCATACGCTCGTTGAGAAAACCGCGCCCCAAGGCTTTGCAATAGCCTAAAAACGGTGTTTTTTGCGTGCGCGCCATAGCAAATCATGCTGCAGTTTTCGCATGATCGCCGCCTCTGAGCCTTTGCCGGATGACCTCTCTGCGCTACAGGCGCTGATCGTCTCCGAGCGGCTGGGATGGGCGAAAACGGCCGCTGAAAAAGACGCCGAACTCACCCGTGTCCAAGATGCCAATGCCAGACTGTGGGATATTTTGCGCCAATTGCGTCGCGCGCAGTTCGGCCGCAAATCCGAAAAACTTCATCCTGATCAGCTGAGCCTGGCGATCGAAGAGATCGAGCAGGCCATCGGGGAAACCGAACCGGCTGAGACGATCCCAGACGCGACGCTGCAAGCGTCGCCCACAAAGCCCCGTTCTGTCAATCGCGGTGCCTTGCCCTCTCACCTTCCGCGCGAAGAGATCATTTTGGAACCTGAGGATAAGTCCTGCCCGTGTTGCGGCGGGACGCTGCATGTGATGGGCGAGGATCGCTCCGAACGCCTCGATGTGGTGCCGGCCCAGTTTAAAGTCATCGTCACGCGCCGCCCCAAATACGCCTGCCGGGCTTGCGAAGAGGCGGTGGTGCAAGCGCCTGCGCCCGCGCGTCTCATCGAAGGCGGCATCCCCACAGAGAACCTCATTGCCCATGTGCTGGTGACCAAATACGCCGATCACTGTCCGTTATACCGCCAGGCGCAGATTTACGCCCGCCAAGGCATCGATCTTGATCGCTCCACGCTGGCCGATTGGGTGGGGCGGGCCGCTTTGCTGCTTGCGCCCCTTCAGGCGCGGCTGTTCGAGGTGCTTAAAGCCTCGCCGAAGCTGTTTGCCGATGAAACGCGCGCGCCCGTGCTTGATCCCGGCCGTGGAAAGGTCAAGCTCGGTCAACTCTGGGCCTACGCCAGGGATGATAGGCCGTGGGGTAGTAATGATCCCCCCGGCGTTGTCTATTGTTATGCCCCTGGCCGCGGCAGCGAGCACGTGAAAAACCACCTCGCGGGCTTTGCCGGCATCCTGCAGGTGGATGGCTATGCGGCTTACAAAGAGCTTGCCAAAACGCGAGACCAAAGCGCCCCGATCGCCTTGGCGTTCTGTTGGGCGCATTGCCGGCGGCGGTTCTACGACATCGCGCAAGGCGGCAACGCGCCGCTTTGCGAAGACGCGCTGCGCCAGATCGCGGCCCTTTACACAATCGAGGAACAGGTCCGAGGCCAAAGCGCCGAGGTGCGCCATCGCGTTCGCCAAGCCCAAAGCCGGCCGCGCGTTGAAACGCTCAAGGCCTTTTTCGACGAAAATCTCAAGCGTGTTTCTGGCAAATCCAAAATGGCAGAGGCGTTGCGCTATGCCATCAGCCATTGGCAGGGCCTGACGCTCTTTCTTGATGATGGTCGCATCGAAATCGACTCGAATACCGTTGAGCGCGCCATCAGGCCTGTCGCGTTGAACAGAAAAAATGCACTCTTCGCCGGTCACGATCGCGGCGCCGTGCATTGGGGGATCGTCGCCTCGCTGATCGAAACAGCAAAGCTCAACGCTGTCGACCCGCAATTCTACCTCGCCAGCGTTCTCTCCCGCCTCGTCAATGGCTGGCCTATGCGCCAAATCGACGAGCTGCTGCCGTGGGCCTACGCCGCTAGCACAAATAGCCGTGCCGTGCTCTGAAAACATCGCTTACGAAACATCAACGGAGACAAGGTTCTTTATCTCTTCGCTGCCCGGGAACGCCGAAACCATGCTCAAAGCCACCCGGGCCCATTGGAGCATTGAGAACAACCTTCATTGGACGCTCGATGTTATCCTGGGCGAGGATGCCTGTCAGACGCGGAAAAATCATGCCGCTTGCAACCTGGCGACCATCCGCAAAATGGTGCTTAGCCTTTGCCGTCAAAACCCAAGCAAAATCCCAATCAAACGCAAAATCAAAAAGGCCGCCCTCAACACAGCCTTCCTGGCCCAGCTCCTGCGTTAATAATCTATGCGGGGGCCCTGCCTTCCGGCTCGACAACGAATACTTCGGATGATGTGCCGCCGGCAAGGTGCGTTGCATTGATTCCGAGTAGGGCTGCGGGCTTCAGCAACGAAACTGCCGAAGCTCTCAGGCGACAATGCCCAAACCTCGGAGCCGCCTGTAGGGCGGCGATGGTTGGAAATTCGAGTTCCATTGCGTGCTCCGCAGATGTTTCAGGCAGCTTCGATGACAAGGAGCCTGTCGCCAGCGGCCACCTGCCTCCCGGGCTTGCAATAGAGCGCACGGACAATGCCGGCCACGGCACTCAGAATATGGATCTCGGTCTTCATGGCTTCCAGGATGACAATCAGTGTGCCGGCCTCGACGGCCTGCCCCTCCTGAACCAGAACCTTCCAGACGTTGCCGTGGATTTCGGCGGAGACGAGATGTCCATCGACATTCTCAGTGACCTCGATGACTTCCTCTTCGATTGAAAGAGCGGACGCTTCGTCAGCCTGCCAGCGTGCCACCTCGGCCGCAAACGCTTCCTGCTGCCTCTCCTTAAAGGCAGCAATGCTGCTCGCCTCGTGTTCCAGGAAAGCATGGTGGGCGCCGAGGTCGAACACCTCCTCCTCTGTGCGGATGGTGGCGCGCCCTTCGCGAAAATCCTCTCTGAGCTGGGCAAGCTCAGCTTCATCGACGGGATAAAATCGCACCTGATCGAAGAACTTGAGCAGCCACGGTTCGCCGTTCGCAAACACCGGGTTCTTGAGGAACTTGTTCCAGATTGGCAGCGTACGGCCGATGAGCTGATAGCCACCGGGCGAGTCCATACCGTAGATGCACATGTAGACGCCGCCGATGCCGACGGTGCCCTCGGCGGTAAAAGTGCGGGCGGGATTGTACTTGGAGGTGAGTAGGCGATGGCGCGGATCGACCGGCACGGCGCAGGGCGCGCCAAGATAAACGTCGCCGAGGCCGAGCACCATGTAGCTGGTTTTGAAGACAATGTCCCTGACATCGTCGCGACTCGCAAGGCCATTGATACGCTGGATGAAGTCGACGTTGTTCGGTAGCCAAGGCGCCTCCGCGCGGACGGTCTCCCGATAGCGCGCTACCGCGCCGAGCGTCGCCGAGTCTTCGAAGGTCATCGGCATATGGACGATGCGCGTCTTCACCTTCATCGTGGCGACGGGCGGCAGGCGCTTTTCTGCGCGTAGCAGGGCATCAAGGAGGTCCTTCTGATGAATGACCCGGCCATCGAAGTTGATCTGCAGCGACCGCACGCCAGGCGACAGCTCCAGGATGCCGGCAATGGGATTTGCCTTGAATTCTTCCATTAGCGCGTGCACGCGGAAGCGGTAGCGCAGGTCGAGTTCGTTTGGGCCATATTCGAGCAGAATGTAACGGTCCCCGGCTTGACGGTAGGCGACGGCCGGCCGTTCACCCTCTTCAGGCAAGAACGCCAAAACGGTTGCGGACATTTTTGGACCGGCCTGTGTCTCTCCTCCTTTTCGCCGCGAGAATACGCGCAACAAGCTCATTTGTTGGGTGCGCCCAACATCCGGGACATTCGGCTCGATAGACGGCTTACTGGGCGCGGGCAATGATGACAGCGGTAGCAACGCGGCGATGGCCTTATCCTGCGCTTTTTCAAGTGCCAGCGCATCGTCGAAGGCCATCGCCTTGAAGCGGATGCGGTCGCCAGGTTTGGCTTGGCCTACTTTCCACAGTTCGGCCTTGGCGATGGTGACTGGGCATACGAAGCCGCCGAGGCTCGGCCCGTCCCGGGTGAGGATGATCGGCATGTCGCCCGTGAAGTTGACGGAGCCGATCGCGTATTCGCAGTCGTGAATGTTGGAAGGGTGGAGGCCGGCTTCGCCGCCGTCGGTGCGCGTCCAGTTTGGCTTGGGTCCTATCAAGCGGATGCCGAGACGATTCGAATTGTAATGCACCTCCCACGCCATATCGAAGAACGTGGCAATGGAGTCGCTGGTGAAGAAATCCGGCGCGCCATGCGGCCCGTATAGCACGCCAACCTCCCACTCGGTGGGATAGATTGGCACAAGCGCGGCCGGTGCAGCGTCTGGCTTTGGGGAGTCGTTTGCTACACGCCCAAGCGGCAGCATGTCGCAGGCACGCAGAGTCCGCCCTGCATGACCGCCAAACTGTCCCAGCACGAAGGTAGAGCGGCTGCCGAGATAGACGGGTACATCGAACCCGCCGCGCGCAGCAATATAAGTGCGGCAACCGGAGGTGGTGCGGCCGACGGCAAGAACCTGTCCGGCTTTCGCGGCGACAGGCGTCCACCACTCAATCGGCCTGCCATCCAGTGTTGCCTCTCCACGCGCTCCGGTAAGCGCCACAACGGTGTCCCTATGAAATTTGAGCGTAGGCCCAGCAAGGGTGCATTCGATGCCGGATGCGTTCTCAGCGTTGCCGGCAATCCGGTTGCCGAGCCGGAACGCATAGTCGTCCATTGGACCCGAGGGAGGCACCCCGACGTCCCAATGACCGACACGTCCGGGATAGTCCTGAATAGTCGTGAAGGTGCCGGGATTGATCACCTCGATGGCATTCGGTCTGTGATCGAAACTCGCCAGCTTGCGGGTGGATACGTCGCCCGCAGCAAAGAACGGCGCGGCAATGATCTCGCGCAGATATTCGAGGTTGGTGGCAATGCCGGACAACCGCGTCGCGGCAAGAGCCGCCTCCATCTTCTTGATGGCATCGGCGCGGTCCGTTCCGTGGACGATCAGCTTGGCCAGCATAGGATCGAAGTAGGGCGATACGGTCGTGCCGGTAGCCACCCAGCCATCGATGCGGGCATCGGCCGGGAATACGACCTCCGTCAACACGCCGGGCGAGGGCTGGAAGTCGTGAGCCGGATCCTCGGCGTATAGGCGTACTTCGATCGCAGCGCCTTTGGGCTCGCGCGTGATGGACAGCTCGGGTGGCGTACCGGCGGCCGTATGCAGCATCCACTCGACAAGATCGATACCAAGCACGAACTCTGTGACCGGGTGTTCGACCTGGAGCCGTGAGTTGACCTCTAGAAAGTAGAAGGCGTCCCGCGCGCGGTCATAGATGAACTCGACGGTCCCGGCCGACCGGTAGCCGACGGCAGCGCCAAGCTTTTGAGCAGCTTTGAGAATATTTGCCCGTGTGGCGGCTGGCAGATCAGGCGCAGGCGTCTCCTCGACCACTTTCTGATTGCGCCGCTGCAGCGAACAATCGCGCTCTCCAAGAGCAACGACTTTGCCGCGGCCGTCCCCGAAAATCTGCACCTCGACATGCCGGGCGTCATCGATATAGCGTTCCAGGAAGACGCCGCCGTCCTTGAAAAAGTTCTGCGCAAGGCGCTGCACAGTCTCGTAAGCTGCCGTGAGCTCGTCTTTATCCCCGCAGCGCATCAGCCCAATGCCGCCTCCGCCTGCTGTAGACTTGAGCATTACGGGATAACCGAGGCGCTCAGCGGCGGACATGGCCTCTTCCAGGCTGGCGAGCAGACTGGTGCCGGGCACCAAGGGGACTCCGGCTTCTTCCGCGATCTCGCGGGACGCATGCTTTAGGCCGAATTTGCGGATTTGGTCAGGCGTGGGCCCAACGAAGGCAAGGCCCGCTGCCTCGCACTGCTCGGCAAAGTCGGCATTCTCGGCCAAAAACCCGTAGCCGGGGATGATGGCCTCGGCGCCCTCGGCTTTTGCGGCAGCAATGATGAGGTCGCCACGTAGGTACGTCTCGGCCGCTGCAGCGCCCGGCAGGTTGACTGCTCGGTCTGCCATCGTCACATGCGCGCTCGAGCGGTCGGCATCGGAATAGACGGCCACGCTTGCGATGCCCATGGAGCGAAGCGTGCGCGCAATGCGAACGGCAATCTCGCCGCGATTGGCAATGAGGACAGTTTTGAACATACGACCGCATCCCGTGTCAGAAAACCAAGTGCCCCATTAGAAGTCTTGCGCACGATCTATGCGGCCAGGGCTTTGGTAAGCAGGATTTAGGCAAGGTTCATACCAACGCGGCCAGGGCTATTTCGCAGGCTCAACACGGTTGAGGAAAGCCAACGAACGCCTTCTACATCCCGGTCTGTTGCCTGGTTTTGCGGCGAAGTGCCGATTGATTCAGCGTCGGCAAGCGAACCAGCGGCGGTGCGCTCCCGCCTTGCGCGATAAGCGAGGGCTTCTCCGTGCGGGAGGATCTTCGTATTGCGTGCCGGCCAGCGCTCTCATGATCGCGAAAGCCGCGACAGTCACTTCGGGTCAATCTCGCCCCACTTGGCCCCAGAGTAAACCCGACTGCTCATGTCAGCTTTGGAGGGTTAGCTACGAGAAGCTCGACTTTTCCTAAATCGTTTTTCGCCTCAACAATTAGATCAAAGACTTCGCCATCTGGCTTCCGGCATTCAATAATTATTTTTTTCACAATCTCTGATAATTCGCCGGGCCAAGGCGCTCGACCGTGTAACCGTGAGGAGCAACTCCACCTTTAAGCTTACTACGTCGCAGCCCAGACTGTTGACAAAGCTCTCGCCAAAAGCGGGACAGGGCTTTGCCTCTTTACGCGCGCAGCCAGCGGCCTGGGTCAAAAATTCCAACGACAGCATCTAACTTTTCTACGCTGACAAAAATGGGTTTTCCTCCGATCGACCTGTAAGAAAAGCGGCAAAAAGCCTTGGCTGTGCTTTGTCGGCTTAACTGCGCATGGTTTGGGTTTGACGTTGTTGGCGAAGTCACCGCTTTGCGTTTCCAAAAGCGGAGAGGAGGATCTTTTGAAAGGTAGTAGAGATCTCGGGATAGAAACTGAGTGGCTGCCCGAAGACGTGCATATCATGGACGGGGTGGATCCGGCGCCCCAGTTCGACAACACACCTGTCGCCCCGCGTTGGACTATGGGGTTGCTCCCGTATTTCGCTGCAACCATCTTTTTTATCTTTGCCGGGGCCGGGACAATTCTAGGTGCCGACCTCTGGAGTGTTCACAAAATGGTATCTTCTTCTGTCGGGAAGGCCCAAGCGTTCACACCTTCGTCCGCGCCCAAACCTGAGTCCTGGGCGGATACACCGGCAGCTTTCCGGCGAGCCATCGCAAATAGCAAAGAGGATGAGGCCGAGCCCAGGAAGCTGATCGAGCAACTTCGGGAGAGGCTGAAAGCCCTGAGCTTACGCCTGCTCCCCGGTGCTTTCTGAAGTGCGCAATGTCATCAGTAGATGCGCACGGATCGCAGATCATCGCCATAGGGTATCGGCGGGTCTTGTCATGCCGGAACAAGCTCAGCCCGTATCCGGCATCGAAAGCGGAAGCCGCAAGCGGCTTCTGCTATGACAATTAAAATGCGAAGGCCATCAGGCAGAGTGCGCACTAATGCCCGCCGGAATTTGCCTCGGCGGAAAACTCGGCGATCAAGTCTTTACCGATGCGGCTTTCCATCTCCTTATGGACAGGCAAAAGCACCTGGCGCAGAGCTTCTTTTTCCTCCGCCGTCAAATCGATGATTTGCGACCTACCGGAAGCTGCGATGGCCGCGATCGCGTCATCATTTTCCTTCTGTGCTATGTCGTTGACATAGACGCTTGCCTCCTTCATCGCCCGCTCTAACTGCTCGCGCGTGTCAGCGGGAAGCCCATTCCAGAATTTTGCATTCACAATGACGGCATAGCCAATATAGCCGTGATTGGTGAGGGTCACGTATTTTTGCACCTCATGCATTTTCTGCGAGTAGACGTTCGAAGGCGTATTCTCGTTTCCATCGACGACGCCCGTCTGCATCGCCTGGTAGACCTCGGAAAATGCAAGCACCTGAGGAAACACGCCTAATGCTCGCATCTGCGCCTCAAGCACCTTGGAAGATTGAATCCGTAGCTTTTGGCCCAGATAGTCGTCTGGTTTGCGCAGGGGAATGTTCGCGGTCATGACCTTGAAGCCATTGTCCCAATATGCGAGGCCTCGAATGCCTTTCGGCTCCAGTTTTTGGAAAAGTGACTGACCAACTTTCCCGTTTGTTACCTTGGCGAGTGCTGCCTTATCAGGAAGAATGTAGGGCAGATCGAAGACTTCAAATTCCCTAACGCCAAGCGGCCCGAATTTGGCGAGCGACGGGGCAAGCATTTGCACAGCGCCGAGCTGCAGCGCTTCAACTTCTTCCTTATCCTTGTAGAGCTGGCTATTCGGATAAATTTCAATCTTGACGCGGCCATTCGTGTATTTCTCGGCAAGCTCTTTGAACCTGAGCGCGCCCTTTCCCTTCGGTGTGTCAGGCACAACGACGTGGCTGAATTTTATAGTGATCGGATTCTGAGCCAGCGAAGGACCAGCCGCCAGTATAAGCAGGACTCCGAGCGTGTAAGCTGCGAGGTTTTTCATTCGCCCTCCCTAAAGATTGTGCTGTATGGAACTGCACCATATCCCCTAAGCGCCTCGAACGGAATGTGGCCAAAAGGGGGAGACCCAGCCGAATGGGAAGATGAAGAGTATGCTGCGGGGATCATGTAAATGCAGGCTTTGAAGGGCATCCTCGTGGTTGCGGTGGAGCAGGCGGTGGCCGCGCCCTATTGCACATCGCGGCTCGCCGATGCTGGCGCGCGAGTCATCAAGATCGAGCGACCCGAGGGTGACTTCGCCAGGCAATATGACCACGTCGCCCATGGCGAGAGCGCCTATTTCGTTTGGCTCAATCGCGGCAAGGAATCAATTGCGCTTGACCTCAAGAAAGACGCCGCGCTCCTCCATCGCATGATCGAGCGGGCCGATGTTTTCGTGCAAAATCTGGCTCCTGGAGCCGCCGAGCGAGCAGGCTTCGGCTCCGCCATGCTGCGCGAACGGCACAAGCGGCTCATCACCTGCGATATTAGCGGCTACGGCGAAGATGGGCCCTATCGCGATATGAAAGCCTATGACCTGTTGGTGCAAAGCGAGACTGGGCTTGCGTCTATCACCGGCGCGCCGGAGCGGCCCGGCCGCGTTGGCGTTTCCGTCGCCGACATCGCCTGCGGGATGTATGCGCAGGCGGGCATATTGCAGGCTCTTCTGGAGCGCGAACGCACCGGAATGGGCCGCGGCCTCGCAGTCTCACTTTTCGATGCAATTGCCGATTGGATGACTGTGCCGCTGCTTCATCAAGACTATGGCGGCAAGGCTCCCGCGCGCGTTGGCCTCAATCACCCTTCCATTGCGCCTTATGGAGCCTTCCGGTTGGGCGACGGGTCGGAGGTTGTTATCTCAATACAAAATGAGCGCGAATGGGTGATTTTTTGCGCTGAGGTGCTTGGGCAGCCGGAACTCGCTACCGATCCCCGCTTCGAAAGTAATTCGAAAAGGGTTGTAAATCGGCCCGCACTTGACGCTGCCGTAGGCGAGGTTTTTAGCCGGTTTACTCGAGATGAAGCCTTCCACAAGCTCAAGCAAAGCCGGATTGCTTTCGGCTCATTGAACGGCGTGGACGGCCTCTCAGCTCACCCTCAACTGCGCCGCATGGAAGTGGAGACGCCGAGCGGGCCAGTGATCGGCGTCGCGCCTCCAGTGCGCTGGAACAATGAAACGCTTGCGCCGGGAGCCATTCCTGCAATCAATCAGCATGGCGAAGCGCTTCGCAAGGAATTCGCGGAATGACGTTCGAACATCTCAAGGAATGGATCGGCAAGACGGAAGAGCAGGAGGATACGGCGACGCTCGCCCCCCTGATTGGCCTTGCGGCGACCCTCGATCATATCGACCCGCCTTGGCGCAAAGGGGAGGTTCCCCCGCTTGGCCATTGGCTTTATTTCCTTCCGCGCGCGCCACAACGGGACATCGGCCCGGATGGACATGCAAAGCGCGGCGGCTTTCTGCCTCCCGTCGAGTTGCCAAGGCGCATGTGGGCTGGCGGTGAGTTCGAATTTTTGGCTCCAATACCGGTTGGAGCCACCATATCGCGGCGGTCAACCATCGCGAATGTCGAGCATAAGACCGGCCGCTCAGGCGATATGGTGTTCGTCAAGGTGGCGCACGAAATCTCGGCTGGGAGCAGCGCTGGCCGTCCGCGAAATTCACGACATCGTTTACAGGGAAGCGCCAAAAGCGGGCGAGCAGAATTCAGCGCCTGCGGTCAGCGATGCCCAGCCTTACGAGTTCAAGCGCGACATTGTGCCGGACCCAGTTTTGCTGTTCCGCTATTCGGCTCTGACGTTCAACGGACATCGCATCCACTATGATCGCACCTACTGCGAAGCGGTGGAGGGGTATCCCGGACTGATCGTCCATGGCCCGCTAACGGCAACTTTGCTAATGGACCTATTTTTGCGCCAAAAGCCCGCCGCGCCGGTAACAAGGTTTAGCTTTCGCGCGCGCCGTCCTCTATTTGATGTGCATCCTTTTGCTATTTGCGGGACGCATAAACCAGGCGGAGCTGCGCTTTGGGCGCTGGATCATGAAGGCGCCGTCGCTATGACAGCGGAGTTGCAAGCATGATGACGACACCACGCCTTAATCTGAAAGAAGCGCTTGCCCAGGTGCTTGAACCTCGGGGCAAGACCATCATTGATGTGGGATGCGGCGACGGCGCAATCGTGCGGCACCTCACTCAATTGGGAGCCAATGCGGTCGGCGTCGAAATCGGCGAGGAACAACTCTCGCGCGCTCGAAAGGCGCAGCCCGCTGGCGGCGAAACCTACCGCATCGGACGTGGCGAGGCGCTGCCATTTGATGATTCGACGGCGGACGCTGTTCTTTATCTCAACAGCTTGCATCATGTGCCGGTTGACTTCATGGATGCTGCTTTGCGCGAAGCGGTGCGTGTTCTTAAGCCCTCCGGTCAGCTCATTGTGATCGAGCCGCTAGCGGCAGGCGCTTATTTCGAGGCCATGCGGCCAATCGAGGATGAGACGGAGGTGCGCGCCGAGGCCTATCGCGTATTGCTCAATCCGCCGCCATTTCTCGTGGCTGAGGGCGAGACTGTTTACGAAACAATCCATCAGTTTCGTGATGCTGATAACTTCCTCGTTGCCGTCACTGCTCCTGATCCCGCGCGGCGCGAAAGACTGCCATTGGTTGAAGACGAGTTGCGCCGCCGGTTCGCGAGCATGGCCAAGATCGATAGTGATGGGTTCTTCTTCGAAGCGCCGATGAGGCGCAATATCTTCCGCTGCGTAAAGGATGTTAGCTCCTAGAGCCCAGGGGAATCGGGTGAACGGCTCAAGCGGCAACAAGGCTTACGAGGAATTCATCATCCCAGGCGGCGGCTTTGCGTCTTGAGCGGATGGACGCGTTACCCGGCGCCCTTCGGGTCAGATTGTGCGCCATGTGCTTGACCGTGGTGAAGTTAGCGGGGGCATTGCCCTGACGGACACGGCATTCGTCGTCGCGAAAGACCATGTCCATCACCCAATGCAGGCTGTTCTCGATGGACCAGTGGCTGCGAACGATTGGCCCAATTTGTTGGGCCGTATGCGTCAGGGAGGTGATGTAGAACCGTGTCTCCCGCTCGGTTTTGTCTCCGGTTTCGCGCGTGGTTTCGACCATGACGACGCCTTTCAACCCTGGCCAGCCGTGGCGTTCCCGCAACCAGCCAACCTCATGCAAGACCGTATAGTTTCGCGTTTCGATGCGGCCGTGATCGCCATCCACGGTTTCGTGGCGGCTGATCCTGGTGTCTTTGAAATCCTTGGCTTTTTGCTCGGCAGCGAAGAGTTCGACGTCCTCGCGCAAGGAGCCCTGATTGCCTTGCTAGCGGCGCGCTACCGCACGGCGCGCTACTTGAGCGCCTTTGAGCGCCAGCACGTAATCGGCTTTCTTATCTACGATCTGCTTGGCGATTTCTCTCTGGCAGCCCATCGCATCGATGGTGACGGCGGCGCCTTCGATCTGAAGCATGTTCAGCAATTTTGGGATGGCAACAATCTCATTCGATTTCTCATCCACCTTCATCTGTCCGAGCACGAGACGTTGCCGCGCGGCAAAGGCAGAAACCGTGTGGATCGCGTTATTGGCGCCCTTCTTCTTGTAGGAGCGCCGCGAAGTCTTGCCATCGATGGCGATGATGTCTGCCGGAACCCCGGTCATCGCCGCCACCCAGGAGATAAAGCAGCGTTGAAACACCTCAGGGTCAAGCGCCGCGAAGATCTCGCCAAGCCGGTCATGCGGAGGCGTGCCATCGCGGAAGGGAAGAAAACGCCGGAGCAGATCAAGCTTTTTTTCGCCAAACAGCGCTATGTCCGTGAACGTCCCGGCGCCAGCCAGCACTGCCAGAAGGCAGAGAAGCAGCACCTCGTTCAGCGGATAGACAATCTTCCCTTGCTGCCGGGGATCGGATAAGTCCTCAAAATATTCCAGAAAAACAACGCTCTCGCTCAACGCCCCGCATTCTGCCGCGCCGCTGCCCATCGCCGCCCCTTTCCTTGCGAATCAGAGGCTTAAAACAGATTCAGCATTCGCTCCCTATGTCACGCCTATTTTCACCCGATTGCCCTGTCCTAGAGCCCCACGGTCACGAATCCGGGTTAACGGGAGTGGGCGAGATGAGGCTTTGGAGGTAATCGGGGTCCCATCCGGCAAGTTTTCTTCGGAGTTTCAGGCTTTTCTTGTCTTTGGCTTGGCGGACGAGGTTGACGGCGAAGTGGCGGACGACGGCCATGTTTTTGGCGCCATGGCCCTTGCGGACGCGGGATAGATCGTCCTTGAAGGTGACGTCGAGCACCCAGTGGAGCGCGTTCTCGATGCCCCAATGGGCGCGGACGGCTTCGCCAAAGGCTTTGGCGCTCATGGGCCTGGAGGCGATGTAAAAGCGGCGTTCGGTCCTGACGCTTTGCTTGGTCCCAACCCTGCTTTCGATCATGGCGATGGCTGAGAGCTTGGGAAAGCGGTATTCGCCGGGAAAGCGCCGCCCGCCGTCCATCCAATCGACAGCCCGGCTCACCGTGCAGCGCCGCTCCTCGATGCGGCCATGGCCTTTGTCCACATCGAGATGGCGATCCACGGCTTCCTCGGGCGCCTCGTCGAAAAACCGTTCGATTTCAGACAGAAGGCTGGGTTGGTTCCCCTTTACGGCCAGAAGGTAATCGGCGCCATGCGCCACGATGCTTTGGGCGATGTCAGGGTTGCAAGCGATGGCGTCGATGGTGATAAGAGCGCCCGCTAACGCGCCCGAGGCGGCGAGGCGCTCGAGGAGCGCCGGGATCGCGGTTATCTCGTTCGATTTGGCTTCCACGGCCTCCTGGCCGAGCACCATCTTCGCATGCGTGGCGAAGGCGGAGACCAGATGCAGGGCGGCCTTGCCCGCGGCGCGGTCGTGGCTGCGGCGTGAGGTCTTGCCGTCGATGGCGATGAGATCGGGCGCGTCCGGCCTCAGCTCCCGCGCCCAGCTCAGGAAACAGTCCCGGAACAGCCCGGGATCGATGCGGTTCATCAGGATATTGAGCCAGCGCGCGCAAGGAACGCCGTGGTGATAGGGAAGGAAGCGGCGCAGAAAGGGCAGATGGTTCTCGCCCCAAGCGGCGATGCCGTCGAAATCGTCGCAGGAGGCGATGCTGGCGGAGACCACCAAGAGCAGCACCTCCGGCAACGGATGGGCGACGCGCCAGGCCTCGCGCGCGTCCTGGATCTGCGAAAAATGCTGCAAAAGGCCGCGCAAGCGCGGTTTAGGGCCAAAAGCATCCATCTCAAAGCCTCCCGAATCAGAAAGCCCGATGGAATCACACAAAACGCAATCGTTAAATAACCGTTAATCTGAGTTCGTGG
>CAVPNP010000040.1:0-57126 GCA_963706665.1 uncultured Alphaproteobacteria bacterium
CCGCCGCTTGTTTTTGACGAAGCTCACGGCCGCGCATCAAGCAGGCAAGCTGCGCTTCTCAGGGGATTTGGAGCGGCTTGCCGAGCCCAATGCTTTCGCGTCCCTTCTGGCGCCACTGCGCCGCGCCGAATGGGTCGTCTACGCCAAGCGCCCGTTTGCTGGCCCCGAAAAGGTGCTTGCCTATTTGAGCCGCTACACGCATCGGGTCGCCATCTCCAACCGCCGCCTTGTCGCCTTCGACAACGGTCGCGTCAGTTTCACTTGGAAGGACTACGCTCACGGCGCCGCGCCAAAGCGCATGACGCTCGATGCCGATGAGTTCATCCGCCGCTTCCTGTTGCACGTCCTCCCCGACGGCTTTCAGCGCATCCGGCACTACGGCTTCCTGGCCAACGGTCATCGGAGGGCCAAGGTGGCGTTGATCCGCCGGTTGCTCGACGCCGCTGCACAGGTCATCGCCATAACGGCCGTCAAAGCTGAACCGGTCCATGACCGCACAACGGAGCCAAAGGCCCTCTCGTGTCCGTGCTGCGGCGGCGTGATGCTCATTGTCGAGATCCTGCCCGGCCCGCGCCGGCGCTATAGAAGACTCGATAGCTCATGATCATAAGGCGCACAGTTGCCATGAACCTGCTGCCGTTGGTCTTGCACCGCGACCGGCGAGCCATGTCTACAACTCTGCCGCCCGCTGGTTTTTGCGGCTATCGCAATGCTACGATACGTCAAAACCGCTCGCGGCAAGCCGTCTCCACCGCGATGGACATCGCGAACAGCCGATCGCCGAGCCTCGAAAACGCTGCTTCGAGTGATCAATCCCCATAGCCATCACGTTCCGTGCCTTGCGGTTCAGCTCAATCCGGTTTCTATGAGGTCGCCGGCCGAGTCAGGCCATTGTTAAGCGCTTGACCGCCTCTCCTTCAGTTTGGAGCTGCGGCGCCAGCCGGTCATTGGCGTCACCCATACTGGTCGAGGAAACGGCGGCAGGCCTGGAAATCCTGGGCGTAGCCGGGAGGCAGCGGCAGTTTCTTGGCCTTGGCAAGCTTCTCCGCATAAGCGACCATGCGGACGGTCGGAGTGGCGCGCGCGGCAGCGGCTGTTTCCGGAGCGGTTCCCGCCTGGGCTGCCTTGCTCGTGCTGAGCCGTTTGGGTTTGGCCGAAGCGGCCTTGCGGCGGGAGGGTTTCGCCGCGGCGGTCTCGTCCTTTGCCGCTGCGGCCTTGCGCGAACGCCGTTTGCGTGGCTCCGGCTGGGCAGGTACGGCCTCAAGATTCACGGTGCTGCTCACGCGCTGCTGCAGCACCCCGATCAGCTTTTCCGCCTCGGCGGCGATGGCGTCGATCACTCGCCGATGGTCTGCCTTACCGGTCACGACGGCATCGAGCTGCATCTCCCATTCGGCGGTCGTCCCCGGATCGACGAGCGCAGGCGCAGCGCCGCGCAACAGTTCGAACAATTGCAGGCCGGCGCCGGTTGGCACCACCCATTTGCCGTCAGCCGCGAGCAGGTTCTGCTTCTTCAGCCCCTTGATGATCTCGGCGCGCGTCGCCGGAGTGCCGATGCCCTTGGCCTCCTTCAGCCGTTCGCGCACCGCCGGATTTTCCACGAAGCGCCAGGCGTTCTGCATGGCGTCGATCAGTGTGCCTTCGTTATAGCGCGGCGGAGCCTGTGTGCGCTTGGCGTCGATGCGCGGTTCGGTGAGCCGGGCCATTTCGCCATCGGTGAGCGGCGGCAGCGTCTGCTCGGTTTCATCGCCGGCGGCGTCCGGCTCGCTGGCGCTGTAGACGGCTTTCCAGCCCTGCACCAGCGGAATGCGCCCCACCGCCCGGAATTCGGCCGCTCGCCGGGCGGCACCGGCACTTGCATGGTGACGGCCGTCTGGCGGTATTCGTAGTCCGGCATGACCGCGGCGAGATAGGACCGGCAAATGATGGCGAACAGCCGCTTCTCGTCGTCGCTGAGCCGCGCCAGCCGCTTCTCCAGGTCGTCATCGAGCACATTGACGTTCGGCACCACGGCATGATGCGACACGCCCTCCAGCGCGCGGTCGCAGAAATGGCCGGACTTGCCTTTCCGGATCACCGGCTTGGACAGATCGAGATGGGCGAAGCCGCGCAAGCGCCCCAGCGCGGCGGTGATGGCCGGCACGTCCGCGATCTGGTTCTCGCTCAGATAGCGGGCCTCGGCGCGCGGATAGGTGATCAGCTTCTTGCCGTCGCCGTCGTAGAGTTCCTGGGCGATGGCGAGCGTCTTGTCCGCCGTCCAGCCCCAGCGCTGGCCGCAGGTCTTTTGCAGCGACGGCAGGTCGAACAGCTTCGGCGGCCCCTGGCGGCAATGCTCGACCTTGACGCCGAGCGGGCCGCGATAGCCATCGGCCGCGCGGGCGATGGCCTCGGCGCGGGCGCGGTCCTTGATGCGCTGCTTTGCAGGCGGAGCGTGGCGCATGGCGAAACTGCCGCCCGCCACGTTCGCCTGCGCCACGATCTCGAAATAGTCCTCGGGCCGGAAATTGCGGATTTCCAGCTCGCGCAGGCAGACGATGCCGAGCGTTGGCGTCTTCACCCGCCCGATGCCGATGACGCCGCGCGCGCCCGGCGCCAAAAGCGTCTTCGTCGCGGTGCGCGTCAGCGACAGGTTGAAGATCTGATCGGCCTGCTGGCGCGCGACCGCCGCCTCGTAGAGGGGGCGCATCTCGCGGTTGGGCTTCAGTGTTGCGAACGCCTGGCGCAGGGTTTTGGGGTCTTGCGCGGTGAACAGCGCGCGCTGCACGCTGCCGCGATAGCGCAGATGTTCCAGGATTTCCTGGCCGATAAGCTGGCCCTCGCGGTCGCAGTCGGTGGCGATGATCACCGTCTCGCAGGATTTCAGCGCCGCCGCGATGGCCTTCAGCTTGGCGGATTTGTTGCCGCCGGTGGCGGGCCGGGTGGGGTAGAGGCCGTCCGGCTTTAGCAGCGTACAGGACCAGCGTTTCCAGGCCGGATCGATCTCATCGGGTTCGGCGAGCCGCAGCAGATGGCCTTCGGCGGGCAGGATCTTCCCGTAACGGCTGCCGAGCGCCGCCGCCAAGTCTTTCGCCTGGCTGGTTTTTTCGGTGATGATCAGCGTTGCCATGGCCCGCCGTGAGGGATGATTCCGGTGGCGGCAGCGTAACGTCTAAAGCGGTCCGGATAAAGCGCCGTATGAACGAGGCAAACCAACCGTCCCATGGCAAAAGAAGCACTGCCATGTTAGCTTGCGAGCATCGGGAAGGTTGAAATGCCGAAGGTGGACCATAAGGCATTTGCGCGGTTGCGTTGCGTGATACGAGGGCCGTTCATGGGGTCCGTGCGCCTGACACCGTCGATAATTTCCAAGCGTGAAGTTGTGTATCGGATTTTTTTCAGGCTCTGTTGATCGCACTTTATTAGAAGTTTCGCCCGTGCTCACGAGATCAACCGCTTCTTTTCCTCGTACTCGGCCTTGTCAATCTCTCCTCTCGCGAACCGCTCATTGAGGATATCGATCGCGGTTTTCGAGGGCGGATACGGCCCGTGCCCCCAGGGCGGTCCCATGCCCATCGATCGCAGCAACGGGATAATCACGAGGAGGAAAACAACCAGGAAGATGACCATCATCAGAGGCATCATAAGCATCCCGAACCACGGCATGTTGTTCCACCACTCCGATGGAGGCGTGGCCGCACTCCTAAACCTTGTTCCTCCCGACGAGCGTGATCCTGCCACTTGCAGCAAGCTGCGTCAGCACATAGCGCGCGCGCTTTCTTCGCTTATCCCAACGGCAGCTCCGAGCGCCGCCGCATCCTTCTCTCCCTCCTTGAGCGCGGCCAATGCCTTTTCTTCGACCGTTCCTAGCCACTCGGTGAACGCCGCACGCAGTTCGGGAGTGCCGTGAACCGCAAGCGCATTGGTCTCGCGAATGGCATTGAGCATACCCGAGCACATACCCATCATCATCTCCATGGGAGGCTTGCCTTCGCTCGTGCCCATCTGACTCATCATCTTGTGCATCATCTCCATGGGATTCCCACCCTGGCCCATCTGGGCCATCATTTTCTTGGCCATTCCCATACCCATCTCCATCGGGCTCTCCGGGCCGCCTGTACTTTTGGATTGCTCTTGGTTTTGGTCCTTCTCGGTCATCACACACTCCATGTTAGGTCGATTCAAAGGGCAACAAATGCCCCGTCAGCGCTGGCGGGCATTGCGCCCATGTTGTGCTTGCTTTAGCGTGATCGCGGCGTGCCCCCGGACAAACATTCAAACGCTGCGTGCAACGATAGCCTCTCAGACGAAGACGGCACAAAGGGCAGCACTTGCTGGCGCCAAGATCGAGAGCGTCCGCGAAGGCATCGATGAAACGAGCAGGATTGCTCTCGTCAAAAGTCATCGAAGCATTCGCGCAACATCGATTGCCCACTATCCGCACCCACAACGAAGCGCTTGGCTGACTTTCATCCTGGCGTAAAAGTAAAGTGCCCAATAGAATTCGGGCAACACAACAACAACTTGAGACGCACTTATGGGGCCCTCACAAATACATGTGGATGATGTCGACTTACGGCGTTGCCCATCGGCCCGTCCTGGCCAAAATGGCCAAAATTCGTGGCCGTAAGGTGAGGCAGCAACATGAAGTCTCTATCCGCAAAGGAGGCTAAGTATGGATTCGGTCGCCTCATCGACCTCGCACGAGCCGAGCCTGTTGCCATTCTCAAGCATGGACGGCCGGTCGTCGTTGTGATGGCCGTAGAAGAGTTTGAGCGGCTCACAGCTCAAAATGCTCACCATCCCCAACCGATTCGCCCAGCGCCGTTTGAGTAGGAAGCACTGCAAACCACGCATTCTCGACGCCACCACCGAGCCCCGCAAAGTCAGCACAGACATGAACTCGACCGACAACATGAACGAAATGGACTACGAGTGGCTGCTCAGGCTCCGAGTTGTAGTCGCTCGATGCGGCGAAATGGATTTGGCGCGGTGGTGGAACTCAGGCAAACAGCTCGGCCCGGCTGGTGCTTCAGTCCTCAAGCGGGGCTTTCCTCGAACCCACCATTTTGCGCAGACGCGCAGTGTGATGGCAATCGCCTCTCACCGATGCGATCAGCTTCTATCGCGGAGGGATGTCATCACGCTTTGGCGGTTGTCAGATGAAGTTGAGGAGGGGTTTAAGTCCCTCTGGGATGCGTGGCTCGATTGCCATGCCGCTTGGTCTCGATTCTTCGAGAGAGTTGCAGGATTCCAGACTGGCGACCTGATTGTCGCAACAACTGGACTTGAACTCGTCACACACGACGACGTTAACGCTTTTCGCGCCCTCCGGGCTGAGCCAGAGGGCAGGGGATTCCTATCGGCAAGTCGTTCACGGGGCAACGCCGCCAAATTGCTCTGTTGGCTTTGGGATTTGCTGCAGGTCACGTCAACGATCCTGTCGTTCCGTTTGTGGCGGCGAGAAGGGCATGAAGCGCGCTTCGCGATCCCGCGTTGTCTCCTCATTCACGATCATCAAAGGAGCGATGGTCGAGGAGACGTACGCCGTATTCCGAGCATGGGACTTTCGCCGCTCGAAGCGCCAGAACTTCGATTGGCTCCGCGAGAGCAACTACATCGGAGCTCGCAGTGCAACTTGGCTGCGCGACGTTATCAAGGTCTTAAATCGGCGGTTCGACCCCGACGAACGAGACAAACCGCTGGTGCTTCTGGCGCAGCAGGAGTGTGCGATGGAGGAGTGGAAGCCGCTCCTCCTATGGCACATGACCCGAGATGAGTTTCTGCTATCGGATTTCATCCAGCATTGGCTGTTCAAAGCCTATACGAAGGGCCAGTTTCGGGTGCGCCCCGAGGAGCTTCATTCCTATCTCAAAACGATCAAGCGCCGCGGCGGCGCAATCGAACATGAGTGGACAGACGCCACCCTTCGCCGTGTATCGGCAGGACTGCTGAAAATTGCCGCCGACTTCGATCTCCTGAAGGGCTCGGCCACGAAGGAGTTCACTTCCTACCACCTTCCAGACCGCAGCTTTTTATATCTCCTTCACGCCGTTTGCGAGCGCGAGCCGAACCCTGGGCGACTTCTGGCCGCGTCTGACTGGCGTTTGTTTCTGATGTCACCTGAGGATATCGAGCGCGAGCTTCTTCGCCTCCATCAGTATCGCAAGCTTCAATACGAGGTGGCCGGCAGTCTGATGCAGCTGTCGTTGCCCTGCAAATCGGCCCAAGCATATGCGGAGAAGATGGCAGCATGACCGAATTGCAGGATCGCCTCGCACAACATTTGGAGCCAGCGCTCAGTCTTACCGACCCCCGGCCGCGCCTCAGCGCGTACCATGACATGCCTTACGCCATCTTCCGTTATAGTGCAGAGGAAGAATTCGAGCTGCGCACTGCTGTTCGCCAACTAAAAACGCGGTTGGAGAACAAGGGGAAGCGTGTCACGACGATCTCGCTCGCGGATTGTCTGCTTACGGCCATCGCGTCGCAGCGGGCACTCGACGCCTGGTACGAAGTCGAGCGCGAAACGGGTCTGGAGACTGTCGCTCAGACCTTGACCAATCTTCTGGACGACTACCAGCCCTTGGTCGAAATGGTTGGCGATCGTATGCCACCGCAGGCCGATCCGCTCACCGATGTCGTGCTCATCGTGCGAACCGGTGCGCTTTTTCCAGTTTACCGAACATTCTCTCTCTTGGAGCAGCTGAAAGGCCAGGTGATAGCACCGACGGTCCTATTCTATCCCGGCGACCTCGACGGCGCCGCGGGACTTCGCTTCATGGGCATTTTCGACGCCGAGCACAACTATCGCCCGAAGATCTATTGAGGGGACCCTGCAATGTCGACAATCGCGACCCTTTTCTCGGGGGACGTTTCTAGGCGGATTGAAGAAGTCATCAAGGTCGACCAGACCTCAGCGGAAGTCATCGCCTCCGAGTTGGAGGAGTACGTCGCGACCGACTCGATCCGGCGCCACTTTGCGGATGTGTTCGAGCTCTATCTTGAGACGCCGCGGAAGCCGCACGAAGGTATCGCCATCTGGGTCTCGGGCTTTTTCGGGTCCGGCAAGTCTAGCTATGCAAAAATCCTTGGTCTTACGATTGAAAACCGCGACATCTTGGGTGTCGGCGCGGCGAAACGCTTCTCAAGTCGTACCGGCGACGCCAAGCTCTCCGTTCTTCTCGACGGCATCAACCAGAATATCCCTACGCATACGGTCATATTCGACGTATCTACCGATCGTGGCATCCGGTCCGGCAACCAAATGCTGACCGAGATTATGTACCGGCTGTTCCTCGAGAGCCTTGGTTACGCCAAAGACGTCGAACTGGCCGAGCTCGAGATCAACCTCGAAACCCGTGGACAGCTGCCCGAATTCGAGGCGACCTTCAAGAAGCTTCATGGCAAAGAATGGAAAACCGAGAAGGGAATGCTCTCTTTTGCCATTGGCGAAGCAAGCACGACACTCAGTGCGCTCTTTCCCAAGGTCTATCCGCTTCCCAATTCCTGGGCCAAGGGCCGCGCCAAGATCGACGTGTCTCCTGGCAAGCTCGCTGAAAGGGTGACCGAGCTCATGGCGCGCCGGCGCCCGGGCATGCGCTCATGTTCGTTATCGACGAGGTCGGCCAATTCGTGGCCCGCGACGTGCAGAAGATGCTGGACCTTCAGGCCATCGTGCAGCAACTCGGCGTCAAGGGGCGCGGCAAACACTGGATCGTGGTGACATCGCAGGAGAAGCTGAGTGAAATAGTCGGTGGCCTGGACGACAACCGGATCGAGCTGGCCCGGCTGAGGGATCGATTTCCGGTACAGGTTCATCTCGAACCTTCCGACATATCAGAGGTGACGAGTCGTCGCGTTCTCAAAAAAAACAGCGCGGCCGAAAAAATGCTGGGCCAGCTTTTTGATCAGCATCGGGCGCGGCTGGAAGCTTCGACGAAGCTCACCGCCGATATCGCGTTGCCGGCGCTGTCTCGACAGGCGTTCGTCGATCTCTATCCGTTGCTGCCGTATCAGATTGTGTTGATCATCGATATTGTTTCCGGGCTTAGGACCCAGGGTGGCGCGAGCAAGCATGTCGGCGGCGCCAATCGGACCATCATAAAGCTTGCTCAGCAAATCTTGATCAATCCTGCCACTGACCTCGCGCATTCAGGGACCGGAACCCTTGCTCGCCTAGATCACGTCTACGATCTGATCGAAGGAAACATCGCCTCGACGGTCAGAGCAAAGATCACTTCGATCCCACAGCGTGTCTCTCACCCGCTAGCTCAGGCTGTCGGAAAGGTCGTGTGTCTCCTGCAATTCGTGCCGACGGTTCACCGTACTACCGAGAACATAGCCGCCGCTCTCTTTGAGAAGGTCGACGGCGAATCGAAGCTTCCTCAGGTCAAGGATGCCCTGGCGGAACTCGAAAAGGCGCTTATGGTTCGCCAGGGAGACGGGGGCTATCGTATCCCGACTCCAGCGGAGGACGATTGGGACCAGATCAGGTCCGCTATTGATCCGAAGGCAGCAGATCGCAAGCGTCTATTTACGGAGCTCCTGACGACGCTCTGGACGCCTCAGCCCAGCTTCAACTTAGGCGAGACGAAGCAGTTCAAGGCCGGTCTGGTCGTGAACGGGACCGAGGAAGTTACCGGCGATATCGCTTTCCATGTGGAGCTAGCCGATTCGGCCGTTGATGCTACGAGGGAAGCGCCCATCCTGCGGCGTCGCAGTCAGCAAGACCAGAAGGCCGTGTTCTGGCTCGTTACGCTCGACGACGAAGTTCAGCGCGAGCTGCGCGAAGCATTTCGTTCCGGACAGATGATTGATCGGAAAGGGCGTGGTGCCACGACCGCTGATGAGACGCGACTGATCGCCGAGGAGAAGGTCCGCCAGCGCAAACATATGGAGGAGCTCCGCCGCAGGCTTAGGCAAGCTTGCCTTTCCGGCCAGATTTATTCGAAGGGCAACGATCGCAGCCCCGATAGCTCTTGCAACCGATGTCGGCAAGACTGCAGCCACGATCTTGGGGCAAGTACTGCCGGCGGTTTACGATCGGTTCGACGAGGCCTCGGCGAAGACTGCTGACCTCAAGCGCGGAACCGATGCGCTTCTTTCCGCAGACAATCTTGCCGGTCTGCCTCCAGTGTTCAGCCAGTTGGGCTTGCTCCGCGACGAGCGGGGAAAAACCGTATTCCGCACTGACGGCGCACCCCTTGCCGAGGTTCTCGCATTGATCGAGGCGAAAGCCAACTACGGCGATCAAGCGACCGGCCGCTATCTCGAAGATGAATTCTCGAAGGCACCCTTCGGGTGGGACTTTGAAGCAGTGCGAATGTTCACTCTGTGCTTGTTGCGTGCGGGCCTCATTGATGCTGTGAGCAAGGGCCAAACGATCGAGACGGCCACCAGCGTTCAGGCCAGAGACTGCTTTGCAAGCAACAACCTATTTCGTGCGACGAGCTTCCGGCCTAAGAAGGGAATCGACTTCGCGGTCATCGCCGATGCGGCGCAACACTTCAGGGAAACCTTCGGGCATGAGAATTCGCGAGCTCTCTGCCACGCCCCTTGTCGGGCAGCTTCGCAAGGAGCTCGAAAAGCATGAGGAGAACTTCGATTCCGTGCTCGCTCTCCTTCGGTCCGCACGTCTCCCAGGCATCGATCAGATCGACAATGCCGCGCAGCCAGATGCGAGCGATCCGGCGCGGCAGCGAGGAGAATGCCATCACGACGTTCACCGCCGCTCACAAGCTCCTGAAGGACGCAATCCAACGCGTCGCTGAGCTGTCGCAGGCCTAACCGAACCGGCGCTTGCACGACGTCGAGCGTGCGCGGAACGGCGCTCGCGAAGCTGCCCATCCTCACGGCAGGAGCCCGACTTGATCCGCGACCTCGCCGATCGCGGCCGAGCGCTTAGACGACCTCTCGGCAAGAGAGACCTTCTTCCGCGATCTGCCGTCATCGACCAGACGCGCCAAGCCATCGAGGATGACTACAAGCGCCGCTTGAATGCAGCCATTGCGAAGCGCGTTAGCGCCTACCTCGATGCACACGAGGAGCTCGTCGCAACACCCGGCTGGGAAAGGCTGACGGAACAGCAGCGCGACGAGATCGCGCGGCCGATAGCGCCAGGGCACGAGCCAAACTCGACGGCGTGTCGCTTCAGCAGCTGCGGTCGGAGACCGAACTTGCGCCGCTCGCGACTGGCCACCGCTGTTCAGCGTGTCTACGAGCTGCTCGACGGCGATCGCGTCGCGACGGTGTCGGTCGGGCAGCTACTTCGCGGGCGGCATCGAGACCGAAGAGCAGCTCGATGCAGGCTCTCGACGGGCATTCGCGAGGAGTGTCTCGCGCCTCATCGGCGCCGGCAAGAAGGTCATCGTGCAGTGAGGCGTACCTGATGGACAAGGAGACACGCAACGCGATTGAGCGGCGACCCAGCAGGCGCGCAAGCTGCTCGAGGAGGATTTCGCGGCGCAGCTCGAAGGCACCTTCGACGTCCATGTCGACGGCGCCATCGCGCCCGAAGGCCGGCGCCCACCTGTCGGCCCGACAGCATTCCAGCGCGAGAAGCATCGTCGCGGCGATCGAGCACAAGCGCGCCGCCGGCATGAGCGCCGCGGAGGCCGTCTCGGACTACCTGCGCGACGCCGCGTTCACGACGCTCAACCGCTTCGTCGCGCTCAAGATGCTCGAGGCGCGCGAGCTGGTGCAGGAGTGCATCACCAAGGGCGAGCAGTCCGCCGGCTATCGCGAGTTCTGCGGCATGGCGCCGGGCCTGCCGCTCCTGCCCGACAGCGCCGGCTATCGCCTCTACATCGAGAGCCTGTTCGACGAGCTGTCGACCGAGGTGAAGGTTCTCTTCGACCGGCGCGATCCGTCGAGCGTGCTCTGGCCGAAGCGCGCGACGTTCGAGCAGCTGCTCGAGATCCTGAACGCCGCCGAGCTCGCCGGCGTGTGGGGCGAGGACGAGACCATCGGCTGGGTCTACCAGTTCTTCAACGGCGCAGGACGAGCGCCGGAAGATGCGCGAGGAGAGCCAGGCGCCGCGCAACAGCCGCGAGCTGGCCGTGCGCAACCAGTTCTTCACGCCGCGCTACGTCGTCCAGTTCCTCACCGACAACACGCTCGGCCGCATCTGGTACGAGATGCGGGCGGCGAAGACGGTGCTCGCCGAGCGTGTGCGAGTACCTGGTGCGCGAGCCCGACGAGGACTTGCGCGCCACGCGCGAAGAAGGACCCGCGCGACCTGCGCGTCCTCGACCCGGCCTGCGGCTCCGGGCACTTCCTGCTCTACTGCTTCGACCTGCTCCTCGCGATCTACGAGGAGGCGTGGGCCGACGCGAGCATCGCCGACGAGCGAGGCGACCGGCAAGACGCTGCGGGAGGACTACCCCGAGACTCGCGCGATCTCCGGCCGGCGCTGCCGGGGCTGATCCTCGCGCACAACCTCCACGGCGTCGACATCGACCCGCGCTGCGCGCAGATCGCGCAGCTCGCGCTCTGGATGCGGGCGCAGCGGGCGTACCGCGACTTCGGCATCGGCCGCGCCGAGCGACCGCTCATCAAGCGCGCAACATCGTCGTCGCCGAGCCGATGCCGGGCGAGAAGGACCTGCTCAAGGAGTTCCTTGCCGAGCTGAAGGAGGAGAAGCTCGAAGGGCTGATCCGGCGGGCGCTCGACGTTCCGGCCGACAAGACGGTGCGCGCGACGAAGGCGATGGCCGACAGCCTCGCCGAGCTCGTCGAGACGGTCTGGGACGGCATGAAGCTCGCCGGCGAGATGGGCACGCTGCTCAAGATCGAGCGCGACTTGGCGCGAGCCATCGAGAAGGGGCGGGCCGAGTGGGAGGACACGCTGCCCCTGTTCCGCGTGGCGGACTACGGCCTCGGCGGCATCACGAACGAGAAGCTGGTCCGCGTCGTGCCGGGCGAGCAGGAGGACTTCTGGACCAAGGCCGAGAAGCTGGTGTTCCAGGCCTTGGCGGACTATGCGGCAGCGGCGAGCGGCATCCGGCAATGCGCGGCGACGACTGTTCGCGGAGGATGCGGCGCAGGGCTTTGCGCTGGCTGACTTGGTGGCAAAGAGATTCGACGTGGTGCTGATGAATCCGCCGTTCGGCGCGGGCAGCATGCGCGCGAAGAAGGATTTCGACAGGGCTTATCCGCGTACAAAGAACGACGTTTACGCCGCCTTCGTCGAGCGCGGCATAGAGCTGCTAACGGCGCGCGGTCGGGTTGGTGCAATCACTTCGCGCACAGGGTTCTTCCTGTCAAGCTTCCAGAAGTGGCGAGAGGAAATCTTATTAGAGAAGGCACCTCCCATGATTTTTGCTGATCTCGGGTTCGGGGTTCTTGATCGCGCCATGGTGGAAACGGCGGCTTATTGCTTGGAGGCGCGCGGTCAATGACGATCTTTATTCGGGTGCTCGATGTGCCGGTTGAGCGAAAGGCAGACGCGCTACTCGAGGCTATCTCGTAGTGGAAAAACCATTGTCAATGTTGCTCCGGGTGATTTCAAGACGGTGCCGGGATCTCCGTTTGCTTATTGGACGAGCGAACGTTTGCGCGCACTTTTCAAAGAGAACGGCGAATTCGAGTGCCCGCCTCGGATCGTCCGACAGGGTGGTGTTACTGGAAACGATGTAAGATACTTGAGGTTGCATTGGGAGGTTCCGACCATCGGAAGCGCCCGGAGCGGCCAACGATGGGTACCCTTTGCCAAGGGTGGAAAACTGTCGCTTTGGTATTCGACGTACCCGGTGGTCGTTCGATGGGACGATCAACGGACGACGTTTTATGGTTACACTGGACTGCTTCATCGGGCCAGCGAAAAGCCATCCTCTGCCGATCATTACTTTAAACCCGGACTGACTTGGCCTCTTCGTGCTGGTCGGTTCGCGCCTGTTCCTCTTCCTCAAGGCTGCGTCTTCAGCATCCGAGGTTATGCCATCCTCGCTCCTGAATCCGAGCTTCTTACAATCGCTGCTATCTGCAATTCGGAAGTCTTTAATTACCTTTTCAAATTGACGCGAGGAGAGGTTCGCCCCGATTTCGTTGTTGGTGTTCTCCAGAAGCTTCCGTATCCCGAGGTTTCAGCGCGCCAACGAACAAAGTTATCGCTACTCTGTGGGCATGCTTGGTTGTTAAGGCGTCAGCTTGATACGGTGCGAAGAGACTTCGCATGCATTCATTCTTCCTGCGGGACTTGATCGGCGCTCTGGCGCGCCGAGCCCCGAAGAAATCGAGTCAGAAGTTGCAGCGATTCATAGGGATGTGGACGAACTTTGTTTGGAACTATACGAAATAGAGCCCTTGGATCGCCAAGCCATCGAAGAGTTCTCGCTAAAGGCCGTCAGAGCCCCCGATGAGATTAGCAGTTCGGAGGACGCTGACGCGTATGACGACAGCAGCAGCAACGATGACGACGACGAGCAGGAAGCGTTCCCATTGGAATTTGGGCAGCTTCTTGGACTGTCGGGGTCTCATTCGGCCGCTTCGATCCGCGCCTCGCAACAGGCGAGCGCGATATACCGCCCGAGCCCGAACCGTTCGATCCGCTGCCTTCGCGCTCGCCTGGCATGTACCCTGAAGGCGAGGAACCAGCCGACCGCCCCGACATCCTCGTCGACGACGAAGGGCACGCCGAAGGACCTCGCCGGCGCATGTTCAGCGCTGGGCCGAGCGCGTCGAAGTCGAGGTGCCCGACGACTTGCGCGCCTGGCTCGCGCGCGAGTTCTTCCCGCTGCACATCAAGATGTACTCGAAGAGCCGTCGCAAGGCGCCGATCTACTGGCAGCTCGCGACGCCCTCGGCCAGCTACTCGGTCTGGCTCTACATCCACGCCTTCACCAAGGACACGCTCTTCCGCGTCCAGAACGACTACGTCGCGCCCAAGCTCGCGCACGAGGAGCGCCAGCTCGAGACGCTCACGCGACGAGGCTGGGCCCGATCCCGTCGCCGCGCAGCGCAAGGCGCTCGCGGCGCAGGAGGCCTTCGTCGAGGAGCTGCGCGCCTTCCTCGACGAGGTGAAGCGCGTCGCGCCGCTCTGGAACCCGAACCTCGACGACGGCGTCATCATCAACTTCGCGCCGCTCTGGCGCCTCGTCCCGCAGCACAAGCCCTGGCAGAAGGAGCTGAAGGCGACGTGGGACGCGCTCTGCGCCGGCAAGTACGACTGGGCGCACCTCGCGATGCATCTCTGGCCCGAGCGCGTCGTCCCGAAGTGCGCCGAGGACCGCAGCCTCGCCATCGCCCACGGCCTCGAGGACGTGTTCTGGTATCAGAACGATGACGAGAAGTGGAAGCGGCGCGAGGCGCCGACCAAGCCGATCGACGCGCTTGTCAAGGAGCGGACGTCGCCCGCGGTGAAGGCCGCGCTCAAGAGCTTGATGGAGGCGCCGGAGCAATCAGGCAGCGCTCGGCGCAGCCGGGGGAGACGAGGACAATGAAAGAGCAGATCGCTGATCCCCATCCCCTGCACGCCTACATCGCCCGTCTGATCGCCGACAGGCTGAAGGAACGGCAAGTCGTCGTCATCTACGACAAGAACGAGGAACTGCGCTGCTTCTTCGGTGAGCTGACCTCCGAGCCTGCAACGGACGCTCTGGTCACCGTGCGAGTCGGCTATCGCACGCCGAAGCTTTGCATCTACGATGGCTCGTTCCTGAAGGTCCGGTTCCTCGTCGAGCCGGTGACTTGCGATGAGATTCCCGAGGATACACTGATCTACATTCCAGGTTTGGAGCGCGACGAGAAGGGTTCATTGCTGATGGAGCTGGAGAAGGCCGGCGACCTTTATCGGCCGCCTGCCCTTAAGCAGCTTGCCCGCAACGTGCTGCGCAAGCGCTTCACCGATGTCGCGCATCGACGAGATGCTGAAGTCGGACGCCCTGCGATATGCCGACTACGCGCGCATGAGCCAGGACGACGGGGCGAGCGATGGCCCGTCGCTGCTCAAGAGCATCTTCGGCGTCACCGACAGCTTGTCGATCCTGACCGAATGGCTGGCTGACACCGGCCACGATGGGGAGATTCAGGCGAAAGGTGCGGACGGCGAATTGCGCACGCTCGCAAGTGCGCGTCTCGGGGTGAGCCTTCCCGAAAACGCTGACATGGCGCGATTGCGGGCGAACGTTGGGCGGCATGTGCTTGCTAACGAGTTCCGTTCCGACCTTTCGCTGAAGGCGAAGCTTCCAGCCGCTGCCGAGCAAGGATTGCGGGGGATAGCGGCACCGTCCTCGACGGACCAGTCCCGGGCCATCACGGAGATATGTCAACGATTACGAGAGAGATACGCCGCCGCTTACGTGCTCCTCGCCGATCGCATCGAACAGGAACTGGGCCTTGTGGCTGATCAGGACCTCGGCCATGAAATCGGGACTGTCGACACGTTCCGCTTCGAGGAACAGGCCGTCGCGCTGGCTTGCTTCAATCTCATAGCTGGCGCGAAGTTCGCGGACGCAAAGGCTATCGTAGATGCGCGGTCGGAGAGCTTCTGGATCAACCGCGACGTTGCCCGGCTGACGGTCTGGCAAGCCTGCCGCCTTATGCTGGAGCTTGGACTAGCCGCGGAGCAAGCTGATGCGCGTATGAAGAAGGCGAACGGAGACGCTGCAGCATGGATTGATCGCTACACCGCGACGCAGGAAGGCTGGCATCATCTCGACCGCATTCAAAGGCGCCTGGAAGCGATCCTCCCCGAGCTCGAGGACGAAATTCCTGAGCGAGCGATCGGAAGGGTCCGGGCGATCCACGATGACCTGGTGCGCCGCATGTCCGAGGGATTCCTCAGCGCATTCGAGAAGAGCGGATATAGTGTACCCGGCGCGATGCATCAGACCCGCGTCTGGTCCGAGCTGGTCAAGCCTCTCTCTAAGCCCGTCGTGGTTATGGTCGTTGACGCGATGCGCTACGAGATGGGTGCCGAGCTCGCCGCTCGCATCGCCAATTTCGGCGAGGTGCAACTGAGACCGGCGATTGCGGCACTTCCATCCATCACTCCGATCGGGATGGCGGCGCTCTTGCCTGGCGCTTCAGCCGACTTTGCGATCGGGACGCAGAACGGCAAGTTCGGTGCGGTGATCGGGGGAGCTTTCCTACCGGACCTGGCCGGACGGCTCAAATATCTGAAGACCCAAGTTCCGGAATTTCTCGAACTTACGCTCGACGAGGCGCTCTCGGGCAACGCTAAGTCACTGCAGAAGCGCATCGGTTCGGCCCAGGTCATCTTTATCCGCTCAACTGAAATCGATGCGGCCGGCGAAAACACCGGGACCGTGTCGGCGCGACGGATAATGGAGCGCGTCATTGAGGACATCGCTAGGTGTCTGCAGCGGCTCGCAGCGGCTGGAGTGGAGAACGTCGTCATCGCCGCAGATCACGGTCACCTCTTTTTCGCGTCGGATCGCGATCCCTCAATGCGCATCGACGCGCCCGGTGGCGATACGGCTGACCTCCATCGCCGTTGCTGGGCTGGCAAAGGTGGCACGACTCCGCCCGGCAGTGTGCGCATTCCGGGCTCGAAGCTCGGGTACGCGACCGATCTTGACATCGTCCTGCCAGCTAGCACCTCGGTATTCAAATCCGGCGGCGACCTCGCCTACCATCACGGCGGTGCCTCACTGCAGGAGCTGGTCATTCCCATCATCAAAGCCCGTCTGAAGACTGCCTCTGAAGCAAAAGCCGAGAAGAACGCCGTAAGCGTAAGTCATGATTTTGACGCCGTTACCAATAGGATTTTCTCGGTCAAGATCGAGCTCGGCGGCGCCGCCAAGAGCCTGTTCGAGCAGCCACGTCGGGTCCGGCCAATCGTGGTCGCGGGTGATCGCCAAGTCGCGACAGCGGGCGTCGCAGTAGGGGCGCAGCTGGAGAGCGGCTGCCTTCTTCTCGAGCCCAAGGTTTCCGCAACTGTTGGGTTTATCCTTACTGACGACACCGTCGCGTCTGTCCGCATCCAAGTCCGGGATGCGGACACGGACGCTATTCTGTTCATCTCGCCAAAAGATCTACCAATCCGACTTGGAGTTCTAGTCGATGTCGACAACAACGCGTGATGCTCTCGATGACAAAGTCAATCGCGTGTTCGCTGGCAAGGTGGTTCGCAAGGATCTTGTCAGACGGGTGAAGGTTGGCGCAAACGTGCCCGTGTTCGTGCTGGAGTATCTGCTCGGGAAGTACTGCGCTTCGTCTGACGAGATGGCCATTCAGATGGGCCTTCAGGTTGTCAACACGACACTGGCGGAAAACTATATCCGGCCCGATGAGTTGATGAAGGCGCAGAGCAAGGTCAAAGAAAAGGGGCGGTGGACGTTTATCGACAAGGTTAAAGTCCGCCTCGTCGACTCTGACTATTGGGCCGAGGTGAAGAACTTCGGCAATCGCAATGTGCATATTCCCAGCCAGTACGTCCGTGACTACGAGCGCCTGCTGACGGGCGGCATCTGGGCGCAGATCGACATGCGCTTTGAGTACGATGAGGAAGGCAAAGGCAAGAACCCGTTCTGGATCGAAAAGTTGATCCCCATTCAGGTCGCCACTTTCAATCTTGAAGAGTACCAACACCTCCGCTCCGAATTCTCCGTCGCCGAATGGATGGACCTCATCCTTCGGAGCATCGGCTACGAGCCCTCAGAAATGTCGCGCCGCCTGAAGCTCTTGTTCTTGACGCGTCTGATACCGCTCTGCGAGCGGAATTATAACTTAGTTGAGCTCGGGCCTCGCGGTACCGGAAAGAGCTATGTGGTGCAGGAGGTCTCGCCTTATGCCGCCCTCATGACAGGCCCAACGACTGTCGCCAACTTGTTCGGTCATATGGGCGGCCGATCCAAGGGGCTCGTGCAAATCTGGGATGTCGTCGGGTTCGATGAGGTGGCTGATCTTGAGAAGATGCCAAAAGAGGTCATCACTACCATGAAGACCTACTGTGAATCCGGAGCATATCAGCGAGGGCAAGAGGCAGCTTCTGGTGAGGCAAGCGTTGCCCTGTTCGGTAATACGAACCAGCCCATCGACATCATGGTCCAGTCCGGTCACCTATTCGAGCCGATGCCTGAGGTCATTCGCGATGATATGGCATTCATCGATCGGCTGCATTTCTATTTGCCGGGTTGGGAAATCCCAAAGATGAGAAATGAACTCTTTACGGACCACTACGGCTTCGTCGTTGACTATCTGGCGGAGGCATTGAGGGAACTTCGCCGGCACAATTTCACCGAAGTTCCGGACCGTTTCTTCACGATGGGCTCGCATCTCGTGTCCCGCGACCGGAAGGCCGTTAAGCGAACGGTCTCCGGTCTGATGAAAGTTCTCTATCCGGACGGAAGGGCCACGAGGGATGAAGTCGCCGAGATCCTTGAGTTCGCGATGGAAGGACGGCGCAGAGTAAAAGAGCAGCTCAAGAAGATGGGCTCATTCGAATACTACCACACGTCGTTCAGCTACACGGATGCCGAGACCGGAGAGGAACGCTTTGTCGGAGTGCCGGAGCAAGGCGGCCGCAATATGATCTCGGCCGATCCACTGCCGCCGGGTAGCGTTTACGCAGCAAGCGTCGCGGCGGACGGCACAGTCGGAATGTTTAGGGTTGAGGTGTCGATCAGTACCGGATCTGCCAAGTTGCGAACGGCTGGGGGTGTCAGCGGTGTCACTAAAGAGTCTATAAATCGCGCATTCAGCTACATGCTTGCTCGCAAAGCGGAGCTGACAATAGGTCGAGAACTCGACAGCTCCGATCTGCACGTCGAGGTAATCGATCTCCTTAACAATCGCGTCGAGGGTGAGATCGGTCTCGCGTTTTTTGTTGCAGCGTTTTCCGCGCTGAAGAAGGCCGCTCCTGCCGCCGCTTTGCTCATTCTCGGCGACCTCAGTGTTCAAGGCAACATTAAGGGCGTGAGGTCTTTGGTCGAGCCGCTTCAAATTGCCATGGACAATGGGGCCAAACGCGCGCTGATTCCACTCGAGAATAAGAGAAGCTTCCTGGAAGTGAACGGTGAAGTAATGGAGCATGTAGATCCAATTTTCTTTGGTGACGCAAAGACTGCAGCATTTAAAGCCTTGGGGATGAATTGACGGCGGGCGACAAGCGGAAAGCCCCATCTCCATCGCCTTGAAATCCCCGTCTTTTATCTGATGCGTCGCGTGAGGACTCTTTGCCCTTCGCTTGGCAGACGAGCCTGCAGCTCAGGAACATGTAGCAACTTGTACTGCTCGCTGGGTGGGAAGGCCATCCACCAGACCGCCAGGTTAGAATCAGACATTCTGGAGCATTCGTCACTCCCTGGCAGGCTTTTTCTCCTGAGCGGCGCGTCGCCGCCACAATGCGGTACACCCTGACGATGCAAATTGTGTTACATTTATTTGCGTCACACCAGGGTTAGATTCCTGCGAAATGTTACGCTAAAGGCATCCGGCATACCCTGATGTGACGGAGACAGAACATGGCTCGCAAAATTGGATATTGCCGCGTTTCAACCGCTGATCAGGACCTCTCCATTCAAAAGGCCGCCCTAGAGCGTGTGGGATGCCGCGTGATCTTCGAAGAAAAGGCCAGCGGCAGCAACCGGGATGGACGCGAGAAATTGGCCCTCGCCCTCAAAATCCTAGAGTCAGGAGATAGTCTCGTCGTCACGCGTTTGGACAGGCTAGGGCGCTCTCTGCGAGATCTTGCCAATATCGCACACGAGATTGAAAGTGCGGGCGCATCCCTTCGCGTGCTCGAGCAATCTGTCGACACTGCCACCTCCGCGGGCAAGGCGTTTTTCGGTATGCTTGCCGTATTCGCTCAGTTCGAAACCGATGTGCGGCGAGAGCGCCAGGCCGAGGGAATTGCTAAAATCATGGCCGATCCGGATTTGAGGCGCTCGTGTTATCGCGGCGGAACTGCCCGGATCGATCAGGCCCGTGTCCAAATGCTGAAGCGCGAAGGCTTGGGGCCAGCGGCCATCGCCGCCGCGATGGGGATCAGCCGGATGTCCGTTTATCGCGCATTGAAGGCACTAAATTAGACGCTTCCAGATAGGACGCAACACAAGCGAGTGTCCAAATATCCTTTGAGTTTCTTCAATAATTCTGGAAGCACCTTTGGCGCGCGGACCATCAATGGTAAGTAACTTGCGGGCTTGTTGGTTGTTTGCCTCGATCCCCGCCATCATCGCGGCTGAGCGCCCCCTTTTACTCTTGGGCAGGTGGAAGGCAGAGAGGACCCAGGCATAAACCTTCCGGTTTCGCTTTGGAAAGATGACGCTCGAGGACCTTGCCATCGACCGCGCTGATAAGAAAAGCCCCTTCGTCACGCGATAGGACTATATGCCAGGTCGAGACACCCTTTGACTTCGCGTTCCGGCCGGGACTCGAGACTTCCCAATCGATGACAGCGTCAACAAGGCACTGGGGCTGCTCGACCGGACATGAAATTACCGTGCTCGCTGCCCTCAGGGCATGTTTCCGGATAGGCCACCTTGCAACATACTTCCCATACTCGACGGCAATCTCTTTTCGAGATTTTCTAGTGCCGTAATAGTTTGCCGAGTCTTCATAGTATTGGGCGATGAACTCAGGTGGCGTATTTGTATCGCTATCTTCAAGTGCGACATAGTGGGAAACGAAGCTCAAAGCTTCGCGCTCGAGTTGGACGGAAGGCGACGCCGATTTCGATACGGAAGCCGTACCTTGAGGCACGGTCTGGCCCGGCTGCAACGAAAGAGCCGTGCGTGGTTGGGGAGGAGTGGTGCTAGCGGTAGTCTCCACATCGTGGATGACAACGTTGATCCCGAGCTTTTCCGCTTGGGCAGGCGTAAGCCAAAGCATTCCCGTTGGGGCTGCTGCAGTGAGAAAATAGATGGCGTTATCAGTGAGCCCTAATGAATTCAGGTAAGAGCCGACAACCGCGTTCCCGGAAGATGTGATTTCTCCAGAAGTCCGGCTATAGGCAGCATGGAATCCGACCTTCGCGGAGGAACTCATGTAGCGGCTTGTCCCCGCGAGCCAGATGAGAGCACAGCCAGAAACGCATGAAGAATGATCCGGAATGTAGGTTGCAAACTTCTTGATCCGGATGGCACGGCCGATGTCCAAGGAGTCCGACAACGTCCCCCCGTCACTGGACAGAACGACTATTGCGTCACCGGCTGTGAGCGCGATGTTGGCGAACTTCTGACCATCTCCAGGCTCGATCGTGCCCGTTATTTCAATCACATGAACCCCCTCAGGGGAAGATAAGTGCCGAATGCTGGCTGCCTCCGATTGATCACGAAGCAGCGCTGAAAACGCACTCATTGAAATCGCAAAAACAAAGCGCCAGAGAATTTTCATGTCACTCCCCTCTTAGAGTTCAGAAAATTCAAGCGGCGCAACACGTGTATTAAAACCGGGCTTCGACGCCGCGCTTCGAGAAACAGCTGAAATCCCAAGAAAATGCATGCTTGTCCTCTCATGTAAAACTAAAACAAGGCTTCGCTTGAAAGCGGCTGCTTCCTACGGATTTAGAAGAAGCCAGCATCAAGTCCACCATTCCTTTAGCTCCCAAGCCCTAATAGTTGTGCTATTTCCTCCGCCTCAATCGGCACCACTTTGCCAAAAATAGCGGCTGCGATCCTAGCGGCCGAGCGGTTATGCGCTGCCTGAGAGCGAGCGAGGACGGCGATCAGCAGCACAACGGGTTGCAGATTAAGCTTGGCCGCGGCCTCGATGATCCGAGGCCTGCGGGCGACGTGCCGGATCATGCCCGCGTCAAGCGCCCTGAAACTGTCAAGATTACCGATTTGAAGCTCTCCCGGCGCTTGATCCCACGGAATGTTGCAGGCAAGGCCCCTGAGGTCCTGAAGGACAGAGCCGCGGCTTGGCGCGCTGCTGATTATCTCGTCATCTCGCTCTTTCCGAGTCTGCTGCGGCTTGAGACGGCGCTCGAAGGATTTGCGCCGAAAGAGCATACAAGGGGCCACCAGCAAGACTCGCTCTGGGACCCAGTGCGGCGGGATGAGGCAGTGCGACTTTCCTGGTTCCCGGGACGCCGGCTTGGCTCTTGCCCGCCTCGTCCACAAGCACAAGGCTAGTGAGGTGCGTCACGAGCCCTTCCTTCTCGGCAAGTTCCGCAGCAGCCTCCTCTGGCAGTGCGGGAAGTGCAAGCGAGGCGGCTACGGCCGCGACCGCACGCGCGTGGACCGCAGTCCTGGCTCCAGAATCCGGCGCTGCCTCCATCCACCGGACGAGAATCTGCATGCCTGCGCGCCGCGTGCTGATGCTGGCCGGCACAGCCTTTGCCGGTGTTACCGGTTCAGTTGCCGCGCGCACCGAACGCAACGCAACCGCAAACAGCGCCTTCAAATCCGTGCCCGCGGCAACAAAGACTTCACCGCCGGTCAAGGCCGCGAGATGCCCGATATTGGCTTCAAGGCTGTCGGCTCCGATCAGGATCACCTGGATGCGCCGCCCCTGGCGGGCAAGCTCATGCACCTCGAGGGCATGGCTTTTCCCGTCGGTGATCACGAGGATGTCGCGCGCCCTCGATCCTTCGATCACGCGTTTCAGCGCATCACCGATCTCGGTGCCTCCTTGCGGAGGCTGCAGTTCGCCGATCAAGCTTCGAAAGCGATCCGCTCCCTCGGCTGCGCTCTCAGCCCTCCCGACAAGCTTTGCCTCGTCGCTAAACTCCCAGAGCTCCAAGGCGTCTCCGTCCCTAAGTTCGTCCGCAGACGCGTTTAAGGCCGCAACAAGGGCCTCGTGCTTGGTGAGCCTCGTCCCCTGGACAGCAGACCGCATCCATCGAGCCCGAATGATCGACGAGAAGCGCGACATCGAGCGGCGTCTTGGCCGCTGGAACGGGTTCAACTCGCAGAACGGCCTGACGCCCATCGGCGGCCCGGCCGCAGAGATTTTTTGGGGTCATGCCGCGGACTTCGAGATCAATAGGAGCATTGAGAGGCACCTCGGCAGCGCCTTCGCGAAGCTCTCCGTGCAAGAGGCGAACGCTATCGGCCTGGCAAGCGACCGAAAGCGTTGCCATTTGTAGGGCGCCGCCCTGGATCAGGTCATCGGCATCGGGCAAAGGAGAGCGGCCGTAAATGTCGCCCACGGTCAGCGGGATCCTGAGCGTGCAGGCGTCTCCGGACGCGGTCAGCGTCGTTGCCCATATGGATTCGATCTCGATTTCGGCGCCGGGCGGGATATGGCCGACGGAGAGCATGTGCACGCCGCGCAGCACCTCCTCGTGAAGCACAGCCGTCTTTCCGCGTTCGATCGCATCCTCATAGATCTCGCGCGCGCCTTTTTTCCGCCGGGCCTCCGCTTTTAAGACCTGGCCCGCGATTTTGGCTTTGAGTTCAAACAAGACCGCATGCACCGGGACCGGGAAGGTGATGGTTGCTTCGATGCTTGCAGGTTCCGCATTGCGAAACCTGCGTTTGGTGGCGACGACAGCAAGCCCAGCGTCAATGGTTACGTCAAACTCTGTGCAAATAAGTGGCAGGGGTGTTTCTGTTGACCGGACAAATGCGCCGGCGGCGAACATGCGTAACGGATCAGTCAGGGTCTGCGGGATCGCCGGGGGCATTGCTCTTCTCCTTCAACAAATCATTCACAAGTTCAGCGAGGCGCACGGCGACAGGCTCGGTCTCTCTGCCGCTCCCGATCAAGGCCGGATCAACGACAAGCGTGATGCCCGGCGCGACTGGAAAAGGCGCGCCCTCGCCGGACTGAAGCAGCACCTTAATCGCCGCTGGCGGGAACCCAAGCTCCCGCAGGCGGCTATAGCGCCGGATGGCGGCGACATGATCCTCACCATAGCTCGCATGCGCCCGGCCGCCGCGTGGCGCGGGGATGAAGCCTTCGGCGATCAGATACCGGACCTGCCGCTCGGGGATGCCTGTCAGCTCGGTAAGCTCGTGAAGTTTCACGGCGCTCTCCTTTTGACAAGGAGTATGTCGAAACCAAGAAGCCGAGTCAAGCATTTTTAACAAAGATATTGTCGAAACGACAGCAGGTCAGCGGCTATCTGAGCGAACGGCAGGCGCTTTGGGCTGAGGTCGAGCGGGCATTTGAGGTGAGGATGAATTGGTAAGCCTGACCCGGAGTGCGTCCGTCGCGCCGTTCACGGATAGCTTGACGTTCATGGGCTATCCTTTCAGGGCTCAAAACTGGACACAGATGCGGCGCGGGCCGAGGGGCCTACAGAAGGCAGCCAAAGTCTCGTCGCTGATTTTGATCGCTGGTTTTTGGCTGGCCGACACGATGGCACCCGCTGCGGCGTTGGCGAGGTCGTCATGCGCGCCGGACGGATGATCGATGCTGTCCTTGCCGGTGCCACGACCGACACGCCGCTCTAGGTTCGTGAGCTGATTAACAAGGCGGTCGTTATCGAGAAGTTTGCAGCGCTGGGAATTGATCAGTGGCAAGCAACTCGCCATAGAAACCGGACTTCGTGAGTTCCGCCGGTACGAGGCTGATCGCGTTGCGCTGGAAACTTTCGACCACAAATTGGCCACCCCACCGGTCAGAGAAGGCGCGGCTGATCTTGTAGGACTTGAAGAGCTTGGCGAACTCGGCGACGACGCTTTCCGGACTGAATGGCGGCTTCACCTCGCGCAAGCAATCGAGGACGACGTAGGCATCCTTGTACTCATAATGGGCGATGCCACACGTCATGCTGTCACCGCCACTGCCACCGGCCGCGTCAACGAAGCCGATATAGCGAGTGCCAGGACGCGGCGGAATCTCGCGGATGCCCTTCAGGATGACGGCGTCGACGGCGTCGCGGCTGACGAAGGCTTCAAGATCATCGCGGAAGTTGGCCATCCACTCGGCTTGAGCTGCGGCTCGCGTCCCTTTCCATGGCTTCGTCGATTATGGATTGCGGCACGGTCGGATTCATGCGCCGGGTTTCGGCCTTCCAGACAAGGATATTGCCCGGCTGACCAAAATGGCGACGGAAGGCGTCCCAGAGGATGCCACGCCGGGCGTAGGGCGATGACGCCACAAGCAGAAGTCCGTTCGTGGTGGCGAGCGCCGGACGGATGGCTTGCAAGGATTTCAATGTCAGGATTGGTTGAGTCCTCGTTCCGCCAAAACGCCGCTTCGTCGAGTAGTGCTGCGATCAGCGTCGGGCCTCGAATGGAACGAAAGCTCGCGGTTGCGATCTCGATGGCGATGCCATTCGATAACTCGATGGTGTCCACGGTTTCCCGCACGATCATCGCCGCAAGCTCAGGCACGGAATCAAGCAGCGCGTAGATGTAGCGGAATATGACTTTGGCCTGCCGCCTATCCGTGGCGACGATAAGAAGAGTTCCGCGCTCGCCAAGGCTAAGCTTCTCGTCCCATTCACAAAAGCAAGCTAGATAGATAGCTATAATTGCAAGCGCCCTACTTTTGCCGGCGCGCCGTCCACAGACAAGCCAGCCCTCTTTTGCAGGCCCGTCCGGGGCCTCGCTGCGGTCTCGTGCATTCGCGATAGATGGCAAGCTCGGCCTCGTTGAGCGGTAGGCCGAACATCGCTTTCATGAACGCGAACCATGCCGCCCATGTCGACACGTTTTTGAAGGCACCACCGAGCAGTTTCGGCTCGATGCAGACACTTGATCGATGGACGCGAGCTGCCTCATGTGCCGCCGCCCCTATCGAGTGATTTTAATAGGCTGTTGACGCTTGGCGGATGGCCCCTCTTGCCCTTCAGCTCGCGCTGCTTCATTACCGCCGTGAGTAGACGGTGCGCGCCATTCGATAGCCGCACAAGATCTTCGTCGTTGATAGGCTCGCCACGGATGATGTTGGCTTGAAGCGCTTCCACCCTAACGGTGATTCCCGCGGCTTGCCGGACAAGCACCATCTCTGCCGGGTTGAGCGGTTCCCCGCCTTCGCCGACGATACCATGTGAGAACTGTAGAATTAGGTCGCGATATCTCCGCGCGGCTGCGCTGCGGCCGTCTAAACCGGGCGGAAGCAATGAGCCGTTGGTCAGCGCCGAACGAGTACGGCGGTTTGTACTAATGAACGCGCTATGGCCGATAGACATTCGAAATGCAGCTTCCGGCTACCCTCTCGTTACCCTAATTCTAATATTATGACACGAATGCCAATACTTACAATGACATATGTTGCACAAGCACCAGATATCGTCTCTGGTATCCCCTAGAATTGCGGCGATGAATGCGGCTGCGGAAAATGCGTGCGACTAAGCGTGAGCACGAGCGCCCGCAAAACTGGGCCGATCTGTGCGATTTGGTCACCGACAACTTCCGCGTTATCAACCCAAAGGATTTTCGGGTTTTGGCGTGAACTGGGTATAGATCGCATTCCCCAGGTGTTCGGTCTCGTGCCGGAGGTGATTGGGGACCTCTTGGCGGAAGAGGCGCAGGCAGCCTGGCGCGAATGGAATCCCATGGCATGGGAGATCATCAAGCTTCGAGGGCTTCTAAGTCATCAATTTGGAGAGGATGCCACTATTCAACGCCAAGGCACGCAAGGTCGCTCGCTTTGGCGCTATTTGACGGCTCAATTCATGCGGCCAGGGCAGTCCCGGATCAAAACGGGTGAGCCGCAATGACAGGATCAGAAGGATAACCGCAAGTATTTGCCGGCTCTATCTCAGATTTTAATACCCGATTTATCACGTGTGGATGCAGGTCATTGCCGGTCACGGAATTAGCGGACATTTTAGAGGATGCAGGCGGGAAAGGGGCACTACGTTCGAAGAAAGGAGCGCCACCATGGCTTCTCTGTACGCCCAAGGTGATCTGCTTATTGAGCGTGTCGAGGACGTACCGCCCTCCGGCACTATCTCTGAGCCAGCTTCGGACGGCGCGTTAGTTCTGGCGGAAGGTGAAGCCACAGGACACCGCCATGCGATCTATGAAAGAGTAACAATGTTCCGCGACGACGCTCTGGCGCGCGACATACCGAGCGGCCTTTATGTGGGGCACGTTCGGGTAGACGGGCCTTCGGCCTTGATCGAGCACGACGAGCACGCCCCCATCAGTCTGCCAAGAGGCACCTATCGGGTTCGCCGACAACGCGAGCTTGAGCCGAAGGATGCACGCATCGTTGCGGACTAACGTGGACAAGCTCTCCCCGGAGCAAACGGCGCTTCTCGATCAGTATCGCAAGCGCTGGGCAGAAATCCGGCTGTCCACAGCGCGAGCAGATAGAACGGTTGCCGAGGCTGGCGTGCAACTGGCCTATAAGGCAGCAGGTTATTCGTCGCCGAGACAAATCGTCTGGTGCGATGGACCGCTTGAAATCGCGGAGCTTTGGGGATGCGCCTCCCCTAGCGACAATGTTGGTGCAAACCTGAAGGTGCAAATCATCGAGAGGGTTCGCCGACGTGTCGCCACGGATATCTGCCGCTCCGTTAGCGCGGAAGTTTTGATCACTGTCGCCCAAGCAATAGGCTCGCAAAGTAGCGATAGCTTGAGCGCAGCGGTAGTAGAGGCCGTATTACGTAGCGCCGAGGAAGTGCGGCCTCCCATTCTGACCCGCATCCAGCAGTTGTTTTCATGGTCTTCAAGTTTGCGTAACGCAGCAGGCTTTTGGCTCAGTTTCAGGGATGCCAGCTTTAATCAGCATGAGCTTAGCTGGCTTGGAACCTATCAATATTTCCGGGATGTTTGCGGCTTCTGGGGCGAGACTGAACCACTTGGTGGCCTATGGCTCGTCGCGGGCAACAGTGGTTGGGTTTTGCCCCACGAAAATGTCTGCTGGATCGCGGAGCGGCATAACATCCTGCAGTCAGATGCTAGGGGCAGGCTTCATTGCGCAACCGGGCCAGCGCTTCAATATCGCGATGGCTGGTCGGCCTATGCCTGGAAGGGGATCGAGGTTCCTGGCAGGCTCATTGAGAGGCCCGAGCGCATCACGATGGCAGAAATAGATTGCGAGCCCGATATTCATCTTAGGCGCTGCATGATCGAAAGAGTTACGCCCGAGCGGTATGTGACCATGGGCGGCGCCTTTCCCGTGTCTGAAGATGAGGCCGGTGTGCTTTGGCTTAAGAGGTGGTGGAATGGCGACGCCTGGGCCGCCGTCGAAGTAACAAATGGCACCGCGGAGCCGGACGGCACACGGAAGCATTATTTCCTTCAGGTTCCTCCCGAACTGCGCTCGGCTCGCGCAGCTGTGGCTTGGACCTATGGAATGACCGAACGGCAATATGCGCGACTGGTGCACAGAACGTGAGCCGCCTTTTGGCGCGCATAAAAAGGTGGCTTTTACTGGCTAACCTGCCTGCTCCAGTGCTGCGCCTTATTTAGAAGGGCACTGTCACGTTGCCGAGCAGCAGCCTGCATATGCTATCTTTGGGACTTACCGCTATTGACCGTATAGGTCGGCAGCCGCCCAGGGTCAGTTCGAACGGCGGCCGGAATGATCTGAAAGCTCCGTCAGACCGCTGGCGAGATGGGCACAATTTACGTCTAAGGCGGGTGCTGCTGGCGAACCTGCATCGTGAGCCCAGCGTCGGGCGAGGCGCATCGTCGATTGAGGCCTCCTCACACGACATACTCCCAAAAGCCGGCTTTGCGGCCATGCTTGGCTTTAAGGGCTGCAACATAAGCCTGATGCGGCTTAAGCGCGCCGAAATCGCCAATCGCCGCCGCCAGGCTTTCGCATTCGGCAAGGTGGCGGGCCGCATGGCGGTTGGCGCCGCAACCCGCCTGCCGGCTTGATCCATCATTCCGATCGCGGCAGTCAATATTGCTCGGACGCGTATCGTAAGCTCGCAAAAGCGCGCGGCTTTGTCCTCTCCATGAGCGGTCGCGGCAACTGCTACGACAACGCCATGGTCGAGACCGTGTTCAAGACCATCAAATCCGAGCTGATCTGGCGGACGGCCTTCACCTCGCGCTGGCAGGCCAGCAAAGAGATTGGCCAATACATCGAAGGCTTCTATAATCCATGCCGGCGCCACTCAAGCCTTGGCTATGTGAGCCCTGCAGAGTTCGAGACGGCATTCAGGGTAACGGCACGGCAGCAACAAATGGCTCTCCACTAAATACGGGGAAGTCCACTAATCTAGAAGATCCCCCGCGTTTGGCAGGCCATTTGTATCAAGCCGTCCGGCCTTGCCTGGGCCAGAGTGCTGCCACGGGCCGGGATCGCGTTTGGTCACTCCTTGGTCTGTCCGGTCTGCGCGCGATAAGGCATTCGGCATGGCCTGACCAGCGAGCCTAAGACTATGCTCGTAATTGAGCCGCCGTATACATTCTCCCCTTTTTTCGTCTTTCTCGGCCAAGACTGCCGCGGAACGGCATGCAGTCCTGTTATCCGTCCTTTTGCAGGTTTCGTTCATCTCCTGGCGCGCTCTGAAGTCGTCCTTATTCCAGGTGCCACAGTTAGCATCTTGCCATTCGGCGAAGCTCGGTGCGCGCTCTTCAGGTAGGACACTATTGTACCACCTGATGTCCGTGGAATGGGTGTTGATCATAGCTTCAATAACGGCTTTAGGTGTCTCCATTTCTTCCAGATACGCAGTCACGCTCTGGAGAGCTGGTCGGTATGCTTGTGCGGCTTCGGTAGGTGAAAGCTGCTTAAACGAGGTTCCAGTGAAGTGCGGACGATGCAGGCCAACTGTCCCAAATCGCTTAGGGGACCCAAAAAAAATCAGCGCGCAGGCGCTCGCGCATACACAATCGGAGCCGCCTGCGCAGATAGGATGCGGGTTGCCGATACCAAATATCATGAAACTATCCGGTGCGCGCTCAACAACGCCTTCTATGCGTGGCGGCTTGGCAGGAGACGGAGCAATAACGCCCACCGAGTATCTTCTAAGCAGCCGACCGATTTTCATCGCTTCTTCGGCATCGCCACCCGGTGACTGCAAGACGAGAGCATACCCATATGGCTGGTTAGCTATATGGGTATGCTCAAACTTGGAGTAGTCTCCGCTCTGGATTTCACCGCGAAGCAGCATTGTTTTGCAGTGCTTGCCATCTTTATATTGTCTGAGACAGCTCACCTCCGCACCCTTCGCACTAGGCGCAAGCAACAGCAACACCAGAACGAAAATTAGTTTTCGCACTTCGCCACCCCCGTTTTTGGCTCCACCGATCACCGTAAGCCAGCTCGCCTTTCGGTTTCAAGATCCAGCAGCGGCAAGTTGACCCCCGGTGCCGTGGGGCTGATAGCGTAAACCATCGAAATTGCGCGCTATGTCGTTCTGGAGCAGCTGAAGTGGCTGCCCCTCAGATTTGGGGCGTTGCGGGGTGGTGAGAAAAATCGCGAAAAGTAAGCGTGATTTGGGGGAGCGCTTCATTGTGCAGAGAAGTCGGCGTTTCAATGATCTTTGGGGATAGACAATCCCCCACCGGTGGCCTAGCTTTGGCTGGTTATTGCTCCACCGGTGTCGCATATTATGGCCGAAAAAAAAGTTATTCCCGTTGCCGAGGCAAACAAAATAATTTCAATCGAGGAAGGCCACTATACAGACGTTAAACGCACCGACCTTGCACCGGGGAAGCTATCCAAAACTATTTCTGCATTCGCCAACACAGGCGGTGGAGAAATATTCGTAGGTGTCGTAGAGACGAAAGCCAACGGCAAAACCCATCGGGCATGGGCTGGCTTCCCAGACCTGGAAGCCGCAAACGCTCACATACAAGTTATCGAGGGAATGGGTGCGTTGGGCAATCATTACCGCCCCCTGTTCCTTAGTTGCAAGGGCAAGCCTGGATACGTTCTTCATCTGACTATTTTCAAAACCACTGGCATTCTAAATGCTACTGACGGCATTCCGTATGTTCGTCGGAATGCTCAGAATCTGCCAGTCGACACCGATGACAAGCTTACGCGGCTGAAGCTGAACAAGGGTGTTGTTAGCTTCGAGGACGAGACGCTCGCAATACCCATAAAAACGATTGTAGAGTCTAAGATTACTGCCGACTTTCTTGCCAATGTTGTGCCTAGCGCGGAACCTGCTGAATGGTTTGCAAGCCAATTTCTTGTGAACGACCTAAAACCTACCGTTGCCGCAACGTTGCTTTTTGCAGACCAGCCACAGGCTGCCTTGCCAAAGCGTTCGGCTGTCAAAATTTATCGCTACAAAACAAGAGAAGATGAAGGCGACAGAGACACGCTTGCTTTCGATCCGATAACAGTCGAAGGGTGCCTTTACGATCTTATCAATCGTGCTGTATCTGAAACGAAGAGGCTGATTGAAGGCCTAAAGCGGCTGGGCGTTCGTGGAATGGAGGACGTTACCTATCCGCATGAAACGCTACACGAGATTGTCACGAACGCCGTTCTTCACAGAGATTACAGCCTACCCTCGGATATTCACATTCGTATCTATGATAACAGAATAGAAGTTGAGAGCCCTGGCAGGCTTTCTGGATACGTTACAGTTCACAACATACTCGGCTCTCAGTCCGCACGGAATCCGAAGATTGTTCGGATGATAAACAAGTTTCCAAATCCCCCCAATAAAGATGTCGGCGAGGGCTTGAATACCGCATTTGAGGCAATGAAAAAGCTTCGACTAAAACAGCCTGAAATTGAAGAGCGAGAAAACGCTGTAGTTGTTTATATCGGACACGCTCCGCTCGCATCTCCAGAGGATACGGTGCTTTCCTATTTGCAAACTCATGATGAAATCACGAACAGGATCGGTCGCGAACTTACTGGTATTCGCTCAGAGAACTCCATGAAGGATGTATTTCTTCGTCTGAAGAAAAGAAAGTTGATCGAACCGGTGCCGGAAAAGAAAGGTAGCCTTTCTGCTTGGAGAAAAGGTACCGGCTCGAAAGCTAACTCATAGTACCGTGCCTTGCTATGGCGTTCTGGAGCAGCTGATATCCTTGGGGCAGCGCAGGGGCACGAAAGCAAGAGCGGAGCTTTCTCATTTTTCCCTCACTTCGCGCCGTGCCAAATCCGGAGACCAGCTAGGTGATCATCAGCTGCTCTAAAACGCGATAGCACGTAATTTCAATTAGTTATGATATAGCATTTGAGACTCCGCCTGCGATACCAATCATTTCATGAGTTTCTCAACATGCGCAGCAAGCGCGAGCTCTCGGTCGCGGGGAATACAGACCGAACATGTGTCACTCATGGGGATGCTCATACGTTTTTTTCAACATGCTTCACTCGAAATCTTATGCTGAAGTCCTCGGCTTAACCAATAAAACTGAGAAGTCCTCGGCCTAACCTGAAAACTTTTCTGACAACCCGGAAATCATTGTTGGTAACAACCGTCGTCCGCTGTCTGGTGGCGACTGAAACCAGCTATATTCGCCTGCGCGAATCATTCGCGCCGTAATTATACGTCCGACGAGGTTTCAAATGCCCATCCGAGGCATTAATGAAGAAGAACTGCGCAAAGTCCTCAAAACGCATCTCACACCCTCGAAGGAGATCGAGAGCCCGGAGCGATTGCTCGGGCGCGAAATGGAGCTACGTAGGATCGAGCGCGCGCTTAATTCGGAAGGGCGCAACATTTTCATTTTCGGTGACCGCGGTATTGGCAAGACCAGCGTTGCTGTCACATCGGCTCACTTAAATAACTCCAGTTGCGATGAGGCTATTTACGTCCCGTGCGGTCTGGGCAGCAGCTTCGGAGAAGTCGTTCAAGCCATCGGCAATGCGGTTATACCCGTCTCCGAGCGCATCAAACCAGGCCGGGTTAAAATTGCGGCTAATATCGGTTATGCGGGTGCTGCTATCGGTGGTGGCATTGAACACGAAACGCTCGGCGCCATACCGAAGCCGTCCACCGTCACGGAGGCGCTCGACATATTGAGTTTTGTCGCCGCTCGGCGGCAGGGGCAGACCATCGTGGTGATCGATGAATTCGATCGTATAGGTTCCGATATCGACAAAGTATTGTTCGCCGAACTCGTCAAAAATCTGCCCCCTCGCAACCTTAACCTACGTCTTATTTTCTGTGGGATCGGCAAAAGCGTTGAAGATATCATCGGCGCGCATCTCTCTTCCGACCGCTACCTCGAACCCCTCGAGCTTAAGAAGCTGCATCACAACTATCTGTGGGATATCATTCAGACAACAGCCGACAAGATAGGCATCGAGATTCCTCGCGAAACCGTTATGAGGATCAGTATTATCAGCGACGGCTTTCCTCATTTCGTGCACCTCATCGGTGAGTGTATGTTTTGGGCGATGCACGATGATCCTGGCGACGTGACTTGCGCGCGCCGGGAGCACTATGAGCAGGCCACGCGTTTGGCCTTAGAGCGGACTGAGCCCGCTTTGCGGAAGGCGTATCAAAAAGCTACTGAGAAAACCAAAAACCAGCTCGAGTATGAAGAAGCCCTGTGGGCGCTCGCGGATCGCACCGAAACACGCCGTCAACTGAAGAATATTTATGAAGCGTCCTACAAACGCATCATCGATCAGCGCAGATTGAACGGCCGCGAGCCCATGGACCGTGAAAAACTCAATAGCCGCCTTCTGACCTTGCGCTCGGAGGCTCACGGCGCGATCGTGGTTGGCCACGGCTCTGGTTTCTATTCGTTTCGCGAGAACGTATTGCGCGGTTACGTACGGCTTAAAGCAGAAACGGAAGGCATCGAGCTCATACCCGATCCAGTCTGAGCGCTGAGCGAGCTGGCGCTTGAAATCTGGAATTTTCCAATGCCCCGCCGCACGACGTAAATCTGCGAGCACCCCACAAGCACAAGCAGAAGCTCTATGCCATACACATCGCGCAATGCGTGAGCTTGCCCATTTAACCCTGCGGGCGAGCGAGGAAGAGCCAAAGAAGCGGCGGGCGCGCGGCTGTTAGAAAATATCACGGAAGCTAGCGTGAGGGCGTGGAGGACGGCCCAGGTTTTACAAAAATACGAAAGTGAAAAAAAATAGTCAGCGCGATTGCCATTGAGGGCAGTTAGAGCGCAGACTGTAGAAGCCAAGCAAGGCGACATTCCAGCAAGGCGAAGAGGCCGCGAGTGAAACTCTTCATCGCCGCATTGCTATTCGTTGCTTCGGAAGCATGGGCGGACTGTCCTCAGTTTTTCCCGAACGAAACGCTTCCGGTCATAACCAACGAAAAGCTTGCCAATAAAACCACGCAGCTTTGCTTCCTCGAATTCACTGTTCTTCATTCCGGTATCAGTCGCGGGCCTCTTTGGTCAGCCGAGCATCTGACAGGCGAGCACATAAAAACGGGCGAGGGCCTTCCGCGCCGTAACCAATTTCATGAAGAATACTTGTTGCCGGAAGATCAGCGATCACGCCTCGATGATTATGAAGGCAACGTCCTCTATGATCGGGGCCACATGAGCCCGAATGGAGATATGTCGAGTGAGGAAGCAAAGGAGGAGAGCTTTAGTCTTGCGAATATGGTTCCACAATCGCTCCAACATAATCAGGGGCTATGGTTGGCCATCGAAAACGCGGTGCGAAAATTGGCAAAACGGGAGGGCGAGATTTATATTGTTACCGGCCCGGCTTTCCTGGGAGAAGAGTTTAAAAGCCTCAATGATCGGGTTTGGGTTCCGACGCATATATTCAAGGCTGTTTATATCCCGTCTCGGAATAAAGCGGCGGCGTACTGGACTCCGAATGATGATAGTTACCACTGCGAAATTATCAGCATTGCGCGCCTCAAAGAATTAACTGGAATTGACGTTTTTGCCGGACTTAGCGACACGGTTAAGCAAACAGTCTCTGAACTTCCTGCTCCCCCTGCTCCCTAAGCGCAGCGTCATCGTTGCCGTTGAGAGCCGTGCTGAGCGTGCAAACGAAGACTAGAGGCGCGGATCGGGCGAGGAGATCATAAGCGTCTCCCAAGTACAGCAATATTGGTAGTGACGCTCTTACGATCAGGGAAAAGCAACCCACATTAAAAGCGGAGCTGCCAATTGTTCGCTAGCTCTTATGGCCCAGTGCAAAAAACGTGGAGCCTGCGGCGAGCGATCTAACGATCAGCTAAACCAGCGAGGTAATCATGAGCCTCATTCAGCCGTTTGAAAATGAGTTTAAATCGGTCTCGTTAGACGGCCTCACGATCGAGAACAGAACAACCCATATCGGCGTTTACGGAGCTATTGCACTGACACGCGACAAGGCTGGGCTGGCGAATGCGCGTGAGCTGCGCGACCTGATGGTAGACATTGTGCGCGTGCTTGAGAGTGACGCAACATTGCCCGATCACATCGTCTCTAAGCCAACGACAACAGTCAAAAATCCATTTAAGTGATCGCAGCGACAGCAACCGGCGTGCCCCAGGGAGCGATACCAATTTCCAACTTAGAAGCGCTTCAAGAGTGCGCCAATGCATGCCCTTCGGCTTCTCCCGCACCAACCCTTTCTCACTTTCTCGCTGCCCAAGAGAGCCCGTAGCGCTGGAAGCCTTTGGCGTCGTGCCGCCCGAGCCGCTGACAGCTAATCCTTTTCATCATCTGGGAGATCGAGCGGGCCGCCCGCATCCGGGTGCAGCGTGATGCGCGGGTTTTTCTGCGGGCGGTATTCGACGGAGATAAGCCCAGCGTCTTCAAGGGCCTTGAGGCAGCGGTATTTCGCTTGCGGGCCGACATTGAAACTCGCCAACAAGAAGTTAGACAGGACGACGGTGTCGGACTTGCGCAGCCCAGCCAGATACCAAATGGCCATGCCGGTTTGCACCGCTTTCGCCAAAGGCAAACTTGCTGCCGCAACGAGCCAGGCAACAGGAATCGGACCTTTAATGAAACGGGCTGTTGGCGTGGCCCTCTCAGGGCGCCGTGCCCTCCTCGCCTTTCGGTTCTCAGCGAGCGCGGCAATGGCGGAAGGCGATAGCCGCAATTGTTCCCAATCAAACTCTGACATAGTCTTTTCTTTCTAGGTTACCTCGACTTACTGTCACTCCATAGGATAGATACTTCTTATGTTCTGTATCTAAAGATACAGAACAGGAGACATAGAAGACTAGACGTATCGGTTACGATGGACGTCGCCGTAACCGACCTGCCGCTATCGCCGTGACCGATGTCAGCGGCCCGGAAGCAACCCCATCACGGTTTTCCACATCACCTCGCCGCGCGCGTCCATGTACCTATCGGGGTGCCGGACAATCCGCGCGTCAGATCGCAGCCGGAAGCCGCCAAGCACGACGGCGCTCGCCTTCGCCATCAGCTCTTGCATCGCCCGCACGTGACCTTCGATTTCAGCTTCTGGTGCTTCGATCAGGATGGCGTCATGCACGGGCGCGCAAATCTTGATCCCGGCCGCAATTCCCATAATGCACGCGAGCCGCAGCATCTCGGCACCATTGGCTTGCATCGGAAAATTTCGGAGCGAGCGGGGGTTTGGATTGGCGCCGGGCCGTCCCGTCCAGCCGAAGACGGTTTTTAGCTGGCCAAAGAGCATGGCATAATCGAGGGCTGCATCCGACCACGCCCAAAAACGGGGATAGGTTTCACGGTGAAGCCGCAGCAGCTCGCGGGCGTGGGCGGGTGACTGGCCGATCCGTTGCGCAAGTCCATCAGCGCCCATACCGTATTGGGTGGCCAGCACGCAGGCTTTGAAGCACTCGCGGGCGGCTCCGTGCGTATGTTTGGTTGCCGTTCGAGGCACGGCACCGGCCTGTTTGGCAAATTCGAGATAGGGATCGCCCGAAGTATAGGCGGTCTGCATGGCCTGATCGCCCGAAAGCGCTGCTGCGATGCCAAATTCCTGCTGGCTCCAGTCGAGATAGGCGAGCGCCGTGCCATAGTTTGGTTTGATAAGGCCACGGAGCCATACCGAGGGGCCAAAAATGAACTTTGAGCTGCTTGGCTGGTTGCGTCCCGTCCGCGAAGAGAACGCCGACAGGAGTGTCCGGTTGCGCCCGTCCGCTGCCACGGCGAGATCATTGAGGCGCAGCTGCGAAAGCGTGCTGCGCAGCTCGTGCAGGGGGGCAATCGCCGGATGCGAGCGCGCCATGTCACGAAACGTGCTATCGCTCAAGTCGAGTTGGCCGGACGGAAGGCGCGGCCACGGTATTTTGTTGCTGGCGAGATAACGCTCAAATCGCTCGCGCTTAAAGCTTGAGCCCTCGAAAACTTGGTACGAGGCGTCAATGGCCGAGATGAGCTTGTCTTGAATAGACTCCCAATGGTCCCGAAGACGCGCCAAGATGTTCGTATCGAGAGGCACGCCGTTGCGCTCGATCTGTGCCGCCGCCGCCATATACCGTCCCCGCAGCAAGGCGCGCGGCAAATCGAGGCGGGGAAGCATGTGGGGAAAGAGACGGGCGAGCGCTTCAACGTCCGACCCACAATAGGCCCTTAGCGCGGCTATCTCCTCCGCCGTGAACGGACCTCCGCGCATCGCCAGTTCGCGCATCTCCTTTTTTTCGGCCGCTCCCAGAGCATCAAGGCCGTGATACGCGCAGGCGCCAAGAAGGCCCCGACCACAAGGAAGTTCCAAGCCGTTGGTTTCGTTGCGGAATTCCGTGTATAAATCGAGGACGTTCACCGGCACGGGCCAGCGAAGAGCAAGGTGGCAGCTGATTTCGGCGGAGGCGTAATAGGCAACAAAGAGGGCGTGAGGGCCGATGTTATAGGGCGGTGCCGTCGCCGCCTTTAACTCGTCTCCCCAAAGCGCAACGCTACGGCCCGATATCAGATCTGTTGCGACGAGGCCAATGGGCTCGGGGTTTTCTCCGGGCGGGGCGGTAAACTCGAAGTCGGCCGCCCACACCTCGTCAAAGGGTGGGCGGCGCATTTAGACCTCACCACGGAGCTTTTTTAACACCGGATGATCGTAGTCGCGAATGACGCGGCCGCGGAAGGCGATCTCTAAAATTTCTTCAAAGGGCCTGTCCGGCCAGGTTGGCTCACTGAGCTGCTCGCTACCTCTGAAGATGTCATACGCGCCGAGCGACTGGTTCCCACGAACACTGACCCATCGGGTTTGCGCGAGCACAGCCGCCTCGCGCGCAGTTTGATGCCACGAATTCTCGCGGCGGCCGTCATTGCTGGGCAGGGGCACAGGCCACAGAAACACCACGCCATCCCGAGTGATCGCAAGGCGAAGCGAGACCGGAACCGCGATGCCCGATACCTCAGTCAGAAGGTGAGGGGCGACGATGTCAGATCTCCCCGTCTACCTTCAGGATAAAACAATCGAAGCGCTTCTCAGGATGCACCCGGACAAAATCCGGCTTCTTGGGCTTCCCAATCGGCACGGTCGTGAGAAGCTTCTCAACCCCGGCGGTCTCGATATAATTTTGATCTAGGCGGAGCGACGCAAGGTCTAGGCCGAGGCCGTCTAAGGAGACAGGAGCGCCATGAGGCGAAACGCTTGTTTCATCGACTTGTGCGGCAGCTTCCGGCTTCGGTTGTGATTTGACGGATTGCGTCTTCGGTTTGGGGGCAGTCATTAAGCTCTCCTATGCGCACATGCCCTTGCCAGGGTGTAGCGCTGATTGTGAACTCCTCCGCTCCCTCACCAGCCGCGGGCTTTGTTTTTGCGGCTGGTGTGGGCGCCGGAGCGGTTTATGCAACTTCGGGGATTTTCGGGGCGTCGCGAGCGTCAGCCTTGGCCTGTAGCCACTGATCGACCTCAGATTCGATCCAACCGATCCGTGCGTGGCCGATATGAATTTTCTGCGGGAATGCGCCAGCGGCGACCAGCCTATCGATGTGCTGCCGGGAGTAACGTATTCCGCGCTCCCGCAGCTCAGGGTAACTAATAATGCGCACCTTTGGGAAACTCCAAGACATTGCATGAAGTAATTTAGGCGCACTAAGTCATTGTTTCAAAATGCGTTTTGTGGAGAAAAGGGCAGGATTTTCCGGCACCCCATTTCTCCACGACACACATCCACACCGCACCGCATATTCTAGGCTGCCGATTTTGATACGCATCGCCTCAAGCATTTCCCGCGTAAAATCAGTAAAGCTTTCCCTGTTCTTCGAACGCGTTGGATGCTTACCAGTCACGAGAAAGTACGACCAAGCAAGATGACGCATAAGCAGCAGTTTCCATCGTTTCGATGGCCCGCGCTTCGGAACGACAGGCACGTGTTTGAGGTCTGCGGCCTGAGCGCTATTGAGTATGCTGACCAGCGCCAAGCGGGCGGTTCCGTCGCCGAAGCTACTATGCGCAGCAATGGCGGGTTCAAGGAAGGAGTTGAGCACGCCAATCGCCGCCTCAACGTGAAAGGCGAACTTTTTTAGTTTGGCTTCTGTTGCCGTCCTGCCAAATTTTGCTTGCGCGCGGGCCGTTCTTGCGCGGACCTGCTTCGCAAACGGGGCAAGATCGAGAAGCGAGACAAAGCCAAGAAGCGAGATGGCGTAATTAACGTAGCTTTCCCGGCCCGGCTCAGCCCAGCGTCGTAGCACGGCCTCGATACGCGCGTATTTGTCGTTTTTGTGCGGCATGGCACGCGCCGGTTAAGCTTTGTGGTTGCAAGAACGAACGACGTTACCTGGTTCCGGTTCGAGGATACCCGATAGCCTTTCCTCCCAAAGCTCCAAACCGCGCCGCTTTTCACTAAGATATTGATATTGGTCATAAGTTTTATGCAAGCCCGGCTTGGTATGAGCGATGATTAATTCGCGAACGAGATCGGCGACAGGAAGTGCTGATAGATGCGTTCTAACCGACCGTCTAATATCGTGAACCACGAAATGCGCAAGCTCGATGCTGTCTGTCGTGCCGCGCATTGCGGCGGCAGCCCTTAGCTCCGCCAACATACCGGTGTCGAGTTTGCGCTTCCCTTTGCTGAAGCCGGAAATCGGCTTTTCTCCGTACGTCGTGGTGAAGACGTAATTGCCCCTAGGAAAATGCCGCTTCCGTAATTCATTCAAGATTGCTATGGCCTTTGGAGCGAGCGGAACAATATGGGGTGCATCGCTTTTCATGCGTGCGCTTGGTATTGTCCAAATGCCCTTATCAAGGTCGAATTCTGGCCATGAGGCTTGCGCTACCTCGCTCTTGCGCTGGCCGGTCAACAGCAAGAGCCGATAGAACTGCCCAAATGGAAAATCAAGCTTTCCAGCGGCGATCCAAAGGGCGCGAATTTCTTCATCGTTCAAGACGCGTTTTCGTGGGAGCTTTTTCCCGATCACAGCCTTCGGCTTCAGTCGGTCACATGGGGAATGCTCAATTCCGTAAATTCCCCTGCCGATGGCCCAATTAAAAAGCGCGCGGATATGTCCTAAGAGGTTGTGTGCTTGATAGGGGGCGCCACGATCAACCGCGGCATCAAGGACCGCAACAACATCCTTCCTGGTTATTTCAAAAAGTTGTTTCGATCCCCAGCGGGAAATGAATTCGCGGTGAATCTCGCGCAACGACATCCGCTTTGCGCGTCTTCGAGACGTGACGCTTGATGAATTCCTCGGCTACGGTCTTAAAAGAGTTTTCGACCTGCGCGGCTTCTGCTTTCAGCCTAGCCGCTTCCTGCGCCTTCTGTTCGGCAGCTGCGGTCTTGGGGTCGATTCCCTTTTTGATAAGGGCGCGCCATTCCTCGGCAATCTTGCGTGCGCTTTCGAGCGAAATGTAGGGATACCGGCCAATGGCCCTGCGCGTCGGATTGGAGCTGCCCGGATAGCGGCTAATAAGCACGAATGTCTTGACCGGCGCTGCAGCGGTGCCCCTGACGTGAAGCCCGAAGCCGCCCCCTTCCATACGATCATAAGGTTTGGCGCCTGGCTTCAGCGACCGGATTTTTGCATCAGTCAGCCTTTCATATGATTTCCTGATTACGCATAAACATCAGCCAGTTTTAGCAGCTGATATGGCATGGGCGGTGTCCTGAGCGAGACATATGCGAGCCGATTGATCATTGTTTCAAGCTGATATCTGCGGTTGAAGCGATACTCGAATTCGGCGAGGTATCGCGGCACATGTTTAGCTTGCACAGCTCTGTAGGTTCCCACCATTGCGGCCTTGATGTTGCCTAGGACTGTGTTGACCCATTTGAACTGCGGCTTTTGGGCCGCTTTCGATCCGCCGCCTGTTTTGATCGGCACATGGGTGCATCCGGCGCTGGCGACAGCAGTGAAGCATGAGAGCGCATCGGAGACGACACAGGCGCCGGCGGCGAGCGCCGCGCCTGCGAGTTTGGCAATCGCAATCTTGCGGAAGCCAGCAACGCGGCGAAGCATAATCCGATCGGGTTTCCCATCACCGGTTACCGCCACAGCGGCCACGAAAGGGGTCTTTCCCGCGGCGCCGCGCCCGCGCCGGCCGGGGCGGGCCCCGCCGAGATAGGCGTCGTCCATTTGTACCTGGCCTTGCAGGCGCTTGGCCGCATTCCGCTCCATCATGACTTGCGCGAGTTTGTGCTTGAGGGTCCAGGCGGCCGTCTGGGTGATGCCAAGCCGCCGCCCGAGCTCGATGCTGGAAATGCCCTTCTTCGATTGCGTAACCAGATACATGGTTTTGAACCAGAGGCGCAGCGGCAGTTTGCTGGACGCGAAGATGGTTCCGGCCGTGATCGATGTCTGCTTGCGGCAGGCATTGCATTGGTACAAAGACCGGGCGCCTCGCTTGACAATGCAGTGCTTCCGGCCACCGCAGCCAGGACACTCGAAACCGTCAGGCCAGCGCCACTGCACCAGCGCGGCATGGCAAAGAGCTTCGCTCCCGTACATTTCATCGAACTGGGCCTCGCTCATGCCTTTCTGGAATTGCACTTGGTTGCGCGCCATTGGAGATCCCTTTGCAAAACAGCATGCTCCCTGTTTGTTCTATTAACCATTTCAGGCAGACGCAACCGCGTAATCAGGTATGATTTTGTCATTTTTCCCCCAATGGGTCTGATTGGAGAGCGGTATTCTGAAGCACCGCTAGGCCGTCCATAGCAACTTCGTAGCAACAAATTGTATGTGCTATCATGTTGCTGTAGGTGACGCGTTGTCACAGTAATTTTGGGGTAACGGCAAGAACGATAAGGGTACTGCGTTACAGGATGCAGCGGTAAGTTACGCCATCTGAGCCACTAAAATCAATCACTTAGCGATGGTTTTTAAGGCTCGCAGTAAGGGTCGGCATTGCTGTAGCAACGCTGGCGGCAACATTTTGCAAATTTCGCGCCATCGGAATTTTCAAGCCGGACGCCAAAAATGCACGTTAGCCCATGATTTCTGGCAGTTCGGTGCGCTGTTCGAGATGATTACCGGCAGGAAAGTTACTGCGGATGAGGTCAAGGCGCTAAGGGCTGATGAGGGCGGCACGCTAGCCGTTGTAAAGCGGGATGAGCCTTAACCCAGCAATTTGGCGCGGGTAGCCCATCACGGGGAGCGCCGTTTCCGAAAATGGGTGTCCTGGTGCCAACTCCAGTGGGTTCGGTCCTTCCGTAGCCAGCCTAAAGCTTTCCGCAGCGTTTATGTTTTAAGCAGGATTGCGTTAGGCCAGCAGATACGACCAAGCATATAGACCGTAATAGACCAAAAGCCGACGGCTGGCATATGACGCCGCGATGGGCCATCAGCGGACTCTTACCCACGGCCGGTACAATTAGCGATGGTAGCCTCGGCGATCTGATTCATGATGCCGAATTCATCGAGCGGCCGATCCCCCAGCAGCTCGCGGGCTACCAGAATGTAATCCTCCCAACCGGATGCCCCCGGCGTATGCTTTATCGTGTACCCGGTCCAGGCGATCAGCGCCGCCCACCAGTGCCGGCGCTTCTGTAACGGCATGGCCAGCAGCGCGGCCTTGCGTTTGGCCTTGGAGAGTTTGCGTTGCGTCAATATGGCGTCAACTTCATCGCTTTCCTCAAACCAGCTCCAGACCATCGGCTGAGTTTCACCCCACGACGCGCTGGTCTTCAGCGCCTTGGCGATGGCCTGCGGCGTGGCGCGCTCCGGCGCGATTTCAGCGCATAGCGATGACAAAAGAGCGTCAAGGGGCTGAAACTCGGGGTTGAGGCTTGTCACTCCGGCTGCCTCGGCGACGTCGAGCAGGCCGTATGGCGGCATGACGCCCGATTGCGCATTTACGCCCAGGAAATGGCGCACGGCGACGGCGACGTATTCGAGCGACACCGGCAGCAAATCCATCTGCATTGCCAGGGCCTGCAGTGTCCCGTCCACCTCGCCGCGTGTCCGCCGTGGCTTACCCAGGCATCCCGCATGCCAACGTCCTGCTTGAAGAGCAAAGCAGCGAACGCGCGCTTGCGGCCTTGAGCCACGACCATAAACACGCTCTGGGCACCGGAACCATCGCTACCGGAGGCGTAGGCTTCCAGGACTTTGGCGGATTGCCAACTCTCGCAGGCGACCTTCTTCTGGCTGGCTTTGATGGCGCGGTCGAGGGCAGGGCGGTCCGCTTCCGGAACCCAGTTGCGCAGGGCGATCATGCGCCGCAGCATGGTGCCGCTATTGTTGGCTGCATCCTTTTCAAGCATCTGCGCAACGACCTGCCTGACCTCGGACGCATCGTCCAGCAGCCAGCCAAGCGCGGCCTCGCGCAGCGCCGGTGCATCCTTCTGTGCCATCAGGCTCGTGACCAGCATCGCGCGCACATCCGCTGGTAAAGTCTGAGCGAACTCGGAAACTCCGCTGTAGATGGCGAACGGATCACCATTCATGGCGTGGGCGACATCTTTGAGAACGGTTCGCCAATTCTTGAACCGAGGCCGCATCGTCCTTGGGAGCGCTGGCGGCCAGGTTTGCCAGCATCTGCTCCGCCACGCGCGAAGCTCGTCACCGACGTCCAGCTTGGCCACCGCGAACTGCTGCAGGACGAAGAGAAACGTATTGGGATTGATACCGGGACGTTGCCCGGCTTCGAGAAGATATTGGCGCAGGTATTCCGTCTGGGCGATAGCCTCTTTCCGGTTGCGCTCCACGTCATAGCGCAGTTCTTCGAGCGCTTGGCTCAGGAGGAGGCCATGCGCGAATAGATCGGCTGTCACTCATCCGCTTGCGGTTGGCGTTTTTGCTTGCGCCCTTACTTTTGCCTCGCGGCGTTTGATGTTCGTCCTCAGCCTGCAACAGGATCTCGATTAACCCAATAACGGCTTCGGGCGTCTTCCCGAGCAGGTGTGCAATGGCATGAGAAAGGCCGGCGAAACCGTCGTCAAAATCGGCGGGGGCTGCGGCCGGGCGGCGGCGCGAAACGGATTTAGCTGCGGGCATGTCTGGACCTCCTACTGTTGCCCCGATGCGAGTTCCGCCGCTGCGCTCTTGCCTGCGAGGAGGCGGGCAACGCTTAAGAGCACCCGATTCGCGCACCTGCGTCCAACGCCACGGCTGGGTTATCCCCGCCAGGTTCCGCCAGTTAGCTAGAGTTCCCAGGATGTGAAGCGTATGGAATCTAATTACTATGGAATGAAGCCGCGAACACCTATGCCATTGATGTTACGCCGTAATTATTCGCCAACATTTGAGCGGAACCGCTTAAGACAAGGGGAGTTTTATTTTGTTGAATAATCGTATTTGCCAGATAGCGGACAAACCTGCACTGCCCCGATGTGCCAATCTTCTGCCGTCGCTTGGTCAGCGATGACGAGCTTGCTGCTCTACCGCTCCAGTCCGAGAGGAAGGAGGACGGCGACGCCCCTCGCAGACATTTCCTGACGGCGCACGCGAGCTTCCGGAACAACGGAATGTGGTCCTTCGGGCGCCACGCGCATATGGTCTGCCTCACTGATCGCGGCCGGTGCCAAGGAAGGCGCGACTGGTTCCGGGGCGGGCTCAGCCAGTCAGTCGAGTGTTGTCCAATAGTTCTTGATACCGAAGGCTGGCCCGAATAGATCGGTGGACATCGGCGAGGCTGCGAGGGGAGACATGACCGAGCACAGGTTCCAGGACATCTGGAAGGAGCAATGCGAGGCCGCATGCAGGGTTCGAGATCAGCATGGCGTGGTCCCGGCGTTGGATTACCTGATCGGGGAGAAGCTGCTCGACTACGCCGAGGCGGCGGTGACGCGGCCAGAGTTCGCTCGGGAGCTGCCACGCTTCGTTGCCGAGGTTCGCAACATCTTCAGCGCCGAGGAGATCAGGCACTACCTGGACCACCTTGAGCGCATGGCCGCGCTTGAAGACGAGCAGGCCCCGACCGAGAGTGACGACGGTTTCTTGATGGACACACCCGAACAGCGTGCGGCAGCCCGAGCCCGCCTGGCGCAGCTCAAGGACCTTCTCACGTCGAACGTACTGGGGACGGGGTAAATCAAGTAACCGATGAACCTCCACGCCTCGTACATATCGGCCGATGAATTCGACGGTCTATACTTCCAGGTCTCCTTCGATACCAGGGACCCGGACGATGACTTTGAACTGCCGGCGCCCGGCCAGCCTTACCTCCTCATACAGCGCCAGTTCGAGGACGAGGATGGCGGCGTCTGCTATATCGAGACGCACGAGCCCGACACCTATGCCGGGCACTTCCGGCTGCACTTGGTTGAACTCACCACAACGCGGCTTCTGTTTGAAATCGACAGGCCGGCAGATCGCACGGTCGAAGTCACCTTCACCCTCGATCCGCGGCAGTTCAGCGAGGTAGAGCGCATCCTGCGCATCATCTTCGGCGCGAAGCGCTGAGGGCGTGGGCGCACCATTCCGCTGCGGTAGCGTTCAAGGGGTTCCTTAGGCGCGCTGAAGGCCGGGTGCGGACATCCGGGTTATTGACCGGACTTTCTCATGCCTGCAGGTAAAGCGGGAGTGGATAAGAGTTGCGGATGCTACCAAGACCGCTGCTGCTGACCGTCGACGGTTTTCAAGCGCTAGGCGGCAGCCGGGGCGCAACTTCCATCATTGCTCCTCCTTGGGTGTCGAAACGTGCACCCCTATATCGCAGCCAGCCGCAAGCACTTGCTGGCGAACGGTTTCCCACCAGGACCGAATTTTCCTGCGATGGAAGCAGTCTGTTCGCGCCGAAAGGCACCCGCCAATTTCGCGGGTTCAGAAGCGCCACAGGTAACGACAAGGAGGGGCGGGCAAACCGAACATCGTCATGATCAGCGCGGCGACAAGGAATGAAGGAATACATTCCATTGACCTGATCTTCGTGGGTCGCGCCCTTGTACAGCATGTACTCGGCATTCGGATCGCCGCCAGTCGCCAGCGCCTCGACCGTACACACTCTGAAGGACTCGTCTGTGTTCGGAGGAGTTGCGGGAGAAAACGGCTCGGGTTCTCCGCCAACAACGAACACCGTATCAAGAACAAAAGTTGGCCCGGCGTCGCTGTTTAGCCCGAGGGTCGAACCGAACAAAATAACCGAGCCTAGAGGAAGGGTTCGCAAACCGCTTTGGTTAGGCTGGTGGCAGTTGCTGTAGCGAAAGCAATCGCCGAACACCCACGGGTTGGTGTTCTGGCGAAATCCTCCGAAATTTGGGCGCTCCCAAACCGGGTCATGAAGGAATTGCGGCAGGTCACCATCTTTCGCCCACCTATGCCTTACGTAAGACGGTGGCTCCCACTCACCCCAGAACACGATCGGTGCGTCAGCAAGAGAGGCGTTCGGCAGCACACAGCGCCCCTCTCCGCGCAAAAATTTCCTGCGATGCTGCCTGCGGATGTTCCACGCTTGCCTGCGCATCCCTCCGGGATTGTGCTCCCCCCCCCCAGGGTGGGGAAAATGCACGAGAACGGCATGGTCCGAAGCCATTTCAGACACGCCCGCGCCCCAAAGCAGCCGGTTCGAGATAGCAATACCAACCGGGTGTCGCCTTGCCGTCTTCGGAAAAGCCGAGCTTATTCCATCTACCGTTGCGATTAGGTAGTATCTCCCAGGAAGAGTTCGGCCCACGGTTCCGAGCGTCTTTTATATATTCCGCAACTGCCGTTCGCTTCGTATCGGCATTAAGAACGGCTTCCCGTTCATCCAGCTTGATTCGAATCCAAGCCTTCCCGCCATAGTTGTCCACGTCGCCAATGGTTCTCGCAGCACTGTTTCTAAGCCACCCTTCGAGCAACTCAAAGAGAGCAGCCTTACTCTCAACAACGGTTCCCCGGACGACATAGCCTTCCGAGTCAATATTGGCGTCATCTACTGGCATACAGATACCGGCTCCCTGCTCATCAACGTCCACGCCGGGTGCCGATCCAAGCCAACGCCCTAGTTCCTGCCGGAAATTCAGGGTTACCCCGTGACTGCTTTGCAGATTGGTAGACCAAGCGAAGAATCTCACACCGTCATTTTCGCTGCAATAAAGCGAACAACTTAGGCTGGAGTTAACGGTCAGCGTGCCGCAGGGACGCAATCTCGCTAAATCCGCCGAAATGACATGATTGATTACCTCACGACCGTTCAGCAGAACGGTTTTGATGTTCCCAACTTGAATTTGCCTTCGAAGATGAGGAAGGCTTTCCTCCAATAGACGCTGCCTCGATACAAATCCCAGATCTCCCCATGCCGGTCGCGTTGCCCAATGCACGAGGTCCAAGTGACATGCGGTACCATCGTAATAGCTAACGGCGAACCCGGCGCGAAGAAGTTCATCAAGTGGATTAAACCATCGGCGATAGGGATTGCGCTCCGGGCTGAAATAGATTTCGCAGGCATCAACAACTTTCTTAATCTGGCAGGTGCTGAGCTGACTCTATCCTCTGCGTTGAGCAAAGGAAGCGTCGCTAGCCGCCGCGCATTCCCCGACAACAAGGCACCATCCGCTCCCAGGAATTCACGCCAGCTCGGATTTATTCCCAATGTCGCAACCGTAGCTTTTCGAAAATCGCCGAAAGCAACAACGGGCGTTGAATCCGGTACGACCTCCGCAATGGGAGCGGGGCGGCGCACCATTTCCAAAATATAATCAGGTAACTCTTCGCTCATAACAGCCGCTAACGCTACAGTTTCCAAACTAATATCAACTGCGAACCCCAGGGTGAAGCACGCAGGGGTGCTCTATCGTCGGCCCGGCCCCAATTGGCGCTGACCGTCCATTTTCGCTTGCTTAGCCGGATTCCGGATTTGCTGGTAGTGCGGGCATCTGTTTCTCTTGCCTCAATTTCCGGAATCGACCCGGCCCAGAAACGGATTCCTGACCCACTGTGTTCCGGTGCAGGTCGAAGCTGCCGCTGCCATTGGCTGGATATAAGGGCAACGGTGCCGTTGCTCAGCCCTCTCGGTCATCGAGGCACATTTCAAGCCGATGCCCTTCCTTTTCAGGAAGAATTGCGATCAAGACCTCCTTTGGGCGCACCCAGGATTGCAGGGCGATCACGTTTACCTCCGACAAGCCGAGACATCCGCTCGTGCCGGCATCGGGTTTACGCCAAACGTGAATAAAGGTACAGGAGCCTCCACGTGTGCGGCGGCTTGTCGGATATTCGATAAAGAACCCGCGCCGGTAAAGGCTTACGCTCCCCATGTCCTCGCCTGAGACGTTTGCGGGCCTCGAAGATACAATCGTGTTGTAAGATGGCGCTTCTGGCTCGTTAACGCAGAACTGCTTGCCGGGCCGGAGCTGCACATAGCCGGGAAGGGTAGCGGCATCGAAGCCAAAAGGCGCGCCTACAGAAAAAAGGCCTGCGGGTGTCGCCCCATCCCCTTCTCTTTTCACCGGCCCGCCTTTGTGCATGGCGCCGCTGCTCCAGGCCCAACGTATTCCATTGAAGCCTAACACCACTGGTATTGCACTGCCGGCCTCCAGCCAAGGGGAACCGCCGCTACGCTCAAACCGCCGCATGATCCCAGTTTTTGAGGACATCGCTTTCGCAGAAACCAGCAAGAGTTGAGTTGCGCGCCTTAGCTCCGCTGGACACTCGAACGGCACCGGCGCTGACTCCTCCGCATTTGCTGTGGCACCGAAGCCAAACAGAGCCGCTCCTACTGCGATCTGCAACAATAAACCCACACTCGGCTCCCCTGCTTTGAAAGCACCCAACCTTCCATGTTCCTGCCGATCGCACGCACGCGCCACCAATTGTCTGGGCGCTGTTCCAGGACTTCGAGGAGCGTGCCGTTGGGCAATTGCGCGAGCCTCCGGCCGGTTCTGCCGCCAGGCTCGGTCCTGAGCGCCAGCCAATCGTCCGGCGGGCGCGTATCCCATATATAATAATATTGCGTCCTCGGCGGCAGCGAATGGCTAGACGGTGGATTGAAGGACGGGACGGGATTAAACTGCGGAACTGGGAGCGTTGGTGCGCCGCCGGCAGGGTAGAAATCGCCCACAAGCGAGGAAGATTTCCCAAGGCGTTTGCTCCCCATTCGTCTCCTGGTTCACGCGCTGGCGCACACGCTTGAATGCATCCTCTATGCGCAAACCGGGCTGCCGGAGCATCTCGCCCAGGGCTGCGGAGTAGGGGCTGTTGGCGCCAGCCGTACCGTCGCGCGCCGCTTGCCCTGGCGCGGTGGAGAAGGCTACGAGCGTGCCTTGCGGCGCATCAATGGCGGCAAGCCCGCGCGTTACGGCCCTAAAGGTCCGGAATGGGCTGTTCCGGCAAGCATCGAGGATCACGATGTTGAGTTTGGAGCCGGCCGAGCCGATGGCCTGCATAATGGTGTCGGCGCTAAGAGCTTCGATATCGAGCTGGGCTTCCGTGTCGAGCCTCGCATCGACCGGAATTAAATAGTTCACGCCCCGGTATTGCACGCCGTGTCCGGCATAGTAGACGAGCGCCACCGCATCCGGCGCCGCCGCCTGCAGCCTCGCCGCGAGATCCGAAAAGGCGCGCTTCATCGCCCGCTGATCAGCGTCCAGCACGCTGCTGACTTCGAACCCATCTGATTGCAGGACGCTTGCCAGCAGCTTGGCGTCGTTGACCGGATTTGGCAGCGTATTGGCGTAAAGGTAGTTCGCGTTGCCAATTACGAGTGCGATCTGCCGACCGGCAAAAGCGGGCAAGGCCGCCACTATGCAGAAAAACAGGAGAAAGATGCACCTCAAGAGTAATGCGGTCCCCACGCGGCACCTCCCTTTGAGCAAAGCCAAGCGAAGCGTAGCCTAGCGGAATGGCCCCGATCCCTAAACTGAAAAAGTACATCCTTTTAACCAACTACTAGCGCTGGAGAGGGTTGTACATCTACCTAAGATGCCAAACAAAGAGGCCGGCCTTGCCAGGCGCTCCCCTGCCACAGTGCGTACATTCCCGCCGATGACCGCTTCCGAACGTCCAGCTGTCCACATATGCTCGAGTTGAGACTTACCGCTTGCGACCCCGAGCAGCTAATTTCCGGCATTTACGCGTTCTTACAGCTTCGATAACGAACAGGCTCGAATTCGCCACCAGTAACCTTCAGCAAGGGCGATAGTGCGCATCGATTCTGAATAGTTAAACGACGACGGTCAGCTCTTACAGAGGCACCGACGCGAGCCGAGTCTCGAACGACCCGCCAAACCGTATCGGAATATAGACTTCCTCGGAAGTCCGGGCTAACTGGTTCCGATTGGACGGGAGTAGTATTCATGGCCGTGATGAATTCCGGACCGCTTGCCGAGGAGCAGCAGCGTCGGCGAGCAACGCGTGTTTGCCGCCTTACAAAAGCTCGAAGATGATTGCCTTGTCTACTATGAACCTTTGATCCAGCAACGTTATCCGGACTTCGTAGTCGTTCTTCAGGATGTCGGCGTGCTCATCATTGAAGTGAAGGGATGGTATCCAGCCGAAATCAAGAGAGGGGACGGACACGAGGTTCTCGTTAACGCCAAGGGCCGCGACACCGTCGAGCAGCACCCCACAAGGCAGGCCCGCGACTATATGCATCGCCTTCGCGATGCGTGTCGCGGCCATACCTTTGCAGGAACCTTGCTACAGGCAACCGGACCTCGGGCCGGCGCCTTTACTTTCCCGTTCGGCCACATCGCGGTGTTGAGCAACGTAACGCGCGAGCAATTGCACGATCCAGCGCGTCCAGGCTTGGCGGCCGTGTTCTCGCAGGCAAACATCGTAACCCGCGACGAATTGACGGCATGGCAGGACCTCGATGGGAATGCTTTGAAGGCGGAACTCGTGAGGCATTTTGATCCCTTCTGGCCGATAGAGAAGATGACGCAACAGCAAATCGATGTGTTGCGTTCGGTGATACATCCAGAAGTAAATATTTCCGCGGTTATGCCAGCAGCCCATGGCAACGCGCCGACACCAGTAGATCTCAAAGTCCTCGACTACCGCCAGGAACGAAACGCGCGCTCAATCGGCGACGGGCATCGCATCATCTATGGTGTTGCGGGCTCCGGAAAGACCGTCCTTCTTGTCGCACGCGCAAAGATGGTCGCAGAAGATGCTGAAAAGCGCATTCTCGTTCTCTGCTTCAACAAGGTGTTGGCTCGGTATCTGAAGGCAACTCTGACCGAGAACCTCAACGTGGAGGTGGTACACTTTCATGCCTGGGGCGCGAAGAATGGCATAAGGTTTGACGACGACGCTGAGAAATACGGAGAACGCTTTCTGCAAGTCCTCGCCCGCGGTGAGGGTGATGCCCGACGTTATGACGCTATCCTAGTGGACGAAGCCCAGGACTTTGCGTGTTCGTGGTTCCGCTGCGCAAAGGAAGCGTTGAAGGAGCCGGACGACGGGGATCTGGTCATTGTCGGCGATGGAAGCCAGTCTTTATACAGATCGCGGCCTTTCACTTGGAAAGACGCTGGGATCAATGCCGTTGGCCGCGTCATCAATCAGAAGTTTGACCTCGACCGCAATTACCGCAACACGGCGGAGATCCTCGCTGCCGCTCATTCGTTTGCGGGTAAAGCGACAGCGGATAACGATGACGCCGCTGTCCGCGGTATGGAAGTGTCGCCTAAACGTGCACTCCGGCAGGGACCCTGGCCGAAAGTCATTTTAGCCGAAAGCCGCGAGTCTGAGGTCAACGCCGTGCTCGGGCTCGTTCGCCAATGGGTCGCTGAGGGGTTTGAGACAGCAAACGGCAGGAGTACCATCTCTGCAAATGATATTGGCATCCTCTACCCCCGCTTACGAAGACGAGATCGGGTTGTCATGGAGCGGCTTTGTGCGAAGCTGGCGGAGTTTAAGGTTGTGCGGTTATCCGGTGAGGAGGCTACGGGAAGTCCGGCGGATAATGGAATAAAGATTTCGACAATTCATTCTGCCAAAGGTCTCCAATTCCGAGCGGTGATCCTAATGTGGACAGATTTGTTGCCGTCAGAGTTAGACGATCGGAATGAGGACAGCGAACGCAGACAGGTTTACGTGGCGCTCACGCGCGCAGAAGAGGTACTTGCGGTGACGCATTCAGGTCCTTCGATCTACGTTGACGAAATCAAGAAAAACATTGCAGCGGCCGTGGCTTAAGCGATTGCATTCCGCCCCAGCCACCATTCGCATTCTTTTCAATGAAAGGTTCATGCAATCTGACGGGCTACGCGTCTTGCCGCAAGAAAATGCCGATAGTCCTCCACTTTCAGCGTCTCGATTTCCGGCGTGACGCCCTGCGCCGGACCATTAGCCGCGCTCAACAGCCTTGGCGCGAGAAGTCACGGATTTCCGCAGCCGGGGTCAAGCAGTTGTGTCGGATTTTTGGCCGTCATGCCTAGCTACGTCTCGATAAGAGCCGCGACTCACCCTTCGCCTAATAGTTCCGCCCACCTCGCCCCGGCTGTCCGCTGATCGCTCCGCGGGGGGTGCACCCCCTCTTTCCGCGATCTCTAAAATATCGCCGGGTGCAGTGGGTGCACTTCGGGTGCAGTAAAAATTTCAGTTACTTCACCCTATAAGCAGTTGATTTGCCACCGATATTATAAACCGCTTTGCGCACGCGATTCCCCGCTGCTGGGCAGCCTTTTGGAGCAAGAATGATCGTTTGCGCTACTCGTCCGTTCCTGCCGCTATGGCCTGATTTGAGGTCTGATCCGTTCGTCAACAGCAACACGAACTTGGTTGTAAACCTGTATCGCGGATTTAACGCCCACTTCGATGCTTACCGACACCGCGTAGGGTACCGGCTGATCGTATTCGCCAGCCGTGGCGCGGGCTGACACCCGTAAAACAAGATCCCCATCATCCACAAAAGCAGCTGCCTTGGTTCCCTCCCGCCGCTCATGAAACAACGTTCCCTTCCGCAATGCTTGGTGATGTGGCTGATCTTTGGATCGCGTTACCCCCAAAGAAAACTCCCCATCGCCACCTGGACCGGCCTCCAGCGCCACCCTACGGTACCCCTGGTGCTTGGGATTAACGGGAGATAGCCAAGCGAGGGTCACGGTAATAGCCCGGAATTCACGAACGCCATCGAGGCCTTGAGGCAACGGTATCCTGTGTAGCACCGCTTGGCCTGGTACCACTTCACCCCAGCCGACCAACGTGGCACGGTTTGCTGTGCATGCGGTAATCCGGGCAGGATCCAGCAAGCCATAGCCCAGGAAGCGTGTGATGTTATGCTTATGCTCCGCGCCGTCACCGTCAACCACGCCGTCAATAATTTGCGCCGCGGCACCCCACGAGGTTCCGTGCACCAAAAGACACTTGAGAATCAGCGCATGATGAGAAGCGGGTGCATCCGTCAAGTATGAGCCGCCCTCTATGTCCATGAGCGTATCGTACACCAAGTGTGCGGCTCTGGTAGCGAGTGCAGTTGCTGCACTGGTGCCCCAAGTGAAGGCGGTTGCTGAAAGGTCAGCCCCATTTGGATCGGGACAGGCAGCAAGGAGGCCAAAGGCACGCCCGGTAACCCTGACCGGCGACACATGAAGATGAGGGTTCGTGCCAAGCAGCCGCACGTATTCACGCCCACCATCGGCAAGGATATCGGGCTTGATTACCCGCTTAAACCCGAGCCCAAGAGCGGAACTCATGTTCGGAAGGCTATCACATTCGAACGGGTCCACTGCCATCGCAGGATTTCGCGCGGGAGCCGCATCCCGATGCGCAGCGCCGACAGTAATAACGTTCATCGCCTCGGCGGGCGAGAACAGAGTCCGCATCGACTTATTCGCATTCATAACGGTAATGAGAGCGGTCTGCCGTTGATGAGGTGTCGCGGTTTCAAACTCGCGCCAGCCCTGAAACTGAGGCAGTGTCAGTGGGGTCTTGATGTTGCCGGCACTGACCAAGAATAAAATGCGGTAGCGGTGCGCCAGGTAGTCGAGCAACCTTGCCCAAGGGCTCATGGGACCAGAAAAAGGGCGACGAGAATCGCCAAGGGATAAATTAACCAAAAGCACAGAAGGCGCGGTCGCAGGCTGATCGCCATCGCCTTCCTTAAGTCGCCGCACCGCATGATAGATAAGGTCAACAAGCAGGCGATCGTCAGGAGTTTCTTCTTCCCAGCCGTCGAGAGTTTGCACTGGCCGGAGAACCGGCACCACATGAAGCGGCCTAGAGATTGGCTTTTCTCCGCGATTGATGTCACCGTGGATAATCAAGGATGCCATTGCAGTGCCGTGTTTGCGCGCCGCAACCACGTATCCTTGCTCCAGGTCATCTGGATCGTCGATGGACAGACGGTTGGTCAGCCTGGCATGGTTTTGCAGGGGGAATCCATCCAGCAGAGCAGCGACCGGCGGGTTTTGCGGAGCTGCAATGATCGGCGCATCTTCAGAATCGGGCTGGAGTTCCGTTTCGACTGGAAATTCTGCCATTGCTTGCGGGCGTATGTACATAATTTCGTTGGCGGAAGCCAAGGTGACATTGCGATCATCCATAAGCTCGCGAATGCGTGCGGCTGGTAGGTCGATGAGTGCGGCATCGTAGCGAATTTCTGCAATCGTGGCGTGGTGCAGGATACGCCCGCCCAGGGCGGCAACTGAGTGAGCGAACGACGCAAAAGCCGCCGCGCGCGTCTCAATATTTTCGCGAAACCAAAGTTCAACCTCAAAGCGCACGGGATCGTTGGGCGCTTCCGCGAGTTGCTGTTGCCAGTCTATCAGTGTTTCCGGCAGCAAGCGGTCCTGTGGACCCCAGGCTCTTACATTCTTCAGTAGGGAAAAGAGCTGGGTCCACATCCCAAATCCCTTATCCATGCGTTCGTTGTTGGTGTATTTTCGCCAAAGGCCCAGAAGCTTGCGCAGCGCGTCCACATTTGGCATGGCCAGGTAGACCCTGCCGGGCACATCCTCGCTGGGCTTGCCCTCGATTTGAAAGTCGGCATCGGGGGCGAAATCTTTTTCATCATCGGCCAGATATTCAAGCCCGATGGCCTCCGCGCGTTGGTAAAAGTCCGCGAGCGATGCGGCTAACTCAAAGACAATAGCCCTCTCAGGGGCAATGGCCTGGGGATCGGCGCGAATTTGGACGATGGCCTGTTCGTCGCGAAGACCCGCGCTCAATTGGTCGAAGCGGCTATCCAGACGCGCAGCCTGCCGGTCCCTGCCGGGCTTTATCAATTTTGAGCCGCCGCGGGGGGCTCTTGGTGGAGGGGCCTGTTCGGCATCAGGGAGTTTGAGAAGGGGGCGCTCCGGCACTGCTTATATCTTCCTTAGAATATGACTTTGGCCCAACTCGCGAAGCCCAGATTTGCAGCTGTTCGGCAAGTATTTCTTTCAACGAAGTTCCGCCCAGCGCCAAAACGTGGCGTCTTTGAACATCAAGACAAAATTGCTCGGCTTCGGCGAAGCTAATTACTCCGAGTTTTTTAGCGGTCGCCGCTGGTGACATCTCACAGCTCTCCGCAAAGCGTTTGAAAAAGCGGTCGATAAACTTACTGATGTCTCTGGTTGTGGGTTGAGGAAGTTCGACCCTGAGCTGGAAACGCCGCCAGGCCGCTCTATCGAGCAGTTCGGCGTGGTTCGTAGCCGCAATAACAATAGTGTAACTCGGAAGATCATCCACCTGCATCAGCAGACTGGACACCACCCGTTTAATCTCGCCCGTTTCGTGCTTGTCACCGCGTTCCTTGCCAATGGCATCAAACTCGTCGAAAAAAAGCACGCAGGGTTGGGTTCTTGCATAATCAATCATGCGCTTCAGGCGTGTAGCTGTTTCGCCTAGATAGCTCCCGATCATCAGCTCATAGCGCACCACAAAGAATGGGAGTGCGAGCGCTTCTGCAATGGCCTCAGCCAAGCTGGTTTTGCCATTGCCAGGAGGGCCGACCAGGAGAAGCCGGTGGCGGGGTTCTAAACTATGCGAACGGAGAAGATCAGCCCGGCGCTGCTCTTCGATGAGTTGGTCTGTTGCTTCACGGACCAAATCGGGCAGTAATAAATCCTCAAGTCGCCGGCGCGGTTGGATTTCGGCGAGAAAATCCTTCCCCTTTGCAAAGGCCTCGGTCTGCGGATGGGGCGAATGAGCCAACCCATTTGCCAGGCCATTCATCGCTTTCAATAGGCGATCAGCCAGAACATTATGCTGCTTGGAGCGCTCCTCAGCGATCAAAGCTTCGACCGTAGATCGCATAAGACGCCGGTCGCCTGAGGTGCCAGCTTTGACGAGGTTCACGAGTAGATCACTGCGCGCCATGACCGTTTCTCGTTCTTCCTGCCCGATTGGAGTAAGCCGTCGAGGACTTCACAAGACAATTTCTCCACCCTCAACAAACCCAATGCCTACCACAATAATGCATTCATAAAGTGATCATAAGAGGATTAAGATTTTCCGCGTCCGTTCTATATTTGTTCAAAGCAACTAATACCTCGATTCTGATCGATATGTGAATCTATTCGGCTTCGTCTCCGAAAGAAAGGTGCACCGGTATGCTCGGTTCGTTGGCGACTGGGGCGCCAGCATCGGCCTCGCCCCGCATCTCGGAACACATTTGCGCCGGACCAAGGCTGTCCTGATCTGCCGCCAGACTTGGCAGCCGTCGCGCGATTGCGGACGGGCAATTAATCGGAATGAAGAAAGAGAACATTTCCATCTCGAACAATGCGGCTGCTGTAAAAAGTTCAAAGCCATCGAAAGCGATTGGGGCTACTGCCGGAGCCACGCGTCTGTCCACAGTGGCCGCCTTATGTTCGAGCATGACACCTGCTCAAAATGGGTTGAAGGGGAATGGTGAGTTCTTGTAATTCGCGCGCCATATTCCGCGGATATGTGTAGTCGATTTGAGGTCCTTCTGGCTCCTGTGGTGTGCGGTTCGCGCGCATGAGGCCGAACACTGCCATTCAGGCGGGTTCGCAACGCCTCTCTTCATCAGGAATTGGCGACCGTGCCCGCGGCTCCAATAACGAGGAGCGGATTGAAGATCTTAAGCACTGTGGCCGAACCAACTCCTCTCGACCCCTCTGATACACGGAAAGTCCGGCCAAACCACAGTGATCTTGGATAGACCTCAGGTGTCAGAAACCATACATTCGCTCGCGCTTCTGCCCCTGTTGAGACACCTGCGCAGTTCAAGAATTCGTGATATGTCCGAAGGTCTGCCTCGGGTAGAGGGCGAGCTTCGCAAAGTCCGGTTCCTAGAGGAGAGCAGCATACATATGCTCAAAAAGAGACTTTCCGGTTTCGACCCAAGGTCACCG
>CAVPNP010000041.1:0-228452 GCA_963706665.1 uncultured Alphaproteobacteria bacterium
CCTTGCATCGCTGGAACCATGAGATCAATCCGTATGTCGACGATGACCGGCAAGAATTCCTGAGTAAGCACGAGGGAAAGCTTTGGGACACGCTGGATCGTCTACATCGCTTCGTCGAGCGGCATACGATCTCTATCCGAGGCCGCATGTTCTTCGCTGTTCTGAAAGACAAGGGAGACGGGCAGGTTAAGGTTATAGACCTGACGAAGGTGCAGGATATCTAGCGCCGCTGGTACGGGCGGCTTTCGGATTCAAAGCGATCCACTCCGTCCGAGCCTGCCAAAATGGCCATCCTAGCGAGTGCTCCTGCCGCTGGTTGGCTTGAGGTCAAGGGCGGGATTGTCTTGGCCTCGTTGGAGAAGGCAGCATTAAGATCCCAAAGCCGACATTGCGCGCACGGAATAGCGTGAAACCCGGCATGGCCGCAATCGACCCTCAGCGGACGCCTGTCCTTTTTCCAGCAGAGGACGGACATCAGCCGTGCAGGCCGGGCGCCTCATGGCCCGTGCGTGCGACATACTCCGTATAGCCACCATTATAGCTGTGCACGCCTTCTGGCGTCAGTTCGAGCACGCGATTGGACAAGGCGCTAAGAAAATGCCGATCATGCGAGACGAAGAGCATCGTGCCCTCATATTGCGCGAGCGCCGTGATGAGCATTTCCTTCGTCGCCATGTCGAGATGGTTGGTCGGTTCGTCGAGCACAAGGAAATTCGGCGGATCGAACAACATGATCGCCATCGCCAGCCGCGCCTTCTCGCCGCCGGACAGCACCCGGCATTTCTTTTCGACATCGTCGCCGGAAAATCCGAAACAACCCGCGAGAGTCCGCAGCGCGCCTTGCCCCGCCTGTGGAAACGAATATTCGAGCGACTGGAAAATCGTGGCGTCGCCGTCGAGTAATTCCATCGCATGCTGGGCAAAATAGCCCATCTTGACGCTGCTGCCGATCGCCACCGAGCCCTGATCAGGCTTGCTCGCGCCGGCCACCAGTTTCAAGAGCGTCGATTTGCCGGCACCGTTGATGCCCATCACGCACCAACGCTCCTTGCGCCGGATCATGAAATCGAACCCTTCATAGATCACCTTGCTTCCATAGCGCTTGTGAACATTCTTGAGCGCCGCGACATCGTCGCCGGAGCGCGGCGCGGGCGGAAAATTGAACTGCACGCTCTGGCGACGCTTCGGCGGCTCGACGCGATCGATTTTTTCGAGCTTCTTGACCCGGCTCTGCACCTGGGCTGCATGCGAGGCGCGCGCCTTGAACCGTTCGATGAACTTGATCTCTTTGGCCAGCATCGCCTGCTGGCGTTCAAATTGCGCCTGTTGCTGCTTCTCGTTCTGCTCGCGCTGCTGCGCGTAGAACTCGTAATCGCCGGAATAGCTGTTGAGCGAGCCACCGTCGATCTCGATAATCTTGTTGACGATGCGGTTCATGAATTCGCGATCGTGCGAGGTCATGAATAGCGCGCCGTCATAGCTCTTGAGAAACTGTTCGAGCCAGATCAGGCTTTCAAGATCAAGATGGTTGCTTGGCTCGTCGAGCAGCATTGCGTCAGGCCGCATCAGCAGGATCCGCGCCAGAGCGACGCGCATCTTCCAGCCGCCCGAAAGCTTGCCAACATCGCTGTCCATCATTTCCTGGCTGAAGCTCAGACCGTCGAGCACTTCGCGCGCGCGGCCTTCGAGCGCGTAGCCGTCGAGTTCCTCGAAGCGGCCCTGGACTTCGCCATAACGCTCGATGATCGCCTCCATCTCGTCGACGCGCGCCGGGTCCGCCATGGCAGCCTCAAGCTCCTTGAGCTCGGCCGCTACAGTGCTGACAGGTCCTGCGCCGTTCATGACCTCGGTCACGGCGCTATGCCCGGACATTTCGCCGACATCCTGATTGAAATAGCCGATGGTGATGCCGCGATCGACCGCCACCTGGCCCTCGTCGGGCTCTTCCTGCCCGGTGATCATACGGAACAGCGTCGTTTTGCCGGCCCCGTTGGGTCCAACAAGGCCAATCTTCTCGCCTTTCAGGAGAGAGGCCGAAGCCTCGATGAACAGGAGCTGATTGCCATTCTGCTTGCTGATGTTTTCGAGACGAACCATGACTACCGGGGATGTTGCGGAGATTCCTTAGCTGCGCTATCGCGCTTCGCGCTACTTGAGCGCGATTTGCCACCCTTATGCCACGGGAGAGGTGCGGCGCCAGCCTGAAATAAGCCCACGCGACAATGGGCTCCGACAATAGACCGCCTGGAGTATGTTGCGATGTGATCGGCTCGATACTCAATCACCTTACCGCAAGCACTCGCGGGCTGGAACCAAGGCCACGCAGCCTGTTTGCTATCACGGATTGCATGCAATTCTTTCGAACAGGATCTCGTCAGCTTAAAAGAATACGCTGGTTTTCAATGAATCGCGTCTGGGTGCCACACAAAAGAAACGAGATGGGACGTGATGTCCTGCAAAAGAGACCCATGCTGATAGCGACCGTAAGTTTCAAGAAGAGCTCAACCATGCGTCGGCCGCCAAATTGATGTCGAAGCTGGTAACGATCCCGATCTCCATACGCGCGAGGCCGCGATGGAGGGCGCTCGCCTGCTCATCGAGCTGGACATAGCCAACCTCACCGTGGCAGGCAAGCTCTCAGCTAACCTCCGAGATCCGTAGAACCTCGCATGCGCCATCGCATCCCTATCCTGATTATATTTGTCCTCGTGTTTGCCGGCTGTCAGGCAGCGAAGGAAACCAAGGGAATGCGAGCCCAGAACCTGACTCAGCAACTGCGAAGCAGCGATGCGCAGGCCCGCGAAGACGCCGCGAACTCCCTGCGGCGCGAGAATCTCGTCGACGATGCGTTCGATGCGTTGGTCCAGGCCTCCCGGGCGGACGACAACCAGCTGGTTCGCCACGCTGCCGCCCGCGCGCTGGGCAAAGGCGGCAAGCGCGCGATCGAACCGCTCATCGGGCTGTGGCACATCTCCCGCGAAGAACGCAAGATCGAGGACGGAGCGATCCACCTCGACGCCGTGATCTCGCTGGCGCAGATCGGCAACGCGGCTACCCCTGCTCTGATCGCGGCACTCTCGGATTCTGAGTGGCGCGTGCGCTACCATGCCTCGCTCACACTGAAGTTCTTGGCCGACCCCACGGCTCACCCTCGTCTGCGCGAGCTGGCGTTCGACCCTCACCCAATGGTTCGTGATGCGGCCAAGAAGGCGCTCGAGCAGCAGACCCCGACGAAACCCGATTGACCGAACCCCCGGTCGGATCGGCGCATATCGGCTCCGCTGGCATGGTACAGAGCAAAGCGAAGGCGACCGCAATAGTGTTACCTCGCGACTGGAATACGCGGGGCGGAGCCCAGAACTGGCAGCCGGTTCGCGATGAACACCACCGTGAAAGAGACCGCGAGCAGCAGAATTCCAAGCACCGAAATCGCGCCAAGGTCGCCGCTTTCATTCAGGTCATAGATGATGACCGGCACGATTTTCGTATTCGCTGTCGTGAGCAGAATCGTCGCGGAGAGTTCGCGAATTGTGCCGATAAAAATCAGGCACCACGTGGCAATGACGTTCGTCCGTAGCAGAGGCGCGGTGATGCGGCGCAATGTTCCAAGCTGCGTCGCACCCAATATGCGGCTCGCCTCTTCCAATTCCGGATTGAGGTTTTTGAACGCCGTCGAAAGTTGCTGATAGGCGGAAGGCATTTCGATGGTGATGAATGCGATCAGCAAAATCCACAGCGTGCCATAGAGCATAAAGGGATAGCTCGAATAGGCGAGGAAAAGGCCAACGCCAAGCACTATGCCAGGGATAGCGATCGGGAGCATTGCGAGCAGGCCGAGCGCCTGGACGCCCCAAAACGCCCTTCGCGAAACAAGATAGGCTACAACGAGGCCGATCGCTGTACCCGCCGTCGCAGTTCCAAGACCAAGGATCAGCGTGTTTCCGATTGCGAGCCTCGTCGCCGAAAAATCGAAGAGCACGAAGCGGAAATTATGCAGCGTGAGATTGTCCCAGGACACGGGCTCGGAAACGGTCTTGGCGAAAGCGGCATGCAGCATCGCGCCATAAGGCAGGAGGATCGTGAGCACGAGAATGAGAAACGCAAATGCAAATGCGACCCAACGCGCGGCACCGAGCGATGTCAGCATTGGCGTACCGCTTTTGCCGCCGATAACGGTATATTTGCGCCGCCCCAAAATTTGCCGCTGCAACCAAAGTAGGGTGATCGTTACAAAGAGCAGAGGGAACGCGGCCGCCGCTGCCACATTAGGCCTTGGCGGGAATTGAAACAGGCTCCAAATTTTCGTCGTGATAACGTGAAAACCGGCTGGCAGCGCGAGGATTGCCGGCGATCCGAACATCGTCAGCGCTTGCAGAAAGGCCAGCAACGTACCTGCTAAAATCGCTGGCAGAACAAGTGGCCAGGTTACGCGCCACAGCGTTCTGGCGCGCCCGGCACCGAGGATCGCGGACGCCTCCTCCAGGTTTGATGGAACACGCTCGAAGGCATTGACCGCAAGGCTGAAGACAAGCGGAAAGGCATAGCAGGAAATAACAAAGATGAGCCCTTCCAGCGTATAGATATCGACAAGCACTTCATAAGGCGGCAGATCAAAAAAGCTGCGGTAGGCTTGGTTGATAAGGCCGGAATTGGGGGCAGCCAGGATCTCCCACGCAATGGCCCCAAGAAAAGGCGGCGTCACGAAGGAAGCCGTCACAAGCGCCCGGACGAAACCTCGGCCGGGCATGTTCGTGCGTGCGACAAGCCACGCAAGCGGCGTTGCGATAATGAAACTTGCAACAGCAACCCCGAGCGCCATGGCGAAAGACGTGCCGACAGGCCTCCAAAGCGTGCGGTCGGAGACCAGCGAGATGAAATTGCCCGCAGTCAGGTTCCCTTGCGCGTCGGTCAGGGCGTAATAGGCAAGCCAGAAAAGTGGCAGCGCAACCAGAAAAACGAGGATTATCGCGATCACCGCAAATATCGGGCGCGAAATATCAAACGTCCCGCGTTGGCGGCTCGCCGGTTCTTCTCTTTGTTGAGCGATAGCGGTCACGTGCCGAAATACTCTTCGTATTTCTTCCGCAACTCTTCAACTTCCGCCTCAAGCTTCGCCGGGTCGGTGAAAAGAAGTTTGATCTGCGAAAGCGGTACGCGGCCTTCTTTTTCTTTCACGCCGGGATGGAAGGAGCGGAGCCCGCCGGCATCACTGTTGGCTTGCTGTGCTTCCTTGGTAAACATGAATGCATAAAACAGCTTCGCGGCTGCGGCATGGGGTGCATCTTTGAGAATGCCGGCATTGCCGATGATAACCGGAGTGCCGTCCGTCGCGTAGACGGGAGCAACGGGGGCTCCACTCTCTCTGAGAATGAAAATATTATACTCGTTCCCGTCAGCCATTACTGGCCGCTCTCCCATGGCAAGCTTCTTTGGAGGCTCAGTCGAGGATTGGACCTGCATAATTTTTTGTTGGCCAAGCTTCTCGAAATAGGGCCAGCCAAGCGCCTCGCGAAGTGCGAAGGTATCGGTCATTATTGTCCCGCTATAACCAGGATGCCCCTTTACCATTCGTCCTTTCCACTTGCGGTCCAGAAGATCCATATGGCTTTTGGGTGCGTCCTCAGGCTTAAGCGCCTTGGTGTTATAGGCGATGATGGACAGGTGCGCCCGGCAGGCTGCGTAATAGCCATCGGCGTCCTTCGCCTGCGCTGGCCAATTTTGCGCGACATCCACAGGCACAGCGGGCAATAACCATCCGTTCCGTTTGAAGATCACGAAGTTGATCGCGTCCGAAGTCTCGATCACATCCACATTGTGGATGTTGTTCGAATGCTCCTGATTGATGCGCTGGAAGATGCGTTCGGCGCCAGCCCTCTCGACCTGCACCTTGATGCCGGGATATTTCGCTTCAAAAAGCGCGGCAAGTTTTTCGGAGACCAAAACGTCGATCGAAGTGTACCAGACAACGGCCCCTTCTTTCTTGGCGGCTTCGATCAAGTCCGGCGTAGGCTGATATGGCTCCGGCGATGCCGCGCGCGCTCCGCTAAAGCCGAGCACGAATAGCGCTGCGATTGCAGCTTCGATAATGCGCCTCATCCTGTCTCCCCTTCCCTTCTGCTAATTCTTATGATGTCAAGGCTCGGCACGCATCGGGTGGGAAATGCAACCAGACGCTTTCACCTTCGGAAATGTTGACGTGCTCGGGGGACAAGACCCGAACGGCCTCACCTGTCGGCAAAATGACATTGTAATCGCGCTGTGCTCCGAGATAGATCGCGCGGGTAACGATGCCTTTGGCGGAATTATGATTGCGGCCGGGATCATGCGCCGTGAGTTCGATTGTGTGCGGACGGGCCGACACGAAGGTTTCGCCGCTATGCGCGCCGACCGAGTTTGCGCAGTGGAGTAGAAGTCCGCCGCCGCAATCAACAGCGCCGTCGCGAAGCGTACCTTTGAAGATATTTGTCCCGCCAATAAAGCGCGCAACAAACTGCGTGCGAGGTTCGCGGTAGATCTCCTCCGGCGTCCCCGCCTGTTCTACCCTCCCCTCATTCATGATGGCTATGATATCCGCAGCCGTCATCGCCTCGGTTTGGTCGTGAGTGACATAAACGGTCGTATAGCGATACTCGTCATGAAGTCGGCGGATTTCCAGCCGCATTTCCTCGCGCAAATTTGCGTCGAGATTCGAGAGTGGTTCATCGAGGAGCAAGATATCGGGTTCGATCACCACGGCGCGGGCGAGCGATACGCGTTGTTGCTGACCGCCTGACAATTCGCCGGGGTAACGCTCGGCCAGCGCCTGAAGGTGCGTCATCGCAAGCGCAGCCGCAACCCGCGTTTTGATATCCGCGCGTGAAACACGCCGAAGCGTCAGGCCATAAGCGACGTTCTCGGCCACTGTCATATGCGGCCATAACGCGTAGCTTTGGAAGATCATGGACATATTGCGACGCTCGGGGGGATCTGCCCGCCCCGCCGAGGAGATGACGCGCCCACCGACACGAATTTCGCCGGAGGTCGGCTCCATGAAACCGGCGACAAGCCGCAAGGTAGTGGTCTTGCCGCAGCCGGAAGGTCCGAGCAGGCAGATAAGCTCACCCTTTTTCAGAGAGAGCGATACGCCGTTTACTGCGGTCGTGGCACCATAGCGCTTGGTGAGTTGGGAAAGCTCTAAATGCGTCATTCGCCCGGAATCCGTCTACGCAGGAACGTGGCCCTCACAGTAGATTTGTATTGTGGATTGTCAATAGTTGACACTGTTGCGAATGAGTGGGAGCATGCGTTTGCCAGCAGCGGCCATTGTCATTTTCAGAAGTCAGTTTCAGTAGTTCAGAAGTGCACTTCAGTAGATCGTGCAGCGGGCAGCCGCGCGACCTTTACAATGACGTTGCTCGTAACGCGATCTGTCGATTCATCTCTAATTTGACGCCGATCAAGCCGCTTGGGCTCCAAGTGAAGTAAATTTCATAAATGAGGATCGTTCCGATCAGTCACAGGCCTTTCCAGCCACCGGCATACCCGACGCCTGATGGTCGGAATTGCGGCCGCTCTGAAACCGGGCGGTACTGCGGCGACAGTCAATTGGCATGGCCAACTTGGCGCTGTATATCGGCGCTTTTTTATGGAGCATGTGATGACCGAGAAAGACCAAAATCAAGAACAACCTAAAAGCACACGCGGTGCCCAAAGCCCGATGGAGATTGGTATGGGAATGGCCAAGAAAATGATGGCTTAGATGGGCACGAGCGAAGGCAAACCGCCCATCGGGGAGATGATGGGTATGTGCATGGGCATGTGCTCAGAGATGCTCAATGCCATCCGAGAGACCAACGCTCTTGCGGTTCACGGTACTTCCGAGTTGCGGGCGGCGTTCACCGAGTGGCTGGAAAGAGCCGAAGAGAAGGCGTTGGCTGCGCTCAAGGAGGGCGAGAAGGATGCGGCAGCGCTCGGAGCTGCGCTTGGGGCAAGCGAAGAAAGCGCGCGCTATGTGTTGACGCAGCTCGCTGCAAATGGCAGGTTCACGCTGGTCGGCAGGAACAAGGTTTAGGAGTGAGACCATGCCCTCATCGGAGTGGTGGAACATGCCGTGGTTCGGGATGTTCATGATGCCTGTGATGATGGTAATCTTCCTCGTTGTCTTCTTCCTCGTGATCATCCCGTTGCTGCGCTCCATGGGCATGGGGCCGCCCTGGTGGCACGGGCACGGTCCGTATCCGCCGTCGAAAACCGCGATCGATATCCTGAATGAGCGGTTCGCGAGAGGCGAGATTGACAAGGCCGAGTACGAAGAGAAGAAGCGGTTGATCTCGTGAGCAAGAGCGAAACTTCTTCGGCCAGCCGGAAGCCTGCCCTTCATGGGCAGAGTGCGTTGCCGGACGGGGCCTGAGCGCTATTCTTAACGAAGCTGGCTGCGCCGAGACATCCGAGGGCTGAGCCATAAGATGGCGGCGCATCTGACGTCATCGGCGGCTCCGCATAAATTCGAGATCAGGCTCGCGGGTTTAATGGAGGCCGAGAAAGCGACTCAGAGAGGTGGGATCGCGTTCCGCATCGGCTGCGCTGCCTTCGTACACGACCCTGCCGCTTTCCATGATGTAGATGCGATCAGCCACGGCGAGCGCGCTGTAGAGGTTCTGCTCCACAAGCAGGATGCTTAGTCCCGAGCGCTTCAGCTCCGCGATGATGCCCTCAAGATGCTGCACCATCACTGGAGCGAGACCTTCCGAAGGCTCGTCCATCAGGATCAGCTCAGGGTCGATCATCAGCGCGCGGGCGACCGCGAGCATCTGCCGCTCGCCCCCGGAGAGCTGATTGCCGCGATTGCTGCGCCGCTCGGCGAGGCGCGGGAAGAACTCGAAGGCTTTCGCGACAGTCCAGCCATGTTTGGCGTTTGCGGGTTTCAGCATGGTGAGATGCTCAGTCACCGTAAGCGAAGGAAAAAGGCGACGGCCCTGCGGCACGATGGCGATGCCACGTCGCGCAATGCTATGCGGGCGCATGCCTGTTATTTCTTCGCCCTTCCAGCGTACCGAGCCGCCACGTACATGCGGCGGGGCCAACCCCATGACCGAGCGAATGAGCGTCGTCTTCCCCATGCCGTTGCGGCCGAGCAGGGCAACGACTTCGCCCGGACCCGCATAGAGAGATGCGCCTTGCAGCACATGGGCATCGCCATAGAAGCTCTGAAGATCCCGGATATCAAGCATGTGTCTTCTGAAGCCTCGGCTTGCCCAAATAGACTTCCTGGACGTCGCTATTGCTACGAATCTCGGAAGGTGACGCCTCGACGAGGAACTTCCCGTTGTTAAGGCATGTGACCCGGTCAACCAAAGAGAGAGCCAGTTCCATGTCGTGCTCGATCAGGACCATGGTAAGGTCGCGTGGAAGTGAGCGAATAATGTCCGAGACGATCACGCGCTCGGCAGGCGAAAGCCCAGCCGCTGGCTCATCCAGCAGGAGGAGCTTGGGGCGTGAGACGAGCGACATCGCCATTTCGAGTTGGCGCTGCTCCCCGTAGGACATTTCCTTGACAAGGACATCGAGCCGTTGGTCGAGGCGCGACAACGCGATGGCGCTATCCACATTCGCGCGCTCTCCGGCGTCGAGCGCCGCGCTTCCAAACAGTGAGTATTTGCGCGGCGACAGTCCACGCACGGCAAGCTGCATATTCTCGCGCACCGTGAGGTTCGGGAACAGATTGGTAATTTGAAAGGTGCGGCTCATGCCGAGCTTTGCTCGAACATGGATGGATTTGCGCGTTACTTCCCGGCCCTCAAACAGGATGCGGCCAGCCGTTGGCCTTACAACGCCGGTGATGGCGTTGAAAAGCGTGGTCTTGCCCGCGCCATTTGGACCAATGATGGCGCGGCGTTCGCCTTGGCTGACGGCGATTGAGACATCATCAACCGCCTTCAGCCCTCCGAACTGAACGCAAACGCCATCAAGTTGCAGAAACTCGGTCATGGACAATCGCCTTGATCAGGAGGGCGCGGCGCAAGCCGTCCGTCCTTAAGCATTAGCTCTTGATCCCCTGAAAGGTCCGCGAATAAGACGGCTGCTTCATGTATTCCTCTGGATCGTATTTCCAGAACTGCGATACGTCGTGGTACGTCGCGATGGGGACGTTCCAGAGCTTACCGTCCTTGTTCTTCTGCACCTTGCGAATGTAAATGTCGTAGACCGGATTGCCGTACTGATCGAGGCGCACCGTTTTGCCAAGCGGCGAGTCCTTCAGCTCGGTCTTAAGCACCGTGTCGAGGAACAGATCGCGGTCCTCGACCTTGCCGCCTATCTTGGACAGAGCCTCGTTGATCCACATCGCTCCCGAATACATTGAGAAGCCATAGAGGGAGGGCATTTTGTTGTATTTTGCTACGTGCTTGGCCACGAATTCACGCGTTTTCGGATCGTCTGATCCTTCCGCAAATTGCGCGGCTACGACTATTCCCTCGGCCTCGTCGCCCATCGTGCGGATGACGGATTGGTCGGTAATATTCATAGCGCCGATAAGAGGAATCTGACCCTTGAGGCCGAAGGCTGCATATTGTTGCATAAGGCGCGTGCCATCCGCGCCCGTCTCCATTGCAAATATAGCATCAACGCCAAGGCTCGCGAGCTGACCAAGGTAGGGGCTGAAGTCGGGCGTGTTAATCGGATGCCAGAACTGGCTCACGATCTTACCGCCGCCTTCGGTGAAGGTTTGCGAGAAGCCCCCGCATTGCTCATGGCCGAAGGTATAGTCTTGGCTGATGGTCGCGATCTTTTTCCAACCCTGCTTTAGGGCCCAGTCGGCCAGCGGGCGCGAGATTTGACTCGCCGAGTAGCCAGCCACTCGGATCACGTTTTTGATGCGATTGCGTTGGGTAAGATTGTCCGCCGCGATGACCGGAATAAAATAGGGAGTTCCCGTTCCCTTCACGTAGTTCGCGACGGCGAGACCGGTGTTGGCGAGCAAGTCGCCGACGAGGAAATGGACGTTTCCTTGTTCCACGAGACGCCGGGCCTTTTGCAATGCCGTGTCTGGGTTGGAGGCGTCATCTTCTACGATGATTTCTACCTTACGGCCTGCACACTCACCGCCGCGCTCCTCCCAAAACATGTTGAAGCCGTCGACCATCTCACGGCCACCGGCAGCCACGACGCCGGTTAATGGTGCGAGAAGGCCGACCTTGATGGGAGCGGATTGAGCTTTCGCAATATGCGGCGCGGCAAGCGTACCAGCGGTTGCGAGCGCCATCGTAGAGGCCGTCGATTTCAGGAATGTTCTGCGGTCCATTGTTTCCTCCAACGGTATATATTTATGACCGGTCTCGTCGCTTGAGGCCGCGAGAGGCGAGCATGCGCACGCCTCCGGCAACGCCTTCAGGCGCAAAAATCATGATCAGCACAAACATCAGCCCCATCACGCTCTGCCAGCGCTCCGTGTAAAGGCTGACAAAATTCTCGAGGCCGATGATGGCCGTGGCGCCCACGAAGGCGCCGAATAGCGTCCCGATCCCGCCGACGATCGCCATCAGCAGTCCCGAGACTGACTGAGCGAGCGAGACGGTGGACGGACTTACGAAGTTATTGAATAGCGCATAGAGCGCTCCAGCAATTCCGGCGAAGAAGCCCGAGATCGTGAAGACGAGAAACAGATGCAGCGACACATTGTAACCGAGGCTGCGCATGCGGGTTTCGCTGTCTTTGATACCGCGTAGAGCGAGGCCGAATGGCGAATTGACGAAGCGCCACATCGCCACCGCCACGATGCTCACCACCGCGAGGACGGCGTAATAAAATGTGACGTTCTGAGCGAGCCAGTCCGGCCGAATGCTGCCGCGCAGCCCATTCTCGCCTCCCGTGACGCTGGTCCACCGTAAGCAGACACCCCATACGACCATGCCGAGCGCGAGCGTGAGCAGCAGGAAGTAAACTCCGGAGGTGCGGATCGCGAGCAGTCCGAAGAGCGCCGCGAGTGCAGTGGCGGCGAGCACGCCGAGCGCAAAGCCGGTCCAAAGGGAACCGCCTGCAACGGTCGTCCAATAGATCACCACATAGGTCGCCATGCCGAAAATTGCGCCATGACATAGTGGCGTTCTTCCCGTATAGCCCGCCAGCACGTCAATGGACATGGCAAGCACCGCGAACATAAGGATCTGGGTGGCGATGCTGACTTGGTAGGCGGGAAGGAAAAGGGGAGCGGCGGCGAATAAAAGCGCGCCAATAGCAATCGATGCCCATTTAAGGCGATTCATGGGCGAGCTTACCGGAGCGGCATCAGTCGTGGCCATCAGGCTGGTCTCCCGAACAATCCGAGCGGACGAAAAGCGAGGAGCGCCGCCATCGGACCGAAAATGACGAAATAGGCGAGTTCGGGAAACATCACTTGGCCGATGGTATTCAACATGGCAACGATCAGCGCTCCGACTGCGGCCCCGACCAAACTGCCTCGTCCGCCAATAATGACGACGGCAAGAGAGAAGACCAGAATCTCGGAATCAGCGCCCGGGTAGAGCGTAAGGAAAGCGCCGCCAACTACGCCGCCGAGACCGGCAAGCGCCGCTCCCAGCATGAAGGTGGCGAGAAAGACGCGGCGGATGTTGATGCCCATCGCTTCAACGATCTCGGCATCATCGACGCCAGCCCGGATCAGCGCGCCCAGCCTCGTCTTATTCAAGAGAAGCCAAAGCAGAAGGAAGGCGACGATGCCGAGCACGAGCACGAACAGACGGTATTTCGGATAGAAGATTCCGCCAAACTGTACCGCGCCGCGCAGAAATTGCGGAATTGGCACTGTGTAGGTATCGCCGCCCCATATCACGAGGCCGAGATCGTTCAGGATGAAGGCCACGCCCAGCGTCAGCAGCACCTGCCGCAATTCGTAGCCACGCACGAAGCGCAGCAATCCGAGGTTGAGCACAAGGCCTACTAGCGCCACCAAGGCCATGGCGGCGAGGATGCCGAGCACAAAGTTGCCCGTGTTTGCGGCGACGAAGTAACCGGCGTAGCCGCCGACCAGATAGAGCGCGCCATGGGCGAGATTGACGATGCGCAGCAGCCCAAAGATCAACGTGAAGCCGGAGGCGACGAGAAACAGCAACGCCGCGAAGGTCAACCCATTGAGCAACTGGAACGCATTAATGCCGGTCATGCAGGGCTTCCGCCTGCGGACAACGCGTCTGGCCGTTCGCGCAAATACCAATCGAAGATCTGTTCGCCCGTCCAGAAGACCACATCGTTATGTGCGCGGATTTTCTCGAGCGCTTTGCGGAAATATTTGAGCCGGTGAGGCGCACCCATGATGTATGGATGCACTACGAGAGCCATAACGCGCGCGGAGTTTCGGGCATCATGGTAGATCTGCTCGAACTGATCAGCCGCCCGGTCGTAATATTCTGAAGCCTTGTGATGCTGGATCAGCATCATCGCCACGTCGTTGCATTCCTGAGTGTAGGGCACGTTGACGATGGGCCGGGTGCGCGTCTTCAGCACGACCGGCTGGTCATCCAAGACCCAATCACAGACATAGTCGTAGCCCTGTTCGGCCAGAATATCTGGTGTCTCCCAGGTCTCGGTGAGACCGGGTCCGAGCCAACCGCGCGGCCGCTTGCCGGTGAAACGCCGCGATGGCGTCCGCCGTCTTGGCGATGTCCTCGCGCTCATCGGGCACCTTCTGCATGTTCTTCTGACCAAAGCCATGGCCGATGAACTCCCAGCCGCGATCAGACGCGGCTCGCGCGATGGGTTCGTAGCTCTTAATCGCCGAACCATTGATGGCGAGCACCGCCTTGATCGCGTGCTCGTCCAGCACCTCCAGCATGCGCCAAAAGCCGACGCGGTTTCCGTATTCATGCCAAGCCCAATTTGGGATGTCAGGCGACGGCGACCCACCAGCGGGCGGCGTCAATACGGTGCGTGGCATCGGCTCGAGCGGATTCCACTCCTCCACATTGACGATGACCCAGACCGCCATGCGCGCTCCACCGGGCAGCGTGAGCTTGGGACGTTCGGAGATGGCCGAATAGGCGATGCGCTCAGTCGGAAGCATTTCAGATTTGCGCCTCACCGATAGTTACCGTGATGGTGCCGAACCCATCGACCGCGCCGACGATGCAATCGCCGGGCCAGACCGGGCCGACGCCCGCCGGTGTGCCAGTCATGATAAGATCGCCAGGTTGCAGCACGTAGGAGCGTGAGAGGTTCGAGACGATCTCTGGAACCGACCAGATCATCTGCGCGAGATCGCCGCGCTGCCGCTCAGCGCCATTGACGCTCAAGGTAATGGCGCCCTTGGACGGATCGCCACCCGCGCCTGCGGGATGGATCGGTCCCGCAAGGCGCAGAGAGGTCGAACGACTTTCCAGCTTCCCAAGGCAGCCGCTTGTCGCGGCAGTCGCGCTGGCGGTCGCGCCGCGTAAGGTCGATGCCCACGCAATAGCCAAAGATTACAGCGCCCGCCTCCCCAACACTCACATTGCGCGCGGTACGTCCGATCGCGATTACGAGTTCCACCTCATATTGGAGGTCGTTGGTATCAGGCGGAAATGGAATGGTTGCGCCATCTTGCACGATGGCGTCTTGCGGCTTCTGGAAGAAGAAAGGCGGATCGCGCTCATCCTCGGCTTCCTTCATTTCGCGGATGTGGTCGAGATAGTTGCGACCCACGCAATAGACGCGCCGCACTGGATAATGCGCATCGCTGCCCACGATCGGCAGCGATGTTACGGGCGGAAGTGGGATAGCGAAGGAAGTGACAAGTTTCATCAGGCTCACACTTTGTCCTTTGTGGCCTGATACCAATCAAGTATCTCCTCGCCGTTCCAGAACAGCACGTCGCCGAGACTCTGCGCGTAGGCATAGACCTCTTCGAGATATTTGATGCGATGCGGCTGTCCCGAAATATAGGGGTGGATCGCGATGGCCATGATTTTGGCGCGCTCCCCGCCCTCCATGTGCAGCCGGTCAAGCGTGTCCTTGCAGCGCGTCGCCCAATAAGGCGACTCGTGATGCTGTACGATCATGGTCGGGATGTCGTTGAGCTCGACCGTGTAGGGCAGCGTGACCAGCGGGCCGTGCTGTCGTGGAGATCTGAGAAGGCTCGTCGTCCCACACCCAATCGCCGATATATTTCACGCCAGCCTCGGCTAAGAGTTCCGGCGTCTCGTAGGTTTCGGTGAGCCCGGGTCCGAGCCAGCCGACAGGCCGCTTGCCTGTGAATTTTTCCAGAAGGTCCATCGAGCGATTGATCATGCCGCGCTGATCCTCGACCTTGTGGATCGGCATTTGCTCATAGGCGTGGCCCATGAACTCCCAGCCGGCATCGCGCGCCTGCGCAGCAACACGCTCATAATCCTCGCAGACGCGAGCGTTGATCGAAAGCGTCGGACGGATGCCAAGACGCTCATAAAGTTTGAAAAAGCGCCAGACGCCGACACGCATACCGTATTCGTGCCAGCTCCAATTCGGCACGTCAGGCAGAAGCACCTGCCCGGTCGGAGCCGGGAGGATTTGGCGCGCCATCGGGCGCGAGATGTCCCACACTTCGAGATTGACGATGGTCCAGAGCACGACGCGCGCTTTGCCCGGCAGCGTAAGAGGAGGACGGTCGACTATGGCCGAATAAGGCGCTCGATCGCGAGGTAGCGTCATTGTTTAGTCTCTCTCAGCTTTGGCTTACTCAGGCAGGCCGTGACTTCAGTGCGTCCATAGTCATAATCTCATCCGTCGATAGAACAGCGCCGAAAGCCGTCCTGATGCAAAGGAGGCCAGCCTCGTGGAACGCCGGGCCGTCCATCGTATCCACGCAGTCCTCCACGACAATTACCGAATAGTCGCGGACATTCGCGGCAACCGTTGTCGCCAGGACGCAGGAATTTGTATTCACGCCCGTGATCAGCACCGTGTTGATGCCGTGGGTCTTCAAAACGAAGTCGAGATCGGTGCCTGTGAAGCAGTCATAGCGCCTTTTGTGCTCAACGACCCAGTCACCGCTATCGAGCAAATCGGGCATAATCGTGCAGCCCGGTCCGCCAAGGATATTGTGACGCATCACATTCTTGCGGGTTGCCGCCGGGTCCTCGGCGCGCATGCGCCAGAAGGGGTTCGCCGCGATCTCTGTCGCGTCGCGATAGCCGGTTACGAGATGGGCCACGGGAATGCCCACCGAACGCGCCCAGTCAAAGAGCCGCTTATTTGCAGCAATCACTCGCTTTGCCACATCCGGCGCCGTAGGCATGGTCGCCACCGTCATGTCGAGATGGCCACGATGCAGATCAATCGCGACAATTGCGGCTTTAGGATTATCGACACCGAAATTCATTACACGCTCCATGGATGCCCCAGCCATTTGCGCTTCATCAAGGCGCCGAGCGCCTGCTTGCTCACCGATAATTGAAGAGGAAGCCTGAGCGAGTCAATAAGGAATGTATACATAGAAAGTACGATTTTCGCCGCGTTCTAATATCAATTGTTATATAGTTGCTATATTCGGTGATTTTTATCGGGCTGAACCACCGTAATGTATACAAAAAATCTACTCCTCGGTTTGATCAAGTTCCACGGGGTGATGAGAACAGATGAACGATCACTCTTCCGGCTCTGCGCCTGCCCCAACCCGGTCCCTTTCTGTTGCAGACCGGATTCGGGCTGCTATTCTCTCGGGCGAATTTGAAGCGGGCGCGCGCCTTCATGAAATAAAACTGGCTGAGCAGCTTGGTGTCTCTCGCACGCCAGTGCGTTCCGCTTTGCAATCACTTGCTAGCGACGGCCTGCTTGATTACGCCCCCAACCGCGGCTATTCGGTCCGGCACTTCCAAACATCGGAAATCGTGGACGCCTATGAAATCCGGACAATGCTGGAGGCGCTAGCGGCGCGTTTCACTGCCGAGCGGGGGCTCACCGATGATGAGCGCGCCGCAATCGAGAATGCGTTGGCAGAAGGCGATCGTGTGCTTGCCAAGCCGGATCTGTGCGATGAGGACCGGATAAATTATGGAGCTATCAACTTTGCATTTCACGACACGATCCATACGGCATCTCGTTGCAGGATGCTTGGCGAGACGATCCGCTTTTGCCACAGCATACCGCAATCGTCGCACCGCAACGTGGTGGCATTCGAATATTACGATGTCCGCCGCCGCCATGACGACCATCACCGGATTTATGCCGCCATTCTCGTGCGCGATCCCTATAGGGCTGAACTCTTGATGCGCGAGCACGTGGCAAGCGTGAAGACCGCGCTCATTCGATCACTTAGCAGCCGCCCCGTAACGGAGTGAGACAATTGCAACAAACAGCACCCTTTAGGCGCTACAACAAAACCGGCATTGTGACCAGGTCAAGTGTATGAACCGGGAACGGCGCAGTGAGGCGGCCGCTTGTCTGACAGGACATTCCGATGACGCTCTTTTCTAAACCTCTAGCACCCGACCGACGTAGAGTAGCCCGTGCGCTTCATATGTCTGGCCATCGGATTGCGCGCCCGAATGAAAAAGGGCCGGTCGCGGAGTGACTCCAGGCTTTCAGGGGATATTTAAATGGAATAACGTTTGCTGGTATAGCGGTTTCAGTCGATTGGAAAGTGGCGCGTTTTATTGCGCTCCTTTGTCGCTTTAATTTCATTCTGCCGACGCTCAGCTACAGCGCGAATGTTAGCTCGAATTGCATCCGATAAGGCATTCATATCCTTACGAAGGTGATCTAGGTTTGCAGAAACTCTTTCGATGAAAGGTCCAAGACAACGGTCAACATGTTCATCGTCATTCAAAGTCAAAACAAGCGCATCCTTGCCTAGAGAAACCTCATCATAAATAATATTGCAGGTAGTGGGGCTGTAGCGGAAACTCTTTTCCGATCCCACATAGGGGATCATAATATCAAGGAGCTTTCTTTCAACATTCATCGCCAAGCCGTGCCTAACTTGCTCACGAATAACAGTTCGATTTTTACCTCTTTTCTGTTCTGACCTTAACGTGGCAACTTCAAAAATGGACGCATTTGCAATCTTTTCCAAGATACCCGCAAGCGCCGGATTGAATAGCTGTTGCTCTGTTAGAGCTTTAACTTGGTTTTCGGCAAAAGCAATTTGCTGATCCCTATAAGTTAAAATGCTCTCACCATTGAAGAGATTGCCCGCCATCGAACTTAATCCTTTTGATCAGGAAATCATTTTCGACGGCGATTCGTGCATTAGCGCCAGCGTTGAAGCGGGCGGGAAGTTTACACGATGCTAGTTTTCCACAATGTTGCGATATGCGGCGATTAGGCGGCTCGCCAATCCCGCCCTTCCTCCAAGACCAGTTCCAAGCGTAGGCCGTGGCATTAACGGCAAAGTTGCTCGCTTCGGTCTCGCCTAGCTTGGGGTATTCCCTCGGGGGAATAAGAGAAATGGCGGGAGTGACGGGACTCGAACCCGCGGCCTCCGGCGTGACAGGCCGGCGCTCTAACCAACTGAGCTACACCCCCAAATTGGGATAGCGCTTTGCAGCGCCAGCCCCTTACATAACGCGGCCCGCTTTGCTTCTCAAGCAATAGTTTTGGATTTCACTAATAATGCGTCGGCTAACACGCGCGAGACATGGATAGCTTCGCGGCCAGCGCCATCGCGGATCTGATGACGGCAGGAAAAGCCATCGGCGACAACAAGCGCCTCCGGGCTCGCGCAACGCACCGCTGGCAAAAGCGAAAGCTCCGCCATGGCTTTCGAGACGCCAACCGTCTCAGCTTTGTAGCCGAAAGAACCAGCCATACCGCAGCAACTCGATTCCACCGGCCGGACTTTCAAACCCGGCACAAGGCCGAGCACCTTCTCCACCGGTCCCATCGCGGCGAAAGCCTTTTGATGGCAGTGTCCATGGAGCAATGCCTCGCGTTCCACTCGCTCGAAAACGGCGTTGAAATGCCCTTGCTCCGCTTCCTCAGCAATAAACTCCTCAAATAGACGCGCCTGGGCTGCGAGCTTGCGAGACGTCTCGCCCGGCAGAACAGCTTGCAATTCGTCGCGGAACGTCAAAAGGCAGGAAGGCTCAAGCCCAATGACCGGCGTTCCCTTCTCTATATAAGGCGCAAGCGCTTCAACCGTCCGCTGCATCTCGGCGCGCGCTTTTTCGACAAGCCCCACGCTCAGGAAGGTGCGGCCGCAACAGAGAGGGCGCGAACCGCTCAAAGGCTCTGCATGTCTAATGCTATATCCGGCGGCGCTTAGAACAGCCGTCGCGGCCCGTAAATTGTCCGGCTCGAAATAGCGGTTGAACGTATCCGCGAAGAGGATGACCTCTCGCCCGGTTGAAGAACCTTCCATCTGCGCCGCCGGCTTGAACACATCGCTCCGCCATTTCGGAAGGGGCCGCTCTGCGCTAAAGCCGAACATGGCTTCGGACGCTCTTGGCGGCAACGCCTATGCGGTTACGCAAATTGAGAAGCCAGGGAGCGCGGGCCGCCAATGGCGCATAATGGGGCAAATAGCCGACAATGCGATCAGCAACGCTGAGACCGTTCTTCTCGGCGCGCGCCGCCTGCACCTCTATCTTCATGCGCGCCATATCCACACCTGCGGGACATTCGCGGCGGCATGCCTTGCAGGAAACGCACAGCTTGAGCGTCTCGGCCATCTCGTCCGATGTAAGCGCGTCCGGTCCGAGTTGACCCGACAGGGCAAGCCGCAGCGAATTGGCACGGCCGCGCGTCACATCCTGTTCATTTCGCGTCACGCGATAGGACGGACACATCGCGCCGCCATCGATCTTGCGGCAGGCGCCGTTGTTGTTGCACATCTCGGCCGCGCCCTGAAATCCCGCAGCGCCGCCGGGATAGGCCGACCAGTCGAGCACTGGCTGCGCATTGGAGCGCCCATATGCCCCGTGAAAACGCAAGAGGTTGCGATCATCGAAGCGCGGCGGACGCACGATCCGGCCTGGATTGAAAAGGCCACTCGGATCGAAGCGATCCTTCACCTCCTCGAAAGCCCGCGCAATCCGCGAGCCGAACATCGGCTCATGGAATTCCGAGCGGACGATGCCGTCTCCATGTTCGCCGGAGTGGGAGCCCTTATATTCCCGAACCAGGGCGAATGCCTCTTCGGCGATCGCCCGCATTGCCTTTAAATCTTTGTCGAGCCTCAGATTAAGGACCGGCCTTACATGAAGGCAGCCCACCGAGGCATGGGCATACCAAGTCCCGCGCGTGCCATGCTTTTCGAAAATCCCGGTAAGGCGCGCCGTATAATCGGCCAGATGCTCCAGCGGCACCGCGCAATCTTCCACGAAAGAGACAGGCTTTCCCTCCTGCTTCATGGACATCATGATATTAAGACCAGAGGTCCGCATATCCGACAGGGCCGCTTGCAAACGCGGCTCGTAAACTTCCACGACGCCGCCCCAGCGCCGTTTCGGCTGATCCCAACTGAAACCGAGGTCGCCCATCAGCTCGGCGAGCCGCGACATACGGGCGCGGTTTTCAGCTTCGTCTTCGGCAAACTCGATAAGAAGCAAAGCTTCGGGTTCGCCGCGCACCGTTTCTTCAACCGTGGACCGGAAAAGGGGAATATTTCGCGCAAGACCAAGCATGGTCTCATCCACGAGCTCGATGGCAATGGGCGACAGCTTCACAAGATGCTGCGCCGCATCCATCGCTTGGTGAAAGGACCCGAAATGGCACACGCCAACCGCGCGTGGACCTAATGTGGGCCAGAGAGTAATTTCTATCGACTTGAAGAATGCAAGCGTGCCTTCGGAACCGACGAGAATGTGCGAAAGATTATTGCCATCCGGCGAAGGTGTAAGCGCATCGAGATTATAGCCGCCCACCCGCCTTTGCACTTTCGGGAAGCGCGCAGCGATTTCATCGGCCTCGCGCGCGCCAATCGCACGCAGATCTGCGAAAAGTTGCCCTTCCCTGCTGTTTGGCGGGCTTAATGCGCCCGATCGCTCGAAGCCAAAATGCATCTCGCCGCCATCCGCGAGCAACGCATCGATGGAGCGGACATTATCCCGCATCGTGCCATAGCGGAGAGAGCGGCCTCCGCACGAGTTGTTCGCGGCCATTCCACCGATAGTCGCACGGCTCGCCGTCGATACGTCCACCGGAAACCACAAGCCATGTTGCTTCAACTGCCTGTTAAGGTCGTCCAGCACGATGCCTGGCTCGACAATCGCGCGGCGCCCTTCGATGTCCAGATGCAAGACACGGTTTAGGCGTTTCGAAACATCGATAATGACGCCCGAATTGACGGTTTGGCCAGACTGCGACGTACCGCCGCCCCTCGCAGTTACGGGCAGACCCTCCTCCGCAGCAATCGCGATTGTTTCCGCCGCGCCTGCAAAGCTTTCCGGTAAGACCACGGCTTGCGGCATGACCTGATAGGAAGAGGCATCGGTGGCGTAGCGCCCACGGTCAAAACGCCCGGTCAGGACCTCGCAGCCGGAAATACGCCTGAGGCGGCGCTCAAGTGAGGGCATGACTACGGCCATCTTGTCAGCTTTGCTAAATTATTTTGCGTGAAAGGCGGACTGGAATATTGCATACAACTTAGCAGCGGCACAACACGATTGGGCCCGCATAAGCGTTATGAGGAGACATTGATCATGGCATCGAATGCGCCGCGTGCTGCAGGCCGCCATTTTTTGCAAATTCCTGGCCCGACGCCGGTCCCGGACCGCATCTTGCAGGCGAGCGCGCGCCAAGTCATCGACCATCGGGGGCCAGAGTTTCAGCGGCTCGGGCGCAAGGTTCTGGATGGAATAAAAACCATCTTCAAGACATCTAGCCATGTCGTGATCTACCCCTCCTCAGGCACAGGAGCGTGGGAAGCCGCGCTTACGAATGTGCTTTCTCCAGGCGACAAAGTGCTCATGTTTGAGACCGGGCAATTCGCGACCCTTTGGAAGAATTTGGCCGAGCGTATTGGCTTAAAGCCTGAATTTATCGCCTCGGACTGGCGAAGCGGTGCAGATGTGAGCGCAATTGGGACCCGCCTCGCCGAAGACCGCGCCCATGAGATTAAAGCCGTATGCGTCGTGCACAACGAGACCTCGACCGGCTGTGTAACGCTCGTTGAAGAGGTCCGCCGTGCAATCGATGCCGCAAACCACCCTGCCCTTCTTCTCGTAGACACGATTTCTTCTCTTGCCTCCATCGACTACCGCCATGATGAGTGGCAAGTGGACATTTCTGTCTCTGGTTCACAGAAGGGACTTATGCTTCCGCCGGGCCTATCATTTACAGCGATCAGCGCGAAGGCCATGAAGGTCTCACAGAACGCGAAGCTTCCTCGCTCTTATTGGGATTGGAAGGAGATGCTCGCCAACAATGAAAAGGGCTATTTCCCTTACACCCCCGCGACCAATCTTCTCTATGGGCTCGCAGAAGCAATCGACATGCTGCATGAGGAAGGACTCGACGCTGTGTTTGCGCGCCACGAACGCTTGGCTGAGGCAACGCGGCGCGCCGTTCGTGTCTGGGGTCTCGAAATCCTCTGCCGCGATCCAAAATCTTATTCTCCCACGCTGACGGCTGTCATGGTCCCAGAGGGGCACAATGCGGATCATCTGCGCGCGCTGGTGCTCGAACATTTCAACATGTCGCTTGGAACAGGCTTGAACAAAGTCGCGGGAAAGGTTTTCCGCATCGGCCATCTCGGCGACACCAACGATCTCACCATCTTAGGGGCGATTTCGGGCGTCGAAATGGGGCTGGATTTGGCGGGCATTCCGCACCGCAAAGGTGGCGTTCAAGCCGCAATGGATTATATTGCGGGCGCCGTACGCTCGCAGCCCCAGCTTGCAGCTTAGGTCATTGGCGGCCCAAACCGCCAACATCGCCGTGGGGTCATTTTTTGAAGAATGCGGAGGCCGCGTCCTTATGCGCGTCCTTCCGTTCGAGCATAGCCTCGGCGCGCGCGATCTCGGCTTTCAGCATATCGATGTAATGGAGCAGGTCCTGAACCGAATAGATCGAAAGGTCTTTCGGTTTTGGACTTTGTTTTCGCGGCTCAAGCTCTTCGATATCCATATCGGCCTCAAGGTAACTGGCGCGGCGATTAGGCCGCCTTTATGCTTCAGTCTACCATATCCTAAAAGCTTCAATTTTTTGATGCAGGCGGCAGGCGTATTGCGCATCATGAGCTTAACCTGACAGCACTATCAACCGAGACGCGACGCCAATGCCAAACATAGAGTTGATCGAAAGCTACGCGGAAGAACTCACTGCAATCCGCCGTGATTTTCACGCTCATCCCGAAATCGGCTTTGAAGAAAAACGCACCTCCGCAATTGTCGCGGAGAAGCTCACGCAATGGGGCGTGGAAGTCCATCGCGGTATTGGCGGAACCGGCGTCGTCGGGGTGCTAAAAGGGAGAAGCGAAGGTACCCGTCGCATTGGTCTTAGAGCAGACATGGACGCACTTCCGATGCAGGAGGAAACCAACCTCCCCTGGCGCTCAACCATTCCAAACCGCTTTCATGGGTGCGGCCACGATGGCCATACCACTATGCTGCTTGGAGCGGCGCGCTATCTCGCGGAGACCCGCAATTTTGAAGGCACCGTCCATTTTATTTTTCAGCCCGCCGAAGAGGGGCTCGGTGGCGCACGCGCCATGCTAGCAGAGGGTCTATTTGAGCGCTTTCCTTGCGACGAGGTCTATGCGCTGCACAATGCGCCGAATCTCGATGCAGGACAGGTCGCCATTTTTCCCGGACCTGCGATGGCGAGCGCAGACTTTTTCGACATCACGATAAAAGGCTATGGCAGTCACGGCGCTATGCCAGAGCTTTCCCGCGATCCGATCATTGCAGCGGCGGCTCTGGTTCAGGGATTTCAAACCATTGTAAGCCGCAATACTAATCCTCTGGAAGCCGCAGTGGTTTCGATTACGCAAATCCATGGGGGATCGGCGCATAACGTTATCCCAGGGGAGGTAAAGCTTGGGGGAACAGCCCGGTCATTTTCCGGCAAGATCCGCACCCTAATTCGTGAGCGCATGTTCGCTATCGCCGCCGGTGTCGCGGCCGCTTATGGCGTAGAAATCGATATTCAGAACAACGACATTTTCAGTGTGCTGGTCAATCACGAGGGGCCATCAAATGCGGTGGCGGAAGTGGCGCGCGAGATCGTGGGCGCTGATAATTTGCTCACAAAGCCTGCGCCCAAGATGGGCAGCGAGGACTTCGCCGATATGCTGCATGCCGTGCCGGGCGCTTATTTCTGGGTGGGACACGAGGGCTCGGTTCCAGTGCACAATCCGGGATTCGTGCTCGATGACGGTATTCTTCCGGTCGGCGCGAGCATGTTCGCCCGCATCATCGAGACGCGAATGCCGTGCCAATAGTGGCGGTTGCCGGTTCTACTCGATGGTGATTACCGGCTCGTGTTCCACTGCAAAATTAACTGAATTGGCGATGAAGCATTTTGCGTGCGCGTCGTGATGTAGCGTCTTCGCCTTATCCACATCGCTTCCACGTGCAATGGTCACGGATTTACGTAACGTTACACGGGTAAAATATCCACCCCTCGCGTTGTCCTCGACCATGACTCCTTCCGCCTGGTCCACATAGTTGACGACGACGACGCCTGCGACCGCGCAGAGGTGCAAGTACCAAAGCTTGTGGCAAGCCGACAGAGATGCCACAAGCAGATCCTCAGGGTTCCACCGCGATGGGTCGCCTCGAAAAGCCGCGTCAGAGGAGCCAAATATTTTGGATTTCCCGGTCGCTTCAATCTCATGTGACCGTTCGTAACTGCGATAGTCCGCAGTGCCTGCGCCGGTATTGCCGGTCCACGTTACAGTGGTGTGATAGCGATGCGTTTTGCTACCGCCGCTGTGTTCCTTGCCGTTCGCCATGAAAGTGCCGTTCGATGCTGGAGTAAGAAGAGGTATGCTGACGCCTATGATACCCCTTAATTCTTAGTCGCCGGATAGGAATTAGTTGTCCTTATTCGCGAGCAGATGGCCGCCGTTGCGGCTGGCGTTGCTGCCGCATATCGCGTGGAAATCGATATTCAGAACGCCCTCATCGTCGAGATGCGAATGCCGTACACGATGGGTACAGCCGGCGGGTCAACGGCAGTTGCTCTCCGTCATTGCCGAATAGACCAATGTGCGCAAATCACGCCGGAGCGTGAGGCGTGCTGCGGTGCCCATCACCTGGGTCATGAATACGACTGCCAAATCTTCTTTCGGATCGATCCAGAACGCGGTCGATGCCGCACCACCCCAGAAGTACTCACCCGGCGTGCCGGGCATGCGCGTCAGCGTTGGGGCCATGGTCACGGCGCAGCCGAGCGAAAAGCCGAGTGCCATTAAAGCCAGCCTCGCTGAACATCGCCGTCACCGACATGTCGCTTAAGAGCTGATTGTTGGGCAGGAAGTTCATCGAGAACAATTGCACTGTCTTCGGCGAGAGAATTTGCGCGCCATCCAGCGTGCCACCCGCCAGCATCATGCGACAGAAGAGCATGTAGTCATGCATGGTCGAGACAAGGCCGCCCCCGCCGGATTCGAGTTTCGGCCACTCGGCATAGGTCGATTTCTGCGAGTCGTCTTGAACTTGCAGGCCGCCGCCTTCCTTGGGCATGTAGCAGGAGGCGAACCGGTCCAGCTTGGACGCCGGCACACTGAACGAGGTGTCCCACATGCCCAGCGGCTCGAATATGCGCGTGCGCAGGAACTCGCCTAAGGTCATGCCGAAACATTTCTGGACAAGGTAGCCAACCACCTCGATCGAGACCGAGTAGTTCCACTTGGTACCCGGCGAGAAGTCGAGCGGGATCTTGGAGAGCTGCTCGATCATGCCTTCAAGGCCGCCTTCGGTTTGGCGATCAGCGATCTTTTGCCTGCGATATTCTCCGTCGACCAAGGTGCGCCGCATGAAGCCGTAGGTTAGGCCGCTCGTGTGCGTCAAAAGGTCGATAATCTTCATCGGCCGGTCGCACGGCGAGGTGATGAACTGTCCGGCTGTGTTCTCGACTAGGCTCGGCACGCCGCTCTGGTAGACACCCAGGTTTTTCCACGATGGAATATGGGCGTAAACGTTGTCGTCGAGGCCAATCTTGCCCTCCTCGACAAGCATCATTAGCGCAACCGCAGTAATGGGCTTGGTCATGGAATAGATGCGGATGATGGCATCTTCCCGCCAGGACTTGTTTCGCTCAATGTCCATCAGCCCCGCCAGACCATTATGGACCAGCTCGCCACGGCGGAAGATCTGAGTATGGATACCGTTCAGAAGGCCGCTATCAACATAGCGCTCCTTCATCACTTTATCCAAAAGCTGAAGCCTCGTCTGTGAGAAGCCTGCCGTTTCTGCCTTCGCCATGCCCATTTCTCCGACACCTGCATGAGGTAACAAGACCGCGTTCGAGCGCTTCGAAATCGCAACGGTCAAGAATGCGAGGATAATTTATACTCGCGCCCCCGCTTATGACGAAGCCTTAAGATTACGAAGTTTTGCACGACATTGTGAGCCGTCACGCCACAACCAAAGTTGCGCCATGCGAAGCCTCAATCCAATGGAGCGCGCCCTGGGCCGCCGCCCTGCCGGTCGCGAAACAGGCTTGCAGCAAATAGCCGCCGGTGGGCGCTTCCCAATCGAGCATTTCGCCCGCAGCGAAGACCCCAGGCTTCGCGCGCAGCATGAATGCGTGGTCGATTTCCGGAAAGGAGACTCCGCCTGCCGTGGAGATTGCTCTGTCTATCGGCGCCGCCGCAGTGAGACGCACTGGGACCCCCTTTATAAACTCCGCCAATGCCCTTGGCGTCACGTCCGCCAAGCGCAGCCCCTCAGCAATAGCCGCCTCATGGAGTAGTCCCACCGCAGGCGCGGCTAATTTCGCGGCCTTGCGCAGAAAGGTGGAAAGGGACTGCTTGTGCCGTGGCGAGGAAAGAGCGCTTTCAAGCCCGGCAACCGAAACTCCGGGGCGCAGATCGATGCGCAGCAGTGCCTCCCCTTTTTCCTCGATGGCGTTCCGTATCTGCGAGGAAAGAGCGTAGATGGCGCCGCCCTCCAGACCCAATTTCGTTATGACAGCTTCGCCGCGCGCTTTGGCGGCTTGGAAGTGGAGTTCGATCCCTTTCAGCGGCTGCCCCTCGAAACGGTCACGAAAATGCGCAGACCAGTGAACGGCAAAACCGCAATTTGACGGCTGCAAAGGGGCAACGGCGATATCCTTGCTCCGAAGGAGTGGAGCCCACGCCCCGTCAGAACCAAGCCTTGGCCAGCTAGCGCCCCCCAAAGCCAGCACTGTCGCATCGGCGCTAAAGGCAATGCGCCCGCCGGGGCTGTCGAAGAGGAGGCGGCCGGCTTCATTCCACCCGGCCCATCGATGACGTAACTTGAACTGGACGCCCAACTCGCGAAGCCTGCCGAGCCAAGCGCGTAGCAGCGGCGATGCCTTCATGGCGGTTGGAAATACGCGTCCGCTCGATCCGACGAAGGTCGGCTGTCCCAGTTCCTCGCACCAGGCGCGCAACGCTTGCGGAGGAAATGACCGAACTGCATCGCAAAGCCGCAGTTCCGCAGCACCATAGCGGGGCAGAAACAGGTCAAGGTCTTCGCTATGGGTGAGGTTGAGACCCCCTCGGCCTGCGAGCAGGAACTTGCGCCCCAGTGACGGCATTCGGTCATAGACCGTCACAGATGCGCCGCCGCGCGCCAGCGTTTCCGCCGCCATCAAACCGGACGGGCCGCCGCCGATAACTGCGACCTGTGCTTTGACATCATTGCCGCTCACTATTTATGCGTCTCCTGCAAGCGAAGTCCTCGTGGAAGCAATATGCGCTCAAGACCGTCAAAGCCGAATTGCACCAGCAAGGCAAGCAGCGCGGCGGGTATTGCGCCCAGAAGAATGGTCGCGTTGTCGTTCCGTTGCAGGCCGCTTTGGATCGGCTCGCCAAAACCACCGCCGCCAATCAATCCCGCCAATGTCGCGTTGCCGACATTCAAGACCGCGCTCGTTTTGATCCCCGCGAGGATCGATGGCAAGGCCATGGGCAAATAGATCCGCCACATTTGCGTTGCGGGACTTAACCCCAGGGCCAGCGCCGCTTGGCGAAGCGATGCGGGAATCCCTTGAAGGCCAACGGCAGTGTTTCGATGATGGGCAGCAAGCTATAGAGGAAAAGCGCAATAATCGCAGGCTTTGCTCCGATTCCGAATGGCGGGATCATAAACGCGAGCAACGCAAGCGAGGGGATCGTTTGTATCACGCCAGCGCTGCCCAAAATGAGCTGGCTTAAAAGCCCCGGACGGCTCGCAACAATCCCAAGAGGGATGCTGACGATGATCGCCGCAAAGAGCGAAATGCCGACAAGTGTCAGATGCTGCGCTGTCAGCCTCGGCAGTGCCGCGAGAGGATTTTGGCTCGCTCTTGGCTTGTCCGATGCCGCTCCAGCATCTCCCGCGAAATATGACGCCGCCGCCGCCGCATAGCTTTTTGTTCTTTCCGCCTCACTGTTAAGCGTCATCATTTTCGCTTCGCTGATCTTCCCTTCAAGCTTGCGAATGGCTTTGACGGCCCCCGGCTGGGTGTCGAGACGATAGAGAAACACCGCTCTATTCTGCGGAAAGAAATTCTGGTCGTCCTCAAGTGTCACAAGCTCATGATCGGCAAGCCTGGCGTCAGTGGTGTAACTGTCCTTGATATCGATCTGACCGGCCTTGAGCGCCGCATATCCAAGCCCATGTTCGATGCTGCGCGTATTGTCGAAGTTCAAATTATATCGGGCGAGAAGCGGCTTCCATCCATCCTGACGCCCTAAGAACTCCGGCGTTGGCCCGGCGCGCAGTTCGGGATGTTTCTTCAAATCGCTGATTGTTTTGATGCCAAGCTTATCCGCTTGCGCGCGGCGCATAACGAGCGAATAGCCATCGTTGAACCCGAGATCTTGGGTAGCGCCGATGCCATAGGGCACCAACGCCGCCCGGATCTCCTCAAGCGTCAGCGGCCCGTTGGCCTTCAAAATCTCCTCAGCTATCGTCCCCGTATATTCGGGATAAAGCGAAATATCGCCGCGCAGTAGCGCCTGCCACAGAATAGCCGTTCCACCCATGCCTTCGCGATGGGACACGTCAAAACCTGCACGCTCCAGCAGCGTCTTGGCAATTTCGCCCAAGACATAGGATTCGGTGAACTTCTTCGAGCCAATAGCGATGGGCTCTGCGCAAACCGCGCGTCCCGTGAAGAGCAAAACAAAAGCAAAAAGGAGCCCAAATTTCATAGCGCAAGCCGCTCAACTGTTTATGCGTGAGACGCTATTCCACGCATTACAATAACAGAGCTGATGCTTAGGGAGGTTCCGCCTCCCCTCTCTAAATAAGTTCAGCCGCTTGCCTGAGCGCTGGTCGGGTACAATGGAGAGGCCGCTTTCAGTGTCGGAAATCTCGGCCCCGATACCATAGACAGTCGCAAGGTTCTTCCGCGTCAGGGCAGCGCGCGGTGTTCCATCTGCCACAACTTGTCCGCCATGCATCAGAATGATCCGCGTACATCCACGCGCAGCAAGTGCAAGATCATGCATTGAAGCCAGGACGATGCGCCCTTCACGCGCCAAGTCCTGAAATATTTCCATAAGCGCAAGTTGATGGGCCGGGTCCAACGCGGCTGTTGGTTCATCGGCGATCAAAATTGGCGTTTCCTGCGCCAGAGCGCGCGCGATGAGAACACGCGCGCGTTCTCCGCCCGAAAGCGAGCCAACCACTCGCTTGCGCAGGCGCTTGATATCCATGCGCTCCAACGCGCCTTCAATTGCGGCGAAATCGGCGGCTGTAAGCGCCGAGAATGGCCCGCGATGGGGCGAGCGTCCGAGCGCTACGAGAGCTTCGACAGAAAGAGGCCACGCAACCTCGCGCTCTTGCGCAATGTAGGCGATCAAACGAGCCCGTTCGGCGGGTTTTAATGTCGAGGATCGATGCCCGTCTATCATGACTGAGCCATCATACGGGACGAGATGGAGTGACGTTCGCAGCAGCGTAGACTTCCCCGCGCCATTCGGACCTAGAAGCCCAACAAATTCTCCGGCAGTAAGCCGCAGACTTATATCTTTCAGAACTTCGGCACTGCCTAGCCGGACATGAATATGAGAGAATTCGAGAAGGCTCATGCCACGAGCTGCCTTTTGCGATAGACGAGCCACAGGAAAAACGGCGCGCCGATCAAGGCCGTAAGCACGCCGAGCTTCAAATCTTTGCCAGGGGCGATGAGCCGCACGGCCACGTCCGACGCGAGCAGAAGTGCTCCGCCCCCAAGTGCACTTGTGAGCAAGAGCCTGCTCGGGCGCGCGCCGACCAGGGGCCGCAAAAGATGCGGTATAACCAGCCCCACGAAGCCGATGGAACCCGCAACGGCCGTCGCTGCGCCCACCGAACAGGCCGTCCCGACAATAGCCAATGCCTGCACCCGCTCAAGCCTGACGCCAAGGCTTGCCGCCGTCTCTTCCCCAAGGGTCAAAGCGTCGAGGCTGCGGCCAAGGACCGCTAGCATCAGCCAGCCCGCAATCATGAATGGCGCTGAAAGCCAAACATGCGTCATCGAACGGTCGGTTAGCGAGCCCAACAGCCAGAACACAATCTCTAATGCCGCAAAAGGATTGGGAGAAAGATTGAGTGCAACCGCGGTCATGGCGCTGGCGAAGCTTGTGATGGCGACACCCGCAAGAATCACGGCGATCGAACTCCCCCGCGTTCCGGCCAGTATACGAAGAAAACAGACCGCAAGCAGAGCGCCTGCGAATGCTAATAAGGGCAAAGCAAGTGCGAATGCGGCGGACAGCCCCGTATAGATCGCTGTTACGGCTCCGAGAGATGCGGACGCGCCGATGCCCAGCAGCCCCGGCTCGCTTAATGGATTTCTGAGATAGCCTTGCAACACAGCGCCGCTTAAGCCAAGGCTTGCGCCGATCATCGCGCCAAGGATCGCCCTTGGCAGGCGGATTTCTCGCATGACAAGCGCGGCGGCGCTTTGCTCTTCACCCGAGAAGAGCGCGCGAATGCTTTCGCTAAACCCGATCCCGGCGGGTCCTGTCGTCAATGAAAAGACGAAGACAACCGCGAGCAACGCCCCAAGAAATGCCGTCAAGGCCCAATAAACTTTTGTCTCGGTCATGGATTATCTTTACTGGGCGAGCTGGGAAGTAAGGTTTTCCGCCTCGCTTCCACGGATTTGCTTGCGGCTCGCAATAAGCGTATGGCCTCCACTGTGAATGGCGCACCACAGATCCAGTATTTATCTGGGATCGCGGCATCGCCCGCTTCCGCCCGCAATTTCATGAAAGCCGGATGCCGGAGCACTTCCTGAGCAAGCGCCACGTTACCGCCCCATCTCCCACTTGTTATCAGGAGGTCCGGCTGGTTCATAACGAGGCTTTCAAGCGGAAGCTTAGCCGTGCCCTTCAATCCCAGTTTTGTCGCCAGATTGTTGAGGCCTGCTTGCTCAATCGCATCGGCGACGAGCGTGCCAGAACCGGAGGTGTAGTTGTTAGCGTAGTAGGGAGCGGCAACAAGCCTCGCATCTTGGCCATCGGCCCGAATAGCATCGAGCTGCTTATCAAATTCGGCGATCAACACTTCCGCTCGCTCACTCTGGCCGAGCAGCGCGCCCATCTTGCGCAAAGATAAGCGAATGTCTTGGATGGAGGCTTCGGGCGCAAATTCTTCCACCCGGAAACCCAATCGCCTGAGCAAGCTAACCGTTGCGCGCGTCGTGTATGTACCCGCAATGATGAGGTCCGGCTTCATGAGGAATATTTCCTCGGCAAGCCCATGATTGACGCGAAACGCAGCGGCCTCCGCTGCAAGCACCGATGACTGCTCCTCCACCGCAAGGTGAGATACGGAGTAAAGCTGTCCAGGCCGTGCGAGCAGAATGGCGAGTTGGTCGGTGCAAAGGTTCATCGAGACAACGCGGGATGGCGCGCTCTCTGCTGCTGATGCCGCTGGGGCGTAGCAGCCAAGAGAGATATAAATCGCCACCAACACAAACCGCAGCATTAATCGGTCGGCCTCGAATCCGGGGATTGTAATGTTATGGCAGCCAGCACGCATGTCATGGGGACATAAAGGCTGGTATTGCTCAGTCCGCATTCCTATAGAGGGGCTTAAGCACTATGTCCCTTGCAAAATTCTTAGCGCTAAAACACGCAGCAAAGCTAAGTTGAGCTTCACATCCCAGTAACGGATTCGAACCCGTGAACTACCGCCACGCCTATCACGCCGGAAATTTTGCTGATGTCTTGAAACACATCATACTGGTGCTCTGCCTGGAGTATCTCCAGAAAAAAGACGGGCCGCTCTGCATCATCGATACGCATGGCGGAGCTGGACTCTATGACCTGAAATCCGAAGAAGCGAGCAAAACGGGCGAGTGGGCAAAGGGAATTGGCCGCCTCCAAGGCGCGAGCGGCGCGCCAGATGACCTGCAACTTTACCTCGACCTTGTTCGCGATGATCTTGATCAAGGCATGTATCCCGGCTCTCCGCTGCTCATATCGCGCCGCTTGCGTGCACAAGACAGGCTGATTGTCAGCGAACTCCACGAGGAAACCTTCGAGGCGCTCGATACTGTGATGGGCCGAGCCAAGAATGTGCAGACCATTCAGATGGATGCTTATATGTGCGCTCGCGCACATATCCCGCCGAAGGAACGCCGCGGCCTTGTCCTTATCGACCCGCCCTTCGAGAAAAAGGACGAATTCGCGCAACTCGCCCGCCAGATGAGGGAATGGAAAAAGCGGTGGCCAACAGGTATTTACCTGCTTTGGTATCCCGTCAAAGCGCATTTGCCCGTGGACGCTTTGAAAGACGCGGCCCGTGACCTCGCCCTACCCCGCACATGGTTTGCCGAGACGCTTATTTGGCCGCGCAACCAGGCCGAAACCTTGAATGGGTGCGGCCTGATTGTCTTCAATGCGCCCTATGGCGTGCCAGAGCGAATAGGGGCGCTTTTACCTTTCCTGAAGGACGCGATGAACCTGCACGAAACCACGTCAGGATGGGAAGTCCCGCCTTTGTAGATGCCTTTCACTCATGTTCCAGGAGGCTGTCTAAGTTCATGGTGGAGCGATAGCCTAAATCATCGTGGTGCTTGCTCAAAAAGCTCTCCGCAGCCCGCCGCCCTTCGTCCTTGAGCATCGACAGAAAGGCCCACTCGGCATTGAGTTTCGAGGAGTATCCAAGGTCAACCATGGCTTCGCTCGCAATGAGGTGAATGCGCATTCCTGCCCAATTCGCGCCTTCACCGTCGCCGGGATTGGCCAACTGACGCAGGACGGCAATCATGCGAAGTTCCTTCAGCAGAGTGGCATTGAAGGAAATCTCATTGAGGCGGTTCAAAATCTCACGGGCCGAACGTGGCGTGCCGGGACGCTCGACGGGGTTGACCTGCACCAACAGCGTATCCTTGGATTTGCATTCCCGCACGAGCGGCGTGATCGTTGGATTGCCGGAATATCCTCCGTCCCAATAGGGCTCGCCTTCAATTTCCACCGCTTGAAACATTGTCGGGAGGCAAGCCGAAGCGAGCAGCACGTCTGGCGTAATCTCGGCGTTGCGGAACACGCGCCCTTTTCCGGTGTGAACATTCGTCGCCGTCACAAATAGCCGGATGGGAATCTTCCCTATTTGGCTGAAATCGACGCATTCTCTCAAGATGCCGCATAGAGGATTGCCTCCAGCCGGGTTGAGATCATAGGGGGAGAACAGACGCGCCGCCAGATCGAGAGCTACGAAAGCAGGCGATGTGTCCAACGTCCATCGCCCCATCATAATATCGAGCGGGGTACGGCGGAGAGGGCTAAACAGGGCAGCATTTGATACGCGCCGCCAGAAATCCTCAAGACCGGCGCGAGCGCCCTCCGGGCCACCTTTCGCATAGTTGCTAACCAGAACGACCGCGTTCATAGCCCCGGCCGATGTGCCTGAGATGCCGTCGATCCTAAGCCATGGTTCTTCGAGAAGTCGATCCAACACGCCCCAAGTAAACGCGCCATGAGCCCCGCCTCCTTGAAGCGCGAGGTCCACGAGAATAGGTGTGCGGTCGAAACTCATCGAAAGCGGCCTCGTCGCGAAGCTTTTGCCGCTTAAGACTATGCTACTGCGGGAAACAAGATATCGTTTATCTCTCCGGTAATCCTTTATATGCCCGCTCAGTCAAATGAGGCCGATGCCGGTGCACTAGCGCTTCTTCTTTTTTACCACCACGCACTTTGCTGCCGCCTCGCAAGTGCAGCTGCTCGTGCGGAAGCAAGGCGTCTCTGTGGCCTGACAGGCCCATTTCTTGCCGCTCTCCTCGCTGCACTGGCCGCCGCATGGCCCGACGCCATTCTCGCAATATGCCTCCTCTTGCTGGACTTTAATGACCGGAGAGGGCTTCGGCGTTATTTTTTTGGGTGTAGTCGTAGTGATCCAGCTCAAACTGCTCAGCGACCCATCATTCGCGCGAGCTTGGACTTCGAGCACTGGAGATGTCTCGGGCGCTACCTTTTTTGGAGTAGCCGTGACGTTCGAGTTCAAGCTTTTCGCAGGCTCATCATTCGCTTGAGCTTGGCACATAAAGCAGGTCAAAAATAAAAACGCTTGCACGGCACGCAACATGACGCCCCCCAACTTCTTATCCGAGACCTTTGCTGTAGACTTATTCGGACACAGAAGGCACCTCGCGGATGCTGCGCTCGCTAGCAACGAGCGCTGGCCATTACAGGTCCAACAATGAGGCACGCTCAAGACCGACTCCCCCGCTGTCCTCAACTCAACTTCATCACCGACTCCTTCAATGCACGAACGCTCAAGCGTGGGAATTGCTCCTCATCCGGCTCCACACTGCGCACGCATAAATTGTATTTAAATCTAGCTTTCTAGTAAAAATAGAAAATATCTCGTTATAGGACAGTTATTGGTTCGCTTTTTGCTCTTTTATTCGGCAATGAATTGGCTACTGCTGCACCTGAGCAACTTACCTTTTCATAGCTTTACTGACGGGCAGCTATTGGTTTGTGTGACACGCATCGCGCGCTATTGTGAGACCAGTTGCCGTAGACATCAAAGCTCATGGAGTTTCGATGTGTGCGTCCGGCAATATGAGTAGTAATTATGTTAGTAAGGGTAGTCTTACATGTTATCTTTTTGGGCAAGTTTGAAGGCGCGTGCTGGCGCAGCATTGCTAGCAAGCGCAGCGTTAGGGTCATTAGCGGCACCGGCATACGCTGCCGACCTTAGCTTAAAAGACACGCCTGTGGCAGCAGCGCCAGGTGGCGACAAGTTCGAATGGACGGGCTATGTCCAGGGAACAACAGACTATATCTTCCGCGGTATTTCCCAGACACGCCGTGATCCCACGGTGCAGGGTGGCCTCGACGGCGCCTATGGAATGTTCTACGTTGGAACATTCGTCTCTGGCGTAAACTTCAACGATAAGTTGGCGACCACGAACCTCAATTCGAACGTTGAGGTCGATATCTATGGCGGTATCAAACCAAAATGGCGCGATGTGACCTTCGATTTCGGTGTGATTGCTTACACCTATCCCGGTTCGGACGTCGTGCATCCCAAAACCTTCGACCCGACCTATATCGAACTGAAGGCTGGCGCCAGCACCACGATCCTGAAAGACGTAGCTGTGGGCGGTACCGTCTTCTATTCACCGAATTATAGCGGAGAAGTTGGCGCTGCCACCACCCTTGAGGGTACGGTGTCAAAACCCCTCTTCAAACACGGCGCTCTCGACTTCGCAGCAAGCGGTACGTTGGGTCACGTTTTCTTTGACAAGAACGCAACCCCCACCGCTGGCGTGCAAGACGACTACAGCTATTGGAATGTCGGTTTGACCGCCACCTACAAAACGAACTACTCGCTCGATCTGCGCTATCACGACACCAGTCTTGACACAGGAACCGCTCCTTGCGGCGGCAACACCTCGGTCTTCCAGTGCGGCTCGACCTTCGTTGCAACGGCTAAGGTGGCTTTCTAAGCCTACGCCTTATCCAATCCCATCGTTCAGGACCGGGTTCGCGCCCGGTCCTTTTTATTTTTCTGATTGGGGTCACCGCACGATTTGTACAAAAGTGCATTCTAAGCAGCCCTGGGTAGGGACGCAGCACGAACATCCTGTAGAGGGCTGTGCCAGTCTTCCTCGTCCAGATTTTCCAGCGCGGATGTGAATTGCATCGAAGGTGGCCCTAGCTGCCGGGCGAGGCGCGCTCGAATTCCGCGAATGACGCGACCATCATCATGCGCCCGGCAGGGGTCGTGGTATCGATGTTCAATCTCGCGTCCAGCCAATCATCTTTGTGCGTCACTACAGGTAACTACGTCACCCCGATTTACAGGACACTTATGGCGAAGCGGCGTGAATTTCGCGCCCAATTCCGCAACGCCAACGTCGCCAAGTTCGGCTTCTGCCATCCAGTCCAAGAAACGCTGACGGATTGTAGGATGTAGGACCATAAGGCATTTCCGCAGTTGCGCTTCGTGAAACGAGGGTCGTTCCATAGGGTCCACACGTCTGACGCCGTCGATAATTTCCAAGCGTGAAGTTGTGTATCGGATTTTTTTTTCAGGCTCTGTTGATCGCACTTTATTAGAAGTTTCGCCCGTGCTCACGAGATCAACCGCTTCTTTTCCTCGTATTCGGCCTTGTCAATCTCTCCTCTCGCGAACCGCTCATTGAGGATATCGATCACGTTTTTCGAGGGCGGATACGGCCCGTGCCCGCAGGGCGGTCCCATGCCCATCGATCGCAGCAACGGGATAATCACGAGGAGGAAAACAACCAGGAAGATGACCATCATCAGAGGCATCATAAGCATCCCGAACCACGGCATGTTGTTCCACCACTCCGATGGGGGCATGTCTGCACTCCTAAACCTTGTTTCTCCCGACGAGCGTGATCCTGTCACTTGCAGCAAGCTGCGTCAACATATAGCGCGCGCTTGCTTCGCTTATCCCAACGGCAGCTCCGAGCGCCGCCGCATCCTGCTCTCACTCCTTGAGCGCGGCCAATGCCTTTTCTTCGAGCGTTCCCTCAAGCTCACGCTTGAAATCTACCAGCATGCGACGCCAAGGAATCACAAGCTCACGCTTGAAACCGCACATTTTCTGACGCCTCCCTCACCACCGGCAAATTCGCGCGCATCTATTGCTACATAGAAGCTGCAACTGATGTGAATCGGAGTAGGAGAGCTTTTGGTTGCTCTTGTTCACGAACGCTTATGGCTTATACCTGAAACGCCATCAATCTTCGGCTTCCCACTCTTCCTTCCTTCATTTCCGCAAGTTCAGCTTGTGTAACCTTTCGGCCCATCATGGCTTCGTACATCGAAACGATGTTTTCGAAGGTTAATTCCTCGCCAGACAAGAGGGTCAGATTAGCCTTTTGGCTTTCTGCGCCTTTCATGGCTCCAGCTCTCTTTTCTTAGCCTTGATCTTCTTTTCAAGCTCTAGCCACCGGGCGTTTATGCTCGCCTGCTCCTCGTCGGTCACTTTACGCCCGATGATATTCTCATAAAACTTCGTGATTGACTCGGCGCTGAGCTGATCGCCGCGCAGCAAATTCGCATATCTGGGAGGAAGCTCGCGCATCTTCTCTTCGGGCATTTTCAGCTAGGCGTATATCTGGACGAATGATGCCTTGCTTTTCCAGGCGTAAAAATTCGTCCTCTTCTAAACGTCCCTACTCATCCAAAATACACCAATGAGGTGGTAAAAACGCCAGAAAACTGGCGCTTTACCACCTTTGGGTTGCGAACGATGCAAGAGAATGCAACTCGAATTGCCGCGCTGCGAGAGGACGCCCTTCTAAAAATAGCAGAATTCTGCCATTTTTCGATAACACAAGAAGCTGCGGCTGAGAGATTGGGCGCGCGCCTCTTTTACACGATCCCGAAAAACCGCGCCAAATCGTCGAGCGCGACACCCAGCACAAACACGGCGACGCCTTTTTGCGCCTCTTTACTTTGTAACGGATGTTTCATTTACGTAGTTGAACTTGGCTATGATGCTCGTCTCTGGGCGAAAACTTGCTTTGAGCGGACACCGCCCGGCTGCCTTTTCGAGATTCTCACGTTCTTTTGGAGCATAATTACGTGGCATGTTGAAGACCAGCGTGATGCTATCTATGTGTGGGAACGGCTTGTCCGTCATCGTAAATGCTACATCCACGACGGTGCCCTTGATGTCTAACTCATCGTGTCTAGCCTGTACGCCCATCGAGAATAACATACACCCCGCAACCCCGGTGGCGACTAAATCCCCTGCTGATAGCTCCTCGATTTCAGCTCCATGATAAGTGCAGCCAAGTGCCACGCTCTTGTGCCCAGGTTCTTTCACCGCCACGCCGTGCTTGTCAGCATCGTAGGTTAACTGTACTGCCATAACCTTACCCCTTTTGCTCTTGAAGTTTGCGTTTTGTATAAGTGCGTACTTTGCAGAGTGACTGCCTTGATTTGCATCAAATTTGCATCGTCGGTCATTCTTACTCGTCCAGATTTTCCAAGGGCTGTCCGAGCCTGCTCTGCGTCAGCGCAGCCATGCTGGCATCAACAAAGCCGAGGCAAGCAATGCTTTGCGGCGCGCGGTGTTCTTTTACCGCCAGGGAGAAATTCGTGACCGTACCTTCGAGAACCAGAGCTAGCGCGCGTCAGGTTTAAGTCTTATCACTGCCGTGATCGTCTACTGGAACACGATCTATCTTGATCGCGCCGTCGAGCATTTGCGCTTCCGTGGCGTCACGATCCCTGGCGATCTCCTCGCCCATGTCGCCCCGCTCGGATGGGAGCATATTGCCCTCACCGGTGATTACGTATGGACCGAGACCCACTCCAGCACAGATTTCCGGCCTCTACAGGATGTTCGCGCTGCGTTCCTGCGACGGACCGCTTAGCGTGCAATTTTTTACAAATCGTGTGGTGACCCCTGATTGAGCGGTATTGGCGCAGCGTTGCCCCATTGCAATCTCTGCCTATCTTTTTATACTCGCTTGGCTGATAAAAGTGAGGATCGATGTCACGAGATAGCGCGCAATTCCACGTCGCGGATACCGCCCATAGCTTCTTTTCCCTCCCTCTCGATCAGGCTGATCCTGAGATCGCCGGCGTTTTGCAAAGCGAATTGGTGCGCCAACAAGACGAAATCGAACTCATCGCGTCGGAAAACTATGTTTCCCGCGCAGTTCTTGAAGCTGCTGGTTCGGTTCTCACAAATAAATACGCCGAAGGATATCCGGGGCGGCGCTATTATGGCGGATGCCACGTTGTCGATGTCGCCGAGGAACTCGCCATTGAGCGCGCCAAGCGGCTTTTCGGCTGCGAATTTGCGAATGTGCAGCCTCATTCGGGCAGTCAGGCGAATCAGGGCGTGTTTCTCGCCATACTGAAGCCCGGCGATACGATCCTCGGCATGGGCATCGATGCTGGCGGCCATCTCACGCATGGCGCCGCGCCGAATATGTCAGGCAAATGGTTTAACGCAGTGCATTACGGCGTTCGCCGCGAGGATGGGCTTGTAGATTACGATCAGGTGCGCCGCCTTGCCGTTGAACACAAGCCGCGTCTCATCATCGCTGGCGGTTCAGCTTACGCGCGCGTCATCGACTTCAAGCGCTTCCGTGAAATCGCCGACGAGGTAGGCGCATATCTTCTTGTTGATATGGCGCATTTCGCCGGGCTCGTGGCGGGCGGCGCGCATCCAAGCCCCTTCCCTCACGCCCATTTCGCCACGACCACGACCCACAAAACACTTCGTGGTCCGCGCGGCGCTCTCATCCTGACCAATGATGCAGAGCTTGCGAAAAAGATCAATTCGGCGATCTTCCCCGGCCTTCAGGGCGGACCTTTCATGCATATTATCGCCGCCAAAGCCGTGGCTTTCGGCGAGGCTCTACGTCCTGATTTCAAGCTTTATTCTCGCGCCGTGGTGGATAACGCCAAGGCACTTGGAGAAAGCCTGAAAAATGGAGGGCTGGACCTCGTTTCTGGTGGCACGGACACGCATCTCCTTCTCGTTGATCTGCGCCCCAAAGGCCTGACCGGAAAGGCAACCGAAGCTGCCCTTGGCCGCGCACATATTACCGTGAATAAGAACGGTGTTCCATTCGATCCGCAGAAGCCAACGATCACATCCGGCATTCGTGTGGGATCTCCCGCCGGGACGACGCGCGGATTTGGTGTCAAGGAATTTGCCGATATTGGAAATATGATCGTCACCGTTCTCGACGGCATGAAGGCGGGCGGCTCCGATGAAGCATTGCGCGGCATTGAAGAGACGGTAAAAGCCCAGGCTCTCGCTCTATGCCGGAACTTTCCGATCTACCCTGGCAAAGCAGCGTAAAACCGAGGCGGCAAAGATGGCGCCGCATGAAGCAGGCTAGAAACATATGCGGTGCCCTCATTGTGGTGCGCTTGACACGCAAGTGCGTGACAGCCGCCCCTCGGAAGATCATGCTGCAATCCGGCGACGCCGCTTTTGCAGTGAATGCGGCGCGCGTTTCACAACCTTTGAGCGGGCTCAACTCCGTGATCTGATTATCGTGAAGCGCAGTGGCAGGCGCGCTGCATTTGATAGAGAAAAGTTGACGCGCTCTATTCAGATTGCGCTTCGTAAGCGGCAGGTCACACCAGACCGGATTGAGCAGCTTGTTAGCACCATTGTTCGTTCGCTCGAAAACAGCAATGAGCCGGAGATCAGCTCCGAAGTCGTCGGCCAGCTTGTCATGGACGGGCTGAAAACGCTGGACGGGGTAGCCTACATTCGATACGCAAGCGTATATCGTGATTTTCGTGAAGCGAAGGATTTTCACCGCGCGCTCGGTGAATTGGGAGACCCTCCTGCCCCGCTTTCGGATAATAAGTGATGACGGCCGTGCCCTATCCGCATGTGAGTGCAACTACAGCAGCGCCAAACGCCACAGCTCTTCCAGAGCCTGTGATGACTGCACTGGGGCATGCTGCGCTTTTTCAGGCTCGGCGAAACTTAGGCTGCACAGTTCCGAACCCTTCCGTCGGCACGGTTATCGCAAGCCCAGAAACGGGAGAGATAATCGCGACCGCGGTAACAGCGCGCGATGGCCGCCCCCATGCCGAGGTGCTTGCGTTGCGCCAAGCAGGGCTTCGGGCGAAAGGGGCAATTCTTTTCACAACACTAGAGCCTTGCAGTCACTTTGGGGCCACGCCGCCTTGCGCCAATGCCATTGCAGAAGCGGGCATTTCAACGGTGATTTACGGCTCCGCCGATCCAGATCCGCGCGTCTCGGGCCAAGGCTTCGCCACTCTCCAGGCGCATGGCATTAGCGTTGCGAGAGGCCAACGCCGATTTGCAACCGAATCTGATTGGATTAACCTTGGGCATACGCTCAGGGTCACGGCGTCGCGGCCCTTTGTACAGTTGAAAATCGCGATAGACTCAGCCGGAAGGGTGCCAATCGGAAACGGAAAACCTGTATGGGCCACGGGTGAGGAAGCGCGAGCGCAGGCCCATCTGTTGCGCGCCCAAGCAGACGCCATTCTCGTAGGGCGGACCACAATCGATAAGGACGACCCGGCGCTTACATGCCGTCTCCCAGGTCTTGAGGATCGCTCACCCATTCGCGTTGTGCTTTCCTCGACATTACGATTGTCTCTTGATCGGCAAATTTTTAAGGACGGCGGTCCATCCGTCTGGATTATTTGCGACGATAACGCTTTAGAACGTACTCACTTCGAACAGCATGGCGTCCGGGTGCTGTCTGCGGGTGAGCCCCAAAGTGGGCGTTTGAACCTCAGGCGCGTTCTTTCAAAACTCGCGGAAGAGGGAATAACCCGCCTTCTCGTCGAAGGTGGCCCTTCGACCGCCCGTTCATTTATTGATGCTGGCTTTGCCGACGAGATTATCATTATGCGGGGAAATGCGCTTATTTCGGCAGGGGGCACGCTGCTTCCTTTTGGCGAACAAGGCATTGAATGGCTAGCGTCATCTCCACACTTTGCGAAGATAGAAGAGCGCATAGCTGGCGAGAACGTTACCAGCGTTTTCCGGTCTGTGGCTCATCTGCGCGGTTGAAAGCACAAAATGTTTACAGGTCTTATTCAGGCAAAGGGCATCGTTATCTCGGCGCAAGACGGGCGTTTTGAGCTCGATTGCCCTTGGACGCCAGAATCGATTGCGCTTGGCGCTTCCATCGCGTGCGATGGCTGCTGCCTTACCGCGACCTCCGTCAAAGCCTCTTCGCTCGGAGCACGCTTTAGCGTCGATGTCTCTCTCGAAACGCTGAGCAAGACAACGCTTGGAGCGTGGGTGTCTGGGCGCACCATCAATCTGGAGCGTTCACTTCGCGCTGGCGACGAACTTGGCGGCCATCTTGTTTCAGGTCATGTGGACGGAATTGCCACCATCGAAACCGTTACGACGGCAGGCTTCTCCAAGGTCGTTTCAGTGCGTGCGCCCGATGCGTTGGCAAAATATGTCGCGCCAAAGGGCTCCGTTGCTCTCGACGGTGTTTCCCTTACCGTCAACGGCGTAACCGGCCCGGTGTTTACATTAAATCTTATTCCGGCCACGCTCGAAGCTACAACCTGGGGTGCGCGGAAGCCAGGAGACAGCGTCAACATGGAAGTGGACTTGATTGCGCGCTATGTGGCAAGGCTGTTGAATCAATGAGCAAGGATCTCCGATATGCAAGGTGAACCTGCGCACGTGGCCGACTACGAAATTTTGCAGCAGCTCTCCTCCACAGAAGAAATAATCGAGGACGCGCGGCAGGGCCGCATGTTCATTCTTGTCGATGCGGAAGATCGGGAGAATGAAGGCGACCTCGTTATCCCCGCGCAAATGGCGACGCCCGAGGCCATCAACTTCATGGCGCGCTTTGGCCGTGGGCTGATCTGCCTTGCCATAACAGGCGACCGCGCGGAGACGTTGAAGCTTGAATCGATGGCGCGCTCCAATCAAACGAGGCACAGCACGGCCTTCACCGTCTCGATTGAAGCGAAGGAAGACATTTCGACGGGAATTTCCGCCTATGACCGGGCGAAGACCATTGCGGTCGCTATCAATCCTGAAAAGGATTGGCGGGATATCGTCAGCCCTGGTCATGTTTTTCCGCTCATTGCACGCGACGGCGGCACTTTGGTTCGCGCAGGCCACACGGAAGCAGCGGTGGATCTAGCCCGCCTTGCAGGGCTTCTCCCGGCGGGCGTGATCTGCGAGATCATGAATGACGACGGCACCATGGCTCGAATACCAGACCTTTTGCCGTTTGCGCGGCAACATGGCCTTAAGATTGGGACCATCGCCGATTTAATCGCCTATCGCCGCCGCCATGACAATCTCGTGCGCGCAATCGAGGAGCGCGAGATCGAGACGCCCTATGGCGGTGCGTTCAAGCTGCGGCTCTACGTCAATACTCTGGATAACACCGAGCATCTCGCCCTCGTGAAGGGCGACGTATCCACGCCGGACCCGGTTCTCGTGCGTATGCACGCGGTCAATATCCTTGAAGACCTGTTCGGCATAGGACGGAACGGAAGCCGCCGCTCGCTTGTCGAGCGCTCCATGCGCCGGATCGAGCGCGAAGGGCGCGGCGTAATCGTCGTGATCCGCGACGTTCGCGAAGGGGTGATTTCAGCGCGGCTCAAGGAAACGGCCATACCATCCGAACATGGAGAGCCGCATGAGAAGCGGCTTTTCGATTACGGGATCGGCGCACAAATCCTTCTTGATCTTGGAGTCAAGAACATGGTGCTGCTGTCGAACTCGCCGACGCCGAAAATTGTAGGGCTTGAGGGCTACGGTCTCAATCTTGTGGGCCGCCGCCCGATCGAGGACAAATGATGAATCCGTCGCGCATCCTGGTCATCGAAGGCCGTTACTATCAGCATATTTCAGATGAGCTACTGCAAGGTGCAGTCGCCGCGTTGAAAGAACACGGCGCGACTTGGGAAGTCATCACAGTGCCTGGCGCTTTGGAAATTCCTCAAGTCTTGGCTGCGGCAATCGACAGCGGAAATTTTGACGAAAATGCCGACCAGCCGGAGTTCGATGGCTGCATCGCCCTTGGCTGCGTAATCCGTGGCGAGACATCGCATTACGACATTGTCGCCAATGAATCCGCGCGCGCACTTCTCACGCTTTCCATAGGCAATAACGTTCCTATGGGTAACGGGATATTAACTGTCGAAAACGAGGCGCAGGCACTTGCCCGGGCCTCGGTAAAGGGCAAGAACAAGGGACGCGACGCTGTCGCCGCATGCCTTGACGTTATTCGTATCAAGCGCGAATTCCAGCGACGTGTTATCGTCGGCTCTACGGATTAATATCCGGCACTTTGGCCTTCAAACGCTTCGAGCAACAAAAATGCAGCGAAACGACGCACACCGCGCGGATGAGCGCGCATCCCAGGCTGGACGTACCGCTGCGCGTCTTGCGGCCGTGCAGGCCCTTTATCAAATGGACCTAACTCAGCGCGACTTGAGCGCAGTTTTGGATGAGTTTGTGGTGCACCGTTTCGAGCAGGACGGCATCAAAGATTATGAAGGCGCCGATCGCGCGTTTTTTCGGGATGCGGTCTCCGGCGTTGTGGAGCGCCAAGCGGAAATTGACAAGGAGATCGGCGCTTACTTAGCCGAAGGCTGGCGTCTCTCCCGTATCGACAGCATTTTACGCGCGATACTTCGCTCCGCAGTTTTCGAAATTATAGCGCGCCCTGATGTTCCGGCACGCGCGGTTATCGATCAATATGTCGAAATCGCGCATGATTTCTTTTCGGGTGACGAACCAGGCGTGGTGAATGGCCTGCTCGATAAAGTGGCGCGGTCGAAGCGCCAGAGCGAATTCGGACAAAAACGAATGAAAAAGCCGGGGTAAATATGCGCCGTCTCGGTGAAATAGCGCTGATTGCCGAGTACCTCGCCCCCCTCGCCGTATCGCCGGGTAGTTTCGGCCTGAAGGATGATGCAGCCCTTCTCACGGGCATCCCGTCAGCCGGGCTTGTCATAACGGCAGACGCCGTTGTTGCTGGCGTTCATTTCTTCGAAGATGACGACCCAGGCGATGTTGCTTACAAAGCGCTCGCGGTTAACCTGTCCGATCTTGCGGCGAAGGGCGCGAAGCCCGTCGCTTATACTCTGACGCTCGCGCTCGCGGAGTCGCCAAGCGAAGATTGGGCACGCCGTCTCACTTCCGGGCTTGCTCGCGGGCACGCTAATTTCGGCATCCACCTTCTCGGCGGAGACACGGTTTCGGCTCGTGGCGCTTGGTGGATTTCGATCACGGCCTTCGGGGAGGCTTCCACGCGAGGCATTGTGCCCAGAGGCGGAGCCCAGGCGGGAGACCTGCTCTATGTTAGCGGAACGTTGGGCGACGCCGCATTAGGCCTCAAGCTGCGTCTCAAGAAGGATGGCCTTGACACGATCCTTGCCGAAGCGGAACAGCGCTTCTTGCTCTCTCGCTATCTTCACCCGGAGCCGCGCTTGGCTTTAAGCCCTGCGCTTAACGCCTACGCCTCGGCTGCGATGGACATCTCCGATGGGCTTGCACTCGATCTTTCACGAATGTGCGCGGTCTCTGGAGCCTCGGCTACGGTTTTGGCGGCGCAAATTCCCTTGTCAGCAGCCGCGCAAGCGGTGGTTGCCAGAGCGCCGGGCGAGCTGAACACGGTCCTTACTGGCGGCGATGACTATGAAATTCTCGCGGCGCTTCCCCCACGGCACGCGGTCGCCTTTGAAAAAATGGCTGCCGAAGCAAACGTGCCTGTATCGCAGATTGGAGCCATTGCGGGTGCATCGGAGCCTACGCGTTTTCTTGGCGCGGACGGTAAGGAACTGACGCTCACAGCGCGCGGCTTTGAACATTTCAGAACTTGAGCGGCTTCCCCACACGTTCGCCTAAGCCACCGCTTTTAGCCCGCGTTAACATTGTTGCGAGCTTCAAGCTGAGGGCGTTCTCCGTCGTGCAGCTTTTACGAAATCGATTATTATTTCCTTTCATCTAACCGTGTGAACCTCCTTTGCTGCAATCTTAGATTGCGATAGCTGGCGCAAAATTGGAGAACTTCATGCTCAGCAAGCTGTTCAAAACGGTACTCGGCACTAGTCTTGCGCTAACGGAAGCTGCGCATGGTTGCACAGGCGTCACGCTCAAGGCACAGGACGGAGCCGTTCTTTATGGACGCACGATGGAATGGGGAACATTTGACTTAAATTCGCGCATTATAATTTTCCCGCGCGGAATGGAGTTCACCGGCGCAACGCCCGACGGCAAGCCGGGCTTGAAGTGGAAATCCAAATATGGCGTTGTCGGCTTTGATGGCCTTGGACAAGACGTCATACTCGATGGCGTGAACGAAAAAGGCCTAACTCTCGGCGTCTTCTACCATCCAGGTTTCGCTGAGTATAATAAGTATTTCCCTGACTTGGCAGCGCGCACGCTTGGCCCAACGGATGTGGGACAATTCGTTCTCAGCCAGTTCGCATCAGTCGATGAGGTGCGTTCTGCGATGGCAAATGTGCGTGTCGTCCCCGTCGTTAACGCCGCGCTGGGCTTTGCGCCGCCCGTCCACTTCATCATCACTGAACCAAGCGGCAAGTCCATCGTCATTGAATTTTTGAAGGGCGAACTCACGATATTCGACAATCCGCTTGGCGTACTCACAAACGCGCCAAGCTTCGACTGGCACATGACGAACCTGCGGAATTACATCAATCTTTCGCCGGTTGCACTCCCCGGTAGGGAGATCGATAAAATCGACTTCACACCCCTTGGAGGCGGCAGCGGCATGATCGGTTTGCCGGGCGATTTCACGCCGCCGTCACGCTTCGTGCGGGCAGTTGCATGGTCGAGCACCGCGCGCAAGACCCCGGATGGGCCGGAAACATCGTATGAACTGTTTCGAATTCTCGACAACTTCAATGTGCCCGTAGGCGCCTCCGAAGGCTCCGCCGACGCCGCACACAATACCAAAGGTCTGCGAAGCTCGACGCTTTGGACCAGCGCCTATGATACAAAGAACCTCGTGCTCTACTATCACACCCAGCATAATCGCCGCGTTCGAATGATCGACGTGAAAGCCCTGGATTTTGATAAGATCACGCAAATCGTTCATGCGCCCCTCGATCGGGAAAAGCGTCAAGACATCGAAAATGTAACGCCTCGGCCCGAGCCCGCAGCGGCGAAGTAACCAAGCGGCCCTAATTTTTATTGTTTGCGCTCACTCGGCTTGATACACGATTCCGAACCGAACCGGGACCTAATCTGGTACCGTCAGATACGGCGTAGCTTAGTGGGCAAAAGACGATTGGGGCCACAGCATGAGACTCGATAGCATCTGCTCATTCCTTAACATTGCACCGACACGGTTTTCCTTAAAAGCCGTCGCGAGTTACTGCCAGATCGCCATATTAGCGTGCCTTCCATTAGTGACGCAGATCACGCCAGCGCATTCAGAGTCAGCGCTGGCGTTTGGCTATGACAGTAACAACAGAGCGTGGTTTGGTTCTGCCTATAACCACAAGAAGAAAGAGGAGGCCCGTCGCGCCGCTATGGAACGCTGCGTTCAGCAGGGGCCTCAATGCGAAGTCGTCTTGGAAGCCGCTAACGCCTGCGTAGCCCTTGCAATAGGCGACGATAGCAACGCGTCAGGCCGTGCCAAGGCAGCAACTGAAGCGCAAGCGCAAGGTGAGGCGTTACAGATTTGCGTTGAATACAATAAAGGCAACAGCTGCTCTATTCGCGAGTCATTTTGCGACGTCGTAAGCGAGGAAGCCGTTCAGACGCCAACTCAACCCGCACCCAAGCCGAAACTCGCCGAGCCGCGCCCGCAGGTGGTACCCCCGGCTCCCGAAGTGAAGGAGAGACGCGAGCCAGCCGCAGCTCCTGAACTGCAAAAGACACCCCCCTCGCCTGCGCCAGCCGTCACGATCCGCGATTGCGATAATTGTCCTGAGCTTGTTGTTGTAGGTAAAGGCCAATTCACTATGGGCTCCGACGAGTCGCCCCTAGAGAAGCCGCAGCACACAGTAAAAGTTGGCCGCTCATTTGCAATCGGCCGGTATGAGGTCACGTTTGCGGAATGGGATCAATGCGTCGACGCTGGAGCGTGCAGGAATCGGCCGAATGATTATGGCTGGGGCCGGGAACGAACACCCGTTATTGATGTGAGTTGGGACGACACGGCCGAGTACGTGAAATGGCTTTCCCAAAAGACCGGCCAAGTCTATCGCCTGCCGACCGAAGCAGAATGGGAATATGCAGCGCGTGGCGGGACCTCTTCGAGCTTCTGGTGGGGCCGCGAGAAGGGAGCAGGTAACGCCAATTGCAGCGATTGCGCAGCAGCAGGCGGGGCCGCGACTAAGCCAAAATTATCGAAAGGCGGGTCTTTCCAGCCAAACCCCTACGGCATTTACGATACCTCTGGGAACGCTGCGGAATGGGTCCAAGATTGTTGGAACGATAATTATAAAGGCGCGCCAAGCGACGGCTCTGCTTGGTTGGACGGGAACTGCCGCCAAAGGGTATTACGCGGTGGATCGTTCGGCAGCAAAGCGCAATCGGCAAGGTCATCGGCGCGCTTTCGCTATGACAGCGATGTGCGATACTATGCCAATGGCTTCCGTGTTGTTCGCGAGATGCCGCAATAATCGATGAGCCGAGGGCAAGGTCTCGCCTGGAGCATTTTAATGAAAGGGGACAGCGGCGGGCGAATGCAGCTGTCTCCTGGATAGACTTGCGCAGCGTCGTCTTGCGGTGTCATGGCTCGGCTTGACGGCCATCCGCCAGATGCGATGGGCGCTCATCCCCCCACCGGCGCACTTCAGTGGAAGCTTTTTATTTGTGACGCTCGACTCGCGACACAAAATAGCGCCTCCTCGTCTCCCGGATAGCCGTGTCAAGCACGGCTATGATAGGATCGCTTGCGCTCGCCGCTAGCAAGGCTCGCCGGACACGATAATGGCGTGCCCAATGCTTTTCATCGGGAAGACATCGGCAGGCGCGGCGAGGTTGTGACTAAAGCATTTTGCGATCATCTGTGATCAGGGCGAATACTGCGGTCTTCTGGATCGCCACGCGGCGTTGCCGCTCGCGATGACGTCATTGCGACGGCGAGCGAAGCGTGGCTGGAAGCAATCCAGCATTGCAAATACTTTGATTGGGATCATCTGATTCAATCTGGTCCCAAAATGCTCTAGACAACCAGAATAACGGCCAGCGTTCTCGACGGATCGCGGCGCACCCCTGTTCTTGAGGTGGTCTGGTTCCCCCAGCTACTTACCAGTAGAGCCGAGTCGTGCGATTTAAAGCGTTTTGCGACCAGACTGAAGCACTGACTTCTCGAATCTACGTCTTTAAGGTTTGGATTGCTTCTGGCCAGCTTGCTGACCATTGCAATGACGGCCCCGGAAATCGTTATCGCCAAGCGGCAACGCCGCTGCGGCAATCGAGTTTTACCATCCCGGCTATAGATGATCGCAAAATGCTCTAGCTGCCGGATCGCGGAGAACGCTTGCCGCGCTCCGCGATCCGGCAAAAACTCTTAGGAAACCGCAAGAAGCTCCCGGCTAGTACCGGGCATAATACCGTCTCCTATGCCTTCTCCGTGCTTTGCGCGGCTTGCAGCCGACCGTGACTTCGATTTGCGAGGAGTAAACAGGAGGATTATGCGGTACGTGGTTCTCGTCGGCCAATAAGAGCTGAAGCGTGTGCTTACCCGGAGTCAGGCTGATCTCGGCCTCGGTTTGACCAGAACCGAAATGGAGGTGGTTTTCATCATTGGGAATTGGCTGGTCGAAAGGAGGGAGCGCCGCATCGAGGATGATATGGTGATGCCCCGTATTCGGCTTTGAAAAACCGGCAGGCGCGACCCCCATACCAATCAAGCCAAAGCGTATGACCGGCTTTTCGGACACGCAGGCGCCATTTTCCGGTTGGGCGAAATAGACCTTTGCTTTGGGCGGCGAAGGTGTGCGGCCGCCAGCCGTATTGGCCACAGTCTTTTTCCCATCAACAACCTTTACTCGAATCTTGTCCGACATCACTGGCGGGTTGTGCGGGATGTGATCCTTATCGGCGAGCAAAAGCTGCAGAACATGTTCACCCGGCGCGAGTGCGACTTCGGCTTCGGTTTGCCCCGCACCAAAATGCAGATGATTTTCATCGCTTGGAATGGGCTGGTCGAGCGAGGGTAGATCCGCATCGATCAGTAGATGGTGGTGGCCCGAATTCGGCCGCGCGGTGCCAGCAGGCGCGACGCCCATCTTTCGCAGGCCAAAATGCATAACGGTTTTAGTTTGAAGAGTATCGCCAGACTTTACGTCCACGAAGTAAACAGCAGCGCCCGGCGTAGATGGTGTCAATCCCGAAGCAACAATCGGCTTGCTGCCATCAACCACCTTCACCCTGATTTTGTCTGACATAACCGGCGGATTGTGCGGGATGTGATCCTTATCCGCGAGCAAAAGCTGCAGAACATGTTCGCCCGGCGCGAGTGCGACTTCCGCTTCGGTTTGCCCCGCACCAAAATGCAGATGATTTTCATCGCTTGGAATGGGCTGGTCGAGTGGAGGCAGGTCCGTGTCGATCAGAAGATGGTGGTGGCCCGAATTCGGCCGCGCGGTGCCAGCAGGCGCGACACCCATATTTCGCAGGCCGAAATGCATGACGGTCTTGGGTTGAAGCGTCTCTCCAGACTTCACGTCCACAAAGTAAACAACAGCTCCCGGAGCAGACGGCGTTGGGCCTGAAGACGCAGCGGTGGTTGCTTGGCCGTGGTCATGATGCGCTTGAGCCCATCCCGTTTCGGCTCCGAAAGAAAGACCAACGCAAAGGGCGATCAAAGGTATCGCAGGGAACATTCGAACACACGTCAACTTCGGCACGAGGCGTCTCCATACAAGCGCAATTGACCACAAGAAACTTCAGCTCAACCTGGAAGGCACAATAGGCAAGCAAAATAGTCAAGCACAATAGGGAATCCGTCGCGCCACGCTCTAGTTACATGGCTGTGTTGCCGGTAGCGCTGATATGTTGGCGAGGTTGTCACTTCGGCTGGGGAGGCGATATGGCGACGTTACCTGCTTCTACAACCTTGATCTTGATCTTTTCTGACATCACCGGCGGGTTATGTGGAACGTGATCTTTATCCGCGAGCAGAAGCTGCAGGGTATGTTCGCCTGGCGCCAGAGTGATTTCAGCTTGGGTTTGCGCCGCGCCAAAATGCAGGTGATTTTCGTCGCTTGGAACCGGCTCGTCGAGCGGAGGCAGATCCGCGTCGATCAGCAAATGGTGGTGGCCTGAATTTGGCGTAGGCGTGCCAGCGCGCGCGACCGCCATATTTCGCAATCCGAAATGTATGATGGTTTTCGTTTGAAGAACGTCTCCAGACTTCACGTCCAGAAAGTAAACAGCAGCGCCTGGCGCAGATGGCGTAGGACCCGAAGCCACAGAGGTTGCTTGGCCGTGGTCGTGATTTGCTTGAGCCCATGCCTTTTCGATTGCGCAGAGGCCAACGCAAACCGCAATCAAGGCTATTCCACGCAACATTAGAACTGATCCCAGCTTCGGCACGGTGTCCCCATACAAGCGAAACGTCAACTCAACGAAAAGCACAGTAGCCGAGTAACACATTCAAGCACAAGCCTAGCCGAGATCTATTCGATGAGCCGGCAGACAGCAACCGGCCGCCGCCGTGTTCGCAAGGCGAAACATACTTTCAAGCGTTGCCGGTTGTTGAGCGGGCTTCGGGCCGTTACAGTGCATTCGGGCAAAAAGTAAAATAGACGAGGGAAACGTCGATGACCAAATTTCATAATCCGCATTTGTGCCTGGGAACATCACGCCGGCAGTTTCTGGGAGGGACAGCGGCGCTATGCGCGGGCACGATGCTGGGCAGCAGCAACCTTCTGGCGCAGACGCCAGGATCGCGCCTGATCGACATACATTTCCATTATTTCCCCCCAGCCTTCAAAGAAGCCTTCGTCAAATATCTGGCCGATACCAAGCAGCCGCCCCTGCCGCCCTTCGTCGCCAATTGGACGCCAAATTGGGCGCTGGAGCAGATGGACAAGGCCAAGGTCGATTTCTCCCTTCTCTCCATCGCCTCCACTCCCGCCAACTGGTTCGGCCTTGACAAGGAAGGCATGCGCCGCATCGCTAGAGCCTGCAATGAGTACGCAGCGAAGATGGTGAGCGACCACCCCAACCGCTTCGGCTTTTTCGCCTCCCTGCCGATGCCCGATGTGGAAGGTTCACTCAAGGAAATCGCCTACGCGCTCGACACGATGAAGGCCGACGGCATCACCTTGCCGACAAGCTTCGGCAATCGGTGGCCCGGTCATCCCGACTTCGAGGAGGTCTTCGCCGAACTCAATCGTCGCAAGGCCATCGTCTATTACCATCCCTACGCGCCGAATTGTTGCGGCGGCCTGATGCCTGACGTGGGCAAATCCTGGATCGAGTATCCTTACGACACGGGGCGCACCGTCACGAACCTTCTATTCACCGGCTCGCTCGCCCGTTACCGCGATATCAAATGGGTATTCTCACATGGCGGTGGCGCAATCCCATATCTTGCCGGGCGCATCAAGACGCAGTCGCGGTTCGTCAAGAATCTCAACGAAGTGGCGCCGCAAGGTACGGATTACGAGCTGCAGCGTCTCTATTACGAGACCGCCAACGCGACCTACCCGCCCACACTCGCCGCTCTCAGTAAATTCGTGCCGATCTCGAATATCCTTTACGGCAGCGACCTGCCCTACGTCTCCCTGGAGCAGAACCTCCAGGGACTGCGCAGCTACGGGTTCTCGCCGCAGGATTTGGCCGCGATCGAGAGCGGCAATGCGATGCGCCTGATCCCGAGATTGAAGGCGTGAGCCTTTAGGCTGTATTCTTTGCCTATACGGAGCGCCGTCGCCGAGCAGCGGCGCTCCTCTCCAACGTAGCTAAATTTGCAGTCTGAATAAATTTCAAGTTCTGTTAAGGTTTAGGTGTGAGAAGCGCGCACGGAGGCGGCAGAGACGCTTGCGTGCGGCTGTGGCACTAAGGCCGGGCGCTTGAGGAGCTTCGCCCAGACCGACGGACAGTAGCAGCGCCGCGTCTTGCGGCGAGGCCTGCCCAAAGATGGCAGTGAGGGCTTGACGCGCCGCGAAGGCTGTCTCTGGGGTGTCTTGTGGAGCGGGGTCGAGAAGATATAGGCGGACGAGCCTAGCGCGGTGGCGTTCGCGTCGAGCGGCGGTTGCACCGGCGCGACGAGCCTCAGCCGGGTCGTCGGGCTCGGCGTGATTGGCAGCGATGCGGTCGATCTGACGGTCAATCATATGATCGAGCGCATGAAGGGTGGTTTCGTTGGTGCAGGCGGCGCTTGAGTTCTGGAGCCGACCAATAGCGGCCCACGCCTCATTAAGGGACTGATTCATTGTCTTCATCCAAGGTCTGTGAACGATCGCTGTGATCGTTCGGATCGATAATGGGACCGTACGAATCGACGCTTGCGGTCTTCATCCTCAGTGGAGCGCTCCTGGTCGCTATGCCGGAACGTTCACTGTCGGGATCGCATGCATCTTTTGAGACAGTGTAACAGATCATGCCACCGTTAGGTGACATGATCAAGAGCGAGGCTATTCTGTTAGCGCGAGAGTTGCACCTTGAGCGTTTGCGACCAAGCCTGGCGGAAGTCTTCGAAGATCGCCGAGGCCTCTTCATTCAACTGGCTCATCACGCTTTGGGTGCGGGCGAGCGAGAGAAGCACGAGGTCGAGCACCGTCGTCAGTTTGTTTTCCTGAACCTGGACCTCGACGGTCTCCTCCTCGCCGTTTTCCTCTCTATGCGCCATGAGGGGCTCGTAGAGCTTAGAGTAGAACGGATGCGCCGTGTTGATCGTGAGGATCACGCGGCCGAACTTGTGGTCAACATCGTAGAAGGGCCAGAACTTATCGTGGTGGAAGCGTATGATGTAGCGAGAGGCCTTGATGCGTTGAAAAGCTTCTTCTGGCGTCTCGTTTTCCCGGGTCAGTCCGACCGCAAGGCCGCGAAGGTTTTCCTCGATCTGCGCCTTCTGCTCATCAGTCAGATTGGCCAGATTGGCGTCGAGCTGATCGGCCTGAAAGGCGTCGGCTTCCAACGCCTTCATTTCCGAAAGGCTCGGTCCCTTGGCTCTCTTTTCGGCGGCCCGTTGCGCTTGGACTTCCTCGATGTCGCTCCTAATCGAGGCGAGGTCGTCGCCGATCGCCTTTTTAATGGCCTCAATGACGAACGACTTCATGCGCACGCCCTGCTTGTTAGCGGCGACGCCGAAAGCTTCATCCAATTCGCCAGGGAAATCGATCTCGATGCGAAACCAGGCCGCTGTCGAATGACGTTTGGCGATCTTCGAGATATGTCCGGCAAATACTTCGCGGTCGTTGCGCAGAATTGAGATGTTCTGGTCGTTGAAGACGCCGATCTCCGCCAAGACCTTGCGCGAAAACTCCCACTCGCGAATCGGTAGCGCGAAGATCTTGATTGCGATGTTGTAGGAACTCAATGGTCCAACGGCGGACGAGAGGGCGACCGTGCGCGTCGTCACGAGACGACTTGTCTTGACTGCGGCTTCCTGGATCGCCGGATGACGAGTGTGGCGTGCCGTCGGTATCGAAAACGTTGGATCAGAAGCTTCGACGAGACGGTTGTTGACGTAAATGCGCAGACCCTTAGTGATTTTACGCCGATAGACATGGCCGAAAGTTTTTGTGGCGTCCTCTACGAGGGTTTTCGCTGTCGCGGAGGTAAGGCGGTCGCAGTCGGGCATGTGGATGATCGTACCGGAACTTCCGAGCGCTTCTTTGAGGTTGACTCCATACGGGGCAAAGAGTTGCTGTTCTTTCGAGTCACGTGGAAAGCCCATTGGCGTAGTAAAGATGCTCGCGACGTCTGCATCGAGGGTTTCAAGATACTCCGGCTCACCAACGGTGAGCAAATTCGCCTTATCGCGGCCGATCGCATCGGTGTCGAGGATTGTCCGGTAGATGGCACCGCGCTCCTGCCATGACATGATCTCCATGGCGGGGGCCATCGAGAGGCCGGCGGTCTTCATGCCCATGCCGAAGCGGCCGATGCTATCGCGGTTGTTGAAGACCATCGAACCACCGAACGAAGTCGCGACTTTCAGCACGTTGGGCGGCATACCGTAGCCGTTGTCATAAACGAGAATGTCTGTCTTGAGCGCGCCTTTTTTGCCCGTCTGGTGGATATAGACGCGGATTTCACTCGCGTCCGCGCCAATGCCGTTGTCTATGTGCTCGCAGATCGCCGAGGTCGTGCTGTCATAGCCCACGTCACGCAGAGACTGAATAAAGGTTTGGGCTAGAAAGAGTGGGACTGCGGCGGATTCCTTGAGGACACGGTTGAGGACTGTGCGGCCGCCTTTGGGGGCGTCACCGGCCCAGCGCGGCGAGAAGGGAATGGCCTCATTGGATTCGCTCTCCGATGGCTCGCCCTCGGAAAATGATGGAGCACGAAGATTGTGGGAGAGAAGATGGTCATCGATATTTGTCATTTAATAAGTCCTTCTGGTCTGTGGGGCGACGCTGTGCGCCCACTCGGAAGAGGATCAGAATTGACCCTCTGAACATAAGGAGATGGCAGGCGTGGATTGTGACGCCCAGGTTAAAAATTCAGATCACAAGAGGAATGCCGCGCTAAGTGCAGAAGCATTTGGCACAAGAAGCACCGCTTTTTATAAATATAGAGGATCCTGACAACCGGGAGGTCGGCTTTTACCTCACACTGGAGATGCGCGCTCAGTTCCACGAATGTCTGAGCCGGGCCATCTTGAGCAGTTCAAGGTCTTAGAAGCCATGCGCCTTTTACACTTCAGGGCGCGCTCCCAGGGCACAAGGATCTGTCCAGCTGAGAGTCATATGCGCAAAAGCTTAAAAGGAAGGTGGCTCCCCTTCCTGCACAGTTATCGAACTTTTTGCGCCAGGTTACCCGCAGAGTTGAAAGGCGCGCTACAAAATACTATCGCTTTGGCGCGCTGATTGATCCTTGACCTACCTGGGGCGCCAGGAAGCCCTTCACCTGCCCTAAAATAAATCCGCATTTCTGCACGAGACGCAAACTCTCTGAACATAACTTCTTGGACACTGATCGCCTAAACTTCTCTGATTCCCTGCGGGCCCTTGGATCGCGCTCGGCCCGTGAAATTTCCAGCATTTTAGGATTTATGTGCGATCAATATGGTGGGAGTTCTTATAGTCAAAAAATACAGCCAGGAAAAAAATAAGGTGTTTGATCGATATAAAAATATTCTAATCGGGCTCTGGTCGTTAATGAGTCTGTTCTTTATGGTGTATTTCTTCCTAAACGCCTATCAGGAAGACCAAGGAATAATAAAGTCAATACTTGGAGGCTTTGTCGTAGGTTTGATTGTATCTGCTTTTGTTGCATTGGTATTTCTTATTATAGTTATGCTGAATAAAGGCACCGCTCTCTTACGCCAGCCCAAAAAATGGATGTGGCTCGATCATTGATCGAGATCATGCAAAAGCAGGCGAAGGAGCGACAGGGCGTCCTGAAAAAAAGCAAATTTACCCGAAGGGCAGCCGATGCTGTCACTAGAATGCAAGGTCAATGGATTGTTGGCTTTCCTGAGCGGCATCGTTGCCTATCCGGCCTGATTATGGGCTCGGCGCGACCTCTACGAGAGGCACGTGATCCACCGGGAAGTTCACGGAACGAGCGATAAAGCATTTTTCGTGCGCCGTATGATGAAGCGCCATGGCTTTTTCCCTGTCTGATCCCGGCGCCAGGGTAACACGCGGCCGCAACGTGACCCGGATGAACTGTCCCGCCCCGCCGTGCTCTTCTTCCTCCATCGTGCCTTCCGCTTCATCCTCATATGCCAGCACCACGATCCCGGCTGCCGCGCAAAGTCCGAGATACCAAAGCTGGTGACATGCGGAGAGCGACGCCACAAGCAGGTCTTCCGGGTTCCATCGACTGGCGTCGCCGCGAAACACTCCATCCGAAGAGCCTGGGATCGAGGGTTTGCCCTGGGAATTGATCTCATACGAACGATTATGATTCCGGAACGACACGGTTTTGTCCGCGCCTCCTGTCCAAACCAGATGCGCGCGGTAATGATGTTCCCTTCTCGCCATAGAAATCCTCCTCACATGCCATGCGTAAGCTAACCCGCTCTACATGGTTCTGGCAGGAGAATAAGCAAATGAAAGAACCGACATTTACGGGTAATCTCTTAAAGGACCTCGATGCGCTGGTGAAATACGCTAAGTATTTGGAAGTCCGTTATCGGGGCCATCCAAATATCAACCTTGAAGGCCTAAAGGAGGTAGATGCGTTCGTTCGAGAACAAAAGAAACGGATATATGCGCGTATGCCTACCAGAGTTGAGCCGTATCGACGGTATGAGCGTCATTTTATGCTTCCAGGAGTGCATGACGATGAGGACTGAACGGTCGTCACGCGCTCCGCTTCAATCAAAAACCCCCTCTACGCAGACACGCCAGCCCTCAAAAAATTACCTGATTACGCGGTTGCGTCTGCCTGAAATGGTTAATAGAACAAACAGGGAACATGCTGTTTTGCAAAGGGATCTCCAATGGCGCGCAACCAAGTGCAATTCCAGAAAGGCATGAGCGAGGCCCAGTTCGATGAAATGTACGGGAGCGAAGCTCTTTGCCATGCCGCGCTGGTGCAGTGGCGCTGGCATGACGGTTTCGAGTGTCCTGGCTGCGGTGGCCGGAAGCACTGCATTGTCAAGCGAGGCGCCCGGTCTTTGTACCAATGCAATGCCTGCCGCAAGCAGACATCGATCACGGCCGGAACCATCTTCGCGTCCAGCAAACTGCCGCTGCGCCTCTGGTTCAAAACCATGTATCTGGTTACGCAATCGAAGAAGGGCATTTCCAGCATCGAGCTCGGGCGGCGGCTTGGCATCACCCAGACGGCCGCCTGGACCCTCAAGCACAAACTCGCGCAAGTCATGATGGAGCGGAATGCGGCCAAGCGCCTGCAAGGCCAGGTACAAATGGACGACGCCTATCTCGGCGGGGCCCGCCCCGGCCGGCGCGGGCGCGGCGCCGCGGGAAAGACCCCTTTTGTGGCCGCTGTGGCGGTAACCGGTGATGGGAAACCCGATCGGATTATGCTTCGCCGCGTTGCTGGCTTCCGCAAGATTGCGATTGCCAAACTCGCAGGCGCGGCGCTCGCCGCCGACGCCTGCGTTGTCTCCGATGCGCTCTCATGCTTCACTGCTGTCGCCAGCGCCGGATGCACCCATGTGCCGATCAAAACAGGCGGCGGATCGAAAGCGGCCCAAAAGCCGCGGTTCAAATGGGTCAACACAGTCCTTGGCAACATCAAGGCCGCAATGGTGGGAACCTACAGAGCCGTGCGAGCCAAACATGTGCCGCGATACCTCGCCGAATTCGAGTATCGCTTCAACCGCAGATATCAGCTTGAAACAATGATCAATCGGCTCGCATATGTCTCGCTCAGGACACCGCCCATGCCATATCAGCTGCTAAAACTGGCTGATGTTTATGCGTAATCAGGAAAAATTATCACATATTGTTCCAGCAACACGGATCATCCGAGCACCGTGCGGATACAATTCGGTGAAAACGCACTCTCCCCACAAGGCTCAAAGATCGAATGGTCATTGTAAATACATCCGCTGCAGGTCTCGCGGATATTGCTGCTTTGCTTTTTCCGCGACGGCGAGATCGATAGTCGCGGTGGCGAAAGGGCTGTTCGCCGAGGTTTCCGCGAGAATATGTGCGTCGGGCGAAAGAATGAAACCGGAAACCTTTGTGAAGCAGCTTGAGGTAATGGAAGTCGTATTTAACGGAGCTGTTGTTTGGCTCTATCGAGGAGCTTGGCTTCAAGCTGGATCGCTTCGACCTGGAGCGGAAATTTGAGCTGTGGATCTCGACCCAGGACGGCCCATCAATGGCAATGCTACGCAATGGCGACCATGCCTGGCTTATGTATCTGCGCTTCGATGGCGACAGCAGCTTCGTATCGCTAGGCGACCATAGCAATCATGGAACCTGCTCGTACACTCTCGCGAATGGTCAAGTCGATGAATATCCGCTCTCGGCATGCATTGACATCGAGGATTGTTACAAAGCAATTGCGTACTTCTTCGTCAATGACGGCGCACAGTACAATTTTGTCTCCTGGCGGGATGCGGTTGCGCCGGCGCCACCGCGCGCCTATGGTCGAGGCAGACCTTGTTCAAACGCGTCATCTGATCCAAAAACCGCTGACAATTTTGCGATGATGCTATAAGCCGCCATCTAAGGAAACCTTCATGAGGGAGCTACCGCCCTGCCCTAAATGCAACTGCGAATTCACCTATGAAGAAGGCAGCCTTTGCGTTTGTCCAGAATGCGCCCATGAATGGGACAAGAACGCCAGAGCAAACGCGGGCGAGGGGGGCGCGAAAGTCCACCGCGATAGCGCTGGAAATCAGCTTCAAGACGGCGACACCGTCACTGTTATTAAGGACCTGAAACTCAAGGGCTCCTCGAAAGTGGTCAAGGTCGGCACGCGGGTTAAAAACATCCGCCTCGTTGACAGCGACCACGACATCGATTGCAAAATCGAGGGCATTGGTGCCATGAGCTTGAAATCGGAGTTCGTGAAGAAAGTCTAAGCCGACATCGCTTCGTAATCCAACGAACGTCTGCTTATTGCCAAGTCGCCGCCAATGTAGTTCGTTCGCAGTTTTCGGAAGCGGTCATCCCAGATCAACGCCAATCGCTTGCCCCGTTCTTCTCTTGTGGGTCAAAAGTGAGCCTCAAGGCACACAAGCGAGTCATTCCGGTAGGCCCATGACTGAATGCTGAGAGCGGTTTCCGCTCTTAAAAGCAGTGCGGACATTCCAAACTCTCGACACGATATCTGCTTTCGACCCTGAGCGCCAAACGAGCCTCCGCTTAATTCCGAGCACAGTTGTTTCCGATGCAAAGAAATCCAGCGAGCGAATGACCTGCAATTGTCATGATCTTAGATCAGCCTGCCAAGACCCGAACCCTCATTACCTATCCGAGAGAGCACTACGGAATTTTCGCCAGCGACGAGCTTTGCGTCGATCTAGGCGCAAAAGCAACGCCATACGATTCTCAGCTGATAGAAACGCAACTCGAGGCAAGCTCAACGTGATTAGGTTTTGGGGGATGACCTCCAAGGGAAAGGTCGCATCGTGTGCGAGATAAACCAGGCGATCATGCGCCTCCATAGCCTCCAGGTCACTGACGTATTTTCGTATCCTCTCTGCGCGCTCTTTACCTTTGGCGAGCCGCAGCTTTGCTGTTGCCTCTGCTAGACGCTTATTTTCAGCCTTCTTCCGCCGCTGCTCTTCTTCGAACTCAAACAGCGCTAAGCGCCATAGTCTTTTGGCCTCTAGTTGCCGATTAAACTCAGCTAGGCTCCGCGCGCCACACTGGCTACCCCAGGGGCTCCATGGGTCTTGCCATTATCCACGATCCAAGAAGCAAGAGTATCGATATCGGCGTCGCTTCGTTCTCGATATGTGCGGAAAATCCAAATCACGGCCGCTACAGAACCGCCTGCCCATTTGAGATCTCGTTCGATGACGGTCAGGGCTTTGGCGAGATATGCGAGTTCTGGCGTTGAAAACTTTGACAGGATGGGAGGCCATGCGTCATGTGGGCCCCACCGGTTTATCCAATCCATGTTATTGAGTTCGGGGTGCTTAGATAGCAGAAAGGCAAGTGTTGGCTCTTTTTGGTTACTGAGCCTAATAAGCGCTTCCAAAATTGGGGTTGGGTCTCGATCCATATGTGGGCGCACTAAAGAGAAGGGCGGTCAGTTCAGTATCAGACACTCAGGCTTTCAACTCAATCCGGCTGATTGTACCAAGGTGAGTTCATCTTCGGTGAAACTAGCCTAATCTCTACCTCGTACCAACTCAAGATCTGGGCTGGGTCTCCTCCCGAAAGTCATGGATCAAAGCTGTCCTCAACGGCATGCGATAGTGCAGATCACGGACGCCGTCTGAGGCGATCCGGAAATTCTGCTTCCGGGGGTTAAGCGGATGCATTCGGTAATCGGGATGGGCAGAAGCGGAGCCCGGCGCAACCATCTATATTCGCGTTCCCGCATCCCTAAAACGCCGCGTCGATGAGGCTGCGAAGAAAGACGCCGCATCTGGCAACGTTTGGGCAATGCGCTGCGTGGAGAGATGTCTTGGCGATGAAAAGCTTAAGGGCCATACATTGTTGTTGGATGCCATTCACAATCTCCTCGGGATAAGCGCGCTCGGCACGGACCAGCTACAGACTAGAATGGCAGATGAGGCGAGGAGCCAGCTTGAAGCGTATTGTGCGCAAATGGGCATACCGCTCAACGCGGATGCTGCTCAGGCGGCCACATAGCGCTAGAGCCCAGAATTTCAGCGGAATGCGGCAGCCTTCATGCGATGGCACGAGCCGGATGACGCGAGAGTGTCAAGTCCGGATCTGTGAGGGGCTCGGGGTGAAATTCCCTGGGCCTACTCGGCAACAGCATCGATCCGCCGCGGCTTCTGGGCTCTAAATGTCTCGTCCGCTTTCGGAGTGAATGCGGTACTCGATTGAAATGGCTCGTATTTCCGCAATCGACCCGAAGCGGTCCTTCACCGTTGTGAGGGGCTTCGTGTTCAAGGATTCAGCTTGGCCAATGCTAGCTTGATGCGCTCCCGCTCGGCTGCACCAAGCGGCAGTATCGGCCTGGGTGGCTGCGCATCGGTCAAGCCCAGCAGATTGGCCGCGGCGTACACCACGCGCAGGCTGCTGAATTCCTTGAACAGGTCCCAGAGCGGCTGGAGCGTCGCGTCCATCCGGCGCACCCCCGCCGCATCTTTGGCCTGCGCGGCGCGCAGGAGCGCCAGGGACGGGCCAGGTAGGAGGCCGCCGAGCACGCTGTACCAGGCAACGCCGCCCGCCAGAACTGCTGCGGCCGCATGCCAGTCGCCGCTGTAGCCAATAGCGAAGTCGGTGGGCAGCTTCCTCCGCAGGGCATCGACCGTCGCCGCCGCGTCGGAGGGCGACGGAGCGGGATTCTTAATCGCGACGATCCGCGGGACGGCGCTGAGACGCGCGATAAGCTCATCGCTGAAGGCGAAATGGGTAGTGCCAGGATTGTTGTAGATGCAGAGGGGAAGGTCGGTGGTGGCCGCCACGGAAGCGAAGTGCTGAAAGACCTCCTCGCCCGTGAGAGGCGTGTATGAAACCGGCGCGAGCAGCAGCCCGTCGGCTCCGGCCTCCTGCGCGTCGCGCGCCAGATCCTGTGCGTCGCTCGTGCGAAGCGCACCGATTCCGACGATGATCGGGACGCGGCCGCCAATGCACTCGACCGCCGCTTCAACCGTGCGCCGCCGCTGCGACCGAGTGAGGTAGGCATACGTCCCGGTGCTGCCGAGCAGCCCAATCGAGTCCACTTCGGCCACTACGAGACGCTGCAACAGCGTGGCGAGGGCACCGGTGTCTACATGGCCTTGCTCATCAGCAGGGGTGATGGGGAAGGCTGAGAGTCCATGGAAGAGCGACATGTCTGGTCTATCCGACGGCTGGTGACTGCGCGCAAGCATAGCTGAACCGTTCACGGTACTGAAGCAAGTACCATTGGTGCGAGAACTCACCAGCCCACATGCAGACCTTCGCTAGGTTTGGGTTTCACCCAAGTCTGGCTTTCAAAGCGAAAAGTCCGTGGAGTAAGTTCAGGGTCAAAACTCACCGTCCATGCTCGGAATTCGCAGTCACGCTATTAATCTGAAAGAGCGGAAATTCTCTTAGCGGACCTGAATGGCAGTGCTGGGCCGATATTGTTGCAAAAAGATTTTTCGCCCCCTCGGGCGCAACATTGATTCAAGATCCCAAGCTGTCGCGCAAGATTGATTGAACTGAACCGCTACCGCGGTAGCGCCTAGGCTTGAGGGAAGCGCCCTGTCTGTCAGGATCGTGTGTGTTGAAGACACGGACCCCAGACAAGGAGCTTCCCATGAGTGTGCGTAGCACGACCAAGCCAGTCAGCCCACTGCGCCGGCGCATGATCGAGGACATGACGATCCGCAATCTATCGCCAACGACGCAGCGATCCTACATCCACGCGATCGAAGGCTACAGCCGGTATTTTGGCCGGTCACCGGACCGGCTCGGCTTCGAAGACGTGCGCGCCTATCAGGTGCATCTGGCTGGTAAGGGCATCGCCTGGGCGACGCTAAACCAGATCGTGTGCGCTTTGCGCTTTCTCTACGGCGTCACGCTCGGCCAGGACGAAGTCCCTGAGCGCATTCCCTATGCCCGCAAGCGGGCGGCGTTGCCGGACGTGCTGAACCGCGACGAGGTCGTGCGGTTTCTCGAAGCCGTGCCGAGCCTGAAGTGCCGTGTGGCGCTGACGACAGCCTACGCGACGGGAATGCGCGTTTCAGAGGTGGTGGCGGTCGAGGTGCGCAACATCGACAGCGGCCGGATGGTCATCCGGATCGAGCATGGCAAAGGCGGTAAAGATCGCTACGTGATGCTATCGGCGCAACTGCTTGGCATTTTGCGCGCCTACTGGAAGCTCACACGGCCGCAACGGTTCCTATTCCCCGGCCGTGATCCGGACACGGCCGTCAACGTCACCGTGCTTCATGGCGCATGCCGGTCAGCATGCGCGGCGGCAGGCATCGATAAAAAGGTCAGCGTCCATACGCTTCGGCATAGTTTTGCGACGCATCTTTTGGAACAGGGCACCGATATTCGGATCATCCAAGCGTTGCTCGGCCACAACAACCTGTCGACGACCGCGCGCTATACGCGGGTTGCGGCCCATACGATTGGGGCGACCGAGAGCCCGCTCGACCGCTTGAGTTTGATGGTGGTGCCGCCCTCGTAAGGCACATCCCCTGTCGGCCGGCGAACGTTTATCGTGAGCGGCAAGCGCTCACTCTGCTGGAGGTGGCGGATATCCTCCGCCGTCACGGTGACGCCTACGCCAAGGATAATGCCGGGCATCTGAGCCGTGGCCAACTCAAGGTCATGGGGGCGGTTCGCAGCTGCAGAACGGCGGCCTTGGGCGGGCATGTCGAACGCTGCGGCGACTGCGGGCACAGCAAGGTCGCCTACAACAGCTGCCGCAACCGGCATTGCCCGAAGTGCCAAGCCGGCGCCGCGCATGAGTGGCTCGAAGCGCGGCAGGCCGATCTGTTGCCGGTCGAGTACTTCCATATTGTGTTCACGCTGCCGGCCCCGATCAGACCGGTCGCGTATCAGAACAAAGCTGTCGCCTACACGATCCTATTCGAGGCAGCGGCCGAGACGTTGCGCACCATCGCCGCCGATACAAAGCATCTCGGTGCCAGGATCGGTATGACGATGGTGCTGCATACCTGGGGCCAGACCCTAACACATCACCCCCATGTTCACTGTATTGTGCCGGGTGGAGGGTTATCGCCGGACGGGGCCAGTTGGATTTCGTGCAAGCCGGGTTACTTCTTGCCCGAACGCGTTCTTTCAGTAAGCGCTGTTTTGAGCGCACCTTGTTTTTAAGGTGAGAGGTATGGGATTTTCGCGGCCATCATTGGGGTGGTGCGATGGATCAGAACGAAACGACGTCAACAGATTTGGGCAGCGCCGGCAGCGACAAGCCGAGGATGTTAACGGCGGAAGAGAAGGCCTTGATTGTTGCCGAAAGCTTTGGGCCTGGGGCGAAGGTGGCAGAAATTGCCGCCCGGCACGGGATTAATCCCAAGCGTCTTGTCACCTGGCGTAAGAAGGCGCGCGAAGCTGAGGCGCTTTCCGGCGTTGGCGTAAATGGCTTTACGCCTGTTATTGTTGCGCAGAGCAAGGCCCGCTTTGGGCCTGCGATAACCCCCATCGAACTCATCATCGGGCCTGTAAAGGTGCATATTCGCTCAGGCGCCGACGCCATGCTTGTTGCCGCCCTTGCGCGCGCGTTGATGGAAACGGCGGGGCGCGTGTGATTTTTGGAGCGGTTCCTCCCAGGATTTATATCGTCACCGGGCCAATCGATTTCAGAAAGGGTCTCGATGGGTTGGCTGCGCTGGTGCAGGAGGTCTTGCAACTCGATCCGTTTTGCGGCGCGGCCTTTATCTTCCGCGCCAAGCGCTGTGAGCGCGTGAAGATTTTGATCTGGGATGGGTCCGGCCTGATCCTGATTTACAAGCGGCTCGAGGATGGCAAATTCCGCTGGCCAAAGATCGAGGACGGCGTGATGCGTCTGTCACCCGCCCAAATGTCCGCTCTCTTCGACGGGCTTGATTGGACCCGCATACGCTCGTTGAGAAAACCGCGCCCCAAGGCTTTGCAATAGCCTAAAAACGGTGTTTTTTGCGTGCGCGCCATAGCAAATCATGCTGCAGTTTTCGCATGATCGCCGCCTCTGAGCCTTTGCCGGATGACCTCTCTGCGCTACAGGCGCTGATCGTCTCCGAGCGGCTGGGATGGGCGAAAACGGCCGCTGAAAAAGACGCCGAACTCACCCGTGTCCAAGATGCCAATGCCAGACTGTGGGATATTTTGCGCCAATTGCGTCGCGCGCAGTTCGGCCGCAAATCCGAAAAACTTCATCCTGATCAGCTGAGCCTGGCGATCGAAGAGATCGAGCAGGCCATCGGGGAAACCGAACCGGCTGAGACGATCCCAGACGCGACGCTGCAAGCGTCGCCCACAAAGCCCCGTTCTGTCAATCGCGGTGCCTTGCCCTCTCACCTTCCGCGCGAAGAGATCATTTTGGAACCTGAGGATAAGTCCTGCCCGTGTTGCGGCGGGACGCTGCATGTGATGGGCGAGGATCGCTCCGAACGCCTCGATGTGGTGCCGGCCCAGTTTAAAGTCATCGTCACGCGCCGCCCCAAATACGCCTGCCGGGCTTGCGAAGAGGCGGTGGTGCAAGCGCCTGCGCCCGCGCGTCTCATCGAAGGCGGCATCCCCACAGAGAACCTCATTGCCCATGTGCTGGTGACCAAATACGCCGATCACTGTCCGTTATACCGCCAGGCGCAGATTTACGCCCGCCAAGGCATCGATCTTGATCGCTCCACGCTGGCCGATTGGGTGGGGCGGGCCGCTTTGCTGCTTGCGCCCCTTCAGGCGCGGCTGTTCGAGGTGCTTAAAGCCTCGCCGAAGCTGTTTGCCGATGAAACGCGCGCGCCCGTGCTTGATCCCGGCCGTGGAAAGGTCAAGCTCGGTCAACTCTGGGCCTACGCCAGGGATGATAGGCCGTGGGGTAGTAATGATCCCCCCGGCGTTGTCTATTGTTATGCCCCTGGCCGCGGCAGCGAGCACGTGAAAAACCACCTCGCGGGCTTTGCCGGCATCCTGCAGGTGGATGGCTATGCGGCTTACAAAGAGCTTGCCAAAACGCGAGACCAAAGCGCCCCGATCGCCTTGGCGTTCTGTTGGGCGCATTGCCGGCGGCGGTTCTACGACATCGCGCAAGGCGGCAACGCGCCGCTTTGCGAAGACGCGCTGCGCCAGATCGCGGCCCTTTACACAATCGAGGAACAGGTCCGAGGCCAAAGCGCCGAGGTGCGCCATCGCGTTCGCCAAGCCCAAAGCCGGCCGCGCGTTGAAACGCTCAAGGCCTTTTTCGACGAAAATCTCAAGCGTGTTTCTGGCAAATCCAAAATGGCAGAGGCGTTGCGCTATGCCATCAGCCATTGGCAGGGCCTGACGCTCTTTCTTGATGATGGTCGCATCGAAATCGACTCGAATACCGTTGAGCGCGCCATCAGGCCTGTCGCGTTGAACAGAAAAAATGCACTCTTCGCCGGTCACGATCGCGGCGCCGTGCATTGGGGGATCGTCGCCTCGCTGATCGAAACAGCAAAGCTCAACGCTGTCGACCCGCAATTCTACCTCGCCAGCGTTCTCTCCCGCCTCGTCAATGGCTGGCCTATGCGCCAAATCGACGAGCTGCTGCCGTGGGCCTACGCCGCTAGCACAAATAGCCGTGCCGTGCTCTGAAAACATCGCTTACCAAGATCACGCGCCGCGACCTCGTCCGCCTGGAGGCGACGGAAGGCGTTCCGTGGTGGCGTTACCGGCCTCTCTGGCTTGATGCCGAGGACATGAGCGGCACGGCGCTCCACGCTGCGACCTTGGCGGCTGAAGGCGATGAAGACGACTACACCCCGACGCTTCGGTACCTCACACTGTTGCGCGAGGGCGCCCGGGCGCACGGTTTGCCCGACCACTACATTCGGTTCCTGGAGCAGGTTGAGCACGGGCGATAACCGGATGCTAGGACCGTTTCCGCCCTAGTCGGATCCCTTCGGGTTCAAAGGCCCCTGTCACCGGAAAGCGATGCATCGTGGGAAAACTGATGTCTCGACACTGTTAAGCCGTCACATCATCAGTCCGGTTTCGAGGGTATAACAGCCTACATATACTCACGATGAGACTTATGCTATCGACCCAAGGTCAACGTACCGCCTCTCCTTCAGTTTGGATCTGCGGCGCCAGCCGGTCATTGGCGTCACCCATACTGATCGAGGAAACCGCGGCACGCCTGGAAATCCTGGGCGTAGCCGGGAGGTAGCGGCAATCTCTTGGCCTTGGCAAGCTTCTCCGCATAAGCGACCATGCGGGCGGTCGGAGTGGCGCGCGCTGCAGCGGCTGTTTCCGGAGCGGTTCCAGCCTGGGGTGCCTTGCTCGTGCTGAGCCGTTTGGGTTTGGCCGAAGCGGCCTTGCGGCGGGAGGGTTTCGCCGCGGCTGTCTCGTCCTTTGCCGCTGCGGCCTTGCGCGAACGCCGTTTGCGCGGCTCCGGCTGAACAGATACGGCCTCAAGATTCAAGGTGCTGCTAACGCGCTGCTGCAGCACCCCGATCAGCTTTTCCGCCTCGGCGGCGATAGCGCCGATCACACGCAGATGGTCTGCCTTACCGGTCACTACGGCATCGAGCTGCATCTCCCATTCGGCGGTCGTCCCCGGATCGACCAGTGCAGGTGCAGCGCCGCGCAACAATTCGAACAATTGCAGGCCGGCGCCGGTTGGCACCACCCATTTGCCGTCAGCCGCAAGCAGGTTCTGTTTCTTCAGTCCCTTGATGATCTCGGCGCGCGTCGCCGGAGTACCGATGCCCTTCGCCTCCTTCAGCCGTTCGCGCACCGCTGGATTTTCCACGAAGCGCCAGGCGTTCTGCATGGCATCGATCAGTGTGCCTTCGTTATAGCGCGGCGGAGCCTGTGTACGCTTTTCGTCGATGCGCGGTTCGGTAAGCCGGGCCATTTCGCCGTCTATGAGCGGCGGTAGCGCCTGCTCAGTTTCATCACCAACGGCATCCGGCTCGCTGGCGGTGTAGACGGCTTTCCAGCCTTGCACCAGCGGAATGCGGCCCACCGCCCGGAATTCGGCACGCTCGCCGGGCGCCACTGGCACTTGCATGGTGACGGCCGTCTGCTGGTATTCATAGTCCGGCATGACAGCGGCAAGATAGGACCGGCAAATGACGGCAAACAGCCGCTTCTCATCGCCGCTGAGCCGCGCCAGCCGCTGCTCCAGGCCGTCATCGAGCACGTTGACGTTAGGCACCACGGCATGGTGCGACACGCCCTCCAGCGCGCGGTCGCAGAAATGGCCGGACTTGCCCTTCCGGATCACGGGCTTGGCCAGATCGAGATGAGCGAAGCCGCGTAAGCGCCCCAGCGCGGCGGTGATGGCTGGCACGTCCGCGATCTGGTTCTCGCTCAGGTAGCGGGCCTCGGCGCGCGGATAGGTGATCAGCTTCTTGCCGCTGCCGTCATAGAGTTCCTGGGCGATGGCGAGCGTTTTGTCCGCTGTCCAGCCCCAGCGCTGGTCGCAGGTCTTTTGCAGCGACGGCAGGTCGAACAGCTTCGGCGGCCCCTGGCGGCAATGTTCGACCTTGATGCCGAGCGGGCCGCGATAGCCATCGGCCGCGCGGGCGATGGCTTCCGCACGGAGGCGATTTTTGATGCGCTGCTTTGGCAGCGGAGCGTGGCGCATGGCGAAACTGCCGGCCGCCACGTTCGCCTGCGCCACAATCTCGAAATAATCCTCCGGCCGGAAATCGCGGATTTCCAGCTCGCGCAGGCAGACGATGCCGAGTGTTGGCGTCTTCACGCGCCCGATGCCGATAACGCCGCGTGTGCCTGGCGCCAAAAGGGTTCTCGTCGCCGTCCGCGTCAGCGACAGGTTGAAAATCTGATCGGCCTGCTGGCGCGCAACCGCCGCCTCGTAGAGGGGGCGCATCTCGCGGTTGGGCTTCAGTGTTGCGAACGCCTGGCGCAGGGTTTTGGGGTCTTGCGCGGTGAACAGCGCGCGCTGCACGCTGCCGCGATAGCGCAGATGTTCCAGGATTTCTTGGCCGATAAGCTGGCCCTCGCGGTCGCAGTCGGTGGCGATGATCACCGTCTCACAGGATTTCAGCGCCGCCGCGATGGCCTTCAGCTTGGCGGTTTTGTTGCCGCCGTTGGCGGGCCGGGTGGGATAGAGGCCGTCTGGCTTTAGCAGCGTACAGGACCAGCGTTTCCAGGCTGGATCGATCTCATCGGGCTCGGCGAGCCGCAGCAGATGGCCTTCGGCGGGCAGGATCCTCCCGTAACGGCTGCCGAGCGCTGCGGCCAAGTCTTTCGCCTGGCTAGTTTTTTCGGTGATAATCAGCGTTGCCATGGCCCGCCGTGAGGGATGATTCTGGTTGCGACAGCGTAACGTCTAAAGCGGTCCGGATAAAGCGCCGTATGAACGAGGCAAACCAGCCGTCCCATGGCAAAAGAAGCACTGCCATGTTAGCTTGCGAGCATCGGGAAGGTTGAAATGCCGAAGGTGACACGCGCGACGAAAGTGCTGGAGCAGGCAGGCATCGCCTTCACCGTCCATAACTACGACTACGACCCGTCTGCCAGCTGCATCGGCCGTCAGGCTGCCGAAGCCTTGGGCGAGGAGCCTGGGCGCGTGACGTCGATCATTCTCGTTATCTTTTGCGGCTTGCCGAGTTGGAACTCATCGAGCGCGAGCGCCGTACGGTGGAACAGCGGATCCGGGCCGCACGCTTCCCGGTGGTGAAGAGCCTCGATAGCTTCGACTTCATGGCGATCCCGTCGCTGAACAAAATGCTCATCTTGGAGCTGACCCGCGGCGAATACATCTTGCGCCGTGAGAACGTCATCGCGATGGGGCCAAGCGGGACTGGCAAGAGCCATATCGCGCTGGCTCTTGGTCTTGCGGCCTGCCAGCGTGGGTTTACGGTCGGGTTTCTTCCAGCAATTGCAGAGCCGTCGCGATGCCCGCCTCTCATTCCGATCCACCGGTCCTTATCGAGTTGCGCAGACAAACCTCGTTTGCCCAGCAACGCGCCAGCGTCAATTCGTCGAGATCCTGGAGTATGACCTCGTGGATGCGAAAGCCGCGCTGATCTCTTTGATGAAGCAGCCCTTCACTCGAAAGCCGGTTTAAGGCTTCGCGAACGGCAGCTCATCGTGTGGGCCTCGCGAACTAAAAGGTTCTGGAATCTGTGGTGGCCACTTTTCCAGGGGGCCTCCTTCTCTTTACGACCACAATAACCCGTTGCTGCGCTGGCTGTGCCCCTTTCTTCCTGGGAAGGCCTTCGGTAAGATCAGTGCGGAACGGCGTTCGCAGCTGATTGATTGCTCCAGAGTGCGGCGTTCGCATCAGCGAAGCGGGCGAGGTTTGAGCAGCGGAAGCTGGCGATGATGAGCCGGCTTCCGCAGAAGCCGGTCCGACTTCAAGACTGCGAAGCTTTTGCAAGCGGGCTGCTGCGCTCTCAGCTTGCTTGGTGCTCACCCTGCCCGCAGCGCAGCCGTTGAGTCCGATCCTAATTGCGCCCGGCTTCAGCTCACACAAGTATCTGGGCTGAGCCGTGTATAGGCCCAAGTAAAGTTTCAGCCTCGCCCGGTCTATTTCAGGGGGAAGCGCCGCGGTCAGATCATCGAAAATGCCGACGCGGAGGGGCCGGCAGCTCCGGCCGGAAGGAAAAAACGCTCTCGGAAAGCTCTTAACCAATATAGGCAGCATCTCGGCTTCAAGCCCTTCGATCTTCAGATGCGACATGGCTTCCTCCTCCCCCGCTTTCATGCCCGGTTTGGCGGCAATTGCTTTTGCCCCCATCGCCTGCATTCCGTTCCCAACCACCATTGCGAGCAGATCAAGTAATTGCAACCGCTTTGGTGCACATATGAATAATTTCAGCCGGGGCTTGTGCGAAAATCTCGAGAGAGGTTCGAACCAGGATTGTACTTTAATAGCCCAACGTTTGCTGGCCAAAACCGGCACTCAAGGCCGTGAAGAGACTGACCGATAGGAGACTTTCCCGGTCAGAATTGCATCGTCCGCAATTGAATGAGGAGCGGAACTGAAGATCGTATCAGCGGCTTAGTCCGGGTCGGACCAAAAGCCGTCGTGAGGGATTTTTGGCTTCACGCGTGCTGAAGGCCGTGAGCGGAACTCGATGGACAGGGACGATCCCGTCAGAAGTTGAGGGTGGAGCGGACGCCTTCGAGGGGAAGCAAATTGCGTCAGCCGGCTTCGTCTGCGCGCGAAATCCACTAGACAGCTTGGACTAATTGCGACCGTAACCGATCCGCAGATCGCTGCTTGTCATTAAGCTTACAAACTTCCTGAACTATTACTTGCCGAGCTAACGTTAGTGGACAATCGCTCATGATTATTCGTGCTTTGATCTTAATCACATTCCTTTCCAACGCGGCGTACGCCCTAGAGAGCGGGGCATCTGGGGGCGCCATCGCCGGGGGCGATAAGATCACCAATATTGTCGTGATCTATGCCGAAAACCGGAGCTTCGATAATCTCTACGGGGCTTTTCCTGGCGCGAATGGCCTGCAGAATGTTACCGCCGATCAGGCGCGTCAGATCGATCGCCACGGCAAGCCGCTCCCAGAGTTGCCATCAGTTTGGGGCGGCTTGACAGCAAAAGGGGTTACCCCGGCCATAAGCCAGGAGGCTACCGCGCAAGCACATCTCTCCAACAGGCCATTCGCCATAGACGACCCTAAAGGTTTTAACCTGTCCTTCACGGTTCCGACCCGTGACCCTTGGCATCGTTTCTATCAGGAGCAGATGCAGATCAATGGCGGCAAGAACGATGGCTTTGCAGCCTGGACCGATGTAGGCGCCCTCACCATGGGTTTCTATGACGGCTCAAAGCTGCCGCTATGGAATGTCGCGGCGAAATATGTGCTCGCCGACAATTTCTTCATGGGCGCTTTCGGCGGGTCGTTTTTGAACCATTTCGAGTTCATTTGCGCTTGCGTACCCGTTTACGCCAACGCTGATCAAGGCCCAGCAAAAGGGATGATCTCGGCCATCAATACTGATGGCGTTTCATTGAAGGTGGCCGCCGAATCTCCAGCTTCGGCGATGGATGGACCGCCAAAATTCGTTAACGACGGAGCGCTCACGCCGGATTTCTACGCGGTCAACACGATGCAGCCGCCCTATCAGCCCAGTGCGAATAAGCCGGCGGCGGGTGGTGACCCGGCCTATGCCGATCCCGCAAGACCAACAACACTGCCTCCGCAGGCTGATACCACGATTGGCGATCTCCTCAGTCAGAAAGGCATAAGCTGGGCTTGGTATGCGGGCGCGTGGCAATCGGGCTTCGACGGTCATGGCGGAGGCGCGGCGCATTTTCAGTATCATCATCAGCCGTTTAATTACTTTGCGAGCATGGCGCCAGGCACCGCCGCACGGGCTGAGCATCTGAAGGATGGCGGTATGGACGGCGCCTTGTTCCTCAAGGACATCGATGAAGGCAAGCTGCCCCAGGTTACCTTTTACAAGCCCCAGGGTAACCTCAATGAGCATCCCGGCTATGCCGATGTGTTTTCGGGCGATAAGCATATCGCCGACCTCATCGCCCATCTCGAAAAGAGTCCGCAATGGTCCGGTATGCTCGTGATCGTCACCTATGATGAAAACGGCGGTTTCTGGGATCACGCCGCCCCGCCGAAAGCTGACCGCTGGGGACCAGGTAATCGCATCCCGACGATTATCATCTCGCCCTTTGCCAAAAAAGGCACCATCGATCACACACTGTACGACACAACATCGATCCTGCGCTTCATCACTGCGCGCTACGGCTTGCCAGTCCTCCCAGGCATTGTGGCGCGTGACGCCGCCCTCAAGGCAAATGGGCAGCCGCCGCTTGGCGATTTGAGCGCGGCGCTTAATCTTAGCCAGTAGCTGATTATATGTGGTTGCCGAGTGGTCGATGACCATTGCCACTCGACAACGACAAGGTAGGCTGGCCCGCGGCTGGGCCTAAGGTCTTTATGTTTCGAAGGACCGGAAGCGGCACCGCCTACATAGGAGGCCTCCAAGCCGAAGACGCATCGGGCGACCAAGCGGACTCGCTGATCGCCCGATGCATAATAGGCTAGGCTTGACGTTGCGCCGCCTCGACTTAAGGCAAAGTCAGCGCCAATCGCGCGTAGCCCGGTTCCCCATCGCCCGTATGGGCTAAGCCAGGCGCGTCGGCGAGACGAGTGGCAGCGGCCTTCCCCGAGTCGAAATAGACGCTCGTAGCATGACCGGTCGGCGCGAACTTCCAAGGAAAGGCCTTAGGCACCGCGACAACAGGGTTCGCGCGGAAATAGCGCAAAATAGCGTCGCGATTTGCGTCAGGCGCACGCAGTCCAATTTTCAAGCCTCCCAGGCCCGGGAAATTGCCTCCGCCATCAGCGCGATAGCTGTTTGTGACGACCGCAAATTCACGATTGAGGTCAATTGGTTGCCCCTCAAAGCGAACATTGGTTATGCGCCGGTTTTGTGCGTCGACCCCACGCGAGTCGTATAGCGACGGCTGCGTCACGTTGATGTCGTAAGTCAGACCGCTGATTATGTCGAAGCTGTAGGAGGGCACGCGTTTGTTGATAAGCGCTTGTGGCGCCGTCGCAGATGGATCGATCCTGTTGAAGACCCGGGCAGAAAATTCAAGCCATTCCACGATCTGCGCGCCGGTGACCTTAACGACGGTAACCGTGTTATTGGAGTAGATGTAAAGGTCCGCGACTGCGCGTTGCGGCACATGGCCAGCCGCAAGGTCAATGAAGCTGTCAGGCGTGTAACCGGCTCGGTATGGCGCAGCAGCCGACAGGAGAGGCAAGCCAGCAAGATCGGTGCCTGCTAGAAGCGGGCGTGCATACCAAGTCTGCGCTGCATTGACCAAGGCGGTGGCGGGATCATAGCCAGCCCAAACGAAATAGCTGTGAATCGGTAAATCGATCACGCCAGCAGGCTCTTCAACCCAGCCAAGTGTTCCTTTGTGCAAAGCGGCAATGGCGGATTCAACGCCAAAATCGCGCCCGGCCAGTTCCTCTACCTTGCCTTGATCGCGCCGATAGATTGGGCGCGCTTCGACCTTGGCGTTTTCGACGATCCAGCTTTTGCCTTCGAGCTTGAGCTTTAGATCGATAACCCCGAGATGGCTGCCCCAAAAACCGGGCATAACGGCAGGCACGCCATTGAGCAGCCCCGCGACGGCATCAACGCCTTCAAGGCCAGCGTAGTCTTTACCAGGAAACACGCGATGCGAATGGCCCGTCATTATCGCATCGATCCCAGGCACGGCGGCAAGATGGAGCGCTGCGTTTTCCTCTCCCTCCGCCCATTGGCCCGCCCTTATACCGGCGTGGCAGAGCGCGACCACTACATCGCATTTCGCGCGCAGTTCCGGGAGGTATCGCCTCGCTGCGATTACGATGTCGCTCGCTTCAATCTTGCCTGTGAGGCGCGCTTTGTCCCATATCATTATTTGCGGGGGCACGAAGCCTATCACACCGATACGAAGCTCATGCTCACCGCCATTAGCATCCTTCACTGAACGCCGAAGGACAGCGTAGGGTGGCAGAAACACGCCGCCACCGGCGCGCACCACATTGGCGCAGACGAAAGGAAATGGAGCGCCCGAAAGCGAAGACTCAAGGAACTCTAGGCCGTAGTTAAATTCATGATTACCGAGCCCGGCCGCGTCGTAGCGGAGGTCTCCCATGATTGCGACGATGGGGTGCGGCGCTGCGCCTGATGGACGAGCTTTTTCGGCAACGAAATCGGCCAGGGGGTTGCCTTGGAGGAAGTCGCCATTGTCGAACAATAGGGTATTCGGACTTTCTGCCCGTGCAGTGCGGATGAGGGATGCGACTTTCGCGAAACCAACTGTCGGATCGACCTTGGCGTGATAATAGTCCCAGTCGAGTACGAACATGTGCAGGTCTGAGGTTTCAAGCAGACGCAGTTCAACGCGCGGAGCATCCTCTGCGTGCGCATCTAAGATGACGGCCGCGCCAGCGAGCGACGCTGCGGTCCCGATGAAAGCCCGACGTGTAAAGCCGTTATGCATATCTTAAACCTGAACTGTGGCGGTATCGCCGATTGCGGTCGTATTCGGCCGGGCGGTGTTGCTTGCTAATTTGATACCGCGGCTGCCGAGGCTGTGGCTTGCCAGAATAAGACCCTTGAAGCTTTCACCCAGGTGATCGGCAATTCGGCGCAAAAGATTTAGCCCAAGCAGCGCATAGAGCGCGGTGCCAATGCCGATGGCTGTCGCCACCAATGCCGCAGCTATGCCTCGGCTCACTGCAGCCGGATCGGATATGCCGCCGGAAGACAATGCGCTGAACGTGTCCATGATGCCGAGGATGGTGCCAAGCAACCCAAGCAAAGGCGCCGAAGTAACGATAGTATCGAGTAGCCAAATCCTCGCTTCAATGCGGCCGTTCACCTCCATAAACAAGGCTGAAGAGGCATCTTCGATCCTATCGCGAGTCACTGCCGGTTCGTTTTGCAGCTCGATATATTCGGCGAGGCCGCGCGTTAGCAGATCCCGGCGCTTGAACGTTCGTTCGGAGCTTCGTTGGTTGGAGCCGCGGATCGCGGCTCCAAGTTTACCGTTGCGATGGGCGAGCAGCGCGTAATAAACGAGCCGCTCGACGATCACGAAAGTGAGCACCACCATCGATCCGTAGAGGATGTTGATGCACACATCGTGAAAGAATGCCGTATCAATCTTCACTATTAGAAGCCTGTTTTGAAGGTCAGCAGAACGGATCGATCGCTACCCAGGAAGTAAGACGGTGCTGAGGAACTGATTGCTCCGCCATTGACACCCGTTGCAGCTCGCGCGTTGTTGGTGATGTTGAAAACGCCCGTCAAATCCTTTTGATTGTCAAAGACATTGTAGAAGCCGAGCTTGATTTCTGGCGCCTTCATAAACCCGAAATCAGAGAAGCGATAACCGATGGACGCGTCCGTCCGGCCGTAGGCCTTGATTTGCTCGTCATCCACGAACGTGGAGAATTGCGGACCTACACGCTTATAGGCGACATTACCAAAGATGTGCCCGTCGTCATAATCGAGGCCAAGTGAGAACGAGTAGCCCGGTGCGCCTGGAAGCTCCTTGCCCTTTGTCGCCAAGAAGTCGTTGATGACTTTCTTGTTTGGTAAAGTCGAGGTAGTTGGGAGGTTGTCCAGCATTTCAGCGCGCAGCAGCTCACCTGAGACATAGGGGCGGAAGTTATAGATCGGCCGCGTGCCGATTTCTCCATTCAACCCGATGTTCGTCAATCTCCCGATATTTATGGTAGAGGAAACTGGGCTTCCGTTCTGATCGAGGAAGCCGGTCCGCTGCTGGAAGTTGTCGTAATGCCCCATGAAACCAGACACCGAGGTCGCAAATAAGCTACCTTGGTAACGATGGCCGATTTCGAAGTTCTGCCCGCTTTCCGGCGTTACATTCGTAATGGGTGCTGTGACGGCGCCAGTGCTGCTCGATATGCTAGGTATCAGCGTAAAGTTCGGAGTGGTGCGGAAGGAGGTGTTATAGCTACCGAAGAACGTATGATGGGAGTCAGCGGCATAGCGGAAGCCGACAGTCGGCAGCGTCGCCGTGTCGTAGAGATTAAGCTCTGGCTGACCGGGCAGATAGTTTTGAATGTCGCGGCTAACCAGCACTTCTTTTACGCCATAGATGACGCTGAGTTTATTGGTTGCCTTCCACGTGTCACCGGCAAAAAGGGCGTTCGTCATCGTTGTGGTGAGTGAGTCGCGGAATTGTACAGGGCCCGTCGGGCACGTAACCGTAGCACCCGTCGTCTTTTTGTTGGGGTCAAAGACTTGGCAGACGGCGGTTGAGGGTAGGTTCAGAAGATTAGATTGTCCAAACGGGTCTGACACAGTGCCGTCGGCATTCAGGGCCTCGAATGGGGCGGTCTGCTTATGAAGAGCATATTCGAACCAGTGGCCTGCTACTATTTCGTGATCGCCGGCGGTATAGGTCAGTTTATTGATTACGCCCGGTCGGTCGGTCTCGGTGATATTGGGATTATAGAACAATGTCCGGTCTTTGGTCGATCCATTGCCGTTTAGATCCACATTTGTGACTTTGAGATTGCCCCAGAAAAATCCGCCCTTGCCCGCGCCGCCGAAATTTCCCTCCGACAACGTAAATGCACCGCCACCATTGCCGAAGCCGTACCAATAGTACGGGATCGTATCGAACTTGAGATTCTGGGAAATTGTAAAGTTCGACGGAGCGCTGAGGATCAGGTTTTTGAACGGGCTGATCTTGTATCCGAAATAGTTGAATGCACTATTTGCGTTTTGGTCAATGCCGCCAAAAGCGTCAATGCCTTTATTTGCGGTAGTAGGGTTTAAGAAGGAGGCAGGCAAACTCGGCAATATAAGATTATTAATGGGCTGCGATACCTGCGCCATTGTCGGGCGGAGGTACTGACCGTTGTTCTGGTCATTATAGATAGCGCTAAGACGGATGGTGTTGCCTGGGCTCAGATCGATCTTCGCCTTGAAGTCGATATGCTCGCGGCTATCATTGCCTGCCCCGAACCAGTGATCTTTTTCGAGGTTCGAATAGCTGACATACGCGCTGACACCATTAATCTCGCCGGATTCGACGCGAACGAACTCGCGGCGCAAATTATCCGAGCCGATCGAGAAGTCCGCCAAACCACCGGCGGTTTTTGACGGATCGCGCATGAAAATGTTGATCACGCCGCCTGTGGCGCCAACGTGCGGGGAGTCCAGGTCCGGCGCACCCTGAGCTAATGAAATCTGTCCAATATTCTCAGCGTCTAAATACTCGCTAGGGAAAAGCGTGTAGTTACCGGAGTCATTGACTGGCGCGCCTTCGATCGTCAGACCTATATGGTCCGAGTTAAAGCCGCGTATCCGGATATTACCGCCATTCGCTCCTGTGGCGTCGTCGCTCGACTGAATCACGCCTGGCAGTAAGTTAATCAACTGATAGGGATTCGCGGTCGGTGACTGCTTGTCGATGGCATCACGCGTGACTGTGGAGCGGGTCTTCGTCGCCTGTTCGAGGATCATGTAGCCGCCGCCGATATCCTGGCGGGTAACTCCACCTGGCGTTACGCTCCCCGCTTGTGCTGCCGCGGAACCACTTTGGTTGGCCGTCTGCGCGGCAGCATTTTGAACAGCGCCGTAATCAGCTGGAGAAGAGGTAAGACCGGATTGGCTCAGTGCAACGCTTGGGCGCTTAGCAGGCTCGGTGACAATAACCGTGCCGAAGTTTTGCGTGGCGGTGCTTTGCGGTGCGGCGCTTTGTGGTGCAGCAGGCTGCGGCCGGGCAGCTGCCGGTTGATCGCCAGCTGGCTGTTGCGCCGGAGCGTTTTGTGCATAGGAAATACCGGAAAGCGCCGTGCTTACCAACAGCGTAGAGATGAAACTACGCAAGCGAATACTGTTACCCATATTACTCCCCCGTTTACAACTTGCTAATAAGCAAAAGTGCCCGTTATCGAGCCCGACCCCACAAGGGAGCCGCACCCAGAACTAAGAACGCTCTCCTTCGCTGCTTCATCGAGAATTGGCGAATTTGAGCTTTTAGTAATTTCGACCCCCGTGATGATCCCCCCCGAGATCGATACGGCCACGAGAACTGTGCCGTGTGGTCTTTGCTTGCCCTTCACCTTCGATGAAGGATAACGAGCCTTTTTTCTGCAGGCATGACTTGAAGGCTGACGCCTCTTTCTCCGCCTTTGCCTGGCGCTCCTTCTGGCGAGTGGCAGCCTCGCCATCCGGGTCGAACAGAGGTTCGGCTGCTTTCGGCGCTTCCTCGCTCTTTGACGTCTCCGGAGGTTCCACTGATTGGGATGGTTCCGGCGGCGGCGGAGGAGGAGGTGGAGGCGGTGTCTCGATCGGTGGCGTTGGCTCCGTGGGCGCTGGCGGCGGCGGTGGTGGAGCAGAAGCGGCTTGCTCCTGCTTTTTTGCGTCCGCTTTTGGCTCTTCTGGCTTCGGTTCCTCCGGTTTCGGTTCCGGAGGCGACTCGAGCGAGACTGCCACTTCCTGAGGAGGCGGCAAATCGGGCAACGCTGGCGCAGAATGAACGAACAGTGTTGATAGACCCGCGATCGCCGCGAGCCCGATTATATTGCTGAATATTTCCAGTTTTTCGCGCATTCATCACTTCGGCCGTGTTACGATTTGCGCGCTGGAGACGCCCGCCATCTTCAGAGCGTCGAGAACACCGACAACGTTTTGCAAGGCGGTCGCCTCATCGCCGGCGATGACCACAACGAGCTTCTTGCCTGGGATTTCGATGGCTTTTAGCCGCTGAGAAATGTCCGAAAGTTCGATTGGCTGGCCGTCGAGAAAGGTTTTGCCTTCACGGTCGATGCTGACCATTGTGCGCTGCCGCTCGGCAACTTGATCGGACGTGGCCGAACTTGGCGGCTTGATCCTCAACCCTAGCGCGGGCAGCACATTGATGCTGATCAGTACAAAAAAGACGAGCAAAAACATCATCACATCGATCATCGGAATGATCTCGATGCGCGCGTGCCGTTCCCGCTTTTTCGGCCAGCTTCTCATGCCCTAGCCGGAAATGCCCGGCCCCCAAACCCAAATGCCCAGGCCGACTAGAACGTAGCTGTGTTACAATTCGTTAACGGTTTGATGACAATTGGGTGACGTTGCGGGAGGAGCACATCCTGGCTCTCGTACCAAGCGTCGATGGCGAGCGTGGCTGTGCCAATCGGAGTCTCGTGTATCAGTTGGGGGACAAGAACCAATCAGGGCCGCGACAAATTCAAGAGGCGCAAGCGCGGGCGTAATTGGCGAATAAAAGTTTGGTCTCGCTGGCGTGCGGCTCGAGGAGGGCAATGAGCCCGCCCCAAAGAACACCGCCGAGTTAAAGGTAGCCTCCTTCAGCGACCACCCCGGGCTGATTTGCGTCACCCACCAGCGCGCCGTTAGGACTGCATCGCACGATAGGCTCGCAATCCCCGACCCGGCATGCAGCCTCTAGCGGTCCCGCGTAATTGATAACAGTTGGGCTGGAGTCAGCCCTCGAAGGGATGAGACGTAACCTTGGCGAAGGGGAACGGCAGTAAAATGTTCGATCACCTCTGGAGTGGGGCCATGGCTGAGCCTTCGTAGCTTTTTAGCTCGAAAATCCTTGTCCGTTTTTAGAGGCAGAGCGGTATTCGGGTAAAAAAAAATGTGGCATTTCCGCTATCGACCCTGAGCGACTGCTTTGGGGCGGAAGCTTTCAGCCCATCCCAGTCGTCGTAGCGCAGACTGAACGATGCGATACATAAGCGGACGTCGCGATCGTCTGGAGAGGCGCTGGAAATTCATTTTTTGCCACGGCAGCATTTGGGTGTGTAGCAGACTTGCTTTGGCAGGTCGCCGGCCCCTGCCGCTGCCATCAGATGTCGACCTTCACGGCGATTTCGATGGCGTCGTCGATCTCGATCCCGAGATACCGCACCGTGCTCTCGATCTTGGTATGTCCGAGGAGAAGTTGAACCGCACGCAGATTGCCGGTCTGGCGGTATATCAGGACGGCCTTCGTACGGCGCAGCGAGTGCGTCCCAAATTGGAAAGGATCAAGGTCGATGCTCGCCACCCAATCATTGACGAGCCTTGCATATTGCCTGGTTGTAAGCCCGCGCGAAGGATCCCGGCCACAGAACAAAACCTGACCCGGCTTCCTGCCTGTCAGCCTCAGATAATCATCGAGGGCGGACCTGGTTTGATCCGTGAGTTCGAATCTTACGGGCCGACCCGTCTTTTTCTGGCGAATGGTGGCGCGGTCAAGCGCGTATCCGCTTGGCGCGACGTCCTCAACACGGATCGCGACAACATCACAGCCGCGGAGCTTGCTGTCGATTGCGAGGTTAAAGAGCGCCAGATCGCGTCTGCGGTTTTCCATCTGAAGCCGGGTTCGAATGGCCCAAACCTGACTGGGTCTTAAAGGAGGCTTCGTGCCGACGAGCTTACCCTTGTTCCAGGGTAAAGGACGCATCTGCATCTTCGAAAAGGTATCGCGATTGTTTTGCATTTTCTGTCTCCTTGTTGAGAGACAGACAAGCATGCGCTTACTGCTTAAACGGCTGGTTTCGGCGAAGATCGGCACTACGAAACAATGCGCCGCGACGTTTCAGGCCGATAGGAGACTTTCCCGGTCAGAATTGCATCGTCCGCAATTGAATGAGGAGCGGAACTGAAGCTCGTATCAGCGGCTTGTGAGACCGCTATTTGAAGGCATTATTTTCCAGCCTCAGCTTGCGGCGTTGAGAAAAGGCGCCGCGTCCGGCTGTGCAAAACACGGGGCGAGTCAACGAAATTTGCAAAACGGCGGTACAAAAAGAGCGGGACAAAGGGCAGAACAAATCCGCTTATTGCGTATAAGACATTGATTTTGGCGGGGACGTCGGTGCGCTTGCGCGCATACCGGTTTTCGAGACCGGGCTGTTTTTTTGACTTTATGAAAGAGATCGCGAGCAAGCAGACATTCCCTAATATGCTGGGCCAGATTCCAGCGATAAAGTGGCCCAGAAAGGACTGGACCTCCCCCGCAAACGGAGCGTTACTGTTGGGCCGCGGACCAAGACCGAAGGGCGCAGGCCTCGCCATGGTTCAACAGACCGTCGATGCTGCTGCGATCGAGGCCGAGATTGGCCATATCAGGTCTCTCGGCATTGAGGCGCTGCGCAAACGCCGGCGCTTGCTGTTCGGTGCGAGCCCGCCCAAAGGTCTGACCAAGGACATTATCGCCCGGATGATTGCCTGCCGTGAACAAAGACGTGACGGGCGATTTATTACACTCATCAGTCGGCAACGTGACAGTGCCTTAGCAAGACTGCTTCTCAAGACAGCAGAAACGACGCTGCCAGCTTACAGAAATGTTGAATGCGGCCGTCTCCTGTCCGGCCGCTTCTTTATGCAGCGGCCTTTTTACGATTTACGTCGAGACGACTGTCTACTAACGCAACAATTCTATCCAGTACAGGGTGACCCATCTGCAGCTGCTGCGCGACCAGTTGGACGAGTTTATCGGCACGTTCGATGTTTGGTGCACCATTGTTGAGCGCGCGAGCGGCCGATGCTGGTCGTGACAAACTCTCGGCGGCGGCCGCGTATTTCTCGAATGGCACCATATCCAGGGGATTTGCTCCGAGCGTCACGCAGACGTCGACGACAAAATTGTAGATTGAACGAGACTCATCCAGATTATCGTGAACGGCTTCCTTTGCTGTGCGTATTCCATCACGCGTGATGCAGCGATAATTGCCGGCCATCAACATTGCCCATTTCGCGAGCGGCACGAAAATCGAATCATGGAATTTCAGCTTCACGGGCAGCTCGATTTTTCCTTCAGGCGCATCGAACCGCACAGCATCGATATCCTGTTCAAGCGTCCGAAGAATTTCGTTATTCTTTTCGTCGTCGAATCGCGCTGCCTTGAAGTTCGTCGGCAGTGTTACTTGCAACACGTTGACCTTTTCCTCGGGAGGGCGGATGGCCTGGGGATCGGGACTGCAGAGCGTCAAGGAACTTGGTGCGAAGTTATCCCACACGACCGGATTGGTGAACGCCGGCTTAAGCTTTTCGGTATCAAGTCCAGGAATCCGCTTCATGTAGGGAAGCGGGGGCATATTCATGATCGACATGCAGGGGACGCGAGACTTCGCGACGAGATCAAGTAATTCCCTGACACCGGGCGAACCATATTGAGGTTCTTGCATAGCAAGGCCGATCAAATCAAAGTCGTTTGGATTTACGTCAGCAGTCCCCGCAGCCGAGACCTTGCCCGGCAACTTGCGCGAGTTGATCTCGATCGGATCCTTGCGTCCCCTGATAGGCATGCGCACGCGGAAGCCTTCCGAATTTATCAGATCCGCTTCGGCCGGAAGACACACCAGTTTCACGTTATGGCCGCCAAACATCATCTTTGACGCCAACAGTGATCCGTATGACGCACCCAAAATGAGAATGTTGTAGTGAGACATTTCCTACTCCATATGAATTCATCACGATCCGTCCCGCCTCGAATGGGCAGGCGCGTCGCCGCCATCAATGGAGCGGGATCGGACAACCAAGCAGCGCCGTTGGCTATCAACTAATCACAGGCCCGAGCGACTCTTTCAAGATCATTTTGTTCCTGATCAGGAAACGGCCTTTGACAATCGATAACGCTCCCTTTTTTTGGAACTGTCCGAGAGCGTTGTTGACCCTGGCTGCGTGAAAAGATCGAGTCATCTATGCTTCCCTTGGTGATTTCGCGAGGGATTGATGAAGCGCTTCATTGAGGGGGTCGCATCGGGGAGAAGCGACGCTATTGCCGGAATGCCTCGATGATTGGATCGATGAGAGCAATCCTGTCCGCGTCATCGATGCGTTTGTGGATGCGCTTGATCTTGGCGAATTAGGGTTCGGGGGCGTGGAGCCAGCAGCGACCGGCCGCCCGTCCTATCACCCTTCTGTTCTCTTGAATCTCTACATCTACGGCTATCTCAACAGGGTGCAGTCGAGCCGGCGGCTCGAGCGCGAGGCAGGCCGCAATCTGGAGGTGATTTGGCTTTTGGGCCGGCTCGTTCCTGACGACAAGGTGATTGCCGATTTCCGGAAAGACAACGGGGCCGCCATCCGCAAGGTTTGCGCGCGCTTCGTCGAACTCTGCCGTAAGATGGGCCTGCTTACAAAAGCAAGTGTCGCCATCGACGGCAGCAAGTTCAAAGCTGTGAACAATCGCGACAAGAACGTCACGCGCAATAAAGTGGAGCGGCGCCGGAAGCAGCTCGATGAGAGCGTGGCGGCGTTATCTAAGCCAGCACCGCCAACGAGCATGGGCAGAATTTGCGGCGCTACTGGACGAAGGCGTGTCACGCGACCAAGACCCATTCCGGAACTTCACGGCGTGCAGAGGATTATCGGCAGCCAGATCGGCTGGGAGTGAATTCTGGGTCGTTGTCCCAATCTGCATCTACAAGCGACCATGCCGAGTCAGGATAGACAGCGCGAAATCAGAGGGGCAAGCTGCGGGGAATTGATCCAAGTGATTCGGGCACATTATGCGGTTCATTCACGCCGCCGATCTTCATCTCGATAGTCCACTCACTGGGCTGCGCGAACGCGCTGGCAGCCGGGCGGAAGATCTCGCCGGGGCGACGCAGCGAGCTTTCCGGGAAATGATTCAGTTTGCCATCGACGAAGAAGTCAACCTCGTCTTGATTGCCGGCGACATCTTTGACGGCGATTGGAGCGATTACAAAAGCGGCCTCGAATTCATCGCTGGTCTCGCCCTTCTCGACAAGGTTGGTATTCGCGTTGCGATGATCCGAGGCAATCACGACGCCGCCAGCAAAATGAGCCGCCGTCTGAAATGGCCGAAGAACACCTTCGAATTCGGCAGCCGGGTTCCAGAAACGCATGTCATCGAGGAACTCGGCGTCGCAATCCACGGCCAGAGCTTTCCCAATGGGGCGGTACCTCAAAATCTTGCCCAAAACTATCCAGCAGCGCGGGGCGACCTGTTCAACATAGGTCTCCTTCACACTTCAGCGAATGGTACAAACGCGCATCAGACTTATGCACCGTGTAGCATCACGGACCTCACCGCCAAAGGATACGACTACTGGGCTCTCGGTCACGTTCACACCCGAAGTACACTCTGCGAAAGTCCCCTAATTGTTTTTCCGGGCAACCTTCAGGGCCGCCATATCAACGAACCCGGCGCGCGCGGCTTCATGCTCATTACCGTCGAAGCCAACCGTGTCCAAGAGAACCGCTTCGTACCTATCGATGTGCTGCGATGGCAGCATATCGAAGTGGATCTTTCCAATGCTGATTCCTTCGATGAAACGCTGGTGCGGATCGGGACCGCTTTCGAAGCCGCGATTTCTACCGCTGATGGTCGCGCGCTTGCTGTGCGCCTCGTTCTGAACGGCGCGACATCTCTCCATGGCGAATTGCTTGCAAGGTCAGAGGCCCTCGAAGCCGAATGTGACGCCCTGGCATCCACTGCTTCCTGGGAAATCTGGATCGAGCAGGTTCGGATTGACACGAGGCCCGTCACCGGCACTGCTGACGACAGTACCTTCGGCGCTCTAGCGTCACTGATCGGCATGATAGCGGCCGACCCTGCGGAGGCCGCCGACTTTCGTCAGGCAATCGAACCAGGACTCCAGAAGGTGCCATCAGAAATTCGCACAATCGCCGCTCTTGAACCCTTAACCGAAGAGCGCTTCGCGGGCATCATCGCTGACGCCGGCGCACTTCTTCGCCATCGTCTCACGTCGAAGGAGAGGCGGTCATGAGATTCGAAAGCGTTATTCTTGAGCGATTTGGCATCTTTGAGGATGCTACCCTGGATTTTGGAGACGGGAGAGGCCTGCACGTCATCTACGGTGCAAACGAGGCGGGCAAATCCACTGCACTTGCTGCGATGTCGGACCTACTCTTCGGGATAGACGAGCGGACACCGTTCAAATTCCGCTTCGATTATGGGAAGCTTAGAATCGGCGCGAAGATTATGAACTCAAACGGAGAACGTCTAGAATTCAAGCGGCGCAAAGCGAGATCGGGAACACTGGTCAGCCTATCGCAGCAGGAAACGACCCTCCCCGACGCCGCGCTTGTACCTTTCCTGGGCGGGGCTGACCGCAATCAGTTTCATTTGATGTTTGGCCTCGATCAGAAAAGGCTGCGCAGCGGGGGAGAGCAAATGCTCAATCCCCAAGGGAACTTCGCAGAGGCCCTCTTTGCTGCCGGAACGGGTCTCGAATCCGTCAATGCCATTCTCTCGGAACTCGACCTAGAGCTCAAAAAGCTCGGCTCGCTCGTTGACCGACGTTTGAAGGGGGAAATCTGGACAGCCGTCGACCGCTTTACGGGTGCCCTCTCGACGAAAAAGGCGGACATGATCGTGCCTGATCAATATCACGCAGCCATGAAGGCACGGGACGACGCTACTGCGGCCCGTTCGGCAGTCGACCAACAACTGGCAACCCTGCGCGTGCGTCGGAACTTTTTGGAGCGCGGAAGGCGTGTCGCTCCAACTCTCGCGGCGCTTCGAACGCTTCGCGGTGAATTGGCCCATTACGACGCGGTCCCAGACCTTCCGGAGAATTTCGAGGAGACATTCAAAAAGGCGGACGACGATGCTCGTACTGCCTCCGAAGCAGTCGCTCGCTACACCGCAGAGATGAAAAAGCTTGCTCAAAAACTCGAGTCCACGGTGCCGGTCGGTCCGATTATAGGTTTTGAGGGGACTATCAACGCGCATTACGAGCGGCTTGGCAGCTACCTAAGTGGCGAAGCCGATGTCCCCAAACTTGCTCGCCGCATATCCGAATCGGACGAACAGATCCGAACGACATTGCGCGCACTCGCCCTGAATGACGATCCCGCACACATCGAGGCTCTTCTCCCAAGCAAGATCACGTTTGCCAAAGTTCGTACGTTAATAAAAGACGGCGCGGTCATCCGCTCCGAACTCGGCGCAGCCAAAAGCAACTATGAAGACGCGACGATGGCGCTAGCCGAGGCTGATGCTGCGCTCAAGAATTTGCCGCCCGCGGTTGATGCGACCGAACCGAGCGAACTCCTGGCAGAGGCCGCCAAGCTCGGCGATGTCGTTAAAGGGCTCGCCACAGCCAAGGCTGACGCTGATGCCGCTAACCTCGCTCTCTCCGAGGCGTTGGGACGTCTCGGTTTGTGGTCCCGCACGGCAGAAGAGCTCTCCGCCCTACCCCTACCGGATTCGGGGGCAGTTAGCCGGATCGAGGAGCGCCGTGTCGCGGCCGAACGGAACGTCTTGGCGCTCAGCAAGAAGATCGACGAGACCAAACGAGAATCGCTCCGGATCGAGGCCGAGCTAGCTGGGCTCACGGCTGCTGGCGAAGTCCCGTCGTCGAAAGCGATCCGAGATGCGCGCGACGAGCGCGAAGGCCGTTGGCGTAAAATTCGTTCACGGATTGTGCAATCACCGGAAGCCCCTATAGAATTGCTGGCGGATACCGCAGACCCTGATGTCGTGGGAAGCTATGAAACGAGCGTCAGGCATGCTGACGAGCTTGTCGATCGCCGCGAAGCCGAGGCTCAGCGCGTCGCTCGGTTGACCACGCTCACGGCAAACCAGAAGAAAGTAGACACAGCTCTGGTCGAGCTTGGAGAGCAAAGCAATGCCGCGGAACGGGGAATGCAACTCATCGATTTGGAATGGCATGAACTCTGGCAAGACACCGGAGTGACCGTCAAACCGCCCGTGGAAATGGCAAAATGGCTGATCCGCAAAGACGAAGTCGTCCGTCTCCTCGGTGAGTCCCGAAAAGCGGCGGGAAAGCTTCAGGAGGCTCAAGGAGCGGTCGACAACGCCCGAAAGCTCCTCGAAAAAGCTGCCCAATTGTTGGGGTTGGAACAGTCGGCCCCGGAGCTTAAAGATCTGGACCGGCAGATACGACAGGCCTTGTCCAAACTGCAAGTCGCGGCGAATGAAAGGTCTGCGGCCACAACAAAGGTCAAGGCTGCTCGAGAACAAACGCAGAAAACAAAAAGCACTATCGAACGCGCTACTGCTGCCGAGGAAAAATGGCAAGCCGCATGGCAGAAAGCTGTTGTTGAACTTCAACTCTCCTCTACCGCCGGTGCTGCCGAGGCTGAAGCCGCCCTTGCCGCGTGGGAGTCCATTACCGCGCCTCTTACCAAACGCAAGGAGGACCAGCGTCGACACAAGAGTTTGATCGAAGAGGTCGCGATTTTTCGCGCCGATATATCAGCGCTCTTATCCCTGCTTGGAAAAAGTTTAGCGGTTGATGCGCCTATCGAAAAAACTCTCCGTGACCTCAAGGCCGGGCTCGACGCCGCGAAAAGCGCCGACCAAGAAATTGCTGATCTTAAGAATCGCATCGATGACCTTCAAAAAGAACTCGATAAATCAACAGAACAGCTTCGCTTGGCCAATTTTGTCATTGATGGATTAAGGAGGACATGCGGTCTTGCTCCGGAAGTTGACGTCTATGATCTGGCGCGCCGTTCCTCGCGCCGCCGCGGTCTGATGAATCAGATCGAAGAACGTCTGAAAGAGTTGGCAAAAGCCGGTGACGCTCTCGATGAGGCAACGCTTCAGAGCGAGGTCGACTCCGTCCCGCCCGATCAGGCCAATGCAGAACTCGCGGCCATTTTGGCGGACGAAGGTCTCCTCATTTCCAAGATTCAAACTCTCGCAAAAGCCGAGACGGATGCCGAACACAATCTGTCCGCTCTAGGCGCGAAGAAGGGTGCCGCAATCGCCGACCAAGAGGCACGCAACGCAGCGCTCGAGGCGGCGGGCCATATAAAGCGCAGGTTGCGCCTGGAAGTTGCACGTCGGCTGCTTGAACGCTCGGTGAGGCGTTATCAGGACGAAAACCAGAACCCGATGATCACGCGGGCGAGTGAACTTTTCGCGCGTATCGCTAGCACTACGGCAAATCCGATCGAACGCATCTCGATCGACTATCGGGACGCGGCGAAGCCCGTTCCCATAGGCTGGCGTAATGATGGAAGCGAATGTGGATTGGAAGGCCTCAGCGAAGCTACCCGCGACCAGCTGTTCCTATCGCTGCGCGTCGCGGCGATCGAACGTTTCTGCCAGGAGAATGAGCCGCTGCCGTTTATCGCTGACGACCTGTTTATGACCAGCGATGAGCAGCGGGTCTTGCCGCTCCTGCAGATTTTAGCCGAACTTGGCCGGACGACCCAGGTCATCGCCTTCACGCATCACCAACATGTAATCGATATAGCAAAGACCCTTCCAGCGGCAGGTGTTCATATTCACGCTATGCCGGCAACGGTCCAATTCCCGAAGCTTCAAAGTTCAGCCATGGATGTGGCTCTTGAAAGCGTGGCTTAGCATTACAGTTGCATTTTTGACTTGAGATGCGCCTGCTTGGCTGCTGCCTGATGGGCCCTGCGCCAGAGGGACTAGGCGATGACATGCGCCCTGCCGATGCGCCTTTGTGCGAGCCTGCTGGCTATGCGGCGGATTTCCTGAATGGACCAGCGGATGAGCGGCGGCAGGTTACAAGGATCCCGGGTTTTGTTTGCTGTATCGGGGCGTTATTGGCGTGATGCCGGATCATGGCCATCATGGCGAAGGCCAGCATGACGAGCGAGACGTGGCGGTGCCACCCATGCCAGGAGCGGGTTTCATCGTGATCGTGTCCGAGTTCGTTTTTTGCGGTCTCGAAACTGTCCTCGATAGCCCAGCGATGGCCTTCGACCGCAACCAGCGCCGCGATGTCCGTTCCGGCGGGACACCAGGTGGAGAAGAAAGCCAAGTCTCCATCGGCGATGGTGCGGCGGATCAAAAGGCCGCGCGTCCAAAGGCCGGACCCGTTTGCGGCATACGCGCTTGCATCGAGGTCCGCCAGCTCCACATAGGCCCAGTCATAGAGGCGCGCGCCCTTCGTCCCTTCTCCAGCGGACAGGCGTCTCCACGCCGCAGGCGGCTTTGGAGGTAATCCCCAGGACATAGCCCTTGCCCGCCCGGCGCAACGCCATTTCGACCTCGCCAACACCGTAAACCCTATCGGCGGCAACCCAGGCGAATGGCGTACCGGCGGCGATCGCCCGTCTTGTAAGCGGCACGCCATGTGGCGATGACGGCGTCCACATCTTTTCCCATCTCGGGCTCCAAGATCCGACCGGCTGACTACTTAAGCTGGCTCGCTATACGTGACAGTTGAACGCGGTCTGGGGAGATGTTTATAAAGCGTAGATGGCGCTACATCGAGTTTGTCTGCAATCTCAGCAATGGTGAGCTTCCCATCCTTCAGAAGTGCCACCGCCATATCGATGTCCGCCGACCTTAACGATCTCGGCCTGCCGCCGATCCGCCCTCTAGCGCGGGCTGCGGCAAGTCCTGCCGTTGTTCTTTCGCGAATGATGGAGCGCTCAAACTCGGCCAAGGCGCCGAACACGTGGAAGATAAGGCTGCCGCCTGAAGAGGTTGTGTCGATGCTTTCGGTGAGGGACCGGAAGCCTATCTTCTCTTCCGATAACAACTCCACGGTCTCGATTAACTGCTTCAGCGAGCGCGCGAGCCGATCGAGTTTCCAGACCACGAGCGTATCCCCGGCGCGAACATAATCCAGGACAGCCTTCAGCTGGGGCCGGTCACGATTGGCAGCCGACAGCTTCTCCTCGAAGATCCTCTTGCACCCCGCATCGCGGAGCGCATCGATTTGCAGATCATAGTTCTGATCACGGGTGGAAACCCTCGCGTAACCGACCATCATCATCGCCATTCTCCGAAAACTCAAGCTAGCGATAGCTTATCGGAGACCGGAAAGCAATAGACAGTTTTCGGAGTTTGCAGATCGGGAATTTGGCTTGATCGACTCAGTGAAACCTCCGCTCCGGAAAACGGTCGTTTGTCGGAGGACTAAAATGCAAATGCGCCTTCAGCCAAATATTGCACACCTGCAACGAGTACACCTTCTGAATAGTTTGGATTTCAGCCACGATGTTCTCCCGTGTTCACGAGGAACGAATCGGGCATACTCGACGTGTCGACAATTAGCGGGGTAAACGCACATGACGACTGGTAAAAAGCCTGCGAGCGCGGCCGGAAAAGGTCTCGCCTCAAAGGGTCAAAAACTCAGAAAATGATTGATGCGTCAGACTTGGCGCAGGCCAAGAAGTCACCTTCCAAAAAGAGCAAGTAGTTCTATTGGCTTTCTGCCCCTCGATGTTCGGCGATCTTGGCCGCCACATGGCGGTTGAGAGCGTCGGATACCAGTGTTGGCACAAGAGCAAAACTGATGGGCCGCGCTCGGCGTCGTAAGCCGTCCGCACATCTACGCGCTGATCCCAAACCACAAGCGCGAATCCTGCGATATCATCCCCCGTCTGATCAATCGCCGCGCGGCAGCGGGCGAATAGCCTTTCCCGCACTTCCTTCGCTTTGCGCTTCTTAGGTTAGAAATGTCCTTATTCACCAGCCTTCGCGCATCCACATGTCGATGTCGCGAGATGAAAGAACGCGCTCGGCATATTCCCAGTCCAAGCCCTCATCATCCGCAACTTCGCGCATGTAGCGCAGCTCCATGGGAGGTCTCACCGTTTCAACGCGTTGCGAAAAATGCTGGACAGCGGCCCGATCTCTAATCACGGCATCAATCCAGTCATCCTCAAACCCGTCCGGCAGTTGTCCAAGGACCGAGAAGATGTCACCGAAGCGATCGGAAAGTGCAGTGTAGACCTCGTCCTCGACAGTGCCTGCATAACGCAAGTTCAGCACGTGGATTTCGTCGCGCGTCTGGCCAATCCGCTGAACTCGTCCCTTCCGTTGCTCCAGGCGCGATGGGTTCCATGGGAGGTCAACGTTGACCTGCGCACCCAGTTTTTGAAGGTTCAGCCCCTCGCAGGCGGCATCCGTAGCGCAGACAAGGCGAATATCGCCGCGCTGGATTGCTTCCTTAATCTGCTCGCGGCCGGCCGAGCGCTGCTCCATGCCTTGCTGGATAAAGGATGCCGATCCACCCGCATAGACAGCAATCGGCTCCGTGGGAAATGCATCACACAACGCCTCTGCGACCCAAGCGGCCGTCGTCAAATACTGGCTGAAGATGATCGCCCCGTTCTTCTCCAACCATTTTTGCTCTTGCAGATAGTGGAGGACCACCTTGACCTTTGGATCGATGTCGTGGCCATCGACAACCGAAGCCAGGTTCCGCTCGATCTCGCGAAGAAGGTGCAGCTCCTCGCCTTCCGGCGGAGGGGTGTCATCTCTGACCGGGCCTTCGTCGCCTCGCTCTTCTTCAGGAACACCAGCGCCCTCTAGTCTTTCGAGAAGATGCCGAGCGGTCTCCAGGCCAGCACACGCCGATGAACCTATTCGCCGCAAGAGAATGGTCCGTAGAAATCCGGCGCCCGGTCGGCGTGCGGCATAGAGTTTGCTAAACTGCTCGGCGGCTTCATAGGCTGCAATGAACGCCAGTCCCATCACGAGCCCCTGCTTTTCGAATAAGCTCGACGGAAGTCCATCAGATGCCTTTGGGTGCGTGACGACTGCGATCGGCTTGAGCAAGCCCTTCTCTTCCAGCATCGGCCGGGTACGCCGCACGACACGGCGCACGATCGGGTTGTGCTGTTGGGCAAGAACTTCGAAATCGTCGCTCAGATCACTTCTTATATCAGCGCCAAGTTCATCGAACCGAGGCCCCAGCAACTGGGCCGCGGGTATTGCGAAGTCGTCGCGGATGTTGCGGAACACCGGATGCTCTCCAGCGGGAGGCAATGGATTACGAAACAGGGACCAGCGTCCGGTCTCGTTCTGCGGCCAGGGCCGCTGACCGCTCAGATATTGGATTGAGGAATCCCGCCACCAATCTGCGCCATTGAACGGCGATCCAAGAACATGGGGTGCGCCCTGGCCGATAGCTGCCATCAGATCCCAGAGCTCGACCGCATCAAGTTGGATCGGCGTCGCCGTGCCCAGCAATACACTCCCAGCGTTGGCGGAAATTTGATGCAAGAAGCGCATCAGGTTGTTCAGGCTCGTATCTGTTTCTCCGTCCCGCGTCTGGCGACGGGTCCGCGCCTTGTGCGCCTCATCAAGGATAACGACACCGAAAGACTTCTTAGCCAGCGCGCCGCGCTCGCCTGCGTCGTCCCCATTCACGATGAGGCCCGTTGACACGATTCCGATGCGCCACGGGCACTTTGCAACCAGAGTCGGGTCACCCTTTTGCGTCAGTGCCCGCTTCTCGCCGTCGAGCCAACACTTCTTCTGCGTCGACCACACAGCCGATGGAATACCAAGCTTGTCCTCAAGCTCTTCCTGCCACTGCCAGATGAGTGTTGAGGGTGCGAGGATGAGCACAGGCCTATTGTCGAGCATCGACAGCACGAGCGCCGATGCTGCCATCGACAGGGTCTTGCCGAGACCCACATCATCCGCGATCAGGTAGCGGGCACTGCCGTGCAACCGGAAATCCTCGACACACGTCTCGACAAAGCGCTTCTGCCATGGGCGCAAGATTTGGCCAGCCTTGTAGATTGGGCGATCGGCGAGAATTGCCTCAGTCGGAACTGTTCCTTTCCCCGCCTCGCGCGCTTCCTCGATGGATCGATACTCGCCGCGCTTGGCCATCGCGCCAACGTGCTGAACCACGGCATCGGGAAGATCGATCCCTTGATCCCAGAAGTAATTGAACTCGTCGCGCACCCACTGCGCAGCTGCAGCATCGTCGTCGGCCCAAAGGATTTCATAGGCGTGGCGCAGCCCGGAGGCACTATCATTGAGGCTGCCGACAAAGGAATGCTCGCGGCCGTCCGAATGCTCGATCACGCCGGCCTTGCCGTGCACAAAAACGTTGTCGCCATCGCGCGGGATCACGCGGACTTTCATTTTTCCTGAAGAAAGAAGATCATGGAGGCGCTTGTAGCGCTCACGAGCCAGAAGGACGTCGACGCCCTGCTCGTTGGCCTGCCAGCTCGAAACGAGCGTTCGCGCTACTGCAGCGGTGCCCTCGCGAGCCGCACGGGCGACTTTGACATCATGTGGATCGAGGTCGCCATTGCAGACCACGCGGATTTCGCCAACCGTTTCGAGTGCCTCGCCGACTACCTCAAGCAACGACGAGCGAAAATATCCCGCGATGCGAAGATAGAGCTTAGCGCCCATCAGTCGCGCGGACAGTACGTCTCCAAGCGCGTGGCCACGCGACGAATAGCGCTCGATTGTCATACCGTCAGACCCGGTCCACTTTTAAAGCTTCAGCAAGCTCGTGCGCTGCAGCGCTCTCCCGCGGACGCGTTTCCTTGGTCTTCAGCGCAACGTATTCAGCGAGCCCGATCAGACGTTGGCGCCGTTGCCAATAATCAACCGGATATTCGGTACGTAAGGTCATGACGCCGACCTTCGGGTCTTCTTTCTCGATCGTCTTCCAGATAGCGAAAAGCACTTTGCGCATCGGCGTCTTGGCAAAGCCGTCGCCATCGAGCATGCGGCCCTTAAAGTGCTCAGCACCTGCAAGCTCGGCGGCGTTAGCCGTAGTCGAGGCCATGAGATTGGTATAGTCGGCGTAAGCAAAGCTCTTCGCGAAGTTCTGAAAATCCGCGACCTTCGGTTCGCCCTTTGCCTCCATATCAAGCATGCGAACATAGAAACGAGATGCCGGGTCCAGATCGCGCCAGGCGTCGCGAAGGAAACCCTCCGGAACGAGCGTGGTATTGGCCACCGACGCTGCATAATCGACAAGATCGCGGATCATCGACCTCTCGCCCTTCTCCAGCTTGCGGTAGAGGTCGCAGTCGATAGGTTGCCGATCAATGGTCGAATAGGATGTTACGACCTGAAGGGCGGCAGCATAGGCGGCGAGCGTCAAGTCACCATCCGTGTAAAGCGTCTCGCCCTGCCAATCCTCGTCAAGCCCAGTCAAGCGATCGATCTGAGCCTTCACCGCGTCCTCGATCTCCGCCTCGATCTCCATTCGGCGCGCATTGGACTGGCCAAGCCGCTTACGCAGCACAAGACAGATGGTTCCTTGGACGAAATTTCCTTCCTTCAGCGCACTTTGTGTCTCTGTGACGATGTTCCACGCGCCGGTCACTCGCAATCCGGCCGCCCACAATATAGCGCCTAGATCGGCCCACACGCCTGCATCCTGGTGCGTGAACATAACGATCTGGGCGCCGTTGTCTGCCATGTGGCGTGTCAGGGCAGCGTAAGCCTCGACCATCGCGCGTCGGAAGTCTTCGTTCTTCCCCTTGATGGCGAGTTTGCGCTGCGAGTCCCAAGTCCACTTGTCGAAGGCCGCTGGAGGATTTTTGCTAAGCCATGCGATAAAAAATTCGGTGATTTCGTGGTAGTTGACGGCGTCGGCGTACGGCGGGTCGGTAATGGCAATGTCGAAAACATCCCTCACATTGCGAGCATCAGCGCAGGCAATCTTGAAATCGCCGACTATCAAACCCTCTGGGTAGTCTATTAGTCCTGACCTCATATTCATATAAGCTGATCTGACAGCGTAGTTCATCTGCGGATTAAGCGCTTGATTGTCGAAGACCTGTGCAAATTTTACTAAGCCGCCCTGATGAACAGTCGGGTCGATCCGGCAAATCTTGGAGGAAATATTCAGCGATTGGCAGAAGTCCAAGCGCAAAACTGGTGATGCATGCGCAGCCTTGAAAAAGGCTGCCTGAGTGATGAGTTGTCTCGGTGCAAACATATGATGCCAGTGGGTCCAGCCGCGCGTGCGGATTGGCTCATCCGTTTTATCTCCCGGCTCAATCAACGTGTTGGGAACAAAGCCTTGTTCCTGCCACACCGCAAGGTTGTTCCGAACAGCATCAATCACCAATTGCTCTCGCTTTAGGTCCTCGCCAGTGACGGCTTTGAAAAACGTCTCTTCACGGCTCCTGCCAAGCGAAGCCTTCGTGATCCATTGAACGCAGTATAGCCGCTCCTGATAGATGTCGTCGGGGCGCGGCATAAAATCGGATACATCCCATCGTCGAAGCCGGTTCTGGATGGTGCCTTGTTCGTCCTTGTAGTCACAGCGAATGACTTTGAGTTCGACGCCGGACTGCTCGGGGTTCATAGGATGGATGAGACGGCCGTCACGAAGGGTGCCTTTTGCAGCTTTCGCCATATCTTCGGCGGACGCGTCGGCGTGGATCTCGATTTCGTAACGTTTGTGCTTCTGGTCGGGAACAAGTTTCGCAATGATGCGGGCCTTGTTTGATATGATCCACGAAGGTGCCATCGGCACCATCCAACCCGTCTTCGGGCAGCGAGTCTCCAGACAATAGAGAAACGCCTTTGCGCGATTGCCGTCCTTGTCGTGTTCAATGCCAAGCCTCGTGATCTCGGCGTCCACAGCCGCTGCCACCGCCTGTTGCGCGTTTCCGATCTCGTCGCGCCGCTTTGCATCGGCGCCGATGATGTTGAAAGCGCCCCAGGTGAGCATGCAGGCGATAGGATTGAGATCGGAGGCATAGACATCGCACCCGATGCGCGCTGCCTCGAAGGGGATTGAGCCGCCGCCACAGAAGGTGTCCGCAACTTTCGGGCGATGCCCAAACCGCGCGATGCCAAGCTGCTCTACAAGTTCCGGCAAGCTAAACGCGTTCGTGCCCAGATGCGCGTTCACCTCCGGCCAGATTGCTTCGTAGGCGCTGTCGTCCAGCTCCTCAGGGCGCAGGCAATATTTGATGCGGCGCTCATAGGGGATCGTGGGAAACCATTCGCGAACCAAGCGTTCGGTCACGTCGGCATCGAGGCGTTGCAGCCATTTTGGCTTGCCGCTATCCATAGAAACGTATTGCCCAAGATCGGGCCAGTCGCCATCAATGTCGGACGCTTTCAGGTCTTTGACCCGCCGTGCGAGCCCCTCGTCATCCATCGCCATGAGCTTCAGGAAGATATCGAGGTCCTTAGCCGGATTGTCCGACGCAGGCAGCAGGCAGCCCAGTACGACAGCGCGCACGAGGACAAGCGGTTTGCGCCCCTTCCAATAGGAACCAAGCGCCGTCAGCGTCTGACCAGAACCAGCCTTCCGCTCTTTGTATGCTTCTGCCGACAACCGACCGACCGGAAACTGCCGCTCCATGAACGACGGTGCGTCCCTTAGAGCAAACGGTGCGAGGCCAACCTGTTGCTCGATCTTTTGCGCCTTCGCCATATCCACTCCAGGTTTATCGCGCCGTCAGGCCGCCTTGGGATTGCTCGACGCAAACTCAAAACTCGGCGCATCATCCGGCTTTGATTTCTTTTTCGGACGAGGCTTGGGCGCGCCCTTGCTTTTGTCTTTCGGCTTCGCAGCTTTGGGCTTTGGCTCGACATATTCGTCGTTTTGCCGCGGCGCCAGCGTGCCGCGTCCGACCACGGCCGCAAGATGAAACGCATCCTTGCGTGTGCCAAAACAGAGCGCATGGCGCAGCGCCCTACGCCACCCCATGCCAGCTTGATGCGCTAAGCCGGTCGCCGCGGCTGTCATTGTATAGAGCCACCAGCGTTCTTCCGGCTTGAGACCCAGCCAGTTGCGGATCGCGACCGCAGTTTCTTCCTCCGAAACATCTCCCTGCTCGATGGCCCAGAGAAGCACGAGCAGCTCCTTGCCAAGCAGGCGTTGCACAGCGGAGTCGTCCGCGCCCCATCGGCCAGCAGGCTTCTTGTCTGTCTTAAGACGGCGGTTGAACTCAGCACGAACCTCGCCTGACACGGCATCCCACGTCGCGCGCGGAATCTCGCAGCGCAGGATCGTTTCCGGGGCCCACTCCTTCTCGCTGGCTTCCGGCGCACGGCCAAACACTTCGAACACCTGCGCCATCGCAGACTTGCCCTTGGAGAGACGCACCAGGAAGGCGTGCTCACGGTAAATGTCTGTGCAATCGAAGCCTGCATTCGTCGACTTAGCCATGCCTAAGCTCCTTCGCCGTAAACGAAACGGCGCTACAGATCCTGCTTGAACGTCACGCGTTCAAAATCTTCACCCAGCAGGTCACAAAAGCCGCTCAACTCGCGGCCGGAAGGGAAACTCACATTATCAAGCCTCAACTTCACCCTCGGTGAGCCCGCTTTCAAAAGATCGGCCAAGCCCTTGACCAGCACGTCAAGATCGCCGCCGCTGACGCCGACATCCCGTCCGATACGTATATCAATAAAGTCCGTCTCCGAGCGTCCGCCGTTAAGTTCAATTTTTCCGCCCAGCACAACCGCACCTGGCGTCTTCGCTAGGCGATCGAGCGCCGAGAAAGCCTGTGCCGTATCCTTAGGCTCTATTCTTGTAGTGAGCGTCGCCGGAGTATCGGGTTTGAGTGGAGTCTTCGGAGGCCGATTTCCACTATCCGCCCCATCTTCGAAACCTCTAAGTGGCGCTGTCTCCTCGGGCGAGAAGTGGCCAGATATTTCAGCAACCACGCGGAGCTTCGAGGCATCGTTTGGAGCATCGATCTCCAATGATGCAAGTGGAGCCATTCCCTTCGGGTCCGATCCGTCAAATGTTGCGCGCACCAACGCCGATCGCGGCGCTACCAGAAACGTGATGCGATGTCCACCTGACGCCCGCTTGATGTCTGGCTTCACCCTGATAGGTGCACGCCACTCGTACGGATCTCCAGTTTTGTTCTTGCCTGAGCTATCGACAGCCAGGAACCAGGCCGCCGCAGCGGCTGTTTCGTGCACCCGCCCATCGAGTTTCTTGTCGGTCGCAGGATCAGGTGGGCCGTTTTCCGAGACATAGACGATATCGGCATTCTCGGGCATCACGTTGACAATAAAACGCCCGAACTCGATCGAGTTCGGTCCGAAATCGTCGATCCTTGCGTCAACCCTCGTCTTCTTCTCCCATTTCTTGGCGACCAGCCCCTGGTGCTCGCGCCAGAACCCTCGCTGGATCGCAGCCTTGATCAGCGCGTCAAGACCGCCGCGAGGCAACCAGAACCAACCAGATCTCGCGGCGGCATTCCGCTTTAAGGAGTTGGCCTGGACTGCATCCGCGTCGAACAAAATGTCCTCGGCATCGAGGCGCAACGTCTCGAACTGCTCTTCGAATTTCTCCGTCGGAATATACTTGCCGCGTTTGGCTACCGTCTCGATGATCTGCTGCTCACCCGAATAGTCGTTGCGGTCGAATTCCATCCGGAAATCATCAACCTTGCGCAGCTGTTTCCCCGTCGGGAATACGATAGTCTTGAAGGTCTCCCGGAGCGCGCTCGTAAAGCCATTGGACTCACGACTTTCAACGGTCCGCACCTCCTCCATCTGCGGCGAGCTATCGCCATGTTGCGATCTGATCCGCTCCTTGACTTTGTCGATCGCGCGCATACGCCGGGCGCTGGTCCGCAATGTCGAAACCGCATTGGGGTCCGCGGTCAGCACGAGCACGCGGTTCTGCGCGTCCTGTTGTTTCCACCAATCGTCGAAATCCTTAGGCAACTGATCAGCCGCCCGTTCTAGAATGATGAGTGTCGGGCGCTCATCATCCAGCTCGATATCGTCAAGAGCCGGCAAGATCGCCATCTTGTCGGAGTACAGGTTGCCTGTCCGCGGCTTGAACACTTCCTTGAGCTTGTAGCGAAGTGCCTGGTCGACCTGCTCATCGGCGATATTGGACGCGATCTCGGTGATCTCCGCGGTGACATTCGCTGTCTGGCCAAAGAAAATGCGCTGATCGACACCTTGGAACAGATACCAGGCCTGACCTTGCAGACGCCCGAGCGCCGCCTTGATCTCGGATACCTCTAGCAGCGGATCGACGAGTGCCTCGATAAGCTCGCCATCGGTGAGACCGCGCAATGGCGTTTCGGCGGAGGAAAGCGATGACAGTCAGCAGCACCTTGGCGACCGATGATGCCGTTGTGTTCCCATCCAGCTTGTCGATTCGTTCGGCAAGTGCATCGCCACGACTCGCCACGTCCCGCGCAATCGCGTTCACGTATTTGTCGTTGATCTTCCGAAGCTCTTCGAGCGTCGACTGATCGTTGAAATCAAGATGCTGCAAGCCGACGAGGAACACATTGCCATTGTCGGCCATCGCGCCACGAACCGCCAGCCGGAGCAATCGGATCAATGCCCGTGTCTTCTGATATCCACGGTTCTCGGAAAAGCGCGCAACGATGTCGCGGATCGATGGATGAAACGGATATGTCTCACGGATCAGGCCAACAACAGCTTCAGGCGTTGAGGCGATCGTATCGACGCGCTTAGCCTTTTGCAGCGCACCCACATAAGCCTGGGCTACTTCATCGATGCGGTCGGCATTAGGCAGGGTGTCGAAGAGACGCTTCCGGACAATGGCGAACACCTCGCTGGTGTTCTGTTGGACTGGAGTGATTGGCAGCCGCGTTGCGGTCGTAGTGTTTACTCAGACTTTCGATCAACGTCCTCAACTGCCCCGATCCGTCGAGATAGACATCGTCCTTGAGGTTGGTCACGACCACGCAAGCGCGCTGGCACCGTTCGAGTGCATTGAACAGGCGCTCAATTGCACCAATGGTCAGGTCGCCCAGGGTAGTGTTTCCAACGGGCTCGCCCTGCGCCATCTGAAGGTAACTGGGAAGCTCATCGAGAAGGATCAGGACGGGCTCGTCGCCGAGGACTGCCGCCCATTCATCGACGCCCGGTGTGCGCGCTCCGTTGCGCCAAAACGGCGCCATGACATCGGGCCGCCCCATCTTTTCGGCGACGTGTCCCCACAAGAGACTTTCCGGGTTCTGGTGCCCACTGAAAATCACGACCTTGGCCGCGCCGAAGGCTCCCCCAGCAGCGGAGGCTGGGAAAATCTGTTTTCGTAAGGCGGGATCGGCAGCAAGCAAGCCAAATGCAAGCAGGCTGTGCGTCTTTCCACCGCCCATCGCTTGGGTGAGATAGAACGATCCCTCGTCGCTTCTGCCGGCGAGCCGCTCGAAGCCTCGCTCCACCAGCCGCTTTAGTCCATCCGTGAAGTGGTTCCGCTTGAAGAACTCGGACCCGCTCTTGGAAAATTCTCCGAAATTCTCAAGCTGAGCCACCTGCTCGACGAGACTGTCGGAGGTCACGATCGGGCTGGGCTTGCAGAGCTGCTTGACCGTCGCAATAGGCATGTTTGTCCCGCAATATGTTTGGCGGGCACTTCTAAGAATCAGCGGCCCGATCTGCACGCGCCGCACGATAGCAGTGCAACGCACTCGGCGCACCCTTGCGATGTTTTTCTCCACATCACCACTTAAATCGCGCTTCCACCTGCGCCTTTAGCGCCACCAACACTGCGCCGTGACACCCCCTAGTGTTCCGACTGTGATCTCGGCGAAGAAGCGCTCGACGAGGTTGAGCGAGGACGACGATGTCAGAATGAAGTGCAGCTTGATGTGCGGATGCCGCGCCAACCAATTGAATAGGCCGTTTATGTTCAGCGGGTTTTGAACTCATCTTGTCGCGATGACGGCCTTGTGGAGGCAGGTACGCGGTACAAATATGATCGCCTGGCCTCGTGCGCTTCCCCGTTAGTCCGCCCGTGCTATGGCGCCGAGCGTCTTTCTGCTTTGCCGCAGGATATCCATGATATGGCGCCGTTCGCTTATGGCCTCCATCGTAAAAAAGACCATGCTTGTAGCGGCCATTGGCTTTTCCCTTCGGGGCTCCTCCTCAAGCGCCATGAAAGCGGCAAACTTTGTAGCCGCGAACGGCGGGAGCCTGACAAGGTTGCCGGCTGCTTTGATGCTGCCCAGCAGCACGGCGCTTTTCGAAAGAATAGCTGTTTTTGGTTGATAAAGGCGGCGTACGATTTGGGAAACCAGTGTCATGACTTTATGGCGTTCTGGCGCTGTCTGATAAAGTCGGCCCAGGCGCGAACCGTCTGCACGTCTTGCATAACTTCGTTCGGAGGTGGTGGGGCAGCATTACGCCCCCTCGAATGATCGTGAGCGTCAGTCTGATCGCAGCACTTCTTGAAACCGGCTTCGAAGCTATCGCAGTCTGCGGCCGTGAGTACGATCGTCTTGCGGAGGTTCTTCGTGTTTACATAATCACGATGCCGAACAACGACGCCACTGAATGCGGTATCCTCGATCGCCCTTTCCCATGTACTGCGAAGCCTGCTGTAGATCTGGAATATTCGCTCTTTGTAAGACTCTTCGTCGTTGTTCTCGTAAAATTTCTGGGCTTCACGGACGTCTTTTTCGAGTTTATCGACCCTATCTTTGACGCCTTTTCCTTCCCAGGGCAGACCGGCCGAGACCACGCCTGCTCCCGCAAGCGTACGAGATACCGTCATGACCTTGAGCGGGACATTGCCGTCTTCGCACATGTCCTTCAGGTCGTTTACGAACACAAGATCATGGGTGAAGACTATGATTTGCCTGGTGGAGGTCTCTGCAACAAGGCGTTCTGCAACCTTTCTTCTCCAACGATGATCGAGCGATGAAACTGGGTCATCGAAAATGAGAGCCGATTTATGAGCCGCCGTCGCAAGTTCCGTCATGAATGCTGCCAACGCAACGCAGGTTTGCTCTCCTTCGCTAAGGATCAGATGTACCTTAGCGCTCGGATTCACAGAAAGCCGCACCTCATATTGAGGTGAGCCATACCTGCCGCCAGAGCGAACGATCTCGACACGCACCTTTTCGGCAGCAAGACCAGCAATCTCATTGTGAAACTGATCTCGAATTTTTGGTGTGATGACTTTGTCGGCGATATCGTTGCCCAGCTTCGTAATGGCCGTGGTGTTTGTTTGGCCCAGGCAGGCCTCTATAAGGAATAGTGTTTGTAGCCGCTCGACCTCTGCCTTCGCTTTCGGAGCCAAAAATTCGAGCGCAATTCGGTCAGATAGCTCATCCCGCTCCGTCTCGAGCCGCTTCCTTCCCTCCACATCAGCCGCCTGGTTAAGTTCAAGCGCGTAGCGTCGGATCATTTCCTCCAAGTTAAGGACACCGGCTTCTGGGTTTGGGGCGAGCGCTGGTAATTCTAATGGGTCATCCACAGCAAGGGAGATTTCACAAATTCGCCGGCGAAGACGCGCCGACGCAAAGAAACGTAAGATGGCCTTACCAAGAGCATGATCTCTTAGCGCCGCCTGCCTACGCGCGTCACGGTAGAGAAACGTCCTTACGGGTTTCCCCTGAAAACGCTTTAGTGCAGCGTCATACGCAGCTTCTGCCCGTGTGGCCTGCTGCTCCGTATCGCCCCGTATAAAGTTCTCAAACCCCGCCAAACGACTCCGTGCGCCCGCGGTTAGCGGCTGGTGACACAGCACACAGAGTAGATCCTCTGCGGTCGGTGGAAACGGTTGCCCCACATATGCGGCCTGCTCCGAATAGCGCCGGGCAGCTTCCCAAAGAGCTCGCCATGTCCCTCCTCCAACGCCAGCAACTGCGGCACCGCCGAAAGCCCCATCTACCGCTAGCTGCGCAGCAGCCCGTTTCGACCGTGCATCAACAGCCAAGTCCTTGAGCAATCGGAGCGGACTATCCGCATTTTCATCGCCGACTTGCCGGAGCGCTGTAGCTAGTCGTTTGAGGCTCTCTGCTAAGAGTTTTTGTTCTGCTGAGGCCTTCATCGGGTCTTTGACCAGATCGGCATTGAGCTGGCGGTGCCGCTCACGCTCCTCGTCTTTGACAACCGCCAGGGCGTTCAGCTCGTCGAGAACAGTATTGCCTTTTAAATTCGATAGAATACAACCTGCGGCTGTCGCGCTCTTCCACGTGGGCTTTAGGAAAACAGGATCACGCAACTTCTGTAACGCAGACTGCTCGGCACTCAAAGCGGTCTTAATCTCCTGACAGACCCCAGCGAGTTCATCGGGAATATCGAGGCCGAAGGGCCGATAAGCGACCTCATTCTTGCCCCGGAGATGGACAGTCCCGCTTTCCCTGTCAAATACGCTGATCGCCGACAATAACTCGTGCGGGCCACGGCCATCATCGATCCAAGGCAACGAGGGCGAAACAGAGCCACCGATAGCGTACTCCATGAGCGCTCTCGCTTGTTGCGTAGCGCTTTGGCTATCGAGCGCATTTGGCATGATTTCGCCCGGAAACCGTGCCCGGCAGGCCTTTTTCAAGATGCGGGCGTAACCTGATTTCCCAGTTCCGTTGTCACCATAGACAATTGTCAATCCGCTTGGCTCGAACGTTATCTTCTGGCCGGGCGCCAATTGATTGGCGCCGACAACATCCGAAAGCGACAGGAGGGTGACCGCGTCGCCGGCGCCAGGATTTGCCGGAAGATCGGATTGGGTTAGCGGAATGGGAAGAAGCTCTACGCCCTTGGCCCCGTTGTCCCTCTTGCAGAGACTGACTAATTCCGCGACGTCCGCGGCATCCAGAGAACTCTTCGACATGATCCGCCGCAGAGCATCTTGCTGCCATGTCGGCCGTCGCTGCGACCATTCGAAAATAATCTCAAGGACCGATTTGACGGATGGCCCGGTCAGCATCAAAATCCGATAGCCATTAACGCGGCAGAGAAACGAACGTAAGGCTTGAACATATCTTCCCCCTCAGCCTAGCAAGTTCTCAAGTACACTCCGATTCGATGCAAGTAATTTTCTAATTTGTTCACTAGCTATGAGCGGCTAACGCCCACGACGGGGTCGCCTCAGAGCGTTGCGAGACACCAAAAATTCAACAGCTCATTTGAATGCATTGAGTATCCCCTTTGCCTGTGCAAGGACGTCGCGCCTCGCCCAAGGCGCGTGAATTTCAGCTCGGATTAAGCCACGAGTCGCGCCTTCCTAGTCTAAGCTTGTGCAAAATTGGAGCGGCGCGGCCGATACAAGGGGACATCGCGAATGCCCCGGGCCCGCTCGCACTCAAGTTTCATGAAAAAGGACGGTCCTTTCGCGGCAATCGACGGAAGTAGAGCGCCGTCCGATTGCATCGACTATATGGTAGCGCATGAGCTTGCTCATGTCGTGCAACCAAACCACGGGAGAGCCTTTCAACAACTACTGGAAACCGTGATGCCTGACCGGCGTGCGAGGAAGCAGCGCCTAAAACGATTGCTGGCGTGATATCGGTACGCAAACATTGAGGGAAAGGCTTCTTCTGGCCGCAAGCGCCTATAGGACGGGCTAAAGAGGATGAACCGACAAATCAAGGCTCGCGACGCCTTGATAACGATCAATGCCTTTGTTTGCCTTTAGGTCCTCAATCATCATGACAAAAAGCCATCCAAGCTAAGAAGCGGGGTTTGGCTCGAGAGATGAATAAAAGGCTCATTTCCCCCCGCCTCCTGCCGCTCGCTTTGAGCACTATCGCGGTGTGCGTTGGAGGATGGACCGAGGCGCTAGCGCAAGGCCGGTGTCTCGTTGCTGATCCTTCCGGGACGCCCTTGAACGTCCGCACCGCTCCTCATGGCCGTATAATCGGAACCCTGAGCAACGGCATTCAGATCACGATTTTCGACCGTTCTTCTGTCGAGGGAAGAAGCTGGGTTTACGTCGGACGATACGAGGACCGTGTCCCGATTGGCTGGGTGTATCGGGATTACTTGGACTGCAGTGCAAAAGTGAGCTTTCAGCCATCCCCCTACGTCGTTGATGGTTTAGCGCTCGGCGGTCAGGTTCGGTTTGGGAGTGAGGCATACAGGCAATATCGCTGCACCCGGAGCGACACCTATCCGGGCTTTACCTGGTGCCACAAAAAGAAGAAGGAACAAACCAAGCGTGGCGAAGTCACCTCATCCAACTCCATTTTGCACAGCCAGGATGGCACGGCGGTCTATGTCAACCGCTACATCGAACCTGCTTTCCTGAGACCCAATCAAGTCCGAAGCGAAATAGCGCGGCTTTCGGCGAAGTTCCGCTCAAAGCCGCGCCTAATTCGCATGCCTTTGCGCGATGACTTACCAAACGCTGTTATTGCAGTTTGGGGTTCAATTAAACTGGAGCAGCTTGGCGCCGCCGAAGTTTCGCTTGTGGCATCGGGCCAAGGTCATCAAGGTCTCCTGGTTAGCTTTCTCGGCGATGTTCAGCGTTCGGCAAGGGCAGGGGTACCTGTTTATAGGCTTGCCGGAGGAGCTGGCTTCCTATGGGCGGCCACCTTCAACCAGTATGGGCGAGGCGTTCTGCGGTTTCTAGCCATCGATGCAGCAAAACTTGCACCAGCGATTACAGCCCAAAACCCTCCAGCACCGCAGCCTGAACCGGCGTCCCTTCCCCCTGCGGATGAAGGCGAGACGGCCTATGCCAAGGTCGGCTGGTGGTCAGTTACTCATAAGCAACAGGAAGATTTAAGCGGTTGCAGCGCAAGGGCTCAATTTGCGGATCAGACGCTTGTTGAACTGGCTTTAATCCAAAGTGACGCCGGTAAGATGTGGGCGTTCTTCCTATCTAACCCGCAATGGAGCTGGATGGTAGGACGCTCCGAGCATGCCTTATGGCTCCTCACAACACAGACTTGGCATTTCACCTTCAAAGTATCTGACGATAAGAAAACCCTGATGCTAGGTGCATCAGTCGATTTCATGAATAGTCTGGCGGATGCGCATCTTCTTCAGGTCTTTAGCGACAAGAAAGAGCCTCTTGCATCCCTCAACCTAAAGGACAGCGAACCCGCAATAAAAGCGGTATCCCGTTGCGTGACCGAACATCCCTTCAACCGCGCTCCTACTCCTCAGCCGGCGGAAACAACGCTTAGCTTTGGAACCGCCTTTTTCGTTGCCCCGAATCTTTTGCTGACCAACAACCACGTCGTAAGGGAGTGCAAGGTGCCCATTAAGGTCCGGTATCCAGATAGACCATGGCATCCAGCAGAGCTTTCCGGTTTCGATGAAACGAATGATTTGGCATTACTCCATACGGACATGCCCCATCTTTCAGCCGCCTCCTTCCGCTCTGGGCTTCGGCTCGGCGATACCGTCGCATCCTACGGCTTCCCCTATGCAGGCCTTTTATCCTCGAGCGGCAACTTTACAGTGGGGCATGTCACCTCATTGAGTGGGATTAGTGATGACACTCGTTTCCTTCAGACGTCCACCCCGATACAGCCAGGCAACAGCGGTGGTCCGCTACTTGATATGTCCGGCAATGTGGTAGGTGTTGTGGACGCTCAATTAAACGCGCTGGCTATGATGCAGGCCAACAGCAGCCTGCCTCAGAACGTAAACTTCGCGATTCAGGTGCCAATCGTGGTCAATTTCCTGTCGGCGAAGGGGGTATCTCCTCCACTGGAGACATCGAACGCTCCTGGAACCTTGACGGCCTCAGACGTCGCCGGTTTGGCCAAACGATTCACGGTTCAAGTTTTTTGCGAGGCTATCTCCCCGAAGACCTCCAGAACCGCACGCGATTAATCCTGCAGCGGAGGTTCAAGGAGCGTTTGCCTCCCACCGCCGCCAGTTGGCCTTTGCGCAAGAGGTTTTTTAGAACTCTTCGCCAATGCCCCTTAGCGCCTGCTCGTAGGCGGCGGCGGCACTGGGACTGGCCCAGCATCGGGCCGGTGTGCTTGGTCGTGATGCGATGGCGCTGCAGGTACGATCGAGTCCGGCATAGGCGGGCAATTTCCGGTCTGGAATTTATCTCTTGCCCGATACTTGCTCCTAGCGGGCTTCGATGCAATGGCGCTACCGGAGGCGCGGCTGCTTTGTGCGATTTGCTCTACCAAATTGATTGCGGTGAGAATGCTAATGGCATTGAGCAGTAGAACCCAGCAAGCGGTCATCTGAGCGGCGCGGGAGATGCGGGGGCAGATATCCGTTTGGATCGGCATCCTTGGCGGCGCTGCCGCGCCTCTTACGGGCGAATCGGAATGTAGCCTTCCTGCATGAGCTGGATCAGGCGCAGATTCGCGCCGGTATTCACCTTTATGCCCGGAAGAAGATCGGCATTCGCCCAGCCATTTCCCCTAGCAGTATTTGCGCAGAGCTCGAATTCCACCCCCTCATCTTGCAGTGCCTTGATCTGGTCTTTGTAAGGATTGCCCCTTCCGGCATTTCGCGCTTTATCATAGGCTACATCATTTAGCACCATGTAGGCCGCAGCTTCATGAAAGACTGCGACCATATGAACGGGAACCTCACTGGCCTTGTAGCTTTTCAGGAGCCCTTTCATGAAAGTGAGACCCTTGGGCTGGTCGCCGGCGAATACGGGATGGTCCATATCGAAGACGATCTTCGAGTCTTTAAGCTGCACCGGCACATCGACATGAAGCGCCCGTTCTTGGTCTGCGGCGCGTAACGGTGCGGTTTGGCTGAAGGCAAGAAGAAGCAAACTTAAACCAGCGTGTTTGAAAAAAGGCATGGCGAATTCCTCTTGAAGCATGCCTCGCGATGGGCCGCCGCCATGAAGGCAAGCGCTGTCATTTTGCTCTTGGTACTGTTGCCATTGGATGCATAGACAATATTTCAAGTTGAATAGATTTGTGACCTTTGATCCAGGGCCGCTTCCCTACCGCTGTTTTTTTCTTAACCATGCCGCGGCCGTACGAAATTTACCGCCGAGTCCGGACGTGGGGCCGATTTCGGAGAGTGCCCGCTATCCCGCTATTGAGGGATGAACTGCCGTTCCCGCCCAGCGTTGGCCTAGCACTCGAAGCGCAGCCTTCGCTTTCCACAACTTTCTTCTGGTCGGCTGGGTCGTGTCGAACTGGCAACGATCATTTGAGCGATATCGCTGAAGGCTGCTTGTGAGCTGCTTTCCGTATCGCGGCCACAAACTTGAAGAGGCTCTCCGCGGAAATCTTCTTCCTAACTATCAACAATGTGACCGTGCGGGGGCGGTACGCTTGATCGAGCACCTCGACGGGATTGCCGTTGAGATCAAACCGAACAGCAGAATCAGGGGCGTAGTTCACGATGAAACCGGTTGTTGGTCCAAAAAAGCTTACCGCCGGCGTCTGTCGAACGACTGCAAGTGCTTGAGCAGCGAAAGTCACGGGTGGCTGCGAGATATCGAGTGGAATCTTGAGCCAGCGATCTGCGCCGCCAGTTAGGCCATACATGCTAATTGAACTCGGTCTCTCCGTTGTTCCTACGAAATAGGCACACGGCTGAAACTTGGCTCGCCATACGGCCTCTTCTTCTTGTTCGGCAATTCGTCTGGCCTCAGCGACTTGTTCTTCAGTTTGCCTAACAGCATCATCGACGACCCCGGGCGGCAGCTCTAACGCCGCGGGCAGGCCAGCAACCAACGATGCGGTTGATTGCAGCTTGCCGGCGCAGAGTTCATCGAGCCTGCGCAGTCCCTTTGCCACGTTCTTGAATCCCGCGCGGCGGACGAGATCGGACCGCTTGAGCTTAACGGCGGCGCAGCGCTCCAGAATGAGCGCCTCTATCGCTAGTTGAACTGATTCTGTCATGGAACCCTCCATTGAGTCTTTGGAGGGCTGGCGTTACCCCTATAGTTGCTGCATAGAGCAGCCACATCTCCGCTATGTGCGGAAGCCACCTTGCCGGGATAGATCAGGCAGGTTGGAGAAGGTGCCAGCCTTCGTCTTGATGCACGGAGATAAGTTCGGGGGCGTGGCGCGGAGTTTCAAGTGGCCGCTACGCGATACCGGCCTTCCAGGAAGTTTGCGCGCGCGACGTGTCGGGAGGGGGGCAATTCTTTGGTGTGGGCTTTTACAGTTTCGACTTATTCTCCGGTTCATGAAAAGAACGGTGATGCCAAGATGAATAGGGTTTTTAATTTTCACAGTGCTTGGCGGCTTGGTGCGAAACGCTCAAGCAGACGAAGTTGATATTACCTACGGGCAGCTTAAGACTTCGCCTTTTTGGGGGGCGGCCAGGCAGGTCATCGTTGCGAAGAACAAAAGGCGGCCCTTCGGTGATGCAATTGTTCAGGGAGCCTGGAGCACAGTATTCAAAATAGCGCCGAGCCGGATGCCAGCTCTTTTTAAACGATCGCGAACAACCGGCGCATGGAGCTCCAAATATGCGTTATCGATCTCGACACTGCGCCGTCTCGAAGGAAAGCTCATCGCCTCGTTCGAGTACCAGCAGGCATCGTTTTTCTCAACGCAATACTGAACGGAAGGGCGACGGGCAATGTCGAGCGACTCGTTGGCCCATGCGGCCACGGAGCCCGCGTCGATCTCTCCGGATACGTAGGCCTGGCGATCCTCTTCGCTAATTTCGTTTCGCAAAGCGTCGGCCGTCGCCACGTAATCGACGCCGATCTTTTTCTCGATGATGCAGTTGTCCCAGACCGAGTGCAGGCTGCGTTGGCATAGACCCGTAATATCGATGGCATCGCCGCCCTTGTCGTCCTCGAAGGAGATGTGAAGCGGTTGATGAATGTCGCCGACCCAATGTCCGAGGCTCTTGAGGAGGCGAAGCTGATCGTTGACGTCGGTGCTGAAGGCGAGGTCGCGGGCATCGTTCAAAATAGCCGATGCGACACAACGGTCGGCAACGGGGCAGAGATGCGCGGGATCAACGGCATGATCGGTGCGGTGCACATTTAGATAGTGTTCGGGCGGACGCAGACGCGGATGGTCGGGCGCGGTGCAGGCGTCCGCAAAGGTAGGAAAATTCGGATCAATTGGAACAAGCGCGTCGACGCGCGCTTTGATGTCTGGCTTCAGTTCGAGGTAGGCGATCTGGCAGATGATCTGATGTCCCAGGTCGTTCCAGGCCGAAGCCTGAGCGACGAAGCAAAAGTTGAGAGACATGGCGACGAGGAGAGCCGACAGAAGCCGGAGCAGGGAGCGGGCGCGGCCGTGAACCATTTTAATCCCCGAAAATAATAAGGCGAAGCCTGGTTCTGCCGCAGTTGAAAGACGAAGGCTCAACATGCGCGTTAGGCCGGTATCATTCAAACTCGTCGCCGCTGCCCTTTAGCGCCTGCTCGTAGGCGGCGGCGGCTTCTTTGACGCTCATCCCGGCATGGATCGTTGGAACAGGCCCGGCATTCGCGCCGGTGTGCTCGGTCGTAATGCGATCACCAAATATCTTTGGCAACACCTTGCTGAGCAGCCATTTGCGTGTATCGACGCGAAGGCGCGAGCGCGCGATATGTTCGCCATTCACGGCCCAGCCAAGGTCTTCGCCATCCTTACCGGTTCGCTTCATCCAATCATTCCGGCCATCATCCGCGATTTCGAGAAGCTCATCGGCAAGCTTGAGATAGCCTATTTGTCTTGCTTGCGCGTATCTCGGGGAAAATGGATGGTCAGGCATTCGCGCCCAAGTGCGAACCGTTCTTTCGCTCGGCATTCCTTCACTTTTGCAGATCGAGTTTAAGCTCTCGCCGTCCGCCAAACGGGCGCAAATAGTGTCTCCCAGGGCTTCGTTATAAAGCGAAGGACGCCCCTTCTCCTTGCCATCCAAGACCGACATTAAGAATAAGCAGGAAGGCAAGGACACCGGAATCAATCGGACACTGCGACTATTATATGTGACTTGCACACGGTCCGAGGAGAGCTTGGCCGTGCTGGCGTATAGCGAAAACCCTAGCAAGTTGCGAGATCACGTCGTTGCCCAAGGTTGGTTTTCGAATGATGAGGTGATTGTCCTTTGAGCCTTCGCCCTTAAAAAACGCTGTGCGACCACCGGTGAAAGCCGCTTGGCGATTTCATGTCAAGAACTGGACGCGGAGCCAGTGCTGCAATTTGCGCCCCCGCGACCAACCTTCTGGGCATCCGAAGGAGAAAGGCAGCCAGTCGGCCGTGAAGAATTCCCAAGCCTTTGACAGCAATTAAGAAAGCGCTTGGCCTGTGCATTTGCAAGTTTGCCGGTTTATCCCCGGTTTTTCTTGCAAATTCCATGGCTGAGTTTTCAAACGCCGCCGAAGCATGACCCAGTGGCTTGATAGCGAATTGACGAGGGGCGGCGCCCCGAATGGGGCGTTTGATCCCCGCTCCTTCCTACCGGAAGGCGATGCCCTCTGGCTCATCTAGGCGACGTTTGAGGACGGCGGCAAATGTCTCGCGCGGGGTGCTGAAAGCGAGGTCGCTGGCATCGTTCAAAATAGCAGATGCGACACAACGGTCGGCAACGGGGCAGAGATGCGCGGGATCAACGGCATGATCGGTGCGGCGCACATTCAGCGGCAAGTCGGCCAAAGCGAACGCCCTGCTTTGAGATCGGATAACCTAACATGCCCCCCCGCAGCCCTCGTATTTCGTTGGCTTCTACGTTCGAGTTTGTCCGTGGCCTCGAATCGCTTTACGTAAGCATTTGAAAATTTTTTCTTCAAGATAATCGTTCTGCAATGCAATTTATTCTCCCCGATAACTCATCGCTGCCGACTGAAATTTTAGACAACCCAAAGCTACTGCCGCGAACAGCCGAGGGGGCTCCATCGATTACGAATATTCAGCACGCTGCGTTAGCCGAAGGCGTCGCGCGCGGCAAATCTCTGCTGGTCGTTGGCCCCACATCAACAGGGAAGACGTTGGTTGGCATTTGGGGGTTAGTCAGCTGGCTCCAGGTAAATGCTCAGCGCACAGCCGTCTATCTTGTAACCCATCGCGCCTTGGCACGTCAAAAGTTCGAAGAGCTAACGACACTCCTACGTGACACCTGCTTTGACGGTGACGGCTCTTGCATCGTTCTTTCAAATGGCGACACCGTTGTTGACGCTAATGGCAATCTCCCTGGGCGCCCGCTGGAGGCGCCCGTTCTCGTCGCTACTTATGAGAAATATCTGGCCATGATATCTGGCGCGGGCATGCGCGAGGACATGACCTCCTGCGCAGTAATATGCGACGAAATTCAAATCCTAGGCGATGAACATCGAGGTAGAAACGTCGAAATACTGCTCACGCTTTTGCGGTGCGCGCGGTGGGGACAAGTAATTGGACTTTCTGCAGTTCTTGAGATGCATGATGCCGCCGCGCTGGCTGAGTGGCTCAATGTCCAGCTGATACATCATCCCCAGCGTGAAAAGCATCTTCGATATGAATGCCGTACACCCAATCAAGTTTTACAGTGCGAGACCAATCGCGGTGAAATTGCTTCCAGGGCACGGCTAGCTAGCGAAGCCTATGACCCAGCAGACCTGGTGGAAGAGCTGGTGCAGGACGCCGCAAATCTTCCATTGGTCGTTTTTGCCATGACCAAAGAAAAGGTTTACGAAGGAGCGCGAGCATTTGCTCGGAATCGGGGCCTTATTGTCCATGACGGTCAGCCCCTGCTGCCTGGTCTCGCCGAGGCGACTGCTGCAGCCCATGAACTTTCATGTTATGCGCCGATTGGACTGTCCTTTCATACAGCCGATCTTTTGGAGGAGGAGCGACTGTTTGTAGAGGGGCAGATTTGCTCGGGCGCAGGAAGGGTAGTGTTTGCCACAACGACCCTTGCGGCTGGAGTGAATTTTCCTTTTAGAACAGCTGTTTTCGATAGTTGGAAGCGCTGGGACACCAGAACCCGAGTTTCGAGACCCATCCCTTCCAGTGAATTTCACAATATGGCGGGCCGGGTTGGGAGAATGGGCTTCGATCACGAATATGGGCGGGTGCTCTTCTGTTGCGACGGTGGCTACGCGGATCGTGCTGTCTGCACCTCTTACTTGTCTCCGGATAGAGTCAGCCCGTTAACGACCCAGCTGGTCCCCCGGGGCTTCGCCCAGGTGGCTCTTCAGCTGATTGCTTCTGGTATTTGTTCTACAGAAGAAGCGCTCGTCGCGCTTTTGCTGCAGACATTTAGCGCCCAACGCGAGCAGGAGAGAAACCGCGCGGGCCTGAATCATTGGCGCGATCATATCAGAGAAGCCATTGGATCACTTCGTGGGTGGGGGTACGTGTTGTGACCGCCATTCACCCTACCCAAGTTGGACGTCAGGTCGCGATAAGTGGTTTGTTGCCGGCAACCGTGTCATATCTGCTCGCATATCTGGTCAGACACGGCCGTCGCATGAGTGAACTCCTCCCGGATGCAAACGGGGTGGGAGGCGATCCTGTTCGCTTAAACTTTTGCCTTCTAAACTCTTGTCTGACGTCCCCCGAGTTCAGTGGGCTCGAACGCACACGTTTCATTCCCTACGGCTGCGAGCAGCTTATCGCCAACCAGACAGTCGAGCGTTTTGCCGCTGACTTGGCAGAACGCCCCTGGCACGCGTATCGTGGCGCCGCAAACGCTTCGGAATTGCTCCTTCACTGGATTGAAGGTCAGGGGCTTGACACCCTCGAGAGGCGGTATCAGGGCCTACGAGCTGGCGGGATCAGTAGTCTGGCAATGGAAGTCTCCTGGGTTCTTTCTGGTCTCGCGGGCACTTTAGCCGTGGCGACTCGACCAGAACTTCACGATATTGAGCGTCCTGCCGCGATGCGCGACGTAGGAGCTGGCGGCATTGCAAATTTGCGTCAGCTGTTGCCGACTCTACGTTTGCTCATTTGGCGATTGAATGTCGGACTCCCTGGCGACGTATTGTGGATGAGTGAATTGCGGACCGATGACGGGCGCCCGGCTGTAAGTCGCAATGAAGCGCTCGCATTGTTTGGAGCAGGGTTTTGGTCTTTTGAAGCTCTTCGGCAACGCAATAATTGGAATGATGTCGTCGCTGCTTTGCGAAATGCTGGGGTTAGGGAGGCGCAACAAAGGGCCGAAACGATCCAAAAGCTAGCGCACGAATGGCGCATCGTGATTCAGCAAAGATGTAGAGACTCCCAGCTCAGCCGCGTAGGAGAAAGGGATAAACCGCTAATCGAGTCGCTTTATGTTGAGCGCGAAAGAGCCTTTGAGGGTGCGTATGAAGCTCTTCTGCTCCGGACAGGCATTAGGTTTGTGAAGTTCGACGATGGTACGAGGGTTGGTGCATTTGATTATATATTAGGAATTGACGAACGACAGGAGTTAATTGTTGAATGCAAGACTAAGCAGGGGCAATCTCTTGTAGATCTAACTGCAGCGAGAGTTGTGCTGGCGAGTTCTGAACAATTTGGCTATGGAAATGTGCCGTGCGTTACCGTTTGCCAGCCAGGTGTCGATCCAAATGTTCCTACGAGCCTGCAAGCTTGTTCACGCCTCACTCTCGTCGAGACGCATGACCTGGCGGAAGCTTTTGTTAGGCTCCTTCAAGGCTCTCTGACAACAGCTGGGTTTCATGATTGGCTGGCTCAACCGGGCCAAGCGAAGATCGAAACGCTGAACTCAAGCGGATTACTTTATGCTGAAGCTTGTCTCGCGACTGGATAAGGTCGTTCGCACCAATACGCGGGTGCTACCGAGCGTCTTCCTTTCAAAGACGCAACATATCTGAACTTCTTAGTCGCAAGTTCAGCCCACGGTAGAGTGCAGCTGGCCGCGTCCCTATAAAGATTGAAGCGCGGGGTGCTATGTCTGAGCGCGACCGCCAGTGTGTCAGTGATTGAGGCTTTCAGGCGTGACAACTTCGGGAATATTATGTCGACTCTGCACCTGCTGCCTCGCGCACCGCGAACGGCTGCTACAAGAGCGCATAGACCGCCGTCGAGATGAGGAGGAGAGGAAGTTTAAACGGGATTACGCGAAAACCGAGAGCAACAGAACACTGTTTTGGCAAACAGGGCCTGACGCCGCGGTCATTAAGGATTTTGACGACAAGCTATTGCGCTAACCCAAGGGAAACGAAGGGCGAGGGCAAATACAAGGGCCGGAAGTCCATCGCACGACTCCCGCCGCTTTTCTGGCATCATTCAAACTCGTCGCCGATGCCCTTTATCGCCTGCTCGTAGGCGGCGGCGGCTTCTTTGACGGTCATCCCTGAATGGATCACTGGGACTGGCCCGGCATTCGGGCCGGTGTGCTCGGTCGTAATGCGATCGCCGAACACCTTTGGCAGGCACTTGCTCAAGAGCCACTTGCGCGTATCGACGCGAAGGCGCGAGCGGGCGATATGTTCGCCATTCACGGCCCAACCTTCGCCATCCTTGCCAAATCGCTTCATCCAATCGTTTGTGCCATCGTCCGCGATTTCGAGAAGCTCATCGGCAAGCTTGAGATAACCGATTTGTCTTGCTTGCGCGTATTTCGGGGAAAAAGCATGGTCAGGCGTTCGCGCCCAAGTGCGAACCGTTCTTTCGCTCGGCATGGTTTCACTTTTGCAGATCGAGTTTAAGCTCTCGCCGTCCGCCAGGCGGTCACAAATGCTGTCGGCCAGAGCTTCGTTGTAAAGCGAAGGACGCCCCTTCTCCTTTGCAATTTCAAACCCCATGGCTTGGTCCTCTTCATCAATTTTCACGGCGCAAAGCACATTACCGTTCCCGGCGCGCGTCCTAAAATGCTTGTGTGCGACTGACTGGCTACTTCCTGCGGACATTCGAAACTCGCAATTTCGGCGCGGCGGCGCGCTAATTTTTCAACCTTAACCTTACCATTTTTGTGATATTTTTGCAACGCTCAAGAAAATATCCGAGATCAAGCGTAAACTTGTGCCATCTGCGCAGATATGAGGACAGGGCGTTAACTTGATTGACTTGACTTATAAGTCAGCTGTGGCCGCTTTGGCGGGTATCGCGCTGGCTTCGGCCGCCTATGCTCATTCATGGTATCCGCCAGAATGCTGTTCAGAAGGGCATTGTCACAAGGCAGATTCAGTTAGAGAAACCACTAGCGGCGCTGAGGTTCGGGTTCGTGGTGAGGTTGTCTTCGTGCCCTACACAGCCAAGCGGTGGCAGTCACATGATGGGCACTACCATATTTGTTATACCAACACCCCAGAGGGGCCCTCATCTATTGCTTCTTCGAGCCCGCCAGCACTTAAGCTGCGGATCCTATGGCTCGACACGGGAATCGCGTTCTCCTCCGCGTGTTGGCGCCGTGGTGTTGCCAGACGCAATCAAAAGGTTATTGAAATTGGGTAAGGCGTCGAACTTGCCCGATCCAGTTCGGTGGCGTTCGCGCCGAAGGGTTTCCGGGGTTTTAAGGGTTTTTGACAGTCCCTGTATAAATTTACACCCTGTGTTTTTCGCGCGTGCGTATACAGAAACCCTTTTAACCCTTGTAACCCTTCGTTTCCGCCCTTTTTTCCAACTTTTTCTGCTTTCCGTTCACTTTTTGCCCTTTCTACTAAACTGCGGATGCGCCCACCACACACACGCTTCGCTGAAGTTTGCGCGAAAACGCGGATGTTTGAGCGTCGCGCCCGCACAACTCGTCAACACCGCGTGCTCGCGGCCAATGCTGGAAAGCTTAAGGCCAAGCACACTCCATGCGAGAAGTGGCACAAGCCCGTAAGCCTCGATACGTTCCACCGGCGCCGAACCTTCATGCATGCCGAAAAGCGCAAGTTCGTCCCAGCCACACGAAACCGCCGCCAACGCAAATTCACTCTCCAGAAATTCGAGGCTCGAAGTTTTCAGCGCGTCGAAACGGCCGTACTTTATTTGTTCGGAATTGCTCGCAGGCGCCGGCAGCCAAGCCGCTTCAATTGCCACGTGCCACGAATGAATTACCGCCGAATAAAACGCCTTTGGGTGCGGATAGCCCATTTCCAAGGCTGCGGCGTTATTTGCCTCTGCGCGGGACATGCCGCCGTCAAATTCAAGGCATGCGGCTCGTTCTTCGAAACTAGCAACGGACGGCGGCGGAGCCGGCGGCGTTATTAAGAGCGCGATTAATTCAGCCTTGTGCGTCTTGATGGCGGCAACAATTTCCGGTGACGGTGGACTATCTGCTTTCAAGCGCAAGCTCTGGCCTTCGAGCTTGAAACTGATGCCAGCACGGGCGCAGTCGCGAAGAAGGGCGACGGGTTTCATATGACTTCCTCCCAGCCGCAGATGTCGGATTCGTCGATGTCGGTATCAGTGATGACGATGGCGGCGCCATTGCCGGCGCGCTTCGGTTGCGCGTCCGCAATTGGCGAATCGCAACACACCCGCCATCGCACCGAACTGTGGCTAGCTCCGCTTTGTTCGACGCGGACGAGGTATTTTCCGCCGCATCGCTTGTCGATATTGCGGCCAAGCCACTTTCCAAGGACCCGCGGGTTGACGCTTCCCCGTTCCAGGGCGATGTCGTTGACTGCTTCCCGCAGCGCTTCATCAATCAGACATCGGTCCATAAGATCGGTGACGCGCCATTTATCGTTGCCGAAGGCCCGGAATGCCGCGTCCAGTAATCGCGCCAGCTCTTGTCGCTCAGGCACCCTTTCTTTAGCCGCCTGCATTGTCGCAGCCGGGTCTCCGGCAGTCGTGATTCCCTTTTCGCTAAGCCATAGGACACACTGCCGAATGAGATCGTCCCAAGCCTCGAAAGAGCCGATCCTTTCCGGTGCCGCTACGCTTCTGGGCTTCCCGGCCGCAATAAAGGCGCGCAGGATGACTAGCGCCGCTGCAACCATCTCCGACCGGTGTATGCGGCAATATTCCAAGGGGTTTAGAGCAAAGGTACGCCGCTCCGGCGTATCGGTCCGCGCATCAAGCCGGACGGTCAACACCCGCCGCCACAGATCGCCCATTAGAAGTAAATTATTGCCGGAAATGAGCACCATGACATTTGTGGGATAGGCGGCATTTCGCGAGACTCCCAAAACGCGGTCTTTGAAAGTTTGCGACGTCAAAAACGCTTCAAGCGAGGCGCTTGAGAATTCGTCGCGGACATTGTCCAGCAGAAAGCCGGGCTCACCTTCGCGTAGAATTGCCAATAGCCTTTTGCGAAATTCGTTTTCGTCACCGGACGCCGGAAGAACGGCGGGTATCGCTCCGCCCAGACGCAGGAAACACTGCAGCAGGAGCGTCTTGCCCGTACCGGCCATGGCAGCATCGGCGAAGATAGCGGGCGCCGCCGGTAAGGTCCGGCGCACCACCGCCGTCAGCAGCGCCGCAAGCACGACGCCGTGGGCTGCAGCGTCGACATACGGGAAGTCCCGGAACGGCCGCCCTAGCGTTTCGTAGGCTGCGCGCAAGCCGGCGTCATCCGTTGTTTCGGGGATGCGCGGAAAGTCTTCCCCGTGCAACAGTAACCCGCTCACCCCATCATAGCCCGGCTGGCAAAGCAAGCTGCCATCGGCCCTAAGCGTCGGCGCAGTAATGACGCCATTCAAGCGTGGCAGCTCCCGACCGTGCTGGCCTTTTTCGAGGATGTCACGGCAGACTTTGTCGGGTACATCCGCCGGGACATAGTCTTTAAGCTTCGGGTGCCACTGCAAAAACCGAATCCGGCGCGCCAAATAATCGCCGAGAAGGCCAATAGTTACCGGCGTTTGATATTCGCCGTCGAGCAACGTCAGCTCGCCGCCATACTCGTACATGTCACCGGCCTCGCGCATGACAGCGAGGCATTCGTCGACAATGCGCGGCCGCTCGCCCCTTTCGATGATGATGGTTTTCTTCTCGCGGACTAACCGATAAACGATGCCACCATGGGCGTGGCTATAAATGCACGGTTTTGTGGCTGAAAGATTCGCGTAGGCGATGCGCGGGTCGCCCGCATAGCCAGGCTCTAAGGGGTCCGCAAAGCGCGTCCCGTCCCACTTCGCCGGATCGGCAAGCAGCTCCGCGACGGTGACTTTCTGGCCGTCCTCGCTATGCAGAACAAACGACGGCGTAAGCATCCGATGTTCGGCGGCGAGCGAACATGCTTCGGTGAGCTCTCTCTCGCCGGTTTCGAGGCCTTCGGCCTGCAAAGTCGCAATGCGCTTCGCAACATAACGCTTGCGCGCCTTCTCAGCGGCCGGGCGGATGGCCTCTCGCGCCTTCCGCAGCTCCGGCGAAAGCTTCCGCCATTCGGGCAGCGTCAATGCGGCCGACGCCTTTTGCGTTTCAAGCCGTTTGCCCGGCAGGATGACGGCGTGCGGCGCGCGACGCTCCAGGTCCGAGCCAAGCACGGGTGCGGCGGCAAAGTCCAAGCGCTCCGGCTGCGAAACGCTCGTGTCGATAAGGCTGCGGTCGAGCAGCCCTCCCAATTCAGAAATTTGGATGTAGCCGTAGCCTTGCTTCCAGGCTTCTTGATGGATGCGCGCGGTTACCATCGGAATGGCGCTTGCATCATCTACAATGACGTAGCAGCGCCAGCCGCCGACGCCGATCAGTTCTGCGCCATCGGATATGCGATAGACGTAAGCGGACGAAGACGCACGCCACATTCTCTCGGTCTCGGCCCAGCCCGACAAGAGACCGCACATAATGTCGTCAAGCTCCTGCCAGTCTTTTGGCGGATACCCTTTGCGCTGGTCGAAATCCAGCATCAAAATTCCCGGCTGCCTTGCGGCATAGCGAAAATGCGCGCGGTCGCGCGCAATAGCGCCCGGCACAGTCCCACTCTTAAGCGTACGCTGCGTAACAACCCGCGCAGTTGGGACATCGGTGACGCCGAAGCAAAGCGCTTGGTTGTCGTTCAATTTTTCAATGGTCTGTAGCAAGTGCGCGAGGTCGGCGACTGCAACGCGCTGGGCTTGGCCTTCGTAAACTTCGGCGTGCGATCGTTTTATAAGCTTACCGTTTTCGCCAAGCTCGAAACCCTTCGCAACGCTGCCGGTGGCGCTTGTAATTACCGTAAATGCGACGGGAGGGAACTGCTCTTCAGCGCTGCCGCCAGCGGTCGCAAGACGCGAACTGCAATTTTGGCCGGAATGCGTTACATAATCTTGTGACATAGGGCTCTATCGCCTCTCCTTGGCGTATGATGCCTCCTTTGTCGTCGTGTTAGTCTCCCCGCTCGGTCCAATCCCGGCGGCGGTTTTATTACAATGACCTCTTAAGCAACCTCATCTCCCCAGCATACCCAGCCATCCCGCTCGGTCCTGGCAAACAGATCCAAACGAGTTTCGGGGGTGCCCGGAGTCACACTCTCCACCATCTCATAAAACGCATCCGGCTTCTTGGAATGCCGCCCGCGTGGCCATTCGAACCATGTCGTTGGGACGGAAGAAAGAGCCTCAAGATTGCCTCGCCGACAATACAAAACGAACTCGCTCGTGAGTTTGAAATCGCCGCCAAGGCCGACGCCGCGTGGCGTCTTGCACCATGTCAGCAACGTGGATGGCTCAAATCCCCAGGCTCGGGCGATGCCATGAGCAGGTTCAACATATCGACTGGTTGTCCATAGATATAAATGAGCATTCTCTGCCGCGCATTTGCCAACGAACCTGCCGCTTTTGTCGGTAAGCGTTCTAATTTGCTCGACCGGCATCGTTGGATAGGCCAAAGGAATGCCGCCACTCTCGCCGGTACCATGAAAAACGTCTGGCCCTGTACTAAGCTGCCATGGCGGATCGGCGACGATGCATTGGAACTGGCCATCGGGGAGCGCTGGTGTTTCGGGCATTAGCCCAAGGCGTTGACGAACAAGCGCCACCAACGAACGCCGCGATTTTCTCCATTCATCTTCGGTAAGAGGACACTCGCCGCTAAGCGCGCGGCCGAGGAGGCGGAAGTCGAAACGGTCATGCTTGTCGATAAGCAAGTTATGTTCGAGTTGGGCGTGACCAACTTGACTTCCTCCATGAATAGGCTCACCGAGCAATTGTCCGATTCGACCTTCGATGCGCCGTTGAGCGCCAAGCAGCGGGCGTTGCAATTCCGGGCTTCGGAGATAAGCCTCGATTGCCTTGGCTTTGCTTTTCCATTCCAGGGCTGGCCCTATCTCATCAACGAGGTGAACTGTTGCGACGACTTCGCCCTCGATATGGAGAACTTGGGTAGCCGTGAGCGGTGCGCCTGGCGCAGGGAGAGATGGTAAGATTTTAAGACAGAGCATGCCTCTTGCGATGGTCTCAGCGGCCACGGCGTCCTCCCTCGTCGGTCCGTGCCCACTCCGCAAGAACCGAAAAGAAGCCGGTGACATTGGCGGCGATCTGCTTCGCCTCATCACGGCTCAGGTCGCGCCCAAGGCGCGATTGCCAGACCTCACGGGTTCGCCCGATCAAGTCGTCGTTTGGATTGTCGTTTGCAGCTTTCACCGAAGATCTCACGAAGGGCTTCTCGCCGCTCCGTGCTCTTGATCTCCGGCCTCGGACTCTCACCGATGACGCTGGATCGTATCGTCATTTGTATGTTTGGCGTCCCACTCCCAGGGATCACCCGTCTTCGTGCCTCAGCGTGGCAGTTCGTCCTCAGGGATCGTGAACTTGTGAGATTTGCCGGCCTCGACCACGAGGTCGCGGCGGTTGTTCTTGCCGATCACGCTCGAAATGGCGCAGCGGAAGTGACCGTGGCGCAACCCATCAAGCACGATCTCGCTGACGCGGTTAAGGGCGTCGCGAAGCTGGGGACCGCCGCTTTCGGCGGCATCGGTATGGGAACGTTTCTCAAGCATTGTGCAGGCACCGCGCGAGCCTATCGGAATCCGGCGAGGATTGTTCTTGCACACGCGTCATCTTTACTCTTCCTGCTTTGGTTTAGTCTACGTTGGGAAGAGTAATGGATTGCGCTGGTAGTTCTATGAATTTAGTTTCAGCGAGTTTCAGTAAGTTATTTGGGGGATGAGATTTGCTGCTGCGGTCAGCCGGTCCTGGCTTCCGCTTCTTCAGCAGTCCAATAACGCCGATCCGCGTAAACGGCTTTGCTGCGCTCTAGCTGGGCCTCTGCCTCAGCGACAGAAAATTGCCTATCCGCATTTTTTTTAAGCGAGTTTCAGTGAGTTTTTTTGGTGCGGGGAGTCTCGTTATATAGCTTCAGCAGTCTCTTGGCGCGGCTTTCCCACGAGCTCGAGCCCATGCCCGCCACCTCGCCGTTCTCGGCAAGAGTGCACGCGGCTCGCCAAGCTGACTCCATTTTGTCGGCCATGATCTGTTCAAGCTTGGGAAACAACGCGCGATCAGCGGCCTCGTAACGCCGCAGTGTCCCTGGCTGTGGGCCGCGCCGCTTCCTCTGTTGTGGCGCGCTCCGCCGAGGTACCATGATGGTTTCGCTACCGTCAGGCCAAGTATAGACTAGACTTGTAATCATTCGTGAGCACCGCATGCGGCACCTGAGAAGTGCACGGGAAGTCGAAGGTGCTTTTCGACTTGTTGGCTGGCGTGCCTATCCCATGCAGAATGATTTTATATGTTCAAACGCCATCACGCAAATTTCACGCGCCTGAATCAGCCCGTCGTTTGTGGTCGCAGCGGGATGATATTTGCCGAGAGCTCAGCACTAGCGTCCTCGCGCTTGCAAAGCGGTAAACAGCGCGGGCTTGAGATTGACGCTGTTTTCGACCGAGGGCGGGCCTGACGGGGACGGTGTGGGAAGCGCCGTTTGCAATTGACGCTGTACCGTTTACACTAACCCTATGGCAAAGAACTTGAGACCCGCGCTCATCGCCGATCCCACCCACAGGCAGGCGGTGATTTACGTGCGCGTTTCTTCCAAGGAACAGGAGAAGGAAGGCTATTCTATCCCAGCCCAATTGAAGCTGCTGAAGGACTATGCGCTGACGCGCGGATTTGTCGTGGCGAAGGAATTCGTTGACGTCGAGACTGCCAAGCAAAGCGGACGCACCGCGTTTGCCGAGATGATCGCTTATTTCAAAAGACAACCAACATGCCGGGTGCTGCTGGTCGAGAAAACCGACCGTCTCTACCGCAATTTAAAAGATTGGGTCACGATTGACGAGCTTAAGATCGAGGTCCATCTGCCGAAAGAAGGCAGCGTATTATCGGAGGGTTCGCGCTCCGCAGACAAGCTCATGCATGGCATTAGAGTTTTGATGGCAAAAAACTATGTCGACAACCTCTCCGAGGAAACGCGCAAAGGAATGCTGGAGAAGGCCGAACAGGGAATATGGCCTTCATTTGCGCCTATCGGCTATCGCAACAGCGTCCGGCCTGACGGAAAGAAAACGATTGAGACCGATCCTGCGTTTGGCCCCTTAATTTCTAAGTTGTTTGAGTGGTACGCGGTCGGCAATATCTCTCTCAGGGCGCTCGCCCAAAAGGCAAAAGACGCTGGGCTCGCATATCGGAAGAGCCGCGCTCCCCTCCCTGTCAGTTCCATCCGTGAAATTTTGCGTAAGCGCCTGTACACTGGTCAGTTCGAATGGAATGGCATGCTCTATCAGGGACAGCATCAGCCGCTCGTCTCGTTGGAACTTTGGGAGCGCGTGCAAGCGGTTTTGGATGGCCGTCGCGCCTCCAAAGCTAAGCGCGGTCAGCGTGACCTTGCGTTTTCGGGATTGATCAGCTGCAAGAAATGCGGGTGCGCCGTCGTGGGCGAAATCAAGAAAGAACGTTACGTTTACTATCATTGCACCGCCTACGCGGAAAAGTGCAAAGGCAACCCAAGAGCATGCAAGAAGCACTACGTGCGTGAGGAGGTGCTGGAGCGGCATTTTACCGACCTGCTTGGCCGCCTCGTATTTGACCAGAAGGTTCTGGACTGGGTACGGGAGGCGCTTCTCGCGAGTCATGCCGACCTGCGCAAAGAGCATGAAGAAGCCGTCAAACGGCTTCAGGCGGGCTATCAAAGGTTACAAAACCGGATCGAAGGCATGTACGTCGACAAGCTCGATGGACGCGTGAGCGCTGCCTTTTACGATCAAAAATGTCAGGAGTGGCGCCAGGAACAAAGCCGCTGCCTTCAAGAAATCGAACTGCATCAAAGCGCGGACACCTCTTGCATGGCGGACGGAGTCCGGCTCTTAGAGTTGGCTCACAACGCTCAGCGCCTTTTCGCAAAGCAAGGGCCGAGAGAAAAACGAAGGTTGTTAAGTTTCATGCTATCGAACTGCACTTGGAGCGACGGGCAGATCGAAGCGAATTTTCGACAACCCTTTGATATGATTGCCAAAACCGCCGTCGACGTAGGTGCATGGAGTCCGACAAAAACCGCGCAGAAAGGCGATTTTGAGAAATGGCTCCCCGGGCCGGACTCGAACCAGCGACCCAGCGGTTAACAGCCGCTTGCTCTACCGACTGAGCTACCGGGGAACTGCGGCGTCGCCAAGCAACATCCGCGTGACACTCTCTTATCATATAAGGGAATGCGCACAAGTCTTTTCCAGCATTTCTTACCGCCGCAAACCGCATTTTATTCGGCATGCGTTCTTACCGCCAAATTCGAAATCGCTTGCTTTGACAGCGGGCGCTGGCATATGGCAGCGTTCTGGCAGCGAGGATGAGGCGCATGGTTTCTCTGCATTATAAGGGCCGCATTCATAAGGGAAAATTCACGGCCAGAAGCGTGCGCTATGTGCTGTCGGACCAAGCGGCGCGCTTATTTCCTACGCTTCAAAAGCGTTGGCTTTTTCCAGTAGAAAGCCAGCCCATACAGCAGGCCGCAACGAGTGACGTCGCCCTGCCCTCCGTTACAATCTTGGCGGACCTTCCTTCGCCTTTGAAGGCGCTCGGGATGTCACATCCGTCCCCGCTTCAGCTCACCGATCATATTTACAGCCTCGAAGACACCATCATGACCGGCTGGGCCGGGGCAATGATAAAGGACGGCCTTCTGCTCGCCGTTCGCCCCCAGCAAAATTGGGTCAGTGCGCTACGGGCGCATCCGCATAAACTTCGACATCTTCCCGATACCGCGCATTATTTTAACTTCATGGCCCCGATACCAGCGCGCGGGCATGTTTTCCATTGGCTGTTCAATTCGATTGTCCCGCTTCTTGCCTATTTAGAGAGCGACGGCCGCGACCGGAGTATTGCGCTGATCGTGAATGCCGCGCGGAGTGAATTCCAGAACCGCACATTGGATTATTTGAAACACCGATACTGCATCACCGCCATCGAACCGCTGGGACAACATGATGCGGTCCGCGTGCCGCGATTGCTGGCTCCGATTCCAGTGCCGCATATCCCGCGCGCGCTGCAATCTCCGCTCGGACTTGCCTGTCTCGATGATCTTGCCGAATTTTTGAGCGATGGCGTGAGCGACAAGTCATCTCCTCGCCGCATCTACGTTGGCCGCAACGATGCGAGGCTGAGACGCGTCTTGAACGAAGGCGAAATTTTGCCGGTGCTTAAAGAAGCGGGGTTTGAATCTGTCACCCTTGGCGGCTTGCCTATTGGACGGCAAGTGAGCCTGTTCCGTCATGCCGAAGCAGTCGCCGCCCCTCATGGTGCTGGGCTTGCTCATATCGCATGGCTCCGGCGAGGCTCGACAGTGGTAGAATTCTTTCCCGATCCTGCTGGCCCCTTGGGCAAGCCCAAAAACGCATCGTCGGACTACTGGCTTATCGCGCAAACGCGTGGGCTTTCTCATTCCTGCCATCTCGCTGGACAGGTAAGCAATCGCGCGGATGGCTTTAGAATTGAAAAGCAAATGTTGCTGGCGGCGCTTCGCGAGGCGGGAATCACCGCCTAAAGCATTTTATGTTCTGCTTGAGCGTGAGGTTTCAAGATCGGCGGCTTTATAATTGTGGATTGCTTCGCTCCGCTCGCAATGACGCGGTGCGATGTGCACTTCACGCGCCGTTCCAATGACTGCGAGGAATCGTCACCGCGAGGCGGCAACGCCGCCGTGGCGGTCCAGGCACTCTCTATTTGGATAAACCGGCGGCCTCGACGCGTTCAATCCGCCAGGATTCGCGCTGCGCTTCTTCAGCCCAAGCCACCATCGCGGGCAACGCGAGCATGGCCGCCATATACTCCGCTGCGTCGCCCACCAATTTGACGTCGTAGGTGTGAAACCGCCAAATAACGGGCGCAAACATCGCGTCGGCAATAGTGAAATGACCAAACAGAAACGGGCCTTCTGCTGAATGCGCTTTCCGGCAATTCGTCCACAGCGCGGTGATCCGCGCAATGTCGCGTTCCACCGCTGGAGATTTAGCGAAATCGGGAAAGACAGCTCGAACATTCATCGGCATTTCGCTGCGAAGCGCTGCAAAAGAGCTGTGCATCTCTGCGCTCATCGCCCGAGCCTCAGCGCGCGCAAGCCTGTCTTCAGGCCAGAGGCGCTTCTCGGGGTACCGCTCTGCCAAATATTCGTTGATGGCCAGCGAGTCCCAAATCGACAGGGCACCATCTTTAAGAAGAGGCACTTTGCCGCTCGGCGAAATCTTTTGAATGAGCTTTTTGCCTTCATCCGTGGAGAGCGGGAACACTGTCTCTTCGAATGGAATTTCCGCTTGTTTGAGGACAAGCCAGGGCCGAAGCGACCACGATGAAGAATTTTTGGTGCCGAGATAAAGATGGAGCATTGGGATCCAGCGCAGCCTTTGCAGTCAGCCGCACTGATACTCTGTTGCCCCGCTCTTGTCGATTGTCTTTGCGGAAAGCGCTCGCGCTTATCCGTGATCCGGGACAAGCTCCAGATGCCGGATGCTGGCAAAGGCCAGCTCCGGCGTGACAACGGCCTGTTTCCAGCAGAAGCTTGGCTTCTAATGCAGCGCCGCCGCAGGCTTGTTTTTCAAGACCGTCTCGAAGCGAACAAGCGCCTCATCAATATCTTGCTTCGTGATGACGAGCGGCGGAGAGACGCGGATGATGTTTTCGCGCGTTTCCTTGCAGAGGACACCCTGCCGCTGCAACGCCTCGCAGAACTTCCGCGCGCCGCCTGCATCGGGGTGCAGTTCCACCGCGAGCATCAAGCCGCGTCCGCGAACCTCTTTGACAAAGCTGCTGTCGATTGCGCGCAAGCCCTCCAGGAAATACCGCCCGGATTCGGCTGCGTTCTCGACCATGCCTTCTTCAGTCAGGACTCTTATTGCTGCGCGCGCAATTGCGCAGGCAAGCGGGTTTCCGCCAAATGTGCTGCCGTGATCTCCCGGTTTCAGGACGCCCATGACTTCCGCATTCGAGAGAACCGCCGATACGGGGTAGAACCCGCCGGAAAGCGCCTTTCCAAGCAGGGTAAGATCCGCTTCGATACCGTCATGTTCTTCGGCCAGCAGCTTACCTGTGCGCCCTAGCCCCGTTTGAACTTCGTCGAGAATGAGAATGACACGCTCGCGCGTGCAGAGCTCCCGAACGGCGCGGAAGTAATTCGCGGGTGGGATAATGACGCCTGCCTCACCCTGAATCGGCTCAATCAGCAGGGCAACTGTTTTGTGAGTAATCGCCTGCTCCAACACCTCTATTTGTCCAAAGGGCACAGTTTTGAACCCGGGCGTAAAAGGACCAAAGCCTCGCCTCGCCTGCGGGTCGGTGCTGAAACTTATGACCGAAAGTGTGCGGCCATGGAAATTGCTATTGCAGACGATGATTTCCGCCTCGCCGCTGGGCACTCCTTTGACCTCGTAACCCCATTTGCGGGCGATCTTCACCGCGCTTTCGACTGCCTCTGCTCCTGAATTCATTGGCAGAACCTTATGCGAGCCGGTCAGCTTGCAAAGCTCTTCATAGAAAAGGCCGAGTTGGTCATTGCGGAACGCCCGCGACGTTAGCGCAAGCCGGGAAGCCTGCTCCACAAGCGCTTTAACAATCTTCGGATGCGAATGTCCCTGGTTCACCGCCGAATAGGCCGCGAGGCAATCGAGATATCTTTTGCCATCCACATCCCAGACCCAAACGCCCTGCCCTCGTGTGAGCACTACGTCGAGAGGCCGATAGTTTAGCGCGCCGTATTGATCTTCCAAGGCAATGAGGTTCTCAGAAGAATACGAAGAAGCTCCGCCAAGCGGAGCAGAAGTTAAAAGTCCTCTCAGATCCATTGAATTCTCCATAATTTTTATCCTATCCGTACATTAGTGATTGACGCCGGGCTGCGATTCTTGACGGCATCGCGCGGCTTTTCAGATCAAGTCTAAGCGTCATGCAATAAGCGCCGCCGCCTGCCATCATGAATGGTTGCAAATCAAGCGGACTTACCTTGTAACCGCGCTCGGCTAGCTGGGCTGCAAGGCGCACCGGGGGCCGCGCCATCACAATGTTGAAGCCGATATTGACAGCATTGACCGAGAACCGCTCAACATCGTCTGAAGACGCCGCGATAAGCAGATCGGCCGGGATGCGATCCCGGATAGTCGCGAGCGCCTCTTTCGAAAAAGCGGGCGGATAATACAAAACTTCGCCGCCGCTGAGTGCGAGAAAACAAACATCAAGGTGGTAATAGCGCTCGGAAATCAGTTCGAGCGGGACCACATCAACAGCGAAGAAGTCTTTGATGCGCGCAATCGATTCTGGCCGGGACCTCGGGCCATATCCGGTCCAAAAGTGTTGCCGGCAATCATCCCATATGCAATCGCCGGCGCCTTCTTGCCAGCAGCCCCAAGGCATATGTGCGACCTCGTCAACGATGCCCTGACGCTGGAGACTGTCGAAAGCGCGCGAAAAATAGCGTTCTTCGCCCTGCCTCTCAGCGTAGCGGAAGCGTGCGAGCAGCGCGCGCCCATTGAGCACGATGGCGGCATTTGCGGGGAAAACCATGTCCGGAAGCCCCGGCACTCCGTCAATGGTGATCACGCGCCCGCCTGCACCTTCGAGAGCGCGTCTAAGACTTACCGAACCTTCCAGAGCCCGCTCGCGGTTTTTCGATTCATTGTCGCGCCATGAGCCCGGCTTCATCCAAGGGTTAATCTTGTATGACACCTCGAAGTGCGATGCATTCGTAATCATAAACGTGGCAGTATCGGACATTCGTTATGCTCAGCGTTAAATCTAATGTTTACGCTTTAATAATCATCCAAGTCATAGCTATTTTATAGTCAGCAACTTGCTCGAAATGTAAAATATGATGCGCAAATTGCTATGGTCAGGCCACAAATTGCTAGGCGGATAGATATGGACGACACCGACCGAAGACTCGTTAGTCTTTTGCGGGAGAACGCCCGCCTCCCTGTCGCCACGCTTGCGGCCATACTTGGCGTTTCGCGCGGGACCGTGCAAAATCGCCTAGACCGAATGACGCAAGATGGCACGATCACCGGCTTCACAGTAAAGCTGCGCCCGGATGCCGAACCAATGCCTGTCCGGGCTATCATGATGATTGAAATTGAAGGCGAACGTTCCGACCCTATTCTCAGGATTTTGCGGGGCCTTCCGGAGGTGATTGGCGCCCACAGTACGAATGGCCGCTGGGATCTCGTTATCGAGCTTCGAACCGATACTCTTGAGCATTTCGACAATGCTTTGCATCAAATTCGCCGGATTAAGGGGATAGCCTCATCTGAGACAAGCCTGCTTCTCTCGACGTTTTTGTCCTAACCATTCTCTTTGCCGCCAGCAGATTCGCTTTTCATTCCGCAACAAAGCCGTTATATTCTATCAAACATAACGCTATCGAGTGACATCCTTCCCGGAATGGACAGCGTATTCAAAAACGGCAGAACGGCGATCCTCATCGCGCCACATAACCCGTCGCCCGTAAGAGCGCCTGGTCGAGACACCTCTTCCCACGAGCTTGCTCGATTCATTTTCGTTGCAACGGCGACGGCTCTGGGATCTGCATAGTAATTTGCACTGTTCCATGATCGGAACGTGCTTCTCGACCGCCGAACTCCGTCAGGTATTGCGGCGCATTGGATGTCTAGGGGTGGAGAAAAGCTCCGACCACGATCTGCACAGCCAAGGGGTGGCTCTCGCTGGAAAGCCGAATGCAGGTGCGAAACTATTGCACAAAGCGCTCGACCGAAAATACAAAAGCACGATCGGAAAATTCGACATCGCCACGACCGCAGAAAGCGTGCTGGCGCTTTGGCGAGAATTTCTACAGCAGGGTGACATTCCAGGCGCTTACTGGGCGGTTCTTACCCATCCCGTAGCAGACGAGTGGCTCATTCAAAGCGTGTTTGGCGAAGTTCACATGCTGTCCCATCTCGTGGGAGCAGCCAATCGGGCAGATATTCGCCGTCTAAAACAGATGGAAATAGAAAACGCCGAGCTTCAGGAGAAGATTGGGCGGCAAGAGACACAGCTTCGCGATGCCATCATTAAACGTGATGATACGATTCGAGATTTAAGAACTCAGCTCGGCGAAGTCATCACAAAAAATCACCGCTCCACCCAAGTCAGTGCCGAAAGCGGCTCTGACGCCAAGGAAGCAATCATCGTCGATCTTGACCGCAGACTGAAGCGCGCGGAAGCTGTTCTGCGCGCGATCGGACGACCGGCTTTCAACCGCCCTTTCCGAACTGACTGATGAGAAAAAGCTTCGTCTGAATGCAGAGCAGCTGATCGCGGATCTCAAGCACGAACTGGAAATCATGGAAGGGACGTTAGCTAGGGGGGACTCAGACGCAACTCCGCTGAAGGGCTTACAGGGTAAGATTTTGCTTTATGTCGGCGGCCGCTCCCATCAACTTTCTCATCTGCGAAAATTGACCGAGGAACGGGGCGCAAAATTTTTGCACCACGATGGAGGCTTGGAGGAGACAAGCGACTTGCTTCCGTCGCTTGCAGCGCGGGCCGATGCGGTTCTTTTTCCAATTGATTGCGTGAGCCATGGCGCTGTCACCATCATTAAGCGGGTCTGCCGGCACAGCGAAAAGCCCTACCTTCCCTTGCGAAGCTCGGGCCTGACCAGCTTTGTGGCTGCCTTGGGCGCGGTCGCGCAGATAGAAAACGCCGAATTAGAAAAAGCCTGAAGCTTGGCGTTTACCGCTAAGTTATCTCTGGCGCTTATACATTGCGAAGCTTGTATTAGGCGCGGAGATGTAATGCGTAGCGATGTACAGAATTTGAGAAGGGCGTTGCTCGTTGCCCTGGCGGCCGTTCTGTATTGCGGCGCTGCTCACGCGAGCGGAGGCGACGACCACTCTTATTTACCTCCAGCGATGCGGCCTGCCGCGCACGCCAAGACAGATATGGCACTGCAAGACACCGAGCGAAAAACAAATGGCCGCAAGGGCGCGAGCCCGGGCAGGTCGAAATATGCCCGGAAAGATCACGATATTGCCGCCTCTTTTTCCAAGCTGTTTAAGTTTTTACGATAAGGGGCGATCCGGCCAAATCATGCCTCTGGCTGATCGCTGATCGCGACGGGTTCTCAAAAAAAATGCCGCCGACTTTCGCCAACGGCAAGGGAGGGGTGGAGATGATTTTTTTGATATACGCAACCATTACGCGATTCAAGATGTGTTATCTACCTAAAATTATACCGTTGCGAACAAAAACAGTAGAAACCTACCCCTCCGGCCACCCAGAAATTAGACGCGCAGATCGCACCCCAAGCGTGGTCGCGTAGCGCGCTATTAAGCTCAACCACCGCCGAGGCTCCTTCGCCAGTGCTTTAGCGCTTCAACGCGGCCTGCCTGGACGAAGCAATTGGCGGCGCTTCTTGAGGCATCGCGTCCGTGCCCATGATTTTGTCCCACACCCGGAAATAGAGCCCAAAATTGCGGTCAAAACGGATGTGATGATAACTATGATGGGTCGCCGAAATAAGCTGGCCGCCGACCGCTCCTTGCACAAGCCAGCGCGGCAGCATCTCCCAACCCGAATGGTTCAGAACAGCCGTCACCGTCATTAAGATGAGAAGGGCGATTACCACGCCGAAATGTATTGGGATCACAAAAACGAGCGCGGGCAGAAGCCACGCCGTAAGTGCTGCCTCCACTGGATCAAACGCAAAAGAAGCAAATGGTGAAGGCTGACGCGAACGATGATGGCCTGAATGCATCCACCGAAATAACCGAGGGTGATGCATCAACCTGTGTGCCCAATAATAAAAGCTGTCTTGAATGGCGAGGTAGATGAACGCGCTAAGCAAGAGATAAGGCGCGCCCCCAAAACTTGCCCAATCGGTGTAGATCCTAGTGCCACCATGCAGAAACGCTGCAAGTGCGACAGCGGCGGGCGCGGCGTATATAACCGAAGAGAGAAGGGACAGCCGGATTTCTTGTATGATGATCCGGCGCAAAGGGCGGTCGCGGTTCAGTCGCCGAGCGCGAAGTTTCTCTCCTCCCCGCTGCCATAGAACCCAATAAAAGAGGCCTGACACAATGAGATAGCGCACAGCAATAATCATCGTCAGCGCAAGCGTAAGTGTCAAAATCTCAGCGGCCATTATACCTCGCATGACAACCGCCGCCGCACCGCGATGCACCGTTTGCGATCATCTGTTAAAGCGCGGTCATCACATCCGTCTTGGGAAAATCATTCCCTTTGAAAAGCAGCGGCAAATTTCGTGATCTCGCCAAAGCATAAGACGCGCAATCACCGAGATTCAATCCCGCAGGATGCCTTCCCTTGCCGTAGCGTGTAAATGCCATCCGCGCATAGCGAGCCTGTTCGGCATCAAATGGCACGATTTCAATGCGTGCCTCGTTCAGAAAGTCCTCCAACGGCTCCCAGAGGGCGTCGCCCCCGGAGTGCCCGGCCAGAACCATCGAGGTTTCAAGAAGACTGAGAGCCGAAAGAACGCGCCCGCGTGCGGCAACAAGCGTTCTCAAAAGCACGTCGGCATCCGGCTCGAGCCTGAGAATTGCGATAAGAGCCGAGCTATCGACCGCGATCACGCGGGCAAACCGCTATCGTCATAAAGATCGGCTTCGTTGAAGGGCGGAAGATGCGTTTGCTGGGCGGCGCTTCGCTCCGCGATTGCGCGCAGCCGTTGGAAAAGCAAATTGTCGCCGGAAGTGTTTTGCTTCAAACGAACCCCATCAAAAATAAAATCCACGCCCGCCTCCTGCAATATATTTTGGACTTCTAAAGCTGTGGACCCGGCAACCGCCGCTTCGCCACCCGAAGCCTCCAGGCGCCGGATGGTCGTGACGGAGACACCGGACCGCCGCGCCAATTCTTCCTGTTCCATGCGAAGAAGCGCGCGTGCGGCCTTGATTTGTTCTGCTGTAACCATGACAGAAAGCTATCATACTGCTCTCTATCCGTCAATCACCCTTACCCTTCGGCAGATTGAGCTTGATATGCAGCTCGCGAAGCTGCTTCGCCGAGACCTCGGACGGCGCGCCCATAAGCAAGTCTTCCGCCTGCTGGTTCAGCGGGAACATGGTCACATCGCGCAAATTTTCCGCTCCGCAAAGCAGCATGACAATCCGGTCAATACCTGGCGCTATACCGCCATGGGGCGGTGCGCCGAATTTTAGCGCGCGGATCATGCCACCGAATTTAGCATCCACGACCTCCGGCCCATAGCCTGCGATCTCGAAGGCCTTATACATAATCTCAGGCTTGTGATTTCGGATTGCGCCGGAGGAGAGCTCAACGCCATTGCAAACAATGTCATATTGATAGGCCTTCAGCGCCAGAAGGTCATCATTGGTCTTGGCGTTTTCGAGCGCGGCAAGCTCGCCTTGCGGCATGGAGAATGGATTATGCGAGAAGTCGATTTTCTTGTCTTCCTCGTTCCATTCGTAATAGGGGAAATCGGTAATCCAGCAGAATTCAAAGCGGTCTTTCTGCACGAGTCCGAGTTCGGCCCCGACCTTATTGCGCGCCTCGCCCGCGAATTTATAAAACTTGGCTGGGTCGCCCGCCGTAAAGAAGACGGCGTCGCCTTCCTTCAAGCCAAGCTGCGCCTGAAGCGCCGCTGAGCGCTCCTCGCCCAAATTCTTGGCGATGGGACCTGCTGCTTCGCCCTCGCGGAAGAAGATATAGCCAAGCCCCGGCTGCCCCTGCCCCTGCGCCCAGGAATTCATGCGGTCGCAGAAGGCGCGTGAGCCGCCGCCTGGAGCGGGGATCGCCCATACGCGCGCCTTCTTGTCCTTTTCGAGCATTCCGGCGAAGACTTTGAAGCCGGAGCCGCGAAAGTGCTCGCTCACATCGGCCATAATGATGAGATTGCGCAAATCAGGCTTATCGGAGCCATATTTCGCGATTGCCTCATCATAGGGGATGCGCGGGAATTTTGGCGTGACGTGCTTTCCCTCGCCAAACTCCTCAAACACTTCACGCAGCACCGGCTCAACAGCTTGGAACACGTCTTCCTGGGTGACGAAGCTCATCTCGATGTCGAGCTGATAGAATTCGCCCGGCGAGCGGTCAGCCCGCGCATCCTCATCGCGAAAGCAGGGCGCTATCTGGAAATAGCGGTCAAAGCCCGCCATCATGATGAGCTGCTTGAATTGCTGCGGCGCTTGGGGCAGCGCGTAGAATTTGCCGGGATGCATCCGGGATGGCACGAGAAAGTCCCGAGCACCCTCCGGCGACGATGCCGTGAGAATGGGTGTTTGAAATTCGAAGAAACCGCCATCATTCATACGCCGCCGGATCGAGGAGACAATCGCCGACCGCTTCATAATATTGCGATGGATGGTTTCGCGCCTGAGATCAAGGAAGCGGTATTTAAGGCGCACGTCCTCCGGATAGTCGGGCTCACCAAAGACCGGCAGCGGCAGCTCGTCAGCCTTCGATAGAATCTCAATCGCGCTTATGCGGATCTCTATCTCACCCGTCGGCAGATTGGAATTAACCGTATCGCCTTCGCGTAACACGACTTCTCCATCGACGCGGATAACCCATTCCGCCCGCGCTTTCTCTGCAACGGCGAAGGCGGGCGCGTTCGGATCGATGACGCACTGGGTGAGCCCGTAATGATCGCGCAGATCGATGAACAAGAGACCACCATGGTCACGCACGCGATGGACCCAGCCTGAAAGCCGCACCTGCTTGCCGGCGTCGCTCTTCCTCAGTGCGCCGCAAGTATGCGTCCGGTAAGGCGCATGGATGGCGAGTTGTTCAGAATTTGGCTGCACGAAAGGGTCCCCTGCTCCATTCTTTTTTTCTGCACTGCGTTTTCTGCCTTTGAATTGGCACTCTTTGTTGGCTTTGTAGTAGAAATGGCGGACTTCGCCCGGCCGCGTTGAGCGGATTTTTCCACAGATGTTACCCTCTTGGACCAAGGCCGCTGGCGCCGCACATTCAATATCGGAGGCAGCCAAAGGCGGCTGAAAGCAGGCACAGTTAGACGTTCGTACGCTTATCAACGACCAATTCAATGATCGCGAAACCAGGGCATGGCAAGCCACTTTTGTCAAGGCCACCAGCCTGTTCCGCGACACGCCCCCCAACTTGCGCTATATAAGTTCCATGACCGATTTGCCCACCGTTATTACCGCTACCAAAGACCTAGAAAAAGCCTGTGCCTATCTCAGCGAACAGCCGTTTGTTGCGGTTGACACGGAGTTCGTTCGCCAAACGACGTATCGCCCCAGGCTCTGCTTAATCCAACTCGCGGCAGCGGGGCTGGAAGTTATCGTCGACCCTCTTGGCGGCGTCGATCTTGGGCCGTTCTATAATCTTATGGCGAATGAACGCGTCGCGAAGGTTTTCCACGCAGCCCGCCAGGATATTGAGATCGTCTACCAGGAAGCGGCAATTATTCCGCGGCCGCTTTTCGATACGCAAATCGCGGCCATGGCGCTGGGCCATGGCGAGGCCATCTCCTATGGCGCGCTCGTCAAGAAGCTTTTGAAGCGCAATCACGACAAGACTTATCAAGCCATAGATTGGGGTGCGAGACCGCTCGGGCCGCGCCAACTTGAATATGCGCTCGGCGATGTCACCCATCTTAGGGATGTTTACGTCAAACTCAAAAAGCGGCTCGAAGAAACAGGGCGCGAACTATGGCTTGAAGAGGAAGTCGCGGTTCTCATTGACCCCAAAACTTACGCGTTCGATCCCATGGATGCATGGAAGCGCCTGAAGCTTGGCGGTAAATCCCGGCAGGCCCGGGCCATCATCATCGAACTTGCCGCGTGGCGGGAGCGGACAGCGCAAAGCGAGAACGTGCCGCGCGGGCGCGTTCTAAAGGACGAAGCCATTTACGAGATCGCAAAACATGCGCCGCGTTCGCTCGATGCGCTATCGCGTTTGCGAGCTGTGCGAGAAAGCCTGAAAGGACGTGGCGCCAGCATTATGAGCGCTATTGAAGCAGCACTTGCCCGCGATCCTGCCGATCTGAATGGTGCTGCAGGGCCGGAGTCCGACTTGCCCGCGTCAACTTCCGCTGCGGTCGAACTTTTGCGCGTTCTGCTGAAAGCGGTTTCCGCCGATTTGAACATCGCGCCCAAGCTTTTGGCGAGCAGCGAAGATCTGGAGAAGCTCGCACAGTATGACGAGGCAGATGTTCCAGCTCTCAAAGGATGGCGACGCCAATTTTTTGGTGAGAAGGCGCTAGCGCTCAAGAACGGCAAGCTCGCGCTTGCCATCAAGCAGCGAGAAATCAGCGTTGTTGAATTGTGACGCTTGAACTGGCGTTAGGCATCTTGCCCATCGAGTGGGCCGGCCTCCTAGTGCGATAAGCCCGCAAACCCGTATTTCTCAGCGCGCAGCAAAAAGGCCGGATCAAAAACACAGGGACAGATGCCCTTGCAGGGATATGACACGGGCCTACGGAAGAACTGCTCGGAGGAATTTCGCAAGAATGATACTTGAGTGAGGGGTTGCGCAGCGTTATGCGGGGGCGACGATGTTGTTGCGATTTGTTGGTGTGATTTTTGCTGCGATATTTGCAGTTCTGGGCGCCGCCTGGGCGCAGGAAAGACCAAACATCGAAATTGTGCCGCGGTTGGGCCATGCGGATACGGTCAACTCGGTGGCCTTTTCGCCCGACGGCAAGACCGTGCTCTCGGGCAGCTGGGACAAAACGCTGAAGCTCTGGGATGTGGCAAGCGGCCGCCCCTGCTCAAAAGCTTTGAGGGCCATGCGGGCGCGTCGGTGGCCTTTTCGCCCGACGGCAAGACCGTGCTCTCGGGCAGCGGTGATAAAACGCTGAAGCTCTGGGATGTGGCGAGCGGGCGCCTTTTCCAAAGCTTTGAGGGCCATGCAGATGACCTCTATTCGGTGGCCTTTTCGCCGGACGGCAAGACCGTGCTCTCGGGCAGCTATGACAAAACGCTGAAGCTCTGGGATGTGGTGAGCGGCCGCGTCCTCAAAAGCTTTGAGGGCCATACAGCTTCGGTCTCCTCGGTTGCCTTTGCGCCCGACGGCAAGACCGCGCTCTCGGCCAGCTATGACAAAACGCTGAAGCTCTGGGATGTGGCGAGCGGCCGCCTGCTCCAAAGCTTTGAGGGCCATGCGGATCGGGTCTCCTCGGTGGCCTTTTCGCCCGACGGCAAGACCGTGCTCTCGGGCAGTGAGGACGAGACGCTGAAGCTCTGGGATGTGGCGAGCGGGCGCCTGCTCAAAAGCTTTGATGGCAAGGTCAGATCGGTTGCCTTTGCGCCCGACGGCACGACCGCGCTCTTGGGCAGCTCTGACAATACGCTGAAGCTCTGGGATGTGGCGAGCGGCCGCCTGCTCCAAAGCTTTGCGGGCCATGCGGGTTGGGTCTCCTCGGTTGCCTTTTCGCCCGACGGCAAGACCGCGCTCTCGGGCAGCTATGACAAGACGCTGAAGCTCTGGGATGTGGCGAGCGGCCGCCTGCTCCAAAGCTTTGAGGGCCATGCGGATCGGGTCACATCGGTCGCCTTTGCGCCCGACGGCAGGACCGCGCTCTCGGGCAGCTATGATGGAACGACACGGCTATGGGACCTTGAGCGGGGGGAGAAATTGGCCTCGTTCATTTCCTTTCCTTCGGGCGAATGGCTGGCCTTGACACCGCGCGGCTTCTTCGCGGCTTCGGACAAGGGTGCAGAAGACGGACTCCTCAATGTGGTACGAGGGTATGAAGTCTACTCGATCTATCAGTTTTACGAGTATTTGCATCGCCCCGATCTTGTAGCCGAACAGCTGAAAGGGGACCCTGAAGGCAAGTATCGCAGCGCCGCCATGTGCTGAACCTGGAAAGTATTCTCGACTCTGGCTCCGCTCCCAGGAACGACGAGCTGTTCAGGGAGCAGCGCTAGCGGGGCGTCGCCAAAGCGACGTCACCCATCTCAGGGACGTTTACGTCAAACTCAAAAAGCGGCTCGAAGAAACCGGGCGCGAGCCGTGGCTTGAAGAGGAAGTCGCGGTTCTGACCAATGTCCTTGAACTATAGCGCTTGAGCCTGCTTCAGGCATCATGCGCATTCGGTGTGCAGACCTCCCAGCCCTATGAGCCCGCAAACCCGTATTCTCTGCACGCCGTAAAAAGGCCGGATCGCCAGCGCACCATTCTCAGGCGCTGATCACGCGCATTTCGACTTTAAAAACACGCCGCAGCCAAGGCTGAGCATTTGGCTTCGGCCTACTCCGTTGACTGGCATTCAATTTGCGTCCCCTTGCGGAGCTTGCGTCTATGCAAGTTCCAACTTTTCCGGCTGATCCAATTTATAATCCAAAGGGCTAAAATCATGTGTCAAGGCGATGACCCGTCGTGTCCCGAATTTGAGTCTCATAAACATAAACTCCTCGACGATCTGGCAACGGAGCGGCGCAGCTTTTTGAAGGGAGCGATGTTTGCGTCAGGAGGAATGGCTGCCTTTGGAGCAGGCGTTGGTCCACTGATCGGCTCGGCCCATGCAGAGACCACGGCCACGGGCCAGGGACGACCGAAGCATCATTATTTGCCCGCCACTTCCGAGACAGTTCATTGGGGCTATTTCAGCAAGCTTCTCAAGCCGCAGATCGAAGTCGACTCCGGCGACTTCGTGACCATCGAGACTTTAACCCATCACGCAAATGACGATGCCGAGCGCATGGTGAAGGGCGATCCCGGCGCTGAAAGCGTCTATCTTTGGACCAAAGAGAAAAAAGGCGTTAACCGCCGTGGGGCGGGGCCTGTAGATGGTAAGCTTCTCGGGCGCGGTTCGGGCGAAGGTCTCGGCGTGCATATCTGCACAGGTCCGATTTATGTGCGCGGTGCTGAGCCGGGCGATATTCTTGAAGTTCGTATTGTTGACGTCAAACCCCGCCCGTCCGCCAATCCGCAATATGCCGGAAAGACTTTCGGCAGCAATGCAGCCGCTTGGTGGGGCTTTCACTATAAGGAGCTGATTACCGAGCCCAAGCAGCGGGAAGTCATCACTATCTATGAAATCGACGCGACGGGACAACGGAACTGGGCCAAGGCCGTCTATAATTTCCGTTGGACGCCGCAAACCGATCCGTTCGGCGTGATTCACAAGACAATCGACTATCCCGGCGTTCCGGTGGATCACAGCACAATCACGAAGAATGAGGGCATTCTTAAAAACGTCCGCATTCCGATCCGGCCGCATTTCGGCGTGATTGCTGTCGCTCCCAAGGAAGCCGATATCGTCGATAGCATCCCGCCTGGCTATTTCGGCGGCAACATGGACAATTGGCGCGTCGGGAAAGGCGCAACAATGTACTATCCGGTTGCGGTTCCTGGCGCTTTACTGTCAGCGGGCGACCCCCACGCGTCGCAGGGTGATTCCGAGCTTTGCGGGACGGCGATTGAATGCTCGCTAACAGGGACCTTCCAACTGATCCTTCATAAGAAGGAAACCGTCGCGGGTTCGTCTTTGGCCGAACTCAACTATCCGCTGCTCGAAACCCAGGACGATTGGGTTGTGCACGGTTTCAGCTATGCGAATTACCTCGCGGAGCTCGGAGAGAAGGCGCAAAGCGTGATCTATGAAAAATCCTCGGTTGATCTCGCGCTCAAGGACGCTTTCCGCAAAATGCGCCACTTTCTCATGACCACGAAGGGACTTACGGAAGACGAGGCGATCTCGCTGATGTCGATTGCTGTGGACTTTGGGGTGACGCAGGTCGTGGATGGCAATTGGGGCGTCCACGCCATCATCAAGAAGAACCTTTTTGCTGGCTCGCAGGCGTAAGGAAGATGGCCCCCGGATGAGTCGCGACTGCGCTTTTTCGGGGTCATGAAACGTAACCGGGGTTGCATGTGTTGGCCGACAAGGCAACTCAGGGCGTCTTGAGCCAAGACGGGATGACAAGGAGTAGTCAGAGGTCTTTATCAGCGCCGCTCGCGAAGCAGACACGAGCGAAGACCCAGAGGCCTCTAAGAAGGCTTTTCGCACGGTCAGCCGTGCAAAGCCTTCTTAGAAAACTAGGAAGAAGTAGACTCCTCGTTTAATGTCGCGCCATGGCTTTTCACCCACTAAATGGCGCTTTTGAACGGGTCAATCGGGCAGACGAACACCTTATTGAGCTTGAACGGCTCGTTCAGACGTTTGGGCAAGCGTACCATCATGCCAAGGTCACCAAGTTCAATGCTGGTGTTACTGATGACCCTCTTGGCGATCTCAAGGTCCCGACCAAAGCAACCATCCTCATCGGCGAGATTTGCTACAATCTCCGTGCGGCTTTGGATTATTTGGTATTCCAGCTCGCTCACTGGGATTCCGGCACCCGACAAGAGAAAACTCAGTTTCCGCTTGAGATGAGCCCAAACGATTGGAGGACCCGCGAAAAGAGATCCCTCAAAGGGGTCAATCCCAGCCATATTGCAGAAATCAAGAAACTGCAGCCTTACAATGGATGCCAATGGACTAAGACTCTTGCTCTGATCTCCAACCCAGACAAGCACATGCATCTCACGCCAACCTGTGGCTCCCATGTCTTCAGCGTCATGAACTTGGATGATCCCAGCTTCTCCAACGTTTTTCATCCCAACCAAATCAGCACGATATGCCGCACAAAAGCTCCCGACACCGGCCTGGAAATGGAGGTGAAACTCGTTAGCTCGTACAATTTATCCGTCCCATTTGAGAGGCGGCTCGGGCATAGCGTCACAGACACGCTTCAGGAGATCAAAACGGAGGTTCTTAATCTTCTTGAGGCGTTCAAGCCTGAGTTCCACATTGGTGATGGTCATTCAACACGCCAGCCGGAGCAGGTGCGCGAAGCATAATATCGCCCTTTTTAAAAAGGTCATCGCGCGCGGCTAAGGCCACGGTCTGCACTGAAAAGCGTTGTTAATGTCAGTGGATTTCGGGTTCTGGGATGCGCCCGGACGCTTGCAGAAAATCAAAGTCGCAGCCCGCATCGGCTTGGCCGATATGCTGGGAAAACATAGCGCCATAGCCACGCTCATAGCGCGGAGCGGGAGCCTTCCACGCCTCCTTGCGCCGCGCGAGTTCGTCATCGGCCACGTCGAGGCGGATCAGCCGTCTTGCGACATCGACCTCGATCATGTCACCTGTGAGCACAAGAGCGAGTGGACCGCCTACGAAACTTTCTGGCGCAACGTGAAGGATGCAAGCGCCGTAGCTCGTTCCGCTCATGCGCGCGTCCGAAATGCGCACCATGTCGCGCACGCCCTGGCGAAGGAGCTTTTTGGGGATCGGCAGCATTCCCCATTCCGGCATGCCTGGACCGCCTTGAGGACCTGAATTTTGTAAGACAAGCACGTGATCTGGCGTCACGTCGAGGTCTTCGCGGTCAATGGCCGCCGCCATTTCATTATAATCAGCAAACACAAGCGCAGGCCCACGATGCTTGAGGAGCCGTGATTCGGCAGCGGATGGCTTCATAACGCATCCATTCGGCGCGAGATTGCCGCGAAGAACCGCAAGTCCATTTGCGGTCGAAACCGGGTTATCCAATGGCCGGATCACATCGTCGTTCCAGACTTTGGCCTTCTCCAATGTTTCTCCAAGCGTTTGGCCGAGCACGTTCTTCTGGCTCAAATCGAGACGATCAGCGATACGCGTCAGCAGCGCCGGTAAGCCACCTGCATAGTAGAAATCCTCCATCAAATATTGCCCTGATGGCCGAACATTCGCGAGCACAGGCACGCCTGCCGATAGTTCATCGAAGCGGTCGAGCTGAAGCGCGATCCCAGCACGCCTTGCAAGCGCAGTCAGATGAATGATGGCGTTTGTCGAGCCCGCTATCGCTGCGCTCGCCACGATGGCGTTATCGAATGAGGCGGCGGTTAGGATGTCCGTTGGCCGCAAGTCTTCCCACACCATCGAGACGATCCGGCGTCCGCAGGCAGCCGCCATGCGAGGATGGTTCGCGTCTGGCGCTGGAATGGACGATGCGCCAGGAAGCGCGAAGCCTAGCACTTCGGCGAGTGCCGTCATGGTGGCAGCCGTGCCCATCGTCATGCAAACGCCGTCGGAGCGCGCGATGCCCGCTTCCATCTCGCCCCAGTCGGCGTCGCTGATATGGCCAGCGCGCTTTTCATCCCAATATTTCCAAATATCGCTGCCGGACCCGAGGACTTGCCCGCGCCAATTCCCGCGCAGCATCGGCCCTGCCGGCATGTACACCGCTGGCAGACCCGCGCTGATTGCGCCCATGAGCAGCGCCGGGGTGGTCTTATCGCAGCCGCCCATCAAAACCGCGCCGTCGATCGGCTGGGAGCGCAAATTTTCCTCTACCTCCATTGCAAGTAGATTGCGGTACAGCATGGTGGAGGGCTTCACGAAGTTTTCGGGCAGCGCCATGACCGGGATCTCAACCGGAAAGCCTCCCGCCTCGAGCACGCCGCGCTTTACGTCCTCGACGCGGTTCTTGAAATGCGCGTGGCAATGAGCAAGCCCGCTCCAGGTGTTGACAATGGCGATCACGGGTTTGCCTGCGTAATCCTCCGGCGAAAGCCCCATTTGCTTCATGCGGGAGCGGTGGCCGAATGAGCGGAGGTCCTCTACGCCAAACCAGCGGTGACTACGGAGATCCTCAGGCTTTTCAGGACGGCGGCGGCCGTCTTCCTTCGTCTTCGCCATTTATTCCTCCGGGAATCTCTTGAGGCGCGTTGTGCAATATGGAATCAGAGCGAGCTTACGGAACCTTGGAGCGTCTGCTCAACGGCTGCGGCTATTGAAAAGACCGCCCGGTCGCGCCCTCCGATTGCCGAAATCATCAATCCAATCGGCGGTTCTCCAGGCGCGTTTATCGGCAAAGAGATGGAGCAGCCATCGATCATGTTTGCAATGGAAGTATTGCGCAGTGTGAGAATATTCGCGCGGTTAAAGCCTTCCCTCGTTTCAACTTCGCTCATTTTAGGCGGAAGGATCGGAACCGTGGGCAGGATAAAGCCATCGAAATCTTCAAGCTCGCTCTTAACGCCGTCAATCAGCGCGGCGCGGCCAGCAAGCAAGTCAATATAATCCGCAGCCGTCTGCTCTTTCCCGCGCATGATGCGAGCAAACACGCGCGGATCGTAATGCTGCTCTCTTTGGTTAACGAACGGGCGATGCCAAGCGTAAGATTCCGCCGCCGCAAATCCACCTTTGCTATTCAGCGCCGGAATCCTGTCGAAGGATTTGATCTCCCTCTCAGCAATGGAGAACCCGGCTCCTGAGAGCAGCGAAATCGCTTTCTCGAATGCGCGAGCAACTTCCGCGTCCATATCCTCAAGATATGAGCCCTTGGGAATCACAAGCCTCGCGGCTTTAGGCGCTGCAGGCCGCACGGTTTGCGGGTCATCGCCAGCGATAATGGCGTCCAAGGTCGCACAACATTGCACCGAACGCGCCAATGGACCAATAGAGTCCAACGTTGTTGAGAGCGGCGTCGCCCCTGCCGTGGGTATGCGGCTTTGAGTCGGCTTATAGCCGGTGATCCCATTGAAGGCAGCGGGGATGCGGCAGGAACCGCCCGTATCGGAGCCAAGCGTAGCGTGCGCCATGCCGTCGGCGACGGAGACTGCGCCTCCCGAACTCGATCCGCCGGGAATCCGCCCGTTCACTCTATCCCATGGACCGCGCGGCGTACCAAAATGCGGGTTTAGTCCCATGCCGGAATAAGCAAATTCGCTCATATTCGCTCGGCCAATAAACACAAATCCGGCGCGGCGCAGGCGAGCTATGACAGGGGCATCGGATGTGGCAACCGCTTGATCCGCGAGAACTTTCGAGGCGGCGGACGTTCTTTCCCCGGCAACATCGAACAGATCCTTGATCGAGATCGGAATGCCTGCAAAGCGAGAGGGAGCCGCCCCTACGCGCCTGAGACCATCCATTGCTGCCGCGGCGGCGCTCGCCTTTTCGGTGGAGACCGAAATGAAGGCTTTCGCACCCTCCCCTTCAGGAGCCGCAATGCGGGCAAGGCAATCCTCAACGAGGGAAGCGCTCGTGACTTTGCCAGCCGCAAGATCATCCGCGAGCCCCGCTAATGTCCGGCCTTCAACCATGGCCGCCCCCCCCTATTTTTTAACTGATCTACCGCGAGATAGGTTCCGGCGCTGCCGATAATACCGCGCGGCACTCAGTCGGCAAATCATTCATTGTGGTAGGGGGCTTTGACTTCGAAGGCTTCGCAACGACAGCCGCCGCTGTTTTTGGCGCTGGCGGAGCTAGAGGGACGGTTGGCCGGGAAAGCTGCGCGACCCACTTGTCGAGACCTTTTCCGCAGCCATCATTATCGGGCAAAGCCGGTTGGTTTTGGCATCCCGCATTATCGGGGGGACACACAAGCCGCACATGGAAATGATCGTCATGACCGCCGATGGCCATGATTTTGTGCATGAATTTCCTGTCGCCTTTTACGTTCTCGCACAGCCATTTCTTAATGGCCGGATTGACGAAGACGCGCGCGACCTCGGGGTAGGACGTCGCTCTGCGGAGAAGCTTTTCATGATCCTCGGTCCACATCTTGGGATTGACATGCGCCGGATCGGCAAGAAAGCTTTCGAGCGGGGTACTCTCGCGCTCTTGCGGGGAAAGCTCGTGATCGGGCATCGCGCGGTACCAGATGTCGACATCGAGACCGACTTGATGGCTCGTATGTCCGAATGTCATCGGTCCGCCGCGCGGCTGGGACATATCGCCCACGAGAAGCCCCGGCCACCCGTCTTTTTCCTTGGCGTCATTGGCGAACCGCTCAATGAATTTCACGAGGGACGGATGACCCCAGTTCCTGTTCCGCGACAGCCTCATCGCCTGCCATGCGGGGCCGTTAACCGGCAGCGGCTGCCCCCCGGCGAGGCAACCCTTGGCGTAAAAGCCTATAGAGCGTGTCGCTAATTTCGCAGGTTCTTTAACCGCGCCGAATAATTCTTTGGCCGGCGTGAGTTTCGCGGCTGCCGGTATCGCTGCGGCTAGGGGCACAGCCGCCGCACGGGTGGCTGGATCCGGAGCAATGGGCGGCGTGACGGTCGCCGGAACCACGATAGGCGCGGGCTGTATTTCGGGCTTGGACGCAACAGCCTTCGAGGCTTTGCGTTTGTGCACCTTCTTTTTTAGATGGGCCGCAGCCCATTCAGGCCGTTCCGCCTTTTCCCATCGCGATACAATGGCAGCGGCGCCAAGGCCCAATAGAACAGCAATCGCTAAGCGATTAGAAAGCATATTTATCATTGGTCGCGGCATTGATTGCATGGTTTTTTAAGTGTTTGCGCCTTGTTCAGTGAGGACGTTGGAAGCGGCTCCCTATATTGTCAACCATATCGGCAAAAGCTGAACAGTTTACGCTTCAGCCATGCGAAATGCGTTTTAACGAGGCGATATGGAAAAGCAACTCACCGTACAATGCTGCATTGCTGGCGGTGGCCCTGCCGGTATGGTGGCCGGGTATCTTTTGGCCCGCGCGGGCATCAGCACCATTGTGTTAGAGAAGCACGCTGATTTCTTACGCGATTTTCGTGGCGACACCATTCATCCCTCTACTATGCAGGTTCTAGATGAACTGGGGCTGTATGACCGATTGCTGGCCAAACCCCATCAGGCTGTGCCGCGCCTGAAAGGGCGATTTGGAAAGTTTGAAGCCGTAGTCGCGGATTTTACACATCTGAACACCAGGGCCAAATTTATAGTCTTTATGCCACAATGGGACTTTCTCGATTTTCTGGCGGAGGAAGCGCGGGCCTTTCCTACATTCCGGCTTCTCATGGAAGCCAAAGTCACGAGCCTGATTGAAGAAGAGGGTGTGGTGAAGGGCGTGACAGCGCAAACTCCCGAAGGCACGCTTGAGATCCGCTCCCAGCTCGTGCTTGGCTGCGACGGCCGCCATTCGACGGTGCGCGAGCAGGCTGGGCTCGTTGTGAAAGATATTGGCGCGCCGATGGACGTACTTTGGTTTCGCCTCTCGCGGCGGCAAGACGACCCTGAGGACGTGATGGGGACCTTCGGTCAGGGCCGTATCTTCATAATGATTAATCGCGGCGACTACTGGCAGTGCGGCTATGTCATTGCGAAGGGTACCCTCGACGAGGTTCGGCAACGCGGTATCGAAGCCTTTCGCGCCGATTTGGAAAAGCTCGCTCCATTTCTCGAAGGCCGATCGGGCGAGATCAAAAGCTTCGACGACATCAGGCTGTTGACGGTCGGTGTTGACCGCCTCACGCAATGGTATCGGCCAGGGCTCCTCTGCATCGGGGATGCGGCCCATACAATGTCGCCCGTTGGCGGCGTCGGGATTAATCTTGCCATTCAGGACGCGGTTGCGGCGGCCAACATCATCGCTCCGGCGCTACGGCAGGGCAGCTTAACCGAGGTTGACTTGGCGAAGGTGCAAAAGCGGCGGGAGTTTCCGACGCGGATCACGCAAGGCCTTCAGGTTCAAATTCAGAAAAATGTCATTCAGCGGGTGCTCCAGAGCAACCAAGAATCGGAAGCGAAGCCGCCCTTTGTCCTGCGATTGCTGAAGCGGGTGCCCTGGCTCGCTCGTATCCCCGCGCGCTTCATAGGGATTGGCTTCCGGCCAGAGCACATCGACATGAAGGCGATTGGGGGATAGCCTGACTGCCATCGGTGATGGCATGCGGGAATGCGGTGACTTTAAAGCTTTGCTTTAGGGCCTGCGCATCGTTTGCCATCCGGCAACAGTCTTTCTAAGTCATCCCAATCAGACGGTTTAGGCTCCAACCAGCCACTGTACATCCTGCGCTGCAAGAAGCCGCATGTTGTGGGTGCGATTTCAACGCCAGATCGCTTCAGGCGGCAGAGAACCTCTTCGCGCTGGATCATGGACAGCTTTCGAAGAAAGCGCATCAAGCCGCGCGTAATAAATACTTGCCCTTGATCCGCCGCGCGCACGATTTCATGAAAACTCAACGTATGCCCTTCGAGCTGAATTGCTTTCGAGGCGCGGCGCGCGAGGTTCACGTCCTCACCTTTGATAGCCAAATCCTTCAGCACCCTCAGCGCATTTTCATCACCGAGCTTCGCGGCGGCCGCGATATAAGGAAGCGCTTCTACATGAGGGCGTCGCGCAGCAATGGCCATAAGCACAGCGGCGTCCGTTTTATCGCCATGACTTCCAAGCAGTATCGCTGCCGTTTTGCTTGATTGGTCAAGATCCGAGAGCTGACTTCGTAGAACCGCAACCCCATCAACGCCCATTGAGATCAAGGCATCAAAAGCTGCTCGGGCGACGCCCAAATTTCGGCTCGTCACCAGAGCGGTCAGCGTTGCCTCTCCCTCTGACCAAGGATATCCAGAACTTGAGACATAGGGAAGAACCACTCTTTTGACTTTTGGGGAGCTGTCTTTAAGAGCGGCGCGCGCCAACTTTTCCTTGGACCCATCAAATGGAATGCGCCTAAACCCAATCTTACCAGCTTCCCACCGTCGACTGCCTCCTTCAAGTAGCGCTCGCATGGCGATCATCCGGACGCTCCAAGATGCCGCAGTTAACGCCAACGTCTCCAGAGATTCATCCAGAAGCCCGGTCCTCATGGCAGCTTTTAGAAGAGATGCAGATTTTGTACTGTCGTCCGATGTAATTTGCCTCTGCAGGATCTGTTTCACATCCGGCCGGTTCAGAAGAATTACAACAAGACCCTTTCCGCGATCACTCGTTCGATGAAATTTATCAAAGTCGAGCAAAAGGAACTCGGCACAATGCGCGATCGCGCTAGTGGGCAGCCCGTCAATAAAAGCGTCGAGCTTCATTTCAGACGCTTGGCGAACCTGAGGCACCCAATCATTTAGGCGGAGCAGCAAAAGCGCTAGGCACACTGGGCCAGGAACGCTGACAATAGAACGAACCGCCGCTTCCCTGGCATAGCCTGAACCGGCAGTGGTAAAGAGATAAGCAGCGCCAGGCTGCCTCCCAACGGCCCTTTCAACGGTTTCAACCGCGCTCTGTTTGTCGGCGAACCAGCGTTCCCCATTGTTCCACATTACGAGGTCGATCTCGTTACGGATCAGAGCGCTAAGAGTTCTCACTTCGCGAGGAGCGAAGGTTTCGAGAGCCGCCACCACGTCGGAATAGGTAGGCTTCCTTCCAGGCAATATGCCCCCAGAAGAGGCTGCCCAAGGGGCTAGCATCTCAGCCACGAGCTTCGCTAGCTCAGGATCAAGTTTTTCGGGTGACTCCATCGAGCGGCTCATATGTGTTCCTGTTATCGGCCGCCCATAACTCTATCGAACAGCAAACAAATGGGTCAGCAGGGGGCGATGAAAATGAAACCCCAAGTGACAGTCTGCTCTAACTCTTTAGAAGCCGCTCAACATAAGCGGGGACAATCTCAGTCGCACGGCCGTGGATGGCTTCGCGGAAGTCCGAAATCCCCTCGGATGGTTCAAGATTGAGTTCGACCGTGTGAGCGCCAACCCGCCGCGCCTCCACCACAAAACTGGCTGCGGGATAGACCGTGCCACTCGTCCCAATCGAAATGAAAAGATCGCAACTGCTAAGTGCGTCATAAATGGGTTCCATGTGGTAGGGCATTTCGCCGAACCAAACCACATCGGGGCGCATCTTTCCGGGCGTCGCGCAACTGAGGCACACCAACTCCAAGGTGATATCCTCGGTTCCCACATTTGTGCGCGTGCCGCAGTTGGCGCAAAGCGCACTTAGTATTTCGCCGTGCATGTGGATGAGGTTCTTCGAACCGGCCATCTCGTGCAGCGGATCGATATTCTGCGTAACGATCAGCACGTCGCCGGGATGCTCCGCCTCCAGCCGCGCGAGCGCCAGATGCGCGGCGTTCGGCTTCACATCCACATTCTGCCGCCGCCGCTGATTATAGAAATCGAGCACGAGCGCCGGGTTGCGACGATATCCCTCTGGTGTCGCTACCTCCCGATAGTCATACTTGGACCAAATGCCGTCCTTGTCGCGGAAGGTGTGCAGACCAGACTCAGCGGAGAGTCCCGCCCCGGTCAAAATCACGATATTCTTGTACACAGTCATGAACCCACTTTGCCAGTTTCGTTTGGATTGGGAATCGTCGCCAGAACCAAGCGTTCCGAGCTTATCATAATGTCCGAGGAGTTGTGACCATGGCTAACCGTCTTGAAGCCTACACGCATTTGGCAGGACAAACCTTGCGCACGGGCTGGTATGCCGCGCTGTACCGTTTGACGAACCGGCAAGTCTCGCGGATGAGCGAGGATGGCGGTCGGGTCAAGATTAGCCGTCCTGCTCGAAGCGCGTGGTCTCTCGTCCAGGATGTTCTCAAGCTCCAAGCGCAAGACGCCAAAAACATAAGGGATGGCTTCTACCCAATTCCAATCGAGGAGGGCGGCTCCATTGGCAGTCATATCGAAGCCGTCCGCCGTATGCTGGCCGATTTGCCGGAAGCGAATGAGCGGCGCTCGAAGGGAGACGGAACCGAGGCAGCCTCCCTTCCACAGGCGCAAGGTATGCCGGACTATTATGCGCAAAATTTCCACTTCCAATCGGGAGGCTGGCTAACCGAGGAGTCCGCGCGCCTTTATGATGTTCAGGTAGAAACCCTGTTCATGGGCTCGGCTGGCGCGATGCGGCGGCAAGCCATTCCCCCAATCGCCGAGTACATCCGAGGGCAAAATCAGCGCAATCTCAAGCTTCTCGATGTCGCCTGCGGGAGCGGCCGTTTCCTGGGGCAGCTTGCGCAAGCCTTCCCCGCGATGCCCATGACCGGAACGGACCTCAGCCAAGCCTATCTCGATGAGGCCGCGCGGCATCTTGAAGGGCGGCGGAACATCTCTTTCCGGCAAGGAAATGCGGAAGTCCTACCCTTCGAGACCGGTAGCTTCGACATTGCCACCTGCGTTTTTCTCTTTCACGAATTGCCGAATGAGGTCCGCCGGAAGGTTACGAGCGAAATCGCAAGAGTGCTGAAGCCGGGCGGCCTTTTCGCTTTCGTCGATTCATTGCAATGGGGTGACGTGGAAGCCTATGACGGCCTGCTCGAAGCCTTTCCGCAGCGCTTCCATGAGCCCTATTACCTGGATTATCTGGGAGATACACTCGACGGACCCGAGGGTGTATTCGCGTCGCATGGTTTGCAGCCGGTTGCGAGCTTTCCAACCTTCCTCTCGAAGGTAATCGTCTGCCGGAAGGGCCCTAATTCGTGAGCCCTATTAGGTCTCAGCTTGTTTGAATGCGCTTCAATGTTAGCAAATTGTGCGAGCCAAAAGTATAAGCCCAAAGCGCAAGCAAAAGAGGCCAATCGTTAGATATAACGATTTCGATAGTCTGCCCCGGATCAACCTTGACTTTTAGCGGGCTGCTCCTGCACCAGTCGATCCTGCCTTGGACTGTGAGTGAGCCGCTCGGCACTTCAAGCTCAAAAATACTACCGTGATTGATAACGCCAACCTCAGCGCCATTCACTAGGATCTTGTATCCCCGGAGCTTATCGGCCCATCCATAACCGCGGCGAACTCTAAGTTTGCTCGTGTTGTTAATCATCAGCATAGGCAAGCAACTCCAAGCTGGCATGTACCGTCTGCCCTAGTATCTCAAGGCTGCATGAAAATTACTTAGGTCTTATCTATAAAAACGCCACATCCGTTGCATAACGCGCTGGACTTCATCGGCGGGGGTTGGGAATGGCTGCAAATCGATGCGGATGATATTATCGTAGCCCATTTTCCACGGCAGGCGCATCAAAAGCCGCCAGGTGGGAAGCCGCCGCCAGTCCGCAAGCAGCGCGGTGCCGATAGGCTGCTTAAGCTTGATGTGCAACTCTTCCATCTCAAGAGTTCGCACGGAATAGGTAACAAGCTTAATCTCGTCGATTGCTCGCCACGCTATAAGGCCAAACCCGTCTATGAAGAGACCATATTGGTTTGCTCCAAGGCGCGGGCGGCTTTCGGTGAAGGGAAAAAAATAGTAAGCGGAGCACCCCGCAAGTATCGCTGTGATGGAAAGAAGCTGATAACCCCAAGTCAGCCAAGCCGCGAATGTGGCCGCCGTAATCGCCGCCAGGACATGGAAACGTGCTGCCTCCGAGCGGTTATAGGGCAAGATGAAACCCGCTTGCAAATAGCTCGGTAATCCTGGACGTGGCGCCACCAATATACCTCGGTACAGGGGAAGACATCGAACTACCGGCTTTGAGTTTCGTCTATCCCCCAGTCTGTGCGCGATGTCTTAAAAAGTGATCAGCAAGCACGAGAGCGACCATCGCCTCTCCCACCGGAACCCCTCGAATACCAACGCAAGGATCGTGCCGCCCCTTCGTTATGATGTCGGTTTCAGCGCCGGTACGGTCGATGGTGCGACGCGGATTGAGGATCGAAGAGGTTGGTTTAACTGCGAAACGCGCCACAATCGGCTGGCCGCTCGATATGCCGCCCAAAATGCCTCCCGCATGATTTGAAAGGAAATGCGGCTTCCCGTCCTGGCCGGTGCGCATTTCATCGGCATTTTCTTCGCCCGATAAGGCAGCGGCTGCAAAGCCATCGCCTATTTCCACGCCTTTGACCGCATTAATGCTCATCAAAGCGGCAGCGATGTCTTGATCGAGTTTGGCGTAGATCGGTGCGCCAAGACCTGGCTGCACGCCTTCCGCGACGATTTCCACAATGGCACCGCAAGAGGAACCGGATTTACGAATGCCGTCCAAATAGGCGGTCCATGCCTGCACGCAGCTGTGATCGGGCGAAAAGAACGGATTGCGGTCCACCTCTTCCCAGTCCCACTGCGCGCGGTCGATTTTCTCCGTGCCAAGCTGGACGAGCGCCCCGCGAATTTTGACCTCAGGAAGAACCTTGCGCGCCACCGCGCCCGCCGCGACCCGCATCGCCGTTTCTCTCGCAGAGGAGCGGCCACCGCCGCGAAAATCGCGGATGCCGTATTTCGCAAGATAGGTATAGTCGGCGTGGCCGGGGCGAAACTTATCCTTGATCTCGGAATAGTCCTTGGAGCGCTGATCCTCATTCTCGATCATGAGGGCAATCGGCGTGCCCGTCGTGACCTGGACGCCTTTATCATCAGGAAACACGCCCGAGAGGATTTTAACGCGATCAGATTCCTGGCGCTGCGTCGTGAACCTTGACTGGCCCGGGCGGCGCTTATCCAGATAAGGCTGAATATCTGCTTCGCGTCAGCGGAATTCCGGGCGGGCAGCCGTCAATCACGCAGCCGATGGCTACACCGTGGCTCTCGCCCCAGGTTGTCACTCGGAATAAATGGCCAAAGCTGTTATGCGACATGGTGAGGTACGGTTAAAGCCAAGTCAGGCGTTCGCCCTCGATCATGAGCACTTTGTCCTGAGGAACGTCAAGACGCATCATTTCTTCGGGAGCAAGCTTAAGAATGTGTCCCCGAAATACGCGGCTTACGCCTCCGTGGGAAACGACAACGGTGTCTTGCTTAACCTCAGACAACCACATCATGACGCGCTCAGAGAGTTCGCGGAAGCATTCGCCCTCAGGCGGCGCAACGTTCCACATATCCGCATCGCGGCGCGCATAATTGTCCGGGTCCCGCTCTCTGATTTCTGGCCAGGTCATGCCGCCCCAAGCACCGAACAGGATTTCCATCAATCGATCGTCGGTGCGATAAGCGTTCACCGGAAGCCCCATGGCCGTACGGACGATTTCCATCGTCTGGCGTGTCCGCAATAAAGGGCTGGCGACGAAATCGAACCTTTCCGGCTGGGTCAGAACTTCGGCGAGAACAGCGCCGTTCCGCAGCGCCTGTGAACGTCCCGTTTCATTGAGTGGAACTTCTATCTGCCCCTGAATGCGGCCTTCCGCATTAAAGGGAGTTTGCCCATGGCGCAAAAAATATATGAGTGGCATGGTCCGATGATCAGCGTTTGCAGGAAATACTGACCCGCGCTTGCGAGTCATTCAGATTGGTTTCCATGAGGTTAAGTTCGCACTCAACGTCCTGGCTGCGGAATACCTTTCGTTCGCCGAAGGAGAGGGGGAACCCTTGACGGTTGACTGCGAGTTTCACTTGCCGGGGACCAACTGATTGCAGACTTAGGCGGACGCCGATCTCATCATATTGCTTTTCTTGGTCCTTCCGCAGCATCACATTGTCGTAAAAGACGACAGCGGACGGCTCCTGGCGCGCCCCTTGCGAAACCGTCACCGCATTGTTTCCGGTGCTCTGCTGCGGTTGCGCAACCGCGCCGGCCGTGAGCGATGCAAGTTGGGTCTGGCACTTGCCGAATTGATCTGACGCCGTGGCTATGAGCTGCCTAAGTTGCGCCATTTCAGGCCCTGACACCGGGAGCCTGACTTTGGCCACCACTCGCCGGGCGGCGAGTCTCGCCATCTTCATCGGGAAGCTTTGCCTTCAAGGCCTCAATGGTAGCCGTCAATATCTTGATCTGATCTACGACCGAAGGCTGTGCGCGTGACTCTTGAGACCGCACATTTGCCGATATATTACGGAGTTCATCAAGGATCGCCTTCGGCGCACGCGGCTCTGCATTTTGCAGCGTAGCCACGGCGGAGCGTATTTCCTCGGCGATGGCGCGACGTGCGTTCGGCTCTTGGGTCTGAACGGAGGCGGCGAGTCCTCGGATTTCGTCCACCAAGGCTTTTGGAGCTTTTGGCTCCGCTTGCTTCTCGACCTTGACGTTCAGTGCTTTGATTTGGTCGCGGATGCCACTCAGCTCATCAGAATAATCCGGGGTAGCTGCGGCCTGACGTTCCCCGGCTGGAGTTTGCGGCGAAGCCTTTATTCCTTCGATTTGACGGCTGAGCGCCTTGATTTCATCCAGCACAGGTTTCGCGACCGGCTCAGGAGCTCCCGAGCTTGCCGTCTTTGTGCCAAGAGCTTCTACTTGCTTCGAAAGCGCGCGTATATCTTCCAGAACGGGCTTTAATGAAACCGTTCCACCCGAACCGTTGGAGATCGCTACTTGCCCCGTATCGCCCCGTCCGGCGGAATAGCCGGCATAAAAACCGCCAGCCCCAGCTCCGACCAGAGAGATAATTCCAGCAGCCCCGAGCAGCGTAAGCGCCTTTAAAGGTTCCATCAGTCTAGCCCACCTCTAAGCGCTTGCCGCGCTGGCGTCCCAAAAACGCAAAAAAGGGCAATTATGGCCCTGTGCCGACTAATTCCCTATGATTTCATCCATTAGATGACGTAACCACGGCAATATCTGGAGCGTCCTCAGCTTTCATGCCAACAATGTGGTATCCGGCGTCGACATGGTGGATTTCGCCCGTTACACCCCGGCTCAAATCCGACAAAAGATAGACCCCAGCGCCACCGACGTCCTCAATAGACACAGTGCGTCTTAGCGGCGAGTTAAGCTCGTTCCATTTCAAAATATAGCGGAAGTCGCTTATGCCCGATGCAGCAAGCGTCTTAATCGGCCCGGCGGAAATCGCATTGACCCGAATTCGCTTCTTACCGAGATCTTCGGCGAGATAGCGGACGCTCGCTTCGAGAGCGGCCTTTGCCACACCCATTACGTTGTAATGAGGCATGACCTTCTCGGCTCCATAATAGGTGAGCGTCAGAAGCGAGCCGCCATCGCCCATTAACTTCTCCGCACGCTGTGCTATCGCGGTGAATGAATAGCAGGAGATAAGAAGCGTTTTGCTGAAATTCTCAGGCGTCGTATCGACATAACGGCCGTCGAGTTCGTCCTTGTTGGAATATGCAATCGCATGCACCACAAAATCGAGACCGCCCCATGCTGCCTTGAGCGCGTCGAATGTCGCGTCCACGGAAGCCGGATCGGTAACGTCGCACGGAAGCACATGCTTCACACCAACCTCGGCGGCGAGCGGCTCGACCCGCTTTTTCAATGCGTCGCCTTGGTATGTGAAGGCAAGTTCGGCGCCCTGGTCTGCGGCTGCCTTAGCGATTCCCCAGGCAATCGAGCGATTATTCGCGATGCCCATGATTAAACCGCGTTTGCCGCTCATCAATGGTGCTGGTTGAGCCACTTTAGTTCCTCATGTTCACGGCGTTGCATCCTACACATTAAGGTGACTGCGTAAAGGGATAGCTGAAGCGTTGCGCCACAATATCAAAGAGTGGGAGCCCCTCCGCCGCAGCAAGTAGTCAAAAATCTGATTTGCAGCATACTGAGCTTGACTGATAATTAAGCGTCCCGCGATGATTAAAGCGGCGTGACGGAGGTTTTCATGAAGCATGGCGTGGTGATTGCCATAGCACTTTTCGTGTTTCTTTCCGGTAAAGCTCTCGCCTTGGACGAATGCCCTGCCCAATCGCTGGCACGAGAAGACAGAATCAAGGTCATCGAAGCCGCAGAGACATGCCCGGCTTCATTCGATATCATGAACGCGTGCCGCTATAACGCGAGCGGCGATGTTGAGCTTACGGAAATTGTGATCAAGAAATGCGAAGATCGCTTTTTGAAGAAGCTTTCAGCACGGAAAAGGCGCTCATATGAGGGCGAGCGGAAAGCGTGCAAACAGCGCTATGCTCATGAGGAAGGCACGATGTATGTCTCGTTCGCGGTGACGTGCGAGGCCGGTGTTGCCGTCAAATATGAGAAGAGATGGGGCCGCACAACGGCTCCGAAATCCTAATGCGATAGGTCCCCATCATGCAGGCAAAAGCAGATTACAGCGATCTTTTCGAGCAAGGAACCAATCCAGAGCGGCTCTTTCAGGAATGGTTCGATGAGGCTGACCGCACCGAATTGAACGACTCGAACGCGATGACGCTCGCGACCGTCGACGCCTCCGGCCTACCAAACGCGCGCGTTGTGCTGCTAAAAGGCACGGACGCGCAAGGGTTTGTCTTCTACACCAATTGCGAAAGCACGAAAGGCCAGGAGCTTGCAGCAAATGCAAAGGCGGCGCTCTGCTTCCATTGGAAATCGCTCCGGAGGCAAGTGCGCGTGCGGGGATATGTTGAGCAGACGACCACGCTTGAGGCTGACGCTTATTACGCCACACGGCCCCGTGGCAGCCGCATAGGTGCTTGGGCAAGCCAGCAGTCGCGCCCGCTCGGGAGCCGCGCCGAACTTGAGGAAGCTTTCGGCCGCTTTGAGAAGGAGTTCGAGGGTATAAATCCGGTGCGGCCGCGTTACTGGTCTGGTTATCGCGTCGTGCCGCTGGAAATCGAATTCTGGGCGGACCGGCCCCATCGCTTGCACGACCGAGTGGTATTTCGCCGGAATGGTCCCGACGAGCCTTGGTCCAAGACGCGCCTCTATCCTTAGCTAAAGCGTTTTCCGACCAGATTGAAGCACGGGATTCTCGAATCTGCGTCTTTAAGGTTTGGATTGCTTCTGGCCAGCTTTGCTGGCCATCGCAATGACGGACCCGGAAATCGTCATCGCGAAGCGGCAACGCCGCTGTGGCGATCTACCGTGTCTGTTTTCAAGCTGTTTTTGCGTGTTTCCAGACTTGATCGTTCTTGAGCATGGCGCTCAGGATGACGATGAGTTTGCGCATGACGGCGGTGACGGCGACCATGTAGGGCTTGCCCTTTTTCATGAGGCGGTCAGCGAAGCTGCGAAACACCGCGTGATGGCGGATCGCGGCTCTTGCCGCCATGAACAGGCAGGAGCGCACCTGGCTTCGGCCTGCGAAGATGCGCCGTCGTCCGTAGCTCTTGCCGCTGTCGCGGTCGTAAGGAGCAAGGCCTGCCAGGGCGGCGGCGCTCGACGCCGGAATGGAGCCAAGCTCGGGCATGAAGGCATTGAGGGTGTAGGCGGTTATCGCGCCTACGCCCGCCACCGTTTGCATGAGCCTGTCGCGGTGGTGAAGCGCCGCATCGTTCCGGGTGAGCGCCTCGATTTCCGCCTCGATGGCGCAGAGTTCCTTGTTGAGCAGTTTGATATGCCTTTCCACGCCCTGGCGCACCGCTCTCACGCTGACATGTTCAAGGCGGCATTGCTCAGCCTCGATCATATCCTGGAGTTCAGCGCGCCGTTCCACCAACTCGCGAAGCGCGGCCTGTTCAGGACGCGGCGGCTGATAGAGCCGGAGACCCGGCTTGTCGCGGCCATATTCGGCGATAAGGCAGGCATCGATGGGATCGGATTTCGCATGGCGGCCGCGGAATTTTGCATAGGCGCGCACGCTCGTCCCATGCGCGCGATGGCAGGCAAGCTGAAGCTCGCATGCGGCTTGCAGCACGGCTGCTTCATACCCTCCCGTCGCCTCGCACATGACAAGCAAGGGGCCAAGATCAAGTTTTTCGTTGCGTTTTTTCTCGCGCGCCAAAAGGCGGCGGACGGCGCCTTGCGTGTTGGGCACGGAAAGGCTCTCGCCTGAGGGGAGGATATGAACAGAAAGGCTGTCCTTGGCCACGTCAAACGCGATCACATGATTGAAACGGGCAGCAAGCGGGGGCATGATGGCTGTGTTCATCCGGGCGTCCATGATTGTATGCGGCCGCAAAGGCCTCTCTACCGTTCGGATGGCCAAGGGAAGACGGCGCGGACCTAAGATCGCCAACGATCGTTAAAGATTGATCCAGAGAACGGCCGCGCGCCGCCCAGAACGAAGGATGGCCATCCTTCGTTCTGGGCCCAGTTTCCCGTGATTCGCAAACCGCCGGATACCAAGCCGCCAGCAACATACAATCCAGGAGTTTCACGATGCCGGTTATAAATGATCGCAAAATGCTCTAGAAAAACTTATCGCGGATAAGCGCCCTGGCGCTTTCCGCGATGAGTTTTCAGCTCTGGGTGATCGCCCTCTCCACTGGTACGAAGAGGGTTGGAGTCAGCGGCTAATGATGCGCCAAGACGGCAAGTATCAGGAGCGCCACGATGTTGGTGATCTTAATCATGGGATTAACGGCTGGTCCGGCGGTATCCTTGTAAGGATCGCCGACAGTATCGCCGGTCACGGAGGCCTTATGCGCTTCCGAACCTTTCAGATGCCGCACCCCATCCTTATCAACAAAACCGTCCTCGAACGACTTCTTGGCATTGTCCCAAGCGCCACCGCCCGATGTCATCGAGATCGCGACGAAGAGGCCCGTGATGATGACGCCAAGCAGCATCGCTCCGAGCGCCGAAAACGCGGCTGAACGGCCTGCAATCAAGTTGATCACCAAATAGACCGCGATGGGCGAAAGCACCGGAAGCATGGATGGCACGATCATCTCCTTGATCGCTGCCTTCGTCAGCAAATCCACTGCCTTGCCATAGTCCGGCTTCTCCGTACCCTTCATGATGCCGGGTTTTGCCCGGAACTGCCTGCGCACTTCCTCCACGATGGCGCCTGCCGCGCGTCCGACTGCGGTCATGCCCATTGACGCGAAAAGATACGGCAGCAGGCCGCCGAAGAGAAGCCCGACCACCACGTAAGGGTTCGAGAGCGAGAAATCGACGTTTATGTCTCTGAAATATTGGAAGTGCTGAGGATCGATCCTCGCCTGTTCCTTAAAATATCTCAGGTCTTCCGTGTAGGCAGCGAACAGCACAAGTGCACCCAGACCTGCCGAACCGATGGCATAGCCCTTTGTGACTGCCTTTGTCGTATTTCCGACCGCGTCGAGCGCATCGGTCGTCTTGCGAACATCCGACGGCAGATTGGCCATCTCTGCGATACCGCCCGCATTGTCTGTGACGGGGCCAAAAGCGTCGAGCGCTACCACCATACCGGCGAGCGCCAGCATTGTGGTGACAGCAATGGCGATGCCGTAAAGACCTGCCAAATTAAACGAAGCCAAGATGCCCGCGATAATCACAAGGGCCGGTAATGCAGTCGATTCCAGCGAAACAGCGAGACCCTGAATAACGTTGGTGCCATGGCCCGTCACCGACGCCTGCGCGATAGACCTCACGGGGCGCATGCCAGTCCCTGTGTAATATTCCGTAATCACGACGATAAGTGTGGTCACGACGAGACCAACGATGCCGCAATAGAAAAGCTCCATGCCCGTGAAGCCCGCGCCGTTCGCTTTCAGCGGAGTATCCATTCCCACGAGGTAACTCGTCACCGGATAAAGCGCTACGAGCGACAGCACCCCGGTTGCGATGAAACCCTTGTAGAGCGCTCCCATGATCGAATTGCTGGAGCCGAGCTGCACGAAAAACGTACCGATGATTGAAGTCACCACGCAGGCTGCGCCGATGGCTAACGGATAGACCATCATGCGAGCGAGAAGCTGCGGATCGTAGGCGAAGTAAATCGACGACAGCACCATCGTCGCCACAACCGTCACTGCATAGGTTTCGAAGAGGTCAGCCGCCATGCCTGCGCAATCGCCGACATTGTCGCCGACATTGTCGGCTATAGTGGCAGGGTTGCGCGGGTCATCTTCCGGGATGCCCTTCTCGACCTTACCGACGAGATCGCCGCCAACGTCAGCCCCTTTCGTAAAGATGCCACCGCCAAGACGCGCGAATATCGATATCAAGGAAGCGCCAAAGCCGAGTGCGACGAGGGCGTCGACAACATGGCGGTCGTTCGGCGCATAGCCTATGACACCGGTCAAAATCCAATAATAGACGGTCACTCCCAGCAGAGCGAGCCCGGCGACTAGCATACCGGTCACAGCCCCTGCCTTGAAAGCCATGGACAAGCCTTCAGCAAGCCCCTTTGCGGCAGCATTTGTCGTCCGAACATTCGCGCGGACAGACACAAGCATTCCGATAAAGCCCGCGGCTCCAGACAAGACGGCGCCAACCAAAAAGCCGATTGCGACAGTAAACGAGAGTAGAAATGCGAGGAGGACGAAAATTGCGGCCCCGGCGATCGCAATCGTTGTGTACTGCCGCGTCAGATAGGCTTGAGCGCCTTCCTGGATCGCTGCGGCGATCTCCTTCATGCGTGGGCTTCCGGCGCTAGCCGCCAAAAGCGAGCGGGTCGTGAGGGCGCCGTAAACAATAGATAGGGCGCCGCAGCCGATGATGACCCAAAGTACTTGGTTCATGGTTTCCTTGATCCTTGGAGCGTAAAAGATGGGCGCATTACATTTTTATTTCCTGCCGGGATCTAAAACGCTTTCTTGATTTTCCCCTTCCCGGCTAAGCCCGCCGCAACATTAAGAAAAAGAGACCCGCAGCGCAACAGGGATTAATCGGTTGGAATATTACCTTTTCCGATAGGGGAGAGACGAAGGAGAGCGGCGATTTTGTTTCTGAGCGCCCGCGAGCGCACAAAAACTTGCGTTGCGGCGGGCTTACAAATACTCGATCATTGGCTGGGGCTTAGCCGCAGTGGTAAACATCAAAAACGAGCGGCCACGAGGGGGGAACGATGCCAAACGGCAAATTCAGACTGTCAAGGAAGCGCTCGCGCAATGGGCTGCTCGCTGCGCGGAAGATCGCTGGCGCGAAGGCTCTCATCGCTTTTTTCGCCTTCCTCTCCGGTCTCGTTGGGATCGGGACGGCTTATGCTCAAGCTCCGTCCTCACCGCTTTATGTGGTGGCCTATATTGAGGTGGCTTCGCAGTCGCAGGAGCAGGCCGCGGCGTTGCTCAAGAGCTGGGCTGAAACGGTGCGCAAAAATCCAGATAGCCTTGGCTTTGCGCCCTTAAGGCGGCTTGGCCCAACCAATCACTTCGCCATAGTCGAGTTCTGGAAGAACGCAAAAGCATTCGAAGATCAGTCGGCATCGCCGGAAGGCAAGCAATTCCGTTCCGCAATCAGCCCTCTATTGATTGCGCCTTACGATGAAAGGCCGCATTCGGTGCTTGCAGCCAACGCTGAACGTTCGAAGGCCGCGATTGAAAAAGCCGATAAGGACACGGTTGTCGGCGTTACGCATGTGGATGTCGTTCCACCCAAAAAGGACGAAGCCGTCGCCATGACGAAAGGCTTGTTCGAGCCTGCTTCCCAGAGCGCGGGGAATCTTGCTTTCGATGTGCTGCAGCAAATAAGCCGCCAGAACCACATGACTTTATTCGAAGCATGGAAGAGCGCTGGCGATATGGTTGCGAATACTGGGCAAGACTTCATGAAATCCTACCGCTCTTCCCTACACCCTATGAGCGGCAGTCTTTTCGATCTCCGTACCTATACGATCCTCCGCTGAAGCAGGCAAAATGATGACCCACACCTCCGATGTCTCCTCGATGGCCCTGGAAGATTCGAACAACGCAAGTCTGTTGGATATGAGTGCCGGACGCGGCGCGGTTGACGCCGCCCTTGCTCCTTATGGGATTTTTCTTCTGCGGCTCGCAATCGGCATCGATTGGATTGCGCACGCCCTTCTTAAGACCGCTCGCGGCATGAACACGCATGAGGCGCTCTTGGAGCGCAATGGCATTACGCCGCTTCTTGCGTGGCCAACCTTCAGCCTCGAAGTTCTGGGCGGTCTCTGCATCATCCTCGGCTTCTATAGCCGCCAATGGGCTGCCTTCCTTCTCATCTTCCTCGGCGTTGTCGTCTGGATCAAATGGCCGGTGGGATGGACCTATTCAAACACGGGTGGCGGCTGGGAATATCCCATGTTCTGGCTCTTGGCCCAATTGGCGTTTGTGTTGATAGGAGACGGAGCCTTCGCAATACGCAAAGCGAGGCTAATCCCTAATTGGCGGTAACAGCGGCGCGCTGCCCTACTCTGAAGGTTCCGATGAAAGTCTCGCGTAGGACCGTCCTCCGTTTGCACGCGGCGGCGCTTGGCGCGGTAGCCATGCCGAATCTGCTTCGGGCGCAGAATTTCATCGCCCGCCAATATCACGTACAGCCTGAGGGCAGCCATCTTCACATCTATCTGGAAAAAATCTGGAGTGCGGTGCGCGAGGAGACGGGCGGCCGCCTCGCCGTGACGGTCTACCCCCGCAACAATGGCGTTGCGGCGGGTGAGCCTGAACTTTTGAAACAGGTCCAGGCGGGGGAACTTGAGTTTTTTACGCTGAACGGAAATATTCTCAGCCAGGCGCATCCCGCCGCCGACATTCAAGGCATCCCATTCGCTTTCACGTCCAGCGCACAGATCGCCGCCCTCAACGACGGAGAGTTCGGCGCCTATCTTCGAAAGGAGCTTGTAACGCGGGGCGTGCAGTTGATCCCGTTTGGCGGCATGGAGAATGGCTTCAAACAAATTACCTCCGTTGCAAAGCCTATTCAGAAAGCAGAAGACCTTCACGGTTTTAAAATGCGGGTGCCGAATGGGAGGCTCTTCCTCGCATTTTACAGAGCACTTGGTGCTGATCCTAAGGCCGTGAATTTCAACCGGCTTTATGAAGCGCTGGCCAATCGCGAGGTCGAGGGACAGGAAAACCCGCTCGTCATCGCGGAAGAAAACAAACTTTATGAAGTCTGCAAATATCTAAGCCTGACTTCCCATCAGTGGGCAGGTTTCAACATGCTGGCGAACCAGAAATTCTGGCAGCGGCTTCCCGAAGATATTCAGGCAGCCGTCATCCGCAATACGAAGAAATACGTGCCACAGCAGCGGGCCTATGTGCAGGCGATAAATGCTGCTGCCGAAGCCAAGCTTAAGGATCGCGGCATGATCGTGGTCCAAGCCGATGTTGCAAGCTTCCGCGAAGCCCTGAGAAATAGCGGCTTCTACAAGGATTGGCGGACTTCTTGCGGCTTAACCGCGTGGTCTTTGATGGAAGAAAAAACAGGCCCGGTTGGGTGAGCAGAAGTCTGCACAGCTCAAGTGTAAACGGTGAAAGGGCGTTCCGCTAACTGTTAGCCCCGCTTGCGGAGTAACCGGTACGAAAAGAAATGTTCCCTGTATGTTCTAGCCTCAGCTTGAGATATGATGCCACATACGACTCGTGCTAGGCACGGGCAATGGTTAAAGAGAAGGCAATGTTTGAATTTTATGAATTCTTCGCCGGGGGCGGAATGGCGCGGGCGGGCCTCGGCTCTCAAAGATGGCGCTGCCGTTTCGCCAACGACTATGACCAAAAGAAATGCGTTGTCTACGCGCGAAATTGGGGAAGCGCGGCGCTTAAGACCGCTGATGTTCGTAATGTCAGCGCCAAGGAACTGCCGGGCCAAGCCGATTTAGCGTGGGCTTCGTTCCCTTGCCAAGACTTGTCGCTAGCAGGCGGCGGAGCGGGGCTTAAGGGCGACCGTTCCGGAACGTTTTGGCCGTTCTGGGAACTGATGCAACGTCTCATGAATGAAAATCGGGGTCCACGGATCATCGCTCTTGAGAATGTATGCGGAACACTGACTTCACATCAGGGCAGAGATTTTGCAGCGATCTGCTCAACTTTCAATGATGCTGGATACACCTTCGGAGCAATTGTAGTCGATGCCGCGCTATTCGTACCACAGTCGCGGCCTCGGCTTTTTATCATTGGTGTGCGCGATGATGTGGCAATACCGGAAGCGCTATCCCAAACCACTCCTTCGTCCCTGTGGCATACACGGGGCCTAAGGTCCGCTTATGAGAGGGCAAGCAGCGATATCTCTAGCTGGGTGTGGTGGTCGCTACCCAATCCGAAAATTCACAATGTTCGGTTTGCTGAACTCATCGAGGAAGAGCCTTCCGACGTTGCGTGGCACACTCCAGCCCAGACCCAATCATTACTCCAGATGATGAGCAGGTTGCATCGCGCAAAGGTTGAGACTGTTCAAGCCATTAACCGTCGCGTGGTTGGCACTATCTACAAGCGCACGCGAACGGATGAAACAGGCCGCAAAGTGCAACGCGCCGAGGTACGCTTTGATGACGTTGCTGGGTGCCTTAGAACGCCTGCAGGTGGATCGAGCCGTCAAGTAATTCTAGTCGTCGAAGGAGAAAGAATTCGATCCCGTCTCATCTCGGGCAGGGAGACGGCACGTCTTATGGGGCTTTCGGATGACTATTTCCTACCAGAGAACTATAACGAAGCCTACCATCTCACGGGCGACGGCGTAGTTGTTCCAGTCGTCAGACATTTGGCGGAACATCTATTCGAACCGATACTAACGCGACAAATCAACGTTCAGAAGAAAGCCGCATGAGCGTCATCCCTTGTCAACAGGACCTAGCTCTCAGACAACGCATAGAAGAATACTCCGAAGTTCTGAAGGTTGAAGCGCACAAACTCGGAGCACATGGATTGTCCGAGGCGGAATTCTACAACAGCGGACTCTTCCGTGGCGCAATTGAGCGAATTCGCGGCCAGTTCTCGGCAACCATGCGTGATAAGCGCGATTTCGTGAAGCGCATCCTAAACCATATGCAAGATCACGGCTTCATTAGCGATTGGGTTAGCGCGGGCGACGCCAATCGCCACGACTACTCAATCACACTGCCGACCGGGAAACTTGCTGTCATCGAGCTGAAGGGATGTCTTGACGGCAATAATACCAACATATTCTCGCGTCCGCCTCACGCCCAAGAGTTCATAATCTGGAGCGTTTGCACCAATCCGGGAGCCAATCCTCAACATAATGCTTGGTCAGGCATTCATGTACGCCTGGGTGCTGAAATTATATCGAGTGAACAACGTATTGATGGACTGCTTATCTGGGACATGGTTTGCGGAACCGTGGGGCGCCCATGCCCAAAGCTAGCTCTCAAGCCAAGCATTTCGACAGCGGTAGGACCCTACACCTTGCCGCCGCCTTGCATCTATCTATTTCCAGCTACGATTCCAGCGCCCAGGAACAATCCTCATCCCAAAGCGCAGGCGCTTCAAGACGTGCAACTTTTGAACGCCTTTCACCAATGCTTTGGGTCGACGGCGCAGGATCTGAACTACGTAACGTTTGAAGTGCAAAATCGCGGTGCCGAGACATTACGAACAACGCGCATTGAGCGCGAAGGCCATGTGGTTAGACAGTCAAATCCAACCGCAATTCAGAGAGAATGAGAACCGAAGCGCCTGAGCGCCGCAGTCGGATAATGGCGGCGGTAAAAAGCGCGGACACCAAGCCCGAGCTGATGATTCGGCGTATTCTCCATGCGGACGGCTATCGCTTTCGTCTCCACGATAATCGATTGCCAGGTAAGCCTGATCTGACATTCAGCGCTCGCCGCAAGGCGATATTCATTCATGGCTGTTTTTGGCACGGACACTGCTGCCAACGAGGGGATCGCCTTCCGCGAGCAAACCGTGAGTATTGGACTACGAAGATTGATCGAAACCGAGCCAGAGACGCTCTTACATTACAACGTCTCCGTGAAAATCAATGGACAACTCTGGTCCTTTGGGAATGCGAAATTAAAGACCTTTCAACCACTCGCCAGCGATTGCAGGAGTTCCTCGGGCCTCCCCGCTTCTTGAGAGCCTAAAGCTTACCCCCGGTCGCGGAGCAGCCGCCCCTTCTCACGCTCCCAGTCGCGGTTCTTCTCGGTTTCGCGTTTATCGTGGAGCTTCTTACCGCGAGCCAGCGCCAGTTCGAGCTTGGCGCGCCCCTTGTCGTTGAAATAAATTCGAAGAGGAACAAGCGTCATGCCGTCGCGCTGAATGGCGCCGATGAGCCTGCCCACTTCGCGTTTGCGCAACAGAACCTTGCGTGGCCGCCTTGTCTCGTGGTTCATCCGGTTCGCCTGCAAATATTCAGGGATGTAGGCGTTGATGAGAAAAATTTCGCCGCCTTGCTCGCTGGCGTAAGACTCCGCGATATTTGCTTTGCCGGCGCGCAGCGATTTCACCTCAGAGCCGCCAAGCGCCAAACCAGCCTCGAACGTGTCCTCGATGAAATACGAGAACCGCGCCTTCCTATTTTCCGCTACGACCTTGCGGACTGTTGTTGCGGTAGGCGCAGCCATGGCGATTATGCCGCCTCCCGTTGTAGCAGACCCGTCTTCTCAAGCGCCGCATCGACGATAGCCTTCGCCTGATCTGTGATGGGTACCAGCGGCAGCCTTGTGTCAGCCTTGCACAGGCCAAGGCGTGCGGCTGCGTATTTCACCGGGCCTGGGCTTGTTTCGACGAAAAGAGCCTCATGCAGCGGCATAAGCTTGTCATGGAGCGTCAACGCCCGATTGAAATCGCCAGCAAGACAGGCATTCTGGAACTCGGCGCAAAGCCTGGGCGCGATATTCGAAGTCACAGAAATGCAGCCATGCCCACCATGCGCCATGAAGGCAAGCGCCGTTCCGTCCTCGCCCGAGAGCTGATTGAAGCTTTCTCCCATGGCCAGGCGCTGTTGGCTCACCCGCAGCGAACTTGCCGTTGCATCTTTCACGCCAATGACATTGGAAAGCTGGAACAACCGAGCCATGGTCCCCACTTGCATATCCACGACGCTGCGGCTTGGGATATTATATATAATGATCGGTATGTTGATGGCGTCGTTAACCGCTTTGAAATGCTGATATAGGCCTTCCTGCGTCGGCTTGTTATAATAAGGTGTGACGATCAGAACTGCACTAGCGCCCGCCTTTTGCGCATGCCGTGCAAAGGCAATCGCTTCTTTGGTACTGTTGGACCCGGCGCCTGCAATGACTGGAACTCTGCCTTTTGCGGCCGCAATACAGGATTCCACTACCTTCTCGTGTTCGTCATGACTCAAGGTAGGCGACTCGCCGGTTGTACCTACCGGCACCAAGCCATGGGTTCCCGATTGGATTTGAAACTCCACAAAACGGGTAAAGGCATCATGATCCACGCTATCGCCGTCGAAAGGCGTAATAAGCGCTGTAAACGATCCCTTGAACATTCCGGTATAATCCTCGTGGTTGGGCATATGCGTGATCACGGCTAGACGCAACTCGCGCTGCGGCACCCCCGCATCATGCACGGCATTCTCTTGCCGAATTATAACGGCCACAAATAAGGAAGGGCTTTAGTTATGCGCAACCCCGATCTTTATGAACAGCCAGCATCTTGTTAGCGCAAAGCATAGTTTTGATGAGAATTGCTGCCAAACAAAATCTAACGGTTAGCTAAAAATATCAATGACGCGCACACCCCGCATTCCCGGCCAAAAGCAGCCCGAGGACCCGTCCAAGTTCCTGAGAGCGATTTTCATTGGATTGGCTCTGGGATTTATCGCCGTGCTGCTCGTGCCGCACCTTCTTCCGGCGCAACAGCCAGGCCGGCAAGCGATCTCGCTGTCGGAGATGGCAGCCGGTGATCGGGCTGAAGCCAAGCCGGCAAATAAATCTGAAGCGTCAGCAAAGGCACCCCAACCTATAGATCAACCCGCTCCGGCCGCAAGTGGCGCTCAAAGCGCTGAGGAAGCGCCGAAGCCAGCCACACCGCCAGTTGTGCCAACTGTACAGCCCAAATTTCCAAAGCCATTCGGCAATGTGGACATTGAGGAGGAGCTTAAGCCCCTTTTCGCATTCCGGATTAGCGAGGGCGATGCGGCAGCCGTCAAGGAAGTTTTCTCCGCGCTTGGCAAAGGTGACGAAGACGCAGCCAAAACGGCAATCGCAAAAATAACGGACCCATCGGCGCGGAAATTCACGGAATGGAAGCGTCTCCGGTCAGCAAGCGGGCATTTCAAGGAGGCGATGGCGTTTGGCGCAGCAAATCCCCTATTTCCGCAGCCACCGCAGGATAGCGGCAACGAAAAGGCGCTGTTCTTGTCGTCTGCCCCAGCGGCTGATGTTCTGAAATTTTATTCCAATCGCAATCCCCTAACGGGGGCTGGAAAAGCAAGCTTTGGCGGCGCACTGATAGAAACCGGAGAACGTGAGCGCGGCGTTAGCTTGATTAAACTAGCTTGGAGCCGCTATCCGCTCGATCCGGCCGTTGAGGAGCGTTTCTTATCCCGCTTCGGGAATGTCTTGGATCAAAGCGATCATGACAAGCGGAAGCTTTGGCTCGCTCTGCGATCGCTTCCTCAGGTGGCCGATAAAAAAGAGCCCACAGGCGGTTTGAGGGCGATAGCGCGCCTCAGAGGAAAACACAAGCCAGGCAAAATCACTAAAGCGAAAAATCATCGCAGTTCGAAGAAGCGGCGGGGACACCGTCACTCAGCAGAATTGTCCAATGGCGCTACGCAGGTGCCCAATGCGAGCGCGAGCGCGCAATCGTTGCCCATAGCTTCAATTGCCACGACCGTAGCGCTCAAACCCAGAAATGCGCAGTCCGGGAACGATAAAAATAACACGAAGGAAGACGTCGAGAACTCCTCGAAGGAAACAGCCCAAACGAAAGCTGCGGAAGATGCCGTGAAGCTTTCGAAGGAGGTGCTGGCGAACCCATCGGCCTTATTGGCAAAGCTAAAATCGCTTCGGCGGCAGAGTGAGGACGGAGAACTCTGGTCAATTCTGCGGTCCGTGAAGCCAAATGGGGCAGATCTCGTAGACCCGGAACGCTGGTGGGATCTCAGACGAAGTGAGGTCCGGCGCGCACTTAATGATGGCCACCCGGAGACCGCCTATTCGATTGCTAAAGCCCACGGCCCGCTCGACGAGGAAAATCAATCCGAAGCGGAATTTCTCGCGGGCTGGATTTCCTTGCGCTTCCTCAAAAATCCGGAACAAGCACAGATTCATTTCATGGCCGCCCGGCAGGCCAAAGGCATCATCCGCGATGAAGCGAGATCGGCCTACTGGCTTGCCCGCACGAAGCTCGAGCTTGGAGAGAAAGCAGCCGCTGCGGATTTGTTCAAAGAAGCATCGGCGCGGTTTTACACCTACTATGGAGCTTTGGCTGGACAGGCCCTCAAGGGAGGCGGGCAATGCGAGTTCCGGCCACCTTTACAGCCGGCAAAGGAAGAGATTGCGGCCTTCGTGAATGACGATGCAATCAAAGCTGTCATGATTATCAAGCAGCTCGATCTGCAACCACTTCTCGTCAATTACCTGTTCGATTTGGCTCGCCAGATCCAAGACCCTTCGCAAATGACGCTTCTGATGGAGCTGACCGAGCGTGTCGCCCCGCCAAACGTTGCAGTTCGCACCGCAAAAATTGCGCTTCTGCGCGGGTTTATTGTCGACGCTTACGCATTCCCGGCGCTGCTTCCCAAATTTGATCCGGCTGGCGGCAATGCGAAGATCGAGCTTTCACTGCTGAACGCACTGACGAGGCAAGAGAGCGAATTTTACTCGGCCACAATCAGCAGAGCTGGCGCCCGGGGTCTTATGCAGCTATTGCCGCAGACCGCGCGGATCGTAGCCTCCACCAACAAGATAAAATATGAGGCAGGCAAACTCATATCGGATCCGTCTTATAACGTTACGCTGGGTTCGGCGTTCCTGGCCTCACTCATATCCGGCTATGACGGGTCTTACGTCCTGTCGCTTGCAGCCTATAATGCCGGGCCAGGACGGGTCTCGAAGTGGGTCAAGGAGTTCGGGGACCCAAGAGCTAAATCGATGGACCCTATCGATTGGATCGAACGCATCCCCTTTACCGAAACTCGCATTTATGTGCAGCGCATATTAGAAGGAACGCAGCTATACCGCTGCCGATTCGAAAACAGCAAGGTCCGCATTCAAATTGTGCAGGACTTGCATCGGGGACGGCCGGGCAAAGTGCCCGATCTCGGCGATATTAGCGGGAGCGCCGAACCTGAATCAGGGGCCGTAAATGAACTTAGAGAATATTGACGCCAACAGTCCTCTTCTCGACCAAGAGGACATTTTTTATCGCAGCCATGACGATTTACTGCTCTACGCAAAAGGATATGGGCCGGAGGATGCGCCGGGCCGGCCGCTAATTTGCCTACCGGGATTGACCCGCAATGGACGCGACTTCGAAGATATCGCCATCTCCCTTTCAACGCATCCAACTCATCCGAGACGTGTTTACTGCCTCGATTACCGGGGCCGCGGCCGCTCCGAATGGGACAAGAATTGGTGGAATTACTCCGCCTATGTTGAGCTGCTGGACGTCATCGCATTCCTCACGCTTAAGGGATTGAATAACGCCGCGTTCATTGGATCGTCGCGAGGCGGCATTATTGCGATGATGCTCGGCGCCATGAGGCCTTCCGCAATTGGATGCCTGATCTTGAACGACATTGGCCCTATCATCGAAACGGCAGGCCTTGCGCGCATCATGGGTTACGCAGGTAAAATTCCGATACCGAGGGATTGGGATGAGGCGAGGCGCCTCGTTCGCGATATGAATAAACGGCAGTTTACAGCAATTGATGATGTGGGCTGGGATGTGCTGACGCATCAGCTATTCAACCAGGTCAATGGGCGTCCCGCTGCATCGTACGACCCCAATATCGGCAAGGCGCTCTCCGAAACCGACATATCGAAGCCCGTTCCTCAGATGTGGGAATATTTCGAGGCGCTTCGGTCGGTGCCTGTCATGGTCTCACGCGGCGAAAATTCCGATATATTGTCTGCGGCGACTGTGCAGGAGATGCAAAAGCGTTACCCCAGGCTCATTTCGGCGGTTATTCGAAATGAAGGCCACACTCCCCTGCTTCTTGATCGGTTCTCCCAGCGCCTTGTCGCCGATTTCCTCGCGGAAGCAGATGCAAACTGGCAGAAGCCCGAGCCGCTGCCACCGGCGATCCATAAGGAAGTTTACGAGGTTTGACGGGCTTAAGCATGCTACCAGCCAGCTTTGCTGGCGTCTCAATGACAGGGACGCCAACCCTGGCCAATTCTGGTGTCCTGGCCCGGCTTGACTGGACTCTCCACTAAAGGCATCCACGATGGCCGCGTGCGTTCACACTCGTTAATCCTGGATGGCCGGGTCGAAGCCCGGCCACGACATCGAGAGGCACAGGGCAGCGGCGATCCAGGAAACCGCCGCATTCGCCACGCCCCTTACGCCCTGGTATCGAGATTGCCGTAACCGTCGCGGATTCCCGGCCCCCGTCCTCTTTGAGGGGGCCTTCAAGGTCGCCTATGGGTTGAGAGCAGCGGGAGCAGCGTGCACCGCCATGACGTCTTCCACACGGGCAGGTGTCGCCCGCGAAACAGGCGGCGTGACACTCGCCTCAAGCCGGAACCCTTTTGGCAATTTCTGGCGATAAAGCTTGAAGAGCTCGGCCATCTCAGATGACGCATAGATCCCGTCAACCTTAATCACGCGGTCGCTCAGCGTAGCACTGCCGGTCTGCAAGAGCGCAAGCATGTCGAGCGAGAGCTTCGCCGCCGCCAGCCACTCTTCAGGCGCGCCCACCGCGAACGCCATGGCATTATCGATCTTGGCATTTTGAAATTGCGTCTGCACGTAGCTCAAGAGCACCTGATCCATTTCATTCGGCACATATCCGCTAAGCGAAACATAGCCCGGTTGGATCTGTGCAAACCAAATGAACGGGCGCACCGCGGCGGGACGCAATCCCACCTGTAGGACCAGTCCCTTCGGGACCTCTTCCCTAAGCTTCTTCTGAATGGTCGAAAAATCGTCTTCGGCTCTGGTTACGCCATCAATCGTGATGACCGTGTCCCGCAAAATTGCAGAGCCATTCTCAAGCTTCGCAAGTTGCCGAAGCGCGAAGGTCATAGCCGCGAGCCAGGTGTCCCGGTCGGGTACATTCGCGTTCGGTTTGGTCTTGTCCACGAAGGTAGCCCCGGGCGAGGTCGCCGCAACTATCCCTGTCAGGAGCTTGAGATCGCCGTCCGAAGGCACCTGCCCCTTAAGCGTGATCGTATTGTCCTGCTTGATGATGCGGCTGACATAGGGCTGCTCAGCTTGTTTATCAGCCTCTCTCGGAGCTTCGGTGCCGGATTTGCCGTCTAAATGGACGGCGCGGACACCACTAAAGACACCAGAGTACCATGGCTTATCAACCATGGAATATGAGGGCGGCGCGGAAGCAAAAGAGAAGAAAACGAGTGCGGCTGACGCGACAGCTAGGCCACGATTTCCTGCCCTCATAGTGTAAGCTCCCCGCCGCGTTCGACTATCATCGTCCTGCATTTATGAAGCCACTTTTTGCCGAGGCTTTTGTTGTCGCCTTCCAAATTGCACCCAGCATTCGGGTCAAATTGAAAGTTGAATTCACTCGCCTTTTCTTGACCGATGCAAAGAAGCATCATCAATCTGCAAATGTGACTTTAACGGAATGAATACGATAATCCAAGCGACTCTTGGCGTTTTTTCGCCGCTTTTTTCGATTGCGGCCCCATTGAATCAAAAAGCCCGGCTAGGTTGCCGGGCTTTTTAAGGATTTAATGGTCAGTTTTACTCAGCGGCCTGCACTTGAGGCGAGCCTTCGCCGGCAGGTGATTCGCCGTCGCCTGCTGCGGGTAACGCCTTCCCGGTCGGGCGATTGCGTTCCGCATAGATGAGATCGTCGCGGTGGGAAGCCACGCGGCGAAGCTGGCTTACCAATCCGCCTGTGCCCGCCGGGATGAGGCGGCCGACGATGACGTTCTCTTTCAGGCCGTCGAGAGTGTCGATCTTGCCATTAAGAGCGGCCTCGGTCAGCACGCGCGTCGTTTCCTGGAAGGATGCCGCCGAAATGAACGAACGGGTCTGCAGGCTCGCCTTGGTGATGCCAAGCAGAACCGGCGCAGCCATCGCAGGCCGGCCACCCGCAGCTTCCACAGCAGCGTTTACCTCGTCGAATTCGAGCTTGTCTACCTGCTCGCTCTTTAGGAAGTCGGTATCTCCGGCGTCGCTCACTTCCACCTTCTGAAGCATCTGACGAACGATCACTTCGATATGCTTGTCGTTGATCGTCACGCCTTGCAACCGGTAGACCTCCTGGATTTCGTTCACGAGGAAGGATGCAAGCTCCTCCACGCCTTTGATCGCCAGAATGTCGTGAGGCGCTGGATTGCCGTCGAGAATGAACTCGCCCTTCTCGATGCGGTCGCCTTCCTGCACAGCAAGGTGCTTACCCTTAGGCAGCAAATATTCGACCGGATCGATACCTTCTTCGTCCGGTTGAATAACAACGCGGCGCTTGTTCTTATAGTCACGCCCGAAGTGAACCGTACCCGAAATTTCCGCGATGATCGCGTGATCCTTCGGACGGCGCGCTTCAAAGAGCTCAGCCACGCGCGGCAGACCGCCCGTGATGTCGCGCGTTTTGGCGCTTTCGAGTGAAATACGGGCCAGCGCGTCGCCTGCCTTTACATGCTTGCCGGGCTCCACCGACAAAATCGCCTCCACCGAAAGAAGATAGCGAGCCTCGCCACCTCTCTGCAGTTTCAGAACCTTGCCGCCTGCCTTATCCTTGACGACAATCGCCGGGCGAAGCGCGGAACCGCGAGGATTGGCACGCCAGTCCATGATAACGCGGTTGGTGATGCCTGTCGTTTCGTCCGACTGCTCGTTGACCGACACGCCTTCGAGCAAGTCTTCGAAATCGACGACACCATCGACTTCGGTCAGTATGGACCTTGTATATGGATCCCACTCGGCAATCCGCTGTCCGCGTTTGATGACATCGCCTTCATCCACTTTCAGATGCGCACCTTGCGCGATCTTGTGAACCGCGCGCTCTTTGCCATCCTCATCGACGACGACCACGGCCATGTTGCGGCCCATGGCGACAAGCCTTCCTTGGCTATCGCGAGCGGCGTTCCGGTTGCGGACCTTCACCTTACCGTTAAAGTTCGACTCGATGAAGGAGCTGTCCGCCACCTGAGCCGTTCCGCCGATATGGAAGGTACGCATCGTGAGCTGCGTGCCCGGTTCGCCAATCGACTGCGCCGCAATAACGCCGACTGCTTCGCCCATGTTAACAGGCGTGCCTCGCGCCAAGTCGCGTCCGTAGCACTTGCCGCAAATGCCGCTTTTCAGCTCGCAGGTGAGCGCTGAACGAATGCGAATCTCTTGGACCTGAGCTTCCTCAAGCGCACGGGCGTCGCTCTCTTCGATCATATCGCCTGCCTTGATGACGATTTCGCCCGTAGAAGGCGCGATAACATCGTCGGCTGGGACACGACCAAGAACGCGATCGCCGAGAGACACAAGCACCTCGCCCGCATCGACAACAGCACCGAGCTTGATACCCTTATCGGTACCGCAGTCCGGCTCCATCACAATGCAGTCTTGCGCAACGTCAACCAGACGGCGGGTCAGATAGCCCGAGTTCGCCGTTTTCAGAGCCGTATCGGCCAAGCCTTTACGTGCACCGTGGGTCGAGTTGAAGTATTCAAGAACCGACAGCCCCTCCTTAAAGTTGGAGATGATCGGGGTCTCGATGATTTCGCCGGACGGCTTGGCCATAAGGCCGCGCATGCCCGCGAGTTGGCGCATTTGCTTTTCCGAACCACGCGCTCCGGAGTGAGCCATCATATAAACCGAGTTGATCTGCTTTTCACGCCCGGTTTGCTTGTCGTATTGGACGGCCGAAATACGGTCCATCATCTCCTTGGCTATGCGGTCGGTGCATTTCGCCCAGGTGTCGACGACCTTGTTGTACTTCTCCATCCGCGTGATGAGGCCGTCATTATACTGCTGCTCATAATCGCGGACGAGCCCTTCGGTCTCGGCGATGATCTTCGTTTTGGTCTCGGGAACGAGCATGTCGTCCTTGCCGAACGAAATGCCCGCCTTATACGCATGATGGAAACCGAGGCTCATGATGCGGTCGCAGAAGATCACGGTCTCTTTCTGACCGCATAAGCGATAAACCGCGTCGATCATACGCGCGATATTCTTCTTCGTCAGGAGCCTGTTCACAAGTTCGAAACCGATGCCTGGCTTGTGAGGCAGCAGTTCTGCCAAGATCATCCGGCCGGGTGTGGTATCGTAGACCTTCCTGAGAGGCTTCCCGTTCTCGTCCTGTGTCGTGTAGCGCCCCTTGACCTTGGCGTGCAGCGTCACCGTTTTGGCTGCAAGGGCATGCTGAACCTCAGAAACGCCACCGAAAATGCGGCCTTCGCCCGGCTCCTTCTCCATGACCATCGAGAGGTAATAGAGACCCAGCACGATGTCTTGGCTCGGCACGATAATTGGACCGCCATTCGCGGGGTGCAAGATGTTGTTCGTGGACATCATCAGCACGCGTGCTTCAAGCTGGGCTTCGAGGCTTAGCGGCACGTGAACAGCCATTTGGTCGCCGTCGAAGTCCGCGTTGAAGGCGGCGCAAACAAGCGGGTGAAGCTGGATTGCCTTCCCTTCCACGAGCACCGGCTCAAACGCCTGAATACCAAGACGGTGCAAGGTCGGAGCGCGGTTGAGCAGAACGGGGTGTTCACGGATCACCTCATCGAGGATGTCCCAAACCTCCGGCCGCTCCTTCTCCACGAGCTTCTTGGCCTGCTTAACGGTCGCTGAATAGCCCTTAGCGTCCAGCCTGGAATAGATGAACGGCTTGAATAGTTCGAGCGCCATCTTTTTCGGCAAGCCGCACTGATGCAGCTTGAGTTCCGGTCCGACCACGATTACCGAGCGGCCCGAATAGTCCACGCGCTTACCAAGCAGGTTCTGACGGAACCGGCCTTGCTTGCCCTTCAACATATCGGCAAGCGACTTCAGCGGCCGCTTATTAGCGCCCGTGATGACGCGCCCTCTGCGTCCATTGTCGAACAGTGCGTCAACCGCTTCCTGAAGCATGCGCTTTTCGTTCCGGATGATGATATCCGGGGCGCGAAGCTCGATAAGCCGCTTTAGCCGGTTATTGCGGTTAATAACGCGGCGATAGAGGTCGTTCAGGTCCGAAGTGGCAAAGCGGCCACCGTCCAATGGCACGAGCGGGCGCAGTTCCGGCGGGATCACCGGAATGACCTTCATGATCATCCATTCTGGACGGTTGTTGGACTGAATGAACGCCTCAATGACCTTAAGACGCTTGGCCAGCTTTTTCGGCTTAAGCTCTGTTGTTGCTTCCTGGATTTCCTGGCGGATTTGCTCGCGCATCTGGTCCAAATCCAGCGCCATGAGCATTTCGCGAATGGCTTCCGCGCCGATACCAGCCTGAAATGCGTCGTCTCCATATTCTTCTTGCGCTTTGAGGTAGTCTTCCTCGCTGAGGAGCTGTCCTTCTTTAAGCGAAGTCAGGCCAGGTTCGATGACCACGTAATTCTCGAAATAGAGAACGCGCTCAAGATCCTTCAGCCCCATATCGAGCAGCAGGCCGATACGGGACGGCAAGGATTTCAGGAACCAGATATGAGCAACGGGCGAGGCTAGCTCAATGTGCCCCATCCGGTCGCGGCGTACTTTCGTCAGCGTGACTTCAACGCCGCATTTTTCGCAGATAACGCCTTTATACTTCATGCGCTTATACTTGCCGCAAAGACATTCGTAGTCTTTGATCGGACCAAATATGCGCGCGCAGAAAAGACCATCGCGTTCTGGCTTGAAAGTGCGATAGTTTATTGTTTCGGGTTTCTTGATTTCACCGTAAGACCATGAGAGTATCTTCTCTGGACTTGCGATGGAGATGCGAATCTGGTCGAATACCTGAGTTTGCATCTGCGGGCTGAAGAGATTTGTAATCTCTTGATTCATTCCTCGCTCCTATGAGCCGCCCCCGCGGCTTGTTCGACCCAAATGCGTCCGATCGGGCGGACGGGCGAAGCCCCTATGCTTCGCGTTATCCCAAAATGCTGAATGCGAGGCTCAGCCTTAGCTGATCCTCGCTCTTTCTTTACTACTCAGCGGCGCGAGCCGGTGATCGCGACCGGCGCGGTAAGGCGAATGGCTGAGGTTTAGGAGCCTCCGGCATTTCTGAATCCGTGCCCCGCCCTTGTCTCAGTTCCACATTAAGACCCAGCGCCCGCATTTCCTTCACGAGCACGTTAAAGCTCTCCGGAATGCCCGCCTCGAAGCTATCGTCGCCTCGCACTATAGCCTCGTAAACCTTAGTACGGCCTGCAACGTCGTCCGATTTAACGGTAAGCATTTCCTGAAGCGTATAAGCTGCGCCATAGGCTTCGAGCGCCCACACTTCCATTTCACCGAAGCGTTGGCCGCCGAACTGCGCTTTACCGCCCAGCGGCTGCTGGGTGACAAGGCTGTAGGGTCCGATTGAACGCGCGTGAATCTTGTCATCCACAAGATGATGCAGCTTGAGTAGGTATTTATACCCTACTGTCACCTTCCGGTCAAAAGGTTCCCCCGTGCGTCCGTCGTGAAGGGTTACTTGGCCTGAGGTTTCGAGCCCCGCAGCCTTCAGCATTTCCACGATATCGGCCTCGCGTGCGCCGTCGAATACGGGCGTCGCAACCGGCACACCTTTGCCGAGATTCTCCGCCAATTCGAGAAGATGCTCATCCTCAAGCGCTTTGATCGCTTCGTCGTCGCCATAGGCTTTCGCCACGACGGCGCGAAGATCACCGATTCGCTTTTTCTCACGATAGACTTCTACCGCCTGATTGATCATGCGGCCAAGCCCACGTGCTGCCCAGCCAAGATGTGTCTCCAAAATCTGGCCCACATTCATACGGCTCGGCACGCCAAGAGGATTAAGCACGATATCGACCGGCGTGCCGTCATCGAGATATGGCATATCCTCGATAGGCACGATGTGGCTAACCACACCCTTATTTCCGTGACGGCCAGCCATCTTATCGCCCGGCTGAATCTTCCGCTTCACCGCGACGAAGACTTTGACCATCTTCATCACGCCGGGCGGCAGCTCATCGCCGCGCTTCAGCTTGTCGATCTTGTCAACAAAGCGCTGTTCAAGGCGCTTCTTGGCATCGTCATACTGACGGCGGATAGCCTCGATCCCGGACATTGCTTGCTCATCTTTGAGCGCGATATCCCACCATTGGCTACGCGGCACTTCGTCGAGGAGTTCATCGTTGATGTCCGTGCCCTTGCGCAATCCCTTCGGACCGCGGGCAACTTCTTTACCCATAAGAATATCGCGCAACCGGCCGTACACGTTGCGGTCGAGAATGTGCAATTCGTCATCACGGTCTTTTGCGAGACGTTCAATTTCCTCGCGTTCGATCGCCATGGCGCGCTCGTCCTTCTCGACGCCGTGCCGGTTGAAAACGCGCACCTCAACGACCGTACCGGCGACGCCAGGAGGCAGTCTAAGCGAAGTGTCACGCACGTCGGATGCCTTCTCGCCGAAGATCGCCCGGAGCAGTTTTTCCTCCGGCGTCATCGGGCTTTCACCCTTTGGCGTGATCTTGCCCACGAGAATATCGCCCGGCTGAACCTCGGCTCCGATATAGACGATGCCGGCTTCGTCGAGATTCTTGAGCGCCTCTTCCGAGACGTTGGGAATATCGCGAGTGACTTCTTCAGGCCCGAGCTTCGTATCGCGAGCGGCGACTTCAAATTCCTCGATGTGGATCGAGGTGAAGACGTCGGTAGACACGATGCGTTCCGAAAGCAGGATCGAGTCTTCGAAGTTATAGCCTTGCCACGGCATGAACGCGACGAGCACGTTCTTGCCGAGCGCCAGATCGCCGAGATCGGTCGAGGGACCATCCGCGATGATATCGCCCAGCTCCACCCGGTCTCCCACACGTACCAACGGACGCTGATTGATGCAGGTGTTCTGGTTCGAGCGTTGGAATTTGCGCAGATTATAAATGTCTACGCCCGACTTTGACGGATCGATCTCGTCCGTTGCGCGGACGACGATGCGGGTTGCGTCCACCTGATCGACGACGCCTCCGCGTTTGGATGCGATGGCAGCGCCTGAGTCGCGCGCTACAACGCTTTCCATGCCGGTGCCAACAAGTGGCGCTTCCGCTCTGATAAGCGGCACGGCCTGGCGCTGCATGTTCGAGCCCATAAGCGCGCGGTTAGCGTCGTCATTCTCAAGGAATGGAATGAGCGCCGCGGCAACCGATACGACCTGCTTCGGCGAAACGTCGGTGAAGTCCGCCTTGCTTGGGGGCACAAGATGGTTGTCGCCCTGAAAGCGGCAGATGATCAGATCTTCGGCAAATGTCCTGTCCTCATTAAGCACGGCATTTGCTTGAGCGATGTGATGCCGCGCTTCTTCCATCGCCGACAGATACACGACCTCATTGGACACTTTTCCATCGATGACACGGCGATATGGGCTCTCGATGAAGCCATATTTATTGACGCGCGCGAATGTAGCGAGACTGTTGATAAGACCGATATTTGGTCCTTCCGGCGTCTCAATCGGGCAAATACGCCCGTAATGCGTCGGATGCACGTCGCGAACCTCGAAGCCCGCGCGTTCCCGCGTCAAGCCGCCAGGTCCAAGCGCCGACAGACGCCGCTTGTGGGTGATTTCCGACAGCGGGTTTGTCTGGTCCATAAACTGGCTGAGCTGCGATGAGCCGAAAAACTCACGCACCGCCGCGCTCGCTGGTTTCGCGTTGATGAGATCCTGCGGCATGACCGTGTCGATGTCGACAGAGGACATACGCTCACGGATCGCGCGTTCCATACGCAGCAGCCCGAGCCGATACTGGTTCTCCATGAGCTCGCCCACCGACCGCACGCGGCGATTGCCGAGATTGTCGATGTCGTCAACCTCGCCCCTCCCGTCGCGCAGATCGACAAGTGTGCGGATTACCGAAATGATGTCTTCCTTCGTCAGGATGCGCATCTCATCGGATTGCTCAATATCGAGCCGGATATTCATTTTCACACGGCCGACTGATGAGAGGTCGTAACGCTCCTCATCGAAGAAAAGGCTTTTGAAGAGCCCGCGCGCGGCATCCTCCGTCGGCGGCTCACCCGGACGCATGACACGGTAAATATCAAACAGAGCGTCCTGCTCGTCCTCGTTCTTATCAACGTTCAGCGTATTACGGATGAACGCGCCGGTATTGATATGGTCGATGTCGAGAACGGGAAGATCTTTAACGCCCAACTCGCGCAGCTTATCAAGCCGCTTGGCATCAAGCTCTTCACCCGCCTCCGCGTAGATGATGCCTGTGTGCATATCGACAACATCTTCGGCGAGATAGCGCCCATAAATCGCCTCGTCCGGGACGGCGATTTCCTTAACGTGCTCGGCGACCTGGCGGACCGCGCGCGCATTCAATTTCTTACCGATCTCGATAACGACTTCGCCCGTTTCGGCGTCATAGATGTCATGCACCGCCTTCACCCCGCGCATGCGCTCAGGGATGAACGGCGTGCTCCAGCCATGCTTCGATGCCTTATAAAGGATCCGGCTGTAGAACGTGTTCAGAATCTCTTCGTTGTCCATGCCAAGCGCATAAAGCAGCGTGGTCGACGGAAGCTTCCGCTTACGGTCGATACGGGCATAGACGATATCCTTCGCGTCGAACTCGAAATCGAGCCACGAACCGCGATAGGGGATGATGCGAGCGGCGAATAAGAGCTTGCCTGACGAATGGCTTTTGCCACCATCATGATGGAAGAATACGCCCGGCGACCGATGCATTTGCGAAACGATAACGCGCTCGGTTCCGTTTATGACGAATGTGCCGTTCGAGGTCATGAAGGGGATGTCGCCCATATAGACATCCTGCTCCTTGATGTCCCGCACGGACCTGGAGCCGGTCTCTTCATTGACGTCGAAGGTAATAAGGCGTAACTTCACCTTAAGCGGCGCGGCATAAGTCATGCTCCGCTGTTGGCATTCATCTACGTCATATTTTGGCTGCTCGAAATCGTAGCGAACAAATTCGAGTTGCGCTTTGTCCGAAAAATCCTTTATGGGGAAGATCGAAGCGAAGACAGCTTGAAGACCAGTGTTTGGGCGGCCGCCAATTGGCTCCTGCACCATAAGAAACTGGTCGTAAGACTGCTTTTGCACCTCGATCAAATTCGGCATAACAGCAGCGTCGGTAATGTGTCCGAAGCGCTTGCGGATACGTTTACGGCCGATAAACGTCTGCGCCATTTGATCTCCTCGTTTTAAACCGTACGGCTTACCTCAAACGCCATGCGAAGCGGAATCATGGCATTTCAGGGAAGCCCTCATTTTGGGAAGCCACCTAATATGGCATCCCTTTCGAACTTTACAACCCTAAACCTACGAAACCGCTGGTTACTCTCATCTTTGTGACGAGGAAACCAAAGCGGCTTGATAGTGATCGCGATGTGTTTGCGATGCCGGAAGACGATTGATGCTCCGGCATCGCCTCGGCAATCACTATTTGATTTCGACCTTGGCGCCAGCCGCCTCGATCTTCTTCTTAATTTCCTCAGCCTCAGCCTTGCCAACAGCTTCCTTGATTGGCTTCGGCGCGGCTTCAACGAGGTCCTTCGCTTCTTTCAGGCCGAGGCCCGTAATGGCGCGAACTTCCTTAATGACGTTGATTTTCTGAGCGCCCGCATCCGCCAGGATGACGTCGAATTCGGTCTTCTCTTCCACAGCCTCAGCAACTGGGCCACCTTGACCCGGCATCGGCATGGCAAATGCTGGCATAGCCGCAGCCGCGGAAACGCCCCATTTGTCTTCCAACATCTTCACGAGTTCGGAAACTTCGAGAACCGTCAAGCCGGACAGCTCCTGATAGATTTTTTCAAGTTTATCAGACATTTAGACCTCTGTGCATTCTATGGTTGGTTGGTAATTGAAGACTCTGCCTCAAACCATCACGCCGCTTCTTGCTTTTCCTTGTAGGCTTGCAGTACGCCCAAGAGATTTTGCGCGGGAGCATTGATCTGCCGCACAAGTTTTGAGCCAGGTGCAAGGAACACGCCCAATAGCGTGGAACGAAGCTCTTTCATCGATGGGATTGCGGCCAAGGCCTTGACGCCATTCGCATCAAGCGCCTGGGCGCCGAGCAAGCCACCGACAATGACGAATTTGTCATTGGTCTTGGCAAAGTCGGCTGCCACTTTTGCCGCCGCCGTAGGGTCTTGCCCGAAAGCAATGCCCGTCGGCTCCAGAAAGAGGTCCGCACCCGCGCCATTCGCCGCGCTATCAAGTGCAATTTTGGCGAGACGGTTCTTGATGACTTTGAACTTGGCCCCAGCGTCGCCCATTTTGCGACGGAGGTCGCTCATTTGCGCTACTGTCATACCTTTGTAGCGCGCCACCACGACAGAGCCGCTCGTGCTGAAGATGTCGTTGAGGGACTCAACCATCTCCCGTTTTTCAGCTCTATCCACCGCTTCTCTCCATTCCTTGGCGGGGCGCGACTATTCGCGATCCGCCGCTTCGATCACGCCGCTGCCCCGTTAAGGCGAGCGACCGCTCATTCCTGTCCCGAGGCGTGATGAGACGTGATCTACTACCAACCTGCCGAGGCCAGTTGTCGAAATCACCTGCTATCCGCTTCCCCGTCTCATACTGGCTGCTATTAAGCCTTTGAGATTATCTCGGGCGCCAGCAATCTTGGACAGGCTGTCTCTGGCTTTCGCCAGAAACAGCGGCCCAGGCGTCTCCGCCTCGGCCTATCGGACGTTGCCATCCGAAACTCATGTTTATCTGATGGCCGCTTCGGCAGCGCCCATCAGAATCGAATATACTATTGCGACGCGCTCAGAGTGCCGGGCTCGATCTTAACGCCAGGACCCATCGTTGAACTAAGCGCAACGCGCTTTACGAATGTGCCCTTGGCGCCTGCAGGTCTTGCCCTCGACACCGCGTCAGCGAAAGCCTTGATGTTTTCCACCAGAGCGGTTTCCGAGAAGCTCGCCTTGCCGATGCCCGCATGGAGAATACCGGCCTTTTCAACACGGAATTCCACCGCGCCGCCCTTTGCACCACGGACCGCCTCAGTCACATCCATAGTGACAGTTCCCACTTTGGGGTTCGGCATCATGCCGCGCGGACCGAGAATTTTACCGAGACGGCCGACAAGCGGCATCATGTCTGGCGTAGCGATACATTTATCAAAGTTGATCGTGCCGCCCTGCACTTCAGTCACAAGCTCTTCTGCGCCGATAACATCCGCGCCTGCGGCCCGTGCCTCATCGGCCTTTGCGCCGCGTGCGAACACGGCAACACGCACGGTGCGCCCCGTTCCGTTGGGCAGATTGCACACGCCACGGACCATCTGATCCGCATGACGAGGGTCAACACCGAGGTTCATTGCGATCTCGATCGTTTCGTCAAACTTCGCTTTGGCGCGATCTTTGACAAGCTTCACCGCTTCATCAAGCCCATAGAGCTTCTCGCGGTCGATCGACTTTTTGGCTTCGCGTAACCGTTTCCCATCCATCGCGCTTACTCCTGCACCGTGAGGCCCATCGAACGGGCTGAGCCAGCGATGATCTTAGCGGCTTGGTCAAGATCGGTGGCGTTTAAGTCTTTCATCTTCTTCTGAGCGATCTCGCGAACTTGCGCCATCGTCACGGTACCGGCAGAGCCGACGCCGGGAGTCTTCGAGCCACTCTTAATGCCCGCAGCCTTTTTCAGGAAGTGGGACGCTGGCGGCGTCTTCATTACAAAGCTGAAGGACTTATCTTGATAATAGGTGATGACCACCGGCACAGGCGAGCCGGGCTCCATCTCCTTTGAAGCGGCGTTGAAATCCTTGCAGAACATCATGATGTTCAAGCCGCGTTGACCGAGCGCTGGACCAATCGGCGGCGACGGATTGGCCTGACCTGCAGCGACCTGCAGCTTAATATAACCGACAATCTTTTTTGCCATCTAATCCTCTTGAGTGCCTTGGCCCATTGCCACAGGGCATCAGCCCCTTTGTTTGAGGGATGTGGTGCGGCCCTATGCGCCTGCTTGGCGAGCAGATGCAGACCTTCCACAACGAAAAAGCCAACCGGAACAAGGCGCGCTTACGCTACACCTTCTCCACTTGGCCATACTCCAGCTCCACCGGGGTTGCCCGGCCGAAGATGGAAACTGCAACTTTGAGCCGTGCGCGCTCCTCGTCAACCTCTTCGACGAGGCCACTAAACGAGGCAAATGGCCCATCGGCCACGCGGACCTGCTCACCAATTTCGAACGAAATCGAGGGCTTCGGCCTTTCAACGCCTTCTTTAACCTGATTCAGAATTCGTTGCGCCTCTGCCTCAGAAATCGGCTGCGGCTTATTATCCGCGCCAAGAAATCCGGTGACTTTCGGCGTATTCTTGATCAGAAGAAAGGCCCTGTCGTTCATCTCCATTTTGACGAGAACGTAGCCTGGATAGAACTTACGCTCAGTATTAACCTTCCGCCCACGGCGAAGCTCAACGACTTCTTCCATAGGCACGACAACGTCCTCGAACAATTCCTGGAGACCAGCAGCGGCTGCGCGCTCCCGGATAGCGTCAGCCACCTTCTTCTCAAAGTTTGAATAGGCGTGAACGATGTACCAGCGCTTTGACATGAGACTTGCTGCTTTTAGTTAAGATTTTCTTAATTTAGAGCCCAAGGCCCAAGATAAAGCCAACTACCCGGCTGATTATTTGATCAGACGCGAGAAAAAACAGCGAGGCAGCGACCGCCATCAAAACAACCATCACGGTTGTGATAAGCGTTTCCCGGCGAGTCGGCCAAACGACTTTGGCCGCTTCGTCCCTAACCTGCTGTATGAATTCAAAGGGACCCGATTTTGCCATTGCTTTTTGATGCCAAAGCGAAGCCGATTAAGCTTTCGCCCCAAAAATTTTAACCGTTATGCCCGAATTGTACCTATTTCTTCCTGCCACCCTAAAAGTGGCAGGAGTGGAGGGGACTCGAACCCCCAACCCCCGGTTTTGGAGACCGGTGCTCTAGCCGATTGAGCTACACTCCTCCATGCAACCGGTTCGCGATTAAGCAGGAACTCGACGTCAGACTAGCCAATCTGATCCCCTTCCTCAATCACGATGTCATGTACCAGTTTTTAGGGACCTGACTGTTATCACGCTAATTACGGGAATGCCAAGCAAATTTCGCGTTAGACATTAAACAAAATTGCAATTGTCAAGGGTGAAGTCCGGCGCGGATTTTCCCGGTCCGCATAAGCTGCATAGATTCACATCATCGGTGCAGCTTACGCATTTTTTCATTGAGGCCAGCCGAGATATTGCTAATGTAGCGGCACGCGGGTGTAGCTCAATGGTAGAGCAGCAGCCTTCCAAGCTGAATACGAGGGTTCGATTCCCTCCACCCGCTCCATATTTTGAAAATGATGAATTCCGGCCCACGCTCCGCTCTTGGTTGACGAGATTATTATGCCCAGCGCCCACGCCATTACATTCTACCACAGCCCCAACACGCGCTCTTCCAGTGTGTTTCTGCTCCTTGAGGAACTCGGCGCTTCTTATGAGCTCAACGTGCTCAATATGAAGGCGGGAGAACAGCGCAGCGCAGACTATCTTGCGATCAATCCGATGGGCAAAGTCCCGGCCATTGTGCATCAAGGGCAGCTTATTACCGAGCAGGTTGCCCTCTTCATCTATCTTCCCGATCTGTTTCCCGAGGCGGGCCTCGCTCCGGCTTTAAACGATCCTCTGCGCGGTCCCTATCTGCGCTGGATTGCCTTTTACGGGTCGTGCTTTGAACCCGCCGTCGTTGATCGCGGCTTAAAGCGTGAGGCGGGTCCGATGCCTATGGTGCCCTATGGCGACTACGACACGATGCTAGGCACACTCGTGGGACAGCTTGCGAAGGGACCCTACTTGCTGGGTGAGCGCTTTACGGCGGCTGATATATTATGGGGATCAGCCCTGACCTGGACGACCATGTTCAAGCTTGTGCCGGAGCTGCCGGAGATTAAAGCCTATCTTGATCGGGTTAGGGCGCGCCCAGCCGTTGCTCGCGTGCAAGCTAGAGATGATGAACTCGCAGCATCTTTCACTGCTTAAGCTGAATTTGACGGCATTTGTGGGGGTCTGCTGGATTGTATGTTGCTGGCGGCTTGGTATCCGGCGGTTTGCGAATCACGGGAAACTGGGCCCAGAACGAAGGATGGCCATCCTTCGTTCTGGGCGGCGCGCGGCCGTTCTCTGGATCAATCTTTAACGATCGTTGGCGATCTTAGGTCCGCGCCGTCTTCCCTTGGCCATCCGAACGGTAGAGAGGCCTTTGCGGCCGCATACAATCATGGACGCCCGGATGAACACAGCCATCATGCCCCCGCTTGCTGCCCGTTTCAATCATGTGATCGCGTTTGACGTGGCCAAGGACAGCCTTTCTGTTCATATCCTCCCCTCAGGCGAGAGCCTTTCCGTGCCCAACACGCAAGGCGCCGTCCGCCGCCTTTTGGCGCGCGAGAAAAAACGCAACGAAAAACTTGATCTTGGCCCCTTGCTTGTCATGTGCGAGGCGACGGGAGGGTATGAAGCAGCCGTGCTGCAAGCCGCATGCGAGCTTCAGCTTGCCTGCCATCGCGCGCATGGGACGAGCGTGCGCGCCTATGCAAAATTCCGCGGCCGCCATGCGAAATCCGATCCCATCGATGCCTGCCTTATCGCCGAATATGGCCGCGACAAGCCGGGTCTCCGGCTCTATCAGCCGCCGCGTCCTGAACAGGCCGCGCTTCGCGAGTTGGTGGAACGGCGCGCTGAACTCCAGGATATGATCGAGGCTGAGCAATGCCGCCTTGAACATGTCAGCGTGAGAGCGGTGCGCCAGGGCGTGGAAAGGCATATCAAACTGCTCAACAAGGAACTCTGCGCCATCGAGGCGGAAATCGAGGCGCTCACCCGGAACGATGCGGCGCTTCACCACCGCGACAGGCTCATGCAAACGGTGGCGGGCGTAGGCGCGATAACCGCCTACACCCTCAATGCCTTCATGCCCGAGCTTGGCTCCATTCCGGCGTCGAGCGCCGCCGCCCTGGCAGGCCTTGCTCCTTACGACCGCGACAGCGGCAAGAGCTACGGACGACGGCGCATCTTCGCAGGCCGAAGCCAGGTGCGCTCCTGCCTGTTCATGGCGGCAAGAGCCGCGATCCGCCATCACGCGGTGTTTCGCAGCTTCGCTGACCGCCTCATGAAAAAGGGCAAGCCCTACATGGTCGCCGTCACCGCCGTCATGCGCAAACTCATCGTCATCCTGAGCGCCATGCTCAAGAACGATCAAGTCTGGAAACACGCAAAAACAGCTTGAAAACAGACACGGTAGATCGCCACGGCGGCGTTGCCGCCTCGCGATGACCACCCGCGATGTGATTGCGAGCGGAGCGAAGCAATCCAGTGGCCGCAAACGCTCCAAGTTAGCGTCTTTAAGCGCCGGAACAGCATTACCTGTATCCGGCGCAAGCGCGGCTAAGAGGCCGCAGTCGCCTGAGATATGAGCACGCCGCTGAATTCGTCGCGGATTTGCCGCTTAAGCAGTTTGCCTGTGGCCGTATGCGGCAGGCTCGAAACGAACAGAACCTGATCAGGAAGCCACCATTTCGCGACCTTGCCTTCAAGAAAGGCCATCATTTCCGCTTTTGTGACTTCCTGCCCTTCCCTCTTGATGATGAGGAGAATCGGACGTTCTTCCCATTTCGGATGAGGTACGCCCACAACCGCGCATTCGGCGACAGCGGGGTGGCCGACTGCCACGTTTTCCAGTTCTACCGAGCTAATCCACTCACCGCCCGACTTGATGACGTCCTTCGAGCGATCGACGATAGTGAGCATACCGCCTTCGTCGATTGTCGCGACATCGCCAGTATCAAACCAGCCATCGACCCAGGCGCTTCGATCCTCGTGCTTATAATAGCCATTCGCTACCCACGGGCCGCGCACCAAGAGGCGGCCAAAGGCTTTGCCGTCATGCGGCAACTGATTGCCGTCCGGACCTAGCAGCTTCAGCTCAACGCCATACATGGCGCGGCCTTGCTTAGCCTGCATTTTATAGCGCTCATCAAGCGGTAAGCTTGCCATGTGTGGTGTCAGGCTATTCGACGTACCAAGCGGTGAAAGCTCCGTCATTCCCCAGGCATGGAGAGCAAATGTGCTATGTTTCTCTTGAAACTGTCGAATCATAGATTCTGGCGCGGCGGAGCCGCCAATGACGCAGCGCTGAAGGAAATCAAGTTTCACATTTTCCTTGTCGCAATATTGCAGGAGACCCAACCACACGGTTGGCACACCAAGCGAATAGGTCACATTCTCCTGCTTCATGAGCTCATAGAGAGAGGCGCCATCGAGCTGCCCGGCTGGGAAAACAAGCTTTGCCCCCACCATGGTCGCCGAATAAGGGATGCCCCATGCATTGACATGGAACATCGGCACAACCGGCAGAATTGCGTCCATGGACGAAACACCGAGCGCGTCGGCAGACATAGACACCATGGCATGAACCACAGTGGAACGGTGGGCGTAGAGAACGCCTTTGGGATTACCTGTTGTTCCGGAAGTATAGCATAAGGAGGATGCGAGGCCTTCGTGAAGAAGCGGCCAGTCGAAATTGTCATCTTCCGCGCCGACAAGGTCTTCATAACACAAAAGCGGCAGCGTCGACGGTGGCATATGCTCATGATCGACCATAACCACAAAGTGCTTGATGGTCGTCAATTGTGGTGCAAGCTTTTCCACGAGCGGCAGAAAGGTAATGTCGAAGAACAGAACCGTGTCTTCCGCATGGTTTATGATGTAAACGAGCTGCTCGGGGAACAGTCTCGGATTCACCGTGTGCATAATATAGCCGCTGCCCGAGACAGCATAATACAGCTCGTAGTGCCGATGCGTGTTCCAGGCAAGGGTCGCCACACGGTCCTGATGCCGAACGCCAAGATGCCCGAGCGCATTTGCAAGGCGCCGGGACCGTACCGCAGCATCGCCATAGGTGTAGCGGTGGAGGCCGCCCTCCGATAAGCGGCTTACAATTTCATTATCGCCGTAGACGGTCTCAGCATGCCGAAGAATAGAAGAAACAATAAGCGGCATGTTCATCATACCCGCCTGCATGGCATTCCCCCTTAAAATGAATACTTTGTTCTTGTACCGCAGGCTGCAACATTAGCGCTGCGAAGCGGTTATGTCTTCTGCATTAATGATGCTTAGCCAATTTGATGAAAAGGCCGTCATTAGGCACTTAACGCCTGCGGCCAACGGCACCGTATGCTGCGAGAAACACCTCTAACGCGCCCTCGACATTTCGCTCAATCTCGACTTTCGGCGGGATCTCGGGATGACCGAGCAGCAGGCGGAGAAGAATGCCAGTCTTGCAGAGATCCAGAAATTGGCGCGCGGCAAGCTCTGGGTCGGCAATGGACAAAACGCCCATCTCCGTCGCACGACTGAAATATGCACCAAGCCGCCTAACGCCGTAGCAGGGACCCGCCTCAAAAAAAGCCTGTCCGATTTCTGGAAATTTGGCGGACGCGGCCATAACGATTCGAAGAAATGAGGTGTTCTCCGGCTGCACCAGCATTTCCATAAAGCTCATGCCAAGCCGCCGAAGCACCCGCGCAACGTCCTGGTCAGCTTCATCCAGGACGAAAAGCACCTCCGCTTGTTTTCGCCGGTCCTCTATAACGAGCGTTTCGAAGAGCTTCTCCTTGCTGGGAAAATAGGCGTAAATGGTCCCTTTAGAAACACCAGCGGCGCGAACAATATCGCCAATACTCGCGCCGTCGAAACCGTGTTCCAGAAATACCCGGCGCGCGCCGTCCATAACCTGCTGCCGCTTCGCAGTATCAAATCCGGGCGCCGGTGCAGCCTTATCCTGCACATTCACTGGCCACGCGCTGCTGATCTCCTGTGCCTCCGGCATCTGCTGTCTCTTCCCCAACGAGCTTCGAATGGTTTTGGATAGTGGTGTAACACAGCCGCTACAGAGTCAAATTTGGCATTTTTGATGATATTGACCTGCTCAGCTTTAGAGCGTACATACAGTTTTATCGAACCGAACGGTTCGGTACAGATGAATGCTTATTCCGGTAGCGCCAGTCAAGAGAAATGCAATGTCAGAGGCAGACCACGGACGCTTACCCCCGGCCGCAGAATTTGAAGATACGGCTTCTGTCGCCGAGCGTTATTCAACCTTGATTGATGAGCCCAACGGTAGTTCCGCAAGGCGTGGCCCTGCGTCGACGCCCTCGCAACACTCTCTGAAGGCGGATGCAAATTTCCGGACGCCGCCGGCAACAATTTCCAGCATCCTGGCGGATGCCGCAGACGGCAATGCAACGCCGCCTAAGTGGTCGAAGCGCCGCATATTGCTAGCGCTGGCGCTCATAGCTGGCGTTGGAGCAGCGGTGTATCACGGCCAATATTGGTGGACCGAAGGCCGCTTTCTCGTTTCGACCGACGATGCCTATGTAAAAGCCGACCTCTCGGTCATTTCGGCGAAGGTGCCGGGCTATGTCGCAGCGGTCCAGGTCACGGAGAATGCCAGCGTCAACGCAGGCGATATTCTCGTGCAGATCGATGACCGCGACTACAAAATCGCAGTCGACTCGGCGCGAAACAAAGCCGCGACACAGGATGCCACGATTGAGCGCCTCAAACAGCAGGCGCTCGCTCAAGGCGCCACGATCGAGCAAGCCAAGGCACAAGTTCTCTCTGCAAAGGCGGCGTCGCTTCGCGCAGACGCAGATTTCCAGCGCGCCCAAACGCTTGCGCAACGCGAATTCGGTAGCGTCAAGGCCTTAGACCAAGCCCGAGCCGATCGCGATCAGATGCAAGCTTCCGTGCAAGGGGCCGAAGCGGCTCAACTAGCGGCTGAGGCCAATCTTGCGGTGCTCAATGCGCAAGTGAAAGAAGCGCAAAGTGTGCGCGCGGAACTGCAATCGAGCCTTGAAAAGGCGCAGCTTGATTTGAGCTTTGCGACGATCAGGGCCCCGTTTAGCGGCGTCGTCGGCAATCGAGCGGTTCAGCCCGGCCAATATGCTCAGACCGGAACACGGCTCCTTTCGCTCGTTCCGATGGATAGCGTCTATATCGAGGCCAACTATAAGGAAACGCAGCTAGACCGGATCCGGCCGGGGCAGCCCGTCGATGTCGCGGTCGATGCGGCTGGAGGGCGGGTGTATCACGGCGTCGTCGAAAGCATCGCTCCAGCCTCCGGCTCCCAATATTCGCTTTTGCCCCCCGAAAACGCGACCGGGAATTTTACGAAGATCGTCCAGCGCGTGCCCGTCCGTATCCGCGTTTCGGGCGAAGCGGTCCGCGACCACGTGCTTCGCCCCGGTCTCTCTGTGGCGACTTATGTGAACACGAAGCGCTTGGAGGATAAAGATAATCCTGTCGCGAGCCGGTCTACCCGAAGCGATCAGGCTGCGGCGAAAACCATACATTAATCCTATTGGCTCCGGCTTAGCTGCGGCAGGTAATCATGGCGGCGTCATCACAATCTCTTCCAGCGCACGCAATCCCTGCCGCACCAGCGCAGGCGCCCTCCTCGATAGCGGATGTTCCGCAGGAGGTCACGGTTCGGCGCGTTATCGCCTTCATCGCCATGGTCTTCGGTATGTTCATGGCGATCCTCGATATCCAGATCGTCTCGGCGTCGCTTGCAGAGATTCAGGCGGGTATCTCGGCAAGCGCCGATGAAATCCCCTGGGTGCAGACGAGCTATCTCATCGCCGAAGTGATTATGATCCCGCTATCGGGCTTTCTCTCGCGCGCCCTATCGACACGTTATCTGTTCGTGATCTCGGCGGCCGGCTTCACGCTGATGAGCATATTGTGCTCAACCGCGACCTCTATCCAGGAAATGATCTTATGGCGCGCGCTTCAGGGCTTCATTGGCGGCGCAATGATACCGACCGTCTTCGCTACGGCCTTTTCGATTTTTCCCAAAGAGAAGCAATCGACTATCTCCCCCGTGATTGGGCTCGTGGCCACGCTGGCGCCGACAATTGGGCCAACCGTTGGGGGTTATCTTACTGACCTTTTCTCTTGGCATTGGCTGTTTTTGGTCAATGTTGTGCCGGGCATCATCGTAACCGCGGCAGCGTGGTTTCTTATCGATTTCGACAAGCCCAACCTGAAGCTGCTCCGCCAGTTCGACTGGATCGGCTTTTTTACGATGGCCGGTTTTCTCGGCGCGCTTGAGTACGTGCTGGAAGAAGGGCCAACGGATAATTGGTTCGAGAGCAATGCCATTACGGTCGGTGCAATTTCATCCGTTGTCTGCGCCGCTGTCTTTTTCTGGCGCGCATTGACCGAAAAGGATCCGATTGTGGACCTGTCCTCGTTCAAGGACCGGAATTTCTGGACCGGCTCGATGTTCTCCTTCGTGCTCGGGATCGGACTTTACGGCCTCACCTACATCTATCCTGTCTATCTCGCGCGGGTGCGTGGCTATTCGGCATTGCAGATCGGCGAAACCATGTTCGTCACTGGTCTTTGCATGTTCTTCATGGCACCCATCTCCGGCACCCTGATGCGGCGCGGCGTGGACCCGAGGATCATGCTGGCGGTCGGTTTCACAGGGTTCGCAATCGGCACTTGGCAAGCATCTCTCATCACCAAAGATTGGGACTTTTACGAACTCTTGATCCCGCAGATCCTGCGTGGCATGTCGCTCATGCTGGTCATGATCCCGATTACGAACACTGCGCTCGGAACCATGCCGCCGCAGAAGCTCAAAAACGCTTCCGGTCTCTTCAATCTCACCCGAAATCTCGGCGGCGCGGTAGGGCTTGCAGTAATTAACACGCTTCTCAACAAGCGCCTTGATTTGCATCTTGCCCGATTGCATGAGCAGGTGGCCTGGGGGCGGACTGCGGCGGAAGAGACGCTTTCAAAGCTAACCGATCAGATGGCGCAGTTTGGTTCGGACGCTTCGCTCGCCGCGACCAAGAAAGTAGCGCAGATCGTGCGACAGCAGGCGACTGTCATGGCCATTGCCGACGTGTTCTTTGCGCTCACTATACTGTTTGTGGTTGTCGCTTTGTTTACGCCCATGCTGCGGAGGCCGAAACCGGGGGGCGGTGGTGGTGGCGGCCATTGAGCAAAATGGTCGAGGGGCACTTTGTGAACAGGCATAACCGGCGTGGCGAATGCTGCGTTCCCCTGGATCGCGGCTGCGCCATGCGCCTTTTCGATGTCGTGGCCGGGCTTTGACCCGGCCATCCATTGTAGAGGACGCCTTTTGTGGATCGCCGGGTCAAGGCCCGGCGATGACAGCAAAGAGCAATGGCCACGGTCTTGGCAGTCATATTTTGCTGCGGTCAGCAGCACTGGTAGGAAGCAATTGCAAAGCCATTGATTCGTAAACCCCACGTTTCAACCTGGTCTAAAAATGCCCTGGCCACTCGGCCTAACGGCCACCGCCTACTGGTAAAATTGCGCCGGTGATGTAGGATGCTTCGGCGGAGAGAAGCCAAAGGATGGCATTTGCGACTTCGTCTGCGGTCCCAGATCTTGCCATTGGGATCATGGGCGCAAACCGCTTGAGCCGATCCGGAGCGCCAGCCGCCGCGTGAATCCCGGTTTCGATCAGTCCAGGCGAAACCGCATTGACCCTGATCCCCTCAGAAGCGACCTCGCGAGCGAGCCCGATTGTGAAGGTATCGACAGCACCCTTACTCGCGGCGTAGTGTACCCACTCCCCTGCCCCGCCAATTTCAGCCGCGCGCGACGACACATTGACGATCGCGCCGCCTTGGCCGCCATGCTTGGGCGACATGCGCCGGATCGCCTCGCGGCTGCACAACATTGTGCCGATCACATTTACCGCGAACACATTGGCGATGTCTGATGCTTCCATCGCCTCAAGTCGCGATATTTTGCCGGTGATGCCGGCATTGTTGACGAGCCCCTTTATGGGGCCCAGGTGCCGTTCCGCAGTTTCGAACAACCGCAACACGTCGCCTTCGTCGGCCACATTGCCCTGGATGGGAGCGGCTTTACCTCCTGCCTCCAATATTCTGCGGGTTATTTCCGTGGCCCCTGCCTCGTCGGACCCGTAGTTAACTGCAACAGCATAGCCGCGCGAAGCCGCGAGCAATGCGGTAGCGGCTCCGATGCCCCGTCCAGCGCCCGTTACAATCAGCGTCCCCAATGTGCCGCTCATGCCCACTCCTGTTTGTTTTATAGTAGCCGTGGAGGATGACGGTCTCATTCAGCCCAATGGCCGGTCTCCACACGCCGCCCATGCTTCGCACAAGGAACGGCCTTGAAGCACCATATTAAAAAAGCGGATAGTTTGACCATCCGAATTTCCCTAGCGCGCGAGCCTACAAATGCAGTTCGAGCGAATCAGCCATCTTCTACCTGCAGATATTACCGGATGCGACTTCTCGTTCGAAATCACTAGCGAGATGGTGCGACCGTATGAGGATCCGTTTCGCGATGTCGTGCCCGTTTCGCCATATCGAAAAACTTATGACATCGACTTGAATCTCTTTTCAAAGGCGCATGACAGCGAAAGCCGACTGATTTTCGTCGTGAAGGACGCACAAGGCGTGCGCGGCTACATTGCCGCATCAAGAAGCTGGAACAACTATGCACAGATTAACGACTTTGCCGTAGACGGGCCGATGCGACGATCAGGAGTTGGCCGTCGATTGATGGACGGAGCGGTCATTTGGGCCAAAAATCGCAGCCTACCAGGCATTCGCCTCGAAACGCAGACCAATAATGTGACAGCTTGCCGCTTCTATCAACGATACGGCTTCAAGATCGGCGGATTTGACAAGTATCTCTACACAGCGCTCGGCAAAGAGCGTGAGGAAATTGCTCTCTATTGGTACTTGTTCTTATCGGCTGGCGTCGTCGGCTCGGCCGCCCAGTGAGCCTCTCTACCACGAGCCTTCAGGCGAAAACGTCTAGGATCGCGATACTTCCTGATGTCCGGCGGCCTTCTCCAAACGCCGCGCTACAATGCGCGCGAGAGGTGGCCCTACCAATACAATAATAAAGAACCGGATCGTCTGAAGGGCCATAACGAATGAAATGTCGACGTTGCTCGAAGCGGCAATGATAGCGACAGAGTCCATTCCGCCTGGGCTCGTCGCCAAATAAGCCGTTAATGGATCGATCCCGAGAGTTCTCGTGAGGATATACGCAAGGAATCCGCTGAAGGAAATGAGCGTTACGATAGAGGCAAAAATTTTCGGGAGCGCCCGCCAGGCGTGGGTCAAGATGGCTGGCGTGAAGCCAAGACCGACATTCCAGCCAAGCAGCGCATAGGTCCCAGCCAATAGCCATCTCGGCAACTCGATCTCGATCGCGCCGGTCACATGGAGGATTGCCCCAACAAGCATCGGAACAAGCATCGAGCCGGAAGTGATTTTGAGGAGACGCCCTGCAATCGCACCTCCCGCGGCCAGCAGTATAGTCTCAGAGAAGGGAAGCCAGTGCAGAGTTGGGAACCAGGAGACAGCCGGATGGGCCGTGCCGGTCTTGTGTACCCAGATCGCTGCGACGATGGAGGCTAGCCCCGCGACGCAGGCGACACGCAAATATTGCATGAACGCGACGAGCCGCGCATCAGCGCCAAAGGCCTCCGCCATAACGACCATAGCCGAAGCAGCGCCCGGCCATGAACCCCAGATGCTCGTGGTGCCTGGCAATACCCGCCAGCGGCTCATGAGCCAGCCAAGAAAACTGCTTGCGGCAATGATCGAAACCACCACGCCGATAAAAATCGGCCATTCATGGAGGAAGGTTCCGATAATTTGCGGGTTGATGGAAGTGGCGATCAGGCACCCCATAACGCCTTGTGCGCCGAAATAGGCCGGACGCGGCACCCGAACAATTCCGCCGTTGATGCCTACAAATACGGCGGCCATCATTGGCCCGAGAAAGAGCGCGGCGGGCAAACCCGTTAAATTCAAGATGGCCGCGAGAGCTGCCGAGAGCGCGATCAGGATTGCCCATTGGATCGGACGCGGCAGCGCGGATAGCCCATCCGGCGGAAGGGTCAAGACACTGGTTCTTTTAAGTGGGCGCATATTGGAAGAGTTTTGTGCTGAAGGCGAGATCGCTTGCAACTGAGCGAATGGAGAATCGCGCAGACCGGCCAACCCTATCCCGCTTTTAACCGAGTGCGAGCGGCTTAATGTCATCACGATTGCCGGTGCTTACACGGGAGCACGCCGAATAGCTATCTTATTGCCGCTGATGCAGCGTTCGGTGCAGGCTGGATAGAGCCGGGTATCAGTTCGCGGCAGCCTTGCCGGTAGACGGCTTTTCAGGAACCCTAACGAGCGCCTGACATTCCTTCGGTAAATCGGCAACCAGCATCGGCTTGGGTGGAGGGGTGTTTTTTGGGGGCGTAACCGGCGGCGCTTTAAGGCGCGCGAACCAATCGTCAAGCTCCTTGCCGCATCCGTCATCTGCTGCTGGCGTTGCTTGCGCAACGCAATTGGCGCTTCCAGACGGGCAGTTCAGCCGAACGTGGAAATGATCATTGTGTTTCCACCACGGGCGTATCTTTGTTAGCCAGCCGCGGTCCTTGCCCGCTGCCTCGCATAGCGCTTTTTTAATTGCCGGGTGGACGAAGATCCGCGCCACTTCGGCGTAAGACGCGGCGCGGCGGAGGAGCTTAACCTGCGCGTCGCCCCAGACTTTTTTGTCAACGGTGAGCGCTTCCTCATCCACCATGTTATCAGCCGCGAGCTTCTCACGCTCTTCCAATGTCATGGTGTGGGAGGGCATGGGCTTCATCCAGAGATCAACGTCCAGCCCGATTTGATGACTGGAATGACCTCCAAGCAAAGGGCCTCCAATCGGCTGCGCCATATCGCCGACGAGGATCCCAGGCCAACCATCGAGCCGCCGGACGTCTGACGCGAGGGTTTCGATATATTTCAAGAGAGCTGGATGGCCCCACGCTCTATTTCGCGAGAGGCGCATGGTTTGCCAGCCCGCGCCATTCAGGGCGAGCTTCTTTGCCCCCACGATACAGCCGCGTTCATATTTTCCGAACGACTGAGGGGACCCGTCCACGCCTGCCTTTATTGCCCCGAAGACCTTTTTTGCCTCCCGCTTGTCCGCAGCAGACGCATCTTCCCCATTCGCGGCAAAAGATAAAAGGGTGGAGCTAGCAAACACCATCAGGCCAAAAGCTACCGCGCTTTGCCCGAACTTGCTGCCCTTTACCTCGCTTGCGCCGCCCGTTGTCCTGCGACGCAATCCTGATCGTAAGCTCATCACAATAAGCTTCTAGCGCGCGAACGGATTCCAGCCGCTCTTTTGCTCGGGCTGCGGTGGTTCTGGATTGGCAGGTTGAGCCTGCGTTTGCGCGGGCTCCTCTGGCTGCGCCGCTGGTGTTGGAGCGGTCGGTTGCGCGGCCGGCTTCGGCTTTTTAACTACGACCGGCTTCTCCGGCTTTTTCTGCTGCGCGGGAGCAGCCGGTTGAGCGCCATTCGAATTCGGTTGGCTCAGGTCGATGCGGATGGGCCTAGCCTCCCCCCCAATCGGCTTTGCTGCGTCTGCCGTGCTATGTGGCGCTTGCTGGCCTGCTTGTGGCTGCGAAGAATTCTGAGCTTGCGCTGCGGGCGCGGTGCTCACCGCAATCCCTGCCAGCATCCACTGTTCCCCGAACATCTGATAGACGATGTCGAAATTGACCTGTTCCGGTTGCGTTGGGAAAAAACCAGTCAACCGCAAAATCTGCCCATCTTGTAGTGCCGGCGCTGAAACCAGCTTCGGCCCAAAGAAAAGCGTGGGGGATAAATCAACCTTTCGATTGCGCAATGCCGCAAAAATATCAGTCAACCGCGCAGGGCTGTTGGAAACTTGAAACGCAGGCGTCCCCAGCTCACGCAACACTGTATAATTACCGGTGAGATTTGCCTGATTGAGGGCAATAATCGCGTTGCGGATCATCATGTTAAGCTTGTATTCGTCGGGTATTGCAGCCGGACGCGAAGCTTGTTGTTGCGAAGGCTGGCTTGGCTGAGCCGGGGCAAATTGAGCGTTTGCTTCATAAGGGGCCTCAAGGGCCATCACGGCGAAAACGCCTAAGCAGCAAAAAACTGATTGTTTCAACACAGCGATTCCCAAGGAGCCTAAAACTCCACCGAGTCTTAACCCTCGGATTAGGCGACTTCAAGACGAAACGAGGACTGGGCGTGCCTTATGCAACGTAAAATTCGCGTAAAAGTTGAAACCGCGAGCTAGCGAAGGCGCAATAGCAACCGAGGCTCAGCTTAAACATGGGCCCTACTTTTGCCGCTCAGGCCTATGGCGATGAAATATATCGCTGCGCCAACGAACACGGCGCGCTCCCAAAATACACCGGGAAAGCCATGCGCGATGCACGCGGCCGCTGCCACGCTCCATACACCAATGACGCCAACGGAGAACAGCCGCAACCGGCGGACGCGAAATGGGTGTACCCAATAGAACGGAACGAACGTCATTAGGGCACATACAGCGACCAGAAGAAAGGAGGCTTCCTGCGGAAGGCCGAGGACAAAGCAATAAAGAACCACAACGTTCCAAATGGCTGGAAAGCCGACAAAATAGCCGTCTGCCGTTTTGCTGTGTATGTCGGCGAAATGGTAGAGGGACACAAGCATTATGATGGAAGCCGACGCAGTCCGGAGGCCTTCGGGCACAATCTCGGCGCGGGCGACCATGAAAGCTGGAACCGCCGTATAGTTCAGATAGTCGACGACATTATCGAGATCTTTACCGGAGAAGCGCGGTAGCACTTTCTCCACTTGCACCATACGGGCTAGGGGCCCATCGGCTCCGTCGACCACCAGGGCGATTCCGAGCCACATAAAAGCCCGTTCCCATGCCCCATCGGCGGCAGCGAGTAAGGCAAGCAGCCCTAAAACGGAGCCAAGCCCCGTAAAGATGTGCACTGACGCGGCAGCTATTCGCTTCACAGAGAGATGAGTTTGTTTCGCCTTCGTTAAAGGCATGCTTACGCCCAAACCCGCTTAGAATTTGTGGGTAAGCGAGCCTCTAATTTGCACGTCGCCTTCCTGGCCGTGCTGATCAAGCTGCTGAAGACCCTCCGACCCGCTCTTTGGGCCATAGAGAAGCTCTAACCCAAAGTCGAGCTTAGGCAAGGTGCCAACTGAACCGAACCCTGGGATGGTCACTTCCGTGCCTTCCTTTTTCGCCGGTTGCGGATCATTCAACTGAACCTGAGGCATTTGGGAAAGCAAGCCAGGCTGTTGCTGCTGACCGCCTTGTAGAGGCGTCAATTGCTGTGTATTAGCCGATGGTGGAGCCACTGGTTCCGGCGTAAAGGCCTCTGCTCCTGAGATTTGAGCAAGCGACAAGGCGATACCGCACGCCAGTGCCACCCCCTCTAACTTTGTAAACTTGCTCATGACTCACTCCCGCTTGTGTTACTAAGATGATTGTGAAACCGCTTGAATGCAAGTTTATTGATTCCGGGGTTAAGTGCTTATGAATAATGTGGTTTCTCAGGAGATACTGTGAACCCGTGGCCAAAAAGCCGCATAATCTTAACAGCTGGTCACATTTTCGGCCCAATTGAGCCCGGCAACGCGGCGCGGCTGGCTAAAGCGGTTTGCCGGCCACTTTCGTTTGCGCTGCGAGCCATTCCTTATAGGAAGCAGCCACTTGACTGGGCTCGAACATAATCAACGCGGGGACGGAATAGGGGTGGCGGCTGGCCACGGCGGCAAAAACCTCATCTTTTAATGAGTTTCTCGTTTTGATAATCATCGCGGCTTCGGAGGCAGTTTCTATGTTATCTTGCCAGCGGTAGATAGACACCATTCCCGGAAAGACATTGACGCAAGCGGCGAGGCGCTCCTCGATGAGATAGGCGCCGAGTTTTCGGGCGTCTTCTTCGTTTGGAAACGTGGTATAGACGATAATCATTTCATCAGATTGTTCCATGGCGTTCCTCTTTCCGCGCTTTCCGAAGGGGCAGATTATGGCTAAATCTCGGGGTGAATTCAGCATGACGCGGACTAATATGGGTCAAACCATGCCAGAAGCTTTAGATCAGCATGAACGGCTTGGCTTTGTCGCCAGTTCGGCCCCCGAGGCTCAGATCGCCCGCGAAAGGCTGACGAAGCGCTATGGAGGCGTGCATCCCAATGAGGCGACGGTTGTTGTCGCGCTGGGCGGGGACGGCCTCATGCTGCAAACCTTGCACCGCTTCATGGGCACCGACATTCCCATTTATGGTATGCATCGCGGTTCCGTCGGCTTTCTCATGAATGAATTTAACGAGGAAGAACTACCCGACCGCATCGCCAAAGCAAAGCTTAGCGTCATACATCCCCTCAAAATGCGCGCGGAAAACATCCAGGGTGAGGTGCATCAGGCGCTTGCCATTAATGAGGTTTCGCTCTTCAGGCAAACCGCGCAAACAGCGCGGCTCTCGATTTCGGTTGATGGCCAAGAGCGTATGAGCGAACTCATATGCGATGGCGTCCTCGTGGCAACGCCCGCGGGAAGCACTGCGTACAACCTCTCCGTTGGTGGTCCTATTCTGCCAATCAAGGCGCGCCTCCTGGCGCTCACCCCGATTAGCCCGTTCCGGCCTCGCCGCTGGCGCGGTGCGCTCCTTCCCAACAAGGCAAGCGTTCGAATCAATGTTTTGGAAGCCGACAAACGTCCTGTGAGCGCGGTTGCAGATCATAACGAGTTCCGCGATGTGCTGTCCGTTTCGGTTCGCGAGGAGCGCAATCTAGGTCTCAAGCTGCTATTCGATCCAGGCCACGCGCTGGAAGAGCGAATTCTGGCGGAGCAGTTTCGCTTTTAACCCTACACGTTGTGGTTGACGAAACTGCGCGAGCCACCTAAACCGGTGCAGGATACAAAGTTCGAGGGACATAATGATGCGAGCCGCATTTTGCGCATTCCTTGGCCTGTTGTTATGCCTGCTCGCTTTTCCGGTGGCGGGCAGCGCGGAGACCTCGCAAACGCTATTCATCGTGGATGCGACAGCACAAATGGGGGCAACCCTTGGCCGGAAGCGCAAGATTGATTGGGTGAAGAGCACTGTTCCGGCCGTTATAAGACGATTTGCACCTGGCAATTTCGCGGGCCTTTGGGCCTTCGGTACGAATCCCTCCAAAAAATGTGAAGATGCGGGCGAATTAGTACCGCTTCAGCCTGCTGCCAGCGGCAGCGGCGCTATCGATCAAAAGCTGGCTTCGCTCCAACCAAAAGCCGCGCGCACGCCTGTGACGGCTACCTTGCGCGCCTCCCTCAAGTCATCACATGATTCAGCCGGTAAATTGACCTCGGTTATCTTGATCACGGGCGCAGGCGACGATTGCGGCCTTGATATCTGCACGTCAGCCAAGGAACTGAAAGCCCTTTACCCCGAAGCAAAACTCGACATCTTCGGCCTTGCAGTATCGCCGCCTGCCGTCGAGGCCTACAGCTGCGCGGCCAAAGCGATGGGTGGAAGCTTTACAGCCGTTCAGACGGGCGCAGATCTCGATAATCTGCTGCGCGAGGCTTCGCAGGCACAGCAGACGGACGCCAAGCCCAAAGCATCGTCACTGCAACCTGCGCAATCCCAAACAGGCGCAACCATTGCTTCTCAGGTCGTAACGCTTAATAAGCCGCAGTCCGGCGACGCAAATGCAGGCACTGACGCAGCTAAAGATTCAGCACCGAAGGAACAGGCGGGAGAAAAACCGGCAGCCCCTACGCCCGCGCAGCAACCCGAGCCTAACGTTATCCTTTCCGCCGCCTTAACTGCCGGAGCGCCGCCGCTGCAAACCGGTGTGACATGGCGCGTTTTCAAACTGTCCTTAACGCCTACGGGACAATTGCGCCCTGCCGATTCGCCGATGTGGACGGGCGGGGGCGGACAAGCCAAAATCAAGCTTGCTGAGGGCCAATATAGCGTTGAGGCAACTTATGGGCTCGCCACCGGCCACGAAAATCTCACGGTCGCAGCGACAAAAATTGAAAAAATGATTGCTCTTGCGGCAGGCTCAATTGCGGCGGAGGCTTTGCAAGCCCGGCAGGGGCCAAAGGCTGAGGACGTGTTTTTTAAAGTTTATCGCCGGAAGCGAGGCTCAGAGCGAGAGGAATTGGCACGGTCAAGCGCATCCCCGGCTCTCTTTCAGGTCAATGCCGGTGACTATGTAATCGTTGCGTCGGCCGGACTTGCCCAAGCCGAAACGCCTGTCACGGTCGTTGCGGGCAAAGTCGCAACCGCAAACTTAACCCTGAACGTCGGGACGCTAGCAATCAAGACCTTCGCGGTTCAAGGGGCCGCCAAGCCTCTCCCCGCGTGGCACCGCGTTTTCTCGGCAAAAGGAAGGACAGGAAAGCCCCTCGCAACGGCTGCCGGACCAGAGCATCGACTACAGCTTCCGGAAGGCAAATATATCGTTGAGACATCCTACGGACAGACAGTTCAGGAGAGCGCAATCACCATTACGGCTGGGCAAGTCACCGCAGAGACCGTCATTCTCAACGGTGGCGAAGCCAAAATCGATCTTGGGGCAAGAGCAGATTCAGTCTGCGCAATATACGCAGCCGGAGCCGATCATAAGGCCGAGCCCCTTGGGAGATTGTCAGGCGCAAGCGTGAGCTTTTTCGTAAAGGCTGGGTCGTATGACGTGGAATGCCGCAAAAAAGGACCGCCCTCCCCCCCAAAACAGGCGCATATCCAAATTATCGCAGGCGAGACACAGGTGGCCAAGATCGAATAGCAACCGCCGCGCTTGAGCCTCAATTTTTTCAAAGCTCCGGTATAGTGTGCGCGATGAATCCAGTGAGAGTTCGGCGGGTGCAATGAAATTACTTTCTCGATCCCAAATTGCTTCAAAATCAGCAACCGCCTTCCTAATCGCCGTGCTTGCTCTCGGCGCGGCGGGAAGCTTCACGGGGCAGACACACGCAGCGCCAAAGGCTCCGAAGCCGTCGAGTTCGGTCGTAGAAGGCGAAGACATTCCCGTGCAGGAGGGTGAGCAGCCGCCTGTGGATCCTGGTGCGGATCAGGAAGGCGCAGGCACAGGCGAGTCGCGCCCGGTGCCGCCGTCCTCCGGGGAGCCTGCTCCGGTAACACTCACGGCGTATCTCAGCGAAGGCAGCGCGCCAATGGCGTCCGACGTTACTTGGCGCATATATGAAGGACACCCCGCCGACGATGGCGGGTATCGGCTCGTCGCAACCTTGCGGGATGCGCGCCCCACCGTGGAACTGAAGCCAGGAGAATATCTCATCAATATCGCCTATGGCCGCGCGAGCCTCACCAAGAAGGTCGGCGTTTGGCCTCAAAACCCCGCGAGCGAAGACTTCGTGGTCAACGCAGGCGGTTTGCGCCTCTCGGCGACGCTAGCGAGGGGAGCGATTGTTACGGAGAACCTTTTGAAGTTCGAGATCTTCACGGACGCCCAAGACCAATTCGGCAACCGGCAGAAAATCTTGGGCGATCTGAGGCCCGGCGTGGTGATCCGGCTGAACAGCGGCCTCTACCATGTCGTCAGCACCTATGGAGATGGAAACTCGGTCATCGCATCGGACGTCGTGGTCGAACCAGGCAAGATCACCGAAGCGATCATCGACCATGACGCAGGCAAGATCACCCTGAAGCTTGTTCAGCGCGCTGGCGGAGAAGCCGTCGCCGACACGCGTTGGACCATCTATAACTCCAATGGAGAGGTCATAAAAGAGAGCGCAGGCGCATTCCCGACCCACGTCCTCGCTGCCGGCGACTATCGTGTCGCCGCTCAGCACGGGGAAAATCAATATGGGAGCGCATTTTCAGTCGGGGCGGGCGATAGCCGCGTTGTCGAAGTGGTTATGCAATAGCGCGTCCTACGGGGCATCATCGCGGAACTGAGTAACCGCGAACACGCAAAGACAGATACTGCAAACCAGATACATCATGATGGTCGCGGACCATGCCAGATAGCGGTCGGAAACCGCGTTTTGCGCCGGAGGCACCGCGGCCAGTGCCTGCTCAAGCCCTGAAGCCGAGGAAACCGCAAGATAATGTGTGGCTGAAATCGCAAGCCCTAGCCCGACCGCTCCCACGAGCGTTGTGACAACGCCGCGAGCCCGGAAAATAAACCACATTGCGATGCCCGCAACTTGAAGAGACATGGCGAAGCAAACAAAAGTCAGGAACCACGAAAGGTGCAGGTTCGGGCCCGCCACGGCGCCAAGCCCAATATAGTGCGTCGCCGTGATGGTGAAACCGAACACGGCTGCAACAACAGGAAGGCGCAACCTTTCGTCATCATGGGCAAATGTCCAAAGATATAAAGCGAGGCCGGTTCCAGCGAAGGCCATGAAGGCCGACCCAGCCAGCAAAGTGGGGTTGTATGCCCAATTGATTGGCGCCTGCAGGGCCAGCAGGCCCACGAAATGCATCGCCCAAATCGAACCGCCGAGAGTAATGCAAGCCATTATAAGCCTCGTCCGCCATTCTGTCGGAGGAAGCGACGCAATGTTCGAAGTCATGACGAGCGCCGAAAAGGCGCCAAGGATCACTATCGTGATTGAAAGGATCACCATGCTTGGGTCGTGCGGGATCATAATTCAGAGCCTCAGCTAGCTGTGATCTACGGCGTGATATTGGACAAAACAGCGACAAAACCGCAAGCAGCCAACGTTCGCGAAAAAGCGGCAAGATAAAGGCCCCGCTCCAAGCAAAATACCGGTGCGCCGTCACATTTCGGCTACCTTGAGATGTATGGTGCCACCATGATGTTGAATTCACTGTCACGGCGCGCTGCTCTTACAGCAATTTTCGGCGCAATATCCACGGTAGCGTGGGACTCCCCGCTATTGGCCCAGTCCACGCGGCTGAGCTTCCAGCAGTGGGTGGAAAATTTCCGCTCCCGCGCAAAATCGCGCGGTATTTCCGACGCCACCTACACGCGCGTCATGGGCGCCATTAAGCCTGACACTTCGGTCTATGCGCTCGACCGCGCACAGCCCGAATTCCACGAGGAAGTTTGGCAATATCTCAATCGCCGCGTATCGGACTGGCGCATCACGACGGGCAAAGAGCGTGCGCAAGAATACGCGCCGCTTCTGGAGCGCATCGAGCGCGAATATGGCGTTGACCGTTACATCATGCTCGGCCTGTGGGGCATGGAATCGGCCTTTGGCGACGTTGTACTTAACCCTAAGCATATGCGTCCAACCGTCCCGGCGTTAGCGGCCCTCGCATGGGGAGAACCGCGTAGGCGAGCCTATTGGGAGCAGGAACTTCTCAACGCGCTCGTCATCATTGATCGCGGCTGGGCCAACCCGGACGAGATGATCGGCTCGTGGGCGGGCGCGATGGGGCATACCCAATGGATGCCGGAGGTTTGGCTGCATATGGGCGTTGACTTCAACCGCGATGGCCGTATCTCGCCGTTCGGCGCGCCGGACGATGCTCTTGCAGGCACGGCGCAGTACCTTCTCAAGCGCGGTCACTATCGCCGTGGTGAGGGCTGGGGCTACGAGGTGCAGCTTCCGGCAGGCATGAGCGCCGGATCGGGTGGCATGCGGACCGTTGCCGCCTGGGAGAGCCGCGGCGTCAAGCAAGCCAACGGCAAGCCATTCCCGAGGCCTAGCGAACAGGCCCGGCTCTGGCAGCCTATGGCGGGAGGGCCGGTATTCCTTCTCACCCGGAATTTCGACGCGGTGAAGTCATACAATCCAGCGAATACCTACGCGCTCGCGATTGTGCATCTCGGCGACCGTATCCGTGGTGATGGCCCCTTTGTGCGCAAATTTCCCGGCGGCGAAGAACGCGCGCCGACGCTTGCCGAGGTGCAGGAAATTCAGCGCCGCCTCACTGAAAAGGGCTTCGACACCGATGGCGCCGATGGCCGGGTCGGGCGAGAGACTATACTCGCCGTGCGCTCTTTCCAGCAAAAAGCAGGAATGCAGCCAGCCGATGGCTATGCGGGGCTCAAGGTGCTTGCGAGGCTGCGCCAGGGATCTTGAGCAACTTTCGCTGGCGGCACTCGTCTCGTAACGTCGAACCGCTTTCCGTCATTGAGAATTTGCCATTCCATCTCGTCAGTGCAACCGCGTGCGATGGACTCGCGGAGGAAATGCCTCTGCCTTGCGGACAAAGACAGCGGCGACGGCCTGGTGCGCGAGGCCGATGATGCGGCGCAACCCCGAGTTGACCGGCAGCACGTGCGCGATATAGCGCTCGCGGTCATGGGCGATGAGGGGCAAGGAAATGCCCCTGGCGCCGATCCCAGCATCGCCATTGGCACAGGCAGCGTAGAGCTCACGCAAGATCTGATTGATCTGCGCATCACGAGCAACAAGCCGGCCATCCGCTGAGCGTAGAAAATCGTATGCATAAAGCATGTCATGGCCAGCGGCATTGGTGTGGACAATTGAGCCGCCAGCGTCAACGAGGAAGATCCCGGCGCTGAGGAAATTCAGCGCTTCAGCAAAGGTCGTGGCTTCGGATTGTTTGAGTTGGCTCGCCTTGCCGATGAGCAAGGCGCGGCGCGCATGCGGCGCAATGAGCGCCAAGCGCCGGCGCAGTTCGTCGTCGACCATGCCGCTTGCCTTGCCTGGCATCAAAACGAGGACGGTGGCGCGATTTGGCCCTGACTTTTCAAGCGTGACCATGGCAGCGTCGGTCCACCCCTGAGGCTGCAACCATTCCTGAGTGAAGCGTCCTCGCCGATAGTCGTCATAGGAGACAAGATCCGGAATGCTCGTGATCCGGCCTAACTGCGGCAAAGTCGCGAGGGGATCGAATTTCGCATAAGTCGCCTCATAAAGCTCGACGTAATGGGGATCGACACCGCTGTTATAGGGAGAACATGCGAATTTGCTCACTGGGTCTTTGAAGACGAGCCCGCCAGCCTGAGCGCCAACGAAGTGAATAATTTGAGCGACAACGTCAGTCCACAGACCAGGATCAAGCGCAGCATCGTGGATATTCCCGATGAGGTCAGCAAGCTCATCATCTTCCTGCATATCACTCACCCAACGAATGGATTGGAAAAACCTGCGACAAGCTTGACGAGGTCAGCTTGACGGCTGGCGTCGGTCTTATCGAAAAGACGGTAGAGATGCGTCCTGATAGTGGTTTCGGCGACCCCCAGTGCCGCCGCCGTCTCCGGCACACCGCCGACCTCGACGATAGCGAGCAATACGCGCAGCTCGGTTGGCGTCAATTTATAGCTTTGTGCGATAACTTCGGCAGGGCTCCCGAGCGTCGGCTTGCGCACAAATACGGCGGCCACGGCCGTGTAGGCTATGCCTGTGGCGCGCCGCTCGCCCGATGTGAGCGGCAGCACATGCGCGACATAACGATCGCCATCATGCGCCCTCAAAGCTAACGCAATGGCCTTAGCGCCAATGCCAGTGTCGCCTTTGGCGGCAGCGGCAAAGACCTCGCGGAAGATCTCATTGACCTGAGGATCGCAAGTAATAAGCCGGCCGTCGGCCGCGCGCAGGAAATCGTTCGCATAGAGCATATCATGGCCAGCTTCATTGGCATGGACGATTTGGCCGCTGGCATCGACGAGGAACACCCCTGCGCTAAAGCTATTCAGCGCATCGGCAAAGGTCGCGGTTTCGGTTTGCTGGAGCTCCATCGCCTTACCGATGAGCACCGCACGGCGCGCGTGCGGAGCAATAAGAGCGATCCGCCTGCGCATAACATCGCAGACCATAGCGCTTGCCTTAGAGGGCACCATTGCAAGGTAAGAGGCCTCTGTTGCCGCCTTTTCCAGCACAACGACGGCTGTATCAGCTCGTTCCTGGGGCTTAAACCATTCCTGATAACAGCGTTGCTGGCGATAGTCATCTTCGCGGACTAGTTCCCACATGCTCATGACCTGTCCAATAGGCGGTAGCGAGCGATTGCTTGCCATGAAAAGCGCCATAGGATCTTCCGGAGCATAAATATCGCTATAAGTCCGAACGAAGTGGGGATCGAGGCCGACTTGATGGGGAATATTTCCCAATCCGCTCGCGGGATCTTTCGACACGAGTGCGCAAGTCCGGCCGCCGACGAAATCCCTGATGCGCGCGAGCACGCCGCTGCTGAGCGCCGAATCGAGCGCCGTGTCGTAGATCTCTGTAATAATGTCACAAAGCTGGTCTTCGCGCATTTGGGTCAAGCGGCAGGACAAAACCTGCGACGGTGTCCAGGAGATTGCGAGCCAAATGTTAATAATGTGTTTCCTACAGTGCGCGTTCGGTTAAGGCCTAGCGCGTAACAACATGGAGATAACAGCTCGCAGTCACCCTTATTCAAAATCGAGAGATCTCTTTTTTTATCGGCTCGAAAGACTTTGGTTGTATACAGTCAACTCGGCACAGGCAGAATCAACTGAAAGCCGAACTTGAACGCGTCAGCAGCGGCGGGATGTGCCCGAACCATTGCAAACTGCCACAGCAGCATTGAAAGTTTCTGGACTTATGGATTTTGACGGCATCGCTCCGGCACTGGCCAGAGCACTCACCAAGCATGGCTACAATGAACTGACGCCTGTCCAGGAAGCGGTTCTCAAGGCGGAAGCGGCTGGCGCTGATCTTTTGGTGTCAGCGCAGACGGGTTCCGGCAAGACGGTGGCTTTCGGCCTCACCATGGCGCCGGAATTGCTATCGGGCGGCGAGCGCGTTTCAGGAGGTTCCGACCCCCTTGTGCTGGTTGTAGCACCGACACGCGAGTTGGCATTGCAAGTGCAGCGCGAACTCGCATGGCTCTATGATGCTACGGGAGCAAAAACTGTCTCCTGCGTAGGCGGCATGGATATGCGGCAGGAGCGCCGAGCGCTGGCTGACGGCGCGCACATCGTCGTCGGCACGCCTGGGCGCTTGTGCGACCACATACGGCGCGGTTCGCTCGACATGTCTTCTGTGCGAACGCTGGTTCTCGACGAAGCCGACGAAATGCTCGATCTCGGCTTTAGGGAAGACCTCGAATTCATTCTCGGAGCTGCGCCTGCGGAACGGCGTATTCTCATGTTCTCGGCGACCGTTCCCAAGACGATTGCCGCGCTTGCCAAACGCTTTCAGCGCAACGCCATTCGTATTTCAACGATCCAAGAAAACAAGCAGCACGCCGATATTGAGTATCGAACAATATCGGTTGGCACGGCCGAGCGCGAAAATGCCGTCATCAATGTGCTTCGCTATTTTGAAGCGAGCAGCGCGCTTGTCTTTTGTGCAACCCGCGAAGGCGTGAAACATCTCTCAAGCCGTCTTGGCAATCGCGGCTTTGCGGTCGTCGCCCTTTCGGGTGAGTTGAGCCAAAATGAGCGCACGCGTGCTCTCCAATCTATGCGTGATGGCCGGGCGCGGGTTTGTATCGCAACCGACGTTGCCTCACGCGGCATTGATCTGCCCAATCTCGATTTGGTTGTTCATGCGGACCTGCCAAAAAATAGCGAAGCGCTTCTGCATCGTAGTGGCCGTACCGGCCGCGCTGGACGAAGCGGCCTAAGCGTTCTTCTTGTGCCCCACAGCAGGCGAAGCAGTATGGAGCGCGTTCTGCGCACCGCTGGAATTAATAATGCATCGAGAATGCTGCCACCGACGGCGGCCGCCATCATCAAGCGCGACCGCGAACGGCTTCTCGAAAATCCGGCCCTAACAGACGAGCCGAGTGAGGAAGAGCTGCATTTTGCGCGGGAACTCATGGCGGCGCGAACTCCAGAGCAGATCGCGGTAGCATTTTTTCGCCAAAACCACGTCACGCTTCCCACACCAGAAGAGTTTGTGGAGACGGGAGCGGCTGCGGAAAAATTGGAGAAGCCGCGCAACGATTTCGACGGCGGCATATGGTTCAAACTATCGGTCGGACGCAAGCAAAAGGCCGAACCGCGATGGCTTTTGCCGTTGATCTGCCGGACGGGCGGCATCACGAAGCGTGACGTCGGATCCATCAGGATTTTAGAAACCGAGAGCCACTTCGAAATAACGCCACGCTGCGCGGAGCGGTTCGCGGCCGCTCTCCCGCGCTCTGGCACCATCGATGGTTCGATCAGGATAACGCAGGCTGAAGCCGGTGCTGCGCATGCCGAACCTGCCGCAAAAGAACGCGGGCATAAGGGAGCGGGCGCGAAAGGGCGCGGCAAAGCGGGCGGACAGGAGCAAAAGCCGGCCAAGCGCAGCTATGGCAAGCGAAAAAAGGAGAAAGCCGCAGGCGCATAGGCAGGAAGATCGCCCCCTGGCCTTCTCGCTGTGTTGGGGGCGTATTGGACCTCGTTGCACTTAACGCGCAGCGCACCAAGCCTGAAAACGCGCCTCTTTCCCCGCCGCGTCGATCACCTCAAACTCCGCGCGAAGCGCCCGCTGCGCCTCGGCCTGCGCCAACTGTGTCTGGTGCGCCTCTAGCTGCGCCTGCGCTTCGGCTGCGGCCCGTGCCTCCTCGGCACGTTGCGCTTCAAGCCGCGCATTGGCTTCCAACTCTGCCGCTGAAAGCAGCGCGACGAGGTTGCGCGCCTCAGTCGCGAGTTGAGATTCCTTCAAGAGCCGCTCGCTATTGTCCGGCCCAAGATACTCCAAAAGTGCCACGATCTCATCTTGCGTGGGCTGGCGCGTGTCATCCGGCATAGCGCCCCACACGAGCCGGTTACAGGCAAGCACCCAGCGTTGCAGCTCATTACTCGCATGAAGCTTCGCATTGGCGAGCTTGCTCGGCATAAACATCGAGCGCTCGACTTCGCGGTCATGCTCTGCTTGAACCTCTGCGCTGATGGCTCCGGCATAGGCGAAACTGGCATCATATTGGCTGGTCATGAGCGGGCGTCCTTCCGGGCGGCGAACGATTGAAAGTGTAACGGCAGACCCCGCTTGAACAGCATTATGAGCGCTGCAAGTCAATCTCGCGCAAGCGGACTTCCGTAAAATTTGCACGCAAAGAACAGAGTTCGCCGTTCGTGGCCCCGAGCGATACTACTTATCCGCGATTGAGGCGGACGAAGTGCGCTTCAACGTGCAGATCGCCGTCACGGCAGCAGCAGAACGCGATCTTCCTGTTGGCTTTCAATATTGGCCGGTTGGCGCGCCAGGCCACTGTGCAACGAGAGCCGATTGAAAAATCGGTGGCAGGCGGCCACCGATCTTAACAATCCCTATTGAAACCGATGCTACGCGAAGATCGGCTTCAAGCCACATTGCGACTCCTGGCACTTTGTCAGGTCATCGCAAGAGGCATTGGACCAATAGAACTCCGCGAGGAGCGTGGCTCAGTTGGCTGCGAAGCAATAGAGCAGACCAGCGCCGCCGGATGCCTTAAGCAAGTCCTGGCTGCAACCGCGCGAACCATGCGAGGAGTTCCAGGAATTCATGTGTCTCGTGTCCTTAAGACCAGCCCTGTCATGATGGCCGACGATCGCTGAGCCCTCAGCACTTTTCGTCCAGTTTCCGCAAGTCGTGTCGCCTCCGGCAGTCGAGTACATACCTTGAGGGTCAGATCCCGTCAGAATATCATGTGTGTTGACGGCGTCACCACGGCCGCTAATGGTCTCGCCCTTCTCGGTCAATGCTGTCTGCTTAGTGATGTTGTTCGAAGCCGAGTGCAGATCATCCACACTCTTGGCGACCACGACATCCTTTGCGTTCTGCCAAGGGCCTTTACCGATGCGATCACGTGCGTTGACCCCCGCATCGCCACCCGGCAACGCCGTGCTGAGATAAGCGTGCCAATTCGCGTTGGTCGAACCAGCCGCCTTAGCGAGCGCCTGGCAGTGGGCGTCCGCACCTTCGAGGCCACCGAGGTCAGCGCCGTTCCCTTTTCCAACGCTCGTAACGAAAAATGACATGCTCGCTTGGTCTGCATGTACCGCCGTTGTCCATCCAAGCCCCGTAAGTACGGCGGCAGTCATAAATTTGAGTGCAATCTTGCGCGTCATAGATTTCCTCACCTTTGCCCAATTGCGAGTTCTCGCAGCCGGATCTTAGATCAGGCTATACGGCTCGCTTAGCATTTCGCCCGCGAGCCAGCAAGGTAGGACGCCGTCAACCTTTCGTGCCCACCGGCCACGCGATCTCCCCGCGCAGCCATAGCACAACGATGCCAACCCACTCTTTGGCCGCGACATCCAGCTGTTGCAACGACTTCGACGGCGAGGAAGAAAAGCGCCAGCGATCCACCCACCCTCTCATCTTATAGTCCACCGGCCATGGAATAAGCTCAAAGCCTTGCGCTTCGAAAAGCGCCTTCGCCCTTGGCATGTGGAAGGCCGATGTTATGAAGATCCATCGCTGCCCCGCCTTGGGCTGCAACAGCTTAGCTGTAAAGGCAGCATTTTCTACCGTGTTGCGCGATTGATCCTCAAGGACGAGGCGCGGCGGAGCGATATTGAAGCCAGCGAAAAATCTACGCGCGACCTCAGACTCGGTATCTTCAAGTTTAAACAACCCGGATTTGCCGCCCGAAAAGACGAGAGGAATATTGGGATAAAGGATGGAAAGGCGCGCTGCCTCCGTCATGCGCTCGGCGCGTTCGTTCAGGCGCGGCCCTTCGCCACTCGGAGACACCGCAGTCTCAAGCGCCCCACCGAGCACTATGATGCCGGATGCCCGAGCAAGATCAGCCTGGGCTGCCTTCTCAACCGTCCGCTCAAGCGGAGTAAGAAGCCAGTTTGCGAGCGGCGAATAACCAAAAAAGATGTAGAGAAAAGCGCCCGCGAGAAGCAAACGCTTTCCAGTTGCCGTGCCGCGCCGCAGCAAGATGAGAAGCGCGCCAGCCACAAGGAGCAGAGCAATCAGAGCGGAAGGCTGCAGAGCCGCCCATACCACCTTCGAAACAAAAAACATCCGTACTGGCTTTCTCGCCGTCCCGCCGCTTTTGTAGCAGGAGTCCTAGCGCAGCAAATTATTGAGCGCCTCCGCCGGAATGGCCTTATCCAAATTGTTGAACTGGCCGAAAGCGAGCAGTTCCTCGGCTTTTAAGCGCATGGTTCCAAGCAGCGAACGCATCAAAGCAGAGCCGAGCGCTACGCAGGACGCCCCCGCATTCGAAAGCGCTTTGAGATCGGGAGCAGGCGTCAAGCCTATGGTCACTGAAAGCGGTCCATCGATGACGCCGGTTAAGCGTTCGATGATTTGGATATGCTGTACGCCAGGAACAGAGATGCAATCCGCGCCTGCCGCAAAATAGGCTTCGGCACGCTCGACCGCTGTCTCGAACGGCGATTGCTGCGGCGGCTCAAGCAAAAATGCATCCGTTCGGGCGATAATGACAGCGGGAACCTTTGCCTCTAACGCCGCTGCTTTCGCCGTGCGGATGGCTGCCGCCATATCTTGAATCGATGCGATGCCGTGCGCACCGCCTCGGCCGCCGTCACCAAGTACAAGGCCGATACAGCCAGCCGAAACCACTGATGACACAGCGCGCCCGATCTCTTCGACCGATCTGCCGATGATGCCTTCGAGATCCGCAACGACCGGCACTGCAAAATTTCGTGCAATCTTTTGCGCCGTCGCTACCAGAAGATCGAGCTCAAGCCGCTCTTGCTGGCTCAAACCTTGCGCCCAGGCGATCGAGACCGGAGATATTCCTATCATCTCGAACCCGGCGTCAGCCATGATACGGGCGGACACCACATCCCAGACTTCGGGCAGAATGAACGCATCGCGCGACTGAAGGCGCTTACGCAAGCGGCGCACTCTTTCTTTCTGCTCTTTCAAGTTATCTTCTGAATTCGCGGCCGGGTCGATACCGAGTTGGTCCGTTGCCATGTTACGCAATGCTCGAATTAGCGGTTTAATGATTCGGGCGCGCCAGAATTGCCCCCGCCCAGCCCTTCTCATTCGTTAAAACACCTGCGACGTTCGTCGCAAGCAAAAAGCGGTAGATACACAAAAAGGCTTTCGTGACTGATGCATCGAGATAACTAGGTAAAAAAATTGATAGCTAAATCTAGCCACCAGCAGCACAGTTCGCCGTGAGTTGAAGCCGCCACGGCGGTACGCAATCACGGTCACGAATCCGGGTTAACGGGAGTGGGCGAGATGAGGCTTTGGAGGTAATCGGGGTCCCATCCGGCAAGTTTTCTTCGGAGTTTCAGGCTTTTCTTGTCTTTGGCTTGGCGGACGAGGTTGACGGCGAAGTGGCGGACGACGGCCATGTTTTTGGCGCCATGGCCCTTGCGGACGCGGGATAGATCGTCCTTGAAGGTGACGTCGAGCACCCAGTGGAGCGCATTCTCGATGCCCCAATGGGCGCGGACGGCTTCGCCAAAGGCTTTGGCGCTCATGGGCCTGGAGGCGATGTAAAAGCGGCGTTCGGTCCTGACGCTTTGCTTGGTCCCAACCCTGCTTTCGATCATGGCGATGGCTGAGAGCTTGGGAAAGCGGTATTCGCCGGGAAAGCGCCGCCCGCCGTCCATCCAATCGACAGCCCGGCTCACCGTGCAGCGCCGCTCTTCGATGCGGCCATGGCCTTTGTCCACATCGAGATGGCGATCCACGGCTTCCTCGGGCGCCTCGTCGAAAAACCGTTCGATTTCAGACAGAAGGCTGGGTTGGTTCCCCTTTACGGCCAGAAGGTAATCGGCGCCATGCGCCACGATGCTTTGGGCGATGTCAGGGTTGCAAGCGATGGCGTCGATGGTGATAAGAGCGCCCGCTAACGCGCCCGAGGCGGCGAGGCGCTCGAGCAGCGCCGGGATCGCGGTTATCTCGTTCGATTTGGCTTCCACGGCCTCCTGGCCGAGCACCATCTTCGCATGCGTGGCGAAGGCGGAGACCAGATGCAGGGCGGCCTTGCCCGCGGCGCGGTCGTGGCTGCGGCGTGAGGTCTTGCCGTCGATGGCGATGAGATCGGGCGCATCCGGCCTCAGCTCCCGCGCCCAGCTCAGGAAACAGTCCCGGAACAGCCCGGGATCGATGCGGTTCATCAGGATATTGAGCCAGCGCGCGCAAGGAACGCCGTGGTGATAGGGAAGGAAGCGGCGCAGAAAGGGCAGATGGTTCTCGCCCCAAGCGGCGATGTCGTCGAAATCGTCGCAGGAGGCGATGCTGGCGGAGACCACCAAGAGCAGCACCTCCGGCAACGGATGGGCGACGCGCCAGGCCTCGCGCGCGTCCTGGATCTGCGAAAAATGCTGCAAAAGGCCGCGCAAGCGCGGTTTAGGGCCAAAAGCATCCATCTCAAAGCCTCCCGAATCAGAAAGCCCGATGGAATCACACAAAACGCAATCGTTAAATAACCGTTAATCTGAGTTCGTGGCCCTGGGTACGCAATTTGCGGATGGAAACCGAAGCCCATTTCGTAGTACACTTATCGTTCGCGCTGATGTGAAAGGCCATGACTGCTGTTTCTCTGCGCCTGATGTGCCTGCTTTTGCCTCTCGCCTCTTCGACGCATCCGGTCGCTGTGCGCGCAGCCGATCAATCGCCATTTGTCTTGCCAGCTCAGACGCAATCAGGCGCGGCCGCACGTGATCAATCGTCCGCTCGGACCGCAGCTACGGATACAAGCGGGCTTCAGTCTCAGGCCCTCCTTTCGGCCATCGACAGGATTTTGAAGCGTGCCGCCTCTGAGCGCGACGCAGCTAAAAAGCTGCCGGCGCGAGACAATTTTCTTCTGCCGCCGATTTGGACAGAGACACGCGAGGAGCGCGAGAAATCCGTACGCGAACTTCTCGACGGCGCGCTGGAAATTGTGACCGATGCGCCGATCCTTAAGCTGCAAGATGACATTCGCAAATACCGCGAAAAAATTACAGCCCATAAGGACAGAATTGCCACGCTGCGGGAACGCCGCCTGGAAGCGCCGCAGTCTGGGATCATGCCCGGCGTACTGACTGAGACGCAGGAGTCCATCGACCGGAAGATCGAGACGCTCCAGGAGGAAATTAAAGCGAAGGAAGCAGACATCGGGCGCGTCAAGCAGGATATCGGCAAAGCGCTGAACACCGCTGGCGTGCAACTCTCTCCTGATCAGGTGGACCTGCTTTTAGACAGCGTGCTGGGCGGCGATCTTCTAAAGCTTTTGACGGCATTCGAAGTAGCAAAAATTGCCGACCAGCGGCTTGGCGCACTGGTCAAGCAATCGAACGAAGATCTAAAATCCGCGCGGCGCTACTTCGCAATGCATGCTGCATTGTTCGCCATGCTCGTCCATGCGCAGGAACTGCTGATCGACCGGATCGATGAAGTTTACCTCGTGCGCCTCGACGGCATCTTGAAAAATATCGCAAAAGCCAGAGGCCAAACGCGCGAACTTATCGAGGCTCAAACACGCGATGACCAGCGCCGCGCCCTCGAAGCAAATATCAAGAGCCAGGAGCTGTCCGAGAAAGTTGCCGTCTTTTATCGCGATTACCTCAGAAGCCAACGGCGAATGCTCGCAGAGACCAGAGCAAAAACGGTGTTCGATCTGCGCGTCGCCGACAACACATATGAAACCGTCGAAGCAAGTTTCCAACTTCGCGCCTTGATGGACGAAGCTCGCACATCATTTGAGGCGCTACAAAAATTGGAAGCGCCGGGTTTCGATCAAATTTTCCGAAATGAAAGCTTGAAACGTGAATTTGAAAATTTGACGCAAAGGCTCGGACCAGCCTCGTAGAGTATTTCTGTCGCCTTGCGACAACAATCCAGAGAAATTAGACACCTTTCACCAATTTGCCATTCGCTGCGCTACAGCCTGAGTGTATATTAAGCTAGAGCATATGAGAGGCAGTAGGTGCACAATGTTGTGGCGGATGGGTGTAGCGGCGCTTGTGCTTGCGGCAAGCTACTCGCAGGCGGCTGCCGAAAATGATTGCGCGTACGATCCCGCGCGAACGCATTTATCAAGAATTGTTGCTGCTGATTCGACCAACGGCCCTTTTTACGGCCATGTCGTCAATGTTGCCGCGAACAAATCGCAAAACCGCACACTGGCTCTAAAAGACCACGAAATCGTTCTGACATTCGATGACGGTCCCCTCGGCGCGAACACCATGACGGTGCTCGACACGCTCGACCGTCATTGCATGAAGGCCACCTTTTTTTCGGTCGGCCGGATGGCTCTCGCGAATCCGAAGCTCATTCAGGAAGTGGACCGCCGCGGCCATACCGTCGGCACACACACATGGTCGCATCCGCGCGCCATGGACTTGATGCAGCCTGAGGACATCAAATTAGAAATAGAAAAAGGCTTCGCCGCAGTCAGCCGCGCAGTGGGAAAGCCTATTGCTCCATTCTTCAGGTTTCCAGGCTTGCGCGATTCACCTGAAGGCGTTGCCTATCTTGCGAGCCGGAATATCAGCACTTGGTCCGTGGACGTCATTTCCGGCGATACCGATCCAGGCGCGACCTCAGCGAAAATTACAAAGGATGTGCTGAACCGCATCCGGCAACTCGGCAGGGGCATTGTCTTATTTCACGACATCAAGAAGCCCACTGCGGAAGCCTTGGACGGCATCCTGACGGAGCTTGAAAAAGACGGCTATAAAGTCGTGCATGTCGTCTCGAACACCTACTACCAGCCCAACGCGGAACTCATGGCAAAAGCAGACGCTTTCCGCACTTCACCAGAGGCGGCAACGATGACGGGTCATTGGGTCGCGTCCGCGAAAGAGCAGCTCAAGGACGGCAGCGTCGATGTCATGCATACCGAATGGCTCGACCTGAAACGCGCATCGGAGATGTTCGCTGGCGAAGACAATGCCGAGCAGCCCGTGCGGACCCGCCCCGAAAGTCAGCAAGGAAACAATCATGCGACCGCCAGCAGTTGGGCCGCGAATGGTCGCGTGCGCTAGACTTCGCTCGCAATTTTCTGATTTCGGCTGAATTTCAAAGGTCCAAGGAAAACGTCGCGCGAAGCCTACGAATACCGTTAGCGCAACAATCGCATGTGTCCCTACTCCGCTAGAGAGTTCTTGTGCAGCCCGAAAAATCGAGGCGGCTCACCTAACTCTTGTTGGAACTGCTCACAATCCATATTCTGCGTTTTTTTCAAGAGACCCCAGACATATTCATGAAGCAGGAAGAAGCCCTCAATATCTTAAAGACCGGCGCAAGCGTCTTCCTCACGGGAGAGCCTGGCAGCGGTAAAAGTTACGTCGCTTCGCGCTATCTCAGCTATCTTCGAAGGCAAGGAAAGAGCGTAAGCGTGACAGCCTCGACGGGCATCGCGGCAGCGCAGCTCGGCGGCTCGACAATTCACGCCTGGAGCGGGATCGGAACCAAGTCACAGGTAACGCGTGCCGATCTGGATTACATCGCAAAGAGCAGGCGCGTTGCTGATCGGATCAAGAAGGCTCACGTCGTTATAATCGACGAAGTTTCGATGCTATCGGGACAGACCTTGTCAGCGGTAAGCCAGGTCTGTCAGCATGTCCGCAAGACCACGGCGCCATTTGGCGGGCTGCAAGTCGTGCTTGTGGGGGACTTCTTTCAGCTTCCGCCCGTGGTCCGCCGCGATGAGCATCCTAGTGCCGAGATGGAAAGCCAAGACGCGGAAGATATTTCGCCCTTTGCCTATGCATCACGAGCCTGGCGCGATCTCGATCCTTCTGTCTGTTATCTCACAGAACAACACAGGCAAACAGACACTGAGTTTTCGGACCTGCTAGCGGCCATTCGCTCGAACAAATTTAGCCGCATCGACCTCGATCTTCTGGCAAGCCGCAAGCTTCAAAATCAGACGCTGCCGCGCGGCATTACCCGGCTGTACACTCACAACATGGATGTGGATCGCATCAACCACGCTGAACTGATTAAGCTTCCCGGCGAAGCGCAGAGTTTTTTCATGACGTCGACGGGAGACAAAATTTTATCCGACGGTCTGAAACGCGGCTGCCTGTCGCCAGAGCGCCTGGAACTCAAGACAGGCGCTATCGTGATGTTCACCAAGAACGACCCGGAGGGGCGCTATGTTAATGGCACGCTCGGCGTTGTGTCGGATTTCGACCGCGAAGAAGGCCATCCCATCATAATCACAAAGGGCGGCTCGACCGTTACTGCTAAGCCCGCCGAGTGGAAAGTCAGCGAAGACGACAGCGTCAAGGCAGGTATATCGCAAGTGCCGCTGCGGCTCGCCTGGGCCATAACGGTGCATAAAAGCCAGGGCATGTCGCTCGACGCGGCGCTCATGGATCTTTCAAACGCCTTCGAATATGGGCAAGGCTATGTGGCGTTGTCGCGCGTCAGAAGTCTTCAGGGCCTGCACCTTCTCGGCTGGAACGAAAAGGCGCTCCGCGTGCATCCCGAAGCATTAGCGAAGGACGCCGCTTTTCGCGAGGCCTCAGAACAGGAAAGCGAACGGCTGGCTGCTTCGGGCGAGGAAACTATCTCAGCGCTACAGCGGGAATTTGCGGGCGTCGATTCCTGTGTGGCAAGGAGCGTTCCAGCTTCGGTGGCCGCTATGGCGAGCGCTGAGCCAAACGGCCGCATTGAGAACGCTTATAAGAAGTGGACAGCCGAGGAGGACGCCGAGGTCTCAGCGCGTTTTAAGCGCGGCGAAACGGTCAAGGCAATCGCGACCGCGCATGGAAGGCAGGACGGTGGCGTCCGCTCGCGCTTGGTCAAACTCGGGCTGATATTGAAGTGAGGCTTGGCTGAGACGTTAAAGCATTTTGCGATCATCTATAACCGGCATCGTGAAACTCCTGGATCGCCGCAGCGGCGCTGCCGCTTCGCGATGACGATTCCGGGGCCGTCATTGCGATGGCCAGCAAAGCTGGCCGGAAGCAATCCAGATTTTAAAGACGTAGATTCGAGAATCCCGTGCTTAAATCTGGTCGCAAAACGCCTTGAGCCCCAATTGTCGTCGCGGAAATGCTGACCCAGCGGCAATTTCTACCCGCTCTCATGGCCCGGCTTGACCGGGCCATCCATGATTGACAGGCGAAGAGGCGCTACTTTTGTGTGTCGGGCCAGCTGGCGTAAACCGATCTGCGCGTGACCATCGTCTGGCGCACATAGACTGGTTGGGCCCGGTCAAAGCCCGGCCACGACATTGCTATTTGGACCGCTTACGGCAGCGCTTCGCTAACCCCCGCCATGACGGCGTGAAGTCACTCTTTCCGCGTCTCGACCTTCTCAGCATCGATGCTATAGCCGGTCTCAGCGAGGCCCGTATATTGGCTCGCCGTCTTGATCGTGCCCGTAACGTAGACAGGATCGAAAGAGCCAGTCACCTCGAAGCCCTTTGCGGCTTTGACGTATATGATCTGGTTCGGCGGTGGCGGCGGAACGTGAATGCAAGCGCCCACAAAAGGCACGAGCAAAAACTCCTTCACATTCGTCGCTTCGAAATCGAGCGGCACGACATAGCCGCCAATCCGCACACGCTTGCCGTCGAGATCGGCGACAACGGCGGGAGCACCGCCTGCGCCGGGTTGCAGCCGCCGCTCCGAGAGCCAGCGCTTATCGTCGATTGTCGGCGGCGGAGGCGGCTCGCTCCCCTGTGAGGCAAATGGCGTAGCTCCCGATAAGAAGCTCTTAGACTTCATGCTCTGAGCTGGGGGAGCAGGCGGCACAAGTTTCCCCCAAGCGAGGTCGATGGGCGCTTCGTCTACCGCTGCAAAGCTTGAAGCTGACAGCAAGAGCGCGAAGGCTGCGGCACTAACTAACCGGATCATCAGCTCGTTCTTTCTCTTCAGGTTCGGACTGTCATGCCATCGGCCAGCGAGAGCCGGTAGGCGCGAAGCGCCGGAAGCAGTCCGGCAACAAATCCTGCAATAACGATGCCCGCCAATATCATCAGTTGATATTCGGATAGAGGATCGATGGCGATATGCAAACCGTAATTCCGATCTATGAACGGCTGCAAAACTATCAAGGCTGCATAGAGCAAAACTGTGCCAAGCACGACGCCTGCAAATGTCAGGAAACCGGCCTCTGTTACAAGCAGCGACAAAATCGTGAGCGGCCTCGCGCCAACCGATCGCAGGATCGCCATTTCGCGGCGGCGCTCGTTCAGCGTTGTGAGGATCATCGTCACCATGCCGAGAAGCGCGGTCACAACCACCATGCCGGAGACTGCCGAAAGCGCGGTTTCCGCCGTGCCGACCAGCCCCCAAAGCTCCTGAAGCGCCACGCCGGGCAGGATCGCCGATAGCGGCTCGTTCGGATATTCGTTGATCGCGCGTTGGAGCCTGAAAGCGGCGATCTTTGACTTGAGGCCAATGAACGCCGCCGTGATGGCCTTCGGCTCAAGGTTCATCTGGCGCACTTCATCGGCTGAAACGCCCTGCCCTGGAACGCGCGCGCCGCTCGCCCAATCCACATGAATGGCCTCGATCGCAGGCAGGCTTACATGCACCGTGCGATCCACGGGCGTTCCTGTTTTCTTCAAGATACCGGAAACTCGGAACGGCTTGTCGTCATGCTCTAAAAATGAAACGGAGCCGAGCCCGTGAGCGACGACGATCTTATCGCCCGTCTTATAGCCAAGCTCTGCCGCCACATCCGCGCCTATCACGGCGTCGAAGAGATCGCTGAAAGGTGCGCCGGACGCGAATTCAAGCTGATGGCCGTGCCTATAGCGATAGAATTTGAAATAGTCCGGTGTCGTGCCCATGACGCGAAAGCCGTGATGGCTGTCGCCAAGCGATATTGGCACGATCCACGCGATTTCGGGCCGCTGCGCGATGTCCTTGAATGTGGTCCAAGTGATGTTGTTCGTCGCGTTCCCGATGCGGAAGACTGAATAGAGAAGCAGATTGAGGCTACCGCTGCGCGCTCCAACGATAAGGTCGGTGCCGGAAATCGTGTCGGCAAAACTTTGCCGCGCGCCGGTTCGTACTTTTTCGACGCCGAGAAGTAGCATGACGCTAAGCGCGATAGAGAGAATGGTGAGAAGCGCGGTCAGCCAGCGGTTGGCGAGCGATTGCAGTGCAAGACGAAAGATAATCATGCGTCGCCTCTGCGCGCCGAGCGGGCGATATCTTGTAGATTTTCCACGCGCGTGAAGCGATCGCTTAAACTCTCGTCATGGCTCACCATGATGAGAGTGGCGCCCGCAGCATCCACATCGGCAAAAAGAAGATCAAGAAAGCGTTGCTGGCGGTTACGGTCAAGCGAGGAGGTAGGCTCATCGGCGACAATGAGTTCAGGCGCGCCGATCAAGGCCCGCGCGGCCGCAACTCTCTGCTGCTGGCCAACGCTCAGGCTTGCGGCTGTGGCATTTTCTATCAGACGACTTTTCGATGCCGAGGCTTTCAAGAAGTTTCGTCGCTGCGGCTACGATGCCCCCCTCCCCCGCCGCTCGTTTTTTGCGGCGCTCGGAAAAACTCAAGGGCAAGACCACATTGTCGATCACTGACCCATAAGGCAGCAAATTGAACATCTGAAAAATAATGCCGTAATGTTCGGCGCGGAAGCGGTCGCGCGCGCCGCCCTTCAGGCGGGCGATGTCGGTGCCGAGCACCTCGATGCTTCCGGCCTGCGGGGTGACGATGCCCGCAAGCAGGCTTAGAAACGTCGACTTGCCGCTGCCCGGACGGACCGATCAAAAGCAGCCGCTCGCCCTTTCGCAGCGAGAAATCGTCAATCGTCAAAGTGAAGCTATGGCGTCCGGGCCAAGTGAAGCGCACCTCCGACATCCGAACGATATCGAGGCTCGATTGGAGCTCGGGCGCTTTCATCCTGGCGGCTGCGCTGGCAATATCGCTCACATGATTCCCTTGAGGTCGAGGGACGGCTTCTCCCGCGCCACCTCATAGCTGGTTTGGCCCTTGGGCGAAACAATAGCGACGTCAAGTTCTTGTGAACCGGGGAAAGCCTTGAAGTAGTCGAACGTCATAGATGTAAGGCGGGAGACTGAACTACAGGCCAGCTCGTATTCGACATGAAATTCCGAATGTTGATGCTCGCCGTCTTCGTGTTTCTCCTCGCCCTTGGTCGCATGATCTTTCTCATGCTCGTGGTCATGTTCGGCCTCGGTCGACACCTTGGCATTTGTCAGCTTGCACTCCGCCGCAGCTGTGGGCTTGAACAGGGATAGGCCATCAGCGAGCGTTGCCTTAGCCTTTTCCATCGCCGCTTTTTGTTCGGGCGTGTTGGGCTGATGCTCGAAGCCAACAATATCGTGAGCTGGAACCTCCAGCTCCATCGATACCCGCGAGCCCTCGATGGCGATATTGAGGCGCCCATGTCCGTGTTGATGGGGTCCAAGCTCACGCCTGACTTCTTCGGCATTTACCGGAATTGCAACCCATAATAATGCAGCCGTTAGGATGAGTGATTTTTGCATGTTCGCGTGCTCTATGTGGGGTTCGTGCCTCGCGGGACTAGCTTTAGGCCGGATTCATAGGAATATTGTGGCTTATGCCATTCAAATATCGCCGCGCAGCTTGTGTGACACTACGGTTGTGTTGCTGATGTAATGATATAGCATAACGGCGCTTGGAGGGGAATGGGCAGACGCCTAGTCTTACCGAATGGCCGTATCAGCGATCATGAGCGAGACCGCGCTGGAGGCTAAGCCGCCCGAGCAAAGAAAAAGCATCAAGAACTTGGGCCCCTGTTTTCGCGCTCGTCCATATCGTTTCAACTCCAACAGATGGCGTATTCTTAAGCAGCTTGGCGGAGTCTTGATGCAAAAGGTCAATCTTGTTGAGAAGCATGATGGAAGGTCTGCCTGGGAAACTTTGGTCAAACCCCGCTACAAGCGATAGGGCGGTTTTGTGCGTTATGGCCCGCGTTGTATCCGCGACGATGCAGGCTGCACTCGCTCCTTTCATGTAGATGTGATTGTAGATGTCGCCCCCGAGATCACCATCGACATCCCAAATTATGAGCTCGACGGCCGCATTCAACCGGACCTGATCCTGGGTCAACCTGTAGGAGTAAATGTCTACTCCGATGGTTGCCTTGTAATCAGCCTCGAATGTATCGAAGACGAGCCGGCGAACGATGGACGTTTTTCCAACGCCAATCTCACCCAGCATCATTATTTTTATTGTTGAGTCCATTTTTAATCAGAGAAGATGCCTCGATTTGAAGCTACTTCCTGGATAGCGCCTTTCCAAGATCAGATACAGTATTTTGGACCGACGATATCGCTGGCTCGGTCAAGTGTGAGTGAGTAAGCGCCGAAGTCGTTCCGCTCAATGTTTCATTCACGCCCGCGACTGACGATTGCGTCACAGAAGCCACCGTGTTCACTGTCCCGCCCAAGCCAGAAGTTACTGTACCTGCTACGCCGGAGACCGTCTCCTGCACCGTTGATTTCGCCGTTCCAACAATCCCTCCCTCCACCTCACCTTTCTCCGGATTGACCAGGCTTACGAGAGCGCCGCTTAAGAGCGTCCGACAGAATCTTGGCTACCGACGCAGTTAACTGCGCGTCCGAGCCAACGCGCTCCGAGTGGTCCTTAAGTCTGGTCGAGAGATCCTGGCGAAGCCGTTGCTCCTTCTCGAACAGAACATATCTAATCTTTTCGATTTCATCCGTGCAAAGTGGCGTCGGCATACTCATAAAACGAACCCAAAGCACATGAATTCAATATGATCTAATATTTAAAAACATAATTTCCTTTTTAGACAAGCGGAATTTAAAAGCCGTTGGCGCGGCTTCGGATTTTTCCTGTCAGGGTTTCTCCTGAATCGACGTTTGCCTCTATATGCGATTGCATCTCATAAGTAGCGCGTACCGGAAGGGAATTTCAATGAAATCTCATAATGTAAATAATATAAAAGACCCCAAGATTTCTGAAACTTATGCAATAATGGTCGCAAGAATACTTCTTCTCGCAATTGAGGATCTAGACACAATAGGAATGGGCAATTCTGGGATTTTACTAAATCAGGTCGTGCATGACATCATGAATAACTACAATTTTGATACAACGAGCATTCGTTTCAGAGCAAAGTTGGATATTTGCTAGGGCTGAGTGTGTAGCCGGGCTTGCAAACCACGACTATCCCCAGCGGCTGAATGGAGAACTTGAGGCAGGCGTCGAAATGCTCGGCGGCGAAGAGGTGAAACGGCCGCCAAACACGCCGCCGATTAAGCCCAATACCAGCCTCATGGCAATACTGAAGCCGACAAGCACGATCTGATTACTCTGCAGGAAGATGTCCACCCACACCATGTAGTTGTCAGACAAGCCGAGCAGAGAAATTTGATCGCGCAGATGTTGGGCTCCGGCCAAAAGGTCACGCATAAGCGTCGGATAGTGAATGGCGGTGTAGGTGAAGGCAAAAAGCGAAAGAATCATAGTGAAAGCAAAACTGGAGAGTGAGAAGAAAAGTCTCATTCGCTATCCTTTTCAATTTCAGACATCGGCGGTTTATGCGGAGAACCGCGCCGCTACAGTTGCATAGATTTCTTAAGGCGTGGCTTCCGGTTTACTCTCTCTTTTTTCGTGGAATGGAACCAGTTTGTGAAGCCTGACTTTAACAGGATGCCTCGCGCAAGCGATACCGCCCATACTTTGTAAGCTCGCGCTTAACTTGGCAGAGGCTACAGTAGGGTTCGATTATTTCGGAAGGAAAGAGACATGCCTGACGCAAATTCACTTATTTATACAGTGATCGTCGGACTTATCGCTGGCTGGCTGGCTGGTCTGATCGTTCAGGGCGGAGGATTTGGCATAATCGGTAATATCATAATCGGCATTATAGGCGCGATTATAGGCTATTATATATTCCGCTGGCTTCACATAAGCATTCCCGTTGGAAATCAGACCATAAGCGACATCATCGTCGCCGCGATTGGCGCGATTGTGCTTTTATTTTTGCTCTCGCTCGTTCGATCTTAAACGTCACGGAATATCATTGTAATAAATTGCTTTGGGTCCGCGCACTGCACCATGATATGGTGCGGTGCACACTTGTAAAGTTTGAATAGCGAGCCGATGCCCGATCAACCCTGGATTTTCCGCACCTATGCGGGGCATTCAACCCCCAAAGCGTCGAACGAGCTTTACCGTAAGAACCTGGCCAAAGGGCAAACCGGCCTCTCGATTGCTTTCGATCTGCCCACCCAGACGGGCTATGACGCGGACCACCCGCTCGCTCGCGGTGAGGTAGGCAAGGTTGGTGTGCCCGTTGGCCATCTTGGCGATATGCGCGCGCTTCTGGACGGCATCCCTCTCGGCCAGATGAACACCTCCATGACGATCAATGCGACAGCGGCGTGGCTGCTTTCGCTTTATATCGCCGTCGCCGATGAACAGGGCGCCGACCGCAAACTCCTTACCGGCACGGTGCAGAACGATATTATCAAGGAGTATCTTTCGCGCGGCACCTATGTCTTTCCGCCTCAGCCATCTATGCGGCTTATCAAAGACATCGTGGTCTTTACCTATAGGAACGTGCCGAAATGGAATCCCACCAATGTCTGCTCGTACCATTTGCAGGAGGCGGGGGCGACGCCGGTTCAGGAGCTCGCTTACGCGCTTGCCATCGCCGTGGCAGTTCTCGACACGGTAAAAGCGAGCGGTGAAGTTCCGGATGCCGAATTTGCCGAACTGGTCGCGCGCATATCCTTTTTTGTGAATGCCGGCGTGCGTTTCATTACCGAAATGTGCAAGATGCGCGCCTTCGTCGATCTGTGGGACGAAATTTGCGAACAGCGTTACGGAGTGAACGACCCCAAACTCAGACGCTTCCGCTACGGCGTTCAGGTGAACTCGCTCGGGCTTACAGAGCCGCAGCCAGAAAATAACGTCTATCGCATCCTCTTGGAAATGCTCGCCGTGGTGCTCTCGAAGAAAGCCAGGGCGCGCGCAGTGCAGCTTCCCGCATGGAACGAGGCGCTCGGATTGCCCAGGCCCTGGGATCAACAATGGTCCATTCGCGTTCAGCAAATCGTCGCCTATGAGACCGATCTTCTTGAATATGCGGACATTTTTGACGGTTCCGCCGTCATCGAAGCAAAGGTTGAAGAGCTGAAACGCGAGGCGCGCGAGGAATTGGCTCGCATCGATGCCATGGGAGGCGCTATCGCGGCCGTCGAGTCAAGCTATATGAAACAGCGGCTTGTAGAGAGCAATGCGGCGCGGCTCCGAAAGATCGAGACTGGCGAGCAAGTGGTCGTGGGCGTTAACCGCTTCATGGAAAGTGAGCCATCGCCTCTCGCGGCGGGGATGGATGGTGGCATTCTGACCGTGCCTGAATCCGTCGAACACGAACAAATCGAAAAACTACAAGCTTGGCGCGCGGCGCGCGATCAGAACGCCGTTCAGAGAACTCTTGCGGAGTTGCAGGCCGCCGCCCAGGAAGGCCGCAACATCATGGAACCTTCGATAGCCTGCGCCAAGGCCGGTGTGACGACGGGCGAATGGGGAGATACTTTACGCAGGATATTTGGTGAATATCGCGCTCCAACCGGCGTGTCCCGCGCAACGATCCAAACCGGCGGCGATGGGCTTGAAGACGTGCGCGCAGGCGTCGAACGCGTCTCGGCGAAGCTTGGGCGCAGAATAAAGTTTCTCGTCGGCAAGCCTGGGCTCGATGGTCATTCGAACGGCGCCGAGCAAATCGCCGTGCGCGCGCGGGACTGCGGCATGGAAGTTGTTTATGAAGGCATCCGGCTTACGCCCGCGCAAATTGTGAACGCGGCGCTCGAGGAAAGCGTGCATGTCGTTGGGCTTTCCATACTCTCCGGGAGCCATGTGCCGCTCGTGCGCGATATTATGGAGCGGATGCGCGCCGCGGATCTCGGTCATGTTCCGGTCGTGGTTGGCGGGATTATTCCGGGCGAGGATGAAGCCACGCTAAAATCATTCGGCGTCGCCGCGATTTACACTCCGAAGAACTTCCAGCTCAACGATATCATGGCGGGAATTGTCAGACTCGCAGACCTTAGCTGTGATGGCCGGGCTTAGATTAGCCCCGCAGCTATCGCAGGGCGGATTTGCGCGCGATCTATTCAATGATAGCCGTGAGCTTGACACAGCCATGACATCGCCCATGCACGGCTCATAGTGGTGCAGGCTCGCTTCTCACACCTTCAAATCGCCTGTTGACACGAAGCGTCTAACCAGCAGAGCTGCTTGAACTTCAGCTCGCCCCGTTTCACATAAGCTATGGACGCGCCTGAAAGGCTCGTCCCCCCGACGCTTTGGAGTCGTTCATGTTTCCCGTCCGCATACGCCTTTTCTCGCTACTTGGCTTTCGCATCAGTATCGACATATCGTGGTTCTTTTTGGCATTCTACCTTGTGCTTAGCCTTAGCACGCGCTACTTCCCTGCGGTTTCGCCCCACCTTGATGCGAATAGCTATTTAGCAATGGGTATTGGCGGGGCATTTGGCCTGTTTGCCTCGATCGTGCTTCATGAACTCGCCCACGCAGCGGTGGCGCGAGGCTTCGGGCTTCCGATTGGAGGCATTACACTTTTTATCTTCGGAGGTGTTGCCGAGCTCAAGCAGGAACCCAAAACACCGCGTTCGGAATTTTGGGTTGCAATTGCGGGGCCAATTGCCAGCATCGCGATCGCCAGCCTGTGCTTTGCGCTCGCAAACCTTGCCGAACGAGGCAGCCTTGGCCTGCTAGCGGCGGTGCTTTCCTTTCTGGCGCTCATCAATACGGCGCTTGCACTTTTTAATCTCGTTCCAGCCTTCCCGCTCGACGGTGGACGCATTCTCCGGTCGATCATTTGGTGGCGCACCGGCAATCTGAAACGCGCAACGCGCATTGCTTCGACTTGCGGCTCGGTCTTTGGAATGGTGCTCATGGCGTGGGGCGGCGCGCAACTTTTTGCCGGCAATGCCGCAGCTGGTATATGGCAGCTTCTGATCGGGATTTTCCTGACCATCGCTGCGTCTCAGGCTCGGAGCCAAACGGAGACGGCGGAAAGCTTGAAGGGAGTAGCTGTCGAGGATTTAATGGATCGCGCCCCTATTACGGCGCCGCCGGGAATAACCGTCGAGGCGCTTGTCAAAGACTATATTTATCGTCTTAGCCGCAAGTTCGTGATCGTTGCAGAAGATGGTCAGGCGCTCGGCTATGTTGGTCCGGAGCAGATTAAGCGCGTGCCCCAAGCCGAATGGCACGATACCTTCATACAAGCAATCGCCGCGCCCTTCACGCATAACACGGTCGCCAATCCAACCTCTTCAGCGCTTGATGCTCTGCGCAAGCTTAGAACGAATGGAATAGGCTATCTGGCGGTGCTCGATAGCAGCAGGCTGGTGGGCAGTGTTTCCGAAATTAACTTCGCAAACTACTTAAGCGTCCGTGAGGAGCTTACCGCGCAAGCTCCAGCAAGTG
>CAVPNP010000042.1:0-237716 GCA_963706665.1 uncultured Alphaproteobacteria bacterium
TTACGGTATAGCTGATCGCTATACGTTTCTAAGCGACGGCCACGCGCGCTCTACTTGACCCATAGCGTGGCAAAAGTTCTTCTGCCAGGGCAGCGAAACTGCGGACTATGCTGCGCGCGCCGCCTCTCTTGAGGTCGCCGACAGAGTGATATCCCCAAGTAACGCCTATACTCGATACATGTGCGCGAGCGGCCATGATCATGTCGAACGATGTATCGCCGATCATGACTGTGTTTTCGGGACTGATGCCGGTCTCATCCATGGCCTGATATACCATGGTTGGGTGCGGCTTCGAGGGAGCATCGTCGGCGGTCTGTATCGTGCTGAAAATGCCTTCCAAGCCATTGCACTCTATGAAACGCGCGACGCCTCTGCGGGACTTGCCCGTTGCAATGCCAAGTAATAGATTTTCGCGCGCGGCAAGATTAAAGAGCAACGACGCAGCGCCCGGAAATAACGGCTCCTGCATCTTCGGTTGCTGCCGCAGCTTAAAGCAGCGTTCGCGATAAATTCGCCCGATTTCATCGTGTATTTGGGAAGTCTGCTCTGGCGCAAGATGTGCGACAGCTTCAGGAATTGAAAGACCGACGGTGCGCAGAATCGCCGAACGGTCCGGGGGCAGAAGGTCCGCTGCTAAAAAAGCTAAGCGCATGGCCTCTGCGATGAGGTGCTGGCTGTCTACAAGAGTGCCGTCGCAATCAAAAATTATCAGTCTTGGCGTTGTTGTCATATCCCGCCCCGTTCATCCCTGTTTGGAGGAGCGCCCAACCTCCTTTTTATTTCTCCCAATACTATCAGACACAACTTACGCCAATCTAACTTTAGGAGAAGTACTTTTAGAGATTATGATTACAATCTAACTCTGCTCGTCATATCTTTGGGCATCGAAGCCTAAAAGCTCGAAGCTTCTTTCAATATGCGAAGGCAGGGGGGCTGATACGTCTATATCGCCCACTTTGGCGTCTTTTAATGTAAGCCGCCTAGCATGAAGATGCAGTTTGTTCTCCAGCCCGTCCATTGGCAAATTGGCAACATCACCATATTTCTGGTCACCAATTATGGGCGTGCCGAGAAGCTCCATATGAGCGCGAAGCTGGTGCTGGCGGCCCGTTACCGGCTTCAGCGAAAGCCATGCGACCTTTCCGGCCGCACGGTCGATCACGGCGTAATGCGTTGTGGCGTGTTGCGCGAGTTCCTGCTCGCCGGGCCTCGCTTTGCGCACCCGGTCGCCTTCGGGGCCCGCCGCCTTCACAAGCGCTGCTTCGACCTTACCTTGCATCGGTTTCGGCACGCCACGGGTCAGCGCCCAATAGATTTTTTGCACGGAACGGGTTTGAAAAAGCCTGCCTAGTCTGGCTGCGGTCTGCCGGTCTTTCGCAACGACCAGTATGCCGGTCGTATCCCGATCAAGCCTATGAACGAGCCTTGGCCGCTCGCCGCCGAACCGGTCCGCCATCCCTTCCAGCAAGCCATCAATATGGCGCGTGGTCTTTGTACCGCCCTGAACCGCAATGCCGAAAGGCTTATTCAGCACCACGATATACTCGTTCTCGAACACAATCATGCGCTCGATGAAATCGCGGTCGGCCTTAGACAGCCCCGGCGGCGGCTTGAGCGAGGGTACAACGCCTGGCGCGGGATTGGCGAAATGCGTTGGCACGCGCACTTCCTGGCCCGCATTGAGGCGCGCTTCAGCCTTCACTCGCCCTCCATCCACACGCACCTGCCCCGTGCGCACCAGCTTCTGCACAAGCGCGTGAGGGAGCGAGGGATAATATTTTTTCAGCCAGCGGTCGACGCGCAGACCGTCATCATCGCCCCGTACGGATCGTTTCTCAATGGTCATGGCGCTTTCCGGCTATGAAGTGACGTTTCCAGACGGCCCGTATCGCAGCACTTGCACCTTTTCGAGGGTTACAAGGCCGCCCTTCTGCATCATGCCGTCGAGAATGGGCAAAAAGGCACTGATCTTTTCTTCTGCATCGACGATCTCAACCACGAACGGCAGATCTCGGGATATCGCCAAAATCTTCGTCGTGTGAAGGTGGCTTGAGAGGCCGAAGCCCATAGGCCCTCGGAGCACGGTAGCGCCGGCCAAGTGCATCTCCCTCGCCTTCAGCACGATCGCTTCGTAAAGCGGCTTGTGTTCAAACATATCGTCTTCGCCGATGAAGATACGCAACAGACTGGCATCGCGTGGCACTTGCATGGCTATACCCATTTTAAGGCGTTGATATTGGCTGCGACGATGTGCCCGGCCCACACTCCCAACAAGCACAAAATGACCGAGCCTCCAATATTGAGCCCGGCATACAGCCATTCACCGTCCTGCGCGAGATTCAGTGTCTGGAGGCTGAAAGCAGAAAACGTTGTATAGCCCCCGCAAAGCCCCACCATCACGAACAACCGCCCTGTCGTCCCAACCACAAAACGGCCGTCTGGTCCAGTCAGGGTTGCGAAGAACCCTATTATGAATGACCCCACGATATTGATGATAAGGGTGCCGATTGGAAACGTCTCGCTGATGTATCTTGCGGCCATCACCGAGCACCAATAGCGCGCCATCCCACCAAGTCCGCTGCCAATGGCAATCCAAAAGTAATTCTGCATGGGTCTCCGCTTCGTGTCCAAGGCGCGAGCCCGGCCATACCGATCCCAGTGTGTAACAGCCCGATACATCGCGCGCGATTTTCCAGCGCGCTTATATCACAGGCCCAATAAAGTGAAAGGAGGCGCGCCTCAACATAGCGCACCTCCGGCGAGGTCAGACGGTTTTTACTACTGCAGTCGCTGCTAATGACCTACCAACCAGGGGCGGCCGGGAGCGGTATGAACTCGGAGATTTTTCTCCAACCTCGAAGCGCCGGGATGCTTTGCGCGGTAGTCGCCGTGGCCGCAATGCGAATGCTCGCCGCGCTTCCTCCCCGACTTTTCAAGCTGCTGCCGGGACATGACTTGCGGTTCATGCGCGCTCTTTTCATTTCGATAGTGAGCCATGCGCAGCGTGGCACTCATCCGGTTGACAAAGGGGAGCGAAACCGACCGGGAACCGATGGCGTGGCAATCCGGACATTCGGCTGGCTCGCGGGCTTCGCTCATCCTTCTCCAAGCCGTGAATTCCCCGCACTGGCGACATTCATAATGATATCGGGGCATGAGTTCTTCTCACTTTGCCAAAACGTTTGTCAGTCAATGCCCTGCCGCAGCTTTCGCCGCGGTTGCAGCGGGACCCATTACGCCACTAAGGAGCAGATAGCCCGGAATCCAGCCCGTAAGGACGCCTTCGATGCTCGTGACAGCTCCCGTCAGTTTCGCAATGTCCATCTTGAGAACAAGCAACATGAAGAACATGAACCAAAGAACTGCCCAGGCTGCCCAGGATAACCCGAACCAAATGTCCCACGTGGTTGTCGCGGACCATAAAGTTTCGATGGCAACGGGAACGGCGGTGATCGCGACGAAAAGGCAGAACCAGCCGAGGCCTCTCCCATCCACGCCGCTGTAGCGGTTATAGGCGACCCATAAATAAGTGAAGGTGAACAGCAGTGTTAAGGCTGCCGCCCTGATTGAAGCAGCATCCGCGCCTGGGCCAAACGCAAGATAAAGAGCAATCAGGAAGGTGATGCCGCCGACAAAGAAATTAATAACCGCGATTTCCTTGTCGCTGATCATCCCCATCAGCCATATTCCGTTTAAGAATAGAACGGCGCCTACATACAGAAGTACGCAACCCAGCAACATGTTATCCTCCTGCGCCTTGGCGCGGCAGAGTTGGGAGTACAATCAAAAGCGGCCGGAAACCCTCTGCTCGAAGGCGCCGCGCTTTCGCACAGCGCCTTCGCTGATGTTTCGCTCAGTGTACGGTCGAAACATTGGCTCCGCTCACCACCTTGTGCGGTCCGGCCGAGGTGGGCCGTATATCGAACTCAAAGATTTCAGTGGGGATAGCGAGCGTGCAGCAAGCGTTCGGGATATCGACGATGCCGCTAATGCGCCCTTCAACGGGGGCAGTACCGAGGATCACGTAAGCCTGCTCACCCGTGTAGCCAAACTTCTTGAGATACTCGATGGCGTTGAGACAAGCGCGGCGATAGGCGACGTGGGCGTCGAGATAATATTGTTCTCCGGTTTTCTCATCGACCGATATACCCTCAAAGACAAGGTATTCGGAGAAATGCGGCTCGATCGAACTCGGCTTGAAGATCGGATTTATGATGCCGTATTTAGCCATGCCGCCTTTGATGAGATCGACACCAATATCCAGGAAGCCGGCCATTTCGATTGCGCCGCAGAACGTAATTTCTCCATCGCCCTGTGACCAGTGGATATCACCCATCGACAATCCGCCGCCCTTCACATAGACGGGGAAATAAACGCGCGACCCGCGCGATAGGTTCTTGATGTCACAATTGCCGCCATGCTCGCGTGGCGGAACCGTGCGCCATGCTTCCGCTGCAGCCTTGGCGGCGGCACCCTTGTCCATCTGGCCCATAAGGGCGGTCGCGGCATGAGGTGGCGCCAAGAGGGGCGGCACGCGGTTTGGATTAGTAGCAAGGAGCGCTGCTTCGCGTTTGTTCGCTTTGTCCAGGAGATGTTTATCGGGGAGGCAGCCGATCAGGCCCGGATGGATGATGCCTGCCCACCGCACGCCCGGTATATGCCGGGAGGTCGCATAAATGCCGTGATAGTCCCAGCATGCCTTGTGCGCATGGGGGAAGTGTTCGGTGAGGAAACCTCCACCATTGTTGCGATCAAAAATACCGGTGAAACCCCATGAGGATTCGGGGAGCGCGCCGACATCGAGCAGATCCACAACCATTAGATCGCCGGGCTCGGCGCCTTCAACGCCGAAGGGACCGCTGAGATAATGAACCTTCGTAAGATCCACATCGCGAATGTCTTTGGCGTTGTCATCGTTCTTGATCTGCCCGCCAGTCCAGTCGTAGCACTCAACTCTGAATTCGGAGCCTGGCTTGAAACTTTCGACGAACGGAATGTCCGGGTGCCACCGATTATGCGTTTTGACCGATTGCTCCTCCGGCCATTTGTCGAATTCGACGTGAAATGCGAGATGTGACATATGAGTCTCCCATGGCAGCTTGCTGGACTTCGATTGAGCCCCAGCTTCCGGGCAGCCGGACGCTATTCCTAAGATGACCGATAGCTATTTCTGGCAAATCACCCCTAGCGGTGACGCGGCGACATTTCGTTTATGGCCTCTGGCGCAAGAGCGCCAAATCAATCAAAGGCCGCTTCGCTCGTTTTTGCGATGCTGAGGCATGGCTTGAATTATTTTTTGATTCACGGCGGAAACGCTATAGGAATTAAAGTGAAACGCTGACGATTGGACAAGAATCGAAATTTGTCCTATATGAATGAAAGAGGCGCGCGGCTTATGCCGCACGCCCTTTTCTCTAATAAGAGAAGGCGAAACAGGCTGACGGGCCTCGATCGCACCGGATACGAAAGCATCCGGGAACTCCTAACCCGGCAACGTCACAGTGCCGGTCTGGCCCGATGGGTTCAGGTTTTTTGACTGTGGGCACCCATAGCCATTCCCACAGCTTGTTTATCGGTCTCGGACGGCACATCCCAAAGACCCCCCCTACTCGTTAGCTAAGGTCGCCGTCTCTGCGTTTACCTTGGTGCTCTTGCTGCCTAATGCCGTTCATTTGCGATCAAACAACGCCAACGCCACTCAAAAGGCGCACGAGATCGGCCTGCCGGTGCACATGCACCTTCCCGTAGATATGACGCATATGTGTGCGGGCGGTATTATTCGAGACGCCCAGCTCCCTGGCTGCTTCAAACAGTCCATGACCCGAAGCGAGGAGCTGAACGAGGCGCTCTTCCGCCGGGCTTAAGCCGTATGCCGCGGCGAAGTACGCAATAGATTCAAAAGTGATGCCTGTTCCGTCCTTGGTGATAATGGCGACGATGTCTTCCGGCCTGCGCGGAAGATCGAGCCGATCCTGATCGATAGGAAACAGACTAAGGAAGAAGGGCGCGGCGGGACCGGTCAGCATCAAATGTTGCTCGTGCTGCGCGCACACCTTTCCTGGCGACTGCGCCGCCGAGTGAATGGCTTTCCAAAGCCTCAAGGACTCATCGCCAGTCCGCGCGCAAACCCTCCCGGCTTTGATCGACAGCGCTTCCTCGCGCGATAACAAATCCGTCGCTGCTTGATTCGCATATCGAAGGCGGCTGCTTTGATTCACTAGGATGCAGGCGAACGGCACATGATCGAGCAATGTCATCAGGGCATGGCGCTCGAATAGCTTTGCATTGAGGCTCCGCGCCAAGCTTCGCACTTCTCCCAAATGTCCAAGGAGCTGCGGCAGCCTCTTTTTTACGCCGGAACTGAAGGGCGGCCGTGATTGAGGGCGCCCGAGAAAAAGTAACTCTGCGACCATGCCCGTGCGCTCCAGCACACCAAAGAGCTTGTGACCGAGCGGCATTTGGCTGGAAGCTTCACCCGAAGCCTTCGCCTTCTCGCCGAAATCCGCAGCTTCGGAGCCGAGCATTACTGCTCCCGGCTGAAAATTCATATCGGAAGCAAAGCACGGATCTTGAAAAATTATCTCCCCATAGTCCCTCTGCGCTGCGTGGAAATGTTCGCAGTGAAAAACAACCTCTCCCTCGCCCTTTGCAAAATCATGCTTGACCAGAGCGCTCCCGGAAGCCTCGAATTCGCAGCAGATCGCTTCCATGACTTCGGGCCAATGAGCGCTGTCCGCCAGCGTCGCATATAAGCGCCTCACAAGTTGAGCTGTATGGTCTTGCGGAACAGTGTAATGCGTGATCATCGGCATGGCTTTCAACCTGCAACGCGGGCGCACATCGAATAATGCGCGGCGCGCTTATGCCGGTCCTTAGAAAGACTGCCGAAAAATTAATTTTTGATGTAAATTTTGGATAAGCTTACTTCTTATCGCTCGTCGCGGATAAATTTGCGTTGCAGCGATGGCGCTAGCATAAGCCCAATCACTACGCCAATAAGCGCGACTGCCAGTACGACCCCAATATTGGCAATGAGCATGAGCTCTCCATGCGCATCGGGGCTATCAAAAGCTTTTTGCGCAACGATGAGCTTAGCGATCGGACCGGATAGGCGCATACCGATCAGACCGAACACCACGAAGAAAAAGATCGAAAGTACAGCCTTCATGACACTTCCCAGAACCAGATTTCGCGAGACCCATCATAGCCGCCGAGCCAGCCGAACCAGGGCAGAAGCACCTTCGCCGAGGTACGCCAGCCATTCCAAAGATCGATGTGATCGCCGGTCGGGTGAACCTTATCCTCTGTGCGCCACCAATAGCCATTGAGAAAGATGATGCCGGTGCGTCCGTTCAGTTCATCTGCGAAATTGTCCGGCTGGGAGAGTTTGATGTGCGGCTTTATGCCGGGAATGTTAGTGCTTGCGAGTGCATGAGCGAGTTCGGCTGCCCGCACAAAGTGCATCTCGTCTGACGGATGTCCGGTCGCCGTCGCCTGCTGACAGATAATTGCGCCATGGATGTTGCCCGGCAAAACGCCTGCGCGCTTCAGGCAAACGCCCATGCGGATAGCGCACTGATTGGCGAAATTGGAAACGCCATTCGTCTGGCAAGGATACTGATCACCCGTATTGGTGGGGTGATGCTCCCACAATTCCCGAAAGCTCACCATCGCTCGCCCTCCCCGCGCAATTTCTCCGCGCTTTATAGCATCGCTTCGCCAAAGTAAAGGCCAAGCCCCAATTCATGAAATTGCGGCCCTCAGCGGTCCTCTGGAGGAATATCTCTAATACGCTGCGAATGAACGGCGATCTCGCTCCGATCCCGGGACAAATGCACGCGCTTTGTTGAGGGCGGACGCTTTTCGACAGACAGACCCGGACGCCATTCAGTTGCAGGCCGGATCGGGCGAGGGGCGAACCCACCACCGCAATTCGGGCAAACGTTGTACAAAATCGTTTCGACGCAAGTCGCGCAAAAGGTGCATTCATATGAACAAATGCGCGCCTGCGTGGATGCGGGCGGCAGGTCCGCGTCACAGCACTCGCAATTGGGCCGAAGCTCTAAAGCCATGAACGTGTTCCTTGCTACCGGTTTGGTTCCCCGTTACTGGCGCGCGTAGTCTTCCACAAGCCGAAGAGCGCATTTCGTAAGCAGACCGTCCGGCTTACGCATGGTCTCCAAAATCGTGAAGTGATCAGCGCCAGCCACCGGCATAAGATCGCCCGGAATGTGCGCCGCCGCCCGCTTGGCGTGAAGCTCGCGGCTGCTATCGACAAGGGCGGCAAGTTCGCGGGTCCCGTAGGCAATCGTCATGGGCTTATTGGTTTGCTGCAGGCGAAGGGGTGACAGAGCGGCTACCTCGTCGTCTTGCAAGCGAAGCTTTTCGTTCAAGTAGGTGTCTCTGATGGGGCCAAGCTCGTAAATGCCGGATATCGCAAGCCCTGCGGCGATGGACGGATGATCAAGCAGCATCGCTGTTAGATGGCCGCCAGCTGACCAGCCCGACAAAATCAGCGGACCCGCAATGCCGTACTCGCGCCGGTTCTGCTCAAACCAGTCGAGCGCCGCGCGTAGCTCGTTGACGATCTCCGTCAGCGAGGTATTTGGCGCAAGCGTATAGCCGGGAAGCGCGGTGGACCAGCCGTGAGCCGCGACACCTTCAGAAAGGCAGGTAAAGGAATCCTTGCTGCGGAATTGCCAATAGCCGCCGTGGATATGAATGAGACAGGGCTTATTAGCGTCCGCCCCCGGAAACAGATCCCATTTCGTCCTTTCCTTGGGCAGATAAGAAACACCCAGATGCCCTGGCTTTGTTTTCCGCCACTCGGCCGACGCGGCCTCCCAGCCAGCGACTTGCTCCGAGCTATTGGGAACCGCTGCACTATTGTTGTAGGCGGCGTCTCTCTCCTTTTGCGGTTTTGCACCCCAGTTCATGCTCCGCTCCCCCTTTTGACGCGACGCTGTTCTCAAGCGCGGCAATTTCGTCTCTCAACCTAAGGGCAAAGCTTCCCCACTGTAAACGGCACATTATGTATCGGCTGCAAGGGAAGAGGTTTGACAGTTCTTTGCGACAGGGTTGAATATCCGACCATGGCGCTTGGAGGTTGAGACTGATGGCTGCAATCCGCATGGAAACCCTAGAGGAGATCGAGAAGAAAATTCTCTGGCTCTCTTGCTGGACAATTCATAACGCCAATCATTTGCGCCCAAAGGTCGATGGCTTGAAAGTTGGGGGACATCAAGCCTCATGCGCTTCAATGGTCTCGATCATGACCTCGCTCTATTTTTCGGCGCTGCGCCCAGAGGACCGCGTCGCGGTCAAACCGCACGCCGCTCCCGTCTTCCACGCCATCCAATATCTTGCTGGAAACCAGACAAAGGAAAAATTGGAGGCGTTCCGCGCCTTTGGCGGAGCCCAATCCTACCCGAGCCGGACGAAGGACATCGATGATGTCGACTTTTCAACCGGTTCCGTAGGCCTCGGCGTCGGCATAACTGCTTTTGCTTCCCTTATTCAGGATTATGTCCGCGCGAAAGAATGGGCGCCGAAAGGCCCCGAGGGACGGATGATCGCTCTTGTGGGCGATGCGGAACTCGACGAGGGCAATATTTACGAATGCCTTCAAGAGGGATGGAAACACGGTCTTCGCAATACTTGGTGGGTGATCGACTATAATCGCCATAGCCTCGATGGCGTCGTCCGCGAGGGGCTCTATGATCGCATCGAGGCGATATTCAAAGCCTTCGGCTGGGAAGTGGTCCGCCTCAAACATGGAGCCATCCAGCAGGGGGCTTTTGCGGAGCCTGGCGGAGAGGCTCTGCGCGCATGGATCGATAATTGTCCGAATTCTCTCTATTCGGCGCTCACTTTTCAGGGCGGCGCAGCTTGGCGCAAGCGGCTGCAGGATGAGATCGGCGATCAGGGGCCGGTCAGCGCGCTGCTCGACCGCCGCTCTGACGAAGAACTGCAGGAATTAATGACAAATCTCGGCGGCCATTGCTTGGAGACGCTGAACAGCGCCTTCGCTGGCGTCGATCACGACCATCCCGTCGTTTTCATTGCCTATACGATCAAGGGCTGGGGCACGCCGCTTGCCGGACATAAAGACAACCACGCTGGCTTGATGACCAATGCTCAAATGGATGAGTTCCGGGCGTCAATGGGCATCGCCCGGGGGGCAGAGTGGGATCGCACTGCAGGCTTGTCCTTAACCGGGGCTGAGCTTGATCGCGTCGTGCAGGAAACACCGTTCTTCGCACATGGCCGACGGCGCTACACCGATGGCGTCTTCGCCACTCAAGGCCCAATTTTCCTAAATGATAGGGAACTCTCGACGCAGGCGGCTTTTGGGAAAATCCTGGAATTGATTGCGAAGACAGGCGGACCTCTGGCAGAACGGATTGTCACGACCTCGCCCGATGTTACCGTCTCGACGAATCTTGGCCCTTGGGTTAACCGGCGCGGCTTGTTCGCCCGCAACGAGATCGCCGATACCTTTCGTGATGAAAAGGTGCCTTCCGCGCAGAAATGGCGTTTCTCGCAAGGCGGCCAACATATCGAACTCGGCATCGCCGAGATGAACCTCTTTCTCTTGCTTGGCGCAGCTGGTCTCAGTCATTCGCTTTTCGGGACCAGGCTTCTTCCAATCGGAACGCTTTATGACCCCTTCATTTCGCGAGGGCTCGATGCGCTGAACTATGCCTGCTACCAGGACGCGCGCTTTTTGCTCGTGGCGACGCCATCTGGTGTGACGCTCGCTCCGGAAGGCGGTGCGCACCAGTCCATAGCGGCGCCGCTCATCGGATTGAGCCAAGACGGCCTCGCGGCATTTGAGCCCGCTTATGCGGACGAACTTGCAATCATTATGGACTGGGCATTCGACTATATGCAGCGCGATGGCGACCCGCATGAAAAGGAGAAGTCGTGGCTGCGCGACGAGACTGGGGGCTCGGTTTATCTTCGTCTCACAACCCGCAGCTTGGAACAGCCAGTCCTGCGCAACACCCACGATTTTCGTCAGTCCGTCATTGACGGAGCCTATTGGTGGCGGCAGCCGGGACCAAATGCGGAAGTTGTCATTATCTATCAAGGCTGCGTTGCACCGGAAGCTATAGAGGCGGCGGGACGTATTGGCGAGGACCGGCGCGATATAGGGGTTCTCGCCATTACCTCAGCCGACCGGCTCAACGCGGGATGGAATGCGGCTAGGCGTGAGCGCATGCGCGGCAATCACGACGCCATGAGCCATATTGAAAGTCTTCTGGCGCGTATTCCCCGGCATGCCACCTTGATAAGCGTTATCGATGGACATCCGGCCACACTTGCTTGGCTCGGCGGCGTGCATGGTCATCCGACAGTCGCCCTCGGCGTGGAACATTTCGGACAAACCGGCACAATTCAGGATCTCTACCGCTATTTTGGCATCGACGCGGATGCCATCGTCGCCGCCGCATCGAACATAGCGATTGGACGCCCTATCCGGCATCTACGTGCGCTTGGCTGACAGGCCGCTTTGCGCTTCGAAGGCCCTCGCCGAACATTAATTAGGGGGAGCGCGCCCGCTCGCTCCCCCTCCCCGCTGCCACCCGATAGTGGCCGCTACCCGTGCATGTTAAAGGCACAGGCAACAGCGGCCAGCACAAACCCGTCGGCGTCTAAAGTGACACCGCGAACAGGCTTGCACCTTGAAAGCTTTGAGTTATTCCGTGATGAGAGCCCCTACTAGGGCTGGAGATGGTAATAAGCGAAGCGAGCTGAACGCGATGACCGGGCATCTATTTGACGACGACCCTTCGCAACTTTTGAAGCGGAAAAACCTCTGAATTGTAATATTGATCCAAACACCGTTTTCGCCTCAATGGACTGCTCTGCTCTGCAACTTTTTATAGTAAATACAAACCTGCGGTGAAAGTCGACTTAGGGTTTTTCCTGTCTGTACAGGATACCCCTCCACAATTTGGCTCCGTTTTTTGATAGAAAGCGGCGATCCCTACACTTATGGGTTGATTAATATATATAAAATGGTCGCGCTTGCTAATAAAAGCACGTTATTTATTATGTTTATAGAAGAATATTACTTTGCCGGTGAAGTGCAAGATGGGGAAACCCACCCAACAAAAAACGCGCCCTTCTGAGGGGCGCGTGGACGATACCTACCACTAAACTTAGCTATTTCTGGATAAGGCTGAGACGCGCTACACCTCAAGCCATTCGCGACGCACGGCGCTGTTCGCCTCTAAGATCAGTGGGCGTTCCCTCGAATACGATGTGGCCGTGGCCCATAACGTAAATGCGATGGGAAATATCGAGTGCGATGGAGAGTTTCTGCTCGACAAGGATGATTGCGAGCCCTCTCCTTGCGATTTCCGCTATGAGCTCGCCCACCTGCTTCACGATGAGAGGAGCAAGCCCCTCCGTTGGCTCGTCGATCATAATAAGGTCTGGGTCACCCATCAGCGTCCGGCAAATGGTAAGCATTTGCTTCTCGCCGCCGGAAAGCACCCCGGCCGCCGTATCCGCGCGTGCCTTGAGATTGGGGAACATGTCGAACATTTCGGCCGACTTCCAGCGGCCTTCCCTGCCCGCTTTCTTTTGACCGAGAATAAGGTTTTGCCGAACCGTGAGCCCTGGAAAGATATCGCGGTTTTCAGGCACATAGCCAAGCCCGCGTTGAGCGATGCGGTAGCTCGGCAGCCCCGCAACGTCCCGGCCCTTGAATCGGACGCTACCTGCCGGGCGTACTTCGCCCATAATCGCTTTGAGCGTCGTCGAGCGGCCCACGCCATTGCGGCCCAAGAGGCTCACCACCTCGCCTGCGCCTACGTCGATATTTACGCCCTGCAGGATATGACTTTTCCCGTAATAGGCATGGAGATCGCGGACTTCGAGTATCGCAGTTGTCATTAATGCGCTTCCTCGCCCAGATACGCTTCTTTTACTTTGGCGTTGTTGCGGATCTCCGACGGGGTACCCGTCGCGACGATCTCACCGTAAACAAGCACAGAAATGCGATCCGCTAGGCCAAAGACCACGCTCATGTCGTGCTCAACGATTATGAGTGTTCGCCCGTCGCTGATTTGTCGGATCAGGTCTACGGCGCGATCTGTTTCATGGCGGCTCATGCCAGCCGTGGGCTCGTCGAGGAGAATGACGTCTGCGCCACCCGCAATTGTGATGCCGATTTCAAGCGCGCGCTGCTCTGCATAGGTGAGCACACCCGCCGGTATATCTTTGCGGTCTAGAAGGTTGATGCTGCGCAGAACTTCCTCTGTGCGTTCCCCGACTGTTGGGTCTGCTTCGACACCACGTAGAAAGCTATAGCGCGCGCCCGATGCATAAAACACCGCGCAGCGAACGTTTTCCCAGACACTCATGCGTGGGAAAATGTTCGTCACCTGAAAGGAGCGCGCCAGGCCAAGCCGGTTTATTTTATACGCAGGCAGGCGGAAGATAGACTTCCCGTTAAGGAAAACTTCGCCAGACGTCGGTGGAATGAGACCGCTGATCAGGCCGAACAGCGTCGTCTTTCCCGCGCCGTTTGGGCCGATGATTGCGTGCCGTTCGCCACGGCGCACATCAAGGTTGATTCCGCAGATAATTTCCGTCGGCCCGAAGCTTTTACGCAATGCCTTAAGCTCAAGGGCACTGGCTGATGAACCGGCGGCGGTGGCCTGATAGGCCTTTTCTGTTGCCTGATAAGTCATCATGCAGCGAGCCCCCTTGCCCGCGCCGCCGTGAGCGCACGATCCCAAGACCAAGCGACGGGCCGCGACGCCAATTTTAAACCAAGGGCGCCGAAGACGATCATCGCCGTCGCGATAGCCCAAGGCTGCCAGTCGTAAGTATTGACGGCGAAGCCGAGCAGCTTAATCGTCGGTCCCTCGGCTGATTTTTGTGCGATATGCGAGATCATTTCAATCGCGGTGCAAACCCCGGCAAGAAATACAAGAAGAACCGACAAAGCCAGAACATAGGCTGGGATCAAGCGGAATATCTTGCCACTCCGCCACATTGGACGATGGATCATGATGAGGTGAGAAATACCGCCCGGAGCAAACAGCACTGTCGCAACAAAGAGGAGCCCGAAATAGAGTTGCCAGGCGTCCGTTATGTCAGAGAGCATAGTTTGGAGGTAGCTAACGAGTGCCGCCCCAAGGATCGGCCCGATGAAATAGCCGGCGCCTCCGATAAATGTGGCCAACAATACGAGACCTGATTGAGAAGCGCTGAATAGAGCTCCGTTCGCCAGCTCGAAGTTTATGCCCGCAAGCGCACCTGCTATGCCGCCGAAAAATCCAGCGAAGCAAAAAGACATGTAACGGATCATTTGCGGATTATAGCCAATGAACGCGACCCGCTGGGGGTTCTCGCGCACCGCATTGCACATCCGGCCGAATGGGGTCCGCGTAATCGCATACATTGCAGCAGCAACAAGCAGACACCAGAATGCAATCAGATAATACATCTGAAGCTGCGGGCCAAAGTTCCAGCCGAAGATCGCTGGCAATTGAGTGCGGTTGGTCGAGATGCCTTCCTCGCCGCCGAAGAAGCTGCGCAAGATATTCGAACTCGAGCCGACAAGCTCAGCAATGCCAAGCGAAATCATCGAGAAGGCGGTGCCTGACCGCTTGGCGGAAACCCAGCCAAAGAACATCGCGAATATTAGACCGGCAAAGCCTCCGGCAAGCGGCATTAATGGCAGAGGGATCGGAATGCCCGCTTGCATTACACCATTCATGAAGTGAACGGTGCAGTACGCGCCTAAGCCGTAATAGACCGCGTGGCCGAATGACAGCTCACCCGTCTGGCCTAAAAGGATGTTGTATGAAAGAGAAAATATAATGGAAATACCCATCAGGCTCATCATCGTCAGCGCAAAGCCAGACTTGAAGAAGAGAGGCATCAGCAGCAGCGCACCCGCCGCTATTATCCAAAGGCTGTAACGTCCGGCTGTAGACAGCAGCGTGCTTTTCTGCCGCTCATAAACAGCCGTTGCAGCGACCTCGCTCATGTTTCGCGGCTCCCAAAAAGGCCTGTGGGTTTGAGTATCAATACGAGGACAAGCATCAAATAGGGCAAGATAGGCGCGACCTGTGCGATTGAAACGCGCCAAACGTCACCGAGGAGCGTATTCGAAGCGGGGGAGAATCCCGAACTCGCAAAAACCTCCGATAGCGACAAATTGCTCGATATAGCGAATGTTTGAATAAGCCCTATCAGAAGGGACGCGACAAAGGCCCCCTTAAGAGAACCAAGGCCCCCTACCACCACCACCACGAAAAGGATCGGGCCCAAAAGGGCGGCCATGGTCTGCTGCGTTACGAGCGCTGGTCCAGCGATTACGCCTGCGATCCCCGCAAGCGCTGCACCGATCCCAAAAACGCTCATAAAGATGAGTGGAACATTGTGCCCAAGATGAGCAACCATGTGTGGATGCGTAAGCGCAGCTTGGACAATCAAGCCGATCCGAGTTTTCGTGAGCAAGGCGAATAGCCCCACGAAAATCGAAATGGAGATCACAAGCATGAAAAGCTTATAGGCAGGATAATTCGTGGCGAATACACGGAATGCCGGGAAATCAAGCTCGACCGGGACCCGAAAATCCACCGGCAAGCGGCCCCAGATGATCGCCACAACTTCTTCTATGACGAAGGCAAGGCCGAATGTGAAAAGAAGCTCGGCTACATGACCATACTTGTGGACGTTACGTAGCCCAAACCGTTCGACAAGCGCACCAGCTCCGCCAACAACCAGCGGCGCAATGATAAGCGCGGGCCAAAATCCAGCCCACAGCGCAATCTGGTAGCCTACAAACGCTCCCAGCATATAAAAGCTGGCATGAGCAAAATTTAAAACCCCCATCATGGAGAAGATGAGGGTCAATCCGCTGGCCATAAGAAAAAGGAGCAGCCCGTACAACACTCCATTCAACGTCGAAATAACGAGAAGTTCCGCCAATTCGCCCTCCCCCACCCGCTCCCCGCATCATGTGCGGGGAGGTACATTAGTGCGATGTATTCTAGCCGCGCCGATTAGCTCGCCGGGCGGTTCATCTTACAAATGGTGGGAAGCACTGTGTCCTTAAGATCAAGCTTGGCTATCGTGCGCCAACCCCAACCGGTCTCTTCTTCGTCAAAGACCTCGCTTGAACCCCGATCTCCGAGTGAGCCAATATAAATCGGCTGGAAGAACTGATGGTCATCCTTACGCATATATCCTTCACCACCATTGAAGACTTCAAATTTCATGTCTTCGAGAGCGGCGGCGACCTTGTTCATATCGGACGCGCCGGCTTTGTTGATTGCGGCGGCCAGCATTCGAAATTCGTTGAAAGCGCGAGGATAAGCGATTCCTATTTTATATTTGGCGCGGAACTGCTTTTCGGTCTCCTGCGAAGCAGCATTCGGTATGTTCGGCAGACCTTCGGCAATCGCGAAAACCTTATGGTTAAGGTTCGCCTGCTTGATTGCGGTGGGGCCACCCGCGCCGCCCGCATAATAGGTGTACCAGTTAACCTGAAGACCTGCGTCGGCTGCCGCTTTCAACAACAGGGCGATATCCTGGCTCCAGTTGCCAGTGATGACGCTGTCTGCGCCAGAAGCTTTGATCTTTGCGATGTAGGGTGCGAAGTCAGTAACTTTCAGAAGCGGATGAACTTCATCGCCAACGATTTCAACGTCGGGCCGCTTCTCTTTCAGCATTTTCGCCGCTGCGGTGCGGACGGCTTGTCCGAAAGAGTAATCTTGATTGATGAGATAGATCTTCTTGATGTCGGGCTTGCCCTTCATGAAGTTGGTCAGAGCTTCCATCTTAATGTCGGAATTGGCGTCCCAGCGAAAGTGCCAAAAGTTGCATTTCTCGTTGGTTAGGGCTGGATCGACGGCGGCGTAGTTCAGGTAGATAACTTCTTTGCCAGGATTGCGCTCATTATACTTGCGAACCCAATCGCTGAGCGCGGCAGCGACCGCTGAGCTGTTACCTTGCGTAAGGATTCTAGCGCCTGCGTCCACGGCCTTTTGCGCCTGCACAAGGCTTTCTTGGGGGTTGGTCTTGTTATCGAGCGGGAGAATCTCAAATTTCTTTCCGCCTGCGCCGCCCTTTTCATTCAGTTTTTCGGCTTCAAACTGGTAGGTCTCAAGCCCAACTAGGCCGACGGTTGCACCGGGTCCAGAAAGCGGATCGATATAGGCAATTTTGATAGTATCTTCTGCTGCGGCCAAATTTGTCGCCGCAAGGCTTCCAGCGAGTGTCAGCGCAATCAACTTTGAACGCGAAACGCGTTTGCCCATGCATTCCTCCCAGAGGTAACATCGTTATCAATTTCTTGCGTCAGAGCAGAAACCTGCTCTTAGACTTGCGGAATTTGAAATGATTATCATGAACTTTGCAAGAAAATCCGCCCTTGTCCGGATACCAACTTTCGCCTGATAGCACGCAATTCCACTCTGCAGAATTTAAAAGCGCAACTTTTTCTGATACGATTCTACAACCATAAGACCTTGTAATTCCCCCCGCGATCCATGAGGATGCGCGCATAGCAACCGGATCGCGCGCGCTTGGATCGGAACATGTCCTGCGCCCACGCGAGCGACAGAAGTAGCCTCGCGTGACATCAGATCCCATCGACAGAGCAACAGCCTCGTCGCTTCGCCGCAGCCTAATTTTTTCCGATATTGCCGCCCTTCCGGCAGCTTCGTTTTATCTCAGCGCAGTCATCATCCTTGCTACGATCAATGTCTTTGCGAAATGGCAGCCGGCGGCATTCATCGCCGTGCCGTTTCTTTTCGCCTATTTCGCGAATGTGTGGAAAAAGCTTCTCGTCAATGGACGTATTCTCCTCATAGCCTGCGCAATCATTGCAGCCGTCGCGGCGGTGCAGCCTGGCGGTTGGGCTATACTTGGAGCAGGTGCAAGCAGAATGATATTTCTGCCTGCCTTCATAGCACTTCTTGGCCTTTTACGCGCGGCCGCAGGGGCTTCGAGCGTGATCTCCGCGGCAGGCCGTCATCTTGTGAATCAACCGCCGGTGCGCCGCTATCTTGCGCTCTCCTTTGGCGGACATTTCTTTGGCATTCTTTTAAATATCGGTGGCCTGGGGCTGTTAGTTGAAATGCTGAAAGCCGCTAATACGCTCGAAGCAGCGGGCGGCGATCCGCTCATCGTAGCGTGGCGCGAAAGGCGAATGACGGTAGCGGTCCTTCGTGGGTTCGCGGCCATGGCCTTCTGGACACCACTTGGTGTGTCGTTCAACCTTCTGCTCGTGTCCGTGCCGGGCCTCACCTGGGGACAAGTCGGCCCGTACGGCATGCTTTGCGCCGCCGGCTATATCGGACTTGGTTGGGTTTTCGACCAGTTTCAGCGCCCGAAAGGGCTGCGCGCAAGGCTCGCGCCGAGTAAATCCGGCGGCGCCAAGGCCGTTGTCACGGTTGTGCTGCACGTCGCGGCTATCTCTCTTGCGACATGGACCGTGGAGTTTCTGCTCAAAATCTCCTTTCAAACCGCTCTTCTTATTGCTGTGCCAGCCTACTCCTTCCTCTGGGCGGTTGGTTCGCGGTTGAAACAGTCCGATCCTGCTCCGCTGCAAAGCGCCACAAGGGTTATGGTCAATCGAGGTGTCGCCGCGTTTCCCTTCTACGCCAACGAAGTCTGCGTCTTTGCTGCTTCGGGCTTTCTCGGCGCTACGCTTGTCGCACTCGTCCCGGAGCAGGCGCTGCAAACCTTTTTCCTGTCATTCTCCATGCCGCCGGGCGTGTTCGCAGGACTGCTCTGTCTCACGGTTGCGGCATTAGGCTTCATCGGTCTTAACCCAATGATCGCCGCAACAATACTCGCAAGCGCAGTTGCCTCGGCTCATGTTCCTGGATTATCGAACACCACCCTAGTGCTCGCAATTGCGGCCGGATGGGCCTGCACCGTAGTCATAGGGCCGATGAATTCGGCTCTCGTCATGACATCGGCCATGATCGGGCGCACGCCTTGGGAAGTAAGCGTAAAATGGAATGGCAGCTTTGTGCTTGGCGTGGTCGCAAGCACAATTATCCTATCGATCTTGCTCGTCCCGATGTAGCCGCCAATTCATGTCTGCATGACGCTCAATTTTTTAGAAGGGTCGTGGATTTGCTGACGTAACCACCGACGGTACTTCAGAGCGGATGTTTTCGCAAAATCACCTCTGACGGCGGTTCGGTGACTGCTACGGTTGTTGAGACTAATGCGTGAGAAGCTCGTCCAGCTTGTCATCAAGCCGCGTCTCCAAATGGGAAATACGGCCAAGAACCTCCGCCTTAAGCACCAGCTGAAGCTCTTCCTTTAGATCATCGATCCGGGAGGTCACTCTCTTTTCCAAATCGTCAAAGCGAGCAAGTACATGCTGCGTCAGGGAAACGAGCAGATCACGCGATTCGCGCTGTTCGCGTCGAATGTCGCGCAGCATGGATAACAACAGCCGGTTATCGACCTTTCCGCCCTCTATTATCTCTGACTGATCAGCCATTTCCAGCTCCTTTTTCCCAAATATAGCCGCTTAACGCTCGTTTGTCGTGGTTGAAAAACTATATCTTGGCACAGTTTAAAGTTTGGACACGAAGCACACGTTGCGCGCTCAATTAAACGGTAAGCCGAATGTTTCCCGTGCAAAAGCCAGACAAATCACTCTTCAAAGGCGACCGATTTGATAATGGCGAAGACCTGAGTTCCCGTCGATAGCGCGAGGCGTTCGGCAGAATAGCGCGTCAGCCTTGCAACCAACGCCTCCCCATTGCAATCGAGCTTGACGTCGACGCTTGGCCCCGTCATCGGGCCAATTTCCTGAATTACGCCCGGAATTGCGTTCAGCGCGCTCATATCCTCCGGCGGCCGCAGCGTTACCATCACATCGCGAGCCTTGATCCGCATGCGGAGGCGGGTGCCGGGCATGGCATAGAGGCGAGGCACGCGCCATGTCCCCGCCTGCGATTTTAGAAGTGTGAGGCCGTACGCATCGTCATGACTAACCACGGCACATTCGATAAGAGCTCCCGCTTCGCCACCGCCCGCAGCCGGGATAAGGTCAAGGCGCTGCATTAATTCCACCGTGGAACCTACGGCGAGCACCCTCCCCTCGGCTAGGAGCACGGTGGTATTGGCAAGCCGAGCTACCTCAGCCGTCGAATGGCTTACATAGATGATGGGGATCCCTATCTCGTCGCGCAGGCGCTCTAAATAGGGAAGAATTTCCTGTTTGCGCTGCTCATCTAGGGACGCGAGCGGCTCATCCATGAGCAGCAATCGCGGAGTGGCGAGAAGGGCGCGCCCGATGGCGACGCGCTGCTTTTCTCCGCCCGACAAGCGTATGGGACGGCGCTCAAGGAGGTGCTCTATCCCTAAGAGTTCGACGACGCGGGTCAAATGTGCCGTCTTTTTCTCATCGCCAGCAAACCATGATCCATAAAGAAGGTTCTGGCGCACGGTGAGATGCGGGAAGAGACGGTCTTCTTGAAAGACGTAGCCGAGACGGCGGCGATACGGCGGAATGAAAACTCGTTGCGCTGTGTCTGTGAGGACGGCGCCATCCACGGCGATCCGGCCACGATCTGGGCGGATCAGACCTGCAATGATGTTGATAAGGGTCGTCTTCCCAGACCCCGACTGCCCGAAAAGCGCGACGAGTCCACGCTTGGCGGTGAACTGCGCTTCAAGCGAGAAAGCCCCAAAATGATGCGAAACGTCGACCTCTATTGTCATCCGCGTTCCAAATGGCGGCTCGCACGCTGAGTCAGGATTTCGGATATGATAAGCGCGGTCATCGATATGGCAATTGAAAGCACTGTAAGCCGAAGCGCGCCAGCGTCGCCGCCGGGAACCTGCGTTAAGGTGTAGATAGCCGACGGGAGCGTTTGCGTCTCACCTGGTATATTCGACACGAAGGTGATGGTCGCACCAAACTCGCCCATCGCACGCGCAAATGACAGGATCATTCCGGCAATTATACCCGGCACGATGAGCGGCAGCGTGATGGTTGCGAAAACCCAGATGGGGCTTGCTCCCAAGGTAGAGGCAGCCGCTTCAAGCTTGCGATCCACTGCTTCTATCGATAGGCGGATCGCGCGCACCATGAGCGGAAAGCCCATGATAGCACAGGCGAGCGCAGCACCCGTCCAGCGGAATGAAAACACAATTCCGAAATGCTCATCGAGAAAAGCCCCGACAGGGCCTTTGCGGCCGAAGGTAATCAGCAAAAGATAACCCGTGACGACAGGGGGCATAATCAGCGGCAAATGCACAACGACATTTAATAGGGTCTTGCCCCAGAATTCGCGCCGCGCGAGGAGGTACGAGATGGCGAGCCCAAAGGGAAGGCTGCCAATCATGGCAACCACCGACACCAATAAGCTAAGGTGCACCGCCACCCACTCGTCGGGGCTGAGTGTAAACCATCCGTCCAGGATCGTTTCTCCCTTGCCTGCCTTTGCGCGCGTAAATTATGTCTTGGCGCTACTTAAGGACGGTAAAGCCTTGCGCCTCGAAATAAGGCTTTGCCTTATCCGACTTAATAAAATCAAACAAGGACACCCCAACCGCCGTTGCTTTTGGCGTAAGGGCAGCCGGATAGATGATGGGCGGGTGTGAGTCCTCAGGGAATTTCCCGACGATGACAACATTCGGGTCGGATGCGGCGTCGGTCTGATAGACAATGCCAAGCGGAGCCTCGCCGCGAGATACAAGCAGAAGCGCGGCGCGCACATTCTCCGCCTGCGCAACGTGGTCCTTGACCTCGCTCCAAGCGCCAAGCTTTTCGAGCGCCGCCTTGCCATATTTGCCTGCGGGCACCGCATCGACATTTGCCATCGCCAGACGTTGCCCATCCTTCAGCGGCAGATGGAATCCTGACTTGACGTCGATCCGGGTATCGCTGCCTTTGGGGGCAACGAGCACGAGCCGATTGCCAAGCAGGTTGATGCGGCTATCCGCTTTGATCAGGCCTTTGCCAGAGGCGAAGTTCATCCAATCGAGATCGGCAGAGATGAAGATCTCGGCTGGCGCATCCTGCTCCAATTGCTTCGCCAGCGCGGAACTTGCAGCATAGCTCGCCTTAACCTCGCCGCCCGTTTCCCTTTGCCAATCAGCTATGACAGCGTTGAGAGCGGTTTGAAGACTTGCGGCGGCAAAAACGATAACCGCGTTCTTTTCGTCCTGCACGAGTACGCTCGTGGCGTTAAGCGGCGAAACCAAAGCTTGTAATATAAAGCCTGCAATCGAGCCCAGTACAGTCGGCGGCGTAAGTTCATCTTCTGGAAATTGTAGAAAACATGCAGAGCCCCGTCAGAGATATTTAGTGTTTTTCGCCAAGAGCAAGTGCGATCTCTCGCGCTCTTCCGGCATCTATGAAGAAGTCTTTGATTTGAGGGCGCCGCTCCAATTGCAGGCGGTAAACCCCAGCAACCGCGGCCGTAAACTCGCCGCTTCTTCCGAGTTGTTCCTCTCCAAAGGTGAGCAGGCGCAGATTGGGCCAAGCTTTTTCACGTATGGCGACAACCTGCGAAAGCACCGTCTGCGCGGATAAGCTCGGGCTGCGCTTGCGCAAGCAGCAAAGTCATCGCGGCGGTTGAACGCGAGATGCCCATATGGCAATGCACCAAAAGATGCCTGATATTCTCAGGGTCGTGAAGAATGCCGCGCCCAAATTCGAGTATTTTTTCAACGTGAGCAGGCTGAGGGGCCTGAAAACCTGGCGTATCTTCGATCACGTCGTGAAAATTCAGCACAAGGCGTGCGTGCTCACCATAGGCGCCGAAAGCCTCCGGCTCAGCATGGTCAGGGTCGAGAATCGAAAGGACATGGCTGACCTTGCGGTCGGCGTGGCCAGCAAGCTCCTCGATTCCACAGACGGTGATCAAAAATGGAGCTTCGGGATTCGACATGCGGCGTACCTTCCTTTGTGGACCATGATCGAGCTGGTTCGAAGTCTTATACCTCAAATTTGCTAGATGGGAGGCGATCGTTGAGAACAAATCGATAAACAATCGCTGAGGTAAGAAAAATGCTCTTTTTGCGGATCCTCTGCACAAATATCATACAGACACGAAGAGTTTGCGACATGAGGTACGCTGTAGCGGCATGTAAAGGTTGATGCCGGTGCTGCTGTCAAAAAGCGCGATGTCGCCCCTTGAGTGGTACGTCAGAATCATGCCCTCCTGTGAAGAAAGCCTGCAAGTATCAATCTTGCCATAACTAAGTCAAAATCCAACAAAAAATGCGATATTATCGCCACAAACAAAACACAATACAGACAACAAATCAGATAATAGCAAGTACTTCTGAAGCCGGGGCAAATGAACCTTGCATGAATACATGCTTGTGACATGGTTCAGAAATGATATCCTATTTTAGTAAAATCTGCAGCAGCACACTGAGGGAACTACAAATGAAAACCTCCACCATAATGATGGCCATCGCGTCGCTTCTGACCATCGGCCTCGCGTCGGGAACGGCAAACGCTCAATCCGAAGAGCGTCAGCTCCGGAAAGTTGAGCGCGACAATCGCGAAATTCGTCAAGACAACCGTGAAATTCGCTCGGATAAGCGCGAAATCGCTGGTGACAAGGCAAAACTCGATGCCGACCGGGCCAAACGCGACCGTGACGTGCGCAAGGAAGAGCAAGCCATCAAGCGAGGCGACGTCCACGCCGCTGAGAAGTACGAGAAACGGCGCGAGCAAGACCAGCGGGCAATAAATAAAGATAAGCGCGAGCTCAGCAAGGACAAGAAAGAACTACAGCACGATCGTGCTGAAAAGGCTCGCGATGTGAATAAACGCAACAGAGACGCGAACAGGCTCTAACTACTCAATGAGCTAACAGACCATTTACAAAGGCGGGCCTTTCGAGGCTCGCTTTTTTTTGCGCTGCAACGACCTTCAACCAAAGAGCTAGTACCCAGAATCGCTAATCCGCGAAACGGGGTTTAAGGCGCTTTTGATGCACCTCTGATTTTTCCCAGACGAATGGTTTGGCGCCTTCATTGTAGCTATCGATGAAGGCTTCGATATGGGCCTTGAGTTCGGCGATTGAGTTGAACGAGGCGCCTTGCAGGGCCTTTCCGGCGAGGATCGAGAACCAGATTTCCACCTGGTTTAGCCAGGACGCTTTTGTGGGCGTGAAGTGAAAGCGCACGTTGGGATGACGTTTGAGCCAGCGGTCGTCTTTGGGCTTATGCGTGTTGAGATTATCGAGGATGACATGGATTTCGCGGTCAGGATGTTTGGCGACGATCCGGTTCATGAAGTTCAGAAACTCGATCCTGCGCCGCCTTTTGTATTGCCGCCCCGTTACCTTACCGGTTGCGACATCAAAGGCCGCGAACAGCGTTGTGGTTCCGTGCCGCTTGTAATTGTGGCTTTCGCCCGTCAAAGCGCGCCCATTGGCAAGCTTGAGGTAGCCTTGCTTGCGTTCCAGAGCTTGGATGGAGGGCTTTTCGTCGACGGCGAGCACCAGGGCGTTGCGCGGCGGATTGAGATAAAGCCCCACGATTTCGGCCGCCTTCGCGGCAAAATCGGGGTCGTCGCTCTCGCACCAGCTTTTACGCGCGGCAAGATCGATCTTTTGGGCGCGAAGGAAGCGCCAGACATATTGCACATCGACATCGCCAAGCGCCGAAGCGATCAGCGGTCCCGTCCAGCGCCCATAACCAGCCGGGACAGGGCTGTCGAGAACGGCCAGGATGCGTTTTTCCGTCTCCGCTGTGTATTTGAGATCGTTGCCCCGGTTGCCGGTCTCATCGAGCCCCGCCAGCCGCTTTCCGGCATAGCGCACCCGCCACTTCGAGGCCGTGCCCGTCGTACAGCCCACCTCCCGGCCAATCGCGCGCGTCGGAACGCCATCCGCCGCCAGAAGAACGATCCGCGCGCGCAGGCGCAGCCGGTGTTCCGTTTTCGTCGAGCGCGCCAAGGCGTCAAGATCGGCCCGCTCTTCCCTGGTCAAAACAATCGTGGTCGCCTCGGGGATGCTTTTCATGCATCCTTAAATCACAACTCATCGATTAGCGATACTGGGTACTAGTGGTCCGATTCCGACATTTGCATCCGCTTGCAGCCCCCTCGATAGCAAATGTCGGAATCAAAGGACCACTAGCAACTTTTTGATTCTAGTGGAGCTTTTTGAATTTGACATTTGAGCGCGAACGCGCGGCATCGATCACGCTTCGCGTGAATCGACAGCTTAGATGCCGACTCGCGCGAAGCGCGGTCGGTGGGACTCAAATGTCAAATTCGCTCCACTAGCGATTCGCGCCACCACTCCCAAAGTATAAGATGTTGCCACATGCGGCAGCGCAAACGCGAAATCTGCATCGTGTTCGGAGGCAGCTATGGACGTAGCGAATATTGACGCAAAAAGCCAGCCAACCGCCCCCAAAACAGCAGAACTTATAGACACTCAAGCCCTCCCTGAAATTGTGGTCGTGGGCGGCGGCGCCGGCGGTCTCGAACTTGTGACGCAGCTCGGCCAGAAGCTCGGAAAACGAAAACGGGCGAACGTTACGCTCGTCGATAGGTGCCGGACGCATCTTTGGAAGCCGCTGCTTCATGTCATCGCCGCCGGAAGTATGGACCCTAGCGAGGAGGAACTCAGCTATCTGGCTCAAGCCTATTGGCGGCATTTCCGCTACCAATTCGGAGAGCTGATTGAGCTCGACCGCAAGCAAAAGAAAATCTGGCTCGCGGCGACCCATGACGAAGAGGGCCGCGAAATCACCCCCATGCGAAGCCTGCATTATGACGTGTTGGTCATGGCGGTTGGCAGCATTACAAATGATTTTCGAACGAAGGGAGTAGCCGAATACGCCGTTCCACTCGAAACAGCGGGGCAAGCCGTTCGCTTCAACCGGCGTCTCGTTAATGCCTTCATTCGGGCGCAAGCGCAAACCGAGCCCATAAAGCCAGGACAGTTGCACGTTGCGATTATAGGCGCGGGCGCTACCGGCACTGAGCTTGCCGCGGAACTTCACCAAACGGCGCGTGAGGTGGTGGCATTCGGCCTCGATCACATCAACGCAGACAAAGATATTCGCATCATCCTGCTCGAAGCCGCTCCGCGCATCTTGCCGGCGCTGCCAGAGTCAGTCGCGGACGCTGCGCTCCGAATTCTGAAAGATTTAGGCGTTGAGGTCAGGACCGGATCGAAGGTGAGCGAGGTCACGGCTGAAGGCGTGCGGCTCGCCGACGGCGAGTTCATTCCGTCCGAGCTTATTGTATGGGCGGCAGGGATTAAAGCGCCGGATATTCTTCGAAACCTGGATGGACTGGAGACGAACAAGCTCAATCAACTTGTCGTTACACAAACGCTTCAGACAACACGCGACCCAAATATTTTCGCGATGGGAGACTGTGCTGCCTGCCCGCGCCCCGGATTTCCTGACCCGGTTCCCCCAAGAGCGCAAGCCGCGCATCAAGAAGCTTACCATCTCGCTCAGCAGATTCCTCGTTTCCTCGCAGGAAAGCCGCTCAAGCCCTATGTTTATAAGGATTTCGGCTCCCTTATCTCTTTCGGGCGATACTCTACAGTCGGCAGCCTGATGGGCTTTCTCACGGGGCGCGGCATCTTCGTCGAAGGCTATTTTGCGCGCCTCATGTACCGCTCGCTGCATCTGATGCATGATGCGGCGCTATTCGGATATCCGAGAGCGATGATCCGCGCGCTGGCACACAGATTCTCGCGGACCTCTGAACCCGAAGTCAAGCTGCACTAAAGCCTTTTGCAATCGGGTTGAATCATAAGATTCTCAGATCACGGTTTTATGAGCCTTGACTGCTACAGGGACTTTATCGGTCAGCATGCGTGATCGGCGGCATAGCATTCGCGGTATCAGAAATCTAGCGACACCAGTTTGGCGATCAGATCGTCGTCGAGATTGCATAGAGCCTCAGCGAGGTCGATCTGCTTTTTCGCCGCTGCGATTGCTGCGGCGACAGATTGTGTCATGTCAGCATCCCAATGGTCGGTCGAGTGCCGATAGGCGCACTCATGCAAGCCACGGAGGGCATTGAAGTAGGGTTCTTTCATGTCGGCGGTTATCGCCGGGCCGCGATTCCGGGCCCTGGCCACCTCGATGCAAGCAGGAAGAAGAAAGAAGCCATTGTCAATCGGACCTACCGTGGCGAGACAAATTCGCACGATGTGCGGAACGGCCGCGTAGGACGCACTGTAGATGTCGCCCTGGTGGCAGAGCGCGGACCAAAGGGAGTGCCAAGGTTCACCTTGGTAGGACTTGATTGGTTGTGGGTTCCCACCCAGAAGGTTGAGTAGACCCGGAATGTCAGATGCCGCCCCATAGGCATGTCGGAGATGTCCCCACTCGGGTGAATCCAAGGCGATCATGGCTGCTTAATCATTGCAGTGCTGAGGAAAGTACGATTCGCGGTATTTTGATGCCTTCAGGCCGAGCACGCAATATGTCTCCTCGCCGGATAAGTCATATCTAGAATCATAAAGCACCTTATGATGCGATTATCAGCGGCTCAGTCCGCGGGCCGTTATCGGCCACACGCACTCGACAGCGCCGCCACGCACGCCGACGATTTGGTCATAGAGATTAAACGTCGGATCGCAATGCCCTGTTACAAGATATATACGACTGCCAAGCGCAGGTAATGCCTCGCCGCCGATAGGCTTGACGATCCCATGCTCGTCATTGGCGGCAGCGTAGACCAGCGACGCGGATCGCATTCCGCCGCTCCAGATTTCGGGCAGGCCTGAGTCGACTGCCATCGATTTCAAACCGGCATCGACGACCGCCTTCCCAGGCGCGACGGCGCTCATAACTGCCGTGACAATGAACAAGGCATGTTCAAACCGCAAGCCGCCATCATATTCGTTGCGGCCGTAGTCGCCGTCCATGAAGGCATAAGAGCCAGGCTGAATTTCGGTATAGACCCCGCTCGCAAGATCGAACTCCGCGCTGCCGCTGCCGCCGCCGGTGACGGTTTCGCAACGAATCCCTGCCGCAGCGAGTGCAGCCACCACTTGCGCGGCCTTTTCCGCAGCGCGCTTGGCCGCCTCTTTGCGCTCCGTGGTGGAGCGGATATGTTGCGCGCCGCCGTGATAGGCTTGCAGCCCCTGAAACTGAAGCCCTTCATGCGATGCGATGCGTTCTGCGAGATTCAAAGCCGCATCGGCATCAGGAACCCCGCAGCGGCCTTGTCCTACATCGACTTCCACAAAAACACCGGCTCGAACGCCAGCACTTGCCACCGCTTGAGCCAGATCGGCAATCTGCGCCACGTCATCAACGCAGACACTCATGCGTGCATAGCGCGCTAGCTCCGCGAAAAGCTTAGCTTTGGCAGGCCCCGCGATTTCATTGCTGATGTGGATGTCATCGACGCCAGCCATGACGAAGGGCACGGCTTCGCTCACCTTCTGACAGCAGATGCCAACAGCACCGCGCGCAATCTGAGCGCGCGCCACATCCGGGCATTTATGCGCCTTTGCATGGGGACGAAGCTTTATCCCGGCTTGGCGCGCACGCTCTTGCATGAGGTCGAGATTACGCTCAAACGCATCAAGATCGAGCACAAGCGAGGGAGTGTCTATGGCCTCAAGCGGCTCTCCCGGCAGCACGGGGGGGGGCAGGACAATACGGGGCCCGTTGTCCTGTCTCATCTTCGTTTCTGAGGCCATGCGATTTCATCTACCACTAAGCGCTATTGCCGGGCGCAACCTTAACGTCCAGGATACCACTCTGGGTAAGCCTGCGCATCCTCCGCGTCAACCAGCCATTGCGGCGTCTCGGACGTCCAAATGTGTTCGGATGGCCTTTTCCCCGGATCTTCGTCCAATGTAGCGACCCTTACGACAATGACAGGCCGCGACGGAGAGTCGGCCACCACATGCGTTCCACATTTGGAACAAAAGCGCCGCATCTTGCCGGGCGACGATTCGTATGACGACAGTCTATCCTCGCCGGATATCCAACGAAAACGCTCGCGCGTGACGCCTGCCCCAGTGTTGTAAACTGCCGCGTGGGTCTTTCGGCATGTTGTGCAATGGCAATGGCGGACCGGCGTATCCAATCCGTCGATTTCATACTGCACAGTTTTGCACAAACAGCTTCCCCGAATAGCCATGCTAGGCTCCCTCCCTCAATTCGATAGTTTTGTCATCGATATATCGGAGCGGGAGCGGCGCGCAAGGTTTTGAATGCGCGCCGCTAGCTGTTAGGCCGCAGCTTCATCATCCTCATCATAAGCTGCATCGCGGGAGGGATAGCCTTCCTCCACGAGATAAGGGCCGCCCCCTTGATTAGGACGCGACGAGAAAAGCACAAAACGGCTTACCGTGAATGGGGCCGAGAAGAAACCACCATGGCGCGCGAAATATTCCGCCAGGGCGTGAGGCCGCACATTCCGCAAACGCGCTAATGTCACATGCGGCGTGAAATTTCGCGTTGCGGCAGGAAGCCCCGCAAGTCGCGCCGCGCGTTCGTGAGCTTTTTGCAAGACCTCCAGCGAACGCGAAGACTTTAGCGCCGCCCAAAGCGCGCGCGGCCTGTTTCCGCCGAAGTTCCCCAGCCCACAGACCTCGAGCTCAAAGCTGTCGAAGCGCACATCTGTGAGCGCCTCGGCAAAATGGTTCGCTTGGGCGTCGGAGATGTCGCCAACAAAACGCATTGCAATGTGATAGTTACTTGGGTCGATCCAATGGGCCCCATAGAGGCCTGACCCTATCATTGATAAGCGCCAGATAATATCTTCTGGCAACTCAATCCCAGTGAACAGTCTAGGCATCGGTTCACCTCCTAGGGAGTATGGGACGATGTGGGAGTATGTCCACAACAGCCTAGAAAAATAGGTTCATGGCTTTTCATGTTCAATTCAAGGCAAAAATTGTAGCGCTGTTGATTAAGGATTTTTTACTTCAGCACCGCGATTCCCGCATTGCGGGTGACGAATTTACAATCTCAGGTCTTTATCGAGAAGGTGCGACGCCAAAGCTCTAGGGAAGCTACGATTTTTTTGTCGCAATTTGTTGCGGTATAGCTTGTTGTGCTGGTACGGAGAGTTATGGACGAGCCATCACCATCACTAAAGACAAGATTAGCATTTCAAGCTTGGCGGGCGCTGTTGTTAATCAGCCTGGGCACTTTCGCCTTGGGCTTTTCCGGGCACATCGTCACATTGCTCGCCGCCCCATGGCTCTCCCTGTCGACCCAAGCCGCCATTCACGCGTCCATTCCGGTGCTCTTAACGGCGGTAAAATTCGTTACCGTTCCGCTATTGGTGCTGTTGACGCCGTTTGCTCACTTTCATCCGACCTTTAAATCGTGGGAACGGTGGGGCAAGGAGCTCATGATAAGGCTCGAGCACGCCGCTGGCGTTCCTTGGGAATTCGTCAAGAATCTATTCCGTCGCGCCAAGTCAATTTTCCGATAGCAGTCAGCTTTCCTTTCCATCGTTGATCGGCCCCATCTTAGCTGTGGCGTTGCCATGCAAGCTGGGTTCTAATGAGCCCATAAAAAACTCAGGGCAACGACTGGGAGGAACTCACATGCTATCTCGCAGAACCTTTCTCATATCGGCAGGCGCAATAGGCGCAGCTGGGATCGCTGGCGGCTCGGCCCGAGCGGCAGCAGCGCCGACTGTCCGCACTGCGGTGAATTTTGCAGTCCCCGGTGGCGCTTGCGACTGCCACGTGCACGTTTTTCCTGACACGGCCAAGTTTCCGTATTGGAGCGGGCGCGTCTACACGCCGCCAATGGCAACGGCGGAAGATCTGCTCGCGCTACAAAATGCCATGCACATGGATCGTGTGGTGATCGTAACGCCGAGCGTCTACGGCACCGACAATTCGGCGACGCTCGATGGCATAAAGACGCTCGGTTCGCGCGCACGCGGCGTGGCGGTTATTGGCGCAGGAACAAGCGGGGCGGAACTGGATGCAATGCAAGCAGGAGGAATTCGGGGCATCCGTGTCAACCTCGAACAGGGTGGCGTAACGGATCCGGCAGCCGCGGAGCGCCTTCTCGATGCTGCGCTGGCGCAGATCGGCGGACGCCCCTTGCACATGCAAATCTATGCCCGCTTGCCCATTGTGGCCGCGCTGAAGGAAAGGCTTGGCGCACTGCCAATGCCGGTTGTGTTCGACCATTTTGCCGGTGCGCAGGCAGCCCTCGGCGTGGAGCAGCCCGGCTTCGGCGCTGTGCTCGATCTTGTGCGCTCAGGCAAAGCCTATGTGAAAATCTCCGGCGCCTATCGGGCCTCGCAAAAAGCCCCGGATTACGCGGATACTGCTCCGCTCGCCCGCGCGTTGATAGAGGCTAATGCCGATCGCATTATCTGGGGTAGCGATTGGCCACATCCCGACAGCTACATCACACCAGGACGCAAAGCGACCGACATTGCGCCGCCACTGGTGGTCGATGACGGAGGGGTCCTTAACCTCCTCGCCACATGGGCACCAGATCCCGCACAGCGGCAAAAGATCCTGGTAGCCAATCCATCGCGGCTTTACGGATTCTAAGAATAGCGCCGCCCGGCCCCAAACTGGGGCGGGCGGCGTTCCTGGATCATTTGCGCTGGTAAGACTAAAGCGCATCGCGTTGAGATAGAATCCCGTCTTTGCGACGGCGGCGCAGCGTGGCCGGAAGCAATCCAGGGCTTAAATCATCGATACTGCTTTGGATCGCCACGGCGTGTGCGCTCGCGGTGACATTGTGCCAGACGAACTCAATATGCTTTAGAGATCTATGTAAATGTGATCTGGCGAGAGACCAGCATGATAGCGCTCATACATAGCGGCATAAGCTGCCTCGACATGCTTCGCGAACAACACCGTATTAAAAAGTGGGGTTGTTGTTCGATTATCAGCCAATTTACTCTTGATGGCCGCTAGCTTCTCTGGATTGCTCGCCAGCTCAATTGCCAGTGCTTCGTACTCTTGTGGAGTTTGCGTGATCAATTCAGGCAGGCCGATAGCCGTTAGCAGACTAGCCGCAACCCTCCCCGAAAAAGTCTCGCCGATTTGCGTCAGCAAGGGCAATCCGGCCCAAAGTGCATCACTTGCTGTTGTGTGCGCGTTACATGGCAGAGTATCCAAAAAAAGATCTGCCAAGCGATGACGGACAAGATGATCCGGCAATTTCATTATTGGTGCAAATACGATCCTGTTGCCTTTTACACCGCGAAGCTCTGCTTCCTTCCTTAGATTATCCGCTGCTGCATCTACATCCAGAACCCAAAGAACACTGCCTTCGACTTCTTTTAGAACCCTCATCCAGATATCAAAACGGTCCGGCGTTACTTTATAAGCGTTATTGAAACAGCAAAACACAAACCCGTCTTCAGGCAAACCAGCTTCGGAACGTGTAAGAACGCGATTTGAAATTTCCTTTTTGTCGTCATTTGCTTGATAGCAATGTGGGAGATAGGCAACTTTTTCTTGGTAAAGCGGCTTATGATCTTCGGGAACCACACACTCGTCGGCCAATATATAATCGATGTAGTTTGCGCCTAATGTCCCCGGAAAGCCGAGATAGTTAACCTGAATTGGCGAGCAACGCCGCGCGAATATTCCATTTCTTTCTGAGCCGAAATAACCATTCAAATTTACTAGAATATCGACCTGACTTTCTTGAATGACACTCGCGGCTATTCGATCTGCTAGCCCTTTGATGTTTGCTACAGAATCTGCTGAAGCATTTATACGCTGCCGGATCTCGCTTTGATCGTCCCATCCATTGTCAATGATATAGACTTCAAAACGGGATTTATCGTGCTGCTCCAGAAGGCCCACAAGCAAGTGCGACGTAGCCTGATCGCGAAATTCACCGGATAGATAGCCGATCCGGATTTTTTCCCGGCGTCCCCAGGATAGCCGGGGCAGTTCTCCCTCTGCCGGTGGGTATTTTTCCTTAGTATAAAGTTGCGCGCATAGTTGCAGGCTTCTTTGCGAGCGGGAGACGCCTTGCCACCCGAATGGCTCTGCTGATAAACGGCCCGCAGCAATATCATTGTCGATTTCAGCGATCAGCTCATCGATACCGGCCCAATCGCAGCACATCATTTTTTCATGTAGCAACATTCCCTTCGCAAAGGGATACTGGCGATCCAACGCCAGTGCAGCTTCATACTTGCGAGCGGCCTCGTCGTGCAGCCTGAGCCTTCTAAATACGCTGCCACTATTGGCGTATGCCAAAGCATAATCAGGCTTTAATCTGATCGCTTGATCGTAATCCTCGAGAGCGTCATACAATTTCTCCAACTCATACAAAATATATCCGCGATTGCTGTACGCTTCAGCATAATCCGGCTTTAGCGCTATTGCTTTATCGTAGCAGGCGATGGCCTCCTCAAGCTTGTTGAGGTCATGGAGCAGGCTACCGCGATTATAATAAGCTTCCGCATAATCAGGCTTGAGCGCTATTGCTTTATCAAAGCTAGAAAGCGCTTCCTCTGACTTCTTTAGGTCTTGGAGAACACTGCCACGATTGTTAAAGGCCACGGCATAATCAGGCTGGAGTGCAATTGCCTTGTCGAAGCTCGCAAGGGCGTCTTCGTCGCGCTTAAGCGTGTGAAGCACTATACCGCGATTGTTATGCGCCTCTGCACTGTCGGGGTGCAGTGCGATTGCCTTGTCAAAGCTTGCAAGCGCTTCGTCAAGACGCTTGAGCTCCTGGAGCGCTACGGCGCGATTGCTGTAGGCCATAGCATCACCAGGGTTCAGCGCGATTGCGCTGTCGAAGCTCGCGAGCGCCTCTTCATGACGCTTGAGCGCTTGAAGCGCGACGCCACGATTGCCATACATCATTGAAGTAGGCTTCAGAGATAGTGCTTTGTCATAGCTGGAAACGGCTTCATCGAAGCGTCTCAGCTCTTGGAGCGCAACACCACGGTTATAGTGGGCATCTGCATAATCGGGCGCCAAGAAGATCGCCCTGTCGTAGCTGACAACGGCTTCATTAGCGCGCCCAAGATCTTTGAGCGCATTGCCGAGGTTGCTATGAGCATCAGCGAAATTCGCGTTTATGCTTATGGCCTTCGAAATAAATTCTACAGCGAGATCAAGTTGGCGCGTTTGATAGGCAATGACGCCGAGAAGGTGACGAGCATCAAAATGATTTGGATCTTCCTTTAGTATCTCCTGGTAGATCCTCGCCGCTTCGATAAGCCGGCCCTGCTGGTGCAAAGCAACTCCGTCTTGCAACATTCCCGCATCCTATCTTTTGGGCTTCACAGCAAGCTTGCGGCTACGCGAAAATCAGCCGCGTAGCTCCGCCCCTGTGGCCTTTTTAACCAGCGCCACCACTTTGCTTGAGACTTGCTCAATCTCAGCTTCTGTCAGGGTGCGATCCTTTGGCGCCAAGGTGATTTCGATTGCGAGCGATTTTTTGCCCTCCGGCACGCCCTGCCCTTCGAACACATCGAACACTGTCACACGCGAGATCAGCGACTTATCTGCGCCTTCTGCAGCACGCAGAACGGACCCAGCATCGACGGTCTTATCGACGAGGAATGCAAAATCGCGCCGGACTGGCTGAAAGTCGCTGATTGATAGAGGTCCTTTAGCGGTCCCCTTTTTGCGAGGCGCAGGCAGGCTATCGAGAAAGATTTCGAAGGCTGCAACAGGCCCTTGGATGTCAAGCACCTTCAGCGTTTCAGGATGCAATTCGCCGAAATACGCGAGGACAGTCTTCGGGCCGAGTTGCAGCGCGCCGGAGCGGCCAGGATGATACCATTCGGGCGCATTCCGGGTAATCTGCACTTTCTCTGGATCAAGTCCGAGCGCGCTCAGCACGCTATGCACATCGGCCTTCGCGTCGTGAACCCCGACGGGCTTGGCCTCGCCGTCCCAATTGCGGCCGCCGCCGATAAGGCGCGCCGTGCCTGTGCGCACACCGCCCGCTACAGTTGACTGCTGCTCAGGCTGATCGCCACGGAACACCTGTCCAACCTCAAACAGCGCCGCTTCCTGAAAGCCGCGATGGGCATTGGCCCGTGCTGCTGTTACCAGCCCTGCCAGAAGGCTTGGCCGCATGTCCGACATTTCGCTGGAAATCGGATTGGCGAGCCGCAGCTCCAGCGAACCGCCCCCGAAGTGACGAGCCTGCGATTCGGGGATGAAGGACCAAGTCACGGCCTCCACGAGACCGCGCCCGGCAAGTGTACGTCGCGCGGTTAATACGCGTTTTTGGCCGGTCGTAAGCACGGCGCGGGCCACTCCCGGATCGCGCGGCAACGGCGTCGATGGGATGCGTTCCGCGCCCGACAGACGGACGACTTCTTCTACAAGATCGGCTTGTCCATGGATGTCCGGCCGCCATGACGGCGGCGTCACGGTCAAATCGGGCGCTTTGCCCTCGACCGTGAAACCGAGCTTTTTAAGCGCCGTTACGATTTCGCTGTTGGAATAGTTCGCGCCTGCAAGCTTGCTCACGCTTGCGGGATCGAAGCTGATGCGCGTTTTAATCTCCGGCTCATGGCCAGACACAACGGCGTTGCTCGCCTCACCTCCGCAAAATTGGAGGATCATTTTGGTGGCGAGATCTAGGCCCAGCCGCTCCGAATGCGAGTCAATGCCGCGCTCAAACCTATAGCGGGCGTCAGAGTTGATGCCGGTTTTGCGGCCTGTAGCGGCAGTGCGAACCGGATCGAAATAGGCGCTTTCGATAAAGATCGAAGTGGTCTCCTCCGTAACGCCGCTCGCCTCGCCGCCCATAATGCCGCCAAGGCCCAACACATGCGCCTTGTCCGCAATGACGCACATCGTCTCGTTGACCTCGTAGGTTTTACCGTCGAGGCCTAAGAAGCTTTCGCCGCTTTCGCCAAGCCGCGCCATGATCGGGCCGTGAAGCTTGTCGGCATCGTAAACATGCAAAGGCCGGGCGCGGTCGAAGGTGATGTAATTTGTAATGTCCACAGCGGCATTGATTGGCCGTAGGCCAATGGCCCGCAATCTGCGCTGCATCCAATCTGGCGAAGCTTTGATGGTGACGCCGCGAATGAGGCGTCCTGCAAAGATGGGGCACGCATTCTCAGCGTCTTTCGGGAAACTCAGCTTAATGTCGATGGGCGAAGCAAATTCGCCCTCGCCCGTATAGCCCTCGTCAGCGTTTTTGAGTTTCCCTATACCCGCCGCAGCTAAATCGCGTGCAATGCCGCGCACGCCGAGGCAATCAGGGCGGTTTGGCGTGATCGCAATCTCGATGACAGGATCATTGAGTTCCATAACATCGACATAACGCTCGCCGAGGTGCTTCTTCATTCGCTCAGGCAGTTCGATGATGCCGCCATGCTCATTCGAAAGCTCAAGCTCGCGCTCGGAACACAGCATTCCGGCCGAGTCCACCCCGCGAATGCTCGCTTTGCCTAGCGTTATGTCCGACCCAGGCACGTAAGTGCCAGGCGCGGCAAACACGCCAATCAGCCCCTTGCGTGCGTTTGGCGCGCCGCAAACGACCTGAACCACGCCGGAGCCGGTATCGACCTTGCAAACCCTGAGCTTGTCCGCATTCGGATGCGGCTCGGCTTCGAGTACGCGAGCGATCCTGAAGTCTTTCAGCTTCTGCGCCGGGTCGTCGATGCCTTCGACCTCCAGCCCGATGAGGGTCAGCTTCGCCGCAATCTCATCCAGCGAAACGTCTGTTTGAAGGTGATCCTTGAGCCAGGATAATGTGAATTTCATGTGAGCACGGATGTCGGAATTGATTTTGTATTGGCATAAGGTGGAAGCGCCGCTTTGTCACGGAGTTAGGTTAGCGGCCTGAAGCGATGCCTACAATTCTAGTGTTGCAGAGGTTCGATTTTGCACAGCCCAAGATTGGCACGCCAAACTTTGCGACACCCTCTTGATTGCACTTCGCCACCAAAGACTGAAGACTGGCGAGCGCGGCCTCCAAAACGCAACATAAGGACGAAGCATGGCCAGCCTAATGCGAGTTTTTCCGCAGTTGCTCCAGGAAATATGCGCGCTCCTTTTAATGGCTATGCTGCTTGCCGCGTCTACGGCCAACCCTGCGCTCGCGCTCGGCGGGGGAACGAAGGAGAAGCTGAAAGCGGGCGGCTACGTCATTTTTATGCGAAATGCACAAATGCGGCCCCAGCACTTGCCCTCCTCGGATATCAAAGACTGTCTTCCCCAACACGAACCGCCCGATGCAAACGGTATGGACGTAATACAAACGAGCGAGCGCTTTAAAAAATCTGGGATCAAAATCACAAAGGCGCTTGCGAGCCGGGCATGCCAAGATATCGAAACAGCAAAGCTTATGGCTCCTTCAGCGACAGTCGAGACACGAGAAGAACTTGCCGTTCGCCTCACTCAGATGGATCGCAATGCGCGCCGGCAGATCGTGAATAAGATCCGCCGGGAAATCGCTGAATGGAAGGGGCCGGGAAATCTTCTTGTTGTCTCACATAAATCGCCGCTCAAGGAAATCTCCGGGCGTTCCCTTTTGCCAGGCGGCTATATCGTCGTCGATCCGCGCACGCTGAAGATCATCGCCGAGGACAACTAAGCAGAATTGCGCGGCTTCCCCAACGCATGGATAGTTCGAGGCCGCTACAGTCGAGAAGCCGACAATCGCTGCACGACGCACTGGGCCAATAGCTGTCTTTCAAGCAGTGGCATCGCGATGAAAACTATTCGCGGCGCTGTCCAAAGGTCTCAACAGTGCTGACGACACGCTCAGAGGAGAGGAGCGGCTTTCCGAATGCGGACGTGCCGGGGAAAAGCCTGTTGCCGGTAATTTCCATGAGCCTCGGCGGCTGGCCCCTGAGCCCATTGAGGCGCTGCAAGCGTCATCGCCGTGATGAATGCAGCGCGCAGGTTTGAGCTTTTTGGCATGCGATCTTTCAAAGTGTGTGGATGAGCAGGTGATCTGGGCTGATTGGACCAGTCCGGCAAAGGCGGGACGTTGCATTACGGGTAAAATTAGGATAGGGCGTACCCTATAGGAAAATTATGACACACACAATTCGTGAGAAGCAAAAATTACTTGGCCGGGTAAAACGCATCCGCGGGCTCGTCGATGCGATCGAGCGGGCCGTCCAAAACGAAACCAGCTGCGATCAGGTGATGCACCTGATTGCGGGCGTGCGGGGCGCTGTGGCGGGCCTCATGGCGGAGGTCATCGAGGATCATGTTCGCACCCACCTCCTCGCTCGCGGTAATGACGAGTGGCCTGAAGACAAGGCGGAGGCGGCCGACCAGCTGTTCGAGGTCATCCGCACCTATCTGAAATGAGAGTATCATCATGACCGATATCGAGGCCGAATTCTCGCACAGCCACGTGTTCCTTAGTGAAGGTCACGAGAAAAGCGAACGCCGGACCTGGGCGGTGATCTGGCTCTGCGGTGCCATAATGATCGCGGAGATTGTGGGTGGCCTGATGTTTGGCTCGATCGCCCTCATCGCGGATGGCTTGCATATGAGCACGCATGCCGGAGCTTTGCTTTTGGCGGCATTTGCGTACACTTACGCCCGGAAATATTCCCACGATCCGCGCTTTACGTTCGGGACGGGCAAGCTTGGCGATTTGGCCGGTTTCACCAGCGCCATTATTCTGGCGATGGTCGCCATCTTGATCGGCTACGAATCCGTCAGCCGTATTTTCGCGCCGGTGCCAATTCATTTCTCCGAAGCGATCCCGATCGCTTGCGTTGGCCTCGCAGTTAATATCGCGAGCGTATGGCTCCTCGGCGGCGGCGATCACCACCATGGCCACAGTCATGGGCACGACCACGGCGATCATGATCAGCATCATGATGAGAGCAAACGCATTAATTCGGCCAACGGGATTGTTCTCCTTGAGGTGTTCGAGGATGGGGTGCCGCCGCGATTCCGGCTACGTGCTGAAACCGGCCCGGCTTTGCGGGCGGACGAGGTCCGCATCGAAACGATATGCACTAACGGCGTGCGTCAGACGTTTTCGATGGTGGACTGCGGCGGTTATTTGGAATCCATCGAAGAGATTCCAGAGCCTCACGCCTTTAACGCGCAGGTCGAGATCGCAGGAGGGACCTATCCGGTCGCTTTCGAGGAGCATGAGCACGCCCATGGATCAGCGCACCGCGATAACAACATGCGGGCGGCCGTAATCCACGTGGTTGCGGATGCCGCGGTTTCCGTCCTCGTGATTGTGGGGCTTGTCCTAGCGCGCTACTTCGGCTGGCTTTGGATGGACCCGCTTGCGGGCATTGTTGGCGCTTGCGTTATCGCCAGCTGGTCCTATGGGTTAATCCGCGATACCGGCGCGATCTTGATTGATATGAATCCCGACCGGCAGATGGCGGATAACGTCCGCAAGCTCATCGAAAGCGAAGGCGACAGGCTCGCCGATCTTCATCTCTGGCGGCTTGGCCCTGGGCATCTCGGAGCAATTATCACCGTTGCCACGGCGAGGCCGAGAGGGCCGAATTATTACCGGGCGCTGCTGGCCCGCTTTCGGTCCCTGTCGCATGTTACCGTCGAAGTTCAGCAGCAAGTTAGGTGATAGCGCACCTCAAGCGATGACACGCGAAACCGCGATCGCTGGCTTCGTGTCGCGTGAGTCTGCATTGGGGTCGAAAGCGCCGCAATGCATCAGCGCCAAGACTGCAATACGTTGGAAGCGGAAGCGTCTGGCTCAAGTGTTGGCGAGGCCGTGCAAACCTGTTTAGATTTTGCTTCTTGGCAAGGTCTTCCTCTGCATTCACCTTAGAAACTTTACGGCTACGCCACTGCCTCCCACATAGCCGAGGTCCCCGGTAATAAACCCGAGCGACGTTTGTCCCTGGTTATAATAGGACCGAAATTTGATTATCGCGTCAGCGCCAGCTTCCTGAGCTTGGCGGCGCAAGGCTGCGACAACGGTATTGTCATCAAAATAGGCAGCACCGCCTCTTTGCTTTATGCGGTACTCAACTTTCTTAACCACACGATATTTTTTCCGAATGTCGCCCTTGTAGACCTTGATGCTACTAAAAGCAGAAAAGCCTACTTCACTTCCAATCTGATCTGCACGAACGCTTGCCGTGAAGCCGAGCAACAAAAGTACAGCGCATAGTCGAACCAGCATTTTCTTACCTCAAATCGGGATGACACACATTCGAAGGCGAAGGCTGGGAGCAATCGAGCCTGAAATGACTTTAGCGGCTTGATCTAGGCTTTCAGTCATTATCAAACTGTTGTTCTGAGGTCCACCTCAGGACAAATCGCCAGGCGGGCGGCGTGATGAGCTGCATTCCACGCCGGTGCTTCAAGTTCTATTCCGGCGCTTGGCAAGCCCTAAATCTTTGATGCTCAGCATGACGAAGGGAAGAACAGCCGCCGGAAAAAGAAGCGGGAGAGACAGATGCTCGCTGGCGAGCGCGCCAAGAACTGCTCCCAGCGCATAGGCCACCCAAACGACGGTGAAAATCGCCACGCCATCTGCTTCCTTCGCATCGCGATCGTGTGACGGCCAAACCCAGGCGATAATGCCCTCCCCGAGCTTTTGCAAATTCCCAGTGATGAACACCGTATTGAGCGACACATCACCAAAGCGATTGGCTGCCGAGTTCTGCAGGCCCATTGCAAATGCAAGGACAATTGCTGCGATGTTCTTGCCGGTGAAGCTGCAAAACACGAGCAGCAAAGCCACCAGACTGAGCACGAGCCAAATTTTCAAGCTAAGGCGAACCAGAGCCCGGGCGGCCATCACGCCCGCGAGAAAAGCCCCGATGATTGCGATATGGAAAAGCGCATCGCTAAATCTGCCCTTCGAAATTTCAATCCCAAGAAGGATCGTGTTGCCGGTCATTAGTCCGGCAAACGCGTCATTCCTCAGAAGCCCGACAGCGTCAGCATAACCAGCAATGGCCGCGAGCAGGCAGGCTTGTAGCATGAGTGGCGATCCTCAAGCTTTCCCTCTCAAAAGGCATGAGAGATCCCGAAAGGAGATTTCGCTTCTCACGCCCAGGGCCGTGCAAGCGAAGCCGTCTCCTCGTGACGCTTGATTTTGTCGGCCTTCTGGAGGGTGAGACCGATATCGTCCAGACCTTCGAGAAGACATCTCTTAAGGAACGGATCGATATCGAAGCGCACCATACCGCCATCTGGACCACGGATTTCTTGGGCTTCCAGATCGACCGTCAGCGTTGCGTTGGCGCCGCGCTCCGCGTCATCCATGAGCTTCGCAAGGTCTTCCGGCGAGACGGTCACGGGCAGAATGCCGTTTTTGAAGCAATTATTATAGAAAATATCGGCGAACGATGTGGAAATAACGCAGCGGATGCCAAAGTCCAAGAGCGCCCAGGGAGCATGCTCGCGGCTGGAGCCGCAGCCGAAATTCTCGCCTGCCACAAGGATAGAAGCCTTGCGGTAGGCAGGCTTGTTGAGCACAAAGTCCGGGTTTTCCTTGCCCGCCTCGTCATAGCGCATTTCGAAGAATAGTGATTTGCCAAGGCCCGTGCGCTTGATGGTCTTCAGAAACTGCTTGGGGATGATCATATCGGTGTCGACATTGATCATGGGCAGCGGCGCTGCGACGCTCGTGAGCGAGGTGAATTTTTCCATCGTAACTTCCTTTGTTTTTTTTCTTTTAGCGCAAATCGACTGCGCTGCAAGATCAAGCCACTTCGAGCACTTTTTCGCCAGCCCAGATTTGTGGGCGGCGAGCGGCCCAGGGCTGAGCAATCTCCAATTGGCGGGCAAGCTTAAGCAGCATCGCATCGGCACCGGTGCGCGCGGCGAATTGTATGCCGATGGGCAGGCCATTTGGCGTCCAATGCAATGGAAGCGACATTGCAGGCTGCCCGGTCATGTTGAAAGGCGCGGTGAAGGCCGCAAAAGCGAAGCTCTTGGCCGCAACTTGCTTCAGAAGCGCTTTCATAAGCCAGGGCGAGTTGATGCCGCCAACAAGCCGCATGGCTATCTTCTCAGTAGCCGTGGTTCGATTTTGCCCGATAGTGAGAGGCGGAGCGGCGAGAGTAGGGCTTACAAGAACGTCGTATCTGTCGAGAAACTCTGTAAATGCCTGCGTAGCCTTGGCGATAACTGCCCGTGCGCGTGACACGTCCTGATCGGACATGGCCCGCCCGACACTTGCCAGCGTCCAGGTCGTAAGCTCCACATCCTCCGCCGTCGCCTTCCGCCCAACAATCCTTTCAGCGTCGTCAAGAAACTGCATCGCGCCTACCGCCCAATAAGTGAGGAAGGCCATGCCAACCTCTCCGTAGTCGACGCGGGGCTCGGTGTCCTCGACATGATGGCCGAGCCTCTCAAGCAGCTTCGCAGCTTCCTCCAATGCGGCCTGCACCTCGGGATTGACCGACGCCCCAAGCATAGCGCTGCGCACGACCGCGATGCGCAAACCGCAAGGCGCAGCTTCCAAACCCGCAGAAAACCCGGCGTCTGGTTTATTGCAAACAGCATCCAAAACAGCGGCGGAGTCTCTCACACTTCGCGAGACCACGTGATCGGCGCTGAAACCGGCTGTAATGGTTTCAGGCCCCAAATCCTTCGGATTTAAACCGCGCGTGGGCTTAAAGCCGACAAGACCGCAACAACTAGCCGGAATGCGGATTGATCCACCGCCATCGGATGCATGAGCCACAGGAACGATCCCCGAGGCCACGGCGGAGGCGGCGCCGCCGCTTGATCCACCCGGCGTCCGGTTGATGTCCCAGGGATTTCGGCAAGGACCATGCAGCTCGGATTCAGTGACTGGAACGAGCCCAAGTTCGGGAATGTTCGTCTTGCCGAAGATATTAAGTCCAGCGGCCCTAAAGCGTTTGATGATTTCGCCGTCCTCGTTCGGCACATATCTGGCAAATAGCCTGCTGCCCCATGTTAGCGGCGATCCAGCCAGGGCCGGTCCTAAATCTTTAGCGAGGAATGGCACACCGGCGAGCGGCGGGGAGGTATCGGCGGAAGACGCGAACTTTTCTGCTATGCCATCACACCGGTGAACGACAGCGTTCAGCGTTGGATTCACCCGATCACAGCGGGTCGTCGCCTCGCTAAGAAGCTCGCTCGCGCTTACTTCCTTCCGGCGAACAAGTTCAGCTAAGCCTACCGCATCGTACCGATCATATTCAGAAAATCCGCTCATAATATTCCTCGCCTTATTGGCCTATCCAGCAACCCGAACAAAAACGCCACTCGCGGCAATGCCATTGAAAAGAGATTGTACCGCAATAGCTGCAAGCAGGATGCCGAATATGCGCATCACAACCTTCTGAGCGGTTACGCCGACCAATTCCCGTACCTCCTGAGCGGCCAGCATCAAGACAAGCGTCAACCCCATGACCGTTAAAAGCGCAGCGATTACGGCAGCCTGCTTTGTGAGGCTGCCGCTCGCATTCGCCATGAGCAGCATAGCGCCGGACATTGCTCCGGGTCCCGCGATGATCGGCGTCGCGAGGGGAAACACCGCGATTTCGTCCTTCTTGGCCCGCGCTTCGGCGCTTTCGGAAAACGACATAGTGCTGCCGCCTATGCGCGTCTCGAAGATCATGTCGATTGCGATGATGAAGAGAATGATGCCGCCAGCAGCTTGAAGAGCGGGAAAAGTCACCCCAAGCATGCGAAGAATGCTGGTGCCGAAAAATGCGAAGAAAAGGATGATGCCGGTGGCGATGGCGACCGCTTTCAGAGATATCGCGATGCGTTCCTCGCGCGTGAACGCCGGAGAGAATGTGGCAAAAAGTACGGAGGCCTCGACTGGGCCGACTGTCGCGAAAAATGTCGCAAATGCCGAAAGTGCTGTTTCGAACATGCGTCGATCCAATTCCTGTGCCCACAATCACTAACAAATATAGGGAGACGCTCGATCCAGGCTGATTGCCGAGGGCTATGCGGGTGACTTCAAAAGATTATTCTGTTAGCTCAGGACAGGCTTCCAAAACTCAAAGCATTCGCAAGGGCGCCCGCTAATGACGTTTGAACAATGGCTGATCTTTCTCCCGGCAGGATTTGCGCTCAATATATTTCCTGGCCCAAATAATCTCCTTGCCTTGTCGAATAGCGCGCGCTTCGGCTTTTCGAGAGCATTTCTTGCAGGCTTCGCAAGGCTGCCCGCCTTCGCGGTCATGGTCGCCTTGACGGCATTTGGCCTAGGCGCGCTGCTGGCCACATCCGAGACCGCCTTCCTTGTCCTGAAATGGGTCGGAGCGGCCTATCTGTTCTTTCTTGGCGTGCGGATGGTTCTGACGCGATCTGTTCCTCTAGCCTCCGAAGCGGGAACGCCGGCAACCTCCACTGTAGCGCTTAAGACATTGCTACGGCAGGAGTTTCTTGTCGCCTCCTCCAATCCGAAAGCGATAGCAATCTTTACAGCCTTCCTGCCACAATTCATCCAGCCAGGCGAAGCCGTTTGGCTGCAACTTCTGCTCATGGGCGGATCGTTCATCCTCATGGAAATTGTAGCGATGGCGATTTATGCGCTTTTAGGGGGCCGATTGCGTTCGCTCGCGCGGTCAGCATCCGGCCTGACTTGGATAAATCGCGGTTCAGGCGGCGCTCTCGTCGCCGCAGGTGTAGCGCTTCTTCTGTCTCACCGGGCCGCCGCGCAATAAGCACATGCCCTCAGAACAGGGCTTGACTCCTAAGGCTATAATCGATAGCCTTCAAGGCTACAATCAATAGCCATGGAGGCTCACATGACTGTACTTGCTGACGCTACCGCACAATCTGATATGGTCGGCAGCCCGGGCTATGTACGGGAAAGTGTCCGGACGGTTCTTCGGCTTGAAGGGCTCGCGGTATTAGCGGTTGCGGCGGCTGCTTACGCGCAAACCGGAGCGAGCTGGTATCTGTTCGGTATACTTTTCTTGTCACCCGATCTTTCTTTACTCGCATATCTCGGCGGCAGCAGAGCTGGCGCGATTGCATATAATGCCGTGCACAGCTATCTGGGCCCATTAGCCCTCCTAGCCGCCGGTTACTTCGGAAATTCTTATTTGTTGCCCTATGCTCTTATCTGGCTCGCTCATAATGGGATGGATAGAGCGGTCGGATATGGACTCAAATACGCGTCAAGCTTTGGCGACACTCACTTGGGGTTTGTGGGTCGCCGGCGGTAGCCTTGAAGCTGAGAGTGGGAGATCGTCTAAATAGATGCCTGCCCCTGCCAAAACATCAGATACGGATATCGTCGCGGCAGCGCTCAGCCTGATTGATCAGCAGGGTCCCGAACAACTCTCGATGCAAGCCGTCGCGGCGGCAGTTGGGGTACGCGGTCCATCTCTCTACAAGCGCTTTTCCGATCGTGCCTCACTCCTGAGAGCGGTCGAAGACCATCTTTTTGCGGAGCTAGGCTCTATCTTGGCGAGCGCCGCCGTACACGGCGGCGGGATCAACTCGCTGCGTGAGATGGCATTTGCCTACCGTGCATTTGCAAAAAGTCATCCAGGCGGCTACCCGCTCATGTTCTCAGCAGATTCGCATGACAGCGCGGCGGCTTCAATTCGTTTCGAAGCCGCGCGGCCTGTACTTGAAACCCTGCAATCGCTGCTCGGCGAAAGCGCATCCGCACTCATTGCAGCTCGCACCATTACCGCTTTTTGCCATGGCTTCGTGAGCATGGAGCTTTCGGGAGCGTTTCGCCTCGGTGGAGATGTCGAGGCAGCCTTCGCGGAGGGAATAGCCCTGGTGCTTGCGGGGCTCGCAGCGAAAAAGCGTCGATAGACCTCGGCCAATCCACTGCCATTGGATGCCGTGTGATAACAGCGAGCTTCCGCGCTAACGGCGCCCCTCTTCAGGACGCCGTGTGGGTGTAATGCGCGCCATGATGACATCGCCACGCCGCAGCACGCGCAAGCTCGCTTCCCGCCCGATGGAATTGCCGTCGAGGATGCGATGGATTGCATCGACCGATGGCGCGTCTTTTCCATCAACGGACAAGATAACGTCGCCCGCGCGAAGTCCTGCCTTTTCCGCCGGTCCGCCAGCTACGACCTGCACCACTTGAACACCCGCAGGCACCGTTACTCCATAGCGCACAGCCGCCGCCTTCGGAAACGGTACTGTTTGCCCGGCAAGGCCGAGATAGCCGCGTATGACCCGGCCCTCCCGCATCAGATCGGGAATGACGCGCTTTGCCGTGTTGATCGGCACCGCAAAACCTGTGGCGTTGGCGCCTGCGATAATCGCCGTATTCACGCCGATGACCCGGCCAAGGCTATCCAGCAGCGCTCCGCCTGAATTTCCGGGATTAAGCGCCGCGTCGGTCTGAATAATATCTTCGATGAGGCGGCCTGTTGTGGCGCGCAAAGTTCGCCTGAGCGCGCTTACAACGCCTGTTGTGACTGTTGCCTGAAGCCCGAACGGATTTCCCATCGCAACAACGAGCTGACCCACACGAAGCGCATCGGAATCGCCTAGCTCAACCGCCGTCAAGCGGCCTCCATGCACCCGCACAAGCGCAGTGTCTGTGTCGGCGTCACCGCCCACGAGTTCGGCTGGGGCTGTGCTACCATCTGGAAGGAGCACTTCAAGCGCGCTTGCCCCTTCCACGACGTGATTGTTTGTTAGCACGTAGCCATCGGGTGTGATGACGAAGCCGGAGCCCGCACCGCCTTGCAGGCGAGGATCGCCCGTCATCCGTGCGCCTAGCTTTGCTTTGCGCTGAATACCTACCATGGCGGCGGCAACGCTGTCGACTACGCCCGTGACAATAGTGGAATAGGCGTCGAGCGCTTCACGCTCGCGGCGAAAATCGTCGCTATTTGTTTCTGCTGCGCCCTTGTTCAATCCAAAGCTAATTGGAATTATGTTCATCCGGTTCCCCGTGCGGCTTTTGCCGCTTTGTGGCTGCCGATGACAAATTGGTTAATCACGCTTAATTTTCAATTCCCCCCCGCGGGGCAACCGCTCACCCTGCGGGTTTCAATGCCTGCGAGACCTTTACAGCATCACGAGCCGCGTCCTGAGACCGCTTTTTTTCGACCGCAGCCTGACCGCCGCGCGTGTTTTTAAACATCGCGAGTTCATCGAATTCATCCATACCGCCGTTTTGCAACGCCAGATCGAAATACTCCTTCCGCTTCGGATCACGCTTGACGCCGCGCCGGACCCTATCCATTCGGATGATCCAATAAGCCATCCAGAAATGGGACCGCACGATCTCCCATGCGTAGCGAGGATAAAAGGCGAGCATCGATTCTCTGGGCAATCCCGAGCGGCGGTCACGCCTGAATTTAAGCCGGAAGTAACCGCTTTCGAGCGGATGTACATTTTCGTATCGGAACGAATAAAAGAACCAGAGCATCATAAACATGACCCTGCCAGCGCTTAACCCGCAAGCGGCGGCGCGGCGCATGATCGTTTCCATATGATCCGGCGTATAAAAGCACTGCCACGCCGAGCGGTAGGCGTCGTCCCATTCGGCGTCAGGCATGGTTTGGTGATGAACGACCCGATGATTGAGGTCGTATTTGTTCATGTCCGGGTCCATCCACACGCCCTTTTTGTGCAGCGTTTGGTGATCTTCCGAACCTGGTAAGGGCGTCAGCATAAAAAATTCGAGAATATCGACGGGAAGCTCCCGCTTGATGATCTCAATATCGCGCAGGATCGTTTCCTTGGTGTCGTTCGGGAAACCAAGAATATAGCCCGCATAGGTGATGATGCCACGGTGCTTCCAGGCCTGCAGCATGTCGCGATAGTCGGTGATGCGGTTCTGGCGTTTCTTAGCGCCGAGCAAGCTGTCAGGATTGATGTTTTCGAGCCCGATAAAAACGCGCGCCACTCCGGCGCGCTTTGCCTTTTCGATGAAATTCGGGATCTGATGGCAGAGCGTATCCACTTGGATCGTGAATTTAATGTCGTAGCCTTCAATCTCCCGCAGTTGAATGAGGCAGTCGAAGAGCGGCTCCCAATTCCGATTTCGCGCGAAATTATCGTCCGTGATAAAGAAACGTCTGATGTTTTGGGCATAGTTCTCGCGGATGATGCCCTCCAGATCGTCCGGGGAGCGGAAGCGGCTTTTGCGGCCCTGCACATTGATGATCGTGCAAAAGGAACATTGGTAAGGACATCCCCGGCCAAGATCGAAGCTCGACATCGTGCCTGCGGTGCGGCGAACGTGGCGCTCCGGCAGGATCGGCATGGGCTGACTGCTCATGTCTGGCAAGTCGCTCATGTAATTGTAAAGCGGCTTGAGATCGCCGTCGAAAGCGTCTTTCAGCACGTTGTCGAGGCGGCCGTCCTCAGCCTCGCCCGCATATAGGCTGATGCCTAGCCGTTGCGCTTCCTTCAGATCGTTCGGCAGTTCGGGGAGCATGGAAAGACAGCCGGAAACGTGAAAACCGCCGATGCAGACCGCTATCCCCTTGTCGCGGAACGGCCTCGCCAGGTCCATCGCTCGCGGAAACTGGTTCGACTGAACGCCCTACAAGCGCTATCAGCACCTTATCGGTAGCGCCCAGCGACCTTATAATCCGCTCCGGCCGCACCCGCCGGTTGGTTTCGTCATAGGTCGAAATTTTCATCTCAACGCCCGGGCCAAAAATCTCCCGTTCCCGCGCGTCCTCCGCAAGGCCGTTCAAACATGCCAATGTGTTGGACGGGATTGCCGAGCGAAGCCATTGGATTGGGTATCCGGAATCGTCGTAATGCGTCGGCTTAATCATGATGAGGTGGAAGGCCGTCTTAATCTGCGGCATCTGTCCTCCAAAAATCGGGCGGTCAGCCCGCTAAAAAAACAAAGCCCGTTGGGGGCCTTACAAAAAGAATAGGTTATTTAACGCCATTGCCCTGCAGCGCGGTAGCTGAGCCGCACAGCCTAAGCAAATAACTACCAGCGGGTGCATTATGTCCGCAACTACTTATTAATGGTTGCAAAAGGCTTTGTGCAGACGGCATACAAAAAAGACACAGTCGGCTTCCTCCCGGCGCTTTTGATCGGCTCACGAACGCGGACGGTTTAATCAGTGAAGTTTCTACCTTAGGACCTTGACGCGCGCGCCCCCGCGCACTTCTTATTAGAGATGCCAGTTGGCCGGATGGCCGCTGCTTGAATGCGCGCTATGGGCCGCAAGGTCGAAGCGCATTCGAGTGGAGGAAAGTCCGGGCTCCACGGAAACACAGCGCCGGATAACGTCCGGCGGGGGCGACCCCAGGGAAAGTGCCACAGAAAGCAAACCGCTTTTCAGGACCTAAAGCAGCGCATGGCGGGCCAACCGGCCTCAAATAGCGCGGAACGCGTTAGGCCCATAAAAAGTAAGGGTGAAAGGGTGCGGTAAGAGCGCACCGCGCGTCTGGTAACAGACGTGGCAGGGTAAACCCCGCTGGGAGCAAAACCGAATAGGGACGGCACGGCTTCGCGGCCTCGGCTGCGGGCCAAATGCGTTTCCGCATCGCCGTCCGGGTTGGTTGCTTGAGGCGCTTGGCGACAGGCGTCCCAGATGAATGGTCATCGCGGCGGGAAACCGCCGGCACAGAACCCGGCTTATAGGCCAACTGGCGCTTTTCTCTTTCGATTCACTCTTGCTCTTTATGTGGTCAATGTGTAACTGTGGAGAATGAAAAATATCACAGTCACACTCGATGAGGAGACTTACCGCCGCGCGCGTGTTCGCGCCGCCGAACTGGACACGTCGGTTTCCGCACTCGTCCGCAAGTTTTTACAAGATTTCGCGGCTGGCGAGTCCGAATTCGAACGCCTTCGGCGTGAAGAGGCGCTTCTACGCGAAAAAATAGAGACATTTTCGGGCGGCGACCGCTTGCCCCGCGAAGATCTCCATGATCGCACCCGATGACGGCATCGATATTCCTCGATACAAATATCCTTCTTTATTCAATCAGCACTGAACCGCGCGAGCGCGTGAAGCGCAAACGAGCGCTCGCACTTCTTGACCGGCCGGATGCGGCACTATCCGTGCAGGTGCTACAAGAATTTTATGTTCAAGCCACCCGCGCAAGCCGCGCCGATCCGTTGCCGCATGAAATCGCGGCCGGACTGATTAGGGCGTGGACCCGCTTCGCCATTCAACCCATCACATTGGACATCTTGAACGCAGCGTTCGAAATAAAACGCCGTCATCTGTTTTCCTATTGGGATTGCGCCGTCATCGCATCCGCCAGCGAACTTGGCTGCCGCGAACTTTACACCGAAGACATGACGCACGGCCAGATTATCGATGGCGTTGCGCTCATCAATCCGTTTTTGTGACAGCCCGTCGAATTGATTTGTTTGAGGCGCTGGGCGACAGGCGTCCCTCAGCCCATGTATGGCATCGGCGAATTGTCCCAAACGCCGATCCACTCCGCGCGCAAATCGGCATCATGAAACAATATCCAGCTTCGCTTGGTCAGCTTTCCGTTTCTCAGCACTTGCTGAATTGTCGCCACCGAACGTTCCAAATCTGTCACCGCTAAGTCGATATAGGAGTATCGCCGCCCGGTGCCACCACCGACCACGCAACCCAAGCTCAATGGTTCGAGCGCATCTGACAAGGCGTCTTCGATAGCTCCTCGATCAACGAATATTTCCTGATTTAGGTCCCCGGCGGAACCGTCCATCTTTATATAGATAAAGATCTCACCATTATTAGAAAATCGCTCCGAGTAAAACTGCTCGTGTCCATCAAGCGTAGCAGAGAAAAACTCATTAAACGGTGAAACGGCAACGAATAGGTCTTTTTTGTCAGGGTAGTCCAGCTGCTCTTTTGAATCGATCTTGAAAAGAAAGCCAATTGTTCGGCGCGCATTCCCGCCTTCTATAGTATCGACTATATCAAAGTATCGATTTTTTGGATTTTTTCCTTTTATTAGTGCCATTTTCTGACTAAATTCCATGGCAAGGTTGATGATATTGTAGTCCGACCTGCCCTTAGTTCCTATCAGCCTACCTAAAAATTTACGCCCCTTCTTCTGCGCTACATCAATGTAGCCAACCCACTTATCGAGGACTTCTTCTCCGAGCAGCGTTTCTAATAGAATGAACAGCTTATTCAGTAGGGAGTCTTCAGGTTCTCGGAACGGCACGAAAAATTTTACATCGATTTTACCAAACCGGCCCTCAGACAATTGAAAATCAATTGCCGTTATATCTTTCCAACCGGCCCTCTGCTCCATAAAAGATTGCGCCCGTTCGAAATCTCGCGCCAAGCGATATTCGTAAAACTCCCAGTCCTCAAACTCAGGCGCTTCATTCAATAGATATCGCACCAAGGGCCGAAGCTCGCGGCGCGCTTCGGGAGTAATGACAAGCCTATGTCTTTTCTTGATGCCTGGACCAAATTCCCACATGAGAGCTGGGTCAACAGCCCCTAAATATTCCCTCATCCAGGCCACGATATCGAAGGCGCCGCTGTGCTCGGAAAAAAAAGAGCGACTAATGATGTCTTTATCTTGCGAAAAAGCTGCCCACCAGCTTCGAATAGCTGCCTTTTGCTCGCTGGAAACGCTAGCGCTTAACAGCATGGCTTTTTTACTCCCGAGCCGCAGGGGTGATGAGCGCGGCGGCGGCAACAACGAAAATGAGGGAGGCAAAAGAGGACATAAAGGACGTTACACTCGGGGCTAAGGCCGTGGCGCCGATCGCGGCGGCCTCGGCGTCGATGATACGCCGCCACGGTGCATTCAGCCCGGCGTCAGGTCAAGTATACGCGCAGCTTTTTATCGCAAAGTGGCTTCGAAGCCCAATCGGCCCGCACTCACTATTCTGCGGCCTGCTGCCGGGCAATCATTTGAGATATCAGCGCGCGCAACGCTGCGGGTTTGACCGGCTTCTGAAGCAGCGCGAAGCCCGCTGCAGAAATATCTGCCGTGACAGCAGGCGACCGATCCGCCGTTATGATGATGCCCGGGATCGGCATCTTGCAGGCGGCCGTGATTTTTGCCGTCGCCTCAAGCCCGTTTTCGCACTCCAGATGATAATCGGAGATGATAATATCGGGGACGATCTTATCAGCGCCGACCCGTTCCAGCGCATCCGCACTATCGACCGCCGTAATTACGGGGCAGTGCCATCCCGTTAGAAGCGAGCTCATTCCATCAATGATGCTGCGGTCGTTATCGATGCATAGCACAATAACGCCACGGAAATCGCCGTAGGGCACGGGGCGGGGGCCGACGGCACGCGGCTTTTCTATTTCCGACCAGCGAACGGCGGGCAGGCTTACGGAAAATGCCGAACCGTGACCGACCTTTGAAGTAAGCGACAGATCGTGATCCATGACATGGCACATCCGGTCGACAATCGAAAGGCCGAGGCCAAGTCCTGGTGCGCCCTGCCCTCTCTGCTCAAGTCTTTGGAATTCTTTGAAAATTAGATGACGGTGATGTTCCGGAATGCCTGGACCCGTGTCATACACTTGCACGAGCACGCCACGGCCGCGTTTACGGCAACCGAGCACTACTCCGCCTTTGTCCGTGTATTTAAGCGCGTTCGAAACAAGGTTCTGCAAAATTCGCCTGAGCAGCTTACGGTCGGACCTTACGAATGTGGTGCACGAGATAATCCTGAAGGATAAGCCACGCGATTTCGCCATCGGCTCGAAATCGACGCGCAACTGCTCAAGGAGCTCATTGATCGGAAACGTCGTGAACTCCGGTTTCATCGCGCCGCTATCGAGCCGGGAAATATCCAGAAGCGCATTCAAGATATCTTCCACAGCATCGAGCGAGGCGTCGATATTGCGGGCAAGACGCGAGAGCTCGTTTGGTGGCGCGCGCTCTATCAAACTGGCCGCATAGAGACGCGCCGCATTCAGCGGTTGCAGAACATCGTGGCTCGCCGCCGCAAGAAAGCGCGTTTTGCCGAGATTGGCCTCGTCGGCCTGAGCTTTGGCGATCTCAAGCGCTTGATTTACGGTCATAAGCTCTTCAGTGCGTGCCGCCACCCGCCGTTCCAGGGTCTCCTTCGCGCGCGCCAGCGCTTCACCGTCAGCAACGCGCGCCGTAATATCCATATATGTGACCACGATGCCGCCCTGCGGCATGGCATTCGTGCGCACCTCCACCACGCGGTCAGAGATAAGACGTTCATGAAACGTCTCCATCGTCACAATATATTTGGTGATGCGGTCAGTAACGATCTCCTCGATCGCCGTCCGGTTCGTGTGAACGCATTGCGCCATGTAGCGGAGGATCTCGTCGAGAGGAATGCCGAACCGGCCAAGTTGAGGCGGCAGCGCCAGAATTTCCCGAAACTGGCGATTCCAGCAAATGAGCCGCATATCCTTGTCAAACACGGCCAAGCCCTGTCTTACATGGTCCAGCGCCGTCTGAAGGAGGTCCCGATTATATTGGATCGCCTCGGATGCGTCGTCGAGAAGCTTGAGCGCGGAATTCACGCCGACATTGCTACGCCTGAGCGTAAGCGACATTACAAGGCGTGATGAAGCGGTGCCAATAGCGCTCGCAAGCAGATTTTCGGTAAAGCGGAGCGCATGAATATCAGCCTCAAGCCGGCCGTCGAGAGCAATGCCACGGCTTGACGCATATTCCGTGAAGGACCGCTCAGTGCGGTCTTCTCCGAGATAACGCGATACCGTCGCGATAAGATCGGCCATCGTGACGGCAGGGCGCCATGGCCTGAAATGGGGGGCGGCATAGCGAGGGGTTGGCTCTTCGATGAAGACATTGGCTTGAAGTCTTTCGATCGGCTCGGGCGCTCGCAACACCGATACCGTCACAAATGCAAGCGTATTGAAAAACAGGCTCCAGACGACACCGTGGGTGAAGGGGTCGAAGCTTAAGAAAAAGAGCATTTCAGGCCGCAGAAGCGAGATGCCAAATGGCCCGTGTTCGAGGATGGAAGAGCCGATGGGATCGCCCGCGACGAAACGGGGCAACAAGAGCGTGTAAGCCCAAACAGCGGTTCCCGCGAGAATGCCTGCGATGGCTCCGCGCGCGGTAGCCCTGCGCCAGATCAAGCCGCCGAAAAAAGCGGGCGCAAATTGCGCCATGGCTGCGAAGGAAAGAAGACCGATGGAAGCAAGCGGCACCTGTTCTATGGCGTCGTAAAAACTGTAGGCGAGAAGCACGATCACCACGATCGCAGTCCGCCTTATGTGCAGAAGAAGCCTGCTCATATCACGCCTGCCCGGTACGCCTGGGGAGCGAAGCCGCAGAAGTAGGGGCATCATGAGATCGTTGCAGACCATGATGGAAAGGGCGACCGTTTCAACCACGACCATGGCGGTCGCGGCGGACAACCCTCCAACAAATGCGATGAGCGTAAAGAAGGGGTTTTGCGCGTGAAGCGGCAGAGCCAGGAGATACATGTCCTGAGGGACCGATCCCTTGGGAAACGCAATGAGCCCCGCGACGGCGACAGGCACCACGAATATGTTGATCGCTATCAGATACAGCGGAAAAAGCCACGACGCCCGGCGAAGCTCATCCTCGGAATCGTTTTCAACAAAGGTGACATGGAATTGGCGTGGAAGAACGAAGGCGCAAACGAAACTTAAGAATGCAACTGTAATTAAAGATCCGCCATGCACGCCGCCGCTGAAAATTTTCAAGATTTCTGGACGGGCGGAAGCCCTTTCCATAAGGGGCCCTATGCCGCCGAATATGCCGAACAGGATAAAGGCGCCGACCGCAAGAAACGCTGCCACCTTGACCGCGGACTCAACCGCCACCGCCAGCATGAGGCCGCGTTGATGCTCTGTTGCATCGCTATGGCGCGCGCCGAACAGAATGGCAAAAGCAGCAAGCACGACGGATATGGCAAGCTCCATATCTCCGATGGGAAGATGAGCAACGATGCTCGCTTCGGCATCCGGCTGCCCCAGCAACGTCGTGATGGACTGTGAAATGGCTTTTAGCTGCAGCGCGATATAGGGGAGAACGCCGATAATCGCCACGATGGTAACAACGGCGGCGACAGTAGGGTTCTTTCCATAGCGGGCGGCGATGAAGTCGGCGATAGACGTGATGTTCTGCGCCTTAGTCAGTCGCGTTATACGCCGCAATAAGTGCATACCGAAAGCAAAGGCAATAATCGGCCCAACATAAACTGCAATAAAATCTAAGCCTGTTGCAGCAGCGAAACCAACGCTGCCGAAAAAAGTCCAAGATGTACAGTACACCGCTAACGTCAGCGCATATATAGTCGGCCTTCCACGCTGGGACTGCTTATTTACGCGCGCGCGATCACCCAAATAGGCAATACAAAAAAGCGCGCCTATGTACAAAAAAGCAAATGAGATAATGACCCAACTATTGATCATGCCTTACTCTACTGGGAATTCGAACGCCCCTTTTTCATGAACATCTGCTGGTCCTTCCTTCCTTCTATCACGCTTAATTTAGAACGTCTGACAATTCCTCCGCAACGCGGCTTAATAGCATTGGTTGCAGCAATGTTCCGGCGCCGCTGAAAAAGAGAAACCAGCCTCATTTTGTCCACGACACTATTTTTCGTGCCCTAGTCGCCGAGTTCAAGTTGCGCTTAAAAGCATTCAACCTCAAACTAACGCAACAAAAAAAGTAACGCGCGCAGCGTGCACGGAGGGAGCAGATGTCCTACGACTATATAATCGTTGGGGGCGGGTCGGCTGGTTGCGTCTTGGCCAACAGGCTTTCGGCAGACCCTGACATCAAAGTTGCGGTGCTGGAAGCGGGGCCAGCGGATAAAAATTTTCTAATTCATATGCCAGCGGGCTATGCGGCCTTGATGAAAACGGGCTGGGTCGATTGGGGCTATCATACCGAACCGCAGGCGGGATTGAATGGAAGGCGCCTCTTCTGGCCGCGAGGGAAAACGCTTGGCGGCTCCAGTTCCGTCAATGCGATGATCTATATTCGCGGTGTACCGAGTGACTACGACACATGGGCTCAGCTTGGGAACCGAGGCTGGTCTTACGACGAGGTGCTTCCCTATTTCAAAAGAGCGGAAAACTATCTTCCCGGCGGGAACGATTTTCACGGAAGCGATGGGCCACTGAAGGTCTCCCGGCCTGGCGTTGAAGGTGTGCTTAGCGCCGCCTGGATCGAGGCCGGACAACAGGCCGGTTATCCCTATACCGCAGACTTCAACGGAGCTGAGCAGGAGGGGTTTGGTCCAATCGATACCACGACGGCCAACGGACGCCGTGCAAGTGCGGCGGTTTCCTATCTGCGCCCTGTGCTTTCGCGGCCCAATTTGACCGTCATAACGAAGGTCCAAGCCACGCGCATTCTTATGGAGGGCACTCGCGCCATAGGCATCGAATATGCGAAGGGGCGGCAAAGGCATGTATTGCGCGCTGAGCGTGAGGTCATTGTCGCGGGTGGCGCGATTAACTCGCCGCAATTGCTGCTTCTTTCGGGAATAGGTCCAGCCGATGAGATCCAGAAGCACGGAATAAGAGTTGTTCATAATTTGCCTGGGGTGGGCAAGAACCTACAGGATCACCTGCATGGCGCGGTCAAGCATGACTGCACCCAACCGGTATCGCTGTATTCCATTCTAAAGCCGCTGCCGTTAGCGGCGAACATCATCTATTATCTTCTGACCCACAAGGGCCCAGGCGCGACCATGGGCCTTGAGTCTCTTGCTTTCCTGAAAAGCCGCCCGGAACTCGTGGCGCCTGACCTCGAATATCACTTTGCTCCCGCGCTCTATACTGATCACGGCCGCCAAATCATCAAGCGGCACGGCTTCATGGGCTATTACAACATGCAGCGGCCCGAGGCACGCGGTGAGATCACGCTGAAATCGTCCGATCCGCTCGCGCATCCCGCTATTCAGCCAAACTATCTCAATAACGATAGCGACCTTCGCACATTGCGTGAGGGTCTGAAAATCGTCCGCGAAGTGTTTCGGCAAAAGGCGTTCGACCCTTATCGCGGGGCCGAGTTTGCGCCAGGGCCGGATGTGCAAACGGATGCCGATATCGACGCCTACCATCGAGCTACGGGTGAGTCGATTTACCATCCGGTCGGCAGCATGCAAGATGGGACAAGACGATATGGCGGTCGTTGATGCGACGCTTCAGGTCCACGGCCTGCAAGGATTGCGCGTTGTGGACGCCTCGATCATGCCGCGTCTCACGAGCGGTAACACGAACGCGCCGACAATCATGATCGCGGAAAAGGCGGCGGACATGATCCTTGGGCGGACCATGGCGCAAACGCCCGAAACTGTTGCCGCGTAAAGGGGCGCCCTATTCTATTCAGCCCTGCCAACGGCAGCGGCACTTTGTGCGAGGGTCTGCTGCCAGGCTGGCAGCGCGCAAAGCGATGCGTACCAGCGCTTTATCTCCCCATAAGGCGCGACCGGATAGTGGGCCATCTCAGCCAGATTCATGGCCGCGCCAAGCGAGAAATCCGCAAGCGTAAGAGTGTCGCCGCTGACAAAATTTTTGCCTGCGAGCTGATCATTCAAAACAGTCGCGGCGCGGTGAAATGCCTCTGTACTCTTGGCTATCGCTTCTTTGTCCGGTTCCCCAATGCGCAGAACCACCGGCTTAACCACATATTCGAAAGCAAAAACTGCGCAAACCGAGTCCCAATGAGCCAGGTCCCAGAATTGCCACTTCGTTACATCGAGACGGGCCTTTTCGTCCTTTGGCAATAGACCGCTTTCTGGCTTCTTCAGCGCCAGATACTGCATAATCGCATTCGCTTCCCACAAAACATAGCCGTCTTCCTTAAGCGCCGGCATACGCATATTTGGGTTCAGGGCGACATAGTCCGGCGCTCTGTGACCGCCTTTCGGCAAGTCGACCAGCCGCAACGTCCAATCAAGCCCGAGATGGTTGGCCACCACCATCGCCTTGAAGGCGCGCGGACTCGGCGGAAAAACGTAGAGTTCGATCGTCATGGATGCTCTCCTTCCTATCGATTCCAGCGTCATTTAACTTACGGAATGTCAATGCGCGCTCAACTGGTGAGTGCATTCAAAAAGAATTAAGGCCTTAGGCCGCACACTAAGCAGCAATTTTCGCGCGGTTTTGAACCATGAACTTCAGTCTGACCCAGCTAATCGTGTGGATCATAATGGGCCTCGCCGGTGGGACCCTTGCGGGCTTCCTTGTGAAAGGGTCGAGGAGAGGATTCGGCTTTCCCACAAATCTTGGACTGGGACTCGCGGGCGCGCTCCTTGGCGGAGTATTATTCCGTCTTTTCGGGATCTTTCCCGGCCTAGACAAAATCGCAATTTCGATGCGTGACGTCGTGGCAGCCTTCCTCGGCTCACTACTGGTATTGGCGCTGCTTTGGCTATGGAAGCGGTTCGGCTCGGGTGACGGTTAAGGCGTCGTTGGCAGTTAAGCTGCGGTACCCTTCAGCGAGATACCACCGCATGCAAGAGCAAGAATGAGCGCCGAGGTGAAGATCGCGATTTGCGCTGTCTCAGGCGCAAGCCCGAGCATCCAAACTGCCAGAATTCCCATTCCGCCGCCAAGAATGGCGCCTGCAATTGCCGCCTGAAAAAATCGCCCAAGCACCGTGACAAGCGAAGGTGCTATGCTTGGCGCCGATCTCAATGACTCTGGCCGTTCGCTCACGCGGACCGCTTCGACACCAAGACTGGAGCGCAACTCTTCGACAACCGCTGTTGTGGCTGCGCTTCTAAAAGGGGGGACCGGCGGAACCAGTGGCGCGTGCTGAAATCCTTGCAGGCTCTCCCGTTCAGCTTCTTCCTGCTGGCGCACCAAATCGGGATCCATCAACTCAACTCCATCGCAAGTTACAGCCCGCGCCGCGCTCCGCCTGCGCTACTTTCGATTGCAGCACCGGCGCGCGAAATCCCGAAACATAAGCACCAAAACACGAGCGCCGCAAATGCATAGCCGGTAATGGCTGTGGACGGGGCAGACCAAGCGGGATCAGCCGAGGCAAGCTGAATCATGCCAAGAAAATCGAAAAGCCCGATGATGAGGACAAGCGTCGTATCCTTCAACAGGCCAATGAATGTGCCGATAATGCCGGGCAGCGCATTACGCAACGCCTGCGGCAGAATGATAAGCTGAAGTGTCTGCGCGTAAGTGAGCCCGAGCGCTTCTGCGGATTCATACTGACTGGAATGCACACTTTGGAGGCCACCGCGGATCACTTCCGCCATATAAGCGCTGGCAAACAAAGCGATAGCGATCAGCGCTCGCGCGAGCTTATTGACGGTGACGCCTTCCGGCAAAAACAGCGGCAGCATCACGCTTGCCATAAAAAGCACAGTTACAAGCGGCACGCCTCGCCAAAACTCGATCATTGCCACCGCAAGGCCGCGTGGGACAGGCCAGCTTGATCGCCGCGCAAGCGCCAGCGCTAATCCTAACGGAAGCGATGCGGCGAAACCGATGTAGGATACAAGCAGCGTAAGGGTCAGGCCGCCCCAAAGCTCCGTCTTGACGCTGGTAAGCCCCATTGCGCCGCCCGCAAGCAGAATAAAAGCGAACGTTAGGCTGACGGCAATTGCGCCCGCGAAACCGATAAGCCCTGCCCTGCGCCTAAACATCAGCGCAACCAACAGGGACAGCGGCGGAAGAGCCATCGCCGCGACGGCTCGCCATCGTTCGGGTTCGGGATAACGGCCAAACAGAAACTGCTGAAGCTTCGCCGAAATGAAAGGCCAACAAGCGCCGCTTGCCGAGCGGCACGCAGCGACATCCTGCGAGGGGCTCGCCGCGTCCACTAAAAAAAACAAAATAGCAGTGCGCAAAATAAGGAAAACCGCGACCGCGATCATGATCGTGAGCACTGCATTCAAGAGAAACGCTACTCTGCCTCCCCGGGGCCCCAAATGCTTTGCGAGCAGAGCCAAGATTGCTGCGCTTAGGCGCTTTGCCGTCATGCCCAGGCCCTTGCGTTGCGCCAGTTCAGCAATGCGGCTGTCCCAAGCGACAGGCTAAGGTAGACGCCCATTGTGATTGCCAGGATCTCGACGGCTTGACCCGTTTGCGCGAGCGTCGTACCGGCGAACACAGAAACAAGGTCTGGATAGGCTATTGCGACCGCGAGTGAGGAATTCTTTGTCAGGTTCAAATATTGGCTGGTCAGCGGAGGTATGATCAATCTCAATGCTTGCGGGATGATGATAAGGCGCGTCGATTGCCAGCTCGTAAGCCCCAGCGCCTCGGCCGCCTCTGATTGCCCACGCGGAACCGATTGTATCCCTGCGCGCACGATCTCCGCGATGTAAGCCGCCGTGTAGATGGTCAGCGCGAGGGCGAGCGCAAGAAACTCAGGGATTAACCTCATGCCGCCCGAGAGCGAAAGACCTTGGCGATGCGGCCAGCTAAGATCGAGGCTGCTCGCGGCCCATAGACAAGCGATCGTCGCGCCGATGACGCCAGCGACCCGAATGCGGCCTTTCAAATAACGTACCGCCGCCACGAATATTGCTAAGATCGCACAACGAAGAAGCAGGCCGCGCGAAGTCAGGCGATGGCAGGAACAGTCCGCGATTGTTGAGAAATGCGCCCCCCAGTTCCAAGCTTTGTTTCGGAGCAGGAAGCTGGCGCAACAGGCCAAAATACAAAAAGAACAAAATCAGAAGCAGAGGCAGGTTCCTAAATAGTTCGACATAGCCCACCGCGGCCCAACGCAACAGCCAGTTTGGCGCGAGCCGCGCTAAGCCGATTGCAAAACCAAGTATAGTCGCCGCCGCAATGCCTATAACCGCCACCAGCAGCGTATTTAGCAGCCCCACGATAAAGGCGCGCCCGAAAGTTGAGCTTTCATTGAAGGGTATAAGAGTTTGCAGGATCGAAAAGCCTGCGGGGCGTCTTAGAAAATCCAGTCCAAAATGAAGCGACTGACGCTCTATATTTGCGGCAACGTTCAGTGCGATGCCAACGATCAGCAAAGCGACAAAAGCAAGGAGGCCGGCCTGTATCCAAAAGCGGCTGCCCTGCGCCTGTAAGCTTGCATATATACGCCGCACTTTCGCGCCCCTTAAACTCTGTTCACTTCCCGGCAAAGCGGGAAACACTTTCACATCTCCCGGTTGTTCTGAGTAGATGGGAAATTAGCGCCTCGCTATCGAAACTAGCGGATTGGAGGCGCGAAGAGAATGCCTCCCTTATTCCATAGCTTATTCTGGCCTCGCTCGATCTTCAGCGGACTTTTCTGCCCAAGGTCCCTCTCGAACATCTCACCGTAATTGCCAACAGTCTTGATTGCTTGAAGCGCCCAGTCCTTGCTTACGCCCATAGGCTTGCCGTAATCGCCCTCCGCACCGAGAAGCCGTTTCACTCCGGGAGCATCGCCGCCAGCAGCCAATGTCACGGCATTATCCGCCCCGACATTAAGTTCCTCTGCATTGATCAGGGCGAAAAGGGTCCAACGAACGAGGTTTTCCCATTTGGGATCGCCCTGTCTCACGGCTGGCGCAAGAGGCTCCTTGGAGATCAATTCGGGCAGAATGATATGATCGTCCGGGTTTGCAAGTTTCAGCCTTTGAGCCCAAAGGGCTGAAGCATCTGTCGAATAAACATCGCAGCGCTCTGCCTCATACGCTTTCAGAGCTTCATCCGACTTCTCGAATGTTACGATCTTGTACGGCATTCCCCGCGAACGGAAGAAATCTGATATATTTAGTTCTGTCGTTGTGCCGGTATTCGTGCAGACCTCGGCCCCCGAAAGCTCAAGCGCGCTTTGCACTTCGAGCTTTTTGCGAACCATGAGCCCCTGCCCGTCATAATAGATCACGCCAACGAAATGGATGCCGAGCGCGGTATCGTTCTGCATCGTCCAGGTGGACACGCGAGAGAGCACATCGATCTCGCCTGATTGCAGGGCGGTGAAGCGCTGCTTGGACGAGAGTGGAACGAAATTGACTTTAGAGCCGTCCTCGAAAATCGTCGCAGCGACCGCGCGGCAAAAATCGACATCAAGACCAGTCCATGTGCCTTGGCTATCCAGTGCCGAGAACCCGGCGAGTCCTTGGGTCACGCCGCAATTAAGCCGCCCCCGCGCCCTCACTTCTTCGAGCGTTCCAGCCTTCGACAAGCTTGCGAGAGTTAATAAAGAACATACAACCAGTAGCGCGGCGAACATGTGTTTTGGAAGATTTCTCATGAGAACTCTGACATTGTGCGGGGTACGATCCGCAACACCGTAGCAAGAAGAGTGCCCGGAGCCGCATTCGGATAAGAGGCTAAAGCGCTGGCTCAGGTCAACCCTTGACGGTGTAATGAGAAATGGCGATCACAGATCTTTATCATAGCAGGGTATGATGATGACGAAGGACAATAGCCAGGACACGGACGGTGTTGCAACGCCGACAGCGCTAACGCAGCTTGGCCGTAACCCACACGCCTATTCGGGCTTTGTGAATACGCCGGTGTTTCGAGGCTCGACGGTCCTGTTTCCAGATGCCGAGACGCTTGAGAGCCGCGACGTTGAATATACCTATGGCCGCCCTTCAAACCCGACCACGCGCTCGCTGGAAACCGCACTCGCAAAACTTGAGGGCGGTGAAAGAACGTTCCTAACCCCCTCCGGGCTGGCCGCAGTATCGGTGACGCTACTCGCGTTCGCCGATGCCGGCGCGCACATCCTCATCAGCGATAGTGTTTATCAACCAACGCGCCGTTTCGCCGAGCGCGTGCTGAAAAGAATTGGCGTTGAGATCACCTATTACGATCCGCTGATTGGCGCTGGCATTGCTGGCCTTCTCAGGCCGAACACCAAGCTTATCTTTACCGAGTCACCCGGATCGCAGACTTTCGAGGTTCAGGATATCCCAGCGATTACTGGAGCGGCGCGCGCGGCAGGTGTTCCAGTCGCGATGGACAATACTTGGGCAACGCCGCTCTATTTCCGCGCCTTTGAGCATGGGGTAAACATCTCGGTTCAGTCCGCCACAAAATACATCGTGGGCCATGCCGATGCCCTGCTTGGCGTCATAACCTGTGATGCCGGGACAGCGCCCACACTCCAATCAACCTATGAAGCGCTTGGCGCATGCGCTCATTCCGAAGATTGTTTCCTCGCGCTGCGCGGTCTGAGAACGCTTAGCCTCCGGCTTGAACATCATTGGCGCTCGGGTCTTGCCATCGCTGAGTGGCTCCGCGAACGGCCGGAAGTTGCCGCCGTGCTGCACCCTGCCCTTCCCGGTGCGCCGGGTCATGACCTTTGGAAGCGCGACTTCAAGGGCGCAACCGGGCTCTTCTCAATCATTTTGAAGCCTTACGAAAAGGCGCGGATAAACCGGATGCTGAATGCCCTGCAAATCTTTGGCATGGGCTATTCCTGGGGTGGCTTCGAAAGCCTCATAGTTCCGTTCGAATGCGCATCCGCTCGAACCGCGACCGCGTGGAAGCCTGACGGCCCGGCGCTACGCCTTCATATTGGCCTTGAAGACGTGGATGATTTGAAGCGCGATCTTGAACGAGGCTTCGCCGAGCTTGCCAAAGCATAACCGGCGCTGCGCCATAGTGTCAGTCTGGCCTTGCCGCCGGGCGCGGCTTCGGCTATGTCGCGCAAAACCGCCTTGCTCAATGGGTTCGCCATGTCCGAGAAGAAAAATATCAAGAAAGTTGTCCTCGCCTATTCGGGCGGCCTCGATACTTCGATCATTCTGAAGTGGTTGCAAGTGACCTATGGATGCGAGGTTGTGACCTTTACGGCCGATCTCGGTCAGGGCGAAGAACTTGAACCCGCGCGCAAGAAAGCTGAGCTGCTCGGCATCAAACAGATCTTCATTGAGGATCTGCGCGAGGAATTCGTCCGCGACTACGTCTTCCCCATGTTCAGGGCGAATGCGCTCTATGAAGGGCTTTATCTGCTCGGCACGTCGATTGCGCGCCCGCTCATCGCCAAACGCCAGATCGAAATTGCTCGCGCGACGGGCGCTGACGCGGTTTGCCACGGCGCAACCGGCAAGGGCAACGATCAGGTGCGCTTCGAGCTGTCATATTACGCGCTTGAGCCAAATATCTCGGTGATTGCGCCCTGGCGCGAATGGGAATTCAAGAGCCGCCAGGCGCTGCTCGATTTCGCGGAAAAAAATCAGATCCTTGTGACGAAGGACAAGCGCGGTGAAGCACCATTCTCAGTCGATGCGAACCTGCTGCATACCTCATCCGAAGGCAAGCTTCTGGAAGACCCCGCTATCGAAGCACCGGGCTACGTCTATCAGCGCACCGTTGCGCCAGAGGATGCACCGAACGAGCCGGAATATATCGAAGTAGGCTTCGAACGTGGCGATGCCGTCTCGGTCAATGGCGTAGCGCTCTCTCCTGCCGCACTCCTGACAAAGCTCAATGAATTGGGCGGCAAGCACGGGATTGGCCGCCTTGATCTGGTTGAAGGCCGTTTCGTCGGCATGAAGTCGCGCGGTATTTACGAGACCCCCGGCGGCACCATTTTGCTCGCAGCCCATCGCGGCATCGAAAGCATCACGCTTGATCGCGGCGCGGCCCATTTAAAAGACGAGCTTATGCCGCGTTATGCGGAACTGATCTACAATGGCTTCTGGTTCGCTCCAGAGCGCGAAATGCTGCAAGCCCTGATCGACAAGAGCCAGGAGTTTGTCACTGGCAAGGTGCGCCTCAAGCTCTATAAGGGCTCCGCTCAGGTGGTTTCACGCGAAAGCCCATACTCGCTTTACAATCAGGAACTCGTCACCTTCGAGGAAGGCGCGGTGGCCTATGATCAGCGCGATGCAGCAGGCTTTATAAAGCTGAATGCGCTGCGGCTTCGCCTCGTTGGCGCTCGCAACGCGGGCAAAGCTTCGAGCTAAAGCGTTTTGCGACCAGGTTGAAGCACGGGATTTTCGAATCTGCGTCTTTAAGGTTTGGATTGCTTCTGGCCAGTTTTACTGGCCGGAAGCAATGACGGTCCCGGGAATCGTCAATCGCGAAGCGGCAACGCCGCTGCGGCAATCTAGGAGTTTCACGATCCCGGTTATAGATGATCGCAAAATGCTCTTAAGCAACATTGCATTGCTTAGCCGACGAATGGGCCGAGCCTTAAGACCGTAACGCGCTGGAAGCGGACGCATGACTCTGAACGTGATGGGCCAAAAGCCGTCGTGAGGGATTTGTGGCTTCACGCGTGCTGAAGGCCGTTTCCAGACATTGCGGCACGCAAGATCGCTCCTGGCTTTGAAAGGATAAGCAGATCTCGACTTCAATGAGTTGGGGTGTCGGGGCGCTACTGCACGACCTCTCGCTGCGTCAGTCCCTTGGTATAATCAGCGGCTTCTTCCGGCGAGTCTTCTAACATTCTAACGGTATCATGGTTTTCGACGTGAAAATGGCGCGTTGAGCCCGCCCCAATAACGAAATCTTTCTTGAGCAGCCGACCACCGGATAAGCCCACATTGAGCCCCAGCGCATGCTCACCCGGAGGAACCTTGACCACCAGATATTCACCGATTTTAACAGCGCCAATGCGCTTGTCGTCCAGAAAGACCGGCAAATCCGTACTATACTTGTCTAAGAAGCCAAAGACGGCCGCAGGTCTTGGCCAATAGAGATAAATTGTTCCCGACGCGCTTGCCGTTTGCGTGTCATTGGCAGCAAGCGCCGCTGGAGATGGCTTGACGCTAGGTTTGTTTTTGGGTTCCTTGCCGGCGACCGCCGCTTGAGACGTAGGGACGTTGCGTTCCTCTTTGCCTTCGTCTTTCGGGGCGTCGCCAGAGAGCACAGCTTGAGCTGTCGAGACGTCAAGTTCGCTGACGGTAGGCGCAAACCCCTGATCGACGATTTGAAAATAAAGCGGTTTTTGCCCAGAAACCGTGATCTGCGTCTCCTTCGTTGGTCTTATATTCTCGAGAAAATCGTCGAACGGTTTTAACTCGAGTTTGTGCGGGCCATTCGGAAGGCTAAGTGTCAGCGGCGAGCCGCCATTGACCATGCCAACCATGGTCTTGTCGATCCACACCTCGATTTTGGAACTGACCGCTCGAGCAACGGCGTTGCCCATATGGAGTTTCGGCCAAAAAATAGTGACCTGCCCTGTTGGACTCTCAATAGCGCAGGGGGGCTTGCCTTTGTTCGCGGCCGAAGCGCAATCGGTCGGACTCGCGCGTTTGCCCGTTTGCGCGGCGGAAGCGCCATCCGCAGAAAGGCACAACAGAAGGCTGATGGCGACAAAAATCCGATTGGGAAAAGCTTTGCCTACCCGAACAAGCTTTTTCATCATACCGAAGAGCTCCCTCTGTCGAACGCGAAGAACAACGCTCTGATCGCTTTAAGAAATCAGTTCTAAAGGTTTCAGGCGACTCAGAAGTAGCCCGCTCCGCCTCACAGTTCAAGCGCGTGCTCGCCCACCACTTCCTTCAAGCCTTGCGCGTCACGGCGAAGCCCCTTGAACTCATTTGTGGTGGCGCCCCTGGCGGCTTCACAAGCCAGCTGCTTGTTGCCGCCTTCCAAGAACTCCTCCCACCAGCTGTAGTAAGGACGCTCGGCAGTGCCCTTGCTCCGGAAGAGCGCCGAAATGCTCTCCTTCCGGCGCAAACCTTAAAGCAGATGCAAATCTTGTCCCCGGCCGTTATCGAATTTCGATGCAGCTTGATCCTTACATTAGACGAAAGCCGTCTGTAACCGAGCCTCCGCAACGTATAAAAATATGGCTTGGTATATGCGCCGTATTTTGCATACCAGGAGGAACCATGAAATTTAAAATGCTAGGCGCGCTCGCCGCGCTTGCCATGACTGCTCACGCTCAAGCAGCAGAGCCGATCAAGATCGGGCTATCCGGCCCCTATACGGGCGGTTCGTCAGCAATGGGCGTGTCCATGAGGGACGCAGCCAAGCTTGCGGTAGCCGAGGTAAACAAAAATGGCGGTGTGCTGGGGCGGCAGCTTCAGCTTGTCGAGCGCGATGACGAAGCCAAGAACGAAGTTGGCGCACAAGTTGCACAAGAGCTGATCAATAAAGAGAAAGTCGTCGCCACGCTCGGCTTCATCAACACCGGCGTTGCACTGGCTTCCCAGCGCTTCTATCAAGAGGCTGAAATTCCGGTCATCAACAATGTGGCCACCGGCACCGTCATCACTGAACAGTTCAAGAAGCCGGATCACGACAGCAACTATATCTTCCGCATATCGGCATATGACGCGATTCAAGCGACTATGATGGTCGAAGAGGCTGTCGCCCGTGGATACAAGAAGGTCGCCATTCTTGCCGACTCGACGAACTATGGGCAACTCGGCCGCGCGGACGTTGAGACTTCGCTTCAAAAGGCCGGTATTCCTCCGGTGGCGGTAGAGAAGTTCAACATCAAGGATGTTGACATGACCGCCCAGCTTCTCCGCGCCAAGGAGGCTGGCGCCGAAGCAATCCTTTGCTATGGCATTGGACCAGAACTCGCTCAGATAGCTAATGGCCGCGCGAAGCTTGGCTGGAATGTGCCAATGATCACTGCCTGGCCGTCCTCGATGCAGAGCTTCCTCGATATCGCAGGCGAGAACGGCAATGGCGTCGTCATGCCTCAAACATTCATCGAGGACAAAACGCTTCCGAAACGCAAGTCCTTCCTCGAAGCTTACTACGATACTTATAAGGTCAACAAAATCCCCACCCCGGTGGCAGGCGCCCAGGGCTATGACTCCGTTCTCCTTATTGCGGCTGCAATTAAGCAGGCCGGTTCTACCGAGGGTCCAAAAATCCGCGCCGCTCTTGAGAGCCTGACTGAAAAGGTTGAGGGCGTCGTCACCACCTACGACCATCCCTTCTCCAGCACAGATCACAACTCAATCACGAAGAACATCGTGGTCTTCGGAATGGTGAAGGACGGCAAAATAGTCTATGCCCGTAAAGAAGACGCTGAGAAAGCTGGCGTTGTTCGCGTGAAGATGACGCAATAATAACGTCTCTTATCTTCCAAAGGTTAGCCCAAGGTGCCTATCTGCCTTGGGCTAATTTGTATCCTGCTCTAACCGCAACTTTTCGCTGCGGTTTCTTTGCCAATTTACACGTTGGCGTCCGGCAAGCAGCCTACCATCGCCAAGGGGTGAGTGCGCGTAATGGAATGGATCGGTAATATCTCGCAAGCTCTAGGCAGCGGTGTCTTTTGGCAGCTTGTCACAAGTGGCTTTGCCGTGGGAATGATCTACGCGACCATCGCCTTTGGCTATCAGCTTACCTTCGCAACATCGAAGACCTTGAATTTCGGTCAGGGCGAAGCGCTCATGCTCGGAGCCATGGTCGGTCTGACGCTTCTGCCGTATCTCGGCTTTTGGCTCATGCTGCCGCTTGTCCTGATTTTCGGTTTCTTGCAGGGGACGGTTGTCGAGCGGCTTGGCGTCCGGCCCGCGGTTGAGACTAAGTCCGAGTCCGGCTGGATCATGGCCACGATTGCGCTTGGCATCATCTTCCGCAACATCGCGGAAAATGTTTGGGGCAGGGACGATCTCAAATTCCCCTCCCCGCTTTCTGAAAACGCCCTGCAAATAGGAACCATTCGAATACTGCCCATGGAGATCATGGTCGTTGCCGGCGCCCTTCTCATGATGGCGGCAGTCGAGTTCTTCAATCGGAGATCGATCTACGGTAAGGCGTTTATCGCCACTTCGAACGACATCGACGCGGCAGGGCTGATGGGCATCGACACGCGCCGCATCATCACCATGAGCTTTGCCATGAGTTCGATGACCGCCGCATTCGCGGGCGTGCTGGTTGCCCCTATAACTTTGACGGGCGCGACGATGGGCGCGGTGCTTGCCTTGAAGGCCTTTGCCGTAGCCATCATCGGCGGCCTCGATTCAGGTCTCGGAGCCATCATCGGCGGTATTTTGCTCGGCGTCGTGGAAACGCTCACGGGCTACTACATCTCGACCGGATATAAAGATGTGCCCGGCCTCATTCTCGTTCTCGTCGTGCTGGCGATCAGACCCGCCGGTCTCTTTGGCAAGACCACCATCAAGAAGGTTTAGGCATGTCGCGCGTTCTCCCGTCTGTTGGCGCCATTGCGCTTGCGGTAGGTCTTTTCGCCTTTCCGTTTCTCGTCGGCCATAGCCAATATTACGTTCACCTCGTGCAGGTCATGGCGATCTACGCCATTCTGATCCTCGGCCTTGACATCGTAGTGGGCTATACGGGCCAAGTTAGCTTGGGCCATGCCGGCCTATTTGGCATTGGAGCTTATGCCGCCGGGATAATATTCTTTCATTTCGGTCTAGGCGTTTGGCCAGCCCTCTTGCTTGGCATCATAGTGACAGGCCTCTTCGGCATTGTGCTTGCGGTGCCTGCGCTTCGCGTGGTGGGCCCCTATCTTGCGATGGTAACGCTGGCATTTGGCACGATTATCCAGATCGTCATCAATGAGTGGACGTCGCTGACAAATGGCCCTCTGGGCGTCACCCTGCCGCCGCCGCGCGTCGTTAATGTTCAAGCTTGGCGGGAATTCTGGCCGGGAACCTTAGGCATAAGTTCTGCGACTTTTCAGCGGCTCGAATTCTATTATCTCTGCGTCGTCCTGCTCCTCATATCCATCGTGGTCGTAAATCGCGTGGTGCGCTCCCAATATGGCCGCGCATTCGAGGCGCTGCGCGACAGTCCGATCGCCTGCGATTGCATGGGCGTGAGCGTCTATCGTTATAAGGTTTATGCCTTCGCGATTTCGGCTGCGTTAGCGGGGCTTGCAGGCGTTCTATTTTGCTGGTCCGAGCGCTACGTCTCGCCCAACACCTATAGCTTCGAGTTGACGATCCTATTCCTATTGGCGGTAACGCTCGGCGGACGCAAGTCACGGACTGGGCCACTTATCGGCGCCTTTATTATCGTCTATCTGCCAAACGCTCTCTCCGATATTTACCTCGTGAGAATAATGGCGGGTGCGATTGGAGCGGCTGCGCTTCTTGTCCTCGGGGCTACTTTCCTACGCAATCGGGAGAAGCTTGCTCGCGTTTTGCCGCCCGCGATTTTGTGCCTGTTGTTCCTACCGGCGACGCTTTCTGTCGAGAATGTCACCGATTATCGTCTTTCGATTTTCGGCCTCATGATCCTGTTTGTGGTCTTCTACCTGCCCGATGGGATCATGGGCTTCCTAAAAGACATTTTCCCAGCGCTGAAGCCCCGCAATCTTGGCGCTGTCGAGACCGCGCCTGAGGGCGCGATCTTCATGGATCGCGCAGTGTCGAAGACCGATGCGCTGCTGAAAGCTGAAGGCATTGTGATGCAATTCGGTGGATTGAAGGCGCTCGACAATGTCGAACTTGCAGTTGCTCCAGGTACCATCCATGGCCTGATCGGGCCAAATGGCTCCGGCAAAAGCACCATGATGAACGTGCTCACCGGCATATACCGGCCGACGAGCGGCAAAGTCGCGCTGGTTACTGGGCAATTGAACGGCCTGACCCCGAGCGAGATTGCGCTGAAGGGCGTCGCCCGCACCTTCCAAAATGTCCAGCTCTTCGGGGAAATGACCGCGCTTGAAAACGTGCTTGTAGGTCTGCATCACGGCTTTTCGAGCACCGTCGTCGACGCAATTCTCCGCACGCCGCGCCGCATTAACGAAGAGAAATCGGCGCGCGCTCGCGCCATGGCGATCTTAAGCTTTATGGGTCTTTCCGAACTCGCCGAATCGGAGGCTCGGAACCTGCCCTATGGCAAACAGCGCATGCTCGAAATCGCCCGTGCGCTAGCGCTCGATCCGGTCCTACTGTTGCTGGACGAACCAGCAGCCGGCCTTTCGGCTCCCGATATCGCGGAACTCACGGGGATCATCCGCAAGATAAGAGATCACGGCATCACAGTGATCCTGATCGAGCATCACATGGATGTGGTCATGGGACTTTGCGACAAGGTGACGGTGCTCGATTTCGGCCACAAGATTGCCGAGGGCAGCGCAAACCTAGTTCAAAACGATCCCAAGGTGATCGAGGCCTATCTTGGCGGCGCTCTTGCCGAAGCTGCGGAGTAGACGATGTTACAGGTTAAGGATCTCACCGCTGGTTATGGCCGCGTCGAGGTGCTGCACGGGCTGACGTTTCACGTGCCCAAAGGGCAGCTTGTTACACTCATTGGCTCCAACGGCGCAGGTAAAACAACCACGCTGCGCGCAATCTCTGGAATGCTTAAGCCACAGGCGGGTGTTATCTCGCTTGCCGGCAAGGATATTGCGGGCCTGCCAAGCCATAGCGTGGCCCGGCTCGGCCTCGCTCATTCGCCGGAAGGCCGCCGTATCTTCCCGACCCTAAGCGTGGAAGACAATCTGCGCCTCGGAGCATTCACCCGGATCACCGGGGCTCGCGAAAAAGGCGATATCCCCTCTGATATCACTCCGGATGTATGAGCTTTTTCCGAGGCTTAGCGAGCGGCGCAAGCAGCTCGCTGGCACCCTATCGGGCGGCGAACAGCAGATGCTGGCGATGGGCCGCGCACTCATGTCCAGGCCCGAGATTTTGCTTCTCGACGAACCATCCATGGGCCTCGCGCCCCGGCTTGTCGAAGGTGTTTTCGATACCATTCGCCGCCTCAAGCGGGAGCATATAACCATGCTGCTTGTCGAACAATTCGCCGCGATGGCGCTCGATGTTGCAGACCATGCTTATGTGCTCGAAAATGGCCGCATACGCTATCAAGGCGTGGCTCAGAGCCTGAAAAACGATCCAGCCGTGCGCGCTGCATATCTCGGCGCGCACTAAGCCGGACTTGCACGCCACGCGCGCTTTGACGCAGCGCCGGAACTGTGTTGGATGTCAGGTTATAGTTAATGGGAGTTTTCCAATGGAAGACCTGACGACATACAAAGTGCCGAAACTTCCGCCGATGATGCCGGGCTCTTTAGGCAAATGGATCGTGCCCATAGTTGCCGCAGTATTAATCCTCTACTGCTTGGGTGACAGCTTCTTCATCGTGCAACCGACCGAAATGGCGGGAGTTCGCCGCTTCGGCAACGTTCGCTCCAAAGAGCCGCTGACTCCCGGCTTTTATTGGAAGGCGCCCTTTGTCGACCAGGTCGATAAGCTTCAGGTCTCGATCGATACTCTTCGAATCGATAATCTTCGAGTCTATACAGTCGATAATCAATCCGTCCAAATTAGCGTAGGCGTGACCTATCGCATTCCGCACGATGCCGTCTTCAAACTACTTTATGAAGTCGGGCGCTCGGGAAATTTCGACATTCATCGCAACATCGAACAGATCATAGCGGACCGGACGCTCCGCCTGTTTGCGAAACGCAATACGGTGAAAATATCGGAAGAACGCGAGCAGATTGCTAGCGATGTTCGTGTCGTTGTGAGCCAGTCCGTTCGGCAGCTTTTCGGCGTCGATATTGTCGACCTCCAAATACCCGCTATCAAATACTCAGATACCTTCGTTGCTTCGGTCGAAGCGGCGGTCAAGGCCAAGAACGACGCGATCGCAGCTGAGAATACGGTTAACCGAATACGCTATGAAGGCGAGCAAAAGGTAGTGACCGCGCGGGCCGAAGCCGAAGCGCTCGTGGCGCGGGCCCAAGCGCAAAAGCAGTCGCAGATCCTCTCCGCCGAGGGCGAGGCTCGCAGCATCGAACTTCGCACTGCGGCTGAAGCGCTGGGTATCCGGGTTCGAGGGGAAGCTCTGAAGGAAAACGAGCGCGTTATCGAACTCACCTTGGCGCAGCGCTGGACGGGCCAGCCGCCACAGACAATTTTGGGCCAGTCGAGCGCCGTACCGTTCTTTAACGTTGGCTCCGCCGTCCCACCGCCAGCTCCTGCCCCTGCTCCTAAGTAACGCATCTCAGCGTTCCCGGACCATAACGGCATATTGCGCCGCAGCCAAAAAAGCGTCATGCTGCGGTGCAAACGGCATCGGCGCCTGGGCATCGCGAGGGGCGTAGGAGCATTTTATGAGCGAAGTCATAGCATTTAAGCAACCTGGCCCATCAAACGGTAGCGCGGCGCTCAAAAATTTATACGAAATTGGCGAAATTCCTCCGCTTGGACACGTCCCAGAGAAAATGTACGCCTGGGTCATTCGTAAAGAGCGGCATGGGCCACCGGATCAGGCGATGCAGGTCGAAATCGTGCCGACATGGCCGCTCGACAGCCACGATGTTCTCATTCTGACAATGGCGGCGGGCGTCAATTACAACGGCGTTTGGGCGGCGCTTGGCACTCCAATATCTCCCTTTGATGGTCATAAGGCGCCTTATCACGTCGCAGGCTCGGACGCCGCTGGCATCGTTTGGGCTGTCGGATCGAAGGTAAAGCGCTGGAAGGTCGGCGACGAAGTCGTTGTGCACTGCAACCAAGATGATGGCGACGACGAGCAGTGCAATGGCGGCGACCCGATGTTTTCGCCCTCTCAACGCATTTGGGGCTACGAGACGCCCGACGGTTCATTTGCGCAGTTTACACGCGTGCAAGATCGCCAGCTCATGGCTCGCCCGAAGCATCTGACTTGGGAAGAAAGCGGCTGCTACACGCTTACGCTTGCCACTGCCTACCGCATGCTCTTCGGCCATCGCCCTCATGTGCTCCGGCCTGGGCATAATGTACTGATATGGGGCGCGTCGGGCGGCCTTGGGTCCTTTGCCGTGCAGCTCTGCGCAACGGCTGGCGCGAACGCTATCGGCGTCATATCGGATGACGACAAGCGCGATTTCGTAATGCAGCTCGGTGCAAGAGGCGTCATCAACCGCAAGAACTTCAAATGCTGGGGACAGCTTCCAACGGTCGGCACGCCCGAATATAACGAGTGGTTCAAGGAAGTACGTAAATTTGGCGCGGCCATCTGGGAGCACACCGGCAAAGGCAATAATGTAGACTTCGTCTTTGAGCATCCAGGTGAGAGCACCTTCCCCGTCTCGGTGTTCGTGGTGAGGCGCGGCGGCATGGTCGTCATTTGCGCGGGCACGACGGGCTACAATTTGACCATGGATGCCCGCTATCTTTGGATGCATCAAAAGCGCGTACAAGGCTCTCACTTCGCCAATCTGCTTCAGGCGAGCCAAGCAAATCGGCTCATGATAGAGCGCCGGATAGATCCGTGCATGAGCGAAGTTTTCCCCTGGACCGATATTCCGAAAGCGCATATGCGCATGTGGAAGAACGAGCATCGGCCGGGAAATATGGCGGTGCTGGTGAACGCACCACACACCGGCCTGCGAACTTTCGAGGACACGATCGAGGCCTCAAAGGCGCGGTTCGGTTAAATTCCGGCCTACCGCATTTTTTCCGGCGAAGCGAGACAGGCGCGTCGCTGGAATGTCCCGTTCCTGACCCCGCGTATGCCAAACAAACAAGAGGCAGCGCATGACGCAAGCATCGAGTGAACTTTTTCAGGCGGTTGACAGTTTGTGTCACGCCGTCGAAGCGGAATTTACCGGAAACGGCTATTATTTAGCCGCGAGCCAAGTCACGGAGCTGAGAGAACTCCTGGGCCCGGGCAACACTAACTTGTCTCATATAAATGGCGTCCATTTGAATTTCGCCATGTCTCTTGACGCAGTTCGTAAGCGGGTGGATGCGGAACTCCTCGACAACCGTTTCTATTTGGTTGCGCATAAGCTTGATGTTCTGGCTTTTCTCGGAACGTGCTTTTCCAAAAACGAGGAAGTCTCGCATCCAGCTATCGTGAAAGTCGTGGCTGAAGGGAGCAATATGCGGAGTTTTGAGGATCTCGCGGCGGCTGCAAAAGCCCGCGTTGAGGCATCCGCTCTCGCCGCGGGCATACCCGGTCCGTTGCCCTCAGCACCGAGCGCAGCGGCCCAGCCCGAAGTTCTAGCCGATGGAGAGTTAGAAAGGCGAAGCTCTGAACCCTGCGCCATGGCCGAACTCGCCCCACCGTCCATGGAGACGGTGGCAACCGCCCGCATTTCTCCCAACGACGCCACGCCGTCTCGAATTTGCGAAATATCGCCGGATTTGGGATCATCGGCCACTGCGCCCACTGGAGGCAGAGCTGAGCGCGAATCCGGGAGCACCGCGTCCCAAGCGCAAGGTCAAAGCGCTTCGCTTCATTCTGCCGAGGCAACGCATGATCCCAAGGCTGCTTCAACCGGCCAAACGGTAGAGGCAGGACCGGATAAGTCTAAATCACCAATGCGTAAGTCACCACTTACGCATTGGTTCGGCAGGATATTAGGACGTCGTAGCTAATAATATTGGCCTCCCGGTTCTGAGGAGCGCGCATTTCCTGCTGAGCATGGTCAATAAAGGAGAGGGTCTATGAGCGTTGCTGCCAACTTAAATCAAGGTGACAGCCCGTTGCTCTTGCCTAATCTGCTGCAACTTTGCGAAGAGGCTTCGGCGAATGCTGAGCGCTTATTAGCCCGCGCTATAGTCCTGGTGCGCGCCAAGGTGAGCGTGAATGGCGTCTTGGATAGCGCTCTTATAGAACGCGAACAACATGCGGTGCATGGATTGGCGTGGCTTGCCACATATACCGAGTCCATCAAGCAGATGACCAACTATGCGCAGCGCCTCAGCGAGGCGGGCCGCTTCGGCGAGTTGGAAGCGCTTCTCACCCAGATTGGTATCGGCGAGTATGTGACGCAAATTCTCGGCGGAATCCCCATGAGCCAGACCGAGATGGCGCGTTTCCATGATTTCGATCTGTCCGTCGAAGATCGTGACATGTTCGCGACCGGCGCAGTTATTGCGCTGATCAAAGGGAACTCGCCGCAGGTGCGGTTGCGCGCCATCACTCTGATGCGCGACATCGAGAGCGGCGGAAGTTATGGCGACGGCGGCCTCGATGACACGCTCGAAGCAATGCGCGGCGAGATGCGCCGTTTCGTCGAGGCGGAGGTGAAGCCCCACGCTCACGAATGGCATTTGCAGAACGCTTATATCCCGCTTCGAGACCATCGCCAAGATGAATGAGCTTGGGGTGTTCGGCCTCACCATTCCCGAAAACTATGGCGGTCTTGGCCTCGGCAAAGAGGCCATGTGCGTGGTCTCGGAGGAGCTGAGCCGAGGCTATATTGGTGTTGGTTCACTAGGAACCCGCTCGGAAATCGCAGCCGAACTTATCCTTGGTGGCGGTACGGACGCGCAGAAGGAGCATTGGCTCCCGAAAATCGCGAGCGGCGAAGTACTGCCAACCGCTGTTTTCACCGAACCGAATACTGGCTCCGACCTTGCGTCGCTGAAAACGCGCGCTGTGCGTGAAGGCGACGTTTATAAAATCACTGGGCAGAAGACCTGGATCACGCATCCCGTTCGCGCCGACCTGATGACGGTGCTCACCCGCACCAATCCGGCTGAGCTGGGCTATCGCGGCCTTTCGATGTTCCTCGCGGAAAAGCCGCGCGGTACTGATGAAGACCCGTTCCCCGCAAAGGGCATGACGGGTGGCGAAATCGAGGTGCTCGGCTATCGCGGCATGAAAGAATATGAAATCTCCTTCGATGGCTTCGAAGTGCCTGCCTCCGCGCTACTCGGAGGCGAGGAAGGCCAAGGCTTCAAGCAACTCATGCAGACCTTTGAATCGGCGCGCGTTCAGACGGCTGCGCGTGCGGTCGGCGTGGCGCAATCGGCGATGGATCTGGCGCTTCGTTATGCGAATGAACGCCAGCAATTCGGCAAGCCCATCGTCAGCTTCCCGCGTGTTTCGGACAAGATCGTGATGATGGCCGCCGAAACAATGATCGCGCGGCAGCTCACCTATTTTGCAGCGAGGGAAAAGGACGAAGGGCGGCGTTGCGATTTGGAGGCTGGCATGGCGAAGTTGCTGGCGGCCCGCGTCGCATGGTCGTCGGCCGATAATGCGCTACAAATTCACGGCGGCAATGGCTTCGCCTTGGAATATCCAATTAGCCGGGTACTATGCGATGCTCGCATATTGAATATCTTCGAGGGTGCCGCCGAGATTCAAGCGCAGGTTATAGCGCGGCGTCTGCTTGAAGTGCGGAATTAACAGCGTTAACGAACGCTTTTGAGGGGGGACGGAAATGACAGAAGTTCGCGGCCGCACTGCACTCATTACAGGCGCTTCCTCTGGCATCGGCAAAGCCTTTGCCGAGGTTTTCGCAAGCCATGGATGGAACCTCGTTTTAACGGCACGGCGCGTCGAGCGCCTCCAAGCATTGTCGGCTGAACTCTCCGCGAAGCATGGCATCACCGCGATGCCGATTGAGGGAGACCTTGCCGATCCCGATGGCGTGAAGCGCCTCGTCGCCGCTATCCAACATCGCGGCCTTACCATTGACGGCCTTGTCAACAATGCGGGCTACGGCGTGCCGGGTCATTACGTTAAAACAAAATGGGAAGATCAGGACGCTTTTCTCCGCGTGCTTGTCACCGCTCCCTGCGAACTCGCCCATGCGCTGATGCCTGGAATGGTAGAGAGAAAATGGGGCCGCGTCATTAATGTGGCCTCGGTTGCGGGCCTGGTGCCGGGTTCGGCGGGACATACGCTCTATGGCGCGTCCAAAGCTTTCATGGTCAAGTTTTCGCAGTCGCTGCTTCTCGAAAACCGCCCACATAATGTGCTGACCACAGCTCTTTGCCCCGCCTTCACCTATTCCGAATTTCATGATGTTACCGGAACGCGCGCCCAAGTCTCGAAGATGGGCAAGGCTTGGTGGTCAACCGCCGAAGAAGTCGCGGCAGCCGGATATGACGGTGTGATGCGAGGCCGGTCAGTCGTTGTAACCGGAAAGCGCGGCAAACAGATCGTTGCGCTGATGAAGGTGATGCCTGAGCCTTGGGCGCTCGCCATGGTCGCGCGGCAGTCCAAGTCCTACCGGGCGCAATAAGGAAAGCAAATGACAGCGGCAATTGTCATACCAGCGCGCTACGCCTCTTCACGTTTTCCTGGCAAACCGCTGCACCGGGTCGCCGGGGTCTCGATGCTCGAACGCGTATGGCGGATCGCCTCCAGCGTTCGACAAGCTTCACGGATCGTCATCGCGACCGAGGATGAGCGCATCCTGACCTATGCCAAGGAACTTGGCGCTGAGGCCATCATGACATCGCCGGAGTGTACCAACGGTACCGAACGCGTGCATGACGCTGTTGAGCGCGGCGGCATCACTGAGGAAATCATCCTCAATCTTCAGGGCGATGCCCTTTTGACGCCGCCATGGGTGCTAGAGGCGATGATCGGCGAAATGATGATGGATAGCTCGCCGGATCTCGTCACCCCTGCCGTGAAGCTCGAAGGCGCTGCTTTGGAAGAGTTCCTGCGCCAGAAGAAGGTTACTCCGGCAAGCGGAACGACCGTTGTCTGCGACCTGCGGAACAACGCGCTTTATTTCTCAAAAGGCGTCATCCCCTTTGTGAGAAAAACCGGCCACGCGCCGATCTGCCGTCATATCGGGCTCTACGGCTACCGCAAAGCGGCCCTCGCGCAGTACGTGGCGCTGCCGCCGTCGCCGCTTGAAATGACAGAAGGTCTCGAACAACTCCGCGCGCTGGAGAATGGCATGACTGTACGCGTCGTCTCGGTCGATTATCGCGGGCGCACACATTGGTCTATTGACGCGCCGGAAGATGTGCGGGTGGCGGAAGACATCATCCAACGCGAAGGCGAATTGCTGGATTTTCGGAAAAGCGGCGGCCCCAACTGATGCGACTGTTTCTCGCCCGGCACGGCAACACATTCGAAGCGGGTGAAAAGCCCGTATGGGTCGGCGCTCGCACGGATCTGCCGCTGACCGCAAAGGGAAAACAGCAAGCGCTCGCTCTTGCGAATGTGCTGAGCCCCGCCGCCGACGATATCAAAACGATTGTGGCCGGACCGCTGCGGCGAACGCGTGAACACGCGGAAATCATAGCGGCGGCATGGGCGCGCGATCATTCAGTGCTGATCGACGAGCGGCTGAAAGAAATCGACTACGGTCTGTGGGAAGCTAAGGCCTCCGAAGAGATCGCCGAGAAATACGGCGACAGCGAACTTGCGGCCTGGAATAACCACGGGATCTGGCCGAGATCGGCGAATTGGAAACCGTCCGAAGACGAGGTTACGGCGAACATAGAGCAGCTCGCGCATGAACTTTCCGCGACCGCGAATTCGGAGGGGCCCATCCTTCTTGTTAGCAGCAATGGCATTTTAAAATTTTTCCTCAAACTCGTTCCTGGCGCTTTTGAGGAGATGGCAGAGAAGAAGGCGCTCAAAGTCGCCACGGGTAATTATTGCGCGTTAGAAAATGACGCATCCGGCTGGAAGCTTTTGTTCTGGGATCGCCCCCCCGCATCGGCTTAAACTGGCTCGGATGATCCCAGCCCTCTAACAAAGGCCAAATCCATGCGAGATGCCCTTGAGCGCGTCGAAGTACTGTTCTTCGATGTATTCGGAACCGTCGTCGATTGGCGAACCAGCGTCATTCGCGAGTTAGAGCAATTCGGTCAGGCAAAAGGCTTGGACAGGGACTGGGCTGCATTTGCCGATAGCTGGCGCGACAAATATCAGCCGCATATGGAAGAGGTTCGGGCGGGGCGGCGTCCCTTCGTCATTCTCGATGTGTTGCATCGCGAGGGCCTTCTTCAGGTTCTGGACGAGTTTAAGATCGACAGGCCAACGGATAGCGAGCTGCATCATTTAACAACCATCTGGCACCGGCTCGGCCCGTGGCCCGACACGGTTGCCGGTCTCCAGCGCCTGAAGCAGCGCTTTATCATCAGCCCACTGTCTAATGGCAATATTGGGCTCCTCACGCGGCTTTCGAAATACGCCGGGCTTCCATGGGACGTGATCCTCGGAGCCGAAACTGCTGCCGCCTATAAGCCGGACCCAAAGGCCTATCTTAAAAACGCAGAAGTTCTCGGTCTTGAACCTCAAGCTTGCATGCTTGTCGCCGCTCACAATTACGATTTGGGCGCTGCCCGGGCGCTGGGCTTCAAAACCGCATTGGTTTTCCGAAAGACGGAGCATGGGCCAGACCAGAAAACGGACCTGACTGCCAAAGAGAATTGGGACGTGATTACCGATAGTTTCGAGAACTTAGCAACTGCTCTGAAATGCCCTCCCCTTGCTTGATTCTTTCTCAACGGCTCGCAATGTAGTATTGTAGAACCTTCGGAGAGGGGGAGGCCGCAAATGCCCACTACAATTTCTAGTCGCGAGTTCAACCAAGATGTCAGCCGCGCCAAGCGCGCGGCGGATAAAGGCCCGGTTGTCATCACCGATCGTGGCGAGCCAGCCTACGTGCTGTTGCGCCATGACACCTATCGCCGGTTGACCGGAGACAACCCTAGCATTCGGGATCTATTGGCTGAACCTGGTGTTGAAGATGTAGACTTCGATCCGCCACGGCTAAGCGGGAGTATTTTCCGTACAGCGGAACTCTCATAATGTGGCTACTCGACACGAACGTGCTGTCGGAACTGCGACGCCGGGACCGCACCGACGCGAGAGTTACCGTCTGGGCTGATGCGCTCAATCCCGCAGATCTATTCTTATCTGCGATCACGATTTTTGAGATTGAAGCCGGAGCCCTGATGATTGAGCGCCGCGACAAGAAACAGGGCGCAATGCTGCGTGCTTGGATTGACAACAGAGTTTTGGTGGCTTTCGAAGGGAGAATATTGCCTATCGACACGATAGTAGCACAGCGTTGCGCACGATTGCATGTGCCAGACCCGCGAGCTGAACGTGATGCTTTAATTGCAGCGACAGCGCTTGTTCACCGCTTGAAAATTGCAACGCGTAACATGTCTGATTTCCAGTCTATGGGAGTTGACCTAGTCAATCCTTGGCTGGGGTAAAGCGACTGCGTCCAATTGAGCCTCTCAATCCCCCCCTAACTATGCGGAAGTTGCAGTGACAGCGCTCCCTTTAGCGGCTTAGGATGCGCGCAAGAAATGTCTGCCCTACCAAATGCCTAAGGATGCTGAATTATGGACGCGCTTAATTTGAAACAAGCCAACGAATTGATCCGGCTGGCTACAGAGAAGGCGATGGCGGATTACCAGCGGCCTGTTTGCGTCGCGGTTTGCGATGCGTCCGGCTTTCTCGTGTCCTTTCAGCGGATGGAAAGAGCGCCGCTCCGCAGTATTGCGATTTCGCAGGGAAAGGCTTACAGCGCCGCGCGGATGGGCATTAATACGGACGCGCTTCTTGCGCGGATGCATCGCGAAAATATTACGCCGGCCTATTTTTGCGATGACAAGCTCACCGCGTTGCCGGGCGGCAGCGTCTTAAAGAATGCCGCGGGCAAGGTCGTTGGCGCCGTGGGCATCAGCGGTTTGACATCGGAAGAGGATCAGATCATCGCAAACCATCTTGCAGCTCTTGTGGCGCAAGGGAGCGTGTGAAAAAGGTCGCAAACGGACGAGCTTCGGCCGCCTTTCATCGGCGGTAGGGTAAGAAAAAAAACAAACAGTCAAGGAAGGACAACAGAGATGGCCGAAATTACTCGCCGTGGTGTCATCAAGGGTGGCACAGCGCTTGCCGCAGCAGGTGGTCTAGGTCTCCTCGACTGGGCCAAGGCTTGGGCCGAGACCTCTCCATGGAAGCCGGAGCCGGGCGCAAAACTTTCCATGCTTCGCTGGAAATATTTCGTGCAGGCTGAGGACGACGCTTTCCTCGCGCTTCTCGATGCTTTCGATAAAGCGACGGGCGTTAAGGTGTCCGTTTCACGCGAGTCTTATGAAGATGTCCAACCGAAGGCTTCTGTAGCCGCCAATACCGGAGCTGGACCCGATCTTTTCTGGGGGCTCTATACGCTGCCTCATCTCTTCCCGGATAAATGTATCGATGTCACCGACGTTGCCGATTATGTCGGGAAGAAAAACGGAGGCTGGGTCGACAGCGCACAAAAATATGGCAAAGGCGCTGGCACCAAGTGGATCGACATCCCGCTTTGCTATACGGGGATCCTTCTCAACTACCGCCTTTCCTCGTTGCAAAAGGCGGGGTTCTCGAAATTCCCGGCCACAACCGAAGAATTTATGGAATACGCCAAGGCCACCAAAAAGAACAACACTCCTGGCGGCCTCGCCTTCGGGCACGCTTCTGGCGACGGTAATGCCTGGGCGCATTGGTGCCTGTGGTCTCACGGCGGCAACACGGTCGATAAGGACGATAAGGTCGTCATCAACTCGCCTGAAACCGCAAAAGCTCTCGACTACGCGAAGCAGCTTTACGACAACATGATTCCGGGGGTCGCTTCCTGGAACGATGCTTCGAATAACAAGGCTTTCCTGTCGGGCGATATTCACTGGACCGGAAATGGCATTTCAATCTATGCCGCAGCCCTCAAGGACCCGGCGAAGAAAGAGATTGCGGACGACATGGATCATTCGATCTGGCCAGTCGGACCTATTGGCCGTCCGACCGAGTTCCACCTCATGTTCCCACTACTCGCTATGCAGTACACGAAATATCCGCAAGCCTGTAAGGCACTAATGGCCTTCATGGTCGAAGCGGAGAACTTCAATCCCTGGCTCCTCGCGTCGGGCGGTTATCTGACGCACTGCTTGAATGCCTACGATGCCAATCCGGTTTGGACGTCGGATCCGAAGCGCACCCCATTCCGGGATGCTGCGAAGCGTTCTCTAACCGCTGGCGGACAAGGCTCGGTTGGCGAAAAAGCAGCGAGCGCAATCGCTGATTTTGTCCTTCTCGACATGTTTGCGGCTTACGCAACCGGTCGCGAAGACGCCAAAGGCGCCATGAAGCTCGCCGAGCGGCAGCTTCAGCGCATTTACCGTTAGAGGCGCTTGGCCATTATGAAAAACAAGTACCTCCTCGCCCATCCACTCTCTCTTGCGGGGCCAACAGATCATGGCTCTGACCAGGGCGTGACTTTACCTCAGCCGCGAGATGGCCGGGGCGAAGAGGGCTTGAACTACAAGGAGAGCCGCCTATGACAATCGCTGTCGAAGGCAGGATGCCAACTCCCACAAGCGTAGGCGCATGGACAAGGCTGAAGACGAACCGTAACTGGCTCGGCGCTTGGTTCATGCTGCCTGCCGCTGGGTTTCTGATTTTGTTCCTCGCCTATCCGCTAGGTCTTGGAATTTGGATGTCCTTTACGGACGCGCGCCTTGGTCGCGGTGGCTCGTTTATCGGCCTAGAAAACTACGAGTGGTTATGGGACGATTCCGTCTTCTGGCTCTCCGTCACGAACACACTTCTCTATACTGTGGTCGCCAGCGTCATAAAATTCGCGGTTGGGCTCTATCTCGCCCTTCTTCTGAATGAGCGCATGCCCTTCAAGGCGATCCTTCGCGCGCTGGTCCTCATTCCATTTATCGTGCCGACCGTCCTATCGGCTATCGCGTTTTGGTGGCTGTTCGACGCGCAGTTTTCGATCATATCCTGGTCGCTGAAGCATCTGGGTCTCATCACGGAAAATATCGATTTTCTCGGCCAACCGTGGAATGCACGCTGGTCAGCGATTTTCGCGAATATCTGGCGTGGGGTTCCCTTTGTGGCGATTACTTTGCTTGCGGGGCTGCAAACGATTTCGCCCTCGCTCTACGAGGCCGCGACCATCGACGGCGCAACCCGCTGGCAGATTTTCCGGCACATCACCTTCCCATTGCTCACCCCGATTATCGCGGTGGTCATGACGTTCTCGGTGTTGTTCACCTTCACCGACTTCCAGCTCATCTGGGTTCTGACGCGGGGCGGCCCGGTCAATGCTACTCAGCTGATGGCTACGCTGTCCTATCAGCGCGCAATTCTCGGCGGGCATTTGGGCGAAGGCGCTGCGATCTCCACAGCGATGATCCCTCTCCTGCTTATGGTAATACTCTTGTCCTGGTTTGGGCTGCAACGCAGGAAGTGGCAGCAAGGAGGCGAAGATGGTTGATCTTCCCAACGCGCAAGCGATTACGCAAAAGGTGAAGGCGCCGAAGGCTGTGCGTGCGGGCCGCGAAGCGGAGGGCATGGACTATCTGGAGTCGCTGCCACGGCGGCTTGTCACTCTCTATTTGCCGCTCTTCATCATCCTCGCGGTGCTGCTGTTCCCGTTCTATTGGATGGCGCTTACATCCATTAAGCCCGACGAGCAGCTGCTGGACCTCGATAAATACAGCCCGTTCTGGACCACAACGCCAACCCTCAAGCATATCCGCAAGCTACTTTTCGAGACGCAGTATCCGCTGTGGTTGTGGAACACGATGCTTGTTGCCGCCGCGTCCACGGTGCTGGCGATGGTGGCGAGCGTGCTGGCCGCTTATGCGATCGTGAGGCTGCGCTTCAAAGGCGCGTCCCTCACCGGCGGACTGATCTTCCTTGCCTATCTCGTTCCACCGTCGATCCTGTTCATTCCGCTTTCGACGGTCGTCTATCAGTATGGTTTGTTTGACACGCCTTTCGCGCTCATACTTACCTACCCCACGATCCTGATCCCATTCTCGACCTGGCTCCTGATGGGCTATTTCAAAACCATCCCTCTCGAGCTTGAGGAATGCGCGCTCATCGACGGGGCCGGGCGCTGGCAGATCCTCCGCAAGATCATCCTGCCTCTCGCCATACCGGGGCTGATTTCGGCTTTCATATTCTGCTTTACGCTCTGCTGGAACGAGTTCATCTACGCTCTCTCGTTCATATCGGCGACGGAGAACAAGACTGTGCCGGTGGCGATCATAAGCGAATTCGTGGACGGCGATATTTATCGCTGGGGCTCGCTGATGGCAGGCGCGCTTGTGGGGTCACTGCCGCTCGTCATCCTCTACGCCTTCTTTGTCGAGCACTATGTCTCGGCTATGACAGGCGCGGTGAAGGAATAATTCTTCGACAAGAGCTTGTGCCTGTGACCGGCCCTCCCCAGCGGGAGGGCCGGGCGGAGGTTCACTTAAGCCGCTCATCCTCGATATGGGCGCGGATGACGTCGTCAAAACTCTCGTCACCCTTGAAGCCCAGAGCTTCCGCGCGGGTGGTGTCCCACGCGCCAGGCCAACCGCCGACGATGCGAGTGATAGTCTCATCGGGCTGCAGGTGAATGCGGGCCACGGCTTCTTCTCCCGCGACCCGCGAGAGGGATGCAATCATTTCCCGAACGCTCACGGACAAGCCCGGAAGATTAACCGCTCTGTCGTCCCCTAAGGCGTCGGACGCGAGTTCATGGCCTCTAACCAACGCCTCAATCGCACAACGCGGCGATGACACCCAAATCCGCGTGTCGAGCGCGACGGGGCACACCGCATCCTGGCCGTTCAGAGGCTCTCTGATTATTCCGCTGGCGAAAGACGAAGCGGCCTTGTTGGGCAATCCCGGACGGACGCTAATGGTTGGCAAGCGCAGGATGCGGCCATCGACGAAACCCTTACGGCTGTAATCCGATAGCAGAAGCTCGCCAATCGCCTTTTGCGCCCCGTAGGAGGAGCGGGGCTTTAACGCCGTGTCATCACGGACAAGTTCTGGCAATGCACCGCCATAAACAGCGACCGAGCTGGTAAACACCACTCGTGGGCGGCTGGCGCTGGCCCGGCAGGCTTCCAGTAGGTTGTGCGAGGCCTGAAGATTGACGCGCATTCCGAGATCGAAATCAGCCTCGGCCTGACCGCTGACCACCGCAGCCAGATGAAAAACGGACGACGTGTCCGAGCCGATGACGTCCCGCAGCAAAGCCGGTTCGGCGATGTCGCCCTCAATAGCGTGTAGGCGCGGGTCTGACAGACCTTGCGCGGCAACCATATCGAGGAGAACGATTTTTTCGATTTGACGAGGCTCACCGTCTGGCGCGTTCAGCGTTCCCAGTTCGAGCAGCCTTTTTGCGAGGCGGCGGCCAAGAAATCCCGCGCCGCCGGTAATGACGACCTTCATGTCGCTATCCTATTCCGAACAGTTTCTCCCAGCCGAAAGGCTGCGGCACAGCCCAAACTCATTGAAGGTTGGTTGTCCAGAAAATATTTTCACGTGTCGCGGAAAGCGTTACATCCAATTCGTGGTGCGGCTAGAATTTCACGCGGTGCCTGCTCCTTGGTGGCATAGATGAGGCATCTTTGCAAAGCGCCGATAAAGTAGCACTAACAATAGCTGGCGAAACCAAACCCACGCCATTTTAGATCTGCTATAGTCAACCGCCACACGTGGCTGGCCTAATCCAACCAATTCGAGAGGGCTATATTGATGAGATCGTCCCTCTTCTTGCTCACGAGGCGTAAAGTACTCGCGCTCTGGGTTGTAGCAGCAGCTAGTTTTTCACAAGCTACAGTCTTCGCCATCGAGCAGCGAGCCGGGTCAGTCTTGGAATTGATCGGAGCAGCGACCGCCACAGCCGAGGAGAAGACGCGCAATCTCGCCCCGCAGGAATCGGTTCTCGTTGGTGAGACGATAAAAACAGGGTCTGGAGCCCGGCTTTCTCTCCTGATTGGAGCGAGCACCAAACTCCGGCTCGGGGGGAAAACGGAGCTGCGGATCGACAGCTACACGGCAAACGCTGGGGGAGAGATTGACCTCGCTTACGGAACAGTCAAGTGCGAGCAAGGCGCGAGCGCCCCTCTCGACAGTCTGCGGTTTAAAACGCCCTTTGGCCTAATCGCCGCACAGGGTACTGTCTTTTACGCTGGCCCAAGCCGTGGAGCGTTTGGGATATTTGTGCGCCAGGGAAAGGTCACTGTGAGCGCCGGTGGGCGAGCGGTGATTGCCGGGCCCGGAGAAGGAACATACATCGCAAAGCAAGGCGCAGCACCTGCTAAGCCATTTGTATGGAGGCCGGAGCGCATTCGCGAGATCGAAGCGCAAGTACGCTGATGATCAGGACACCCCGTAAGAGGCTTGGCGTGCTTTCGGGCGCGGAGGAAGTACCTGCTCTTGAGGGTTCCCATATTTGATTGCTGTAACAAGGAGTAGGAACAAAGTCAGCGCATTTAAGATGTGCCAGATAAAGTGCGTGCCAAGCCGATGGCCGAAGACGATCCACTCGCCGCATAATCTCAGATCAAGCGAGCGAAAAGCCATTGAGGCAATGAATACACACCCCGCACCGAATACAAGGCCAGCACTCGGATGCCGTTTCAACGAAAGTAAGCTAGCCATAAGCCATATCGCGATCAGCGCTGGCGCATAACCAAGGCTGCCATTCAAGCAGCGCGCCTGTGCCCCCGCCGGGACGTTATCGAGAAGAAAGCCGAAGCGGCCATCCCAGCATTGTATATTAAACGCCAAAGCCATAAGCCCGATGAAGGCTGCAATACCAGCGAGTGTGAGAAACCAGGAGACGCCGGCCAAACGGCGCAGCGCGAAGGTCAAGTAGGCTAACATGAAAAATCCGATTGGCCCTGTGTCGGCCTGCACGGTTTTTACATTGGGCACCGTATGGAACATGTAGCTTCCGATGCCGATCGCGATAAAATTCAAAATGAAAAGATAGTGCCAAAACGAACGCTGTGATGAAGGGCGAAAAGCGAGCATGACGATACCCGCCAGCGCAGCGAGGATGAAGGCGCCATTAGTCACCGCGTTGAGAGGCTCAGCCCAGTAGTCAGGGTTGCCGCCGCGTTCGCAGTAATCGAATATCGTCGCCCCGGTCCGTGATGCCATCGCGTTCGATCTACCCATGAGACCTGCACTAGATGGTAGGCACCATAACGAACCAAATTCTTGAAAACGATCATTTTCGCCATTTCACCGCACAAATTCCCGGGATAGTGTTAGCTTGTCTTGGCGCAAGCTTCGGCATTCTATCTGTTGCGACGCCGGGGGATTTGGGGTGGCCGATGAGCAAGAAATTTAGCGCGCTCGCACTGGGCGCTGCTGTGGTGGGTTTGATCGCCACGGGCGATATGGTGAAGGCCGAAGCGCAAAATGACGCCCCGGCGAAGGCAAAGCGCAAAGCAGCACATCGCGCGCCATATCGCGGCTGCTGCGAGGAGGGGCATCGCTTCGTCTATGCCGAGAGTTGGTATGGGCAGAATAAAGTCATCGCGCCGGTTCGTTATGCCGAATTCGGCGAGCAGGTTCGCATACCGGGCGGAACTTGGGTTTATTGCGAATATTCATGCGAATATACATTGCGGAAGCAAAGCCTCGATTTTTGGAATGCCGTAACGCGCGAGAGGCAGCGCGTTGCTCCTACCTATTCACCAAAGGATTTCTATATCGACCGCTTCGGCAACCGCCGCGACTACTTGTTTTAGTTTAGGAAAAATTTTTCTGCATCTATCTGCGCAAACATTTCGCGTGCGCCTCGTTTAGCCTTCGACAAAATCCTATTTTGATCACCATCAGTTTCGTTCCGGTGCTGTGCTTTAAATTCACCCAACAGACGTTACTTCGGCATTCGCCACCTTGAAACGCGCCCCCCTCGTCAGCCATATGCTGCTCGATAGCTGCTACCTCAGCATGATCGCTGAGGGCAACCCACCGAATGGCTAAAGAAAGCTCTAACGATGGCAAAGAAAGAGTTCAGTCAGTGGATGTGGTTCGAAGCACTGGAGAGGCTTTCACAGGCCCAGCGTCTTCATCAGCAGTTTTTTACCGTGCAGCAGGGCGTGCAGCCAGCTTGGGAGCCGCCCATCGATTTGCTTGAAACAGAGAGAGAAGTTCTGATTTTCTTTGCATTGCCCGGGGTGGCCCCCGACGCCGTTGAGGTTGTCATCGAAGATGATTGCCTCGTTGTGTCGGGAAAACGCGTGCTCCCCGAGGAGCTGCGAACTGCGCTCATACATCGGCTTGAACTGCCACAAGGGCGTTTCGAACGCCGAGTTGTTCTGCCGCGGCATCGCTATGACTCGGTCAATCGCGAAGCAATCAACGGTTGTTTGCTTATTACACTGCACAAACTGTCTTAGGGGAGATAGGCATTATGGACGATCAAAATATGTCTAACCCGCAAGAAGGAAGCGGTGGCGCCGAAGCAGCTTCCAGCATTGAAAGCCCAAAATCCGACACGCTCCTAATCCTGCCCGTTCGCGAAACGGTTTTATTTCCGGGCGTCTTGTTCCCAATTTCAATCGGGCGGCAGATCTCGATTGCGGCGGTTCAGCAGGCTGTCCGTGAACAACGGCAAATCGGCGTATTGATGCAGCGGGAAGCCGCGATGGCCGAACCGACGGGCGTCGATATGCTGAGAGTTGGCACCGTTGCGAATATCGTCCGCTACGTCACCGCTCCAGACGGCGGCCACCACGTGATCGTTCAGGGAGTGGAGCGTTTTCGGACCCTCGAATTCGTTCAAGAACGGCCATTTATGGAAGCCAAAGTGCTTCATATACCTGAGCCAAACGGTGACGGACCCGAAATCGAAGCGCGCACCCTTTTGGTGCGCCAGCAAGCCATCGAAGCGCTTGAGCTTCTGCCGCAGATCCCCGCTGAATTGATTGGCGCGATACAGTCGGTCGGCACGCCGGGCGCTTTAAGCGACCTAGCCGCAGCCTATATGGACATCTCGGCTGAGCAAAAGCAGGAGCTTTTGGAGACAGTCGATCTCACCCAGCGCATGGACAAGGTATCGCGCCTACTTTCTCAGCGGATCGAGGTTCTTCGCATCTCTCAAGAGATTGGCCAGCAGACGAAAGCCGCGTTCGATGAGCGTCAACGCGAGGCGGTATTGCGCGAGCAAATGGCGGCTATCCAGCGTCAACTTGGTGAGGGTGACGGCAGGGCGGCTGAAGTTGCTGAACTAAACGAGGCCATTACAAAAGCGCAAATGCCGCAGGAAGTTGAGGCGCAAGCGCGCAAGGAATTGCGCCGCTATGAGCGTATGCCCGAGGTAGCAGCCGAATCCGGTATGATTCGCGCCTATTTGGATGTGCTGGTCGAACTCCCCTGGGCGCTCCCAGCCGAAAAGCCGATTGAGATCGCGCACGCCCGCCAAGTGCTTGAGGAAGACCATTTCGGTCTCGAAAAAATCAAGCAGCGCATCGTTGAATATCTCGCCGTCCGCAAGCTCGCGCCGCAGGGGAAAGCGCCCATACTGTGCTTTGTAGGCCCTCCCGGTGTTGGCAAAACCTCACTTGGACAGTCGATTGCGCGGGCCATGGACCGGCCTTTTGTCCGCGTCAGCCTTGGCGGCGTTCACGACGAGGCGGAAATCAGAGGCCACCGCCGCACCTATATCGGCGCGCTGCCCGGCAATATCATCCAAGCGATCCGCAAGGCTGGCGCGCGTGACTGCGTTATGATGCTCGATGAGATCGACAAAATGGGACGTGGCATTCAGGGCGACCCATCCGCCGCAATGCTCGAAGTCTTAGACCCGGAGCAGAATTTCTCCTTCCGCGACAATTATCTCGGCGTGCCATTCGACCTTTCGCGCGTCACCTTCATCACGACCGCGAATTTGCTCGATACCATTCCCGGGCCGTTGCGCGACCGCATGGAAATAATAAGCCTTGCCGGTTACACCGAGGATGAGAAGCTGCAAATAGCGCGGCGCTATCTTGTGCGCCGTCAGCTTGAAGCGAATGGCCTGACGGCTGAGCAAGCCAGCATCGACGACGACGCCATTCGCGCGATCATCCGCGACTATACGCGCGAAGCAGGAGTGCGAAATCTTGAGCGCGAGATCGGCAAGGCCTTCCGTCACGTTGCCGTCCGCATAGCAGACGGCTCCGTTCAGCAGGCGCGCATCACGTGTGGACGATCTGCGCGAGATTTTCGGAGCGCCGCAATTCGAGAACGAAGTGGCGATGCGAACGAGTGTGCCGGGCGTCGCAACAGGTCTCGCCTGGACGCCTGTCGGCGGCGATATTCTTTTCATCGAGGCCACAAGGTCTCCGGGCAAGGGCGGCCTCATTTTGACAGGCCAGCTCGGCGACGTGATGCGTGAAAGCGCCCAGGCCGCGCTGAGCCTGATAAAAAACAGGTCTGTATCGCTCGGCATTGATCCCGCTATTTTTGAAAAAAGCGAGATTCACATCCACGTGCCAGCAGGCGCCACGCCAAAGGACGGTCCGAGCGCGGGCGTTGCGATGTTTACGGCGCTTTTCTCGCTTCTGAGCGGCCGAACGGTGAGAAGCGACACCGCAATGACGGGCGAAATCAGCCTTCGCGGGCTTGTGCTACCTGTCGGCGGCATCAAAGAAAAGGTCACAGCGGCGGCGAGAGCCGGGCTGACGCGCGTATTGCTTCCGGCGCGCAACCGCAGGGATTATGACGACATTCCCGAGGATACCCGCAAGAGCCTCGAATTCGTCTGGCTGGAGCGCGTGGATGACGCTATCGCCGCAGCGCTTGCAGAAGCTGAAGCAACGGGCACTCAGCTGGAGGCTGCTAACTGAGCCGCAGCTCTTGGCGCGCAGGAACCGGCCGAGGCGGGTTTCCTTTTTATCACTAGCTTATGCTTGAGAGTTCGAGTGGACGATCTCTAGAGGCACCGCCAGATCTCGCCGGGATCATTGAGCGGCCAAGCCCTCCGAGACTAGGGGTTTCGTTCCGGCTCAGCACCGGAATCTACGTTCCACGATGTGTCCGTAGGCGTAGCGATTGCCAATCGACGGGCCGCTGGCGAACAGCCGGGAGATTCTGATTTGCCCTCCGTGCGTGTGTCGGACAAAGTAAGGACCACAGACTTATCGATCATGGGAAAGGATGCCGGGCTCATGCGCCATAAGACATAATTGGAGAATAGTCGTTAAAGATCTGGGAAAGCGTACCTTGGGCAGGTCATCCACGCCTGAAAGTGGGTGTGGCCCGATCTCGTCGCGGAGCAGGGCCAGCTTGATAGACTGCGCCCAATCCTGGCCACCCAGAAGGCTTGGCCGTCCTTCACGAGCCTTATCGCTTTATTTTCGTAAACCGGGATGCCGACCCTCTCTAAAGCCTCGCCAGCAAAGACAGGTCCCGTGCCACGCTCCTGGGCCCTATGATCCTGCCACCAGTCGTGATTACCGAGGACCGCATGAACTCCAAGTGGTGCCGTTCAACACGGAAAGCGCATTTGCCCAATCGCTCGGAGCGACCTGCGCCGTAACGAAGCGCATAGATGAGACGTAATCGCCGAGCAAAAGAATTGCCATCCGCTCCCAGTGCATTCGCCGTTTCGGCAATCTTGCGATTGCGCGCGGCACTCATCCATGGCTCGCAGGCATGCAAATCGGCGATGATTGCGAGGCTGAGCTTAAAGCCTGCGGGCCATTGAGGCAGCGAAATTCGATATCGCTTCACGATAAGTCTCGTGCCGGCTTCGACGCCTGTTGCATATCCTGCTAGCGCTACGCTTCCGGCAAACGTCGCCGCGATGCTGTTCAGCAAGTGCCCTCATAAAGCTGAGTTATTGGCAAAAATGAAACAATCTGTCCGGTCGCGGATAACCGCAAGCGGTTTCCGTCATAAATTATGGCAGATACTGTGCGAGCTGATCCGGACTAATAAGGTACGCCCTCGTTGCGCTTGTCGCGAAGCGCTTCGGCGTACCAGCGCGAACTCCGCCAGGAAGCAAGCTAAGTTTCTGCTGACTGGACGATCGACTGAGTAATATGCCGCCGTTGGCCTGATGCACAATTAATGCAGGTGTCGGAAGATGGGAAGCTGGCAAAACACGTGTTACGTCCAACACGATGATGCGGAAGTCGTGGCGGAGGCGCTCACCACTCTTTTGTCGGAAGAGGGGATGCGGCGCGTCGCGCGTCCTTCGCCGCGGAAGCCGCAGGATTACGATCCCATGCAATATGCAGGGGCGCTTGAGAACAATCTCTGGGCGGCGGCAGTGTTTCGAGGCTCCCCCGGATGGGTCGTGATCAAAACCTTGCCGCTTGAGTTGCTCGGAGAACGCGCAGCAGGCGCTGAGTGCATGCGTCATGTTGAGCTATGCCGCCGCCTCGGCGCCGCAGGGCGCGATAGCGATGGACTTGTCCTCGTCGAGATTGGACCGCGAGGCGATTACCTGCTTTCCGGTTTTCAGCTTCTCAACGAAGACCCTTTCACGTTTCATGGCGAGCAGCTTTCCGAGGACCGGATTTATGTACGCTTCGAGCTCTTGCCTCTTCAGCGGCTGATAGACAAGTGCACTAACCAGGGTGCCGACTTCCCACTTCTCAACTATGACTCGTTTGTGGATGAACTCGCCAGCGAGTTAGGGGGAGAGAACGCAGCGTGGTGCGATAATCTCATATGCGTTGATACGCTGTTGCCACACAAGCCGCTGGGGCTGCGTAATGGCTACGAACTTTACTTCGAATGGCCAAAAAGGTGATCGCCGTCCCCGATAACAAGCTCCCGCACAATCCAGTAGAGCGGATTGCGTTGAGATAGAATTGAGGCATTGCGAGCGGAGCGAAGCAATCCAGGGCCACCGCTTCGGGTTGTTTTCCACTGGATCGCCACGCGGCGTTGCCGCTCGCGATGACGACGCGCCCAACTAAACTCAATTTGCCTTAATAAGGCACGCCGTCTTTGCGCTTGTCGCGAAATGCTTCAGCGTACCAGGCGAACTCGGCCAGAAAGCGCTCTACGCTCTTCGCGATCCAATCCACTTTGCTGTGCCCGTCCTCGTCAAGGCTTTCGCCGATATTCGGGATGGGGAAGAGCGACGGGATGCTGGGCATCCCCAATTCCGCTAAAATTGCGCGAAGCTGCATCGCAGCGCTGACGCCGCCATATCGGCCTGCCGAATAGCAAACGATAGCCGAGGGACGCCAGAAATATTCTTCGAGAAAATGGTCCAGGAGGTTCTTCAGCGCTGGCGGGACGCCATTATTGTACTCCGCCGAGACAATCATGAAACCATCGGCGCTACGATAGAGCTTGGCGAGTTCCTCAAGGACAGCGGGCGCCGACCCTTGAGGATAGTCCTTATACATTCGGTCCAAGAGGGGAAGCTTATACTCAAGCGGATCGACCAAGATCGGGCTTATGGCCCCGGCTTTCCAACTGGGCCATTATAAACCGGGCGGCCTTGATGCCTTGACGCCCGGTGCGCACGGAACCGAGAATAACGGGAATATTTAAGCCCATTCGAACGGCCTTTCTCCCCTAGCCTTTTTAGCAATTTCTGCAAAAAGCCGACTACGAAAGCCTTGCTAGCGTCTACTCTAACAGGATCGGAGGAAAGGCCGAAGACAGAAGAGAATCAGGCTGCGCCCAGAAAGTTTCTTTTGCCAAGTTCAACGCCCGCGTGGCGCAAAATGGCGTAGGCAATCGATGCGTGGAAATAGAAATTTGGAAGCGCGAAGTTCATCACATAGTCGCGGCCCGTAAACTTCACCTCATGGCCGGCCATCTTCAAAACGATTTCCTTCTCTTCGCTCCCGTTGATTTGCTCTTCCGTGAAACTCTTAAGGTACTCGATTGTCTTCGCAATCCGTGCCTTCAATTCAGGGATGGTGCTCTCGGTATCGGGATAGCTAGGAAGCTCGACACCGGCAAGGCGCGATGCGATGCCCTTCGCCCCATCACTCATTATCTGAATTTGGCGAGGAAATGGGTACATGTCGGGCGCAAGCCGGTAATGCATGAGCACCGAAGGATCGATCTTGCGCGCTTCGCAGGAAGCCTCGGCTTTGTCGAGGATAGCGTCCATGCTTGCGAGCATACGAATAACCGGCGACAAAGCCACTTGATACATGGTCAGCATATTTGAAATCCTGTTCCGAATTTGCGAAGGGATGCGCAGTTATAGCGCTCGCGGCAAAAGCTGTCATGCGACGATTAATTGAAGCGGCGGCGGCGGATAGCATCGCCGTATCTATGCCTCATGCGTGAAGTCTAAGAGGCAATCGAGCAGGCTCTGTCTTAGCTTTTCCTTAAAAAAACCATTCGCTTTCGATAGATGTTCCTTTGTGTGCGCTAGACCGTGAGGCAATGCGCACCTCGGTGGCATCGAAACGGAACATGCGTCGCGTAGTTACGATCCTCATTGTTTGCGTATTTCTCGCGCCCGCACTTGCCGCGCCGCTGAGCCAAGCCGTAATCAGTTCGCCCGATGAGGGTCTCCGGCTTATCAAGAACTATCGGGCAAAGCCTACGCCACTCGCGGTGCCCGACATGATAAGGGCCATGAGCCAGCGGGGCAGCTTCAAGGACCCAGACACGGCGGGGGTTTATATTGGATTCCTGGCAGGTGTCCTCCACGCCAATCCCGCTAAGGCGCAGACGCTGATCACCAAAATTCTTCCCCTGCCCTTTGAAGACCAATGGGTGCCAATCCGGGCGGTTGCTTATTCCGGGCTGCCCAACTGGAAAGAGCTCATGGGCGTGTTGGCAACCCGTCTGCCGAACCGCCAAGTGATGGCAGAGAAGTACCTGTCCGGTGCGTTGCCGACGCTGGATCAAGTAGCGCTTGAGCCGAAGAAGCGCACAACAATGGACAGGGTAAAAGGCGTTTTCACAGCCGAGGCGTTCTTCGGCAAGAAAAAGGCCGCCGTGCGGGAGCTGACATTCGCATCCAATCCTGAACTGATCGATACGTGTTGGGGCATCTATTTTGCGACCGGCAGCGAAGGGCCCATCAATCGTATCGTCGAGTTGCTTCCTTGGGCGATAGAACGCGATAGCGTCGAGAAGCTGACGGTTGGCAGTATGGCAAAGTTTACGCTCGCAGCGAATGCCTCGCGCGATGCCGAACTGCTCGGGCTCCTGAAACGGATAAGCGCCAATCAATCGAAGGAAGTGACCCCGATCCTTAAAGAGGTCATTGAAGCAGCGGAGACGGTTGACACTGGCCGTATCGGTAAGGATGCCCTCGCGGCTGTGGAAGAATTGCGGCGCAAGGGACCTGGCTCTGCTCGCGACATCGCCTGGTGGGGACAAGCGGGAGAAGCTGCGCTATCGATGGGCTGCCTCGGCCTGGCGCTCACCGGGCAAGTGGAATTCGGTATTCCATGCGTTGTCGGCGGCGCACTCACTTCGGCCGGATTGCGCTATATCGGCGGCTCTCAGTAATGGGCCGCCTTCGGGCATCAATTTCACCATAAGATCAGCATGCCAACGAATTTCGTTAGGCACTCATACAATCTTTCAGAACTTGGGGGGCCTCGCAGTTTGAATTTCCGCTGTCGAACCCAAAGCTGCAATCGAACTCATCAAGCAATTTATCGGCCTTTGGCAAATTGCGGTCGCCCAAGCGCCATAAACTCTGCCGAAAGCGGGCATAATGACAAGGCGAATGCGTGTCGCAAGGATCCTAGTAGCGACGTTATATCGCCGAACCCGCCGCCCAACCGCTCGACCAAGCCCATTGGAAATTGTAACCGCCGAGCCAGCCGGTGACGTCTATCGCTTCGCCAATAACAAAAAGCCCCGGCACCGCAGCAACCATCATGGTTTTAGACGACAGCGCCGCCGTATCGATACCGCCCAGTGTCACTTCGGCCTTGGCGTAACCTTCGGAGCCCGTCGGCAGCAAACGCCAGCTTTTTAACAGGCCCGCAATTTCCTTCAGCTTTTTATCAGACAGATAGCCGATGGGTTCATTCACAAAATAAGTGGTGGTCATGGCCTGCGCCAAACGCTGCGGCAACACTTCGCCCAAAATGGTTTTAAGCTCCGCCTTGGGGCGAGCTTTCTTACGCTCGAGCAGAAAATCCTCTGCATTAAGGCCCGGCAGCACATCCAGCGTGATCGGGGTGCCTTCACGCCAGTATGAAGATATTTGCAAAATCGCCGGCCCCGAAAGTCCGCGATGCGTCATCACCATACCTCCGCGAAATGAATGCTTGCCGCAACGCGCGACAACCTCAAGACTGACGCCGCTAAGCGCGCGCACGAAAGCGAGTTTCTCGTCCTCTAAAACCAGCGGCACCAGGGCGGGGCGTATTTCGGTCAGAGGAATATGAAACTGTTTGGCGATCTGATGCGTAAATCCGGTCGCACCCATTTTGGGGATCGACAGCCCACCTGTCGCCAGCACCAAAGCTGGAGCCTGCGCCATTCCTTCGCGCGTTTGCACGTCAAACATGTCGGCTTTGGTGATAGCAATTACCGATTGATTTAGGCCGATCTTCACCCCACCCATCCGGCATTCGTCCACCAGCATCGTCACGATGTCCTGCGCCGCATAGTCACAAAACAACTGTCCCAGAGTTTTTTCATGATAGGCAATCTTGTGCTTTTCAACGAGCGCGATGAAATCAAGTTGCGTATAGCTTTTCAGTGCGGATTTACAGAAATGCGGGTTTTGGGAGAGGAAACGATCCGGCGTGGCCTCGCGATTGGTGAAATTGCATCGTCCGCCACCTGAGATCAAAATCTTCGACCCGATCTTGTCGCCATGCTCCAGCAGCAGAACGCGCAGCCCGCGCTGTCCAGCACGCGCAGCGCACATAAGACCCGCCGCACCCGCACCGATAATTATCACATCGAAATTTTTCATGAACCTGCCAGCAGGCTTCGCGCCACGGCTTGGGCGATCTTGATGCCGTCGACGCCTGCCGACAAAATGCCTCCCGCATAGCCCGCGCCCTCACCGGCGGGAAATAATCCCTTGGTGTTCAAGCTCTGAAACGTCTCGTCGCGCTTAACGCGGATCGGCGATGAGGTGCGTGTCTCGACGCCGGTTAGCACCGCATGCCGCCATAACCGCCACGTATCTTTAGTGCGTTCACGCACCACCTTGCCGCGCTCAAGAACAATCGGACGAAATCCCATCTGCGCGAGGATCAGGGCCGCAAACAATCCGCAGGGCCCTGCGCCAATCACCAGCGGGCGCTTGGAGAAATTTTCCGGCGCGTGCGCGCCAAACTGATATTCAGTGTTGGGGGTAGGTACAACCAGCCCGCCGCCCTTCGCGCCCTCTTTCGCAATGCGTTTTAGCACGGCGGCTTCGTCTTTCACTTCGACATCAAGCGAATAAATAAGGGTAATCGCCGATCTTTTTCGGGCATCATGCGCGCGGCGAAAGACCGTACAAGACACCAGTTCGTTTGGCGCAATGCGCAATCGCACCACCGCCGCCGCAGCAAGGGCCTCCGGCGGATGATCGAGCGGCAATTTGATTTCAGTCAGACGGAGCATGAAAGAGGTATAGCGTGAGCGCCTAAATCGAAGCAGCTGAGCGCCCGGGCCTCGGCAAATTCGGTTCGAATTGCCAGAGGGCGAACACCCATATTGCACCCTATACAGCCCCACTCATATTATAAATTCAATTAGCATGGTGGCGTTCGCTGAGCGGGTATAAAAGCTCGATAAAGTGAGAGCACTGGCCTCGATCGGTCTGCATGATTGCCAAAGCGGGTAAGCATCTGATCGGGTCCAAATGCGAACGCAGAAACGGCTGAAACACAGAATTTATTTGCTAGCTCGTTCTTTCCAGCGGCGCGATGGTTTGTTGAAGAGGATCTTAAATGCAGCCTCCCGATCCAAGCCGGGAGGGGATGGGTGTTCGCTGTTCGCAGATTTACTGGGGGACAAGAAGGGATTCGAACTCCAGCCTATCTTCGTTTGAAACTAATGGTCCGCATTTAGAGAACGCGGTAAGGTCAGACGGGGCCATAAGCCGACGTATCGACGCGCGAGCATTCGCTTCTCAAATGCGGTCAGCTTCGCTATCTACTCCTTGATCTTCGCAAGCTTCTCCTTGACGTGCGTTGTCCTTGGGCGGCGTACATTTGAAGTGTCCCGCCGTCTCACGCTCCCGTTCGGTAGTTTGATGAAGAAAGTCCAACCCCTTTTGACCAGGAATTGCGAGCACGCATTCTGGATGATTGTGAGTTTGCGGGCTTACCGGAGTGAAAAAAAGCTCCGTGCGGAAGCTTGAGCGCGCAGCTACGTTACGACGTTCTGTCTCGACTGATACACGGATAAGGTCTCCACTCCTGGCACCAGCCATGCTGTACGGAGGAAGTCATCTGGTGCCTGGCCGGTGCGTGACCGGACAACGATCTCCGGTTTCCAAGGTTTAGCGCGGATAGGGGCGACACCAAGATTCGCATTGTCAGAGCGCAGCAGAGCATTGAGGGTTGATGGCCGCCGATCAGCGGAGCATTACTTATGGCTGCTTAGGGTCAAGGCAGCCCAGCGCCGCTCATTGTTACGAAGTCCGCACCGCAACTCATTTCAGAAATTTAAAATGAAACACTGCCAAACCTTATGTTTTTCGTTTGGTTTTCTGCTCTAAGCACGTGCAGAAAGATTAAGTTTGCTCTATGCATCCATGGACGAATTGTGCGCGCCCGTGATTGCCGGGAGGCGAAGACAAATGCTTTATGGAGGTTGTCCTGTGCATAAGAGCATTGCATTCATCGTCACCGCCATCGTCATAGCGTCTCTCCCTGCAAAAGCCGAAACGGCCCGAGAAGTCCACTCCTCATGCAAGGCCGTCGTCGGAGCCAAGGCTCTCAATGACGACCTTCTGGACTTACCAGGCAATTTCGAGACTGGCTTTTGCTGGGGCGCTTTTACGAGTTTCCAGCAGATTTCTACAATCTACCGCGAGGGAGAGAAGGCTTCCCTTCTTGGAAACTGTGCTCCGCCGGACTCCGACAGATTGCAATACATAAAAATTTTCTCGCAATACGTTGATGACCACCCGAAGCTTGGTAATGAAGAATTCATCACCGTGGCCGCTGAAGCGTTGCGAGAAGCTTTTCCGTGCGCGGACAAACAGACCCGGCGCTCACGCTGATTAGGTGCGCTTGCGCGCAACGCGACACGATTACATTCCGCCGTTGCGTCGCAATAAGCCACCTCGCTCTTTAGAAGAGGTCATCGCCAGTTAGTGCGCTTGCGCACGCCGTCAAGCGCGGCTTGCGCTTCGCGGACGACACCTGACGGAACGAGCGCCGAGAGCTTGCCTCCACGTTTGAGAATGCGCCCATCAATGACGACAGTGTCAACATTTTGCGGTTGAGTGCATTCGATGAGCATATGCGCAGGATCGGTGAAAACCCCCATATTGAGATCGGTGGTCGACACCATGATAAGATCGGCGCGCTTACCGGGTTTGAGCGAGCCGACGATATCGTCAATGCCCATCGAGCGAGCGCCTTCAATCGTGCCGAGTTCAAGTGCACGGCGCGCCGTCATTTTGAATTCATTTTCAGCTTTCGCGTTTTCGACATCGCGCGCGAGTTTGAGCGCTGCAAAAACATTGGCACCCCCCGAGAGCACCGTCGTGTCGATTGATATGCCAAGGGGTACGCCTGCGGCCATGTATTCAGTAAGCGGCGAAAAGCCATAACCGATGCGCAACTCTGAACCCGGCGACAGACTTACCGAGGCTCCCGACTCCTTGACCATTTGAATCTCTTCAGGCGTCGGGTAGAGCGCATGGACCAGTTGTACGTCCTTGCCGAGCAGCTTGTCTTTCGCGAGCGACTCGAGCTGCCCCTTGAACTTGCGAACCGCACCGGCATGAACCGTAATTGGTATGCCGAGCCGTCGCGCCGTATCAAACTCGGCACGGTAGACTTCAGGCGAGATCGGCCCAGCGCGGAACTGGCCGCGCCAACCGAATCCAAGTGTAATCAATCCGTCGCCGGAAAGAGTTTTCCAATCCCTATGGACTCCCTCAAGATCAGCCAGATTGCAGACTTGAGTATCGGGTAATCCTTGGGCCCAACCGTAAGACCAACGCGCGCGCAATCCTGTTTCACGCAGCGCCCGAATATCCGCTTCGGCGTGAGCACGGCTGCGTACGTTGTGGCACCAATCGTGAACGGTCGTCGTACCGGAATTGATGGCCTCGGCCGCCGCAAGCCGCGTCCCGCAATACATGTCTTCGGAGTTCATGGCCTGACCAAAGCGAGCCACGGTCGGAAAATAACCTTGATCGGGCTGATCGCCGGCAAAGCTGCGATATAAGGTGTTCCACATGTGCCAGTGGGTCTCGACAAGCCCCGGCAGCACGATCATGCCATCGCCTTCGATTACGCTCGTGCCTGGTGCCGTTAGGCTTTTCCCAACAGCGATGATAACGCCGTCTCTCACATGCACTGCTCCACCGGCAATGTCGCCAAGGGCAGGATCCATCGTCATGACATAGGCGTTGCGGATGATGAACTCACCGCGGGCTGGCAGAGCCCCGACCGGACTTGCAGCGGCATCGGTTTTTATGTTTTGAGCGGCAGCAAGGAGCGGGGAGCTTGTTGTTCCCGCCAAGGCAATCATGCCACCCAGAAATTGGCGCCGGCACACGTCGCACATTTGCATTTCCCCCATTGTCTTGATCGCAAATTAAGGAGGATCATACCTGCTGCAAAAGTTCTTGTCGCGGGATCTTACGGGCCTTGGGGCACATCATGAGCCCAGGTGAGATGGAAACCGCCACAGGTAAAGCACCTTGGAATATATATCGGGGTTATGGATTCCCGAATTTTAGTAAAGTGCTTGGCTTTGCACTGGAAGCATGGAGGCCACGCCCGGAATTGAACTGGGGTACACGGTTTTGCAGAGCGCTTTGCCAATTTCAAATTTCCCTTTCATATTAATTCGTTAGGTGCTTTTTGTAAAACCACCCCTGGTTGCTTCGTTTGCAGAAATTATCAGTTCGGTGACGGGCTCCCCCAAAAAATCAAATCCTCGGTCATTTTACAGCCGCAAGCCTAGCCGAGCCACCGCTTGCGGTAATGTTTAACTTCCGGCAAGATCGCGGTCCGCCCCCCAGATACACCGAGATAGAATTCCTTCACGTCTTCGTTCGCCTTGAGCGCTGCGGCATCACGATCGAGCGTCTGAAATAACCTTGCCATCATTTGGCAGCGAGCCGCGCGGCACGATGTCTACCACACCTCTAAGCTTGGTAACGGCGGTCAGGGTCTCGCCAAGCTTCCCTTTAAACTGCTCATCGGCGCCGTCGCACTCCGCCTTCAACGTCATTACGTCCTGCTCGGCTTCGCGTGTAATGACAAGACGTAGGCGCCCAAGTTCAGGATGCCGCCGTGCGATCTCAGCCACTTGCGACGGATGGACGAACATGCCCTTGATCTTCGCTGTCTGATCGGCGCGCCCCATCCAGCCCTTTATCCGCTGGTTTGTGCGCCCGCACGGACTGTGCCCAGGCATGAATGCAGAAAGATCGCCCGTAGCAAAGCGCAGGAGTGGGTATGTGTCGTTGAACGTGGTCACAACAACCTCGCCGACTTCGCCTTCGATCGCTGGATCACCCGTGCCGACGTTTACGATTTCGACAATGATGTTCTCGTTTATGATCATGCCGTCTTTCGCGGCGCTTTCATAGGCGATACAGCCCAAATCGGCGGTGCCATACGCCTGCAAAACCTCGACGCCGCGGATGCGATACTCCTCACGCAGACTCGGAAACAGCGCCCCGCCCGACACTAGCGCTTTCTTGACGCTCGATACATCGCGTCCAAGCTCGGCAGCCTTATCGAGAATGACCTTGAGGTAATCGGGAGTGCCCGTATAGCCAGCGGGCTTTAGATGCGCGATGGCCTGCGCCTGCATTTCGGTATTGCCGGTGCCGGCCGGAAAAACGCTCAGGCCGAGAGCGCGCGCGCCATCGTCGAGCAAGAAGCCGCCCGGCGTGAAATGATAGGCAAAGCAATTGTGTATGAGTTCGCCTGCTCGGAAATTGGCTGCATATAGGGCACGCGCAAATCCCCAAGCGTCAGCCGAAGGCGATTGCGGTTCGAAAATCGGCCCCGGCGACATAAAAACACGCGCGGGACTTCCCCTGCTTAAGCCTCCGAAGGGCGGATTTGACGCTTGCAGCTCTGTGAGTTCCGATTTGCGCAAGATAGGCAGCGTCGCAAGAGCGGAGCGGTCAGCAATGGTGTCCGTGTCCACGTTCTCCATTCGCGCCGCCCAAGCAGGCAAAAATTTCAACTTGCTAAGCAGGTCCTGTAGCTTTGAGAGCAGGGCCGCTTCGCGCTGATCCGCGTTCTGGGTTTCGAGTTCGTCGAAAAATGGACTGCCGTTCATCATTCGCCCCTATACACGCACCGCGCAATGTCTAGCCCAGCCAGCGCTTGCGGCGGCGGTAATGTTTGACCTCACGGAATGAGCGCCGCTCACCCGCCGACACGCCGAGATAAAACTCTTTCACGTCTTCATTCGCCTTGAGCGCTGTGGCATCTCCGTCGAGCACCACGCGGCCGCTTTCGAGAATATAGCCATAATGAGCATATCGTAGCGCTATATTTGTGTTTTGCTCTGCCATCAGCACGCTTAGACTTTGCTCCCGGTTCAAGCGGCCCACAATCTCAAAAATCTCTTCCACGAGCTGCGGCGCGAGGCCCATTGAAGGCTCATCGAGAAGCATCATTTTGGGCCGGGACATGAGCGCGCGCCCAATGGCGGTCATCTGCTGCTCGCCGCCGGAAGTATACCCGGCCTGTGACTTTCGCCTTTCCTTCAAGCGGGGAAAATAAGTGTAAACGAGTTCGAGATCTTGGGCGATGGCGCTGCCGCCGTCGCGCCTTGTATAGGCTCCAGTGAGCAAATTCTCTTCGACTGTGAGATGGCCGAAACAGTGCCGCCCCTCCATCACTTGGATGCAGCCCCGGCGGACGAGTTGGTTCGGCGTAAGCGCATGAGCCGTAACGCCGTCGAATTCGATTGAACCCTTCGTCACGTCCCCGCGCTCAGCGCCCAAGAGATTGGAAATCGCCTTGAGCGTCGTTGTTTTTCCCGCTCCATTCGCGCCGAGAAGAGCAACAAATCCACCGCGCCGAACGGTCAAAGACACGCCCTTCAGCACCAGGATCACATGATCGTAAATGACTTCGATATTATTGACGGCAAGAATGGGAGGCAGCGCTTCTAGCGCCGCCCCCTTTCCGTTTTGAGCTGTCGCCGCCTGGCTCATGATTTGCAATCGCGAGGCGTGATGTTGTTTTCCTTCGCGTATTGTTCGCTGTCTGCCTTGATCAGCGGGTCAATCACTTCCCGGTCGCTGTCATAGAAGCCTGTAATGAGCTTCCATTTGCCCGCTTTCGCATCCCATTGCTGGATTGCGCCGCGGCCAGGGCCTTCGTGATTTGCGCAGGTGACTTTAACGGGTTCGATGAGACCTTCGAAGCCAAGCTCCTTCAAGCGAGCAGGCGTGATGTCGAGGGCTTCAAGCCCATCCCGAACCTGTTCGCCTGTCACTTCTTTCGTCTTGTATATCTCCTGTGCTTTTGCAATGGCTTCGGCGGTGAACATCGCCGTCATTAGCCCGCGATTATAAAGCACTTCGCCAACACGGTCCTTGAAAGAAGGATCGAGCGCTTTTCCAGCATCGTAGACATTTTTCAGAATGGCTTTGTGTACCGGAAAGTCGGAGCCGGGAGCGTGAATTGCGCTGCCAAGATAGCCATTGGCATCGGGACCGGCAGCTTTCACGTCTACTTCCGCGCTTGACCACCAATTGCCGATGAAGTGATCCATGGGAAAGCGCACCCCAACTGCTTCCTTAAGCGAGACCTGGTTCATCACACCATAGCCCCACAAAAGCACCCAGTCCGGGCGGTCGCGGCGGATTTGCAGCCACGTGGCTTTCTGCTCATTGCCGGGGGGATCTACCGGATAGAGCGAAAGTTCGAAGCCGTGCTTTTGAGCGAGCGCTGTCAGTGTCGGGATAGGTTCTTTGCCATAGGCGACGTTGAGGTAGACAAGCGCGATCTTCTTACCTTTTAGCTTATCCATGCCGCCTTCTTTGTCGCCGACATATTTGACGATCACCGAAGCAGCTGACCAGTAATTGGTCGGGAAGTTAAAAACCCAAGGAAATATACGGCCGTTCGCAGCCGAGGTGCGCCCATAAGTGGAGGTCAGAAGAGGGATTTTATCGACGGGCGCCTTTGGGATCAGCGCGTAGGTGATGCCGGTTGAGAGCGGATTGACAACGAGCGCATTCTGCTTTGTTTTCTCGTAGCATTCGACGCCAAGCTTATTATCGTAGCTCGTCTCGCAGGGTGCGATCTTGATCTTGACGCCGCCGATGCCACCGTCCCGCTCATTGAGCAGCGTGAGGTAATCCGCGAAGCCATTCCAAAATGGAATGCCGTTCGGCGCATAAGCGCCCGTGCGGTATTCGAGCGCGGGGATAATGAGTTCGGCTGCCCTTCCAGCGGGCGCAAAGGCAGCTATGCCCGCGAGAACGCCGCCAATGACCCTATATGTCCATGCCATGTTGTTCCTCCCATTTTTATATGAATTATGTCCCCTCACCCTAATCCTCTCCCCGGAGGGGAGAGGGAACGCTGCGGCGAACCTTGTCCCCGATAGGAGAGCAAGCGCCGTAACACCCCCTCGCCCCTGTGGGGAGAGGGTTGGGGTGAGGGGTAATTTATCTCGGTGTCGCGTTTGCACCTCCTAATACGGAAATGGCCAAAGCCTGAGTTTCTCCCGGGTCGTTTGCCAAATCTTAGCAAGCCCATGCGGCTCCAGAATAAGGAACAGAACAATCAAAGCGCCCATGGTCAGTATCTCGGCATGTTTAGCTTGAGACGGAAAAATGCCGAGCCAGTCCACCAGCACCACACTCAAAAGCAGCGGGAGCAAGACGAGAAATCCCGCGCCGAGAAATGAGCCAAGTACAGTGCCAAGACCGCCGATAATAATCATGAAGAGTACCAGAAAGGACTGACTTATGCCAAAGCTTGAGGAAGGTTCGACGCTGTTGAGCCAAAGTCCGAACATCATCGCGCCCGCGATCCCGATGTAAAAGGACGACACCGCAAAGGCCGAAAGCTTGGTAAAAAGCGGCCGGATGCCGATAAGCTCGGCAGCGATATCCATGTCACGGATCGCCATCCATGCCCGTCCGGTGCCCGTCCGGCTCAAATTCTTCGCAATCAACGCGAAAACTGCCACGAGCGTTAGAGCAAATAGATATTTGGCGGTATGAGAAGCGGCCCCTCCTGTGACGGTGTAACCGAGCAGCGTGCGCGCGGGCATTTCAATTTGGCCGGACGCATTATAGTTGGAGAACCACGGTAAGCGGGTCACAAGCCAAAGGATGAAGAACTGCGCGGCGAGCGTCGCCACAGCCAAATAAAAGCCTTTTATGCGCAGTGAGGGAAGGCCGAAAGCGAGGCCGACCACCGACGTGATGAGGCCCGCGGCGAGAAAGACCACGATCAAGTTGAGGTCTGGAAAAGCAGTCGTGAGCTTATAAGCGGAGTAGGCGCCCGACGCGAGAAAGCCCCCTGTTCCGAGCGAGAGTTGACCGCAATATCCGGTCAGAATATTCAAGCCCATTGTCGCCATTGCATAGGCGAAGAAGGGGATGGCGACGGCGTTCAGCCAGAAGTCATTGAGCAAGAACGGAACCACGAAATAAGCAAGGCCGAGAATTGTCGAGAATAAGAGCGCGGTCTTCCTTCAGCGGAAAAATCGCCATATCCGCTGCGTAACTCGTCTTGATCTGACCTGCTTCGCGATAAAACATAGCGTTCGAACCGCCTTCTAAATCCGCTCGATTATTTTCTCACCAAACAAACCCTGCGGACGCACCAGCAAGAAGAGAAGCGCGAGCACATAGGCGAACCAATTTTCGATAGCGCCTCCTATGATCGGACCGCCATAGATCTCGGCTAGCTTTTCTCCGACGCCAATAATAAGGCCTCCCACAATTGCGCCGGGAACGCTCGTGAAGCCGCCTAAAATCAAGACGGGCAACGCCTTCAGCGCAATCAGCGACAGGGAAAATTGTACGCCCGACTTCGAACCCCACATGACGCCCGCAACCAGCGCCACGATCCCTGCGACCGACCAAACAATGACCCAGATCGTCGACAGCGAGATGCCAACCGACAGCGCTGCCTGGTGGTCGTCCGCAACCGCACGCAGCGCTCGGCCAATTCGAGTGCGCTGAAAGAAAATCGCGAGCACGGCCACCAGAATGGCGGCGGTTGCTGCGGCTACGATCTCAAGCTGGTCGACGAAGATATCAAAATGATCGAGAAGCCAATTGTTCGCGCCTTGCGGCAGCCCAATGTCGAGGACCTTCACATCGGGTCCCCAAATGATGTCCCCGAGGCCCTCCAATCCGTAGGCAAGCCCGAGCGTAGCCATGAAAAGGACAATCGGCTCCTGGTTCACGAGATAGCGCAAGATGAAGCGCTCGACGAAGAAAGCCAGGGCGATCATAACTGCTATGGTGAGCGGAATCGCAGCCCAGACAGAAAGCTTATACTCGTTCATGAGGCCGACAAGGGTGAGCGCCGCGAACAGCGCCATCACCCCTTGCGCGAAATTGAAGACGCCGCTCGCCTTGTAGATCAGCACAAACCCAAGCGCGACGAGGGAGTACATCACTCCCGTGAGCAGGCCGCTGATGACTGCTTCCGCGAAGAAGGTCATGTCTGCCCCTCACCCCTGCCCTCTCCCCAAAGGGGCGAGGGGGCGCTGTTGCGAGCCCCGCGATTAATTCCCCCTTTTTCGTGCTCCCCTCTCTTTGCCTCGGGGATTCCTCCCTCTCCCTCGCGATTATCTCCCTCTCCCCGTCGGGGAGAGGGGCAGGTGATGTCGGCACCGCTGCTTCTGCGATTACCTCTTTCCGCTCGGTGCTCCCCCTCTCCCCGCCGGGGAGCGGGTTGGGGTGAGGGGCAGGTGCTGTCGCGCGCCGCTGCTTCCGCGATTACCTCTTTCCGCTCGATGCTCCCCCTCTCCCCGCCGGGGAGAGGGTCGGGGTGAGGGGTCGTAATTGGCGAGTTCAGCCGCAATAACCGTCAGAACGCCTTCTAAATTGCCCAATACCTCATTGTTCCAAAATCGAAGAACGCGGTATCCATCCTTTTCGAGCTGCTGAGTTCTGACATTATCTTCTTCGCTCCGCAGAGCGTGCTGCCCTCCGTCGACCTCAACAATGAGCTTCGCGCTTGCGCAAAGAAAGTCAGTGACATAGCGACTTCTAGGAACCTGGCGCCGAAACTTGAACCCAAGCAATCGACGGTCGCGAACCGCGTGCCATAAGACCAACTCCGCGCCGGTGGAATCCGATCTCAATTCACGCGCTCGATCTGCGAGAGCAACCCTCATGCCGAAGCCTCGCCATGCGGAACCCCAAGATAAGCATTGATCACATCCTGGCTTGCCTGCACCTCGGCTGGCGGCCCATCGGCTATCTTGCGGCCATAATCCAGCACGACGACGCGGTCCGACAGGTCCATCACGACGCCCATGTCGTGTTCGATAAGAGCGATGGTCGTGCCGAACTGGTCATTAACGTCGAGGATGAACCGGGACATATCCTCCTTCTCTTCGACATTCATGCCAGCCATCGGCTCGTCGAGCAGCAATAGCTCCGGTTCCATCGCGAGCGCACGCCCAAGCTCCACGCGCTTTTGCAACCCATAAGGAAGCTTGCCGACTGGCGTTTTGCGGATGTGCTCAATGCGCAAGAAGTCGATGATCTCTTCAATTGCGCGGCGGTGGCGGATTTCCTCCCACTGAGCAGGCCCCCAGTAAAGTGCGTTGGCGAGCAGGCCGCGACGCATCTTGAGCGTGCGTCCCGCCATGAGATTGTCAAGCGTACTCATACCCTTAAAGAGCGCCACGTTCTGGAAAGTGCGCCCGATGCCTTGCGCGGCGGCTTGATGGGGCCGCATACGGCGGCGCTTCTGGCCCTTGAAGGTGATCACGCCCTTCTGCGGATGATAGAAGCCGTTTATAACATTCAGCATCGAGGTCTTGCCCGCGCCATTGGGGCCGATGATTGCGCGGATTTCCCCTTTGCGGATGTCGAAGCTGATATTGTTGAGAGCCTGAACGCCACCAAAGCTCAGCGAGATGCCCTCTACCGAGAGCAAGACCTCGGAAAATTGACGGCCCGCGCCTGTTTTTAGCGCCAGTGCTTCGGCGACCTGGACGGGCTGCACATTCATTCGGCGGCCTCCAATTGACGCACGCCAGCCGTTGGAGCAGACGGCGCGTGAATTGGCATATCGACAATCCGCACCATCGCCTCGATCACGCCTCGGCGGCCGTCTTCGAACGTGACCTCCGTGGCTATGTTTTTTTCCGTCGAGCCATCGTAAAGAGCGTCGAGCAGCGGCGCGTATCGCTCCGCTATAAAGCTGCGCCGGACCTTTAGCGTGCGGGTCAACTCGCCATCATCGGGATCGAGTTCCTTGTGCAGAATAAGAAAGCGGCGGATCTGCGCGCCGGCAAGGGGGGCCTCCCGCGCCAAGCTGAGATTGACCTCGTCAACATGCGCGCGGATCATCTCGTAAACGCGAGGATGGGCGGCAAGCTCCTGATAGCTCGCATAGGTCACATCGTTGCGCTCCGCCCAGCTACCGACCGCGAGCAGGTCGATATTTATAAACGCCGCGGCGTAATCGCGCCCGTGACCAAAAGCGACCGCTTCCTTGATATTCGCGTAGAACTTCAGCTTGTTTTCAATATATTTCGGAGGGAACAAGCCGCCACTCGTTAGGCGCCCTACGTCTTTCGCACGATCAATGATTTTGACCGTACCATCCGGCTCGATAACTCCGGCGTCGCCGGTCTTTACCCAACCGTCAGCTGTTTTCGTGGCGGCGGTCGCCTCATCATTTTTGAAGTAGCGAACGAAAACTCCCGGCCCGCGATATTCGACCTCGTTGGAAGGCGAAACGCGCAGCTCGACACCCGGAGCCGCTTTGCCGACTGAATCGGCGCTAATCTCGCCGTCCGCTTGCATGGTGACGTAGACGCAAGCCTCGGTTTGCCCATAGAATTGCTTGAGGTTGAGGCCAATGGAACGGTAAAAGCGGAAGATCTCCGGCCCGATGGCCTCGCCAGCGGTGTAAGCCACGCGCGTGCGGGTCAGACCAAGGCGATTTCTGATAGGCCCGTATACAAGCCCCTGCCCTAATCCATACAATAAGCGGGATGAAAGCCTGACGCGTTCCCCATCCAGTATGCGCTCACCAACTCGGCGCGCCAACGACATGAAGCTCTTGAACATCGTCCGCTTCGCCCAGCCCGCATCTTCCATCCGCACCATGATTGTGGTGAGGAGATTTTCATAGACGCGAGGCGGGGCGAAAAAATAAGTGGGGCCGACCTCCCGGCGGTCCTCCAAGATCGTCTGGGGGCTTTCGGGGCACGAAACGCAAAAACCTGCGGCAAGCGCTTGGCCATAGCTGAAAATGTGATCGCCAACCCAGGCCATTGGCAGATAGGCAATGATCTCATCTCGCTCAGAAATGCGGTCGAAAGCATTCGCGTTGCGGGCAGTAATCAAGGCGTTGTCGTAGCTCAATACGACGCCTTTGGGCTGTCCCGTCGTGCCGGAGGTATAAAGGATGACGCCCGGATCGCTTCCTGTGCCACGGGAAACTTCGGCGAACCAACTTTCGGAGGCTTTGTTATCTTGCTTTAATCGGTTGCGCCCGGAGGCCGCGACGTTCTCAAAGCTTAATACATGGCTCGAATCATAATCGCGCAGTCCGCGCGGCTCGTCGTAAACAATCGTCTTTAGGAGCGGCGCAGCATCGGCGATAGAAAGAAGCTTATCGACCTGCTCCTGATTTTGCGCGACGGCGAGTTTTGCTTCCGAATGAGCAAGGACATAAGCGATCTCATCTGCGACCGCGTCTTGATACATTGGAACTGGGATCGCACCCAAACTCTGTGCGGCCATCATCGACCAATAGAGCCGTGGCCGATTATCGCCCACAATCGCCACGGCTTCACCGCGCCTAACCCCAAGCGCGCGCAAGCCGACCGCGAGGCTTCTTACTTCGTCGAGCGTCTCTTCCCAGGTCCAAGTTTGCCAAATACCCAAATCCTTAAGGCGGATGGCTGGCCGCTTAGCAAATACCTTTGCGTTGTAAAGAAGCACTTTGGGAAATGTGTCCGTCATTCTCTCGACGCAAAAAATTGGGGCTATCCCCACAGGAATGTATCAACACCTTTTCCCGCTTGTCATTTAGCCGAACTGATAAGCTTCGAGTAGGCGCTTAGTAAAATCCCGATAATAAGCAGTTTGTCTGCTAGCCGCCATTTCCTCTTAGTGCCGAATTATAACGCAAAATCATGAAATGGATCGGCCCGAAGGTCCTCCACAAAATGCGTCTCGGAGGTGATCACCAGCAGGTGAGACCTGTTGACTGCCGAGGAACGGCGGGGACTCTTCGGATGCTAGACGCTCGTCAGACAGTTCAAGCAAGGAGCGCTAAAAGAACTCTACTGAAGATGAATTGCCAAAGCTCAAGTTCGAAACTAGCGTTTCATATTGCGAGCTGGAGATACAAATAGTTTCCGGCCTCAGACCGAACCGATTTACGAAAGCTAACACCATGCATGCAGAGGTTCGGGATGCCCTGCAGCCGGACAAAGACAATAACCGTGAATCACTCCTCGTTTGCGAAAAGATTTCGCGCAGCTTTGGTGGATTGCAAGCGCTCAAAAGCGTATCGCTCGACGTCCGAAAAGGCGAAATATTCGGTCTCGTTGGCCCGAACGGCAGCGGAAAGACAACACTTCTGAACGCAATTGCTGGCTTTTTTCCGCCGCAAGAAGGCAGAATTCTTTTTGAAGGCAAAGATATCACCGGAATGCGCCCGCACCGCGTGGCGCGGCTTGGCATCGCGCGCACCTTCCAGAACCTCGCGTTATTTCGAGGGCTTTCCACACTCGATAACATTCTCATGGGGCGCCACGTCCATATGAAACCGCGCGCGCTGGCGACTGCCCTTTACTGGTGGTGGGCGAAGCGTGATGAAACGATTCAACGTCGAAAAGTTGAGGAGATCATTGAATTTCTTCAGCTAGAGGCAATCCGCGACGAGCCGATTGACGTCGTGCCGCTTGGACTCCAGAAGCGCGTGGAGCTTGCCCGCGCGCTTGCAGCAGAGCCAAAGCTCCTCGTGCTCGACGAGCCGATGGCCGGGATGAATCAAGAGGAAAAGGAATATATGGCGCGCTTCATTCTCGACGTGCGAGAGGCGAGCGGTGTCACCGTCCTTATGATTGAGCATCACATGGATGTGGTGGCAAGTCTTTGCGACCGCATGCTTGTCTTAAGTTATGGGGAAGTGATCGCGTCGGGGTCGCCAAAAGAAGCACTGGCTGAGCCGAGGGTAATCGAAGCTTATCTAGGAAAGCAGCACGCTCATGCTGCATGACGTTGCCGATAGCACCGGGATTTCCGAATCAAGGGGCGCGCCGCAAAAGCCTCAGGCCCAACACACACTGATTTCCCTGCTTGCCGTCAATTCCAAACGTCATCCTAAAACGATCGCGATGCGTGAGCGCGAGTTTGGCATTTGGCGCGAGTACAACTGGGCCGATTATCTCGCGGAAGTCACCGCTTTCGCCGCCGGGCTCGAGGCAATTGGTCTTCGCGCCAAGGAACCCCTTGTTATCATTGGTGACAATCGCGCCCGCCTATACTTCGCGATGGTGGCGGCTGCGATGCTTGGCGCTTATGCGATGCCGCTTTATCCGGAAACACCCGCTGCTGAACTGGCGCAATTCATCAAACCTGGCACGCGCATCGCAATCGTGGAGGATCAGGAACAGGTCGATAAGCTTCTTGAAGTGAGGGCGCGGCAGCATATCCCGCAGATAATCATCTATGATGACGCGAGAGGTGTCTCCACCTACAGCGATCAAGGGCTTACCGCATACGACGCGATATTGGCGCAAGGTCAAGCGCGGCTCGCGGCTGAACCAGGTCTTGCGGACAAACTGCAAAGCCGTGCTGCGGCGGATGACTGGGCGGTTCTCCTTCATTCTTCGGGGACAACAGGCAGGCCGAAAGGGATTCCCCTAAAGCACCGTCATCTCATTGCCGCTGTGAAGCAAGCCGCAGAGGCGAGTTACTTCAAGGAAGGCGATAGCCAGATGGGTTATCTGCCGATCGCTTGGGTGGGCGACTACACCTTCTCTGTCGCGGCTACCATCGCTCTTCGCTGCACGCTCAGTATTCCAGAGCGCCAGGAAACCGCGATGCATGATATTCGCGAAGTGGCGCCGACGCTTTTTTTCGCGTCCGCTCGGAGCTGGGATAATCTTCTGACGCGGCTGCAGGTTCAGATCGCAGAATCCACCCCTCTTAAGCGGGCCTTGGTAAAGCATTTTACGAGGTTCTCAATGGAAGCTGAGCGGCGGCGTCTGGCAGGCAAGCGCGGCTCACCGTTTTCGAGGGCGTGGCGTGGTTTGGGTGAGATTTTAGTTTACGGTCCGATCAAGGACCATCTTGGGCTGAGCCGCGCCAAGCGCTGCTATACGGCTGGCGAATCGGTTGGCGAAGACACTTTTCTTTATTTCCGTGGCCTGGGCTTGAACCTCAAGCAGTTCTACGGTCAAAGCGAGAACTGCGCCTTGACCGCCGCGCAGTCCGACGGCGCGGTGCGCCTGCACACCGTGGGCAACGCTTTGCCCGGCATAGACATTCGTGTGAGCGATACGGGAGAAATCCTTATCCGCGCTCCCAGCGTCTTCGATGGCTACTCCGACGACGAGCAAGCGACAGCGGCTGCGCTCGCCGATGGCTGGCTCCATACCGGCGATGCCGGTTACTTGGAGGATGATGGGCAACTTGTGGTGCTAGGGCGCGTGAGCGAGCTGCAATATACCGCAAGCGGCGAACGCTTCATCCCGACCTACATTGAAAATCGCATCAAATTCAGTCCGTATATAAGAGACGTCGCAGTGACTGGAGCCGGTCGCGCTCATCTCGCGGCGCTCGTTTGCATTGACATGGAAGCCGTTGGGCATTGGGCTCAAGTCGAGGGCGTCGGATACACGTCCTACGCCGATCTTTCGCAAAAACCGCCTGTGCTGGACTTGATCCGTGGCGTGCTCGTGCATACCAACGAGGTTTTTCCCGACGCGCTAAAGCTTAAGCGCTTTGTGAATTTGCCCAAGGAATTCGACCCTGACGATGGCGAGGTGACGCGCACGCGCAAGCTTCGCCGCAACGTGATCGATGCAAATTACGCCACAGTGATCGGGGCTCTTTATCGCGAGCAAGATCGGATCGAGGTCGACGTTGGCGTCGTCTATGAGACCGGCGAGCGTGGAACGCTAAGGCGCGCGCTTTCCATCGTTCCGGTGGAGGCTTGAGAATGGATTGGTCTTTTCTCGCCGAGCTCGCGATCAATGGCGCCCTTGTGGGGCTGATGTACGCGCTTTGCGCGCTCGGGCTTGTCCTTATTTATAAAACCTCCGGCGTTGCCAACCTTTCGCAAGGCGCGCTTATCATGACCGGCGGCTACATCGTGGCGTGGCTCGCTACTGGCCTCGGGCTTCCCCTATTGCTGGCGATCCCGATCGGGCTGGCCGCATTATTCCTTTTCGGCGTTCTGATCGAGCGTCTCGCTTTGCGCCGGATGATTGGTCAACCGATCATCATGATCATCATGTTGACGCTTGGGTTGGAAATTCTCTTGCGGGGACTGGTGCCCGCGCTCGGAGGAGCAAGCCTGAAGCGGCTCGATATCGGCATTTCGCAGCAGCCGCTTATCGTCTCGGACATCTTCATCAATCGCTCTTATCTTTATGGCGGCGGAATCGCGCTTTTGGCGATTACGCTGGCCGCGCTATTTTTTAATTCACGGCGTGGTGTGATTTTGCGCGCGGTCTCCGATGATCAGCCAGCCTCCTGGGCTGTGGGCATCAGAGTTGAGCGCGCCATCGCCTTGTCCTGGGGGCTTGCGGGGATCACCGCTCTTCTAGCAGGGGTTCTTTGGGGTTCGGTGCAGGGCGTAGATTGGACGCTTTCACTGCTGCTTATCAAAGCGCTCGCCGTCGCCATACTTGGCGGCCTCGATAGCATTTTGGGTGTCCTCGTCGCGGGTGTCCTTCTGGGCCTCGCTGAAAGCGTGATCCCCGGCTATCTCGATCCCATAGCAGGCGGCGGAACGCGCGATGTCGTGGCATCCATCATTATCCTCTTGACCACCATTGTGCGCCCCTACGGCCTATTTGGCCGCGAGCGGATCGAGAGGATCTAGCCCTATGTTCTATCGTCTCGCCGGCGTTTATCGCACGACCTATGAAGCAGACCGCGCAATTCTTCGCATACCTGCGGATCGTTGGCAGGTCCTTATCCTTTTCCTGCTCGCGCTGGCGGCTCCCGCGATTTTTTCGAAGCTCTATCTTTCTAGTTATCTCCTGCCCTGGCTTATCTGGAGCATGGCTGCGCTGAGCCTAAATCTCCTCGTCGGCTGGACAGGACAGATCCATCTTGGCTATGCGGCGGTCATGGCGATTGGCGCCTACGGAACAATTCATATTGTCCGCGCGGGCGTGCCCTTCGAAGCTGCAGTGCTGGCGGGTGGCTTTTTGGCCGCAAGCATCGGCCTCATCTTCGGATTTGCATCGCTGCGCGTTAAGGGGCTCTATTTGGCCGTCAGCACGCTTGCCATGCAGTATGTGGCCGACTGGGTCATAAGCCACGTCCCGGCAATCTCAGGCGGAAGCCAAGCGACCCTTCAGGCTCCGAGCTTCCGGTTTCTTGGCATTCCGATAAACGACGACATCAACCGCTACTACCTCGCGCTGTTCGCTTGCGTTGCTGTAGCGGTCTTTCTGTTGAACGTGCGCCGCACTGCCTTCGGGCGGGCACTCGCCGCTGTTCGAGAGAAGGATTACGCGGCGGCGGTGCTTGGCGTGAACACCTTCTACTTCAAGCTGATGGCTTTCTGGGTCAGTTCGTTCCTCGGAGGCATTGCCGGGGCATTGCTGGCCTTTTGCTACTACCGCGCGGTGACGCCTGAGCAGTTCCATCTCGACGTATCAATTCAAGTGCTGGCCATGGTGATTGTTGGCGGACTTGCGAGCGTCACAGGAAGCTTTTTAGGGGCGGGGCTTGTGCTCTTGGCGCCCATCTTCCTCAACAATCTGGTCGCAACTATTGCCTCAACGCTCGGCATTCAAGCAAGCGGAGAGCTTTTGTCCCAAATTCCGCTCATTCTCTACGGAGCTTTGATCGTCGGCTTCCTGCTGTTTGAGCCATTAGGACTGGCCAAAATTTGGGACAATGTTCGCAATTACTTTCTTGTTTGGCCTTTTCGTCATGCGCGGCACTAGGCCCAATTATAATAACTCAGCGCGAATGTGGAGGATCTAATGGGGCGTTTGATCAAGCTACTGGCCATGTCAGCGGCTTTTGCAATGGGAGCTGCGGGTGCAAATGCGCAAAACCAGCCAATCAAGGTCGGCACTGCGCTCGACTTCACTAAGGTTTACACATTCCTGACAGCCGAATACAGCCAAGGACAACGCGACTATATCTCTCTGCTGAACGCGCGCGGCGGCATCAAAGGAAATCCGGTTGAGATCGAAGTCGTCGATACAGGAAACGAGCCCCAGCGCGGCATTGAGGCTTATGAGCGTTTCAAGAATGAAGGGGTGGTCTTAGTAGACTTCCTATCAACCCCTGTGTCACGTGCAGTCGTGCCACGCGCACTTACGGATGGCATGAACGTCATAACGGCGTTTCACGGACGCTCCGATGCCGCTGACGGTTCGACATTTCCTTCGATTTTTCCGCTGACCCCCGCTTATTGGTCTCAGGCTACCGCAATCGTCAAATATATCGGCGATAAAGAAGGCGGGAGCCTTAAGGGCAAAAAAATCGTGTTGGTGCATATAGATAGCCCCTTCGGCAAAGAGCCTCTCCCTGTATTCCAGAAGCTGGCGGAACAACAAGGCTTCACATTTTTAGATGTCGGCTATCCGTCGCCTGGAAATGAACAATCAGCGCAATGGACGCAGGTGAGGCGCGAGCGGCCCGACTGGGTGGTGATTTGGGGCGCGGGCGGCGGTCAGCCCAATTCCGTTCGGGAAGCCCTAAGAAATGGAATTGCGCCAAACAAAATCGCCTCAGTTATTTGGCTCTCCGAAACCGACATGAACATCGTGGGAGCCGATCAAGCGAAGGGTATCGCGCGTTTTGAAGGCGTGGCATCAGGCAAGGATTTGCCGATCATCAAGGCTATCCAAGAAGAAGTGATTGCCAAGGGGAAAGGCGCTGGCGATGCCGCCAAGGTCGGAAGCAGCTATTACAACATTGGCGTAGCAACGATGGCGATATTTGCCGAAGGCGCACGGATCGCAATCGAAAAGGAAGGCGCGCCATTGACCGCGGCTAAGCTGAAACGGGGCCTCGAAAGCATCAAGGACTTCAGCACAGAGGGATTGCTGCCGCCAGTAACGGCTACGGCCGAGGATCATCAGGGTGGCGGGCGCGGCCGCATTGCCGTCTGGGATGGCACAAAGTGGAAAGCAGATAGCGAATGGTTCGCTGCGTCCCAGGATATCGTTTGGGAACTCGTGAAAAAGACGGCAGCCGAATTCAAGGTTTCTAGCAAATAGGCACACATTGCGAACGAAGCGAGGAAATGCATCCCAGATGGATTTCCTCGCTGGGTTAACTCGCAGCGACGGTAGCTTTTCAGGGCGCGTTTTGAGGCGAAGGCTATGCTTACCTTGAACAATGTCGAGGTGATTTACGACAAAGTTTTTCTTGCCATCAAAGGCGTCTCTATCGATGTGAGCGACGGTGGCATGGTCGCACTGCTCGGCTCGAATGGTGCAGGCAAGAGCACAACGCTCAAAGCTATCAGCGGTCTACTCGCGCCAGAGCGTGGTGAAGTGAGCCGCGGTTCGGTCCTTTGGGGGAACCTGGATATTGGGCGCTTGCCAGCGCCCGAACGCGTGCGGCTTGGAATTGCCCATGTGCTCGAAGGGCGCCGGGTTTTCGAGCATCTCTCCGCCGATGAAAACCTGACAGCCGCGACTTCGATGCATAGGGACCGCGCGAAGGTGGCAGGGCTCAAGGAGCGTGTTTACAGCTATTTTCCGCGCCTCAAGGAGCGGCGTAACGCGAAGGCCGGTTATCTCTCGGGAGGAGAGCAACAAATGCTTGCCATTGGGCGGGCGCTTATGACCGAGCCGAAACTCATCATGTTCGACGAACCAAGCCTGGGGCTCGCGCCATCTCTCGTAGACGAGATTTTTGCCATCATCGCGCGTCTCAACCGTGATGGCGTTGGCGTTCTGATCGTGGAGCAGAATGCAGCAGCGACCCTCGACGTGGTGGACAGAGCCTATCTCATCGAAAACGGTAGGGTCGTCATGGGGGGTAGCGCTGCCGAACTTAAGCAGAACCCCGATATTCAGGCTTTCTATCTTGGAGGCGGGGGCGGGAAGAATTACACGGCTGTGAAGCATTATCGCCGCAGAAAACGATGGCTAGGCTAATCGCCCGCGCGGCGCGCGACAGGAGCACGCCCTGAGAGCGGTTGCCGGTGCGCCGCTATGAACGCCAAAAGCCCGGCGAATTGATCCATCTCGACACCAAAAAACTTGGCCGGATCGTGAGGGTCGGCCACCGTATCACGGGCTCACGCCAAGGCCGGGGAAGCCGCGGCGCAGGCTGGGAGGCGCTGCACGTCGCCATCGACGACGCAACACGGCTCGCCTACACCGAGGTGCTGGCGGACGAAAAAAAGGAAACGGCTGTCGCCTTCCTTTCAAGATCTTGCGCCTTCTTCAAGGCTAACGGCGTGATCCCAGAGCGCATCATGACCGACAATGGCTCGGCATATCGAAGCGCCGCCTTCCGCAACGCTTTGTGCCGAGCAGGACTTCGCCACATCCGGACCCGTCCTTACACGCCCCGCACCAATGGAAAAGCCGAACGCTTCATCCAGACGAGCTTACGCGAATGGGCCTACGCGGCCCCCTACCAGACCTCGAATGAAAGGGCCAAGGCTATGATCCCATTCATCGACGCTTATAACACCCAGCGTCCCCACTCAGCCCTCGCCTTCAAAACTCCATGGCAAAGGCTGAACAACCTTCTTGGAAACGACACCTAGCTGTATGCTCCGAAAGCGTCCGCGCGCCATGTGGCTGGTAGCTCAGCTACTGCTTGCTATCACCCGCAAAGCCAGATGTGGCGAGCGGGCCACAGTTGGGGATCCCCCGCTGGACCCCCAGTTCTAGCGGCTTTGTCCGCCAGGGCGGTGTCTCTTAAGGCGCTGATTTTCTGAAGTATTTGTGGAGGCCACGCCCGGAATTGAACCGGGGTACACGGTTTTGCAGACCGTTGCGTCACCACTCCGCCACGTGGCCAATCCCGCTAATACTCAAGCTCTGTATCTACCATCTGAGCACACATGTTGCAATCCAAGACTGCTCAAATTGGAGAATTGCGACCGAATTGGACGGGCCTGGCTTGTGATATTTAATTGTCAGGTCTTATTGTAGAGTTTTCGTTCGGAACAAAGTTACCATCGCCCGTTTTATCTCGCACAGATAAGTATTTCTACAGAAATTAGGCAGGGTTAATAAAGACTAACTGTGTCAAACGAGCGAGTGTTACCATGCGAATAAACAACATCTTAACGGCTGCAATTGCGGCATTGGGTCTATGCGCGTTTGCGCCCGGTGCCAATGCTGGTTCGGTTGCACAAACCGGCGCCGCTACTGTGGATAATCACACCATTGCCAGTGCTAACAGTACGTTCGAGCTAATCCGTGGGGGAGGCGGTGGAGGTCGCGGAGGCGGCGGATTTGGTGGAGGTGGTCGCGGCTTCGGCGGAGGCTTCGGTGGTGGGTTCGGCCGTGGTTTCGGCGGGGGAATGGGGGGTATGCGAGCGTTTGGCGGTATGGGCGGCATGCGAGGAATGCGAGCCTTCGGCGGCGGCGGCCGGGCATTCACCGGGCGCGCCTTTGGGCCACGAATGGGCGGAATTAGCCGTGGCCGGAGAGCCGCGTTCCGTGGTGTTGGGCCTCGGGGCCGCTTCATCGGCGGACGTGGGCTTGGTCGCCGCGCTTTCGCCGGACGCGGTATTGGCAGAACCCGCGTGATCCATGGACGGCGGTTCCACCGGGTATTTCGTGGCGGCCGTTGGATATGGGCGCCGATCGGTGTCTATGCTGGCTGGGATGGCTGGTATGGCGGCAGCTGCTATTGGAATTGCCGTGCTGCCGGATATGGTCCAGGCTATTGCAGCGCTTACGCTTTCAACTTCTGCTAACCATCACTTGCCGAAGTTTCGAGGGGCCGCGCTCGCGGCCCCATAGGCGTCGCAGAGTTAGTCTTTCGATGGGTAAATCACCGGCGGGAGCGCCTCCCGTTGAAGTTCAGGCGATTTTGCGATGATTTCTTTACCGCGCAGCCACAAGGCCTTGGTTTCCTGATCGCGTCCTTGTGAGCCCCCACAACCGGGATCAGATGGTAGATAATACGTACGACCAACCGGTTTTCGGGTTCCCCTGCCTTTTCCGCGATCGCAAGGCCACGCTTCAGGCGGGCCTCTGCCTCTACTTGGCGGCCTTGAAAGAAGTACGCCTGTCCAAGCCAATCGAGGCTAATGGCGACCGAATAGTGATCAGGACCCAAGCAGCTTCTCGGTCGCAGCAAGACCTCGTATCAAGAACGGTTCAGCAAGATCGCCCTTCCCCTGAGTGAGATACGTATTTCCGAGGTTGTTGATGGCTCTAGCCGTCTCCGTATTATTATCTCCTACGCTGCGCACATAGATCGCGAGAGCGCGCTTGAATAGCTCTTCGGCTGCCACGAAACGTTTCTGCGTGCGATAAAACTGGCCAACATTGTTAAGGCTCCCAGCCAAAATAGGATCGTTGGGCAGGCTTCGCTCGACGGTCGCCAGTGATTGCTTGTAGAGAGCCTCGGCCTCCGCTGTTTTCCCTTGAGCGGCCAGTGCCGCAGCCTGCTGCTCCTGCTGAAGTGCCTCTGCCACCTCTGTGCTCACCTTTTGGCGGTATCTGGGCCTGCAGGACATCGGCACCGCCGGCCAGGTAAGCCGCCGCCATTAGGCCGAATAGAGCAGTACGTAAGTTTTTCATGATCCCCTCGTTTCATCTGTCGCTCTATAGAAATAGCCGCAAGCGCAGAGCCGTGCAGTGCTAGCCATCACAGAGTAATCGGGATGCTTCGAAGGGGCGCATCATCCTTGGCGCCCATCTTCGTCACCCAAATCAGGGGATCGCAAAGCCGGAGAGACCAGATAAGGGGGCCGCTCGGCCCCCTCCTAACCTGCGTCAGTTGGAAGCGGATTTTTCAGCTTTGCTGACGCGCCAGATTGCGCCGTTCCAATCGTCGGAGACGAGAATCGAGCCATCCTTCATGACCAGGATGTCGACCGGGCGTCCAACGTAATTGTTGTTTTGCAGGAAGCCGGTGATGAGCGGATCAAAGGATTTGACCGTACCATCGTCGTTCAATTTCACGACAACGACATCGCCCCCGATCTTAACGGTGCGATTCCAGGAGCCGTGCCGCGCAAGGATGATCGCATTGCGCACATCTGCCGGAAACATACTTCCGGTATAGAAGCGCATGCCGAGAACGGCAGCATGCGGCCCCATTAGACCCATGGGCTTGGTAAACTCATCGCAGGAGTGGCCCCAGCCGAATTCCTGGTCGGTCATGTTGCCCTGGTGACAATATGGAAAGCCGAAATTGTCCTTACCCGGATTGGCGATCCTGTTTAATTTGTCTTGTGGGACGTCTTCGGAAAGCCAGTCACGGCTATTTTCGCTAAAGTAAAGCGTATTGCTGCCGGGCTGCCAATCCATGCCGACGACCTGACGGATACCACGTGCAATAACTTCCACGCCGCTGCCATCCAAATTCATGCGGCGAATCTGAGCGTGTTGATCGTCGGGCATGCAGATATTGCAAGGCGCTCCAACTTGGAAATAGAGCTTCTCGTCGGGACCGACACGCAAATACTTCCACCCATGGGGCTCGTCCTTGGGAAGATCCGTATAGATAACTGTCGGCTTCGGCGGATTGTCGAGGTGCTCCTCAATGTTCTCGATTTTCGAAATCTGAGAAAGCTCCGCGATGTAAAGCGTACCCTTATGGAATGCGATGCCATTTGGGCGGTAGAGGCCGGTTGCGATAACTTTCGTCTCGCGTTTCCCGTCTTTTTCGATGACAGCAGAAACATTATCGAGGAGCCGGCTTCCGACAAAAATCGTGCCTTTGTCACCGAGCGCGAGCGAGCGAGCATTAGCAATGCCCGACGCGAAGACCTCGATCTTATAGCCATCCGGCACCTTTAGCTTATCGATCGGCAGCTTGGCGGCAGCCGTAGGAATCGGCGGTGGCGCAACTGGCGCAAGTTTCTTCGCTTCCGCGCTGCCGGGCTGCCCTATCAACGGGCTTCCAGGTGGCAGCGCCACCGGGGCTTGCGCCGCAGGTGCGGCAGGCGCAGGCTGCTGAGCCCAAAGCGGCAGCGTAGCCGCAGTTGAGGCAAGACCGGCGAGAAGCGCCGCGACTGCAAAGGTTGAGCGACCGGACCGGCAACGTTTCATAGAGACTTCTCCCAAACTAATTATTGTGGATGCAGCCTAATGCAGCGTGGTATGCCAAGCAACTAAACTAGAGCATGAGCTTGCATGGGAGGCGAGCAAGGATGACGAAGGGAATGCGAAAAGGCCTGACGAGCTATGGGGATCCGGATTTCTCGCTATTCCTGCGCAAGGTGTTCATTAAGGCAGCCGGCTACTCAGATGACGCGCTGGACCGCCCCATTGTAGGAATTACGAACACCGGAAGCGATTTCAATCCCTGTCACGGCAACAGCGTGGAGCTGATCGAAGCAGTAAAACGCGGTGTCATGCTGAGCGGCGCGCTGCCGATGGTGTTTCCCACGATTTCAGTTCATGAGTCGTTCTCTCATCCGACAAGCATGTTCCTGCGCAATCTGATGGCGCTTGATACCGAGGAGATGGTCCGCGCGCAGCCGATGGATTCGGTCGTGCTGATCGGCGGTTGCGACAAAACGGTCCCAGCGCAGCTTATGGCGGCCGCGAGCTTGAACTTGCCCGCGATCCAGCTTGTGACAGGTCCAATGCTGACGGGACATTATCAGGGCGAAATACTTGGCGCTTGCACCGACTGCCGCCGCCAATGGGGGCGTTTTCGCGCGGGCGAGATTGACGCTCAACAAGTCGAGGAACTCAGCGGACGGCTGGCTCCGACGCGCGGAACTTGCATGGTCATGGGTACGGCCAGCACGATGGCTTGTATCGCGGAAGCACTTGGCATCGCACTTCCAGGCAGCGCAACCGCGCCCGCGACCCATGCGGACCGTCTTCGCATAGCAGAAGCGACCGGCAAAACAGCCGCTTCCATGGCCGCGAGCGGTGGACCGCGTCCAAGCGAGATCATGACCGAGGCTGCTTTTCGCAACGCTCTTATCGTTCTGCAAGCCATCGGCGGCTCGACCAATGGGCTTGTTCACCTGACCGCAATCGCGGGACGGCTTGGCATTAAGATCGACCTCGAAGCCTTTGATCAGCTGGGCCGCGAAGTGCCTGTGATCCTCGATCTCAAGCCATCCGGGGAGCATTATATGGAGCATTTCCACTGGGCTGGCGGTATGCCGCGCCTCCTTGCGGAACTGCGCAATTTCCTAGACGCTGACGCCCTTACCGTTGCTGGCGAGCCGCTCAAAGCAAGCATCGAACGCGCCGAGGATGTGAGGGGCCAGACAGTAATCCGGCCTTTGAAGTCTCCGCTTAAGAAAACGGGCGGCATGGCGGTTCTGCGCGGCAATCTTGCTCCAGGCGGCGCTGTGATAAAGCACTCGGCTGCGTCTCCAGATCTGCTTCAGCATGAAGGCAAGGCCGTCGTATTCGATGGCGTGGAGGATATGGCGCGAAGGATCGACGATCCGTCGCTCGATGTGTCGGCGCATGACATTCTGGTGCTGCGGGGCGCTGGACCAAAAGGCGCGCCGGGGATGCCGGAGGCTGGCTATTTGCCAATTCCGAAAAAACTCGCGCAAGCCGGTGTGAAGGACATGGTGCGCATTTCGGACGCGCGCATGAGCGGAACGGCATTCGGCACTATCGTTCTACATATTACTCCCGAAGCCGCGATTGGCGGACCTCTGGCGCTGGTGCAAACCGGAGACAAAATCCGGCTCGATGTTCCCGAGCGGCAGTTGGAGCTTTTGGTGGATGAGGCGGAACTCGAACGGAGGCGAGCGGCATGGGTTGCGCCACCTCCCCCTGCCCTTGCCTCACGCGGCTATGGCGCGCTCTTCTTCCGCAGCGTTCTCCAGGCCGATCAAGGCTGCGACTTCGATTTTTGCTTGCCAGCGCCGGAGGAAGGCGGGGCGTAAGTCTGCTCTCTCCGGCATGCTCGCGCATGTCATTGCGAGCGCAGAGAAGCAATATAAGTCATTGATATTTCTGTGAATCGCCACGGTGCTGCGCGCCTCGCGATGACTGCAACGGCCCCTCACCCTGTCCCTCTCCCCAATGGGGCGAGGGAACGCCGTGGCTACCTGCGCGATTTTCTCCCCGTCCCCAACGGGGCGAGGGAACGCTGTGGCTACCTGCGCGATTTTCTCCCCGTCCCCAACGGGGCGAGGGAACGCTGTGGCTGCTTGCGCGATTTTCTCCCCGTCCCCAACGGGGCGAGGGAACGCTGTGGCTGCTTGCGCGATTTTCTCCCTCTCCCCAATGGGGCGAGGGAACGCTGTGGCTACCTGCGCGATTTTCTCCCTCTCCCCGCCGTGGAGAGGGTTGGGGTGAGGGGCCATTGTTGCGACGGCCAGCAAGCTGGCGAAAGCTCTAACTCTTCTTCGTCGCCTCGTAGCGCGCGCGGGTCTCCGCATCCGGCGGGTAGAGACCCGGCAGCTTCACGCCTCTCTCAACCTCGCTTACAACCCAAGCTTCGAAGCGCTCTTGCTCAGGCGCAATCTTCGCAACCTCTTCCACGAGGGCCGCAGGGATAACAACTGCGCCGTCCTCATCCGCCACGATCACGTCATTTGGAAACACCGCGACACCACCGCAGCCGATGGGCTCCTGCCAGCCCACAAAGGTGAGGCCCGCTACTGAAGGCGGCGCGGCAGTGCCGGAAGTCCAAAGAGGCAGCTTAGTGGCAAGTACGCCAGCCGCGTCGCGCACAACGCCGTCCGTGATGAGGGCGGCTACGCCCCGCTTTTCCACACGCGCGCAGAGAATATCGCCGAAGATACCAGCATCTTTCACGCCCATCGCGTCAGCGACAGCAATGACGCCTTCCGGCATCTCCTCAATTGCGGCGCGGGTCGAGCGCGGGGAAGCCCACGACTCCGGGGTCGCTAAATCCTCGCGCGCAGGGACAAACCGCAGCGTGAATGCCCTGCCGACAACCCGCGTTTGATTGGGCCGGAGCGGCATTGGTCCGCGCATCCAGACATTGCGCAGCCCCTTTTTAAGAAGGACGGTCGTAAGTGTGGCTGTTGTTACGCCGCGAAGCGTCTCGAACAGCGTTGCGTCGTCGGTCATTGAGATCTCCGATTTAAGAATCAAGATGGATTTGCCGTGCGGAACTTAGCTGCGAGCGCATCGGCACCGCGCGCCAAAATGCCAATATCGCTCCCGACCGCTGTAAACAGGCAGCCCTGCTCGATATACTCGCGAGCCAAGGTCTCGTCGCTGGTAAGGATGCCCGGCGCGCAGCCGCAGGCGCGAATGCGGCGGATGGCGTCCTCGATCACAGCTACCATGTCAGGGTGCCCTTGCTTGCCAAGATAGCCAAGGGCCGCCGACAGGTCCCCTGGGCCGATGAACACGCCGTCTATTCCATCAACGGACGCAATAGCCTCCAAATTGTCGAGGCCAAGCTTCGTCTCAACCTGAACGAGGACGCAAAGCTCCTCATGCGCACGGATGTGATAGTCCTTAACACGGCCGAAGCGTGAGGCGCGCGAAGCGCCCGCAAAGCCTCTCATGCCGTGGGGAGGATAACGCGTCGCGGCGACTGCGCGCTTTGCCTCATCGACCGTTTCGACCATGGGCAACAGCAAAGTTTGGACGCCGGCGTCCAAAAAGCGCTTGATGATGACGGGATCGTTCCAAGGCGGCCGCACGATCGGATGCGCAAGCCCGCCAGACGCCGCCGCTTGCAGCTGGCTATAAACCATGTGCAGTTCGTTGGGCGCGTGCTCTGTGTCGATGAGCACCCAATCGAAACCACGCGCCCGCCAATAGCTCCACCGTAACGTGGCTCGATAGACTCGACCAAATCCCGATCTGCTGGCGCCCGGCTTTGATGGCGCGCTTGAAGCTATTCACTGGCATTTCCACGGCAGCACTCCCCTCCGGCTAGACTAAACGCACCAACTGTAATGAGTTCGAATTCTAAAGTCCAAATTGCATATGAGGGTCGCGGAATTCTTCCTCGTCAAAAACATTTCCCCATCGCTGCAACCCCTTTTTGCATCGCTGCTTGCATGAGGGTGCTCCGGTTTGCTAACCAAGCTTAGGGCACGAACAAAAAAGGGGCAGGTATGAACTCGGGGGCATCTGGCCTTTCCTTGGTGGTCTGGCAAGGCTGGGGGGTTCTCTCGGTCATGGCCGTGCTAACTGCACTCCTCGCGACAATTCTCGCATGGCTGCTTCCCTTCCCGGACCGCTCATTAAACGGTCAGCTCGCAAATTATAATGAGCGAATGGCGCTAAAGGAAAGGCTCGGGGCTGCGACTCCCTTTGGGGCCTATCTCGTTACGGTTCGCCGTCTCAACGAGTGGCTCATGGAATGGTTCGGTCCTGCGTTTAGCGGACAAGCCTTCGAGCGTTGCCTTGCAATCGCGTTTGTTTTTCCGATCACGCTATTTCTTATCACGCTCGTCACAAACGGTTTCACCGCTCATCGCGTCACTGCGCCCGAAGTTCTCCTGTTCTTCGCGGCGTTTGGGATCATCACCTATGTCATCGTGGCAGCCTTCAACAATCTGCTTGGTTTGATGGAGCGAGGCTGGAAAATGGTGGGCGGGGATCCCGACCTCGCTCAAACAATTTCCAAAGTGCTGCTGGGCGGCTTCGCTACAATGGTCGCATTTACGATAGCATTCGCTATTGCAAGCACCTTCTCGGGCGAAGTTTCAAATGCGGGATCTGTGCTCGGCGCTATGGCGGGCGGCTTTGCTCTCGCATTCGCGCTAGCGATTGCATTCGCCCTTGCCGGCGCTGCCCTGTTCGCCCTTGCCCTCGCAGTGCTGAGCGGCGCGGCGCTCGCCTTTGCAAGCCAATTTGCCTTCCTCCTTTTTCTGTTTTTTATTCTACTCCCATTTGTGAATGCTTCTGTGGACTGGCTCTCCTGGGGCGTAACCCGGTTTTTTTTGAAGAGGGCAGAGGCAGCCGAACCGGATCGGCGCGGCGAGCTCATCGTGCTCGGCTGGGTGCTGGGTACATTCTTGTCAGGCGCTTTGCTGATGGTGGTGCTTGCGGCGCTCCTGCCGAACGCGCTCGAAGCTTTGAATCACTTTTTTGCCTTGGCAAAACTCCCAGCTTTCAACTGGCAGGGCTTGCTGAATAAAGCCGTAAGCGCGCCTTGGACCGACGGATTATTCGTGACTGGAATGCTCATGACGGCAATTGTTCCGGCCTCAGTGCATTTGGTCGTAGGCCTAGCTGGCGCATTGGCCCGATTCACACCTGGCGCTAGTACTGCTGCGGAAAGCATCTCGGATCATCCCGAAGCATACTTGACGCAAAGCCAGCAAACGCCGGTTAAGCTTACGCTTATTTTTTCGAGGGTCTGGTATCTCGTAGCGGCCGCATTCACGTTTGGTTTGATCGCGGCGGTTAGCGCACTGATTTATGTAACGCACGCGCCAGTCGCTCAGCATTTAGCAAATATCGCGCTCTGCGCGACGGCCTGGAGCCACGGTCAATGCGCGTGGTTTTGATACGCTTTTGGAAAGAACGCAAGTTGGGCAGTAACATGGGCCAGCTTTTTGAGTCCGGCGCAGCGCGTATTAACGCGCAACCTGCTCTATCGTGGTAGCGTCACGCGCAAAGCTTACGGGGGTAGTCGCAGCATTAGGCTTCTGTTCGAGCGCATAGGCCGCAGTTGCTGCGTCCGCAGCGCCCACGGGCGGCAAGGATGAAACCGGCTCCGGGGCCTGCTTCTCGCCGTTGCCCTTCCTGACTACAATTTCGAGGCGAGCAGTGGGCGAGCTCAATAGATAGCGGCGTCCAGCCGAAAACCGGGCCTCCGATTGCGCGAGGCCAGCTGCGGCAACGGTTTCCTGTCCGTTGCGCGGCGCCACTCCACTGATAAGCACATCATTGGTAAGCTTGAAGCGAAGCGCGTTCGCTTCCTGAACGATGAAGGCATTTGCCTCCAAGATTTCGGTCAACGAGGCCTCCGCCCTGGCGACCTCGAACATGCGGCTGATCCAAGCTTTGTCGTCCGGCATGGCGTTTTTGCGCGCGACTGCGAGCAGCCCCAACCCATCACCGGGCACCCGATTCACACCCTCACCGCGCCACAAAAGTTGGCCCAAAAGCGCTTGGGCAGGCGCATATCCCTTACGGCTCGCATTCAAAAGCCACTGTGCTGCGACCCGTGCGCTTTTGGGTACGCCGTCGCCGCTGAGAATCAGCTTAGCAAGCTCGAATTGAGAGGCTGGATCGCCAAAATAGCTAGCCGCGTGGTGAAAAAGGCTAAACGAATAGCCCGGATTGGCGACGATATTCGCTTTCGGTACGCCCGAGCGGTAATATTGCCCCAAATAACGGAACGCCACAGCTACTTGGCGTCCGCGCTTATCCCGCGGATCGATATCGGCGAATTCGCTCACGATTGTCTGAAAATAAAGGGCGGCGCGCGCCTCATCCTTACGGACACCTTGGCCGTGCGCATACCGCTTCGCTATTTCCACGCGAGCCACCAAATCCCCTTTTTTAGAAGCAGCGACGAGATCACCGAATTTTAAGCTCATCGCAGCATCGGGCGAGAAAGCGTCTTCAGCTGTACGAGCCAAAGCTGCCTTCGCCGCTACTGATGCCGCCTTTTGTTCGGTCTTGTGTTGGAACGCAGTAAGTCCCAACACGATTGCCGAGAACAACAAGGGCGGCGCAGAAATCCGTAGGATACGAATAAATTTAGATATCTGCATAACACGTAACTTCAACATTTGCGCCTGGATGCGTTACCGCGCCAGCGCGCGCAGGCCCAACTTGCTGCGCGTATTTCCATAGTGCTCCGCTTGTGTAGTCATTTTTAGGCGGAGACCAGGCATTACGGCGGCTGGCAAGTTCGCTTTCGGGAACATCTAGGTCCAAAATGCCTAATTCGGCGTCAATTGAGATCATGTCTCCGTCGCGGACTAGCGCGATTGGGCCACATTCGGCGGCTTCTGGTCCAACATGGCCGATGCAAAAACCGCGGCTAGCGCCGGAAAAGCGCCCATCGGTGATCAACGCAACCTTATCGCCCATGCCCTGGCCGTAGAGAGCGGCTGTGGTGGAGAGCATCTCCCGCATGCCGGGGCCGCCTTTTGGCCCCTCATACCGAATGACAAGGACTTCGCCTTCGCGGTAATCGCGAGCTTCCACTGCGCGGAACGCGTCTTCCTCGCAATCGAAGCAGCGCGCCGGGCCTCTGAATTTCAGATTTTGTAACCCCGCAACCTTCACGATGCCGCCATCGGGCGCAAGCGTGCCCTTGAGGCCAACCACACCACCCGTAGGCGACAGTGGGTCTGTTACAGGGCGGATCACGACCTGCTCAGGATTAAAGCGAACATCTTCCAGATTTTCGGCAAGGGTCTTGCCGGTGACTGTTATGCAATCACCATGCAGAAAGCCGCCATCAAGCAGCGTGCGAAGCAACATCGGCACTCCGCCTACTTCATACATGTCCTTCGCGACATATTTGCCGCCCGGCTTCAGATCCGCGATGTACGGAGTGCGCTTGAATACTTCTGCGACATCGAAAAGGTCGAACTTAATGCCTGCCTCATGCGCCATCGCGGGAAGGTGCAGGGCCGCGTTTGTCGAACCACCCGAGGCCGCGACGACGGTCGCCGCATTATGAAGCGCCTTAAGCGTCACGATATCGCGCGGGCGCAGATTGCGCGCCACAAGGTCCATTACAGCGCGTCCGCTTCTCAGAGCGTATTCGTCGCGGGACTCGTAAGGTGCCGGGGCTCCAGCGGAATATGGCAGCGCCAGTCCTATCGCCTCGGAAACGCAGGCCATTGTATTCGCGGTAAATTGGCCGCCGCAAGCGCCTGCGCTTGGGCATGCAACGCATTCGAGCTCGTGAAGATCTTCGTCGGACATTTTCCCGAGGGAGTGCTGTCCCACGGCCTCAAAGACATCGCCAACGGTCACATCGCGCCCGCGGAATTTCCCGGGCAAAATTGAACCGCCATACATGAACACGCTGGGCACGTTCAGGCGAAGCATCGCCATCATCATGCCGGGCAAAGACTTATCGCAACCAGCAATACCGACCAAAGCGTCGTAGCAATGGCCCCTCATCGTTACTTCGATTGAGTCGGCGATGACTTCGCGGGAGGCGAGCGACGACTTCATGCCCTGGTGGCCCATGGCGATGCCGTCGGTTACGGTAATTGTGCAAAACTCGCGAGGAGTGCCTTGTGCCTCGGAGACGCCTTGTTTCGCAGCTTGCGCTTGGCGCATCAGCGCGATATTGCAAGGAGCGGCCTCGTTCCAGCAGGAGACGACGCCAACGAAAGGCTGATTGATCTGCTCCTCGGTGAGCCCCATCGCATAGTAATATGAGCGGTGGGGGGCGCGGTCTGGCCCCTCCGTGACATGTCGGCTTGGTAGGCGTGACTTGTCAAATACTCGTGCGTTCAAAGCAGAACCCTCCGCCGGTCAGCCGGTTTTTGTCTAAAGTAGTCGTTTTTTGCGTGGAGAGAAGCGCCGGAAACGCTAAACGAGCGGCCACTTCGATGATCTCGTCTATTTTATCGTCTGCCAACGAGGCACCGCTGGGGACAAATGCAATTTGTTTTGGCTTTATGGCCTAAACTTGGCAAACGCACTCCAGTTTGTTGTATCTAAGCCACATGATGCGCATTTGGTTCAACCAGAGGCTGGGGAGCAACAGATGCCTCACGGGAGCTAAGCTTTAAGCCGATTGAGGGGCAAAAATAGTCGCGCGAGACTTTCTTGACGCTCAATCGATTTGAATTGTGATCGCGCTCTCCGATTCCACTCCAAAGTAGAGGGGCCGAAATGCTTCAATCCTTCCTCAAGGAGGCTTGTTGTAACAGCCGCGTCGGATGCACCGGCTAGCGCCTTGGTGAGGGATGCGTTTCCAACCCAATCAGCCAGCGCCCGCAGATCGGCACCGGAGAGACCATCCGCCTTGCGCGAAATACGGTCCAAGGCAAGCTTGCTCGCTCCAGGCATCCCGTCGAAGGCCATGCTTAAGATCTTCTTTCGAGCCTCCGCAGCAGGTGGAGGCACAAAAAGTGCGCGCTGAAACCGGCCCGACCGGAATAGCGAAGGGTCAAGGTCCCAAGGCGCATTTGTAGCGGCGATCACAAGGATCCCGCTATTGTTGCGGTTGTTGACATCAAGTTCCGAGAGAAGGGCAGAAATAAGCGCTGGCGCGGCCTCCCCATGCAAGGCCCCGTGCTTATGGGCTAGAAGGTCGAAGTCCTCAAAAAATAGAATCGCAGGCGTGTCTGACCTGGCTTCATCGAAATAGACGCGGAGACGCTTTTCCGCTTCGCCTGCATATTTATCGAGAATGTCTTCCGGATGGATGGTTAGAAAACGTGCGTCGCTCTCGCCTGCGGTGGCCCTGGCGATAAGCGTCTTGCCGCATCCTGGCGGTCCGTAAAGCAGGACATTTCCGCCTGGCTTTTGCTTGAACCGCTCGAATAGGCTTGGCTTTAGAAACGGCAGAACAATGCGGCGGCGAATCTCGGCCTTGATTTCATCCAGTCCTGCCACTTCGGCGAACGTGACGGCAGTCTCGTCAAAATCGTCGAGAAAGGGATCGGCGGGCGTCTCCCGGCGTTCGAATTCGGCTCTGTTCTCCCTGCGCGCGGAATAGCTCGTAAGGGAAATGATTTTCGCGGGCTGCATCGAAAGATTGCCGCCGGGGCGAATACCGAGCATCCGCTCAATGTCCCGATTCCGCATCGCGGGATCTTGCGCGATCGCCTGGCGATAAAGAGAAAGCGCTTCCTGCTCCCGGCCGAGACCATGCAGCGCGCGCGCCAGCATCGCCTTATCTTCGGGGAGGTCGGAATTTCGGGCGAGACGCTCAGCGAGTTCGAAGTCTTCCGCATTAAGCGCGAAGCGGCATGCCTTGCGGCGCACGGGCGCAAATGTTTGGGCAGCGAGCGCCTCAGCCGAAAGGGATCGCAGGAGTTCGAGAACAACAGCCTGTCCTTGGGGGCCTTCGGCCTCGTCCATGATGATGGACAAAAGATCCGTGCTGGCCCGGACGCGGTACACACCGATGAGGGCTTGCAGCGTCTCCTGATCCATACGTGCGGGCTCCTCCTTCACAATTAGTGCGAGCCCGCACTACGTCGTGTGTATACCGCCATAATATTCATCCCCGCGTTGTATTGCGGCGTGGATAACAACGGTGCGAGAGGCAAAACGCAAGCGCGCGTGATTTAGAACCGAAGTCTGAACACCCGATTCCCCTCTCTTTGTGGCAAGAGCGCCACGCACATCCAGCTCTAGCCAAGGCTTAAGCCGCGACAGCATCCAACCGCCGCAGAGCCAGCCTCAGCTTGTCAGCGGCCGCTTCAGCCTCGGCGCGGCGCTCGCGGTTTTCCTCGACCACCTCTTCAGGCGCCTTTGCCATGAATTGCTCATTGGCGAAACGGGCGTCGATCTTATCGATTTCTTGCTGAAGCTTGCCGATTTCCTTATTGAGCCGCTCACGCTCCGCAGCCAAGTCGATGACATTCGCCAAGGGAAGCGCCATTGTGGCCTCTCCTAGTACGAATTGCGCAGACCCGGCAGGCGGCGTCTCGGCGAAGTTAATCTCGCTTACGCGGCCCATTCGCCTGATGAAGCTTTCATATTGCTTCGCGCGAGCTTTCGTCTCCTTCTGTGCGCCGATGACCGTGAGCGGCAGAAGCGAAGCTGGCGGCACATTTGTTTCCGACCGAAGCGAGCGAACCTCGCTTATGAGATCGATGACCCAGCGGACCTCTTCGACCGCTTTCTCATCTACTTTCTTTGCGGCTTTTGGCCACTGAGAAAGGGTGAGCAAGCCTTCCCGTTGCGGGCCAGCCTCGCCGAGCACTTCCCAAAGCTCCTCGGTGATGAAGGGCATAAAAGGATGCAAGAGCTTGAGGATTTCATCCAGCGTCCAAGCCGCCATGGCCTGCGTCTCGGCTTTTGCTGCCTCGTCAGAGCCAAGGAAAACGGGTTTAGCGAACTCCAAATACCAGTCGCAGAACTTGTTCCAGACGAAACGGTAGACTTCGGTCGCAGCGTCGTTGAAGCGATAATTTTCGATGGCTTCGGTGACGCCCGCAATTGCCGCGTTCGTCTCTGCATAGATCCATCTGTTGAGCGTCGTTGTCGCCTTCGCTGGGTTAAAGCTCCCGTCGCGAACGCAGCCATTCATCTCGGTGAAGCGCGCGGCATTCCAAAGCTTCGTCGCGAAATTGCGATAGCCCTCGATCCGATGGATGGAGAGTTTCACGTCGCGGCCCTGGGCGGCCATGGCAGCCATGGTGAAGCGAAGAGCATCCGCGCCATAGTTTTCGATGACGGACAGCGGATCGACGACATTGCCTTTCGACTTTGACATCTTGGCCCCCTTCTCGTCGCGAACGAGGGCGTGGATGTAAACCTTCCGGAAGGGTACTTCCTTCATGAAATGCATGCCCATCATCATCATCCGGGCGACCCAGAAGAAAATGATGTCGAAGCCGGTTACAAGCACCGCTGTGGGGTAATAGCGCTTAAGTTCTGGCGTCTCGTCGGGCCAGCCCATCGTGGAAAATGGCCAAAGCGCGGAAGAAAACCAAGTATCGAGCACGTCCTCATCGCGCTTCAGCTTAACGGCTTTACCGTAATGCTTCTTGGCTAGCTTCCCCGCTTCCTTCTCGTCGTGAGCTACGAAGATTTCTCCATCTGGGCCATACCAGGCGGGGATTTGATGACCCCACCAAAGCTGGCGCGAAATGCACCACGGCTCGATATTTTCCAGCCATTGGAAATAAACGTTGCGCCAGTTTTCGGGAATGAAATCAGTTTTGCCCTTGCGCACAGCTTCAAGCGCCGGTTGCGCCAGAGTTTTCGCGTCAACATACCACTGATCTGTCAGATACGGCTCGATGACCTCGTTACTACGGTCGCCGAACGGGACTTTGAGCATGTGAGGCTCGATCTTCTCGACGAGCTCTAGCGCTTCGAGATCCGCGACTACTTTTTTGCGCGCGGCAAACCGATCCATACCCCGATAGGCTTCCGGGACAGCGTCATTGAGGTGGCCAGTTTCGGTAAAAATATTAATGAGTGGCAGATCGTGCCTGCGGCCAACCTCGAAGTCGTTGAAATCGTGAGCGGGCGTGATCTTCACTGCGCCGGACCCCTGCTCAGGATCGGCATATTCATCGGCAATGATCGGGATCTCACGTCCGGAAAGCGGCAGGATCACCATCTTGCCAATGTAAGGCTTCCAGCGCTTATCGTTTGGGTTTACCGCGACGGCAGTATCGCCGAGCATCGTCTCCGGGCGCGTGGTTGCGACGGTTATGTATTTCTGCTTGAGCCGCCCAGGGTTTTTGATCGGATATTTGAAGTACCAGAGATGCCCCTTCGTCTCGACTGACTCGACTTCCAGATTTGATATCGCCGTTTGAAGCTTGGGGTCCCAATTCACAAGGCGTTTATCCCTGTAGATCAGGCCCGCGCGATGAAGCTCCACAAAGACCTTGATAACGGCCTGGGAAAGGCCCTCATCCATGGTGAAGCGTTCGCGCGACCAATCGCAGGATGCGCCCAGCCGCTTGAGCTGGTTGACGATCGTGCCGCCCGATTCCTCTTTCCATGCCCAAACGCGCTTCAGAAACTCCTCGCGGCCAAGCTCTCGGCGCCCCGGCTGCTGGCGTTCCATCAATTGCCGCTCAACGAGGCTTTGCGTCGCGATCCCAGCATGATCTGTGCCCGGCTGCCAAAGCACATCCCGGCCACGCATACGCTCGAAGCGAGCGAGCACGTCTTGCAGGGTGTTATTCAGCGCGTGCCCCATATGGAGCGAGCCCGTCACATTCGGCGGCGGGATCACAAGCGAGAATGGCTTCGCCTTGGGGTTCTCGTCGAGAATGCGGCCCGCGCGGAAAGCTTGAGCCTCTTCCCAATGTTTGGAGATGCGCGCTTCAATAGCGGCGTGATCGTATGTTTTTTCGAGCATCGATATGTCAGGTAAGGAATCCGGTTGCGTTAGCAACAGATTTAGAAAACCTGAAGCGTTCGCGCAACATCCGAGTGCGCAGGAGCCCAGCTACACACAACAGGACGCTGGCCGCTGCTAATTTTGACCGCCACCCATCTTCGGCAGCAGCCCTCGCTGCGCAATTTCTTCGCGAATAGCGCTTTCAATAATACGAGGCATGTTTTCATTCAGCCACTGCATGAGAAGCGGACGCAACATTTCGCGGACGCTGTCTTCCAAGCTCCGCCCTGAAACAACCGGTGGCGGCGCGAGATCGGCTCCAGTGAATTGAGCCTGCGCTATAGTTCTATGCATTGGTGTCTCCACAGTGGATCTTTGAATATCGGGCTGTTCGATTCGCCCTACGCCCTCGGAACCCTGCCGCCACTCTTGTGCCCTCATGCCGCCCGCTGCCCACGAATCGGGCGCTGGCGAATAGCCAGCCGCGTGCGATGCGGGGAGTTCACTAAGCGCAAGGGGATCGTCTTCTTCGTCCTCAGACTGAGGCGGGGCTTCTCTAATAAATTCATTACGCAATACTTCGTCCAATAGGCCGGGCTGCAGAAACGAGCTCGTCTGCTGGACCGGCTCTTCCTCCGCCTCAATATGCATGGCGTCGGCAAATTTTTCAGAAACATCAGCTCGGTGCGACGCGTCGATGTTTTCGAAATTAACATCCCGCGCCTCTACCAATTCATCATCCTCTAGCGCTACCACGGCACTTTTGGCCAGCGTGTGGGCGAGTGCGGCCACGGTTGCGCTATCCCGTCCCGCGGAAGCGCCAGTGGACCTATCGTAGGTGGCCTGAGGCTCCGGGCTCCCCATAAGCGAAATCGGTCCCTGATCCGGCACCGGTATCTGAATGTCCTCGACCCAGGCAGCTTGAGGTTGAGGGAATGGCTTTTCAGCAATTTGCGGGTTTTCGGTGCGCCCACGGCTGGAGGCGCCAGACGATCCTGACTGATTTGGCAATTCACGGCGCGACCAAATGGGACGTGAGGGCGGCGGTGCGGAGCGTGGCGCGGGTTGCCGGATTTCAGGCCGGGCATTGCCGGCGCTTGCGGCTTGACCCGGCGCGGCTTGGGGAGAAAATGGCTTCTCGCGTGTCGCTGGCGGCGGAGGGCTGACCCTCTCCTGGGGACGTTGAAACTCGTTGCTTCTGATTGTGGTGCTCTCAGGCTCTTGCGCATCTGCTGCGGCATCGCCGAGGATTAAAGGCTCAGCCTCCTGCGGCTCTTCATCCGCGAAGACAAGCTCGCTGGTAAGGTCCAGCACTTCGTCTTCGCTTAGCTCCATTTCTACAGGAGCGGGTACCGCGCGGCGACTGAGATCCGCCGGCTGATAGTCCTCGCGCTCGCGGCCCATCCCCTCGGCCGGGTCACGCTGCTCATCGTCGGATATAATGCGCCGGATTGACGCTAGGATGTCTTCCATAGAAGGATCTGAAGCCTGACCGGGACGATTCATTTTATCAAACCTCTATCGCTCCGCGCTGCGGCGCCCCAACCATGCGCGTATTCCAATAAATGCTTTTATAGCCTGATTACATGGCTGGGCTTGGGACCCCCAGCCTTATGTTACGCGAGGTTAAATAACTCGGCGCCTGAGCGCCATCAATTCATGGAATTGACGGCAATTTTTGGGTGTATGCCGGTCCATCCCCCGATCTCTGTCCCGGGGTCCTGCCGGGGTCGCGGATAGCGGGAACGCGCGGGTCTTCCTGAGACTCAATTGAAGCGCCCCAGCCGTACCATGCGTCCTTCACTTCGTTGTAATAGCGCGTAGGATCATAAAGCTCGGCCTGCAACGCGATGTCGGAGGCACTCAGACGTCCCATGCCAGACAGCACCGAGTAAGACGCCACCACGAGATCGCGCTTGAAGGATATGAAGCTTACCTGTGCGTTCAGGTGCTGTTGCTCCGCATTCAGCACGTCGAGAATCGTGCGCTGTCCGACGCGCTCTTCCTCGCGAACGCCTTGCAACGCGATTCTGGTCGCCTCGAAAGCACTCTGACCGGCCGCTACGTTTCCTCTCGCCGCTACAAGCAATCCCCACGCCGAACTGACATTGGCGCGTGCAAGCGCGCGCTGCTCGTCAATTTGCTGCCTGCGCTGCGACAAAGTCTCAACGGCTTCGCGGATCTGAGCCGATACGTTCCCGGCTTCGTAGATGGGGATTGATACTGAGCCGAGTACGCGCGCGTCATCACTCTGTATCACGCCCGGACTGTTCACCTGTGCGCTCTTTGTATAACTCGCGCTCAAGGTTGCGGTGGGCAGCAACTGACCCTTTATCTGCTTTACGTTATGGGCCTGAGAGCGCTCGCGAAATACAGCAGCGATAATCCCCGGATTTTCCGACTCCGCTACACCGATTGCGCCCTCAAGCGTCTTGGGCAGAAGTTTCGTTGCCGGACCAGGGTCCCTGAGGCTTCCCGGAGCATGTCCAATGAACTGCACAAACAGCGCCCGGTCGGTGTATAGCGTTCCTTGCGCGATGCTCAAATCAGCCTGGGATTGTGCGAGCCCGGATTGCGCTTGAGCGACATCGGTCCGTGTAAGTTCGCCGACTTTAAACCGATCCTGCGAGGCGCGAAGCTGCTCTGACAGCACCCTCACATTGTTCTGGCGGACATTAACAATCGCCTGATCACGCACCACGTTCATATAGGCGGTTGCGGCATTCAATAAAATGCTCTGCTCTGCCGTGCGTAGTTCTTCGCGACCTGCCTCAACGAGCGCCTCCGATCCTTTGACTGCATTATAGGTCCGGAAACCGTCAAAGATGTTCTGCTGAAGCGCGATTTGCGCCGAGCGCGGATTGGAAGTTCCGTTTGCTGCCGAGCCCAACGTGACCAAGCGGCAAGGGCGTAGCGGTGCCGGGGGTGAGGCTTGCATCCGGAAATACCGGAATGACGCCCGGTAGCGCTTTGCCAACCCGTGTGCGAACATCCTCGAAACCATCCGTAACGGTGCCGGTAATTGTGGGACGGTAGCCAGACTTCGCCTTAGCCACTCCGTTGTCAACGGCCCTGACAGCCGCTCGCGCAGCCTTCAGAGTCGGATTGTACAGATAGGCAGCGGTAAGGGATTCCCTCAGCGTTTCACCGGACGCGATCGACGGTAGCAATGCGCATGCCACGGCCGCCACGGTACGTAAAGCGCGCCACCTGCGTGTAGCAGGCAGACCTATTTGGCGGTTGAACATCTTCAGTTGTATCCGTTTCTCAAGCTACCCCACCTGCCCGGCAAAAACACCACGCAACTATGCGCCGTAATTTTGCAGCACGCCCCAACGGTGGAAGTTAATAGTCGAGTCGTGTCCTAAAAAGGCAAATCACCGAGAGGAAGCCGGTTTGGACCGCGTTTTCACACGAAGCGTTGCCGAATTGCCTCGGTTGTGGTTGATTTAAAAGACAAAATGCGGCTCAACCTCAAAGCCCGGCACGAACTCAGCGCTCGCGTCAAAAACCGCGCGACCGGATATCACGTTGCCCACTTTTTCGAAGACATAAGCCTGCCCTTGCCAGCCGTTCCGCATGACTCCGGCCAAACGCCCGCCTTCCGCAAGTTGATCGAAAAGCCCGCGCGGCTCCTTAGCCATGGCACCGTTCACGAGGATGAGATCGTAGGGTTGCTCGGCCTTTAGACCGAGATTAAGAGGTCCGGCAGCGACTTGCACGCCTTCTACGCGCGCCTCTTTCAGGCATTGTTCTGACAGTTCGGCCAGTTCCTTCGATTCTTCCAAGGCGAAAACTTTCCCGCCTAGACGGCTTAGAATAGCCGCGGAATACCCTGTGACGCCGCCAATATCCAGAACGCGCCGTGCATTTACCGCATCGCCCTGTTCGAGAAGTCTGCTTAGCGTCATGGGTGGCAACAGATAGCGCGTGGACGCGCCATATTCGTTACTTCCAACTGGCAGCGCCTCGTCGATATAGGCCAAAGCTTTCAGCCGCTCCGGCACGAACTGCTCGCGGGGGACCGCCGCGAAAGCATTTAATATTTCCGGGTCCCGGACGCCATTTGGCCGGATTTGTGATTCGACCATCGCGAAGCGCGCTGCTTTAAAGTCCATCTCTGCCCTAGAAGTCTGAACGTATTTTGGAAGCTCCGCTGCAATGCCTAACAAAATTTTTTGCACGTCGCTAGCGCCTCGTCGTGCCGCACACTGTTCAAGGCGGCAAGTTTTCACTATTGCATGGTGCCTAACGCCGCATGAGAGGCCAAACTTTTAACTTCAAACGAAATGGGCTCGCCCGTAGCATTCTGCGGGCCAAAAAATTGGGACTGGGAGGAAACGTGCGCAATATCTTGATCGCTCTAATGATTCTGGGGACTTTAAGCGCGCAGGCGGGGCCGCTGGAAGAGCGCATGGCGCCTTGCTTTGCCTGTCATGGGGAGAAAGGCCAGTCGGAGAACACCGAGGTGCCTTCGCTTGGAGGACAAACAGCGCCCTTCGTTCTCATTCAGCTTTATCTCTTTCGCGAGAAGCAACGCAACTTCGAGATCATGAATGAGATAGCAAAAACGCTCACCGACGATGATCTGCAAACCATATCGGACGCGGTTGCAAAGCTTCCACCGCCGAAGCCGGATACAGCGGGCGCCGACGCAGCAAAAATTGCAAAAGGCGTGGCCCTCATACAGCAATATAGATGTAATTTTTGCCACAACGCCGATCTCTCTGGGCGCGATAACGTGCCGAGGATCGCGGGCCAGCGCGAGGATTTCCTCATCAAGACAATGCGCGAGTATAAGAGCAACACTCGCCACGGCTACGACGCCACTATGGCCGAGGTTCTCCAGCCGGTTTCCGACGATGAAATGGTGCAGCTCGCCTATTTTGTATCCCGCCAACCCTAGCAGTAACTAACTGATGCAGCGCGACCCTCACCTTATCAGCCGCGAGGAATTGCCTAAGGATACGGTCGCGCTTGCTCAGTTTCTGATCGGCAAAATTGTCGTCCGGCAGCTTGAGGGCGGCATTGCTAGCGGGCGCGTCGTCGAGACGGAAGCCTATCTCACTGGCGACGAGGCGAGCCATTCTTTCCGTGGGCTGACCGCACGCAATCAGACAATGTTTCTCGCGCGCGGTCACGCTTACGTTTACCTCGCTTATGGCGTTTCCTTTATGCTGAACGTTTCTAGCGCGGAGGAAAGCGTCGGTGAGGGCGTTCTCATCCGAGCGGCGGAACCGCTGAGTGGGGAAGACCTCATGCAGCGGTTCAGGGGTAATGTCCCACGCCGCGACCTCATGCGGGGACCGGGGCGTCTGGCGAAGGCCTTGGACATCGACCGCCGCGTAAATAGTACCGATTTATGCGTCAAAGGCCCCCTGTGGTTGGGGGCCGATAACCACGAACCGGGTGAGATCGGCGTTAGCACGCGCATCGGCATAAGCCGGGACGCGGATCGCCCGTTACGTTTTTTCAAAGCTGGCAGCGCTTTCTTGAGCGGTTCTGCTGCGCTCAATGGCCGATGAAAGAGCCCACAGCTCGCGCCAAAGTCATCCCGGCCTCGCTCCCTGCAACCGTAGTCTTATTATCTTGCAAGATCCGCTGAATCACCGAAGCTGCTGCGCATCAGCTTAAGAAGATAAGGAGCGGTGCGTGACCCGCTTTATTGCAGTTTCTAACCGGCGTGGTGGCGTGGGTAAAACCACGACAACAATGATGCTTGCCTATGGCCTTTCCGTCGTGGGCCGGCAGCGCGTTTTGGTTATCGACCTTGACGCTCAGTCAAGCACATCGATGGTTCTCATGGGATATGATCGCCTCAAAGAAGCGCGATCGCGTTCTGACTTGAACGGTAATATAGGCTGCACGGTCCCCAATCTCCTCATCGAGATGTTCGGCGACGATTCCGTTGAAATCTCGAACTACATCGCTACTCGCGTGGGCGACGTGCTGCTTCCGGGTGGCACGCCCCCCCATCTCGACATCATCCCATGCTCTTATGAGCTGGACGAGCGAGAGATCGAGATGATCGTGGCGAGATCTTCCGCACACACCACGATCAGCGGCGTTTTCGAGCATGTGCAACGCCGTGTGGGGAAGATCATCCGGTCGGTAGAGGGCGCTTATGACTATGTCGTAATCGACTGTGCGCCCGGTTTATCGCAAGTCGTCTGGGGCGTTTTGCGCACGGCTGACTTTGTTGTCGTGCCCTATATCCCGGATAAAACGGCCGAGGATAATGTCGGCTGGCTTGTTAATCGCCTGGGCGCTGTGAGCCGCGCGAAAAAGAAAACACTTCCTAATCGCGTATCTAATGCAAATCAGGGCATAATTGATATTATTAGAAAGAAATACGGAGGCTTCGAAGTTCAAATACCGACCTCACTGCCGCTTTCAAATGCGCTAGACTTCCGTTCCCAGCCAACAAGTCTTAGTGCAAAATTTGGCAGCGCCAATGTGCATGTCAGGGAGCTATTCGAAGCGACCTTGAAATGGGTGCATGATTAAGCATGGCCGAGGAAAACCAAGCCCATGAAATCCTTCAACGCTTGTTTAACGTCATAGTTGCTGAAGCGCGGAAAAGCCCTGCCCTCTCGAAGAAACTTTTCCGTGCCTTCCCCAAGCACATCGCGTCCGCAATGGAGCCGTTGCCGCGCGCCTCAAGATTCGATGCTTCGCAATTTCATGCAGTAAATATTCTGCGGGCGCATGGCGAAAATATATTGCGCGGAAAGCTTGAGCAGATCCGCAGCAAGGAGAATTTGAGGGCGGTGGCAAAGACATCGAGCCTCATTCTCGAAGGCGCAGCCGCAAAGCGCAATGCGTCCCTCGCCGAGATTGTCGAAGGGATCGTCGCGGCCGCGAAACATTACGATACGCAACGCAGGGGCGCGAGCGAGGCAGATTAGACGGCCTGAGCCAAGCGAAGGACGAGCCTAAACGCTACTGAAGGTTCTGGTGTCCTTAAAAGAACCTTGTGCTCCCGATACGCCCAGGGTTCGCCTCGAAGCCCAAAAATGGCATTATGCTTACCAAGCGTGCTGGCCAGCACAGCGCTACCCATACAGCTTTGATATTTGTTTCCTTGATCTGTAAAAGCCCGGCGAACAATCGGAGAGCGATTAGCATGATGAGGTTCCGGACATTGTTCATTGCCTGCACTGTTGCCGCTGCGAGCGTCCCGCTTGCTGGTCCCACGAACAAAGCATCAGCGCAAGACGCGCTCAATACGCAGAACCCACGCGGTCCCCATGTCGAGCGCGATGACGGCACTACGACGACGACCTACCACTATGTGCCAGGTCGCACCGGGGCATTGGGAACTGGCTCAGTCTCCAGGAAAAAGCGTGTCTGAGGCACCTGCCGCGCCTAGCTCTGCTGTAAAGGACCGCCGAAGCGATGCTCCGGACCCGGTTGCAAAAGATCGTGGTGGGGCAAATGCTTCTGATGCAGCTCCCGTAACCACATCTGCCCGGCAGAGCGGTACGGCCATAAGCACGCGCGAGCAGCTCGGCGGTGTTTCAAACGCAGCCGCAAATGATCGCCGCTCGGGAGGGAACGCTTCTGGGAGCGCTCCCGTAACCACATCTGCTCAGCAAAGCAGTGGCACTATAGTCGTGCGCGACCACAACCCGGGCGGAACGGTCACGAGTAAGGGTGACCATGGTAGCGCTGCAAACCCTATCCGCGACAACCGTCCGGGTGGAAACGCTTCTGGTAACGCTCCAGCAAATGGTTCTCTTGCAAAAGGCCAGCGCAACGACAATGCGCCGGGAGGCCGCAGCGGACTCATCATTTCCGCCCATTAAGCTAACGTAATGTCTAGCCGGTGAGGGTGGCAGGGGAGCCAGAGGCCGTGTCGTGCTTATGTTTCATCGGTCGGTGCGATAGCGCGCCACCATGTCTTCATCCCATTCGAGACCTACGCCGGGCTTCTCAGAGGGCACGGCGTGTCCGTCTGTGATCTGAAGCGGCTCGCGCAGGATCGGGTTCGCCCAATCGACATATTCCAGCCAGTGGGCGGTCGGCGTTGCGGCGAGAAGATGGGCGCTAACCTCGGGAAACAGATGCGTCGACATTTCCATGCCGCGCGCTGCAGCCAGAGCTGCTGCTTGCATCCAGCCGGTTACGCCGCCGATGCGCGCGAGATCCGGCATCACGTAGTCGCAGGCGTCTTGTTGTAGCGCGCGCTCCATATTTTGCGGTCCGCAGAAGTTTTCGCCGACCTGAATCGGCGTTCGCAATTCGCGTGCAAGTTCCGCCGAGCCCGCATAGTCGTCATGCTGGATTGGCTCTTCAATCCAGTAAATGCCCTCATCATCAAGCTTACGGCCTCGATCAAGAGCGTCGGCTTTTGTCAGGCCCTGGTTGAAATCGACCATTAGCGCGATTGAATCAGGCAGGCTGTTCCGGACCTCTCTGACAACGGCGAGGTCCGCTTCGGCGGTGGGTCTTCCCAATCTGAGCTTTATCGCTTTGAACCCGCCTTCGAGCAGGGCCGCCGCTTCCTCGGCATGACCGCCGGGGACGACGAGGCCAAGACCATTGCTATTGTAAGCGCGCACCGGCTTGGAAGCCGCGCCCAACATTACATGCAATGGCAAGCCAGCCGATTTCGCGAGCGCATCCCAGAGGGCGACGTCGAGAGCGGACAAGACCATGCGCACAATTCCAGAGACGCCAATGAGGCGAAAGCGGCGCTGCAACACGGCGGCGACGGCTTGCGGCGCGACCGGATCGCCGCGCACCATGTCAACAGCTGCAGCTAATATGCGGGCCATCGCTGGCGCGGCGGCGTCGTGATAGCAGAAGAGATAGGAGCGGCCGGTTATTCCCTGATCCGTTTCGAGATCGATCAGCAGCAGCGGCGCCTCGCGGATCGTTTCAGCGCTTGTGCCGAGCGAAAACTTCATGGGAGTCCGCACTGGAATCGCAGAGACGCTGCGGATTGTTGGAAGAGCGCCCATCGGGTCGGTCCTTCTGTGAGCCGGTCTGCCGCAACTTACGCCACAGTGGACGCCAGCTACAAAACCACCGCATGGTACTCCAATCGGATCGCCTTGCGTACCAGATAGTCTAGCAACGGTTTTAAGCTTATTGCGTGCTCACCGTTTTGGACATTCGCGGTAGCCGAACTTCTCGATGAGCGCGCTACCTGGATGGTATGAAATCCCAGCGTGTCCATGTAGTGATTGGACACGAGATATTTGCGAAAGCGCGCGTTGTAAGCGCTCAGCATGCGGTTGAACAAACTGGCCGCCCATTCCGTAACCTGCCGATGAGCCCGCCATCACTGATGAAGACGCCAGCAAGAAAAGCATAGAAAAAAGCTTTCAAGCTGGCGGTCATAGACATGGCTCCTCGCTGCGATGCAGCGGCGACGAAATTGGCTCAGCCTCGGCGGCAGCTTTAGCATTGACTAGGAGACAGTGTAAGCCTCACATCGGCCACGATTAGAACCGAAAGCGTGGCCGCGAGAGCAGCTTCATAATTTGTTGCGTAACCGGTGTCCCCAAATGGAAAAGCCAATTTCGAATCATCTGCGGCAGCAGGCCACGATCCTCGCCCCCGTTGGGGCTGCTGGCGGCTTCATCTCCGACGTCCTTCAACCACTGGCGCCGTTCAGCCAGTACCTCTTTTCCATCAGCCTCGGCGGCAGCCTAATTCTGATCGCCCTCCTATTACGCCTGCGCGCGAGGCGAAGTCAGCTCACGCCAATTCTGCTCCTTTCGGTATCCGCCTTAATTATCTCAGGATTGATGCTCGCTTTGCAGACCAAAGAGAGCGAGGCAAAAGGCGTTCTGGCGTCAAACATTCAAGGCATTGAAGCCTTACAGTCGGCGCTGGGCCTCATTCAGAAAGACGTGGCTGAGATCAAGGAGACGACCAAAAAAACTGCTGAAGGGGTGGCCCGCCTTGAAGCTAAATCCGATCAAGCCGCAAAGGCAACCGAAAGCATAGCCCGATCGACAGACAAGATCGCCGCGTCGCTGGAAACAATTCAGCAGGGCTTTGTGAATCTGACAAAGTCAGGCGGCATTATCGAGAACGCTTCAAAGCCAGAGGAGCATTACCACAATGCCCGCCTCTTCGAGCAGCGCGGCGACTATCTTAACGCACGCCGAAGCTACAATGCGTTTTTCGCGTTCAAGCTGAATTTCCTTGATCCGCATCTGCGCTATCAGAGCTTCCTAACCCTGCAGGAAGGCCGCGCCGGGGCACGGGAAATCTATTCCACTTTGTACGAAAGCGACAAGCGGCCTCTTATCGAATATGCCCGAATTCTTCTCTTTGATGCGCCTCAACGCACCGAAATGCTGAAGGCATTCGTAGCGGCGAACCCTGATTTCGCTCCGGCCTTTTACGAACTGAGCCGTGAATATTCCGCAGCAAGAAAAGGCACTCAGTCGATTGCCGATAAGCGGGCCGAGCGTGAAGCCATCGAAACGTTTCAGAAGCTCAACGCCGAAGGTAAATTTCTCAGACACTTCGTCGATAAGGAACTGGCTACAAGCTGGCTCCAGGATATCGAGACGAGAGGTAAAGCCCTCGCAGCTGTGAAAGCCACGCTCGATAATCCCATCACGCTGTTGGCGATGCGCTCAAACAGCGACTGGACTGTAACGCTACAAACCATGGAGGTCCCGCGTGAGATTTTCTATCGGTTGGAGGGTGAGGACAGTTTCCGTTCTACCGGCATACAGGAGGTAAAAAGCTGGGCGACCGGCCTCAACCTGCCAGTCATGCACATCTCTCTGAAGCCAAATACGGGAAAGACCAACCTGTACGTCAAATATACCGATGTGGGAGGTGAAATGCGCGGGCCCTTCACACTGGAATTCGACCCAGATAAGGCCCTGTTTGACGGTCAAAAGAAAATTGTCGGTATGACAAAGAATAGCTGGGTGTCATTCCGGGATTATGATGGCAGGCTGCTGCTATACTTTACGCACCTTCTATCGTACCGCTGCGCCGTGAAGGAGATCGCTTATGGCATCGACTCGGAAAACACACCGAGCCAGTTGGATGTGCCAGAATGCGATCCCAAGCAACCAAACACCGTGCCAGCGAAGGGTGGGTATATAGAGATCCCGAGAAATAGCAAAAATGTGATGGTACAGCTTACCTATAAGGACGGCACGAAGTCTGAGGCGATCCGCTTCGATCGATAAAATTGGAAGGCATCGCGAATTCAATTCGCGATGCCTTCAGTCTCCAATGCCCGGCTGGATCGGCCATTCAACAACGCCCCTAGATACGGTCACTGAAGACTGACACAGCCGGAGTTTTGGAATGAGCGACCGTTTTGCCTTGGCCCCTGGCTTGCGGCTTCAGGAATACGTCATCGAAGACGTGCTGGGCTTCGGCGGCTTTGGCATCACCTATCGGGCAACCGATCTCGCACTAAAATCAACCGTCGCGATCAAGGAGTATTTCCCAAGCAGCCTAGCGGTCCGGGACAATACATCGGCGGTCCGCTCGAAGAGCGCCGAGGAAGACAAAGATTATCGCTGGGGCTTGCGGCGCTTCATCTCCGAAGCCAGAACGCTCGCGAAATTCAAGCACGACAATATTGTCCGCGTCTTCCGTTCCTTTCCTGAAAACAACACCGCCTACATGGTCCTCGAATATGTCGAGGGTAAAAACATGGAGAGCTGGCTTAAGGATTTGGGCCGAAGCCCAACGCAAGAGGAACTCGATCATATTACCAAGCCGATCATCGAGGCTTTAAGCCTCGTGCATCAGGAAAATATCTTCCACCGCGATGTGAAGCCCAAAAATATTTACATCCGCAAAGAGGATTCCACGCCGGTGCTGTTGGATTTCGGCGCGGCCCGCTATGCGTTTTCCGAGCATAGCGTCAACACAGCGGCTATTGTCTCCCGCTTTTATTCCCCCTATGAATGCTACTCTGCCGACCCGAAGATGCAGGGTCCGTGGACCGATATCTACGGCATGGCGGCAACGCTCTATCGAGCCATTCGCGGCGTCCCGCCATCCGAGGCGACGAACCGCGTCATTAAGGACGACTACGAGCCTTTAAGCACTCTCGAAAGCTTGGAGGGCAAATATCGGCCTGCTTTTCTAGAAGCCATTGACGCTGGCTTAGCTGTTTTTCCGAAGGACAGGCCCCAAACCATTTCGGAGTGGATGACGCTCCTCGAAGCGCGGGATAGCCTGCGGGATGGCGCGATGACGGCGGCTAAGTCTTTATTGATCACGGCCAGCATAATTGCGCTCTATGTAGTCTTCAAAATTGCTTACCCCAATTTCGCTCATAAACGAGTGGAAGCACCTCAAGAAAACAGGGTGTCTGAGGCTTCGGCGCCGCTAAGCCGGAAACCATCGGAAGAGGCTATAGCCGCATCGGAGCGGACCCGGGCTACGCCTGAAGGCGTGCCAAATAGTGGTGATCGCGCCCAGCAGCTTGAAGAGGCGCGAGTTGCGGCCGCGTTTAACGACGGGACCGCTTTACGGCAGAATAACGCTCTTAACACATCACAGGCGACCGAAAGCATAGCCCGATCTGCTTCACTGAAAGCAATTCCGCAAGACTTTGGGAACCTCACAAAATCAGGCGGGATCATCGAAAACGCTGCCAAGCCCGAGGAGCATTACCACAACGCTCGCCTCTTCGAGCAGCGCGGCGACTACCTCAACGCGCGGCAAAGCTACGATGCATTTTTCGCGTTCAAACTGGATTTCCTTGATCCGCATTTGCGGTATCAAAGCTTCCTTAGCTTGCAGGAAGGCCGCGCCGGGGCGCGGGAGATCTATTCCACCCTCTACAAGGACGATAAGCGGCCGCTTATCGAATTCGCACGAATTCTTCTCTTCGATGCGCCTCAGCGCACGGAGATGCTGAAGGCATTCGTCGCGGCCAACCCTGATTTCGCTCCGGCTTATTACGAGTTGAGCCGTGAATTTTCAACGGCGCGCAAAGGCTCCCAGTCGCTCGGCGATAAGCGTGCCGAGTTTGAGGCCATCGAGACGTTTCAGAAACTCAATTCCGACGGTAAATTCCTCAAACATTTCATCGACAAGGAGCTAGCTGCGAACTGGCTTCAGGATGCCGAGACGAGGGGTAAGGCTCTCGCACCTCTGAAGCGCTCGGCAGGCACAAGCCCTATCACACTCTCGGCTAGCCGCTCCGACACCGATTGGCTGATAACACTCCAGATGTTGGAAATCCCGCGCGAGATTTTCTATCAATCGGAGGGTGAGGACAGTTTCCGTTCGACAGGGGTCACGGACGCGAAGAATCAAGAAACCGGCTTCAACATGCCCAACATGTATTTCTCTCTGAAGGCCAACACCCGAAAAACCAAACTACAGATCAAATATACCGATGTTGGCAATGAGATACGCGGGCCTTACACATTGGAGTTCGATCCGGAGAAAGCTCTGGTCGATGACGAAAAGAAGATACTCGGTCAAACCAAAGACAGCTGGGTTTCTTTCCGCGATCTTCATGGAAAACTGCTGGTTTACTTCACGCAAGTCCTGTCGTCCCGTTGCGCAATAAAAGAGATCGCTTATGGCATCAACTCGGCGAGCACGCCCAGCCTTTTCGAGGTGCCGGAATGCAATGCAAAGGACCCATTCTCTGTGCCATCGAAGATCTTCGTGGAGGTCCCGAACAATAGCCAATATCTGACGGTGCAACTGACATATAAGGACGGCACCAAGTCCGAGGCGATCCGCTTCGACCGTTAGATGTGAGAGGCATCGCAGCGTGATCTGCGATGCCTTCAGCCCTGCCGTCGACCGAAAGACATCATTCAGGCTGGATCGCGTTGATAGGTCCAGAACCGCAGGCCGCTACTCGGATCAACTGTTTCGATTACAGGTCTGAAACCAAGCCGTTCATAGAACGGCCCTACCTTTGGCTGGGCCGTGTCGAGACAAATCGGCATCCCTGCGTCATCCGCTCGGGTTATTATCGGTTCAATCAGTGCGCGCCCATGCCCACGGCCTCGCAGTTCGGGAATGACGCCGACAGCCATAAGATACCAGTGTTCGGCGGGTAGTCCTTTGCTATGGGCGTCTGACAAATAGTCCAGAACCCGCCCGAACCGATTGAATGCCTCTTTGCCCATCACTTGGGGTAATTGCTGATAACCGGACTGCGTCGCCTGTTCAGCTGTTGTCGCATTACCTGGTCGCATCCACACCGAGACGCCGGTCATTCCTGCAGTCGCGAAAACCTCACCAAAAAAGTGACCTTGACGCAGAAAGCAGGAAAACAGTGCGAGCGCACTTTGTGCCCGCTCTGTGGGATCGGGGAAGACATGCATTTGGAGCGGATCGCTATGAAATGCGCTTGCCAGGGTTTGCGCTGCTTCCGCAATCTGCGCTTCTTCAAGGGGCTGAAGCACAATTTCCGTCATTTAGGGTGACCTTGGATTAGAAAACACGGTGCAAAGCACTCACAAGCAAACGGGAAAGTGATCCGGCACGATGCGAGCGTTGGCAAGACGGATTAATGCGCTTGCGACCGCTACTTCGCGGCCGCAATGCGGGGCCATTCGTCCATCTGCACCTTAGCGAAATGACCGCGCAGGGTGCTGTTTATTCCCCTGATACCAGCGGCAGTTTCGCTTTTCGAGCATGACCTTTGGCGTAGACCGGCAGACGGTACTTCTAGGCCTTTCGCATAAACGTGAGCGTGTGTGATATTGCCGAACACCCGCCAGCGGGGTACGCTGCCAAAGACACCTTGCGGCACGGCCGCCGCACTTCGCCCAAAAACATCCCTTGCATCCGGCATGCGTGCCGGAATGTAGAGACCTGCCCAGAGGATTCCCGATGACGACAACTTTTCCGGCAGGCCTGGGGCTGTCTGTGTTTGTGCCTGACTCGCCTGCAGCGTGGCGGCGCCTCTTTATTGCGCTCGCCATCGGCGCCGTCGGAAGTGTTGGGATGTGGTCGGTGGTTGTCGCACTGCCGAAGGTGCAGGCCGAATTTGGCGTCTCGCGCGGCGCAGCGTCGCTGGCCTACACGCTGGCGATGATGGGCTTCGGCATCGGCGGGGTCATAATCGGCCGTGTGGTGGACCGGTTCGGCATCGTGCCTGCGCTCGGCGTGGGATGCCTCTCATTGCTGTGCGGCTATCTTGGTGCCGGTGCGTCAACAGCACTATGGCAGTTCACGCTGGTCCATTTTGTCATTGGGTTCGGCGCGTCCGCGACCTTTGCACCTTTAATGGCGGAAGCATCGCACTGGTTCGTACGCCAACGCGGCATCGCGGTGACAATTGCGGCCAGCGGCAACTATCTCGGCGGCGCGATCTGGCCACCGCTCATCGAGCGCGGCATGGTGCAGTATGGCTGGCAAATGACGCATGCAGCCATCGGCGTCCTCTCCACGGCGGCAATGTCGGCCCTAGTTTTGATCCTGTGGTTGGATATGCGCGGATCGCAGCGCCGCTCATCTGATGTCGAAGCGCGGCCTAGCGTCGATCTGAATATCAGCAGCAATGCACTGACCCTCATTCTCTCGCTGGCAAGCATTTCCTGTTGTGTCGCCATGGCGATGCCGCAAGTGCATATCGTCGCCTATTGTGGCGATCTCGGTTACGGCGTAGCGCGCGGCGCGGAAATGCTGGCGCTGATGCTGGCTTTCGGTATCGCCAGCCGGATCGGTTCCGGGTTCATCGCCGATCGCCTCGGCGGCCTCTCCACATTGCTCATCGGATCACTCGCGCAGGGCACTGCGCTTGCGATGTATCTGTTCTTCAACGGGCTGACCTCGCTCTACGTGGTTTCGGCATTGTTCGGCCTGTTTCAGGGCGGGTTGGTGCCGAGCTACGCCATCATCGTTCGTGAAACGATGCCGGCAAAGGAAGCCGCCACCCGCGTCGGCATTGTAATCATGGCGTCAGTGGTTGGCATGTCGTTCGGTGGATGGATCTCCGGGGTGATTTTCGACATGACAGGGTCGTACCGCGCCGCATTTCTCAACGGCATGGCATGGAACGCGCTGAATATCGGCATCGCATTGATGTTGTTGTTGCGCTCCCGCCGCCGCGTCGCCTTTGCCTGAAACTGGAACAAGATTGGTTTGGAGGTCGCAGCTCATTAGAGCCCGGCGGCCGACCTGAACGATGGCGCTGCTTAAGACGTTGGGGGAAAATGTGGAGAGTGCAAATACCGGCGGCTATCCGTCAGTCGAGTTCGTATACACGAAGGACGATTTTGCGGCGGCATACCAGGCTCACTTTACCCTGAAACGATCAGGGTGGTGCTTGTGCGTTCTGTTCATACTGGGAACTTCTGCCTCAATGTTTCTCTACCTGCGCGATGACGGAGCATCTCTCTGCTGGCAGGTATTACTGCCGCTTTGCGCGGCCTTGGGGGGAACCCTTGCCGGAATAGCTCAATGGGCGCTCTTTTCCCCATGGTACGGCGGCCGCATTTATGCGAGGCAGCCCCTCGCGCACCTCACCTCGCGCATTGATCTCCGCCCCGAGGGGCTGCACTTTCAATCCCCGCGCGGCGAAAGCACCATCTTGTGGCGAGATTTCATCTCATGGCGAGCCAGTAGCAAAGCTGTTTTGCTCTATTTGTCCCCTGCCCTATTCATGCACATCCCGGCCCGCGTCTCTGCTCTGGGCTTCCCCATCGACGATCTCAAAGCCACTCTCGCGCGCGAAATTGGTGCGCCGCGACGGTAAATGCGAAGTTGCAGATGCCCGACAAGACGGCGATCAACTGGCGCAGCCACCTTGCTGCGATGCTGGAATGGAACCTGATTCCAGTTGCTCAATACGATACGCTCCTCGAGCGCATCCCAATGGTGAAGGATGATCCGGCCATCGCCATCCTGATGGGTCGCCAGTGACGGACCATGTGAAAGCTTAGAGGAACGGGATCCGGCGCGTAGAGTGCGACTGTCGGTTAATACTTCGGTCGAGCCCCGCGATGACAGAAACAGCGCCCAAAACGCGCTGGACGCTCAGGCACTGCGCACATGGGAGAATTTTTTAGCGTGGGGTTTGCCGCTAAGCTTTTGAATTGAATTGGAGCGGGCGAGGCGATTCGAACGCCCGACCCTAACCTTGGCAAGGTTATGCTCTACCCCTGAGCTACGCCCGCTCTGCGATCCGGTTTCCCGCTCGCGTCCCGTTATATTGCCTAAACTGAGAGAGGATGCAAGCCCTTACCGCAAGCTTGTGAACATATCCTGTTTTTGTGCGATGGCGTGGCGATACAGGCTGCTATAGGCTTGCATCCAGAGAAAATAGTTGGATTGCTCCTTCGAAGTTTGCTAACGCGGGCGAGCAAGCCTCCCGGAGAAGAAGCATGGCCGACCTCGACCTCAAATCGCTGATCCGAACGATCCCGGACTATCCCAAAGCCGGTATTATGTTTCGCGATATCACGACCCTTATCGGCCATGCGGAAGGATTTCGCGCGGCAATCCGCCAAATGGCGGCCCCGTTTGAGGGCGCTCGGATCGACGCGGTAGCGGGCATCGAAGCGCGAGGTTTTATCGTTGGCGGCGCTGTAGCGGACCGTTTGGGAACGGGGTTCATCCCGATCCGCAAGCGCGGCAAGCTACCGTGGAAAGCAATCGGCCAGGACTACCAGCTCGAATATGGCACCGACGTGATTGAGATGCACGAGGACGCCATTCGCCCCGGCGAACGCATTCTGATCGTGGATGACTTAATCGCCACAGGAGGAACGGTGGAGGCGGCAGTGAAGCTCATTCGCCGCGTCCAAGGCGAAGTCGTAGGCGCGGCGTTCATCATAGATCTGCCGGAACTTGGCGGATTGAAGCGCTTGCAAGAGGGCTATCAGGTTAGCGGCCACGCTCTTATGGCGTTCGACGGCCACTAACGCTGAAATCAGGCGGCCCCACGCAGCGGAATCACGTTTTCTGAGGCTTTGCGCTGCAGCGTGCCGGGCGGAAGTGGTACGACCCGCGATTGCGGTAGGATCAGAGACGCCTCCGTCCCGACGTTCACTTGGCTCCGCAGTTCGAACCTGCCGCCATGCAATTCGGCCAATCCGGAAACAATTGGCAGACCAAGCCCTGTTCCGCCTTCGCTCAAGGCGAGCGCGAGCGATCCCCGGCCAAACGAACTCAGCACTTGCGGGATTTCATCCTGTGGAATTCCTGGCCCGGTATCGCGAACGCTAAGGAACGCCCCGCCGGATGCCAGCAGCCCAATGCGGACCACGACAAGGCCGCCCCGAGGAGTGAACTTTACCGCGTTCGAAAGCAAATTCAGGCAGATTTGTCTCAATGCGCGCTCGTCAGCCCAAATATGAGGCATTTCGGGTTTGAAGTCCGTTACGAGGCGTAAGCCCTTTTCCTGCGCTGACAGCCTAAGAAAACGCAAGCTTTCCAAGACGATGCCGCTGAAATCGACCTGTGTCTCGCGCAGCTCGAAGCGCCCGGCCTCGATACGCGAAAGGTCCAGGATCTCGTTGATGAGCTTTAAAAGATGCGTGCCGGATGTATGAATATCCCCCGCATAGGATCTATAGGTCTGACCGGCCGCAGGCCCGAGGATCTCATCCTTGATCATCTCGGAAAAGCCGAGAATCGCGTTGAGCGGCGTCCTGAGCTCGTGGCTCATATTTGCGAGAAATTTCGACTTCGCTAGATTGGCGGCTTCGGCTTTGAGGCGAGCCTCGTCCGATGCCCTTTTTGCTTCCTCCAATTCGGAAATCAGGCGGTCTTTCTCAGCGCGATAGTCGAGCATCGACAAGGCAGTACGTTGCAGTCCCTTGACCAGGAACACAAAGTACAAATGAATACCAATCGCGATGACCGCCATAACCCAATAAAAAGGGTCGCCCGTCAGCAAGAACCGCAGCGCGAGCGCAGCAGTTACTGGCACCGTGCCTGCATGCAGTATGGACATGACGGACGCAGCAAACAGCATGCGAATAGCCGTTACGACAGTCAACGCAGCGAACAGAAAGAAGTAAGCCGCTTGGCTCGCATGTTCGAACTGCATAAAGGCGACGGCCGCCCAGCATACGCCGTAAAGGAACTCGGCAGAGGCGAGCTTCCGCCGCCATTGCAGCAGGTCCACAGTACTGCGAGGCTCCTTCCGGAATTGGCGGCACAACGCAAGCAGAATGCCTTCGGAAATAAATATGGTGGCGAGCCACAGGAGAAGCTGACGCGGATTCGACCAATTCAGCATCGTGACCGCAAGCACGATGGCGAGAATAGGAACCGTTAGCGCTGCAACGGTCTCATTGCGCACGAACATTAAAAGGAGATCGTACTCAAAATCCCGCGCTTGAGGATGCTCGTATATACGACCTTCGGGACCCTTGCGCTGCCTAGCGGTGTCTTGCTCTAACGCAAACCGCCCAGCATGTTCTAACCCCTGTCCGCTACCCATGTACTAAACTTCCAATTTCAGGCAATTACTTTTGGGGCGCGAGCCTGACGGCCACACCGTGATCGTGATATTGACAAGAAATTACTAATTTGCCGTTTATAAACTCCTGACGATATTAATAAGACGGAAACGCAGAAGAGAATAATTTCGGTGAAAGGGAGCATTCGCGATGAAAATTTTAGAAGAAAAAAGGGCCCCCAACCCGCGCCGCGTACGCATTTTTTTGGCCGAAAAAGGGATTGAAGTCCCATTCGAGCAAATGGACATAATGCAGAGCGCGCACAAAGCGCCTGAGTTCACGAAAATAAATCCGTTCCAACGCGTGCCTGTCCTAATACTGGACGATGGAACGGCAATCTCGGAAACGGTGGCTATCTGCCGTTATTTTGAGGCAGTTCAACCCGCACCGTCGCTCTTTGGAAGCACGCCTGTCGAAATCGCCACCATAGAAATGTGGAACCGCCGCGCGGAACTCAACTTCTTGTTCACAGTGGCGCAATGCTTCCGGCATTCGCATCCCGCAATGGCGGCGCTTGAAGTTCCGCAGGTCCCGGCTTGGGCGGAGGCGAATAAGCCACGCGTCACTCAGACAATAGAGCTCCTTGACGAGACACTAAAACATCAGCGATTTATCGCGGGCGATAAATTTTCGGTTGCGGACATCACCGCGCTTATCGCGGCAGACTTTATGAAACTTGCTCGCCTGACAGTCCCGGACGATGCAATTCACTTTAAGCGGTGGCATTCCGAAGTTAGCGGGCGCCCCTCCTACACGGCTTGAACACGATCCATGAAACTTACCATTATTGGATGCAGCGACGCATTTAGCTCTGGCGGACGGTTTCATAGCTGTTACCTGCTTGATACTTCCGCAGGGCGGCTGATGATCGACTGCGGCGGCAATGCCCCTCTCGCACTTCAGCGGGCTGGCATTGCTCCCTCCACAATCGACGCAATTCTCATCAGCCATTGCCATGGCGACCATTTTGCGGGCATCCCCTTCTTTTATCTGAGCAAACTCTTCATAGAGAAAAGCTCAAACCCGCTTGAGATCCTGGGCCCACCCGGCATTGAGGCGCGAACAACGGGGCTTTTCGAGTGCCTATACCCTGAGATTTTGCAAGTGCCGCGAAACTTCGCCCTCTCCTACCGCGAACTGCCGCCAAGCAAAACAACGCTATGGCGCGGCCTTCCCATCGACGCTTACGAGGTTAATCACTTTTCAGGCACACCATCGCTTGCGGTTTCGATCGTTGATGAGGGGCGACGCTTCAGCTTTTCTGGCGACAGCGGGTGGTGTGACGGCGTGGTGGACGTGGGGCGTGGAGCGCATCTTTATCTTGTCGAGTCCACCACCTATAGCACCAAGACGGGAATGCATCTTGATTATCTAACTTTGGAGTCGCGTTTCGAGGAAATCGGCGCAGAACGGTATCTCTTAACGCATATGAGCGAGGAGATGTTGAGCGCCGCCGCCAAGATCGACGGCAAGAGGTGCATCATGGCTGAGGATGGGCTGTCCTTGGATATATAGCCTTCCGGCGGCGCAATCTTCGAAGGTGCGGGGCTCAGCGTGCTCCCAGCAGGACATTGAGGACACTAATTGAGGACACTATCATGAAGCGTTGGATTTCAAGCGCGCTAGCAATCTCGGCAATATTTTTCGCAAACGCGGCCTCGGCTGCCGAACTTACGATTTTCGCCACCGGCTCCATGGCCGATCCGCTGAAGGAATTGAGTGAAGACTTCACCCATCAAACCGGGCACACGCTGAAATTTTCGCTCGGCACCACCCGCGGTGTGATGAACAAACTGAAGGCTGGCGAAAAGGGTGACGTGATCGTCATTTCCGAGGAAGCCGCCGACACGCTGGAGAAGGAAGGCAAATTCGTCTCCGGCACACGCAAGGATGTGGCGAGTTCGCTCTTCGGCGTGGTGGTGAAGAAAAATGCGCCCACGCCTGATGTTTCTACACCGGACGCGCTGAAAAAAGCTGTGACCTCTGCACAGAAGATTTCCTATCCTGATCCTGTGGTGGCGGCTGCATCCGGCGGCTATGTCGAAACCGTGTTGGGTCAATTAGGCATTTTGGAAGACGCGAAGAAAAAGGCGTCGCTCACACCCATGGGCTATCTGGTCGGAGAAGCCGTCAAAAAGAACGAGGCCGAACTCGGTCTTTCGTTCATGAGCGAATTCGTCGCCGACAAGGAGCTGAAGGTCGTTCCCTTCCCCGCATCGCTCCAGAAGCCCCAACTTTATGTGGCGGGTGTTTTCAACGGCTCGCCGAATACGGACGCCGCGCGCGCCTTTATTGCGTTCGTCACGCGTCCTGAAGCTCGTGCAAAACTGAAAGCCGCCGGCGTGGATCCCGCCATCCACTGAGCGCCGCACACATGAGGGGACATCCATACTGAATGCCTCTCCCTGCACCATGCTTATCCCCGCATTCGAGCGGTTTCGGGTATCATTTTCTATTATTTGCAGCCCATCACTTATTGTGTAAACTTCTGTTCCGCCCAAAGCTGGCCCCGCGAAAGATTTTATCGGAGACGCTATGCTCGACAGCATGGATATAAAGATCCTTAATATCCTCCAGGAGGATGCCACTCTTCCTGTTGCCGAAATCGGGAAAAAGGTCGGTCTCTCCACAACACCATGCTGGCGGCGCATTCAGAAGCTGGAACAGGACGGTGTGATCGAGCGCCGGGTTGCGCTGCTAAATCCGGCAATGGTCGGGGCAGGCGTGACGGTTTTTGTAGCCATTACGACAAACCAGCATAACTCCGAGTGGCTCGAGCGATTTCATGCAGTGGTGAAAGACTTTCCGGAGATCGTCGAAGCCTATCGCATGAGCGGACAGGTCGATTATCTCCTGCGCGTGGTCGTGCCTGACATTGCTAGCTATGACCGCTTTTACAAATCCTTCATCGGGCAAATCGATCTCTCCGATGTGAGCTCCAGCTTTGCAATGGAGCAAATTAAATTCACGACGTCGCTACCCCTCTCCTTCGCCGCAAAGGCCGCCGCGAGGCAGCCACTGCAAGAGGCTTGACGGCCCCGCAAAATCAGCGTTCCTCGAAGGCATGTCTTCATTGGAAAATCACGCACGTCCCGAGTGGCGAAATGCCCGCCGCATCGTTGTTAAAATCGGCTCGGCCCTTCTGACCGATAGGGGGACCGGCGCGCTGAAGCAGTCCTGGCTTGAGGCTATCGGTGACGATATTGCCGAGCTTCGGAAGGAAGGCCGCGATGTTATCCTTGTCTCCTCCGGCGCCATTGCGCTCGGACGCCATGCGCTGGGCCTCGCCCCTGGGCCTTTGAAACTGGAAGAGTTGCAAGCCGCTGCTGCGGTAGGGCAAATCAACCTCGCTCATGCCTATCAAACCGTGTTCCGCGAGCGCCGCCTCACTACGGCACAAATCCTCGTTACCTTGGGCGACACGGAGGAGCGGCGGCGTTATTTAAACGCGCGAAACACAATTGGGACGTTGCTCAAGCTCGGCGCGGTTCCTGTCGTTAATGAAAACGACACCGTCGCCACGAGCGAAATTCGCTATGGCGACAACGATCGGCTTGCGGCGCGCGTCGCAACGATGATGACGGCCGATTGTCTGGTTCTCCTATCCGATATCGATGGCCTATATGACGCGCCGCCTGCGCAGAACCCAAGCGCTAAGCGACTCGATATTATCAGCGCGATTACCCCTGAGATCGAAGCCATGGCTGGCGACGCTGGCACCGAACTTTCGCGGGGCGGCATGGTAACGAAGATCGGAGCCGCCAAGATCGCCGTCGGCGCGGGCACCCATATGGTGATTGCGTCCGGTAAGGTCATGAACCCATTGCGTTCATTGAGCGAAGGCGCAAACTGCACATGGTTCTTGGCTTCCGCGAATCCGGCCACTGCGCGAAAACGCTGGATTGCTGGCACGCTGGAACCAAAAGGAACTGTCGTCGTCGATGACGGCGCGCGGTCCGCTTTGCAATCGGGGCGAAGCCTTCTGCCGACCGGCGTCAAAGCAATAACTGGCCAATTCGAGCGCGGCGACGCTGTGGTCATCCGCGACGCGGCAGGGCAAGAATTAGGGCGCGGCCTCATTGCCTATAGCGCTCAAGAAGCGCTGCTCATCGCGGGGCGTAATTCGGTAGAAATTCAAAGCGCCCTTGGTTACGCAGGCCGCGCGGCGCTGATCCACCGTGATGATATGGCATTGAACTTCCCGTGAATTTGACGATCTCTTCATGGCGCGAATGGTAATAATTATGAATTCGCAACTGGCGCATCGGAAAGCGAAAGCTTGTTGACATGGAAGCCGCCTCAATCATTGAACCCAAGCTGAGCAATCAGCATCTGAAGCTCGAAGTGCTGGCGCTCGGCGTGGCCGCGAAGGAAGCCGCGCGGGTCCTTTCGCTCGCGCCAGCGGAGCAAAAAAACATCGCTCTGCGCGAGGCGGCCTCAGCGCTTCGCTTACGAATGGACGAAATCCTCAAGGCCAACGCAGGGGATGTTGAGGCGGCGCGCAAGGCTGCAAGGCCGGATGCTTTCATCGACCGCCTCACGGTAACGGAAGCGCGCGTCGAGGCCATGGCGCGCGGGCTGGAAGACATCGCTAATCTGAGCGACCCGGTTGGTGAGACGACCGCTTCATGGGAGCGGCCAAACGGCCTTAAGATTTCACGCGTGCGCGTGCCGCTCGGCGTGATCGGAATTATTTATGAAAGCCGTCCGAACGTAACCGCCGATGCCGGTGCGCTCTGCCTCAAATCCGGCAATGCGGTCATCCTGCGCGGCGGGTCCGAGTGCCTCGCGACAAATCGTGCAATTCACGTCTGCCTCGCCGAAGGCCTTCGCAAAGCAGAGCTTCCTGAAACTGCCATTCAGCTTGTCGGCACCCCCGACCGCGAGGTTGTCGGTTACATGCTCGAAGGTCTCGATGGCGCTATCGACGTGATTGTGCCGCGCGGAGGAAAAAGCCTCGTTGAGCGCGTGCAGACACAAGCGCGCGTGCCGGTGTTCGCGCATCTCGAAGGCATCTGCCACGTCTATGTCGACAAGGCGGCGGACCTGGAAAAGGCCCGCGCCATCGTCGTGAATGCCAAGATGCGGCGCACGGGCATTTGCGGCTCGGCAGAAACGCTACTCGTCGATGAAGCCGCTGCGCAGTGGCTGCTCCCCCCTCTGGTGAATGCGCTGTTGGACGCAGGCTGCGAGGTCCGCGGCGATGAAGCGGCGCAATCCGTTGACACTCGCGTCAAACCTGCAAGCGAGAGCGACTGGCGCACGGAATATTTGGACGCAATTATTTCCGTGAAAGCTGTGCCCGGCGTCGAAGGGGCCATAGCCCACATCGCCCGGTTTGGCTCCCATCACACGGAGTCGATCCTCACCGAAGACACGGCAGCCGCCGAGACTTTCCTGCGCAAGGTCGATAGCGCCATTGTCATGCACAATGCTTCCACGCAATTCGCCGATGGAGGAGAATTTGGCATGGGCGCTGAAATTGGCATAGCGACCGGCCGTTTCCATGCGCGCGGACCCGTCGGCGTTGAACAGCTCACTACATTCAAATATGTGGTGCGCGGCGATGGTCAGACGCGCCCTGTATGAACGAGAGCGGAGAGCTTAGCGCGAGCGACCTGCATCCTCCCCCGGCGGCAGCGGGGATGCGGATTGGCTTGCTGGGAGGCTCGTTCAATCCGCCTCATGCAGCCCATAAGCTTATCAGCGACACCGCGCTAAAGCGGCTAAAGCTCGCGCAGGTTTGGTGGCTCGTGACGCCGGGCAATCCTTTGAAAGACCGGACGGAGCTTGCGCCATTAGCCGGAGCGCGTTGCGTCTCGTGCCGCGCATTGGCGGCCAATTCGCATATCAAGATCACGGCGTTCGAGAAGTCACTGAATAGCTCCTACACGTCCTCGACGCTCCGCTTTTTGCGGCAGCGCTTTCCGCGCACGCATTTCGTTTGGCTGATGGGTGCGGACAATCTGGCTTCGTTTCATCGTTGGCATGATTGGGAAGAGCATTTTCGAGCTTATGCCGATAGCGGTGGCTGATCGTCCGCAATGGCGTTATCGCGCCTTAAGCTCGCCAGCCGCGCAACGGTTCGACCGATTTCGGATCCCCGAGAAATTTGCCACCACCCTCCCCGATCTGGCCGCGCCCGCTTGGTGCTATCTCTCCGGGCCTTTGTCTACGCTCTCTTCGACGGCCTTGCGCAACGCGAAAAACGGCAGTCCCTGATCGCTCCCGGTATGGGTTTCGAAATTAACAGACATTTCGCTTGCAGCGGCGCGGATCAGGTGCGGCTCGGGGGCGATCATAAGTTCAGAGACTCCATGAGGAAACTATTAATGTGGTTTGCCCGCACGCTCGGCATACTATTTCTGATCCTGGTACTGAGCGTGTCAGCGATCACCACTAGGGTCTATTGGTATGCTGCAAGCGGTTTGCCTGAGCACCGGCTCGCAGATGGGGAATCCTCATGGCGCGGCTGCGTTCCGCCTGACAGGAGACACCAATTTATGCCCCTGTCCGCCATACCCGCACTCGCCGTCAATGCGTTCCTTGCCGCAGAAGATCCTGATTTTTTCAATCGCGAAGCATTTAACCCTCTGACGGAAATCACCCAACTGCTCTGGAATGGGGCCCCAACAGATAAGTACCGGCCAAGAACCGGCTCCAAGCTCGCGAGCATCTATGCCCGGGAACTCTTTGTATGCAGCAGCAGTAACCCGGTCGCCGACGGTATGTTGTTCTGGCACCTCAGGAATGCTTTGCTCTACTACTGGATCGACCGGGACGTACCCAAAAGGAACATCTTAGAGACCAGAATAAATGCAGCCTATTTTGGCCGAGGCAGTTACGGGATAGCGGCGGCGGCCGAAGCCTATTTTCACAAGCCGCTCACCGAATTGGGCATCGCTGAGGCAGCTTTTTTAGCGGTCCTACCCAGAGAACCCTCTCGTTATAGTAATGAGCGCTATGCGGATAAGGCCCTGGAGTGGCGCAACAAGGTGGTGGAGACGATGGCACGCATGGGCGCGATTACGACACAGCAAGCAGAGGCGACGAAACTGGAACCGCTTGGGGTCGAGAAACAGGTCCCGAATGCTGAACAAGCGCCCAAGAACGACCCCGCGATTGCTCCGTAGCTTGTGACTTGCCGATTCTATTCACATTGTTCTCCACGCTGCACGGCATCTGGACGGCAAATCACGCTAATCGCTCAAAGGCGCGAACTTCTCCATGTCCATATGCTCGGCATAGATCCAGCGCACCGTGCGCGAGGCGGCGCGCATGATCACCGTGTGCGTTTCAATCTGGCCATCATAAAACTTCACGCCGCTCAGCAGCGAACCATCGGTGATGCCGGTCGCCGCGAAAATAATATCGCCTGACGCCATGTCAGCGGTTGAATATTTACGCCGCAGATCATGAATGCCGAGCGCTTGTGCGCGCTGAACATGATCGTCACTCAACGCCGTTAGCCGCCCTTCAATTTGGCCGCCAATGCAACGAAGCGCTGCCGCCGCGAGCACCCCTTCCGGTGCGCCGCCGACACCCATATAGATATCGATGCCGGTTTCGTCTGGCTCGCAAGTGTGAATAACGCCGGCGATGTCGCCATCGCCGATCAGGTTGACCGCAGCGCCAGCCTCGCGCACTTCTGCGATCAGTTTTGCGTGCCTGGGCCTATCCAGGATACAGGCCGTGATTTCGGCGATGTGAACGCCCTTGGCCGCAGCAAGCCTCTTAAGATTTTCACTCACGGAATAATCAAGGCTCACCAAACCAGCCTCATAGCCCGGGCCCGATGGCGATTTTTTCCATATAGATATCGGGTGAATGAAGGAGGCCGCCGCGTTCGGCAACGGCGAGGACCGCAAGCGAGCCAGGGAGCGATTTCACGCAAAGCGTCGTGCCCTCAAGCGGGTCGACCGCAATATCAACCGCTACACCGCCGCTCCCCATCTCTTCACCGATGTAGAGCATCGGGGCGGCATCACGCTCGCCCTCGCCGATGACGACGCGCCCATTAATGGGAAGCCTGCTTAATTCACTGCGCATTGCATCGACGGCGGCACGATCCGCCGACATCTCATCGCCGCGCCCGCGCAGGCGAGCAGCCGCAACGGCGGCGGCCTCGGTAACTCGCGCAATTTCGAGAGAAAGCGTGCGCGTCAGGCTCGTTGTCCCGGTCAGCTCTTTGGATTGATTGTTCATCACATTCCCCTCCGGAGCCACTTAAGCAGACGAGCCCAGACGCGTTAAAGGTCCTCGATACGGATCACTTGAGGCGGTACATCCACATGACCGTCGCGCACTATAGCATCAAGTGCGCTTCGCAGCATATCCTCGCGGGTGCGATGGGTAATCATGACCACGGGCGTAGGCTCGCCCTCGTTGCCTGGGCGGCCAAACCCGGGCAAATCGGGCGCGGCGCGCTTTTGCACGATGCTTTCAAGAGAGATGCCCCTTTCAGCCATGCGCGAAGCGATGGCCGCGAAAGCCCCGGGCCGGTCGAAGACCGATAGCCGGATATAATATCCGCCTTCATGGGTGCGCATTTGCGCTGGAACCTGGGCCTTCAGTTTTGACGCAGGAATAATGAAAGGCGGATTGATGTGCCCGCGCGCGATGTCCATGATATCGCTCGCGACTGACGAAGCCGTCGGCCCCGCGCCTGCTCCAGGCCCGACAAGCATAATCTGGCCTGCGAAATCGCCTTCGACGGCGACGCAATTCAAAACGCCATCGACGCCAGCCACCGCGCTCGACTTTGGCACCATGGTGGGCGAAACGCGGGTCTCGATGCCACCTTCGGTTCTAAGCGCAACCGCCAAAAGCTTGATGCGATAGCCAAGCTCATCTGCCGCGTCGAAGTCCTCCGGTTTGATACCTCGGATGCCCTCGAGCAGGATTGAATTAAAGTCTGGCTCTGTTCCAAACGCCAGCCCCGAAAGCAGAGCAAGCTTGTGCCCCGCATCTTGACCATCGACATCGAAGGTCGGATCGGCTTCTGCATAGCCCAGCGCCTGCGCGTCGGCGAGCACCTCCGCAAAGGGCAGCCTTTCCCGCTGCATCCGCGTGAGGATGTAATTGCTCGTGCCGTTGAGTATGCCGTAAACGCGGGTAATCGTGTTGCCGAGAAGGCTTTCGCGCAGTGCCTTCACGATCGGGATGCCCCCGGCGACCGCAGCCTCAAAACTTAGCGCAACGCCATTATTTTCCGCCAACGGGGCCAGACGCGCCCCATGCCGCGCGAGAAGCGCCTTATTGGCGGTAACAACGTGCTTCGAGGCCGAGAGCGCAGCTTCCACGCTTGCAAGCGCAGGGCCATCCTCTCCGCCCATGAGCTCCACGAAAACGTCAATTCGGCCGTCTGTCGCGAGCGCTACGGGATCATCGAACCAGACAGCGTTTTTGGTATTGACGGTGCGCGATCGCGAGCGGCTGCGCGCACTAACCCCTATGACTTCAATTTCGCGGCCACACCTTTCGGCAATGGCCGCTCCATTTTTATCCAGGAGTGACAAGAGGCCGGAGCCGACCGTGCCAAGCCCGGCGACCCCAAGCCGGAGTGGCTTATTTGGTCTCATGCTAGTGTCTGCAACTCACATTTGTTAGCGAACATTACTCTGCGCGAATGGTATGACATTGTGCAGACTGACATCGGCGGTAGAAAGAAATTTCTTTATCGCACGCCCTGCCTGCCGGATTCGATGCTCGTTCTCAACAAGCGCGATGCGCACAAATCCCTCACCGTTTTCTCCAAAGCCTACGCCCGGAGCGACCGCAACGCCTGCCTTTTCAAGAAGGAGTTTCGAGAATTCAAGCGAGCCGAGCTCCTTCATACTGGGCGGCATCGGAGCCCACGCAAACATGGTGCCTGGAGGCGACGGAATATGCCAACCGGCGCGGTCTAGCGTCTCTACGAGGCAATCGCGGCGGCGCTTATAGATCTGACGCATCTCCTCAACGCAGTCCTGCGGACCATTCAGCGCTGCGGACGCAGCAACCTGAATGGGCGTAAAGGCGCCGTAGTCGAGATAAGACTTTACGCGGGCAAGAGCAGCGACGAGGCGCTCATTGCCCACGGCAAAGCCCATGCGCCAACCTGGCATGGAGTAGGTCTTCGAAAGCGACGTGAACTCGACAGCGACGTCTATCGCGCCAGGAACCTGCAGGATCGACGGCGGTGGCTCGTCATCGAAATAGATTTCCGCATAGGCGAGATCGGAAAGAACGATAAGCTCATGCTTCCGGGCGTAATCGACAATTTCCTTGTAGAAATCGAGGCTTGCCATGAGCGCAGTTGGGTTCGACGGATGGCTCAAGACGAGCGCAAGCGGCTTCGGGACGCTATGGCGGACAGCCTTGTCCACGGAAACCAGAAAATCATGGTCTACGCTTGCGGGCAGATGCCGGATGCTTGCGCCGGAGATGATGAAGCCAAACTCATGAATGGGATAAGTCGGGTTCGGCACAAGGATAATATCGCCAGGCGCGGCGATAGCCTGCGCCATATTTGCAAAGCCCTCTTTCGAGCCAAGCGTCGCGACCACCTGCGTGTCAGGATTAAGCTTCACGCCGAAGCGGCGCTCATAATATGCGGCCTGCGCGCGCCTTAGCCCGGGAATGCCACGGGACGCGGAATAGCGGTTTGTGCGCGGCTTCTTCACCGTCTCCATCATCTTTTCGACGATGTGTTCCGGCGTCGGTAGATCGGGGTTGCCCATGCCGAAATCGATGATGTCGTCACCGCGCGCTCGTGCCGCTGCCTTAAGCTTGTTCACTGACTCGAACACATAAGGGGGCAGACGCTTTATGCGGTGAAACTCTTCGGTCATGGTGTTTTCCTTTAAGGGAATTCACTCGAATTGCTGCGGCAACTCGCGCCTATTACGTATAAGGCCGGACTTATGCCGCTGTCTATGAAGCTCTTCGCTTTGCGAACATCGTGAAGAAGGCGATGAAAAAAGCGTTAGCGGCAGTGTCTTAGTTTGAGCTTATGAATGCGTGATGCCTTCACCAGAGCGGTAATCGTCAGCGCCAGCCCATGGCGCGATTACCGCAACTGCCAAGCGTCAAGCGCCGCGAGGGTGATCTGGTAGCTCACATTTCGCCGATGTTCCGTGAAGCCCACACGGGCGTTAATCGCGAGGATCGCCGTATTGGTGTCGGCGTTTGCGGTACTTACGAACTTGACGTCGGGATGGTGACTGCGGATTTGCCTTAATATCGCGGCCTTGAGTGCGCGGGCGAGACCGCGCCCACGCCACTGGCGTGCAACCGCCGTGATTTGCTGCTGGGCAAATTCAGGGGTCTGGCTATCCCATAGTGCTTCGCTGATTCCAGCAACTTTTCCGCCGGGAGCGCGCAGCACTATTAAATGATGCGCACCACCCACCCGGTCCATCTCCTCATACCCTTGGTCGTAGGATTCGATCTCATACCGGATTGGAGGCATCTCCAGTTCGCCGACCGGCAAGTCAGCGGCAAACGCAGTGAACTGTGGCAGCAGCGCAAGCAGTTCCCCGCGTGGCACACGGCCAGCATGGCACTCCCATACAAGCCCTTGCGTCTCGACGGCCTCCTCCCATAGGCGCAGGCGCCTCCAATCAAGTTCGGCGAGAACGGCGCGGTTTTCCACCAAAGTAAACTTCGGAACGGCACCAGCGTGCGTCAGAAATGCGTGCCCTGGCGCCGCGTGAGCTTGTACCGTGAGCACCCTCTTATCTAAGGCGCTCATCAGACTGTGGATCTCACGCAGCAACAAGGTTCCAGCCCTGCGACGGCGCGCTTCAGCTCTGACTGCGCCTCCGCCAAATAGAAAGGGGGCATGCTCGGCTGCATTTGGTGTTTCCGGGCGGCGAAAACTGACATGCACGAAACCAATCACCTCTGTTTCGAGGAGCGCTAACCAGTAGCGAGACTCCCAGAGGGAGAATATCTGCTGCATCTGTGATTGCGCCTCTTCATCGCTCGGCAAAGGATCACCGGGCCGGAGTTCGGCGGCGACCGCGCGCCGGTAGCGATGGAATGCCGCCCACTGTGCAGGACCCGCCGTTTGGGCGTCAAAAGCGCAAATTTGAATAGGCAACATTATTACTCCCTCAGACAACGCCCCACCTAAACCGCTCCGGAGCTCGGCTTTCTGCCCGCAACGAGATAGCCAACACAAGCCCCCCCACTGGCGTATGTCCGGGCGGCGATTGCCTTGTTGACCTTATCGCCGCCGCCGATAGCGACGGACCATAGCGTCTCGAATTCATCCTCGCGCCCACCCCCTGCGAGGAAGTAGCGCTGCGTATCCTGGCGGCTCCAAATCCAGAAATCGCGATCCTTGAAATCGGCTGACTCTTCGAGAACGGCGCGCTGCTCAAGGCTGTCATAGGGCGGAAGGAAAGCGTTCGTTTTATCGTTGAGATAGATGCAGACGTCGATAAGACCGCGCTCTGCAAAGAGGCCAGGAACAAGGTCGCCGATTGAATTGTTGCCCTCGCCAAGCGCAGCCTTGCCGCGTTCGCAGATGAGTTGAAGGCGCACGCGGGCCAGAATATCGTCCACCGGATCATGAAAATGCAGCGAGTCCAGTATGAGAGCGCTCGCAACATTGTTCGGCTCGGCCGCCAAAATAACACCGCCTGGGCGCGCGACACGGATCATTTCGTCAATGACAGCACCAGGATCTGGTGTGTGGATCAAAAGCGTTTGACACGTCACGAGGTCAAAGCTCGCATCGGCGAATGGCAGCTTCTCGGCAACCGAGACCTGATAAATAAAGCGGTCAGCAAGGCCACGCGCGGAAGCACGCATGGTCGCCTCGGCGATCCAAGGGGAATCACGATCAATGCCTTGTACCCGCGCATTGATGGGCAGCACCTTCGCGAGGAGCTGCCCCCAATGGCCAACGCCACATCCGACATCAAGAACATCTCGCACGCGCTCAAATGAAAGCCTCTTTCCCATCAATTCGAGAAAGTCGAGGTTCCACCAATAATCGCGCGTATCTCCGAAATATTCCGCTGAATGGGAGCTTAAAGTTCGGAACTCGTTGGCCATGATTGTTCACATTCCACTGTAGGACTGCCAGTCCTCTAACACCAATTAGCTGTTGAGCCCCACCATACCCGCTTTCGGGTAGCGCTCACCTTTTACCGCTCCCGATGGGAGCGCAATTTCGAGCTGAAGAAGCTCGTTGGCACTCAGACTGATCTCCGAAGCGCCGACGTTCTCCTCAATATATCGGACTTGCTTCGTACCGGGGATTGGAAGGATATTCTCGCCTTGATGCAGGAGCCAAGCAAGGGCGAGTTGCCCCGGCGTACATCCCTTCTGCGCGGCAAGCGCCTTCACCAAGCTGACGAGTTGAAGATTAGCGGTGAGGTTCTCGCCCTGGAAGCGCGGAGAAAGCCGGCGAAAATCGTCTGACGCGAGCCCGTCCGCATCGCTCATTGCGCCCGTCAGCATGCCGCGGCCAAGTGGCGAATACGCGACGAAGCTCACACCAAGCTCGCGGCAAGTTGGCAACACGCTCTCTTCCGGGTCGCGGGTGAATAGGCTGTACTCGCTCTGCACGGCAGCAATCGGATGCACGGCGTGCGCGCGGCGCAGCGTTTCCGCCGACACTTCACACAGCCCGATCTGCCGCACTTTGCCAGCCTTCACAAGCGCCGCCATTGCGCCGACCGTTTCCTCGATCGGATATTCACGATTGATGCGGTGCGCGTAGTAAAGGTCGATGGTCTCAATGCCGAGACGGCGCAACGAGGCATCGCACGCAGAAGCGATATAAGCGGGGCTGTTATCGATGCGGCGCTCATATTTGCCGGGCTCGCGAACAATAGCGAACTTGGTCGCGACCCTTGCTTCCTTGAAGCCTTTCAGAAAACCGCCGAGCAAGCTCTCATTATGGCCCAAGCCGTACGTATCGGCGGTATCGAAAAAATTAACGCCGAGTTCCTGCGCGCGGCGCAGCGTCGCGAGAGAGTTTTCGTCATTTGCGGGCCCATAAAACTCCGACATGCCCATGCAGCCGAGCCCGATTTCGGATACCTCAATGCCGGAACTTCCTAAAAGACGCTTGCGCATATGAGGCTCTCCATTTTCGGTTGACGTCACGCCATGTAAACTACACAGTGCAGTGTAGTCAATGAGTGAACGATGGACAAAAACAAGTCAGGGGAAATGGGCGCGCTTACCCGGCCGGATGCCAAGCGTCAGGCAATTATCGGGGCTGCGACCTCGGAGTTTTTGCAGAACGGCTACGAAGCAGCTTCAATGGACGCGATCGCGGCCACAGCCGAGGTATCCAAGCGGACGGTCTACAATCACTTTCCTTCAAAGCGTGAGCTGTTCCGAGCGGTCACAGCGGCGCTCTATTCGGGGCTAATCACGGCCGAGAACGAGCTCGCGCCGCGCAGCGAGCCACCAGAAATTGCTCTGCCACGCCTCGCGAAGGCTATTCTTAAGCATCTACGCAAATCGGACGTGACCGGCCTCATCAGGCTGGTCATCGCCGAGCAGGAGCGCATACCGGAAGTGGCCGCCGAGTTTCAAGCTATGGGCAAAGGTCCGGCCATAGGCTTGGTGGAGAGGTATATCGCGGCGCAAGCCGAGCTTGGGCGTTCTTGACATCAAGGACCCTTTGCTCGCCGCGCAGCAGTATCTCGGTGCGATAAAGGAAAGCGTCTTCTGGCCGAAGCTGATTGGCCTGCCTGTTCATAAAACCGATGATGAGGTTATTGCCGCCGCGACGAGAATGCTGTTCGCCACCTACGCATCGCAGTCTGGCTGAATAGCAAAACCGCGTTAGCGCTTCTCGATTTGCTTCGCAGCGTCGCTGCTATGGCTCTGCTGCTGCTTCTGCATATCCTCAAGAGCCTTCTGGCGCTCTTCGGGAGTGAGAATATTTTCGGCGTCCGCGATTTTTGCGAGATTTGGATAGGCTGAGGTTGTCTCGGCACAGGCTGCCAAGCTCGCACAAAGCGCAATGGCCATGCCAGCAGCGGCGAAGCGCGCCAGTCTCATTTGTGATATTCCAGACATACGCGACGCGAACCCGTTGCTTTTAATCTTCTGCATAGCAGCCCCGGCTTGCGAATCAGATTTGAGTGCGCCCACCATATCGGGACATATATGTAGTTTTTGTGTTGCGCCTTTCGCAATTTGTAACAGACTTCATTTTTCTTGGCAGAGGTAAATTTGTCACTCCGGGTTTTCGACCTCTGGCTTCTCCTCCCCTACGGGTCCAACCTCGATAACCGGGGGGATTAGCTCGCGCCTGTGCCGTTCGGGAGACCATGGCCGAACACCACGCTTCTCTGAGGCGGTTTCGAGCCGCAAGCCCAAATCCGAGAGATAAATGGCGGCAGCCCCCTTTTCGAAGAGCGCGCCCCTGTCCAGAATAAGCTTTGGTGCGCTGCAAGGCTGGCGCATATCCATCGGCGCGACCAGAATGGCAGCTCTCCGGCAGTCCTCTGCAATGGCGTCCGGTTTTGAGATGAAGCTAAGAAGCTGACCCTTAACAAGCGTTAGGCAGCTTGAAGAATCGCATTGAAACCCGAGACCTGTTGCCGCTTCCTTCGGCTTACGATTGTCGCCGTCCGCCCTCAACCACTGCCCTAATGAATAGCTGGCCTTGCGCGATTTCGGCGCCTGCAAAAGCCCATCCTTGCCCCGAACGGCAATCGCCTTTGCCTCGCGGTCGATGAGAATGTCGGGCTTTTCGTGAACAGACGTTAACGCCACCCCCGCTCCGATAACCGCGAGACCTGCGAGACGCCAAGGCCTGCGCCAGATGACAAGCCACAGGCCTCCCAAGACGATAATGAGCAGCGCTGCAAAGGGAAATGCCGGCACGTGAATGATCGAGCCCGGCAGTGAGGCGACATATTTCGCAATCGACATCATAAGATCGATGCCGAAACCCATGATTTTTAAGGGCCATTCATCAAGACCGAAAGGCATGGCGATGAGCGCCACCACCATCGCGGGCATAACGAGAAAGTCAATGGGCGGCCCCCCGAGCAGATTGCCAAGCGCCGAATAGCTGGTGAGATTGTGAAAATGATAGGCAGAGAAGGGCTCGACCGCGAGGCCTGCGGTCGCTGTGGTCACGAGCACGCCGCCAATCAAGTAAACCGGCTGCCAGACGAGCCTTTCGCGTATGCTGCGCGCCTCGAAATGGAGATAGCGGCCAAACCGCTCATAGCCAGCGATCAATGCGGCGGTCGCGGCGAAGGACATCTGGAAACTGACGTCCACCAAGCTGTCCGGCAGCACGATCAATATCAGGAGACCGGCGAGGGCAATATTACGAAGCGATAAAGCTGGCCTGTTCAGCAAAATCGCCAGAAACACGACCGCTATCATCAGGTAGGAACGAACCGCCGCGATGGATGCGCCCGATAGAGCGAGATAAACCGTTACGCAGAAGAGCGCCGCACCACCAGCCAGAGTGCGTACCGAATAGCGAAGCGCTATTGATGGAAACAGCGCCAGCACCCATCGCAAAAACCAGAAAACCGTCCCCGCGACGAGCGACATGTGCAAACCGGATATTGAGATCACATGCGCGAGCCCCGAGCCGCGCAGATCGTCCATCGCCGCTTCGCTCAAACCAGCAGTCTGGCCCACGGTTAGTGCAGCTGCGACTTCCCCGGTCTGGCCCGGCAGCACCGAGATTATGCGGCTACCGATTTGGGCGCGTAAATCGGCGAGCCACGAACGAACCTCCATATCCATGGGAAGTTGCTTGCCGTCTATGATCTCGGGTTTTGACAGGGAAAAGCCGGAGCCCCCAACGCCCTGAAAATAGCTCAGGCGCGCGAAATCAAAACCACCCGGCAAGACCGGCTCTGGTGGAGGGCCAAGAATGGCGCGCATCTTTATATAGGACCCTGGCCGAAGCGCCGCTTCGCCGCGAACGCTCGCGCGGATGCGAAAGGGCCGTTTCGCAACATCCGCATCGTTCAATTTCAGGCTGGCTAAGCGGATGATGACACGGGCGCGTTTTGGCGTCTGCCTGTCGAAACTTTCCACGAAGCCTTCGACGTCGTAAGCGCCATGCCTCTCGATCATCGGCGAACGCATCACAGCCGTTCGAAGCTTCGCCACAGTGAAGCCCGCGCTTACGCAAAGTGCGATACTCGTCAAGAGGAAGCCAAAAAGCACCCTTTGCGCCAGTATTCGCGCAGCTAGCGAGGAAGCGAGAAGTCCGAGCGCCAACGAGGCGGAAGGCTCCCAAGCCAGTTCGAAATAAATGCCGATGCCGCAGCCGAAGAAAACAGGCACCCACAGGAACCAGCGTCCCTGCTCCGCATCGAGTTGAGCGGCCAGCGTGCGCGCGGCCCATGCGAATGCGTACGAAATTCCGCCTCGGGGCCTAGCCGTGTGCGGTTCAGCCCCTAAATCCGCTGGAACAGCTATGCTCACTTATGCCCACCCGCTACCCTTGGCTAAGAAGCTATGTTACACCGCCTATTCCGAAAAATGTACATCAATGAAAGTTAATCGATGACGCCCAGCTCAGGCGTAGTCACGCGCTTTGCCCCCTCCCCCACCGGCTATTTGCACATAGGCGGCGCTCGCACCGCATTGTTCAACTGGCTTTACACGAAGCACACCGGCGGCAAGTTCCTGCTTCGCATCGAGGATACCGACCGCGCCCGCTCAACGGACGCCGCGATTGAAGCGATTCTCGATGGCCTTAGGTGGCTTGAGCTTGATTGGGACGGCGAGCCTGTCTTTCAATTCAGCCGGGCTGCCCGCCATGCGGAGATAGCGCACGAACTTCTGAAGAAAGGCCACGCCTATCGCTGCTATTCGACGCCGGAAGAGCTGACCGCCATGCGCGAACGCGCCAAGGCGGAAGGACGCAATTCTGGCTATGACGGCACATGGCGCGACCGGGACACGAGCAACATGCCTGCTGATCGGCCGTTTGCCGTGCGTCTGCGCGCGCCTCGCGAGGGTGAAACGGTGGTGGAGGATCAGGTTCAGGGCCGCGTCACCTGGCAGAATAAAGACCTCGATGACATGGTCATCCTGCGATCCGATGGAACGCCGACTTATATGCTGGCTGTTGTGGTGGATGACCACGATATGGGCGTCACACATATCATCCGCGGCGACGATCATCTGACGAATGCCGCGCGCCAATCGCAAATCTATACAGCGATGGGCTGGGATATTCCGTCATTCTCGCATATCCCGCTCATTCACGGCTCAGATGGCGCGAAGCTTTCGAAACGTCACGGGGCGCTGGGCGTGGATGCTTATCGCGACATGGGCTATTTGCCGGACGCGATGCGGAATTATTTGGCTCGGCTTGGCTGGAGCCATGGCGACGATGAAATTTTTTCGACGCAGCAGGCGGTCGAATGGTTTGATCTTGGAGCTGTTGGACGCTCGCCTTCGCGCTTCGACTTCGCGAAGCTGGAAAATCTGAACGGAATTTACATTCGAAATACGCCCGATGCAGATCTCGTCAGACGCATCCGCGATATTGCGCCGCACATTGAGGCGGCTCAAGAGTTTGCGAGCAAGATTGATGAGAGTGGCTGGCGCAAGCTCGAACTGGCCATGCCGGGGCTGAAAGAGCGCGCCAAGACGCTTGTCGAGCTTCTGCTGTCGGCGCGCTATCTCTTCGTGGAGCACCCCCTCGATATCGACGAGAAAGCGGCCAAGCTTCTCGAAGGCGACGCGCGAAAGCATCTCGCAGCGCTTCACGATCAATTTTCAGCAGTCAAAGACTGGAATGCTCGCGCCTTGGAAGAAGCCACCCGCGCTTACGCCGAGAAAGTTGGTGCGAAGCTCGGTAACGTGGCTCAACCGCTCCGTGCCGCGCTAACGGGCCGCGCTGTTTCGCCTCCGGTCTTCGATGTACTTTACGTGCTCGGACGTGACGAGAGCCTCGCTCGACTTGCAGATCAACGCGCGGTTGAATAATAAGCTTCGACACCGGTCTTCACGAAAGTTTGCGCCATCATATTTTAGTTGAAAATTGCCTGCGATCGTGGGCAGGAAAGTGTGAAACCGGAGGTTATACCGCACCGCAAAATGGGACTAGCCAATTGTGCGGAGGCGTGTCACCTTCACGGCAATATGCGCGGATGCGCAAGACTATCCGTTCAGGAGATGAGCATGAGCTCGACCGAATCGAAAACTTCCCATGGCGGCATAGGGGTGGCGAAGCCTAATGGTTCGGCCGCGCTCACTGTCCATGGCAAGCAGCATGACTATCCCGTTCTTTCCGGCTCGATTGGCCCGGATGTTGTCGATATATCGAAGCTCTACGCCAATGAAGGCGTTTTTACCTACGATCCAGGCTTCACATCGACCGCTTCCTGTAAATCGACCATTACCTATATCGATGGCGAGCAGGGCATTCTTCTCTATCGCGGTTATCCGATCGACCAACTAGCCGAGCACGGAAACTTCCTCGAGACCTGCCACATTCTTCTTTATGGCGACCTGCCCAACAAAGAGCAGTATCTCGACTTCAAAAATCGCGTGACTTATCACACGATGCTGCACGAGCAGATGAATCGCTTCTACTCAGGCTTCCGCCGCGACGCGCATCCGATGGCCGTTATGGTAGGCACTGTCGGCGCGCTCTCAGCCTTCTATCACGATAGCCTTGACATCAACGATCCAGTGCAGCGCGATATTGCGTCGATCCGCATGATTGCGAAGATGCCGACAATCGCGGCGATGGCCTATAAATATTCGGTAGGCCAGCCCTTTATTTATCCGCGCAACGAACTCGATTACGCTTCAAACTTCCTTTACATGAACTTCGCTGTGCCTTGTGAGGAATACAAAGTAAATCCGATACTTTCGCGCGCGATGGACCGCATTTTTATCCTCCACGCGGATCACGAGCAAAACGCTTCGACGTCCACGGTCCGGCTGGCAGGCTCGTCGGGTGCAAATCCATTCGCTTGTGTCGCAGCTGGAATCGCTTGTCTTTGGGGTCCAGCACATGGCGGCGCCAATGAAGCGGCCTTGAAGATGCTGGAGGAAATCGGCACGGTCGACCGCATTCCGCAATATATCAAGCGCGCGAAAGATAAGAACGACAATTTCCGTCTCAGCGGCTTCGGACATCGCGTTTACAAGAATTACGATCCTCGCGCTCGCGTCATGCAGAAGACCTGCAAGGAAGTGCTGGAGATCGTCGGCATCAAAAATGATCCGCTTCTCCAAGTTGCTATGGAGCTAGAGCGCATCGCGCTTGAGGATGAATACTTCATCGAGAAGAAGCTTTACCCCAATATCGACTTTTATTCGGGCATTACGCTCAAGGCGCTGGGCTTCCCGACCTCGATGTTTACAGTGCTCTTCGCGATCGCGCGCACGGTCGGTTGGATTGCACAGTGGAAAGAAATGATCGTCGATCCGGAGCAACGCATTGGCCGTCCGCGCCAGCTTTATGTCGGCGAGAAGGCTCGGGATTACATTCCGCTTGAGTCTCGCCCTTAACAGTTCCTACGAAATGTACTGCGAACGCTGCCTGGCAAGCCCAGGCAGCGTTTTTTTTGTGCATAGACCAAAGGCCCTGTTGCCCCCTCACCCTGTCCCTCTCCCCGCAGGGGCGAGGGAACGCAATTGCACCTTGCTCAATTTACCCCCCTCTCCCCAGTGGGGCGAGGCGCGGTTGCACATTGTGAGATTTATCCCCCTCTCCCCGCCGGGGAGAGGGTTGGGGTGAGGGGGGGCACGATGTGCTGCCAATTCGGAATCCCGTGCTCCAATCTGATCGCAATATGCTCTAATGCCCACCTTCGCCCACGACAATGAATGGCGCCCAATAAGCTGGGTGCGTCTCGCGCGGGGCGCCTTTGTCTATAAGCGCAACCATGGCGCGGCGAAGCGCCTCTGAGCGGTCGATGGTCTTGTTACGCGCAATCTCGCGCATAATTCCGGTGACGAGCTTCACGGTGGCATTAGAATCCACCGCCCAATGTGAGACGAGCAAAGTTCGCGCCTGGGCATAGATGAACGCGCGTGCAAGCCCCGACAATGCTTGCGCGTTCGGCGCGCCGCCTGCCGCCGTGTTGCACGCCGACAATATTACCCAATCGGCATCGAGCTTGAGGCTGGCGATCTCCGAAGCCGAGAGATAGCCGTCATCTTCTTCGCTGGGCTGGCTTGGCGGCGTCAGCAAGAGACCAGGTTCGGTAGAGCTAAGTTCGCCAGCCATCGCGCCGTGCGTGGCGAAATGTAGAATGCGATATTGCGCAAGCTTACCGCTTTCGCTTAAGCGTTTGACCTCGCGTTCCGTGGCGTGCGCGCCGAGGCGTATTTCCTCGACATCTGCGCCAATGTCACGCGCCACGGCGCAGAGTTCGTCGGCGGTTTCCGGAAGCGGTGACTGCCTGCGAATGTCGACAAGTTCGATATGTCTACTGCGAATTACGACCGGAGAAGCACTCATTGCCGTGCCAGTGTTCGCCGACGCTATCTGCAAAGTTGTTGGCGCCGGACAGCGCTGCTTGTCACGCGCAAGTTGAGCAAGTTTGGCGTAACGCCCGTCTGGGCCGTTGAGAAGCGGATCGCCGAAACCGATCAGAGGCTTGGTCGCAGCGCTTGGGCGCGCAACGCGGCGCAGCGAAGTTAAGGAGGAGACGGCCGGCAGAACAGTAAGAGCGTGCTTTCGAGCAAGCCATGCGATGCTCTTATAATTGTCATTCGCAGGAGCGGGTGCGGTGACAAGCACCTGAAATGGCAATTGGGTCAAAGGGCCAGACGGCACGAGCAGCAGCTGCTTACCCTTGATGAGGTCTTCGACCTTACCAAACAACGTCTTGTAAAGCTGATGAGCGCGGGCCGCATCAAATGGCAGCGGCCGGTTCCGGGCAGCGTCCGCCGCAGTGTAGCTTTTGCCAGTCAGAGACGCACAATGCGTTTCGGCCCAAGCTGCGGCGTCAAGACCGCAGCGTAGCGCCGCAACCTCGCGCGTTAGGCCCTCTGTGCCAAGATCAAGACGGACCCAGCGCGCCTGGGTCTTTGTGACCAGCCAGAGAAAGGATTCTTCGGGTGCAGGTCCGAATTTTGACGTGTCAAAAAACAAGGCAAGCGCTTCGTTGGAATGAAGCTGCGCCTGTACCTCTTCAATGGTAAGGGAGGCCGGGCTGGCCAAAGCGGCATAATCCGGAAAATCTACTTTCAACCTCTTATCGATTTCGGCGATACGTTCGTCAATATGGGTGAGCCGCGTCAGATTTTGCTGGTGGCCCACGGCGTCGCGTTTGCCGGGAGCTTTGCCAAGTTCTGCGTTGCGCAATGCGTCTCGCTTCTGCCACTCCGCCACTAGATCTTGGCGCTCGCGCACGATAACTGCAATTTTTTGAGGGCCTTTTGCGCTTCGTGCCGCCATTTCGCGCAACGACTGCGCCGCCTCGGAGTCAAGCCCCCATTGCGCCGTCACGAAACTCTCGCGCCGCAATTCCGCCGTGCTCGCCCCTGGTAGGCGGCTCAGCGCCTTGACGAGCTGGCGGAAATGCCAGCCCCATTTCTCCGTCTCACTTTTTTGTTTCCCGATCAGAAGTGTCTCATCGCGCCCATCACTATGGCGACCAAGCCTTAGAATCGCGTTTGTGCTGCGCCGCCAATGGTCCACGGCATGCGCCCAGTCGTGCCGGACGAAATATAATCCTGCCGTCCTGTTGAGGTTGGTGAGGGTGGCAGGATGCTCTTCGCCGAATAGGCGCTCCCTCGCCTTCAGCGCGCGCTTGAGAAGCAGCTCGGCCTCGTCTAAGCGTCCTTGAGCAAAACGGAGCTCCCCTAGATTGCTTACGCTTGCAAGCGTGTCGGGGTGCTCCGCGCCGAGTGTACGCTCCCTTGCCTCCAGCACCCGCTTGAGAAGGGGCTCTTCCTCGTCGTAGCGGCCTTGGGCGTAGGAGAAGTCCGCCAAATTGGCGACGCTTATGAGCGTATTTGGATGCTCTAATCCAAGCGTACGCTCATAGCCTTCCAGCGCCCGCTTGAGCAGCGGCTCGGCCTCGCCAAAACGGCGTTGACGCTGATAAAACTGCGATAAATTGTTAACGCTTGTGAGTGTGCCGGGATGGTCTCTGCCGAGCGTGCGCTCCCTGGCCTCCAGCACCCGCTTGTGGAGTGGCTCGGCCTCGCTATAGCGGCCTTGTTCATCATAGATGGCCGCCAAGTTGTTGACGCTTGTGAGTGTGTTCGGATGCTCAAGCCCAAGCGTGCGCTCGTATCCTTCCAGCGCCCGTTTATAGAGCGGTTCAGCATCACCGTAGCGGCCTTGGGCACTATAAAGATGCGCCAAATTATTAACACTTGTGAACGTGTTTGGATGTTCTCTACCGAGCGTGCGCTCTCTTGCCTCCAACGCCCGCCTAAAGAGCGCTCCGGCTTCGCTGTGGCGACCTTGGGCTAGATAGAGGTTTGCTAAGTTGTTCACGTTTGTGAGCGTATCCGGATGGTCAAGCCCAAGCGTACGCTCCCTTGCCTCTAGCGCGCGTTTATAGAGCGACTCAGCCTCGCCATAGCGGCCTTGGGCACTATAAAGATGCGCCAGATTGTTGAGGCCTATAAGGGTGGAGGTATGCTCCTTGCCCAAGGTACGTTCTTTTATTTCCAGAGCTCGCAAAAAAAGCGGTTCAGCGTCTTTGTAACGCCCCTGGTCGACGTAGTGCTGAGCCAAATTGTTGAGGCTGATTAGTGTAGCGGTATGTTCCTGGCCCAGCGTACGCTCTTGCGCTTCCAGCACCTGTTTGAGGAGCGGCTCGGCTTCGCCGTAGCGTCCTTGAGACTCCCAAAGCGACGCCAAGCTGGCAACGCTTGTAAGCGTCTTTGCATGCTCCTTGCCGAGTGTGCGCTCTCTTCCCTCCAGCGCCCTTAAGTAAAGGGGCTCGGCTTCCTTATAGCGGCCACGGGTAAAATAGAGCACTCCGAGAGCATGGACACTATCGAGCGTATCATCGTCATCCTTGCCGAGCGCTTGCTCCTTCACAGCAATGGCGCGCTTGTAATATCGCTCCGCTTCTTCGTAACGGCTCAAAGCGCGTAAGAGAGGCGCGAGGTTATCAAGAGCGGTGATCGTTTCGGCATGGGTCTCCCCCAGGGTGCGCTCCGCGAGCGCCAAAGCGCGCTCGGCAACCGGCAACGCCTCTTGGTACTTGCGCTCGTCCCAAAGCTTGCCGACTTGTTTGTTGAGGGCGGCAATATCCTCGGCGCTTTCAGCCCGCGCGCCTCCTGGCTGGATCGCTATCATTGCGACAACGAGGAGAGCGTAAAAGATCCGCGTAATTCGGCCACGCAACATATTGCCCCCGGTATACCGTCAAACTCGCTGGGTTGTAGCAGGACTATGAGCCACGCTACCCATGTTCGCGCCAGATAGTGAGCGGAAGCGGCAGTTTGTTGTCTTTCGCGATTTTTTTTGGAAAGTTTTGAATTATCAGGGTGCATGTATTCAAAGGTGATGCACATCCGCAACTTTAAATTGATGATTTCGCATTACTTTATGAGGCGATGATGCTCGCGGCACCAGGTCAGCAGACCAAAGCAAGGCGGCCGCAAGACATCCGGCAAGCATCCGATTGTAAAGGTGCCCGTAATGGCCAGGGTAGAAAATACCGCCCCTACCGGCTCCAGTCGCCCTTCGCCGGGCGATTACTCCCGTGAATCTCCCCTCGCCCGTCTTGGACTACGGTTTACCAACTGGGCCGAACGCTGGTTTCCCGACGCCTATGTGTTCGTTTGCCTTGCCGTTGCGGTGGTTGCGGCTGCCGTTATGCTCAACGGCGCTCCGCCGATGGCTGTTGCGAAATCGTTCGGCGACGGCTTTTGGAGCCTAATCACTTTCACGATGCAAATGGCTATCGTGGCCATTGGCGGTTACGTAGTGGCAAGTTCTCCGCCAGCCGCCAAGCTCATCGATGGACTGGCGGCGATACCACGCAGCGGAGCCCCAGCGGTTGCGTTTGTTGCCGCGGTCAGCATGCTGACGTCGCTGCTCAGCTGGGGCCTCAGCCTGATTTTCAGCGCGCTCTTGGTTCTTGCGTTGGCGCGGCGCTCCGATTTGCGCATGGATTATCGCGCCGCCGGGGCTGCCGCCTATCTCGGCCTTGGTGCAACCTGGGCGCTCGGGCTCAGCTCATCCGCCGCTCAGTTGCAGGCAAACGCGGCAAGCTTGCCGAAATCACTTCTCCATATCACGGGTGTCATTCCGTTTTCCGAGACGATCTTTCTCTGGCAATCGGTGGTCATGGCGCTTGTCCTTATCTCCATATCAATCGTGCTGGCGTGGCTGTCGGCGCCGTCTGACACAACGGCAGTCACCGCGCGGATGATGGATGTGAGTCTGGAACAAACGCAGGCGACCCAGCTTCCCGCGCGCGAACGGCCAGGCGAATGGCTCGAATATAGCCCGATACTGACCTTGATCGTTGTGGCCCTGGGGGGTGGCTGGATCGTGCAGGAGTTCACGTCGAAGGACCCAATCCTCGCGATTTCCAATCTCAACACCTACAACCTGCTCTTCCTGATGCTTGGTATGCTGCTGCATTGGCGGCCACGCAGCTTCCTCAATGCAGTCAACAAGGCGGTCCCTGCAACGGCTGGTGTTCTGATCCAGTTTCCCTTGTATGGCGGGATCGCCACCATGCTAACGGCCGCACAAGGCTTCGGTGGTCACACGGTGGCAGACCAGATTGCCCACGCCTTTGTCAGCCTTACGACAGCAGGCACATTTCCGGTTGCCATGGGGATCTATTCGGCGGTGCTTGGTTTCTTCATCCCGTCAGGCGGTGGCAAGTGGATCATCGAAGCGCCCTACGTCATGCAGGCCGCGAACGACCTCAAAGTGCACCTCGGTTGGGCAGTGCAGATCTACAATACGGCGGAAGCGCTGCCCAATCTCATCAATCCATTTTGGATGCTACCGCTCCTTGGCGTTCTCGGGCTAAAGGCGCGCGACATCGTAGGCTTTACGTTCCTGCAGCTCCTGGTGCATCTCCCGATCGTGCTGTTCCTTCTGTGGCTGCTCGCGCCGACGCTGACCTACCACCCGCCGGTCATCCCGCAATAATTTCGCTGCTGCACCGGCGAGCGTATGCACTTTCTCGCCAATGATTATGCTGTTGGAAGCTTGGTCGCCTGCCTCGATATCAATTTCCACGCGCCCTGCTGGCGCATCCACACCAAAGTCGTGAACATCCGAATTGGCTTATGAGCATCGCCGCGCTTGCCACCCTCAAAGTCCAGCACGGCGTGGACCATCGCCATGTCCCCTGAAGCGACCACGCGCTGCGATTCCGGCCTCACCCGCTTGTATTCCCAAAACTTGTCGCGCACAGCGTCGAGAAACTCCTGCTTGTACTCGGACGCACCCGCGGAGTGCACGTAAACCAAATCGTCGGCTAGCAACCCATCCAACGCTTCCAGGTCATCAGCCAACATCGCGCGATACAGTTCCGCCATGGCGCCGTCGATCGTTTGCATTGTCAATTCACCTTATAGTCCTTGGCGAGCTTCTCGATCTCTGCTTGGTCAAATTTATTGATGTCCTCGATGAATTCATTGGTGACGAGATCGGAAACGACAGGCTTTTCCTTGAGAACTCCGTTCTTTACTAGCCAATCGACATATGCGGCATAGTTTGCCTCAGAATTTTCGCCCCACTTCGTAACCCCAACAGGTTCCAGCCGCCAATTGCGGATGCGAGCAGCGAGGGGTGCACGCTCATCTTTGACTGCGGTTGCTTCATCCTTGCCGGTCGGCTTCGTGAAGGGGTAAACCTCATACAGCATCCGGATCGCAGCTTCTGGATTGGTAATCGCGAAGATTTGGCCTTTCGCATAACCTTGTGCTAGCGCCACGAGATCCGCGCGCCGGTCCCTCAAACTCTCTTCGAGCGCTACAAAGCCGTTCGAGGGAAATTTGGAAATCGCCGGATAGTCAAGAAAACGCAGCTTTACACCAGCGTTCTCAACGAGCGCGAATTGGGTGTCATACAAGGAGAGGGCGTCGACCTGTTTGCTGCGCGTAAGCGCCGCAGCTTGAGCCGCCTCGCCAACGACGACAATTGAAGCATCACGATTTGGGTCCAGACCTTGCTGCGTGATGAGCGCCCGAGCCAGAATCACTCCGGCGGACGCCATGGATGCTACACCGATTTTCTTTCCTTTGAGATCGGCGACGGTCTTGATGGGGCTGTCCTCCGGCACTGCGATGCCGTAGATGTTGCCCTGATACGCGGTGTAAAAATTCTTCATCTTGACGCCCTGCGCCCTGATGATCGCCAGTGGCTCGACTGAAGGCAGGGCAGTAAGCAGATCTCTTGTTGCGACGAATTTCACGCAGTCGGTCGAGCCGCCAAGAGGCACCAGCTCGACCTTGATCCCAGCCTTCGCAAACCAGCCCATTTTTGTGGCAATCGCGAATGGAGAGGTGGCGGAGGTCAGTGTCTTGGCGCACCAGCCGACGCGGATATTTTTCAGGTCGCCTTGGGCATGTGCGATGCTTGCGAATGCGACAAGCGCAACAAAAAGCGATATGATTCTTTTCACAACTGCCCCCCTTTACGCGGCTCTAACGCCGCTGACTGCGATGGATCCCAGAAGAGTACGCGACGTTTGATAGCGGTGATCGCCCCATTCAGCAGGAGCCCAAGCACCGACAAGATAAAGAGCACGGAAAATTGCCCGGCGACATCCATGCTGAAGCTCATGCTTTGGATGACCATGCCGAGCCCTTGCTGAGAACTGATGAGTTCCGCTACGATTGCGCCGATAAGTGCGAAGATCATTGCGACCTCAAGGCCAGCGAAAATGAATGGCATCGCATTCGGCAATTGCAACATCCAGAAAATTTGCCAGCGCGAGGCCGCAAGGGAGCGCATGAGATTGATCCGGTCTTCCTCTGTCGAGCGAAGACCGGCGATGGTGTTCACCATCAAGGGGAAGAAGGCTACAAGCGCGGCGCTGACCACTTTCGAGGCAAGCCCAAGGCCAAACCAGACAATGATCAAAGGCACAAGCGCCACTTTCGGCATAGCCTGAAACATGACGATTAGCGGATAAAAGATATATTCGATGGTGCGGCTTAGCGCGACAAATGTGCCGAGCGCGAAGGCAAGCACGCATCCCACTGCGAAGCCGAGCAGCGTCTCCTCCAGCGTCACCGTGAGATGTTCCAAATAGACGCCACTTTCGATGCCGCGCCAAAGCGCGGTGAGGACGCTCATTGGCGAAGGGAGGATGTAGGCAGGCATCTCGAAATATGTCACCGCAGCCTGCCATAAGCCGACAAAGCTGGCGATCACCAAAAGGCGCAAAGCAAAGTAAGTTTTCTTGTTCATCAATCTAGCCCGCTCGCATTGAGGGCGGCACGGATGCGCCGGACGTAGGCGCCGAATGCCTCAGTGTTCACAACATCGAGCGAACGCGGGCGCGGCAGGTCAATTTCAAGCTCATCCCCTATTCTTCCGGGCCGAGGCGTCATGACCAGCACACGGTCCGCCAGAAATACGGCTTCCGCCGTCGAGTGCGTAATAAAGACGACGGTCTTGCGCCGTTCGAGCCAAATGCGTTGCAGCTCCACATTCATGTTTTCCCGGGTCATGGCGTCAAGTGCGCCGAATGGCTCGTCCATGAGAAGGAGAGCGGGATCGTGGATGAGCGCGCGAACGAGCGCGACGCGCTGTTGCATACCGCCTGACAGCTCACGCGGGTAACGGCTCTCAAATCCCGCCAAGCCGACCAGATTCAGAAGATCGAGCGCGCGTTTCGTGATCTCTGCGCGGTTGAGACGCTGCACATCGGCAGGCAGCAGCACATTGCCCAAAATGGAGCGCCAGGGAAAAAGAACAGGCGACTGAAACACGACGCCAATATCTTTCCGCGGACCGTTGATTGGCCTGCTATTCAGCAGCGCTTCGCCTTCGGTTGCGGGCTGCAAGCCAGCCAAGATTTTGAGAAGCGTTGACTTGCCGCAGCCAGAAGGGCCAACGATGGCGAGAAATTCGCCGTCGCCCACGCTGAAACTAACATCCGCCACAGCAGTAACGGCGTCCTGGCCGTGGCCATAGCGCTTGGTCAGTCCGCGCACCGCAATCATTTCGGTGGCGACCCGATTTTTCGGTAAAGGTTCGTCTACCCTCGCATCCAAACCCGCTATCCTTCTTGGCGTGGATTTATTCAAGAAAACTGGCACCATCTGGCCGCAAACTGTAACAAGAAGCAACCAGGACGAAAGACGGTGGCGTCAGCAAGATTACCCGGAATTGACCGGAAACGGTTACGGCTCAAGACCAGTGCTGATTATTACGGGCCGGGCCTGTGAAGAGGCAAGAAATGCGATGAGAGCTTTGGCGGCGGCCGGCTCCTGCGCGCCGGTGGCAATACCGGCTGAGAAAACCGTGATTTTTTGCACCTCGGCCGGTATCGGGCCTAAAATCACAATTCCGGGAATTGGAAGAAGCTCACTGATTTGCTGAAAGCCAATCTCAGCTTCGCCCCGCGCGACCACCTTACCGACTGGCTCGGCCGGGATCATGCGGCTCTTTTGCTTCACCTCATCTCGGACCTCGAGCCGATTTAACATCTCGGTTGAGATATAGACGCCGCTCGCACTATCGGAATAGGCAATCGACTTTGCTGCCTCTAGTGTTCGCTTAAGGCTTTCGACCGATCCGATATCTGGTCTTGGTGCACCCTCGCGAACGGCAGCTCCAATACTGGATTTGGCAAGGTCTGTTCGGCTCTCTGCGGAAACCTTGCCAGCTTCAATCAGCTTATCTAGTGAACTGCCCACCATGATGACAACATCGACAGGCTCACCGCGCTGGATACGGTTAGGAATGGCTTGAGGTGTCTTTCCCATGGAAGGACCGTGAGCTGTCGTGACTTTATGTCCGGTCGCGCGCTCAAATTCGGGCAGCAGCTTCTGATATGCGGGCGAAAGACCGCCGGAAATCATAACCTTGACCTCCGCCGCTCCTGCTTCCGCGAGGAAGAAAGAGAACAGGCCGATAAAGGCAAGAGTCAGTCTCAATATTCTTGATTTAATCGCCATAGCGCTCCCCCCACTTTTTAGGGCGAACTATAGCGCAGCCTTAGCAAATAACTATCTGATATCGACAGGGAAAGCGCCGCAGGGTATCGAGCGCGCAAACATGATAGCCAAAAATTTGCTAACAGAAATTATAAGCCGTTCTGGGGTGTCCCCAAAGACGGCATACACTTTTCCACAACGGTGCAGCCATGGCGAATTACAGTCTACAGTTCTGCATACGAATCCATCATCATACATCATCCAGATAAGTCTTCTCCACTGGCAATGTAGTCTATTCCAACCTTATGCGGTGCACAATTGAAATACTTTAAGCCTCAGATTGACTTTAGGCATGTACTAGCAGAGTTATCGGTTAACAGGAGTGATCCGTGCGAAGTTGTTCGGGAGTTAATCTCAAATTCCTATGATGCACTTGCAAAAAATATTCTTTTCTCTCCTTTAGAGGAACGAAACGGCATCATATTTTTCGATGACGGTCTAGGTTTGGATACAGAGGAAAAGATAAACGACATAACACCTTGGGAAGCATTTTTCTCTATAGGAAAGTCCACAAAAAAGAAAGGCAATGGCATAGGATACAAGTGTCAGGGAACGAAGCTTTGCTTTGCCTGCTCAAGAATACTGGTTGCAACGCGTAGCGGCCTGGATGATGAGCTATGGCAATTCAAGCTTATTGAAAATCCGAGAAACAATTTAGACGCAAGCTTTGATATTAGTCCTGCTCACACTTCAGACGTTGAAACAACCCTAAGAGATTTCTATTCACCAAGAATATCCGCGGAAACAGATGTTGCTATCAAGCACTTGTTAAAATTTATAAATCGCACGGACTCGAAAACAGGAACATTGGTGGTAATAGATAACTTAGATACGGAGGATTTTAGGAAACATTTTACTTTTGGCAAACAAGCGGATCAGTCATACATATTCAACTACATACGATTCTATACGAGACATGGCGATATTAGACAGTTAACAAAAAAGCAGGGGTTCACCCCAAACCACATTAAGCAAGTTTCTCCAAAAATAAACGAAGTATCATTACATATATATTCCAACAAGAATGAAGTACAAATACCATTCGGTTTCCATTATCTTGATACAGATAACCACGACTTGAATGTAAAGCTTCCCTCTCAAGTTTCTCGCTTAAGAGACGGGCGTTTTTTTACGAGAGCTGCTAAATCTTTTTCCCTTGGATCATCAAAATACTCGATTGTTATGGCAATCGACGGCAATCGACGTGCTCATGAAGAATACAAGTATTTAGACAGAAAAGGAAAAGCCATATCAGGTATTCGCCTCGGAGACCACCGGGGCGTCTTCATTTCCGTCAAGGGAATAAAAATCTGCAAGTACCACGAACTACTAGCACTGATACCAGACTATAAGGTGCTATGCGAGGGAGACAGCCAAGCTCATTATCTAATCATATTAGATGGTGATTTCGACCTTGTCACAAATAGAAATTCATTGAGCACAAAATCTTTTGATACATTATCTGATCCAAACTTTATCAAAGAAATAAAAAAATTTCTTGATGAAATAAGGAGAACAGACAAAGTATTTTCTGAGTTACTAGCTAGACTTAAGAAAGAAAGCACTGAAAACTTATTGAACGATCAGATCGAGTTATTCAATACTTCCCGTGATAAATTAAAAGACAGAGAACGTTTTCGCATTAAAGACGCATCGCAAGAGACGCACTTTTTCCTCTCGCCTGAAGCTGGGGAGGAATATTTGGTGGGGGTATTGTACGCTGTATTGTCAAATTTGGTGCCGAAGGACTTGCCTTTTGTGGATTACTGGAGAAAAGTACTTACTTTTTCCACGCAAGGGATAGACAGCCTTGCTATGAAAGACTCAGCAGTTCATTCCCCGCTCGCTACTAGCAATATTGTTTCTATGGAATACAAGTATGAATTTAGTAACTGGGGCCCATTCAATCATGCACTAGCAGTTGTAAACTATATCGTCGCATGGAAGGTTGATGTAGATACCGATAGGAAAGTAAGGGATACTTTTACTTGTTTTGGAGGCATCAGAAAACATGACAACCCGTTTGAGTGGGAAATCAATGCTATTGAGAACGATGAGGGCGGCCAGTACGATCATACTGTAAAGGTAATCTGCCTTAAGACTCTGATAGAGGTTACTTTCCCTGGCGTAAAATTCACATGAGGTTGGCTAGACTAGCAAAATCTTCCGTAGTGACGTTGCTTATGGGTTTAGAGGCGATAGGGTGTCTTAGGAAGGCATTGAGGCAATACCGTTCCATGTCTTCGCCCCAGTGTCAGCCCCATGAGGTTCGAGCGAGGATCAACAGGCAAGTCCCCCCTTCTCGATTTCAAGCTCTGTCTTCTTGCCCCAGAACTCGGCATCTTTGCGATATGTGAACGTTTTTGAGATGTCAGGATAGCCAGTCCGTCTGATTCGGACTCGATACTTTCCCGTTTCGTTCGCCAGCGGTCGCCACGTAGGGCTAAGCCACTGGCTTGAATGGTGGACACGACAGGGATTGAACCTGTGACCCCTACGATGTCAACGTAGTGCTCTACCGCTGAGCTACGTGTCCGAAAGACCTGGGAGCAAACGCATACCACACGAGAATCCCGGCTTCAAGGCGATGATACGCATGGAACCCACAAGGCTCGCAAAAACTTTATGCTGTTAGAGTAAGCTTCTAATTCCTCACCGGACGCCGTCCACCACAGGAGCCTGCCATGGGTAACGTGCCTCTTCAGCCGGTCATAGCAATTCTAGCGGGCATACTCATACTTCTCCGGCCCTCACTTCTTAACTATGTCGTCGCGCTTTACCTGATTATAATTGGCATACTTGGCCTTACAGGCAACAGGAGAGGTTAGCGCCAGTCTGTAAGAGCGCATTAACATACAGGGCTTATGCTTGTTCTGAGGTAGCGGCGCATTTTTTCGAAAAACTCATTATTAAAGGGCGTTACCCATGTTTCTGGGGCTAGATGCGTTATTGCTCGCGCGTATTCAGTTCGCCTTTTCGGTTGCCTTTCACATTATTTTTCCGGCCTTCACCATCGGGCTAGCGTCCTATATCGCCACGCTTGAGGGGATTTGGTTTTTTAGAGACGATGAGCGCTACCATCAACTCGCGCGCTATTGGACGAAGATTTTCGCAGTTTCCTTCGCCATGGGCGTCGTTTCCGGCCTTCCGATGTCCTATCAGTTCGGGACGAATTGGAGCAAATTCTCTGTGGCCACGGGCAATGTTATCGGCCCTCTGCTAGGCTACGAGGTGCTGACCGCTTTCTTCCTGGAGGCAAGCTTCCTCGGCATCATGCTGTTCGGTTGGAATCGCGTGCCGAGATGGCTCCATTTCTTTGCGAGCCTCATGGTGGCGCTTGGCACCGTCATTTCCGCTTTTTGGATTCTATCCGCCAATAGCTGGATGCAATACCCCACCGGGCATGAGATCCGTGATGGCATCGCGATCCCTGTGGACTGGATTCAGGTGATCTTCAGCCCCACCTTCCCCTATCGCTTCTTTCACATGGTGATTGCAGCCTATCTCAGCACCTCTATCGTGGTGTTGGCCGTCGGCGCTCGCTACTGGCTCGCAAATAGATATCACGACGAAGCGCGCATCATGTTGCGCATGGGTCTTGCCCTCGCGCTCATCCTTGCGCCGCTGCAACTCTTCATTGGCGATCTTCACGGCCTCGCCACCGCTAAATATCAGCCAGCGAAGCTTGCAGCGATGGAGGCTCATTGGGACGGCTCGAAGCCTGCCGATCTTGTTCTCTTCGCCATCCCCAATAGCAAGGAGGAGCGCAATGATTATCAAATTGCCATTCCGAAGCTCGGCAGTCTCATCATAACGCACGATTTCAATGGCCTCTTTAAAGGCTTGAAAGACTTCAGCCCGGCTGACTGGCCACCTCTGCTTGCTCCCTTCTTTGGCTTTCGTCTCATGGTGGCAATTGGCATGTGGTTCATTCTGCTTGCCGCCTTCGGAGGCTTCCTTTGGTTGCGAGGAAGGCTCTTCGAAAACCGGCTCTTCTTGCGGGCTGCATCGCTTTCCTGGCCGCTCGGCTTTATCGCAATCCTGGCAGGCTGGATCACGACGGAGGTCGGCCGCCAGCCTTGGCTTGCCACTGGATTTATTCGCACGGCGCAGGGAGCTTCCCCTCTTGCGGCAGGCACAGTCGGTGCAAGTCTCGTCCTCTTCGTCCTCGTCTACTTCGTGATATACTCAGCGGCAATATACTACATCAACTTGCTCATCCGCAGAGGTCCGAGGGTTCTCGCGCCTACGAGCCCCGATAGAGGCGTCGTCTCGCATCGGCCCATCTCTGGCGCGACCGAAACGGGCGCAGGGCCGCACTTTGGGGAGGGGATCTAGAGCGCCATGGAATCGATTGGCTATTGGCTCCCCCTCGTCTGGGCTGCGCTTCTCGGCATCGCGGTCGTCATGTATGTGCTGCTCGATGGCTTTGACCTCGGCATCGGCGTTCTCTTCCTAACGGGGGCGAGCGAGGAAGAACGCGACCAGATGATGAATTCCATTGCGCCATATTGGGACGGCAACGAGACCTGGCTCGTTCTTGGCGGCGCAGGCCTACTCGTCGCGTTCCCTATCGCCTATGGGATCATCATGCCAGGGCTCTATCTGCCCATCATCATCATGCTGCTTGCGCTCGTTTTTCGCGGCGTCGCCTTCGAATTTCGCTTCGTATCGAAGCCGAGGCATCGTTGGTGGGATCGCTCCTTCGCAATCGGTTCAACTGTAGCGACCTTCTGTCAGGGATTGGTTCTTGGCGGGTACATTCAAGGTATTAAAGTCGCGGACAAGCAATTCGCTGGCGGAAGCTTCGATTGGTTGAACTTGTTCTCGATTATATGCGGACTTGGCCTCATTGCCGGTTATGCGCTGCTCGGCGCGGCGTGGCTCATCATGAAAACCGAAGGCGAAGTTGAGCTAAGGGCGCAGCGTCACGCTCGGATCGCGCTATTTGCAACCTTGTTTTTCATTGCAATTGTCAGTCTGTGGACCCCATTGGCTTTCGATAGGATCGCCGCGCGTTGGTTTGTCTGGGACCGATTTGTATATCTCTGGCCAGTGCCGCTGCTTACGGGCGCGGTTGCGCTCCTCGCTTGGGGTGGAATCCGCAAAAGATCAGGCCTGCAAATCTTTCTGTCTGCCATGGCGCTCTTCGCGCTTTGCTTCCTCGGACTGGGGATCTCTACTTTCCCCTACCTAGTGCCACCTAGCCTTACAATCTGGGACGCGGCAGCCGTGCCTCAGTCCCAGATTTTCAGCCTTATAGGCGCGCTGCTGCTTCTGCCCGTGATCTTGGGTTATACTGCCCTCGTTTACTGGACATTTCGCGGCAAGGTCAGCGGCGGATATCACTGATCCAGCGCGCCACGGTGCTAGCGCCTCGCGACGTCCACCCGCCGCGTCCTTGCGAGCGGAGCGTAGCAATCCAGAGAGCAACGCTTTCGGTGTCTGCCCTAGATTGCCACAACGCGCTGCGTCTCGCGATGCCATGAGAGCATCATTGCGACGGCGATTGATTATCGGTCGATCTCTCCGAATACGATATCGAGGCTGCCAAGGATAGCCGATACGTCGGCAAGCATATACCCCTTGCAGAGGAAATCCATGGCAGCAAGATGGGGGTATCCAGGCGCGCGTATCTTGCAGCGATAAGGCTTATTCGTGCCATCAGACACGAGATATACACCAAACTCACCTTTGGGCGCTTCGACCGCAGCGTAAACCTCACCCTCGGGGACGCGGAACCCTTCCGTGTAGAGCTTGAAGTGATGGATGACTGCTTCCATCGAACGCTTCATTTCCGCGCGGCGCGGCGGCGTAAACTTGTTGTTGGGGAGAAGGACCGGCCCTTGCCCCTGAGCTGAGTTCAAGCCGCTCCAGGCATTGCTTCATGATCCGCACGGATTGGCGCATCTCTTCCATGCGAACGACGTAGCGGTCATAATTATCGCCATGCTTGCCGATCACCACGTCGAAGTCGAGATCAGCATAACACTCGTAGGGTTGGCTTTTCCGTAAGTCCCAAGGCGCGCCGCTGCCGCGGATCATAACGCCGGTGAAGCCCCACGCTAAAGCGTCTTCGAGGCTGACGACGCCAATATCGACGTTGCGCTGCTTGAAGATACGGTTCTCCGTAACGAGGGAGTCCAGGTCGTCCAGCACACCGAGGAATGGGTCGCACCATGCAGCGATGTCGTCGATGAGCGCCTGCGGAAGGTCCTGATGAACGCCGCCCGGCCGGAAATAATTCGCATGAAGCCGCGAACCGCTCGCGCGCTCATAGAAGATCATGAGCTTTTCGCGCTCTTCGAAACCCCAAAGCGGCGGCGTAAGCGCGCCCACGTCCATCGCGAAGGTGGTGACATTAAGAATATGCGACAGAATGCGGCCGATCTCGCAGTAAAGCACGCGGATGAGCTGCGCGCGCATCGGGACGGTAATGCCTAGAAGCTTTTCGATGGCAAGGCAGTAGGCATGCTCCTGATTCATCGGCGCGACATAGTCGAGCCGGTCGAAATAGGGAATTGCCTGCAAATAGGTCTTATATTCGATCAGCTTTTCGGTGCCGCGATGGAGAAGCCCGATATGCGGATCAACCCGCTGCACAACTTCACCGTCGAGCTCCAGAATCATACGCAGCACACCATGCGCGGCGGGATGCTGCGGTCCAAAATTGATCGTGAAATTGCGGTTCTCCGGCGGCTTTTCCGCAATAGTTACAGCCGCTTCGCTCTTCCCCATGCCACCGTCAGCCATGGCTTACCTCCGCCTGCGCAGACGCCATCGCGCCGCCGCCATTATGCCTTGTGGTTTTGTCCGATACGCGCTTGCAAAAGCGCGCCCAATCGACCACGGCCCGGCCATGCCTGCCCTCGCCGATCAACTCAACGCCGTCATGAGCGCGAACCTGAAACAGAAGCCGGCGCCCATTGACCTCCAAAAGCTCCGTCTCGACGGTCACAGGAAATCCTGCCGGAGTTGCCGCGACATGCGAAACGTCCACCGCCACCCCGAGACTTCCTTCTCCCTCTTCAAGATGCTCTTCAATGGTTTGGATACACGTCCATTCCATAAGCCCAATCATGAAAGCGGTCGCGAACACCGGCGGCATCTTCCCCATTTCGGCGCTCTCGCGATAAAGATGCGGGACCGTTTTGTCCTCGGGCACCACATAAGTAAATTTGTGTTTGAGACCCGGCTTCAGCGTTTCTTTCATAAGCTTACGCCTTCGGATTGGGCATCGCTTTTTCGTCTCCCGGCAGGGCGTATTCCGCACCTTCCCATGGGCTCAAAAAATCGAAATTTCGGAATTCCTGCGGCAGCTTCACCGGCTCATAGACGACGCGCTTCTGCTCTTCGTCATAGCGGACTTCGACAAAGCCTGTTAGCGGAAAGTCCTTACGAAGGGGATGCCCGCGAAAGCCGTAATCGGTGAGGATACGGCGCAAATCCGGGTGTCCTTCGAAAAGGATGCCATAAAGATCATAAGCCTCGCGCTCATACCAATTCGCGGCGGGAAACAGCCCGACGATGCTAGGCACCGTTGCCACGCCATCCGTCGTGGTCTTGAGCCGAATGCGCAGATTGTGGTGCACGCTCAGAAAGTGATAAACCACCTCAAAGCGATCGCTCCTCTCCGGATAATCCGCGCCGCAGATATCGATCAGCAGCTTAAACAGACATGCCGGGTCGTCGCGCAGGAATTCGATGATCTGAGGAATTTGCTCGCGTTGAACTGAAACCGTCAGCTCACCCAATGCAATCCGCGCATCCATTACAGCACTGCCAGCGGCTGCCTTTACCGCATCGGCAAGCGCAGTGAGCTTCGCCGTATCTGTCATGCGTGCCCTGCCTTATCTCTTATCGTTCGATGGTGCCGACGCGGCGAATTTTCTTTTGCAGAAGCATCACGCCGTAAACCAGCGCTTCGGCGCTGGGAGGGCATCCTGGAACGTAAATGTCCACAGGGATAACCCGGTCGCAACCACGCACCACGGAATAGGAATAATGGTAATACCCGCCGCCATTCGCGCATGACCCCATTGAGATCACATAGCGCGGCTCGGGCATTTGATCGTATACCTTACGAATGGCCGGCGCCATTTTATTGCAGAGCGTACCGGCCACAATCATAACGTCCGACTGTCTCGGGCTTCCACGCGGCGCAAAGCCAAACCGCTCCAGATCGTAGCGTGGCATGGAGGCATGCATCATCTCGACCGCACAGCAGGCGAGCCCGAAAGTCATCCACATCAAGGAGCCCGTGCGCGCCCAATTGATAAGCTCGTCAGCGCTCGTCACCAAGAAGCCTTTATCGGCCAGCTCGTTGTTCACGCCAGTGAAATAACTATCGTTCGTCTTGGCAGGCACGACCGCCCCGCCAGCACGGCCCGGCGTATCGTAAAATGGTTGACCGAACGGCGGCTTAATCAATCCCATACCAGCGCTCCTTCTTCGCGCCTGTCATACTCTGCTCTTATAGAATCGGCAACTAAGTTGCGGCCGGTTGTTCGTCCGCGCTCTGCTCCCAAGCGGCGTGGAATTTTGCAACTTAGCCGAGCCCTCCGAACATTGTAACGGGCATGAGCATTTGATATTGGTCCGCAGCTTAAGCGCTAGGGGTACAAATGGCTGTTTTATTAATTGGAGGAGCTGGCTATGTCGGCTCGCATATGGTCAAGCATCTTCTGGAAAAGGGAGAAGATGTCGTCATACTCGATAATCTAGCTACTGGCTTTGAGGATGCAATAAGGGGCGGCGTTTTTTGTTTGGGCGATGCAGGCTCTGAAGAAACACTTGCCTCGATCTTTAAGCAGCACAAAATCGACAGTGTAATGCACTTTGCTGGTTCTACACTTGTCGGCGAATCCGTATCCGACCCAGCGAAATACTACTTAAACAACGTTTCGAAAACTATCGCTTTGCTGAATTGCATGCGCGATTTCGGCGTTAACACCATGGTTTTCTCGTCGTCGGCTGCGGTATATGGCGCTCCGGACGCTGCAAAGATCACTGAGAACAGCACCTGCCTGCCGATAAACCCATATGGACGAAGCAAGAAGATTGTAGAAGACATCCTCGACGATTATCGCGACGCTTATGGCTTCAGGTCTTACTCTCTGCGATATTTTAACGCGGCTGGCGCGGACATGCAGGGTGAACTCGGAGAGCGGCACGATCCGGAAACGCATCTCATTCCGCTTGTGCTTCAAGCGGCGTCGGGCAGGCGAAGCCATATCTCCGTCTTTGGCCGGAATCACGCGACACCGGACGGCACATGCATTCGCGATTATGTGCATGTCGAAGATTTGTGTGAGCTGCATTGGCTTGCGCTTCGCTCGCTCCGTGCGGGACATAAGGGCGGCTCTTACAACGCCGGAAATGCAGGCGGCTACAGCGTAAGCCAAGTTATCGACGCGGCGAAGGAAGTGACCGGACGCGCTATACCCGTCGCCGACGCGCCGCGCAGGGCCGGAGATCCGCCTATCCTTGTCGCCGATGCGGGCCGCGCCGAAGCGGACCTCGGATGGAAACCGAATTATCCCAATTTGCACTCCATGATCGAGCACGCATGGCGCTGGGAATTGCAAAAGGGAAGTAAGTGGTGATGTGCCGTGGCCCGGCGCACTTAAAGACCCGGCCTTAGCGTCAAGGGAATGCGCGCCGCATCAATCCCACTCAAGCGCGCCCTTTTTCCACTCGTATATGAACCCGACGGTCAGCACGCCGAGAAAGATCATCACGGCCCAAAAGCCGAAGCTTCCAGCCTCCTTGAACGCCACCGCCCATGGGAAGAGGAACGCTACTTCAAGGTCGAAGATGATGAAAAGAATGGAAACGAGATAGAAGCGCACGTCGAACTTCATGCGCGCGTCGTCAAAGGCAGGAAATCCGCATTCATAGGCGGCCAGCTTCTCTGGGTCCGGCTTGTTAGGCGCGACCAAAAATGGCGCAACCAGAAGTGCCGCGCCTATGAAGAAGGAGACGCCGAAAAAAATAATGAGAGGCAGATAGCTCTGTAGTAGATCGGACATAGAAGCTCGCAGCAGTCGAATTCGCTTTTCCTTTACGCCGTTATTTGCTCGCGCGCAATCAGGCTTCGCGCCGCATTAACGTATGCACCCGCAATTGCAATTGTAGCTCAGTGAGCGATCACCTCATGCCGCTGTAATTTCCTTCGATCGGATGGTGTATTTGAAATTGTCTGCATCCAGACAATCCAGCCGAATACCGGCTATCTCGGCCTGCGGATACATCAAGAAGCCAAGCGCTGGGCCCTTGGAACCAGGCAAAGCGACATCGTGTGCGAAGTTGTAGGCCAGCCAATTCGTTTCCCACGAACCAAATAGCGCCTTGCGGGCCGCAACAACTTTGGGATCATCCATCGCAAGATTCGTTGGCGGTTCCTCAAGCGCCACCTTGCGCACATCCGCCGGATCGGCTGGCACCCATCCGAGGCCAGTGAGATAAACTTCCGCGCGACAATGTTGCGCCTTAGTGATGATTTCGGAAGCGACGCCCAGGCTCTTGTAACCTAACTGCGATGGTGCGATGCGAATGCCGTAAATGTCGCGCGCGGGTATGCCTGCCGCACGTACAAGCCCCACGAAGAGCGCATTCAGGTCTGCGCACTTGCCGCCAAGATTGCCGGTCGTGAGCATCGCGGCTATGTCGCCAACGCCACAACCGCGCGTGGCTGCATTGCGAAAGGTATTGTCAACGATCCATTCATAGATCGCGTGCGCCTTTTCGACGTTTGTCTTCTTGCCCGCAGTGATCTTATCGGAGGTTTGCTTCACGATACCATCCACGGGGATAAGCTTGGTTCCCGCCGTATAGCGTTTTTGCTCAGCAAGCGAGGGTTGCGCAGCCTCATGGGGCTTGGTGAGATCAATAGCGCGGTCGAGCACGGATACCTTACTCATGACCTGAACGGCAGGCGTCTCATTGCCTTTCCATTGAACACGAAGCATCTTGGCACCGCTTTCGAGATCGCGCACGAGTTCCGCGCTTCCATTGGTTTTCCATTCGGTGCCATGCGACTGGAACCAGTCCTTTTCATTGACGGTGGGAACCGGGATCCAAGCAGCCGCCTCACCCTTCGCTCCTGACAATTCAATTTCAGTGATAACCAGATAGCTACGCCAGGCACCGGGCCGCGGACCGAAGGAGGCTTGCGCCCATAGACTTTTGGGAAGTGCAGCCACCGCAGAGAACGCCGCCCCGGCTTTCAAGATGTCACGCCGAAGTACTTTCATAGCAGTCTCTCGATTTCAAATTTCAGCTTGTCAGATTTAAAAAGAACAGAAACTTTCTTGCGTTCAGCCTGCGGCAAGATGCGCGTCCGACTATGTTTGGTCATAGTCGGGCAGTGCTTCTTTGTAGCTGTGATGCGGAGAAAAGGATGAGCGAGTGCAGAAGCACCCACGCGAGGCGGCCACTCTTGCGCCCTAACTGTCCTATGAACCGATAAGCCCCGAAACTCGGGAGCGCAGCGAAATCGCATTGTTAAACTACTATATTCCACAGGAACGCCACAATGTAATAACTAGATTTCATAAAAAGAAATCTACATAAATCATAGTAAGACAAAAAATAACGCAATAATTAAAATATGAAATCAGATAGAAATTTATGCTTAATCATGAGATTTAGAGCGTTAGTGCAAAGTTTAGTTGACGCCGGCGCTTGAGAAGCGTTAGATTTTAGAGTGACTCTAAGTTGATGATCTGGCTCATCAGAAACTAAAAAGCGGAGGAAGGGCCAATGAACATCGAAATTTCCCGCCGTCATCTCTTAAAAACCGCAGGTGCGGGTGTGGCGGGCTCGGCATTAGGAGCGTTTGGCTTTACTTCCGCAGCGGCGATGGTTGCTGCGCATGTGAGGCCCTTCAAGCTCGCTAGGGCTACCGAGACCCGGAATACCTGTCCCTATTGCTCGGTCGCCTGCGGCATCATCATGTACGGTCATGGTGATATAAAAAAGGGCGAAAAAGGCGAGATTTTCCACATCGAAGGCGACTCGGATCACCCGACAAATCGCGGCACGCTGTGCCCAAAGGGTGCGGCCTTGCTCGATATGGTGCAGTCGCAGACCCGGACAAAATATCCTCAAGTGCGAGAACCAGGCAGCAGCGAATGGAAGCGGCTATCCTGGGATGAGGCATTCGACCGGATCGCCCGCCTCATGAAGGACGACCGCGACAAGAATTTCATCGCCGCCAACAAAGATGGCGTGACCGTCAATCGCTGGTTGACGACAGGCTTCCTTGCAGCGTCGGCATCAACGAACGAAACGGCGTTTATGACCTACAAGGTGGTCAGAAGCACCGGAATGCTCGTTTTTGATAACCAGGCACGTGTTTGACACGGCCCGACGGTGGCCAGTTTGGCTCCGACGTTTGGCCGCGGTGCAATGACGAACTCCTGGACTGACATTAAGAACACCGATCTCGTGGTGATCATGGGCGGCAACGCCGCTGAAGCGCATCCTTGCGGCTTCAAATGGGTCACTGAAGCGAAGGCCCACCGTGGCGCACGGCTCATCGTGGTCGATCCGCGCTTCACACGCTCCGCCGCCGTGGCCGACGTCTATGCTCCCATACGGCAGGGAACCGACATCGCTTTCCTGCTCGGCGCAATCAAATACTGCATCGATAACAACAAGGTGCAGTGGGAGTATGTGAAGGCGTTCACAAACGCAACTTACCTCGTGAAGGAGGGCTTCAGCTTCCATGAGGGTCTGTTCGATGGCTACGACGCATCGAAACGCGATTATGACCGCTCAGAGTGGAATTACCAGATGGGCGACGACGGCTACGTCAAAGCCGACGATACGCTGCAACATCCCCGCTGTGTGTGGAACCTGCTTAAGGAACACGTAAAAATCTACACGCCGGAATTGGTCTCGCGCATATGCGGCACGCCGGCAGATAAATATCTCAAAATCTGCGAAATGATCGGCGAGACGTCCGCGCCGAATAAAGCGATGACGTCAATGTATGCCCTCGGCTGGACGCAGCACTCCAAGGGATCGCAGAACATCCGCACCATGGCGATGCTACAGCTGATCCTCGGCAATATTGGCATACGCGGCGGCGGGATGAACGCGCTTCGCGGCCATTCCAATATTCAAGGGCTGACCGACATTGGCCTGATGTCGAACCTCCTGCCGGGCTATCTCACATTAGCCACCGACAAAGAGCCGGACCTCGCCTCCTATATGAGCAAGCGCGGCTTTAAACCCGAACGCCCAGACCAGATGAGTTACTGGCAGAACTACAAGAAGTTCTTCGTCAGTTTCCAGAAGTCGATGTTCGGTTCGGCGGCGACAGCGGAAAATGATTGGGCCTATCATTACCTGCCGAAGCTCGATGTCCCAGCTTATGACATCCTGCGGGCCTTCGAGCTGATGCATCAGGGAAAGATGAATGGCTATATCTGCCAGGGCTTCAATCCCCTTCTGTCGGCTCCCAATCGCGGCAAAGTCCAAGCCGCATTGTCGAAGCTCAACTTCCTCGTCAGCATGGATCCATTGCAGACGGAGACGGCACGCTTCTGGGAAGATCACGGCGAGTACAATGTGGCCAATCCCAAGGAGATCAAAACGACCGTCTTTGAGCTGCCAACCACTTGCTTCGCTGAGGATGAAGGCTCGCTGACGAATTCCAGCCGTTGGCTGCAATGGCATTGGCCGGGAGGAACCCCTCCAGGTGAGGCGAAGACCGACATCTGGATCATGTCTCAGCTCAACAACAAACTTAAGGCGCTCTATCAGAAAGAAGGCGGGGCATTCCCTGATCCTATTCTGAATTTGCATTGGCCTTATGCAGATAAGGATGATCCCACCTCGGCTGAGGTCGCCAAGGAAGTTAACGGCTATGCCGTGGCGGATGTGCCTGATCCTGTGGACCCGGCCAAGCCGCTCTTACAAAAGGGCAAGCAGCTCCCTGGTTTCGCCGCCTTGCGGGACGACGGAACGACGGCATGCGGATGCTGGATTTATTCCGGCTGCTACACCGAGGCCGGCAACATGATGGCCCGCCGCGACACATACGACCCGGATAATACCGGGGCGTATCTCAAATGGGCGTTCTCCTGGCCCGCCAACCGCCGGATTCTTTACAATCGCGCCTCGGCGGATATGCAAGGAAAGCCGTGGGATCCAACTCGGCCGCTCATTGAATGGAATGGTTCGAAGTGGGTCGGCTACGATGTGCCGGATATCGCGCCCACCGCCAATCCGGAAAAGGTGCAGCCCTTCATTATGAACCAGGAAGGCACCGCTCGCCTTTGGGTTCGCGCTTTGATGAAGGACGGCCCCTTCCCTGCTCATTATGAGCCGTTCGAAAGCCCGGTCAAAAACCTGACCGCGCCGAAGATTCGAGGCAATCCCGCCGCCCGCGTTTTTAGAGACGATATGGAAGTATTCGGGGAGCCGGACGAATTCCCCTATGCCGCAACGAGCTACCGGCTAACAGAGCACTTCCACTTCTGGACCAAGCACGCCCTGATTAATGCGATCCTGCAGCCTGAGTTCTTCGTGGAAATCTCGGAGGAACTTGCAAAGCAGAAGGGCATAAAAAACGCGGGCTGGGTGCGTGTCTGGTCGAAGCGCGGTTCGGTCAAAGCCAAAGCGGTCGTCACAAAGCGCATCAAGCCGCTCCTCGTGGACGGCAAAGAGGTGCATATCGTCGGCATTCCCCTTCATTGGGGCTTCGTCGGTGTGACGAAAAAGGGCTTCGGTCCAAATTCGCTAACGCCCGTGGTCGGCGACGCCAATATCGAGACGCCGGAATACAAGGCGTTTCTCGTCGACATTGAACCGCTCCAAGAGCTGATTTCATAGAGGGAGGATGGGCTATGACAACATTTAAACCCTTCGATACCCTCCGCGTTTCGGCCACCGTGACGGATGCAACGATCCCGCCAAATCGTGATGTCGAGGTTACAAAACTCATCGACACCTCGAAATGTATCGGCTGCAAAGCTTGCCAGTCCGCGTGCCTTGAATGGAACGACATGCGCGGGCCGGTCGGCGAGAACAATGGAACCTATGAAGCCCCCCACGATTTGAAGCCGTGGATGTTCACGCTCATGCGCTTCACGGAGTGGGACAACCCTAAGACAGGCAATCTGGAATGGCTCATCCGCAAGGATGGCTGCATGCATTGCGAGGATCCGGGCTGCCTCAAAGCCTGCCCGGCCCCTGGCGCGATCGTGCAATATGCAAATGGCATCGTGGACTTCATCCACGAGAATTGCATCGGATGCGGCTACTGCATAAAGGGCTGCCCATTCAACATCCCGCGCATCTCGCAGGCCGATAACACAGCCTACAAATGCACGCTGTGCTCCGACAGGGCCGCCGTCGGCCAAGAGCCTGCTTGTTCAAAGGCATGTCCCACAAAGTGCATCGTTTTCGGCACGAAGAAGGAGATGATCGCGCACGCCGATGAGCGCATCACCGACCTGAAATCGCGCGGCTTCGAGAATGCGGGGCTTTACAACCCGCCGGGCGTCGGCGGCACGCACGTCATGTATGTGCTGAACCATGCCGATCAGCCGCAACTCTATGCCGGGCTTGCCGTAAATCCCACGATCAGCCCGATCGTGGATGTGTGGAAAGGGCCTTGGAAATATGTCGGCCTCGCGGCTATGGGCCTCTCAGTCGCTGCCGGCTTTATGCACTACCTCTTTAACGGCCCCAACAAGGTTTCCGAAGAAGACGAAGAAAATGCCGACAGACTAGTGGAGAAAAAACGTGACCGATAGACTGCCGCACGGAACACATATTCTTGTGCGCCGGTATTCCGGAAGCGCACGTATCAATCACTGGACTGTTGCGATCTGCTTTGTCTTGCTCCTTCTGAGCGGGCTGTCACTTTTCGTGCCTAGCCTCTATCCCATAGGGGCGACACTTTTCGGCAACGGGCAGACGCTTCGGTGGATTCACCCATGGCTCGGCGTTGTGCTTGTCATTTCCTTCGCCGGTCTCTTCATCCGCTTTTTCTCCGCGAACCTGCCGAATTTCTCAGACTTCGTGTGGCTTTCCCGCATCCGCGACGTGTTAGCCAACCGCGAACAGTTTCTTCCTGAAGTGGGAAAGTACAACGCGGGTCAGAAGTTGGTGTTCTGGTCTCAGGCGGTGCTGATTACCATCCTATTCATCACGGGGATTGGGCTTTGGGACAGTAATCTTCCGTTCTTTGAGAAGCTTACCGGCTACACCCCAAGCATCGACGCCAGACGGTGGGCTGCGGTGATACATGCGTCGGCGGCTGTCCTGTCGATCATCATCTGGGTGATCCACGCTTATTCAGCCATTTGGGTGAGAGGAACAATCCCCGCCATGACCGAAGGCACGGTTACAGGCGGATGGGGCTGGCGGCATCACCGCAAGTGGCTGCGAAAAGAAGTGAAGGATCCGTCTCACATAGAATTGGAGGGGCCGTCCAGGCCAACACCGGCAGAGTAGCACAAGCTTCCGGCTGTATATCCTCAGTTTGAGGTTTACGCATGACCCAATTTGGCGCTTCCCAGGGACTAAGGAATATCGGCGAAGAGGCAAAACCGCCCTACGCCGTCCTTCCCGATCCATCGGCACTCTTCTTGTATCGCTCGAAGCGGGCCCGCTCGCTTGCGCCCGGTCACGTCCTTGAGCCGTACCTCAATTTCGTGGCGGACCTAACTGAGGCTCAGCACGAGACACAAGCTGACCTCCCTCCTCCCGCGCCGCCAAGCCCCGCGCAAGTTCAGCGAGCTTTGGAATATGGGATGCCACCCTTGTCGCGGGTGACGTTCGAACCCATCGAGACGGCGGAGGTTTCGATCACGAAACTGATGGAACGCTTTCGCGGTCGCGAAATGCCAAGTGAAGCAGCCATGGCAGTTGAGGCCGTAATTGGAGCTTCCAGCGAGCAGCGGCTGCATATGTTGAACGACGCCCTCCAGGATCTTCCGCCTGCGAGTATCGCGGAGCGCGCCCTCGTTCTAGCGGCCTTGCAGATCGATTTCGCCCGGCTCGCGGCAACGCTGACGCCTGAGGATTTACATCCCATCGCCGACGGCATTTGCCCTGTATGCGGCAGCGCGCCAATGACAAGTTCGGTGGTTGGATGGCCGAAGGCGCATAATTCGCGTTTCTGCGCCTGTTCGCTCTGCGGGACGATGTGGAATGTGGTTCGCGTCAAATGCGTTCTCTGCACTTCGACGGAGGGTGTTTCCTATCGGTCGATCGAGGGACAGCCTGATAATGTAAAGGCCGAAACCTGCGACAAGTGTCAGCAATATATGAAGATCCTTTATCAGGTGAAGGATCACCTTCTCGATCCGCTCAGCGATGACGTTGCCACGCTCGGTCTCGATATCCTTCTCGCGGAAGAGGGCTGGCGGCGCGGCGGACAAAATCTGTTCTTGTTGGGTTACTGACATGCGCGACGGTATCGGCGAGCATGATGTTAGCCAAATGGCTCCAACCGGCAGGACGCGGCTTCCATCGGTCGATCACGTCTTACGCTCGGAAATGGGGCTTCTGGCCGTCGCACGCTTCGGGCACGACATGGCGGTTCGAGCAATCAGGCAAACGCTCATACAATTGCGAAAGGGTGCGCAGGCAGAAGAAGGGGCGGCCATCCCGAGCATTGCTGAAATTGCGGCGGCGGCGCTTCGCATGGCTGAGGACGAAGACGCGCCAAGCATCCGCCGAGTGTTCAACCTAACGGGCACAGTGCTTCACACAAATCTAGGCCGCGCGGTCCTGCCAGAGACGGCCATAGCAGCAGCCGTCGAAGCAATGAGAAATCCCGTAGCGCTGGAATACAATCTCGCGAGCGGCTTACGCGGCGAGCGCGACGATCATGTGCGCGGCTTAATCTGTGAAATCACGGGCGCGGAAGATGCCTGCATCGTCAATAATAACGCGGGGGCCGTGCTCCTCACGCTGAACACGTTGGCGCAAGGGAAAGACGCCATTGTTTCGCGAGGGGAATTGATCGAGATCGGCGGCTCATTCCGCCTGCCCGACATCATGGCGCGGGCCGGCGCGCGACTCGTCGAAGTAGGCACGACCAATCGCACCCATTTGAAGGACTATGAGCAGGCCATCGGCGAAAATACTGGCGTCATCCTCAAAGCTCACACCTCGAATTATCTCATTCAAGGTTTCACGAAGTCTGTTTCAGCGGTTGAACTAAGCGCGCTCGCCCGTTCACGAAAAATCCCATTCGTCCATGATCTAGGGTCAGGCGCCTGGTTGATCTAGGCCGCTACGGGCTTAAATCCGAGCCGACCGTTGCTGAAGCCATCGCGGAAGGGGCCGACGCCGTCACCTTCTCGGGCGATAAACTGCTCGGCGGACCGCAGGCAGGGATTATCGCTGGACGGAAAGCGCTGATTGCGAAGATCGCGAGCAATCCGATGAAACGGGCACTCCGCATCGACAAGATCCGATTGGCCGCGCTCGAAGCCATTTTGAAGCTGTATCGGGACCCCGATCGCCTGCCCGAAACGCTGCCAACGCTTCGATATTTCGTCCGCCCGCAAGTGGAAATAGCCGCTATCGCCATGCGGCTAAGAGAGCCTGTCGCTGCTGCCGTTGGCGACGGCTTTTCCGTGGAGGTGATAGAGTGCCGGAGCCAAATCGGTTCCGGCTCGCTCCCGCTTGAGACATTGCCGAGTATGGGTATCGCCGTCGCGCCGGTTGGGCGAAAAGGCTCGGGGCGCAAATTGGAACAGCTCGCATCAGCCTTCCGCGCCCTCCCCGTTCCCGTAATCGGCCGCATTAAGGACGATGCTTTTATCCTCGATCTGCGCTGTCTCGATGACGAGGCAAGCTTCCTTGGCCAACTCGCTCGCCTAAAGATCGGCCCAAGCCCGGAGGCTTCCGATGCAGGGTCTTGAGATATTGAAAGGTACAAAGGGCGCATCAGCCTTAGGCATGATCGAGGCTGCCGCAGCGGCAGAGCATGGCGACTACGACACCGCGCTCGGCATTTGGGTCGAGTTCGCCCATGCAGGGGACGCGCAAGCGCAAGCCGAAATCGGTAATTGTTTCATGCAGGGCCTCGGCGTGCTCCCTGACGGCGACCTGGCGCTGCGCTGGCTGACGCTCGCGGCAAATGCGGGCAATCCGCTCGGCCAGCGGCTGCTCGGCGACTTTTTCTTCCACGCTAAACATGGCAAGCGCGACCGCGCGATTGCCGAGGAGTGGTATGCGCGCGCCGCCAATCAAGGCGATCGCTCACGCGCAGGACATGCTCTCGTCGATCCTGACGGACACAGCGCATCGCAAGCCAGATTATGAACAGGCGCGTCATTGGGCGTTGCGCGCGGCGGAAAGTGGCGTCGCCGCTTCCATGACCCGTCTCGGCTCTATGTACAATGAAGCGTTGGGGGTTGAGCGCGACGCCAAAGAAGCAGTGAAATGGTGGCGGAAGGCCGCGCAGCTTGGAGATGCCGATGGCCAAGCCCTGCTTGGCGCTGCCTTGTATCTCGGCACGGGCGTGCAGCGCGATCCGGTCGCCGCATTGGCTTGGCTCATCCGCGCCAAGGATGCTCACAGCAAAATGGCGGACAAATTCTACGCAGCGGTCAGCAGCGCATGCACGCCGGAAGAGCACGCCGATGCGGCGGCGCGGGCGCTTTTGCCTCTTGGCGAGGATGAGGCCGCGCCATGATTATCGGAACCGCAGGGCATATCGATCATGGCAAAACCTCGCTCATCAAAAGGCTGACGGGCATCGATACCGACCGCCTGAAAGAGGAAAAGGCGCGCGGAATTTCGATTGATCTTGGCTTCGCTTATTGGCCTCGCCCTAATGGCGCGGTTGTCGGCTTCGTGGACGTGCCGGGCCATGAGGGCCTCGTGCACAACATGCTAGCAGGCGCGACCGGCATCGATTTCGTGATGCTGGTGATTGCCGCCGATGACGGTGTCATGCCGCAAACGCGCGAGCATCTGGCAATCATGGACCTGCTGGGGCTCGAACGCGGAATTGTAGCTCTCAACAAATGCGATCTGGTCGATGAAAACCGCCTTATCGCTGTGATGGGCGAGATTGAAGCGCTGCTGGCTGATACGTCGCTGAAGGATGCCGAAATAATCCCTGTTTCAGCCGTCACCGGAGCCGGTCTCGACCAGCTCACCGCGCGCGTCGATGCGGCTCTCGAAATTTCTGCGAAAAAATCCACCGACGGCATGTTCCGTCTTGCAATTGACCGCTCCTTTGCGCTGGCCGGGCACGGCACAACCGTGACCGGCACCGTGCTTTCCGGCGCGGTCCGAGTTGGCGATCAGCTCATAGTCAGCCCCGCCGGACTGGAGGCGCGCGTTAGGTCAATCCACGCGCAGAATAAGCCGGTGGACGCGGGAGAAGCCGGGCAGAGATGCGCGCTTGTGCTTAGCGGGCCGAAAATCAGCAAAGAAGCCGTGCGCCGTGGCGATATGGTTCTCGACCCGGAACTGCACGCTCCCAGCGCCCGGATCGATGCTCGATTGCAGGTGCTAAGGTCTGAACCGAAACCGATCCGGCAATGGTTTCCGGTCAAGGTTCATCATGCCGCCGCCGAGGTTCCAGGGCGTCTTGTTCTCTTGCGGGATGGGCCGATAGCGCCCGGCGAGACCGAACTCGTGCAACTTGTACTGGAACGGCCCTTGGCTGCAGCTTCGGGCGACCGCTTCGTTGTCCGCGATACATCGTCGAGCCGGACTGTCGGCGGCGGCGTTTTGATCGACTTGCGCGCGCCGGAGAGGCGGCGCCGGACGCCTGAGCGAAGGGCACGCATTGAGGCGCAGGCAGAAAGGGATCCGGCTAAAGCGCTCATGCGCATATTAGCGGCTCAAAATGCCTGGATTGACGCAGCGGGCTTTTTCCGCGACCGCGCGATTGGAGAGGATGCCGCCGCGCGGATGCTCTCTGCGCTTCCGGTGGTGATTATACCGTCGGGCAACGGCACGATTGCGCTGTCGAGCAAGTGTTGGGAGCATATTCGCGCGGCAGTCGGAGAAAAACTCGACGCCTTTCATTCGGCTAACCCTGATCTTCCCGGCCTTCCGCTTGAGCAATTGCGGCGGGCCATCACCCCTACCCTACCCGCGCCGGTATTTATTGCCGCGCTGCGAAAGCTTGCAGAAAGCGGCGATGCCGCGCTTGATCGCAGCTGGGTGCGCCGACCGTCACATCAGGTCAAATTCTCGGCGGAGGAGGAGCGGCTGCTCACCTCTGTCATCCGCTGTTTGCGCGCCGAGCCTTATCGTCCGCCGCGCGTCCGTGACATCGCCAAGGCCATGACCATTGACGAAAGCAGCGTGCGCCGCGTCTTGCGCATGGCGTCGCGCCGGGGAGAGACGGAAGAGATCGCGCACGACCACTTCTTTACGCGCGGCACTGTCGAGGCAATGGCGCGTATCGCTATTGCGCTCGCCGAGCAATCGCCTACGGGGAAATTCACCGCCGCCGAATTCCGCGACCGGCTCGACAATGGCCGCAAGGTCGCCATTCAGGTTCTCGAATTCTTCGACCGCCATGGCTTCACCATCAGACGGCAGGATTTGCGCCGGATTAACCCAGCTCGCGTAGAGTTCTTCCTCTCTCGCGAAGCTGACGCCCCATGCCGCGCTCAGTCAAAAGGAGGAGTCCCGCTCCCGGTGGAGCGACTGGACTTCAAATCCAGGTGTGACCGTCAGACGGTTTCAGGTGGGTTCAACTCCCATCCTCCTCCGCCACCATCTCTGAAAGAGGTATCGCGATGAACGAAGCTACATCGGCGCTGATTGCTGAATTTGAGGGCGCGGCGAGGAACGCCCAACGGGCTGAAACTCTGCTTCGCAAGCAGATGACAGAGGAGATTGCGCGGCTTGAGCGTCAGCGTGCTTTTGCGTATCGGCGCACCAATTTCATTCGCATGCTCGCCTCAAGCGCCGCTGGCGTCGAAAAGGAAGATGAGGCCGCCGCCGCCCAATGCCGCGCAATTTCGGAAGAACTCGGGTGGCATGGTGAAAGCGAGGCGCACAAAGCCATTCTTGAGCAGATGAAGCCGCTTGGCCGCTCTGTGTGGCAGTGCGTTTGCGGAACCGCGCCGGAGGTAAATTCTGACGTTGCGGCTGAGCTGAGCACGTTCGAGGATTGGTTCGAGAAGCAGCACGGCACGCCGTTCTATGCGCTTTTTGACCGATATGTTCCCGAGGCTCCCCTTGTCGACTTCTGAGGCAACCGAATTCGATGACTGGCTGGCCGCGCTTTATGAAAGCATTGGCGACTTCACCATGCTTGTCATTCTGACTGAGATCCGGGAACAGCGCGTCATGCCGCTATGCTCCACATATTTCCATGTCGTCGGATACGACGCCGACTGGGACAGCATGAGCTTGATGTTCGCTGGATCGGGTCAGCAATGGGACGGCGCTGCGTTCTTCCCGACGAAAGCGCCGCGAGGCGGACCGATTGATAATCCGACGGCCCGCCTGCGCCTGAAGGAACTCGAAGAAAAGGTCACAAGAGACCGGATGGTCCTCAACGAAGGGAATTTTTTCGACGCGCTCGGGCGCAAGATCAAAGATCGAGCCCATTTTAGACTCATGAACCCTAAGCTTTTGATTGTTCTCGTCAATACCGATCCGCGCAACCCCGAAGAGCTTGGCGCGCCGTTCTATCATGCCGCCATTGCAGCGGCGATGGACTACGAGGTGGATGTTGTTTGCTCAGCGACTGCCGGAAAGCTCCTGCGGAAGGGCGTGGCTGAAGCCATTCGCATCAAGCCGGACAATCCAAAAACCGTTTACGACTGGATCCGTGAAGCCCACGAGCATGGGGCGCGCTTCTGGTGCTGCCCCGCCAATATGGACCTTTTCGATATGAGCGAAGGCGATCTCATTCCCGAATGCGCGGGCCTTATGGGCGCGGCGACCATGATCGAGCGGATCATGTCCGACGAATACCGGGTTCTAACCTATTAACATTTGCCCTTGGAGACCGTCCATGGCGCGCATCGGGAACATCGAATATCCGGAACATCTCTATTACGATTTGGCGAACCAAATCTGGTACGAACCGCTGGAGGATGGCACGATCCGCGTGGGCTTCACGCCCATCTCCATGGAACTTCTCGGCGACGTGCTGGCCTTTACGCCGAAGCGCATCGGGCGGCCCTTTGCAGCCCAGAAATCCTTTGCAACGATAGAGGGCGGAAAATGGGTCGGAGCCGCCGAAGCTGCGTTTAACGGCACCGTCGTCAGCCTCAAACGATGAGCTGGTGCGAAGGCCGAAACTTCTCAATCAAGATGCTTTCGGCGTAGCCTGGATGCTCATTGTGCGCCCGGCCGAAAGCACTTGGCGCGAGGGGCTCGTCACAGGTTCACAGGTTGGGCCAGCCTTCGAGGCTTGGATCGCGGCCGAGGCTTATAAGAATAAGCTCGAATAAAGAAGCTGGATCGCCGCGCGGCGTTGCCGCCCGCAATGACGTCATTGCGATGGCGAGCGAAGCGCGGCCAGACGCAATCCAGGAAAGCTGGCATCAGCCGCGCTCACCCGCCAAGATAGGCTTCGCGGACGCGAGGATCTTCCGCGAGCGTCGCTGCATGTCCCGATAGCGTGATCGAGCCGGTTTCGAGGACATAGGCGCGGCTCGCGACTTCGAGAGCCATCGCCGAATTCTGTTCTACGACGAGAATAGATAGCCCCACGCGCTTGTTGAGCTCCACGATGCGATCGAACATTTGCTCGACGATAATGGGAGCAAGACCCAGAGACGGCTCATCCAGCATCAACAGGCTTGGACGGCTCATAAGCGCCCGCCCAATGGCCAGCATCTGCTGCTCGCCGCCCGAAAGCGACCAGCCGCCTTGCTTGCGCCGCTCCTTAAGCCGGGGAAAAAGATCGAACACCAAAGCGAGATCTTCCTCGACCTGAGCCTTGCCATCGGACCGCACGGCCGTTCCCGTCATCAGGTTTTCCGTCACCGTCAAACCGGGGAAAATGCGCCGTCCCTCAGGGCAATGCGCCAGTCCCGCGCGCACGATCTGCTCGACGGATCGACCGCGCAGGTTCTGACCCTGCCAAATAATCTCGCCGGAAGAAGCACGGATGAGACCGGAGATGGCGCTGAGCGTCGTGGTCTTGCCAGCGCCATTGGAGCCGATCAGCGCAACGATTTCGCCCTTGCCAACCTCAAGCGAAATGCCTTTCAGCACTTCGATATGGCCATAGGAGACGTGTAAGGCGTTAAGCTTAAGCATATTGTTTTCGCCGCCGTCCGAGATATGCCTCGATAACCGCCTGATCCTTTTGGACCTCTGCTGGCGCGCCCTCTGCGATTTTCTTCCCGAAATCGAGCACCGTAATGCGGTCGCTGATATTCATGACGAGCCGCACATTGTGCTCAACAAAGAGGATGGTTAGCCCGGTCTCGCGGAGCTTTCGGATCGTTTCGAGAAGCATCATGCTCTCGCTCATATTCATGCCGGCTGCGGGTTCGTCGAGCAGCAAGATGCTTGGTTCTGCCGCAAGCGCGCGGGCAATCTCAAGGAGCCGCTGCTGCGCATAGGGGAGCGCAGTCGCCTCATCGCTCGCGCGATGCGAAAGCCCCACGGTTGCGAGGGCCGCAAGAGCCTTAGCTTCGATCGTTTGTTCTGCTTCACGACGCCGGGACGTGCCCGCTACGATGTCAAACAGCGAAGCTCGGGCATGGCGCGCCGCAGCGACCTTGATGTTTTCTATGACTGTGAGACCGCCAAACAGCCGGATGTTCTGGAAAGTACGAGCAAGGCCCAGCCGGGCGATACGATGGGGCTTAAGCCGCGCCAACTCCTCGCCCTTGAGGCTGATCGAACCAACATCAGGCTTGTACGCACCGCTCAGCGTGTTGAGAAGGGTCGTTTTGCCCGAGCCGTTAGGGCCGATAACGGCGTGGATGGTGCCTTGGCTGACGTCGAGATCGACGCCATCAAGCGCGGTTACTCCGCCAAACCTTCGCGTAAGCCCGCGAGCGCTCAAAAGTGGGGACTGCATCACCGTGCTACCTTTACCCATCGCCTCTGCAAAGGCGCGAATACGGATGCGATACCTCCCGGCATAAGCATGATGACGACCACGACCCCGAGTCCATAAAGCACCAAATACCACTGCCCCATGAACCGCAGCAGTTCTGGCAGGAAAGTGAGAGACACCGCGCCGACGATGCAGCCCACTATTGAGCCCATGCCACCGACGATCAGCATCGTCATAAGCAGAACCGCTTGCGTGCCGGTGAAACTATCGGGGCTGACGAAGCGGATCGATGACGCATAAAGGCTGCCAGCGATCCCAGCATAGACCGCGCCTATCAGGAAGGCCGCGAGCTTGATACGCACGGTGTTGACACCGCTTAGTTCGGCTGCGATCTCGCTATCCCTCGTCGCTATCATCGCACGGCCAAGCGCTGAGTGACGGATGCGGACGGCGACCAGTATCGCGAACGCCAGAACGGCGAGCAGCAAATAATAATGCTGCACTTGGCCCTCCAGCGTCAGCCCAAATAGGCTGATGCCTGGAATGGCGCGTAAGCCCGACGTGCCGCCCGTGACCGGTTCCCAATGCACAATGCAGAGACGGACAATTTCGCCGAAGCCGATAGTGGTCATGGCCAAATAATAGCTGCGCAGGCGCAAGGTCGGCAGCCCGAGCATGAGACTGGCCACAATGACCACGCCTATCGAGAGGAATGGCGTAACAATCCAGGGCACGCCTGCCTTCGAGGCAAGCGCGGTCGCATAAGCGCCGAGCCCGTAGAAGGCGGCCTGTCCAAAATTAACCTGACCGGTCCAGCCGGTGACGAAATTCAACCCCAGCACCACTATCGAATTCAGGATAGCGAGATTGAGCACCTGAAGTTCATAGCCGGAGCCTGAAAAGGTTGGCACGGCCATAGCCGCTAGCGCGCACAAGGCGATGGGAAGGATGGTTCGGCTGCTCATACGCGCTCGTTGCTCTTTTCACCGAACAGGCCTTTTGGCCAGGCGACGAGAAAGCCGATCATAATGATGAAGGCATAAGCATCGCGAAAGTTGGAGGAGATGTAGCGCGCGCCAAAGGTCTCAGCAACGCCAAGCAGGAGGCCGCCGATCACAGCGCCGGGCAAGTTGCCGAAGCCGCCGATGACCCCAACGACGAAGCCTTTCAGACCCAAGCTGCCTCCCATAGTGGGTTCGGCGAGATAGATTGGCGCGACAAGCAGCCCTGCGACGCCTGACAGTATCGCGCCGATTGCAAATGCAACGGCGGTCGTGCGATTGACACGAATGCCTACGAGGCGCGCCATGCCTAAATCTTGGGCAGTTGCCTGCATCATGATCCCGAAGCGCGTCTTGGTAAGAAACAAAAACTGCGCAAGCAGGATCACGGCCAGCGTTCCAAAGATGAAGAGCTGGTGCATCGACAGAACGACGCCTTCAAAACGCAATGGCCGCCCATGTACCGGCGAGGGCATGGACACCGGCAACGGTCCCCAGATTATCAGCGCGAGATTTTCCATCGCGATGCCAAGCGCGATGGTGGTGAGGATCGCTAGGAATGGAGCCTTGCCGCGCAGTGGGAAATAGCTGATCAGCATGAAGACAACGCCAATCAGGCCCATGGCCGCGATGGTGGTGATCCAAGCGACCGCGACCGGCAGTTCGTGCTGGACCGCGCCCGTGATGCCGATAAACGCGCCTAGCATCAGGAGTTGACCCTGGGCGAAGTTAATGATCTGCACCGTATTGAAGATCATGAGTAGCCCAAGCGCGACCAGCGCGTACACGCTTCCCAACGCGAGGCCGTTTATCAGTAGCTGTAGCATATGGATTAGAAGCCGGGCTCGTTGACGGTGCCGGCCACTTCGGGTGTCTTACCCTTATTGCGATAGACGCCGAGCGTATGGGCCATGTCGCCAAGCTTGCTGGTCTTGTAAGTGATAAAGGTGCCCTTATAGTCGCTCGTTGCGGCGAGAGCATCACGAATGGCAGCTTTATCGCAGCCGACCTTCTCGATGATGCCCTTTAAGAGATAGACAGAGTCGTAATAGGACACTGTGAAGTTATCCGCGGGAACCTTATAGCGCTCCAACACACGCTTGGACCAATCAACGATCTTAGGGTCCGTTGACGTTTGCGGTATCATGCCGCCGATTGCGTATGCACCGTCAGCCTCGGCCGGGGAAAGATTATTGAGTGTCGTCTGCGCGACCGTGCTGGCATTGCCGATAAGCGTAAGCTTGATGCCAAGTTCGCTCATTTGTTTCATCACAAGCGTCACGTCCGCCGGACGGCCAAACAGGATCACGCTGTCGGCCCCTTTGTCCTGTACCTCAAGCAGCTGGGCGCTCATGTCTTTGTCAGATGGCGCGTAGGAGGTGATCGCCACTGGCGTAATGCCAAGCTTGGTGAGGGTTTCGACCATTCCCCGCGATGCGCCGAGGCCGTAATCGTCGGCCACTGCTATGATGCCGGGCTTCTTCTTTCCGAGCGTATTCACGAGATATTGAGGCAAAAGCTCTGCGAGCTGTCCGTCATGCACATGGGTTCGGAAGAGCCACTTGCTTCCCTGCGATGTAACCTTCGCATTCGTCGCGCCCACTAGGAAGGGCGTTTCCGACTTCGAGACGGCTTCAGTCTGGGTGAAAACGTGCGGGCTGATCATCGAACTAAAGATGACGAGGGGCTTCCCTTCGATGACCCGGTTCATGGCGTTGAGCGCGTCAGTGCTCGAGGCGCCAGTGTCTTCCGTGGTCAGAACAATCTGCTGACCCGCGAGTCCGCCGGCCTTGTTGATTTCTTCGACCGCGAACTCGACACCATTGCGCGCTTGGATGCCGAGCAAAGCAAGATTGCCGGTCAGCGCCGTGGTAAGTCCGATTCGAATTGGCGCCGTGCACGCGGCTGGCGCGGCCATCGTCGCGGATGACGTTACTGCCAAACCGGCAGCAATCGTAACGGCAGCTAATTTGCTAAATCGGATAAACATTTTGCCCCTTCTTCCTTCTCACACCGCTCACCATGAAGCAAAAGATGTGCCATGATGTCTCTCTGCCCTATGTAAACGGCTTTTCTTTGGAGAAAAACCGAAACAGATCGAGAGTCAAGGCGCCGATAGTATGAACAAAAGAGCTTCGGTATTTGCGCGAGCGAAGGCGCGTACTACTTACAAATTATCTAGAAAATTATCCGATCGAGAAAAGCTTCCTTTCCTAAATAGAGACGTTTCCATTCAATTTAGAACATTACCATGCTATTCGCAGAATTGTAGCCTTATTGACTTTGTGCGCCCCTCACGAAGAAATATGTATTCATGGTCTCGCAATGCGTTAACAGCATAAGAAAATTAAAATTTTCCAGATCGGACTCTTATATTGGCAATTATCGACTCAACGGAGAAGAATAGAGTCATCCTTTTCGAAATTGGCTAGTGATATTACTGAAGTCGACATAGTCCATGCGTTTGCCTCAACGCAAGAAGCCGTAAAAAACTTTGAAATATACCAGCCCGACCTTGTCATAGCCGGCTTTGGCGTGTCGGGAATGGATGCAACGCCTTTATTGCAAGAGCTGCGGAGCGTGCCCGCGCTGGAAGAAACCCCTGTCATCGTCGTATCGGGCAACGGAAAGTCAGAAAATCGCCGTCGTGCTCTTCTTTGCGGAGCCACGGATTTTATAACTACTCCGCTCGACACCTTCGAATTTCAAGTTCGCGTTCGTAACTTGCTGCGGCTTGGTTTGCATCAGAAATTTCTAAGAACCAACAGCCTATCGCTCAAGCAAAAACTCATACAAACGCGGCTGCGCTTCCTCAGAGCAAACAGGCAGTCGCGCGAGCATTTCACAAACGTAATCGATTGCGTGCCAGCGATTGTATTTGCGGTTAATGACGCGGGCGAATTCGTCTTTTCGAATGAATATTGCTACGAGTTTCTCGGTGATGATCTCAGCAACACAAATGAAAGGGCAGCATCTCTTCACCAGATCATGAATTGCATAAAGGATGCCGCTTTCTCCCCTCTGGAAAACAACTCCTTTGTTGCTGAAGTTAAGTTGAATGACAAAAAGGGTGAAGAGCATGTTTTTCTGCTCATTACACGCGTTGTTCAGCGAACCGCCGCCCACGAGGGGTTAGTAGTATTTTCGGGTATCGATATCTCAGCCTTGAAGCAGACAGAGCAGTCTCTGCGTCTGGCGAAATCCGAGGCAGAAGCTGCCAATCGGGCCAAGGGCGTCTTTCTGGCAAATATGAGCCACGAAATCAGGACGCCGCTGAACGCCATCATAGGCTTTGCAGATATCATATTGTCCGAGACTTTCGGACCAATCCAAAACAGCCGATATCATGAGTACATCAAAGACATTCTGAATAGCTCAAAACATCTTCTATTCGTCATAAACGAAATACTGGATTTCTCGCAGATGGAACAAGGGCGGCATTCGGTGACGCTCAGTAAGTTTTCTCTTCTTGAATGCACCATGAGCGTGCGCCCCATGGTCGAAACGCAGCTCGCTAAGAAGCGCAATAAGCTCATCGTCGAAGCCAATAATGATTTTATTCTCTATTCCGATTCCCAAAAGCTTTCGCAAGTTCTGCTGAACATCATCATCAATGCGAATAAGTTCATGCAAGGCGGGATCATCCGCTTTGACGCGAGCCAGAACGAAGACGGGGAATTGGTTATGTGCATCGAGGACCACGGGATTGGCATGACCGAGGAGGAGATCGCCGTGGCGGTTTCTCACTTTGGGCGCATTTCCAATCCCGCGCTGAGCAATTCCGACCAAGGCGTCGGCCTTGGGCTGCCCATTTCGATCGGCTTCATGAAGCTATTGGGTGGCAGGCTTGAAATTTCGAGCAAAAAAGGCACCGGCACGAAGGTCAGGCTTATTCTTCCCCCGCAGGCGATTTTGGAGAACGTGCTCCCGCAGAAAAAGCCGCAGGCTTTGGCGCGGTCGGTTTGATGAATGCTCTCAAAATGGCGCCAGCCATTCGGTGAACCAAAGAGCCGTGTCTGCATTCCGTGCCTTTTGCTATAATTCCCAGCACAGCGAAGACCAGAAGCCATTCGGCGCTAGCGACGGGGCATCAAAATGAAGCGTGTTCTTCTAACGGGAGCAAGCGGTGGCATCGGCGCAAGACTGAGGAAATTGCTTGCCGCGCACTACGCCCTGGTTTTGACGGACCGCGCTCCGCCGCCCGATCTTGCTCCTTCGGAAAGTTTCATCTCTGCCGATCTCGCCGACATGACCGCAGTGGAACGCGCCGTGACTGGCGTCGAAGGTATCGTCCATCTGGGCGGGCAGTCCACCGAAGCAGCCTTGGGAAGTCATTCTGCAATCAAACATTATTGGTGCTTACAACCTGTTCGAAGCTGCGCGGCGGCAGGGCGTGAAGCGCGTCGTATTTGCATCTTCAAACCATGTGGTGGGCTTCTACCCGCGCCACCAAAAGATCGGGCGCGACGCCCTGCCCCTTCCCAGACTCGCGCTATGGAGTTAGCAAAGCTTTCGGCGAGGCGCTTGGCGCTTTATACGCCTATAAATTCGGGCTTGGGGTGCTTTGCATCCGCATCGGCAACGTGAGCGACCAGCCAGCAAATGAGCGTCAGCTCGCGATATGGCTGAAGCCTGAGGATCTCGTTTCGCTCATCCGCATTGGGCTTGAGCGAGAAGGGCTTGTGTACGAGACGGTCTACGGCGCGTCGGACAATGAGCGGAGCTGGTGGGATAACAGCGCCGCCCAAGCGCTCGGCTATGAACCAACGGGCCGTGCGGAGGACTTTGCGGAAGCGGCGCTTGCAGCGCAGGCTTTACTGCCGCCAGACGAGGTGGGGGACTTTTTTCAGGGAGGCCCGTTCTGTTCGGACGAATTCGCGTCATCGCTTTCGCGGATAAGCAATCAGGGACACCCTAAGAAGACCTAGTAATGATACGCAAAGCATGCCGGAGCATGCTTGGCGTATTAACCGCTGACAGAGGGTTGAAATGCAACAGTGTCACTCGGTTTAAACTTGAGCGGTCCTTTCGAATTGCTTCGGCATCCCGAACCAAATCAAGGCCAATATTGCCCCATCGAGCATCGCTCCTGTGTAATCTTGCGCCCGACTCCACGGCATTGGAAACCAACGAACTGCTATCCACAAAGCCCAGTATTGTAACAAGGACCGGCACAAGCAACGCTCCGATGGAAAAAGCTATGCGTCCCCACCGCTTACCCCACCACAATCCAATCAAGCCAACGTAATTGAACACCAATACTATCAGCGCAAAAAGCCCAACCGCGAGGGCAGAGCCGGTTAGTGGAGCAGAGTCCTGCGCCTTAACAAATTGCGCCAATTCTGCCGGAAGCGTATTCTTGAATAATGTATTGGCAGCGATCTCCAATACCAACGCAACAAATGCGAGGACTATCAAGAGACGAAGAATAGCTGTTTGCGATATCTGCATGTTTGTCTTCCCGTTGCTCCAAGGAGCGATGCCGTTTTCCAAATTTGGTTCCTGCTTTGATTCAGTGTGTCACAGCCGGAAGCTTCGCGCTGTGTTGAGTAGCACAGCGCAAACATTTCGCCTCTGCTATTCGTTCTCTGTGCCGCATATGGCGGGAATCGAAGATCGGAGGCGCGGCTTGTCTAGTTCATTCAAATCATGCGGAAATTTTGCATCGACAGTAGCGGCGCACTCAAATGTGCGTGCACTGGCCGCGGCGGCTCTGTGCTACGCTATTCCTGTTAAGATAGCAGAGAGCCCCCCTAAATTGATGATCCGTTTTCGGCCTATCTCTTCCAGTGACCTTGGCCTGCTTTTGGAGTGGCTGCAACGGCCGCACGTGAAAGAATGGTGGGATGACGGCGACGACACAATCGACAAGGTCGCGGCGCACTACCTGTCCGAGCCAGAGATCACCAAGCGGTTTATCCTCGAAATTGACGGCAAGGGCGCGGGCTATTTTCAGTACCATTGCTACAGTCCCAGGCACATCGGCGTTGATCAATTCCTGGCCAACGAGACGCAGCTTTCTATGGGAGTCGGAACGCAGTGCCTGCTAGAATTCTTGCATATGATCCTTGCGACGGAGGCGCCCAGCATCGTCTCCGTCGATCCCCATCCCGCAAACAGACGAGCCATACGTTGCTATGAGAAGTGCGGGTTCGTCACCGTGCCATCTCAATCCAACGCGTTGGTCTGTCTCATGATTAAGAATTATGGACCCACGATTGATTAGGCAACTTCGTTCGGACTAATCATCGTATTATTGCGCGGCTAGGCATCACGGAACCCCGGCAGTCGCAGCTATAAGGAGGAGCGAACCAAAGAAGCGAAAAACGCCTTTCTGCACCGTCCAACCCCAACCTACAACCGCACCATATACCCCGGCCGCACTGCCTATGACAGGCAAGTAGGCGAGAAGCAGCGCTATTATCAACGCCGGAAACCGTGCGAAATCGCGCGCCCTAAGACCCGCAATGATCGCACGAAGCTGTACGGTAGACAGGACAAGGTAACCGATAACGGTCGCGGCCATGAGCACGTAGATATAATCAGATACAATGAGCGCATAGAAACTTCGAATTTTGAAATTTCTCGAGGCCTCAATCATTTTGTGATCTACGCGCTTATAACTTCGAATTTTGAGACTTACGTTTAGTGGCCTCGTTCATCTCTTGATCCAGGCGCTTAAACCCATCGGCTAGCCGGTCGCAATTTTCCTTTGAAGAAAAGCACGCCAGCTTCGGTTACAACCCGGACAGTGCCTTCGACCCGACACGAGAGACGGCACGCCACAGCTGGGTGCGCAGACATATCTGGTTCGGTCAGGACGCCCAGATGCGGGCTTGCGTGCGGTTCTTCGGGTCGCGAACGGCCAGGCGAAATCCAGGCGTAGCCCGCTCGGCTCTAGCTTTGGATTTGTCTCGATCTGCCGGAACAAATCTTCCCAGCCCTTGTAGACCACCCCACACAATTCCTCAGCTGCAGCTGCTTGAGAAAACCACACTCATTCCAATCAGTATTATCTTTATAAGGCGCATTCTGTTCTCCTCCGTATGCTAAGATGCGGTCGAAACCGCGTTTTGTGCTTTGCAAACAGTCGGCAAAGCACACGCTTCTGTGTCACTGCGGTTAGAGTCGCCGTGGATGCGAACCAGATTAGGCCGGTGCGGTAAGCAGTTCAGGCGTCTTTAGCCCCCACACCAGATCGATACGTTCAAGCGTCCGCAGCACCCACCAGCCGGGATCTGTTTCTCCCGGATTAAGCCCCAAGCGCGCGGATGCGGGGAAGGCATGGTGATTGTTGTGCCAGGCCTCGCCCATGGTGAGCAGGCCGAAATAGCGCACATTGTACCCCTGCACGCCCGCGCCTTCGATATGCCAGGAGCGCGGCCCGCGATTATGAGCGAAATAGCCGACCAGCCAATGGCTAGTTACCGAGACTGCGACCCTCGCGGCAATCCCCCAGACCAGCCACGGAATTCCCCCTAGCGCAAAGAACAGCAGAGCCAATGGAAGTTGCTGCGCCATCCAAGTGCGATCGATGAACCGGTAGAAGCGGTCGTCCCGCACGTGCCGTTCGATCATAAGCGTCGGCGGGTGTGCAAGATGCAACGCACAGTGGTTCTGCCAGTAATAATCGCGCAACATCGAGGAGCGATGCGCCAAATAGGGATGGCACTCCAGCTTGCGCTGCGCCCAATCGCGTATGTCGTGCTGGAGGATCATGCCATATGGTCCGGCCATGCCGACCAACGTGCCCAAATAGACAAATATATGCTCCAGCCAGAGCGGACAATCGAAGGAGCGATGAATTAATCGCCGATGCATCCCGAGCGAGTGGCCGAGGCAGACGGTAATTGCTGTCGTGACAAGAAATAACGCGAACGCGTCCCAAGTGAAGAAGATCGGTCCGGCGACAAGTGCGGTCAGCGTCATCACGGAAATCCAAATGGACTTGGCGGGTGCCCAACGCACTTCGCCTTCCACGGCGCTGGTAAAGTCCGCGTCGGACATGCGCGGACTGCGCAGCGTGCTTTGCGAGGATCGTAGGGCCTGTTCTATGGGATCGGACGCGTCTGCATCAGCTTCAATGCAAAATTCCATTACTTTACTCCTCAGTAACGAACGAGCGCGCCTTGACATAACGATATAACTCGTTAGTTATATAAGCAAGCGCATTTTACTGTGCTTGAGAGTGACGCCTGACCGGACTGCGGAGCGAGCATGTCGGTGGACAAAATTTTTGAGGCGCTATCCTCGGCGCCTCGCCGGCGTATCCTTGCGTATCTGTCGAAGACAGACATGACGGCCGGCGAGATCGCGCAGCGCTTTGCCGATGTCATGTCGCAGCCCGCAATCTCCAAGCATCTTTCAATCCTGGAAAATGCGGGGCTCGTCTGGCGCGAGAAGCGCGGCCAGAATATGCATTATGGCCTCAAGGAAGAGGCTTTGACGGGCACGCTCGTGCACTTTCTTGGAGAAGTATGCCCCCGCTCGCGCCCCCTTCGGAAGGAGAGCGCCGAGGCCGCGAGAAAGAAGAAGTCAAAACAAACAGATCACGGTGTCTAAAGCGGATTGCGTTGAGATAGAATCGCGTCATTGCGACGGCACGCGCAGCGTGGCCGGAAGCAATCCAGGGCTTAAGTCATTGATGTTGCTCTGGATCGCCGCAGCGGCTAAAGCCGCTTCGCGATGACGTTGCTCTCAAGCAACGTCAAACTTCACGCCCTGGGCGAGCGGCAGCTTCTTTCCGTAATTGATCGTGTTGGTGGCGCGGCGCATATAGGCTTTCCATGAGTCAGAGCCGGACTCACGGCCACCGCCGGTCTCCTTCTCGCCGCCGAAAGCGCCACCGATCTCCGCGCCCGATGGACCGATATTGACATTGGCGATGCCGCAATCGGAGCCGCGCGCGGACAGGAAGATCTCGGCCTCGCGCAGATCATTCGTGAAGATCGACGATGAAAGCCCCTGCGGCACGGCATTGTGCATCGCGAGCGCTTCGTCGAAATCGGTGTATCTCATGACGTAGAGGATGGGCGCGAAAGTCTCTTGCACCACTGGGCCTGTCTGGCTGGGCATCTCGACAAGTGCAGGCCGCACATAATAGGCATCGGGCGCGTGTTCTTCATGCACGCGGATACCGCCGGTGACAACGCCGCCGCTCGCTTCCGCCGCATCAAGCGCGTTTTGCATGGCGGCGCAGGCCTCATAGCCGATCAAGGGACCGACCAACGTGCCTGCATCCAATGGATTGCCGACGGGCACCGTCTCATAGGCCTGCTTAAGACGAGGAACGAGCCGGTCATATACGCTGTCATGCACAAAGAGGCGGCGAAGCGTTGTGCAGCGTTGCCCCGCAGTCCCCATGGCGGCGAACGCAACGCCTCGAAGCGTCAGGTCGAGATCAGCGGACGGGCAGATAATCGCGCCATTATTGCCGCCAAGTTCGAGTATGGCGCGAGCAAAGCGCTGCGCGAGGCGCGGACCGATGGCTCGTCCCATCGCCGTGGAACCTGTGGCAGACACAAGCGGCACGCGAGCGTGATCGGCCAGCGTCTCTCCAATTTCGCGGCCACCGATGAGAAGCGCGGACAGTCCTTCCGGCGCGTGGTTGCCGTCTTCAGCAAAGCGCTTGAGCGCCTTTTTGAAAAGCGCATCAGTAGCGAGAGCCGTGAGCGGCGTCTTTTCGGATGGCTTCCATACAATGCTATTTCCGCAGACAAGTGCCAGCGCGGCGTTCCACGCCCAAACCGCAACCGGGAAATTGAAGGCGGAAATGATGCCTGTTACCCCCAACGGATGCCAGCTCTCCATCATCCGGTGCTCTTCGCGCTCCGTCACGATGGTGAGGCCATGGAGCTGGCGCGATAGGCCCACCGCGAAATCGCAAATGTCGATCATCTCCTGAACTTCGCCGAGCCCCTCGGAGACGATCTTGCCCACCTCGATTGAGACGAGGCGTCCGAGCCCGTTTTTGTTAGCGCGAAGCTCTTCGCCGAAGAGACGCACAAGCTCGCCGCGTTTAGGCGCGGGCACATTGCGCCAAACAAGAAAAGCGGCATGAGCTTCGTCGATGGCGCGCTTTGCCTCTGCGGGGCTTATTTCGTGAACATGCGCCACGGCCTCGCCCGTGATAGGCGAGCGCGCGGGCAATCCGCCATCTCTATAATACGGCGCAGCTACCCCAAGGGCATCAAGCAATGAAACGGCTTCTTCGGCTAAATTCACTTTGTGCAATGTGCCTGTCATGGCGCTCTCTCTTTGGGCAATTCTTTGTCCAGATGTCGTTACTGCCGCCGCCTCAATCAATGACAATTGCAACGTTCCCGGCTAAGCTCACGGCATGAAGAAAATCGCTGCACGTATATTAGCCGGTCTCCTTATAATTTTCATCGTAGCCCTCGGCGCGCTCTTCGCGATTGGCTACGCGCCCGATGTTCCGGCTACGGCATTGGAAGCTCGCTGGGCAACTCCGCCTTCCAAATTCATCGACTTGGCCGGGATGAAGGTTCATATCCGCGATGAAGGCCCGCGCGACGATGCAGCGCCAATCGTCCTCATTCACGGAACATCTTCGAGCCTTCACACATGGGACGGCTGGGCGCGAGAGCTCAAAGCGAGCCGCCGCATCATCTCCTTCGATTTGCCCGGTTTCGGCTTAACTGGCCCCTCCCCTGATGAGAATTACACGATTGGCGCGTATGTGCGCTTTGTCGGGCTTCTCTTGGACCAGCTCGGCATCCAGAAATGCGTTATCGCCGGTAACTCCTTGGGCGGCAATATCGCATGGGCGACCGCACAGGCACTGCCCGGCAAGGTCGAAAAATTAATCCTCGTGGACTCTGGAGGCCATCCCCTCCAATCGGCTTCTGTGCCGCTTGGCTTCCGTCTTGCTCAGATACCGGTGGTCAACAAATTGACGGCGGTGCTTCTGCCGCGCCCGCTCATAAAGGCAAGCCTGGAAAACGTGTATGGCGATCCGGCCAAAGTGTCGCCGGAGCTGGTGGACCAATATTTCGACATGGCGAGGCGGGCTGGCAACCGGCACGCTTTGGTGCAGCGCTTTGCGCAATCGGATCGCGGCGCGGATGCGGCGAAAATCGCTGAAGTGAAAGCGCCAACGCTTATCATCTGGGGCGGCCGCGACCGGCTCATACCTCCGGATCACGCCGAACTATTTCATCGCGAAATAGCAGGCAGCAAGCTCGTGATTTTTGATGATCTTGGGCATGTGCCGCAGGAGGAAGACCCTAAGCGGACGGTGGAGCCAGTGAAGGCATTTCTTGGGGCGCAGTAAGCGACCTTCACCCGCAGCTTCTTGAAAGATCAATTTGTCCTGCAACGTAAGAGAGTATCGTCTTAACTACCCTTCTTCACGATCCGTGTCTTCCAGGGCGATAATGCGTGATCATGCTTCTCGCCGTTCCAAGCCCGGTCAATCCAATCCAATGCCCGCTCCGCGACCCACGACCGTATTCGATGCCGCGCTTCCTCGCGTATCTCATTCCAAATTACCGACCCTCCCAGGAAGGCGATCACACTGATAATGCTGATCCGCTTCCACCAGCGACGGTGCGGGCGCTTCGGCGGACTTGGCGGTGGCGGAGGCGCAAATACTTGCTGCCGACGCGATCTCTTCTTGCCTGGTTTAAGCGCTTCGGGTAACCCCCCGTCAAAAGGGAGATGTTGTTGATCTGGTGATTTCGCCACTGCGAACTCCAATAATGCGGAGTTCGTCTACGAAACTATCGCCCGAGACTCCCTCCACGTGCAGCCGTCACGTACCCCTCCAACTCAACTACCCACAATTGAGATAGGCTGATCCGATTTTGTTCACAAGGTCTAGCTGAGGTTTTCAACGTCAAAATGGTGGACGCGCAGGGATTGAATCTCCTACGTCCTTGAAACTAACAAATTAGTTAGTTACATAACCTTCGACATCGATACAGCCGAAGCGTGTTAGAGGAATCACAACCGGGCGTCAGGTTAAAAATCCTCAAACTGCTGGCCTAATGCACGAAGTCGGCTGCCGTAAGGGACCGGTGCATGGAGAAGGAGGACACATGCTAGTGTTTCTCAATCTCGAAGCCAGCCAGCCTAGCGGTGCGACCTACCGTCTGGCTTTAGGGTGCTCTTTGCCCCTTAGCTTGGTTTCGATGGTAGCCGTATTGTCACGGTTGTTCTGAACGAAGGGCATCTCGGAAACGAGGTGCCCTTTTTCATTGAATGGTGGACACGACAGGGATTGAACCTGTGACCCTTCGCGTGTGAAGCGAATGCTCTACCGCTGAGCTACGTGTCCACTGATGGCGGTTCGATGAAGGCGCAAACTTACGAGGCCGGGCGCTCGCCGTCAACATCGCCGGGAACTTTATTAGACGGGATCATGCACGCGTCTCGACTGGATCGCCACGCCGCGATGCGCCTCGCGAAGACGGAAGCCTGGCCTTACACCGAAAGCGGCGAAGCTGTCCGCGGAGCGTCGGCCTTCACCTCAGCCGATTTCAATATTTTCTCGATTTCCCGCGATGTGATGCGTCCCGAGGTGAGAGCCGCTCGCGGGATACTGACGTTGACCATCCCCGTCATGCCGCTTTCGCGAAAAATGAGAATATACTTCGAATATTCCACGAGCTGGGTGTTTTGGCTGCCGCGAAGATACATATAGTCTCCGGCGCGCCCCGGCAGCGTGTGTTGCGTCACTCCCGATACACCCTGCGCCGCTAAGGTTTCAGCCGCATTCTCAAGCTGGCTTAGCCCATCGAAAGCATCAGCGGGCAGTTCGGTCAAAACAATAGATGCTCCGCTTTCCTCATGCACAAAGCCCATATAACGGTCGGAAGGCGCGAAATGCTCGCCTATCATTAGCGCAATATGGCCGCCGGGGGCCTGCTGCTGATAAAACCGAGGCAACGAACGCGCTTGGTAATAAAGCGCGACTAGGATCACGAGAACGACAATAGAGGCAGCCAGCGCCCAAAGAAAGCTGCGGGAAATATTGCCCGGAAATCCGGCTGCCCAAACATTCATCGCAAACACTCCGCCCCCCATTTAGCGATCGTAAACGACCCACTAACAGTTTGCAGCAATCTTTCAAAATAAGAAAGCCGCTCAAAATTAAATGCAGCTATGCTAGCGTCACATCTTTATACAGTTTTTTCCGCAGCGAGCAGCGTTCTCGCGAGGGCAGGCAACTCGCGAAAATGTCCGATGACAGCCGTTGCGCCAAGCTTATCGGCAGGAGTTGCGGCATAGCCGAAGCGCACTGCGACAGAGCGAATGCCTACCGCAGAAGCCGCCCCGATGTCAGCCTCACTGTCACCTACCATGAGCGCACTGACTAAATCGCCGCCCACCTGGCGCACAAGCTCGGTGATATGGCGCGGATCGGGCTTGTGAAATGGAAAGGTATCGCCGCCTGCAATGGCGTCAAACAAGGATTCAATGCCGAGCGTCGATATAAGCCTTAGCGCGAGACGTTCGCGCTTGTTGGTGCAGAGTGCGAGCCGCACTCCCTCGGCTCGCAGCGCGTCCGCCGCCTCGATGAAGCCTGGGAACAGCACGGTCTTCCGGTCGATATGCTCTTCATAATGCGCGACGAGCGCGTCTGCGAGCCTTTGTGTTTGCGCAACATCGGCTTCGCGAGCTTGCGAGGCAAGGGCCGCGCGAAGCATGGCCTTGGTGCCATAGCCAACGCCTGGCTTGATGACTTCGGGAGCCGCCGGGTCAAACCCCTCCGAGACAAGCGCCGCATTGGTAGCGTCGATGAGATCTTCCGCAGTGTCGGCAATCGTGCCGTCCAGATCGAACACAATGGTTGCGCCTTCGAGCGCAGGTCCGGTTTTCGTCCCCCAAAACCCCATATGATTGTCCCCCTCGCCACGGTCGCAGCGGTCATCCGTCAGTTGCTAAGCTTACGAAACTTTTTCGCGCCCGCAAGCAAACACATTGAACGGCTACGGAAAACAGCTACGAACGCGGCAGCCCGAGGCAGGCCTTGTAGTTTTCTGCGCGCCACGGCATGATGGCCCGAATCAATGAACATCAGGATAGCACCATGGACCAGATCTCCCAGTCTTTGATCCGTCAACAATGTTTTATCGACGGCCACTGGACCGGGGACCCCGTCACCCCGGTCCTCAATCCTGCAACAGGTCTTACAATCGCGCGTGTTCCCAACCTTGGCGCCGCCGAAACGCGCCAAGCCATCGATGCTGCTCAGCGCGCTTTTCCTGCCTGGAGCGGACTGCTTGCCAAGGAGCGCTCACAGATTCTGCGCCGCTGGTATGAGCTTATCCTCGCCAATGGAGAAGCACTCGCGCAACTCATGACCGCCGAGCAAGGCAAGCCGATCACCGAAGCGAGGGGTGAAGTCGCTTATGGCGCGTCCTTCGTTGAGTTTTTCGCTGAAGAGGCAAAGCGCGTTTACGGTGAGACCATTCCGACGCACAAGCAGGGCGGACGCCTCGTTGTCCTGAAGCAGCCCATCGGCGTTGTTGGCGCCATTACACCTTGGAACTTCCCGCTCGCCATGATTACGCGCAAGGTGTCGCCCGCCATTGCCGTCGGCTGCACCGTGGTCATTAAGCCCGCGCCGGATACGCCATTGTCAGCGCTCGCGCTTGGCGAACTCGCGCAGCAAGCAGGCATTCCCGCTGGCGTTATAAATATCGTCACAGGCGACGCTGAAGCCATCGGCAAAGAACTGACTTCAAATCCGCTGGTGCGGACAATCACGTTCACCGGCTCGACGCGTGTCGGCAAAATTTTGATGGAGCAAGCCGCTTCAACAGTGAAGAAGGTCAGCCTTGAGCTTGGCGGCAACGCGCCATTCATCGTCTTCGATGATGCGGACCTCGATGCTGCCGTCGAAGGCGCTCTCGCCTCCAAATTCCGCAATATGGGCCAAACCTGCGTGTGCGCGAACCGCATCCTTGTGCAGGACGGCGTCTACGACGCTTTTGCCGAAAAGCTTGCCAGTCGCGTGGCCAAGATGAAAGTTGGGCCCGGCGCTGAAGAGGGCGTTGTACAAGGACCGCTCATAAACGAGGCGGGCCTTCGGAAGGTGGAATCTCATGTTGCCGATGCGCTCGAAAAAGGCGCGAAAGCAATTGTCGGCGGCAAGCGTCACGCGCTCGGCCACACTTTCTTTGAGCCCACCGTGCTCATCGATGTGAACCGCGATATGAAACTCGCGACCGAGGAAACCTTTGGCCCAGTAGCGCCGCTCTTCCGCTTCAAGACTGAAGACGAGGCCATCTCTTTCGCAAACAACACGCCTTTTGGCTTGGCGGCTTATCTTTACGCCCGCGATATTGGCCGCGTCTGGCGCGTCGCTGAGAAGCTCGAGTTCGGAATTGTCGGCATCAATGAAGGTATCGTTGCTACCGAGGTGGCGCCCTTTGGCGGCGTGAAAGAGTTTGGCCTTGGCCGCGAAGGCTCACGCCATGGACTCGATGAGTTTCTTGAAATGAAATACATGTATGTAGGGGGACTTTCCGCTTGACCGGCGATAGCCAGAATTACAAACGCCAAGCGGCCGAGCGCGCGCTTGAGCTCGTAGAGTCCGGGATGATCCTCGGGCTCGGCACGGGATCAACGGCAAATGCCTTCATTGCTCTCCTCGCAGAGCGCATAAAAGCTGAAGGACTCGACCTTCGCTGCGTTGCGACCTCGAAGGCGACAGAGCGTTTCGCCAGTGATTTGGGCATCGTCATCGCTGACTTCAGCGACATTGCGGACCTGGATTTGACCATAGATGGGGCGGATGAAATAGATCCGGCCCTCAATTTGATAAAAGGCGGTGGCGGCGCGCTTCTCAGAGAGAAGATTGTCGCCATGGCGTCTGACCGCGTTTGCATTATTGCGGAAAGCTTGAAGAGTGTGCCGAGACTAGGGGCCTTCGCGCTCCCGGTCGAGATCGTGGATTTTGGCGTTGCGGCAACGCTCGCCATGATCGAGACAGCTGCGGAGGACGCTGGCTGTCAGGGCGAAATCGCAGTGCGCCGAGACAAACGTGGCGTACCGTTCCTAACGGATGGCGGGCATTTGATCGCCGATTGCGCATTCGGTGCGATACCGGACGTGGAAATGCTCGCAGATATGCTGGATATCATTCCAGGCGTTGTCGAGCATGGTCTGTTCATCGGGATCGCCGATGAAGCCATCGTTGCCGGCCCCGAAGGCGTGACAGAGCTTTACGCCGACGATGATGACGACGAGCTTTCCTAGCGGAAATATCTGTGGCATTTGACCTTCGGTATCAACAGGAGAAAATTTCGGCATGTTGCTAAAAGCCGGAAGCGTTGCGCTAGCAATTGCGCTTGCGGCGGTAGCCGCGCCGTTCGGATTTGCTCAAATCCCAGAGCAGCGACGCATGGAATATCCGCAAAACGCGGAGAGTGCGCGGCTTGCTCGCGAAGTCATCGAAGGGGCATTGCGAGACTCCCGCGTAGCGGAAATCTCTTCCGATCTCAGACGGACGTTTCGTGAGGTCCATCTGCCGCTGCTGCGCGACGCGGTGCAGGGAGACCTACCTGGCGCACCAGCTCCCGATGCAGAGACCGCCGCCATTATGGCGAAGGGATTGACGCTTCTCGACTATGCGCGCCGCACCGGCGATGAACTCGACGTGGCGCTAACCAAAAACCGGGAGGCGATGATATCCGAGGCGGCGGCGGTTATCGCTAAGACCTCCACGACCTCTCAGATAAAGGACGCAGGGGAGGTTATGAACCTTCCCGCCGTTCGAAAGAGCTTCGACGCCTTTTATGCGATGACGAAGCTTATCACGGGCTTTACCTATCAAGAATCGCGCTCATTTTATGAGTTCTCCGCTTGGGCCGAGAGCGTGCAACTAGGCCTTCCGGAAGCCGCCCCAGGTGGCGTTCACGGAAAGCCGCAGCCTGTTCCTTCGCCGAAAAAAATTGCCAAGGCACAGGCCGTTGTCAGCGACCTTATGAGGATTTCGCAGTTAGATGAAATGGTTGCTGATGCCAAACGCTTTGCGCGTGAGGTGTATGTTGAAACGGCGCCCATGAGCGACGAGGAACGGCAGGAGCTTCGCGAACAGATCGACCAGTGGGAGTTTGCTTATAATCTTCAGAAAACAATGGCGCTTTCTGCTGCGCCTTCGATGGTTGCGTCGGCTTTGACGGATGAGCAATTGGCAACGCTGCACAATTTCATCCTGTCCCCAGGCGTCGCGAAACTCTTCGCAGTTTTCCGGGATATTGTGAAGACAGGGACAGCCTTCACAAAGGGCGATGTTCTAGGTGCGCAAAGATCAATTGAGCAAATCCAACAAAAAAGTCAGACCGCAGAAAAAAGCCTCGAGCAAAGAGATCGCAACCGCGACGAATGGAGCGCTTATTTCGACAAATGGACCGACATTATCGAAAATAGCATATCTCCTGATACGCGTTCGGGTTTGAAGAGGTCTTTCGAAGAATTTCAGTCGACCGGCGTGCCAATGTAAAAATCCGCGCGTCCCTGGAAGGTAAGAATGCCAAAATTTGATTTCGATCTTTTCGTCATCGGCGGCGGCTCCGGCGGTGTACGCGCAGCAAGACTTGCCTCGCAGCTTGGCGTCTCGACCGCTATTTCCGAGGAATACCGCTTCGGCGGTACTTGCGTCATACGGGGCTGTGTTCCGAAGAAATTATTCGTCTATGCGAGCGAGTTCGGGCACGCCATCGACGATGCTCGCGGTTATGGCTGGACGGTCGAAGGCAAGCACTTCGATTGGCGCACCCTCATTGCGAACAAGGATACCGAGATCGCGCGTCTAAGCGCCATTTATTCCCGAAACGTAGAAGCGGCCGGCGCCCTCATTTTTCACAGCCGCGCTGAAGTTGTCGACCCGCATACAGTGCGGATTGTGAGCGAGAACCGCACCGTTACCGCTGAACGCATCCTGATCGCGACGGGCGCGCATCCTTTCGTTCCTGATATTCCGGGCCGTGAGCTGGCGATTACGTCAAATGAAGCTTTTCATTTAGACAAGCTGCCGGGCAAGGTTGCTATTGTCGGGGCGGGTTACATTGCGATCGAGTTCGCGTGCATCTTCCAGGGCCTCGGCGTTGAAGTGGAAGTCGTATATCGAGGCGATGAGATACTGCGCGGTTTCGATCATGATTTGCGAAAGCAGTTGACTGAAACCTTGCGCGCGCAAGGCATGAAGATCACCTGCAATACCGAAGCTGCCGCCATCGAAAAAGCGGGAGATCGCCTGGCCCTTGTTACCAAGCAGGGCGAGCGCATTGAATGCGATACCGTGATGTACGCAGCGGGGCGCCTACCCAATACTGTGGGCCTTGGCCTGCAAAAGCTTGGTGTAGAATGCGGCTGGAATGGCCGGGTGCTCGTCAACGATAGCTACCAAAGCTCCATTCCTAGCATCTACGCCGTCGGGGACGTAACGGACCGCGTGAATCTCACGCCCGTCGCAATTCGTGATGCTGTCGCCTTTATCGAGGCAGTTTATAAGAACAACCCGAAGCCTGTTGATCTCGCCTATTTACCGACGGCAGTTTTTTCTCAGCCAGAAATTGGCACGGTCGGGCTCACAGAAGAGCGCGCCCGCGAGATGTATCGGGAGGTGGACATCTACAAGACCGTATTCCGGCCAATGAAGTATGTTCTCGCCGGACGGCAGGAGCGGATGCTCATGAAACTCATCGTGGATGCTGAAACTGATAAAGTTGTCGGCTGTCATATCTTAGGGCCGGACGCTGCCGAGATGGTGCAATTGCTCGCGATTTCGCTCAAGCTTGGAGCGCGCAAGTCTGACTTCGACTCCACGATTGCATTGCACCCGACGGCTGCAGAGGAACTCGTCACCTTGCGGGAAAAGTGGGTGGCTCCAGCCGTTAGAGCTGCGGCGGAGTAGCGGCGGAAAGTCCGGTATCCGGCATTGACGGCAGGCATATTGTCATTGCGACGCGGCGAGCGAAACGCGGCCGGAAGCAATCCATAATGGCGTTCCCGCGGTTTGCACAGGATCGCCACGGCGCGGTGCGCCCCGCGATGACAGCTAATTGTGAGGCTTTGCAAAATGGCGCACAAGGCCTACCTTCCGTTCTGATGTATCGCAACCCTAGACCAGGATCGGCTTGAGCCGAAATGCCCGGCCTAAAGCCCGCAAAGCCCGCGCCAAATGTTTATTTTGCCCCTTATTGTTAGCCTGTTACTATTAGGAGCTATTCTTTATCTCGGAGGCTGGCTCAAGAAGGCTAGCTTCGCTCCCCTTTCCGCAAAAATACGAAAAAACAGCGGAGTTTTGGTCGTGGGTGGGGCAGCACTTTTACTAACGCGAAATATCGGGCTGGCGGTTTTGAGCGGGATGCTTGCCTATTCCTTGTTCTCGCGCGCAGGCCGGATGTTCGACCCAGGTTCGAGAGACGCGCCGTCGCCTCGTTCGATGGGCCTGGAGGAAGCCTATCGCGTGCTAGAACTCAAACGCAGCGCCACTCGGGAAGACGTTCAGACCGCGTATCGCAATATGATGAAGCGCAATCATCCCGATCAAGGCGGCTCCACTTACATCGCGTCGAAGCTCAATGAGGCGAAAGACATACTCCTCAAAAGCCTACCTGTCTAAGCTATCGGGACCACTCTGAAGCATAGTCGTGCCTATGCCTGCGGCTATGGCGGTTCAGGCTTGCTACGCGCTTGCGCTTGACTAAGTGGCGGCGCTTTGTGCCCGGCGTGCGCGCTTCTCTCGCCAAATTACCGCTTTTAACGTCTCTTGGCCGGCGTGTGCCGTGCGAAATTTTCCCAGCCCATCCCGAGGAATAAGCTTGAGCATTCCAGTCGCGCAAATCGGTACTACCGGTTTTCCGCTTCGCAAGGTCGCCTTCAGCCACTTGCATGTTAAGGCTTGGCGCATCACGGTTTGATCCAGCCTCCGCTTTAGCGCTCGCCGTCTCTAAGGCTCTCAGAAGCTCAAGGGTAGGCTTCGGAGTTTTAACGCGAATGGCAGATTTACGCGCAAATTCATGTGCTGCGGCGCGCACTCGCTTCGTCCATTTTCCATTCATCTCGCCATTGTAGAAGCCCAGACGATTGAGCCGCCTCTGGATTGCGACAACAAGCTGTTGTTGCGTTGCGGGGCTGCCCGCCGTCGATATTGGCTCTACTGGAGGCCGCGTTGGAGCAAGCGTCACCGAAAACGGCTTCGCAGGAGCGGCTTTCCCGCTTGCCTCCGCTTCCGCCGCGGCGATTTCAGCGGATGCAGCCGAGCGCTTCGCGTCGTCAGACCTGCTCGCAATCCTGGCTCTACTTCCTAAAGCCGCGCGATCATCTCGAAATCTATCGGCTAACCTTGGCAAGCCAATCAACGCAACAAGAGTAAAAAACAGAAGCAACAGACGACGCATCGCCTATCTCCGGCCATGAAAAATGCCACTACGTTACCCCGGGACGTGGACAGGTCCACAAGCTGAAGCAACCCCAGGTTTAACAGTTATAGGCCAGTATCTTAAAGGAATGATGAGCTTAGCGTGTGCTTTGTGCTTAGGATAGAGCCTACCAAAGAAGGCGATGACAACCGCGTGCATCTCTGCGTCTCACGCAACTTATCAACATGAAGTTCCAGCCACACTGCAGAAACACTATATGTTGTGGACAAAAATTAACACTCGATTAACGCCGAACGAATCATTAGAAGTGTTGTGGGGGCTAAAATAAGTATCTGGTATCACAAGATAAAGGACTACGGGCCGGCGGCGGAGCGTTAGTCTTGCCTAGAGCGTATTGCGCTCGATATCTTGCAACAGGGAGTTGCGTTTCATTCACCCAAGCGTCGACCAACGTGCGCCGGTACGGCTGCATGAGGTATGGGATTCTGTTCGATGAAAAAATTGATAGGTTAAACCAACTGGCCCCCAGCGGCGTCGCCAGATTGGTGCGGCGCCCTAACATGGGGGCAGATATGAGACACGTTCTTGGTGTGGCAGGCGTAACTGCAGCAGGGGTCCTACTTATTGTATCGGCGGCCATGAATTGGCGCTTTGGTTATACGCTTGGCAAATCTGATTTCGAGTCTCAGCTTTATGGAGCAGCCAGCGCAGCCGCGGATTGTTTCAAAGCGCTTTTGCCGTTTTTCATTTTTGCGGCATTGCGAAACCGCACCTATAGCCAAGCACTCGGTGGCGCATTGCTGTTTGCTGTGTGCTTCTCCTACTCGCTTACATCATCCCTGGGCTTTGCTGCGCTGAACCGCGCGGATACAACGGGGTCTCGCGTGCTTAAAGCTGAGGCGCATCAGGATTATCGTGCCGAACTTGATAGAGCGCGTGAAACACTCAAAGGCCTTCCCGCCCATCGGCCGCTCGCAGCCGTAGACGGCGACATCGAGGCTTTCAAACAGAATGGACGCTGGGCGGCGAGCGGCGAATGCACTAACGCCACATCCGGCAAAAGCATGACCTATTGCGAGGGCTTTTATAAGCTGAAAGCGGAGCGTGCGAATGCAGATGAGGGGGATAAATTGGAAGCGCGCATCGCCGAACTTCGGAAATCGCTCGGCGATGTTGATGCTACGTCTGTTTCAAAAGCTGATCCACAAGGCCAATTCCTTGCTGGTTTGCTCGGCCTCAGCATCGAAGAAATTCAGATGGGCCTGACGCTTCTGATTGCGATGCTTGTCGAACTCGGCGCGAGCCTTGGCTTTTACACCGCGTTCGCTTATTGGAAAATTTTCGACGTCAAAGGGCTGCCCGCACCGGCACCTGTGCGTACCGTTTCGGCTCCGGTATTTATACCGTCTGCGCCTCGCCCGCTTCTCCTGGTCGATGCAGATGATCCCGAATTAACGCCTGCTGAGCCAAAGACCGATGTAGAGGTCTATTTCGAAGAACGCGTTGGCAAGGAGAATGGCGCCAGCGTAACAGCACTCGCGCTTTATGACGATTATTGCCAATGGTGCGAGATTCGAGGCAAGCAACCGCTCGGTCTTCCGATATTCACGCGGCGCTTCAGTGATCTAGGCATACAGAAGGCAAAAGTCGCCGGGCGTATCCGCTATATGGATGTCAGGCTCTTGTACAGCGCGGACGATGATGGATTGAGGGAGCTTTCCGCAGTTTCATAAGCCAAAGCTTTCAGAACTTTCAATTTTGCACCCCCCGCCATATTGGCGGGGGTTTTTGTTTTTTAAGAGAGCTGGACAGCTCAAACCGAGAGCCCAATGACATCTCGGTAAAGTCGTCGCGAGGCGCACCGCGCGGCGGCGATCCAGGAAACCACTGCCTCTGTAGAGCTCTGGATTGCTTCCGGCCAGTTTAGCTGGCCGTCGCAATGACAGCTTATAACTTAGACCAAATGCGCTAGTAGCAGGCGCGCCAGCAGCTATACGGCCCACAACGCAAGGGGCAATAAGGTCCGGGTCCATAATAATATGGAGCTGCACCCCAATAATAGGGACCTGGCACCCAATAATACGGCCTACCCCAGCCCCAAGGGCGCCCGCGCCAGCCATAGGCGCGCCAACCCCACGGCCGCACTGGTCCGCCCCAACGTGGACCACCCAAGCGCGGACCACCACCCCAGCCACGTCCGCCCCAGCCACGCCCACCCCAACCAGGGCCGCCACGATAGCCTACATGCACCGCGCTGTTGGTCTTTAGGGCTTTTGTTTGAGAGTAAGCGATGTTTTCAGAGCACGGCACGGCTATTTGTGCTAGCGGCGTAGGCCCACGGCAGCAGCTCGTCGATTTGGCGCATAGGCCAGCCATTGACGAGGCGGGAGAGAACGCTGGCGAGGTAGAATTGCGGGTCGACAGCGTTGAGCTTTGCTGTTTCGATCAGCGAGGCGACGATCCCCCAATGCACGGCGCCGCGATCGTGACCGGCGAAGAGTGCATTTTTTCTGTTCAACGCGACAGGCCTGATGGCGCGCTCAACGGTATTCGAGTCGATTTCGATGCGACCATCATCAAGAAAGAGCGTCAGGCCCTGCCAATGGCTGATGGCATAGCGCAACGCCTCTGCCATTTTGGATTTGCCAGAAACACGCTTGAGATTTTCGTCGAAAAAGGCCTTGAGCGTTTCAACGCGCGGCCGGCTTTGGGCTTGGCGAACGCGATGGCGCACCTCGGCGCTTTGGCCTCGGACCTGTTCCTCGATTGTGTAAAGGGCCGCGATCTGGCGCAGCGCGTCTTCGCAAAGCGGCGCGTTGCCGCCTTGCGCGATGTCGTAGAACCGCCGCCGGCAATGCGCCCAACAGAACGCCAAGGCGATCGGGGCGCTTTGGTCTCGCGTTTTGGCAAGCTCTTTGTAAGCCGCATAGCCATCCACCTGCAGGATGCCGGCAAAGCCCGCGAGGTGGTTTTTCACGTGCTCGCTGCCGCGGCCAGGGGCATAACAATAGACAACGCCGGGGGGATCATTACTACCCCACGGCCTATCATCCCTGGCGTAGGCCCAGAGTTGACCGAGCTTGACCTTTCCACGGCCGGGATCAAGCACGGGCGCGCGCGTTTCATCGGCAAACAGCTTCGGCGAGGCTTTAAGCACCTCGAACAGCCGCGCCTGAAGGGGCGCAAGCAGCAAAGCGGCCCGCCCCACCCAATCGGCCAGCGTGGAGCGATCAAGATCGATGCCTTGGCGGGCGTAAATCTGCGCCTGGCGGTATAACGGACAGTGATCGGCGTATTTGGTCACCAGCACATGGGCAATGAGGTTCTCTGTGGGGATGCCGCCTTCGATGAGACGCGCGGGCGCAGGCGCTTGCACCACCGCCTCTTCGCAAGCCCGGCAGGCGTATTTGGGGCGGCGCGTGACGATGACTTTAAACTGGGCCGGCACCACATCGAGGCGTTCGGAGCGATCCTCGCCCATCACATGCAGCGTCCCGCCGCAACACGGGCAGGACTTATCCTCAGGTTCCAAAATGATCTCTTCGCGCGGAAGGTGAGAGGGCAAGCAGGGCCCCCGCATAGATTATTAACGCAGGAGCTGGGCCAGGAAGGCTGTGTTGAGGGCGGCCTTTTTGATTTTGCGTTTGATTGGGATCTTGCTTGGGTTTTGACGGCAAAGGCTAAGCACCATTTTGCGGATGGTCGCCAGGTTGCAAGCGGCATGATTTTTCCGCGTCTGACAGGCATCCTCGCCCAGGATAACATCGAGCGTCCAATGAAGGTTGTTCTCAATGCTCCAATGGGCCCGGGTGGCTTTGAGCATGGTTTCGGCGTTCCCGGGCAGCGAAGAGATAAAGAACCTTGTCTCCGTTGATGTTTCTCCGCTTTTTTTATTGGTCCGCCGGGTTGTGACGGCGGCAATCGAGGACAGCCCGGGCCAGTCTGGGTGCCGTTCCTTGAGCCAGCCAATGTCAGAAGGAACACGGCATTGCCGCTCATCGATGCGGCCGTGGCCGAAGTCAAGCGTCTCGAACGAGGCGCAAGCTGCGGCAAGCTCCGCATCGGCAAAGAAAAGGCGGACATCTTCGTGCAGGCAGCCTTGATTGCCTTTCAAGGCAAGGACGTAATCGGCCTTCTTGGTCACGATCGCGGAGGCAACTTCTTTTTGAGCCCCCATCGCGTCGATGGTCACAATGGCGCCAGACAAGGCGAGCCCCTCCAGAAGATCGGGAATGGCGGTAATCTCATTGCTTTTGGCGTCCACAAGGCGCTGGGCCAGAACCAAACCGGCCTCATGGGCATAGGCCGATAGAATATGCAAAGCCCGCCCGCCCGGCTGAACCGCGCCGCGTATCGTCTTACCGTCGATAGCCACCACGCCTTCGACATGGCCTATGAGAGAAGCGATCCACGCGGAAAAACACTCCGAAAACACTTTGGCGTCCAGAAGATCGAACACGCGCTGGAACGTGTCCTCAGACGCGATGCCATTGGCGTAGGGTAAGAATCTTCGAAGAAAATCAATCTTCTCCTCGCAAACAAGCACAATGTCTTCGAAATCCTCAGCACCGCACATCATACCCGCCAGCCCTCCCAGCAACAGTTCGGGCAAAGGATAGGTCACAAGCCCCTTGATCCGAGGATCTTCGAGGGTCTCAAAATGCGCCAGCAAGCTCTTCGTCATCGGCGGGTCCTCCTCTCGCCTTTGATTCTGAACCGCGTTAATATTTCGTTAACAATCTATGCGGGGGCCCTGAGAGGGCAAGGCACCGCGATTGACAGAACGGGGCTTTGTGGGCGACGCTTGCAGCGTCGCGTCTGGGATCGTCTCAGCCGGTTCGGTTTCCCCGATGGCCTGCTCGATCTCTTCGATCGCCAGGCTCAGCTGATCAGGATGAAGTTTTTCGGATTTGCGGCCGAACTGCGCGCGACGCAATTGGCGCAAAATATCCCACAGTCTGGCATTGGCATCTTGGACACGGGTGAGTTCGGCGTCTTTTTCAGCGGCCGTTTTCGCCCATCCCAGCCGCTCGGAGACGATCAGCGCCTGTAGCGCAGAGAGGTCATCCGGCAAAGGCTCAGAGGCGGCGATCATGCGAAAACTGCAGCATGATTTGCTATGGCGCGCACGCAAAAAACACCGTTTTTAGGCTATTGCAAAGCCTTGGGGCGCGGTTTTCTCAACGAGCGTATGCGGGTCCAATCAAGCCCGTCGAAGAGAGCGGACATTTGGGCGGGTGACAGACGCATCACGCCGTCCTCGATCTTTGGCCAGCGGAATTTGCCATCCTCGAGCCGCTTGTAAATCAGGATCAGGCCGGACCCATCCCAGATCAAAATCTTCACGCGCTCACAGCGCTTGGCGCGGAAGATAAAGGCCGCGCCGCAAAACGGATCGAGTTGCAAGACCTCCTGCACCAGCGCAGCCAACCCATCGAGACCCTTTCTGAAATCGATTGGCCCGGTGACGATATAAATCCTGGGAGGAACCGCTCCAAAAATCACACGCGCCCCGCCGTTTCCATCAACGCGCGCGCAAGGGCGGCAACAAGCATGGCGTCGGCGCCTGAGCGAATATGCACCTTTACAGGCCCGATGATGAGTTCGATGGGGGTTATCGCAGGCCCAAAGCGGGCCTTGCTCTGCGCAACAATAACAGGCGTAAAGCCATTTACGCCAACGCCGGAAAGCGCCTCAGCTTCGCGCGCCTTCTTACGCCAGGTGACAAGACGCTTGGGATTAATCCCGTGCCGGGCGGCAATTTCTGCCACCTTCGCCCCAGGCCCAAAGCTTTCGGCAACAATCAAGGCCTTCTCTTCCGCCGTTAACATCCTCGGCTTGTCGCTGCCGGCGCTGCCCAAATCTGTTGACGTCGTTTCGTTCTGATCCATCGCACCACCCCAATGATGGCCGCGAAAATCCCATACCTCTCACCTTAAAAACAAGGTGCGCTCAAAACAGCGCTTACGCAACAATAACAGGCGTAAAGCCATTTACGCCAACGCCGGAAAGCGCCTCAGCTTCGCGCGCCTTCTTACGCCAGGTGACAAGACGCTTGGGATTAATCCCGTGCCGGGCGGCAATTTCTGCCACCTTCGCCCCAGGCCCAAAGCTTTCGGCAACAATCAAGGCCTTCTCTTCCGCCGTTAACATCCTCGGCTTGTCGCTGCCGGCGCTGCCCAAATCTGTTGACGTCGTTTCGTTCTGATCCATCGCACCACCCCAATGATGGCCGCGAAAATCCCATACCTCTCACCTTAAAAACAAGGTGCGCTCAAAACAGCGCTTACTTCGATTTCTCATCCACCTTCATCTGTCCGAGCACGAGACGTTGCCGCGCGGCAAAGGCAGAAACCATGTGGATCGCGTTATTGGCGCCCTTCTTCTTGTAGGAGTGCCGCGAAGTCTTGCCATCGATGGCGATGATGTCTGCCGGAACCCCGGTCATCGCCGCCACCCAGGAGATAAAGCAGCGTTGAAACACCTCAGGGTCAAGCGCCGCGAAGATCTCGCCAAGCCGGTCATGCGGAGGCGTGCCATCGCGGAAGGGAAGAAAACGCCGGAGCAGATCAAGCTTTTTTTCGCCAAACAGCGCTATGTCCGTGAACGTCCCGGCGCCGCCCAGCACTGCCAGAAGGCAGAGAAGCAGCACCTCGTTCAGCGGATAGACAATCTTCCCTTGCTGCCGGGGATCGGATAAGTCCTCAAAATATTCCAGAAAAACAACGCTCTCGCTCAACGCCCCGCATTCTGCCGCGCCGCTGCCCATCGCCGCCCCTTTCCTTGCAAATCAGAGGCTTAAAACAGATTCAGCATTCGCTCCCTATGTCACGCCTATTTTCACCCGATTGCCCTGCTTCCTGATCGTAGTTGCCTCCAAATCTGCTGGGAGTTCATATATCCAAGGCGACTCATGGACCGATCCTCTATTCGCAGCCCATCCCAGAGTTCCCATCATCCCGTCACTTTGCTTCTTGCTCTTTCTTGTTCATGGAGCGTTGCTAGGCTGAACGGCTGGCGTCAAACTCCTTCACGATGCTTGCTCCTTCCGGCGCTTTTGGCAGGCCGTAGCCTTTGATCAAGGCATAGACGGCCGGGATGACGATCAAGGTCAGAATGGTCGATGAGATCATGCCGCCGATCATCGGCACGGCGATGCGCTGCATCACCTCGGAGCCGGTGCCCGTGCTCCACAGGATCGGCACGAGGCCTGCCATGATGGCGACGACGGTCATCATCTTGGGCCGCACGCGTTCGACGGCGCCGACCATGATGGCGTGGTTGAGGTCCGCGCGGGTAAAGACGCGCCCTTCCGCCTCACATTCGGTCTTCACTTCGCGCAGCGCCTGGTCGAGATAAATCAACATCACGACGCCGGTCTCGGCCGCCACACCGGCAAGCGCGATGAAGCCGACGGCGACCGCGACCGACAT
>CAVPNP010000043.1:0-33878 GCA_963706665.1 uncultured Alphaproteobacteria bacterium
TTACGCACCTCTGCCGGGTTGACCCCGAAATTCGTCAGCGCTTGGCCGGCAGTGCACAGCAATTTGCGACCACGCTTGGCCGCCTGCACCTCGTCGAAGCCTGTGTCGACAACGATCGTCTCGTTGTTCGAGTGCAAGACCCAGACGAAATAGTCCATCGGCATGGGCGCGTCGTGCATATCGTTGGTCCGCACGAAATTCTCGTGGCCAAGGCGGTTGTGGACCGCATAGCGCAACGCATAGACCGCCAGAGCCTCATAACCGTCTCTCCCGGTTTTGCCGCCGCCGGTTTGCTCCGGCGGCGTTGATTGTCGGTTTTGAGGCTTATTCTTTTGCTGGCAACGCGCCTTCGGCCTTCAGCACTTCGTGGGCGGCCTTGAATGCTTCGAGACCTGCCGGAATGCCGCAATAGACTGTAGCGTGCAGCAAGATCTCCTTGATCTCCTCAACGGTCACGCCGTTGGCGAGCGCGCCCTTGACGTGGAGCCTGAGCTCGGCTGGCTTGCTCAAGGCAGTCAGCATCGCGAGGTTGAGCATCGAGCGCGTCTTGTGGTCTATGCCGCCGCGGGTCCAGGCATAGCCCCAGCACCATTCGGTGGTAATGCGCTGAAACGCCATCATGAAATCGTCGGCTTTGGCGATGCCGCCATCGACATATTCCGCGCCTAGCACTTTACGGCGCACCTCAAGACCCTTTTGAAACTGTTCGCTCTCAGCCATGTCGAAACTCCGTTGTTGGGGAATGGATAGGAACCGCGGCCTGTGCGGTTTCACAGACCGAGATAGGCGCTTCGGACCGCGTCGTTATTCGCAAGCTCCTCGCTGGAGCCGGAAAGGACGACGCGTCCGGATTCTAAGACGTAGCCACGGCTCGCGACCGAGAGCGCGAGCGCGGTGTTCTGTTCCACAAGAAGAATGGCGGTTCCGGTCTTGCTCACCGCGAGGAACGTGTCATGCAACTCATCGACGACCTTTGGTGCCAGCCCGTGGCTCGGCTCGTCGAGTAGCAGAAGACGCGGCTTTAGCATCAGGGCGCGGCCGATGACCACCATCTGTTGCTCGCCGCCCGACAGCGTTCCAGCCCGCTGGGTCAGCCGCTCGCGCAGCCGGGGAAACATGGCAAGCACGCTCTCGCGCCGCTCGGCGAGGTCGCGCGCTTTCCTGACCGAATATGCGCCTAGCATGACGTTTTCATCGACGGTCATGTCGGGGAAGACGTGGCGGCCTTCCGGTACATGGGCGATACCGAGGCCCGGAATGTCGTGGGAGGCACGCCCTACGAGTTCCGCGCCATCGAAGCGGATGCTGCCGCGCGTGGCCACAAGACCTGAAATGCTCCGCAATAATGTGCTCTTGCCGGCCGTGTTAGCGCCGATGACGCAGACGAACTCACCCGCTCCGACCGCCAGCGACACATTGTGCAAGACGTCGCCCGCATCGTAACCGGCATAGAGGCGTTCGACGGTCAGGAGAGGATCTGGATTGCTCATCTCATGTCCCCTAAGCCGCAGATCGGCCAAGATAGGCCTCGATCACATTCGGATTGCGCGACACTTCGGCGGGCGCGCCGGACGCAATCACCTGGCCGAAATTTAGTACGATGATCCGTTCGCAGAGCGACATGATCGCCCGCATGTGATGCTCTACGACGACCAGCGTCAGCCCCTTCGCACGGAGACTGCGCAGCAGCGCCAGAAATTCGTCCATCTCGACATGGTTCAGCGCTGCCATCGCCTCATCGAGCAGCAGCACGCGGGGCTCGGTGCATAGAGCCCGGGCAACCTCTACGCGTGCGCGTTCCGGAAACGACAGATCGCGCGCAAGCTTGTCCGCGATTGAGCCGATACCAACCTGGTCCAAGCACTGGCGCGCGAGTTCCCTGGCATCCGCAACAGAATGGCGCATCAAGCCGCCAGTGAGGACATTATCGAGGACCGAGGAATCAAGAAACAGCGCGATGTTCTGGAAGGTCTTGACCATCCCGGCCTTGGCAATTTTGTGCGGCTTCAGTCCGGCGAGTTCCCGGCCATCAAGGCGGATGCTTCCGGCGGTCGGCTTGTGAAGTCCCACCAGCGTCGAGAACAGTGTTGTCTTACCAGCGCCATTCGGTCCGATAAGACCGACAATCTCGCTTTGGTGGATCTCGGCCGTAACGCCGCTGAGGGCCGCGAGACCACCGAAGCGCTTGGAGACGCCGGATATTGCCAGCAGAGGTGTGCTCATCGCGACTGTCCTCCCCTGAAGCGGCGCGCGATGTTCCGGCCCATGGCCACGAACCCGCGTGGCTCGACCAGGATGACGATGACAAGCAGTGCGCCGAACACAAGCTGCGAAAGCCCTGCGGCCTGCGCTGAAAATATTTGGTTGGCCAGTTCTTCCATGGGGATGATGAACAAAGCCCCGAGGATCGGGCCTATTGCCATGCCGATGCCGCCGACAATGCAGATCATGGCAACCCGCACCGAGATCGACGCGACGCCGAATACTGTGTCGGGATCGAAGAAATATTGAAACTGCGCATAGAACGTGCCGAGGCACGCGGTCAGAGCCCCCGAAATGACGGCTGCCATGATCTTTGTACGAGTGGTGTCGATGCCAATCACTTCGGCTGCGTCGACGTTCTCCTTTATCGCCCGCAGACGATAGCCGAGGCGCGACCGCTTGATGGCCACGAAGATCGCCGTGACTACGACGAGCGCCGCAAGCATCAGCCAATAATAGGGGCGCGTTTCCTTGAATTGGAACATCAGAAGGCTGGGCGGCGAAAACGGCACCGAAATGCCAACCGGGCCACCCGTCAGACTGTTCCAGCTATTGGCGATGACGCGCATCACCTCGCCGAAGGCGAGCGTCGCCAGCGCGAAATAATGGCCGCGCAAGCGCATGGTCGGCAGGCTTATGGCGAAAGCCGCGAGGCCGCCGAGCGCGCTGCCGAGGAGAAGCCCGATCCATGGCGAAATGCCAAAATTGATAAGCAGCAGCGTCGAAGTATAGGCGCCGATACCGAAGAACGCGGCGTGGCCGAGCGACATCTGGTTGGCTAGACCGCCGACGATGTTCCACGCCTGAGCCATCGCCGCGAACAGCAGCGTCAAGCACAAAATGCGGATGGTATAGCCGCGCGGGTCGAAGGCGAACGGCAATGCGATGACGAGGCCGAGAACGATCGCGATGAGGATCGCGCGCCCGGCCATGCGGCGAGTGGTCATTTCGCGCCCCCGAGCAGCCCGTTGGGCCTGAACGCGAGCACCGCTATGAACACGACGAAAAGGACAAGATTCTGCAATTGGATCGGGAAGGCCAATGCCGACAGCGACTGGATAATGCCGACAGCGAGTCCACCAACGACAGCACCCGCAACTGAGCCTAGTCCCCCAAGCACGACGACAGTAAACATCAGTACGACGAACTGGTCGCCGACCGTCGGCGACACCGTTAGATAGGGCAGAATAACCGCCCCGCCGAAAGCCGTGAGGCCAACGCCCAGCGCGAAGGCGAGCCGATGCATGCCATCGGCGTTAATGCCCATGAGGCGCGCTGCCATCGGGTCCTGCGCGGTGGCGCGCATCGCGTTGCCGAACCAGCTTTTCCGCATGAACAGCCAGAGCGCTACCCCGCTGCTGACTGACATCAGGAACGCCGCCAGATAGGGCACGCTGACGAACAGCGGTCCGAGCCTGAGTGCCGAGGTCTGATAGGGCGTGGTGACAGACTTGAAGTCCGAGCCGAACATAAGAAGGGCTGCATTCTCCAGCACGATCAGGAGGCCCACGGTGAGGAATATCTGCGCGACCTCCGGCGCCTTGAGCACTCGCCGGATCAGGAAGCGCTGAACGGCCGCTCCGAGCGCGAACACCACTACGAAGGCGATGGGAGCCGCCAGTAATGGGTCGATACCGAACCAAGCCCAGGCGTAATAGGCGACGAACATGCCAAGCATCAAAAATTCGGCCTGCGCGAAATTTACGATGCCCATCACGCCGAACACCAGCGTCAGGCCGATGGAGATGACGGCATAGACGCCGCCGATCATCAGCCCATCGAGGATGGCCTGGATCACCGCCATGTTTGTCTCCCTGGAATATTTTGAGACCAGGTTAAATCGTGGAATTCTTGTACCAGCGGCTTTCTGGATTGCTTCCAGCCAGCTTTGCCGGCTGTCGCAATGACGGCCCCAGCAACGGTCATCGCGAGGCGCGCCGCGCCGTGGTCATTGCGAGCAAAGCGAAGCAATCCAGGGGTTACATCATTGATGTTGCTCTGGATCGCCACAGCGGCTGAAGCCGCTTCGCGATGACTTCGCGCCCAACCAAACTCAAAATGCGCTAATGGAGAGTTGAAGCGAGAAAGCAGCATGTCGCGGATCAGGCTTTCCAGACGGCCTTGGCCTTGGCGGCATTAGCCGGCCAAACCGTGACAAGTTCCTTATTGCGCCATTGGAGCATGACCGGCACGGACAGCGTGTTCAGCCCCGTTTTATCGAACTGCACCGCGCCACCGGTCAAGGCCTTGGCCCAGCCGGTGTCAAACTTCGTATCGTGCAGCGCCTTGCGCAGCGCATCAGGCTGCGTGGATTTTGCTACTTCGATGGCTTGCACCAACACGTCCAGGCAGACCGCGTGTTCGAGCGCTTCATGCACCATGAAGTAACCGAAACGCTTGCGGAACCGTTCGGTCATTTCTGGAGCGATGTCGTAGTTGGAGGGCGAAATTGAGAGCACGCCCTCTGCATATTCGCCAAGGGCCTTCTCAAAATCTGGGATGACGTAGCCAGCCGCGCCGCCGATTGCCGGGATGTCGATGCGCTGCTGGCGCATGGAGCGGATGATCTGCAGGCTGTCGTTGAGATAGGAGACCGGGAATACAGCCTGGGCATTGGAGGCTCGCAATTTGTTTATCAGCGGTGTCACATCTGTGATGCCAAGAGGATAGGCATCGTCCATGACGATTTGGACGCCCGCAGCGGTGGCGCTATCGCGCAGTCCCTTTGCCTGCGACGTTCCGTAGGCCGTATCCTCATACATAATAGCGATGCGCTCGAGCTTTTGGCCTGCCGCCGCCGCAATGGCGACTGTGCCCTCGAACTGCGCTTTACCCAGCACCGAAGCCTTGGCGACAGCTTGGAAGATATTCTCGAAGCCGCGCCCGGTGATTTGGTCCGAGAAGGACATAGTGACCAGCGGCACGCCGCGCCGCTCGGTCACTTCCGAGATGGCGATGGTGAGCGAGGAGGCGAAGGCGCCGAGGATCGCCACCACATCGTTCTGGGTCAGCAGGCGCTGCGCGACATTGGCCGCAGTGGTCGGTGTCGAGGTCGAGTTCGGCGATTACGAGGTTGATTTTGGCTCCACCCAGCGATTTGATGCCGCCTGCTGCGTTGATCTCGTCTGCGACGAGCTGGATGCCATTGCGTGAATTAATGCCGAACTGGGCGTTGGCCCCCGAGAGCGGCAGGATCACGCCGATATTGACGGTGCGTTCCTCGGCATGCGCGCGCGAGATAAAAGACGCGGCAACGCCCGCGGATGCGGCAAGCTTCAAGGCCGTGCGGCGACTCATGCCTGTATTGCGGTTGTTCTCTTTGGTCATGACATCCTCCCCGTATGCCCGTCGCGCCCAGTCGCGACTTTGTTCGCCCGGTTTCCCCGGGTCTGGGCTCCAAGGCGGCACCTGCCAATTCGCTGGCCGGCTAGAGCGCGGCGTTAATTTCGACGGGGGCGCTCACAATGTCAAGATGATTGACAGATTGTCTGATAATCTTGGGTCGTGCACGCAGCATGAGCCAAGCCGCTTGCCAAGACTTGGCTATTCGCCTCACAGGTGCACACTTCATAATTGCCTGGGAACAATGGCGGGTAGCGGCCTAATCGTAGCGGCCGCTCCCTCGGTGCTTCTTAGTTCGTCGGGACAATTCCCTCATTCGCAAAGCGCGAGGGTCAAGCAGCTATCGCCTTTGGAAGGATAGGCGCTGTTGCCTCGAAACGTTTTCCGGCGCGAAGGCAGAATGCAGGCCTCAGCAGGCGCTCCGCAATTACCGGCGTCTTCTCATTGTCCTGCAAACGGAATCGGCCGCGATCATCGTGAAGCACCGAAATATCGGCGATACGCCCAGGCGCTAGTGAACCAATCTCGCTCTGAAGGCCGAGCATAAGCGCCGGATTGCTCGTGACCATGGGCACCACCTGTTCCAAACTCAGGCCAAGCGCCATGAGCGAGCTCATTGCCTGAGTAAGGCTGAAGCGCGCTTGTCCCATGAATGGGTGATTTTCCTCATCGGGATGCTCGCCTGAAGGCGTGCCAGCGGGCGCAGGCACCTTCGTGTTATAGCCGTGCATGTCCGCTCCAAGTGTGTGCGGGACGATACCGGCGTCGATGGCCTTGCGCGCCATTTTGTATGAAAAGTGGCTGCCATGGCCGACGTCGATCTTCAAACCGATCTCAATCGCGCGCTGAATGATCGGATGCACTTTGCCGCTGCTGTCCACAAAGCCGCCCGGATGCCGCGTGAAGGGATGCGCAAGAATATCGCCGGGCCGCAAAAGCTTGACCACGCGCTCCACAATGGTATCAGCGTTTTCGCCGTTGACTCCGCTTTCGGGCAACGCCCAGAGCTGACCGAAGTGGACGTATACAGGAAGGTCCGCCTCACGGCCAATCTCGGCCGCGAGTTCCATGACTTTCGTTCCCCAGCGGGCAAAGCCACCGATCTCAGCATGCGCCTTGATGCCTTTCACGATGTCCCGGTTCGCCGTCGCAGCCGCGACCGTCGCCTTTACGTCCACACCGTCCGGAGAATAAAGCTCGGGGTAATAATGGCCTTCGAGGCCGCCGACGACGTAAGCTGACATGAAGGCGTAGCAGCGTGTCGCCGATTTTTCCGCAATGTAGTGGCGATAGGCGGGGAAGGTCATGCACGAAGGACCGCCCTGATCGACAACGGCAGTAACACCGCTGTCCACCCCGACCATATCGGGTTCAAGTCCGAAACGGCCCGAGACATAGCGAAAGACATGCGCATGGGTGTCGATTAGCCCCGGCAAAACGAGCTTTCCGCTCACATCCTCGACAGCCTTTGCGGAGGCCGGGGGAATGTCCTTCGCGACCATGGCGATCTTGCCGTCAGCAACAGCAACGTCCATGACTTCATTGACGCCCGAAGCCGGACAGATCACGCGGCCGCCCTTTAGGATTAGATCGTAAGTTGGTGCAGCGTTCATGGAACGTCTCCTTCCTCATATTCCTAGATATGCAGACTTTACATGCGGGTCTTCGAGCAGATCGCGCCCACGGCCGGTTTTTGTAATCCGGCCCTGCTCCAGAACATAGGCGCGGTCTGCTAGCTCTAGCGCCGCAAATGCGTTTTGCTCGACCATAATGACCGTCGTGCCTTCGTCGCGGATTGCCTTGACGATATCGAATGTCTTTTCAGCGATATTGGGAGCGAGCCCCAGCGACGGTTCATCGAACAGAATGAGACGCGGGCGCGACATCAAAGCCCGGCTAATCGCTAGCATTTGCTGTTCGCCCCCAGACAGCATACCCGCAGCCTGGTTTCTCCGCTGAGCCAAGATCGGAAAACGGGCATATTCCCGCTCCAAATCTTGCTCGATTGCAGGCGCATCGGCGCGGAGATAACACCCCATTTCGAGATTTTCCCGCACGCTCATCTGAGGAAAAACGCGGCGTCCTTCGGGGCAGTGGGCAATGCCGCGCGCAATGATGGAGCGCGGCTGCGCGCCAGCGATATCCTCGCCCTCGAAGAGAATGCGTCCTTCCGATGGGCGCAAAAGACCGGAAATGGCTTTGAGCGTTGTCGTTTTGCCTGCGCCGTTCGAGCCGATCAAGGCCACGAGTTCGCCTTGCGCGATTTCAAGCGATAGCCCGGATAAGGCTGTCACATGGCCATAACGGCAGGTAAGCCCCTCAAGCCTCAGCACGAGCAAACCTTTCCCCGAGATAGGCTTTGATTACGTCGGCGCTCTTCTGGATGACGGAAGGCGGGCCGTCCGCGATGATCCGCCCCTGTGCGAGGCAAATGACACGGTCTGATACCCCCATAACGGTGCGCATGTCGTGTTCCACCAACAGAATTGTGACGCCGAGATCGCGGATTTTTCCGAGGGTCGCCGTGAATGACGCTTTTTCGGCTGGGTTCATGCCCGAAACAGGCTCATCCAGAAGCAGAAGCTTGGGGCGAGCGGCGAGCGCAATCGCCACTTCGAGAAGGCGTTGATCGCCATAGGGAAGGGCGCCCCCTTCCTCATCGGCGCGCTTACTCAGTCCAACAAAATCGAGGATCCGGTCCGCTTCTTCGATCAGCTGCTCGCTCATCCTTTGCAACCGAGCGGAAACCAAGGAGGATTGGCAGCAGGCGTTGTTTTGACGATAAATGAAGCCCGATCAGAACGTTATTGCGCGCGGACTGAGTTGCGAACACACTCGTCTTTTGAAAGGTGCGCACCACGCCGCGAGTTGCAATCCGGTCGGGACGCAAACCGATGAGTGAGCGGTCAAGAAATTTCACGCTGCCTTTCGCTGGCTTGAGATAGCCGGTGATGGCGTTAAAGGCAGAAGTTTTGCCTGCTCCGTTCGGGCCGATCAGTGAGAGGACTTCACCTTCGCGGACGTTAAACGTCATGCTGGAGACAGCAGTCAAGCCGCCAAAGGCAATCGTAAGATCATTGACGTCAAGCAGGACCTTGCTCATGTCGCGGCTTCCGTCGCAACCGGAGGCGTCGCTTCCTCGCGGCGCCGCGAAGTCCGCCACCGCGATAATGCGGGCACAATCCCGTTCGGCAGGAAGGTAACGATTGCGATCATCAGGACGCCATAGACGACCCACTGCAATTCCGCTCTGATCGCAAGCGCACGCAATAGCTCGGGCAGAAGCCCAAAGATAACGCCGCCCACAATCGGTCCCCAAAGCGTGCCTTTGCCGCCTGTGACCACCATGATCACCATTGTTACGGTGTAGATGAAGAGAAATACGTCGGGATCGACGATGCGCAGATAATGCGCATAAATCGCGCCCGTGCCGCCCGCCATCGCCGCTGCTATGACGGTCGCGATGACAAGAAAGCGGGTCACATCGATTCCGACTGATAAAGCGAGCGGTTCATTCTCCCGGAGCGCAATCATGGCGCGCCCGGCGCGGCTTTCGACGAGCCGCTTAATGATAATGAAACTCACTACCCCAACCGCGAGCACGAACCAGTAATTGGCTGGCTTTTTCAGGAAAGAAGCCTCGAACAATCCCGGCACTGCAAGGGTAAGATGGGGAATGCTGGTAAGGGCCATCGGTCCTTGGGTAAGCTCAACCCAATTGACGGCGACGAGCCTGACCACTTCGGCGAAGCTGATCGAAACGATGACGAAATAGGCCCCGCGAACTCGAAAGGCGAGCTTGCCGATGGCCCAGCCGCATAGCCCGGTAATCGCTACAGCCCATAGCATCGACAGCCACACCGGCTGCCGTGCGACCGTCAACAATCCGAAAGGCCAGATCGTGACCTCGAAACCCAAGGACAACAGCGCGCTTACATATGCGCCGATACCGAAGAACGCGACATGGCCAAGCGATAGCTGACCGGTATAGCCCAGCAAGAGGTTTAAACTCATCGCCGCGATGATGAAAATGCCGGTAGTGATCAGGATGTGAAGCACATAGAGGTTGTCCATCCACAGTGGCACCGTCGCCAACCCAGCGACGCCGCCCCAAAACAACAATGATTCCGCTGGCTTGCTCATCCGATGCGCACCTTCTGTGCGAAGAGACCCGTTGGCTTGAACAGCAAAATCGCAATTATGAGCAGAAAGCCCATCGCGTCGCGATAACCCGACGAAATGTAGGCAGCGCCAAACTCCTCGGAGTATGCGAGAACAAACCCGCCGATCACAGCGCCAGGCAAGCTGCCGAGACCTCCCAATATCACGATGGCGAATGCCTTTGAGGCCGCGAGATTACCCATGGATGGCTGCACTACGAATACTGGCCCCAGCAGCGCCCCTGCCGCAGCAGCAAGTCCCGAGCCAAGGGCAAATGTTGCGCCATAAATCCGGTCGATGTCGACGCCCATGAGCGCCGCAGTTTCGCGATCCTGGAAGGTGGCGCGCATCGCTTTGCCGAGCTTCGTGAAGGTGATGAGCGCGTAAGTCGCGGCGATAAGCGCCAGCGCTGCCACAAGCACGAACAGCCTATTCCAAGAAATCGAAATAGCTCCGACGATGAGCGGGTCCTCGGGAAATGGGTTGGAAATCGACTGAGCGACGCCGGTCCAGGCAAGCTGCTCTGTATTTTGCAGCGCGATCCACGCACCGATTGTCACCAGCATGGTCGTGTCGATGTCGGCGCCGCGCAGCTTCCGCAGCAAGCTAAATTCGATAAGCCAGCCCAGTACTACTCCGAGCGCAACAGCAAGAATGAGGGCCGCAAAGAAATTGACGCCGAGAAGCATCACGAAGGCGTACATCATATACGCGCCGAAGGCGTAGAGTTCGCCATGCGTGAAATTCACAACGCGCATGATGCCGAAAATGAGAGTCAAGCCGATGCCAAGCAGCGCGTAAGTTCCGCCGAGCATGAAGGCATTCGAGATATGTTGGAGGAGTTGATCCACTGCCGGCCCAGATAGGCGAATTGCTATTCGCTGCGAGGCACGGCTTTCCCGCGCCCCGCAGTAACGATGCGATGCTTACATCTTCACGACTTTGCCGTTCTCGATCTTCACCAGATAAACCGAGGGAACGTTTTGCCCGCTTTCGGTGCCAGCCGGTCCCTGCTTCGTGAAGGCGATGTCGCCATTGATGCCCTTCAATTTCGTGTTCCAGAGCGCCTTCTGGATAGCCTCAGGCTCCGCCTTTCCGGCAAGCTTGATTGCTGCAACAATGGTGTTGATCCCGTCCGCGCCGCGATAGCCCTCGGTGAGACCGCCCGCCGCGTAACCGAGCTTTGTCCACTCAGCTACGAACTTCTTGCCCAGATCGGGGTTTTTCAGGGCTTCCGGGAACCAGGGAGTGAAGAACACGAGATGGTGTGAACCATCGGCAGCACTGCCAGCCTGTGCGATAAGTTGGTCGGGCGAGTTCGAGCCACCGGTTGTGATGATGCGAGCCTTGAGCTGCTGCTCTTTCGCCTGCTTCAAGACGAGAGTGATTTGCTCGACGGCGGAGGTCACGAAGAGTGTATCGCCGCCCGAAGCTTTGATTTTGGCGAGCTGTGCGGAAAAGTCCGTGGCCTTTGGATCGATTGTTTCGATCACACCCACTTCAACGCCGTTTGCCTTGAGCATCTTCGAGAATTCGGAGGACGCGCCGAGCCCAAAATCATTAGCGGTCGCCAGAAAATCGGCTTTCTTGATGCCGAGCGGTCCCATGATGGCTTGGAACGATTTGGACTCCATCTCCGATGTCGGGCTGATGCGGAAGATCCAAGGGTTGCCCGCTATCGTTATCTTTCCGGACGAGGATGTTTCGACGACCATCGGCACGCTGTATTCCATCAACTTCGGCATCACTGCGAGCGTCAGCGTGGAACTCCAAGCGCCCATCATCACGGGAACTTTGTCTTTTTGGATAAGCTTTTCAGCGGTTGCCACGGCCTCGGTCGGATTCGATTTGTTATCCTCGATGACAAGCTCGATCTTCTTGCCGAGCACGCCGCCATTCGCGTTGATTTCATCGGCTGCGATCTTCGCGCCCTGCGTCACGTAATTGCCACTTGCGGCAAACGCGCCTGTCAAAGGCTGAGTCACGCCAATCTTAATCGTATCCTCTGCATGAACCTGGCCCGCCAGAAGCAAAGCGCCAGCCAAAGCCGCCCCTGCCCATGTTGCGAGCCGCCCTCTAGCCGTACCAATGAGCGACATGCGATGTTTCCTCTCAACTCTAACTCTGCGCCACCGTAAGCTTGCGCATATCAAAATTCGTACTATAAATAGAACAAGTTGCCAAGCTACATAAGATAGGCACATTGCCCACTTCTTGAGCAGTGTTTTGTTGAAATTTTCAGGTTCTGACAATCTACTATGGCCGCACGTTCGCGAAAGAAGCTTCATCCCGCGCTTTCGGAGTCAGGCATTCCGCGTTACCTGCAGGTCGCGTCAGTGCTGCGAAAGCGCATTGAGGACGGCGGCTGGAAGGTCGGCGAGCGTGTTTCAACAATCGAGGAACTGGAACGCGAGCTGGGCGTCGCGCGCGTCACCATCCGGCAGGCCATCGAAATCCTGCACGAAGAAGGATTGCTTCGCTCTCATCAGGGGAGAGGGACATTCGTTACCAAAGCAACTGCGCGTGACCGCTGGCTCGAACTCGCGACCGACTGGCGCGGATTAATGGCTCCCATCGAGGGCAATGTTCCGCATATGCTACCCGCCATTGATGACAACGGACCTACGCTGCGAGACGCCGACGGCAAGCCTGCAAAAAGCTATATTTGTCTGAGAAGCGTGCAGACGCGAGAAGGCGAACCCTATGCGTTGGCTCGCGTACATATCGCGCGCGATCTCTATGAGCGTGCCGAGGACGAATTCCAGAAGCGAATCGCCCTGGCCGTCTTGGCCGATATGAAAGACGCCGGGATCACGAAAGCAAAGCAGACGCTGGAGATTGGCAGCGCCGATCTCGAAACGGCGCAATATTTGCAGATTCCGCTGAATTCTCCGACGGCTGAAGCGCGCTGCATCGTGACTGGCCATAGACGCAGAGTGCTTTACGTCGGCGAAATTACCTATAGGGGCGATTGCGTCCGGATAAACATCGAACTTAAAGGCGGAGTGCGCGCCTTGAGAATGGAATAACGCTGGGACGGGCGATGGAACAAGGGATTGGGGCGCGGCTGCTACGTAAGGAAGACGACCGCTATATGCGCGGGCGTGGTCAATATGTCGGCGACATCAAGTTACCTCGAATGCAAGAGGTTGCTTTTGTCCGCAGCCCCATCGCCCATGGCCGGATCCGCGGCGTCCACATTCCAGCGGAGTTGCGCGACCGTGTTTTTATCGCAGCCGATCTGGAGGGCGTAGCGCCAATCCGCGCCGACACGACGCTTGCGGATTTTAAATCATCGGTGCAGCCAGCGCTCGCGAGCGAAAAAGTGCGTCACGTGGGCGAACTTGTTGCGATGTGCATCGCCCCCACGCGCGCTGAGGCTGAAGATATCGCGCAGCTTGTCGAACTCGATATTGAGGAATTGCCCGCTGTTGTCGATATGCTGGACGCGCGCAAGCCCGGAAGTGCGCTCGTTCATGAGCATTGGGGCGACAATCTCTTTCTGACGACCTTTGCCGATGTTGATTTCGAAGCGGTGAAGGCCAAAGCGCATCGGAAGGTTACGCGGGAACTTCGCACCTGCCGCCAAGCCATGAGCCCGCTCGAAGGGCGAGGCGTCATCGCGCATTGGGATAGCCGCCTTGAACAGCTTACCGTCACAACGTCAACCCAGCAGCCCCATATTGTGCGGTCTGGTCTTGCCGAATGTCTCGGCCTGCCCGAAGGCGATATCCGCGTTATTGCGCCCGATGTTGGCGGCGGTTTTGGCTACAAAGGGATCCTTCTTCCTGAAGAAGTAGCGCTGGGCTGGGCCACACGGAAAGTCGACTTCCCCCTGAAGTGGATAGAGGACCGCCGCGAAAATCTGATCGCAGGTGCGGACTGCCGCGAGCATCACTATATTCTCACGGCTTATGCGGACGAGAATGGGCGGCTGCTGGCACTTGATTGCGAAGCAACCGTCGACTCTGGCGCCTATTCTGCCTATCCCTTCTCCGCGTGCCTGGAAGCGGGACAAGTTGGCAGCATCTTGCCGGGCCTCTACGATTTTCCGCATTACCGTTGCCGGACTTATTCTGTCGCCACCAATAAGCCGCCGATTTTGCCATATCGCGGCGTAGCACGCACAGGCGTTTGCTTTGCCCTGGAGGTGACGCTCGATGCGTTGGCGCGCGAACTCGCCATTGAGCCAACCACGCTGCGGATGAATAGTCTCGTTCAGCCAGAGCAAATGCCTTTCGACAATATCGCGAAGCGGCATTTCGATAGCGGCGACTATCCCGAGGCTTTGCGCCGCGCCATTAATATGATCGATTTGGAAGCTGTCCGCTCGCGGCAGCTACAGGAGGAAGCCAACGGCCGGAAGATCGGCATTGGTTTTTCGATGTATGCCGAGCAGGCCGGTCACGGGACGAGCGTCTACGCCACGTGGGGAATCCCCATGGTTCCGGGCTTTGAGCAGTGCTTCGCGCGCTTCACACCGGATGGTGGCCTCGAACTGCGCATCGGCGCACATAGCCACGGTCAGGGGCTTGAGACGACCCTATCGCAAGTCGCCCATTCGATCCTTGGTATTGAACATAACCGCATCAAGGTTCTGCATGGCGATACCGCGAAAACCCCATATTCCACGGGCACCTGGGGATCGCGCAGCATGATTATGTCTGGTGGGGCGGTGGCTGAAGCCTGCGATCAGCTTGCAGAACGCGTCAAGCGCATTGGCGCGAGCCTTTTGCAGACTGATGGAGCGAACGTCCGGCTGAATGGCGGCTATGTGGAGAGCGCTTCGGCGAGGATTGCCGTCTCTGAAGTCGCGCGCATTTTCTATCGCCGCCCTCAGGACCTGCCTCACGATACCGACCCCGCCGGTCTCGAAGTGACGGCTGGCTATAAAGCAAAACGCGATACGGGGACCTTCAGCTATGCCGCTCACGCCGCAACCGTGGCTGTCGATACGGTGACGGGAGAAGTGGAACTCCTCGACTATGTCGTGGTGGAGGACGGCGGCGTGCTGGTCAACCCAATGATCGTTGATGGCCAGATCTATGGCGGCTGCGCCCAAGGCATCGGAACGGCGCTCTATGAGGAAATGCCCTACGACGCCAATGGGCAGCCGCAAGCCTCCACGCTGTCGGACTATCTTCTGCCCGGCCCGACTGAAATGCCGACGATCCGCATCGACCACATGGAGACGCCTTCGCCCTATACGCGTTTCGGTCAAAAGGGCATCGCGGAGGGAGGGGCAATTGCTCCGCCCGCAGCCATCACGAACGCTATCAATGACGCTCTCTCGGGCATAGGGGCGGAGCTTCTCATTTCCCCGGTAACGCCACGGCGCATCGCTGAAGCCGTCGCGCACGCCCGCAACATTAGACCAATGCGGGAGGCTGCGGAATGAAGCCGGCTGCTTTTGACTACCGCCGCCCATCGACCCTGCAGGAGGCTGCGGCCATCCTTGCGGATAATCCAGACGCCAAGATCGTCGCGGGTGGACAGACACTCGGGCCGATGCTGAATCTTCGCCTTTCTCAGCCGTCCCTTCTCGTGGACATCACCCGCGTTCCACAGGCGAAGGCCGTCACAGAAACCGCAAGCTCGGTTACGTATGGCGCTTGCATCACCCATGCGAATTTCGAGGATGGGCGCGTTCCCGACCCGGCAGGCGGTTTTCTGGCCCGCGTCGCTCGCGGCATTGCCTATAGGGCCGTGCGCACGCGAGGTACGATTGGGGGCAGCCTCGCTCATGCCGACCCTGCCGCCGATTGGCTCTCGGCATTATCTGCGCTCGACGTCGAGATCGAAATCCAAGGGCCCGAGCATGCGCGCCGCCTGCCGCTCAAGCATTTTGTTAAGGGAGCGCTTTCGACGGCTCTAAGCCATTCGGAGGTTGTTGCGTCCATTTCGATCTCGAAGCCTGCAAGCGGCGCGCGTTTCGGCTACGCAAAACTATGCCGCAAGACCGGCGAATTCGCTGAAGCCATCGGCGTGGTGCGGCGCAATGCTGCTGGAACGCGCCTCGTTGTTGGCGCATCGGGGGGCGCTCCGATTGTGATCGAAGATGGGGCGGAATTCATCGCGCATAAGCGCCTCGATCAAGACCGGCTCGGCGATCACATCGTTGCGCTTGGACTCGAAGACGACCCTTACGAACGCGCGATACACACAGCCGTTCTGCAACGCGCTCTCGATGATAGTTGGAACGCATGACGACAACGACAATCACGCTTAACGATCGTGCAGTGCAGGCAAAAACCGCGCCGCGCACGCATCTGGCCGACTTCATTCGCGAGAATGCAGGCTTGACCGGCACGCATCTTGGTTGCGAACACGGCATTTGCGGAGCCTGCACCGTCGAAATCGACGGCGAGATCGCGCGCTCATGCATTACCTTCGCGGTGGCCTGCGATGGCGCTTCCGTCCGCACAATCGAAGGCTTTGACGATGATCCGCTTATGGCGCGGTTGCGTAAGGCGTTCACCGAAGAACATGCTCTGCAATGTGGATTTTGCACGCCTGGGATGCTGATTGCGGCACGGGATTTAATCCAACGCGGAGTCGCGCGAACCGAAAGCGAGATCCGAGTAGCGATGAGCGGCAATCTCTGCCGCTGCACGGGCTATGCTGGTATTGTCGCCGCGACAATGCGCGTCATGGACGAAGATCTGGCGTCCGGGGCTGGCAAGGAATATGCAGCGAAACAGAGCGCAGGCCTTGGGCCCGTCGGGTCGCACGCATCCAGCGTCAGTCCTAAGGCGAGCACGCCTGTTGCGCCTGCGGTACAATCGAAACAGAGCGCGCCAGCACCTGCATCTGTGACGATTTCCCGTCGCGATCCGATCACGGTGACAACGACGGCGCCGCAGGAAGAGGGTGGCCTGACGAGGCTCTCTCAGAGCTTCGTTCTCCCGCACCCGCGCGAGGCTGTGTGGGCATATATGCGGGATATTGGGCTCCTCATAAAATGCCTCCCTGGCGCATCGCTCGAAAGCGCGCCCAACGCCGATGGCCTCTTCACCGGCGGGATGAAGGTCACATTCGGTCCGATTTCTCCCTCTTTTAAGGGGGGCGGAACCTTTATAACCTCGGACGCGGACTATTCGGGGCAGATCCAGGGGACTGGCCACGATGGCCGCGCGGGAGCAAAGGCCACGGGCGAGATGCGATTCGATTTGATCCCTGTGGACCAAGCGAGCACACGCGTTGAAGCCAACGTTTCCTACAAGCTCACCGGCGCTTTAGCGCAATTTGGACGCCCGAGCATAGTCCGGGGGATTGTCACGGAAATCGGCTCGGTGTTTGCAACGAACCTTGACCGCGCTGTCGCTGGCGAGGACGCGACGGCCACAATGAGGAAGCTTGGTATCGGATCTATCGTGGGTGCGATTCTGAGAGCATGGATTGCGACGCTGCGCCGTGCGGTTGGAGCTTAGCGCCAGTTGATTGCTGCTCCTGTTCGCTGCGCGCTTCGGCATCCATCAGCCTTGCGGCCTGATGGTTAAGCGTAGAACTCGAGAAAGCGGCAAGCCGTGCATCGATAGGTGGTAATTGGAATTGCGCGTTTTCGACGTAATATCACTCCTCCTCCCCACGCAGAAACGGCGGCGCCTTCGATCCACATGCTTTGCAAGGCGCCAATCCAATTGTAGTGGTCTTTGACAAACCCCTCTTCCATCTGTGCCCCACATGTTGGGCAATCGCGATGACTGTCTGTCATAGCTCCAATAACTATTATTGCGGCACGGTATCAGTCTGCGAAAGCTGCGTCGATACAGCTTGCTGCCATTGCCTTGATACCGTTCGGCTATGGCTTGCGTACCCGCCGCCACAAAATCCGATAGCGGCCTTTATTACGCCATTAGCTCAGTATTCCAGTTTGAGATCTCTTCATCATGAGTGCGCGGTCGGAAGGTTGGGGCTCCGGCGAGCACTGTAAACGGGGCTCGGGTCAAACAATGACAAAGAAACATGGCTGGTTGCTCGCGGCTCTCGTCGCGGGGCAGATGGTGCTGGCGGGCGGGACGTTTGCGAAAAGTCCGAGCCCAGTTTGGGCGCATGAAAACAGCGATTTGAAACCCGACCCCGGCATCCAGTTTGGAAGATTACCGAATGGCATGCGCTATGTGATTTTTAAAAATGCGACGCCGCCCGGCCAAGCCTCCATCCGTCTTCGGATCGGTTCAGGCTCGTTGAATGAAAGCGATGCGCAGCAGGGCTTGGCGCACTTCCTGGAACATATGGCCTTTAAGGGCTCGAAGCGCGTTCCAGAAGGCGAGATGGTAAAAATCCTCCAGCGCAAGGGGTTAGCCTTCGGCCCCGATACCAACGCTTTCACGTCTTTTAACCAAACGGTCTATAAGCTGGACCTACCGCAAACAGACGCGTCAACAATCGAGACCGCGTTCGTGCTGATGCGCGAAACAGCAAGCGAGCTCACATTGGATGCAAAATCCATGGAGCCTGAGCGCAATGTTGTGCTCTCCGAAGAACGGCTGCGGGATACGCCCGCCTATCGGGTCACAAAAGTCGCGTTCGAAACGCTCCTTGAAGGCCAGCTCGCGCCAAAACGCTTTCCTATCGGCCAAACCGAAATAATCAAAAACGCACCGGCAAGTCTCGTTAAAGAGTTTTACAACGCGAATTATCGCCCCGACCGGGCCACGCTGATCGTTGTTGGGGATATCGATCCAGCAGCGATTGAGGAGAAAATCAAAGCTACCTTTGGCGATTGGGCCCCGGTTGGTCCCGCCACGTCCGAACCAGACCTTGGTTCGATAAAATCACGAGGGTTGACACCTCTGCTCATTCAGCAACCAGGGGACAGCCCATTGATCTCCATCAGCTGGCTTAAGCCCTATGTTGACACCCCCGACACTATCGCCAGGCACCGCAAAGACTTTGTGAATGCTCTTGGGCTGAGAGTGCTCGATCGCCGTTTCGACAAACTTGCTCGTAGCGAGCACCCGCGATTTCTTTCAGCGCGCTCTAGCTATGGCGATTCCGTCTATTCTGCTAAGGTCGCCGCAGTCCGCGCAACCAGCGCGCCCGAGTCTTGGAAAGAGGCGCTTGCGGCCATCGAGCAGGAACAACGCCGCATTGTGCAACACGGTGTAAGCCAAGAAGAACTTAACCTTGAAATTACCGAATATCGCACCGTACTTGAGCAGTCCGCAGCGACCGCCGCAACGCGCACCACGCCCGACCTCGCAGCGGGAATTCTGACGGGAGTGGATGCAGACCATGTCATGACATCCCCATCCGAGAACCTTGCCCTGTTCAATGACATAGTGAAGGGGATTACGTTGGGAGAGGTCAATGCAGCGCTGCCTCGGATCTTCGAGGGCGCAGGACCGCTCGTGCTGGTCTCTACGCCTGTTCAAATTGAAGGCGGCAAGGCGACAGTCGAGGCCGAATATAACAAGTCCCACGCCGTGCCGGTGAGCGCGCCCCAAGCCGAAGCCGCCGTCGTATGGCCCTACACAGACTTTGGCAAGCCCGGAACTGTCGCCGAGCAAAAAGACATCGTCGATCTGGGCATTGTCACAGCTCGTTTCGAAAACGGTGTGAAGCTTACCATCAAGCAAACAAACTTTCGTCAGGATGAAATTTTGGTGGCGGTCCAGGTCGGCAATGGCCGTTTGGATCTTCCCAAGGATAGTTCCGTATGGCTAACGAGGGCCTTTATAGCGGCCGGCCTGAAAAAGATTAGCTTGGATGATATCGTGCGGATATTGGCGTCAAAAGTCGGGGGAGCAAGTTTTTCTATCTCCGACGACGGGTTTATCTTTAGCGGACGCACCAACAAGCGAGATCTCGATTTTCAACTGCAACTTATGACGGCCGACGTCATTGATCCCGGCTATCGGCCGGAGGCAGTAGAGCGCGAGCGCATTTCATACATCAATGCCCTCCCGCAGTGGGCGGCTACGGCGAGCGGTGTTTATTCCCGTGACTCGGGCGGCCTCCTGCATAGCGGAGATCCGCGCTGGACCACGCCGACGCGTGAGCAATTCGAAGCTGGCAAAGTGGAAGAACTGAAGGGGATGTTGCAGGGGCCGTTGGCAAACGGTGCGATCGAGGTGACCATTGTCGGTGACGTGTCGCCGGAAGCTGCGATAAAAGCAACTGCGGTCACATTTGGTGCTCTTCCGCCCAGGTCAGGGGTAACGGCGCCGGAATCGGCGCGGCTGATTAACTTTCCCGCCCCGGCCAAAACTCCGGTTGAGCGGACTCACAAGGGGCGTCCCGATGAATCGATTGCGTTCATCGCTTGGCCTGTGACCGATTTCTACGCGGAACCAGCACTTCCTTATGCGATGTACCTTGCCACCGAAGTCCTTCATAACAGGCTTACCGATCAGGTCCGCAGCAAAGAGGGCGCAACCTATTCTCCGCAAGCAGGACGGGAGATGTCCAAGGCATTCCCTGGCTACGGCTATGCCTGGAGCAAGGTTGAAACTCCCCCATCCAAACTTGATAGCTTCTATGAAAATGTCTCGAAGATTACTGCCGATATTCGAGCCAACGGTGTGACGGCGGACGAATTCCTTCGGGCAAGAACGCCAACCATAGAAAACATAAAGAAACAACAGAAGTTGAACGAATATTGGCGCACTTACCTAACAGGAGCGCAAACCGACCCGCGTCAGTTTGACAGAATCCGCGTTGCTCTCCCTCGATACGAAAATCTTACCCCCGAAGACATCAAGCGGGTCGTAGCTCAATACTTGACCGACGACAAAGCCTGGAAAATGGTTGTCAAGCCGGAGAGCGCGCAGGCGACCGCGGCCAACCCTGTCGTCAAGTAAGGAGCTCTTCACGGCGCTCCCACGCTAGCAGCGCCGCGAATGCTCACCGCGCGCCTTCACCAACCACCACAAATGGCGCCCATCGGGAGGGATGGGCATCTTCAGGCGAGCTGTTCCGAAGCAGGGTCTCGATTGAGCTGCGGAGAGCTTCAGCGCGGCCGATCTTCGGGTACGCTTTGAGCTCCGCAAATGCACGGGTCGTTAGCTGTACCGCCGCATTGGAATCGACAGCCCAATGCGAAACAAGAAGCGAGCGCGTGCCAGCGTAGAAAAATGCACGGGCCAAGCCAGAGAGCGGCTCCACATTGTTCGCCGCACCGCCTGCGGTATTGCACGCAGAAAGGACAACCCATTCCGCATTGAGTTTGAGCTCGGAGATCTCAGACGCGGTCAAAAGACCGTCATCGGTGCCATCCGGCGTACCAGGAGGCGTTAAGATCAGCCCAGGCTCGGCAGCCGCATTCAGATAGGCTTCGGCCTCGTTTGGCAGCACGCCATGCGTTGCAAAGTGCAGGATTTGAAATCGCTCCAACTGGCCGGACTTACTCATCGACTTAATAGCGCCCTCGGTCGCCCTGGAGCCCAGAAGTACCGCTTGATCGGAGTTATGAACTCCAAGAGATTTCGCCACCGTACATAGCTCATCGCGTGTTTCGGGTAAGGGAGCCTGCCGCCGGATGTTCCTAACGTTCGCTTGCCGTGCAGCGAGGAAGAGCCCCCGAGTGTCAACGGCTTTATGCGTCACTCTCGTTAGATCTTGATCGAGCAGCTCGCCGTTGCCGGAGCATTTCTGCTGTTCTCGGGCGCTTTTGGCGCGAGCGGTATCGAAAGCGTCATTGGGATCGCCATCGAGGAGTGGGTTCCCAATGCCAAGATATGGCTTTTCGGCGCGACCATGCTTCGCGAACTTGCGCAGTGCCTGCAAACTCGCAGCAGCCGGCAAAACACTCATTGCTTGGCGAGCACCAAGCCACGCTGCTGATTTATACTCATCTAGGGATGCCGCACGCGGATTGCTGGGCGGCTCAGCCACCAGCATCGACAAGGGCAACCGCGTCAGGGCTCCTGACGGGATGACGATCAGATGCCGACCCTTAATTTGCGTTTCAAAGGGCGCGAGCAAGGCCTGGTGGAGCTTGTGGGCAACTTCGAAATCGAAGGGGAGGGGGTCTGGTGCGGCAGGGGAACTCAGATTCAGCAGGGCATTACAGGCTTTGCCGCCATCGCTTTGCCATCGAGCGGCATCGACACCGCATCTCAGCGTCTCGACCGCACGCTCAAGAGCGGCGGTTCCCAGATCAAGGCGCACCCATCGCGCGTCTGTTTTGGTAATGAGCCAAGCAAAGGCGGTCTCTTTTATGCCTCCGACTGCCTGCACATCGAGAAACTGCAGCAGCGCTTCGTCAGGCCGCAGCAAGGCCTGAACGGCCCCGACAGAGATCGGCGAGGGGTTAGAAAGCGAGGCGTATTGTGGGAACTTTTTTCCAACGGCAACGTCGATTTCCTCCAGCCGGTTGTCGATTTCAACGATGCGGGCTTTAATCTTATCGTCCCGCGAACCGTCACGCTGGCTCGGCGGCTTAGCGGCGCTGTCGATAAGTCGCTTATCGTGCTCCTTGCGTTCTCCGATGAGGTCCTGCCTTTCACGGAGCAAGCGCGGCAGTTCCCCTTGTCCTGATGCATAGCGCGCGCCGAGCTGCGACAGGGCGATCGACGCCTCGGTTTCCAAAGCACGCTGGGCAGCGATGAAGCCCTCATTCATCAAGGAAGGGTCGGAGGGGCCACTAGAGTATGCTGCTTGAGCCAATCTTCGGAAGGATGACCCGGGCTGTCCCTCAAGGCTAGCCGCCTGCACATTGCCAAGCCGGTTAAATTCTTGCGCAATCGTAGCCGCCCGGCGCGCTGCATCGAGTGCATCTGGCCATCTTTGCTGCTCAATATATTGATGCACGAGAGTATTCAGTACGGGTGAAATTGCGCTGTGCTTCGGCCCATAGAGACGCTCATAAATTGCAATTGCGCCCTTGAGATTTGCTTCCGCCTTGTCCAGTTTGCCTCGCTCTTTCTGCAAAAGAGCATAGTTCTGAAGCGCGAGCGCCATATCAGGATGATTATTGCCAACCGATTTTTGCAAGCTGGTCAGAGCTTTCAAATAATATTCGCCTGCTTTGTCTAATTGACCGCGCGACCGATAGAATCCCGCCAAATTATCTGCCGTTATGCCAACCCGTTGGCTGTCCGGGCCAAAGGCCTTCTCCAGAAGGGCCAGCGCTTCCAGGAAATATTGCTCGGCCTCAGGAATGCGGTTTTGAGATTGATAAAGCACCGCCAGATTTTGCAGGGTTGTTGCGATATTTGGGTCTGCCGGGTCCAGAACAGCTTTAAAGATTTGCAGGGCACGAAGACGCAATGCCTCCGCCTCGGCAAGCCGCCCGTTGGTCACGAAGATGCTTGCAAGATTATCGAGCGCCGTCGCAAGATCTCGCCCGTTTGGCCCCTCGAACCTTCTCGAAAATCTCAATCGCCTGACGGTAAAGCTGCTCCGCTTCTGTAGCATGGCCAAGCTGGTTCTGACACAAAGCTTGCGCCACCAAAGCCCATGCATAATCGGCGGTTTGAGTGCCACCTTTGGCTTTAAATAGTGTGGCCGCCTGCATTCCGAGCGGAAGCGCGTCGCGACAATTGCCGGACGAGTATAATTTTATCGCGGCTGAGAGCAGCTCTTCAGGAGTGGCCTGCGGTACATTTTCCTGGGATTCACGCCAGACAACGTTATCTTTCCAGCTTTCCCAAACCTTCGCAAATTCTGCACTGTTGATAGGTTGGCCGGAACGCGGCGAGCGAAGAATGCCAGAAAATAGCCGATCTTTCCGCTCTTTGGCGGGCTCCGCACGATAGGACGTACGGCTGTAGGCTAAAGCACCATCGGCGCCAGGCCCCCACGACATGCTTATAAAAACATCCTTGGCTTTGGATGAGGCCGCAATTTCCATATCGTCAAAGGAGGCAGACGAGGAATTCTTCTTATGTGTCCCTGTTTTTGAAACGCCTGTCGCATAGGCATAGGCTGTGACGCCGTATTGCTGGCAGAGCCACAAAAAGAATTCGCGCCGCTTCTTTCCTTCGAATGGCAAGCCATTCACAAGGAGGGTGAGCTGCTTCCCATCCTGCGTAACCCCTGTGAATACCTGGGGTATGCTGCTGGGCTTGGCGTTTTCCGCTACAAATGGCTCAAGCTGGGCAGCTAGTTGCTCAGCCGCGTCACGAGCTTCGGCTTGCGGGGCGCTGCCCGGCTGTTGTGTTTGCGCTTGGGCTCGCGGTAACGGCGCGACGGCGAGCAACAAAAACAGGATGAGAACTTTCAATGACCTATTTGACAGGGTCATAACGTCACCATGGCAGAAGTCCGATACCTGTGGGAAAAGCTGTTCGTGATGGGTGGTAGAGTTCGCCATCCCGCTCGCCGGGCAGCCTAGAACCAATTTCGATTGCCGATGACATATTCGTCGTAGAAGGTTTGCTCGTCTTTGACCAAATACAGAACAGCTTCGATGAAAGCGATGGCCCATACGATCAAAGCTGGGATAACGAATGCGGCCCCGGGAATGCTACATAGCAGCATCACAATGCCGGCATTGGTCTTTCCAAGATAGAATTTATGAACACCTAGCCAGCCAAGAAAAAGGGCTAGAGCGGCTGCGATCCATTTGTTTTTTTCATCGAGATAAATCCCTCTCGATATCGTAAACACCGATAAGGCACGGTTTTCCTGCACAACGAAATCCACGACGTGCCCAGCGACCAGCGTTCTAACACCTGCACCTAAATCCTCGCCTGCAACGGAATACCTGTTGCCGTCATCCCCGCTAATGACTCCAATGGCTTGACTATTGTCGTAACCCAAGACCCTGCCGCGCAAAACCCACCTCCAAGACCGTTCTTGCTATATTGCTAGTGAAGAGTAAGCCAAAGAGCGCGCCCCACTCTAAAGCTGGCTTCGGCACGACAATACAGCCCCGATGCCGTCGCGAAAAGCAAAGCTTGTTCGCTACCGTTGCCGTCCGTTCACAAGCGATCCGGCCGGACTTGTTGCCCAGCGGCCACAAAATTGGATAATCGAGCCGAGACTCTGTGCCTGCCCTGGTACTGTTGGCCCGGTTCCTGTAGTGATTCTATTGAACATGCTGGGAATCGCTTGGGCAATATTCGCTTCCCACGTATAGGGCACTTGAACGGGGCAATATATCCTATGACGAAATCGCTTTATCGTGGCGCGTCGGTGCTTGCCGTTGTTGTAGCTGCCATCATTCCCGCTTCGGCTGGTGACTATTATCCCAGCTGGAAGGATGGATCGTCATATGCACCGGCTCCGATATGGCGGGGCTTCTATATCGGTATCAATGGCGGCGGCAGTTGGGGCGACAGCAATAATGTCCGCTTCGATAAATTCGACGACGCGGCCCTTGGCAAGTTTAAAAGATCGGGAGAGTTTGGCGGCGGTCAGATCGGAGCCAATTGGCAGAGTATCCGGTACCGGCCTCGTCCTCGGTGTCGAGGCTGATATTCAAGGCGCAAGCATAGATAGCAAATTTAGCGCTTTTGCCGGAAATACGGCGTTTGATGCGCACCAGAGCGTTGACTGGTTCGCAACGGCTCGGGGCCGTATCGGTTATGCTTCTAATCGGACACTTGTGTATGCGACTGGCGGTGTCGCCTATGGCGGTGTGGACACGCACATCCGAGTCGATGGTGTCGGGTTTTCTCCTCCATTTTCGAACAATCTTTCGAAAAACGACATTCAGCAAGGCTTCGTTTATGGTGGTGGCATCGAATATGCATTTTCGCCCTCATGGTCGCTCAAAGCCGAATATCAATTCGTGGACCTCGGCAGTATCAGTCTGACTAATATCGGGAGTGATAGCCTGCGAGACACCACGAATAAAATTGAGAATAATTTCCAGACCGCACGCCTTGGCCTAAATTATAAAATCCGCTCGGCCTACGATCCTCTGAGATAGGCCAGTTCCAAATCCCCTAACTCCACTGTGCGGCGCAGAAGCTCGGCTTGTGCGCCGCTTTGGTATGTTGGCCAGCACGGCGCGCGTAGGGTCGTCTTTCCTTGAGATTTTTTCAAATCCAGGGAGGTCCTATTTCCTTTGGAAAGCAGTTCTGGCACCATTCAGCGAACTTTTCTAAGTGCTTGCTGGAAGTTTGCTTTTGGCCCTTTGGGGGGAACATGACCAAGATCAGTGGGTCCGCCGCCGCTATAACGGGGGCTGCAAGCGGCATTGGCCGTGCACTCGCAGTTGAGCTTGCTGCGCGGGGCTGCGATGTGGCGCTTGCCGATCGCGACAAGGCAGGCCTTGAGGCCGTTGCCGCCGAGATTGAAAAAACCTATTCGCGAAAAGTTTCTATCCATCTCACCGACGTGGCCGAACGCGATCAGGTCGATGCACTGGCTCGGGACGCGGTCGCCGCACATCCCCATCTCAATATTGTCGTTAACAATGCCGGTGTTGCGCTCTTCGGCAATTTCAACGAACTCGAACTCAGCGAGTTCGAATGGCTCATGAATATTAATTTCTGGGGCGTCGTGAATGGGACTCGCGCTTTCCTGTCCCACCTCAAAAGCCAGCCCGAAGCACACATCGTCAATGTGTCGAGCATCTTCGGCATCATCGCGCCGCCAGGACAGACCGCCTATGCGGCGTCGAAGTTTGCGGTCCGGGGCTTCTCCGAGGCGCTGCGGCACGAATTGGCGATGGCGCGAAGCACCGTGCGGCTTTCCGTTGTGCATCCGGGCGGCGTTTCTACCAATATAGCTCGCAATTCCCGGCTTGGTTCTCATGTTGTTGATAGCAATCAGCGCCGCGCGGAAGCGCTCGATCGCTTCGATCATCTAGCCCAAACCACACCTCCAGCCGCCGCAAAGCGCATCATTCAGGGAATTGAGAGAAATGAGCCGCGCATACTGATCGGCAGCGACGCCCGCCGCCTCGATATCCTACAGCGCTTAATGCCATCGACCTATTGGGCGAGGATCGCGCGAGGCCTTGAAAAAGCGACGGCACAGAAGGGGGGAGCCTGATGACAAGCTGGCAGGCTTGGCTGCTCAACGGCGCATGCCGTTTCTTTATGAAGCGGCATGGCGACAAGCCAATTAATCTCGCTCAGATTAGGGTGAGAACGGAGAATCCTTCGCGACACGCGCTGATGGTGCCGAAAGGGTTCCGGATCGACGAGCTTTGCGTCGAGAGCGGCCTGAGCTTTGATGTGGCCGATTGCGACGAACATCGAGCAGATCCACCAGCGACGGTCGTGCTGTATCTGCATGGGGGCGGCTATTTCCACGGCTCGCCCAAGACCCACCGCCAAATCATCATCGCCATGGCCAAGGTTTTCGGCGCCCCTTGCTACGGTCTCGATTATCGGCTTGCGCCAGAGCATCCATTTCCTGCGGCGGTTGATGACGCGGCTCGCGCCTATCGCTGGCTCATCGAACGCCATCCTGGAGCGCAGATCGTTCTCGCTGGCGATTCTTCGGGCGGCGGATTGGCTGTCGTCACTGGGATGGGAGCTCGCGACGCTGGGCTACGTCCACCGGCGGCTATCGTCGCCTTCTCCCCTTGGACCGATCTTGCGGTGACGGGACCCTCCGTCGAGGGCAATGCCCGGCGCTGCGCCATGTTCACACCGAAAGGGCTCCGCCAAGGAGCCTCAATCTATCTTGGTGGCGCCGATCCTCGCGATCCGCGCGCCTCACCGCTCTATGGCGATCTGTCAGGTCTTCCCCCGATGCTGCTCTTCGCGAGCCGTCACGAACTCCTGCTCGATGACACCACGCGTCTTGCCGAGCGAGCGCGAGCGGCGGGAGTCGAGGTCGAACTTGTGTTGCGCGACAGGCTTCCGCATGCTTGGCCGGTATTCGTGCCGTTTCTACCCGAGGGGCGCGAAGCCATTCAGACCGTTGCGCACTTTGCACGCCGTATCGCGCTTTCAAATCCATCACCCCAGGATGCGCGGAGCGCATCATTCAGGGAATTGAGAGGCACGACCCACGCATCCTAATCGGCAAGGATGCCACCTATTGGGCGAGGATCGCGGAGGCCTCGAAAAAGCAACCGGTCGGAAATGACAAGCGTAATTGGGAGCGGCTTAAGCGCCACCCCACCAATCCCTGTTAGGCGGCGCGGTTAAGCGCGGCTTTAACCTTTTCCGGGGTGAAGGGCACAGAGCGCATCCTTACCCCGGTTGCATCAAAGACCGCGTTCGAAATCGCCGACGGAACCACAGCCGCGGAAGGCTCGCCCGCGCCCCAGGGTTTTTCGTTTGGACGATCGATCAAATCCATCACGATCTCCGGCACCTGGGGGAAGGTCAGGATAGGATACGTCACCCAATCGAGGCTCGTGACCATCGAGCGGTCAAATTTCACCGCCTCGATGAGCGTGCGGCTTACCGTCTGAATGACGTTACCCTCGATCTGGTTCTTAAGCCCATCCGGGTTGATGATCTGACCGCAATCATGCGCCACATAAAAGTGCGTGACACGAATAGCACCGGTCGAGCGTTGAACCTCGACCTCAGCCACGAGCGGCGACATAGGTCCGCACCAGCTCATATTTGACATAGCTCACGCCACGCCCGGTCAGCACATCGCCGCTTGCTTCGCGCTTCGGCGAGGGACGTTTCTCCCATTTAGCCAACGCGGCCACCCGGTTCAGCGTCTCGATGCCGCGCTTGTCGGCTGGATCGAGATAGGCGAGCCGGAAGTCAATCGGGTCCATGCCAGCCGCCGCCGCCAACTCGTCGATAAAGCACTCATTGCCGTAGGTGTTCTGCATACGCCCTGGCGTCCGAATCCATGAGGGTCGGAGCGGCGTCGACTCCAACCGGTGGCAGACGGTTTTGATGTTCGGGAATTTGTAGGGGATGTTCGAGTTTTGGAAAATGTTGCCCGGCGCAATCACGTCATCCGCCGGAAGTCCGCTCAACGTCGCGGCGATCAGCGGCACCTGAAAGTTGGTCGGTGTTTGCTGGGGAATGAAGAACTCGGACTCCCACGCCGTCACCTTATTCGCGTCGTCTATCGCGGCGCGTAAGTCGATCAGCGTCGGAGGGCCTTTGGGGTCCCAGCCATGTTCATCGGCGCGTGACCACTGCACGCGCACTGGCTTGCCCATGGCCTTTCGCGAGAAGCGCGGCATCGGCTGCGGCATCCTCATGCCCATTGCGGCCGTAACAGCCCGAACCCTCGATATAGATGCAGCGCACATTCTCGAGCGGCAGTCCGAACATCTTTGCGAGCTGCTTCTGAAGATCATGCGTCGCCTGCGATGCGGACCACGATGTCAGTTTGCCATCCTTGAACTCAGCAATTGCACAAGACGGGCCGATTGAACCATGCGTGTGTATGGCAAAATCATAAGTCGCGCTGAGCTTCTTGTGGCCGTCCTTGGTCATCGCCTCGGATATGCTTGCCGACATTGCTCGTGACTTCATCTTTCGCGATCTTCGATGCCCGGACATATTCAAAGAGCTTGCTCTGTTCCGGCAACCCCTCCCATTTCGACCATGTGGCCTTGAGGCTTTGAGCGCCTTTGATGGCGGCCCATTCGTTCCTGCCGACAACGGCGAGGAAGTTGCCTTCACGGACGACCTTTATGACACCGGGAATGTTGCTGACGGACGCCTCATCGACGCCTTCAAGCTTGGCGCCGATTGCCGGCGGACGCACCACATGCCCGTGCAGCATATCGGGCACCCGGAAATCCTGCATGTATGTGAACGTACCCGTCACCTTGGCTGGGATATCAAGACGCGGAACCGGCTTGCCGACCAGCTTGAAATCTTTGGGGTCTTTGGTCTTTGGGGGCTTCTGGTGATCGACGTTAAGCGAAAAAGATTTGCCGCCGATCAATTCGCCATAGCTCACGCTCTTGCCGCCGCCGCTGATGACGCCATCGGTAATCTTCAACTCTTCGGGTTTCAGCCCAAGTTTTGCTGCCGCGAGTTCCAGAAGCGCATTGCGAGCGGTCGCCGCCGCATTTCTAAGCTGAACGCCGCCGATCTGGATCGACAGGCTGCCCCAGGTCGTTCCCTGATTGGGCGTCAAGGCGGTGTCGCCTTGGATGACCGTCACGGATTTAAGCGGCACGTCGAGTTCATCGGCTACGATCTGCGTCAAAGCAGTGAGCACGCCGGTGCCAAGATCGACCTTGCCTGAGTACACCGTGACCATGCCGTTAGCGTCGATGGCAAGAAATGCGTCCACGGCATTGAGCGCGAGCGGCTTCCCACCAGCAGGCGCTTTTTGCGCTGCGGCATCGAAGGGCAATCCAAACCAGGAAAAGCTGACAATGAGAGCGCCGCCCTTAAGCACATCGCGACGGGAAGTGAGGAGATGAGTGTTCATCCTTCCCTCCCTGATATGGCTTCGGACGCTCGCTTAACCGCGCGCACAATCCGCGCATGTGTTCCGCAGCGGCAAAGATTATTGGCGAGAGCTTTCTTGATGTCGGCTTCGCTAGGCGTTCCGTTCGTGGCGAGAAAGGCCGTCGCCTCCATTATCATGCCATTGATGCAGTAGCCGCATTGCACGGCTTGCTCGTCGATGAAAGCTTTCTGGACGGGATGCAGCTTTTCCGGCGTGCCAAGGCCTTCCAGCGTTACGATCTTATTATGAGGCTTCAAGGACGATAGCGGCGTTACACAAGAGCGTACCGCCTTGCCGTCGATGTGCACTGTGCAGGCGCCGCATTGGGAAAGGCCGCAACCAAAACGCGGACCACGCAATCCGAGATTATCCCGGAGAGCAAGGAGTAACGGCATTTTGGGGTCGTCGATCGTGATCGAGACCGCCTTTCCGTTGACGTTGAGAGATTGGGAAATAACCATAAAATTTCCTCCCCGAATACTCGTCTTCGCGTGGTGGAACGTCCCGACAAAGGGGCTGTTACGGCAAATAGAGAGTTTACATTATTTTTGAAGAAAACCCCAGGTGCGGATATGATAACTTACGCGTAAGGACACGATTTGCTTAACTACTATGGCGTACCTTGCGATATCTAGCCAAATTGCGTTTTGTAGCTTGCTTAGCTGAGGTCTGAACTGGCTCTACAGAGAGCCTTTTTAGGAGAGCAACAATGTCCGCAGATCAAATCCGCCTAAGCAGCATGGCGCACGGGGGAGGGTGCGGATGCAAGCTGTCGCCGGGCGTGCTGTCTGCCCTGTTGGCCAACATGCCGAAAGTGCAGCCGTTCAAGCAATTGCTGGTTGGAACGGAGACAGGCGACGATGCTGCTGTTTGGCAGATCGACGAGAAAACTTGTCTTATCTCGACGACCGATTTTTTCACCCCGATGGTGGACGACCTGCGCGATTTCGGACGCATCGCGGCGACAAACGCCATTTCCGATGTCTACGCCATGGGCGGAAAGCCGATCTTCGCGCTCGCGATCCTTGGGATGCCGCTTGGCAAAATCGGGCCGGAGCAAGTGCGCGAAATTCTCGAAGGCGGCCGCGAGGTTTGCACGGCGGCCGGTATTCCGGTGGCGGGCGGCCACTCCATCGACACGCCAGAGCCAATTTATGGGCTTGCCGTAAATGGACTATGCGCGCCCTCCGAACTCCGCCGGAATTGCGACGCCAAGGTTGGCGATGTCGTCATCTTAACGAAGCCGGTGGGCGTCGGTGTTTATTCTGCCGCCTTCAAAAAGGACGCGCTTAGCCCGGCTGACTACGCCGATATGATCGCGACGATGACAAAGCTCAACCGGGTTGGGGCCGAGCTTGCGAAGAATTCAGACGTCCACGCCATGACCGACGTGACAGGCTTTGGCGTGCTGGGTCACGGCCTTGAAATGGCGCGCGGCTCCGGCTTGAAACTCGTTCTGCAGGGCGCAGCCCTTCCGCTGCTTCCAAGAGCAAGCGAGCTGGCGCAGGAAGGCTTCGTGACGGGGGCGTCGGGGCGCAACTGGGAGAGCTACGGACATGAAGTGACGCTCCCATCCAGCTATCCGCTGTGGCAGCGGCATCTTCTTACCGATCCGCAAACATCTGGCGGCCTTCTTATCGCCTGCGCCGCGAGTAGCGCGGACGGCATCCTTCGCTTGATTCACACCGAGGGCTACGCAGAGGCCCGCATTATCGGTGAACTGTCGCCCGGTTCCGGCGTCACAGCGGCTTAGCGGCAAGCCTCCTCCGGCAATCACAAAATTTCGCCCAACATTCGACAATTAGCGCTGCGTTTGCTCTGAGCAACGCGCCTGGCCTGACCATGCGCGCAAGGACCGTTGGGCAATCACATCTCGGTAAATAAAGATGACCTTAAAAAAAGCGTTTGGACGTGCCGCCATCTTGGCCTTCCTGCTCTTTGCGGCCTTGTTTATCGCCAAATTTGTAATGGAGGGGAGTCCGCGTTCATCTCCGGCGGCGGGGTGGAGCAGCGGATCGGCGAGCTTTGATACGGGTCGCAAAAACTATGCGAGCCAAAGGCAAAGCGGCGAAGGCCTCGCACCTTCGGATGCGCAGAAATACGAGAAAATCGCCACCATCGGGCAGTCAACATCGAATTTCGATGCAGATCGCGCGAAAGTCGAGACACTCATTACAGCCGCCGCCGGTCTTACCCAATATGAGCAGCAGCAAGGACTAGACGGCCACCGCACCCTGTATTTGGGCATTGGAGTGCCGCCGGCAAAGTTCGACGCCTTTATCGTGGACGTCAGAAAGATTGCGAAAAACACCAATCTGTCGGTCATCAAGACGGATAAGACCAATGAATACCGGCTGTTGCGGGCGAGAAGGGAAACATTAGACAAATCCCGCAAGGCGTTACTTGATATGGCCGCCTCGGGCGGTTCGCTTGACGAGCGGCTCAAAGTTCAAGCTCAGCTGACAGCCGTCGAAGACAAAATACAAGACCTTGGCGTGTCGCTTGGCGACTTTAATGCAGAGAATGAATTTTGCACGGTTAAGCTTACTTTGGTGGAAAGCGCGGCACCACGAGGTCTATCCGTGCCGATGCGCGCCTTTCAATCCTTTGCCTGGGCTGTAGAATATTTTCTGTACGTAACAGTTGGGTTTCTGTTCCTTGCTTTGGCAGTGTGGCTCGGTGTTCTAGCCTTGGGGCTTCTCGTTCATACTTGGAAGAAAATTGCCCGCGATTGAGCGGGCGTAGAACCTCCCCTAAACTAAAGGGAGGGTTGGCTTTGGGGCTAACTGGCTTCTATGAAGCCCACCGATAGAGACGCGCGAGGAAGCTATCGCCCTCGGCAAGTTTGGTCTCGCGCCGCAACAGCGCATCGAGTCCCAGGCTTCGGCCCGCCGCGTAGATGTAGAAAAGCCAGCAGATCACGATGATGAAGACGTACTCCCATGGCCATTCGGCAGGGTGGGTATAAAGCCCGAAATAGAGCTGCGCGGCGAAGAGCATGCCAAGCAGGGCAAAGGCGCGCACCCCAAAGCCGAGGATGAAGGCAGACGCCATCCCCATTTCTGCGAGGAAAGCGAGCACATTCACGGCAGTCAAATTCGGGAGGAGAACATCCCTGACGAGCGCTTGGTGAAAGCCAAAAGCGGCGTGCTTGACTTCCTGCTCCAGCCAATATTGGAAGCCGCCCGATGGGATCGGCAATTTCCAGAGCGCACCTTCGAACCACATGGCCCCGATGACGACGCGGGCGAGCCATGTACCGAAATGCACTTGGGTGCGCTGTGCTGGATCGGCCCGCCAATTGCGATAGGCGATATAGATGCTCGCGATTAGGAGCGCCCAAAATAATGCAACGAGAAGGGTGCGCCATGCGCCAACGCCGAGATGCGAGCCGGTGTCCCCTATGAGGAATAGCCATGAATCGTAGAAGGGATTGGTGCGCATAAATTTTTCTCAAGCTTGAATTTAAGGGGCACGCAATAACGGGTTCTAACAAAGATGGATCGATCTATTACCGATCCTAATGCTTCGAATGGGATTGCGCGAGAAGGCGTTGGCGAATACGGGGCGCGCAGCAACGCTCACTGGGGACCTTTGGGGGATGGTTCAAGCAAACCGCGAGGCTACGAAACTCTCCCGGTTAGCATTGGAACGTTTAGAACTCTTCTGCCTGGCAGTAGGTGGTTCTATTGGGGCCTGGCACGAATATGGCGATCTCTGAAAGATTTGCGTGCCGGTATCATCAGCGTATCGCGCTCGCTGCTGCGCAAGCTGGTTGCGAGTGTGGTTGTACATCCGACTGAAAAGCCGGGCTTTCTGGACGTCCAGATTATGGGAAGGCTTTCCACTCTGCTGAGGGATGCGTCACTGCT